>NZ_CP064090.1:5937500-6088079 GCF_022701015.1 Brevibacillus parabrevis | reverse complement strand
GTTAAGCTCCAGACGAAGCTGACCGAGGAAGGACTTCTCATCACGATCCTGGACAACGCCTTGTTTGATTCGGGAAGCGCTGTCCTGAAGCCGGAAGCGAGAACGCTTGCTACCGAAATGGCAGCGATGCTCGTTCCTCACCCGAAAAAAGTGACCGTGACCGGACATACGGACAACGTGCCGATTCATCGTGCGGAGTTCCCGTCCAACTGGGATCTATCTGCCAAGCGTTCCGTCAACTTTTTGAAGGTGCTTCTGGAAAACCCAAACTTGAACCCGACGAAATTCAGCGCGACTGGCATGGGCGAATACCATCCGGTAGCTCCGAACACGACGGCGGAAGGCCGGGCAAAAAACAGACGGGTAGAGGTCGCCATTTTGCGAGATTTGGCTTCCCCGCCAAAAAACAGTGTCAATCCGTAAACAAAAAGGATAGCGCCTCAGTCGGGTGCTATCCTTCTTTATTTTGGGGCGATACCGGGCATTCGCAGGCAGGAGTGGTTTGCTCGCCCCATTCCAGTTTCAACTGCTCCATCCGTTTTTCGCCCCACTCGTACATTAGCTCGATGATCGGCAACAGCGTCATTCCCAGCTCGGTCATGGAATACTCCACTCGTGGCGGAACTTCCGGATAAACCTCGCGATGGACGATCCCGTCCTCGATCAGCTCCTTGAGCTGGCTCGTCAGCATTTTATGCGTAATTTTCGGAAACAGGCGTTGCAGCTCGCTGAAGCGATGCGGGCCTTCTACGCCCAAGTGCCATAAAATGACGACTTTCCACTTCCCGCTGAACATGGACAGCGTCAGTTCCTTGGAGCAAGTGAAATCGCCGTTGCGGATTTTTTCCATCGTTTCTTTTCTCAGATCAAGCATGGTTTTTCTCCCTTTGCTACAGCATTGTCCATAAGTATCCTTTTGGTAACTACCGCACAAAAAAGTGCATTCTTATGTTGGCTGGCGCACGCCTGTATAATAAGCCTTGTTGATACGCAACAACCTCATTGCTTATAAATAAAGGAGTGGAAGCCGCCATGGCTAAAAAAGTATTGATTCTGACAGGCGACGCAGTGGAAGCGCTGGAAGCCTACTATCCGTATTATCGCTGCCTGGAGGAAGGCTTGGAAGTGACCATTGCCTCGCCAACTGATAAGAAGGTGCTTCATACCGTTGTGCACGATTTTGAAGACTGGCAAACTTTCACGGAAAAACGCGGCTACCAGATCGAAGCACATGCGTCGTTCGAAGAGATTGATCCGCAGGAGTACGCTGCCCTGATTATTCCCGGCGGACGCGCCCCTGAGCATATCCGGCTGCACAAAGATTTTGCCCGGATCGCCCGTCATTTCTTCCAACATGATAAACCAATTATGATTTTGTGTCATGCGAGTGTGGCACTTACGGTAATTGCAGACGAAATCAAAGGACGCGAGATGACCGCATATTTTGCCTGCCGTCCAGAGGTTGAAGCGGCTGGAGCGAAGTACATCGAGACGCGCTTCCATGTAGATCGCAACTTGATTTCCGGGCACGCCTGGAACGATCTGCCTGCTTTGATGAAAGAGTTTATCAAACAGGTCAACGCGTAACCATACAGCGAAGAGAAAAGCCGATTCCCGTTAGCTGACGGGTCTTGGCTTTTTCATTTTTAGTGAACACAAATATTTTCCAGGCAATTGCGTTACAAAACGGCAGTTGTTGCGTCCTAATAGGTGCAAGTCAATTTTTCGCCTGTACGATACAGGCATGGGATCAACTGGGAGGCGTTCAGAAATGTTGAAAAAAATCATCGTGTTAGGTTCGGCACTGGCAATCGGGGTTACGGCTTATTCCGTCGTGACGATTGTGCAGCAGCCATCCAGCGCCGCAGCAGTGGAAAAACCGGCAGTTGTTCAAAGTTCAGTGAGCGAGCAATTGAAAATGCTGGAGAGCGGGATTATTCCTACTTCTGCATACGATACGGCCCAGACTTGGGCAAAGGCTGTCAAACTGAGAAACGGTGCGCTGCAATACGCGCTCTTGACAGAGCAGGCGCGTTCCGGGCTGAAAGCTCCTCTGGAGAACGCCCATTGGGTGACAGGCGCATCCAGTCCGTGGGTGGAAGGCTTTACGGTCGCAAGCATAACGGATGATTCTGTTGGCAGCGGGCAAAATCAAAAGCTGAAATACCAGATCGATTTTGACCTGGTGACTTCCACAGGCAAATTCGGCACGGATCGGGCGATTCTCGTCGTGAGCCAGCAGGGTGACCAATGGTTTGTCGAGAGTGTTGCACCTGCATCGGACAAATCGGTAGGCATCTGGAATACGCCTGAGTCGTTGAACGATCAAAACATCGAGAAGACTTTCGAAGCGATGAAGGCTTACGACAGCAAGCTCGGCTACCGGATTTTGTTGCCGGAAAAAGTGATGAGCAAGCTGAAAATCGTGGAAGCGACATTGCCGAACGAAGAAGGCAACCCGTCTAGCGTGCAGTTTTACTACAAGGACACAGCAGCCAAAAAAGACGTTCCGTTGGCGACGGTTGTCCGCTTGACGAAGGAGCAGGCGAAGCTGCCTTATTATCAAGAGCATCCTTTCCTGACGAAAATCGGGGAGAACAAAGAGGGCGTTTTCTACTCGCTCTATCCAAGCGAGCACCAGTATGCTGGCAACGAAGAATCCGAGCAAGGACGGGAATGGATGCAGCTGCTTGAAGTGCTGCAAGCAAGAATCGGCAAAGCGCTTCAGCCATAAAAAGAGTCGCCTGTGCCAAAACGCAGGCGACTCTTGACATTTTCGCCAGGACAGGAGATAATATAGTCAATAACAAAGTAAACTACTCGGAATACTATAAATAAAAGAGGTGAGTTCTTTGGAACGGACATTACATATTCCAAGCGAGACAGTTATGTTGACGGGAACGTTGCATGAGCCAGAGCAGCAAAACGGCAGGACGGTTGCGAAATACCCATTGGTTGTCATCTGCCATGGCTTTATCGGCAGTCGAGTCGGCGTCAACCGCTTGTTTGTAAAAGCCGCCAGAGAGCTTGCCGCTCACGGGTTTGGCGTTTTGCGCTTTGATTATGGCGGATGCGGAGAAAGCGACGGGGATTACGGAGCAGGCGGGCTGGACGTTTTGCTCAAGCAGACACGCGATGTGCTCGATTACGCTGCTGCGCTGGAACGGGTAGACCAGGAACGGATTATTTTGCTCGGGCACAGCCTTGGCGGGGCTGTCTCGGCCTTGACGGCAAGTCAGGACAGACGGATTCATTCCATGGTGCTGTGGGCTGCGGTAGCCCAGCCGTTTGAAGACATCGTGCGGATCGTCGGGGAAAAAGAGTATCAGGAAGCACTCTCTTTGGGGAGCACCGACCATAATGGCTACTTGCTTTCCGGACGCTACTTCCAGTCGTTGAACGGTGCTCAGCCATTGCGCCACGTCAAGCAGTTTGAAGGAGATGTGCTGATCCTGCACGGCAATCGCGATGACGTCATTGCAGTCGATGCGATGTTCCATTACGAGCGGGAGCTGCACTTGCGCAGAAGGGGAACATGCGAAAAAGAAGTGATTGTCGGCGGCGATCATACATTTTCTTCCGCAGACAGCTACAGCAAGCTGATCGGCAGCACGGTAAGCTGGCTGGGCAGGCTGTGGGAGGAAAAGACCGTAGCTGTGTAAAAAAAGAAGGGATGCCCCCAGACGGAGGGCTATCCCTTTTTGCTTTTGATCTCTGCCAAAAGGCCGCGGCAGCCAGCTTCCACCAAGTCGTATACGTAGGAGAAACGCCCGGTGTAGTAAGGGTCCTCCACGTTTTGCTCCTGTACGGAGCTGGCGAAGTCCAGCAGGCGGTGCACATTTTTGCCTGACGGAGCCATTTGGGTGAGCGCCGCCAAATTTTCTTCGTCCATGCAGACGACATAGTCGTACTCGGAAAAATCGTGGTGCTTGATTTGCCGGGCGCGCAACGTGTCGTGAGCGATCCCTTTTTCGTCGAGAACCTGTTGGGTGCCTTTGTGCGGACGCTCTCCGGCATGCCAGCCGCCGATCCCGGCAGAGTCGATGCTGATTTCTTTGCTCAGCCCTTCCTGTTCGACAAGATGGCGAAAAACAGCTTCTGCCATCGGGGAGCGGCAAATATTTCCCAGGCACACAAACAATACATTCGTCATCGGCTTATTCTCCTTGCTTGTTTTCGTTTGGGACGAGCTTTTGCTTTACGTAAGTTAGAATAGCACAAGTAGCTGCCCTTGCGAAAATCTTGCAAAAATCGTTTGGCTTTTGCTACAATAGGAGCCAGTTGCCCATGAGTCAAATTGCATATGTTGAGTTTTCTAGGGTTCCGCGAGCCAGACAGTGGCCGGACTGGACCGAGAGAAAACCCACGGCGTTTGCCGTGTACACGGAGGGATAAAAGCCCGGGAGAATATCTGTAACGGTATTCGCCCGTGGCTTTTTTTGCATGTGGGAAAAAGCCCGGGTGAGCCTGCGAGTTGCACTTGGGGAACGATATAAAAAGGAGGGGTTACGATGCAAAAAAACTGGCTGCTGGTCGTGCTTGCCGCCGTGTTTGAGGTGATGTGGGTAGCAGGGCTGAAATACGCGGACCAATTGTGGGAGTGGGCACTGACGGCGATTGCTATTATGATCAGCTTCGCTGTGTTGATCTACTCAGGCAAAAGGCTGCCGACGAGCACGGTGTACGCTGTCTTTGTCGGGTTGGGCACGGCGGGCACCGTCATTGTCGAGATGGCTTTTTTCGGGGAGCCGTTCAGTTGGATGAAAGTTGGGCTGATTGCTCTGTTGCTGGCGGGCATCATCGGCTTGAAGGTGGTCACGCATGAACATGGAGGAGATTCGCGCAAGGAGGGGGAAGTTGCATGACATGGGTATCGTTGATTTTTGCCGGGTTGTTTGAAGTGGTAGGCGTCATGGGGATTTCGCAGGTGAACCAGCGGCCGTCGCTGCGTTCATGGGCTGTCCTGCTCGGCGGATTTTCGCTCAGCTTCATTTTGCTGTCGATCGCGATGAACGGGATTCCGATGGGCACCGCCTACGCCGTATGGACGGGAATCGGCACGGTAGGAAGCGCCTTGGTCGGAATGCTGTTTTACGGGGAGCCAAAAGATGCGCTGCGGCTTGTTTTCATTGGGCTGGTCATCGTGTCCGTGGCGGGGCTGAAATTGTTGGCGTAAAGGCTGCCAACGCGGTCGGCGGCGCTGCCTTTTTCCTTTTATTGAAAAAGGAACGACGTGCTTTCACGGGGAATAATAAACGAAGAAACAGGATTTTTCCCGAGGAGGATACGGGCAGGATGAGTTCTTTTTGGACAACGTTAAAAAAGGGAAACACATCTTCAGCGACAGCAGCTTTGGGCAATCTCGGCCTGGCGATTGTCAAGGGCTTTGCCGCAGCCTACAGCGGCAGCGGGGCGATGTTCGCTTCGGCTATGCACTCGATTGCGGACGCGGTCAACCAGGGCTTTGTGTTTTTCGGCAGCGTACTGGCGGAAAAGAAGCCGACACCGCGCTTTCCGACCGGATTTGGTCGGGTCATCAACCTGTTTTGCATGATCGCAGTCATTGTCGTAACGATCATGGCGTACGAGACGGTCATGGAAGGCGTTCATCTGCTCAAAGAGCCTGCGCACGCCAGCCACTTCTGGCTTAATTTTATCATCTTGTTTCTGGCGATTGTCGTAGATGGCTTGGTGTTGGTCAAGGCGATGAAAGAAATCGTGCACGAGACTCGCGTCGAGGCAAAAGGCTGGGGGATTGTGCCTGCTGCGTTTCGCCATGTGGGACGCGCGGCGCCGCCGACACGGCTTGTCTTTTACGAAGATATCGTAGCGACGACGGGAGCGCTCCTGGCTCTGATCGCGGTAGTGGTGACACAGTTTACGACGTTTGCCTTGCTCGACGGTATCGCTACGATCATGATCGGCATTTTGATGGTCGGGGTGGCGTTCAAGGTAGGATACGACAACATGGTCGGCTTGATTGGGGTCGCCGCTCCAAAAGAAGTCGAAGACCGGGTGGCAGCGATTATTTTTGCTGATCCGGATGTGACGGATATCAATCGCCTGCGAATTGTCCAGGAAGGCCGCTTTTACCACGTAGAATGCTATGTCGAGCTGCGAGCGGGTCTGACTCTTGCGGTAGCGGACGACATTAAATACCGCATTCGCGACAGTCTGCTGACCGATCCTGATATTAGTGACGTAACGATGGGCATACTGGAGGACAACGGCGTGCAAGACTGGAAGCGGTCGGATGGCTTGGAAACGACTTGACTCCAGCCGAAACCAAAACAATACAGCCGTGACCGTTTTGTTGACCGCAAACAGAATCATCCAATATCTGGAAAAAATCGAGGCGTTTTTCACACAAAAAAAGCCACTCACCCTAGTTGCTAAGGGGAGTGGCTTTTCGTTGATCAGGAAACGGTCAA
Organism: Brevibacillus parabrevis; assembly: GCF_022701015.1. Classification (NCBI taxonomy): domain Bacteria; kingdom Bacillati; phylum Bacillota; class Bacilli; order Caryophanales; family Paenibacillaceae; genus Brevibacillus; species Brevibacillus parabrevis. The sequence continues at coordinate 6,081,648 of NZ_CP064090.1, read as the reverse complement.
AAGCTCTTCTTGCTGCGGCGATTCGTCGTTTTTAATCGGCGTAATCAACACGCGGGTGACACGGTGATTATCCATTTGCTTGACGGTGAACAAGTAGTTTTCCCACTCGACTGTAGCGCCTACCGCGATATCTTCTTCCAGCTGACTGTACAGCCAGCCGCCAATCGTGTCTACATCCTCGGATTCCAGCTCGAACGGGATATGATCGTTCAAGTCGGCGAGCGTCAGCATGCCGGAAACGGAGAGGCCGTTATCCAGCTTTTCGATCTCCGGTCTTTCCTCGTCGAACTCGTCCTGGATATCTCCGACGATTTCTTCCAGAATGTCCTCCATCGTTACCAGACCAGCTGTACCGCCGTACTCGTCGATGACGATCGCGAGCTGCGAGCGCTTTTTCTGCATCAGGCGCAGGACTGTGCTGATCTCCATGGTTTCCGGAACCGTCAGAACAGGGCGGAGCAACGAATCCAGCTTGACACGTCCGTCTTGCAGGGCCGCCAGGTAAAAATCGGTGGCGTGGACAAAACCGATGATGTTGTCTTTGTCCTCAGCCGCTACAGGGAAACGGGTGTGTCGCTGCGTGCGGATGATCTCCAAGTTTTCTTCAAATGTATTCGTGCTATATAAGCAAACCATGTCAATTCGCGGGATCATCGTTTCCCGGGCCAAGGTTTCGGAAAAGTCGAAAACGTGTTCCACCAGCGACAATTCAGTCTGGTCAATATGACCGCTTTGGTGGCTTTGGTTGACGAGGATGCGGATTTCTTCTTCGGTATGAGCTGCTTCATGTTCCGAGATCGCTTCGAATCCAAGTCGTTTCATCAGGGCGTTGGCGGTTCCGTTCAAAAACCAGATCGCCGGGTAAAGCATTTTATAGAAAAACATCAATGGCGCGGCAACCCACAGCGAAGTTTCTTCTGCTTTTTGAATGGCCAATGATTTCGGAGCCAGTTCACCCAAGACGATGTGCAGGAAGGTAATAATCGCGAACGCTATACCAAAAGATATCGCAGAAATCGCATAGGCAGGCAATCCTGTTGAACCAAGCAGCGGTTCGACGATCATATGGGCGATAGCCGGTTCCCCGACCCAACCCAGTCCGAGCGAGGCGAGAGTAATCCCGACCTGGCAGGCAGACAGATAGCCATCCAGTTTTTGCGTTACTTTTTGAGCGTATACAGCGCGTTTGTTTCCTTCATTCACTAATTGTGTCAAGCGCGTTTGCCGCACTTTGACGAGAGCGAACTCTGCGGCGACGAAGAAGCCGTTCAGAAAAACAAGAAATATCACAAGCAGCAGGTTGAGCACTATCGGGACGTTGTCCAAGTAAAAAGTCATCCTCTCTGGAATTTTATGAAAGTACACTCCTATTTTACTCTGTTTGGCGCCAACTCTCAAAAGCGATAAATCACCATGGCGGGCGTTTCTGACCTCTTGCTGGGGAAGAGCGACTCTCAGGTATGCGTAGCGCACGTTTTTGCGCCCACAGAAGGTCACAGAAGGTCAAACGTCCGGTCCAAACGAACCGGACGGTCGGAGCAAAGCCTGGATTAGCGGTGCAAAAGCTGCTGTCCGTAGACGAAGAACGCCGACAAAACAGCGGCCAGCCCGAGGTAAGCAGCCAGCACTTTCCACTTGGTCGAGGCCGGAGCGACATAATACGTTGTCAGCCGATGCATTTGCTCATCGACTTCCGTCAGCCGCTGGCGAGCTGCCTGCTCGGCTTCTTGCAGTGCCTGGGACGGAGCGGGACGCAGCGGGTCCGACTCGATGAACATGATCGGCTCGCGCTCCCATTGCTTGAACAGTTCCCATTTTCTGTTCATATACACTTTATCCAGCCGCTTCTGGTCGCGTGCCAGCCGCTTTTCGTCATGCAGGAACGGGACGAGGAAGCGTTTGTCCGGCTCAGCCTGATTCAGTGCGCTTACTTCTTCGTTCATGCTGACGCGCATGTCCCATGTCGTTTCCAGTTCAGGCCATTTGGCGATATCGTGCATGAACTTTTCGATTTGTTCCCGTTCGTATTGCAGCACCTGATGCTGGTAGTTTTCACGCAGGCGGTTCCACCAAGTAATCAGACCGAGGATGAAAATGAGTCCCATAATCGGGCCTGGATTGGTAAACAGCATGATCCCCAGACCGATCAGTCCAACGAACCAGATTTTTGTGGAAAGCACAGAGACAATCCGTCCGCCATCCAGCGGGGAGACGGGCAACAGATTGAACAGGTTGAGTACGGCACCGAGGTAGATGACCAATGCCCAGAACGGGTCCTGCGTCCACCAGTAAAGCGGCAGGGCAGGCAAAAAGGCAATCATCCCGGCAAGCGGTCCGCCATAAGCGAGATACGCTTCTGTTTTCGCATCGCGCGGCATGTCTTTCATCGATATAAAAGCACCCGCAAACGGGATGAAGACGGCTGGCGAAGTCGCAATGCCCTTGCGCTTGGCAGCGATGACATGCCCCATCTCATGGACGAAAATCAGGTAGACGATCGCCACGGCAAACTTCCAGCCGTAAATCATGGCGTACGCCCCGAGGCTGACGATCATCGACAAAAGGGTTGCGCCGAATTTGGAGAACTTCAAAATACCGATTAACCATTTGAAATTGGCCAGCAAAAAAGCGCCGACGGCCAAAAGAATCGAACCGCTCTTTTTCATGAAACGCTCCTCCCATACGTCATGGCAGTCTCTCTTTCATACGGATGACGCCCAGAAAAGTTTCTGCTAGTCCGCCAGACGCGGGTTGAAGAAGCGAAAGCCGTATTCGCCGTATGTAGGGTCAAAGTCAAGCTGACCGCCATCGAAGTACCAGAAATCGGCAGGGCGGATGACAAAGCGCAAGCCCTCCACTTCGAAAATGGCGTCGTCAGGCATGGCTTCATCTTTTTCAATCGCGTAGAAAAGCCCGCCCGTTCCAGGACCGCTTGTCCGCACGTACAGGCGAAGCGTGTCACCTGGACGAAATTCGGAATATCGTTGATAGGCGAGCGAAAATGCAGGCGCTATCGCAAGTGTGATGCTCATGGGCCAGCTCCTTTCTGTCTCTTCAAGCCCCATTGTAACATACAAACCAAAAACACCCATTCGGTCAGTGTGTCTTTTCCGAATGGGCGATTTTTTTTCAAGACAGCTCAATCAATCCTTGCCTTTGCTGACATCTTTCGTCGGATGCATAAAGCGGGCATTGCCTATAGGCTTGTCTTCCAGCAGCTCCTTGTTTTCGTAGGAGTTCCAGCCGATATCGTTGGTTGGATGCACCCATTGGTCGCCCGCCATGATGGAAGGGTCCGTGTCCGTGCTCCAGTTGTTCAACGGGGATTCTTTGGACTCGTACAAGCTGTCTCCGATCACGACGCCAAATTCGTTGACAAAAGGTCGCTGGATGGAGCGGGACGATTTTTTGAAATCAGGGGCGCTGATCTGATGCGGCAAGGTTCCGTCGAGGGAAATATCCTTTGTTTTTTCACGATGCTTCTGGTCGTTGTCCATTCGTTGAACCTCCTTTATCCACTTATCCATACAGCCGAAAGGTTCGCCAAGAGAGGCAGCCATCATTTTTAGCATGCATCACACTTTCGTTGCTTATACGGTGGCGGTCGGGTCGTGAGCCAAGCCCAGCCCAAATGATGGTCTGCCGCATATGCTACAAAACAAAACGGTAACATCCACTTTCATGAAAAGCGGCTTGACGTTTTTCACAGAAAAAGGGGGGAGATTCGATGCTGACAAGTGTCGTCATTCCTGCCAAAGATGCAGACGATCAGCTCTTGTATACCCTGTTCGGCTTCAACCTGCAATTTTGCGCGTTTGAACAGTTTGAGGTGATCGTCCTTGACAACGCTTCAACGGATGAGACGGCGGAAAAACTGTCCCGATTTACCGCCCATTTTTCGTTGAACTATGTGCGGCTTCGCAAACAAAAGCCGCTCGCCTATTTGCTCAATTCGGGGATCAAGCTTGCGCGAGGCGAACTGATTGTGTTTCTGGCCAGCCACATGCTTGTTCCGCGTTCATTCATCGGCGTCCATCAGCAGGCGCATGAGAAAGCCAGTCAGCTCGTCTTGCTCGGACAGGATCGAAAGCGGATATATTCCGTGTATGAGCCAGGGTTTACGGAGATCCAGCACGCGGAGTGCCAGCTTTGGCTGGAGCAATACCCGCACATCAAACGGCCGCATACGCTTGTCAAACCGATCCCGCTGCTGGAAGAAAGCCAGATCGTAAACGAACTGCCTTTTCATATCGGCTTGCCTTGTCCGATGGCGCAGAAGCGGCTGGCAATCCGGGAAAAATACGGACCGCACCTTACGCGTTATCGCTCGCCATGGGCGCTGTTTGATACCCACCACGTCTCGCTGCGCAAGGAACACTTGCTTCGGGCCGGGTTGTTCAAGGAGCTGCCGCGCATCGCCATGGAGCGGGATTTGGCCAAAAGGCTGGTCAAAAACGGTTGCCGCTTTCAACTGGATGACAAGCTGACCGTCCTGAGGCAAGAGTCGGTGCAAAAAAGAGCCAGTCCGAAGAGTATGTCTCCCAATAAAAACCGCCGGGCGTGATACCAAGCCCGGCGGTTAAACTTTTGGCCTAACGGTTTTCTTTTAACCTTTCTTGTGGTTCACTATTAATGGAACCGTTGGAACGGATGGCCTCGGATTGAGCTTTCGGGCCGCGGATTTCTGCGGTTTTTCCAAAGTCTTTTGCTTTGTTGCGCACCATGTTTCGTCCTCCTCTCAATGCGAAGCTTACAAGTAGTATGACCCAAAACGGGACGGAGAATGAGGGCGTTAGTTCGATAGGGAAAGGATGGCAGTTCAAATGGCAAAGAAAAAACAAAAACAGCAACCAAACCAGCGTCACACGCAGGAAGCAGCAACAGAAGCGAAGGCTTCGCTTGGCAGCTTGAAGGACATGCTGAACGCAGATGCGGTATCGAAGCTGAAGCAGCTGGAAAAAGACATGAAGTCAGAAAACGAGCGGAAGGCAAAGGAAGCTGAAGAACAAAGACGCCGCGAACAGGAAGCACGCGAGCGCAACAAAAGCTTTGCCGAGCTGCTGGATGACTATGAGAAAAAAGGCGGAGGCAAGTTCAACTGATGCGCGACGACAAACAACCGGATCGTCCGGATACTTCGAAAAACGGCCTGATGAAAAAGCGGCAGCTTGCGCTTAAAGACGAGGCGCTCAAGCAGCGCGGTCGCCAGGTGCTCGGCCGGTTGGGGAAAAAGCAGCCCAAGGAGTGATTTTTTTCCCTCCATCCCCATATAGCTAGGAGAGGGGAAAGGAGGGAGATCATGGGGACAATCCTGCTCCTGATCAGTCTCCTCTGTGTAGCTGTAGGCACCTGGAAGCTGAGCGGTATCTACAAGGCAGACAAGACTGACAGCAAAACGCTCTGGTGGACAGTCGCGAGCGTCGGGATTGCGCTTTTTTTTCTTTTGAAGCTGATGACAGATACGTTTCCAACATAAACATGCACCTGTGGCGAAAGTTGCACAGGTGCATGTTTTTTGTATCGGTCTATTCGTAACGCAGCGCTTCGATCGGGTCGAGCTTGGCAGCTTTGTTGGCTGGATAAAGCCCGAAAAAGATGCCGATAGCGCTGGAGAAGCCAAACGCGATAAATACGCTGTTCCACGATAGCAGCGGTGGAAGGTTGGCAAAATGCGAGATCAAGGCGGCGATGCCAAGTCCGCACAGGACGCCGACCAATCCGCCGATCAGGCAGACGATGATGGATTCAATGAGAAACTGAATCAAAATATCGCTTCGCCGCGCCCCCAGCGCTTTGCGAATCCCGATTTCCCGCGTGCGCTCGGTGACGGAGACGAGCATGATGTTCATGACGCCGACCCCGCCGACTACGAGCGAGATCCCGGCGATGATGCTGAAAATCAAGGTGAGCGTGCCTGTCAGCTGATTGAACTGGTCAACCGATTCTTGCATGCTGCGAACCATGTAATGGTCGTTCTTTTGGTGTTTGCGCGTCAAATATTGCTTGGCCTGCTGCATGGCCGAGTTGACGGAAGCTTTGTCGACAGCCGTACCCATAAACGAATGGATCGACGGTTCTTCCAGCAGGGAGTTGTAATACTGGATGGGAACTACGGCGCCGAATGTTTCCTGGCCCATGTCAAACTTGAATTTTTCCTCTGAGTACGTGCCGATGACGACGAGGGAATTGTTTCCCCAGCGAACGCGCTGACCGATCGGATTCATTTGTCCGAACAGCTTTTCGCCAAGCTTGTCCTCCAGCACGACGACAGCGCGCTGTTCCTTGTCATCGGTATCGCTGAACAGGCGGCCTTTTGTTACTTTCATTCTTTTCTGGATGTTGAAATAATCCGCCGTGGTGGCGGTCAGGTTGGCCCGCTCTTCTTTTTTCGGCCCCTTCAACTCGATTGTCGTTCCGCTGTAAGGGACGATGTACTCGATTGCCGGACTGATTCTGCCCAGGACAGCAGCGTCATCGATAGTCAGGTCGTCGGATTCGATTTTTTCTTTTGTCTCCCAGTTAATGAAGACGTTGAAGGTGTTTTGCCCGAATTTTTCCATCTCGTCGTTGATTGCTTTTTGTCCGCCTTCTCCAAGCGCGGTAACGGCGATGACAGAAGTAATCCCGATGATGATGCCGAGCATGGTCAGGGCCGAGCGCATTTTGTTGGCCCAGATGCCCTCCAGTGCGGTGTAAAAGCTTTCCATAAAATTCACGTGACAATCACCTCGTCATTCGGGGTAGAGAAAACGCGTTCCTCTACCCGCTCATCGCGGATGATGATGCCGTCTTTGAACGTGACGATTCGCTCGGCGTGCTGGGCGATGTCCATCTCGTGCGTGACGAGAATAATCGTGACGCCTTGAGCGTGCAGTTCCTGAAAAATCGACATGATCTCGACACCGGAGCGACTATCGAGGTTTCCTGTCGGTTCGTCTGCCAAAAGGATGGCGGGACGGTTGACCAGCGCTCTGGCGATGGCGACGCGCTGCTTTTGACCCCCGGACAGTTGAGTAGGCTTGTGGTGCATGCGTTCGCCCAGCCCTACTCGTTTCAGCGCTTCTGTAGCCCGGTTGCGCCTTTCCGAACGGCTGACGTTGGCGTACATCATCGGCAACTCTACATTGTGCAGGGAAGTGGAGCGGGCGAGCAGATTGAACGACTGAAACACAAAGCCGATTTTTTGATTGCGTACGTAGGCGAGCTGCTTGTCATTGAGGCTGCTTACCTCAATCCCGTCGAGAATGTAGCTTCCCGTGTCCGGGCGATCCAGACAGCCCAGCATGTTCATGAACGTCGATTTCCCTGATCCTGATGGTCCCATGATGGCGACGAACTCGCCTTGTTCCACCAGCAAGGATACACCTTTCAAAATAGGGAGGGTGCTATCGCCAGTCTTGTATGATTTCGTCAAGCCTTCTACCTGAAGCATTGTCGGCTGACCTCCTTTTTACGTGGAACACATCCAGTCGTTACATGCCCATTGGTGCGGGACCGCCGCTCATCGGCATGACAGGCGCTCCTTCACTCAGCGCTTCAACAGGTCCCAAAATGATTTGCTCGTCTCCGTTCAGACCTTGCTTGATGTGGGAGAACAGTTCATTTTCAGTGCCTGTGGCGACTTTCTGTTTCTTGGCGATTCCGTTCTCGGATATCCAGACGAAAGTGCTGCCGTCCGCTTCCTGCTGGATAGCTTCGATCGGAACTTGCAGAGCGTTATCGATTTTTTCCGCCAAGATGTTGATGTCCACGTGGAAGCCTGGCTTGAGCGCGCTCAAATCTCCTTGCGGCTTGAGGATGACTTTGACGCGGGTCTTCTCACTTTGGCCCGAACTGCTTTGGCTGGTGGTTGCGATCGGGGCGATTCGGGTGATCTGGGCATTCAGCATTTGTTTGCCCAGCGTAATGCCTTCGATGGTCGCCGTCTGTCCGAGCTTCAGCTTGCCGACATCCGATTCGTTGATGTCAGCCTGAATGAGCAAGTTGTCGAGATTAGCCAGTGTCAAAATTTCCGTGCCTTTGTTGACGTATTGGCCGTTGTCCGCCGCGACGCCAATAACGGTTCCGTTCGCAGGTGCGACGACAACGCTCTGGACGCGTTCTTTTTCCAGTTGAGTCCGTTCGACGGCCAGTTTGTTGATTTGTGCCTGCTGAGCGGCGATGTCTTCTTTGCGCGGCCCTTTTTGTTTCAGGGCGGACTGTTGTTTCGCCACATTGAGGGCGGACAGCGCGTTGTCCAAGATAGACTTCGCCTTGTCGACTTCCTGCTGAGTCGAAGCGCCTGAGGAGAACAATTGATTCATCCGGTCGTATTCTCGCTTGGCCGCATCGTACTCGCGCTGTGCCTGCGTGACCCGCTCGCGCTCCTGTGCTACTTCTTCCGGTTCTACGCCGATCTGGGCTTTGGCAAGATTGGCTTTTGCGACTTCCATCTGCGCTTCGAGATCAAGCAGTCTGCTGTCCACATCGGTCGTATCAATTTTGGCGATGATCTGGCCTTTTTTGACCTTGTCGCCTTCTTTGACGACGAACTCGCGCAACGTGCCGTTCACATTCGCATACTGCTTCTGCTTGTCCTCCACGATGACGATTCCGGAGGTCAAGATTTTGCTTTCCAGAGCTGATTTGGTCGGTGTTCCGATGTTGACGGGCATGCCCATGGCTTGCTGAGAACCCATCATGTTGAGTCCAACGAACCCTGCCCCTAACAGGACGACAACGGAACCGATGATCCACCACCGTTTTTTCATTTTCATTTCCCCTTGTTGTTCTAAAAAGAAACCATTATTTCATTGCTCGAAGTAGTTTTACGGAAGGCATGGAAAAAGGTAACACTTTTGCCGAATCGTTCACGATTTGCTCACATTTTGCGATGTTTTGACGGAAAGTAACTTTCTCGCTTTTTGCGTGATAAGATAAGAAAATAGATGACGTTCCTTGGGAGGGGAGCCATGAACCAAGCGATTCGATTTGATTATTCCAATGCACGCGGCTTTGTGAGACAGCATGAATGGGAGCAGCTTGCGCCAGCAATCGGGCAGGCGCATGAAATGTTGCACAAAAGAACGGGTCCAGGCAGAGACTATCTTGGCTGGGTAGATTGGCCGAACAAATACGACCGCGTCGAGTATGAGCGGATTCGCCAGGCGGCGGCACGTATCCAGGCTGACTCAGATGTGCTTTTGGTAATTGGAATCGGGGGTTCATATTTAGGAGCGAAAGCTGTACTGGACGTATTGGGCCACAGCTTTTACAACTTGCTGCCGAAGTCGAAGCGGCGATCGCCGGAAATTTATTTTGTCGGCAACAATATTAGTCCGGTGTATATCTCTCATCTGATGGACGTGTTGGAAGGCAAAGACGTCTCCATCAACGTCATCTCCAAATCGGGCACGACGACAGAGCCTGCTATAGCTTTTCGGCTGTTGCGCAATTGGCTGGAAAACAAGTACGGCCGCGAGCAGGCGAAGAAGCGAATTTACATTACGACGGACAAAGCGCGGGGGGCCTTGAAAAAGCTTGCGGAAGATGAGGGCTACGAGAGCTTTGTCATTCCCGATGACATCGGCGGGCGTTTTTCTGTCCTGACAGCAGTCGGACTATTGCCGATCGCCGTGAGCGGCGCCGACATGGATGCCCTGATGAAAGGAGCGCAAGATGCGAGCGAGCGGTACATGGTCATGGATTTGGCCGAAAATCCGTGCTACCAGTATGCGGCGATTCGCAACGCCCTGTACCGCAAAGGCAAAACGGTGGAGCTTCTGGTCAGCTACGAGCCGCAGTTCCGGTTTTTCGCCGAATGGTGGAAACAGCTTTTCGGGGAGTCGGAAGGCAAGGATGGAAAAGGAATTTTTCCCGCCGCTGCCGAATTTTCCACAGACTTGCATTCCTTGGGGCAGTACATACAGGACGGCATGCGACACTTGTTCGAGACAGTGGTAACCGTAAACAAGCCAGCCATCGATGTCACGGTAGAAGAAGACCCGCTTGATGTGGACGGACTGAACTTTTTGTCCGGCAAGCGGATGGGATTTGTCAATAAAAAGGCTTTCGAAGGGACGGTGCTCGCCCACGTGGATGGCGGCGTGCCGAACCTGCTTGTCGAGATGCCAGAGGCGACAGCGTATCACCTCGGGGCCTTGATCTACTTTTTTGAAAAGGCGTGCGGAATCAGCGGCTATTTATTGGGCGTCAATCCGTTTGACCAGCCCGGGGTGGAGGCGTACAAGGCCAACATGTTCGCCCTTTTGGGCAAACCTGGATTCGAGCAGCAGAAAGCGGAATTGGAGGCAAGATTGCGCGATAACAAGACATATTTGACCGTGGAAGAGACAGCAGCGTACTTGGAGCTTCCGGAAACGTTTATTTTGGAAAAGATTCACCAGGGCAAGATTCGCGCTCTGCACGACGGCTACGAGTACGTCATCAACAAGGAACAGTTCAACCATCATATGGAAGAAATGCGCAAGCTCCGCGAGTTCGAGGAGGCAGCGCGCCATGAGACGGTTCCGGAGAGCTACGATGTAAAAGACGAGGATTGAGCGTATAGCATCTTGTCACTGGCGGCCAGGAGGACTATACTTGGTTGGTGAAATGAATATGTAAAGAAGCAACTTGGGGAGTCCTTCACGCGGGGCTGAGAGGATGGAAGCATACGACCGTCGACCCATTGCACCTGATCCGGATCATGCCGGCGCAGGGATACGGTTGCCGGCGAACAGCGCTTTTTTCTTTGGCTATACGGCGTATGAAGCCCACCTTTTCCTGCTTGGGAACGGGTGGGCTTTTTGTATGTTGCCCTGTTCAACTTGGATCAGGAGAGAGATCACAACAGCGAGGAGAGAAAAACGTGGGCGATTGTCTCATAGTGGGTGGAGGAGTTATCGGTTTAAGTCTGGCGTATGAATTGTCACGCAGAGGGATGGGCGTCACGTTGGTTGAGCAAGGAGAATGGGGCGGACAGGCGTCCTCGGCAGCAGCGGGCATGCTCGCGCCGTTGAAGGAGTTTACAGCGCCCGGTCCCATGCTCGATTTCGGCATGGCGTCGCTGGCTTATTATCCGCAGTGGGCGCAAGAGCTGGAGGAGTTTACCGGGGGCGATGTACAGCTCAGCCTGGAGGGGCTGCTCACGGTCGCGCTCGACGATGGCGAGCAAGCACAGTTGGCAGAGAAATTTCGCTGGCAAAAGGACGCGGGGCATAGCGTGCACTTTTTGACGGAAAGGCAGCAATTGGCGGAGGTGGAGCCGCTGTTGACAGACAAAGCGCAGGCAGCGATTTACTCCCCGTACGAGGGGCACATCAACAATCGCATGTTGCTTCGCGCTTTGGTGACAGCGTGCAAGCTGCAAGGAGTTGTGCTGCATTCCGGCTGTGTCGTGAGCGGCATCGCGGTAAAAGGCGGGAAAGTAGTTGGCGTGGACAGCTCGCTCGGGCCGTTGCGCGCCGCGCATACGGTGATCACTTCGGGAGCGTGGGCAGGTGTCATGCTGGACTTGCTGGGGGTGTCGGTTCCGGTGCGTCCGGTTCGCGGTCAGATTGCCGCTGTTTCCTCTGTCGGCATTCCGCTGCGCACCGTCATTTTTGGCACGACGGGATATGTGACGCCGAAAAAAGACGGCAAAATCGTGCTTGGCGCAACAGAAGACGAGAGCGGCTTTCAGCGCGAAGTGACGATGGCGGGGTTAGCCAGCATCCTGAACGGGGTCATGCCGTACGTTCCGGCCTTGCATTCAGCCGCTTTTCTGGAGGCGTGGGGCGGATTGCGGCCAGCTACGGCGGATGGCAAGCCATTGCTTGGGCCTGTACCTGGATGGGAAGAGCTGTCGATTGCCGGAGGGCACTTCCGCAACGGCATTTTGCTCTCGCCCGCCACAGCGAAGTGGATGGCGGACTATCTGGAAAAAGGAGAGCGGGAGCAGCTCGCCCCGTTCTTGCCTGTGCGCTTCGTAACAGAAGAAAACGTCAGCGCACATAAAATGGGCTAGTCTTGCCTGCAAACCGGAACACCTCCCCATGGGCACATGTATATGGTAATAAAGAGCACCAGAAGGGGAGGAGTTTCCATGCAGGATGAAAAAAACCTGTACCAGGCTGACGTCCAGACGGTCAGTCTGATCAAGGATATGCGCGAAAATGTGCACAACATATGCAAAGAACACGTCGAGAAAAAAGTGCGCATTGAAGCGATAGACGGCCAGATTTTTGAAGGCGTGATCGTGGATTTTGACGATCAGAATGTATACGTCGAAGTGGACGACCCGGATGCGGAAGAAAACGACTATGAATATGAAATCGAAGAGGTAGCCAGCCGGAAATCGCCCGGCGACTGGGGAATGCATCAGGATTGGAATCCTTACGGAGGGTATCTCCCCTACGGCGGCTATCAGCCGTACGGCGATGTCAGTCCGTTTAGCAGCAGCAGCCAGCCAAATCGGCGACCTCCAGGGGGGCAAGTCAGTCCGTACGCCGATGACTGCTATCCTTACGCTCCGATGACTCCGTTTGGCAGTCCAGGTCAACCGTTTGGTCAGGTGAGTCCGTTTGGCAGCCCGGGTCAACCGTACGGTCAAATGGCTCCGTTTGGCAGTCCGGGTCAACCGTTTGGCCAAGTGAGTCCGTTCGGCAGCCCGAGTCAACCGTACGGCCAGATGAGACCATTTGGCAGTCCGAGCCAACCGTACGGCCAAGTGAGTCCGTTTGGCAGTCCGAGTCAGCCGTTTGGTCAAGTCAGCCCGTTCGGCAGCCCGAGCTTTCCGTATGGCCAGATGCAGCCGTTCCCGGACGGCAATCCATTCTTTAGTCCGTACGGCGGATTCAACCCGTACATGAGCCCTTATCCGCCTTTCCCGCCGCAGCCATGGTATCCGTTTCCGCCGCCACCACCGCCACCGCCAGTTCCTCCGGCTGCGGTTGTCGTGCCGAAAAGAAGGCGCCGTCGTCCTTGCCGCAGAGGCAAAAGAATCATTCCACTCGCTTTGTTTACATTGCTTACGATCGCCCTGCTCTAAAATCGGGAGCATGCAAGCCTCTTTGCCAGCGGATGATTGGCAGCGGGGCTTGTTGTGCGTTTGAAGAGCACGGCTGTGCGAGTACAACCTGCCCTTTTGTCGCACACTATCCATAAAATGTGACGAAGGCAGGAGGATTACCAGATGAAAAAAATACAGAGCAGTCTCCCCGGAACGAAGGCGACGTTCGGCTACTTTCGCGAGTCGCTTGAGCCGCATTTTACGCTGGCTAACTGGGACTATGAGCAAGGCTTTTTTGACCGGACGCTGGATGATCAAAACATGGTCTACCTTCGCTTGCCTGTAAAAGTTTTGCAAGGGGAGCTGGACAGCCCGGATGCGTGGCTGGAGCTTGGCGAGCCGTTTGTGTTGCGGCACGTGTACAACACAGGGGTAGAAGAAGATATCGGGTACTACGCGCCTGTCGCTTCGGCAGTGATGAACCAGTTTCAGCAGCCGATCGACAAGGATGCCGACATTGACCCGAGATGGATTCGCAAGGCGGAGGCAATCGTGAAAGAGCTGGAAAATCGCCTTGGATGACGGGTGGGCCTTGCATGAGGCCCGCTTTTTCTTTGCTTGGGGCAGCGTCGTGACTGCTTTTGTCTGACTGGCCTGATACATGGCGAGTGGGCAGGGAAGCATTTCCTGTAAACAGAATGATAAGGGAGAAACCGTGACAAAGACGTTCTGACAGGAGGCGATGGCATGGCGTGGTACCATGCAATGGCAAAATGGTATTGGAAGGTACGCAAGCCGTTAACTCTCGGGGTGCGGCTCATCGTAGACGACGAGCAAAAGGGCGTCTTGCTGATTCGGCATACATATGTTTCAGGCTGGTATTTACCAGGCGGCGGAGTGGAAAAAGGCGAGACGTTTTGGAACGCAGCGCGCAGAGAGCTTAGGGAAGAATGCGGCCTGACTGTGACCAAGCTCAAGCTCTGCCACTTGTATTACAGCGAGCGTGAAGGCAAAAGGGACCACATCGCCTTGTTTCATGCCAGCGCCGCACGCTCGGAAGCCGGAGGGGCAGATGGGAATGAAGTCAGGGAGATGCGCTACTTTTTATGGGATCAGCTCCCTGCGGATATGACCCCGTCAACGCGCAAGCGACTGGAAGAATTTCGCGCGGGATCGTTCCAGGAAGAACGCTGGTAAAATCCATTTCGGTTTCCATGCATCTCCTTTTTTCATGTGGTATAGTGAGATCAACAAACAAGCGTACTTGACCGCTTCGAAGGATAAAAGTGAGGGCAGACCAGCATGAAGATTGCGACTGTACTGCGAAATGACGATTATACACGGGAAGTAGAGAATTTGCTCAAGGAAAAGCTGAAGGAGGCTGGCAGCTCGTATACTTTTGTGAATGGAACCGATGAGGAGCCGGATATGGTGCTCTCGATCGGCGGAGATGGAACACTGCTGGAAGCCGTTCACCAATACGGGATGGAGCCGGCTTACGTCGGGATTCATACAGGCCACCTCGGATTTTATGCGGACTGGCGGCCGGAGGAGCTGGATGAATTTGTTGACAGATTGTTGCATGCCCAGCCAGCGATTTCTGAATATCCGACCGTTCAATGCCGGATTGAAACCGCTGATGGCAAGCAATACGATAAATGGGCGCTGAATGAAGTTGTCTTGCGCAATGCGTCTTTGTCGACGCTGGTTGCTTGCGTCTACATTAACGGCGATGAGCTGGAGACGTTTCGCGGAGACGGCTTGATCGTCTCTTCGCCGTCAGGCAGCACGGCATACAACAAGGCTGTAGACGGGGCGATTGTGCATCCGTCGATTGAGGCCATTCAGCTTTCGGAGATCGCCTCGATCAACAACCAGGCATACCGGACGATCAACAGCTCGCTTGTTTTGCCCAAGCATCATGAAGTAGAGCTGATTGTCATGAACCCGGAGATCATGATCGGGCTGGATCGCGAGCAAGGCGTGTGGACAGGTGTCCGTTCCATTACTTGCCGCGTGGGCCAGGGCAAAGTGAAATTTGCGCGCTACAAGCGCCTGACCTTTTGGGGCAGGGTACGCAACTCGTTTATCAAAGGCTAGATAGAGAGGGAGAGGGTTGCATGAAAAAGGTAGGAGCATTGCAAAGCATCTATCGCCATCCTGTGAAGGCAATGCGCGGGGAACTACTTACATCAACCGAGATCGATGCTTTTGGGCTGTACGGGGATCGCGTGTATCGCTTTTGGGATGATACACGGCCCGGAAAATTTTTGGGCGCAGACAAAGTTCCAGCTCTTATTGGCTATTCTGCAACCATGGAGGCAAAACAGAGCGAGGAAGAGTATCCGCAGGTGCGAGTCGTAGCGAGCGACGGCAGCGTTCACGAGTGGGGGGAATCGCTTTTTTCCCATGTAGCGGACACCGCCAAACGGCCCGTTACGCCTTTGCGCAGCATTCCTTCGGAGGGCAAGCAGGACTGGGAAGAACATATTTTGCTGGTGACAGACGCTTCCTTGCGCGAGATTGCCCGCCAGATCGGCAGCGAATGGGTTGACCCGAGACGCTTTCGCGGCAATCTGATCGTTGTGCTGGATGGCGACGAGCCGTTTGCAGAAGATAAATGGATAGGAAAAAAATTGAAAATCAACGATGTTACGCTGCAAGTAACGATGCATTGCGTGCGTTGTGTGTACGTAAACATTGACCCGGATACGCTGCAGAGGACCCCGGAAGTATTGAAGGCATGCGTGAAGCGCCACGACAATCACTTCGGAGTATACGCTTCCGTGGTGGAGACAGGCACGGTATCCTGCGGTGACGATGTGTACGTGCTGGAAGAGTAGTGTGCAAGGAGGAGAGCAGCTATGCAAGAGACAAGCCCCTTGGAGAGAGTTCGCGCATTTGTCAAACGGTACGATCCGCAACTGGAGCCGATTGTGTATGAACAGCCTCTTCCTACATCGGAAGCGGCCGCAGAAGCGTTGGGCAGCGAGGTAGGACAAATCGCCAAGTCGATCCTGTTTCGCTCCGGCGACCAGTTTGCGCTTTTTGTCGCGGCAGGCGATGTCAAGATACACCCGAAGCAGGTGAAAGCTGCGCTCGGTTCGGGAAAAGCGAAAATGGCTTCCATGGAGGAAGTCGAAAAGGTGACGGGCTATCGTGTCGGGGCTGTCTGTCCCTTTGCGTTGGAGCAAGAAGTGCCTGTAATCGTGGACACTTCGCTGCGGCGCTTCCCTGTCGTCTATACCGCCGCTGGCATCGCCGAGTCGCTTTTGCCAGTCACGTATGAGGCGTTGCTGGCGATGACCAATGCCGTCGAAGCAGATGTGGCGCAGGCCCCGCAAGCTCCGTAGCCAGTAGCGTAGATAAGCGTGAAAAAAGGAAGCTCTCGCAAGCTTCCTTTTTCTTGTTTCGAGCCTGTTAACGACTGAGCGAGGAATGTTCTTGCCCAAGCAGTAGCTGGTAAAAATAAACGTCGTGCCACTCGCCGAATTTGAAGCCTACTTCTTGAAATCTTCCGGCAAGCGTGAAGCCGAATTTTTCATGCAGTTTGACGCTCGCTTCATTGCCGCCGACAATTCCGCTAATGACGGTATGGTAGCCCAGTTGTTCTGCCCGCTGCAAGATTTCACTCAGCAGGGCCGTTCCGATGCCGCGTCCCCGCTGTTCTGCATCGATGTAGACGGACAGCTCGACCGTTTTGTTGTAAGCGGGTTTTTCGCGAAAAGTGGAAAGGCAGCAGTAGCCGACGACTTCTTGCTCCCATTCGGCGACGATCAAAGGATGGTTTTTGTTGTGCTTGTGAAACCAGACTTCGCGCTGGGCAATGGTCTGTGGCTCCAAGTCGAATGTCGCGACCAGGTGAGTGATCGCATGATTGTAGATGCGTAGCATGGAAGGCAAATCGCCCAAAACAGCGTCTCTGATGTGCAACATGGGAACCGTCTCCTTTGAGATCCAAACGATAAAAGTCACATTCTAGCGCAAAGCTTCATATACCTCCCGGAGACTCGTGTATCCGGCTTTTTGTGCTTTTGTCAAATACGTCGCCCAGAGCGTCCCGCAAGCTACGGCGTCACAATAGGCATGGTGCCTGCGGGAGATCGGGATGTCGTGCAGGGCGCAGAGGGCATCCAGCGATCCGTTGCCGATCGGGTTGCTCAACAGGCGAATGAGCAGCATCGTGTCCAGCATCCGGTGTGTCAACGGACGCCGACTCGTTTTCCACAGGGCCGACCGGAAAAATTCGCGTTCGTGGCGGGAGTGATGGGCGACGAGCGGACGATCTCCGACGAAGCGGAAAAACCGCGACAACGCCTCCAGAAGCTCCGGGGCGTCTGCGGTCATTTCGTCGGAGATTCCGGTCAGCGAGCTGACGTGTGGCGGGATCGTCCGCCCGGGATTGACGAGCGTGTAAAACGAATCTCCAAGCAGCAGCTTCTCGCCGCGCATGGCGACCGCGCCAATCGAGATGATCGCGTCTCCGTGGTCCGGGTAAAAGCCCGTCGTTTCCAGATCGACCACCACTACCTCCAAATCGGCAAGCGGTATGTTTTCGCTGGAATCGACACGCCTGGCTTCCTTGGAGATGGAGCGCAAGTACGCTTGATGCTGCTTGTCGTCCTCGCCAAGCCCCCACTTCCAGTCGCCCGGTACGCCTGTCATGCCGCGATTCATGTTCCACAGGCGGCCGATGAAATCCCATTTTGCCAAGCGCGTCTCCCCCCTATCCTTTGAAGCTGGACGGGAGTTTGGCCGTCATTTTTTGCAGGCGGATAGCCAGCTTCATCGCCTCGCGCATCGATACGGCTGAATCGGGGGAAAGCTTGCTCAGCTTGATGTAGCTGTTGCTCGTATACAGACCGTCCTCCCAATGGAGAAAGGCGATCAGGCGCAGTCCCTGGATCAGCCGAAAATGTGCCGCTACTTCGTCGCAAAAGCTTTTGCTCCACACGCCTTTTTCCGCCAGTTGGCCCAGCCTCTCCAGCGTCGAGCTGGCGAAGATGCCGTGCGCCAGGGCGAAATGCCGCACGCAGTTGACGATCGGCAAATAGATGCCGTATTTGATGTTGACGGCTCCGCGAAAACGGCCAGTGACTTCAGGCAGGACGCGCCCGAACAGACCAAGCGGCACCCGGTAGTGCAACGTGTTGCTGACCAGCCGATCCAACAAAAACGTATTGCCAGCCAAAAGCTGCCTGAATCGGTCCAATACCGGGGTGAAAATAGCGGATTCCCCGTACAGCACGCGCACGTCGCTTGCCAGTAGCAGATAGCGGGCATTTTCCCAGACGGGATGCGAGATCCAGCGGTCCAACTGGTCGACCCATTGAGCGACACTGCCGCGCCATCTGGGGGAAAGGCATGTTACGTTGCCCTGGCAAGGCGGATAGCCCGCTTCCTCCAAGCCGGAGACGACAGCGGCTGCCAGCAGTTGAAAATAGCCGTGAACGGCCTCAATCTCTTGTTCGTCGAGGTGATCGGGCAGATCGTAGACAAGCCCGTTGTCCTGATCGCTGATGATGGCTTGCTCGAATCGCCCGCCGCTGCCGAATTGCAAAAAGGCAAACGGCACAGGCGGGGTGCCAAGCCCCCTTTTCGCCAAGGAATCGACAGCGAGCAGAACGCCTTGGCGAATCAGGTTGTCGTGAATCAAATTGACGACAATGGAAAAGGGAGCCATCTCGCCAGCCCGGTTCAAGTCGCGCATAGGAGACGGGTCCAACAATTCCTGCCGAATCAGCGCAAGCTCAGCAAAGGAATTAACCTGTCTAATCCGCTCGATTTGCTCAGGTGAGAGTGTGAGAGGTGCTGCTTTGGTGGGATGCTGCCGGGCGCATGCGCTCAGGTTGCAGTAGTTCGGGATAACCGTATCCCCCGTGTTCGCTAAGGTCAAGACCAACCACCTCTTCTTCTTCTGTGACTCGAAGCCCGATTGTCGCTTTCAAAACAGACAAAATCACATAAGCTACCACAAAGACGTAAGCCATGGAACCGGCGAGGCCGAGCGCCTGTACGCCCAATTGGTGCAAGCCTCCGCCGTAAAACAGTCCGGCACCGCCGACGCCGACTTTTTCTGCAAGCTCCGGCGTCGCGAACAACCCAGTGGACAAAGTTCCCCAAATCCCTGCCACACCGTGAACGGAGAAGGCAAAGACCGGATCGTCAACGCCCAGGCGATCAAACCAGATGGATGTATAAAATGTGAGAATACCTGACACAGCTCCGATGACAACAGCAGCCCAAGGATCGACGAAGGCGCAAGAAGCCGTAATGGCGACGAGAGCAGCCAGCACGCCGTTCAGCATGCTCGGGATGTCGGCTTTGCCCATGACGATCCACGAGATGGCGAGCGCGGCTACTGCACCTGCGGCGGTAGCGAGATTGGTAGTGACGGCGATGTAACCGAAAAATCCGGAAGTGCTGCCCAGCGTGGAGCCGGCATTGAAGCCGAACCAGCCGATCCACAGAAACAGGACGCCGAGCACGGAGTAAACCTGGTTATGGCCGGGGATCAGATTGGAGCTGCCGTCGCGATTGTACTTGCCGATGCGCGGCTTCAACAGCACGGTAGCGACGAGCGCGACGATGGCTCCTTGCAGATGGACAACCGTCGAGCCAGCGAAGTCTTGCATCCCGAGCTGTGCGAGCCAGCCTCCGCCCCATACCCAGTGACCGACGACCGGATAGATGAGGACGGTAAACAAGACGCTGAAAATAAAGTAAACGGACAGCTTGGCTCGTTCGGCGAAACCGCCCCAGGCGATTGCCAGCGAAACCGCGGCGAAGGCCAGTTGAAACAGAAAGAGAATGGAAATGGGAACCGAAGCGGCGGAAAAAGCGGAGAAGGCGTCTTTTTGCAAGCCGTCGAAGAAGAAGCCCGTTAGACCGATAAAAGAATTGCCGTCTCCAAAAGTCAGGCCAAAGCCGAATGCCCAAAAAGCAAGGGAGCAAATGCCGAAGGTGAGGACGGTTTTGCCTGCCACATGGCCTGCGTTTTTCATCCGGGTCGAGCCAGCCTCAAGCAGGGCGAAACCTACCTGCATGAGAATGACGAGGATGGCTGAGATCATGACCCATGTGGCATCAATGGCGGACGAGAGTTCAGTGAGAGTCGGTTCCATTCATTCCACTCCTTTTAGTGTTAGATAATCTAACATCATTTTTTATTTATGTCAGATTATATGACGTGAAAATTGGAAATGCAATTGTTTTTTCACAAAGAAAAACACCAATCGCGCATTCATAGCGAAGCGGATTGGTGTTGCTCACGGGATGTTCGTTTGATGATGGCAAAGCCTGCAGCAGACATGACGACGAGGAACAGGCTGCTCGCGAAAAACAGTTGTTCAACGGGCCAGCTGCCAAGCCATATGGCCCCGAGACTGCTGGACAGCATGGAGAAAAAGGTAAAGAAAAGCATGTTGATCGAGAAAATTTTTCCTGTACTCGCTCCCGCCTTGACCTGAATGGCCGTGACGGTCGGGATGCCGATAAACGGTCCGCCGACCCCGGCTACTGCGGCTCCGAGAAAAGCGACCCAGTGCATCGCCCCGCCAGCGGCGAGCAGCATGAACCCGCCAGCTTGCAACGTCCAGCCGATCATGATGACAAGCAGGTACTTCGTGTAGTACGCACGGGACATGTAGAGGCTGCCGAGCAGATTGCCCACCCCGTAAAAGCCCATCAGCATCGCGAGCGTACTGCCGTTGCCTTGTTGCATGCGCTCGGCCAGAAAAGGAAAGCCGACGCTGTAGCAAACTTGCCAGACGAGAAAGCCCATGTTGCTAAACAGCAAAATCAGGAACAACATCCGGCTTTTTTTCAACTCTCGCACGCCTGTGGCAATATCGCGCACATACTGTCCGGGAGTCATTTTGGCAGCCGGACCGTTCCGCGTATCGGTCAAAGAGACGCGAATCGCATACAAGAAAACGACAGACAGCAAGTAGCTCGTAGCGTTGACAAAAAACAGGGCGGAAAGCGGAACGATGGAAGCGATAAGTCCGATTGTCATCGGCGCTGCGATCCGAACGGTGCGAAAAGTCGTGTCCAGGATGGCATTCGCGCGTCCAAGCTGTTCGAGTGACACGACGGTTTTCAGCGCGACAGTGCGGGCTGGTTGAAACAGGCTGGAGAACAAGCCGAGTAAAAATTGCGCGACCAGAAAAAAGGAAAACTGCTCGATGCCCATGGCGGCCATGATGCCAACTCCGATCGCCACAAAAATACGGGCGACGTCGGCTCCGACCATCAGCAGGCGCGGATTGTACCGATCAGCCAGCACGCCGCCGATCAGGTAAAAAAGCAGTCCGGCCACCATTTCCGGTATGGCCAGCAAGCTGAGCGCCGTCCCTGACTTGGTCGCTTGCAGCAAGTACCAGAGCAAAGCAAAACTGTAGCATTGGTCGCCGATGTTCGCAGTCAATTGCGCCAGCCACAGCTTCAAAAAAGACGGATTCTTCCATAATGATGCCGATGGGTCCACAAGTAATCGCTCCGTAATCAGAAAGTTTTGATCTTAGCGTAGCAAGGCGGAGCAGGAAAGTAAAGGAGCCAGCGGGTGGGCTTTTTTTGGCAAACGTGGACGCATGGAAAAACGGCTTCTGTGGAAGAAGCCGTTACACCGTTACCCTTGTGTGGTGTTGTCTTCGCGATTGTGCTGATTGTGTTGCTGGGAAGAGCCTTGGTTGTTTTCGGTATGCGTATCATCCGCCACCGTGCTGCTGGTCAGTCCGCTGACAGCCAATCCTTTTTGGTTCAAGTTTTTCGCGCTTTTGAATTTGGACATCGCGTGTTCCCCCTTCATAACGTGGCTTCTTTATTTACGATGTCTAGCTTGCGGCATAACTACTCGCCCCACATTTTCCCGCAGGGCGACTGTCTTTCCTAAAGGCGCAAGGTATACTATAGAAAGAAAATGCTTGAGTGATAAAGGAGGGGATGGCATGGGGAAGTGTGTCATCATCGTGGAGGGGAAGACAGACAAGGAGCGATTGCTTCGCGTACTGGCCGAGCCTGTGACCATCTTTTGCACGTTTGGCTCCTACAGTCAGGAGAAAGGCGAACAGCTTCTGGCCCAGGCAGAATCGGCGGAAGAAGTGTATTTGTTTACAGATGAAGATGACAGCGGAAAAAAATTGCGGGCGAGCTTATCCGAAGACTTCCCGCACGCCGGACATCTGCATACTCCGAAAATGTACCGGGAAGTGGCAGACACGCCACTTCCTGTTCTGGCGGAAATATTGGAACGGGCCGGATTTGCCGTGATCGTGCCGGCTCCTTGATCTGGTACAGAGATCAGGGGATAAAACCTCCCTCCATCGGCTATAACAGTAGTAAATGGATTGGTGGAGGTGCAAAGACACTTGCGCGGCTTGATGACGTTTTTGAACAGGATGAACATCCTGGTATGGCTTGTGGGTATTTTTATCGCTCATGCGCTGCTTTATCTCGCCTTGGGAACAGCTACGTGGCTGGCAACTTCCCTTTTGGCGACCGCTTTTTACGGGATTATTCTTTTGGTAGGCAAACTGATCGCCAGTCGTTATCCTGACAAGGAAGAGAGCAGATAAAAAGCCGGCTATGGCGCAGCCGGCTTTTTTCCTTTTGGCTTCACCAGCCGAGATATTGCATCGCCAAAATCAGTGCCCCCAGTACCCAGACGTAAACGGCAAAGCCTTTCATCGAGCCTGTGCTGATGATTTTCAGCATCCAGCGAATGGCGACGTACCCGGCTAGTCCGGCGCAGATTGTTCCGACGAGCATCGGGATCAGGAGGGCGGTATGGAGTGGCGCCGCCGCCAGCTTGGCTGTTTGCAGCACACATGCCCCGAGGATGGCTGGCAAGGAAATCAAAAAGGAAAAGCGGGCAGCGTCAGCCCGATCAATCCCGCGCATGAGCGCTCCGGCTATCGTCAGTCCGGAACGGGAGATGGCGGGAAGAATCGCCGCTCCTTGCAGAGTGCCGATGATCAAGGCATCCGCATAGCTGATGTCGTCAAACTTTCGCTGACCGCGCCGCATGGACTCTACAGCCCAAAGAATCGCCCCTGTCGCGAGAAACTCCCAGCCGATGGTGATTCCGCTGCGGGAAATTTCTTCAAAATAGTCCTCGAACAACAGGCCAATCGCCGCAGTCGGGATCGTTCCGACCACGAGCAGCTTGGTCAGCTTGGACAACGGGTTCAAGACGATATAGCGGATTTGCGGCCAAAACACGATGACGACAGCGATCAGCGTGCCGAAATGGAGCATCGTGTCAAAAAGCAGCCCGACCTCCTGCATGCCAAACAGCTTTCGGAACAAGACGAGGTGGCCTGTGCTGGAGATCGGCAAAAATTCAGTCAAGCCCTGAACAATCCCGAGAAAAATATGTTCAAGAAGTACGAGCATGGATAGCGGTCACTCCTGTCTGTTGGCAAAATGAAACCGGGGTACAAGCCGTGTCTTACTGTCATATGTATGTTCGCGAAGACGAGACTTGCCTTTTTTTAGGCGGAAGCTTTGTTCCCGCGAGAAAAAAGTAGTGGTATTTTCCTGGCCGGGATGGGTATAGTTAGTGTGCATATAGGAAGAGAGTGAGGAAGAAAGAAGCATGTACAAAAAGACAAAACGCGAGCCGCAGAAGGTTGCTACTGCTGCTACTGGCAATTTGCAGGCGGGCATGACACTGGAAATGAAGGTGGCGCGAAAGACCGAGATCGGCTATTTCCTTCGCGCGGGCGACGACGAAGTTTTCCTGCACGAAAAGGAAGCGCACGAACGGTTGCATTTGGACGATGAGGTGGAAGTGTTTTTGTACCACGACCACGAGAATCGATTGGCCGCGACGATGGATATGCCGTATGTCGGCATGGGCGAGTATGGCTGGCTGGAAGTTGTGGACATTTCCCCGCGCATGGGAGTTTTCCTCGATAACGGGATCAAAAAAGATTTGCTTCTGTTCGTCGACGACCTGCCCAAGCTGAGCGATGAGTGGCCGCGCCCGCGGGATCAGATTCTCGTTACGTTGAAACAGGACAAGCTCGGACGTCTGCTTGCCAAGCCTGTGACAGAAAATGAAGTAACCAAAATTGCCGCCATGGCAGGAGCAGAGATGCTGAACAAGCAGGTGGAAGGCACGGTCTACAAAGTCATAGCGGCAGGCGCGTTTTTGCTGACGGAGGACGAGCATATTTTGTTCATTCACCGCGATGAGATGGTTGGCCGACTCCGTTTGGGCCAGACTGTGACCAGCCGCATCAGTTATGTGCGCGAAGACGGCAGGCTGAACGGTTCCATGAAGGAACGCAAAGAAGTGCAGTACGGCGAAGATGCCGACAAGCTGCTGCGCTATTTGATCAATCGGGACGGAGCCATGCCTTATACAGACAGTACGGAGCCGGATATCATCCGCGAAAAGTTCCAGATGAGCAAATCCAGCTTCAAACGTGCGCTTGGCAAGCTCATGAAAGAGCGCCGGGTGGAACAAGTAGACGGGTGGACGAAAATCGTTCGTCACGAGGAAGATTAATAAAGCAAACCCTCTCAGGTGCGCACACTGCTTCAAGCCGAAGCCAAGCGCAAGAGAGGGTTTTTTGTTATTGTGGCGAGAGAATGGAAAGAATTGTAACACTTGACTAAAAAAACTGCAAATTCCCATTGAAAAATATAGTAAAATAGGAAAGGCAACGTAGGTGAGTGGAAGAGTAGGCAGGCGGATTGCCTGACGCAATTATCTATCTATTTAGAAAAAGAGGGTCGCTCAAAGCGCTGTGCTTTTGTGCGTTAAGCTGCTGCATTGTCAGTTCGCGCTGTCATGCTTCCTCCGTTTGCTTTCAGACAAAAAAAGTTCATCCATTCCCTTCATAGAAAAGCAAAAAGAAGACGAGGATATGGCAAGGGTGACTTTTGGAGTGAGGATGCAAATGTGGTAAGATATTTCTATTGTTGTTTGGGGAGGGAAGCATGTGAGCGAACTACGCAATCCATGGCAGTTACTATACCGGGTCTATCGTCACGTTCAACCTGTTCTGGAGCGGGAGTTTGCGGCTTGGTACCGAAAAGCGCAGGCCATTCCGAATCCTGAGCTGGGAAAACAGGCGCAAGACAGCATGAACTCCAAAAAGTTTCACTGTCAGGGTGGATGTGTGTACGCCGCACAGGTCATTCCTTACGTGGAGACGATTGTGCCGTTGATCGTAGCTTATCAGACGATCAGCGACTACTTGGACAATTTGTGTGATCGAAGCACGTCACTAGACCCCGAGGACTTTCGCCAGCTGCATTATTCCATGCAGGATGCATTGACGCCTGGCGCGCCTCTGCGGGACTACTATTTATATCGGGAAGACAAGAATGATGGCGGCTTTTTGGCGGATTTGGTGCAAACCTGTCAACGTTATGCGGCCAAACTGCCTGCTTACAGCAAAATTCAATCCAAGGTACTGACCTTCTCCTGTCTGTACAGCGATTTGCAGGTGCACAAACATATCGCGCAGCATTTGCGTGAGAAAGCGTTGCTCGATTGGTGGGACGATCACAAGGAACGCTTCAGTTATTTGCAATGGCAAGAATTTGCGGCGGTCACTGGCTCGACGATCGGGATTTTCGCTTTGTTTTGCCTAGCGACAGATGAAAAGGTAAACGAGGAAACAATCGAAGCAGTCAGCGAAGCGTATTTTCCTTGGCTCTGCGGATTACATATTTTGCTTGATTACTTGATCGATCTGGAAGAAGACAGACTGGGCGGAGATTTGAATTTTGTCAGCTATTACGAATCCGAGCAGGTAGCGACGGAGCGCTTGCAGTTTTTCATAAAACAAGCAAAGGCAAGCGTTAAACGCTTGCCAAATCCTGCATTTCACCGTATGATCGTGGACGGGTTGGTCGCATTTTATCTGGCAGATCGCAAAGTAAACCGCAGCCAGCCACACATATATACCATCGCTAGACAGCTGCTGAAACAGGCAAAAGGGTTGCCTTCTGCCCTGTTTTACGTGAACAGCCTGCTTGTACGGCGATAACGGAGAAGAGGTTAGCGCATATGCTTGCGCTTGTACGAAAAGCCAAATCCCATCAATGAGAAGGCAACAACGATACAACCAAGGATACCGAGGGGGCTTTTTTCCCCGATGGAAATGCCAACTCCGATGAGACAGGCGGTTACGCAAAATGCCAAAGCCAGTGTTACCATTTGATAACGATTCATCGGTTTGTAACCTCCTATCTGTCAATGTTCCCATTATACCTTATTTTCCGCGAAAAGCATCCAGGGAAAGATTCCGGAAAACCTAGTAAATTTTTGTACGAAGTGGTGGAGAACGTAGATGGAAAGCATTATACAAATTAGAAAAGGGAATCAATTGGTGGAAGGCCACGTGACATACGAAGAAGGAGATTTAATCGAAGCGGTCTTCCCCCAACACTTGGATGTGACGGTCGGTGATCAGATTCCATGTCTGTTGACCGCTGATTATGAAACCATCAGCAACTTTGAAGCAGTCGTCGTGGCGCGGGACAAAAATCGGCTGTTTTTGTTCCATTCGCCAACGGCCAGCGAGTTTCGCGAGCAACGCAGGCGCTATCCCCGCTTCGATATGGAAGTGAAGGGCTGGATTCAATATCCGACCCAAGAGCCGGATTCGTTTTTTTCCGTATACAGCCAAATGGTGTATTTGGTGAACCTGAGCCTGGGCGGACTGGCATTTCGGGCGGACAAACCTGTTCCCGTCGAGCAGGCGCTTGTCTTTTCCTTTGAGTTGTACGGGCGCAACAGACCGGATGGGGTCGTAATCTCCGAGTTGCAAATTATTCATGAGCGGATTGAAGCGCCGCATTATTTTTACGGCTGCACGATCAAAGGGATCAACGCGCGACATTTCCACAATTTGCGCAAATACATTTTGCACAGGCAGATTGAGGAGCGCCGAAAAGTGAAAATCGAATAACTCATTTCGTGAATTGGTCAGCGGGACCAATTTTTTTTTTGCAATTGACAACGGCTTTCCATTCGTTACTACCTCATTCCGATCCTGATCTTTCAGTCATTTGTTCACTCGGAAGTGTCAGTGCAATCGCTGGCTGTCATTGTTCTGCATTTTTTCATGACGACGCTGCTCGTATACGGGCTGTTGAGGCTGGTGGCCGGACGACTGGGCTGGCGGGATGACATGCTAAAATGGAATGTGCTCGCTGCTACTTTGGCGAATGTCGGTTACTTCGGTTTGGCTGGTCTTGTCTGTCCTGATCGCCTGGCCGCTCGCCATGTGGATGAGCGAGAATCCAGTAGAGAGAGCGGTGATGATCCTGATGTTCGGGATGCCGACCTCTTTGAACCTGTTGTTGTTGGCAAAGGATCAACGGCAAGATACGAACGGGCTTGCGATGATTATTTTGCTGACGACGGTCATTAGTCCGTTTACGCCGGGACATGGCTGTTTCCGGCAAAAAAGAACGGCCCGGGCTGCCAGCGAAAGCTAGACGGTCAGGGCCTAAACGAAGTTATCCCGCTTGTCGAGAAGAGGCAGGAGAAGAATTTGCTGCCCGATTTCCCCAAATCCAGCGTTGCAGCACAATGGCAATTCCCCCGACAGCTGCGACGAGCAAGCCTATCCATAAAAAGCTTTTCGCCGGACCGAGCCAGGTCATCAAACCGCCGCCCATGAGCGGTGCGACGATAAATGTCACGCTGGAAAGCGAATCAATAATGCCCCGTACGCGTCCGAGCGCGTGTATGGGCGTTTCTTTTTGAATGAGGTAGTTCAGCCCTACGGAAGTCAACCCTGTCCCGATGCCGGCGAGCAACGATGCCAACAGCAGCCAGTAGATGGCCGACCCTGGCTGGAAGAGGCCGATCCAGGAAAAGCAGATGCCAATCAGCAGAACGCCGCCGCCAAGCACCCAGCCGTACGAGCGAATCTGGCCCCGCCGATGCAGCCATGTGATCGTCAAAAGCGCACCGAGTCCGATGACACTGACCGAGTAGCCGACGATCTCCGGACGATTCGGCACCTTTTCGCGGAAGATGACAGGAAGCTGCGCGTCTGCCAATTGAATCGCCATCATGGCGAGCAGCGAAAAAAGCGCGCTTACGAGCAAGACCCGATTTTGCAAAAAGACAGCCCAGCCTTCCTGCCAGGCGACGCGAAGCGAAACGGCTTTTTCTCCCGAGTCCGAGGCCGATTTGGGAAGGCGTCTCTCCACATTGCGAATCGTCAGCATGAGCAAAGTAGAGACGACATAGCTCGCGGCGTTGATCATGAGACAAATCGCGGGTGTCAGGATCGCGGCGATCGTCCCGCCGATCAACGGACCGATCAGCTTGGCGGTTTGATAAATGCCTCCGTTCAAGGAAGCTGCCCGCAGCAAATGTTCAGGAGAAACAATTTGCCGCGTCAATGTCTGGTGGGCAGGATCGTTGAAGACGGAAGCGCAGGAGCGCAGGGCGATGACGAGCAGAAACGACAGCGGGTCAGGCATGGCGAGCAAAAGCAAGGTGAGGCTGGCCTGAACCATGTTGGCTGTCATGATCATCCGGACTTTGTGCACCCGATCAGCCAGCACTCCAGCAAATTGTCCGAGCACAATACCGGGAGCAGCATACGCAATCGGCAAGAGAGCCATCGTCATCGGATCGGCCTCCCAGACGTAGCCCAAAAAAATGGCGACAGCAATAAAATCGAACCAGTCTCCCAGCGTGGAAAGACCGTACGCAGTAAGCAGTGTCCGAAACGCCTTGTTTTTCTGTAACAAAAAAATCCCTCCATCGCATCGTGCTGATTTGATGATAAAAGGGATTTGTCAGAGGATTATCAAAAGCGGACGGACAGTTTGTGGATGATCGACTTTTTCAACTGCTCGAATTGGTATTGCGAGGATAAATCGTCCCACATTTTCTGATAGCGGCTCTCCCATTTGGCATCGCAGGGGAAGCGGCGGAAAAACAGCAGAATGTTGTGTACGGCGTAAATCAGGTGCGGGACAAATTGGGTGGACCGGATGACTTCGACACCTTCATCGACCAGCCGCCTCGCTTGAGCTGTCTCTTGACGGTGATATTGGCAGAAGCCTTGCAGCACTTTGAAGCTGCCCAGTTCCCGTTGCATCGGAACCTTTTGCAAAATGACAGAAGCTCTCGCCAGCTTGCTCTCGGCTATCTCAACTGAATCGGACAAAAGCTCCATCCACGCTTCCTCAGCCAACAAAAAAAGCGTGAAGCTTTCCGAATCCATTTGTTCCACGATTTTTCGCGCGCGGACCGCCTGCTCTCTGGCAAGCTGTTCTTCACCCGCCTGGATGTAGAGGGCGACGGCGTTGATTTGTATTTCGTCGCGAAATATTTCCGGCATCTCCGCTTGTCTTTTCCCTACCTCCTGAAACACATGGATCGTTTTGCGCCCATCCATTTCCGTCATGTGGTAGAGGTGAAACAAATAAAACAGCTTTTCGCTCATCGGTGAATCCGTATCCTCGATAAACCAGGCAAAATCCCCGACGACAAAGCGGATGTACATGGCGTAAAAAGGGTCCAGTTGAAATCCGAGAATTTCTTGATTGGCTGCGAGAGTCTGTAGGGCTGCGCCCATCCCCATTCCGTGGTAGGTGGACAGCATTTGCCGGATGTGATCGGAAAAATTTTCGTTCAAAGCATGGAGCTGGGGCGGCGGCTGATGCTGCTTCCATGTCAGGCGGTAGCCTACCCCTCGCACTGTGTCGATGGTGAATAGATGGGACCATTTTTGCAGCTTTTTGCGCAGCCGATAAATGTGGTCGTCAATCGTACGGTCTGTCGGATTTTCCAGCGGCCATACGGCGTCGAGCAAATTTTCCCGGCTGAAGGTCCGGTTTTTCCAGCTGTACATGTATTTCAGCAAGGTGTATTCTTTTGGCAAAAGAACAACGTTTTCCCCACCGTAACGAACTGCAAGCTGGTCATCCTGCCATGAGATCAATTCCATCTGAACGACTCCTCATCAAGACCGTATTTCTTCATCTTATTGTAAAGGGTGCCCCGTGAGATGCCGAGCAGCTCGGCTGCCGCCTTTTTGTTTCCGTACGTGCGTTCCAGAGCTGCGATCACGCGCTCTTTTTCCGTCTGTCCGGGGGGATGATGCATCGCCAACGGATTTGCCGGGACGTGCACAGGACGCGTTGCTGCCGGGGCGCTGTACGTACTGTTTATGGACGCAAAAGCAGCGGGAGGAATCTCTTCATGCTGGGAGCGAATCGCGCTTGGCAAATGCTCCGGGGAGATGACGCCGTTTTCTTGCAGGATCGACAGGCGTTCAATGACATTCCGCAACTGCCGAATATTGCCTGGCCAGCTATAGTCGAACAAAGCCTGCATCACCTCTGACGCGATGCGCGGCACGGCTTGCTCATGCACGACAGAATACTCGTGGATGAAGATTTGGACAAGCTCCGGCAAATCTTCGCGTCTGGCGCGCAGCGGGGGAATTTCCAGCGAAAAGACGTTGAGCCGATAATACAAGTCTTCGCGAAAACGGCCGTCTGACACCATCTGTTCCAGTTGGCGGTTGGTTGCTGCTACGATGCGGGTGTTGACGGTGATCGGCTCGGTTCCCCCTACGCGGTAAAATTGCCGCTCTTGCAGGGCGCGAAGCAGCTTGACTTGCAGCTCCAGCGGAAGCTCCCCGATTTCGTCGAGGAAAAGCGTGCCGCCATGGGCCAGCTCCAGCTTGCCTGGCTTGCCTTTTTTCTCCGCTCCGGTAAAAGCGCCCCCCTGGTAGCCGAACAGCTCGCTTTCAAACAGCGCTGCCGGAATCGCTCCGCAGTTGATGGCGACAAAAGGCTTCTCCCGCCGTCTGCTGGCTTGGTGAATCGCTTTGGCAAACAGCTCTTTGCCCACGCCGCTTTCGCCGTAAATCAGCACGGTGGCGTCGGTTTGGGCGACCTTTTTCGCAGAGCTGATGGCGGCCTGAATGGAAGCGGAATGCCCTTTAATCACGTAAAAAGGATCATCCGCCGCCTGAAATCGGCTCATTTCCTGCTGCAAGTTGTGCAGGTGGGCGGTCGTGTGCGCCAGCTCCTCATTCAGCCGGACAAGCTCGGTAATATCCTGTTCAATCGAGATCGCCCCGATGATCTGCCCATCCTGGCGAATCGGTGCGGCATTGATCAGGACGTGGCTGTCCGGGCGGGGAATATGGTACACCCGTTGAACAGACGTGCCCTGGCGCAAGGCGTCCAAAAGGCGGATGGACTCGCTGGCAAAGTGCTCGTCAAGCGAGGTGCCAAGCACTTGATCCCGGTCGATCTCGTAAATGGTTTCAGCGGCCCGGTTCCAATACTGGACGATATTGTTGGAGTCGACGATCGTAATGGCTTCGCTCATCGTGTCCATCAAGGTGCTGAGCAGGACAGACTGGTTTTGCGTCAAATTGACAAAGGCGGCCAGCAATTGATTCGGCAAAACAATGCCTGTTGCCCGTCGTTCCCTATCGACCGTGACCAATGTGGGCGTGGGAGTAGTGGCGAGTGCCAGGCGGATATGTTCCAGACACTGGGCAAGCGTCGCGGTCGCGGGAACACAAATCACCGCTACATCACGCTCGCCGTCGCGCCATACACCCTCCTTTTCGCCTTCGCGTAATTTAATATCAAGAGGATTGACTGGAATTGCCAAGTCCGAGACAACACTATCCAGTGAGAATAGAGGTTTCAAATCGTCACTTCCTATCCACACTAACAGGTAAAAGGGACTGGTCATCTGCTTAGCCCCTACCCGTCAGTAATTGTAACTAATCAGAAGTGTACAAGAATAGACACGAAATGTACATATGTGTTGAAGTGTATGTACAGCAGTCGTGCTCCATCATGATTGGCAAAGTCAAGATATCACGGAACCAGGCTGTGTTGGCACGGTTTATGCTAGTACAAATGATGCAGAGTACGTTGAGGAGGAGACAGTCAACGATGGAACAAGCTATGAAGGATTTTTTCTTATTCTTATCCAAAAATAAAGCGATGAATGCGGCTGCGAAAAAATGGGGTCTGCGCTTCGGTGCCAGCCGTTTTGTATCCGGTGTCACGATTGCAGAAGCAATCGCTGCTGTACGCAAGTTGAACCAGCAAGGTCTTGTTTGCACACTCGACCACTTGGGTGAATTTGTTTTCAGCCTGGAAGAAGCAAACGAGTCAGCTGACTACTGCATCAAAACATTGGAAGCGATTCACCAATCCGGTGTCGATTGCAACCTGTCGCTGAAAATGACTTCGCTCGGTCTGGATATCAGCCGCGAGCTGTGCATGACAAACATGAGACGCATCCTCGATGCAGCGAAGAAAAACGGCAACTTGTTCGTGCGGATCGACATGGAAGACTACGCACACAACCATGTGACGATGGAAATCCTGAATGAGCTGCTGGAAGAATACGACAATGTCGGAACGGTTATTCAAGCTTACCTGTACAAGGCTTCCGATGATATCGACAGCCTGAAAGACAAAAAGGTGAACTTCCGTCTGGTAAAAGGCGCTTACAAAGAGTCCGCGGAAGTCGCTTACCCGAACAAGCCGGATGTAGATGAGAACTACAAAAAAATCATCAAACAACACCTGCTGAATGGCGGATATGCTGCCGTAGCCACACACGACGACAACATTATCGCTTATGTCAAACAACTGGAAAAAGAATACAACATTCCGCGTACACAGTTTGAGTTCCAAATGCTGTACGGTATCCGCACGCAATCCCAGATCGACCTGGCTCGCGAAGGCTACAAAATGCGCGTATACGTGCCATACGGAAATGACTGGTACGGCTACTTCATGCGTCGTCTGGCAGAAAGCCCGGCAAACGTGAAGTTCGTGCTCAAAGGAATGTTCTCGAAGTAAACCGCATACAACGCGTGAACCACACCCCTGGAGCTTTTCAGGGGTGTTTTGTGTTAGGATGAAGCCAAGAATCTGCCTTTGAGTGAAAGGGGTTATTTTCGTGCACGCATTCCAGATCCCGCTTATGCCTCCGTACTCCTTCGAACGACTTTTTCAACGGCTGCAAACTCATCCTGATCCCCAACTGGAAGTACAAGCAGAAAACAATCTGCTCAGGCGCGTTTTTCGGGTCGGGTCACGCCCGGTTTTGACCAGCTTGCAATTTGTGGGAAGTATCGATCAGCCGGTCTTACAGGTCGGGACGACTGCCGCTTTGTCAGCAGAGGAACGAAGCGAGCTGGTGCGCACGATCCGTCACGTTTTTTGCGCTGACCTCAACCTTTTGCCTATTTACGAACAAATGCAGGAAGAAGCTGAACTGGCTGTTCTTGTCAAACGGTTTCGCGGCCTGCGCTTGATGCACGACTCCGATCTGTTCCAGTCGATGGTCAAAACGATTATCGGTCAACAAATCAATCTGACCTTCGCGGCGAATTTGACGCAACGGTTGCTGACATTGGCAGGCGATGAGGTCGTGGACGAGCGCGGGGTGAAGTTTCTCGCTTTTCCTACCGCGGAAGCAGTCGCCAGGCTCGCTGTGGAAGATTTGCGTCCCTTGCAGTTCAGCCAGCGCAAAGCGGAGTATATCATCGACTACGCGCGTGCGATTGTCGATGGAACCGTGGAGCTGGAGCGGCTGTGGGCGATGGAAGACGAGGAAGCTGTGGCTCATCTGACTGCCTTGCGCGGAATTGGCCGCTGGACAGTGGAGTGTCTCTTGATGTTCGGAATGGGCCGTCCCAATTTGCTGCCCGCCGCCGATATCGGACTGCGCAACGGGATTTCGCTTGTATATAAACTAGATACAAAGCCGGACGAGAAAGAAATTCGCCGCATGGGGGAACGCTGGGAACCGTGGCGAAGTGTATATTCTCTATACATTTGGGAAGCGGTAGGCGCCGTCAAGCGCAAAGAGGCTGTTGACAGGTAGTGGATATTTTAAGTCTATGAGTGATGCGCAATGCATGGAAGAATGGGATTGGCTTTACTCTCGATATACGACATAGAAAGTAACGGATTCCAGGTAGTAGGAAGAGTGAAAGCATATTAAAATAAGTAGCCTTAGTCTTATTAACAGGACTAAGGCTACTTATTTATTTCTTATGGCTATCTTTACTTTGTGCGTTATTTCTTTTCTTGGAGGTTCTCGTGAAAAAATCCATTAATACAATCAAAACTACTATAAAAATTGACTGCATTAGAGGTTTAACATAGCTGGATTGATCGTATATAAAGTAAGCTAATATCAAGTTGAGTATGAAGGTAATAAAGTATCCAAAGGTTTTAATTATTTCACCTCATCTCAGAACCAAGGGTCTATAATGGTAGATTTTCTCACATCTACTTCAAGATTGCCACCACTATAATTTGAGTTTTTGGTAACCCTTATTTCTTTTTTGATTTCATAGTCTCCAATGAAGTTTCCATTCATATCGAATTTACCTGCTGATAATTCTCTGTAATAGTATTTAATAGAAAAATACAAGTTTTCTGTGTCAGTGGCTACGAAATAGTAGACACCGAATCCACCAACCGCAGCTACACCAACTCTACGTGGATCTGGTAATCCCCCATTTTTTGCCCATTCGACCACGGCTGCTCCCAACGCTGTTTTTACTGCCGCTCTGAATTTCTTCGAAGTATTAATGTCATTTGTTTTCATGTGTACATATGCAGTAGGATACGAAGCAGCGGCTTTCATAAGGCTTGAATTAAACTCTGAAACAAGTAGCTGGTTAACTTTAGAAATAGCTTCAGGCGCTGTGTTCACTAACTTCACATTGCCTTTTTCCACAGTGAAATCAATGTTGTTCTTTTTCAAGATGCTAACAATTCTTTCGTTGACCACAGGGGTTTTTTCATCGAATGCTGCGGCAGCACCGAGAGGAACACTGAAAACTACCAACAGACAAATGCTAAACAATAGAGCATACAACCTTTTCATCATTCAACCCCCTGCTGGTATATTTCTAACAGTATTTATTATAATAGGTAATTTTAGGAAAATAAAGAACTGACAGGAAATAGTTTTCGACAAACCTTTTTAACTGTGATTTAATTTTAATATATAGAATATTTCAAAAATTACACTTATACCATTCAAGCCTGAACGGGTTTTCTTGAACAACAAATAGGAATGGGATGTTTAAGGGTTTCAGACTTTTATTTGCCAATCACAATAACCTTCTCTCTGAAGTTAATGAGAAGTGATAGTAAATCTTTAAAAAAGACATATTATACAAAATGTCGCAAGAAACATAGGGATAGAAATCTATTCGTGATAAAAGGGTGAGTTGAATTTGAATATAATAGACCTATACAATAGAAAGCTAAATAATCCAAATATCAGATTTAAAAAAGGCATTTGGGATCCCGCAGATGGCGGATATGAGAATTTCAAGCGATTGCTAAGATATATTGTCTTAGAAAAGCGACAATGGTCGAGAGATGAATTACTGATAAATGTTTCAGATGAATTTCTGCGCGAAAGCAAATTATATGCTGGAATGGAGAGGTTGTTTCAGTATCGAATAGAAGATACCATTATTAGCTCCTGGGAGGAATAGTTGTCATCTTTGACGAAAAATTCTTTACTTTTAAACAAATTACAGTTGATAAATGAAGAAAAATTAAGTTATACTAATAAAAATTTTATAAAAACCAACAATATGGTGGGGAGTAACATGAGAGATTTAACAAAGAGAGAAACCATTACTGTAGGACTTATGCTGTTTGCTTTGTTTTTTGGAGCCGGAAACATGATTTTCCCGCCAGCGCTTGGACAGGCTGCTGGTGAAAATGTATGGATTGCCATGCTCGGCTTTATTGTGACCGGAGTGGGCTTGCCGCTCCTCGGGGTGATCGCCGTAGGATTGGGCGGCGGCAATCTGCAAGCGTTGGCAGGGAGAGTTCATCCTCTGTTTGCAACCGTCTTTACGTTTATTGTGTATTTGTCGATCGGGCCATTCATGGCCATCCCGCGAACAGGTACGGTTACTTACGAGATGGGCGTTCTGCCGTTTTTGTCTGAATCGGCAAAAGGAAGCCCGCTTCCGCTGCTTGTGACCACGATTGTTTATTTTGCGATCACGTTTTGGCTGGCATTGAATCCGAGCAAGCTTGTAGACCGAATTGGGAAAGTTCTGACTCCTGCTTTGCTGATCATTATTGGCATCATGTTTGTCAAATCGCTCCTTCAGCCGATGGGCGAGGTAGGAGTGGCGACGGGAGATTACCAGCATACCGCCTTTTTCAAAGGGTTTGTCGAAGGCTATCTTACGCTGGATGCGTTGGCCGCGATGGTATTCGGTATCGTCGTCACTGCTGCGGTAAGGGAAAAGGGCATCACTGACCCGAAAAAGCTGACATGGTCGACGATCAAGGCGGCTGTCATTGCAGCGATCGGCTTGGGGCTTGTCTACCTGGCGCTGGGATACATGGGGGCGACCAGCTATTCATTGGGACAGTCCGATAATGGCGGACAAATTTTGACGGGCGCTGTCCAGCATCTGTTTGGTCCACTCGGCAATCTGTTGCTCGGCGGCGCGGTATCACTCGCTTGCCTGACGACTTCTGTCGGGCTGGTGACGGCATGCAGCCGCTTTTTCTCCCAGCATATCCCGGGTGTTTCCTACAAGACAATGGCAATCATTTTGAGTGTGTTCAGCGCGGCTGTTGCCAATGTAGGGCTGACGCAGCTGATCGCGATATCCGTTCCGGTACTCATGGCGATTTATCCGCTGGCGATTGTCTTGATGCTCGTATCGTTTTTTCACAAATCATTCAAAGGCTACGCCGCTGTTTACCAGGGGGCGATTATTGCCACAACGGTGGTCAGTTTGTTGGATGGATTTGCGCAGGCTGGCATCAAGATCGCGGCGCTCGCGCCGATTTTGGAGCATTTGCCGCTGCACAAGGAAGGGATCGGCTGGCTGCTTCCTGCCATCGCCGGAGGGCTGATCGGCTATCTATGGGGCAGCTTGCGTCCCGGCCGCAAAGACGGACAAAAAGTATTGGAGCAAAAACTGGGCAAGGTGTAGGCTTTGCTTTGCCGATCGATCAGATGAAGAAAAGACGACGCGCCGCCTTGCAAAAGGGTCTGGCGCGTTTTTTGTCGCTTGTTCACTTCCTGCTATTCCCGGACAGTTAGGACTTCTATCCGTCCACAACGAGGATGATCTGTGTTACCATGGGAAAAAGCTGTAGCGTCTGCAACGGCACTTTTTTCCTATGCCGTTCAAAGGAAAGGAGGTTGTTAGCCATGGCCCAAATGAAGGTCCTCGTAGCTGATGACGATCCAAATGTACGCGAAATCATTCGCCTTTATTTTGAAAAACAACAGTTCGAGCTTGTCGTCGCCAAGGATGGACGGGAAGCTCTTGCCCTTGTAGAGACGGAACAACCCGATGTTTTGATTCTGGATGTCATGATGCCGCAAATGGACGGTTTTGAGGCGTGTCGGGAAATTCGCAAAAAATGGGATACGCCGATTATTATGCTGACGGCAAAAGATGAGGAATTTGACCGTGTGCTCGGTCTGGAGCTGGGAGCGGACGACTATGTGACCAAGCCGTTCAGCCCGCGCGAACTGGTGGCGCGAATCAGGGCGATCATGCGCCGCCTGCAGCCAAAGCCGAAGGTCGAGGAGGATGCGCCGCGCATTTTCAGCTTTGAGCAGTTGACGATTGACCTGGACAAGCGGGAGGTCATCGTCGCGGGAGAAAAGGTCAGCTTTCGCCCGAAAGAATTTGATTTGCTCGTGCAGCTGGTTAAATCGCCAGGCAGCGTATGGTCGCGCGAGCAACTTCTCGAACAAGTGTGGGGCTTCGATTATTTCGGAGACGTCCGCACCATCGACGTTCATATCAAAAAGATCAGACAACGGCTGGAAAATCTCCCGTATGAGTGCATCCACACAGTCTGGGGGATCGGCTACAAGTTTGGGGTGGAGAGCTGATGCTGGGCACTTCCAAAAGCATTTTCCGCCGTCTGCTGTTCAGCTTTTTGGCTACTGTGCTTGTCGGACTGGGCATTTCCGGCATCCTGCTCTCCTTTTTTGCGAGGGAGTACATTTACAATTCCAAGGAAGAAGAATTGCTGCGGATGGCGAAAAAGGTCAACGTCGCGATTCACGACAGCAATCGGGTGAACAAGGAGTTGCTGGACAAGCTGGCGATGCTCGACGAATCGTTTGACACCCGGATATGGCTGTTCAACAAAGAGGGGAAAATTGTCGCGACTTCGATGAAGGACGAAGTTTTCACCGGAAAGTCGGTCGCTGTCTCCATCGCAGACAACGTGCTGAAAGGCAAAAATGCGGTCACGGAATTGAAAATCGAAGGACTGGAGGACCCGATGCTCTCAGTCTCTGTGCCGTGGGGCGAGGGGGAGCAGGTGTACGGGGGAATCATCCTGCATGCTCCAATCGAAGGGATCGAGAAAACGTTCGGGCAAATGCGCGAGTCGATTTTATGGGCTACGCTGTTCGGCGTTGTGCTGTCTACGGCGATGGTTTCCTACTTGTCCTGGTCGATCTCCCGCCCGTTGCGCACGATTGAGCGGACGGCTGCGGAGATCGGCAGGGGCAATTACGCAGAGCGCGTCCAGGTCGATACGCACGATGAAATCGGCGATTTGGCTCACACGATCAACACGATGGCGGAAAAGCTGGAAAAGGTCGAACAGGAGCGGCACCATCTGGAACAGGTGCGCAACGACTTTCTCGCCAATGTGTCGCATGAGCTGCGCACGCCGCTGACGGCGATGCAAGGATTTTTGGAGGCATTGCAGGACGGACTGGTAGAAGATGAGGAAGCGCGGCAAAAGTATTACGCCGTCATGTACTCGGAGACGATGCAGGTGAATCGTCTGGTCGACGACTTGATGGATTTGATGAAGCTGGAGAACAACGAGGTCAATCTCGCCAAGTTCCCGGTCGACGTGGCAGAGGTCATGAACCGCGTAGCTTTTTCATTCCGGCAAGAGGCGGAAGAAAAAGGGCTTCAACTGGTAGTCGAGGCCGAAGCGGAACTGCCGCGCATTTACGCGGACAAGGATCGGGTCGCGCAAATTTTGAAGAACCTCGTGAAAAATGCGCTGAAATTCACTACGGCTGGCGAAATCCGGATGACCGCCGGGCTGCAGGAGCAATGGATGCGCATCCAGGTGCAGGATACGGGGATGGGGATTGCTGCGGACGATCTCGACCGGATTTGGGAGCGATTTTTCAAGGTGGATCGCGGTCGCTCCAAAAACAATAAAGGTACAGGGCTTGGACTTGCCATCGTCAAAGAGCTGGTAGAGCTGCACGATGGCGTGTGTCGCGTGGAAAGTGTGCCGGGGGAAGGCAGCACCTTTACTATTTTGTTGCCGATCATGCCGATATCGCCCGTATCGCTCGTCAAACAGTGACCATGACGCTGCTTGCGGTCATGGTCATACTTTTTTCATAATTAGATCATGGTTTTTTCCTATTCTCCTTACAGAATGGTTATCTTTGCCCGTTACGATGTTCTTGTGACGGCGAGAAGGTCACGAAGCCAAGGATGAAAGGAGAATGAGCATGAATAAAAAATGGATTTCCATTGCAGCTGTCGCATTACTCCTGTCTGGAAGCCTGGTTGCCTGCTCCAGCACAACAGGGACGCCTGAACCAGCGACACAACAAGAAGGCACCAGTCAAACGACACCAGCTACAGGTGATGGACAATCGAGTGACAACTCGGTTTCGGAGGACAAATCGACGTCTGATGCATCGAGCAACAGCTCTGATGCGACAACAGGCGGCTCGGATAGCACAAGCACGTCATCTGACGCACCAGCGGCTGACAGCAACAGCTCAGACAGCAAGTCTGACGCAGGCGCTGCTGGAACGACAGGAACGGAAAACAGCGGATCAGCCGATCAGTCTACATCAACTGATACGAGCAAGCAGTAACGATTCGATTCGCCAACTGGAATCACGTTTGTAATGTTTGTTGAAACTCCTCTACTTCCCTCCCGTTTTATATAAATGGTTGACGGCTCCGTGCTGTCCCGGCTGTCGAGAAAGTCTCGGCAGCTATTTTTTTTGCTGTGGCATCTGATCTGGCTGAACAGGAATCATCCGGCGGAGAAAGATCGTCCAGCATGGGTCACTATAGCGCACGCGTAAAGGGCTACTCCATCAAAAGTGGAGTAACCCTTTTTCTGCACAGCCTAGC
The DNA here is from genome assembly GCF_022701015.1 of Brevibacillus parabrevis. Classification (NCBI taxonomy): domain Bacteria; kingdom Bacillati; phylum Bacillota; class Bacilli; order Caryophanales; family Paenibacillaceae; genus Brevibacillus; species Brevibacillus parabrevis. Next base: position 6,041,538 of record NZ_CP064090.1, on the reverse strand, counting down.
TTGTTTCGATACACGCGTATGTATTGGAGAAATTCCGTTTTTCGAGATCGTTTTTCTTTCACTGGGTGTTGTTCCAACATGGATAGCAGTCGGCTTTTCAAATGGTCAGGGAGCAAAGCGCGTCATCCATATCCATCTGCTTTTTGTCTGATTTTACGATAAAATGGAAAAAAGGCGAGGGGGGAACATTGTGATTACATATCCGGTCTTGAAAAAAGGCAGCACAATCGGCGTAACAGCTCCATCGTCCGGGGTGCCGGCTGAATTGCATGAACTGCTTACACTTGCCTGCAAACGAGCGGAGGAACGGGGCTATTCAACCGTTTGCAAAGACACAGCATGGACGCAGCAAAAAGCAAGGTCGGCTGATGCAGCCATCCGCGCAGCAGAATTTAATGCCATGCTTCGCGACGAAAACATCGATCTGATCATCCCTCCATGGGGTGGCGAACTGTTGATTGAAATTCTCGATCAGCTCGATTTTGAAGCATTTCCGGCCAAATGGGTGCTTGGCTATTCCGATATCAGTCTGTTGTTGCTTGCGATTACATTGAAAACGGGTGTAGCCACGGCTCATGGCACCAATCTGATCGACTTGCGCGGGGAGAACATGGATGCGACGACAGCCCAATGGGAGGCTGTACTTTCGACCAAAACAGGCGAGCAGGTTGTACAAGAGGCGTCCGAATACTACCAGGCAGAGTGGCAGCACGACAACCCATCACCTTATGTGTTTCACCTTACTGAGCCGACTCGTTGGAAAACGACCGAATCAGAGCCAGTACATATAACGGGACGGCTGCTTGGCGGTTGCATAGACACGATCCGGCATGTGATCGGAACACCTTACGGGGATGTAGCGCGGTTTCAACAAACGATGATTCAAAATGAACAACTGCTGTGGTATTTGGAAAACTGTGAATTGTCGGCTGCCGACTTGCGCAGATCGCTTGTCCAGATGAAGCTGGCAGGCTGGTTCGCTCACTGTGCCGGGATCATGTTTGGACGCAGCGCAGCGAATCACGCTGTTCAGGACTATACAGCAGAGGACGTGTACCAGGAGCTGGCGGATGAGCTGCGAATCCCGATTTTGTACGATATTGATTGCGGACATATGCCTCCGCAAATGACGTTTGTCAATGGAGCGAGAGCCACGGTCGATATGGCTGAGGGAAGAGCGAAGGTTACGCAACATTTTTGTCCGTAGCGGCATGGAAAAAAGGACAGCGAGCGAGTTGCCAGCTGTCCTTTTTCGCGTTTGTTTATGATCTTTTCGCTGAATCGGCGGTTTCAGTGGCAGTGCGCTTGCGCAGATTGGACAAGGCTACGCCGAGAAAAATGAAGGCAGCTCCAACGAAAAAGCTGGTGCCCAGGTGTTCGTGGAGCAACAGCCAGCCGAGAAAAGCTCCGACAATCGGCTGGACGAAAAAGAAGCCTGCGCCACTGCCAGCTTGCATAAGCTCAAAGCCCTTGTTCCACAAATAAAACGCTCCGGCAGTCGAGATTAGCCCGATATACAGGATGCCCCCCCAAATCTCCCAGCCAAATTGCCACGATATCGGGGTGACAGATAGCTCCCAGAGCATGACAGGACTTGTGAAGACGAGCCCGAACAAAGCGACATACGTTGTGACAAGCAGCGAGGAATAACGCTGCGTCGCTTTTTTGCTAAGGACGGTGTACAGCCCCCAGCTTACAGCTGCGACCAACAGAATCAGGTTTCCCGTCAATGACGATTGGGCATCCGCCTGATCTGGCACACCGATTACGATGATCACGCCAACCGTTGCAAGCACGATTCCGGCGGCTTGCTTGAAGTGAATGCTTTCTTTCAGCAGCCAGACGGCAAAAATCGCAATAAAAGCTGGAGACGCGGAAGTAATCAGGGCGCCCATATGCGCCGTAGAGAGCTTGGTGCCGAGAAATTGGGCTGCAATCGAGATCGTGACCCCGACAAAAGCAATGCCCATGAGCAACGGATAATCTCTTTTCTGAACGACTTCCTTGCGGGCCAAAGCGAATGCTCCCAACACGAGCAAAGCGATGCCGAATCGCAGGATCAACAAAGTAAACGGCGGAATGACTTCCAGTACGACTTTGCTCACGACATACACGCCGCCCCAAATCGCTGCCGCAAGTGTCAGGCAGATGGCGCCAAGCAATGACTGTTTCCATGGTGAATACGACATAACAACAATCCCTCCCGGAATGATCTGATCCGTACAAATAGGCTTGTATAGCCGGGAGGCAGGAAAAAAGACGCTTCCTCACCGACTAGGCGAGGACAGGCACATCACATTCATACAGGTGGCGCTTCATTGTGATTCACCTCCTTGTTAGCGGGATGAGAGTTCAAGCTTCAAGCCATTTGGCGACCAGCAGGACAGGCTGTGTCAACTGCCCGACAGGTGCTTCTACTTGACGATACTGCTCGTAGCCAAGCTTGCCCCAAAAAAGCAGCGCTGGTTCATTGTACGCGATAATACCATGGTGAATGTGTTTGGTGCCGCGCAATAGGCAAAAGTCTTCAAACAGCTTCACCGCTTCTGTTCCCAGCCCTTTTCGTTGCCAGGACGCATGCAGAACGAGCAAACTGACCCAGCTTTTCGCATCGTGCTCGCTGGAGAGGACGACGTGCATCACACCGACGGGAGCTTCCTTTACCGTCAGCAGGAGCCAATAGCCATGGGGGATCGCCAGCGCAGAATGGTACTCCGCTTCCAACTCGGAAAGGCTCATGGTGTCGGTACGGGAGCGCAGCAAGTTGTACTGTGGATTGCTGTTGTACATATCGAGCACGTACGGCAGCTCAGCACGCTGCATCTCGCGGATGACGAGTTGTTTTCCGGAAAAGGACAAGGTCATCTTGCGCCGCCGTATTTGCGAATCAGGCCGATTTGTCCGCCATGATACCCCATATGATAAATCAGGCGACCGAGAGCCTGACGGGGAGTCAGCGTGCCGATGGGAGCTTCGCATGCCACATCCCAGGCAACCTGTGGCAGAGTGGTCAAAGCATCGACGAGATAATCGTAAGACGCCTCGCAAATAGCTAAAAGCTCATTCATATCAGTAAAATTGCCTTCGTCCTTGACTGGACCAATCGTGGCCAGAGAGGAGATATAATCAGGAAGCGGACGCGCAAAAAACATGGTACAGAAGCGAAATTCGACCTCGGCGATATGGCGAATCAAAAAGCCAATGGAGTTTGATTCGGGAGCGAGCTTCAATGGCAGCTCGTCAGCCTTAAGGTTCGAAAGTGTGTTCAAATAGCGGGAACGGGCTGTTTGCAGAGAAGGCAGCAATTCTTGCTCGAACATGGAACCATCCTTTCACGTACCGTAATAGGCGCTTGTCCTTTCTTTTATTATAGGAGAATCAACGGGAAAGAACAGCGTGATCATTCGGAAAATTTTGAATGAATGTTCACTCAGTTGCCGATTTTCGTTATACTAAAGAAAACAACAGCCAAGGAGTGAGAGAAAATGGCCCATCGCTTTGCGTTTACCGTGCAGTCTACGGATATTGATGTAATCGGTCATGTGAATAATGCCAAGTATTTGGAGTATATGGAGTGGGCGCGTTTTGACTGGATCTGGCAGCTCGGATTTACACTCGATGAATTGAAGCGGCGGGCCATTATGCCTGTGGTCGTGAATATCAATATCAACTATCGCAAAGAGCTGCGGATGAGAGAAGAGGTTTATGCGATTACGACAGCGCTGCGGGTGAAAGAAAAAAGCTTCGTGATTCGCCATGAGCTGTTCAACATACATGACGAGCTGGTGGCCGATGCGGATGTCACGATGGTGATGATCGATGCCAACACGAGGCGGTCCATATTGCTGCCGGAGGAATTGAGAGAAGCTCTGGAAAAAGAGTTAGCTGCGAAGTAAATCGTACGGCAATCGGCGATGAAAAAGCCGATCAGCTAGGCTAATCCTGCTTGAGCACAGGGATATCTTGTTTCAACTCCGAAACAGTGCCCTTAGCTCCAGCACTTCCTTTATCAAAGCATCCAGTTTGGCGTTTGTTTTATCCTTTCGATCCAAAAGAGCGCGAGTAACCAAACGAAGCTCATTCATTCCTTCCAGCAGCTGGTCAAGCTTCTCTTCTGACATGTCAATCCTCCTCCTTTTTCGCAAATGATGCCAAAAACGTGATGGCGGCTCTCATAATCCGTTACAATGATCTTAGCAAAAGACAGAGCCTTGCGCAGGTATTATTTAGAGGAAAAATGGAAGAGGAAGTGACCTACATTGTCTCGATTCAGTACGATCCTGTTTGATCTCGACGATACGCTGTTTGACTTTTCCGCTTGCTGGGAGCAGGGGATGCAGCAAACGATTGCCACTCATGCATTAACAGCAGGCATGGATGCTGCCGGACTGCTCTCGGCGCTGCGTCGCCACGGTGACGATCTGTGGATCGACGTCATTGCGAAAAAATACGATTTCACGCAGTATCGCCAACTGCGGATGCAAAGGGCAATGGCTGATTTCAACCGGATCATCGAAGCCCGGGACGTGGACGATTTTCAGCGTGCGTACCAGGCGGCGTGTCTCGATGCCGTACAGCCTGATCCATCCGTGCAACAAATCGTTGCGCAGCTGGCGGAGCAGCACAAGCTTGGCATCGTCACCAACGGCCCGGTTGATATGGCGTTTATCAAACTCGAACGTTTAGGGTTGTCCTCCTATTTTCCGCAAGATCGGGTGATTATTTCCGAGCTTTTGGGCTATCACAAGCCAGACCCGCGCATTTATGCCACGGCACGGGAACGGCTGGAAGCAGCGAGCGGCGAAGTTTTGTTTGTCGGCGATACGTGGGAAGCAGATGTCGCCGGAGCCATCGATGCCGGCTTTAGCGCGATCTGGCTCAACCCGAAAGGAAAGACGGCGACCACAGACCACAAGCCGCTGGCCGTGATCGAACGCCTTGATCAACTGCCGTCTTACTTATCATTCATGTGATCTGTTGCGCCGAAAAAGACAGCTTCGTCCCGGAAAAATGTCGGGATAAAAGCTGTCTTTTTCGTTTACTCGCCTGTACCGCGTTCTGTCCATTTCTTCCGGACGATGATGATCAAGTTCACGGTAATCACTCCGATCAGGAGCCATGTGGAGGGAGTCCACAAGTCGTCATTTTTGAAGATAATCCGATAGACAAAGACAGTGGACAAAATCAGTAAAATCATTTTGCTAGACATAGGTATCAGCATCCTGCATAAAGATTTTTTCCAGAGAGGGAACTTCCACATTCACGCCGTAAATATCCACGCGTTCCTGTACGAGCGCGCGTACCAGGGCGGCGACTTTTTGTTCCTCATCCACTTGAAGCGAAAAGCGACCATCCCCCCAACTGAGGTTGCGACCGAGCGATGCGATAAATGCGTGCAATGCAGGGTGCTCGTCAGTGGCAAAAGCGGAGTGGCGAACTTGTACCTGCCGCCATGTCTGCTGCGCTGCCTGCAACTCGTCGAGGCTGCCGAGCGAAGCGATTTTTCCGCTTTTCATGATGGCAATGCGGGTGCAAATCTTTTCTACCTCATGCAAGTTGTGCGAGGTCATAAAAATCGTTTTGCCCTTCTCGTGCAGACGGCGCAGCAGCTCCTGAATGTGCAGGGCGGATTCGACGTCAACGCCAGAGGTAGGTTCATCGAGGAACAAAATTTCCGGATCGCCGATCATTGCCTGGGCAATTCCGAGTTTCTTTTTCATCCCGAAAGAAAAAGTTTTCGCTTTGCGCGAAGCATGTTCAGCAAGCTCTACCGCTCCGAGGATGCGCATGCACTCCTCATTCGTCAAGGCAACTCCTTTGACACGGGCAAAATAGCGCAGATGATCGGCAGCCGACAGAGAGTCGTAAAAAGTGGAATAGTCCGGCAAGACGCCAATGCGCCGTTTCCATTGTTCATCGCGGACGTCCTGGCCAAACATCTCGATTTGTCCGGAAGTCGGGCGAATAATCCCTGTCAGCATGTTGATAAAAGTAGACTTCCCGGCTCCGTTTCGCCCGAGAAACCCGAAGATTTCCCCGCCTTGTACAGACAGGCTTACTTGATCGACGACGGTGCGGTCACCGAAACGTTTGCTCAATTTCATCGTTTGAAAGACGGCCATTAACAATCCCTCCTTTGGAACAAATACATGGAAGCGCCGAGAAACAGGACGACATAGCCCCAGATGACTCCGACCCACGCGCCGCCTTTTTCCAGGTAAGTAAACGGAGTCAAGTAAGCGATCCACTGTGCAGCAGGCTGCTCGGAAAACGTGCTCCACAATCCAAGACCCGGGAGCAGCATCGCCACGACAATTCCGAGAAACATCGTGTAGCTCGGGCGCGGAACTACGAGAGACAGCAAGAGAGCCAGCGAAATGCAGTAGACGAGCAGCGACAAGCAGTGCAAAAAGGTTTTGGCGTCAAACGTATGCACAGTAGCGAGTACGACGCCAAAAGTAATCACGAGACAGCTCAGCCAGAAGCAGAGGATTCCGAGAAATTTCCCCAGAATGATCTTGTTCCGGGAAGTGCGGGTGACGAGAAAGCGAATCGTCCGGCCTGCCAGCTCACGGTTGATGACGTCATGCGACAGACTAAAGACGAAGAGCGGTCCCAAAAGCATAATCAATACAAAAACGCCCAAGGCGTGTCCCTTCGCCAGTTCTTGTTGGGGGATCAAAGTTGCCGCCTGATTGACCAGATCGGAAACCCAATACGACACGCCGACGATAAAGGCGATTGTAATCAGTGACTTGATACTTTTGAACAAACGAAAATATTCATGCCTGCAAATAGCCCACATAGTGTTATTCGCTCCTTTCTCCTACAGCATAAAGGATGAATCTTTCCTCTACGAAAACGCAACCTTACCATTACCTTATCTTTTATAATGGCCGCCCCCGCTCGTGATATGATGAGGGAGAAAAGGGAGTGAGAATGTGGAACAAGAAGCGAGAATTTTGCTGGTAGATGACGAGGAAGCGATTTTGCACATGCTAAAAACCGTTTTGCAAAAAGAAGGCTTCGTACATATAGATACATGCACAAGAGCCGAACAGGCGCTGCGGATGGTCGAGGAACGCCAATATGACTTGCTGATTCTCGACGTCATGCTGCCGGACAAAAACGGCTTTGAGCTTTGCTCCGCTGTTCGCCAGCGCACGAAAGCGCCGATTTTTTTCCTGACGGCGAAAGGAACCGACTTTGACAAATTGAGCGGCTTTGCTCACGGGGCAGACGATTATATCACCAAGCCTTTTCATCCATTGGAAGTCGTCGCCCGGATGAAGGCGCACTTGCGCCGAACGCTGGGCGGGCCAGCACCTGCGCCGGAAGCGAAAATTTACGACTTCGGCCGTTTTCAGGTCAATGCGGAGGCAGCCGAGTTAACCGTGAACAACGAGCAGGTTGACTGTCCGGCGCAAGTCTTTTCTTTGCTGGTGTTTTTTTGCCAAAATCCGAATCGCGTGTTCACCAAAGAACAAATTTACGATCACGTCTGGAAGGACGAGTATGGGCTGTTCGATGAAAATACGGTGATGGTGCACATCCACAAGCTGCGCCAGCGAATCGAGGAAAATCCGGGACAACCGAAGTATTTGCTTACCGTCAGAGGATTGGGATACAAGCTGGTGACGCCAGGGAGACAGGCATGAATCTGCGCAAAAAGCTGATCATCCAATACGTTCGCCAGTTTTTCGGCTTTTTGCTGGTTTTGCTTCTGTGCCTGATCGGCTCGCTCATCGTTTTGGGCTATCGCCTCATGAACGAGGAGCTGGAAACGGATCTGTCCCGCTTGGTCGCTTCCGATTTGCGCATGCAGCTCGAATGGGAGCAAGACAAGATAAGTGTCAACGACCGAGTGAAAAAAAGCGTCGATAGCCACAACGGCTGGCTGCAGATTATCGATCCGAAAGGGACGCTTTTGTATGCGTATCGCACCCCGGCGACTATCCCGCAAGCGTATGAGCCGGGAGAGTGGATCACGCAGACGCAAAACGACCAGGCTTCGGCTTACTACGTGAAGCATTGGGTGGTAGAACAGGAGCTGTCGGAGCAAAAAGTAATCGTGCTGTACGGGACGCCAGCTCCGGAAAACGCCTTGATGGCGCAGCTTTTGGCAGCAAAACCGACAGCTGGCTCCCCGGTTCCTGCCGAGCTTGCGAACAGCTTCTCCCGGGAAAAGGGCTGGTACGCCATTTATGATCGGCAAGGCAAGCTCGTCGCGGAGTACAACGCAGCAGATGCAGCCAAGCAGCTCGATCTGATCCCGATTTTACAGAACGGCAAAGAAAGTCGAAACGTCCCTGTCATCACCACTAGCCGCTACGACAAGGCGAGCGGTTTTACGTATATCGTGGGTGTTGCCAACCCGTGGTATCGCCCGGGAGCTGCGGCTGAGTCCGTCGACAACATGATTGCCTATTCGTTTTTGCAGGTGGGCGCCGTCCTGATTGTGTCTGTGCTGCTGGCGGGCAGCTGGTATGCGCTGCGGGTCGGGAAACCGCTTTTGCATATGGTGAACTGGCTGGGCAACCTGGCGCAAGGACGCTATGCAGAGCCGATTGGCAAAAACGGTCGGCGCATCGGAACGACGCGAAAAGGCAAGCGGAAAAAGTCGTTCGCCGTCTTTCAGGACATTTTTGACGCGTTGGCGAAGCTGAGCCATACTTTACAGACCAATGAAGAACGGCAAAAAGACATCGAGAAAACGCGCGAAGAATGGATATCCGGGCTTTCCCATGATTTGAAGACGCCGCTCAGCTCGATTTTTGGCTATGCGACCATGCTGGAGTCGGAGCAGTACGAGTGGGGCAGGGCGGAAGTAAACCAGTTTGGCCGAACGATCCGGGAGAAAGCCGATTACATGAATGGCTTGATCGAAGACTTGAATTTGACGTACCGTTTAAAAAATCACGCGCTGCCGCTGATGAAAGAGCCAGTGTCTGTCGTGGAGGCGATCCGCAGAATGACAGCTGACCTGGTAAACGAGCCGAGCGCGTCTGGGCACGAGATCGAGTTTGAGGCTCAAGAGGAAAAAATCGTGGCGCTGCTCGATCCGAAATGGTTTTCGCGGATCGTCATCAACATTTTGACCAATGCGATCCGGCATACGCCAAAAGGGACGCTTGTGCGCGTAGAGGTCAGTCTTGCTGCCCCTGACAGCTTTGCAGTTCGCATCGCGGACAATGGTCCGGGGATGGACGAAAAAACAAAAGCGAGCTTGTTTGAACGCTATTATCGCGGGGGGCACACCAAAGAGGATACGAGCGGAACCGGACTGGGGATGGCTATCGCCAAACAGCTTGTTCTCGCCCACGCCGGGAACATCGAGGTCAAAAGCGAGCCGGGGAAGGGAACAGAGGTAGTGATGACGTTTCCTTGCCAGACGCAGACAGCAAGTCATGGCAGCCTGCCGACAAAGACATAAAAAAGGTGCCGCTGATAGTCAGGCGGCACTTTTTTTTGCAGAGCTTCTTAGTGAATGGCGTTTTTCTTGAACTGCCCGCCGCGTACATCGTGGATGTTGCCGACTGCCAGGAAGGCATTCGGATCAAGCTCCTCGACGATCAGCTTCAGCTTGGCTTCTTCCAGACGGGTGATGATGCAGAAAATGACTTTCTTGTCATCTCCGGTATAACCACCCTCCCCTTTCAAGTAGGTGATACCGCGTCCCAAACGGGCAACGATGGCGTCTCCCAACAACTTGTGGTTTTCGCTAATGATCCAAACGGATTTGGATTCCTGGAAGCCTTCGATGGTCAGATCGATCATTTTGAAAGCAATGTAATAGGCAATCAGCGAGTACATCGCGCGATCCCAACCGAATACGAATCCGGCACTGCTCAAAATGAATAGGTTGATAAACATGACGATCTCACCAACGGAGAACGGAGACTTTTTGTTAAACAGTACCGCGATAATTTCCGTACCATCCAGAGAGCCGCCGTAGCGCAGAACAAGTCCTACTCCAATCCCCATGATAATACCGCCGAACACCGCAGCAAGCAGCGGATCATCCGTCAGTCCGGGAACGGGATGCAGCAGAGTGGTTCCGAGGGACATGATACTTACCCCGAAAAGCGTAGAGATTGCAAAGGTCTTTCCGATTTGCTTATAGCCGATTATGAGAAAAGGCAAGTTAAGCAAGAATAGGAAGATGCCAAGAGACAGAGATGTGAGATGCGAGGCAATGATGGAGATACCTACGATTCCTCCGTCGATGATCTTGTTCGGCACCAGAAAAATCTCCAGAGCCACAGATACAAGGGAAGCACCGACGAGAATAAAGAAGATTCTCTTCAGCAACTTTCCAATGGGTAATTTTTGATGAGTCGATTGTGCATTGAGTTGTTCCATCGTTTCTCTCCCCATTGTGAAATTTTGTACCTTTTTATTATAACATTCATTTTTGCTTGACTACTGCTCAATTGCACATTACACAAAAAAAATAAGCAAATTCTGATATGTATAATTGAATTTTGGCCGCAGATCAATCGGTCATAATCAAATAAGGGCACTCTCCGGTCGCCAGCACGATATCGAGGTCGATTTCTACCGTTGAGCCTTCGCTATTGAGGACGAAGAAGCGCTTGGAGAACGTCTGGCGATAGTGGCAAAGCAGTTGGGCGAACGGCTCCCAATCCGCTTGCAGCATGTTGCGGTTCAGCTCAAAGACGACGTTTTTCGCTTGGGTGGAGAGTACCCGTTCCATGCCGAGAAAAGCTTGGTATTCGCCGCCTTCAATATCGACTTTGACGAAATCAATGCTCTGGTCTGGCGGAAGCAGATCGTCGACGGCGACAGCGTCCACTTCGAGCTGGTCAAATTCATCCAGATAGTGCTTGTGGTAAGCTTCATTGTGTTGTTGCAGCGAGCTGTTGCCGAGGAAGCGACGGGAGGCGTAGAACGAAATGCGCGACTTCCGGGAAAAGGCCGCCAGCCGATAGCTCTGTACGCGGTCGTGAAAATAGTTGATAGAGAGATTGTCCAGCAGAAAGGCATGGCAGCGCGGGTGCGGCTCTAGCGCAAACAGCTTTCCGGTCGGTCCGATCAATTGACCGAGCAAAATGGTAAAATAGCCGATGTGGGCACCCAGCTCTACAACGACCTGACGAGGCTTCACCTGCTGGCAAAAATAGCGGGTCAGCGGGCTCTCATGGGTTCCGTTTGCCGCAAGCTCAACGCCCACACTCAAGTCTTCCGAGGGACTAAGCAGCTTTTTGCCATAGCAAGTCGTGAGCAAAAGCCGATTGTTTCCCAAATAGACAGGGGAATGCATCCAGAAATCAGCTCCTTGTCGCATTTTTGCCAATACAGTACAGCGTATGTACAGCAGGACGTTCTGAGACGTGTTGCTTTTTTGCGCAAGGCATGGCGCAAAAAAGCAGCGGATTTGTCCGACTGGCTCGGTGTCATGAGGCTGTCTTGGCGGTGTGAGCATCATTTTGCGGGCGCCGTGACGATGACTTGACATATATACTGCATACAAACAGCAAAAAGGCCGCCCTTGATGGACGGCCTTGCTTTTTATTCTTTCGTAGCAGCTACTTCAGAAGCAGCTTTATTGGATGCATGGTGATCCTTGTATTCATCAGGGCCGATGATGCCAGCTGCGCGATCTTGTTTCTCCAGCTCCAGTGCTTTTGGCACAGACAGCCAGTAAGAGAGCGCGATTGCAATGACACCTGCGCCGAGCTTGCCGAGCATGACAGGCAAGATGATGTTAGGCTGGAAGTTCGCAGAGAAGGACAAGTGGTCACCCAGCAAGAACGCTGCACATACGGCAAACGAGATGTTTACCACTTTGTCTTTTGGCGGCATGGAACGCACGAGACGGAACATCGCCAAAATGTTTGCGACAGTTGCCAGAAGCCCCGCACTGCCTGTTGGGCTAAGACCCAGCTTGTTACCGAGTGCTTCCAGTGGCTTCGCCGCGTATTTACGCAGCAAGTATACCATCGGGAACGCACCGCAGAGCATGATACCGATATAACCGGCTGTTTCCAGGGCGCGGTACTGGTCTTTCGGGTCGGCGATGATCGGATCGAAGCCCCAAGCGCCAAAGAGGGTAGTAAAGATGCCAGTAAAGTATTGCACGATCGAGAACACGAGTACGAGTTTGATACCAGCGTCCATTGTTTTACCGAAGATCATGAATCCGCGAATCATCAGGTCAGGCATGAAGCGCAGACCAGCGGCAATCGCTATTACGAAAATGAGGATAGGAGACAAGTTCAGCAAAACCTGGCCGATTCCGATTGCAAAAGCGTAGGTGGAGTCAGCATTCGTAGAGATTTCAGCACGCACTTGCGCATTGGTCAAAGAGAGAATGGCACTGGTGATAAAAGCGCCGATCGGAACAGTCAAAATCCCGGACATGACGCCAAGCGCCATGTATTTGTGGTCGCGCTTGTCCAGCATGGCAAGTCCCATCGGAATGGAGAATACGATCGTGGCACCAGCCATCAGACCGACTACCATTGCCATTACCCAACCCTCGGTCGAGCTTTTCAAAATGTTCGCCAATTGGTATCCACCCATGTCAGAGGCCAAAATCGCGGTCGCTGCCAGGGCAGGGTCGGCGCCAATTTTGTGGAAAATCGGCGATACGGCTTTTTCTACAAACCAGGAAATATAAGGGAGAGAGGCCATGATACCGGCAGCAGGTACGAAGATGTAACCGGTTGAGTGAATCCCTTCCATGAACTCCTTGCCAAGCCCTTCATCGCTGTTGCGGATTGCTGCGATCGCACCGATGACTGCGCATAGCATGATGATGTAAATAATGACACTTCCAATGTGCTCCATGGACAACCCCACCTTTTTGAAAGATGTAAACAATAAAAGCGCTTAGGAATCCCTGAAAACAGGATGTACCTAAGCGCCTTTGCTTATTTTGTATGGACTTGTTTAAACAGCTTTATGATTGCTAACCATCTGGAACCGCTTTCAAACAAAGTTAGAAAATAAGCGAAGGAATCACTATCATTGCGTAAAATTTTGAAAACTTCATGCTGGAAAGCGCCATTGCTTTTCGCTGCATTATAACGTGATTATATGGGGAGCGTTGACTATTGTCAACAGCTCTTTAGGGACAAAGTCCGAATTTTATAACGCCGATCGACAAAAAACGACTTTTTCCGCCTGAAAAAGGCAGTAAAAAAAGCCGCCCCGCTATGCAGCAAGGGCAGCTTCGTGAGTCAATTACAGTTTTACAACGTTCTCAGCTTGTGGGCCGCGGTTGCCTTCTACTACGTTGAACTCAACGCGTTGGCCTTCTTCAAGAGTTTTGAAGCCGTCGCCAGTGATTGCGCTGAAGTGAACGAATACGTCGTTTCCGCCTTCAACTGCGATGAAACCATAACCTTTTTCAGCGTTGAACCATTTTACTGTACCTGTTTGCATGGGTGTTACCTCCAACAATATTAAAATGAATATGCAACTTTTATTTGTGGATAAAATAAAATTCACACATTGTGAAAGGTTCAAACATAACTGTAAACCCTTTACAATATGTGAACGCTTTTTTGAAACATCTTTTGTTTAAGTTAATACTACCACAGACAAATGCGGAAATCAATCGCTTACTTTAATATCTTCCCGGTAAAATATAGACAAAGACGGCGAAAAGCTGAAATGGCTTCGCGCCGTCTTGTCATGAGCCGTGAAAAAATTAGGCGAAGAACTTCACGCGCTCTTCGATTGGCTGGAACTGTTTCTCGCCAGGCTGCGCGGTTGGCTTGCCGAACGGCATTTGTGCGATCAGCTTCCACTCGCTTGGGAGGTTCCATGTTTGTTGGACTTCTTCATTGATCAGCGGGTTGTAGTGTTGCAGGGATGCACCGAATCCTTCTGTTTCCAGGGCAGTCCACACGACGAATTGCAGCATGCCGGAGGATTGCTCGGACCAAACCGGGAAGTTGTCTTTGTAGGCTGCGAATTTTTCTTGCAGACCTTTCACTACGCTTTGGTCTTCGAAGAACAGAACCGTGCCGTAGCCATTGCCAAATGCGTTCATTTTTTCTTCCGTAGGAGCGAAGTTTTCGGCTGGAACGATTTTGCGCAATGTTTCTTTTGTGAGGTTCCACAGTTTATCGTGTTGTTCGCCCAAAAGCACAACAACGCGGGCGCTTTGCGAGTTAAAGGAAGATGGAGTATGCTTTACGGCTTCTTCAACAAGCTCGCGGATGCGCTCGTCAGAAGCAACGGCTTCCTTGCTGATTCCATAATAAGTTCTTCTGTCTTTAACGGCTGTAAAAAAGTCTTTGCTCATGATCATTTACCTCCAGGAGATTGTGTTTTATTTACATAGTGGATGAAAAAAGTTGAACTTATTCAACATAATTAACTTACGTTTCGTAACCTAATATATTTTATTAGAAGCACATTGTCAATACCTTTCCGGCAAGGAAGGTGCAGTTTCACTATCAGTATTCCCAATCTCAGTGTAAGTAATTTCCTTTCGCTATACAAACAAGTCAAACACTTTACAGCAAAGAAAAGTAGCGATAACGTGGAGGAGGAAAAAGTTTTTTCAAACAGGATGAAAACAAGCAGGGAGAGCGGAAGGAGGGCAGGCGAAAAGATGCTTGATCAGCAAAAAAAGCAGCGCATCCTGATCGTTACATCGGTAGCGGTTGAACGGGATGCGGTCATCGCAGGTATTGGTGAAGATGAGCGGTTCACCTTTTTAGTCGGAGGCGTGGGGCCAGCAGCTGCGGCTGCCAGCACAGCACGGGCTTTGACCGAAGCTCGCTACGATCTGGTCGTATGTGCCGGAATATGCGGCGGATTCGTCGGACGCGCAGATGTCGGTTCGCTCGTGGTTGCCAGCGAGATTGTGTGCGCCGATCTGGGGGCCGAGACACCGGATGGTTTTCACAGTGTGGACGAGCTAGGGTTTGGTTCTGCGCGCGTACCAGTCCCGGATGAACTGGCAGAGCAGGTGGAGCAAGCGATGTTGCAGGCGGGCTTGCCTATTTATCGCGGGCAAATTTTGACGCTGTCTACGGTGACGGGAACGGCGCAAACGGCGCAGGCACTGGCAGAAAGAATGCCGGGGGCGCTCGCGGAGGCAATGGAAGGCTACGGCGTTGCCATCGCCGCGCAAGCAAGCGGAGTGCCTGTACTGGAGATCAGAACAGTTTCCAATGCGATTGGTCCGCGCGACAAGTCGGCTTGGCGGATCAAAGACGCTCTGGAAGCTTTGCAAAAAGGAAGCGTAGTATTGCGGGAGGTGCTGTAGATGAAGATTGCATTTTCACCGTGTCCGAACGATACATTTGTCTTTCACGCCTGGGCGCATGGCTTGATCCCTGGCGCACCGGAACTGGACATCATGTACGCAGATATTGACATTACGAATACGCTTGCGACGCGGGCGGAAGGCCCGGAAGTGATGAAAATTTCTTACGCCGCCTTGCCGTGGGTGCTGGACAAGTATGCGCTGCTTCCGTGCGGAGGGGCTTTGGGCAGAGGGTGCGGCCCGCTTGTCCTGACGCAAGGCGATTCCGGCGCGAGTGCCAACGATCCGGCCCGGCTGTCCGGCAAACGGGTGGCGGTACCGAGCGAGCGTTCCACAGCTTACTTGTTGTTCCGCTTATGGGCAGCGCAAAACGTCCCGGGAGGCGTCGGAGAAATCGTCGTGATGCCGTTCCATGAAATCATGCCAGCTGTACGAGACGGCAAAATCGACGCGGGGCTGGTCATCCACGAAGCGCGCTTTACTTATCAAAACTACGGTCTTTCACTCATGACCGATCTCGGCAACTGGTGGGAGGCGGATACGAATCTGCCTATTCCTTTGGGAGCGATCATCGCGCGCAGATCGATGGATTTGGAGTCGCTGGCGAACTGGACGCGGGCATCGGTGGAGTACGCCTGGGCGAACCCGACAGCTTCCGAGGAGTATGTCATGTGCCATGCGCAAGAGCTGTCTGTTGAGGTTGCCAAGGCACATATTGACTTGTACGTAAACGAATTTACCCGAGACTTGGGCGAAGATGGCTATGCGGCGATTACTGCCTTGCTCGGTCGTGCAGCCGAGGAAGGGCTTGTCCCGCGCTTCGATCTGTCGCTGCTGCGCGGATAGACAGGTATGGAAAAAAGAAAACGAAAAGCACAGGGGCTGCGTCTCTGTGCTTTTTGGCGTCCATGGCAGGAAGGGCGGGGGAGAGATTGCGGAGAAGCGCTGCTTTTGTCATGGAGTTGAGCTGTGATGGGGCTAGGCGGGCATGATGATGCCGCAGGCGAGTCTTTTTCCGCTATTCCCGGATGGCTGTGTCCGGTAGTCGTCGGGATTTTGGTGAATGATCACTGATCTTCCGACGACATCTGCTGCCCTGAACTTGTTGGTAAAAAAGCTCATTCGCGTGTACCCGTCATTGGAAAAGAGTACGGGGAAGTCGCCGGCATGGTTGCCGTGCGGCTGGTTGGTCGGGTTCCAGTGGCTTCCCGCTGCGGTAAAAGGATCGTCGGCATTGCCGACTGTGCACACGCCGTGGTCGTGCAGGTGAAAGCCAAAAGGACCGATCGGCTGTTGATTGCCGGATGCAGGCTTGTAGGGCGGTAAACCGATCGCTTCCACATACACCTCTGTCCCGTACGGAACGTCCGTGAAGACGACATAGCCGTTCAGGTTCGGAGCCAGCGGCCCGCCCTGAATTTGCGCATAGGCTTGTGTCGGCGCAGCCGGGTATGAGGAAGAAATCATTCTCGCGTCGTAAAAATAAGGCGAATACCCGTTCATTTTCACATCCCCCTCATGATGGAATGGTTACGATGATCATCCTATGTAGCAAATGGGCGGATGGTTCATCGACGAACGAGTCGCTTATGTTGACGCTGATAATTATTATCATCTACAATCAGATGGACTTCCCCATGAGGGACAAAAGGTGAGTAAACGATGAAAAGAGTGCTTTTGATTGAAGATGAAAAAAACATGGCAAGATTTATCGAGCTTGAATTGCGCCACGAATCGTTTTCCGTCGTTGTCGCTGATGACGGAAAAACAGGACTGGAGCTTGCGCTAAAGGAAGAGTGGGATCTCGTACTGCTCGACTTGATGCTGCCGGAAATCGATGGGATCGAAGTGTGCCGCGCCATTCGCGAACGCAAAAAAACGCCGATCATCATGCTGACGGCCAGGGACAGTATCGATGATCGCGTCTCGGGTCTGGACAGCGGCGCAGACGACTACATCCCGAAGCCGTTTGCCATTGAGGAGCTGCTTGCGCGAATGCGGGTCGTGTTCCGCAGACAGGAGGAACAGAGCGACCTGGCGCGGACGAAGCTTGCTTTTCGCGAGCTTGTCGCAGATTTGGAAGCCCGCACGGTAGCAAAAGCCGGCCAAACGATCGAGCTGACGAAAAGAGAGTATGATCTGCTGGTGGTGTTCATGAAAAACATCAACCGCGTATTGCCCCGCGATGTGCTGCTGGACACGGTATGGGGATACGAGTCGGCGGTGGAAACGAACGTGGTCGACGTGTACGTGCGCTACTTGCGCAACAAAATCGACTCGGCACAGGAAGGCAGCTACATTCAGTCCGTTCGCGGAATCGGATACGTGATGCGCAAATGAAAAAATACACCCCGTCGCGACTGTCCAGACTTCCGATCAAATGGAAGCTGACCCTTTGGTCGTCCGTGCTGCTGTTTTGTGTGTTCATCGTCTACAATACCGTCCAATACTTTTTTGTGGAAAAATGGATGATCCATCAGGAGGAACAAGCCACCGAAAAAACGATGCGCGAGATTCTCAATTTTGCTCTGGAAAGGGAGATTTCCTTTGAGGGGGCCGATCTCGACGAAATGCGCGGCTTCCTGCAAAAAATCAACCAGCAAGACCAGCGAATCCGCATCCTCGACGAACAAGGAAACCCGGTCGCTGCCGTGTCCAATGGCATCGAGGACAGCCTGGCAGCCACAATCACAGGCTCCCCGCACGAACAGTGGCGGAGCATGCACGTCAAAGGCAATCTGCTGTTGATGGAGCGGCCGATCACGATTTTTCAGTTTGACGGCACGGTGGAGATTGTAAAAAACATCAACGAATTTGAGCAGCTGAGCGGAGCGCTGTTTCAATTTATGGCGATCGGCTGTCTCGTTGCGGTTATCATCAGCGGCCTCGGGGGGCGGATGCTGGCTCGCCAGCTGGTGAAGCCGCTGCAGGCGATGAATCAGACGATGAAAAATGTGAAGCAAAAAGGGCTGGCTGAGCGGATCGCCTTTTACGACAACCACGATGAGATTGCTACGACGATGAACATGTTTAACGTCATGATGGACAAGGTCGAACGTTCTTTTCAACAGCAGCGGCAATTCGTCGAGGATGCCTCGCATGAATTGCGGACGCCAATCGCGATCGTCGAAGGGCATTTGGGCATGCTGCATCGCTGGGGCAAGCATGACCCTGCCGTTCTGGAGGAATCTTTGCAAATCTCGATTCAGGAGCTGGCGAGGTTAAAAGCGCTGGTAGAAGAACTGCTGGCACTGACGCGGGCGGAAAACTTGCAAATGGATGAAGCAACGGCTGTGTGCGAGCCGGAGCAAGTCATTTTGCAGACGATCAAAAAAGTGAATGTGCTGCATCCGGCTTTCATCATGGAGCGTGACTTGCGAGAGTTGTCAGGAGTGAGGCTTGCGATATCGGTGGAGCACCTGGAGCAGATTTTGCTGATCCTGCTCGACAACGCCGTCAAGTATTCGCGGGAACGAAAACGGATCGCTGTGCAGGCGACGGTGCAAAAAGAAAGAGTGTGTCTGGCCATCAAGGATGCAGGGATTGGCATTCCGGCAAAAGACTTGCCTTTTGTCACAGATCGCCTGTATCGGGTAGACAAGGCACGAAACCGCAAAAGCGGCAGCGCAGAAGGGAACGGGCTTGGTTTGTCGATCGCGAAGCGGCTGGTCGAGCGGTACAACGGGGCTTTGTCCATCGAGAGCATCGAGCAGGAAGGGACGACTGTAAACGTCTTCTTGCCGATTCGCGCGGGCGTGCAATGAGGACGAAAAATGTTTTTTTGATTTTCTCATCGTTTTCTCATTTTGTTTCGCTAGAATAAGCCTTGTCGATTGGAAATGATATTCATTATCAAAACAACCGGAGTAAAGGGGACGAATCAAGATGAGAAAAACAAGCATGCTCGGTCTCATGCTTTTTACGATGCTGACCGTGCCGTTCATGGCAGGCTGCGGTGCCGGACAAGGGCAAGGCGAAGGCAGCGCGAATCAGCCGCAAGCCAGCACGGAAGCGCCAAAAGCGGACGAGAAGGCAAGCAAGGATCAGGTTGTCAACGTATTTACGGCCAGACACTACGAGATCGACAGCAAGTTGTTCAGCGAGTTTACCAAGCAAACCGGGATCAAGGTCAACGAAGTAAAAGGAACTGCCGAGGAGCTGGTTGAACGCCTGAAGCGCGAAGGGGAAAGCTCGGAAGCGGATTTGTTCATCACCGTGGATGGCGGCGTGCTGAACTATGCCAAACAAAATGGCGTTCTTCAACCAATCACTTCCGCCGAGGTAGATAAAAACGTGCCGAGCAAATGGCGCGATTCCGACAATGAGTGGATCGGCATGGCGACCCGCGCTCGCGTCATCGTGTATGCAAAAGACCGCGTGAAGCCGGAGCAGCTGTCTACTTATGAAGATTTGGCGAGCGACAAATGGAAGGGCAAAGTGCTGGTGCGTTCTTCTTCCAACTTGTACAACCAATCGCTGGTCGCTTCTTTCATTGAGCTGAACGGCGAACAGGCTGCCCAGGACTGGTCAACTGGCCTCGTCAACAACCTGGCTCGCAAGCCAGAGGGCGGCGACCGTGATCAGGCAAAAGCCATCGCTGCCAAGATCGGCGATGTTGCGATCATGAACACCTACTACGTCGGGCAAATGCTGAACTCCAAAGACGCCGAAGAAGTGAAGGTCGCAGAAAATATCGGCGTATTTTTCCCGAACCAAACTACGACTGGCACACATATGAACATCAGCGGCATCGGCCTGACCAAGCACGCCAAAAACAAAGACAATGCCATCAAGCTGGTGGAATACATCACGGGCAAAGAAGGCCAAACGATGTTGACACAAGGCAGCTTTGAATTTCCTGTCAACGCCGAGGCAGAGCAGCCAGCGCTGTTGAAAGAGTGGGGAGAGTTTAAAACACAAGAACTGAACTTTGCCAAGCTCGGCGAGAACAACAAAAAAGCCGTTGAACTGATGAACAAGGCAGGGTGGAAATAAAAGATGACGGGAGCTGCGTTGCGAAGAAGCCTGAAACGAAAGTGGAACGGGTGGGTAGCGCTGAGCGTGACAGGGGCCGTTTTGGCCCTTCTCCCGTCTCTTTATATTTTGCTCGGACTGTTTGCTCGAACAACCGAGAACTGGCAGCATATTCAGGAATACATGCTGCTGGACTACGCGCTGCAATCGCTCTTGCTTGTGCTGGGAACCGTGTCCTGTACGATCGTCGTAGGCGTTTCGCTGGCTTGGCTGGTAGCTGCCTACGACTTTCCGCTGCGGCGTTTTTTTTCGTTCGCTTTCGTACTGCCGCTGGCGATCCCGCCGTATATTGCCGCGTATACGTACGGCAACATGCTGAGCTATACGGGGAGTATTCAAACTTTTTTGCGAAATGAATGGGGGCTGGCTCCCGATCAGCGCTATTTTGACATCATGTCCATGAAGGGCGCTATTTTTATTTTCACGCTGTTTTTGTTCCCGTACGTGTATTTGATTGCGAAAACATTCATGGAGAAGCAGAGCGCGGCTTTCATCGAGAACGCCCGCTTGCTGGGGAAAAATTCGTTGCACATCTTTTTGCGCATCGTGCTGCCACTCTCGCAGGCTGCGATTGCCGGCGGGGCAAGTCTCGTTGCGTTTGAAGTGCTGAACGATTTTGGCGTCACGAAGCATTTTGGCATTCAATCGTTTACGGCTGCCATTTTCAAGACGTGGTTCGGCATGTATGACGTCGATTCTGCAATTCGTCTGGCGGCCTGGCTCATGAGCTTGATTATCGGGATTTTTGTGGTCGAACGGCTGGTGCGCAGACGCAAAAAGTTCAGTTCCCCGACCAACCGCATGACGCCATTGCGCAGGAGAAAGCTGAAGGGACTGTCCAAGTACGCGGTGCTGTGCTTTTGTGTCGCAGTCGCAGCTTTGTCTTTTTTCATTCCGGTCGCGCAATTGGCAGTTTGGGCGACGTGGACGTACAAGGAAGTGCTGAACGACGTATTTGTGCAGCTTTTGACCAATACATTGCTGATTTCCTGTATTTCCATCACGCTCTTGATGATTTTGGCGGTCACAGTGGCAAATGTCATTCGCTACTCGCGAACTTCCGTATTTTCGCTGGTCATGACCAGGCTGATCTCCATGGGCTATTCGATCCCGGGAGCGGTATTGTCCATCGGCGTGCTTGCTGTCGTGATTTCACTCGATAAAGAGCTTGCGCCGCTGTACGCCTGGCTGGGCTTCGCGGAAGGCAAGCTGGTCATCAGCATGTCGCTGTTCATGCTCATTTTCGCGTACATCATCCGCTTTCTCGCGGTCGGCTACAACGCAGTGGAAGCGGGGTTTGAAAAGACGGGAAACCGTTATGCGGAGGCGTCCCGCTTGCTCGGCATGGGGATGACGCGCACTTTTTTCAAAGTGGATTTGCCGTTGATCAAGGGCGCAGTAATTACCGGGTTCATCCTCGTGTTCATGGAGATCGTCAAGGAGCTGCCGCTTACTTTGCTGCTTCGTCCTTACAACTTCGAAACTTTGGCGACGAAAGCGTATCAATACGCCAGCGATGAGCAGATTCATCAGGCGTCGATTCCTTCGCTGCTCATCATCGGTGTCGGCATCGTTTCGGTTTACTTTTATCACTGGCTGGGGGAGAGGCAGGCAAAATGAGCTTTTTTCAATTGGAGAATGTCACATTTGGCTATGATACGGGGAGCGGGCCTGTCGTGCGCGATTTTTCGCTGCGCATGGAGCAAGGGGAGATCGTCGGGATACTGGGAAGCAGCGGCTGTGGAAAAAGCACGTTGCTGCGCTTGATCGCCGGGCTGGAAGCTCCTGCGGGAGGGCGGATTTTGATCGCTGGAAAAGTGCTGGTCGATCCGCGGCAGTTTGTCGAGCCTGAGCATCGTGGGGTCGGGATGATTTTTCAAGATTACGCTCTGTTCCCTCATCTGACCGTCGAACAAAATATTTTGTTTGGACTGCATCGGCTGACCAAAAGGGAACGGGAACAACGTCTGGGGGAAATGCTGTCTCTCGTACAGATGGAGGGCTACGGAAAGCGGTATCCGCACGAGTTGAGCGGCGGGCAGCAGCAGCGGGTAGCTTTTGCCCGGGCTTTGGCGCCCCGTCCCGCGATTTTATTGATGGATGAGCCATTCAGCAACCTGGACGCGGATTTGAAAAAGAAAATACGGGAAGATTTGAAGCAGCTGCTTCGCCACGCGCACATCACGACGATATTGGTGACCCATGACAAGGAGGATGCGGAAACGATTTGTGACCGGATCATCCGACTGGCTCGGTGACGGGCAAAGTGTCGCTTTCTCCTCAAAAGTGCAGCATACAGCAAATAGATGGTGTATAATGTGCTTGTAATGATTGCAGTTTACGGTTGGCCTGTCGGCAAGAGCCGTTGAATAAGAGGAGGATGTACGATGAAAGTAGAAGTTTGGTCTGATTTTGCCTGCCCGTTTTGCTATATTGGCAAGCGTCAACTGGAAGGAGCTTTGTCGCAGTTCCCGAACAAGGATCAGGTCGAGGTTGTTTACCGCAGCTTCCAGCTCGATCCAACCATGGAGCGCGATACGAACATGGACATGCATCAGGTGCTGGCGTCCAAATACGGCATGTCGCTTGAGCAAGCAAAAGGCATGAATGACCGTGTAGCTCAACAGGCAAAAGGCGTCGGTCTGGACTATTACTTTGACACGATGATTCCGACGAATACGTTTGATGCCCACCGTCTCGCTCACTATGCGGCTACTCACGGCAAAATGACGGAGATGAAGGAAAGACTGCTGAAAGCGTACTTCACGGAATCGCTGCACTTGGGAGATCACGAAGTATTGGCGCAGCTCGCTTCCGAGGTTGGACTGGACAAAGAGGAGACGCTCGCCATGCTGGCCGGTGACGAATACAAAGACAAGGTGCAGGAAGACAAGCAAAGAGGTGCCGATCTTGGCATCAACGGCGTGCCGTTCTTCGTTTTCAACAACAAATACGCGGTATCCGGCGCGCAGCCTGGAGAAGTGTTCCTGGGAGCGCTGAACAAAGTATGGGAGGAAGAACAGGCTGCTGCCCCTCTCCAGTTTGTCGGCCAGGATGAAAAAGAAAAGACAGCCGGGGACAATTGCGCGGACGGTTCCTGCAAGCTGTAAACGACAGGTTGTGTGAGCATGAAGCTGAATCGAATTGATCAGATAGCCAAGCCGCGCTTTCGGATTGCTGTTCACGTACTGGTCTGGCTCGCCCAGAGTGGCGGAGTGCTGTCGAGCGCGACGATTGCGGCCCAAGTCAAGACACATGCCACTTTTTTGCGGCGTGTCATGGCCCAGTTGACCCGTGCCGGTATTGTGGAGGCAAAAGAGGGGCGCGTCGGCGGCTACTACATGACGAAGTGCCCGAAAGAGTTGACGCTGGCCGATATTTACCGCTCTCTCCCGGAAGAACGCGAGGAAGACAGCCAGGAAGAGCTGGATTGCGGCGAGGTTGGCGTGCAGCTCGATCGGCATTTGGAGTCATTGATGAATCAGGCTGAGCAGCAGCTAATCTTGTTCCTCGAGCGGTATACGCTGGCAGATGTCATGGACAGCATCGGCTTTGGCCAGGTAGAACCGAGCGAAGAATTGCTGGAAATCAAACAGGAAGGCCGACTCTTGTAATGGGAGTCGGTTTTTTTGTGGAAAAAACAGGATATTGCATTTTTTTGCCGAAGCGTTTTGCAGAAGAAGTCCAAAGGAAAAGGAAGAGAGCGCAATGGCATATACATTCGAAGATTTGTACGAAGCAACAGAAATAGACGATTTCGATGAGGTCAAACGGATCTTGCAAAAGCAGCCCGATTTGATTCATGGCAAGGACGAGTATGAGTTTTCCATCTTGCATGCGGCGGTGATGACTGAAGACGAACAGTTGCTTGAATGGTTGATCGCAAAAGGTGCCGATGTTCACGCCAAAAACGATGAGGGCATCACGCCGCTGCACATCGTCTTGTACCCGGAGATTGCCGCCCTGCTGATTCGGCATGGGGCGAATGTCAACGCTGCGGCGCATGACGGAAGTGCCCCGCTGCACACACAAGTGTCTGACGGGGAGGAACGGCTGGATGTCATCGAGGTGCTGCTTGCGCACGGAGCGGATAAAACGCAAAAGGACGATCGTGGTCAGACTCCGCTCGATATTGCCCTTGAACGCGAGGAAAAAGAGATCGCTCAATTGCTTGGACAAGCGGAGTAAGGCTCGGATTTGCTTGGGAAAAGCTGCGCTGATTTACTGGCGCAGCTTTTTGCTTTGCCTTGTTTTGCTTGGCAATCGATTACATATGGCTTGGCGCTGCCGCTCTTTTTTGCAGCGCTTCAATGGCAGGCAGCGTAAAGCAAGCGAGATTTGCGGGGAGGTTGTCCAGAGCGAACCATTTGACTGCCCCGATGGCCCCGCCTTCCTCCATGTTGCGAGCGACCCCGTTCTTGACCACGACTTCGTAGATGGCGGACACCCAATGCTCTCCTGCGTCAGCCTGAATCGTTTCCGCCATGCAGAGCAGGCCGACGATTTCCACATCGAGGTCGACTTCTTCTTTTATTTCCCGAATAACACAGGCTTCCAACTGCTCGTACGGATCGATTTTTCCGCCGGGGATGCTCCAGGTGTCCTTTTGCGGATTCCGATTGCGCCATACTAGCAAAATTTCGTTGCGCTCATTGCGGATGACCGCGCCTACCCCCAGTCGGGGCAGGGTTTCATTGGTTGTGTTCATTGTCATAACTGTGCTCCTTTTGTGCGTAAAAATTCAGCGACGGCATCGTGATCTTGCCGGATCACCAAGGAATGGCAGCCGTTTTTACCGAAGACGAGTTTCCGTCAACGGATAGTGGCTACGTACATGTTGCTTGAAGGTCGCATAACTGCACTCGTATACATGGGAATCGTGGTCGCTTTCGCACAGAAGAGTCATCCCGAGACGGCGGGCAAACCGATTGCCGGCAGCCGTTAACGTATCAATGATGATCGAATGGATGCGAGTGCCGCTTCGTTCGACCTCATCCAGCACGTCGAGATAATGGCGGAGCATGATAGGCAGGGCGCCACTTTTCCGATAAGCATCGGCGACAACGACGCAGGACAAATAGTAATGGGCCGACTCGTTTGGCAGCTTCGGATCGTCCATATCCGCTGTGGTCATGAGGCTGTCGTTGAAACGTCCCGCTGCGATCTGCTCGTAGATGTGTTTCTTGACTGGGAGCAGGTTCATGAAAGCGACAATTTGCCCGTCATCCTCCATGGCGACGATGCTGTCAGGCCGATAGCGATACCAGTTATAGCTTTCCTCGTACGGCGTGATGAACTCGGCGTCATAGTAGGCAAGCTCCAACTGCTCCATCTGCCGAAAATGCTCCAATTGCAGCTGCTCTTGTTTTTTCATGGTTGTGCTCTCCTTGATCAGACTCGATGATGCGTGCATGGTGCAAGGCTGTCTGAAGCCATCGGGTGTTGGAAACTAACTAGCATTTTAACATAGAGCGGAAGCCGTTGTGAAAGAATGGAAAACTCCGATCAGAGAGTGAGTCATGAAAAAAGAGGGGGAACGGCTCCCCCTCACGAAAAAGTTTTCCGTTATTTGTCCTGCAAAATACCGAGGTACTCTTTCCACGGGCCTACGTCTGTCGTGTATCGTTTTGCCATCACGCGAACGATTTGGGCGATGTGCGTCAAGTCGTGGACGACCCAGGTGGAGATCAGCTCCCGCGCTTTTACCGGACCGAATGCCGGGTGCAAGCCGGTCAGCTCCAGATGCTGGTCGGGATCAATCAGCTCGGTCAGTCTGGCGATATTTTGCAGGCGAATCGTCTTGAAGTCTTGCAATTTTTCTTCCAAAGATGTCTCGGCCTGATTGTTCAGATGGGCAAAACGGTCAAACGGAGGGAACGGCTCGCTCTCGCCCGCGAGCAAAAGATGTTCCAGTCTCGGTATCCAATTCGTTCGTTCCGCTTCGATCAGGTGCTCCAAAACTTGCAGCGGGCTCCACGTATTTTCGCCTTCCGTGCAGTTGAGCCATTCGCTTGAAAGTCCTCCGAGAGTATGCTGCAACGTCTGCGGTGTGCGCTCCAGCATCCGGGTAGCCTCACGCATTGTGAAATTCATCGAATCGCCCCTTCTGATCCGTGTCCGGATAAGTGTTTATGCGCCAAAACGCTGGCGATACCCACAGCGTTTGCACAATTCCTCGACAGCTTCCCTCCGTGAAAACCCTTCGACGATGGCATTGGCCCGCTCGCCTTCCACAATATCGGTAAACGTTGTCTGCTGAATGTTGCCCAGTTTGATGACTCCTTCGCCGTCCAGACAGCAAGGAACGACTGTCCCGTCGACAAGAATGGCAGCCTGACTGCGCAGCGCGTGGCAAAAGCCGCGGCCCTCGTCGCTTGGAGCTGTCATGCTTGGCCACTGAAACTCGTGATCCTGATTCAAATATACGCGCTCGGCGATTTTCACGCCGCTGCCGGGCACGACTTTTTCTTCAATCTGGTAGTCCAGGCCAAACTCTTTTTCAATCATCTCCAGCGTCTGGCGGTTTCTGCTCTTTTGAATGTTCGTGATGTTGTCCTGGGTCAAATTCCAGAGGCGAAAGGAAAAGATGACGTTGTGTTCCGCAGCATCGCGGACAAAAGAGAGAATTTCCCGCAAGTAGCCTTCGCGGTCGGTGGAACCGATATGGCCGTCAAAGCTGTGCAGGGAGAAGTTCATTTGCCGCAGGGCAGGCTTTCCCAACAGCTTATGCCGATTTTTCGCGATCAATGTGCCGTTGGTCGTGATGTTGACCTTGAAGCCTTTTTCGTGGCTCACGTCGAGCAGCTCGTCAATTTTTGGATGCAGGAGCGGCTCTCCTTTTACATGCAAGTAAATATGCCGGGTATGCGGCTTGATCTCATCCAGCCGTTTTGCGAAGTTTTCCACTGAGATAAACGTAGCCTTGCGCTCGGTCGGCGGACAGAACGTACAGGCGAGATTGCAAATACTCGTGATCTCTATATAAACTTTTTTAAATGTTTTCAAGATCGTGTCTCCATTCCAGTTGTCCTTTGTTAGTAGGCAGGTATACCTCACATAGTAACATAGGAGGGGAAAGAGGGGGAGCGGTGTATTATGGCGGGAAGTGCTGCCACAGGTTGAAAATGCCTGGCTGCCGGGAAGCGGATGTTTCCTCTGCAATGAGGGCGCGGCATTCCATGTGTCTCAAAAAAACAAGAAGTAACCGTCCGCCAAAGTCCAGCGAGTCGGTTACTTCTATATATAAAGGTATAAAGGGAAACGATCAGGCTATCGCGCCGTTTATTTTTTCACGCTTTCAATATACTTGGTCAGGTACTCCTTCACTTTTGTCGGATCGGCTTTCAGCTCATTGCCTGTTTTCACGAGCGGGCTGACGGTCGAGAAAGCTTTGAGTTTGTTGTTTTTATAGAACTGCAAGATTTCGTCCTGATTGATCGAATAAAGCACAGCTTTTCGCAAATCCTCGCTTGTGGCGACTTCCCGGTTTTTCGTGTTGAACAGCAAATACGTCACGCCGTTGCTTGGCAGAGTTTGCAGCTTCAGCTTGCTTTCGCCTTTGACAATATCGTACTTCGTTTCCGGCACGCCGTAGTACACATGAATTTCGCCGCTGCGCAGGGCGGAAAGCGAGCTGTCTGCATCCTTGATAAAGCGGACGGTAATTTGCGAGACTCGCGGTTCATGCTCGGTGCCCTTCATGTAGCCAGGGTTTTTGTAGAAGACGCCTTCGTAGTCGTTTTTGTAAGCCAAAATATACGGGCCGCTTGCGTACAGCGTGTTGTTGTACTTGTCGCCTTCCGTTACCGTATTTTGATCGCCATACGGGATGTCTTTGTTTTTATCAAAAGTGGCTACGTCGTACGTGTTGATTTTCTCCACTTGCTGCTTGGATACGATGCCTCCCGACTGGTGAGCCAAATAGTTCAATACTTGAGGGAAAGGCTCGGTTGTCGTCAGTTTGACTACCTGATACTTGCCTTCTTTGTTGTTGGCCTGGTTTTTGTCGGCCACGAGTGCGGCAATTTTTGCATTCAAGCCTTTTTCCAGCGCTTCTTTTACTGTTCCGTTGCCGCCGACTTGCTTCACGGCTTCCAATGCTTGCAGGTCGGTTACGATCTCGGCGTTTTTGATATGTTCATGCAGCGTGTAGGTGCGGTGATCCGGGACCGAATTTTTGTCTTTTGCCCGCAGCAGGGAAAAGACAACGTCTTCCGCGCCTACGCGTTCGCCGGAATCAACGGCGGCTTTGTTTTCCACTTTGGCGAAGTGGATATCGTCGCGGAGCAGGAAGTAGTATTCGGAATTTCCGTCAGCGATGCTGTGGTTGAGCGACAGCGACCCTTTGGACGTAATCACGTCATCATCGGTCAGATTGACGAGACGGACATACATATTCGTGTTGAGCATGTTGATGGACCCGTCATTGCCCTTGATCGGGTCGAGCGATGTCAAGGTGGACGACGCCTGTTGCAAAATCAGCGGTGCGCTGGCCCGCTTGGACTTGTCCACAAAATCAAGCTCTTCCCACGGCAAGGAACGGGACTTGGACAGCCGGATCGATTTCTCGTCGACGACTTCCTTGTTGAACGCCTGACTTTTCAACGAATTGTACAACGGCACGATGTAGGCTTTGTCCGTTACGAGGCGCTGCTCGAATTTTTTGTAAGTCTCACTGAATTGGTCCGGTGTTTGTGTCGCCGCTTCATCAATCAGTTTGTCGATCTCGGGATCGGCCAATTTGCTGTAGTCGCCGCCTGTCTTGAACAGGGAACGAACCGCATAATCGGGGTTTCCGGTCACGGTCGTCCAACTGGACAGGGAGATATCGTAGTTGCCTGCGTCTTCCTGGGTCTTGAAGCTGCCGTAGTCGGGTTGCAGGTTCAGCTTGACGTTAAAGCCGTTTTTGGTCAGCTGATCGCGGATAATGTTGAGATCGGATTCGCCAGAGCTTTGTCCGAGCAATTCGATCGTAATGCCGCCTTGTCCT
Organism: Brevibacillus parabrevis; assembly: GCF_022701015.1. Lineage (NCBI taxonomy): Bacteria > Bacillati > Bacillota > Bacilli > Caryophanales > Paenibacillaceae > Brevibacillus > Brevibacillus parabrevis. The sequence goes on along the minus strand of NZ_CP064090.1, from coordinate 6,012,265 downwards.
TGCGGTGCAGGGGAAGGGGCGGTGTTGTCGCCGACGGCTTCGCTTTCCGTCTGCACGCTGCAAGCGCTCATGGTGAGCGATAAAGCGAGTCCCAAGGTGATCAAAGCGCGTTTTTTCATGAATGGTTCCTCCTGAACATGACTGTTTTATCTATCTAAAAATTTGCAAACCAAACGGAAGCGGTGCTGCAGCTAGTCGGTCTTGGGGTCGAGCGCATCCCGGAATCCGTCTCCGAGAAAGTTGAAAGACAAGACCAGAAGCATAATGGCAAGCCCCGGATAAATCGCCAGGTAGGGATGAGACTCCAGATAGGCACTGCCCAGCTTCAAAATGTTCCCCCACTCCGGAATGTGCGGCTCCACGCCAAGCCCCAAAAAGCTCAGGCTGCTGGTGGAAATGACGGCGCTGCCGATCGTCAGCGTCGATTTGACGATCATCGGCGCAAGCGAATTGGGAACGATGTGCTTGAAAATGATGGACATGTTCGACGCGCCGAATGCCCGCGCAGCTTCCACGAACTCAAAGGTAGAGACTTGGAGGACGTTGGCGCGCATGGTGCGGGCGTAGACCGGAATCGTCCCTGCGCTCAGCGCCAAAATCAGGTTGACCGTATTCGCGCCGAACGCAGCGATAATCGCAATCGCCAAAAGAATCACGGGAATGGCGTACAAAATATCCAGAAACCGCATGATGACGTTGTCCGTGCGTCGGCCGTAATAGCCGGAAATCGCGCCGAGAATGCCGCCGATTACCAGCGGAATGACGGTCGAAGCGACCCCGACAATCAACGAAATCCGGGCGCCGAAGACAATTCTGGAAAACAGGCAGCGGCCGAAGTTGTCTGTTCCGAGCGGATAGGCCAGGCTGGGGGATTGCAGGATCGCCCCGTAATTGTTCTGCACGGCTACGTTGTAGCTGAACGTAAAGGAACTGCAAATGGACAAGGAAAACAAAAAGATGACGAAAAACAGGCCGAGCATCGATGTTGTATGACGGGTGAGCCGTTCCCAGACGTCCTCCCACTTCGCTACGGCGAGGCTGTTGCTCTGGCGAATTTTTGTGAGCAGATTCAGTCCCAACAGCAGCGCAAACAGATTGCCCGTGACGGCGGTCAAAATAAGCGGGTAAGCGAGAAACTTCATCCAGGAAGGAACGTGATGTTCACTTCCGTATTTCGCAACGAGCCAGAAAACGACCAAATCAAACAGGAAGATCGCGAGCAGAAGGAACATGGCAGCCAAAAACGTATTGGCGACATACGGCTTGAACAAATTCAACGCAGAGACGGCAATCACGGCCAACTGCGTAAGCACCATGTACACCGCAAAAGTGTAGTCGGATTTCTTGTGTTTTTTAATGAGAGTGAATGCAGATGTAACTACAAACAAATTTCCGGTCAAAATGCTGAGCAACTGCACATATCCGCAAGCTCTCGTGGAGTTTTTGATCTGTCCGTCGACCAAGATGTCTCTTTTGATCATGGCGGTAAGGATGATTTGGAAGACGGTAAAAAGGGCGTAAGCCGAAAAAGCCGTGAACACGTAGGGCTGGACGGCCCCGTTGGCAAAATCGTAGCTGTTCACTAACAGGATGACAGACAAGCTCAGGGAGAGAATCCAGGCAAAGCCGGCCTGGTTGTACTCCAGGGAGTCTTTTAGCTTGTACTGGTTTTTTTGTTTACGATCATACGTCGTTGTCATGTAATAACACCTGCTTTAGTCTTGTTTCATCCTCGACCGGATTCTGGGATCGAAAAAGGCGTATAAAATGTCCACGACAACGTTGGCTAGTGAAATGACGATCGCTGTATACACCACACCGCCGATGATGCCGGGAATATCGGGGATGAACTGGACGTCCACGATATAGCTGCCGATCCCGTTAATGTTGAACACTTTTTCCGTTACAGAGGAGCCGCCCATCATCGCGCCAAACTGCAAGCCGATGACCGTGATGATCGGAATGAGGGCATTTCGCACGGCATGCCCGAGCAGTAGTTGTCTCTGGCTCAAGCCTTTTGCCCGGGCGGTCAGCATGTAGTCCTCATGTATCACTTCCAGGGTGGAAGAGCGCGTCATTCTGGCAATGGACGCCGTCAAGCTCGTTCCCAGTACAACGACTGGCATGAGGATCGAGAGCCAGTTCTGGGGACTATAGCTTGCCGGCAGCCAATGGAGCTTGATCGAGAACGTCAAAATGAACACAAGCCCTTGCCAGAAGCTCGGAATCGACAAGCCGATCAAGGCGATAAACATGAAGGCATAATCGAAAAAAGAATTGCGTTTGACAGCGGAAATGATTCCGAGCGGCAAGGCGATTGCTACTGCCAGCAGCAACGAGGTGACTGTCAGCGTAAGCGTGATCGGGAGTTTTCTGCCGATGGTTTCCGTAATCTCCTCGTTGCCTACGAAAGAGTTGCCCAGATCGAAAGTGAAAATTCCTTGGATGTTGTTCCACAGCTGAACGAGATAAGGCTGATCAAGCCCATATCTGTGATTGAACGCCGCAATCTGCTCGGCTGTAGCCGTCTCGCCCAAAATACTGGCGGCCGGGTTGAGCGGCGAGAGATACAAAATCGTAAATACGGTAACAGCTACGCCCAAAATGACGAACACGCTCATGACGAGCCGCTCAAATATGTATTTGAGATACGGATTGCTATAGAGCAACAGCAGCACATACATGAGTATTCCGGGAAGCAGTGATACAGCCAAAAACAGCGGGCTTTCCAGGAGGGATTGGAACGTGCCGGCAAAGCTCGGTCTTTTTTGATCGGCTTGCTGAAGCAGTTGCTCCGTTCGCTCCTTGAGTGCTGCTTGAAATTCCGCTTCCACTGCCTTTTCGACTTGGCTGTCCAGTTTTTGCGGACTGACTTGCTGCCCGAAAAAAACGTGCTTTCGCAGCAGTTGTTCCTTGATCTCCGCTCTCAGCTCGTCCTTGTAATGGGCAGCCGTCAGCTCGCGATTGGCTTTTTCCAGTTCGGACGAGTACAAACCCGTTTTTCTTCTGTATAAATAGACAAGCCATACAGCAAGCGTAACGGGAGCGCCTAGTAGCAAAAGTAGCAGGCGATAGGGCGGGTAGCGAAACATTTTGTTGCAGGTTGTGCTGAAGATGGGTGCTATAGCTGGCGCTGGCGTGTCACCATTTCGCGTTACTTCTGTCCTCACACTCTGATATTCCTCCGTTCGTTTTAAATTGAATAATTCCGATAAGTTTAGTATATTTTATGGTAGCGAGAATTTATAGTCAATAGCAGGTGAGAGAAAATATGGAATCTATTTTACAAGTAAACAATTTATCCGTATCGTTCCAATCCCGCGGTGAAGAGATTCGGGCAGTGCGCGGCGTAAGCTTTGAGGTGAGGAAAGGAGAAACGTTGGGAATCGTAGGGGAATCAGGCAGCGGCAAGAGTGTGACGGCCCGCTCCATCATGCGTCTGCTGCCTTCGCCGCCTTCTTTTATGAAGGAAGGAGAGATCGTTTTTTTGGGCGAAAACCTTGCGCACAAGACAGAACAGGAGATGGAAAGCATTCGCGGCAAGGAGATCGGCATGATTTTTCAGGACCCGATGACTTCTCTTAATCCTACTGTTAAAGTCGGGATTCAAATAGCGGAGGGCATCATCAAGCATCAGAAGCTGCCGAAAAAAGAGGCGGAAAAGCAAGCCGTGGAAATGCTGAAGCTGGTCGGCATCCGCAACAGTGAAGCCCGCTATCATCAATACCCGCACGAGTTTTCCGGCGGCATGCGCCAGCGGGTGATGATTGCGATTGCTCTGGCTTGCCACCCCACCTTGCTGATCGCGGATGAGCCTACGACAGCGCTTGATGTCACGATCCAGGCGCAAATCCTGACCCTGATGAAAAACATGCAGAGCAAGCTCGGCACTTCCATTATCATCATCACGCATGACCTTGGCGTCGTAGCGGGCATGTGCGACCGTGTTGCCGTCATGAAGGACGGGGAAATTGTCGAGACGGGAACGACGGAAGAGATTTTTGCCAATCCGAAGCATCCGTATACGTTGAAGTTGTTAAACGCGCTTCCGCGTCTGGACGAGAAGAAGAAAGCGAAGCCTGCCCCGCTCATTTTGACCAGACCGGACAACGATCGGCCGTTTATCGAAGTCCGGTCGCTCAAAAAGCATTTTGACATGGGGAAAGGAAATATCTTGAAAGCGGTTGACGGGGTCAGCTTTCAGATTAACAAAGGGGAGACATTGGGCGTTGTAGGCGAATCCGGCTGCGGCAAATCAACGACAGGCCGTACGATTTTGCGTTTGCACGAGCCGAGCGGCGGCGATGTGTTGTACGAGGGAATGTCGGTGAACCGCTTGTCAGCCAAAGAGATGAAAAGCATGCGCCGCTACATGCAAATGATTTTTCAAGATCCGTATGCTTCGCTGAATCCCCGGTTGAAGATTTTGGACATTATCGGTGAAGCGCTCGACGTTCAAAAGCTGGCAGGCAGCCAGCAGGAACGGAAAAAGCGGGTGGAGGAGCTGCTTGATATGGTGGGGCTTGAACCTGCTTTTGCCCAGCGGTATCCGCACGAGTTCTCGGGCGGGCAGCGACAGCGAATCGGCATCGCCCGTGCGCTCGCTGTCGATCCGCAATTTATCGTTTGCGACGAGCCTCTGTCTGCTCTCGACGTCTCGATTCAGGCACAAGTCGTCAAGCTGCTGGAGGAACTGCAGCACCGTCTCGGCCTGACGTATTTGTTCATCGCCCATGATCTCTCGATGGTCAAGCATATCAGCGACCGCGTAGCCGTCATGTATGCGGGGAAAATTATCGAGCTGGCGGAAAGCGAAGAGTTGTATTCGAATCCGCAGCATGAATATACGAAGACTTTGTTGGCGGCGATTCCGATTCCCGATCCGCAGGTTGAGGCGAAGAAGAAGAGAGTGTTGGTGGAAGAGCAGGCGGGAGTGGACAAGTACAACCTGGAGCATTCCGAGCTTGTCGAAGTATCGAAAGGGCATTGGGTTGCGGTTCCAACCAGGTAGGGCGGGAGTGCTGCTCTCTTTTGGCAATGGGGGAATGCGGGCAGATGGTTCCCCTCCAGCATACATGGATGGATTGATTTCGCGGTGCCTCGTGTCTTTGCACAGCAGATTTCAGATGGCTTCGCTCCATGTTAAAATATACCTGTATTTCCATATCGCTTTTCGTTCTAGCCTTTCATTTCGTGACTAGCCACTCATGGATGAGGAGCGAAACAAGGGAGGTTGGATTACGGTGGAGTTTCTGTCATTGACGAAACATAACATAGAGTCTGAACACGTCTGCTGTGCATTTGGTGCCAAACAATACGAGAAGGCAGTTGCGGAAAAAAAGGACTGGCTGGATGAGCTTCACGTCAGCCGCAATTGAGTTTGGCAGAGAAAAAGGGAAAGGCAGGAGGGGGCTTCTGCTTTTCCCTTTTTCTTATAGCTGCAAAGGGCAAGAGTGGATACGGACGACCTGCGCAGGAGCCAGCAGCAACATTTTCAAGTCGCTTCCTCACAAATTCCGCTCCAACAATCTCCCCATTTGTTCAGCCAAAACCTTTTGCGAGACAGGCCGATTATTTGCAAACCACCATTCCACCAGCCCGACCAGGGCGGAAGCTACAAACTGAATGATCACTCCTTGATCAAACCCCTGATTTTTCCCCTCGGCTACATTCACTTCTTTTTTTACTTCATCAATGAGATAGTCCAGAAATCGCGTGCGGAAATAAGGTGCTCCTTTACTGGTGAGCATCAGCGAAAAGAAAGCGTAATGTTCTTCAAAGTATCTGCTCCAGATTTCGGTGGCTTCGATAAACTCCAGTTCGGAAGAAGATTCGCACAGTGTCCGGAGCTGTTCGATGTGGGCCTCGATCAGCTTGTCCAGCAAGTCGTACTTGTCCATGTAGTGCAGGTAGATCGTGCCCCGGCTTACGTTGGCTTTGTCGGAAATGTCCTGAATGGTAATGGCATCGAAACTTTTTTCCGCCATCAGCTCAATGACCGCTTTTTTTACGGCTTCTTGTGTTTTGAGGATGCGTCTATCCACCTTCGCCATGAGTTGTCACCCATCTTTCTATCGATCATGTACAAATGATATCGATTTGTTCATTACTAAACAAACGGCAGGAATCTAACAATTGTAGATTTGCTAGACATATTTATAATAATAGACATATGTTTAATAATATATCAACGTTTATTATCTTTTGCCGCACGAAAGTTACTGACGGAAGGAAGGGCGCTGGAAGAGCTTGACTGTATTCAAATAAAAACCTTCTATAATAGACGAACGATAAGGAGACTTCGACATGAAAACATCGATCACTTTTAAAAATGGTCTTTTGCATATGGCAGGCGATCTGTACTTGCCAACCGATTTTGACGAAGCGAAAAAGTATGCTGCGGTCGTGACTGTGCATCCAGGCGGAGGCGTCAAGGAACAAACGGCTGGCCTGTATGCACAAAAGCTTGCCGAGCAAGGATATGTTGCACTGGCATTTGATGCGTCTTATCAAGGGGAAAGCGGTGGCGAGCCGCGCCTGTTGGAAGATCCTTTTGCCAGAGTGGAGGATGTTCGCAGCGCGGTAGATTATTTGACCACGCTCCCGTTTGTCGATGCGGAAAAAATCGGGGCGCTTGGCATCTGCGCAGGCGGCGGTTATGCCGTAGCGGCGGCGCAAACAGAACGCCGGATCAAAGCGGTGACGACGGTCAGTGCGGTCGATATCGGTGCGATGTTCCGCGGGGAAGACAGTGCCGCGGTATTGCAAACACTCGAAGCAGTAGGAAAACAGCGCACGGCAGAAGCAACAGGCACCGAAGCGATGTTTTTGCACTGGGCGCCGAACTCGCTTGAAGAAAGAGCGCAAGCAACTTCCGTGCTCATGCAGGAAGCTTACGACTACTACCGGACTCCTCGTGCGCAACACCCAAATTCTACAAACCGCTTCCTGTTCAGCAGTCTCGACAAGCTCATGGCGTTCTCGGCAACGACCAATATCGGCACCTTTTTGACGCAGCCGCTCCTGTTGATTGCAGGAAGCGAAGCAGATACGCGCAGCTACAGCGAGCAATTTTTCGCTTTGTCGAATGGGCCGAAAGAACTCTTTTGGGTAGACGGCGCAACACATATCGCGATGTACGACATTCCTGAGTATGTGGCGCAAGCGGTAACGAAATTGACGGCGTTCTTTGGTGAAAATCTGTAAGGCTATAAGTATGCATGCAGAAAAAGGCTAAGCCCCCGCTTCCAACGGTGCTTGGCCTGTTCTTTGTGTTGGGCGATGCGAGCAGCCAATCAGCCGCTGTTACAATCAATTGGACAGCGCTGGCTAAGGTCTAGTAGACTAAGAAGCAAAACAGACAGAAACACGAGTGGACTTGAGGGGAGGGGCCTTGGTGGATATAGACGAGCATTTGCGGCTATGGGATCACGCTACTGTCAAAATACTGGATGTCCGGCAGGTGATGCTGGACCCGCACGAGAAGCGATCTGCCTACAGGCTGCCCGCCAGCTTTTTTCTCCTGGTCACTCGTGGACGCGCCTATGCAGCCGTGGACGGGGTTTTGCAAATGTTTGCACCGTTCAAGGTTGTGCACGGTGGCAAAGGGACACAACTGGAGATCGTCCAGACGCTTGAGGCACTGGAATACTATCTGATTTGCTACAAGGCGACAATGCCGCTCTCCTGCAAAAGCGAGCTGCTTCAGGCATTGGAACAACATCGGCCTTTTCATGCCCCATTTGCCATGGAGCCGCGTTCCCCTCTCGCGTTGCTTGATATCGTTCAAAATATGCAGGGACTTGTCGGGCAAGAGGGCCAATGGGAAAAATTGCGGATCAAGTCGTTGTTCTATCAATTTCTGTTGGAAGTATACGGACAACTGCGGGACGATCACAACCGAGTCACGACAACCGATCCCGTCACACAAGCCATGACGTATATGAAAACGCATTTTGCCCAACCGATCACAGTCGAGTTTCTGGCAGACATGTTCGGTTTGAGTCCTGGATACATGGCAAGACGCTTCAAAAGTCGCACAGGAACAAGCGTCATCGAATACGTGATTCAGATTCGCATTCAGCAAGCGAAAACATGGCTTTCGCAAACAGACGCTTCCTTGCAAGAAATTTCCTCGCGGATCGGGTACGAGGATGTGTATTATTTCAGCCGTTTGTTCAAAAAACGCACAGGACTGTCGCCAATCGAATTTAAAATGTCCCAACGTCAGCATAATCCATCTGCAAGGTCAGAATCGTCTATTGTCCCACTTTCGGCTCACTGGTATATTGATGATGTTAATAACGAGAATCATTATCATTATCTTGTGAAAAGAAAGGACCCTTCCTCCATGTACAAAATGACGAGATCTTCCTTGCCTTTAACCGGACTGTTGAGCCTGCTGCTGTTCCTGTCCGCGTGCTCGGGCGGGGCAAGCCTGAATGCCCAGCCTGTCAGCAGTCAAAACGCGAGCAGTGCAGAGGCGCAGACAAAATCGGCAGAGCAGGCGGTGGCGCAAACGAAAACGGTCAGCACGATTTTCGGAGACGTAGTGATTCCCGCCAAGGCGAACCGAATTGTCACGAACAATTTGTTGTCGTCGATTTTAGCTGTGGGAGTAACACCAGTCGGCGCACTAAAGCCTTACATTGACAACCCGTTCATCTCCCAGGATGTGGCTGGTGTCGAAAGCATCGGTGAGGAATGGACGGTATCGCTGGAAAAAGTCGTTGCTTTGTCTCCCGACCTGATTATTATTGATACGAACGACAAGAGCGAATACGAGAAGTACGCGAAAATTGCCCCTACCGTTGCCGTTCCGTTCGGGACGTTCAAAAACGATCATGAGGAAGTCCGCTATTACGGCAAGCTGTTGGGGCGTGAAGCCGAGGCGGAAGCGTGGCTGGCCGAATACGACCGCCGGGCAGAAGCAGCGAAAAAGAAAGTCGAGGGGCTGTTCCCCGCCGGAGAGACTTTTGCGCTCATGCGCTGGGAATCCGACTTCCGCATTCTCGGCAACAGATGGGGCAGGGGTGGACAGGCGATCTACGATATTTTGCAGTTGAACCCGCCACCGATCGTGAAGCAGGAGCTGTGGGGCGACACCCAGCAACTGTCCATCTCCGAGGAAGTGCTGGACAAATACGCTGGCGACCACATTTTTATCGTCAGTGGCAAAGACAACCGCCAGTTTGAATCGAACCCGATGTGGAAGCAGTTGAAAGCGGTCAAAGAAGGCAAGGTCTACTGGTTCGAATCGGAGCGCTACTCCTATTGGGACCCGATCACGACGATTGCCCAAGCCGAAGAAATCGCGGATATGCTGGTGGCGAAGTATCGGAAGTGATGGGGGATCGAGAAGCCCAAGCAGGGGATCATGCTTGGGCTTTTTTCTGTGAGAAATATCTGGTATTTTTCATGAAATTGGATGTGACGGCTTGCGGTCAACCAAAAACGGTTATGACTGTTTGGGAATAGCTTGGTTAAACTCGGACGCTCCCGGCAAAGTATCTTCTAGGACTGTTGCAGGCCAGCCAGCGAAAGATCGCCGTACATATCTACTGTCCAAATATCATTGTGATCCGCCCGCTGTTTTAAGCTGACGCTATATAACCAGCCGTCTTTCGTGATGACTAAAATATGACGCTGATTTTCGCTTTTGCTTATAGTTTGAAATGACTCCATTTCTTTTTGAAAATACTCAGAGATAAAAGTGCGCAATACTTTTTTGTAGTCTTTGCGATCGGGATCGTTTTCAAGGCTTTTCAGCTTGGTTGTGTCAAATTCTTCGACAGAATTAAAGTCATGAATCAACTGGAACCGCTCGACCAGCTGGTCCCGATCTACAATATGAACAGGCGAGGTGGGATTCGTATTTTCTTTTGGTTCGCATCCAATCAAGAGTAACAAAATCAGACAATAACTTGCTAATTTCATCTCAACGACCCCCTTTTCTTTTTTACTCCACACTCTTCAACGACCCGATCATATCAATCCTGCCAACCTTCCGTTTCAGCAGCAAGTTAGACAAAAGCGTGAGCAAAAACGCAAGCGCAACAGAAGCGACTAGCACAAATACATTCAATTGATCAGGAATCTGTTGATGGCTGCTGGACAGTGCCTTCACGATCATCCGATAAACATAGCCGCTGAGCGGCAGAGCGACAATGACCGCAAAGGCGGTCAGGATCATGTTTTCCCAAAAGATCAGCCGGTTGATTTTATGTTTCGGATAGCCCAATACTTTCAAGGTCGCAAGCTCGCGGTTCCGTTCGTAAATGTTGATGGAGGATATGGTGTAAATGGCGCCAAAAGACAGGATGATCGCGCAAACGATAAACAGGATAAAGACAAAACTGTTTTGTTGCAAAATATATTGTGCCGATTTCTTCAGATCGTTTTTATCCGCAATCGCATCTACCCGATGATCCTGTTCAAAAAAGGTGCGAACCGTTGCCAGGTTTGTCGGGCTGGCTCCTTCCACCAAAAGCGTGCTCGGATTGTAATCTATGCCAAAGCTCTGCAAATAGGCTGGCGTGCTGTAAAACGCCGGATTCGAATACTGTGTTGATACATGTAAAACCTTCATATCTACCCACATTTTTTTCAACTCGGGTGCGGTGAATTGCACTTGGATGGTATCGCCTTCGGAAATACGGTATTTGTCCGCGTACGATTTGGGTACGAGAACGCCGTGATCTTCCAGAGAAATTTTATTCCCTTTTTCGTCGAAGAAATGAAGCAGGCTGTTACTCTTTTCCGTAACAACGAAAGTGGCATTTTCTGTTTCAGTGCCTTTTCTAAACGCAACAGGAAAAGTTGCCAAAAAATAGCCGTTTTTGCTGCCAGGAGGCAACTTTAGCTGATCAAGGGATGTGCCTTTTGCAAAATCTACGCGCAAGTCGTACGTGTAAACCTCTTCGATTTGGCTCGCTACTTGCAGCAAAGCTGTCTGCGTGCCGAAAGCAGCGATCAGTAACACCGTGCTGATCACAACGCCAATCGAGCTTGCCAAAGCCTTTTGCTTGTTTAAAAATATATTTCGCAAAATGAGCTTGTAGCTGTAGGACAGCCGATTCCAAACACCCGGGAATCTTTCTATCCACAGTTGTTGCATCGTTTTGGGCGGTTTGGGACGCATGGCTTCGGCTACACGTTCTTTTAAAATGCTTCTGCCACTCAAATAACAGGACAACATGCCAAAAACACTGGAAAAGAGGAGGGGCGGGAGGACAGAAAAAACAGACATGGAGTAGGTGATACCAGGCAGAGAGTAGGCTCGCGCGCTCGAAGCAGTTACTAAGGGAACGAAAACAATAGCGGCAACGACGCAACCGATGATGGAACCTGCGATAGCGACCAGGACGGGATACCCCATGTAATGAAGCATGATCGTTCTTGTCGGGACACCCAAGGCTTTCATAATGCCAACTTGATTTCTTTGCGAATCAACCAGTCTCGACATGGTCAGAAAAAGAATAATAGCTTCAATCAAAAACAGTACAAAAGGGATAACTTTGCTCATCAAGTTGTTGTTGTGAATCGTCTGATTAATTTTTGAGTAGCTGAAAGTCCGCTCTTTACTGATTTGATCCACATAAGCAAGGGGATTGGACTGCGCTTCAATAGACTTGCCCAAGCTGTCGATATCGTAGCCATCCTGCGCATCGATTATCACCTCATTGTAAGAAAAGCCGCCTGCGATTTCGGGTATCGTCGCTTCGGCAATATAGCCGATTCCGTACGCTTGGTGATCTTGAATGTCGTTCTTTTTCGCATGCTCGACGTTCTCGCCCAAGCCGCTGATGGTAAAGCTCACACTTTTTTCGTTCGCACGTAGATGGATTTGCTCACCGATCTGCAGCTGATTTTCTTTGGCGTAATGGGAGTCTAGCATGATTTCATTCTTTTTGTCCGGGATATGCCCTGCAATCAAAGTGGGCGTGTTTATTTCATTTCGCACAGGGATGGAGTGAATTTTTAGCGAGGTGTTATGACCTGCAATCACTTGTGTGGCGTCAAAGGTGTAGCGTCCTTCGATTTTCTTGATTCCGGCAATGCTGCTTAAATCGGCCAACTCGTCTTTGGAGATTTGTTTGTACGACACATATAAATCGCTTACATGATGTTCTTTGAAATAGCTGTTCACAAAAGCGCTCAGATTATCGCTGTACGTGGTCAGCCCCGCATAGAAAAAAGCTCCAACCGCTACGACCAAGATCAAGGCGATAAATTGACCGATGGATTGCCTGATATCCCTTGTTAGCTTCCAAAATAATTTCATCATCACCACTCGATCCCTTCAACGCTTTGTTTGCGATGATTAACGGTCACGCTCTCGATCATTCCGCTTTTTACCTTGATGATTTTATCGGCCATCGGCGCGATTGCAGAATTATGCGTGACCAGCACGACGCACTTTTTGGTTTCCTGGTTCAAATTTTGCAGGAGTTTCAGGACGGATTTGCCCGTCTCATAGTCCAAAGCCCCAGTCGGTTCATCGCAGAGCAGCAGCAGCGGGTTTTTCGCAACAGCCCTGGCAATGGCAACTCTTTGCTGTTCGCCGCCAGAGAGCTGGGAAGGGAAGTTTTTGAGCCGATGGCCTAATCCGACCAGTTGCAAAATGTCTTTGGCCTTCAGATGGTTTTTGCATACTTCCGTGGCAAATTCAACGTTTTCCAACGCAGTTAAGTTGGGGATCAGGTTGTAAAATTGAAACACAAAGCCAACTTTTTCAGCCCGGTACTGCGTTAGTTTTGTCTCGTCGAATCTCGTAATTTCTTGGTTGCCGACAAACACCTGGCCAGAAGTAGCGGTATCCATGCCGCCAAGTATGTTCAAAATCGTGCTTTTTCCCGCGCCACTTGCCCCTAGAACCACGACAAATTCGCCTTCCGCGATGGAAAAATCAACCCCGTTTAGCGCCTTGATCGGGACTTCGCCGATTTTGTATTCTTTTGTGACGGCTTTGAATTGGATTAGCTGTTTCATTGAGTGCCCTCCATGAATAATGCATATGAATCCATAATATACCAATTTGTTGGAGGGACATCCTGCACCCGATGTAATTTTGTATCAGTCTTAGGGAGGAGTATCGTTTCACGATTATGCTTTTTCTTCCTAAAAAAGGAGCCATTCATGATACACTGTGAGGAATGGGGCGAAACAGGGGTTAGCCAGAAGACTGTGGGGGAAATATTCAAACATTTGCGGCAAGCATTCGGAGCATAATCGCCGATCACTGAGAGGAGAATTGTATGAAAACATACGCAGCATCAGTTGAAGCTATACTTATCGCTGACAATCCCGAGACTTTCGTCACACGCCGTATCCCCGAGACAAAGCTGGAGTTCGGAGGCATACCGGGTGACCGACATTTTGGCGTGACTTTCGGAGCAGACTCCCGTCAGACGATGTATCCGCGTGGAACCGAAATCTTGAACCGTCGCCAAATCACGGTGGTGTCCCAAGAGGATTGCGCCATCATCGCCGAAAACTTGAAAGTTCCGTTTGTTTTGCCCGAGTGGCTGGGGGCTAATCTTTTGATAAGCGGATTTCCTGATTTGACAAGCCTGACGATGGGCTCGCGAATCCTGCTGCCGAGTGGAGCGGGTCTTATTTGTATGGGAGAAAATCTTCCCTGTGTCCATCCCGGAGAAGAAATTCAAAAAAATTACGATGCAGAGGCACACCCAAAATTGGCCGGACGCTTTGTAAAAGCGGCATTCAAGCGCAGAGGGATTGTTTGTGCCGTCGAATGTCCCGGCACGATCAAGCTGGGGGACCAGGCTCAGATTCTCGTGAATAACCTTGCCAATCCGATGCAATAAATCATGTTGCTGCGCTGGCGAATGTTCATGAAGTAACGAAAAAGGTGGTTAAACCCGAGAAGCTTCAAGAGGTTTAGCCACCTTTCTGGTTTGTATTTTTCACCGCAAACTGACAGACTCTGCAGGTGTTGAGGGCGTATGCGCGACTTGACGTGACGGATGGCGCGGTAAGGTCAAAACAGCATTAACCCGAGCAGATGCAAGACTCCCAATACGCCCATTGGATAAATGAGCAATCTTGAATACGTGTTCGTAAAGTTATTGTTCGGATGCTTCTCAAAGAAATAGTGGATGATCGAGTGAAAAATGAGAAACACATCTATGATGATGAAGGAAACGATTTGTTGACTGATAAACGAATACAATAAGATGGCATACAGGGGAAGATGGAGGATGGTAAATACTTTGAAGGCGCGGCCATCGTCCATATCTTTCAGGATGGCGAACATTTTCCATTCTTTGGCCCTGATTGCGTCCATCTCGTGCAAGAGCAGGAGAGAGAAATTGATGGAGAAGATTACGAGCAAGACCGATGACAAAATGGCCACCCTCTTTCATTGCTGATTACCTACATTAAATCATGTTGAAATCTGCCAAACAAATGAAAGAATGGTGAATGTTGTGTTGGAGGAAACTCGGGGTCAGCGCCAAGAACTTGATTCACATGCAAAAGAAAAAGGTTAAACTCCCGTCGAATCAAAGGGGTTTAGCCTTTTAGCTTATTTCAAAGTCTACAACGTCACAGACTCCACATGTATCGTATGACGAGTGCAGCACGCCAGAGTTTAACACCTTACATGCTTGCGCTTGAAACCAAGCTGTCCTTTATCTACTGCTTTTTGAATATTTTCGAAAGCGTGTATGAGCTTGCTTTTGTTTTTGTCCCGTTTGACTTCTACCGGGCCTACTGCCTTGGCAGTCTCGACAGCCTTATCATGGAGCGGCACATAAGATACAGCCACCGTGTACATAAAGTTGTTCATCGCGTATTTCGCTCGTTCGGGAGCAGCATGAATCGTGCGTTGCACCAGATCAAGCATACTGGAAATTTTGTCCACAGAGAACTCACGATCCGGACGATTCCCCAACAGCCAGCAGTAGCAGCTCCAACCCGCCGACATTCGCAACTCTTCGTTGCTTGCGATCCATTTATCGGCAACCTTTTGGGCAATATCTGATTCCGCTAAAGTTACGGCAACCACATAATCGGACAGCATGTAAAAATAAGCCGCATCCATCCAACGTTCATAATCCGCTTCCGTCATCGCATGAGGGTCTGCAATGATGCCAGCAAAGTACATAGCGTCGTAGTTCCCTGTTGCATAAAGCTCCTCGGCCAGAGGCTGATTGATCTTTGTTTTCTTGAAGATGGGCTTCATCGCGCCTGTCGCCACGCCAAAAAGCGGTTCATGCGCGCCGTTGGAAATGTACATCTTCTTGAGTCGTTCTTTACCGAGAGCCTCAAGCTCCTGCATCACCATATCGGCATTCATTGTCTGACACACCCTTTCTGCAGCGGATTTGCCCGGTTTCATTGCATTTTGATTGTCAACAGCGACACCGACTCCACATGCGCCGTATGCGGAAACATATCCACCGGCTGCACGCTTTTCAACTCATACCGCTGCATCAGCTTCGCAATGTCCTTCGCCAGCGTCGATGGGTTGCAGGACACGTACACGATCTTCTTCGGCCGCACGTCCAGCAAAGAGCGGATCAGCGCGTCATCCAGCCCGGTTCGGGGCGGGTCGACTACGACGACGTCCGGGCGCGTGCCTTGCTTGGCCCATTTCGGCATGAGCACCTCGGCGCGGCCTACGTGGAAGCTTGCGTTCGTGGCCTGGTTGCGCACGGCGTTGCGGTTGGCGTCTTCTACGGCTTCCGGGATCAGCTCGATGCCGCGCACCTCGCGCGCGTGCGGGGCGAGCCAGAGGCCGATCGTTCCGGTGCCGCAGTACAGATCGAGCACCAGTTCCTTGCCCGTCAAGGCAGCCGCCTTTTTGACCTGGTCGTACAGCTTTTGCGTCTGCTCCGGATTCAGTTGGAAAAAGGCGCGGGCGGACAAGTCAAACGACAGTTCCCCGAGCTTTTCCGCGATAGAAGGTCTGCCCCACAGGGAGAGCGTCTGGTCGCCGAAGACAAGCGATGTTTTTTGCGCGTTCACGTTTTGCGCGATGCTGACCAGCTCGGGCAGGCGGGTGCGCAGCTCCAGGAGCAGCTCTTTGACGCGGGGAATTTCTTTTGTGGCCGTTACGAGCGTCAACTGCGTCTCGCCTGTGGCAAAAGCGACCCTCGCCACGAGCGTGCGGATGACGCCTGTTCGCTTTCTTTCGTCGTACACAGGGATGCCCAGCTCTTCGATGATTTTTTTAGCGACTTGCACGATCTTCGTCGTCGCCTCATGTTGCACCTGGCAGCCTTCCAGATCGACGAGCTTGTGGCTGCCTGTCTGGTACAGTCCGGCGATGAGCTTCCCGTTTTGCTTGCCGACCTGGAATTGTGCCTTGTTGCGGTACGACCACGGATTGTCCATCCCGATAGTCGGGGCGACAGGCGGTTCAGGCAGGCGGGCGTACTTGCGCAGCGACTCGATGACGATTTCCTGCTTGCTTGCAAGCTGTGCCGCATAGTCCAGATGCTGCAAGCTGCATCCGCCGCATTCCTTGTACACCGGACAGGGGGGAGTGGCGCGATCTTTTGATTTTTCCACCACGCGAAGCAGCCGGGCTGTCGCGAATTTTTCCCGCGCTTCCGTCACTTCTGCATGCACGACCTCTCCTGGGAGCGCTCCTTCTACGAATACGATCTTTCTTTTGAAATAACCGATTCCTTCGCCGTTGATCCCCAGGCTTTTTATGGTGAGCGTCATTTGCTGGCCGACGCGTATGCTTGTTTCTTGTTCCTTTTTCGATGTAGTCATTTTGTTCTCCTCAGGGCATTTCAGTATCTCCTCATTATAGTCCATTCCCGGACTTGTTGCATGGGGAGGGCGCAGATCGGATCTGCCGATATGTTCACAAATAATGGCAACTTCCTGTGCAGGCTTGTTTTTGTTATAATGGGGCGGAGAATACTGAGGGAGTTGTGACGCTAGATGCAAGAGCTATTCGACAAAATGAAAGAGTATCTCAACATGGATACCGAGATTTCCTTCGATGAGTTTGACGGGTACTACAAACAAGTAGTCGCGTTTTTGAACGACAACTGGAAAGAGTTGAACGAGGAAGATAGCATGCGCATGCTGTTTATCTTGGACAATCTCAAATCGAACGGTGAAGATCGCTCCAAGCGCAAAGTGAAGGAAGCGAAAAAATACGCAAAAATGGCGCAACGCACAGAAATCTGGGCAAATGCACTGATTGGACGCCTGCGTGAAGCTGGCTTGACTGATGAAGAAATCGGCAAGCGCTACGAAGCGATTTACGAAGCGGTATAAATTTGCGACCCACCAAAAAGAAGGAGAGAGCCACTCGCAAGCGGGCTTTCTCCTTCTTTTTGCATGCAACCAGACCAAATGGAATATCGGTTTTGTTTGACAAGAAAACAGACTCGCATTATAATTTGTAACTAATAATTTGAATAGTTTGTTATCAGTTGCGTAGAAAAGGAAGAGTAGGAGCAGAGAGCAGCGTGCAGAGAGCCGTTCCCCGTGCTGAAAGAACGGACGCCCAGCCTGTTTTGAAAATCACCTTGGAGCAGTGCCCTAGAACGCAGTCGCAAAAAGCTGCAAGTAGAGGACAACGGATTCGTCTCCGTTACCCGGACGGGGGTTCCCATCGTGGAACTTCTATTAAGTCTGTTTTTCGTGAGGAAGACAGAGAAGCTGAGTGGTACCGCGATGCCTTCGCCTCAGCCAGCCGTGCGCATTTAAGCGACGCTGGCGAGGTGAAGGCTTTTCTTTTGACTGGGCAAGTGAAAAAAGAGACAACCAACGTTTGGGAGGAGCAAGAGAGATATGTCTATAGTGAGAGTGGAAGAGATTGTGGTTGCCAACCACGGGTTAAAAGATGTTGTCGAGAAGACGCCGCTGCAAAAAAATAATGTCCTATCTGAGCGCTATGGCTGCAATGTGTATTTGAAGCGGGAGGATTTGCAGGTCGTCCGTTCTTTTAAAATTCGTGGAGCCTACCATTTTATGCGGAGCTTGTCTTTGCAGGAGCGGGAGCGCGGCGTTGTATGCGCGAGTGCGGGCAACCACGCGCAAGGGGTAGCTTACTCTTGCCAGCATCTGCAAATCCTCGGCACGATTTTTATGCCGACAACAACGCCGCGGCAAAAAGTGTCCCAGGTCAAACGGTTCGGCGGCTCCTACGTGGAGGTTGTGCTGATCGGGGATACATTTGACGACTCGTTCGCAGAAGCGATGAAATATTGCATTCAGGAAGACCGGACGTTTGTCCATCCGTTTGACGATCCGCTGGTAGTGGCTGGACAAGGAACAGTGGGGCTGGAGATCATGAACGATTTGGAAGAGCCTGCGGATTTTGTGTTCATGAGCATCGGTGGCGGTGGTCTGGCTGCCGGGGTAGGCACATATGTAAAAGGAATCAGCCCGAATACGCAAATCATCGGAGTGGAGCCTGCGGGAGCGGCGTCGATGAAAGCGGCGTTGGAGCGAGATGACGTCGTGACGCTCGATGAAATCGACAAGTTCGTGGATGGAGCCGCAGTCAAGCAGGTGGGACAACTGACTATGAGCATTTGCCGCGATGTGTTGAATGATGTTGTGCTGGTGCCGGAGGGCAAAGTATGCACGACGATTTTGGAGTTGTATAACAGCAGTGCGATCGTGGTAGAGCCTGCCGGTGCCTTGTCGATTGCCGCCCTTGATTACTACCGGGACCAAATCAGGGGGAAAAATGTGGTCTGTATCATTAGCGGAGGAAACAACGACATCGACCGGATGCAGGAGATCAAAGAGCGTTCTTTGCTGCATGAGGGGCTGAAGCATTATTTCGTCATTAATTTCCCGCAGCGCGCCGGAGCTTTGCGCGAGTTTATGGAAAAGGTGCTCGGCCCGCACGATGACATCACGCGCTTTGAGTACACGAAGAAGAACAACAAGGATAACGGCCCGGCGCTCGTCGGGATTGAAATGAAGTGCCAGGAGGACTACCAGCCTCTGATCAGCCGGATGAAACAACACGGCATCCGCTATGTGGAGATTACCAACGATCCGTATTTGTTCAACCTGTTGATCTAAGGCGATTGTGTTACAACAGAAGCTGAATTTGCAAAAATGTATGAATACAGCGAAAAATGAAGCAAGCGGGAGCATTTGCGCGAGAGATGAAGATAAAGTGTCATAATGTATTATAACAAACTTTTATAAAACAGGTGCTGTTGTAATACAATACAGATAACAACACACGGGGGGTTAAAAATTATGACGCCAATCACTTCTTTTTACCGAAATCTCGAGGCAAAATGCTGCGCTGCTTGCGGCCAAACCATCAACGAACAGGCTGAATCGTACGCAAACGAGTGCTTCACTTGCCAAGAAGAGGCATCCTTCGATGCTTACAAGCACTACCACCAAAAACGGTAAGCAGATGAATACAGGATAGAACAGGTATACCACGAGGCGGCAGCCAGGGAGGTATACCTTTTTCTTTTCAAGAAAGCTTTTTGTCTCGATTGTCATTAAATTCCTCTTAATCAAAGGCAAGTAAAGGACAGGCAGGACTGCTCAGGCAATGGTTTTTTCCTGCCTGCCACTCCACTCCCAACGTTTCGATAAAATTACATACAAAAAAACCGCTGCTCTCCTGGCAGCGGCGCTTTGCCGTTCAGTGCGATTTGGGCGAGGTGCTGGCGGCCTGTTCCTTGACGTAGTCGATCAGGCCCAGTTGAAAGCCCTCCTGTGTCAAAAGGCGCTGGGCTTCGTAAGTGCTGGCATAATAGGCTTGGACGTGCGGATCGTTCTCCAGCACACGGCGGCAAGCCTCGTCGCTGGCAAGCTCTCTGTACCAATCAGTTGTTTTGATTTGGGCGACCAGCTCGTCATAGGCCGGCTCGGGCTTTTTCCAAGGGTTTAATCTGTGAAAGAGTTCACCGAAAATCGCAACGACGACTAAAATTCCAATGAGAAACATGTGGGTCACCTCTGACGTTGGTTCCTTTCCATGGTAACATTCCCGGGTTGCTTTTCGCTATGGGGAAGTCGTCTCTCGCTTGCAAAAGCGCAAGAAAGCAGGCATGCTAGATACGAAGAGCTGTTCGAGGATATATCAATCAAGTCAGGAAAAGGAAAGGAGGATGCTTCGTGTTTCATCCACTCATCTTTGACAACATCCGGGTGGTACTGGAAGGAGCGGTGTACGACCGCGATTTTGACGGAGCGATCACCATTACCGGACGATCAGATGTCATGGATATGGCTACTTTCCAGCGGCTGTTCCAGATTGAGTTCAAGCTGGCCGAACAGGCGGCAGGCGAAAAAGCCGTGCGGGCGCAAATGCAGTTGCGCACGAGCCTCGGCGACATCGCCTCGGAACAGCTGGAACAGCCGCTCGTGGAGCATGTCGGCTGCACGATCTGCATTCATTTTCATTTGCAGCTGCCAAATCCGGACGACATCCCGAGCGAAGCGAACAAAATCACCACGCTGCTCAATGAAATCTGGGGTCAGCGCCCCTACATTACGCAAACACTGTCCGCCAAACTGCCGGAGCATCGGATCGAATGGCCGCCAACGGTAGTAACGAACCACATCACCCTGGATTTTCACCGCAAGATCGACGAAGGCAACATTGACGACCTGCGCGAGCTGATCGAGCACACGATTCAATCGCTTGCGGGTCTGCAACGACATGTCGATCAAACATAGGGGATTTACATTTTTCTTCGTGCGTATTATCATTTTGTTAACCTTATTATATTTTTAGTTAACATTGGAGGATACTACGCATGAGAAACGAACGTTTGAGATGGCTCCTGTTGTCCGCCATTTTTGCTGCTGTCACAGCGGTGCTGTCGCAGGTGACGATTCCTTTGCCGCTCATTCCGATCACGGCACAGACGCTGGCTGTCGGTTTGACGGCGACGATTCTGGGCAGCCGCTACGGCACACTTGCGCTTTTGATTTACGTACTGCTCGGAGCAGTCGGCCTGCCTGTCTTTACGGAAGCGAGCGGTGGCGTGCAAGTATTGGTCGGCAAGACTGGCGGATACATTTTCGGATTCATCGCGACTGCTTTTGTGACGGGCTGGTATTTGGAAAAGATGGGCTTCACTCTGAAAAGTGCCGTTATTGCCAACGTGATCGGCATGTTCGTGACACTCGCTTTTGGAACCGTCCAGCTCAAGTTCGTTCTGGATATCCCTTGGGACAAAGCGGTTGCGTTCGGCGCTACGCCGTTTTTGGTTGTAGGCGTGATCAAAGCTGTACTCGCCGCCGTGATCGGGATCAAGGTGCGGGAGCGGCTGATCGCTTTTCGTCTGCTGCGTACGGAGCAGCCTGTTGCACGCTAATAGCTATACCTGATTTGCCACCTGATTGCTTCGGGTGGCTTTTTTTCGCATAAACTCCTTTTCGTGCCGGGATACTATCCATAACCTAGCCAAAGCATATGAGGGGGATTCAGATGGGTGTGACAATCACAGGACCAAGAGGTTTGCCGATTTCCGGGAACTTGCTCGCTTTTCGCAAAAACCCGCTCCAGTTTATCCGTGAAGCAGTCGCCGAGCATGGCGAGGTCGTTCATTTTCGCTTTGGTCCGAAGCGCCATGTTTACTTGCTGACCAATCCCGATCAGATCAAAGAAGTGCTCGTTACCAAGCAAGATCACTTCAAGAAGGGCAAAGGCTTGCAGATCGCCAAAGCCGTAGTGGGCGACGGGATTTTGACCAGCGAAGGCAAAAAGCATTTGCGGCAAAGGCGCCTGATGCAGCCGGCTTTTCATCGGGAGCGCATCGCCGGATACGGTCAGGTGATGGTGAGACATGCGGTCGAGCTGATGGACGATTGGAAGATGGGAGAAGTCCGCGACATTCACAACGACATGATGAAAGTAACGTTGGCGATCATTACGGAGACGATGTTTGGCAAAAGCATCAAGGAGGGCGCTGACAAAATTGGCCATGCTATCGACGTCGGACTGAAATATGTGGCGAATAAAGCCGCTTCCTTTATCGACATTCCGCTGTCGGTTCCGACAAGAAGCAATCGACAATTTTTGGAATCGAATGAGACGCTTGACGAAGCGATCTATTCTTTGATCGAATCAAGGCGAAAAAATCCGGAAGCTCAGCAAGACGATTTGTTGGGAATGCTGCTCGCTGCGAGGGACGAGGACGACGGTCAAGGAATGACGGACGAGCAAGTCAGAGACGAAGTCATGACGATTTTCGTGGCAGGTCACGAGACGACTGCCAACACGATGTCGTGGGTGTTTTATTTGCTCGCTACGCATCCGCACGTCGAGCAGAAGCTGCATGAAGAACTGGCAACCGTGCTGGAAGGCAGACTGCCTACAGTGGAGGATTTGCCCAAACTGACCTATACGAGCCTTATCGTTTCGGAAACATTGAGACTGTATCCAGCCGCCTGGACGATCAATCGGGAAGTTGTCGAAGAAGTGACGATCGGGGAACACACCTATCAGCCGGGGGAGACGCTGATGATGAGCCAGTTTGTCATGCACCGTCTGGAACGGTATTACGACAAGCCGGATGAGTTTATCCCGGAGCGGTTCGCCAGCGACTTGCTGAAACGCAACCCTGCGTATGCCTACTTTCCGTTTGGGGGCGGGCCAAGGGTTTGTATCGGAAACAACTTCGCCCTGATGGAAGCGGCATTGTTGCTTGCGACGATTGCGCAGCGATATCGCTTGCGGCTTGCCGAGCCTGGACAGGTAGTGGAGCCAGAGCCGCTGGTTACGCTGCGTCCGAAAAACGGACTGCCCATGCGCCTGGAAAAACGGGATTAAGGCAAAAAAAAGAGGCATCTTTTCACTACGGTTTCGCCGTGATGTGTCAGATACCGAACTGGGGGTTATTTATCACTGAAAGCAACATGCTTACAAGAAATACTTTAACAGAGAAATATAAAGAATAAATTAACTGACAATAAATCTAAATAAACTATCCGTGGAAAAAGGGAATGGTGAAAGAGAAGCTGCTTCCTATTCCCTGTTCGCTGTTTACCGTGAGTTCTCCGCCATGGCGGCGCACGATGCTCTGGCAGATCGTCAGTCCGAGCCCTGTGCCGCCGTTGTTGCGGTTGCGGGATTTCTCCGCGCGGTAAAACTTGTTGAAGACTTTCGGCAAATCTTCGGCAGCAATTCCTTCGCCTTTGTCGATTACGGAGAACAGCACGTGACCTTCCCTCTGATCGCATGTAATCAAAATCGAGCCATTCGGTTTGTTGTAGTGAATCGCATTGTTGATCAAGTTTTCCATGACGCGGCGCAGCTTGGTTTCATCGGCCTCGATGTGCAGCTCATTGGAGACGCGCAGTTTCCATTGAAAAGTCAATCCGGCTTCTTTCACCCGCGCCAGGTAGTCCTCGATAATTCCCTTCAAAAAGCCTTTTACGTGAATGCGGCTAATGTTGAGCCGCACCTCTGTGCTTTGCACGGTAAAGTCTTGCAGCTCGTCCAGCAGCTTTTCCAGATCGCTCGTCTTGACTTCGATCTTGCCCATTTGCTTCTGGATGCGCATCAAATCCGTGACGCGGCCAGAGCCGATATAGGAGGCGTACCCTTTGATCGTAGTCAGCGGCGTGCGGAAATCGTGGGCGATCGAAGCGATCATCTCCGATTGCCGTTCTTCGGAAAAACGCAGCTCATCGACCATGTCGCCAAAGTAGCGAAACAGCTGTCCGAACTCGTCATGGGAGCGATACGTAAACGTCACCAGCCGCTTGCCTTCGCGAATTTCCTGCGTGACACGGGCCAGTTCGCTAACCGGACGCAAAATCCAGCGGACGAACAGAGTGAGCAACAGCAAGCCGACCAGCACGAGGCTTCCGTAAATAAACCAGAGCATCATCGAGACTCCGGTTGTGCCCATAATGTCGTAATCGTCCGTGTAGAAATAGATGACAATCTCGCCTTCACGGGGAGGCTCTTGCTGAAAATGGTATTCTGCCACGACTTTCAGGTCGCTTTTCGTGGTGGAAGGGAGGGACAGCTTCAAGGAGTAGGCTTTTGACGGCCTGTGGTAAATCGTGTTGCCGCTCGCGTCCTTCACGACCATCCGGTACATGACGTCTTCTGGCAACTGCTTCTCCAGCTCCTGGCGCTCGATCGGGTCCTTGAAGTTGCTGGAGCGCAGCAGTTGGTTGACCCGGACCTTTTCTGCCGCATCCTTTTCTGCCTGGTACTGGTTGTGACGGTCGTTTTTCAACTGGTCGATGATGATGTCCTGAAAAACGAACTTGAACAGCAAGATGTTGAGCGTAATCAACGCGATAAAAGAAAGAAACAGTTTTTTGCGGAGGCTCATCTAAAGCTTCTCCCCGATGAATACGTAGCCCGTCCCCCACTGAGTTTTGATGAATTGCCGCTCTGTTTCCAGCTTCTCGCGCAAGTTTTTGATGTGTACCGTCACCGTATTGAGCGAGCCGTAGCCATAGCCCCAGACGCGGTCGTAAATTTGTTCCCGCGTGAAGACGATACCCGCATTTTCAGCGAGAAAAGTCAGCAGTTGAAACTCTTTCGTGGACAACTCGATCTTTTGGTTGTTGACGTAGACGGAATACGTTTCTTTATGGATTTCCAAATCCTTGAACTTCAAAACCGTGATCGGGGAACCGGAGGCGTCTTTTTCCGGCTGCTCCTCGGTATGCTTGCGGATGCGCTCGTAGCGGCGCAGATGGGCGCGTATGCGGGCGAGCAGTTCTTCCGTGTCAAACGGCTTCGTAATGTAATCATCGGCCCCGATTTCAAAACCGACTACTTTGTCTACGGCCTTGCTTTTGGCGCTGAGAAACAAAATAGGCAAGTCCCATTCGCGACGGATTTGCGAGCACAGCTCGTAGCCGCTCATGTTAGGCATCATGATATCGAGCAGAATGAGATTAGGCCGCTCTCCCTGGCTGAGCAGGGCAAGTGCATCCTCGCCATTTTCCGCAGAGGAGACCTGAAAGCCTTCGTTTTCCAAAATATCTTCAAGCAGTTCAATAATCTCCTGATTGTCGTCAACGATTAAAATGTGATCTTTCACCGGAATTACCCCCAGTTACTTCTATTAATAAGTGGACAAGTGTCATGGCAAAAAAAGAATCAGCCTTGTCTGTCTATCATAACATGCTTTCACAGAATAGGAACAAGTATCCCTTCATTCATGCTTATTTCCTTATAAGTAAGGGCACCTAATTAGACCTGGTACTAAATTTCGTCAGAAAAAGCCAGAGACGATTGTCCCTGGCTCTTATGTTTTTGCCGAACTACTTCTTTTTTGGTTGATTTTCCGGCAACGATGCAGCTTGCACCGCGTTTTCCTTTTTCGGAGTGTCCGCCTTTGCTTCCAGAACAGGCGAGCTGATGCGCTTGGCACCAACAAAACGCTTGCTCCAGTAGTACGGGTCGTTCAACTTGGTGTTGACGACTCCGCGGCCGGATTCCGAATGCACGAATGTGCCGTCCCCGATGTAGATGCCCACGTGAGAGATGCTTCGTCCGTTTGTATTAAAGAACACAAGATCTCCTGGTTGCAAGTCTTTCCGTGCAACTTCTGTACCGTACTCATATTGAGAGGCAGAATTGTGCGGCAGGTCTACACCTAACGCGTCAAATACGTAGCGTGTGAAACCGGAGCAGTCAAAGCCTTTTTTGGATGTGCCTGAAGATTTGTAAGGAACGCCGTACAGATCATCGACAACCTCTTCGAGTGTCGTGTTCTCCGCCGCATGTGCAGCGCCCGCTCCCATAGCAAGCAATCCAGCCATAAATAAAGATAGTACCACCTTGCGCAAAAGAAACTGCTCCTTTCGTGAGCCTACGAAGTTAGCTGAAGGGTTCGGTCGAAAGGACGCCCTAAGTTGCCTAACGCAACTATTCACCCCAAAAAACTGGTTCCCCCGTTTCCGACATGCGGAATTCGGCTATTTTTCGATGTTTTTTTACACGCACTCTACGAAGATTCGCTGCTTGTCCGATTTTTCCTTTTTTTTGACTGCTTGTTCATATTTTTGTCACAAAATCCTGTCTAAAGGTGTAACGTTTTGTTTCGACATTGCAAGAGCGGTTGGAATGGGGCGAAAACAGGCTCGTCCGATTATGGCAGGAAGTGCTCTCCGTCCAAGGACGGAGGGAAAAACCAACCGCACGCCCGTTATGGAAAGCCTATCCGGGGGGCTACAATAAGGGCATAAGTTAGCAAGCACCACATGCACAAGAGAATAGGAGGTAAGCGAGCAATGAGTGAACGGTCTGGAAAGGTTTTGCTCGGGCTGGTTCTCTTGCTAATCGGCGGGTTGGTTCTGCTGGATCAAATCGGAATCGACTTCGGTGACCTGCTCGGGCTTTTGATTCCCGGGGTCATCATGCTGTACGGCGCTCGAAAGATTATGGGACAATCCGGTTCGCGTTTCTGGGGAATCGTGATCTTCCTCTTCGGGTTCCTGATGCTGATTGGCAAGCTCCATCTGCTGTTCCACGGCTTACTGGCCATTGGTGTGATTTATCTGGGGTATCGCTTACTGCGCCCCAGCCATGTCCCCAAAGAAGCGCCACCTGCCTGGGAGCGTCAGTGGGCCCAAAAAGTATTGAAAGAAGACGCGCTGGACGCCTGGGAAAAAGATGTGACCCGTCGCCAGCCATAGAGTTGCTCAAGTCGCGAGAGCTTTTGGATGAAATGACACGATGTGATATGATGAGGAGGAAATAAACATGAGTATTTTTAAACGTTTGCGTGACCTGACAGTAGCTTCGGTGAATGACGCTTTGGATTCGATGGAAGATCCGGTAGTCATGCTGAATCAATACATGCGAGATATGGAAGTGGAAATCGGACAAGTCGAAGTGGCTGTCGCCCGTCAGGTAGCACTGGAAAAGAAATTCCGCCAACAACTGGATGAAGCGAACACACTGATCGACAAACGCGATCGTCAAGTGAAGCTCGCTCTGACAGAAGGGGAAGATGAACTTGCTCGCCGTGCACTTGCAGACAAAAAGCAATACGAAGCGCGTGCAGCAGAGTATGAGACACTGTACCTGGCAGCATCCGAGGCAGCTACGCAAATGCGCGAGAAGCTGGCTGAGCTGAAGGAAGAGTTCTATAAAATGCGTGCGAAAAAATTCACGCTGATGGCTCGGGCACAGGTAGCTCGTACACAAAAGCAAGTGAATCATGCCGTAGTGGGAATCGGAAATCAGTCCGCAGGCCGTGGCTTTGCTCGCATGGAGGAAAAAGTGCTGCGCATGGAAGCCGAAGCGCAAATGAGCGGTCAATGGCGCCAGACAAACCTCGCTTGGGAGAACGCGCTTTCTGAGTTGGAAAAAGACGATCTGGATACAGAACTGGCAAACATCAAGGCATCGCTTCAACAGAAAAAACCAGTGTCCGCCCAGCCGGAACAATCTTGATTGGACAGGAACTGGGGGATTGGTTGTAGAATAGAGTGTGTCAATCAGGCAGCCTGTATAGCAGGCTGCTTTTCCCCTAGGAGGTACGATTCTTGGCAGACTTCATGGTCTTTTTGCGAAGGTTCATCGCTGAGCCTGGGCGTGTCGGCAGCGTGATCCCGAGTTCGCGGTTTTTATGTGAGCGAATGTTGAGCAGCGTCAATTGGGCTTCAACGGATGTTATTCTGGAGCTGGGACCTGGCACAGGAGCTTTTACCCAAACCATTTATCAAAATATCAATCCGGATACCGACTATGTGCTTGTGGAGCGTGACAGCCAGTTTCGATCCATCCTTCAATCACGCTTTCCTGATCTTCCTGTCAGGGAGGAAGCGACGAGACTCGGACAATATTTGGAGGAGATGGAGCTTGGCAAGGCAGATGTCATCATTTCCGGCCTGCCGTTTGCCAATTTCCCACAAGAGTTGCGAGCAGCCATTCTGGATGAAGTACAAAACGTATTAAAACCAGGCGGCCTGTTCATTACATTCCAATATTCGCTACAACTCCAGGCTGAGCTGCAGGCGCGTTTTCCTTGGGTAGAGACAGACTTCACCTTGCTGAATATCCCACCTGCATTCATTTATACGTGTCGAAACAGACAAAGTGAAAAAGATCGGCATGGGGCGTAAGAGAGGAGACTTTTGTGAAACTGTCCCGCTTGCACACAATGTTGGCTGGCGTCCTGATCATTTTGACAGGCATCGGCCTTTTATTAGACAGTTTGCATATCATTTCGTTCGGTCTGTTTGATCTGTGGCCGATGGTGCTCGTCTACTTCGGCGTTCGCCTCTGGGGTCAGAACAAACGGATTGGCGGCGGCATTCTGTTCAGTTTGGGAATCATTATTGCTCTGGACATGTGGTTCGGTATCGGTGTGGATGACTTGTTCCAACTGGCAGTTCCCATCCTGTTGATTTATTTTGGCTTCCGATTGATTCGCGGCAAAACGAGAGGGGGCGGGAACCGGGCTTCCTTTCCCCCGTTTCCGGAACAACGGGAAGAGCCTTCTGGTCCGGCTATGACTAGCGAGGATCAGCCTGTTCATACACACAACGGCATTCGGCATGACGCTGCACAATGGCTGGACAGCTTGAGCAAGTGGAAGCCTTCCCGCAGCAAGCTGCTTGAGAAGGAAGAGGAAACTGGGCGTGAACGAATTTTGCCCAAAGATTCTCGCAGTTCGTTGATTGGCGATTATCATCTGACTTCCGGGCGTTTTGAGTTGAGCACCCTGCATGTGTGGCACGGGATCGGGGATGTGGTGATTGATCTGTCCCGCGCGGTTTTGATGCAGGACGAGGCCGCTCTTATTGTGGAAGGATGGGTAGGGGATGTCACCGTTTATGTCCCTGTCGATCTTCCGGTTTCAGTGAACGCCGAGCTGAGTCTGGGCGACCTGGAAGTATTGAGCTACCGCCAGGGAGGGATCAACCGGAGTGTGATGATTCGTTCCGAGCAATACGAGGAGGCGGCTCAAAAAGTGAATTTGCATATCTCGCTGCTTGTCGGCGATATAAAAGTCAAGTACATCTAGGAGGTACTGGCGGATGCGTCGACAGCGATTAGCGAGTATTCAGTGGCAATATGTGCGCTACGGCGTCCTGCTCGCCGCAAGTGCAGTTACGGTTTCGTTTGTTTGCTTTTTTTGGCTCTATTTTTCCTGGAAAGACATGCCGGAGGTTCATCGCGCATACAGCAGGCTGATCAGTGACCCGAGAGTCGTCTTGTGGATGCAGGATTACTTGGGCTTGGCCTTGCCCACACAGCCTGACGGGTTGGTCCAGCTAGTCGCTTTTGTCATATCGCTTCCTGTCGGTGTGCTGGTTGCCCTGATTATTTCCTATATCTTCGGGAATTTGTTGAAAAAACGGCTTGGCGTGCTGTGGGAAGCAGCCATGAAGCTGGGACGGGGAATGCTGTCATACCGTGTGCCCGATCTGGGCGTCGACGAGGTCGGCGAACTGGGGTGGCAGCTGAACCGCCTGGCTTCGCAGTGGGAGGAGCAGGTCGCGTCTTTGCAGCGACTTTCCAACCATAACGCTGCTTTGGCGGAGCAAGTCAAACAGGCAGCCGTGACAGAGGAGCGCCAGCGTTTGGCAAGGGAACTGCATGATGCAGTCAGTCAGCAGTTGTTTGCCATCGCGATGACGACAGCGGCGATGAAGCGGCTGGTGGAGAAAAATCCGCAACGGGCAGCCCAGCAAATCGAGCTGGTCGAGGAGATGGCAGCAGCGGCTCAGGCTGAGATGAGGGCGTTACTGTTGCATCTGCGCCCGGCCACGCTGCAAAACAAATCGCTGAAAGAAGCGATGATGGAACTTTTAGAAGAGCTGACTCGTAAAAATACGATGGAACTGACGTGGGAGATTGAAGACGTCGAAGGGCTGCCAAGCGGCATCGAAGACCACTTGTTTCGCATTTTGCAAGAGTCTTTGTCCAATACGCTGCGACACGCCAAGGCCAGCCTGATCGCGGTCAAGCTGTTCACTTTGCAGGAGCAGGTGCGATTGCGGGTGACAGATGATGGTGTCGGCTTTGACCCGGATGGGGAAAAGATGACGTCATACGGACTGCGCAGTATGCAGGAGCGAGTGGCAGAAGTAGGCGGCTCGATGGAGATTTATTCAGCGGTCGGCAAGGGAACGCAAATAGAGGTGCGGATTCCCCTGATGCTACAGCCGGAACGGGAAGGGTGAAAATGCTGTGATTCGCGTATTACTGGTAGATGATCATGAGATGGTACGGATGGGACTGGCGGCTTACCTGTCAACAGAGGATGATATCGAGGTTGTGGCAGAAGCGGGCAGTGGTGAAGAAGGTGTGCGGATGGCTGTCGAGCTGCGGCCGGATGTTGTCCTCATGGATTTGGTCATGGAAGGCATTGGTGGCGTGGAAGCGACCAGACGCATTCGCGAAGCATGTCCGGCCAGCAAGGTCATCGTTCTCACCAGCTTCATTGATGACGAGAAGGTATATCCGGTTATTGAAGCGGGGGCTTTCAGCTACTTGCTGAAAACTTCGCGGGCGGCGGAGATCGCGAAGGCCA
Organism: Brevibacillus parabrevis; assembly: GCF_022701015.1. Taxonomy (NCBI): domain Bacteria; kingdom Bacillati; phylum Bacillota; class Bacilli; order Caryophanales; family Paenibacillaceae; genus Brevibacillus; species Brevibacillus parabrevis. The sequence continues at coordinate 5,981,816 of NZ_CP064090.1, read as the reverse complement.
TCCGTTCGGCAGCGGCCGGAGAACCTGTACTGGAGTCGCGAGTGGCAGGGAAAATCATGGCCCGTTTCCGGCACGGCCAGGAATCGCATCCGCACGAACAGTTGACACCGCGTGAGCTGGAAGTGCTGAAGCTGATCGGTCAAGGCAAGTCGAATCAGGAAATCGCCGATGAGCTGATTATCGGCATCAAAACGGTCAAAACACACGTCAGCAACATTCTTGCCAAGTTGAATGTAGAGGACCGGACGCAGGCGGCGATTTACGTTCATACGCACGATCTCGGTTGATTTTGCCGTAAAAAAGCTCCTCATGATGAGGGGCTTTTTTGAGTTTTTTTTGCCGTTATGGTAAAGATAGTAAGTAACAGATTGGGAAAGGAGGGAACGCGCTATGAGGCATAAACCTCAGACACGCTCCAAGGTGCTTTCGGCCGACAACGGCGTGGATATCATCGGAGACGTTCACGGCTGTTACGACGAGTTTATGGAGCTGATCCAGCGGCTCGGGTACGAGCAAAGCAAAGACGGTGCCTACCGACATCCAAAGGGCCGAAAGCTCCTTTCCCTCGGAGACATAACAAGCCGCGGACCGCATTCGATCAGGATGTTGCAATTTTTCCACCTCCACGTCACGGCTGGACTGGCAGAGATGGTAGACAGCAATCACGGCTGGAAGATCGCCCGCTGGCTGGATGGCAGGCCGGTTACCTTGGCGCACGGCGACGAAAAAGTGGAAGAGGAGCTGAAGCTTTATCAGCATGAATTTGGGCCGAAAAAAGCTTCTTTGCTGCGGGAGCAAAGTCGGCGGCTGCTTTTTTCCTCGCCGTCGCACATGATGATCCGCCGTCATGACAAGCTGGCTGCTGTAGCTGTTCACGCCGGGATCAGGGATGACTATATTGGCATGGAATCTCCTGCGGTGCATACGTTTTGCCGATACGGCGATGTGGCCGGGACTGGGCCTGATGGCCGCCCTATTCGCAGAGAGTGGGCAAAAGAACGCAGAGTCTCAAGTCCGACGATCGTCTGGGGACACGATCCGCACCCGGAACCGAAACGCAAAAACGGCACAATCAATATCGACCAGGGCTGCGTTTTCGGCGGAATGCTGACCGCCTATCGCTTCCCGGAGGACGATGTATTGAGTGTGCCGGCGAGAAAAAATTATTCAGGTCTGTCGGATACGCCGCTGACGCGTTATACGGCAGATTGAGAATCGGTTTTCTTGTTTTTGCTGTTGCTTACTTGCTCGATCGTGTTTTTGGCGGAAGAGTGAATGCCTACACTGGCCAAGCCCGCTGTTACGCCTTCCATTAGCGCTGTTTTCCAGTCAAATCCGGGATAGTACAGCCATTGATTGGCCATGTACAGCCCGACAATCAAGACAACGGCTACCCAACTGCGCAGCTTTTTCGGGATGCGAAGCACATCGGACAAGGTAGCGGTTCCGGCCAGGGCAAAGGCGATGATTAAACCGAGATCGAAGCCCACGGGGCACTACCTCCAAATCTTATTTTTTCAATTGCTCATACAGGCGCTTCAATATGATGGCCTCGGCCCAAAGCGGCAAAGGCTTGTCAGCTTGATTGCGCCAGTCTTCGTTGGTCAACAAGCCTTGGTCAAACATCCAGTCGATCCCTTCCTGTTTCCAGTCGGGCACTGTTCCTCCACCTCCATCTCCGGGATTGGGGGAAGCGGTAGGCGCAGGCGTCGGGGTGGGAGTAGGCGCAGGTGTGGGCGTCGGTGTTGGCGCGGGAGTAGGTGTAGGAGTAGGAGCTACTGGAGGGCGGTAGGGCAGTTTGGCATATTCGCAAAAAGCGCGGACAACCCCCTCGGCGAGTTTTTTCCAGTCCTTGGCGAGCGTATCTGCGTCCAGTGGATTGTCTGCAAAGCCGTACTCAATAATGACCGTCTCCACGCTTCCTGTTTCCCTGTGCATGTAGTAGTAGTCGCGGTTCGGGTTGTTGGGGAGCGTACGGGTGAAAATCCGGCGGTTCGGCATTCCCTCTGCTTCAAGCTCTTCCTGGATCATGCGGGGAAATACGGCTGACCCATAAATCGAGTAAATGACTTCAGAGCCTCTGCCGCCCCCCGCATTGATATGGTTGGAGATGCAGTAACGGGCGCCGCTGTTTCGCACCAGGGCAGTCCGTGCATCGCTTGAAAGCGTAGTATCGCTGGTCCGCGTCATCGCGACCGGAATGTTCAGTTCCTTGAAGCGGTTGAACTGGTACAAGGAAATTTGCAAGGTCATATTCTTTTCAAGAAACTGCGCATTGTTTCCGCCGCCAGGATCGACTCCCCCGTGCCCGGCGTCCACAATCAGGATAGGAGCCATTTATGCATCACCTCTTGTTCTTAGAATATGCTTGGAAAGGCCGACATGGCTTGGGGCAGTCTCATCATTTTCGCGCGTTGCAATGTACAGAAAGCCCATCTATGGTACAATGAAAGAGTTCTTAATTACGCATAGAGGATGGTAATGTATTGATGGCTTGGTACAACTGGGTAATCCCGATCGTTACATTGTTACTCGGCCTCGTGGGCGGTTTTGCCGGAGGCACTTATTATTTGAAAAAACAGATGTCCAACATGCAGATGGACGACAAACAGCTGCAAGCCATGGCCCGTTCTATGGGAATGAATCTCAACCAAAAACAGCTGAAGCAAATGAGCCGCACGATGAAAAATATGAAAATGCCAAATAAATTCGGGAAGTAGTGCGAAGGGGGTGTCGTTATGGGACCGACCCGTCTACGCTACACGATGATCGGTTTTATTGTGGGTGTATTGATCGTGTATTTGAAAGATCTGCCTATGGGGGAAGGGACCCGATTCGCAGCCCCTTTTTATGGAGCGGGCATAGGTCTTCTCATCGACGGCATCATATTGCGCATGAAGCAACGAAAAGGAAAAGACGAGTAGGGGGAGCTTGGCTTTGGCCAGGCTTTTTATTTTGGCGCTTCGTAAAAAAGACCAGTCGGATCACCTGTGCGATCATCCGGCTGGTCGTCTTTGTTGTTAGGGGGTAAAAATCAGCTCGTAAATCATTTTCGTAATCAAGGTGATCGAGACGATCAAAAACAGCGGGCGGACGTAGCGAACGCCGGTTTTGATGGCGACTTTCGCACCGATGCTGGCACCGAGCAGCATCGCAATCCCCATGACCAGACCTGTCAGGAAAATGACCTTGCCTTCTACGAGGAAAACAAACAGCGCGGAGATGTTGCTGGCCAAATTCAAGATCCGGCCGTTGCCTGCTGCGATTACGAAGTCATAACCGAACAGAAGCACCATCAAAAACACGAAAAAAGAACCCGTTCCCGGGCCGAAGAAGCCGTCGTAGAAACCGATCAAAAAAGTAAAAGGAATGCCTAGCCCAAGCGTAAACTTGGTCATCCCTTTGTAGTTGGAGTCTTGACCGAACCGTTTATTGAACAAGGTGTAGACGAAAATCAGCGCCATCATGACGATGACCAATACTTTCAACATTTCTTGGGGAACGAACAGCACCGTCTTGGCTCCGAAAAAGGCACCGACGAGCGAGACGGGGAAGAGAATGAGCATCAGCTTCTTGTCGTATTTTCCCGAGCGGATAAAAGTGAATGAGCTGGTTGCCGAGGAAATCGTGCCGGCGAGCTTGTTCGTGCCGAGCGCGAGATAGGGAGGCATGCCCAGACCGAGCAGAGCGGGCAAGGAAATCAATCCGCCGCCGCCAACTGTACTGTCGATGAAGGCTGCGACGAATCCGAAGAAAGCGAGAAACACTACCGTTAATAAGTCCAGTTCCATTCATGATCACCTGATTCTCTAAGTATGTATGCAATAAAACAAGTCTAGCACTCTCTTTTTTGAATGCAAGCTGGAAATCTCTGAAAATGGCTGATAGATTAATATACTTTGCATACTGATTTGTTGTAAAAGTGGTTGTCTTGTAGTATAATAAGCTCGTAGCTTGAACCATACATATTTTTGAGGAGGAATGTTATAATGGCACATCAACTTCCAGCATTGCCTTATGCACATGACGCACTGGAGCCTCATATCGACGCGCAAACCATGGAAATTCACCACGGACGCCACCATGCTACTTACGTTAACAACCTGAATGCAGCTTTGGAAGCTCATGCAGACTTGCAAGAAAAAAGCGTAGAAGAGCTGATCAGCAACCTGGACGCTCTGCCTGAATCCATCCGCACAGCTGTGCGCAACAATGGCGGTGGACATGCTAACCACACTCTTTTCTGGGAAATCCTGAGCCCGAACGGCGGCGGCGCACCAACTGGTGAATTGGCTGACGCAATCAACGCGGCTTTCGGCAGCTTCGACAACTTCAAAGCTGAATTTGCAAAAGCAGCAACTACTCGCTTCGGTTCCGGCTGGGCTTGGCTGACTGCTGAAGGCGGCAAAGTAGCGATCTCTTCCACTCCTAACCAAGACAGCCCGATCATGGAAGGCAAAACACCTATCCTCGGCCTGGACGTATGGGAGCATGCTTACTACCTGCGCTACCAAAACAAACGCCCTGACTACATCGGCGCGTTCTGGAACGTAGTGAACTGGGATGAAGTAAGCAAGCGTTTTGCTGCTGCGAAGTAAGCTTGTTTTTTTGCAATGATAAAAGCTTGTTGCTCGATTGTGGGCGGCAAGCTTTTTATTTTGGGTTCCGTCTCCGGTGAAAAAGGAAAACCGCGTCAAAAGCAGCGAGATCGAAGAAGTGAACGCACGTTGCCGCTTAAAGGCGTGTTTTCCTTTTTCGCCTCCGCCTCGGAAGGAGTCCCAAAGCCCTTTCGCTTGTTTCTCCTGTTTCCTCGGCCAACGGTAAGCTTTGGTCGGATATTGTTTTTTGGAGGTTGCTCAAGGGCGGAAAATCCAGGGCAGGAAGTGAGCAAGCTTTCCCCGAACTGGTGGCATGAAGCAACCGTCTTCAAGAAGAATCTTAATCATTGTTTCTATGTCTTTTTTTGAAACCCTCCATCACCCCTTAACCAGCCTCGCCACGCCTGAAGTACCGATGAAGCAAACTGCAAATCGCTACCCAAGCCAACTTTTATGTATTCAGCCTTTAGCATTTTCTTTAAAACTCGCGCCGACCACACCCAGCCGCTGACGAGGAAAGAGACGAAATCCGCGAAAGCTCTTTGGGATACCGACCGAGGTTCCGAGGAAAAAGCGAAACACGATTTTAAGCGTCAACGTGCGTCTGCTTCTCTGAGTCCGCTGCTTTTGACGCGGTTTCGCTTTTTCCCCGGAGCCGTGCAGTCTAAGCCCAAGAAGCTACAGCGATTCGTCTCTTTCCTCGCCACGCCTAAAGTATCGATGAAGCAGACTACAAAGCATCACTCCGAGCAAGCTTTTATCATTCGCCGGAAAAGTGTAAGCTGTCCATAACACGAGCCAATTCAAGCCATCTGCCCCGAACGGCTGCAGAATCGCAGAATCAAGGAAACAAGAAAACTTATTTTCCGCAAAGGATAGCCATGAGAACAAATATCAGTTATAATACTTACTAAAAGTAACCTTATTTAAAAACTATAGAGGAGAGTGTTTCTCATGATGCCATCCTTTTTCGTTGCACATGGCGCTCCGCTGCTTGCTATCGAAAACAATTCCTATACACAAGCCATGCATCAGATTTCCAGCCTGCTTCCGCGCCGTCCGCGCGCTATCGTCATGTTTTCTGCGCACTGGGAAGCATTTGACCAGATGGTCGGCACGATGGAGACGTTCCCGACGATCCACGATTTCGGCGGGTTTCCGCAAGAACTGTACGAAATTCAATATCCGGCAAAAGGCGACCAACAGATTGCCGATGAGACGGTTCAATTGCTGCGTGATGCAGGCGTGCCTGTCACGGTAAATACGACACGAGGTCTGGATCATGGGCATTGGGTAGTTTTGCGCCATATTTTCCCGGACGCAGATATCCCGGTAGTTGCCCTGTCCGTCAACCCGAATCTGACTGTTGCGCAGCAATACATGATCGGCAAAGCGCTCAGCCCGCTGCGGGAAAAAGACGTCCTGATTATTGGCTCGGGTGGAACCGTTCATAACTTTTCATACATCGACATGCGTGAAACGCAAGGACGCGCTTTCGAGTGGGCCTTGGAGTTTGAAGAATGGCTGCATCAGTCCTTGAGCGGATGGAAAGTGGACGATTTGGCCCGTTATCGCGAGCTTGCGCCGCACGCGGAAAAAGCGGTTCCTGCCTATGGCAGCGAACATTTTGTGCCGCTCCTTTACGTGATGGGAGCAGCAGATGACGAGCGCACCGCCAAGCGACTGCACATGAGTTTTCGTTACGGGAGCCTGAGCCATACGATTTGGCAGTTTGGTGAAGCCAAATAATGAGCGTGGGGATCGCAGAAGTTTATCTCCAATACAAAGGATTGCTGTTTACCCTCGCCTACCAGATGACAGGCTCTGTCGCGGAGGCCGAGGACATTGTCCAGGAGACGTTTGTTGCGCTTGCGGGCGTTGACATCAACGATATTCAACACGTCAAAAGCTATTTGTGCAAAGCCGTGACAAACCGTTGCCTGGACACGTTGAAATCAGCGCGCTGGAAACGCGAACAGTACGTAGGAGAATGGCTGCCCGAACCGCTGTTTGACGACGGCGGCGAGAATGACCCGTTGCGAACCGTGATCGCGCAGGAGCACGTATCCTACAGCTTGCTTGTCTTGCTCGATCGGCTGTCTCCGGCGGAGCGGGCCGTCTACGTGCTGCGCGCAGCCCTCGACTTTGAGTACCGAACGATCGCTGACCTGCTGGAAAAAACAGAGGCGAGCTGCCGCAAGCTGTACAGCCGCGCACAGCAAAGGCTGAAAGAGCCAGGCCTGCAAGTCACAGCAGTACCCGCCCCAGCCAAAAAGCTGATTGAACAGCTGATGCATGCGATTTCCAAAGCAGACGCGAGTGCATTGGTACAGCTTTTGACACAGGATGCTGTGCTTGTCAGCGACGGGGGTGGAAAAGCCAGGGCTGCGCTGCGCCCGATTTTCACCAATCGCCGCGTGGCCTCGTTCTGGAAAGGTGTCTGGCCGCGCTGGGCGGATCATTCGCACATGGAGATTCGCTCCATCAACGGCCAGGATGGCATCGTCGTCATTTCCGAAGGCCAAGTGAAAATGACGCTTCAAATCAGCCTGAATCAAGCGGAAGACCGGATCGAGCGACTGTTTATGGTCGTCAATCCGGACAAATTGGCGCATTTGCAAAAGTAATTTTTCCAATCGGTCACAAAACCGGAAAGCCACTCGTCTTTGAGGTTGAAAGATCACATTCGAGTGGAGAGGAAAGATGAACATGCAAACAAGATTCAACTATCGCCAGGCGAACCCGCAAGCGTACCAAGCCATGCTGCAACTGGAAAAATTCGTGAACGAAAGCGGCCTCGACAAAAAGCTGATCGAGTTGATCAAAATTCGTGCGTCGCAAATAAACGGATGCGCCTTTTGCATGGATATGCATACGCAAGACGCGCGCAAACTCGGCGAGACAGAGCAACGCATTTATTTGCTCAGCGTTTGGCGCGAGTCCGCTGTTTATACGGATGCCGAGCGTGCGGCTCTCGCCTTGACCGAGGCAGTGACGCTGATTACGAAAGACGGCGTTCCCGACGCCCTTTACCAGCAAGTAAGAGAGCATTTCGACGAGAATCAGTACACGGCGATGATCATGGCGATCAACACGATCAACAGCTGGAACCGCATCGCCATCTCGACAGGCATGTTTGCCCCGTACAACCGCTAAATACGTTGCGGACAGACGAATGAAAACGACACGTTCCCAAGGAAGGGGCGTGTCGTTTTTGTTACACATCCATTTCTACTTTTTTACCCGGATAAAATTGATTTTCTTCCGAGCCTGGATTGCCTTTGGCCGTGAGCGTATCCGGGGTGATGCGAAAAATAGCGGTTACGCTGCCCATGGACGAGCGATACTTCAGCACGTGCTGCAAAGGCAGCGGATCGGAAAAGTAGCCTGGCACGTATTTGTCGATCATCGCTTGCATCGCATCGCGCATTTCAGCCGGCTCCTGCACGCGCTCGATCGTACCCGACAAAAACACGCTCATATAAGCGGTATCAATATGCGCCGGAACAGGCGAAGCGATCGTGCCGTGCTCTTCGCAAACGCTGAAACAGACGCGGTTGTTTTCGTTGATCATCTCGATCTTTCGCCCAGAGTCTGCGCCGTGAAAGTAAATACAGCCGTTCCACCAGGCAAAATTGAGCGGAATGATATACGGCTCGCGCTCGTTGGACATTCCGAGGTGGCCGACTTTTGCTGTGTGCAAAAACGAAGCGATCTGCTCCTGATCAGTAATGGTGCGTTTGGAATAGCGGATAGGTATCATTGGTAATCCCCCAGTCAGACAGTTCTGTTTTTCGATGTAGCCTGATCGTAGTCGGTTTTTGACTTGGGAAAAAGGTGCAGTTTAGGCTTAATCGAGCAGGTCAGATTCAGATATAAAAAAACCGCTCCATTCTCAAGAGCGGTTTTGATTCAGTATTCAGTTGCTGTGCGATGGGCGATTATCCCAGCTGTCGCTTGGAATCGAGTTTCTTGGCAAGCTGCTCTTCCCCGCGGTGAATCCAGCCGACGAAGGAATCGCGGATGTTCAGTTGAGGATCGAGATGGACAACGGCGACGAACATGTAATGGCTTTTTCCTTGGAAGCGGGAGCGATAGCGCAAGTCGATCCATTTGACTTCATAGCCGAAGGGCTGTTCCTTTGTTTCCACGTGGACGTGGTGGGTGAAGGCGAGGAACGATTGCACCTTGGAATCTTGTTTGGCAGCGGCAACGACTTCGCTCTCGGGTTTGATGGCAAATGTGTCCAAAATACTGACATCGCCGGAGTTCACCTCGCCTACATACCAGTGCTGCTCCGTTTTGGCAACAAAAGTCCAAAATGTCCAGGACAGGGTAGGAATGATCGTGTACATGCCCGGCTTGCCGATTCGCGCGCGAACTTGCTCTGTCGTCCGCTTTTGCACCTGGCAGCGCCAATAGTAGTAGCCCGCAATCACCAGGTAAATCAGCAAAAAGGATCGGCCAGGGTGCGCGCCCGCTGCCCAGAGCATGAAGCCGACGAGATGAGCGGCAAAAATGAACGGATCAAAAATGAAAATGGCGTTCAGGGCAACCCACTTATCGCGAAACGGATACAAACCCTTTGTGCCATAGGAATTGAACAAGTCGACAAAAACGTGCAGGCAGACGGCCAAAAAGATCCAGCCCAGCAAATGGAGCCAGGAGGCTTGCGGCATCAGGGCCTGTATGAGAACAAAAATGGCTCCCGACCAGAGAAACAGGGCAGGTACAGAGTGGGAAACGCCTCGATGATTGCGAATGTAGGCCGCAGTGCCGCGAAGGCGAACCAACCCATCCAGATCAGGTGCTTGCGAGCCGATGACCGTACCAATCATCACGGCGGCTGCAAGCGATGGAGAAGAAGCTACGACAGGATCGAGGTAGGCGAGCCCGGCCAATCCGAAGCCCATGGCAAAGTGAGTGGCTGTATCCATGGAATCGTTGTCTTCCTCCTTTTCTTCCAGGCTGTTGTTATGTTTATTATAGCGTGAGAGATGACATAATTCCCCCCTCTGCTGAAAAAAATTGTGAGCTTGTTCCCGCTTTTGCAAAAAGGGTATGATGAATAGATCAAGGAGGGACAAGTCGTATGTTAACTGTCTTTATCGAATACAAGCTGCAACCGGAAAAACGGGAGCAGGCTTTGCGACTGCTTGCATCCATGGCTTCGCGGCTTGCAGCATGGGGAGCACGCGAATATCGCTCCTTCGAGGGGCTTGATCAGCCGGGATTGTTTGTGGAAACTTTTGACGTTTCCACTGTACACGAATATGAACAAATCAAAGCACACCGTTTGGCGGATCAGCAGTTTTGCGACTGTATAACGGGCGGAGCGGCCAAGCTGCACGTCTGGGCGTTTCGCCCCGCCGAGTATCCAAAATAAAAGGAGCAGACAAGAAAGACATGGCAAGAAAAAAAGACAACAGCTTGCAGTACACTCTTCCCGAAGAGTTTCATGTGTTCGGTTTCGCCCAGGATTTGTTGGCCTGGTACGACTCGCAAAAGCGGGATTTGCCGTGGCGGATCAACCGTGACCCGTATCGTGTCTGGGTGTCGGAAATCATGCTTCAGCAGACGCGGGTAGAAACCGTTAAACCTTATTATGCGAATTTCATGGAGAAATTTCCGACGGTGTCGGATTTGGCAAATGCACCAGAAGAAGAAGTGCTCAAAGCGTGGGAAGGACTTGGCTATTACTCCCGCGCTCGCAATTTGCAGGCTGCTGCTCGCGAGGTAACCGTTCGCTATGGCGGCGTCGTGCCTGACACGCCTGAAGAGATCGCCACGCTGAAAGGCGTGGGGCCGTATACAGCGGGTGCGATTTTAAGCATTGCCTACGGAAAGCCGGAGCCGGCTGTCGACGGAAACGTCATGCGCGTCTTTTCCCGCTTGCTGTACCTGTCGGATGATATTGCCAAGCCCGCCACCCGGATCAAGATTGAGCATCTCGTGCGCCAAGTCATTCCGGAAGGGCGCGCAGGTGATTTCACCCAGGCTTTGATGGAGCTGGGCGCGATGGTCTGTGTGCCGCGCTCGCCGCAATGCTTGACCTGTCCTGTGTTCGATTACTGCATGGCCCGCAAGGAAGGGGTACAGGAGGAACTGCCGATCAAAGGGAAGGCAAAACCTCCGCGCCCTGTCGATTTGCAGGTGGCAATCGTGGTTCGCGATGGCAAGGTGCTGATTAACAAACGGCCGGAGCAAGGGCTGCTGGCTGGCCTGTGGGAGTTTCCCATGGTGGAGACGGAGCAGCAAAAAGACAGTGCCAAAGCAGAGGCGCTCGCCAGCGGAATCAGCGAACGATTCGGAATCGATATCGAAGTGCTGGAACCGCTCGGTGCCGTGCAGCACATCTTTTCGCATTTGCAGTGGAATATGCAGGTTTGGTCCTGTGACTGGATTGACGGAGACAAGCTGCCCGCTCATGCCAGGTTTGCGGCCTGGAGTGAGCTGGACACGTACACGTTTCCGATGGCCCATCACAAAATCAGGGAATTGCTCGGACAAAAAAGCAAGTAGGACAGGAAGCCAAAAAGCTGTCGAGATAAACTCGGCAGCTTTTTTCATTCGGACGACCATGCAATGGCCGTCTCGTTATTTTCATGGACTGTCGTTGTCGATTATCTGTACAGAAATTCCGGAAACTGCATTGCGATCTGATGTTTCCGTTGTTCCCACTCAGCGATTGCTTGTTGTTGCAAATATTGCGCCTCGCGCTGTTCTGGGGTCAATTTCCGCTTCTCGATAATAATCGTGAAGAAAATCATTGGAATGTGCATGAAAATCCACCTCCCATCCCTGATAAATCGTGCAGTTAGTCGCCATCTATCGCTTTGACTCCTGTAAATCTCATCATCTGACGTCTTTGTTTATTTTTCATTGAAATCCCTCCTGGTTTGGAATGCGAAGACGAAATTAGATGCGGCTAACGTGTTGGGCTGCTTCAAAGGCGTGAGCCTCAGCGCGTTCTTCCAAATAACGCGTGCGCGCATAGGCAGCCAGGCGTTGTTCTGGTTGAACGTGATTGCGTTCGATCTTGATGGTGAAAAACAAGAAATTCAGTACCATACCAAATCACCTCCTCTCATTGGTAAAAATTGGATGTTTGTCGCCAAGAAAAAGACCACGGGCTGATGCCTGCGGTCTTTTGGGCGCACGAAGAAAAGGAAAGACCACAAGCTACTACGCCCATGGTCTGGTAATTGACGAAAGAGAATGTTGAAGATACGAATGCATCTACAATTCGTCGGACCAGGAGGCGCTTCTATATGCAGTTTTTGCAACGATAAGACGATCAGCGAAATCATATGCAAAATCCCATACATTCATCATCATGTTGCATCCTCCTTCCTTCGAGTAGTAGTGGTGTAAAACGTAACCTTAGAATATGGCATTTTTTTCTTGCTGTAAAGCACTTTTTACCTAAATTCTAAAGAAAGTTAATTCTGAAAATAATAAAATATAATAAAAAATAAAGTTGCGGGCGATTTTTGGTTTAAAATGCTTGCTATAATGGGTAAGTATATCTGACAACGAGACTATGCGAAAAGGTGTGGAAATGCAGATGAAAATGCCAAGATTGACTGTCAGAGCCAAGCTGATTGCTTCGTTCTCCCTTATTTTGATTATACCTGTACTCGCTCTTGGTCTGCTTTCGTACCAGAGCGCAAAGGATCGTCTTGAAGAGCAACTGCTGACGACAGCATCGGAAAATGTGCGCTTGGTGGACGAGCTGATTGACCGTACAATGGAAGCCCAATCCAGAGACCTGCAATTCATCGTGTCCGATTTGACAAAAGCTGACCTGGTGGATCAGGCGAGAGACGAACTGCATAAGAAGCTGCAAACTTTCCTCAAGCTGCACCCGGATATTGGGGAAGCGTACGTCGGAGATGAAACAGGGAACATGCTGACAGCGACTGGCGCCAAGCTTCCCGACGGCTATGATCCGCGCCAGCGTCCGTGGTATCAAGCAGCGATGAAGACGCCTGACAAATCGATTATTACCGACCCGTATATCGACGCATTTACGGGCAATGTGATCGTGGGTGTAGCCAAAGCTTTGCCTGACCGCTCCGGCGTGCTCGGGATCGATATTCAGCTCACCGCCCTGAACGAAACGGTGAAGCAGGCGAAAATCGGAACGAATGGCTATATGACCATCCTCGATGCCAACCACAAGCTGTTGATCCATCCGACAGGAACACCTGGCTCAGACATGACAGCGCCTTGGATTGGCGATCTGTACGCCAAAGCGGCAGGGACGTTTGACTTCACAGATGAGAACAAGGAAGCCAAAGCAGCTTTTGTCACCAATGATCAATCGGGATGGAAGCTGATGGGCGTGATGTACAGGACGGAAGCAGCGGATGCGGCCAGCCCGATTTTTTACCGGACAATGCTGGTAATTGCGATCACGATTGTGATTGGGGCAGGGCTTGTGTTTGGCATTTTGCGCTCCTTGCTTCGCCCGTTGCAACAACTGACAGCAGCCGCGAAAAAAATGAGCGAGGGAGACGTCACCCAGCAGGTGGAAGTGAAAAGCGACGACGAGTTGGGCGTTTTGGCCAAAACGTTCAACCATATGGCGGAATCGCTGCGCTCTCTCTTGTTCTCTGTGAATGATTCCGTTCAGCAGCTCGCAGCCTCCGCAGAGGAGCTGTCGGCAAGCGCTGACCAGACGAGCAAGGCGACAGAGCAGATTGCCACGACGATGCAGGATATGGCGACGGGAACAGAACAGCAAGTATCGCATACACAAAAAAGCACCGATGCAGTCGGGCAGATGTCGCAGCGAATCGCCCAGATTGCCAGCTATACGCATGAGGTGTCCGACACAGCCAAAGAGACAGCAAGCATCGCAGCAGAAGGCAATCGCTCCGTACAGTCGGCGGTTCAGCAAATGAACGCTTCCAACGAGTCGATTCTCAGCCTGGCAAAAGTGGTGGACAGCCTGGGGGTACGCTCGCAGGAAATCGGCAAAATCGTAGATGTCATTACGGCGATTGCCAACCAGACCAATTTGCTCGCGCTGAATGCAGCCATCGAAGCCGCACGCGCCGGAGAGTCTGGTCGCGGATTCGCTGTCGTCGCTGACGAAGTAAGAAAGCTGGCTGAGCAGTCATCTGCTTCGGCGGAGCAAATCAGCCATCTGATCAAAGCGATCCAGCAAGAGACCGACCATGCCGTCGATGTGATGGAGCAGAGCAAACGCGAAGTAACCGAAGGAATCGGCAAAGTGAATGAGGCCGGGAAGTCATTTGAACAAATCCAGTCTGCGGTGGAAGATGTGGCGGACAAAATCGAACAAGTCTCGCAAGCGTCGCACGATATATCCGAACAGACGCAACTGGTGGTCGAATTGATCAATCATATTTCCGATGTCACCATGCAAGCTTCCGATGGGACGCAAAGCGTTTCCGCAGCAGCCGAGGAACAACTGGCTTCGATGGAAGAGATCGCTTCTTCCGCGATGTCGTTGGAGCGACTGGCAGAAGATTTGCAAGATCAGATTGGCAAATTCAAGATATAGGGAAAAAGCCCGGCGCAGGAGTGATTCGCTCTCTTGCCGCCGGGCTTTTTGCTATTGCCCGTTCCTTTTCAAGCATCAAACATCAATCGTAAATAGGTTTGGAGGCGTGATCCCAGGCACCGCTGTCGCCGCCTACTGGCCCGCGTGATTCCAATTCGCGGATGACCTTCACGTGCAGGGAAGCCCCTTCTGCGCTCAAGTATGCGGCGAGCTGGGAAAACGTATCGTGAAAGTACAAAAGCTCGTTGATTTCCCACTGGGAAAGCGGGACCATCGTCAATTGGGACAGGTCGCGTCCTATGTACATCGTTTGATTCCTCCTTGATCTTATGCCTGCCCTCTGTTTTTGCGCGTGCTTAGTATGGCTTTTTCAGCGAGGAATGAGTCAGACGAGATTTTGGCTTCCGGTAGCAAAAGCGGAAGGGGAGTTGTATAATGAAAAATGTGATTTTGATTGATTAGTACCTGCTATTAATAGTTGGTGAGTAGGAGGCATTTCTGATTATGAATACAAAAAAAGTAGCATTGGTTACCGGCGGAACGCGCGGTATCGGAAAAGCAATTGCATTGCAACTGGCTGAGCAAGGGTACGACCTGGTTTTGAACTACTTGCGCAACCGGACTGCTGCGAGAGAAGCGGCAGCCGAGCTGGAAGCAAAAGGAGCGCGCGTGCACCTGGTGAAAGCCAATGTTGGCGACGTGGCAAAAATCAAGGAACTGTTCGCAGAGATTGACCAGGAATTTGGCCGTCTCGATGTGTTTATCAACAATGCAGCTTCCGGGGTTTTGCGCCCGCTGATGGAGCTGGAAGAAAGCCATTGGGACTGGACGATGGAAATTAACAGTAAAGCCTTGTTGTTCTGCGCGCAAGAAGCGGCAAAACTAATGATCAAGGGTGGCAACGGCGGAAAGATCGTCAGCCTGTCCAGCCTCGGCTCGATTCGCGTTTTGGACAACTATACGGCAGTCGGCGTGTCCAAAGCAGCTGTAGAAGCGATTACGCGCTATTTGGCAGTGGAGCTTGCTCCGCATAACATCGTAGTCAACGCAGTATCTGGCGGCGCTGTGGATACAGATGCGCTCAAACACTTCCCGAACCGCGAAGAACTGCTGGGCAGCTCCGCAGAACGCACGCCGGCAGGCCGGATTGTCGAGCCGGAAGATCTGGCGAATGCCGTGATGTTCCTCGTTTCCGACAAGGCTTGGATGGTGCGCGGACAAACCTTGATCGTTGATGGCGGTATCTCTCTTTTGACCTAGTTGATTTTTAGGAGCGGTGACAAGGAGTTGGCGACTTTGACGTCTCACTACACAAGACAAAGTTGTCCATGTGTTGTACAATAGAGGAAGAAGGTTACGAAGGAGGCAACGTATGCTGATTCGTCCGTTTCGACTCGGTGACTATTCGGCTATCACAAGTATCTGGCAACAGACGGGCTTGGACCAATCGGACACGGTGTCGTTGAACGATTTGGCCCAACAGTTGGCATGGGACAGCGATTTGGTTATGGTTGCGGAAAAAGACGGCAAAGTTGTTGGGGTCGTGGTCGGCACGATCGACGGAGCACGAGCCTATTTTTACCGGCTGGCTGTTCTTCCCGAGATGCAAGGTTCCGGTATCGGCCGCGAACTCGTGGCTGCCATCGAAAAGCGCTTCAAACAGCGAGGCGTCAATAACGTCCTGATCATGGTCAATCAGGCAAATCCGGAGATCCTTCCGTTTTACCTTTCGCTTGGCTACGAAGTACAAAAATTTGTTACACTTTCCAAAAAGCTCTCTTCCTAAAGGAGGCTTGTCCCCATTCAAAAGAGAAGAGAAGAAAGGGGAGAGTCATGTCACCAACTCCGGGCTCCAATATCCGCATTGAAAGTTATAAACATGATCATTCGCTGCACCGCATTTGGGACAAATCCACGTTGATTCATACCAGTGATGCGGTGGTGATTGGGGGAAACGATCGGGTCAAGGTGACAGAAGCAGACGGGCGGGAGTGGCGTACGCGTGAACCGGCCATTTGCACATTTGGTCGGGGCCAATGGTTCAATACCATTGCCATGATTCGCGACGACGGCATTTACTATTATTGCAACATTGGTTCGCCCTTCAGCATGAAGGGACAGCTGCTCAGCTACATAGACTATGATCTCGATGTAAAGGTGTTTCCCGACATGACGTATTCGATTCTCGATGAAGAGGAGTTTCTGTTGCACAGCAAACAGATGAACTACCCTCCGTTTGTCGTGGAAAAGGTACAGACTGCGTTGCGAGAGGTACTGGATTGGGTAAGCGCGCGCCGCGGCCCTTTTCAGAACGGCTTCGTGCAACGCTGGTACGAGCGGTATCTTTTAGTGCGAGACGATGAGGAATAATCCCTTTCCCGTTATTCGGGGGAGGGATTTCCTTGTAGTGTCAGAAAGTTGGAAATGGCGAAGAAGATCGTACCAATTTGGCTGTGCCTGAACATATCGGGTACAGCCAAGTTTGCTATGGGAAGGAGGTATGCTGGTTGAGCATACGCCGCTATTTGGCATATGTCATGCCCTATTGGAAACAAATTTTGGGCACTATATTGATAGGTATCATCAAATTTTCCATTCCGCTTGCCTTGCCGCTCCTGATCAAATACGTCATTGACGACCTGCTCCCCAGCTCGATGCCCCGCGAGGATAAGCTGACACAATTGTTTTGGCTGATGCTTGGGACGTTCTTGATGTTTACGGTCGTACGGGCGCCTGTCGAGTATATCCGCCAATATTTCGCGCAGTGGGTGTCCAGCCGCATTTTGTTTGATATCCGCAACCAGCTGTACGCCCATTTGCAGCGGTTGTCGATGCGTTACTACAACAACACGAAGACGGGCGAGGTCATTTCCCGGGTTATTAACGACGTGGAATCGACGAAAAGCTTCGTGGAAACAGGCTTGATGAACTTGTGGCTCGATCTGATTACGATCGTACTGACGCTTTTGATCATGTTTTCCATGGATGCGGAGCTGACATTTGTAGCGATCGTCGTTTTTCCGCTGTATAGTCTCTCTGTCAAATTTTTTTACAAAAAACTGAGACAGCTGACGCGGGAACGCTCTGCCGCTTTGGCGCGACTCCAGGGGTATTTGTATGAACGAGTGAACGGGATGGCGCTGATCCGAAGTTTTGCTCTGGAAAGTCACGAAAGCAAAGGCTTCGCAAAGGAAAACAACCAGTTTTTGGACAAAGCGCTGGAGCATACCCGCTGGAATGCCCGGACGGTTTCTGTCGTCAATACCGTCACGGATATCGCGCCGTTGCTCGTGATCGCCTATGCAGGCTACCAGGTGATCGGCGGAAGCATGAGCGTAGGGACACTGGTGGCTTTTTACGCTTATTTGGAACGCTTGTATACCCCGTTGCGGCGCTTGGTCAACTCCAGCACGGTGCTGACGCAAGCGATTGCTTCGATGGACAGAATGTTCGAGTTCATGGATGAATCGTACGATATTGAGGACAGTCCAAACGCTCGCGAGCTGCCTGTTGATCCGGCGACGGGACGTATTCGCGGAGAAATTCGCTTTGAGCATGTATCGTTTCGTTACCGGGAAGAAGGGCCGCTTGTTTTGCGCGACGTCAATCTGACGATTCAACCTGGCGAGACGGTCGCCATCGTCGGAATGTCCGGTGGCGGGAAATCGTCTTTGATCAGCCTTTTGCCGCGCTTCTGGGACGTGACGGAAGGGCGGATTACCATCGATGGAGTCGATGTCCGCGACTTGAAGCAGCAAAATTTGCGCTATCATATCGGACTGGTGCAGCAAGACAACATTTTGTTTAGCGAATCGGCAAAAGCCAATATTTTGATGGGGAATCCGGAAGCGGATGAACATATGGTTCAGGAAGCTGCCCGCGCCGCCAATGCCCACGATTTTATCAGCGAGCTGCCAGAAGGATACGATACAGAGCTGGGCGAGCGGGGCGTGAAGCTGTCGGGGGGACAAAAGCAGCGGGTCGCTATCGCCCGGGTGTTTTTGCGCGATCCGGGAATATTGATTTTGGATGAAGCGACCTCTGCTCTCGATCTGGAGTCGGAGCATATGATCCAGGAATCGTTGAATCGCCTGACCAGAGGGCGCACGACGCTCATTGTGGCGCATCGCCTGTCCACGATCACCCATGCAGACAAAATCATCGTCATGCGCGAGGGACAAATTGTGGAACAGGGCAAGCATGAGGAGTTGCTGGAACAAAAAGGCGTGTACTATGGCCTGTGGAGCGTCCAGGATTTGGGGATTGATCGAGGGGGAATGGAGGGAATCTGATGGAAATATGGCGCCGCAATCTATACGTGTTATGCGGATCGCTGTTTGTCGTCATGGTGGCGATGAGTATGATCATGCCTTTTTTGCCGCTGTACATTCAGCAAGATTTCGGAATTGACGATCCGCATCAGGTGACAGCATGGGCGGGAATTATTTTCGGGGCCAATTTTTTGACCGCCGGACTCGTTTCTCCCATTTGGGGGAACTTGGCTGACAAGCACGGACGCAAGATCATGATTTTGCGATCCGGCTACTTCATGTCGATCACGGTAGCGTTGACAGGCTTTGCAGGCAGTTTGTGGCAACTGTTGGCGCTGCGGCTGATCAACGGACTGGTGGGAGGAATCATCCCGGCCAGTACGGCGCTGGTTGCCTCTTCCGTTCCGAAAGAGCGCATCGGCTGGGCGCAAGGGCTTTTGCAATCGTTTATCACGGCAGGGACGATTATGGGACCGCTTTTTGGCGGAGTGCTGGCGAATCAAATCGGCTTTCGCATGATCTTCCTGATTACAGGCAGTCTGCTGTTGCTGGCGACTTTGGTCATTACGTTTACGGTAAAAGAGAGCTTCGTTCCACCTGAAAAAAAGGACCGGTCCAGCCTGAAGGAAGATTTTCAAATGATCTTTTCGTCCAAAGAGCTGCCGGCGCTCTTTTTTGTAACCGTGATGATCCAGTTTGCCTTGTTCAGCATCGTGCCTGTATTGCCGATCTACATATCGCAGTTGGTCCAATCAGAAGGAGCAAAAGTCGCGCTGTGGGCCGGAATCGTCCAGGCGGCGATGGGGATTGCCAATGTGTTTGCTTCTCCGCAGCTCGGGCGCTTGGGTGATCGCTTTGGCTCGCAAAAGGTGCTGCTGTTCGCCTTGCTTGGAGCAGCGATCCTGTTTATTCCGCAGGGGCTTGTCTGGACCGTGTGGCAACTGGTCGTGCTAAGGTTTTTGCTCGGTTTGTCGCTGGGAGGCTTGCTCCCGTCAGTCAATGCGCTTTTGCGGCGGGCCACGCCATCCCATATGGTCAGTCGCGTCTACGGTTACAACAACAGCTTCGTCAGCATCGGAAGCATGCTCGGGCCGATGATCGGCGGTTTTATGGCTGGCTACGTAAGCATCAACGGCGTGTTTTTTATGACGAGTGCTTTTTTGTTCATCAATGCAGGCTGGGTGTACTACAGCTTTTTCCGCAACAAAACTGTACAATCTACAGATTCTGGAATAGACTAAAACATATTGGATGAAAAGAGGTGCACCTCCATTGTGATGATCGGTCGGCAGGAATAATCGCATATTCCGTCAGGGCGATGGAAATATGTCCTGAACCGACAGGAGGTTGTGCATCGTGTGGCATAGACGTTTTCTATTCCTCTGGGCGGGTCAGACATTGGCCAATCTGGGGGATGTTTTTTATATTGTGGCGTTCATTTCGGTCATTTACGCCGTATCCGGTTCTGTCATGTACACGGCGTTTGTTCCGGTGGTCATTTTGTCGGCGCAATCGGTCAGCGGCTTGACAGCGCCGTTGCTTTTTCGCAGACTGTCGCTTCCGTCCATGCTGGTGCTGTCGCAAGCGCTGAAGACGTGCTTGCTCGCGGCAGCGGCTGTGCTTGTCGACAGGACAGCAGGCACCAACGGTCAGGCGATCTGGCTGCTGTTCGGATTGGGCGGGCTGATTGCCTTTATGGATGGCTGGGCCAATCCCGCACGCAATGCGTTGGTGCCGCAGCTTGTGGAACGCGAGCAGCTGATCAGGGCGAACGGCTTGCTTGCGACTTCCGATCAGACGGTTCATTTTGCCGGTTGGGCAGCGGGTGGACTGCTCGTGGCGTTCCTCGGAGCAAGTGCGGTTTTGTGGGGAACGGTAGCGGCTTATGTGTTGGCATCTTTGGCAATGCTCGCGGTCAAGCCGGAAAAAGCTGCTCCAGACATGACGGTTGTCGAACCGCCGCAGGAAAATTGGCTGACAGGCTGGAAAGCGATTCGCGATGTGCCGCTCTTGCGGCAGCTCGTCGCACTGGATGTCGTCATGGGCGTCTCGGGAGCGGTCTGGATTGCGGCTATTTTGTTGCCGTACGTGCTGGAAGCGTTGGGCCGAGGAGAAGAGTGGTGGGGCTACATCAATGCAGGCTACCTGCTCGGCTCCATTTTGGGGGGCACGCTGCTGCTGAAGTACGCGGACAAGATGAATCGCCAGCTGTATCGCTGGCTGCTGGCAGGTGTTGGCGGGGCTGCTGCGATGACCTTGCTGTTTGGCAGTACGACGTATCCGCTGGCTGCCTTGCTCTTTTCCTTTGCGCTGGGGCCGTTTTTGGAGATAGCCCTGGTGAGCAAGCAGACAATTTTGCAGCAGGAGACAGAGACGCCGATGCTGCCGTACGTTCTGTCAGCAAAAGGGACCATCGATGCGCTGGTGTTTGGACTTTCCTCGCTGTTGATGGGGGCGCTGGCGCAGTGGCTTGGCCCGAGAGCGGTTTATTTGCTCTCCGCAGTGCTTTTGGCAGGCGCGGCCTTTTTCGTTTGGCGTTTGCGGCAAAAGCAACTCGCAAGTGCGCGCAAGCAAACTGTCTAAAACATGTAACCCTCTGGCGATTGCCGGAGGGTTTTTTGATACAATGACAGGTAAGAAAACAAGGAGTGGAGTGAGCCGCATGAACATTCTCGTTTTGCATGGTAGCTCAAGAGAGGGTGGCAATACCGAACAGCTGACGAATATCGCGCTGGAAGGGATCCCGCACACAAGCATTCACCTGCGGGAGAAAAACATTTTGCCGATCCACGATCAGCGGCATGTGGAAGGTGGCTTCACGGCGGTAGCAGATGATTACGACGAAGTGACGGAAGCCGTTTTGGCCCACGATTTTTTGATCTTTTCCACCCCGATCTATTGGTACGGCATGTCCGGCTACATGAAAAATTACGTGGATCGCTGGTCGCAAAGCCTGCGGGACAAACGTTACGCCTTCAAGGAATCGCTCGGGCGCAAACAGGCTTATGTCATCACGACGGGCGGCGACCAGCCAAGGATCAAAGGACTGCCGCTGATCCAGCAGTTTCAGTACGTCTTTTCTTTTGTGGGAATGCCGTATGCGGGCTACATCATTGGCGAGGGCAACAAGCCGGGGGATGTTCTCGCGGATGCGCAGGCTGTGGCTTCGGCTAAGCAGCTCAATGCGTGGCTGAAATCGCAGCAATAAGGCAGAAAAAAAGACCGGAAATCCGGTCCCAGATTGTCGAGAAACCCCACACATGGTGAGGTTTCTTTTGCTTTTTAAAAAGCTATTTGCTGGTCGGAGTCGCGCCCTTCAGATGGCGCAAAATCGCCATCAAATCGAGTTCGCCCAACCCTTCCTCCAGGGCGTGGCGATAGGTGGCCTGCGCGGATTCCGCCAAAGGAGTAGCTACGCCAGCCTCGCGGGCAAGCCGCAAATCTTTTGCCATATGCTTCAAGGCAAAAGCGGCAGGGAAGTCGTCTGCGAGAATCGAAGCAGCTTTGCCGCGAATCAGCGAGGTTCCTACTGCGCTTTGCGAGATAATCTCCAGCATTTGCTCGGTGTCGATGCCAAGCGAGCGGGCGAACAGCAACGTTTCCGCTACTCCTTGTACCGTGATGCCGAGCAGCAGGTTGATCGCCAGCTTGGCAGACGTTCCCGCTCCATGCGACCCGAGGTAAACAGCTGCTTTGCCGAGCTTGTCCAGCATCGGCTTCGCTACGTCATAATCCGCTTTCTCGCCGCCGACCATGATGACCAGTTGCGCTTCCTTCGCCGGACCGACACTGCCAGAGACGGGAGTGTCGAGAAAACGCAGCCCGACTTTTTTGCTTTGCTCCGCCAAAAAGCGGGAAGTCTCCGGCGCAATCGTACTCATGTCGATCGCGAGCTTGCCGGAAACGCGGGCAGACAGCAAGCCGTCTGTTCCTGTATAAATGGCTTTCACAGCCTCGTCATCACTTACCATGGTGAACAACACATCGCATTCATCGACCAGTTGCGCGAGTGATTCGGTTTGCTTCGCGCCGAGCGCAACGAGCGGAGCCGCTTTTTCGGGTGAGCGGTTCCAGACGCGGACAGCGTAGCCTGCGGACAGCAAGTTGCTTGCCATCGGTACGCCCATGTTGCCCAAGCCAATCCAACCTATGATCATGTCTGATTACTCCTTTTCATCCATTTGTTTTCCGACCTGCTTTTGCACAAGCTCTTTCAAGGCAGCGTGTTTCGATTCGGTCATGGCAAACAGCTCGTCGAAGCCGCCCGGCAATGTTTTGGCGAGCACGCGCAGCCCTTCTTCGGTGATTCCGCCTTTTGTCGCAACGCGCTCGATTAGCTGGTCGAAGCCAAGCTGTTCGTTTTTCAAAAGCAAAGCGGTGCCGAGCATCGTTTCCACGAGAATGGTTCTGGCTGTCGCAATATCAAGCTCCGGCGTCTTGCGGACCGCTGCTTGTGCAAACGAATCGAGTATCCCGGCTATCAGTCCGGGTGCGCTGCTGCTCAAAATTGTGGCTGTTTCGATATTCGTCTCTGTCACTTCCTGCACTTCGCCGATTGCGGACAGCAGGGTGAACAAGCGGCTTCGTTCCTCTGAACTCACCCTGTCGCTTGCCGTATACAACGAAACGCCGTGCAGCTCGGATGACGTCACGGTAGGAATCACTTTGCTGACTGGCCCGGCATGAACGCTCTCCAGGTCGGAGATGCTGACTCCGGCAGCGACAGAGACGATGTGCTTCTCGCGAGGAATCGTCAGCTTTTCCAGAACAGGCAGGATGTCCAGCGGCTTCGTACAGATGAAAATCAGGCTGGCCTGCTCGCAAATCGCTTGGGCGCTATCCGCGACAGCTACTCCAAAACGGGCTTGCAGCGCGTCCGCTTTTGCCCGCGTGCGGTTGAAAACGACGATGTGTTCAGGGGAAATCACTGCGCTTTTGCAAAAAGACTTCACCAGCATTTGCCCCATACTTCCTAATCCGATAATCCCGATGCGCATGTGCAAAACCTCCCGTCCCATTGTATCGTAAGTCTACGCAAAAAGGTACAGTCTCCCGGTAGGGAAGAGACTGTACCTTGTACTAAGCTTGTATTGGTTTTGGCTTTGTCAAAAGCGATGCGATTAGTCGTCCGAGCTTCGGAAGATCATGATGTACTTCGCGAGTTCGAGTACAGAGATCAGAGCGGCGGCGACGTAAGTGAGGGCGGCAGCACCGAGCACTCTGCTTGCCCCGCGTTCTTCTTCGTTGCGGATAAAGCCCATTCGCACCATCAGCTCTTTGGCACGGCTGCTGGCGTTGAACTCGACTGGCAACGTGATGAGCTGGAAGGCAACGGCACCGGAGAAGAAAATGATCCCCAGGAGCAAAAGACCGGACATATGGAAGAAGAAACCGGCGAGCAACAAAAGCGGCGCAACACCCGATACGAGATTGACAACCGGGAAAATGCGGTGGCGCGCTACGAGCATCGGATAAGAAACTTTATGCTGGATCGCATGGCCGACTTCGTGACAAGCAACAGACAGCGAAGCGATGGAGTTGCCAAAGTATACAGGATCGGACAGGCGAACCACACGGGACATCGGATCGTAGTGGTCAGTCAGCGTACCTGGAATATGTTCGACGGGAACGTTGGTCAAACCGTTTGCATCGAGCATCCGTCTCGCCGCTTCAGCCCCGGTCAAACCGGAAGAAGTAGGGACCTCGGCATAGCGGTTGAAGGTGCCTTTTACTCGGAATTGAGCCCAGAGAGACAGTCCGAATGCAATGAGTATCAGAAAATCCATCGGGTGAAAAAACATTGAACAATCACTCCTTTTTATCTGCATGAAGAAACACAATAGCAGTTCCTTACACATTTTGTCCCATATCCATGTATACGAATAAGTGTCAGGGCAGTTTCATTAATTTTATTGTACAATCTCTGACCATTCTTGACAATATCACCACCTGCTTATATGTGCAGATTGACTCTTGCTACATGTGAAGCCAGCTTTTCCTCACATAAAAAAACAGACACATCCGTGAAGAATGTGTCTGTCTTTTCGCCGTTTACCGATCGTGGTTTTGCGTTTTGTGATGCTCGGTTTTGCGCGGGTTTTGGAAGCCGACGACCTCCAGCATTTTGCTGCTCTCTTTGGAATCCAGCGTCTTTTCCGGAGCTTGCGGGTACGTTTTTTCGCCTTTTGACACCTAGATCTCCTCCTCGCGATGATACTCACTGCAATTGTTAGTATCTCCAAAAGGCAGGAAACCGGGCTTGGCAATGCTTGTCTCGGCGTCAGGCTCACGTACGCAGCTAAGCTACACTACGCGTTCAACTGTGCGAAGGCGCGGTCGACAGCCGAGATTGTTTGCCGGATGTCATCTTCCGTGTGCGCGGTGGTGATGAACCACGCCTCGTACTTGGAAGGAGCGAGGCAAATGCCTTCATCCAGCAAAAGGCGGAACATTCGGGCGAACAGCTCGCCGTCTGCTTTTTGCGCTGCATCGTAATCGCGAACAGGCTCGTCTGTAAAGTACACAGCCATGGCCCCTTTGACGCGGTTGAGCTGGATGGTGACGTCGTGCTTGCTCGCTGCATCGCGGATGCCTTTTTCCAGCAGCGCGCCGAGTCGCTCAAATTCATCGTACACGCCAGGCTGTTTCAGCACTTCCAGACATGCGATTCCGGCGCGGATCGATGCGGGATTGCCCGCCATTGTGCCCGCTTGGTAGGCAGGACCGAGCGGCGCGACTTGCTCCATAATCTCGCGGCGTCCGCCATATGCTCCGATTGGCAAGCCGCCACCGATGATTTTGCCGAGCGCGGTCAGGTCAGGCGTTACGCCCAGCAAGTTTTGCGCACCGCCGTAGCAGAAGCGGAATGCGGTGATGACCTCGTCGTACACAACGAGCGCGCCTGCCTCGTGCGTGATGCGGTTCACTTCTTCCAAAAAGCCTGGCTCCGGCGTGACGATACCGAAGTTGCCGACGATTGGTTCGACCAGGACGCAAGCCGTTTCGTTGCCCCATTTGTTCATCGCTTCGGCGAACGCTGCAACGTCATTGAATGGAACCGTGATCACTTCGCTGGCGATGCTTTGCGGAATACCCGCACTGTCAGGGATGCCGAGTGTGGAAGGGCCGGAGCCTGCCGCAACCAGCACGAGATCGGAGTGACCGTGGTAGCAGCCCGCAAATTTGATGATTTTCACGCGTCCGGTGTAGGCTCGTGCCACGCGAATGCACGTCATGACAGATTCCGTACCGGAGTTGTTGAAGCGGATGCGCTCCATGGATGGAATCGCTTCGCGGATCATGTTCGCAAAAGTGACTTCCCAAGGAGTTGGCGTACCGTACAACGTTCCGTTGGCCGCCGCTTCCGTAATGGCTTTTGTGACGTGCGGGTGAGCATGTCCGGTAATAATCGGGCCATACGCCGCCAAGTAGTCAATATATCGATTGCCGTCCACGTCCCAGAAATACGCGCCCTGGGCACGCTCCATCGTAACGGGCGCTCCCCCGCCTACGGCCTTGAAAGAACGGGAAGGGCTGTTTACCCCGCCGAGAATAACATCCATGGCTTGTTCGTGCAGTTGCGCGGATCGTTCACGTTTCATGCGATTTTCCCTCTTTTCTTTTCAAAAAAGTCCTTCATTATCTTAACACAGCAAAAGTCACCTGGATATGGATGGGGAGCTATAGCTGGGGAAAAGGAAAAATGATACAATTTTCAAGCAAATCACTTCACGTAAAAGGCGGTAATCCACCATGAAACTTGAGTGCATCTCCATCAAAGGAACCGGCAATACCAATGAGGACGCCTATGTGATCTCGCAGGCCGATCAGGTGTACGCGGTGATCGACGGTGTCTCGTCGCTCGTTCCGTACGAAAACCGATTCGGGCAGACAGGAGGAGCGATTGCAGCCGAGCTGGTGAAAAGGAAGCTGGAAATCATGCCGCCTGACGCTGTGCTGTCCGATTACCTGACGTTTGTCAACGAAAAGCTGCGGGAATTGATGCGCGAGAGCGAGATTGACTGGAAGCAAAAAGAAGCATTGTGGGGAGCGGCATGTGCAGTCGTTCGGGTGAAAGAGCAGCACATCGAGTATGCCCAGACTGGCGATTGCATGATTTTTGCGGTCTATGAAGACGATACGGTGCGGCCTTTGACGTTTCCGCAAGTTTCGCTGCTGGAGCAAAACGCCATTGCCCGGTGGGAAGACGGGATTCGCGAGGGGCTGTCTACCCGAGCCGAGCTGCACGAGCGATGTAAGGACATCCTGATTCATAACCGCTATCAGGCGAACGGATCAGGAGGATATGGCGTTTTGAACGGAGATGCGGCTTGTGCGGATTTCATAGAGTATGGACGGATCAATCGGATCGGATTGAAGGCGCTTGTTTTGGCGACAGACGGTCTGTTCATGCCACGACCAACAGGCGGAAAAGAACCGGGGTGGGAAGAAACGGTATTGCCAATCGTCCACAAAGGGCTGCAACGTTACACGGATGAGCTGATCGCACTGGAAAACAACGATCCCGAATGCATCCGCTACGCCCGCTTCAAAAAGTCGGACGACAAGACGGGCATTGTCGTGAATTTGCGCTGACAGTTTGTTACAGTTTGCCTTTTGCACATTTTCATGCGCTCATATACACTAACAGTTGTTCATGACCGTTTTGCCAGCCGCAAGTGGTCACATCTCTTTGCATGAAAAACGTCAAGGCGTTTTTCCACTAAAAAAAGGATGGTTATCCATGATTCAAGTGAAGAACCTGCAAAAGGAGTTTCGCATCCACCAGGCCAGAGCGGGTCTCGGGGGTGCTTTTCGTGATTTGTTTAGTCGCGAGTATAAGACCGTCAAGGCAGTGAATGACCTTTCTTTTACCGTGGAAGAAGGGGAAATGTTCGCTTTGATTGGGGAAAATGGCGCCGGGAAATCGACGACGATCAAAATGCTGACGGGCATTTTGACGCCAAGCGAGGGCGAGATCGTCATCAACGGCTACGTTCCGTTCAAACAGCGCGAGGAATACGTGCGCTCCATCGGTGTCGTATTCGGACAGCGTTCGCAGCTCTGGTGGGATTTGTCGCCCATGGAGTCGTTCCGGTTGCTGAAAAGCGTCTACAAAGTCGACGGGCCAGAGGGAGATAAGTGGCTAGACCGCTTGATTGAGGAGCTGGAGATCAACCCGTTTGTCAGCCAGCCAGTGCGCAAGCTGAGTCTGGGTCAACGGATGCGCTGCGAGGTAGCGGCGTCATTGATTCACAAGCCGCGCCTGTTGTTCCTCGATGAGCCGACAGTTGGGCTGGACGTCTTGGTGAAGCAAAAAATTCGCGAGTTTTTGCGCAATCTGAACGAAACGGAAAACATGACCATCCTGCTCACGACCCACGACGTTTCCGATATTGAAGCGCTCTGTAAGCGGGTGCTGGTCATGGACAAAGGCAAGCTGATTTTTGACGGCCTGCTCAGTGACCTGAAGGAAAAGTGGGGCAATGGCACAGAGGTGTCTTTCCAGATGAAAAAGCGCACACCCGCCGACGAGCTGCGCAAGACGCTTGGCGAGATGCCGTGCGAAATTTCCCAGGTAAACGAATATACAATCAGTGTGAAAGTGCCGCAGAGCCAGGAAATGCTGCCGTTTGTCCTGTCAACGGTCATGTCGACGTTCGAGGTCAGCGACGTAAAAATCATGGAGACGAGCACAGAAGATATTGTCCGCAACATTTACCAGGTGGATACAGGGGTGCGGGGCCATGCATAAGCTCTACATGGAACTGATCCGCATGCGCTTTTTGACCATGCTCGCTTACCGGGTGAATTACTACAGCGGGATCATTATTTACGCGATCAACATCGGAGCGTACTACTTTTTGTGGGGCGCAATCTACGGCGGCCAGCAGCAGCTTGGCGGCCTGTCGGTCGAGCAAATGACTTCCTACGTCGCGATTGCCTGGATGTCGCGCGCCTTTTACTTCAACAACATCGATACGGAAATTGCCCAGGACGTACGGGAGGGTAAGGTCGCGATCGAGATGATCCGCCCTTACAATTACTTGTCGGTCAAGACAGCGCAAGCATTTGGGGAAGGGATATTCCGCTTCCTGTTTTTCGCAGGGCCAGGAATTTTTCTCATCAGCCTGATTATCCCGTTTCATTTTCCCGCGACAGCGACTGGCTGGGGATTGTATTTGATCAGTCTCATGTTTGCTTTTTTGATCAACACGCAAATCAACCTGCTGACGGGGCTGTTCACCTTTTTCCTGTTCCGCAACGACGGGATGATGCGGGCGAAGCGTGTCGTCGTTGATTTGATGTCGGGCCTGGTGCTGCCGATCAGCTTTTTCCCGGGCTGGGCGCAAACGGTTATGGGCTTTTTGCCATTCCAGGCCGTCAACTACTATCCGAGCCTGATTTTCACAGGGGCGATTACTCCGGGGCGTTCCTGGGAGTTGATCGGCTTCCAGGCGATCTGGATGGTTGTTATTCTGGTTCCGATTCTGATTTTGTGGCGCATGGCCCGAAATCGGCTGGTCGTGCAAGGGGGGTAGCATATGCAAAACGTCAAGCACATTTTCGGTATTTTCGCCGACTACCTGGGCCAGTATTTCAAGACGAGACTTGCCTATCGGGCTGACTTTCTCGGGGATTTTGTGTCCAACTTGATTTCCGAGCTGATCAATCTGGTGTTCATCATCGTCGTCTTCACGCATGTGCCGTTGATGAAGGAATGGACGCGGGACGAAATCATTTTCATTTACGGTTTCTTTTTGGTGCCGTATGCCTTATTCTCGATGTTTTTCGGGTTTTGGGACTTCAACGAACGCTATATTATCCGGGGCGAAATGGACCGCATCTTGACCAGGCCGATCCACAATCTGGCACAGGTCTGTCTGGAGTCGATCGCACCGGACCGGATTTTCGGCGTCATCACAGGGCTGATCATCATGGGCTATGCTGCTTTTC
The DNA here is from genome assembly GCF_022701015.1 of Brevibacillus parabrevis. NCBI lineage: Bacteria > Bacillati > Bacillota > Bacilli > Caryophanales > Paenibacillaceae > Brevibacillus > Brevibacillus parabrevis. The sequence continues at coordinate 5,952,456 of NZ_CP064090.1, read as the reverse complement.
AGCTCGATTTGACGTTTTACTGGTACGACCTGTTCATCTTCATCGGGCTTGTGATCAGCGGCGCCCTGATTTACGGCGGGGTGTACACGGCGATTGCCGCCGTCAGCTTTTTCTCCGATTCCCGGACAGGAATTGCCCCGATGATTTACAACATCCAGCAGTACGGGCGTTACCCCGTGGATGTGTACAACAAGGCGATTCGCTTCGTGCTGACTTACGTGTTGCCGTTTGCTTTTGTCGGGATTTACCCGGCGGCTTACTTTTTGCGAAAAGAAGTGTGGTATACGTACGCAGCACTTACTCCGGTAGTCGCGGTCATCTTCTTTGGCATCGGCTTGCTCGTCTGGAACTGGGGCGTCACCAAGTATCGGGGAGCGGGGTCGTAGTGGCAGAAGCTACTTTTGGTGCGATTTGGTAGGCAGGAGCAGGATTATGGATTTTTATTTGGGAACGGTTATGGTAATATTAGAGGTAACGAGCTTGAAAGAAAAAAAGACCGTCCGGCGGCTACCGGAACGGTCTGGTCTGTACAAACGAGGCTTCCCTCAAAGGGGACGGCTCAAAATTTGGTGAAGAATAGACCGCCGAGGAGCAGTCAACTCAAGGGCGGTCTATTTCTTTTTGGTCCAGGTAACTACCTATAGCACGTGGCGACTTTAGGCTGAGAAGCCCCATTTTTTTAAAAATATATCCAACTAAATCAATTGGAAAATAAAGATAAAATGTCGATTTAACAGTTTCGTCTATTGTCAAATCGAAAAAGCGCAGTATAATATGCTGTATACAACTACACAATTCCTTCAGGGCAGGGTGAAATTCCCGACCGGCGGTGATGGTGCAATCAGCACGTCAAGCCCGCGAGCCTCCCGAGCTGTTGATAGCGACGGAGTGCAGGATCTGGTGAGATTCCAGAGCCGACAGTACAGTCTGGATGGGAGAAGGATGACGACAGTACGTTTACCACACACGTGCTTGTTTGCCTGTGCTGGCAGGACAGATGCGATGAGGCATGCATGATGAGCCGCCTCGTTGTTTCTTGAACCTGTATTTATTGCACATGCTTTGTCATACGCCTGTAAGCTGCCCTGAGAATTATTCTCAGGGTATTTTTATGTTTGCAAAAGCGTAGACATTTTGGCACGTGTGGGCAAGACCGCTGTTGCCATTCCTCAGAAGGAGAAAAAACGAGGAGATGGTACACATGAAAGAAACAGCCCTGCACACATCGCGCAGAGCAACCCAGCGGATCGTGACGATTCCGATGCTGGCAGCCGTTGCTTTTATCTTGCAGTATTTGGAGGTTCCCGTTCCGCTGATGCCGAGCTTTTTGAAGCTTGATTTCAGTACGTTGCCAGCGCTGATCGGCGGACTCATGTACGGCCCTGTAGCCGGCATCATCATCGAAGTTTTGAAAAATACATTGCACATGCTCTTTAAAAATACAGACGGATTGTTGATCGGAGAGCTTGCCAACGTCGTGGCGGGCGCCAGCTTTATTTTGCCAGCCGTCCTTCTGCAACGCAGCGGACAAGGGAAAAAAGGCTTTTTATCGGGCCTCGCGCTTGGAACGTTGCTGATGACGATCGTCATGGCTGTTGCCAATGCGTACGTCCTGCTCCCGGCATACGCCGCTCTTTATCAGATGCCGATGGCAGAGCTGCTGGCCATGTTCAACGCAACCAGCGTCTGGTCCCTGGTCATGGTCGGTATCGTTCCGTTCAACCTGTTCAAAGGGGTCGTGCTCGCGCTGGTCGCGTATCCAGTCTACGCCAAGCTGGGTGCGCGCATTGCCCTCAGAACCACAAATTGACAACGGCTGCGCGACTTGCTAAGATATTCCCTAACAAAAAGCAGTTTAGCGAAAAGGCTATGAAAGGACCCGCAGCTATATCCTGGTTCCAGAGAGTCGGCCCTAGTCTGGAAGGCTGATACGAGGCGTACCTGCACCCCATCCTGAAGCCGCCAGCGACGAGCTGGTCCGGTTGCCCGCCGTTATCGGGTTGTTGAGTGGACTTATGGCTTGTGCCATGGTCAATCAGGGTGGTACCGCGGAAGTGAATCCTCCGTCCCTTTTTTGGGATGGGGGATTTTTTGCATTTTCATGTAAGAAAAAAGGAGCGTAGAAGGATGAAAGAGGACAAAGCGTTCGTAAAAGAAATTACACCGCAGTCGGAAGATTTCTCGCGCTGGTACATCGAGGCGATCAAAAAAGCGGATTTGATGGATTACACGCCAGTGCGCGGCTGCATCGTCTTCAAACCGGATGGCTTCGAGCTGTGGGAGCGCATCCAGGAGGCGATGGACAAAAGGTTCAAAGAGACGGGACATCGCAACGCCTACTTTCCAATGCTGATTCCCGAGTCCTTTTTCCAAAAAGAAAAAGAGCACATCGAGGGCTTCAACCCAGAGCTGCCTTGGGTGACGGAAGCGGGAGGAGAGCAGCTGGAGGAAAAGCTTGCCCTGCGCCCGACTTCGGAGACGATCATCGGACATATGTACGCGCAGTGGATTCAGAGCTACCGCGACTTGCCGATTCTGATTAACCAGTGGGCAAACGTGTTCCGCTGGGAAAAGCGCACCATGCCATTCTTGCGTACTTCAGAATTTTTGTGGCAGGAAGGCCATACCGCCCATGCGAACGAGGAAGAAGCGCGCCAGGAGACCATGCAAATGCTGGAGATTTATCGCGAGGTTGTGGAGCAGGAACTGGCGATTCCGGTATGGAAAGGGCAAAAAACGCCAAGCGAGCGCTTTGCAGGAGCAGTCGACACGTACTCCATCGAGGCGATGATGAAGGATGGCAAAGCGGTGCAGGCCGGAACCTCCCACTACTTGGGAGACAAGTTTGCGCGCGGCTTTGAGATCAAGTTCCTGGATCGCGACAATCAGTTCAAATACGTGCATACGACTTCATGGGGCAGCTCTACCCGCTTGATCGGCTCGATGATCATGGTGCACGGCGACGACCGCGGCTTGGCTTTGCCGCCGCGGATGGCACCGACTCAGGTCATCATGATCCCAGTCGGACCGATGAAGCTGCGCGATCAGGTCATGGTTGCATTCGATCCGCTGTTCGACGAGATCAAAGCGGCAGGCGTTCGCGTCCGGGCAGACTTGCGCGAGGAAACTCCGGGCTGGAAGTTCAACGAATGGGAGATGCGCGGTGTGCCGCTGCGTCTGGAGCTTGGACCGCGCGACGTGGAAAACGGCCAGGCGATTCTCGCCCGCCGCGATACCGGAGAGAAAATAACCGTGCCACTGGAAGGCATTGCGCAGACGATTGCCCAATTGCTCGAAGACATCCAGCAAAACATGTTCCAAAAAGCGCTGGCCTTCCGGGAAGCCCATTCGCATCTCGAAATCGATACGCTCGCGCAGCTGTCCGCGCACATCGAAAAATGTGAGAACGAAAACACGCCAAGCGGCTGGGTGCTCGCAGGCTGGTGCGGAGACGACGCGTGTGAGTCCAAGGTCAAGGAAGAGACGAAGTTCACGTCCCGCAACATTCCGTTTGAACCGCCTGCGCAAAAATCGGTCTGCATTTGCTGCGGCAAAGAGGCGAAGCATACAGTTTGGTTTGGCCGTTCGTACTAAGGTTTCATTTAATAAACAAAACAAACAAGGGAGTGCTCCCCGTACGTAACGGAGCACTCCTTTTTGTATCCACAGGAGTCAGCGTGTGCGGGTAAGTTGTAAAGTATTTCCATTAACGTAATTTATCATTCGAGTAAAAAGTATATACATAAAAGTAAATATTTTGTATTTTTATTGATGGTTATATAAACGACTCCACGAAGTATGTAATGTACATGGACCCATGGGATGGTCAACATTTTACTATGACTTATGACTCTTTCTTGGATAGCTCAAGACAAGAATGGATTGGCTCATTGTATGGTTTTGAGTCAGAATAATTTAAGGAGGGCAGTTGTATGAAGAGATATGTTTGGACATTGTTCGGTGCAGTTATAGTTGCTGGAATATCATTGGCTACTTGGGCTGGTGCATCCAATCAAGGGAACAAGGAAGCACTAAATGCATACAAGAAAATGGAACAAGCCCGGAATCAAGAGAACAAATCTTTGAACGAATCGAGCAATAATTTTACGCTGTCAGACTTCTCAATTCCAGGAGCTTTATTGTCAGAAGCGGATAAAATCAGCAAATACAAAGGTTCGAACGTTCATGAGTTATTGACTGCGCATGATGAGAAGCTTTCGTTTATTATGGAAGGTGATGAAGTAAAAGGGATACGGAGCCAATCATGGCAGGTGGTGAAAAAACCGGCCCTGAATTGTTTGACCTTCATGAAAAAATAAAAAACGATCTTGGTGACAATGTCAACATTATGTACTTTAGTTATGCAGGCGGATTTGTTTTTGTTGCTACTGATAACAAAGGGGAGGAAAGCTTGTGGCTCGATCAACGCGCTGCTCAGTTTCTGGAGCTTTCTCCTCACGTTCAACTCGATTCCGAAGAAGTTTTGCAACGAATCCGAAACAATATAAATCAATAAAATGACAAGGGGGCGTCTCTTCGTCGAGCAATCGACTTTTGAGGCAGCCCCTTCGTATTATGCGGTCAAAATCCGTATATGAAAAAATCTCAGCCATGCAAGACTGTCTATTAACGAAGTAATAGCAGGTTAGGCAACCCGAATCAATCAGCGGCCAAGCACCCAGTCAACAAACGCCTGCGCGTCAGAAAAGCGATAGTCCGGCTCAGGATCGAAGCTCCCGGCCTTCTGGGTGACAAGCAGCCAGTCAACGCCGACCGTAGTCAGCCCTGCGGCGCGTCCCGCGATAATGTCTGCGTCGCTGTCGCCCACAAAAATCGCATTCTCGGCTGTAGCTCCCAGCTGTTTCAGCGCTGTGAAAATGCCTTCCGGATGCGGCTTCGGCTCGGTCACCTCATCGCCTGTGATCACGACAGAAAAATACTTTTCCAATCCCCACTCGCGCAGCGATATATCTGCACTTCTGCGCCCTTTTCCCGTCACGACTCCCATCTGAATGCCCGCAGAATGCAACTGTTCAAGCATCTTTGCAAGCTGCGGAGGATTTTGCACCTGAGCGTGCTCAAGCGTGTACACATGGAAAAAATGATCGAGAGCGGCTTCGTGTTCATGGGCGGGCAGCTTGTTTTGCAAAATGCCAGTTTCGGTTGGACCAAACATCGCTACGATTTGCGCATCGGAGTAGTGCTCTTGCAAAAAGCGCTGAAAAGTAGAGCGAAAGGCCGTGAAAATGAGTGGGAGCGTATCGGCGACTGTACCGTCAAAATCAAACAAAATCGTGCGCATGGCTGCCCCTCCTTTGGAATAAAAAAAGAAAAACCATCTCTCTTGATGGTTTTCCTGGTGTTGGTCGATTTCCTTTTTACAGCTTTACAGCGGCTTGTTCTGGTCGTCTTGCTCCTCAAACTGCTCTTCCGAATCGTCTGTCGGCTCAGCAGGCGTCAGCGGAAACAAGACATCGAAAAACTTGAACTTGCGGCGGCCTTGCTCGTTTTTGAAGCCTTTGTACTTTTGCAACAGGTCGCTGATGTCGTCCACCAACTGATTGCGTTCTTCCTGGCTCAAATAAAATTCAGTCAGGTTGAAAGCAAAAGTATTCTGGTATTCCTTGCGAACATCCTGATCGCTTGCAACGAAACGATTGAGTGTCCTCATGAGATCCTTTTCTGTGGTGCGAAACGGAGTGAACATGACGTCACTCAATTGCTGTGCATTTTCTTCAATCATAAGCTGAAGCTTAACCTGAATCACCTTGGCGACTGGCTCGTAGTATTTCTCCACGATGGAACCTTTGACGCGGGTATCTACCTGTTCGAGCAAACCAACACGCACAAGTTCCTTCACGTGGTAGTGAAGACGTGCAGCATTTTCGCCTAGTTCCGTAGCGATTTGTTTGGCCGTACGCGGCTCCAAATCCTCGAAGAGTTCTAGAATCTTAACCCGTTCTGCTATGGCAAGGGATTTAAGCGCTTCTGGATCCGTTACTTCAAAAAACTCTTTCATGCCAATTCTCACCATCCAACTGACTAGGCCATTTTTTTATTTTTCTTAATTAATTCTATCGTTTTCTGCTAGAAAGCGCAACGTATATGCGGATGAAGTACCTGTAAGCTTGTGGTAAAATGAAACCAGTGATTTTTACGGGGGGATGAGCATGATCGAAACCGGACAAGCCGCGCCTTTATTTACTTTGCAGGCAAACAATGAACAGACGATTTCGCTTTCGCAATACCGCGGAAAAAATGTCGTGCTTTATTTTTATCCAAAAGACATGACGCCGGGCTGCACGACCGAAGCGTGCGATTTTCGAGACTATCACCCGATGTTCGCGGAGCTGGACACTGTCGTGCTCGGAATCAGCCCGGATTCCGTGAAGTCGCACGACAAGTTTATTGCGAAGCACGAGCTGCCGTTTGTGCTTTTGGCCGATCCGGAGCATGAAGTTGCGGAGGCGTACGGCGTTTGGGTGCTGAAAAAAATGTACGGCCGCGAGTACATGGGAATTGAGCGGAGCACTTTTGTGATCGACAAGGAAGGCAACATCGCCAAGGTGTGGCCGAAAGTGAAAGTAAAAGGGCACGTACAGGAAGTGCTCCAGTTTATCAAGGAAGAGCTGCAAAGCTAAAATCGGCGTTTAATACATAGTCATAGTACATAAAAGGAGGATTTTCTCATGGGTGTGTCTACCGAGTATGTCGTTCAAGCTTTTTGCCAATTGGCGAATATCCCGAGTCCGTCTGGCAACACAGAAAAAGTAATGGCGTGGGTCGCTGGGGAACTGGAGCAGCTTGGCGTGGAGTACAAACGGACGAACAAGGGAGCGATTGTCGCTACCGTGCCGGGGGCGCGTGATGACAAGGCGCGTTTGCTGACGGCGCACGTCGATACGCTGGGAGCCATGGTCAAAGAAATCAAAAGCAACGGACGCCTCAAGCTGACGTTGATCGGCGGTTTTGAGTTCAATGCCGTGGAAGGCGAGCACTGCACAGTGGAAACAGCGAGTGGCCGCCTGGTGACCGGGACGATTTTGTCTACGAAAGCATCTGTTCACGTCTATGGCCGTGAAGCAGGCAAGGCAGAAAGAACCGACTCCAACATGGAAGTTCGTCTGGACGAGAAAGTGACAAACCGCGAGCAAGTACAGGCGTTGGGCATTTCGGTTGGCGATTTTGTTTCGTTCGATCCGCGCGTGACGGTAACAGACAGCGGCTTTATCAAATCGCGTCACATCGACGACAAGGCAAGCGTTGCCGTTCTGTTGGGCGTGTTGAAAGCGCTTCGCGAGACGGGCCAACAACTGCCGTATACAACCCACTTTTTCATCAGCAACAACGAAGAAATCGGTTATGGCGGCAATTCCAGCATTCCAGCCAACGTCGTCGAGTATTTGGCGGTTGACATGGGCGCGATCGGCGACGGACAGACGACCGATGAATATTGCGTCTCGATTTGCGCGAAGGATTCCTCCGGGCCGTACCATTACGGATTGCGCAGCCACTTGACACGTTTGGCGCAGCAAAATGGACTGAATTACGCGGTAGACATTTATCCGTTCTACGGATCAGACGCGAGCGCGGCGCTCAGGGCCGGATACGACATTGTTCACGGCTTGATCGGTCCTGGCGTGGACGCCTCCCACTCCCATGAGCGCACGCATACAGAAGCGCTCGACAATACAGCGAAGCTCGTCATGGCTTACCTGGCTTCCGAGGACATGCAAGCATAGGAGGGCGGCATGAGCAATATGTATCAATGGGCTGATTACTATGACCTGATGCAGCGCGGACTTGCTGGCGATGTTGAGTTTTATTTGGAAGAAGCGAAGCAAGCTGGCGGAAAAGTGCTCGATCTGGCCTGTGGGACGGGAAGGATTGCAATCCCGCTGGCTCAGGCCGGAATCGAGGTTACGGGGATCGACCTGTCGCAAGAGATGCTGGCGAAAGCGCAGGAAAAAGCAGATGCGCAAGGCGTCAGCGCCGGATTGAAGCTGTTGCAGGGAGATATGCGCAACTTCGAACTGGGGGAAACCTTTTCGCTGATCATGATCCCGTTTCGCTCGTTTTTACATCTCTTGCACGTTCAGGAACAGATGAAGGCGCTTGCCTGTATTCGCAAGCATTTGGCGCCAGGCGGCAAGCTCGTCATGAACGTCTTTGTACCGAAGATCAATCATTTTTACGAAGAAAATGAAAAGATGTCCCTGCGCGGCACACAGATGTTGCCTTCGGGAGAAGAACTGTCGATGTGGGACTACACCCGCTACGATCACTTCCAGCAGTTGTGCGAAGTGACCCGCATCTACGAGCGCACAGATGCAAACGGAGTGGTAACCGAGCGGCTGAAGGGACGTTTTGCCTTGCGCTACATTTATCCGTCCGAATTTCATCACTTGTTGCGGTTGAACGGACTGAAAGTGACCAAACGGTACGGAACGTTTGCCAGAGCGCCTTTTGATGCGAGCAGTACGGAGCTGATTGTCGTTTGTGAGTCTGTGTAGCTTACTTGTTCCAGACAAAAACCAATGAAGGCGGGGATCGGAATGAAGATTTATACGAAATCGGGAGACAAAGGCGAAACTTCATTGGTAGCGGGAGTGCGCGTGCCCAAGTTTGCAGATCGCGTCGAGGCGTATGGAACGTGCGACGAGGCCAACTCCCAGATCGGGCTTGCCTTGTCCTTGTTGCCTGTGTCCGATGCGTGGCAAGAGCTGCAGGATGTTTTCCACATCATTCAAACCAAGCTGTTCCACGTAGGGGCAGAACTTGCCACGCCGGAAGGGAAAAAGGTCGGCTGGCCGATTGCAGAGGATGATGTTACGTTCCTGGAGGGGCAGATTGACCAGTTGGATGCCAGTCTGCCGCCGCTCACGAACTTTATTTTGCCGGGAGGACATCCCGCTGCTGCTGCCTTCCATGTCGCCCGCACGATGGTGAGACGCGCAGAGCGAAAAGCCGTCCACGTTGCCCAGCAGGAACAGGTGAATCCGTCGGTGGTCAAATATCTCAACCGCCTGTCTGACTATCTGTTCGTCGTCGCCCGTCACGTGAACAAAGAGACGGGTTCTGTGGAGAAAACACTGCATGAATAAACAAAAGTCCCTGATTTTTCAGGGGCTTTTTCTTTTTGGCGGATCGTTATGAAAGATAGGTGGAGATTCCTGGGCGAAAGGCGATTTTTTCTGTGGAAAAGGTGTCGTACAGCCGTTCGGCGTCCCGGCAGGCATTGCCTTCGAGCAGCATCGTCAGCTGCGTGTTGGTTATCGGAAAAAAGGAGAAGCCCTCCATTGCGTTGATGACTGGTTTCATGAAGGCGAGCGGGATGTGGATTTTGCGCACTTTTTGCTTGCCGAGCACCTCGCCGATCGTATCGAGAATTTGTTCGTAGGAGACGGGAGCAGGCCCGCCTGTTTCGTACGTCTGATTGGTTGCCTCGCGATGGTTCAAGGCTTGGACAAAGACGTCCGCTACTGTTTTTCGCGCTACAGGCTGCAACAAGTAAGAGCCGTTTCCGAGCACAGGAGTGACTGGCATGCGAACAAGATCGGCCAGCATGTTTACAAACTCGTCGCCAGGCCCGAAAATGACCGATGGCTGAAAAATGACGTAAGGGATGCCGCTTGCTTTGACAAGTTGCTCCGCTTTGTATTTCGTAAGATGGTACTGGCTCGTGGCGTTTTCTCTTGAACCGAGTGCGCTCATGTGGACGAAGCGTTTTACGCCATGCAGTTTGGCTGCTTCCAGTACGTTGCGCGTGCCGTCGACGTGAATCCGCGAAAAAGTGATTCCTTTTCCCGGCTGCTCGCGAATAATTCCGACCAGGTGAATGACGGCGTCGCAGCCTGCCATGGCTGTTGTAAGCGATTCAGCGTCCAGTATATCCCCAGCCACTTCCGTCACGCTTCCAGAGCCAGTCACCTCAGGGAGCAGTTTGCCTTTTGAATCTGCCCGACCTGGCCGGGACAAGCAAACGGTATCGTAGCCTTCTGCAATCAGACGATCCAGCACGCCTTTGCCGACAAAGCCGGTAGCTCCTGTCAGGAAAACTTTCATTCATATCGCCCCCTGTTAAATGATTCCAAGCTTATTGTACATCAGGTCACGAACTGCTTTCCATGGCTTGCGACGATTGCCGAGCTGTTCAAGATCGGTATAATGTAGGAAAAAGGGGGATATATTTATGGCACAACGCAAAGTACCCGTTGCAGACATTCTGGACACACTTCAGCAGATGTACCCGGATGCACACTGCGAGTTGAATTATACAACCCCGTTTGAGCTTTTGATCGCCACGATTCTTTCGGCGCAGTGCACGGATAAGCGGGTGAATGAAATTACAGAACCGATGTTCAAACAGCTGAACCAGCCGGAACACTATTTGCATCTGACGCAGGAAGAAATGGAAGAGCATATAAGAGGGCTGGGCTTGTACAAGAATAAGAGTAAAAACATTTTGGAGACCTGTAGAATCTTGTACGAAAAGTACAATGGAGAGGTGCCGCGAACGCACGCCGAGCTGGAGGCGTTGCCGGGAGTAGGTAGAAAAACGGCCAACGTCGTACTCTCCAATGCGTACGGTGTTCCGGCGATTGCGGTCGATACCCATGTGTTTCGTGTCGGGAATCGCCTGGGCCTTGCCAAGAGCGACAATGTGGACGAAGTAGAGCGCCAGCTGATGAAGAAGATTCCGCGCGAAAAATGGTCGGATGCGCATCATTGGCTGATTTGGCACGGGAGAAGAGTGTGCACGGCGCGCAATCCGAAATGCGATCAATGCCAATTGCAATCCATGTGCAAATACGCTTTGACCGAAGCGAAAAAGGCAGCAAAAGCTTGATTTCCATTTCTTTCTCCGCAATTCGGCGGAATGGATATTGACAGTTTTCGCCGAATAGACGTACACTTATTTAAAGTAATTCTAATCAATGACAAACAGAGTTGATTGATCTTTTGTCTTGCGAAGACTGTGGGGTGTGACAATATGGCACAGCGTGTAGAAAAAGCTGTAGAAATCCTCAAAAACACCGGGGTTCGGATGACACCTCAACGCCATGCAATCTTAACCTATTTGCTGGAGACGATGACTCACCCGACGGCTGACGAAATATACAAAGCTCTCGAAGGCAAATTCCCCAATATGAGCGTCGCGACGATTTACAACAACCTCAGGGTTTTTAAAGATGCGGGTTTGGTAATTGAGCTGACCTACGGGGATGCTTCCAGCCGCTTCGATGCCAATGTGGAAGAAGACCATTACCACGCGATCTGCTCTAGCTGTGGGGCGATCCGGGACTTCCATTTCCCGTACTTGCGGGAGGCGGAAGAGGCTGCGGCGAGAGATATCGGGTTCAAAGTCACCGGCCATCGGATGGAAGTATATGGCGTCTGCGAGTCCTGTCAAAAGAGTACCCTAAATTGAGTTATGTGGATGAACACCTTTTGCCTCAACGAATGTCGAAGAGTTGAGGCAGAAGGTGTTTTTCTGTTGAAATGTGTAACGTTTTGGCTGTTTCAAACGTCTTTTTTTGGAGGGAGAACGGCTCGTCCTGCGTTTTCCAGTATACAAAAGGTTGTGAATCGTTTGAACCAAGGCTATGATCGAAATATTGCAGGAATGATACAGATGATCGGAACCGTGGCGAAAGCCCGTTGGTTGGGAGGAGGGTATAACCGTGAGCATGCAGCTTAATACAGTACCTCGTCCCAGACGCAGAAGGGGAAGAGCGCTGCGCAGACTTTTCATGCTGATGTTTTTCTTGCTCGCCATCTTTGGGAGCATTTACTGGTTTTTCGTGCTGCGGGCGTCAACGGAACATGTGCAGCCGTACGACGGCGCCAAAGATGTCATCGTCTTTGAAGGAAAGCGCATGGATGCCACTTACTTGCTCGACGGGGAGCAAATCTTGCTTCCTTTTGATTTCATTAAAGAGAAAATCGACCCGGCGATCTTTTGGGATGAGCCTACCCGTTCTGTAATCGTGACGACGAAGGACAAAGTTTTGCGGATGGAGAGCGGGGAAGTCGTAGCTCATCTGAACAAGCAGCCAGTCAATTTGCAGGTGCCCGTGAAGGAAGTGGAAGGAAAGCGCTATGTGCCGCTTGATCCGCTCACCAAGCTGTATCCGTTTGCCTTCGAGCGAAAAGCCGATACAGGCGTGCTCCTTGTAGAGCAGGAAGGGTACGAGATCGAGCAGGCGCATGTGATCGGTGGAGAGGAAAAGCAGCTCGTCCGTGTTGGAGCCTCTCACCGGACACCGATCGTAAGCGAGCTATCCTCCGGGGATACAGTTGATGTTCTCGGAGAACAGGAAGGCTATTACCGCGTGTTGACAGCATCCGGGATTGCAGGCTTTCTTCCGGAGAAAAGCGTTGAGATGTCCGGAAAGCGAAAGGTCAGCTTGCAGCATGCCGGGTCTTCTGGCGAGCAAGTCGCATGGAAGCCTGATGGGCAAAAGGTGAACATGGTTTGGGAGCACGTCGTCAGCAAAAATCCGAATGTCGCCCAGATCGAGACGCTGCCTGGCGTCAATGTGATCGCACCTACCTGGTTTGAATTGAAAGATGCAGAAGGAACGCTTATAAACCGAGCGGACTCGGCGTATGTAAAATGGGCGCATAAGCGCGGCTACCAAGTGTGGGGGCTGGTCACGAACGGCTTCAACCCGGACTGGACCCAATCCGTTCTCGGCAGCTACGACAAGCGAGACAAGCTGATTGTCCAGTTGATCCACTATGCCCACTTGTATGATTTGGACGGCATCAACATCGACTTTGAAAACGTGTATTATGAGGACAAGGAGCGGCTCGTCCAGTTTGTCCGCGAGCTGACGCCTTACTTGCATCAGCAAGGACTAACCGTTTCCATCGATGTGACAATCAAGTCCAACGCCAAGACGTGGTCGATGTTTCTGGATCGCAAAGCATTGGCCGAAGTCGTCGACTACATGGCTGTCATGACCTACGATGAGCATTGGGCGGCAAGCCCGAAAGCAGGCTCGGTGGCGTCATTGCCATGGGTCGAGGCAGGCTTGCAAGGAGTATTGGAAGAAGTGCCGAACGAAAAGCTGCTTTTGGGTGTTCCTTTTTACACAAGATTGTGGACAGAAGCCAAGCAGGCTGACGGAACAGTCAAGGTAAGCTCCAAGGCGCTGTCCATGCCGAGAGCGCAGGAGTGGATAGCGGAGCGAAAGCTGACTCCGGTCCTGGATAAAGCATCTGGTCAGCAGTATGTGGAATACCGCGATCCGAAAGACGGGAATGTCTACAAGATGTGGTTGGAGGACGTCTCGTCCATGGCAAAGCGGATGGAGTTAGTGAAGAAATACGATTTGGCTGGAGTCGCCTCGTGGCGGCGAGGGTTCGAAGTGCCGGAGATTTGGCCGACCATCGAGGAAGGCTTGAAAAACGCTATAACCGCTCAGTAAAAAAGAAGCCACCTGCTGCCCGAATGGGAAAGTGCAGGTGGCTTATTGCATCTCGAACGAATGAGAAATCGATCATGTCTGGTTTTGCTGGGGCTGCCCGTCTTCCAGACGCAAAGGCTGTCCGCAAAACATACAGGCATCTTCTTTCCCAAGCATTTTCGTTACTTTTTGGCACGAAGGACATTCTACTTGAGGAGCAGAGGTAGATACCATGCCGGAGATCATAAACAAGACGGTGCTGCCCATCGTCAAAATAAAGCCGATGATCAAAAGCAGCGTCATGAAGATGTGAGAGCCTTTTAACAGGTTGCCAAGGAAAGGTATAAAGTCCAGATATCCTCCGAAAAAAGCGTACCCTGTATACATCAGCAAAATGCCGATCACCATGCTCCAGTTACCCCATGTGCGCATGCGTTTGATTTTGCTCAGGCGTTCAGTTTTTTTCATCATCATTCCTCCTACTATACAGTATAGCATACAAAGGATTTGTCTGTTGACAAGCAGGAAACGGACAAATCGTGTAGAATCCATAAGTTCAACCCAGGGGCAGGGAGGAACACCGACATGGCAATGAAGCGAGAGGAGAGTCAGCAAACGTATCTGAATAAGCTGCGGCAGCGCCCGGATGTACAAGCTGTGCTGGTTTTGCCTGTTTCGGATCTGCTGGTTCCGTTTCGCGATGGCGCCTTTTATCTTGTCGTGGTCAACCAGCCGCAAGCAGAGGGAAAAATCCGCCGTCTGCACATTCAGGGACGAGTGGTCATGGAGCAACAGATTAGTACCTGGCAGCTTGAAAAAGGGGCGGTTAGCGGTCTGGATGAACGTCTGGCTGCGTTGCTTTGGAGAGCGGATATTGTCTGGGACAAAGACGGTTATATGAAGCAGATGAAGAGTCGGTTGAGTCGTCTGCCTGTTGCGCTGCAAAAAAAGTTTATCTGTAGGGAGTATTCCCAACTCCTCCGTTTTTTCCACGAGACAAAAGAGTTTCTTCAGCAAGGACTGATCTTGGATGCCCATCATGCGCTCATCCAATCGCTGCATTCGTGGGCGAGGCTGATCGTGTACGAAGCGGGGGAACATCCGCAGGCTGCGCTGTGGTCCCAAGTAAAACAGATGGACTCATCGGTATTCAAACTGTATGAGGAGTTGTCCATTAATGGAGAAGCGTTGGAAAAGCGCATCGAGCTGCTTGTTCTCGCGATCGAGTTTTGGATTACGTCCAAAGTAAAAGAGTCCGTCACTTTCTTGATGGAGGTTATGGAATCAAAGGCAGGTCCGTGGCGCCTGGAGGAGCTTGTGAACCATCCGGCCATTGTAGATGCACAAATTGATGTCCCTCTTCTTATTGATAAAATGCTGCAAAGGCAATTGATTCAAGAAGTCGTTTTCACAGAGGGGGCAAATGGCGACAGAGAGTCAGGAGTAATATTGCTCAGGTAAAAGTTTTTAAATACTATTGACTTCTGGTTTTGCTACATGCTATATTAACAAACGTCGCTGCTGCGCAAGGAAATGCTGAC
>NZ_CP064090.1:4855000-5932500 GCF_022701015.1 Brevibacillus parabrevis | reverse complement strand
TGCGTATTCAGTTTTGAAGGAATAAATCCTTCAACGTTCCTCGGTAGCTCAGTTGGTAGAGCAATCGGCTGTTAACCGATCGGTCGGCGGTTCGAGTCCGTCCCGAGGAGCCATATGGATGGATGTCCGAGCGGCCGAAGGAGCACGATTGGAAATCGTGTAGGCGGGGTTGACCCGTCTCGTGGGTTCAAATCCCACTCCATCCGCCATCTTGGCCCGTTGGTGAAGCGGTTTAACACAGCAGCCTTTCACGCTGTCATACAGGGGTTCGAATCCCCTACGGGTCACCTATGAATCCCAACTACTTGTTGGGTCCCTGACAAAGTCGGGGAGTATGGAGGCTTAGCTCAGCTGGGAGAGCATCTGCCTTACAAGCAGAGGGTCGGCGGTTCGATCCCGTCAGCCTCCACCATTTACTATTTTGAAGGATAGTCAGCAAAAAAACGCTGCACGATGCGGCAACGCTGACAATTGCTTCTATAAAATCGTCGCGGGATGGAGCAGCTCGGTAGCTCGTCGGGCTCATAACCCGAAGGTCGCAGGTTCAAATCCTGCTCCCGCAACCAAATTTTCCTTAACGGGAATTGGCTGCAACCTAATATGGAGCTGTGGTGAAGTTGGAGTTCACGCCGGTCTGTCACACCGGAGGTCGCGGGTTCGAGTCCCGTCAGCTCCGCCATTTCTTGACAAAAAGAATGGCGTATGCAATAATTATGGCTCGGTAGCTCAGTCGGTAGAGCAGAGGACTGAAAATCCTCGTGTCGGCGGTTCGATTCCGTCCCGAGCCACCATGTGTAGGGGCATAGTTTAACGGTAGAACGAAGGTCTCCAAAACCTTTGGTGTGGGTTCGATTCCTACTGCCCCTGCCATTTTTAAAAAGCAATAGTGAATATGGCGGTCGTGGCGAAGGGGTTAACGCACCGGATTGTGGCTCCGGCACTCGTGGGTTCAAGTCCCATCGATCGCCCCATATGATTTTCAAAGTTGGGGATTACTTATTGGGGTATAGCCAAGCGGTAAGGCAACGGACTTTGACTCCGTCATTCCTAGGTTCAAATCCTAGTACCCCAGCCATTTATATGCGGACGTAGCTCAATTGGTAGAGCGTCGCCTTGCCAAGGCGAAGGTCGCGGGTTCGAGACCCGTCGTCCGCTCCATTTTTCATCAAATCTATACGTGGAGGCATAGCCAAGGGGTAAGGCACGGGTCTGCAAAACCCTTATCCCCGGTTCAAATCCGGGTGCCTCCTCCAACTTAATTGCCGGTGTGGCGGAATGGCAGACGCGCGCGACTCAAAATCGTGAGGGAAACCGTGGGGGTTCAAGTCCCTTCACCGGCACCATCTATGTAATCAAGCTCTAAGGAAGCACTTCCTTAGGGTTTTTTGTTATGGATAAGCTTGATTTTAGAAAAAGACATCAGCTAACGGAGGGGATTACACTTTGCATATCCTCAATAATTGAAAATGATTATCATTATCTATTATAATATACGAGAACTGAAATTTTCACAAGGGGTAAATTTAAAAATGTGCTAGGCAGGATGCTGCTGAATAAAGGCGGGCCTCCTCAGCCTCATTTATAGCAGGTGGGTTGGAAATGGATAAAAGAGAAGTTGGACGGTTAATCGATTACTATGCAAAAGAGTCGATGACGATCATGAGTGTGTCACTGGAAGAGCGCCAGCCGGGTATGAAGTATTTTGGCGGGCGGACAGGCTTGTACTCCGGTTTTATTTTTCCGCTATCCGGGAACGCAAAGATGTGGTTTGACGGTATGGAATACGACATGGAGCCAGGAATGGTCGTGCATGCCGGCCCGAATATGCGATTGGATCGCAAGGTGATCGGAGACAAGAAGTGGTCATATATTCTCGTGCTTTATCAGGTTGATCATCAGAAAACAGCAGACCAGTACAACTTTGCTGAGAAGCATTACATGCTGCGCCTCGTTGAGCAGAGTGTGCCATTGCAGGAAAAGCTCAGACATTTGGAACGATTTTGGAGCAGCCCGGGAGACTTGTACAAGCTGCGTGTCAAAGAGCTGTGGTACGGAATCCTCAACGAGTTGTTTGCGCTTGTCCAGCATAGTGAAAAAGACGAAGGACGCCTGCTTTTGGAACGGTTGCTTGATTACATTCATGATCATTACATGGAGAATCTGAGTATCAATCGGCTTGCTGAGTTGCACCAGATCAATGTCAACAGACTGGCTTATTTGTTTCAAAAGCATTTGAAAATCAGTCCAGGCGAGTATTTGAACAGGTACAGACTCAACCAGGCGAAAAATTTACTGAATATATTTCAAAATCAGATGAGCATCAAGGAAGTTGCACAAAGGACGGGTTTTGCTGATCCGCTGTATTTCAGCAAGCGCTTCAAAAAATATACGGGGCTATCTCCGAGCGAGTTTCAGCGCGATTCATGAATATTCCATGTGTATTCATGAATGTGCCATTTTCTTTCAGTGGACTCGTTGCTATACTATGAGTGCAATTGATTATCATTATTATCTGACAGTGACTTATCCCATCTGCCACTCGCATTGGCTTGCACAAGTGATAATCAAATAGCATGGAAATACCAAGGAGGGGGTACAGCTTTTGATTCGACGATTTTTCTCCTATTATCGACCATACAAATGGTTGTTCATGCTTGATTTTGGCTGCGCCATTATCGCCGGGCTTCTGGAGCTGGCGTTCCCGGTAGCCGTGAATGCCTTCATTGATGACCTGTTGCCAGGCGGCAAATGGGGACTGATTGTGTGGGCATCGCTCGGATTGCTTGCCCTGTACGTAGTGAATACCCTGTTGATGTACATCGTCAACTATTGGGGGCATATGCTGGGGATTAACATTGAGACGGATATGCGGCGAAAGTTGTTTGCACACATCCAGAAGCTCTCGTTCCGTTTCTTTGACAATTCGAAGACAGGGCACCTGATCGGACGCTTGACCAACGATATGAATATGATTGGCGAGATGGCGCACCACGGACCGGAAGATTTGTTTATCGCGATCATGACTCTTGTCGGTTCATTTGCGTTGATGCTGTCTATCAACTGGAAGCTTGCTGTGCTGACCTTTGTCGTCGTGCCAGTTATTATTTGGGTCGTCGTTCATTTCAACAAAAAGATGACGCAGGCAATTCATCAGCTTTTCCGTGACGTTGGAGACTTTAACGCCCGTATCGAGGACAGTGTAGGCGGCATTCGGGTCGTCAAGGCATTTTCCAACGAGGCGCATGAAGAAAAGCAGTTTGCCGTCAACAACGGACGTTTCCGCCTGACCAAGTTAAGCTCGTACAAACTGATTGCCAAAAACGGATCGATCAGCTATATGATGATGCGTTTTGTCACTTTGTTCGTCATGGTCTGCGGAACGTGGTTTGTCATTCAGCAAGAGCTTTCCTATGGAGAGTTTGTCGGATTTTTGCTGCTGACCAACGTGTTTTTCCGCCCGATCGAGAAAATCAATGCGATCGTGGAAAATTATCCGCAAGGCTTTGCCGGGTTCAAGCGCTATACGGAGCTATTGGATACAGAACCGGATGTAGCGGACGCCGCAGATGCAGTGGAAATGCAGCCATTCCAGCATGAAATCCGCTTTGATCGCGTTTCTTTTGGCTACGATGGCGAAAAAAGAGTGCTCAACGGTGTAAATCTGGTGATTCACAAAGGGGAAACCGTCGCATTCGTCGGTCCGTCTGGCGCGGGGAAAACGACCCTTTGCAGCTTGGTGCCGCGTTTTTATGAAGTCGAGGAAGGCTCCATTTCTGTCGATGGCATCGATATTCGTCAGGTGACACAAGAATCGTTGCGCAGACAAATCGGGATTGTGCAGCAGGATGTGTTCCTGTTTACAGGTACGATTCGCGAAAACATTTTGTACGGCAAGCTTGATGCGAGCGAAGAGGAAGTGTGGGAAGCAGCGCGCCGAGCGCGACTGGACGAATTTATTCGCGCTCAGGAGCAAGGAATGGACACTGTCATTGGCGAGCGGGGCGTGAAGCTGTCTGGGGGGCAAAAGCAGCGGCTGGCGATTGCCCGCATGTTCTTGAAAAACCCGCCGATTCTGATTTTGGACGAGGCCACTTCCGCACTGGATACGGAGACAGAGCTGGCGATTCAGCAATCGCTATCCGAGCTGTCCAAAGGCCGCACGACACTGGTAATCGCCCACAGGCTGGCAACTATTAAAGATGCCGATCGGATTGTCGTGGTGACAGAGCAAGGCATCGTCGAGCAGGGACATCATCGGGATCTGGTCGACGCAGGCGGTGTATACAGCCGCTTGTACCAGGCACAGTTTGGGGTATTGAAAGACTTGGAAGTCGCGAGCCAACAGTAAAAGAGCAGCCGTGTCGTCTGAAACCGTGCTCGATGCGATTGTCTGTCAATGGGCAAGATCGAAGCGATGAAGCGGACACTTTTTACGGAATGGAAAAGAATGAAGTTGAAACCGATAATAAGATTGATTATCAATTTCAATAAAAGTATGATTAATTAGTGTGTCTTTAGCAGGATGAATGCGATTGCTTGTCCCAAAAAAGCGGAGTAGACGCGCACATTGAGCAGTAGCACTTGATTGCAAAAGGTGTGTGAAAGGAAAGATGGACATCAACAAGCTTGCCGAGCATTTTGCGCGTACCTCATTTCGAGTGGAGCAAGTATGTCGTTATGTGCGCGGGCCAGGGAAGAGCTGTGATGATTATACGGAGCCTTTTCCGGGATTTGTTTTTCCGCTGCGGGGCAAAGCCAATTTTGATTTCAGCGGCAAAGTGTACACGCTGACTCCGGGGAACGTGCTTCACGGTGGCGCGCGAATGCCGCTGAATCGAAGCGTCCTCGGCGATACGAAATGGGAATATTTACTCGTTTTATACCGGATCGTTGCACCGGAGCCGTCTGGCTTTTGCCTGCCGAACATGCATTTTCAGCTACACCCGGGGCAAAGCCCCCGCCTCCTGGAATTGCTGGAGCTATTGTGGCGCTCATCGAGAGAACCGGGCGGAATCCAGGCTTTTCAGACGGAAACGCTCTTCCGCTGCGTTCTGGAGGAACTGTTTGTCTGTGTCCGCAACCAAAGCAATGACGGAGAACAAGCGCTGTTTGAGCAAGTATCGAAGTACATACACGAGCACTATATGGATGGGCTGAGCGTACGTGCTTTGGCTGAACTGAATGATATTAATGAAAACCGTTTGTTTTATGTGTTCAAAAAATACACGGGGATGGGACCCGGCAAATATTTGATGGCCTATCGTCTCAATCGGGCGAAGGAGAGCCTGCTTGCGAATGACGCACCGATCGGCGAGGTGGCGAAAAGCGTGGGCTATGCTGATGCCTTGTACTTCAGCCGGATCTTCAAAAAGCAGGTGGGCCTCTCGCCAGCCGAATTTCGCGGAAGGTTCAGGAATAATCCATATGGATTTCAGGATGGCTCCATTCCTATCTAAAATGCGTTTTGCTACACTGACCGTAGTTTGATCGGTCAAGCAAAACTCACGTTATATCGGAGGAGACAGAATGAAAATACTCACAAGATTATTCGTAGCGATTGTCCTTTTGGCAGGTATTTTAGCGGGGTGCGCTGGAACGCCAGAGCCTGGCAATAATCAAGCAGGAGCAGGAACACCACCGGCAAAGGCGGATGAAGCCAAGCAAGAAACGGGACAATGGCCGAGAACATACGTAGACGCACTTGGCCGCGAAATCGTGTTGGAAAAGAAACCAGAGAAAGTCGCGCTCTTATTCTTCCGTAACTTCGAGCATATGTTTTTGCTGGAGGAAACTCCTGTAGCCGCTACAGATTTGAATGTTCTGGATGATTGGGAGTCACTCGCTCCCTACAGATCGAGCAAAATCACCGATATCGGTTCCATGACGAGTCCGAACCTGGAAAAGCTGCTCGAAGTCGGGCCAGACCTGATTATTATGGTGTCGGGCCGCTATGGCAGCTATGGCGATAAATTGGAGAAGATCGCTCCGGTTATTACGGTAGACAGCAATGAAAACAACTGGCAGAAAGCTTTGCGGGAATATGGCAAAATCTTCGGCAAAGAGCAAAAGGCAGAAACAGAAATTACCCGGATCGAGACATTGATCGCGGATTCCAAAGAGCAATTGAAGAAATTCAGCGACAAGACGTTTGGCGTCATCATGCTGGGAGAAAAGCAATTTTGGGGCTTTACGACGCAATTTATTTTCAACAAGGAAACTGGCCTTGGCTTGCAACCGCCAAGCAAATACGTCGACATGTCGTCCAAAGGGGAGCAGATTTCCCTGGAAGGATTGGCGGCGATGAACCCTGACTATATGTTCGTGTCTGATATCGGCGGCTCTTCGAAAAAATTGCAAGGCTATCTGAAAAATTTGGAAGGCGACTCCGCATGGAACTCGCTGAATGCAATCAAAAACGGACATATGTACGCGTTAGACAGTTCGATCGCAGCAGGTGGGCCGCTGGGAATCGAGCTGGGAGTCAAGACCATTGTGAAAAATATGCTGGCACAATAGAAAACGCTACTGCCTCTTTTGGCAGCGCAAGAAGTGCCAAAAAGGAGAGAAACGAACTATGAATCAAGCAGAATTGTTTGACGTTACGATTATCGGCGGAGGGCCAGCAGGACTTTTCGCTTCCTTTTACAGCGGCTTGCGGGAAATGAAAACAAAGGTCATTGAATATCAGCCAAGACTGGGCGGAAAAGTCCACGTTTATCCGGAAAAAATGATTTGGGATGTCGGCGGCCTGACGCCTACGCTGGGCGAAAAGCTGATCGAGCAGTTGATTCAGCAAGGCTTAACTTTCGATCCAACCGTCGTGTTGGGGCAAAAGGTGGAGCGGATTGCCCGGGATGAGAACGGCGTGTTCATCCTGCACACTTCGGCTGGGGAGCAGCATTATAGCAAAACCGTCATTTTGGCGATCGGCGGGGGAATTTTGGAGCCGCAACGGATCGACTTGGAAGGCGCGGAGAAATTCGAAGTATCCAACCTGAGCTATACCGTCAAATCATTGCGCCGCTTCAAGGACAAAACCGTGATCATTTCCGGGGGCGGCAACTCCGCAGTCGACTGGGCGAACGAGCTGGAGCCAATCGCTAAAAAAGTGTACCTGACCTATCGCAAAGAAGCGCTGTCCGGCCATGAGGCACAAGTGACGCAGTTGTTGAACAGCTCGGCAACATGCTTTTTCAACACGACGATTACCAAGCTGATCGCGTGCTCCAACCAGGAAAAAGTCGAGCGGGTGGAATTGACTAACCACTTGACCGGAGAAGTAGAGGAGCTGGCGATTGACGAAGTGATTATCAATCACGGCTATGAGCGCGACAGATCGCTTTTGCAAAACAGTCACGTGAATCTGGAAATGGCGAATGAATACTTCCTTGCCGGAACGACAACAGGCGCTACTTCCGAGCCGGGGATTTTTGCGGCGGGAGATGTGATTTCCTACGACGGAAAAGTGCATTTGATTGCCGGAGCTTTCCACGACGCAGCAAATGCGGTCAACCAGGCGAAGCTATACATTCAGCCGGAAGCACATGAAAGCGGAATGGTTTCGTCTCACAATGAAATTTTCCAGAGCCGCAATCGCGAACTGATCAAGCAAATGATGAAATAGAGTGTCAAAACAGGGGCAGGAAATTCTCTCGGAGAGTTTCCTGCCCTTTGCATGTTTGCCAGGAAAGCAGATGATGATATTCTTAACAGTGGGCTTTTGGCATAAGCTCAGGAGCGTCGGTAAGAAAACGAGGTGAAAGGTTTTGAAGTACGGATTGTATGACAGGCCGCCCGCAGGCACGAGCATTTTGTCTGCGTTGCAGTGGATGATTGTCGCTGTCTCCAGCAGTGTTGCCGTTCCATTGATGATCGGAGACGTTTACGGCCTGAGGGCAGATGAGATTGGCAACCTGATGCAGCAGACGATGTTTTTCGTCGGTTTGGCTTCGCTGTTGCAAGTGTGGATTGGACACCGTTATCCGATGCTGGAAGGGCCGGCAGGATTGTGGTGGGGAATCTTTATCATTTTGGCTCAGTTGGGAACAAGCGTAGGACTGGCGCCGCGCGAAATCGGGCAGTCGTTTCAACTGGGGATGTGTCTGGCTGGTTTATTGTTTGTCGCCTTCGGGGTGATGGGCTGGATCGGCAAACTGCAAAGATGGTTTACTCCGCTCGTATCGGGAACTTATATGATTTTGCTTGCTATTTCTTTATGCAGCAACATTTTAACCGGGATGCTTGGCATCGGCTTTCAGCATTCAAAAGAAGTGCAGCCTGGCGTAGCGCTTGTCTCTATCGGCATCGTCGCTTTGGTTGTGTGGGTGATGAGGACGAAACGATTTTCCAGCTTTGCCGTCCTGTTCGGGATGGTAGGAGGCTGGGTGCTTTACGCGGCAATGGGCTGGACGGACCCTGTACGCCCGGCTGACCAGCTGATTTCCTGGCCGACATTCTTCTTCTGGGGAGCGCCGCGCTGGGATTGGGGCGTTGTGCTGACCAGCATGCTGACGGGATTTGTCCTTTTGACGAACCTGGTAACGAGTATGGTCGTTATGGGAAAAGCGACGGAGACGGTGCCGACTGATTCGCAGTACAATCGCGGCGGGATTTTTACGGGCGTGTCTCATCTGCTTTCCGGGGTGAGCGGTGTCGTCGGGATGATTCCTCTGTCGCTTGCTGCTGCGGTGATTCAAACGACCAAGATGGCGGCCCGCCTGCCTTTTATGCTGGCTATGATCGGGATGATGCTGATCGGTTTGTTCCCGGCTGTCGCTCATTTTTTGGCGGCATTGCCGACTCCGGTCGCTTATGCGGCCATGTTCATCTCGTATACGCAGCTTCTCGGATTCGGATTGAAAGATTACGCAACGGTGAAAATGGATGAGCGAACGATCACAGTCGGCGGAAGCTCGCTTTTGATCGGGATTGGCGTGATGTTCGTTCCGGCAACGGCCTGGCAAAAGCTGCCCGCTCTGGTCAGCTTCCTGTTCGGGAACGGTCTGTTGCTCGGTGTTATCGTTTGCTTGCTGCTGGAGCACGTTGTGTTCCGCAAGCAAAAGGGCAATCAGACAGAAAAAGACGGCCACGCTGCATGACGGGCCGTCTTTTTGCTAAGAAGCGACGATCGCGGTGTGAGTCAGCTCGCCGCCGTTGATTTCGGTAAACATGCGACCGACTGATCCGAGTATCTCGGCTTTTTTCTCGGCAGCAACTTGCTCGTGGAAGAAGATGACTTGCAGCAAGTTCCGGCTATGCTCGGTCACGCAAGTGCGTTTGGAATCGACAATCGGACTGCCGAAGGCTCCTTTTTCGTCCGCAAGCAGCAGCTTGCCTTCCATATGTACTTCGCGGCCGTTCAATCCTTCGTACACATCTGTTTCTTGTCCCAGACGGCAAGTTACATCGCCCGTAAGATGATCGATGTCATAAATGCCAAAGGGAAGTGCATGCAAGACGGAGAAGAAGTTATTGACGTCTACGGCACTGTTGATCCAGAAAAACGGATTGCCTTGCAACAGACGGCGAAGCAGCGCCTCGGATGACGGGCGATAGCGCGACGGGTCTATTCCCGCTTTTTTAAAAGCGCTGCGCCATTCCCGTACTCCTTCGATATCGGCAAGGCGGGACAGCTCATGTTCGAGCCGCAAACTTTCTACAAAATAGTTGATACGACCTTGCAGCATTTTGGGTGAATCGCTGACAGAAGCGCCACTGTATTGCAAAACGCCGAGGGAAAAGGCGGGAATGCGCTCGGTCACGGAAGCATCTAGCTGCACTTTCATCGTGAATCACTCCTTTTATAAAAAAATTCGCACACGATCCGCTTTTTTTGTCAATGCTTGGAACGAAGAACAATTCTAAAGTAGTATAGCAAAATATTTTTGTGGAAGCGACTAAGCTTCGATACAATAGAAACAACAGAGGAGGTTTCCAAAGACGATGACGATGCGTGAAGTTGAGATTTATACAGACGGCGCCTGCTCTGGCAATCCCGGTCCTGGCGGCTGGGGAGCTGTGCTGATGTACGGGCAGCATATCAAGGAGATGTCAGGTGCCGAACCACATACAACGAATAACCGCATGGAGCTGCTTGCGCCGATCAAGGCGTTAGGCACGCTGAAAGAGCCTTGCAAGGTGACCTTGTACAGCGATAGCGCCTATTTGGTCAATTGTTTCCTGCAGGGATGGTACAAGGGCTGGCTGAAAAACGGCTGGAAAAACAGCAAGGGCCAGCAGGTCGAAAATCAGGATTTATGGAAAGAACTGCTTCGTCTGATGGATATCCATCAAGTAGAGTATGTGAAAGTAAAAGGACACGCCGACAACAAGTGGAACAACCGCTGTGACGAGTTGGCGACGGGAGCGATCAAACAACTGTGATTGACGAGCAAGACGTGCGCTACTGGCAACAGACGAAGCAGTCCATCATTGATTATGCCAAGGAAATCGGCATCGACAAGATTGGTTTTGCCAGCGCTGACCCTTTTTTGACACTCAAGGAACGACTGATGGAGCATAGGGAAAAAGGCTACGAATCCGGCTTTGAAGAGCCGGACCTGGAAAAGCGCACCCATCCTGAATTGCTGCTGGATGGGGCGCGATCCTTGATTTCGATCGCGCTGGCGTATCCGTCCAAGCTGGAGAATCCGCCCAAGTCCGAGCCAGGTGCTTATCGCGGAATACTGTGCCGGGCCGCTTGGGGCACGGATTACCACCACGTGCTGCGCGACAAGCTGGACAAGCTTGCCAAGTTCATAGCGGAGCTGGAGCCGGGGGCTAAAATCGAGTCGATGGTGGATACGGGCGCGCTGTCTGATCGCGCGGTCGCAGAACGGGCTGGCGTCGGCTTTGTCGGGAAAAACTGCGCGGTGATTACGCCCGAGTTTGGCTCGTGGGTTTATTTGGGCGAGTTGTTGACGAATTTGCCGTTGCCGACGGATCAACCGATCGAGGAAGGCTGCGGCGACTGCAATATATGTGTCGACGCCTGTCCGACCGGAGCGCTTGTGCAGGGCGGACAGCTCAATGCGCAGCGGTGCATCGCATTTTTGACTCAGGTAAAAAACTTCATTCCAGACGAATTTCGCGGAAAGATCGGGAACCGCTTGTACGGCTGTGATACGTGCCAGACAGTCTGCCCGAAAAATCGCCGGATCAACAGCAACCATCATCCGGAATTTCAGCCTGATCCCGAGACAGCCAAGCCGCTCCTGATTCCGCTTTTGGAGATGAGCAACAAGGAGTTCAAGGAAAAATTCGGCCTGTCGTCATCTTCATGGCGCGGCAAAAAGCCGATCCAGCGCAATGCGATTTTGGCATTGGCGCATTTCAAGGATCGCACGGCTATTCCTCATCTGTCGCGCCTGCTGGCCAACGATCCGCGTCCGGTCATTCGCGGTACGGCAGCCTGGGCGCTGGGGAAAATCGGGGGAGCCGAAGCGGAAGCCGCACTCTTGCGGGCGCAGGAGCTGGAGCAAGATGCAGAGGTGCAGGATGAGATTGCAAAAGGAATGAGCCTGCTGGCGAAGCAAGAAAAGCAGGAGAAGCAAGATCGGCAGCAGGAAGCGAAATAAAGCGAGTTGCCGAGCTTCACCGTAAAGCAATTTGCCAAGCTTGCTTGTCACGCTGATTTTCTATCCGATCTGGTTGCCGAGCAGCCAAAAAGATGCTTGTTTGCATGGGAAGGCACAGGAAAGAAAGGGAGAGGATGTACGATGGCAAAAGAATTGGGCTATACCACGATGGAATCGCCGATTGGGCCGCTACTGCTCGCTTCGACTGAGGAAGGCTTGTGCTATATCGACTTTGCGAATGAAGAGGAAGGATTGCCACGTCTCGTCAGCTGGTGCAAAAAGACGTTTATCGGAATCACTCCGACGAAGAACGAAGCGAGCAACGAGCAAGCCAGGCTGCAACTGGAGCAGTATTTTGCTGGCGAGCGTACATCATTTGAGCTTCCTATCGTTCTGTACGGCACGCCTTTTCAAAAAACGGTGTGGAATGAGCTTGTGAACATCCCGTACGGGGAGACGCGCTCCTACAAGGATATTGCCGTCGCCATCGGTGCCGCCAAAGCGGTGCGGGCGATCGGGGGAGCGAACAACCGTAACCCGATCCCTGTCATTGTTCCTTGCCATCGGGTTGTCGGGGCGAATGGCGCGCTGGTCGGATACGGAGGCGGGTTATCCATCAAAGAATATTTGCTGTCGCATGAAGAAGGCCCGCTTTTCGCCCATTCGACTTCCAATCCAGCTGTCCGCTAGTACGGATGGCTTTTCTTTTCTTCTGAATGCGGTGTCCTTGACATATTCTGTTCGTGAGATGCCAGACGAAGCAGAATGCGGAGGGCAAAAGCGCGGGAAGAGGGGGAGCGGCAGATGGAATGGCGAACGTTTGTTAAGGAATACTTCGATGCGGTTCACCATGCCTGGTTGGACGGTCAGCTTGAGCGGCTGCGGCCTTTTTATATGGGAAAAGAGCATTTGCAAGCGGAAGAATGCGGCTGGGTGAACCGCGCATATGAGCAAATGCACAAGCGGGGGGCCAAGCTGTTGCAGGTAAAAGGCCGTGTAGCCCCGACCTGTTGGCTGGAGACGGCAGGTGCTGTGGACATAACCGTTTTCTGGACGGGAAAGCGCTGGTATCTGCTCCAAGGTCGCCTGCATGAAGAAGCGAGCAATCGGCTGCTTCAGCTTCGCCTGGACAAAGCGACAGGACAGTGGGAGATTGTCGGTACGAGGGAGCGGAGAGGCGATCCAAAGAGCGAGCGGGCAGAAGAGATCATGCTGCGCCGATCCGCATCTGCATCTGCCTACGAAGACGCTATGGCACAACCGCTGCTCGTCGTGCACGGGGCGGGAGGCTACCAGCCGGAAAAGGCAGTCGCGTACGCCGAGCGGTACTGGAATACGACGAATCCCGCATACCCTCGCTTTACAGACGACTGCACGAATTTTATTTCGCAATGCCTGTATGCCGGGGGCATTCCCATGCTAATGTCCAAGGAAAAAGGCAAGGGCTGGTGGATTCGCACCGGAAAAAGCGCTGACTGGAGCTACAGCTGGACGGTGGCTCACAGCTTGTATTTGCTGCTGAAATCAGGAGGCCCGCCGATGCGCGCCGTCGCCAAGCCATCGGCTGCCGACCTCGTGCCGGGCGATATCATTTGCTACGATTTCAACGGGGATGGGCGCTTTCAGCACAATACGATTGTCGTTGCCAAGGACGCCAATCAAATGCCGCTGGTCAACGCCCACACGACAGACAGCCGAATGCGCTACTGGGCTTATGAAGACTCGACCGCCTATACGCCGCAGATGCGTTATGCCTTTTTTCACATCAGGGGCGTGTAAACAAGCTTTAGCGTCGGCGTTTGCGCACAGTTTGCACAAAAGAAACGCTGCGGGCGAGCCAGACGATGGCGGCGAAGACGAGCAAGTCGGAGAAGCTATGCGGCTCTCCTTTGATGGATTGCACATAGATCAGGCCGTGGAACAACACGAGAAGAAACAGCCATGGATTGGACAGATGCAGCCTTTTCCAGGAGGAGCCGCCCAACCATTTTTCTGCGCGATTGGACGATGTACACAAGAGGGCCAGCAACAGGCCAAAAGCGATCGCCCCCAAATAGTTGGCGACACCGGAAAAGCTCCAGTTTGGCAGGGGCCACATGTCAGGATCGGGAGGTGTCAGCAGAAACAAGCCAAGCCATCCGCTTGCCTTGTCAGCCTGATTGCCCGTGACGATGAACAAATTTGGCTCGCCATCAAATAAGATGAGAACGAGGGCTACGTGCAAAAGTTCGGTCAGACCAGCCCAGATGCCGACATCTCTGCGAATGGACAAGCAAGCCGTTGTCAGGCGTCCAGGCAGCCACGATTTGATCGGGCCAATCAGCAAGCTAAGACCAATGAACACAAACGAGAGATAACCAGCGATCATGCTGCACGTCTCCATGGCGGGGAAAGCGGCGAAATTCGGCCACATCCAAGCCGAAGCGATCCCGACAAAGCAAAGGGCTGCTCCGTGCGTGGCGAGGCGAAGCTGCACACGATTGGTCTTGTTCATTTTCAAGCGACACTCCTTTTGCATGTAATGGATGGGTTCCAGGTTAGATGCAGGAGCCTCGCTGTTCGTTACAGGTGTCGGCCAAGTGGTCATGACGCTGACACTTTATGTATAATAGAAGAGGTTTGGATTACCCAGTTCGTCATATACAAGGAGTTTTGCCGATATGCCGTTACATATTGTTTTGCATGAGCCGCTCATTCCTGCCAACACGGGAAATATTGCCCGCTCCTGTGCAGCGACGGGCGCTCATTTGCATTTGATTCATCCGCTTGGTTTTTCGACGGAGGACCGTTACTTGAAGCGGGCCGGCCTCGACTACTGGCACGCGGTGAACATTCATCACCACGAAAGCTTTGAGCATTTTGCCGCCGCGCAGGGAGAGGGAGCCGGTACGTTTTACTTTGTGGAGACGTGGGGCGAGAAGCTGTATACGGACGTTACTTTTCGCGATGGCGACTACATTATTTTGGGCAAGGAAACGACCGGGTTGCCGGAAGAGCTGACACAAAAATACCGGGAGCAAACGATTCGCATCCCGATGAGCGGAGCTACGCGTTCCGTCAACTTGTCCAACTGTGCGGCGATTGTTTTGTTTGAAGGCTTGCGGCAGATCGGTTTTCCGGGGCTTAGCTAGAGCCAGTTCATGGCAAAGCAGCTTTTCGCTCGTTGCCAAGGGCAGGTCTATGAAAAAGGGAGAGAACGCAAATGACTACGAATACGATCCTGTTTGATCTGGACGGTACGCTTCTGGAAATGCAGACCGAGCCGTTTGTCAAAAGCTATTTGGTGGAAGTGGGCAGGCACATTGGCGACAAGTACGATACCGAGAAGATGCTCAAGCTGATTTGGGACGCGACGAAGGCGATGATTGTAAACCAGGATGCGGACAAGACGAACGAGCAAGTATTTATCGAGTATTTTACGGCGAACAGTGAGTGGGAGCGCGAGGAAGTTTGGCCGCTGTTCGATTCCTTTTACCGCGATGTGTTCCCGACACTGTCCCATCTGACTTATCCATCGCCGTGGGCCAAAAAAATTGTGGAGACAGCCAAAGCACAAGGTTACCGCGTCGCTGTCGCCACCAACCCGGTTTTTCCACGCGAAGCGATTTTCCATCGACTCGCCTGGATCGGGATGAGTGCAAACGATTTCGAGCTGGTGACGGTTTATGAAGAGTCTCATTTTACGAAGCCAAATCCAGGCTACTTCGCGGAGATTTGTCAAAAGCTCGGGGTACAGCCGACCGAGTGCATCATGATCGGCAACCATATGCAAGAAGACATGGTCGCGTCGACATTGGGCATGAAGACGTACCTGGTCACCAACTGGATGGAAGATCGCGGCGAACCGCAGTATCCGGTCGATCAGCGGGGGGCTTTGGAGGAGTTGTACCAGGCATTAACCGAGCGCACCGGAGTTTTTGCCCAAGCATAAAGACGCTGATGTCACGGTCAGCGATACGAAAAGCAGGCTGTCAGTCGCAAAAGCGGGACAAGCCTGCTTTTTCACATACTTTTCCCAAAGACGTGCGGTAGGCTAGTCTATGTACCGATCATGCTTTGCCCATCAAAAGGAGGAAGTAAACGTGAAAAAATTCGTCTCGTCGATTGCTATGGCAGCATTGTTGTTCAGCGGAGTTTCAGTCGTGAGTGCACAGGATAAACCAGCAGATACAACCGTTACGTACAGCAAGGAAGAAAAAGCGCAGCATCGCCTGGAAAAATGGCAAGCGTTGGCGACCAAGCTAGGCATTGCGGTGGAAGGAAAAACGGTTGAAGAACTGAAAACGGCTGTCGAGGCTGCGAAAGCGGCGAAAAAAGCTGAAAATCAGGAAAAGTGGGCAGAAAAGGCTGCCAAGTGGAGTGTGGAGACGGCAGGAAAAACTACCAAAGAAGTAAAAGCTGCTGTCCAAGAAGCAAAAGTAGCGAAGCAAGCAGAAAAAGCGGCGAAAAAAGCAGCCAAAGAAGCGAAAAAACAGGAGCAGCTCGCCAAGCTGACCGAAAAAGCAGCGAAGTGGGGCGTCGATCCTGCGGATAAGACGGCAAAACAAATCAAGGAAGAGATTGCTGCGAAAAAGGCTGAGAAAAAGGCAGAAAAAGCAGCGGAGAAGGCACAAAAGAAAGCGGACAAAAAGCAGCAGGCATAGGATGCGAAATACAATGAAAAAAGCAGGTTGCCGATTACAGGCAACCTGCTTTTTTTCGCCTGGGAGCAACGTGCTGAAAACAGCAAATGGCTCGTTAGCTTGTCCTTACAGATTCCAGGTTTTGTCCTCGTTGTAGCCCGCTGTCAAGATGAAGAGCAGAAAAGCTGCGAAGACCAACGCTACGATAAACGTACCCATGTTGGACAGCTCCTTTCGTAAACAAACTACTCCCATTATAGCGTAGCCTGCCCACTTTGCAAACGGATTAACGATCAGGTAAGAGACTGCTTCCGGCGCTCGCTCGCAAGCTTCAGGAAAGCGCCCAAAGCAATCGGAACGCTGAGGATTTCACCTGTGTCCAGTTGCATCCCGTACACCCATTGGTACATCACGACAGCGAGGATGATCAATGTTGCGATTCCAGTCAAGTACAGTCCTTTTGTAATTTGAACAGCATGATCTTTTTGTGTGTGCATGTGTGGCCTCCATGGTTGTTCTATCAATAAAGTTTTTGTGTATGATTTCGGATCGATGAGTTTATTGTACAAAACAGACTAGCTTACAAACTATTGATTTAGCTTACAAAGCAATCAATCGTACCTTACATTTCCGTAATATTCCATGCGGTCAAAATGAATTTGCCTTCGTGCAAAATTTTTGTGGCAAGATTGCCGAAACTTGTGCTCATGTCTCGCATACACATATGAAAAGGCTTGATGAGCCTGTTGGCAACTGAAGAAAACGGGTTCCGCGCGAATGCGTGACCGCAGGCAGACATATACATGAGAGTACATTGTCGTTATGGAAGAGAGAGGGGCTTATGAGGGAGGAGTGTCGAACATGGACATTTTAAAACGGATCGCTGAGCACCGGGCCCGAGAAGAAAACCTGATGTGGAGAGGGACTTTCGCCGAGTATTTGCAGTTGGTACGCAAAAATCCGCAAATTGCCCAGACGGCTCATTCACGCGTCTACAACATGATTAAAAGTGCTGGTGTCGAAGAAAATGAGGATGGCACACGTTCGTACCAATTTTTCAGCCGGGAAATTTTCGGCCTGGATCGCTCCATCGAGCGGCTGGTCGAGGAATATTTCCATTCGGCGGCGCGTCGTCTGGATGTACGCAAGCGCATCTTGCTCTTGATGGGCCCTGTCAGCGGCGGTAAATCCACACTCGTTACGATGCTCAAACGGGGGCTGGAGGAGTATTCCCGAACAGAGGCAGGCGCCATTTACGCGCTTGACGGCTGCCCGATGCAGGAAGAGCCGTTGCATCTGGTCCCGCATGAGCTGCGCCCGGAAGTAGAGGAAGAACTGGGCATCAAAATCGAAGGCGAGCTTACGCCGTACAACCGCATGAGGCTGGAAAGCGAATACGGCGGACGCATCGAAGACTTCCCGGTTTGCCGCATTCTTTTCTCGGAAGCGAATCGCGTCGGGATTGGTACATTCAGCCCCTCCGATCCCAAATCGCAGGATATTGCCGATTTGACAGGCAGCATCGACTTTTCCACGATCACCAAATACGGCTCCGAGTCCGATCCTCGCGCCTATCGCTTTGACGGGGAGCTGAACAAGGCCAACCGCGGTCTGATGGAGTTCCAGGAAATGCTCAAATGCGACGAGAAATTCCTTTGGCATTTGCTGTCGCTGACGCAGGAAGGAAACTTCAAGGCTGGACGATTTGCCTTGATATCTGCGGATGAGCTGATCGTGGCCCACACGAATGAATCCGAGTACAAAGCGTTTATTGCCAACAAGAAAAACGAAGCTTTGCAATCGAGGATTATCGTCATGCCGATGCCGTATAACTTGCGGGTCAGCGACGAAGAAAAAATTTATTCGAAATTAATCAAGCAATCGGATCTCGGACATGTGCATATTGCGCCGCATGCGCTGCGGTCAGCTGCTATTTTCTCTATTCTTACTCGTTTGAAGGAATCGAAAAAGCAAGGAGCCGATTTGCTGAAAAAAATGCGCCTGTACGATGGCGAATCGGTGGAGGGCTTCAAGGGTGCCGACCTGGAGGAGCTGCGAAACGAGCACGCGGACGAAGGCATGGCTGGCATCGACCCGCGCTATGTCATCAACCGCATCTCCAGTGCGCTGATTCGCCGCGATACGGAGTGCATCAATGCGCTGGATATTCTCCGCGCCCTGAAGGAAGGCTTTGACCAGCATCCGTCGATTACGAAGGAGCAGCGGGAGCGCTATATGAACTTCATCTCCAGCGCCCGCAAGGAATACGACGAGCTGGCGAAAAAAGAAGTGCAAAAAGCGTTTGTCTACAGCTACGAGGAGTCTGCGAAAACGCTCATGGACAATTACCTCGACAACGTCGAAGCGTATTGCAATATGAACAAAATTCGTGACCCCGTCACTGGCGAGGAGATGGACCCAGATGAGCGCCTGATGCGTTCGATCGAGGAGCAGATCGGCATCTCGGAAAATGCCAAGCGGGCATTCCGTGAAGAAATCCTCATTCGCATCTCGGCCTACGCGCGAAAAGGGAAGCGTTTTGACTACAGCACGCACGACCGTCTGCGCGAAGCGATCGAGAAGAAGCTGTTCGCCGATCTCAAAGACGTCGTCAAGATCACGACGTCGAACAAAACGCCGGATGAGCATCAATTGAAAAAGATCAACGAGGTGACAAAGCGCCTCATCGAAGAGCACAGCTATTGCCCGGTTTGCGCCAACGAGCTGCTCCGTTACGTGGGAAGCTTGCTGAACAGGTAATTGCTTGAAAGCCCGAACAG
The DNA here is from genome assembly GCF_022701015.1 of Brevibacillus parabrevis. Classification (NCBI taxonomy): domain Bacteria; kingdom Bacillati; phylum Bacillota; class Bacilli; order Caryophanales; family Paenibacillaceae; genus Brevibacillus; species Brevibacillus parabrevis. The sequence goes on along the minus strand of NZ_CP064090.1, from coordinate 5,913,522 downwards.
CCTGCCAAAGCACACTCACGCTTTTTATCCAGCACGTCATATTCGGCGCAGACTGCGCCAGTTGCTAGGAGGAGACGGCATGGAAGATGCACCATCGTTCATTGTCTCCCGGGAAGACTGGTCGCTGCACCGCAAAGGGTACCAGGACCAAAATCGACACCAGGAAAAAGTGAAAGAAGCGATCAAAAAAAACCTGCCCGATCTCGTAAGCGAAGAAAACATCATCATGTCAAACGGTCGGGAAGTTATCAAGATCCCTATTCGCTCCCTGGATGAATACCGATTGCGATTCAACTTCCAAAAGGGAAAGCATGGCGGTCAAGGCAAAGGAAACAGCAAGGTTGGAGATGTCGTTGCCAAAGACGGCGATCAGGCGCAAGGTCCGGGAAAAGGCCAAGGGGCTGGGGATCAGCCGGGAGTGGATTACTACGAAGCTGAAATCAGCGTCGAGGAATTGCAGGAAATGCTTTTCGCCGAGCTTGAGCTGCCGAATTTGCAGCGCAAAGACGAGGACCAGATTGTCATTGAGGAGACGCGTTTCAACGATGTCCGGAAAAAAGGGTTGATGGGCAACATCGACAAAAAGCGGACCCTGATCGCAGCGATCCGCCGCAACGCCCTCGCCGGCTACAGCGATCTGGAGCTGGGCATCAACGAGGACGACCTGCGCTTCAAAACGTGGGAAGAGATCATCAAGCCGCACTCGAACGCCGTCATCATTGCCATGATGGATACTTCGGGCAGTATGGGCGTCTTCGAAAAGTACATTGCGCGCAGCTTCTTCTTCTGGATGGTACGGTTTTTGCGCACGAAGTACGAAAAAGTGGAGATCGTCTTCATCGCGCACCATACCGATGCAAAAGAAGTGACTGAGGATACTTTTTTCTCAAAAGGAGAGAGCGGGGGAACGATTTGTTCCTCCGCCTACAAAAAAGCGCTGGAGATCATCGACAGCCGCTATCCGTCTTCGCAGTACAACATTTACCCGTTCCACTTTTCCGATGGCGACAACCTGACGTCCGACAACGAGCGTTGCGTGAAGCTGGTGAAAGAGCTTATGGACAGATGCAACATGTTCGGATATGGCGAGGTTAATCAGTATAATAGGCATTCCACACTCATGTCAGCGTATCGCCACATCAAGGAGCCGAAGTTCTTGCATTGTGTAATTCGGGAAAAGGGTGAGGTTTACAAGGCGCTCAGGACGTTTTTTGGGAAGAAGGAAGCGATGACTTGAGAGTAGGCTAGAAGAGATGATGGAAAGCCGACAGTATCCTGTGAGGGGATGCGGTCGGCTTTTTGCGTGAAATGGCTTATTATATTGGGTGCTTACGGTTTGTTAGTTTACAACTAAAGTGAAGTTTGTTATTTTATATATCTATCAAAAGTATAATAAAAAGGAGCATGCTCTGTGAAAACATTAGTCATTGTAGCCCATCCTCATCTGGATCAATCGAAAGTGAACAAAGCCTGGGTGGAAAGACTGAAGCAGGAAGCGAGCATCACGGTTCACGATTTGTATGCGGCTTACCCTACTTTCGAGATCGATGTGCAAAAAGAACAACAGCTCATGATGGAGCATGACCGGGTTGTCTTTCAGTTCCCGTTCTACTGGTACAGCACGCCAGCCATTTTGAAGCAATGGCAGGATGCTGTTTTAACCTATGGCTGGGCTTATGGCGCAGAGGGAAACAAGCTGCACAACAAAGAGTTCTTGCTGGCAATTTCTGCGGGCGGGCCGGAGCAAGCTTATGCGCGTGATGGCTATAACTTTTTCACAATCGAAGAGCTGACGACACCACTGCATGCGATGGCAAACTTGACGGGAATGAAGTATCTGGCTCCGTTCCGCTTCCATGGCGCGGGTCAAGCATCGGAGGAACAGATCGCGCACAGTGCGGGGGAGTATGTGAAGCATATTTTGAATCCTGCTTTGGCGACGTAAGGACATGCTAACGGTGTACAAGATCTCTTAGTGGAAAAAAGGGATGTGGCGGCTTGGCGGAAGGATGCAGGAAAGATGGGGGCAAATTTTTGACCGCGCTTCTCCCCGATGCGAGAAAATGGCTGATGCTAGGAGTTTACCAGTGCGGTAGTAGTTGAACTGTATTTGGAAAATATGTAAAATGAATGTATCGGTCGCATGCTAAAGGCAACAGGCCGATTTCCGTGCGTGTGCCATGTAGACCCTCCACAAGTCTACCCCCACGGATAATCTCGACTTTCCACTAAGCTTTCGAAAACAACGATGCGAGCATCCTCTCAGCCCAAAAAGCTCCGGGGATGCTCGCATACGTTGGGAGAGTAAGCGCCAAGTCAGTTTGAACGACTGGAGTCTCCGTGAAATCAGGCAGAATACAACCGAGAAAATGGGCTGCTCGAAAGAGAGTGTGGGAACGCTTGCGGTTGTAGGGATTGGTAAGACAGGAGTTCGAAAGCTTAGTGGAAAGCTTCGGGGTTAGCACGTGGGACAGTCCCGTCCCACTGGTTTCGCGCTATTTTCGTTCGAAAGCTTAGTGGAGAGCTTCGGGGTTAGCACTCAACGCATTTTTTCTTAATCTATCTCGATCAATTATCGTTCGAAAGCTTAGTGGAGAGCTTCGGGGTTAGCACTTGTACTTCGGGGTTAGCAGCGACAATTTCTTCAGAGTTCGAAAGCTTAGTGGAGAGCTTCGGGGTTAGCACTTGTAATATGATATTTACCTGCTAGAGCTTCGGCAGTTCGAAAGCTTAGTGGAGAGCTTCGGGGTTAGCACGACCAAGTATTAAGTTATTTAACATGGAGAGATTCAGTTCGAAAGCTTAGTGGAGAGCTTCGGGGTTAGCACACTACGCGACAGGTAAACCGTTTATGCACATGGATTAGTTCGAAAGCTTAGTGGAGAGCTTCGGGGTTAGCACAAATTATCATAGCGATATTTCATGTTTACATCTGTCTCAAGTTCGAAAGCTTAGTGGAGAGCTTCGGGGTTAGCACACCTCGAAAGAAAAACGATTTTTAATCATTTCATGTTCGAAAGCTTAGTGGAGAGCTTCGGGGTTAGCACTGTTATTCTTTACTTTTGTTCTCATTTTGTCACTTGGTTCGAAAGCTTAGTGGAGAGCTTCGGGGTTAGCACATAGTCATTGCTATGCCATATACCAGGACATCAAAATCGTTCGAAAGCTTAGTGGAGAGCTTCGGGGTTAGCACGTAACGTCTCCGGCTTTTTGCTTTACTCGCCATTACTGCGGTTCGAAAGCTTAGTGGAGAGCTTCGGGGTTAGCACCTCGAACATCCTGCGGATTTCTCGGTTGTTGTGTATTTGTTCGAAAGCTTAGTGGAAAGCTTCGGGGTTAGCACTTTGCTATCTATGGGTCGTACTTTCAGAGACGGGATGGTGAGTTCGAAAGCTTAGTGGAAAGCTTCGAGGTTAGCACGCATCACGCATAGCCCTTTCCAACATATCTTTTAAGGTTCGAAAGCTTAGTGGAAAGCTTCGAGGTTAGCACTGCTGCTTTTCTGTATCGTAGATTATCCACCGTTCCCATTGTTCGAAAGCTTAGTGGAAAGCCTTGGGATTAGCACCCTGCTGCCGAATGCCGTGTGAGTGGATGTACAGCAGTTGAGCAGTTCGAAAGCTTAGTGGAGAGCTTTTGGGATAGCACGTGAACCAGGAGATTATAAAGACATGTGGGGTCGCTTATTTATTTACGCCGACATGTCAAACGTGTTATGATGGAAGCAAGATCGGTTACACTTTCAACATGAAGTGTTTAATGTTTAACCAAAAGTGGACAAAATAAAAACCGACAGGGTGTTCCCGCACTCTGCCGGTAGTACAATAGACGTTCCCTCAAGGGGACGCTCAGCTTAATAGTCGATCAGAATGACCGCCTTGGACGCCAATCTCAAGGGCGGTCATTTCTTTTGGTCAGGGCAACAACGATTGTTACAACGAGACTCAACAGCCCAACGATAAAGCCGCCGAACTGGAGCATAAGTGTAAGCATTTCGTGAGTAATTGCCACGTTCCCACCTCCCCTCGCTTCCGACATGGGAGATGAGCCGACCACCCTTGAGAGCCGTGTCTAATGTACTTGCCCATATTTTACTATGAGATTTCGGGTAAAGCCATTTTTATCTTCCAGTATCTTGCATGATCTTCTACGATCTTCTATGATCTTGTAAAATCCCGCTCCAATCTTTTTCAAACCATTATTTTTCTAACGGCTCATATGGGGGTTTTCGTGACAGTATCGTAGTTGAACTATATTTGGAAAATATGTAAAATGAATGTATCGGTCGCATGCTAAAGGCGACAGGCCGATTTCCGTGCGTGTGCAATGTAGACCCTCCACAAGTCTCCCCCCACGGATAATCTCGACTTTCCACTAAGCTTTCGAAAACAACGATGCGAGCATCCTCTAAGCCCAAAAAGCTCAGGGGATGCTCGCATATGTTGGGAGAGTAAGGGTCAAGCCAGTTTGAGCGACTGGAGTCTCCTTGAAATCAGGCAGAATACAATTGAGAAAATTGGCTGCTCGAAAGAGGGGGCGGGAACACTTGCGGTTGTAGAGATTGGTAAGACAGGAGTTCGAAAACTTAATGGAGAGCTTCAGGATTAGCACTTGGTATTTGATGTATTCGTCATAAAATTCTTCATTATCAGTTCGAAAACTTAATGGAGAGCTTCAGGATTAGCACTCTGGTATGACCAAATCTGGAGTCTGGAAGAGGACCAAGTTCGAAAACTTAATGGAGAGCTTCAGGATTAGCACTAATAAATTCTTGTTTATGCTCTTGGACTCTTCTTTCGTTCGAAAACTTAATGGAGAGCTTCAGGATTAGCACTGTGTAACTAGCAAAGACATATGAGCCATTCAGTGTTCGAAAACTTAATGGAGAGCTTCAGGATTAGCACGGGCTAATCGACACAGTTAGTTGCATTAGCAGCTCACCTTGTTCGAAAACTTAATGGAGAGCTTCAGGATTAGCACTGAGCAGCCCAGTAATCTCAGCCAATGTCGGCTTATCGGTTCGAAAACTTAATGGAGAGCTTCAGGATTAGCACGGGGGATTTTCTGATTAATGTAGAAAGTTGGTTGAATTTGTTCGAAAACTTAATGGAGAGCTTCAGGATTAGCACACACAACACACGATGTGATAAGAGGGGATGGGTAACATGGTTCGAAAACTTAATGGAGAGCTTCAGGATTAGCACTCTCCTGTACTTCTTTCGTAGGTATACGACTGGAGATCCTGTTCGAAAACTTAATGGAGAGCTTCAGGATTAGCACGTGAAAATGATGCATGGTCAGCATGCGTATGCGGAAGATGCGTTCGAAAACTTAATGGAGAGCTTCAGGATTAGCACTTCAGTTGTACATGAAGTACGCCAATATGAATACCGTTGTTCGAAAACTTAATGGAGAGCTTCAGGATTAGCACCTGTTGGTAAAAGGAGTGATAACGAATGCGAACGGTCGTTCGAAAACTTAATGGAGAGCTTCAGGATTAGCACCGGAAACGGATTGGCGGTTTCCGTTGCAGCGGCACCACGTTCGAAAACTTAATGGAGAGCTTCAGGATTAGCACGAGGGGGAAATATGAGCCTACAAATTACAGAGTAATGGTTCGAAAGCTTAGTGAAACATACCTTGAAAATTAACACATCAAAGATGCCCCTACTTTGCACTAGGGGCATCTTTTTATTAAACAACTTATGGCGAACTTCAAAATCAACACTATTCCCCTTGCAGTTGGTTTTCCATTCCTCTATCAAATCCGCTAATATCCTGAACTTGCCCAATAAATGAAATCAAAGCGGAGAAGCAGAGGTTTCTGCTATCAGTTTGCGAAGCTTTTCCATAAGCAAGCGGATCAGACAATCAATCTGGTAAATGTCTCCGACTGCAATCCAAAGATTCGAGCTAATGATCTGGCATTTATTGATATCTTTCCTGAATCAAACAATGCAGGAGCTTCGGCGTTTTGATGTGACAATACGCAAACGCAAGTGCTGAGTGCTAGTTAAACTAATTGATCTCTTGAAGATATATTTATATTCAAACGTCGTATTGAGAGGTTTACAGGGCGCTTCGGACGTTTTGTTGAAAAAAACGGTGACTTGAAGAAGCAGTCAGGCAAAAAATGAAGTAACAGACAACTGATTTCATCCTGTAAGGGACGGGATTAGCTTTCTCTTTGTAAATAAAGTGCAAGCTTTGTAATAAGCTTCTAGTGGGAGGTGATTGTTTGAATCACCCAATGCACACGCACTAGAGTTAGACGAACCTATAATTCGTATTAGTAAGTATAGTACATTAAGAAAAACATAACAATGTGTTATCTATATGTAAATAAATAATTGACTACTGTTGAGAGTGATAGTATATTATCCCTTATAGTGGTATTTATGGCTGTTTAATTTGTTTGAAATTCAAAAATCAAACTATAAAAGAAAGGAAATAACGTCATGGACAAGCGAAAGCGTAGAAGTTACGAGTTTAGGTGGGAAGTTTTTAAAATCAAATCTCGATGGTATGCCACGATCAGAAATTGTAAAACGATTTGATATTACAGAGGATGAATTTGAAAAATGGTCTCAAGAGAGCAGAATTTCAGACTTGCTGACAAAAAGCAGCAATGGAATGACTGGACTTCGTCAGTTGAAAAAAGATAATCAACGGTTGAAAAAAGAGAACCAATACTTAAAGCAACTGATCTTGGGCCGAAAACAAAAAAATAAGTAAAACCAAAGTAAAAGCAAAGTAAAACTAAAGATTGATCTCTTTCTGTAATAATGTGGATAGTCTTCTTCTGCATCGTCGTATAAGGAAGTAAAGTGTAAAATGTACATCGATTGGCAATCTACAGTAATAGCCAAAGCAAATTTTCTCAGAAATATGGATTCTTGGATATTGATTCGGGAAAGGCTGTAGAGAGATGTGCAGCAGGCCATTAAATGGAATAGGGATAGGCAATATGTTTCTTATTAGGTTAGGTTGAATGTTATTTGAGTTATTAGTGGAAAACACATAAAATAAAGGTATTGGCCATAGTTAGAGGCTATAGGCCGCCCTGAGGTTCCGTGTGTGTGCATTTGTAGGCCCTCCACAAGCTTACTACCACGGATAATCTCGACTTTCCACTAAGCATTCGAGAATGAAAATGCGAGCATCCTTTTAGCCCAAAAAGCTCGGAGTATGCTCGCACAGATTGGTAGAGTAAGCGTCCAGACGAATTAAAAAGAAAAAAGATCCTGGATTCGCACGGGAATGGTGTAAGAAAAAAGACTGCTCGAAAAAGAGATGAGAAAAGCTTGAGGACGTAGGGATTGAGAGGACAGGAGTTCGAAAGCTTAGTAGAAAGTTTCGAGATTAGCACCTGGGAGTCAGGAGACGGGATCAATAAAGTATTGATGGTTTGAAAGCTTAGTAAAAAGTTTCGAGATTAGCACCATGGGGATGGATGAAGCCAGCACCAAACGACCAGTCCATTCGAAAGCTTTGAAACAAGCACGTGCATATCTCAATATATCTTGCTGCTCTTCGAATACCCAGTAGAAAACTTTACGATTCATCAGAAAACAAGCCAATTCATCCTAGAAGCAGTGGAATTGGCTTTTTCCAGTTACCCCAAAATACGAAAATGATTTACAATAAATAGAAACAATATACACCTCTTTTCAAAATCAAAACGGGAGGCACCAGCCATGGCAATCCGTAGCATAAAGCTGAAGCTAAAAACGCAAACAGGCCCGGAAGCCCAAAACCTCCGAAAAGGAATATGGCGAACGCATCGGCTGTTAAACGAAGGCGTCGCTTATTATATGAAAATGCTCTTGCTCTTTCGTCAGGAGAGCACTGGCGGACAGACAAAAAAAGAACTGCAAGAAGAGCTGGTTCGTCATATTCGCGAACAGCAACAAAAAAATCGTGCAGATAAAAATATGCAAGCGCTCCCATTGGACAAGGCGCTCGAAGCTCTGCGGCAACTATATGAACTGCTTGTTCCCTCCTCGATTGGGCAAAGTGGCGACGCCCAGATCATTAGCCGAAAATTCCTCAGTCCGCTAGTCGATCCGAACAGCGAAGGCGGCAAAGGTACCTCAAAGGCAGGCGCAAAGCCGACCTGGCAGAAGAAAAAAGAAGCCAACGACCCGACCTGGGAGCAGGATTATGAAAAGTGGAAAAAAAGACGCGAAGAAGATCCGACCGCTTCCGTGATTACCACCTTGGAAGAATACGGAATCAGGCCGATTTTTCCACTGTATACGAACACCGTAGCAGACATCGCATGGCTACCGCTTCAGTCCAATCAGTTTGTGCGCACTTGGGACAGGGACATGCTGCAACAGGCGATTGAAAGACTGCTCAGTTGGGAGAGCTGGAACAAGCGCGTTCAGGAGGAATATTCCAAGCTGCAAGAAAAAATGACCCAATTGAACGAGCAGTTGGAAGGTGGCCAGGAATGGATCAGCTTGCTGGAGCAATACGAAGAACAACGGGAGCAAGAGCTAATAGAAAACATGACCGCTGCTAACGACAAGTATCGGATTACCAAACGGCAAATGAAAGGCTGGAACGAACTGTACGAGCAATGGTCGACAGTTCTCCCCAATGCCAGTCACGAGCAATACAGAGAGGCGCTCAAACGTGTGCAGCAGCGGCTGAGGGGGCGATTTGGCGATGCCCATTTCTTTCAGTACCTGATGAAAGAGGAGCACCACCTGATCTGGAAAGGGAATCCGCAGCGCATCCATTATTTTGTTGCACGCAATGAGCTGAAGAAGCGTTTGGAAGAAGCCAAGCAGAACGCTACTATGACATTGCCCGATGCCAGGAAGCATCCACTGTGGGTGCGATTCGACGCTCGCGGAGGAAATTTGCAAGATTATTATTTGACGGCGGAAGCAGACAACCCCAGAAGCAGGCGTTTTGTGACGTTTAGTCAACTGATCTGGCCAAACGAATCCGGATGGATGGAAAAGCAGGACGTCGAGGTCGAGCTGGCTTTGTCCAAGCAGTTTTACCAACAGGTGACGTTGCAGAAAAACGACAAAGGCAAGCAAGAAATCGAGTTTACGGACAAAGCTTCTGGCTCGAAGTTTAGCGGACACTTGGGAGGAGCAAAGCTGCAACTGGAACGAGGCGATTTGGAGAAGGAAGAAAAAAACTTCGAGGGCGGGGAGATTGGCAGTGTCTATCTCAACGTTGTCATTGATTTCGAACCTTTGCAAGTCGTGAAAAATGGCCGCTTGCAATCGCCGTATGGACAAGTGTTGCAACTCGTTCGCCGTCCCAATGAGTTTCCAAAGGTCACTACTTACAAGTCAGAGGAGCTTGTTGAATGGATGAAGGCTTCGCAGAACCACTCGTCCGGGGTGGAATCGCTGGAATCCGGGTTCCGTGTGATGAGTATAGACCTTGGGCTGCGAACTGCTGCGGCGACTTCCATTTTTTCTGTAGAAGAGAGCAACGATGCAAATGCGGCTGGTTTTTCCTATTGGATTGAAGGAACCCCGCTCGTTGCTGTCCATAAGCGGAGCTATATGTTGAAACTGCCTGGTGAGCAGGTAGAAAAACAGGTGAGGGAAAAGCGGGACGAGAGGCAGGATCAGCAGAGACGAGTGAGGTTTCAGATCAGAATATTGTCCCAAGTCATACGCATGGCGAAGAAACAGAACAGAGAACGAGCGGATGAGCTTGATCATTTGAGTCAAGCGCTTGAGAAGCAAAAGTCGCTGCTCGATCAAACAGACCGGACTTTTTGGAACGGAATCGTCTGCGACCTGACAGATGCTTTACGTGAGAAGGAAGGCGGCTGGGAGCAAGCGGTGGTACAAATACACCGCAAAGCAGAGGAGCATGTAGGAAAAGTCGTTCAGGCATGGCGCAAACGCTTTGATGCTGACGAGCGAAAAGGCATCGCAGGTCTGAGCATGTGGAGCATAGAAGAATTGGACAGTCTGCGCAAGCTGTTGATTTCTTGGAGCCGCAGGACGAGAAATCCGCAGGAAATCAACCGCTTTGAACAAGGACATACCAGCCACCAGCGCCTGTTGACGCATATCCAAAATGTAAAAGAGGATCGGTTGAAGCAGTTAAGTCACGCCATCGTCATGACTGCTTTGGGATATGTATACGACGAAAAGAAATTGGAGTGGTTCGCCAAGTATCCGGCTTGTCAGGTCATCCTGTTTGAAAACCTGAGTCAGTACCGTTCTCACATGGATCGTTCGACAAAAGAAAATTCCACCTTGATGAAATGGGCACATCGCAGCATTCCCAAATACGTTCATATGCAGGCGGAGCCATACGGGATTCAGATTGGCGATGTCCGGGCGGAATATTCCTCTCGTTTTCACGCCAAGACAGGAACGCCGGGCATTCGGTGCAAAATGGTGAGTGGCCATGATTTACAGGGCAGACGCTTTGAGAACTTACAGAAAAGATTAATCAGCGAGCAGTTTTTGACGGAAGAGCAAGTGAAACAGTTAAGACCTGGCGACATTGTTCCGGATGACAGTGGAGAATGGTTCGTGACCTTGACAAACGGAAGCGAAGGCAAAGAGGTAGTATTTCTTCAGGCAGATATCAATGCGGCGCAGAATCTGCAAAAGCGTTTTTGGCAGCGATACAATGAGCTGTTCAAGGTAAGCTGCCGTGTTCTCATCCGAGGCGAGGAAGAGTATCTCATTCCCAAGGCCAAATCGGTGCAAGCGAAGCTGGGAAAAGGTCTTTTTGTGAAAAAAACGGATACAGTCATGAAAGACGTATACGTTTGGGATAGCCAGGCCAAGCTGAAAGGTAAAACAACCTTTACAGAAGAGTCTGAGTCGCCCGAACAACTGGAAGACTTCCAGGAAATCATCGAGGAAGCGGAAGAGGCGAAAGGCACATACCGTACATTGTTCCGCGATCCTAGCGGAGTCTTTTTTCCTGAATTTGTATGGAATACCCAAAAAGATTTTTGGAGTGAGGTAAAAAGACGTCTGTACGGAAAATTGCGGGAGAGGTTTTTGATGAAGACTCGGTAAAGGTGTTCAAGGAGAGTGTGTGGCTTGTCCTGGATACCTGTACGCATGTTAAATGAAATTCAGTATTGCGAGCGACTGTACCATATCATGCATGTGCAAGGGCTGTTTGAAGAAAGTGCAGACACGATCGAAGGAGCTGCACAGCACAGGCGTGCGGAGACAAATTTGCGCAAAAACAAAATGGCTCCCGAAGAGTTGTGGGGAGAGGCACCATCCAGTCTGAATCTAGGCGATCCGGTGCTCGGCATTACCGGAAAGCTGGATGCAGTATGCGTCGAACAAGGCAACCAGTGGATTCCTGTTGAAGGCAAGCACTCGTCGGCACCAGATGGCGGGCATACGTTCTCTGTAGGTGAATATGAATTGGATGGCTCTGCCTGGCCCAATGACCAGATTCAATTATGTGCCCAAGGCTTGTTGCTGCGCTCAAATGGCTATGAATCGGACTATGGCTATTTGTACTATCGTGGGAACAAAAAGAAAGTGCAGATTGAATTTTCCCAGGACTTGATCAGCGTTACCCGACGTTTTATTGAAAAGGCGCAAGCACTTAAAGATGCAGACATGCCGCCGCCCTTGCAAGATTCGAAAAAATGCTTCCGCTGCTCGCTAAACTACGTTTGCATGCCTGATGAGACGAATTACTTGACAGGGGTCAGTGCAAATATCAGAAAAATTGTTCCCAGTCGTCCAGACGGTGGAATGTTGTATGTTGCAGAGCCAGGGGCTACGTTGGGAAGGTCCGGCGAGTGTCTGACGATTACGTTAAAAGGGGAAAAGCTTGACGAAATCCCGATCAAGGATTTGGTACACGTGAGCTTGATGGGAAACGTCCAGTGTTCCACGCAACTTATGCACACCTTAATGAATTGTGGCATCCATGTCAGTTATTTGACCACACATGGTACGTTAGCTGGAATTACTTCTCCGCCGCTCACCAAAAATATTCGGACGAGGGTCAAACAGTTCGGTGCTTTTCAAGAGCCGCCAGTTGCACTTGCGCTTACCAGGCGAGTGATCTACGCCAAGATTTCCAACCAACGAACCATGTTGAGACGAAATGGAAGCCCGGAAAAATCAGTTTTAAAGGAATTGAAGGAGCTGAGGGATCGGGTGCTTGTAGCTGAATCGCTTGACATGGCGAGAGGGATTGAAGGGCGGGCGGCGCAGTTGTATATGCAGTCTTTTCCCACGATGCTTGCGGAGCAGATGGTTGACGGCATGTCCATGATGAATGGACGCAATCGGCGTCCGCCGAAAGATCCGGTTAACGCTCTTTTGTCGCTAGGCTATACATTGCTCTCCAGGGATGTCTATACGGCTTGTGTCAATGCAGGACTTGATCCGCTGTTTGGTTTTTTCCATGCAATGGAGGCAGGAAGGCCAGCTTTGGCGCTCGATCTGATGGAACCGTATCGAGCATTGATCGCTGATAGCGTAGCGATTCGCGCCTTGAATACAAAAGAACTCACTCCGGATGATTTTTACTGGGGAAAAGATAGCTGTTACTTGAAAAAGGGCGGTCGCCAGAAATATTTTTCCGCTTACGAAAGACGGCTAAATGAAGCAATGACACATCCACAGTTCGGTTACAAGTTAAGCTATCGGAGGATGCTTGAGCTGGAAGCAAGATTTTTGGCCAGATACCTTGATGGCGAGTTGGCTGAATATACGCCGCTCATGACGAGGTAAAAATGAGACATTTTGTACTGGTGAGCTACGATATTTCGGATCAGAAGCGATGGCGAAAGGTTTTCAAGTTGATGAAAGGACAGGGGGAACATGTGCAATATTCCGTGTTCTTATGTCAGTTGACAGAGATTCAGCAAGTCAAATTGAAGGTCAGTCTGGCTGAGCTGATTCATCATGCAGAAGATCAGGTCATGTTTGTAAAAATCGGCCCGGTGACCAAGGACCAATTGGATAAGCGAATTGCCACGGTCGGAAGAGAGTTCCTCCCGCGAGACTTAACTAAATTTATCTACTAGGAAAGTGGATGTGTGTTGTTGAGGCAAGGCGAAAACAGTACAATGATGATAGTCGACGGTTAGAGGCCGTATGTCGATTTGCTTTAATTTCGTGCGTGTGCATTGTCGTCCTCCATTACAGGGCGGCTACCACGAATAGTCACGAAGTTCCACTGAGTATGTGCGCTTGATTTTCGAGCATCCCCGCAGCTCAAAAATCACTGGAGATGCTCGAAATCCTTGTGAGAGTAGGCTTTTTTGAACGATTGTGCATTGGAAATGAGTGCATAGACGGGGAAAGGGATACTGAAATTCCTGGCGCTCGAAAAAGCCCTGCTCAAGCCTTGTTGTTGTAGGTTTCGGCAAGGAAGGAGTTCGAAAGCTTAGTGGAAAGCTTCGGGATTAGCACTGATCCTGCGAAAGGCACCGCCCGGTACTCCGTTAGGTTCGAAAGCTTAGTGGAAAGCTTCGGGATTAGCACGAGGTTACCTACTCTTCAAAAACTGGGACGATATATCAGTTCGAAAGCTTAGTGGAAAGCTTCGGGATTAGCACACGGGGAAGATGCGAAGGACTTAGATGATGCAATTTCGTTCGAAAGCTTAGTGGAAAGCTTCGGGATTAGCACCGACCGCTCTTTTTAAAACCGTATAATCTGCAAAAGTTCGAAAGCTTAGTGGAAAGCTTCGGGATTAGCACTGGGATTATGCGGATCGCTTTGAAACCTTTACTGACTGCATGTTCGAAAGCTTAGTGGAAAGCTTCGGGATTAGCACCGGGATAGCACTTAGCAAAAAACCCTTAATATAAGCGTTCGAAAGCTTAGTGGAAAGCTTCGGGATTAGCACTATCAGGTAAAGCCAGAGGTGCTGATACATTAGGCGAGTTCGAAAGCTTAGTGGAAAGCTTCGGGATTAGCACATTTTGCTTATTCAATTTCTACAAGTAAGTCTTTAAGTTCGAAAGCTTAGTGGAAAGCTTCGGGATTAGCACTGAACTCCTGATTGTTTTCACGTTCCATCTGCTTCAGTTCGAAAGCTTAGTGGAAAGCTTCGGGATTAGCACCAACAACATCGGATTTACGACTGGTCAAGAACAACCGTTCGAAAGCTTAGTGGAAAGCTTCGGGATTAGCACCAAGAGCTGCGTGAAAAGGTCAAAGGGCGTTTAGGCGTTCGAAAGCTTAGTGGAAAGCTTCGGGATTAGCACCAGACCGAATACGTGCACTTGGTCTGCGGATTCTTGTTCGAAAGCTTAGTGGAAAGCTTCGGGATTAGCACTGGGTTGGACGGGTCTGTCGAGTGCAGGTTTTCCAATACAAGTTCGAAAGCTTAGTGGAAAGCTTCGGGATTAGCACTCACCGATTGGAGTAGCGTCCTCATCGATCTTATGGCCCGGTTCGAAAGCTTAGTGGAAAGCTTCGGGATTAGCACTGGTTCGTAGTTAAATACCCTGGTTGTCCATGATGTAGTTCGAAAGCTTAGTGGAAAGCTTCGGGATTAGCACCGGAAATAAGCGCGGCCTGTCCATCCGGATTGTTGGTTCGAAAGCTTAGTGGAAAGCTTCGGGATTAGCACTTAACAGTGCAACTCTAACATTAACATCGTCTAATGTTCGAAAGCTTAGTGGAAAGCTTCGGGATTAGCACGCGGGAACACTCTACGCACGAGCTCGCGGTTGTACAGTTCGAAAGCTTAGTGGAAAGCTTCGGGATTAGCACCGGAATTAGGGCGGACGCTGACGTGTCTTGATAGGGGTTCGAAAGCTTAGTGGAAAGCTTCGGGATTAGCACTTTCCACGTCATTTTCTTTCGCAAACGCTTCCCTCGTTCGAAAGCTTAGTGGAAAGCTTCGGGATTAGCACGAATCTGTTGAGATCGTCAAGGCATATGCTGCTATTCGTTCGAAAGCTTAGTGGAAAGCTTCGGGATTAGCACTCGAGCCACAAAACCCATTCCCCACGGGCTTCTTGTTCGAAAGCTTAGTGGAAAGCTTCGGGATTAGCACTTAAAGTCAAAAAGCGGATTAATCCTAGTATCCGTAGTTCGAAAGCCTAGTGAAAAGCTTCAAGATCAGCACAACGTCACCGTTCCATTGACGTTATACTTGTTTTTGCCAGTCGAAAACTCAGTAAAAAATTCAATCCCCGCATAACAAATAATGCCCCTACTCAACGTTAGGGGCATCTTTCTGTTCTTCAAGCCTACGGCAAAACTCCGAAGTCTCCAACACCACCACTATCCCCGCTTAACACTAGCCTTTTCCCTCTCCTCCATCATATCGGCAATATCCTCTAGTTGCCCCATCACAGAAATCGGATCAGAGAAATAGAAGCGGTAACCGTCAATTTCGTACAGATGGTTTTGTTTGACGGCATCCAAGGTGTTCCAGATTGGATCATTCGCGTAATCAAATGACTCGGCTTTGGCATCGACAGCCATGAAAATATAATCGCTGGCGTATTTTCCAATGACTTCGCTGGAAATTTGCAGCCAGCCGACTTTCGGGTCGATGTCGCGTTTTACATTTTCGTTCATTGGCAGACCCAACTCGCCATGGATTGTTCGTCCGGTAAAGGCGTTGCCGTAAAGGATAAGCGTTTTAACAGCGCCGCCGTCAAAAACAGTAACGGTCTTGTCTTTTCCTACAATGTGGTCAATACGCTTCTTGGTTGATTCGACTTGTTTGTCCAAGTCTTGCACCAATGAGTCCGCCTTGGCTTCTTTGTTCAGCATAATGCCCAACTGCTTCAGCTCGTCACGGAGATCAGAGGCTTTGGGGAACATGATCGTCGGTGCAATTTTGGAATAAGCTTCATACTTCTTGGCATCCCCCGTTATGATGAGATCCGGTTTCAGCTCCAGGATTGCCTCCAGACTGTCGCCGACATCTACTATGCCTGCAATTTGATCCTCCAAATACGGGTTTTTCATAAAGATACCGTTTGACCCGACAGGCTTAATATTTAGCGCGAGCAAATACCCCAGGTAGAAATCTGTTACGACCCGCTCCGGATGGGCTGGGATTTCCACATCGCCCATCGATGTGGAGACGATGCGGGTTGCAGGCTTGGTATCGTTCTCTGCTGTTGCAGCGGGTTGTGAAGCTGCCGTTGCGCTGCCGCCTTTGTTGCCAGTTGCCGACTCGGTCGGATTGCTGCCGCATGCGCCGAGCAGCAGACCAAATGCTAACAATAAGCTGGCGGGCACCATCATTTTGTTTATAAACATGTGACTTGACCCTCCGTCGTTATTTTGATAATAATTATCATTATCAAAATAACATGTCCCATCTGGAGCAACAATGTGATTTCTTCCTGCTGCGGATGTAAGATGTTCATTTGCAGCAAGCTGTTTGCGCAGCAGGCTGGGAGGCAAGCCGAAATGTTTTTTGAAAGCATGGCTGAAATAGTACACATCCTGATAACCGACTGCCGTAGCAACCGTCTTTAGCGATATGGCGGTTTCTGCCAGCAGTTTGCGAGCTTTTTCCATGCGCAAGCGGATCAGGCAATCAATCGGGCCGCGGTTCAATACTTGCTTGAAGCGATTGGACAAATGCCCCTGGCTGCAATTCAACGCGGAAGCCAACGATTCGAGCGTCAATGGCTCGGCGTAATGGTCCAGCATGTATTCGAGAGCTTCTGTCACCAGTTCGACCGGGCTCGTCGTCCGGGGCGCAGGCGATTGTGAATGGTATTGCTTCACGACCTGATAAATCCATTGATAGAATTGCGCTTTTAGTTGAAACTGTGCCATCGCATGCTGCTGGCGCGACAAGTCATGCATCTGTTCCAAGATGTCATACAACAGAGTCGGCTGGGCAGGAGTGAAGGAGTAGGGCATGTGGAATGAATGCTTACGAGAATGTACAGGCGCTTCGAATTTGGCAGGAGCAGCACGGCTAACACTTGCTTCGTACAGCACCAGGCTGAAGTCCAGGCCATCTTTGCCAGCGTTCAGTTCAACCCAGCTTTTGGCGGCTGCATGAAACACCCGCATGCCATGTACGGAGTAAATCTGGTTGTCGAAAAGCATCAGTGCGCTTCCCATGCTTGTGCAGAGAAAGCCGTTTGAGGGAAAAGAGAATGAAAAGGCTTTGGCGCCTGCCGCCAGTGTATGCCTTTGGATCGAAACCATTTGAATATCGGCATGTTGCCATAGCTGAATATGTTCATCCTGGTGCAAATCAAGAGGCAAGGGTTGTCACCTCATTTATAAACGGATTTATTGCGTGCCCATTATACAATTAGTTGGTTTCGCGGCGCAAAGAGAAATTGGGACGCGTCCTTTGCAAAGGTTGGGGAAAGCTAGTAGAGGTCGGCACATCGGATCAGAGCAGGCGCAAGAGCGACAAAAGAAAGCGGAGCACACGAAATCTCCCTTTTTCGGTTTGTCCCTGACGCAGCGGCATCAACCGGGACAGGCGCATCAGCAAGGGATTATTCAGGCAAATTCGCGAAAAGCATGGAGCTGTTGTTGGCTTTTATGTGAAGTTGCTGTTCGCTCTTTGTGAACTTTTTGCCATGGAATTGTCATCGCTTCTTAACGAAATATGACCCGATTGGGGCATTTCGGAGCAGTCCCGACAGGAGTAGGATTAAGAAAAAGCGGAGTGTGGTGAAACTAACATGACAGAGATGATTACAGTATTGATTGCAGACCACAACCGGGAGGCAAGAGAGCAGTTGCGGCGACTGCTTCAGTTGGATAGCGGGTTTCAGGTCGTGGCTGAAACCGATACGGCTGCGGAAGCGGCAGTGCTGGCCAACAAGTTTGCGCCAAAAGCAGTGCTGATTGATTTGAACTTGCAGGATCAGGATGAATGGCAGGCGATTGCGCGAATCAAGGAACAAAATCCTGGCAGCAAAGTTATCGTCCAGTCCGATTCGACGGATGTGCAATGCTTTTTTGAAGCGTTGAAATACGGTGCCCAAGGGTACTTGCTGAAGACGTTGCATCCCGCATCGCGGCACGAATATTTGCGCTCTGTGCTGATAGATGATGCGCCGATGCCGCGTGAGCTGGGTTATCATATTTTGCAGGAATTTATGGCAGACAAGCCATGCCACTTCAACCGCCCTGGCTTGAACCCGACGGAGATGGCGCTGCTCGGCTGCCTGTGCAAAGGGTATAAAAACAGTGAGATTGCGGAAGAGTTGCTGCTTTCCGAGAACGAGGTCAGGAAGCAGTTCAAGGAGCTTTTGTTCAAGCTGCGGTTGAAAAATCGGACGCAGCTTGTTCGGTATGCTTACGAAAGAGGACTCTTTACGCCAAGCCTCCGACCGGGGAGACGAAAAAAGCAGGGGGCGAAGGAGTAGCGCCTGTAGCAGCGAGTGGGAGATCAGTTCTCAGCGAAAAGAAAAAACACCGCTGGAAACGAGCGGTGCCGTGTCTAGAAACAAGCAGTTCCATGTCCAGTAGTAACAAAGCGACAGCATGTTAAAACCAAGCCGTGCAATAACCGAGATAGCCCGACATCCTCTCGCTTCCGCAGCTGCGCAAGTGTTTTTACCCGTGCGCTGGCGCTCGCAGCTTGTTTTTCCAATAAACAAACAGCGCAAAGGCAGCGCAGAGCACGACAGCGGCGAACATGTACGGGAAGTTGATGTTCCAGTCGAACAAAATGCCACCGACTGCGGGACCAACAATAATTCCGAGGCTTGTATAGGTGGAGTTCATCCCGGCGACAAAGCCCTGGTCCTCGTCGGCCATCTTCGAAAGCAGCGTGGTTACAGCAGGGCGCAGCAAGTCGCAGGCAAAAAACACGATGCTGCTGACGACCATGATTCCCCAATAGCTGTTGATGAAGACCGTCGCAAAAATAAACAGCGCGGCTGTCACGAGTGTCGTTTGAATCATATTTTTCTCGCCAAACTTGTCCACCAGCTTCTCAAAGAAAGCGATCTGGGCAACTACGCCGAAAACGGAGCCGACGGTAATGATGACGGCGATATCTTTGGCAGTGAAGCCGAATTTGGCATCAACAAACAGGCTGAACATCATCTCGTATGCGGCAAGGCCGAAAGAGAGCACAAACACAATCAACAGGGGCACAAAATAGATCGAGCGGAACGATTTTTTGATCTCACCGATAAAACTGACGCTCACTTTTTGCGCTTTATTTTTTGCCATTTGTTCTTTCGTCAGCGACTCTTCCAGGACAAACAGCGAGATACCGGCGGCGATACCGGCAAATCCGGCTGCGAAAAAGAACGGAGCGCGTATCCCAAGCTCTGCGATGAATCCGCCCAGTCCGGGACCGATGATGAAACCGCCGCTGATGGCGGCAGCCTGATAGCCCAGCACGCGAGCGCGGTCTTCCAGCGAAGTGCGATCGGCAATGTAAGAGATGACAGCTGGCATAATGAAAGCGTCGCTGATTCCGCCTAAAACTCGCGACAAAAACAAAATCCAGACCTGGTTGCCCAATCCGAACATAAGCTCCGAGAATGCGAACAAGAACAGGCCGAAGACAATCATTTTCTTTCTGCCAAACGTATCGACCCAGACGCCCGTAATCGGCGAGGCGAGAAGCTGGGCGAAGGCAAAGGCGGAAATCAAGTAGCCCACGACTTCTCCGCTCAGGTTCAACTCATGGGCAAAGGACGGCATGACCGGAACGACCAGGCCAATTCCGACGTACGCAATAAATAAATTAAACAAGACTAAACCTAAAGACCAGTTTTGGTTGTTGTTCCTTTTCATGGTTTTCCCCACTAACTCTCCAATGAATTTACAATCCGCTCACAGCCGTGGCTGCTTGCTTTTACCGGCTTTCTGTATCTGCTGATTCTTTTATGGCCCGGTTGACCTTTTTGATCGTTTCCAGCATTTGTTCGAGCACGCTCATGTCGATTTGGGAAAAGTATTGTTTCACAAACGCTTCGTCTGCTTCATCCATCAACTCCGCGTATTTTTGCCCCGCTTCTCCCAGCAGGATAAACGACTCCCGGCGATCTTCCGGATTGCTTTCCCGCCTGATAAACGTCCTGGATTCCAGATGAGACAACACTTGGCTGACTGCGCTTTTCGTAATGGAAAAAAAGGCGGCGATCTCGTTGACGGTCACCCGTTCATTGCGAATGATGTACTGCAACAAGTTTTCCTGCTGAAGCGTCAACTGAAACTCATCCAGCTTTTTCGCGACTTTATTGTAGTACATGTAATATTCGTAAAAGGCATCGTTCAACTCATGGACGATTTTTCGATATTCGGCAAGCATGGATTTCCTCCTCGTGAACAATAGTATTTGCGCGAAGTCTGAACAAAATGAGCCGGGAGAAGACAGAAGACAGAAGACAAGATCAGAAAGCCCTTGCAAAGTAATTTAGTTTAGTTAACTTAACTATAGTAACTATATATCCCGATGCTTATATTGTCAACGGGCGCATAAAAAAATCGCCTGAACGTCGAGGCGTCCAAGGCGATCTCTGCTATTCGCGAGTGACAGACAGGGGTTCACTCACGCAAGTTTTTACGAATCAAGCCTGTTTTTTGGTTGCGCGGTTTGGGCTACTACCACCCGATTTCTGCCGGACTGCTTGGCCTGATACAACGCTTGGTCAGCAAGCTCAATCAAAGCGGGAACGGAGTGAAGCTGACGTGTGCTGCTGACGATCCCGATGGAAACAGTGATCGTCTGGCCAGTTGGTGTGACACTGTTTTCCATGCTGCATCTGATTTTCTCGGCGATGGAAAAGGCATCTTCGCTGGAGGCGCCGCCGAGCAGGGCAATAAATTCCTCTCCGCCAAACCGCCCGCAAACATCGCTTTTGCGGACAGAGGTTGTCATGATCTGGGCAAACAGCTTCAACACTTCGTCTCCCACAGGATGGCCGAAGGTGTCGTTTACATGCTTGAAGCGATCAATATCCAACAGCAGGATGGAAAAGCTTTTGTTTTCCCGCAACCATTGTTGCAGCAAATTTTCGACGGAACGGCGGTTGGCAAGTCCCGTAAGCGCGTCGGTCGTTGCTTCGTGCGTGAGACGGTCTGTTTTCCGCTTGATTTTTTTTGCAGCATTGCGAAAAGCTTTGGTCAACAAATCCGCTTCCCGGTTCCAGTGATGCCGATTTTGGGGTAGCTCTACTTTTTCCGAGCCCATCTTGCTCATCAGGTCGGCAAGCTGAACAAAAGGTCTGGCAAGCGTGTGGGCCAGCTTGATGACAATCAGGAGCAAAAGCAGGGAAGGGGGCAGCAAATAAACCAGCATCAGTCTCACCTGACTATGCAGCTCGTTGTAGACAAACTCGATGGGGGAGGTGACCATGACGCCCCAGCCGTTTTCGGCAACGGGGGCATAGCCGGCCAGCAACTGCCCGCCCTGTATGCTCGCCATTTGTTCATGACCGCTTCGCCCAGCCATCAGCTTCCTTACGACGGGGTTGGATTTGAGATCTTTTCCGATCAACTGTTCATCCGGATGGAACAGCAACTGCCCGTTGGAGCCGACGATGGAAAAAGAAGATCCGGTCGTATCCGTTGCCGCGCTGCCGAAGATCATGTTCATGATGTTGTGCTCCTGGAGGTAGATGGTTCCGCCGATGAAGCCGCGATATTTGCCCTCTTTGTCGTAGATCGGCTCGCTCATGAACAAAATATGGCGGTTGCTTCTCGCAGATATGTAGGGCAAGGAAATGTAGGGCTTTTTCAGTTCCAAGGCATAGTTGCCTTCCTTGGTGATAATGTGTTGGCCGACTGTGCCGATGGACGCCGGAGAAACGGTGCGGATAATCCCGTTTTCATCCACGACAGTTAGCGAATTGAAATAGTTGCTGCTTTTGCGAAGGATATCCAGATGTTCGTCGGCTTCTTTTTGCGTCTGCGAGGGGTGGTCGATTACGACTGAGGCGGAATAACGCAAGCTGCTTCGCATGGAGATGAACAAGGAATTGATCATTTGACTCATTTTGCTTGCGCTTGAATAGTTCAAAGTAAGCGTGGTATCAATCAGTGACTTCTTCTTGGACTGATAAGATGCGACGAGCAAAATTGTCACCGTCAACACGATGGACAAGGAAACCAGACCCGTCAGAAGGGCAGTCAGACCAATCTTTTTCCCCGGGCTCAGCTTGAAACGATGTATAACAGGCATATGGCTATGGCCTCTCTTTGCGTTGGATCGATCCATGATGGAAGGAAAGCAAACGGAAAAAATTCATGTGTATTATAAGCGATACCAGGAGGACATGCTATGCAGAAAAAATAATTTGATGGAAAAAAGTTGAGGTTCGTTCACAGTTGTAACAATTAGGTAACATTATTGCCATAAATGCAAAAAACTGCCCTCAAAAGAGGACAGTTTCAGTGGAATTTTTGCCAATGGTTTTTACGTGTTCAAGCCGCGAATTTGTTGCTCGATCTTTTCGAAGCCGCCAGATACTTTGACGATCTCTTCTTTTTGGTCAGAGACGAGCACGAGAACTTCTTCGAGGCTTTCCTTGTTCTTGTCGGTAATGTCTGCGTTGACTTCGACTTTTGCATTGACTTCCTGGATCATGCTGTGCACGTGGACGATGAACTCTTGCAGATTTTTGGTTTTTTCCGCGAAGTTGTGCATGTAGTTGTCCACGTTTGTAAACATTTCTTGGACCTCCATAATGCCTTCGCTGTTCTTTTCAAAAGACACCTGGGACTCGGAGATCATGTCGGAAACGAGCTTCATTTTTTCGCGAATCGTCATCAACAAGGTCGAGATCGATTCGGAGGATACTTTGGAAGACTCGGCCAGCTTGCGCACTTCATCCGCTACGACGGCAAAGCCACGGCCATGCTCACCGGCTCTGGACGCCTCGATGGTGGCGTTGAGTGCGAGCAGGTTGGTCTGTGCCGAAATATCGGAGATCGTTTGGATGATTTTTTCAATCGATTCCGTTTCTTTGTTCAGCTCTTGAATCAGTCGGTTCGTATCCTGGATGTCCTTGATGAAGCGTTCAAAGTCGCTGCCGATGTTATTGATGCGCTTGCCGCTTTCATTGGTCGCTTCTTTCGTCGATTCTACGTAATCGTGCATCTCTGTGACAGAACGAGTCATGTCTTCTACCTGGAGATTGGTCGTGCCCATCTCGCGGCGCAGCTCGTTTGTGTTGTCGGTTTGCACAGAGAAGGAGCGCATGATTTCCTGAAGGGAAGCGACGGTTTCAACTGCCCGGACATTCACGCCATCCGTCACCTTGTTCAGATTCTCCTGGTATTCCTGCACAGAGCTGAGCGATTCGTTGATCTGATCCAAAATGCGTTGCAGCGATTCTTTGGAAGCGATCGCCTGCTGCTTCTGTTCTTCGCTTTCCTGTTGCAGTCTGTTGTTGAATATCGCGTGCATCATGCTTGTTGCCGATACGAAGCAGAAGGTAAGCAGGTAGTACATCAAATGAACCGGATTGGAGGTATAAAAAATCGCCTCGCCATTTGTCAGGAAGTAGTACGTGACGATCCCGAGCGCTGCCACGATCGTCAAAATGTTGATCAGCCTGTCCTGATAAATCCCCATGACGGCTACGAAGAACATGATGGTCATAATATTGACCAGCCAAGGATCAAGCCCGGTAATTATGAACATGAAGATGCCGATTACCGCGAAGTTGAAAAACTTCATGAATGGAGCCATTTTGTCGCGCCACGCCGGACGATTGGACAAATACGCGAACGGCGCCAGCACTCCGTACAAAATACTGAGCACAGTCAAGACGAAGGAAATCGGCACTCCCATGATGAGATTCACGATTTGCACCACGGTAATGATGCTTGCAAAAACAATGACGACCCAATTATTTCTTCTTTGTAAAAGTTCCATGTCAGCTAACCTCAACTTTTATTTGTTTGCAAAGCGTTTGATACCAGGAAAACGCGGGATGGTCCTTGCTTGTATAGGCTTCCTGCAGGTGAAAAATGGTCGGGATGGCGTTCGCTCCTTTGTAGTAGACCATATCCTTCACTTGTGTCGCTTTGACGTTGTATTTTGTATTAATCAACTGAAAAAAAGCCGGGTCTGCTAAACCGACTGCATGCGTATAACCGTGTTTTTCAGCATAATCGATCATGAGGGCAACGCCCCAACGTCCCAGTTTTCCACGGTATTTCGGCAAGACAGCGAAACTGTCTACTTCCACCACTTTCATATCGGCGCTCAACACGTCCTGAAACAAATCGCGGAGAAAAGCAGAAGATTTTTCATGTGGCGTAAATTCAAAAGTACCGCCTGCTTCGTCATCTTCTGACAATAGCAAATAAGCATCGGAACCATTTTTGACGTATTCCATTTCAAAGCCCATGGAGGTCCAAACGCTCTCCTTGATTTGGTGAAAACTCGCCAAAGACTCTACTGAATCAACCAGTTTGTACATAATACTCCACTCCATTTTTATCTCTCTTTTGATTTTTCATGTACAAGTTTACTGTTGATAGATGGACTGGCGCCTCCTTTCTATGAGATTGCACACAAAACGGCCATGACCGTTTTGTTGACCGCAAGCGGCCACATCCAATTTCCTGAAAAACGTCGAGACGTTTTTCACACAAAAAAGGCCATTCCACACACGGGAACAGCCTTCAGTCACCATCATCGCACAATTACGCACATGATGTATGGCAACCCGGCTGTCATGGTCGAAGACTTTAGACCCGTGGTTTTGCGTCGCCACCTTTCGATGACTTTGCCTTTGTCATTCAGTTTGCGAAAAATGTATAGTCATGTCGAATCATGCAAAATATAATCCAAAAGAAACAGTCTTGTCAAGTTTTGGTAGGGTAAAAATAACCAATTCTTTATAAAAATAGTCAGAATTAAGGTAACGGTAAGAGTAGCGTAACAAAATTTTACCATCCATCCGATAAAGATAGAGAGAAGAGGAGGGATGAGAGGATGGCAGAGACGAAAACAATCGAATTTCACTTTTCAGGGGGAGAAGTGATCCGCATTGAGACGACAGAACCGGAAGAGATCATCCAGATGGTCGCCAACCAGAAAGATGGATGGCTCCAGTACGACGATATCGTCATCAATGTGCGAAACGTTTCTTATATTAAAGTGAAAGAAATCGCTTAACAGCATGTGTGAAAAAAGCTCTCGAATGCCGAGGGCTTTTTTTGTTGCATGTTTGGCGGGAGAGGCATTATAGTGAGTATAAGACTAACGACTAAAGAGGACGATATGGACGACATTTACAAAGAGTTGCAAAAGCTCGGTTTTTCCCAATACGAGTGCAAGGCTTACATTGGCTTGTTGAAGCATTCCCCGATTACCGGATACGAAATCAGCAAGCGCTCCGGCGTACCGCGCTCGATGATTTACGAGGTCATAGGCAAGCTGCTGGAAAAAGGGGCGGTCTATACGGTGCCTTCAGAGCCTGTGACTTACGCGCCGCTTGCGGCCAGAGAGTTGATTCGCAGATTGCGTGGACAGTTCGAGCAGTCCTTCGACTATTTGGAAAAAAGCTTGTCCGCTTTGGAGTCTGAACAAGAAGTCGATGTGATTCGCCGGATCAGCGGCGACGAACTGGTGCTGACGGAGATGCGGCAAATGATCAAGCAGGCGACAGGAGAAGTATGGCTGTCGATCTGGGAGCCGCAGGTGCCGGCTATCCAGGAAAGTGTAGATGCGTGCACAGAGGCAGGCATTTCTGTTTTTACCGTGCTGTTTGGGCAAGCACAGACGCGGGTGGGAACGACGTATCACCATGACTACATGGCGCCAGATGTCGCAGAAGAGCGCATGGGCGGGCATCTCACGATCGTGGCGCGAGATTTGGAGGAAGTCCTGATCGCCAATTTTGCGCCAAATACGGCTGCCTGGGCCGTCAAAACGAAGGACCCGGCTCTCGTTTTGGTGGCTGTCGAGTACATTCGCCACGACATTATGTTTGCAGAAGTGACAAAGGTGCTGGGACCGGAAAAAGTCGAGACGCTTTGGCGAAACAAACCGGATCTTTACCAGGTGGTTACGGGAAAAAGCTTTCTTAACCAGCAGTGAAAAAGAGAGAGAGGGAGAACAGTGGGGCGAGAGCAACTGCACGTAGAAACGTTGTCGAACGCAAGAGATCAGGGAAGCTTCATGCAGGGGGTCAAAGATTGCATTCCGACCTTGCTCGGTTATTTGAGCATCGGATTTGCGGCAGGTGTCCTGGAAAAGACGGCTGGGCTGAGCATCATGGAAATTGCTTTGATGAGCATTTTGCTGTACGCAGGCTCTGCACAGTTCATCGCGGCAGGCATGATCGCGGCGGGCAGCTCGGCTACAGGAATTATCATTACGATTTTGTTTGTGAATTTGCGCCATATTTTGCTGAGTGCGGCTCTCTCTCCTTATTTTCGCCATCTGTCAGCGTTCAAGAACATGCTGGTAGGCTCGCTGTTGACGGACGAAACTTTCGGGGTTGCCATTAACGAAGCGGCGAAGAAAAAACAGATCGACGAAAAATGGATGCACGGTTTGAATGTGACGGCTTATTTGAACTGGATCGTCGCCAACCTGGCAGGCGCCTATTTTGGGCAATGGATTGCCAATCCGGAAGGGCTGGGGCTTGATTTCGCCTTGCCAGCCATGTTCATCGGGCTTTTGGTTCTGGCGATGATGAGCCGCTTGCAGATCAGGCGGGACGTTCTCGTGGCTGTGTGCGCCGTCGTGATCGCAGTCGGGGTATCAGTCGTGTATCCGGGCAACCTTGGCGTCATCGTTGCCACGCTTTGCGCATCGACAATCGGGATGGTGATCGAACGATGGAAGTGAGATGGGACGTCTTTCTCATTATTGCTGGCTGTGCTTTGGTCACGTTTTTGCCGCGGGTACTGCCGTTGATGGTGCTGTCTCGCATGCAGCTTCCCGAATGGGGTGTCCGCTGGCTGCATTATGTGCCGATTTCCGTCATGGCCGCGCTGGTCGGACAGGAGCTGTTTTTGCACGAAGGCAAGCTGGCTCCGCTGTTGACCAATGTCGAGCTGATGGCAGCAATCCCGACTTTTCTCGTGGCGATCTGGACGCGCAGCTTGCTGGGAACGGTGGTCGTGGGGATGGCTTCGATCATGGTCCTGCGCTACCTTTTTTCTATTCTATAAGGGCAAAAGCAATGCAGAAGTGGTTATGCTAGAGAAAAAGGGAGGGCGAAAGACATGACTGTGGAAGAAGTCTTGCAAAAGCTTGAAGCGCTGGGGAGCGAGCAGACAAAAAAGACTTTTTTGCGCCATGGCGCCAGAGAGCCGTTCTTCGGCGTACGCATTGGCGATATGAAAAAGCTGGTGAAAGAGGTCAAGCGCGATCAAAAGCTGGTGCAGGCTCTGTACGAGACGGGCAATCATGATGCGATGTATTTGGCAGGGCTGGCCATCAATCCAAAAACGGTGACGAAGGAGCAACTGCAAGGCTGGGTCAGACAGGCGTACTGGTATATGCTCGCGGAGTATACGGTAGCGGGAGTGGCGGCAGAAAGCCCTTTCGCACTGGAATTGGCCCGCGAGTGGATAGAAGCGGAAGAAGAAATGATCGCCGCATGCGGCTGGAGCACGTACGCGAACTACTTGTCAATCGCTCCTGACGAGCAGTTGGACTTGCCGGAGATCAGGGCATTGCTTGCGCGAGTCCAACAGACCGTGCACGAGGAGCGAAACCGGGTGCGGTACACGATGAATCATTTTGTCATCGCGGCAGGCGCCTATGTTCCTGCTCTGCATGCCGAAGCGGTGGAAGTTGCCGAGGCTATCGGGAAAGTACATGTCGACGTCGGCAATACGGCGTGCAAGGTGCCGCTTGCGACTGCGTATATCGAAAAAATCGTAGCGCGCGGAGCCATCGGCAAGAAGCGCAAGACGTGCATCTGCTAATTCGCATCCCGTGATTGAGCGGGAGAATCCGCATACAAACAAGCGCACGCTGGGAGAAATCCCGGCGTTATTTATTTGGAATCTTTTTCATATTCGCTTTTCTTTGCTAAAGTATCGACTCTTTTCTGATGATGTGCTATCATGATACCTTGTTAACGTATTACCACTTTATCATAGTAAAATATAGAGATAGTCGGACTAGGGGGAATCATCATGAAAAAATTTGCTTTGCTATCCTTGCTGGTAGGAGCCGTATTTTCATTGGTAGTCGGCTGCGGCAGTCAAAAAACAGGCGCTGACGCGAACAAGCTGATCATCGGGATCGACGACAAATTCGCGCCAATGGGTTTTCGCGATGAAAAAAATGAGCTGGTCGGTTTCGATATCGATTACGCCCGGGCTGCTGGCGAAAAAATGGGCAAGCAGGTGGAGTTTCAGCCAATCGACTGGGGTTCCAAAGAATCCGAATTGAACAGCGGCCGCATCGATTTGATCTGGAACGGATATACCATTACGGATGAGCGAAAAGAAAAAGTGCTGTTCACCAAGCCGTATTTGCAGAACGCACAAGTCGTCGTAACGCTGGCGAACTCGGACATGAAAAAGCTGGCGGATCTGAACGGCAAAGTGGTAGGGCTGCAAAAGATGTCGTCGGCAGCTGACGCGCTGAATGCAAGCGAATGGAAAGATCAAATCAAAACGATCACCGAGTTTCCTGACAACGTGCTGGCTCTCAGTGACTTGAAAATCGGCCGCATCGATGCCGTCGTGATTGACCAGGTGGTAGCGGACTATTACATGACCAAGGATCAAGGAACCTTCAAGTTCCTGGAGGAATCGCTGTCTCCCGAAGAGTACGGCGTCGGAGTCAAAAAAGGCAACGAAGCACTGCTGAACGAGCTGCAAAAGGCGCTTGACGCCATGAATCAGGATGGATCTGCCGCGAAAATCTCGGAAAAATGGTTTGGTGAGAATCGCGTCTTGAAATAGGAAAGAAACGTGGCTTCGCCAGGCAGATGGGCGAAGCCACGCTTTTGTCGCGATGAACAAGAGCAAACGCCTACCTTTTTCAAAATAGGAGCATGCACTATGAGTCTAGAATATATCGTTTCGATTACAAAGCCGATGCTGGAAGGGGCGCAAATGACGATCCTGCTGTTTTTGATCGCGATTGTGCTGTCTATTCCGCTCGGTTTTCTCCTAACGTTGCTGGCCAAAAGCAACGTCAGACCGCTGGCTTGGCTGGCACACACGTACATTTACGTCATGCGCGGGACGCCTTTGCTGTTGCAGTTGTTGTTCATCTGCTTTGGGCTGCCGCTTTTGCCCGGGATTGGCGAATATTTGGTAATGGATCGCTTTGTCGCTGCCTGCTTGGGTTTTGTCCTGAATTACGCGGCTTACTTTGCGGAAATTTTCCGCGGCGGGCTGCTGTCCATCGATCGCGGACAGTATGAAGCGGCGCAAGTTCTCGGCTTCAGCAAATGGCAGACGACAGTCAAAATCATTTTGCCGCAAATGTTTCGCGTGGCGCTTCCGGCTGTCTCCAACGAGTCGATTACGCTGGTAAAAGATACGGCTTTGCTCTACGCTGTCGCTGTACCTGAGCTGCTGCATTTTGCCCAAACTGCCGTAAACAGGGATTTTACGATCGTTCCCTTTTTCATCGCAGGCATCATCTATTTGTTGATGACGCTCCTGTTGACGCTGTTTTTTAAATGGCTGGAGAGAAGATTCAAATTCGAATAAAGGACTGGCGTGAAATGGCAATCATTCAAGTAACCAATCTGAAAAAATCGTTTGGCGAGCTGGCCGTCTTGAAGGATGTCTCGTTTGAGATCAACAAGAATGATGTTGTCGCCGTGATCGGCCCGTCCGGTTCTGGAAAAAGCACGATGCTGCGCAGTCTGGTCTATCTGGAGCAAGTGAACGGCGGGAGCATCCGTGTGACGGACGACTTTTTGGTGCAGGACGGCGTCTATAGCACCCAGCAGCAAATCAAGCGCATCACGGCGAAAATGGGGATGGTCTTCCAGCATTTCAATCTGTTTCCGCATCTGACTGTGCAAGAAAACTTGGAGATCGCCCCGAAGGTGGTCAAGGGAGAGGCAGACAGCGCCATTCGCGCACGCAGCGCGGAGCTGCTGGAGAAGGTCGGACTGGCGGACAAGGCGAAGGTGTACCCCGCCAAGCTGTCAGGCGGACAAAAGCAGCGTGTCGCCATCGCCAGGGCGCTGATGATGAACCCGGATATTTTGCTGTTCGACGAACCGACGTCAGCGCTCGATCCCGAGCTGACTGGCGAGGTACTTCAAGTCATCAAGCAGCTCGCTTCCGAGCATATGACGATGATGGTCGTCACGCACGAGATGGGGTTTGCCAGAGAAGTGGCGAATCGGATCATGTTTATGGACAACGGGGAAGTCGTAGAGTCGGGAACGCCGGAAGAGCTGTTCACGAATGCGCAATACGAGCGCACACGCGCCTTTTTGCAGCGTGCGCTAAAATAATAGCCTATGAAGATGATGACGCATAAAGCCCTCTGGAATGTATCCGGAGGGCTTTTTACAGTCCAGTTATCGCGCTTCTACATAACCTGGTAGTGCAAATAACGATGACTGATGAAGGCATGAAAATGATCAGTGAACGAATCAGCACTACATTTCGCTTAGATGTAACCCTTTTTTGTAGCAGATATTTTATATGCAAAATTTTCCTTATATGATTTAATTATCCTTGTAAAGGAGGGTGTATTATGAATAAAAGGAAAAATATAACTGCGTTGATGATTGCATTATCTATATCGCTGTGTTCTGTTGTCTCTGCATCGGGTACGCTCACTGGAGCAAAAGCATTCTACTCTGGCGGGGGATTTAAGAATTTGTCAGTTACTCAAAATTTAAGATATATGATAGCCCCTAGCGCTAAAAGTTTGTTTTCAGAGGAGATCGATTGGGCGATTTCCGAATATTCCTCTATAGACAATGTTAATTTTGGCTTTGAAAAGGTGTCCTGGATCAGTGACCGTCCAGACTTGATGATTTTTAATTCAGATGACAATCCTCATCTAGGAGATTTGCCTGGGATTATGTTACCTTGCAACTACAATAGTAACGGTGCTTGCAAAGACACAAGCTACAACAGTCGGTGGGACGCATCGGTGGTGCTTTTATCCTATGAAAATATGAGAAAACATAAATTTGACAATACGAACCGAAAAAAGACAGTAGTACATGAATTTGGGCACGTATACGCATTGGAGCATCAGCCAACGAATACTGACTCAGTTATGGTTAGCGGAAAAGGGACTCTTACTAGCCCCACAGATTTGGATGTCAGCAATCTACAATGGAAATATTAAGGGGTGTAAATCGAATATCATGAAAAAATGGATAATGACAGGATCGGTTGCTTTAGCCGCTGGGTTAGTACTATGGACATCGAATTATTTGACTGTCGATGCGAGAAAAAGCGAAAAAATCATTTCTTATCATGGGCAAGTTATGCCGTTCAGTAATTTGAGTGAGCTGGAAGAAGATGCACCGATAATCGTTCACGCCACGTTTACTGGAGAGCGAGAAACGATACCTTCTAACTTAGTCGAAGGCAAAGTATTCCGTTCAGATTCCGTTGTAGAAATTAAAAAGGTATTCGAAGGAGATCTCCAGAAAAACGACAATATTATCGTATACGAACCTGCTATCGTGGATGAAAACGGCGCCTATTTTACTATTAATGGGTATAGTCTTATGGTCGAAAACGAAACATACACCTTGTTTTTAAAACCGGTAAAAAATAAAAAAGGCTATGCAATTGCTGGTTTGTATCAAGGTAAATATAATAACAGAATCCATGAGAATGGAAAAAACATACGAAAAAACTTTGAATATAATGATTTGAGCGAAGTTGATTATTTTGGAGATCAGATTGAACATTATAACCAGTTAAAAGAACAGGTAGTCAAAAAATACAAGTTAGTTGAGTAATAACATTAGATCCGATTGGAGAACATCCATTCGGATTTTTAATACATCGCGGAAATACGTAACAAATTGGTAATGGATGCGTCTTGGAATTTAGATCAAGGTAATGGAGGGCGTGCAATGAATCTTGCGTTAATCCCCCTGACGATAATGCTATTGTTGAATGACACGACACATCTTTCCAGTAATCTCATGTCCACGCAAAAAAACATGAGCAATAGCGGTCAGCCGACTACGCAAAAATGCAAGATCATAGTAGATGAGTATGATGCCATTTTGATGTGGAACGACGTAAAGTATCTCCGCAATTACGAATCTGATACAAAAGGTTTGGAACGCGGCAAGAAAATAGGCGAAGTCTCTTTTAAGGTAAATGGAAACGTTTGTTTGGGCTATCGCATAAAAAATGGGGACGCAACCTGGGCCGAAATTGGAACGCCGATTTATCAAGTCAAAGGATATTCGGAGAAATTCCGGGTGTTCGTTGGAAATGTACTCTATGAAGCAAATGAAAATCCGGATGCGAAAAAAATAGAGGATTTTTTCGATATCTCAGGAAAAGTGAAGAAAGTCACCTTGGAATATACTGATAAAAACGATAAGGTGTATTCAGTTGATTTATCAGATGAGGATACTTCCCAATTTGCCGCCGAATTTTTATCACTGGACCATGTCCCATTCAAAAAAATTTACAAGAGTCTGCCACCCAGGTCCCAAGAATATATGGTAATCATCTATCTCCATGATGGCTCCAGTTCTCGCACTTTGTACTGGTCCAAAGAAAATGCGTTCATACATGGTTATGGAAATGACAAGATCAAAAAAATCATTGTGGATTATGTGGATCAATTAGCGAAAAAAGCACAAAGTCATAAATGAACAGTCCAGATATTGCGCTCCGTTAAAGAACGGTGAGTTGCAAGCAGCACTCTGGACATCCTCTCTCTGCGTTGTTCTTTCGGAACTATCATCTGGTTGTAGAGCACAGAGAAATTTTGCAAATGAATTTGTAGGCTATGCAAACCGCTGTACAAAATAGTCTATAGATGACGCGCGCAAAGCCCTCTGGAATGTATCCGGAGGGCTTTTTACAGTCCAGTTATCGCGCTTCTACATAACCTGGTAGTGCAAATAACGATGACTGATGAAGGCATGAAAATGATCAGTGAACGAATCAGCATTCAGGAAGGCATTATAGGCATACGGGGAGACCTTGCAGTAGACAAATTCGCGGCCATCGTGAAACTGGATATAGAGGTGATTGGCTTCCAGATCGTAGCGGGCTGCTTTGATCAAGTCAGAATCCAGTTGCTTGTACTTGGGCTCTTCTTCGGTCTTTGTTTGTCGGGAAAACATTTGGCGAAAAAATGATTTCACTGCGGTGCAAACTCCTTTTGCTTTTGCTTCTCTTGCTTCACATGCTTCTCATGTTGCATCTATGGCTTCTATTCCTTAGAGGCTTTTATTTTACTCAAAAACTTGTATTCGGCATATAGAAATAGCACACCGATAATAAAATGAGCCAAGAGAACCGTGTTAAGAGCGATGTTTGGAAGGGTAGCAAGCATGTTAATTCCTCCAGTTTGAGAGAATGAAGTCACAAAATGAACGTTGATCTGCAAGCAGTGCTCAGGACATCTTCCCTCCGCCCTGTTCTTTGGACCTATCATCTGGTTGTAGAGCAAGGAGGAATTTTCTGAATAAATCTGTCGACCTATGAAAAGCGTTGTCGAAAATAGTCTATATTACCTATTTTATTTTTGTCAATAATTACATAGAATCAAAAGTATTTTGTTTGGATTTTCCTTTTTCAAGTACCTTGTATTGCGATGTATATTGTGCTACTCTCTATTCATGCTCGCGAAGGAGTTGTTACTGTGAACAAGGAGTTGTTAAAAGGGAGCATCGATCTGTTGCTGCTCTCGCTGATTGCCCAGAAGGATCAGTATGGCTACGAGTTGGCCAAAAAAATCCGGGAGAAAAGTGACGAGATGTACGAGATTGGCGAAGGGACGCTTTATCCGGCCTTGAAGCGGCTGGAGACGCAAAAAGCGGTGGAGTCGTACTGGGGAGAATCCAAGGAAGGCGGCCGCCGCAAGTATTACCGGATCACCCGGGAAGGGCAGAAGCTGCTTGCTGCCAAAATGAAAGATTGGCAGAGTCTGACGAGACTGGTTGCACTCTGCAACGAGGGAAGTGAGTAAAAACGTGAAACTGGAAGAATACGTCGACCAGGTCGTTCGGGATTTGCCGTGCTCGCGCAAAGAAAAGCAAGATATGAAAGACGAGCTGTTGGACCATCTGACGAGCATGCAGCAGGAGCTGATCGAAGAGGCGGGACATACGGAGCGGGACGCTGCTTCCTTGACGATCCAGCGCTTCGGGCCTGTGGACATCCTGAAAAGGCAGCTTGCGATGTCTATGCCGCTCATCGACAAGTACGTGAGGAAGTGGGTTCTTGGCTTGTTTGGACTGTATGTGGCGGTGAGCTGCTATTTGCTGCTGCTCTCCCCGGACAGATGGCACCGCAGGGCGTTTACACTGGACTGGAAAGCGCGGATGCTGCAATACGGTGCGGCTGAATATACGCATATTTTTCAGAACACGCTGCCAATGCGGACGCTTTTTGATTATGTGCTCCACTTTGAACATTACAGCGTGTATACGATCGCTTACAATCTGCTGGGGAACATCGCGCTGTTTGTGCCGCTCGGATTGCTGTTGCCGCTGTTG
Organism: Brevibacillus parabrevis; assembly: GCF_022701015.1. Lineage (NCBI taxonomy): Bacteria > Bacillati > Bacillota > Bacilli > Caryophanales > Paenibacillaceae > Brevibacillus > Brevibacillus parabrevis. The sequence continues at coordinate 5,879,003 of NZ_CP064090.1, read as the reverse complement.
TTTTTATCGTTCCAAAGCATTCATCGCGTGTTTTTTACCGCTTTGTTTGCCAGCTTGGGCGTCGAGTTTTTGCAGTTTTTGCTTGCTTTGGGCAGCTTTGATGTGGACGATCTGCTGCTGAATGTGCTTGGCGGGCTGTGCGGCTACGGATTGTTTCGCGCAGGCGCGGCTTTTGTGTACAAACAACGGGGCAAAGCAGGGACGGACAAGCCGTTTTCCACATTTTCCTGATGAAAAAGCAGGTGCGTCAGCGCAGGAAATAGCAGGGGGAAAGGTCGTTCTTTTTCTCCACGCTTCCTGCGGCCATAAACATCGCAATACGATGTATGTAGTCATTCGATAATGGAGAGAACCATGAAAAGACATATTCCGCGACTAATCGTTCTCGCCTTGCTGCTGCAAATGGCAAGCGGGTGTGAGAGTACCGCGCAAGTTCAGCAAACATCCGAGCAGACAGGCGCTGCAACAGCGGGGCAACCCGGAGGACAAAAACAGCTTGCCAAACAGCCGGAGCAAGCGCTGCCGTTTTCTTTTGAGGTGAAGCCGGAGACGTTTGAGCTTTTTGTCGAAAGCGGCGGTAGCCGGGAGCGGGCGTCAGAGCCTTTGCCAGCGCGCCGGGTCGAGAATTTGCACAAGAGTGAACAGGAAGTGAGCTGGAACTACCCGGACGACAAGCTGCAAGTCAAGATCGCGAAAGAGGCAGACCATCTGCAAATTTCCTTGACTTCGACGGGAGCGGAGAGCTTTTCCTGGCCGCAAGTAAAGGCTCAGAGCTATATGCTGCCGCTCGGGGAAGGCAAATGGATTCCGGCGGCAGACAAAGCCTGGCAGTCGTTTTTGCGGGAGGAGAGCCTGTCGTTTAGCGAGTCGTTTTCCATGCGCTTTTTCGCCTTGAACCAGGAAAAGTTCGCCATCTTTTACATGGTGGACAACATGTTCAACAACACGCTCGATTTTGCCGCCGACCCGGCTATCTCGATGCAGTTCACGCATGAGTTTCCTTCGATAAATCCTGACAAGTCGTACAGCTTCCGCCTGTACGTGACCGACAATGACCCGGTGCAGATTGCCGGACTGTACAAGCAAATCATCCAAAATCAGGGCGAGTTCACGACTCTCGCACAAAAGGCGGCCGCCAATCCGAACGTGGAAAAGCTGTACGGAGCACCGCATTTCTACATATGGAACAAAACGTTTTTGGCGGAGGACGACGTCAAGTGGGCGATGCTCGCTAAAAAGCTGGGCAAAGACTTCACGAACTGGCTCGTCAAGCTTTTGGCCGACAACAAGGAGGACGGGCAGGAGAGCATTGCGCAGCTAAGCGAGATCATGAAGCAAGATTACGTCGCTGCCTATCAAAGGAAGGCGATTTTGAACGGCTTCAACTACGCGCTGCGCTCCCGCGACTTTTACAATCCGCAGCTGTTTGCAGGTATCGCGGACAGCAAGGCAAAAGCGCTGATCGCAAAAGGCGTGGAGCAACTCGATGAAGTCGAGTTGTACGAACTGAACAAGCGATTGCTGAAAAGCGTCTTGCAGGATGCCGTTCCCGCTGTGGAGCAATGGGGGGATACCGATTCCCTCAAGCTGCTGCAAAAAATGCAACAGGCAGGCATTGCGCGCGCCTGGATCGGTCTGCCAGACTGGACGGCTGCCTACATGAAGCCTGCGTTCATCGGGCAAGCGAACGATGCCGGCTATTTGATCGCGACCTACGACTCCTACCATTCGATTCATAAAGAAGAGAATCCGGATTGGAACACAGCGATTTTCGCGGACAAAAGCTTGTATGAGAAGGCGACGATTGCGAAGAAAAACGGGGAGAAAAAAGGCGGGTTTTTGCAGCGGGGCAGATTGTTGAATCCGACTTTGTCGTTGCCCAGCGTGAAGCAGAGAATGAGTGAGATCATGGGGACTGGCGTGCGGTTTAACTCGTGGTTTATCGACGTGGACGCCGCCGGGGAGTTCCACGACGATTATTCCAAGGAGCATACGACTACACAGCAGCAGGATATGCAGGCGAAGCTTGCGCGGATGAACTACATCCGCGACGAATGGGACATGGTGATCGGATCGGAGACGGGCAATGACTTTGCCAGCGGCAGCATCGCTTACGCCCACGGGATTGAGACTCCGGTCATTCGCTGGTCAGACCCGGATATGCGCCAAAACAAGACCAGTCCGTACTATGTAGGCGGCTACTGGTCGCCAGCGGGCGAAATCCCTGAACGTTATGCCAAACAGGTTCCGCTCAAGGACGAATACCGGCATGTCTACCTTGATCCTGCGTACTCGCTGCCTTTGTTCAAACTCGTGTACAACGAGTCGGTCATTACCAGCCATCATTGGGAATGGGACAGCTTGAAAATCAAAGGCGAGGTCGGCACACGCATGCTTGGCGAGCTTTTGTACAACGTGCCGCCGCTCTACCATCTGGACAACCGCGTCTGGGAGTCCAACAAAGAGACGATCATGCGGCATTTGCAAGTCTGGACGCCGTTCCATCAAAAAGCCGTGCAACGCCCGATGACTGATTTTGCTGTATTGACCAAGGACCGACTGGTGCAAACGGCCGTCTACGGACAAGACCTGCAAGTCATCGCCAACTATTCCAGCAAGGATTTTACGTATGAGAACAAGCTGGTCAAGGCGAAATCTGCGCTGATCATCGACGGTTCCGTTACCCGGACTTTTCAGGCGGGAGTGGAATAGGAAGACGAGATGAAAGCAGGCGAAAAGGCTGTCCGTCCGTGTACGGCGGCCTTTTTCGCGCTGGACGGCACAGGCTGTCGTCTGTCTTCAGGACAGCGGCCCGAATTTTTTCTTTTTCAAATCTGCCAGAAGACGGTCTGTGAAGCCTTTTGCCAGGCGGGAAAAATGCCGTTCCGAGGATCGGACCCAGCTGAGGTGAACGGGTTGCTGCTCGGGAATGTCGAGATCGAGAGTGCGCATGTCCAGCGTTTGCAAATGCGGGTCGTGCATGAAGGAATAGTCCAGTCCGATCGTGACGGCGAGATTTTCCCGCACGGCATTGCGGATGGCATCCGTGTTGTTTGTCGTGAACAAAATATCGACAGGGCCGTATTTGGCGGCAAAGTCTGCGACAAACCATTTGACGTAGTCGTCGTTGTAGAGCACGAAAGCATGCCGCCGCAGCTCTTCGGGGCTGACAGACTCCTGGAAGGCGAGCGGCGAGCCTTTGCTGATGCCTACGACCATTTTGCCTTCCAGCACAGGCTCGAAGCTCAGCCTTTGCCCGGCGCTTTTTTTCAGCAAACCTTCGTACATAATAATCAGGCCGATATCGAGCTTGTCCTGCCCGATGTCCTCCAAAATTTCCTGCGAACCTTTTTCGGCGATCTCGATGCGGATTTGCGGGTAGTCCTTTTTAAAGCTGGACACGGCGTTCACCAACAAGTCCATCGGGCCGGGAATGGTCGCCAATCTCAGTTCGCCGCTGAGCGTATTGGCACTGCTTTGCGCTTCCTCCTGAATCTCCTCGATCTTGCTCAGCACCTCGAAAGCCTTTTTGATAATGACTCGACCTTCGGATGTAGGAACAGCTCCGAGACGGGAACGAGTGAACAGGGCGATGCCCAGCTCCGCTTCCAGACTGGAGAGGGATTGGCTGATGGCGGACAGCGTGACATGCTTGTTTTGCGCTGCTTTGGTCAAAGAGCCTGCCTTGGCGATTTCCACGATGTATTCAAGCTGTTCCAGATGCATGGGATTCCTCCATCCTTTAGCTATACTTAATCTGCACTAAGTATGTTTGCATATGATTGAATATAAAGCAGGTCTATAATAGAAGCAAGGCAAGCCAATATGGTGCTTTTCCTCGCTTCTGACGAGTCTGCCCACGTAACCGGGGCGGGATTCGTCAGCGATGGCGGAGGAACAGCGCGTTCATCTCCTGTGCGTTAGCATCCATTTGAAAACGGAGGGAAACAATCATGAAACTGGCAAATAAAGTGGCAATCGTGACAGGCGGAGCAAGCGGGATCGGGGAAACGACGGTGCGTCTTTTCGCGCAGGAAGGGGCAAAGGTCGTCATTGCCGACTTTTCCCCGCGTGGCGACGAGCTGGCGAAAGAGTTGAATGAAGCTGGCTTCGAAGCGTTGTTTGTGAAGACAGACGTGACGAAAGAAGCGGAAGTGAAGCACATGGTGGACGCTACCGTGGAGCGGTTCGGCCAGGTAGACATTTTGTTCGCCAACGCCGGGATCGCCAAGGACGCTCCTGCGCATCTGCTCAGCACCGACGATTGGCAAAGAACGATCGACATCAATCTGACGGGTGTGTTTCTGTGCGATAAATACGTCATCGAGCAAATGCTGGCGCAAGGAACGGGCGGAGCGATTGTCAACTGCGGCTCGATCCACAGCCATGCCGGAAAAGCGGGAGTTACCGCTTACTCTTCGGCAAAAGGCGGCGTGAAGCTGCTCAGCCAGACGTTGGGCATTACGTATGCGAAACAAGGCATCCGCGTGAATGCCGTGTGCCCAGGCTATATCGATACGCCGCTCATTGCCGGACGCAATGAAGCAATGAACGAGCATCTGGTTTCCTTGCATCCGATGGGACGGCTCGGCAAGCCGGAGGAAGTCGCGAAGGCAGTCTTGTTCCTCGCCAGTGACGATGCATCTTTTGTGACAGGGACAAGCCTTTTGGTAGACGGCGGATACACCGCGCAATAAAAGCAGAGCGAATAAAAGGGGAAAATTCGAGTCTTCCGTGTGGCAGTTGTCATGCGGGAGACTTTTTTTGTGGAACCTATCAACCATCGTCCAATCAGGCGAGTTTTGCCGAACATACTGTATAAGTAGTCCAAAAGCACAAGGGCAGGAGGGAGAGGAGTGCCGACATATGTGGGAAATGTACAGATTACCAACAATTCCGGTTCTGTCAATTTTGGCGATACGGCGAACAACTCTCCTAAAAGCGTCAGCAAATCCTTTTCCGGTTCAGGCGGCGGAAACAGCGGGAATGTTGTGAATGTCATCAACAAGCAGAGCGAGACGAATACATGGGGCGTGGGGGAGAGTCGGGGGAGTTTGCGGCTCAAGAGACGGAATAGACGGACGAGACAGGCGGGACGGGTTAGACCGACAAGACGGGCCAGGCGGGCGAAACGGCGGAAACGGAGCTAACGTTTTTGCAAGTTGCCTGCGGCTTTAAACCGGACAAGCTGCAAAACGTCAGTCTGGTTACGGAAGTTTGCAAAACTGTCGCTTCTAACGCATGCGTGGATGTTGATCTTTAAGCAATACATGGTAAAATGAAGCAAACTTGTCGCCAACATATTCAGATCCTTTGAAAGAGGGTCATTTTTTTTGAGAATCTAGGAATTTGTCAGTGCGAAAGTTACTCCTTTTGTTTTTGCTTTGACGGCAAACAAAATTTGGTAAAATTATCGGCGTCGTGCACGGTGCATGAGCGCAAGCAGGTGATAGGATGAGAAGCAAATTGATGGAAGCCTTGACCCCACAAGAATGGGAAGAATTGCTACAGGAAAAGGACGGGGAATTGAAAGTGGTCTTGCGAGAGCTTGCTGACGTAAAGTATGCACTAGATCAGTCGACGATCCTGGCGATCACAGACCATCGCGGGATTATTCTCCGGGCAAACGAGCAATTTTGCCGGATATCCAAATACAGTCGCAGTGAGCTGATCGGGCAAGATCATCGCCTGCTCAACTCCGGGCACCATCCCAAGTCATTTTTCAAGCAAATGTGGAAGTGCATTGGCTCGGGGCAAGTGTGGCGGGGAGAAATATGCAATCGGGCGAAAGACGGCAGTCTGTATTGGGTTGATACTACCATTGTGCCTTTTGTGGATACAAAGGGGAAAATCTATCAATACGTTTCCATTCGCAACGACATCACGGCGCGCAAACATATGGAAGAGGAAGTCAGAAAAAGCGAGGAATTGTACCGACTCATCGCTGAAAATACATCCGACATCATCAGTATCGTCAATGCCGAAGGAGATTTTTTGTACTTGTCTCCGGCTCACAAGGCCGTTTTTGACCACGATGTTCCGGACGAGCGTTTTCACAATCTGTTCGAGTGGATTGTCGAGGATGACCGGGATATTATGGCTTTTGCGATTCAACATACGTATTCCACGCGAAAAGAGTACACGGTGGAATGCCGCATTCAGACGAGCAGAAAAGAAACGATCTGGACCGAAAGCAAGATCAATCCGATTGTGGACGAGCTGGGCAATGTGAGCAAGCTGCTGTTTGTCACTCGCGATATTACAGACCGCAAACAGTCGGAGGAACTGATTCATCATCTGGCCTATCACGATGCCTTGACCGATCTCCCGAACAGGCGCATGTACACCCAGCACCTGAGCAGGGAAATCATGCAAGCCAAACGTTTTCAGTCCAATCTGGCCGTCTTGTTCCTCGATCTGGACCGCTTCAAGGACGTCAACGATTCGTTCGGTCACGATGTAGGGGATTTGTTGCTGGTGGAAGCAGCCAATCGCCTGAAGGCGTGTCTGCGGCCCACCGATGTGGTCGCGAGGCTGGGCGGAGATGAATTTACCGTATTGCTCAGCCAATTGGCGGATCGCGAAGAAGCGGCCGCGCTGGCCAATCAGATCATGGAAGCTTTGCAACGACCGTTTATCCTTCAAGACCACTCGTTCAACGTGTCGTGCAGCATCGGCATTGCGCTGTACCCGCAGGATGGAGATAACGCCGACGATTTGCTCAAACGGGCGGACACCGCACTGTACACCGTCAAATCGCGCGGGAAAAACGGATACGACTTTTTCGATCCGACGATGGAAGCCAAGTCGCTGGAGCGCATCCTGATGGAAAACGAGCTGCGCAAAGCGATCGAGCAAGAGCAGTTCCAAATTTACTACCAACCGAAAATAGACATCGCGACAGATACGCTGACGGGGATGGAAGCGCTCGTGCGCTGGGTTCATCCGGAGCTTGGGGTCATACCGCCGAATCGGTTTATCCCGATTGCCGAAGAGACGGGGATGATTATTGCTCTCGGGGAATGGATTTTGCGGCAAGCATGTCGCCAAAACAAAATTTGGCACGATCAAGGCTACTTGCTGAAAGTGTCGGTGAATTTGTCGGCGAGGCAAATTTATCAAAAAGACCTTGTCGAGATGATCAAGCAGATTTTAGCGGAGACAGAGCTGGCTGCGGAGTGGCTGGAGCTGGAAATTACAGAAAGCATCTTTGTGAAGATGGAGGAAGCTACGGCCGTTTTGCAGCAAATTCGCGATATCGGCATCCACATTTCCATCGATGACTTCGGGACAGGCTACAGCTCGTTTAGCTATATTAAAAGCTTGCCGGTGGACACGATCAAAATCGATGCCTCGTTCATCCGCGATATTCACCATAACCAGGAAAGCCAAGCGATCGTAAAAGCCATCGTGACCATAGCGCAAAGCTTGAACATGAACGTAATTGCCGAAGGCATCGAACTGAACGACCAGGCGGCCGCCCTGCAGCAAAACGGCTGTGATCACGGCCAAGGCTACTTGTTCAGCCGACCGTTGGCAACCGATGATTTCGAGCGTTATTTGCGCAAAGATCAAGTGTCGTGATGGTAGTTTGAAGAATACGAGATGAAGCAAAAGCAAGGGAAGTCCGGCGATTTAACGAATCGGGCTTCTCTTTTTTCTTTTTTGCCAAACGGCTGTTCAACCTGCTTCGGGAGTGCTTTATGCAAGAGAGTAATGGTGATAAGTAAAGTAAGAATGTTCATATTGAGTCTCGGAAATGGTAATATTTTACTTGTAAAACAGGAAGAGTGATTCTCGGGTTAGGTAAGTTTTTTCTAAAGACTTTTACTTTAAGAAATAGGAGAGATTGAATGAACAGAGTAAATATCGCTTCCAAAAGCTTGCTTGTTATTGCTTGCCTTGTTTTGGGTGTAACAGGTTGTGCTTCTAATAACACAATTGCCGATAATCAAGGCGTGGAAAAAAAGGAGTTTACTGCTAGTGCCAATGTCAACACGACTACACAAGAAAGCACGAAAGATATATTGACACAAGCAAACGCTGAGTTGCTTGTTTCTCTCCTGGAAGACTACGCTCCTTCTGAGTTGGATGACAGTGTATTAGCCTCAAAAGAACCAGTTTATATTTGGGACTGGTTTAGGAAACTGCAAGTCTGGACAGACGATTTGACTCGTCTAGCAAATGGAAAGCCGAAAGCAGAAGGCGCTGTAAAAGATGTTATTTCTTCAAGACTAAATAAATATTTTACACCAGAAGCATCTGAAAAAATATTTGACTCCTTCTTTAGAGCGGCTACTGATGGTTCGTATGAGACCTTTGAAAGAGAGCGATTTGAAAAAGGCCTGGAAGCGATTGACGAAAATTTAAAAGTGGACATTCAGAAAAACGATCAGAGCGTAATCGTCAAGTTTACCGGAATCGAGTATGACTATTTTCAGGCAGATGTTAAACAAAAGTATGACGTGAATGTACAATTCAAATTAGTGCAAAATGGAAACAAGTATTTGATTGACGATATTAAACATGACTAGGCTTTTAGAGGGCTGACAGGTGCTTTTGCTGTAATGAGCGTGACAGTATTCGCAGACGACAAAAAACGGAAATAGCTGACGTCAGGTGGATACCGACGTCAGCTTGTCGTTTGGCGTTTTCATTGTCTGTAAAATGAAAGATTTACCTTTCTTGCTCGCCCTGTCTTACACCCGCTGCTCACGGTAAATGCCTTGCTCGTAAATGTACGCGAGGCACGCATCTGGCAGCAGGAAGCTCGGGTCGCCGCCTTTGCGGATTTCATCGCGGATGTAAGTCGAGCTGATGCCCATGTTGATGCCTTTGCTCATGATCAGAAAATGCTCGTCGTGGTTGCGCAGAAGCGCGTCTTCGGCAATCAGGTCGGCGGTCGGGTACCCTTCCCGCGACATGACGATGAACTGAAACTGCGAGACCAGCTTTTCGGCATTGCCCCAGTTCGACAGCCCTACCAGCAGGTCCGAGCCCATGATGAAAAACAGCTCGTCGTTCGGATATTTCTTTTGCAGATGGACCATCGTGTCGTACGTGTATGTTTCGCCAGGCAGGGCATCCATCTCCACCGTGGAAATTTCAAACAGCGGCTGCCCGAATTGGTTCGTCTTATGCTCGCAGGTGGCCAGCGCCAACTTCAACATGTGCAGGCGATGGACATCCTCCGTCTGCATTTTTTTGTCATGGCGTTTGGAGGAGCAAGGGACAAAAATGACTTTGTCCAGACGTCTTCTGTGCGCGACAGTAGCTGCCGTAAACAGATGGCTGTAAGTAATCGGATCAAAGCTGCTTCCGTATATGCCGATTCGCATGATCGTAACCTCCCGTGTGCATCTGGGTGTCCATGCCTGCCAGATGTTATTTTTTCACAACGGCCATGCCCAGTTGATGTTGAAAATGTCCCAAAGCCCACTCGTGTCCTACCGGATTGAAGCTGGCGACGGCGTCCTCGTGAATGACGACGCGAAAACCGTGGTAGAAACCTTCGATTGCCGTGTGCAAGACACAAATGTCGGTACAGACGCCAACCAGATGAATTTCGCTAATGCCCCGCGCCCGCAGCTGCAAGGCCAGATCAGTGCCCTGGAAGGCGCTGTAGCGCGTTTTGTCCATCCAGTAGATGGTGTCCTCAAATTCCTCGTAGATGCCTTGAATGCTCCCGTACAAGTTCCTGCCGGACGTGCCGATGATGTTGTGCGGCGGATACAGCCCGGTTTCCGGATGGTACGGGTCCTGCTCCTTGTGAGCGTCCACCGCCATCACGACAAAATCACCTTCTGCGAGAAAATCGCGGATCAATTCGCCGATGCGTCCTTCAATAGCTTGCCCTGGTTCTTTGCAGGTCAGGGCACCGTCTGGCGCGACAAAGTCGTTGGTATAGTCGATCACAATCAAGGATTTCATGGCAAAAACCTCCTGAAGTGAATGTGGGTAAGCCTGTCAGTAAATCATGGCAGTCGGGATGAAGTCGGAAAAGCGGTACAGCTTGGCGGGAGAGTTGGAATACTCGGTCGAGTAAACAGGCTGGCCCGAATCATCTACTGCTGCTTCCAGAATGCCTTGCCTTCTCGTAGTGGCGAGCAGGCGGCGTTCAAAATTGCCCCGATCGTTCACTTTGAAGCTGGGCACGACTGTTTCGATGACCTGCAACAGCTCGCTCAGCGTAAACCGCTCAGGCAGGAACGCTTTGGCGATGTTCGTTTGCAGCATTTTTTCCCGCACGCGCTGCAAAGCGTCCGTCAAAATCTCGCGGTGATCGAATGCCAGGTTGAGAGCGAAAGCTTCTTCGATGGGAAATAATTGCGCATCGGAAGCGTCGTCGGCAGCCTGCGCATGTTTGAGCAAATCTTCGTGAACGAGGGAAACGTACGCGACGCTCGGAATCCAGCCGCGCGGGTCGCGACCTGGCTTGTAGTATGTTTTCAACTGCTCAATGTGGACGTCGCGGTCGATGTTCGTCTCTTCCTTCAACTCGCGGTAGGCGCATTCATCCAGCGTCTCGCTTTCCTTGGAAAAGCCGCCGGGCAAAGCCCACTGCTCCCCGTAGGTGTCGCTTTTGCGCTTGATCAAAAGAACAGCCAGCTGCTTGTGCGGCAACGATTTGGTTTTGGTTGCACGCGGAACGGACAGGATGGTAAAGAGACAAATATCGGTCGGAAGCCCGTCTGGCGAGCGATGCTTCTTGGTGCGAAAAAAGAGGCGTTTGGCTGACAGGCGATGCATGCTCACGATCGCATCCTTTCTGTAATGTGCTGGTCGATCCTGTTATGTTTATATTATAATGTCTTTTTAACAATGTCAATATGACAATATAATATTTTTCCAATAACTGACGCTGGAACGAACGCAAAAAACGCCTGAGCTGCTCATGCTCAGGCGCTTCGTTTATGAAAAAGGCGAGACGGTTTCCAACGGGGCGGTAATCGGTTTGAATCGCTGTTGAAGCGACGGAGCGGACTGGCACGGCTGGCTGGACTGAACAGCTTCTTCCCAGAAAAATAGCTGGCTGTTCAGAGGCGAGAGGTTTTTTGGCTGCACGCGCACATACGTGCCGTCTGGCATGAGCACGTTGGCCTTGGCGTCATCCTGCAACATCGTAGCCAGGACGTGCATGATCCGCTCCTTCAGATCACGCTGCACCACGGGAAACAAAATCTCGACGCGGGCGATCATATTGCGAGTCATCCAGTCCGCGCTGGACAGGAACACTTTTGGATCGCCGCCATTGCAAAAGGCGTAAATGCGACTATGCTCCAAATATCTGCCGACGATGCTCGTGACCCGGATGTTTTCGCTGACGCCGGGAATGCCTGGACGCAGGCAGCAAATGCCGCGGACGATCAGATTGATTTTCACCCCGGCGCACGAGGCGCGGTACAGCGCTTCGATGATTTCCTTGTCGGTCAAAGCATTCATCTTGGCGGTGATGTAAGCAGGCTTGTCCGCCAGGCAATTTTGAATTTCGCCTTCGATCAGATCGAGGAACGCTTCGCGCAATCCGACAGGAGCGGTGGCGATTTCCTCCCATTTTGGCGGGTGGGAATAGCCGGACAGATGGTTGAAAAAGTGGGTGGCATCTGCCCCGACCTGTTCACGCGAAGTAAACATGCCCATGTCCGTGTACACGCCTGCGGTTTTGTCGTTGTAATTGCCCGTGCCAAGGTGCACATATCGGCGCAGGCTATCGCCCTCGGAGCGGACGACCAGCGTGATTTTGCTGTGAGTCTTTAGCCCTGCCAAGCCGTAGATGACGTGGCATCCGGCGTTCTCCAGTTTTTTGGCCCAGACGATGTTGTTCTCCTCGTCAAAACGCGCTTTCAGCTCCAGCAGGACAGTGACTTGCTTGCCGTTGTCCGCAGCTTGGAGGAGAGCATTGACGATCGGGGAATCGCCGCTGACCCGGTACAGCGTCTGCTTGATTGCGAGCACCTTGGGGTCGTTCGCGGCCTGTTGGACAAATCGGATGACCGGCTCAAAAGATTCGTAAGGATGGTGCAGCAGCACGTCCCTTTTTTGGATGACCGCAAATAAATCCTCGTCCTGCTTCGCCAAATCAAGCGGCTGCTGCGGATCGAGCGGTTCAAAGCGCAAATGGTCGTAGCCTGCCAGCGCATGGAAGCGGAAGAAAAACGCAGGATCGAGCGGACCATCGAGGCAGTACACTTCTTTGTCAGTGAGATCGAGCCAGTCTTGCAGAGTGGCTTGCAAGTATGCGCTCATGGACGAAGAGACGGCCAGGCAGGAAGGCTCGCCCATCTTGCGTTTTTTTAGCGTTTGTTCGATCGCTTCCAGCAAGTCATCGGCTTCGTCCTCGTCAAAAGTCAAGTCGGCGTTGCGCGTGATGCGAAACGGACTGACCTCGACGATGTTGTAGCCGTGGAACAGGCTGTCCATATGCTCCGCGATGACGTCTTCCAACAAGATAAAATGATCCTCGCCATCGAGGGAAGGCAGCTCCAGAAAACGCGGCAAGACAGACGGCACCTGCACAACAGCAAACAGCGGGCCTTCGCTTTCTTCCTCTGTGTCTTCCAGCAAGACAGCCAGATTCAAACTTTTGTTCAACAGCATGGGAAACGGATGGCTGGCATCTACGGCCATCGGAGTCAGCACCGGATACAGGTGATGATGGAAAAAGGCGCGCACGAATACGGCTTGCTCTTCGCTCAGCTGATTTGCCTGCAAAAAGCGGATTCCCGCCTTGTTCAGCTCCGGCGTAATCTGGTGTTTGAGGATCGAGTACATCCGTTCCATCACCAGATGAGTGCGATCCCACACAGCGAACAGCTGCTCGTTTGCCGTCATCCCGGATTTGTTGTCCGGCTTGGTGAAGCCGGCTTTGACCTGGTCCTTTAGACCTGCCACCCTGACCATGAAAAATTCGTCAAAATTGCTGCTGGCAATCGCGATGAACTTGAGCCGCTCCAAAAGCGGATTGTCTGGATTGGAAGCTTCAAAAAGCACGCGCTCGTTGAAAGCGATCCAGCTTAATTCCCGGTTGATATAATAATCTGGAATACTAAAATCCTTCATCATGAACCAACCTTTTTCGCATAGTAAAAGATAGATCATAACTGGCAAGGAATAGTATAGCAGTCTACTGTTAAGCGATTGTTAAGTTTTGTCGGGGCTACGCGTCCACGACGACTTTCAGCGGGATTTTCCAAGCTTTCGAGAGCTTGGACAGCGGCTCATCGAGCAAGGAATACTCGAGCAAATCCGGCTGTTTTCCCGTGCAGGACAAAACGAACTCGCCGCCTGTTGAAGCAAGGCGGACGGCGCTGATCGCCTGGGTCATCGAGCGATCCAGCACTCTGGAAAAAAGCAGCAAATGGCCCAGCTTCTCTACGAGACTTTTGTCCTGCTTGCCGAGCAAATCCGGGTGACGGGCAATCTGGCTCTGCGCCAGCTTGTTTGTTTTATAGGACGCAATCATGGCGAGCAGCAGCCGTTCCCGATGGGTATAGCCTGCCATCAGCACGTTGGACAGCAGGTAGAAAGTATGCTCGGAAGCTTCGTAGACGTTGATCGTGCGTCCGGTGTCATGCAGGAGGGCGGCGTTTTCCAAAAGCTGCCGCTCGAATCCGCCGAACGAATGGAGCGCATGCTGTTGCAACTGGTCAAACAGCGACAAGGCCAGGTCGCGCACATGGCGCGAATGCGGCTGGTCAACCTGGTAGCGGTTCATGAACTGCAAGGCGCTGCGCTCCCGGACGATGGCGGTCGAGGCAGGCGGCTGTTCACCCCAGACGGTTTCGTACAACACCCCGTCACGCAGCCCTTTGTTGCTTACGAGCAGGCAATCACTTTGCGCGTAGTGAAGCAAGCTTTCAAAAGCCGCCATGCCCGCGAGAATGACATCGGCGCGGTCTTTGGATACGCCAGGGATTTGTCGGCGTTCTTCCAGCGGCAGCCTGCGCAGGGCGTTCAAAATGTTCGTTACCGCATCTGCCTGGATGGGGTAATGGTGCAGGCTGTCCATGCTGTAGTGAACCTGGCGCTGGTGAATTTTGCCCAGATTGCGCGCTGTGCCGCCGATGGCGATGACGGGACATTGGCGGTTGGCAAGCCAGGGACAAGTGGCAAGCGAATCGGCCAAAAAGGTGCGCAGCTGCGCAAATTCTTCCTCACTCGGAACCTCTTCGCGGAAAAATTGACTGGTCAATGTCACGATGCCGAATGGAAAGCTGTGGCTTTCGATCAGCTGGCGGTCGCGGAAGTAAGTAACCTCTGTGCTGCCGCCGCCGATGTCGATGGTGATTCCTTCGTCCACAGGCATGCTGTTCAAGACGGCGAGATAGCCGTATCGCGCCTCTTCCTTGCCGCTTAATACACGCATGGAAATGCCGCTTTCCCGCTCGATTGCCGCTGTCAGCTCCCGGCCGTTTTCCGCCTGGCGAACTGCTGCGGTGGCAACTCCGATGGCTTGGGTGACTTTTCGCGCGTCCAGCAGTTTCTTGAACTGGCGCATCGTTGTCAACGTTTTGGCAACGCCTTCCTCGTCCAGTCTGCCCGCACGCAGGTGGTTGCTCAATCGCAAGCTGTATTTGATATTGTCTATCTCTGCTACCATTCCCGAATCGTCTTGCTCGTAAATGACCAATCTGGCTGTATTGGAGCCGAGATCGATGACGCCGATGCTTTTTTTCATGTGATTCCCCACTTACAATAGGCTTGGATTCTCGCCAAAATTTTCATGTTTGTTCTCATTATGCCATAGAAATCGGACTTTCCACCCATGAAGTTGTCAGTTGACAATAACGAAAAACCTTTTTATAATCTGAGACATTCAAGCAAACAACAATACGCACACAAATACATGGCTGTGAAAAGGAAAGTAAAAAAGGGATTTGACGACCAGAGAGCTGCCTGATTGCTGGGAGGGCGGCCGCGAACTCTTTTTGAAAGCCACCTTGGAGCCCTGCTTTTGAACGGTTCAGTAGAAAGCAGCGTTTTCCCCGCGTTACGGGGCGCATGTCTTTTTGACAAGACTGCACGAGTTTGCCTTTTGCGAGAGAGGCAAAAAAGCTGAGTGGTACCGCGATACCTTCGCCTCAGCAACCCGATTCATGAAAGCATGGATCAGGTTGCTGGGGCTTTTTGATTTTGGCCAAAAAGAGATAGGAGTGGTGGGGAATGGATCGCTTGAAGCAAAGGGAGCTGTTGCACCTTTTGGAAGAAGATAGCCGCATGAGCGCCGAGCAAATCGGCAAAATGCTGGCAGAGCCTACGGAGGTAATCGAACAGGCGATTGCCGAGCTGGAGGCAGAAAAGGTGATCGTGAAATATCCGGCGCTGGTCAACTGGGAGCGCGTGGAGGATCATCCTTACGTCAACGCCATGATCGACGTCAAAGTGACGCCCAAGCGCGATGTCGGATTTGACGAGGTAGCCGAACGCATTTGCCGCTTCCCTGAAGTGAAGGCCGTCTACTTGATGTCTGGCGCCAGCTACGATTTGTCGATCATTTTGGAAGGCAAGACGATGAAAGAGGTCGCTACCTTCGTATCGCAAAAGCTGTCAACGCTCGATTCTGTCGTATCGACAGCGACGCACTTTATTTTGAAACGCTACAAGCACGATGGCATTGAGCTGGAAGATCGTGACGAAGATCGCAGGATGGTGGTTACGCCGTGAGTACACAATTGACAGTCAAAAAAAATCGCTTGTCGTCTACAGTCGCATCTTTGAAGCCATCGGGCATCCGCCGCTTTTTCGATCTGGCGGCATCGATGGAAGGGGTCATCTCGCTCGGGGTTGGGGAGCCGGATTTCGTCACGCCTTGGCGCATGCGCGAAGCTTCTATCTCCTCGCTGGAGCGCGGACACACTGCCTATACTTCCAATGCGGGCATGCTCCCGCTGCGCGTCGAGATTCAAAAGTATTTGGAGGAGCGCTTCTCGGTCAGCTATCATCCGGAGACGGAGATTCTCGTAACCGTAGGAGCGAGCGAAGCGATTGATATCGCCTTGCGTGCCATTCTCGATCCAGGTGATGAAGTGCTGGTAGTAGAACCGTGCTACGTCTCCTACGAGCCTGTCATTCGGCTGGCTGGCGGCGTGCCGAAGTTTTTGAAAACGACGATGGAAAACCAATTCAAGCTGACGCCGCAAGAGCTGGAAGCGAATATTTCAGAGCGCACGAAAGCGATCATCTTCTGCTACCCGAACAACCCGACAGGGGGCACGATGACAGCAGAGGAGTGGAAGACGCTTCTGCCGATTATTGAAAAGCACGACCTGCTGGTGATTTCCGACGAGATTTATGCAGAGCTGACGTACGGACGCATGCATGACAGCATCGCGGCTCTGCCGGGAATGAAAGAGCGGACGATCCTGATTTCCGGCTTTTCCAAAGCGTTTGCCATGACAGGCTGGCGGCTCGGCTACGTGTGTGCCACACCTGATCTGCTCGCGGGCATGCTGAAAATTCACCAGTACACGATGCTGTGTGCGCCGACGATGGCCCAGATGGCTGCACTCGAAGCGTTGCGCCATGGCCGCGCGGATATGGAGCGAATGATCGAGAGTTACCGTCAGCGCCGTAATTACGTAGTCGATGGCTTCCGCCAGATCGGACTTACGTGCCATGAACCGGATGGAGCGTTTTACGCCTTCCCGTCTGTGGCGGCAACAGGACTTAGTTCCGCCGAGTTTGCCGAAAAGCTGCTCATGGAGGAGAAAGTGGCAGTCGTGCCGGGAGACGTGTTTGGCGAGAGCGGACAAGGCCACATTCGCTGCTCGTATGCGACGTCCATGGAGCAGTTGAAAAAGGCGCTGGATCGGATGGAGCGCCTGATGGGACGATTGCAGTAGGGCAGGCGAGGAAAACAGCAAAGAGGACAGTGCCAGTAGCGCTGTCCTCTTTTTTATGCAGCAGCATTGCTTTTTCGGATAAATTTATGACGACATGACGATCGTGGCGACGAGCTGTGTGACAAGCGCAGCTACGATCATGGAAATACTGGAGACAGTGCCTGAGATCGGACTGATTTCAAACGCCTTGGACGTCCCTGCGCCGTGCGCACTTGTGCCCAGCAGGACACCGCGCGCGATATCATCGGAAATCCGCAAGTAAGCAATAATGTACGGCCCGATGATGGAACCGAGCACTCCGGTCATCAAGACGAGCACGGCGGTAATCGAAGGAACGCCCCCGATCATTTGCGATACGTTCATGGCGATTGGCGTCGTGATGGAACGCGGCAAAAGGCTGTAGAGCACTTGCTGATCGGTATGCAAAAGCAAAGCGAGCACAGCGGAGGAGATGACGGCCACCGCCGAGCCGGACACGACACTGATCATGATTTGTGCCGCGTGTTTCTTCAATAAAGGATAGTGCTTGTAGAGTGGCACAGCAAAGGCGATAGTCGCAGGCTGGAGCATGTACGCCAGCCATTTTCCCCCTTCGTTGTAATCAGCGTAAGGGATTTGGGCGCACAGCAGCAGGACAACCAGCAGAAGCGGTGTGAACAAGATAGGCGAAAAGAGCATAATCGGTCTATAGCGATAAAGCCGTTTGGCCGTCAAATAAATGACGATAGTCAGCAAAAAGCCAATCAGTCCGGTCATCATGAGCGTGTATGCCCCTTCCGCTTCGAGATGCTTTGGGCGATCAAGCCGCTGCAGACCATGACGAACGCAGTGCCGATCACGATAATCAGAACAATTTGCAGCCCTTCATGCAGCATCAGGCTTTGGTACGAGACAATGCCGACAGACGGCGGAATAAAAAACAACAGCAGCTCTGCCAAAAGCCATGCGGCTCCGGTTTCAATCCATTCCAGCCGCAAAATTTTGGCCTGGAGCAAGAAAAACACAACAAACATCCCCAGGATGCTGCCGGGGATTTTCCAGCCGAGCGCAGAAACAAGCAGGTTCATCAAAACAGACATGAGAATGAAAAATGCTACTTGCCCCGCAATGATAATCAGTCTTTTCATGATGGTCCTCTCCCTTTGGGAAAAGTGTACATCAGCTTTTTTCATAGGTAAAATGCATATATAGAATGAGTAACATTCATCTTATCTATAGAAGAAACGGAGCGAAGAGCGGATGGACATTCGCCATTTGCAATACTTTTTGGAGGTAGCGCGGCATAGCAGCTTCACCAAGGCGGCAGAGTCGCTGTATATTACCCAGCCGACGATCAGCAAGATGGTGCGCAATCTGGAGGAGGAAATTGGCGTAGAGCTGTTTGAGCGGGTCGGAAAGCGCATCACGTTGACCGATGCGGGATGGGTTTTGTTCTCCCAGGCGGAAGTCATGGTGAAATCGTTCGAGAATATGAAAATCAGGTTGGCAGATTTGATGGAGCTAAAGCGCGGAAAAATTCGCATCGGGCTGCCGCCGATGGTAGGAGCGAGCTTTTTTCCAAAAGTCATCGGGAAGTTTTGCGAGCAGTATCCGGGGATCGAGTTGGAGCTGCTGGAAGTCGGTTCGAAAAAAGTGGAGGCAGATGTCGCATCGGGGATGCTGGACAGCGGTGTCGTTTTGCTGCCGACAGATGAAGCGCTTTTTGAGTCGTACTCGTTCGTCAACGAGCAGATTCGCGTCGTGGTTCACCCGACTCATCCATTGGCCGAGCAGCAGGAGGTATCGCTGATCGAGCTTGCGCAGGAGCGCTTTTTGCTGTTTCACGAAGACTTTTCCTTGCACAACCGGATTATTGACGAGTGCGTGCGAGTCGGCTTTCACCCTGCGGTCATGTACAAAAGCTCTCAGTGGGACTTTCTCTCGGAAATGGTGGCAGCCAATGTCGGGATTACCTTGCTGCCCCAAACGATCTGCCGGGAGCTGGACCCGCGCCGTTTTCACAGTCTTGCGCTGGTCAATCCGACGATCCGATGGCACCTCGGGATGATTTGGCGCAAAAACGCCTATCTCTCGTATGCGACGCGCGAATGGATTCGCTTCACGAAAGAAAGCTTGCCCCATATGAAAAGCAAGGCTTCATCTTCTGAATGAAGCCTTGCTCGTATGGGAGTGGCCGCAGTTGGCTGCGACCGAAAATGGTATGCATGTATATGGTAGAAAAGGCGGCTGGTTGATAGGAGCAGCCTGTTACAACAATGGGAATGGTCGTATAGGAAAAAATGAAATTATTATTTCGTATTGCGAAGTTTTAGAAACCAACAGATTGATTCAAGGCGCTTACAGCCAGATTGTATTGATAAAGAGCGTCGGCAGCTTTGGTTTCGGATTCGAATAATTCTGCTTCTTTGTCGATCAGGTCATTCAAAGAGCCTTTTTTATTGTTGGCGTAATCGTAAAGAGTTTGTTCGTATTGTTTGGCAGCTTCTTCTTTGGCAGCGTTGCTTGCTGTCAGTGCAGCTTTGGCAGCTGCCGCTTTTTCGTAGGAATCGCTGACTTCCAGACTCACTTTTTGTTTGAGGCTTTGCAGCAGCAGCTCTTCTTTGCGCAGGTCGTTGCGCGCGATTCTTCCTTTATATGTGCTTCCCGCGGAGTATTCTGCCGTAAAATCGGCTTTGATTTGGGCGTACTCTCTTTTCGCTTCGGCTTCGATCATGTCAGGGCGTTTTTGGTAGGCCAGAGCAAGAGCTTCTTCCACTGTATTCAGCGGGGCAGAGGTCAGTGCGCTCGTTTGCAGCAACCACTCTTTGTCCTGTTTTTCATTCAGCAAGCCGTTGAGCTTGGCCAATGCTTCCTTGTAGCTGCTTTCCAGAGCGGACAGCTTGTCTTTGGCGTCATTGTCATCGGCCCAGTATTGGCGCTGGATGCTTTTCTTTTGCACCTTGATTTTTTCTTCCAGGGCGCGAACTTCAAAATATGCTTTTTGGACATCGAGGCGCAGAGCGTTTTGCTTGGTGGCAAAGGAAGCTTCACCGACGAGCAAATCTTTTTTCGCTTCAGCTTCATCTCCGTACTTGTCAGAAGCTTCACTCAGCGAATTGACGTCATCCTTTTTGATTGCCGCTGTGTCTCGAAGGGTCAGGAGAGACTCATAGCGAGTGGTTTCGTAATCGAGTCTCGCCAGTTCCAGGTCAACACTGTTTTTCAATGCTTGCTCAACAGCGTGATCGAGAGAGAGGGGAGCTACTGCTGTTTGTTCCACCGCCGCTGCGAGAGGGGCTGCCAGAGCCAGGTGCGAGCTGCCGACAAAAAGAGCAGTGACCAGTGTGGTGCTGTAAAGATGTTTGGACAACCGGGACTTCATTTACAAAGCCTCCTTCATTTCACGAGTAATGAAAACGATAATCATTATCAATTTTCATGAACAGTATATATTTCCAACCTGATGTTCGTCAATACGAAATCGAGAGTTGGAATGATAGAAAACATCATTTATCAATCAAAGAGTTTAAATAATTTACAAATTTTGTGTAAAGGCAGCGTGCAGCAAGAAAGGCATCCAGATAGCGGACGCCTTTCTTGCTATGAGCTTGGTCAAAAGTAAAGAGGAGAGAGCCGCTGATCTATATAAAAGGCAGTCTGGAGCTTGCTGCCTAATTCATCAGATAAAAAGGAGGGAAAATGACGAAAAAATATTACGTGAAGCGAAATATTAGAAACCGATCGATTGATCCAATGTGCTGACAGCAAGGTTGTATTGATAGAGCGATTCAGATGCTTTGGTTTCTGCTGCAAACAGGCTTGCTTCTTTTTCGATCAAGTCTTTCAAGGCTGCTTTTTGACTGGTGTAATCCGACAAAGCTTGCTGGTATTGCTTGGCTGCTTCGTTTTTGGCAAGGACGCTCTCAGCCAATGCTTTTTTCGCCGCGGCGACCTTTTCGAAAGAGTCGGCTACTTCCTGATCGACTTTTTGCTTCAGTCGTTCCAGCACCAGGTCGGACTTGCGCAATTGCTTGACGGCTACTTTGCCTTTATAGGTGCTGATGGGCGTGTAGTCTTTCGTGTAGTTAACTTTGACTTCGGCAAAATCTTTCTCGGCGACAGCTTTCATCATGTCAGGCCGCTTTTTGTAGGCTTGCGCTTTGGCTTCTTCCAGAGTGGCAACAAGCGGTGCGGACAGCTCGCGGGTTTCCAAGCGCCAGGACTTGTCCTTTTTTTCGTTCAGCAGATCGTTGAGTTTGGCCAATGCCTGCTTGTAGCTGGTTTCCAGAGCGGACAGCTTTTCTTTCGCTTCGTCGTTCTCCGACCAGTATTGGCGTTGGATGCTTTGCTTTTGCAGCTTGATCTTTTCTTCCAGAGAAGAGACTTCAAAATACGCTTTTTGCACTTGCAACTGCAAATTGTTTTTTGAGGTTTTCAAAGTGACTTCGCTAAGCGCCAGGTCTTTTCTCGCTTTGGCAGCGTCTTCGTATTTTTTCTTGGCATCATCGAGCGTATTGACGTTTTCGAGCTGGATGGCCGCTTTTTCTCGCAGCGTATAGAGCGTTTCATATTCCGTAACATCGTAATCTATTTGCAGCAGCTCAAGATCGATGCTGGTTTTCAATGCCTGTTCGATCGCACCGTGAAGAGACAGAGGAGCGGTCTGGGTTTGTTCTGCGGCTGCAACAACTGCAGGAGCGGCCATAGCCAAATGAGTATTGCCTGCAAGAAGCGCGGCAACCAGTGTAGTGCTGTAGAGATGCTTCGATAACCTGGACTTCATTATGGGGCCTCCTTGGGAATAGGAAAAGAGTTTGTCGATAACGATTCTCATTATCAAATTTTCATGAACAGTATATATTTCCAGTCTACATTCGTCAATATGTAATCATAAGAAAGTTGATCGGAAAAATAAAATGAAACAATAAAAAAGCTCCCTCGACGTGAGGGAGCCTGCAATGACTTGTTTGGCAAAGCTATTTATTTTTCGTCCATGCTGAAATCTACTTTATGGAGCGGAACAAGCTTGCTCTTTTTCGTATACTTGTAGACAAGCCAGACGATCAAAAACAGCGGCAAGCCAACATAGGAGACGAACACGCCGTTCCAGTCAATCTCGCCGCCGATAAACGCCGAGTAGTTTTGGCCGACAATGACGACGCAGCAAATGATAAAGGCGAAAATCGGGCCAAACGGGAACAGCTTCGCCCGGTATGGCAGCTCACGCAGGTCGCGGCCTTGTGCCAGGTACGCTTTGCGGAAGCGGTAATGGCTGATGGCAATGCCGAGCCAAGCGATAAACCCGGACATGCCGGATGCGTTCAGAAGCCATACGTACACCTCGCCATCTCCAAACAGGGAAGACAGAAACGCCAGCGCACCGATGGCAGCCGTCATGATCAAGGAATTGATCGGGACGCCGTTGCGAGTGACTTTGGCAAACCATTTTGGCGCTTTTCCTTCCTTCGCCAGCACCCACAGCATGCGGGTGGATGCGTACATGCCGGAGTTGCCGGCAGACAGCACGGAGGTGAGGATGACCGCATTCATCACAGAGGCGGCGAAGGCAAAGCCGGCTTTTTCAAAGACGATCGTAAACGGGCTGATGGCAATATCGGTAATATCACCGCTGATCAGATTCGGATTGTCGTAAGGAACGAGCAACCCGATAATCAGGATTGCGAAAATGTAGAAGAGCAAGATGCGCCAAAAAATCTGGCGGATCGCTTTCGGGATATTGCGCGCAGGGTCTTCGCTCTCACCAGCGGCCACCCCTACAAGCTCGGTTCCCTGGAACGAGAACCCGGCAATCATGAAGACGCCGAGAAGCGCCATGAAGCCGCCATTGAACGGTGCATCGCCTTTGGTGAAGTTTTGGAAGCCGACTGCTTCGCCACCCATAATGCCGAAGATCATCAAAATACCAATGATGATAAAGACGACGACGGTGACTACTTTAATCAAGGCAAACCAGTATTCGGATTCGCCGTAGCCTTTGACAGACAACAAATTAAGAGCAAACATAAGGACGAGGAACAAGGCACTCCACAAAATGGCGGGAGTATCCGGGAACCAGTATTTCATAATGAGAGCTGCGGCTGACAGTTCGACCGCAATCGTAATTGCCCAGTTGTACCAGTAATTCCAGCCAAGCGCGAAGCCGAGTGACGGGTCGACGAATCTGGTGGCGTAGGTGGAAAAGGAGCCGGATACAGGCATGAAGGCGGCCATTTCCCCAAGACTGGTCATCAAAAAGTAAACCATGATACTGATAGCGATGTAGGCGACCAAAGCTCCCCCTGGTCCGGCTTCGTGAATCGAGCCTCCACTCGCCAGGAACAAGCCCGTACCGATGGAGCCGCCGATGGCGATCATCGTCAGGTGGCGGGCTTTCAAACCACGTTGCAGTTGATTCTGTGACATAAGATGCTTGCACGACCTTTCGAAGATTTTGAGAAGGTCGGTCGGAAACGAAAAAACCGCCAATAGCCAAAAAACGGCATAGGGCGGTATCATCCAATCCCCACCAAGCCTTCACTGAAGATAGCACACCACGTTTGCCCGGCAAGCAAACGTGACAGTTCTGTCCCTTTCGGGTACAGCCCCAGCCCACGCGCACAGAGATGCGATATGAGCTTCGGCGGCTTTTCCCTTTCCTGGAGTCATAGATTTCTTCTGAATCTCGTACAGGATGACATAAAAGCCGCGACCTCTACCCTCACCGTGAAAGATGAGGATAACATGTATGAAGTTGATTTATTTATCAACTATATAAGATTGATCGTTATTAATCAATGAAAAAAGTTATGCTGCAAAATATTGCTAGAGTGGGAGCAAGGGCTATAAAAACGACCTGCGCGCAGGCCAAGAGCCTTGCAGCTTGCGGATTTGCACGATTTGTCCCGTATGAAAAGCGTCGTGCAAAATGATGCTCATCACGCTTTGCCCGATGGAGATGGTGGGCAGCGGCTGATCGAATGCATCGTCAGAAAGGGAGCGGAGCTTTTCATGAATGCCGCGATGTACTTCTTCCATGCGCTGTATCGCCGCTTGCCAAGCTGCTTCGTCGTCTGGCGCTCCGGATGGTTGGAAGGTGTCATCGTTCGTCTCAGCCGTACCAGGAAAATCCGTACCGGATAGACGGTGCAGCAAACGCTCTTTGAAATAGAGCAGATGACTGAGATTTTCCCAGATCGTGTTCGCTGCCTCTCCTTCGGGACGCCAGCTGGCTTGGGCCACGGTCACGCCATCCAGGGCGTGCTTGAGCGGTGGATACCAATCTTCTTTGTCATACGTGCACTCCCATTCATGAACAAGCAATTCCATCCGATTCATGTGTTTCCTCCTCGTCTGTCAAACAGATTGGTGAAGCGCTATAATGGCAATAAGAAGAAGTTTGTAACGCTCAAAATGAATTTTGTCGGTTACAAGATGATCTTACCATATGTTGGTGTTACCTACAAGAAGCGAAAATAGATGGGGGAAGAGAAGTGTGCAATGGCTATGCATCGATTTTTTAAACAGCGATTGGCGTGACTGGCGCGGGACAGGCCGCAAGGAAAATCGCCTGGCAAAGTGGGAATGGCAGGAATGGTTTTTGCAAGAGCACCAATTGCAGGCACCGCTGCCGCTTGACGAGGAAATCGTCGCTGTTCTTGTGCAATTTCGCGAGTATATGCGAATGCTTTTGGAAAAGGTGGTCAGCGGGGAGGCATTGCTGCAAGAGGAGTTGGAGCAACTGAACGAGACGCTGGCAAAAGCTCCGTTTTACGTTCGCGTCGTGCCTAGTGAAGAGGAAGCAACTTATGCGCAGGAATGGCATAGCGCGATTGAAGGATGGCCACTGGTCATGGCGCGGATCGCCGGGTCTTTTGCCACGCTGTTGCTTCCGTCCCATCTGGAGCGGATCAAGATTTGCGACAACGAGGACTGCCGCTGGGTGTTCTACGATGAAAGCCGGAACCGGGTGCGGCGCTGGTGCGACGATAAAATGTGCGGCAATCTGATGAAGGTACGCCGTTTTCGGGAGCGGCAAAAGGAGAAAAAATGAGCGAAGGAAAAGGGGCAGAGAAACAGACTGCGCCTTTTTTCATGTCTGGGCAAAAGAGCAGGGAGAAGCCCACGATCTGCTGTCGCTGCCATCGCTGTAGCAAACGTTTCGCGGCATGGGAAGCGTCATGCTTTCAGTATGTGTAGCCCGCGAATCCGCAAATGCAAATGACGTACATGGAAAGGAAAATGGAGGCATAATAAGAAGCAGGTAACAAGGGACCGGAAGCGAGGTGGCGGGATGAGTCGCAAACGGAAAATATGGCGCAGGGCACTGGTTTTGCTTTTGCTTGTAGGAGCGTGTACGGCGATCTGGTATTTGCGTCCTTACCAGCACGATCAGGCTGCCAAAGATGCGATGCAGGGAGGGGAAGGCATCACCGTTATCGATACGGGCGACTGGATTGCTTTTGAAGGCGGAGAAGCCCGGGAGCCAGGGTTGATCTTATATCCAGGCGCTTTGGTCAAATCGGAGAGCTATGCACCGCTGGCACGAGCTTTGGCTGGTTCCGGATATCGGGTATTCGTAGCGAGAATGCCGCTGAATTTGGCTATCAGCGATGTCGAGCGAGCCAATCAAGTGTTGAAAGCATATCCCAAGCAATCGTTTGTGATCGGCGGGCACTCTTTGGGCGGAGCCATGGCAGCCCGGTTTGCGGTCCAACACCTCGATCGGATCGATGGCGTCTTCTTTTTGGGAGCCTATCCGGACAAACGGGGAGATTTGCAAAAAGCGGAAATACCCGTCTTGTCCTTGCTCGGATCGCGGGATGGCGTGGTGAATCGGGAAAAGTTTGCGGCCAGCAAGGCATTTTTGCCGGAGAATGCGGTATTCATGACAATCGAGGGCGGCAATCACGCGCAGTTCGGCAGCTATGGCGCTCAGGAAGGCGACCAGCCTGCTGCCATCACTCCGCAGGAGCAGTGGCAGCAAACGGTAGCGGCGATCAAGGATTGGCTCCTGTCAGACGTCATTCCCCGAAAGAGAGATAATGCCGGAAACGACTCCGGTAATCCGGATGTTTTCCGAAGGTAACAGGAGCGGTTCGTCTGTCGGACGCGTGGTCGTAAACAAGCATTCTACCGGATTGACATCTGTTGCGATGCGGACGAGAAACTGGCCTTCCTGCCTGATCAGGACGGGCCTGTCTTTGATCGGTTCCATGGAGAAGTCGGAAATAAGCAAAGCGTCTCCGGGAAAAATGCCGAGGCCGGAAAGACCGTCATCTTGCATGATCAAAGCGAATCGCGCCACGTGATAGCTCGCCACTTCAATGGACGGACGCAGCGACAATTCCTCATCCTGGTCGAGTGGCAGCTCGAAAAAACGGCTGCTGTAAGCGTCTCCCGCTATAAAGATTCGTTTCACGAAAAATCGCCTCCGAAAAGATGGTCAAAAATGCCTGGACGGTCTATCAATCAATCGTAGACGGGAAAGCCTTTGGCGTACAGGCGGCTGAGAATCCGGTCAAAGCGGGTGCGCGCGAGAGCAAGCGGGACCTGAAAGCGGCTGGCCAACAGCACAGGTGCCTGGTAGCGGGAGCAATCCGCAAGCACAGAGCCCATCATGAAGAGCGGGAGCAAAAGGTGCTCGGCAAAATGATTCGCCTGCGATTCCTGCCAATCGATCATCCATTCGCTGGACTGCGGCTGTACTCCTTCATGCAGGAGCAGGTGCCCAAGCTCATGCGCGATTTTTACCCGCTGGGTCGCAGGGTCGAGACGTTCATCTACCGCGATGATGTAGCGATTCGGCAAGCTGGGATGGGCGTGGGCGCGGCTGCGGCCGTTGATGAAATGGATTTCGATGCCGTATGTTTCGCACAGTTGCGCGAGATTGATTTGTTCGGGCAGCTCCATGCCATGGTGGCGCAGCAAAAGATAGACGCGGCTTTCCAGCCAGGTTTGCGGTTTGCCGATTTCTTGTAAAAGGGAAAAGTGCATCAGGAACCTCCTGAAAAATTGGAACGTACGTTCTGTTTTGTCTCGAAAAGAAAACCCCTCTGTGGGGTTATTTTTTTTTCAGCTCTTCCGTGATGTCAAACAGGGAAGGCGGGCGTGATTCGCGTACCTGGCGAGCTTTCCACTGCTTTTTCAGGTCGTACCAGTAGCGGCGGATTTCTTTCTTTTCTTCTTCAGAAGCTTCCAGATACCCATCGAGAAAATAGTAGTCGTCCGGGTCGTCGATTCTCTCCTGCAACAGCTCGTCCAGTGAACGCTGGCCTGTCTGCGCAGACGAAGAAGCCACATAAACAGCGCCGTATTCGGTTCGTCCCAGAAGCCAGTCGGTCGTAACCTCCAAAATATCTGCCAGCTGCATCAGCATGTCATTGGGAGGGGTGCTGTGGTTATTTTCGTAGTTGCTGATCGTGCCCTTGGTCGTGCTGACACGTTCGGCCAGCTCTTCCTGAGTCAGACCTTTCGCTTTGCGAGCTGTGCGTAAGCGCTGAGATAGCATGAGCGCCAGTCCTTCCGTTACAGATGTACAACTATATTGTACTAAAAGACAAGAAAGAAAAAAAGTATGTATGAAAATATTGTATTTTTCATTTGACATACAAGTATTTTGTACATTAAGATGCTTATATAACGAAGATGAGAACGTGTGTTCTGTTTGTGAAAGGAGGTGGACACGTTGAACGAAAAAGTGTCTGCGCCAGCGTACGAGCGCAGAGACGCAGCGCAGTGGGGGCAGAGAAACCACGAAAGCAAAACAAAAGCCAAAAGGAAGAGGTGAGGACACATGAAACAAAAATCGTTTGTGCTGCTGTTACTGCTGGCTGTAATCACAGTCGTTTGCCTTCCGGGAAGGGCGGTTACGGCAGCAGCAGATCCACTGGCTGACATCTACCAGCTGGATCAGGAGTTGTTGAAGCTTTCGCAGACGCTCGACTTTTTTCAGGAGGTCGCTACCAAGAAGAACAACGAGCCGCTTGCCAAGCAAATTGGCGAGGAAGCGTCCGTGTTGTTCGAGCAGGCCAAAGCGCTTCATCAAATTAAGGAAGCGCCTGGTCAAACGGAACGGGCTGCAAAGCAAGCGGCTGTAGAAAATCAGCTGTCGGTTCAAAAAACACCGCTTGCCGAATTGGTTGAGACGTACAACGAAAAGGCAGATGCCTACTGGGAGCAGCTCATGCCAGAGTTATCCGCTGCCAGGATGGGAAAAAACAGTGCGAAGCAGGCGAAATTGCATGCTGCTGCTGTCAATGCTACTGCTACTGCCGCCGCCGTCTTGGACCCGTTTGAGCCGAACGACGATGTTGGCAGTGCTTACCCGATTACGCGAGGAAATATGTACAATTCCAAGCTGTCGTGGAAGCAAGACACCGATATTTATCGCTACGATTCGGGAGCGCAAAGCGGACAGGCAACGGTTACCTTGTATGTTCCTGACGACGTGAACTACGACCTGGTTGTGATTGAAGCGCCAAACAAGGCGATCGGCACCAGCATGAAGCCGACACTGGGACAAGACGAGATCATCACATTCCAGATCGAGCCGAACAAGACGTATTATTTTTCCGTGTTCAGCATGGACCGTCACTTTAGCGAAACTGCGGAATACACGCTTTTGCTCAGCGATGTGAAGGCGGTGCTTGCGCTCAATCAGCCTGTCGATATCAGTTTGCCCGCCGGAGAAGTGCCGGCTTACCGCTTCACGGCTCCTGTAACAGGCAACTATCGGCTGTACACAAGTCCGTACGGCGGATTTGGGCCGCTGTTCGATACCGTTCTGCTCGTGTCTCGCGACGAAAAGCTGCAGCAAGTGGTGAGAATCAATGACGAAGCGACTCCGGGCGCGCTTTTTTCGGAAATCAACACACCGCTGGAAGCGGGAGTGACGTATTTTGTGTGGGTCTCTTCTTACGACAAGCAAAAAGGCGTTCACGCCCGATTGACAGCGGCGTTGGATACGAAGGCAACGGTGGCTTCGCCTGTGCTGCATGAAGCGGCTGCAAACGACGGCAGCCTCGCGGAACAACAGGTCGTCACGATTAGCAACGGAATTTTGACTTCGGACGCAGCGAGTGCCGTGTCTGTCAGCAACGTTCCGGCTGGACTTACGCCTGTTGTCACAAGGAACAGCAACTCGATGCTGACGATTCAGTTTGCGGGGAAAGCAGCCACGCACGAGAGCAAGCACAGCGTCCAGAACTTGTTCGTCACCATCCCGAAAGCCAAGGTAGCGGGGATGGATGCGGACGTGGTAGTAGGCCCGTTTGCCATTGAGTTTTCCGACACGGAACCGTTTTTCATGAATGCTCCCAAAGATGTCAATCTTGGGGCGGGCGCGAAAAAAATCGTGAAGTTTACACCGCCGTCCTCAGGCAGCTTCGAGCTGTATACGAGCTTTTACGGCGACAATCCGGCGGAAGGGACAAGCAATACGCAGCTTGCCATCTATGAGGATTACGCGGGCACGCGCCTGATTGCCGCCAATGACGACGGAGATCAGCCGCCATTTTCCAAGGTGCGATTGTCCATGCAAAAGGGACAAGATTATTACGTCGTCCTGTCAGCGGCAGGAAACGGCGCGGTGCATGCGCGACTCGCAGCCCGTTATTTGGGAGTGGAATACATCTACAACGCCAAAGGGCAGCTTGTACAGATCAAGCAAAACGGCAAGGTTTTGGCCGAGTATACGTATGACGGAAACGGAAATCTCACACGCAAACTCATTCATCAATAAGAGGAGGGATATGATGCGACATAATCGTTGGATCAAAAAGATAGCAAGCGTCGTGCTGACCAGTTCGCTGCTCATGCCGAACATCGCTGTTGCCGAGGCGAATCTTTTGCCGAAGCAGGCAGCTTCCCGCGCTGCGGATGAAAGCGCCACGACGAAGAAATGGCTTTCCGCTTATCAGGCAGCTTTGCAGGCCGGAGCGGGAGCAAAGGAAAAGCAGCCGGATGAGCAGCCGACCTACACAAAGGCAGAGGTCATGAAGTTGGAGTGGGGGCCGCTTTCAGCCGAAAGTGTCTGGCAGTTGTACCAGACTGGTGACAGAAAATTGTTGCAACTTGCGGCGTATGTGTACCCGCAGCTCGACCAGTTTTTGTCGCATAACGAACAGGTCGACAAGTATCAATGGCTGGACGAGGCGTTCCAGAAGAAGATGGACGGCCTAACGGCAGCCGAGAAAAAGCAGTTGGCGGCGTATGCGCCACAGGTTGTCGCTTTGCACGAAAAAGGCAAGGAGGTGGCTGCGGCGAAAAAAGCGCTCTCGCCAGCAGGCAAGGCGCAAGCGACTGAAAGCGCAGCGCCTGCCACACAAACCGCGTCTGCACTGGCAAGCATCCCCGATGCCATGTTTGAAACGGAAGGCTTGACCTACAAATACCAGCGCACCAATACGGACAATCCGGTGGATGAGCTGTACCGGGCGGCAAACGTGCAGGAAGTGGATGTGCAACTGGAAGGCAAGCACGGCATGGACTTGACGGTCGAGCGCCGCTACTCGTCGCTGGATGCGATGACGGAAAGGATTTACTTTTCCACATCAGGCAAAAACAAAACAGCTCCGCTGCAAGGAAACAACGATGGTTTGCCGGAAGGCTGGAGCTTTAATTTTCCGCAGTTTCAGGAAGTGTCCAAAGAAAACGCGAAGTGCACGTTCCGGTCGGATGATTCCAAATATACATGCGGTTCGGTCAGTGAGGGAAAGCGCTACATTTTTACGTTGGAAGACGGGACGATTCTTGAGTCTTCTTCCATCAAAGGGGAATGGGTGAATACGCCGTACAAGCCAAATGCCGGCATGGGGTCCTACCGCCAGCCTTCCGGGGAGTTTGGCGAGAAGCATATTGTGACGCTGTCCGTGGATGGCAACACGTATGAATTTGGCGAAGATGAAAACTATCGCGGTGATGTCATGTACCGGATTTTCCTGGTCAAAAAGACGAATGCCTACGGAGATACCATCCGCTACCGCATTCCCGAAGACTACCGATTGCCGATTGAAATAACAGACAGTGTCGGCCGCCTGATCGTCATGGAACGAGGCGGGGGTGTCGTTCTCAAAGTTTACCAGGATGCCAGCGAGACAAAGCTGCTGAAACATCTCGAATACGATGCGGATTACGCTACCAACACAGATCGGGTTGTCGAGCATAGCGTCACGGGGGGAGAGAGCAAGGTCGTCGCCGAGTACAGCTATCTCGATCCGAAAACATACGGGAACGCCGAGTTCGATCTGCATGCCGGATATAGCTTCCCTGCGCCGAATGGCGTGATTGACTTCAACGACGGCGGCCTGGAATCTACCGCGTATACGAATCTCGACAAGGAGAGAAGAAACACCGTCGAATACAAGCTGCTCAAGCAAGTCAACTATCCGGTCGAAGGTTTGTCCATGACGTATACGTACAGTCTGTACCAGCCGGATGCTCCAGGGTTCCTCGACCGGGGCGTGACGCGGATTTATCACGACAAGGAAGCGCTGACGTACACCAGCTATTTGCCTGTCACAGCGGTCAACTTCCGTTTTGCGAAAACGCCACACCCCGATCAGCCTGGGACAGAATGGTATTCGTATACGAAGTATTATCCGCACATTACAAAAGAAATCTGGAAGTCGCCCAAGTCGCAATCGGTTCGGTTTGCCAAGCAGTCGCTTGCCAGAGACGGGGCATTGGTCGTGTCCAGAACGTTGCAGGACGGACTGCCAAGTGAAGATAAAAGCTACACCCCTAACCAGGATCGCAATTTCGTGCTGCAATCGGTCAAAAATTACGTGGGCAGCGGAGCAGATAACGAGACGATTCAGGGAGAGCTTGCCCTGACGGAAGACGGCAAAACGTACCGCTACGCGCCGGCGAGCTACACCAGCTATTTGTACAAGGGACGGGATATAAAACCGGCTTATGTGTACAGCTTCATGGGCCGCCCTGCTTCCATGACTGCGGATGCGGACATCTACGCGTTTCTGCTCGCTCCCAATCCCGATCGGCTGGACAAAGTCCAGGCAAGGCTTGGCCGCTACGCGTTAGTTAGCGAATACAGCTACAACTCGCACGGGGAAGTGACCAGAGAGGTCGATCCGAAAGGCAACGTGACGTTGCGGGAGTACGTCCAGCCGATTTGGCAATCCGGGCTGCGGATGCCAGCGAGCATAAAGAAAACGGCTGCGGACAACCCGAGTCATTTTCACGAGGAAACGTATACGTATACCGATAAAGGACTTTTGGCAACGGAAAAAATCGTCGACTCTTACCCGGACGGGGCGGGAGCCAAGGTGGTGCAAACAGACCGCACCTACACATACAACGACAAAAAACAGCTCACCTCTGTCACGGAAGCGAGCACAGGACCAGATGCGAAAACCGTGACGCAAAAAATCACTGCCTACGAGCCGATGGGCCTGTACCCTGCGGATATGAGCCTGGAGGTGGAAGTGGCGACGGGGCAGAAGCAAAGCCTGTACCACGTCTTTGGTTATGATGGACTCGGCCGCCTGACCGCTCGTGCCTACCCGGACAACACTGTTGTTCAGTACGAGTACGACTTGCTCGGCCGCCGAACAAAAGAAAGCGTGACCAGCAAGCAACAGACGCGGACGACGACGTATGCCTACGACGACTCTGCGCGCAAGGTGACGATGACGTTGCCAGACAGCACGAAGCTGGTGACACAGTTCACGCCTTACGGGGAAGTGGAGTACAAGGCGCAGTTGGGCACGGACGGCACTGTGCGCCCGCTACTTTACAACACCTATTCGCTGGACGGCAACCATCTTTTGTCCAGCGCTCCGTACGCTGACAACAATCGGGCGACTACGTACGTCTATAATGCTGACGGCAGCGTCTGGCAGAAAAAAGACCCGGTCGGCACCACCGTGTACTTGACCGCCAACACGGTCAACGACGGAACCAGCTATGCGCCGGCGCTCACCCGCCTGACCTTGGCGCCAAACGGCTTGCAAGCTGTGCAGTACCACGACCGCTACGGGCAACTGGAAAAAGAAGTCCAGCGGGCTGGGGATGGCGTGCAAAGCATGACGACCAAGCTCGTCCGCAACGCTTTTGACCAGGTAACGAAAAAGACGGAAACAGACCAGACAGGCAAAAGCCGCACATGGGAGTATCGCTACACCAATGACGGCAACATCACCAACCTGCTCGATCCCGAACAAAACCGTTACCAGTACGAGTACGATGCCCTCGGCAATCTGGTGACTGTGACGGAAAATCAGGTACTGACGACAAGAAATCATTACAATGCCCTGTCGTGGAAGCTGAGCGAGCAGGACGTGCCATCTGGCGCGACCGAATCTTATTATTTTAATCAGAATGGTACGCTGAACACATTTACCGACAAGACAGGAAATCGCCACTCTTATCGATATACGCCGTTTAACGAGTTGGCAAGCCTGATGACCCGCAACGCTTCCGGTACCGTGACCAATTTGGAAACCAAAGACTACGTTCCGAATACGTCACTGGTCCAGAAAGAAACAAACAGCAATGGGGCGGACATCACCCCGACGGCCAGCAACTACCGCGAGATCACGTACAGCTACGATGCCTTCCAGCGCTTGAAAAGCCAGACCGTTTTTGGACGCACCTACCAAATGGGCTACACGGATCGAGACGATCTCATGGATTCGTTGACGTACCCGGATGGCACAGCAATCGCTTATCGATATGATCATGCCGGTCGTCTCATCGAGGCCAACAGCGGACTGACGGGAAAAATCGAGTACGCTTATGTCGTGGACAATACCGGAGAGCAAATCAAGGCGGCATATCCGAATGGTCGCAGCAACAAGCGCAAAATCGATTCTTTCGGGCAAGTTCAAACTGTTGTGCACGAGAAAAATCAAGCTGCGGTCTGGAATGAAGCGAGCCAGTATTCTTTTGGCAACGTGGTGTCCATCCAGCGCAACGGCACCACTCTTCAGTATGAATACGACAAAATCGACCGCTTGACCAAGGAAGTTGCTCCCGGCACGACGAATCAATACTCATACGACGGCCGCGGCAACCGCTCCGCTTTTGCAGGCACTTTGCCAACCGAATCCGGCAGCTTCACCTACACCTTCGATGAGCGCAACCGCCTGCGCGGCGTCTTGAACGAAACGACAGGCGAGACATCTGCCTACACGTATTACAGCGACGGCCTGCGCGCCACGAAAACGGAGAACGGTGCGCAAACCAAGTACGTCTACCTGAGCGGCAAAGTCATCGAAGAACTGGACGCAACCAACGCGCTCAAGGCGCGCAACGTCTGGGGCAACGAATTGCTATTCCGTCAGGACGCTGCGGCTGGCAAAAAGGGCTACTACCACTACAACAGCCACGGAGATGTCGTGGCAATCTCGGACGCAACTGGCCAGGAGCTGAACACGTACACATACGACACGTGGGGAAATCTCACCGCCAAAACGGAGGCGATGTCCAATCCGTATCAGTACAGCGGCGAGATGTACGAGGAGAAGACCGGGTTCTACTATTTGCGGGCGCGGTATTACGATCCGAAGGTAGGACGGTTTGTTTCGGAGGATGCGTATAAGGGGCAAGTGGAGAATCCGTTGTCGCTGAATCGGTATACGTATGTTTCAAATAACCCTCTTCGATATATTGATCCGTCTGGGCATAAACAACTCGAATTTGCAGATGGTGCATCAGAACGGGTTAATTCCGCTGGTTTAAATTTTGAAGATGCAGCTTTGTACTGGGCGAAAAAGACGGTAGAATGGGCAGACGCTACAGGTGCGGTTCCTTATGATGTCGTAGAGGAAGTTGTACCAGCGGAATATGTTGAGGAAGTAAAAACGATAGTAGGTTGGGTTGGGGCTGCAAAATGGGGCCGTGAATCCGGAGATATGCCAGGGCTAGGAACGGGAGTTGCTGGGGCAGGTGCGGCTGCTGCGACTATCAAAAATACTGGTAAAACTGCTGCTAACAAGGCAACTCAAGCAACAAAGAACA
The DNA here is from genome assembly GCF_022701015.1 of Brevibacillus parabrevis. Lineage (NCBI taxonomy): Bacteria > Bacillati > Bacillota > Bacilli > Caryophanales > Paenibacillaceae > Brevibacillus > Brevibacillus parabrevis. Next base: position 5,844,204 of record NZ_CP064090.1, on the reverse strand, counting down.
CTACTACCTTGTGGGATATTAAGACTACAGCCGATAAAAAGATATCTTATAGATTTGGTGGACAAAACGTCGATGCGTACCGAGACTCAAAAACTGGTTACTGGTGGGCTAAAGACACAACGGGACATGGAAACTCTGCTTATAAAGTATTTAAAGAAGCGAAGGGAGGAAAAGAGCTACATTGGATAGCTGATGCTGATGAATATGGTAACTTTATTTTAGACAAACATAAAAGCTCCACCGGAACCATAATAAAGATTAAATGATTGGAGGAAACTATGTCATTATCTAAAGCGGAAGCTGAAAGATTATTTAATTTAGGGTTTAAAAGACCGGAATTTACCGATGAAGTTTATCCGCAGGATATTTTTGATTATCAAAATTCGACTTGGATAGTCGGAGGGCGCTTATTACCATCGGGTACCCCATTATGTGACGAGAAGATTTACAAAGAAGGAACCTGGATACCCTCTCTTGCAGACTTGATTAGTTGGTTGGAGGAGAGTGATTGCACATTTACTATGTCGTATGGTGGTCTAGGTTACAAGATTGAAGTGACCGATGGTAATAAAAAGAAGTACAAAGGAAAAGGTGGAACTTTAGAGTTCGCTCTTCTCAAGGTGATTTTGCAAGTACTAGAACAGTATGGAGGGAGTCCAGTTGCCAAAAATTATCAAGTAATTGAGGCTGAATTTATAGAAAAGAAAGATCTTTAAAGATAGTAAGTTTTTACCCCAAGCGAGTAACCAACAACTCGTTTGGGGCTTCTTTTTGTTTAGCGACAGGCGGCACAAGAAAAATTATTGAGGCCACTTTAACTCATCAAAGAAAGGTCGTACAATAAAACCAATAACTTACAAACTTGACGAATTGAGAAAGCTTGTTCCACCGAATAGGGGGGAGTGAGCTTTTTTTCATCTCTTAAAACGAAAGGGGAAGGAAAGACAATGGCAAAACGTGGACAGATAGTAGAGGAACAAGCAGTAGAGGAAACGGCGCGTTCGATTGCTCAGGCGCAGGCGGTGTATGAAAAACTGATGAACGAAATTCGTGAACACTGTCAGCAGGTTAGGGATTTGAGGGAGCAGGCGGCAGAGATGCAGCGGTCTGGACGAACAGATTTTCAAGTAGGGGTTGAAGTAAAGCAGTTGTTAGCTCAGGCGGAACACTTTCAAATGCTGGCCGATCAGAAGGACGGAATTCCACGCATGGAATCCATTCGTCACCTTGAAGATTTACAGCGTGAAGCATCTGACTATAGGCAGCTTATACAGCACAATCAAAGCGTGTTAGACCGTCAGCAGAAGGAACTTGAAGAGGCAAAGGAAGAAGCGGCGACGAGGATTCGCCAAGCGGAAGAGCGAGTACAGGAGACAGAAAGGTTGCTGGCTTCTGAGATAGCTAAACTTGAGGAACTGGAGGGGAACATAGTTGAGTGACCGCATACCGAAGAAATGGGCGCGTGTATTGAGAGACCTACATGCGCGATTCCCTGGAAAGATGGCTCATGAAATTGTTACGGAGGATGGCGTGTTTCGATTCAATGATCGTACCGATGATAAATGGATTGAGATTGTAGAAGAGGATGACGGACTTATTGAAATCGTTGAAGATAGCGACTTTATTGAGATCGTGGAGGGCTAGACATGACACAACTCAGCTCCGAAGCACAGGAAGCCCGCCGTCAATATAGGCGGAACTACCAACGAGAGTATCAACGGAAGTGGCGCCAGAAGCCTGAAAACAAAGAGAAACAAAAACAGTACGAGCGCAGATACTGGGAACACAAGGCAAAGCAGTCGAAGGAATAACATATACAGCCCAACGCTCTCGTAGCGCAAGAGGTATCAACAAACAGAGCAAGGACAATTTACCCGACAAGGAACGAAACCACGATACAAACCAAATACGACATTCACAGGAGGATTCAACAAAATGACCGAGATGACCGAGTATGAGAAATTCCTATGGGAAGAACTAAGCATGGCAAACGACTCGAATCTACGACTGGCTTTTCTGTTAGATGACTATATAGACTACATCAATGCAGCAGGATTGCATGAAGAGTTTGAAGCATTCAGGAAAGTAAAGGCACAGCAAGAAGCAGCTACGAGTAACTGAACTGCGGTTAGTTGAAAATAACTGATAAGCATTGATGGATTGAACGGCTGGGAGCGTGCAGTCCCTCCCCCCGGTCGGGGAAACGAAACCCCATGAGTTGAGGTAAGGCGGTGAAAGGATGGAGAAAAAGCAGTGCGGCGCAAAGACAAGAAGCAGCAAGCCTTGTCAGAAAGCGGCTTTGGCAAATGGGCGCTGCCGATTACACGGCGGGAAAAGTACCGGTCCGAAGGACAGGAAAATGCATAGCGAGAGCCTAAAGGGCAACAAAAACGCGCTGAAGCATGGGCTGTACGAAACGATCTGGCTGGATACGCTAACCGAGGAAGAACGGGAACTGTATCAGCAGGTTTCAAACGACCCGACTGTACAGGTGGACAATGAATATCGGCTTTCTGAGTTACGTATCCGGCGTATGCTGCTACGCATCCAGCAGGAGGAACAAAAGGACAAGCCTAACCCTGCTGAAATCAGAGCGATTGAAGATGCCATTACCAAAGTACAGATGAATGTTGCGGCACTCATTCGGGAGAACGGCAAGCTCATCGACATGCAGAAACAGAAGAGTGACGGAGCATTAGACCAGTTGGTTGAGGTGCTGGAACGAGCCAGAACCAAGTTTCAAGGATGAAGACAGGAGCAGACAGAGCATTCGCTTTGTTCGCTCCTTTTTTTACGGTTGAGGTAGGGGCTTGACAAAAATCAAAGTGATGCTGGCTTACCATGAGCATGGTAGGCGACTGGCAGGAAGGAAAAAAGGACTTTTAATTTCCTTAATCTGGGTCGTATAGTGTTTACAAAAAGGGAGGCACTAGACTATGGGTTACGTAAATATCAAGAAGGTAGTTGGGTACGCCCGCATTTCCTCAGATAGCCAGATAGAGAATACCTCTATAGCGGAACAGGTGAAGAAGATCGAAGCGTATTGCATCAGCCAAGGCTGGGAACTGGTGAAAATGTTTATCGACGAAGGAGAAAGTGGAAGTACGACAGAGCGTAACGGATACATAGACATGGTGCAGACCATTCAACAAACAGAAAACGAAATCAGCGGTATCGTTGTCCTAAAGGTAGATCGTATCCATAGACGCCTGAAAAATCTGCTGGAACTAATTGAGGATGAACTGGAACCGAAAGGCATTGCCTTCATTAGCGTGTCGGAAAACTTTGATACCTCTACACCACAGGGGATGCTGTTCTTACAAATGATTGGCTCCTTTGCAGAATTTGAACGAAAGATGATCAACGAACGGACGAAAAGCGGACGGATTGCCACCGCTAGAGAGAATAAATACGCGGGTGGCGGTGTTCCATACGGCTATCAGGCAGTGAATGGAAATATCTTGTTGGACGAACAGCAAGCACAGACGGTAAAGAGCATCTTTCAACTCTATATAGAGGGGAATAATCCATATAAAATTGCCAGCAAGTTGAACCGAGCAGGCATACCCACCAAGACAGGCAAGCAATGGACGGTTGTGCAAGTGATGAACATTCTTAGAAATGAGACGTACACAGGGTTCAACATGTACAACGGACAGAAGGAGCAGAATGGTATCCGGCAGAAAGACGTATTTCCTCGCATCATCAGCCGCCAGTTATGGAACAAGGCAAGGCAGATTGTCTGATGGTCAATAAACGGATAGGAAGTCATCATATGAGCGAATCGAAGCAACCCGTTCAGATGCATTCGGAGGATTATGACGCACTCATTGATCTGGCATTAGCCAAGAAGGACAAGGCATGGTTTGAGGAATTGGTCAGACAGCAGAAGCGATTGCGGGAAATGGAGATCGAAATGCGCCGCGAGTTAGGTGTACTTGACTAGGGGACCGAAAGGTATATACGGCAAACCAACGAGAACCGGGCGAGATGACGTTCTCTTGTAGGTGCACCATAAAGAACACCGGGCCGGAGGAAAACAAACGGGAGCGAACCCGCTCACAGGGTCATACGTTATTCTTGACTCCAGGCAAAGCATGTGTCATACTCTCCGTACAGTATCCCATTGTGTTTCAGTGGATATTGCTACCTTGACCAAACTTTTACTCTTAGAGCACTTGATTGCCTGTAATGGGCGACAAGTGCTTTTTTGCGTTTTACGGGCTGAAACGGACCGCGTCCGATAATTACGTAATTAGTCGAGTAAGTCTTACATTTTACAATCGCATGCAGCAAAAAAGCGTATGAGAACGGGAGGGTAGCGTGTGATGAAAGCGAGTGTATCCATCGACAAATTTGTCATGGAGTACAAGGAGGTGCCGCTTGCCGCTTATTACGGATTGATGAGAGAGGCGGCGATGAACGGGTTTCCAATGAAAGAAACGGTGTATTGGGGCGACTATTGCTATGAGTTACATATACGGAAAGGGAATGAAGCCTACCTGCATGTATTTTACAAGAATTTTAGGGAGACGGAGAGACACTTGCATACCTTGTGGCTAGAGACTCGCCCCGAACATTATTTGCATTTCAGTCAACTATTGGAACCGATACGCAGAGTGGCGAGCGGGATATATTTTGTGGGCTGTGACGTGGCGTATGATGTCCCCACCTCACTGGAAAATGTGGTGGTCATCCCGGCTGACATGCGGCGGAAGATGACTCATTGCGGGACGACAAGGTATTTCGGTTTGCCTCATCAGCGCAAGACAAATGGATACTGCCGCATTTATGACAAGAGGCTGGAATTATGGGAGGAGCAAGGCATCGCCATTGGCCATGGGTGGAGCCGCATGGAGATGGTATATAAACCAGACCAGAAAGTGTTGCTGTCGGATGTGGGGAGGCATCCTCCCAAGCAGAACGAGAAATATTTTGCGGCGGTGGTAACAGATTGGGATGTACTCCCTAGAAAAAGAGCAGAACAGATTCGCAACATGCGGGATGGAGTAAACATGTATACGCAACGGATACGAAAGGCGGTAAAAGAAACCCTTGCGAACCCGTATCACGTGGATTTCAATGGGCTCGCAAGGGAACAGTGGGAATCGCTAGTTGAAGTACCTTGTGCAGCATTGCTTGGGGCAGCGTAAACCGCAGATTCAACAGCGTTTGGTGTAAAGAGTACGCATATCCAGTATACGACCCTCCCATGAAGGAAAACGACAATAAAAAATGCGGGTTGTGCAGATTTTGGAAGAAATCGTATACTACGCATCGACATGTAGCCATTACGTTGCCAAAGGGAGGGAGCGGGCAAAGATGAACGAGATTGCCGCACAATACGAGCAAAAGGTGGAGGAGGAAGATCGGCTGATCGACAGCATTCAAACGTGTGAAGCATACATGCTGGTACTGCTGGAGCATACGTACCAGAAGGGAATGCAGTACCACAAGGAAGCGATGGAAAAAATTCTGATGGCGTTGCATACCGTCTGTAATGACTGGCGTACCGACCTGCTGCATGCACAACTAGCCAAAGCGCTGTTATCCTGCCAAATGAAGCAAGGCGAGACGAAGTAGAAAAATATTTTTCGAGACCGTTTAAAAAACGCCTCTGTTTTAATATATGTTATCCAGAAGCCATTTTTGAAAATCAATGACTAGGAAAAGGTAATGCTTATGTATCTATGCGGGTCAACCAAGACCAACGCTCGAACGGAGGATGCAGCCTTTTCTTCTCCTACTGGGAGCAAATTCATCATAGACAGGAGTGATAGTTGATGGAAGAAGCACTCGCCTACGCAGAAATGGGAATGGACGCTCAGATGCTGGAGCAATTGAAGCTGGTGTATGTGGGCATCGACTTGCACAAAGCGGAACACACCGCTGTTCTCATGAACTATGGCACCAAGAAGCTGGATGTGATCACCTTTGAAAACAAACCTGCTGCCTTTCCAGCATTTCTAGCGAAGGTAAACAAACGGGTTCCAAAAGGCATGACTCCTGTCTATGGGCTAGAGGACACAGGCGGTTATGGCAGGGCGTTAGCGGTCTTTTTGGTTGAGCAGCAGCAGATGGTAAAAGAAGTAAACCCCGCGCTTGCTTTTGAGAAACGGAGAAAACGCGCCCAACGGAAAAAAAGTGATGCGGTGGATGCCGAGAGCATTGCAAAGGTATTGCGAGACGAGTATTACAGCTTGCCAGATGCCAAACCGATTGACCAGTACTGGGCGATTGGGCAACTGGCGACGAGAACAAAAGCACTCGTCAAGAACTTACAGGTATTGAATAATCAACTACACACCCAGATAAGCCATCATTACCCCAGCTACAAGAAGTTTTTCTCGCAGATTGACGGCAAAACAGCGTTGGCGTTCTGGGAAAAGTACCCCTCCCCGCATCATTTGGGGGAAGTGACGCTGGATGCATTGGCTGAATTTTTACGCAAACATAGCAACAGAGCCTTGTCTACCAAAAAAGCTGAACAAATCCTTTCGCTGGTAGTGGAAGACGGTGAGACAAAGCGGGATTATCAGCGAATCGAGATTTTATTATCCAAAGCCATATGAGAAATATTCGCTATTGCATCGAAGAGATCGCAAAAGTGGACGGGCAACTGCATGGACTGGTGAAGGAACTAGGTTGCACACTAGACACGATGCATGGCATTGACACAGTGACGACTGCCTACTTCATTGCAGAAATTGGGGATATTCACCGTTTTAGAAGCGCAAACCAGTTGGCAAGCCACGCTGGGGTTGCTCCTGTACCGGACTATTCAGGCGGGGAAGAGAATCTAAAGTACCGGAAAAACAAACTGGGCAACCGTGCGTTACATGACCTGTTTTATGACCTAGCCATCCGGCAAATCGGGGTAGCTAGAGGTACGAAAAAACCGAACAATCCCGTATTTTTTCAGTATTACGAAAGAAAAATGAAGGAAGATCGAAAAACACAAAAGCAAGCCCTCATTTGCATCATGCGAAGGCTGGTAAACATCATCTATCGGATGCTGAAACATAACGAGCCGTATGTAAAGCCCGACATATCGGTAGAGAAAACAGGATGATATAATGTAAAAAGGTGGTAACTGTGCTAGTCAAATGGTTACCACTTTTACTGGAGATAACAAGCTTTATTAACTAGGATACGTATAAGGGGCAAGTGGAGAATCCGTTGAGCTTGAATAGGTATGCGTATGGGCATAACAATCCGCTGAGGTTTGTTGATCCTAGTGGGCATGTTGCTGCTACTGGCTCAGGTTCATTCTTTAGTGGTTCACATGATGATCTTGTCCTTTATTGGGGAGAGAAGGCAGCAGCATATGCAGATGCTAATCATTTACTTGATGCAGGTGATGCCGTACCAATAATTGTACCAGAAGAGTTAAGGGCTGAAGTTTCTCAGATAGTTCGACTCTATGCTTCAAGAGACGCGCAACGAACAGCTGGAGATATGCCAAATTTGGGACTGGAAGTGCCTATTGCGGTAGCGGGTGTTGTAAAAAACACAACAAAAAATATCGTAGGGAATGCTACAGAATCTCCAGCATTGAAAGGCAGTCCGTATCATCCTAGTACGGTGGCGGAGAGGATAAAGCCGAAGTATCAACCTAATCCTGCACATGATAATTATGAAAGTGCAGTTCGTGGGGACATGAAGACATGGTATGGCGTGGGAGGAGAAGGGAAGATTTACAGATATTTTGACGATAATGCAGGAAGTGTTCATTTTAGCGGTATAGTTTCGAAAGAATCAATACCTAATGAAGTTTTGAAACAATTAGGAATAAAATATAAATAAATTAGGAGGACAGAAATGCTAGTAGGAGAGCCAGCAAAGTTCGCTATTGAGTTTGAACTCGATCAGAATTACGGTGGGGTATGGCTATTCGGACGTATCTGCTATTGGATCGCAAATGAGCAGATTGGCGAGTATGAAATGGGCACTTCTTTACGTGATGTTTTATTTGCCCTCGATTCAATAAAAAATGATACTGGTAATCGTGTTAGCAATGCCTTGTTCAGCTTAGATGCTACTATACTTTATAATTCTCTTAACAAAGCATTATATGAATCAAGTGAACCCAGTGCTATTAATACCATGGTAAAAGAAGAGGCTTGTGCACGTTTTAATATAACTTTGCCAGTGGATGTTTTTGACCCTTGGAAAATTTTCTTGGTGGAGAATCAAGAGGAATCCAGATTGCTTTTAAAAAAAAATGACAGTGGGCCTCAACAACAGATTTGTGAGATATTTCTTCGAAAAGGAGAATTTGATGATGTTGTTATTAGGGCTCATAAGGAGTTAGACAATTTATATAATACTGGGTTAAAAAATAATTGAAATAGTGTAATTAGATTAATTCCCAGCCGAGTCTATTTGCTCGTCTGGGGTTTTTTTCGTGTTGTGGAACTTTTGCTACTCGTTATGGTGCAGCACGCACCACAGCGATTTGCGTGACACAAAGTTCGAACCATTTCGCCAGAACAGTTTGATCCCATCTCCAAAGCTGCCCGACTCGTGAAAGAGAGCGCACTGTCCGATACAAATAAATAATGATGATTCTTTATGAATGAATGGCACTGTTTGATCCCCTAAACCACACCCCAAAAAAGGAGGCCCCACATGGACCTGGACAAACTCAGCAAAGAACTCTCATACGCCCTCAGGCACGCCCCGCACGAATATGAGCTGGAGCTGGATGAGAACGGCTGGGTAGACGTGCAGCAGCTATTGGAAGCATTGAGGGAAGCAAAGCGGTGGAGGGAAGTTAAGGAAGAGCATTTGTTTCAAATGATCGAAGCCTCCGCGAAAAAACGTCATGAAATATCGGGCGGAAAAATCCGGGCCTTGTATGGTCACTCCGTACCGCAGAAAATCTCGAAGGAGAAAAAACAACCGCCGGAAGTGCTGTACCACGGGACGGCGACACGGTTTGTAAGTTCCATCATGGAAAGCGGCCTCTTGCCAAAAGGCAGGCAATACGTACATTTGTCAGAGGATACAGAAACCGCGCTGCAAGTCGGGAAAAGAAGAGATGAAAAGCCTGTCTTGCTGAAAATTCACGCGAAAAAGGCATGGGAAGAGGGAACTGCCTTTTATTTTGGCAATGAAAAAGTATGGCTGGCGGACGAGATTAGCGCAAAATACATCACGATTTGCTAGGATGCTCCTGCTGATGCGCGAAAAATCCATCCAGAAGTTCCGACACGAAAAGCTTATTCCCACTCAAGCAACGAAGGGAATAAGCTTTTTGCATGCTCATAATCAATAGCGAAAAGGGACAATCCACCATACCTGCAAGCCCTCAAGCAAGGCGAAAAAGAACGGAGCTTCATTACCAGCAAGCAGTCTAAAAGGCAGAGGATAACTGCCGAGACATGTTCCTGCTGCCAAACCAATGTAATGTGTGGCATTTTTTCTATTCATACGTCTTCTAGAATAGTTCGATTTAGCTTCCGGAACACCAGCCAGCAAGGCCCTTTTCAGCAAACAAGGAGCTATCATGCCAAAAAAATCCGAGGTTGATTAGCAGCACGAACGGGACGGGATAATGAATGGAACTTCCATTTCGCAAGTGAAAGTAAATAAAAATAGAAGACACAGCAAGGAGAGAAACAAACTCATGCATATCCAGCAACTGCAAGCAGATCAGCCATACCTGTCCCAAATCGTGCGTTTATGGAATGACAACGCCCAAGAAACAGCAGATTGCTCGCTGAGCGAAGAAGAGATGGAGGCAATCGGGCAGCAGTTGGCTGATTACGTACAGTCTCCGTATGGAATGGTACACATCGCTGTTGACGACGAGCAAAAACTGATTGGCTACGGCCTTGCTTCCCTCAAAAAAGACATGCTCACAGAGGAGTACATAGGCCAAGTAGATGAGCTTTACGTAGTTCCTGCTTACCGAAAGCAAAAAGCGGGGCAAGCCATTTTTCATAGCCTGAAAAGTTGGTTGGAAAACCAAAACGTTGTGGCGATCCAGGTGTTTGTCGACGTGGATAACGCATCGGCGCAAGCGTTTTGGGAGTGCACAGGATTCAGCAAGGAATTTTATGTGATGTCGGAAGAGGAGTAAAAATGAAGGAACGAAACTCGCATAGCAGCATCGTAAAAAGGGACTTCTCCAGCAGGATTTGCAAAGACTGGGGAAGTCCTTTTTTTGACAGCAAGCTTTCCCCAAAGTGCCTAATGTGAGGTGCTTTCTGTTCCCTCTAGGTCGATCGTTCCAATCCCGCCATTTCCCTATAGTTCGAACTAACGATTCTTGCTGGAAAGCACTCTATCAATTTGGAAAATCAAACCACAATTTAGTAGAATAGCTGTATAGAACATATGTATCCATAATTGGACCGAAAGGAGAACACCGCGTATGCGTCTGGCTGTCACAGTCAAAAGCATTGGCAAGCGCAAAAATGCCCTTAGCCGCATCCCGGTCGAGTTGCTGCCATCTCCCCGGACATTGCGGGAGCTGATTGCCGGATTGGTAGAGTGGAATATTCGGGGGCTGCTCGAAAAACAGCAGCAGGTAGCGCTTGTTCCTTACTTGACCGCCGAAGAAGTACAGGAGCAGGCGGAGATTGGCAAAGTGGGCTTTGGCGCTGTCTACAATGACGGGGTTCCAGATGTGCAGCAAGCTGTCGACACAGCGATTCTCGCTTTTGAAGACGGCTTGTACCGCGTGTTTGTTTGCGAGCGGGAAATCGAGGCATTGGATGAGCCGCTTGCTTTAAAAGAGGACGATGAGATCGTGCTGATCCGGTTCACGATGTTGGCCGGGAGATTATGGTGAGAGGGGAGCACCCAATGAGTCATGAGGAAAAAGAGCAAGCATACGAAGAATTGATCCAGGCTCGAATCCAGGCAATTGCGAAAGAAGATCGGGATTTCGCCCAGTTGCTTGTTGAGCTGAGCAAACAGAGATATATCGATGAAGACAACATGAACGAGTGCAGAAGTTTTCTGCTGGAGCGGGCAGCGGGGGAGGAGAGCCGTCTGTTCGAGCCGCTCGTCCAAATCGTGGGACAGTTGCTGGAAAGCGAGCAGGCTGAGGTGTTGCGCCATATTGTAGCGCATGCTGCGGAATATCCGTTCGCCCAAGGCTATGCGCGCCGGCCGTTCCGTACAGCTAAGGCAGCACCGAAAATGGGACTCATCGTTCAAAAGGCAATCGCGCTGATGGTCATGGACAGGGAGCAGTTCAAAATGTCGGATTATTTGACCACGACAGACTACTCTCCGGCGAGAAACTACCAGATTCGCCATGTTATTGGCGACGTGATCGGCTTCGAGCTGGACCGGGGCAACCAGCAAGTGCGCGAGGCACTCAAAGAGATCATTTACGGGGAAAACCAGACAGCGCTGCTCACTCACGAAATGATCAAAGGGATTGTCATGAGTCACCAGGAAGACATGTACCAAATGCTCGGGGAGCTGTTAAAAGCGGCTCGTCTGCAAGAAGGGCTGCGGCAGAGCATCGTCGAGCGGATGGACGAGGGTACGCTTGCGGCAAATTTGTACATGCTCAAGCTGATCATCGACGAAGGCTACATACGTTACAGTTCCGTAGTCCGGGCATTGGGCGTCTGGACGGGCATGTCTCTGGAAGCGGCCAATCAACGGGTGGCTGGACAGTTGATCGAGCAGGCGTACCGCGCTTTGACAGAAGCAGATGTGCGCGAGCAGTGGCTGGCGAGCAGCCATGCCAACGAGGTTTACATTGCGCTCTGGGCGACAGCCGTCCATGAGGAAAAAGACTTGTACGAGCAGATTGAGCGGTTGATGCGCGAGGGACAGCGTCACCAGAAGATCGTTGCGCTGTACGTGCTGGCGAACAGCCAAAACCGCGAACTGCGTCTGCGATTGGCTCGCGAGCAGCTTCATGAGACTGATCCCGAGCTGCAATACTGGGTACTGATGAATTACTGCTACCAATACTACCCGCTCTGGCGCAAGCCTGGAACAGAAGCGGACGGCCCGACGATTACGTTTGAGCAGGTAGAGGCGCTGAAGGACAAAAACGAGCGGCAGCGTGATTTTTCACTCTTGCTCGCGATGTTTGACGTAATGGAAAAAGAATACTCGGCTCCGTCCAAAGCTCTCGATTTTGTCCATATCCAGTACACGTCCGATTTGCCTGTGCAGAAAATGCTGTACATAGCGGCATACGATATGGACAGCGACTGGATTGCCCAGCTCATCTCGCGCAAAGACAAGATGAGCCCTGACCAGCGCGGCGCCATGCTGTCCCATTTTATGAGCGACAAGGAGCGCCCGGCGCTGCGATCATTTATTTTTGAGAGCCTGACGGACAAAAGCATGAAAAACCGCGAGCACGCGCTGGAACAAGCCAAAGAAATGAGCCTCGCGGACGAGGAACTGCTTCCGATGGAGGAACTGTTGAAGCTCAAGACGGGTTCGCTTCGCCAAAGCACGATTGGGCTGTTGCTCAGCCAGCCGGAAGAGATTTTGAAGTCTTCCCTGACCAGACTGCTTTCGGCCAAAAATGAGTTGCAGCGACTGGGCGGACTGGAAGTTTTGACAGAAGTGAAAAGCGATGCTTCGCGCCAGGAGCAGTTTGAACGTTTGCAACCGTTGGCAGAGCTGATCGCTGAGCCGACGGCAAAAGAAAAAGCCGTTCTGGACAAGCTGGTGCAAACAAGCAGTGCAGGACGAGCGGAGGGCTTCGGGTTGTATGATCCTGAGCAGACAGAGCCGTGGTTGCTGGAAGAAAAGGACACGAGCACGTTTTCTTTTGAAAAAGACGCCTTCACGTTGTCCCTGAATGAAATCAAAGCTTTTCTGCAAGGGCTGGACGAACTCGTGCACAAGCATCGCGATGTGGAGTACGTGTCCGAATACTATTCCGGCTACAAAGACACGCTTTTGATCGGCACGAATTTGCGCGAGCTGTATCCGCATCGTTGGCACCAAACCGGGGAAGAACAAGGCTCGCGTCTGGAGTGCTACCCGCTCGCCGAAGAGTGGCGGGCCTATCTGCTGGAGAGCAAGCTGTCGGCTCATGAGCTGATGCAGCTTCACTACTATACGATACTGGAGCCGTTGGATCGGACGCTGGACGGCTTGTACAGCTATTTTTCCGACGAGATGGAGTACAGCGAATTGCAGAAGCACAAGCTCCTGGAAGGTTGGCGCAAGGAGTTTGTCGAGGAAGCTTATCCGCTTGCGAAAATGCTGGAGATTCAGGAAGCGTTCAAGGCTTTGACTTACAACAATCAGGTCAGGCAGTTGATTCAGGCTTTTTATCATGACAGCGACAAGCAGGAAACGTTCCGTTTGACCGATTCGGCTGTCCACAAGCTGATTGCAAACATGCGTCCATACGAGTCCAAAAACTCCACGGGAGTATTTGAGTTGCTGGCGCAGCCATGGCTGAACATGACCCGGACTCGCGTGTACGATGATGCGTCGTTCAAAGAGTTTTACCATACCGTATTCGCCTATGATCGGGTGGTTCGCGACAAAAATGGCATGTCCTCTTACAAGCTGGAAGAACGGCTGCGCGCTTTTGAAGCAGGGATGATTGGCGAAGCCGAGCTGTACAAGGCGCTGCTCGGCAGTGGCGACAGCAGCAGCTACCTGTGGACGATGACTTCCGGCAGGATCGATTCGCTACAGGAGCGGCCGAAGGTGAAAGCTGTCCTCGATACAGTCGTGGATCGGATCGTCAGCATCGAGCTTGGTCGAGGAGACTTGGCTACAGAGGTGAGCTCTTTTGTGACAAGGCTTCAGCGATTCGAGGGCATGGACTACTGGGTGCGTCTTTTGGCCGGGCTTGACCAGGATGCTTTTGTCCGCGGTTACGTCTACAGCTACAATGGCAATTTGACGAAAAAGGAATCGTTCAGCCATCTGCTGAAAAACTGCCACCCGCGCACAGGCGAAGATGCTGCCCTGCTCGGCAAGCTATTGAAAGAGCACAAAGGCATTACGGAAAAGCGCCTGCTCGAAGCCGCCATGTATGCGCCGCAGTGGATCGATATCGTAGCCGAGCACTTGGGCTGGGAAGGGTTGCGCAGCGCGGCCTGGTACTTCCACGCCCACATCAATGAAAGCTTTTCGGCGGAAAAGGAGACGGTGGTTGCCCACTACTCCCCGATTACGCCGCAGGAGTTCAACGATGGCGCTTTTGATATCAACTGGTTCCGTGAGGCGTATGACACGCTCGGGGAAAAACGTTTCAAACTGCTGTATGAGTGTGCCAAATACATTTCCGCAGGGGCCAATCACAGACGCTCGCAGTTGTTTGCCGATGCTACTTTGGGCAAGCTGGAGCTTGCAAAAATGCGGGATTCAGCGGCAGACAAGCGCAACAAAGATCATCTGCTCAGCTACAGCCTGATCCCGTTGCGTGATGAGCGCGAGCAAGATTTGCGCCAGCGTTATGATTTCATTCAACAATTTTTGTTGCAAAGCAAAAAGTTCGGTGCGCAAAGACGGGCGAGCGAAGGAGTGGCAGGGCAAATCGCGTTGGACAACCTGGCGCGCAATGCCGGATACAGGGACGTTATTCGTCTGAAATGGGACATGGAGGCACGCAAGCTCGACGAAATGCAGGCGTATTTCGAGCCATATGCACTCGATGAAGAAACGACTGTCCAGCTCGTAGTGGATGAGGAAGGGCAAGCAGAGATCAAATCCATTCGCAAAGGCAAAGAGCTGAAATCGGTTCCTGCCAAGTTCAACAAAGCCGAGCATGTGCTTCTGCTGAAAGAAATGAAGTCCGAGCTGACGGAACAGTATCGCAGGGCGCGCCAGGAGCTGGAGCGTTCCATGGTGTCGGGCAATACCTTTACCGGCAAAGAATTGGCGAAGCTCTACGGCAATCCGGTTATTCGTCCGCTGCTGAGCACATTGGTGTTCAAGTGCGGGGATCATCTCGGCTACTACGAAGGGGAAATCGAGTCGCTCCGCGATCCGTCCGGCAAGCTTGTCGGCCTGACAGACGAAGAGGAACTGCTGATCGCCCATCCGGTGCATCTTTTTGAAAGCGGGCTATGGAGCTTGTTCCAGCGCGATTTGTTCGAGCGCCAGCTTCGCCAGCCGTTCAAGCAAGTATTCCGGGAGCTGTATGTACCGAATGCGGACGAGCTTGCTCATGTGACGCATTCCCGCCGCTATGCGGGCTATCAGGTGCAGCCCAAGAAGACGGTTGCGTTGCTTAAGAGCAGACAGTGGACGGTCAGCTATGAGGAAGGGCTGCAAAAAGTGTTTTACGCGGAAAATCTGATTGCCAGCCTCCAGGCGCTGGCGGACTGGTTCTCGCCAGCGGATACGGAAGCGCCTACGCTGGAACATATTCAATTCCTCGACCGGAAAACGTACAAAAATGTCGGGCTGGATCAAATTCCGCCTGTTCTGTTCTCGGAAGTGATGCGTGACGTCGATCTGGTCGTCAGCGTTGCTCATGTCGGCGGCGTCGATCCAGAGGCCAGTCTGACGACGATCGAGCTTCGCCGTGTCATCGTAGCCGAATCGCTGCGCCTGTTGAAGCTCGGCAACGTGCGGCTGGAAGGCAACTACGCCCGCATAGACGGAAGCCTTGGCGAATTTGCTGTCCACTTGGGCAGCGGCATGGCGTACAAACAGGCGGCAGGAGCGCTGCACGTCGTTCCGGTTCATTCCCAGCACAGAGGACGCCTCTTCCTGCCATTCCTGGACGAAGATCCAAAGACAGCGGAGATTTTGTCCAAAGTCGTCATGCTTGCGGAAGACAGCAAGATCAAAGACCCGCAAATTTTGATGCAGTTGCGTTAGTTAACAATCTTTATAGCAATTCAGCGCATGCAGAGAGCCCCAAGAGCAGCATACTTGGGGCTCTTTTGTTGTAAAAGGATTGAAAGTGCGTGAGCTTATTACAAATTAAGAGAATATTTCTCGAAAAAATTACCTAGTTAGTAAGTCTTAGATAATTAGTGTTGAACGAGGGTTTCGTAAAAGGCCGCTTGTTTTGTATTTAATATATATAAAATAGTAATCTGAAGCTTTTAATACAAGGATATCTAATCGAATGACCACTGCTTGGGTGAAGATAACAGTTATGTATTACTCGATTGTTTAGTTCACAAAAACGTAACAAATGTTACCGTTTTGTGAAGAAATAAACATTTTTCATCCTTTAATGTAAAAATAAGGTATTTTGTTGGTTTCTGATTTATATGCTTATTCATTTAGTGATAGAGAGGAGTGAAAAGGTTACATGCTTGAACACTGGAAGGCAGTGTAGTGCATTTTTTAACTAGGGAAATATCATTTCAAACTTTGTGGGTAGTTATGGAGGTAGAAAATCAGTGAAGAAAATGAAACTGTTATCATTATTACTTCTAGCAACTATATCTTTGTTATCAACAAGTGCTGCAGCCCATGATGATCGTTGCAACGATTCTAGTTGCCACGTGTGGCGAGGTGGATTTAATACTGGGGATAAGGTCAGCGATTTGAAGTATTGGTTGGACTCCTCGGTTTCTAGTAACAACTATACTTCTATTTTAGATTTTGGAGCCTCGTCATGGAATGATATATCAGCAAATGTTTCACTTTCCAAAGTATCAAAAAAAGATGATTCACAGGTCAGGGCATATGTTTCTTATTATTCTCAATTTTGGGATGGACAGTGGGAGCCTTATTATACTGATTCAAAAGGAAAATTAAGTTTTGATAGCAATAACTTCGAAGATTGGAGCGTAGGAAACATTAGACTTAATTTGCAACAAATAGGAACAAGTTCTTCTAGTTTTAAAAAGAAAGTTGCTGTGCATGAATTTGGTCATTCTTTAAGTTTGGCACATAACAATGATGATGTATCAGTCATGAAACCAGGAGACCTTTCTTTTAATGTGCCTCAAAAAGCAGATAAAACCCATTTGAAAAATAGGTGGAAGTAATTTGGAGGGAAATAAACATGTTTGGAAAAATTGTAATGGCTTTAACAGCTTCGCTTGTAGCTGGATATGTCTACCTAGACAATCAGGTAGAAGTAAGAAACTCCCATGCATCCGTTACAGTGTATGAGAGTGTGAAGGATTTGGAAGAAGATGCTGACCTGATTATCATTGGGGAAGCAACTAATAAGACAGAAAACTATATAAGGTATCACGAAGATGGGGAAATTGATGATTATTCGACGAAAAGAATGGTGAAAGTCGAAAAAATATTTAAGAACCAATTGGATGAGAAAATTGCTGTCGGTGATGAGGTCGAAGTTTGGGAACCTAGTATCATCGTGAAAGATGATGTCATTGGAAAACAGCAGCGGACGATTGAAGGCTATCGGCTTATGCAAAATAAAAAGAAATATGTTTTATTTCTAAAGAAAAATACTTACTTTAATAACTTGGCTCCCTTAGGGGTTATTCAAGGTAAGTTTCCTCTCGATGAAGCAAGAAAAAGTTTACACTCTGTATACAAAGACGAATTTCAACATTATAACTTCCCTGAGTTTGACAAGTTGCAGAAAGAAGTTTCAAGTAAGTACAACATTGAATAACACAAGAAAAAGCTGTTGAAGTTGTTCAACAGCTTTTTCCTATTTACTAAAAGTACAACTACAAATTTCACAAAATTTTAATCCCACTAATAATAATCACAATAGAAATAACCCATCGCAAAAACACAGTCGGCACCTTGCAGGAGAGCCTGCTGCCGATGATTACTCCGGGGATGGAGCCAAGCAACAGCTGCATTACAATGAACAGATCAACCGTACCAAAGCTCATGTGGGCTAGACCTGCTGCACTGGTCAGGAAAAAAGCGTGGGCGATATCCGTGCCGACGACTTCTTTTCCGGAAAAGGCGAAAAAATGCATCAGGGCGATGGCGAACAGCGATCCGCTGCCGATGGAGGTCAGGCCGACAAGAAAGCCGAGGAGTGCGCCGACGGCAATCAAGACGAGACGTTTTTGGGCGAGAGGTTTTTGCTGCCACGCGTTGAGCTGCGGCTGGCGGCGGTTCAGCAAGCTTTTGAGCAGCATGGCGATCGGTATGAGAATCAAGGCAAAGCCCAGTATCTTTTTAAAAATCTGATCGGCGGAAGCGACGTACAAATGAATCCAGTTCATCACATGGACGGCTGCGATAGCGCTGGGGATGCTGCCCAACGCGAGGTACATCACGATGGAAAAATGGACGGTTTTTTGTCGCCAATGCTGCCATGTGCCAAAGATTTTTGTGATGGCGTTGTACACCAGGTCTGTGCCTACGGCGACGGTCGGCTGGATGCCTAAAAAAATCAGGATAGGGGTCAAAAGGGCAGCTCCGCCAACTCCGGTGAGCCCGACAAGAAAGCCCACCAACAGACCGACAATCGTCAGATGAAAGTCCATCCCGTGCATCCTTTCCTTGTCGCTTCTTAAATTCAACATCTATCTCTAAGATAAGCAAAAGCCCAGTATTGGTGAGCCTAAATTCTCATTTTCAAGGGGAGCGAATTATATTATCATTGGTTATACATTCCACAAAATTCTACTTTTTACGAAAAGGGGAATACATAACGCAATGTTTAATGAACGGAAAGCGTTGCAGATGACACTACAGGCCATGCTGGAGCAAAGGATGGTTCTGCGCCGTCAATACGTAGATCAGGACAAGCAACTGGGAGCAGACATCAAACAGCTTCTCAACCGGATTCGGGAAATGGACATGGAAGCCGGGATTGAAGCGGTTGAAGCATCTGAAGAAGTAGCGGTGGCTGCAGAGGAACTTCCAGCTGACATGGTGAAGCGCATCAAAGTAAGGAAGACGCACATTCGTCACAATTATCAGGAAGTGGCGGACTATATTGAGAACATTTTGCGGGAAAACATGTCTCCGATGTCACTTGTTGACCTCTGTTTGATTCTGAAGGAAAGACACGATGTTGAATTTGCCAGCCCTTACATCGGTGTACAGAAGTCATTGAAGTACCTGCCCCAGGTAAAGGTGGAAAAGGACGGAAGAAAGCTGATTTTTTCATTGGCCTAATACATTTTTGCGTACACAGCAAAAAGGCGACGTGCTAGCACGATCGCCTTTTTCTGTGAAAAACGTCTCGACGTTTTTCATGGAGTGAGAGTATTTGTATCGTTTACTGGAGGAATGCTTTGAGCATCCAGATATGTTTTTCCAGGCCGCTGCGGATGGACAACAGCATGTCTTCTGTTGCTTCGTCGCCTGCTTGCTCGGCAGCTTCCATCGCCAGTTTCAGTTCGTCTGTGAGAACCGAGAAGTCACGGGTGATGATTTCCACCATTTGCTCGGCGGTTTCATTGCCTTCCGCTTCCGCGATGCTCGCTGTGTTCAAACATGCAGCAAGGGTGCCTACAGGTTTGCCGCCAATCGAGAGAACGCGCTCTGCCAAAGCATCAATATGTCCGGCAGCTTCGGTGTACAGCTCTTCAAATTTCGCATGCAAGGTGAAGAAGTGAGGCCCTTTTACATTCCAGTGGAAGTTGTGCAGTTTTGTATACAGGACAGTCCAGTTCGCAACTTGTTTATTCAAAACGTTGAACAGTGTGTTTTCCATAGTGATGATCTCTCCTCTTTTTTAAATTAATTCCTTGTTTATAATTATTATAAACTAATACTCGTTATTGTCAAGCTTTTCAGCCTGAAATCTTCGGGAAAGCAGGGAAAAAATCATGCAGCCAAGCATACACGCCGTCATTTTGGCGGGGGGAAAAAGCAGCAGGATGGGCGTGCCCAAAGAACAACTGCCATGGCGAGAGGGAACATTTCTGACCGAGCTGGTCAAAGAAGTAGCAGCGGCAGGCATGCCTTGCCTGATTGTTTCCAATGAACCGGAGCGTATCCCGGCAGAGGTGGCGGGACGTCCTGGCGTGCGGGTCACCCCTGATCTGGTGCCGTCCGCAGGGCCAGTGAGCGGGTTGGTGACGGCGCTGCGGCTGTGTACGGAAGAGGTACTGCTTGTACTGTCCTGCGACCTGCCGTTTATGGATCGTGAGCAGATTGCGCGACTGGTTGCTTGCGCAGACGATCAGGAAGCGGGCTGGGAAGCCGTCATTCCGTATGCGCAAGACAGGCTGCATCCGCTCTGCGCCTTGTATCGAAAAAGCACGCAGCCTGTCTGGGAACAAGCGCTTGAGCAGGGAGAGCTGCGGCTGATGAAGACGATTCAGAAGCTGGCTGTTTTACAGGTGCCGGATGGTTGGCTCGATCCGTGGGCGCTGTTCAATGCGAACACGCCGGAAGAGTACGACATCGCCTGCCGCGAGGAAAAGCGCAGAACAACAGGGCAGCAGTAGGCGCAGCTTTGCTTTGTGCGGGGGCGGACGAAAATGTTCAGGGTAAAATAATCCGCTGCGGCTGCGTATACACGTTCATTTTGTTGTGGCGAATGAAGCCGACAGCGGTTATTTGCAGCTCATCTGCCAGTTGCAGCGCCAGATCGGTCGGAGCCGATTTGGACAAGATGATGCCCGCGCCGATTTTGGCTGCTTTCAACAAAACTTCAGACGACAGGCGGCCGCTGAACACGAGAATTTTGTCGGTCGTGGAGATGTTTTCCCGCAGGCATTTTCCGTATATTTTGTCCAAGGCGTTGTGGCGGCCGATATCTGAATACTGCAGCAAGATTTGTTCAGGCGAGCAGAGGGCCGCATTGTGCACGCCTCCCGTTTGCCGATGGATGTCAGAGGAGGCTTGCAAGTCCTCCATGAGCCTGATGCACTGATCTGGAGTGACGGAAGTGGTGCCGCTGGCAGGCTTTGCCGTGCGGGCATCGCTGAAAAAGTAAAAAGATTGCCGGCTTTTTCCGCAGCAGGAAGTAATTCTGCGCTTCGAGTAAAAGCTCTGCGACAAAATCGTCGCTTTGTGCAAGTCTACGTAAGCTATGCCTTTTGCTTCATCAATTGTGATTTGTTTGATCTCTGCAAAGCTTTGGATCGCGCCTTCCGCAGCCAGAAAACCGACGACCATCTCTTCCAGATCGGCAGGCGTACAGACGATGGTAGCAAACTCTTCCTCGTTCAAAAAGATCGTGAGCGGGTATTCCGTGACGATTTCGTCGTCTTCCCAGACGTGGTGGTCAGCCGTAATTTTCAGGACGCTTCGGCTCGTTGTTTTGCTAAGCTCCGACATGATAACCTCCTGTGTGCATATAGTTGTAATCGATAGAAAAGCGATAAATAGATTTATAGAGAGGAAAATATTGTCTAGTGAGCGCTTACATGGTAGTATACTATGTAGAACTTTAAGTGTCATAATATTTCGTTCTTTCAGTAATCAGAACGATCCACAAAGCGAGATGGCACGGAACAGCGAACCTGTCACCGAACCTTTCGCAGCGATTTGCCAACCGAATACGAGGGCACGTGCTTGTTGATGCTGATGTAGCGTTCCTGCTGATGATTAACTGCTGTGTTTCATTGAACCGTTTGTTTCTGCATGCTTTGCATGTTGGGAACACAAGGGCTTCGATGAAATCAGCAGTTTTTCTTTTTGCTTTTCCAAAACCATTCTAAAGGAGATGAGTTCGATGGAGCAACAAGTGAAAAACCGCTGGCTGATTGCGCTGGCTGCGGTGGGAATCCATATCTCGATTGGATCGGTGTATGCATGGAGCGTATTTACCAAGCCGCTTACCCAGCAATTTGGCTGGGAACTGCCGGATGTGCAGTTTACTTTTAGCATCGCCATCCTGTTTCTCGGGCTGTCGGCTGCTTTTCTCGGCCATTACGTCGAAAAGCACGGACCGAGAAAAGCGGGAACGCTGGCCTCGATCTTTTTCGGAGTGGGCATCGTCGGCTCCGGGCTTGCGACCCAGTTAGCCAGTTTGCCGCTGCTGTACATATGCTACGGAGTGTTAGGCGGTATCGGGCTTGGAGTCGGTTATATCACTCCGGTGTCTACTTTGGTCAAATGGTTCCCGGATCGTCGCGGACTGGCGACGGGGTTGGCGATCATGGGCTTCGGTTTTGCTTCGATGATCGCAAGCCCGATCATGAATGCGCTGATTGAAAGTGCAGGAATTGCGAACACTTTTTACGTTTTGGGCATTGTTTATTTCATCGTCATGTTTGCTTCTGCACAATATTTGTCTCCGCCGCCGAAAGACTGGGTTCCCGCAGGCTTTTCCACAAACGGCGAAGCGGGCGACAAGCCGATCAAAAAAGATTTGTGCCAGCTGACGGCCAACGAAGCGATCAAGACGCGGCGTTTTTACTGGCTCTGGCTGATGCTTTTTATCAATGTGACTTGTGGAATCGCTGTCATTTCGGTCGCTTCCCCGATGGCGCAGGAAATGGTCGGCATGTCTGTGCAGACCGCTGCCCTGATGGTGGGGCTGAACGGCTTGTTCAACGGGGGAGGACGGATTGGCTGGGCTTCGCTGTCTGATTACATCGGCCGTGCCAACACGTATACAGCTTTCTTCGCGATCCAGATGGTGCTGTTTTTCCTTTTGCCGAACATGAGCAATCCGTTGCTGTTCATGATTGCGATGTTCATCATCATGACGTGCTACGGCGGCGGGTTTGCATCGATTCCGGCCTACATTGGCGACTTGTTCGGCACAAGGCAGCTGGGCGCGATTCACGGCTATATTTTGACGGCTTGGGCGGCAGCCGGGCTGGCAGGCCCGATCTTTGCCGCATGGGTCCGGGAGACGACGAAAAGCTACACCGGGACGATGAGCGTTTTTGCGGCGATGTTCATTGTCGCCCTGCTCATTTCCCTCTTAATCCGAGTGGATATTAAAAAATTGAAGGAAGAAGCCAAACAAAGAGAAAAGTCTGTTGAATTGGCTAGTTGATCAATGGTAAAGTCATAGTAGAGAATGATTGGAATAAAGGTGAGTAGCGTCGATGAATAAGTTCGAAGCAGAGTTCAGTAATCTGGTCAGAGCTTTCCGCAAGCGACATATGGGAAAGGGACCGAGCAAGATCAGCACCACGTTTTGCAAAAACTGGGCGATCTGCGAGATGGAAGGCAATCTTTCGCCAGTGGAAAAGTTCATTGCCACTTCGAAGGATGGAAAGCAGACATTACGAGCTGCCAGAACCGAAATGGTCAAGGAAATGTATCGAAAGCATCAGCCAGTTGATATGGAAGCGTTTCTAGGAGCCAAGCTCGTCGACCTGTTCGTTGACATCGACATTGAACGTGACTTTGGGATGTCCATCTTTGTATTTGATCAGGACATCGAGAAAAAATGGAAAAACGAACCGTAAGTCTAAACGAAGCAGCGTTCCTGTTCACCGGTTAGACAACGCGGACTTCGCCAGCAAACACGACGTTGAGACTAGGTAGCGAACCTGCCGTAGACAACCACCGTGAACACGCTCTTATCCTTCGGGACAGGGACGGTTTCATGGTGGTTTTTTAGTCTCGCGGGTGATAGACAAGAGGGGAGCGGAAAAGCTATGGGCAAGACGAAGCATAATGGACCGGTCAAATTGGATACTTCTTTGAAGCCTTCCCTGTGGGCTTCCATGATGCCTATGGGCCTTGGCAAAATCAAGCCGCATCACATTCTCGACACGATGAAGGTCGTGTACGACAACCGGGACAATCTCGGCTACGCGTACCGGATTTTGACCCAGGGCGTGTGTGACGGCTGCGCGCTCGGCGTATCTGGCTTGTACGATCAGACATTGACAGGCCCGCATTTGTGCACGACTCGCCTGAACGTTCTGCGGCTTAATACAATGCCTGCGATGGAGCCAAAGTGGCTGGAAAATGTAAGCGCTCTAAGAGAGCTGTCCAGCGTCGAGCTGCGCAAGCTGGGCAGAATCCCGTATCCGCTGTCGCGCAAGCCGGGGGAGAACAAGTTCACGCGAATCAGCTGGAACGATGCCCTGGACAGAATCGCCAAAAAGATCAAAGGAATCAGCCCGAAGCAGCTGGCCTTTTTCCTGACCGCACGCGGAATTACGAACGAGGTGTACTACACAGCGGCGAAAATGGCCCGTTTTCTCGGAACGAACAACATCGACAACGCCTCGCGGATTTGCCATTCGCCGAGCAAGACAGCATTGAAGCGCTCTATGGGGATCGGGGCGTCCAGCTGCAACTATCAGGATTGGATCGGCACGGATGTGCTCGTCTTTTTCGGTTCAGTCCCGGCCAACAACCAGCCTGTTTCGACCAAGTACATGTACGCAGCGAAAAAGGCGGGAACGAAAATCATCCTGATCAACCCGTACAAGGAACCGGCCATGGAACAATACTGGATTCCTTCCGTGCCGGAGAGCGCCGTGTTTGGCACGAAGCTCGCGGACGACTTTTATCAGGTCAACATCGGCGGCGATATCGCCTTCATGAATGGCGTCATGAAGCACTGGTTTGAGATGGAGCAAGCCAATCCAGGATCGGCTATCAATCACGAGTTTGTCCGCGAGCATGCGAACGGCATCGAGGAGCTGCGCGCGCATCTGCAAAATCAATCGTGGGAAGCATTGGAGAAATCATCGGGTGTCAGCAAGGAGCGCTTGAAAGAATTTGCGCTGTTGCTCGCCAATTCCAAATCCGGCGTGTTTGTGTGGAGCATGGGATTGACACAGCATCGCTTCGGGACGGACAATATTTCTTCCGTAGCCAATCTGGCGATCTTGCGCGGCTTTTTCGGACGCAAGCATTGCGGCGTCATGCCGATTCGCGGTCACTCTGGCGTGCAAGGCTCCGGGGAGATGGGAGCGGACCCGTTCAGCTTGCCGGGCGGAGATTTCGATGAAAAAAGCTGGACGCGAATCGAGAAGCTGTGGAATTTTCCGATTCCGAAATGGCAAGGCGATATCGTCGGCGTCTCGCTGGAAAACGCCTTGCTGCCGGATGGACACGAACGCAAGACCAGACTGTTTTACACGAGCGGGGGCAATTTTCTGGAGACGATGCCCGACCCTGATTTCATGCGGACGTGTCTGGAAAGTGTGGAGCTGCGCGTCCATCAGGACATTATTTTCAACACGTCTACGCTTGTGGATGCCAAGGAAGAGGTCATTGTGCTTCCGGCGATGACGCGTTATGAGCAGCCGGGCGGCGGCACCTCGACCAGCACGGAGCGGATGGTGTACTTCAGTGCGGAGATCGAAGGGCCGCGAATCGAGGAAGCCCGGCCTGAGTGGGAGATTTACGTGGATTTGGCAGCCCGCGTCCATCCGAACAAAAAGCACCTCATGCACTTCGCGAGCGCCGCGGAAATTCGCGCGGAGATCGCCAAGGCGAATCCGAACTACGAAGGCATCCAGCACTTGAAAAACCGCGGGGATGTGTTTCAGTGGGGGGGAGCCTGGCTGTGTGAGGACGGTGTGTGTCCGACACCGGATGGCAAAGCGAATCTGCTGCCGATCGACATTCCTGAACTGCACAAGCCGGACGGGCACTTCTACGTGACGACTCGCCGGGGCAAACAGTTCAACTCGATGATTTACAGCAACAAGGACCCGTTCAACAACGCGGACCGCTACGATATTTTGATCAATCCGCAAGACGCTCGGGAGCTGCGCATTGCGGAAGGCGAGAGCATTGTTGTGTATAATAGTTATGGAACCTTCCAGGGACGTGCCAAGTTTGAAGAGACGAAAAGAGGAAATATTCAGGTGTACTGGCCGGAAGGAAACGTGCTGATTCCAAAAGGGGTATACGAAGCCTATGCGGGCATCCCGGAATACAATACAGCGGTCAAGATCGAAAAAGCGGATACTTTTACCGCAAACAAAGATTTAAAATACAAGGAAAGACCAGTAGAGGATTTGGATGTAAACGTCGGCTGATTATAAGCCGCGTGCTGGGCGGTCATGACTAGGAGGACGGACGATGCGTTTTGCGCGACAAACCATTTCGGTACAGGAAGCGGTCGACAAATGGCTGGCGGTGTTGCCGACGCTGGCGACAGAGCAGGTGAACATCGGAGAAGCGTACGGGCGGATATTGGCTTGCGATCTGCACGCGACGCACGACCTGCCGCACTTTGATCGCTCGCCGCTCGACGGCTATGCAGTCAAGGCAGCGGATACGGTGACTGCTTCCGTGGGAAGTCCGGTGGCTTTGCGCGTGATCGAGACGGTAGCCGCAGGCCAGGTGCCTGCCCGGGAAGTGACGGCAGGCTGTGCCACGCGGATTATGACCGGAGCGATGATGCCGGAAGGTGCCGATGCTGTGATCATGTTTGAGCAGACGCAAAATCCGGGGGAACAGTCTGAGCAGGTCTGGATCAAGCGAGCGCTTCAGCCAGGAGATAACGTTTCCCGCCGCGGCGAGGAAATGGCGAAAGGAACGGTAATCGCGCAGGCAGGTGAACGGATCAATGCTGGCACGATCGCGATTTTGGCTACGTTCGGGTTTTCCCGGGTTGACGTTTTTCGCAGGCCGCGAGTGGGCCTTTTGTCCACGGGCAGCGAGCTTTTGGGCGTTGACGAGCCGCTTGTTCCAGGCAAAATCCGCAACAGCAACATGGCGATGCTGTCTGCTTTGGTAGCGGAGGCAGGAGGCGTCCCTGTCTGCTTTTCCGGCATGAAGGACGAACTTGCGCCAGCAAAGAACAAGATTAGCGAGTACATGCAGCAAGTAGATGTGCTCATCTCCAGCGGAGGCGTGTCGGTCGGCGATTACGACGTGATTGCACATCTGGCTGATGACCCTGATGTAGAGCTGTTGTTCAACCGGGTAGCGATGCGTCCGGCAAGCCCTACGACCAGCATGCTCGTGGCAGGCAAGCCGCTTCTGGCGCTGTCGGGGAACCCGGGCGCCTGCTTTCTTGGCTTCGAGCTGTTCGGGCGGACGGCGATCCGTCAGCTTGCCGGGGAAAAAGGGGTAAAGCCGCCGATAATCCAGGCAAGGCTCGCCGTTCCGTACGAAAAGCCTTGCCCATACCCGCGCTATTTGCGGGGGAAATTAATGGAACAGGACAGCGTGTTGCTGGCCGTGCCCGATTTCAACGACAAGGCAGGCAACCTGGGGACGCTGAAAGACAGTGAATGCTTCATTGTCATTCCGGCAGGCGGCAGTGGCAAAGCGGTGGGAGAGCTGGTAGATGTGCTGACCCATGCCGCCCCTGCGTGGAGAAAGGACGGATAGGAATGGACGAGCGGAGACGGGTATTGCAAATTGTCGGCTATTCCAACAGCGGCAAGACGACGTTGTTAACGAGACTGATTCCACTTTTGGAGGGTACAGGCTTGCGGGTCGGGGTGGTCAAGCACGATGGCGGACACGATTTCGAGTGGGATCAGCCGGGAAAAGACACATGGCGCTACCGCGAGGCCGGAGCTTCGCTCGTCGCGATTACCTCGAAAACAAAGACGGCGATGATCGAGCAGCGCCCCTTGGAGCTGCCTGTGCTCGTCCAGCGACTGACAGAGGCGGGAGCTGATCTCGTTTTGATCGAGGGCTTCAAGCGCGAGCACTTTCCCAAGCTGGTGCTGCTGCGGCGTCCAGAAGACGAAGAGTTGCTCCAGTCCGTCTCTCACCTGGTTGGGGTCGTGAGCTGGTCAGCCGATCGCAAGGAAAATGTACCGTGTTTTCACGTCGATGACGTAGAGAGCATCGCCAAGTTTGTGAGAGAGCGAATACAAAAAGATCATCCCGACGAATATAAGGGATGATCTTTTTTCATGGGCAGATGGGCAATTCGTTTGTCAACAAGGAGGCTTTTCAAAAACGTACAGCTCCCCGTTTTTGGCAATCTTGAATTTCGGCCCTGCAAAGCCGCGGCGAATCAGTTCTTCTCGCATGAACACCATGAGGGCAGCGTGGCTGACGATGAGGACATTTTCCGTGTGGTTTCCAAAGGCGTGATCAAATACTTCGCTGATCCGGAAGCGAGCACGCTTGATTTCCTCGCGCGTCTTGCGGTCGAAGTACATCGACAGCCTGATCCATACCGCCCACATGAGAACAGGAAGCCGCAGACGCTCGGAAAAGGCTGGCGGGGGAATTTCGATTAGCTCGACCATTGGCGTAATCGGCCCGGGAAAAATCGTTTCCGCCGTTTTGACCGCTCTCGGGAGCGTACTGACATAGCACTTGTTCCATTCGATTCCGCTAAGGTCGGTGCTGCCAGATTCAATGTCTGCCTGATCGTACGTTCGGAACCACTCATTCACTACGCGGCCGGGAATGAATGCCCCTTTTGGGTAAGCTTGTTTGACTTTGAAGTGTCTCACTAAACCGACTTTCACGTGTGCCGACTTCCTTTCTTTCTATCAACCAGCAGGCCAGAGGAAACAGAGCGGTCATGAATTACAAGTAGGACTTGCTCCGCGCCATATCCGTCACCAAATACGGATTGTCGGCCTTCATCCGCTCGATCAAAACCTCAGCTTGGGAAGGGTCTTCCTTCAACACTTCCAGCTCTCTTTGCGTGATGCCGACAAGCTGGACAAAATCCACCCGACCGTGCACAGTGTCGATTCCATCTACTTCTGTATCGGCGGCAATCAGAAGGGCGGTGATGGCAGAGTCTGTGCCGATCCGCAAAGATTGTCCGTTTCCGGCGATGTATTGGCCGGGTTCGAAATAGCGCTTCTGGGTATATGTATAGCGGGCCAGATTGGACAGCATGTCAATCGCCCACATGCATTCTTCGTTGGATTCTGCTTTGAGCTTGATCGTCATCTCGTAGCCCCATTGGCTCCACTCGCTTCCATACGCCTGTTCGTTTGTGTACAGCTCCGTCATGCCGTAGGTCAGCAAATGCTTGAAGCCGTGCGACGATTCATAAATGCTGTAGCCATCCAGGTACTCGTCACCGCCAAACATGGCGCGGCTCACCATATTTGTGCCGTAATGGGCAGGCTCCTGACCAGGGTACAGCTTCTGAAAAGCCTCATCAAGGGCATCCCAGCCTGGTGCCCAGTCATCTTGCTCCGAGGCGCGTCTTTGATATTCTTCCAGCGTCATATCGGTCCACTCCCTTAATTTTCCTAGATTTACTATATCGCAGGAGTTGCGCGAGAGGTACCCTTTTCCCAAATTCCTTGTCACAAATCGTTGCTTTTTCCTGTGATTATAATCACACGAGCGAAAACAGCTGCTCCGTTACACTACATACATAAGCAAGACGTTGAACTTCAAGGAGGGTTTTGTATGTTGAACCAAAAAACCATCGACATTATCAAATCGACCGTGCCTGTACTGGAAGTGCACGGCACTACGATAACCAAACATTTTTACAAACGGATGTTTGCCAGCCATCCAGAGCTGTTGAACATTTTCAATCACGCCAACCAAAAACAGGGCAGACAGCAAACGGCACTGGCAAATGCGGTGTACGCGGCTGCTTTGTACATCGACAAACTGGAAACGATTTTGCCGGTAGTGAAACAAATCGCACACAAACACCGCAGTCTGGGAATCAAGCCTGAGCATTATCCGATTGTCGGGGAAAACTTGCTTGCGGCAATCAAAGAAGTGTTGGGGGATGCCGCCACGGATGAGATCATCCAGGCATGGGCAGAAGCGTACGGGGTCATCGCGGATGTGTTCATCAGCGTGGAAGCGGAAATGTATGACCAGGCAGAAGGGCAGACTGGCGGTTGGGCAGACTTCCGGGAGTTCATCGTCCAGCGCAAAGTAAAAGAAAGCGACGTCATCACATCCTTTTACCTGGTGCCAGCGGATGGAAAAGCGATCGCAAGCTACGAGCCTGGCCAGTACATCAGCGTCAAGCTGGATATACCCGGAGAAGAAAATACCCACATTCGCCAATACAGTCTCTCCGATGCGCCGGGCAATCCGTATTACCGCATCTCGGTGAAACGCGAGGACGCGATTGGCGATAAACCTGCCGGAAAAGTATCCGTCTATTTGTCGGAGGATATCAAAGAAGGCGATACGCTTCGTATATCCGCTCCGGCTGGCGATTTTACGCTGGATCAGCAAGACGACAGACCTGTTGTACTGATCAGCGGCGGCGTGGGCTTGACTCCGATGATGAGCATGCTGAAAACGCTGGTGAAAACGTCCCCGACTCGTCCGGTTACTTTTATTCACGCAGCGCAAAACGGCAACGTACACGCGATGAGAAAGGCCGTGGAGGAGCTGGCTGCCGAGCATTCGCAAGTAAAAGCGTTCTGGTGCTATGAAAAGCCGACAGAACAGGATCGCGCTGCACACGCTTTCCATAAAGAAGGCTACATCGACTTGCCATGGCTGCAAAGCATCGTAGCTGACAAAAACGCCAACTTTTATTTCTGTGGTCCCGTTCCTTTCATGACAGCAATCAACCGCGCTTTGAAGGAGTGGGGCGTGGACGCGGCAGACATCCATTTCGAATTTTTCGGCCCTGCCGGTACACTGGACTAAAGCAGAGGCGCTGGCGCGGTTTTACTTCTTATGGCCTGATTGGGCACGCAATAAACGATTGACTGTCTCCCGGCGCAATCCGATGAACTGGCCGATCTCGTCCTGGGTCAAGACTTCAGACAACGAAGCGACGGGAACAAACGACTGGAACCACAGCTGGAGCTTGCGCAGTCTTTCTGCCGGGGAGACTTCCGACAACTGGTCGATGCGCTGCTGCATCATGCGCAGCTTGCCCTGGAGTTGCAAAGCGATCTCCCTGCATTTCTGGTGATCCGCCTCCAGCTCCCGGTACCAGTCTGTTGCGGACAGCACTTCGACCTCACAGGAGACAAGCGCGACGGCTGTTCCGTAGTAAGGGTTCGGGCTAAGCAGCGAATGATGCGGGATTGTCTCGCCTGGAACAATGATGTTTACCAGAGTGAGCGTCCCGTCTGCGTGCACCCGGTTGATTTTGAGCAACCCGCTTTTCAGATGGAAGAGCGGTCCAGTTTCTCCCTGGCGGAACAGCGTCTCGCCTTTATGTAAAATCATGGGCTTTTCCTCCTTCGGAAACGATCAATAAGGCAGTAGCAGTATACCACAATCAGCCCCGCAGGCACCTGCTTTCCTCGACTGGACGGCAGGTGCTTTTTGGTATGTCGCGGCGTGTTTCTTTCTGATCTGGGGCAAAAGCAAGCGGAATGGACATGCGCGGCTTTTTGCAAAACCGGCAGTTTCCGGCACGTTTTGCCCTTGCGTCCCTGACGGACCCCTTTGCTATAATGAGACCACAATCACGTTATGACAAAGGGGTTCTTTGATGCATATGACGATCCTCATCTGGTTCGGCTCCTTTTTGGGAGTGCTCGTTTTAGGCTTGATTGGCTATATGGCGTACCGCTACTGGTACCACATGGGGCAGCTTCCCAAGCCAGCGTTTCAGGAGCTTGACGCAAAGCCTGAGCCTGCGAACTGGTCAGAAGATGAGGTGACGATTACATGGGTAGGCCATTCGACGATCCTGCTGAATGTGTACGGAACCAAAATCTTGACTGACCCGGTATTAGGCGAAAAATTGGGACTTCGCGTCGCAGGGCTGCTTCATTTTGGCCCGAAACGCTTCACTCCGCCTGCTCTTGACTTCGACGAGATTGGCACCGTCGATTTGATTTTATTGTCTCATGCGCATATGGACCATGTCGACCTGCCAACACTGCGACGATTGGCGCATCCTGCTACGCACGTCATTACTGCGGCGAACACGGGCAAACTGCTCAGCGGCATGCCGTTCGCTTCCTGCAAGGAGCTTTCCGCGCAGCAAAAAGCGACGACCAAAGACGGCGTGACTATCACGGCGATTCCCGTCAGACATTGGGGAAACCGTTTCCCGTGGAACCACGACTACGGCTACAACGGCTACATCATCGAGAAAAACGGCGTGCGCATTTTGTACCCGGGCGACACGGCGTACATGTCGATGGAGGATTTGCCTGAAAAGTTTGGACCAATTGACATCGTGTTTATGCCGATTGGAGCCTACAAGCCGGATTCTTACCAGGCCGCACACTGCACACCGGAACAGGCGTGGCAAATGTTTCAGGAGAGTCGCGGCAAATGGCTGGTGCCTATCCACTGGAATACATTCGTACTCTCGCGCGAGCCTGTGGAAGAGCCAATGCAGCGTTTGCTTGCGGCAGCAGGCGAGGAAAAACAGCGAATTGTTGTAGAAAAGCAAGGGGAGACGTTTACCTTGCCTGTATGATCAAGCGGAGCGACTGCTTTTTACGGCAGTCGCTCTTTCCGCTAAATTCATACATATACGGGCGAACTGCATAAAATAGAAGGAATCATCCCGTTGTTATAGAAATTATTTTATCAAGAGTTTTTGAGGAGGGATACATATGTCACAAGCATTGCCACAACGTTGGGATTTGGATGTGTTGTTTTCCGGTGGAAGTGAGTCCGCTTCGTTCCATGCATTTTTGGAGCAACTGGAAAAAGATATCGCAACTTTGAAAGGCCGGGTTGAGGATGCGGCCCTGAACTTGCAGGAAAAAGCTGCGTTTGTCGATGTCGTTGCCGAAGTGCAAAGCATTGCCGTGCGAGTAAGACAAGCAGGCGCTTTCATTTCTTGCCTGACAGCGCAAAACGTGAAGGACGAGGGCGCCAAGCTGCTCGGCGGACGCGTGAAAACGATCTCTGCGGCATTCGGCGCTGTTTTGACGCGCTGGGATGAGCAATTGCTGCGCATTGACGAAGCGGCATGGAACGCGCTGCTTGCAGACGAAGAATTGCAACCGCTTGCTTTTGTGCTGAACGAACGCCGCCGCCGCGCCCAGGAAAAGCTCACTCCTGAACAGGAAGTGCTGGCGAGCGATCTGGCTGTAGACGGCTATCACGCTTGGCAAGATTTGTACAACACGGTAGTAGGGCGCATGACGATTGAAGTGGAGCTGGACGGGGAGACGAAGCAGCTTTCCGTAGGCCAAGCCTCCAACCTGATGAGCCATCCGGACCGCGCTGTGCGCGACCAAGTGTTTGCCAAATGGAAAGAAGCGTGGGGCAAGGAAACGGAGCTGTGCGCACAAGCCCTCAACCATCTCGGCGGCTTTCGCCTGGCTCTGTACCGTCACCGCGGCTGGGAGTCCGTACTGCGCGAACCGCTCGATATCGGGCGCATGCAGGAAAAGACGCTCGATGCGATGTGGCAAGCGATCGACAATCGCAAAGACCGTCTGGTGGCCTATCTGGAGCGCAAAGCCAAGCTGCTTGGCGTTGAAAAGCTGAGCTGGTCCGACGTCTCCGCGCCAGTCGGCAACGTGCACAAAAAAGTGTCCTATGACGAGGCAGCAGCCTTGATCGTCGAGCACTTCAACCGCTTTAATCCGAGCATGGCGCAATTCGCCGAGAAAGCTTTCAAAGAAGGCTGGATCGAGGCGGAAGATCGCCCTGGAAAACGTCCGGGCGGATTTTGCACCAGCTTCCCTGTGAGCAAGCAGTCCCGCGTGTTCATGACGTATGCCGGAAGCGCAAGCAACGTGTCTACGCTGGCCCACGAGCTGGGGCATGCGTATCATCAGCAAGTGATGTGGGATTTGCCAGCGCTCGCGCAAAACTACGCGATGAACGTAGCCGAGACAGCTTCGACGTTTGCGGAAATGATTTTGGCTGACGCTGCCGTGAAAAATGCTGCGAACGACGAAGAGCGTCTCGTCCTGCTCGAAGACAAGCTGCAATCAGTCGTCGCGTTCTTCATGAACATCCACGCCCGCTTCCTGTTCGAGAAAAACTTCTACGAGCAGCGCAAAAAAGGTCTGGTCAGCGCAGCCGAGCTGGATCGGATCATGGAAGAAGCGCAAAAGCAGGCGTTCAAAGGCGCACTGGCGGAATACGAGCCGCACTTCTGGGCTTCCAAGCTGCACTTTTACATCACTTCGTACCCGTTTTACAACTTCCCGTACACCTTCGGCTATTTGTTCAGCCTGAGCGTGTATGCGCGTGCTCTGGAGGAAGGCGAAAGCTTCGCGGCGAAGTACGATGCGCTTCTCCAGGATACGGGACGTCTGATGGTCGAAGATTTGGCGAAAAAGCATCTGGGCGAAGACATGACGACCGTCGAGTTTTGGCAAAAAGCGGTCGATCTGGCTGTAGCCGATATCGACGAATTTCTGCGCCTGACCTAAACAGCGGGCAAGCTGCCTGTCCGATTATGAACAGCACCGCGATTGTTGGATGTACACGACAATCGCGGTGCTGTTTTTTTATGCCTGCCGCCGATTCGTAGAGATCTTGTAAAGATGCGCCGGCAAAACTTCGGATAACTTTTACCTGGGATTTATGGAATCGTCGCGTTCATTTTGTACAGTGAGAGGGAAGGGATAGCCATGCAAAGGGAGGTATCATCATGGACACTGCCAGTCATCTTTTGCTTGGGGTCACGCTTGCGGGCCTCGCCCAGCTCACTCCTGCCGTTGCGCACGATCCTGGATTGGCGCAAGCGGTGATGGTCGCGACGGTAGTCGGGTCACACGCGCCCGATTTTGACACAGTGGCCAGGCTTCGCGGGATCTCTTTTTACATCCGTTTTCATCGGGGGATCACTCATTCCATCCCCGCCCTGTTCATCTGGCCGCTGCTCATTTCGCTCCCTGTGGCCTGGGGCTTTGGGCAAATGCAGCACGTCGGAATATTGTACGGCTGCACGCTTGCGGCTGTCGTGCTGCACGTCTTTTTGGATATGCTGAACGCGTACGGTGTGCAGTGTGTCCGACCGTTCAGCCGCAAATGGGTTCACCTGGATGTGCTGGCGATTTTTGAACCGTTTCTGTTCGCCATTCATTTGGCGGCTGCCATCTGGTGGCTCGGCTTCCAGGGAGACGCGACGGTGTTGTTCCCGGTTGCGTACGGCTTGACTTTTGCTTACATTGCTTTGCGGTGCTGGCAGCATCAGCGGCAAGTCAAGCGTGTGAAAAGCGCCTTGAATACAGCGGGCGTATGCCACGTATTGCCGAGTCTGCATCCGTTTCACTGGCGGTTTGTCATCGAAGCCGAGCAGCGGTTTTATACGGGGAGAATCGAGTATGACCATGTGCTGCTCGAAGACGTATACTCCAAGCAGTGCCGCGACGAGATCATTCAGGCTACGGTCGGTGTGGACGGCGTGCGCGCTTTTCTCGGATTTGCCCAGCGCATCCACGTCACCTGGAAAGAATCGCAGGACGGATATGAAGTCACCTGGAGCGACGTCCGCTTCTGGTACAACCGGAAACTGCCGTTTGGAGTAGATGTCGTGCTGGATCGCGAGCTGAATGTGGTCGATCATCGCCTGGGCTGGCGCAAAAAAGCGTGGGACCCGCCGTTTGTCTAAGTCGTCTAACTTGTTTAACGTAACCAGGCTAAAGTCAGGTTTGTCATCTACTCCGCCGGAGATTCTGGCGGGGTTTTTTGTTGGGGAAAATAGCGGGTGTCAGGTTTAATCTGTACTTCGGAAAAAGCTCGCGGGAGACGGGCCTTTTCAAAAACGAGCGGAGATGCTACACTAATAAAAAATCTGATGTTCGATGGTGATCGAATGAATAACCCATATTCTATTAGAATCGAATGGTCTGCTGCCTATGAATGCATCATCAGCTTGTATGCGTACATTTACGAAAAGGAACGAAAGCATTTGCAGCTTGGCGTCTCCTGGAAGGAAGAAACGAAGCAACAGCTGCCCACAGCGTTCGCCCAAGAGCTGGAGGATGAGCGCTGGGAGGTGCTGCACAGACTGGTGCTATTGGTCGCGCAAGCCCCGGAGAAAAAATCGGTGGCGGACTTTCTCGGCTGGCTGGAAAAGCTGCCTCCCGGAGAAATTTACGAGCTGCTCGCTCCATGGGTGGAGACGATCCCGCTCAATCTCGGTGAAATCCGCGATCATAGCGTGTCGCTTTTGGCGCGATGGAATGAGCATTATTTTTCCCGGATCTCGCCAGCCATTGTCACGAGTCTGGAGCGAAGCGCGGAGGAAATGACGGAGTTGGCGGGAAAAATGACCGCGATCGAGCTGATCGACCATGCGTCAAACGGCATCTGGATCGAGCCTATGCCCGATTTGCAAGAGGTCGTGCTCATCCCGCAATATCACTGTGCGCCTACGTCCGTTCTCGATTTTTACCGCGGACTGGCCACGTGCTTGTATCCGGTCAGAGATGCCGGACAAACCGAGCCGCAGCCATTGCTTGAGCTTCTGCCGCTTGCCCAGTGTTTGGCGGATGAAAAAAGGCTGCACATTTTGCGGTGCCTCGCTGAAAAAAAGAGTACGCTGGGAGAGCTGCAAGAGCAGGTGTCGCTCGCCAAAAGCACGGTCCACCACCACGTCACGGCGCTTCGCCGGGCTGGACTGATTCGCGCGCACTATAACGGCAGCACAACGATTGCAGCCTACAGCTTGCGCGAGTCATTCGTCGATCGTCTGCCTGTGCTGTTGCGTTCCTTTTTGCACAAGGAGGAAGCAAGGAGAATGACCGATGAATAAGTGGAAAAAAGTTTGGGAGGCGTATCACCCGATTGTGCATCTGCTGATGGCGGGCACGGTGTTCGTCAGCCTGACGCAATCGATGAGCATGCCGTTTCTGGCGATTTACTTGAGCGAGACGACGACGCTGACGCCTGCCTACATCGGGTTGATTATCGGCGCGGGGCCTTTGGCGGGCACAGTTGGCGGCTTCCTCGGCGGGATTTTGTCGGACTTGTTCGGCAGGCAAAAGCTGATGATTTTTTCCATGGTATTGATGGCAGCAGCTTTCGTCGGTTTCGTCTTTTTCGGCAATCTGCTGGTGCTTTTGCTGATCAGTTTGTTGATGGGTTTGTCGGCGTCTTTTTACGGAACGGTGTCGAAAGCGATGATGGGCGATTTGACGGAGGAAGGGAAACGGTTTCGGGTGTTTTCCAACCGCTATTTGGCGATAAACCTCGGAGTGGCTATCGGGCCGATGCTGGGAGCGTTTTTAGGCATTGCGGGCAGCGGGATTGCTTTTATGCTTACGGCGTTCTCCACGCTTTGTTTTGCGGCTGTGCTATGGATCGTGTGCCAAAAGTATCGCGTCTCAGATGGCGCTGCTGGCGGGCAGGCGACAACAGAGAAAGCGAGCTTGCAGCAAATCTGGAGCATCTTGAAAAAAGACGTGGCTCTGCTGTCTTTTGTCGTGGGCGGAATTTTGCTGGTGACGGTTCATGGGCAGATGTCTGTTACGTTGTCCCAGTATTTGCGTGAAAACATAACGGAAGGCGTCGCCTTGTTTGGCGTGTTGATGAGTGCCAACGGCTTTACGGTGCTGCTGTTGCAAGTGCCTCTGACGCGACTGGTTGAGCGTTATTCCTTGTTTTCGCGGATTGCAGCGGGAGCGGCGCTAATGGCGGTCGGAGAGCTGGGCTTCGCCTTTTCGGCTACGTGGAGCTGGTTCGTAGCTGCGATGATCGTCTTTACGTTGGGAGAAATTTTGATCGTGCCAGCCGAGTATGCGCAGATCGACCAAATCAGCCCGGCGAATATGCGCGGCACCTATTACGGAGCGCAGAGCGTCAGCATGCTCGGCAGCTTTCTCGGGCCGTGGGCGGGCGGAATCGTGCTGCACGCATACGGCGGGCCGACGATGTTTGTCATGATGGGCGCGATTGCCATGGTCAGCTTGGTCTTTTACTGGTTAGGCCGCCGCCTTCATGAGCAGCGAAGCATGCAAGAGAGTGTACAAGTGAAAACTGTCAGCTAGTCAAACAAAAAGAGTATTGCCTGTATTTGTGAAAAGCTATATACTGGAACTCAAATCTTTTCACTAGGGGAAATGTTGATGTCGGCGTTTGTGCTTAACTAGTCCAATTGGATAAAGTTCTCCCATTTTTTCGCAAAAAGCCATCTAGCAAGTGGTTTGTTTGTGATGGGAACAGGGAGAGCTTCATTGGTTAAGAACAACGGTCATCGACCTGCCCAATCCGATCAGTCGCCGGAACCGTGCTCTTTTTGCACGGTTTTTTTGTATCAGCGGCTACGATTTTTTCTGCGCACCCAAGGCAGAGGGGAACCATGTGTTCTTCGCTGCCTTTTTTTCATGCAAGTGGGTGTGTCCGCTTGCGGTCATCACTTTGCTCCTCAGATAAAGGGGAAGCACTATGACCGCTTCGGCGCAGGGAGAGGGAGGCATATCCCTAATGAAAAGAGGCGTACACATGCGCAACTATATAGAAGAAACGTATCGTCAAGTTCAATTGCAGGAAGGGCCGCAAGTGATTGAGCAGTTCCTGCTGCATTGTTATTTTCAGCCAGGCTTGCCTGGCAAAGAGTTGGCGCGAAAAGTCATGCTGCCTGTTCCGGTGGCGACTGCAATCAAAAATGAACTGATCAAGGCCGGGGCGCTGCAAGCGAGAAACGGCTTGGCTTGCACAGAAGACGGCTTGGCCTACGTGGAAAATGGACTTGGGTTCGGCGGGCTGGACCGGACTTTGTACAATAAGCTGATGCAAGACGAGTCGGTCTGGAAAAACGAGCTGGCGGACGTGTACAAAGAGTTGGAGAGCATCTTGTCCGAGCGGCCGCAAGTGAATGTGCAGCTCGATCAGGCAAAATGCACGGCAGAGACGAGTTTGCGCCGGGCGCTGCTTTGTCTGCGGAACCATGCGCTTGTCGGCAAGAAAGTATTGTGCGTGGGCGACGACGACTTGGTCAGCGTGTCGCTCGCCCTTTTGCTCAAACGGTTGTTTCCAGGAAAAGCGGGGGGCGCAGGCAAGATTGAGGTTGTCGATATTGATCAGCGCTTTTTGCAATATATCAGGGATGTAGCGCAGCAGCGGAACTTGGCGATCCAATGCCATCACGCCGATTTGCGCGAGCCGCTGCCTGCGCGGTTGCATCGTCAGTTCGATTGCTTTTTTACCGATCCGCCGTATACGCTGCAAGGGATGTCCTTGTTTTTGTCACGGGGAATCAGCGGTTTGCAGCCGCGCAAAGGACTGCCTGTTTTCTTGTCTTTTGCGCACAAGTCGCCCGATTTTACGTTGCAGATGCAGCAGCAGTTCGTGCAGGCGGGATTGAGCGTCCGGGAAGTTCTCAGTCATTTTAACGAGTACGAGGGGGCACAACTGCTGGGCGGAAAAGGCCAGATGATCGTGCTCGTCACTACCGAGCAGACGGCTCCAATCGTGAAGGAAGCGTACAGAAAGCCGCTGTACACCGGAGAAGAAGTGCGTTCACAGCGGCTGTATCGCTGCAAGCGCTGCGCTCAGGTGGCCAAGGTTGGGGCCAACGAGCGGGTGAAGACGATTGAAGCTCTGAAAAGCAAAGGCTGCCCGCGCTGCCGACAGACGAGGTTTGAACTGATCTCTCGCTGTAGCGTCGATCGTCATGCTGATCATGATTGATTGCCCTGTGGCTCGGTTCGATCGCAGAGCTGCCCATAGGTGCGCTGACCGAACGTCATGCCGAGCACGACTGATTGTCCCGCGACTGGCATATGGTAGTGGTGAGGAGGGGCGAGCTATGGCTTACGAGAGAGCGTTCGTTGTTTTGCGGATGGCGACTGGCGTGCTGTTTTTGCTCCATGGTCTGGCGAAGCTGCAGCGGGGGATGGGGGCGGTCAGCGAAATGTTTGGCGATCTCGGCTTGCCGGGGTGGCTTGCTTTTCTGGTGCTTGCCATCGAGCTGATTGGCGGACTGGCCTTTTTGCTGGGGATCGGAGCGAGCTATGCGGCGTGGGGACTGGCAGGGGTTATGGCAGGAGCGATTGTGACGGTGAAGTGGGAGAAAGGGTTCATCGGCGGGTATGAACTGGATTTGATTTTGCTTTTGGTCGCAATCTATGTCGGCCTTAAACCGACAAAAGCAAGACCCGGTTAAGCCAGAGTGGCGCAGCCGGGTCTTTTGTGATCAGTTGTCCGTTTCCAGATGCTCGTAGCTGCTCGCGGATACGTGGTCGAGCAAGAACGTTTTTGCATCGCGGTAGTAAAGATGTAGCTCGTGCATGGCGCGTGTGCAAGCGGTATAAAACAGCTTGCGTTCGCTTTCCCGGCTGTAGCTCTTGGCAGAAGCGTCGTATAGGATGACGGCATCGAACTCGACCCCTTTTGCCAAGTACGACGGGATGACGAGATTGCCTGTATCGTAGGACAAGGTAGAGGTGGTAATCAGACGAATCGGCAAAAGCGCAGCGAGACTCTGATGCGCTTTCTCGGCTTCCGCAGCTGTTTTCGTAATGACGGCAATCGTCTTGTGGCCGTTTGCCGACAGCTTTTTCACCCGCTCGACAATCTGCTGTGTAAGCTCGGCGTCGCTGTGTACCTTCGTCACGGTCGGCATCCGGCCATCCCGGTTGAAAGGCTCGATCTGCTCGCCGCCTGCGACCAGCTGCTTCGTGAACCGGACAATCGGCAAGGTAGAGCGGTAGCTTTTCGTCAGCACGAATGTTTCTGTCTCTTCTGGTTCAAAGAGCGAGGAGACTGTGCCGAAGCTTTCGTCGTGCGCAGCATGCGCGTAAATCGCCTGATTCCAGTCGCCGAGTACGGTCATTTTGGCGCGCGGAAACAAGTTTTTGATCAGCGCAAACTGAAACGCCGAGTAATCCTGGGCTTCGTCGAGAAATACATGGCGGACGAGATTGTTTGTCTGCTTGCCTTCCAGGCGCTCCTGCAAGTACAAATAAGGCGGAATGTCTTCCTGTGTCAGCTTGCCTTGATCCAAGCACTCCAGGGTCAGCGAACAGATCGCGGGCCATGCAGCTGAACTCAGGGACGGCTCAGCTGACAGCAACTGGTCGAGCAGCGCCTGGTCGGCATACATTTGGCGATAAGTGGCCTGTATATCAATAAATTGCAGCGAAGCAATCGAGTCGCGAATCGGCTGAAAATGCTGTTTGACCACCCGCTTTGCCAGCAGTTCCTGCTCGCGGTCGAAGTCGTCGAAAGAATCGTCGCGAAACTGCTTTTTGCGGCGAAGCTGCTGATAGGCGGCTACATAAGCATCTTTATCGAGCAATTGCACCTCGTCCTCGACCCACGGTTTACTGCGCTCGCGCCGTTCCAGCTGTTTGACTTCCGCGAGCAAAGCTCGTGCCACCAGAGCCATCCGGTTCGGGATCGGCAGAGAGGTGTCATGGGAATAAAACAGCTCCTGTATGTGCGCGGCGGAAATAAGCGTGCCCTGGCGAAACGAAATCGGACGGAACACGATGCCTCCTCGCATGAGGCGATCCGCGTACTGATTCATCACGCGCAGGAAAGGCGCGGACGATTTGCAGCGAATCGCCGCAAGCCTTGCCTCGTAGTCAGGCTCGTCATGGGCGGTAAGCACGTATTCCATTTGCTCCAGCGAATTTTCCAGGGAAAAGGAATCGCCAAGCCGATGCTGGGCGTACTCCTGAAAAGTCGTTTGCTGCATGTTTTCCTCGCCCAGCTCGGGAAGAACCGTCGAGATGTAGCTGTTGAACAGCGAGTTGGGGGAAAACAGGACGATCTGCTCTGCGGTCAAAGTCTTGCGATAGCGGTAGAGCAAATAGGCGACCCGTTGCAGGGCGGCCGAAGTCTTGCCGCTGCCGGCTGCCCCGGAGACGATCAGCAAGCGGCTTTTTTCGTTGCGAATAATCCGGTTCTGGTCACGCTGGATCGTGGCGACGATGCTTTTCATTTGCGAATCGGCTTGCTTGCCCAACACTTCCTGAAGCAGCTCGTCGCCGATGGTCACGCCAGTATCGAACATGTGAAGCAGTTGTCCATCGCGGATGATATATTGCCGCTTGCACGTAATCTTTCCTGAGACGACCCCGCTTGGCGTGTCATAGTGAGCCGGGCCGGGGGAATAGTCGTAGTACAGGCTGGAGATCGGTGCCCGCCAGTCATAAATGAGAAAATGCTCGTCGTTTTTGTCCAGTAAAGAGGCGATTCCGAGATAAATGCGTTCTGAACCAGGCTCGGTTTCTTCGTGAAAATCAATCCGGCCAAAATAGGGAGAGTGCATCAATCGCTGCATGGTACGCAACTGATTCTGGGCATGACGCTGGCTGCGCTCCCGCTCCGACAATACTTCAGCTTGCTGCTTGATGCTGACGTACGTCTCGATCGCCTCGGTGGCATCCTCGAAGTTGACGGTCACATCGTCCCAAAAATGCTTGCGGATTCCGACGATATCTTCACTTACGACTTGTACCTGCTGTTCGAGGTCGGTGATCCGGTTGCTGATTTCAGTGATGACTGTCTCAACCCGTTGCTGCTCGTTTTGCCTTTCTTGATCAGTAGCGCTCATGGTACCGCTCCTTTTTCGTTCCCCTTTTTTGATCTGAAGGTTTGACAAGGATGCTGCAATGTGGTAAGATTATATTGGAGATAGAATGATAGTTGTTTCGAAAAGTCACCTACAGACCAATTCCCATTGTAGCAGAGGGTCTATAGGTTTTCAACATGTAAAAAAATAGTAGCCGATACGACGAAGACGGGGCGATGCCTGTGTCTTCGTTTTTTTGCTTTCAGGGGCAGTTATGGTTATGGAAAAGAGGGCGGGGAAAAAGCGAATGGCTTTTTCCCTCCTATAACGGGTGCTCCCACCAGTTCATGTAAACATAAAAAGCCGGTTGCTCGCCTGTATCCGGGACGCGAATCGTCAAGGCCATTCCCGGGCCGATGATCCACTGGCCGTTTGGTTGCTCGCCCGCTGTCGCCATCGGCGGGACGATGCGGATCGAGGCGAAGACTCCATCTGGATGGCCGGGTGGATGGTCTGATCCGTACATGATCTGCCCTTGAGCCGCGGGACAGGCAGCAAGCTGGATGTAGCCGGACGTCACTTGCGCCGATGCTTTGGCTTTGGCGATGCCAGCTGCTTTGCCAAACCAGATGTGCGCTTCGAGAGGGCAAGCTTGCGGATTCGTGATCAGCCACTGGTTTACGTATAAAAGCACGCCAGAGCGAAGCGGATTGACCAGAGAAGCGAAGCCGTGCTCGCCGTCTTGAGCGACTATTTTTTCCGATTGCCCGAGGAAGTGCTTGCATGGATCGGAGATTGGCATCGTGTATGGGACGGGCATGTTGCGGTTCAGCGGCGCAGTGGGCGGAGGGGTAGGAAAGGGAAAGTAGCCCATCTGCATGTAAATATCAGGAAGGCCGTAATAGTAGGAGGAGTTGGTCATGTTTTTTTCTCCTTACCGATTCAGTAGTGCCAGCCCTACAGCATATGGCATTCGTCTATTCGGGGTGCGGCGCTGCTTCTTTTACAGAGAAAAACGCCCAAACAGCGAGCGTTGGGCGTACGATGACGTCTGAAGTATGGAGCGGTTACGATACGGCTTTCCAGGCGTGGAAGGCAAGCAGTGCCCAGCCAGCGAGAAACAGGACGCCGCCGATCGGGGTAATCGCCCCGAGCACTTTGATCCCGGTCATGGCCAATGTGTAGAGACTGCCGGAAAAGATCACAGTTCCGGCTGCGAAGCACCATCCCGCCCAGACAAGCCCGGAAGAGTCCGGATACCATTTGAGCAGCAAAGCGACGAGCACGAGTGCCAGAGCGTGAGTCGTCTGGTACGTCACTCCCGTATGAAAAATGCCAAGCGAATATTCATCCAGCTTTTCTTTCAGGGCGTGAGCACCGAATGCTCCAAGCGCAACCGAAAGAAAACCG
This sequence comes from Brevibacillus parabrevis, assembly GCF_022701015.1. Taxonomy (NCBI): domain Bacteria; kingdom Bacillati; phylum Bacillota; class Bacilli; order Caryophanales; family Paenibacillaceae; genus Brevibacillus; species Brevibacillus parabrevis. The sequence continues at coordinate 5,800,832 of NZ_CP064090.1, read as the reverse complement.
CTGACACTGCCGAGCAGCAAAAACAGCTTCATGCGTCATTCACTCCTTCAGATAATCGAAATCAGGCACAAATATCCATTATTATTGTACCGCACAAGGATGAGCTATGCCCAATTGCAATTTGATGAACAGTGTGTTGGACGAACGTACAGACCGCTTGTCAGCCTCTGACATAGAGTGAAGTATTGCAGCGGTTTCATTTTTAGGCTGTTGCATAGGGAGGTGACGTGGACATGAACAAATGGCTTTCCTTGGCTGGCGGTCTGCTCGGCGGCTATGCTTTGTTGAACACCCCGTTGGACGGCACGTTTTTGAACGGGCTGAATCCAGTGGTGGACGGCATTGGCCTGATCGCTATGCTCGTCTTCTCCGGTGCTCTTATTTATTCGGGCGTGCGTGACTGGTTCCAAAAATAAGGACGACACGCAGGCGTGAACAAAGCGAAGGCGTCTCCTGGATGGGGGCGCTTTTTTATTGGGGGAACAAGTTCTTGCCAGCCTGGCGATTTAGAAGCATATTGATTCAAGGGTGGCAAAGCAAGTAAGCTAATTGCCTTATCTAACATCGCTGCGTGCATTACATATTTGTGATATAGGGCTAAAGAAATAGACATATTGGAAATTTTCAATTAAAATATTCTGGAAATGAGGATCGCCTGAATTATGTTCATTTGACCGAATTAGGAGGAGCAAAAAATGGCAACTCTTGAAGATGTAGTAAGCGTTTTGGTGGAAATACTAGGTGAGATCAAGGTTTTAAATGAGCGCGTGGATAAGATCGAGGACTATCTTATTGATATGACAGTTGCTGTTGAGTCGATTAAGAATATTACAGAAAGCATAGACGATAATGTCCATACTATAAAATTAGATGTTGATTCAATCGACAATACTGTTCAAAATATTGATATTTCCGTCGGCTAAAGGCATTAAAATCTTAGACCGATTGTGTATAGGGTTGTCCCGAAAGTCAGATGTCTGATTTTTGGGACAGCCCTTAATTATGCTTTTATCCACGTGTATTACTGGAAAAAGGTGGTAGCTGGGGATGAGAAGCAAGCAAAGAGCTTATTGGAATGGGCAAAGCCTAAGTTTCCAGAAAAATGGTTGGCTTGGCATTATCGCTCGCAGTACGAAGAGCTAATCAATTTTTCAAACTACGCATTTTATGACAAACGAGTTCAGATAGCACCTACAGTATCAACGGACAAGAAATCGAAGCCTATCGAATTTATACCTGTTAATGGGCATTGGTTGAACCGATCAAACAGACTGGAAGCCGAGCAGATCGTTGAAACAGTACCAATTCCTTATCGAAGAAGCCAAAAATCGAAAAATGGTGAAGAGAATGTCGGGCTTTTTGTGAAAAATATTGAAAATGTTCAGGGGGATGAACGAGATATTATCCTTTTTTCAGTTGGGTATGCCAAAGATATCGATGGAAAAATGGTAAGTCAATTCGGCCCATTGTCACGTGACAGTGGGGAAAATCGATTAAATGTGGCTATTACACGTGCAAAAAGGAAAGTGTATATTGTATGCTCATTTGAACCAAGTGGTTGGTCACGGGTAGAGACATATGCAAAAGGGGTAAGGCTGTTAAAAAGATATCTGGAATATGGAAAAGCCATCTCAGATAACGATAGATTACTTGCCCAGTCCATATTAAATGGCCTAGTTGATGGAACCAATGTTCAAGAAATGCACAATCAGTTGATTTTTGACAGTGGGTTTGAAGAGGAAGTATATAATGCTCTTCGGAATCGGGGATATGATGTTCATACGCAGATTGGCTTTTCAGGTTATCGAATAGATTTAGGGATTTTGGACCCGATTACGAAGGAGAAATACATTCTTGGTATTGAATGTGACGGGGCAATGTATCATTCCTCTAAGGTTGCGCGGGAAAGGGATATATACAGACAAAGATTTTTAGAAGAAAAGGGATGGGTTATTCATCGCATTTGGAGTCGAAATTGGTGGATTTCAAAGGAAAAAGAGATGGCTAAGATCGAGAGCGTACTTGAACAATTAATGAGCACAAAAATACAAAGAGTGTGAGATAGCATGACATATGAGGGCTTTTAAGTACCCAAGAATAAAGAATGACTAAACTCGATGAAGGCGTTTCCTCAAAAGGAGACGCTTTTTTGTTGTCAAAACACTTCCCTGCCACTCCAACCGTTTTTTCCAAGAACCGTGGCGTCTTTTCTCCACTTGCCCCATATACATAAAGTAGGCTTTGGCGAATGGAGGGGGAAAGGCAATGACAGGCGACGAGCGCAAAGAACTGGAGCGATCCATTGACGAGATCACGGAGATAGCCAAGGGGTTCAACCTTGATTTTTATCCGATGCGATACGAAATTTGCCCGGCAGACATCATCTACACGTTTGGCGCGTACGGCATGCCGACCAGGTTCTCGCACTGGAGTTTTGGAAAGAGCTTTTACAGGATGAAACTGCAATACGACCTGAACCTGAGCAAAATTTACGAGCTGGTCATCAACTCCAACCCGTGCTATGCGTTTCTTCTGGACGGCAACTCGCTGATCCAAAACAAGCTGATCGTTGCCCACGTGCTGGCTCACTGCGACTTTTTCAAAAACAACATGCGCTTCTCCAATACGAACCGCGATATGGTCGAGAGCATGGCGGCGAGCGGCGAGCGGATTCGCCAGTACGAGATCGAGCACGGCAAGGAAGCGGTCGAGAACTTGCTGGATGCGAGCCTGGCGATACAGGAGCATATTGATCCGAGCTTGCTGCGTCCCAAGCTGAGATGGAAGCGGGAAGGGGAAGAGCCGCAGAAAAAAGCGAAGTATGAGCGCACATCGCCTTACGATGACCTGTGGGGACTGGATCGCAAAGAAAAAGTGGAGGCTGATCCCGCCAAGCAAGTGCGCAAATTCCCGCCGGCTCCGGAAAAAGACTTGCTGCTGTTCATCATGGAGTACAGCAACGTGTTGGACGATTGGCAACGCGATGTGCTGACGATCATCCGCGACGAGATGCTCTACTTCTGGCCGCAGATGGAGACGAAGATCATGAACGAAGGCTGGGCGACCTACTGGCATATGCGCATTCTGCGGGAGATGGAGCTGACGGAGGCGGAGACGATTGAATTTGCCAAGCTGCATTCCTCAGTCATCCAGCCGTCGACGACAAGCATTAACCCGTACCATCTCGGCTTGAAAATTTTTGAGGACATTGAAAGACGCTGGGACAATCCGACGCAGGAAGAGCAGGAGCGCTTTGGCCGCAAGCCGGGCGAAGGACGCGCCAAGCTGTTCGAGGTGCGCGAGCTGGAATCCGACATCAGCTTTATCCGCAACTTCCTGACAAAAGACTTGGTGAGCGACCTCGACCTGTACATGTTCGGCAAGCAGGGCAACGACTGGGTCGTGACGGAAAAACAGTGGGAGCAGGTGCGCGACGGTCTGGCCGGGACGCGGGTAAACGGCGGCTTCCCATATGTGCTGGTGCATGATGGCGACTATTTGCGCTCAGGAGAGCTATTGCTCAAGCACCACTTCGAGGGCTTGGAGCTGGACGTGAAGTACGTCGAGAAGACGCTGCCTTACGTCTACACCTTGTGGGGAAAAAATATCCACCTGGAGACAGTCGTGGAAGACCGGCAAGTCATGTTCACCTATGACGGCAAAAAGGTGCATCGCAGGTTTTTGTAAAAAAGGCAAGCCGTACGTCCGGGGATGATCCAGCCGGGGGTGCGGCTTTTCTGCTTGCTGCCAGCAGGATTTGGTCCGCCCGTTGTGGAAATTTTCGCAAAGCAAAAGCGATCTACCTACTTCCCGGGAGGTTCTCCACATGATAAAGCACGTAGCAGTAATCGGATCAGGTGTAATGGGGCATGGCATCGCCCAGCTATATGCGTTGGCGGGTTTCTCTGTTTCGCTTTACGATTTGCAGGAGGAACTATTGCACAAAGCAAAAGCGAGCGTGGAACAAAGTCTGGACTTGCTGGAAAAAGAGGGAGTCATTACGGAGCAGGACAAGTCCTCTGCACTGGAGCGGATTGTGCTGACTACCGATTTGCAGCAAGCAGTGGCTGAGGCTGATGTGATTACGGAAGCTGTGCCGGAAGTGATCGAGCTGAAATGGCAGCTGTTCGCCCAGTTGGAGCAGTTTGCCAAGCCGGAGGCGATTATCGCTTCCAATACGTCTACTTTCTCTATCGCGCGGCTGATCGAAAAGGCACAGTCGCCGCACCGTTTTATCATCACTCACTTTTTCAATCCGGCGCAGCTCGTTCCGCTTGTCGAGATTGTGCGCCACGAACAAACGGCAGAGGAAGTTGTCACAGCGACAGTCAAGCTGATGGAACGAATCGGCAAAGCTCCCGTGCTGCTGAAAAAAGATGTGCCTGGCTTTATCGCCAACCGCCTGCAAACGGCGTTGATGAGAGAGGCGTTTCATTTGCTGGAGGAAGGCGTGGCGAGTGCGGAAGACATCGATACGGTAATGAAAGCAGGCATCGGCTTTCGCTGGGCGTTCGTCGGGCCGATCGAGACCGCTGATTTTGGCGGGCTGGATACGTGGCAGCGCGTCATGGACAATTTGGCGCCGGAACTGGATCAATCTATTACGGCTCCACAGATTATTAGCGAGCACGTGAACAAAGGCGAGCTGGGCACCAAATCAGGAGCAGGCATCTACTCGTACGAGCACGTCTCAGTCGCGGACAGGCTGCACGCAAGAGACGAGCAGTTCATCCGACTGACCAAGCTGAAAAACGAGCGATAAACAATAGGGCAGAAGCAATCAGGAAAAAAGTCGGGGGATATCCCGGCTTTTTTTCTAGCCATTTTTTCGCCCGGAAACGCATGCTGCTGCCCTTTTACAGGCAATCCCGGGTATCAAAGCCGACAAACTTTATCGTCTTTTACTAAAAAAGCATTAGGCAGTTACCGATATTAGTCATTAGGACTTATAACGATTGTCCTTTTTTATCCAAATTCAACAAGGAAAGAAGATGAACAGACTTGAACGTAAGACAGCTAGAATGGATCAAAAGCTTCAAAACCAAGTTGATTGTGACGTTTCTGTTGATCCTGATTATCCCTTCCCTCGTGGTTGGAGCCTTGTCTTTCCAGGAGGCCAAGCAGGAAATTGAGAAACAGATCATGACAAGCGCGAATGAAAATGTTTCTCTCGTAAATTCGATCATCTCCAATACGTTTGAGCCGAAAATGAAAGACGCTGACTACTTGGCGAAAGTGATCAACAAGAGCATGTATGCAGCAAAAGACAACTCGGAGGCTGTGAAATTCCTCGATATTTACATGGGGATGAACCCGGAAGTAGCGAGTATCAGTTTAGGGACGGAAGACGGGAGTTACATGCGCTCGCCCAGACAGGAAGTGAAGGCAGACTTTGACCCGCGTACCCGCGACTGGTACAAAATCGCGATGGCGAGCAAAGGCAAAGCGATTATTACCGCGCCGTACATTTCCGCCGTTACGGGTGAAGTCATCGTAACGATTGCCAAAGCGACGGATGACGGCTCTGGAGTCATCGGCATTACGCTCGGCATTGAGCAAATCAAAAAAGTGGCCAGCAGCGTGAATATCGGCACGAACGGTTACGTGATGGTGTTGGATGGGACCAAGAAGTACGTTGTGCACCCGGAAGAGACTGCGGGAGAGGAAGCAAAAGAAGCTTTCTATGACAACTTGTACCAGGCGGAGACGGGCCAGTTCTCGTATTCGTTTCAGGATCAGCCAAAAGAAATGTACTTTATGACCAATCCGACTACGGGCTGGAAAGTAGCTGGTTCGATGCTCCGCTCGGAAGTGGATGAGGCTGCCCGCCCGATCTATACGCATACGCTTTGGACGATTGCGGTTTGCTTGATCGTGGGCGGGATGATCATTTTCGTGATTTTGCGTTCGATTATTGCAAGCATTCGCGAGGTGAAAGAGCATGCGGTCCGGGTCAGCCAAGGCATTTTGACCGATTCCATCGAAGTGCGCACGAGCGATGAGCTTGGCGAGCTTGGCCGCGCGTTCAACATGATGCAGGAGCATTTGCGCACGCTCATTTCCGATGTGGAAGCGCGAGCCGAGCAAGTTGCCGCTTCGTCCGAGCAGTTGACGGCAAGTGCCCAGCAGACAAGCATTGCTACGGAGCAAGTGACGAATGCGGTTCTGGAAGTGGCAGGAGGGGCGGAAAAGCAGACCGCAGTCACGGAGCGCAATGTGCACTCTCTCCAAGAGGTGTCGGAAGGAATCGTCCAAATCACGCAAAGTGTCCAGGTTCTCGCGGATATCGCTACGAAAACGACGGAGCAGGCGGATGAAGGCGGAAGCTCGGTGCAGCAAGTCGTAGGGCAAATGAACTCGATTCATGCTTCCGTGGAGAAATCCGATCAAATGATAAAATCGCTGTACGACCGTTCCAAAGAAATCGGCTCGATCTCGGAAGTCATCAGCGGCATCTCCCAGCAGACCAATTTGCTGGCGCTCAATGCCGCGATCGAAGCAGCCCGCGCTGGCGAACACGGAAAAGGCTTCGCCGTCGTCGCGACCGAAGTGCGCTTGCTGGCAGAGCAATCCCAGGAGTCAGCCAAGCAAATCGTCGAACTGATTGCAGAAATTCAAAAAGAGACGAGAGCCTCGGTCGATAACATGGAGAAAGTCAGACAGGATGTGGCTGAAGGCTTGGCTCTCTCTACGGAAACGATCCACAAGTTTGAGGAAATCGTCCAGAGTACCCGCCAAACGAATCCGCTCATCGACGAAGTATCAGCCATTGCGGGACAAATCGCAAACGCGGTGCATGAAGTGACGACAGCTGCGAACGATCTGGCGCAGATTGCGAGAGGCAATGCCGAAACTGCCGAGGAAGTAGCGGCTTCCTCCGAAGAACAGCTCGCCTCCATGGAGGAAATTTCCTCGTCGGCTCAGGCGTTGTCGGTGTTGTCCGAGGAATTGAAAGTGTTGATTAACAAGTTTACGTATGAGTAAAAGCAAAATTCCCTGGTAGGGAGATAGAAGCTCAAAATATACGAAAAGAAACAGGCCCTTTTTAAAAGCTGCCTGTTTCTTTTTGTGTATGGTTCGAAAAATGACAGCTCAAAACTAATAAACAAAATACAACAACAAAAAGATAGAAATGGATACGACCAGACCACCTATCGCATTTGTATAAGAAGCAATGCGTTTAGTAGAAAGCTGAGCAAGATAAAAAAATATTGAACCGCAAATCGTAATTCCAAATGTAATCATTTTGAACGGCAATAAAAACGAAAGAACGATGGAATACGCCAATCCAAGTAGTGTGAATAAAACGATATTAAGCAATACGTTGTTTGACTTTTTTCTTGATAAATTCAAATATAGTGCCAATCCAAAAAGTGCTCCGACAAAATTTAATACAATAATGTAGCCTTGAAGTATATAGTATGTACCGCTGTCATCTACCGGTACTACTCCTTCTCTACTTACTACATAAAAATAAAGTAGAATACTTGCAACGAATAATGAACAGCCTGCACCTCTATAGTAGGCTAACATTAATGTACCTCCTTGATATTACCAGATGTAAAATTATGGTATCATCTTGTAGTTATTATGAGAATACCCCTTTTTACCTAAATGGAAAGCCCTCCTTTAGCGTATCGTGAGTAGGAAAAACGATTTTTAACCGCAGTGCATTTGATTTGGCGCAGATCGCGAGAAGAAATGCCGAGGAATTGAAATTGTTAATCAACAAGTTTACATACGAATAAAGCCAATCCCCCCTGCTCGCCTAAACGCACAGGGGGGCTGTTTTGGTGACATTTACAAATCGCGTGCGACGTGGGGTTTGCTATAATGACTGGTGCCCCCACCGCCAACGAGGACTCTGCCGCCTTTGCCGAAAATCAGCAGTTTTCTGGAACCGTCCGCCAAAAGGACGATGATTTTGGCCTGGTTAGCTGTTGCCGTATAAACGACGTATCCGCTTCTGGACACGAATGTGCGCCAGTTTCTGTCAAATTCCGAGCGCAGAACGCGAGTGGAGTACACTTGGTTTTCTACACGTGTTGCCGTTTTTTTCATCTTGATGAACACCTCCTGTCCCTTTTACTTTATTCACAAGCGAACAATTGGTTTGGACAAGTGTTGGTAGACGTCGCCTATTTTCGTTGCAAACCAGCACCAGGCGTACTATGATAGCAACAAGGATGGCAGTCGCAGACGGTACCAAAGCGAAAGTGCCGCCACAAAGGAGTGAGTGAAAATGGCAAAAAGCAGCGCGCGCAAGCATCGGGAAAAATTGGTGCGGGAAGGCAAGCGCAACCCGGAGTTGAACAGGAGCATTTTCGTGTTTGCTGACATGAGACAGCGAGCGACGAAGACAAAAGCGGAGAAACTGAATCAGCACAAGCACAAGAGATCGTTGTCCTATCAAAGTGATGACGGTCTTTTTTATTGCCGTTTTTCTGCCCTCCGCATTTTGTGGTAGCATGTAGCCAAGAGTCAAAAGCGAAGAGGTGAAGTCATGGAAAACTCTCCTTTTACCGTCGAGCGGCTGTTGCAATTGCCTGTGTTTCGCGGATCGGAAATCATGGCCGGACACGAAGGAATCGCCAAAGAAATTTATTACATAAGCTCCGTGGAAATGCCTGATTTGACAGGCTTTTTGCGGCCGAACGAACTGATTATTACGACAGGCTACGCGTTTCGGCATGAGCCGATGCTGCTCTGCCGCTTGCTGGATGAAATGCATCGGATTGGCAGTTCGGCTATCGGCATCAAGACGAGGAGAGTCATTCAGGAAGTGCCTGCGGAGGCGTTGTACAAAAGCAATTTGTACGGCATTCCGCTGTTTGATATCCCGCTGGAAAATTCGTTTATCGACATGACGCATGCGGTGATTGACCAGGTGCTTCAGCGCCAGGCGTTTTTGCTGCGCGAGGTGCGGGAAGTGAACCAGCAGTTTACCAATCTCGTCCTGAATCGGCGGACGACCGAGCTTGTCGTATTGATCGGGAATATGCTCGCTTGCGAGGCGGCTGTGCTGAAAGAGGACGGGGAAATCGAGAGTGCTACGTCGCAGTTTGATGTTAGGCAGATTCAACAAAAGCGGCCGATCCAGGTGGGCAGCAGGGTGATGGGCTATCTTGCCATTTCGCGCGAACTGAAAGAACAGGAACGCTTCGAACAAATGTGCCTGGATCATGCGGTGACCGTGTTGGCGATTGACTTTACGATCCGCCAGTCACAGCAGTTGCAACGGGAACGAGAGCAGGAGTCGTTTTTGGTCGAGCTGTTTTCCGGTTCTGCCCACCAGGAAGACTTGCTGCGCTACCGGGCCAAGCAACTGGGAATTTCGCTCAGGCAATATCATTACGTAATCGTCATGCGTGTGCAAAGCAAGGTCGAGATGGCGCAAAAGGAACGGGATGAACAGCTTGCGCAGGTGTACCATCTGCTGTTGCAAAAGCTGAACAAGCCAGGGGTGCATGCACGCAAAGGAGTCGTCATCAACGATTCGCTGCTCGTGCTCTGTTCATCGGCTTTTGCCGAAGCGGACAAGCAAAAAGCGGACGCGGAAGCACTCATGAGGGAGCTGGCGCTTCTGCAAGAGGAGTTTTCGGCCCAGTGGCAGCTTGCTGTAGGAATCGGGGGAGCGCGCGAGCATTTGGCAGACGTTCCGGCTAGTTCGCGCGAAGCGTACAAAGCGATTGCTGTCGGAGCCAAGACGCGACCGAAACAGGAAATGGTGCATTATCACGAGATTCTCGTCGAAGACTTGCTGCTGGACAACACAGGTCATCCGGTGCTGGCGGCGCTCACCTCCATGCTGATCGAGCCGCTCGTCCGCTACGACGAAGAGTACGGGACAGAATTGCTGGCGACATTGGGCGCTTTTCTTCAATCGGGGGGAAATACAAAGCGGGTCGCGGAGGAAATGTTCATTCATCGCAACTCGGTCTTGTATCGGCTGGAGCGAATTGGCGAGATTCTGCAAACCGATTTGAATGATCCCGAGGTGCGGTTTCGTTTGGATGTCGCCATGCGAGTCTGGAAAACGCAGGGAGTCGACATTCATTCGTTCGAATAACGACAGGCCGTTTGTGATCGTGCCCAAAAAAGGGTGCGAACTTTTGGGACGCTTCCCATAGGGGAAAGCGTCTTTTTTTTGTTAAAGTGGAAAAACACAGAATAGAAAGAAACGTGGCGCAAAAGGGGGGAAAGCAACAAAGCTTTTGGCCAGCGAACGTGGAGGCGCTTTCATGGCAAAAGGCGAAGCGGATTGGCAATACTAGCCAACAAATAAGTTGGATCGCAAAAAGGCTATTTTCCATTTTTTCTTTTCTTTTCATCATGATTCATTCAACAAAGGAGGCGCTACTTATGCAAAAAGACAAGACACCACGAGAAAAACATCCCTCCGCATTTGAGCCAATGACGCTTATTCTCAATATCGCCTTGTCCGTATTCGGGGCGATGATCGGGATGCAACTGATTACTTCACTCGGGGTCACACCGAGCACATCGATTATCGGGGCGATTGCCGCGATGCTGATTGCGCGCATTCCGATGGAGATTTTCTCCAAATACCGCTCGACTCATCGGCAAAATCTGGTGCAAACGTCGATCTCCTCTGCGACGTTCGGGGCTGCCAACAGTTTGTTGATTCCGATCGGGATTCCGTTTGCGATGAACATGCCGGAGCTGATTATTCCGATGCTGATCGGGGCTGGACTGGCGATGTTTGTGGACACGGCCCTGTTGTACAAGCTGTTTGATTCGAAAATTTTTCCCGCTTCCGGGACATGGGCACCTGGCGTAGCAACGGCCGAGGCGATTATCGCCGGAGACAAAGGCGGCAAGCGCGGCGTGCTGCTGGGAGTCGGTACAGGCGCTGGATTGTTAGGCTCGTACCTCGGCATTTCGATGTCGGCGTTCGGGGTGGCGTTCATCGGGAACATCTGGGCGCTCACGATGTTCGGAATCGGTCTTTTGCTGCGGCAATATTCTGTTCCGTTGTTCAATCAAGACTTGAACGCGCTGTACATTCCGCATGGCTTCATGATCGGGGCCGGGATCGTCGCGTTGTTCCAGGTAGCTTTTATCATTTTGAAAAAGAAAAAGCCTGCTGCGGCCACCGCAGGAAACGCGAACAATCCCGAGGACAGCTACACCCAAAATGAAAAGACGACATCCCGCATCTTGGGGCTTGGCTTCGTCGCATATCTCGTCGTAGCGCTGATTGTTGCGCTTGCAGGCGGATTGATGACGGACATGTCGTTTGGCATGCTGATCGGCTTTCTGTTGTTCGCCGCTTTTGCCGCCTATGTTCACGAGCTGATTGTGGGGATTGCGGCGATGCATTCCGGCTGGTTCCCCGCGTTTGCGATTGCACTGATCACGCTGATTATCGGGATGATGATTGGCTTCCCGCCTGTCGCGCTCGCTCTTCTGGTCGGCTTTAGCGCAGCGACCGGGCCTGCTTTTGCCGACATGGGCTACGATTTGAAAACCGGCTACATTTTGCGCGGCCAGGGCGCAGACGCGGCTCTGGAGGTAGACGGTCGCAAGCAACAGTACATTACCGGATTGATTGCCTTCGGGGTTGCGCTCATTACCGTTGCCTTTTCCTATCAAAGCTTTTTCTCGCAAGGCTTGATTCCGCCAGTAGACAAAGTTTACGCCAGTACAATCGCAGCAGGCACTTCCCCGGAAGTGGCCAAGCAGCTGTTCCTGTGGGCGATTCCGGGTGCGCTCCTGCAATTGATTGGCGGCTCCAACCGTCAGCTCGGCGTCATGTTTGCCACAGGTTTGCTGATTCTCAACCCGAATGCGGGCTGGGCCGTACTGGCGGGAATTTTGATCCGCTTTGTCGTCCTGAAAGTGAAGGGCAAACAGGCGGAAAGCACACTGAGCATTCTCGCAGCAGGTTTTATCGCAGGTGACGCGATCTACAGTTTCTGTAACTCCCTGATCAAATTCGCGAAAAAATAAAGCAACTGGAGGAGAAACGAAATGGCGAAAATCATACTGGATCAAGCAATGATGGAAGCGGCCGTCTACGGCGGAGCAGTCCTTGGCGGCGGCGGGGGCGGCTGGATCGAGGATGGCATGGAGACAGGACGTCTCGCCCTCGAAGTCGGCTCTCCTGTCCTGGTGACAGCAGATGAAATGAATGACGATGACTTGTTGGCAACCGTTGCGCTGGTCGGAGCGCCTGCTGCGGAAAATCAGTACGTCAAGCCGATGCACTACGTACGCGCTCTGCAACTGCTGGAAAAGACGATCGGACAACCGATCAAAGGAATCATCACCAATGAAAATGGCGCCGGAACGACCGTAAACGGCTGGTTCCAGGCCGCAGTGACGGGATTGCCCGTAATCGACCTGCCTTGCAACGGCCGTGCCCATCCGACTGGTTCGATGGGAGCGATGAATCTGCATGAGGTAGAGGGCTACATTTCCCATCAGGCGGCAGTCGGCGGCAAGGATGAGCTTTACCATGAAGTATGTGTGAGCGGACAGTTGCAGCAGGCGGCAGGTCTGGTGCGCAAAGTGTCGGTCGAGACGGGCGGTCTGGTAGTCGTGGCCCGCAATCCGATCAGCGTAGGCTATGCCCGCGAGCATGGAGCGCCAGGAGCGATCAGCCAAGCGATTGAAGTGGGGCAGGCACTGCTCGGGGCAAAAGGCGAGGCTGCGATCGAAGCTGTGTGCCGAAAATTGGGCGGGCGCATTGTGACGGCAGGCTCCGTAGATGAATGCGAATTGACGACAGCGGGCGGTTTTGACGTCGGGCGCGTAGTGATCAGCGGGCACGAGATGACTTTCTGGAACGAGTACATGACATTGGAGCACAAAGGAGAGCGGCTCGGCACGTTCCCGGACCTGATCATGACACTCGACGCCAATACAGCGAAGCCGATTGTTTCGGCGGAAATCGAAAAAGGACAGCAAATTGCCGTCATTCACGTCCCGAAAGAGAACTTGCTTCTCAGCGCGACGATGCGAAACAAACAACTGCTTGCCGCTGTGGAAGGTGCCGTGGGCAAACAAATCCTGCCTTATCTTTTCGGCTAGAAACGATTGATTCCACATCACATCACGAGACAACATCTATGTTCGGATCGAGGAGGAGCAACCATGTCTTTGAAGCAAACGATGACTGTTTTTGAAACGATGGACAGCGCCTATGTGAATGGCGAAACGATCAAGGAGCTGTTTACCGCCTACCCCGGCGTTTCGGTTGCCGTGCAAACGGTCGCAGGAGCAGAAGGCAGCACCGATTTCGTAAAAATCGTCGTACCGGGGAAAAACGGCAAGTCCACTGGCGGCAGCGCGCGAACATTCGGGATTATCGGCCGACTTGGCGGAATCGGAGCGCGTCCGAGCCGGATCGGGATGGTATCTGATGCCGACGGGGCTGTAGCTGCAATCGCTTGCGCCTTGAAGCTTGCCGAGATGCAAAAAAATGGCGACGTTCTCGATGGCGATGTGATCATCAGCACGCACATATGCCCGAATGCGCCGACACAGCCGCATGAGCCGGTCGATTTCATGGGATCGCCTGTCGATATTTTGACGATGAATCGCTATGAAGTCAGCGACGAGATGGAAGCGATTCTCTCGATTGATACGACAAAAGGCAACCGCATCGTGAACCATAAAGGAATCGCTATCTCGCCAACTGTCAAGGAAGGCTACATTTTGCGCATCAGCGAAGATTTGTTGCGGATCATGGAAATGACGACAGGGCAGCTGCCTGTGACGTTCCCGATTACGCAGCAAGACATCACGCCGTACGGCAACGATCTTTTTCACATCAACAGCATTTTGCAGCCTGCTGTCGCCACCGATGCTCCGGTAGTCGGAGTAGCGATTACGGCCCAGACGGCTGTTCCCGGATGCGGCACAGGCGCAAGTCATGAGACGGATATTGCGCTCGCGGTCAAGTTTGCGGTTGAAGTGGCGAAAGAATACACGAACGGCACAACCAGCTTTTACGACGAACAAGAATTTGCTCATATCAATCGCCGCTACGGCTCCATGAAAATTTTTCAAACGATGGGCGTGGAAGCGCACAACTAAACAAGCGAACGGGGAGAGCTGGATTCTCCCCGTTTTTTTACAAACAAGCGATGTGGAAAAAGGAGGCAAGCAGCCGATGAGAAAAGTAGGAATGATTACGATTGGACAAGCACCGCGGCAAGACATTGCGCCGATTGTAGAAAAGCATTTGGCGGGGCGGGCGGAGCTGGTCCAGGCCGGGGTGCTGGATCAGATGACGAAAGCGGAGATTGCAAGCAAGCTGGCTCCGACTGCGGGCGATTACGTGTTGACTTCGCGCCTGACAAGCGGCGAGTCTGTCGTCTTGTCCAGGGAACGGATTCAGCCGATTTTGCAGCAAAAAATAGCGGACATGGAGCGGTCAGGAATCCGCAACATTTTGCTTTTGTGCACGGGAGTCTTTCCCGGACTGCGCGCAGAGCAGGCTTTTTTGCTGGAACCGGATCGGATCATTCCGCCCATGGCAGCAATTATGGCAAAAGGCCGCAGACTCGGGGTGCTTGTGCCTTTGGCCGAGCAGGTGGAAGCGCTGCGGGAAAAATACGCGCCGCATGGCTTGGAGCCGATATTCGCCGTCGTCTCCCCGTTCGCGCTGGACCGGGCGGCATACCAGGCGGCAATCGAACCGCTCAAAGACAAGGTCGATGTCCTGCTCATGGATTGCATGGGGTATACGGAGGAAGCGAGAGAGCTTGTGAGCGAACTGACCGGATTGCCTGTTGTATTGTCCAGCGCTTTTATGGCGAAGCTGATAGCGGAATGGTGCAGCTAGGCTCGCCGCGCGGTCATGCTTTTTGCGCATGTTATGGTTGTTGAAAGCATGGGGATTGCTTATGCTAGAAGGGCAACTATATATAGAAGAAACGAGGCATTTGTTTATGAATGACCGTTTGGCGAATGCGGCCAGTTCCGATGTTCATCCCGATTGTGCGAGAGCAATTCGGCAGCTGCTCCAGATGAAAGAACCGAAGCGAGAAGATTTTCTGGCCTTGCGCACTTACGGCAATGACCGTTATTCGGCAATGGGCTGGGAAGAGCTTCAGTCCTACATAAATGAAAAGACGGTCATTATCGTCGAGCAGTTTGAGAATGAGCAAAATATCATGTCGGCTTTGCGTTGGGTAGCGCGGGGCTTGCCTGTCTGGCATGCGATCCGCAAAGTAAAGGCCGACTACTCCGTATACGGCTACAAGGGACAGGGCAACAACTAATGCAATCGCGTTAGATGAATCCCTCAGCCAGTCGCAATCGAACGAAAACAGAGTCTGTCGCGATGGGCAGACTTTTTCTGTGCCTGAACCTGAACTGTTTCCAGCTAAAAAGTGCAGGCAAAAGCGAAAAAAATACTGCAGATGAAAACGAAAAGGTCTATTATTGTCACTATCATCGCCTACGGAGGGAGCCATCATGACAGAATTGTTACTTAGCTTACTACAAATCATCATCGTCAATCTGGTCTTGAGTGGGGACAATGCCGTCGTTATTGCGCTGGCTTGTCGTAACTTGCGTCCAGAAGTGCAAAAGAAAGCTGTTTTCTGGGGCGGATTCGGGGCAATCGGACTGAGAATCATCCTGACTTTCATTGCCATTTGGCTGCTGCAAATCCCGTTTGTCCAAGTTTTGGGCGGACTGCTTTTGATCGTGATCGCGGTCAAACTGCTCAAAGGCGAGGAAGAGGATGCCCGCATTGGTAGCGGTTCGAACATGATGGAGGCTTTGAAAACGATTATTTTTGCCGATTTGATCATGAGCTTGGACAACGTCATCGCCGTTGCAGGTGCGGCAAATGGGAACATGCTGCTGGTCGTCATCGGGCTTGCGGTCAGCATTCCTTTGATTGTGTGGGGCAGCCAGCTTTTGATGAAGCTGATGAATCGGTTTCCGATCATCGTCCTGCTGGGAGCGGCATTGCTTGGGTACACAGCAGGCGAGATGATCGTCGGCGACAAGGTAGTCGGAGCTTTTCTGGAACAACTGTTGCCTGCTTTGCATGTCATTTTGCCGGTCGCTTTGGCGCTCGTGGTCATTGCTGTGGGCACGTACCTGAAGCGCAAGGGTGAAAAGTCAGAGGAAGGCAGCGCCGCGCAAGATCACGCGGAGACATTGTAGCCATGGAATACCGCGACTGGTCGATTTTGCGAACGCTGTATCAGGAACAAAACATTACCAAAACGGCGAAAAGCCTGTACTTGTCCCAACCTGCTTTAACCAAGCGTCTGCGGCAAATCGAAAAAGAATTTGGCGTGCAAATCGTGCAGCGCGGCAGAAGGGGCGTTCACTTTACACCGGAGGGCGAGTATTTGGCGAACTGTGCAGACGAAATGCTCGTCCGACTGCGCAAGATCAAGGAACATGTCGCGAATATGGGAGAAGAGGTTAGCGGCACCTTGCGCCTCGGCGTCTCCAACTACTTTGCCCGCTACAAGCTGCCAGGGCTTTTGAAGCTGTTCAAGCAAAAGTATCCGCTGGTGGAATTTAAGGTGGAGACAGGCTGGAGCAAAGACGTGTACCAGGCCGTTTACAACCAGGATGTGCACCTTGGCTTCGTGCGCGGTGATTACAATTGGCCGGGGGGCAAGCAGCTTTTGTTTGAGGAAAGCGTGTGCATTGTCTCGCAAACTCCGCTCGATTTAAAAAGCCTTCCTGACTTGCCGCGAATTGATTACGAGACTGATCCGCTTTTGCAGACATTGGTGGATAGCTGGTGGACACAAAATTACTCCTCGCCGCCGAGAATCGACATGGAAGTAGACAAGGCTGACACGTGCGGCGAGATGGTCGCGAGCGGGCTTGGCTACGCCATTTTGCCCCGTCTGGTGGCAGAGGGCAAGGAAGGGCTGCATCTGATCGAGCTTCGGGATGCGGCAAACCAGCCGATCAGGCGAAGTACATGGATGTTTTACCATGAGGAATCCATGGAGCTGCAAAATGTAAAAGCGTTCGTCCGCTTTATGCAACAGATGGATTTTCCTCATTCCTATTAACGCGTTCGTCGCTGCCCGAGCAAGGAGTGCAAGCTCCACGCGGGCAGCTTTTTCTTTTGTGCCATTCGCGAAACGAATCGATCGCGATAACGATTCGGTATTTTTCAGCTGTTTTCTTCTGGCGTACACTGGAACTGTACAAAAGATCGCAACGTCAGACAGGGAGAGAAGGAATCAGCATGAACTTGCTTCGAATAGGGCTTGCACTGTCGCTCGGAGCGGCTGGAGGCTGGCTGTTTGCTCTCGTTCACAGCCCGCTTCCATGGATGATCGGTTCGCTCGTCGCCACCGTCGCTGCTACGATGTTGGGCAGCAAAAACTTGTGGATTCCCGGTTGGTTCCGTCAGGCGGGACTGATCGTGATCGGCATATCGCTTGGCCTGCGCATGACGCCGAGTATTTGGCAGACCATGACAGATCATATCGGTTTGATGCTGATCGCCACCTTGTTCACCGTGTTGCTCAGCCTGTTCAACGCGTGGCTTTTTTACAAAATCGGCAAGGTGGATCGAATTACCGCCATCTTCAGCAACATACCGGGCGGGCTGTCGGAAATGGTGTCGATTGGACAGTCCATCGGCGGCAATCAGCAGATCATCTCCATTTTTCATTCGATCCGCGCCGTCATGATTGTGCTGTGCATCCCCTTTTTGATTTCCTGGATATCCGGGAACCACAGCTCGACTACGGGGATGTTGGCGAGCGGCCAGCAGCTGGCATGGCTCCCGACTGTGCTTCTGGTCATCGCCAGCTCGCTTGCTGCCTTGCTCGCAGCGCGCTGTCGCGTGCCAGCGCCATACCTTCTCGGACCATTGCTGATTGCCGCGATTGTGTCGCTGAACAACCCGTCGGGCAATGCAAATCCGCTGCTGGCGGGAGAGCTGGTCAAGGCGGCGCAAGTGATGATCGGGGTGAGTATCGGCCTTGGCTTTCGCAAAGAGGAAGTCCGGCAGCAAAAACGCTTCTTTCTATTCGCCGTCATGCACGCTCTGCTGCTGTTCGCGATCGTAACAGCGATGGCTGCCGGCATGACTTATTTGGCTGACATGGAGCTTGCGACAGGCATCCTGGCGACTGCGCCCGGCGGAATCGCGGAAATGAGCCTGACTGCGATGACGATCGGAGCCGATCCGTTGCTTGTGACCGCCTTCCAGTTGTTCCGCGTCCTGTTTGTCCTGACGTTGTTCTCTGTTGGCGGGCGCAGTTGGGGCAAAAGGCACAGGAATGAGGCGGCCGCCACTTTGGAAAAGACAGCTTGATTGGTTGATGGGCAAGGCAAAAGGGAACAAAAGAGTCTGCCGTTTTTCGCAAAAGCGAGGCGGCAGGCTTTTTTTTGTCCGGTTTTTTCCCTGTTTCACAATTAAGACACAAAGGAAAAATGTAACAACATAGACAGCAAGAGATTTGTAAAAAAACTTTTGACAAATTTTCAATCAAAATTTGAACAAAACATGAACAAAAAGTGAATTTTATGTTACAATAAGTTCAACAAAGAAAACGAGCAAAGACGAAAATCCAAAACGACAGGGGTTTTAAATCATGAATACAGATAAAAGAGCCGCAGATGTGCTGAGATGGATTGCCTGGACCGCAATTGCAATTGGTGGCCTGCTGATGGCGTTTACTGCAAGCGATTTCAGAGCAGAGAACTTCCCGTTGATGGTATCGATTGGTTTCTTGATTGCAGGAATGAACATTTTCATTATGAGCACCGTTTTCCGCCTGTTGAATCTGCGTAAGCAAGAAGTGTAAAGAGCGATGACAAATTCATAGACAAAACCTCTCATGAAGCTTCCTTTTTAAAATGAGAGGTTTTTTTCTTTGAAAAATGTCTCGACGTTTTTCATGAAATGAGATGTGACCGTTTTGTTTGCCTTGATCCAGCCCCTTCTTCTGGCGATGTCCGAAGGAAGGGGCTGTTTATTTTAAATGAAACAACGCAAAGGCGGCAAAACGGCTGGATATCGCGACCAATTTTGGATGGAGATGTGCATCGCAGGGGATTGTTAACAAGAATTTGATCAACTCGTGACTGGTTCGTGAACACTTTGTCACAGAAAAGCTACGAATTATTGAACGTCCGAAAAAAGAAGTACAAAAGTTCTCCGTCTCTGATAGTATGTATATGCGGTTAGTTGATATGTTCACTTACGTTAAAATTCTCTGCTGAGTCCTGCTCGAAGATGGATTCCATCCTCTGTCGTGAAAGACTCGGAGGGGAAGCGGACGCGAATAGCGGACACATCATCAGTTAGAGGCTTGTTGTTTTGTGAAAGAGGAGGGATTAGGAGAATGAGTGGAGGAAAAATGCTGAGGCAAATCCACTTTTGGATCTTGGCAGCGTTAACCACCGTCCTGCTTTCAGGCTGTGGTAGTGAGTATCTTGTCTTGAATCCGAAAGGGCCTGTAGCAGAGACGCAGTACAATCTCATTATTATTTCCACGATATTGTGCGCCGTCATCATCGTTCCGGTTCTTGCGCTTACCGCTTTTATCGTGTATCGATATCGGGATAAACCGGATAACAAGGCGCCTTACAAACCTGAGTGGGCACATAACTCGGTCCTTGAAGCAATCTGGTGGGGCATTCCGGTAGTCATCATTGCGATCTTGGGTTACTTTACCGTTCGCGATACGTATGTGCTGAAGGAATCTCCGAATAAAGAAGTAGCACCGATGACCGTTCAGGTTACCGCATTGGATTGGAAATGGATGTTCACTTATCCAGAACAAAACATTGCGACGGTCAACTACCTGGAAATTCCGGTTGGTGTACCTGTTCATTTCCAAATTTCCGCAGAAGCTCCTATGAACTCTTTCTGGGTGCCATCGTTGGGCGGTCAGGTTTACGCGATGGCAGGTATGGCGACTGAGCTGTATTTGCAAGCAGATGAACCAGGCGAATTTGCTGGATTCAGTTCCAACTTCTCTGGTGAAAAATTTGCGCACATGCAGTTTAAAGTAGTAGCGAAACCGCAAGAAGAGTTCAATAAATGGGTCAGTGAAGTAAAAGGTACTTCCCCTGCTATGACAAAAGAAGATTACAACGAGCTGAAAAAACCAGGATTGGCTGAGGAAAAACTGTACTCTGCATTCCCGGAAGGCTTGTTTGAAGAGATTGTTCAAAAATACGGTCATGGCCATGATATGGACCATGTAATGCAAAAGCAGCCTGCTCCGACAGGCGATAAGTCAAAAGAAACCTCGCAATTGCCACCAACTGACATGAGCAACATGCCTGGAATGGATCATTCCAGTATGAAACATTAGGAGAGGGAGGAGGAATACCACGTGTGGGAGGACATTAAGGATTTTGCATCCACGTTCTTTGTAACTGGTGACCCACTGATTTACGGTGCGGACGTATCGATTGTTTTGACAATGCTCGCGATCGTGTTTGTCCTGACCAAATATAAAAAATGGGGTTGGCTCTGGCGCGAATGGCTGACTACCGTTGACCATAAACGTATCGGGATCATGTACCTGATTGCATCGCTCCTCATGCTGTTCCGCGGTGGGGTTGACGCCCTGCTGATGCGTTTGCAGCTGGCATTCCCGAATTTGGAATTCCTGCATGCCGATCACTATAACGCGATCTTTACGACTCACGGTACGATCATGATTTTGTTCATGGCGATGCCGATGATGTTTGGTTTGTTCAACATGGTTGTTCCGCTGCAAATCGGTGCGCGCGACGTTGCGTATCCGTTCCTGAACGCGCTCAGCTTCTGGCTGTTCTTCCTTGGCGCGATGCTGTTCAACCTGTCGTTCGTTATCGGGGGCTCCCCGGACGCTGGTTGGTTGTCTTATCCGCCATTGTCACAAAATGATTTCAGTCCGGGACCTGGTCAAAACTTCTGGATCTGGGGTATTCAAATTTCCGGTATCGGTAGTTTGGCAACAGGTATCAACTTTATCGTTACGATTCTCAAAATGCGTGCACCAGGAATGACTCTTTCCAAAATGCCGCTGTTCAGCTGGTCGGTATTGTCTTCCAGCATCATGATTATCT
Organism: Brevibacillus parabrevis; assembly: GCF_022701015.1. Taxonomy (NCBI): domain Bacteria; kingdom Bacillati; phylum Bacillota; class Bacilli; order Caryophanales; family Paenibacillaceae; genus Brevibacillus; species Brevibacillus parabrevis. The sequence continues at coordinate 5,779,793 of NZ_CP064090.1, read as the reverse complement.
TTGCTTTCCCAATCTTGACTATTACAATCGCACTTTTGTTCCTTGACCGTTTCGCAGGTGCTCACTTCTTCACGATGGACGGCGGCGGTAACCCGATGATGTACCTGAACCTCATCTGGATGTGGGGTCACCCAGAGGTATACATCGTAGTTGTACCAGCATTCGGTATTTTCTCTGAAGTAGTTGCGACATTCTCGCGCAAACGCATTTTCGGTTACAAATCCATGGTGTGGGCTTTGATGGCGATTGCGATCGCGTCCTTCTTCACATGGGCTCACCACTTTTTCACAATGGGTACAAGCGCCAGCGTTATCGCGTTCTTTGCGATATCGACGATGGTCATTGCGATCCCGACCGGGGTTAAGGTATTTAACTGGCTGTTTACGATGTTCCGTGGTCGGATATCCTTTAAACAACCAATGCTGTGGACCATTGCGTTCATTCCTTGCTTCCTCGTAGGGGGAGCGACAGGTGTCATGCTGGCGGTAGCTCCGGCAGACTACCAGTACCACAACAGCTACTTCCTGATTGCCCACTTCCACCAAGTGTTGATCGGTGGGGTTGTGTTCGGTTACCTGGCAGGTATTTACTACTGGTGGCCAAAACTGTTCGGCTTCAAGCTCGATGAGAAGCTCGGACGTTGGGGCTTCTGGTTCTGGAATATCGGTTTCTATATTTGCTTTATGCCGCAATACGCGCTTGGCTTTATGGGTATGACACGCCGTTACTACACATACGGCTGGGATCGCGGTTGGGAAGACCTCAACCTCGTATCGACTGTCGGTGCCTTCATGATGGGGATCGGTTTCATCTTCCAAGTATGGCAAATTACGTACAGCATCAAGCATGGGGAACGGGATACAACAGGCGACCCATGGGATGCGCGTACACTGGAATGGTCGATTCCATCTCCAGCACCGTTCTACAACTTTGCTGTCGTTCCGAATGTAAAAGACTCGGATGACTGGTGGGCAACAAAACAAGCGAAAGCAAACGGCACGTATAAAGAAGAGCCGGTGCATCTGGAACCAATTCATATGCCGAAAAACTCGGGTATTCCGATTATCATGTCGACCTTCTGGTTCCTGATTGGATTTGGATTCACCTTTGGATGGGTATGGATGGCCGTAGTTGGATTCATTGGAGTTGCCGTGTGCATGTGGGTACGCTCCTTCCAATACGATACGGATTATTACGTACCGGTGGATGAAGTGCGTCGCACGGAGGCTTCACTGGGGAGGGTGTTGTAATGATGGCTAATCATCACGACCATAGTCATGGCCATGACCATCATGAAGAGCATGAGCAACTCAAGGTTCTTGGCTTCTGGATTTTCGTTGTAACGGACTGCATTTTGTTCGGTACGCTGTTTGCTACCTATGCGGTAATGATGCATAGCTTTGCAGGCGGACCGACTGGAAAAGAATTGTTTGAACTGCCTGGGATCATCGCTTCAACCTTTATCTTGTTGACCAGTAGTTTTACCAGCGGACTTGCTGTACTGGCGATGAACAAAGGGAAAGTAAAAGAGCTGATCGCCTGGCTCGCTGTAACTGCTGTTCTCGGTCTTGCGTTCGTCGTGCTGGAGGTTAACGAGTTTACGCATTTGATGCACGAAGGTGCGACCATGGCTACTAGCGGCTTCTGGTCCGCGTTCTTCACACTGGTCGGTACGCACGGTTTGCACGTTTCCGTTGGTCTGTTCTGGATGGTAGCGCTGATGATGCAGCTGAAGCGCCGTGGAATTAATGCGGTAACTCGCCGCAAAGTTACCAACCTGAGCTTGTACTGGCACTTCCTGGACGTTGTGTGGATCTTCCTCTTCACAGTCGTCTATCTGATGGGGGTGATGTAAGATGACACAACATCAAAACCATGGCGGTCATCAAGATCACGGATCGCTGAAGTCTTACGTGATCGGTTTCGTTCTCTCGATTGTGCTCACCATCATCCCGCTGGTGCTGGTCATGAATCAGATGCTCGAAAAAACGGCTCTCGTAATCACGATTCTGGTGATGGCCATCTTGCAATTCGTTGTTCAGCTGTTCTTCTTCATGCACATCCGTGAGGGAGAAAAGCCGCGCTACAATGTACAGACACTGATTCTCGGACTTGTGATCGTGTTCACGATTATCGCAGGTTCCATCTGGATCATGATGTTCAACAAGTATTAAGAAGCAAGGGTAATTTTCAAAAACAAACAAGGCGTGATGCGAGCGATTGGCTGCTCGTGTCACGCTTTTTTTCTTGTCCAGCGGCGATGTCCATGCTAAGATAGACGGAATTTATTGACAAAAAGGAGAGAACAAGCATGTCGGAGACACCGTATTTGGTCAAGCCGTCAGTCGAGCGCAAACAGGAGTATTTGGCTTTTTACGAGGAGTGGAAGCAAAGCGGGGAACCGTTCGTTCCATGGGTGATCGGGCACGATCCGCATGATTTTGAGACTTATCTGGCATTCATGGAGCGAGAGGGAAAGGAAGAAAACTTGCAAGCAGGCTGGGTGCCGCACTCTACTTACTGGCTGGTCGATGGAAAAGAGCAGATCGTCGGGGCGGTCAACATTCGTCATCGCCTGAACGAACGGTTGCTGAACGTCGGGGGACATATTGGTTACGGCATCCGGCCCAGCGAAAGACGCAAAGGCTACGCGACGGCAATTCTTGCCCAAGCGCTGGACAAGACGAGGGAGCTTGGCCTGGAGCGGGTGCTGGTCGTGTGCGACAGTCACAATATCGGTTCGGAAAAAACGATTCTCGGCAACGGCGGGGTGTTTGAATCCGAGGTGATCGAAGAGGATGGCAATGTCGTGCGGCGGTTTTGGATTCGTCTGTAAGGTTTTGCGCCAAAGCCGTGCATCGTTTTCTGCGAAGATTTCATACTATTGAAGGGTGCAGAACGTCTTCGCGAGATTTTCAGAGAAGGGAAGGCTTTTCTTTTCACAAACAAAGTATATAATTATGTCTTGTAACACATTTTGGAAAGGGGAGATTTCTTTGTTTGATATCGTGATTATTGGAGCAGGTCCAGCGGGAGGCAGCGCAGCGATTTTCGCTGCAAAAGCAGGCAAAAAGACGCTGTTGATTGACAATGACAAAAGCATGACCAAACGCGCTTGGATGGAAAACCACTATGGCATCATGGAAATCTCTGGCCCTGACCTGATTGAAACGGGGAAAAAACAAGCTGCGAAATTCGGAGCAGAGCTGGTGGAAGACCAAGTAACTAACGTGACGAAAACCGAGCAAGGACTGGTAGTCGAAACGGCGGAAAAAGGCTCGTTCGAAGCGAAGCATGTTATTTTGGCGACGGGAGCAGTCACAGCCCTCGCGGAAACAATCGGCTTGAAGACGAAAGATGGCACGGAGCCAAGAATCAAAACAATAGTAGACGTAGACGCGCAAGGAAAAACGAACATCGACGGCATTTGGGCAGCGGGCACGTGCGCAGGCGTGAGCGTACATACGATCATTACTTCTGGCGATGGCGCCAAAGTTGCGATCAACGTCATCAGCGAGCTGAATGGCGAGCGTTATGTCGATCACGACGTGTTGAAAACGAACTAAGCGAAAAGTAAGGCACCTTCTCTTTTGGGAGAGAAGGTGTTTTTGTATCGCGCGAAGAGAAGGAGAAGCCAGTTGGAGTTCTTCAATATTTTTTTACAGACAAATGGTCAAATTTGAATATAATAAAGAATATTAGTTTGATTTGACTATCAGGGAGGACAACGGCAATGATCGCCAAAGAAAGCAAAGTGAATTTTGTCGTCGCGGGCCTCTTGTTAGGGCTCTTGATCGCGTCTATGGACAACACGATCGTGGCGACTGCCATGGCGACGATTGTGGGCGAGATGGGCGGCATGGACAAATTCGTCTGGGTAACATCCGCTTACATGGTCGCGACGATGGCGGGTATGCCGATCTTCGGCAAGCTTTCCGACATGTACGGGCGCAAGCGTTTCTACATATTTGGCCTGATCGTTTTCTTATTGGGTTCGATTTTGTGCGGAACGGCAAACAGCATCATCGAATTGAGCATTTACCGCGCCATTCAGGGGATCGGCGGAGGCGCTTTGATGCCGATTGCCTTCACGATCATTTTTGACGTGTTCCCGCCGGAAAAGCGCGGGAAAATGACGGGGCTGTTCGGTGCGGTTTTCGGTACTTCCAGCGTGTTCGGGCCGTTGCTCGGAGCGTACATCACGGAGTACGTCAGCTGGCACTGGATCTTTTTCATCAACGTGCCAATCGGGGCGCTGTCTCTCTGGTTTATCGCGAGGTACTACAGAGAGTCGCTTGAGCACCGCAAGCAAAGCATCGACTGGTGGGGAGCGATCACGCTTGTCGGCGCTGTCGTCAGTCTCATGTTTGCCCTGGAGCTTGGCGGCAATCAGTACGCATGGAACTCCGCGCAAATCATCGGACTGTTCACTGCGTTTTTCCTGCTGTTCGTGATTTTTCTGTTTGTGGAAAAGAAAGCATCGGAACCGATTATTTCGTTTGCGATGTTTAAACGCAGATTGTTCGCTACGACGAATGCAGTCGCTCTGCTGTACGGAGCCGCTTTTATCATCACGACGGTCTATTTGCCGATTTTCATCCAAGGGGTATATGGCGGGTCTGCATCCAATTCCGGCTTGCTCCTGACGCCGATGATGCTCGGTTCGGTTGCCGGCAGCCAGGTCGGCGGTTTTCTCACGACGAAAACGAGCTTCCGCAACATCATGCTGCTGTCAGCGGTCTTTTTCGTACCGGGATTGTTTCTGCTCAGCACCTTGTCGCCTGACATGGCTCGCTCTACGGTGACGATCTTCATGACGATTACCGGATTTGGCGTCGGGTTCAATTTCTCGGTTCTCGGGATATCCGCGATTCATGGCTTCGACATGCGTCAACGTGGATCGGCCAGCTCGACGAACTCTTTTTCACGTTCGCTCGGCATGACGCTGGGGATTACGGTGTTTGGCATTTTGCAGCGCAACCAGTTTGAAAATGGCATGGCTTCTGCTTTCTCCGGTCAAGGTGCAGCTGGTGCGATCACCGATCCGCGCGCGATTTTGACGCCGGAAGCAAGAGCTGCGATTCCGGCTCCCGTGCTGGAAAAAATGACGGACATTCTTGCTTCTTCCATCGCTCACACGTTTTTGTGGGCGCTTGTTCCCGCTCTACTCGCGGTCGTCTTTATTTTGCTGATGGGCAATGAGCGAGTGGTAACGTCGGGAAAAAAGGCTCCGCAAGCCAAGCCTGAACGCGGGTAAGAGGGGAGTAGCCATGAGTTTGAAATTGCTTATTTTAGGGCTGCTGATGGAAGGGGAAAAGCACCCGTATGAAATCCAGCAGCAGGTGAAGACGCGAGGAATCGATTGCTACGTCAAATACGCCAAAGGCTCACTCTACTACGCCATCAATCAGCTTGAAAAGGGTGGGATGATCGAGATTACGCAAGTCATTCGCGAGTCTAACCGCCCGGATAAGACAATGTATCGCATCACCAAAACAGGGGAGGCGGAGTTTCAGGAGCTGCTTTTGCAGGAAATGCGCAAGCCGATGCAACTCACCAATCCGATTTATACAGCTCTGACCTTCGCCTCTCATGGCGATCCCGCAAAAATGGGGGAAGCTTTGGCCGTGAACATCCAGGAGGTGCAACGGCTTGCTGCCTTGCTCGAATCGATCATGGAGCAGCAGCTGAATTGGGGGGCGAAGACGATCCTGATTGGGGCGATCGAGCATTTGCATGCCGAGGTGCGCTGGATGGAACGCATTCGCGAACAATCATGGGGCCGCTGATTTTGAATTTATTATGAACAATGGACAATTCTCATCATTTAGATAGTTTTTCGTTTATAATGATGATAATTACAAGCAAGGATGGTATCCGCCCATGATGAATACCGCACTCGGACGTTTTCGCGTTATCGGCATTATTGAAGGAATTTCGTATCTGGTGTTGCTGTTGATTGCGATGCCGCTCAAGTACTACCTCGATTTTCCGGACGCAGTAAAAGTCGCAGGCTCATTGCATGGCTTGTTTTTTGTCCTCTATATTTTGGCCTTGGCTCATGTTACATTTAAGGACAGATGGTCCATTTTGAAGGTAATCGTGGCGTTTATCGCGTCTCTGTTGCCGTTCGGCAATTTTGTTCTGGATGCACGATTGAAAAAAGAGCAATAAAACAACAAAGAGCGCAGAGGAAAGGCGGGTCATCGTACCCGTCTTTGCTGCACCAGCAGATAAGTTCAATCGTAGGTGGGTTGTCTATATTTACCACGACGGGGGAGGATCTGTGTGGAGACCAGGATTTTGGCAGGTGTTCTTTTGTGGGATAACGAAGGGCAGTATGTGCTGGAAACCGTGATGGAGAATCGGTACAAGCTGGTAATGCCGCAGATTATTACCTTCACGCAAAGCGACGAGAAGGTGGCGTCTGACGAGCTGGACGAGCAGCATGTCGGCAAGAGTGTGATTGCCAGATGTTTTGTCTGAAGGAGGTAGGGTAGGCAAGAGCCTATTCTGACCTGCTGATAAATAGATTGATAATTCTGTTAAAAGGTGGTGTTGGCTATGGAACTGCGTGAGCGTTATGCAGGCAGTTTGCTCGGTTTGGCAATAGGGGATGCGCTTGGAGCGACGCTGGAATTTCGCAAGCCAGGCACGTTTGAGCCGCTTACGGAAATGATCGGCGGAGGGCCGTTTGATTTGCAGCCGGGTCAATGGACGGATGATACTTCCATGGCGCTGTGCCTGGCGGAGAGCCTGAGCGAGACGGGGAGGTTCGATCCAGAGGATCAAATGAACCGTTACTTGGCCTGGTATCGCAAAGGGTACATGAGCTGCAAGGATCACTGTTTTGACATCGGCAATGCGACAAAGGAAGCGCTGTGGCGGTATGAACAGACAGGACAGCCATACAGCGGATCGACAGACCCGAGGACGGCTGGAAACGGTTCGATCATGCGGCTGGCTCCTGTAGCGCTCTTTTTCGCAGGCGAGCCGAGGCAAGCCATCGACATGTGCGCCCAAAGCTCGCGCACGACACATGCGGCAGCCCAAGCGGTAGATGGCTGCCGTTTTTTGGGTGCGCTGTTGCTGGGAGCTTTGCAGGGCGTGCCAAAAGATCAATTGCTGGCGGGAGCCTATTCGCCTGTCGAGAATTTGTGGGCAGAGGAACCGCTTGATCCCGGCATTGCCCGCGTCGCTCTTGGTTCGTACAAAGGCAAAGCAGAGACGGAAATCAAAGGATCAGGGTACGTGGTAGAGTCGCTGGAAGCAGCGCTGTGGGCTTTTTGCACGACAGACACATTTGAGGCGGGCTTGTTTCGCGCTGTCAATCTCGGTGATGACGCGGATACGACCGGGGCTGTTTACGGTCAATTGGCAGGAGCCTACTACGGAGTCGAGGCACTGCCCAAGCGAATGCTCGATTTGCTGGCCAAGTGCGAGCTGATCGAGCAGATGGCTGACAAGCTGCTGGATCGGCGGGCAAACTGAGCAAATCTACCCAATTCTTTTGGTCATTAAGCTGTTTTGGGCTGTTGGTGAAAGGCGGCTCGCTGGGAAATTTTAAGCGTCCTTTTCCAGCTAGATTTTGCACGGCACATCGTTTATATTCGAGACGTGATTGGAAAACAGCAATGACCCGGTCTGGGTGGGGGTAGGGGAGAAATGGGCTTCGAGTTTGTGTGGATCATCATCGGGATTAACATTTTGTACGTGTCTTTTTTTACGCTGAGACTGTTGATGGTGATCAAAGGGTACCGCGTGTTGGCTTCGCTCCTGGCGATGGTGGAAGTGTTCGTGTATTTGAAAGGACTGGCGATTGTTCTGGATAACCTGGACAATCCGGTCAACCTCGCCGCTTACTGTATCGGGTGGGGAATGGGCGTGTACATCGGCAGCAAGATCGAGGAATATTTGGCCCTGGGCTATGTGACGCTCCAGGTGGTGGTCGATTCTGTCGATCTGGACGTTCCGGTGAAGCTGCGGGAACATGGCTTTGGCGTCACTTCCTGGGTAGCGGAAGGCCGCGATGGGCATCGGCTCATGATGCAAGTGCTGACCAAGCGCAGCAACGAAAAAAAACTGTGGCAGCTCATTCAGCAGATCGCGCCTAAAGCTTTTGTCATTTCTTTTGAGCCGAAACACTTGAAGGGCGGTTTCTGGGTGAACCGTCTGCGGGGATAAGGCGATCCAAAAACGAAGCCAGTTGACTTTTGTGCCGGGCAGGCATGGGGGCAACTGGCCTTTTTTGTGCTTAAATTCCGTTCACAATTTAGAAAATTATAAAGAGAAATAAAATTGATTTGTATTTTTCTGTAGATTCGGGTAGTTCGCCTTTACGATACAAACTATGAAAGAGAGCAAGGGGGGATCTGGTTGATCAGTTTTCATCAAGTCAACAAACATTACGGAAGCTTCCACGTCCTGAAAAACATCGACCTGCATATCAACCAGGGAGAGGTTGTCGTCGTCATCGGCCCGTCCGGTTCGGGGAAGAGTACGATGGTTCGTTGCATCAACAGATTGGAAACGGTTACAAGCGGAGAGCTTTTGGTGGACGGCGTAAAAGTAAACGACAAAAATACCGACATCAACAAGCTGCGCCGCGATATCGGCATGGTGTTCCAGCACTTCAACCTGTATCCGCACAAGACTGTTCTGGAAAACATCACGCTTGCGCCGATCAAAGTATTGGGTGTCTCCAAACAGGAAGCAGAAGAAACGGCGCTCTATTACTTGGAGAAGGTAGGGATTCCGGAAAAGGCGGAAAAATTCCCGACCCAGCTCTCCGGTGGGCAGCAGCAGCGCGTAGCGATTGCCCGTGGACTGGCGATGCGTCCGAAAATCATGCTGTTCGACGAGCCGACCTCAGCGCTCGATCCCGAGACGATCGGGGAAGTGCTGGACGTCATGAAGACGCTTGCAAAAGAAGGGATGACGATGGTCGTTGTCACGCACGAAATGGGCTTTGCCCGCGAGGTGGCCGATCGCATCGTGTTCATGGACCAGGGAACGATTTTGGAAGAAGCGACACCGCAGGAATTTTTCGCAAGTCCGCGTGAAGAGCGCGCGCGTCTGTTCCTGAGCCGAATTTTGAATCACTAGCCATTCACATAAAAAGAGATGAGGGGTAATCAAATGAAAACAAAAAACGTCTGGAAAAAAATTGCGGGAATGGGTCTTGTCTTGATGCTTAGCGCAACTGCTTTGGCAGGCTGTGGCGGGGCCAAGTCGGAGGGAGGAACCGCTTCGACTGGCGCTGGTGCGGCAGCTGGTACCGGAACATTGGCAAAAATCAAAGAAAGAGACAAGTTTGTCGTCGGCGTCAAGTACGACCTGAACCTGTTCGGTTTGAAAGATCCGGCGTCCGGCAACGTAGAAGGCTTCGACATCGATATCGCCAAAGCGATTGCGAAAAAAGTGCTCGGCGACGAAAACAAAATCGAGCTGAAGGAAGTAACCTCCAAAACGCGCATCCCGATGCTGAAAAACGGGGAAATTGACGCAATTATCGCGACGATGACCATTACCGAGGACCGCAAAAAAGAAGTAGACTTCTCCGACGTGTACTTCCTGGCTGGACAGTCTTTGCTCGTGAAAAAAGACAGCCCGATCAACGGACTCAAAGACCTGCAAAAAGGGATGAAAGTGCTGACAGCCAAAGGCTCCACTTCTGCGAAAAACATTCGCGCCAGCGCGCCTGATGTAGAAGTGCTCGAATTTGAAAACTACGCAGAAGCCTTCACAGCGCTCAAGGCTGGACAAGGCGATGCGCTCACTACCGATAACGCTCTCCTGTACGGAATGGCGAAGCAAGATCCGAACTACCGTGTAACAGAAGAAACGTTCACCGAAGAGCCGTACGGTATCGCGATCAACAAAGGCGACGCCGAGTTTGTCAAAGCCGTCAACGACCTGCTGAAAGAAATGAAGGAAAACGGCGAATACGACAAGATTTATGAAAAATGGATCGGGGAAAAACCAAAAAAATAAGCGGTTCTACTCCATGACGGATGAGCGGTTCACTTCGCCGCTCATTCCCTTATTTTCTTACGACTAGGGGGATCGCTACAGCTATGATCGATTTTTCCATCTTGTTTGATCATTGGGATATGTACCTCGAAGGCTTCTGGAACACGGTGCAAGCCAGCCTGCTCGCTCTCGTCGGGAGCTTTGTTTTGGGAACGCTTTTTGCGATTTTTCGGATTTCGCCGATTCGCCCGCTCAACTGGATCGGAACGGCTTACGTGGAGTTCGTCCGCAACATTCCGCTGATTCTCGTCGTGTTTCTGTTCTTTGTCGGTCTGCCTGCCATGGGCATTTTGCTGGCGCCATTCGTAGCCGGGACGCTTGGACTGACGGTGTACACCGCAGCATTCATTGCGGAGACTATCCGCGCCGGAATTTTGGCTGTACCAAAAGGGCAAATGGAAGCAGCACGTTCCTCGGGACTTACGTACGGACAGGCGATGCGCTACATCATTTTGCCGCAAGCGATCAAGGTCGTCATCCCGCCGATGGGCAACCAGTTTATCAACCTGGTGAAAAATTCCTCGGTGCTTGGCGTTATCGCGGGTCTTGATTTGATGTACTTCGGGGATTTGATCTCTGCCGACACATTCGTGACGTTTGACGTTTACATTTTTGTCGCTATCTTTTATTTGATTTTGACACTTCCGTTGAGCATGCTCGTCAGCTATTGGGAGCGACGCTTGGCTGGAAGCCGCTAAGGGAGGGGAAAACATGGACTTTATCGGAGCATACGCGCCCAGTCATTTGACCTTCCTGCTCGAAGGTTTCTGGCTTACTTTGCAAGTTGCCTTTTTAGCGATTGTGTTCAGCTTTGCTATCGCGATCGTCGTCGGGGTTCTGCGCTACGCCAATATTCCCGGTGTTTCCCAAGCTCTGGCTACAGTCGTCGAGCTGATCCGCAACCTGCCGCTCTTGTTGATTATATTTTTCACGTACTTTGCTTTGCCGGAAGTCGGCATCAAGCTCGACAAGTTTTATGCAGCTGTCCTTGCACTGGTCATCTTTGAAGCGGCGATGCTCTCGGAGATCGTGCGCAGCGGTTTAAAATCGGTGGAAAAAGGGCAAATTGAGGCTGCGCGTTCATCGGGCCTTACCTACGTGCAAACGCTGTGGCACATCATTTTGCCGCAAGCTTTGCGAAGAATGGTTCCGCCGATCGTCAGCCAGTTCATCTCGCTGCTGAAAGACACGTCGCTCGCCGTCGTAATCGCCCTGCCAGAGCTGATGAACCACGCGCAAATCATCAACGGGCGCAACGTCAACTACGTGATCCCGACTTTCCTGCTAGTAGCGGTCATGTACTTCGTCGTCAATTACGCCTTGTCGATCGTGTCCAAACGACTTGAAAACAAACACGCTTGATGCAAAAGCATCTGTTCGGATCTCCAGTTCTTAGTAAAATAGGAATGGGAGATCTTTTTGCGTAGGAAAGGGGGGAATCTATGCGCGAGCGCCTGTTGGTCCTCATGATTATTATGCTGGCAACGGCCTTTTTCGGAGAGATGAAGGTCAATCCGCTTGGAGGATCGTTTCGCTTCTCGCTGGGGATTGCTGCTTTTTCTTTCGGTCTGCTCTGGTTTTCATCCGTACCTGTGATCACGACAGGCTTTTTAACCGGGACGTTCATCCTCGGCTTTCGGGTCGGCATGGACATGCTCATGGGCTACGGCCCGTGGCTGGAAAGCGTGTATGATCACCTTCCCTCTGCGTTTTACTATTTCAGCTTTGCCATTTTGTTCCGGGTGCTGCGGGCAAGAAACTACGTGGAATTTCCGCTGAAAATGGGGCTGATCGGAGCTTCTGTCGACTTTGCTTCCAATCTGGTCGAATTGCAGGTGCGCGAGTTTTTGAACGGTTTTCCGCCGCTTACGTGGCAAGGCTTTTTCATGCTCTTGTTCTTCGGCGTATTGCGCAGCTTTTTCGCTGTCGGTCTGTACAACAGCGTCTCGATCCGGCAAATTCGGGCGGTTGGCGAGGTGCGCCAGCAAGAGCTGGAACGGCTGCGGATGATCAATACTGAGCTTTACGAAGAGGCGTTTTACTTGCGCAAATCGATGACGCAACTGGAGGACATCACCCGTGAAAGCTATCGGTTGTACAGGCGGCTGCTGACGTCGCAGCATGCCGAATCTCCTACGGCTTTGACGATTGCCGAGCATGTGCACGAGGTAAAAAAAGACTCGCAGCGCATTCTCGCAGGTATTTCCAAGCTGATCAATCAGGAGGGACTGGCTCCCCAGATGCCTGTCGGCGAATTGTGCGAGCTGGTGATGCGAGCGAATCAGAAGTATGCGGAGATGCTCGGAAAAGAAATCGAGTTTGCCTGGAGCTGTCAGGTCAGCCTGGCGACCAATCAAATTTATGCGCTGTTGTCTGTGCTGAACAATTTGGTGGCGAATGCCGTAGAAGCAATCGACGGATCGGGTAAAATTGAATTGAACGTCAGACTGGAAGGACGGCAAATCGTCTTTCAGGTGCTGGATACCGGGCCGGGAATCTCGCAGGATGAACGGGAGTGGGTGTTTGAACCGGGCTATACGACGAAATACGACGCGCAGGGCAACGCATCCACCGGGATTGGCCTGACACATGCTAGAGGCATCGTGCAGAGCTTGCAGGGACAGTTGCACATTTTGCGCGATCTGGGAGAGTGGACTCATTTTGAAGTGCGGATTCCGACTCATCAATTGCTGAGAGGGGAGGGAGGATAACCGATGATACGTTTCTTTTTGATTGAAGACGATGCCGTAGTGCGGCGCATGCTGGAGCGAATCATAGCGGACAGCGGCCTGGGCGAGATCGTCGGCCAGGCAAGCGATGGCAACTGTGTCTCCATCGATCAGCTTTACGGAGTAGATGTCGTCCTGATCGATTTGCTCATGCCTGGGCTGGATGGCATCCAGACGATCAAGAAGTTGCAAGCGGAAGGGTTCGCGGGCCGGTTCATCATGGTTTCTCAGGTGGAGAACAAGGAGATGATCGGAGAGGCTTATTTGCAGGGGATTGATACGTTTATCCAGAAGCCGATCAACCGCCTGGAGGTCATCGCAGTGCTCAAAAGGGTGTCTGATTACTTGACGCTGGAAGCCTCTTTGCAATCTATCCGCAAGTCGTTGCAAATTCTTGATGTCAAAGGAAAAGAGCAGCCGACGGGCGGGCTGAAAGCTCATTCCTCCGACGAGGAGGGCCTGGCGCAAAAAGCGAGACAACTGTTGTTGCAGCTCGGGATCGCAAGCGAGGCGGGGGCGCACGATTTGCTCGTCATCATGGGCTGGCTGGCGCAAAACGATCGGGAAGTGGACAAACTGCGGGATTTGCAACTGAAGGAGCTGTACACGCAAATTTTGCTCAAGTTGCACGGCAGCCTCGACGAGCAGGCGTTGACCAAAGAGGTACGGGCGATGGAGCAGCGGATTCGCCGCATGGTGCTGCAAGCGTTTACGCATTTGTCCTCGCTCGGTTTGACGGATTACGCGAACCCGACTTTTGAGCATTTTGCCCCGCGCTTGTTTGACTTCCAGGAAATTCGCCAACGGATGCAGGAGCTGGAAGCCGGAGAAAAGACGACGAAATGCCGCATCAGCGTGAAAAAGTTTTTATCTGTTTTTTATATGGAAGCGAAGGCGATTTGAGTAAGCGAGGATAAGAACAAACGAACGGAAGAGTAGGTAACTCTAGTTGGTTTTTAGGAAAAAAGTAATATTTTTTGTTTGTATAAAGAGACAAAAATACCAAATAATGCGTTTTTGTGTAGTAAAATAGAGAAGGGAGGGATGAGTAGATGCAGAACAGCACATTAATGCAGTGGGAACAACTATTGAGCGGAGTTCGCTTGCGAGATCGACAGGTAAAAGATCGCACAAAGGATAATGAATACGATTTGCGAAATGACTTTGATGATGATTATAGCCGATTGATTATTAGCTCAGCAGTTCGCAGATTACAAGATAAAGCGCAAGTTTTCCCTCTTGATAACAGTGACTTTGTGCGCACTCGCTTAACGCATTCTCATGAAGTGGCGACAATTGGTCGATCACTGGGCATCAGTGTGGAAAAGTATCTTTCGAAACGAAAACCGCAGGCATTTAAAGAGGAGTCTGTTGGAAAACTGAGCGCGCTATTGGCCGTTGCTGGTCTTGTGCATGATTTGGGTAATCCGCCATTTGGTCATTTTGGGGAAGCAGCGATTCAAACTTTCTTTCGGGATTGGTTTGAAAACGAAAAAAATCTCAGGCAACTGGCTGAGGGGAATTCGCAGTATGCAAAGCAGATGCAGGCTGATTTTGAACACTTTGAAGGAAATGCGCAATCGTTCCGCCTGTTGACCAAGCTGAATGGATTAGTGGATGAATATAGCTACAATCTAAGCGCCGCTTCTTTGGCAAGCATTTTGAAATATCCCCGTTCTTCGTTGGAAGGGAACAAAAGCAGAGCAGAGCGCAAAGCACAAGATCTCGGCGTTTCTTACAAAAAATTTGGATACATGACTTCGGAGCAGGAACGTTTTGAGCTAGTTCGCCAATATACCGGAATTATGGATAAACGCCATCCTGTCACGTTTTTGTTGGAGGCGGCCGATGATATTGCCTACTCAGCAGCGGATATTGAAGATGGGTGCAAAAAGAAAGTATTGGACTATTCGATCATTACAGATGTGTTCGCAGAATTTTTCAAAACAGAAGACGATAGAAAGCTTCTCGATTCCTTTGTAAGTGACTTTAAACAAAATACAGAGGAGCGGCGTTCAGACCGTTTAGACAATGCGGTGCAAAAGCTGCGGATTAAGGCGCAGGGAGCCATGATTCATGGAGTAGTGGAAAGCTTCCTCAAATTGCATGACCGCATCTTGAACGGCGACTTTGATGAGGAGATTTTGGAAAATTCGTCAGCAGCGAAGGTTCGGGAAGCTTTCCGAGCGCTTGCAGAGAATTATATTTTTCCGAATCGGGACATTATTACACGCGAGTTGGTAGGGGGAAAGGTGATTCGCGGATTGCTGGAAATATTCGTTTGCTCAGTGAGTACAGATAGCATCTACCAGCTAGCTGAACTGGAGAAGAATATTTTCAAAATCAATGATGAATTTGCCTACTCCGAAAAAGGCAAGAATTTCATGCTGATCTCTGATAATTATCGCTATCTCATGCAGCGCTACCCCTTTTCGCTGCAAGTTGATAAACAGCCAAGTTTGTATGATCGGTTATTGCTAGTGACGGATTTTGTTTGTGGCATGACTGACACTTATGCGTTAGAATTGTATCAAAAGCTATCAGGCATCAAATTGTAAGGAGGGCTACTTATGGGCAGTGCATGGAGATGCGCTCACGAAGACTACAATCAGACAGGCATGATCCTAAAAAGGATTGAACTGTTAAGAGAAGTCAGCCCACAAGTAGACCGCTTGCTACATGACCTTAGCTCCTACGGTAATTTGATTTTGATTGGTGGGGCTGTACGGGATCTGGCTGAGAGCAGAACACCACGGGATTATGACATAATTGTGGATGCTCCTGATACGAGGTTTGCCGAAGCTTTTTCCAGCTTTTCCTATAAACAAAATCGGTTCGGGGGATATAAGCTTAAGGTTGACGGCATTGAATTCGACATATGGGGAATCCAAAGCAATTGGGCTTTTCGCGAACGCTTATTAGCGCCGAACTTTGAGAATATATCTAAAGGGGTCTTTTTCAATTTCGATGCAGTAAGTTTTCATTTGCAATGGCAGAACCTTGATTGCACTTATTTCATGGAAGCGATAAATAGCAGAGTGCTTGATATTTTGCTTGATGATGAGGTCGTATGGAAAAACCCTACTCCAGAGGTTAATGTTGTTCGCGCTTGGAAGATTCACAAGACACGCGGATTGCAGTTTTCCGATCGGTTAAGGAATTATATCAGGGAGTGGGCTGCTACCGCTGACAATCCGCAAGAGAGACTTGTCGAGGCAGAACGAAAGCATTATGGGGATGGAAGTCAGCTATCGTACGATGATTATTCGCAACTGTTATCGCATGTTAAAGCTTAGCCTGAAAAAAAAGAAGTCAGTCGGCGGGATCAACCGTTGACTGGCTTCTTGCGTTTGGACGATAGCTGCGAATGAACAGCGGTGTCACTATCATGTCTGACTGTATGTTCTTCTTTGGCTATGAATGCGCCCGAGACACCAGCTCCGCGAACGCACCGTACAGCCCGACATTGCCGTACTGCTCCTGGTACTGATCAATCGTGTCGTCGCGGACGATTTGTCCGTTCATGAGGAAAATCGCGCGGTCAGCCACGGCGTCAGCTACTTGAAGCTGGTGAGTGGAGAAGATGACCGACTGTCCCGCCAGGCGCAGCTCGCGCACGAGATCGACGAAGGCGTCCATCCAGTAAGGGTCGAGGCCGTTTGTCGGCTCGTCCAGGACGACCAAGGCCGGTTTTGCCAGGATCGCCTGGGCGAACAGCAGGCGTTGCTGCATGCCTTTGGAAAAATGCGAAACGCGCTTGTTGCGGGCATCGTGCAGACCGACGGCTTTCAGCATCCTGTCGGCATCTTCTGCGGTCCGATTGCGCAACGCTGCGTAAAACTCCAATGTCTCGCGTGCAGTCAGACCAGCCGTGAAGGAGAAATGATCAGGCATGTAGCCAATCTGCTGCAAATAGTCGACGCGCTGCTCCTCCCAGCTCATGCCGTTGAGCTGAATCGTGCCTGTAGTGGGACGGAGAATGCCTACCAGCATGCGCAGGATCGTGCTTTTTCCCGCTCCGTTTCCGCCGCACAGAGCGACCACTTCGCCAGGCTCGATGCGCAGGCTGAAAGGATGGACAATCGTTTTGTCGTTGATCGTCTTGCTTACCTGATCGACGGTAAGGCCGAATGTTTGCATCGTGTTATCTCCTTTCCCATGCCCGGGTAGCGATAAACAGCGTAGCGCTAATCCACAGCAGACAGAGTGCGACGAAGCAAACGTCGCCGAGCGCCGAGTCGATCCAGTAAATCCACTTGTAGTATTCCGGCCCGAAAATGGCACCGCCGCCAAGCCGGGTCACAGAATAGACGCGGACAAATTCAGCTGGATTGAAAAAAGTCACGATTTGCAGCAAGGGCTTGATCCATGTGTACGGCACGAAGCTGAGCAAGGAAATCAACAGCGTCGGCCAGGCCAAGATGTAGAAAAACCAGATGCTGACGCCCATGGTCAAAGCTTGCCAGCGATTCCGGCACAGAGCGCCAATCAGCATGGCGATTCCTAAAAATAAAAGGATCAGACAAATCGAGAAGACGAGCAGGAACAGCAGGGTGGAAAAGGCAAAGCTTTTGCCGAGCAAAAGTCCAGCCACCCCGGAGATGCCGTAGCCAAAGCTGACGATGGCAATCAGGACGAGCGCCTGGCCGACGTATTTGCCGATGAGAAACGACGAGGTCGTCATCGCGTAGGTCGAGAGCAGTTGCCAGCTACCTTCCTCTTTCTCCGCAGTCAGGGAGAAAGAGGAGAGGAGCATCGTCATCAGCGGCAGCAAATACAAAATCAGATTGAGCATGGTGCCTGTCGTATACGTGTAGCCTTTCATGTAGGACTGCGACTGGATCACCAGCAGCCCCAGGCTAAACAGGGAAAACAGAGCCATGAAAGAGTAGGCCCATGGATTGCGGAAACCTACCTTCACTTCCCTTTTCGCAATCAGATTGATGTGCAAGGCTCGCCACTTCCTCTATTCGTGGTATTAGTGGTGTGTAGTCGTTGGCGTGCTTGTGCCATTGCCGTGTGCTGGGGCAGGAGTGCTCTCCGTACCGCCGGATTGATGTCCGCCCGAAGAATGTCCGTCTTTTTTCATATGCTCGCTCATGCTGCGTTCCCACGTGTGGCTTTTCAGGCCTTCCGCGTTCATGACGACGCCTTTCTTTTGTTCCGCCACGAATTTGTCCGCTTCCGCTTTGTCTTTGAACGAGTAGATACCGTAGCTCATTGGCGTTTTAAATTCTTTGTCGTAGGCAAAAGTTGCCGTATCGGCTTTTGTCCACTCTGCCGTATAGTAGTCGCGAACGTATTGCATGGCGACTTCGTCTGTTCCGTGTTCTTTCGTCCATTCATGCAAGCAGCCGATATCGTCGAACTTCAGCGCTTTGCCGTCTTTCAAAATGATTTCTGTTGCGTTGTGGTCGTTCGGCACGTGCATGTGGCAGAGGTCACATTTGTCTACGCCTTCCGCGATGTCTACAGGCTGTGCTTCTTCTTTTCCGCAGCCGACCATGAGCAGGCTGATTCCTGCGATTGCTCCCAGTGTGGTTACCCATTTTTTCAATTTCATCATGATTTCTTCACTCCTACGTATATGAATGTACAGCTTCCCAGTAAAAGAATGAGGCCAAGTATGCCAGCACCCCAGCCGCTGGTCGTTTGGGCATCGGCTGCCAAGACAGCGGATGTCGGCATCAGCGGCGAGTTGTCCCGAATCGGACTGCCTGCGCCGTTTGTGAACAAATTTTCCAGAAACACGAAGCCCGGCGACTGGAAAAACAGCTGATAGGCGGGAACGGCGTCAGTCAGGCCGAGGTAAAACGGGTTCATTTCGTACGGCAGATCGCTGATATGATCGCCGTCTACGTCAAGACCGAGCAAGTTGTCCCAATAGTTGCCGTTTATGTTGTCAGTGGCGCTGTCCTGGGCTTGCGCCGCGATGACATTGGAGATGAACTGGTTGTTCGTCCACGTGTTTTGCGAAGAGGACGTGAGCTGCATTCCGACGAAATTGAGCGCCAGTTGATTGCCTTTGACGGTAATCCCGGTCGAGCGCTCCAGGTACAGTCCGACCCGGTTCCCTTCGATGCGGTTGTCCGTGATGAGCGAATTTTGCACATCGTACAGCAAAATGCCTTGGGAGTTCGGGTTTTTCTGCTGCTTCAAAAATTGGTTCCCGATGACTGTGGCTTCGCTTGTTTCCATCAGCATGGCGCCCGTCACATTTTCGCTGCCGGTATTGTTTTTCAAAGTTGTATTCGTGGTGCCCATCAGGTGATAGCCGTAGCGCGACTTTTCCACCCAGTTTTGCTCCAGCTGATTGCCGCTGCTTTTCTCCAGGTAGATTCCGTCAAAGACGTTCGTCACCTGATTGTCGGTCAGGCGATTGTCATTCGAGTCGTACAGGTCGATGCCGTTTCCTTTTTGAGCCTGGACCGTCACCTTTGGCTTGCTTTGGCTTTTGGACAGATGAGCGCTGTGATCGTGGCCGGCATCACTCGTACTGCCCCTGTCTTTTACCTTGCCGATGACGAAAACTTTGTGCAGCGTATTGGAGTTGGCCCCTCGCAACTGAACGCCCGTTCCCATCGTATCCACGGTGACTTTTTCCAGCAGATTGCGGTTGCCCTTGACGATAATCGAGGCATCCTCGCTGTTGATTCTCCTGTCCACCACCGTAATGCCTTGCAAGGTAACGTCGTCTGCCGCGATGATCAAGGCAGCTTCCTCGCTCGGGTTGGTCAGCTTGACGTCTCCGTCTGCCACCAGTTTGAGCGGCTTCGTAATGCGAATCGGCCCTTCGTATTTGCCTTCCGGTATCGTGATAGTTTCGCCTGGTGCCGCCCGGTCGATCTGTGCTTGCAAGGAGTCTGCGGACTCTTCCGCCAGCGCTGTGAGGGCAGCAGGCATGACAAGCGCGATTGCCAAGGAAGCAGACAGCAGTTGGCGAAGCGCCATTTTTTTGTTCCTAGTACGAGTCAGGGTACGTTCCCCCCTTTGTAATGAGAGCTCTCGATAATTCCTCCTGAGGGAAGGGGCTGCCAGCTAAGACTAGGATAGCAGTCCCGATTCATTTGCGTATGACTCAAACGGGCTATAAAAGGTGTCAAAAATCGCAACGATTATAAAAAATGGAAGGGACTTGATCCGAAAGCGGAGGTGCCGGAAAGGCTGGAAAAGGGCAGCGAAAGCGGTCATACTAGCTAGGAAGAATACAGGAGCGAAAAGGAGGGCGGGGCATGGACGCGACGATCGAAAAAGCACTGCGCCAGACGCTGGATGCGTGGGAGCGGATGAAAAGAAGCCATGAGGATGACGCCGAAGATGACGCCAACCAGTTCGAGGCGTCGTTTTACAAGCTGATGGATGCGATTCGCGGCTGGTTCAATGAGCTGCCAGCAAAGCCCGAATCGCTGGAAGACGCGCTGCTGCTTCCCGATTTGGCAGAGGTCGCCGACCAGATGCCGGGCGAAATCGTGCTGAACTTCGAAACGGAGCTGGAGCTGATCGTGGACGGGCAAATACGCGTGGACGACGAGAAGTACGATTAGGCTGTTTGTTCGCCAAAAAGAAACCTCGACCGGAGCTGTCAACCAGCTCATTCGGTCGAGGTTTTTCGTTGCCTGTCAGTTGCTGTATGCCTGTTAAGAGATCGTTTTTTGCCCTGGCTTCCAGTCCATCGGACACAGGCCGCCGGATTGCAAAGCTTCAATGACCCGCAATGTCTCATCTACGCTTCGGCCCACTTTGGAGTTGGAGACAACCGCATACTGCAAGATGCCTTCCGGGTCAATGATGAAGCTCGCCCGCAGGGGTGCTTTGGTCGCTTCATCGAGCACGCCGTAGCTGTTGGTCGCTTCTTTGCTGTAATCAGAAGCCAGCGGGAACGACAGCGGCCCGATTCCGTCGCTTGCTCTCATCCAGGCTTTGTGCGTATGCACACTGTCTCCGCTGACGCCGAGCACTTCGACGTTCAGCTCACGGAACTCGTCAATTCGGCGATTGAGACTGAGAATTTCGGTCGGGCATACTTTGGAAAAATCAAATGGATAAAAAAATAGCAGCAGCCACTTGCCGCGGTAATCGACCAAGCTTTTCGGAACAGGGAAGCCGTTGTCAAACGTCACGGTGTCCATCGTAAAATCGGGTGCGGGAAGTCCAATGCGTGCGCTCATCGAGAATCTCCTCGTTTCTGTAGGCATGATGTATGGTTCTGCTATCAAATTATCATGAATGATATTTATAATCAATATCATTTGAAAGTTACTTTAAATAATATTTTGCACAAAAACAGGAGCGGAATTGCCCTAAACCGCCGTACTGTATGAGAGGAAGGATCAGGTAGCATCCTAATGAACGAAGATGCTCAATGCCGGAGGGGAAACAAGATGCAGTCGATACTTTTGATCATAGTGCTCGTGGTGGTGGTACTGCCGCCGCTTGTCTTTTTCGGATATATGTACGCCTTGTCCAAACAGCCGAAGCATTCGATTATCCGCTCGCACCCGTTTTTGGGCTGGGTGCGCTATTTGCTGGAAAAGCTCGGGCCGGAATTTCGCCAATACTGGTTTGACAACGACACAGACGGCAGACCGTTTTCCCGCGCTGATTTCGTCGGGTTGGTCTACGCGGCGAAATACCGCACGGATCTCATCTCGTTTGGCGGCAGACGAGATTACGAAAAGCCGGGCTTTTACTTGTCCAACGCCATGTTTCCCAAGCTGACGAGCGAGCTGCGGGTAGACAACGAGCAAGTGCTTGTGGGCAAAAAGTACGTGATTACAGATGAGGGCCTGTTCACTCGCCAGGAAAAGTTCATCGAGGAACAAGTGAAGCCGTGGCTGCTGGCTGATCAGGATGCGATTGTCGTGGGAGAGCGCCGCGAACACCCGTGGCGGCTCAAAGGCATGTTCGGGGCATCTGCCACATCGTACGGGGCGGTCGGAGAAAACTACATTTTGTCTACGGGAAGCGGAGCCAAAATGGCGGGCGGCTCCTGGATCAACACAGGAGAAGGGGGCGTGGCGGAAGTCCACCTCGCTACAGGCGCGGATATCGTCGCACAGATCGGGCCAGGCATGTTCGGATACCGCGATGACGAAGGGCGATTCTCGATCGAGGAATACAAGCGCAAGGCGAGTCAGCCTGCGATCAAAGCGTTTGAACTGAAATTTCATCAAGGGGCAAAAATACGGGGCGGCCATCTCGAAGGCTCCAAGGTGACAGAAAAGGTGGCGGCAGCGCGGCTGGTGCCTGTGGGCAAAACGGTCAATTCCCCCAACCGTTTTGCGTTTCTGACCAAACCAGAGGAAGCTCTCCGGTTTGTCGGCACGTTGCAGGAAGCGGGCGGAAAACCAGTGGGAATTAAAATCGTCGTCGGTGACGCCAAAAGGCTGGAGCCGCTGTTCGCCAAAATGACCGAGCTGGATATTTACCCCGATTTCATTACGGTTGACGGCTCGGAGGGAGGTTCTGGCGCGACTTTCAAAGCGATGGCGGACGGGATGGGGCTGCCGCTCTATCCTGCGCTGCTCATCCTCGACGATGTGGCGCGGACATTCGGCGTGCGTGACCGCTTCAAAATTTTTGCGTCCGGCAAGCTGATCACGCCTGACAAAGTGGCGATTGCTCTCGCCTTAGGGGCGGACGCTGTCAACTCCGCGCGCGGCTTCATGATGGCGAACGGCTGCATCATGGCGATGCAATGCCATACAGGCAAGTGTCCGACCGGAATTACGACCACGGACGCCAAATACCAGGAGGCGCTCGCCCCGGAAGAAAAGCAGTGGCGGGTCATGAACTACATTTTGCAGTTGCGCGAAGGCTTGTTTTCGCTCGCCGCAGCCTGTGGACTGGAAAGCCCGCGTGATTTTACGCGCGAGCATGTCGTCTACACGAATGAAAGCGGCCAGAGCGTGCGGGTAGCGGATTTGTTCCCGTATCCCGAGCCCGAGCAGCCCGGACACTCAGAAGCTGTCTTGCTTTAGTTTCGTCCAGTGGTTGTAGTCATGAATGGCAAAGCCTGCGTAGCTTGCGTGCTGAGCGAGCTTTTCCTTGGCGAGCTGAAGCTCTGTTTTCAGCACATGTGTCGGCAGCGAATGAAAAGTCGTATGGGCACCTTCCGCGCTGGGGGCGGTTTCGATTCCGACGATGACCTGCTTGCCCAATGTGCCCGCTTCCCGCAAAATCGGCTGGGCATTGGCGATGATTCCGTCATTGCCCAAAGCGGAGTTGCGGTAATCCATGATGACCACCGCATCGGCTTTTTCCAGCATCCACGCACTCAAACTGTAGCGGGTGTCGGGAACCTTGACCTGATGCAGCCAAAAAGGAATGTCCAGCGTAAGCCGCAGACCGTTCGCTTTTGTTCTGCGCTCGATCAGGCGTATGCTGTCCATCCAGTTGCTGACGACCCGTGTCTGATCGCTTTTCCATTCGGGAAGCACGTACGGTTCAATGTCAAAATGCAGCCCGGAAAACCTCTCCTCAGGGGCGACAGCCGCATTGTAGGCTTCGACCCAGTCGATAAAAGCCTCGATCTGGCTGTGGCCGGAAGGAAAAGCCCATCCGGGGCGGCCGTTCAATGCTTCTACTTTGATTTGCCTTTTTTGCGCTTTTTGCATGAACGATTGGTATACAGCTTGCGGAATGTCCTTGTCGATTTGCAAGTAAATGCTCGTCACTTGCTGTTCCGCGGCAAATTCAATCATTCGCTCCTGTTCCTGACCGCTCAAAAGCAAGGACGCATCCCACAGCCACGTGCTGTGCTGCTTTGGAGCGGCTGTCGCGATAACAATCAGATTGCGCTCGGCGTTCCAATCGATCCGGGCGTCAAATGATTCGCTGATAAAACGGAGCGGCACCATTGTCCGGCCATTGCGGAGCGCAGCTGCCGTATCCAGCTGGACTTGCTTGCCGTTCACGTGCGCAATGCTTTGACCGACCGTCAGCCTGATCGTGGTTGTCGCGTTTTGCAGCGTAACCTGTCCGGTTTTTGCATCCCATTGCGTGCGCAGCCCGAGCTTTTCAGCCACGAATCTGACGGGCACCAGCGTACGTTGCGAGCGTGCGTCTACATACGGCTGGACGTCGGGAAAGGCGACAGCTTGCCCGTTTACCGTGACGTCGACGGGCTGTGCGCAGACAGGAGTGCCGAAGGAAACAGCGCTTTGCAGTACAGCCAGCGCCATGATTTGCTGAATTTTTTTCATCTGTCATGTCCTCAATGTTTTTCATTTCAGGCAGGTGCTGTCTTATTGTACTATGGGGTTGTTTTCCAGTGCCTGATCGAAAGGATGCAAGGCCAAACAGACCGCCTGTGAAGAAACTCCTATTTTTCGGGAGAGCCTTTACAACCTATGGCAAACAGGATAATATGTATAAAAATGACAAAAGGAACAAAAAAATCAGGCTATTGTACACCTTCCTTCTACTCAACTTGGATATTAGGGGTACTGCTTTCCTGATTTTTTTTATTGCTGCCGATGAAAAATCAAATCTACCTTCGCCGGAAAAACAAACTGATTGTGAAAGCGGGACAGCATGAATTGCCTGTCTCTTACTTGGCTGCGGCCTTGCGCAATATGGAGAGCTTGGGCTACACGTTTTCCCTGGAGCTGATCGAGCGAATCCGCACGCTGTCCGAAGCGGAATTTTTCCCGCTCTACTCGGAGGTAGTGAGAGTTTTAAAAGACATGGTCGGTGCCTCCAGGCGCTTCAAGCCTTTTTATCCGAATTTCCCGCGCCAGGTCATGGAAGCGAGCGACGGGGAACTGTACCTCCAGGCGATTATCCATTACTTGACGTGGCAGCTTCCCGTGCATGAAGTGAAAAAGCGGCTGCCGCTCCTGAAAGAATCCCGTTTGAAAGTGATTCAACTGGGAACGGACGAAGAGCTGCTGCAAATAGGCATGAACATGCTGCGGGCGAACAGCTCGCTCTCCGCTCAGGACAAGGAAGACTTGAAAGGCTTGATTCACGGTTGCAAAGGGATTGCGGAAGCTTTGCCGCCGGAAATCCCGCACAAGGAAAATGCCGCTGTCGTGGCGAGCGTGTTGCTTCGGGCCGACAAAATGCCGCCTGACTTTTTTGCGAAGTATTGCAAGACGTCAACAGATGTTCTGCGACTGGCGACGGCTCTGTCCGACGGGGATGTCAGCCTGGCTGCCCCTGCGAAGTTTCGCAAGTTCAGACGGGCCGAGCGCAGGCTGTTGCTTCGATTGCTGGAAGCAAGCCCGAACCTGGCGGAAGACATGCAGCGCTATAAAAACCGCTGGATTCGCCTCGGGGAGATTTTGCATCCTTTTGAATACAAAGACCGTTATCCGCGGGCAGCGGAAGCGTTTGATATTTTGCGCAACAATCGGCGCATCGAGACTTTCAACAGTCAGGTCGAGCTGGCGATCCTGGCGTGCGATATAAAAGAAGCGACCAGATTGCTGATGCAACGGCCAGGTGAATTTGCCCGACGGCTGGATCACATGCTCCGCTTGACGGAAGCGGGCGATCAGGTGTTGCGCTCCTTTGAGCAGATAGCGACTTCTGTATCGACCCCCGTCCTTTTGCAGGTGATGAATCACTTTGACAAGCGGGAGCGATACGGTGAGTGGCGAACGTTCTTTCCAAAAGGAGAAGTGGCAAAAGTACAGGCGATCCCCAATATGCTTCCGCAGCTGGCGGATGAACAGCGCGCGCGTGCAGCCGGGATATGTCGCGAGGTATTGATTCGGCGCTTTTCTGCCTTGCCTACTCTCGGAAAAGTTTATATCGACCCGCAATTGCACGAGCAACTGGTGCCTTTTTCCCAAAGATCGGCAAGCAAGGCGTTGCGCACGATAGCGCGCGGCTCCAGACTGCCGATCCCCGAGGGGAGCACGATCCGCTTTTTCACCTGGTGGAAGGAAGGGATCGTCAACGATGTCCCTACCGGGCGGGTAGATATCGATTTGTCCGCTGTCCTGTATGACGAGAAGTGGACGTACATGGAGCATGTGTCCTACACCAATTTGCGGTCCGCGAAGTATCGCGCCTGCCATAGCGGCGATGTCGTACAGGCGCCGAACGGAGCGTGCGAGTTCATCGATGTCGATATCGAGTCAGTGCTTCGATACGGCGGGCGCTATGTCGTGATGTCACTGAACTCGTTTACGAGCCAGCCGTATTGCGATTTGCCGGAGTGCTTCGCAGGCTGGATGATCCGCAGTCAGCCCGAGTCCGGCGAAGTTTTTGAACCGTTGACAGTTCAGGATAAAGCCGACATCGCTGCCCGTTCGACGATCTGCCTCCCGGTCATTCTCGATCTGGCAGAGCGAAAAGTCATTTGGACGGACATCGCGCTGCGTTCGCATCCGCGCTTCGTCAACAACGTAGAGGCAAATGGCGGCGGTATCGAATGGATGGGCCGCGCGCTGACGACACTTGTGAAGCCGACCTTGCACGAGCTGTTCACCCTGCACGCACAGGCGAGAGGGACGATTACCGACCGGATGGAGGAAGCAGACACGGTTTTTTCCATGGAAGAGGGGATTACCCCGTTTGACATGGAAGTGATCTTGGCTGATTTCCTCGCTGGTTAATGATGGGAAGTTTAAAAGTCAGCTCAGGCTGGCTTTTTTCGTTGTTTGCAAGAATCGCTCCCTCGGATTTTCCGTGTTTTTCCATTTTCCCTCTCCGATTTGCAGCTTTTGCTTGAATCCACGGTAGCATTTGCTATTATTAAAACAAGTGAGTGTTATTGAAATGAATGAACGACATTTGAATAGGATAGAAAACAGGTCCTTGTGTTTTTGCGAGTGCTTATTTCGTGAAAGACAGGGTTAAAAGGGAAGTTTGGTGAAATGCCAACGCGGTCCCGCCACTGTAAAAGAGTAGCTCTTCTTCCTGGCAACGGCGCCATCCACTGCCCCACTACGAGGCGGGAAGGAGAAGAAGAGTGATGATCCTTGAGCCAGGAAACCTGCCTGTTTTGGTGTATGCACTGTTTTCCTTCGGGTCAAAGGAAGAGGTGAGGATTGTTTTTGTCAGCTATCCGCGCTTTGTTTTCCTTCTAGATTTTGGAAAACAAAGCGTTTTTTTGTGCGCCTGACAAGCAATCGCTGACACTTTTTGGACTGGACAATGGGGTCCCCGAAAAGTACCTGAAAAGGGCTGGAGAAAACTATCCTTTTTAGGTAACTGACGGGGGCCCTGAAAAGTATGTAGGGTCAAAATGACAGCAAGGTCTTCACTTCAATCTGGGGGTGTGCGTTGTGAGCAATAAACGTGGACTGTTTTTGGTCTATACCGGAGACGGAAAAGGAAAGACGACAGCAGCGGTGGGCTTGGCTGTACGGGCGACCGGGCGGGGAAAAAAGGTGATTATGATTCAGTTCATCAAGTCGCCTGAGCGGACGTATGGAGAGAAAATCATTTTTGACAAGCTCGGCATCGAGATCGTGCAAAAGGGCGTAGGCTTTACGTGGACGAAGACGCCAGAGGAGCATCGGGAAGCGCTCAAGGAGGCGTGGGCTTTTGCCCGGGAAAAGCTGTCTTCGGGAGCGTATGACGTCGTGATTTTGGACGAGCTGAACAACGCGCTGGCGATCGATCGTTTTCCCATTGACGATGTGCTGCCGCTGTCGGATGTTTTGGAAGCGATTCAAAACAGGCCGAGCCATGTGCATCTGGTCGTGACGGGGCGGAGCGCCAAGCAGGAAGTGATGGACATGGCTGATCTGGTGACAGAAATGAAGCCGCTCAAGCATTACTATGACGAAGGAATACCAGCAGTGCTGGGGGTAGAATTTTAATGAACGTGCTGGAAACGTATGGTCACGGTGGCGACTTGCTGACCGCCTCGCAACGCTTTGGCGTAAAGCCTGGAGAGTTTCTCGATTTCAGCGCCAATATCAATCCGCTCGGCATGCCGGAACGGGTCAGGGACATGCTGCTGGATTCGCTGTCTGCGGTGTTGCGCTATCCGGACCCGGGACACCGCGAGTTTCGCCAGGCGCTGGCGAAGCGTCTCGGACTGCCGGAAGCATATCTTTTGCCAGCCAATGGAGCGGCGGAAGCGATGGCTTTGGCGATTCTCGGGCTGCAACCAGAGACAGTCGGCGTCGTGTATCCGTGCTTTTCGGAATATGCAGAGCTTTCCGAGCAGTTTGGCGCGCGTGTCATTGGTTGCTACGGAAAAGCAGAGAACGGCTACAAGCCGGATCGCGCCGAGCTGTACAAGCTGTTTGAACAGGCTGATCTCGTATTTGTCGGCTCGCCGAACAACCCGACCGGGATCTTGTACGAGCCGCAGGAGCTGTTGCAAATGGCGGACTGGGCGGCAGAGACAGGCACCTGGCTGGTCGTGGACGAAGCTTTTCTCGATTTCGTGGCGGAAGAACGGCAGTTTACGCTGGCGAGTCGCCTGGAGAGCTTTCCATGGGTCATTTTGATGCGGTCGATGACGAAAATGTATGCGATTCCCGGCCTGCGTCTGGGATACGCGATCGCCCATCCAGACGTGATCGCCAACATGCGGCAAAAGCAAGTGAGCTGGAGCGTGAATGCGCTGGCCCTTTTGGCGGGGGAACTGTGCCTGATAGAGCAGGAGTACGAGCGAAAAACCCGCAGCCTGATCGCCGAAGAGCGGGCCAAATTGCTCGACTTCGTCGGCAAGGAGCTGGGATGGCAAGTGTGGCCGGGAGAGGCGAACTTCTTGCTCGTTCGCTCGCCGGGGGAGCTGCCGGCGGCCCAGTTGCAAGAATGGCTTGGCAAAAAAGGGGTGCTGATCCGCAATTGCGCGATGTATCCCGGACTGACTGCCCATGACGTGCGCATCGCGGTTCGCGGAAGTGCGGAAAATGCTCGCCTGATGGCGGTCTTGCGCGAGGTGCGGGATGAAAGGGGCGGCAAGCGTTGAGTCTGGTGTTGGTGACAGGCGGCGTTCGCTCCGGCAAGAGCCGCTTTGCCGAAGAGCTGGCCGAACAGGCTGGCGAGCGAGTTCTTTACGTAGCAACGGGGCAAGCCTGGGACGAAGAGATGAAGCAGCGGATCGAGCGGCACAAAGAGCGCCGTCCAAGTCAATGGGGAAGCGTCGAGGTAGGGGAGCGGCTTTGCGACTACGAGAGCGTTGCATCAGGCTACGGGGTCGTGCTGATTGATTGCTTGTCGACATGGGTGAGCAATCGGCTGATGAGCGTCGAGGAAGCGCAGTGGCGCAGCCAGGAGCATACCGAAGCGCTTTTGCAGGAACTGGAGGCGTGGCTTGCCCTCGTCAGCCGCTCCCCGCAAAAAGTGATCGCAGTCACCAGCGAGGTCGGCTTGGGCGGAGTGGCGATGAATCGGCTGGGCAGATGGTTCGCCGATGTGCTCGGGGATGTCAATCAACAGAGTGCACGGCAGGCGGATGCCGTCTACGCGGTAATGGCCGGAATCCCGTGGAGGATCAAAGGATGAATGCATTTTGGCACGCGATTGCCTTTTTTACGCGGATTCCCGTCCCGTGGCTGCGCCCATCCGATGAGGCGTGGAAAAAAAGCGTCAACTGGTATCCGGCTGTCGGGCTGGTCATAGGTATTTTGCTATGGGGTGTCCACCAGGCAGGGCTTTCGCTCTTCAGTCCGTGGCTTGCCGCCGTGTTGACGCTCGTCGTCTGGGTGTACATCACAGGCGGACTGCATCTCGACGGCTGGATGGATTTGGCGGACGGATTGGGCAGCAGCAGGCCAAAAGAACAAGTGCTTGCGATCATGAAGGACAGCCGCGTGGGTGCTTTTGGCGTGCTGGCGGCGCTTTTGCTACTGCTGCTCAAGGCGGGCGCTTTGGCAGAGCTGACACATCCAGGCTGGGGGCTGCTCCTCGTTTTTGTTCCCGCAGCGGCGCGGACCCATGTCCTGCTTGCCATTCGGTTCTGGCCGTACTTGTCGGCGGATAAAGGGATCGGCAAAGGCATCAGCGCCGGATTGTCGCTGTGGGCGATCGTCATCGGCTATGTGGCTTTGCTCGCAGCTGGCTGGCTGGCAGGCGGCTGGCAGGTCGTCGCGGCGATCGCTGGATCGTGCTTGTTCGCTCTGCTGTTCTGTCGTTCGGTTGCCCGCAAGCTGGGCGGGCTGAACGGGGATTGCTACGGGGCTGTCATCGAGAGCAGCGAGGCGGTCATGCTGCTTGTACTGGTCGGGAGTTGGTGGTTATGAGGTGGGTCTGGATACGCCATGGCGAGACTGACAGCAATCGGGAACACAGATATCTCGGGCATAGCGACGTCCCTTTGAACATAGATGGAAAAAGGCAGGCGAGTGAACTGGCAGAGCGCTTGTCCCGCCAGATCGAACGGCCTGATGCGCTCTACGCCAGCGATTTGCTCCGGTGCCTGGAGACGGCCCAACCGCTGGCCGACGTATGGGATGTGCCGATCATCTCTGTTCCGGCTTTGCGGGAGCTGTCTTTTGGCGACTGGGAGCTGCTGACCTACGACGAGCTGATGCAGGCGGATTGCGAGCGGGCTACGCGCTGGTACGACGATCCTTTTCACTGCTGTCCGCCCAACGGGGAAAGCCTGCAAGCGCTGGGCCACCGCGTAGACGGCTGGTTGTGCAAGCTGATGGATCGGCAACAGCGGGAACCAAACGAAACGACCGTATTGGTTGCCCACGGCGGAGTGATTCGCTGGTTCCAGGCGGCATGGCTTGCAAAAGATCCGCGCCAATACTGGCAAGTAGACGGGCTAAAGCACGGAGAAGCGCTGTTTGCGGAGTGGGATGGGCAGCGCTGGCACAGACAAAGGCTGGGAAGCTAAAGAGAGGGACAACATGACGGAAGTGTGGGTATTGTGCGCGGCATACTTGATTGATCGGGTGGTAGGCGACCCGCGCAGCTTGCCGCATCCGGTGGTGATCATCGGATGGTGGATCACGCGGCTGGAGCGTGTCATTCGCGCGGTCGTCAAGCGGGAATCGCATTTGAAGCTGGCGGGAATCTTGTTTCCGCTCCTGATCGTGTCAGGCAGCTATGCCGCCGTCTGGCTGATTTTGTGGGTGGCTGCTCTCGTGCATCCACTGCTCGCGTGGGTGGTTGGAGCCTGGCTCATCTCCACGACGATCGCGACAAAAGGCTTGGCGGACGCCGGGCTGGAGATTGCCCGCCATCTGCTGGCAAATGACATGGCGGCGGCAAGGCGCTCCTTGTCGATGGTGGTAGGGCGTGACACGGATCAGCTCGATGAGCCGGAAATTTGCCGGGGGGCGGTGGAGACGGTAGCGGAAAACATCGTGGATGCGATTGTTTCCCCGCTGATCTACGCCGCATTGGGCGGTGCGCCACTGGCGATGGCTTATCGGGCGGCCAACACGCTTGATTCGATGGTCGGCTACAAAAATGAGAAGTACAAAAACTTGGGCTGGGCGTCCGCGCGTTTTGACGACGTGATGAATTACATACCAGCTCGCCTGACCGCGCTGCTTTTGGTCATGGCAAGCTGGTTGCAACGACTGGACTGGAGACAGTGCTGGGCGATGATCAAAAGAGACGCGCACCTGCATCCAAGTCCAAACAGCGGATTGCCGGAAGCGGGGGTGGCTGGCGCACTTGGCGTACAGCTTGGGGGTCTTAACTACTACCAGGGTGTGCCGTCCAATCGGGCAAGGCTCGGGGACCCGCATCGGCCGTTGGCTGCTGCCGATATCACGGCAACCATTCGTCTGATGTATCTCACTTCCTTGCTGTGCCTGCTTTTATGTTTGGGGATTGCAGCAGTTCTGACACTTGTCTAGCCGGATGATGAGCGAAAAGACACCGTAAGAGTAAGACCATATAACGCCTGCATGCGACACGTATGCGATGGAAAGGGGAGGGGCCGTATGAGCGGCAAGTTGTTTGTGATCGGGTTTGGCCCGGGAAGTTTTGAACATATCACCAAGCGTGCGCGGGAAGCCCTGCAAGAATCTGACGTCATTATCGGTTACTCGACGTACGTGGATTTGATCCGCGGACTTTTGACCAATCAGGAGATCGTCAGCACCGGGATGACCGAGGAAGTGACGCGTGCGCGCGAAGCCGTGCGCCAAGCGGAAGAGGAAGGCAAAAAAGTAGCGGTGATCTCCAGTGGAGACTCCGGCGTTTACGGGATGGCGGGTCTGGTCTACGAAGTGCTGGTCGAGAAAGGCTGGACAGAGGCGACTGGCGTTCCGATCGAAATCGTTCCGGGCATTTCGGCGATCAACTCCTGTGGCGCTATTCTCGGTGCTCCGATCATGCATGACGCCTGCACGATCAGCTTGAGCGACCACTTGACGCCATGGGAGCTGATTGCCAGACGGATCGATGCAGCCGGGATGGCTGATTTCGTCATCGCCTTGTACAACCCGCGCAGCGGTCGACGCACGCGCCAGATTGTGGAGGCGCAGCGCATCCTTTTGCAATACCGTTCGCCTGATACACCTGTCGGAATCGTGAAAAGCGCCTACCGCGAGCGCGAGACGGTCGTGGTGACGACACTTGCGCAAATGCTGGAGCACGACATCGGCATGTTGACGACGGTCATCATCGGGAACTCTTCGACGTTCGTGTACGATGGCAAAATGATTACGCCGCGCGGCTACCAGCGCAAATACACGCTGTCGGCAGACGAACAGCCGCTCAAACCGCATCAACGGCTGCGCGTGGAAAATGAACCGTGGTCATTGGAAGCAGGCGACGAAAGCGTGGGCACGACTGCCCCAAAGACAGTAGAGCCAGCAAGTGAGCGACCTGTGCTGGCGACTGATGTGGAAAGTCCGTCGGCTGCTGGTCAAGCCGGACTAGCCGGAAGTGCAACGAGTACGGCTGTCCTGGAAGCTCCTCCGGTGGAACAGGCAGCGCAAACGGTTGCTCACCAGGCAGAGCGCTCGCCGCTCGATTGGGCCATGCAAGCGCTGAGTGCCGTCAATACGGCAAAAGGCATCGAAACGAAGCCTGCCCAAACAAGCGCTGTTCGTACGGCTTCATCGTTTCAGCCGGAAATGATTTTTGAGTTCGCCGTCAGTCCCGGTGTCGCCAACAAAAAAATCACGCCGATGCAGATGATGGCGATCGCCGAAGTCGCAGGAGAAAAAGGCGAGATCGAATATACCCCGCACCACCAGATCATCATGCGTGTGCCGACTGCTGATCCGGAAAGTGTGACCAGCCGTTTGCGCGAGCTGGGGCTTATCCTCAGCCCGATCGGGGATGTGTTGCAGGTGAAGGCGTGCGATTTTTGCGATGGCGAGAAAAAAGACAGCATCCCGTACGCGGAGGAGCTGCACCAGCGGCTGGGTGGCAAGGAAATGCCCAAAGAGCTGAGAATCGGCTTTAACGGCTGCGGAATGGCCTGCTATGGAGCTGTTCAGGAGGATATCGGAATCGTGTTCCGCAAAGGCAAATTCGATTTGTTCCTGGGCGCGAAAACGGTGGGACGTAACGCGCATTCCGGCATTCCGGTTGCGGAAGGCATTGATAAAGAGGCGATTGTGCCGCTTGTCGAGCGAATCGTGAACCGATTCAAAAAAGAGGCGTTTCCGAATGAGCGCTTCCACAAGTTTTTCCAACGGGTAGGCGAGCTGGAGGGGTATGCCTGGTACGAGCCTGCCAAAGCGGAAATCGAGAACGCCGCTTGCGGAGATTGACAGACGGATCAATAGGTAGCGGAGTTGACCGAAAACGAGGGGGAAACGAAATGGACGCGGTTTTATTTGTAGGACACGGAAGCAAGGACCCGGAAGGCAACGAAGAGATTCGCCAGTTTGTCGCTTCCCTTGCGCCTGAGCTGGATGTGCCGATTATCGAGACGTGCTTTCTGGAGTTTGCCAGACCAGACATGCTGCAAGGATTGAATACGTGTGTAGCGAGAGGAGCGACGCGGGTAGCGGTCATTCCGATCATCCTGTTCTCTGCGGGGCATGCGAAAATCCACATCCCGGCGGCGATTGACGAAGCGAAGGAGCTGCACCCGCACGTACAGTTCATCTACGGTCGTCCGATCGGCATTCACGAAGAAGTGATCAACATTTTGTCTACACGCATGGCAGAAGCGGGCTTCGCTTCCGGAGAAGATTACGACGATCTGGCTGTGCTCGTCATCGGGCGCGGCAGCAGCGACGCGGATGCCAACAGTGATATTTACAAAATGTCCCGCCTTTTCTGGGAGCGTTACAAGGCGCCTTTGGTCGAGACAGCTTTCATGGGTGTGACCTACCCGCTGTACGACGAGGGAGTGGAGCGCTGCCTGAAGCTTGGCGCCAAGCGCATCGTGCTGTTGCCGTACTTCCTGTTTACAGGTGTGCTGATCAAACGGATGAGCGATCAACTGGAGAAGTTCCGCGCGCAATATCCGGATGCCCAGTTTGAGATGGCCGAGTATTTCGGTTTCCACCCGTTGCTGAAAGAAGTGCTCAAGGATCGCGTCGAGGAAGCCTTGCACGGGGAAGTGAAGCTGAACTGTGACACCTGTCAGTACAGACTGGCAGCGATGGAGCATATCGACCACCATCACCACCACCATGATGACGATCACGGACATGGACATCACCACCACCATCACGGGCATCATCATGATCACGATCACCACCATGACCATGATCATCACCATGACCACGATCACCACCATGCTCACGATCATAACCATGACCACGATCATCACCATGATCATGACCACGACCATGATCACAAACACGACCACAAGCATGACCACGTAACCAAGTAGGAGGAGACACAGCATGATTCTCGTATTGGCTGGAACGAGCGACGCGCGTGAATTGGCCTTGTTGATCAAGGAAAACGGCTACGATCTGCTGACCACCGTCGTAACGGACAACGCAGCGAAAAGCATGGAGGAGGCCGGTGTGCCCGTCCAGGTCGGACGCTTGACTGCCGACGACATCCAGCAGTTGATCCAGGAGCGGGGCGTGCGCTGTGTCGTTGACGCGAGCCACCCTTTTGCGGAGGAAGCCTCGAAAAACGCGATGGCTGGCGCACAAGGAGCGGGTGTTCCGTACATCCGTTACGAGCGTGAGAGTCTGGATGCGCCAGGCAGCGAAAAGCTGATCATCGTCGAGGATTACGTGCAAGCAGCCGAGCTTGCGGCTGACAAGCGCGGCGTCATCATGCTGACGACTGGCAGCAAGACGTTGAAGACGTTCACGGATCGTCTCCTGGGCCTGCCGGACACGACATTGGTTGCCCGCATGCTGCCGCGGCTCGACAATATGCAAAAATGCGAAGAACTCGGCGTGGAGCAAAAAAACATCGTCGCCATGCAAGGGCCTTTTTCCAAAGAGCTGAACAAAGCGCTCTACGCCCACTATGGCGTGACGCTGATGATTACGAAAGAGAGCGGCAAGGTAGGCGCTTTTGACGAAAAAGTGGAAGCAGCGCTGGAAATGGGCATCGAGACAATCGTCATCGGGCGTCCGAAAATCGATTACGGCACCAAGTTTTCCGACTACCAAAGCGTGCTGAACCAGCTTAAAGAGGTCGTGCAATAACACGGCATCCCGCCTGTATAAACAAGCATCCAAACAAGTGACTGGAGGAAACCAACCATGGACTTCAAAACCGAATTTAAGCCTTTGACTGTACAACCGCAAGAGATCGAGGACATGAGCTTTCAAATCATTACCGACGAGCTGGGCGAGCACCCGTTTACAGAGGAACAATACCCTGTCGTGCAGCGCGTCATCCACGCTTCCGCCGACTTTGATCTCGGACGCAGTCTCGTTTTCCACCCGGATGCTGTCCAATCCGGTATTCAAGCGATTCGCAGCGGAAAAATCGTCGTAGCGGACGTGCAAATGGTTCAAGTCGGCATCAGCAAAAATCGGATTGAGAAATTCGGCGGCGAAGTGAAAGTATACATCTCTGACCGCGACGTCATGGAAGAAGCAAAACGCCTCAACACCACTCGTGCGATTATTTCCATGCGCAAAGCTGTGAAGGAAGCAGACGGAGGAATTTTCTGCATCGGTAACGCACCGACAGCTCTGTTGGAGCTGATTCGCATGGTGAAGGAAGGGGAAGCGAAGCCAGGACTTGTCATCGGAATGCCAGTAGGCTTCGTATCTGCGGCGGAGTCCAAGGAAGAGCTGGCGAAGCTCGACATTCCTTTCATCACCAACATCGGGCGCAAAGGCGGAAGCCCTGTAACTGTAGCGGCATTGAATGCCATCTCCATCATGGCGGAACGGTTGGGCTAAGCAGATGGCAGCCAAAGCAGCATCGGACGAAAAAGAGGCGAAACCCCTCCGCCACGGCTACACAACTGGATCATGCGCAACGGCGACGACCAAGGCTGCTTTGCTAGCGCTGATAACCCAGGAGCCGCAAAGGGAGGCTACGATCCGCCTGCCGATCGGGGAAGACGTGACTTTCCAGATGGAGAGCTGCGAGTTTTCGCCGGAAAAAGCGACAGCAGCCACGATCAAGGACGGCGGTGACGACCCGGATGCCACGCATGGGGCGTTGATTCTTTCCACTGTCGAATGGTCAGACGAGCCTGGGATTATTTTGGACGGTGGCGTCGGGGTAGGACGGGTGACCAAGCCAGGGTTGCCTGTCCCGATTGGCGAGGCCGCGATCAATCCCGTTCCGCGCAAAATGATTCGCGAGACGGCTCAGGCGGTACTCGATGAGTACGGGATAGAGCGCGGGATCAAAATCGTAATTTCCGTGCCTGCGGGCGAGGAAATTGCCAAAAAAACATTGAACGGACGACTCGGCATACTCGGCGGCATTTCCATTTTGGGGACGCGCGGAATCGTGGTGCCGTTTTCCACTTCTGCTTACAAGGCAAGCGTGGCTCAGGCGATCAACGTCGCCAAAGAAGCGGGCTGCGATCACATCGTCCTCTCCACGGGCGGAAAAAGTGAGTCGTATGGAATCGCTACCTACCCGGAGCTGTCCGAGGAAGCTTTCGTGGAGATGGGCGATTTCGTCGGGTTTGCGCTCAAGCAGTGCAAGGTCAGGAAAATGCGCAAAGTGACGCTTGTCGGCATGATGGGCAAGTTTTCCAAAGTGGCGCAAGGTGTCATGATGGTTCACTCGAAAAGCGCTCCTGTCGACTTCGGGTTTTTGGCCCAGATGGCGACGGAAGCAGGTGTTTCCCAAGAGCAAGTGGACGAAATACTGGGAGCAAATACAGCCTCGCAGGTCGGGGATATGATGGCGGAGACGCCTGCCTTTTTCGAGATCATGTGCGCCAACTGCTGCCGTGCCGCCCTGAAAGAAGTAGGCGGCGGCATCGTGGTCGAAACCATCATCATTACTATGAAAGGGTCCCTGCTGGGAAGGGTGACGATCGATGACACAAGCGATGAAAGTGATCGGGATCGGGGATGACGGACAGCAAAGCTTGCTGCCGCTGTACCGGACCTGGATCGAAGAAAGTGAGCTGTTGGTTGGAGGAGAGCGGCATCTTGGCTTTTTTCCGGAGTACAAAGGGGAAAAGCGAGTTTTGAAAGGCGGCTTGACCGCGATGGTCGAGGAACTGCGGTCAGAGACGCGCAAGACGGTCATTCTCGCTTCCGGCGATCCGCTCTTTTACGGGATCGGCAGCCTTTTGGCGAAAAAGCTCAACGTGGACATTTACCCGCACCTCAGCTCCATTCAGCTCGCTTTTGCCAAAATGGGCGAGGCGTGGCAAGATGCGACATTGCTCAGCGTACACGGCCGCAGCATCAAAGGGCTGGCGCAGCGGATGGACGGCAAGGACAAAGTCGCGCTGCTCACCGATCGGGAAAACACGCCTGCGGCGATCGCCAAGTATTTGCTGTCGTTTCAGATGACCGAATACGATGCGTTCGTGGCGGAAAACTTGGGCAGCGAAGACGAGCGGACAGGCTGGTACGCTTTGCAGGACATGGCTGACGGCGTCTTTTCCGATTTGAATGTCGTGATTTTGAAAAAGCGTCGGCCAAGCCCGGTCTGGCCGTTTGGGATTGCGGACGAGGAGTTTTCCCAGCGCAAGCCGGACAAGGGACTGATTACGAAAAAAGAAGTGCGCATTTTAAGCATCGCCCAACTGCAATTGCACGCCAAAAGCATCGTTTGGGACATCGGCACCTGCACAGGCTCCGTCGCGATCGAGGCAGCGCGAATCGCACGCGAAGGCGAAGTGTACGGCGTGGAGAAAAATGCGGACGACCTGGAAAACTGCCGCCAAAACATGGCGAAGTTTCGCACCGATCTGACTGTTGTGAATGCCCGCGCGCCAAAAGGACTGGATGAGTTCCCCGACCCGGATGCCGTCTTTATCGGGGGCAGCGGCGGAGAATTGCGCGAGCTTTTGAATATTTGCTGCACGCGGCTTCGGGCAGGCGGACGCATCGTGGTCAACGCAGCGACGATTGAGACGTTGTACGAAGCGACGCAAGCTTTTGCAGAGGAAGGCTTCGAAACATCGGTCACGCTGGCGCAACTGTCGCGCAGCAAGCCGATTTTGTCTTTGACCCGTTTTGAAGCGTTGAATCCGATCTACATCATTACGGCCTGGGCCAAGCAGGCAGAGGAACAAGGAGGAGACAGCAAGTGACCAAGATCGGAACATTGTACGGGCTGGGAGTCGGCCCTGGCGATCCAGAATTGATTACTGTAAAGGCATTCCGCCTGCTGCAGCAATCCCCGGTAGTTGCGTACCCGAAAAAACGGATGGGCAGCAAAAGCTACGCCCACCAAATTGCCGAGCTGTACGTGCAGCCGCAAGACAAGGAAATGCTCGGACTCGTCTTCCCGATGACACGCGACAAAGAAATTTTGGAGCGCGAGTGGAACAAAACGGTCGAAATCGTCTGGGAGCGTCTGTCCGAAGGCAAAGACGTCGCGTTTGTCACCGAAGGCGATCCGATGTTTTACAGTACGTTCATCCACATGATGCGCGTCATGCATGAAGAGCACCCGGAAGTGCCTGTCGTAACCGTGCCGGGCGTATCTTCGTTCCTCGGAGCTGCTTCCCGCTTCAACATGCCGCTCGCGGATGGCGACGAGCAAATCGGGATCATTCCGGCTACAGAAGACAAGGAAGCGATGCGCAAAGCGATTGAAGATCACGATACCGTCGTGTTTTTGAAGGTAGCAAAAGTGCTGCCGATGATCATCGGTTTGCTGAAAGAAATGGGACTCGCAGACAAAGCCGCTGTTGCGACAAAGGTCACTTCTTCGGAAGAAATGGTCTGGACGGACATGCGTGAACTGGAGCGGGCAGAGCTTAGCTATCTAACACTGATGGTGGTGAAAAAGGGATGAAACTGTACATAGTGGGAGCGGGTCCCGGCGACCCGGATTTGATTACCGTAAAAGGCATGAAGCTGCTGCAAAAGGCAGACGTCATTTTGTACACCGACTCGCTCGTCAACGAAGAGCTGGTTGCGCTTGGCAATCCTGATGCAGAGGTGCTGCACAGCTCCGGCATGGCGCTGGAAGAAATGGTAGAGCTGATGGTAGACCGCATCAGCAGCGGAAAAACAGTCGTGCGCTTGCATACGGGCGACCCGTCCGTGTACGGAGCGATCATGGAGCAGATCGCTTTGCTGAAAGCAAAAGGCATCGAGGTAGAGATCGTGCCAGGCGTCAGCTCCGTATTTGCGGCAGCAGCAGCAGTAGGCGCCGAACTGACCATCCCGGAGCTGACCCAGACGCTCATCCTCACCCGCGCAGAGGGGCGCACGCCTGTACCGGACAGGGAGAAGCTGCGCGCGCTTGCCGAGCATCACTGCACACTCGCTTTGTATTTGAGCGCGACTTTGACGAAAAAAGTAGTGCGCGAGCTTGTCGAGGCAGGCTGGAGCGAAGATACGCCAGTCGCTGTCGTGCAACGGGCAAGCTGGCCGGATCAGCTGATCGTGCGCACGACCTTGAGAAATTTGGACGAAGACATGGGCAAAAACGGCATTCGCAAGCACGCGATGATTTTGGCAGGCTGGGCTTTGGACCCGGATATCCATGAAAAAAGCGAACAGTACCGTTCCAAGCTGTACGATAAAACCTTCACGCACGGGTACAGAAAAGGTGTGAAAGAATGATTATCGAACTGGTTGAAGGGGAAATTCCAGCCATCCGCCAGCGCGGGGAATATGCGATCGTCGCCATCACGAAGCACGGGGTAGAGATGGCACGCGATCTGGCGCAAAAATTTCCCGGGGCAGACTTGTACTACATGAGCAAGTTCGCCCGTGGAGACGAGGAAGCTCGCGGCATCCAGCTGTTTTCCAACAGTGTGCGCATGCTGTTTCCTGCGCTTTGGCCCGCTTACAAAGGGCTGATTATCATTATTTCGCTCGGGGCGGTTGTGCGGATGATCGCTCCTTTGCTGGAAGATAAAAAGAAAGACCCGGGTGTCGTCGTCGTGGACGATCGCGGGGAAAATGTGATCAGCGTCCTGTCCGGCCACCTCGGGGGAGCCAATGAGCTGGCTCGCGAGGTAGCGGCGATCATGGGCGCTCGTCCGATCATCACGACTGCTTCCGATGTACAAAAGACGATCCCTGTCGATTTGTTCGGCCGCCGTTTTGGCTGGGAGTGGGATTCGGCTGACAAGCTGACGCCAGTGAGCGCCTCTGTCGTCAACGAGGAGCATGTAGCGGTGGTCAACGAATCAGGCGAGCGCGACTGGTGGATGCACGACACGCCGATGCCGCCGTCGATCAAGGAATACAAGACGATTGCCGAAGCGCAGGCAGCCAATCCGCATGCCGCGCTCGTCGTCTCTCACCGCTTGCTTGCGCCAGAGGAGCAGACGATTTTGGACAATGGCGTCCTGTATCGTCCGAAAGTAATCGTGCTCGGAATGGGCTGCAACCGGGGAACATCTGCCGAGGAGATCGAGGCGGTCATCAAGGAGACGCTGGATGAATTGCAGTTCTCCATCAAAAGCGTCAAGGCTCTTGCGACGATTGAACTGAAAAAAGACGAGGCTGGACTGATCGCCGTGTGCGAGAAGTACGGCTGGCCTTTTGTCTGGTATTCCCCGGAGGAACTGAACAAGGTGGAGATCAGCGATCCGTCCGAGACGGTATTCAAGTTCACGGGAGCGTACGGGGTAAGCGAGCCTGCGGCGAAGCTGTACGCAGGTGTCGACGAACTCGTCCTGACCAAGAAAAAATCGGGCAACGCCACTATTTCTGTCGCTTTAATGCCTTATCGTGAGGAGGAGCGCGTATGACGGATAACAGCCGCCGTATCGTAATCGCCGGAACGGGCAGTGGGGCAGGCAAGACGACCGTTACCATCGGACTGATGGCTGCCCTGATCCGCAAAGGCCATGTCGTCCAAGGCTTCAAGTGCGGCCCTGACTATATCGATCCCACTTACCATACAGCCGTAACAGGCAGAGCGTCGCGCAACCTCGACAGCTTCATGCTGGAGCATGAGGTGGTCAAAGAGATTTTCGTCCGCGGCAGCGAAGGCGCGGACATCTCGATCATCGAGGGCGTCATGGGCATGTACGACGGCAAGGAAGCGACGAGCGACAAAGGAAGCACGGCTGAAATCAGCATTTTGACAGCTTCGCCTGTGTTGCTCGTGGTCAACTGCCAAAGCATGGCGCGCAGCGCGGCTGCGATCGTCAAAGGCTTTCAGCTGCTCAATCCGCAGGCGAAAATCGTCGGTGTGATCGCCAACAAAGTCGGCAGCGAAGGGCACCACAAAATCGTCAAGGCGGCGATTGAGCAGGAGTGCGGGATTCCGGTTGTCGGCTATTTGAAACGGGAAAACGAGCTGGAAATTCCCGAGCGTCATCTCGGACTCGTGCCATCCGTGGAACGCGGCGAGCTTGCGCCTCTGTTTGCGAAGCTGGCAGACTTGATTCACGAAACGGTAGACCTCGATCTGGTTTGGGAACTGGCGAAAGCAGAGCCGCTGCAAGTGGAGCCAAAGCTGTTCGCGCCGCGTCAAGCGAACTACGACGTGACGATCGCGGTAGCGAAAGACCCGGCGTTTCATTTTTACTATCCGGAAAATTTGGAACTGCTGCAGGCGCACGGAGCGAAGCTGGCCTTTTTCTCGCCGCTGGCAGGAGAAGGCGTGCCGGAAGCAGCGGACGGCCTGTACATCGGCGGAGGCTTTCCAGAGGAGTTTGCTGCCGAGCTGTCGCAAAACGAGCTGGTGAAAGACTCGTTCCGCAAGGCGATTGCCAAAGGCTTGCCGACCTTGGCCGAGTGCGGCGGGTTCATGTTTTTGACGGAAGCGATTGTGACGACAGACGGCGAGAGCTTCCCGATGCTCGGGATCGTGCCCGGGAAGGTGACGATGCAGAAAAAGCTGGCCGCGCTTGGCTATCGGGAAGTGCGCGGCAAGGCAGGCAATTTCCTGATCGGCCCGGATGAACAGGCAAAAGGGCACGAGTTCCATTATTCGACTTATTCCAGCGAGCAACAGCTTCCTGCGGCCTATGAGACAAAAGGGCTGCGCGGAACCAAGCCAGAAGGCTTCGCAGAGGGCAATCTGGTCGCAGGCTACACGCACTTGCACTTTGGCTCCAATCCAGAGCTGGTGAAGCGGTGGCTGAGTCTGTGCGCGGAGGTGGCGGCTCGTGCCTAAAGCTCTCCCGCTGATGGTTCAGGGAACCAGCTCAGACGCAGGGAAAAGTGCGATCGCAACGGCACTTTGCCGAATTTTTGCGCAGGATGGCTACAAGACGGCCCCGTTCAAATCGCAAAACATGGCGCTGAACTCCTACGTCACGCTGGACGGGAAAGAAATCGGGCGGGCGCAGGGCGTTCAGGCGGAAGCGGCCGGGATTCTCGCCACGACCGACATGAATCCGATCCTGATCAAGCCGACGCGCGATTCCGAGTCGCAAATCGTGGTGAACGGCGAGCCGTACGCCAACATGAAAGCGATGGCGTATCGCCAGGAGTTTTACGAGGAAGGACTGCGGATTATCGGCGAGGCTTACGAGCGGCTCGCCGCCGCGTATGAGCGGATCGTGATTGAGGGGGCAGGCAGTCCGGCAGAAGTCAATCTCAACGATCGCGAGCTGGTCAACATGCGGGTCGCGCGACTGACGAACGCTCCGGTCATTTTGGTGGCTGACATCGAGCGCGGCGGCGTTTTTGCCAGCCTGGTCGGCACGCTGCAACTGCTCGAACCCGAAGATCGCGACCGGGTGATCGGCGTCGTCATCAACCGTTTTCGCGGCGATTTGACGCTGTTGCAGTCAGGCTTGGACTGGTTTGAGGAGTATACGGGCAAGCCTGTGCTTGGCGTGGTGCCGTTCATTCCCGACTTGTGGATCGATGCGGAGGACTCGCTGATTTTGCATCGCTACCAGGGGCAGAGAGAGACGCCGCGCGATCTGGACATCGCGGTCTTGCGCTATCCGCGCATTTCCAATTTCACAGACGTAGACCCGTTTTTTGTGGAGCCGGATTGCCGGATGCGCTTTGTGACCCGTTTGGAAGAGCTGGGCGAGCCTGACCTCATCGTGTTGCCAGGCAGCAAAAATACGCTGGAAGATTTGCAGTTTTTGCGCGAGTCAGGGCTGGCAGACGCCGTGAAACAGCTCCATGTGCAAAAAAAATCGTACGTAGTCGGTCTGTGCGGCGGCTATCAAATGCTGGGGCTGACGATTTTGGACCCGGATGGCGTGGAATCTCCGTTGCAGCAGCTTGACGGGCTGGGGCTGATTCCGATGACGACGACGATGGAGACAAAAAAGACGACGGTTTTGTCGAGGGGCGAAGCGGTGTTTGCCGGAGAGCGGCTCGAAGTGGAAGGCTACGAGATTCATATGGGCCAGTCCGCTTATGAGCAGGTGGATGCCCCCTTTATCCAGATGGGAGAGCGCACGGAAGGCTACTGTCAGGAGGAGCGCCAACTGATCGGGACGTATTTTCACGGGTTGTTTCACAACGACCGCTTTCGTACGCTGCTATTGAACGCAATCCGTGCGAAAAAAGGGTTGGAGCCAATCGTGGAGCGTCCGTCCTTCGTGGCGCTTCGCGAGCAAGGCTACGATCTGCTGGCAGATACGGTACGCCGTCATGTGCGGATGGATGTCATTGAAGAACAGATGAAGGCTTATCAGGAAAAAGAGGTGCGTATATGATGGCAGGCTTGGAAAAGCTATTTCCGGCGATTGAGCCGCGAAACCATGAGGCAAGTGAGCAAACGAGACAACATGTGGATCAGCTGACCAAGCCGCTGGGAAGTTTGGGACGCCTGGAGGAACTGGCTGTGGAGCTGGCAGGAATGACAGGAGAGACGTTTCCGGTCGTCACGCCGCCTGGCGTACTTGTTTTCGCGGCGGATCACGGCGTCGCTGCTGAGGGAGTGTCGGCCTATCCCCAGGAAGTAACGGCGCAAATGGTGCTGAACCTGGTGAACGGTGGCGCGGGGATCAACGTGTTCGCCCGGCAAATCGGCGCGATCCAAAAATTCGTG
The DNA here is from genome assembly GCF_022701015.1 of Brevibacillus parabrevis. NCBI lineage: Bacteria > Bacillati > Bacillota > Bacilli > Caryophanales > Paenibacillaceae > Brevibacillus > Brevibacillus parabrevis. Next base: position 5,735,682 of record NZ_CP064090.1, on the reverse strand, counting down.
GATGTCGGCGTGGCTGTAGAGGTAGAGGCTCCCGGAGTGACCAGCAGACGTATCCGCTCTGGCTCGGGCAACATGCTGAAAGAAGCGGCGATGTCGCCGGAAGAAGCGCGGCAGTCGCTTGCGGTCGGCATCGAGCTGGCGCAGCAGATCATCGATGAAGGAGCCAAGGTGCTGATCGTCGGTGAAGTAGGGATCGGCAACACGACAGCGAGCAGCGCGATTTTGTCCGCTTTGACGGGCGCAGACCCGGATGAGATTGTCGGGCGGGGCACAGGCTTGGACGACGCTGGCTGGCAGCGCAAAAAAGCCGTTGTCCGCGAAGCGCTCGCGCTGCATCGCCCGGATGCGGATCAGCCGCTCGACGTGCTGGCAAAAGTGGGCGGACTGGAAATCGGCGCGATGGCAGGGGCCGTGATTGGCGCTGCATCCAGACGCGTTCCGGTGTTGCTCGACGGCTTTATCGCCACCGTAGCAGCACTTTTGGCGGTGCGGTTGGAGCCAGGCGTAGCGGACTACTTGATTGCCGGTCACCGTTCCCAGGAGCCGGGACATGCTTTCGTACTGAACGTACTGGGCAAACAGCCGTTGCTCGATTTGAACCTGCGGCTTGGCGAAGGCAGCGGAGCGGCAGTGGCGTTTTCCATCGTCGAGGCATCGGCACGGATGGTGCGCGAGATGGCGACTTTTGCTTCGGCGGGAGTCAGTGACCGATGAGCGGCGCGGGAAAAGTGTACCTCGTCGGCGCTGGACCTGGAGATCCCAAGCTGATTACGGTCAAAGGGCTTGAATGCTTGCAAAAGGCTGATGTGGTCGTCTATGACCGCCTGGCTAACCCTGAATTGCTCGCTTATGCGCCTGAAACGGCAGAGCGTATTTATTGCGGCAAACTGCCTGATCATCACACGATGCGCCAGGAATCGATCAATGAAGTCCTCGCGGAGAAGGCGCTGGAAGGCAAGATCGTCGTACGCCTGAAAGGTGGCGACCCGTGCGTGTTCGGACGTGCGGGAGAAGAAGCCGAGCATCTGGCTGGGCGAGGAGTCGCTTTTGAGATCGTGCCAGGCGTCACGGCGGGAATCGCGGCTTCCGCATACGCGGGAATCCCGGTGACTCATCGCGATCACGGTTCATCTTTTGCCGTAGTGACAGGTCATCTGCGCGAAGACAAGCCGGAGCTGGCTGTGGAAAAATGGCGGGCGCTGGCGAGCGGGATCGACACGGTTGCCTTTTACATGGGCGTCGCCAATTTGCCGCTGATCCGCACGCAATTGATCAAGCACGGCCGCGACGCAGAGACGCCTGTCGCTGTCATCTCCTGGGGGACGCTGCCCAAGCAAGCGGTCGTAACGGGCACTTTGGCAAACATCGAGGAACGCTTGGCAGAGAACAGCCACGTCACCAATCCGGCGATCATTTTGGTCGGCGATGTCGTGAAAATGCGGGAAAAAATCAACTGGTTTGAGGCCACGCTTGGCGTAAACGATAGTCTTGCCGAGTAAAGCGCAACGGCTGGGCGGCTAGGCTAGACGGTTTGCTGCCGCGAATATGTAGTATTGCAGGGAGGGACGGCGGATGCCGCACTATGCGATGATGGTCAATCTGGAACGTAAACGTTGCGTCGTAGTCGGTGGCGGACAGGTCGCAGAACGGAAAATCGCCAGTCTGCTTGCCGCTGGCGCGGATGTCTGCGTCGTCAGTCCCACCTGTACAGAAGCGATTCACGCCTGGGGGCAAGCGGGCAGGCTGACGCTTTGGCAGCGACCGTTTGCTTCCGCTGATGTTTCTTCTGCTGTGCTCGTTGTCGCTGCGACCAGCGATTCTGCGGTCAATCTGGCTGTCTACGAAGCGTGTCAGCAAGCCGGGTGCCCGTGGATCAATGTAGTGGATCGTCCCGACCTGTGCTCGTTTACGGTTCCGTCCGTAGTCGAGCGCGGCGACCTGACTGTGGCCATCTCGACAGGGGGCAACAATCCGGGCTTGGCGAAAAAACTGCGCCGCCAGCTGGAAGCGTGGATCGGGCCTGAGTACGAAGACTACACGCGCTTTTTGGGAACGATGCGCAAACGGGTGCTCGCGCTGGACGAACTGGACGCTGCAGGCAAACGAGCCGTTTTGGCCGAGCTTTTGGATGACCGTTTCCTGGAATGGACCCGCAGCGGGGAGGTCGAGCGAAGGGATCGGGAGGCAGAGGCGGTTGTAGCTGAATGGCTGGGCTGTGATCGATCATAGGCAAAAAAGGAACAACCTAAGTCTGATCGGGATGTCGACTTAGGTTGTTTCTTTTTGTGCGCGATCCGCGATGAGAAGCAGGCAGCTTAGCTCGTCCGAAAAAGGCAAGGAGGGATGCAGTGTTGCTTTCAGACGTCCCAGCCCTCGTTCTTTGGCGTCCTGTAGCTGCCTGGCTATGTAGCTTTTGATCCAGTCTTCACCCGGCGCGTCATAAATTTGGCTGAAATTGCTGGAATACATGTCTGAAATGTTCTCGTCCCGGTAGTGATGAACGTGGGGCACGGTCGTGCGTTTCGAGAAGGAGCAGTCAAAGCTCTCTTGCAACGCAAAAATTTGCTGAAGCATTCCATTATTCTCCTTTTCCTGATATGGTGATAGTTGGTACGTATACCCTCTAGCGTAAGTCATTTTTTTCAGGGAGGAAACCTCTTTGTGGGATGCTGTTCAAATCGGCCCGTTTTTATTGAAAATGAGCACCTTGGCCGTCATCGTTTCCATTGCGACGGGCTTTCTTGCAATCACGTTTCTTGTCAAAAAAGACAGGGCGACAAGAGGGGCGCTCACGGAGCTGCTAAGCAACGCCGTTCTCCTCGGCTTTTTGGTTTGGAAGTTCAGCTATGCGCTGTTTCATCTGGACCAAGTCGTGCAAAATCCTTCGTCGCTTTTGTATTTTTCCGGCGGCGAGCGTGGAGCCTGGCTGGCGGCGCTTGCTGTGCTGGTATATTTTTCGCTGCGTCTGCGCAAAAAATCGGTTCCGGTCGACCTCGTGGCCTGGGCGGTGGCTACTGGTTCGTTGGCTGCGACAGGCATGTATCAGCTATTGACGGTGCTGCTTGAACAAAGCGGCTTTTTGTACGATGTTCAGCAGATCGTTTTATGCCTGTTGTTCCTTGTCTGGCTCCAACGCGCGCGAAAACAGCTGAACGAGCTGGCTGTCTGGCTTATGCTGCTGATGTGGTTTGCGATTGGACAAGTGTACGTGCAGTTTTACGTTCAACCGCGCGAAGCCGCCTTCGCGGGACTTTCCTCCGAGCAGCTTGTCTACTACGGGTGCGCGCTGTTGCTGCTCTTTTTGTCCAGACGCATGACCAAACGGAAAGGTGAGAACGCAGATGAAGTTTAATCAAATAGCGGCGTTTGTCGTGTTGATCGGCTTGCTGGCGTGGGGAATTGTCGATGCCTCGATCCTGTCGCCAAAAGGGAAAAATGCCGCGACGAGCGGGCCGGGGGCGACTAGCACAGCGCAGGTCGGCACGGAAAAAGGAAACGCGGCTCCCGATTTTGAACTGCAACAGCTGGACGGCAAGAAAGTAAAGCTGTCCGATTTTCGCGGGAAAAAAGTGATCGTCAATTTGTGGGCTACCTGGTGTCCGCCTTGTCGGGCAGAAATTCCCGACATGCAGCAATACTATGAAGCAAACAAAGACAACGATGTCGTCATTTTGGGCGTAAACTTGACGACGACGGAAACAAAACCGGAAGATGTCGGCGTGTTCGTAAAAGCGTACGGCATGACGTTCCCTGTCCTGCTGGATGAAGACAAGCAAGTCACCAACGAGTACAAGGCGATCTCGATTCCGACCAGCTACATTATTGATTCGAATGGCATCGTCCAGCACAAGTACATCGGGCCGATGAGCTACGAATGGATGGAGGAGACGCTGGCAGCGATTCAGTGAGGAAGCATGGGGGCGGAAAGCGGCGAGCACGATGATGGACGGAACGGACGAAAAAGGCAGCCTGTACACGCAGCGGCTGCCTTGAATCACCTATCAATACACTATGAATCGGACTGGTTTGCAGGAGGCTGCTTGACACTGCCGCGCTCCAGTGGAAGGACGGCATTCAGCAACTGGTAGATGCGCTTTGATTCTTTCGTCAGCAAAGGGCCTAAAATGGCGAGAATCAGCACGTACAAAGCTGCGAACGGCTGGAGAATATCCATGAGTGCGCCCGCTTTTCCCAGATTAGCCATGATGATGGAAAACTCACCGCGTGAAACGATTGTCAGTCCAATGTTGGTGGAAGCTTTGGGCGGCAGCCCGGCGCTGCGTCCTGCCAAAAGTCCGGCAGCGACGTTTCCGATGAGGGTGATGACGACCGCAGCGATGGACAGCCAGACGGCTCCCCCCAATGACAGAGGATCAATCGTTAAACCGAAGCTGAAGAAAAACATGGCGCCGAAAAAGTCGCGAAATGGCAGTATCAGATGTTCGATGCGTTTCATATGTTGTGTTTCTGCTAATACGAGCCCCACGAGCAGCGCGCCGATGGCTTCAGCTACATGGATTGTCTCGGAAAAACCCGCAATCAAAAACAGGGCGGCAAACACCGTAATCATGAACACTTCGTTTGATTTGATGTTTAGCGCGCGATTCAAAAAAGGGACGAGCCTGCGGCCTACGACGATGAGCAGGAGCATGTAGCCGAGAGCAATCAGAGCGGAGGAAACCACGCCTCCGAGAGAAGTTGCTCCGCTGAGGACAAGCCCCGATACGATCGAGATGTACACTGCCAAAAAGATGTCCTCGAACATGATGATCCCAAGAATCATCTCGGTTTCGCGATTGGCTGTCCGTTTGAGATCGACCAGGACTTTGGCGACGATGGCGCTGGACGAAATCGTAGTGATTCCGGCGATGATCAGCACTTCTTTCAGCGGAAAGCCGCAGACCCAGCCAAACAGCACGCCGAGAGTAAAGTTAATGGCGATGTAGATCGTCCCGCCGATCGCGATAGAGCGTCCGGCCTTGATCAGACGCCCTACCGAAAACTCAAGGCCGAGGTAAAACAGCAGGAAAAGCACCCCGACTCTGCCCATAAATTCGATGAGCGGCGCACTGTCGATAAAGCGCAGATCGAACAGGCCGATATCGGGGGCGTGCGGACCGACGACCATCCCGACCAAAATGTAAAAGGGAACGATGGAGAACTTCAACTTGATGGAGAGGAAGCCGGCGATGGCAATCAGAGCGAGCGCCAGGCCGACTTCAAACACGATGTGCTCCAAGGTCAATCACCCCCGTTGCTGAGAATAGTCTTGAGCGCTTTCACCTGCTTTCGTTCACCTGCTACTACGAGGGTGGAGCTTGCACGAAGCACATACTCCGGTCCCGGATTGATCGTTTGTGTGTGGTCTTTTTCAATGACAGCGATGATCGTGGCACCCGTCTCCTGACGCACGTCCAGCTCGCCGATCGTCTTGCCGACGGCGCGTGAGCCAGCGTCGATTTTGTACCATTCGATCATAAGCTTGTCCAAAGCGACCTCAACTGTTTCCAGAGCGGTCGGCGTGTACGTCAGGCCGCCGACAATCGCTGCAATTTGCCGCGCCTCGTCGTCATCCAGCGTAACCATCGAGATGTTCTCATCCGGATCTTCGCGGTCAAAATGGTACATTTCCCGGCGGCCGTCATCGTGAATGACGATGACAAGCTTGTCGCCGCCTTTTGTTTCTACCTGATATTTTCTGCCGATTCCCGGCAAATCCGTCTCGCGAATCGAGAACATGCAACAACCTCCTTCTACGTCTGCCCATATGTATATAGGTAACCACTCTTATGCACGAAAGAGCGCCCTGCATGTCGCGCAAGATCATTTGGAATTATAACCATTCCGGTGTTACTTTAGTAATAATTCCGGATCATCCTTGGAAGCATTGTCGACATACGTACCCATTATCCATTATTATACACGAAGCGGCTTTCCCTTTTTGGCATAACCGAAACAAATTCGCATAGATTTGACACATTTTTTAAGGGTGATGAAGCGTGGCTAACAAGCAATATCGTTTGACAGAAGCAGAGTGGAACTTTATTTCGGACATGCGCTCCATGGAGATGGATGAGCTGCTGGACATTGTCATCGCTCTGCGCAATGAAGTGCGAGAGCTGGAAAAGAAAGCGGAAATCATCCGCGAACGGGAAAAAGAAGGCTGGGAAGCCGAATACCAGGCTGCCAAGAAGCGAATCAATCACCTTCGCCAGTTTGAGCAAGACTTGCGCAAGACGTGGCCGCATGATTAACCAGGCAGCCCGGCATGGCTGGCGCTTGCCAAAAGCATCCATAAGGAAACAGCAGAACCTGCGCTCAGCGGGTTCTTTTTTTTGTCCGATGGAATAAACTTGGAGGTGCGAAACAGGATGTCTCCGGAATTTGGCAAGGAAAAAATGCGATGTTGACATACTCTCGACACGATCAATAGGTAAAGTAAGTTATGTACATAGCGACATGATAGGAAAAAGACAACCGGGAGAAGGAGGACTTTTCATGTTCAAAAAACAGTATCTAGCAGTTTTCTCAGCGGTGGTTCTTGCGACGAGCTTGCTGCCGACTGGCTCTCAGGCAGCGACTGGAACAAAAAACTTGCAGGCAAAGTACAACAATATCAAGGTCTTGTATAATGGTGCTACTGTTCCGACTACGATCGAACCATTTATCGTAAACGGAACCACTTACATCCCGCTTCGCATGATGGCAGGCGTGTTCAACAAGGAAGTCGAGTGGAATGGCACGTCCTACACCATCACGGTAAAAGATCAGGCAGATGCGCAGCATGCAGCCGAGTTGTCCGCGCGTGACGCCCAGATTCGCACCTTGCAAAGCAAGATCGACACGCTGAACCAACAAATCTCTGATCTGGAAGACGATTTGGACGATGCGAAAAACAAAGACGATGACGACGATGTAGATGACCGTATGGACGATCTGGAGGATGCCCTGAATGACGACTACGGAGATTTCCGTGGCGTTGAATGGGATATCACCCTGAGCGGCGACGAGGATGACATCGACGTAGAAATCGCGCTTGACTTCGATGAGTACGAGGATGAACTGGATCAATCGGACTTCGAAGACCTCGTGGAAAATGTCATCGAAGACATTTGGGATGAGTTTGAAGACGCTGACGTAACAGGCGAAATCGTAGACTCCAGCAACAACGACAAAACGGAATACGACTTTGATGGCGATGCCAGCGATGAAGAAATCAGCTTCGAAGACGATGTTATCAACTAATCTTTTCTAAAGAAAAGCCTTGCTTCCCGAAAAATGGGGCAAGGCTTTTTTCCTATTTTCCAAAAACCGCAAATCCAAATATAAAAAGAAAGAGGTAAACTGATAGTATTAGGAGTACGTATTGGAAAGAGAGGAACCATGCGAGCAATCGCGAATGGGAGAAAAGGGAGCCTATGAAAAGCATTTTGTTGGTAGAAGATGAACTGGTAATCTCGCGCGTTTTGAAGGCGTACCTGCAAAAGGAAGGCCATCAGGTCTGGCAAGCTGACGATGGAATCGCCGCCATTCGGCTTTTTGACGAGAAAAAGCCGGATCTCGTTCTTTTGGATGTCATGCTTCCGGAGCGAAGCGGCTGGGAGATTTTACAGTATATTCGCGAAAAGAGCGCCTGTCCCGTGATCATTTTGACTGCGCTGGGGCAGACCGATCAAAAGCTGAAAGGGCTGAACCAGGGAGCCGATGACTATATAACGAAACCGTTTGTCGCTGAGGAAGTAGTGGCGCGGGTCAATGCTGTGCTGCGGCGGTCGGCGATTTTGGTAAAAGATCAGGAGACGCGTTTTTTCGGCAGTCTGAGAATCAACTTCCAGTCTCACCACGTAACCTTGCATGGACTGGAGCTGGTGTTTCATCCTCGCGATCTGTCGCTGCTGCTGTTTTTGGCCCAAAATCCGAATCAGACGTTCACGCGGGAACAATTGATAGATCAAGTGTGGGGAATCGACTTTGCAGGCAGCGATCGCGCTGTGGACCTCGCTATCAAGCGAGTGAGAAAAACATTGGAGAACTGGCCTGCCCAAGAAGGCGAGATCAAGACGCTCCGAGGGGTGGGGTATCAGTTCTGTGTTTACTAAAAAAAACGAGCCTGTCTCGCTGCTGCGCTACTGGACGACGCGCTACCTGCTGACGTTGGTAGTAGGACTGCTCATCGTCGGAGCGGTTTCCGCCTACTGGATCAAATACGCCGCCGTGGAGAAGCAGATTGAAGTGACCAAGCTGTTCGCCGAAGAAGTAGCGGATCGGGTCGTAGACGACGATGGCAACATTTTGGTAGGCGGCAAGCTTCATCAGACGCTGGACAATCGGCGAAAATTTATGGGGGTGGATCGCAACCTCGTTTTGTTCATCAAAGACAAGCAGGGCGAAGTGATCTACAGCCGACCGGGGATGGGCATGCTCCCTCCCGAAATTCAGAAGGTGCTTCCCGGTTTGCTCCAGCAAGCAGACGAGGCAGACAAAATTCGGCAGCCGACAGGAGATACGCTGTACGTCATCAGGAAAAATTTGGAATATAATGACGGCGTAATCGGGAAGGTCATTTTGCTGTTTCCGGAAACAGACATCAAGATCGGCAGGGAGCAGCTACAGTATTTGGTCATCATGCTCGGCAGTCTCGGCGTGCTCGGTTGGGCCGTCATCTACTTCCATTCCAGAAGGTTGTCTGAGCCGATTCAAAATGTCGTGCTGTCTGCGCGCAAAATCGTGGAGGGCAACTACGATGTGACGATTACGAAGCCGATCAAGGAGCGGGAAATTCACGAGCTGGTGTATACTTTCAAGGAGATGGCGGATCGGCTTCGTCAACTGGAAAGCATGCGCACGGAGCTGTTGGCAGGTGTGACCCACGAGTTGAAGACTCCCGTCACTTCGATTAGCGGATTGGTGCAGGCGGTTAACGACGAGGTCGTTTCGGGAGCCGAGCAGAAAGAATTTCTGGAGATTTGCCTGCGTGAAACAAAGCGTCTGCAAAAAATGGTCGAAGACTTGCTCGATTTCAACTCGTTTGCGGTCGGAGCCATTACAGTCCAGCAAGAAGAGCAAAACATCAGCAAGCTGGTCAAAGAAATTGCTTCGCAATGGCGAATCGTCCAGGAGCTGGAAGGAATCGTGTTTGAGATCGTCGTCCCGGAAAAGCAACTGCTGCTGTTTGTTGACTCTGGCCGCGTTCAGCAAATCTTGACGAATTTGTTGAACAACGCAAGACAGGCAGTAGGCAAAGCAGGCGCGCGCGGGAACATCCAATTGGTGATGTACGAGACAGAGCACGCGGTGTGCATCGATGTAAAAGACAATGGCAACGGGATTCCCGTTGAGGAGCAGCCGCTCGTTTTCGAGCGCTTTTTTCGGGGCAGCAACAAAAAAGACAAAGTGCGCGGATTGGGATTGGGGCTGTCCTACTCCCGTCTGATGGCAAAAGCGCTCGGCGGGGAGCTGGTGCTTGCATCCAGCAGTGAGCAAGGCTCTGTTTTTACCCTTGCATTGCCATTGCCCAAGCGAGCGGAGGCAGGCGCAAGCGAGCACGAGACTGGGGGTGGCAAGCGGATATGATCGATTACGAAGCCATTTTGGGGGCGCTTTTTGATATCGTGCACGTCACCGACGAAAAGGGACGGACACTGTATTGCTCCGGGCGCTACGAGGAATTTTTCGGGATTGACCCGCAGGAAATGATCGGGAAGCCTATCGAGGAATTTTATCATTTGGGCTATTTTTCTCCGACCATCACGATGCGGGTCATTCGCGACAGAAAAAAGGTGCATACGATTCAGACGACGCGCAACAACCGCAGATTGCTGGTCGAAGGCACTCCGCTGTGGGATGCGAACGGAGAGTTTTGCGGAGTCGTCAACACGTCGCTTGATATTACCGATCAGGAGCAGCTACAGCAGGTGCAGAACGAGAGGAAGTACGTCGGCGGCATTTTGCAAAGCGAGATGACCAAGGAGAACAGCAGGAAAAAAAGCAAAACGAACCTGATCTACCGCAGCCAGTCGATGGAGCAGGTGACCACGATGGCAGAAAAGCTGGCGCAGGTCGAGTCGTCGATGATTTTGCTTGGCGAGTCAGGCGTTGGGAAGGGCGTCCTGGCGAAATACATACACGAGTGCAGTCCGCGCTCAGGGAAGCCTTTTATCCACATCAACTGTGGTGCGATCCCCGAGACTTTGCTGGAGTCCGAGCTGTTCGGGTACGAAAAAGGCGCGTTTACCGGAGCGGACAAGGACGGCAAAGCAGGCTTGATCGAAAAGGCGAACGGCGGCACGCTGTTTTTGGATGAAATCGGCGAAATGCCGCTATCTTTGCAAGTCAAACTGCTCAATGTGTTGCAGGAAAAAACGATTACGCCTGTCGGCAGTGCGGTCCCGCGAAAAGTCGACGTCAAGCTGATTACCGCCACCAATCAAAATTTGCGGCAGATGGTCAAAGAGGGCAGATTTCGCGAGGATTTGTACTACCGGATTCACGTCGTGCCGCTGGAGATTCCGCCATTGCGGGAACGCCGCGAAGAAATTCCGGTGCTCGTCCATTACTTTCTCCATGTTTTTTCGGAAAAATATTGTTTGGACAGACGGCTGGCCGATGTGTGCTACCGGATTCTTGCGGAGTACGAATGGCCTGGCAATGTGCGTGAATTGGAAAATGTAGTGGAGCGGCTTGTCGTGACTTCACCGGACGTCCTCATCACGCCGAGTCAAATTCCGCGCTATATCCACGGCCACGAGGGCAGCCCTTCAGGGGGAATCAAAGTGGAGCGGGTGATGCAGATGCAGGAGGCGATGGAGGAAGTGGAGCGGCAATTGCTTGAGCGCGCCTACGAGCAGCATAAGACGACGACAAAAGTAGCGGAAGTGCTTGGCATCAGCCAGCCGTCAGCGAGCCGGAAGCTGCGAAAATGGCTATTCACGCGTGAATAAACGCTATTCAGCTGCGAATAGCACGCGAGCCGATGATTTCCGCTTTTAGCGACTCCGATATGCAACGGTGAATAGAGGAGGAGCGAATCGCGAGCAGCCAACGTATTGGCATTGTTTTTGCAATATTACGAAAGTCATCAACAGCATAGTGGCAGCGTACGCGGAGCGTGCCAAGTTGCATGCAACAGGAAGCTGTGAACGGGATCAACCATCGAAAAAGGGAGACGGGTCGGATGAACAAAGGAAAAGCGTTGCGTGCAGGAGATACGATCGGACTGGTTGCCACTTCAAGTCCGGCTACGGAAGAAATGTTGAACAAAGCGATTGCCGGGCTTGTGGAGCTTGGCTTCAAGGTAAAAGTCGGGGAAACGTGCTATGAGACGTACGGCGGGTATTTGGCCGGGACGCCGCTGCAGCGGGCTGGCGAGCTGAACGCGATGTTTGCCGATGATGAAGTGGACGGAATCATGTGCATGCGTGGCGGATACGGGGCGCCGCAAATTTTGCCGATGCTCGATTACGACCTGATTGCGCAAAATCCGAAGCTGTTTGTCGGCTACAGCGACATTACAGCGCTGCACACCGCTTTTGGGCAGCAGGCCGGGCTTGCGACTTTGCACGGCCCGATGGCGACTTCCGATATTGCACACGGGCTGGATGACTGGTCCAAACAGTATTTGCTGCGGGCGATGACGCGACCGGAGCCGCTCGGACCGATCATCAATCCGCCGGGAGAGGACGTTGTCTGTCTCGTAGAAGGGCAAGCGTACGGGCCGATTGTCGGCGGCAATCTCGCTTTGATCGCCACTTTGATGGGCACGCCTTATCAGCTGGATACGCGAGGAAAAATCTTGTTTTTGGAAGATATCGACGAGGAGCCGTACCGCATCGACCGCATGCTGACACAGATGGCGCTCGGCGGGCTGTTCAACGATTGCGCGGGCGTGGTCATCGGTACGTGGACCAACTGCGAGCCGAAAAAACGCGAAGGCTTTTCCGTGTGGGACGTCTTCCAAAACATTGTCGTGCCGTACGGGAAGCCGACCATCTGGAACGTGCAAATCGGGCACGGCGCTTTCAACATGGCTCTGCCTTTGGGCGTGGAGGCTACGCTTGACGCAACGCACGGGGTGTTGGCGATTGAGGAGAGTGTGACGGTATGAGTACAGGGCTAAACGAAGCGTTGCTGCAACGTGCACAAGAGCTGCTTCCGTGGCTGACGGAGGTTCGCCGCGATTTTCACCGATATCCCGAGTTCGGGATGGAGGAGTTCCGTACCCAGGAAAAAATCAGCGCCTACTTGAACGAACTGGGCATTCCGCATGAAAAAGTGGCGGGCACAGGTATCGTCGGAATAATCGAAGGGGCGCATCCGGGTGGTGTTGTCGGGCTTCGCGGCGATATGGATGCCTTGCCGATCTGCGAGGAAAACGCGGTGGAGTACCGCTCCCAGATCGCGGGCCGGATGCATGCCTGCGGTCACGATGCCCACATGACATGCTTGCTTGGCGCAGCGCGGCTGCTCGTAGCGCAGAAGCATCAACTGGCAGGCAGCGTGAAGCTGTTTTTCCAGCCAGCAGAAGAGACGGTAGGCGGGGCGTTGCCGATGATTCGCGAAGGCGTGCTGGACAACCCGCGTGTGGACGCCGTCTTTGGCTTGCACGTATCCCCGGAGCTTGCCGTCGGCAGCATCGCGGTCAAATACGGACAAATGAACGCCGCGTCTGACGATGTACACATCGTCGTCAGGGGAGAAAACGGGCACGGCGCCTATCCGCACAACGGAAGAGACGCGATTGTGATCGCCGCCCACGTCATCACCGCTCTGCAAACGATTGTCAGCCGAAACGTCGATCCGCGCGACTCGGCGGTGCTGTCGCTCGGCATGATTTCCGGCGGGACGGCGAGCAACGTGATCGCTTCGGAAGTGAAGCTGACCGGAACGATTCGGACGCTGGACAAAAAAGTCAGGACGATGGTGAAGGAGCGCGTGCGCGAGGTGGCAGAGCTTGCGGCGCGAAGCCTCGGCGGGGCGGCTGAGGTCGTGTTTGAGGAAGGCTACACTTCCTTGATCAACGACAGCGCCATGGTTGACCTCGTAAAGCAGTGCGGCGAGCAACTGCTGGGAACCGACAAGGTTAAGGTGAATGAGCTGCCCAGTCTGGGCGTAGAGGACTTTGCCTTTTTTGCCGAGCATGTTCCCAGTGCTTTTTACCACCTGGGCGTGCGCAATGAGCAGGCGGGCCTCGTTTATCCCGTTCACCACCCGCGCTTCGACCTCGATGAGCGCAGCCTGATGATCGGCGCAGCCATGCAAGCCTGTAACGCCATGACCTTTTTGCAAAAACAGGCGGCGCAACGCCAAGCAAAATAGCGAGGAAGCTGAATCCGTGGGACGGGTATAGGATATCGCGAGCGGCGGCACAATACAGACGCATATCTTTTTTAGGAAAGTGAAGAGAGGAGCGTCTTTCATGAGCATGACAATGAGTCGGCCCGTCACCGATGTGTTGAATAAGCAGGTTGCCAACTGGTCTGTGTTGTATGTGAAGCTGCACCATTTCCACTGGTATGTAAAAGGCCCGCATTTCTTCACGCTCCATGCCAAATTCGAGGAGCTGTACAACGAAGCCGCGACGTATGTGGACGACCTGGCTGAACGACTTCTCGCTGTCGGCGGCAAGCCTGTCTCGACCATGAAGTCCTGTATCGAGCAAGCTTCCATCAAGGAAGCGGCTGGCGGCGAGTCGGCCGATCAGATGGTGCAAGCAGTCGTGAGCGATTTCACGACATTGATCGGGGAGCTTGAAGAGGGCATCACGGCGGCGGAAGCGGCAAACGACGAAGCGACAGGCGACATGTTTTTGGGAATGAGTGAAAGCTTGCAAAAGCATGTCTGGATGCTGCAGGCGTACTTGGGAAAATAAACGAAAGCAGAAGCAAGCTGATGCCTTTGGTGTCAGCTTGTTTTTATATGAAAATATTTACAAAATAGCTGTAAGAAACAAGCAGATGTTGTATCTAACAGGAGAAGGAGGCGAGAAAGCTGAGGAATAAAGAGCTGCTATCGTCCATCTCGGTTCTCCATGCTACGGCGGAAGTCTCGTTGGAACAATTGGTTGATGACCATCTTTATCGCGTGTATCGCCTGTGTTGTTGGCTGGTCCAAGATCGGCTGGTTGCGGAAGATATCACGCAGGAAGTGTTTTTGCGTGCGTATCAGCATCTGCCGAACTTTCGGGGCGATAGTAAAGTCGAAACCTGGCTGTATCGGATTGCTGTCAATGAATGCAAAAGATATCGACGATCATGGTCATTCCGAAATTTGTTTTACCAGGCAGATCCGCTTGTTCCGGGGTTTACCGAATTGGAAGAGGAAGTCATGCAAAAAGAAGAATGGCGTCAATTGGTTACAACTGTATCCAAACTGCCCTATCGGCATCGACAAATGCTGATTCTCTGCTATTTTGAAGAGCTTAGCGCGGAAGAGATCGCAGAGGTGCTTGGCATCTCGACTGGTGCGGTGTATACGCGATTGCATCGTGTCCGCGAAAAGCTAAAGGCACTTTTGCTAAAGGAGGGAGAGGATTGGACATAGAGAAAGGACTGCGCCTGTTGGCAAAGCGCGAGCAGAAGGCATTCAAGGCGGATGCAGAACACTTGAAGCAAATCGAACAAAACATTTTCGCCCAGGTAAAGGGAAGGAAAAAAAGCGGGTCAGGCCGGATCGCAGCCATTTTGGCGTGCTCGGTTCTCATTGCCGTGACAAGTGCAGGCGTTACGAGCGAGTTTGGCCAGGAGAGCAGCAAAAATTGGTCGCAGGAAAAAGAGAGCGTTCCAGTGAGCGATTATTTCGTTCAAAGGCAGCTGGAAAGCATGAAAGAGCTGCTGTGGGTATATGGAGGGGTGAACATCGAGAAAATGTCACGTTCACCACTGGACGGTGTCTTCCTCGATGCCAAAGAAGCGCTGCTGTTAGAAGACAAGCGCAGGAAGCTTCATGTCGTTTTGTTCCCGGAAGGCTATCAGGCAGACCAAATCAAGATTAAAGAAGACTTCACGCGATCGCACGATATTACGTATACGTTCCAGAACGCCCGTTTGAAAGCAGAACGGCTGCCGCTGCGAGCCAGTGGGCCAACTTATGTGTATGCTTTTCAAAACATTCTTTTTTTGACGAACAACCTGGAATTTCAGGCAGATGTGAAGTATGCCTATGAACTTGCGCAAAAAAAAGCAGCGATGCTCCAGTCTTTTTCTCTTGAGCCGTCTGCCTTTATTTACCTCAGCAATGACAAGCAGGGTCGTATCTACGCTGATTTGGGATGGAGGGAAGAGGCGTTAAAACAAATCGCTCGCCTCTCCATGCAACCAGTTTTCGAGAACAGGCCGTACAAAGGGAGCCTTCCTTCCGTATTTTTAGCAAGGCATAATCCTACCGCAATCGTGATTTACAATGACGGAAAGGGCAGCGATCAGTCTGTTCGCTACCGTTGGGTGGAGCAAACGAAAACCTGGGAATTGGAGGAAAAACAAAGCTTGCCAGCCAAAGACTTCGCGAAACAAGAAAGGTGATATTGCTGTGGGAATGTACTCATTTTCGCAGGGGGAAAGTGTCCGTGATTTGCTTCGGGACATCCCTCTTGTTCCCAAGAGCGGCATGCTAGTGTAAACTTACTTTGTGATGAAACAAAGAAAGCACTTTCATGATGGAAAGGATGTACATTCCCATGGCATCACCCTACGTTACTTTCAACCGCGAGCAGTGGAGAGCACTGCGTGCTTCCACACCGCTAACCATATCAGATGAAGAGCTCTCCTGTTTGCAGGGACTGAATGAAAATATATCTATGACCGAGGTCGCCGACATTTATTTGCCGTTGTCCCGACTGTTGAACTTGTATGTCGGCGGCATGCAGGAGCTGTATCAGGCTACGCATACGTTTTTGGGCAATCAGGACGGCAAGGTTCCGTTTATTATCGGGATTGCCGGAAGTGTGGCTGTAGGCAAAAGCACGACGGCCCGGATTTTGCAGACGCTCTTGTCGCGTTGGCCGAACCATCCCAAGGTCGATCTGGTCACGACAGACGGCTTCCTCTACCCGAACCGCGTCCTGGAAGAGCGGGGCATCATGAAGCGCAAAGGCTTCCCGGAGAGCTACGACCTGCGCCGTTTTATCAATTTTTTGGCCGATGTGAAATCAGGGTTGCCTGAAGTCAAGGCTCCTGTTTACTCCCATCTGGTCTACGACATCGTTCCGGGGGAATGGCAAACCGTTCGCCAGCCGGATATTCTGATTGTGGAAGGATTGAATGTTCTGCAACCGCCAAAAGGCGACGAGCCGCGCATATCCGAAGTCATCGTCTCCGATTTCTTCGATTATTCGATTTACGTGCATGCAGAAGAAAAAGACATTTTGGAATGGTACGTCGAGCGCTTCAAGCTGCTGCGGCAAACGGCGTTTTCCGATCCGAACTCGTATTTCAGACGGTATGCGAGCTTGTCCGACGAAGAAGCGACAGAAGTGGCGACAGGCATCTGGACGGAAATCAACGGGGCCAATTTGGTGCAAAACATTTTGCCGACGCGAGTCAGGGCGCAGCTCATTTTGAACAAAGGGCAAGATCACATGGTGCAAAGCGTCAAGCTGCGCAAACTGTAACGAAAAGCGAATCGCAACGGGAGGGATTGCTTGTGAAAGTGATCAGTGCGTGCCTGATCGGGTGTGAATGCCGTTATGACCAGAAATCGTGCCTGGACAGCGAGCTGGAACAACTGCTGAGGGAGGGCAAAGCAATCCCTGTCTGTCCTGAGCAGTTGGGTGGTCTGCCAACTCCCCGTCCGCCAGCGGAGATTGTCGGGGGAGACGGATACGACGTGCTGGATGGCCGGGCAAAAATTATCGACAACACAGGCCGCGATGTGACGGCCGAATTTTTGGCGGGAGCACAGCAGGCGCTCAGGCTGGCGACAACTGTCGGGGCAACTTCTGCCATTTTGAAGGAAAACAGTCCGTCCTGTGGCAGTTCGTTTGTGTACGACGGCCAATTTTCGGGAAAAAAGGTGTCGGGCATCGGCTTGACCGCCGCCTTGTTCCGCAGAAACGGGATAGAAGTCCAGTCGGAGCGGGACTAAAGCGAAACAGAAGAACAAAGCGGGTGGAGAAAACTTTTGCCTGCGATGCCATGAAAAGCCCGTGTACGCAGCGATTGCTCTGTACGCGGGCTTTTTGTGCTGGCTGACTCCTCATGAGCCATTCACGATTTTTCCAGCAAGCGCTCCAACTTTCTTTGCTGTTCCTTGCGCTGCTTTTTGACAAGCTGGTCTTCTTCTTTGAGCGCTTTTAGCAAGGAGTAGCACATCAAAACCATGATGACGGCAAAAGGCAGGGCAGCGACGATCGAGGCGGTTTGCAGCCCTTCCAATCCGCCGCTGAGCAACAGTACGACGGCAATGGCCGATTGCAGGATGCCCCACGTAATTTTGACGCGATTGGACGGATTCAGCTTGCCGTCCGACGACAGCATGCCCAGGACAAAAATAGCCGAGTCCGCCGAAGTGATAAAAAAGGTGATGACCAAAAGCGTTGCGACTACGGCCAAGATGTAGCCCATGGGAAGCTGCTCCAGAGCGAGAAACAGGGCAGTGGAAATATCGTTCTGCACAGCTTGCCCGATCTGGGCCTGATCAAAAATCTCCAAATGCAGCGCGGTTCCCCCAAACACGGAAAACCAGATGAAGCTGAGCAGGCTCGGCACGAGCATGACGCAGATGACGAACTCTTTGATTGTGCGCCCTTTGGAGACACGGGCGATGAACATGCCGACAAACGGTGCCCAGGCAATCCACCAGGCCCAGTAAAACAACGTCCAGTTCGCCACCCATGTTCCTTGCGTGAACGGGGTGAGTCTGAGGCTCATGGAGACAAGGTTGTTCAAGTAGCTGCCAAGGGTGCTTGTGAAAGTATCGAACAGAAACGAGGTCGGCCCCAGGACAAGCGTGAGGAAAAGCAAGGTCAATGCCAAAATCAGGTTGGTGTTGCTGAGGTACTTGATCCCTTTGTCCAGTCCGGTCGTTGCGGACACGAGAAACAGCACGGTAATGACTACGATAATGGCGATTTGCACGAACAAATTGGAAGGCAAGCCGAACAGGTGAGTAAAGCCTCCGTTAATTTGCAGCGTGCCCAGCCCGAGGGAAGTGGCAACGCCAAAAGCAGTCGCAATGACAGCGAGCACATCAATGCCTTTGCCGATCGGGCCGTTTACTTTGTCGCCAAGCAGGGGGAGAAAAGTCGAGGAGATCAAGCCTTTTGCCCCTTTGCGGAACTGAAAGTAGGCGAGGGCAAGCGCAATGACGGCGTATATTCCCCACGGATGCAAGCCCCAGTGGAAAAAGGCGTAACGCAAGGCCGTCTGGGCGGCTTCGGTCGTTTGTCCGGTCACGCCCGCCGGGGGAGCAAAGTAGTGCGAGATCGGCTCTGCCACTCCCCAAAAAACAAGCCCGATGCCCATTCCGGCACTAAACAGCATGGCAAACCAGGTCGGCAAGGAATATTCCGGCTCGTCGTCATCGCCGCCGAGCGGAATTTGTCCATAGCGGCTAAACGCGAGAAACAGGCAAAAGATCAGAAAACCGAATGTGACGATCAAGTAAAACCAGCCAAAGTTCGTCGTGGTCATCTTCAGCACCTGCGCGGCTGCGCTGGCAAAAAGCTCCGGCGAGATAGCGCCGAACAAGACGATCAGCACCACGATCACGATAGAAATGAAAAAGGTCATACGGTTCCTCCCGGGACAGGCAATATGGCGATAGTTTATCGTCCCGCGAGATTTCCGGGATTATTCCAATGAGATGGCATTAGACATACGGCAGCCTCTATGAAAACGTCTCAATGAACCGCTTGGCGGCTTTGGACAAATGCCGCCCGGATTGCCAGACGACAGCCGCGGACGAGTAAATAGAAGTTCCCGCGAGCCTGATTCCGCGGATTTGTTCGCTCTGATGCGTCTCCCAGGCGGAGATCGGGACGATCGACGAACCGACGGAAGCGGCGACCATGCTGACGATCAGCGAGATATCCGGACACTCGCAGATGACGTGCGGCTCCACGCCCAGCCGGGAAAATTCTTTCACGATCAGATCGTAGATGCCCAGCCCGGGAAGGCTTGGCATGATCAGCGGCAACTGGGCGATTTCACGCATGTGAATCTCGCTGCGATCTGCATAGGGCGAGTCTGCCGGGACGATCAGGACGAAAGCTTCCTCTTCGAGCGGAATCATGGTGCAGTTGTTGAGCGAGTGGGGCAGCCGGACGATGGCGACCTCAATCGTGCGTCGCTCCAGCCATTGATTGAGCAACTGGGTGTCGCCTTTCCAGACTTTATACGTAATGAGCGGATATTTTTGCTGGAACAGGCGAATTTGCCCCGGCAGGCGATAGGCGGACAGAGCGCTCACCCCGATGGACAGCGTCCCGCGAATCCCTTCCCCCGTTTCTTTTACTTCGGACAAAGCTTCTTCCATTTGGTGCACGATATTCAGCGCCTGTCTGTACAGGGTGAGTCCGGCTTCCGTCAACTCCATCCGTTTTCCGGAGCGCTCCACCAGTACGACTCCCAGCTCGTCCTCCATTTGCTTGAGCTGCTGACTCAGCGGCGGTTGGGCCATGTTCAGCCGCTTTGCCGCCCCCGTAATCTGCCCTTCTTCCGCGATCGCGATAAAGTAGCGCAACTGCCGTATATCCACGTAGCTTCCTTCTTTCTGTTGTCATCTATATGATTTCGATATGAAAAGCAGATTTTCTTGATATTTTTCATATTGTTGTCGCTATGATAGCATATTTTTTACGTGAAAGTTGGAGAAGACAACGAAGAAAGAAGGGAAATATACGTGCGTACGTGGCTGGAAAAACTTTTTCACTTGCGCGCTTGCGACACGACGTTTCAAAGGGAACTTATCGCCGGATTTATCGGCTTTGTCACCATTGTCTACATTGTTGCCGTAAACGCTTCGATTTTGCAGGATGCCGGAATACCGATGGAAGCGGGCATTCTCGCAACGGTACTGACCGCTTTTATCGGCTCGCTCTTGATGGCCTTCTGGGCGAATGCGCCGATTATTCTCGTCCCTGGTATGGGAATTAACGCGCTGTTCACTTATACGCTTTGCCAGTCGATGGGGCTGTCCTGGCAAGAGGCGCTGGCAGCCGTATTCGTTTCCGGGTTGATTTTTACCGTCATCGCCTTTACCCGGGTGGCGACGATTTTGTCCAATGCGATTCCTACGTCGCTGAAAGAAGCGATTACCGTGGGCATCGGTCTGTTTTTGACCTTTATCGGGCTGCAAAAAGGCGGCCTGATCGTCACCAACCCGTCCACATTCGTGGCGCTCGGCGATTTGTCCAGCCCGCACGTGGTAGTGACGCTGGTCACGTTGTTGCTTACGCTGATCTTGTTCGTGCGCAATGTCCCGGGCAATTTTTTGATCGGGATTGCGGCGGGAACCGGATTGGGTTTCTTGCTCGGGGTTGTTTCGCCGGGTGAAGGCGGCAGCTTCTCGTTTGCGCAGTACGGGCAAGTTTTTGCTGGCATGTCGTTTTCCGCCATCTGGACTTTGCCATTCTGGATCGCCACTTTTTCGCTGGCAATGGTGATCGTGTTTGAAAATATCGGATTGCTGCACGGGCATACAGCGATGTTCGGCCAGCCGCAAAAGTTTCGCCGCTCCTTGCAAGCAAACGCCTTGTCGGCAGCCATCTCGGGGATTATGGGAACCAGCCCGACGGTCGCTACGGTTGAGACAGCCGCAGGTATCGCCGCAGGTGGGCGCACAGGCTTGACCACGCTCGTGACCGGAACGCTTCTGCTGTTCTCGCTCGGCCTGATTCCGGTCGTGAAAATGATCCCGGATGGCGCCGTTGCTCCTGTGTTGATCATCATCGGGGCGTTGATGCTGCAAAATGTGCAAAACATCAACCTGAAAGACTTTTCCGAGGGCTTCCCGGCCTTCCTGATCATCGCGATCATTCCGCTGTCCTACAGCATTGTCGACGGAATCGCTTTTGGCTTCGTGGCGTACCCGCTGATGAAGCTCGCGCTGGGCAAACGCCAGGAAGTGCCTGCTCTGCTCTACGTGATCGCCGGACTGTTTTTGCTCAACCTGATGCTGCCGATTTTGGCGTGAGACAACGATACCCTGACGTAAATAGTCGGGGTATTTTTTTGTCTCGTTTGGGCGTGATGAAAAATTGCCTTTTGATAAAGATGAAATTACATAAAAAAGAGAGCATGCCTGTGTTAAGAAGAGGTTTCTATACGATATTACTTATTTGTGATATAATTTTAAAATGTAAATTTTATACAAAAATAGAAAGCGGGTAGATTCTAATGAGAAAAATTATTTTAGTTTTTCTGATTATTATTGCTGTTGTCTTAGGATTGCTTGCTAGAGATTTGTATAACTATAATTCTGCTACTGAAGCATTAAAAAAGATAAAAGTTGAGTATGAGGAAGATGGAACTACGATTAATGAAAGGGATAAAATAAGCATAAATTTAAAAATATCAGGAGTACCTCAAACAGGAGAGACCAAAATAATTATTCATGCAGACAATAGGTACTTAGAATTAGCTCCAGAGAGTTTCAAGCAAGCCGAAGGAGTCAGTTTTGAAGGGATGAAAGGAGGATATGAAGAGTCTGTATTTTCAGTTAGTCATGATGTGGAAATTCGATTGACATACTGGAAGAAAGGAAATAACTCTGCTCCACTCACCTCAGTTTATTCTTCCTTTGTGACAGAAGTGGATAACTACATTCTGAGCGATACAATTCTTTTTAGTGATATGTATCCATTTTCCTATTAAAAAAGTTACATAACTTAAATAAAAGAAGCTAAAAGCAAAAATAGCGGTTAGGTTATATAGCCTAACCGCTATTTTTGTGCAAATAAGATTATTTAATTATTTTAATCGTGTAGTAATCACTATGCGTTATTTCTGTATAATAATTGAGTAGTAGAGAATAGGAGTTGTATTTTGATCTGTATTTAAAATAACCATTAAAATTAACTTTTTTGCTTCCAGTGCTTATTGAAGAGGGCGTATCCATAAAATATTTTACAACAAAACCTGGAGCGGATTTAGGATTAACATCAAATTTTCTTTCATCTAGGTAACCAGAAGGGGAATAGGCTGAATTCCATGTTAATTTGTAGAGTAAGTTATCTGTACCTGATCCTGTTATTGTAACATCGTGAGCTCTCACAGTAATAAATTGTGTACCCACGTATTGTCCTAAGTACATTGGGATTTGGAACTCTGTTGTTGAATTGCTAATTGGCTCTACAGTGTTAAATACAAGAGGCGCATTAGTGTATACTCTTGTTCTGAAATCAACAATATCATGGTATCCAGTGTAATCAATCCCTTCTTTTTTTAATTTTGTTTCAATGTCCTTAATTTTTGTACCCCATCTAAATGCGTAATTATTACCAGCGTCTATATGTGTTGTCTCAGGCCCTTGAATTAAGTATCTATAGCCTTCTCCAGACCCACCTTGTAAATCGCTATAATAGGAGTCTTCTTCACTAAAAGATTTTAGAGCATTATTAGATAAGCTAAGTACAATAGGTTTTCTTTCTGTTTCAATTCTATATTTTTTATCTCAGAAGAATTTCCATCAAATATAAAAGTATTTGCATTTATTGGTTCTTCATTGTTTTCCAAGTATTCATAGATGTTAATGGTTGATTTATAGTCATTGTCTGATACTTTTTCTACTATTGCTTCAAATTGAATCAAGTCATTATTAGAATCTTTTCCAATAAAATAGTAAGCTTGATCTTCAGACAATACTTTATCTAATTCTCCTATTAAATTGTAGGAAATCCCTTGTTCTAAATTCTTAATCTTGGCTGAAAACAATTTTTCATTCACGTTAAACATTCCTTTTACATCTACACCGTGTTTTTCAGTTGTTATTTCTTCCCCTGTTGCTTCATTGTACTCCGTTTCTGAAGTGATTGACTCAAGGTGACCTACTGTCCTTATATTGAAATTTTTTTCTGCTGCCATACCACTAGGTGTAACCACTAAGGAAGATACAAGAGCAAAAGCTATAACTAAACTACTTATTTTTTTCATACTTATTACCTCCTTTATAATAAGTGAAATATTACCATTAATTATTTTTGTTGTAAAATATTGTTTAGGAGTTCATTTCCAATTATTAATATTTTGAAACTTTTACTTTGGCTTTCATACGTCTCTTAATAGCTATCTTTAAAATAAATAGGGTGCATAGTTTTCTAAAGCGTTTTTCATAGATGAGTCTTTGACAGGTTCTTGAGACCTTTGGTATCAAGGGCTAGAAAAGCATAAAAAAGACTTCACCTTCTTGGAGGTTTTCAAGCGACCAAGCACGAAAACTTCGAGAAAGGTGAAGTCACTTGTGCCAATACGTAAAAGAATTAAGAAGCATTCCCCCCAAGGTGCAACGGGGCACAGCCGCGAAGCGATTTTACGGGCTTTGTTGATGGCGCCGCGCGAAGGCACTTTTTAATTTATTGCCCTTCACCTGAGATTTATCAGTGATTTACGTTTGCGTTATCAATGTGGGTTTCCCATCGATCATCCGGTTCCATCCATTGCAACATTTAGATTTGAAATGGCGTACGCAGGCGACGACAGAAACGATCTCAAATTTCACTGCCCTCATGTGATGGGAAAAGTAAAGTTTCCACACGGTTCGAACTGGTGCTCCTCATCCAAATACGGAATGGTAGTAAAAGTGAACGGCACCGATGATCTCCACAAATTTTCATTGTCACATCGGGACACAAGAAAATTGGAGGAATCTGTATAATGAACGAGCAGGTGTAGAGCGATGCAATGCCTGTTTCAAGGAAAACCTGACAGCCAATGATTTTTATGTCGGCGGCATTCAAAAAGTGAAAAAGGGGAGGAAACAAATGCTCCAGCTAAAACAAATCCATGAACTGACGGATGATGTCGCGTCCGTCATCGCAGCGAGCATTTTCAACCCGACCGAGGAAAAGCTGAACGTGCTCATGCGGCTGTACAAGTCCGACCCGAACCGGATTTTGTACGCTTTCGCAGAGGGCGAAAAGCTCGTGGCGATCATTGGACTCAAAATCAATCGCACGGAAAATACCGCCGTCATTTTACATATCGCTGTCGAAGAAGCAAAAAGAGGAAAAGGAATTGGCCGCAAACTGATTGACGAGGTATTGCAGCAGCATTCGTTTGCTGCCCTGCAAGCGGAGACAGACCAGGACGCAGTCGCGTTTTATCAGGCGTGTGGCTTTGCCGTGGAGAGCCTGGGAGAGCTGTACCCCGGGACGGAACGTTTTTTCTGTGTCAAACCAAACAGTCATGACCGTGTCGTTTGAGCGCAAGCCGTCACACCCCATTGCATAAAAAAACGCCGAGACGTTGTTCACAGAAAAAAGACACCTGCTGCACCTGATCGGGCAAAAGGTGTCCTTTTCTTTTTCATGGCTCACGAAGTCTAGAGGCTCGGCTGGCTCAGATGCTTGAAAGCTTAGCGCTTCACCAGCACGAACGCTTTTTTCACTTCATCCAGCGTCATGACCAGCGAGAGAAACTTTTTGCCTTGGTCTGTTGCCGGGTCGAATACGCTGTCCTGAGGCAAAGCAGCTGCATAGACCGTGTTGGTAGCGGGATCTTGCGCGATTTCGTAGCCGACTGGCGGCTCGTCAGGGTTGTTCAGCTTTTTCCAGTCGTTTTTGTCAAAAGCGTAGATGACGACGACAGCCGCCTGATCTTCCGTTTTGCTTGCGTTGAACTGGAAGGAAGTCACGCTTTTGGCTTCCGGCAAGTAAGGGTCTGCGTTCGGGCCTGTCCGCTCGTCAATCAGGATGTTGCCGTTCCAAGACTTTGGCGCGAGAAAAGCATACGCGGAGTCATGGCTTTTAAAAGAACCTTGGTACACTTGCTTTTCCGTTTTGGTCGGCTCGAAGTGGGCGCTCATCAATTCCCATTTGTTTTGGCTCCATTTCCATTTCGACTGGAGGTAGCCGCGAACGTCCGCATTGTAATCTCCGGTCAGGCGCTCTGTGCCTTCCAGAACGTACAGGCCGTTTTTATTGTTGTCGATCGGTTTCAGCTGGACGAATCCGCCGCCGAGCACACCTGCCTTGTTTTTATCCAGTCCAGGCAAGCTGAGCTTCTCGGCTTTACCGTTTTTCAGCGTGTAAATATAGTTGGTGGTATAGCCGCCGCTGCCGCCTGTATCAGCCGAAACCATGATTTCGCCTTTTTTGTCGTAAGTGAAATCTTGCACGGACAGCTTTGGCTCATAGCCGCTGTCTTTGAGGTCAATCGTCACGGACTTTTTCGTTTGGCCGTCTGTCACTTTGACAGTGAGATCGCTCACGTACGGGCTGTTTTTCTCCTTTTTGCCATACAAGGCGATCGTGTCGGCTTTGTTGTCGCCGGTAACGTCTGCCGTTTTTTGCGAGAGCACCTGCAAGTTTTTCGGTGCAGAGCTTGTGCTTGCGGCATCGGCAGTCAGGGCTTGTCCGGTGAAAAGCACCGAAGTGAGCACCGTTCCGGTTACGATTTTGTTCCAGTTGTTCATGATGAAAATCCTCTCCTGTCCAGATGTTTGTTCGTGGTGTGTGTGGTGAGTGAGCTCGTGTCTTGCTATGCGTTCATTATGTACGAAGCAGATAGCGAAATGGTTACAACCGGATGACATCGTGCTGACAAAGGAGTAACAGGACATGCTTGAAGGATCGTTGTCATGAAAAATAGCACGTGGAAAACGACAGCGGGCGACATGCGGCGCGGCAAGCCGGAGGGGGAGGGGGAGGGAGTGGGAACCTCGCCAAGATATCATTGCGAAAACAAGCAAATCCAAGTACAATGTTGGAATGCCCAAAAAGGGCCGCGGTTCGCAAAACTCCCGCGTTATCAAAACTAGGAGGCATTATATATGTTTAATCTTACACTTGGAGTCTTTTTCGCTCTGGTGAATTTCGGGCTGTTTCTGCTCTGCTACCGCCTGTTCGGCCGCATGGGGCTGTATGCCTGGATCGGGATGGCTACGGTGCTCGCCAACATACAGGTGGTGAAAACCATCGAAATGTTTGGACTGGTCATGACATTGGGCAACACGATTTACGCGTCGATTTACCTCGTGTCAGACCTGCTGAACGAAAAGTATGGGGAGAAGGCAGCGAAAAAGGCAGTCTGGTTCGGATTTTTTACCTTGATCGCGACGACGATCATTATGCAGCTCGTGCTTGTATTTGAGCCGCAAGAGACAGACATTTCGCAGCAATCGCTGGAGACGCTGTTCGGTTTGATGCCGCGGCTTGCGCTGGGCAGCCTGTGCGCGTATTTGCTCAGCCAGTTTGTCGACGTGAAAATTTACTCCTGGCTGAAAAAGAAATGCCCGGGCCGCAATCAGCTGTGGATTCGCAACAACGGAAGCACCTTGTTTAGCCAATTGCTCGATTCCGTTACTTTTTGCACGATTGCTTTTCTCGGCGTGTACCCGATGGAAGTATGGTGGCAAATTTTGCTGACTACCTACCTGATCAAATTTGTCGTATCGGCCGCTTCCACGCCGGTTCTCTATATCGCCCGCAGTATGAAAGTTCCGGAGGATTAAGTGAAAAGACAGAAAAACCGCCAAAGCATCGTGCTTTTTGGCGGTTTTTGTTGTGTGCATAATGGAAGGATTATACATTGTTTACATCAAATTTACATACAGTTCAGATTGATTGTTTACGATGTTCATAGCTTTCGTTTCGTATTTTGGAGAGGAGGAATGAAGAAAGAATGTCACACAAAAACCAAGGTTTTCGCCGTTTGCCCAAGCTGGCGCTAATCGCAGCTGTGGTTGCGGGCGCGGTTTTGCCGACGGGATGGCTGCCGCAGGCAAAGGCGCAGCATGCCGATCATATCGTGATCAGCGAGGTGTACGGGGGCGGAGGAAACAGCGGGTCCCATTACAAAAATGACTTTATCGAGCTGTACAACCCGACTAGCACACCAGTATCTCTTAACGGCTGGTCGGTGCAATACGGTTCTGCCAAAGGAACAGGCGCCTGGCAAAAGTCCAGTTTGACTGGCACGATTGCCCCGTATGGCTTTTATTTGGTCAAACAGGCGGCAGGCACAGGGGGCATAGCAGAGCTTCCCGCACCAGATGATACAGGGACGCTGAACTTGTCCGGCACGGAAGGAAAGGTTGCGCTGGTCAGGAGCGGAACCGTTTTGACCGGAACCGATGTGTCATCCCCTGATATCGTCGATCTGGTCGGCTTCGGAGCAGCCAATGCGTATGAAGGCGCAGCACCTGCTCCGGCTACGACGGCCTCCACCAGTGTCTCCCGCAAAAGCAACGCCGACGGCATCGCGCCAAACGGCGGAAACGGCTGGGATACGAACGATAACAGCGCCGACTTCATCGCGGGTGAGCTGACGCCAAAAAACACGGCGAGTCCGGCGGAAACTCCGCCTGCGACAGATGTCACCGAGAAGCCGAGCGGCAGAGGGCTGCTGTTTGACAACACGAATCCGGCGGCAGCCACCATTCGCGGCTATGTCCGCCCGAATGTCACGATCAAAGTATACGCAGCCCAGCCTACGGGAAGCGAAACAGCTCTGGCTGAACAAGCAGCAGACCAAGCCGGGCAAATCGATTTGACTTTTGCCAATCCCAATCCGGGGGCAACGGCTGTCTATCTCACGGCAAAAGAAGGCAGCAAACAGGAAAGTCAGGGCGCGGAACTGGTTCCAGCAGCCACAAGCCCTGCCATCGCAGTAGACAAAGTCAGTTTGCAGCAAGGGGGGCAGACAGCCGAGCTGAAGGGCCAGGCAGGAGCGGCAGCGGGCAAGGCGATTCTTCGCGCGTATGACGCTCCCGGCGGAAACAGCTTGCTGCTCGGCGGCAGTCCGACAGGAAGCGCAGCGGACAACGGGGCCTTTTCCTATTCGGTTCAAGTTCCCGATCAGCTGGAAAAAGTGTACGTGACGCAGCAGCTTGCGGACGAGCGCGGCCAGATGTTCGAAAGCGAGCCTGTAGCCGTGGCGAAGGCTGTGCTTGCGCCGAGCGCGATTGCCGAAGCGAGAGTTTTGGCCAAAGGGACAACAGCCATGATTGAAGGAACCGTCACAGCCATGTTCGAGGCAGGCGGGCAGTTCAACGTCTACATGCAGGATGACACAGCCGGGATTGTCCTGCGCGCGCCAGGACTTGCGGGCAAGATCGAGGTCGGAGACAAAATTCAGGCGATCGGAAAACTGAACGACTACTACGGGCTTGCCCAGTTGGAAGCGGCTGCCGATCAGGTCACGGTCGTAGAAAAGCAGGCAGGCGTGCCAGCACCGCAGTTGGTTACCTCGGCCGATTTTGCGGCAAGCACGGGAGAAGCAATCGAAGGCAAGCTGGTCACAGTTCACCAAGTTACGGTAAAGTCCGTACAAAGCGGAAACTACACGCTGCAAGACGCGCAGGGAAGCTTTCTGTCGCGTCCATCGCCAGCGCTTCTTTTGGAAAAGGACGTGACCTACGCCAGCATCACCGGGGTCGTCAATTACGATTATAACGAGTACAAACTTGTGCCGCGCACGGCGGCTGATCTGGTAGAGGATGCGACCACAGTGCCGACTGTGACAGCGTATCCGCAAGGGCCGCTGATCGCCGCAGGCACCAAAGTAACTTTGTCTACGTCTATGGCCGATGCGAAAATTTACTACACGACAGACGGTTCGCCGCCGACTCGCGCCAGTGCCGTCTATACAGCCCCGCTCCAGATTGATGCGGACACGACGATTCAAGCGCTTGCAGTCAAAGAAGGCTTTACGGACAGCAAAGTCGCCACGTTCCGTTACACGATCCAAAAAGACAACATTCGCATTCATGATATCCAAGGAGCTTCGCACCAATCGCCGATGGCGGACGGCACGGTAAAAGCCGTTGCGGGAATTGTCACGGCGGTCGTGAAAAGCGGCGGAACGGTCCAGGGCTTCTACATGCAAGACACAGCTCCCGACGATGATCCGCGTACATCAGAAGGAATTTATGTGTATGAGCCGAAAGCAGCCGTCAAACCGGGCGATGAAGTGAGCGTCGACGGGACTGTGAAGGAGTATGTGCAACAGAGCAGGGCGGCCACTGACCTCACGCAGACGCAGATTGATGCTGCGAAAGTCACCGTGACGAAACCGGATCAGTCCTTGCCAGACCCGATTGTGCTCGGAAAAGGAAATTACCGCTATCCAAAAAGGGTCATCGACAACGACAGTCTGGGCAAGTTCGATCCGGAGGAGGACGGCATTGATTTTTGGGAAAGCCTCGAAGGGATGCTGGTTCAGATCGACAATCCAGTCGTGGTCGGGGAGACAAAAGTTTTCTCCAACCCGGCAAGCGTTGAGTTCGTCATCATTGACGACCAGGCGCACCCCGATCAGCCGCGCACGCCAGCGGGCGGAGTTTTGCTGCAAGCAGACGATTTTCACCCTGAGCGCATTACGGTAGCGGACAAATTCGAGCCGATCTTGGATCATCCGAAGGTTGGCGACACTTTTTCCGAACCGTTGGTAGGAATTGTCGATTACAGCTTTGCGAACTACAAGCTGTATCACACCAAAACGTTTTCCGTACAGGCAGGCGAAAGCGAGCCGACTGTGACCAAACTGTCTCCGAAACCGGATAAGCTCGTGATCGCTTCCTACAACATCGAGAACTTTTCCGCCAAGACGGATTCAGACAAAATCGGGCGCATCGCGGAAACGATCGTGGAGAACATGAAAGCGCCGGATATTATCGGTGTCGTAGAGATGCAGGACAACAACGGGCCGACAGACAACGGTGAGACGGATGCTGCCAAATCGGCGCAAGCGTTGATTCAGGCCATCGGGCAAAAGAACGGGCCTGCTTACCGCTACGTCGATATCGCTCCGCAAAACAACCAGGACGGCGGCCAGCCAGGCGGCAACATTCGCGTCGGATTTTTCTACAACCCGGATCGCGTGCAACTGGCAGACGGCGCAGCGGGAACAGCAACAGAAGCGGTGCAGGTCGAGTCGCGCAACGGAGCGCCGCACCTCACACTCAATCCGGGCCGGGTCGATCCGAACAACGAGGCGTTCGCGTCCAGCCGCAAGCCGCTGGCAGCCGAGTTTGTATTCCAGGACCAATCCGTGTTTGTCATCGCCAACCATTTTAATTCCAAGGGCGGAGATGGGGCGCTGTTTGGCAAAGATCAGCCGCCGAAGCTGGTGAGTGAAGCACAGCGGATGAAAATCGCCGGCGTTGTGAACCGCTTTGTCAAACAGATTCACGCAGCAGACGCCAAGGCAAACGTAGTTGTTTTGGGTGACCTGAATGACTTCCCCTTCTCCAACCCAGTGAGAGCTTTGGCGGATGGAGCTTTGACCAACATGGTCGAGACGCTGCCGCCGGGCAGACAATACACGTATGTGTACCAAGGCAACTCGCAAGTGCTCGATCAAATTTTGGTCAGCCCGCATCTGGAATCGAACGCGAAGGTCGATATCGTGCATATCAATGCCGGGTTCACAGAGCGTCAAGGCCGGGTAAGCGACCATGATCCGGTGCTTGTGCAGCTCGATTTGCAAAATCAAGGCGAGTACGAAACGACAGCGCAGGAAGTAGCAGACAGTATCACGCGCATCGCCCAGCCAGCAGCCGGAGCGACCAGGCTCGCTCTGCCGCAAGTGCCGGCAAAATTTGCGGTGGCGATCAAGTCGTCGAGCGACACCGATGTCGTAGCGCTGGATGGCACGATCACGCCGCCGAATCGCGCGACGAGTGTAGAGCTGATTTTGCAAGTGACCAGGCTGTCAGATCAATCGACTGCCCTGACCCAAACGCTTGCGGTACAAGTGCCTGCCAAACCGACAAGCCCGTCGATTCCGCCAGTCACCCCGCCAGACACGACACCGACGCCGGAAAAGCAGAGGGAGTTGAACAAGCAAGCGGAAAACGCGATTTTGTCTGCAACCGACGAGGAAAGCATTGTGAAACAGGTGGGCCTCGTTCTCGGCAGTTTGGAAAAGCTGCTCCAATCGAAAAAGCCGGAGCCAGCGGACAAGTGGGATACAGTTTCCGATACGATTTCAACGGTGCTGGCTGCTGTAATGGAGCAGGCCGAACGTGACGTCATCCGGGAAGCGACACTGCGTGATTTGACCGAATCATTTTTGCAAAAAGCGTTTGATCCTCTTGTCAGCGAAAAAGGGGAGGACGAAGAGCTTGCCAGACTCGGGCTTGCTGCCTTGACGAACTTTGCCAAAACGGCGCTCGCCCCACTCGATGCAGAAGATATCTCAAAAGACGCGGCGAAACGCGTTCGCGTCCTGGCTGAAACGCTGCTGAAACAGGCTGGCACAATCGAGGTCGAGTCTGGAGCCGAGATCAAGGCGTCAGACGAGCAAGTGGAGGAATTGCTGGAAACGCTCGGCGATTTCCTTGTGGCAATCAAGGATGTGAGGGAAAAAATCGGCTTCACGCCTGCGTTGTTCATCCAGATCGAAGAGGAGGCAGTAGAGGCACCCGAGGAGGATGATGCCGATACAGAAGATCGCTTCCAGAGCAAACAAGCAAGGCAGGAAGAGCAGCAGATTTCACTGGATCAGCAACTGGTCGAAGTGTTGAAGAAAAAGGAGATCGGTGCAAGCCTGACCGTACCTGGCGGGGCATGGGTGGAAGTGCCGGGAGCGTATTTTGCGGCGGAACGGGCCAGAAAATTCGCCCTCTCCTTGACGGAAGCAGAAGGAAACGGGTGGCAAGGCGTTCCCAATCCGGGCGAAGCCTACCTGTTGCAAGCGTGGAGTAACGGAAAAGAACTGACCAGCCTGGGCAAAGCAGGCTTCACGCTCGGATTGCCCGCTGCAACTGACGGCGACGACAAGCGGCAAGTTTACACGTACCGGAACAAAAAGTGGAAGACGGTAACCGGAGCCAGGGGCAAGCCGATCAAGGTGACGCAAGAGGATGACATGGCTGTGTTCCCGGTGCAATCCGCTGCGGCTTACGTCGTCGGAGATGCCGCTTTGGACAAACTCGAAGTCAAGGCAAAATCGCTAAAGCTCGTACCTGGAGAGGAGCTGCAGCTTGAAGTCCTCGCTACTTACGGCGACGGAAGTTCAGAAGAAGTGACGGATGCAGCAGGAATCCAGTTCGAGTCGAGCGTGCCCGAGCAGGTGGAGGTAGACGAGACAGGACGGATTCGCGTCTTGGCAGATGCCTCTGGGGGTACAAGGGCAACGATCACGATCCAGTATGAAGGCAAGACGGTGAAGGTGTATGTGTTTGTGCGAAATGTAGAAACTAGCCAATGAGCGAAAAGCTCCTCTGTCAAACAGGGGAGCTTTTTCTTTTTTGCTGCGTACCAAACAAAACCCGCTCGTATCAAGCATTTATGGCCGGGAGAAAAGCTTTATTTTCAGGCAAATGAAAAAATGAGTTGTCTTCAGCAAACGAAGTGCGCTATAGTAAAAACATAAAATTTAATAAATGATAATCAATTATCAAATGTTGATAATGGAACAAGAGTCAGTCCTATGCTAATCTGTTAGGAGGGATATCACACTACGAAAGAAGGATACAAGATCAGATGAGTGCAGAGAAAACCTTGGACATTTTGGATTTGTTCGATTTTGACACAAGAGCGTTGAACGTACCGCAAATCGCCGAGAAGTTGGGACAGCCGCAAAGTTCTGTCTATCGTCATCTGCGTTTGCTCAAAGAAAAAGGCTATATCATGGAATCGGCCAACGGGTACTACAGCCTGGGCTACCGTTTTTTGAAGCTGGCGAAAATCGTCCGCCTGGACATGAACATAACAGCCATCGCGCAGCCTGTGATGAGGCAATTGACCAAGGAGACAGAAGAGACGTCGATTTTGCTGGTGTACTCCAACATGCAGGCGGTCTGTCTCGAAACGATTGCGTCTCATCAGCCCATCAAAGTTTCGTCGGAGCAAGGACAGATTGTTCCGTTGTACGGCGGGGCATCTTCCAAGGCGCTGCTTGCCTTTCTTGCAGAGGAGATCGTGGAAGAGCTGTACGGGAAAGGGTTTGTGCGCAAACATACCGAGCAGACGATCACCGATCTCGCCGTCATGAAACAAAATTTGGCTGAAATCAGAGAGAAGGGGTACGCCTTCTCGGATGGGGAGATCGATGAAGGCGTCGTTTCTTACGGTGTACCCATCCATGATTCCGATCAGCAGGTTGTCGCTTCTTTGAGCATTGCCGGACCTCGTGGACGGATGCTGGAAAAAGACGAAAAGGAACTGGTTGCCCATCTGATGGCAGCGGCAGAGTCGATTCAGCGCTATCTGTAAAGATAGGTGGGAGAATAGAATGGAAAAATACGATTTGGTTGTTCGCGGGAAAATGGTACGAGAAGATCAGGTGACTTTGGGACAGATTGGAGTCAAGGACGGGAAGATTGCCGTTATCGAGTCGCCGGATGCGGTTCTTGTGGCGGATAAGGTGCTGGATTTTGCCAACGCCTACGTGTTCCCGGGAACCATCGATGTTCACGTTCACTGTTTCAGCAATCCGAACGAAGGATTTATCCCGACGAGCATGTCTGCGGCAGCAGGGGGAATCACGACATTTCTGGACATGCCCTACGACCTGCCAAATCCGATTTCGAATGTAGAAATCTTTGAAAAAAAGGTAAAACAATTGGAGCAAGAAGCGGTCGTGGACATATGTCTGTGGGGCACCATTTCCAAAACGAACGGGACGGATCAGATCGTGCCGCTCGCGGAGGCTGGCGCCGTCGCTTTCAAAATGTCCACGTTTGAGACCGATGCGTACCGTTTTCCGCGCATCCCGGACCCGGAAATTATCAAGGCGATGGAGCTGATCAAAGAAACGGGACTGCGCGCAGCTTTTCACTCCGAAAATGACGAAATCATCGTCGACATGATCGAGGAGTATAAACAGGCAAACAAAGTGTACCCAAAAGCGCATAATGAGACGCGCCCGCCTGTCACCGAGACAAGCGCCGTGCTCAAGCTGATGGAATTTGCCTATTGGACAGGCGTGAAGCTGCACATCGTCCATGTCAGTCATCCGCGTACGATCGATTTGATCAATGCTTTCAAGGCGCAAGGCGTCCAGGTGACGAGCGAAACTTGTTATCCGTACTTGCTGCTGGACGTGAACGCACTGGATCAGTTCGGACCGAAAGCGAAAAACAATCCTCCGCTGCGCGAGCCAGAGGAAGTGGCAGGGTTGTGGAAGCACCTCCAGGACGGGAATATCGAACTGATTTCCTCCGACCATGCGCCATGGGGAGCCGAGCACAAAAATCCGGGCAATGACAACATTTTCAAAGCGGCATCCGGTTTGCCAGGCGTGGAGATCATGACGCCGCTGATGTTTGCTGCGACGGTAGCAAAAGGCACGATGACCCCTGTCCAGTTCGCCAAAGTAATGGCGCAGCATCCGGCAGAAGTGTTCCAGATTCCGGGCAAAGGGAAAATCGCGGTAGGCTACGATGCCGATTTTGCCGTGATTGATCCTGACCAGACATGGGTAATTGACGAGACTCGCTTCCGCTCTCATTCGAAAATGTCGCCGTTCCACGGCCAGGAAGTGAAGGGCAAAGTCATTCAGACGATTGTGCGCGGGACGACTGTGTACGACGGCGAAGAGGTCACTGTCGAGCCGGGCTTCGGTTCGTTTGTTCCCGGTTCCGCTTACAAGGGAGCGGCTGTTGGGGGGCGCAACCATTGAGCATGGAGCGATTTACAGACATGTTGAGCGAACTGCTCGACTTGCGGCCGGAAGACATCCCTGACGAGACGATCGAGCGGGCTACGTGGATGATTGCGGATACGCTGTTTGCTGCCTGCTACGGCTTCGCTTCGCCAGAGCTGAGCGCCTATTTGGAAAACGTGGCTTTTGCCGAGCGGGACGAACTGCACGCCGTTCCCGTATTTGGAACCGGATTGTATACGACGAGTGCGCAGGCAGCGATGCTGTACGGCACTGCGATCGTAACGAATGAGCTGGATGAGGGCAACCAGTTTGCAAAAGGGCATCCTGCGGCGCACATGCTCGCGCCTGCCCTGATTACCGCCCTGGAGCACAAGGCGTCAGGCGCAGAACTGATCCGTGCCTTTGCCATTGGCTATGAAGTAGCAGCGCGTCTGGCTTATGCGAGCAACATGAATGACGACATGCACCCGCACGGAACGTGGGGAATTGTCGGGGGAGCGGTTGCCAGCGGCCTTTTGCAAAAAAAGTCCAGGCAGCAAATCATCGAGGCGGCGCTGCTCGCTGCCTCGCTCCCGCTGGCAACGTCTTGGGAAGCAGCCGTCACGGGGATGACGGTTCGCAATCTGTATGCCGGGATCGGCAGTTTTCTGGCGTTGCAGGCGTGGGAGTTCCAGGCGGCCGGTTTTGCAAGCAGCGAGCATGTCGTCGACCATCTGTGGGGAACGATTTTGTCCAAAGGCATCCGGTATGAGCTGTTCCAGACGGATTTGTGGGCACCGCCCTTGTTGAACAAAAATTACTTCAAGCTATACCCGTCTTGCCGTTTTTCCCATTCCGCAATCGATGCCCTGCTTGCTCTCCAGCAAGAAATGGAGCTGCATGCAGCGCAGATCGACTTCGTGCAAGTAGAGACGTACGGTTTGGCGGCCCGCCTGGACGATCCAGATCCGGCGAACGCTTTGGCGGCGAAGTTTTCCATCCCGTTTTTGCTCTCCGTGCTCATCCACGGCCATTCGCTGTACGATTGCTTCTCTGGGGCCCTGTTCCAAGACCGTTCTGTCCGCGAGCTGGCGAAAAAAATACGCGTGACGGAAAGTGCGGAAATGACGGCGCTGCTGCCAGCCAAGCGTGCGGCGAGAGTGACGGTTGCGACGCGCGAAGGCACAACGAAAAGCGTCTACGTCGATGCGGCATCGGGGGGATTCGATCAGCCGTTTCCAACAGAATTGCTACGCGACAAATTTACCAGCATGCTCGGTCGATGGAAGGCGGATGTATCCAGCAAGATGATCGCAGAAGCCTTGCTGCTGCCAGAGCGAACGTCCGTCAGCGAATGGCTGGAGCGGATCGAAAGTTGGTCAGTGGAAGGATGAAGACAACATGACACGAATGCGCATCAACCTCGAACGGTTGAAAAACAACTTGATGGAAGTGGGCGCGGTTGCCAATGCAGGAACAGCAGGCTATACCCGGCTGGCCTACTCCGCCGAGGAAAAAAGGGCGCTTGCCTGGCTGCAAGAAAAGATGTCCGCACTGAAGCTGACGGTAAACGAAGACAGCTTGGGAAACGTGACTGGTCGGTGGGGAGCTGCGGGAGTACCCGCCATTGTGTTTGGCTCCCACCTCGATACGGTGCCAAACGGCGGATTGTACGACGGAGCGCTCGGCGTCATCGTCGGACTGGAATGTATCCAGACATTGCAGGAAGCAGGCAGCCTGCCGGAAGTGCCGCTAGAACTGGTTGGTTTTGTAGGCGAGGAAGCCAATCTTCTCGGAGGCACATTTGGCAGCAGAGCAGTCGCAGGATCAATCGAACAGTCGGAAGATTTTGACGAAAAATTGCGTCAGTTGAACTTTACATGGTGCGACGTTGCAGGCGCCAAGCGCAGTAAAGACGACTACCATTGCTATCTGGAACTGCACATTGAGCAGGGCGCCCTTTTGGAAACCAATCAAAAGCGAATCGGCATTGTGACAGCCATTGCGGGAATCCTGAGACTAGCCGTGAAAGTAAAGGGGCGGGCCAGCCACTCCGGCACGACACCGATGCATCTGCGCCATGACGCCTTGCTTGATGCGGCGCGCTTGATCCAGGAGGTCAACAGGCTCGCTGTCGCAGCGAACAGCGATATTGTGGCAACGGTTGGCGAAATAGCTATTTCGCCCAATCTGGCAAACGTCGTGCCAGGCGAAGCCGATCTCAACATTGAAATTCGCGGCAGCAACTGGGAGGAAATGAAGGGGATTGAGGAGCAGATTCGGAACTGGTCGCAAGCCAATATCGCGGCCCGGATCGAGGTGGACGTGGAAAAGCGGCCAAATGCGCTCTCGCCGCGGATTCAGGCGAACATAGAGGCAGCGTGCCAGCAACTAGGCGAGTCTTACCAGTACATGTTCAGCGGGGCCAATCACGATGCCAACTCGCTGACGGCTGTTACCGACGTCGGCATGATTTTCGTTCCCAGCAAGGACGGGGTTAGCCATCATCCGGATGAGTTTACGTCTTGGGAAGACATTGAGGCTGGAGCCAATGTCATGCTGGAAACGCTGCATTTGTTGATGAAAACATACGGACAGGCCCAATAAAAACAGTCACAGAGCAGGCGAACGGAGCGCTGGCCATTTTTACCGGAACGGCTGTAAACGACCGGACCGGGCGGCTGGTCTCCTGTTGCCTGCCACGAAAAGGGGGCTACATCGATGAAAGTGTATTATTTGCTCGGCTTGCTGCCGTTTCTGGCAATTCTTGTCGGCACAGGATTTGTCAACCGAATGGAACCATTCGTTTTCGGACTTCCTTTCCTGCTGTTCTGGTTCTTTTTCTGGACGATTATGTCCTCTGTCATCATGTGGATCATTTTCAAGCTCGATCCGATTAACAAACAAGAGGAGGAAACCGAATGAACAGCGCGATGTGGATCATCTTCGGGGCGTTACTCGTCAGTCTGTTGCTGGGCATCATGGCCCGCAGGGGAAAAGACATGAGCATGGAGCAATGGGCGATTGGCGGCAGGGGATTCGGCAGTATTTTCGTGTTCCTGCTGTTGGCGGGTGAGACGTACTCGATTTTTACCCTGCTCGGCACGAGCGGTCTGGCTTATTCCAAAGGCGCAGTCGGCTTTTATCTGATCGCTTTCACGACTTTGGGCGCGATTACGTCCTACTGGCTGTTGCCCCCGATCTGGCGGTTCGCGAAGAAACACAACCTCGTGTCCCAATCCGAATTTTTTGCCGTCAAATACAACAGTCCCGTGTTGGGCGTGTTTGTGACGATTGTCGGCGTAGTCGCCCTTGTCCCTTATATTGTTCTGTTGTTCAAGTCGATGGGTATACTGGTGTCCGCCACTTCGTACGGAGCGATTTCTCCTACCGTAGCGATCTGGATCGGGATGATCGCCTTGGTCGTTTACGTCATGATTTCCGGCATCCACGGTTCTGCCTGGACTTCCACGGTGAAAGACTTTCTGATTTTCTTTGTCATCCTGTTCCTCGGTATTTACTTGCCCGTGCATTACCATGGCAGTTTTCAACATATGTTTGAAACGGTCAGTGCGGCCAAGGAAGGGATTTTGACCTTGCCGGACAAAGGCATGAGTCTCTCCTGGTTCATCTCCACCGTAGCGATCAGCGCTTTCGGCTACTTCATGTGGCCGCATAACGCACCGACGATTTTCGCAGCCAAAAATGCGCGGACATTCCGTACCAACGCCATTTTGCTTCCGCTCTATGCGATCATGATTTTGTTCGTCTACTTTGTCGGCTTTACCGCCATCGTTCAAGTGCCTGGACTTACGGGGCCAGACGGCGATTACGCGCTTTTGCGCCTGTCGATGAAGACGTTTGATCCGTGGTTTGTGGGCATCATCGGTGCTACAGGCTTGTTGGCTACCCTCGTGCCCGGCTCCATGATGCTGATGTCTGCGGCTACGATGCTGACGAAGAATGTATACGGTTACATGTTTCCCAAGGCCGAAGGGGCCAACTCTGCCCTGATTGCCAAAAGCTTCGTGATCGTCCTGTCCCTCGTGTGCACGATGATGGCTTTGGGCGAGAACAACACGCTTGCCACTTTGTACCTCACCTCGTTCAGTTTGGTGACCCAACTGGCTCCGGCCCTGTATTGCAGCTTGATGAAGCGTAACCAGATTACGAAGCAAGGGGCGTTCCTGGGCATTTTCTTCGGGGTAGGAATCGTCTTGTACATGACGTTCACCAAAACGACCATGGCCATGCTGTTCGCGGGCTTCCCCCAGTGGATTCAGGATTTGAACAACGGGGTCTTCGCTCTCGTGGTCAACATATTCGTCATGGTTGCTGTCAGCTTCGTTACCAAAAAGGCGGCCGATGCGAAGCAAGTAACGCAGTATTCGTAGTCGCTTTTGCCAAAAGAAAACGGGTCGGGAGATATATCCCGGCCCGTTTTTTGCGTGGTTCTTGCTGTCGGTTAGCGAGCCATGCCCATCGCTGTTTCGACTTTGTGCAGCATCTCGTTGGCAGCATCATTGGCTTTTTTGGCTCCGGCAGAGAGAATGTCATCCAGCTCGGAGGAGTGGAATAGCTGCTCGTAGCGCTCCTGGATCGGACGCAATGTTTCCACCACGACTTCGGCCAGGTCGGTCTTGAAAGCGCCGTAGCCTTTGCCGTCGTACATCGCTTCGATCTCTTGCAGCGATTTGCCGGAGCAGAGCGAGTAGATGGTCATCAGGTTGGAGACAGCTGGCTTTTCTGTCTTGTCATAGCGCACAGCGCTGTCGGAATCGGTCTGCGCACGCTTGATTTTTTTCGTGATCGTAGCCGGGTCATCCAGCATGGAGATGAAGCCGCCCTGGTTCGGATCGGATTTGCTCATCTTTTTCGTGCCATCGGCGAGCGACATGATGCGTGCGCCCGTTTCCGGCAGGCGAACTTCCGGAATGGTGAAAATTTCTCCGTAACGGTTGTTGAAGCGGGTTGCCAGGTCGCGTGTCAGCTCCAGGTGTTGCTTCTGGTCTTCGCCGACCGGAACGAGGTCAGTGCCGTACAGGAGAATGTCTGCCGCCATCAGTGGAGGATACGCCAGCAGTCCGGCAGGGATCGACTCGCCGCGTCCGTCCGATTTGTCCTTGAATTGGGTCATGCGCTCCAGCTCGCCGAGGTACGCCGTGCAAAGCATGATCCAGCCGAGCTTGGCGTGGGCCGGAACTTCCGATTGGATGAACAAGGTCATTTTGTTCGGATCGAGGCCGACTGCCAGGTAGAGGGCTGCGAGACGACGAATGTTTTCGCGCAAAACAGACGGCTCTTGCGGCACAGTGATCGCATGCTGATCGACGATGCAGTAATAGCAGTTGAACTGGTCCTGCAACGGAACAAAATGCTTCATGGCGCCCAAATAGTTGCCGAGGGTCAAGATGCCGCTGGGCTGAATACCGGAAAAAATGGTTTTCATGATAGATGCTGCTCCTTTCCAAATGGGGAAATAAATGATGGAAATACAAAAAGGTCCATCCGCCCTGGACAGGGACGAATGAACCGTGGTGCCACCCTTGTTATTTTGCACAGGAAACAATCATGCGCAAAATCGCTTTGTTCCGTACCGTTTTGATACGGTGTCCTTTGTAACGTACGGACGTAACGCCAAAGCCTACTGCCGCTGCGAACAAGCCGGGTTCGGTTTGGAGCTCGGAAGCCCATTCATCATTCCCTCAACACTGATTCGCACCAACCATCAGCTCTCTGTCGTCTCGAAAAATGACTACTCTTCTTCCTCATTGCCATTAAAAAGATACCCTTTGAGCAATCATTTTACGCAGTGCCAATCAAAAAAGCAAGAGGGGATTGACAAAATAAGCCAAAAAATGTAAAAGTAACTCATGAGTTATATAACTGTTGAGTTACTTTTGGGGGTGGGGAGATGGAGGAGAGCAAATTGCCAAAAGGCGAGCAAAGCCGTGGCCGACTGCTTGCGGCGGCAGCTTCTGAATTTGCGGCGAAAGGGTTTCATCGCGCGCGGGTGAGCGACATCGTCAAGGCGGCGGGGCTGACGCAAGCTTCTTTTTACCAGTATTTCGAGAGCAAGGAAGGGCTGTACCAGCAGCTTATGGACGAATTTTTTTCCCGGCTGTGGGAGCTTGCTGACGGAGGGAGCAAGGTAACGGCGTTGGGCAAAGCAGACGTCTTCGACCAGGTGCGCGAAAATCTCGTCGCTCTGTTTGGGTTCTTTCAGGAGCGGCCCGAATTGACGCAGATTGTCCTGTATCAGGCGGAAGCAGGAGAGGAGCTGCACCGCAAGCTGGCAGCGATGGTAAGCGCCAACTTGCGGCAAAATCAGGCTGCCGGACACGTCCGCGCCGCTTTGTCGCCTGAAGTGGCCGCAGAAGCGATGGTCGCCGTATGCTACCGGCTGACGGCCCGCTTTTTGCTGACCGGGGAAAAGCCGCCCGAGCAGCTCGCCGACGAAGCCGTATGCTTTTTGGCGCACGGAATTTTGCAGGAAAAGCGATGAGGAGGATGGCGCATGGGTGAGTTGACGCATCTCATTTGGCTGTTGCTGGTTGTGTTTGTCTTTCACGATCTGGAGGAAATCATCATGGTCGAAAGCTGGCTCCGGGTGAAGCGGGAGCAGATCATGCAAAAGGTTCCCCGCGGCCTGCAAAAATGGCTGGAGCCGTCTCTGTCCATGAGTACCGCACAGTTTGCCGTGGCAGTCGCGTGCATTTTCGCTGTCCTCTCTGCTGCGGTCGTGCTTGCGGCTGCCACACTGCCACAGGGAACTTATTTGCCGTTGTTCCTGGTCTGCCTGCACGTCATGTTTCTGCATGTCTTCACCCATCTCGGGCATACAATTGCGCTGCGCACGTACACACCTGGCGTGGCAACTGCCGTGATTTTGGTTCTGCCCTACAGCGTGTACACGTATGTCCACTTGTTCGAAGCGGGTCTGGTCACATGGTCGCTCGTCTGGAGCACGCTGCCTTACTGTTTGCTGGTCGTGCCCATTTTGTACGCGGCGCACCGGATCGGGCAGGCAGCAGGCAGTCTGGTCGCCCGTTAACGGAAGGCGGTGGCTGTTTGCCGGCGCAAATTTTTGCTATTCTAGGAAAAAAGCGTGAAAGAGGGACGAGTATTGAGGCTGCGACTAGGCGTGATCGGCGCGGATGATTCGCTTGCGATCATCGAATCGGCTGTGCAGGAGTTTCCCGAGATTGAATGCTTGCCGATTGTGTATTGGAGAGAAGAAGACATTCCGGATTTGCTGCTGCCGCACCTGGACGAGGTGGACATGTGGCTTTTTTCCGGCCAGGTTCCGCATGCGATGGCGAGCCAGACGGGCAAAATCCAGGTGCCGACAGCCTATGTGCCGCACATTGGCGCGAGCTTGTACCGAACGTTGCTGCATTTGTCCCACCAGCTCGGGATTCGCGTAGACGAGGTGAGCTTCGACACGTTCACTGCGGAAGAGCTGGGACACTTTTTGCAGGAAGCGGGCATAGCAGAAGGCTTTCGCTGGCTCAAACATTACGAGGGCGCGATTTTGGCCAGTGAGCTGGCGGATTTTCACGAAAAGCTATGGCAGGAAGGCAAGACAAAGGCAGCGGTCACTTGCCTGCGAACGGCTGAGCTGGAGCTTTTGCGCCGCGGTGTCCCGGTACATCGCGTCGTGCCGACAAAAGCGGGGGTGCTGTCTGTCATCCACATGCTTTTGCGCACGCACGAGATGCTCCACTTCAAGGATACGCAGATCGCGGTGCAGATGATGGAAATCGATCCGTTCCGCGAGCTTGCGGGCGGCAATTTTTCCACGGATGAATGGCAAAATGCCGAGATCAAGACGATGGAAAAGCTCTTGCGCTACGCCAAGTATTTGCAAGGCTCGCTGAAGACGGCCGGGCCGGGGCGCTACGTGATTTTTACCACGCGCGGAAAAGTGCAGGAGGTCACGTCTGACTACGCCACGATTCCCGATCTGGAGGAGCTGTTCGGGATTCGCCCCGATCTGGTCACGTGCGGCATCGGCATCGGCAAAACGGCTTACGAAGCGGAAATTCACGGCGGCACGGCACTTCTTCACGCCAAGGAGCGGGGAGCTGGCAACTGGATGGTGTTTTTGGACGACAAAAGCGTCCTTGGACCACTGGGACGGGAGGAGCAGATCGCCTATCGCTACGACTCGGAAAAGTTGCAGGAACTGAGCCAGTTGACGTCGTTAAGCGTCATGACTTTGTCCAAGCTGGAGTCGATTTTGAAAAAGCGGGGCAAGCAAGAGATCAACGCGCATGAGTTGGCTTCGCATATGCAAATTTTGCCACGCAGCGCCCGCCGGATATTGATCGAGCTGGAGTCGAAAGGCATCGCGCAAGTCGTCGGCGAGGAGAGTCCGAATCCGCGCGGCCGTCCGCGCAAAGTGTACCGGATTTCCTTGTGATAAGTGCGTTATTTGGGAGGCGTGGCGACACGCTTTTTTCTTTTCAAAATAGACAGACTATTATACAATTAGGGACATAGCCGTAAATCAACCGTTAATAAGCGGTTGGATAAGGGAGGAGTCACTCGTCATGATCAATGCGGATCGGTTGTGGGATCGACTGGGGCAGTTGGGCAAGATTGGCGCCCAGGAAGCTGGAGGGATAACGCGGCTGTCGTTTACCCCCGAAGAGCGTGCGGCAAAAGATCTCGTAGCTTCCTTCATGAAGGAAGCAGGGCTTGACGTTCGCGAGGATGAAGTAGGCAATCTGATTGGACGCAAAGAAGGGAAAAATCCTTCGGCACCTGTTGTTTTGGTTGGCTCGCATATCGACTCCGTGCCGAATGGCGGAGATTTTGACGGGCCTCTTGGCGTTTTGGCAGGCGTGGAAATTTTGCAGACGATGAATGAGCAGGGAATTGAGACGGAGCACCCGATTGAGGTGCTTGCTTTGACGGACGAGGAAGGAACGCGGTTTGGCTACGGGATGATCGGAAGCCGGGCGATTGCCGGACTGATCAAAAGAAGCGAGCTGGAGCAGGCAGACAAGGACGGAATCACCATAGCCGAGGCGAT
Source organism: Brevibacillus parabrevis (assembly GCF_022701015.1). Classification (NCBI taxonomy): domain Bacteria; kingdom Bacillati; phylum Bacillota; class Bacilli; order Caryophanales; family Paenibacillaceae; genus Brevibacillus; species Brevibacillus parabrevis. The sequence goes on along the minus strand of NZ_CP064090.1, from coordinate 5,691,960 downwards.
GCGCCAGGTCGGGCTTGATCCTGACCAGACGGGCCTTGCCGCACGCGCGCCTGGCAGCGTCAAGGCGTATGTGGAGCTGCATATCGAACAGGGCAAAGTGCTGGAAAGCCGCGGTTTGTCCGTCGGAATCGTCACAGGTGTAGCGGGGCCGCTCTGGATGAAATTCATTTTGGAAGGCGAGGCAGGGCATGCCGGAGCTACCCCGATGAATTTGCGCCGTGATCCACTGGCTGCGGCCGCACGCGTGATGCTCGCCATCGAAGACGAAGCCGCCCGGACGAGAACCAGCGTCGGGACAGTCGGACAAATCCAGGCGTTTCCTGGCGGGGTCAACGTGATTCCGGGCCGGGTAGAGTTCTCGCTCGACTTGCGCGATGTGGACGAGTTGATTCGCGATGACGTAGAACGGCGCATTTGCGATCGGGCCAAGGCGATTTGCGCAGAGCGCAACGTGACGCTGAAAGTGGAGTTGTTGCAGCGGATCGCGCCAGCGGTATGCTCGGACAGCATTCAGGAGGCTGCGGCGGACGGCTGTGCAGCGGAAGGCTTGGAAGTGTTCCGACTCCCTAGCGGAGCGGGGCACGACTGCATGCAGCTGGTCGATTTGTGTCCGGTCGGGATGATTTTCATCCGCTCCAAAGACGGCATCAGCCACAATCCGGCGGAATACTCGACTATGGAGGATTGCGCGGACGGAGCGAAGGTGTTGTACCGAACCGTTTTGACTTTGGCAAAGCAAATATAGAGAGCAGGCAGGCGGACAGGCGCTCCAAAGCCGTTCGCCGGGCGAGGAGGAGACAACGATGACAGCGACAGTGACAGATTTAAACCAGGCGGCCGGAGCGGTCAAAGAGCAAGTCATAGCGTGGAGACGCTACTTGCACGAGCATCCCGAGCTGTCCTTCCACGAAGAGAAGACAGCGCAATTCGTCTATGAGACGCTTTTGTCTTTTGGCAACCTGGAAGTGAGCAGACCGACGAAAAACAGTGTGATGGCGCGGCTTATCGGCTCCGAGCCGGGAAAAGTGCTGGCGATGCGCGCGGACATGGACGCGCTCCCGATCACGGAAGAAAACAGCTTTGAATTTGTCTCGAAAAATCCGGGCGTGATGCACGCTTGCGGGCACGACGGACATACCTCGATGCTGCTTGGTACTGCGAAAATTTTGTCCGGCATGAAAGAGCAGATCAAGGGCGAAGTGCGCTTTTTGTTCCAGCACGCCGAAGAAGTGTTTCCAGGCGGTGCGGAGGAGATGGTGCAGGCAGGTGTAATGGATGGCGTGGATATCGTCATCGGGACGCACCTGTGGGCGACGATGGAGTTCGGGACAGTCGGCATTTGCCCGGGACCAATGATGGCAGCGCCTGACACGTTCTGGATCACTGTGGTGGGAAAAGGCGGCCATGCCGCGCTTCCGCATGAAACTATCGACAGCATCGCCGTTGCGGCACAGGTCGTAACCAATTTGCAGCATATCGTCTCGCGCAATGCCGATCCGCTCGACAACCTGGTGCTGTCCGTCACGCAGTTTGTCGGCGGGACTACTCACAACGTCATTCCTGGCTCGGTAGAAATTTGCGGGACGGTGCGCAGCTTTGACCAAACGTTGCGGGAGTCCATTCCCGGCCTGATGGAGCGCGTGATCAAAGGGATTACCGAAGCACATGGCGCGAGCTATCAGTTCAAGTACGAGTTCGGCTACCGTCCGGTAATCAACGATGCGGAAGTGACGCGTCTGATGGAAGAGGTCGTCGTGGAAGCGCTGGGCGAAGAGTGGGTCGAGCATATGCGTCCGACGATGGGCGGCGAAGACTTTTCCGCCTTCCAGCAAAAAGCTCCGGGCTGCTTCTTCTATGTCGCGGCCGGAAACAAGGAAAAGGGGATCACTTACCCGCACCATCATCCGCGCTTTACCATCGACGAGGATGCGCTGGAAATCGGCGTGAAAATGTTTTTGAACGCAGCCAGAAAAATCGTCATGTCCTGACGCAATTGCCAATGAAAAAATCGCCCTTTCGTCCGTTGGATCGTGACGAGGGGCGATTTTTTTGTGTAGAGCGGCGCTTTAATGCGTGCGCTCTTTTTCTTTTGCATGGAACGCTCGTTGAATTTGCGAGATTTGTCCGGCGTGGATGCCTGTGTGGTACATGAGGCGTCCCAATGCTTCGAGCGGGGTCGACGTACCGAGCGGCGTCGTCACAGGCGTCGTCCACGCTTCTTCCGACATGTTCTGCATTCCGGCAAGCAGATGGTCGTTGGAGGCTGTCATGAAATCGGCAAGCTCGCGCATGTTGGTAAATTCTTTTCCCTCGACAGGCCCGTTTTTCGTCAAAAGCTGAACGTCTGCCGGGATGCTTTGCCCGAAATACCAGTCGGCAAACATGTATTCCACCTCGGCGTTATGTCTGAGCATATAGCCGATGGATGCCGCGCCCATGCGGAGCTTCAAATCTTCTTCCGGCATGCTTTTGGCTGTTTTGTGGAATCTCTCCTGGATGGTGAGCCACAGTGTCAATGCAGTTGAATATGTAGTCATGAAAGTGCCCTCCTGTTGGCGTGAATGTCTATTTGGCTGATTGGGAATGGCCGTCCCGGTTGACGTGCACGAATTTGTCCGCGGCCAGGTCGATGTCGTACGCCTGACCAAATCCGGCAACGTAGCGGCCTTCCGATGGCTCAAGCTCGAACAGGGAGAAGTCGAGGCCGCGCAGCATATCCATCATGCTTTTGCCGAAGCGCTGTTCGAACTGGGCGAATATCTCATCATGTCCGGTGTTGCCGATGTTGCGGGCTGTGCAGACGAAGCGGGCGCGCTGGCGGGCAAACAGATTCGCTGTCTTGGATTCGTCTTCAATCAGCATCGCATCGACTCCCGGCTGTTCTTCCAGGTAACGGTAGTGATTGGCGATTTTGCTGATGTAAATATAAAAATTTCCGTTGTGCTTGACGAACGGGGCATAGGAGATAAACGGCGTTCCATGCTCGTCGATTGTGCTGAGCATGAGTGTTTTCATACCGGCCGCAAACGTCTGGTACTGAACCTTCATCGCTTCTTTGTCCATTGCTTTCATACGAGCATCCCTCGCTTTTCGTAAATTATTGTGCTTTTTTCAGGACGTGGATACGCGGGCTTTTGCTGTCTGGCGTATATTGAATTTCCGTGTCGACGCCGTAGACGCTGCGAATCAGCTCCATCGTAAAGACATCCTGGGGCTTGCCGAATACGCGAATGTCCCCGTCCTTGATGACGCAAATCTTGTCGCTGTAAGTGCTGGCGTGGTTCAGATCGTGCAGCACCATCACAACCGTGAGCTGTAATTCCTTATTCAGCTTTGCTACCAGCTCGAGTACGTCCAGTTGGTGGGCGATGTCCAAATACGTTGTCGGTTCATCGAGCAAGAGAAGCTTCGGTTTCTGGGCCAAGGCCATGGCAATCCAGGCTCGTTGGGCTTCCCCGCCGGACAGGGAAGCCAGATAGCGCTTCCGGTAGCTGTCCATGCCTGTTTGTTGCAAGGCCCAGTCGACGATTTCAAAATCGTTTGCATCGAGTCGTTCATACCACTTTTTGTGCGGAACACGACCATATCCGACGAGTTCCTCGACGGTGACATCCGAGGGACAGGAGTTGGATTGGCACAGCATGCACATGACGCGGGACAGCTGCTTCATGCTCATGCTGTCCGCCAGTTGGCCCGCGATGCGCACACAGCCGCTCTCGCAAGGAATCAGGCGCGAGATCGCTTTGAGCACGGTCGATTTGCCTGAGCCGTTTGGTCCGATGATCGAAACGATTTCCCCTTCCTCGATCGTCAGGGAAAAATCGTTGACGATTCGTTTGCTCCCGTAATTTATATTCAACGACTGTACATGTAGCACTTCACTGTCCTCCTTTTCGCATCAGGTAAAGGAAGTAGGGGCCGCCGACAATCGCCATGACGATCCCTGCCGGAATTTCGAGCGGTGCAAAAAGCGTCCGTCCCAGCGTATCCGCTACGAGCAGGACGAGAGAGCCGAGGACAAGTCCGAAAGGCAGGTTCATCCGGTAATCGGAGCCCATCAGCATGCGCGCCATGTGCGGGACGATCAGCCCGACAAAACCGACCAGTCCCACGGTCGATACGGAGATGGCAGCGAGGTAGACGGCGATCAGGGACAAGGTGAAGCGGAGCCGATTCAAGTTTTGCCCGAGATTGTGCGCGACCTGCTCGCCCAGGCGCAAGATGTTGGCGGAGCGAATGCATAACAGAGCGGCGATCCACCCGGCGACCGAGTAGGGGAGGATCGTCAGCACATCGCTCATGCTTTTCCCGGACAGGCTCCCGTTCATCCATTGCAGAGCCGCTGGCAGCTTGTCGCTGTACAAAATGGACAACAGGCCGATGACGCCGCCAAATACGGCATTGACGGCGACACCAGACAGGATGATGCGCACAGGAGTGAAGCCCCCCTGCTTTTTCCAGGCCCATATGTAAACCATCAAGGCAGCGACCCCGCCTCCGAGGATGGCAAAAAGCGGGATGAGAGCGGAATAGCCGGGCACCACCAGCATAATGAACAAAACCGTGACGGCTGCACCGCTGGATACTCCGGTCAGCCCGGGATCGGCCAGCGGGTTTTGCATGACAGCCTGCAACAGCGCTCCGGATGCGGCGAGATTGGCGCCAATCAAGAGCGCAAGGAAAACGCGGGGAATCCGAATGTCCCACAGGATGGTATGGTTGGCCTCAGTCCCTTGCCCCAGTACCGTTGTCATTGTTTCCCACAGCGATAGCTGCACACTCCCGAGCCCGACAGAGAGCAGCGTAGCCAGCAGAAGCAGCAGGCAGGCGATTCCCAACACGACTGTTTTTTTGTTTGAGTGGTTCTGGCTCACGGCAAAAGCTCCTTATTGCTTACTTGTACAGGATGTCCGCAAGCTGCTGATAGGCCGCAGGGGCGTTGACGAGAGAAGCCGTGCCGAACGTACTGAAATCAAGCGACTGCATTTTGCCATTTTTGAAGGCGTTCATTTTTTCCCAGGCGCCGTTCTTTTTCACGTCTTCTTCGAATTTTTTCGCTACAGCATTCGGATCGCCGTGCGCTACAAGCAAGATGGCATCCGGATTGGCCGCGATGATGCTCTCCATGTTCAAAGGAGCGTAGGTTTGCGTTTGTTTGAGTGTATCGGCAGCTACGTTGACAGCCCCCAGGTTGCGGGCGATGCTTCCGGCGAACGTGTTTTCATTCATGACCATGAGCGCTTCAGCCGAGCCGAACAAAAACAGCACTTTGGGAGCCGGCTTGCCCTTCGTCGCCTCGATGGCGGTTTTTTCCTGTTCCGCGATTTTGCCGAGCAGTTGTTCTGCTTTCGCTTCCTGTTTGAAAAGGCGTCCGAGCACGACTGTGGACAGCTTCAGCTCATCGAGGGAATCGACGGGCAAATAAGCGGTTGGCGTGCCCGCAGGCTTCAATTTTTTGTCGACACTGTCTTTGATGGAGCTGGGGCCGAGGACGATTTCCGGCTGGAGCTTGGCGATTTGCTCCAGGTCAGGCTGGTGCGACGTCCCGATCCGGGGCACGCTGTCCAGAGCAGCAGGCAGCTTGCTGCTGGTCGTAGGCACTCCGATCGGGGCAATGCCTAGCTCGTTCATGATTTCGGTAATCGCGACGGAGATCGTTACGACTTTGGCAGGAGAGTGACCCTGGAATTGCGCCAGCAGCTCTGCTGCCTGTTTCTCGTCCACGCTAATTGCGGCAGCCGCTTTCTCTGTTGAGGACGAGGTTGTCTGTTGTTCTGTAGCTGGTTGTTGTGCGGTTGCGCTTGAATCCTTCGCCGGTTCGGCAGGTTGCGTGTTGCTGCACCCGACTGCACTTGTCAACAGCAACGCCATCATGCCCATTTTCCATCCTGCTTGCTTCACGATGTATAGCCTCCCGTTACTTGATAATGAGAATCAATATCTTTGTCTTTTGGGATGATTATATTAGAGAATGATTACTATTATCAATAAGAATTTTGAATAGGAATAGAACTGGAAACAAAAAGAAATAAAGTAACGGTTTATTTTATTTTATATTGCTTTATTACATTTTCATGGAAAAGAAGTCATTATTTTCGTTACTATAATATTCTATCTATTTAAAAATTTATTTTCGGGGGTGTCATCGTGACTTTGATTGCAGAGACAAAAAGCGTAGAACGCATATTTGGCCGAGGGGCGGCTGCCGTTCGAGCGCTGCAAGGTGTAGAAATGCACGTGGAAAAAGGAAGATTGCTAGTTTTAAAAGGAAGATCAGGGTCAGGCAAGACGACTCTTTTAAATCTGCTGGGCGGCCTTGATCGCCCGACGTCAGGCAGCGTTTATTTCGAGGGCCGTGAAATCGGCAAGCTTCCTGATCATGCGCGCACCAAAATCAGGAAAAAGCACATGGGCTTTATTTTTCAATCGTTTGGCTTGCTTCCACTCATGTCAGCGGCGGAAAACGTCGAGTTTGGGCTGCGCCTGTCCGGAGCGTCTGCTGCGACATGGAAGGAGCGTGTTGGTGAATCTCTTGACTTCGTGGGATTGTCCAAACGGGCACAGCATCGGCCGTTCGAGATGTCCGGAGGAGAACAGCAGCGATGTGCGATTGCCAGAGCGATTGCGAGCAGGCCGACACTGCTTTTGGCAGATGAGCCGACAGCCGAGCTAGACAGCAAAACAGGGCTGCAGATCAGCCGTTTGTTTCGCCGCTTGGTGGATGAAGGCGAAATGAGCATCGTCATGACCACACACGATCCTGGGGTAATGGAGGTGGCGGATGATGTCTATGAATTGGAGGACGGTCGCATCAAGACGGTACGCGGTTCGAGGTAAGCAGATGAAGTGGCTGTATGTATCGTTGGCCGTGATGTTGACAGGCTGTTCCCTGTTGCCAAAGGAAGAGGAAGCTTTGGCGCCGCCGCTGGTGGAGCCATCTCCGATTACGTACGAGGTTGCCGAAGTGACGCAAGGATCAATCGTGAAAAGCGTCAAAGGCAACAGTACGTTTACGACCGCGAATACGGTGGAGCTATCTTTTCCCGAGACAAAAGGACTGCGCCTGAAGTCGTTTGCTGCCCAAAGCGGGGAGCGGGTGAAAAAAGGGCAAGTGCTGGCTGAGCTGGATGCCGCCGATCTGGAGCGGGAGATCGAATCCGCCCGCTACGAGGTGGAAAAAGCCAAGCTGGAGCTGCTGGATGCCCAGCGCGACAATCATTACGAAGTGGAATCGGCCAAGCTGGATGCTCTGAAGGCGGAGATGAACGCCAAGGCGAGTGAGACGAAGCTGGCCAAGATCGAGTGGGACAAGGCTCTTTTGGAGCTGGCAAAATTGCAGGACCCGCAAGAACGCAAGTACGCCGTGGAGCGGGCGAAGCTGAATGTGAAGCAAAAGCAAATGGAGCTGGACAATCTGCAAAAGCGCTGGACGCAGACCAAGCTGGTGGCGCCTTTTGACGGAATCGTCATCTTCGTCAGCAACGAGCAAGTAGGCGATGAGGTGGACGCGCACCAAACGCTCGTCACGGTAGGCGATCCGAGCAAGCTGTACGTCATTTACACTGCTCCGGAGCGAGAGGCTCTGAAAGATGTCAAGGAAGGCATGAACGTCATTATCTCTGTTAACGGCGGAGATAAAATAGAGGGAACAGTCGTACAGACACCGCTTCACGTCCCGGAAAATTTGCCGGAAGATTTGAGCAATTTGTATCAGCGAAGCTTGCTCATCTCCCCGAAAACGTTTGCGCAGGGACTGGAAATCGGAACGGGAGTCAGCATTGAGGTTATCGTGGACAAAGCGGAGCAGACACTGATTATCCCGCGAAAAGCGCTGCATGAAATAGCGGGCAGAAACTACGTGCGCGTCTTGGACGGCAAGAGCAAGAAGGAAGTGGACGTGGAGATCGGGATCATGAACCAGACGGAGGTCGAAATTCGCAAGGGTCTTGTGGCAGGCCAACTGATTATTTTGGAATAGGGGGACAATGTCGTGGCGATGGTGCAGATGATCCTGCGAAAAATGATAAATAACCGCTGGCTTGTCGGCAGTTTGCTGATCGGGCTAATCGTCGCTGTAGGATTGGTTTCCAGCATTCCTGCCTTCACGTCAGGGGTTCTCCAGCGTTTGCTCACAAAGGAGCTGGAGGAATACCAAAACAAGGTGAAGCACTTCCCTGGCGGCCTGCTCGTCTCTGTCAATTTGAACAAACCAGTGGAGAATAGCGCAGCCCTTTTCGACAATATGGCCGTCCATTTGCAAAACGAGGTAATTGCTCCGCTGGGTGTGCCTGTACTCGAACATGTCACCGTTTTGCGGACAGTCCCTTTTGACGCTGCGCCATCCCGGCTGCAAGGAACAAAGGCTGCCAGCCCCGATAGTACGCCGCTCTATTCCTTGAGTGAGCTGGAAAAGCATATGACTCTGGTCGATGGGCGAATGCCGGCTGCAACGCAAGTAGATGGCGTGCTGGAAGCGCTTGTGACGGAAAAAGCTTTGCGGGATAGAAAAATGGTCCTGGGAAGTTTGTATGAGCTGACGACAGATAAGGTAAAAGGGCTTACGGTACGAGTCAAGCCAGTTGGCGTATTCAAGGAAAAAGAGGGAAACGATCCGTATTGGTTTGTCACCGCGTCCGAATACGAAAAAGGCTTTATTTTGGACGAGCAACTGTTGCGCAGCGCTTTTTTGCAGGAAAAGAATCTCGTTATATTTGCCCAGATGTACGTGGCCATGCAGTATCAGTCGTTTCGCATTCCCGATACGGAACAGTTGCTTTCTGTCGTAGCGGGGATGGAAGCGTATTTGAAGCAGCAAGGTTTGAAGGGGGCGGAGTACGGCATCCAGTTTCCAGCAGGCAGTATCGCGAAAAAATACGAGGAGCAGGCGAAGCAGTTCAAGCTGATTCTTTGGTCGCTCTACATCCCGATTTTTCTGATGCTCGGTCTGTATTTGGTCATGGTTTCCGGCTTGATTGTGGAGAGGCAGCGCACAGAGATTGCAGTGCTCGGGAGCCGTGGAGCGAGTCGGCTGCAAATCTTTTTTATCTATTTAATGGAGATAGGCATTCTCGGATTGTGCGCTTTTCTGCTCGGGCCTTTTGTCGGGGTTCAGCTCAGCAAAATATTGGGCATTTCCAACGGGTTTCTCGAATTTGTCGATCGCAAAGGGCTGGAGATCGCCGTAAACAGCGAGGTTTTTGCTTACGCGGCGTGGACGGTGCTTGCATGTATCGGGCTTTTGCTGTTGTCGGTGTTTTTCGCTACGAGACAAAATATAGTGACGCATAAGCAAAGTCTCGCGCGAATGAGTGGCTCGGCGGTCTGGCATCGGCTTTTCCTCGATGTACTGCTGCTTGCGATATCGTGGTATGGCTGGTATTCGCACCGACTCGCCGTGGAAAACGCCGCCAAAGTGACGGAAGGGGCTTCGGACATCTCCGTAGACTTCCTGCTCTTTTTTGTGCCTGTTCTGTTTTCTCTAGGCTTTGGCTTGCTCTGCCTCCGGCTGTACCCGTGGTTGCTGCGGTTGCTGTCGTGGGCGGGGCGCTCGGTCTTTCCGCTCTCGCTGCATACTACGCTGGTCCAGGTAGGCAGGTCGCCGCGCCAGTATCATTTTCTCATGCTCTTTGTGACGATTACCGTTGCAGTCGGGATGTACAGCGCAAGCACGGCGCGGACCATTAATCAAAATGCGGAAGAGCGAATCCGCTACGGAACAGGTGCCGACATCCGGCTGAAAACCGAGTGGGAGAGCGACAAGCCACCTGTCATGGTCTTTAGGCGGGGCAACAACGCAGAGGAAGGCGAGAGCGCGGAAAAAGAGCCTGTAGCGCCTCCTGTTCAGTATATCGAGCCGGATTTTCAAGTGTTCAAAAACTTGCCGGAAGTGGAGCATGCCGCGAAGGTATACGTAAATGGACTGGCCGAGGCCGCTTTTCAGGGAGATCCGGTGTCCGATGTTACCTTGATGGGGATCGATCCAAAAGAGTTCGGACAGACGGCCTGGATCAAGCCTGGTTTGCTGCCGCACCATTTTCATGAATATTTGAACTTGCTGGCAAAAGAACCGCAGGCGATTTTGTTGTCCCGTTCGCTCGCCGACAAGCTGCATGTTGTGGAGGGGCAAACGATCCTGATGGGATGGGGCAATTCGCGCCGGGTTGAGATGGTTGTATATGCGATCGTCGACTACTGGCCGGGATGGAGTCCGGCGCCAGTCAAAAGCACGTATACAAGCAAAATGCAGGAACAGTACCTGGCTGTGGCCAACTTGCCTTTTGTCCAGGACAAGATTCGGCTGGAGCCTTATGAGGTCTGGATCAAAATGAAGGCTGGGGCATCCTCCGAGTCGCTCTACAAAAGTTTGGCCCAAGGCGGGGTCAAGCTCGCCATGCTGGACAATGCCAGGCAGCAGCTGATCACGGTGAAAAACAACGCCTTTTACCTCGGACTGAACGGCTCGCTGACGCTCGGATTTTTGCTGTCGATGCTCGTTACTTTTATCGGGTACGTGATGTATTGGGTACTGACACTGGGAGCAAGGAAATTGCAATACGGCGTGTTCCGCGCGATGGGCATGCCGTTCAGGCAGCTTTTGTCCATCCTGGCCTGGGAGCAGCTGTTGACGTTCGGCTTTGCTTTTGCGATCGGAATGGCGGCAGGCAAGCTGTCCAACATCTTGTTTTTGCCGGCACTGCGTCTCTACTTGCATGCAGACAAGCAAGTGCCGCCCTTTACCGTCGTCTCGATGCCGCAAGATGAGCAAGTGATCTATACGTTTATTGCGGTGACGCTTGCGATCGGAATCGGCATTGTAGGGTTTTTGCTGTCGCGCATGCAGATTCACCAGGCCGTCAAGCTGGGGGAGGACTAAGCAGATGATTGTGTGCGAAAACTTGGTTAAAATCTACAAGGCTAACGATCTGGAAGTAGTGGCGCTGCAAGGATTGGATCTGCGTGTGGAGAACGGGGAATTGATGGGAATTATCGGAAATAGCGGGAGCGGAAAGTCAACGCTTCTGAACATGCTGGGGGGACTGGATCGTCCCTCGGCCGGAAAGCTGTCGGTCGCGGGAGCGGATTTGTTTCGGTTGACGCCGAGAGAATTGGTGCAATATCGTTTGCAGACGGTCGGCTTTGTCTGGCAAAACAACGCGCGCAACCTGATCCCGTATCTCTCGGCTTTGCAAAATGTAGAGATGCCGATGCTGCTTCGCGGCATGCGAAAACGTGAGCGGGCGCACGAACTGCTAGAACTGGTCGGGCTGGGCCATCGCAAAAAGAACAAGCTGAGCGAGCTGTCCGGTGGCGAGCAGCAGCGAGTGGCGATCGCCATTGCTTTGGCAAACAACCCAAAGCTGCTGTTGGCTGACGAGCCGACGGGAAGCGTAGACACCCGCACAGCGGCGATCATTCTCGACTTGTTTCAGGAGCTGAACCGTTCGTTCGGTCTTACCGTCGTGATCGTGACGCACGATCTGGAGCTTGCGCGCAAGGTGGATCGCGTCGTAGCGATCCGGGACGGAAAGACGTCCAGCGAGTTGTTGCGGCGAAAAGGAACAGAAGAGGACAGCGGCGGTTCAGCAGGAGAAGAGGCGGATTCCCATGAAGAATGGGCAGTGCTTGACCAGGCTGGACGGCTGCAAATCCCGATGGAGTACCTCCAGGCGATCCAGGCAGACGGCAAGCTGCGGATCGAGTTGCAGGATGATCGAATCGTTCTCTTCCCGCCGCGGCGGTAGATTTTGGTTTGGGGGCAGGGGTTTTTTGGAAAACAGACACGTACATGTGACGTGTCTGTTTTTGATGTGAAAAGCTAATCATCTTGCACTCAGATTCATTAAGCGTATAATCAAGTTTGCATATCAATTAATTGGAAAAAGAGGAAGGGATGTGTAAGGTTTGGTTCACTTAAAACGACTTTTATGCTGCTTTGTTATGTTTTGCCTATTGCTAGAACCAATCGGTATTTTTAGCCAGCCACTCATTTTTAACAATACGGCCTTGGCTCAGGAAGTTGTTTCATCCGTCGATGAAAGCAAGACGAATCCGGGCACTGCCCCTCCGGAAGAACCTGTCCAGACTGATACAGAAGAAGAGATTGCTGATGGCACGTCATCAGAAAAAACACCCGAAGCAGAGCCTGCTAATCTTGAAGAAGAAGCCTCGGTAAAAGGGGAGTTTGCACTAGCAGCAGCTTACGATGGATCCATCACCTTATCAAAGGGTGAGTCTTATAAATTCACGAACATCCATACGAATGCCACGTACATAAAATCTAACGCAACGAGTACAAATACGTACGATTACGCCATCTACCTGCCAGACGGATCCGGTTACGATTATGATACGGATTCAAAGTCTACTTCCAGGTCCGTTCGTGCCGGTGGGCACATGGTTGTTACAGTTACCTCGTCAAACCCCGTTACTTTCACTTTTACTACCAGTCAAGTCATCTCTGAAGCGAGCACTACTCCGGCATTAGTAAAAAAAGAAGTGTCGTCAGGAGAGAGTTTCTCGTTTGTAAATACCGGGGAGGTTAACAATTCCATCAAGGTGGAAGGTGTAACAAAAGAGTTTAGTTATCAAACGTATAAAGAAGATGGTACTTTATCAACCGAAGCCTATGATTATGCTTCCAGTACCGTAACGATACCCGCAGGTGGGAAAATCATCGCTACAGTGACAGCCGACGATCCCGTTACGTTTGCTGGATATTATGACTTTAACGACGAAGAACCTGTAAGCGATGCATTACTTTTCGTAACTTTGGAAGCAGGGGAATCCTATCTTTTTGAAAATCTTGATGATACGGCTACCCACGTCATTAAAACAAACGCTTCAAACTCGTCCAGTGCCAAGAAGACATACGATTCAGCCATATATAAAGCAGATGGTAGCGCTCATGCCCAGGATGCCGATGCAACGGTTACTTCCAAAACGATCCCTGCTGGCGGGAAAATGGTCGTTACTGCCACGTCAGCTATTCCCGTTACCTTTAAGGCTTTCACAAGCTACTTTAGTGGGAAAAGAAACGATCATCCGGCATTAATCAAAAAAACACTCAAAAAAGAGGAAACCATTCAACTATTCAATACGGCAACGGAAAGCACGACCGTTTTGGTAAACGGCTCCAGCAGCAGACGCTACAGTTACCAGTTGTTAAAAAGTGATGGATCTACTTATCAACAGTCCTATGACTCTGGAAATACCTCTCTCTCCATCCCTGCTGGTGGCAAGCTGATCGCAACTACAATCAGTGATACGCCTGTTACCTTTACCGGCTATTATGATATTTTGCAAGACCTTACTTCGGCGGATTCGATCATTACGAAAACGTTGGACAATGGTCAATCTTATATTTTCGTAAATACGTCAGGTTCTAACCAAAGCATAGATACAGATGGCACCTTAAATTCGTCCGGTAAAAGAACTTTTAACTATGCCATCTATAGCGGCAGCGGGGACCCGTTATATCAGGATATTGATTCAGGCGTATCTTCCAAAGTTGTCCCTGCAGGTGGAACGATTGTCGTTACCGCAACATCAGAGTTGCCTGTAACCTTCCGGGCATTCAAATCTTATTTTATCGGGCAAGATACATCGAGACCTGCTCTATTTACACAGAAGCTCAGCAAAGGAAGCAGTATCTCGGTAACGAACATCGGCAAGGCGAATGCAGACTTGCTCACCATGAGCAGTGGAGGCAAGTTTAGTTACCAGTTGATGGAAAACAGAACGGTTACCTCTGCTCATCATAATGCCACTGTTTCCTATCGAAACATCCCTGCGAATGCAACTATTCTTGCTACAGTCACATCAGAGGAGCCCGTTACCTTTAGCGGATACGAACAAATATTTCGGCCGGAATTGCAGAGTGCCTCCTCTATCATTCAAAAGACTTTGGAGAACACTCAATCGTATGAGTTTGTGAATCAAACCGATCAGCAACAAAGTGTAGATATCCGTACCAATGGAGCAAAGTCGTTTGATTTTGTGACCTTGAATCAGGATGGGTCTATCCGTTCACAAGATATGGATGGGACCATTTCTACCATGCAAGTTCCGCCGCGTGGCAAATTGATCATTACGAATCATTCCAATGATCCACTCATGCTAGAAGCCTTCACCTCGGATTTTGTTGGCTTGGAAAGAACACAGCCTGCAATTATTAGAGAAACCGTTGTTCAAGGCCAGAACCTTACATTTAAAAACAAATCTTTGCTGGAGAGCCAACTACTGAGATACGATGCGATCAATGTGGTGGAGAGATACGACTACGAAATCTACGATAGCGCGGGTTCCCTGGTTTCCAGCGAGTTAAACTCAGCGCTTACTTCGCATCAAGTTCCGGCAGGTGGAGCGATTAAAGTAACCGTAACATCAGCAGCTCCGATCACTTTTTTTGGTTCCTACGATCATATTCAAATCGCAAATGACAGCGGCAATGAACCGCAGTTTGAGAACTTGAGTGTCGATGCATTTACGGATGTAAATAAAAATAATCGCACAGCGGCTTTCTTTAAAGTAACGCCGGACCATTCTGGTAAGCACCGGATCTTTTCGTCTCCGTATTTAAATAATGGACTTGAACAAGATACAAGACTGTATATTTATTCGGATGTAAATTTGCAGAATGAAGTGACAAGCAACGACGATCACGATGGTCCTTTTGGCACCAAATTTTCAAAAGTCGAATGGGACGCAACAGCGAATACAACATACTACGTTAAACTTGAAACAACAGCATCTGCCTTGCAGTCTCGACTTACATTTGAAGAAGACTTGGACAGCACGAGAGAAACAGCCATTCCGGCTGAATGGGATGAAATTTATACGGACAAATTGTCTTCTCCCTATGACGTTGACTACTTTGTGCTCACGGCTGAAGAAATGGCTTACATGAACCTTTATGTGACAAATAACATGCTCATCTTGGAGGACTCACAAGGAACAGAGCTTAAAACCTTCCACGCGAATGAGGAAGACACGTTGTTTGTTACAGAAGTGGCTGGGACCTACTATGCAAAAGTAGTTTGGAATAAAAGCCAGATGCAAGCCCAATTAAAGTCTGGCATTTCGCTATTGTCCACCGAAATCGGTGGAAACTATCAGGCAGGCTTTCATGGCCCAAAACGAATTTCCAGTAATTTCGCAGTGGATACAACACCAGGTTTTGAAAAATCAGTAACTGTACAATGGAGATTTTCAAATCCGCATCCAAGCGTAACGATTCAGGTAATCAAGCAGGGAAGACCTGTCTATGAAGAAACCAGAACAAACCAACCAGCAGGATACAATACGTTTAGTTGGAATGGCATCTACACAAAAGTGAATCCCGGACAACGGGCTGAAAGTGGCGTCTACTTTGTTAAAGTCGTAGCTTCCGATGCACAACAATATCAAATTCTTGTGCCAATAAGCGTTGTGAATACGAACCCGAATGAAGAGCTTGATATCCAATATTTAATCTCTCGCTACAATAGCACCATTCCAAGCGCAACGATCCGTCAAGCACAAGAGAACCTACAGGCGATGCTGTTCTACGATGGCCCGATCACGGGTGCGTACAATGAAGACTTCTTGATGTCTGTCATTGCTTTTGAAGTGATTCTGAACAGAAGCGTGCATGTTTCTCTCAACGTAAACGTTGGCGGTGGAGAAGTGCTAGAAGAGAAAGGGGAGTTAACGAATCAGTTAGTTTATTACATCCATTCAAGCAAAGCGACTGGGCGTGATAAATACGGAAAGTTTGCCGAGTTTCTCTTTAACGGAGATATAGTAATTTATGAAACTGGTGCAGCCGCGGTTCCTGTGCTTCGCTTGACCAAGAGTGGTGGAAAACTAGTCAAGAAAGCGGTTAAGACCATTGATGATCTATTTGAATGCAACTGCTTTACAGCAGGCACAAAGATTTTAACAGACGCAGGGGAGAAAAATATCGAAGACATTGAAGTCGGAGATAAGGTTCTTTCCAAGAACGAAGAAACTGGTGAGCAGGCTTACAAGGTAGTTACGCATCTGTATCGAAATGATAAGGAGATCATCTATGAACTCACTGTAGGCGACCAAGTCATTGAGACAACCGATAACCATCCGTTTTGGGCAATAGGCAAAGGCTGGGTACTGGCGGCAGACTTGAAGGTGGGGGATAAGTTACAGCAGAGTAACGGAAATACCTTGACGATTGACAACATCAAGATTGTTAAGCATGATGAGCCAGTTGAGGTATATAATTTTACTGTTGCTGACTTCCATACCTACTTTGTAAGTGACTTGGGCATTTGGGTTCATAATATTGGATGGTGTGATATAGCTAAAAGTGTTTACAACATTATGACTACCTATGTAACAAAAATTAAAAAGCTATATCCCGATGCAAAAGTTGGTTATCGAGGGTCTCTTGCAACTGGCACCAAATATTCCACTGGGGGCCCTTTTGACCCGAATGATTTTGACGTAGATGCTTTCATCGTAAGTGATAAATTGGCTTCTCAGTTTGGCCCTAACGTTGTTTTCAGGGATGCGAGAAGGTTTAAGGAATTAGGTGCTATATGTGATGACTTGGAGAAGGTATTTAAAAAATCCTTTGATGGATATCGCACGGAACCTGGAAAACCATTTACATTTAGGGTTTGGACAGAGGCAGAGTTCGAACAAAAGGTTAAACCGTATGGATACAATTTATTTAAATAGGGAGGACATGAATGGATAAATTACCTTATCTCGTGGGCGATGTTACAATAAAATCGAACTTGGAAATAGAGGAAGTAGGAAACGTTATTTCTAAGGAAATATTAGGGGGATTAAAATTTGGAGGGAAGGAGAAGAGAATTTATGATGAGGTACCAGCATTATTCATCTCATCTCCATTATTAGGTCTGAGCGTGGTATTACAAGGGTATAAAGGATTTGGTGAAACAGAAGGTTATGTATTATCAATTTTGCCAAATGACAATATATGTGATGTTGAACGAGAGGAGTTTAAACTTGATTATTATTTAACCATGCTGCTTAAAAGTGTACTTAAAAATCATAACGAAATTGAAGTGTTGGATGTAGACATAAATAGATGTTAAAGAATAAGCAATGAACAAATAATTACAAGAGGGTGGTAGCTGAATAGTTGCCACCTTCTCTATCCCCCCTTCACACCCAGTGCCAAATGAATCGGGCGGCACACTCCGAAAGAACTTAACCCTCATCACCTCCGCATGATATTCCTCTAATATGCTTGTACGTACTTAAACGCTTGAATTTTATAACCTATATAACACTTTAGGTTACACCTAGCAGGTTGATTATGGTCAGATACTACCATGATTGACCTGTTTTATGATATTTGCCCAGTATGCTTTTGGGAAGATGATGGAAGGAAGTACAGATCCAAGTTACTAGAGTTCTCCAACCACATGACACTTGCTCAAGCCCCTGTTTAGTGGACATTGAAAAAAGCACTGGGCAGCAAGCTGATGTCGATACTCAGCTGGCGTCAGCTTCTGAGTCCCTCCTGATGGTCCAAACCGACTTTAGAACAAGCACAAGTATTATCAAATGTCTTCACAAGAGTTCCGAATAAATGGAAAACAAAATAATTCCAGGAGAAAATCCATGAAACTCAAATCCATCCTTATCGACACAAATTTTTGTAACAATACGAACGGCGAACCTGCCATATCACCCGTTGTTGTTGAAACTTTTGCTTTGAAAGCCGGCGAAAAAGTAATCGTGTATCAGGATGAAGACGAATGGCAAGGGATCGTCAGGTTTGACTCTTCGCAGGAGACAGATAAACAGTGGTTTATTGAAATCGCGAACGACTCGCATCAAGAAATATCACCGGAGAGACAGCGGGGGCAAAACGAAGGTTTTCTGAATGGAAGTTGGAGCGGCAAGCTATCGACTAGAATAGAAATAGCGGAAGAAATGATTCGCGACGGATTTGACCTTGCATACGTCCATAAATACACCAAATTATCTAAAGAGCGACTGGAGATCATGCGAAATCGCTTATCATGACTAGCCCAATAACCTAACAGACAAAACAAATGACACTCTACTGCCCTTGAGCTTCCCCCTTAGAATTGACATTGGAAAAACCTTTAGGGAATCCGATGTAATTCAAGGGGGCATTATTATGGCAATCAAAAGAAAAGTGGACCGATCGGCAGATTACCGAGCATTTTGGCATTCAAGATAAAGACCGTGTAAAGAAATGGGTGAGAGAGTATCGACAATGGAGAGAGTTGGCCTTCTGGATCAGCGAAGCCGATATGTCCAAAGGGTGAAGAGGGGGAATGAGATGCTAAAAAAGTGTTTGGAAATCTGGATGCAGGAGGTGTCAAGCACAAGTACAGAACCATCAAGGAAGTAGCTGGCCATACAAGCGTCACGGCCAAATCCATAAAAAGGTGTAGGATGTCATGATGAGTAAATATATGTGTGCAGTCTGTAGTCTGTGGTTACCATGAGCTGAATTACCCGCAATGGGACAAAAATGGTTTTCCAACGCACGAAATATGCAATTGCTGCGGATTTGAGTCTGGGTTCGATGAGGATGCAAAGGACAATCCAGAGTCAATTGAAGAATATAGGAGCAGGTGGCTTCGTGAGGGGGCTAACTGGTTTAGTTCATCAAAGACAAAACCTTTGAATTGGGATTGGGCAGCACAGCTAAAAAGAATCGATGTGGATAGTTCTTAGACGTTTCTGCGAGTTTGAGATCGCACTCCATTTTCTCCACAAGCGCGAGTTCCGGTTCGGGTGCGGGGAGTTGTTGCAAGAAAAACAGACACGTGCATGTGACGTGTCTGTTTTTGCTGTGGCAAAACTATTCAATGGAAAGCTCTCTTGCTTCTATTACTGGAACAAGGGAAGAGCCGATGTTTTCGTATTTTTCGCCGTTCTTTTTGTATATATGGTTGGGAGTTGTCAGCTGATAAATTTCTTTCCCGTATAAATCTGAGTGGGTGCTTTTAAGAAAGAGTAAATATTCTCCTGCCTCCAATTTTATTTTTTCTTCTTCGACAAGAGGAAGAAATTTACCGCTTTTCTTTTGTTTCAATCCAACTGGAACGTAAAGCTCAATCATTTCGTCTTTTTTGAGAGCGTGACTGCTGTTGTTTTTGGCGGACTCTGCTACTTTGACTTCGTACACGCGTGAAATTTCATAAAGCCCTTTTTCGTCAGGCAGTTCTACTTCTACTTCCGTATATTGTTCGGGAACAAAGCCTGTCACAATCAGATCCGATTTCTTCATCAGCTTGTCTTTTTCTTTATAGGCTGGGCTTAAAGCAGTAGTTTCCTGACGATCGCTTTTTTTGTATTCGTTCAGAGCGACAACAGAACCCACTCCCAGTAATACAGCTAACATACTTGAAAGTACCGTTATGGAAAGCTTTTTCATTTCTTTTCTCCACCTGTCTTTTGGTATCTGAATAGGTCGAGTTGTGGTCAAGCCCTGTTTAGTGGACATTGAAAAAAGTCCTGGGCAGCAAGCTGATGTCGGTACTCAACTGGCGTCAGCTTCTGAGTCCCTCCTGGTGGTGCCAAACTGGCTTTAAAACATTATCAAATGTCTGCACAAGAGTGCCAAATAAATGACAAGGGATCGTCAGGTTTGACTCTTCGCAGGAGACAGATAAACAGTGGTTCATTGAAATCGTAAACGACTCGCATCAAGAAATTTCACCGGAGAGACAGCGAGGGCAAAGGGAAGGCTACCTGAATGGACGATGGAGCGGCAAGCTGTCTGCCAGAATCGAACTGGCGGAAGAGATGAAAAATACACCCAATGATCAGCAACGCGCCTGAAGCGCATGCGCAATCGCCTATCATGACCAGCCCCACAACGTAACAGTTAACGACCAAAACTAAAAACACTCTACCGCCCCTTACGCACCGAGGCGAGTCAGAGTGTTTTTGCATTTGCCTCACGAACAAATGAACGAAACCGCAGAACCGTCCCCCGCCAGCTTGCCAAGCAGCAGCTATCTACCATCACACTTAGTTCAGCCGAAACAGCTTATGCCAAATAGAAGTTTTCCGCTCGGCGTCCTGCATTTTTGCCAACTGTACCTTGGCGGCCATGATGTCGCTCATTGCTTTGGTCAGGCGGCGGTCGCGCTCCTTCAAGCTGGTGCGAATGTACGCTTCCTGCTTTTCCAGACGGGCGAGCAATGCCTGCTGGTTCTCGTCCTGTTGCTTCACGTGGAGCGCCAGTGCGTGCAGCTTTTCATCGATGGCTTCCAGTGCTTCCAGGGCGTCTTCATTTGTGGCAGGGTGAGTGACAGGAGCGAGGGCAACCGCGACAGCCGTTTCGTTTCGGGTCGTTTCCACCTGGGTTTGGCTGACGATCATTTGCGCCGCTTCTTCCTGGGGGATGAGCTGATCTTTGGTCAGCCGATAAAAGCGTTTCATGCAGGATACATCCAGCTGGCGATACTCGCGGCGGTTTTGGCTGTCCCGCAGGAACCAGTAGCCGTGCTGTTCTAAGAGCATGCTCCATTTGCGCAAGGTGCTCGCGCCAATTCCCAGCATCTCGGCGACTTCCCTGCCGCTGTAAGTCCGTTCTCTGGCAACAAGCTCAATGACGTCTCCCATGTTTACCCCTCCTGACGCAGAGTGCGTTCGTACGTTTTCTAACCCTTTTCTGTGCGCCAAAAGAGAAATCCTTTTGGAATCGTGCGACAAATTCCAGCAGCGTTCGAAACTCGTGCACGACTGTTTGTCCGGCTCTGCCAACTGGCGGAAAAACTTGTCTATCTGACGGGAAAAGCGGCAATCGGGACAAATGACGGACGGGTACAAGTACATTTTCTGTTTGTCTGTGCATCTGCTCAGTAGGGCTATGCCAAACGTACATAGGATGCTTACAGAAGGAGGGATTGACCATGGCATTCAGAGACCAGGTGAAACGATTCGAAGGGAAAAATGTAAAGGTTGAGACTGTGAATGGCAACTTTTTCGGCAAGCTGGTTGAAGTGAAATCCAGCACGATCATCCTGCGTGAACACGATAATAATCGCCGCACTATCATCCGTGATTCGAAAATCATTGCCGTTACAGAACACGACCACGATTGCTAAGCTTCCAAGGAAGTCTTGGCAAGAAAAAAGTTGTTCCTCAGGCTGTCGAGCAATCGGCGGCCTCTTCTCTTTTTGGGCAGCAACTGTTCAGGTGGATTTTATTCCCACCCCTGGACGTGGTAACATGATAGAGTACAAAACGATAATGAAAGAGGGCAGGGGATACCATGTTGGAAATCCGGTTTCACGGACACTCTTCCGTGCAGTTGACCAGTGAAGGTCATTCGATCATGATTGACCCGTTTATTTCGGGAAATCCGCTGGCAAAAACAAAGCTTGAAGACATCCACGTCCAGTACATCCTGCTGACGCACGGACATCAGGACCACATTCTCGATGCGGTGGAACTGGCAAAAGCGAACGATGCCACGATCGTTGCGACGCATGAGCTTGCTACATACCTTGGCTGGCAAGGAGTAAAAACGATTTCCATGAATCTGGGCGGATCGGTGACGCTGCCTTTTGGCAAAGTCAAAATGACACAGGCGTTCCACAGCTCGGGCGTGGTGCTCGATGACCAACAGCAAATCGTCTACATGGGCATGCCGGGCGGATTCGTATTCGAGCTGGGCGGCAAAACGATCTATCACGCGGGAGATACAGGCTTGTTCGGGGATATGAAGCTGATCGGCGATTCCCACGACATCGATCTGGCGTTTTTGCCGATCGGAGACGTGTTCACGATGGGGCCGGAGGATGCCGTGAAGGCTGCTGAGTGGATCGAAGCCGACTACGTTGTGCCGATTCATTATGACACCTTCCCGCCGATCAAGCAGGATGGAGACGCCTTTGTTGCGACATTGGCCGAAAAGGATATCAGAGGCAAAGCGCTCAAGCCGGGAGAGATTTTGCGTCTGCCGTAGCTTGAGCACTTGTTTTGCGATTGCAAAAAACCGCTCGTCTCGAAAAAGGGACAAGCGGTTTTTCTTGTTTTGCCAGGAGTTATCAGAAACCCCATTTTTGTAGCCGCATGTAGCCATAGACGCCGATCAGAGCAGCAATAGCCACGATCACTCGAAAAAGTTGTTCCGGGAAGGGCGAGACGCCAAATCTGTCTGCAAGCCCGATTTCACTGGCATCTGCTTGCCACATTACGGCTGTGACGAGCAGCACGACTGCACCAAATATGTAAAAATAGCCGATTAAGGTTACTCCGAGAGGTCTGTTCATTTGCTTGCCTCCTTTTATCAGGCAATACGCATTCTAAACTTGACGCTGAAAAAAGAGCAAGGGACTATCTTTGAAAATACGGCATGAAAATGGTAGCGACTCTCATAGACATAGAAACATAGGAAAGGCAACTTGGCAAAAAGGAGAGGGTTGTCTGAATGAGTACGCTGCATCATGTTTTGCTATTTTTCACTGTCATTGTCCTTTATTCGCTGGCGAGCTTCGCCTTTCCAGTAGGTGGGGCTTGGTATGCTTCATTAGCCAAGCCTGACGGAACGCCACCCGACTATGTGCTGGGAACGGTTTGGTTTCTTTTGCATGCGCTCATCGCCGCTTCTGTCGTTCTTTCGGTTCGGCGCAGACAAATGAACCGGGAGCTGCTTCTATTATATGGAATCAACTGGTTTTTTCATCAGTTGTTTGCGCTTTTGTTCTATGGCTTGCAGCTCCCGTTTCTTGCCGCTGTCGACACGCTCCTGATTTTGTACTCGACATGGGTCCTGATCAGAGCGATCCGTCCTCTGGACAAAATCGCTTCCTCGCTCTTGATTCCGTATTTGCAGTGGAGCGTATTTGCCATCTACTTGGCTGTTTCGTTCTGTGTGCTGAATTTGTGAGCGCTGAGCGTTGCTTGGCTTACAGTCCTTCGACGAGTCGCTTGGCCCGCACAGCGGCTTCCCGCTGGATTTCTTCCCAGGAAATGAGCGTCAGTTCGCGGTTGCGCATCAGTATTTCCCCGTTGACGATGGTCGTATCGACATCTGCTCCGGTAGCGCTGTAAGCGATGAGCGAATGCAAGTCGTGGAGGGGAGAGAGATGCGGCTTGTTCGTATCGATCAGGATGAGATCAGCCCGCTTGCCGACCTCAAGTGTGCCCACTTCGTGATCGATGCGCAGCAGCTTGGCGCTTTCAATCGTCGCCATGCGCAAAACTTGCTCGGCAGGCAGGACAGTCGGATCGCCGTAGTGCAGCTTTTGCATCCATGATGCCGCCTTGATTTCGGCAAACATGTCGAGCGTTGTGGCGCTTCCCGCTCCGTCCGTACCCATTCCGACGGTGACACCTTGCGAGAGCAGTTCCGTCACAGGCGCGATGCCGCAGCCGAGCTTGAGGTTGCTGACCGGATTGTGCGCGACACCGCCGCGCATGCCGCGAAGCCGTCCAATGTCTTCCGGATCGAGATGGACAGCGTGGGCGAGCAGGACGTGATTGTCGTGGAACACCCCAAGCTCGTGCAAATACTCGGTAGGAGTCTGGTTGTATTTTTCGCGGACTTTGACCACTTCTTCGCGCGTTTCCGCGAGGTGAATATGCAACGGGATTTGCCTGCTTCTGGCCAGGGCGGATACTTCTTGCAGCGGTTGCGGAGGGCACGTGTAAGGTGCGTGCGGCCCGAGCATCGTCGTGATTCGGCCGTCTGCTGCACCCGACCATTTATCAATCAAATCGAGGGCTTCTGTCATGCGGCGGCCGCCGTCATCTTGCAAAAAGACGAGCCCGCGAGTCAGGGAAGCTCTGATTCCGCTGTCCTGCACCGCTTCGGCGACAGCATCCATGTGCACGTACATGTCGGCAAAAGCAGTCGTGCCGGATGCGATCATCTCGGCAATGCCAAGCAACGTTCCCCAGTAGACGTCTTCTCGCGTCATGCGCGCCTCGGCAGGCAGCATTTTTTTGTCCAGCCAATCCATCAGCTTCAGGTCGTCGGAAAAAGCGCGCAACAGCGACATGCTGGCATGGTTGTGCGCGTTGATCAGCCCTGGCATGGCTATCCTATTTTTCGCCTCGATCACGGTGCCGGTGCTTGCACTCGCCTCAATCGCTTCCGCCATCCGGACGATCCGGCCATTCTCGATCAAAATGTCTCCGATCCACGGCTTTTCCTTTTCCACCATCGTCATGATGTGGCAGCCTTTAATCAGCAATGTTTTCATTTCCGCTTCCTCCTTGGTATCTTGTTCGGTTGTTAGCGTAAAGCTTCACGCCACGGCAGAGTCAAGGACGTTTTGCCGTGAAAAAAACAGCATCGGGCGGAAAAGCAGTGCTGATTTGCAGGTTTCTGTAATATTGTTTATTAGATAACAATTGACGCAGGAAATAATGCTACATAAAATGGAAGTAAGATTCGGAGGAAGAGAGCGGTGGCGCATATGTTAAACGGAGGACTTGTCAGCTTGCAGGCGATTTTGGATGAGTTGAAACCATCCGAACGCAAGGTGGCAGAGTATATAGTAGCTCACCCGGAAGACGTGGTGAAGCTGTCGGTGCAAAAACTGGCGGAGCTGAGCGGAGTGTCCGAGGCGACGATCATTCGTCTGGCTCGCTCGCTCAATATGAAAGGCTATCAGGAGTTGAAGCTGCGAATCGCGGGCGATCTGAACAAGCAGACGACTCCCACGAGCTATCAGGAAATCATGATGGAAGGCTCGGTAGAATCGATCATGCAGGCGGTCAGCTGGAACAACATCCAGTCGATCCAGGACACTCTCTCGGTTTTATCAAGCGAGGAAGTGAAGCGAGCGGTCGAAGCGCTGTCTACAGCGAGAAAAATAGATGTATACGGCGTGGGAGCTTCCGCCGTCATTGCCGATGACATCAAGCAAAAATTTTGCCGGATCAATCTGTGGTGCGAGGCGTACTCCGATTTTCACGCCCAATTGACATCGGCAGTCAATTTGACGCCAAACGATGTAGTGATCGGCATCTCCTATTCCGGGCAGACAGAAGACATCATTCAGTCGCTGACGGAAGCGAGACAGCAAGGGGCTACCGTCATTACGCTGACCAAGTTCGGCCCTTCTCCCGTAGCGGAGCTGGCCCACATTCGGCTCTTTACCAGCTCGGTCGAAAAAAGCATTCGCAGCGGAGCGATGGCATCACGCATCGCACAACTGAATGTCATCGATATTTTGTTCATGACCATGGTCAGCAGAAAGCAGGAAGAGGTCATACCATTGCTGGAAAAAACCAGGCTGGCTGTCAGCCGTACGAAGCGTTCATCCAATTGACAGCGGACGGAGGGGAAAGCATGAAGGCGATCGAAACATTGTTGCAAAGCTGGATCGACGAGAAATTGTTGCCAGGAGCCGCCCTGCGCATCGTACGGGAAGGGCGGACCTGCTTTTCTCTCGATGTTGGCGCCACGAGTGTAGCTTGCGGCCAACCGATTACAAAAGACACGTTATTCGATTTGGCGTCCCTGACGAAGGTGACGGCGACATTGCCCGCCGTGCTGCTTTTGATGCAGGACGGAAAGCTTGCGGCTGACGACCGGATTGGCGCCTTTTTTGCGGATTGTCCAGCAGATAAGGCTGAGATTACGATTGGGCAATTGCTCACGCACACATCCGGTTTGCCCGCTGATCTGGAGGTGCGCACAAGGAACAGCGACATTGACCTGCCGGGGCTTTTGTATCGCCAGCCGTTGCTTCACAAGCCAGGCGAGCAGGTCGTTTACAGCGATCTCGGCATGATCTGGCTCGGTTTGCTCATTGAAAAACTGGCAGAGAAGCCGCTGGATGAGTTTGTCACGCAGCGCGTATTTGCTCCTTTGAAAATGGAACGCACCTGTTTCCGTCCAAGCGCCAGTTGTTTTCCGAATATTGCGCAAACAGAGTATTGTTCGCTCACAGACGCGTACATCTGCGGGGAAGTGCACGATGAAAAAGCATTCGCCATGGGAGGCGTCGCAGGTCATGCCGGATTGTTTTCGACGGCTGACGACTTGTGCCTGTACGCCAAAAGCTGGCTGTACGCCGACCCTCCCTTGCTGGCAAAGCAGTGGCGCGATCAGGCTGTCCGCAATCATACGGCGTACGCCAATGGCAGTCGCGGTTACGGCTGGGAGCTGAATCAGTCGGGAACGTTGCTCAGTTGCGGCCAAAATTTTCACTCTACCAGCTACGGACATACAGGCTTTACCGGAACAAGCATCTGGCTCGATCCGGTACGCGAGCTTGCTGTCATTTTCCTCACCAATGCCGTTCACCTCGGGCGCAATCATCAGCTTAGGCAACTGCGGCCTATTCTGCATGACGCTGTCACGACCGCTTTGCAAACGGTCTGACTGGATAAAGCGGGAGCAGCAGGAAGGATCGGTTCGAAGAAAAAGGGGGAGGGTTTGCGGATGAAGCAGTTCCGTCTTCACAAGGTGGCATCTGTCTGTTTGATTGCAGCCATGGCGCTTGTCGGTTGCAGCTCGCAAGGAGGGGAGAAAGCCGCGCCAGGCACTCAGCCAGGCGCAAGTGAAGGGAGCGGACAGCAAGTGACGCTGTCCATGCATAGCTGGCGCGTCGAGGACACGGAAGGCTACAAGGCGATTATCCAAGCATTCGAGGCCGAAAATCCGAATATCAAGATCGACTTCAAGCCGTTCAAAGCGACGGAGTACAACACGATTCTCAACACAGCGCTGCAAAGCGACAGCGGGCCGGACATTCTCCAGTTGCGGCCATACGCCCCAGGCATTTCACTTGCGGAAGCAGGGTATTTGGAGCCGCTGGACAACATCGCAGGCATCTCGGCTTTCCCCAAAGACGTCCTCGCAGCAGCGACAGGCAAAGACGGCAAAGTCTACGGCGTCCCACTCTCCCTGAACTCCACGCAATTTTTCTACAACAAGAAAATTTTCGAGCAAAACGGCCTGAAGGAACCGAAAAGCTGGGATGAACTGATTGCAACGGCCAAAACGTTGAAGGAAAAAGGAATCGTTCCGATTTCGTTTGGAGCAAAAGAAGGCTGGCTGCTCTCCTTGAGTCACGGCGTCATCGCGCCAGCGAGCTACAGCGGCAGCAGTTACATCGACAAGCTGCTAAAAGGCGAGAGCAATTTGCAAAGTCCCGAGTTTCTCCAATCCATTTCACGAATGCAGGAACTCATCCCTTATTTCCCGGAAAATTATGTTGGCCTTGAGTTGAATGATATGCGCACACTGTTTGCGACAGAAAAAGCGGCGATGTTCATCAATGGCAGCTTTGAGCTGGAAGGACTGAAAAAGCTCAACCCTGACTTGCAGCTCGATTTCTTCCCGATGCCGACCAACGATCAAAAAGCAGTCATTACGACTTGGGTAGACGGCTCTTATGCGGTGAACGCCAAGTCGAAGCATAAGCCGGAAGCGTTGAAGTTCATGGAGTTTATGGCGACGAAAAAATTCGGGGAGCTGTTTGCCAACCAATTCAAGCGGATCAGTGCAGTGCCGGGCGTGTCGACTGATGATCCGTTGGTGAACAAAATGGCGGAGCTGTCCCAATCCAGCTCGACACCGTATTTGATGGTCGTTCATTTTGCCGAGGGCAAACCGACGACGAAGCAAGCGCTGGAAAATGCACTGCAAGGCATGTATTTGGGCAAGCTCACACCGGAACAGGTTGCAGAGGAAATTCAAAAGTCAGCCGCTACCTGGTTCCCTCCATTTAAAAAGTAGGCTGTGATGACAACAGGCGGGAGGCAAAGGCAGGGCAAAACTCCCGCCTGTTGATTTGTTAAGGGGGTGGAGAACATCGGTACGATGAACAGGCACACGATTCAACCGAAGGGGCGGGCTCGCTGGTTGATCCACCTGTTTCCTTTGCCCGCGCTGATCATTTACACGCTGTTTGTCCTGTACCCGATTGTGAGCGCCTTTTTGTACAGCTTGTACGATTGGGATGGGATCAAGCGCGGAGTATTTGTCGGGCTGAAAAATTTCGTCACGCTGTTTACGGTGGAGCCGTTTCATGAAATGTTCTGGAATGCTTTCGGGCACAACGTCTACTATTTTGTCATCGAGATGATCGTGCAAAACGGCATCGCCTTTGGCCTGGCTTTTCTCATCTACCGCAAAATTCGCGGCGCGGCTTTTCTCAAGATGGCGTACTTCATGCCGAGACTTCTGTCGGTTATTGTGATTGGGTTTTTGTGGAAATTGATTTTGAATCCGAATTATGGCGCGTTGAATACGCTGCTGACAGAAATCGGGCTGCAACAATGGGCCAAACCGTGGTTGGGCGACCCGGATACGGCGCTGCTCGCGATCATTTTGATCAACTGCTGGTTCGGCATCGGCTTTGCCATGCTCATATTTTTGGCGGGGCTTCAGGCGATCCCGGAGGAGCTGATTGAGGCAGCCAGGCTGGATGGCGCTACGGGCTTCCGGCTGTTGTGGAAAATCATCCTGCCGTTGTGCATGCCTGCGATTACGATTATGACCATTTTCACCTTTATCCAGGCGTTTGAAGCTTTTGAGCTGGTGTATGCGATGCAAGGCTCGATGGGCGAGCCGTTTCGGTCGACGGATACGCTTGCCGTCTATTTTTACCGATTGGCGTTTTCCAGCGCGGGCGGGGCGGGAGACGTGGCAGTCGGACTCGGTTCTGCCCTGGCTGTCGTGCTGTTTTTCATCGTCGCATCCGTATCGGCCGTCTCGCTCTACTTGATGCGCAAGCGTGAAGTCCAGCATTGAGCGATCAGGCGTGTGGCAAATGGAACGTGAAGGGAGGGATGCGGGTGAAAACGAACGTGGGCAGCAAGGCGATCTCGTATGTCGCCGCGTATGTGTTTGCATTACTGTCGCTGTATCCGATCGTCCTGATGATTCTTTCTTCCTTGAAAACGAACATGGAAATATTTTCAAGTCCCCTGTCTCTTCCCAACTCTTTCAGTCTGGATACGTATAAAAAGCTGTGGGAAGCCGTGCCTTTTGCCGACTTTTTGCTGAACAGTGTTTTCGTCAGTGGCATGTCGGTCCTGCTCATCACCGTTTTTTCCGCGATGGCGGCCTTTTACTTGTCCCGCTTTTCCTACAAATGGACGGGGGCGCTCTACTTCTTTTTCATTATCGGGCTGATGATTCCGATTAAACTGGGGATTGTGCCGTTGTTTTTGCTGATGAAAAATATCGGGCTATTAAATTCGCTCTGGTCGCTGATTCTCATCTACACAGCAAGCGGGATTCCCATTTCCGTGTTTATTTTGACAGGGTTTTTCCGGACCTTGCCTGTGGAACTGGAGGAAGCGGCGCGAATCGATGGCTGCAATCATCTTCAAGTGTTTTGGCGGGTGCTTTTGCCGTTGATCCGGCCAGCGCTTGCGACCGTTGTGATCATTAATTTCATCCACGCCTGGAACGACTTCTTTTTCCCGCTGATTTTCATTCAGGAAGAAGCGCTGAAGACGATTCCGGTGGGGATGATGGTTTTGTTCGGAGAATACGAAACAGATTGGAGTCTGCTTTTTGCCGGATTGACGTTGTCTGCTTTGCCGATGATCGTCGTATTTTTGCTGGCGTCGAAGCAGTTCATGGAGGGGTTGACCGCAGGTGCTGTCAAATGACGAAAAAAAATGGTTTATCGGGATAGATGGAGGGGGAACAAAGACAAAAGCGGCGATTTGCGATGAGCGAGGTCAGGTGCAGACGATCACGACAGGCGATTCTTCCAATCCGTTGTCGCGTCCTTGGGCTGAGGTGGAAGCGACGCTCAAACAGCTCGTCACAACCGTATGCCAAGAGGCCCGGATCAGGGATGAAGAGGTTTCGGGCCTGTTCATCGGCCTGGGCGGTGCAGATCGCCCGTTTGTTCGGGAAAAAATCGATGCTGCGTTTGCCGAGGCGTGGCAGGAGCGGTTGTTCTTTGACAACGATGTGATCCCGGCGCTTTACTCCGGGACGTGGGGGCAGCCGGGGATCGTTCTTATCTCAGGTACAGGCTCGATCGCGTGTGCGTTGACGAGCGAAGGAGTGCGGCATCGCGTAGGTGGCTGGGGCTATTTGCTCGGGGATGAAGGCAGCGGCTTTGATCTGGGAAAAAAAGCGGCCGCGGCCGTTTTGCGCGCACATGACGGGCGCGGGGAGCCGACGGTTTTAACCGAGCTGTTTCTTGCCCATTACCATGTGTCCAGTCCGGAAGAGTTGATCGCATTCATTTACGGTGACGACAACCCGCGCATGCAGCTTGCCCGGGCCAGTGAGCTGGTGGAGCAGGCGGCAAGGCAGAAGGACCGTCTCGCGAGCGGACTGATCCGGGAAGCGGCGGCTGCGTTGTGCGAACTAGCGCATACTTGCTTGAAAAAGACGCAGGAAGCGCTCCCGGTTGTCCTCGCTGGCGGGGTGCTTGCACAAGACACGCTGGTCAGACAGCGCGTGCTCGCAGAAGCTTCATTTCCGGTTGTGATCCCTGAGGTTCCGCCTGTGATCGGGGCGTTGATTGCAGCCATGACCCGCGCAGGCCACCGGGTGGACGAAAGCGTGGCAGAGCAGTTGCGAGAAAGCGGTACAGCCTTGGAGAAGAGGTGAGCCTCACCATGGATGAGAACTTGTATCAGCTTCAGACCGAAAAGCGCAATGCGGCAAGCGAGCGGCTGGATCAGATGAGTGCGCTGGAAATCGTCACTTTGATGAACGAAGAAGATCAAAAGGTCGCCTTGGCCGTGAAGCGTGTGCTGCCACAAATAGCTCAGTCCGTCGACATGATCGTGCGCTCCTTGTCCGGCGGAGGGCGGCTGCTTTACTTCGGGGCAGGTACGAGTGGCAGGCTGGGGATTCTGGATGCGGCAGAATGCCCTCCGACTTTTGGCACGGAGCCTTCTGTCGTGCAAGGAATCATCGCGGGCGGAGTCAAAGCGATGACAGAGGCGATCGAAGGAGCCGAGGATTCCCGCGAGCTGGGCTGTCAAGATGTGCAGGAAGCAGGAGTGAGCCAAAAAGATGTCGTGGTCGGAATAGCCGCCAGCGGGCGGACACCGTACGTATGGGGCGCGCTTCAGGAAGCAAAGACGCGGCAGGCGGGAACGATTTCGCTCTCCTGCAACTCTGACCCGGATATTGGCAAAAGCGCGGATATTGCGATCAATCTCGCAGTCGGCCCGGAAGTGGTGACAGGCTCGACAAGGCTCAAGGCGGGCAGCGCGACGAAGATGGTGCTGAACATGCTGACGACAGCCAGCATGGTGAAGCTGGGCAAAGTCTACCAAAATTTGATGGTCAACGTCCAGGCGACCAACCAGAAGCTGCGCGAGCGGGCCAAACATATTGTGATGCAGGCGACGGGTGTCTCGTACGCGGTTGCCGGCCGACTGCTTGCGGAAGCGGCGGGCGATGTGAAAGTGGCGATTGTGATGCAAAAAACAGGACTGGCAGCCAAGGCAGCACAAGAGCGTCTGGCGCGTGTCGGCCACAAGGTCAGAGAAGCAATCGAACTTATATAAAAGAAGATTTATGTGCATTTCGCAAACCCAAGGGTTGGAAACGACCCAGGGAATAGGGTAAAATTGGGTATGAATAGCATTTGAGAACGGTTAGGCTATTTCCGGAGTGGAGTAGCCGTTTTCTCGTCCCAGGAGGGGAGGGGCACAATGAAAGACTTGGTAGATAATGAATGCAGGAGCAGTCTTCTCTATCGCTCCTTCTTTGATCAAATGGTGCAAGCCGCTTTTTTGCTAGATCAATCAGGAAGCGTTTGCAAGGGAAATCCGGCTTGCGAAGCACTGACAGGCTTTTCAGCAGACGAGTGGGAAGGCGACCCGTTCTGGAAGCTGGCAGTTGCAGAAGAACAGGAAAGAGTGCGTCTGCAAACGCAGTGCGCGGTAAAAGGGGAGCCGAAGCCATTTTGCACCTATTTTTCCCGCAAGAATGGCCCGCCTGTTCATGTACATATTACATATGGCGAGTTTTTTTCCGAAGGGACAACGATCGGATACTACGCGATGGTGCAAAAGATGTCGCAAGCCATGGCAGAGGCCAGCGAGGTCAAACAGTGCAAAATACTGGACCTGTCTCTGGAAGCGGCTTTTGTCTATGAAAAGGGCGTGCTGCGCTATGTCAACCAGTCTGGCATCAGGCTCATCGGGGCACAGCGTTTCGAGGAACTGTTGCCGTATCCTTTCACATCCTTTTTTCATCCGCGAGACATGCCGTTGATTCGCGAGTTGCAAAAGCGGCTGGAGTGGGGAGAGACAGCGGCTCCGATCGAGGCGGAGCTGATCCGGCTGGACGGGGCGCGCATTGAAGTCGAGGTCTGCGGAACATCTGTCATGATTCAGGACAAGCTGTGCAAATACATACTCATTCGCGATATGACCGAGCGGAAAAGAGCGCATGAATTTTTGCAAAACTCGGAAAAACTGGCATTGGTTGGGCAATTGGCTGCCGGGATCGCTCATGAGATTCGCAATCCGCTGACTTCCTTGAAAGGCTTTGTGCAGCTGATGCAAGAAGATGGCATGAGAAAGCAGGAGTATTTTTCCATCATGAGCTCGGAGCTGGCCCGGATTGAGTTGATCGTCAGCGAACTGCTGGTGCTGGCCAAACCGCACGCTTCCGCCTTCGAGGTACGGGACTTGACCAACTTGATGAACCACGTCGTGACGCTTTTGGAAACGGAAGCGATCCTGCAAAAAGTGACGATTCGCATGGTCATGGAGTCGCCGCTGCCGATGGTGCATTGCGATGAGAACCAGCTGAAGCAGGCATTCATCAACTTTTTGAAAAACGGGATCGAAGCCACATCCGGCAGCGGAGAAATCGTCATCCGGCTGTGGTGCGAGAGGGACAAGGTCGTCATCCGTTTTGAGGACAATGGAGTAGGGATACCCGAGGAGCAGCTTGCTCGTCTGGGCGAGGCGTTTTTCACGACCAAAGAGTCAGGAACCGGACTGGGATTGATGGTCAGCCGCAGAATCATCGAAAACCATCGCGGGACATTACGGCTCATGAGCACCCAGGGCAGAGGTACGACGGTAGAGGTATGTTTGCCCATTATCAGTTAACAGGGCGCGAGCGGCGAAGGGGAGGACAAGCAAATGGCTGACTGGAAAAACAGAAATACGGTGCTGACAGCGGGGTTTGCCCAAATTCCCAAAGGGACGACACTGTACGAGGTGTCGACGATGGTCGGCTGTGTGCTCATCATCGACGCGGATGACGGTGTGATATGCGATGCCAGCTTTACTTTTGTGATGGACAAGACCAGTGAGTTTTTGGTCAGTTTGCTCGTGGGCAAGTCTGTGGCAGCAGGGATGCAGGAAATTACGCAGACGATTCAGGAGCGTTTCCTCGCCCCCGGCCAGGGAGCTGTTTTGCAGGCAATTCGTGCAGCTGTCGATCGATATCATGAGAAAAAATCGTAAGACTACCCAATAGTCGGAGGGTTGTTCATGCATGAAGACCACGCCGTAAAAGAAGCGTATGCAAAGCAGTTGTTGGAGCGTTACAGCGACTGGCTCAGCCGTGTGGAATCAGTAGATCCGCAGGAAATCGAGGCAGTCGCTGTCGAGATAGACGAAGTATTTTCCGCAGATGTCGGACAACTGCACAAGGAGCTGCTGGGCAAAATCAGCGCCTTGCGCGACAAAGTGTCCGAAATGATGTGGATGTCGGAGCACATGAAGATTTTGCACGACTTGAGCCACATTTTTGCGAAGACGTTTGAAGAGGACAAGATTTTGTGGAAAGCGTTCGAGCTGGTTTCGCGCGTGATGCGCACAGATGCGTTTTTCATTGCGTTTTTTGACGAGGGCGACAGTGAGATCAGGATTCCGATCAGCATCGACGACGGTGTCAATTACGGGCCGCTTGTCATTCCGTACGGACAGGCGCTCATCTCCAGAGTGATCGAGACGAAGCAAACGATCCACATCCGAACGATGAAGGGAGAGCCGAGCGAGCCGGAAATGATCCGCTGGGGCAGCCCGGAGATCGACACCAACACTTGTATTTTCGTTCCCTTGATGCTGGGGAATCAAATCAAAGGCGTGATCTCGGCCCAGTCGTATCTCGAATTTGCCTATAAAAAAGAGCACGAGGAGCTTTTGAAAATGATCGGCTTCCAGGTGGCGAGCGCGATTGAGACGGCGCGTCTGTACGATCGCATGTACCAAATGTCTTTTCAGGATGAATTGACCGGGCTTGCCAACTACCGGGCGTTTCACCGCGATTTGGAGCAGTTGCTGGGAGAAGAGGATTCGGCGGTTGCCTTGATCATGCTCGATTCGGACAGCCTGAAATCGGTGAACGATCTGTACGGGCATCATGCCGGGGATGAGCTGATCCGCAGAATTGCCCAAGCGATGCGGACGGTGGCGGACAAAAAAGAGAACGCCTATCGTTATGCAGGAGACGAGTTTATGCTGCTGTGTCCACAGGCGAGCATGAAAGAGGCGGAAGAAAAGGTGAGGGCGATTCGCGACTTTTTGCGTTTGCATCCCTTGCTTCAGGACAATTGCTGTATTCCAATCGGGGTCAGTGTCGGCATCGCCCGGTTTCCGGACGACAGCAACACGGCGGACGGCTTGAAGCGGGCAGCCGATGAGGCACTGTACCGCTCCAAGCGCAGAGGCAAAAACTGCACGACCGTGTATGCGACAGGCTAGGCTTTCGGCTGTCGCAGGGCAAAAAGGAAAGTGAGCAGCGGCGAAATCCACAGGTAGATCACATACGGCAAGTAATCGATCGTCGCTACGTGCAACGTAGAGGTGAAAAAGGCTCCGCTGACGCCCCAGGGGATGAGCGGGTTAACCAATGTACCGCAGTCTTCCAATGTGCGGGAAAGACGTCGGCCCTCGATTCCTTGCTCGGCAAACGCATCGCGGAACATTTGTCCCGGCAGCAGGATCGACAAGTATTGCTCCCCTGTCAGCACATTGACGAGGATGGAGGACGATCCGGCCAGTCCGACCATGCCTGCCGCTTTTTTGATCCGTTTGATCATGCCTGCGAACAAGGCGTGGAACACACCGCTGTATTGCAGGATGCCGCCGAGAGACAGGGCAATCAAAATCAAGGCGAGGGACCAGGTCATGGACAACAGCCCTCCCCGGTTTACGATAGAAGCAACGGCTTCGTTGGCGATCTCGCTGGCGAAGCCGTTTTGCATGACGTTCATCCATTCGACAGGGGAATGAACACCTTGCATCAGGGCAGCTGTGGCGATTCCGCTCAAAATCCCGAAGACGAGCGTCGGGAGGATCGGCTTGCGCAGGGCAGAGCAGACGAGCACGACGGCAGCAGGCAACAAAGTCGCTATGCCAAGCGAAAAGTTTTGTTCCAAAGACAACTGGATCGCTTGGATGGCATCGAGGCTCACGTTCGCGGACTGCCCTTGAACGACGAAGAAAATCGCAGTAATCGCCAGCGCCGGAATCGCGGTATGCGACATGAATTTGACGTGATTCATCAGCGAGACATTGGCGATAGCCGCAGCAAAGTTGGTCGTGTCCGACAGGGGAGACATCTTGTCCCCAAAACAGGCTCCGCAAATAATCGCTCCGGCGGTCATCAACGGATCAAGCCCAAGCGCAGTGGAGACACCCATCATCGCCACGCCGATCGTGCTGATCGTCGTAAACGAGCTGCCAGTGACAGTCGAGACAATCACGGTCAAAAAGAGGGCGCTGATCGTAAAATATTCCGGCGAAATCAAGGAAATGCCGAGGTGCAGGATCATCGGCACAGTTCCGCTCATCATCCAGACGCCGATCAAAATGCCGATCAGGCACAAAATCAGCATCGGCGCGATCGCGGTTTGAATGCCTTTGACCAAGCCTTCCTCCATCTGCTTCCAAGGCACGCCGAACAGGCGCAGCAGAGTGGCTGCCGCAATCGTGGCGGCAAAAAGCGGCATGTGTGGTTCTACTTTCCCCCAGAATAAGGCGGGAAACAGGATGCCGAATATGATCAAGAGCACCCAGAGACTTTGGGAAAAGGAAATAGTTTTGTTCATGATGGCAACTCCTTGCAAAGACTGGCAAGCAAAAGCGGACAAGCTGCACGGCTTTCCACTTTTGTGCTTTGTCGCTTTTTGGCTTTTTTGCTTTTGTGCGTTCAAGCGATAGGCTGACTTTATCCTGAATGCCCAGCTTCGTCAACGCGTTCAAATAAATTCGGAATCGCAAAATAATACGGAGTAGTAGCACATTTCTTGCGATCATAAGCCTGGCTGGCATATCGCTCCATGGGAAAAAGCTTATTTAAAATGATTACAAAAAGATATTGACTTTTACTTTATATCTAGTAAAATGAGAAATGTTCCTAGTTGATAATAATTATAATTTGGATGCGAGAAAGGGGGAGCCATACATGTATGATGTCATCATCATTGGTGGCGGTCCGGCTGGTACATCCGCTGCCATATACACAGCCCGGGGAAATTTGAAAACACTCGTAATCGACAAGGCACCCGGCACAGGTGCGCTTGCCCTGACACATAAAATCGCCAACTACCCTGGTGTAGAAGGCGAAATGACCGGAAAAGAACTGCTGGATAAAATGCGCAGACAGGCAGAGAGCTTCGGCGCTGAATTTATCCAGACGACGATTTCCGCTGTCGATGTCGAAGATGAGGTGAAAAGCATCTTCACAGCGCATGGCACTTTTGAAGCGAAGGCTGTCATCGTCGCTACCGGCTCCAAAGGCCGCAACCGGATGCTGCCAGGCGAAGAGGCGCTGCTCGGTCGCGGTGTCAGCACATGTGCGACATGCGACGGCGCTTTTTATGAAGGAAAGCATGTCGCTGTGATCGGCGATTCGGAGGAAGCGTTGGAAGAAGCGCATGCGCTGACCAAATTTGCAGATAAAATTACTTTCCTCGTACCGCGTGGCGACCTGCAAGGAGTCGAAGAAGTGCCTGAGCTGCCTAATACGGAAATCATTTTCCGCTCCCGACCTTTGGAGATTGTCGGTGAAAAGGCAGTAGAGGGCTTGCGCGTCCGCACAGCGGAAGGCAACGAAGAGCTGCTTGCGGTAGACGGTGTGTTCGTCTTTTTGTCCGGCAGCAAGCCCGGGACGGATTTTCTGGACGGACAGGTTCCGCTCGACGACGATGGCTTCATGATCCTCGACGAATACATGCAGTCTTCTGTTCCGGGCGTGTTCGGAGCAGGAGAGGTTCGCAAAACTCCGGTCAAGCAAGCTGTCGTGGCTGCGGCTGACGGAGCGATTGCGGCGATGGCTGTCGACAAGTACATCAACAAACGTTCCAAAGTGGTTCCCCAATACAAATAATCGACGACTATAAAGGAGAGATTTTCTCATGGCACAAGCAATCGTATACTCCAGCACAAACTGCAGCTTCTGCAAACAACTGAAAACATATTTGACGGAACAAAACATCGCTTTTGAAGAGCGCAACATTGACGAAAAAGAAGAATTTGCCCAAGAACTGAACCGTCTCGGCGTGATGTCCGTCCCTTTGACGGTCATCGGTGAAAAGCAAATCCTCGGCTTCAACCCGACCCGCATCAAAAAAGCGCTGGCAGCTCTGGAAGAGACTGCACAGTAATTCATCGCCGCTGTTTCGATCACTTACGCCCACTGACTATAAAAAGCGCAACAGGAAAAGGAGCGATTGATGATGACAACGCAACAAACTGTACAACTGCAAGTAGGAAAACCGGCACCAGACTTCAACATGCTCTCCACGAAAAACTTGGAGACATTGGAAGAGCGCGTGACGCTGGCTGATTACAAAGGCAAATGGCTGATCCTGTTCTTCTGGCCGTTCGACTTCACATTCGTTTGCCCTACCGAAGTCACTTCCTTCAGCGACAACATGGAAGAATTTGAGGATCTCGATTGCGAAGTGCTCGGCGTGTCCACAGACAGCGTACACACTCACCGCGCATGGATCAAAACGCCGCGCGACCAAAACGGAATCGGTCCAGTCAACTTCCCGATAGCGAGCGACTTCAACAAAGACACAGCGCGTGCGTACGGCGTACTGGATGAAGAAACAGGCGCAGCTCACCGCGGACTGTTCATT
This sequence comes from Brevibacillus parabrevis, assembly GCF_022701015.1. Classification (NCBI taxonomy): domain Bacteria; kingdom Bacillati; phylum Bacillota; class Bacilli; order Caryophanales; family Paenibacillaceae; genus Brevibacillus; species Brevibacillus parabrevis. The sequence goes on along the minus strand of NZ_CP064090.1, from coordinate 5,653,972 downwards.
ATCGACCCGGAAGGAATCTTGCGCTATCAAGTCGTTACAGACATGAACGTAGGCCGCAGCGTCGACGAAACAACTCGCGTGCTGCAAGCTCTCCAGGCAGGCGGACTGTGCCCTGCAAACTGGAAGCCTGGCATGAAAACTTTGTAATTTCGTCTGGCCAAACAGCATAAGCGTGAAAAAAGAGGCAATCTAACCGTCCTGGTAAGGCGGAGATTGCCTCTTTTTTTGCAGTCTTCCTTACCACGAAAAACAGAAGAGTAGGGCTATTCGCCGATTCGAAACGGCTTTTACAACTTTTCTCCTGTAATTTTTATGTAAAGATCAGACGATATCGGCAAAAATCAGTCATTTCCAAATAGTAGCAACCTACTATTTTTCCTGCCTTTCCCAAATGGAAAACTTCAAGCACATATACCTAATTGTCAGAAAAATATGGGTCAGATGGACGGTCGGGTTGCAGGACTTCGCACCAAAAAAAGTAGGCCGATGGGGGCGAATATGCTTTTGCATTACATTTTCATGACAAATAGGCAAAAGAGACATTAGTGAATTTCGTCTATGGGAACCGTTTGCCCCCTATGTTTACAATGACAGTGATGTTGGGCGAGAGAGCTGGCAGCCGCTCGCGGCAGCGGCAGCTTATCGGAGGTTGACGGGAATTGGAACCAAAAAAGAATAGACGCAAGCGTTGGGCGAGTCTCATGGCCCTGATGGTGATAGGCGCAAGCGCGGTGTGGTGGTTCTGGGACGCAGACCGGGTCGAGAGCATGGAGACGACGTCTGGCATCCAAATCAAGTTTCGCACAGAAGGCGATCAGCTCCAGGTATTCCAAGCGGAAAAATGGCAGCCGTTCTTTGCAAAAGGCGTCAATCTGGGGGCGTCGCTGCCAGGACATTATCCCGGAGAGCTGCCCATTCAAAAAGAAGACTACTTGCGCTGGTTCGCAATGATCGACGAGATGGGCGCGAATGTCATCCGCGTATACACGATTCACCCGCCTGCTTTTTATGAGGCGCTCGTTGAGTTCAATCGCAGCAAGACAGGATCACCGCTCTATTTGATGCAGGGCATCTGGAGCCCGGAGGAGTTGTTGATCGAGAAAAAAGACGCGTATTTGCCAGAGATTCGCGAGCAGTTTCGCCAAGAGATCAAGGACGCGGTCGGGGCTGTTTACGGCGAGGTCACTCTGCCGGAGAAGTCAGGCAAGGCGAGCGGCAAATATGCGGCGAATGCAGGCAAATACTTGATTGGCTGGCACACCGGAACGGAGTGGGACCCGGTCATGGTGCAAAACACAAACCGTTTGCACCAGAAGCTGCCGCCGTATCAGGGGAAGCATTTTAACGCCACGGCGGATGCTACCGCTTTTGAGACCTGGATCGCCGAAATGGTCGATACGGTCGCAACAGAAGAAAGCAAGTACGGCTGGCAGCATCCGATGACGTTTACCAACTGGGTGACGACCGATCCGCTGTCGCATCCGGGAGAACCGTTGCATCACGAAGATTTGGTCAGTGTGGACCCTATGCATATTCAGCCAGTGAAATGGGAGGCGGGCTACTTCGCGTCCTACCACGTCTATCCGTACTATCCGGATTTGTTCCGTTACGATCCGGCCCTGCAACAAGTGAAAAACGACGCAGGGCAAATCGACACGTACAAGGCATATTTGCGGCAATTGAAGGCGCATCACAAAAACATGCCAGTCATGGTCACGGAGTTCGGTGTCCCCGCGTCAGTCGGAATCGCTCACCTGGGCAATCTCGGACGCAATCAGGGCGGGCACTCCGAGCGGCAGCAAGGCGAGATCGACGCGGCGCTCATGCGCGAAATTCATCAGGAAGGATACGCCGGCGGCATCCTGTTCGTCTGGCAGGATGAATGGTTCAAGAAAACGTGGAACACGATGCGCTTCGAACTGCCGGAAGATCGCCGTTCCTTTTGGCTCAACGTCCTGACCAACGAGTCGTTGTTCGGCGTCCTGGGGATGTATCCGAACAAAGAAGGCGTGCTCGTCATGGATGGCGATCGTTCCGACTGGGATCAGCTCAAACCGGAGGAGAAGCAGAAGCTCGACATCCGTGTTCCCGGTATCGACGAAATCTGGATGACGCACGACGAAGGCTATGTGTATATGCTGGCGAAGCTTGCGCACCCTTTTGACCCGGAAAAAGCAAAGCTGTATTTCGGTGTCGATACGATTCAGGGAGGCAACAAGCACACGGCACAGCTGCCCGGACTTACGCTGGACGAAGGATGGGAGACGCTGATCGAGCTGGGCAAAGCCGAGGAGAGCCAGATTCAGATTGCGGCAAACTACGACTTCCACACGCGGCTTTACGGGAAACGGTACGGAATGCTTGAGGTGAAGGAAGAGGAACTGCGCGACGATTCCGGTGTATTCAAGCCGTGGAAACTCGCCGTGGGACTGGAGATGGAGCCGCCCGACAGCAAGACGTACCATCCGCTGGAAGAAGTGCTGGTCGGGAAGCTTTTGCGGGGAACGACCGATCCTGAGGACCCGCAGTACGACTCGCGGACGGCCTGGCAGGCAAAAGGCGATGTGGTAGAGCTGAGAGTGCCGTGGATGCTGCTTGGATTCACCGATCCGAGTTCGCTTGCGGTCATGAGCTACAAGGACGCTGGCAAAAGCTTTTCATCAGAGACGAGCAAAGGAATCCGGCTTTTGCCCATTCTCGTCGAGCGCTCGACGCAAAGCATTGTCGGGAAAAACGAGCTGCCTTCCCCTTATCCGGTGTCGCAGCTTCCGATCTACTCTTGGCCGACTTGGGAACAGGTAGGCTACCACGAGCGGAAAAAGCAAAGCTATTCGATCATCCAAAAAGCATGGAAACAGATACAGGCTCCCGTGACAGACAAAGCTCAACCTTAAACGTTGGACAGGAGAGTGGCAAATGTGCAAACACCTTTGGCGACAGCAATTGTTTTTGTGTACACGCTAAGCGGGATTACCGTGCTGGGATTGCTTGCCTTGTTCGCACTGAAGCTGCGAAATTTATCGGCAGAGAAGCAGGCACGCATGTGCGAAGAAAAATACCGCGATTACTTCGTCTACTTGCAAGCTTACGGCGAAGAGGAAGAACGCCTGAAGGTGCCCTACGGCGAGGTGACGCAAAAGGAAAAGCAGCTCATTCAAAAAAAGCTGTTTGAACTGATGGAACGCTTTACGGGCGTCCACAGGCAGAAATTGATCCAGCTCTGCGAAGATATGGGACTCGTTGCACACGATCTCGAACGGCTGCGGAGCGGCTGGAAATGGACGCGAGTCGACGCCGCCTACAATTTGGGGGTCATGCGATCCGGTCAGGCAGCGCCTGATTTGCTCGTTCTGTTGCAAAAAAGCGGGGCAAACGATCCGAGCCTGTTCATCTTTGCCAGGGCGATTGCCAAATGCGCCCGAGACGCGGAAGACCTGCGGCAGATGGCGGAGTATGTCGTGCGGATGAAAAAGAACGTTCACCAGCTCATCGTCGACATGATCAGCGACTCGCAGCTGGACACGACTTCGTTTTATACCGAATGGATCCGCGACAAAAATCCGGAATTGGTCAAAATCGGGTTGATCGGCTTCGCCGTGCACGCTCAGCTCGAACTGGAGCCGGGATTGTCCAGGCTGGCGCTCTCTGCTGACAAAGAGGTGCGGATCAAGGCCGTGAAGCTCATGTGCCGCGACATCCGCTATTTGAACGACCAGACGATCAAAGACTTTTTGAACCACAAAGATTGGGAAATACGCGCCTTGATCGTCAAAGCAATCGGGGCGATGCAGCTTGCGGACTATGTGCCCGCCCTGAAAAAAGCGGTTGGCGATGCCAACTGGTGGGTGCGGCATCACAGCGCCCGCAGCTTGACGCAGCTGCAAGCAAAAGGCTTTTCGGCTCTGTGCGACATATTGCGGGAAGAGGGCAGCAATCCGAAAAGCGAGATGGCTCAGCAAATCATCCAGGAAGAGCTGGAAAAAGCAGAGCGCAGCCTCGGTGGCGAGCCAAGCACAGAAAAGCTGTTGGATTACAATGAAAAGCTGCATTTGTACCGTAAGTCGTGCAAAAAAACCATTTCCACCGTTCAGGCGATGGAAGGATAAGCAGAAAGGAGGCCCGCATGAGAGAGTTTTTGCTGTACTACGGAATGTTTGCCATCTACTACGTCATGGCGATCAATTCCTTGTATTTCATCATCATGCTGTTTTCGTTCAAAAGCATCATGGGGATTTTGAAAAGCTCGATTTATTCGCGCTTCCAGGCATTGTCCGGCTCGGAGCACGTACCGCCGATTTCGATTCTCGTGCCTGCCTATAACGAAGAGCTGACCATCATTGAGAATGTGCGATCGCTGCTTGCGCTGAACTATCCGCGGTATGAGGTGATCGTGGTCAATGACGGCTCCAAGGATGATACTTTGAAAGTGTTGATCCAAGAGTTTTCCTTGACGATATCCAAACATTTGCCAGTTCAGCCGCTGCTGCACACCTCACAGGTCAGGGGCATTTACCACAACCCGGATTTTCCCAACTTGTACTTGATCGACAAAGAAAACGGGGGCAAAGCGGACTCGCTGAACGCCGGAATCAATTTGTCGCACTATCCGCTGATCGCTTCGATTGATGCCGACTCGTTGCTGGAAAAAGATGCGCTCATTCGCATTGCCAAGGTGTACATGGAAAACCCGGAGGAAACCGTGGCGATCGGCGGCGACATTCGGATTGCCAACGGCTGCAAAATCGAGAACGGCGTGGTCAAAGAAATTCGCCTGCCGGACAAATTTTTGCCGATGATGCAGTCGGTGGAATACTTGAAGGCGTTTCTCGGCGGACGCATCGGCTGGAGCGCGATCAACGGCCTGATCATCGTCTCGGGGGCGTTCGGCGTCTTCCGCAAAGACTACGTGGTCAAAGTCGGCGGCTATCGCGAGGGGTATCCGGGCGAGGACATGAACATCATCATCAAGCTGCACAAATACATGCTGGAAAACAAGCTGCCGTACCGGGTAGCGTTTTGCCCGGACGCCGTCTGCTGGACGCAAGCGCCCGACTCGTTGAAAATTTTGGGCAGTCAGCGCCGCCGCTGGGGGCGAGGCAACCTGAAAAACATGATCGAATACGGCAAGCATATGGTACTGCGCCCGAAATACAAGCTGTTCGGGATGCTAACGCTGCCTTTCAACATTTTGTTTGAGACATTGAATCCGTATTTTCGCATTACGGGACTGCTGGCGCTGATCGGCTATACGCTTTTGGACATGACGAACAGCCACGTTCTTCTGATTTACGGCTTGCTCAACGTGCTGTACGGCGTACTGCTCGGCATCGGGTCCCTGTTGCTAGAGGAAATCGCATTTCGACGCTATCCCCGTTTTCAGGACATCGTCAAAATGCTTTTCTATACCATACTCATGTTTTTCGGCTACCGGCAAATCGGCGTCATCTGGAGATTCCTCGGACACATTGAATATTTGCGGAACAACAATTCGTGGGGAACGATGACCCGGACGAGCTGGCAGTCGAAAAGCAATAAAAACATTTCCAGTCTGGAGGCTTGATCATGAGTAATCTCGTACCTGCTTTTTATGAGCTTCTGAGCAAAATGGAAGAGCGAAGCGTGGCGTGCGGCGTCATTTTGGCTGCTTGCAAAAACGTTTCGGCGGAGTCGCTGGAGCTGGTCAAACGGGACATGGAGGCACAGCTAAAAGACGGGCTTACGTTGCATGCCGCATACGACAAAAACAAGCAAATTCTCGGTATTTTGCTAGAACAGAAGAAACTGGCAGATACCCATTTTTACGCCCTGCAAATCAGGGATTACATGCTCTCGCGCAAGCTGCTGACTGGCGGCATGTACATCGCCAGCTTCCCGGAAAGCTCCCGTTCCACAGCGCAAATGCTGATGCGAATGATCCAGGAAATGAAGGAGCAGAGCGAGCCGGGCAGCATCAGCGTATACGAGCAGCACGGCAATCAGAGACAGCAGGAGCAGGCGAGCATCTTGCTCGTCAATCCGGATGAGACGGTCAACGAGTTTTTGCGCATCTATTTGCAGCGCAAAGGCTACCAGATCACGGTCGCCCACGATGGAGGAGACGGCGTGGAAAAGCTGCGCCAGGCCGCTTTTGATCTCGTCATTACCGATCTGAATTTGCCTGTATTAAACGGCTACCAGCTGATGGAAAAAATTCGCCATCTCGGTCAGGAAGCGATGAGCAAAATTATGGTGCTGACGGACAAAAAGCTGGAAGAAGACGTGCAAAAATCGTTTGCCCTCGGGGCGTCCGACTACATGACGAAGCCATTTTCGCCAGTAGAGCTGGAAGCCAGAGTCAAGCGCTTGATTTCATAAAGAAAAAGGGAGAGAAACCGGGATGACTAGATACGAGGAGCTACAGAAAAAAATTGCCGACAAAACAGCGAGAATCGGCGTAATTGGACTTGGCTACGTCGGGCTGCCGCTCGCAGTGGAAATTGTGAAAAGCGGGTACACCGTAGTAGGAATTGATTTGCACGAAGGAAAAATCGAGAGCTTGAAAAACGGACAGTCCTACGTCCAGGACATCGCCAATGAAACGTTGCAGGAGTGCCTGGCAACCGAGCGCTTTTTGCCAACGAGCGAATATCGCGTCATCGGGGAGCTGGACGCGATCAGCATTTGCGTTCCGACGCCGCTCAGTCCGAATCAGGACCCGGACACGTCCTACATCACGAATGTCGTGGAACAAATTAAAACGTACATGCGACAAGGGCTGCTCATCACTCTGGAGAGCACGACGTATCCGGGAACGACCGACGAGCTGATTGGGCGCGAGCTGGAGAAGCTCGGCTATGTCACAGGTGTCGACTTTTTCCTTTGCTACTCGCCGGAGCGGGTCGATCCGGGCAATCGCAAGTTCAACACGTACAACACGCCGAAAATTATCGGAGGGACAACGGAGCGTTGCATCGAGCTGGGAACGCTGTTGTACGGCAACCTGGTGAAAACAGTGGTTCCGGTCTCCTCGCCAAAAGTGGCGGAAATGTCCAAGCTTTTGGAAAACACGTTTCGCAGCGTCAACATCGCGTTCATGAATGAAATGGCGATGATGTGCGACAGAATGGGCATCAACGTCTGGGAGGTAATCAAGGCCGCATCGACCAAGCCATTCGGGTTCATGCCGTTTTATCCGGGACCTGGGATCGGTGGGCATTGCATACCGCTCGATCCGATGTATCTGTCTTGGAAAGCAAAAGGTTATCGCTTCCACAGCCAGTTCATCGAAATTGCCCAATCGATCAACGACAATATGCCAGACTACGTGCTGAACAAGACGGCACAAGTGCTGAACATTTACGCCAAGGCGATCAACAGCTCGCGCATCCTCATTTTGGGCATGGCCTACAAGCCGGATATCGACGATCTGCGCGAGTCCCCGGGCCTGGAAATTTACGAGTTGTTCAAAAAGAGCGGTGCGCAGGTGGACTATTTCGATCCGTACGCGCAAAGCTTCCTCGACAAAAAGGGGCAAGTTGTTTCTTCTATTAATAATGACTACGACTTGTTCAAAACGTACGATTGCATGGTGCTCATCACCAACCACAAATGCTTTGATTATCAGGAGCTGGCTGATTTGGGCATCGCGATTATCGATACACGCAATGCCTTCGACGGAATCAAGAATCCGAATGTGTATCGCATCGGCACCTCGGTAGCGATCCAGGAGGAAAAACAGATTGTAAGCTTGCTGGCGTAAACAGCGCCGGGCAGCAGAAGGAGGAGTTACGAACATGTGCGGAATCATGGGATACATCGGGTACAGACAAGCACAACCCATTTTGATCAACGGCCTGAAAAAGCTGGAATACAGAGGCTATGACTCGGCTGGCATCGCGATTTGCGATGGAGAGTCTATCGCCGTGCGCAAGGCGAAAGGAAGAATCGACGCGCTGGTGCAAAAGACCGAGCAATCCGGGCTATCCGGCTCCATCGGCATCGGGCACACGCGCTGGGCTACGCACGGGCGTCCTTCCGATGAAAATTCACATCCTCACTTGGATGCGACCAACAAGTTTTCGATTGTCCACAACGGCATTATCGAAAACTACCTGGAGATCAAGCAGGAGCTGATCGAGCAGGGTGTCGCGTTTCGCTCGGAGACAGACACGGAAGTGATCGCCCACCTGCTGGCGCGGGAATACGCTGGCGATCTGGTCGCGGCGGTACGCGCAGTGGCAGGGAAAATTCGCGGAGCGTTTGCTCTCGGAGTCATGTCGGAATACGAACCAGACAAGCTCGTCGCGGTACGCGTGGCGAGTCCGCTGATCATCGGAGTGGGGGAGAACGAGAATTTTATCGGCTCTGACATTCCCGCTATTCTGGAGCATACGCGCGATGTGTACGTTTTGGAGGACGGCGATCTGGCTGTGCTGACGAGTGATTCTGTGCGGGTCATGAGCCTTTTGACAGACGATCCTGTCAAGCGCGAACTCGTCCGCATTGACTGGAACAAGGAGCAGGCGGAAAAAGACGGGTACGCCCATTACATGGAAAAGGAAATCCATGAGCAGCCGCGCGCTCTGCGCAATACGATGACAGGGCGGATCGACGAGACAGGACAGAAGGTTATTTTTCCTAATCTTCAGTTATCGCCTCGATCTGTCAAGCAAATCGAGAAAATATACATCGTCGCATGCGGTACCGCCTACCACGCGGGCTTGATCGGCAAGCACGTCATCGAGAGTCTTGCCCAAATCCCGGTCGAGGTGGATGTCGCTTCCGAGTTCCGCTACCGCCGACCGTTGTTTGCGAAAAATACGTTGACGATTGCCGTCAGCCAGTCCGGGGAAACGGCGGATACGCTCGCTGCCATGCGAGAGGCGAAGCGCAACGGATCGGCTGTCCTCGCCATCACCAACGTGGTCGGCAGCTCGATTGCCCGTGAAGCAGACGATGTGATCACGACCAATGCCGGGCCGGAAATCGCCGTCGCTTCCACGAAAGCGTACACTTCCCAGCTGATCGCCTTTTATTTGTGGGGAATGTATTTGGCGCAACAAAAAGCGACGATGGCCCCGCAAGAGATTGCTGCGCTGCTCGGGAAGCTGAAAGAGTTGCCAGAGCAAGTCGCAGAGATTTTGACCCATGCCAAGCAGTTGCGGCATTTTGCCGAGTCGATCAAGGACGAGCGCCAGTTGTTTTTCATCGGGCGCGGAATCGACTTCGCCGTTTCCATGGAAGGCTCGCTCAAGCTCAAGGAAATCTCCTACATCCACTCCGAGGCGTACGCGGCGGGAGAGTTGAAGCACGGCACCTTGGCCTTGATCGAAGAAGGGACGCGGGTGATCGCGCTGTCCACGCAGGACGCGCTGCATGAGAAAATGATCAGCAACATTACGGAAGTAAAAGCGCGCGGCGCCAACGTGCTCGGCATTACGCACGAAGACCATCTCGACTTGCATCGGACAGTGGATGATGTGTGCCTGATTCCGAAGACAGATGCGCTGCTCTCCCCTGTGCTTAGCGTCATTCCGCTACAGCTTATCGCTTACTACACGTCAGTCGTCTTGGGCAATGATGTAGACCGTCCACGCAATTTGGCCAAAAGTGTAACAGTTGAGTAGGCTGGTCCGTCCATGGTTAAGAACCACAATACGGGACTGACTGGGAGGAACGAGCGAATGAGCACCTCGAAGCCGGAGTTGAATCAGGAAGTATTGCTTGCGATCATGCTCCAAGCCTATCAGCTGGGCGTGCAGAGGAAAGATGTTGATTTGAACATGATGATCCACACATTGACGTATGAATTGAAACCGTATTTGGAACCACAAATCCAGCAAGGCCCGCTTGCATCCAGTCAAGGGGCCAAAGTGGAGGCGACAGGATGAACATACACGCAGTAGTGCTTGCAGCAGGAAAAGGCACCCGAATGAACTCATCGCTCTACAAAGTGATGCATCCGCTGTGCGGAAAGCCGATGATTGAGCATGTTGTCGATGCGCTTGTTCCATTGGCATTGCGAAATCTGGTAGTGATCGTCGGCCACGGAGCGGAAGCGGTGAAAGAGCAGCTGGGCAACCGCGTGCAGTACGCCTTGCAAAAAGAGCAGCTTGGCACAGCGCACGCCCTCTGGATGAGCAGCGGCATTCTCGGGGAGCAAGAAGGTGTAACGATTGTCCTGAACGGCGATACACCTCTCGTCCAGAGCGAAACATTGCAGGAGCTGCTCGACTGCCATCAGGCCAAACAGGCTGCGGCGACCGTGCTGACCGCCGTCGTGGACAACCCGACAGGCTACGGGAGAATTATCCGCGATGAGAATGGAGCCGTCCGCAAAATCGTCGAGGAGAAAGACGCGACGCTGGGACAAAAAAAGGTGAACGAAATCAGCACAGGAATTTTTTGCTTCGACAACCGGAAGCTGTTTGCCACTCTCCCGCATGTTTCCAACGAGAACGCCCAAGGTGAATATTACTTGCCGGACGTCCTCGCATTGTTGCAGGAGCAAGGCGAGCTGGTGGCTGCATCGGTGGCAGCGGACGCGGAAGAAGGCGCGGGAGTCAACGACCGGGTGCAGCTCGCCTACATGGAGCAGCTCATGCGCAAGCGGATCAACGAGCGCCACATGCGCAGAGGGGTAACGATGGTTGATCCCAACGCCACCTATATCGATTCTACCGTGACGATTGGCCGTGACACGGTGCTCTATCCCGGCACCGTTTTGCTGGGACAAACCCGGATCGGGGAAGGCTGCCAGATTGGGCCGCATGCCCAGGTAAAAGACATGAATATCGAGGATTACACGAGAGTTCCGCCTTTTTCGGCGTTTGACGGGAACAGGCACACAGACAGGGCATTGGCATATGCAGGGGCGGCGACAAGCGGGCAGAGCTACGAGCAGAAATGATGCGCGCACTACGCAAATACGGCCCGCTCTGGGCAGGCGTTGTGCTGCTCGTGGCAGCCTCCATTCTCATGCTCACACTCGCAAATCAAACCCGTCAAGCCCTGACGACAGCTACCTGGATATGGGATGCCAAACAGATCGAGACACAGACCGACGAAATGATCGACTTCGCCAGGCAAAATGAGATCAATCTGATTTACCTGCACATTGAACCGACTGCGGTTGCTCCGCACACGTACCGCTCCTTCGTCCGCAAAGCGGGACAGGCTGGCATTTTGGTGGAGGCGCTTGGCGGCGATCCCAACTGGGCGCTGACCAAGAATCGCCAAAGTATCGATGAGCTGATCTCCTGGGTGAAGGCGTACAACAAACAGGCGAAGGCAAACGAACGCTTCTCAGGCATCCATGTCGACATCGAGCCGTATTTGCTGCCGGACTGGAAGGAATCCCGGCAAGAAGTCGTCCGGGAGTGGCTGAAAAATGTTACATACTTGGTGGCTGAGACGAAAAAAGACACCGATTTGACGGTCAGCGCGGACTTGCCGTTCTGGATCGACTCCGTGTCGGTTCCGGGGAGCGAAGAAAAGGTGAGCAACTGGATGGTGGAACGGCTCGACAGCATCACGCTCATGGCGTACCGCAATCGTGCCGAGGGAAACAACGGCATTGTGGAGCTTGTCAAAAAGATCGTCGCCGATGCCAATTCCCGAAAAAAAGGCTCCGTCATCGTCGGGGTCAACATCATGGAATCGGCGGAAGGCGCACATGTCAGCTTTTTTGCTGACGGCCCGACGGAGATGAAAAACCAGCTGGTCATTTTGCAAGCAGTGCTGTCAGGCAATCCTGCCTTCGCGGGAAGCGCCATTCACGACTACGAAAGCTGGAAGCAAAGTATAGAAGCCAACGAGAGGAGTAGCTAACATACATGAAAGCCGCGCCCATCTACCTTAGTGCACTCTGCCTGACGCTCGGCTTTCTGTTCGGCTTTTCCCCAGCGGAAAAAAAGAGTAAGGCCACGTGGATTTGGCAATCCGAGATGATTGGAGACGAGAAACGGGAAATTCTGGCCTTTTGCCAGGAAAACGAGATCAATTTGATTTACTTGCGGATCGAAATGAACAAGCCGTTTGATTACTACCAGGCTTTTATTCGCGAAGCAAGTGCGCTGGGGATCGAGGTTCACGCTGTCGCTGGTCATCCCGCCTGGGCGCTTGCCAGCAACGAAAAGCGAATGCTCAACATCGTCAAGTGGGTGAAGGCATACAATCTGGAGGCGACTGATCAGGAGCGCATCCGCGGCATTCAACTGGATATCGAGCCGTATTTGCTGCCGTTTTGGGACACCGATCGCGAACGGGTGCTCCGCGAGTGGCAAGCGAACATGCAGGCATTCACGCGGGAAGTGAAACGGCAGCCCGACCTTGTGGCGAGTGCGGCGATCGCTTTTTGGCTCGACGATATATCCATGCCGGATCAAAAAGATGTTTTTGTGTCCGAGTGGATGATCGAGCAGTTTGATACGGTGTGCATCATGGCGTACCGCGATACGCTCGCCGGGAACAACGGCATCCTTGCGCTGGTCGAGGATGAGCTGAGAGAAGCGGACAAGCTGGGCAAACGGGTGATGGTGGCAGTCAACATGAAAAAGCTCAGCGACGATCACGCTTCCTTCGCCGAAGAAGGTGCGATGGAGATGAACCGCCAGCTTGCGCTTTTGCCGGAAAAGCTGGGAGATCATCCCTCCTTTTCCGGTGTGGCGATCCACGATTATCGGCATTGGAAGGAGGCTGCGCCGTTGGAGCCGGTTCCGAAAGCGCGTTACAGAGGCACCTATATATGGCGAGCCGAATTGATCGGCACAGAAAAAGCGGAAATTCTCGCCTTTGCCAAACAGAACGGGGTCAACCTGTTGTACGTCCGGCTTGATTTGGAACAGCCGCCTTCCTATTATCGTGATTTTGTCCGCCAAGCTAAAGCTGCGGGGATCGAAGTGCACGCCATGGGCGGTCATCCGATCTGGGCGCTGGCTGAGAGCAAAGGGAAAATCATGAAGCTCGTCAACTGGGTGAAGGCGTACAACCGCTCCGTCAGCGAGGACGAACAGTTTCACGGCATCCACCTCGATATCGAGCCATATGTCATGCCTGTCTGGCGGGAAGACAAGGACGAGGTATTGCGCCAGTGGATGGGCAATATTGAAGCGTTCGTGGAGGAGACGAAGCGAGACGGCGAACTGGAAGCAAGCGTCGATCTCGCAGCGTGGCTGGATCATACGCCAGTGCCGGGACAGCCTGATCTGCCGTTTTCCCACTGGATGATTCAGCAGATGGATCATACGACCTTGATGGCTTTTCGCGATTCAGCAGACCGAATCGTCGGACTGGTAGAGCAGCAGCTGGCGTACGCGCAAAGCATCCAGAAAAATATTGTCGTCGCCGTGGAAACGAAGGAAAGTCACGAAGGGAGCGGCATCTCGTTTTACGAGGAAGGGATGACCGAGATGGAGCGGCAGCTAAAGCAGGTGACGAAATCGCTTGCGCCGTACGAATCGTACATGGGCCACGCCATCCACGCTTACGATTACTGGAAAAACGGGAAAGAGTAAAAAGCAGGCAAGACGCGCTACGAGCTGGCGAGTGTTGTACAATGAAGAGAGGAAGGTCGGTGGAAGAGAGGGGAAACGATCATGCGTGACAGTTCCAACAGACATCGGGGTCTTCCGCCTCGCACGCCTGAGCTTTTGTACAACGTCGTTCGCAAGTTTTACCGCGGTGCCGTCAGCCATTACGACCTGATCCAGGAGAAAAAGCAGGAGGCTTACGCCTGTTTTGAACAGATGCAAGCTACTGGTGACGATCAGCCGTTGCGTGCCGCTCTTGCGACTCTGTTTTTGGAATTTCATTTTTACACGACTTGCTGGCTGCAAATCGAGTTGGCGCTGTACCGCTTGGCCCGTCAGGATGAGCGGCTGGCGAAGGTGATGGATACGTTTCGGACCGCACTGGAAACGCATGTGGCTGTCCGCGAGCAACTGGAGCAGACAGAGGCATGTGTAGCCGCCCAATTCGCAGCGGGAAGCTCCGGCTTGTCCTGTGTCGGGGTGGAACGCGACGCCTATTTGTTCGACCGCTTCACGTTCACAGTCGACGAGACGAGCCTGGCACAGTTGCACGCCCTGTTTGCCGCCGTCGAGGAACAGCGCACCATGTCTACAAGTGAAAAAGCGTGACCGTCTGTAAGGGCGGTCACGCTTTTTTTGATCGACAGGCTTGCGGTCTGTTGATGCCAATGTGAGGGGACGGTCTGTATAGTTAACCTTGCTGGTTCCGTTTCAGGTGGCAGTAGTCCTTTTATTCGGTTCATTGATTGTCGTGTAATTTGCATTGTTTCGTTATAGGCAAGTTGAACCTGGTGTTTTACGTTTCTCGTAGTTAAAGGCACACTTTAGTCAGATGTAATTTCTAATTCACCATCTTCTCCACTTACAGAAGCAACAACATCAATTGTAAGGTAAGCTACACTCCCGTAAAAAACTCGATCTAAAGTATATGTCCAAGATTTTTTCTTGCTCTTTGTCCAACCACTTGTGTAAGTCTCGTCAACAGTTTTGCCAATATATGTACCGCTAGTACCAACAACACCGTATCCCACAATCCGTACATCTGTTTTATAGGAGTCAGGAGTTCCGCTGGTCACTTTGGTGGTTATATCTCCTTCAATAGTATTTTGCCAAATGCCTAGAGCTGTTTCGAGAGTACCTTTTATAGAGCCAGCGAACACGTCATTGTCGGCTGCACCTTTTACTTTGTGTGTTTTTACCGAATCAGTAACAGCTTTTGCTTGTATTTGGTTACTGGTGGTTTTTTGGGGGACTGAAATAACTCTAGTTCCGTACGTCTTGATAAATTCCAGATCCTCACCCTCAATTACTTCGTTAATATCATATTTATTAGCAATTTCTATAAGCTTTTGTTTAATCATTTCGTTACTTACGGTTGAATAATCTATGCTAGCAGAGGCTTTTGTAGAGGGTGTTTCGGCAGCAAAAGCGCTTCCTGTTAATAGTGCTAGAGACAATGTTGTTGCAGACATAACTGAAAAAATCTTTTTCAAATTAATCATCCTCCTATGCATGAAAATATTTCCATTTACAATATTAACCTTAATTTTATTTATTTGTAAATAATATAGTTAATTTTTGTTAATTATTAATTGATAAAATATAATGACAACTTTACTTTCTAGTATTTTTGGTGAAAAATGGTATTTATAAGGGCTGTGAAAGGAGGGGTATGAATGTCGGCTATTGGGGTGCCAGGAATCATAATCCTGATCCTATTTATAGCAGCAATTGTAGCTTTGATTGTGAAACTGAACCGTCCCAAGTAATAAGTAACGGATTACTTTAACAAAAAAGAATGCTGCACGTAGAAAGTTACGCCAGCATTCTTTTTGTTATTTTTCGTTCCTATACAATGTTTAGCTGATTGTTACGTTTCTCGATAGTGTGAAGAAGTCGCAGTCTAGTAAGATCCCGGGAAGATCGAACCTGTATGTGGCGCTGCTGCCTGACCAGGCGCGTTCAACTGACGAACTTCTTGCACGTTGGTTCCGGCGAAGCCAGGAGAGAAAATCGATTGTGCCCCAAGGCCGATCGAAGGCTGGTGTTGCTGATATTGCTGCGGCTGGTTGTAGTTTGCCTGCATGCCATATCCGCCTTGCGCGGTTGGGGAAGCATAGCCGCCTTGGTTGAGCTGACGCACTTCCTGAACGTTTGTATTCGCGAATCCAGGAGAGAAGATGCTGCCTGTCAGCGCAGGAGGATAGGAAGTTTGTGCAGCATAGTGCTGCTGACCTGTGTAGCCAGCGTATCCCGGTTGATTTTGCTGGCGCACTTCCTGCGCGTTTGTTCCGGCAAAACCGGGAGAGAAAATCGAATTGATGCCGGCGCCGTACGATTGCTGGTACGCAGGCTGAGCCGGAATGTAGCCTCCCGATTGGTGCATGATGGATTGCAATGCCTGGTTTTGTCCATAGCCTTGCTGTTGCTGACCATAAGCTTGTTGCTGGTTGTAGCCTTGTGCTTGCGGAGCCTGATAGCTGTGGTTCAGCTGTCTGACCTCCTGTGCATTGGTGCCCGCGAAGCCTGGAGAGAAAATGGACTGTCCTTGGCCGATACCGCCGCCCGCAGGCATGCCGTATGTAGGAGTCCCGATCGATTGGGCATGTCCACCGTGATTCCAGTGTTGTACCTCCTGAACGTTTGTTCCGGCGTACCCTGGTTGAAGCATAGCCCCTGCTGGAGTCATCGCTCCGAGAAATTGTTGTTGTCCAGATTGCATTTGATTTTGGTTGTTTGTGTAGGTCATGGGTAAGACCACCTCCACGAGGTATTTTTACCAAGGTGGTTTTACTCATGCACGAATCGATGAAGCAAAAGAATTCGCATTAGGAAGAAAAAACATGCCGGACCATCAGCCGGCATGTTCCTGTAAATCGGTGAGAGTCCAATGGCCATAGGCGAGCCAAAGCGTAGGTTTGCCCGCTGGCCCGATGCTCGCTTTGACAGGCTCAAAGCCCAACGTTCGGAAAAAGGAAAGACTTGCCTCATTATCCAGACCTACGCGCACATACAGTTTGGGCAGACACTGACAGATGTGTTCCGTCAGTGCCTTGCCGATTCCGCGATGGCGGTAGCGCTTATCTACAACCAGGAAGGAATGACCCAGTCCACAGCGAGAAACAGCGAACAGTCCGACTACGTGCTTCCCGTTCATGGCAAGAGCGACACTGGTTTCCTGTTTGGAAAGCATCTTGGGGGTCAGGCGCGCGAGCCATTCGATTGCGTGCTGGGTGATGCGCCGCTCCCCTTCCTGACGGGCAAATCTCACCAAGGTTGCCTGAGATTCGGCCAGTGCTTGTGGAGGCAGGAGTACGTATTTCAACGATTTTATCATGGCGATTACCCTGCGGCGGCTTCACGCCCGTTTTGCAATCGCGACACGTACTGAGCGTAGTGGATGAGGTTGGACAAAGACAATCGCCTGATGGAAGGCTCATCGAACTTCTCCGGTTTGGCATTGGCTTCAAAAAACCACAGACTGCCGTCTTCTGTCAGGCCGAGGTCCATCGACATTTCCGCCAGATCCGGGATTTCCTCATTCAAAGCGCGGGCGATGGCAAGTGCTGTCTCGTGAATCGAGTTTTCCATCTTTTCCGGATCTGCCTTGAACAAAGACTGGAGAACGGAAGACAAAGAGTGGATGGAGCCGCCGCGAGGCACGTGCGTAGTAATGCTTTGCGACCCGGAACGCCGGATGCCGACCCCGGTTACGCCCCATTCGCCTTTGCCGTCTTTTTGCACCAGCACCCGAACGTCAAACGGCTTGCCGTTGAAGCGTGCCCTGCGTATCCCCTGCTGCATGATGTACCGCTGCTGCCGCACATGGCTCTTCACATGCTTCCATAAATCGTCCAGATTGGAAAAACGGCGCGTGACGGCCTTTTGTTCCTTCAGCCGCTGAAGACGCCAGCCGTCATTTTTGTATTCAATGCGCATGATTCCTTCTCCGGCTTTGCCGCGCACGGGCTTGAGGTACACAAAGCGATGCTCGTTGCAAAAGCCTTTGAAGCGGGCGAGCGTATCGAGCTTTTTCGTCTCCGGCAAATAGGTCTGCACCTCAGGGTGTTTTTTCAGCATGGAGAAAAGCTCTTGCTTGTCAAAAAAGCAACGGTTGAACAAGGTGACGTTAGGCAGTTCGTCGATGCGGGCCAAAGCTTTTTTGACGTCGGGCCGCTGCTCGGCTTTGCGGGTTGGGATGCGGTTGTAGACGACATGCGGGAAAGGAAGGATGACTTCTTGCCACAAATTTTGCTTTTGGTTGTACAAATAGCCGCGAACCTTCTTTTTCTCCCAGTTGATGCCTTGGGGAGTGAAGACGTACACGAGTGCGCCCCATCGCTTGCCGGATTGTGAGATGTCTTTGAAGTTTTCGCGATTTCCCACAAAGGCCGTGCCTTCACCAACGGTCAAAATGCCGATGAGCGGACCTAGCTTCAGTGACTCGCTGTTGATCATTTTCCAGTTGATTCTCGTTCGAAAACGTCCTGGCTGCATCGCCGGCAAGCCGGTGTACACCCGTTTGTGATGGGAAAAGGGGCCGAGGCTTGCGAATAACTTTTTTTGCGACCGCTTGCCTAGAGCTTGCCGAGGTAGCTGTATGAACCATTTGCCGCTTGGGAGGATGGTCAGCCACCCGGAGCGCTGCTGAAGCATGGGTGTTCCTCCTTCCTGAAAAACGGTGCTAGTTGCATGCGCCTAGAAATTGGCCAAATAACAACTGTAGTCGACGAGAAGCTTGCGGGATTCCTGGTCTGCCTGCCTCAGTCTGGAATGCTTGAAGATGGAGCGTCCCGGCTTGGAGTTGGCTTCGAACATCCAGACATGGCCGTGGATGTCGATTCCCATGTCCAGACCGAGTTCGCCAAGGTCGATTCCTTTTGCCTGCTCAATCGCGGTAGCGAGGCGGATGGATGCTTCGCTGACCCGCTCGGACATCAATTCTTTTTGTTTTCCGTACAGATGGTGCAGCAATTCGTCGCCAGGGATGACGGTTCCGCCTGTGCGCACGTGTGTCGTCACGCTGCCGGAACCGGCTACTTTGGCGGCCGTGCAGGACACGACCCATTCGTTTTGCTGGTTTTTATGCAAATGGACGCGGAAATCAAACGGGCGTCCGTGGAATGTTTTGAGCGGGATGCCTTGCTGCGCCAAATAACCGCCTACGCGACGGCTGCGGAACACATGCTGGTACAGGCTGGACAGCTTGGAAAACTGCCGTTTCACATTTCCGCTGCCGTTGTGGTAAGAAGCGGTATAGCCGCCGCCGGATTGTCTGACGACCTTCACGATGCCGTAACCGAGGCTGCCGTTTTTCGGCTTCAAATAGACGATCGGATACTTGCGCAGCAAATTGCGCACAGTGGTGAGAGACGGGGAGGTGTACGTTTCCGGGATATGCTCATTGACTTCCGGGTTCGGATAGAGCAATTGGTGAACTCCCCACTTGTTGAAAAAGCCCTGGTTGAACATCGGCATGTTCGGGTAGCTGGCGAGCTTGTATTTGAACTCCCTGACAGCTTCATGCTTCTCCGCTGAACGGGAAGGGATTCGGTCGTAGACCACATCCGGCATGGCTGTGACCATCTTTTTCCAGAAGTATCCGCCTGTTTTGCCCTTGCGCAAAAACCAGGCATTGACGGTATTCGTGCTCCAGTCCACGTCGTGCGGGGAGAAGATGTAGTAAAAGACGCCTTTTCCTTCCTGAGCTTGTAGCAGCTTGTAGAAAAAAGAGGTGCGCGGGCCGATTGGCTGCCGCGAGTCCCTGCGGATTCCTGTGGTGACAATCCCGATAGCCGGACCGATGCGCAGCGCCGAGTCTTCTTGCTTGAGCTGGATCAAGCCGCCGTGAGGAATGCCAAGCTCGGATTGCAACAGCGTCGTCACCTTGATGACGTTTGCTTCCGGATTCCGCTTGTCTTGCAGTACGGTTGCGACGACTTCCTTTTTGCCCAGCATGACCTTGATTTTTTGCCGATGGCGCAGCTGTAGCTTGGAGAAGAGATTAGTCGGCAGGATGATCCCGCTGACACGGGGATTGGAAAGGAAGCGGAGTCGCATTCTGAACGTTTCCATGCTTAGTAACCTCCTACGCGCTCTTTCATGAGATAGTGGGCGTATCGAACGGGCTGGGTAATCGAGTGACGTTTGGCGATCGGGTCGTCAATCAAGCGAAAGACAGTCCTGCCGGGCCTGCTGTTGACTTCGATAATCCAGACGTTTCCGGATGTATCAATCCCGACATCGATTCCCAGCTCCACCAGTCTGCCGTGGCACTCCTCCAAAAAGCGTGGCAATTTTTCTGCCACTTGATTGATGGTCGTCTCGATTTTGGAGTGGACGGCAGGCTTGAAATGACGGGATAGGAAAGCGGAGAGCGGCTGTGCTTTACCGCCTCCGTGCAGGTTGGAGGTGATACTTCGCTTGTCGCCCAAGCGGACCGCCTTGCCGGTTGTCTCCCAATCACCCTGCCCGTTTTTTTGCACGAGCACCCTCACATCAAAAGGGGTGCCGTCCGGTGTGTGCAGCTTCAGATAGGGCTGTACAAGGAACTTGCGACCAGAAGTGAACGAGGCGATAAAAGTTTTCAATCCGGCGGAGTCGCGGATCAGTCTGCGGAACGGCTGGTTCTCCCGGTTCCGCCCTGTGGCCTCGTAGCCGCTTTTGGTTTCCTTGATGCGCACGACGCCGATTCCATGCGTTCCCGCCATTGGCTTGATGACGACGGCGCCGTATTGTTGCAGCATGTCGTTCACCGTGGCGAGCGATAAAATTTCGGTCGGCGGCAACAGGGAAGCCAGTTGCGGCGATTGGGTCAGCATCTGGTGCACCTGCCACTTGCCGGACAGGCCATGCCCCAAAAATGTAATGTTGCGATCGTTTTGCAACTTTTCCACAAATGGTTTATAGTGGCGATAAGATGGGCCAACGAAGCACCGATCGTAGATCAAGGCGGGGAGCGGGAAAGTGTTCGGCTGCCATGATCCGTTGCGGTACTCGAAGCCTCTTACGGTTCGCGAGGAAAAGTTGACCTGACGCGGCGAGAACACGAAGACACGCATCCCGTGCTTGCGTCCGTAAAGCGTCAGCTTTTTGTAATAGCCTTTGTCTACAAAGTGGGAGCCTTGGCAGCGCGTCATGATGCCAAGACTTCGCTCGTCTGCTCTCATGTGGGTCACCTTCGCCTGTTTTTCTTGCTCTTCGGTTTTCCTGCTGCCGTTCTGGTTTTAGTTTTGGCTGACCGGGGAAAACCACTAATGTATGATGCGTATTCCAGCATGCGTACGACGGAAGGCCGGGCGCGGCGGGGCGGTTCTTCCACGCCTTCAGGCAAAGGAACGGTATTGGCCGTTTTGGACGGCTTGCTGTTAACCTCC
Organism: Brevibacillus parabrevis; assembly: GCF_022701015.1. Taxonomy (NCBI): domain Bacteria; kingdom Bacillati; phylum Bacillota; class Bacilli; order Caryophanales; family Paenibacillaceae; genus Brevibacillus; species Brevibacillus parabrevis. The sequence goes on along the minus strand of NZ_CP064090.1, from coordinate 5,633,088 downwards.
AATAGCCATACTTGCCCGCGGACATCGACGCCGAGATCGACACCAAATTCAGCGTAATGGCCGGGCAGCGCCTCTTCGAGCAAGACAGACAGCTTCAACGCCACAGCTTTTAGTGTGGCTGGGGATGGGCGAACCGAACTGGCCCAAGGCCCACAGGCACGCAGAGCCTGGAGGGGCGTCATCATCTGGCCGCCTCTGGATATATTGGAAACGATGCGATTCAATCCCAAACGGGCAACCATAGATGTAACGGCCCATTCGCCTGCCCGGTTTTTTTGCACCAATACACGAAAATCAGTCGGCCGTCCGTGAAGGCCGATCAATGGTAAACCTTGTTGCAGCAAATAAGGTTTGCCTTTTGTCTGTTTGCTCAAATATTGATGCAAGCCCGTTATGCTGGAAAATGTTTTGCCAAACCCGCCCGGGCGAGCGAGCTGATATCCCTCCTGCGTTCGGCGCAGCCGGATAATCCCTCGACCCATGCTGCCGTTTGCCGGCTTTGCATAAACCGTCCGGTGCTCGGACAGCATCGTCCGCAAATCTTCCAGACTTTGATAGCGAACCATGGCTGGAAGATGTTCGGAAGCACTCTCCTGATCTTGCAGAGCGGAATGCACGTGCCACTTGTTTAAAAAGTGTTCGTTGAAAAACGGAATGTTGGCGTCTTTGCACCGTTGCAACCAGTTGGCCATCTGCTCGCTGCGCTCCCGCTGACGGGATACGAGCCGATTGTAAATACATTGGGGCAACGGCAAGACTCTTTGGCGCCACACTCCGCCCCGGCGAACAAGACCGCGCACGATCCCGGCATCCCAGTTGACGTCCTGTAGGCGGAATGCGCAGATAATCCCTCCGCGCTTGCGGCAAATATCGGCTACTTCGTTGAAAAAAGGGGACAATGGTCCAAACGGGGATTGCGGAAATTGGGCATTGTAAGAGGATACGAGAATCCCTACATACGGCCCGACAACAAGAGTTTGCTGATCTGCGTTGTAGCGCACAAGCATGGGCCCTCCTGTAGGCAGCCGGAGCGACTGGGCCAAGGCAGGCCGGATAAGCGTTTGGTTGCTGCGATCAATGCCGCTGATACGGGCGCGAACCGTTTTGCTTCCGAATTGGACAGTAGCTGTGGGCGAAGAAAGATTCCATTTGCGCATTTGCGCCTGGGGCAGGTAAAGGTCTACTTCCGTCTTTGGCTCGTATCCGACGACGATGGTTGGAACGTAAGACATGGCTATCCCCTTCCCATCAGGCATAAAGTTAGTCTATGGTATGAGTAGCCAAATCGTTTGGTGCCATGCAGAGAAGAAAGGTTGTTAGTATTTATGAACTTGTGGATAGTATTAGTGAATATCGGCGTAGGCTCTGTGATCGGCGGCGTTACGAACGAACTCGCCATCCGCATGCTGTTTCGACCGCTCAAGCCTTGGTATATCGGCAGTTGGAAGCTTCCGTTCACCCCGGGACTGATCCCGAGAAGGCGGGACGACATCGCGATACAAATGGGCAGATTAGTGGAGGAGCATTTGCTTACGACAGAAGGCGTCAGGCGGGCGCTGGCCCAGGGCGACCTGGAAAATACGCTGGCGGGCTGGATGAACAACCTGGCTGCGGACTGGATGGCGGATGAGCGTACGTTGCGCCAAACGCTGCAACGGGCAGTGCCCCAGCTTTTTACCGAGGACGGAGGATGGAGCGAAGCGGTACGCGTCCCTGTCCAGCAAAAATGGCATTCTTTTGTCCAGCAGCTGTTTACACAATATGAAGAAACAAAACTGCGCGATCTGCTTCCACAAGCAGGCATAGATCGCCTGGACGGGGCGGTGACTTCGGCGAGTCAGCATATGCTGGGCCGGATTCGCGAGTATTTGTACTCCCCGCAAGGACAGCAAACGTTGCAAGGCATGGTCAAAGGCATGCTCGGCGGAGGCGGGGGCATGTTCGGTGGGCTGGTCGGCATGTTTCTTGGAGACGACAAGATCATTGGCAAAATTGTTCCGCATCTCGATGAGCTTTTGCAAAGCCCGGAGATGGCTGAGCGCTTGCAACAGTTTTTGCGCAAAGAGGCGGACAAGCTGCTGGATAAAACGGTCGGGGAACTGGTGGAGTGGCTCGGCCACGATCAGCTCGACGACTGGTCCCGCGCGCTTTTTGCGAGAATCGAAGCGCAGAGCCTGCAACTCGTGGATCAGCCTATGTCGCGCCTGACCGCGCCGATTCAGCAAACCGTCACAAACGATCTCGTTCCGCGCCTGGCGAAATGGATGGTAGAGTCTTTGCAGACAAACGTCGAGAAAATCTTTTCCCGTCTAGCGATTCGCGATATTGTTACGAGACAGGTGGAAGGCTTCCCGATCGAACGGATCGAAGAAATGGTGGTCGGCATCTCGGGAAAAGAGTTCCGGATGATTACGGTCCTCGGCTTTATTCTTGGCGGGATTATCGGACTGGTTCAGGGACTTTTGGCGAATTGGCTGGGATAGGAAAACTGAAACGAAACTGTAACGGCTCTGTAATAATCCTGTAATATTCCTTGGGTAAGATAAAAGCACGATGAAAACCCCCTTAATGATATACTTTCTGAGTTGGTAGCTTGAAAAAAGCTACCCTTTTTTTTTGTCGCGCCTTCGGGTATATTGGTCGAAGGAGCGCACGTACATTGGAACGGGTGGGAGACCAGGAAGGGGGATTAGCAATATGGCAACGAAACATGAACAAATCTTGCAACATATTGATCGCCTTCCGATCGGTTCGAAGATTTCCGTGCGGCAGATCGCCAAAGACCTGGATGTGAGTGAGGGTACGGCCTACCGCGCAATCAAGGAAGCGGAAACACAAGGATACGTCAGTACGATCGAACGTGTCGGCACAGTGAGAATCGAGAAGAAGCACAAAGAAAACATAGAGCGGCTGACTTTCGCGGAAGTGGTGAACATCGTCGACGGCCATGTGCTTGGCGGACGGGAAGGGCTGCACAAGACGCTGAACAAATTCGTCATCGGTGCGATGCAGCTGGAAGCGATGATGCGCTATATCGACGCGGGCAGTCTATTAATTGTAGGAAACCGTTATCAGGCGCACAAAATTGCCTTGCAGCAAGGAGCGGCCGTCCTGATCACGGGTGGCTTCGATACGAGCGAGGAAATCAAGCAGTTGGCGGATCGTTTGGCTTTGCCGATCATTTCGTCGAGCTACGACTCTTTTACAGTAGCATCGATGATCAACCGGGCCATCTACGACCGTTTGATCAAAAAAGAAATCGTCATGGTCGAGGATGTGCTGAAGCCGCTGGCGGAAACGCCCGTGCTGCTGCCGTCCGACACAGTCGCCAAATGGCACCAGTACACGGAGCTGTATCAGGATACGCGCTTTCCGGTTGTCGATGAGCAAATGCGGCTCATCGGGATCGTGACTTCGAAAGATATTATCGGCCACGAGGAGACGGCGACGATCGACAAGGTCATGACGAAAAATCCGATCACGACCTCGCCGCGCGTGTCTGTCGCTTCGTCGGCGCACATGATGGTGTGGGAAGGGATCGAGCTGTTGCCGGTCGTGGACAATTATCGCAAGCTGGTGGGCGTGCTGAGCCGCAACGACGTGTTGAAGGCGCTCCAGTTTACGGCGAAGCAGCCGCAGATGAGTGAAACATTTCCGAACCTGATCATGTCGCATTTCCGCGAGGAGCGTCAGGCAGACGAGCTGATTTACTTGGGCGACGTCACGCCGCAGATGACGAATCACCTGGGAACGATCGCCAGTGGCATCATGACGACAGTGATGGTCGAAGCGGCCTGTAACTTGCTGCGTCAGCATCGCCGCGGCGACATGGTGCCGGAAAATATTACGGTGTACTTTTTGAAGCCGGTGCAGATGGAGAGCCACATACAGGTGCAGCCGCGACTTTTGGACATCAGCCGCCGCTTCGGTAAGGTCGAGGTGTCGGTTTACCACGGCGAGCAGCTTGTGGGGCAGGCTATGATTACGGCGCAGATTATTGATCGGTAATTGTGGATCGTTGGTGAGGGCAGTCTCTTTGGGGGGCTGCTCTTTTTTGCTTTTTGATTGGGGAAGTGGCCGCAGTGCAGGGCTTCGCGAACCGCGGCGTCTTTCCCGCCCTCCTGATTGACAAACCAAACAAAAATAACCTATCATCTAATTAGAAAAATATCTAATTAGAACCGAAAGCACATTTTCCCGAAGAAAGGAGCATCTCTTTTGCAACTCGATAAACTCGTCACCTTTTACAAAGCGCTCGGCGACCCGACTCGCGTGCGGATTTTGGCGATGTTGGCAAATGGACCGCTGCACGGGCAGGCGCTGGCAGGGAAGCTCGGAGTGACGCCGCCGACGATTACACACCATATGGCGAAGCTGCGCGATGCAGGAATCGTCTACGAGCGGCGTGACAAAAACACGATTTACTTTTATTTGCACGAAGCGAACATGAAGCGGCAAACCCAGGCGATTTTGAATGTGTTGGAACGGGCGAAAGGTACGATGGAGGAAGACCTTTTTGCAGATGAGGAAACCAAAACGATCCAGGAGCAGAGGAGGTCCCAGATGGCAGCGGATCAGATGCACGTAATCAAAAGCTTCCTGACCCCCGACGGCAAGCTCAAGCAGATTCCGGCCCAGCGCAAGAAAAAGCTGATCGTGTTCGAATACATGGTGCGGGGGCTGGAGTTTGGCCGCAAATACAAGGAACAGGAAATCAATGACTACATCCGCCAGTTTCACGACGATTACGCGACGATTCGCCGCGAATTTGTCATGAACCACTATATGTACCGCGAAGAGGGCATCTACGAGCTGAATCCGGAAGAGATGTGGGCCAAGGCAGAAGAATTGCGCTAACAGGAAAATGATTCCTTTTGAAAAAGCATAAAAAAAGACAACCGTCGGCACTGCGCTCAGGTTGTCGGAAACAATAGAATGTCACACAAACTGATTATAGCGAGAACTAATTGCGTTTAGCCATGGCAAACGATTGGGAAAACAGGAAAAGTATTTCAGCATGCTGCTTCTTCGCTTAATGCTGCCCCATACAGAAAAAAGCATGTGGAACAATCGCTCTGTTCTCATGCTTTTTTAGCTCTCAGATGCCTTTTTTCAATTCTGCCTGCCAAGCGCTGCGATAGTGCAAAAAGTTGCGGGTTCCCAGGTACAGGTTCAGCACACCGACGATCAGCATGATGATCGCGACCACGATGCGGATCGTATCGAGCGTATCAAACGTAAGCTGGTTAAGCCCGAACAAAGATACGAGAATGCCGAGTGCGATGTTCATTTTGCCCAGCGTCATTCTGGATTCCAGCGGGTGGATGCCTCTTCTGCGTGCGTGGATGCTGAAGTATACGCTGGCTACAAGTGAAGCGAGAACGCCGGTCAAATAAAAGGCCGACCACATAGATGGCTTCATCCTTTCCAACAAATCTGGTATTATCCTACCAAATCAAAGCAAGAAAGGTCAAATTCAAACAAGAACGTTCGTTCTTGTTTCCCCACGATCCTCTTACTTTCGGTATAATGATAGAGAGAAAGCTACTACACGATTCGAGTCGTAAACAGGAGAGGAAGGAACCAGATGACCTCCTTTGTCCATTTGCATGTTCATACGGAGTACAGCCTGCTAGACGGAGCGGCGCGGATTGATGCGCTGGTGGAGCGTGCCAAAGAGCTGGGCATGACTGCGCTGGCGATTACGGATCACGCCAATCTGTATGGCGCTGTCCCTTTTTATAAAGCATGTACAGAAAACCAGATCAAGCCGATTATCGGGATGGAATTGTACGTGATCGAAGGAAATTTGCAAGATCGCGTGCGCAATGCGCCTCCCCCGAGCCATTTGATCGTGCTTGCCGAAAATGAGGCGGGCTATCGCAATCTGTTGAAGCTCGCCACGATCGCCAATACGGATGGAAACTACATGATTCCCCGCCTGAACAAAGAAGTGCTGGCCCGGCATGCGGAAGGGTTGATCGCCCTTAGCGGCTGCCAGCAGGGCGAGGTTGCGCAGCTTTTGCTGGCTGGCGAAGCCGAGGCAGCGAAAGAAGCAGCCTTGTGGCACCTTCGCGTTTTTGGCGAGGCGAATTACTTTTTGGAGCTGGCTGACCACGGCCTGGAGAGCGAGCGCAGACTCAATGCCCGTCTGGTCAAGCTGAGCCAGGAGACGGGCATCCCGCTGGTCGTCACGAACAATGTGCACTACGTGAAGCAAAACGAGCATCGCCAGCACGATATTTTGCTCGCGATCAAAGAGGGCAAGACCATCGACGAGGAAAACCGCTTCCGCTACGAAACCGACCAATACTATTTGAAAAGCGAAGCAGAAATGGCCGCCGCCTTTTCTTACGTACCCGAAGCGCTTGCCAACACGGGAAAAATCGCGGACAGATGCAACCTCACATTGTCGTTTGGGGCGCACATTTTGCCGGAATTTCCCTTGCCGGAGGGCCAGGATTCGACGCAATATTTGCGTTCGCTATGCGAGCAAGGCTGCCGGGAGCGGTACAAGACAATCACGCCGGACATACAGGCGCGTCTCGATCACGAGCTGTCGATCATTACAGGCACGGGCTTTACCGATTACTTCCTGATCGTCTGGGACTTCATGCGCTACGCCCATCAGCACGGGATTCCGACCGGACCAGGGCGGGGTTCTGCTGCCGGAAGCCTCGTCGCCTACGCATTGAAAATAACGAACGTAGACCCGCTTCATTTCAATCTGCTGTTTGAACGGTTTCTCAATCCGGAGCGGGTGACGATGCCCGATATCGACATCGACTTTTCCGTGGAGCGGCGCGACGAAGTCATCCATTACGTGGCGAAAAAATACGGTCACGACCGTGTGGCTCAGATTATTACGTTTGGAACGATGGCGGCTCGCGCTGCGGTGCGCGACGTAGGCCGGGCACTCGGCCTGTCCGTCGGGATCGTCGACCGGGTAGCGAAAATGATTCCGCAATCTCCCGGCATGACGATTGACCGCGCCATGAAGCTCATTCCGGACATCGGCAAGCTGTGCCAGGAAAACAGACAGGCCGCCCTTTTGATCGAGACGGCAAAAGGCGTGGAAGGTTTGCCGCGCCATGCTTCGACACATGCGGCGGGCGTCGTGATCTCGCGGGAGCCGCTGACCAGCTACGTTCCGTTGCAGACGGGCAGCGAAGGCTTGGCACTGACGCAGTATCCGATGGAGGTGCTGGAGGAAGTCGGCCTGTTGAAAATGGATTTTCTCGGCCTGCGCAACTTGACGATCATTCAGGAGACACTTCGCCATTTGCATGAACAGGGGATTGCGATTGAACTGGAGAGCATTCCGACGGATGATCCGAATACGTTCCGCATGTTGTCGCGCGGCGAGACGACAGGGGTATTCCAGCTGGAGTCTGGCGGGATGCGCAACGTGCTCCGCGACCTGAAGCCGACCAGTCTGGACGATATTATCGCCGTGCTGGCCTTGTATCGGCCGGGACCGATGGAAATTATCCCGCAGTACATCGCCGCCAAGCACGGCCAGAGCGCTGTGCATTACGCGCATCCGGTGCTTGAGCCGATCTTGCGCGAGACGCACGGCTTCATGATCTACCAGGAGCAAATTATGCAAATCTCGTCTACGCTCGCTGGCTTCAGCTTGGGTGAGGCAGACATTTTGCGCCGGGCGGTCGGAAAGAAAAAACGCGAGCTGTTGGCCGAGCAGCGGGAAAAGTTCGTGGCTGGTTGCGTCCGTCAAGGCTACGGCGAAGAGCTTGGTCATCAAGTGTACGATCTGATCGTCCGCTTTGCCGATTACGGCTTCAATAAAGCGCACTCTGTCGCCTACGCGGTCATCGCCTACCAGATGGCGTATTTGAAAGCGACCTATCCGCTTGCTTTTATGGCAGCCCTTTTGTCGCTGTCGATCGGCTCGCAGACGAGAATCGCCGAGTACACGGAGGAGGCGCGGCGCCTGGGGCTTCGCGTGCTGGGGCCGGATGTCAACAAAAGCACGGCGTCCTTTGCAGTCGAACAAGATGCGATTCGTTTCGGGCTTGCTGCCGTCAAAAACGTCGGCTATGGAGCGATCGAATCGATTGTAAAAGAACGGGCTGTGCGTCCGTATCGGGACGTTTTCGATTTTTGCGCCAGAGTAGATGCGCGTCTCGTGAACAGACGAGTCGTAGAATCGCTGACGCTCTGCGGGGCGCTGGATTCGCTGCCTGGTCACCGCAGCCAGTTGCTGCTGCTTTTGGACGAGGCGGTCGGCAAGACGAATGCGAAGCGGATCGAGCGCGACGCGAATCAGCTCGACCTGTTTGCGGGAGAAGAACAAGCGGCGCCATTGCGCGAGCCGGCTGAATATCCGGAAGTGCCGCCGATGTCACGCGCCCAACAACTGAAAGAAGAACGGGAACTGATCGGCGTGTACATTTCCGGCCATCCGCTCGACCAGTATGCGCACGTGGCTGCCCGCCCCGAAGTGACGGCTGTTTCAGCGCTCAGCGAGCTGGCCCGCGACAAAACGGTGAAAGTGTTCGGAATGATTGCGGAAGAAAAGCGCATCCAGACGAAAAAGGGCGACCCGATGGCGTTTTTGGTGCTGGAGGACAAAACCGCGCAGGTGGAGCTGGTCGTCTTTCCGCAAGTGTTTGCCAAGTACGGCGACTTGCTCGGCAAAGAGCGGATGGTCGTAGCCGAAGCGCGGGTGGACCATCAGGATGACATGGTGAAGCTGCTCGCATCGCGCTTTTGGGATGCCGAGACACTGCAAGCGCCGACCGCCGAGACGGTGTTGTTTGTCAAAATTTCCGCCCAGCAGGAGCACGATTCGACACTGCAACGTTTGCAACGACTGTTTGTCGAAAAAAAAGGAACGATTCCTGTGATTCTGTTTTACGAGGGAAAAAGACAGACAATTCGCCTGCCGGAGGACATTCGGGTCGAGGTGGACGAGTCATTTTTGGAGCAAGCGCGAGATATTGTGGGACGTGACAGCGTAATCCAGAAAGAATTGCCCATAAATTGGGGAGGATGAGGAATGTCCTCCCTTTTTCGCCGTTTTCGGCAGGTTTACAGGATAACAGGTTTTGCTATATATTGAATTCATAACTCGTTAAGTGGTCAGACCACTTAGGGCTTTCAAGCAATAAAGAGGCTGTTCAGGCAATCATAGAAAGACTATCGTGAAATGGAGTGGTAATGGATGTCTAGTTTGAGAGAGGAAGCGCTGGAACTTCACCGAAAAAATAAAGGGAAGCTGGAGGCAGTGACCAAGGTTCCCGTTCGCAATGCTCGCGATCTGAGCCTTGCTTATTCTCCTGGTGTTGCTGAGCCTTGCAAAGACATTTTTGACGACAAATCCAAAGTTTACGAATACACCATGAAGGGCAACCTCGTTGCAGTCGTGAGCGATGGTACCGCTGTTCTCGGTCTCGGCAACATCGGACCGGAAGCCGCTATGCCGGTGATGGAAGGAAAAGCCGTACTGTTCAAATCGTTCGCAGGCGTGGACGCATTCCCGATCTGCCTGAACACGACTGATGTAGACAAAATCGTAGAAACTGTGAAGCTGCTCGAACCGACTTTTGGCGGTGTTAACCTTGAAGATATCGCAGCTCCGGCATGCTTCGAGGTAGAAGAGCGCCTGAAGCGCGAAACAAACATTCCGATTTTCCACGACGATCAGCACGGTACAGCAATCGTAACGGCTGCGGGCCTGATCAACGCCCTGCGCGTGGTTGACAAAAAGCTCGAAGATATCCGCGTGGTAGCGAACGGTGCGGGCGCTGCTGGTATCGCGATCATGAAACTTTTGATTTCCATGGGCGTAAAAGAAGTGATCATGGTTGATACAAAAGGAATCGTGTACGAAGGCCGTCAATTCGGGATGAACCCGGTAAAAGAAGAGATGGCGAAAATCACGAACCGCAGCAAGCTGCAAGGCGACCTCGCTGACGCGATGAAAGGCGCTGACGTCTTCATCGGCGTATCGGTAGCAGGCGCGGTAACTCCTGACATGGTTCGCTCCATGAACCGCGATGCGATCATCTTCGCGATGGCGAACCCGACTCCGGAAATCATGCCGAGCGAGGCGAAAGAAGCAGGGGCAGCCGTAGTCGGTACAGGCCGTTCCGACTTCCCGAACCAGGTGAACAACGTACTTGCCTTCCCGGGCATTTTCCGTGGGGCGCTCGATACGCGCGCGACTGAAATCAACGAGGACATGAAGCTGGCAGCCGTGTACGCAATCGCGGACCTGATCACGCCAGAAGAGCTTTCCGCAGAAAAAGTCATCCCTGCTCCGTTTGATCCGCGCGTCGCTCCAAATGTGGCGGCAGCCGTAGCCAAAGCAGCGATGGAGAGCGGCGTTGCCCGCATCACTGTCGATCCGGAAGCAGTAAAAGAGAAAACAGCCAGTCTGGCAGCCATTTCCTATCAGCAAGTGTAAGGAAGTGCAGTCAAACACCCTCCACGAGCATCTGTATCAGACGTGAATATGTGGGGGGTGCTTCACTTCACCAGTAGCAGCCATTAAGGGGGATCATTGTGCTCGACTCGACTCAAGATCGAAAGGTTTACGAAGGCATACTCCTGCAATTGCATGCAATCATTCAGGAGCAAAACTTACGGCCTGGCGACAAGCTTCCGTCGGAGCGAGAGTTGTCTGAGCAATTAGGGGCTGGTCGCTCCTCTGTACGCGAAGCCCTCCGTGCGCTGGAGCTGCTCGGGCTCATCGAGACGCGCCGCGGGGAAGGCACTTTCCTCAAGCATTATCGGCACAACCGACTGATCGATATTCTTGGCTTTTTTATCCTACGGGATACGAAAACCAAGAAGGACTTGATCGAAATGCGCAAGATGCTGGAGATCGATGCTGTCCGTCTCGCCTGTAGACGGGCCACGCCCAAGCATTTCGAGGAAATGGAACGGATTCTCGCGATCGCACAAGAGCGGGTAGAGAGAGGTGAGGTTCCTACAGAAGAAGACTACCAGTTCCACCGCGTGATTTGCCGATCCAGCCGCAACTCCATTTTGCACCGCATCTGGACGCCTTTGGTAGAGTACAGCAACAGTGTGCGGATTGAATCGTTGTCGCGGGAAGGCAGGGCGCGCATGGCATTGGAGGAGCATCGCGAGATCATGGAAGCGATTCGCGAAGGCGATGTCACTGTCGCGGTTGAGAGAATGAGGCACCACTTGGAGAACAGCAAGCTCTAGATTTTACTCCTATTTGCGAGGGGCGCTGGCGCTGTGATATGATGATGCAGACCTGTATTGGACGATGAAGGAGGAAGCCAGCATGTGGACGGTCATCTACATCGCTCCTAGCGCTAGAATAGCTGAACGGATACAGCAACGTTTGACAGATGAAGGATTTTTGGTCAAGGTTCGCGAGGCGAGAGTTTCGAAGCAATACGAGATTCTTGTGCCCGAAGGCGAACTGAACGAAGTCCGGGATGTACTCGGCTCGATCCTTCACTGATGAGAAAGGTGGGGTGTACCTGTGCTAAAAGATCTTTTTGGGAAAAAGCGCAAATTTGCCACTGTCCCTTCCGAGACGCTGGCACGTGTCCCTGCTTCCACCGACGCTAGCAAGGAAGCGGGTACGAAGGAGAAGGAAGTCCCTGAGGGATTGATGAATAAATGCCCACATTGTGGGACGATCCACTACTCGAAGGATTTGGAAAAAAACTTGCGCGTATGCAAAGGCTGCCAGTTTCACTATTCCATGTCCGCGCCAGAGCGGTTGCAATCCCTTTTGGATGAAGGTGTCCTGACAGAGGAGTTTGACGCGAACCTGATCGCGTCCAATCCGCTCGGGTTCCCTGACTATCTGGAAAAGCTGGAGCAGGATATGGCAAACACGAATTTGAACGAAGCGATCATCACTGGCGAGGGCTTGCTCGGCGGCAACCGCATCGTGATCGGGGTTATGGATTCCCGCTTCCGCATGGCCAGCATGGGCTCGGTTGTCGGGGAAAAAATTACGCGTGCAATTGAGCAAGCGATCGAACGGCGTCTGCCTTTCATCCTGTTCTCCGCATCCGGCGGTGCGCGCATGCAGGAAGGCGTACTGAGTCTGATGCAGATGGCGAAGACCAGTGCCGCTTTGTCCAGACTGGACCGCGAGCGCTTGCTGTTCGTTTCGGTCATGACGAATCCTACATATGGCGGTGTATCTGCAAGCTTCTCTTCCCTTGGCGACTACAATATCGCAGAACCGGGAGCCATGATCGGCTTTGCGGGACGTCGCGTCATTGAGCAAACGATTCGCCAGGAGCTGCCAAAAGACTTCCAGACTGCGGAGTTTTTGCTGAAAAACGGTCAGCTCGACATGGTCGTACATCGCAAGGACATGCGTCAAACGCTGTCCAAACTGGTAGAGATGCACACGTCACGGGAAGGAGTGGAAATATGGCAGGCGAACTCCCCTTTGAAAAGCCATTAGTAGAATTGCAAGACAAGATTAAGGAATTGCGCCGCTTTACCGAAGAAAAAGGCATTGATTTCTCCGACGAAGTAAAGCGTCTGGAGCAAAAGGCAAAAGAGCTTGCCGAACAAATTTATGGCAACTTGACGCCGTGGCAGCGCGTCCAACTGGCCCGTCACCCGGAAAGACCAACGACTTTGGACTATATTCAACTTCTTTTTACTGATTTTATAGAAGTACACGGGGACAGGTTGTACGGGGATGACCATTCGATCGTGGGCGGCATCGCCAAGCTGGACGGTCGTCCGGTGACTGTGATCGGCCATCAAAAAGGCAAAGACACCAAGGACAACATCAAGCGCAATTTCGGGATGGCGCATCCTGAAGGGTACAGAAAAGCTCTGCGCATCATGCAGCAGGCCGACAAATTCGGACGTCCGATTATTTGTTTCATCAACACATCGGGAGCGTATCCGGGCAAAGCGGCAGAAGAGCGCGGCCAGAGCGAAGCGATTGCTCGCAACTTGCGGGAAATGGCTACTTTTCGCGTGCCGATTATTTGTATCGTCATCGGCGAAGGCGGCAGCGGCGGTGCGCTGGCGATCAGCGTCGGCAATCGCATCTATATGCTGGAGAATTCCTATTACTCCGTGATTGCACCGGAGAGCGCGGCGGCCATTTTGTGGAGAGATTCCAGCCTTGGCATGCGCGCAGCGGAGTCGATGAAAATTACGGCTCCTGATTTGCTCGCGCTCGGCGTGATCGACGGCATCATTGACGAGCCGTTCGGCGGGGCGCATCGAGACTTGATTGCGCAGGCAACAGCGGTCAAGACGGTGATTGCCGAGCAATTGGAACAGTTGGGTCGTTTGAGCCCGGATGAACTGATACAGGACCGATATGAGAAGTTCAAACGAATCGGCGAATACGCCTCCCTGTAAGTCACAGGGGGCGTTTTTTGTGCGGTAAAAAGACTGAGTCTATTGATGGACGATAGTATGGTCTGAACACAGACCGCAATAAAATCATGGCACAGCCAAGTTTTCTTATCTTTTTTTGGCACGGAAAATCTGCTACAATCGATTTCGAACAAGCGAGTTATCAGAGCTTTCAAAAAGTATGGCACATTTCTGTTCTGTGTATAACAGATATACGAAATGGAGTAATACAGCATGTTTCATAGTCGTTATGGTACATACTGTTTCCGTTTCATGACATGCTAAAGACGAAATGGATTGGAGAGGTGGATTCCATGCAAAAGCTTGCGGTTCTGACCAGCGGAGGAGATTCGCCCGGCATGAACGCCGCGGTGCGTGCGGCAGTTCGTCGTGCTGCTTACCACGGAGTGCAAATGTACGGGGTGTATCACGGCTACGAAGGTCTGATGAATGGCGATATCCAGGAAATGACACTGGGCTCCGTTGGGGACATTATCCAGCGAGGAGGAACCATCCTTTACTCTGCCCGCAGCCAAGCCTTCAGAACAGAGGAAGGGCAGCAAAAAGCAGTGGAGCAGCTGCGCAAATTCGGGATTGAAGGGCTGATCGTCATCGGTGGAGACGGGTCGTTCCGCGGCGCACAGAAGCTGACGGAAAAAGGCTTCCCGACCATCGGCGTGCCGGGAACGATTGATAACGACATTCCGTGCACCGATTTTACGATTGGGTTCGATACCGCTCTGAATACGATTGTGGAAGCGATCGATAAAATTCGCGACACGGCAACCTCTCATGAGCGCACCTACATTATCGAAGTAATGGGCCGGGATGCAGGCGATTTGGCACTGTGGGCAGGACTTGCTGCTGGGGCCGAGTCGATTATCATCCCGGAAGAATCCCAGGACATGAGCGATATTATAGAACGCCTGCATGCCGGACAGCGCCGTGGCAAAAAGCATTCCATCATTATAGTGGCGGAAGGCGTAGGCAGCGCTGCTTCGTACGCGGAAGCCATCACCAAGGAAACAGGCTGGGAGACGCGTGTGACCGTGCTTGGGCACATTCAGCGCGGAGGCTCACCTACCGCGATGGACCGCATGCTGGCGAGCCGGATGGGAGCAGCCGCAGTCGACTTGCTCCTGGAAGGCAAAAAAGACCGGATGGTTGGCATCCAGAACAACACAATCGTCGACGTCGATTTCAATGAAGCATTGTCCCAGAAACACCAACTGGATTTATCCGTATATCAACTGGCGCGCACACTGTCTATTTGATCAGGCAAAGCCTGGATAGCAGTGTATAGAGGAGGCATAATTCCTATGTTAAGGAAAGCAAAAATCGTGTGTACAATCGGACCGGCGAGTGAGTCCGTTGAAACGTTGAAAAAGCTGATTCATGCGGGGATGAACGTAGCCCGTCTGAACTTTTCCCACGGAAGCCATGAAGAGCACGCAGCGCGGATCGTGAACATTCGTCGTGCGTCCGAAGAGACAGGCAAGCCGGTGGCGATTCTTTTGGATACAAAAGGGCCGGAAATTCGCACAGGCACGCTTGCTACAGATTCGGTCGAGCTGGAAGAAGGCAAGACGCTGATTTTGACGACAGAAGAACTGGCAGGAACGGCAGAAAAAGTCTCGATCACTTATTCGGAACTGCCTCAGGATGTCAATCCGGGCGACACGATTTTGATTGATGACGGCCTGATCGGGCTGACGGTTCTGGAAGTGCAAGGCAACGAGATCGTTTGCCAAATCAAAAACGGCGGAACGCTGAAAAGCAAAAAAGGCGTCAACGTGCCAGGCGTCAAAATCAATTTGCCGGGAATTACGGAAAAGGACGCACAAGATATCGAGTTCGGGATTGCGCAGCAAGTCGATTTCATTGCGGCTTCTTTTGTCCGCAAGGCGAGCGACATTCTCGAAATTCGCCAGATTTTGGAGCGCCACAACGTGCGCATTGACATCATCGCGAAGATCGAAAACCAGGAAGGCGTCGACAATGTCGATGAAATCCTCGTCGTAACAGACGGCATCATGGTAGCGCGTGGCGACCTCGGCGTGGAAATTCCAGCAGAGGAAGTGCCGCTCGTCCAGAAAAAGCTAATCAAAAAATGCAACGAGCTGGCCAAACCTGTCATCACGGCGACGCAAATGCTCGATTCCATGCAGCGCAACCCTCGTCCTACTCGCGCAGAGGCAAGCGACGTAGCCAATGCGATTTTTGACGGCACAGACGCGATCATGCTGTCCGGTGAGACGGCTGCGGGCAAATATCCGGTAGAATCGGTCGAAACGATGGACCGCATCGCGGTACGAGCAGAGCAAGAGCTTAACTACCGTGAGATTTTGTATGCGCAAGCGCAGCTCAAGCAAGTGACGATTACCGATGCGATTAGCCAGGCTGTCTCCAATGCAGCGCTCGATCTCGATGCGACAGCGATCATTACGGCGACAGAGAGCGGTCATACGGCGCGCATGGTATCCAAATTCCGTCCGAAAGCTCCCATCGTAGCGGTCACACCGCACGAAGCTGTCATTCGCCGACTGGCGCTCGTAAACGGCGTATATCCGGTCAAAGGCGTGCTGGCAAACACAACCGATGAGATGCTGGAGATGTCTGTCCAGGAAGCAATCGACGCAGGCTTCGTGCGCCACGGCGACCTCGTAGTCATTACCGCGGGTGTGCCTGTGCGTGAAGTAGGGACAACCAACCTCATGAAGATTCACGTGATCGGCGATGTCGTGGCAAAAGGCCAAGGCATCGGTCGCAAAGTCGTGACGAGCAAAGTCGTCATCGCCCGTTCGGCAGAAGAAGCGCTGCAAAAAGTAGAAGACGGCGTGATCCTGGTGACGATCGGAACGGACTCGGACATGATTGAAGCGTTCAGCAAGGCAGGAGCGGTCATTTGCGAAGAGGGCGGGCTGACATCCCATGCAGCGATCGTCGGGCTCAATTTGGGCGTCCCAGTGATCGTAGGCGTGCAGTTTGCCACCGACTTGCTGAAGGAAGGCCAAATCGTTACGGTTGACTCCGAGCGTGGGCATATTTATTCAGGGCAGACGCGGGTTCTGTAGGTCATCAGACTCATTTTTATAGCAAAAGCACTTTTTGGGGGTGGCATCTTGTCACCCCTTTTTGCATTGGGCAGACTGGTGGCAACGCGATTTTCGCTGATAGCATTTTCCAGAATACGGTGTTTTTTAGGTGGTGCAAACGGGGAGGGAATCTGATAAAATCGATCAGGTGTTCGTCTGAGCAAGCGCCGGGAAAGTGTCGAGTTTTCACTGTAATGGCCTGTTTGCAAGGAGCGAAAACACCGAAAATCGCTTCCCGTTGCAGGATGAGCGATGTCAAGAACTATTTTTAAGCAAAACACAACATATAGTGTTGTCGAATTTTATTGCGTACAACATATAGATAAAACTATTGAGTTTTTCCCATAAAGATAGTTAACTAGAGAGGAACCATTCGAAGGAGGAACGTTATGCTGGCGACCGAAACTGTATCCCGCACCGCTTTCTTGAGGGATGAATTTTTAGCACAATACAAAGACTTTCCCGATCATATGAATCCTCTGGGACAATTTGTGTACTATCGGACTTATTCTCGTTTTATCCCGGAAAAAGGCAGACGGGAAACATGGAAAGAAACATGCCGCCGTTCGGTGGATTACAATATGAAGCTTGCGTATCAACATTTGCAAAAAATCGGCCTGTACCCGGATGAGCGTGCGATGGAAGCAGAAGCGGAAGGTCTGTTTGACAACATGTTCAACCTGCGTCAGTTTTTGTCCGGCCGGACGCTGTGGGTGGGCGGAGCTGAAAACGGCGTGGCCGATTTGTACCCGCTGGCCAACTTCAACTGCTCTTTCCTGAACATCAAATCGTGGGACGACCTTGGCGATTTGTTCTACCTGCTGCTGGTAGGAACAGGTGTCGGCTTCAAATGCACGAAAGCGATGGCAGCAGGACTCGGTCCGATCCGGACCAACGTGGCCTTGCTTTCTTCCGAGTACCGCCCATTGCCCAAGCATCAGCGACTGGAGCGTTCCGAGCTGAATGTGCTGGATAACGGTTTCGCCAAAATTTACGTGGGAGACAGCAAAGAGGGCTGGGTAGAGTCGCTGCGCTTGTACCTGCAAATTTTGACCGACGGTTCCTACGAGCATATTCATACAGTGAAAATCTCCTACAACAGCGTGCGTCCAAAAGGAGAGCGACTGAAGCGTTTTGGCGGTACAGCAAGCGGACATGAGCCGCTTCGCGAGATGTTTGAAGGCATCGACAAAGTGCTGAAAAACCAGATCGACGAGCATCTGGCCCCGATTGAAAGTGACGAAAAAGGGTACGGCAAGATTCGCCCCGTACATATTCTCGACATTGGCAATCTGATCGGAGCAAACGTCGTAGTTGGGGGCGTGCGCCGCACAGCGGAAATTTTCCTGTTCGATCACGACGACTACGAGTGCATGCTGGCGAAATACGGCATCAACGGCTTCTGGACGGAAGAGCAGTTGGCGCATCACCGCCGCGTCGGCGAACTTTTGGGCGAGCACAAGCCTGTATGGTTTGACAGCATCGAAAAGGTAGGGGACGGACGATTCGGCCTGGATCACCGCCGCATGTCCAACAACTCCATCGCCTTTACGAAACAACCGTCTAGAGAGTTTTTGCATCTCGTGTTCACCTTGATGCAACTGGAAGGCGAGCCTGGCTTTATCAACCTGGAAGAAGCCAATCGCCGTCGTCCAAATGCGGAGGGCTTGAATCCTTGTGCGGAAATTTTGCTTGATTCGTATGGCGTTTGCAACTTGACTACGGTCAATCTCGTTCAGTTTGTGCGTGAGAACGAAGACGGCTCCAAGTATTTGGATCTGGATGGACTTTTGGATGCGCAACGCAAATCTGCCCGTGCAGGACTGCGGATGACGCTCGTTACACTGGAGCTGCCGCATTGGGATACGGTGCAGCAGCGCGACCGTTTGCTCGGAACGTCGCTGACTGGCTTGAAAGATGCGCTCGCGTCTCTCGGCTATACGGAGGAGCAGGAGCTTGAACTGCTGCGTCAGCTCGGAAATGCTGCCCGCGACGAAGCGAACCGCTATGCGTACGAGCTGCGCGTCAATTCGCCGCTGCTGGTCACGACAGTGAAGCCGGAAGGAACGCTGTCACAGGTGGCTGGCGGGGTTTCCAGCGGCTTGCACTGGTCGCACTCGCCGTACTACATCCGCCGCATTCGCATCAACGCACAAGACCCGTTGGCAAAAGCGGTACAAGCTCTCGGCTGGACGGTTCACCCGGAGGTCGGCACACAAGGGGAGACGCACGAGGAGCGCATGGCGAATGCCCGCACGCTCGTGATTGACTTCCCGGTAGCGTCGGGTGCGCAGGAAACGAAAAACGAAGTGAGCGCCAAGCGCCAATTCGATACGTACTTCCGTTTCCAAAAGGAGTACACCGAACACAATTCTTCCAACACGATTACCGTTCGCAAGGAAGAATGGAACGAAGTGGAAGAGATCGTCTATGCAAACTGGGACAATTTTGTCGGCGTGTCTTTCTTGCAGCTCGATGGCGGAAACTACCAGTTGGCTCCGTACGAGGAATGCAGCAAAGAGCAGTACGAAGCGCTCAAGCAGTCGATGAAGCCTTTCGACCCTGCTATTTTGCAGCAATACGAGACAGGCACAGATGCAGACCTGTCGACCGCAGAATCTTGCGAAGGCGGCGCTTGCCCGATTCGCTAATCCAGTCAGTCATCAACCAGGGAGAGACCGTTACGATGGGTCTCTCCCTGGTTTTGTTTTGGCCCGGATCAGGCCGACGATGAGCAGGAGCAGCGGGTAAAACAGTCCGAAGATCAGGCTGTAGGGAAACCAGGCATCGACATCCCATTTTGCCATGTACGCTGTGTTCGGGTAGACAATCAGCGAAAAAACGGCTACGACGAAAGCGGTCGGGATGATCAACGGTTTGTAGGTGCGGAGCCGAAAGACGTGGGTCATGCTGATTAATCCGGCGTAAAAGTACATGCTCAGTTTGACGAAGATGGTAAAGAACCAGAGGATGGCGACGATCGCCTCCACCCTCTGCAAAAAATTTCCAATGCTGATCCGCTGGGCCAGCGTATAGCTGGGATAGGCGTAAAGGATCGAGCCATCCGGCCCCAGTACCAAAATGCTGACCAGGATGACCATGGATAATTTCAAACCGGCAATCAGCCCTCCGGCAATAAAATATTTGCGCGCGGAGCGGGGATCAGTGAGGCAAACGGGAAAAAAGACGAGCAAGGTGGGAAGTGTCAAATACGTCATACTGGCAAACGTCAAGGTTCCTTTTACGAGGCTTTTCCCGTCCGCTTCCAGAATCGGCTGGATATTTTCGATCTCCATGCTCGGAAAAAGAAAAAAGATCAGGGAGAAAAACAACAAGAGCAAAAGCGGCACAAACAACTCGATGCTTCGCGCAAACGTCTCCAGTCCCAGGTGGGCAGCGAGCATGACGACGAGCAAAAAAAGAATGTGCAGCGCGATGATGGGCGTCTCCGGGAACATGTTTGTCTTTAAAAAATTGCCGATGTAAAAAAGCACCTGAGCGGAGGAGAGCAGCATGGTGAACAGAAAGAAGCACGAAACAAGCCAGCCGAGCCATTTGCCCAAGATCCGTTCGTTTATTTCCAGCAGGTTGTTTTTTGGATAAAACAAGCCGACGGAGATGTACAGCCAGGCCAAGCCCAAGCCGACTGCATTTCCCAAGAGGGCGCAAATCCAGGCGTCCTGTTGTGCGTTCGCAGCCAGAGTGGAAGGGGCGACCAGAATCGTCGTGCCGATGCTGAATAGGCAAGTAATGATCGTCATTTGCCGATTCGAGATTTTGACTGTGGACAGCACCTGACGTCCTCCTATTCGAACAGTTTCTGCAAAAATTCTCCGAAGGGACTCAAGATGACTTTCACCCAGTCGCCCGGATTGGGGACAGGTACGTCCAATATCTTGAGCGTTCCTGTAATGGCGCCGAGCAGAAGCAAGAGGGAAAACACGACGAGCTCCCGATGATAGCGTCTTCGAACAAGCTTCGGGACTTCAAACCAGGCGATGATGGCCGCTGTGACCAAAACAAACGCTGCTCCCCACATTCCCTTTTTTCCTACTTTCCTGATTTAGGCAGTCTTTTCTTCGAGTATTGACCGAATGAAAAAATGCCATACCATCGTCAACCGCAAGCGCAGTTTGTCTATGGTACAATAGCCTTAGAGAGAAAGGGGCGATGGTTTGTGAGTCCAATTATTCATACTCATCAATTGCGAGTGCGCTACGGCGAAACCGATCAGATGGGTGTGGTCTACCATACGAATTACTTGAACTGGTTTGAGGTGGGGCGAACAGAGTTGATCCGCCAAGCGGGACTCACCTATCGCGAGCTGGAGGAAAGAGGTGTGCTTTTGCCGGTTACGGATGCCGCCATCTCGTACAAAAAGCCTGCTCGTTACGATGATATGGTGGAGATCAGGACGCGGGTCAAAGAACTGACTGCCGTTCGCCTGACGTTTGCTTACGAAGTTATTCGCGTGTCGGATCAGGAGCTGCTTGTGTCGGGGGAGACGATGCACGTCTTCACGAACAGCGAGCTTAGACCGATACGCCTGGCCAAAACGGAGCCGGAAGTTTACGCTTGGCTGGATGCCCAGCACAAAGGAGGGGAATAGCATGTTGCGCTTTCTCGTGATCCTGTTTGTGATCGGATTTGGTTTGGAGCTATGGGGATTGATTACAGTAGGTTCGCTGATCGGCGGATGGAACACCGTTTTGCTGGTCATTGTTACGGGGCTGTTGGGCGCTTGGCTCGCGAAGCAACAAGGGGTTCAAGTGTTTCGCACGCTTCAGTTCCAACTGTCTCGCGGGCAGATGCCGACAGAGACGATCATCGACGGTGTGCTGATCTTGGTTGGCGGCATTTTGCTCTTGCTCCCAGGGTTTGTGTCGGATGTGATCGGTTTGATTTTTCTCATCCCTTACACCCGGATGATGCTGCGGCACTTGCTGAAGCAATGGCTGTGGTATTTGATTTCTTCGG
Source organism: Brevibacillus parabrevis (assembly GCF_022701015.1). Lineage (NCBI taxonomy): Bacteria > Bacillati > Bacillota > Bacilli > Caryophanales > Paenibacillaceae > Brevibacillus > Brevibacillus parabrevis. The sequence continues at coordinate 5,611,666 of NZ_CP064090.1, read as the reverse complement.
GACGGATTCGCTTTTTGTTCCGTCGCTAAGTCGCTAGGTAGAAGACAGACAGGTTATGGCAAAAAAAGAACCGCTTCGAGCTTTGCGCCAGCAGGCAGCTCGCAAGCGGTTTTTTCTTTAGGTGCGTTTTCCCTTGATGTACATCCAGATGTCGACGAACACATTGGCTTTGACCAGGGCGTTGATCAACACGAGGGAGACGGGGCCGATGATCAGTCCGAGGAACCCGAACAGCTGCAACCCGACGAACAGGGCGACCAGCGTGAGCAGCGGATCGAGGCCGACGCTCTCTGCTACAACCTTTGGCTCGATGATCTGGCGGAAGATGAGCACGACAGCGTACAAAATCGACAGACCGATGACCATGGTGTAGTTGCCTTTGAAAAACATGTAGATGATCCAGGGAACGAAGACGGTTCCCGTGCCGAGATACGGCAGGAGATCAACCAATCCGGTAATCAGGCCGATCGTAATCGCGTATTCCACGCGCATGATCAACAGTCCGATGATCACGATCGCCGCAGTCAGGGAAATAAGCGTCACCTGAGCTTTGATGAACCCGAACAAAGCGGCGCGCAGATCGCGAAAAATCTGGTCCAGGCGATTGTTGACCCCGCTTGGCAAAAGGCGGCGGAAGCGCGATTCCCAGAGGAAGAAATCTTTTGAAATAAAGAAAGCGCCCATGATGGAGATGACCGAGACGGTAGCCATGTTCGGCAAGGAGACGAGCAAGTTTTTCAAGCCGTCCAGGAAGCTGACAATCAGATTTTGTCCGGCGTGTGTGATCGAAGTGATGCCGCTGCCGACCGTGTTGCTGATTTTGTCCTTGTAGTTCGGATCAAGCTGGTCGTAAATCCATTGAACCTGGTTGTAGATGCCGAGCAAGAAGTCTTGGGAAATCGTCCGCTGCAAATACTCGGACAGCTCTTGGGCAAACACCGGCAGCCGTTTTGCCAGTTCGCCGATCTCTACGACCGTTTCCGTTACGACCAGGGTAGCCAGGCCGATGGCGAGAAGCATCAGTACAAGCAGGGCGATCGTAACCGACAGCCAGCGGGGAATTTTGAACTTTTTCGTGATGAAAGTGACGGGTCTGTGGATCATGAGCGCAATGACTAAAGCGATTATAAATGGGTACAGTAATGGTGTTGCAAACTGAAACAGCCAGATTCCTACATAAACAAGCAGGCATACCCAGAAAAAGCGAATGATCTGAAAGACGCGCTCCACCCAGTTTTCCTGATTCAAAAAGGTCTCCTTTCTGCCAAAAAACAGCAACAAATGCTTATGGAACTATTATGCAGCAATCGGGACAAATGGAGCAAGCGCGCGAAAAAACAAAACTGGGTTTCATCCTTTGAAACATTTTTTCGCCAATCTTATTCACAAAATCGCAATAATCTTTTATAATTGGGTCGACTTATAGTGGATTCTTTTCTCTCGCCTCTCCCCCTTGGCATGCTCAAGGATTTGCGTGGATATATTTCCTGACAAGAGTGGTGGATGAAAGAAACCGCTGCTATCAATTTCTTTAAGAAGAGGTCGTTTATCAGTCACGAGGACAAGCGAAGGACTGGATAAGCACTATTACTTGAGTGGAAAAGGAGAGGGAGTTCTATGACAACAACACGTGGACTTGAAGGCGTCGTTGCCGCTCAATCATCGATCTGTTCGATCGTCGATGGGGTTCTTTGCTATGGCGGGATCAACATCGATGAGTTAGCAGAACATGCAACTTTTGAAGAGGTTGTATACTTGCTCTGGCATGGAGCGTTACCGAAGCGTGATCAGCTGGACGCTTTGAAAAAACAATTGGGTGAAAATGCAGCAGTAGCAAAAGAAGTGCTGGAAAGCATTCGCCATTACCCAAAAGGCGTGCACCCAATGGCGGCGTTGCGCACAGCTGTCTCTTCGTTAGCGCTCTACGACACAGAAGCGCAAGATATGTCTCCTGAAGCCAACTATCGCAAATCCATCCGTCTGATGGCTCAAACTCCTACTCTGATTGCTGCTTACGAGCGCATGCGCAAAGGATTGGAGCCAATCGCTCCTCGTGCAGATTTCACCATTGCCCAAAACTTCCTTTACATGCTGACTGGCGAAGAGCCAACAGAAACAGCTGTGAAAGCGTTTGATGTTGCGCTGGTTCTGCACGCAGACCATGAGTTCAATGCTTCTACTTTTGCTGCTCGCGTAACCGTTGCGACCCTGACAGATATCTACTCCGGTATCGTGTCCGCAATCGGCACGCTCAAAGGTCCTCTGCACGGCGGTGCCAATGAAGCGGTTGCGAAAATGCTGGTGGAAATCGGCGGACTCGACAACGTGGAATCCTACATCCGCAGCAAGCTGGACAACAAAGAGAAAATCATGGGCTTCGGACACCGCGTTTACAAAGATGGCGACCCGCGTGCGAAATGGCTGAAGCAAATGTCCCAAAAGCTGACGGCGCAAATCGGCCGTCCTGAGCTGTATGAAATGTCCGTGAAAATCGACAACATGATTACATCGGAAAAAGGACTGAAGCCAAACGTTGACTTCTACTCCGCATCCGTGTACATCTCTCTCGGCCTGGAAACAGACCTGTTCACACCGATCTTTGCCATCAGCCGCATGTCCGGTTGGACGGCACACATCATGGAACAGTATGAAAACAATCGTCTGATCCGTCCTCGCGCGGATTACATCGGTCCGGTCAACCAACATTACGTTCCGATTGACCGCCGCTAAAAACCCGCTATTTTCGAGCGTGGAGGGCCATGTGCAGCCATGCTGACCAGCCCTAAGTGCAAGCTTGAGAACTACCACAAGAAGTGGTAGTTCTCCTACGTCTGGAAATATTCATAATCACCCAATATCTTCAACACTGGAGGGATTCTTGTGTTCAAAAACCTTACTCAACCAACTGCTGGTGAAAAAATCACCGTAGATAACGGCAAACTGGTCGTTCCAAACAACCCGATCATTCCTTTCATCGAGGGTGACGGTACTGGCCCTGACATCTGGAACGCTTCCGTTCGCGTTCTGGATGCAGCAGTAGAAAAAGCGTACAACGGCGAGAAAAAAATCGCTTGGTTCGAAGTGTTCGCAGGCGAAAAATCGTTCAACCAATACAACGAGTGGCTGCCAGAAGATACGCTGACTGCTGTTCGCGAATACTTGATCGCAATCAAAGGTCCTCTGACTACACCAGTAGGCGGCGGTATCCGCTCCATCAACGTAGCGCTGCGTCAAGAGCTGGATCTGTACGCTTGCGTGCGTCCTGTTCAATACTTCGATGGCGTTCCATCCCCTGTCAAACATCCTGAATTGACAGATATGGTGATCTTCCGCGAGAACACAGAAGACATCTACGCTGGTGTTGAGTGGGCAGAAGGCACTCCAGAAGTGAAAAAAGTAATCGACTTCCTGCAAAACGAAATGGGCGTGAAGAAAATCCGCTTCCCGGAAACTTCCGGTATCGGGATCAAGCCTGTTTCCAAAGACGGTACAGAGCGTCTGGTTCGCGCAGCGATCAACTACGCGATCGACAACAAACGCAAATCCGTTACCCTCGTACACAAAGGCAACATCATGAAGTTCACCGAAGGCGCGTTCAAAAGCTGGGGTTATGCAGTGGCTGAAGCAGAATACGGCGACAAAGTGTTCACTTGGGCACAATACGACCGCATCAAAGCAGAAGGCGGCGACGCTGACAAAGCGCAAAAAGAAGCAGAAGCAGCTGGCAAAATCATCGTAAAAGACGTGATTGCTGACGCGTTCCTGCAACAAATCTTGACTCGTCCGGCTGAGTACGATGTAGTAGCTACCCTCAACCTGAACGGTGACTACATCTCCGACGCTCTGGCTGCACAAGTAGGCGGTATCGGTATCGCTCCGGGAGCGAACATCAACTACCTGACTGGTCATGCGATCTTCGAAGCAACACACGGTACAGCTCCTAAATACGCTGGTCTGGACAAAGTGAACCCATCCTCCGTGATCCTGTCCGGAGAAATGATGCTGCGTCACCTGGGCTGGAACGAAGCAGCTGATCTGATCATCAACTCCATGGAAAAAACCATCTCCGCGAAAACAGTAACGTACGATTTCGCTCGTCTGATGGATGGCGCAACTGAACTGAAATGCTCCGAGTTTGCTGACGCGCTGATTCAAAACATGTAAGATAGAGATAGTTTGGCAACTATTTACACTTACAGTTTGGAGGGGAGTTAAGTCATGGCATTCAACCGTAAAAAAATCGCTGTTATCGGTAGTGGCTTCACTGGTGCAACCACAGCATTTATTTTGGGGCAAAAAGAATTAGGCGACGTAGTTTTGGTTGACATTCCGCAACTGGAGAACCCGACAAAAGGGAAAGCGCTGGATATGATGGAGTCTTCCCCTGTGCTTGGCTTCGACGCCCAGATTACAGGTACTGCAAGCTACGAGGATATTCAAGGCGCTGATCTGGTGATCATCACCGCAGGGATTGCCCGCAAGCCAGGCATGTCCCGCGATGACCTTGTAAACACCAATGCAAGCATCATGAAGTCGGTTGCGGAGCAAGTGAAGACATATGCTCCCAACTCGATCGTGCTCGTCCTTTCCAACCCCGTTGATGCAATGACTTACACTTTCTTTAAAACGTCCGGCTTCCCGAAAGAGCGTGTCATCGGGCAGTCCGGCGTGCTGGATACGGCGCGTTTCCGTACCTTCGTGGCCATGGAGCTGAACGTTTCTGTTGAGGACGTGACAGGCTTCGTGCTCGGCGGTCACGGCGACGACATGGTTCCGCTGGTTCGCTACTCGTATGCGGGTGGCATTCCACTGGAAACGTTGATCCCGAAAGACCGCCTGGACGCCATCGTCGAGCGCACCCGCAAAGGCGGCGGCGAGATCGTCAATCTGCTTGGCAACGGCTCCGCTTACTATGCGCCGGCTGCTGCTCTCGTACAGATGGCGGAAGCGATCATCAAGGATAAACGACGTATCCTTCCATCCATTGCGCTTTTGCAAGGCGAGTACGGCTATCAAGATATTTACCTCGGCGTTCCGACCCTTCTGGGTGCAAACGGAATCGAGAAAGTCATCGAGCTGGAACTCACCGCAGAAGAAAAAGCCGCGCTCGACAAATCGGCCGACTCGGTGCGCAATGTCATGGCTGTATTGAAATAGTTTGTCTGATCGGAATACGAAAGACGCCTTTCTTCGTGAAGGGCGTCTTTTTTCATGCCAAAGCCGATTTCGAGGAATACTACAGTCCAAAGCAAATTTCATGCCCAGAGTAGCCTGTCGCTAAACACCTTTACAAAAAAATTACTTGTCTTCCGGTTTCAGCATTGGCAGACTGAGTAGTGTAGAGAGAAGAAACAAATCAGAGGACGAAGGTCTGCAACATTCAATCTGTAGCATCGCATTGGTAGGGGGAAACGGACAAAATGATCAAGGTTTTGGTAGTGGATGACGAAGCTTCTATCGTGAAGCTGCTGCAATTCAATCTGGAAAAATCGGGATTTCAGGTCGTTACTGCATTTGATGGCAGACAGGCATTGGATATGGTGAAAAGCGAGCAGCCTGACTTTATCATTCTCGACTTGATGCTGCCAAAAATGGACGGCATGGATGTCTGTAAAACATTGCGGCAGGAACGCATCAATACACCGATTCTCATGCTGACCGCAAAAGATGACGAGCTGGACAAGATTCTCGGCCTGGAGCTTGGGGCTGACGACTACTTGACCAAGCCATTCAGCCCGAGAGAGGTAGTGGCACGCGTCAAAGCCATTTTGCGACGAATCCAATCGACACCGGAAGCGGCTACTGCTCCTGAAGACGTCGTGCTTCAGTTTGGCGACATCCGCATCTATCCGGAAAAATATGAAGTGTTTTGCAAAGACGCCAAAATCGAGCTGACTCCGAAAGAATTTGAGCTGCTCAACTACTTGGCCAGCCACCAGGGACGTGTCCTGACGCGCGATCAACTGCTGAATGCCGTCTGGAACTACGATTTCATCGGCGACTCGCGGATTGTGGACGTACATGTGAGCCACCTGAGAGAAAAACTGGAGGAAGACACGAAAAATCCGCGCTACATTAAAACAGTCCGCGGCTTGGGATACAAACTGGAAGGATAACAGGAGGCACGACCTTGACTCGCTTTCGTATCAAACTCACCTTCACTATCTTGGGATTAATCTCATTGGTTCTCCTTTTGATGGGAATGTACTTTGCGAAGGTACTGGAGAACTCTTACCTGCAATCTTTGCATGAGCTTTTATCCCGCGAGTCCAAGCTTGTTGCCCAGGCTGTTCGCTTCCCGACGGTTTTTGACAATCAGGTTACGCTGGCGGATCGCGTCAAGCAAGTGGCTCCTTCCGACGAAGTCCGCCTGACGATCATCAACCGCGAAGGTCAGGTGCTGTACGACAACTCCTCCCATGTAGAGGAGATGGAAAATCATCACGACAGGCCGGAGATGAAGGCTGCGCTGCGGGGCGAAACAGGCATTTCCCGCCGGTTCAGCGAGACGCTCGGCTATGACATGATGTACGTGGCGGTGCCAGTCGAGCAAGGCACAAACATTGTCGGGGCTGTTCGCTCCGCCATGTCGATGAAAGACATTACGGACACGATTCACAACATGTGGTACAGCTTGCTTACAGGGCTTTTGGTCACACTGGTGGTCGGCTCCATCGTGGTCTCACGCATTTCTTTTTCCATCATCCGTCCGATTGAGGAAATCACCAGGGTAGCCCGTAACATTACCCAGCGTCAGTACGAGAGCCGGGTACGGATCAAGGCCAAGGACGAGATCGGTCAGCTCGCCGGGGCGATTAACTTCATGGCTTCCAGCTTGGAGCAGCAAATGTACGAAATCTCCGAGAACCAGCAGAGGCTCGCCGGGGTTTTGACCAACATGACGAGCGGTGTGATCTTCATATCGGAGCAGCGCAGAATCATGCTCGTCAACCCTGCGGTCGAGAAGCTTCTCGGGACGGCTGGGCATGAGCTGGTAGGCAAGCTGCACATCGAGGCAGGCAAAAGCTTTGGACTGTCCCAGTACATCGACAGATGCCTGGACAAGAGCGAGAAGTTTCGGCAGGAGGTTCACATTTACTACCCGCAGGAACGCGTGCTCGACGTCAATTTTGCCCCGTACATCAATTTCAAGGGCGAGTCGCGAGGAGTAGTCGTCGTCCTGCATGACATCACGGAAATCCGCCGTCTGGAAAAAATGCGCAGCGACTTTGTCGCCAACGTGTCGCACGAGCTGCGCACGCCGATTACGTCGATCAAAGGGTTTACCGAGACGCTGTTGGAAGGCGCGATGCAAGATGAGGAGACATGCCGCAACTTCCTGCAAATCATTTCCGATGAAAGTGAACGGCTGTACCGGATGATCCGCGACATTCTCGATTTGTCCAAAATCGAGCAGAAGCGCATTCCGCTGCATCTCAGCCACGTGCACGTACAGGAGCTGATCCGTTCTGCGGCCGCGATCATGCACGATCAGGCGCAAAGAAAGCAGCTGAAAGTGACGCTGCCGGAGAGCCAGCCGGACATTTGGCTGATGACGGACAAAGATTGCCTCCAGCAAATCGTGCTGAACCTGATGACAAACGCGATCGCCTACACGCCGGAAGAGGGCGAGATCACGATCAGGACAGAAGCGGACGACAAGCAGATCACCATTCAGGTGGCAGATACAGGGATCGGCATTCCGGAAAAAGACCTGGCAAGAATTTTCGAACGGTTCTACCGGGTGGACAAGGCTCGCAGCCGCGACTCGGGCGGCACAGGGCTTGGTCTGGCCATCGTGAAGCATCTGGTCGAAAACTTGCACGGCCAGATCAAGGTAGAGAGCGTGGAAGGAAGAGGCTCCACCTTCACAGTCATCTTGCCGCTCACCTGAAATATTTACACAAACAAAATAGTAGCTTTACCCGCAGACTACAATCCCCTTGTACTATTTGTCGTGTCAGACAAATGAAGGGGGACGAGGAACATGTCGCGGCACGCTTTCGAAGAGCAGCTGGATGTACTGCATCGCAAACTCATGTCCATGGGAACATTGGTTGAGGAAGCGATTCATAAATCGATTAAAAGTTTGGTAGAACGGGATGTCCATCTGGCGGAACAAGTGATTGCGGCCGATCCGGTTATCAATGAGCTGGAGCAGGAAATACAGAGCGAATGCTTCCGCCTGATCGCCTTGCAGCAGCCTGTCGGGAGCGATCTTCGCCGCCTGGGAACCATGCTGAAGCTGGTGACTGATCTGGAGAGAATGGGCGATCATGCCGTGTCCATCTCCAAGACGACACGTCGCCTGATGGCGGAGCCATACGTCAAGCCGCTGATCGATATTCCGTTGATGGCGGATCATGTGAAAGCGATGGTGAGGGATTGCCTGAATGCCTATATCGCTCGCAACAAAGAAGCGGCAGAAGAGATCGCTGCGCGAGACGATATTGTCGATAAGCTATTCGCTACGATCTTCCGTGATCTGATCGAGGTCATGACGAAAAATGGCAATGCGATTTCCCAAGGCACGCATCTGCTCCTGGTGGCGCAATATTTGGAACGGATTGCCGATCACGTCACGAACATTTGCGAGTGGATCATCTACATGTCCACAGGCAAAATGACGGACTTGAACAAATAGGATCGAGGACGCTCAAAGCTTTTGCCAGCGGGCGCTCTGGATACGGAATAAAAGTCGCTGTGAGCCGTTCGCGCTTGCAGCGGCTTTTTTCCTTTTTCCTGTCGTGACAGATGCCCATTTCCTCCTCGCTGCATACAATACATCGATCCGATCCATTTTCGATCAGTGAGTGACTGGAGGGAATGTGCATGGCTAAAAAAGTGCGTCACATATACGCTGCGGGCAACACGGCGCGAGGATACAAAACATTTTACGACTCGGTCTTGCAAGGCATGGAGCGCGTATACATCCTGTCAGGAGTGGTGGAGGGGGTTACATCGCCGCTCATCGAGACGATTGGCAAGGAGATGTCTCGCAAGACCGATCAGGTGGAGTGGATTCATTCACCGTTCGTGAACGGGCAGTACGATGGTGTTGTCTTTCACGAATGGCGGGTAGCGATTATGGACGGCAGCTATCCCCGCATCTGGAGACCGGCTGCGCCCGGCGTTACCGAGATTCACGTCAACTTGCAGTCGGCGCTCGATACCGATCAGCTGGCTTTGTACAAAAGGCATATCGCGGCGTGGTACGAAGAGATTTTCCAAAAGAGCGAAGAAGCTTATCAGGCATTCGGGGAGGCGCTGCGCATCCACGATGAATGGGAAGCCCCCTACATCGAGAACCTGAACCGGGAGGCAGCCAATCTCGTCACGCAAGAGGTCGTGGAGCTGTTTTTCGGAGAGGAAAAGCAGAACAAGCGGGCGCAGGTGCGCAGAATGTACCTTGGCGCCGCCACTCCGAACGGTCCGGTGGATCACATCATGAAGCTGACCGATTCGCTGCAGAAGCGCTATTTCATCAAAGGCCGACCGGGATCAGGCAAGTCGACCATGCTGAAAAAGCTGGTGACAGAGGCGGAGAATCGCGGCTTCGATGTGGAGGTATACCACTGCGGACTTGACCCGCACAGCCTGGACATGGTGATCGTGCCGGAGAAAAGCGTGGCGATTTTTGACAGCACGGCTCCACACGAATACTTCCCCAGCAAAGAAACAGATGAAGTGATCGACATGTACGCACGGGCGATCGACCCTGACACCGACGAGCTGTATCACGATGAGCTGGCTGAGATCAAGTCGCGCTACACGCAAAAAATCAAGGAAGCGACAGCATCGCTTTTGGCTGCCAAGGAACTGCGCGATCAGCTGAACAATGTGTACGCCGAACTGGCAGATGAGTCCAGGCTCAAAGCGGTTGCCCAAGCGATCATGAGCAGGCTGGCGCGGATGGGATAAACCAATATCGACCCGAATGAAACCTGTTCGGCTGCTCATACTACAAGAAGGAGGTGAGCGGCCGGATGGGTTTTGCTTTGACGCTGGCTTTGCTGTTGCTAGCCAATCCCCTCGATCCGACCAACTTTTTGCACATCGAGTTGGGAGAGAAAACAGTAGCCATCCTGGACCGAGCGGATTATACCTTGCCTGTTGACGGTGTCCCAGTGGCAGATGACTACCGTTTGCAAAAAGTAATAGACGATGTCGCCAAACAGGCGTATGTAGAGCCGATCAATGCGACGATTAATGCGCAAGGGTCCATCGTTGCCGAGAAAAAAGGGCGCAAGCTGGATGAAGCTGCTTTTTTGCAGCAGTTTTACCAGTATTACTACGGCGAGGGCGCTTCGACTCTACAAGTTTCCTTCCAGGAAGTCCATCCAAAAGTGGACAAGGCTCTCATCAGCCAGGTCCGGAAAAAAGTGATCGGGCAGTATGCCACCTATTTCAATTCGCGGAACAAAAACCGCTCTCACAACATCAAACTCGCTTCCCAAGCGATCAACAACTACGTCGTCTTGCCGGGAGAGATTTTTTCTTTCAATAAAGTAGTCGGCCAAAGAACGAAGGAAAAAGGGTACATGCAGGCACCGATCATCGTCAGGGGAGAGCTGTCGGAGGGAATTGGCGGCGGGATTTGCCAAGTATCCTCGACTTTGTTCAACGCCGTGGACAAGGCTGGATTGCATATCATGCAGCGCTATTCCCATAGCAGAAACGTCGCCTACGTCCCGCCTGGCCGGGATGCGACCGTGAGCTGGTACGGGCCGGATTTTGTGTTTCAGAACAAATACGCCTACCCGATCATGCTCAGGGCTATCGCAGGAAACGGAGCGATGTATGTGACCGTGCATTCGTTTCCCGAGATTGAATACGAGCCTCGACATGTTCCAAGCGTGCGCCAGAACACACCGGAAGAAGGGCCAGCCAGCCCGGAAACCATCACGGAACCAACACTGCCTTGAGCTTGACGGGCATGTTGGTTTTTTTATTACCTAGTTAAAATTTAATGTAAAGAAATAGTTGCCACGGAATAAAAAAAGTCGTATAGTATTTTCTGTGATAAAAATTTCGTGTCCGAAATATTAGTTAGGAAAGGAGTGCATCATGAACAAGCCGTTGCATATACGGGACTTGCTGAAGCGTCTGAACAAGACCTTCGCGACGATGGCTACCAAGGAACTGAGCAAATACGGTTTGACCGTTCCCCAATTGATGATCATTCGGCAAATTCATTGCGAGCCCAAAACGATCGGCCAGTTGAGCAAAGCTGTCGATTTGTCGTACAGCACCGTTTCCGGCATCATTGACCGACTGGAAAGGGAGCAGCTGGTCGAGCGAGTGCGTGATGAGAAGGACCGCCGAGTTGTCTGGATTCAGAAAACGGAGAAGATTACCGAACTGTTTGCCAAGGTTGACTTTTTCTCGGAAGAATTTTACAAGCGGATTTTCCATGGTTTTTCGGATGAAGACCTAGATGGCATTATTTATTCGATGGAAACGTTGATTACGAAACTAGAAGAGAGAGAAAGTTGAGGAGAAATCATGAAGCGAAAACTGGTTTTGTATGTCATTTTGCTCCTGTTTGTCGCAGGGGGCGGGGGCATCGGTTACTACTACTGGTATCAAGGTGAACACTACGTTACGACGCAGGATGCCAGAGTCGCAGGGGATATTTATCGGGTTATGCCTAAAATGACAGGCAAGCTGACCGGACTCGCTGTAAAAGAAGGCGACGCGGTTGTAGCAGATCAAATTGTCGGACAGCAAGATACGAGCAACCTCGCGACTACTTCGCTGGAAAACAGCGTCCTGCGTTCTCCGATTACAGGAACCGTGATCAAAACGCAGGCGAAGGAAGGCGAAATTGTTTCCACAGGGCAATCCGTTGCGCTGGTGATTGACGAGAGCAAGCTGTACATCTCCGCAAACCTGGAAGAAACCGAGATCGAGCGGCTGAAGCTGGGCCAAAAGGTAGAATTTTCGCTGGATGCCTATCCGGGCAAAAAACTGACTGGTCATCTGATGGAGATCGGAAAAGCGACTAACTCCACGTTTTCCTTGATGCCAGCCGTCAACACAAGCGGGAACTTCACCAAAGTCACCCAGCGTATTCCGATTAAAATTGCCATTGATGACACAGCAGGTCTTCATTTGGCTGCCGGTTTGAACGCCGAGATCAAAGTGCAAGTGAAGGAGATGTAATCTGGCATGAAAAAAACAGCTCAATGGAAGTCCATCGCCGCTGTATTGATGGCGATTTCGCTCATTACAGCAGGCTGTAGCGATACATCCTCCGCGTCTTCCGGAGGCGAAAGCATTCCGGTTGTGAAGACATGGAAGGTGACTCCTTCCCAGACAGGAGTCATTGCGAACGGTAAAATCGCCGCTTCGGATGAAATTCAGGTCGTGTCCAAAGTGTCCGGCAAAGCGGCGAGCGTCAACGTAAAAGAAGGCTCTGTCGTCAAGCAAGGCGATGTATTGGTTACGCTGGAGGCGGCAGACTATCAGCAACAAATTAATCAGGCGCAGGCGGCTATTGCCGGAGCAAGCGCCAAGCTGCGCGATACAAAAGCAGGCGCCCGCAACGAGCAGCTCACACAGCTGTCGAGCATCGTGACGCAAGCGCAAGCCGGCCTGAAGGTGGCAGAGAGCAACTACAATCGCATGAAAGCTTTGTTCGATGCAGGGGCGCTGTCACAGGCTGAACTGGAAAGAGTCTCGCTCGATCTGGAAAAGGCGAGAACAGGACTGGAGCAGGCGCAAGCGCAGTACGATCTGGCAAAAGCAGGCCCGACCGCTGACACGGTTGCCGCGCTTCAAGCAGAGGTAAGCCGTCTCAATTCCAGCCTGGAGCTGGCAAAAAGCAGCTATGACAACACGATCATTCGCGCGCCAATCAGCGGCATCGTCGCGAAGCGTTCCATCGATCCGGGCGAAATGGCTGGAGCAGGCACGCCATTGCTCGTCCTCGTCAACATGGCTGACGTGAAAGTAGAGGCAAGCGTACCGCAAGATCAGATCAACAGCGTCAAAGTTGGCTCTGAAGTTGACGTAAAAGTCGGCAGCCTGGGCGGAAAAGTGTTGAAAGGTACGGTAGAGTTCGTCTCCCCAGTCTCTGACCCTAACAGCAGCTCGTTCCCGATCAAGGTGAAGGTGAGCAACCAAGAAGGACTGCTGCGCGCCGGGATGGTAGCTGAAGTGGCCCTGCAAGGTCAGGCGACACAAGGAATGAAAATACCGACGACAGCTGTTCTTGCCAAAGAAAACAAGCATTACATCTACACCGTGGACAACGACGTCGTTCACCAGGTGGAAGTTTCTGTAGACAACGCAAGCGGTGACTGGACAACTGTGACCCAAGGTGTGAAAGACAACGATCAGATTGTTTTGAACCCGACAGACAAGCTGTCCGAGGGCACCAAGGTGATCGCAAACTAACGGGGGTGATGACATGGCGGAAGCGGTGGCACAGCGGGAGGAAAAGAGCGGCAACGGCAGCATGTGGCTGTCATTGATCGCGATTCTCTCGGGAACCTTCGTTGCGATTTTGAATAACAGTTTGATCAACGTTGCCCTGCCCACCATGGTCAGTATTTTTGGCTCCACGACAGAGACCATGCAATGGGTTTTGACAGGATACATGCTGGCAAACGCCGTCATGATTCCGATGAGCGGTTCGCTGTCAGCCAAATTCGGGGCAAAGAAAATATTCGTCCTGTCATTGTCTGCCTTTACGATCTCATCCGTCCTTTGTGCGCTCGCCTGGAGCGATTCTTCCCTGATTGCGTTTCGCGTCGTGCAAGGGGTGAGTGGCGGGATGATCATGCCGATCGGGATGTCGATGATCTACATGATCGTTCCCCGGGAAAAGATCGGGATGGCTCTGGGGATTTTCGGGATTGCTTCGATGACGGCGCCTGCATTGGGCCCGACTCTTGGCGGTTACCTCATTGAGTTTTTGAGCTGGCAGTTTCTGTTTTTGGTCGGTGTTCCTTTCGGGATTTTTGCGGTAATCATGAGTATGGTTTTGCTCAAGGAAACACCGAAAAAACCGGAGTTGAAGTTCGACTTTCTCGGCGCTTTTCTGGCGATTGTCGGCTTTGGTGCCCTTCTGCTCGCGTTCAGTAAAGGACAGGCGGAAGGATGGACGTCCTTTTTTATTGTCAGTCTGTTCTTCGTTGCCATCACGAGCCTTGCGCTGTTCGTCTGGGTGGAACTTGGAAAAGAACAGCCGCTGCTTGACTTGCGCTTGCTGAAAATCCCTGTCTTTTCCATCAGTATTCTGACGTCCGGTTTTGTCATGATGGGGATGATGGGCGGGATCTTCCTGATGCCGATCTTCCTGCAAAACATTCAGGGGATGACGGCCATGGAGTCAGGGATATTGCTGATGCCGCAGTCGATTGCGATGGCAGTCATGATGCCGATCAGCGGCAAGCTGATGGATAAATACGGCATCGGGCCAATCGGACTGGTCGGACTGACGATCATGACCATCACGACTTATGAGCTGCACAATCTCGCGGCAGACAGCATGCATTCCTGGATGGACATGATTTTGACCATCCGCGGTGTGGGTATCGGCCTGTGCATGATGACGCTGTCGACGGTCGGGATGAACGCGGTGCCGCGGACGAGTGTCGGGGATGCTTCTCCGCTCTCGAACGTGCTGCGCCAGGTCATGAGCTCGTTCGCGATTGCGATTTTGACCGTGATCATGCAGGCGCGGCAAACGTTCCACATGTCTTCCATTGCCGACAACCTGAACTCGGATATGGCTACGCAGTTTATCGGCGGAATTTCCGGCTTGTACGTTCAGGCAGGGGTAGATACAGCGAGCGCAACAGGCGGAGCGAGCACGATCCTGTACGGGATGATGGCAAAAGAAGCGCTGGTGCAAGGGATCGGAGACACGTTCCTCGTCTCTGTCATCCCGATTGCCTTGTCGATCCCACTCTTGTACTTTTTGCATAAAAAACCGAAGAAAGCTCCGCAGGCGCCCGAGCAGCAAAAGGCGGCTGCCTAAGAAGAAAGGGTCACTCCTGCAAGCCTTGTGTCAGGCTGCGGGGGTGACCCTCTTTTCATCCAGTCAGGAAGTAACCTTCCACAACCAGTACACGATCCTTCCGACGATGTAGCCCAAAAGAATCGTCCAGCCGATCTTGGCCCAGACGTTCAGTCCTTTGACAAATTCACGCAAGCTTTTTCGGTGTTGGGGGTGCTTGTTCACCTTGGGACACTCCTTTAGCTGGTTGGTTATAGCGAATGAACAAATAAATACCTGCGATGATGACAAGGCCGCCTACCCATTGTGGCACCGTAACGATCTCTCCCAAAATAAAGTAAGCCAGGATGGCCGTCCCGATCGGTTCTCCCAAAATTCCCATCGAAATCGTGGTCGTACTCAGCCACTTGATCACCCAGTTGAAGATCGAGTGCCCAAGCAAAGTCGGGAACAGGGCGAGGCAGAAAAACCAACCCCAGTCTTGCGCGGGATAGCCGACCAGTGGATAGCCCAGTGCGAGATCGTACGCCACGAGAATCACGCTCGTCGCAGAGTAGACGACGAGTGTGTAGGAGAACGAAGACATGTGCTGGCGGACGTATTGGCCGACCAGCCAGTAGCCTGTAACGGTCACCGCTCCGAGCAAGGCGAGGGCATCGCCAAAAAGAGCCATCCCCCCGACTTGAAAATCACCCCAGCCGATGACGAAGCTGCCCACGATCGCGAGCAGTCCGCCAGAGAGCGCGAGCAGCCGCACGCGTTCCCCGAAGAAGAAGTAACCGCCGATAAAGGCGAACAAGGGCTGCAACGTTACGAGAACCGTAGAACTGGCTACAGATGTGTAGTTCAACGATTCGAACCACAACAGAAAGTGGCTGGCCAAAAATGCGCCAGACAATAGACAGAGTAGCCACACTTTTTTGCTCATTTTTCCGATCTCGGCGATGGCACCGCGATTCCAGAGCAAAAAAGGAAGCGTGAGTACGACAGAAAAAATCAGCCGATACGTGGCGATGATCGGTGCAGGTGCACTGGACAGTTTGACGAAAATCGCGGACGAAGAAATCGCAATCACCCCGATCAACAGCGCGAGATACGGGGGAAAAGGCGGCTTTTCCAATGAATGATTCATGAGTACACCTTCTTATATCTGCTAAAAGTCACGATGTTCTCTATTGTAACGTCCGCCTGAAAAATTCACAATGTTATGCTTACCCAGTTGCCTGAAAGGTTTTTTTTCAATCAGGCAATCCTACAAGCATGAGATATCTACCTTTCTTTTTCCGTGTTGCTGTCCTGCTGTTCCTGTTCGTCGTCGTCAGTTTTCCGGCCCGGACAGAAGCGATCCCGCTGACTCCCATCCACATTTTGATTGACGTCGGTCACGGAGGGATTGATTCCGGCACGTCGTATGGCGACCTTTACGAAAAGGACATCAATCTGCAAATCGCCAAGCGCTTGTACGAGCAACTGACCAAAGCGGGGTACAGCGTCGCGCTCAATCGGTACGAGGATATCGCGCTGAGCGACGACAACCGCTGGCTGGGGAATCGCTCCCGGCACATTCGCGACCTGGCCCAGCGCAAAAACTTGGCGAAAGAAATGGTGCCGCAAATGATGCTGAGCCTGCACGTCAACTGGTCAAAAGATGCGCGCCGCCGCGGCCCTGTCGTGCTCTACCAGAGCAACGAGCAGAGCTACATGCTGGCGGATCTTTTGCAAAGCTCCCTCAACCGTCTGGCGAACACCAATGACAAACCAGTCAAAGGCAAAACGTACTACGTACTTCGCCACCAATACTGTCCGTCCGTCATTGTGGAAATGGGGTTTATCAGCAACGCGTCTGACCGACATATGCTTACCCATCCCCAGTCACAAGAAAAAATCGCCCAGGCGATCAGCGATGCCGTGAGCGAGTACGTGACCTTGACGGGAAATTTGAAAATGGAGGCGTCCACAGAAGAAAGCTGGTGGCAAGAGCCATTGATTGAGCAAATCAATGGCCGGATTGTTGAATAAGCTTCGAGATAGTTACAAATTCGGCCTCCTTCTGAATCCGCGGGATGTACTGGCGCAGAACGGAGGCTGTTTTCTTGCCAGGAGGGCCGACATGCCCGATCGCGATGCAAACCGGGTGGTTATCGATCAGCTTGCATATTTTCTCCATTTGTTTGGTGATGTGCGGCACGGTGTACTGGTCGTCGAGAAAAATCCGGTTTTCTGCATGGGGAACCCCCATTTCAGCCGCGACCTTGCCTGCGACGCTCTTGTCGGTTGTTTTGCTGTCCAGGTAAACCAGACCGCGCTCTTTGATGACGCTCATCACGATGCGCATGATTCGCTCGTCCGCCGTCACTTTTGAGCCCATATGGTTGTTCATCCCGATCGCGTGCGGCACGTCATCAATCGCCTTTTCCACGCGCTTGCGGATTTCTTCATCGGACAAATCCGTGGTGAGCGCCCCGGGGCCGAGCCAGGAGCGTTTGCCTTTTACCGGCTCCATCGGCATATGGACGAATACGTCGTGCCCTTTTTGGTGGGCAAGCTCGGCGTCCTGCTTCGTACTGGGCATAAACGGCATGACCGCAACTGTCAGCGGTACGGGCATGTTCAGCATTTCTTCTGTTCCCGCCATGTTGTTGCCAAAATCATCGATGACAAAAGCAATCAGGTGCTTTGGCTTCGGCTTTGGCTGTTCGGGCGAAGGCGTATCATTTGCCGTTGTCGCCGTGGAAAAGGCAAAACACGAGAGCAGAAGCGCTACAATCAACGGGATTTTTTTGAGCAGTTGCATGCAATCGCCTTCCTTGTCATTTTTTTCATAGTCTGTTCAACCATGCCCGTGTTTACCCGCGACATCTGCGGCTTGGCTTATGCAATCGCCCTATGTTACGATAAAAGATAGTAGTTTCGCCACGAGAGGGGTCGGATTCCTTGAGTCATTTTGTGTTGATTGATGGAAACAGTGTTGCTAACCGGGCGTTTTACGCGCTCCCTTTGTTGTCCACGTCAGCTGGACTGCATACGAACGCAGTGCTCGGTTTTACCACCATGCTGCTGAAAGTGCTGGAAGAAATGAAGCCAACGCATATCATGGTTGCTTTTGACGCCGGAAAAGTTGTGTTTCGCCACAGCGAATACGCAGAGTACAAGGGTGGACGCAGCAAGACACCACCTGAGCTGTCCGAGCAGTTTCCGCTGATTCGCGAGCTTCTGGACGCCTTTTCCATCAAGCGATTTGAGCTGGAGGGCTACGAGGCCGACGACATTATCGGTACGCTGACCAAGCACGCGGACGAGCAGTCTTGGAAAACGACCGTCATTACCGGGGACAAAGACATGCTCCAGCTCGTGTCCGATCACATATCGGTCGCGCTGACTCGCAAAGGCGTCAGTGAAATCGAGCTGTACACCCCGCAGGAAATTCAGGAAAAATACGGCCTTGCGCCGCTGCAAATCATTGATCTGAAAGGCTTGATGGGCGATTCGTCCGACAACATTCCGGGCGTTCCCGGAGTCGGCGAGAAAACAGCCCTGAAGCTGTTGCACGAATACGGCTCTGTCGAGAAGGTGCTGGAAAACATCGATCGCATCTCCGGCAAAAAGCTGCAAGAAAACTTGCGCGAGAACGTGGACAAGGCCAACATGAGCAAGGCGTTGGCGACGATTTTGCGCGAAGCTCCGGTCGAATTGCAAGTCGAAGAGACAGCGTACGACGGCTATGACGGAGCGCTCGTCAGCGATTTCTTTAAAAAGATGGAATTTAAGTCGCTGCTCTCCAAAATCAAGGTGGCACAGCCAGGAGAAGGCAGCGAGCAAGCAGAGGCGAAGCCGTTCCACTTCGAAGTGGTCACGGAGGAAAATGCCGACAAGCACGCAGACAAGCTGACCTCGCCAATGGCGCTGTACATCGAAATGGATGGGGAGAACTACCACCATGCGCCGATTCTTGGCTTCGGTCTGGCGTCAGAAGAGAACGTCCTGTTCGTACCGTGGGACGTGGCACGCGAATGGAAGGCATTCTGTACGTGGCTGGCTGACCCGGCGCAGGAAAAGTGGGCGTTTGACGGCAAGCGCGACACGGTCGGCCTGGCCTGGCATGAGCTGGAGGCAAAAGGGATCGGCTTTGACGTGTACCTCGCGTCTTATTTGCTCAACGCTGCGGAGAGCAACCCTACGCTTGACAGCATCGCTTCGCAATATGCCCACGTACGCGTACTGTCCGACGAAGAGGTATATGGAAAAGGAGCCAAACGGCTTGTTCCGGAAATGGATGTGCTCAGTGAGCATGTAGCGCACAAAGCCGCCGCGATTTGGCAAAGCGTGCCCGTCCTGCGCGAGCAGCTGGTGGAAAATGAAATGGTGGAGCTGCTCCGCGATCTGGAAGCGCCGCTCAGCATGGTGTTGGCGCAAATGGAGAAGCAGGGCATCAAGGTCAACAGCGAGCGCCTGGCACAGATGGGGGAAGAGCTGGACAGAAAGCTGGCTGATTTGACCACCCAGATTTACGACCTGGCTGGCGGTTCGTTCAACATCAACTCGCCGAAGCAATTGGGTGAAATTTTGTTCGACAAGCTGTCTTTGCCTGTGATCAAAAAAACGAAAACAGGTCCGTCGACCAGCGCAGACGTGTTGGAGAAGCTGGCACCGTATCACCCGATTATCGACGCGATCCTAAACTTCCGCCAGCTCGGGAAGCTTCGCTCTACGTACATTGAAGGCTTGATTAAAGAAATTCATACGAAGACGAGCAAGGTGCACACGTTGTACAATCAGGCCACTACCGCCACAGGACGTTTGTCGAGTACGGAGCCGAACCTGCAAAACATCCCGATCCGCATGGAGGAAGGCCGCAAAATCCGCGAAGCGTTCATCCCGTCTGAGGAGGACTGGTACATGCTGGCGGCGGACTACTCGCAGATCGAGCTGCGGATTCTCGCCCATATTTCCGGCGACGCCAATCTGATCGACGCGTTCCAAAAAGGGATGGACATTCATACGCGGACAGCGATGGACGTGTTCGGAGTGAGCGAAGACGAAGTGACTTCGCTGATGCGCCGTCAGGCCAAAGCGGTCAACTTCGGCATCGTTTACGGGATCAGCGACTACGGATTGTCGCAAAACTTGAACATCACCCGCAAGGAAGCGGCCGATTTTATCGAGCGTTACTTCGCCGTTTTCTCCGGCGTGAAACATTGGATGGAAGAGATCGTTCAGCAGGCCAAGCAGGATGGCTACGTGACCACTCTGCTGCACCGCCGCCGTTATTTGCCGGACATTCGCAGCAGCAACTTCAATCTGCGTTCCTTTGCAGAGCGCACAGCGATGAACACGCCGATTCAAGGGACAGCGGCGGATGTCATCAAGCTGGCGATGATTCGCATGCAAGAGAGTCTGGTGGAAAAAGGGCTGTCCAGCCGCATGCTTTTGCAGGTGCACGATGAGCTTGTGTTTGAAGTGCCAAAAGACGAGCTTGAGATCATGCGCAAGCTCGTGCCGGAAGTCATGGAAGGGGCGCTTGCGCTCGATGTTCCGCTCAAAGTGGACGTGAGTGACGGACGCAGCTGGTACGAAGCGAAGTAAGCAGGCGTGTCGCCGTAAACAATAGAGTAAGCAAAGAGACAGCGAGAGGAGGAGGCACCATGCCGGAGTTGCCAGAGGTAGAAACCGTTGTGCGCACACTGCGCAGTTTGGTGCTGGGAAAAACGATTGAGCGGGTCAGTGTCCATCTGCCCCGGATCATTCGCCAGCCGGATGATATCGAACAATTCAAGGCCCAATTGGCGGGACAAACGATTCAGGACATCTCGCGCCGGGCCAAGTTCATTCAATTTTTCATGGATCAGGATGTGCTGATCTCCCATCTGCGGATGGAAGGAAGGTACGGATTGTACCAGTCGGAAGAGCCGATGGAAAAGCACACGCATGTCGTGTTCCATTTTACAGATCAGTCGGAGCTGCGTTATCGGGACGTGCGCCAGTTCGGGACGATGGATCTTTTTCCAAAAGGAATGGAAACAGCGACCGGGCCGTTGGCAAAACTGGGAGTAGAGCCGCTTGAAGAGAGCTTTACTCCCGATGTTCTCGCCAAGCTTTTGGCAGGGCGGTCAACAAAAATCAAACCGCTCCTTCTGAACCAGGAATGTATTGTCGGGCTGGGGAATATTTATGTGGACGAGTCGCTGTTTAAGGCAGGAATCCACCCGGAGAAGCTGGCAGGAGAATTGACCCGCGAAGAGGTCGAACGACTGCACGAGAGCATCGTCGCTACTTTGTCCGAGGCTGTCGAGCAAGGAGGCAGCTCCATCAAGTCCTACGTGAACGGCCAGGGCGAGATGGGCATGTTCCAGCAATCGCTTACGGTGTATGGACGGAAAAACGAGGCTTGCGTCCGCTGCGGAGCCGAGATCGTCCGCTTTGTCGTGGGTGGCAGAGGAACCCATATTTGTCCGGTGTGCCAGAAGAAGTAACATTATTGCCGAGGGAGGAGGATGGATATGATTTTAGGATTGACAGGCGGGATCGCCACTGGCAAAAGCACAGTCACAGGGATGCTCAGAGAACGCGGGATTCCCGTGATCGATGCGGATCAGATTGCCAGAGAAGTCGTAGAGCCGGGGAAACCAGCCTATGAAGCGATTGTGCGTCATTTTGGAAGAGACATTTTGCTGGAAGACGGTCAGATTGATCGAAAAGGGCTGGGAGAAATCGTGTTCTCAGACGAATCCGAGCGACAAAAGCTGAATGCCATCGTCCATCCTGAGGTACGGAGAGTCATGCGGGAGGAAGCGGAAGCAGCAGAGGCCAACGGGGCTGACATCGTGTTTATGGACATCCCGCTGTTGTTCGAGAGCAAGCTGCAACACATGGTCGAGAAAATCGTCGTGGTCTACGCGCCAGGCGATATGCAGCTCGCCCGCATGATGGAACGGGACGAGTTGGAAGAAGAACAGGCGCAAAAACGGCTGCGAGCGCAATTTCCGATTGACCAGAAGAAGCTGGAAGCCGACTTTTTGATCGACAACTCCTTTTCACGCGAAGAGACAGAGCGACAAGTGGAAGCCCTTCTCGCCGAGATTCGGGCGGAGCTGCGATCATGAAATCAGGCAAACGCGCAGCATTCATCCTGCTCGTCTTGATGAGCGTTTTTTTGCTGCAAGGCACGCCTATGGTTTGGAAGTGGATGTACCCGATCAAGTATCAGCAGGAAATTTTGACAGCAGCGATCAAATACAATGTGGACCCTTATCTCGTGTTGGCCGTCATCCGTTCGGAGAGTGGCTTCAAGACTGATCGCGTCTCGAAAAAGGGCGCGGTTGGCTTGATGCAAATCATGCCCGACACCGCTGAATGGATCGTCACTCAGGCCAAATTTCAACCGAAAGACGAGCAATACTTGTACGATCCGGTCATGAACATCGAGATCGGAACATGGTATTTGAACTTTTTGCTCAATCGGTATGAGGGCGATCTGATCAAGGTCGTCGCCGCCTACAACGCCGGCCCGGGAAAAGTAAACGGCTGGCTGACGACCGAGCAGTGGAGCGGGCACCGCGAGACGATTGAAGACATTCCGTTCGGAGAGACGCGCCAGTACGTGCAGCGAGTCCTCTATTATCATGACCGTTACAAGCGCATATATGACTTCCAATTGAGGTAAAAGCCGCTTCTCGTGTATGAGGGCGGCTTTTGTTCGTGTTTAGGGCAGGCTAAGAAACAAAACGGACAAAAAATAGGAGGGGAAAATCGTCCAAATATTTATTTTTCAGTAAAACACATTGATAATTGTGTTATACTTATTATAATGAAAGTAACAGATGAGCGTAACTTAATCGCGAAAGGGGTTTCTATTTATGACAATCAAAATTGGTATTAATGGTTTCGGCCGTATCGGGCGCATGGTATTCCGCCGCGCTATTCAGGACCCCAACATTGAAATCGTAGCGATCAACGCTAGCTACCCAGCGGAGACGCTTGCACATTTGCTCAAATACGATACCATTCACGGACGCCTGCAAAATAAAGTAGAAGTACAAGACAACAAAATCATCGTAGATGGCAAAGCGACAGTTGTCCTGTCTGACCGCGACCCGCTGAAACTGCCTTGGGGCGAACTGGGCGTGGAAATCGTCGTAGAAGCGACAGGCAAATTCAAAGACCGCGAAGGCGCTGGCAAGCACCTGCAAAGCGGAGCGAAAAAAGTAGTCATTACCGCTCCTGCCAAGGAAGAAGACGCAACGATTGTAATGGGTGTAAACGACTCCATCTACGACCATGCGAATCACCATATCGTGTCCAACGCTTCCTGCACAACCAACTGCCTCGCTCCTGTGGCAAAAGTGCTGAATGATGCATTCGGCATCGAGCAAGGCTTGATGACAACCATTCACTCGATTACGAACGATCAGGTAAACATCGACAACCCACACAAAGACCTGCGCCGTGCCCGCGCTGCTGGCGAGTCCATCATCCCGACCACTACAGGTGCTGCCCGCGCGGTAGGCAAAGTGTTGCCTGAGCTGAACGGCAAGCTGAACGGCTTCGCGCTGCGTGTCCCAACTCCTAACGTGTCGGTTGTGGACCTGGTGATCAACACGAAAAAGCCTGTAACGGTCGAAGAAGTGAACCGCGTGCTGCGCGAAGCGAGCGAAGGCCATATGAAAGGCTACCTGGAATTTTGCGACGAGCCGCTCGTATCCAGCGACTTCAACGGAAACGACAACTCCTCGATCGTAGACGGTTTGTCCACCATGGTAATGGGAACCAACCAAGTAAAAGTGATCGCTTGGTACGACAACGAGTGGGGCTATTCCTGCCGCGTTGTTGACCTGGTTCGCCACGTATCTGAGATGCACAACCAAACAACTGTGAAAGAAGCGGCTACAGCTGGTGTAAACTAAGTTGCCGCTATGGAGAACCCTCTGTCCCGATTGAACGGGCAGAGGGTTTTTTCATGACATGAGAAGGGAAAAGAAAAAGCTTCGCCGCAAGTGGGCGAAGCCGGATATGTTTGCAAGCAAGTCACGAGGATTCGGATTCAGACAATCCACTGATGTTAAACAACTGGTCGTCTTCGAACCCGATGATAAACAGCCTGATGTTCTCCTTGAGGTTGAGATCGTAAGGAGCGATGACATCGTTGCCGCGGCCGTCTCTCAGGATACGCACCGTTGGCCGATGCGAATAGTCCGGGTCAACACGGCTGACTACCCCTGTCTCGCCTGTATTGAGAACGACGCTGCTTCCGATCGGGAAGATGGCGATATGCTTGATAAAGGCGTTCACGAGATGGTGCTCGAACAGGTGACCGCCCGAGCCGAGCAAGTATTCGACGGCATCTTGCGGCATGTATCGTTTACGCCAAGGACGAGGCGAAGTCAATGAATCGTAAATATCGCAGATGCCCACGATTTGAGCAAATTCGTGAATCTGCTTTCCGACCAGTCCTTGAGGATATCCGCTTCCGTTCAGCCGTTCGTGGTGCTGCAAGCAGACGTGTGCGGACATCAAAGAAATGTCATGCTGCTTGCGGAGCAGATTAAATCCGAGCGTGGTATGCTGCTTGGCAATCTCTTGTTCTTCCGCGTTCCAGCGCTCTTTTTTCTGCAACAACTCTTCAGGCAAGCTGACTTTGCCGATATCATGCAGCATGGCCCCAACGCCCAGGTTCATCAGTTGTGTCCGGTTGTAGCCGATCGACATGCCGACGGCTGTCGCGAGCACGGCCACGTTGACCGAGTGATGATACAAGGACGGAGAGTGAGAAGAGATTGTCGTCAGGTGGCCGACCATTTGCTTGTTTTGCATCAGGTCGTCCAGAATGGAGCTAAAAGCCCGTTGAAAATGCAACCCCATCTCTTTCAAGGAGATTTTACGGGCGAGCTTGTTTGAGTTGGTGATCTGCTTGATCGTCTTTTCGATGACTTCGACCGCGATTTGTCTAGTCTGGGGGCGAATGACTTCCTCCACCACGATGTCTTCTGTACGCGGATCATCGATGTACACAGAGTCCACACCAGATCGCTGGAGCCCAGAAATCAAGCGCTCTGTCAATTGCATACCGACGCCAAGCAGCACTTTGCCATCTTCCGTGAAAACGGTACGGCCGAGCTTCATTCCCGGCTGGACTTGTCTTAAAGAAACTAAACGCATTGCAATCCCTCCAACAGTACCCATATTGTACTCCAAACGACTTATCATATAAATAGGTACAAGGATTGACTTGACTTCTGACTGGAATATGAGGGACACTGTAGACATGTATTGTCAATATTGGAGTTGATTCTGATATGCGTTGTCCATTTTGTGAATACAACGGGACTAAAGTCCTGGATTCACGTCCGTTTAATCATAATAAATCGATCCGTCGCCGCCGTGAGTGCGAATCGTGCGAGCGTCGCTTTACTACATTTGAAATGGTCGAGGAGACCCCGCTGTTGATTGTGAAAAAGGATGGCACCCGCGAAGAGTTCAGCCGTGAAAAGGTGCTGCGCGGATTGGTGCGCGCCTGCGAGAAGCGGCCCGTTCCTTTGGAAGTCCTGGAAAATGTGGTAAACGACATCGAAAAAGAATTGCGCAGTTGCGGCCAGGCCGAGATCCCGAGCAACGATGTCGGGGAAAAGGTCATGGAACGTTTGTACCACGTAGATGAAGTCGCTTACGTCCGTTTCGCGTCCGTTTACCGCCAATTCAAAGATATCAATGTATTCATGAAAGAGCTGGAGGAGCTTCTGACGCAGGCGAGGGGCAGCCAGCCATCATCCCCAAAAGAATCATAGAGAAAGGCGGACGCGTCCGCTCCTATAGATTTCTCCTCACGCTCTTGCGAAAAAACGCCAGGGCTTCTTTGCTTTCCAGTTATTTTTCTACGCACATTCGTTTGCCATGCTATAATAAAAGAATCGAATTTTGTCAGGAAGGAAAGATCGGATGCGCCGTTTAGTCTGGAACGAATTGTTGCCCAAGGATCGTTATTTGGTGCGGCTGGCAAGACCTCTCAGTTTTTCGGAAATGGGGTTTGTCACGCAGTTGTACTTGCCGATCATTGGCGTCGAATCGTACGCCCTCTACCAAATGCTTGTCCATAGCATGCAGGAAGCGAGCGGGGCCTCTGCGGAGGGAACCCACCGCAGTCTCATGCTTGCGTCTTCCTTGTCCCTGGATCGTTTGCTGGATGCGCGTGAACGTCTGGAGGCCATCGGACTTGTAGAAGTGCGCCGCCGCGAAAACCAGCAGCGCGATTATTACTACGAATACTTGATCAAACCTCCGCTTGCACCCGGAGAGTTTTTTGCCGATTACGTCCTCTCGCTAATGCTGCTCAACAAGATCGAAAACGTCCGCTTCTCCCAGCTGCGCCAGCAGTATGCGGATGGGCTGGGCAGCCAGTTGGCGGAAGAATATTCGCAGGTCGAAAACATAACGAAAGATTTTCATGAAGTGTTCCAATCGTTGAAACCGTCGGAGCTGGAAGTGAAAAAAGGTTCGGAGCGCGAGCGCTTTTTGAGCGAGATGGAGACGAGCTTCCCGCAGGCTGCGATGAAATCCGGCTTCGAGGCCCAGGTGAACCACTCGCTGAGCGTGTCGTCGCTGCGGCTTTATTTGCCGGACAATGCCGATCCTGCCAAGGTTCTGGATGGCAAAAGCATGGAGCTGTTGTTTTCCCTCTGCCATTTTTATCAGTTGGACAGTTGGGGAATGGGGCAGGAACTGCGGGACTGGACGTTGTACAATACGGATCGGAGTTTGGACGGGGATGTGCTGCGCAAACGGCTCATGCAGCGCTACACGGAAGACAAGCTGTACCGCAGCGATTCGGCGCCTGCATCGCTGGATGACGACTGGGGGCCAGGCAAGTTGCCCGAGCCGGGCAGCGAAGCGTTTGTCCGTGCATGCCGCTTGCTTTCCCCGCTTGCGCTGCTCGAAAAGGTCGTGGGCGGCCGCGTGAGCAAAGTGTACTTGGAGCGGGCGGAGACGCTCGTTTTTGCAGACGGCATGTCCGCTGAAGTAGTGAACGCACTGCTTTTGCACACGCTCGCCAGCATGCAAATGGAGCTGCCAAAAGCGTACATGGAGACGATTCGCGACAGCTGGAAGGCCAAGCGGATCGCCACGGTCGATGAAGCGGTGAAGCAGATCGTAGAGCGCTCCGAGCAACGGGCGCAATCGGCCGAGAAAGCCAAGACAGCGAAAAAGGAAACGACGCCAGTCAGACGCAACGGCAGGGCGATTTTGCAAGACAAGCTGCCGGCTTCGGTGGAGTGGCAAATGTCGCAGGAAAAGGCAGCGCCAGACGTTGCCAAAGGACAGTCGATTCAAGATTTTCCGGACTTGCAGAAGAGACTGGAAACACTGCGAAAACGGAAGTAAGGAGCGTGAGGGAAAATGGAATCTATCAGTGAGTTCATGCAGGAGCTTGCCAAGCGAACACCGCGTCAGCTGCTGACACCCGATCAGCAATTGGATAAAATGTTTCGTTCGTCCGCCTATCTGAAAGCATTTCAAGCGGAGCACCCGGCATTGACCCGAGACGATTACCTGCGCTCGCTCTCCAGTATATATACAGCGGTCAAAGAACAGTATTGGTGCGAGCGTTGTCCAGGGCTGAAAGAGTGCCCGAATCTGGTCAAGGGCCACAGCACGCAGCTGGAAGTGGCCCACCAGAACATCGTCAGCTCCATCACTCCCTGTTCCAAGCAGCTTGCCCATGAGGAAGAAGTGCGCCGCCGCCGCCTCATGCGCAGCTACTACGTGTCAGAAGAGACATTGAACGCGAGCTTTGAAGGAATGGTCATCGACACAGACAATTTGGCCTCGGTGGAAGCGGCCGTGCAGTTTTGTGAAAAGATCGGCACGGGCGAGCGGGTAAAAGGTCTGTATTTTCACGGCCCGTTCGGCGTAGGAAAAAGCTACATCATGGGCGCGATCGGCCGCGAGCTTTCCGAGAAGAACGTGGCTTCCCTGCTCGTTTACGTTCCCGACTTTATCCGCGAAATGAAAGACTCGATCTCGGATCAATCGTATGCCGGAAAGCTCGAGTTGCTCAAAGAAGTGCCCGTGCTCATCCTGGACGATATTGGCGCGGAAAACTTGACGCCATGGGTGCGCGACGAGATTTTGGGAGTCATCCTGAACCAGCGGGCGAACAATCACCTGCCGACTTTGTTTACATCGAATTACTCGCTGGAGGAACTACAGGAGCATCTGTCTATCTCCAACGGCAACCGGATTGAACAGACGAAAGCGGCCCGGATCATGGAGCGGATTCGCCATTTTGTGGACGTCTACGAAATCCGCCGCCAGAACCACCGAGCGGGCAACTAATGAGAACAGGCTGGAAACCTCCCAATAGGAGAGAGCCAGCACTTCTCTGCCGCGATGGTACGGTCCAAACAGGACGTGCGAATGGACGGCGACGGGAGAGGCGTTGATTCCCAGCGATTCAGCCATCGTCATCGCCCGCGCCAAATGATAGTCGTGGCTAATGATCAACACATGTCGAATAGAGTGCTTTTCCAAAACCTGCTGGCTATTCAGCAGGTTTTCGTATGTACTGGTAGATTCGTCTTCCATGAGAATCTGCCCGGACGGAACGCCGTGGGCGATCAAATACTCGCGGCTGACCTCTGCTTCTGTTCGCGTCTTGCCTTCACCAAGCCCGCCAGTGACCAGCAAAGTGGAAACGTACCCATCTTCGTACAGCCGGACGGCTTCCTCCAGTCGTTCGCGCAGTCCGGGACTGGGGCCTTCCCCCCACACAGCAGCGCCGAGGACAATTCCGATATCGGCATGGCGAGGAATCGCCTGTGCGGCTGCTTGTTCAATCCGCCACCAATGATAGCCGATCCACACTCCGCCGATCAGAAAAAGGATAGCCAACGCGACCAAAACTCTTCGCGGAAAAAATATTTGCAGTCGTTTTGCTAGATTCTTCATTTTTTTGCTGCTCCCTTGTATCTCTCTTTTTCGCACAAATGCTAGTTCTTTCTCTTTCATTAGACGTGGAAACAGCTGTCTAGTTACACCCTTCGACACATGGCCGACATAAATCACTGGTAAATTATTTCTCGCAAATGCCGATATAGTAATGGTGGAAAGGTTTCGAAAAACAGCAAATGTCATACTTGCGAGGAGGCTGGCAATGTTCTGGAAAAAAACAATGCTCTTGTTTCTGGCCGCCCTGCTTTTTGTGGGAACCGGGAGCGCAGGGGGCGGATTGGCTGCGGAAGTAATCAACCGCCTGGTGCTGACCAAAAACGAGGTAACGGTAGAGTTGGGTGACACGGTATCCGTAGGAGCCACAGCCCTTTACGAGAGCGGAAAAACAGAAGATGTTACGGTAAAGACGAATTGGCAAAGCCCTGACCAGGGCAAAGTGATTAACGTCTACTCAGGACAAATTACGGCCAAGGCTGTTGGAAACGCCGTAGTTACTGCGGAATATATGGGCCAGACAGCCATCGTCAATGTAACCGTCACGAAAAAAGTCAAGGCGCTGTCGTTGAATCAGCAGTCGGTCAACACTCGCATCGGGGAAGAGAAAACGGTTGAATTGACTGCGTATTACAGCGAAGGCGAACCGGAAAAAGTAACAGAAAAAGCAGACTGGTCGATCGACAAGCCGGCCGTCGCCACCGTGATCAACGGCAAGATCAGAGGGCTTAGCTCCGGTACGGCAACGATTACTGCCAAGTTCGGCAGTCAGTCTACAAGCATGCAGGTAAGCGTCGAGATTGCGCATCGACTCGACCCGGACAAAACCCAACTGTCGCTGCTTTTGGGAGAATCGCAAAACATCGTGCTGACCGCGATTTATCCGGATGGCTCCGAAGATAAGGATGTCGCTGCAAAAGCAGAATGGTCTTCTGACAACGCTGCAGTAGCAGACGCCATCAAAGGAAAAATTACCGCCTACAGCGCGGGTACTGCCACCATTACCGCCACATACGGGACAAAAACAGCTACGATCAAGGTGGATGTGGACAATACGCAACGACTGGTCGTTTCGCCACAAAACGTCTTTTTGAAAGTTGGCGCAGAGCAGACGGTCAAGCTGGAAGCTACCTATGCCAACTCCACCACTCCTGTCGACGTGAAGGACAAGGCAGAATGGTCCTCGGACAAGGAAAACGTCGCTTACTACAGCAACGGGAAAATTCATGCTGTAGCTTCAGGCGAAGCCGTCATTACGGCGAAATACAGCAACAAAACGGTGCAAATTCTCGTTGATGTAGAAGTGCCGCGCTCGCTGGATATCATTCCGTCCTACCTGACGATGCAAAGCGGCAAAAGCGTGGAAGTAGGAACGGCACCAAATGGCAACAACGTAGTGGTAAAAGCTTATTTTGCAGATGGACAAAGTGAGTATATTACGGACAAGCTGGAATGGTCCTCGGATCAACCGGACATCGTGTTTGCCAGCGGGAAAACCATTACGGCTTACAAAGCGGGCTCCGCGACATTGACGGCGAAATACGGCGGCAAGACAGCGAACTTCGTGGTAGACGTGGATGTACCGCAAAGCTTGACGGCGAATCCTTCCAAAGTGGCAATTCAGGTAGGCGACGTCAAGCAGATCACAGTAACGGCTGCCTTCCCGAACGCAAGCAGTGAAGATGTGACACAAAAAGTCACCTGGACATCCAGCGCGCCAGCAGTTGCAACCGTGCGCCAAGGTCTGGTCACAGGTGTAGCGACGGGTGCCGCAACGATCACAGCGACGTTTGGCACACGCTCGATCACCATTCCGGTATCGGTCGGTGTCCTGCAATCTTTGACGGTAGACAAAAAGTCGGTGGTCTTAAGCAAAGGCGACAGCCAGGAAGTCAAGCTGACCGCCACTTATGCGGATGGAACAGTCAAAAACAACATCAATGAGCAAGCGACTTGGACGTCCACTTCTGCGGCAGTAGCCGAAGTGAACGCAGGCAAAATTACAGCAATCGGCTCCGGGAAAGCGACGATCACAGGTTCTTTTGAAGGCAAGAGCGTGACCGTGACGGTCGAGGTAGACCAGGCACAGACCTTGACTATCAATCCGCGAATCTTGATCATCAACGTCAATGACACGGCCTCAATCGAATTGAAAGCGACAGACGCTTCCGGCGCCACTATCGATGTATCCAAAACTGCAGATTGGACCTCGACCAACCTGAAGGTAGCCGATGTGGAAAACGGCAAAGTGCGTGGGCTTGCCAACGGTCGCGCGACAATCACTTTCAAATACGGAAGCAAGTCTGTATCGCTTCCGGTAGAAGTAGGCATTGTGACCAAGCTGGAGGCGGACAAGCGCTTTGTCAGCCTGAAATCAAACGGTGGCGGGGTACAAATCACCCTGACCGCAACCATGTCAGACGGCCGCACGATGGACGTCACGAACATGGCAGACTGGAAGGTCAGCAACTATAAAATTGCCGATGTATCCAAAGGCTTGGTCAAAGGTCTGGCTTTCGGCAAAGCGACAATCAGCGCCAAATACAGCGACAAGAGCGTGAGCATCCCGGTCGATGTGGACACGCTGAAATATTTGAAAACAGACGTCGTTCAAGTCGTCATGAGCAAAGGCGAGTCGAAGCAAGTCAGCGCGATCGCTACTTACATGGACGGCACGGAAGCGAACGTCACGAAGCCAGCCCTGTGGACCACCTCTCGCCTGCTCGTAGCAGACGTGAAGGACGGGATCATCAAGGCGACTGGCTCCGGCAAAGCTACCATTTACGTCAGCTACGGCGGCAAGAAAACGCCAATCGTCGTAACCGTACGCTAGATCTGATCTATAGAAGCATTAGCTCCAGGGGGTGTCTCATCAGCCGAGTATTCGGCAGGAGACCCCCTTTTTTTAGGGAAAAGAGAAAAGGGAGGGGCCACACATGCCCAAGATCAAGGACTTAGGGAATTTTGAGGTGTTGCCAGAGATTGCAGCGCACATTTACGAAGGAAATGTCGACGCTTTGCAGGCAGCCTTGGCAGCCGGCTGGGATCTGGAAAAAGAAATCGTCTTGAGCCAATACACGACAGTAAGCCCGCTGGAGTTGGCGTTAATGGCGGAGAAGCTGGAAGTAGTCAAGCTTCTCGTCGAACACGGCGCCAACCTCAATGCGAAAGAGAAGCCTGCTTTTTTGCTGGCTGTCCGCTATTGCAAAGAAAACATCGTTCGCTATATCGCAGAGCAAGGCGCCCGCATGGATATGCTGAATCGGGTCAAATCCGGCGCATATGAGCAAGCCTACTACGGCCAAAAAAGCAATATCCCGCTGATCCACGAGCTCGGTCTGGACATCAGACAGCACGCAGGAGAGGTGCTGCGCAAGGCCGCAGCGGACAACGACCGCAAAACAATCGATTACTTGCTGGAGCATGGCGTAGACATCAACTACAATCAGCCAGACATGGTCTATCCGTACAAGGCAACACCGCTGACCGTCGCAACCCGCATGGGCAACGTCGGCATGGTCAAATACTTGGTCGAGCGCGGCGCAGACGTCACCCTCGCGGAAAAAGGCGGCGAGCGCCCTTACACGATTGCCGTCAGCAACAAGCAGGACGAACTGGCCGCCTATTTAAAATCGTTGGAGCCCGCCGAGCTGCATGATCTGGAGAACAGAAAATACGAACTGCAAAAGCACAAGCTGTCCGCCGAGCTAATCGCCTTCCTCACCGGAGACAACTTGCACGTGAAGCTTGCAGACAATGATTTCGAGATAAAGCACATCGATTTTTTGTCCCTGACAGATACAGTCGAAATGAAAATCGGCCGCAAAAAACTGCTGCGCATCTCCGCCTGCGTCGACAACTACTCCGGTTTGGTTTTGGTATGGAACCCACAGAAAAAAGGCATGATCGGCTGCTACGACGAGGAGCACCAGGAATATGCCGACCTGGCCAGCTTTGCAGAATTTATGAAGCGGCCGGAGGTTTATTTGATGAAGTTTATGGAGGGGGAGTTGGGAGAGTAGGGCGTGGGAAGAGAGAGGGAGGCAGGTAAGGGGTCTGGGGAGTAAATGTTTGCGGCTTGGTGGGGTGAGTCAGAGAGAGCAACTGGGGCGGAAGGGTCACCCACCAGCTTTGCCCCCTATTCCTCTTCGCCACTCGGCTGCTCCCCAAAAAGAAAGCACGATTAGCACAGCTGACACACCATCAGGCCATCAAACTAACGACTCCCTTCTTTAAATGAAAAGGCGAAGGAATGGCCGAAGGATTTTTCAAAAGGAGTGGGAATTTTTCCTGTTTTTTCGCTTGCAGTGTAAACGGGCGGTGTGCTATACTTAGAGCACTGAGGCGGTAATATCGCTGAAGAATACATAATGGGGCATTAGCTCAGCTGGGAGAGCGCTACACTGGCAGTGTAGAGGTCAGCGGTTCGATCCCGCTATGCTCCACCATATGAAACACAGGAAAACGGCAGAGATGCCGTTTTTTTATTATAGTGAGGTTGCCTACTTACACAGCACAGTGTAGTGAATCAAGTGTTTATTGGGGAAAGTAGAGAATTCTCGAATGATGTATCAACTTTCACCACGGAAGAATGCTACACTGGGGAGTGAAGAGATCAGAGCTTCGCCCCCCGCTATGTTCCATTATATATAAGAATGTAGAACCCTTGAGAAATCATGGGTTTTTTGCTGTTTATGGAAGACGGAGTCCCACTCAAAATTTCACTTACCCACAAATAAAGACAATATATTGACTTAACTTCCCTTCCTTGATATGATCCCATTAGACTATATATTGTCTAATGGGAGAGGTGCTTATGGATATTTTCAAAGAGTTATTTTTAATGCAGCAGACCTATGCCACCCTGTTTTCGCTTGCAAATAAGATTCAGATAACAGGCGATCAATACCTAAAGAGTCTGACATCCAGACAGTACATGGCGATGTTGGCAATTGCTCATCTGCAGGAAGAAGATACAACACTCAACAACATCGGAAAAAAACTTGGCACCAGCAAACAAAATGTGAAACAAATCATCTCGATATTGGAAAAGAAAGGATACGTACACATTACACCCAGCCGAAAGGACAAGCGCGCTGTCAATGTCCAAATCACGGAATCGGGAAAACAGGTGTTATTGGAAGCGGCCGAAAGAGGAATCTATTTTTTTACGGATCTTTTTAGAGAATTTACGGCAAAGGAACTGGAACAAACATGGGGCTTGTTGAAGAAAATGTACCGATTTGACGGTGAAGATCAGGACGGTTTTGAAGAGGAAGGCTACTTGGAACACGTTGAAAATCAAAATGAAATACAAGCAAGAGTGTTGATGGAATTCGAAAAACGAAGAAAACAAACAAAGAAGGCGGATGCAAAAGATGAAGAATAAATCGGAGAGGACGATTTGTCTTGAGGAATATGTAACCATAAATGGCATCAGTCAATTTTTGTATCACATGGGAACAAACAATGAGAATCCCGTTATGCTGTTTTTGCACGGAGGACCCGGATCGGTCGAATCCTTATTCACGAAGAAATTTCAGGAAAAATGGGAGGAAATTTATACTGTTGTGCATTGGGATCAGCACGGGGCTGGGAAAACATTGACGAAGAATCCAGATAAGTTGCCTACAATTGAATTGCTGCAACAGGATTTGTATGAAATCATTCAGTACCTGAAAAAGAAATATGACAAGCAAAAGATCGTAATTCTTGGCCATTCATGGGGCAGTGTTTTAGGATCGATATTTATCAGAAAACATCCCGAAGAGGCAGCTTATTTCATAGGCGTCGGGCAAGTTGTCAATATGCTGGAGAATGAGCAAGTTGGCTACAACAAACTTCTCGAAATGATTGAGCTATCCGGTGACCAAAAATCCAAAAAAATGCTTCAGTCAATCGGTGAATATCCAGGTAATAAGATCGTTTTTGACAAAGAGTTTTTGAAAAAGTGCGAAAAGGTCAGGAAGCTTCAAGGAAAATATAACTTGGGCATAAAATTTGATCTTTCGGTTTGGATAACGATGTTCAAGAGCCCCATTTTCAGATTTTCGGATATTGTCGCGTTTATGAAGATTTTTCGTGCAAATGCACATCTTCACAGGTTTCTGGGAGATTTCAACTTACGCAATGAAAAGGCAGAGTATAAAGTACCAATCTATTATGTTTTGGGCGGGAATGACTGGCAGGCCCCATATGTCATAGCCCAGAAATACTTTGAAGAAATAGAAGCTCCGAATAAAGGTATATATATTATTCCCAATGCCGGACATATGACGATGATGGATCAACCTGATCTGTTCTTTGATGCATTGCTAGAAATAAACAAGAAAGAATAACTGTGGCAATAACACCATTGGTCGGTGTGGGTAGTGAAACTGACCACTACGGGAGAGGGCTACACTGGCGGTGATGAGGTCAGGGGTTCGATCCCGCTATGCTCCACCATATGAAACGTAGGAAAAACGGCAGAGGTGCCGTTTTTTGTTGTGAGATTCAAACATTATATGAGCATGTCTTATTGACTAAAAATAGCATAGTTTCCTAAAGACCCCCCATTTTATGGAAATGAAAAAAGCGCAAGGATAAATATTTCCGAAAAAAAGATCGCCCATTTACAAACCGACGGTCGGTATTTTATAATTGGCATAGAGACACCAAGTGCCCGGCATAAAGATAAAAACTAGCCTGGTTAGCCGTACTTATTCCGTTGCAGCTCAGAATGATTCGCTACGGCTTCCACCACATCAAAAGCAGCAAAATCTCCAAGGAGTATCGTGAGACTGCTCGCTCTTGGGCAGTTTTCGGCATCGCCATTACGGCGACCGCCCATCGTGATGGTTGATGGTATACCTCTTGGCAGTGACAGGCTTCTAAAAAGCTGGGACAACAACGAATAGAACAAGGGTCTGACCCTCGTCACGTTCCTTAGTAAGCAGATTCCTAAAGGGAGAGATGAAAATGGTGCCTTTTTACGTGCTTGTCGGAGCTTTTCTGCTGTTCAAGATTCTCGGGCTAATCGGCTTGTCTTATTTCGAAGGGTGGCATTCCTCGCTTCAGGGAGCGGTAGCCGTTATGCTGCTGCTTACCGCTTCTGCCCACTGGGGGGCAAAACGTCCTGACCTAATCCGCATGGTTCCGCCGATTTTTCCGAAGCCAGGTTGGATCGTGACAGCTACCGGGTTGCTGGAAATTGCCGGAGCCATCGGCATTCTGTTCCCTGCCACCTCTAAGGCGGCTTCCATAGGCTTGGCAGTGCTGCTGGTGGCGATGTTCCCAGCCAATGTGCGTGCGGCCAGGGAATCCTTAACGATTGGGGGGAGACCTGTACCTAAGCTACTTCTTCGTACAGTGCTTCAGTTCGTCTTTTTAGCAGCAGTCCTGTTGGCGGGGTAAACATGTGGCTTGCATAACTTTCTCACCATACTATAATAAAACGATGTTCCAGGTGCATCGTTCATTATGTGTCGTTTAGTTTGTTTCGGAGCTATGAGCAATGAAACAAACCATTGTGGTAGAGCGCTACACTGGCAATGTAGAGGTCAGTGGTTTAATCCGGCTATGTTCCATCATATAACAACACTTAAAACCCTTGAGGAATCAAGGGTTTTTGATTATTACAAAGCTTTGATTACGAATGATACAGCAGCAATCGATTATTGAGGCTGTTTATGGATTGTTGACGTAATTAGCTAATTTTCTGCTTTTAGATCGCGGAATGCACATGCTGTACATCTATTCATTTCTTTGATTGAAGTGAGTAGTGCTGGACAATATGCGAGCATACTGTTAGTATACTGGGTTCAGCCGGTTCACCAAAAAAGTTACAATCTGAGTAGTTTTTATCTGGTTTATCCGTAAGGGACCAAAAGAGGGTAATATATGACTTTTCAAATAGGTGTCACGGCTATCTAAAGTAGTGAGAGACATTTTTTTCTCCCCTTTTTTACAAAAGAGCTAAAAGTCATTTTCACTGTAGCAATATATTCGCCTGTGCCCACTTCAATAACAAACTTCGCTAACCTCTTATCCGCTCCAGGCTTGCCATTACTTCTACAGTTTTGGTCTTTTATTCGTTTGCAATCGCAGCACTCATAGGGCTCACCACTTATTCAGAACGTTCGCTCCTTCTGTGTTCTTACTCCTTTATTAATCATGTGTTGCGTTATTTGAAACAAAAAGCCAATAGTCTCGTATTACTAATTGTAATTTTTTATCAAATCGACTAAATGGAGGTTATTTTTTGAATCAGGAAAACATTGATAATCCAACTGTAGAAGCATTTAGGGTATTAGTTTTCTTCAAAAGCGCTCAAGAACATAGAGATGTAGAGCAAATGATTGAGCATTCCATAGATATTAGATACCAGGATGATGATGCACGGAGAAGAGATTATCCCTCTCTCTTGAGTCAAGACTCTACTTCAATGGCCAGCATTGGAAAAATGATAGAAATTGATAATAATCTCGTCATGGCTCAAGTTAAATTTCAAAAAGACGGAAATTGTCGTTACTTAACAGTGCCAATCTATAGAAAAGATGGCCAATGGAAAGTGATAATGGGCGCAAGTGTATAAAATACATATTCAATTTTTTCACGCGCACCTTGCGCGTTTCTTTATTATTACTGATCTGTTATTGCAGTTTCTTCACTGCCTCCATACCGACATTGCAATCGTGTCGCTCTTTCAATTTGTTGCATACAGATGACCATCCTTTCTAGTTAAAAGCAAAGATCGGCAATGCGCTTGATTTTTCTCTAATTGGGATAATCAGGGAGGAGTTTGTAATAATGAGTCGAAATTTTGGGATAAGGGCATGATTCTTATGAACTATGTCAAAAGTTTGATTTCACTTTAATTGAAGCTTGCATTGAATTTTGTGGTCGCCACACGAAGCCTTATTGAGAGAATGTCAGCATCATGCCATCCAATCAGATCAGCACATCACTTTACAAACAATGATCAGAAAACTGGGAGGGACATAAAGAATGGACAAGGAGACGAAGCAGAAGGAAGAACGAATCAAAGCAGAAAAAAATACAGTTCGTGCCATCATTGACAACTATAAAGGATTGGCTGGTTCACTTGCGCAGCAGTTGACCTTGAAGACGCCGAATCATCATGTGACGACAGGAAGTCATCGTGAAGAAGTATGGAAGAGCTTGTTTGTGCAAATGGTGCCTCGCAAGTTTCATATCGAGCAAGGCGTGTTCATCATTGACTCCGAGGGGCACATTTCGGATGAGGTGGATTTGGCTATTTTTGATGAGAACTACACCCCATATATTTTCAAGTTTGGCAAAATCAAATTCATTCCGATTGAAGCGGTTGCAGTAGCTGTGCAATGCAAAAGCTCGAATATTAATGGCGCAGAGGATTGGGCGAAATCTATAAAGCGGTTGTTGCCAGCTTTTGATTCAGTCACCCGGCTTTTTAGCGGGTTGAATTACAGTAGCCTGAAAACAGTAACCCAAGAGCAAGCTCAAACCGCCACGCGGCCAATATTAATTTTGTGTTCGCTGGTAGGAACAGGGAATCCTGCGAAGCCGAGCAGGGAGGATACCAAACAGCATGAGAATACTAAAGACTTCGACATCATCCTGAACGTTGATGAAAACAACCAGTTAAGCAAAGTTATTCCCAATGAGAAGTGGGACTACAGCAAGTGGTATGAGGAGCTGAATCATTATGACTTGGATCGATACGAGGAGGAAGAAAAATCTGTTTACAAGAAACTGGTAAAGAGGTCCGGTGCTTTCGGCAAAACAATACAAGAACTGGAGATCGATAAGGAGGGCGAAAACGTCATTTTGTCGCTCACCTTCCAATTGAACCAACTGCTGATGCTCATTAACAACCCGATGTTTTTCCCGCACCAATCTTATGTCAATATGTTCCGGGAGCATTTAATTAACACGGATCGTGTAGGTAAGGAGCAAACGGGAGCAAAATCAGGAGGCACTAAATGATACTTGCCAACTACGATGTGAGCGGCATACAGGAATACATTTTTCAGTCGAGGCGCATGAAGGAAAATATCGGCGCATCCCGGATTGTTGGAGATGTACTCAAAGTGCATCTGCCAGACATTTTGAAGCAACAGTATCCTGACGATGCGGGGCAGCGGGTGATTTGCAACTGGAGTGGGCAGCCGTTTTCTCTCCAGGCGAATCAGGCTGTCATGATCGAGGTCATTTACGTTGGCGGAGGCAATGCTTTCGTCGCTTTTCGGGATGTAGACGACTTTCACGCGGTCAACGAACAGTTGGCAAAACGCTTGCTGGAACGCAGCCGTACGCTTTATTTGGCGGTGGCGGCCGTTGAATCGAATGGGCAGAGCTTTATCGAAGACAAGCAAAGGCTGGTACGGCGCATGGCCAAAGTGAAGGCACAGATGCTGCGGCCCCAACCTCCCGGAGCTTTTCCCGTATCGGAACAGGAAAACCAAAGCGGACTGCCGATTACCGATTTCAGTGAGGGTGTAAAACAAAACGTTTCCAGACTGCAATGGCTGAAGCTGGAGGCAATTCCAAAGGGTAACGCACAGGAGATTGTTCCTTTCCCATCCAATGTGGTCGGCTATAAAAACTGGACGCTTGAACTAGACCATATGATCCAGGGACGAGACACGGATAGCTTCATCGCCATCATACATATCGACGGAAACGGGATGGGTGAGCAACTGAAACAAAAGGAAAAGGAAATTAAGAGGAAAAATCTTCCTTATTCTGGTGAGGTACAGGCAATGCGGAGGCTGTCCGAGCAAATTTCCAGCGGCTATTCCGAAGTGTTTGAGCAGGCGACGATCAGCCTGATGGAAGCTCAGCATTCGGAATCCGGTTCCCCTAAATCACATTACTTGCCCATGCGGCCGCTCATTATGGATGGAGACGACCTGACCATCGTGTGTCTTGGCGCCTGGGGAGTTCCGTTTGCAGCTCGCATGTTGGAGGAGTTGGAAAAGGCATCCCGTGATGTGCCAAGCGATGGTATCTCGTTGTCAGCTTGTGCCGGTGTTGCGCTTATGCATAGCCATTTCCCATTCAATTTGGGTTATGAAGTTGCGGAAGCCTGCTGCAAGAGGGCGAAGCGGAAGCGGGCAGACGAGGGTGGAAGCCATGCCTATCTGGATTTTGAAATGGTAAGAGACAGCATTCCGCAAAATTCAAATCGTGAACAATTGCAGGCAGGTCCGTATCGCATTTCTTTTGGGGCGGAAAACTTGCTTGCGCAGATGGCATCGAGCCGTAAGCAACGTTTGGACGACTTTTCCATATTGGCAAAATGTATAGCCAGGATTACCGAGAGCAAGTGGCCGAACTGGAGGTTGGAAAAGCTGTATTCCGCTTTGTTGGGCAATTCAGAGCAACTGCGGTTTTACTTGCAGGAATGCAGGTCGCGCGGCTACGAGGTGGATATGCTTTTGCCTGTTGATGAAGTCGGCTGTTTGGATAACAAACAACAGGATATTCCAATCGATGTGCGCAAGCTGTTGCTCGACGCACTGGACTTGTACCAGATGTTTGACCAGAAGGTGTGGACCTGCGGCAAGGGGGGCGCCGAATGAAAAGTGGATGGCTGGATATTGAACTGAGAAGCGAATTGACAACGGGGACGGGAGATACATTGAATGGGCTTGTTGATATCGACATTGCCCATGTACACGGACTCCCTGTCATTCCGGCGAAGCGGCTGAAGGGTGCGCTGCTCGAAGTAGGCAAAGAGATGGTGGACTGGGGCCTGCTGAAAGCAAGAGATTTATATGCGGTATTTGGCAAGGCCGGGCTTGACGTCAGCTCGCCGCTGCAAATTCATGATGCCCATTTGTATCAAATCCCGGACGGCTCGTCGACACAAGTGGTTGAACATGTTCCCGAATTGCTGCGTCAGCTTCGGGAGAGCGAGTGGCAGGGGCAGGAGGTACTGGAGGCGTTTACAGATTTGCATACCCGTACTGCGATTGATGAACAGGATGGTTCAGCGAAGGAAGGGAATTTGCGTACCGTGAGAGCGGTAAACAAAGGAATTGTATTGCGCAGCTACGTCGAATTAGACGAAGAGGTCAACTCCGAGGTGCTGGAGAATACGCTGCAAATGTGCGTCAAGGGGCTGCGTCACCTTGGATTGGCAAGTACGCGTGGCAGCGGCGAGGTTCGCTGTAAATTAACAAAGTTTTCCTATCCTAAAGAAGAACTCGTTCAATCAGGTACTGCTGTCATGAAGGAGCTAGGCGATGGCAGGGTAGAGCTGCCCTTTCACCTTGAACTGGAGCAGCCGCTTGTCATTGCAGGACGCAAAGGGCTTGCGGACAGGAGCGAGGAATGGATTCCGGGCAGTACGCTGCTCGGTGTCTTCGCTGAGTTGTACATCCGCGAGTATCAATGCGGTCAGCAGGCACATGAAGATGAGCGCTTTTCACGAATATTTCTCAGAGGCGGGGTTAGCTTCGGCTATGCCCTGCCATTGGTTGGCAGTCGGGTATTTGCGCCCAGTGCCGCCATGTGGCAGCAGCAAAAGAATGCAAATGATGGCTTTGATCTGATGCGCGGCTCGGAGCCAAAAACTGACACGGTCTTGCGAAATTTGGACGGAATGGTGCACATGGCGTTGCCAACGTCGCATACAGAACAGGCAAAACCGACCTTGTACAAGTATAAAGTTCGCAAACAAGTACGCATGCATCACGCTCGGGCGAGCAACCGAGCCATTGGACGAGCGCTTGGCGAGAAGCAGCCGGCAGATGCACAAAAGCAGGGAGTACCACTGCAACAAGATTCTGCAAACCGCGGGCAACTTTTTCAATATGAAGCGATAGAGGCTGGCCAGCGGTTCTATGGAGTGTTGCAAGGTAGACGCGAGGATGTCCAACTGCTGGTTGATTTGGCCGCAAAGTACCGGAACCGACTGAGAATGGGACGTTCACGTACAGCAGAATACGGCAATGTCCACTTCGTTCCTCGTCACGATTTTTGCCCGGTGCTGCTATCGGGCGAGCCAGCCCGAGAACCGTCTGCTTTCGTCGCGTTATCTTTTGTCACACCGATGTTGCTATTGGACGAGAGCGGCCGTCCTGACCCAGCCCCAAGGTGGCTGCAAAAGCAGATTACTGACAAGCTTGGTTGCGATGTTGAAGTGAAAGCGGCGCAGCTACGTTACACGACCTTATCCGGCTACAACGCCAAATGGAGGCTGCCGAAACCACAGAATGCAGCACTGGATGCTGGCACAACCCTAATTGTAAAACTGACGCCGCCGATCGCTGCCGAGAAACTGGAATCGATGTTTTGGGGATGGGATACAGGAGAGGGCAACGGACAGGTTCGGGCGATTCCTCTTGCTGAAGAGCAACTGCAGCAGGCACAATCGTTTACATTGTCTGCGGTGAAGCTGGAAGAATCACAACCTGTCGAAGAGGCGTCAGCCCACCCGCTACTGATCTGGCTTGCCAAACGCAGGCAGGACAAGCTGTGGATACTGGAACAACAGGCGGCGGGAGTCGAGTGCGCTGAGAGGACTGTGAGCAATTTCGCTGATGCTTTTAAAAGCGTGGGGCTTACCAAGATCCAGCAGATGAGGTTATGGGCGAAAACAACTAACGACAACCAGAGCAGCTATGAGACGCTGCAGAAACAAGTCGAGGAAATCGAGCAATCGCAGACGAACCAGGCTTGTATGAAACTGATCCAGCCTTGCGAAAACAAAAGCAGTGTGTTTATTCAATCGTATTTACGAGCGTTGGAGCTGAAAGCGAGGGGAAGAAAATGAGCAATCCAATTGTCAAACGTTATTGTCTGCTGCTGGAGGGCTGCCTGGCTTCCCCGCTGTTGGCAGGCTCAGGCAAAGATATCGTAACAGATTTCGATGTGATCGTGGATTCCGCTGGACGTCCTTATTTGCCTGGCAGCTCGCTGGCAGGGGCAAGTTTGCATTATTTAAAAACGTCTTTTCCCGATCAGACAGATGCCTTGACGAACTTGTTCGGATCAAGGGAAGGGTATCGCAGTCGACTGCATTGTTATCACACAGAGCTGTTTTCGCCAGACCGGGGGGAAAGGATTTTTTCTCGCAGGGATGGAGTGAAACTGGATGAATTTAAAACGGCCGAAGATCAGGCAAAGTATGAGCTGCAAATCGTGGAGAGCGGCAGTTCGTTCCGGATGAGGCTGGAGTGGATTTTGCGCGAAGACAGTGTGATACAGGAGGAGAAGGAGGAGGCGCTGTTGTGCATGCTGTTGGACGGCATCGCCCGGGGCGAGCTGACCTTCGGTGCCAAGAGCAGGCGAGGATTCGGGCGTCTGAAGCTGGAGCATGTGTCAATCACTGCCTTTCAGCATTCGAAAGGCATGGAACGGGACAACCTGCGCTGGCTGGATTGGGACTGGCAGCAGAATGACTTCGACTACTCCATAGACTGGCAACCAGGCGAGAGTACGCTGCGGCAAACGGAAAACGGTTGTCTCCGTTCCTTGCGAGCGAACTCCAGATGGCATGAGC
Organism: Brevibacillus parabrevis; assembly: GCF_022701015.1. Classification (NCBI taxonomy): domain Bacteria; kingdom Bacillati; phylum Bacillota; class Bacilli; order Caryophanales; family Paenibacillaceae; genus Brevibacillus; species Brevibacillus parabrevis. The sequence continues at coordinate 5,568,272 of NZ_CP064090.1, read as the reverse complement.
TTCGGATTCCGCTTGCTGTCAGACAGACCATGATGATTCGCCAGTATAACACCTCTTCGTCCGGGAAAGTCGATTACGAGCAATTGACCGGAGGAGCGAAAAATCTTCCCGTTATTCCAGGTACGAGCTGGGCAGGGGCCATTCGGCGTCATCTGCTGCGAATCGTAGAGGAAATAAGTGCGGACCGGAATCTGGCGGCTTTCAAAATCAGTCAGTTATTCGGCTCTTGGACAGATGGGGCGCCAGAAAATCGAAATCGGCTGGAAGCGTCACTGTTGCGCATAGAAGAAACAGAAATCGTGGGGGGCACGGCGCTGCTGACCTCGCGAACAGCAGTAGACCGCTTTACAGGTGGTGTCAAGAGCGGCGCATTGTTTACGACTAGACCATGGGTACATGGACATGTTGAACTGGTCATTCGCTGGCTGGACAAGAAAACAGAAGTGGACGCGCATGGGCTGGCCTTGTCACATGAGGTAATTTGTGGTTTGCTGCTGTGGATGGCGCGGGATTTGCAAGACGGTCTGTTGCCGATTGGCGGCGAAACAGCGATTGGGCGCGGTGTCATGGAAAAGGCAGGAGAAATTCAGCTGGACGGCAAGGCTATCGATCCCGGGTTCGAGTCCAGATGCAGCCGCCAAGCACTGATATGGTGCGATCCGCAACATCAGGAGGAGAATCAGGCATGAAACGGACAGTAGATGAAACTGTGTTTTTAAAACGCCAGGTACAAAGCGATGTTGATGAGCAGACCGTTATGAAGCTGGCGCGGGAAACAGTTGATTCATTCGCTGAAGCCTTCGCGTATGCGATGATGGATCATGCAGTTGCTTTCGGTTGGTACCGCGACGGCGAGATTACGTTGATCGTCGATGGTTTCCCGGTGGTGCTGGATTCGCTGCGTTATGTGCGGGAACTGCGGCTGTTTGACAAATTGGCCGAGTTCAAGGCTGTTCGCACAGGAGAAGCTTTTTGCTGCCGGGTGCTGCAGGAAGACGAGGACGCAACCAGCAAGCCATATACGGTTTACGAAGAGACGCACAAGCTCTGGGGCTCGGTCGATACAAGCGGCAGAAACGGAAGGACGACTGTGCCAGAATGGTGTCTGCTTTCCTCTGAGCGTGGGACGCGTCTCTATGTGCCGGAACCAAAAGGACGGGCAAGGAGCAAGGGACTAATTGTGCGCAGCTATATCGAATTTTGCCGACAACACCCGGGTGTCGAAGAAACGGACATTGATTACTCCGGTTTGTATCGATTTATAGATGAACGCTTTGTCAAATTTGTCGATTGGGGCGAAAGGGGAGTGGAAAATCGTGAAAGGTTGGAAGGAAACTAAAAAACGATTCGTAAATCCGTACAACTTCGTTCCGCTGGATGGGAGATGCGAACGTCATCCTGCTGAATATTATCGGGAAGGGGAGCGGTTGACGGGCTATATCGAATGCTCGCTCACTACCTTGACACCGCTGATTATTCCCAATACATCGAATGACAAGGCGCTGCATACTCCCGAGACGCAAATTAAGCAGAGTTACAGTTTTTATTCCTATACAAATCTGGAAGAAGTCAAAGATGAAGCTGCGCTGAAAGCTTTTCACGAGCCGGTTATCCCTGGCTCCGAGCTACGCGGAGTCATACGCAGTGTATATGAAGCGGCATTTAAAGGTTGCCTCTCGACGGCGGATGTTGGAAGACCGTTGTATCGGAGGGCGATGAGACCTAAGGAGCCTGGAATTTTGCGGAAGGTAGAAGGGAAGTGGATGATAGAGCTTTGCGAGAGATATCGGCTTTCTATTTCGCCTGCAGGGAGCGAGAAAGGCAAGATCTCTCGAAAGACCTACGATCAATGGGAGGAGGGAAAAGAAGTCTCGATCAAGCTAAAAGGAAGTAGAGTTTTAGAGATACGAAGTGGCCATGTTACAAACGATGGTTTCCAGCCGGGTTATTTGCATAAGGGAGAAGCTTTTCCAACCAAAAAAAGCGAGTCGGTTTTTGTGCCGAAGCGCGACGAAGATCATAATAAAACGTTGATTCCTGTACAGGACGACGAAATCACGCGATTGAATGAGGTATTGTCGCAGTATGCGGATGTCAAGCTGAATCGGCATATCGGCAAAAGGCATACCGACAAAAGGCATACCGGATATGCTGCGTACCGAAAAGTATTTGATGAGTTTCAAAAAACAAGCGGTCAGGGGCGGTTACTTGTTTATTACAGCACATACAAGTTGGGAGAAACTGAGCAGGCTACATATTTGACACCGGCGATGATCTCGAGAGAAGTGTATCGCAAAACAGTCGGCGATCTGTTGAAAGCAAATGGAGAGTATCAACCGTGTACAGACCGGAACCATGTGTGTCCTGCTTGCGGTTTATTCGGAATGACGGGGAAAGAGCCAAAATCCTCACTCGGCTCGCGTATTCGCTTTTCAGATGCTGAATATGTGCCTAATGATTTTGAAGGGTCAAGCAGAAACATGTATCAGTCAATATTGTTGCCAGAATTGGGAGAACCAAAGCCGGGGGCAGTCGAGTTTTATACAATGCCCCCTGTGAAGATGGATTCTGGTTACAAGATATGGACGTATGATGATGTCTTGGAATCTTCAAAAGATATTCGGCCATTGGATTCACATGAACCTCGATTAAGAGGGCGAAAGTTTTATTGGCATCACTTGCCCAAATCGGGAGAAACAAATAGCGGTTTGAGTCCCTCGGACGGAAACGCAGCGATGCAAAAAATAGTTCGGGCAATCAAGAAAAATAATTCTTTCCAGTTTCGTATTTATTTTGACCAGGTAACAAAAAAGGAACTCGCCCAGCTTTATTGGGCGCTGACAATGGGTGGCGGCAACAAATACGCACATAAAATCGGTCATGGCAAGCCACTTGGCTACGGGAGTGCGCGAATAAAACCGGAAAGCCTGCGGATTCGTCGAATCGATCCCGAGAGCGGAGAGAGGTCTTTGTCCCTTTTTGATTCAAGCGAGCTGAACGATCATATGCCGAAACGGTCAGAAGCGATGAAGCAACTTCAACTTATGGCGGATTTTGAGTCTCCAGTATCTGGTTCCGTTTCTTATCCGAAAGTGGTAGTGAGAGAGGGAACGGATAAGATCAATGACGGTGCTTCCCATCAGTGGTTTAAGGCAAACATGAGCAGCGACAATAAGTTTTGCAAGGTGCTTCCTACTGTTGAACAAGAAATAGAAGGTAAGCAAGCTGTTCATTTGTTTGAGGTTTGCAAGAAGAACTCAGGCTCGAAGCCCAAATAAGATAGCATGTTCTTTTGCTGTGTTGAGACGAAAAAAGGAAATGAAGGCCGTTACGCGTTGAAGAACTGTTACGTGAAATGGAATGTCGCTGGTGAAAAAGAAACTTACGTTTAGCCAGATCGATACCCGTGGCAACCGTTCGGCAAGTTCCGCTTGTTTTTGGGGCTGTGAAACTGACCATGTAGGGAAGGCACTACACTCGCAGTATGTAGGTCATCGGTTCGAGCCTGATAGAGTTCACAATATGGAAGCATAGGAGTTCACAGTTTTATTACGCTTTTGGATCTGCTAATGCTGCTTACTAGAGAAGAAGGGATAAAACCAAACAGTTTATAGAAAAAAGCTCAAACTAGAAAATGCTTGCGCATAGCATTTTCTGTAAAATTACTTTTATTGTGATTTTTTACAACCTGATGAATTCCATCTCTTCTTTTCAGCAGAATATGTTTTTTATGTCGCTTGAAATAGATCGATTGTGAAGAAACCGTAGCTCGTTCAATCTGTTTGTATTTTTATCAGTTCCAAGTGAGCTTACGCTGAATAGAAGGTTACACTCAAAATACAACTTCCCAATGTCCCCCATCTCTCAGTTTGAGAAAGCTTAGGGCTTCTTGTCACCTGGGCGGAAGGCAGCACAAGGCCGGACGCCCGGTGAAGGACAACCGACAGATACTCAATACGTTTTCTTGAAGTGGTCCGCGTAGAAGCTGGTTCCGCGACTGGGGAAGCGGGCTTGTCGATCAGATGCTCGAAGTACTGTCCGCTGAATCACGATACTGAAAGCGTCAGGATCGATGCCTCTATCCCGATCCACCAGAACGGGGACGGAGTAAAAGGGGGCAGTAATTCAAAGTGATCGGAAGTCACGGGGGAAGTTTAATCCCCAAGGTCCAGTCATTCAGCAACTCGAAGAAAGAGGAAGAACCATTGGCAACGTGGGGACGATTTTGTAACGGACTATAATATTCTGAAAAAATAGATATCGACGGCAAGACGTTATAGCAGACTTAGGGTATGCGATGAGCAAGATTCTCGCACTGGTGGAAGAGAAGCAGTCCTAAGGGGCATTTGCAAGCATCGCATCGACCAAGGTCCCAACGCTGGAAGGCTGTCAAATAGCGTCACTTGGTTAAGAGCTTGTCCAACTAGCAGAAGCATAATTGCCGACTGGCGACTAGATAGGGTAAATTGCCTTGAACTGATGTCGCTTTATTAAAGCTCGCCTATGATTTGGTTAACTTAACCTAGAAAACACACTTAAGAAATACGAAAAACACTAGTGATTGTTATCAGAAAAGTTAGATTGATGTTCGAAAGGAGGTTGCCAAATGAGCTTTCAATTAAATTCTGTAAAAGAAGCGACGTATCTTTCTGTACCTAAAGCAGACAGATACCGTCCCATCTGCTACGTTTTCTATCAGAAGTACCGTCAAGAATACAACTCGTATATGTTTCTGGATGATGTATATCGAGAATTAGTAACGTCAGAGCAGTTTGGCGCTCACTTTAAGGATTACTCCGAAAAAGAATTGGAAGAAGATCTTAAAGCGCTCGTGAAATGGAACAATCTGATTGTCCATCAAGACGAATCTCATGCACAGCGCATTGAGGATTTTTATAAGCGCAAGAATTATTATGAGGTCACGCAATATACCATTTCACTCGAACGTACGATGGAGGAGATGCAGTACAACCTGCAGGCGATCCGAGGTGGATCGTTCGAGCGCGTTTTGGCAGACCATATTTTAGAGGACCTGACCAAACTTCGCAGGTGGAGGCCTTCGAACAACGGAACGTTAGGCGATATCCGCAACATCTGGCGGGATCTTATGTCCCGATTTGAAGCTCTTCGTAACGGTACCGCTGACTTTTTGTCGCACGTAAACAGCGAACCATATGAACGCCTGATCCGCACGGAGTCTTTTCTGCCATATAAAGAAAAATTTGTACGTCTGCTAAGCGACTTCGTGGTCGGCATCATGGAGAAGAAAGATTTGATCGAGGAGCGCCTCGGGTTTATCGATGACAGTGAGATCGAGCAGATTATTGCCGCGATTGTTTCTTACGAAGCGGAGCAGCAGATTGACGATAAATTTGAAGCGGAGCTTGCCTCTGAGCGAAGAAGGGCAGAATGGTTTGGTTTTAAAGGGTGGTTCGTGGAGATCAACGGGCGCAAAGCGAATTCTCGGTTTTTAATTGAACAAACTCGCGGCACTATTCAAAAAATTGTAAGGATTGCGGATCAGATCAGCGATAAATTCAACTATTTTAAAAGCCGCAAGAATGACTATTTGGAATTGGCTCGTATTTTTGCGAATACTTCCGATTTACGGGATTGTCATGTTATTGCTGGCGCAATGTTTGGCGTATCCACTGCCAAACATTTCTTAGTGTCACGCAAATCTGAGGATGATAACTCTAAGCATGTGTGGGAATGTGATCCATTCGAAATGCCACTCAGCAAAAAGACACCAGGGAACCGCAACGGACGAACTAAATTACCTGTATACGAAGATCCTCTAGTACAAATGTCTCTAATTCAGGAGCATCTGGAGAAAACACGGATGGTGCAGGAGCAATTCAACAGCCTGATCAAGGACGGAAAAATTACGCTGGAGGAAATCGGTGTGGTGTACCCTGAAGTGCGAGATCTGTTGCTTGAATTATTGGGACAAGCCATGATTACAAAAAGCTTAACAAGCCGAACAGAAGACGGGCGTCAAGTTTCTCTTATATTACGTTCAAGAAAGCGTATTCGCCTGCGTTCCACTGATGGTACACTGACGATGAACGATTACGAATTCGTGTTTATGGAGGAACAGAATGGATAAAGATCGGTTGGTGCTTCAGGAATGCATTGAAGCCCTGTTTCATTACCACTGGATCCATCGAGACACGCAGGCGGATCTGTATTTTCAGATACTCGCTCGCAAAACGGATATTGCCGATATGCTGCGCGAATACTTTGGATATCGTTTACTCCTGCGTAATGAGTTTATCAAACTAGAGAAAATTCCCGTCTCGCCAAAGCCGTTTATGGGAATTGACGACTTTACTACATCACTCCACTATTTGTTTTTTTGCTGCTTCCTTGCCTTCTTGGAAGACAACGGGGAAGACAAGCAGTTCACGCTTCATAATGCTTGTGATGCCATCCGTATGTATTACCCTGAAGAAGCTGTTCCTTTTGCTTGGGAGGAGCGTTCCCACCGCAAGGCCTTTGCAGATGTCCTGCAGCATTGCGTGAAAATGAGGCTCGTCCATGTCGTAGACCGTGACATTGACGGGTTTCGAAACGATGAAAGCCATGATGTTTTGCTTCAGACCACGCCTTATTTTCGTCACTTCGCACCACTTTACTTCTTTGATCTCAGCAAAATCCAAAATCGTAGCCAGTTGGAAGAGTACATTGCCAAAGAGATTGAAAATGGCGCAACCCCGAGACAACGACTCCTGCGCAGATTGTTCTTGGAAGCGGTGATATATGATGACGAATTGTCAGCAGAGGAAATCAAGCTTCTGGAAGGGGGGGAAGAGCTAGAGAGACTGAACGAAATGATTTCAGGACCATTTGAGTATTGGCACCTAGAACGATATCATCGCACCACGATGCTCACCCATGCAGAAAACCGTTACGGAGACTATTACCCAATAGATGAGCAGATTTCAAATGCAGCGGTGCAATATGCAACCCTGATTTTGAATAAGGTAAACAGCCAAAAAGTAGCTATCGATCATAACGGACGTGTTCTGTGTTCGGAGTATGAGGCTATCATATGGTTTCAAGAGATCAAAGATCTGTATAGCCATGGATGGACTAAATCGTTTACAGAACGGCCCATCACCGTCATTTGGAGAGAAGTTATGGAATATATGTCGGACTTTCATATGGCGGATACGCTGCCGGACAAGCAGATTGTATTTTATTCCTCAGCGGGCCGCGTTACAGGAGAATACGTATCGCAATCTAAATAAACGAAGGTGATAGATGGTGAGTAGGTTTCATTTGAATCGCTTCGGTCTCATAAATTTCTGGTATCACGGTGATACGATTTTTGAGTTTAGCAATGGACGCCTCTTTGTCCGCGGTGCCAATGGTTCTGGTAAATCGGTATCCACTACCATGGCAGTACCGTTCTTGCTCGACGGCGATAAGCGACCATCGCGCCTTGATCCATTCGGCTCGCAAGATCGGCGGATGATTGATCTTTTGCTCGGCAATAAGCATGTATCCAAGCGTGAGGAAGGTATTGGATATCTCTACATGGAGTATCGCAAAGGAAATACCTTTGTGACCGTTGGCATCGGCTTAAATGGAAAGCGGCGGGAAAGCGACAATACCATGCGCACGTGGTATTTCATTCTCCGGAACAAGCGTGTTGGGTATGATATTCAGTTATATGATGAAAAGTTTGTAAGCGGGGAAGCTAAAAAATTTCCTCTTACCAAGGGGGACTTGGCAGACCGCATTGGCGGCGACGGAGAAGTCACCGACAGCCAGCAGCGTTATGTGGAGATGGTGAATCAAGAAATCTATCGGTTTAAAACCACTCAGGAATTCAAAGAACTGATAGGCGTGCTGCTCCAACTCCGCAGCCCGAAGCTTTCGAATGCTGTGAAAGCGAGCGAGGTGTCCAATGTTCTCTCTGATGCTCTTCCAGAATTGTCACAATATGAATTAGCCCCACTCTCCTCGTCGTTGGAGAGCATGGATAACCTGCAAGAAAAGAAAACTCGCCTTGGCCACGAACTTGTTTTCCTAGCGAAGTTGGCAGACGCATACGACACATACAACCAGTTCTCTCTATATGAGAAGGCGAAACATCTCGTATCCAGTGAAAAGCGGTTTAATGAATCTAAGAAGCGCATGAAGGATTTTAAAACTGCCGAAACTGAGGCATTGGCAACCAAAACAGATTTAGAGCGACTATTGACGGAACAGTCCAACACCAAAGAAACCCTTCAGAGAAAAATAGCATCCCTGCAAGGACATTCCCTTTTTACACTAGAGGAAGAGTTAGACAAGGTAAAGGAAGCTCTGAAAGATTCAGAAAAAAAACTCAAAAGTAAAGACGAAGCCATAGAGAATAATAAAACACAGCAACGCCAAGTGGAGAAGCGTATCAAGCAAATTGAAGGAGAGAAAGTCAAAACTGTCAAAAACCGCGAGGATGCGCTTTTGGAAATGGAGTCGCTTGCGGGTGAGGCCTATTTCACATCTCACACCGTCTTGCGTCAGTACTTTGAAGCCACTCTCGAAACATTCTCTGACGCAGGATTTCAAAATTGGCATGAAGCCCTTCAGGAGTATTACAGCAAGGTGGAGGACATCGCGAGTAAGCTTCAAATATTGCAATCTCGCCTTGAACATGAAGATCAAATGCAGCGAAATGTGGCGGCCGAAGAAGAAAGTGTAAAAGGAATCGAGGCAGAGATACGTGCCTTGGAGAAAGAAGTTGCCGAAGGTGCCGCTTCGGTTGAACATGCCGTCAGTGAGTGGGCGGAAGGAGCCCAACAATTCCAGGTTCAGGCTAGTGAGCTTCGCGAAGCAAAGGAAATTCTGCAAGGGATTGGCGACCTTTTGGATGACTCATACCCTGTGATGGTAAAGGATTGGCTAAATGGTTTGTACAACCAGCGTCTAGGCGCACTGCAACAAGAACTAGCGAATCTAACGGCATCCATCGGTTTTCTGCAAAAGCAAATTGAGGAAACGGAAGGAAAGGCAAAAGAACTGTCTGCGCAAACCGAGATGGAGCCCGAGTTTACAATTTCTGAGATGGTGGAAATGGAACGCTTGCGCGCACAGAATATCCGTGCCGCTTACTTTTATGAATCAATTGAATTTATGGAACACATAGAGCCGTCTGTGAGAGAAGCCATCGAAGGCGCTATTACCCGCGCCGGTCTTCTAACGGCTCTTGTGGTGCATGAAAGCGATTGTTCGATGGTTGCTTCTTCCATGACCATTATACATAAAGGCAGCTACAAAAAAGAAAATTTGTTGACTTATGTGCGCCCGACACCGACTAACGGGCTCTCTGAGGCAGACATTAGCGCCGTGCTGCAAACCATATCCATTGTTCCACATCAGGAAGGATATGTGCTTGAAACAGGTGAATTCCGCAGTGGCATGATCGGGGGGCTGGCACCTCGATACGAGGATGCATACATCGGAAAATCTGCGCGGGAACAAATTCGGGCGCGCAGGTTGAGAGAATTGCAAAAGCTACGTGAAGAATTCATAAACAAAAAAGACGATCTGGAATCTGAACGCTTTTCCGTGGAAAAGCAACAGCGCTTGCTTCACATGGAACGGGATGTGTTCCCGTCACTCGAGGGGCTAAAGGCTTCCCTTACTCGTCATGCAGACAAGACTCAGGAGCGCAACATCCGGCTTACCTTAGTGGAACGACTTCAAACTGATCTGCGCATGTATCGCAACGAGACCCAGCTTAGGCGCAATGGGCTCCACTATGCAGCGCAGGGACTGGAGCTCCCACTTACGCACGCTTGCTACCGGCAGGCGCTCGATGATCTTGTAAGCTACAAAGAAATACTCACTGAGCTCCGCCTGGCCCATACCGCATGGCTTGGTGCGATTCAATCGCTTTCTGACTTTGAGGCGCAGAAAGAACGCTTGATGGGTGATTATGAGCTCCTTATGGATGAGAGGATGGATCATGAGCGGAATATTGCAAAAAACAAATCGCTGGAGGCGATGTATCTCAAGAGGATTCAGGATCTTGGCGATACGGACGTGAAGCGGGAGATCGAGGAAGCTAGAAAGGCGATTCAGACAGCAGATAAGCTGCTGGAAACTTATCATAAACAAATCAATGAGACAGATATTAAGATCCATGGGCATGCTGAGAGCTATAAGAAAGAACAGCCGCAAATGGAAAAGTGGTTGAGGCTATTGGATATGTGGACGAAATTGTATCAAGAGGAGTTGTCTCTCGGTTTTGTTTGTCCTCCGCAGAACGCTTCCCAGGTTATGAAGACACTGGAGGAAACATGCGAGGCACTTTCGCCGGATGTGGTGCTTTCGGAACTTAAAGATGCAGAAGGCTACGCACAGCGGGAACTTGTCGATTATAATCTGAAACAATCGCGGCGCACGATTTCGCTTGAAATTCAGGCGAAAGACAAGGAAGATCCGTCCTGGCAGATCCTTCAACAGCATTGTTCGCGGCAATTCCTGGTCTTTTCGCTCCAGCATGTGGAGAGCACACCTCGGGAAGTGCAACGTGATGTAGATGATCAATTAAAGCGCATATCAGCGCATATTCAGGAAGAGGAACGAAACTTGTTTGAAAAGGTGCTCATTGACGTTGTGGGTACTGCGATTCAAGAGAAAGTGCGGGCCGCGAAGCGCTGGGAACAAGACGCAAACGTGATGCTCCAGCGTGTGACGGGTACTATCCAGATACGGCTCGAATGGGTTCCTCTCGGAAACAAAGAAGAAGACCAAATTTCGACAACGGAGTTGCTATCGTACTTGTCTAAGGAATCCATCTATTTGACGCCTTCGCAAAAGGAAAAAGTGCGTCTACACTTCATGTCCAAAATCAATGAAGCCCGCAAAAAGTGCAAATATGACGCGAGCTTCTCCATGTTTGAAGAGATGAAAAATGCTTTGGATTACCGCAGATGGTTTCGCTTTGAAATGTTCATCACTCGCAAGGGTATTCCCGAGGAGCGCTTTACGAACAAGGTGTTCGGGGAGCTCAGCGGCGGGGAAAAGGCGATGAGTATCTATTCGCCTCTGTTTGCGGCGATAGCAGCCAAATATTCGTACGCTGAGCCTGATGCGCCCCGAATCATTTCATTGGATGAGGCGTTTGCGGGCATCGATAGTGAAAATATTGCACAGATGTTCCAACTCGTGCATGACTTTGAATTCGATTATATTATGAACTCCCAGGTGCTATGGGGCTGTTACGAAACAGTAGATGAACTCTCCATTGCCCAAATTCTTCGCCCTGTAGACTCCCCTGTGCTTGCTGTTGCACGCTACTATTGGGATGGCAAAGAAAAACATCAACTATCGCTAGAACAAAGTATCGAGGGGCGTTCTCACAATGCAGGATAACAAGCAGCTTATTGAGATTTTTCGGCGTAGTGGCGGCTTTGGCCGCCTTTTCGCCTTGTATCGTAAAAAATTTGAAAGCTACGGGGCATTCGGCACGGTGCAAATGCGGCCCACCGGAGAAGAGGAAAAAGCATTGCGCGGTTTTCTTGGCGTTCGTTATAAGGGACCTCGTTTCCCAGCCGCCGACTTTGAAAAAGCAGCCAAAGAAGCAGGATACTCGGTTTCACTGCTTGAATTGTTGGAGCTATACTATGGCTGTCAACTTTCCACTAAGCGAGAACAAAAAGAGTTAAGACATTCGGCTTGGACTAATCTTTTTGTTCAAGTAGAACTAGATTTTATTACCCGATTCAATATCTCTAATACTGATTTTGAAAAGTTTACTCAAAAGACATTTAACTGGTTTCATAGATTGAAGGATGGAGATGCCAAAGGTTATAGGGTTTTGAGAATTGTTTTTGACAGAGGCACAAATGCTTATTCAGAATTGTTAACATGTCTGAGTGCTTTATGGCATTTACTTATGAGAAAAGACGAGATGTTTAAAGAACGTGGAATTTCTACTGGCAAAATTAGATTGCCTATGTTCGCTGCTTATGTTACTGAGGATTCACACGCCTTTGATAAAACCAATGCATTAGGGAGATTATTATGGAGTGCCCTTAATGATATAAATAGCCAAAGTGTAAAACTAAGCAGAAATGTTGATAACGATATGATAGGCATGCCAGAGTATTTGTTTGAACGTCAAATTTATAGGAACTTCGACGTTCTAGACGATGATCTTAGTTCGATTTCACATGTTTTTGTTCCTCATCTCGTTAAAGGCACATCTCCTCGTACGTTAAACTTACGGGAAATCGAAGAGATTAAGCAATTTCCAAAATACTCATCATTATATATAATCGAAAATCCGTCTGTCATTTCTTATTTAGTTGATGAAACTATTCATTTTCTTAATCTAAACAAATTTTCATTAGAGCAACTTCCATCAGATTTTCCAGTTCTACTTTGTACTATTGGACAGGCCAGAACTGCTTCTAAAGTATTTATAGAAAAATGCCTTGAAGCGAACCCACGCTGCGTTATTTACTATTCTGGCGACCTTGATGTTCCAGGCATTCAAATGTTAAACAATATGAAGGAGCAGTTCTTAGCAGAATTTTACGCTTGGCGTATGGAAACTGCTATATATCGTAATTATGTGGCCCCCAAAAGCAAACCTTTATCCGATGCAGATTTAAAAATCCTTCAAGGATTAGAAGGAAGCTTAGTAAAAGAGATGATACATATTAAAGCAAAAGTTTATCAGGAGTCATTTGGAAGGGAACTGAGAAGCAATTGGATTAAAGAAGTATCTAAAGGTCTTTTGCCGCCTGAACAGTAGCTGTAAGACCGATTGAGGACATCCGGTAGAGGATAAATACGATGATGTGCCGCACGGGATGACTGAGACGTGATTTGCTGAAACATTACGGAGGTATTTCGATAGTAAAACCGATTTACACTGCAGCGCGATAAAATGGTGAGGTATAGGTTGTCGATTTGATCCCGATAGGTGCACCATAATTAACCCTACAGAAACGGTAGAAATACCGTTTTTTATTTTGCTTATTGCCAATCCTTGCTTACGATGGCAATCCCGGACTTTCTTGAAAGCTTATCTGTACTTTTGTTTGAGGAAATATGACTTGTGATGTCTTTTAGCGAGGGAAGAAGTAGGAGAGCAATTGTCGGGTTGTATCTGCTCGAATTGTAAAACTAATCAGTTGATTGCACAACATAAAAAAAATCAGTAAGAAGGCGTACTTGGTTTTGATGTGGACAACAAAGGGTACTAAAGTTTATAAGGAATTTTTTGCAAGCAAGCATCAAGCAATTCTCTCATCTAGGAAATTTCATCTGATCTACCAATGACTTTGTCACCCTATGCAAAAGGAAGAAGAACATCTTAGAACAAGGATACCATTCACTATTCTCTATAGGGCAAGGTGGTTAAACTAGATGAACTGGTAGATTTATTGAACGGCTTTCTCTCTTATATTAAGATAAAAATATCCTAATAACTATAAATTATTTGGAGGTCATAAAATGGACGAAATTAAAAAGCTTGTTGAACAATCGAAAAAAAATACTAAGGAAATCCAAAAAAAATATCAAATTGCACTGGTATGTAATTCTCGCTCAAAAACTAGGCCAATCAATCATCAGCAAGTGGAGTTCTCCGATAATAACGAATTTTTCTCAGATGAAGAGTACGATGAAATATTTAGCGCTATCCAGTCATCCAATTTTTATGTTGATACTTATTTTAATGAACTTACTTTTATCACAAAAACATTAGAAGAGTCCTACTTTAGAAACAACAAATTAGTTTACAACCTATCACGGAATGGTAGCCATGTAGGAAAAAAATCGTTGATTCCATCATTTTGTGATTTAATGGGCATCCCTTATACAGGTTCTAATGCTTTTGTTACCTCACTTTGCAGAGCGAAGTACACGTATACTAAATATTTGGAAGCACACAACATTGCTACACCAAAAACATGGATATATTTCGGAGAAGAAAAGTGGCTTAATCAAGAGCCGCCTGCCCTTGAGACAAAAGTAATCATCAAGCCCATGCACGAATCAGCAAGTATTGGTCTTGATACAAATTCAGTTTTTGTTTTTGATGAAGCTATGTTAGCAATGCTTGAGGAACTGTATTTGTCAAAAAAAGAACCAATTTTGTTGCAAAAATTTATTGAAGGTTACGAATGTGAAATCCCTTTGTTTATATCCGATAAAGTATATGCTATGGAGCCGGTTGGGATCTCGATTAATGGAAAGAGAAAATTAAACTATGACTTTTTAACGTACACACATTCTTATGAAAACAACTATGGGTTTTATTCCTTAGCGGACGAACTCTCTGCTTCTAAGATTGCACTTGTTAAGGAGTATGCGCTTCAAATTGGCAAGCTGACTAATCTGACAAACTATGGAAGGATAGATTTTCGTATAACGGATAATGGCGATCCTTATTTGATCGATATTGCAACTTCTCCTTACACAATCAAGCACAGTTCATTTGCCTATTCTTTCAACAAGCTACAGCTCGCTTATGAAGATATATATCCTACGATTATTAATTTGGCGTACCAAACTTTTAAACCTAAATAGAAGTAAATTGTAGATCCGAGAATTTAAATAGTCGGCAATAGAAGCTTCCGGCATTATCTAGTGGATTGGCATGTTCATAGACCCATTTATCCAATTGCTCAGGACTCATCCAAACTTTATTTTCAACCAGTTTGCTTATAGCATCATTCCGACTATGAATTAGGTTTTCTTGCTTTTTATAAAAGTTAGGGAAATTATCTTTCATTTCGTTTAGATATTTCTCAGCTTCTCCCCACTCGTTCTGCATAACGCTAATTGATAAGTATATGTTTGAAATATGATAACGATAGAAGCTGTCGTCATTGTTACGTAATATTTTATTCTTTAAAATATCTAGCATCACATAGCTCGAATCGTAATCCCCACTCATAACATATAGATTTATCAGATTTATATAGAGGATGGCATTGCTTTCACGAGAGGAATCAGAAATTTTGCTCTTGAATTCAGCAATTGCATCTTTTATTACTGCTTTATCAAAGGTCTGCATGTTGTGATATTTTTGGAGAAACGTTGCTAAAATTAGATTGTTATAGATTTTTTCTTGTGATGGAAATTGAATAAGCGGATATTCTTCCACTAGATCTAAGCACTTCTGAAGACATAAGATAGCATTGTCATACTCACCAACGACAAGTAAACTACCCGAATGATTGCAGAGTGCCAAATAATACTGTAAATGATCTTTTCTTTTCTCAAAATAAGCTACGCTGTCAGCAGTGTAACGTTTTGTTAATGCTGCAGGGTTAAAAACACATGCTTTTCTGGAAATAATCTTCCCCATATATTCAAATAGCTTATTGTGATAGTTCTTGTTAATAAAAGAAAGAAGCTCCTTAACGATAGAATTACTGCGATCATAGTCATCAAGCTTATTAGAGTAGGTAGAAAATAATGTAAATGCACACTTGCACCATTGTTCCTTTTCTTGCTCTTTCAAATCGCCTAATATATCCTGGAGCTCCATTGCCAACTGTCTGACATTTTCGGTATTCATATCACGCATTAAAGCAACGACAAGCTTCATCCGTTTTATCTCTGACATCAACAGCATTGGTCCAGCTAGTGTAGCCTGATTCAACTCATTGCTTGCTTCATCATATTTTTCTTGAAAATACAGCTCATAAGCATTCTTCAAATAAAGAAAATTGTTATATTGCACTTGTATCTCGTATCTGTTTCCGCAACTTTCAACTTTTTCTTTAATTAATTTTTCGATTTTCCTAGTCTCAGCATCTTCAGTAGAACCTTCAATGTTGCGGCAGTAAGCAAGTGCAAACAATCCAATAATCTCAAAGATATACTCGTTTTTACGATCGCCTATAGACAAATAGTAAGCTCTGCCTGCGTAGTTTTCAGGCTCATGTTCCTGTAAATATTTCGCATACTCTATTTCGAATTTGAAATTGTTACCGCTCTCTTTAAGCCTTTTATAAAAGAGCTCTTGTATAAAAACATTGGAAAAAATGAAGTAGTTGCTTTCTTTCAGGATGTCATTTTCACAGGATTCTTTTAGCAAGTTATCTATATCTGTTCTATTTTTGAGGAGATATTTAATTTGCTCGACCTTGAAATCTCCATTTAAAATAGATGAGGCCTGTAAAACATCGGAAATGCCACTCTTCTTTTCCCCAAATCTATCCAAACGGTATTCTAGCATCTTCATTACATCTATTAGGCTGGTGTCGGTAGACAATTTTCCTTGTTTGGAATAATAAAAACCCTCAATAAACAGCTTAATGGAGTCTAGATGCCCACCCGTGATGGACATGATAATGTCCAAATCTTTTTCCTTTATTTTTAACTTTGAATATCCCAACAGGTAAAGCATCTCACGTAATTCTTCTCTTCTCATTTGATCAAACTTTACTTCCATGCCTTCAGAGTATAGTGTCGTAGGATCAACATATTCGGAGGCATGTTTTTCGTTATCATCCGTGACAAGCAGTACTTTCAAACTTTTGTTTCCAAGCAAATTTTGTTGATGATTTCTTAACGTCATTAAAAAATTTCGGGAAGATAAGTCCCAGTATTGCAGGCTATCAGCAATAATCAAGATGTTGGAGGACGAGTTTTTCCTCAGAACATCGACTACAAAGTGCGCTTTAGGATCTAATTTAGGCTTTTTCTGAAAAACACCTGCAACACCCACATTGAATAACTCTGAAAGCCTAAAGCCAAAGCTTAGGTTAAAACCAGAAAATTCATATTCAGGACGGTTCATTCCTTCCGCCAGGGTGATCGTTGCATAAGCTTCCACAGGATTTTTCTTACCCTCAATGTAATAAACTGCCCAATCTTCAAATTCTGAAGCCACCAATTTGGCATATTCCTTTACAAGAGTTGTCTTCCCTCCACCAGCTGGGCCATGTAAATGAATGATTGTGCTGTTGTTCTCAAACCCCTGTTTTATCTTGCCTAAGGCAGTTGTCTGCCGTCTGGATAACAACAATACCACCTCCAAATAATTTATAGTTATTTGGAGGTAAAACATCATAACTGAAATGAATTACGTGGGTTAAATTTGATCAATACTTCTTTTTTTCTCTCAGTTGAAACCTCGGTGTATATCTGAGTTGTACTAATGTTAGAATGACCTAAAATCTCTTGGACTGCTCTCAAATCTGCACCATTGTCCAATAATAATGTGGCGAATGTATGCCTTAAGAAATGTGGTGTTGATGTTTTATTTATTTTAGATAGATCACGATATTTATAGAAAATATTTTCTACTGAATAAATACTTAATCTATTTCCATACTTGTTTACAAACAATGCTTTGGTAGTAGGTTCAAAAAATTCTCTCATCTGTATCCACTTGATTAATTTGTTGAGAACGTCATTATTAGAGAGATAGAGCAATCTTTCTTTGCGACCTTTGCCGAAAATTAATAATGTACGTTCTTCCATATTGATGTCTTCTATATTAATGCTAGTCAACTCGCCGATTCTAATTCCTGTAGAAAATAACAATTCCAAAATCGTGCAATTTCTGAGACAGATGCACATTTTGAATTGTGTTTTCGCTGTAGATAACTCATCTTGCATGTAGCTCAACAAACTTATGATTTCATTTTGAGAGAGTGTTTTGGGGATTTTTTGAGATTTTATATTTTTTTGAAATTGCTTATAGGCAATTCAGTTATTATTTTTTGAATTAAAAAGTGAAAAACGATTTCAGTGTAACGTATTTTCTTTTATCGTAGTATCTTTAAGTCTGCTTTCGTATAGTACTTTTTCAAAATAAAAATATATGCTCTCGGTGGTAACAGCTTGATATTCTGATTGCTCCAGACACTTTTTAAGTGCTGTAAATCAGAATAATAGGCTTTCAAAGTTTTTTGTGATAAATTTCTCTCAAATGTAAGATAGTTAATATACGCATTGATATGTATTTTTATTTCATCAACTAACAATCCCATTCTTATACGCCCTCCCAAGTGGGAAAAATCGAGATACCATCACATTATAGCTGCTTATGTAAAATAATGGACGAGTTTCAAATAGCTCTGTATGCGAATGACAACTTGTCCATTTCACTTTGATAAGCAGTGATTTGATACAGGTATCTCATTTGATCTGCTGAGGCTCGATAATTCGAAAATGATAGAATAATTACACGAACTCCTCACGCCTAGCCCCCAAAACTGATTTTTCAGTATTTACTTTTATAGCCGATGAAATCTATGATACAATCAAATTGCCCGTTGTAGGAGTTCTAAAGTCCTAGGAAAGGAGTCCTTCTTTAGTGTTGATGGAACGCCGTGTGCGTTGAAAGGCGCCTGCACGGTGTTGGTCTGTGCGAAAGCCCGTTTTTGGGTTAGCCGGAAATAGCGGACAAGCAATTACAGGAGTAGGTACATCT
The DNA here is from genome assembly GCF_022701015.1 of Brevibacillus parabrevis. Classification (NCBI taxonomy): domain Bacteria; kingdom Bacillati; phylum Bacillota; class Bacilli; order Caryophanales; family Paenibacillaceae; genus Brevibacillus; species Brevibacillus parabrevis. Next base: position 5,549,866 of record NZ_CP064090.1, on the reverse strand, counting down.
GCAACAGTTTTACAGATTGGCGAGACAATTACGAGAACAGCAACAACAACAGAACCAGGAACCAAGATTTGGTCATCGAGCAATCCGTCAGTAGCGACTGTGAATGCTTTCACTGGAGTGATCACGGCAGTTTCACCTGGAACGACAACGATCCAATATACAAGTTCTAATGGAGCTGTAAACAGTGTCACTGTGACAGTCTACGCTACAGCGCAAGAAACCAACCCTTCATACTCGGGTACTGGAACGAATGGAAACCTTGCTGAAGGCGATACGGCTATATCCCCGGATCAAACGATCACGGCAGGTTCCGGACAAACCATTACTTGGACATCAAGCAATCCAAGCAAAATTTCAGTCGACACAGAGGGCAAGATTTCGAGGCAAGGTGGAGGCTCGGCAGTGATTAGCTACGTGATTACTGATGATGCTGATCATCATGTGGTACAGAAGGGTTCTGTGACCGTTACCGCTGATTTTGCCATCAACAATGATGTGACATTGACTGCGAAACCTACTGCGATGTTCACAATCGACAGTGCCGCAAAAGTGATTGATGGAAGTGCTGTCTTCTTCAGTGGTTCTACCTATGTCGGATCTGCATTGATGGGTCATCTTGAAGGCCCAGACGGCGCAACGGTCAAGCTGTTCTCTGCTTCTCACGTCGAAAAAGGTTCCTTCGACCTTTTGGAAACAGGAGATTATGTACTGGTTACAGCAACGGACGGAACGACAACAGCCACATACACGATCTTGTTTGTCACTACCCCATAGTTCTGTTGCATGCACCACAATTCCCCAGGAGAAATCCTGGGTTTTTTCATTTCAAACCGCAGCCCTCAAAACGTTTTAGCATCCAGAAAACGCATGAGTGAAGGAGGCGCTAGTAGGTTAACCATACTTAAACATCCAAAGCAGCCAAAATGAAGGCTGCTTTTTTCTGTATCGGGAGCGGCCTGTTTACTTTCAGATAAATGCAGGGGCAATCGCGATACGTTAGAGCAACGAAAGACTCGCGAAAAGGATTCTCCTCTGAATGATGCAGGAATCTTGTTGCCAACCTAGTGTCTTCTACTAAAACGGTGAGACGAATGACAGGTTCAGCGGCTCCAGGTAGAAATGGCGAAGACGCAGAAATTCCGGTTTACACGAAAAATTTCTCCTAGATCGCTTCCCTTGACTCTCCCCTCAACTGGAACGTTATACTCGGAAAAGACCAGGGAGAGAATAGAATGACCCGTGCAAGGAGATGGATGGATGTTTAAAATCAGCGAGTTTTCAAAAATCAGCCAGGTGTCCGTGAAGACGCTTCGTTACTACGACCAGTTAAATTTGCTCAAGCCGAATCACACCGACCGATTTACAGGTTATCGGTATTATACGGCTGACCAAATGTTTCAACTCAATCGGATTTTGGCCTTTAAAGAACTGGGCTTCTCGTTAGAGCAAATTCGCCAGTTGGTAGGAGAACAAATCTCGCAAGAACAAATTCGGGGAATGTTTCGGTTGAAGGAAAGCGAGATTTTGTCAAATTTGGCTAAGGAGCAGGCAAAGCTGGCGCAAATTAAGGAACGGCTGTCTTTCATCGAAAATGAAGGCGAGAATCAAAAGTCGCACGACGTTATTGTAAAGGAAGTCGGGCCTCAACTGGTGCTGTCTTACCGCCAAAAAGCTTCGCTCAAGCAAATTCCGGAGCTTTTCCAACAGGTGGATGATCAATTGGGAAATTCCGTTCAGCCATCTACGCCTCAAATTGTACTTTGGCACGGTTGTGAAGAAAGCGAGGACGAAATTGACATGGAAGTGGCACGGCCTCTGACTCTTGATATGCCGAGCCGGCCTCCTTTTACGGTGAAACAATTGCCGGAAGTTCCGATGATGGCTACGCTTATCCACCTTTGCCGGACGACTCGCCCCTGTAGTGCAAGCGCGGTATTGGCAGCGTGGATTGAACGGAACGGATATCGCATGAAAGAGAATGAACCGCGGCGCGAAATTTGTTTGCCGCATGAAAAGTCAAACGATCCGGAAGCTCACGTTGCCGAGTTGCAGGTTGCCATAGAAAGAGCATGAGGAAGTTCATCTGGAGAGGAGATTCAATGAATGGCGAAACAACATAAGCGACTGATTTTCAATTTGTTTTTATTAACTTTCGTCTTGGGAACGAGTGAATTTGTGATTGTCGGGTTGCTCAATGAAGTGTCAACTGATTTGAAAATAGCGATATCAACGGCGGGTTCGCTTGTCTCGGTCTTTGCCATCACGTTTGCCATAAGTACGCCGATCTTGACGGCTGTTTTGAGCCGATTTTCCAAGTATCCGCTGATGCTTGCCCTGATCGGGGTGTTTATTGTCGCAAATGTCATTACGGCTTTATCGGGATCGTTTGCACTGCTTGTTGCCAGCAGAATCGTCACGGCGGTAGTTACCGGGGTACTGATCGCACTTGCAATGAGTGTGGCGAATGAAACGATGCCTGCCGACAAGCGGGGGCCGGCTATATCGATTATTTTTGCGGGGTTTACGATAGCAAGCGTAGTCGGGGTGCCGATCGGAACGTATATCGGGCAATGGAGCGGCTGGCAAATGGCTTTTTGGTTTACCAGCGTATTGGGTATCGTATCCTTAATCGTAAGCGCTGTGACCATTCCCAAACAGCTGAGGGGAACGAAGAGTTCCTTGCAAAAACAAATGGGTCTCATAACCAATCCGCGTATTGTCATCGGCTTTTTTATTCCCGCATTAAGTATTGGGGCTACCTATACGGTATATACGTATTTGGCTCCTTTGCTGCAAGAAGTGCTATTCGTGCCTGAGCGTTACATCGGCGTCATTTTTTTGCTGTACGGTGTTGTTTCCGTTTTTAGCACGCTCATTGGCGGGAAGCTGGCGATCCGTAACGGGATTGGCAAGTTGAGATATGTGTTTCTGATTCAAGCTGCTATCCTTGCTTCGTTGTACTTTTCTTCCCGTTCCATTGTGGCGGCCTTGATTAGTATCGCACTCATTGCTCTTGTTGTTTACATCATGAACTCGACCATGCAATTGTATTTCATTGATGTAGCACATAAGTATTATCCGGCAGCGAAGGAGTTGGCTTCGTCGTTGGCTCCTGTATCTATAAACGTCGGAATCGCGTTTGGAGCGGCTCTCGGGGGAATCGTCACGGTGAACAGGGAACTTATCGACGTATCCTGGGCAGGCGGGATCGTTGCGGTGGCTGCATCATTGTTGACCTTTGTCAGTTATCAGCTGGACCGTAAAGCCAGCCGCTACCGCAGTCGCATGAAAGAAACGTTTTGATAGATCTTGCAAAAACGGCAGAAGTGCCGTTTTTTTGTTGGATATGACGGCTTCCGCGAATGATCTGCGAACAATGTTTTAACCAAACGATTTTCCGTGCCAGGCACTAAAGTCGGCAGCCTAGCTGACTATACTAGGTTATGCTACTATGAGGAAAACTTTTGATAGATTCTCCTGTGTAAAAGTGTGGCCGATCCTCACTTTGCCTGAATCAGTCATGAGCTATTTGACGCCAAGTTACCGTTGGCGCTCTTTGATACGGCAATCGCTATGCAGAATTGCTTTGCTGAAGAAGTAGCCTTATGCAGTTGGGAGGAGAAAGATGGACCAAAAGACTCAAGCCCAATGGAAAGCGGTGTTTTTTCATCATAAACAACAGCAGCCGATGCGTGCGTGTAGCGTCGGCTGTTTTTTGTATGCGCAATGTGTACATGAGGAAAGACGGCTGAATAGGAGCTGCAGATTCGTTGAATGGAAGTGGCATGTAGCTCTGTCACAGTCCTGACACACGGGAAAGCAAGGGATAGCCAATCACTCGAAATACCCCGCATTGACACCGTCTAGTGCTTTTCGCTATCGTTGACATCAAACTATTAGTGAGAATTATAATCACCAACCCGGTCTTTTGGTTACATACTCTGTGGGAGGAGCGAGTGACGGACTGGCTGGCTCAAGTTCGTTACGCCGCATTTTGATGAACATAAACGAGCAAATTCAACTGTGGAATCAAGTCATCGTTCGCGTGCTGGATATTCGGATCAAACGGGTCGGGCATGGCGACGAAATTCGCGATTATGTAGCGCCGACAAGCATGTTTATGTATTTGGCTAATGGGAGCGCAGAGCTGTGGGCAGACGGCGACGTGTGGCTGGCTGAGCGGTTTCATTTGCAGCATATCGGCAAAGGGAAACGGGTATCGGTTCAATCCGCCAGCTCGCTTGACGCCTATATGATCTTATACAAAGCATCGCTGCCAGCTTCTGCATTGTGGGAGTTTCACATGATGATGCAAACCGAGAATCCGTTTATGGAAAGTTGGGGATTGGCGCCTTCCGAACCGCTCGTCTTGCTGGAGATGCTCCAAGCGATGGTTGACGATTGGAAGCAGGCAGACGGCGGGGGCAGAGGGCAGTTCGACGAAGAGAAGAGCAGCGGGAAGGACGACGGATTACGGTGGCTGAAGGCCAAAGGGGATTTCATCCGGTTCACCCATGCGGCGTTGCGGGAGCGGGCGGAGCATCCGTGCGTCCCGTCGTTGGCTGAGCAAGTGATCCGTTATATGGCAAGGAATTATCGCGGGGTGATTTCCGTGGAACAGCTGGCTCAGCAAATGAATTACACCCCGCAGTACGTTTCGAGAAAATTCAAAGAGCAGATGGGATGCAGTCCGCTCGAATATGCCATTCGTCTGCGCATGGATATGGCGCGCAATTTGCTGCGTGATACCGCAGCGACGCAACAGGAAATAGCTGCTTATGTCGGTTATCCTGACGTGATTTATTTTAATCGTGTGTTCAAGAAGCAAACAGGCGTAACTCCCGGCCAATACCGCCAAAAATATCGGGATGCAGTTTCGAAAGATACAAGAAATCGGTCAAATTCATCCGTTGTTGCTCCTCATCCGGCAATGTATCATGTTGATAATAATGATATTCATTATCATTTACTGGTCAGATGGGGGAAATGATATGGCAAGCAGCAAAAGAAAATGGTTGGCCACGGCTCTGCTGTGCCTGACTATGGCAGCATCGGGATGCGAGACAGCACCGGAAGGCACAGGGGGAAAGAATAACAGCGCAACGAACCAAACGGCGAATAACACAGGGGATCCGAGTCAAGCAGAGACAAAGGCACCTGCCACTGCCGAAAAACGAACGATTACAGCGGCGACCGGAGAGGTGGAAGTGCCTGCGCAGCCAAAACGCGTAGCGGCACAGGCTTTTTTGGGAACCGTGCTGGCGCTCGGCGTCCAGCCAGTTGCCTCGGAAACTTTTTTGATGAATAGTCCGTACTTGGAAGGCAAGCTCGACGGTGTGACGGATGTGGGCGATTCGCTGGAAGCATTGCTTGAAGTGGAACCGGATTTGATCATTACCCAAATCGCCCAAGCAGAAACAGTGGACAAGTATGCGAAGATTGCGCCGACAGTGGCGATGCCTTACAACCGCTTTGCATCGATTCAGGAGGAGATGCGTTACTTCGGCGATTTGTTGGACAAAAAGGACGTTGCGGAGCAATGGATTGCCGATTTTGAGCGTAAAACCGGCAAATTGCGCGAAGCAGTACAAGGAGCGCTTCATGAGGGCGAGACAGTGTCTGTCATGCAGGAATACGACGGCACCGTATTTTTGTTCGGTCCGAAGTCTGGACGTGGTGGCCGGATCATGTATGAAATCTTGGGCGCCAAGCCGCCTGCGGCCATTCCTGAACATATGCTGGCGGACTCCTACTATGAATTTTCACTGGAGAAGCTGCCTGAATATACCGGGGATTACTTGATTTTGACGACAAATTCGACGCTGGAGCAGTTGAAGGCTGACCCGATTTGGGGCAAATTGCCGTCGATCCGGGATGGAAAAGTGTTCCTGTGGAATGAAAATCAGTCGTGGTACCGCGATCCGATTGCTGTGGAAGGGCAAATAAACAGTTTGGCTGAGTGGATTACCAAAGCCGCCAAAAAGTAGAGGGAGAGCGTTTCATGCCGAAAGAGCAAATGTACGATGTGACGATTATCGGTGACGGCGATTTGGCATTCTCGTGCGACAGTTTAATTTAACGCGTCGTTTTACGATAGTTGGAGAAAATACGGGTGTTGCGAATCCTCAAAAATCATCTCGTGAAGAAAAAAGAGCGAAAACTGCGGTTCTCACTCTTTTTTTCTTTTGTTAAGATGAGTGGGATTCACAAAATGACACAGCTATAACCTGCATAAAATAGGTGAAATTTGCTTTTCTTTTACGTCTTGACTCGAAAAAAATAGAAGTGGGCAAGGAGATTAGGCAGGGGAGCATGAATGGGAGGCAGTGGCACAATGACCAAAATTGTGAGCTACATAAATGATTTTGCAATCAGTGATTCTACATCCCCTATCGAATATAAACGGGCTGGCTATCATCAAAGATATTTAACGATCAACGGAGAAGAGATTGCCAATACAGGGATCGATTGTGAAACGTGCCTGTTTTATGTGGAAGTATCGGGCGCGGAGTGGAAGAATCCAAGGGGAATTTCAGCAAACTTGAATAATGGATTAACCGAGCTAAACCATGATTTTGTGTCGGAATTATCATGTATCGTGCCAAATGGTCAGTATGTTGTCGCTTTGTTCAAAGCATATCCGCGATTGAAACGACAGGCAGATGGAAGCGAATATTATCAAATCGGCTCCCGACGAGTGGGTTCTGGAAAGAAAATAGAGGAATACATCGTGCCGATTCAACCGAGTGGATCATTGGACCAATCAGTCACTGAGAAGTACATGAAGACGGGGAAAGGGAACGTCAATCCGACGGCATTATGTGTTTCTTTTCTAGACACGAAATTTCCGCTTAATGATATACACTTCGATGAGCTTTGGCTGCATACGCACTACTTGCTAGACGGACATCACAAAATGTTTGCGGCTGCTCATGCCAAAATGCCCGTCTCCATGTTGTCTTTCCTATCAATTGATGAGTCATTTGCCAGCCGGGCGCAGATCGATAAACTTATCCAAGCATTGAGATGATAAAATGTTTTTTGACTGGAAAAAGCAGATTGGCTGACGGGTGATTTTGGAGAGATGAGGAACGAAATAACGTTAGGATCGGGAGGCACAACAGAAAATGCAAAGCGTTGACAAGAGCAGCAATCACTCGAAAATTACGGGGGATTTTGCCGAACATTTAATTATGTACTGGTTGTCTCGACATGGGTTTGAGTGTGTGCATGTCACTCATACGGGAATTGACATCATTGCAACGAGGAAGTCAACAGGCGAACGGTTGGGCATATCCGTTAAATCGCGAAGCAGGGCAGCGGGGCAAATTGATAACGCACTGACAATTACCAGACCGAGTGATGAATTTCGAAAAGTAGACGAGGCGTGTGGGCATTTTGCTTGCAAACCTTACTTTGCGATTGTTATTGATCAGGAGAATGTCATTAACGCTTATATAACTTCGAAGGAAAACATCATTAACATGTTTGGGCACAGCAGTGCATCAAGCCAAAACTGGAATTATAAGAAGCTTGAAAATGATCGTAATACTGTTTTGTTTTCCCTTGAATACGGCAAGCAGCGGTGGTTTCAGTAATATCACCGCCATTGCTACATTGATTATACTGCCAATGGTGCTCGTGCGCTCCCGCTTACGTGCGTCAGCATATAAAAGCACGAAAAACGGCTGAGATGCCGTTTTTTTGTTGGAGTTAAAAGCGGATTGTTGTAGCTAACCAAGAACATTCCACATTGTCTCTGGACAATCATTCTCTTTTTATGTCTCGGCAAAACACTTCCCTCTCCTCCTCCAGACTGACCTCCACCCCCTTCCCATGTACGTGTAACAACCGGACAAAAAGCCCTAAAATAAAAAAACGACAACCAGTTTACATTCAGTTTAAATCCGCACGGTATTGTTGCGATATCAAATAAACAGTGGGTAAGGAGATGCCAGAATGAACAAGAAGTACAGCAATGAATGGGCAGTCGAAGCCCGTGGGCTTGTCAAAGTGTTCGGAGACAATCGCGCTGTAGATGGCGTGGATTTGAACGTGCGCGCAGGCTCGATTTACGGCGTGCTTGGTCCAAATGGGGCGGGCAAGACTACGACGATTCGCATGTTGGCGACTTTGCTCCGGGCGGATGGCGGAGAGGCACGCATTTTCGGGCACGATGTGACGAAAGAGGCGCATGTCGTGCGGCAGTTGATCGGGGTAACGGGGCAATACGCTTCGGTCGATGAGTCGTTAAGCGCCACAGAGAACCTGATTATTTTCTCCCGTTTGCTCGGCTTGGGGCGCGCCGAGGCGAAGCGAAAAGCTGCTGAGCTGCTGGAAGAGTTTGGTCTGACGGAGGCTGCCAAACGTCCATTGAAGCACTTTTCCGGGGGGATGCGCCGTCGGCTGGATTTGGCTGCCAGTCTCATCGCGCAGCCACCGCTCATTTTCCTGGACGAACCGACGACCGGGCTGGACCCGCGAACGCGTTCGCAAATGTGGGATACGATTCGCCGCCTGGTAGAAACGGGGTCGACAGTTTTGCTCACCACGCAATACCTCGATGAAGCAGACCAGTTGGCCGACCGAATCGCGGTGATCGACCGTGGGCGGGTCGTGGCAGAAGGTACGGTGGATGAGTTGAAAGCATCTGTCGGGAACTCCGCCCTGCATCTGCGAGTCCAAAATGTACAGGACATTGCCAATGCTCGTGAAATGGTGGAGCAAGTGCTCGGAGTTCGCTCCAGCGTAACGGCAGAAGCAGGCAAGATTACGGCGCCAATGGCGAACGCCGACCAAGTCACCGATTTGCTGATCGCTCTGCGGACGAGAGGCATTCACCTGACGGAGATCAGCGTGCAAAAGCCGACGCTGGACGAAGTCTTTTTAACGATTACGGGGCACGGTGCCAGCGAAAATGCACAGCAAGCCTCAGAACACCCGAACAGAACGGAGGAAGCCACTGTATGAAAAGCGCAGCATTGACGCAAGAGCTTGATCGTTCGTTGAAAAACCGCGCCAGTTTCGCTCAGGCGCTCCGCCATTCGTTGACGATGGCCTACCGGGGGCTGCTGAAAATCCGGCGCACTCCCGAGCAGCTGTTTGATGTCACGATTCAGCCGATCCTTTTCACCCTGATGTTCACGTATATTTTTGGCGGCGCGATTTCAGGAAACGTGGAAAACTACTTGCCGATCATCATTCCTGGCATTCTCGTGCAGACCGTTATCTCGACGTCCATCGTGACGGGCGTTCAGCTTCGCGAGGATATGGACAAAGGAGTTTTCGACCGATTCAAGTCGCTGCCGATCGCCCGGATCGCGCCTTTGGCCGGGGCGTTGCTCGCCGATACGATCCGCTATACGATTGCGACCGTGCTTACTTTTGCGATGGGGTATATCATGGGCTACCAGCCTGAGGGCGGACTGGGATTCGTCGCGATTGCGGGGATTCTTGTCATTGCCTGCTCGTGGGCGGTCAGTTGGATTTTCGCCTTTTTCGGGGTTATTGCGAGGACGGCGGCAAGCGTGCAAGGGATTTCCATGCTGGTGCTGTTTCCGCTGACTTTTCTCTCCAATGCGTTCGTGCCAGTTGAAACGATGCCGACGTGGCTCCAGTGGTTCGTCCAACTCAACCCGATCTCCCATCTGGTGAGCGCGGTTCGCGAATTGGTCAATAGCGGCACGATCGGCACGGAGTTCGTTTTGTCGCTCGCGAGCGCTGCCGTTATCGTGGCTATTTTCGCTCCGCTGACGGTGCGGGCTTACATGCGGCGGACGTAGTGAATTTTGTAGGGACGGGAAGCGGGTCAACAAGGGATTGCAAGGCTTGCTCAGACTTAGACTCAGGCTCGGTGTAACTATCATTTGGCAATTGTACATTGTACGGTTCATCCAACTAACAAGAGACATAAACAACCGCTATATGCCGGAGCTGTCTGGCAGGTAGCGGTTGTTGTTGTTGGGAAGACAGTTTTTCATGACTATATGCATTTATAATGCCGTCAATCGCTGGTTCGACCACTCTTATGGGAGACGGATAAACAGCGAAAAAAGCTATGAGCACAGCAAAGCGATGGCTCCGGTTCGTTTTAGCCAGATTGCTGTTCTTGCTCTTCAACTGATAATTATTATCACTTATAATAAAGCAACCAAACAAAAAGGACTGGTCACATTGAAGCAAGAAAACTCCCAAGCGCTGCTATGGAACCAGGCTGCCATTAAAATTTTGGACATCCGTCACACAGCGTTGGCACCGGGGGAAGGGTTTGGACCGTACAAGCTCCCGGCCAGCATGTTTCTTTTTTCCACGCGGGGCAACGCGCAGGTTTTGTTGGATGGGACGGCGTACATGGCAAAAGGGTTTCAGCTCATGCACAGCGGAAAAGGAGCCACGCTCCAGATTGTGCCTGCGGGTGAAGCGTTTGAATATTACTCGATTTTTTACAAAGCAACGATTCCGGCACCCGCAAGCCAGAGCTTGCTTGAACTGTTAAAGCGCAGCAACCCGTTTTTGGCGCAATACAGCCTGATCCCGAGCAGCCCGGTTTTGCTTTTTCACCACTTGCAACAAATGCACGAGCAATGGCAGGGCCCAGAGTCGCTGAGGCGGTTTCAGATCAAAGCTCTTTTCTACCAATTTGTTTATCAGGTGCTGGCAGAGTTGGAGCGGGAGGGCAGCGAAGTGACCTATCCCGATTTGACGGCACAAATCATGCTGTACATGGAAAAAAATTATGCGGAGCCGATCACGCTGGAGTCTTTGGCGGAGATGTTTCGTTACAGTGCATACCATTTATCCGCGACATTCAAGCAAAGCACAGGCTACAGTCCGATCGATTATTTGATTCGCGTTCGCCTTGAAAAAGCGGCGAGCCTGCTGACGGAGACGGACGCTTCGCTGCGGACGATTTCGGCAGGTGTCGGGTACAAAGATGTGTACTATTTCAGCCGCTTGTTCAAGAAAAAGCTGGGCGTGTCGCCTGCCGAGTATCGGAGAAGGAATTGGCAACAGAGCAAAGTTGCAGATAGTCCGGCAAAATTCCCTACATATTCTATTGTGGAACGGATGCTGAATCGGTACATTGATAGTGATAATTATTATCAATATACAAAAAAAGGGGATTTTCCGATGAGCAGAGGTTCACGAGCGTCACTGGCGGCAACTGCGCTGTTGTGCATCATGCTGTTGCTGAGTGCTTGCTCTGGCGCGACCAGTACGAGTAATGGGGCAGCAGCCCCGGCACAAGGGGATGCGAATAACGTGGCAAAAGTAGAGACGATCACCTACAAGACGACAAGCGGAGAGGTGACGATTCCGAAAAATCCGAAGCGGGTTATCGTTTTGGCAGACAGTTACGTAGGCTATTTCCTCGCTTTGGGCATCAAGCCTGTAGGGTTGTCGGAGTTTGCCCTGAATCATCCTTTCTACGCCGGAAAAGTGGACGGGATTGAAAATATCGGGGGCTATGGCGATGACAGCAACTCGCTGGAAAAGCTGTTGGAGCTGAAGCCTGACGTCATTATCGCCTTGGACAACGCGAAAAACCTGGAGAACATCCAAAAAATAGCGCCGACTGTCGCGATCAAATACGGGGAAAAAAATTTGCGGGAGCAGCTTCGGGCTTTTGGCAAAGCGTTTGGCAGGGAGCAGGAAGCAGAAGCGTGGATTGCGAACTGGGATAGCAAAGTGGCGAAGTATAAGCCAGCCGTGCACGAGGTCGTGGGTGACAAAAAAGTGGCGATTTTAGGGGGAGACATGAAATCGCTTGGTGCGTTCGGAGATTTTTACGGACGAGGCGGAGAGATTTTATATCGCGAGTTTGGGTTGAAAGCGCCGGAGATCATCCAGAAAGCAACGATGGATATCGGCAAAGGCTACGTTGCGCTTTCGCATGAAAAACTGCCGGAATATGCGGGAGATTTTTTGTTCATCGAGGATTCGCTGGAGAAGGAGATAAGCAAGAACGAGTTGTGGCAACAGCTGGATGCCGTCAAAAACAAGCGCGTGTATACGATTGATTCGAATACATTTTATTTCAATGATCCGCTGTCGTTGGAAAAGCAGTTTGATTATATTGCGGGGAAATTGCTTGGTGAGGAAACGATCAGTAAGTAGTAAAAGTTGAGAGATACGCGAAACCAAAAGCAGCCCTCCTTGTATTCGACTGGCAGAGGGCTGCTTTTGCTACTTTTTAAATGATGGTAGGCTGGATACCCATCTGAACTTGAATCCCTTTAAACCATACTAAGTAGTTCTGCATCTCTTCATCAGTGAAAATAGTGCCGGGGGCTGTAGCTACTCTTGGCAGTTTCCTTAGATCGATTCCTTTCCCAATGAAGTAATTTTCGTTGGGATTAATTTCAAGGTTGGTGACATTACCGTATTTTACAAGCAAGAGGGCATCTTCCACTCTGAGATCATACCACTTCCCAAACCCCTCTTGAAACCGATACCCTGCCGCTGGCGGCGACCCTCTAGCTGTCTTTTTGTCCTTGATAAAGCTATCTTCAATTCGGCCAATGACATGGAAAGAACTCTTTTTAAGCAACATCGCTATGAGACGGATGAAGCTTGGATTTATGCGGCTTAACTCGATTGTATTTCTGGAGATGCAATCTTCAAATACATTTCTGGTCAATGACTCCAGTTGTTCCTCCAGTCCCTCTTGTTCAATAAGGTCGAAAATTTTAGTTTGAAGTCCCTGTTTCTCTTTGTCCAAATGATTCGCCCCTCTGCTTTTTTCTAAGCAAACATGACTTGTTTTTGCTTAATGATAAAAATTAGATTACAAGGGTAATTTTACCTTTTTCTCAAACTAATAGTTACACGCCCTCCCCTTCCCCTCTCACCACTTCTTTCCGCTCGATGGCTTTCCTCTGCCCGCCAAAAACCGTAATCATCATGACCGCGACAACGATAATGATAGCGGCGGCCCAGGCGTGGGGAGAGAGTCGCTCGTTTGCCAGAAACCAGCCCAAAAATACGGCGACGATCGGATTGACGAAAGCATAAGTCGATACCCAGGCGGGGTCAGCATTTTTCAATAGCCAAATGTACGCTGTGTAGCTGATGATCGAGCCGAACACGATCAGATAGCCCAAGGCGAGAGTGGAGCGGACAGATAGCTCAGACAGGTGCAGCTTCGTCCAATCGTCGAGGAAAAATGAAACAAAGATCAGCAAAGCGCCGCCTACCATCATTTGCGCCGCTGTCGATTGCAGGGGAGACGCGGGGAGTTTTGCCCTGCGAGAATACAAAGATCCGATTGACCAAGAAACCGAAGCGATCAAGAGGGCGATCATGCCGATTGTGTCCATGTTTTGGCTGTTCGCTCCGCCTGTGTTCAGGACGAGCACGGCAATGCCGGAAAAGCCGAGCAGTACGCCAGCGAGGACGCCGAGCGCAGGTCTTTTTTTGTTGCCGCCAAGCCAGTTGAAAGCAAGAATCCATAAAGGAACAGTTGCTACCAGCAGGGAGGCGATGGCTGACGGGACTTTTTGTTCCGCCCAGGCGACCAGCCCGTTCCCGCCCAAGAGCAAGAGAGCGCCCACGATTCCTGCACCTTTCCATTCGGCAACGCTCGGATGCTGCTCACCCTTTAACCGCGCAAGCACATAGAGGACAGTTCCAGCCACAAAAAACCGAATGCCCGCCATGATAAAAGGCGGGATGGTTTCAATCGCAACCTTCATCCCGAGATACGTTCCTCCCCAAAAAATGTACACGGAGAGTAAAGCGATTACAACGAGAGTAATATTTGAATTTTCTGACTCGCCGATTTGCATTGCTTTTTTCCCTTGCATCATCCAGGGTCGCCTCTCTTCTTTCTCAATTCTCCTTCATCCCGTTTTCGTAAAGGGTAGATAAAACAAACGTCGTCGAGGTCTCCTGAACGTCAGGGAATTTGACCATTTCATCGATCAGATTGGTAATATCCTCAGGGGAGGATACCCGCACTTTGAGCATCATGCACCATTCCCCGGCCAGGCGTTGGCATTCGAGAATCGTTGCGCCCGGAACGTGCAAATCGACAATCTTGCCTGCGATTTCTTTGAAGTTTTGGCATTTCATTTTGACAAAGATCAGCACTTTCAGTTTTTGCTCCAGCTTGCTCCAATCGACAATGCAGCGGTAACCTTTGATGATGTTGCTCTTTTCCAGCTTTGCCACCCGCTGATGAACGGCAGGGCGGGATATGTGCAAAAGCTTGCTTAGTTCTTCGTGCGAGAGTCTCCCTTTTTCCTCAAGGAGTTGCAAAATTTTGATATCGATATCGTCCATGGCGTACCTCCTGAGAAAAATTGTAGCACAAATAAACAGGAATAGAACGAATGGTAATCAGAGTGATCAAAATTCGAACGAAACGTTGTAAAATGCGCTTGGATTTTCCGCAAAAGCAAGTGGAGCAGTTGAAAAACCACTCTGGTTCTTACGATTTGTAAACTGGGTGGAGAGTCCAGTCGATGACAACGTGCGGAAGCTGGTTCCGGCGGTGAAAAAAGAGCTGGCGCACACTTGCTCGATGCCTCGGTAAATAGGGGCAGTCTACTGGCGATCCGGCTTGTGGCGGATGAAATTTCGCAAGCGGTGCTGTAAAGAAAGCAAAGTGACCGGCGAGTGGGCGAGCAAATGAAGCGGATTGAAAGACAGCAAAAAAGCTCTTGGCGGGAAATTTCTCCAAGAGCTTTTTCGTGATGGAACAGCAAGGATGGCTACCTGCCCGCCTATGCCTGTCCCACAATCTTTTTCAACCGCCCTACGAGTGGCAGCACGATAATTCCGGCAACGATAACCTGGAGGAAGTTCCCAGGGATGGAGCCGAACGGCTGAATCCAGTTGCCATACAAAATCACTTCCACGAAGTAGTAGCCGACGATTTTGATAATCAGCGCGACGGCGATCGCCACACAGTAAGCCAGTGTGCGTTTGCCAGGCATTTTTTCCCCGATGAGGCCAGCGACATAACCCATGGCACCGACGATGATGAACGTAAAAGGCGCCCAGGCTGTCCAGCCGGAGATCAGGTCGAAGAGACCCATGCCGAAAGCTCCGGCAATCGCTCCCGTTTTTCTGCCGTACACAAAGGCAGCAATAAAAAGAGGCACGTTACCGAGGTGAATCAGGCCGCCGTTGCCCATGATCGGGAGGCGGATGTTGATGAACATGGTAGCTGCGAGGGTAAAAGCGATAAAAAGGGCATGAATCACAAGCATTTTTGTTTTCGAAGTAGATCTTGGTGAGTAAGTTGAATCCATATAACAGCCTCTTTCTTTTTTTCCTATTATCATACCCGCAAACGGTTCCTAAATAAATATGCTTCCCGCGATTTATTTGGGCAGGGAGCGCCAGATGGTACGGCAAACCCGGGGATGGAGCGCATGCGATGCTCCTACGGCAAAATCAGGCCCAATCCTATGATAAAATAAGCAGGGGTACACGATATGGACAGAAAGCAGGTTTCCTTTCATGATGGATTTGGACAAGATAGCGGAAATATTCGCCGGCGGTTCCTATGAGATAGCCAATGTGCAGCGCTTGGTCATTCAGCCGAAAAGTATTTTGCGCGGTTTCAAGACTGTCCAATACGGATTTCTGTTTATTGTGCGTGGAGAGGCGAAGATGCATGTGAACGGAACCGCTTACGATTTGTTGCCGGGAACGGTCGTTCATGCTGCTCCAGGCATGCAAATGGACTCGCGGGTCATTGGTCAGTCAGAATTGGAGTATTTCATTGTTTTTTACAGGTGGAACAAACACGGAAATGACACGGCGGCTGTTGAACTGAATACTCACTTCAAACTCGAACCCGGCGCGAATCCCCGGTTGCTTGAAGCGCTCATCATGATCCAGCAAAAAGCCCGCGCTACAGGCGGGATCGGGAAGCTGCATGTCAAAGAGCTGTTTTTAGGCATCATGCATCAAGTGCTGGTGGGCTGCAAGAGTCGGGAGGAAGGACGTTCTCCAGGCCAAAAAATAATCGAAGAAGCGATTGCGTACATTAGCGGGCATTACATGGAGCCGCTGACGCTCGGCGAATTGGCTGAGTTGCACGGTATGAGCCCCAAGCAATTTTCTTACTTTTTCCATAAATACACAGGATACCGCCCTATCGACTACGTGATTCATTACCGGATGGAGAGAGCACGCGAGCTGCTGAAAGCAGGCAGCTATCCGATCAGCGATATCGCCGTCAGTGTCGGGTATGCCAATGCGCTCTATTTCAGCAGGATGTTTAAAAAGAAATTCGGCGTGTCGCCTTCCGCGTACAGAGAGCAAGAAGAGAGTCATAAGGACGTCGGACAGTCATGACTGTGATTGCTGACTGCAAGCCGCGAGTTGTAAACCGCAAGCTGCGAGCTGAAATCGTAAGCTGCGAGCTGTAAACCGTAAGCTGCGAGCTGAAACCGCAAGCTGCGAGTTGTAAACCGCAAGCCGCGAGCTGAAATCGCAAGCTGCGAGCGGTAAACTGAAAGCCGCGAGCTGCAAACCGCAAGCTGCGAGTTGTAAACCGCAAGCCGCGAGCTGCAAACCGCAAACTACGATCTGCCAACCGCCCACCAACTGCGCTGAAAACGCCGGGACGTTTTTCAAAGAAAAGCACTGGATTAGACAATCTTGCATATCGTTTTCGTGATTTGTGCATTTGCTTTTACTCCTGCCCTTGCTACACTATTTAACGATAATGATTATCATTGTTGGGAAAAGGTGCGTATTTGCGCTTTTGCCAACATGACGGAAGAGCGGGGCAAGTCCTAATCGCGAAACGAATCTCAATCCAGGAGAGGTGGATACGTATGGCTGAAAATAGACAATTGTGCATCGGACTGGCGATTAATACTACGTGGATGAAAGGGGCAGGCTGGCGGCGTCCTGACAGTGATATCGAGAAACTGGACACGATCGACTACTATATTGATTTGGCGAAAATGGCCGAGCAAGCCAAGCTCGATTTTTTGTTCAAAGCCGATTATTTATACGTCGGTCCGCAGATGCTGGGAGACGCCGTCAGCTTTGGCAGCGTTGATCCGACACTGATGTTCTCCGCTATTGCCCGGGAAACCGAGCGAATCGGGTTGGTGACGACGATCTCCACCACATTCAATCCGCCGTTCATCGTGGCGAGACAGCTTCAGTCGTTACACTGGCTGAGCAACGGGCGAGCTGGCTGGAATATCGTCACATCGATTGAAGGGGCCGAGAACTTCGGCGATGCTCCGATGCCATCACCGCAAGAGCGCTATGCGAAGGCAAAAGAGTTTATCGAGGTCGTACGCAAGCTGTGGGATAGCTACCCGCGCGAAGCAATTGTCATGGATCGGGAGACAGGCATTTTTACCGATCGGGACAAGGTAACGCCGATCAACCATTCGGGCGAATTTTTCAGTGTCAAAGGGCCGCTGACGATGCCAGCCCATGCCTCCGGCTCGATTCCGTTTTTCCAGGCAGGTGCGTCGGATACGGGACGTGATTTTGCTTCTTCCGTCGCGGATGCGATTTTTGCAGCCATGCCGGATATTGAATCAGGAGTCGAACTGCGAAGCGACTTGCGCAAAAGGGCGGAGGAGCATGGACGTAATCCGGATGCAGTCAAAGTGCTGCCGGGCCTGTACTTTTTCTTGGGGGAGACGCGCGAGGAGGCAGAGGAATTGCATAAAGTGGCGCATGCCAATTTGAGCACGGAGCGCAGGCTGGCTTCGCTGAAATTCGTACTCGGAATGGAAGCAAGCCATCTGGCTCTGAATCAACGCATAACAGCCGACATGCTCCCTGATCCGAACCTGCCCGTCCGCAGCCGGACACATGCCGAGCTGTTGCGCCGATTTATCACGAAGTACGAGCCGACTTTGCAAGAAGTGCTGGCACGCCCTGAGGTAGTCGGATCGGCGCATTGGGTGTCTGTCGGAACTGTCGACGATGTACTGGCTGATATTATCGAGCGTTACGAGGCGGGAGCGATTGACGGGTTCATTGCTCTGCCGGGCGGATCGGAAAAATCGATGAACATCTTTTTCGAACAACTGATGCCCAAGCTGGTGGAAAAAGGCTTGTTCAAGCGCGAATACGCAGGCGCCACCTTGCGCGAGCATCTGGGAATCCAATAAAATCGTGCGTTGCCGGGAATGAATTGCTTTAGCCACCCTGCCCCGCCTCCTGTCCTTCTTTTTCCCTAAAAAATCAGCCTTTGCCAGCTGGCGGAAGAAGATGCTCAGGGGGCCGCTTATGGGCTGATGGCGATGGTAGTCGGGCTGAGCTTTTTTCGGGTGGCGGGGATTGCGCCGCCGCAGGGCGAAGACAATCGCTATATAGGCGAGCAGTATGTCCAAAGACTTTTCCAGGCCCATGCCAAATGAGTGGCTGATCAAACAGGGAGGTAGACGATGAACATTGCCAAGCACACCGTTAACGGAGTCAATATTGCTGTCGTAACAAGCGAGGAACACGTCATCGCCGATGTCCAGGCGGCACTGGATCTGATCGCGACGGCATGGTACGAAGCCGAATGCGACCGCATCGTCATTCATAAAACGATGCTTGCGGAGAGTTTTTTCGATCTGAAGACGCGACTGGCGGGCGACATTTTGCAAAAGTTCATCAATTACAAGGCAAAGCTGGCGATCGTGGGCGATTTTTCCGTGTATGCAAGCAAAAGCTTGAAAGACTTCATCTATGAGTCGAACAACGGCAACGACATCTTTTTCCTGCCGACTGAGCAGCAGGCGATCGAAAAGCTGAGCTTGGCTAAATAAAAGTGGAAAGCGGAGGGAACCAGATGACAGGCAGGCAGGCTTGGGCGGAAGCGGCTAGAGGTGTCGGCGCGACATGCCGCAGGCGCAGTCATCCGACGTTTCGCATCGATGATCTCGGCTTTCGGCTTGCCCGGGCGGTGTGAGGGCAAACGCCAGTTGACACCGATCTTCCAATTCACTATACTGTCTGTAATCTTATATGCGACATACGTTGAAAGAGCCCAGTAGCAGATTGGTCCCTGTCCCAGAAAGCCGGGGGATGATGAAACCCGGCACACACCAAGCAAGCGAATTACAACTCTGGAGTATCTCGGGTAATGCTGAGCGGAAGCGGCGAACGATATCTCGCCGAGAGTGGCATGAATGGCGCGCAAAAGGAAGGCGTGTGCGGCATTGGTGCAATCTGGGTGGTAACACGGTTATTCAATCGTCCCTATGTCTATATGACAAGGGGCGATTTTTTGTTGTCACGCACAACGTTGATCCGGTATAGGAGAACTACGAACCTGAGGGAGTGAATTGGCTGTGAACATTATTGATGAACTCGAATGGCGCGGCGCCATCAATCAACAAACAGATGCCGAGGGACTTCGCGAATTGACCGAGCAAAAATCGATCTCGCTCTACTGTGGCGTGGACCCGACAGGCGACAGCATGCATATCGGTCACCTGATCCCATTCATCATGCTGAAACGCTTCCAGTTGGCTGGTCACCGCCCGGTTATTTTGATCGGCGGCGCGACAGGAACGATCGGCGATCCGAGCGGCCGGCAATCGGAGCGCTCGCTGCAAACATTGGAGCAAGTGCAGGCGAACGTGGATGCACTGACTGCGCAAATGAAAAAGCTGTTCATCACAGAAGGCGACAATCAAATCCGCCTGGTGAACAACTACGACTGGACGCATAAAATCAACGTCATCGAATTTTTGCGCGACTACGGGAAAAATTTCAGCATCAACGCGATGCTCGCCAAAGACGTGGTGGCAAGCCGACTGGACAGCGGTATTTCTTTTACCGAGTTCTCCTACCAAATCCTGCAATCGCTCGATTACTTGCACCTGTACAAACACGAAGACGTGCAGCTGCAAATCGGCGGTTCGGACCAATGGGGCAACATTACGAGCGGCCTCGATCTGATCCGCAAAAAAGAAGGGCCAGAAGCGAAAGCGTTTGGCTTGACCATTCCGCTGATGCTGAAAGCAGACGGCACGAAGTTCGGAAAAACGGCTGGCGGCGCTGTCTGGCTCGATCCGAACAAAACGACGCCATTCGAGTTTTACCAGTTCTGGGCGAATACCGATGACCGTGATGTTGTGAAATACTTGAACTACTTCACGTTCTTGTCCAAAGAGCAAATTGAGGAGCTGGCTGAAAAAGTCCAGACCGAACCGCATAAACGCGAAGCGCAAAAAATGCTCGCAGAAGAAATGACCCGATTCGTGCACGGGGAAGAGCTGCTGGAGCAGGCCAAACGCATTACAGCTGCCTTGTTCACGGGAGACATCAAGTCGTTGACGGCAGATGAAATCGAGCAAGGCTTCAAAGAAATGCCGACCTATGAAGCGACGAAAGAAGCGAAAAACATCGTGGATTGGCTGGTAGAGCTGGGCATCGAGCCATCCAAGCGCCAGGCGCGCGAGGACATTACCAAAGGCGCGATTTCCATGAACGGCGAAAAGGTGAGCGATCTGGAGCTGGAAGTAACGGCTGACCTCGCCATCGGCGGACGCTTCATCATCATCCGCAAAGGCAAGAAAAACTACAGCCTGGTTAAGCTGTCGTAACACAAGCAAATCGCACGAAAAAAGGAAAGCTTCCCTCCCGACTGGCGAGGGAAGCTTTTTTTAGGTTAGCTCTACATTCTTCTGGATAGATGGTGTACGATGAACAGGTGTGGCTTATTTTTCCAAAAATGCGAACAAGCCATTTGCATAAATCGATAAAGCGAATGAATGCGTGAAGAAAAAGAGGTGTCGGTCATGGTTGAAGAATTGGTCGAGTATTTGGATGAATGCGAAACAGAAGTCGTCGCAGTAGAACAATTGGCGTTGCCGCTGCAAGCAGAAGGGAAGCACCGCATTTTGGTGTTGCCGGGCTACAACCTGCTGGAAATGATGGAAGAAGTGTGCGAGGAAGCAGAAACGTTGTCCGCTTTTGTCGCGCAGCAGCTGGAAGAAGCCCGCAGCCTGAGCGTAGAGGATGCCTTCCGCAAAATCGTGGAGTCCCGGCTGGTCTACACTGATTTGCCAGCTGAGGAGAAGCAACTGCAAGGCAAAAACTTTTCCGAATGTTATCAGGCGTACGCAGCGATGTGGGAAGGCAGCGAGCTGGTTCACGAGCAGTTGGTCGCAACAGAAGCATCGACAGAACCGTTTCAGCTCGATCGGGAATGGGCACAGGACCGGATCGAGGATGGAGATTCGCTCGTCGTGCTGAACTTGCCGCAGGAGCGCGGGCATGAGGCTCCGCTGTGGATTCCGATGGGCGGATACAACGAATGTCCTTTGCCTGTGTACCAGTCGGTCATCTTCAAGCATTTTCAGGAACAGTATGGCGCAAGCATCCTCGCTGTGACAGGCGATACATGGGTGCTGCAAGCGAAGCGGCGTCCGCAAACGGCTGAAGAAGCGCTGCAATTGGCAAAAGAGCATTTTATTTTTTGCCAGTACGTTTTGGACGATCAACAGACGCTCGGTCATTATGCCGATTACTTGCTGAAGCAGGACGTGTGGTATTTTTGGTGGGATTAGAAAAGGACATTCTTTTGACAAAGCTGTACATCCCCAAACCGCGGCCAAAAGCGGTCCGACGCCCGCGGCTCGTGGAAAAATTGAGCGAAGGGATGCATCGCAAGCTGACGCTGATTTCTGCTCCAGCAGGCTACGGCAAGACGGCGCTTGTCAGTGAATGGCTGGCAGATGCTCCCGTCTCTGTCGCCTGGCTGTCGCTCGATGGGGGAGACGACGACCTGGGGCGTTTCCTGCGCTGCGTGATCGCGGCCATGCAGACAATTGAGCCGTCTGTCGGAAAAGGGCTGCTGCCCATGCTCAAGGCTGCGGAAAGTTCGCCAAGCGAGGCGATGCTGCTGTCTTTGTTGCACGATCTCCACTCTTTATCCCCGGCGATGGTTCTCGTTCTGGATGACTATCATCTTCTCCGCTCTCCGAGTATTCATGAGGCGGTTGCTTTTCTGTTGGAACGCATGCCGCCGCAGCTTCATCTCGTCATCACGACCCGCGCGCAGCCGCCGTTGCCTTTGGCGAGGATGCGCGCGAAAGATCAGCTGACGGAAGTTCATGCTGGCGATCTGCGCTTTGCCCAGCGGGAAGCCGGCGAATTTTTGTGCCAGGGGATGGGGCTGGTTCTTTCCGAGACAAGCGTCGGGATTTTGGCAGAACGCACAGAAGGCTGGATTGCCGGATTGCAGCTGGTCGCGCTTGCTTTGCGCAGGGAAGGCGAGCCGGATCGGTTGATTCAGTCTTTTCCGCCTAATCATCCTTATGTGTGGGACTATTTGGTCGAGGAAGTGTTGAATCAGGAAACGGAGAGCATCCAGTCGTTTTTGCTCCAGACGTCTGTTCTTGAACGGATGAGCGGGCCGCTTTGCGATGCTGTTCTGAGCGACGGGGAGCACACAGTCCGGGCTGGCTTTGGCGAAGCGACGCTGGCCTTGCTTGATCGCGCCAATCTGTTTCTTGTCGCCTTGGACAGCGAACGGCGCTGGTATCGCTACCATCATCTTTTTGCCGAGCTTTTGCGCAAACGGCTTGATCCAACCGTCGCTGCAAGCTTGCATATTCGCGCAAGCAGCTGGTATGAAGCGAACGGCTTTGCGCTTGAGGCGTTTCACCATGCTGTTTGCGCTCATGATACAAAAAGGGCGGCGCGGCTGGCGGAAGGTGCTGGCTTGCCCCTGATTTTTCGCGGGGCAGTGACCCCTGTTCTGCAATGGCTGGAGTCATTGGGCGAGCAGGAAAAGAACGAGCTGCCCGGTTTGTGGGTGATGCAAGCGTCTGCGCTGTTGATGACTGGAAAAACAACAGGCGTGGAACCAAAGCTGCAAGCTGCCGAAAAAGTGTTGCAGGCGGTGGAGCAAAGCGACATGACCCGTGATTTGCTCGGTCATATCGCGGCGATCCGCGCTTCGCTGGCTGTGAGCAAGCATGACGCGGAGCGGATCGTAGCGGAGTCGCACCGTGCTCTGGAGCTTTTGCATCCGGAAAACGTGCCTGTGCGCACAGCGACACTATGGGCACGCGGGTACGGCTGCCAGCTTCGGGGTGAATGGGCAGAGGCGAGCGTGGCTTATACGCAAGCTTTGGCGAACAGTGAAAGGGTCGGCCATGTCCTGATTACCATGCTGGCAACACTTGGCCTGGGGATGATTCAGGAGATGGAATCCCGGCTGTACCTGGCGGAGCGAAGCTATCTGCGGGTGCTGAAGCTCGCGGGCGATCCGCCGCTGCCGGCAGCTTGCAAGGCGCATCTTGGTTTGGCTCGCCTGTATTACGAGTGGAATGAACGGGAAAAAGCGTTGGAGCATACTCGTCAGAGCGTGAAGTGGGCAAAACAGCTGGAACAGACGGACTGCGTGGTCGAGAGCGAGATTTTTTTAGCCAGGCTAAAGCTTGTCCAAGGCGATGCCAGCGGGGCAGCACGCATGCTGGCAGAAAGCGATCACACGGTCCAGCGGCAAAACTTCGCAGTCCAGCTTCCTCAGCTTTTGGCGGTCCAGACCATGGTGCAACTGCATAAAGGCAATCTGGCTGCTGCCGAGCGCCTGGCGACGGCGAATGGACAGCTCGCAAGCACTCGCGCCCGGGTGTATTTGGCCAAGGGCAATTCCGCCCAAGCCGTGGCGATTCTCAAACCGTGGCATCAAGAGCTGGAGCAGACCCGCCAAGAACGGGAGCGGATCGAGGCCAAGCTGCTTTTGGCTGTCGCGCTTTTTGGGCATGGGGAAAAGCGCCAGGCGGTACAACTGCTTCGCGAAGCTTTGGCACTGGCTGAGCCGGGCGGGCTGGTGCGGACGTTTGTCGATGAAGCTGCTTTGCTCCTGCCGCTGTTGCGTGAGTGGACAGCAGCCGAAGCGGCGTCTGAGTATTGTGGCAAGCTTCTCGCTGCCATGAACCAGTTGGCGCCAGCACACGGGACGGGTCAGCCAGCGCAAGCGCAGCAAGCCGAGTCTCTGATCGAGCCGTTGAGCAATCGCGAGCTGGAAGTGCTCCGCCTGATTGCCCAAGGATTTTCCAACCAGCAGATCAGCGAAAGGCTGTTTATTGCGTTGCCGACTGTAAAAGGGCACAACCGGGTCATTTTTGAAAAGCTGCAAGTGAAGCGGCGCACGGAGGCAGTCGCGCGGGCACGCGAGCTTGGACTGTTGTAGGCGGTGCTGTTTTTCAGCCGTGATTGTTTTTGCAAAACCATACTTTAGTAGCTGTAGCGAGACAGTTCATAGCGGCTATACTCATGGCAAACAGGAAATAAGGAAAAAGGAGGAAGCCCATGAGAGCTGTCGTCTGCACAAGCTATGGAGCACCGGATGTCCTCTCGCTCCAGGAGGTAGCCAAGCCCGTTCCGAAAGAGCATGAGATTCTCGTGAAAATATATGCGACCACGGTCACTTCCGGGGATTGCCGGGTGCGCGCTTTTCGCTGTCCGTTGCTGTATTGGCTGCCTATGCGGTTGCTGATCGGATGGAACAAGCCGCGAAACCCGATTTTGGGCGTCGAGCTGGCTGGAGAGGTGGAAGCGGTCGGCAAGCAAGTCAAGCGCTTCAAGCCAAAAGACAAGGTGTATGCGATCACCGAGATGGACTTTGGCACGTATGCCGAATACAAATGCTTGCACGAGGACGCCAACGTCACCCTCATGCCGACTAATGCCACTTATGAAGAAGCCGCAGTGATGCCGTTTGGCGGAACTACCGCCTTGCACTTTTTCCGCAAAGGACAGTTGCAGCGCGAGCAACGAGTCTTGATCTACGGCGCCTCGGGATCGGTCGGCACATCGGCGGTGCAGCTCGCCAAATACTTCGGAGCCGAGGTGACCGGAGTGTGCAGTACCGCCAATGTAGAACTGGTCAGGCAGCTTGGCGCGGATGAGGTGATCGACTATACAAAAGAAAACTTTGCCCAATCCGGCAAGCAGTACGACATCGTCTTTGACGCTGTAGGAAAATGCGCGAAATCCCGCTGCAAGCAGGTGCTGGCTCCCCATGGCAAATACCTCACCGTGGAAGGGCAAGGAGTGGCAAAAGTGCGCGTGGAAGACATGCAGCTTCTCACCGAGCTGATGGAGGCGGGCCAGCTTCGGGCGGTCATCGACAGACGCTATCCGCTGGAACAGATTCCGCAGGCACATGAATACGTAGAGCAAGGGCACAAAAAAGGAAATGTAGTCATTACGGTAGCAGATGACTCCGCGAACGGACACAACGGCTGAAAAGGCCGTTTTTTTGTATTTGTATGGAAAAACGTCTCGATATTTATCGCGAAAACGCATGTGACCGCTTCTGGTCAGCCAAGCAGACATGACGTCATTGTTTGCCGCAACACATGGGTGGAAGCGGTTCCAACAGCATGTCAGGGGAAAGAGAGTGACCGTATTGACAGGCAGGTGAGAACTGTTTATAGTATGTAATTGTCAGAAATGATTATCATTATCATCTGCAAGTTTTTATTTGCCAAAAAGGAGACTGCAACATGAAAAAGTGGCTCATTCCTTTCCTGATGTCGCTTTCGCTGATGGTCAGCGCTTGCGGCAATGCATCGACGCCGGCACCAAACAATGCGGGCGGCAGTGAGACAAATCAACAGCAGGCAACAAAAACCGAAGAAAAGCCGAATGCGAATGCTGAGGCCAAACCTGAAATGATCACGTACCAGTCGGAGAACGGTCCGGTTGAGGTTCCTGCCCAGCCAAAAAGAATCGTGGGCCTGACCAACGCACCTAACGTAGTTGCGCTTGGCGGCACACTGGTCGGGATCGACGAGTGGACGAAGAAAAATCCACTGTTCACCGACAAAGTCAAAGATGTCGAAGTCGTATCGGACGAGACGATGGAGAAGATTTTGGCTCTTCAGCCCGACCTGATTATTGCCGGATCGTGGATGAAAAACCTCGACAAGATGAAGGAAATCGCACCGACAGTCGTCTACACGTGGGGCAAGCTGGACTACCTGGCGCAGCAACGCGAGATTGGCAAGCTTTTGAACAAGGAAAAAGAGGCGCAAGCGTGGATCGACGATTTCACGAAGCGCGCGCAAGCTGCTGGCGAAGAAATCAAGGCGAAAATCGGCAAGGACACGACCGTCTCCGTGTTCGAGCATGATACGAAAGACTTTTACGTCTTCGGCAACAACTGGGCTCGCGGAACGGAAATCCTGTATCAGGCAATGGGCCTCGCCATGCCGGAAAAAGTCAAGAAAGACGCACTTGGCCCTGGCTACTACACGCTTTCTTTGGAAGTGATTCCGGAGTACGCTGGAGACTACATCGTGCTCAGCCAGCGCAAGGGCGGAGAAAATCCGTTCCTGACCTCGGAGACGTGGAAAAAGATTCCCGCTGTGAAAAATAACCATGTGATCGTGATCGACATGGAAGCATCGACGTACAGCGACCCGATTACGCTGGAATATTTGCTGAAAATCTTCAAGGAAGGCTTTCTCTCCCAGTCGTAACGAGAGGCAGCTGCATACGAAAAAAGAACGAGAACGTCTGGGGAACCAGGCGTTTTTATTTGTGGGAGCATGCCGGGGCGCAAAGCTCGCACAATACTGCCAAAGAACACGGCAAACCCCTTCTGGCAAAAGAAAAATCCCATGTGTCTTCACGCGAATGAGCGCAGACATGAGGGATTTTTTTGATGGACGTGAAAGGAAATTCATTGCAGTTTACTACTCGACAAAAGCCCGCACCTTCGGAAACACCTTCAACGCCGTCTTGTAAAACACATCCGCATGATACTCAGCCGGAATCAGCTCCTGCACAAACTGGATGTACGACTTCACAGGGGCGAGCGGCCAGTCGGTGCCGAACAAAAATTTGTCATAATGATCGCAGTACGTAATCGCATGGCGCAGATGAGCGAAGAACAGCGGCGATTCGGCCAGTCTGCGGCAGTTGTCTGCGTCACCGACCATCAAGCCGGACAGGTCGGCAAACATGTTGCGGTTTTTGTACACGACTTCTGCGCCATCCAGCACCCACGGGTCACCGAAATGGGCCATCATGAAGTTCACGTCCCGATGCTTCACCGCTACCTCGTCGAGAGTGAGCGGATGCGAATACTTGAGCAGACCTCGTTCCGAGTAAGTGTCACCCGTATGGAAAACAACGGGCACCCCGTATTTGGCGGCGAGTGCATAGACCGGATCGTAGACGCTGTCGTAGGCGTAGAACGGATAGTAGCCGAGATAAATTTTCAAGCCGACCGCCTGGGGGTGTTGCAAATCTTGCTCCAGGCGAGCAACCGCCGCATCGTCCAGCGTGTACGGATTAATCCCCAGGCAGTAGACGAGCTGCGGTGGCAGTTCAGCGGTCAAGTCCAGACCCATCGGCGTGATCGCTTCGTAATCGGGAAAGCCGTCCTGCTTTGTTTCCGTCAAGCCCATGCCGATTCCGAGCACCACTCCGTTGTCCTTATATTCCTGCAAAATGCCTTGGACAGAGTAGTCGACAAACGACTTCTCCGCGGCTGTCCGCTTAAATTCTTCGATATGCGATAAATGCATGTGCGCATCAATGATCTTCATCTGAATTTCCCCCTTCGCCTTCGCTGGTAAACCGGATCGCCCGCAAAGCCGCCAAGGAATCGGCAGGCAGCTCTTTGTCGGCAAACAGGAAAAAGACAGGCGGCGTAAAGCTCGTGCTGTTGTCCGGCAAGTTCAGTTCGCGCAGGATGGTGGTCATCGCGATTTCCTTGTTGGCGTACACTTCGACATCTGCGGTGCCCAGATCGGTGAAGATCGTGAGCTGCTCGGCGCGGGAAGCTGCGCCAAACGTATAGTCGGATTGTTCCGTTACGGTCAAATCTCCCTGCGCCAGCTTGTAGGTCAGCGGCTCCCCGTGTTTCCCCGCTGTTTTCAGCCAAACCGTTTCGTCAGCCGCTTCTGTCTGCAAAAAGACTTCGGTCGCAAAGCTTTTGTGGGCAAAGTACGTTCCGGTTTTTTGCACGATTTCGACCGTATGGCAAAGGAGCGGGACGCCCGGCAGCAAAAGAAAATATTGGTGGCAGGTGAGGCCGCGATACTTCTCCTGTTTTTTGACGTGATAGCTGAGCTTGATGCCTTGCCAGACGTTCTGGCGATTGTCGGTCAGCTGGACGAAGGCGGCGCTTCTTTCTTCTTTAACCAGTGAAAAAGCGCTCAGTTCTTCGATGTGGTTGCCGATGCCGCCTGTCCACGGATTCCACCACGATTTCGGTTGCCGCTGCGGGAAAGAGCTGGCCAGCCATTCCTGTCCGCCCGAAACGAGCGAGAACAGCGACGGGTAAAAATCCGGTGCTGCTTTGATGCGGATGGAGCCGTTGTCTGCGCTGTAGACTTGCTGGCCTTGCTCTTCGGTCACTTCCATGGAGATGGAGCCTGGTTGAACCGGGAAAAGGGCGCTTTGCAAGCAAATGTCGTGGGTAGCGAACTGACCGTCCACACGAACCAGCTCGTACGCTTTGGCCGAAGCAGGCAAAGCGAAGTGCGCTTCCTGTTCCTCGGCTTCTTCCGTGAAGCGTTGCGTCTGTCCCAGAGCTTCTTCGCTCGCAAGTAAGGCCGTCAGTTCCCCGTCCAGGTACTGCTGTTTGTATTCTTTTACCTCAACTTTCACTTCGCCGTTTGCCAAAAATGGGTTGTGATCGTTGGCAATCAGCTCCAGATGAGGGGTCAGCGACAAGTCTTTGGCCAAAGCTTCTTTTCGGGCAAAAGCACGAAATTCTTTCCAGTCCGTATACGCTCCATGCGCCACGCATATCGGGCCGAACGTCGCGCTGCTCTGCGGCTCCAGCTCTCCGATGCACGATTCCAGGGCGATTTGCCAGCCTTGAATATCCATCTGGCAAGATGGCGGCCAGCACAATCCCCACGGGGCTGCATCTTCCCGGGAAAACAGCCAGTTTTCACTGAGCAGCTTGCCGTCCCAATATTCCAGGTCGCTGCCGTAAGAAGTGGGAACGTCTACATAGCGGCCTTGATAGGGCAAGATCGGGTGCTGGATCGAGTGGATGAGGCTTTGTGTCAGCCATAGCTCAGCAGCCAGTTTTTCCGTGGAAGTGTTGGTTATATCCAGCGTGTGTTCAACGGTGCCATCGCCGTGCAGCAGCGTTTTGCTGATCAGCGAAAGAGCAGGGTAGGCATCGGAACGGTAAGCGGCGCGAATACCGATGGCGCCTTTTTCGGAAAAGAAGTCGACGTGCTCCACGCGCTTTTTGGAAAACTCGCTGGAATACGGCTTGCCAAGCTTCGGATAGGCGATGTACGTCGGCGCTCCGCCGTTTCCGCCGGAAATGGTGAGTTCGTTGTCGTCCTTGTTCAAGGTGAGCGTATGGCGGCCGTGATGCACTTGCCACGTCAATTCTGTTTCGCCTGCCAGGAGCGCTCCCAATCCGGTAAAGGCAGCGCCAAGCTTTTTCACGAAGGAGACTTGCTTGCCGTCTGCAAGCTGCCCCACGATTTGCACATCGGCGCTGTAAAATCCGTGGTCGATCAGATCGGCGCGAAGCGGAAGCGAGACGCGTTCTTTGCCGGACAACCGCAGCGAATGGCTGTGTTCGTGGAAGCGCAAGAATGGCGAGTCAGCCAGTTCAAAAGAAAACTGTGCTTCTTCGGAAAAGTTGTTTTCCATGTCCAAATAATAGTGTGCAGTTTGACCCGGATAAGTCAGACCAGGAACGTGCATGGTGAGCGAAGCAGGGAATTTGGGCAAGATGCCGACCTGGAACAGCGCCTTTTTGCCGTTGATTTGAATGTGTGTGCAAACTCTTGGATGCGTGCGCCAAATGCTTTGCTCTTCCGTGATTGCTCCGACCGTAAAGCTTGCAGACAAGCTCGTTTCGTCCGTGACGGACAGCTCCTGCTGGTAGTCAAACTGAATGTTTTCATTCGACTCTCCCGTCAAGGAAAGCTGCAACGGCTTGCCCGATTTATTGACGATCCGGTAGTGAATCTGGTAGTCGCGGCCGAAGACCAGCTCCAGCTGCTCGACCTCGGCGGACAGCAAGTAGTCTTCCGTTTCGATCAGGCGCAGCCCGCGGCCGCGCCGTTCAAACTCCACGCGCAAGCTCAGGTCGGCTTTTTTCCAGGAGTAGGTGAAGTAATCAAAGCCGTTTTCTTTTCGTCCATCCGGCTCGACCACAATTTGTCTTGTGGAATCCTGGTACCAGTCCAGCGTATCGAAATAATGCGCGATAGCTTCTGTGCGCAGGACAGTGGGCATCATGTTCATCAAGTGCGTCGAGTCATCCCGGTCTTCCCAGAAAAAACCGAATTTTTTATACAAAGGAACCGCCTTCGTGTTGCCAGCCCATGTGTACAGGTCAAGCCGCGGCCAACCAAGCTGGACAGTCTGGTCCAGGGCGAGGGCAAGCAGCATGCGGCCTACTTTTTTTCCGTGATAGTCAGGACGAACGTTGAGCAGGGGGATGTAGAGGGCGCCCGTATCTTCCCTGTATTCCGCCAGGCTGCAATAGCCGACTACCGATTCGCCGTCCATTGCGAGGTACACAGCAAGCGCGTCGGAGCGAGCTTCTTCCTGTCTGATTTGTTCCGCCGTCGTAATCGAATTGCCGCCTCCCCAGCTGTCTCGGCTGGCGTTCCACATATCAGCGACAGCCGCAGCCAGCTCCGGTCGGTAGAGAACGATAGAGATAGATTCCATGTTTGCTTGCACCTCGATCTCATGTCAGTTTTTGCCTATTAATAGAGATACGTTTGAAGATAGCATCGGTTTCTCGTTCTGGCAGTTTTTTCTTGTCAACGCGAAAAGCCAGTATCGCTCGGTCAAACTCTAACGATACTGGCTTTTTCACTGTTCACTTGTGGCAACCGAATGTGTGCACTTACGCACGCTCGATGCGGATGACGACCATTTCCACGTCTTCATCCAAAGCGCGCACACTGTGCTTCTCCGCTGGCAGCATGTACAAAAGCGACTGTGGATCAAGCTCGATCTGCTTCCCGGAAAAGTCAAAGACCGCTTTGCCTTTTTGCACGAGAATCAACACGTCGGCGTCTGTGTCGTGTTCCGGGATAAAGCTGCCGGCACGCAATTGCAGTTGCAGCACTTTGGTGCGTTCAAAGCCCATCAACGCGCCAATATGCTTGGGCGCGGACTCCAGATAGTTTTTCAGGTCGAACGTTTGCATAAATGATCACTCCTCACGGTTCCAGCGCAGAATAAATTTCCGCAGCGGAGATATGACAAGATGGTCCAGCAGGATGATGATGAAAATACTGACGAGTGTCCAGGCGAACACTTTTGCCGTATCGATGTTGACTCTGGCAAAGGCGAGCGAATAGCCGATTCCCGCATCTGCGCCGAGCAGCTCTGCCATGATCGTGATGCGGACGGCAGAGCCAGTCGCAAGCGAGATCGCAGTGAAAATCGGCACGGCAAGTCCGGGCAAAATGATGTGTCTCAACGTGTGCCACGGAGTGCTTTTGTAGATCGCCGCCATTTCCAGCAGCTGGCGGTCGATATTGCGCCAGCCGTCCGCCGTATTCAAGTAAATGCCGGGGAAAACGAGCACAGAGACGACAAACACGGGAACCATCGAGCCTGTGCCGAACCAGACCATCGCCAGGACGACGACGATGATCGGCGGAATCCCCATGAGCATCGACTGAACCGGACGCATCGCATCGTACAGGACGGGAGAACGTCCTGCGACAAGCCCGCAGCAAATCGCGACTATCATTCCGCTAAAAAGTCCGGTAAACATGCGGGAAGCGGACTGGAGCAACTGCTCGGTGAACTCCCCGCTCTCGACCATCCGAACGAAAGCGGCTGCGGTGTCCAGTGGTGAAGCGAACAGGATAGAGGGCAAGGACATCGATAAGCCTTGCCAAATGGCGAGCAGGATCAGGATTGTCACGCCCTGTACGAGCAGGCGGCGATTACGGAGCGTAGTAGAATCCTGCATCCGGCAATTTCCCCCCAATAATCTCCGGGGACAGAGTGGAGAGCTCGGTGAAGAAAAATTCCAGTTCTTCCTTGGCGTCCTTGGCCGAGACGAACTGCAAGTTCAGGGAAGGAATGACATTTTCAATGATTGGCGGGGTCAGCCCGTCCTGGTATTTCGCGATCATCGCGGCAGCGTCTTTTGGCTTTTCGTTCAGGAACTGGACGGATTGCTCAAACTGTTTTTGCAGTTCCGCCACCAGTTCAGGATGCTTGGCGATCAGTTCGCCTGAGACGAGGATACCAGCTTGCGGGATGCGCGGCGATTTGCCTGTCGCTTTCGCCCATTCGGCTTGCAAGCTCATGACTTTGCCCAGTTTTTTGCCTGCCTTGTTGCCTTGCATCACAGACATGGTCGCCATATGCTCCGGCAAGATGGCGTACTTCGCCTTGCCTGCGACGAGCAAGCCGACCAGCTCCTGCGGCGCGCTGACGTATTCGATTTTGACATCTTTAGTCGGATCGAGATTGTTTTTTTTCAGCAAGTAGCGGAAGACGAGATCGGGCATATCGCCTTTAAACGGAACGTGAACGGTCTGCCCGCGCAGGCTGTCCCAACTGACTGCCTCACCGTCGGGGCCGATCATATAGAGGATGCCCCAGATCAGCGTGTTGATCAGCTTGACATCCATTCCCCGGTTGTACAGATTGGCGCCGACATAAGTAGGTACGGCGGATACTTCGGCCTGGCCGCTACTGATTCGGGCGCGCAGCTCATCCGGTGTTTTCCACGGCTTGTACTCAACATTTTCGACGAACGGGCTGAGCGATTTGTCCTCGATCATTTTATAGATGGGAGAAGAGAGCGAGATTCCCACTGGTGCCTGAATGGTCAAATGCTCGCGTTTTTGCACTTCTTGCGCAGTCGCAGCTGGTTGCTCGGCGGCTGATTGTTGGCTTGAGGTGGTAGCCTGATTCGTTTGAGCGGAGCAGCCGATCAGGGCGCTGGTGATGGCGACAATCAGGGACATCATGACGTAGCTGGTTTTGGATGTGCGTGACACTTGTCTATCCTCCTGTCAGGTGCTGGTGCAGCACGGCTTTGATTTGTTGAATTTGTTCCTCGCTCCTGCCTGCTCTTTGTCCGGGGAGGGGGTATTCCCGGATGACTGTTGCCGCTGCAAGGTTGTTGCTTTTGCTGAACAACAGGACGCGGTCAGCCAGGCGGGCCGCTTCTTCCGGATCGTGTGTCACATAGACCATTCCGATGCGGCGTTCCTCGATCAAACGGATGACATCTTGTTGCAGCTCGCGCTTGAGGGCGAGATCGAGCGCGGAAAAAGGCTCGTCCATCAGCATCATTTTCGGGTCTGTGACCAGCGCGCGTGCGATGGATACACGTTGCTTCATCCCGCCGGAGAGCTGCTTCGGATAGTAGTCGCGGGCATGGAACAGCCCGACTTTTTGCAACACCGTCGTCACTTTTTCGTTCATCGTGTCTTGGTCCATGCGGCCGAGCACAAAACGAATGTTGTCCGTGACCGTTTTCCACGGAATCAGCCGCGGCTCCTGAAAGACATAGCCGAGCTGTTCCGTGCGGACGGTCACCGTTCCGGAAGTCTGCCTGATCAATCCGGCTGCCATGTTGAGAATCGTTGTTTTGCCGCAGCCGGAAGGGCCGAGGATGGCGACGACCTCTCCCGCCGCGAGAGAGAAGGAAAAGCCAGCGAGTACAGTCGTCCCGTTGAACGACTTCGTGACGGAGGCAAATTCCAGCAAGGCTTCCATCGGCTCGCCTCCTGACTTTGTTATTTCACGACCGTAAAGGTGATGTGTCCGTACAGGTCGTCGTTGGCATCGAATGTACGAATCAGTTCAAACAAATGGGCTTGATCCGCCGGGTTTTTGCACGCGTTGGTCAAAAGTTGGATCGTGCCTTCCCAGCCTTCGTCTGTGAGCAAGCCTTTCAGCGACAGAAGCGACATTTTTCCTGTCTGGCAATCGACTTGGCGGAAGGCAGCCTGTTCGAACAAACCGCGCCAGTTCGCTTCGGTCATCGGCTGGGCATTGACCGCGAGCAGTTGGCGCAAAGCAGCCAGGCGCTCCTGCACTTCCGGCGTTTCCGGGTCCTTGCACAGCAGCAAATCGTGGGTCGCCAGTCTGCCGCCCGGCTTCAAGACGCGGAAATATTCCGCGATCGCCTGCTTTTTCTGTTCCAGCGGCAGCATGCTGAGCATCGCTTCATTGATCACCACGTCAAACGTTTCAGCGGCAAAAGGCAGCTCCAATGCATTGCCGTATGCAATCTGGACGCGCTCTTCCAGTCCGTGCTGGCGAATGTTTTCCTGCGCCCGCTCGACGCTCGGCTGGTGAATATCAATTCCGGTCACCTGGCAACCGTACTCCTTGGCGATCTGAATGGCGGTCGTGCCCATGTTTGGCGCTACTTCCAGCACTTTCGTATCGGCGGTGAGGCGGCATGCTTGCAAAATGCGCTCGGTCGCTTCTTTTCCGCCCGGACGCAGCCGGGTTTTCCCAAGGGAAGCGAGAAACAGGTGAGTAGGCTTGCGGCTTGCTTTTTCGGTCATGTCAAACATCCTTTCTTATGATCGCACGTTCACACCTCATGGCAGCCTCTGACGCAGCATGCCTGGGCGTGAGTGCGGATAAAATGGTCTTTTTGGGGATCGATCGGTACAACAGGCGTGTCAGGAAGCAAGCTTCTCAGCTTTTCCAGGTGAATGTGCATGCTGCCGCCCTGGGCCATCACGACCGCTTGCTGCTTTTTCAGCTTCTGGATCGTGCGGTTGACCGTCTCTCGCGTCGTGCCGAGCATCCCGGCCAGCTCGCTATTGGTAAAAGTGGTGGAAAAGCGGAGCCATTCTGCGTCGAGCCTGGCTGCGTGTGTCTCGCTCAGGCGCAGCAACAAAGACACGAGCTGGCTTTCCACCGGATAAAACGTCTTGTCTTCCAGACGCTGCTGAAGGTCGATAATTTTGTCCGCCAGCACTTGCATGATTTTGAAGCTGATGGCGGGATGAGCGAGCAGCAGCTGTTCGAAAGTGCGCACGGGAATGACGAGGCAATGGACGTCATCCAGCGCGACGGCGTGGTGCGGATAGCTGTCTGTGCGAAAAAATCCGAGGTGAGGGAACATGTCGCCCTGATCGGCAAGCAGGAAAGTTTGTTCTTTTCCATCTTCACTCGTGCTGAACAGACGGACTCGGCCGGAAATGACGAAGTACACTTGCAAGATTTCTTCCGATTGATAGAAAAGGTAGTCGCCTCTTGCAAATTCACCGGATTTGCACGTAGCCGCAACAGCTTTCAACTCATGCTCGGACAAATTGCGAAACAAATGAAAGCAACGCAAAACGGAGGAGATCGGGCCAGTAGACAGCATAGGAATGCACTCCTTTTCTCGCATTGTTATAATTGATTATAATAATCATTCTCAATTATAACATTGTGTGAACGGAAAAAAATGAGAAAAGGAAGCAAAGGCCAGAGCAATCGCACTGAGGCGCACTTTCACAACCTTTCACGCGTTTTAATGGGAGCAGGTAGTTGATTGATTACGAGCCCAGTATAAAACATGTGCAGAGCGATGCCTTGTGACCAATATCACAGTTGAGAATTTATCTCATTCTTGTTTCTGCGGGCTAGGTCGAGGAAAATAAAGGAGAATGGACGACTAACCAAAACGAACATGACCGTTTTGTTGACCGCAAGCGGTCACATCCCATTTCATGAAAAACGGCGAGACGTTTTTCACAGAAAAAAGGACGATGCGGATGCCTGCCTATACGTTGTGGGAAAACATGCTGTTTTGGCCAACGGCTCTGGATGAGGGCAAGCTCGCGGCGGCTGTTGCGGGCAAGACGATTCTCATTACCGGGGCCAGCTCGGGAATCGGGGAGCAGCTGGCATATGTGCTGGGGCGCTGCCAAGTGCACTTGCTGCTGGTGGCGAGAAGAGAGGAAAAGCTGCGCCGGATCAAAGCTGAAATCGAGCGAGACGGGGCGAGAGTCAGTGTGTGCGGGGCCGATCTTCGCGATCCGGCTCAGTTGGAGGCATTTCTTGCGTTTTTGCACGAGCAGTCTGGCGGGATCGACATCGTGGTCAGCAATGCAGGCTTGTCCATCCGGCGACCGATCATGGACTCTCTGGAGCGCTATCACGATTTTACCCGGACGATGGCGATCAATTATTTTGCTCCGGTTAAAATCTTGTTGTCGCTTACTGAGCAGCTCGCCCGAAACAAAGGGCAGATCGTAAACGTCTCCACGATCAACACATCGTTGCTCCCGTTGCCTTACTGGGCGGCGTATCAAGCTTCGAAAGCCGCGTTCGACACCTGGTTTCGCTCGGCCGCGCCGGAGTGGAGCGCGAAGGGGATTGCCACGACATCGATTTACTTGCCGCTGGTGAGAACGCCGATGATTTTGCCCACGACTGCCTATCGGAGCATGCCTGCCATGAGCGCAGAGCACGCTGCGAGGCTCATCGCCAAATCGCTGTACACGAAACGGACCACGATCCGCCCGTGGTGGCTTTTGGGGGGCGAGCTGGCTTCCTTGTTTGGCAGAGGGCTATGGGAGCGATTGCTTCCTCGCTGGCTACGCAAAAGGGGGGAATGACGATGCGCCTGATGTATTTGCTCGCTGTGCTTGCCAAAATGAAGCTTTTGACGCCAGCAGGCATCGGCAGGCTGCTCGCCGCCTTGTTCCGATGCGGAACGAACCTGATGACGCTGCTGAAGCTCGCGCAAAGCACCCACGCTCAAAAGGTCGCATTGGTCGACGAGCGGGAAACGGTTTGCTTTCAGCAGCTTTGGACAGACTCTCTGCGGCTCTCTTGGGTGTTCAAGGAAAAATACGGTCTTGCGAAAAGCAAACAGGTCGGCTTTTTATGCCAAAACCACATCGCGTTGGTGCGAGCCATTTTCGCGGCGTCCGGTACGGGCTGCGATGTATATTTGCTCAATCCCGAAATGAGTGCGGGACAGCTCAGGCAGTTGTTCGACGAAGTGGAGCTGGACCTGCTTATCCACGACGAAAAGCAGACGGCGACCATCGAGCAGGCGGGATACGCGGGAGCGAGTCTGTACAGCTATCACGAGCATCTTCCCGCGATCAACCAGTTGCTGGGAGAATGCTCGGACTGGTCGGACGAAGAGCTGGCGTCAGTGCCAGTACCAGCGCGCAGTTCTGCGGGCAAGATCATGCTCCTGACAGGCGGAACGACGGGGCGTGCGAAAAAAGTGCCGCACAAGCCGTCGCTGTTTCATTATTTGCCGCCGTTTTTGGCTCTGCTCAGCCAGCTTGGGCT
Organism: Brevibacillus parabrevis; assembly: GCF_022701015.1. Taxonomy (NCBI): domain Bacteria; kingdom Bacillati; phylum Bacillota; class Bacilli; order Caryophanales; family Paenibacillaceae; genus Brevibacillus; species Brevibacillus parabrevis. The sequence goes on along the minus strand of NZ_CP064090.1, from coordinate 5,512,675 downwards.
GCTTCGGCTGAATACAGCCTATATTGCGACGCCGATCTACCATGGATACGGTTTGGCTATCTTGCTGTTGTTTGTCGCTTTGGGCAAAAAAACAGTGATCACTCCCGGCTTCGCTGCCGCCAAAGCGTGTGAGCTGATTGCCAGACACAAAGTAGAGGTCGTATCCGTTGTCCCGTTGATGCTCAGAAAAATGCTGCATCACGATCCGACAGCGTTGCAGTCTCTTGTTTGCATCGCATCAGGCGGAGCGCCGCTTGCCACCGGACTCGTAGCCGAGGTGTCCGCCGAATTGGGCGACTGTCTGTACAATTTATACGGGACAACGGAAGCGGGGCTATGTGTGATCGCCACGCCCGGCGACCTCCGGCATCGTGCGCACACGATCGGGCAAAAAATCCCGGGTGTCCGTTTGCATGTGCGAAATGTGCGAAACTCCGATCAGCGTCCATGCAAGGCAGGCGAAATCGGCCAGCTGTGCGTGAAGGCGGGCGGCTCGCTGTTTTTCAAGCGACAGGCTTGGATCGAGACAGGCGACGTCGGTTATCGGGATGCAGCGGGCTATTACTACTTGTGCGGGCGAACAGACGACATGGTGGTGTCCGCTGGCGAAAATGTGTATCCAGTCGAGCTTGCGCGAGTGCTTGTGGAGCATCCGGCCATCGAAGACGCGACTGTGATCGGCATCCCGGATGAAGCGTTTGGGCAAAGGTTGAAGGCGTTCGTCCAGCTCGCGAGTCATGCCGGACTGACTGAGACACAATTGCAGCAATGGCTGCGGCAAAAAGTAGCCAGATATCAGATGCCCAAAGAAATCGTTTTTGTCGAGCAGCTGCCGTACACCGAGTTGGGCAAGCCGGACCGGAAGCAGCTCATGTAAAATGGCCTGGCATGGGCAAACGCTTCGCCACATTTTCCCGATATATCCTGTCAAAACAAACCATACATATTACGAGACAGAGAAATCATACGGGGAAAGGGATGAAAAGCCATGCCTCAAGGCATCCACGATATCGAAGTGCCGCTGCCAATCCGAACGGTTTGGGAGTTTGTCCGTGTATTGGATCATTGGGTAGTGCTAGTTCCGGGCTACATCAGCCACGAAGTCATTAACGAGCGCCGCGTGACCTGGAGCTTTACCGGAGACATCGGCATCTTGAAAAAGGAGATCAGCTTGCAGGTAGATATTACGGAATGGAACGAGCCGACCGAAGTCAAATTCATGCTGGCCGGAATCAACGAGAATTTCACGGGCGAAGGCTACTTCAAGGCACAGGAATTGGGCGAGAAGTGTACGAAAATGACCGGCTTTCTCGATATTACAGCCAAAGGCTTGAAGGCGCCGATGGTAAATTCCATCCTGAAATCGCACGTTCCCCAGTTGACAACCGAACTGGCGGAAGCGGTAGCCAGCCGGATGAAAGAACAATAGCGAAGACATGTCTAAAAACCCTTGATTGCCAAGGGTTTTTTCTTTTTTTTCAGCCGACACTTACGCGATTGACGACTTCGCCATTATGCTTTAATCTACCATAGTTAACGAGGTAACTATTGCGCAAAATAGGTACCTTATAATAGGGAATAACAGGAAATTACAACGAGGGTGATGCTTGTGAAAATCAACAAAAAATACGAACACATTCTTTTTACTTTTCTGATGGCTTTGGGCATGTCCTGTCTTTTGTCGTTTTTCATGATGCTGGTTAATTTCGGCTTCGACTCCATGCTGCTTACACGCTGGCTCAAGGCGTGGCCGATGGCGTTTTCACTGGCTTTTCCAGTCGCTTATTTTTTGCCAAAAGGCATCAGGCTGCTCATGAAGAAGATTACGTTTGTCGAGGGAAAATAAAGAGCGGATCGGGAACGCACAGCAGGGGCAAAGCTGTGTGTTTTTTTTTCAGCGCTGTCCCAGTACCTCGAACCGGGACAAGAAGCAGGAAAAAAGCGGAGCAAACCAGGTCGGACTATAAAAAGTGGCTGGCTTCTATAAATTGCTTTTCCAGCGGAGAAAGCTCATAGCCTTGCCTGGTAATCACATATTTATCGAGAAAACGCTGCTCGGCAGGCAGCTCCAAATAGTTCGTCACACCGAGCCGTTCGACAATGCGTTTGGACATGAGAGTAATGCCCATTCCCAGCGCGGCGAATTGTAGCAGAGTTTCCACTACAGCAACCTGTGTCACGGGTGCTTTTGGCAGACCGAAATCGGAAAAAAGTTGTGCCATGCGCGATGTATACAGGCATTGTTCGGACAAAATCAGTACCGTTGCTCCTGGCAAAATGCTTTTGAGCGACATGCCTGGCACGGCTCCTTTTCCAACCAGGACGACTTCCTCCAAGCCGATTTTTTTATAGTGCAACTGTTCCGTCTTGCTGGATGCGCCAATCGTGAAAGCCAGGTCGATCGTGCCATTCATCAGCGCTTGTTCCATTTCGGCAGTTGAGCCAGTCTGTAAAGTAACGGACAGCTGCGGGTATTTTTCATACAAGCCGGCAAGCGTAGTGGTAATTTCCGAGCCAATCACGGATTGCATCGTGCCCAGCCGAAGCTTCGGTTCAAGCTGTTTCATCTCTTGTTCGGCTTCTTCCCACAAGCTCAATAGCTTCTTGTAGTGCGTGTAAAGCCGCTTGCCTTCCACCGTCAGCTCCATGCCTTTGGAACTGCGAATGAACAGTTGCTGTGCGTAATGAGCTTCGATTTTTTTGATTTTCGCCGTCATGTTGGATTGCAGATGGTTCATGCGAAAGGCAGCGGCGGACAGGCTCTTCAACTCGGCAACTGTCACGAACGCCCGGATCGTATCCATATCCATGTTTTCAACTCCTTCCATCAAAAAAAGTGATAGAGCAATCAAAAGTTAACATTATTCGAGATGTCTTTGGATTAGTATACTTTTCACAAAAAAGAATTGCACGCGTGAAGCAGGAGGGAAAGACATGGATACAAAGCAAATTCGCACCGGGATTATCGGCGGGTCGTTGAACAATCAGTGGGCAAGTAAGACGCATATTCCTGTGCTTTTGCAAAGTGAGCGACACCGCATCACCGCAATCGCCACGACAAACGAAGCGAGTGCGCGAAAGAGTGCGGAAGTGACCGGGGCTACGCTCGCTGCGACAGACCATCGCGCCGTAAGCGGCTCGTCAGCTGTGGAGCTGGTAGTTGTAAGCGTCAAGGTTCCTGATCATTACGATGCAGTCCGCAGCGCCATCCTTGCCGGGAAGCATGTGTACTGCGAGTGGCCTCTAGCTGTCACGACAAGCGAAGCAGAACAGTTGGCTGGTCTGGCAAGACAGGCAGGCGTTCATCACGCAGCAGGGCTTCAGGCGAGACAGTCACCTGTGCTGCGGCAAGTGAAGCAGCGTCTGGAGCGAGGCGAGATTGGCCGTATCTTGTCTTGTCACATGCGCGTTTCCACGCAAGGAAAAGGCGGAGTCACCGATCGGCAGGGGGCGTATTTGCTGAGCGAAAAACACGGTGCGACATTGCTTGCGATCAACGGCGGCCATTCCCTGGATGCCCTGTGCTACTTGCTTGGCGATTTTCGTGAGCTGTCCGCGATGATGAACCGGAATTTTTCTACCGCGACTGTGCTTGCGACGAATGAAATCATTGCAAAAGACACAGCAGATCAGATCATGGTGCAAGGAGTGCTGAAAAGCGGGGCTTCGGCATTCGTTCATATCCAGGCCGGCACGTATCCCGCCTTTGAGCTGGAAATTCAGGGAGAGCTGGGAGTCATTCGCATCGTGCAGCACAATTCGGTGGGGCATGTACAGTTCGGCAACCTGGAAGCGCACATGACAGCCTACTCTTCTGCAAGCCGTGTTGCAGCAAGCAATCCGGACCACTTCGTCTCGGTTGCAAAAGATGCGGCAGAAGGCGAAGCAGTCAGGCAATATGTGGCTAGTGCTCATGAAGCTTTTGCCAAGGACATTCAGACAGGGACGTTCACCGTTCCCGATTTTTTTGAGGCACTCCACCTGCATCGGCTTCTGGATACGATCAGACTGGCGGCTGCCACAGGGAGCAGACAGACTTTTTGACGTTTACCTACCATTTTCAACTGTGGTATAATCTACCATTGTTTACTAGAAACATGCAGGCAAGTTGCAGACAGCATGAGAGGAGATCTTGAAAATGCAAAGAAACAACCACTGGAAGAAGCTTGGCAGATGGGCAGGGGCGGGAGTGCTTGGCCTGACGATTTTGCTCGGCCACGTATACCCGCTGAAAGCCGCAGAGCCTGTTCAGGTGCCTTTTCTCAGTGAATGGTCCATTTCGACATTGAATGAAGGCGAGAAATACGGAATTTTTCCGTTAGCCTGGTACAAAGACGAATCGTTCCTTCAACCGATTCCTGCCGATAAGTTTGCGGATTTGCTGAAAGCGACAGAAAAGAAGCTCGATCAGCTTGGCTTGAAGAAAAAAGCAGCTTTGTCCTGGTCAGACAACCGTGTGGCGACGCGCGAAGCAGTAGCCGTTTCCTTGCACAAGCTGCTGGCAAACTATGAGTGGCCAGCCGGAAAGGGAGCCGATGTGACTGCACTCGCTCCGTTGGAGTACATGCGCAAACATGAACTTGTCAAAGGGACGAGCACAGGTTTGGAGCTGGATCAGCCAGCAACAGTAGAGCAGGCTGCGGTCATGGCCAGCCGGGTGGTCGAGTTCGCCAATGATTTGGCGGGCGGCGGAGCCAAAGGCTTGTTGTGGAAAGTGACCAAAGGCCAAAATACGCTCTATTTGCTCGGCTCGATTCATATGGGCACAACCGACATGTATCCGATGCAAAAAACAATCCGCGACGCTTATGAAGCGTCAGACGATCTGTGGGTCGAGGCGGATATCCTTGCTGGCGACATGAATTACATGCTGGAGAAAATGATTTACAGCGACGGAACGACACTCCAGGATCACGTGTCAGCCGCCACATACAGCAAGCTGCAAAAGGCGCTGGCAAGCATGAAATTGCCTGAAAATGCGTTCGATGGCTACAAGCCTTTTGCCGTTGGTCTTTCCCTGGTAACGGTAGGCTATACCGGAAGCCCGGAGGAAGGCGAACTGGCGATGCTGACAGGGATCGACCGCTATTTCCTGGCCAAAGCGATGCTTGAGCAAAAGCCGGTCCACGAGCTGGAAGGCATCAAGCTGCAAGCCGATTTGCTCTCGGGCGTACCCGCAGAGCAGCAGGAAAAGGAATTGAACGTCATTCTGGACAGCTTGCTTTCCGGAAAAGAGCCGGCAGCAAGCTATCAGGTGTTGCAAGACATGCAGACGAAGTGGGTGCAAGGCGATCTGGAAGGCATGACTCGCGTTTTGAGCGTGGAAGGACAATTCGATGCCGGAGGATTGAACCAGCGCCTCGTTGGTGAACGGGACAAAAACATGGCGAACAAGCTGGCCCAGTTGCTGGAACAGGAAGGCGAGCACACTTCCTTTGTCGTCGTAGGCTCTGCCCACTACGCGCTGAAAGGCATGGTGCTTGACCAACTGAAGGAAAAAGGCTATCAGGTGGAGCGGCTGAAGTAAGCGGCACAGCAAAATAACAGAAGAACGCAGGCAGTTCGAGCAGCGAGGCAGCAGCCTTTTGCACGGACTGCTTTTTTCTGTGAAAAACGTCTCGATGTTTTGGCAGGAGAGTGAGCGGAGCGGCATGCGGTCCACGAGCCGTGACGCTGAACATAGCAAACGAGAAGAAACGTTGTTGAGCGGTTTATGATACGCTTCTCTTAACAAAAGGATTTTGGCAAATAAAGAAAGGCGGTTAGAAAACATGGCGAAAACAATTTCCCGAACGCGACTGTGGGTAGCGCGGATCATGAGCTGGCTGGTCATCCTCTTCATGCTGTTTGACGGTGTGTTCAAGCTGATCCAACCCGCTCCTGTCGTCGAAGGCACACTGGTACTCGGATTTGCGCAGCACCATATTGCGCTCTTGGGCATTTTGGCGATTATCTCTACTGTTTTGTACGCTTTGCCGCGAACTGCAGTGTTGGGAGCGATTTTGCTGACAGGCTACTTCGGTGGCGTCATCGCTACACAAGTTCGCGTAGATGCGCCGCTTTTGACGCACACGCTGTTTGCTGTCTACCTGGCCATTTTGGCCTGGGGCGGGCTTTGGCTGCGGGATGAACGGGTACGCAACTTGTTTTCCTCTGTGGATTGATTGATATTTCCAAAAAATGAAAGTATGCTAGAAAGACAAGTTTGTGAGCATTAGCACGCACATTTCGAACGGATAGGGGGAAGTACAGATGAACAAAAAGCAGTCCGCTGCCACTCCTAAGGTGGTGGGGCAAACCGCTGCTGCCGGGTTTCAGATCGGCGTGAGGAGAACGCTTCCCGTAGAGGCGGAGCCAATCTGGCTTTTTCTGACCTCCCCGGAGGGAACGAAGCTTTGGCTGGGCGACCTGCCGCCGCTGTCGCTTGCAGCAGAAGCAGCTTTTGAATCGCAGCAAGGAATATCCGGACAGTTCAAAATCGTCAAGCCTTATCAGCAGCTTCGCCTAAGGTGGAAAAAAAGCGATTGGGAAAAGTTCTCGACGCTGCAAATCCGCTTGATTTCCGCCAAAAACGGGAAAACTACCGTCAGCTTTCATCAGGAAAACTTGGCGGATGCCGACATGCGCGAGCAGATGAAGGAACATTGGGAAAGCGTGATCGAGCAACTAAAGACGCACGTTTGCTGAAAAAATAAGCTGTAGCCGTCACAGAAGCGGCCACAGCTTATTTTTTTGCTACGCCGAGCAGAGGGGTGGCGCAATGTCTTCTGTATTCGTTGGGCAAAAGACCAGTCATCTTGCGGAACAGCTCGGAAAAACGGCTCGAATTGTGATAGCCGACGATCTGGGCGATCTGGCTGATCGGCAAGTCAGTCGTGCTGAGCAGCTGTTCCGCATGGCTCATTCGCTTGTTTTGAATGTATTCGGTAATCGTGCACTTATAGACGAGCTTGAACGTGTACTTGAGCTTTGTCGTACCCATGCAGGCAATGCGGGCGAGATGCTCCAGGTGAAGTTCTCCGGCAAAATGTTCATCCATATACGCAGTCACAGCTTGAAGACTATCCAAATCCTCTCTGGACACAAACTTGCTCGGATGAGCCTTTTTTTGCTGTTTGGCCCGTTCGACGATCAGGGAAACCGCTTCGGCAACCTTGCTCTCGTAGTACAGTCGCGCGGCGATTCCCGTACCGCGAAATTGTCTGATTTGCCTGAGCAAAAAGACAAGCTCGGGGAAATGAGTCAGGCCGTCCACGCTGACAAAAGCGGAACGAAGGTCTGTGTACTCATCGGGGTATTTGGTCTGCAAATAATCTTCGTAATACTCCGGCGTAATCTCAAACCCAGTGGAACGAATCGGCACATTTTTCTCATATCGCGCCCGATACACGTTATTGCAGCCAAAATGCACCCGGATGTATCCGGAGGAGAGACGCTTCGGCGGATGCAGCTCTTCTCCCGCCACGGAGTCGTAGTAGTTCAGGCTCATATATTTCGGCTGCTCAAATTCCAGGTACAAATCCTCGTAAAAAACGAAGTCGAGGATGGAGATGGAAAACAGATTCTCGCGGGAATACGTCCAGTAATGCCCGGAGCCTTTTTCCGGCGAGATGGAGAAGCACGTTCCCGCCTGACTGTAAGGAGATGGGCTGTCATCGCGGAAAAAACCGCATTTTGCCAGGCAAGGCACGTGCATGTCAGCTACAAGATCCTTCATTTCTACTCACCTCCCAATGCTTTGATCAGACGAAATGATGCCATGAAAAGACACACCTGCCGTTAGCTCATTGACCCCCCGAGTTGGAAAAAAATAAAATGGAACCAAGTTACTGCAAATGAAAATTGATCTCATTTACAGTCCTATCATCTCAGAGTATGAACAAAAGGAGGATTTATCATGGAAGCCGCCGTCTCACCCCTGCAAAACAGATGGACTTTGCGGGACTTTATCACACTCGCTATTTTTAACGTAGTCATGCTCATTATTATGACGATTTGCCCGATCTTTACCTTCGCCTCGTATCTGGTGGTTGGCGGGATTACGGCTTTGCTCAATGCGCCGCTTTACGTTGTCATGTCCAACAAAATTAACAAAAGAGGTGTCCTGTTCTTCACTTCCGTCATTACAGGCTTGTATTTTATCGCCTATGGCTACGCGTATTTTTTGCTCGTATTGGCCTGCATGGGAATCGTGGGCGAACTGGTTTTGTGGGGCAAGGACGGCTATAAAAATCCTGTCCGCAACGCCATTGCCTACGCCCTGTTTTACGTAGGCTATTCGCTCTGCGCTATCGTTCCGCTCATTTTCTTCCGCGATGCGTATATTGCCACTTTGTCCAAGAGCTATTCCAAAGCCGCCATGGATAAGATGCTCTATTACTACAGTACGCCGAGCATGGCGATTACGATGTTAGCGATTTCAGCAGCGGGCGGGCTGCTTGGGTGCCTGATCGGAAACGTGTTGTTCAAGAAGCATGTGAAAAAGGCGAAGCTGGCATGAGAAAACCGGGTCCAAAGACACACTTGTTGGTGCTTTTGCTGGCAACGATCCTGACCATTTTGATCAAGGAAGAATGGCAAGTACATATGATGGTTGCTTTAAGTGTAGTGTACTTGGTCTTAAATCACCTGTCCAGAAAGGTCATGCCATTTATTCTCGTCTATGTGATGTCGCTGGTTATTGCGTATATCATGCCGCAGATGCTGGGCACGATGAAGCTCGTTTTCTATTCTTTTGCCAGAATGATGCCGCTGGTCATGATCGGGGCGACGCTGATGTACTCGCCTCCTGGCAGTCTGATGTGCGTGCTGGAGAGAATGGCTGTGCCCCGGCCGATCACGGTAATGATTTGCGTTTTGCTCCGCTTTTTCCCGGTTGTCATCATGGAAATGCAGGCGATTCGGGACGGGATTCGCGCTCGGGGCATTTTCCCGCACTGGTACAGCGCGCTGCTTCATCCGGCTATGGCTTACGAGTGCTATTTCATGCCGCTGGTCGTGCGTTGCCTGAAACTGTCAGCCGAGCTGGCTTCATCGGCTGAGCTGCGCGGGATCGAGAGCAAGTGCAGCAGGACATCTATCTATCCGTATCATTTCAAATCGGTGGACGCAGTGGCTTTGCTCATTTATATCATCGCAGGAACAGCGATTTACGGGGGAGGGATTATTCGATGATCGAATTGCGCGATGTCACCTTCCATTATGCAAGTGATGACGGAGAGCCCGGCAGCGAGTCGGGAGTCAAGCAGATCAATTTGTCTGTCAAAGCCGGACAGTGCGTCGTGTTGTGCGGGCGCTCCGGCAGCGGCAAGAGCACGATGATGCGGCTGGTCAACGGGCTGGCTCCCGGCTTTTATCCAGGGACGCTCAGCGGTACGGTGAGTGTGGGCGGGAAAAGTCCGGCCGAGCTTTTGCCGCAGGAGAGAACGATGCTGATGGGTGTCGTATTTCAGGACCCGCGCAGCCAGTTTTTTATGGAAAAGGTGCGGGATGAGCTGGCGTTTTCGGCGGAGAACATCGGGATGGACCCGGCAGAAATTATCGAACGGATTGAAAGTGTGGCGAAACAACTGGGGGTAGATCATTTGCTCGACCGCTCGCTGCACAAGCTGTCCAGCGGGCAAAAGCAGCGTGTCGCGATCGCGGCGGCATCTGTCCTGAACCCGCCGCTGCTTTTGCTAGACGAGCCTACAGCCAATCTGGATCAATCCTCTACGCGAAATCTGATCGAGATTTTGGGGAGACTCAAGGACAACGGCACGACTTTGCTCATTTGCGAGCATCGGCTGAATCCGTTTTTGCCTGTCGCGGACTCGTTTGTCTGCATGAATCAAGGCCAAATCGCCCGGACGTGGTCGCGGGACGAGTTTGCCGAACTGCCGATGGAAGCGGTTCGCCCGTACGGTTTGCGCCATCCCGATATGATTCGGATGGGGGAGCAGGAGCACAGGGAGACTGTACGCACGGCGGAAATGGCGCTGGAAGCCCGGGAACTGTCGTATTCCTACCGGAAAAAAGGAGATGGGATCTCGAATCTGAACGTCACGCTCCCGAAAGGCACGGTGACGGCCTTGACGGGTGAAAACGGATCGGGGAAGACGACCCTTTGCAAAGTGTTGTGCGGGCTGTTGCGCGAGCGAAGCGGAGCGGTCTTCTACGGTTCTGCCCGTTATTCCGCCAGCAAGCGGCGCTCGGCCAGCTACTTGGTCATGCAAGACGCAGACTACCAGCTGTATTCGGACAGTGTGGGCAACGAGATTGTCATGGGCAGAGCGCTGGACGAGAACTTGCGCAAGCGGGCCTATGAAGCGATGGCAGCGTTCGGCATTGAAGGACTGCGCGACCGTCACCCTGCTTCCTTGTCAGGGGGAGAAAAGCAGCGGGTGACGATGGCTGCCGCCTACTGCTCGGATGCCGAGTGGATTATTTTGGACGAACCGACGAGCGGGCTGGACGGTGACGGTGTCCTGAAAGTCGCGGCGTGGGTCAAGCAGCTGGCCCGGGCAGGAAAGACTGTTGTGATTATTACACACGACAAGATTTTGTCTGGACTGGCAAGCGACCAGGTTGTGGAGTTGAAAGCGGCTCATGATGAGGAGACGATTTTCACAGAACAAGGAGTGAGAACCGTTGAAACGTAAGCCCAAAAAAGGACTGGCCCGGCTTATGGAACTGGCAGGCGAGAAAAAGACGCTGATGGTTTGCTCGGCCGTTTTGTCTACCGTGAGCGTCTTTTTGCTGCTCGTCCCGTACTTGTCGATTTACTGCGTTTTGGCTGAGCTTTTGCGCCATGCGGATGACATTGCCGCTGTCGACGCCGCGTATGTCATCACATGGGCGGTATGGGGCGTGGTTGGACTGCTCCTCGGCTATTTGTTCATGTACGTTGGCGGGATGTGCTCGCACATTGCCGCTTTTCGTATTTTGTACGGCATCCGGGTCAAGCTGGCTGATCATATCGGCTCTTTGCCGCTCGGCTACTTCAATAAAAATGCGACGGGAAAAATCAAAAAAGTGGTGGAGCTGGACGTGGAGCGAATTGAGCTGTTTATTGCCCATCAGCTTCCCGATTTGATCAATACGGCAGTCATGCTAGTCGTGATCATCGTGGCGATGTTCTCGCTCGACGTTTGGCTGGCTCTGGCCTGCATCATCCCGATGGTGCTCGGATTTGCCGCCCAGTTTTCGATGATGGCTGGCAAAAAGGCAAAGGCGGGGCTGAAGGAGTATTTTGACGCGCTGGAATCGATCAGCACCTCTTCTGTGCAGTACGTCCGCGGGATGCCGGCGATCAAAGTGTTTGGGCAGACCGTGCATTCATTTCGCAAGTTTTATCAAGACATGCTGCATTATCGCGATTTCAGTCTGCGCTATACGGACAATTTTGAACGGGGCTACGTCTCCTTCAAGGTCATCTTGCTGTCTCTTGCGACTTTTTTCTTTCCGGTCGGGGTGTATTTTCTCAGCAAAGACCCGGATCATGTCGCTTTCGCCGCCACACTAATGCTGTTTCTCGTGCTGGCGCCAGGGATTTCTACGCCGATTTTCAAGCTGAACAGCTTCGCTTCGGCCATGACGACGATCGCGGAGGGAGTCAACCGTATTGACGACATGCTGAAAGAGCAGCCGATCCCGGAACCGGACAACGGACACAAGCCGACGGGCTATGACATTGCGTTTCAACATGTCTCCTTCTCCTATAACGAGCAGGGGGGCAACGAAGTGCTGAGAGACATCAGCTTCGTGGCACAGCAAGGAAAAATTACGGCGCTGGTCGGCCCGTCCGGCTCTGGAAAATCGACGATTGCGCAGTTGATTCCGCGGTTTTGGGATGTGCAAAAGGGGACGATTTCCGTTGGCGGGGTAGACATCCGTGCGATGAAAACTGGCGAGCTGATGGATGCGATGTCTTTTGTATTCCAGGATACGTTCCTGTTTTCCGATACGCTGTACAACAACATTTTGGCGGGAAGGCCGTCTGCGACGCGAGAGGACGTATACCGGGCGGCCAAGGCTGCGCAATGCCACACGTTTATCGAGCGGTTGCCAAAAGGCTACGACACGCTGATCGGCGAGGGCGGCGTGCATCTGTCGGGTGGAGAGGCGCAGCGTGTGTCGGTTGCCCGGGCGATTTTGAAAAACGCGCAGATTTTAATTCTCGATGAAGCGACGGCTTACGCTGATCCTGAGAACGAGTACGAGATGCAGCTCGCCTTGGGGGAACTGATCAAGGGCAAGACTGTACTGATTATCGCCCATCGGTTGACGACCATCTGCGAGGCGGATCAGATCATCGTGCTGCGGGACGGAACGATCGCGGACAGAGGTACGCACAGAGAGCTTTTGGCCAGAGGCGGGCTGTACAAAAACATGTGGGTGGCCTACACGAGTTCGACGGATTGGACAGTCGATCTCAGGCAAGAGAAGGAGGTGTTCGGCTGATGCGCAACATGTTGTATAACATTACGGCCGGCCACCCGGAAAAAATGGCGAAGCCGATTATCTGGGCTGTGCTTGCCAATCTGGCGAACATGCTGCCTTTTGGCTGTCTGGCTTGGGCTGTCAGTCTCGTGTACGCCTATTACGCGGGGGAGCAGGCCGTGCTTGACACGACAGGTTTGTGGCTCGCAGCGGCTGGTATGGTTGTGTTTCTCGGCGTGGTGTATTTCTGCGAGCAGAAGGCGTATCGCGCCATTTATCGCGGCGCCTATGAAGCGTCTGCCGCCGGACGGACGAACTTGGCCGAGCATTTGCGCAAGCTGCCGCTTGGCTTTCTCATGCGCAAGGATGCTGGCGAGCTGGGCCACACCATCATGAACGATTTTACTCAAATTGAAAATGCGAGCACTTCGGTGTTGCCGCAACTGGTCAGCGGGATACTGATTCCGTTCCTCGCGTTTTTTGGCTTGCTGTTTTGGGATTGGCGCATGGCGTTGGCGATGTTGGCCGGCTTTCCTGTCACGATCCTGATTTTGTGGGGAGTCTCCAGGGTGGAGCGACAGCTTGGCACGAGCCATTCCCAGGCAAAAGTCACACTCGCCAACTGTCTGCAAGAATACTTGTACGGGATGAAAGTCATCAAAGCGTACAATTTGCGCATGGACAACTTTACCCGGCTGGAGCGATCGTTTTATCAGTTCATGAAGGAAAGCATCCGCATCGAAGGGGTGCTCGGCCCGTTTTTTCTCGTGGCGATGGCGTTCATGCAGTCGGGTGTGTCGCTCGTGACGATTGTTGGTGTGTATCGCGTACTCGGCGGGGAAATGACCGTTCCTTTGTTCGCGATGTTTCTGCTCGTGGGAGCGCGTATTTTCGACCCGCTTTCCGTCGCGATTATGCGCTTGCCTTCATTCAAATACGATGCGATGGCAGGCGAGCGCATCGTCAACCTGCTTGCCCAGCCGATCATGCAAGGAGAACAGGATGCGCCGCACGGGCACGACATCTGGTTCGAGGAGGTCAGCTTCGGCTATGACGATACGCTTGTGCTCGACAAAGTTTCTGTCGAAATGAGAGAAGGCACGTTGACGGCGATTGTCGGGCCATCCGGCAGCGGGAAAAGTACCATGCTGCGGCTGGCGGCGCGGTTTTACGACCCGCTCGGCGGACGAGTGCTGTTCGGCGGCAAAGATGAGCGCGAGCTGGACCCGGAGAAGCTGTTGAAAAAAATCTCCATGGTTTTTCAGGATGTATATTTGTTTCAGGACACGATCCGCAACAATATACGTTATGGCCGAGAAGATGCGACGCAAGAGGAGATTGAGGCAGCCGCCAAGGAAGCGTGCTGTCACGATTTCATCATGAAGCTGCCGGACGGCTACGACACGATGGTCGGAGAGGGAGGTTCTACCCTGTCTGGCGGGGAGAAGCAGCGCATCTCGATTGCGCGGGCGATTTTGAAAAATGCGCCTGTGCTGTTGCTGGACGAAGCGACTTCTTCTCTCGATCCGGAAAATGAAGCGGTCATGCAGCAGGCGATCGGCCGTCTGGTCAAAGGGCGCACGGTCATCATGATCGCTCATCGGCTGAAAACAGTCGTGAATGCGGACAATATCATCGTGCTGGAAGAGGGCAAAGTCGTGGAGCAGGGGCGTCACCAGGAGCTGCTGGAAAAAGGCGGGCTTTACGCGCGGCTGTGGGAGCTGCAGCAAAGAACGAGCGGCTGGAGAATTACCGCGTAGCACGCGAAGGAATGGGCTGTTGGATGGGCAACAAAGAACGAAGCGATTGGAGAGTTACTTGCGTAGCTGAAAAGGAACGAGCTAAGGAAGCCAATCGCTGGGCGAGCACCAGTTATTGACAGTCAAAAGCAGCGCATGATAAGCTGTAGGCACTTGAATGGAACGGAGGGTTACGTGTGGCAAATTAATTTTTCGATTGGATTCCTGGCACAATGATTTTGAATAGCACAAAAAGGCTATGTTGTGTGCATACGGTAATCGAAAAATGGTTTGCCATTCAGGTAACCTGTTTGCAGGGCGCAAGTGCGTAAACGTGTGAAAACGCGTGAAAAGCAGGTGAATGCGGCACTTGTTTGCCCTGGAAAACAACAAACAATGGAAAAGAGAACGGAACGGCCATTTTTCGTGGCTGTTGTCATCGTGCGCGGAAATCAGGGTGTTTTTTGCGCGGTTCTTTTTCTTTGTATGTTTCGATTACACAAGCACAGGCAACCAGCCTGTGTTTTTTTGTTGGCAAAATGTGATGAGCGAAACAAAACAACTGTGCAGGCTTGGCAGAGGCGGCGAGCCATACTGACTGGCTCTCGTAGCAGCCAAGCGAGCTAATGATAACACGGACTTTGAAGGGAGATGTACGAATGACTGAACAAATGGTGAAGGTGAAGAACACGGAGATTTGCACGGAGAGCTTTGGGAACCCCGCTGATCCGGCTATTTTGCTGATTATGGGCGCTCAGGCGTCACTGGTTTGGTGGGAGGAAGAGTTTTGCCAGCGGCTGGCGGATGCAGGACGGTTTGTCATTCGCTACGACAATCGCGATGTCGGGCGCTCCACGACTTTTGAGCTTGGCAATCCGGGGTATACGTTCGAGGACATGGCGGACGATGCGATCTGCATCCTGGACGCTTACAAAATCGAGCGGGCGCACATCGTCGGCATGTCGATGGGAGGGATTATTACCCAGATGATCGCTTTGCGAAACCCGGAGAGGGTGCAGGCGATCAGTTTGCTGGCAACGTCCAATTTCGCTCCTGATTTGCCCCCGATGGAAGACAAGGTGATGCAATTTTTCAGCAATGCGCAAGAGGTCGACTGGGCGAATGAGCAGGCGGTGATTGCGTTTTGCATTGCAAGGTGCGAAGTGCTCGTCGGCTCCAAGTATCCGCTGGATGAGAAGCGCACGCGAGAGTTGGCAGCGGCGGAATTTAAAAGAAGCCGCAAGATGGCAAACATCAACAATCATGCCCTGATCACAGGCTGCGAAGCTTATTTGGCCCGGACGGAAGAAATCGCGGTGCCTACTTTGGTCATTCATGGCACAGAGGACCCGATCATTCCGTATCCGCATGGAGTGGCGCTTGCTCAGGCGATTCCCGGAGCTGAGCTGCTGACGCTGGAAGGGACAGGGCACGAGCTTCCGTATGGCGATTGGGCTGCCGTCCTTGGCGGAATTTTGCAGCATTCCAGAAAGGGGTAAAGGTAGCAGCGAGAGCGCCCTGCGTCACTTTTCTTCTGTTTCGTCGCAGAGCAGACGCTCCATTTGCCCGTGATCGACGTGCGCAATTCCCCAGTCGCAAATCATTTCCAAAAGCGGGATGAGCGAGAGTCCTTTTGCAGTCAGCGCGTATTCGACGCGCGGCGGAACTTCGGGGTAGACGGTTCGAATTACCAGGCCGTCTTCTTCCAGCTCTCTTAATTGATTGGTCAATGTTTTGTGCGAAATATCCCGGATGTAGCGGTGCAGCTCCCCGAAGCGTCTGGGAGAGTTTTCATACAGCTCGTAAAGAATCATGACTTTCCACTTACCCTGGATGATTTGCAGGGTGGCGTCAAATTCGTTCAGGTACTTTTTCTTCGTCATGGCTGCGTCCTTTCTTACCTCAAGGTTACTAGCTCACTTCAAAGTGCTTACTAGCGAAGCGCGGGCATTCCTTTTATACTCACTTTACCATGAAACACGAAACGATAGGGAGAGAGGGAGACAGGAATGAAAACGGGATTTGTAGCAGTAACCGGGGCTTCTTCCGGGATCGGCAAAGCGACCGCTGCTTTGTTTATTGAAAAAGGATTCAACGTGCTTTTGATCGCGAGACGGGTGGAGCGGCTGGAGGAATTTCAGGGAGCCAATATCATCAAGGCGCAGGTTGACGTGACTGACGAGCCAGCGTTGAAGCAGGCGATTGCCGATGCAGAGGCACGATTTGGTCCGGTAGAGGCGATCGTCAACAATGCAGGACGGATGCTCCTGGGCGATATCAGTTCCCAGGACAGCAGTGAATGGAAGGACATGTACGCGGTCAATGTCATTGGCGTGTTGAACGGCATGCAGGCCGTGCTTCCATCCATGATCGAGCGCAAGACAGGAACGATCATCAACATCAGCTCGATTGCGGGCAAAAAAACGTTCGCGGACCATGCGGCTTACGTGGGCACGAAGTTCGCCGTTCATTCCATCAGCGAAAACGTGCGGGAAGAAGTGGCGAAGCACAACGTCCGCGTCATGACGATCGCCCCCGGCGTTGTCGAGACGGAACTGTTGAGCCACACGACCGATGAGACGATCAAGGAGAATTACACCGATTGGAAACAGTCGATTGAAGGCGGCCTCGACCCAAGAACAGTAGCGGAGACGATCTACTTCGCCTTCAGCCAGCCGCAAAGTGTCAACATCCGAGAAATAGCGCTGGCGCCGACGAGGCAGCAAGGTTAATAGAGTGCGGAACCCCCAGATGGTTGACTGGGGGTTCTTTTTTTGGATCAAAAGTCCTGGGAGTATGGTACAATATTTGGTAATTTGCATGATTGTTGAGTGTAGCGGAATGGAAAATGGAAAAAAGAGTATGGAGGGGAGCATGGGAGGGACGCGGTTTTGGGAGTTTTATTTGGTGCGCTACTTGCTGGGCACGATTTTTGGGATTGTGATTTTGTTTTATTTGGTGATTAATTATGATGGGCTGATAACGAAAGCTTTTTATCCCAAATCAGATTTTCTATGTGCAGAGTGCGATGTTGCTGGCTGTCAAAGTATAAAAGATGATGTGAAAAGCTTGTTGTTTAGTACGACTTATGGTCTGGACGTTGATGATGCGAACAGTCTTTTAAAAACCATAGGGAGTAATCATTTGATTGATGCGAAAAATGAAAACATAGAGATAACAGAGACAGGTTTTCCCATCTTGGCTGCGATTATTTTGGCAGTCTCCGGATTTTTGTATATGTATTTTTCCAGTATGCTGATTTTGATTTTGCATGGAATTAGGTCATTAATATTTTTTTATCCTCCAAAATCATGGACAAAATACGTAGGAATAGTATTTTTTGTAGGTTTCTTGTCGTACATTTCTTGGATATTTACTCCTATGTTAATGGACGGGAAATACGCGGATCATTGGAGAAATAACAAGCACCTCATTGCAATAAGTATCATTGTAGGATTAATTCTCTTACTATTATTTAGTTCTCGTCTCATTCAGGAGTTTTATGAGAAATTAAGCAAATTCAGAACGAATAATGAGGATATAGCAAGAAAATCAAGCGTTCTTAAAATGAGAGTAACGACGGGCGAAACCCACCTAAATAAAGAAAGCTTATCTGAGGAACAGAAGGATGATCAAATTAAAGATTATATAGAGTCGTACAAACATTTGAGAGAGCATGGCAATGCATTCGGAATCATTGTGTGCGAAATAGTATTCGCATTCTGGTTGTATATTTGGGACTTTGAATTTTGGGCTGTTCTTTATTGGTGCATTCTGGGCTTTATGGCGTGGTTTTTAGGTTCCTATTTAGAAATCAGAGGAGTATCCACTAAAAATAAGTAGGACAAAAAGTAGGCGATAAAAGAAGACAGTCCTAAGTCAATTTTGACTGCGGACTGTCCTTTTTTATTTGGAAAAACTAAGGCAAAATCGCAAACGAACGCACCGGGAATCCGGACGCTTTTTCCGGTTTGGGGGTAATGTTGACGATGACGGCGCCTTTGGCTGGCAGCTTGTCCAGGTTTTTCAGCAGCTCGACCTGGTACGTATCTTGTGCCAGCACGTAATACTCGCCAAGCAGCGCGCCGTTTTTCTGGAAGTCCACGCTGGCGTCGGTGTCGAATGTTTCGTGGCCGACGGCTTTGATTTGCCTTTCTTCAAACAAGAACTTCAAGGCGTCCAGGCCCCAGCCGGGAGCGTGGTTGTTGCCATCTGCATCTTTGTTGTTGAACGCCGCCACATCGGGCCAGCGCTTGCTCCAGTCCGTGCGAAGGGCGACGAAGCTGCCGCTCTCGATTTTGCCGTGCTCGGCTTCGAATTGCAAAATATCTTCCACCGTCAGGCTGTAGTCGTTGTTTGCTTCGGCTTCCTTCGATTTGTCGATGACGACGAGGGGCAACACGAGTTCCTTCAAGTCCAGCTCGTCCAGGTACCGCTTGTCGCGCACAAAGTGGATCGGCGCATCCAGGTGCGTGCCGTATTGTCCGGCAAAAGTGAAGCTTTGCGAGAAAAAGCCGTCGTCATGCGTAAACAGCGTTTTGAACTCGGCTGATTCAAAGGCAGAAAAATGCGGTGATTCCGGGCCGAATGTATGAGTCAAGTCTACCCATTCTTTCTCTTTCAGCAGTTGGATTGCTTGGATCAAGTCGTTTGCCATGCGCCCACCTCATCAACGTTTTTGGAATTTTCGCCCGAATCCTTCGGCAACAAGTCCTTGTCTGTCAAGACGAATCTTGCCAGGCGCCAGGGCGTCCAGAGGTTGTCCGGTTTTTGCATGTCTGCCTGCAACTTGTTGGAAGGATTTGTTATACCATTACTTTATGCGTTATAATTCCGAGTGTCAATAAGGGAATTAACGAGACGAATAAATCGACAGGGGAGAGTGGCGACGATAGAGGTGGAGGCGTGAGCGAGGGATTTTTGGGCGCGAAGGTTGGCGGGCAAGCTCAGGCAAGCGGCTTTTGGCGTTTTGTCCATCTCCGATCTGGATTTAGTACATGGCAACTCGCTGCCCTACTCCTTATAATTTGATAGGAATGAGTGGGAGAGAGGTGCAAAAATGCAGCAACATCGAATCATCAAGGAAAAAGTAGCGGATTTTGAACTGACCATTTATTTGCCGAACAGCTATGCGGAAGGCGAGAAGCGATATCCGGCTATTTATGTGCAGGACGGGGGAAATGTCGTCCTGAATGCGTTTAATTACCTCGATCATCTGTTCATCACAAAGCAGCTGCCGGAACTGATTTTTGTCGGAATCACGCCGCACGACCGCAATTATGAATACACGCCGTGGCCGGCAGACACGCTGGTGCCTGGCGGAGTTTTGTTTGGCGGTGGAGCGAACGATTACATTCAAGTGCTTGCCGATCAGATCAAGCCATATATCGACGCGCATTATGCGACGATGCCTGAACCGGAGCACACGGCAATCGCCGGATGTTCGTTCGGTGGTCTGGTCAGTGCGCACGCCTATTATTTGCGATCCGATACATTTGGCAAAAGCGCCTGGCTGTCCGCCTCCTTCTGGTATGAGGGCTACGTCAAGCACATGCAGGAAACACCGCTTCCCGCTGCCGATCATCGGCTGTACATGTACGTGGGCGAGCTGGAAGGCATCCACAAGACGACGATTCAAGCGGAAATGGTCGCACAGACGAAAGCAGCGTACCGCATCTTGCTGGACAAAGGCTTCCCGGAGCAAAACGTGAAATTCGAGACAGATCCGCTCGGCACGCACGACAGCTTTTTCTTTGCCATGAAGTTTATCCATGCCCTGAGATGGCTGTTTGCGGAAGGGATGGAAGCGGAAAAAAGGGAATTTGCCCGCGACCGTACGCGCGAGTCGAACAGGGAAACGATTTAGCAGCGACAAAAGCGAGCGCCTTCTTTGCGGAGGCATTTTTTCGATTTGCCCGCCGGATTGTTCTCGCTTTATTTTCTTCAATCAAAAATGTTTGATCGATCCTCCAGCATTTTGCTTGTTGACAGTGGCATTTTTCTGCCCATATAATTACAAAAAATGATAAAACAAATGTTGCGATTAGAAATAGTAGAAATAAAAAGACTTTTCAGAGAGCCGTTGGGTGGTGCGAAACGGCAATGTCGTTTATTTCGAACTCGTCTATGAACAGCTGCCTGACAATGTAGGGTAAGCCGGAGTTCCACCGTTACAGGGATAGATGGTGATGGCCATCGAAGAAGATCGTTTCCGCTATTTGGAAATGAATTAGAGTGGTACCGCGAGTTCAACCTCGTCTCTATGCGCAGAGACGAGGTTTTTTTGCGTGAAAAACGTCGCGACGTTTTTTTAGAAAAGCGGATGTTGATTGCGAGTGATCAATAAAACGGGTCATGACCGTTTTGCTGGCTGAAGACCGGGTTTAGCCGGCCCCGCTTTCCATAAATCGAGTTGCAAAAACAAACCATTTTGGGGAGGAACAGAAAATGAGCCGTAAAATTATCGTGTTTGATACAACGCTGCGTGATGGAGAACAAGTGCCGGGAGCGAAGTTGAACGTCCAGCAAAAAATCGAGATCGCCCAACAGCTCAAAAAATTGCGGGTGGACATCATCGAGGCGGGCTTTCCGGCTTCGTCCGAGGGAGATTTTCGCGCGGTGCAGGAGATTGCCCGCAGTGTCGGTGACAGCGTGTCGATCACGGCTTTGGCCCGTGCCGTGAAAAGCGACATCGATGCGGTGTACGAAAGTGTCAAGATCGCCCAGGACCCGCTCATCCACATCGTTTTGGGAACGTCCAACATTCACGTAGAGAAGAAGTTCAACCGCTCCAAGGACGCCGTCATGGAAATGGGCGTGGAGGCAGTACGCTACGCCAAAACATTGCTGCCGCACGTTCAGTATTCGACTGAGGATGCATCGCGGTCCGATTTTGAATATTTGTGGAGTACGATTGAAGCCGTCGTCAAAGCGGGAGCGACGATGATCAACGTCCCGGATACGGTGGGCTACGCGGTGCCGGATGAGTTCGGCGATTTGATCCGCCGCATCAACGATCGCTTGAAAAACCTCAATCCGGATGTCATCCTGAGCGTCCACTGTCATAACGATTTGGGCATGGCTACGGCCAACACGCTCGCCGCGATCAAAAACGGAGCGGAAAAAGTCGAGTGTACCATCAACGGACTCGGGGAACGTGCCGGAAATGCCTCGTTGGAGGAAGTCGTGATGGGGATGAAGGTGCGCGAGAATTTTTACCAGTGCCATACGAACATTAACACGAAGGAGTTGCTGCGCACCTCGATGCTGGTGAGCCATTTGACTGGTCTGGATGTGCAGGTGAACAAGGCGATTACGGGCGCGAATGCTTTTGCCCATTCGTCGGGTATTCACCAGGACGGTCTTTTGAAAGATAAGCAAGTGTACGAAATCATGTCGCCGGAAGAAGTCGGGGCAGACAGCATGGAGCTGATTTTGACAGCGCGTTCTGGGCGCCACGCTTTTAAAAATGCTGTTGAGAAGCTCGGCTTTGAAACGAACGACGCGGCTGATTTCGAGGTGTTGTTCGCCAAGTTCCTGGAGCTGGCAGACGCCAAAAAAGAAGTGTACGACCACGACGTATTTTATTTGGTGGCGAATCACCGCACGCTCGCAGACAGCAGCAAGCATCTGTATGAGCTGGAGTCGTTCCAGGTCGTCAGCAACGATTTGTACCCGACTGCGACGGTCAAGCTGAAAAAAGGCGAGGAAATGCTGAAAGGCAGCGCAGTAGGCGAAGGGCCGATCGAAGCGTTGTACGATGTGATCAAAACGTTGGTCGGGCTGGATGTCCATCTGAAGGATTACAAGATCAACAGCATTTCTCGCGGCAAAGACGCCGTCGGCCGTGTCAATATTCGCATCGAGTACATGGGGAAAACGTACTCCGGTCGGGCGATGGATACCGATATTATCAAAGCGAGCGCCCTTGCGTTTTTGAACGGGGTCAACGCTGCGGTGCTTGATCTGGTTGCGGTCGGATAGTCGGATAAAGCAAGAGCAGGCGCGAGACGACTAGGCGATCCCTGCCTGAAAAACGCCGAGAATCAAGCATGTAAAAAGACTGCTGCCAACTCAGGCTGAATGTCCAAAGGCTGCTCGAACAGGAAAGCGGGCTGCAAAGGCAAAAAGGCTGATCTGTATCGGTAGAAATGGCTGCCAACTGATGGCAAAGCAGATTTGGCAGCGAGCCTGCAAGTATAGGAATGGAAAATTTGGAAAAACTGATTACCATACACTGTTAACCACCTTTTTCAACCCTCGCGGCTGTTTGCGGGGGCTTTTTTTATGAAAAAAACGCTGGACTCTCCGCTTGGGGGAGTCTTTACACTAGAGGAGAAAGGAGGGCGGACAGCGTGCTGTACACAGTTAAGGAAGTAGCGGAGCTTTCCCGCGTGACGATCAAGACGTTGCACCATTACCACCGGATTGGCCTGCTCATTCCGGGCGAGATCAGTGAAGCGGGCTATCGGTTGTACGGCGACAAAGAGCTTGCGCGTTTGCAGCAAATTTTGTTTTACCGCGAACTGGATTTTCCGCTGCAAAAGATTCGCGAGCTGCTTGATGGAGAGCCGGAGCGAGAGCTTGTGTTGCAAGAACAGGAACAGCAGCTTTTGGCCCGACAAAACAGGTTGGAAGAGGTCATACGCACGCTGCAAGAAACGCTGGCGTGCCTGCGAGGAGGAAAAGGAATGGATAATCAAGCGATGTTTCAAGGGTTTAGCAGTGAGGAAGAGTGGAGAGCAGCTCTGCAGGAGCAAAGCGAGCATTTGCAGGAAACGTACGGATACGATCTGGCACAGGAAGCTTCCATCGACGTGGCGAAGATGAATGAACAAGCGCAGGAAGCCGAACGGTTCATGGCGCAGATGGCTGCCGCATTGCGCGATGGAGTCAAGCATACGGATGCGAAGCTGCATCAGTTGATCGGGGAGCATCTGCGCTTTATGCATGAGCACGGGCATTCGCTTACTCCGTACGAGTTTGCCGGACAGACTCGGTTTTTCCTGCAAGACGACTTCCATTTGCAGATGCTGGAGGGGCAGCAGACAGGACTTGCCTATTTTCTGGCGATCGCAGCCGAGGCGTATGCGGCTCATGCAAAAGCAGAGTAGGGAAAGAGAGAAGGGACCATTGAGAACGATGGTCCTTTTTCTTTTGGTCTTTTGGGCAAAAAGCTTGTGCGGCGTTCAGGGAATAATTTACAAAAAACAGGGGCGGTATATTGACAGAAAAATCTAGGACTGTTATAAAAAATAGTGGATAGCACTCTCGCGGTGAGAGTGCTAACAATTGTGTGTGGCAAAATAGAAGGGAGAATGGCCGATGGAAAAAAAGCAGTTTCAGGCTGAATCGACGCGACTGTTGGAAATGATGATCCACTCCATTTACACGCAAAAAGAGATTTTCCTGCGTGAGCTGATTTCCAACGCAAGCGATGCGATTGACAAAATCTATTACCGCTCGCTGACGGATGATCAGCTGGTGTTCGATAAAGACAATTACTTCATTAAAATTAGCGTGGACAAGGCTGCTCGCGAATTGAC
This sequence comes from Brevibacillus parabrevis, assembly GCF_022701015.1. Classification (NCBI taxonomy): domain Bacteria; kingdom Bacillati; phylum Bacillota; class Bacilli; order Caryophanales; family Paenibacillaceae; genus Brevibacillus; species Brevibacillus parabrevis. The sequence goes on along the minus strand of NZ_CP064090.1, from coordinate 5,488,971 downwards.
GATTACCGATACGGGAATCGGCATGACCGCTGAAGAGCTGGAAAACAACTTGGGCGTGATCGCCAAAAGCGGTTCCCTTGCCTTCAAAAAAGAAAACGATGCCAAAGACGGCTACAATATTATCGGGCAATTCGGGGTGGGCTTCTACTCTGCCTTCATGGTCGCTGACGTCGTAACGGTCACGAGCAAAGCGCTGGGAGCAGACACAGGCTACAAGTGGCAATCCAGCGGAACCGATGGCTATACCATCGAGCCTTATGCAAAAGATGAGGTCGGCACCACGATCACTCTCAAAATCAAAGAGAATACGGAAGAAGAACGCTACGATGAGTTTTTGGAAGAGTATCGCTTGAAGGCGATTATCAAAAAATACTCGGACTTCATTCGCTACCCGATCAAGATGGACGTGACGAAGCATCAGCCGAAAGAAGGCAGCGACAGCGAGTTTGAGGAAGTGCAAGAAGAGCAGACGGTCAACAGCATGGTGCCGATCTGGCGCAAGAACAAAAACGAGCTGACTGACGAAGACTACGAACAGTTTTATGTAAGCAAGCATTACGGTTTCGACAAGCCGCTTGCGCATGTTCACGTCAGCGCGGATGGAGCGGTCGTCTATCAGGCGATTTTGTACATCCCGGAAAGCATTCCGTTCGACTACTACTCCAAAGAGTATGAAAAAGGTCTGGAGCTGTACGCCAATGGTGTACTGATCATGAACAAATGTGCCGACCTGCTGCCAGATTACTTCAGCTTCGTCAAAGGGATGGTCGATTCGGAAAGCCTGTCTCTCAACATTTCCAGGGAAATGCTGCAGCATGACCGCCAGTTGAAGCTGATCGCGAAAAACATCTCCAGCAAAATCAAGGGCCAACTGCAAAGCATGCAAAAAAATGAGCGGGAGAAGTACGAAAAGTTTTACGAAGCGTTCGGCAGACAGCTGAAATACGGCGTATACAGCGATTTTGGCACACACAAGGACACGCTTCAGGACTTGCTCATGTTCTACTCTTCCAAAGAGAAAAAGCTGGTGACGCTGGCCGAGTACGTCGAGAGAATGCCGGAAGACCAGAAGTACATCTACTATGCGACAGGGGAATCCAACGAGCGCATCGAAAAACTGCCGCAAACCGAGCTGGTATCCGACAAAGGCTATGAAATCCTTTACTTCACAGAGGATATCGACGAGTTCGCGATCAAGATGCTGCGCACCTACAAAGACAAGGAGTTCCGTTCCGTCTCCAGCGCCGATCTGGGAATTGAACCGGACGAGCAGGACAAGGCGGCAGACGCTGAAAATGAAGACAACCAGGAGCTGTTCGCTTACATGAAGAGCCTGCTCGAAGGCAAAGTCGCAAGCGTAAAAGCATCCAAGCGTCTCAAATCCCATCCAGTCTGCCTGTCGACAGAAGGCGATGTCACGATCGAGATGGAAAAAGTGCTGAACGCCATGCCGAACAGCCAAGGCGTGAAGGCGCAAAAGGTGCTGGAGATCAACGTGAACCATGACGTGTTCCAGTCGCTGAAGGCCGCTTTCGGTCAAGACAAGGAAAAAGTGAATTTGTACACAGCGGTGCTTTACCATCAGGCGCTGCTGATCGAAGGCTTGCCGATTGAAGATCCGGTCGCGTTCACAAACGATATTTGCAAAATGATGGTATAGCAAAAAGGGGATGCATGAGGCATCCCCTTTTTTCGCTGGAAATAATCGCTTGCGAAAAGCACATCGCGCACCGCGGTTTTCTTGCCTTTTCCGAGTGTGGCCGAGAAGATGGAAGCAACAAAGGAGAATCGTTCCCAAGCGCTCTTGGCGTGTAGCGATCCAGTCCGGTTCGTGATGGAGGTCGGAAAATGCGGGCTGAGCAGCTGCAAAAGGCGCTTGCGACCGATGCAGATGAACTGCGCAGCCTTGTGGGAGTTCCGTACGAGGCAGTAGCGAAAAAGCATTGCCCAGGTGGAAGCACATGTCACCAACGGAGTTACGCTAAAGTAAAACCGTTAGCTGTTGTGGGAGCAAACCTTAAAGCTGCCTTCAAGGTTTTTTTCGTTTGCGACGCTGTCCGTTCCTATGCGCTCCAGACATGAGGCTGAGCCTAGCCACGTATGCGGGTTACCTGCCCAGCACCATCCGAGCTTCGGCTTGCCTTGACTGATCCACAGGGCCGTTACGCGCCGATCGCCACAACGGGAGCCGAGCAGGGAAAAACCGTTGTTCTTTTTCAACAGCTCAGGAAAGTGGGTAACGAGGGCAATGCCTTCCTCCAGAGTAAGCGGAGAGCGCCCTTGGGCCAAAAGGCGGGGCAGGGCGTCGTTCGGCGTGACGTTGAGCGTTTGTCGTCCGGTATCAATGTCAGCCAAAAGATAGGCGACTCCGGCAGGCAACGCGATTCCATCGATCGGCTTGAAGCGGCACATATCCTGCTCATCCATGACGCTAAAGCCCGCCTTTTTCTGGCGCTCCACGAGCTGGATGGCACGGCTGCTGTCGACCCACTCGCTTTTTACGACGAGGGCAAAAGGAGCATAACCTTCAGGCAGTTCCGTCTCATTCGTCCACGGAGGAAGCGAGGCTGCTTTGTCCTTCAACGGTTCCAGTTGCTTGCGGAAAGCGCTCTCTGTCATCCGGGCAATGCCAGGATACCCTTTTGCAACGAGATTGGTAACTTGGCGTTCAAATTCCATTTCCAACAGGTCAAAGACGATGGGAAACCCCTCCTTCGATATGCGCATCACTAACGAGGACATTTTTCCTTTTCATCTTACAACATGGATGCTAATTCGAAGGTTTGGTCAGAAGTTTTGTTGAATAAATAGGGGAGAGTTGCTCAAACGTTATAAACGGGCTTTAAACCAGGAACAAATGAAGAGAGGGGTCCACGGAAAAATGCGGCCGATTGACATTGCGCGAAAATTGAAGCTGAGCACAAGCGCCTTGCGCAACTACGAAGCGCAAGGACTTGTTCCGCCAGTGGAACGGTCTGCGGGCGGCTATCGTTTGTATACCGCCGAGCACGTTGCCTATTTTACTTGTATACAGGCTATGTCGCCCGGGTTCGGGATGGAGGTGACTGCGGAAGTTGTGCGGAACGTTCAAGCAAGGCAGCTCGATGCGGCGCTATGGCGCGTGAATGAGGTGCAAGCCCTTTTGCAACGGGACAAGCAACTGGCAGAAAGCAACATGCGAATGTTCTGCGAGCTGGATGGCAAGCAAACGCAAGCAGAATCTGGCGAAGCGTGGCTGACGATCAAGGAAGCTTCCCGAAAAACAGGGCTTCCCAGCTCGACGATTCGCCATTGGGAGAAAACAGGGCTGATTACAACCACGCGCGATCCGCAAAATGGCTATCGGTTGTTCAATCGCTCGCATATCCGAAAAATTATGCTTTTGCAAGCGTTGCGCGCGCAGGTGTATTCGCCAACGGTTGTAGAGCTGAAAAATGCCATTGCTCACATGAGGGAAGACGATGTTTTAGAGGCGAGAAAAATCGCCACGGACTCCTTGCAGTATTTGCATCGGGTCAACTGCTGGCAAATGCGCGGAATCCATGCTCTCTATGATCTGTGCCGATTGGTAAAGCTGGTTGAATGAGAGGAGGGTGCCTTCGGTTCGGTAACCGAAGCTTTTTCATCATGTATGCAGAAACTTGTTTTCCTGCTTCCATTCTACTTTGCGGAAAAACAGGGGCAACTCGCTTTCGTGCAACGGTTTGCTGATCAGAAAGCCTTGCACAAAATCACATTTCCACTTTTGCAGGCTATGGAGCTGTTCAAACGTCTCGATGCCTTCAGCGACGACAGTGAGCCCCAGTTTGCGCGCCAGTGAAATGATCCATTCGACGAGTACCGTTCCTTCATAATGATTGGCAATATGAGCGACAAATGACCGATCGACTTTAATAGTTGAGAGGGGGAGAGTCGTGATGTATTCAAGCGAGGAGTATTCCGTCCCGAAATCATCCAATACGATTTTGATGCCGTGGTTAGCGAATTTTTTCAAAGTATCGATCCGTCTGTCCTTGAGCGAGATTCTGTCCCGTTCTGTCAATTCCAGCTCCAATGATTGAGGGGAGAGAGCTGTTTTCTGCAAAATGCCGCATACCCGATCGAAGAAGAGAGAGTCTTGCAATTGCAGGCCCGAGATGTTGACTGACATGACGGAAGTGGGCATGTACTTTTCTTGAATTTGCTTGTTTTTTTGGCAAGCGGTCTGGATGACCCAGTCACCGATGGAATAAATCAGTCCGATCTCTTCGGCGAGCGGGATAAATTCCGTAGGGGAGATCGGTCCGAAGAGCGGATGGTGCCATCTGAGCAAAGCTTCAAAACCGCGTACGTTGCCAGAGACGGTTTCGAACTGCGGTTGGTAATGCAAAGTCAGCTGTTCAAGCCGTACTGCTTCTTGCAAATCATTGGCCAGTCTCAGCTTGTGCTCCAGATCCTCGCTCGTCAGTAACGATGTAAACTCCATGTTTTATTTACCCTCCATTTTGCGTCCATTTCTTCTGGGATTGATTATGCACGGGATGTATTAGATAAGTTTCTGTCTATGTATTAGGATAGTGTGAAATAATCTCAAAAAAATAGCACCATCTCGCAGGAGACGATGCCATTTGTCTGCTAGTTTTTAGAAACGAACTTGTATCCTACACCCCAAACGGTGCGGATGTATTTCGGTTCCTTCGGATTGTCTTCGATTTTTTTGCGCAGGTTGGCGATGTGAACATCGATGGCCCGATCTGTCACAAAAGAATCGAAACCGCGCAGTTCGTAGAGCAATTCCTCCCGACTGAATACTTTTCCCTCATTTGTAATGAACAGACGCATAATCTCAAATTCGGAAAAAGTCGTTTCGACGTGAAACTGATTGACAAAGATCGCCCTGCGCTCCAAATCGAGCAGGAAAGTATTCTCGGAACTCGCGACTGCTGTGTCAGCCTGTTCCCCGCTTTCTGGGGCAGCAGGCTGTTGGTATTGGTGGGTTCGTCTGATCATGGCTCCGATTTTTGCGGAAATCTCTCGCAAGGAAAAAGGCTTGCAAATATAATCGTCCGCTCCAGCTTGCAAAGCCTCTACGCGATCGGATACGTCTGTCTTCATCGAGACAATCAGGATGGGAGCAACGGAAAAGGTGCGCAGCTCGCTGCATATCCTGGTACCGCTCATATCCGGCAGAATCATGTCCACGAGGATGACATCCGGAGCAAATGATTGCGCCATGTCCAAGCCTTTCTGTCCATGATCCGCTATTTTTACAGAATAGCCTTCTTCGGTTAAATACATGGCCAGCATTTCGCCCATAATCTGATCGTCTTCGATAATCAATAGGTTGTACATCAGATTCCTCACTCTTTCTGGGAGAAAGTTATTCGTAAAAATGGGAAAGAGCTAGCAATTTTTCGTTTTTTCCTAATACTTTTCTCATATTTTAGCAAAAAAGCGAGGAGAATGGACCTAATTTCATGAAAAATGCTAAAAAAATGTTAGGAGATTGCCAGAGTTTCTTGCCATTCGTTTGCTAACGCTAACACTTCGTTCAACTGCCATTCCAGTTCGCTCATAAATTCTTGATAATCGTTCGGATTTACAGAAGCAGAAAGCTGCGCCTCCATTTTTCTTGATAAAAGAAGCAATCTTTGTGCAGACAAATTTCCCGCAACACCACTGAGAGTGTGAATCATTCTTCTTGCTTCCTGGAAGTTTCCTGCGAGAAACGCCGTTTGGAGGTTTGATGTAAAATCCGAATATTCTTTAGTGAATGAACGGAGAATTTGCGTGTATATCGGGATTTTTCCATCCAGTCGCTCCAGTGCGAGCGAAACATCCAGACAAGGTACGGGAATTGCTCGCTTCAATGTTTCCTTCATCTCGCCCAAATGAATCGGCTTGGTAATGACGCCGTTCATCCCCGAACGGTAGCAATTGTCGTGTTCGGCTTTAATGACGCTCGCCGTCATCGCAATAATGGGCAGGCTGGCGTACTGTTTGTGCTGGCGGATGCGGATCGTCGCTTCACAACCGTCCATCTCCGGCATGTGGACATCCATGAGAATCAGGTCCCATTTTCTCGTCTCCAAAAGCTCCAGCACTTCTTGCCCGTTTTTGGCAACGGTCACAGCGTAACCTTCGCGCCGGAGGAACTCGACCGCTACCAGTTGATTGATCTCGTTGTCCTCTGCCAGCAAAATTTTGCCGCGATATCCGGGGAAGAGGACGTTTTCGTAAGGAGCGGACTGCGGCTTCTGCAAAGTCTCGGTCACATGTGTTTCCTTGTGCTCCTGTGCCCCCAGTATCGCGCGCGCTACATCCATCCGGTTAATCGGCTTGATCAAAACAGCGTCAGGCTGGGCGGATTCCTCCAGGGAGGCCAGCTCGTCGCGGCCGTACTCTGTCGTCATGGCAATTGTCGCTGCGTCGCATAGCTCGGCGAGCGCGTGCAGCCGCTGCAACGATTCTACGCCGTACATGTCTTCCGCTTCCATGTCGACGAACACAAAGCGAAACGGGTTGTGCGCTTCAGCGTGTTCCAACAGCTCGAAAGCCTCTCGCCAGGTGGCGACGCAGATAGGCGAAAAGTTTAGGCCAAACAACATGTCAGCCATGCTGCTTCGCATTTTGTCGTGATTTTCCACAATCAGGACACGCTGGCCTTCGTAGCCTGGTGGCAGCATGGAGCCAGGGCTTTCGCTTTCCCGCCAGGGCGCGTGTTCAAACGGGAGGGTGAAGGAGAAGCAGCTTCCTTTGCCGATTGCGCTAGTCACTTCGAGAGTGGCGCCCATCATCTCGACAAGGCTGCGCGAGATGACCAGACCAAGTCCGGTGCCGCCGTATTTTCTGCTCGTCGTGCCATCTGCCTGTGTGAACGGTTCAAACAGCTTGCCGAGCTGATCTTCCGACATGCCGATGCCTGTATCCTCTACGGCAAAATGCAAGTACAGCAGTCGTCCTTCTTCTTTTTCCAGCGTGATTCGCACAGAGACGTATCCTTGCTCGGTAAACTTGATGGCGTTGTGGCACAGATTGAGCAACACTTGCTCCAGCCGATGTTGATCCCCGATCAGTTTGGGCAACATTTTCGGCGGCAGATCGAGAATGATTTCGATTTGCTTCGCCCCGAGGTAAATGCTCAGCATATGCGAGAGCCGCCGGACAAAATCGTCGAGGTCAAAGCTTGCCTTTTCCAGCTCCAGCTTGCCAGCCTCGATCTTGGAAAAGTCGAGAATCTCGTTAATGAGGCGCAGCAATACTTGGGAGGAAGACAGCACCTTGTCCAAGTAATCTTTTTGCATCACCGTCATCACCGTTTTCTGCATCAGTTGGGACAGTCCGATGATCCCGTTGAGCGGGGTGCGGATTTCGTGACTCATCCGCGCCAAAAAGTCGGTTTTCGCCTTGCTCGCTTCCTCCGCTTCTTCCTTGGCTGCCCGCAGTTCGGCCTGAATCCGCCGCTGTTCCTTTAACATGAAGTGCAGCAAAAGCGAGAGCAGACTGACCAGAACGAAAATGGAAACTTTGGTAATCAGGCTGGACAAGTCTTGTACAGAGTTCAATTGTCCGAGCGCTTCGCTGGCAGGCAGTACGGCTGCGACAGACCAGCCCGTGGAAGAGACAGGGGAGTAGCCGATGTAATAGTTGTTGCCGTCGATGGAGACGAGTTGCAACCCTTTTTGTCCAGCGACCATGCTTTGTCCGATTTTGGCCAGATCGCCTGGTTGTTCCGTCAGCTTGTGCCGGCTGACAAGCTCCGGATTCGGATGGTACATGATCGTTCCGTCTTTGGAAACCAGGATGGCGTAGCCCGATTCCCCGATCGGGTACGTGCCGAGCATTTGCGGAATGTCGTCGAGCAAAATATCGATGGCGACGAAGCCCAGCAGCCTTTCGTTTTCCTCAATCTTCATGGTGCCGCTGGTCACCATTTTTTTCGTGAGATAATCGGCGTACGGCTCGGAAAAAACGACGTCATTGGAACGGACGGCGTCTGGATACCAGGGGCGTTTGGTGAGCGACCAGTCTTTTCCTGAGAGCGTGTCGGTGTTGCCGATCGTGAAGTTGCCCGCATTGCTGGAAACCCATACAAGACCCAGGTTGTGGTCCAGCCGCTGGATGCCGTCCAATGCGGTCGCTACGTCCAAGTAATGCGGGCTGGTGAAGGCATGCTCTCGCGTCTGCACGGTTTGCAGGTAGCGCAAGATTGCCTGGTTGGTGCTCATTTGCCTGATCAGCAACGCTTTTTGCGCAAAGAAAGCGTCCATCCGTTCGGCCAGAGCCTGGCTTTGCAGGGTCAGCTTGTTCTCAATCTCGACTTTCATGATCCGGTTGGTTTGGGAGCGCATGATGTAGCCGGACAGGGAGAAGGCGACCACGATGATCAGGAGGATGAGAATGGTCAGTTTTCGGGCATGGCTGACGTGAAAAGTTTTCATGAACGACCTCGCAATCTGTGATGTACGTTGTTTTCATTTTACAACACAAATCTCAAAATCTTCCGGAAAAAGCGCGGCTTGCTCCCGATTCATCTAGTAAAATAGAGAGGAAGGGGTGACAGTCATGTACACCGTATGGAAAGTGAAATACTTGAAAATATCTTCCTACCTCAAACTATGTGTGGGAGCCGGTTTTTCACTGGGTCTCTTGATCGGACTTGTTCAACTGCTTTTTCTGTTTTTGATGCGTGCCACAGAGGGACATTCAGGAGCAAGCGGCATGTGGGACAGCTTGCTTGCTGGCCTGGCGAATGCGGCAGGCACTGTCATCGTCTATACTTTTGGCGCCGCGGTTATCAGTCTTATTTCTTATTTTCCTTTTATGGCTTTTCTCAAACGCAAGCAAGGAATAAAGATCGAAGGAATATTGGAACCATTTGAAGAGAGCGAGATCAGGTCATGACATCCGGGAGAGAATCGCACATGCATCCATTGCGTCCAACGATGACGGTCGAGGAAGCCGTCGCCCATTTTACGCCAGACCGGAACGAAGTGCAGGAAGTATACAGTGAAGAAGACGAATTTATCGGCTATTTGACGGTAGAAGCGATCGCCCATGCGATTCATCGCGGGGAATTGACGCGGCCGATTGTCGAGTACGTGGTGCCGGAAGTGAGCTTGCCGGACCGAAAGCGGCAGGCAAGCTCGCAGGCGCAGCTTCACGCTTTTTTCGAGAGTCCGATCTGCCAAATCGTGTTCAATGCGCTGTATGACGGCGTGTACATTACAGACGGAGCGGGCATTACTTTGTTCATCAACCAGGCGTACCAGCGCATTACCGGGATTCGCGAAGAAGAGGTCATCGGCAAGCATATGGGCGATTTGATCAAGCAAGGCATGATCTCCGTGTCCGCTTCGCTGGAGACGATCCGCACGCGAAGGCCCGTGACGCTGATCCAGACGATACGCAACAGCCGCAAAATCATCGTTTCCGCGACGCCTGTGCTGTCGTCCGCAGGCGAGATTTTATACATCATCAGCAGTGTCCGGGACATCACCGAGCTGATTCGCTTGAAGCACGAGCTGGATAGTCAAAAGCTGCTGCAAAGCGATGTGCCTCCTGCCGATCAGATGGGGCTGGAAGATGTTGTGCTCGGGCCAGCAACGCGCTCGCTTTTCCGCCTGGCTGACAAGGTCGCCAAGACAGATGCAAAAATTTTGTTGCAGGGCGAGACGGGTGTAGGGAAAAGCATGATTGCGAAATACATCCACGCCAGGAGCAGTCGAGCCAACGAAATTTTTATGGAGTTGAACTGCGCGGCAATCCCGGGCCATCTGGTGGAGGCTGAGCTGTTTGGCTACGAGCCGGGTGCGTTTACGGGAGCGCTCAAGCAAGGCAAGGTCGGCATTTTGGAAAGCGCCCATCGCGGTACGCTTTTTCTCGACGAGATTGGCGATTTGCCGCTGGAGCTGCAAGTCAAGCTGTTGAAGGTCGTGGAGGAAAGCAAATTCATGCGCGTCGGCTCCACGCAAGTGCGACATGTAGATGTGCGGATCATCACGGCGACTCATCGGGATTTGGCAACGCTGGTGCGGGAAGGGTTGTTCCGCGAGGATTTGTACTATCGGCTGAACATCGTCACTTTCGAGGTTCCACCGCTGCGGCAGCGCCGGGAAGAGATTGTCCCGCTGCTTGAGTCCTATCTGGAAAAATTCAACGAAAAGTACAACGAGCAAAAAACGATGACGCTGGAGTGCTACGAGTGGCTGACCAACTACAGTTGGCCGGGGAACATCCGGGAGCTGGCGAACCTGGTCGAGCGGCTGGTTGTCACGACTTTTCACAACACGATTGACGTGGGAGATTTGCCCGGCTTTTTGCAACAGGTGTTTCCGCAAGCGGAGCCGACGTCGTTGCGCGATGCGGTGGCACGACTGGAGCGCAGCATGATCAGCCAAGCGATCCAGACGCACCGGACGACCAGACTGGCAGCGGAAGCGCTTGGGATCAGCCAAAGTGCGCTCGTCCAGAAGATGAAAAAGTGGCAGCTGCACATCGGCAGCGAACCGGAGTTGAACGAATAGGAAAACATCCCGCGAGCGCCTGACGCCATCGCGGGATGTTTGTTTTACTCATGTAGCCACATTCGTTCATGAATGTGGTTTTTGGTTGTGTCGCTTACCGCTTACGAGTTTTCGGCAATTTTGACCTGATCGACTTTCGCTTTGCGCAGCTTGTAAATCACCACGAGCATGATGAACCAGACAGGTGTGATGAACAAGGCAACGCGCGTGTCTTCAGCAAGTGCGAGCACGACGAGAATGAACGCGAGAAAAGCGAGAATCAAGTAATTGGCAAACGGATAGAGCGGCATTTTGAATTTGTTTTGCGCTGCCAGCTCTGGTCTTGTCTTGCGGTATTTCAGGTGGCAAATGACCGTAATGCCCCAGATGAACAGGAAGCAAACCGTCGAGACACTCGTGATCAGCGTGAAGACGCCTTCTGGCATGATGTAGTTCAATACAACGGCGATGAGAATGACGACGGTAGAGAAGAACAGGGCATTGGCAGGAACTTGGCGAGTCGTGAGCTTGGTCATGGCCGCAGGCGCGTTTTGTTCTCTGCCCAAAGAGTAGACCATTCGGCTTGTACTGAAGACGGCGCTGTTACATGCCGAAGCGGCGGAGGTCAGTACGACAAAGTTGACGATTCCCGCAGCGGCAGCAATTCCGATTGCGGCAAACACTTGCACGAACGGGCTTTCTGTCGGAACGATCGCACTCCATGGGTAGATGCTCATAATCACGATCAGCGCACCGACATAGAACAGCAAGACGCGGATCGGAATGTTGTTGATCGCTTTTGGAATGACGCGCTCAGGATTTTCTGTCTCTCCGGCAGTCAGCCCGACCAGCTCAATGCCGACGAACGCGAAGACGACCATCTGGAACGAAAGTAAGAAGCCGTTGATTCCGTTCGGGAACATCCCGCCATGGCTCCACAAGTTCGTGAAGCTGGAAGCGCCGGAGTTGGTGGAGAAGCCTTTGACGATCATGACGATACCGACGACGATCAAGGCGAGAATCGCGATGACTTTTACCAGCGCGAACCAAAACTCCATTTCTCCGAACAGCTTCACGGTTGCCAAGTTCATGAAAAGTAAAATTACGAGGGCAATCAACCCCGGCATCCATTGCGGCACTCCCGGAAACCAATACTGTGTGTACAAGCCGACAGCCGTCAAATCGGCCATGGCAATCGAAATCCAGCAAAACCAATACGTCCAGCCTGTGACGAACGCAGCCATGTTTCCGAGGTAGTCTTTTACGAAGTCGACGAAGGAATGATAGTTCAGGTTGCTCAGGAGAAGTTCACCGAGCGAGCGCATGATCAAAAAGCAAATAATCCCAGTAATCAGGTACGCAAACAAAATGGATGGCCCGGCGAGGTGAATGGATTTTCCCGCACCCAGAAATAGTCCGGTACCAATGGCTCCACCGATTGCGATGAGTTGAACGTGTCTGTTTTTCAGACCTCTCGCCAATTTTTGTTGTTCCATGTGATCCCCCTCTTTCTCTCTGTCTGATTCTGCACAGTTACTTGGAAAGACAACTACTTGCTCGACGACTTTTTCTTCACAAAAGTTTATGGTTCTTTATAATTCTCATAGTAACATAGCTGTACAGAATAAATACATCATTAAGTTACTTCCAACGGAAAAAACGCTTACATTTTTCAGTGAGTCCTTATTTTTTGCTGTTTGCTTCCGGTTGCTCCCTCCTTGTTTGCCCGAGTGGGGATGTGGCTGTTCCCCTGAAAGCGCAGCGATTTCTAGCAGCAATCCTATTTTTCGCCAATAAAAAAAGGAACGGGAAAAATAGGCTGGTTCCTATTTTCCTCTGTCCTTTTACCTGAGAGTGTTTAACTCCTTTGGTGGCCAATGGCTCTCTCCAGAGATGCGTCCCATTGCGGTCCTTTTACCTGAGAGATTTGTCCTGGGGGTCAGGATTTGCTCCTTCGGTGCTAAACGGTAAGTTTAGTCTCTCCCGCAATATTCATCCGCGATAGATATTCGCATGCGTTCTTTTGATAGTAAATTATTCCAAATAGCTTGTCAAACGAAAATTGCCAATTGACAGACTATTTTAAGCATAAAACATTTTTGACCGATTGAAGTCCAACAAACAAGGGAGATGGCAAGAATCAACAACAATTTGATTCGAAAACAAATCAATATGATGTATTTTGATTTGAAACATGATCGGTGATCGGATGAAAACGGTTGCTTTTTGTTCCGGGCAAAGCGAGAGCGAAAAATGTGACGAACATGTGAGAAAAGGTGGTTTCGCGAGCGGAAATCTACCATTTCGCCGGGAGCAAACGAGGTTGGGTGCAGCGAATTTTAAGGCTTTGGCACGAGAGTTGCTTTTAAGTGGCAGCACAGAGAAGGGAGAGAGTGACAACATGAACATTTCTACATTTGCTGCTGCGAACAAGCTGGTCACAGGCCGCGATTCGCTGGCATTGCTTGCAGAGGAAGTCGCCCGTCTGGGGGTGCAGCGTCCGCTGATCGTCACCGACCATATTTTGATTCAGGCCGGGGTGGTAGCGCAAGTCGAGGAGCTTTTGCCGATGAAGGCAGGCATCTTCCCGGACGTCAATCCGGAGCCGGAAATCGAAATCGTCGACCTGTGTGTCAGCATGATTCGCGCAGGAAGCTACGACGGGCTGATTGCGGTCGGCGGAGGAAGCGCGATCGACATTGCGAAAGCGGCTGCGGTCATGGCGACAAATGAGGGCAGCATCGAACAGTATTTTGGCACGAATCTGGTCAAGCAGCCGGGCTTGCCGCTGATCGCGATTCCGACCACGGCGGGAACAGGCTCGGAAGTGACCAATATCTCGATTTTGTCCGATACGAAGGAGCAAGTAAAAAAAGGAATTGTAAGCCCTTACTTGCTGCCGGATGTGGCTATCGTCTCGCCGATGATGACGCTGACGTGCCCGCCGAGTGTTACCGCTGCGAGCGGCGTGGATGCGCTGGTGCATGCAGTGGAAGCTTATATTTCCAAGTTTGCCTCCCCAGTCACGGACGCGCTGGCGATTGGTGCGATGAAGCTGATCGCCGTTCACCTGCCAAAAGCGTACGCGGCCCCGGACAACATCGAATCGCGCGAAGCCATGATTACAGCCGCGTTGATGGCGGGTCTTGCCTTCGGAAATGCAGGGGTAGGAGCTGTACATGCCCTGGCTTACCCGCTCGGCGGACGCTTCCACATGGCGCACGGCGTTAGCAACTCGCTGCTTTTGCCTTACGTGATGCGCACGAACAAGATCGCCTGCCTGGAAAAGCTGGGAGACATCGCCCAGGCGCTCGGAGAAAATACAACTGGCCTGAGCCTGGATGAAGCGGCGGAAAAAGCGATCGAAGCGATGACGCGTCTGTGCCGTTACGTGGAAATTCCCCAGTCGTTGCGCGAGTTCAACATCCCTGAGACAGCGCTTGCCGAGATGGCGGAAGAAGCGATGAAGCAGACCCGGCTTTTGAAAAACAATCCCCGCACCTTGCGGAAAAAAGACATAGAAGATATATATCGCGCAGCTTACTAAGAGGGGGATATCACATGAAGTGGAAGCAACGCAAAGATGGTGCAGAGACTCCGTATATTCCGGCTGGCCCGTTCAAAATTCGCCTGCCGTTCGTGCATTATCGTTTTGAATGGCCTGATTACTTGCAAGGATTGCTGATGTGCGCCGTCGATCTCGGCGCCATCACGTTGCTTGCCGATCACCTTGGCATGCCGTTTGAGGTCGGCTTGGCTGTCGTCATTTTAAATGGCTTCTTGTATTTGCTGCACCACTTGCTGGGCGATCCGGTCATTCCGGGCTGGATTACCCCTGCGATTCCGTTGATCGTGCTGTTTGTCGGGCAATTTCCCGAAGGGCCGGATCGGGTGTACGCCCTGATTGCCTTCCAGTTGACGCTCGGGCTGCTATCGATTATTTTGGGCGTCACCGGGCTTGCCAAACGGGTAGTCAACTTCGTGCCGAACGCGATCAAATCAGGCATTATCCTCGGCGCGGGGATTGGCGCGATCACCTCGATTTTTGAAAAAGGCGGGAAGTTCGACCTGTTCCCGTACACGATTGCGATTTGTATCGGTTTCTGCTTTTATCTCGTATTTTCCAAGCATTTTGAAGGATTGAAGCAAAAAGGCAAGCTGTGGGCGCTGCTCGGCAATTTGGGGATTTTGCCTGCGATTTTGTTGGCGGTATTCGTAGCGCCGATCTTCGGGGAAGCGAAGTGGCCGGACATTCAGTGGGGATTCAGCCAACCGGACTTCGCCACGCTCTGGTCGCAGTATACGGTTTTCGGCTTGGGGCTGCCGGCGCTGTCCTTTTTCATCACGGCGCTTCCTGCGGTGTTCGCGACTTACCTTGTCGTCTTTGGCGATGTGCTGAAAACGAAAGCGCTGTTATCCGAATCTGACCAGGTGCGTCTCGATGAAAAAGTCGACTACAATCCTGACCGGGCGCACATGATTTTTGGCGGACGCAACATGCTGATGAGCCTGATCGGACCAGATATTACGATGTGCGGCCCGATGTGGGCAGCGATGCAGGTCGTGGTCGTGGAGCGGTTCAAAAAAGGCAAGCAGGCGATGAACTCCTTTTTCGGGGGCGCAGGCTCTTTCCGCTGGGGAACGAATACAGGTCTGCTGCTGTTGCCGATCGTCAGCCTCGTTCAGCCGATTCTCGGTGTTGCAGTGGCATTGACCTTGCTCGTGCAAGGCTACGTCAGCGTGCGAATTGGCGTGATGCAGGCGCGCAGCCAGCGCGATTTGGGGATCGCCGGAGTCGTCGGAGCCATTCTGGTGATCAAAGGCGCAGCGATGGCTTTTGGCGCGGGAATTTTGCTGTGCGTTTTATTATATGGAAAAGATTGGTTGCGCGGAGAAAAAGAGAAATTGTTTACAGCCAATGAACAGGAGGAAAAAGCGGCGTGAAACAACAACAAGAGTGGAACAAAGGGATTTACGTGAACGGAACATGGCTGACACTTGACAAGCGCATGATCGTGCAAAATCCGGCGACGCTCGCGACGATTGGCAGTGTGCCGGACGCAGGTGCGGAAGAAGCGAAGCAGGCAGTCGATGCCGCGCAAGCCGCTTTTGCAAGCTGGTCGAAAACGACGGCTTACGAGCGGGCCACTCTTCTGGAGCGCTGGCATCAGGCCATTGAAGCCAGACTCGATGAAATCGCCTACGTGATGACGATGGAGCAGGGCAAGCCGCTTGCAGAAGCGCGGGGCGAGGTGCAGTATGCCAACAGCTACATCAAATGGTACGCGGAAGAAGCGAAGCGGATTTACGGGGAGACGATCCCGTCGTCTGCCGTCTCCAAACGGATCATCGTCCAGAAGCAGCCTGTCGGTGTCGTGGCTGCGGTTACTCCGTGGAACTTTCCGGCGGCAATGATCGCGCGCAAGCTCGCTCCGGCGCTTGCCGCAGGCTGCACGGCCGTAGCCAAGCCAGCGGAACAGACGCCGTTGACGGCGCTGTTGCTGGCGGAATGCGCCGAGGAGGCTGGCATCCCGGCAGGTGTGATCAACATCGTCACTACTTCGCGGGCGGGAGAAGTGGTCGACGTCTGGATGGAAGATTCTCGCGTGAAAAAGCTGACGTTTACCGGATCGACGCCTGTGGGCAAGCTCTTGATGAAAAAAGCGGCGGACACCGTGAAAAAGCTGTCTCTGGAGCTGGGCGGTCTGGCGCCGTTCATCGTGGCAGAAGACGCGAATCTCGAAGCGGCTGTCAAAGGCTTGATCCAGTCCAAATTCCGAAACGCCGGGCAAACGTGCATTTGCGCCAACCGGATTTATGTGCACGAGGCTGTGAAAGAGCCATTTTTGCAAAGGCTGACAGAAGCGGTCGCAGCGCTGCGCGTAGGTGTCGGGACAGAGGACCATGTCGAGATCGGCCCGCTGATCGATGACAGAGCGGTCAAAAAAGTCCGGCAGCAGGTAGACGACGCTATCTCCAAAGGGGCTGTGCTGCATGGCAATCCGGAGCTGGAAGGTGCGGTCGGCTATTTCCTGAAGCCTGTTGTGCTCTCGGAGGTCACAGACGAAATGCTCTGCATGCAAGAGGAGACGTTCGGGCCGATTGCTCCTGTTAGCACGTACTCCGACGACGCGGACGTCATCAGACGCGCGAATGCGACACCGTACGGACTGGCGGCTTACGTTTTCACCCAGTCGTTGACGCGGGCATTCATGTTCTCGGAAAATCTGGAATACGGCATTGTCGGGGTAAACGACGGGGGGCCATCTGTCGCGCAAGCACCGTTTGGCGGCATGAAGGAAAGCGGTCTCGGCCGGGAAGGCAGTCACCAAGGAATCGAAGAATATTTGGAGGTCAAATACATTTCGCTGCAACTGGTGTAACCAACAGATGACAAAGTGAATAAACAAAGAGCACAGCGCGTGATATGCGGGCTGTGCTTTTTCTTTATTTCCTAGAAAATGAAATTAAGGGTTGACAGTGAGAACGATTTCCAGTAAATTTTGCATCAGGGAAACATTTTTATACACAAGCATATTATTTTGCCATGGCGAATATTATTGGTTAATAACTACAATTTTGTGTATAAGCATATATAAGTGAGTCGGGACAACCAGAGGGGATGATGTAGCGCAACAGCGAGAATAAAACGACTGATTATTTTTGGAGGGAATCTCATGAATAGTGCTGTGTCAGTCAGAGAGCTTCACGTTTCCTATTTTGGAGTTGAGGTCGTGCAGGGTGTATCGTTTGCGGTTGAGCAGGGCAGCATGGTGGGCATCATCGGCCCGAACGGCGCAGGCAAATCGACCATGATCAAAGCCATGTTGGGGTTGATCGGAAAAGACAAGGGAGACGTCCTGTTTTACGGCAAAGAAGTAAGCGAGGTGCGCAAGAAAATCGCTTATGTGCCGCAGCGAAGCCAAATCGACTGGACGTTTCCGATCACGGTGATGGATACGGTTCTCATCGGAACATATCCAAGCGTCGGATTATTCAAATTTCCGAAAAAAAAGGAAAAGTTGTGGGCGATGGAGTGCCTGCGAAAAGTGGGACTGGAGGACTTCGCCAAGCGGCAGATCGGCGAGTTGTCAGGCGGGCAGCAGCAGCGCGTATTTTTGGCCCGGGCACTGGCGCAAAAACCGGAATTGCTCCTTCTGGACGAGCCATTTGTCGGAATCGACGTCGCCAGCGAGGAGACGATCATCCATATTTTGAAGGAGCTTCAGCTTCAGGACAAAACGATCGTAGTCGTCCACCACGACTTGAGCAAAGCGAATGCGTATTTCGATCAGCTGCTGCTTTTGAACAAGGAACTGATCAAGTTTGGAGCAGTCGATGAGGTGCTGAACCGGGAAGTCATGTCCAAAGCTTACGCGCATCAGCTGCAATTTCTGGAGAAGGCCGAGGTAACTGCGTAATGGAATTTTTACATGCGATCGGACAATATGATTTTTTGCAAAAGGCATTGTTTACATCAGTCGTGGTGGGAATCATTTGCGGGGTCATTGGCAGCTTCATCATTTTGCGCGGGATGTCGTTGATGGGCGATGCCATCTCCCACGCGGTTTTGCCGGGGGTGGCGCTCTCGTATGCCTTCGGGATCAACTTTTTCCTGGGCGCAGTCGCCACCGGGGTGCTTACAGCGATCGGGATCGGATATGTCAGCCAAAACAGCCGGATTAAAAACGATACGGCGATCGGGATTTTGTTCACTTCCGCTTTTGCCTTGGGAATCATCATGATTACGATGCTGAAAAGCAGCACGGACCTGTATCACATTTTGTTCGGGAACGTTCTGGCAGTGCGACCGTCCGACATGTGGGTGACGGTCGGGATCGGCGTGATTGTGATTGTGACCGTCTACGCGTTTTTCAAGGAACTGCTGCTGACGTCCTTCGATCCGACGATTGCGGCGGCGTACGGTCTGCGCAACAATCTGATTCACTATTTGCTGATGACGTTGCTGACGATGGTTACCGTAGCGTCGCTGCAAACCGTGGGAATCGTGCTGGTGGTCGCCATGCTGATTACTCCCGCAGCGACAGCCTATTTGCTGACAGACAGACTGTCGGTGATGATTTTCCTGGCAGCGAGCTTCGGGGTCATTTCAGCGATTATCGGCCTGTACTTCAGCTTTACCTACAACCTGGCTTCGGGGGCAACCATCGTAATGGTGGCGACAGGTTTGTTCCTTCTGGCCTTCCTGTTCTCGAAAAAGCACGGAGTTGTATGGAAATCCATTCGAGTGCGGCAAAAAAGAGCCGAGCTTTCGAAGTAAATAAAAGGAGAACTCGTCATGAAAAAATGGAATCTGTTTCTCGTCTTTCTCATCTCATCCGTCCTGCTCGCCGCGTGCGGTGCGCCGCAAAGTTCCAACCAAGAGGTAAAAACTGGAAATGAAAAGCTGCACGTAGTGACAACGTATTCGATTCTGTATGACATTGTGAAAAATGTGGGCGGAGATCGCGTGGAAATTCACAGCTTGGCTCCGGTCGGCTCGAACCCGCACGAATACGATCCGTTGCCAGCCGACGTGCAAAAAACGACGGATGCCGATGCCGTGTTCTACAACGGCTTGAATCTGGAAGCAGGAAACTCGTGGTTTGAAAAGCTGATGCACACAGCAGGCAAGTCTGGACAAGATGCACCCGTGTTCCGCATGAGTGAAGGCGTAGCCGCCAAGCATTTGACGACAAAAGGCAAAGAGAGCGAAGAAGATCCGCATGCGTGGCTGGATGTGCGCAACGGCATCAAGTACGCGGAAAATGCCAGAGACGCACTGATCAAAGTCGACCCGGCGCACAAGGACACGTACGAGCAAAATGCAAAAGCGTACATCGAAAAGCTGCGCGCTTTGCACGAAGAGGCAGTCAAGCAATACAATCAAATTCCGCGTGAACAGCGCGTTCTCGTAACGAGCGAAGGAGCGTTTAAATATTTCAGCGAAGCATACGATTTCGACGCCGCCTACATTTGGGAAATCAACTCGGAAAACCAGGGAACGCCTGAGCAAGTCAGCCAGGTAGTCGATACGATCCGCGCGAAAAAAATTCCGGCTCTGTTCGTGGAAACGAGCATTGACCCGCGCAGCATGGAGATGGTATCCCGGGAAACCGGCGTGCCGATCGTCGGAAAAGTGTTTACCGACTCGCTCGGCAAGCCAGGCGAAGATGGAGATACGTACATCAAAATGATGGAGTGGAATATTAAGACAATCTACGAAGGCTTGACGAAAAAATAGAAAGCAAGTCGTACACGGCGCAGCTCTCCATCCAGGGGGGCTGTGCTTTTTTAGCCGATGGAGGAGTTGTCCGCAACAAGGGGCGGATGAACTTTTCGAAATGATTTTCTCGTAAAAAAACACGAGATTGAGGTATAATAGTTGAGTGTGAAAATGGACTACGGAGTCTTGCAAGCAATCAATCTGTGACGTTGAAAGAGAGTGGGAATTTATGGGTCGTAAGTGGAACAATATCAAAGAGAAAAAAGCGTCGAAGGATGCGAGCACCAGTCGCGTATATGCCAAGTTCGGGAAGGAAATTTATGTAGCGGCGAAGCAAGGCGAGCCGGACCCAGAGTCGAACCGCGCTCTGAAGGTCGTCCTGGAGCGTGCCAAAACATACAGCGTACCGAAAGCGATTATTGACCGCGCAATCGAGAAAGCCAAGGGCGGATCGGAAGAAAGCTACAGCGAGCTGCGTTATGAAGGCTTCGGCCCGAACGGCTCGATGGTGATCGTGGACGCCTTGACCAACAACGTAAACCGCACAGCGTCTGAAGTGCGCGCCGCTTTCAACAAAAACGGCGGAAACATGGGCGTGACTGGATCTGTCGCTTACATGTTCGACCCGACTGCGGTGTTCGGCCTCGAAGGCAAAACCGCCGAGGAAGTGCTTGAGTTGTTGATGGAAGCCGAAGTCGATGTGCGCGACATTTTGGACGAAGACGGAGCTGTCATCGTCTACGCCGAGCCTGAGCAGTTCCACGCTGTACAGGAAGCGCTGAAAAAAGCGGGCATTACCGAGTTTACCGTAGCGGAGCTGACCATGCTCGCTCAAAACGAAGTAACGCTGGACGAAGAGGCGCAAGCCCAGTTTGAAAAAATGATCGATGCGCTGGAAGACCTGGACGATGTGCAACAGGTGTACCATAACGTTGATCTGGGAGAATAAATATGTCCGTGAAAAAACCTTTGCTGGCAGTTGCTGCGAAGGTTTTTTTTTTATGGGCAAAATAAAACCGCCTCCTAAAAGGAGACGGCATATATCGAGCTCGCTAGTTTTGAGGTGTTACCGATCATCACGTGCGACGCATCTACCTCCAGTGTGAAGTTAGAAGCTTATTGCAGTGTTGCGGTTTTCCTTACTCACTAGGTGATCGTGTAAATCATCCATGGCACATCGCCTCCGTTAGGGACTACAGCCTGTTTGAAAACACACCACCGAGCTCGATAAGTATAGTATGGTCCGATTTTGTGCTTTTATACATCATTTCAACATGCGGGCGGAAATCGCGTTCATGAAGGACTGGTTGCTGTAGGCAGTGCCCCCGGCCAAGCCCGGATTGACGGCGTTGACGTATACGCGGCCCTCTTTGGTCACATGCAGGTTGCTCCATTCGCTTTTTTGCTGCAACTGTTCAAAGGCAGCTTCTGCGCCGGGGTCGCTGCTTTTGTCGACCATGACAAACAAATAATCGGGGTCTGTCTGGGCCAGTTGTTCAAGCGTCAGCGATACAGGCTCTTTTGCCTGTTCTACAACGTCTGGTGTCGCCAGCCCGAGATCGGTGTAGAGCAAATAGTTGTACCGTTCGTTTTTCGGGGAGACGACAAAAGCGCCCTCGTGGAACCAGACAGCCAACACCTTTTTATCCTTCAGCGGGGCAAGCTTTTCCCGCGTATTTTCGATGTTGGTTCTTACCTTGCTCACAATCGCATCCACGTTTGCGTCTTTGCCGCGCACTTCAGCCAAAAGCCGCAGGTTGTCTTCCCAGTGCGCTCCGTTCGAGGAAATAGGGATCACGGACGCTGCCTTTTCCAGCGTGGCGCGCTTTTCCGCAGGCGTCTTGTCAGAGGTCAGGATAGTGTCCGGGTAGAGAGCTTTCAGGTCATCAATCCGCTCGACGATGTCTGCCGGGAGCTTTTGCGTATTTTGCGTAATCGAGGCGTATTCCTGCGGGAACGCGCCGGATTTTTCTACCGTTGCGGCGAACGGCGGTATGCCGAGCAAAAGCGAGTCTTCAAAGCTGCTTCGCGAATCGACAAAGGCGATTTGTTTGGTTCGCGCCGGAATTTTATAGGCAGTGCCCAAATATTGAATGGACCTGGTCGGCTTTGCGTCAGGCGAGCCGTCTGCGGTTTGCCCTCCGGAACCCGCGCCGCATGCGGCAAGCAACAGAAAAACAGCCGTCACAGGGATGGCCAGTAGCTTTTTGTACATCTCTCGTCACTCCGATCGTACATATATGGTCTGTCTATGGCAGGGGAGATCATCACAGTAAATTATAGGGTACCCGAATGAGCCAGGGCTGCTTCATTCCTGAACATTTTCAGACATTCTCCCGTAAGCTTTTTCCGTCACCAAGAGCCATCGCCCCATGACGAAGCAGTATCCGTCAGCGCCAAGCGGCTTTTCGCCCTCCTGCGAGACAGGCTTTTCGGTGCGGTTTTCGTATTGTCTGTTCACAGCAAATGTTCTACGATGGACAAATACAAAACGAAACGAAAGTCTAACTGAGCTTTTGGGGTGATGGGGATGGAGCTGCGCCACTTGAAGACGTTCCACGTCGTTGCGGAATGTTTGAATCTCACCAAGGCTGCGGAAATTTTGCGCTATACGCAACCGACGATCAGCCTGCAAATCCAGGCGCTGGAACAAGACATCGGCCATACCTTGCTGAACCGGGTGGGAAAAAGGACGTTTTTGACGCCGACAGGCAAGCTGTTGAAAAAGCATACAGACAAGCTGTTTCAAAATCTGGACGAGCTGGAACAAGACTTGCGGCGGCTGGAAAAGCCGTACGGCAATTTGACCATCGCGGCGCCCGAGTTTTATTGCAGCTATTACTTGTCGCAACTGCTCAGCATTTACGTGAAGGTGCATCCGCAAGTGCAGATGAAGCTGCTCTGTTACAACAGCAAGGAGACGATCAAGCTGGTGGAGTCGAACCGGGCGGATATCGGGATTGTCGCCGGGAAGTGCAATCGGCCGGGGATTGAGGAAATTTTGATCGATCAGGAAGATTTGGTGCTGGTAGCGAGTCCGCTCCTGGTCAAGTCGCGCAGCGCCGAGGAGCTTTTTGCGGAGCATCCGTTCATTACGTACGATCTGGAAGGCGTTATTCGCGAATGTTTGGAAGAGATCGGCTGCAAACCGCTCTGGACGATCGAATGCGGCAGCGAAGAGGCGATCAAGCGGGCGGTTATGTCCCAGACGGGGATTGCCTTGATCAGCGACGTCATGATTGAAAAAGAAGTGAGGCAGGGAACGCTGCAAGTGCTGCACCGCTTTCCGAAAAGGCTTTTGACTTACTTGATTTATCCGCGCGACCAGCGCGATTACAGCACCGTCAGCAGTTTCGTCGACGTGGTGCTTGATGTGTGGCCGACTTTTCGGGCTTGAATGAAGCCGTGGTATACGACTTTCGGAAGCGATTCCGGGGGTCGTTTTTTTGTGTGGCGAAGTATGGATTTATTTATGGTTATCATTGAACAACCTCATTTTTCATGCCGAATCAAATCGACTACGATAAAAAAACAGAATAATAAAAAAAGGGGGAGTTGGAAGTGCTTCCAAACAGCAAAGAACAAGCAGCAAGACGCAAGAGAGGAATCAACGTTTTCGTGCTGTTGTTTGGCGTGCTGCTCATCGCGACGTTTCTCACCCACGTCGTTCCGGCGGGAGAATACGCCCGCGTGGAAGTGAACGGCAGAAACGTCGTCGATCCACAGTCGTACAAAGCGATTGAACAGACGCCCGTCTCCGTTTTTTCCCTGTTTAGCGCGATCCACACGGGGATGGTGGACGCAGGAGAAATTATTTTCTTTGTTTTGATCATCGGAGGAGCGTTTGGCGTGCTGACTGCGACAGGAGCTGTCGACGCTTTTATCCGCTCGCTGTCCAAAAAGCTCGGGAACAAGGAAAAGTGGCTGATCCCGATCATGATGCTGTTTTTCGCCTTTGCCGGGGCGTTTACCGGAATGGCGGAGGAGACGCTGGCTTACATCCCGATTTTGGTGCCGCTTGCTGTCTCGCTCGGCTTTGATGTCATCACGGGAACCGCGATTGTCCTGGTAGGAGCCTCGATCGGTTTTACGACGGCGATCATGAATCCGTTTACAGTGGGGATTGCCCAAGGAATCGCCCAGCTGCCGATTTTCTCGGGCATTGGCTACCGGATCATCTTGTTCGTGATCATGTATGCCGTATCGGTTGGCTTCATTTACCGCTACGCGATGAAGGTGAAAAAAGATCGCTCGCTCGGATTTTACGGCGAAGGAGTCGCAGCGTTTGAGCAGATTGCACCGACAACTGACCAACCTTTGTCCCAAACGCACAAATGGGTGCTGATCTGCTTCCTGCTTAACTTCGTCGCCTTGATTTACGGCGTCCTGCAATTCCAATGGTACATTACCGAAATCTCTGCCTTGTTCGTCATTTTGGCCATCGTAATTACGCTCATTTCCCGCATGTCTGCCGATCAGTTGATCGAGTCGTTCATGAAAGGGGCGGCGGGGATGCTCACGGGCGCTCTCATCATCGGGTTGTCGCGAGCGACACTGGTCGTGCTTGGCGACGGACACGTCATCGATACGCTGTTGTTCCATGCGTCAGGCATGCTGCACGAAATTCCGCCTGTGCTCAGCGCGGCTGGCATGTACATTTTGCAAGCGTTGATTCACTTCGTCGTACCTTCGGGCAGCGGACAAGCGGCGCTGACCATGCCGATCATGGCGCCATTGGCTGATCTGGTCGGAGTGACGCGGCAAACGGCGGTGCTGTCTTTCTCGCTGGCAGACGGAATCGGCAACATTATTTTCCCGACCTCGGGTTACTTCATGGCAGGGCTGGCGCTTGCGGGCATCCCGTGGATTCGTTGGGCGAAGTGGATTTTGCCATTGATTTTGACGCAGTTCGGGATTGGGCTGGTAGCGGTCATCATCGCCAATTGGATGCACTATGGACCGTTTTAAGAAAAATGTGTGAGCAATGGAGGGTTTCCTGTTGAAAATTGTTGCGATTGAAGTATTTGCGACCGAGCTGCCTTTGGTGCGGCCGTTTATCGTGGCCTACGATGCGTTTCACAAGCTTCCGAGCATCATTGTCAAAATGACGACGGACACGGGGCTTGTCGGTTACGGCGAAGGCATGCCCGACCCGCACGTGACGGGCGAGACATTTTCCAGCACGTACGAGATGCTGGTGAAAGACATTGCGCCGCTCGTCCTCGGGGCTAACCCGTTTGATATTGAAAAAGTTCACCGAATCATGGAGCAGGCTGTCTATTGCGCGCCATCTGCAAAAGCGGCCATCGATATCGCCTGCTACGATCTCATGGGCAAAGCCGCGGGACAGCCTGTCTACAATTTGCTTGGCGGAAAAGCGCACGACTTTTTGACGGTGCCTTATGTTGTGAGCATTTTGCCGCCGGAAGAAATGGCTCGCCAGGCGGCGCAAGCTTTGCAAGACGGATATTCGAGCATCAAGATCAAGGTCGGCGGCGATCCGGCTGTCGATGTCAAACGGATTCGCGCCGTCCGCGAGGCAATTGGCCCGGACGTCCAGCTGCGCGTGGACGCGAACCAGGGCTGGCGCAATGTGGCGACAACGATGCGCGTGTTGAAGCAAGTAGAGGACTGCCAGCTCGACTGGATTGAGCAGCCTGTTTTGGCGGACGATCTGATCGGTTTGGCAGAGGTTCGCCAAAAAACGTTCATTCCGGTCATGGTCGACGAAGGCTTGCACGGCGACAAAGAAATGCGGGAAGTCATCGTCCGCCAGGCAGCCGATTTGATCAACATCAAGCTGATGAAGTGCGGCGGCCTGTATCCGGCGCTCAAGCTGGTCGCGCAGGCAGAGATGGCGGGGATGGGATGTCAGGTTGGCTCGATGGTCGAATCAGCCGTGGCCACCGCCGCCGGGGCGCATCTGTCTTTGGCAAAAGGGATGATCTTTTCCAACGAAATGGTGGGGCCGCTCATGTTCTCCCGCGACTTCGGACAGCTTCGCTACGAGCAGGATCGCTTGCTGCTCGCAGATCGTCCGGGGCTTGGCGTGGAAGTCGATGAGGCTGTTGTGCGCGAGTTGAGTGTTTTTGCGGCGGAGGTTTCTTAGGAGGGGCGAATCAGTTGGCGTAATTAGCAATCCATAAGAAGCATCGTATCCCAAGAGATGGTACGATTTAATCAATCACAACACTTATCGAAAAGAGGGATACGCAATGGCACTGCAATCAAAACAAATTTTTGTCAATTTGCCCGTGAAAGATTTGAACAAGTCGATTGATTTTTTTACAGCGCTGGGCTATGAGTTCAACCCGCAATTTACGGATCAAAATGCCGCTTGCCTGGTGATTGGCGAAAATATTTACGCGATGCTCTTGGTGGAGGAGTTTTTCCAATCGTTCACGAACAAGCCCGTGACGGATACGGCCCAGAGCACCGAGGTCATCGTGGCGCTGTCAGCCGAGAGCCGGGAGCAAGTCGACGAGATCGTAAACAAAGCGCACGAAGCAGGAGCCAAGCCAGCTAAAGACCCGGTAGACCACGGCTTCATGTACAGTTGGAGCTTTATCGATCTGGACGGACATTTGTGGGAATACGTGTACATGGATGAGGCTGCGATTTCGCAACAGTAAAAAATAGGGTGGATCAACAGGCCAAAAGCAGGCGTTACCGCTTTTGGCCTGTTCGCGATGCCAGTCGTCATGGCGGCCCGCCGCAAATCGAATAAGTTTACCTGAATAATAATTTTTTTCAGAATTGACATCGGCAGAAGGAGTGTGATTTACTAATGTCAATGTTAGCCAACAAGTGAATAGCGGCGGATGATGATTGTAGGAGAGACTAAACGACGCGTTTAGCACCGAAGGAGCAAGTCCCATAAAACCCTTGGGATTAATCTCTCAGGTACCAGATACTACAATCGGACGCACCTCTGGAGAGCGCTGCACAAGCCACCCAAGGGGAATACTTCGGAACCGATTGATTGCCGAAGTTAAACTCTCAGGTAAAAAGGACAGAGGAAAGGTAGAGTATTCGTCACTCTATCTTTCCTCTGTCCTTTTTTGCTGAATGAAACGTCGCGTCGAGTTGCACAAAAGCGGGCGCAGACGCTTGCATTTCGGCCAAACGAAACGGATACGAGTGAAAGGTGGCGCGATGGGAAAGGAGCAGGCGATCACGAAAATGGAGCTTACGATCAAGAAAGCGGCTCAAGCAGAGCTGAAAAAACTGAATTTTCCGCAGGATACCGCGCTCAGGATTGACGTGGTGATCTCCGGCGACTGCGGTTGCGGATTTTTTGTCCAGCTCGGAGTAGATGAGTTGCGCAAAAACGACACGCTCGTGTACGAAAACGGGATTCCGGTCTGCATGGATCGGTTGACCAAACGGCATCTCGGGGATGTGCTTACCCTGGACTACGACCCTTTCCTGGGCTTCGCCTTGTCCAGCCCGGAAGAAGCTTTTGCGGATCGGCTCGCTGTTCGTCGCGGTTGACAACGGAAACAGGCAGAACAGCACGAGCAGCAGTTGGCCGACTGCAAGCAGGCGCAGGCGCCTCTTCCTGCGGGGTAAAACCGCGGGAGACGCCTTACACAGAAAAAGAAAAACAGGTGGAGAGAACAAATGACAACGAACGGAACAGTAGAGCAGGTGGATGTTCTCGTGATCGGAGCGGGGCCGGGGGGCTACGTAGCCGCGATCCGGGCGGCTCAGCTCGGCAAGCAGGTCGCGATTGTGGAAAAAGATACGGTCGGCGGCGTATGTTTGAACCGCGGCTGCATTCCTTCCAAGGCGCTGATCTCGGCGGCGCATCAATACGAAGCGATGACGCAATCCGCGAGCATCGGCTTGCAGGCAGCAGAAGTGAGCGTCGATTTCGCCAAGGTCCAGGCATGGAAGCGCAGCGTGGTCGACAAATTGACCGGAGGCGTAAGCTCGCTGCTCAAAGGCAACAAGATCAAAAGAATCAGCGGGGAAGCGCGGCTAGTCGGCGAGCAGCTGGTTGAGGTGAAAAATGGCGACGACTGCATACAGGTGCAATTCCGGCAAGCGATTCTCGCGACAGGCTCGCGTCCGATCGAATTGAAAGCCTTTCCATTCGCGGGCCGCATTCTTTCCTCGACAGAACTGCTGGCGCTTGAAGAATTGCCGAAAAGCTTGCTGGTCATTGGCGGCGGGTATATCGGGATCGAGCTGGGGCAGACATTTGCCAAGCTGGGCACGAAGGTGACGATTTTGGAAGGCTCGGACTCGATCTTGCCCGGCTTTGAAAAAGAGCTGTCGCGTCTGGTGGCGAGGAAGCTGAAAAAGCTCGGCGTGGAAGTGCACACCGAAGCGCTGGCCAAAGGGGCGGAACAAACAGCCGAACAGGTCAGCGTCACCTATGCGGAAAAAGGCGAAGAGCGTCAGGCGACCGCCGACTATGTGCTCGTTACGGTTGGCAGACGGCCGAACATCGAGGGGCTGGGATTGGAAAAGCTCGCTGTCAAGCTGACAGAGCGCGGCTTCATCCAGATCGACCAACAGTGCCAAACGAGCATTCCGCACCTGTATGCGATCGGCGATCTGGTGGAAGGCCCGGCTCTTGCCCACAAAGCGTCGTACGAAGGCAAAATCGCGGCGGAAGCCATCGCTGGCAAAGACAGCAAGCTCACCGACAAAAAGATTCCCGCTGTCGTGTTCTCCGATCCGGAGATTGCCAGTGTGGGACTGACCGAGTCGGAAGCCAAAGAGCGCGGACACGAGGTGGCAGTTGGCAAGTTCCCTTATGCCGCGAATGGGCGGGCACTGTCTCTGAACGTCGGGGAAGGCTTCGTGAAGCTCGTGGGCGACAAGGAGACGGGGCTGCTGCTGGGAGCGCAGATTATCGGGCCGGAAGCGTCCAATCTGATCGGCGAGGTTGCCCTGGCGATTGAAAAAGGGCATACGCTGACAGATATTGCCGAGACGATCCACGCCCATCCGAGCCTGGGAGAAATCATCATGGAAGCGGCAGAAGGAGCGCTCGGGCACGGCATTCATCAACTGAACAAATAACTGCATATCGGCGGATGATGATCGTGGGAGAGACTGGCCGCACTGGCTGGCACCGAAGGAGCAAGTCCCAAAAACCCTTGGGATTAATCTCTCAGGTAAAGAGTACCACGATTGGACGCACCTCTGGAGAGCGCTGCACAAGCCACCCAAGGGGAAAGCTTCGCGAACCGAAGCCAAACTCTCAGGTAAAAAGGACAGAGGAAAGGTAGATTTTTTCCGAAAAAGGAGTCTATCTTTCCATTGTCCTTTTTTCGCGTTCGTACGCTTGGGAAAGGTAGCGAGCAAAAGTTGAAACGGGGGAGATATCGTGAGTTTGCAGGAGCGCGATCAAGAAATTTTTGCGGCGATGGAAGACGAGCGGCAGCGGCAGCATCAAACATTGGAGCTGATTGCTTCCGAGAACTTCGTCAGCGAAGAAGTGATGCAGGCGATGGGGTCCGTACTGACTAACAAATACGCGGAGGGCTACCCGGGAAAACGGTACTACGGGGGCTGCGAGCATGTCGATGTCGTCGAGCGTTTGGCGATCGAACGGGTGAGCAGCTTGTTTGGCGCAACGTACGCGAACGTGCAGCCGCACTCCGGGGCGCAGGCGAATACGGCCGTCTTTTTCTCCCTGCTTTCGCCCGGCGATACGATCATGGGGATGAATTTGTCCCACGGCGGGCATTTGACGCACGGCAGCCCTGTCAGCCTGTCGGGAAAATGGTTCAATGTCGTCGCTTACGGCGTGCGCGAAGATACGCACCGGATCGACTATGAAGAAGTCGAGGCTGTTGCATTGCGCGAACGGCCGAAGCTGCTGATTGCCGGAGCGAGCGCTTATCCGCGCCAGATCGATTTCGCCCGGTTCAAGGAAATCGCGGACAAAGTCGGAGCCAAGCTGATGGTGGACATGGCGCACATCGCCGGACTGGTCGCCGCAGGCTTGCATCCTTCGCCCGTTCCACACGCAGATGTCACGACGAGTACGACGCACAAAACATTGCGCGGCCCGCGCGGCGGCATCATCCTGACGAACGACGAAGAAATTTTCAAAGGGATCAACAAAGCCATTTTCCCGGGCATCCAGGGCGGGCCGCTCATGCATGTGATCGCCGCCAAGGCAGTGTCCTTCAAAGAAGCGTTGCAGCCGAGCTTCGTCACCTACGCGCAGCAAGTGGTGAAAAACGCCGCGGCATTGGCGGAGACGCTGAAAAGCGAAGGGGCGACGCTCGTGTCCGGGGGAACGGATAACCATCTGGTCTTGCTCGATGTGCGGCCGTGGGATTTGACAGGCAAAGAAGCGGAGCATCTGCTGGAGGCGGCAGGCATTACGGTGAACAAAAACACGATTCCGTACGATACGGCAAGTCCGTTTGTGACGAGCGGCGTGCGAATCGGCACGGCTGCGATTACGACCCGCGGCATGAAGGAAGCGGATATGGAGACGATTGGCCGGGCGATTGCCGCTGTGCTCAAAGAAAAGGGCAGCGAAGCGACGACCGCCAGGGTGAAAAGCGAAATTCGCGGGCTGTGCGAATCGTATCCGCTGTATCAACAGCTCGCAGTGAGGTAAGCAGGAGGAGCGACGATGGTATACAACAGCTGCTTTGATATTATCGGGCCGATCATGGTTGGCCCTTCCAGCTCGCATACAGCGGGAGTCGTCACGATCGGAAAATTCGTCCGCGATTTTCTCGGCGGCGAAATCGAGTCAGCGACGATTGTGTTTTACGACTCTTTTTCGGAAACGTACAAAGGGCACGGGACAGACAAGGCAGTGGTCGGCGGCTTGCTCGGGATGGACACGGATGACAGCCGGATACGCGTAGCGCTGGAGCTGGCAGCGGCGAAAGGGCTGCAGGTCGTATTCGAAAAGCGGGGCGACTGCCCGTACTACGATCATCCCAATACCGTCATGATCCAGGCCCGCACAGCACGCGATATCGCCGTCATCGGCGGCGTCTCGCTCGGCGGCGGCATCTCGAAAGTGTTTTACGTGAACGAGTTCGCTGTCGATATTCCGTTGAACGCGCCGTACGATCTGGATGACTTGCGCAACAAGCTTTGGCACAATACACGCTGCGAGGCTGCGGTAGGGGGAGCATAGCATGGACTTTACTTCAATGACAGAGCTGCTCGCTCTCTGTGAATCGACCAACAGGAGCATAGCAGAAGTGATGGTGGCCCGCGAGAGCGCGAAAAGCGGGCGGTCGGAGCAGGAGATTGTGGAAACGATGAAGCTGCGGCTCGTCCGGATGAAAGAGGCGATCGATCAGGGAGTGTCCGATCAGTCCCTCGCCCCAAGCGGCATCTCGGGCGGCGATGCCTACAAGCTGGAGCGCTACCTGGAAAAAGGGGAGCAGCTGACAGGGCCGATTGTCGGGGATGCGATGAAGTTCGCTTTTGCCACCTCGGAAATGAACGCCCGCATGGGAATCATCGTCGCGACGCCAACAGCGGGCTCGGCAGGAATCTTGCCCGGCTGCCTGTTTTCGCTGCACGAAAATCAAAAATATACGTTTGAGCATCTGGTGATGGGGCTGTTCACGGCAAGCGCCATCGGCTATGTGATCGCCAACCGCGCGTTTATTTCGGGTGCTGCGGGAGGCTGCCAGGCAGAAGTTGGATCTGCAACAGCGATGGCTGCT
Organism: Brevibacillus parabrevis; assembly: GCF_022701015.1. NCBI lineage: Bacteria > Bacillati > Bacillota > Bacilli > Caryophanales > Paenibacillaceae > Brevibacillus > Brevibacillus parabrevis. Next base: position 5,457,592 of record NZ_CP064090.1, on the reverse strand, counting down.
GCCGCGCTCGTCGAGATCAAGCAAGGGACGCCGCGCCAGGCGGTTCATGCGGCTGCCATCGCCTTGAAATCGTTGCTCGGGCTTGTCTGCGATCCGGTTGCAGGCTTGGTGGAAGTGCCGTGCATCAAGCGCAACGTGATCGGTTCTTCCATCGCCTTTTCCGCAGCCGATATCGCGCTGGCTGGCATCGAAAGCCAGATTCCGTGCGATGAAGTGATCGGAGCGATGTACGAGATCGGAAAAAAAATGCCCCGCGCCTACCGCGAGACGGCTCTCGGCGGACTTGCCGTGACGCCAACCGGAGAGGCGGTCAAAGAGAGAATCATGAAATGAAGACGAAGGGATGAGGCTGGATGCAAGCTCAAGCTTTGAAACGAACGCCGCTCTACCCGCTCTACGCCCAGCACGGCGCCAAGGTAATCGACTTTGGCGGCTGGGAGTTGCCTGTGCAGTTCAGCAGTATTATCGAAGAGCATCACACGGTACGGACGAAGGCAGGACTGTTCGATGTGTCCCATATGGGTGAGGTCATGATTGAAGGCCCTGACGCCAGCGCGTTTGTCCAGTCGCTGATTACGAACGACGTGACGACGCTGCAAACGAATCAGGCGCTGTACGCGGCGATGTGCTACCCGGATGGCGGCACAGTGGACGATCTGCTTGTCTACAAGCAGGGCGAGCAAAAATTTTTGCTGGTGATCAACGCGTCCAACATCGACAAAGACGTAGACTGGATCGTCTCGCATGCCAAAGGCGAGGTCACGGTCGAAAATGTGAGCGACGCGACGGCTCAACTGGCGATTCAAGGCCCGCTTGCCGAGCAGGTGCTGCAACGGTTGACCGCAACTGACCTGTCGCAAATCCGCTATTTCTGGTTCCAGCAAGACGTGGATGTCGCGGGCATCAAGGCGCTCGTATCGCGCACAGGCTACACCGGAGAAGACGGCTTCGAGCTGTACGTGTCTGCGGCAGATGCGCCTTCTCTCTGGGAAAAAATTTTGGCGGAGGGCAAAGCAGACGGCGTGCTGCCGTGCGGACTGGGCGCGCGGGACACGCTGCGTTTTGAAGCAAGACTGCCTCTGTACGGGCAAGAGCTGGGGGCCGACATCACGCCGCTTGAAGCCGGGATCGGCTTTGCCGTGAAGCTGCAAAAGGAACAGGACTTCATCGGCAAAGAGGCGCTGCAAAAGCAAAAAGCAGCAGGCGTGCCGCGCAAGCTCGTCGGCGTCGAACTGATCGGCAGAGGGATTCCGCGCACAGGCTATCCTGTGTTTGCGCAAGAAGCAGGGGAGCAGGATGAGCCGATCGGCTACATCACCTCTGGCACGCAATCCCCGACATTGAAGAAAAACTTGGGGCTGGCGCTGATCCGCGCAGAGTACGCGGCTGTAGACACGCCGCTTGCTGTGGAGATTCGCGGAAAGCGGGTCGAGGCGGTAACGGTCAAATCCCCTTTTTACAAGCGCTAAAAAATCAGGAAACGGATGAATCCGAATACGAACGAGTCAAAGGAGATCAGGACATGAGCAAAGTCGTCAAAGGTTGGTTGTACAGCAGGGAACACGAATGGGTCGAGGTGCTGAGCGAAACGAGAGTGCGCGTGGGAATCACCGATTTTGCGCAAAACCAGCTCGGGGATCTCGTATTTGTAGAGCTGCCGCAAGTGGGTGCCGAAGTTGTCGCGAATCAAAGCATGGGCTCGGTCGAGTCGGTCAAAGCGGTATCGGACCTGTTTTCGCCAGTGAGCGGCAAAGTGGTGGAAGTGAACAGCGAGCTGGAAGACAGCCCGGAAGTCATCAACAGCGATGCTTATAGCGGCGGCTGGATGATCGTCGTGGAAATCAGCAATCCGGATGAACTGTCCGAGCTGCTTTCTGCGGAACAATATGCAGATTTTGCCTTGGAGGGATAAGTGTGAACTATCGATACTTGCCAATGACAACGGAAGACAAGCAAGAGATGCTGTCGTTTCTCGGTCTGTCTAGCGTAGAGGAACTGTTTGCGGACATCCCGGAAGCGATCCGCTTTCAAGGCAGCCTGCAAATTCCGACTGCGCTGTCCGAGCTGGAAACCGTGCGGCATTTTACCAAGCTGGCGAGACAAAATGTCGACAGCAGCGAATACGCCTATTTTCTCGGAGCGGGCATCTACGACCATTACATTCCCAGCACCGTGAACCACGTGATTTCCCGTTCGGAGTTTTACACGGCTTACACGCCGTACCAGCCGGAAATCAGTCAGGGAGAGCTTCAGGCGATTTTTGAATTTCAGACGATGATTTGCGAGCTGACCGGGATGGAAGTAGCGAACTCGTCGATGTACGACGGGCCGACGGCGTTGGCGGAAGCGGCGAATTTGGCTGTCGGCGGCGTTGCCGGAAAAAATGTCATCGTGTCGAAAGCGGTACATCCGGAAGCGCGTGAAATTCTCGGGGTCAATGCCAAGGCTCAAGGCTATGAAGTGATCGAGATTGGCTGCAAGGGCGGCGTGACTGACCTGGAAGCGTTGGAGCAAGCGGTAAACGAACAGACGGCAGCGGTCATGGTGCAGTACCCGAACTTTTTCGGGGCAGTCGAAGATTTGGCTTCGCTTGAGAAAATCGCGCATCAGCACAAGTCGCTGTTTGTCGTCAGTGCCAATCCGCTGGCCCTCGGTGTGTTGCAGCCGCCGGGAGTGTACAACGCCGATATCGTCGTCGGCGAAGCGCAGCCTTTTGGCATCCCGATGCAGCTTGGCGGGCCATCTTGCGGTTATTTTGCCGTCAAGGAAAAGCTCATGCGCAAAATCCCGGGAAGAATCGTCGGCCAGACCGTTGACCAGGAAGGACGCCGCGGATTCGTGCTTACGCTGCAAGCGCGCGAGCAGCACATTCGCCGGGAGAAGGCGACGTCCAATATTTGCTCGAACCAGGCGCTGAACGCTCTGGCTGCCTCTGTCGCCATGACCGCCCTCGGCAAACGCGGCGTGCAGGAAATGGCCCGGCTGAACGTGCAGAAGACCCAGTATGCGCTGCGCGAGCTGGCGAAGCTGGACAATTGCCAGCTCGTTTACCACAGCCCTGTTTTCAACGAATTTGTGCTCAAGGTGCCGAAAAGCGTAGGCGAAGTCAACCGCGAGCTGTTGAGGAAAAAGATCGTCGGGGGCTACGACCTCGGGCGGGATTACCCTGAGCTGGCCAACCACATGCTTTTGGCTGTGACGGAAGCACGCACCAAAGAAGAAATCGACGCACTTGTCCAAGGATTGGGGGAGATTGGCCGTGCAAACTAACAAGGAAAAAGAGCTGATTTTCGAAATGAGCAAGCCGGGTCGCGTCGCTTACAGCCTGCCTGAGAGCGATGTGCCAGAGGTGGAGCTGGACGCAGTTTTCCCCGCACAGTATTTGCGCAAGCAGCCTGCGGAGCTGCCGGAAGTTTCCGAGCTGGACTTGATGCGTCACTACACCGGGCTGTCCAACCGCAACCACGGGATTGACTCCGGCTTTTATCCGCTCGGCTCATGCACGATGAAGTACAATCCGAAAATCAATGAAGATGTCGTTCGCTACCCCGGCTTTGCCAAAATTCATCCGTACCAGGCGGAGGAAACGATGCAGGGCGCTTTGCGGGTATTGTACGACCTGCAAGCGGAGCTTTCGGAAATTACCGGGATGGATGCGGTCAGCTTGCAGCCTGCGGCGGGAGCACAGGGCGAATGGGCGGCGCTGATGATGATTCGCGCTTACCACGAGAGCCGCGGGGAAAAACGGACGAAAGTGATCGTGCCTGACACGGCGCACGGGACGAATCCGGCGAGCGCGGCAGTCGCTGGTTTGGAGACGGTCACGATTTCTTCTGACGAACAGGGCAACGTCAACCTGGAGGAGCTGCGCAAAGTCGTGGGAGCAGACACGGCTGCACTGATGCTGACGAATCCGAGCACGCTCGGCTTGTTTGAGGAAAGCATCCAGGAGATTGCCGAGATCGTCCACGAGGCGGGCGGCTTGCTGTACTACGATGGAGCGAATGCGAACGCGATCATGGGCATCGCTCGTCCGGGAGACATGGGCTTCGATGTGGTGCATCTGAACTTGCACAAGACGTTTACCGGGCCGCATGGCGGCGGCGGTCCAGGCGCTGGCCCAATCGGCTGCAAAAAAGAGCTGATGCCGTTTTTGCCGCGTCCGCAGGTGGTCAAGGAGGGCGACACGTATCGCCTCGACTACGATATTCCGCAATCGATCGGACGGGTCAAAGCGTTTTACGGCAACTTCGGGATTTTGCTGCGCTCGTTCGTCTACATTCGCGCCAACGGGCCGGAAGGGTTGCTGCGCGTCTCCCAGGAAGCCGTGTTGAATGCGAACTACATGATGCGCAAGCTGGCGCCGTACTACGATCTTCCTTACGACCGCATTTGCAAGCATGAATTTGTCCTGTCCGGGCGCAAACAAAAGAAATTGGGCGTGCGCACGCTGGACATTGCCAAACGTCTGCTTGATTTCGGCTATCACCCGCCGACGATTTACTTCCCGCTGATCGTGGATGAGTGCATGATGATCGAGCCGACCGAGACGGAGTCGAAAGAGACGCTGGATCAGTTCATCGACGCCATGATTGCGATTGCGAAAGAAGTGGAGGAAAATCCGACGATCGTGCAGGAAGCTCCGCACACGACGATTGTCTCGCGTCTGGATGAGGTGACGGCGGCGCGCAAGCCCGTATTGCGCTATCGGAAGCCGGCAGAGGAAAACGCTGTGCGGAAAGCAGAGGGGAGCCAAGTCAATGAAGGTGCCCTCGTCTGAGCGAAAACCGGAATGGCTGAAAATCAAGCTGCATACGAATGAGCAGATGAAAGAGCTGAAAGCGATCATGCGCGGCGGCAACCTGCACACCGTATGCGAGGAAGCGAAATGCCCGAACATCTACGAATGCTGGAGCAACCGCACGGCGACGTTCATGATTTTGGGCAGCGTCTGCACGCGCGCCTGCCGCTTTTGCGCCGTGAAAACGGGCCTGCCAACAGAGCTTGATCAGGAAGAGCCGCAAAAGGTAGCGATTGCGACAGCGAAAATGGGCTTGAAGCATGTGGTCGTCACCTCGGTTGCGCGCGATGATCTGCGCGACGGCGGAGCTTCGATTTTCGCGGAGACGATCCGGGCGATTCGCGAGCGCAATCCGCTGACAGGCATCGAAGTATTGATTCCCGACTTCGGCGGATCGGAGGAGGCGCTGGCGACGGTTTTGGCCGAAAAGCCGGACATATTGAACCACAACATCGAGACAGTCGAGCGCCTGTCGGATCGGGTGCGGGCGAGAGCGAAATATCCGCGTTCCTTGACGCTTTTGCAAAATGCGAAAAAGCTTCGGCCCGGGCAGAAAACAAAGTCCAGCATCATGCTTGGCGTAGGGGAAACGGACGAGGAAATCGTGCAGACGATGCACGACTTGCGCGCCGTCAACTGCGATATTATGACGCTCGGGCAGTATTTGCAGCCGACGAAAAAGCATTTGCCCGTCCTGAAATACTACACGCCGGATGAGTTTCGCGAATTTAAGGAACTGGGAATGAAGCTGGGCTTTGCCCATGTGGAATCAGGGCCGCTCGTCCGCAGCTCCTACCATGCGCATGAGCAGGTGGCGCAAGCGACGATTGCCAAATAAACGCGACTCCCGCGCCTGTTGCTTGACAGGGCGGGAGCTTGCTTGTTTGTTTGTCCATGCCATGAAAGCTGATCGCAGCTTTTCCAACGGTTTTGGACAGTCTATGTCTATGAAGAGGGAAAAGCATCCAGAATGGGAGGAACATACATATGAACCACGAGCCTGCAAAAAATGAGAACCGCGCCGTCCTCTTGATTTCTTGCCCGGAGAGATTGGGCATCATCTCTGCCGTTTCCAATCTGCTGCTCAGCTACAAAGCGAACATCGTTCAGTTCGACCAACACACGACAGACCCGCGCGACGGGATGTTTTTCATGCGCATTTTGTTTGACCTCGACTCTCTTCCGACGGCATTTTCACAGTTGGAGCAGGACTTGGCCAAAATGGCCGAGGATTACCCGATGGACTGGCGGCTCAGCAAGGAAAGCCAAAGAAAACGCATGGCGATTTTCGTCTCCAAAATGGATCATTGCCTTGTCGAGCTGCTCTGGCGAGTCAAATCGCAGGAAATTCTCGTCGATATTCCCATGGTCATCAGCAATCATCCGGATGCGAAAGAGACGGTGGAAGCGTACGGCATTCCGTTCCATCACATATCGCTTGCGACCCAGAGCAAGGAAGAGGCAGAGCGCAAGGCGCTTGAGCTGTTGCAGGGCAATGTCGACTTCATCGTTTTGGCCCGGTACATGCAGATTTTGTCTCCGCGCTTTATTACCCATTTTCCCAATCAGATTATCAACATTCACCATTCCTTCCTGCCCGCCTTTATCGGGGCGAATCCGTACAAGCGCGCCTTCATGCGCGGGGTGAAGCTGATCGGGGCAACGGCGCACTACGTCACGAACGATCTGGATGAAGGCCCGATCATCGAACAAGACGTGATTCGCGTCAACCATCGCTATACGGAAGAAGATTTGAAAGTGGCAGGCCGCCACGTCGAGCGAAACGTTTTGGCCCAGGCGATCTCCTGGCACGTGGAGGACAAAGTCATCGTGTACGGCAACAAGACGATCGTGTTTGCCTAAAAAATATTTGCTTATTTTTCAGGCTTTGTTACGCTTGCCCTATCGAAAAATGAAAGGGTGACCGAAAGCCGATGATCTCCTAATCCGATTTCCAGGAAAAACTCGTATGAAAATGACGAATTTTTTTGGACAGGATAGGTGTTGGCTTTTGCTCGTAATGATAGGGCATTTGACTTTTTCTCTGGGAAAAGTGTGCCTGTTTATTTGCGCGTGGAATTTTCGCCTCCTGTCCAAAAAATGGATAAGGGGGCTTTTTTATGTTGCGCAAAGGTCATCTGCCAGCCGTGCTTGGCGTTTTGATGGTGAATATGTTTATGGTGATGGTGGGAGTTGGCTTGATTATTCCGCCGCGGTGGCAAGAAACCTTTTGAAATGGCAAAAGGTTGTGGAAAATCGTGGTCATTTTAACTAAGATGAAAGGAAAAGACGAATATTGAATCCCGCTTTTTGGAAAAAGGAGTCCGATGGCACATGGCTAACTGGGAAACCAAAAAAGTATCCGAAATCGTTACGCGTATCCACGACAACACCCTGGTACTGCCTGTCATCCAGCGCAGGCTCGTCTGGGAAGAAGAGAAAATGGAATTGCTGTTTGACACGTTGCTCAAGGGAAACTCGTTCGGCGGGATTATGGCGATCGAGGAAGAAGAGGGCAACAAGCCGCTCTTTGCCTATAGGCATTTTACGAAGGACGGTCAGGCCATCAGCTCGATCTACGATGAAACCAATTCAAAGGATCACCTGTTCATCATCGACGGTCAGCAAAGACTCCAATCGTTTTACCTCGGATTGCTGGGAAGCTTTAACGGAAAAATTTTGTATTTCGACTTGTTTAGCGACTTTAAAAATCTCGTATTTTACTTCAAGTTCGAAAAAGACAGCGACAAGCTGCCCAAGCAGGCGACGGATAAAGAAGAGTGCGAATTGAAGACGTACAAGTGGTATTCGGTCAGCAAACTGTACCGCTCCTTGAAACAGACAAACGACGAGGATCAAGTAGCGGATGAAATCATCCAGAACTTTGCGATCACGGAAGCGCTTGAGAAGGACTACGTTCGCAAAAACATCGCCCGCTTTTACCGCAGCATTTTTAATAACGAAAGCATTGGCCTCTCGAAAGTGCGCATCAACCGTTCGCTGAACGAAAACTCCAATCGCCAGCGGATCGTCGAGTTGTTCAGAAGGCTGAACGACGGCGGGACAAAGCTGTCTTCCTTTGATTTGGTGGCGTCGATCCTGAAAGGGTTCGAGTGGAAAATGGAAGAATTTCTGGAGTCCACGCTGAAAGATTATCAAGACATCGGATTGACGCAAGAAGTTTTGATCAAGCTCGTCTTTTTGCTGAACGACAATCACAAAAAGGAAATGACCGATATCGAGGAAGCAGACGCGACATTCGCCATCGAAAATCGGGCGCGCATCCTTGAAACGTTAAAATCGTTGCGGAAGTTTTTGCAGTCCGCCAAGCTGCTCAACTACTACCGGGAAGGGAACCGTTCCTTTATCCCGCTCTACTTCATCGCGTATCATATTTTTCACAAAACGGATGTGCCGACGGACAGGCTGGAAAATCTGTTCGATACATTCGATACGAGCAACGAGGACTTCGCAAGTATTTATGAATGGATGTACTGGTCGCTGCTGAACGGGGTATTCAGCCGAGGCTCCGGATGGATTCCGTATAAAACGGGGATTCGAAAAATATTGGAGGAAATGAAGCAGCACAAAAATGCGCCTTTTCCGACGCAGCGCCTGTTTTCCATCTACACCAGCCACCCGCTCTGGTTTACGCGGAATCTCGAGGAATCCAGCATCAGCAACCAGTTTGACAGCAACTTTTTGTTCTATTTGATCTACGACCGTGAACCTGTCACAAGAAAACAGGACATGGACCACATCCACCCGTACTCGATTCTTGTGAGCAAAGGGTATTCGCTGGACCAGGTCAACAGCGTCTTCAACTATCAGCTCCTCGATTACGGCACAAACCGCGGAGTGAAAAACGCGAAGCCGTTGAAGGAATGGATTGACAATCATGTCACGAACAAAACGTTTTACATCAACCAGCATCTGATTCCAAGAGATGAGCAAACGTGGGATGCGGATCAGTTTCTCCGGTTTTACGAGCAGCGTGCTCAGTTGATTCAGGGGAAGCTTCATCCGATGTTGTATATTTAGGTTGGGGCAGAAGAGTAAGGGCATCCACAGGCTGGTTTGGTGTGGGTGCCTTTTTTGGTGCGTTGGGGGGATCGGTGCTGTAGTGGAGGGAGGAAACAGGAGAAATTGCTTTAGGGCACCTGGACTCTTGCGGGGAAGCATGGACTGGTCCGCCTATGGCAAAAAAGGAAAACCGCGTCAAAAGCAGCGTGCTCGAAGAAGCGTAATCACGTGCTGCTGAAAAGCCGGTTTCCTTTTTCTCCTCCAGTTGGGTGGGAGTCCGAAAGTTCTGCCGCTTGTTTTTTCTGTTTCCTCGACCAACGTTAGCTTGATCCGATACTGCGTTCCTGAGCGAGTTTTGGTAAATCATACGCTGGAAGATGATTCCGAAAATAGAGGCTAACGTGTAAAATTGAAAGAGCATGGGAAAATATGAAAGTCGAGGGAATTACATGAGTATTATCGCACTAACTATTATTCTGTTTTTTGTGTTCCAGCATTATTTGCCTACTGTTACGCAGGACGATCTGTGGTATCCAGAAATGCTCGGTTATTACCAGCAGTTTCATTCGGACACGGTTGCGATCCTGATTCTCTCCTACGCTATCGCCTTTCCGCTTGGATTAATCATGGAGGGATGGATCGCAAAAGGACTGCAAAAGATTCGTTTCAAAAGGGAAGACTGGGCGATTTTAAGAGTTTTGACGGTAGCGAATGAGAATGATGGATACATTACGGCCGTGGATGTTGCCGCAAAAACTACGCTTTCCTTAACGGAATCGCAAAAAATTTTGGATGATCTGCATAACAGGGGATACGCAGACTTGAGCGTGGCGAAAACAGGGGATATTCTTTACTGCTTCCCCGGATTTTCCAATAGGGACGAATAGAAGGGAGGGGAAGGAATGGAATACTTCTTCGGGATGGCTTTTTTTATTTTGGTGGGTATTTTAATTCTTTGTGCAGTATTAATAATCCTTGGTGTTGCACTATGGAAGCCATTTTTTACTACTATACATCTCTTGATGGACAATGAGAGCATCATAGGTCTACTCTTGGTGATTCTTTCCCTGATCTACATTGGCTCCCGGATGATTGAGCGAATGCTTGCGAAAAAGAGTCAGGATATCAAGTATCATGCAGATGTGATCGGGATTGCGCTAGATTATGGCAACGAGGTTACCGCGCCAATGCTGGCATTGAAAACTTCATTGAAGCTGGCAGAATGTGAGCGGATTTTAAAGGAACTTGAACAAAAGCAGATTCTAAGCAGTTCATCTGCTGTCGGCGACGCCACAGTATATGAATTGGCGCCGCTCGTCTACGAGAATTGGCTGCCAGATGAGCGGGATTATTGTGGCAAGGTGGATGAAACGGAAGAAGATGAAAAGAAACAAAAAGCATGGAAAAAGTTGCCGAGGATTACCTTTATCGTTCTTGTGACCATCATAGCTCCGCTCTGGCTATTGGATAAACAGATGATTTATTCAGATGCATTTTTGACAGGAGCCATCATCGTCTGCACGTTAGCAGTGATCCGCCTGATTCATGTTGTTTACTTGGCTTACCGAGACTATGTGCGGAAAACCGAACATGATGTCCTGGGTTACGTTTTGGACAACCAAGGCGTGCTATATCCGCAAGAAATCGCAGAATTTACCAACGAGAGCATGTCATCCCTCCAGCCGATGATTGATCGCTGGCACAAGAACAATCTTGTGACGATATCGTACGAGAATGACGGGACAGCGATATATTTGTTTCCGAATTGCTCGCATGAATCTATGGTGTACAATCGGGAGCCAAATTACAAGCCGCAAGCGAAGTTCAAGCATCTGCAAGAGCAGCTGATGATGACGTGTTGTTATGCTTTCTTTTATTCGTTATTGGCTGGTTACGCTTTAATGAACTGGAATAATTTCCTCTTTTATGGGGGGATTGGGGCGGTTATCGGCGGATACAGAGTTTTGTATTTAATCAGGGCTAAGGAGGAAGCAGAAAAAATGGAGCGAGTGGCTTTCCAGGTAGCCAAGCGGAAGAATGGTCGCCTGACCGTCCACGAATTGGCTTACAATGCAGTGGTCAGCATGGAGGAGGCGGCAAAACTGCTGAAAAAGTGGGAGCTTGACGGCTTCGCCAGAAAAATGGATGCCAGCGAAGAGTTCGTTCCTGTCTACATCATCAGCGGTATCGTTTCCAAAGAACAGCGGCGGACTTCAGAACGCGTATAGAACGTATAAAACGAAAAATCCACCCTGAAATCATCAGGTGGATTTTTCGTTTTCCCATCAAAACCGAATTACCCTTGCTTTTGCGTCAACTTCCACACATCCATCAGGTTCACTTTGCGCTTCGTCTGGTCATGGTACAGCTTATCGCCTTCAATCCGGTCCACGAACAAAATCCCGTCCAGATGGTCGATTTCGTGCTGGATGCAGCGCGCCAAAAAGTCTTCGGCTTCCATGGTGAATGTCTCGCCAGTGCGGGTCGCAGTCTCGATTTTGACGTACTGGGCGCGTTTCACAATGCCGGAGTAGCCGGGAAAAGACAGGCAGGCTTCCGGGCCGAGCTGCTCGCCGGACATCTCCAGAATCTGTGGATTGATCAGCTCGATCAGCCCGTCTCCGCAATCCATGACGATGACCCGCTTCAAAAATCCGACTTGCGGAGCGGCCAGCCCTGCGCGGCCTTCCTTGGCGTACAGCGTTTCTGCCATATCGTCCAAAAGTTTCCCCAGTCTGTCATTAAATTCAACCACCGGCTTCGCGCTTTTGCGCAAAATCGGCTCTCCGAAAGGCAGGATTGTTTTGACTGCCATCTGCTTTCAACCTCCAAAGGTAGTAATTATGCCCCATCTTGTTGGGAGGGTGGGGTGTAGACCCATAAATCATTCGGTGTGCAGTCCAATGCCGTGCACAAGGCATCGAGCGTGTCAGCCTTCATCTGCTTGGGCTGACCGTTCAAGAGAGCGCTGATCGACGGTGCCGATATTTCGTAGCCGGCTTTTTCCTTCAGCAGACGGGCGAGCGCTGCTCCGGACCAGATCCCTCTGTCAGCCATTACTTTTCGCAACATCCACACAAGCATTCGATCACCTTCTTTTAGGTGTTGCCTAATGTTTTAAGTTATTACCTAATATAACGGATTTCGCGAAAAAAGCAAGCGGGACGGCGGACCATTTTGCCAAAAGGACATCGGCTTTCCGGTACGCAGGTGCAGAATGGACGGCTTCGGCAGGATTTGTCGTCCGTTCTGTTGTATTGAAGGGGAAAGGCAAAGAGGCGGAAGTGGAAAAAAGCATCCTTGCCGCAGGCTATATCGGAGCAAGCGCCATCAACGGCAAAAAGGAGAGAACGAGATGCAGGAAGCGAGAAGACAACGCCTTGCCCATCATTTGCAGCAGGAAAACACGGATGCGTGCATTTTGGTGCCTGGCCCGAATCTGTACTACTTCACTGGTCTGGCGCTGCATCAAAGCGAACGGCTCAGCCTGGCTATTCTCACGAAGGAGAATCAGTTGTTGTTTTTGATGCCCAAGCTGGAAGTGAGCAAGGTCGAGCAGGTGGCACACGATGCTTTGTTCTCGTACACGGACGAGCAAGGTCCGGGACAGGCGTTGGCGGAGGTGCAGAAAAAACTGGGCACGCTCGGCCGGGTCGGAATCGAGTATGGGCACATGCGCGTCAAGGAATGGAAAGCGGTTGAGCAGCTTGGGGCACAGGAGTTTGTCGAGATCGAGCAAACGGTTGATGCGTTGCGCGTGATCAAGGACGAGCAAGAGATCGAGGCGATCCGGCAAGCGGTACGCATCGTGGAAGACAGCTTTCAGGCGATCCTGCCTCGCGTCAGGGCTGGTGTCGCGGAGCTGGAGGTTGCCGCCGAGCTGGAATACGAGATGCGAAAAAGAGGCTCGGAAGGCACGCCGTTTGACACGATTGTCGCGTCGGGATATCGCGGGGCGCTGCCGCACGGACGGGCATCGGACAAGCTGATCCAGTCCGGTGAGCTGGTCGTCATCGATTTCGGAGCCATTTTTCATGGGTATGTGGCTGATATTACGCGAACGGTGGCTGTCGGGGAGCTGGACGCGGAGCTTGCGAACATTTACGAGGTCGTGCGGCAGGCGCAGCAAGCGGCAGTTGAGGCGGTTCGCCCTGGCGTCACGGCGCATGAGATTGACGAAACAGCCCGCGCGATTATCCGGGATAGCGGCTATGGCGAATACTTCACGCATCGGCTTGGACATGGCATCGGGCTTTGCGGACACGAGGAGCCGTACATGATCCAGAACAATCCGCTGGTGCTTGCGCCAGGCATGGCGTTCACGATTGAACCGGGCATTTACTTGCCGAACAAAGGCGGAGTCCGAATCGAGGACAATGTCATTGTGACGGAAGACGGCTGTCTCAATTTGATGAATTTGCCGAAAGAGCTTCTGTCCTTGTAAAAAAGCGATGATGGGCGGGTGCCAAACGCATTTTGCTGAAAAAAGCGGACGTCCAGCCGGAGATCACTCGAGACGAAGCTTGAGTTCAAGGCATAGGAAGTCGCAGCAATAATCGGAAAGCGTCGCATATAAAATAATCCTTATATATAGAAGAAACACCTCACAAGCAGCAAAGAGCAAGCATGTTCTCTGCTGCTTGTTTATCGTGAAGAGATACAACTCCCCTCGTGACAATTTGGATGGCAACAGGTATCGTGGAACGTAGAAGCTTTGCAGCAAGAAATGAGGTGACTCAATGCGGTTTTATCAAAAATACATAAAAAAATACGGCTTTGTTGCAAGCGTATCCATGATCTTTTTGACGGTGGAAGCTTTGTGCGACCTTTTACAGCCGACGATTATGTCCCGAATCATCGACATCGGTGTCGCGCAGCGCGATCTGGATTACGTGCTGAAAACGGGCGGGCTGATGCTGTTGATTACAGCCTTGGGCGCTGTGGCTGCTACCGTCCGCAATCTGCTTGCCACGTACGTGTCGCAAAACTTCGGAGCGCAGCTTCGCGCCGATCTGTTCACGAAGGTGCAGTCGCTGTCTTTTGACAGTTTGAACAAGTTCGACCGCGCCTCGCTCGTCACGCGCATGACCAACGACGTCAATCAGGTGCAGGTGTTTGTCAACGGCATGATGCGTATTTTCGTCAAAGCGCCGCTGATGTGCATCGGCGGCTTGTTCATGGCGACCCAGTTGAATGCCGACCTGGCGGTAGTGCTCGCAGTCGTGGTGCCGATTGTCGGGCTGTTGATCTTTTTGAATCTGAAAATCGGTTTTCCGTTTTTCCTCAAGGTGCAGCAGGCGCTCGACAAGGTAAACGGTGCTATGCGCGAGTATTTGTCGGGCGTGCGGGTCGTCAAGGCGTTTAACCGTTTTGACTTCGAGGTGGGCAAGTTCACCGGGGCCAATGAAGAGTTGCAAAAGAAATCGCTGTCTGCGACCCGCGTCATGTCGGTTTTCAGCCCGGCGATCATGCTCACGGTCAACCTCGGAATCGTCGCTGTGCTGTGGCTGGGCGGTTTGGGAGTCGAGCAAGGGAGCATTCAGGTTGGACACATCATCGCGTTTACCAACTACATGACGCAAATCTTGTTCTCGCTGATGATGATTTCGCTCGTCTTCAACATGTTCGTGCGGGCCAAAGCATCGGCTGGGCGGATCGGCGAAGTTTTTGCCGAGGAAAACCGGATGAGCTGGAAGGAAGCGGCGGCGGGGGCGGATGAAGCCGGGGCTGAAACAGGCCGGATCGATTTTGAAAACGTCAGCTTTTCCTATGCCGGAACGAATGGTCAGCCTGTCCTGAAGCAAGTCTCTTTTACATGCTTGCCGGGGGAAACAGTAGGGATCATCGGCTCTACCGGATCGGGGAAAAGCAGCCTGGTCGGCTTGATTCCGCGTTTTTACGATGTGACGGAAGGGACGATTCGCGTAGACGGACAGGATGTGCGCGATGTCGAGCCTGCCAAGCTCCGCGAAAAAATGGCGATCGTGCCGCAGAAAACGACGCTTTTTACAGGCACGGTACTGGAAAATATTCGTTGGGGCAAGGAAGATGCGACGGAGGAAGAGGCGATCGAGGCGGCGCGCATGGCACAGGCGCATGAGTTTATCGCCGCCACTCCCGAAGGCTACCAGACGCGGGTAGGCCAGGGCGGGGTCAATTTTTCCGGGGGGCAAAAGCAGCGGCTCTCGATTGCCAGAGCGTTGGTGAAAAAGCCGGACATTCTCATTCTCGACGATAGCACCAGTGCGGTTGATGTGGCGACGGAAAGCCGGATCAAGGAAGCGCTCAAAACGTACGCGAAAGGGCTGACCTGCATTTTGATCGCGCAGCGGATCACGTCTGTCATGGATGCCGACAAGATTGTCGTCCTCGACAACGGCGCAGTGGCGGGGATTGGCTCGCACGAAACGCTGCTCGCTACGTGTCAGGTCTATCAGGAAATCTTCCTATCGCAAATCGGCAGGGAGGTGAGCTAACATGTCGCAACAACCAAAAGAGCAGCAGCCGATTTTTCCGACGCGGCCTGGACGCGGGTTTGGGCATGGGGCACAGCGAGGTCCGGTGAGCAAGCCGAAAAACTTCCAAGCCACGCTGAAAAGACTGTGGCAATCGTTCGGGCGGGAAAAAAGATGGCTGCCGCTCGTCTTTGTCATCGTGTTGGTAGACGGGTTCCTGATGCTCTCGGCTCCGTACTTGATCGGAAAATCGATCGATGCGATGACGGGCGGCCCCGGGTCGCTTTCGCTGTTGTCGATCATCGTTTTGGCCTTGCTCAGCTCTTATGTGCTCGATGGGGCTTTGACGTTTTTGCAAGGCTGGATGGTCGCGGGAATCACGCAGCGGATCGTGACGAATATGCGCCAGGCGATGTTTGAAAAGCTGCAAAAGCTCCCGGTCGCCTTTTTCGATTCGCGTACGCATGGCGAGCTGATGAGCCGGCTGACCAACGATATCGACAACGTCAGCAACTCGATCTCGCAGTCGACGACACAGCTGATGTCAGGCGTCATCGTGATTGCGGGGTCTTTGATCATGATGATCGTGCTGTCCCCGATTTTGACGCTTGCCTGCCTGATTACGGTTCCGCTTGTGTTCCTGTTGACCCGCACGATTGCGAAAAGAACCAGTGTGCTGTTCAAAGATCAGCAGTCCGAGCTGGGCAAGCTGAACGGGCATATTGAAGAGACGATTTCCGGCATCCAGGTCGTCAAGGCGTTCAACCATGAAGAAAAGGCGATTGCCGACTTCGCGGCGATTAACGACCGACTGTGCAAGGTCGGGATGAAAGCGCAAGTGTGGTCGGGCTTTTTGATGCCGATCATGAACGTGATCAACAACCTCGGCTTCGGCATGGTCGCGATTGTCGGCGGTGTGCTCGCGGTCAAAGGGATGATTACCGTCGGCGTGATCGCCAGCTTTCTCAGCTATTCGCGGCAGTTTGTCCGTCCGCTGAACGACCTCGCCAGCATTTTCAACGTGCTCCAGTCTGGAGTCGCCGGAGCAGAGCGCGTGTTTGAAGTGCTGGACGAGCAAGAAGAGCCGCTCGATGCGCCGAATGCGGTCGTGCTTGCGAATCCGAAAGGGCATGTCGTCTTCGATCGGGTGAGCTTCGGCTATCGCCCTGATCAGCCGATTTTGCAAAACGTCAGCTTCGGGGCGGAGGCGGGCAGCACGACGGCATTGGTCGGACCAACAGGGGCAGGCAAAACGACAGTGGTCAACTTGCTGACGCGCTTCTACGATGTGACGGAAGGAACCATTTACCTCGATGGAAAAGACATTCGCGAATATTCGCGGGACAGCCTGCGCCGCAGCTTCGGCTTCGTTTTGCAGGACACGTATTTGTTTTCCGGGACGATCAAGGAAAACATCATGTACGGCAAGCCCGATGCGACAGACGCCGAGGTGGAAGCGGCAGCGAAAATGGCGCATGCAGACGTGTTCATCAACCGCCTGCCCAAGCGCTACGATACGCCGCTGACGGAAAACGGGGGGAATCTGAGTCAGGGACAGCGCCAGCTTTTGGCGATTGCCCGCGTCTTTCTCGCGAGGCCGTCGCTGTTGATTCTCGACGAGGCGACGAGCAGCATCGACACCCGTACCGAGTTGATCATTCAGGACGCCCTTGCTTCGATCATGGAAGGGCGCACGAGCTTTGTGATCGCCCACAGGCTCGGAACGATCCGCGATGCCGACACGATCATGGTCGTCGATCGCGGGCAGATCGTGGAAAAAGGCAGCCACGACGACCTGATCGAGCAAAAAGGGATGTATCATCAATTGTTTTACAATCAGTTCAAAAACTTGGAGACGGCTTCGCAGTAGAAAAATGCCTCGGCTGGCGCGCGTTGGCGCGTGTGCAGGCGGGGTGTTTTGTTGTGGCGGACTCAGCGATTTGACGCCTATGACTTTGATGCGACGCTGAACATTTTTTCCCCGTCGTATGGACGAGAATGCGCTCCCTCCTCGGTTGATGACGCCCTGGAACATATCGGCTTGATTTTGCATGACCATGACTGCTGTACTCTTGTGAAACCGAAGCGGTACCGAGCGAACGACGGCAAAAGCAAAGCCCTGGCATCCACTTCGGCGGACGACAGGGCTTTTTGGCGGTGACAGCTTGTGCAAGCGAAAAAAGCGAAGTTGCAAAACAACGCCAATCCTCATTGTAACTTGTTGCCTGGCATCGGACTGCGCGCTTTTTGCAGTCGGGAGTAATCAATTTGTCATGTTGTCTGGTAACGTTGAAGCAGCTCTTCCAGTGCCTGCTTCACATCGCCCTGAAACAGCCCGCCGTGATAACAGACGAGCTGCCTGATCTCATAGTCGAGCAAGCGGCGGACAGAGCGGACGGCATCGGCAAGGTCCAATGCGTACTGCGGATTGGCAATCGCGAGTTTTCCGTCCTCGATGACCACGGCATCTCCGGCAATCATGGTCTGGCTTGCCGGAAGATACAAAGACATATGTCCAGGCATGTGACCGGGCGTGTGAACGATCTCGATCCCGCCGCACCAGGGCAGACGATCCTGATCGACTACCGTGCGCTCGACTGGTGCTGGCTCGATCGTCTGCAAAAAGCGGATAAACTGTTCCGCAAGCTCCAGCTCCTCGCCAGTGAGGGAGGCGAGCGTTGCTTGCGCCTGCAAAATTCGCAGCGAAGTTTTGGCGCCAGTTACGTATGGGGCATCTGACTCGTAGGCGATGATTTCAATTTGCGGGTATGCTTGCTTCAAAGCGGCGAGCGCGCCGATATGGTCGACATCATGGTGAGTCGCGATCACTCTGGTCAGCGCGGACAAGTCGAGCTGCTGGCTGTTCGCTGCTTCTGCCAGCAGCGGCAGGAATCCGGGATAGCCGCAGTCTACGAGGATCAGCTCGTGTTCGTCGCGCAGCAGGACGGGTGTGATGACTTGACTGTGTCCGTTTTGCTCAAAAGACAGCGAAAGCAGATGCATGCCATTCATGGAACGTACCTCCATTTGTCGTAGCGATAAGCGAAGTGTAACGCAGGAAGTGCGGTACTTGCACGGACGACTACTTTTCTGGATTATGGCTGTTCGCGAATGATGCGGCGGATGCTGTGTCTCGTCAAAAAATATTGCTCGGCCAATTCCTTGACGCCCGTTCCTTGGCGATAAGCCTGCAAGATGGCCTGGTTTCGCTCGCGAAGCAATTGCTTCGTGTCGGTGCCGTCGCCCCACTTTCTTTTGGAAGCGGAAGGCTTCGGAATATACAAATAGCTGCCCTGGACGTATTGCTGGATTTCCTGCAAAAGCGGTTCCGGCAAAACGAGTTTGGCATTTTGGTATCTCATCTGACTCTGCTCCTGTCTATATAACGTGAAGTCGGTATATAGCAGGGCAAAGAGGCCCTTCTTTTAACACTAGCGAGTCGGCCCTGAGTAAAGAGGAAGGAGGACTCTTTGCCCAGAGCCGCAATCGGCAGTTCGAACGTAAGGGTCTAGCATACGGTCAGCTCCTTTCCCTTTTAATAGTAGTAAGCGGTTTGGCGGGATGCAAGAACATTCCCTTGTGGACATGGAAAAAAAGCTGCTGGTAAGATAGTTTATGATAATAATTATCATTTTCATCCAGAGGGGACTATGCAAAAATACGCGAAATGGATCGCGAAAGGAACGGCAATCCTCGCTTTACTCGTTGCCATGACAGGATGCGGGGCGGCAACAGAGCCAAAAGGGGCCAGCAATGAAACCCCGGCTCAGCAAGCGGCGCCAGCACAGGATAGCGTGAAGATGAAAATGTATAAAATGCCTAACGGAAAAGAAGTCCAGATTCCTGCAGCACCGAAGCGTATCGTCTCCGATCTGTATCTGGGCCAGCTTTTGTCCATCGGGGTCAAGCCGATCGGAACGACTGGCTATTCCAAGATCGCGCCGACTGTGCTGATCCCATACGGCACGTACAACGACGACGTCCGCGCTGACATACGGGCTTTTGGCGAGCTGCTGGACAAGCAAGCGGAGGCAGAGGCTTGGATCAAGCAATTCGATGAAAAAGCAGCGAGTGCCCGCGAAAAAATCAAGACGGCGGTAAAAGACAGGGAGACGGTCGGAATTTACGAGCTGCGCTCTCAGAAGTTTTACGTGCTCGGAGACAACTGGGGACGCGGCGGTCAAGTCATCTACAATGCGCTCAAGCTGACACCGCCGCCAGCCGTGAAGGAAGTCGTAGATGCCAACACGCCGCCCAAGCTGATTTCCCAGGAAGTGTTGCCGCAATTCGCAGCAGACCACATGTTTGTGACCACGTATGAGACGAAGCAAGAGGATAAGGATAAGTTTTTCGGGAACGCGGTTTGCAAAAATTTGCCAGCCGTCAAAAACAACCACATCTACGAGATGACGTTTGAGCAAATGTACTATTACGATCCGCTGGCGATTGAAGGCCAGCTCGACTTGGTCGTGGAGCAGCTGTTGGCGCACCAGGCAAAATAAAGCAACGAATATGCGGAAAGACCCTCGGAGCACAGCCTACAGTCCGAGGGTCTTTTTCCGTCATTTCCTGAATGTGTCCAGGACAAATTCCTTGAAGCGCACGGCAGCAGGAGACAAGTAGCCGCCCTGGACCTGGGCCATGCCGATGACGCGCTGGCATTTCGGGCTGCTGATGCGGATTTGCGCGATTTTGCTTTTGTCGATGCCCCGCAAATCGGGCAGCAAGGACACGCCGAGTCCCGCCGAAACCAGCCCTGCTACGGTGGCTGCTTCTTCGCCTTCGAAGGTCACTCGCGGGACTACACCCAGCTGCTCAAACAACTGGTCTGTCGTTCGCCGCAGGGCGTAGCCCTTTTTCAAAAAGATGAACGACTCCTCGGCAATTTCCGCGAGCAGGATGCTCTCCCGTTCAGCCAGCGGATGTCCGAGCGGAACGATGGCAAACAGTTCTTCGCTCCAGAGCGGCGTCCACAAAATCGGCAGCTTGGTTTCGGTCGGTTCCGCCAACAGGCACAAATCCAGCTCGCCGGCGTCGAGATGCGCAAGCAGCGAGTAGCTGTGATTTTGGATCATGGTGAAGCTGATCGAGGGCGACTTGGCGCGGAAAGAACCGATCAGGTCGGGAATCAGGCTGGTGCCGAGCGTGTGCAAAAAGCCAAGCGCCACTTCCCCGTGATCGGGATGAACGAGATCGCGAAGCTCCTGTTTTCCGTCCTCAAATTCCTTGAGAATCCGGTTGACGCGCTTTAAAAAAAGCTGGCCGTAGCGATTGAGCATAATCGTCCGCCCTTGTCGCTCAAAAAGCGGGACGCCAAGCTCCTCCTCCAGCCGGGCGATGGAGCGGCTAAGCGCAGGCTGGGAAAGCGACATGGCTTCCGCTGCGCGGGTGACGTGCTGGATGCGGGCGAGTGTCTGAAAGTATTCGAGCTGTTGCCATTCCATGGAAGCAACCTCCCTGTATGACGCTGATCTGTCGTCAATTCATTACTTTGGTGCATCAAAATTATGATTACAATAAATTATACATTATGAATTGTCAATGATAGTATAACAGTGAAGCGGGGAGAAACACGGGGAGGTTTTACCATCATGGGACACATCAAGCAAGGCACAGCCACTTTTCGCAAGACGAACCTGGCGTTTTTTGCAGCGGGTTTCAATACGTTTGCCATTTTGTACAGCACGCAGCCATTAATGCCTGAATTTACAAAAGAATTTGGCATTTCGCCGACGATGGCAAGCTTGTCGCTTTCGCTGACGACGATCTCTCTTTCGATCAGCATGCTGATTTTCGGGACGGTGTCCGAAGTGTGGGGGCGCAAGCCGGTGATGATCAGCTCGATGCTGGCGGCGTCGCTCTTGTCGATTTTGACGGCATGCAGCACTTCCTACGAGACTTTACTTCTGTACCGCATTATTCAAGGAATTTCATTGGGAGGACTCCCTTCGATCGCCATGGCTTATCTCGGAGAAGAGATGGAACCGAAAAGTCTCGGTGTGGCGATGGGACTATACATCAGCGGGAACTCGCTTGGAGCGGTGTGCGGGCGGATTCTCTCCGGGACGCTCACGGACTTGTTCAACTGGCACGTGGCAATGGGGACAATCAGCCTGATGAGCCTGGTAGCCACACTGGTTTTCTGGATGAGCTTGCCCGCCTCGCAAAATTTTCACGCGCGTGCTCCCGAGCTGCGCAAGCTGGCAGGCTCGATGCTCGCCCACTTGCGGGATCCGGCTCTGCTTTGTCTGTTTGGCATCGGATTTTTGAGCCTTGGCAGCAATGTCGCGCTCTACAACTATATCGGGTATGTGCTGACTGCGCCGCCCTACTCGCTCAGCCAAACGCTCGTAGGCTGGATCTTCATCGTCTTTCTCGTCGGGATGTTCGCTTCCGTCTGGATGGTGAAGCTGGCTGAGAAGTTCGGGCGGACGAAAATGCTGCTCGTCTCTTTGTTGCTGACGCTGATTGGCGCATGCCTGACGCTCGATGCGCATTTGGCTGTCATCGTCGCGGGCCTGCCGATTCTCACCTTTGGCTTTTTCGGCAGCCACTCCATCGCGAGCGGCTGGGTAGGCAAGCGCGCAACCCACGACAAGGCGCAAGCGTCTTCGCTCTACTTGTTCTTTTATTACGCAGGCTCCAGCATTGGCGGGACGATGGGAGGACTTTTCTGGTCTTCGCTCGGCTGGGGTGGCGTCGTCGCGATGATCGCCGGATTCATGGCCGTAGCCTTCGTGTTTGCCGCAAAATTGTCCAAAGCGATAGCCATTCCGGCGCCTCCGGTTTTGGAGAAGAAGTGGTCGGTGGCGAAGATGAAGTGATAATGAGGAAAAGCCCCAACGGCTTGTTGGGGCTTTTTCTTATGAACTGCGATTCCTCGTAACACTTATCACTGCCGCTAAGTAAAGAATCGCAGCAACGATCGCTCTTAGGAACGAGCGGTCACCAGTGTCATTATTGTAAATGGAAACGGACGCCATTACCACGATGTGGCCAAGTATGTAAACCAATAGGCCGTACAGAAGTTTTTTCCACATAAGGGACCATCCTTTTTCATAATCAAAGCTGTCGTAATCAGGGGATGCCATCTCTATATCTGCAAGGTATTGTACGGTTGAGTGATGGCTGGTGGGTTTCTTTTCGGCTGCAAATACAAGGGCGCTTTTTGCTGCAATTATTTTCCTTTTCATTATATACCAGGAAATTCCGAATGAATATAATTACAAGAAGAAGTGCGAGAAGATCGATAAAAACCTCAGACATAGGACGCTTTGTACTGCCGGAGCAACGAGATTCAGGAAAAAAGAGTCGGGAACCGCTCGGGATTGCAAGGGGGAGAGAGATAGGGGTTCACAAACTCGGTAAAAACGTTCAATATTAGCACCATATACGAGAAGACGACAATATCCAATTCTATTCATCCCGAAAGGACTTGATCAAAATGACCCTAGGCGGTTTTCAAAGCGGCTTTTCAGCCAGAAAAGTGCCGCGCTCGGAGGTGAAGTGGGAGCAGTTCCTCATGTGCAGTCACGGGTGCGCGGAAGTCATCCAGCTGATCTCCTACGTATCGGGCGAGGTTGAGTTTGAGTTGTGCAAAATCGAGGCGGAGCGAATGGGCAAAGTGCTGCTTGAAGCTGCGAAGACAGAAAGTTTTTGAAACTTCTGGGCCGCTGATCCGTACGTATGTAAGAAGAGAACCGATTACAAAAGGGGAGGCGGAACATGAGCGAAAATCAGGGAGTAAAAATGAGTCCCTTCCAAGCTGGGGGGAAGCTGATCGTCACGATTCTCGTACTTGTCGTTTTGGTCTTGCTCGGGACCCAATCGTTTACCATCATATCAGCTGGTCACAGCGGCGTCGTTTTGCAGCTCGGTGCTGTCCAGCCAAAAGTTTTGCAGGAAGGCATGCACTTCAAAATTCCTTTTATCCAAACGATCGTTCCGATGGAGGTGCGGGTGCAAAAATCGGAGACGAGTCAAACGTCCGCTTCGCGTGACTTGCAAACCGTATCGACGACCATCGCGGTCAACCACCACCTGGACAGCGACAACGTGAACAAACTGTACCAGCAAGTAGGTTTGGAGTACAACAGCCGCATCGTCGACCCGGCTATCGCCGAGGCTTTGAAGGCGGTTACGGCGCAGTACACGGCAGAAGAACTCATTTCCAAGCGTTCCGAAGTGAGCAACAAAGTCAAAGAAGTTTTGCGGCAAAAGCTGTCCACGTACAATATCATTCTGGATGAAATCAACATTCGCGAATTTACGTTCAGCGATGAATTTAACCGCGCAATCGAGTCGAAGCAAGTGGCGGAGCAGCAAGCGCTCAAATCGAAGCTCGACCTGGAGCGGATCAAAATCGAGAAAGAGCAGGAAATCACGCGAGCGCAGGCACAGGCCGAAGCTTTGCGCCTGCAAAAACAAGAAGTGACGCCGGAGCTGATCCAGCTCAGACAGATCGAAGCACAGCTGGAAGCGATCCGCAAATGGGACGGCAAGCTGCCGAACGTCACGGGAGGCGCCACTCCGTTTATCAACGTGGGGAATCAATAACGACCAAACGAAAAGACCATCGGGCTACAGTCGGCCAGATGGTCTTTTTTTTTTTGCAGTGAAAAGCTTGTTAGCGGGTGCTTTCAAACAACTCCAGCCACTCGCCATCCGGTCCGCGGAAAAACATGTAGCGGGAGCCGTTGGGGAGAGTGGTGATCGCCTCGTCGATAAAGGAGACGTCAAGCTGTTTGAGCCGCGCGATTTCTTCTTCCAGGTTGTCCACAGCGAGTGCGAGATGATGAACTTTGCCCTCTACAGGCAGAGAGTCGTTGTAGCCGTGGATCAGCTCCAGCTCGGTTTCCGGGCGGCCGGGGAAGCCGAGGAAAGCGAGCGTGATAACTTGGTTGGAGTGCACCAAGGTGCCTTTTAGCTCCATGCCAATCACGTTCGTATAAAAAGCGATGGACGCATCCAAATCTTTTACCATCAAGCCGACGTGCTCGATTTTTTTGATCGCCACTTTGATTTCCCCCGTTACATTTATTTGCTGGAATACTTCGCAAGCGCTCCGGTTTGCTTCAGGCGCAAGTACAGCCTGTGCAAAATCGTGACCGCTTCCGCACGAGTCAGCATGTCTTGTGCCTCAAATTCTCCGTTGTAGGCTGTCATGATGCCTGTTTTTTGCAAGAGAGCGAGATCGCTGGCGACAATGCCGCTGTAATCATCCGGGATGTGCAGTTCATTGCCGTCTTTGGCGAACAACAGAGGAAACAGCAGGTTCGTTTTATTGCCCACGTTTTCGTCGTAGCGCCCATCCTCTTGAAGGGGATGGCCCATAAACAGCTCGTCATCTGAGTAAGAGCTGACGACTATGGGAACATCGCGCATGGCAGAAACGATCTGATACACTTCTTCGTTGGACAGATCCTCCTCCGCCAGCATGAACAGCGGGAGAAGGTTGACCGCTCCGATGCGATTCAGCTTGGCGTCAGGGTAGAACAGATACCCTTTCGGAGAGGATTGGACGGCATTCCACCAGGAGATGTTGATGAGCGAGCTGATTTCTTTGTACGCCCAATGATTGCTAGGAACATCGGCAAATTGCTTGATCGAATAGCTGTTATCGTTCGAACCTTGACCAGAGCTGTTCGATCGGTAGCGATCAAACAGCCGATAAATCATCACGGTCATCTCCGCTTTGTCTACGAATCTCCCTGGCTTGAAGGTGCCATCTGGATAGCCGCTGATCACGCCTTTTCCGACCATAAAGGAAATGGCGTCCTCCGCCCAGCCGTACTCCGCGGAATTGACGTCGGAAAAACGTGTGGCAGCCTGCGCGGGAGCTGATGTTGCCAGAACAGTGCCAAAAATGAAAACAAAAAATAGCCAGAGCTTTCTTCTCATGTTGCCTCCTGTGCTGATCGCGTTTGGCGAGGATCATACGGGTATGGAATCAGTGCTTCTTTCTAGTATATCGCCTGAACGAAAAAAAGGAAGACTTCACCAATACCGATGACGGCCATCGAACTCTTCTATTGGTGCAGACGGGCCGGATCTGATAGGGTGAAAAGAAAGCAGAGGAGGAATGAGCATGGAGCAACAAATTGCTAGGCTGGAAAAACATTTGCTTGCCGTTTCCCAAACATTTCAGCAGATCGGAGAGGAGAAGGCGGCAAGCCGTCCTGCTCCCGGGAAGTGGTCCGCCAAGGAAATTTTGGGTCATTTGTGCGATTCGGCGATCAACAATTTGCCCCGATTTGTCCGGGCACAGACTGAACAGCCGTATGTGCTTATTCCGTATCAGCAGGATGAATGGGTGAAGGCGCAGGCGTACCAGCAGCGGACCGTTGAAGAGATTGTTCAGCTCTACAGCAGCATGAACCGCGCGATCATCACCGTGATCTCCGTCATGCCAGCATCCGCCTACGACCATTCATGTACGACTGCCGATGGCACAGCCGTGAGCTTGCAGTGGCTGGTGCAAGATTACGTGGAGCACATGGAGCACCACCTCGACCAGTTGCAGAGGCAAATCAGCTAGATTAGCGATGACGGCTCGCTGCTTCCTTGATCCGAGAGCACAGAAGTAACGATGTGCCGGGAGTCGAACTCACCTTCCGACAGTGCGATGATCGGAGATGTTTTTGCAAAAAGCTTCGAATGGATCTCTGCGGCAGTCAGTCCTTGCTGGTGCAAGTGCACAATCTCTCCCCGCAAATGGAGCAGGTCGTCCAGCTTGCGCGACAACAGAGCTTTTCCCTCGGGGATGTAACCCGCGTGCGCGCAGAACATGGCGCCAAAATCGCGTGTCAGCACCTGGCGAAGCGATTGGATCAGCAGCGGGATGGATTCGTCTTGCAAAATCACTTTCGTTTTCGTCCCGAGAAACAGGTCGCCAGAAAACAGGCGGCCTGTTTGTTTGTCAAAAAACGCGACGTGGTCATGCGCGTGTCCAGGGGTATGGATGACTTCCCAGTCGATGGAACGGGAATGAACAGTCTCTCCCAGAGGCTGTGCGGCAAAAGGCTCGCGCACTCCCCAAACCAATTGGCGATACAGCGGGTAGTCAGCTGGCTGCAAGCATTGCCCTACCCCTTTTTCATGGATGAAAATGGGCACGCCTTTGGTGCTGGCGATCCAGGCTGCGTTGCCGCTGTGATCTTCATGGCTGTGTGTCAAAACAACCGCGTCGAACGAGGCTTGCGAAAAACAGTCGATCAAATCAGTGGCAAGTGATTGCGGGCCAGTATCGATCATCATGCCGTCTGCCACATACACGCAAATGCCGGATTCGCGGCCAGCTCTTTTCACCACGCCTTCCAGGCACAAAACATTTTCATGCTGATGGACTTCTACCACGTTAACACCCCCGTATTTTCTTCATCCTGCTGCCAGATCCGCTTCCGCCCTGCAGTGAACGTATGCTCATTATACTATTGAATGATTATTCAGTCATTTGGCAATCTCTTTTCCTGTCGCTCCAATCGTGTATGATGATTACAGAATGGATTTGGACATGAGGTGAAACACAGCATGGCATTGCCTATTGATACCGTGCTGCCGCAGTTGATCGAGACGCTTGCGGCAAGCAACAGCGCGGTGCTGGTCGCAGCTCCAGGCGCGGGAAAGACGACCAGAGTGCCGCTTGCTTTTCTGGAGCAGGCGTGGCTGTCCAACAAGCGCATTCTCATGCTGGAGCCAAGGCGTCTGGCAGCCCGTTCGGCGGCGGGTTACATGGCGCGCAAGCTGGGAGAACAAGTAGGGGAGACGGTCGGCTATCGGGTCAAGCACGATACGCGAATCGGCCCGAACACGCGGATTGAGGTCATTACGGAGGGTGTCCTGACACGCATGCTTCAGGACGATCCGGGTCTGGAAGCTGTCGGTCTGCTTATTTTTGACGAGTTTCACGAGCGCAGCTTGCATGCCGACCTCGGACTTGCCCTCAGTCTTCAGACGCAAAGCCTGTTTCGCCCCGACCTGCGCATTTTGGTCATGTCAGCGACGCTTGCGGCGGAGCCTGTCGCCCGGTTGCTCGGTGACGCTCCGATCATCGTCAGCGAGGGCAGGGCTTTTCCGGTCGAGACGCGCTTTTTGCCCAAACCGCTGAATGGTTCCGTGGAAGAAGAGATCGTCCGTCTCGCGCTCGCGGCGCTTATGCAGGATGAGGGAGACATGCTGGTATTTTTGCCGGGAGCCAAAGAAATTCGCACGACGCAAGCTCTGTTGGCGAAAAGTCAGCTTGGGGCACAGGTGCGCGTATGTCCGTTGTACGGAGCGCTTTCGCAGCAGGAGCAAGATCGGGCGTTGCGTCCCGGGCAGCCAGGAGAGCGCAAAATCGTGCTCGCGACTTCCATCGCGGAGACGAGCCTGACCGTAGAAGGCGTGCGGATTGTCATCGATAGCGGTTTGAAAAGGTATCCGCGCTTCTCTTCGCGCACCGGGATGACGCGACTGGAGACAGGGCGTGTATCGAGATCGTCCGCAGAACAGCGCATGGGCAGGGCGGGCAGGCTGGACACGGGCGTGTGCTATCGGTTGTGGACCGAGCAGGAAGACCGGATGCTTGCCGCGCACGATTCGCCGGAAATCATCGACGCTGACCTAGCGCCGCTTGCTTTGGAGCTTGCGGCTTGGGGCGTGAAGGATGTCGAGGAGCTGCAATGGCTGGATATCCCGCCAAAAGCGGCACTGGCCCAGGCGCAAGAGCTGCTTCAGCAGTTGGGAGCACTGGACGCTCATGGGCAAATAACGGCGCATGGCCGGGTGCTGGCCGGGATGGGACTGCATCCGAGGCTTGGGCAGATGATTCAGCGAGCAAGCGAGCTGGGACTGCTCGATTTGGCTTGCGAATTGGCTGTGCTGCTGGAAGAGCGGGATATCGTTCGCGGGAGAGGGGCTGCGGCTGACGCGGATATTGGCTCGCGAGTCGAACTTTTGCGGCTCGTGGCAGGAAATCGCGGGGAGGGCCGTTCTGTTCACGGACATGGGCTGCAAGTGGAAGAAGCCGTTTGCAGCAAGCTGTGGAACGACGCGGCGCAGTTGAAGCGGCAGTGGAGAAAAAGCGGGGAGCCAAAGACAAGCGTGAGCGGCGACATCAGCCAGACAGGCAGACTGCTGGCATTTGCTTATCCAGATCGGATCGCGCAGCGCAGGGGCGACGGGCGATATTTGTTGCGCAATGGCCGTGGAGCAGCGTTTGGGCTGGAGCAGCCACTGGCTTTTGCCCCGTATGTAGTAGCGCCGCTTCTTGACGATCAGGGAGTAGACAGCCGCATCATGCTGGCAGCGCAAATCGAAGAGAGCGAACTGCACCAGGACTGGGCCGGGCAGATCAGCGAAGAAACAGCCGTCTGGTGGGATCGTTCCGCTGGCGCTGTGCGGTCGCGTACCCGCAAGAAGCTCGGTGCGCTCATCTTAAAAGAGACGGCGGCAGACCGGGATGACGACGCCGTGTTGCACGCCTTGCTTACCGGCATCAGGACAGAGGGCCTGGCGATACTGCCATGGAGCCGTCACGCCCGCCAGCTCCGGGAGAGGTTGCAGTTCATGAGCGACCTGTTCCCGGAATGGCCTCGCGTCGATGACGAAGCTCTGCTCGCTACGCTGGAAGAATGGCTTGCGCCGCATGTGTACGGCATGCGAAAAAGAGACGAGCTGCAACAGCTGTCTCTGGCTGCCATTTTGGAAGGGATGCTCGGCTGGGACGAACGGCGACAACTGGACGAGTATGCGCCCACCCATGTGCGAGTTCCAAGCGGATCGAACATTCCCGTCGATTACAGCGATCCGGCTGCGCCCAGTCTGTTTGTCCGGCTACAGGAGCTGTTCGGCTGGCAAGACACGCCGCGCATCGGGCGTGGAAAAGTGCCGCTAACGCTTCACCTGCTGTCTCCGGCACAGCGTCCGGTGCAAGTGACGAAAGACTTGGCGAGTTTTTGGCAGCAAGCGTACTTCGAAGTGAAAAAAGACTTGAAAGGGCGCTACCCGAAGCATTACTGGCCGGACGACCCGCTGACGGCTGTTCCGACAAACAGGACGCGCCCGCAGAACTAACTCATCTGCTTGCGCTGCCAGCACGATCGGGTGATATTTCCCAATTTCGTAGTTCCATGTGAGCAAGTCGGCTTTTCGCTGAAACTTGCGGGCAGGGTAGTTACGTCAGGAACATACCGAGATTCACGTACTACCCTCCACTTTGATTGGGGCTGCCTAGTTTTCCGGCAGCCCTTTTTGTGCGTGCCGGGCACTTTCTCCCCAGCTGTTGCGATAGATCAGTTGTTGCAAGTCTTGCCGCTGTGCCCATTTGTGTAGCTCTAAAAGCGGCCGATCCGGGTAGTGGTCTGTATAGCCAATCGATAGCAAGGCAACCGGATCGATGTGCGGCGGGATGTGCAAAATGCGGCGGACGTCTGCTTTTTTGTAAAAGCTCACCCAGCCCATCGCCAAGTCTTCGGCATACGCTGCCAGCCACATGTTCTGGATGGCGCAGCTGACAGACATGATATCTGTCTCGGGGATGGAATTGCGTCCGAGGACGTGGTCGCCGCCCCGCGTCGGATCACAGGTGACGCAGATCGTAATGGGAGCTTCTTTGATCCCTTGAATTTTCAAGTCGAGAAAAGCCGATTCGCGGCCGGTTCCCTCGTAGTGGATCGCGAGCGCCCGACGTTCTTTGTCTGCACAGTCTGCCAGCTCCTGCTTGATTTGCTCATCCTCCACGAGAATGAAATTCCACGGCTGCATGAAGCCGACGGAAGGAGCGTGGTGAGCAGCGGCGAGAATCATGGCAACTTTTTCAGGCGGAACCGGGTCGCGGCGAAAAGTGCGAATATCCCGCCGATTGCTGATCGCCTTGTACAGTCCGGTTTTTTCTTCCTCGGTCAAACGTTTCATAAGTATAGCCTCCCCAAATCTACTACAGCTTTCTTCATTTTAATGCCAGTCTAGCTATTGATCTAGACATTTGCTTGACATATTCATGTCCTACGCTAGAGAGGGAAGACCTGTCGTTTTCGAGGGGAGAGAAAGTGCAATGACAAACATCTTGATCGTGGAAGACGAACTGCCCATCTCTCGGGTACTAAAAGCGTATCTGGAGAAGCATCAGTTCCAGGTCGAACAGGCTTTTACCGGAGACGAAGCCCAGAGCAAATTCGATGCCTTCAACCCGGCGCTGGTCCTTCTGGACGTCATGCTGCCAGGACGAAGCGGGTGGAGTCTCCTAGAATACATACGTTCCAAAAGTTCTTGTCCCGTCATCATGCTGACGGCACTCGGGCATATCGACAACAAGCTCGCCGGGCTGGAGCAAGGAGCCGACGATTACATTACCAAGCCGTTTATCGCGGATGAAGTCGTTGCGCGGGTCAAGGCTGTGCTTCGCCGCTCCAAGCAAATTATCGAGGGCGATCAGGTCAAGCAGTTTGGCAGTCTCAAAGTCGATTTCAAGGCGTACACGGTTACGTTGCATGGCATTGAGTTGGCGTTTACGCCGAAAGACTTGTCCCTGTTTTTGTTTCTCGCCCAATACAAAAACCAGACATTTACCCGCGAGCAGCTGATCGAGCAAGTGTGGGGGATGGATTACGAGGGAAGCGACCGGGCCGTCGATCTCGCCATCAAGCGGATTCGCCGATCGTTGGAGAACTGGCCGGCTTCTGAAGGGGAAATTCGCACGTACCGCGGCTTGGGTTACAAGCTATGTGTCTATGAGTGAGAAAAAGCGGATTACTTTGTTCCGGTATTGGACGACCCGGTATTTGATTACGCTTTGCATCGGCCTGTTGGTCATCGGTATCGCTTCCAGCTTCTGGATCAACTACAGCGAAAAGCAAAAGCGGCTCGACTTCATGCGCTTGATGGCGGCGGAAGTATCGGACCGCGTCGTGGATGCGGACGGAAAAGTCGTCATCTCGCCGTTTTTGTTCCGCCTGCTCGACAGTCGGCAAGAGTCGCTGCGCGTCAATTACAAACCGTTCATGGTCATTTTGGATGCCAATCATCGCGCCGTGTTTGGCGGGCGTGATCCGCTCAACTCTGAACTGCGGCGGATGGCCCAAGACCTGGTGGAAGCAGACGAAAGCATGTCACAGGTGAAGCTGGAACGCGGCGAAGAGTTGCTGTTCGTGAAAAAAAGCATCCGGGTCAACCAGCAAACTGTCGGCTGGGTCATGCTTTTTACCCCGAAGCAAGACTTGATGCGCAGCACGACCGAGTTTCAGTTGATGTTCATCATGCTGATCAGTCTCGGACTGCTCGGCTGGCTCGTCATCTATTTGTTGACGAAAAAGCTGTCTACCCCGATCAAGGACGTAGCAGACGCGGCCAAGCAAATCGTCATGGGCAACTACGAGATTCACTTCGAGAAAGACAGGCGCGAAGAGGAAATTGACGAGCTGATTCATTCGTTCAAGGAGATGGCTGATCGCTTGCGGCAGCTGGAGCTGATGCGCACCGAATTGCTGGCAGGAGTCACGCACGAGCTGAAAACGCCTGTCACGTCGATTAGCGGGCTGGTACAGGCGGTCAAGGATGATATCGTCAGCGGCGAGGAAGCCAAGGAATTTTTGGAGATATGCGCGAAGGAAACCGTACGCCTGCAAAAAATGGTGGAGGATTTGCTCGACTTCAATTCGTTTGCGGTCGGGGATATCCGCATTCGCCGCGAGCAGCAAAACATGTACGAGCTGGTGCAGGAAATTACGCACCAGTGGCAGATTATGCAGGAGGCGGAGCAGATCGAGCTGTCCATCCAGAAGCCAGCCGAACCGATCATCGTGAACACGGACCCGTTGCGTGTGCAGCAAATTTTGTACAATCTGCTGAACAATGCGGCACAAGCGATGGGCTCGCGAGGGAAGATCGACGTGTCGCTTTCGGTGGTCGGCGAAGAAATTCGCGTAGATGTCAAAGATACGGGGCAAGGAATCCCGGAGGCGGAGCAGCCACTGATTTTCGAGCGGTTTTACCGTGGCGAGGAAAAGAAGCAGGTCGTTCGCGGGCTGGGGCTGGGCTTGTCTTTTAGCAAAATGATCGCGCAGGCGCTCGGGGGCAAGCTGCTGCTTGCGGAAAGCTCCAAGGACGGCAGTACCTTCACCCTTGTTTTGCATCAATAACATAGGCTTGCCACAAGCGACCATGCCAAATCGGCTGGTCGTTTTTCACATCATTCCCATTCATCTGACTTATCCCTGACGTATTCGTTCCGTATATTGATCGCAACAGGGAAGACAAGGTGTTTCCCGCTTATTACGCACAAGGCAGGAGGATTTGATGTGACGCAATCGGAGAAGAAACGGACGTTGTTTTCGGCGGCGCGAAATAGCAAGAAGAAATGGCTCATCGCCGGACTGGCGGTCGCGGTGATCGCGGGAGGGGGCGTGTATGGATACAAAGCGTTTGTGACCCCTGAGCAGGCGCAAGCAGCTTTTCAGGTTGTCACGGTCCAAAAAGGCGACGTCTCCGAAACCGTGCTGGCATCCGGGACCGTTCAGGCTTCCAAGCGTTCCTCGCTATCGTTCTCAGACGCAGAGGACGCCAAAGATTCCATCTCGACCATCCAGGTGAAAATCGGTGACCAGGTCAAAGCGGGACAGGTGCTGGCAACGATGGATGATTCCGTGGCGAAAATCCAGGTGACGAATGCGCAGGCTAATCTGTTGTCCGCGCAAGCCAAGCTGGAAGATGCGCAAAAGCGCAAGAGCACAGCGGAAATTGCCTCGCTCCAGGCTGCGGTCACTCAAGCGAAAAGCGAGCTTGAGCTGGCCAAGCAAAACATCGACGGGAAAAAGGCGACAAACGATGTAGCGAAGGCCAAGGCCGCGCTCGAAAATGCGCAGAAGACATTTGACTCGCAAAAAGCGCTGTTTGCGGCAGGAGCCATCTCGCAGACCGAATACGACAACGCGAGTGACTCCCTGGAGCAAGCGAAGCGCGACTACAACTCCGCTACATTGACAGCCGGACAGACGACCTCGCAGTCCAGCGTCAAAGTCGATCAGGCGGAGGCAGCCTACCAGACGGCGCAAGAAGCTTTGAAAGAAGCGAATGAAGGCCCGGATTCTGCGACGATCCTCGCAGCGAAGGCAGCGGTAGAGCAGGCGAAAGCCGAGCTGCAAAAAGCGCAGAAGGCTTTGAATGCTGTGACACTGAAAGCGCCGATGGACGGGGTGATCGTTCAGTTGAATGGCAACGTAGGTGAAATTCCCGGTAATGATTTTATTATTATGGATAATTCCAACTCGGGTGACCTTGAGGTGCTGGCGCAAATCAGCCAGAGCGACATCGGAAAAGTAAAAGAAGGTCTGCCTGTGTCTTTTACGACCAGCTCTTATACGGATGATACTTTTACAGGCAAGGTCAAGCTGATTTACCCCGAGGCGAAAACCGATTCGGGTGTGACGAGCTATGATGTGCTGCTGTCTGTGGCAAACAAAGACAACAAGCTGAAGATCGGAATGACGATGAACGTGACGATTGAGCTTGGGACGCACAAGGATGTGCTCTACGTGCCAGCTGCTGCCCTGCAAACGCAAAACGGCAAGGACGGCGTCTACCTGATGGCCGGAGAGCGTTCGGGTACGGCGGCAAATGCAACCGCAACGGCTGCGCAGACTGAGACAAAAACGGAAGCTGCCGACAAGTCGCAAGAAAAGCCGAGAAGTGAGCGGGCCAACAGAATGGCGTCGATGCCGTACCATTTCACACCGATCAAAATCGGATTTTTTGCGGCGGATCGGGTAGAGGTTTTGGAAGGCTTGAAAGAAGGCGATCGGGTCGTCATCCCGGTCAGCACAAGCACAACCTCAACGTCCGCCAACTCGGGTAATATGCGCATGGGCGGAAGCGGATTCCCGGGGATGGGCGGAGGCTTCCCTAGCGGCGGAGGCGGCGTCCAGATGAGGGGTCGATAAAAGATGAGACCAGTCATTCAAATCGAAGACTTGAAGAAACAGTATCAGATTGGCGACCAGGAGATTATGGCTTTGCGGGGCGTCAGCCTGACGATTGACGAGGGCGACTTCGTGGCGATCATGGGGCCGTCCGGCTCAGGCAAGTCGTCGATGATGAACGTCATCGGCTGCCTCGATAAACCGACCTCGGGAGAGTTTTATTTGGACGGGCAGCCTGTGTCTTTGGCTCACGATGACGAGCTGGCTGTAATCCGCAATCAGAAGATCGGATTTGTTTTTCAAAATTTCAACTTGCTCCCGCGCACGACCGCGGTAGAAAACGTGGAGCTGCCGCTTCTGTACGGCGGTGCGTCAGCCAAAGAGCGGCGGGAGAGAGCGATCAAGGCACTCATCAGCGTAGGACTGGCCGAGCGGCTGAACAATAAGCCGAATGAGCTGTCTGGCGGCCAGCAGCAGCGGGTGTCGATTGCCCGGGCACTGGTCAACGATCCGGTTATCTTGCTCGCGGACGAACCGACGGGTGCATTGGATACGAAGACGAGCGAAGAGATCATGGGAATTTTCCAGCGGCTGAATGACGCAGGCAAGACGGTGATTCTCGTCACGCATGAGCCGGACATTGCCGAGTATGCCAAACGGATCGTCCGTTTTCGCGACGGTCAGATCATTTCCAATGAAGTGGTACAAGAGCGCAGAATAGCGCAGGCAGAGGAAGTGAGAACATGAGCTTGATTGAATGTGTACGTGTTTCGTTTCGCAGCATCCGGGCAAATGGCTTGCGCTCTGTGCTCACGATGCTGGGGATTATTATCGGGGTGGCAGCCGTTATTGCCATGGTTGCGATCGGGGAAGGAACGTCTTCTTCTGTCGCTTCCCAAATCAACGGACTGGGGAGCAATCTTTTGATCGTCTCGCCGGGACAGGCGACACAAGGCAGGGTAAGCCTCGGGGCCGGGTCGCTGAATACGCTGACGATGGCTGATGCCGAAGCGATCGCCGAGAACGATTCGGTCGCGGGAGTGGCACCGAGCGTCAACG
The DNA here is from genome assembly GCF_022701015.1 of Brevibacillus parabrevis. Taxonomy (NCBI): domain Bacteria; kingdom Bacillati; phylum Bacillota; class Bacilli; order Caryophanales; family Paenibacillaceae; genus Brevibacillus; species Brevibacillus parabrevis. The sequence continues at coordinate 5,422,364 of NZ_CP064090.1, read as the reverse complement.
GACGCGCGCAAATCGTCTGGGGAAGCAACAACTACTCCAGCTCACTGGAGGGAACGACTGCTGACTTCCTGCAAGTCCGCAATGCGGAAGTAGCGCAGGGACGCTTTTTCTCGAACTTCGAGGTGACGAGGCAGTTCAACGTGGCTGTCGTCGGGACCGAGGTCGTCAGCAATCTGTTCAAAAACGCGACGACAAACCCGATCGGGCAGACCGTTCAAATCAACCGGGTTCCTTTTACAATCATCGGGGTGTTGAAAAGTCAGGGCAGCTCGGGGATGACGAACAATGACGACAGAATCCTTATTCCGATTACGACCGCAATGAGCCGTCTGACGGGGGGCAAAAATGTCGGCACGATCTACGTGTCCGCTGCTTCCTCTGATGTCATGGACAAAGCGCAGCAAGACATCCGCCAGACGTTGCGCGCCAAACATAACTTGCGGCCGCAAAAAGAAGATGATTTCCGCATTACCTCCCAGTCCGACATTTTGAGCACAGCGCAGGAAGTGTCCAGCTCCATGACGGCGCTGTTGTCCGGCATTGCCGCGATCTCGCTTATTGTCGGCGGGATAGGCGTCATGAACATCATGCTGGTGTCCGTGACGGAGCGCACCCGGGAAATCGGCATTCGCAAGGCGATCGGAGCCAAGCGCCGAGACATTTTGCGCCAGTTTTTGATCGAGGCGGTCACTCTCAGCCTGATTGGCGGCATTTTAGGGATCGCCTTCGGTGTAGGGGCGGCGCTGTTGATCAGCAAGCTCGGATCGCTTTCGACCTCGATCAGTCTCACCCCGATTTTGTACGCCTTTTTGACCTCGTCATTGGTCGGCGTCATCTTCGGTGTCTATCCAGCGCGCAAGGCAGCCCAGTTAAAGCCGATCGATGCGCTGCGGTATGAGTAAGTGTGTATTTTTTCCAATCGGGGCATACTAGCTTCGGTGAGGTGTTTGTACAGATGGAGAAAAACGTCCAATTTTCCGTGTCGTGGCGAGAAGCAGTGCGCATCTTGAAACGGCTGAAAACGAGCAAATTGCGGTATGTTGTCAGGCAGCATGCGGGGAAAGCGGGCGTCGCCTTCGTCTTTCCGCGAGTCAGTGTCAGCCAATACGTCTATTTGTACATCATCTTTGGGCCGAGAGCTGCTGATGTGATGGACAAGGATACGAAGTAGCAGGGAATCCCTGATCGGATAGTCGGGTCAGGGGTTCGCTATTTTTCCGCTTTTTCTATCTATTTTCCCACTATTTCGCTATAAAACAAAACCTGACACTTTTCGATAGAAGAGTTTCATAGTACAATTCCAATATGAACGAACTTGGGGAAGTTCGGGATGGCGGTACCCAAACTGTGCAGGAGGGCCGCCTACTTTTTTTCAAGAGCGGGCGAATGTGGCTTTGCAGGTGGATAGAACAGGTTTTTTTGCCTAAACATACAGCTAGACCCGATAGGTACTTGGATATACAATAATCGTATTCACGTGAATACTTCCGTACTACCCTTCCCAGGAGCATATCCTGGGTTTTTTGTTGTCCAAAAACAGCAAACAGCCACCCGAAGTTGCTCATCTGGCTGGCTGTTACGATGCGGGTGTCTTGGGGGAAAAGCTGCCTTTCAACAGGGCGTCAATCAACTGCTCCTGTGAGAGCGAAATAGAGATTCCGGGATCGGGAAGATCGGCGTGAAAACAGTCTTCCTTGTGCAAATACCAGAGGGAGCCTGTTGGCTGAAGAAGATAGAGGCGGATGTTTTCCCGGCGTTGCCGCCCAGTTTTGGCGATGTCCCGCAAAGCGGTAAAAAGCTCGCCCCACACGGGTAAATAAGGCTTTGTTTTGGATTGGATAATCGCGCGAAGCAAATGCTGTTTGGCGAGGGAAATCGAGTCAGTCGGGTGGTTTTCCACAGAGGGCATGTCGCTTGCTCCTTTTGTGAAGATTGTCGAATCGCAGGAGAATGAGTATAACCTACAAAATGGAAGTTGACGAACTTTGTCGAATATAAAGATAAGTGTAAAATAGACTGCCTCGCGATGCAAGAGGATAGCTGGCGCAAGTGTGCTGACATTTGACGACTGCTGCCGATTTCGTTAGCATAAGTACAGCACATTTTGCAAAAAAAGACATAGACCAATGCGGGAGTTGAGAGCCATGGCATCAAAACAGCGGCTGCTGATCGATTTTAGCGGTGACTCCGATCAAGCGATAGGGCTGTTGTATGCACTACAGTCGCCAAAGGTTCAAGTGAGCGGAATTATCGTGAGCGATGCCGAGCCAGATCGCGGCATCCAGCTGGCACGCAGACTGGTAGATCAGGTTCGGCCAGGTGAAGAGATTCCTGTCATGGCAGGAACGCAACAGCCGCTATTTCGCGGGGAAGCCGATCGCGCGGCTGATTCCGTCATGACCAGTGAAGCGGTCACCTTTTTGACTGAGCTTGTGCCCGATCCGGACAACCCGCTCACGCTCGTTACTTTAGGGCGTCTGACGACCGTGGCGAAGGCGATTGCCAGAAAGCCTGAGTGGCTGCAAGCTGTGCAGCGAATCGTCGTGCGCGGGGGAGCGATCCGCGTGCCGGGAGATGTGACGGCTATTGCGGAAGCCAATTTGCATGCCGACCCGGAGGCTGCTGCTTTTGTTCTCGCTGCGAAAGGGCCGCTTTTGTTCGTTCCGCTTGATGCGACCGAATCGCTCGGCTTGACGGATGAACAGGCGGCGTTGTTGGCGAAAACGGTAAGGGGAACCACAGCCACTGGAAAAGCAGGCACTGTAAAAAGCGTGCTGGGAGCGATGATTGCGGCTGTAGCGCCTGAGCAGATCGAAACCGAGCGGCTGAAGCTGAGCATCGATTGCCACAGCCTACTGTCTCGCGGCGCTCTTATTGCCGACCTGCGGGCAAAGCCAAGTGCAGGAACAGATGCCGACGTCTGCATGGCGATACAATCCGAAGCGATCGAAACTTGGGTCTGGCAGCTGACGGAGGGGGAGGACAGAGCATGAAAAAGGTCATTCTGGACGTAGATACGGGAATCGATGACGCACTCGCGATCTCTTACGCCGTACATTCCCCTCATTTAGAAGTGTGCGGCATCAACACGACCTTCGGGAACATTACAGTGGAGGAAGCGACGAAAAATACGCTGCAAATGCTGGAGCTGCTCGGGGCTACCCACATACCTGTCTACCAGGGATCGTCTCGTCCGATCGTGCGCGAGCTGACGGGCAAGGCGAGGCTGTTTCACGGGGAAAACGGGCTTGGCAACGTTGTATTGCCTGAACCGACTGCAACTGCGCAGCCAGAGAGCGCCACGCAGTTTCTGATTTCGACGATCAAGGCGAATCCCCATCAAGTCACGCTGATCACGGTAGGCAGCATGACGAACCTCGCCCGGGCGATTATGGCGGCGCCAGAAATCGTGACACTCATCGAGCAGGTCGTCGTAATGGGCGGAGCGGTCAGTGTGCCCGGCAATCGCACTCCGGTCGCGGAAGCCAATATATGCGCCGACCCGGAAGCGGCTGCCTTTGTGTTTCAATCAGGCATCCCGCTGACGATGGTCGGACTGGATGTGACGATGCAGACGTTGCTCACCCGCGATCATCTGCGGGAATGGAGAGCGCTGGATACACCGCTTGCCCATGTGTTCGCTGATATGTGCCAGGTGTATATGGACGCGTATGCCACAGTCGGCAACCTGCGCGGCTGCGGCTTGCACGATCCGCTGGCGGTCGGCGTGGTGATCGACCCGACTTTCGTGAAAAAAGTGCCGATGCACGTCGAGGTGGATACGTCCGGCGGCGCGAGCGATGCCCGCACGATTGGCGACAGACGGGCCAATCCGGCCAAGCCTGCGAATGTGCAAGTGTGCCTGGAAGTAGACCACGAGCGGTTTGTCGAACATTTTTTGCAGCATGTACTGGGACATTAAGGAGGAATTTGCATGTTAAAAGAATTTAAAGAGTTTGCTTTAAAAGGCAATGTACTGGATCTCGCTATCGGGGTCGTCATCGGGGGAGCCTTCGGAAAAATCGTGACCTCGCTCGTAAACGACATCATTACGCCGTTAATCGGTCTGTTGCTGGGCAAAGTTGACTTTACCAATCTGTTTATTACGTTGAGCGGCGGAGATTTCCCTACGCTGGCGGAAGCCAAAAAAGGCGGAGCAGCGACGCTGAACTACGGACTTTTCCTTAATTCTGTCATCGATTTTCTGATTATCGCCTTCTCGATCTTCATCGTGATCAAACAGCTGAACCGCTTCAAGCGCAAGCAGGAAGTCGTTCAGGCGCCGGTAACAACCAAGGAGTGCCCGCACTGCATCACGTCCATTCCGATCAAGGCAACCCGCTGCCCGCATTGCACCTCCATGCTGGACGGGAACAAAGCTGCACTGGCGCACGAGTAAGCGAGAGTGTTCGTTGAAAATAAAGTTCTAGACTGGAGTTTTTGATCCTACGAAGTTCTTGGAGTAAAATACCTCCAGTCTCAGAAAAATAAATTTTAGACTGACCCCAATTAATGAAACAGCGGCGACCTAAGACCGGAAAATAAAGTCTTAGACTCGCCGCCGCTTTTTTAACTATCGATCCTGTCAGTGTAACAAAGATATCTTTACACTGCTATATCCGGATCAGACATTGAAAAATAATTCCCCATTGCTGCCCACATTTATGTTCTTGGGCAAGATTAGTACCTGTCCAGTACTTCCGGGAACCCCACTGATACCGAAGGTTCAGGTTGCCCCTTTAGAGGTGGGCGTCTCATTGCTTAATATTATCTACAAAATAGATCGCATCTTTATTAGATAGAACTAATCTATGCAGAAGTTCAAGCTTTTCCACGTCTCTAACATAAATAACAGCATTTTTTCCATCGCTGGATCTAGTAAAAACTTCTCCGGAGGTATAGTCAACATTAAGAATATCTTCGTCAGTCCCTTTGTGTATGATTTCAAAGGAAGGTCCGTTGTTGTCAAAAGAAATCTCTGCGATCATATCTGTTTTTGAATCGGCTTTTATCTCTAGGTCCACAAGGATTCGTTTCGGATCAAGCATCACATTCTTTTGATATTTCACTTCTTTGATGTTATTCGAAATTGACGTTAGATTAATTGGGTACGTATTAATCTTCAAATTACTATCTATCTCAACGATATCGCCATTTTTCATAAATAAGTAGAGTTTTTGATCTTCACTTGTGTAGGTGAAGTAAGCAGGAGTGTTCTCCATCTTGATTTCCTCTAAGAATTCGAAGTCTCGATTATATTTTTTTACGATACTGCTGTTCCCGTCATTAGCCCCTAGCACAATGACAAAATTATCTAGGGTCGTTAACGAATGTGCACTATAACCGTCTCCAATGCTCATGCATTTATTCTTTTTAATGTCACAGATCTCATTATTATCGTTTTTATCCAATGTGGTGATGATGTATTCGGATTGTTCGTCTTTGTAATATTTCTCAATATATTTATTTTGGTTTGTATCGATTAAGGTGATCTTTCGTGTTTCCGGATTGTACTCCATTACCTTAAAGTCATTGGAATAAGCACCGCTTGTAAAATAGTAATTGTTCAGATTGTAAAAGACGTCCGATGGCGCAAAATGATCATCTTTAATCGTTAGCTTATGTTTGACTTCCCCTTTTGCATCGACTTCCGCGATGTACCCTTCATCCTCAAAAGGCGACATGAAATGAAATAATAAGTACTCCCCTTTGTTCTGAGGAGAAAACGAGGCTACATCATCGATTTGTTGACTCGGTGTACATCCCCAAAGAAAAACTGATACCAGCAATAAATAAGCGAGAAAAACTCTCATTTCAATTCTCCTTTGACGCAGTTAAATAGTGTGAATGGCGTGTCGAAATAATCTGACACGCCTATAATAAGATTAATAGGGATCGTCTTTATAAGATACCGTATCTGTCAATTTCTTTTACGCTGGTAAGGAGATTACGTAGGTCATCAACATCCATATCGGGATTTTGATCCATATAGTCCTTCACCAGATCGTGGCTGTCTTTACTGATCTTCTCCTTCTCCGATAAAGATAACTCGGTCTCCCTTTGAATGTCTTCTTTAACAGTTTCCAGTTCCTTCAGCACCTCATCATAAGAGGAATCTTTTGCAGAAGCAAATTCTGGTGTCAGAAGACTTGCTGCTAGTACAAGGGCTAGTGAAAAACTATACACTTTTTTCATCCGATTTTCATTCTTCCTCTCATTAATTCGTAAGTGATACCCTATCAATATATAAATATTTTCCATGTAAAAATATGGGTTAAAAGAATCGTTTTGGAATAATTTGTGAACAATTTGTGAACAATTTCCCGGTACGAAAGACATGTATAGATAGCTTATAAAACCAAATGGGTAACGGACATTTTCACTTTCAAGGGCTCCACAGCACTTCCCTTTAGCTTAACGCCTCCGCCAGTCTAGTACTTTATTTTCTCAGAACAGCAAGTCAAAAACACAATCGCACGATCACGCAATCATGGAAACGACAAAAGCAAGCCGACCAAAAGGAGCGGCTTGCTTTTGTTTTGTTTGCAACGGGATGTATGTTCACCGTCAAACAGGTATGGCTAGTTTTTAATGACATTCGGATTTTGCGGGGCTTTTCCGGCTTGCGATTTTTTGTACAGGTGCGTGTACAGCTTGATGTATTGGCCGACGAGGATGGCGTTGATAATCGTTCCTTCGCGGATGAACTTGATTTCGCCGAGGAACAGCAGGCCGATACATGCCGAGGCGACCAAAAGGGAGCAGTCGAATGCGGTCTTGATGTTCCCCCATTTCCACCCGGTTTTTTGGAACAGCGTATTGACGAACAAATCGACGGGAATCAGGACCAGGTTCGCCTGGAGCATGAGAAACAGTCCAAAGGCGAGAGCCGCGTCAGCGACAATCAGCAGCATGACTTTTGCCGCGTACAAATCCAGCTGGATGAAGCCGGTCAACAGCAAGTTCAGGTCGAGAAACAGGCTGAGGGCAAGCGCCGGGATCAATCCGGCAAAATACTTGAGCTGGAACGCCTTTGGCATGACGAGAAAGGCAAGCAAAAGCATGAGCAGCTCCAGCATGAAAGAATAAGTGCCTTGGGTCAAGTTTGGATAAATGACAGTGAGCGTCCGGGTAAGGCTGCTCTGCGGCGAAATACCGATTCCCGCCCGGATCGCCAGGCTTATGCCAAGAGTCAGGATATAAATGCCGACCAAGTAAATGATCCACCGTTTGGTCAAACTGCCCTTCAGTTGCAGTTCCGTCGAATCCCCGTGAGTGTGCATATACCAATCCCTCTTTCTAAAGAAGTTTTATGATGCTGACAGCAAACCACCAGGCGTGAAAATGGGGAGGGAAAGTAGCGCGAGCAGGATACGATACAGCGTGAGATAGCAAATGTTCCCCCGAAATGTGCGCAGGCATGGGGGAGATGAGGCTTTTTGAGAGATCATCCCCCATACGTTAAAGCGCTTTCTTTTTTGTGAAAAGGATTCAGGCAAAAAGATTCCAATGATTCAGACAGTAAATGGCAGTCTTGACGAGCTTTGCCATTATTCCATGAAGCGGAAGCGGTGCAGGGAGATAAACAGGCTGAGCAGCTTGTTTACGACAGGTTCGCCTTCGTTGCGGTTGCCCATCTCTTCCAGAGCGGCGTCGATGGCATCGGCGCTTTGCGTCAGTTCGCTGACAGTCATGTTCGCCATCACCCCGTAAATTTCCAGCGGCAGCACGCTTTTGTTGGTCTTGTTGTCGGTGACGATGCAAGCTCCGGAATACTTGTCCACTTCTTTGGCGCAATAGCACATTTCTTCGCTTTCTTGCCCGACGACGACGAAGTACGGGATCGGTGCTGGCCAGGAGGTTGCCACAGCGCCGTGTTCCACGTAAACGCCTTTGAACAAACCGTTGACAATATGGCGTTTGCCATCGGCATAGCGGCGAATGACAGACAGGCGGCTCAATTTTTCGCCTTCATGCTCCGCGACGACTTTGCCGTCTACTACAGGCACCCAGATTTCCTGATAAAACTTGGCGTGGCCGCGGCCGTATACGTCAAACAGGTACACTTTGGCTTGTTGCCCGTCTTCGGACAGTTCCAGCGGCACGATGTCAAGCTGCTCCGGCGTCAAGTCGTCCAGCCCGGTGACGCCTTTTGTGCACATGGCGGAGTAGTCGATGTCGGCATTTTTCAACATTTTTCTGTCTTTGGCAATCAATTCCCCGTCCTTGAAGACGTACAGCGGGTTGATTTGCGACAAGCTATCTGTCAACACGATATCGGCAAAACGGCCTGGTGTCAAAGAGCCGATTTGATGATCCATGTTAAACGACTTCGCCGTGTTGTAGGAAGCCATTTTGATCGCCTTGATCGGATTGATGCCCATTTGGGTGCAGAGGGAGATGATCCAATCCATGTGTCCCATTTTCAGCAAGCGCTCAATCGAGATGTTGTCGGTGCAGAGCATGAAGTTTTCCGTCGGGAACTTGCGGTCGACGATGGAGCGGAGCAATGTTTTGATGACTTCGCTGCTGCCGACGCCAAATTTGATTTGGGTAGGGAAGCCGTAGCGGATGCTTTTTTCGATGTCGTCTCCGTTCCAGACGTCATGGTTGTTCGATACCCCGATGGCTGGCAAGTAGTTCAGCACCATGTCCGGCAGAGCGGTCAAGCCCCAGTGGCCATTCATGAAGCCGCCTTTGGCCCGCACCCACGCTGCTTTTTGGAAATCGTCCTCATCGCCTTTGCTGTAGGTGAAGTGCTCGAACTCGCCCAAACCGATCACTGGCTCCATTTCCAGCACTTCTTTGGTCACCCAAGCTGCGGTCTTTTTGCCAGGCGCAAAAGCGTACAGGCGATACGGCAGCTTGTCGTAATCGCGGAACAAGTTTTGCGCCGCGCGCACGCCATCTTCGCCAGCAGCACTGAGGAGGTCCAGACACTCTGCAAAAATCGTCGTCGTCCCGCAAGGCACCATCGCTTCCGCAAGCGCCGTCGGATGAGCGAGCTGCGATTCGAAGTGCAGGTGGGCATCGATCAAGCCTGGAATGGCATACAGTCCTTGACCGTCAAATACTTCTTTTACCTGGATGACCGATTCGTCCGGGTTGAGCGCAACGATTCGTTTGTCGTAAATCAAGAGGGAGCCATGGTAGACGGTTTCTCCGTGAACATCCAAAATGTTCAGGTTTTTCAGGAGCAGGTCGGCTTCCTTTTTCCCGTGCAAAATATCGAAGATCGCACGGACTTTTTCAAGGTGGTTGATTTCTGTTTGCTTCATGGCTGAGTTCTTCCTTTCCTTGGCAAAAATTTTATATAAGTAGAGCTAGGCTCTGCACTTATCGGGAGTAGGGTGATGACAGTCAGTTAATCGTTTAACTAAAAGGGAACAAACAGAGACTGGCTGCAAAGGGCGAAAAAAGAGATTGGCTGCATGGGACGAAAATTTGCTTAGTTAAACGATTAACCAAGTGGGTGTAAAAAAGCAGCTTTCCATGCAAGCCCAAAAACGAAGGGAACTTCCAGTTAATCGTTTAACTAAAAGAGGAACGAAAGGCCAAAAGACGTGTGGTCCTTTTGCGGCCTGGTGACTGTTCTACCAACTGCGCTGCCAACTGTTCTACCAACTGTCGCGCCATCCAGTCACGCTGATTTTCGCACGACGATGCACGGCGCAAGCACAGTGACAGGTTCAAACTCTTCTTTGCGAATCTGGCTTAAAATCATTTCTGCGCTTTTGATCCCAAGCTCGCGGTTCTGCAAATCCACACATGTCAGCTCAGGGGTCGATATTTGCGACATCAAGGAATTGCCCAAGCTCAGCACAGCCATGTCTTCCGGAATCCGAATGTTGGCTTGTACGAGTGCTTTTGTCAAATAGACAGCGCTCAGCTCGTTCAGCACAAAAACGCCTTCGATGCTGTTTTCGACAAGAGTCGGAATGCAGTCTTTGACAAGCTCCAGCTCATCGGAGATTTCCAGGAGCAGTGGCTTCTCGTCGCTGTTCGTCGCCTGGCGATACCCTTCCAAAAATAGCGCGAGCAGCTGATCGGGCACTTTTTTGTGGGCAAAAGCGAGCTTGTTTTTGCCGCTGGCTTGCAAATATTCGGTTCCTAACTTGCTGGCCTGGACCAAATCGGGGTACAGCAGCGGGAAGCCTTCGAACGGCATGCAGCGATTGGCGTAGACGACGGGAATGTTCCAGTCGATGACGTTTTGGATGCTCTCGGAAAAGGAAGTGTCCGAGAACAAGCCGATGAAGATGATGCCCGCTACCATGTTTTCGCGCATGAGCTGGAGGATGGCTTCTTCCTGGAGGTTCAGGTTGTCGACTTCATAAATATAGAGATTGTAGTGATGCTTCCCCAAAGTTTGGCTGATGCCGGAGGTAATCTCGGAATAGTAAAGGTTGTTGATTTTCGGCAGGATGACAGCGATGTTGAACGTCTCCTTGCGCTTGAGCGATTTTGCCACCACGTTGCGCACGTAGCCGAGTTCTTTGATGGCGTGCAAAATGCGTTCCTCTGTTTCTTTTTTGATGACGATATCATCGTTCAAATATCGGGAGACGGTGCAGGCACTGACATTCGCATGCTTGGCAATGTCTTTTAAAGTAGCCACGGGAACCTCCTTGCCAAAGCTTAGTTAAACGTATCGGTTAATCGATTAACTTGTTCTGTTGAGAGAATAGTAGCATTGTGTTTGTTGAATTGCAAGAAAATTCTGTTGTTGTTTTTCGAAAAAAGCAAAGATAGAGAATCCAGAGGCGATCTGAAAGCTCTATCCCGAAAAATGGCCCGCTCACACTTTTTTCTTTTTGCGCTTCACCCGGTTTTTGTACTGGTAGTGCAGCCGCTTGATGTTGTGGAAGTACGTTTTGTCTTTGAGCTTGGCAAAAAGCGCGTGCGACGGAAAGTCGTAGTTGACCTCGATGATCGAGAGCTGGCCTTGCTTGTCGATGGCAAAATCAACCCCGATTTGCGCGCTGTGGCGGTACTTGTTGAAGTGCGCACAGACGCGATGACTGACCTGGATGAGCTTCGCGACGATGGCTTTGACTTGTTCCGGCTCCACGGCTTTCGACTTCGTCAAGGCATACGGAACGGTAACCGCATATCCGCCGCCGCGGGCGACGTTCGTAATTACGCTGTCGCTGCCAGCCACCTTTGCCAGCATTCCGGCATACTGCCATTTCCCGAGGCCGTTTCGCATCATCATGACGCGTATATCGTACGGTCGTCCGTCCAGCTCCGCCAAGTCCAGCCCTTTTTGAATCACGTAGTTTTTTTCCGTGCATTGGCGAGCGAGCTGTTGCTTCAACTCGGACAAGGAGCCTGCCTGTACAGGCTCTCCGCGTTCTTTGACGAACGAAAAGCCGTCTGCTGTTTTCCAGACGCGCATGATGCCTTTGCCCATGTGGGTTCTGGTCGGCTTGATATAAACCGTGCCGTACTTGCCGAGATAGTCTTCGAGAAGCGCAGGCTGGTAGAGCGACGTGGGGGGCAAATACGGGCGAACGTACGGGCTTTTGGAAAAGAACTGATGAAGACTCCATTTGGATGAGGAGATCAAATCGTGCACCTCGCCTTTCTCCAAAGATCAAAGTTCCATTCTTGCTAACATATACAACAAATTGGGAAAAAGTGAGCAGGAGTTGGGCCATCGTGGGGAAAATAGGTTCTAGAAGCAAAGAAGCCCGCTTCGCTTCGCAAAAGCCAGTGAAGCAGGCTCGCCAAAAGAACGGAGAAACACGATGAGACGATACCGACCTGTGCAGCCGCCGACCTTGCAAAAGCCGGACTGGCCTGACCGTTACCATTATCACGAATACTTGCCGAGCGAGCGTCTGGCGAACTATGTGGCTTGCTATTGGACGTCGCAGTTTCACGGGCAGAGCACGCCGCAGTTTCACGGGCAGAGCACGCCGCACTTGCACCGGGTCATACCGGATGGCTGCGTCGACATCATTTTCGATCTGCAAGCCGGGACGTTTGCCAGCGGAGCTTTTGTCACCGGGTTGATGACCTCCTATGAAGTCATGCCACTGGCAGGGCCGCAGTCGATGTTCGGCATTCGCTTTTTCGTGGAGGAGGCAGACCGTTTTTTCCGCTTTCCCGTAGCCGAAGTGAGTGCAGCCCATGTCTTTTTGCAAGATTTGTGGGGGATGGAGGCGCTTTGGGCTATGGAAAGAATTTTGGAGGCGGCGAATACGGCGGAGCGGATCGCCCGTGTCGAGCAAATGCTTATGCAGTGCCTGAACCGCGACAGGCCACCGACAAACTCGTTGCTGTTGACCAGCATGCAGTACATGTACGAGCAGCGCGGAACGCTGTCCATCGCGGCTTTGGCGGACAAAGTGGCGTACAGCGAAAGAAACGTGCGCAGGCTGTTCCAGCAAGCTTTTGGCGTGGGGCCGAAAGAGCTTATGCGCATCATTCAGTTCCAAAGCTTGCTGCAAATGCTGTCCCGCAATCAGGCGGTGCCTTTTGTAGAAGCGGCTTTGCAATGCGGCTATTACGATCAGTCGCACGTGATCAAAAGCTTTCGCAGCTTTTACGGCGAGCCGCCAAGCGGAGTTTTTGCCCAGCCCCAGCGTACAGGTGTGCAGGTGCAGCAATCGCCCGAAGCTGTCCGTTTTTTACAATCCGGCAACTAGGCTTGTCTGATATGGTTGAACAAGACCCCCGCTGACGCCTGGATCGCTCTGGCGGGAGAAGCTGTGAACAAGGACAGGAGGACATTAAACATGACAATCAAGCTCGATATGGTAGGAATTGTCGTACAGGATATGAAAAAAGCGCTGGACTTTTACCGCACGCTCGGACTTGCGATTCCAGAAGAGGCGAATGGGGAGCACCACGTAGAAGTGGCGCAGGATGGCGTCCGCTTGGCTTTTGACACGGTAGAGATCGCGAAAAGCGTCTACGGCGGTTGGGAGCCTGCCAGCGGCCACCGAATCGAGCTGGCCTTTTTATGCGAGGATGCCGCCGCTTTGGACGCTTTGTATGCAAAAATCGTCGAGCGCGGCTACGAAAGCCACCGCGAGCCGTGGGATGCCGTCTGGGGCCAGCGCTATGCGATCGTCAAAGACCCGGACGGAAACTTGATCAGCCTGTTCGTCTGAGATTCAGCGGCGTCCGGCATTCTGCGATCCGCCAGATGCAGAGGAAAGAAAAGCAAGCCGATTCTCCATGCCAAAAGGAGACTCGGCTTGTTTGGTTTTGGTTTTGGCTGTAACTGTAGTTTTGGCGTTCGGGCGCATGCATTCTTTTCAAGCATGCTTCCTTCGTCCATAATAAGCTTGTTGCATCAACCCGTCTGGACGGCACGAAGAGCAGGAGAAAGGAGGCGGGTTTTTTGCGCAGGTTCGCATGGCTCATCGCTTTATTCACCTTGGTTGGCTTGTTCGTACCAATCGCTCATACGAAAGCGCAGGAAGAGCGGCTCATCCGCGTCGGCTTTGACAAAAGCTTGCCGCCGCTGTCTTACGTGGATAAAAACGGGGAAGCAGCCGGGTTTGATATTGAACTGATTCGCAGCATGGACGCCTTGCATGGCTATCAGATCGAGTATGTTCCGCTCGAATGGGAGGATGCGGTCATCAAGCTGAGAGAAGGACAGCTGGACGTGGTTGTCGGGATGAAATACACGAGTACGCGCGATACGCAGTTCGACTTTAGCGACTCGTATTTGACTGCGGCGGACGCGTTCGTCATTCCGCAAGCGATGCGGGATATTGCGGCGATCAGCGACCTGCGGGGCAAAGTCGTGGCAATTCAGCGCGACGACGCAGGCGTGTCGCAATTGGAGAGCATTCGCGGCGGCAAAAGGCTGGCTGCGTTCAGTCAGACGGATGCGCTGGAGATGCTTTTTCTCGATCGGGCCGATGTGTTTTTGGGCAACCGCTGGACAGCCGAGTATATGCTGGAGAGAACGGGCAAGGGGAGCGACTACCGGATTCGCACGGGACTGATTCCGCCGTCCGACTATGCGTTTGCCGTCCGGGAAGGAAACTACGAGCTGGTGAACAAGCTCAATGCCGGACTGGCGCAACTGCACCGCAACGGCGTGTATGAACAGTTGTATTCGCGGTATTTGGAGCCGTACAGCGCACTGGCGATCGACTGGTGGCGAAAGCTGGTCTACGGGCTGCTCATCGTGATGGGCATCGTCATCGTCGTGTTGACGGGCAGTTTTTTGTGGAACAAAAGGCTGCAAAAAGCAGTTCGGAGGCAAACGGCAGCTTTGGCGGACAGCTTCGCTTTTCAGACGACGGTTCTCAACAGCGTAGACAACGGCATCTTGTCGTTCGACCAGGAAGGCAAAATTACACTGATCAACCATGCGGCACAAAAATGGTTGGGGAACATGGACAAGCCGGAAGCCGCGTCTGTGATGGATTGCCTGCCGGAGCTGCCCGTCCGGGAGCTTTTGCAGATGCAGGATGCCCGCGTGCTGGAAGGCGAGCTGCACTTGGGGGATGGCACGGGGCGGATTGTGCAATACTACCTCGCTACTTTGACGAACGGGGCTGGACAGAGAACGGGCGGGATACTCTGCTTGCAGGATCGGACGGAGCAGAAGCATTTGCAGGCCCGCTTGATTGCCCAGGAAAAAATGCGCGCGCTGGGCGAACTGGTCGCGGGCATTGCTCACGAAATCCGCAATCCGCTTACCGCGATCAAAACGTTTGCCGAGCTTTTGCCGAGGAAGCTGAATGACGAACGCTTCCGCGCACAGCTTGTGGAGCACGTTCCCGAAGAAGTGGCGCGCATGAACCGCATCATCGAAGACTTGCTCGATTACTCCCGGGAAAAGCCGTTGCAGCGCAAGCGGGAAAATCTGCTGGAGATTGTGCAATCCGTGCAGGGACTTTTTGCCAAGCGGCTGGAGAGCGAGCGGATCGAGCCAAAGCTTGACCCTACGCTCGATGTGGACGTGCTTGTCGATCGGGACCGGATCAAGCAAGTGCTGATCAATCTGTTGCTGAATGCCAGCGAAGCGATGGCGCAACAATCTGCTGACAAGCAATTGACGTTTCGCGTACTGCCCGGAGAAGCTCGGGCGGTGTGCCTGGCGATTTCCGATACCGGGCCGGGCATGAGCGAACAGGACAGGCTGCATTTGTTCCAGCCTTTTTTCACGACGAAAAGCCAAGGAATCGGACTCGGCTTGTACCTCAGTCAAAAAATTATGCACGACCACGGGGGAGAAATTACCGTGCAGAGCACAGAAGGAGCGGGAACGACGTTCTACCTGCATTTTGCGAAAGGAGAGACTGGCGATGAACATCTTGATCATTGATGATGAACGGGCGATCTGTTCGTCGCTTTCCTTTGCCCTGGATGACGAGTATCGGGTGTTCACTGCCTCCGGGCCAGAGGAAAGCTTGCAGTTGTTGGAACAGGAGCCGATCGACGGCATTCTGCTCGATTTGAACTTGCGCGGGACGAGCGGGATCGAGCTTTTGCGCCAGATCAAGGAAAAGCAGCCGGACGCAGTCGTCATCATGATGACAGCCTACGGCTCCATCGAGTCGTCCGTCGAGGCGATGAAGGCAGGTGCCTACCATTACTTGACCAAGCCGCTCAATTTGGAGGAGGTCAGGCTGCTGCTCGGCAAAGCGCTCGCTTTTCAGCAGTTGCATCGCCAGGTTCAGGTGCTGAGTCAGGCTGTCCGCCAGCAGGAAACGTACGCGGGGATCATCGGCAAGAGCCATGCCATGCAGAAAGTTTTTCAACTGGTGGAAAAGGTCAAGGACATCAATTCGCATGTGCTGATTAGCGGAGAAAGCGGGACGGGAAAAGAGCTGGTCGCCCGGGCGATCCATTATCAAGGCGACAGGCAAAAGCGTGCCTTTTCCGTCATCAACTGCGCGGCTATCCCTGAGTTGCTGTTGGAAAGCGAACTGTTCGGGCATGAAAAAGGGGCGTTTACCGGAGCGTACGCGCGGCAGCAAGGTCTGTTTGAGCGCTCGGATGGCGGCACGATTTTTCTCGATGAAATCGGCGAGATGCCGCTCGCCCTGCAAGCCAAAATTTTGCGCGTCATTCAGGAAAAGGTGGTCACGCCGATCGGCTCGCAGCAGTCCAAGGAAGTCGACGTGCGAATCATCTCCGCAACGAACCGTCAGTTGCAGGACGAAGTGGCAAAAGGAACGTTTCGCGAAGATTTGTACTATCGGCTGAACGTGATTCCGATTCATCTGCCGCCATTGCGAGAGCGCAAGGAAGACGTGCCGCTGCTCGTGGAGCACTTTTTGGCCTTGTATTCGGCGAATATGGGGGTCAGGACGAAAACGCTCAGTCCGGAGGCCAAGCGAAAGCTGTATGACTATGCATACCCTGGCAACGTGCGGGAGCTGTCCAACATCCTCGAATATGCGGTTGCCCTATCGGAAAAGGAAGTGATCGAGCCGCATGACTTGCCGGAAGCAGTGCGCGAAAAGCGGAGCAGCAGCCAGGTGCAAGCAGCAGAGGAACAAGCGCTGTTGATACCGCCAGGATTGACTTTGGCAGAAGCAGAGCGGATGTACATTTTGTATACGCTGGACAATAACAACGGGCATCGGTTGAACACGGCCAAGCAGCTTGCGATCAGCGAACGGGGCTTGCGCGAGAAGCTGAAGCAATACGGGAGAGGCGCGCAATGAGGCAGGCTCGCGCATGGATTGCCGTGACGGCTGTCGTTGTTGGATTGGCGCTTTTGGCAAGCGCTGGCGGGTGCGCTCCGAAGCCGGAGTCGGCCCAGCCTGTTCCTGGCGAAGAACAAGCGCTGCTGACGATCGCAACGGGCGGCGCGTCAGGTCCGTACGACGTCATCGGGGGAGCGTTGGCTAAAGTGTATCAAACGAAGCTCGGCTATCATACGGCGGTCCGTTCCTCTGACGGCTCTGTGGAAAACGTGCGCCTGCTGGAGAGCGGAAAAGCCGATTTGGCCTTTGCGATGTCGGATGTCGCTTCGTTCGCGCTCGGCGGGCTGGAGAGCTTCCAGTCAAGCGGGCCGGTTGCGCGCATGAAGTCGGTGGCCGGGCTGTATTTGAACTACGTGCAAATCGTGACGAAAAAAGACCGGGACATTCATTCCGTGTACGATCTGAAAGGCAAGCGGGTAGGCGTAGGTGCGCCGAACAGCGGCGTCGAGGTCAACGCGCGGATGATTTTAAACGAGCACGGCATTACGTACAACGATCTGCGGCCGGAGTATTTGTCTTACTCGGAGGCGATCGAGCAGTTGAAAACCAACGCGATTGACGCGGCCTTCGTCACGTCCGGCTTGCCCAACACGGCTGTGCTCGCGCTGCAATCCACCGATGAGGTGCAAATCGTCCCGATCTTTCCCGAGCATATCGAAAAGCTGACCAAACGGTTTGCCTTTTTCGAAAAAGCCCAGCTTCCGCCTGGCGTCTACCAAAACGAAAAAGCGATCCCGACGGTTGCGATCCGCAATATTCTTTTGGTTCGCTCCGATTTGCCCAACGAACAAGTGTATCGGCTGACGAAAGCCTTTTTCGAAAATCTGGACGCCTTGCAACATGCCCATGAAGCCGCGAAGCAAATCGACAGGCAAAAAGCGGGCGAAAACCTGGTCGTTCCGCTTCATCCGGGAGCAGCCTTGTACTACGCGGAGCTGGCCCGAGCGAAGGAGCCACAGCCGTAAAGGAAAAAAAGTACGCGTCATGTTACCGACCCGGCAAAAAATTCCGCCTCAACCGGAGTTTTTTGCCGGGTTTTTGTGTGGGCCAAGAAAAATACAGATGGACGCAGGCGGCTGATTTGCTAGACGAAACATTTTGGCAGATCGGAAAATTCCATGGATAGCGCGCGCTCAGAATCGTTTGCCTGTGACCTGCCAGCAGTTTGCGACTGGTTTGGCATGCAACTTGCTTTTGTATATTCGCGAATGATTTTTGAAACCGATTACATTTGGAGGAGGAAAAAAAGTGAGTCAAGCAAACGATCGCGCCAATTCGCGACGCATCACGGGCAACATTTTCAAAGGTTCGATCGGAAACCTGATTGAATGGTACGACTGGTATGTGTATTCCGCATTCGCAGTGTACTTCTCGTCCGAGTTTTTCCCGAAAGGTGATCCGACCAGCCAACTGCTCAACACCGCAGCGATTTTTGCCATCGGCTTTTTAATGCGTCCAATCGGAAGCTTGCTGATGGGGCGTTACGCCGACCGTCACGGCAGACGCGCAGCATTGACGCTGTCGATTACGGTGATGGCCAGCGGTTCCTTGATTATCGCCTTGACGCCAGGCTATAGCACGATTGGCATTTATGCGCCTATTATTCTCGTTCTCGCGCGCCTGCTGCAAGGTTTGTCACTGGGTGGAGAATACGGAACTTCCGCTACTTATTTGTCAGAGATGGCGAGCAGCGGACGCCGCGGCTTCTATTCCAGCTTCCAGTACGTTACGTTAATCGCCGGACAGTTGCTTGCCCTCGGGGTGCAAATCGTCCTTCAGCAAGTTCTCAGCGAAGCGGACATGCATGCATGGGGCTGGCGCATTCCGTTCGTGATCGGGGCGCTTGGAGCTTTGGCTGTCCTCTGGCTGCGCCGCTCGATGGATGAGTCGGAGCAATTTTCGAAGATGGAGAAGAAGAGCAAGGAAAGCGCTGGTACCCTTCGCGCGCTGATGAAGCATCCGAAGGCTGTGCTGACCGTCGTCGGACTGACGCTCGGCGGAACGATTGCTTTCAACACGTACACGACGTATTTGCAAAAGTTCATGGTCAACACCGTGGGGCTTCCGAAAGAAACGGTAAGCTGGATCAACTTCACGGCGTTGCTCGTCTTCGTCGTGCTGCAACCGATTGCCGGAATGCTGTCTGACCGGATCGGCCGTCGTCCGCTCCTGATGGGATTCGGTATTTTGGGAACGCTGTTTACGGTGCCGATGTTCCTGTTGATGGAGCAAACAAAAAGTCCGATGGTTGCCTTCGTCTTGATGCTGACAGGGCTGATCATCGTCACTGGCTACACTTCGATCAACGCGATTGTGAAAGCCGAGCTGTTCCCGACGGAAATTCGCGCATTGGGCGTAGGCTTCCCGTATGCGATCACGGTTGCCGTCTTCGGGGGAACGGCTGAATTTATCGCCCTCGGCTTGAAAAATATCGGTTCTGAATCGCTCTTCTACTACTATGTCGCCGGCTGTATTGCGATCAGCCTGATTACGTACTGGCGCATGGGCGAAACATCCAGCGCTTCCCGGATCGAGGCTGAGCTGGATGACCAGAAGAACGCAAGCTAACGAGGTGTACACAGAAAAAAGGCGCGTATTGCGTCTTTTTTTGTTTGGGGTGAAAAAATACTTTGAAACAAAATTTACTTAAAACGATTTGACTAACGTAATTTCATTACATAAAATGAAAACGAATGATAAAGAGCGAATATTTGAACGATTGATGGATGGATGCAGAAAGGGATTGCCGGAAGGGAGAGATTTTGGATGTTGCCTGCACCGATTCGCGCACAGCTTCGGGCCATTGTCGGCGAGAAACATTGCCTGGACAGCCAGGAAGCGCTTGTAGCCTATTCGTATGACGCGACTCCTATGCAACAAGCTTTGCCCGATGCCGTAGTCATGCCGGGGAGCACCGCAGAAGTTCAGGAGGTGATGCGGCTATGCGCCTCCGCCCGGATTCCCGTCGTGACACGCGGCGCTGGCTCCAACTTGTGCGGCGGGACGATTCCGCTGAGAGGCGGCATTGTGCTGGTGCTCAACCGCATGAATCAAATCGTGGAGATCGACGAGCAAAACTTGACGATTACGGTTCAGCCGGGAGTACGGACAGTCGACATTCATCAGGCGGTGGAAGCGCGCGGACTGTTTTATCCGCCCGATCCGGGGAGCATGGTCATTTCGACCATTGGCGGGAATATTGCGCTCAATTCGGGCGGACTGCGCGGTTTGAAGTACGGCACGACCAAAGATTACGTATTGGGACTGGAAGCGGTGCTGCCGAGCGGAGAGATGATTCGCACCGGAGGAAAGCTGATGAAGGACGTAGCGGGCTACGATCTGACGAAGCTTCTGGTAGGCAGCGAAGGGACGCTGGCGATCATCACGGAGGCGATTTTGAAGCTGATTCCCAAGCCGCAGACGCAGCGGGTCATGCTGGCGATGTACGCGGATATGGCGCAGGCGGCGAAGTCGGTGTCGGACATTATCGCCAACCGGATCATTCCCGGCACGCTGGAGTTTCTCGATCAGGGCACGATTCGCGTCGTCGAGGAGTTCAAAAAGATCGGGCTTCCTACAGACGTGGCGGCCATTTTGCTGATCGGACAAGATGGCGACCCGCTGACGGTCGATCAGGATATGGACAAAATTGCTGCGATCTGCCAAAAAAACGCTGCGGTACAAATCAAAGTGGCGACGACAGCGGAAGAAGCGGACGAAGTCATGACGGCGAGGCGGAGTGCGCTTGCCGCCCTGTCCAGAATGCGGCCGACGACGATTTTGGAGGATGCGACTGTGCCGCGCGCAGCCATCGCTCCGATGGTCGCCGCCATCCAGGAAATCGCCAGCCGCTACGGGCTGCAAATCTGCACCTTTGGCCACGCGGGAGACGGCAATTTGCACCCGACCTGTATGACCGATGCCCGGAATACGGAGGAAATCGAGCGCGTGGAGCACGCTTTTGAAGAAATATTCGCCGCAGCGATCGAGCTGGGCGGGACGATTACCGGAGAGCACGGCGTCGGAATCGTCAAAGCGCCCTATTTGGAATGGAAAGCAGGGGCTGCCGGAATGGAAGTGATGAAGGGAATCAAGCAAGCTTTTGACCCAAATCATTTGCTGAATCCGGGAAAAATGTTCGCCAAAGAGTCGCGCCAGAGAGTGGTGGTGCAGCGTGCTTAAAGAAGCGCTCGTCAAAAAGCTGGATTACGAGGAATTGTCCAATTGCATGCGCTGCGGCTTTTGTCAGCCAGCCTGTCCGACGTTTCGCGAGACAGGCTATGAAGCGGCCTCTCCGCGCGGCCGGATTGCCCTGATGAAAGCGGTGGCAGACGGCGTCATGGAACCGGACAAAGACTTTGTCGACCAGATGAATTTGTGTCTGGGCTGCCGGGCGTGCGAGCCAGTTTGTCCGGCTGGCGTGTCTTATGGACAGCTGATCGAGCAGACGCGGGAGGCGATCGAGGACGTACAGCAGCACCCGTGGTGGATCAAAGCCGTGCGCAAGCTCGCTTTTGTGCATCTGTTTCCCGAGCAAAAGCGGCTGCAACAGCTCGGCCGACTGCTGCGCTTTTACCAACGCTCCGGGCTGCAAAAGGCAGTGCGCAAGCTGGGCTTGCTGTTCTGGCTGCCCCGGCACTTGCGGGAGATGGAAGCGATCATGCCGGAAGCAGCCGCTGGCAGTCTCGCGGACGAATGGCAAGCTGCGGTCATCCCGGCCGTTGGGGAACGCAAGTATCGGGTCGGGATGTTTTCCGGCTGTATTATGGATGTGTTGTTTCAGGAGACGAACCGAAATACGGTGCGCTTGCTCGCCGAAGCGGGCTGCGAGGTTGTCATCGTGCCCGGTCAGGTTTGCTGTGGCGCGCTCCATGCCCATAGCGGAGAGCGCGGCATCGCCCGCAAGCTGGCGCGGACCAATGTAGCGGTCTTTCACGCAGCGAATGTGGACATGATCATTTCCAATGCGGGCGGGTGCGGCGCTATGCTGAAAGAGTACGACCATTTGCTCACGGACGACGCGGAGGTGCGCGAGCAGGCTGACTGGTTTGCGGCGCGAGTCAAAGACATCAGCGAGGTGTTGGGCGAGCAAATGGATGCGCAAACATGGCAGTCCTTGCCGCAGCGAATCACCTATCAGTCTTCCTGTCACCTGCGCAACGGGATGAAGGTGAGCAACGAACCTGTCCAACTGCTGAAAGCCATCCCCGGTGCAACGTATGTCCCACTGTTTGAAGGGGAGCGCTGCTGCGGCTCGGCAGGCATCTACAACTTGCTCCAGCCCGAGATGGCTTCCGGTTTGCTGGATGAAAAAATGGGGCACGTCGCAAAGACGCAAGCGGACATTCTCGTCACCTCGAATCCGGGCTGCCTGCTTCAGATGAAGGCCGGGATTCACCGCGCCGGATTGGACGGGCGCATGGAAGCTGTACATCTCGTCGATCTGTTGGTCCGCGTCTCCCCCAAGGAATAAGAAAACCGTCTGGATTGTCCAGGCGGTTTTTTGCTGTTGCTTCATATAGACGTCCAACGCCGCGACCTGCGTTTTAAAAATCAATTTTGAAGTTCAAAAAGCCCGCCTTGCGCAAGGCTTCGTAAATGATCACCAGCGCAGGGCCGATAATCAGCCCGAAAAATCCCATGACCTGAAAACCGAGGAAGAGGCTGACGAGAGCCGCCAGGGCGCTGATCCCGAGGTTGGAAGCGAGAACTTTCGGCTCGATAATGCGCCGGACAACGGTAATGACGAGGAACAGGATAATCAGCCCGATCCCCAGGCGGGCATTTCCGGTCAAAAAGTTGTAGACCGCCCACGGAACGAGAAAAGAACCTGTTCCGAGAATGGGCAAAATATCGACGAGTACGATCAGCAAAGCGACGACAGCCGCGTATTTTACGTGCAAGATGAGCAGCCCCAAAAACGAAAGCAAAAACGTCAGGAGACTGAGGATGATTTGTGCGCGCAAAAATCCGACGGTGGCGCGGTTCAACTGGGAAAAGACAACATTGACCTTTTCTCTGGCCGACACGGTGAACATCCGCAGGAAGCCAGCCCGCAGCCTTGGCAGATCCAGACTGATCAGGAACAGCGCGACCAGGTAAATGATCGTGCTGATCAAAAAGCCGGGGATGATCGCAACGGCTCCGAGAATCGCTCTGGCGACGCCTGACGCGCTCGTGATCGCCCAGTTTTTCAATCCGGCAAAGACGCTCTGGATTTGCACGACCGTGTCTGCCGGCAAAGTAGCGTAGTAGCTTTCCCAGCTTAACAGGTACGATTCCACCAGCTCGAACAAGTGCTGGGAAAAGCC
The DNA here is from genome assembly GCF_022701015.1 of Brevibacillus parabrevis. Taxonomy (NCBI): domain Bacteria; kingdom Bacillati; phylum Bacillota; class Bacilli; order Caryophanales; family Paenibacillaceae; genus Brevibacillus; species Brevibacillus parabrevis. The sequence continues at coordinate 5,399,362 of NZ_CP064090.1, read as the reverse complement.
CGGCAACCGCTGGGCCAAATCAATCCCTTGAATGACGATCTGCGTGGCGATCCAGTACAAAATGATGCCAAAGGAGACGAGAAAAAGCAAAAAGGAGACGCTGACGGCGCCCATCCGGTTCATTTTGACCCGACGGATGAGGAACAAAACAAGCGGCTCAAGCAAAATCGCGGTCAAAAGCGCGAGCAGAAACGGGACAGAGTATGGCAATAGAAATAGTGCAACGGCCAACAGCAAGCCCAGAAGCAACATTTTCCGAATTGTCATGAAAGTGCTCCATTCATGTTTAATGAGTCCAGCGTATTACGGTAGGCTTATTTTAGCATTTTTGCCGAACCGAGCACAATCTGCCCGCTAATTGCGGAAAAAGAGCTGGTTGTCAAAAAATAAAGAGAAATAAAAAGAATAGAAAAAAACAGGGTAGCCAAAAAAACATGATATGATTCTCATCTATATAACACTTCGTTTCAGACGGATGTGTATATAGTGTGACAAACCATTCTTTTCAAACTATACTAGCGAGGTGTCAGAATGAAGCGGTTTGGGTTAGCGATTCAAATTGTCCTCGGACTCATTCTGGGTATCCTGGTGGGTGCCATCTTCTATGGCAACCCGGCAGTGGCGACCTATTTGCAGCCTATTGGCGATGTATTTTTGCGGCTGATCAAAATGATTGTCGTTCCGATTGTCATTGCCACTCTGATCGTTGGGGTAGCGGGAGTCGGAGACATCAAGAAGCTCGGTAAAATCGGCGGAAAAACCATCCTCTATTTTGAAATCGTTACCACGATTGCCATTGTGGTCGGTCTTTTGGCCGCCAACCTGTTCCAGCCGGGTGTGGGCGTCGACATGTCCCATCTGACGAAAACAGACATTCATACGTATGTTGAGACAGCGGAAACGACGCAAAGTCACAGCATGATTGACACATTCGTAAATATCGTTCCGAAAAACATATTCGATGCCATTGTCCGCGGAGACATGTTGGCCATTATTTTCTTCTCTGTCTTGTTTGGACTTGGTGTTGCCGCTGCCGGGGATAAAGGAAAGCCCGTGCTCGCCTTCTTCCAGGGAGTTGCCGATGCGATGTTCTGGGTTGTAAACGCGATCATGCGCTTTGCCCCATTCGGTGTATTCGCCCTGATCGGAGTGACGGTATCCAAGTTTGGCTTGTCGTCCCTTGTTCCATTGGGAAAACTGGTCATCCTCGTTCACCTGGCGATGCTGTTCTTCATCCTCGTCGTACTGGGAACGATCGCCCGCATCAGCGGAGTCAAGATCACGTCGATTCTTCGCATTTTGAAGGACGAGCTGTTGCTGGCCTACTCCACGTCCAGTTCGGAGACGGTACTGCCGAAGATCATGGAAAAGATGGAGAAAATGGGCTGTCCAAAGGCGATTACTTCCTTTGTCGTTCCGACGGGCTACTCCTTCAACCTGGATGGCTCGACCTTGTACCAGGCACTGGCTGCTTTGTTCATTGCCCAAATGTACGGCATTGATATGCCGATCAGCGCTCAAATTACGCTGATGCTTGTGCTCATGGTAACTTCCAAAGGGATTGCCGGTGTTCCAGGCGTATCGTTTGTCGTATTGCTTGCGACTCTCGGTTCCGTAGGGATTCCGCTGGAAGGACTCGCCTTTATCGCTGGTGTCGACCGACTGCTGGACATGGCTCGCACCGTCGTCAACGTGGTAGGAAATGCGTTGGCTGCTGTCGTCATCTCCCGTTGGGAAGGCCAGTTTGACCAACAAAAAGCAGAGCAGTACATTCAAGAAGTGAAAGCCGAAGCAAGAGCGGCTTAACCATCGAAACATACGAAAGCCTCCTGTTAGGATGTCCTGACAGGGGGCTTTTTGCTGTTGTTCTTGCTTGACACCAAAAACAGGAAGCAGTAATATGATGAAAACAAATTGATAATAACATTTTGTTAATAACAAAACATGCGTAACAATAAGTGATTTTTTACAGAGGTGATTTTATTTCCATGACCGATAAACCGCTTGTCAATAAAAGAGGCCAGACCGAGCAGGAGTATTTGCGCACGTACGATGCCAGCCAGTTCGAGCGGCCGTCCGTGACAGTCGATATGCTTATTTTCACCGTAGTGGACGAACAGGAAGAAAACTACCGCAAGCTCTCGCCCAAATCGTTGCAAATCTTGCTCGTGAAGCGCGGAGAACATCCGTTTTTGGGCCAATGGGCGCTGCCGGGCGGGTTTGTCTCGCCGCGCGAAAGTTTGGAGGATGCGGCCAAGCGCGAGTTGTTTACGGAAACGAACATCCAGAACATTTACCTGGAACAGCTGTACACGTGGGGAGACGTCGGGCGTGATCCGCGCATGCGAGTCATCAGCACTTCCTACATGGCTTTGGTCGATAGCTCGACTCTCAGTTTGCAGGCAGGGGATGACGCGGACGAGGCAGAGTGGTTTCGCATCGAGGACAAGTGGCTGAAGGAAACGAAAACGGCGACAGAGAACGGCACGGTGACAGAAAAATGGCTGGAGCTGCGGCTGGTCAATGCCAAGGAGGAGCTGTCTGCCACGATCAAGATTACGAAGACGATCGCCAACCGGATCGTGCAGGAGAAGCGCGAGATTGTGGACGCTGGCAATATCGCGTTCGATCACGCCAAGCTGATCCAGTACGCGCTGGAGCGGCTGCGCGGCAAGATTGAATACACCGATATCGCGTTTGCCTTGATGCCGGAGCTGTTTACGTTGAGCGAGCTGCAACAGGTGTATGAAGTCATTTTGGGCAAGGAGCTGCTCGCAGCGGCATTTCGCCGGAAGGTGGCAGACAAAGTGCTGGAAACGAACCAATACAGAAAACATGCCGGACACCGTCCATCCAAATACTATCGCTTCAACCCGGAGTGGATGGAACAGTCATAGGCGCAAGCAGGGAGAGAAGAAACGATGAGCCAGGGAAACAACCGTGGCGGCCGCGCAAAAACGGCCCACGAAACGTTGCACATATTGGAGCAAGGCGAGTACGTGAATCGCCGCGGGCAAAAAGTGCAGATCGCAGCCGAGCTTGCGACAGCAGTCAGCGGCACTCTGTTGTATCGTCCAGATGATTTGACCGAGAACTCGGCGGCAGGGGTAGCGAGAACGGGCCGAGGCTCGATCCAGGTGACCTCCGAGTCGAGCTTGGGGGCAGCGGAAAGGCTCATTGTGCGGGAAAAGCGCAGCGATACGCTCTGCCTGAACTTCGCTTCGGCGAAAAATCCGGGCGGCGGCTTTCTCGGCGGGAGCCAGGCGCAGGAGGAAAGCTTGGCCCGGGCGTCCGGACTGTATCCGTGCCTGGTGCAAATGGAGGAAATGTACCAGTACAATCGCCAATTGAAAACATGCTTTTATTCCGACTACATGATTTACTCGCCCGACGTGCCCGTGATCCGCAACGAGGCAGACGAACTGCTGGATGAGCCGTACCTGCTGTCGTTTGTCACCGCTCCGGCTGTGAACGCGGGAGTAGTCCGCGAGCGTGAACCGGAAAATGTCAGCCTAATCGCAACTGTAATGAAAGAGCGCATCCGAAAAGTGCTGCGCCTGGCTGCGATGCACGAGAAACGCACAATCATTTTGGGCGCGTACGGTTGCGGCGTCTTTCGCAATCACGCCCGGGATGTGGCGGACTACTTTGCCCAGGTGTTGCTGCAAGAAGAGTACGCGCCGCTGTTTGACCAGATCGTCTTCGCCATCTATGACCATTCGGCGCGGCAGGAAAACCTGCGGGCGTTCAAGGAGAGATTCGCATGATCGCAATGAGTCGTCGGTTTTTGGCAGACTGGAATTGGTTCGAGCGGATTTGGCTGGCTTCGTTTACGCTTGTCACCGTCTATTTGTTCGTAGCGCTCGATGATACGTGGATCGGCTTGTGCGCGTCATTGACCGGGATGCTGAGTGTCGTGCTGGTCGCCAAAGGCAAGACGTTCAACTACTATCCGGGCATCGTCAACGTGATTTTGTACGCCTTCGTCGCGTATGGGCAAAAGTATTACGGCGAAGTGATGCTGAACCTGCTCTATTTTTTGCCGATGCAGTTTATCGGCCTGATCATGTGGCGCAAAAACAAAGTGTCGGAGCAAAAGCAAAACGACGTCAAAATAGCCGTATTGCGCTCGTCTGAACGCATTTGGTGGAGCGTGCTGTGCGTAGTCGCTACGGTCGCCTACGGATTTGTGCTGAAACAGCTGGGCGGAGCCTTGCCCTTCATCGATTCGCTGACAGCCGTTCTCTCGATTGTGGCGATGATTTTCATGGTGAAACGGCTGGTAGAGCAGTGGGTTGTCTGGGTCATCATCGACTTGTTCACGATTTACATGTGGGTGGTCGCTTTTCTCGCGGACGGCAATGACATCTCGATTCTCGTCATGTGGTCGGCTTACCTGGTCAATGCGCTTTACGGCCTGCTGAACTGGATTCGCCAATATCGCGCGCAAAAGGAGGGGCAGCTATGGGTACCGTAGGCTTTATCGGCGGCAAGTTTTTGCCGTTGCACCAAGGGCACGTCTACGCCATTACCCAGGCGGCGTGCCGCTGCGACGAGCTGTACGTGGTGCTCTCGCACAGCCCCGTTCGCGATCAAAAGCTGTGCGAAGCGGCGGGGATGAAGCCGATACCGTACGAGGTCAGGCTGCGCTGGCTGTCGACACTGGTCAAGGATATGGAAAATGTGCGGGTAATTGCGGTGGAGGATGGCGCGGAGAGCGACGAGACGTACGATTGGCAGGCGGGCGCTGCCGACATCAAGCGCAAAATCGGCAAGCCGATCGATTTCGTCTTCAGCTCGGAGCAGTCGTATGATCCGATTTTTCGCCGCTTGTACCCGGACGCCAAACACGTCGTGCTCGATGGTGCGCGCAGTCAGGTGCCGATCTCGGCTACCCGGATCAGAAACGAGGGCGTCTTCGCCCATTGGCAGCACATTCTGGCCGTGGCTCAGCCTTTCTTTGTGAAAAAGGTGGTCGTCGTCGGGACGGAAAGCTGCGGCAAGTCGACGCTGACCCGCTATCTCGCCAAAATCTACAACACCGTGTTTGTCGAGGAGTACGGCCGCACGATTTGCGAAGAGGTGGGTGGCTGCGACACGATTTTGACGAAAGAGTATTTCCCGCACATCGCCTACGGGCACAAAATGAAGGAATACGAAGCGCTCCAGCGGGCCAACAAGCTGTTGTTCATCGATACGGAAGCGATCGTCACGCAGTTTTATTCAGAGCTTTACACAGGGACTTCCTTTCCGGTGCTGGACGAAATCGCGCGCGAACAGCATTACGATTTGTGGCTGCTCCTCGCGCCGGATGTCGCCTGGATTGATGACGGCCTGCGCGTCCACGGCGCTGAGCAAATCCGTCTGGACAATCACCAAAAGCTGTGCCGGATGCTGGATGAGCGGGGCATTGCTTACGTGACGATTACAGGTGACTATGAAGAGCGTCTGCATCGCGCTGTGCAGCAAGTCAATCAATTGCTGTAAATGTCTTCCCTTTTAGTCGGAATTAAGCTAGACTATGGTCATCAAACGATTCTGACAGAGAGAAGGGAGACGTACTGCATGCAGACGATCGTACAGCCGCAATCCCCCTTGAGCCTGAAGGAATGGGCGGTCGCTGTCAAAGCGCTTGGGGAAGGCGAGCAGATTATTACGATCCGCAAGGGCGGGTTATACGAAGAAACACGAGCATTTCGATTGGAAAACAATCTGTTTTACTTGTACCCTACTTACGAGCATCAGAAGCGCGACATGGTGAAGCCAGCTTACCACCATCTGCTGGATGCGACGCTTGCAGGCTGGTCGAGTGATCAGACGACCGTCTGCATCGAATATTTTGCCGAAGTGACCGACGATGTGGAGCTGATGGACGAGGCCAAGCTGCGTGCGCTGTCGCCTCACCACATCTGGACAGACAACTTTGCGGATGTGCGCCTGCACTGGAAAAAGAAGGAGCCGCTGCATATTTTGTTCGTCCGCATGCACCGCCTGGCGCAGCCGATCGCAATTCCAATTGAGGCCGCTTACCAGGGCTGCAAATCGTGGCACGATCTGCTTGCAGACTTGCCGCGCAGCGAGTTTGCGCCTGTGCTTGCCGCCGAAGAGTTTGCGCGGAAAAAGGCGGAAATCTTGGGCATTTTGCAAGCATAAAAGCATAAAACAGCGAGAAACCGTTCACGCCTTGAGCGGTTTTTTGCGTCTGATCGGCAGGAGATGGCAGGGAATCAGAAGCTCATGCGGAAGTAAAAGAGCGACCAATCAGCATGGGAGGCATGTCATGAAGGCGATCTTGGTAACACAACTAGGCGGCCCGGAGACGATGCAGTACACGGACGTAGATATACCGAAGATTTCAGCTGCGCAAGTGCTCATTCGCGTGGAGATGACGAGTGTCAATTTTGCCGATATCAAGTCGCGCTACGGCAAAAAGGGAGCAGCCAAGCTGCCGTTTATTCCCGGTCTGGATGCGACAGGAGTAATTGAAGAAGTCGGGTCAGAAGTGAAAAATTTGCGCGTCGGGCAGCGCGTGATCGCGTTTCCGGCGAACGGCTCGTATGCGGAATACGTCGTTGCCGATGAGGCGCTCACCTTCGCGATTCCCGACTCGATCAGCACGGAAACAGCCGCAGCTTGCCCTGTGGTGTCGTTTACTTCCTATCAGTTGTTGGCAAAAGTCGCCCGTTTGGCCGAAGGAGAAACGGTGCTGATCCACGCGGCGGCGGGCGGGATCGGAACGACGGCGATTCAGTTGGCCAAGCTTCTCGGAGCGGGGCGCGTCATCGGGAGCGTGGGCAGCGCGGCAAAAGCCGCAGTCGCTTTGGCTGCCGGAGCGGATCATGTCATTTGCCACGACACGGAAGACTTTGTGGAAAAAGTACGCGAGCTGACGGACGGGGCTGGCGCTGACGTCATTCTGGACTCGATCTCCGGCCGGGTGAGCGAACGAAGCATCGAATGTCTCGCCTGGTACGGCCGACTCGTGCATTTTGGCAATGCGAGCGGAGAAATCGGGCAAATCCGCACGCTTGATCTGCATGCAAGCTGCCGCTCGGTGCTCGGTTTCAGCTTCGGCACGACGCGGAAGCTGCGTCCGCATCTTTTGCAGGATACAGCTGGGCAAGTGATCGACTTTTTGGCAAAAGGACAGCTCGACGTCAAGATCGGCAAAGTGTTTTCGCTGGAAGAGGCGGCAAACGCCCACGCATGGGTAGAAAGCAGACAGAGCACGGGAAAGGTACTGCTGCAAGTGCGGCCCTAGCATACGGGAGAATCGAAACGGCTAAAGAGGTGCAGAGCATGAACATCATAGCGGCAAGCGAACTTTCGAAAAGCGTCATTACGGACTTTTTCATCACCAACTGGGGAAGTCCGCAAATGGTGATCGGAAGCGGCATTTTTACATGTGACGAGCTGGACGGCTATGCGCACATCGGCGCGGATGGCGCGATCCAGGGGTATGTCAGTTATGTGCTGGAGCAGACCGAGTGCGAAATCATTTCGCTGGACAGCCTGGCGGAAAACAGGGGGATCGGCTCTGCCCTTTTGGCGAGAGCGGAGCAGGCGGCGAAGGAAGCGGGCTGCGAGCGGATGAAGCTGGTGACGACCAATGACAACTTGCATGCGCTCGGCTTTTATCAGCGGCGCGGCTATCAGTTTCACGAGCTGCATGTCAACGCTGTGGAAAAAGCGCGGGCGATCAAGCCGGAGATTCCGCTGATCGCGGACAACGGGATTCCGATTCGCGACGAAATCGTGTTGGTCAAGCTGATTTAAACAGTATGAGCATGAGAGGGGAAGAGGAAACCAGAACGGAAGCCAGAGCCAGCCAGACCAAGGCTTCCTCCCGCTCAAGCCCGCCACCGCCACCACAACCACTGCAAAAGAAAAAACCAGCATATATGGAATACAGTTACGCCTCCCGCAATTGTTGACATTCTTAACTGTAAGAATTATGATTACAGTACACTTTCGGAGGGGGCCGTCTCAGACGTGAATAGTGAGTTTACGATAGCTGTTCACAGCTTGGCCTTGTTGGCTCATATACCGGGACATATGGCAAGCAGTGAGCTCATCGCGCAAAACGTATGCACCAATCCTGCCAGAATACGCAAAATTATGGGTATCCTGCGAAAAAACGGATTTGTGAAGACAAAAGAAGGCGTAGGCGGCGGATACATTTTGGCTTGCGATCCGCATGCAGTGACACTGGCCGAGATTTACCATTCCATGTCAAAAGGAACCTTGAAGCCGCATTGGTGTTCGGGTGACCCGAAAGAAGCCTGCCTGGTGTCTGCGAATATCCACAACGTGATGGATCAAATTTTTACGGAAGCAGAGCTGTACTACACGAAGTATTTGGAGCAGCTTACCATTCAAAGCGTTTTGGATAAAATTCGTCAAAGCACGTGTCAGGATCAGGTCAGCGAATAAGCAAAGCAGACGAAGCGACTTGTTTGACTGGAAACTGTAACTATTTTTACTACATTTTAAGGTGGTGCGTTCGTATGAATCGGGAACAGTTGCTGGAAATCAGTGATTGGGTATTGGGCAAGACCAAGCATGGCGAGTTGGTTCAAGGCTTCGTGGAAACCGTCGATTCATTGCGGGGCATTGCGAAAGTCTACGTCGTCAAATGCGACAACGAAAACACGGTGGGCAAGATCGTGACCATCCCGCTGCAATGGCTGGAGCGCATGTCGACAGGCACTTTTGACGATCTGGAATCTTTGCATGATTTGATCGACCTGTCGCTGCTCATTCGCGACAAAGCGTGGTTCCTGGAGCTTGCGGCAAAAGCAGAAGCGGTGCGGGACTCGGCAACTGAGGTGCAAACGGGCAAGGCCAGACATTTTTCTGTGCGAAATCGCCTGGGCACGTCAGCGATTTGGGAGCAATGATTTATCATTTTTGCATATAGAGGAGGAGTACCCATTATGTCTAACGTGAATCAGAGCAGTTGGTTTGAAAAAGGAATGACGTTTGAGCAGTATCGCGACAGCATGAATGTGAACAAGCAAGAGTTGAGCCGCGTCTACGAGCAGCTGACGTTCAGCGAGGAAGATCTCGCGTTTTGGAAGGAGCTGTCCGCGCGCAACTGGAAAGGCATCGTGCTGACAGCCGACTGGTGTGGAGATGCGGCGCTGTGCGTTCCGGTCATTCAACGCATCGCGGAAGAAAGCAATATCGAGCTGCGCTTCCTCATTCGCGACGAGAATCTGGAGCTGATGGACCAATACTTGACGAACGGTACAGCGCGGGCGATCCCGATTTTCGTTTTCCTCGATCAGGATGGTTACGAAGCTTGTGTCTGGGGGCCGCGCTCGCCAGAGGTGCAGGAAATGATCACGACTGCGCGGGCGACGCTGCCTGCGACCGATGCGCCGGATTTTGAGGAGAAGCAAAAGCAGCTGTATCGGACGTTCAAGGAAACGATCACGACTGATCCTGCGGTGTGGCGCACCGTGATCGAAAGCGTGAAGGCGAGGCTCAAAGCGTAAAGAGAAAAAATAAACAGGATAGGATTGGATCAATGAAAAGTGAAAATGCAGAGAATAGCGGGCGACCGATTCTCTTTTTGATGATGAACATGTTTATTGCCATGCTCGGAATCGGCTTGATTATCCCGATTTTGCCCGAGTTTTTGAAAGAATTTGGAGCAGGCGGGAAGACGGCTGGCTACTTGGTGGCAGCGTTTGGTTTGACGCAGTTTCTGTTCTCTCCGATCGCGGGAGAGTGGTCGGACAAATACGGTCGGAAAATCATGATCGTCTCCGGCCTGGTGTTGTTTACGATTTCGAATCTGGTGTTTGCCCTGGCCGAACAGACATGGGTGCTCTACCTCTCCCGTTTGATCGGGGGAATCGGCGCCGCTTCGATGATTCCTTCCATGCTCGCGTACGTCGCCGATATTACGACCGAGGACAAGCGCGGAAAAGGCTTGGGACTGCTTGGCGCGGCGATGTCTCTCGGATTCGTGATCGGGCCGGGGATCGGCGGTTTTCTCGCCGAGCTTGGGCTGCGGATGCCGTTTTACATTTCCGCGGCGGTAGGGGCCGTGGCGACGATCGGCTCCGTGCTCTTTTTGTCTGAGTCATTGCCAAAAGACAAACAGCTGGCAGCCCGCCGTTCGGAGCAGAAGAAAGAAAATATTTTCCTGCAACTCGGCAAGTCTTTCCAGTCGTCGTATTTCATCATGCTCGTGCTGATTTTTACGATGACTTTCGGGCTGGCGAACTTTGAAGTAATTTTTCCGCTCTTCGTAGATGCGAAGTTCGGCTATACGCCGCGTGACATCTCGATCATCATCACGGTCGGAGCGTTGGCTGGAACGATTGTGCAGGCTATGCTGATCGGGAAGCTGATCTCCCGTTTTGGAGAAAAGAAGCTGATCAACTGGACGTTTTTCAGCTCGGCGGTCACGATGGTGCTGATGCTTTTGTCAGGGAACTTCTGGTATATGCTCGTCTTGACTGTGCTGTTCTTTACCTTGACCTCGATCATGCGTCCGGCGATCAATACGCTCATCTCCAAGCGGGCCGGGGATGAACAAGGCTTTGTCGCCGGGATGAACAACGCCTACATGAGTCTGGGCAACATTTTTGGCCCGGCTGTGGCGGGTACTTTGTACGGAATGCATGTGAACGCACCGTACTTGTTCGGAGCGATCGTCCTTGTCCTAAGCTTGTTCCTGTCGCGCGTGGAAAGCCGCAGAAGCTTGAAGCGGGTCGCGGCGTAACAGACCGCTTGCTTTCGTTTCTTGACAAAGCTGGAAAACTGATGTAAAAAGAAGGTACGAATTGAACTGATCAAATTCATTGACGAGAAAGAGTACGCTAAACCCCTTGTTCCCCAGAGAGTTGGCCTAGTGCTGAAAGCCAACGTTCAAGACTTAGCCGAAAATCCTCTCCGAGAAGGAAAGCTGAAGCGCAACAAAGTAAGCTGACCCGGGACCCCGCCGTTACAAGGGGCGCGTATGATGGTACGTAGCAGAGGTGTCGAAGCGTCACGTTTTCGTGATCGTTTCGGAACAAGGGTGGTAACGCGAGATGAAATCTCGTCCCTTCGGGGGCGGGATTTTTTGCGTTTTCGGACATCAATCGCAGGAGGGATGAGTGAAATGAGAAAAGTCGACGTCAAAGAAAAGGCGAGGGCACGCGAGCTGCGTGTGCTGGCGCAATGGAAAGAGAATGGCACCTTTCAAAAATCGATGGACAATCGGCTCGGCAAACCGAACTACGTGTTTTACGAAGGGCCGCCGACGGCAAATGGTCAGCCGCATATCGGACACGTGCTCGGGCGGGTGATCAAAGACTTCATCGGGCGTTACAAAACGATGTCTGGATACCGTGTCGTGCGCAAAGCAGGCTGGGATACGCATGGCTTGCCAGTGGAGCTTGGCGTGGAAAAGCAGTTGGGCATCTCGGGGAAGCATGAGATCGAGAACTACGGTGTGGCGAAGTTCGTGGAGCGCTGCAAGGCGAGCGTGTTCGAGTACGAGAAGCAATGGCGGGAGCTGACGGAGGCAATCGGCTACTGGACGGATATGAATCATCCGTACGTGACGCTCACTAACGACTACATCGAAAGTGTCTGGCACATTTTGGCTACGATCCACAAAAAGGGGCTGTTGTACAAAGGGCATCGCGTCAGTCCGTACTGCCCGGATTGCCAGACGACGCTCAGCTCTCACGAAGTAGCGCAAGGCTACGAAGATGTGAAGGACTTGAGCGCGACGGTCAAGTTCCGCAGCAAGCAGGGGGAGGAAGTGTTTCTCGCCTGGACGACCACGCCGTGGACGCTTCCGGCAAACGTGGCTCTCGCCGTCAACAAAGAGCTGGACTACGTGCGCGTGAAGCAAAACGGCGAAGTGTACGTCGTCGCGAAAAATCTCGCAGACAAAGTGTTCACCGATGCATATGAAGTGTTGTCTACGCACAAAGGGGCGGAATTTGTCGGGACGGAATACGAGCCGCCGTACAGCTACGTCCGCGTGGAAAAAGGGCATGTCATCGTCGACGCCGAGTATGTCAGCGATACGAGCGGGACGGGGATCGTCCATACGGCTCCCGCCCACGGAGAGGACGACTATCGCACGACCCGTCAGCACGGACTGGACTTCGTGAACGTAGTCAATCTGGCTGGGCGTTACACGGAGCAAATTACCGATTTTGCCGGGCGCTTCGTCAAGGAGTGCGACGTCGACATCGTCAAAGACTTGGCCCATCGCGGACTGTTGTTCTCCAAGGAACGGTACGAGCACAGCTATCCGTTTTGCTGGCGCTGCAAGTCGCCCTTGCTCTACTACGCGATGGAAAGCTGGTTCATCCAGACGACGGCGATCAAGGATCAGCTGATCGCCAACAACAGCAAAGTCGAATGGTATCCGGGCCATTTGCGCGAAGGGCGGTTCGGCAATTTTCTCGAAGAGCTGGTGGACTGGAACATCAGCCGCAACCGCTATTGGGGAACGCCGCTCAACATCTGGCTTTGTCACGATTGCGGCAGCGAGTACGCGCCTGGAAGCATCGCAGAGCTGCGCGCAAAGGCAGCCGTGCCAATCGACGAGTCGCTGGAGCTGCACAAGCCGTATGTGGATGAAGTCAAGCTGCGCTGTACATGCGGCTCTGTGATGGAGCGCACCCCGGAAGTCATCGACGTCTGGTTTGACAGCGGTTCGATGCCTTTTGCCCAGTACCATCATCCGTTTGGCGACGACAAGCAGTTCCAGGAGCAATACCCTGCCGACATGATCTCGGAGGGGATCGATCAGACGCGGGGCTGGTTTTTCAGCCTGTTGGCTGTCTCCACGCTTTACAACGGGCAAGCGCCGTACAAAGCGGTCATCTCGACCGGGCACGTACTGGATGAGCACGGCCAAAAAATGTCGAAGAGCAAAGGCAACGGAATCGACCCGTGGGAAGTGATCGAGGAGTTCGGGGCAGATGCATTCCGCTGGGCGCTTTTGTCGGACAGCGCGCCGTGGAGCAGCAAGCGCTTTTCCAAGCGGATCGTCGCCGAGGCGAAGTTCAAGGTGATCGATACGATCCACAACACGCACGCCTTTTACTCGCTGTACGCGGGTATCGACCAGTTCGATCCGCAGCAGCATCCGGCAGTTGCGTCTGAAAACGAGCTGGATCGCTGGGTACTGTCCCGCCTGCATACGACGTTGAAAAATGTGCGCAAAGGGCTGGACACGTACGACTTCATGAATCCGGCGAAGCAGATTGAAGCATTCGTCGACGAGCTGAGCAACTGGTACATCCGCCGTTCGCGCGACCGCTTCTGGGAAAGCGGCCTGTCTGCCGACAAAATCGCCGCTTACCATACGCTGCGCGAGGTGCTTTTGACACTTGCGCGGATGATTGCGCCATACGCTCCACTGATCGCGGATGATATGTACGGCAATCTCGGCGAAGCGGGCAGCGTTCATCTGGCAGACTATCCGCAAGGAAACGAGGACGTACGCGACGAAGCGCTTGAGCGCGACATGGAGACGGCGAGACAAATCGTCGAGCTGGCCCGCAATATCCGCAACGAAACCGGAATCAAGACGCGTCAGCCGCTATCCGAGCTGATCGTCTCGCTCGATCGACCGTTTCGCCTCGACCAGTTTGCCGGCATCATCCGGGACGAAATCAATGTGAAAAGCATTCGTCTGGAACGGAGCGACGACGGTTTTGTCACCTATCATTTCAAGCTGAATCTGAAAGTGGCTGGCAAAAAATACGGCAAGCTCGTAAGCGGGCTGCAAGCGCATTTGAAAGAACTGTTGCCAGCCGCAGCCAAGCAAGTGATGGAGTCGGGGCATCTGGACGTGGTGCTGGACGATGAGTCGATCCGCGTTCCGCTCGAAGACTTGCTCGTCGAAAAGCAAGGAAAACAAGGCTTTGCCTCCGCATCCGGCTATCAAATCCACGTGGCGCTGACGACGGAGCTGACAGAGGAGCTTGTCCAGGAAGGGCTGGTGCGGGAAGTGATCCGCGTCATTCAGGACTACCGCAAGCGCATGGAGCTGCCGATCGACAAACGGGTAGTTGTCACGCTCGCGGTCGACGAGGAGCTGCGGACAGCGCTGAACCGTTTTGAGCATTTGCTGCGGGAGAGCGTGCTGCTGTCCGATGTGGTGTACACGTCCGGGCAAGAGCTTGCGACGGTGTCTTTTGGCGAAAAATCGTTCGGCTTGCACATCGAATAAGCAAAAAGGATAGGGAGAAGCGGCACGAATGCTGCTTTCCCTATCCTTTTTTCATTACAACTCATCCCGCTTGGTTTCCACAAGACGCGGCCCTGTCAGCGAATGATCCTCAGGCTGCTCGGCTTCCACCAGCCGTTTCAGTGCGGTCAGCTTGTTGTCCCAGAAACGGTCATAGTAGGACAGCCAGCTTTTCAGCTCGGCAAGCGGCTCCGGTTGCATCCGATACCTCGTCTCGCGACCTACACGCTGCTCCTTGACCAGCCCTGCTTCGGACAAAATGCGCAAATGCTTGGAAACGGCAGTGCGGCTGATCGGAAAGTGCCTGCTGATCGCGGTCACAGGCATTTCCTGATCGGTCAGCAATTGCAAAAGCTTGCGGCGCGTCGGATCGGCGATGGCTTGAAATACGTCATGCTTGGCGGCAGAGCTGCTCATTTACGCTTCCACATACGCTTTCAGCTTAGGCAGCACAGAAGAATCCCAGCCCTGGTTCATCCTGTCGCGGACGACGGCATGGCCTTCCCCAAACTCCGTTACCGTATCGGCAGACCAACCGGAATGAATCAGCGTGAACTCTGTTGTTTCTCCCAAATCTTTTAACGCGAACGTGATCACCCAGTCTTTGCCCCATTTGAACACGAGACGGTTCGGCGGGTCGATTTCTTGCACGACGCAAGGAGAATCGCCGTATGGGGAATGGATGGTAAAGGCATGTCCAGCTACTGGCTGAAAATCGTTTGGCATGAACCAGGCGGCAATCCCGTCTGCTGTAGCGACGGCATCCCAAACTTTTTGCAGCGGAGCTTGAAATACTTGTGTCTGAACGATATCAGGAATGGTGTTGGACATGAATACGCCTCCGTAAAAAGAAAGTAGTTTCCTAGTTTGCACATGGAAACGAAACCAAAACGTTTCGCTTTTTGCAGTATACGAAACCAAAAGGTTGCATGTCAACGGATGATAGGAAAGAAAGATTTGACAGGTTCAGGAGAAATTGATTACAATCAAAACGGAATGAACATTCATTCCGAAGTGAGGAGGTCTGGCATGTCTGAGACAAAGCGGGAGTTAATATTGGAAGCGGCGATGGTTCTGTTTGAACAGCGAGGCTTCGACGGCACGACTGTTCCGATGATCGTCGACAAAGCAGGCGTGGGCGCCGGGACGCTGTATCGCTATTTTGAAAACAAGGAAGCGCTGGTTAACACGTTGTTTCAAGAGTGCGTCAACGATGTGCTGGAGACGCTGAACCAGGGCTATCCGCACGACTCGCATGATTCGCGCAAGCAATTCGCTCATATTGCCAAGCAGCTGGTCAGCTATGCGAATAAAAATCTCACGGCCTTGCTGTTTGTCGATTCCCATGTCAATGGCTACTATTTGGACGAAGCAAGCCAGGCAGCTTACATGCGCCTGCGCACGTTTTTTTATGAGTTCATTGACCAGGGGAAGAAAAACGAAATCATTCGTCCGTTGCCTGCCGACGCATTGATCGCGATCATTGACGGTGCGTTTATATCGCTGTACAAGTCTTGCCGGGCGGGCGAGATCGAGGAAACACCGGAATTGCTGGCAGGCGTGGAAGAGGCTTGCTGGGATGCGATCAGAATTCATTGATTCTGATCTTTCTTTTGAACAAAACGGAATGAATATTCATTCCGTAAAACCGACATCGCTTGGACATGTACCTAATTAAGCAGGAGTGAAGAGAACATGAATGCATGGATCAGGAAAGCGGCGGGAAGTGTAGCGCTCCTCTCGCTTGTGCTGGTGGGAACGGCTTGCACAACAGGGGAGCAGCCTGCAAGCAGCGTGGAAACCCGGCTGGATGCAAAAGTGGTGGAAACGAAACGGCGTTCAAACGAAGACTGTCCGTACCGAGAGCGAGCTGTCGGGCACGCTTGCTCCTGTAGAAGAGGTGACGGTTGCTTTTGAAATTGCCGGGGAAATCAAACGGATGCCGTTCAAGGAGGGGGATTCGGTTAAAAAGGGAGACGTTCTGGCGGTGCTTGGCACCACGGACTACTCGCTCCAGCTCGCAATGGCAAACGCAGAAGCAAACGGCGCGAACGCCCAATTGGCCAAAGTGAAAAACGGCTCCCGCAAGGAAGAAGTCCAGCAAGCGCAGGCAGCGGTTGAAGCGAAGCAAATCTCTTTGCAGCAGGCCGAGAGCGATTACCGCCGCATGGAGCAGCTACATAAAAATGGGGCGATCTCGCAAAGTGAGTTTGAACGGGCGAAAAATGCGCGGGAGCTGGCGGAAAAAGACCTTTTCCAGGCAAAAGCGACCTACTCTCTGGTCGTCGAAGGGGCGCGCGCGGAAGATGTGAGCGCAACGCAGGCGAGCTATCAAGGAGCGATGGCAGCACGCAATCAGGCGGCGGCGACACTGGCGAAAACCGAGGCGAAAGCGCCTTTTGCCGGAACCGTACTGGCAAAAATGGCGGATGTCGGTCAGCTTGCAGGCCCGGGTGCTCCCGTGTATCGCATCGGCAACATCCAGCAGCTGAAAACGGTTTTGCCTGTGCCGGATAAAGACATCTCATCCTGGCGGGCAGGCGACGAGGTCGAGCTTGCGCTGTACGGGAACAAGCGCAAAGGCAAAGTGACGAACATCTATCCGGCTACGAATGAACAGACGGGCACGATCGGCGTGGAAGTGGTGGTCGACAATGCCGCCAAAGACTGGTTTGCCGGGCAAGTGGTCAGTGCGAAACGAACCTTGGAGCAAAAAGCAGCGATTTTTATTCCGACCCAAGCTGTTTTCAGCCGCGGGTCTGAACCTTATGTCTTCCTTTTGACAGAAGGAAAAGCCCGCAAGACGACGGTAACACTGGGGGAGTATGTCGACAACGAGCTGGAAATTACAGCAGGGATAGCGGCGGGCGATGTCTTGATCACTGACGGGGCAGACCGCTTGCTCGACGGGGATCAGGTCACTGTCAAAGGAGGCGTGAAGCATGATTGAATTTTTGATCAAGAAGCGAAAAATCACGCTCGTCTTTTTTGCGATGCTGATCTTGATGGGGATTTACGTCTTGTTCTCGCTCCCGAGACAGGAGCAGCCTGACATCATCGTCGGCACCGCGACAGTGACTACGGTCTATCCGGGAGCGACTCCGCAAAAAATCGAGCAGACCGTCACGAAAAAGCTGGAAGAGAAGATCAATGAAGTGCAAGGGATCAAGTCGATCAACTCCGAGTCGCGTTCAGGGGTGTCGATCATTACCGTACAGACGGAAAATGATGCCAAACCGAAAGCCGTGTTTGAAGACATGCGGAAAAAAGTGAAGGACGCCGAAGCCGACCTGCCGGAAGAGGCGGAGCAGCCGATCATCAATGATGACATGAGCCGCACTTTCATCCAGTCGTTCCAAATTACCGCCGATTCTTTTGAACAAATCGTGCAATTGCGCGATACGCTCGACCTGTGGAAGGATCAGCTGCGCACCGTTCCGGGCGTGTCCGATGTCTCGATCCTCGGATTGCCCGAGCAGGAAGTGAAAGTCAACGTACAGGCGCAAAAGCTCCAGCATTACGGCATTTCTTGGGCGCAAGTCATGAACGCGATTCAAACGAAAAACGAGACGGTTCCACTCGGAGACATACATGTCGACAAACGCCAATACCAACTGACCATGCCTGTCAGCTACGATCCGACTTCGCTCGGAAAAGTGGTCGTGACCCGTACTGCTCAGGGGGTACCCGTCTATTTGCAAGATGTCGCCACGATTTTGGACAGTACGAAACGGGTGGAATACAAGACGTACTACAACGGAAAGCCCGCCGTCACGGTCAGCATCAACGCCGAGCTGGGCAGCAACGTCCCGAGCGTCCAGCGCGCGGTCGACGAGAAGCTGCATTCTTTAGAAGAGCAGCTGCCTTTGTGGGCGAAAAAGGAAACGGTTTACGCCCAGATGGATCGGATCGACAGTTTGTTTTCCGAGCTGTTGCATGAAATGCTGATCGCGATTGTGGCCGTCCTGTTCGTTTGCAGGCTCGGCTTGAACTTGACGACTTCGATGATGGTCGCCCTCGCGATCCCGATCTCGCTTGCGTCAGGGATGGCTGTTCTCCCTTTGCTCGGGATCACGCTGAATCAGATGAGTGTCTTTGGCATGATCATCGTTCTCGGGATTTTGGTGGATGACGCCGTTGTGGTCAATGACAACATTGAGCGCAGGCTGTCCGTGCTTGGAGAAGAACCGTATACGGCAGCCGTGCTTGGCACGAAAGAGGTTGCCGTTTCGATTGTCACGGCGACATTTGCCACGATCAGCGCATTTGGCCCGATCATTTTTTTGACAGGCGATGCCGGGCAGTTCATTTTTCCGGTGCCAGTCGTCATCATTTTCACGATGACCGCCTCCATGATCATGTCGCTCTCGCTCATCCCGATTTACCGGGAGTGGAACGAGAGACGAAAAAACAAGCGCGCGAAAAAAACGGCAGCAGACCGCAAGCCAGCCGGACTTTTGGGCAAGCAGATCGATGCGCTGACCCGCTGGTACGGAGATCGAGTCATGCCGGCGATGCTGAAAAACCCGTTGAAAACGGGAGTGATCGGGGTGCTGGTCGCTACAGCCTTTTACGGACTGGCTGCGTTTATTCCGATCCAGCTGTTCCCGGATGACGACAGACCGCAGATGATTGTCAACATAAACATGCCGATCGGCAGCAATTTGCAGGAAACCGACCGGATCGTCCAAGGCACCAGCGACTGGATTGTCAAACAGCCGCACATTCAAAAGGTGGCTGCCTTCGTCGGGGGAGCTGCCCCGCAGATGATCACGAGTGCCCCGTCGATCGGAACAGGCGAAAACATGGCGCAGCTCGTCGTCGTCTTTGACCATACGCAGATGGATGCGCGCAAAGTCGTCGAGCCGTGGACTGTGCAGCTGAAAGAACTGTACCCGGAGGCGAATATCATTCCGTACAGCGTGAAGGCGGGCATGTATTCGGGCAGCCCGGTCGCCATTCGCGTGTATGGAAATGACTTGTCCGAGCTGTATGCGATTTCCGAGGAAGTCAAAGCGATGATTAAAGAGACGAAAGGAACTTACAATATCAATGACACGCTCGGGAATGCGCAATATTCCCTCCAATTCCAGGTGGAGCAGGGGAAAATGGACAAGGCGCTGGTCCATGAAGCGGATTTGACGAGAACGTTGCGTCTGATCAGTCAAGGCATCCCGGTTGGACAGTTTGACAACGGGAAAAAGCTGATCGACATGACTTTGCTGGCTGATCAGGCGAACATGACTCCGCAGCAGCTTTTTAGCCAGCTTACGGTTCCGAATAGCCAAGGGCAGCTCATTCCGGTGGCGCAAATAGCGGAAATGAAACCGAGCTTGTCCATCCAGAGCATTCCCCGCTACAATATGTCCCGCAGTGTCACGATTACGAGCGATGTGCGGGGGCGCACGGCGGATGACGTGATGAGCGAGCTGGTGCAAAAGCTGGAACACGTCGAAATGCCGGATGGTTACGCATGGAATGTGACGGGTGAATCGGAGGAGGAAGGCGACGTGCTGGCCGATTTGGGGCTGCTCGCGGTGGTGGCTGTGCTGCTCATCTTCCTGTTGATTGTGTTGCAGTTCAATTCCTTGTCGATACCGACTTTGGTGATGAGCACAGTCTACCTGGCGATCGCCGGAAGCATGATCGGGTTGTTCATTACCGACACGCCGATCGGCTTCATGACAGTAGCCGGGTTTATCTCCTTGGCCGGAATTGTCGTGCGAAACGGAATTGTCCTGATCGAGTTCATCGAAGAAGCACGGCACGCTGGCATGGGGTTGCGAGACGCGGTGATCGGCGCAGGAAAAGCGCGGCTGCGCCCGATTTTGCTGACGACTTTTGCGGCCGTGGCTGGCCTTGCGCCGATGGCGATTTCCGGGAGCGTGCTGTTCAAACCGCTGGCCATCACGATTATTTCCGGGCTGCTGTTCTCGATGCTTTTAACTTTGATTGTCGTGCCGTCGCTTTATACCGTCGTGGCGCTGCAAAAGGAAAAGAAGCGTGAGCGGGTGGAGAAGCAGCAAGAGGCTCCGGCTTGCGTGTAGCGGTTTTGGCAAAGCTTTTTTGCGCGATCTCGTTTTTTTACAAGGAATTTTCAGACAAATGGAGAAATGGGGGAGGTGCAAAAAAGACGTACTTCATCAGGAAGCGAGGAAAGACAGATGAACCAGAGCAAGTGGAAAGTGGGCGTCATCGGCGCAGGAGTCATGGGCGAACGAATGATGAACGCCATTCGCACGCACGAAACATTTTGTGTAGCGGCAGTCAGTGACGTTTCGGCGGAAAGAGCCCAGGAGGCTGCGCAAAAATCCGGAGACGTGCCGTGGTACACCGATTACAAGGAATTGCTCGCAAAAGAAGAGCTGGATTGCATCTATCTGGCTGTTCCGCCAAAATTCCACCACGCGATTGCCTTGGACGTGCTGGCTCACAAAAAGCATTTGCTGTGCGAGAAGCCGCTCGCCAACTCGCTTGGGGAAGCGGAGGAAATGCTGGCCGCAGCGAAAGACGCAGGTGTCGTACACGCGATGAATTTCCCGCTCTACTATCAGGGCATTTTCCCGGAGCTGCGCCGCAGGCTGGAGGAGATCGGCGATGTGCGCAGAATCGACATTTTGACTCATTTCCATACATGGCCGCGCCCGTGGCAGCAGACGCCGTGGCTGTCCGGTCGGGAGCAGGGCGGCTTCATCCGCGAGGTTTTGCCGCATTTTACCCATTTGACGTACGCTTTGTTTGGCGACTTGCAGGTGATCCGCTCGGAGGTAGACTATCCGGAAGATCCGCAAGCGTGTGAAACAGGCGTATCTGCCTTCTTGCGCCTGGCAGACGGCACGCCTGTGACGATCAACGGGCTGGCGGGTATCGCGCATCAGGAGCATTTGGACTACCGCATTTACGGTACAAAAGGCACGCTCAGTGTGGTCAACTGGAGCAAGCTGTTTGTCGGAAGAGACAATGAAGCCCCTCAGGCAGCGGGCGTGCCCGAGCAGGATCGTCTGTCGCTGTTGCTCGATGAGCTGTCGCTGGCTCTGGAAGGCAAGGAAGCCAGGCTGGTTACGTTTGAGACAGGTGTAAAAGTGCAGAAAGTATTGGAAGCGTTGCTGGGTCACGCGTAACGGTAAGGCAGGAAAAATCCCCTCGCGGAAGCGTCCGCGTTCGTCTCGTAACAGCTTGGGACGGACGTGGATGACCGGAGGGGATTTTTTGCGTTTAATGGACGCGCAGGGCTGGGTAGACGAACGTTTTCAACGTCAGCCCTGTGAACGAGCAGCCCGCCGCTTTTGGATGTCCGCCACCGCCGTAATGGGCGGCGATCACAGAGAGATCGACGTCATCGCGGTTCGTGCGCAGGCTGATCCGGCCTTTTCCCGGATCGAGCATGGCGACAAAGTCGATTGTCTCGTCGCTTT
Source organism: Brevibacillus parabrevis (assembly GCF_022701015.1). NCBI lineage: Bacteria > Bacillati > Bacillota > Bacilli > Caryophanales > Paenibacillaceae > Brevibacillus > Brevibacillus parabrevis. The sequence continues at coordinate 5,377,729 of NZ_CP064090.1, read as the reverse complement.
TGCACAAAAAGCTTCCCGTCGTAGAGTGGTATTGCTCCAAAAAGACGACCCCGACTGTGTACTGCTTCGGCTTGTCCAGGTCGATGTCGACCGGAAGCCGCTTCATTTGCCGCAGCTTTTTTTGCTCGTAGGCAGCGATTTTGCGTTCCTCCGCATAGATCAGGATCGACTCCCATTCCGTGAACACAAACTGATCCGTGTCGCCGCCTTCCCCGCGCAATCGTCCGATTACTTGATCGGCAAAAGTCTCCCGTTCTGCCAAGTAAAACAACAGGTTCAACTGATGCGCCTGGTCGTTGCCGCTCGCCTCCCAGTCCCACGTGTCAAAAGCGCGAACCAGCTCTACGTAGTGGGAGAGCACGTCGGTAGGCGCAAGCGCGCCCTTTTGGATCAAGTAGTCGTAGTAAAGGCTTGTGGCCGAGGGCTTTTTCCCCGCCTCCTCTACCACGACATTCGCCCAGTCGTACTTGGCTGACAGCGGCAGCGCCGTGGGGTGGTGGTCGATCAGGACGAACGAATGCCCGCGCGCGACCTGTTTTTGAATCAGGGCGGCTACTTTTTCGTTGACGCTGACATCGGTAATGACAACGGACATTCCGGGGGCAAGCTCCTGCTCGATGAACGTCTCGATCTCCTGGCTGACGGTATACGGAGATACGCCGCGGACGAGGACTTCCTGGCCGGCATAGGCGATTCGGCTCAGGATGGCGCACGATTCTCCGTCGAGGTCCTTGTCGGTGAAATGGATGATGGCTGGCTGATGCATTGAAGGCTCTCCTTGTGTTTGGCTTTTTGTGGGATAGCGAAGCTACCACTTAGGATGTCCTTTTCGGCTTGTGTTCGAACCAGCGGGAGGGCGAGCCGAGCCATTTTTCAAAAGTATGTGTCGTCTGAAGTTCGTTGATGAACAAGCAGTCCGCCTGCGCTTGCTAACGAAAGGTGCGAAAAGACGTTTCCAGCTTATGGATGAATGCTTTGGCGGCCACACTCATGTACTTGTCGTTGCGATACATGATCACCATTTCCCGGATCGGCGAATCTTTGATCTCGATCGCGCGAATGTTGAGCGAGGGGAAGCTTTCGATCAGGCGGCTGGGCTGGATCGTAGCTCCGATTCCGGCGTGAACGAGTTGGAGCAGAGAGGTGGCAGAGCCTGTTTCCATGATCGTCTCAACGGTCAGCCCGTATTCCAGCCCCCATCTGTCGATCAAATCTCTGCCGTAAAAGCCTTTCGGATACATGACAAACGGGATGGTGCGCAAATCGTCGGCAGACACAAATTCGTTCTCGGCAAGCGGGTGGTCGGCATGGACGTAGAGACTGTACGTTTCCGTGTAAAACGGGATGCGGGTCAAGCGCTGGTCGGCAGGCACGGCGGGCATGGACAGACCGACACCCAGGTCGACTTCAATGTTCAACACCTGATTGACGATGTCGATGGAAGGAAACACTTGCACTTTGGTTTGCGGGAATTGCTTATGAAAGTCGATGAGCAAAGAGGTGAGCCGATAGTCCAGGTCGGAGGGCAGTACGGCAATGCGCAAGTGGCTGGCATGCAGGCGGGTCAAGTCTGCGATGGCTGTTTTCGCATTTTCAAGCTGCTGCGCGATTTGTCTGGCGTGATGCTCCAAAATTTCTCCGGCTTCTGTCTTTACCGTTTTTTTCCCGATGCGGTCGAACAGGGGGACGCCGACTTCGTCTTCCAGAACGCGGATTTGCTGGCTCAATGTCGGCTGGGTGATGCCGAGCTTGTAGGCGGCTTCGGAAAAATGCAGTTCGTTGCACAGCATGAGAAAGTATTGCAGCTGGCGAAATTCCATCGCTTCCGCTCCTTTATACATAGTCTGTAACTATTGTTTGTATAGAAAAAATAGAATTGATCTATTATAATCCGGCATTTACACTTCATTCAAGGACTGAGGAAGGAAGTGCTTGCGTGAAGTTTTTTTACTTGGGTTTCGTCGTGTTTTTTCTGTCGCTGAACCTGCGGCCGTCCATTACGTCTGTAGGACCGTTGCTTGACATCATTCAAAAGGATTTGGGCATGAGCGGCGTGACCGCCAGCCTGATTACGACGCTTCCGGTCTTGTGCATGGGGCTGTTTGCGCTTTCGTCGATCACGCTTAGCCAGCGTTTTGGGCTGGAGCGAGCGTTGTTTGTCTCTATGGTGATGATTTTTGCGGCTACGGCGTTTCGGGCGGCGGTCAACGACAGCGTCAGCCTGCTGGCGACTGCCCTGATTTCCGGAATTGGCATCGGCATCGCAGGCCCGCTTTTGTCAGGCTTTATCAAAAAGCATTTTCCTGGCAGGCCGGGTGCTACGAGCATCTACTCCGTATCGCTGGTCATCGGGGCGGCGGTCGCTTCGAGCTTGTCGATTCCGATTTTTGAAGGGCTGCACCAGTCGTGGCAATATGCGCTGTGCGTCTGGGCAGGCTTGGCGGTGATTGCGGCGGGGCTGCTGCTTCCGCTGACGAAAGAAAAAGCGGCGAAATCGGAGCTGACACGGCCTTCCTTGCGGGTGAAAAATGGGCGAATGGGCAGCAGCATGGTGTTTTTCGGTTGCATGTCATCGATGTTTTACATGATTACCGCCTGGCTGGCGCCGCTCGTGCAATCGGCAGGAATCAGCCACGAGCAGTCGGGACTCGTTCTGACGTTGTTTACGATCATCCAGATTCCCGTCAGCTTTTTCGTCCCGGTCATCGTCAGCCGCACGGGCAAACGCAATCTGTGGCTCGTCATCTGTGCCCTGTCCGAGCTGATCGGCGTCGCTTTGCTGCTCGCTCACCTGTCGCCGTGGTTGGCGACCGTGTTTCTCGGAATCGGGGCAGGCGGTCTGTTCCCGCTGGCGCTTTTGATCCCGATTCAGGAAGCGGAGAGCGCTGCGGAAGCGACTTCCTGGTCAGCGGCAATGCAATGCGGCGGCTACATGCTCGGCTGTCTTGGGCCGATGCTGATTGGGTTGACTGTGGATGTTTTTGGCAATTTTACGGTTGGGTTGATCGTGATGCTGTTCATCATCGGCTGTCTGCTCTGGTCGATCAGCAGGCTCGGCGGGCGGAAGCAGGTGGTTAAAAGGACGGTGGCGACATAGGGGAGGAAACAGGAGAAACCGCCGCAGGGCACCTGGCCTCTTGCGGAGAAGCCTAGACTGGCCGCCTGCGGTGAAAAAGGAAAACCGCGGCAAAAGCAGTGTGTTCGAAGAAGTGTGCTCACGTTGCCGCTTAAAAGCCGTTTTCCTTTTTCGCCTCCGGCTGGGAGGAGTCCGAAAGCCCTGCCGCTTGTTTCTCCTGTTTCCTCGGCCAACGTTTAGCTTTGGGCGGAGTTTGTTTGTTGAAAGTTAAGCGGAGGAGGAAATTTCTGGATGAGCTTCGTGATGGTTGATCAGGGGGAAATTCAGTGCGGGAAGTAGACAATCCTTTTTCATAGATGCGTTGTATGACGCAACCGACTTCAAGAAAAACCTTAATCATGGTTTCGATTTTACCTTGTCACGGCGGAAGTGCCGATGACGCAAACTACAGAGAGTCAGCCCAAGCAAGCTTTTATGCATTCAGCCTTTTCCTTGAAACCCCCGATCGCCGCGCCTAAAGTACCGATGACGCAAACTACAAAGATTCAGCCCAAGCAAGCTTTTATGCATTCAGCCTTTTCCTTGAAACCCCCGATCGCCACGCCTAAAGCACCGATGACGCAATCCACAAAGCATCCTCCCAAGCGCTCCCCATTCAACCGAAGCCACCCAAAAAGAAAAAGCCTCGCGCACAAAAACGTGCCGAAGCCTTTTGCCAACGGTATATCCCTCACTGCAACGCCTTGTTTTGCATCAAAAAATCGATAAACGTCCGCATGATTCCGTTCACAGGCGTGTCTTTCAAGTAAATCAGCTCAAAATTGCGGTTGATTTGCGGCAGGTTGAGGACATCTACTTCCTTCAACTCCCCGTCACTCAAATCCTTGCTGATCGCAAAGCGCGGCAAAAAGGCGATGCCAAGCCGCTGTTTCACCATCCGCTTGACGACCTCGATGTTGTCCGCTTCCATGACCACGTTGTTTTGCAGTTGAAAATGGCTGAACGCGTTGTTGATCAGCTTCCAGTCCAGAGAGCCGCGGTTGAACAAAATCAGCCGTTCGCGCGCCACCTCTTCGATCGACACCTGATGGCGATAGGCAAACGAATGCTCAGGGTAAATCGCCAGCACCATGTCGTCGGACATGAGTTGAATCCGGTTGATCTGCGGGTGGTTGACCGCTCTGGCGATGCCGAACGAAACCTCGTGGTTGAGCACCATATCGAGCACCTGATGAGAATGTCCCGTGAGGATCGTCAGCTTGATTTTCGGGTACAGCTGCTGAAACTGTTCCACGAGATCCGGCAAGATGTAGAAGGCCGAAACGAATACGGTCGAAATGGTCAGCTCGCCTTCCACGTCGCCTTGCGACCGCTGAATCGCCTGTTGGCCTTCTTGCAGTGTGTTCATGATATTTTTCGCGTAGGGCAAAAACAAGTCGCCTTCTTTGGTCAGCGAGATCGTATGTCCGGTGCGTTGAAACAGCTTGCAGCCCATCGAGGTTTCCAGCGCTTTGATCCGCATGCTGACGGTCGGCTGGGAAAGGTACAACAGGTCTGCTGTTTTGCTGAAACTCCCGGTCAAGGCAACAAAGATAAACGCTTCCAGTTGTTCCATATTCATAGGGGTAGGCTCCATTATGCAAAATTTTGAAGATGCCTATAGCAAAAATTCATTGGAATCGCACTTAAAAATACATTACCGTAAAATGAGAGAATTAGGTAGAGTTCGACCAGAGAAAATAGAGCGAGGAATGATGGGAATGCAGGGAATGATGGGAATGCCGATTATCGATTTGCATTGCGATGCGCTGTTGAAGCTGTGGGAGGAAAAGGGCAGCATCTCCTTCACCGATTCCGACAAGCTCGATGTGAACAGAAACAGACTGCACGAAGGCGGCGTAAAGGTGCAAAGCTACGCGATTTTCACGCCACCCGATCTGCCGTCGGAAAGCCGGTTCCAGTGCGCGCTGGATCAGATTCATTACTTTTACGCCGAAGTGCTCGGCAAACACCCGGAAATGAAACAGATTCGCGACTGGAGCGATCTGGACAAGCTCGGCGACGGTGAGATCGGAGCCATGTTGACACTCGAAGGGGTCGAGCCGATCGGCAACGACTTGAAAAAGCTGCACATTTTGTACCAGCTGGGCGTGCGTTCTGTTGGGCTTACCTGGAACTTGGCGAACTTGGCGGCTGATGGAGTGCTGGAAGAACGGAAGGGCGGGCTGACCGCGTTTGGCAAAGAGCTGATCCAGTTTCACAATGAACGAAAAATTTTGACAGATGTTTCGCATTTGTGTGAGCGCAGCTTCTGGGAGACGCTGGAGCTGGCAAAATACCCGATCGCGAGCCATTCCAATGCGCAGGCGATTTGCGGCCATCCCCGCAACCTGTCCGATGAGCAGGCAAAGGCGATGTTTGCCAAAGGAGCCAACGTCCACGTCGTCTACTGCACGATGTTCATTAACGAGTCGACGCCGCCGACAATCGACGATCTGATCCGGCATATCGACCATTTTTGCTCGCTCGGCGGAGTACGCCACATCGGGCTAGGCTCCGATTTCGACGGGATTTCTGCCAAAGTCGTCGGACTGGAGCATGCGGGCATGAGCCAAAATTTGATCAATGAACTGCTCAAACGATACAAAGAGGATGAAGTGCGCGGGTTCGCCTACGAAAACTTTTTGCGCAACCGTCCAGTGTAAGCAAAAAAGCGCAAGGAGGAGTAACCATGGACCGCACTGAAAAGAACAGAGGAAAAATTCGCGAATGGGGAGCTGCCGTCGGCAAGCTGCCTACAGGCGAAAAAAACGATCTGACAGACGTGGCAGGTGTCCGCGTGGGGCATGTGACGATTCAGCACGAGTTGGCAGACGGGGAGTGCGCATGTACAGGAGTGACGGCGATTTTGCCGCACGGAGGGAGTCTGTTCCGCGAAAAGGTGACCGCTGCAAGCTACGTCATCAACGGCTTCGGCAAGACGACCGGGCTTGTGCAAGTAAACGAGCTGGGGGTGCTGGAATCGCCGATCATGCTGACCAACACGTTTTCGGTGCCAGCTGTCACACAGGGCACCTTGCAATACATGCTGGCTACCAACGAAGAAATCGGCGATACGACAGGAACGGTCAACATCGTGGTCGGCGAGTGCAACGACGGGCATCTCAACTCCATCCGCCGATGCGTGGTACGGCCGGAAGACGCAGTGGCGGCGATTGAAAACGCTTCGGAGCAAGCGGTAGAGGAAGGAGCGGTCGGAGCAGGAACGGGCATGATCGCTTTTGGCTACAAAGGCGGAATCGGTTCGTCTTCACGGGTCGTGGCGGCGGATGGGCAGAAGTACACGCTCGGTTCGCTGGTGCTGTCCAATTTTGGCAGCAAGGACGACTTTTTGGGCCACCGGCTGTTTGCCAACAGCAATACCAACGCCGACGAAACAGAAACGGACAAACAGGCAACCGAGCGCAAAGAGGACGGTTCGATCATCATGGTACTGGCTACGGACGCGCCGCTGAGCGATCGGCAGTTGCTGCGCGTCGCCAAGCGGGCAGGAATCGGGCTGGGGCGTACGGGAAGTCACTTCGGGCACGGGAGCGGCGACATCGTCATTGCCTTTTCCACCGCACAGAAAATTCCGCACAACACAGACGCGCATATCGAGACGCGCGTACAGCTTCGCGAGGATCACCCGATCATGAACGAGCTGTTTGCGGCGGCGGCAGAGGCGACGGAGGAAGCGATCTACAACTCGCTGTCCCAGGCAGTCACGACGAATGGCAGAAAAGGGCGCACGGTGCACGCGCTGCCGACCCCGCTTTTGTAAAAAGGTCGGCTTCAGCAAGAACGATCTCATTTATCCCAACAATATGGAGGACGGCTATGGAGCGACTGCAAACGACAGAGCTTGCGCATTACATAGAAACTTTCATGGAAGAGCACAGCGTCCCTGGCCTTGCCGTGGCGCTGTCTCTTCACGGACAAACGATCTATGCCAAAGGGTTTGGCGTGCGCGATCTGGATACAAAAGAGCCTGTTACGCCCGAAACGGTTTTCGGCATCGCTTCCGTCACCAAGTCGTTTACGGCAGCGGCGATCATGCAGCTTGTTCACGAAGGAAAGCTGTCGCTGGATGATCCGGTCAACAAATACTTGCCGTCGTTCCGACTGACAGGCTGCGATGCGGGCAAAATCCAGATTCGCCATCTCCTGTCCCATACCTCCGGCGTTCCGCCGCTGCTGCGCAAAGAAGAGCTGATCCAGTTTCACGAGCATCTCGATTATTTGGCTCACGTGGAATTTGCCGCGCTGGGCGAGCCAGGACAGTATTTCAGCTACGCCAATGACATGTTCCTGCTGCTTGGGGCGATCATCGAGCGAGTGACGGGCCGTCTGTACCGCCGTTATATGACGGAACGGCTGCTGGAGCCGCTTGGCATGCACCGCTCTACGTTCAGCCTGGAGGAAGTCGCGCGTCTGTCCAATGTCTCTACCCCGTATGCGCGGCGAGGGGCAAACCAGCAGATGACAAAGGTTGCCTGGCCGACGCTCGGCAACTACGAGGTTGGCGGCGGCATTCGTTCCAGCGTGGAGGATTTGCTTGCGTATGGAAGCCTGTACGTAGGCGGAGGACGCGATCAACAGCAGGAAATCGTGCCCGCCACAGGACTTGCGCCGATGTGGCAGCCCGTCCATCGGCTGACGAAAGACGCCTGGTACGGATATGCGCTCAAGACGACAACGGACTACGCGGGGGTCACGCTGGTCGAGCACGGGGGAGGGCAGCCAGGCGTGTCGTCCAATTTCGGCTTTGTACCGGAAAAAGGGGTGGTTTGTGTCGTGCTGTCCAACATGGAAAACGTGCCAATCCGCAAAGTATGGCTGGCAGCGGTAAACGCGGCGCTGGGCTTGCCGCTTGCCCACAAGGAACCAGACGCGCCGCTGTATCAGATCGACGGCGAGGAGCTGGACAAGCTTGTCGGGACGTACGCTTGCGCAGAAGGCGGGCACCTGCGGCTCTTCGTCAGGGAGGGCGTGCCCGTCGCCGATGTGGCAGGCACCGAGTTTGCCCTGCGCGCTGCCGCAAGCGATACATTGATCTTTACAGACAGCGAGCTGCCGCTGCGCTTTTTCTTCAAGGCGGATCGCCGAGCCTGGGCTGTGCTGCTCGGGATGAGGATGCTGCAACGCGTCGAATAGTCTTTTGCAAAAGCTGCATTCGCAAGCCTGTTTCACGGGAGAAGTAAGTCGTGGAACGGGCTGTTTGCTTTGCAGCGAAAAAGAGTAAAGAAAGTGAAAATATTGGTAAAAATTTTAAAACTAATAATTCTGAATATTTACTATAATACGAACTGTCTTCCAAAAGTAGAGGGGGTTCGTGTATGGGAGTTCGATCCTGGATATTTGCGGCACTCCAAGTGAGTATCGCCACGGCATTGCTGGTTGGGTGTAGTCAGCCCGCCGCCAATTCCGGCCAAGCGCAGCCAGATGGCGCGAAAGAGCAAGCTGGACAAGAAGTCAGGCTGAAGATGGTCGAGAGCATTACCAGTCCGCAGCGCACAGCGCTTCTGAAGGAAATGCTGACCCAGTTTGAAGCGAAAAACCCGGGCATCAAGGTAGACCTGATCTCCCCGCCTTTCGAGGGGGCCGATCAAAAAATTACGCAAATGCTGATGGCAAAAGAAGAGCTTGATGTGCTGGAGGTCCGTGAGTTCAATGCGAAGCAGTTCTCGATGAACGGCTTTATTGAAAATCTGAAGCCCTACACGGAAAAATGGAGCAATTACGACCAGCTGACCGATGTGGCGAAACGCCGCGCCACTTGGGTCGACAACACCCCTTACTATATTCCGAACGGCTTGTATCAGCGCGTCCTGTACTATCGGGCGGACTGGTTCAAGGAAGCGGGCATCGAAGCGCCCAAGACGTGGGCTGAGCTGTTGGCCGCGGGCAAAAAAATGACCGACCCGGCCAAAAACCGTTACGGGTACAGCTTCCGGGGAGGCCCTACCGGGTGGGACTACGCCTTGATTGCGATGTGGGCCTACAACGGCACCGAGGTCGATCCGTCCTCTGCTTTTTTCCTGAAAGACGGCCGGACGCTTTTTTCTACCCCGGAGTCATTGGAGGCAATGCGCTACTACAAGCAGCTGTACAAAGAAATATCGCCGCCCGATTCGGTAAGCTGGGGCTTCCAGGAGATGGTGCAAGGCTTCGTGGCAGGTTCGACGGCCATGCTGATCCAAGACCCCGATGTCATCGATGGAGCCAAGGAAAAAATGCAGGAAGGAACATGGGCAACCGCCCCTTTGCCGATTGGGCCATCAGGTGTAGCCCAGCAAGTGGTAGGCGGACCAGGCTGGGGCATGACAGCATACTCCAAGCATAAAGCGGAAGCATGGAAGCTGATCGAATTTCTCTCTGACCCCGAGCAAAGCACCCACTTCGCCAAGAAAACATCTGTCATTCCTGTGGTAAAAAGCGCAGCGGAAGACGAGTTTTACAAAACCGGATACTTCCAGCCGTTCATTGAGATGAACCAGCAGCCGCAAACATTCATCGATGTATCCAGACCTGTCGACTACAAAGGCTGGGGAGCGTGGCAAAGCGCGGCAGACAAGGAAATCCAGAGCTATTTGCTCGATCAGCTCTCTGCGGAAGACTTGCTGAAAAAGTGGGACGAGTATTGGACAAAAGAGCGGGCTGAGCGCAAATAGACGAGGGGGGAGCGGTCTTGCAAACAGAGAAGCCCATCGTCGTAGCGAAAGAACCATTCGTTTCGCCACCGAAAAAGCCGTTTCGGCTGTCCAAGGAAGGAGCTTTCATCTGCCTTTGCTTGCTGCCAGCGGTATTGTTTGTCGGCATTTTTACTTACTATCCGCTGCTGCGCGGCATCATCATGTCCTTCCAAAACTACACGCTGTTTAATTTGCTGGATGTGCGCTTCATCGGCTTGGACAACTTCTTCGCTGTCCTGACCAGCCCGGAGTTTCCCCGCGTGGCGTTGAACAGCTTTTACTGGGTGGCTGTCTCGCTGTTCTTCCAGTTGCTGTTCGGCTTTGCCTTGGCGTTGTTCATGCGCCGCCGTTTCCGGGGGAGAGGCATCTATCAGGCGTTTGTGTTTTTTCCGTGGGCGATGTCCGGGTTTTTGATCGGATTGATCTGGCGGTGGATGTTCAATGCGCAATTTGGCGTCATTAATGACTTGCTGGTGAAAAGCGGGTTGATCGCTGCCCCGATCCCGTTTTTGGCCGATGGAAAATGGGCGCTTGCGGCCGTGATCATCGCAAACATTTGGTACGGTGTCGCTTTTTTTGCCATCATGATTTTGGCTGCCCTGCAATCGATCCCGGAGGAGCTGTACGAGGCGGCAGCGATGGACGGCGCGGGGCGCATCCAGCAGTTTTGGAGCGTGACCTTGCCCTACATTTTGCCGACGATGCTGGTGACGATTCTTCTTCGGGTCATTTGGATCTTGAATTTTCCCGACATCATTTACGCGATGACCAATGGCGGTCCGGCAGGCTCGACTCACATCTTCGCCACGTATATGATCGATAAAGTCATTTTCGGACAGGATTACGGGCAAGCCTCGGCTGTAGGGGGCATCATTGTCTTGCTCCTTCTGGTGTTCACCGTGTTTTACGTCAAGGCGACCCGCATGGAGAAGGGAGGGGATTTCTAGATGCAGCGCGATCACATATGGTGGCAAACAGCGCGGGTAGTTGTCTTGGGCGGATTTTTGGCCTTTGCGATTTTTCCGTTGTACTGGATTGTCATCACGTCGCTCAAAGGGCAAAAAGAAATTTTCTCGTTGCCGATCCGCTACTGGCCCGATGAGGTGACGTTGCTCAATTATGTGGAGATTTTTCGCATCTCGCATTTTCAGGTCTATATCTGGAACAGCTTTCTCGTATCGCTGTTCGCTTCGGCGCTTGTCGTCGTGATCGCCATGCTTGGCGGGTACGTTCTGGCCCGCTTTTCGTTTCGGGGCAAAAGAGAGGTCATGTTCGGCTTTCTCGTCACACAGATGATTCCGATCTTCATCGGGATGGCGCCGCTCTATGTCATGATGTCGAAAATGCATATTTTGAACAGTCTGTTTTCTTTAATCCTGATTTACACCGTCATGCTGATTCCGTTTTGCACGATCATCATGTCCGGCTTTTTTCAACGCATCCCGAACGCGTTGGAAGAGGCGGCCATGATGGATCGCTGTTCCCGGATCAGCGCGTTGTTTCGCGTAATCGTGCCGATCATGCTCCCCGGTATCGCAGCCACGTTCATTTTTGCCTTCGTGCAATGCTGGAACGAGCTGATCATGGCCGTTTTGTTCATCGATGAAGAGTCGGTCAAGACGATCCCGGTCGCCATGAACGCTTTCATCAAAAAGTACGACATCGAGTGGGGAGCGATGTCGGCAGCTACTGTTCTGTCTGTCATCCCGACGATGCTGTTGTTTGCCTTTTGCCAAAAGTACCTGGTGGAGGGGCTGACGCAAGGAGCCGTGAAAGGATGAAGACGCTACACATAGTCCCGCATCCCCGCCCGATACGCCTGTTCATCCCCTTGCTCGATGCCGAACAATGCTTCCTGCAAGGCAAACGTGCTGCGATAAAAGCGCATGCGGACGAGGACGGAATCCAGATCGGGGTACCACGGTGACAGGCAGGACAAAAAGTTCTCGCCATAGCTCGCGGCGAGTCCGGCGAAATCGTAAGCCGCGTCGCCGATGCCTGCTCCGCCGAAGTCAATGATGCCCGTGATCCGCTGTTTTTGCGCGTCGTACAAAATGTTGGTCGTGCCGAAGTCGCCATGAATGAGCCGCGGCGCAAACGCAAAGTGGGCAGGATCAGCCAGATACGTCTCAAATCGTTCAGCAATCTCCTGTTTGGCCGACTCGCGCATGGCCGGGAACAGCCGGGAGACGATTCGGTCGTAAAGCTCCGTCAGCTCGTCTGCCATGCCAACCGAGTCGGAAACAAGCTCAGGGAGCCGCTGTTCATACGGAAAAGAGTGCAGCTCATGCAAAAATCGCCCGAGCTGGGCGGCGATGGCAGGGAGCTGATTGTGACGGGCTGCTTGCGCAAACGCTTCACGCGTAAACGGCTCTCCGCGTAGCAGCGGGTAGCCAGTGAAGACTTTACCAGGCTCCTCCGGCACGAAGGAACGATAGACCGGAGCGGGGATCGGCAGGGAAACGCTATCCTGGACCGCTTGCAACACGGCTGTTTCTTTTTTCAACTGGCGAATGCCCAGCGCGTACTTGGGAAAGCGAAACACGTACGCGCCGTTGACGATCCACACATCGTTGTTTTGTCCGATCTCATTGCGAACGAGAGAGTGGACAATGAAATCAGGATAGGCATCCTGGATGGCGCGTATGCAGCTTTGTTCATTCATAGCCGTTCTCCTTTCAGCGTGTGATGTGAAAAAGAAAGAGCACTCTCCCGCGTGGAAAGTGCTCTTTTCGCATTCAGGAAGCAGCCAGCTCGAATCGGACCACCGTTTCCTTGCCGCCCGCGAGCTTTTCCTGCTCGACGACTCGCCAGTTTCTGGAGATCGTCTTGCGCATCCAGTCGAGCGCTTCAACTGACAAGCGAACCTGGCTCAGTGCCGTTTCCTCTACCTCATAATCTTGCTCGGCCAGCAGCTGATAGCGCTTATTCAACAGGAACTTGATCCCGTTTATCGTCGTGAACTTGATTTGATAGCCGTCGCGAATGGCTTGTTCCAGCGCAGCAGAATCGTTTTGGTACAGTTGAAAGAGGGGAGAGAAATCGTACTTGCCGCCTTCCACATCAGCGAAAGGCTCCGAATCGCCCGTTCTCAGCCTGTGAATGATTTCTTCATCGACAAATCCATGGGCACGAGCGGCTTCCAGAAGCATCGTCTCCCATTGGGACAGCTTAACCGTAGACATGAACAGCCCTCCTCGATCTTTGCATGTACTGTCTAGTATAATCTCTGCTTTTGTAAAACTCAACCATAATTCCGACTGTTTTTGTATGAAATGAAAATGTCACGAAGAAACAGGCGAAGCGGACTTATGATCGCGCGGCTCTTTGGAAGTGGTGGTTAGCGTAACGCCTGCGATGATCAGGAGCGCTCCAAACAGTTGAATGAGCGTGACGGGCTTCGCCAACAGGAAAAAGCCGAACAGCATGGCGATAAACGGCTCCAGATTGGAAAACATCGCGGCTTTGGCCGCTCCGACTTTTTGCAGCTGGCTGTTCCAGATCAAGGTGACGATGCCGTGCATGATGACAGCGGTCACAAACAACAAAATCCACGAAGACAACTGCGTGCTGTAGGCAACTTGCGGCAAGCTGGCGAAGACGAACGGCAGCAGCGCGCCGAATCCGATCAGGTTGGAAAAAAGCGTGGTCACGAGCGGAGGCAGTCGGTGGCCGAGCATGCGGACGAGAATGATCGAGACGGCAAATGTCAGCATCGTCAGCACGATCCAGAGAATGCCGACGTCAAAGTGCAGCTCGGCCCCTGTGTAAATGACGAACAGAACGCCAGCCGTACCGATGACAGCGCCAAGCCCCATGCGCCATGTCAGCGCTTCTTTTAAAAACAGGGCGGCGAGCAGCGCAGTCGTTACCGGAGTCAAAGCCAAAATCAGCGACGAAGTAGTAGGATCAGCCGTCACCAGCCCTTTGTAAAACGACCACTGGTTAATCCCGACGCCGACAATGCCGAGAGTCGCAACCAAAAGCCAGTCGCGCCGTGACAGCTTCGGAATCGTCAGTCGTCCTTTTGCCCAGATCAACAAAAACAGCGCGATGAACAGCAGACGCATGACAGACAAAAACAGCGGCGAAAATTCCGCCACCAGCATTTTGCCAAAGACAAAATTGCTGCCCCAGGCGGTGACGCAAAAAATGAGCAGCAAGTAAGATCGCAGCATGACATTCGTTCCTTCCTGTGCGATCAGCGCCAGCCAGCACCAGCAGCGTAAGGGCTTGCAGGCGTTACGCCGTGCGGAAGTAGCGCCTCCACAGCCAGGTGATGCTCAGGTAGCCTACCAGGAAGAAGGCCGTAGCAAAAGAAGCGATCCAGATCGCTTTCATCGGATCGACAAACGCTCTGCTGACGTACCCTGCTGCCTGTCCTACCACAGCGCTGATCAAAATGAAATTGGATGCCTTCCCCCGCGACCAGACGATGACGATCAAGGGCAAAATCAGGGAGGCGTAGATGATGCCGAAGAAAAACAGCAAGTCGAGCAAGGTCGGCTTGAAATAGCTCGTCAGACCAAAAGACACCGCGCCAATCATGATGGCGAGCATGTAGCCCGTGCGAATTTTTTGCCGTTCGGTTGCACGCGGGCGGAACAGCTGATAGACGTTGTTGACCATCAGGCTGATCATGGAATGCAGCCCGGCTCCGAATGCGGACATGATCGCACCGAAGGAGCACAGGACGAACAGGACAAGCAAAAACATCGAATCGATTTTGCGGACGAGGTCGAACATGAGCGAGTAGATGTCGTCAAAGCCGCCCGTGAAAATGACGATGATGATTAGCGACGAAAAGGCCAGCGGCACCGTGGCGAAAATCAGTCCGGACAGCAAAAAGGTCGGGACGATTTTTTTCTCTTCCATCATATACAGCCGCTGCCAGGAAGCCTGGTCGGAAAAAACTTGTCCGAAGCCGATCAACAGCCCCGTGACGATAAACAACAGCCCTTCCTTGTTGCTTGCCACGAGCAAATACGGATGGTACAGCCGCAAGCCGTTGTAGACGTGCTCGACGCCTTTTCCGATGAAAAAGTAAACCGGAATGAGAATCGCCGCAGCAAATGTAATCACAATCTGCACGATGGCAAAGCGGTGGATCGAGCGGATTCCACCGATGCCGGCAAACAGGACGGAGAACACAAAAAAACAGAGCAGACCGAGCGGGATAGGCAAGCCGAACAAAATGTTCAGCAAAACGCCGCCAGCCATCCCTTGGACAAACATCGCTTCGATCGTCGTCAGCAGCAACAAAATAATCATCAGCCAGTAGCCAAAAGGGTGCAGCTTGCCCTGCAAGTAATCGCCGATGGTCATGCCTTCGGAAAATTCCCGGCGCACCCGGCGGCCGAGCAAACCGAAGAAGCAGAGGGCGACTGCCCCCATCAAGGCGAAGCCGATCCCGCCGAAGATGCCGTATTTGACGAGCGCCTCTGGTGAGCCAAAAATGGTGTTGCCAGTCACCCAGCGGGCAAGAATGGAGACGGCTCCGAGTCCGATCCCGATTTTGGCTGCGCCCAGCACGTACTCGCGAAAGGATAAATACGTCAAAATACATTCCCCTTGTCCCGATATTCTTTGGGAGTTTTCCCGACCACCTTGCGGAAGATGGTGCTGAAATAGTGCTGGCTGTTGAAGCCTGTGCGCTCCGCTACGGTCGAGATGCTCCATTCCGGATGGCCGATCAGAAATTTTTTGGACATCTGAATCCGGTATTGCATCAGGTACTCGGAAAACGAAACGCCGACTTCCTCATGAAACCGTCGACTGAGATAAGTCGGATTGATGTGCACCTCTGCCGCGAGGTCAGCCAGGTTGAGCTTTTCGGCAAATTTCTGGTGGATGATGTTCATCGCATCGGAAATAATCCGGGTGTAGGCGGACAAGGCAGGACTTTTCTGGTATTTGTTCAAAATCTCGACCAGCTCGCTCTCGATGACAGGCTTCGTGATGTAATCGACGACACCGAGGCGGATGGATTGTTTGGCGTAATGAAAATCTTGGTAAGCGGTCACGATGATCAGTTCGATCTCTTTATGCTGGGCACGCAGCTCCTCGCCGAGCGCCAGCCCGGATTTCCCCGGCAAATTGATGTCCAGAAAGGCGAGATGAAGAGGCACCTTCTGGCTGATCGCCATGGCTTGGCTGCCGTCAGCGGCCTTGTACAAATTCCACAAGGGGAACATGGGCTGGATCAAGTATTCCAGCTGGTCCAGCTCCAACGGTTCGTCATCCACGAGTAGTACGTTCATCTTGTTCACCTCACATCAACATGTTCAAAAATACACGGCCATTGAACAATCACACGCGTTCCTCCCTCAGATGAGCTTTCTAGCTGTAATTGTGCGTGATCACCAAAGCAAAGGTGAAGGCGGCGCCGGATGTTGTCCAAGCCGTGGCCGCTCTTCTCATGCGGCTGTTCGGCTTCGCTGTCTGTTCCATTCTCATGCTCGAAGGCGGCGAGGTCAACAGAGCCGTTGTCTGCGACGACGAGCAAGACATCGTCTGCTTGGCGGCTGATGTGGATTTGCAAAACAGCGTCGCCCATCTTGCGCTCCAGCCCGTGTTTGAACGCATTTTCCACGAGCGTTTGCAGCACGAACGGAGGGATCGAGGCGGTGAGCAAATCGTCCGCGCATTCGAGAGTAATGTGCAGTCGGTGGCCGAAGCGGAGCTTTTGAATCTCCAGGTACTGCTCGGTGTATTGAATCTCCCGGGCGAGTGAAATCAACGGCTCCGTCGATTTGTACTTGAATTTGAGAAACTGGGAGAGGACTTCGAGAGCCCTCACCAGCTCTTTTGTCCGGTTGAGCCGTGCCAGGCTGAGGATGACATTCAATGTATTAAACAGGAAGTGCGGCTGGATTTGCTGGTTCAGCTGATTGTAGAGCGCTTGCTGAAGCTCCTTTTCCAGCTCGATCTTCACATTTTTGTTTTCCAGCAGGTCGATGCGCTTTTCAAAAATGAACAAAAACAATAAAGCAATAGCTCCTATAATAGGAGCCAAAATGAACAACAGAATGAGCAGAGTGAAACCTTCGAAGCTTATCATGAGATCCCTTCTGTATGGTCGTCTTTGATTTTGCAGTTACCATCATATCATGCCGCTTGAGGCTCGCTTGCTTTTTTAGAAAATTTTAATGTCTCTTACGGCACGAGGTGGCAGGCAACCTGATGCGTGCTGTGTACGTTGGTCAGAGCCGGAACTTCTGTCTTGCAGCGCTCGACCGCGAGCGGGCAGCGCGTATGGAAGCGGCAGCCTTGCGGTGGATTGATCGGCGAAGGCACGTCTCCGCGCAGGATGATCCGTTCTTGCTTTTTGCTGACGTCCGGGACCGGAATCGCGGACAAAAGCGCCTGTGTATACGGATGCTGCGGACTGTCGAACAGCGACTTCTTGTCGGCGATTTCCACGACTTTGCCGAGATACATCACCATCACGCGATCAGAAATGTGGCGAACGACGCCAAGGTCATGCGAGATGAACAAGTAGGTCAGCTTGAACTCTTTTTGCAGGGATTTCAACAGATTCAGCACTTGTGCCTGAATCGAAACGTCGAGAGCAGACACCGCTTCGTCGCAAATGATCAGCTTGGGCTGCATCGCCAGGGCGCGGGCAATCCCGATCCGCTGCCGCTGCCCGCCGCTAAATTCGTGCGGAAAACGATCGATTTGATCCGGGCGCAGACCGACGTGGCTGAGCAGTTCAATGATGCGCTCCCGGCGCTGGTTGGCAGGGACGATGTTTTGGATCGCCAGTGCTTCGCCGAGAATTTGCGCCACGGACTGACGCGGATTCAGCGATGCGAACGGGTCCTGGAAGATGACCTGCAAGTCTTTGCGCATGCTGCGCATTTGCGATTTGGACATGGCGAGCAAGTCTTTTCCTTCGAAAAATACCGAGCCGCTTGTCGGTTCATCGAGGCGAAGGATGGCGCGTCCGGTAGTCGATTTTCCGCAGCCGGATTCGCCTACGATGCTGAGCGTTTCGCCTTCAAAAATCGTGAAGCTGACATCGTCAACCGCTTTGACGTGATTGACGGTGCGGCCCAAGATGCCGCCTTTGATCGGGAAGTGCTGCTTGAGGTTTTGGACTTCGAGCAGTGGTTTTTTCGTTTGATCGGCTGTCATCATCATGACGTCATACCCCCATTTCTGTAGCAGTCTTGCTGGCGCCATCCCATTCAGGCGTGTACATCCAGCAGCGTACCTTGCTTCCGTCGTCGCTTGTCAAAAGCTCGGGCAGCTTGGAGTGGCACAGTTCAGTGGCATGCGGGCAGCGCGGGGCGAAGCGGCAGCCAGTTGGCATGTTGAAGGGGCTTGGAACGTTGCCCTTGATCGCCACCAACTCTTCCACATCCTCGTCCAGACGGGGGAGGGAGTTCATCAGACCGATCGTATACGGGTGCTTCGGATTTTCGAACAAGTTTTTGGCGGTCGTGTACTCGACGACTTTTCCGGCGTACATGACAGCGACGCGGTCGCACGTCTCTGCGACGACGCCGAGATCGTGGGTAATCATGATAATGCTCATGCCCATTTCGGCCTGCAGCTTTTTCATCAGCTCCAAAATTTGCGCCTGGATCGTCACGTCGAGCGCGGTCGTCGGCTCATCCGCGATGAGAATTTCCGGGCGGCAAGCGAGTGCCATCGCGATCATGACGCGCTGGCGCATCCCGCCGGACAACTCGTGCGGCTCCTGGGTCGCGCGTTTTTCCGGGGAAGGGATGCCGACGAGGCGCAGCATGTCGACCGCTTTTTCCCACGCTTCTTTGCGGCCCATGTTCTGGTGCAGACGCAGCACCTCGGCGATTTGCTCGCCGACCGTGTACACCGGGTTGAGCGATGTCATCGGCTCCTGAAAAATCATCGAGATTTCGTTGCCGCGAATTTTGCGCATCTCGGCTTCTGATTTGGCAATCAAGTCTTGCCCTTTGAACAAAATTTCTCCTCCTACAATTTTTCCCGGAGGGCTGGCAATCAAACGCAAGATCGAAAGCGAGGTGATACTTTTTCCACAGCCGGATTCGCCTACCAGACCGAGCGTTTCTCCTTTGTTCAGGGAGAAATCAACGCCATCCACGGCTTTACTGACGCCATCATCTGTGAAAAAGTGCGTTTGCAGGTTGCGAACGTCCAGTATTTTTTCTTGTTGTCCTGGCATGGTGCTCCCTCCTTAGTTCAGATCGATTCGTTTATTGAAGTAGCGATACAGTACGTCGACGAGCAGGTTGACGAACACGAAGATGACGGAAGCGATCAGTACGCCGCCCTGGACGACAGGCAAATCGCGCATGCGGATCGCGTCGACGATCAGACGGCCCAAACCGTTGATGGCAAAGACGGATTCGACGAGAACCGTACCGCCCAACAGGAACCCGAACTGCAAGCCGACAACGGTGATAATCGGGATCAGGGCGTTTTTCAACGCGTGCTTGTAAACGATCACTTGTTCACGCAAGCCTTTTGCCCGCGCTGTGCGGATGTAGTCCTGGCGTACGACGTCGAGCATGCTGGAGCGGGTCATCCGCGCTACGATGGCAGCCCCGGCTGTTCCGAGCGTGATCGCGGGCAAAACCATGTGTTTCCACGTGCCCCAGCCAGCGACCGGGAACCATTGCAGTTTGACCGAGAAGTAGTAGATCAGGCTCAAACCGAGCCAGAAGCTTGGCAGCGAGACGCCGAGCAGGGCGACGATCATGATTGTGATGTCAGCCGCGGAATACTGCTTGGTAGCCGAGATGATCCCCGCGACCATTCCGAGTACGACGGTGACAAAAATACTGGCAATGGCAAGCTCGATCGTTGCTGGCAGGCGAGCCATGATTTCGTCGAAGACAGGCAGGTTGGAGCGCAGGGACGTACCCAAATCTCCGGTCATGACGTCCGTTACATAATGGAAGTATTGCACCATGACAGGCTGGTCGAGCCCGAGCTGTGTGCGAATTTTGGCAATCGTTTCTGCAGAAGCACCTTCACCAGCGAGCAGGACAGCCGGATCGCCGGGAACCATTTGCATGATCAAGAACACAACCAGAATGACACCGAGCAGGACGGGAATCATCTGTAACAGGCGACGAACAATGTAGACAAACATGAAGCCTTCCCTCCTATTGTTTCATTCTTGGGTCCAGAGCGTCCCGCAGGCCGTCTCCGAAAATGTTGAAGCCGAGTACGAGCGTAGAAATCGCCAGGCCAGGGAACATGGCCAAATAAGGAGCGGTGAACAAAAAGTCGCGTCCGTTGCTCAGCATGGCGCCCCATTCCGGCAGGGGAGGCTGTGCGCCGAGCCCAAGGAACGACAGACCGGCAGCGGACAAAATCGCTGTCGCGAGACGCATCGTTGCTTGCACGATAATAGGAGACAAAATATTTGGGAAAATGTGCTTGAAAATGATCGTGAAGTCGTTGGCGCCGAGCGAGCGAATCGCGTCGATGTATTCCAGCTTTTTCACCGTCAAGGTAGAACCGCGGACGATCCGGGCAAACACCGGAATCGAGAAGACCCCGACAGCGACCATGACGTTGAACAAGTTGGGACCCAGGGCGCTGACGATAGCCAGCGAGAGCAGGATGCCCGGGAACGCAAGCAGAACATCAATGACACGGGAGATGATCGTGTCGACCCATTTGCCGTAGTAGCCGGACAACAGACCGAGAATAATTCCGAAGAAAGCGCCGATAAAAACAGCGACGAATCCGACAGACATGGAAAGACGTGTTCCGTAGAGGAGACGACTGAGCACATCCCGACCTTTGTCGTCCGTACCCATCCAGTGATCAGCGGATGGCGGCTTGAGCTTGTTCACCAGATCAATCGCGTAAGGATCGTGCGGAGCGATAACTGGTGCCAACAGGGCGATTGCGATGTAGAACAAGACGATAAACCCGCCTACCATCGCCAATTTGTTTTTGCGCAATTTCCGGTAAAAAGTCCGCCATCTGCCTGGGCGTGCTGCCGCAGCTTTTGACGGAAGAGCTTGATTGGTTGGTGCGAACTCAACCTTCATGATGTGACCCCCTCCTTTGCTTACGTCAAAGTTATCAGAAAAATGTATGAAGTAAAGGCAATTTGAACAAGTCGTAAAAATAGTGAAAATAGACGTAAAGATTGTGCAAATCAACGCTCGTCCCTTCCTAGATAATGGGTAGGGAAGGCATAGATACACATTTCCCAGAGAGGATGGATGATGGATGGGCACTGCCTATTGGCTGACCAATGTTCGTTTGGAGACGGGCTATCGCAGGGAAAACGGAGTCGTCGCTGGAACGGATGCATCCTTGTTTCACATCTTGATAAAAGACGGAAAATTTGCACGTATTGCACAGGCGACGGAGACGCTTGCGGACGATTTGCCGCAAAAAGACGCCAAAGGGCTTTTGGCGTTGCCGTCCTTCATTGAAAAACATGTGCATCTGGACAAGACACTCTTGGGCGAGCCGTGGCGGGCTGTCATTCCGGTAGCGAACATTATCGAGCGCTGCGAGATTGAAAAGCGGGCATTGCCAGCCTTGCCGACGACTACGCAGGAGCGGGCGGAAAACCTGCTGTCCGTGCTGCTTTCCTACGGTTCCACACACGTGCGCACACACGTCGACATTTATCCGGAAGCGGGCATCTCTAATCTGGAATCGGTGCAGGCAGCGCTGGCTACTTATGCGAATCGGGTAACTCATGAGATCGTGGCGTTCCCGCAGCACGGACTTTTGCGGACGGATGCGCAGCCGCTGTTGCGTGAGGCGCTGCGCCAGGGCGCGACACATGTCGGCGGAGTAGACCCGGCAACGGTAGACGGCGATCTCGAACAGTCGCTGCACCAGATGATGGAGCTGGCTGTCGAGGCGAACGCCGGGGTTGATTTGCATTTGCACGACCCGGGACATTTGGGAACGTTTACGATGAAAAGGCTTGCAGCCATGACGGTAGACGCCGGGTGGCAAGGCCGCGTAGCGATCAGCCACGCTTTTGCGCTCGGGGACATTCCCGTGCCGGAAGCAGAAGAGATGGCGACGATCTTGCGGGAAGCGGGCATTACGATTATTTCCAGCGTTCCGTTCAGCCGGGCGATCCCGCCTGTGTCATTGCTGCATCAAAACGGAGTGGACGTGGCGCTTGGCTGCGACAACATTTTTGATACGTGGCAGCCGTACGGCAACGGCGACGTGCTGGAGCGCTTGTGGCGCTTGGCGGAGCGCAACCGTTGGCTGGACGAGCTGGCTTTGTCCCAGTCGCTTCGCTTCATTACGGGCGGGAAAACGACTTTGGATGCGAATGGCACGCAGCTGTGGCCTGCTGTCGGAGAAGAAGCGAGCCTCGTTCTGGTGGAAGCGTCGTGCTCGGCTGAAGCAATCGCGCGGCGGGCAGATCGCCAGGCGGTCTTTTTCAAAGGAAGCCAGGTCGCCGGACAAGTGGAAGAAGCGACCACAACGAAGGGATGATCGCAGA
Source organism: Brevibacillus parabrevis (assembly GCF_022701015.1). NCBI lineage: Bacteria > Bacillati > Bacillota > Bacilli > Caryophanales > Paenibacillaceae > Brevibacillus > Brevibacillus parabrevis. The sequence continues at coordinate 5,355,465 of NZ_CP064090.1, read as the reverse complement.
TGAAGGCATCTCCGTACTGGATAATTAACGCTCGCCTGGAGTGCGGGTATGAGTGGGATCAGGGAGTTGTCACAGGAACGCGTACCGAGCTGTGCGATTTGCTTATCGAGAACGGGAAAATCACCCGAATCGTTCCGTCCAGCGAAATTTTGGAGGACGGAGTGCCAAAAAAGGATGCGAAGGGTCTGTTGATTTTGCCTGCGATGGCGGAAAAGCACATCCACTTGGAAAAAACGTATTACGGCGGGCCGTGGAAAGCGACGACTCCGGTGAAAAACTTGTTTGAACGGCACGCGGAGGATCGCACGTTGCTGCCGATGTACTTGCAGCAGGCACAGGCGGGAGCGGAGAGCATTTTGTCGCTTTTGGTGGAAACGGGCGTTACGCACGTGCGCACGCATTGTCACGTCGACCCGACTGTCGGCCACGGCTTTTTGGAGAGCATGCTGCGGGCTTTCGAAACTTTTACAGACAAAGTGTCGCATGAGATTGTCGCCTTCCCGCACTACGGCATGCTGCGCACGCAAGCACGCGAGACGGTGCGAGAGGCGCTGCGCCAAGGAGCGACGCATGTAGGCGGCGTCGATCCCGGCGGCGTCGACCAGGATATCGAACGCTCGCTGCAAACGATCATGGAGCTGGCTGTGGAAGCAGATGCCGACATCGACTTGCATCTGCACGACCCTGGGCACCTCGGACTTTTCACGATCAAGCGGATCGCAGCGATGACGGAAGAGGCAGGGTGGCAAGGGCGTGTCACGATCAGTCACGCGCTCGGGCTGGGAGATGTGTCGCTGGAGGAGGCGAGAGAGGTAGCGCAGCAGCTGGCAACGCTCGGCATCTCGATCGCATCGACGGTTCCGATCAACCGCCCGACGATTCCGATTCCGCTGTTGCACAAAGCAGGCGTCGCCGTCATGCTCGGCAACGACAGCCTGACAGACAACTGGACGCCGTTCGGAAGCGGAGATTTGCTGGAAAAAGCAGGCCGACTCGCGGAACGTTTTCGCCTGACGAATGAGCGGTCGCTGGGAGTGGCCCTCGGCTTCGTGACAGAGGGGCGCATTCCGCTGGACGATGCGGGCAATCGTCTGTGGCCGCTGGTAGGGGATGAGGCAAGCCTGATGGCAGTGGAAGCCGCTTCTTCGGCAGAAGCGGTGGCAAGGCGGGCGAAGCGCAGAGTGGTGCTGTTTCAGGGCAACAGGGTAGCGGGCGAATGGTAACAGGCAACAGGCGGCGCGACATGTGGCGAAGAAGCCAACGATCGGCGGCAAGCCTTGCGCGGTGACAGCGGTTTTTTACAAATCCCATCTGGAAAGGATGTTATGAATACATGTCTACAGCCTATTGGATTACGAACGTTCGCCTGGAGCGTGGATACCGGACAGAAAATGGCAAAATAGTCGCAACCGACACAGAGCTGGCGCACCTTTTGATCGAGGACGGCCGGATTGCCCAAATCGCCTATGGCGACGAGGCGGGGGCGAGCGGACTGCCTGTCAAAGATGCGAACGGCTTGTTGGCTGTACCGTCGTTTCAGGACATGCACATCCATATCGACAAGACGTACTACGGCGGCCCGTGGAAAGCGGTCACTCCGGTCAAAAGCATTTTGGAGCGTCTGGAAGAAGAGAGCCGACTGATGCCCAAGCTGTTGCCGACGGCGCAGGAGCGCGCGGAAAAGATGCTGGAACTGCTTTTGTCCGCCGGTTCGACGAAAATTCGCAGCCATTGCAACATCGACCCGTATATCGGCCTGAAAAACTTGGAGGCGACACTTGCTGCCATGGAAACGTTCAGCGGCAAGTTGGAATATGAGGTCGTTGCTTTCCCGCAACAAGGGCTTTTGCGCAGCAACCAGGTGGAGAACATTCGCCAGGCGCTGAAAATGGGCGCGACCTACGTCGGCGGCGTCGATCCGGCGACTGTCGATCAAAACATCGAGAAGTCGCTGGCGACGATTTTTGAACTGGCGGTAGAAGCGGATGCTCCGATCGACGTTCACTTGCACGATCCTGACCATCTCGGCATTTTCACGTTCAAGCGTCTGGCGAAAATGACCGAAGAGGCAGGCTGGCAAGGCCGCGTCACGATCAGCCACGCCATCGCTTTGGCTGACGTCAGCCTGGAGGAAGCGGGAGACGTAGCCGAGATGCTCGCCGCACTCGGCATCTCGATCACTTCTACGGTTCCTGTCAACAAGGCGACTATTCCGATTCCACTTTTGCGCGACAAAGGCGTCAAAGTCATGCTCGGCGACGACAGCATTACCGATCACTGGTCGCCGTTCGGCCAGGGAGACAGTCTGGAGAAGGCAGGACGATTGGCGGAGCGCTTCCGCATGCAGGATGAGCGTTCCTTGTCTCAGGCGCTGGGCTTTATCACAGGCGGCAAAACGCCGCTCGACAAAGAGGGCAACCGCCAATGGCCGAATGTAGGAGACGAAGCAGACATGGTGTTGTTGCACGCTTCCTCTGCGGCAGAAGCGGTGGCGCGCCGAGCGAAGCGCCAGGCTGTCGTGTTCCGTGGCAATGTGGTGTCCGGGGCGCTGTAAGCTGACAGGTACTTGAAACGTTACGTACCATTTGCAGCAAAACATTCATGGCCGTTTTGTTGACTGCAAGCGGTCACATCCTATTTCACGAAAAACGTCGAGATGTTTTCACAGAAAAAAAGAGGCAGACCGCTTGCGGTTTTGCCTCTTTTTTGGCGTATGGAGCCATGCTTGTTTGCTAATGCGTTCGTGAAACAGCCCGTTCTTCCTATGAAATCAACGCCTGAGACGACAGACAGCGCGCGATCATTCCTGGCCAAGCTTCACGATTTGCTCACGGACGTTTCCTTTGCATACGCCCCCGTGATAGCAGACGACGGCTTCCAGGTCGAGGTCTGCATACTTTTTCAGCGAGCACCGGGCTGCGTCCATATCTGGTGTCGTCGGGGCATGAATGCCGCCGATCATCCCGTCTACACTGTACAGCGAATCTCCGGCAATGAGCGTCTTGCTCTTTTTTACATACAGGCTGATATGGCCGGGAGTATGTCCGGGCGTATGAATGACGCGAATCCCGCCGCAAAAAGGCAGCTCCTGACCGTCACTTACCGTATGATCTACTCTGCCTTTAGGGGGATGTTCCAGGTGGCTGTCTTTTAACAGCGGCAACTCCCCTTGAATGTACGGCTGATCCAGCGCGTGCGCGTAAATTTTCACACGTGAACCGCATTCCTGCAAAATCTCAGGCAGACAGCCGATATGGTCCATGTCCTGATGCGTCAAAATCACGGCTTGCAGCTGGGCGAGCGGCACTCCTGCCGCGTCCATGGCTGCGCGCAAATCTTTTATTTGCCCGGGAAAGCCTGTGTCTATCAAAACGCTCATTTCTCCCTCGCGCAGAAGCATGGGGTGAACGATATTCCCGTGAAAATCGAGCGAAAGCATGTAAACCCCCGGTGAAATCTCCGTCGCCATTGTCATCGTCATCAACCTTTCGTAAAATTACATTTTTACGTAAATATATAATATTACGTTGGTTTTGCCGTTGTCAATCTTTACCGGATGATTTGGCTTGCTGCCCTTGACCTGGTTGTATCGTGTGGCACAAGAAAAAAGCTCCCGACTGTACACACTCAACAGTCGGGAGGTGGCTTGCCTCTTCGTCGGATAGGGAAAATTTCCTTGTTTTTTATTTATTTCACATATAAAAATATTGAAAAATAAATAAAAGTAATATAGTATAGTGCCCGAATCTACCAAAAATAGGAAGCGGTGCATAAGAATGATAAAGAGATCTGTATTCGCTATTGCTGGTCTTGGCTCATTGTTATTGTTTGCGAATAGTGCTTCAGCCGACATCACGTCTGCGACTTCATCTGTCGACATCAGTAGCTCAACCACAAGTAGCTACAAAGTAAAGTTTTCCGCTAAGACGCTTAATAATAATGCGAACGCTAAAGTGTATACTTTGTACAAAGGAGTCGTGCTCGTAGACGAAGTAGAGGATAGAGTTCGGACGTCAGGTGCTTATACTTCCAGTCATGAGCCGAAAATTAGATACAAGGTTGAGAGCGAGCATACTGAAAGTTTAGGCGCTGGACCAATAAGTGACTTCAAAATGTCCTCGGATACGGCCGTGTATAATCCGATTGATTGGACGCTCGTTAAGGAAGATCCACATGAAGCCAAAGAATACGAGAATCTACTCGTACAAAGCGCCAATGAAATTGCTGACGATACTGGAATAGACTTGTCAGAATACACTGTAGTCGACAAAGAGGTAGTTTTCAATTTGGACAAAGACCTCTTTAAAGAGGTCAACGCCGTGACTAAGATTTCGATTGGTGATACACGCCCACAAATTTACCTCCATGAATCCCGTGAAAGTTTGTATGTACTGAAGCAATCAGCAGACGGGGAAAGCACGGTTACGGAATTTGTACTGGAAAACGATAAGTGGGAAAAGCAATAGTGTAAGGGGGGAGGTAGCGAAAGCTGCCTCTTTTTTCTTTCTTTAATGTCACAACTGCCATCCGATTACGGATGTATCCACATACACTACGAAAAGGGGCGGCATGCCAAATGAAAAACAGATACGAAATCAGGGGAGACGGATGCTTGCCAGCTCCCCACCTTGGCTGCGTTCTGCTTCCACGCGTCGCGCCGGGCGCTCTGGCCAGACTTGCTGATCACACCCGCGCTCCTCGTTCCTCCCGCCGCTGCAGCCAGCTCATCTCGATGCTTGCCAGCTCCCACCTTGGCCGCGTTCTCCTTCCAGACGTGGCGCCTGGCACTAGTTTTCCCCTCGTCTCTCCAACGCCCCATGCACGACTTTCCCTTTGAACATGACAGCAGCCCGGCGCGATCTTCTGGCGATGGCTTCGGCGGAGCAGGAAGCTTCGGCAAAAACGATGTTCGCTTCGTCACCAGCTTTGGGCCATGCGCGGTTGCCAGCGCGGTCGAGCGTCGTTTTGCCGCCTGTGATGAAAAAGAGCGATTGCACCAGCGAGCGCTCGTCCACCCAGCGATAGCGCTCCACGAGGCGATTCAGCTTCTCCAGCATGTCGCCCGTTCCGTACGGCGACCACGAATCGTAGAAACCGTCATAGCCAAGAGCTACGCGCACGCCTTTTTCGTGCAGAATCGGTACGGGAGGCATCGCTCGGTTGATCGGCACGGTCGTCATGATCATCGTGCCCAATCGGGACAAGCGCTCCGCCATTTCTGTGCTTTCCTCGACAGATACATCACCGAGAGCAAAGGCGTGGCTGATCGCCATCCGGTTTTGCCAGCCTGCTTCTTCTGTCAGGTCGAGAATGCGCTTGATCGTATAAAAGCCGAGCGTGCCCGGATCGTGCAGGTGGATATCGACATCGGCGTCAGCTTCCACGGCAATGTCCATCATCTCCCGCAGCGAACCTTCCAGCTCGTTATCGATGCCAGCCGGGTCCAATCCGCCGACGAGCGTAGCGCCTTCTTTCATCGCCTGTCTCATCAAGGAGCTTGCTTGTGTGCGCAACAGCCCTTGCTGCGGAAAAGCGACAATCTCGTAGGTCATCCGGTCGCTGTACGCTTCCAGTGCGGCCCGTACGCCCTCCAAGTTTTTCAGGCCGATGTACGGGTCAATATTGACGTGCGTCCGTACATGTGTGGCGCCGCCGTTCAGCAAAAGCTGCAACATCGCTTCGGCCCGCTTTTGCGTGGTTCCGGTCATCAGCGGCATTTCTGTCGCTTCGAACTCCAGGCGATCAATCAGCTTTTTCGGAGGGAGACACGACTTCCATGTAGCGCCTGCATACGTTTTGTCCAGATGGTTGTGCTTTTCCACGAACGACGGGAGCGCAAGCAGTCCGTTGGCGTCCTGCTGCGGAAGCGTTGTGTCGAGTGGCTTGGTCGCGGAAATGATCTCGTTAATCACCCCGTCCTGAATTTTCAGGTGGCAAATTTCCGAGCGTGTGTGGACTACCCCATCCTCTCCGGTTTCAAATCCGCTATCGAGACGAACGTTGGTTAGCCAGTATGAGTATGCTTGACTCACAAAAAATCAGCCCTTTCGCATGAAAAATAGTAAGAGGATCGTTGAAAAAAGCCCAGCCTAGCTTCATTGCTCTCTATTAATTGTAAGGAATATTTTGAATAAAGATTTGCAGCTTCTTTACGAGTTTTTGCATGATTTTTACTTATTGGCGAAATTCTTGCCGTTTTTTGAAAAGTAGTAAAGATTGTGCAAATACATGTAAAGCAATTGAAACAAACTTGACAGAATATTTCTTATACTGGCAAAGGATACAAAGATAGATAGTGGAGAGTGTGAGCACGAATATGGAAGCAAGGGGGAGGAACAGCATGAAAAAGAAACTGACAGCCAAGTATGTCATCGGGTACGACGGAGAAGACCACATCATCATCAAAGACGGGGAAGTCGTCTACGAAGGTGAGACGATTTTGTATGTAGGACATGCGTATGACGGAGAAGTGGACGAAGTGACCGACTTGGGCAATGCCGTGATCAGCCCGGGGTTCATCGATCTGAACGCGCTTGGCGATATTGACCACGACATCGTGCATCTGGAAGTGTCGGCGCAGCGAAACAAAAATTTGCTCTGGTCGGAAGCGTACTACAACAAAGGCTACCACGAGGTCATGACGCCGGAGGAAGAGGCGTTCAAATCGTTGTACGCCTACAGCCAACTGATCTTGAACGGCGTGACGACGGCGATGCCGATCACCTCTGTCTTTTACAAGCGCTGGGCAGAGACGTACGAGGAACTGGCAGCGGCAGCGGAGCATGCAGGACGTCTGGGACTGCGCATGTACATGGGGCCGAGCTACCAGTCGGGAATGCGCGTCGTCAAGGCAAATGGCGAGATTGAAGTGCTGTGGAACGAAGCGGAAGGACGGGCAGGGCTTGAGCGGGCTGTCCAGTTCGTCAAAGACTTTGACGGCGCCCACAACGGCCTGATCCGCGGCATGCTCGCGCCGGAGCGGATCGAGACGCAAACGCCGGAAAATCTGGTTCTGACGAAACGCTACAGCGATGAGCTGGGTTGCCCGATCCGCCTGCATGCGGCGCAAGGAAGCTACGAGTACACGGAAATTCATCGTCGCCATGGCATGTCGCCCATCCAGTACCTCAACGAAATCGGGTTCCTGGGCAAAAGGACGGCGATTCCGCACGCGCATTTCATCCCTGGCTACAGCGAAGCGACGATCGGGGAAGGCGACGATCTGGCCATCCTGCAAGAAACGGGAACAACGGTCATTCATTGCCCGCTCGTCATCGGACGCCACGGCTCCGCGCTGGAATCTTTTGCCCGCTACAAGCGTCGCGGCATTAATATCGCGATCGGGACGGACACGTTCCCGCCAGACTTCATCCAAAACATTCGCACGGCCAGCATGCTTTCCCGCTTGCAGGAGCGCGATGTGGCAGACTCCAGCTACGCGGATATTTTCCGCGCGGCAACACTGGGCGGTGCCCGCTTCCTCGGAAGGGACGATCTCGGCAGACTCGCTCCGGGAGCGCAAGCCGACATCATCGCGATCGACCTGGACGGATTCCACATGGGAACCGTTGACGATCCGATTCGCACCCTGATCATGTGCGGCTCCGGGCGCGATGTGAAGCTGTCGATCATCGCAGGACGCACCGTAATGAAAGACCGCGTGCTGCCAGGCGTTGATCTTGCGGAAATCAAGGAGCGCGGCCAACGCTATTTTGACAAAATGCGCCTCGGCTATGTGGAGAGAGACTATCAGCAGCTTGGGGAAAAAGAACTGTTCACCCCGTCGTTTCGCATCGTCAACAAACCGTAACGCTCTACACTAAAAGCCAATCCAAAAAGCACAATCTGCTGTTGTATAGCGGATTGTGCTTTTATTTTGCGCGCAACACACGCAACAGTGGCAGCTCAACGCAAAAATCCTCCTTCCGAATGAATGATTTGTCCGGTAATCCATCCCGCTTCCTCGCTTGCCAAAAAAGCGACCAGACGTGCCGCATCTTCCGGTTGGCCGATCCTGCCCATGGGGCTGCGCTCCAAGAGGAACGGCACCAGCTCTTTTGACATCCATCCGGTATCTGTAGGGCCGGGATTGACTGCGTTGACGGTAATTCCGAGCGGAGCGACTTCTGCGGCAAAAGTAATCGTGAACGCATCCAGCGCCCCTTTTGTCGCGGCATAGGCGATTTCACCAGGCATGGGACCTTTCGATTGCCCGGAAGTCAGGTGAATAATCCGGCCGTTGCCAGGCTGGGAGAATCGACGGGCAAATTCGGCGCTGAGCATGATCGGCGCGCGAACGTTGAGCGCGTAATGAGCGTCCAGACTGGCAGCCGAAAGCGACTGATAATTGTCGGAAGTGGAATGGCAAGCGTTGTTGACGAGAATACAGGGAGCGCCAACCTGCGAGCTGGCTTCATCGAGGACATGCGACCACGAGTCAGGCTTGGACAAATCGATTTCGCTGCACGCGCACTGTACTCCATAGCGGGTCAACTGTTCGCGCAGTTGCGCTGGCTCATCGTCTTGTATCCCCCAGTCCATTGTCTTGTCGTACGCTGTCCAATACGTGAAAAACAGATCAATCCCTTGTGCAGCCAACGCTCTGCATATGGCAGCACCAATACCGTTCAGCCGACTTGCTCCTGTGACGATGGCGACTTTTCTACTCATAGGCACGAAACCTCCTCAGCGATAATGGATCATTTGCGTTTTGCCCACGGGTAATCAAAACAAGTTCAGCAACAACGATGGCGGAGCCAAGTAAATATACCCGATGATGAGATAGGCGAACAGCAAGAAAAAGCAAATCCCGGAAATGGTGAGGTGTATGCGAATTTTTTTCGGATGGTAACCAAACAAACCGAGGAGCAGGCAAACGAAGCCGACGATTCCCAGCAAAAGCGGGATCGCGATGATAATATATTCATTCATGATAAAAATCACCCCACTTTACTACCTTCTTTTCGTTCCATGTAAAAGTCCAATCTTTGATGGGATGCGTGAGCACAACCAGAGCGCTGTTTTGCAAAATGCAGTCCATTTTTCTTGCGCCGATGAATACTGCCTTTTTTGGGAATAGTCAATCACTTCGCTGTTCGCTCGCACATGCCGATGAAAATCACCCGACTCCATGAACAGGTACAACGTTTTCTGGAAAATGGGCGAAGCGTACTGATCGTAGCTGTTGCTTTTCGTCAGGAAGCGGTCGAGCAGTGCGGGAGGCAGAACGAGATAGCTGAGCCGAATAGAGGGGCACAACACTCTGGAAAACGTTCCGACGTACACGACGCGTCCGGTGGAGCATGTCGACTTCCATTCCTTTCGTTCCTGGCACTGGAAAAAGCAGAAAACTGGATATTTCTTCTTTGTAAAATTAAGGATATTCTACATCATAACATCTTTGCAAAGCGAATCGGAAGCAGGGATGAGAAAGTCGCACGCGACATGGAGGAGAGAAGCAATGACGATGATTTTGCCTCATATCGAAAAGATGCCCGGCTATGTGGAAGGCGCGATGCCCTCGGCGGGAACAAAAGCGATCCGCCTGAATCTGCGATCGCACGCCATCTCGCGCTTGCGGCGTTGCGCGATCAAAGCTATATGCAAGAGACGACAGGCAGGATCAAGCGGACGCGGGCGGTTTTTTCCAAGCAGCTTGAATCGCTCGGTTTCAGCGTCGTCCCAGCGCAGACGAATTTCATTTTGTGCCAGCCACCAGCGAAGGCAGAAGGACAGTCTGCGCGCGAGCTGTATGAAAAGCTGATGGAGCAAGGAATTTACGTGCGCTATGATCAACTGCCGCGCCTTGCGGACATGTTGCGCATCACAGTCGGAACGGAAGCGGAGATGGAAGAGGTTTATGCTGCACTTTCCCCGATGATAGAGTAACTTTCCTGTTAGCCGTTTCTGGCAAAAGGAAAGTTAAGCTGGCAATCATTCGAAATAGTTGATATTTTAAATATATAAAGCTTATTTCAGAAATGCAGGATTTTAATAATCAAGGGAGATGTAGAAGATGGAGTGTCAGCTAACGATTGTCCGAACAGAACAGAAAAAAGAGAAGCCAGCACTCGACAAGCTGGGGTTCGGCGTGCATTTTACCGACCATATGTTCACGATGGATTACACGGAAGGAAAAGGCTGGCACGATCCGCAAATCGTTCCGCACGCTCCGCTGACGCTCGATCCGGCTGCGATGGTACTCCACTACGGACAAGCGATTTTTGAAGGAATGAAAGCATACCGCAACAAAGCAGGCAAGGTGCTTCTGTTCCGTCCGGAGCAAAACTTCAAGCGGATGAATCGGTCCCTGGAGCGGATGAGCATGCCGCAAGTGGACGGGGAATTTATGGTCGATGCGCTGAAACAGCTGGTAGCGCTTGAAAAAGAATGGATTCCGGCAGAGAGCGGCATGTCGCTGTACATCCGTCCATTTGTGATCGCTACGGAGCCATGTTTCGGCGTGCGTCCATCGCACACGTACAAGCTGATCATCGTTCTGTCTCCGGTTGGCGCTTACTATGCAAATGGTATGGAGCCAGTGAAAATTTACGTAGAAAACAAATACGTTCGCGCTGTCCGCGGCGGTACAGGCAATGCCAAAGTAGCGGGGAACTACGCAGGCGCTCTGAAAGCACAGGCGGAAGCCAAGGAAAAAGGCTACGAGCAAGTGCTTTGGCTGGATGGCGTAGAAAATAAATACATTGAAGAAGTCGGCAGCATGAACGTATTTTTCAAAGTGGGCGAAGAAGTGTGGACCCCTGCTTTGAACGGCAGCATTTTGGAGGGAATCACCCGTGATTCGACGATCCACCTGCTGAAAGACTGGGGCATCCCGGTAGTAGAAAAGCGGATTTCCGTCGAAGAATTGTACGAGGCGTACACAAAAGGGCAACTGGAAGAAGCGTTTGGAACAGGCACGGCAGCGGTCATCTCGCCAGTCGGCGACCTGAACTGGAACGGCCACCAAATGATTCTCAACGGCGAAAAAACAGGCCCGTTGACCACCAAACTGTACGAAACAATGACCGGAATCCAGTATGGCGAAAAAGAAGACAAGTTCGGCTGGTCTGTAGAAGTCAGCGAGTAATTTCATAACGACAATGCGACAAGCTGCAAAGCATGCCTTCCTCGTCTCGACGAGCGGGGGCATGCTTTTTTATGGCGCTACGCCAGCGAGATTTGCCAAGTTGCTTCCCTCAATGTAATCAAAAATGACCGAACGTGCAAATAAGCACTGCCCACCCAGTGACAGTGCTTATTCACAACAACAGGCTAGACGTGCGCAAGCTCTGGCGCGTGCATGTGCAGGGGTGGGGAAATCAGCCAGCCCTTTTCCTTGAGGATGCGTTGCAGACGAAAACCGGAGTGCGCTTTCGCAAAGTGGAACTCGGCAAACATCAAGCCGATATCCTCGCGCAGCGACTGGCTCATGACCTGGCTGCATGTCAGCAAGCCTCCGGCAATATCCCGGGCAATTCCCAGGGCAATCTCGGAGTCGTTGAGCCTGGCTCCGACCGGAATGCTGCTCCGATCAGCCAGTGGCCGATCGGGAGGGGAAGGCGGCAAGGCGACGCCGTTTATTTTAAGTACATCCTCCAACTGGTCAATTTCCTTTTTCATCGTTTGCATGATATCTTCGAGAAAGTCCTTCAAATCCGTATCGCCAGCATGATTCATCGCTGTCTGATAACCAGCGAGCAGAGCTTTTGTCGTCGCCAAATAAACCCAGACGCCAAACACTTCGCCATAATGCAGCGGCTCTTGTTTGGAATTGTCACCAAAAATCCCCATGCCTGTCCTCCTTCTGATGCCGTTCATCTGACGGCGGCACTCGAATGATCTTCCGCCCATTGATAAGATTCGCCATGCACGGCAAATTCACCGTGGAAAATGTAGGCACTCGCCTTGTAGAGATTTTTTTAACATTCAAAAACAACAAGGTAAAGATAGTGAAAAAGAAAGTAAAGATCGTGCAAAGATTAATAGTAAGAAAATTAGTAATATTTTGTTATGTCATTATTTTTCTTTTTACCAACGAGACAAAGGGGGCATTTTCATTGAAGAAAACGCGCATCGTACGTTCCATTCTTGCTTTGTCTGTCGCGTTTGCGACCGTTTTGACAGGCTGTTCCGGCACCTCGCAATCGCAACCGGCTTCGACCGGCTCCAACTCCGGACAAGCAACCGGCAGTCCTGCGCCATCCACCCCTGCTGCGTCTGGCGGCGGTACGTTGATTATCGCCCGGCTGTCTGACGCGAACAACCTCGACCCGCATTTCAGTACGCAAATCAACTCCATGGCAGTCGTGCAGCACAAAATGTACGAAGGTCTGGTGATGATGGACCGCAACAGCGAGTACAAGCCGCTTCTGGCGACAGAATGGAAGCAGAAAGACGATGTGACATGGGAATTTACTTTGCGGGACGGCGTGACGTTCCACGACGGAACCGCGTTTGATGCGGAAGCTGTGAAGAAGACGATCAATCGCATTTTGGACAAAAACCAGCCGACTCCCAAGGCAAACATGTTCGGGATGATCAAGGAAGTCAAAGTGATTGATCCGAAAAAAGTGGAGATCATTTTGCATTATCCATTCGCGGGATTGCTTTCTGTCCTCGCCAGCGCCGAGGGCGGCATCATCAGCCCGAAGGCGATTGAGCAGTACGGCAAAGACCTGGCCAAGCACCCGGTAGGGACAGGCCCGTTCGTCTTTGAGTCGTGGACGCCCGGTCAGGAAATCGTCATCGTCAAAAATGAAAACTACTGGGGCACGAAGCCAAAAGTGGACAAAGTCGTGTTCAAGACGGTTCCGGAGGACACGACGCGTGTCGCGATGGTGGAGACAGGCGAAGCGCACGTTGCCGAGCAGCTGCCCGTCACGGAGCTGGAGCGGGTGCAAAACTCCGCGAATATGTCGCTGGGGCGCTTCGAGTCTTTTGCCGTGGATCATATCGGGATGAATGTCAAAATGAAGCCGTTTGACGATGTCCGCGTCCGCCAGGCGATTGCGCATGCGATTGACAAGGAAGCGATTATTCAAGGCGTCTACAATAACGTCGGCAAAGTCGCGATCTCTTCGCTCGGTCCAAAAGTAATCGGCTATAGTCCGAACATCAAGACGCCTGAGTACGATTTGAACAAAGCCAAGCAATTGCTCACAGAAGCTGGATACGGCAACGGACTCAAGGCGACCGTGTACTTGAATGACAACAAAGCGCGCATCAACGTGGCAGAGGTGTTGCAATCGCAGCTGAAAGGAATCGGCATTGACCTGCAAATCCAGGTGATGGAGTTCGGGGCGTATTTGGAGCTGGCGGCAAAAGGCGAAGCCCAGATGTTCATCAGCGGCTGGGGCAATGCCACAGGCGACGGCGACTATAACCAGTACAACTTGTTCCACAGCACGTCTGCGGGAGTGCCAGGCAACCATTCCTTCTACAGCAACCCAAAAGTCGACGCGTTGATCGAAGCAGCCCGCAAGGAAAAAGACCCGGAGAAACGCAAGCAAATCTACGCAGAGGCGCAACAGATCGAGATGGACGAAGTGCCGCTGCTCCCGTATCGCAGCTCTGAAAACCTGGCAGCTATCGCGAAAAATGTGCAAGGCGTCTACATCAGCCCTTCCGGCTACATCGAGGTCAGCGATGTGACGATTCAATAGGCTGTGCCAAAAGTCTCTCCCAATTGCTGGGAGGGGCTTTTTCTTTTGCCATCCCAATATGTGGAAAAGGCGAAAAAAGAGTAAAGAAAGTGAAAATAGTAGTAAAGAGAGTGAAAAAATAATACCTGAATAGTAGGTAAAATGAGACATGCGCGAATGATCAAAAAATTATAGCACATCCGGCGCAAACAAAAGAGGGGGAAACACTACATGAAAAAGACGCGCTTTTTCCAGACGCTGATCGCCATGACTGTTGCCGTATCGGCAGCGCTGGCCGGCTGCTCGCAGGCGCCAGCGCCAGAAGCGGGGACGAACGCCAATACGTCCGGGCAAACAGCAGCGCCTGGCACGGGCAAAGCAGGTGGCACACTGGTCATCGCCCGGTTGTCGGACGCAAACAATCTGGACCCGCACTTTCTTACGCAAATTAATTCGGCAGCTATCATTCATCACAAAGTATACGAGGGTCTGGTCCGCATGGACAAAGAAAGCAAATACGTCGGTTCGCTGGCAAGCGAATGGAAGCAAGTGGACGATGTGACGTGGGAGTTTAAACTGCGCACAGGCATAACTTTCCACGACGGCACCCCATTCAATGCAGAAGCGGTGCAAAAGACGATCGCCCGCGTCCAGGACCCGGCAGTCGGCTCGAACCGCGCCAACCTGTTCGAAGCGATCAAGGAAGTAAAAGTCGTGGATGACAACACGGTGCAATTTATCCTCAACTACCCGTACGCTCCGCTGTTGTCCGTTCTCGCCAGCGCAGAAGGCGGCATCCTGTCGCCAAAAGCGATCGAGCAGTACGGCAAAGACTTGACCAAGCATCCAACCGGAACAGGGCCGTACAAGTTTGAATCGTGGACGCCAGGACAAGAAGTTGTGCTGGTGAAAAACGACAACTACTGGGGAGACAAGCCGAAGCTGGACAAGGTTGTCTTCAAAACAGTACCAGAAGACACAACCCGACTGGCTATGGTCGAGACAGGCGAAGCACAAGTGGCTGAACAACTTCCTGTAACAGAAGTAGACCGCGTGAAAAACTCGGCAAACATGACACTCGGCCGCTATGCGTCCTTCTCCAGCGAGCATATCGGCATCAACAACAAGAAAAAGCCGTTTGACGATGTGCGCGTCCGTCAAGCGATTGCGCTTGCGATCGACAAGCCGACGATCATTCAAGGGGTGTACAACGATGTGGGAACGGTCGCTCATTCCTCGATCTCTCCTACGATGGTCGGCTACAGCGCGAACGTAAAAGACCTTGGCTACGACATCGAGAAAGCGAAAAAATTGCTGGCGGACGCAGGCTATGCCAACGGCTTCAAGGCAACCGTCTACCTCAATGACAACAAGGCGCGGGTCAACGTAGCGGAAGTATTGCAACAACAACTGAAACAAATCAATGTCGATCTGGAAGTCAAAGTGCTGGAGTTTGGCGCCTATATCGACGCAGCGAGCAAAGGCGAAACAGACTTGTTCATCAGCGGCTGGGGCAACGCGACAGGCGATGCTGACTACAATCAGTACAACTTGTTCCACACGAAGTCTCACGGCGCGCCAGGCAACCACTCCTTCTACAGCAATCCGGAAGTAGACAAGCTGATCGAAGAAGGACGCAAAGAGAAAGACGAAGAAAAACGCAAACAAATTTACGAAAAAGCGCAACAGCTCGAAATGGATGAAGTAGCAGTCGTGCCTTACCGCTTCGCAGAAAACTTGGCAGCGATTGAAAAAGGGGTAGAGGGCGTCTGGATCAGCCCGGCTGGTCACATCGAAATCGACGAAATCACCTTGCCGTAACCGCAAGCTTCCAAGAGCAATGAATCGCAGCATAGCCGAGTTCCTTGAAGGGATCAGCTATGCTGCTCTACTTTCAAAACAAGAGACAGAAAAGAAAAAACGGGGGCGATTTTATGAAAAGACGCAAAGGATGGAGCATTCTGATGTCGGGCGTGCTCGGCGTTGGACTGGTGCTTGCAGGGTGTTCGGCACAACCGGAGCAGGGGGCTGCGGACAATCCAGCCAAAAGCGAAGCGGCTGATGGAACACAGACGCTGATTATTGCCAGACAATCGGATGCCAACAACTTGGACCCGCACTTTATTTCCGCGATCAACGCGGCGAGCGTCGTCCAGCACAAAGTGTACGAAGGATTGATTCGCCGTGACGAAAATATGGAGTTCAAGCCGATGCTCGCAACCGAGTGGAAGCAGCTGGACGAAGTGACGTGGGAGTTCAAGCTGCGCCAGGGCGTTGTTTTCCACGACGGAACACCGTTTAACGCAGAAGCGGTCAAAGCGACGTTTGCTCGCGTCCTCGACCCGAAAGTCGGCTCTCCGCGCGCCACCCAGTTCCAAATGATCCAGGAAGTGAAAGCCGTAGACGACTACACTGTGCAAATCAAGCTGACTTACCCGTACTCGCCGCTGTTGTCCATTTTGGCCAACCATGAAGGGAGCATTATCAGCCCGAAAGCGATCGAGCAATACGGAAAAGATTTGAGCAAGCATCCGGTAGGCACAGGGCCGTTCGTGTTCGAGGCGTGGACGCCGGGACAGGAAATCGTGCTCGCACGCAATGACAACTACTGGGGTGAAAAGGTAAAATACGCAAAGGCCGTCTTCAAGGTCGTTCCGGAAGATACGACGCGAATTGCCATGGTTGAGACAGGCGAAGCCCATATTGCGGAGCCGCTGCCTGTAACCGAGATCGAACGCGTCAGCCAGTCGCCGCAAATGGCTCTGTATCGCACAGAAGGACTGGGCACCGATTTTATCGGCTTCAATACGAAGAAAAAGCCTTTTGACGATGTCCGGGTTCGCCAGGCGATCAACTATGCGATCGAGACAGATGCCATCATCCAAGGCGTTTTTAACAATGTGGGAACAAAAGCCAATTCTGCGATGAGCCCGAAAGTTCTCGGCTATAGCGAGGCGCTGAAAGGCTACGAGTTCGACCCGAACAAGGCCAAGGCACTGCTCAAGGAAGCGGGCTATGCCAACGGCTTCAAGACAACGCTGTGGACCGGGGATCGCAAAGAGCGGATCAATGCCGCAGAAGTCATTCAGTCGCAGTTGAAAGGCATCGGCGTGGAAGTAGAGGTCAAAGTGCTGGAGTACGGAGCGTATCTCGATGCCGAAGACAATGGCGAGACAGACATGTTTATCAGCGGTTGGGGCAACGCGACAGGCGACGGCGACTACAACCAGTACAACCTGTTCCATTCCAGCTCGCTCGGCAAGGGCGGCAACACGACTTTTTACGTGAACAAGGAAGTGGACAAGCTGATCGAAGAAGCGCGCCGCGAGCCGGACAGCGCCAAGCGCAAGCAACTTTACGCCCAGGCGCTGGAAATCGAGTCCAAGGAAGCGCCGATGGTTCCGATCCGCAATCTGGAACACGTTGCAGCAGTCAGCAAAAAAATCAAGGGCTTCTGGATCAGCCCATCCGGTTACATGATGATTAACGATATTACGATGGAGTAAGAAGGGGGAGCGAACATGGAGAGCGGGAAAGACAGCCTCTGGATCAAAAACGCACGTCTGGAAAGCGGGTTTCAAGAGGAGAACGGGAGGATAACAGGGACGGCGACAGAGCGTGTCCATCTGCTTTTGGCGGACGGTCGCGTGGAAAAAATCGTCCCTGCCAGCACTCCGCTCCCACAAGCTGCCTCTTACTGGGACGCAGACGGGCTGCTCATGCTGCCGTCTTTTCGGGAGATGCATATCCATCTGGATAAAACGTTTTACGGAGGTCCCTGGCAGGCAGTCATTCCTGCTCCCAACCGCTTTTTCCGGATTCAACAAGAGCAGGAACTGCTGCCGCGCCAGCTTCCGGTAGCCAAACAGCGTGCAGAAGGCTTGCTGCACCTGCTGCAATCGCACGGTGCGACACACGTCCGAACGCATTGCAATATCGATCCGGTCATCGGTTTGCAAAACTTGGAGGCCACACTCGCTGCTCTGGAAACTTACCGGGAAAAACTTTCCTGGGAAATTGTCGCTTTCCCTCAGCATGGATTGCTGCGCAGTGATTCCGTAGCGCTCGTCCGCGAGGCGATGAAGCATGGGGCGGGACTCGTCGGGGGTGTCGATCCAGCTTCTTTTGATGAAGATATCGAAAAATCGCTGCACACAATGATGGATATTGCGGTAGAAGCCAATGCGGACATCGACCTGCATTTGCACGAGCCGGGGCATTTGGGCATTTTCATCATGAAGCGACTCGCTGCGATGGTGCGCGATGCTGGCTGGCAAGGCCGGACGACTGTCAGCCACGCCTATGCGCTGGGAGAGGTGCCGACGGCTTTGGCAGAAGAGATCGCGGAATTGTGCACGGAACTGAACATCGCGATCATGTCCGCGGTGCCGATCGACATGCCGACGATCCCGATTCCGCTGCTCCGGGCAAAAGGGGTGCAGATCGGACTTGGCAACGATAACATTACCGATCATTGGGACCCGTTCGGCACAGGAGATATGCTGCAAAAAGCGAATCGCGTAGCGGAGCGCTTCCGGCTCATTGACGAGAAATCGCTTGCCCGCACGCTCGGCCTGGTCACTGGCGGCATCACCCCGCTTGACGAGGCAGGGAATCGCGCCTGGCCAAAGCCTGGTGACGCTGCCGATGCTGTGTTTGTCCGGGCCAGTTGCTCGGCTGAAGCTGTCGCACGTCAAGCTGCGAAGGAAGCAGTCGTGTACGCGGGAAAAATCGTCTGGCAAAAGCAGTAGCCGCTGCTTTTATTGGAGAAAACCGCTTGTCCGTTCACAGGGGATGAGCGGTTTTTTCACGCAGTCCCTTTCCGGAAGCTGAATCAGATAAAATTAAATAAAAGTAAAAATATTATAAATAGAAGTAAAGATGCTGAAAGGCTGCGCAGAAAGTCTACCGTATAATGCAAATAAGAAATAGATTCAGAATTTTCGACAGCATTGTACAGGGGGACACGCAGATGAAGAAAACACGCTTGTTTGGATCGCTGCTCGCGCTGTCGCTGACCGTCGGTGTAGCACTGACGGGATGTGGCGCAGGTACAGAGCAGCAAAACGCAAATGGAGCACCGGCTTCCGAGGCGGCAAAAGAAGGCGGAACCTTGATCGTGGCGCGCAAGGCAGACGCAAACAATCTCGATCCGCATTTCATTTCCAACATTCCATCCGCCAACTATATTTACGGCAAAGTATATGAGAGTCTGGTGGCACGGGACAAAAACGCAGGCTACAAGCCAGCGCTGGCTACCGAGTGGAGACAGGTTGACGATCTGACTTGGGAATTTAAGCTGCGCGAAGGCGTTACTTTCCACGATGGCACACCGTTCAATGCCGAGGCCGTGAAAAAGACGTTCGAACGTGCCCTCGATCCGAAAGTAGGTTCCCCGCGCGCTTCCAACTTCGCGATGATCAAGGAAATCAAGGCAGTCGACGACAAAACGGTTCAGTTTATTTTGGACTACCCGTTTGCGCCGCTGCTGTCGATTCTCGCAAGCACGGAAGGCAGCATTATCAGCCCGAAAGCGATTGCCGAAGGCGCTGACACATTGGCGAGAAAGCCGGTAGGAACCGGGCCTTTCAAATTTGAAGACTGGATTCCAGGTCAGGAAATGACCCTGGCGAAAAACGAAAACTACTGGGGCGAGAAGCCGAAAGTGGACAAAGTCCAATATAAAGTCGTACCGGAAGACACGACCCGCATCGCGATGGTCGAGGCAGGCGAAGCGCACATCGGCGACCAGCTTCCTGTAACAGAGGTGGAGCGCGCACAAGCAACGCCAAGCATGAACATGGTTCGCGCAGAAGGTCTCGGTGTAGAATACATCGGCTTCAACGTGACGAAAAAGCCGTTTGACGACATACGTGTGCGCCAGGCTGTCGCGCATGCGATTGAAAAAGAAGCGATTGTCAAAGGCGTGTACAACAACGTAGGGACAGAAGCAGTCTCTTCGATGTCTCCTAAAGTGATCGGCTACAACCCGAACCTTGAGGACTACAAGTACGATGTGAACGAAGCGAAGTCGCTGCTTGCTGCGGCAGGGTACGCGAACGGCTTCAAAACATCGATTGTGACCGATGACCGCAAAGAGCGCATGAACGTAGCGGAAGTAATCCAGTCCCAGTTGAAGGGCATTGGCATCGACGTGGAAATCAAAGTAATGGAGTACGGGGCATATTTGGAGTACACAGACAAAGGCGAGCATGCGATGTTTATCGGCGGCTGGGGCAATGCCACAGGCGACGGCGACTACAACCAGTACAACGTCTTCCACAGCTCCTCCAAAGGCAGCGCCGGAAACATTGCCTTTTACAACAACCCGGAAGTCGACAAGCTGATTGAAGAAGGCCGCCGCGAAAAGGACGAAGCGAAGCGGAACGCGATCTATGCCAAGCTGCAAGAGATCGAGCTGAAAGAAGTTCCGGTCATTCCGATCCGCACCATCGACCACGTATCGGTAACAGCCAAAGATGTAAAAGGCTTCTGGTTAAGTCCGGTAGGCTACCTGATGCTGGACGAAGTCACAATTCAATAAGCTTTCACCAGGACAACACGATGAGACAAAGGGATGGCGCCAGGCGCTGTCCCTTTGTCTATAGGAAGGGAGCGCGGCTGTCAACATGACCGGGAGTGCTGCTCGCCAGCGGCCTGGCAAGGCTTTGGATCGAGCATGGACAGCGCAAAAGCAAAGCCGAAACGGGGCGGAGTGGCGGTAGTGCATATTTCGGGCGAACAGAGTAGCCAACACTTCGCCTAACTGGTAAGGTGGAAAAGAATGAGAAACCGATACGCAGATGAGGTGGAGTTGGATGACGGAAGAACGCTTTGACATTTTTGACGAATCAGGACAGCAGATCGGTGTGGAAGCGCGCAGCGAGGTGCACCGAAAAGGGGATTGGCACCAAACTTTCCATTGCTGGCTTTACCGGGTGCACAATGGACAACTGGAGCTTTTGTTCCAGAAAAGGCATCCGGAAAAAGATACGGGCCCGAATTTGCTTGATATAACATCGGCAGGCCATTTGCTCGCAGGGGAGCGGCCCTGTGACGGAGTGCGGGAATTGGAGGAAGAGCTTGGACTTGTCGTGCCGTATGAAAAGCTCCGCCAGATTGGCGTCATTCGCGATGTGATTACGGCGCCAGGCATCATCGACAAGGAGCTGTGCCACGTATTTGCGATGGAGTGCGATCAGCCGCTGCACGAATATCGCTTGCAAAAGGAAGAAGTGACAGGACTTCTCTGGGTGAATGTGCAGGAGTTGGAGGCGTTGTTTGCAGACCAGCTTTCGCAAGTGGCAGCGAAAGGGTTTTTGACCGATGCGGCAGGAGAGCGCTACGACGCTAGTCTGATGGTCAAGCAGAGTGATTTTGTTCCCCATGAAGTGCATTATTATCAGGAAGTGTTTCAGGCGATCAAAAGCTGGCTGTAACAAGATCAGGAGCGAAGGCGGCTCCCCGAGTCCCCAGTCTTGTCAATCCTTTCGCGCGTTGCAACAACGGCGCGGACAGGTGGCAGACGCGTTTTTGTTTCATAGGTAAGCAAAGTTTTGTGATATACTATGACAACGCTTTTTGGCGAATCGCGATCGTGCGTAGATAGAGAGAGGAGATCGAGATGAGAGTAAAAATTATGGTGGCACTGATGCTTTCCACCTTCCTGGCCGCCATGGAAGGGACGATTGTCAGTACAGCGGTGCCGCGGATTACAAGTGATTTATCGGGATTTGAGCTGGTCAGCTGGGTTTACGCCATCTACATGCTGGCGACTGCCGTGTCTGCCCCGATTTATGGCAAACTCGCTGACTTGTTTGGACGCAAAAATGTGTTGCTGATCGGGATCGGTATTTTCTTGCTTGGTTCCACGCTTTGCGGTGTGGCCATGACGATGGGCCAGCTTATCGTGTTCCGGGCGATTCAAGGCTTGGGCGCGGGTGCGGTCATGCCGATTACGATGACGATTATCGGCGACTTGTATACCGAGCAGACCGCGAGAGCGAAAGCCCAGGGCTGGATCAGCGCTGTATGGGGCCTGTCGGGTGTGGCAGGGCCGCTCGTTGGCGGGTTTTTGGTCGACACGCTTTCCTGGCGTTATATCTTTTTTCTCAATTTGCCGTTCGGGCTTTTGTCCTTTTTCATGCTGGTCTGGTTTTACCGCGAAAAGCTGCTGGCAAAAGCGAAGCGTCATATCGATTATCCGGGAGCGCTGATCTTCACCGTGGGCACGATTGCCTTGTTGTACGCGCTGTTGACGGGCAGCCAGGATCAGTCCTGGACCAATCCGGTGACGATTTCTTTGATTGTGTTTGCACTCGTGACCTACCTGGTTTTCGTTACGGTAGAAAAGCGCTCGCCTGAGCCGCTGATTCCGCTCACCCTTTTGACGAATCGCAACGTGACGATGATCAACATGCTGACGTTTTTGACCAACGGAATTGTGATCAGCATGGTCGTGTACTTGCCGATCTGGAGCCAGGGCGTACTGGGGGAAAGCGCGACGATGGCAGGCTTTGTCCTGACGCCGATGCCCGTCTGTTGGACGATCGGCTCGATTTTGTCCGGCAATCTCTTGGGCAAGCTGCGGGCAGAGCAGTTGATTATCGGAGGGACGGCCATATTGACCGTTGCCACGACGCTTTTAACGATTCTGTCTTCCCATTCGGCAAGTTACTTGATTTATGTCGCCGTAGGCTTGGTGGGGCTTGGCATGGGGCTGATCAGCCCGATCGTCATGGTCAAAATTCAGGCGTCGGTCGCTGTCGACAAACGGGGAACGGCTGTCGCATTGAACACGTTCACAGGAACCTTCAGCCAAACCTTCGGGGCGGCAGTCTTCGGGATGCTGTTCAACATGGTCACGGTAGCGGGAGGCCACGCGAATCTCGGCGCATCCTTCGAGACAGGCTCCATCCCTGCGGAACAGCTGGCGTCGATCCGCGATTTGCTTTCTTCCGGGGTTCACGTCGTCTTTACCGGAACACTGGTTATCGCGATTGGCTGCTTCCTCTTGTCGCTTGTGATTGCCAAAAATCAGCGGCAACAGGCGAACAGCCAGTAATTCATCAAGCGTCGGCCAGTCGGTCGGCGCTTTTTGGATGGCCAAGCCAAATATGGCTGAAAATGAAACTTTTCCAAAATATACAAAAACTTGTTGCTATTTACCGCATAGATTCTATAAAATTTTTTTAGACGAAATGGTTTGTCCCAAATGCGTACAGACAGGAGTGATTGTGACGATGGACGAGATTCGCCCTGTTTCTTTGAACGATATCGACGAGGTAGCGAGAATTGCCGCCATGGCTTATCCGGGAAGCAATCTTCTCGGGACGGAGGGCAGACAGCAGTTCGCTGAACGGGTCAAAAGCACGCTGGAAAATGACCCGAACGTAAGCTATCACGGATGCTATCGGGACGGACAGCTCGTAGGAATCATGAAGTGGTACGATTTTTCCATGTATGTATACGGTCAATCTGTACTGACAGGAGGAATCGGCACGGTCGCTGTCGATCTGTTGCATAAAAAAGAAAAGGTAGCGAAAACGATGCTGCACGGGTTTCTCGCGGCTTACCGGGAGAGAGGGATTCCACTTGTGTCGCTCTATCCGTTTCGCGTTGATTTTTACAAGCAGATGGGCTTTGGGACAGGAAGCAAAATTCATCAGTACAAATTCAAGCCTGCAAGCCTTCCCTATACGGGCAAGGATCAAATCGTGTACATGACAAAAGAGGACAAGGAGCAAGTGCTGGCGTGTTACCAGCGGGTCGCCCGGCAGACGCACGGGATGATCAAACGGACGGAGCGGGATGTGGACAGCCTGCTGAATGTGCCGGAAAAAATCGTCGTCGGTGTCCGACAGGAGGACAAACTGACGGGATATCTTGCCTTCCAATTTGAAAGCGCTCACGAGGAAAATAAAATTTTCAACAATATCGTCGCGAAAGAGCTGGTCTATGAATCGCGCGAGGCGTTGGCGCAGCTACTCTCCTTCCTGCACAGCCAGGCGGATCAAATACAGCGGGTTGTCCTCAATACTGCGGACGAAGACTTCCATTTGCTTTTGTCTGATCCGGGAAATGGAACGAACCGACTTTTGCCTAGCGTCTACCATGAGAGTCATGTTTCAGGGGTTGGGCTGATGTATCGGGTGATTGATGTACCGGGCTTTTTCCGGCAAATGTCCGCTCATCGCTTTGGCGCAGAAACGGTTCGCTTGCAGCTGACGGTGCGCGACTCCTTCCTGCCGGAAAACAGCGGGACATGGCTTGTCCAGTTCACAGACGGACATGCTCGCGTGGTAGAGGAAGGACAGGCAGACGCTGCTGTTCAACTGGATATATCCGATTTTTCCTCGCTCGCCATGGGGGCGGTTCGTTTCAGCAAGCTGCACGAGTACGGTCTGGCAGAGCTGGATGACCTGCGCGCGTTGCCGCAGTTGGATCGGCTTTTTTACACGACGAAAAAACCGCAGAGCATGACGCCGTTCTGATTTTTAAAATTGTCATGATTTTGCCATAATTGGTCATCTTATTTTGCCTCTCCCCATATGTTGTTAACAAACGGGGAGGGGGCAGGTCTTATGATTTTTTTTACCGTCGTCATCTTTTTTGCGTTTTTGCTGGTTGTCTGGTTTGTGGTGAAGCTCCTGTTCCGTCTGGAGAAGCGCGATTCCATCAAGTACGACCAAAGGGAGCTTTGGGAATCATTTGACACAAAGTTGCAGGACATTCGGTACAAGAAAGAGAAAAATAAATAGAGCGCCAGTCACACGGCGCTGTTTTCTTTTGTGACATGCGGTGGGAAGTCATTACCTAAGAAATGAATGCGGGCAGCGAAAACCTTGTGCCGACAGGGACGAGGGCTTCGCCGCGTTTGGGAATAAATCGGGCAAGGGAAAGGAAGGTGAGAGCAATGGCGAGTGGATCAGAGGGTCACAAACGTGAATATTTCCGGTTGAAGCTTGAGCATCCCCTCTGTGCATTCATGACCATTGTTCTTGTCAAAGGAAAGACGATGGAGATCGGCAGCGCGAAGGTGCTGATTGAGGATATCGGCGCAGGCGGACTGCGATTTCTCTCGCACTTGAAAATGCCGGCCAGCGACCAGCTCGTCTTGCAGTTTGAGACGGAGTTGTGCGGTTCGACATTGAAAATGTACGGACATGTCGTGCGTACAAGCCCGTGGGAGCAAGATTTTTATGAATACGCGGTACGGTTCACGATGGAAGAAGCGCAGCATTTGGAGATCAACCAGTTGGTGAACCGTCTGGCCATTCGCTATCGGCAAAACCGGGTAGGGACGGAAGGGAGCTTTTGGAAGGGCGATCGGCAAGCCTTTCTGCAAGAATTGGCCCAGGCGTCGCAAACTTTGGAGACGACGAGAGCATAGGGCAAAACAGCAAACGAATCAAGACGAGCAGGCTTCTTGTTGGTGGTGTGACCAACAAGGGGCTTTTTTTGACAATGCACAAACGAAGTGTTATATTGTCTGCAATAAACTAAACATTTTGAGGATGTGCTTGTCAATGGGCATCAATGAATCGTTTTGGACTGCTTCATTGGAGGAAGCCAAGCAAGGATATGTAGAGCGGGAGCACGATTATTTGTGCTTGCTATGTGGCGCAGAAGTGGAAAAAGGAATCATCTATCCGGTAGACGGCACCCTGTTCGAGGCGTCCCGTTACATGCGTCATCATATCGAGCAGGAGCATGAATCGGTTTTTGCTCATCTGAGCGGGTTGGACAAGCGGTTGACCGGACTGTCCGATCATCAGGCCAGCTTGATGCGGTTGTTTTATGCGGGCAAAAGCGATGCCGAGGTGCAAGCCGAGATGGGCATCGGCAGCGCTTCGACGATCCGCAATCACCGTTTTGCCCTCAAAGAGAAAGAGCGGCAAGCAAAAGTATTTTTGGCAATGATGGAGCTGCTGCGGGAAACGGACAAAGCAAGCACAGGCTCTTCAACGGGCAAGGGAAAGCCAAACAAGCAGGCTGAAAAGCAGAGAGAGGCCGGGCCGTCTGAATATGCCGCGGTTGTGCAAAAGTATTTTCCGAACGGGCCAGGCCATTCGCTGGCGCGGATACCACGCAAGCATAGCCACAGGCAGATTGTTTTTCAGGAGATTGCCAATCGCTTTGCGCCGGACAAGGTGTACAAGGAGCGGGAAGTCAATGAGCTGCTGGAAGCGATTTATGAGGACCACGTCACCTTGCGCCGTTACTTGATCGACTTCGCTTTGTTGAGCCGGGAAGCCGACGGCAGCGCGTATTGGCGCACGAGCCAGGCGGGCGGCGACGGAGCGGAGCAAGAGGCGATGACGGATCGCAAGCAAGAGCTGAAACAGCTGTACAAAGAAGTGAAGAGCGAGGCTGGCGTCTACCAGATCCGCAACAAAGAGAACGGCAAGGTACTCGTGACGAGCACCATGAACATCAAAACGATGAACGGCAAAAAGTTCATGTTGCAGCACGGCTCCCATCCCAACCGGGAACTGCAAAACGATTGGAACGAGCTGGGCGCTGATGCATTCGAGTTCGAGGTGCTGGAAGTGCTGGAAAACAAAGACGAGCCTGCGTTTGATGCGAAGGCTGCTTTGGAGAAATTGGAAGCAAAGTGGGTAGAGAAGCTGGCTCCATACGGCGACCGCGGATACCATACCCGAAAACAGGCAGAGTAGAAAAAGCAACAGGCTACCTTGAACTGGAGGGTAGCCTGTTTTTTAGTCGAGCAGGCGAAAGCGCTCCAGGTGGTCGTGCAATCCGATCTGCTGCAAAATCTCGATTTGCCTCGGGCCAATCAGGTCAAAGTGGGGAAAAGCGGCGCGGTTGTGAATATAGGCGGGATTCAAGCCGTGCTGGCGGCACCATTCCACCAGCTTGTTTGGATCGGCGCAGCCTACTTTTGTCACGGTTTTCATCTCAGGAAAACGCGGGTCCAGCCAGTAATGCGTCAGAAAAGCAATCTCTCCGCGCCGAACCGCCTGTTTCCACTCGTTTAACTCTGCTCGTGAAATGCCGAATGCCACGAATGCTCTCCTCTTTCTGTTGAAAAGATGTGTGGCACAAGCGCATGCTTTGCCTATCGCCCCATTATAGCAAAAAGACAGCGCCCATCTGAACGAGAGATGGACACTGTCTTTTTGGTAAAGCTTAACGTACCCCCTGAGGAAGTGTCGGAGGAATGTAGTTCAGCTCTTCGTCGGCTGTGATGTAGTCGGTATTGACCATGAGCAGCAAGTAGCGTTTGCCCGTTTGCGGGTCGCTGAGAATGATGTGGTCGCGCCCGGCTGTCTCCAGCACGCCGCGGAAAATTTTCGCGTTCCACTGGCTGTTGTTCTCGAACGTCTGGTAAACGGTAATGACTTTGCCGCGATTCATGCGCAAAATGTTTTCGATGTACGATTCTTCCATGACTTGCCCCGGCGTATAAGGCGTGCCAGGGATCAGCGCGCCGCTTGGCTGCATAGGAACCAATTGCGGCTGCTGTTGTTGCTGCATGCCAAAAGGAAACTGTGCGGAAGGATACATTTCATACCCATAAGGATACGGTTGGTATGGGATTTGCTGACTCATGATGAACTCGCTCCTTTTATCTATCTGTTAAAAAACGCGCGGACAATCGGCTCTGGTTGGAATGAAGAAGCAGTGCGCCTTGTAACGCCCGGAGTTTGCCTGATCCCACCAGGTGGCAGGGCAATTGCCGACAGGACGGTAAAACCAAAGCGCATTGGTGGCTGGACGTGTCCGCTCGCCATTGATCGTTCGCTGGGCCAAACGTCTTTCGCGCTCACGTGCCCGCTGGTAGAAGTACGGCTTTTGCACAGACTCATATCCGCCCGGAGATTGATAGACCATATCTCGCATCGTCCGTATGTTCTTGAAGTCAAGGCAGTTGGCGAGAATCCGGTTGACGCCCACATTCCCCACCATCAGCATCCCCAGCTCGCCTTCGCCTTCCGCTTCCGCGCGCATTAAACGAGCCAACATATCGACGTCATTGCTGTTCGCTTTGATAACGGCCATTGCTTCACCTCCTCATAAAACTCACAATGACAATATATGGGCGTATGCCAGATCGGTGATTGCACCAGCGAAATTTTTCGGTAGATCGGGGCGGCAGTTGACGTTAACGTAAACGGAAGGTAAAATATGATTAATCAGTTATTTCTGAATATTAGAAAAGAAAGGTAAAGGAGCAGGAGACGATGAACAGAGAAGGCGACGAAAAGCAAGCACCATGGTCCATCTCTGATCTTGCTCACGAACTGGATGTCAGCACGAGAACGATTCGTTACTACGAGGAAGTCGGCCTGATTTTTCCGGCTCGAACTGAGCGGGGGATCAGGTATTACAGCCGCCAGGATCGGGCCAGGCTGCGATTGATTATGCGGGGAAAGCGCTTCGGCTTCTCGCTGGAGCAAATCCGGGAAATGATCGAGTTGTTTGGCGAGGATCGCAGCGGTCGCGCCCAGTTGCTGCGTGCCATTGATTACGGCAACCAGAAGCTGGCGGAGATTGACGACAAGATCAGGGAGCTGTCGCTGCTGCGGGAAGATATTCTCGCTTACAAGCTGGGGTTTGAACAAAAATTGCTGGAAGAAAATGGGGAGGGGAACCGATGAACGTATCAGCTTTGCTTGCTGCAAACGGACGCAAATATCCCGACAAGCCTGCACTTGTTGCAGGTGATGCAGAACTTACCTTTGCCGAGTGGAATGATCGGGCGAGCAGGTGGGCCTATCGTTTGAGAGAGCATGGCGTCGAGCCAGGAGATCGCGTGGTTTTGATGCTGCCGAATTGTCCGGAGTTTGCGGTTTTTTACATAGCCGTTATTCGCTGCCAGGCGCTTGTCGTACCGATCAATGCGCGGTCGACCCAGGAGGAAGTGCGCTACATATGCGAGCATGCAGGGGCGAAAGCACTGATCGTTCACGAAGCTCTCGTGCACGCGGTCAACGAATGGATCGAACAAGGAACGAATCTGCTTGCCATCAAGACGGGCGGCAGTCAGGGCGTTTGGCTGGGAACAGCAGCTTGGGAGATAGGCGAAGATGTTCTCGGCAAGCTGGATGAATTTGCGATCGACCCGGATGCTCCGAACTTGACAGAAGACAGCGAAGTCAGCATTTTGTACACGTCAGGTACAACGGGCCGGCCAAAAGGTGTTTTGTACACGCACAGAAGCTTGCTGACCGTCGCGACCATGATGGCCATCGAACTGTCGATCCACCATCGCTCACGCATCCTCCAGCTCATGCCGCTCAGCCATTCAGCGCCGCTGCACTTGTTTTTTATCTCAGGCTTGATGGTCGGAGCGACGCAAGTGATGGCGCTCACGTTTTCGCCGGAGCTTCTCTTGTCGCTCGTGCAAAAGCACCGGATTACCCACTTTTTCGGGGCGCCCGTTGCTTACTTGCTGACGATGAAGCATCCCGAGTTCGCCCGGTACGATTTGTCATCCGTGGAGTTTTGGATGTACGGAGGCGCTCCTTTGTCCAAGGAAATGGCTGCGCAGATGGAGCAAGCGTACGGCAGGGACAAACTGGCTTGCGTCTACGGGCTGACGGAAGCAGGGCCGACGGGCACTCGCCTGCTGCACCGCGAGCACCCGGACAAGGTGGGCAGCGTCGGAAACCGCGGCGTCCTGTTCGCCGAAGTCGAGGTTGTCGACGAAGCGGGCAGACCTGTCCCGGCAGGTACGCCTGGCGAGGTGCGAGTTCGTGGAGCAGGCACGATGAAAGCCTATTACAACAACCCGGAAGCGACGAGCGAGGCGCTGCGCGACGGCTGGCTTTACACGGGAGATATCGGAAAATTCGACGAGGACGGCTTCCTGTGGATCGTCGACAGGAAAAAGGATGTCATGATTACGGGCGGAGTCAATGTCTACCCGAAGGAACTTGAACAGCTGCTGGAGCGTCACCCGGCGATTGCCGAAGTGGCTGTCGTGGGACTGCCCCATCCCGAGTGGGGCGAGACGGTTACCGCCTATGTAGTGCTTGTTGCAGGGGCTGATCCGGCGCACGATTGGCTGACAGAAGTGCGCGGCTTTTTGAGCGGACACCTTGCCGATTACAAGCTGCCGCGACAGGTGAAAGTCCTCGCCCAGCTGCCGCGCAATACGAGCGGAAAAGTGCTCAAGCATGCTTTGCGCGATGCGGCTGCGCAAAAGGAAGTGGAGCTGACATGAGCGACCTGCAAGCGAAAATCGACCAGCGCCGCTACAGCGACAACATCCCTCACCCGCGCGCAGGCAGCCAGCAAAACTTTTTTGCGGCAGACCCCAACCTTGCTTTCTTGCTGGAGCGGTATTTGCCGGCGCCGATGCACGATTGGGCGAAGCAGCAGCTCGGTTGGCTGGGGGCACATGCGGCGGGGCCGCTGGATGAGCGGGCAGCCTATACCGATCGGGACGGCAAGCCGCACTTGCGCAAATACAATCGCCTTGGCGAAGACGTTTCCGAGATCATCACCAACGAAGGCTACAAGCAGACGGTGGCTGACGTGTACGGGGCGGGGATCGTCCATTATTTGTACCACGACATTCCCGAGCTTGGGTTCAAGGCACCGTACAGCTACTCCTTTTTGCTGGGCTACCTCGTCAGCCAGACCGAGCCAGGCTTTTATTGCCCGGTGACCTTGACGATGTCGGCGGCGTATTTGATCGATAAATACGGGGATGAGCAGCAAAAAGAGCAGTACCTGAGCGGGCTGACCTCGCGGGATCGCCGTTCGCTGTACGAGGGAGCCACTTGGCTGACGGAGCGTCAGGGCGGCTCGGATGTCGGGGCGAATCTCACGGTTGCCAAGCCGACAGCCGGGAAGCCGGGCGTCTATCAGTTGACGGGCGAGAAATTTTTTGCCAGCAATGCGGGCGCGATGGTCGCCACGGTGCTTGCGAGAATCGACGACAGCAAGCCGGGCACAAAAGGCTTGGGGCTGTTTCTCGTCCCGTGGGTTCGGCCGGATGGCACGCGCAACCAGATTGAGGTTCGGCGTTTGAAAGATAAGCTCGGAGTGAACGCCGTGCCGTCTGCGGAGGTGCTGCTGCACGGCGCGGAAGGCTATTTGATCGGACAGCCGGAAAATGGCTTCAAATACATGGCGGAAGCGCTGAATTTGTCGCGAATTTGCAATGCGATCGCATCGGTCGGAATCATGCGCCGAGCCTTGTATGAAGCCAAATACTACGCGAGCGAGCGGCGTGCTTTTCAAAAGCCGATCGACCAGTACCCGATGGTCAGAGAAATGCTGGTCAACCTGCTCTTGGATACGGAAGTAAGCACAGGCGCCGTGTTCGACATGATTGCTGTCTACGACCGCGTACAGGATGGTTCGGGAGGCAGGGACGAATTGGCGCTTTGCCGGCTGTTGATTCCCCTGTTGAAAT
Organism: Brevibacillus parabrevis; assembly: GCF_022701015.1. NCBI lineage: Bacteria > Bacillati > Bacillota > Bacilli > Caryophanales > Paenibacillaceae > Brevibacillus > Brevibacillus parabrevis. The sequence goes on along the minus strand of NZ_CP064090.1, from coordinate 5,324,430 downwards.
ACCGGACGGGAGAGGAAGCGGTGGAAGCCGCCCACATAGCCATTGAGATTCACGGCGGCAACGGTTTTATCGAAGAGTATGTCACACCGCGCTTGCTACGGGACGCGCAGGTGTTGACGGTGTGGGAGGGAACTTCGAACATTCTTGCGCTGGACATTTTGCGCGTCATGCAAAAAGAAAACAGCCATGCGGTCTTGATCCGGCTGTTGCGTTCGCGTGCGGCAGGCTGGCACCATGCCTTTTCCCGGCCGTTCGCCCAGCTTTTGCAATCCGAGCTGGCTGTACTGGAGGAGAATATTGCTTATTTGCTCCAGCAGTCGCCTGATTATCTCAGCTATAAATTGAAGGCGCTCGCCGACCACATGATTGACTTGTACACGCTTTCCTGCATCGTCAGCGAAGCAGAGGATCAGCTGCTGCGAGACAACAATGCCCGCAAATACGTGCTGGCAAAGCTGTACGCAAACAAACATTTGCTGCCGAAGACAAAGCGGGGCATCCAGGGTGACGAGCTGCTGGATGTGCATTTTTTCCGCGAGCTTCTGGACTATGAGCCGATCCCGCTGGAGGCGCTACAGCAGCAGTCTGCCTTTTTGTTCGCCACGTAACCAATCGCATCAAAAGGAAAAAACGCCCATGCAGCCAATTCGAGGTTGCTTGGGCGTTTTTCATCTCAGGCATAGCGTTTTCTGCGTTTGTTCCAGATGAACCAGCCAACGGCTACAAGTGCAGCGGCTGCGAGCAATGAGACTTCCAAGTATTCGTCTAGCAACACTTTGGCATGTTTGCCGTACAAGTAAAACAACGTACCGATCAGGAAAAATTTCAGGCCGCGACCGACGATGGCAAAGAGCATCAGCTTTGTCAGCGAATAGTTGAAAACGCCGCTCAATACGGTAAATACTTTGAACGGGATGGGCGTAAATGCGCCGATTAACACCGCAGCGTCTCCGTTTTTGGCGAATTTCTCGGTGGCGACCACGACCCATTTTTCCGGGAGCAGCTTGTGCAAAAGCGGTTTCCCCAGCCACTTGCCGAGCAAAAATCCGATTGGCGCCCCAAGAATCGAGGCGGTAAAAGCCACCGTTGCAAAGCGGAGGGCCGATCCGGGGTCAAGCAGACTCATCGCAATTTGCATAAAAAAAGGAGGAATCGGACTGATGAACGAATCCAAAAATGCCATGCCAAAGAGGCCCCATATTCCATATTGCATGAAAAGTTCTGTGATTTGATCGAGCATGAGCATCTCCTTAAGCACATTTCCTCTCGGGAATCAATTATACAGGAAAAAAGCGGTTTTCAGTAGTTAGGATATGCTTGGTCGTGCGGACAAAGACCGAAAAAGCGGGCTGATCCAAACAGATAGAAATACGATTGATTACACCGGGGGGTTACATTTTCCTGGTATTTTCCGGCTTTTAAGGAGATTCGTCCTGAGCGAAACGGCCCTGTGTATGCGTGAGTCGTGGTCGGGAAGTCCCTAGCTTTTCCATTGACGATAGGAAAGAATATCCATTAGTATAGAGAAGAAGGACATACAGCGTTGGGAGGAGCCCATGAAGACATTGGGATCGGGGAAAGTCGTTTTTTATGCGCCGGATGGAACCAGCGTGCAACTGACAGGAGAAATTGACGTGCGCGGAGACCGGGTAGCCGTGACTGAAATCATTTACTTTAACGGTCAGCCTAATGGTGCGCGTGAAACTAATCTGCCACTTTCGCAAACGGTCATCTACTGGGAACCGGAAGTGTATGAGCAGATCGGATTTGAATGATAAAAGAACAAGAAATATCGGGCAGCCCTGCTTTTTGCGGGGCTGTTTTGCATAAAGCTCCTGTTTGTGGCAGCACCTCGGGCTATAGCCGTTATGTCCCGAGTGTGATATCATGTGGGATGGAATTTACGTATGGTACAAGGAGTGATCCTGATGATCGATGCTATATTGGAGCGTGCCCTTGCAGGGGAACGACTGGGCCTGGAAGACGGCCTGGCCTTGTTTGCCAGCAACGAAATTGAAAAGATCGGACACTACGCCAATCTGGTGATGCAAAAGCATCATCCGGAACCAATTGCCACGTTTGTTATCAGCCGAAATGTGAACTACACGAACATTTGCGATACGTATTGCCGCTTTTGCGCCTTTTACCGTCGTCCAGGCTCAAGCGAAGGCTATGTACTGCCAAGAGAAACCATTTTCCAAAAGATTCAGGAGACCGTAGACGTAGGCGGTACGGAAATCTTGATGCAGGGCGGAACGAACCCGGATTTGAAAATTGATTACTTTACCGACCTGCTGCGGGCGATCAAGGAACGTTTTCCGAAAATCACCATGCACTCGCTGTCGGTAGCGGAAGTCATCAAAATCGCGGAAGTCTCCAACATGTCGGTCGAGGATGTGCTCAAAGAGCTGAAGGCAGCGGGGCTGGATTCCTTGCCGGGAGCGGGCGGAGAAATTCTCGACGACCGTACGCGCCGCAAAATTTCCCGTTTGAAAGGCTCTTGGAAAGAGTGGATCGATACGCAAAAAGCTGCTCACCGCATCGGGTTGCCAGGTACGGCGACGATGGTAATCGGCTTTGGCGAGGAGATGGAGGAGCGCGTGCTGTCTTTGCTGCGTATCCGTGAAGCACAGGACGAGACGCACGGCTTCAAAGCGTTCATCGTCTGGACGTTCCAGCCGGACAACACCAACATGAAGGCCGTCAACAACACGCCGGAAGAATACCTCAAGTCTTTGGCGATCAGCCGACTCATGCTGGACAATATCGAAAACTTCCAATCTTCCTGGGTCACCATGGGCCCGCACTACGGCCAATTGTCGCTCTCTTACGGAGCAAACGACTTCGGTCAGACGATGATGGAAGAAAACGTCGTTTCAGCCGCCGCATGTACGTACAAAGTGAACACCAACCAGATTCTCGAACTGATTCGCGGAGCAGGCAAAATCCCTGCGCAGCGCAATACCCAGTACGACATCCTGCGCGTGTTCCAGGACGGCGAGATGGCAGAGAAAGATTTTGTGATGCAAAACTAATTGATATACCAGCTGTTTCCACGCGCTGCTTGATCACCAGCCTTTGTCAAAGGGGAAGTGATGAGGGAGCGCGTTTTTCATATGGAACGACCCCATTTTCCAATCCCCGGTTTCCAATCGTTTAAAAGTATATCGCCAATCAAGGGACATATACTGTAACTACAATTGCGGTTGGGGGGATGAAAATGCAAACGTATCGCGTATTGCTGGAGAATGTCCCTGAGCATAGTGGCACGTATCGCGTGATCGTAAACGAAATGCTGGAGCGAGTCAATACGGCCCCGGTGCGCATTACATACAAGGAGCAAGAGCAGGAGGACTACTGCACGTTCCTTTTTCAAAGCTGGTGCGAAGAAGAATATGATGCGCAGACGATAGAGTGGGCGAGAGCTTTTGTGGCATTGACGTTGGCAGAGTGGGTGACACAGGTCAAGGAAGCGGACATCATGCAGGAAATGGCTGCCGATCTGTTGGCGGCAGAACAACTGGAAGAAGAATGGGGAGAAATTTTGCCCTACATCGAGCGCATGTGCCAGGAAATCGAGCAGGATGGCCGCGAGCTTTTGGCTGCCACGACCCGCAAGGCCAATGTTTACCGCAAGGCGTTTTTGTATCTGGAGCAGGAGCGGACGATCAACGTCCTGGGTTTCATCCGGTTCCGGCTGCAAGAGCATTGGAACGAGCTGTTTGAACTGGTGGAGTCCGGGATTGACGAATATCTGGAAGACAAGCAATACCAGGAATTTGTCGAGCTGTTGCGCTACTTCATCGCCGTGCAGGAAGTGAAACAGGAAGTGGTCCATGTTGTTCCTAGTGTGGACAAACCTTTCCATCTTTATGACAAACAGGGAGACCGTCTCTGGCTGGAGCAGCTTGATTCCGTGCTCAGCATGGACGAACAAAAGTGCCGGGACGAGGATTATTTGGTCAGCGCCTTGGTTACACTGGCTCCTGAGAGTATCGTGCTGCACATGGCTGGCGACAGGCCGGGGCTTGCGCAAACGATACGCAGCATTTTCGACAGCCGGCTGATTACGTGCCATTCCTGTTCATTATGCATTGGGCAAAGACGTGTACTTGACGGGAACAATCCGAGTCCACTATAATAAGCAACAACAAACGTATATGGCTTACAAATACGATGAGAAGGACATGGACGATATGAAGATCGCTCTAGAGAGGCGGGCCTAGGCTGGGAGCTTGCTGCGAGATCATATGGATCTACCCCCTTCGAGTAGCAGCCGGGAACGAAGCGCGTTTGCTTCCACTATCGGTTTGCCGGTTCCCATACCGTTATCATGTCATGAGGAGTCTGTTTCGGTGTTCCTTTTTATGCAAACAGACTTGAACTAGGGTGGTACCGCGAGAATGCACTCGTCCCTTTTTGGGATGGGTGTTTTTTATTTTCTCAAAAACAAACAGGAAGGAAGAATCCAAGGTGGCACAAATTAACGTAACATTCCCAGATGGCGCAGTTCGTCAGTATGATGCTGGGATCACCATCGAAGAGATCGCAGGCTCGATTAGCGCAAGCCTGAAGAAAAAAGCAGTAGCCGGTAAAAAAGACGGCAAAGTGGTGGATTTGTACACGCCACTTGAGGATGATGCAGCGATTGAAATCGTCACTCTCGATACACCGGACGGATTGGAAGTATATCGCCACAGTACCGCTCACTTGCTCGCCCAGGCTGTACGCCGCATCTACGGCAGCGAAGTGAAATTCGGTATCGGTCCCGTGATTGAGGATGGCTTCTACTACGATATGGATATTCCGGTAGCACTCTCGCCAGAGGATTTGGGCAAGATCGAAGCCGAAATGGAAAAAATCGTGAAAGAAGATTTGCCGATTCGCCGCAGAGTGGTGAGCCGCGATGAGGCGATTCGAATCTTCTCCGATCTGAACGATCACCTCAAGCTGGAACTGATTCGCGATCTGCCAGACGAGGCTACCATTACTTTGTACGAGCAGGGCGAGTTTTTCGACCTCTGTCGCGGCCCGCACTTGCCATCGACTGGCTTCATCAAGGCGTTCAAGCTGATGAGTGTAGCAGGCGCATACTGGCGCGGAAAAGCGGAAAACCAGGTGCTGCAACGCGTATACGGTACAGCTTGGCCGAAAAAAGCCGACATGGATGAATATCTGCACTTCATCGAAGAGGCGAGAAAACGCGATCACCGCAAACTGGGCAAAGAGCTGGGATTGTTCATGTTCTCCGAAGAAGCTCCAGGCATGCCGTTCTACCTGCCATACGGCTTCACTGTCCGCAACGAGCTGGAGCAATTCTCCCGCCGCCTGCAGCAGTTGGCGCAGTACACAGAGGTGCGCTCTCCGTTCCTCATGAACGAGCGTCTCTGGAAAGAGTCCGGCCACTGGGATCACTACAAGGAAAACATGTACTTCTCCGAGGTCGAGCACGCGACTTATGCGCTGAAGCCGATGAACTGCCCTGGACACATGCTGATTTACAAAAATGCGATGCACTCCTATCGCGACCTGCCAATCCGCTACTCCGAATTTGGTCAGGTGCACCGCCACGAGTATTCCGGTGCGCTGAACGGCATGCTTCGCGTTCGGACTTTCTGCCAGGATGACGCGCACGCCTTCGTTCGTCCTGACCAGATCCAGAACGAAATCAAGAGCATGATTCAACTGATCGATAAAATTTACAACGTCTTCGGCTTCGAATACAGCGTAGCGCTCTCGACTCGTCCAGAGGATTCCATGGGCTCCGACGAACTGTGGGAGACTGCGGAAAGCTCCTTGAAAAAGGTGCTGGAAGACTTGGAAATGCCTTACGAGATCAAAGAAGGCGACGGCGCTTTCTACGGTCCGAAGATCGACTTCCAAATTACTGACGCGTTGAAACGCCGCCACCAATGCGGAACGATCCAGCTCGACTTCCAGATGCCAGAGAAGTTTGACCTGACTTATATTGGCCAGGACAACGAGAAGCACCGTCCGGTTGTCTTGCACCGTGCGATGTACGGCTCGATGGAGCGCTTCATCGGCATCCTGATCGAGCACTATGCCGGGGCGTTCCCAGTATGGCTGACTCCGGTTCAGGCTCGCCTGATGAACATTAGCGAAGTGCACATTCCTTATGCAGAGCAAGTCAAAGAAAAACTGCAACAAGCAGGAATCCGCGTGGAGCTGGATGCGCGCAACGAAAAAATCGGCTACAAAATCCGCGAAGCGCAAGTGCAAAAAATCCCGTACATGCTGGTCATCGGTGAAAAAGAGATGGCTGACGGCACACTGTCTGTTCGCAGACGTGGCGTAGGCGATGAAGGTGCCATGACTGTGGATGCCTTCGTGGAAAAAATCCGCGCTGAAATCAACGAAATGAAGTAAAAACAACAAAACGGTCATGAAAAAGGGCAGTCTCTTCCGCGATGAAGAGAACTGCCCTTTTTGCTTTTTTCGTGATTCGTGAAAGGAAATTACAGAGCGGACTCCAGGCGGGACAACAGGGAGACGACCTCGCTCGATGCCTCCTGGAGCAAGAGATACGTTTGCTGCGCTCCCGCCAGATCTTGAGCCTGGTACTGCTCGACGGCTTGCTTGGCGTAAGCATGAACCATCCGGTGCGGCTCCTCAAGCTTTTTGAAGATCGGATTGTTTCGCACTTGGGCAGACAACTCGCCATAGTACCAGTTCCCGAGACGGCATGTGTGGTGGGAGCCCATTTCGCTTGCGTTCAAGTGCTCCAAGCCCAAAAACATGTTGTAAATTTTCCATTTCCACAGAAGATGGTCGGTTTTTGCCACGCGGACGATGTCTTTCGAGCTGAGCTTGACGTTGATCGTAAAGAATGTTTTGCGGTAATCGTCCATTTTTCGGCTCAATTCCAAAATCAGCTGGGCCGTATCCTTGGCGATTTCCTGCGAATGCGCGCTCAAGTCAAAAATCGTGGAGTTGCGGCGGGCAATGTCCGTTACGGAAGAAGCCTGCTCCTCGGTCATGGCGGCAATTTGCGAGGTCGATTGGCTGATTTCCTGCATCGCGGTCACAATTTTGTTCAAGGCGACGTCAGCGTATTGGGCCTCACTCACACAGCGCTCAACCAGTTTGCCTGTATCGTCCATTTGCTGGGTCACCTGATTGGAGACATGCTGCAACGATGCCATATTGGTTGTAATTTGGCTGATTTGTTCTTTTGTATGCTCGGCCAATTTGCGAACTTCTGAGGCGACAACGGCGAAGCCGCGCCCCTGGTCGCCTGCCCGCGCAGCCTCGATACTGGCGTTGAGGGCGAGCAGATTCGTTTGCTCGGCGATTTCCCGAATAATATGCACGACATCCTGGGTCTGGTGAATCTCCTGATCGAGCTTGTTGACGCGGCCCATGACCTCTTCGAAGACGCGCCCGACTTGCCGGATGTCTCCCAGCGCGGCATTGATGATCTGCCTGCTCTGTTCTGCGGAGTGGACGGCATCGTCCGTTCCTTCCGCCACCTTGATAGCGTGGTTGGCCACTTCCTGAATGGAAGCGCTCATTTCTTCCGTAGCTGCTGTCACGCTGTGGCTTTCCTCAATTTGTTCGTCCATGCCCGAGATGAGCTGTTTGGTCGTATCGAGCTGTGTCATATGATTCAACATGTCGGAGATGCCGAACAAAAATGATTTGAACGTCTCTTCCATATATACTTCCACGATCAGTTGCTGATCGAACGCTGCCAGTTTTTGGACGGATGTGACCATTTGCATCATTTGATGCGGCTGATGGCTCCATTTTTCCATCAAGATCGATGTCATGATCTGAATCAACATATGATGAGCGGAGATAAAATGATCGGCTGTCAGATGAATGCGGCTGTGAACTTGTCCAATCACAATTCTCGTCTTCACGTATTCGTAATCCACATTCGCCTGCAGAAACTGTTCAAGATACAACTCCAATGTGTGTTTCAATTTTCCTAGTGTTGAGTGGTCGAGAATCAGTTTTTGCAATTGATCAACAGCCGTGATTGCGCCGTAAAATTGGTCGACAATCTTCGCTTTAAAGGGCGAAAGCGTTTCGGCAGCATTTTTGACATGGGCGAGCGTGTCTTGATCCACCCCTAAAAAGGACAAGCGCTCCTTTACTCGTTCTCCTACTTGATCGATGTCAGTCGTGTGAGAGGATTTTACGTACTCTGTCCATGGCTTTGTTTTCTTCGTAAAAAATTGCATGCAGACCTCCGGATTCTTTGCTTTTCTCTTTTTTAGTCGTTCGCTTCAAAACGGGGGAAGAGAGCATACGTCAATGGTGCTTTGGTGAGTGAATTGGCGATAGTGGACACGACAAATGTTCTGGGATAAAATAAACCGACCCTACAGCAATAATAGGGTCGGTTGCACTACTCACTCCCAGCCATTCAAGTGCCCACATACAAATCGCTGATCATCGCTTCCACTTTCAGTTATACAATTTCACAATATATAGTCATATTAGCTTATATTAATTCAAAAAGGGAATAGCAAAAATGAGCTATTTACACTTTCAAGCAAAATATTATGGTTTTGCATAGGAACAACCAGGCGAAAGTGCAGGAAAGCTATTACGCCCGATCGTGGATATGATACGCTAGGAAAAAGGAGAGTGACAGCCAATGCCAGAGCAGTCGCCACTCGTTGATACACGAAATCGCCCTCTCCGCGATTTGCGTATTTCCGTGACAGACAAATGCAATTTTCGTTGCAGATACTGCATGCCTGCGGAAATTTTTGGACCGGACTTTGAGTTTTTGCCGCAGCACAAGCTGCTTTCATTTGAAGAGATTGTTCGACTGACCGACATTTTCGCCTCGCTTGGCGTCCAGAAAATCAGAATTACAGGCGGAGAGCCGCTCATGCGCAGAGGCTTGCCTGTGTTAATTGAAATGATAAAAAAAGTAGCAGGTATTCACGACATCGCTATGACCACCAACGGTTCGTTGCTCGTCCGCCACGCGCAGGCTCTGAAGGAAGCAGGACTTGACCGCGTGACAGTCAGTCTCGACAGTCTGGACAACGAGCGGTTCGGCACATTGAACGGCAGGGGCTATCCGGTAGAAGCCGTGCTGGACGGCATACGGGCGGCGGCTGAAGCAGGTCTTGGCGTGAAAATCAACATGGTCGTGCAGCGGGGAGTGAATGACCAAGATATTTTGCCGATGGCCAAATACTTCCGCGAGCAGGGGCATACTTTGCGCTTCATTGAATTTATGGATGTCGGAAACTCCAATGGCTGGAAGCTGGATCAGGTCGTGCCGTCCAGCGAAATCGTCCGCATGATTCACCAGGAGATGCCGCTTGTTCCGATCGAGGCAAATTACTTCGGGGAGGTCGCTTCGCGCTATCGCTACGAGGACGGGGATCAGGAGATCGGGCTGATTTCTTCTGTGACGCAAGCTTTTTGCTCCACCTGTACGCGCGCCAGGCTGTCCGCAGAGGGCAAAATGTACAACTGCTTGTTCGCTTCTGCGGGCGAAGACTTGCGCGAGCCGCTGCGAAACGGAGCGAGCGACGATGAGATCAGAGCGCAGATTCAGACGATCTGGAGCAAGCGCGATGAACGATATTCAGAAGAGCGGCTGGATGAGACGCCTGGCCTCGTAAAACGTCCCAAGGTGGAAATGTCGCACATTGGAGGATAGTGTGTGATAAGCCTTGACAAAGACAACTCTAACCTGTATCATGAATTGAGTGTATAAACACTTCATACTTCGAGAACAAGCAGAGGCGCCCAGCTTCTCACCTGCGTCGACGTCTTCCACGACTGTTGACAGGTAACTCTTATGCAAAGATCCTTGGATCTGATGAAATTGCTTAGGTGAGATATGTGCGGGCGCAGATGCGTTCGCACATTTTTGTTCCTTCTCGAAATTGACGGAGGTGGCAAGTATTAGCAAGGATCAAATGTTAATCAACGAAGCGATCCGTGCCCGTGAAGTCCGTTTGATCGGTGCTGACGGGAGCCAATTGGGAGTCGTACCTTTTAGGGAAGCGTTGCGCATTGCCCAGGAAGCCGAACTGGATCTGGTAAACGTTGCTCCTACAGCCAAACCGCCTGTTTGCCGTATCATGGACTATGGAAAGTTCAAGTACGAGCAGGCGAAAAAGGAGAAAGAAGCGCGGAAAAACCAGAAGATCATCGAGCTGAAAGAAGTGCGTTTTTCGTCCAACATCGAGGAACACGATTTTCAAACCAAGCTTCGCAACGTCCGCAAGTTCTTGGAGGATCATCACAAGGTGAAGTGTACGATCCGTTTCCGTGGACGTGAAATCACCCACTCCGAAATCGGCCTTGGCGTTATGGAACGTGTGGCTGCCCAGTGTGAAGATCTCGCTACGCCTGAGCGTAAACCGAAGATCGAGGGCCGCAGCATGATCATGATTCTGGCTCCGAAAGCGGAAAAGTAAGATAGTAGTTTAGACAGGAGGATTTTTCAGATGCCTAAAATGAAAACCAACAAGGCTGCTGCGAAACGTTTCAAAAAGACTGGAAGCGGCCAATTGAAGCGCGACCGCGCATTTGGTAGCCACTTGTTCGCTAACAAATCGACGAAAGCGAAGCGCCACCTGCGCAAAGCTGCACTCGTTTCCAAAGGCGATCAAAAACGTATTGAGCAAATGCTCACTTACCTGTAAGTTTTTGTATCACTACACACATTACGCAGCATGAGCTCCCTAAGCGCCTAGCAGTAGGCCGCCATGCTGGAAAGACCAGGAGGAGTTTAGTATGCCAAGAGTAAAAGGTGGCATTGTTACACGCCGTCGTCATAAGAAAATTTTGAAGCTGGCGAAAGGATACTTCGGTTCCAAACATCGCCTGTTTAAATCCGCTAATGCGCAGGTAATGAAATCCCTGCTTTATGCATACCGTGATCGTCGTCAAAAGAAACGCGACTTCCGCAAACTGTGGATCACTCGTATCAACGCGCAAGCTCGCTTGAACGGTCTGTCCTACAGCCGTCTGATGCATGGCCTGAAAGTGGCTGGCATCGAAGTGAACCGCAAAATGCTGGCTGATCTGGCTGTTAACGACAAAGCTGCTTTCAACGAACTGGCAACAGTTGCAAAAGGCAAGCTGAACGCTTAATCGGCTGCATCACGAGCCGACCTTTTCCCCGTGGGGAGATGGTCGGTTTTTTTGCGTATAAAGGTCTTTCCCTTTTTCCATCCGCAAGACAGCAAGTATCGGCAAAAAGCAGCCAAACGGCTTTTGCCGCCAAAAAATGGGCGTGGGACGTAGAAGAACTTCCGTCTCAGGTTGGAGAGAAAAACAATCTTCCGTCCGTGTCGGAGGGACTGCCTCCTGCCATACAATAAAAAGTGTCAAAGGAAAACATTGGATAGGGAGAGATCATATATGAAAAAACAAAAATGGATGATGATGATGGGTGCTACGGCGGTTGTTTGTTCGGCGTTGTTCGTTCCGGGAGCATTTGCCAAAGAAAAAGACGATGTCTATGTAGCACCGGTCGTTTTCACGAAAGGCGCACCTCTTGTGCAAAACGTGGATCAGGTCAAAAATACGATTCCTACCAGCAGCACATTTATTATCCCGCCTGCCAAAGAAGACGTGAAAGTAGAAAAGAAATAACAGCGAAATACCGCGAGAAGCGATCAGGCATAATGTCTGGTCGCTTCGTTCATTTTGGCGTGGCCGATGCAGTTTTGTCGGCAGGACGAATCTCCACTTCCGGATTTCCAACATATGATGGTGGGTGAATCCTAGCAGGAAGGGAGTTTCGCTGATGAGCAATCGCCAGAGGATGGCGGATGAGGAATTGCAGGTATGGGCATACCGGATGGAAGCCAAATTGCCACAGGACGTGCTGGTTCTGGCGGTAGAAAACTTTGCAGGCAATCTCGTCCTCGCCTCAAGCTTTGGTGCCGAAGATGTAGTGCTGATCGACATGCTGCATAAACTGGCGCCGACCATACCTGTCTTTTATCTCGATACGAACAAGCATTTTGCCGAAACCTACGAGACGCGGGACAAACTGCAAGAGCGTTACCAGACCAAGTTTATCCAGGTGTTGCCACAGATGACGCTGGCTGAGCAGGAAGAGAAGCATGGAGAGAAATTATGGGAAACGGACCCGAATCTTTGCTGCCAAATTCGCAAGGTAGAGCCATTGCAGCGGGTTTTGTCCGGCTACGACGCGTGGATTACAGGAATACGCCGCGATCAGGCGCCGACACGCGCCCATGCGAAAAAAGTGGAGTGGGATGACAAATTCAATCTGGTGAAGTTTAATCCGCTTGCGGACTGGACGATGGATCAGGTGTGGGAATATATACATGCAAATCAGGTCCCTTACAATCCGCTGCATGATCGCCACTATCCGAGCATTGGCTGCAGTGTGTGCACCCGGCCTGTCCTCCCGGGGCAAGATCCGCGTGCAGGGCGCTGGGCCGGCTTTGACAAGACCGAGTGCGGTCTGCACAAGTAGGAGAGGAAGAGGGGGAGTTGGCATGCAAACGATCTTGCCGCACGGCGGAACACTTATCAATCGGCTGGTGAACCAGGCGGAAGCGGCAGACAACGCAAGTGTCAAAAAAGTGATCACGATAGACGAATGGACCTTGTCCGATCTCGATTGTTTGGCGATTGGCGCCTTTTCGCCGCTGACAGGCTTTATGAACGAGGCAGACTACCGCTCTGTCGTCGAGACGATGCGGCTCGCAGACGGGACAGTGTGGCCTTTGCCAGTAACACTTGCTGTCGATCCGCTCGCGCATGCGGACATTCAGCCGGGAGACAGGGTGCTGTTGCGCGGGGAGGATGGGGAGAATTATGCGGTTCTTCACGTGCAAAGCTGCTATGAGCCGGACAAGGAACGGGAAGCGAGACAAGTATTTCGCACGGCCGATCAGGCGCATCCGGGCGTGAAAAAGCTTGCCCAGAAGCCGGGCCTGTATGTGGGCGGCCCTGTGCAAGTGCTGAAAAGACCGAGGCCAAAGCGTTTTGCCGAGTATTATTTGACGCCGCAAGAAACGCGAGAAAGCTTTGCCAGACAAGGCTGGAAAACAGTGGTCGGCTTTCAGACGAGAAATCCGGTCCACCGGGCGCACGAGTACATCCAGAAAGCGGCGATGGAGATCGTTGACGGGCTGTTTCTCAACCCGTTGATGGGGGAGACGAAGTCGGACGATATCGATTCGCAAGTGAGAATGAAAAGCTATCTCGCCCTGCTGGAAAATTACTATCCGAAACAGCGCGTGCTGCTCGTCGCCTTTCCGGCAGCCATGCGCTATGCGGGGCCGAGAGAGGCGGTTTTTCACGCGCTCGTCCGCAAAAACTACGGCTGCACGCACTTCATCGTAGGCCGCGATCATGCAGGCGTCGGCGATTACTACGGGACGTATGACGCGCAGCACATCTTTTCTGCGTTTGAGCCAGGCGAGCTGGGTATCCAGCTTTTGTTTTTCGAACACAGCTTTTACTGCACGGCTTGCCAGGGGATGGCGACCGCGAAGACTTGCCCGCATGACGCGAGCTTGCACCTGACGCTTTCCGGGACAAAAGTGCGCGAATTGCTGCGCAGCGGCAAGACTCCGCCCCCGGAATTTACCCGCCCGGAAATCGCCAGCATTTTGATCGAGGGTCTGCGCGAACAGAGATAAACGTGTTCCCAAAACAGGGGGAAGGGACGGCAGTGCCGTTCCGTTTCCTTGTCCAAAACGGGGACAAGCCGGAACAAAAATGTATCCGCTTTCACGCAAAAACCGCGCCGTTCCGCCATTTTCTATTGAGCACTCGTTCGGACGAAAGTCTAGTAAAATCTTTTTGTTTTCGTTGACACCCCAAAAGTGCCTAGCTATAATCAGACGTAACACTTTATTTTCTGACAACAACAATATTAGAAATATTGTTATAATAGCAGGCTATGACGAGGATGGTGCACGTCTCCCCTTTTACAGAGAGCCCTGATTGCTGAGAAACGGGTATCGGGTACGTTGCATTGCTCACCTCCGAGCTGTTTTGCTGAAATGTGCGTAAAATCACATAGTAGGCAAAACCGATTAACACCCGTTAGCGTGTTACAGTCCGCATTTATTGTGACTGGCTGAGATCGGCTGACCGTGAGGCGCCGATAAAGTTGGGTGGTACCGCGAACCCTTTCGCCCCAAAAGACATGGAAATCGAACCGTGTCGGGGCGAAAGGGTTTTTCTATGTGTCTATAGGTATTGTTTATAGGTACCTGTTGAGAAGTGGGAGGAGGAGAGGAAATGAGTGTTGAAATGGCCGAATTGCAGAAAAAGAACGGCATGCCACCGATCCAGTTCGGTGAGGAAGTGACAGGAGCAGAAACGCTTCTGCGCTGTTTGATCCTGGAGCAGGTCGAGTACATTTTCGGCTATCCAGGCGGAGCGGTTCTCCCGATCTACGATTCCTTGTACGGGAGCTACTTCAAGCACATTTTGACTCGCCATGAGCAAGGCGCTATCCACGCTGCTGACGGATATGCCCGCGCCACTGGCAAACCGGGCGTATGTATCGCCACTTCCGGGCCGGGGGCGACCAACCTCGTAACGGGAATTGCGACAGCCCAGATGGACTCGGTTCCGCTGGTGTGCATCACCGGAAACGTAGCCCAGTCGTTGATCGGAACAGACGCGTTCCAGGAAGCGAACATTACAGGGATCACGATCCCGATTACAAAGCACAGCTACTTCGTCCGCGATATCCGCGATCTGCCGCGCATCGTGAAGGAAGCGTTCCACATCGCAACGACAGGACGTCCGGGTCCGGTGCTCATCGATATTCCAAAAGATGTGGCGAATGCGACAGCGCCGTTCACCTACCCGGACAAAGTCGAGATTCGCGGCTACCGCGACACGCTCGTGCCGACAGACGAAGAAGTGCAAACATTTGTTACCGCGATTGGCGAAGCGAAGCGCCCGGTCATTTTGGCAGGCGGCGGCATCATCGCCTCGAAAGCCGAAGCAGAGCTGCTCGCTTTTGCCGAAAAGGCTCGCATCCCTGTCATCAACACTTTCATGGGTCTTGGCGGTTTCCCTGGAACGCACGAATTGGCGCTCGCCATGCCGGGCATGCACGGAAACTACACCGCCAACCAGGCGCTGCTGAACGCAGACTGTGTCATCGGGCTGGGCGCGCGTTTCGATGACCGGATCACGATGGGCCGCACAAAAGAATTTGCGCCGAAAGCTCGCATCGTTCACGTCGACATCGATCCGGCAGAGCTGGGCAAAAACGTGGAAACAGCCGTAACCGTGGCCGGAGATGTCAAAAGCACCCTGGCCAAAGCGATTCCGGTTGCCCGCACTTGCGATTCCGAAGCGTGGATCAGCCAGTTGAAAGAATGGCAAGCCCAGTATCCGTACAAGTACAAAAAAGACGGCGACGTGCTGAAGCCGCAAGCAGTCATCGAGCTTCTGTACAGCTCCACAGATGGGGAAGCGATCGTCACAACAGACGTTGGACAACACCAGATGTGGACAGCACAATACTACAAGTTCAAGCATCCGCGCTCGTTTATCTCTTCCGGTGGCCTCGGCACGATGGGCTTCGGCTTCCCGGCAGCGATCGGCGCACAGATCGCGCATCCTGATCGCACAGTAATTTCAGTGGTTGGCGATGGCGGCTTCCAGATGACAAACCAGGAGCTGGCGATTGTCTCCCAGTACAACATTCCGGTGAAAGTCGCGATTGTGAACAACCAGTGCTTGGGGATGGTTCGCCAATGGCAGGAATTGTTCTACGACAATCGTTACAGCCAAATCGATCTGACGTGCAGCCCGGATTTCGTCAAACTGGCGGAAGCGTACGGAGTCAAAGGATTGCGTGCAACCACACCAGAGGAAGCGGAAGCGGTTTGGGCAGAGGCGCTCAAGCATGATGGGCCAGTCGTAGTGGACTTCCGCGTCGCGCAGGAAGAAAACGTATATCCGATGGTAGCGTCAGGCGACACATTAGATCAGATGGAATTGGGGGACGATTAGGATGCAACAACATACCATCGCCGTACTCGTCAACGATCACCCCGGCGTTTTGACCCGAGTCGCTACCTTGTTCGGGCAGCGCGGCTATAACATCGACAGCATCACGGTGGGCGGAACAGAAGAACAAGGTCTGTCCCGGATGATTATTACCACAGGCGCAGATGACCGTCAGATCCAACAACTGATGAAGCAACTGCAAAAACTGATCGATGTCATCTCGGTGACGAACCTCAGCGAAAATCCTTATGTTTCCAGAGAGCTGGCGCTGATCAAGGTAAGTGCTTCGCCAAGCCAGCTGGCAGAGCTGAACGGGATCGTCGAGCCGTTCCGCGCCGCGATCGTCGATGTCGGGCCGACTTCGCTGATCGTGCAAGTGACGGGTGACACCGAAAAAATCGACGCGCTGCTTGTCCTTTTGCAAAGCTATGGGGTACTCGAACTGACCCGCACCGGATCAGTAGCGATGGCGCGCAGTATTGTTCCAGCAACAGCCGCAGCAACGGTTTAAATTGCAAAATTCAGAATAGAAATTCAAACTAAACGATATTTCAGGGAGGCTACACAAATGGTAAAAATGTATTATGAAGCGGACGTAAACAAAGAGGTACTGCGTGGCAAAACAATCGCGATCATCGGCTACGGCAGCCAAGGCCATGCGCAAGCACAAAACCTGCGCGACAGCGGTTATAAAGTAGTAGTAGGTCTGCGCCCCGGGAAATCCTGGGATGTAGCGGCTAAAGACGGCTTTGAAGTTTTGACGGTAGCAGAAGCAACCAAGCGCGCTGATGTTGTGCAAATCTTGATGCCAGACGAGCGCCAGGCGCAAGTGTACCGCGACGAGATCGCGCCAAACCTGAAATCCGGCGCAGCACTGTGCTTCTCCCACGGCTTCAACATCCACTATGCGCAAATCGTGCCGCCAGCAGACGTTGACGTCATCATGTCCGCTCCGAAAAGCCCTGGTCACCTCGTTCGCCGCGTATACCAAGAAGGCTTCGGCGTACCTGGTCTGATCGCGATCTATCAGGATGCGACTGGCAATGCGAAAGACCTCGCTCTGGCCTACTCCAGCGGAATCGGTTGCACCAAAGCAGGCGTAATCGAAACAACTTTCCGTGAAGAGACAGAAACAGACCTGTTCGGTGAGCAAGCGGTATTGTGTGGTGGAGCAAGCGAGCTGGTAAAAGCAGGATTCGATACGCTGGTAGAAGCAGGGTACGCCCCTGAGATCGCCTACTTCGAGTGCTTGCATGAGCTGAAGCTGATCGTCGACCTGATGTACGAGGGCGGTCTGGCTCGCATGCGCTACTCGATCAGTGACACAGCGGAATACGGTGACTACAGCACAGGCCGCCGCATCATCACAGACGAGACTCGCAAAGAAATGAAAAAAGTGCTGGCTGAAATCCAAGACGGTACTTTCGCTCGCAACTGGATCTTGGAAAACCAAGCGAACCGCCCTGGCTTCACTTCCCGCCGCCGTCTGGAAGCAGAACACGGCATCGAAGTAGTAGGTCAACAACTGCGCGGCATGATGTCTTGGCTGAACAAAGACACGAAAAAAGAAGAAGCGAAAATCGGTCAATAAGGATCGTTACAAAGAGACATATATAATGTAGGAAAAAATGTGGAGGTGAAAAGTTCATGCGGACCATTGAGATTTTTGATACGACATTACGTGATGGGGAGCAGTCTCCGGGCGTCAACATTAGCACGAACGAAAAGGTGGAGATCGCCCTCCAACTGGAAAAGCTGGGCGTAAACAGAATTGAGGCCGGCTTCGCGGCTGCTTCCCCGGGCGACCAAAAGTCTGTGGCCGAAGTGGCGAAGCGGGTGAAAAACTCCACCATCGTAAGTCTCGCACGTGCCGTCAAAGACGACATGGATAAGGCGTACGAAGCGCTGCGCAACGCGCAAAACGCATCCCTCCACGTCTTTCTTGCAACCTCTCCGATCCACCGCCAGTACAAACTGAACATGAGCAAGGAGCAAGTCCTTGCTCGTGCGGTGGAGGCAGTCACGTATGCGAAAAAGTATTTCACGGAAGTACAATTTTCTGCTGAGGATGCAGCGCGTACAGAGATCGACTTTTTGGCCGAGGTAGTGGAGGCAGTCATCAAGGCTGGGGCTACGACTGTCAATATTCCGGACACGGTTGGCTACATGACGCCTTATCAGTACGGAAACATTTTCCGCGAGTTGAAAAAGCGCGTGCCGGCTACAGACGGAATCCGCCTGAGCTGTCATTGCCACGATGACCTGGGAATGGCTGTCGCGAACAGTTTGGCAGCGGTAGAAGGCGGAGCGACCCAAGTGGAAGGCACGATCAACGGGATCGGTGAACGCGCCGGCAACGCTGCTTTGGAAGAAGTCGCGCTCGCTCTTGAGACTCGCAAAGATTACTACCAGGCGACAACCAAGCTGCACTTGAAGGAAATCGCGCGGACCAGCCAGCTGGTGAGCCGTTTGACCGGAATGATCGTGCCGGGCAACAAGGCCGTCGTAGGAGCGAACGCTTTTGCGCACGAATCCGGTATCCATCAGGATGGCGTTTTGAAGGAAGTTACCACCTACGAGATTATTCGTCCAGAGTCGGTCGGCTTCAAGTCAAACAAACTGGTTCTCGGCAAGCACTCGGGCCGTCACGCCTTCAAGGAAAAGCTGGTGGAACTGGGCTACCACCTCGACCAAGAGGAAGTAAACGCCGCTTTTGCCGCATTCAAAGCATTGTGCGACAAGAAAAAGGAAATTACGGACGACGACATTCTTGCCTTGATCGATACCAAAATCGTTCGCGGCCAGGAAGCGTTCCAGCTGGAATCGGTTCAACTCGCCTACGGCAACATTTCCGTGCCGACCGCCAGCGTTCGTCTCAAGCGGGCTGACGAGTCGGTCGTAGAAGAAGCAGCGATTGGCAATGGTTCCGTCGATGCGATCTACAAAGCGATCGACCGTGCGACTGGAGAAGAAGTCACTTTGATTGACTACAAAATTCTTTCGGTTACGCACGGCCAGGATGCGCTCGGCGAAGTGTATGTCCGTCTGCAACAGGGCGAGCTGACAGTTACGGGCCGTGGAGTCAGTACGGACGTGCTGGAAGCGAGCGCGATTGCCTATATACGCGCCATCAACAAAATTTTGGAGCGTCGCGGGGAATCGGTGCCAGTGGCTGTGAACTAGAAAGAAAGCGTATTGGATAGGAACAGGAACCAGCAAGGAACGAAAAACCATTACAGAAAAGAAATGCGGGATAAACGATGAAGAAAAACTATCGCATCGCCGTTCTTCCTGGTGACGGTATCGGACCGGAGATCATGCAGGAAGCAGTCAAAGTCCTTCAGCTTGTAGGAGAGCGCGAAGGCGTTACATTTACGTGCGAGGAAGGCCGAATCGGTGGAATTGCCATCGACACGGACGGAACTCCTTTGCCGGAAGCAACCGTCACATTGACGAAGCAAGCTGACGCTGTGCTGCTTGGCGCAGTAGGCGGACCGAAGTGGGATCAAAACCCGGGACATCTGCGCCCGGAAACTGGCCTTTTGGGCATTCGCAAAGCGCTTGGATTGTTTGCCAACATTCGCCCGGCGACCATGCACAGCTCGCTCGTCGACGCCTCTTCGCTCAAGCCTGAAGTGGTTTCCGGCGTAGACCTGATTGTCGTGCGCGAGCTGACTGGCGGCATTTACTTCGGGGAGAAAAAGCGCTACGACGGCCCGAACGGAGAAGTAGCGGAAGATCAGTGCATCTACAACGAAGCCGAAGTGGAGCGAATCATCCGCGTGGGCTTCGATATCGCCCGCAAGCGTCAAAAACGTCTCGTCTCCGTCGACAAAGCGAACGTCTTGGAAAGCTCCCGCCTCTGGCGCAAAGTAGCCGAACGCGTTGCAGCCGACTATCCTGACGTGGAGCTGTCGCATCAGCTGGTCGATTCGTGCGCGATGCAGCTTGTTCGCGCACCGAAGCAGTTCGACGTCATCGTGACGGAAAACATGTTTGGAGACATTTTGAGCGATCAGGCGGCTATGCTGACCGGATCGATCGGAATGCTCGCTTCTGCCAGTCTGGCAGCGGGAAGCTTCGGTCTGTACGAACCTGTGCACGGCTCCGCGCCTGATATTGCCGGAAAAGGCATTGCCAATCCGCTGGCGACGATTCTTTCCGTAGCGATGATGCTTCGCCTCTCGCTCGGCATGGATGAGGCTGCGGCAGCGGTCGAGAATGCCGTGTGGGCCGTTCTTGAGGCCGGACACCGCACAGGCGATATCGCAGCAGATCCGAGCAAAGCGATTGGCACCGTGGCAATGGGCCAACTGGTTCGCGACGAGCTGTCCAAACAGTTGCAGCATAAGTAAGCAAAAGCACGAAAAAGATGAAAAACCCTGCCGCAGCGTCCCAATGGACAACTGGCAGGGTTTTCGTTCGTTCATTCAACCGATCGTGATTTTGCCTTTTGGATAGCGGAAGTATTCTTTCTGCCTGCGTTGGGCCAGCGCGAATGCGATCGTCAGCGGCCCGACCCGTCCTGCGAACATCGTCAAAATGATCAGCGTTTTGCCGATCGGGGAGAGACTGGGGGTCAGCCCCATCGATAACCCGGTCGTGGCGAAAGCGGACGTGACTTCGAACAAAATCATTTCAAAACGTGCGCCTGCTTCCGTAATGGACAGAGCCATCGTGACGGCCATGACGATGAACAACCCGGTCATGGTCACGGTCAGCGACTTGTAAATCATGTGCGGCAAAATGCGTTGCCGGAAAAAGATGACGTCTTCCTTCCCTTTGATCTGGGCGATGACCGCACCGATGAGCGTGGCAAACGTCGTCGTCTTGATCCCGCCCCCGGTGGAACCGGGAGAAGCCCCGATGAACATCAGCAAAATGATCAGGAACAGCGAAGACTGGCGCATGTCGCCGATGCTCAGCGTGTTCGACCCGGCCGTTCGCGCCGTCACAGACTGATAGAGCGAGCCGAGCACTTTTCCGAGCATGGAGAGCGGCTGCAACGTTTTCGGGTTCGTATACTCCAAAATGAAGATCAGCACCGTACCGCCCAGCACCAAGAGGGCAGTCGTGGACAGGACGACTTTGGTATGCAGCGACAGGCGGCGCGTATGGCGATATTCGTACAGATCGCTGACGACGATAAAGCCAATCCCGCCGAGAATAATCAATAAGCATACGACGAGCGTGACGAGCGGATCGTCTACATAGCCCGTCAGGCTGGCGAAGTCGCCCATCAAGTCAAAGCCGGCGTTGTTGAAATTGGAGATGGCGTGAAAAAAGCCAAAGTAGATCGCTTTTGGCAAAGGAAAGTCGAAGGCGAACCGGATCGAAAGCAAAACCCCGCCGATCAGCTCTGCCAGCGCGGTGAAAATCAGGATCATTTTGGCCAGACGGACGACGCCTTCCATCGTCATCTGGTTCAGCGACTCTTGCAAGATCAGCCGCTCGCGCAACGAGATTTTTTTGCGCATGATCAAGGAAAAGAAAGTGGCGACGGTCATGAAGCCAAGACCGCCAATTTGGATAAGCGAGAGGATGACCATCTGACCGAAAGTCGTAAAGGTCGTTCCGGTGTCCACGACGACCAGACCTGTCACGCAGGTGGCCGAAGTGGCGGTGAACAGAGAATCAAGCCACGGCAGTCCTTGTCCGTTGACGGTAGCGCTCGGCAGGGTCAACAGGAATGTGCCGAGAAGGATAATCAGGGCGAACCCAAGGACGAGTGTTTTCGGGGGATCAAGCTGTAGCTTGTCAGTCCATTTTCTGATCATGTAGGTCATACCTCGACTTCTTTATACGATTGTGAATGGTTTGATGCGAGAAAAGCTCGGTATTTCCTTAGTATGGCGTTTCCCCTGAAAAAATTACCGCAAAAGGGCGGCCCCCAGGCGATGCAGCCAGTGCTTCAGTTCGCGCTCCTCCAGCGGGGCGAGCGGAAACCGGACAGCAGGGCGGCGCTTGGTGTCGTCAGGCTCGTCAGCTACCCGAAAAGCATGGCCGCACGTAAGCTCAAGCCCTTCTTCCCGCAAGATGGTTACGACCCGCTCTTCCAGCTCGGTGGCGTTCGTAGTCGGATTTCCCCATTCGATCCACGTATTCAGCCCGCCGGAAATCGGATACATCCGGGCGTGGGACGGCAAAGCCTGCTGCTTTTCCTTCCAAAGCCTAAGGAAGCGGGACTGGAACAAAGCGCGGTGATCCGGCAAATACTTTTCGTAAAACCAGGGATCGCCGAGGAGTGTAACGGCTGCCTCTACGACCAAGAGCGACGGCTCCGCACCTGTCATCGAGACAATCTGTCTGTAGCGCTCCAGCTCCTCTTCGGCAAAATCAGAAGGCAGCATCAGGACGCCGAGTTGCAGATCGCGTGCCAGCGTCTTGGACAGAGAGTGCAGGTAGTACACGTCGACAGAGCTTTTTTGCTGAAAAGCCATCTCGTAAATCGGCTTGCTCGGCTCCTCGAACCACAAGTCGCCGTAGTGGTCGTTTTCCACGATGCGCACGCTGTGGCGTTCGGCCCAGGCAAGCAGTTCTTCCTTGCGTTTCAGCGAGTAGCTGATCCCGGTAGGAAAATGATAGTGCGGATTGATCAAGAGCCAGTTGGCCGGGTAGTGCTCCTGTTCCTGATCGAGTGCTTCTATGCTGACTCCTTCGTCGTCGAGCCGAATCGGACGCACCGTGATGCCGCACTGACTGAGCAAGCGCAAAAAGACGGGGTAGCTGTATTCCTCCACGTAGACGACATCGCGCGGATTCATGATGCGCTGGGCGAGAAAGGCGAACCCGCTCGTACTCCGGTTGAACAGCAGCACGCGTTCAGGGGAGTGCGGCAAGCCTCTTCTGCTCAGGTGATCGGCAAATACTTTGGCGGCTTGGGCGCGGCGGAGTTTCTTTTGCGCCGAAGGTTCGTCCAGTACGGCCAGGCTCTCGTAAAAGGCGCCGCGCAGTCGCTTGACCAGCTCTTCGCCAGGGCGGGGAGAAGAGTCGGCGAGCGAAGCGATCGGAATGTCGGTGAGCGGCAGGCGGCTTTCCAGACGCGCTTCTTTTGCCAGTTGCGTCAAGTAGTAGCCTTTGCCGTGCACCGCCTCCAGCCAGCCTTCCAATGCGAGGTGATCGTATGCTTTTTTGACGGTTTCCAGCGAGCAGCCGCTGACGGTTTTCATATCGCGAAGGGAAATCAACTGCTGACCGTCTACAAGAAAGGCCCCGCGCAGAATAGCTGTTTTCAGTTGCTCGGCTAGTTGCACATAAATGGGCGTGTGGGATTGCTTGTGAAAATGGAACGAAAAAAATGGGCGTTCTGCCATCCGGGGACGCCTCCTTGTCTGTCGAAAATAGCTGTCATCAGCATTATATCGAAAACCGCGCCATCTCGGGTAGCAGAAGTGTGAAAAACGTCGAGAGGTTTTCACGGAAATCGCGCGGTTGAGCCGTACCGGATTGAGGGAAAATGGTAGAATGAGAGAAAATGCGCCAGCAGGAAAAGGGGAGGACGCAAAATGAGCACACAGGAGCACAAGGCATTGTCGCCCAAACACGTAACGTGCATGGTCATCACCGTGTCAGATACGCGAACCGAAGAGACAGACAAGAGCGGACAATTAATGAAGCAACTGGTGGGCGAAGCAGGTCATCACGTTGCCCTGTACCAGATCGTGAAGGACGAGCCTGCCGAGGTGATCGCAGCTATCGAAGCAGGAGTGGCGCATCCGGACGTGCAGGTCATTTTGCTCAACGGCGGGACAGGCATATCGCCGCGCGACAACACGTTCGAAGCGGTGCACGGCTTGCTGGAAAAAGAAATGCCCGGCTTTGGCGAGCTGTTTCGGATGCTGAGCTTTACGGAAGATATCGGATCGGCGGCCATGCTCAGTCGCGCAGTCGCGGGCACCCGGGGAGGAAAAATGATCTTCTCCACGCCTGGGTCGACAGGTGCGGTCAAGCTGGCGATGAATCGCCTGATCGTGCCGGAACTGGGGCATGTCGTGCGAGAGTTGAATCGCTGATCAGAACAGGATTTGCCGTGTTCTTGTCTCGTGTGGTACTGTTACGAAAGGAAATCGCTCGGTTTTCCACCGACTGTCGCAGCACAGATGGTTGGTGGCATGGCCGGATTGTGCAAGGAGAGTAGACTCATTCATGAAGATTGTATTATCGACCTTAAATGCCAAGTTCATTCACTCCTCACTGGCTTTGCGCTATTTGCGCAGCTACGCCCAGGAAGCTTTTCCGGGCATCGAGCTGGTGGAGTATACGATCAACGACGTGACGCTCAACATCGTGGCGGACATCTACAAGCGACAGCCCGATCTCGTCGCCTTTTCCTGTTATATCTGGAACATCCGCGAGACGTTGGACGTGATCCGCACATTGAAAAAAATATGTCCCGATGTTCCAGTGATCCTCGGAGGGCCGGAAGTGACTTACGATGCGGACGAATGGATGAAAAAGCATCCGGAGATTGATGTCATCGCCATCGGAGAAGGGGAGCAGACTTTTCTTGCGCTGCTGCAAACCTATCAGGAGGCGAAAAACAGCGGTCAGCCTCCTCGCCTGCGGGATGTAGCGGGAATCGCCTATCGCGACGACGAGTACGTTCGCTTTTCCATGCCGAGAGCACAGATTGAAGAGATGGATGCGATTCCGTCGCCATTTGTGGATCATCTCGACGAACTGAACAACCGCGTCGTCTATTTCGAGGCATCCCGGGGGTGTCCGTTCAAGTGTCAGTACTGTCTTTCTTCTATTGAAGATGGCGTGCGCTACTTCAGCCTGGAGCGGGTGAAGGAAGACTTGCTGCGATTGATTCAGCATGGCATCAAAACGATTAAGTTCGTTGACCGTACGTTTAATATCAATAAAAAGTATGCGTTGGAGATTTTCCAGTTCCTTATCGACAATCACAACGGCACTGTTTTTCAGTTCGAGATTACGGCAGACATTTTGCGTGCGGACGTCCTGGACTTTTTGACGGAAAATGCGCCTCCGGGGATTTTCCGCTTCGAGATCGGCGTCCAGTCTACCAATGACGAAACAAACCGCCTGGTGCAGCGCATCCAGCGCTTCGACCGTCTGTCCAGAACGGTTACGCAAATCAAGGAATCGAAGAAGATCGACCAGCATCTCGATTTGATCGCGGGCTTGCCGGAGGAAGACTATCACTCCTTCCGCAAGACGTTCAACGATGTGTTTGCCCTGCGTCCGGAGGAGCTTCAGCTCGGCTTTTTGAAAATGCTGCGCGGAACCGGAGTGCGGGCGCGCGCTGCCCAACACGGCTATGTGTTTATGGATGAAGCGCCTTACGAGATTTTGGGCAACAACGTGCTGTCTTTTGCGGATATGCAGAAGATCAAGCGGGTGGAGGACGTGCTGGAGAAATACTGGAACGCGCACCGGATGGATCTGACCTTGGAATGGCTTTTGGCCAATCAGTTCGAGACGGCGTTTGACTTCTTCCAGACGTTTGGCGACTATTGGGAAAAGCAAGGCTGGAGCCGCATCGGGCATCAGCTGGAAGATTTGTTCACTCGCTTGCAGTCCTTTTTGGAGCAGCAAAAGGTCGAAGGGCTGGAACACGTGCTCAGCCTGATGAAATTCGACTACCTGCGCAACCAGAAGCATCGCCCGCGCAAGCTGTGGTGGGAGGATGTCATGGACAAGGAAGCGATGCAGCTGACGTATGCTGCCGTTTACGAGCAGCGCGACCGTTTGCGCGAAGACTTTGCCGCGCATGCTGCGCTGGAAAAAGACTACTTCAAGCACACCGTAACGGCGAAAGTGACCTTCGATGTGGAGAAGTGGATGAGAACCGGAGAGATCATCGAAGGCGATTTTACCCTTGTCGTGTACTATCCGTATAAAAAAGAAGAAACGAACGATTTTGCTGTCGTCACTTCTGCCGTTCACGCTGCTGGCTGAGCGCGAGTATCAATACGTGGCGATGGACTTGCTGGAGAAGCGAAAAAAGCAGCTGACACCTGAGCATCTGCCGTGGATCGTCCACTGGATTACTACAAAGTCGTGGTGGGACACGGTCGACTATTTGGCGGCTCATACCACAGGCAAGCTGTTTTCCCTCTATCCCGAGCTGATCCGGCCGAATGTGACAGCGTGGGTGCAAGGAGACGACATCTGGCTTGCGCGAACAGCGCTCCTGTTCCAGCTGTCTTATAAGGCCAAGACCGATCAAGAGCTGCTGTTTTCCTTGATCGAGTCGTGTGCAGCGTCCAACCAATTTTTCATTCAAAAAGCGATAGGCTGGTCCCTGAGGGAATACGCTAAAACAGAACCCGAAGCAGTGCGTGGCTTTGTAGAAAGGACTGTGCTGTCGAACCTGAGCAAGCGAGAGGCGCTCAAACACTTTGGTTGATCGGCGCGTCGAGTTGTCCATGATTTCTTCGCTTGATAAAAATGGTTCATCTATTGCAAAATAGACAAGTACCTTTTTGCATGTTCACACGTAATAACTAAGAGTCACATACTGCGCGCAGCCACTGCCCGTCGACTGAAATTTTGCCGCCAGTGGCAAAGATAGGGGATTTTGCCTCATGGAAATCAACCTGCTGATGTCAATCATCGAACAATACGGCTACGTTGCGATTTTTTTCCTGCTCTGGCTGGGAATTGTCGGCTTGCCCATCCCGGATGAGCTGGTCGTCGCCACGGGAGGTTTTCTCGCCTCGATTGGCCTATTGGACCCGTTCTACTCGTTTTTGGCCGGGTACATGGGAGTTGCTTCCGGATTGACCATAGGTTTTTTATTAGGAAAATACTTTGGGAAGCCGATCTTGCAATGGCTGTCCAAAAGCGAAAAGATGAGACATGCTGTAGAGCGATCGACAGGCTTGCTGGAGAAATACGGCACGACAGCCTTGTGCATCAGCTATCTCTTTCCGGTTGTCCGCCACGTCGTGCCTTATTTGGTGGCGCTGGGAGGCATGACGTACCGCCGCTATGCCTTGCTGTCGTATCCGATCGGACTTGTCTGGACGATTGCTTTTTACTTTCTCGGCTATGTATTCGGAAACAACGTAGAGGCGATTATCGGGATGATTCGCCAGTACGGGTTTTACGCGTTGCTAGTCGTCGTGGTGGGACTGGCCGCCTGGCTGATCGTGCGCAAGCTCATCATCAGCAATCGCGCGTATCGGGCCAAAGGAGAATAAGCGATGAGACTGGAACAAGTGGCAACGCACAGGCGCAATCGCAATCTGGTGCTTGCGCTCGCCTGGCTGCTGGTGCTCGGAGGGTATTTCAGCTTCGAGCCGTTTGTCACGGCAGCGGGCGCTCTGATTGTGAACGGCTACGCCTGGTTTCTGATGTACACGGACAAGCGTCTGGCAAAAAGGAAAAGCTGGCGGATTCCCGAGGCCAGCCTTCTGCTCGTCGCTTTTCTCGGAGGAGGACCGGGGGCACTGGCGGGGATGCTGTTGCACCGCCACAAAACCCGGCATGCCTCCTTCCTGTTTTTTGTCCCACTGTTTTGTCTATTGCAAATCGCGCTGGTCGTCTGGATCGGCAGACAATAAGGCAAGAACCTCGTGTGCAACGAATGACGCGAGGTTCTTTTTTTGTTTTCCCATAATGAAAACGCATAAATGACAGAAAACTCTAAATTGTATGTTGCGCATTTGGGAAATCGAGCCTATAATAAGAAATGTAATCAACATTATCGAATGGCGTTCGATAATATCGAACGAACAGGAGGGATCATGAGCGAAAAGTTTATCCAATCTGTGGATCGAGCCATCGATATTTTGGAGCTGTTTTCCCTCGCGCAGCAGGAGCTGAGCGTCAAGGAGATCAGTGATCGGCTGCAACTCTCGAAGAGCACGGTTCACGGCTTGATCAAAACCTTGGAGCACAGAGGATACCTGGAGCAAAAGCCGACCGATCAAAAGTACAAGCTCGGACTGCGTCTGTTCGAGCTGGGGAACCTGGTTGGCAGCGGCATGGAGCTGCGCAATCTCGCCTACCCGATCATTCAAGAGTTGGTCGCGAAATTGCAAGAGACGGTTCACCTGGTCGTGCTCGACAAGGACGAAGTGGTGTACGTGGAAAAAGTGGAAGGGCCTGCTGCCCTGCGGATGTACTCCATGCTGGGGAAGCGCGCTCCCATGTATTGCACAGGGGTAGGGAAAGCGCTGTTCGCTTACTTGGATGAGGCGACCGTGGATCGCATTTTGCAAGAAGCGGAGATGACGGCATTCACGCCGTTTACGCTGACTGATCCGGACGCGATCAAGCAAGAGCTGGGCAAGATTCGCGAGCAAGGGTACGCCATCGACGACGAAGAGATCGAGATCGGCCTGAAATGCGTGGCAGCGCCGATTTTCAACCATGAAGGGAAAGTGATCGCCTCCATAAGCTGCGCCGGTCCCAAACATCGCTTCTCCGACGACAAAATGGCGACGTTCATTCACGAGGTCAAGCAAGCTGCGCTGGCGGTTTCCAGACGGTTTGGGTATCGAGGCTGATGGGCAACAAAAAGAGACTTCCCCCTTGTTGGAGCAGTTTTCAAGCGGCCAGCCGAAAACACCACAAAGAGAAGTCTATCTGAGAACCATTCGCCAACCATACTCAAACCTCCTGCAATTGGTGAGAGAATCATTTTTCAAATACGAAAAGGAGCGTGTCCGATATGAGCACTATCACAAAACCAATAAATATTTGGAAGTTCATCGATGAGAATAAAGACAGCCTGAAACCGCCTGTCAACAACAAAGTCGTCTGGAAGGACGCCGAGCTGATGATGATGGTGCTGGGCGGGCCAAACAAACGCCGCGACTTCCACGTCGATCCGTCCGAGGAAATTTTTTATCAGCTGAAGGGCGACTGCTACGTGGAAATCATCAACGCCGAAGGCAAGCGCGAGGTCATCACGGTACGCGAGGGAGAAATGTTCCTGTTGCCAGCGAATGTTCCGCATTCCCCGCACCGTGTAGCAGACACGATCGGGTTGGTCATCGAGCGCAACCGGGATGAAGGCGAGCTGGAAGATTTCGTCTGGTTTTGCGAGAAGTGCGACCAGGAGATGCACCGCACCCGCGTGCAGCTGACAGATATCGAAAAACAGGTGAAAGAAGCGATCCATACTTTCAACGGTAGCGAAGATTTGCGCACATGCAAAAACTGCGGTCATGTAGCGTCGGAGGAAGTGAAAGAATGGCAGCTAGAATAGATTTTCACACGCATATCATCCCGGCGGATTTACCTGATTTTTCGCAAAAATACGGCGGAGAGCGTTGGCCGACCCTGCAGCCGACATGCTCGTGCGGAGCGAACATCATGGTCGGCGGAAAGCTGTTTCGGGAGATTACCGATCAGTGCTGGGACCCGCAAAAGCGGATCGCGGACATGATCGCGGAAGGCGTGGACATGCAAGTGCTCTCGCCGATTCCCGTCACCTTTTCCTATTGGGCGCCGAGCGAGGCGGCAGAAGCGATGGCCCGCCTGCAAAACGACTTTATCGCCGATACAGTGCGTCAATATCCCGACAGGTTCATCGGACTCGGGACCGTTCCTTTGCAAGATGTGGAAAGCTCGATTCGCGAGATGGATCGCTGCATTCATCAACTAGGGCTGAAAGGGATCGAGATCGGTTCGAACATCAACGGGCAAAACCTCGACGATCCAGCCTTCCTGCCGTTTTTTGAGATGTGCGAGAAGTGGGACGTGCCGCTGTTTGTCCACCCGTGGGAGACGTTGGGTCGGGAGCGGATGCCGCGCCACAACTTCATGTACACCGTCGGAATGCCGAGCGAAACCGCGCTTGCCGCAGCGAGTCTGGTCGGCGGCGGGGTCATCGAGAAATTCCCGAATTTGCGCGTCTGCTTTGCGCACGGTGGCGGTTCTTTTCCGTACATCCTGCCGCGTCTCGACCAAGGCTGGAACGTGTGGCCGCACCTGCGCGTGACGGAGCATCCGCCGAGTCATTACACACAAAACTTTTACTTCGACTCGCTGAACTACGAGCCGTTGAATATCCGGCTTTTGATCGAAAGGTTCGGCCACGAAAAAATCGTCATGGGCACCGACTATCCGTTCTTGCTGCGCGAGCTTCCGCCGGGCAAAGTCATCGACGAGACGCCAGGGCTGACAGAAGAACAAAAAGTCGCCATGCTCGGCGGCAATGCATTGAGATTTTTGAAAGTGTGAGAGGAGAGGTAGGAGTGGGAGAACAGACAAAGACACCGGAGGAAAATCTTGCTGCCTTGCAGCTTTCGCTTCCGCAGCTCCGTACGCCAGTGGGCAACTACGTAGCTTGCGTCCGCACAGGCAATCTGTTGTTTACGGCAGGACAGGGAGTGGATCAGTACAAAGGCAAGCTGGGAAGAGACTTGACCGTCGAGGAAGGCTACCTGGCAGCCCGTCAGTCCATGCTGAACGTGCTTGCAGCGGTCAAGGCGGAGCTTGGCGATCTGGGAAAAGTGAAAAGAGTCGTCAAAATATTGGGATTTGTCAATTCGACGGAAGAGTTTACCGACCAGCCGAAAGTGATGAACGGTGCTTCCGATCTGTTGGTTGCCGTCTTTGGCGAGGCGGGCAAGCACGGTCGCTCTGCGGTAGGCATGGCCCAGCTTCCGAACAATACGGCAGTTGAAATCGAGATGGTACTGGAGATCGAGGACTAGGCAGGAGGGAACTATGAACAGCATTCACGTGAAAAATGCCAAGCTGTTTATCAACGGCGAGTACGTCGATGCGCAGTCCGGCGAAACGTTTGACACGATCAATCCGGCCACGGGCGAGAAGCTGGCGGAAGTGGCTTGCGCAGACGTACACGATACAAACAGGACGATTGAAGTAGCACAGGCTGCTTTTGAGAGCGGCGTGTGGAGCAAAAAATCGGCCGAGGAACGCGCGGAAATTTTGTGCCGGATGTCTGATCTGGTGATGGAACGCGTGGAAGAGCTGGCGACAGTCGAAACGCTCGACGTCGGCAAACCGATCAAGGAAAGCCTTGGCTTCGATATCCCGCGAGCGGCGCAAAACCTGCGGTTCTTTGCGGAAATGGCGAAGTATGTCCACCATGAGCACTACGACAAAGGCAACTTCATGTCGTACGCCAAATACGCTCCGGCAGGCGTGACCAGCCTGATCATCCCGTGGAATTTGCCGTTCATGCAGATGACGTGGAAAGCTTCTGCGGCGCTGGCGGCAGGCAATACCGTCGTGGTCAAACCGGCGTCGTATACGCCCTTGTCGGCACTCATGCTCGGTGAGATCGCCAACGAAGCTGGCCTTCCTGCTGGCGTTCTGAATATTTTGACGGGACCAGGCGGAACGGTCGGGACGGCCATGACCACCAACCCGCATGTGCGCCGCATCTCGTTTGTCGGCGAGACGACGACAGGCAAAACGATCATGAAAAACGCAGCCGCCGAGCTGATTCCCGTCTCTTTGGAGCTGGGCGGAAAATCGGCGAACATCGTGTTTGCGGACGCGGACTTGGACGAAGCGGTAAAAGGCTCCGTAGAGGCGATTTTCCGCAATCAGGGCGAGATTTGCCTGGCTGGCTCCAGACTTTTGGTGCAAGAGACGGTGTACGAGCCATTTTTGGAAAAGTTCGTGGCCGCCGTGCAGAAGATCAAAGTCGGCGATCCGCTGGCTCCAGACACAGACATGGGCGCGCTCGTCTCCAAAAGCCATCTGGAAACCGTCGATGAGTACGTGCAGATTGGCTTGGCCGAAGGGGCGAAGCTGGCACATGGCGGCAAGCGCGTAGCGGGCCTGGACAAAGGCAATTTTTACGAGCCGACCGTCCTGTACGATGTCGATAACAAAATGCGGGTGGCCCAGGAAGAGATTTTCGGCCCGGTACTGGTCGTCATCCCGTTCAAAACAGAAGAAGACGCGATTCGGATCGCCAACGATTCCATCTACGGACTGGCAGGGGTGGTCTGGACGAACGACTTGCGCCGGGCGCACCGCGTCGCGGCAGGCATCAACTCGGGCCTGTTGTGGATCAATTGCTGGTACGTCCGCGACCTGCGCACGCCTTTTGGCGGGTCCAAGGCAAGTGGAATCGGCCGGGAAGGCGGACGCCACAGCTTTGAATTTTATACCGAAGCCAAAACCGTGACGATGAAGCTGTAGGCAGCGGGGAGAGTCGAAAGGTGGTCAGAAGATGGGGAGCTTAGTGGAGACAATCGCGCAAGAACTGCTGGCGGCCGAGCAAAGCTGCCAGCCAGTGGCGCCGATAACGGAACGCTTTGCAGGCTTGGAGGCAAGCGATGCGTATCGCATCCAGCTCAAGGTGTTGGAGAAAAAGCTCGACAGCGGTCGGGCAGTCATCGGCAAAAAAGTCGGGCTGACCAGCCTGGCGATGCAGCGGATGCTCGGTGTGAATGAGCCGGACTACGGTCATTTGCTCGACAACATGCTGGTGTCAAACAACGGGACTGTCGAGGTGAACAGGCTTTTGCTTCCGAAAGTGGAGGCGGAGATCGGCTTCGTGCTCGGAGCAGATTTGCAGGGGCCAAACGTCAACTATCTCGACGTGCTGATGGCGACCGAATATGTGGTGCCGACGCTAGAGATCATCGACAGCCGGATTGCCGACTGGAAGATCAAGCTCGTCGATACGGTAGCGGACAACGGTTCCTCGGCGCTTGTCGTGGTCGGCGATCAGCGCACGCGCCTGGCGGGTCTGGATTTGCGCAGCGTGGGAATGGCGATGTACAAAAATGGGCTTGAAGTGGGAAATGGAGCAGGAGCAGCGGCGCTCGGTCATCCGGCGCACGCAGTGGCCTGGCTGGCAAACAAGCTGCATGAATTTGGCATCAGCCTGAAGGCGGGTGAACTGATTTTGCCGGGAGCGCTGTCTGCTGCTGTCGCTGTTCAAAAGGGAGATGTCGTCACGGCCAGCTTTGGCGCATTGGGTGCCGTAACCGTGACGTTTCGTTAGAGAGGAGACATACTGTGAGAAAAATCAAGGCGGCCATCTTGGGTTCAGGAAACATCGGGACCGACCTGATGTACAAGTTGGAGAGAAGCAGGGAAATCGAGATCGCAGCCGTCATCGGGATTGATCCCGACTCGGATGGTTTACAGCGGGCAAAAGAGCGGGGATATGCGGTATTTGCCAACGGGATACAGGCGATTGCGGATCAGCCTGACATGGCGGAGATCGTGTTTGATGCCACCTCGGCAAAAGCGCACGTGCGTCACGCAAAAGCGCTGAAGGAGCTGGGCAAGGTAGCGATTGACCTGACTCCGGCAGCTCGCGGCCCCTTCGTCTGTCCGGTGGTAAATCTGCAGGAGCAGCTGGAAAAAGAAACAGCCAACGTCAACATGATCACTTGTGGCGGTCAGGCGACGATCCCGATCGTCTATGCGATCAACCGGGTAGCCGATGTCAGCTATGCGGAAATCGTGGCGACGATTGCCAGCAAAAGCGCAGGCCCGGGAACGCGTGCCAATATCGACGAGTTTACCGTGACGACTCGCCAAGGACTGGAGCAAGTCGGGGGAGCGGATCAAGGCAAGGCGCTCATCATCCTCAATCCTGCGGAACCGCCCATTTTGATGCGCGACACGGTGTATTGCGAAGTCAAGCAGATGGATCAGGCGGCGATTCGCCAGTCGATTGCGGAAATGGTCGAGCAAGTGAGACAGTACGTTCCTGGCTACCGGTTGAAGCAGGAACCGCTGTTTGAAGAAAATCGCGTAACCGTGTTCCTGGAGGTCGAAGGTGCGGGAGATTATTTCCCGCCTTACGCAGGCAATTTGGACATCATGACGGCTGCGGCCGTGCGGGTGGGAGAAGAGGTCGCCCGTCATCTTTTGGATGGGAGAGGGGTTAGCCTTGGAACGGAATAGCGATAAACCAATCAAAATAACAGAGGTTTGCTTGCGCGACGGCAGCCACGTCGTTGCCCATCAGTTCACGCGTGAGCAGGTGCAGGCTGTCGCCAAAGGGCTGGACGATGCAGGCGTCCCTTACGTCGAAGTCAGTCACGGAGACGGTCTGGGCGGTTCGACGATCCAGTACGGACGCTCTCTCGTCGGTGAGATGGAACTGATTGAAGCGGCAGTTGCTTCGTGCAAGCAAGCGAAAGTCGCGGTGTTGCTCATACCGGGCATCGGTACGGTACATGAACTGAAGGAAGCGCAAAACCGCGGGGCGGGACTGGTTCGGGTAGCGACCCATGTGACGGAAGCCGATGTATCTGCGCAGCACATTCACATCGCGCGCGAGCTGGGAATGGAAGTGTGCGGCTTCTTGATGATGGCCCACTCTGCCCCGGTCGAAAAGCTGGTCGAGCAAGCGAAGCTGATGCAGAGCTACGGTGCCGAGGCGGTATACGTGACCGATTCGGCGGGAGCGCTTTTGCCTGATCAGGTACGGGAACGCATTCGCGCGCTGCGCCAATCGCTGGACATCGAAATCGGCTTTCACGCGCATAACAACTTGTCGGTGGCGATCGCCAACACTTTGGTTGCGCTGGAGGAAGGGGCGACCCGGATTGACGGCAGTCTCCGCTGTCTGGGAGCCGGAGCGGGCAACGCACAGACGGAAGTGTTGATTGCGGTGCTGGATCGCATGGGAATGGACATCGGGATTGATTTGTACAAACTGATGGACGTCGCCGAAGAGATCGTTGGCCCGATCATGCCGCACTCCCAGGAAATCCGCAAGGGCAGCCTCGTGATGGGCTATGCCGGAGTTTACTCCAGCTTCCTTTTGCACGCAGAGCGGGCGGGAAAACGGTTTGGCGTCGATCCGCGCGACATTTTGCTGGAAGTAGGCAGGCGCAAAGCCGTCGGCGGACAGGAAGACATGATCATCGATGTCGCGGCTGAACTGGCGAAGTTGCAAAAGGCAGGGGGATGACAGATGGCAGTGACGCAGGAAGTGCAAAGCGAGCTGGTCGAATATTTACTTATGGCACAACGGGAACGGCGTGAGGTGGAAAAGCTGACGGCGAAGTACCCTGACTTGCCCATCGAGACTGCCTATGAGATTCAAGCGCAGCTGATTGCGCGAATGGAAGCTGATGGTGAGCGCTGCATCGGCTTGAAGCTGGGATTGACCAGCAGGGCCAAGCAGCAAATGATGGGGGTGCACGAAGCTATTTACGGCTACCTGACAGACGGGATGCTCGCGCTGGAGTGGGAGCCGCTTTCCTGCCAACGCTTCATCCATCCCAAGGCAGAGCCGGAAATCGCGTTTCTCATGGGCGAAGATTTGGCGGGAACAGCCGTGACGGCCGAAGATGTGCTGCGCGCCACGCGCTATGTCGCGCCAGCCATCGAAATCATCGACAGCCGCTATGAAAATTTCCGTTTCACCCTCCCGGATGTCGTGGCGGACAATTGCTCTTCTTCCGCTTTTCTGGTAGGCAGCAAATGGGTATCGCCCCACGAATTTGATCTCGCGTTAACAGGTGTGGTCATGAGCAAAAATGGCGTGACTCAGACGACAGGCTCCGGAGCGGCCGTGCTGGGATCGCCGGCAGCGGCAATGGCCTGGGCAGTCAACAAGCTGGGCGAGCGCGGACTTGGTTTGAAAAAAGGCCAGATTGTGTTGTCCGGTGCGATCACAGAAGCGATTGCCTTTGAACCGGGTGACGTCATTACCGTGACGGTCGACGGTTTGGGCAGTGTCTCCTTCGGCTGCCAGGCGTAGACCGGCAACATAGTCAACCGAGGCAGCGGCTTTACAGCTTGTTGAAAAGACAGAGGTGATGTTCATGCCAATCGTACAGGTGTCCATCCTGGAAGGCCGAGACAAAGAACAGATCAGACAAATGATTGAGGGCGTTACTCAAGCCATCACAGATAGCTTGCAGGTGAAGCCGGAGCAAGTCCGTGTACTGGTAACAGAGGTTCCCCCTTCCCACTGGGGCGCGGGGGGAGTCACAAAAGAACAATCCCGTTCCCTGTAACGGAAAATCAAGGAGGTCACTCATGTCTCAATCATCTATCCCACTAACACAAAGCTACGCCCAACAGCTGGATGCCCAGGACGAGTTGACAAAATACCGCGAAGAGTTTTACTTGCTGCCTGCCATGTACCTGGATGGCAATTCGCTGGGACTTATGTCAAAACGAGCAGAGAAAAGCTTGCAGGACATCATGCTTTCTTGGAAAGAGCTTGGCATTGACGGTTGGACGACAGGACAGCATCCGTGGTTTTTCCTGCCAGAAAAATTGGGGGAAATGAGTGCGTCGCTCGTCGGGGCTGAACCGGAGGAAGTCATTGTGACTGGTTCTACCACCGTCAACTTGCATCAGTTGGCAGCGACTTTTTATCAGCCGCAAGGGAAAAGAACGAAAATCATTGCGACAGAGCTTGACTTCCCGACCGACATTTACGCCCTGCAAAGCCAAATCAAACTGCACGGCTTGAATCCGGATGAACAGCTGGTTCGCATCGCTTCCCGGGACGGCCGTCTCATTGAAGAAGACGACATTATCAGCGCGATGACAGAGGAAGTCGCACTCGTCATTTTGCCGACTGTGCTCTACCGCAGCGGACAACTGCTCGATATCGAACGTCTGACCAAAGCAGCTCACGAGAGAGGCATCCTGATCGGCTTTGACGGCTGCCACTCGGTAGGAGCCATCCCGCACTACTTCAGCAAGTGGGAAGTGGATTTCGCTTACTGGTGCAACTACAAGTACCTGAACGGCGGCCCTGGCTGCGTAGGAAGCCTGTATGTCAACCGCAAGCATTTTGGCAGAGTACCGGGATTGACAGGCTGGTACAGCTCGAAAAAAGACAAACAGTTCGATATGGAACATACGCTGGACGTCTGCGAGACGGCTGGTGCCTATCAATTGGGAACGCCGAACATGCTAAGCGTCGCACCGCTGCTCGGTTCGCTGGAAATGTTCCAGGAAGTGCCGATCGAGAAGCTCCGCGAAAAGTCGCTCAAGCTTACGAGATACATGATGGATTTGATGGAAGTGGAGCTGGCTGGCATGGGCTTTACCGTAGCGAATCCGACAGAGGACGAACGCCGCGGCGGTCACGTCAGCCTGGAACACGAAGAAGCGGTGCGAATTTGCAAGGCGTTGAAAGAGGGCGGGATCATTCCGGACTTCCGCGCGCCGAACATCATTCGCCTGGCTCCGGTTGCCTTCTACACGACGTACAGCGAAGTCTGGGAAAGCGTGCAAGTGTTAAAAGCGATCATGCAAGAAAAGCGCTACGAAAAATTCGAAAACAAGCGCGGGGTTGTCGCCTAAGCGCTTGGTTAAAGGAGTGAGTGCACTTGGCAAATCAAAATCAATTTCAAGACATCATGGAACGTGAAAAAGGGCTGCAGCGCGGGTTAACCACCCGCCAGCTCGCCATGATTGCCATCGGCGGCGCAATCGGTACGGGGTTGTTTTTGGGAAGCGGGATGGCGATTGGCTTTGCCGGACCGAGCGTAATTGTCAGCTATTTGATCGGGGCCGTGATCGCACTGCTGCTGATGGGCTGCCTCGCGGAAATGACGGTAGCTCATCCGACGACAGGCTCGTTTGGCGCCCATGCGGAGCGTTACGTGAGTCCGTGGGCAGGCTTTTCCGTCCGCTACGCGTACTGGTTCAGTCTGGTCTGCGCGATAGGAACCGAAGTATCTGCGATGTCTGTCTACATGAAATACTGGTTCCCTGACGTTCCAGGCATCATCTGGATTCTCATCTTCTCAGCCGTTCTGCTTTATGTAAACGCTACCAGTGTCAATTTGTTCGGTACCGTCGAATACTGGTTCTCTATGATTAAAGTCGCTGCCATTATTTTGTTTATCGTATTCGGAGCTTATGTCGTATTCGGCGGTAGCGCGAACCCGGAGATCGGCCCGCAAAACTTCACGAACAACGGAGGCTTTTTCCCGAATGGCATGTGGGGCATGTGGATCGCCATTTTCATCTCCTTGTTCAGCTATCTCAGCATTGAAATGATCGCGGTCAGTGCTGGAGAAGCGAAAGAACCGGAAAAAGCGGTTCCGATGGCGTTGAAGTCGGCAGTCGTTCGTCTCGTCCTGTTCTACATCATGACGCTCGCTTTGATGCTGATGATCGTTCCTTGGCAAAATGCCGGAAGTGATGCGAGTCCATTTGTCAAAGTATTTCAAATTATCAATATTCCGGGCGCGGCTGGCATCATGAACTTCGTCGTGCTCACGGCTGCCCTGTCTGCGATGAACAGCCAGCTGTACATTTCTACCCGCATGGTATTTTCCTTGTCCCGCGCAGGCTTCGCTCCTGCCAAACTCGGAGAGCTGAGCAAAAAAGGCGTTCCGGTCAAAGCGCTGGCGCTGTCCACCATCGGAATTGCCATCGCCTCGATTATCAACATCGTCGCACCTGACCAGTCGTTCGTCGTGATGATCTCCCTTTCCAGCTTCGGTGCCATGTTCGCCTGGTTCATGGTCTTTGTCACCCACTTGTTTTTCCGCCGCAAATGGGAGGAAATGGGCGGTCGCAAACTGCCAGTGAGAATGATCGGCTTCCCGTACTTGACGATTATCGGAGCTGTTTTACTGGCTTGCGTCGTACTCTCGACCTGGTTCCAGCCGGAATTTAAGGACACCTTGACTATGGGCTTCCCGCTTTTGCTGCTCATCACGATCGCCTACTTCATCTGGAAAAAGGCAAACCCGGCTGCCTATGAAGCGTCCGTCAACATGGGCAAGCAAGGCGCAAGCGACAAGAAAGACATCCCATCGTAACATCCAGACTTTCATAAAACGTTGAGAGAAAAGGTAGGGGGGAAATTCGATGAAGAACAAGCAGACAAAGCGAGTCGTCAGTGCATGGCTTGCCACTGCGCTCGCGGTAGGCTCGCTCATTCCGTTGACAGCCGTAAATGCTGCGGGAGAGGCTCAGTCAAACAGCTTTACCGCTCCGCGTACCGGGCTGAATGTGAATGCGCCTGATGCGCCGCCGCCGTATCCAAAAGCAGAGCACAAGCTGCTCCCTGGCGAACCGGCGGAGCCTGCGGCTGGTACGTGGGGGTACGATGTCAAAACAGGCAAGTTCAAGCACCCGACTGCTACGCCGGACAACGAAGGGCCGCAGCCGTTCAACGGAAGCTTGCCTTATTTGGATCAAAACCAGTACATCAAAAACATGAAAGTCGAAGGATTTTACCCGTACGTGGCAGGGTGGGGCCACAGCTGGCAAGCCACTTTTGACTTGAATGGCCGCCGCTATTTGTACGACTACGAAACGACGATGTACAACGTGTACGATATTACTGATCCGCGCAATGCCAAGCGCATCGCGTACAAAAACTTTGACACCAAAGTAGAACACCAGTTTGGACCGATGACGATCAAGTACAACAAACAACTCGGCAAGCTGATCGCTGTGCAAGTTTACGAAGTGCCGCGCTACGGTGTACTGTCCAACAAATACACCAATCCCGAAGAAGTGGAAGCGATCAAAAAACGCGAAATGCTGCGCGGCTTCCGGATTTATGAAGTAACCAGCCCGCTGTTTACCGATTGGAAGCTGCTCTCCGAAACGGCGCTTGACCCGAAGGCGAAGCCTGGCGATGCCGTACAGCAAGGCTCGGGCGGTCTGGATGTGCCTGTGTATAACGGCGACAAATATTTGTTTATCGCCGGAGCGCCGGACGACAGCTTCTCCAATACCGAGTACAAAAGCTATCTGTACTCCGCAGGACAATTGGCCTTTGACGTCTCCGATCCGACCAAGCCAAAACGTCTGGATACATGGTGGGTGCCTGGACAGCGCAAAGGGGAAGAAGCGGAATATAACAAAAACCCGCGTGCAGGCAACAAGACGACCTGGATGGGCGCGAGAATGCCGCTGTTCATTCCGAAGCCGGTTGAACAGGGCGGCAAGTACGGCTATGCAGCGATGGGCGGCTACGGCTTCTGGGTAGTGGACATCAGCGATCCGAACAACATGAAAGCCGTATCCCATATCGACATGCCGATGAGTGTGAGCGGTACGGAAGGCGACAATATCGATGTGACCAAAGTAGAGACGACCGGAATGGTCTATTACAGCGGCTACCCGCTTGGCGAAGACTGCCACGAGCCGTACAAGGAAATTTATGCGATCGACGTTCGCGACCCGCTGAAACCGAAAATCGCCATGACCTTGCCACGGCCTACGCCGCCAAGCGACGCTCCGTTCACAGACTACTGCCAGCGTCGCGGCAGCTTCGGACCGAAGCGCAGCGGCTACGCGGCGATTCAGCCGGGCACGCCTAGCCAAACGGTCATGCCGTACGCCTTTTACAACGCAGGCGTGCAAGTCTTTGACCTGAAAGACCCGAACAAACCGACGATTGGCGCTTACTTTGTGCCAAAAATGTCCGGAGAATACTTGAGCAACGACGGCAGCGGCTTCGAGCAGAGCGAGCACTCCAATCCGGTGCACAGCATTTTCGTCGAGTGGGATCGCAACCTCGTGTGGGCTTTCTCCAACCACGGCATCTACGTGCTGTCCACCCCGCTTCTGGGCAACCCGGTCAACGGATTGCCGAAAAAGTAGCCGCAACGGATGGCTCAAAAAAGAGAGGGTTTCGACTTTAGGAGACTACTGAAAAAGCCCCGTTGATACAGAACAGGTACAGCCACTCAAGAAAAATGAGGGGGTGTACCTTTTTCTGTATCTTTCAGGGAAACACGCAACATAACAGTAAAAAAAGCTAACGCTTATCTAATTGATTGTTCTTCACGAACTCATCAAAATCGTCGCTTTCATCATCAATCGCTAATCGATGCTGATTGTACTTCTCATACTCCGCTGTAGCCAATTTCTCCGCAACTTCTTGTGAAATTTTACCTGCATTCGTTAAAATCTCACGTTCATTAAACTTCAAAAATGAATTTAGCTTATCAATCCAATCCTTCATGTACATGAGGGACTGGCGTTCTGCTTGGTCTTCCGCATAGTCCAAGTACATTGTTACAATGCGATTTAATGACTGCAATTCTTTGTCGGTCAAATAATTTTTAGCTACTGTTACATCGCTTTTCCTAACTTTGTTGCCTTTCCAACTTGTTAGTCCCATATTATCTTTTTCTGCGTTTGCTCGCTCGGCAATCAGCTCTGCCGCTGTATGTCCATGAATGGCAAAGTGAAGTTTGTTCTGCACAGTCGCAAAAAATTCCTTGGACATGCTGGCGTTGGGATCGTAGTCAACAGAAGTGGCGTAGATATCTGTAATTTTGCGATAAAATCTTTTCTCGGATGCACGTATGTCACGAATTCGCTGAAGGAGTTCGTCGAAATAGTCTTGCCCGAAATGGCGCATGTCTTTCAAGCGCTCATCATCCATCGTAAAACCTTTGACAAGATATTCGTTTAGCCGTTCTGTTGCCCAACGTCTGAACTGTGTACCTCTGTGCGAGCGGACGCGGTAGCCGATAGCAATGATCAACTCCAAATTGTAGTGCTTGGTGCTGCGTTTTATTTCTCTTTTTCCTTCGATTTGAACTTGTAAGTATTCCTTACAAGTTGACTCCAACGATAGTTCTCCTTCTTCATAAATGTTCTTAATATGAAGTGTGATGTTCTGCGGCGTTGTTTGATATAACTCCGCGATGGCTTTCTGCGTCATCCAGACGGTTCCGTTTTCCAACTTCACATCGATTTTCGTTTTCCCGTCCTCGGTTTGGTATAGTAAAAGGTCAGTATGATTGTCCATGAAAAGTTCCCCCTTAGCTTTTGCTTGTTTACGGGATGGAAGCGTATGTTCTTATTTTGTCGTATTTAAATAATATACGTTGAAAAAGCATCTCGCAAGGTTAAGACTACTGAAAAAGCCCCGTTGATACAGAACAGGTACAGCCACTCACAAAACCGAGGGCGCTGTACCTTTTTTCTTGTTTCCTTAAAAAATGGGTTTTCATTTCCTTTCTTGGGCACACTATCCGTACTCGATATCGCATGCCCACAATCTAGGAGGGGAAGGCGTTGAGCCAGTTTTGGAAAGCGTGGCAAAAGCGGAAGGACACCCTTCAGGAGAAGGCGCTACATCATCATACGGACAGAAGTATGGAAAATATTTCGGATATAGAGCTTTCATTGGTGATTGATGAAAATATCATGATGATCGAGAAAGGCTTGGGCGATTGCGATGATCTGGTCATCCGGCGTTTCCGGGACAAGCGGGATACCGATTGCGCGATCGTGTTTCTGGACGGGATGGTCGATCGCAACATTATTAGCGAATTTATCATCACGTATATGACCAACCCGCAAATTCCCGTCGATCTGCCCGCGTCAAACGAGCTGGAGTCCACCGACGGGCTGAGACAGGTCATCCGCAATGTTTTGTCGGGAACAGCCGTGCTCATGCGAAATGGCGAAAGCAAAGCGTACTTGAACAACACGCGCGGCTGGGACAGACGAAGCGTGGACGAGCCGCAGACAGAGTCTGTCGTGCGCGGGCCGCGGGATGGCTTTTGCGAGACGCTCTGTGTCAACTCCGCGCTGATCCGGTTTCGCCTGAAGGACCCGAACCTGCGGGTGCGCCACATGGTCATCGGGCAACGGACGCAGACCGATATTTATGTGATGTACATCGAGGGGATCGCCCATCCGCCGATGGTGCAAGAAGTGCTGGCGCGCATGGAAAAAATCAATGTCGATTCCATCCTGGAGAGCGGCTACATCGAGCAGTTGATCCAGGATCGCAGGTGGTCGCCTTTTCCCCAGATTCAAAATACCGAGAGGCCGGACAAGGTCGTGGCTAACCTGCTGGAAGGAAAAGTAGGCATCCTGGTCGACGGGACGCCTTTTGCCTTGATTGCTCCGGCTGTGTTCTCCCAGTTTTATCAAAGCCCGGAGGATTACTATGAACGATTTTACATTGCGACACTGCTGCGGTTTATTCGCATCATCAGTATTTCGATCGCCTTGCT
This sequence comes from Brevibacillus parabrevis, assembly GCF_022701015.1. NCBI lineage: Bacteria > Bacillati > Bacillota > Bacilli > Caryophanales > Paenibacillaceae > Brevibacillus > Brevibacillus parabrevis. Next base: position 5,281,606 of record NZ_CP064090.1, on the reverse strand, counting down.
CCTGCCGTCCCTGTACATTGCCTTTAGCGCCTTTCACCCGGAAATGATCCCGTCCCGGCTCGTGATTGCCATGGCAGCGGGCAGATCGACGGTTCCGTTTCCTTCGCTGGTAGAGGCGTTGTTCATGGAGCTGGCCATCGAGATTTTGCGGGAGGCGAGCGTCCGGCTGCCGGGGCCGATCGGACCGACAATCGGGATCGTCGGAGCGCTGGTAGTAGGGGAGGCGGCGGTGTCTGCCGGGCTGGTCAGTCCGGTCATGGTCATCATTGTCGCGGTGACGACGATCGGATCATTTGCGTCTCCCAGCTACAGCGCGGCGATTGCCATCCGGATGCTGCGCTTTCCGGTCATGCTTCTCGCGGGAATGTTCGGCTTGTACGGGATCATGCTGTTTTTGATCGTCATTTTGATTCATTTGTCCTCGCTCAAGTCGTTCGGCGTGCCGTACATGTCGCCGCTCAGTCCGCTGAATTTGAGGGGGATGAAAGATTTGTTCATCCGGGCGCCGCACCATTTGCTGCGAACCCGCCCCACCATGTTTCATGTACACGATGAAATTCGAATGAGAGAGGATGAAAAACCGTGAGCAGGCAGGACGTGAGCAGCCAACAACAAACGTTTTCCTTGTGGCAGCAGACGTCCTTGATTACCAGCACGCTGATTGGGGTAGGGGTTTTGACCTTGCCGCGCACCACCTCGGCCATCTTGTATGAGGCGGGATGGATGTCACCCCTGTTCGGTTCGATCGTCGCTTTTGTCTCCGTCTGGATGATCGCCAAGCTCAGCCAGCATTTTCCGGGGATGACCTTCATCGAATACAGCACGATTGTCTGGGGAGCGAAAAAAAACTCGCGCATGGGAAAATGGCTCAGTCTCCCCTGGATCATCCTTTATCTCGGGTTCATGTACTTGTCGACGGCAATCGTCTCGCGAATTTTTGGCGAGGTGGTAGTGACATCGGTTTTGCTGGATACGCCGCTCGAAGTGATTATCATTACCATGTTTTTGCTGGCATTCATTCTTTCCTTGCACGATCTGGAGGTTGTCGCGCGCATCAACGAGCTGTTGCTGCCGATGATTTTGTTTCCGCTTTTGTTCATCGCGTTTGCTTCCTTTCAAAAAGCGGAGTGGAACAATCTGCTGCCGCTTTTTCGAGCTAGTGGCTCCTCCTTGATCAAGGGGGCTTACGAGGCGATTTATTCTTTTTCCGGCTATGAGATCATGCTCATCTTTTTTGCTTACGCGCATGAAAATCAAAGCAAGGTGAGGGCAGGTTTTTACGGGATCGCGATGGGCATGTTCGTCTACACCTTGATTGTCGTGGCTGGCATTGTCGTATTCGGCTACGAGGAGCTGCAGCGCGTGGCCTGGCCGACTCTGGAGCTGGTGAAAACGACGCAAGTGCCCGGATTGATCCTGGAACGTCTGGAATCGGCTTTTCTCGCTGTGTGGGTTACCGCTGTGTTTACGACAGTGGCGAACGCCTACTACGCCGTCGTATACGGATTGCGGCAGCTGTTCAACAGAGGGTTGGGCTTTCAGCGATTGATCTCGGCTATCATGTTCATTCCGCTCTACTATATCGCGCTGTGGCCGCAAAACATCGTCGAAATGTTTCGGGCCAGCTCCTACTTGGGCATATACAGCCTCATCCTCAATCTGGGAATACCGGCCCTCTACTTGACTATGCTTTTCTTCCGAGGTGTGGGACGAAAACAAAAGGAGAGGAATGCAGATGGCTAAAGGGTGGCTCCGAATGGCAATTGTTTGTTTGTGCGCCTCTCTTTTGACAGGATGCTGGGACAGAAGAGAGCTGGAGGAGCGAACCTCCGTCCTCGCGATCGCGATCGATATGGCAGAAGGACAAAAAGATTTGTACAGATTGACTGTGCAAATTCCGATTCCGATCAAAATCGCGGGAAGCAGCGGACAGGGAGGCGGCGGGAATGCCGATGCGGTAAAAATCATGAGCGTGACCGGGCGGACGATTCTCGATGCCAACAACAACCTGCAATTGCGGCTGAACCAAAAGCTGTTTTTGGGCCATACCCGCGTGCTCGCTGTCAGTGAAGAAGTGGCAAAAAAAGGAATCAGCGACATCATGGACAGCTTCCGCCGCGAACCGCAAATCCGCCGCCTGATGTGGCCGATCGTCGTCAAAGGAGAAGCCGCCACCTTGCTCAAAATCAAGCCGCAACTGGCGCAAATCCCTGTCGTGTTTCTCATGGATCTGATTGAGAACGGAGTGAAGATGGGCGCGATCCCGGATCAGACTTTGGGAGACTATTTCAACCAAACGTCCAACAAATCGATGCAGCCGTTCCTAAACTACGTGCAGGCAAGCGCAACCGAAGTGCGCTGGCGAGGTGTGGCCGTCTTTCGCGAGCACAAGATGGTAGGCACGCTGAACGATGTTCAGTCGTGGTCGCTTTTGCAACTGCGCAACGAAGACCGGGGAGGCGATGTCGTCATCCCGTTGCCCAATACAGACAACGGCTATGTCACCTTTCGCCCCCATTTTGTCAAAACCAGGCTGGAGCTTACGGAGAAAAGCAAGGGAGGAAACAAAAACAACGAAGCGTTTGCGGCGATGTTTTACTGTGAGCTGCAGGGCGATATCGTGGAAGTGACCGCGAATACGAAAGTGTCGCCGGAAAAGTTTATCCAGGACATGCAGCGGCTGATCAAAAAAGAAATGGAGGAGCGGGCGAAAAAGCTGTTCTACCAGTTGCAAAAAGAAGACAACAGTGACATTTTGAAGCTCGGCCTTGCTCTTCGGGCACACCATTACCGCGATTACTGGGAGAAGCACGATTGGCATAAGGATTTTAAAAATTTTCCAATTGGCGTAGATTATACGATCAAAGTTCGCCGCTTAGGGATGGAAATGCAATAGGAGCCGATGAAGATGGAAAATCAACGGGGCAGCATCAGTACATGGCAACTAATCGCAATCCTGATCAGCTCGATGATCGGTGTAGGCATCCTTACCTTGCCGCGGACAGCAACGACCCAGATGCAGGAGATGGGGTGGCTGGGGCCGCTGATCGGCGGATTGATTGCGGTCATTCCGCTCATGTCCATCATTTACTTGAGCAAACAGTACCCGGGTTTGACTTTTGTCGAATACGCTCCACTTATATTTGGCGGCAAACGTCACCAGACATGGGGGAAAATTCTCCATTTCCCCTGGATTCTCGCCTACCTCTTGTTTCAGTTTTTGAATACGGGCATGGTGGCGCGCGGGTTTGGCGAAGTGATCGTGACGACCGTGCTTTTGGATACACCGCTGGAAGTAATCGTGCTGACCTTGTTCATGATTGTTCTCTATTTGTGCATGCACGAGTTCGAGGTGCTGGTCCGTGTGAACGAGCTGTTGTTTCCGATCATGTTTGTTCCGATCCTGATCATTCCGTATGTGACGATCAATAGCGCGAGCTGGTACAACCTGCTTCCGTTGCACATCGACTCGTGGAAAGGGACTGCCGAAACCGCCATCGGGACGTTTACGATGTACACGGGATTTGAGCTGATGATGATCTACTTCGGATTGGCTATGCCGGGGGCGAGAATTGCGCTTGCTACATGGGGCGGGTTGAGCTTCACAGTCGTGTCGTACGTGCTGACAGTGGCAGCGGGCATTGTCGTGTTTGGCTACGAAGAACTGCAACACCTCATCTGGCCGACATTGGAGATGGTCAAGACAGCGCAGCGGACAGGCTGGTTTCTGGAGCGGATGGAGTCCGCTTTTCTCACGATCTGGATGGCTTCTGTCTTCACGACGTTTGGCAACATGTACTATACGATGATTTACGCGACGCGCTTGTGGCTGAAGAAGGGAATCCGATTCCAGCGCATCGCTGCCCTTGTTTTCATCATCCCGCTTTTTTATGTCTCGCTGGGACCACAAAACATCGTCGAGTTTTTCGCCTATGCCCAGAAGTTGACGTATTTCAGCTATTTGCCAACCGTGCTCTTTCCGACTTTGTTGGCGGTCATCCAGTTGTTTCGGGCGAGAGGTGCTCATGCTGTGGCAGACGACAAAAAGGGAGGGACGTAAAGTCGTCTCTCCCTTTTGCCTGATGTCTTTTGGATTAAATCGGCTTTTCTGCCTGAGCGGGCAGGTGGGATGCGATCGTCTCCACCATCTCCTGGCGGGCGGAGGAGTCGCTGTTTTGCCACAGCACTTCAAACAGGACGCCGAGACCAGGCAATGTTTTTTCCTGGCCGCTTGTGATCGCATCGGTGATCGTTTCTTGTACCGCTCCTGAATCGGAGCCTTGCATTTTGTACATGATCGCTTGACGCAAATTGAGCGAGGCAATGTTCATAACCTTATCTAGCACCTCTCTTGTGTAAATGAATACATGGGTTAGTATTTGTCTTCGCGGGATTGCCCATACCCCCTTTTGTGGCGAGGGATTTCATTGTACTATCAGAAAGTGCCGAATCATAAGGCTGGAAAAAGTAATGCAACTTTGGCGCTCTCTTGTGCAAAGCACGGTTTGCTAATGCTATAATGCTTCATATTGGATATGGATCGAAGGAGAAGATCAGCATGTCAAAACAATTTGCCATTATCGGGATGGGACGGTTTGGTTCCAGCGTGGCCAGAACGTTGTACGAAATGGATTACGAAGTGATGGGAATCGACGAAAACGAAGAACGCATCAATGAAAATATTCAGTACGTCACCCACGCGGTAGCGGCTGACTCGACAGATGAACGGGCTTTGAAAGAAATCGGCATTCGCAATTTCGACGTGGTTGTCGTGGCGATCGGGGTGGATATTCAGGCGAGCATTTTGACAGTCCTGACACTCAAGGAACTGGGCGTGAAAAAGATCGTCGCCAAGGCGCAAAACGAGCGACACGGACAAGTGTTGTACAAGGTGGGAGCCGACCGGGTCGTATTCCCCGAGCGGGACATGGGCGTGCGGGTAGCGCATAACCTCATCTCCGCCAACGTCCTCGATTTTATCGAACTGGCAGAAGACTACAGCGTGGCAGAGGTCGTGGTATCGTCCAAACTGGTAGGCCAGAACTTGAGACAGCTCGATATCCGCCGAAAATACGAGGTCAACGTCATCGCGATCAAGAGCGGAGACAAATTCAATATCGCACCAAGCCCGGATGAAGTCATTCAGTACGGAGACGTGCTTGTCGTGATCGGAAACAACAAAGATTTGAAAGCATTTGAGGAGCGGGCGTAACCATGGCATATGAAATCATCACTTCTGTTCAAAACCCGCTGGTGAAAAGACTTCACCAGTTGCTCGATAAAAAAGGCCGGGAGGAGCAGGGGCGTTTTCTCGTCGAAGGCGCCCATCTGGTAGAAGAGGCGCTGAAAAGCGGAGCGCACGTCGTGACAGTCCTGTACGATCAGGAGCGGAATCTCGATCCGGCCTGCCAGCGGGCACTCGCGAATCATCCCCAGGATACGCAGGTGATCGCAGCTTCTGCTGCTGTTTTGGCCAAGCTGTCGGAAACGAAGTCGCCGCAAGGGATTGTGGCTGAAGTAAACAAGACGGCGAACGAATGGGACGAATGGGTGAACAAGCTGTCCGACCAGGACGACACGCTGCTGTTGTTCCTCGACGAAATCCAGGACCCGGGCAATCTGGGCACGATTTTGCGGACGGCAGAAGCGGCTGGAGTCGACGGGGTCGTGCTCGGTAAAGGCAGCGTCGACATCTACAACGGCAAAGTCGTGCGCGCCACGATGGGAGCGATGTTCCGCCTCCCGCTGTTCATGCGGGAACTGGGCCAAGCGGCAGAAGAGTGGAAGCGCCAGGGCGGCCGTGTCCTCGTCTCTTCTTTGGCACAGGACAGCGTAGCGTACGATCAGGCGGAGTATTCCGGCAAAATCGCGCTCGTCATCGGCAACGAGGGCAGAGGCGTTTCTAAAGAAATGCTGGCGTGCGCAGACCAATTCGTGCACATTCCGCTGTACGGCAAAGCAGAGTCGCTGAATGCCGCGGTTGCGGCGGGAATTTTTGTGTATGAGGCACAGCGCAACAGAAGACGGTGACATGTAACCAAAACAGGGATACTGGGCATTGCTCCAGTGTCCCTGTTGTTTTTGACCGTGAGTTCAACCAGCTTCAGCCGATTCGGCAAAGTACCTGATGAGAAAGTCGCGAAATTTGCGGGCAGCGAGGGAGAGGTAGCGCTTTTCGTGCCCAACAATCTGGAAATTGCGCTGGCAAACGGGGAACTCAATGCGCAGCAGGTTCAGCGGGGAGTTCGGGCCTCCGCAGTTGCCTACCAACGCGACGCCAAGCCCGGCCCGGACAAGGCTTGCAATGGCGGCAGGCTCGTCGACCCGGCACACTTTCCCGCTGGAGCAGGCCGGCGATGCGCATCGGGCCATCGAAACGAGACGCGGACGCGGGAAGATCGTCCTCACCATCGACTAAGCAAGGGCGGGAGAGAACCAGGGGGTGCCGCGCCCTTTTGCCCTTTTTCACTCACGCAGCCAATAAAAAAGGCATTCCAACAAAGTTGAAATACCTGCATGCTGCATGTCAGCCGATTTTTTGCTCGCTTTTTTTCTCTTTAAATTCCTCGCGCGCCAGCTGCCATTGATCTTGCGCCATGCGAATGATGCCGCTTTCGATCGTGTGATTGCGGAAAGCGAGTGCCTTGCCGAAATACTTGATGGCGAGATCGAATTTTTCCAGGCGGCGGTACAGCTCGCCGATGAGGTACAGAAGGCGCACCTCAGACATGTCCTTGTCGCCGCGCGTATAGTCGGAGTGAATGTACGACTCTTCGTACTCGTCTACTGCCATCGCGATGAAGCGCAGCTCTTCCGGGAGGTTGTCCTGGTAACGGTACAGCCAGGCAAGCCGCAAGTACAGGCCGGCTTTCACCGAATGCGGCTGGTCTGTCAACTCAGCGGCGTAAATCGCCAGCTTGTAGCTGACAATCGCTTCCGGCACCTTGCGAATCGAGCCGAAGTCTTTTGTTTGCCACTTCGAAGAGATATGCTCAGCGACCGCCTGCTTTTGCCATGGAGCAAGCTTGGTTGTGAACTGGTCGGTAAAAGCAAAGCCGCATGTCGGGCATACATTTACGGTGTACAATATCGGATTCAAGGACTGCTCCTTGAAAGTGGTATAGAAGTCGCTGTCGCGGTGAATCATGGTAAGAGTTCCGCTTCTGACTCGCTTGGTGGAGAAGGCTGCTTCGCAGTGCCGACAGACATTGGTTTTATCATAGAGGGCCGAAACCTTATCGATCATGTCAAAAGTCCCCTTTCAGATTCGCGAAAATCGATCTAGGGCAAGCAAGTGAGTATGTAACATTTGTAGAATTGAAAGTTAGCTCTTGTTGCGCTATAATTTTCCTACATCTTGATTATAACGCAAAGCGATGACGGAGACTAGTACGCAGGTCCTATCTGTTTTTCAGGGAGAAGGTGCCACAGACTGCGAGCATCTTTAGCACGATAGCTGCCGAATTCACTCCGTAGCCGCACTCTGAACCGCATTGGCGCAGTAGGAGCAGCCGGGTCATTCCCGTTAGCAATGAGCTGAAGTGAGGCAGAAGTCTTGCTCGCAGTTAGTGATAATGTCACGGTTTTGTCACAAGCGAGCAATCTGTCTAACAAGGGTGGTACCGCGAGAAAAAAGTAACTCGTCCCTTTTTGGGGCGGGTTTTTCTTTTTTTATCAACAGAAAAAAGGAGCGATTCGAAGTGCAAACTCGGTTGCAAGAAATGAAGGAGTCCGCACTGGGGCAAATCAGCCAGGTGACGGAAGCTGCACAACTTCAGGATTTGCGCGTCAAATACCTGGGGAAAAAGGGCGAGCTGACAGAGCTTCTGCGCGGCATGGGCAGCCTGTCTCCTGAAGAGCGCCCGGTGGTAGGGCAACTCGTGAATGAAGTGAGAGAAGCGCTGGAGGCTGCTTTTTCCGGCAAGCAGCAAGCGATTGAAGAGGCGGCACTGAATGCGAAGCTGTCCTCGCAGACGGTCGACGTGACTTTGCCAGGACGTCCGGTGCCTGCCGGAACGATGCACCCGCTCTCCCGCATCATCGAGGAGATCGAAGACATTTTCGTCGGACTGGGCTTTGAAGTAGCTGAAGGTCCTGAGGTCGAGCTGGATCATTTCAACTTCGAGATGCTCAACCTGCCAAAAGGTCATCCGGCTCGCGACATGCAGGATACGTTTTACGTGACCGACGAGATTTTGATGCGCACCCATACTTCTCCGGTGCAGGCGCGCACGATGCTGAAAAAAGAAGGCAAAACTCCGGTGAAAATCATCTGTCCCGGAAAAGTGTATCGCCGCGATGACGACGACGCGACCCATTCCCACCAATTCACGCAAATCGAGGGACTGGTTGTCGATAAAGGCATCGGAATGAGCGACCTGAAAGGAATCCTTTTGACCTTTGCCCGCCAAATGTTCGGCGCCGATCAGCAAATTCGTCTGCGCCCAAGCTTCTTCCCGTTCACGGAGCCGAGCGCAGAGGTAGACTTGCAATGCTTCAACTGCGGCGGCCACGGTTGCCGGGTGTGCAAACAGACAGGCTGGATCGAGATTTTGGGTTCTGGCATGGTGCATCCGCGCGTGCTGGAAATGGCAGGGTACAATCCGGAGGAAGTCAGCGGATTTGCGTTTGGAATGGGTGTAGAGCGAATCGCTATGCTCAAATACGGGGTGGAGGACATCCGCCATTTCTATACCAACGACGTGCGTTTCTTGCGTCAGTTCAACCGAGGCTAGAGAGGAGAGGCAAAGATGAAGGTATCATACCAATGGTTATCCGAGTACGTCGATCTGAGTGGAATGACGCCCCACGAGCTGGCTGAAAAGCTGACTCGCAGCGGGATTGAAGTAGATGCGGTAGAATCCCGCAACGCGGGTGTTTCTGGTGTCGTCATCGGCTATGTAAAAGAACGCAGCAAGCACCCTGACGCTGACCGCCTGAACGTATGCGTCGTCGATGCAGGGCAAGGAGAAGATTTGCAAATCGTCTGCGGCGCTCCAAACGTAGACAAAGGACAAAAGGTGCTCGTGGCCCTGATTGGCGCGAAATTGCCTGGCGGTCTGAACATCAAGCGCTCCAAGCTGCGCGGCGTGGAATCGCAAGGCATGATCTGCTCGGCAAAAGAGCTGGGCCTAAACGACAAGCTGCTGGCAAAAGATCAGCAAGAAGGCATCATGGTGCTGCCTGAGGATGCGGAAATCGGCATGGATGCGATCTCTTACCTCGGTCTGGACGACTACGTGCTGGAGCTTGGCTTGACGCCAAACCGCTCCGACTGCCTGAGCATGCTCGGTGTTGCTTACGAAGTAGCCGCTATTTTGGGCAAAGAAGTGGTACTGCCGCAGATCGAGCTGACGGAAAATGGCGGAGACAACCCGCTGCAAGTGTCGATCGCAGCCGAAAACGAATGCTATCAGTACCATGGCCGCCACTTCACCAACGCGAAGATCGCCACTTCTCCGCAATGGATGAAAAACCGCCTGATGGCAGCGGGCGTTCGTCCGATCAACAACGTCGTGGACGTAACCAACTACGTTTTGCTCGAATACGGACAGCCGCTGCATGCGTTTGATGCGACACAAGTCCAGGATCGTACGATTGTCGTTCGCCTGGCGGAAGAAGGGGAGAAGCTGGTTACGCTCGATGATCAAGAGCGCGAGCTGGATGCGCAAACTTTGCTGATCACCGACCCGGCAAAAGGCTTGGCGATCGCAGGGGTGATGGGCGGAGCCAACTCCGAGATCACGAATGAAACGAGTGAAATCATCCTCGAAGCCGCTTGGTTCACGCCGCAGACTGTACGCCGCACCGCTCGTACGCTGGGCATGCGCACAGAAGGCTGCGTCCGTTGGGAAAAAGGAGTCGACCAGGCGCGCGTGCAGGAAGCCGGGGAGCGAGCTGCTGCCCTGATCCAGCAACTGTCTGGCGCAACCGTATCCAAAGGCATCCGTTCCGCTGTCGTGAGCGAAGCGAAACCAGCGGTTGTTTCGGTGACTCTCGCCAAAATCAACCAGCATCTCGGAACGAGCTTGTCGGCCGCAGACGTCTCCCCGATTTTCGAGCGTCTGCAATTCCCGTTTGCCGTGGCAGAAGACAACTGGACGGTAACAGTCCCAACCCGCCGTGGCGACATTACGCTACCTGAGGATTTGGTGGAAGAAGTGGCTCGCCTGTACGGCTACGACAACATCCCGACCAGCTTGCCGACTGGCACGACTACGCAAGGCCAGCTGACCAATGAGCAAAAACTGCGCCGGACGATCCGCCACCACCTGATCGGAACCGGATTGAACGAAGCGATCTCTTATGCGCTCGTGCACCCGGATCGCGTAGAGGCAGTAGCAGGACTCCACCAGCATAAAGTCAATCCGGTATCCTTGCTGATGCCGATGAGCGAGGAGCACAGCACGCTGCGCACAAGCCTCGTTCCAAGCCTGTTGGAAACAGTGGCGTACAATAAAAATCGCCAAAATCACGACGTCGCCATCTTTGAACTTGGCCGCGTGTTCTTGTCTGCGGAAGAAGCGCTGACGCAGCTTCCAGAGGAGCGCCTGTATGTGGCAGGTGCGCTGACAGGGCAGTTGCTGTCGCAAAACTGGATGGGCGCGAAACAGCCTGTAGACTTTTATCAGGTCAAAGGGATCGTCGATTCGCTCCTGGCTCGTCTGGGAATCCGCACAGCCGAGTACAAGGCGGCGGCGGACATTGCTGGCATGCATCCAGGCCGCACAGCGGAAGTATGGGTCAATGACAAGCGCCTCGGCTATCTGGGGCAAGTGCATCCAGGTACGGAAAAAGCGTACGACTTGTCTGAGACTTACGTGTTCCAGTTCGATGTAGCCGAGCTGATTGAGGCAGCAGCAGATGCGGGCCACTACAGCCAACTGCCGAAGTTCCCGGCTGTGACGCGCGATCTGGCGCTGGTTGTCGATCGCAGTGTGCCAGCAGGAGCGCTGGAAGCGACGATTCGCGAAGCGGCGGGCGATCTGCTGGAATCATTGACACTGTTTGACGTGTACACTGGCGAGCGGATTGCGCAGGACAAGAAGAGCATGGCGTTTGCCCTCGTGTTCCGTAACGCGGAGCGCACGCTGCAAGATGAAGAGATTCAGCAAGTGACAACGGCTGTTGTCGAAGCGCTGAAAAACAAGACGGGTGCCGAACTGCGCATGTAACATGGCTTGACGAACTCTGACATTTTCAGTAACCTAAAAAGGATACAGTAGAGCAAAGGTCGCAGTAGGGAGGAACCCCTCGTGCAAGGTGATGGGAAAAATCGTTTGACGGTGGATATCTTCGGCCAACAATACCGGCTCAGTGGCAAGGCAAGTGTCAATCACATACGCATGGTGGCCGGTTTCGTTGATGACAAGATGAACGAAATCGCGAACGGCAACCATCGATTGGACACGGCTAAAATTGCCGTACTCTCTGCGGTGAACATCGCGGATGAATACTTCCGCTTGCGTCAAGAGTACGAAGAACTGCTGAAGATCCTTCAGGAAGATGCAAATGAAAAGCCGATAGATTAAGGGAAAGAGGGGCTGCGGCCTCTCTTTTCGCATTGTGCGGCAAAAGCTTGGACACAAAGGAGGGGCAGCTTGTGGAGATGGATAAATGTATGACAACAGGCAGCGAAGGGTGGACGCTGGCGGAAAAGAACGACAGGCTGGGAGCTGTCCTGCGCGAGATGGGAACGGTTCTGGTGGCGTTTTCCGGGGGAGTGGACAGCACTTTTCTGTTGGCGAGAGCGATTGAGGAGCTAGGCGAGCAGGCGATTGCCGTGACGGCTGCTTCGGAGACGTTTCCCACGCGCGAGTTTGAAGCGGCGAAGTTTCTGGCCGCCAAGCTTGGCGCACGGTTTGTCACGACGGAAATTCGCGAAATGGAAAATCCGAATTTTGTGTCCAATCCGCCCAATCGTTGTTTTTATTGCAAAGACGGCCTGTACGAGCACCTCGGCAAGCTGGCGGAGGCAAACGAGTGGAAAGCCGTCATTTGCGACGGAGCGAACATGGACGATCGCGGCGATTACCGCCCGGGCCGTATAGCCGCAGCCCAGCGAGGGGTGCGCAGCCCGCTTCAGGAAGCCGGATTTTATAAGGAAGACATCCGCGCGCTCTCCAAAGAAATGGGACTGTCTACGTGGAACAAGCCGTCTTTTGCCTGTCTCTCTTCCAGGATTCCCTACGGCTCCTCGATTACGCTGGAAAAAATCGACCAGGTGGATCGGGCGGAAGGGTTTTTGCTCAGCCTCGGCTTTCACCAGGTCAGAGTCCGGCACCACGACACGATTGCGCGAATCGAAGTCAGTCCGCAAGAGTTTGAGCGGCTGCTTGCCCACCATGCCGACATCCACCAAGCGTTGCAGGAAATCGGCTTTTCGTACGTCACCCTCGATTTGTTCGGATATCAGACCGGGAGCATGAACGCTGTACTGGAAACGGAAGTGAAGGCCAAGCATGGATGATCTCAAAAACATTTTGCAAAAGGTAGCCGCTGGAAAGTTCAGCGTGGAGCAAGGCGAAGAGCAGCTTCGCGGCATCAGCCGCCTGGACTATGCGACGCTCGATCTGGCTCGCTCGGAGCGAACAGGCTTCCCGGAAGTCGTCTACGGGGAGGGGAAAAGCGCAAGCCAGCTGCTCGGAATCATGGAAAAGCTGCGCGAGCATCAAAAGCTTGTTTTGGTTACCCGGGTGAGTGAGCAGCAGGCACGCGCAGTTCGGGAGAGTTGGCCGGATGTCCAGTACATCGCAGAAGCGCGCTTGCTGTTGTCCACACACGAGCCGCTGGTGCCGCAACGGGACGGCTACGTTGCCGTCGTGGCAGCCGGAACGTCGGACTGGCAGGTGGCGCAGGAAGCGGCCTGGACCGCGCGCTGCTTTGGCAGCGAAGCCCGGGTTATCGTCGATGTCGGCGTCGCGGGCATCCATCGCTTGTTCCAGCGTCTGGAGGAAATCAGGTCGGCAAGCGTCATCGTCTGTGTCGCAGGGATGGAGGGAGCGCTCGCCAGCGTAGTGGCTGGACTCGTCGACAAGCCGGTCATCGCCGTGCCCACCAGCGTCGGATACGGGGCCAGCTTTGGCGGTGTCTCGGCGCTTTTGACCATGCTCAACTCCTGTGCCAACGGCGTAGCGGTCGTCAATATCGACAACGGTTTCGGCGCGGGCTACCTGGCTGGTATGATTCATCGCCAGTCTGCCGCAAGTGCCATAGATGACGGAACAAGCTGAAAAAGAGCCAGCCCGCGTATAACGGGTTGGCTCTTTTCACGAAAAGCTCTCTTACGTTTCCTGGCGGTTTCCGGCATCGCCATTGCGCATGTCCATGTGAGTCTTGATCGGAATGAACAGATCGATGATCCCGATCACAAGAGAAGCCAAAAGCGCTCCGATGACCGTGACATGGAAACCGGAAACGATGAACTGAGTCAGATAGATCACGACTGCACTGACTAGAAAGCCGATGATTCCGCGGTTGTACGGGGAAATGCGGTCTCCGAACATGGCTTCCACAACCCAGCCCAACAGGGCAATTACAACAGCGGCAAGAAATGCTGTCCAGAAGCTGCTAACGGAAAATCCGGGAACCAGAAATCCGACGAACATCAGGACGACGGCAGCGACGACAAAGCGGACGAGATGGCGCATGATCGTCATGGATACTCCTCCTTTTGGATTGGTTCTTTTTCATTCTGGCTCTTTCCAGGCGGAACTATGCCAAGCAGGAGGCGTGTAAAATTATCCTTCAAACCGCTGGCGTGATATAATGAGGAAATCGTAGTGATTGAAGGTTCAGACCGTGGTACTCATCCGCGCAGTCCGACGGTCGCCGCTGATGAAATAAGGAGGATACAGTGGAACAACGGGTCTTAAAAACTTTGGAATACGATAAAATTATCGCCCTGTTAGTTGACAAGGCATCTTGCACATATGGAAAAGAAAAAGCAGCAGAGCTGACGCCGTTCGTTCAACTGGACGAGGTCAAAATCGCCCAGCAAGGAACGCAGGAAGCTGCTACGGTACTCCGCTTGAAAGGCAGCGCCCCATTGGGAGGCATTCGCGACATCAGAAGCTCCGTCCAACGAGCCAGGCTGAATGCGATGCTGGCCCCGCTGGAGCTTTTGGACATTGCCAGCACGATCATGGCTGGCCGTCGCTTGAAAAATTTCTTGCTGGATATGTGCCAGGACCATGACTTGCCGCTGCTTCAGCTACAGGCAGAGCGCATCGAGGGCTTGCGCGAGCTGGAAATGGAAATTCGCCGCTGCATCGATGAAAACGGCGATGTGCTGGACAGTGCCAGCGTCGAGCTGCGTCAGGTTCGCCAAGAAATCAGGCAGGTGGAATCGCGCATCCGTGAGAAGCTGGATCAGATGACGCGCTCCTCCTCGTATCAAAAAATGTTGATGGAAAACATCGTAACCATCCGCGGCGATCGCTTCGTCATTCCGGTGAAGCAGGAATACCGCCACGTCTTTGGCGGGATTGTCCACGACCAGTCTGCGTCTGGTGCCACTTTGTTCATCGAGCCGGAAGTGATCGTGTCGATGAACAACAAGCTGCGCGAACTGCGCTTGCGTGAAGAGCGCGAGGTTGAGCGCATTTTGTACATTTTGACCGAGCAAGTCTCCTTTGCGGTGGAAGCTCTGAGCGAAAATGTCGATGCGCTGACTGAGCTTGACTTCCTGTTTGCCAAGGCACAGCTCGCCTGGAGCATGAAGGCAGTCTGTCCCAAACTGAACGACCGCGGTTATTTGCAGATGAGAAAAGCGCGGCATCCGCTGATCCCGCGAGAAGTCGTCGTTCCTGTCGACGTCGAGCTGGGTGGAGAGTATCAGGCGATTGTCGTGACTGGTCCGAACACGGGCGGTAAAACCGTTTCGTTGAAAACGATCGGGCTGTTGTCGCTGATGGCGATGTCGGGGCTGCATATCCCGGCAGAGGAAGAGAGCGAAATGACGGTGTTCTCCTCCGTCTTTGCCGATATCGGGGATGAGCAGTCCATCGAGCAGAGCCTTTCCACCTTTTCCAGCCATATGACCAATATCATCTCCATTCTGGAAAAAATGGATGAGAAAAGTCTGGTGCTGTTCGATGAGCTGGGAGCGGGTACAGACCCGACAGAAGGGGCTGCGCTCGCCATGTCGATTATCGACCATGTGATTGACTCCGGCGCGCGGATGGTGGCCACGACCCACTACAGCGAGCTGAAGGCGTATGCGTACGACAGACCGGAAGTGATCAACGCCAGCGTGGAGTTCGATGTGCAAACTTTGCGCCCGACTTACCGTTTGCTCGTCGGCGTGCCAGGGCGGTCCAACGCTTTTGCCATTGCCAGACGATTGGGGCTGCCGGAAGCGATCATCGAAGTCGCTCGCGGCTCGATCAGCGAGGAAGACAACCAGGTGGAAAGCATGATTGCTTCTCTGGAACGCAACCGCAAATCGGCAGAAGCGGACAGAACTGCAGCCGCCTCCTTGCGCCGCGAAGCGGAAGAACTGCGTCGCCAGCTCGATGAAGAGCGCGCCCGTTTTGCCGAAGAGAAAAACAAGCTGATGGAACGCGCCGAAGAAGAAGCGCGGATCGCTGTCCAACTGGCCAAAGAAGAGGCGGAGACGATCATTCGCGAACTGCGCGAGATGCGCGACGATGGCGTCGAGATCAAGGAACACCGCCTGATCGAGGCGAAAAAGCGGCTCGGCAACGCAGTGCTTGAGCTGGAAAAGGAAAAAGTGAAGAAGCCGGCCAGAGCCGTTCGCGCCACCCAGATCAAGGTGGGCGACGAAGTCATGGTCACCAGTTTCGGACAAAAAGGAACTGTGCTGGAAAAAGTGAATAACGACGAGTTTCTCGTGCAGATCGGCATCATGAAGATGAAAGTCAGACGAGATGACATGAATGTGCAAAACTCGATCACGCAAAAGCCGCAGGCTGCTCCGTACACATCGGTCAATCGCCGGACAGCCAGCATCAAAATGGACCTCGACTTGCGCGGATATAACGTCGAGGATGCCATTCGGGAGATGGATCAATTCCTGGACGATGCGCTTTTGGGCGGACTGCACTCCGTATCGATCATTCACGGACATGGCACAGGCGTCTTGCGCAAAGGAGTGCACGAATACTTGCGCAGCCACCGCAACGTCAAGTCCTTCCGCCTCGGCGGTCAAGGTGAGGGCGGCGTTGGCGCTACGATAGCCGAACTGAAATAGAGATGTCGGGAGGAGATTCCATGGCAGGCCTTATGCACAATCCATATTTTGCAACTGCCGCTTACTTTACCGTTACGGGACTCGCGATGATTTTGTTTTTGGTCGTCTTCGAACTCGTGACGCGTTATCACGTATGGGCAGAGCTGAAACGTGGAAACATGGCCGTGGCGATGGCAACAGGCGGAAAAATTTTCGGGATCGCCAACATTTTCCGCTATTCGATTCAGGCGAATCTTTCTTTGGGGCAAGCGCTGATCTGGGGCACATTCGGATTTTGCCTGCTATTGGTCGCGTACTTCATTTTTGAATTTATGACCCCTTCGTTCAAGGTGGATCAGGAAATAGCCAATGACAACAGGGCGATCGGCTTTATTGCGATGGTCCTGTCCATCGGCTTTTCTTATATTATCGGAGTCAGCCTGTCCAGGTAGAGCGCAGTCGTGCTTTCGACGCAGCGAAGGAGGGAAGCGGTGTGGAAGACAAACGGCCACAGCAGTTTGCAGGGATCGCCTGGGAAAATGGCAGGCAGCACAGCATTGCCATGGCAGATGGGGAAAATTTGCTCATGGCGCTGGTGCGCGCGCAGATGCCGATCGATTTTTTCTGTACCACCGGAAAGTGCCGGACTTGTATGGTCAGAGCAAATATTCCCGCAGGTTCTGCTCCCGCTCCTTCTGCGACAGAGCAATACCGTCTGGGGGACGCAGTGCAAAAAGGGTATCGGCTTGCTTGTCAGGTTTACGTGAGCGGGCCGTTGACCGTTTTTTTGGACAGTTCCGGCTCTGCTTGAAAAGAAACCCTGGTTGAACGATATTTCAATCGAGAGTATAATTAGGATTTGGCAGAGAGTTCCGCACTTTTTTCCCAATCGGGTGCGGTCCCATGCCCTCTTGGACAGGGCCGAGCCTACAATTTGAAACATGGGGAGGAGCAGCCTTGGAGACGTTGTACAAGGTCCTCATAGGATTGTGCGTGCTTTTTATCGCTGCGGGCATTTACTATCTGTCGTAAGCAGTTTTGCAAGTTGGCCGCGTGACTGTTTGGTCACCCGGACCTTACCTTAGAGAACGTGAAAGAGGAGATACGCAATGACTCAGCCTGTACGCGTAGCTGTA
Organism: Brevibacillus parabrevis; assembly: GCF_022701015.1. Taxonomy (NCBI): domain Bacteria; kingdom Bacillati; phylum Bacillota; class Bacilli; order Caryophanales; family Paenibacillaceae; genus Brevibacillus; species Brevibacillus parabrevis. Next base: position 5,264,278 of record NZ_CP064090.1, on the reverse strand, counting down.
GTGGGATTAGGGTTTGTCGGCTTGCCGCTTGCTCTTACTTATGCCATGAAAGGAGCAAACGTTGTCGGCATTGACGTCCTGCCTCACGTCGTCGATGAAATTAATGCGGGTCACTCCCACCACCTGGAGTCCTATCAAGGGAAGACTTTGCCGGAAATTTTGAAAGAACAAATAGAAGCGAAGCGGTTCCGCGCTACGACCTCCTACGAGGAAGCGGCTGCGGAAGTCGATCATTATATCGTGACAGCCGGTTTGCCAGTGCATAACGGCGACCCGGACCTCGGCCCGTTGAAAAACTGTGCCCAAACGCTTGGGGGCGTGCTGAAAAAAGGCGATACGATCATGATCAGAAGCACGGTCGTCCCGGGAACGACAGAAGAAGTGATTTTGCCGATTCTCGAAGAGGCGAGCGGTCTGGTCGCAGGCGTCGATTTCTACCTCACGTATTGCTCCGAGCGAATTGCGGAGGGACGAGCTTTTGAAGAGTTCATCCACATGCCGCTCGTGCTCGGCGGGATCAACGACATCAGTGCCGAAAAAGGCAAAGAGCTGCTGTCCGTCATCAGCGAAACGGACATTACCATCTCGGATATCCGCGTCGTGGAAACAGCCAAAGTGATCGAGAACATCCAGCGTGACGTGAATATCGCCATGGTGCAGGAGTTTGCCCGTTTTGCCGAGGCGTTCGGGATCGATACGTTTGAACTGATCAAGGTCGCCAATACGCACACGCGTGTGAACCTGTTGACCCCAGGGCCGGGTGTAGGCGGCTTCTGCCTGCCAAACGCCCTGTACTACCTGCAACCGAAAGCGCGCGAGCTGGAAGTGTCCCTGCCGATTTTGCAGCAGGCGCGCCTCACGAACGACGCTGTGCCGGAAGTGCTGATCGGCATGCTGGAAAAAGCGTTGAAGCAAAAAGGCAAATCGCTCGCAGGAAGCCGTGTAGCTGTCTTGGGCTTGGCGATGAAAGACTTCTCCAACGACGACCGCGTCAGCCCGGTGCATGACCTGATCAAGCTGTTGCTCGCCAAAGGCGTCGAAGTTCGCTCGTATGACCCGGCTGTTCCGACTGCGTACGAGCACAAGGCAGACTCTCTGGAAGCAGCCGTGCGCGGCGCTGATGCCCTGTATTTGACGGCGGTGCAAAAAGAATTTGCCGAAGTGAACTGGGATGAGGTAGCAGAAAAAATGGCTGACTCGCCGATCCTGTTTGACACGAAAAACCGCATTCCGCTCGATTCGGTCAGCAAAGCGACGGTTGTCCGCATTTAACAAATAAATACGCGAACAGCATTCCACAAGGGAAGCCTCCGCAAAGCGTCACATGCAGCGTTTGCGGAGGTTTTTTACGCGAGAATCGCTCCTGTCAGCACGTACAGGAGAAACCGATTTTGCGTTTCGCTGTTTTCACGTATAACTCCCCGTTTTTATGGCAATAGTAACCAGGTAAGATCATATTTCAATGTCATGTAAGTGATACATGCTAGGAGGCAAAAATGGAACGTGGTAGAGTAAAATGGTTCAACAGCGAAAAAGGTTTCGGTTTTATCGAGAGAGATGGGGCAGATGACGTATTCGTTCACTTCTCCGCGATTCAAGGAGACGGGTACAAATCCTTGGATGAGGGACAGGAAGTAGAGTTTGACGTGGAAAACGGTCAACGCGGCCCTCAAGCGACAAACGTTCGGAAGCTGTAAAAGCCAAAAACGACAAACAGACTCAGTTGCTGAGTCTGTTTTTTTTGGGCGCGTAACGTTTGTGCTGGCATTCGCCTTTTTTCGCGAGGCAGTGTCATCTGTCCCACAAGCTTTGTCCACTGGCCCCGGCTCCAAGGCGTCCAACAGCGGGATGCGAAACAGCCAGAGGACAAAAGCGAAAGCGCAGCCGAAGTTTAAGCGCAAAATGAGCACAGCGCTCAGGCAAAAAAGGCACGGCGTGATTGCCCTGCCTTTTTGTGCGTCTGATGGACGAGTGCCGCTTCCTAGAAAAATTCTGCTTCGGAAGCGAGGTTCAGCATGGCTCGCATCGTTTTGTACAAATCTTGCGGGTCTTCCGTGCTGTAATAGACGGTATTTGTCGCCGTCTCGTAGCGGGTGCCAGGAACAATCGCTGCCATTTCCGCTTGGCCGGCATGGGAAAATTCCATCGCCATCTCCAGCGGGGTGGTGTTGATGAACGGAGCAATCGAGGAGATGTTGCCCAAAGCGAGCTTCGTTTGCTCCTGCAAGGCAGCAGACGCTTCTTCACGCGACAGACAGATAGCAGCTGTGCGCGATACCGCTTCCTTGACGATGGCGGTATGAATGCCAGGAATCAGCTCAGCCGCTTCTTTGGCAATGAGATTGTCGCCGGACACCATGACGACCGGAACGTTGTACAAGCCTGCTACAGCAGCGTTAAAGCCAAATTCGCCTACGACTCGTCCGTTGATGTACAAATTGCGGACGACACCGGACATGGTGTGGCTGAGCACGCCAGGAACCCCTTGACGGGTGTGGTAGCCGATGAACATGGCGGCATCAAAGCTTGCGTCCAAACCTTGCATCATGGAGCAGTCGCGAGGGGAGCCAGCGAGCAGACGAGCTTTCGGGTGCAGCTTTTCCCACAAAATGTTGTTCATCGTGTTGTGGCTGTCCGCGACGACGATTTCCGTCACGCCGCTGGCGAGGGCCGCTTCGATGACGGCATTCGCATCGTCCGTCATGAACTGACGGCCGCGCTGGTAGTTCACACCCGAATCAGGATTGATGTAGCTGGTGTCTACGATGCCGGAAATGCCTTCCATATCTACGGAGAGAAAAAGTTTCATGTTTGGTTTCATCCTTTCGCGTGCGATTCAAAATCGTCCCAGTTCTATGTAACCAGATTGTCCCTCTGGAGGCAACCATGAATACAGATTCTTCAAACAGTTTTTACTTTCAGGTTGCAGCCAAAAAAGCACGGGAAGCGCCTGTGCAGGGCATCCGTGCTTTCAGTTGTTCAACAGCTTGCGATAAAGCGTCAAAATGTCAGCGGTCATCTGCTGGATGGTGAAGGTTGCCTCGACTTTTTCCAGGGCGTTTTGCACCAATGTCTCCCGCAGTGCAGGCTCGGTCCAGATTCGCTCCATCGCTTTGGACAGAGCGGCAGGATCGTTTGGCTCGACGAGCAAGCCTGTGCGCTCCTGGAAGACGAACTCTTTCACGCCGCCGACATTGCTGGCGACGACAGGCACCTTGGAGGCCATCGCTTCGATGAGCGTGTAGCCCAGCCCTTCATACAAGGAAGAATGAACAAAACCATCAATCGCATGCAAGCAGGAAGGGATGTCCTGACGAAACCCGGCGAACCGGACGCGATCCACGAGGCCCAACTCTTGCGCCTTTGCTTCCAGCAGTGGACGTTCCGGGCCATCGCCGATCATGACCAAATAAGCGTCATTGCCGTTGTTCTGTGCAAAAGTATGGAAGGCGTCGAGCAGGATCGGCAGTCCTTTGACCGGAACAAATCGCGCTACGGTTCCGAACAAAAAGGCTTCCTCAGGCACGTTCCATTCCGCGCGAAAACGTTTGCGGTCTGCTTCACGCAGCATATCTTGCTGATAAGGAGACAAGTCCATGCCGTTGTAGATGACGCTGAGCTGGGAATTTTTCACGCCCTGCGCGCGCAAATCGTCGGCAATGGCGCCGCTGACAGCGATGTAAAGCCGATTCCAGTGGCGCGTGCTCCGTTCCATCAGGCTGACAATCGCGTACGCCAGCGTGCCCGCATAGTCGAAGCGCAGCGCACTGTGCACCGTAGTCAATAGCGGTACATTCATGCCAAGCGCGGCAAGCCGGGAAAAAAAGTTGGCCTTCACTCCGTGCGTATGGATGATCGCTGGACCAAACGAAAGAAAAGTCTGCCGCAAAGCTTGTAGCAGACGAATGTCAAATCGCCCGAACTGGTTTAACGCAATCACGTTGATGCCAGCTTCCCTCAGCTTTTTGGCAAAGAGCGAATCGTAGAAGCAGACGACAGCAACGTCGACTTCTTCCGCAGGAAACGTGGAGACCAGATTGAGAATATGTTGTTCCGCACCGCCAAATTCCCCCCCGCCAATCACGTGGAGGACTCGTAGTTTGCTCATGTAATTTCACCCGAATCTTAGTAAGAAAACCTCTGTCGAAGGTTTAACCAAAGCCATTCTCACTATAGCAGATGGCTGATAGATTCGCAATAAGACAGCACTTGTGGTATCGTTTAGGATGGAAAACGTAAAAACGAGAAGGACGGTTACATACATGAAGGCGCATAACGTTTTGATCATAGGCTACATTTTTCCTCCCATCGGGGGCGGAGGGGTGCCGCGGCCGCTGAAAATGGCCAAATATTTGGGGGAGTTCGGCTGGAACGTGCACGTGCTTACCGTCGATCCGACTTACCATGCAACGCTTGATCCAACGCTTTTGACCCAGCTTCCGGCTGACGTCAGCATTCATCGGGCGAAAGAGTGGAAGCTGTTGCCGGGCAGAGGACAAGCTGCTGCGGCAAGCGGGAGCGGCTCGACTGCCGTGGCAAACACCGGCGCGCGTCCATCGTTGAAAGCGCAGGTCAAAAAGCAGATCGTGAACGTCCTGAAAAAGGTCAAGCCGTACTTGTTGATCCCGGACGATCAAATTCTTTGGCTGCCCAATGCGCTCAAGCTCGGGCGGGAAATCATGCGTCAGGAAAAAATCGACGTGATTTTCTCCACCTCCGGGCCTGTTACCAACCATCTGATTGCCGAAAAGCTTGCCGACGAATTTGGCTGCAAATGGGTGGCAGACTTCCGCGATCCGTGGACGCAAAACATGCACACTTCGGGTATTCCGTGGCGCGAACGTCTGGAAGAGCGGATGGAAGCGCGAGTAATGGCAAAAGCGGATGCGATTACGACGGTAACGGCGACTTTTGCCGAAAACTTCCGCAAGAAGCACCAGGAGCGAATCAAGCGGATGGAGCTGATCTACAACGGCTTCGATCAGGGCGATTTCCAAGGGCTTGCTCCAAGTCACGCGGCTCCCGGCAAATTCCACGCTGTCTATGCGGGCATTTTGTATCAAAAGCGCAATCCGCGGCTGCTCTTGCAGGCAATCCGCGAGCTGATCGACGAAGGCAAGGTGGACAGGCAAGAGCTGATGCTCAGCTTTGCAGGCGTGTTTGACTATCCCGGCTACTCGGAGAACCGAGACTGCGTGGAGGCGCTCGAACTGGGCGACATCGTGCGCGTCTTGGGAAATTTGCCGCACAAGGAAGCGCTCGGATTGATGAAAAGCGCCGACGCCCTTTTGCTGATCGGGGACGTGTCGAGTGATGCCGGGGCGTACATCCCGGGCAAGCTCTACGAGTACATGGGCATCGGCAATCCGATACTCGCCTTGAACAAGGCGGGAGAGGCGACGGAGATTATCGAGAATTTCCGTCTCGGCCAAGTAGCCGATCCGGAACAGAAGGATGCGATCAAAGAAGCTTATTGGAAGCTGTATCGGGAATGGAAGGAAAACAGCAGTCAGGCAAAAGGCGAGGCAGAGCGCGGAGCGGACTTTGCCGAGCGAGTCAAGCCGTACGAGCGCCGCGAGCAGGCAAGACAGTTGGCCGACCTGATGAATGAGCTGCTGACCAGATAACGTTGACCCCATGCCCCGGGAGCCAGGAACAGGCTGCGGGGCTATTTTTCATTTTGGGACAAAAACGAGGTGGAACGTGAATACATCTTTGCTTAGTTTGCGGGCGTACAATTTCTTTTACTTTTCCTTGCTGTCGATTTTTATTTCCTTTTTACCAGTTTATTTGAGCTTTCGCGGTGTTACGCCGGCACAAATCGGCGTGTTGATTGGAGCAGGCTCCTTTATCGGCATTTTGTCGCAGCCGTTTTGGGGGATGGTCAGCGACCGGACGAAAACGATCAAGCGGGTCATTCTCGTCACGCTGGGCTTATCCATCGTTTCAGGAATTGCGTTGTTTACGACGACTCCGTTTTTCGCGTTGTTTTTGCTCGTAGGCGCCATGTATTTTTTCCTGTTGCCGACCGATCCTTTGACAGAGAGTCTCAACTATCGGATGGCTGAGCAGCATCGCACAAGCTTTGGCTCCATTCGCACATTTGGCGCAGTCGGCTACGCTACAGCGTCTTTGTTCATCGGCTGGACGCTCGACCGATTGGGGATGGAACAGCTTGTCTGGCTGTTTGTCGGCTACGGCGTGCTTGCCTATTTGTGCGCGTTGGCGATGAAGGATGCTCCGGCGAGCAGCAAGCCGTTGTCCTGGCCGGAGCTAAAGCGATTTTTCCTCTATCCGAAAACGCAGCGGTTCTTTCTCCTTGTGCTGATCGCAGCGACTCCGCACCGGACGAATGACAGCTTTCTCGGCGTGTACGTGCAAAGCTTGGGAGGCACGACCGGAGATGTCGGGCAGGCGTGGTTTTTGGCAGCGGTGAGCGAAGTGGCGTTTTTCGCGATCAGTGCGCGGATTTTGGCCCGCTGGAGCGAAATCAGGCTGATTATGCTCGCATCGGCGCTGTACGCTATTCGCTACGTGCTGTGTGCGCTGGCTCCTTCACCTGAATGGGTGGTCTACTTGCAACTGACGCAAGGCGTCACGTTCGTCATTTTTTACACCGCGACGATTCAATACTTGTACAAAATCATCCCGGAAGAATGGAGAGCGACCGGACAAACCGTATTGGCCGTTTTGTTTTTCGGCATATCGGGCATCATCGGTTCGCTGCTGGGCGGCTGGCTGTTTCAGCAAAGCGGGGGCGCTGCGCTTTATTGGGCGATGGGCATATGCTCAGCAGTTGCCTTCGTCTACAGCCTGGTGCTGGCAAGCGCGAAAAGCTCAGTGGGTGGTGCGGGAATGTAAACGAAAGAGCCTGCCGCGAAATTTCTTCGCAGCAGGCTCTTTTTCTGTGCAAAACGCTTCGCTGTTTTGGCTAAAAGCGGACGTGGCCGCAAGTGGTCATGGGCCTTTAGCCGTTTGACGGGAGCCGGGCTTTCTAGTAGAGCAAGTATTTCTCCACTTCTTCCGGTTCCTTGATGTTGATGCCGCCTGTATCGCCGTACTTGTACAGGTTGAACTTCACTTGCTGGTCCATCGTCCCGGCTTCCGGCAACGGCAGGATGATCCACGTCTCGTACTGATGAATCAGCCGGTCTTCCTTGCCGAACCAGAATGTCGCTTTGATGGTCGATTCTTTCAAAATGTATTCGAGGTCCGGGCGATCGCCGACCAGCTTTTTCAGCGGCTCAAACAGCGGGCTTTGACTTTTCGCCAGCCACTCGGCGCCAGTCATTTTGACTTGGAACGGCACGGAGACGACGCCAATCGCTTTTTCATCCGGAAGCTGCACAGCCCGATCCATGAAAGGCAGCCAGTCCTCGAAGCCTTTCAGTACGTCAAATTCCAGCGGCTCGTCAGGAGCAGTCACCCAGTAGTCGTTGGAACGGATGTAGCGTTTGTCGCCGATCCGGTAGTACGTGTACGGCTGTGCCGCGATGCGCGTGCCGACATTGTAGCCTTTGTCGGTGAGCACGGCCCCGTCGAACATGCTTGTCGTGGAGCGGGAGAGAATCCGGTTGATTACGTATCCCTTGTACCAGAAAGCTTGCGCGTCTTTTTCCGTTTTTCCTTTTTCCAAAGCGGTTTTCAGCCATTCTGCGGCCGATTCGGTCTGCGCGGTCGTCGTTTGCTTTGGCTTCGTATCGAAGTTGGTAGTGGTAAAAGCTTTCGTTCCCGACTCGTACGTGCAACCGCCGAGCATGGAAGCCGTGCAGATGGCAGCGAGCAATGCCCATGCTTTTGTGCGTTTACGCATGGCGAACCCTCCTTACAACCCCGTATACGAGCAGACCGGCAAACAGGGCGATGGTCAACGCGAATACCGGAATGTTGTGCTGCTTGAACACGAGAATGCGATGCGAATTTTCCAGCGAAGCGACGATCTCGTTTTGCTTGTCGCCGTCGATATCTCCGATCTGGACGTTGATCAGCGGCAAGTAAATGCGCCAGTTTTCCTTCAAGCCCTCTGGCGTATAGTCGTAGCCGGAGAGATAGCGTGCATCGGTCGTGCTGATCCAGCTGCGCGCTTTGGCGACGATCTCGGGCGTCTGGTCGGTGCCGACCGCAGCGAAGTTGGAGAAGCGGAAGCTCTTGTCCTTTTCGTCGCTGGCCCAGAGAATGTCCCAGGTGCCATCCGCTTTTGGTTTCAAAATGTACGAAGGTCTGCCAGCTACGAGCAGCTCGTCCACCTTGTCGTGGTCGATGTCAGCCGGAATGAACTCTCCGGTGGCAAGCTCGGCCTGCTTGCGGGTCAATTGATAAGCTTCGGTGAGTGTGCCGTCCGGCTCAACAGCCAGCACGCTCAAATGCTCGCCAATGACGATCAGCCCTTCACGGCCATCAGGCAAGTTCATGGTGGTCAGCAACTTGGTTGCTTTGGTAGAGCCGCCAAATGGCTTGCCTTCGTATGTGCCTGTCAGCATGCCGTTTGTAATATGCAAGTCTTTGAATTTGCTTCCCAGCTCATGGCGCACGTCCATGCTGCCTTTGTTTGTCTCAAGCATGTTGGCGATGTTGTTCAGATCGAGCACAAAAGCGCGGTGTGCCGTCGTACCGGCTTGCATCATGGCTTCCGAGTATGGCTGTCTCTGCACGTTTGGAACGAGCTTGTCGTCTTTCATCGTGTAATACGGGAAGCCAGGGTAGTCTGTTGGCAAGTTTTCCTTGATCCGCTCCATCGTTTCGGCTGGAATCTGGTCGTTTTTCATCCGGACTATTTGGCCGTCTTTCCAGGACATCACATAGAGCGACACAGGTTCCGCCTGCAAATGGCGCAGCTTTTCCGCCATTGCTTTTTTCTCTTCTTCTGTTTCCGGCTTCTCGACCTTTTCCGGCAGCGGTAGTTCTTCGGCATTGCCGTAGGTGACAATCTCCATTTTTCCGTCGCCATCGACGTCGTACAAGGTCATCGGGAAGTAGTCTACCCAGTCGCCGTTGTACATCCGGCTTGATTCGTACTGAACGGTAAAGTGGCTGAGTGCCGGCAACGTATAGCGGTTGAACGTGACATTGGCCAGCACCGCGATCAGGACGAGCGGAGCGACAGCGCGCCAGCTCAAACGGCCGTACCATTTGACGAGCAGGGCAATCACGATGATGGCGACAGCGCCGCCAATGAGCAGAGCAGCCGTCGTTTTCACGTCGACGCGGGTCAAGGCGCGGTCCAGCAGCAAAAAGCCGACGGTGAACACAAGCACCTGTCGCCGCTCCGACGGGTGAATCACGTAGTAGCAAAACGCGAGCAGCGGCAAGAAAATCAGCAAAGCGATCCAGCTCAGGTCAAGGAACGCAGGCTTGACGAGCAGATGGTAAATCAAAAACAGGGCAATGGCGTACAGCGCCCAGCTTATTGTAGAGAGAATAGGATTGCGGCGCATGGGTTCACCACCTTTTGTTTTGTGTTTGGTCGACGTACAAAGCGCAGAGGAAGCCGCCAAACAGCCAGAAATAGAGGGCCATGAACGGCACCTCGAAAATGTTTTCCACGAGGTTGTGCGTCGCGACCGCAATCAACCCGCCAAACAGGCCAAGCACTGTGAAAAAGTGCGGCGATCCGATCAGCTTGCGAATCAGTCCCGCTCCGTACTTCAGCATGGAGACGACCAGACCGATCCAGAGGATGATGCCGATCAGACCGTACTCAGCCAAGCTTTTGAAGAAATAGCTGTCGGAGTAAATCGTGCCAAAATGTCGGGAGGCTACTGCCCCGCCGTGATGGCCGAGACCGACCCCGAACAGCGGCTCGATGCGCATTTTGTCATACGCTTCGCCCCAGCGGCCTACACGGCCTCCCTGGCTGCTCGACTCGAAGTATTCAGGTGTGAACAGCGTGAAAATCCGGTTTTTGATCGTTCCAACCATCGGAACGGACTCCGGCACGAAAAACAGAGCGACAAGCCCGATGACACCTGCAAGCACCAGATAGCCTGCAATTCGTTTGTTCCATATGTAGAAGCAGATGAACATCGCAAACGCAAGCGCAAACCAGGCTCCACGCGATCCGGTCAAAAGCAGCGCGGCAAGTGTCGCCAGAGTGACGACGGCCCACAGCCCTTTTTTCCACAGCCCCTTCGACTGGACGAACAGTCCGGCCGCTACTGGTACGATCAAAGCCATGTAGCTGCCCAACACGTTTGGACTGGTTACGAACGAAAAGGCGCGAGTCGTAATGGCTTCGCCTTCCTGTACCCATGATTCGGGCGTTTTGACGCCGAGGGCGACCTGCATGACGCCGACGAGCGCGGCCAAAAAGCCGATCAGGGCGAGAACCTTCATAAATTTGTCCAGGTCTTCAACGGACTTCAACAAATAAAAGCCCATCAAAAAGGCGATGATGTACTGGTAGACAGAGCGGAATCCTTCCACGCTGGCTTCCCAGTTCGCCATGTCCGTTACCATCAAGGCAAGGCCGAGGACGAAGAAGGCGCTGAGCAAATGTTTGATTCCAGGCATCGTCCGGTTCGTTTGCAAAAAAGCGCCGAACGTAAACACCATCAAGATGATGAGCAACGCTTCATCCCAAAAAGACGAAACGACTGGAATCGGTAGAATCTTTCGCAAGACATAGTCGATTACCGGATAGGCCAACAGCAGATACAACCACGTGGTTGATTGGCTTCCCCACTTCACAACGGTTTCTCTCATTTTGTTTGTAGTCCTCCTACAGGCAGGGATTAACCTACCCATTATAATGAATCTGGCAACCTGCAAGCAAGCTGGCGGGAAAGAGGTTGGTAGGAAAGCTAGAAATAAGATATGATAACAGGTGTGTTTGAGCTGGAGCGATTCGCAAAAGCTCTATGAAATTTTCACGAACGAAAAACAGGCTGTGCCCGATTGCTGTCTATGCGACGGACACCATTGTTTTGAACGAGGGATAGGAGAATTGGGTCATGAGTTTGTTGAGAATTGCCTCCATGATCGTCGTGCTGACGCTCGTGGGAAGGCTGCTGGGATTTTTTCGCAGCGTATACGTCTCCAACTTGTATGGCACAGGGATGGAGGCAGATGCGTTTAACATCGCAGCGACGATCCCTTTGACGCTGTTTCTGGTTGTACCCGGCGCAGTCAATGCCGTGCTGATTCCGACGATGCGCGGTTTGCTTGAAAAGAAAGAGCCGACCAGTGAGCTGTACCACAAAATGCTCGCGATCATTCTGGGAATATTCACACTGCTGGCGCTGTTGGGTGTCGCTTTCTCCCATCAGTTGGCAGCGATGTTCGGCCTGTCCGGGGAAAAGCTGGAGCTGACAGCCGAGATGCTTCAGTGGATGTGGCCTTCCGCCATTTTTATCGGCTTGACTGGATTGTGGTCGAGCTTGTGCAATGCGCACCAGCATTTTTTCACGCCGACTTTGGGCACGGTAGCGAACGGAGCCTTGGTCATCATCGGGATGTACATTCTCGTTCCGATCTACGGGTCAGTTGGCCTGGCGATTGCGACAAGCATCGGTTATTTGGCGGCGATGCTGACGATGCTGCCTACCTTGCGCAGCTTTGGCTACACGCATCGGGTGTCGCTTGCCTGGAGAGAGGATGCCTCGTTAAAAGGGATGGGCGAGCGCGTCATTCCGATTTTGATTGGCGCCGTAGTGGCACAGGCGACGACATTTATGGAAAGAGGCTTTGCGGAAGGGGTAGGGACAGGCGTAGTCTCCGCGCTTGCCAATGCGAATCAGATCGTGCAGATGCCGATGGCGATTTTTGTAGGCGCGTTTACTTTGCCGCTGTTCCCGCTGTTGGCGAGTCACGTCAAACGCGGCGAGATGACCGAGATGAAGCAAATCTTGCAAAAAGGACTTGCCTATCTGTTCATTTTGCTCGTGCCTGTCACGGTGGGCCTTGCCTTGTACGCAGAGCCGGTCGTCCGCCTCGCTTTTGAGCGGGGAGCTTTTGACGAGCATTCTGTCGCACTGACTGCCTGGGCCTTGCCGTTTTACGGGCTGGGGCTGTATTTCCTGGCAGCCCGCGATTTGCTGACTCGCGCCTTTTACGCGCTGGAAAACACGAAGACACCCGTCATCATCGGGGCTATCGGAATCGGCGTATACGTGCTGGCCAACTGGCTGTTGATTCCGTTGCTCGGACACGGCGGGATTGCGCTGGCAAATGCCGTGTCGGCCATCTGCCAGGCGCTGTTTCTGTTTCTGTTGCTTTGGCGAGCCGTGGGCAGTCCGGTGCGGGCGAGCTTCCTTGCCACCGCAGGGAAGACACTTTTGGCCTGCGCGATCATGGGTGCCGCGATTGTGCTCGTCGATCCGTGGCTGTCGCTTTTGTCCGTCTGGCTGTATTTGCCGATCGGAATTGGCGGCGGAGCTTTGATTTATGTGCTCGTGATGGCTGTCCTGCGCGAACCGCTCGTATCGGAGCTGCTGCAAAAAGTGCGGAAGCGTTCTACTCCGGCGGCAGGGCGCTCGTAAGCGGGCATTCCCGGATGGCGTAGCGAACTTTGCCTGAGCTGCTCGGCGGGATGTGTTCCACGTACGAGACTTGTACGCTCACCTCGCCGAGCGCCGAGCGAATCCCTGCGAGCAGTCTTGCTTCGTCGGCTGGCAGGAAGCGCTCCGGCTCTTTCACGAGTCGGAGGCTTAGCCGCTGCGGCTCGTGCTGCACGATTTGAAACGTGCGGAAGCTGTCCAGATTGCGGACGATATGGTTGAAGTAGTGGCCGTGAACGTACTGGCCGTTTTGCGAGATGAACATGTCGTCTTCCCGGCCGTCGATTGTTTCCAACAGCGGAAACGACACAGGGCACGGGCATGATTTTCCGGAGAGCGCGACGACATCGCCCAACTGGTAGCGCAATCGCGGCATGGACGTGTTGTGCAGGTCTGTGACGAGCAAGGCGCCGGGAACTCCGGGGAACACAGGAATCCGTGTGAGCGGGTCGACGACTTCCAAATAGCTGTTTTCAGAAAAAGCGTGCATGTTGCCAGCCTGGCATTGGTACGCGATAATGCCGCCATCCCGTGCGCCGTATTCGTTGACGACAGGAGCGGCAAAGGCAGCCTCCAGCGCGCGGCGCTGGTGCTCGTGCAGACTTTCTGCGGTAGACACGACAGCTTTCAGCGGAATCCCTAACGTCACACCTCTGGCCAGCATCATTTGCGAGAGTGTGTACAAGGCGGAAGCGTAACCGTACAAATAAGCGGGACGAAAGCGGCGGATCAGCTTGAGCTGGGTATCGAGCCTGCGTTCATCCAGCTCGTAGGCGGAGAGCAACAGCCGATTTTTCAGCCAGCGCTCCTTGAAGCGATACGTCCGCGCCTGCTGTTGAGTCAGCTCCAGCGGAGATCCCCAGAGCATGACACATGGATCGCCGATACGGATGCCGTGCCAGGACAGGCCGAGCCAACGGGCCGCTTCGTAGCGCTCGACCGTGGGGCGATCGAGGTAGAAGCGGGTCGGTTCTCCCGTGGAGCCGCCTGTGCGATTGGCGATCAGCTTGTCAGGGCGAATGTTTTTGCTCAAATATTGCTCGGCATTGCGGCGAAAATGCGTCTTGTCGAGGATCGGCAGCTTTTGCACAAACCGTTCAGGCGCTTCCCGGTACTCGCGCCACGTGCTGCGGTATGGCTCGTAAGCCGCGACGTTGTGGACAGCGTGGTCCAGCAGCTTGACAAGCTTCTCGCGCTGCCGCCATTCCAGCATGTCCTTGGACAGGTGCTGGACGAGCTTTAGCTCCTGCATGTATGGACGCGTGCGGTTTTCTTTTACTACCTCCATCAAAGGCCACTGTACTTGGCGAATCCAAAATCCTGTTACAGCCATCCTTTTCCTCCTGCTCTTCCCATCAGACGATTCGAAGAAGTCAATGGAATCTGTTTTTCACCAGTATTCCAGCCAAATTCCATCGATATACCTGTTTGCTGGATGGAGGAATTGATAGTAGGATAGAGAGTGGGTTTATGGCGATTGCAAGTTCCCAAGTCAAAGTGACGCAAAAAAGGAGTTACCCAATGTTGAAAAAAAGTCATTTTCTCGCAGGGGCGCTGATCTTGGCCATCGCGGGAATTTTGTCAAAAGTAATCGGGATGTTTTACCGGATTCCTCTCCAGGAAATTGTGGGGGATAACGGTCTTGGGCTTTACCAGGAAGTATATCCGCTCTACCTGACCTTTCTGATCCTGGCGACGGCGGGCGTGCCCGTCGCGTTGTCGCGAGTCATTGCCGAAGCGCTTGCGGAGGGCAAGCAAGGCTCTGTCGGGCAAATTTTGGCCCGCAGCATGGTGATGATGGGCGGAATCGGGATCGTCTTGTTCGCGCTGCTGTACGCCAGCTCGCCGCTGATCGCGAAGCTGATGGGAAATCCGCATCTGATCGAGCCGATTCGCGCGATCTCGCTATCTCTGCTGTTCGTACCGCTGATTGCCGTGATTCGCGGCTTCTTTTACGGACATCAAAAGATGCTGTACGTCGGTCTGTCGCAGATTGTGGAGCAGACGCTCCGGGTGATCTTCATTCTCGTAGCGTCCCTGTACCTTGTCCGGTTGGGCGAGGACACGGATACGGTGATCACCGGAGTCAATTTCGGGACGATGATCAGCACGTTCCTCAGCCTCGGTTTTCTGGCGCTGCTCATGTGGCTGCATAACCGGAAAAACTCCGTGTTCACGAACGCGGAGTGGGGGCGTCTGGACTGGTGGTACGACCGCGCGTTTTTCGGCTCGATGTGGCGCATTGCCTGGCCGATTTGCGTGAGCGCCCTCGTCATTCCGATTTTCAGCCTGACGGATTCGTTTTTGGCGATCAATATTTTTCGCTACATCTGGAATGTCGACGGATTGACGGCAGATACGTGGTTTGGCATTTACAGCCGTGGCGGCCCGCTTTTGCAAATGGCCAGCCTGTTCGGCTCATCGATCGCGCTGTCCATCGTTCCGGCGATTGCGGAAGCGAAGCGGCAAAAAGACACGGAGCGGGTTACGACCTTGACCAAGCTGTCGCTGCGCTTTGCCTGGCTGATCGGCTTGCCGGCAGGTCTGGGGCTTACTGCTGTGGCGGAAGGGGCCAATCTGGCCTTGTACGGGGATATGGAAGGGACGCGGGCGATGGCGATTCTCGGCATCAGCGCGATCCCGCTCTCGCTGCTCCTGGCGACAAACGGCATCTTGCAAGGGATCGGCAAGGAGAAAATTCCGGCTCGCCACCTGCTGTACGGTGTGATCGTCAAAGTCGCGGCTACGCTCGTCTTCACGTCCTTGTTCGGCATGGATGGACTGTCTTTGTCCTGGCTGTGCGCGACCGCTTTTGTCTGCATTCTCAACATGCGCGTCATCGCGAAGCTTGTACAGGTTCCGATCCATTGGCGCTTCGATACGATCTATCCGCTTCTGGTCGCCAACCTGATGCTGCTGCTTGCCTGGGGTACGACCGAAGCTGTCGGGCTGCTGCTCGCCGGCAAGGAAAAAGTGCGCCTGCTCGGGGCAATCGAAACGGTAGGGGGAGTTGGCGTTGGGCTGGTCGTCTATCTGGGACTGCTGCTGCTCATCCCGCTCATCGAGGACAAGGAGCTGGACTGGCTGCCGGGTGGTGGCAAGCTGCGCGCTTTTATCAATCTCATACGCAAAAAGCAGCCGTCCTCCAAAGCGCAATAGGACAGGCTGACACGAAAAAACCCCTTTCTCCGCTCAGGAGGAAGGGGTTTTTTGATACACACAGACGACCATTTTTACGAAAAACTCGCGGAAACCGGGCACGTTCGCCAAGCCTTTGAGCTGGTTGCGCAACGGAATCTCGCGTTCGTAGACAGCGGGCTGTGTCACGCCTTTTTGGATGTTGCGAAAACGCTTGATCGTCATCCGGTTGATGTAGGAAATCGTATCGCTTCCGTCCGGGCGCTTGTCGAAGCGGAACGAGATGCGGTCAGAACCGTCTGGCAAGTCACGCACCAGCTTTTTGTACGCGTCGATCAGCGCTTGCTCGGAGAAGAGGGCGTGCACCCAAGGAATCCCGATGGCGTCTGACAAATGAGCGCCGTACGGATGGTAGTAAGGCGGAAAGTTGATGTACAGATGGCCGCCCGGCTTGAGCACGCGGAAGCATTCTTCCAGCGTCTTTTCCGGCTCGCCAACGTGCTCCATCGCATCGTTCATGATAATCGTGTCAAAGGTGTTGTCCGCAAAGTCCATTCGCGCGGCGTCGCCTGTCATGAAAGATACGACGTCCGCCAGCCCTTTTTCTTTGGCAAAGGCATTGCCTTCCTCTGCATAGTGCGGGACGATGTCGATGCCGATCATCTTTTTCGGGCCAAAAGTGGCGTAGTAACAGGTCTTGCCCCCGCCGCCACAGCCGATATCCAGCACGGTCTTGCCTGTGAACATTTGCTCCTGGGAGTGGAAGGGGAGGAAAAACTGAATCGTTTGATCCCCTTTTTGAAATTGCCACTCGGTATAGCTCATTTCCCCGTCATTCGCCAAATTGAAGGGATGGACGGGGAGCGGGAATAGTCGGTTTAATCCAAGCAATACTTGTGAAGAAAAGGACATGGCTTCGTCCTCCTTTCCTGTCAGCCTTATGTGCGCAGCGCCTGGAGCACCAGCTCGCTGCTTTTGGCCGCTTCAATTGCCAGCACGCGGGAATGCTCCGTTACCAGATCAATCTCGGCAGCAAGTCCGTCGATTTTTTCCGCGAGCAGCGCAAGCAACTGTGCTTCGTCGAGCTCGGTAATGTGTCCGGCGTTCGGCATCCCGGCGCGCTCGACAAAGCGGTCGATTTTCGGATCGTACGAAATGCCGATAAAAGGAATGCGCAGCATGCAAGCGAGAATAAGCGAGTGGAGCCGCATGCCGACGACGTAGTCGCACTGTTTTAAAACAGACATGATATCGTGAAAAGTAACGGGCGCATCGAGAAGACGTGCTCCTGGCTGGGTCATCTGTTCCATGATCTCCTTGGACGGAGCCAAGTCGCTGGGAACGTGCATCGGCAGAAACAGGACATTCCAGCCGCGCAAGACAAACCAGTCCGCCGCTTTGGCGATGGTTTGCTTGAACGCTTGCTCCTGCTTCCAGTCGCGCACAGAGATCGCCACCAAAGGCTTGTCCGGATCAGCGAACAGACCGTGGAGCAGTTCTTTTCCACGCGCATCCGAAATATCTTCGGGAGATATCGTCAGGGCGGGATCAGCTGTGACGTGAATCGGCGCTTTTTTGACGCCGCAAGCTTTGAAGTCTTCTCCCGATTCGTAATCTCGCACGGTAATGACATCGACATGATTCACTACCCGCTTGATAACCTGGCGACTGAGCGGTTTGAGAATGGGTCCGAACCCTTGAGCGTAAAAGACCACGGGCTTGCGGAGTAGCTTGGCGATGGTGACGATGCCCAAATAGTAGAGAACACTGCGCGGACTGGTAACGTCCTGCATCAGCGTCCCTCCGCCCATCACTAGCATGTCGCTTCGCGAAAGCTCACGGACGATGGTTCCAAAGCTCCAGCGGTCATAAGCTTCAATCCCGAACAGTTCCGCAGTCCGATCAGGCTGGTTCGACAGAACGGCGAGAGAGATATTTGGTTGTTCCCGCTTAAGAGAGCTGATGATGCCGTAGAGGACCACATCGTCTCCGGCATTGTTGAAGCCGTAGTACCCGGAGATGAGAATTCGCGACATGGAGTGAACCTTCTTTCTATATCAAACGTACAGGAAAAATACATCCTCAAGTATAATCGAGTAAACAAGGGGAAGTAAAGCGACCCCGGAACAAAACTTGGTGCCAAAGCTTTTCGCGATAGACCTTGGGCTAGCAGGTTTTCATAGGGTATAATGAAAACACTTCACGAATCAGGAACGCTCGCCCTATGAGAACATGTAGAGGAAACCCATGGCGAACATGCCGATTCCGAGTACGATCAAGGCAATCATCACGCCGAGCATTCCTTTGTTTTTTCGACGTCGGTAAAAAAATTCGTCAAACATGGTAAGCCTCCCTGAAGCAAAATAGTCCATTCTATTATCATACCATGTTCCCTGGCTAACTTGCCAACAGCAGATGAAAAGGCTGACGGCAAACCCGGGAACGAACAAGCCAAATGGCCATGCAGCGCAACAACCTGGAAGGAGAAAGATTCATCATGGAGAGCATGTGGTTAAAATACACCTTGTTGGTAGAGCAAGCGACAGAGGATTTGTTTGTGGCGGAAGTGTTGGGCAGCCCGTACACGCTCGGCTGGGTCGAGCCGCAAATCGAGATTTTGACGACAGAAAACGGTTATGATTACGCGGAAAATACCGAAGGTCCTGTCGTTGCCTATTTGTTTGAGCCCATGCAAGATTCCGAAAAAGAACATGTTTCCCGGCTCAGAGCGTACATCTCGCGCTGGGACGGTCAGGTGAGCCTCAAGGAAATCGAGCAGGTCGCGGAAGAAAACGAATCGTGGAAAGAGGAGTTTCGCGAGGTGCAAATCGGTGAATGGTGGGTGGCTCCTACGTGGACAGACCCGCAATTGCTGGAGGACGCCAAGCATGTCCTCTGGATCGATCCGGGTGCGGCGTTTGGCACAGGCTACCACGGAACGACGCAAGATATTCTTTTGCTTTTGCAAGAGATGGATGTGACGGGCAAAACCGTTTTTGATATCGGAGCAGGCTCGGGCATTTTGTCGCTGTTCAGTGCCTTGAACGGAGCGAAGTATCCGGTCTGGGCGATTGATATCAACCCGCAAAGCGAGTATCAGGTAAAAGTCAATACAGCGAACAATCATCTGCCGGAAGAAGCCGTTCAGGTGGTCATCGGAGACGCAAGCGAACAAGAAGTCGCAGCCAGGCTCCCCGCGCAAGCCGATCTGATTCTCGTCAATATCGGTGGAGATGAAAATGTCTCGATCCTCCCGCTGATTCGCGAACGGATCGCTGCGGATGGTCAAGTCATTCTCTCCGGAATCGTTGACTGGAATCGCGAAGCCGTCCTGTCCGCTTTTGAAGCGGCCGGTTTTCAAGCCGAAGCAGAACGGCATTCGGAGGAGTGGGTGACGATTTTGTTGAAAAATACGGCTGTGAACCATTCTGTAACTACTGTGTGAGAACATACAAACAATACCGATCAGTGGAGGGGAAAACAAAATGGAGCATGTCGTGATTGCTGCCGCCGGACGTACGCCAATTGGCACGTTTGGGGGTGTACTGAAAGATGTAAGCGCTCGCAAGCTGGCTGAACTGTCCATCCGTGCCGTTATGGCCAGAGCAGGACTCGAAGCATCGCAGATCGACGAAGTCATTTTGGGCAATTGCATACAGCGCACAGATGAACCGAACATCGCCAGAGTGGCGGCGATTGACGCCGGACTAGGCAAGGAAGTGACAGGCTTTACCGTACAGCGGCAATGCGCGTCAGGCATGCAGGCGATCGCCAGCGGCGCCTCGCAAATTTTGCTGGGCGAAAATGAAGTGGTGATTGCAGGCGGTACCGAGAGCATGAGCAACGCTCCGTATGTCTTGAAAAATGCGAGATGGGGCCGCAGACTTATGCACGGCGAGATGACGGATGCCATGTGGGAGCTGTTGACAGACCCGCACCACCAAATTTTGATGGGAGAGACGGCCGAACGTCTGGCTGACCTGTACAAGATCAGTCGCGAGGAGCAGGACGAAATCGCCATGCGCAGCCAGCACAATGCGATTCACGCGATCGACAACGGGCTGTTTGCCGAGGAGATCATCGGTGTGCCGATTGCCAAGCGCACGGGCGAGATCATCGTCACCGAAGACGAATTTCCGAGAAGAGGCGTCACGATGGAAAGCCTGGGCAAACTGAAGCCGGGCTTCCGCGAAGCTGGCACGGTGACCGCGGGCAACGCTTCCGGGCTGAACGACGGAGCTTCTGCCGTCGTGCTCATGAGCGAAACGAAGGCGAAGCAGTTGGGAATCGAACCGCTGGGCAGAATCGTCTCGTGGGCGACAGCGGGCGTGGAGCCTGATCTGATGGGGTACGGCCCTGTTCCTGCTGTGAAAAAGGCTTTGGCAAAAGCCAATCTGACCATGGCCGATATGGAGCTGATCGAGGTGAACGAAGCATTCGCGGCTCAATACCTCGCTGTCGAAAAGCTTCTGGAGCTGCCGCGCGAGATCACGAATGTAAACGGCAGCGGAATTTCGCTCGGTCATCCGGTCGGTTCAACCGGTTGTCGGATTGTTGTGACTTTGCTGCACGAAATGAAGCGCCGCCAGCTCAAGCGCGGACTCGCTACACTGTGCGTCGGTGGCGGCATGGGCATGGCGATGATCCTCGAAAGAGTGTAGAACTGGCAAACTGCTTTTCGCGCGCAGCAAACTGTGAGCATGTTTAAATCAAGCCTCCCCGGTTAAAAATGGAAAGCAAGCCCCACTTGTGTCTGCACGCAAGAAGGTGGCGGCTGTGCTTGCAAAGGGGGAGGCTTTTTCATGGCATTTTTTTCATTTTTGAAGCAATACAAAAAACAGATCGCTTTGCATTTCTTTTCCTTTCTGTTGGCCGGGGCATTGTTCGCCATCGGTTACAGTGCCTATCAATACAAACAGATGACCGAAAAATGGTACGCGCCACTCGGCGGACAGACGACGGGCGGTGCGAAGCAAGCAACTGCCTCGCTGCCACCGCCCCGCGATCTGCTGACCGGAACCGAGCCGTTGAAGCCGTTCGTGGTCATGCTGCTCGGCGTGGACAGTCGCGACGGCGAGAGCGCCCGTTCTGACACGATGATGCTCGCCGCTGTCCATCCGGCGAAGCAATCTGTCTACCTCATTTCCATCCCGAGGGACAGCTACATGGAACTGCCGGGAAAAGGCCATGACAAAGTCAATCACGCCATGGCTTTCGGCGGCCCCAAGCTGGTCAAGGAGTCGCTGGAAAACTTTTTGGATATCAAGATCGATCGCTATGTATCCGTTGACTTTGAAGGCTTCCGCAAAATTGTCGACGAGCTTGGCGGCGTCTCCGTTCAAGTCCAAAAGCGGATGAAATACAGCGACCCTACGGACGACACTTACATCGACCTGATGCCGGGCTTGCAGGTGCTTTCCGGCGAACAGGCGCTGGACTACGCCCGCTATCGCAAGAGCGACCTGGGAAAAGAGGACAGCGACTACCAGAGGATTAACCGCCAGCAGGAGATTTTGGCTGCTCTGGCGCAAAAGGGAGCATCGGCACAGATGTACTCCAAGGCGTTTACTTTGATGGAAATTTTGGGACAGCACGTGAAAACCGATTTTACTGACCAGGAGATCGCTTCCCTGTTGCTTAGCTACAGCGATGGGACCCCGAACAAAATCAAGACAGATACGCTGGTCGGGCAGGACGAACGAATCTGGCACAACGGAATCGTCGGCTGGTACCATCTCGTTCCGACTGCGGAGCGGGAGCGCGTCCGCAAGCAAATGCAGGCCGCCTTGCAGCCATGACCCGTGACATACGCAGCGAAAACAAACGCAGGAAGACGCACTCCGCATGAGCAGGGGCGCGTCTTTTTTGCGAGGAGACGTTTTTAATTGGAAAATTGATTATTTTTCGAATACAATAGCGATAAGGAAGAGATTATGAATGTCGATCATAGGGGAGGGGCAAGGCCATTTAAGGGATGGAGGGAATGACCATGTCAAATGCCAAGCCTTGGATTGCCAATTACCCGTCCGAAACTGCACCGTCACTGGACTACCCCCGTATTCCGTTGACGCAATTTCTCGTGCAGTCGGCTGCGTCGTACCCAGACAACAATGCGATCTACTTCATGGGAAAAACCATATCGTACCGGGAGCTTTTGGAGCTGTCCTACCGTTTCGCCAACGCGTTGGTAGAGCGCGGCGTGCAAAAAGGCGAACGCGTGGCGATCATGCTGCCCAACACCCCCCAGGCTGTAATCAGTTACTATGGCGTGCTGTTCGCAGGAGCAACCGTGGTGATGACGAATCCGCTCTACACCGAGCGGGAGCTGATTCATCAACTGGAAGATTCCGGCGCACAGACCATCATCACGTTGGATTTGCTGTACAAACGCGTCGCGCAGGTTCGCTCATCGACTCCACTCAAGCGCATTTTCGTTACAAGTATTGGCGATTTCCTTCCCTTGCTGAAAAAATGGCTGTATCCACTGGTTCAAAAGAAACAAGGGCACAATCCGCAGGTTACATACGGTGCCGATGTGGAACCGTTTCTTTCCGTCATAAAAGAAAGCGCTGTCAAACCTGTCCAGGTGCCCGTCGATCCGGACAAGGACATTGCCTTGCTCCAGTACACGGGAGGCACTACCGGAGTGGCAAAAGGCGTGATGCTGACTCATGCCAACCTCATCGCCAACGCGATCCAGTGCCAGGCTGTCCTTTACAAGCTGAAAAAAGGCGGCGAGCGAATTTTGGGCGTGCTCCCGCTGTTTCACGTCTACGGCATGACGACCGTGATGAACAAAGGAATCTGTATTGCCGCCGAAATCATTCTCGTGCCCAAATTCGAGGTCAAACAAATTTTCGAGATGATCGACAAGCGCAAGCCGACTTTGTTCCCCGGGGCACCGACGATGTACATTGCGCTGATCAATCACCCTGACTTGAAAAACCACGACCTGTCTTCGATCGACGCGTGCGTCAGCGGCTCGGCGCCGTTGCCGATCGAGGTCAAACTCAAGTTTGAGGAGCTGACAGGAGGCAAGCTGGTGGAAGGCTACGGCCTGACCGAAGCTTCGCCGGTGACGCATTCCAATCCGATCTGGGAAAAGAGCATCACAGGCAGCATCGGCATGCCTTGGCCGGATACCGACTGCCGCATCATCGACACGGCTACGGGAGAAGAGCTGCCACAGGGCGAGATCGGGGAGCTGGCGGTAAAAGGGCCGCAGGTCATGCTCGGCTACTGGAACCGGCCGGAAGATACTGCCGCCGTCCTGAAAGATGGCTGGCTCTTGACAGGCGACGTCGGGTACATGGACGAGAACGGCTATTTTTACATCGTCGACCGCAAAAAAGACATGATCATCGCGGGCGGCTTCAACATTTATCCGCGTGAAGTGGAAGAAGTGCTGTTCGAGCATCCGGCGATTCAGGAAGCGGCGGTGATCGGCGTGCCCGACCCGTATCGCGGCGAGACAGTCAAAGCGTTTATCGTCTTCAAGGACGGAAAGCAGGCGAGCGAGGAAGAATTGGAAGCGCATTGCCGCCAGAAGCTTGCCGCCTACAAAATTCCGCGCAAGTACGAAGTTCGCACAGAGCTGCCGAAAACGATGGTCGGAAAAGTGTTGCGCAGGCAGCTGCAAGAAGAAGACAAAGCGCGTCGGGAAACACAAGAAGAGATCAAAACAAGCTGACGAAAGACAGGGTCAAGCGGTGCGCATCCTGAGAGGGAAGCGGCCGTTTTTGTGGGGCGAAAAGGGACAAGCATTCGTTGTTCGTCGACGCGCGGCACTTGCGATTGACACCGTCAGGTTCGTGTATTAAACTATTTTTATGAATGAATAATCATTCATTTCAGGATTTTTTTATCATCACTGCGAGTAAAGATGGAGGTTATTATGGCAAAGAAAACGGGGGAAAAGTATCAAGCCATTATTGATGCTGCTGTACGGGTAATCGCCAAACAAGGCTATTACAGCGCCCAGGTATCGAAGATTGCAAAAGAGGCGAAGGTAGCAGACGGCACCATATACCTCTATTTTGAAAACAAGGATGATATCCTGATTTCCTTGTTCAACGAAAAAATGGGACAGTTTGTGGACGAAAACCGCAAGCGAATCTCGGAAGCGACGACGATTGAACAAAAATTGTACGTCCTCGTGCATGCGCATCTGAGCCAACTGGCGAAAGACCAGGAGCTGGCAAAGGTGACGCAAATTGAACTGCGCCAAGCCAATCCGTTCATCAACGAAGGCATCGGCAAAGTGATGAAGCAATATTTCAATCTGATTGAGGAAGTCATCCAGGAAGGGATGGAGCAAGGAGTATTCCGCCCCGATCTGGAGGTCAGAATGACACGCAAAATGATTTTCGGCACGCTGGATGAAGTGACGACTTCCTGGGTCATGAAGCAGTGCAAGTACGACCTTGTCTCTCATGTTGATTCCATTCATAACCTCTTCCTGTTTGGTATGAAGGGAAAAGAATGAAAGAAAAGCTTTTTTTGTGTGAGAACGTTTGTTACAATGGAAACAGCAAGACTGAGCGTTCGTTCAGAAAACATAAATAGCCTGTTTGTTCATATGGATAGATGTTTGGGGGGAGAGGAATGGATTCGCATTGGAATGTGGAAATCGCTGATCGGGTCGCTACCGTCACGATCAGCAACCCGCCAGCTAACGCATTGGGCAAAGCGGTGCTCGATGAATTGAGTGAACTTTTGGACCAGTTGGAAAACAACGCAGACGTCAAAGCGATTGTTTTGACTGGCGAAGGACGCTTTTTCATTGCGGGAGCGGATATCAAAGAGTTTACCCAATTGGCCCCTGCCGAGGCGGAAGCGATGGCCAGAAGTGGTCAAGCGTTGTTCGATCGACTGGAGACATTCCCTAAGCCCATTATCGCCGCCATCAACGGCGCTTGCCTGGGTGGCGGACTGGAACTTGCGATGGCTTGCCATATACGCTTTGCCGCCGTGGAAGCAAAGCTCGGTCTGCCGGAGCTGAACCTGGGGCTGATCCCGGGCTACGGAGGAACGCAGCGTTTGCCGCGACTGGTCGGCAGAGGAAAAGCGACCCAGCTGATTCTCACCTCCGAGATGATTGGCGGCGAGGAAGCTTTGCGCATCGGGCTTGTGGAAGCGGTTTATCCGGCCGAGATTTTGCTGGATGAAGTGAAAAAGCTGATTCAGGCGATCGTGCAAAAAAGCGCTGTTACGCTCAAGCTCGCCCTGCAATCGGTTCACAACACGGTGCAAACAGGTTTGGCGGAAGGTTTGGAACAGGAAGCGAAAAAATTCGGGGAAGCTTTTGCTTCAGAAGATATGAAAGAAGGCGTTGCAGCCTTTTTGGAAAAGCGCAAACCGCAGTTTGCAGACAAGTAATCACATGCAGCAGCGGCATCACCAGTACGAGGAACGATTAAGGAGGAGGCATCCTGATGAAAATCGTGGTTGTGTTGAAGCAGACGTTTGACACAGAAGAAAAAATCGTGATCCAAAACGGGCAAATTTCCGAGGATGGCGTGGAAGTCATCATCAATCCTTACGACGAGTATGCGGTAGAGGAAGCAATCAAGCTCAAAGAGGAACATGGCGGCGAAGTAACGGTGATCAGCGTAGGTCCTGACCGTGTGGAAAGCTCTCTGCGCACCGCTTTGGCGATGGGCGCGGACAAAGCTGTCCTGGTGGATGACGAGTCTTTGTTTGGCGACGAATATACAACCGCCAAGGTGCTTGCTGCGGTTGCGAACAAAATCGGCTATGACATCATCATCGGCGGGCAAATGGCGGTTGACTCCGGCGCAGGCCAAGGCGGACCTCGCCTCGCGGAAGAGCTGGGAATCAACCACGTCTCCACTGCTGTGAAGCTGGAAGTGGACGGCACCACCGTTCGTGTTGAGCGCGATGTGGAAGGCGATCTCGAAGTGGTGGAAACCAGCGTGCCTGTGTTGATTACTGCTCAGCAAGGGCTGAACGAGCCGCGCTATCCTTCTCTCCCGGGGATCATGAAAGCGAAGAAAAAGCCGTTGGATCGACTCGGTGCAGACGATTTGGGACTGACAGCCGAAGCGGTGCAGGCCAAGACGCAAATTGTCGACCAGACGCTGCCTCCGAAAAAGCAGGCTGGCCGTATTCTCTCTGGCGATTTGGCGGCCCAAACGTCGGAATTGGTGCAACTGTTGCGCAATGAAGCGAAAGTGATCTAAGCGAGAGGGAGAGGATATCCATGAAAAAAGTTCTTGTACTTACAGAAGTACGTGACGGACAACTTCGCAATGTGTCGCTGGAAGCATTGGCCGCAGCGCAAGTATTGGCCGAAGGTGGCGAAATCGTTGCAGGCGTATTCGGGGCAGATGCTGCTTCCCATGCGCAAGTATTGGCGCAGCATGGAGCGAGCACAGTTTATACAGCGGATCACCAGGCACTGGTTCAGTACACACCTGACGCTTATGCGCAGGCACTTGTCCAGCTGATCGAGCTTGCCTCTCCTGATGCGATCGTGCTGGGCCACACGGCAATCGGCCGCGATGTTGCTCCTCGCGTAGCGGCGAAGCTCGGCTACGGCCTCGTATCTGACGTAACAAGCCTGGAAGCAGGACCTGTGTTCGTTCGTCCGATTTACGCCGGAAAAGCATTCCAACAACGCAAATTTGTGGACGGCAAAATTTTCATCACAATCCGTCCAAACAATATCGCAATCGGTACGCCGGACGCGTCCAAAACGGCTGTTGTCGTTCCGGTTGATCTGGAAATCAAAGACTTGCGCACGATCGTGAAAGAAGTCGTACGAAAAACGAGCGGAAAAGTGGACTTGTCCGAAGCGAAAGTCGTCATCTCCGGCGGGCGCGGCGTGAAGAGCGCGGAAGGCTTCCAGCCGCTGTACGATTTGGCTGAGGTGCTGGGAGCGGCTGTAGGGGCATCCCGCGGCGCTTGCGACGCCGACTACTGCGACTACTCCATGCAGATCGGGCAAACCGGAAAAGTCGTCACACCTGACCTGTATATCGCGTGCGGAATTTCCGGGGCGATCCAGCACTTGGCCGGGATGTCCAGCTCCAAAGTGATCGTTGCGATCAACAAAGACCCGGAAGCACCTATTTTCCAGGTGGCCGATTACGGCATCGTGGGCGACCTGTTCGAAGTGCTCCCGCTGCTGACTGCCGAGTTCAAAAAAGTGTTGGTGTAAGGCGAAAGAAACAATGGCAAAAACATGAAGGCGTCCCACTCCCGGGGCGCTTTTTTTGTTCCAAACCCTTACCTTATTCTGTACTTGGTTGTTATAATAAATGAATAGGAGAGGTGAGCGTCATGAGTGAAGAGCTGTTGCAACAACTGGTTCACATGGTGGCGGAGAACAATCGGCTCATCAAAGACGTGCAGCAGGAGCTGCGGGAGTTCAAGGCTGAGATGTATGAGTTCAAAACGGAGATGTACGCATTTCGCGACGAGATGTACGAGTTCCGCGATGATGCTACCCAGCGCCTGGAGCGTCTGGAGCGGCAAGACAAGCTGATCGAAGCTGACATCGGTTTGATGCACAAAAAGGTGAGCGACCATGAACGGGAGATCAACCGTATCAAGCAAGTCGGTCAATAAATCGAACGGTCAACAATAAGGGAGCGGCACTCTGGATAGACTATAGCGTGAAGTGCGCACAAAGTGCGGGGCGCCGTAGTCATTTTTGTTTTTGAATGATATACTGTAGGAGCGTCTGAACCCTTTTTTTAGTAATTGACTTTTCGAGGAGGTAACTTTCCATGGCAATCGTAAATGCAACTGACCAAAACTTTTCCCAGGAAGTAGAGCAAGGCGGTACTGTCCTGGTTGACTTCTGGGCTCCTTGGTGCGGCCCTTGCAAAATGATCGCTCCAGTCCTGGAGCAAATCGACGGGGAAGTGGGCTCCAAGCTCAAAATCGTCAAAGTAAACGTTGACGACAACCCGGATTCCGCAGGCCGTTTTGGCGTTATGTCCATCCCGACCTTGATCGTCTTCAAAGATGGTCAGCCTGTAGACAAAGTGATCGGCTTCCAACCAAAAGAAGCCCTCATGGCAACCGTAGGCAAACACCTGTAAGCATAAACGACCAGACAGCATGAGAAGCGGCGCTCCAATGCCGCTTTTCTCATGTCTGCAGGGCTGCTGTCTTTTTGCTTCCTTATAATAGAAAGCGTTTTCACGAACGATTAAACTGTCGCTGCAATGAGAAGCGGCAGTTTTTTTGCTTGGGCTGCGATTATGCCGGAGCTACGTTTTCTAATCCGCCGAATCATGATACTATGAGCATAGAACGTACATTCTTATTGCAGGAATGATAAGGGAAGGAAGTCATTTGATGCCAAGCAAATTGACGAAAGAGCAAAGCGACTATCTCGTGTCGAAAATACAGCGGTTTTTCGCTGAACAACGCTCGGAAAACCTGGGCAATTTGGAAACGGAAGAGATGATCGAGTTCTTTTCCAAAGAACTGGGGCCGTTTTTTTACAATCAGGGAGTACAGGATAGCCGCAAGCTTTTGCTGGAACGGATGAGCGCACTGGAAGACGAGCTGTACGTCCTGGAGCAGCCCGTCATGAAAAAGCGATAGCAGATGAAAGAACGAGGGAGGGAGCAGCCATGAACCGTTCGTTGAAAGATAAGCTGGCTGTGCTGCCAGAAAAACCCGGCTGCTACCTGATGAAAAATGCAAGCGGGGAAATTATTTACGTCGGAAAGGCTAAAGTGCTGAAAAACCGCGTACGCTCCTACTTTACGGGTAGCCATAACGGGAAGACGCAGCTTTTGGTCAGCGAGATCGTCGATTTTGAGTACATTGTGGTAGCCTCGGCGATTGAGGCGCTGCTGTTAGAGTGCAACCTGATCAAAAAGCATGACCCCCGCTACAACGTCATGCTGCGCGATGACAAGACGTATCCGTACATCAAAATCACGAATGAAGAACAGCCTCGTCTGGAGATTACTCGCAAGGTGCTGAAGGACAAAGCCAAATATTTTGGCCCGTATCCAAACGCTGGCGATGCTTCCGAGGTGAAGAAGCTGCTGGACCGGCTCTATCCTTTGCGCAAATGCCGCAACATGCCCAAACAGGTTTGCTTGTACTACCATTTGGGCCAATGTCTTGCTCCTTGTGTGTACGAGGTTTCGGCAGAGGAAAACCAGCGACTGGTTGACGAGATTAGCCGATTCCTCGACGGCGGTCATGATCAGATGAAGCAGAGCCTGACCGAGAAAATGCTACAGGCGGCAGAAGCGATGGAGTTCGAGCGGGCCAAGGAACTGCGGGATCAGATCAAGAGCATTGAAGCGGTGATGGAAAAGCAGAAGATCACGTTTACCGACACGGTAGACCGCGACATTATCGGCTTTGCGGTAGAAAAGGGCTGGATGTGCATTCAAATTTTTTACATGCGCCAGGGCAAAATGATCGAGCGGCAGACGACCTCTTTTCCATATTACGGCGGCGAAAGCGAAGACTTCATGTCGTACGTCACCCAGTTTTACTACGACAAGCAAAACGCGCTGCCAAAAGAAATTTTGCTGCCGGAGGAAAGCGAGCCGGAGCTGCTTAGCGAATGGCTCGGGGTCAAAGTATTGACACCGAAGCGGAGCAAAAAGCGCGAGCTGGTCGAGATGGCCTGTGAAAACGCGCGCATTGCCCTCCAGGAGAAGTTCGCGCTGATGTCCAAAGATGATGCGAGGACGATTCAAGCTGTGCACAATTTGGGGCACGTGCTGGGGATTGGCGTTCCCCACCGGATCGAGGCGTTCGACAACTCCAACATTCAGGGAACAGAGCCGGTGTCTGCGATGATCGTGTTTACAGACGGTCGTCCGGACAAAAAGGAGTACCGCAAGTTCAAGATCAAGACGGTCGAAGGCCCCGACGATTACGGGTCCATGCGCGAAGTTGTCCGCAGACGCTATTCGCGGTTGCTGAAGGAAAACCAGCCATTGCCGGACTTGATCGTCATCGACGGAGGCAAAGGCCAAATCAGCGCTGCCATGGACGTCCTGGAGAACGAATTGGGGCTGTACATTCCGGTTTGCGGCTTGGCGAAGGATGAAAAGCACAAAACGGCGCAGCTGATGTACGGCGATCCGCCAGAACCCGTGAATCTGAAGCGGGACAGCTATGAGTTTTATTTGCTGCAACGCATTCAGGACGAGGTTCACCGTTTTGCGATCACGTTCCACAGACAGTCACGGACGAAAACGATGCTCTCCTCCCAACTGGATGAAATTCCGGGCATCGGCGAGAAGCGGCGCAAGCTGTTGTTTACCCATTTTGGCTCGCTGAAAAAAATGCGCGAAGCGACTGTGGAGGATTTCCGGCAGCTTGGGATCGGCGACAAGCTGGCCCGAGAGATCATCACTCATTTGCGCAAGCTGGAATCGTAACGGTTTTGCAAAAAGCGATTGAACCGCTCGGATTCCCATGATATAATCCGTTTCAAACAGAATAGTTAGCCTCACTTCCATTTATGGAGTGAGGTAGAGGCGCGAAAACCATGAGTACCACCCTGAGATCGGGTATCTGTGAAGGGAACGGGAAAGGGGGATTCGCCGAAGTGTGGAGAAAAACCCGTTTGTCTCCATGCTGGGTCTGCATTGAACAAGTGCAGGACTGTCATCTGGCTCTTGACCGGCGCCAGATGGAGAGCTATCTCACGGTGTGTCGATGTGAGCGGTGACAGGGATTTGCCTTGTCATGTGCTGCCATGGACCGCGTGTAATTGGGAGGGAGGAACCGGTATGTCGAAACAGTAGGCAGCGGCAGGTACTTATTCCTTGTCGGTGCCTTTTTTATACAGACTTTTTCCAGTAAAAATAGAGAGATTCATAAAACGGCAGCAAAAGATACATTCTACAATCATTGGATATGAGAAAAGGGAGAGACGCCGCATGGGGTTGATCGTGCAGAAATACGGAGGCACCTCTGTAGGGACCATTGAGCGAATTTTACGAGTTGCAGATCGAATTGCCAGTTACAAAGAAGAAGGGCACGATGTGGTGGTCGTCGTATCTGCGATGGGCAAATCTACAGACGTATTGGTAGATATGGCCAAACAGATCAGCGCCTACCCGTCCGAGCGAGAGCTGGATATGTTGCTGACCACGGGGGAGCAAGTATCTATCGCCTTGCTTGCAATGGCCTTGCACACGAAAGGCTACGATGCGATTTCTTTGACAGGCTGGCAGGCTGGAATCACGACGGAAGCGATTCATGGCCGGGCGCGAATCAAACAAATTGATTCTGAGCGCATCCAGGCAGAAATAAGCCGCGGACGTGTTGTGATCGTAGCAGGTTTTCAAGGTCTCAGCGACGAAGGAGAAATTACGACGCTCGGCCGGGGTGGTTCGGATACATCGGCAGTTACGCTGGCCGCCAGCTTGAATGCAGACAAATGCGAGATTTTCACGGATGTGTCCGGTGTGTACACAGCCGATCCGCGGATGGTGCCAGCGGCAAGCAAGCTGGACACGATCTCGTACGACGAGATGCTTGAACTCGCGAATCTCGGAGCGGGAGTTCTTCACCCGCGCTCGGTGGAGGCCGCGAAGAAATACAAAGTACGGCTGGTCGTCCGCTCCAGCTTTACTGCCGAAGAAGGTACGTACGTTGAGGAGGTTGCCAACATGGAAACAG
The DNA here is from genome assembly GCF_022701015.1 of Brevibacillus parabrevis. Lineage (NCBI taxonomy): Bacteria > Bacillati > Bacillota > Bacilli > Caryophanales > Paenibacillaceae > Brevibacillus > Brevibacillus parabrevis. Next base: position 5,233,004 of record NZ_CP064090.1, on the reverse strand, counting down.
GAAGAGTAGTAAGTGGAGTCGCGCATGACGAGGATGTAGCAAAAGTCACGGTTGTCGGTATGCCTGCGAAGGTTGGGACTCTTTCCCGCCTGTTCAATACGCTGGCGGACAATCAGGTGAACGTCGACATCATTATTCAAAGCTCCTATGACGCAGCAGTGACGAATATTTCCTTCACGGTTGCTGCGGATGACTTGAAAAAGGCATTGGACACGTTGGAAAACCACAAAGCAGAGCTTGGCTTCGAAAAAGTCGATTACGAGCAAAACCTGACCAAAGTGTCCATCGTAGGCTCCGGCATGGTCAACAATCCGGGAGTGGCCGCCGAGATGTTCCGCGTTTTGGCAGAAAAAGAAATTTCTATTAAAATGGTTTCAACTTCAGACATCAAAGTTTCTTGCGTCATTCCTGCCGGGCAGACTGAGCTTGCTGTCCGCAGCCTGCACTCGGCATACGGACTCGATGTGGAAGAGACAGCAGTGGTGCACGGAATCTAGGCAGCGAATGCTCCCTCGCCTGTAGGCAGAGGGGGCATCTTTTTGACCTGACAAGACACGCCAGTCCTGACAATTATTGCGCTGCGAATGGTTGGCATGAAGGATCACTTTGGAGTATGGGCGCGTATCATGATCGTAGAACGGCTCTCGACCTCCAGCCGGGCAAAGGTGTCTTTTCCTTTCCATTGCTCAATGCTGCCAGCAATGATGCCTGCTTCGAGCGACAGGGAGCGGCTGAGGCGTTCTGGTGTTTGGTAGTTGTGGATCGTATGGGTGAGTTTGTAGACGATGGTTTCGGCAGACTCTTCCAAAAGATCAAGCTGTCCCAATCCGAGGCGAATAAAAGGCATAATCGGACCTGTGGAAGACTGGATGGGGATTTTTCGCCCGAGGTCTTTTCCCAGCCAGTACAAAATTGGACTCTCGCTGTCTCCGAGCAGGCTGTTCGTCAATGTCTCGCGTAGCAGATGGTAGCCGAGGTAGGGCATGTTCATTCTTTCCGCTACGGGAATCGTTTGCGGCGGCAACAGTGCTGCCAGCTGATCGGTTTGGTTCATGGCGCTTCCCTCCTGTTTGTAAGAGAGTATGAGAGAAGCCCGGACTCTATGACCGATTCATAGAAAAAATAGTGAAATTGAACAAAGTTATTCTATCAATGTATTTAGTCTATTGATTGTCTTGACGCTCTCTGTCGACAAGAGTACAATTGGATTTGGTCAAAGTTTTGCCCAACTTTTTTTCGTATTTTGACACATTCCGACAAAGTTAGGCGTGAGAGGTTCTAACGGCTTTTTGGCATGTCTAATAGGGTAGGCAATGGGTTAGGATATGGGAGAAAGGTCCATAAAAGAGCGCTACATACACTGAAAGGGGGACCATTGTATGGCGAAAGGCCATAGCTTTCTCAGTCACAAGCTGCACTCACTTCTTGGTTTGTTTCCGATCGGGCTCTTCCTGCTGTTTCACTTGACAGCCAACTATCAAGCGACCCACGGAGCAGAAGCGTTCAACCAGACTGTTGGTCTGATTGAAAAAGTTCCACTTCTCTTGATCGTTGAATTCGTTTTCATCTACATCCCGATCCTGTTCCACGCTATTTACGGTCTCTACATCGCATTCCAGGCAAAACAAAACGTGGGGAACTTCAGTTACTTCAGAAACCAAATGTTTCTGTGGCAACGCCTGACAGGAGTCATTACCCTCATTTTCATTGTTTGGCATGTGTGGTCGACACGTATCCCGAAAGCGATGGGTGTAACCGTAAATTTTGACATGATGGCTGACATTCTTAGCAGCCCAGCAATGATCGTATTCTACACAATTGGGATTATCAGTACGGTTTTCCACTTCTCCAACGGAATCTGGTCGTTCCTGGTTCACTGGGGAATTACAGTTGGACCACGTTCCCAACGAATTGCAACATACTTCACTATGGTCGTATTCGTAGTTGTAACCTTCATCGGATTGCGTGCGATGTCGGCTTTCATTCTGTAGGGATAGGGGGACTCAATCATGGCAAAAGGTAAACTGATCATTGTCGGTGGTGGTTTGGCCGGCTTGATGGCTACCATCAAAGCAGCAGAAAAAGGCGTTCCCGTCCAGCTGTTCTCCCTGGTTCCGGTAAAACGTTCCCACTCTGTATGTGCACAGGGCGGTATCAACGGCGCGGTAAATACCAAAGGGGAAGGCGACTCCACTTGGGAGCACTTTGACGATACAGTATACGGCGGAGACTTCTTGGCAAACCAACCGCCTGTAAAAGCAATGTGTGATGCAGCACCTGGAATTATTTACATGCTTGACCGTATGGGCGTTATGTTCAACCGTACAGCAGAAGGTCTTCTGGACTTCCGTCGTTTCGGAGGAACCAAGCACCACCGTACTGCGTTTGCAGGCGCGACTACCGGTCAACAATTGCTGTACGCTTTGGACGAGCAAGTACGCCGTTATGAAGCAGAAGGTCTTGTAACCAAGTACGAATATTGGGATTTCCTCGGAGCCGTTTTGGACGATACAGGAACCTGTCGCGGGATTACCGCGCAAAATATGCGTTCCGGTGAAATTCAATCCTTCCGTGCAGATGCTGTCATTCTGGCAACAGGCGGACCTGGTATCATCTTTGGTAAATCGACCAACTCGATCATCAACACGGGTACAGCAGCGTCTGCGGCTTACCAGCAAGGCGTTATCTACTCCAATGGTGAGATGATCCAGATTCACCCGACAGCGATTCCTGGCGACGACAAACTGCGTCTGATGTCTGAATCTGCGCGCGGTGAAGGCGGACGTGTATGGACATACAGAGACGGTAAACCTTGGTACTTCCTGGAGGATAAATATCCTGCATACGGAAACCTGGTGCCGCGCGATATCGCGACTCGCGAAATCTTCTCTGTCTGCGTAGACATGAAACTGGGTGTCAACGGCGAGAACATGGTATACCTCGACCTGTCCCACAAAGATCCAAAAGAGCTGGATGTAAAACTGGGCGGTATTATCGAGATTTACGAAAAATTCGTTGGGGATGACCCACGCAAAGTACCAATGAAGATTTTCCCTGCGGTTCACTACTCCATGGGCGGTATGTGGGTAGATTACAACCAGATGACCAACATTCCTGGTCTGTTTGCAGCGGGTGAGTGCGATTACTCCCAGCACGGCGCAAACCGTTTGGGTGCAAACTCCCTGTTGTCCGCGATCTACGGCGGTATGGTTGCCGGTCCGAAAGCTATCGAGTACATCAAAGGCTTGAACCAATCTTCGGACGACCTGTCTTCTACTCTCTTTGACAGCTACACAAGCAAAGAGCAGGCGAAATACGACGGCATCCTGAAAATGGACGGAACAGAAAATGCTTACCTGATCCACAAAGAGCTTGGCGAGTGGATGACAGACAACGTAACGGTAGTTCGCTACAACGACCGTCTGGAAAAAACAGATGCCAAGATTCAAGAGTTGATGGAGCGTTACAAAAAAATCAACATCAACGATACAAACAAATGGAGCAACTCCGGTGCTTCCTTTACCCGTCACCTGTGGAACATGCTGGTTCTCTCCCGCGCGATCACAATCGGTGCGCTCATGCGTAACGAAAGCCGCGGTGCTCACTACAAACCAGACTTCCCAGAGCGTGATGACGAGAACTTCATGAAGACAACCATGGCGAAGTACAACCCGGAAACAACTGCGCCAGAGATTTACTATGAAGATATCGATGTTTCGTTGATTGCACCACGGAAACGTGACTATACGTCTGACAAGAAGCACTAAAAGAGGAGGAAACTGATCATGGCAGAAAAATTGATTCACCTGATTATTACCCGCCAAGATAGCCCTGACAGCACTCCATACAAGGAAGAGTTCAGAATCCCGTACCGCCCTGGTATGAACGTCATTAGTGCACTGATGGAGATTCAACGCAATCCGGTCAATGCACAAGGTCAGAAAACCGCTCCGGTAAACTGGGAATCGAACTGCTTGGAAGAAGTATGTGGTGCGTGCTCGATGGTGATCAACGGTAGACCACGCCAAGCTTGCTCGGCGCTGGTAGACAAATTGGAGCAGCCGATTCGTCTGGAACCAATGAGCACATTCCCTGTACAACGTGACTTGTCGATTGACCGCAGCCGCATGTTCGATGCGCTGAAACGCGTAAAAGCGTGGGTTCCAATCGATGGTACGCACGATCTGGGACCAGGTCCACGCATGCCGGAAGTTGAGCGCCAATGGGCGTACGAGCTGTCCAAATGCATGACGTGCGGTGTTTGCCTGGAGGCTTGCCCGAACGTGAACTCGAAAGCCGAGTTCATTGGACCGTTCGCAATCTCGCAAGTTCGTCTGTTCAACCAGCATCCAACTGGTATGATGAACAAGCATGAGCGTCTGGAAGCACTGATGGAGGATGGCGGTATCGGCGATTGCGGTAACTCGCAAAACTGCGTGCAAGCTTGTCCAAAAGGCATCCCGCTCACCACTTCGATCGCTCACATGAACAAAGAAACAGTCAAACATGCTGTGAAGAAGTTCTTCTTCTCCTAAGCTGTTGCCAAAAGAAAAGGCGTGCGCCGGTTACCCGGAATGCACGCCTTTTTGTCTTGCTTCCTGGACAGCCGCAACTGCCAGTTTTTCAAACATGTACACGAACTGCTCCCATTCCTCATCCGTGAAATGAGCAAACAGTTGCTTCAACGCCTCCAGCCGATTTTGCTTGGCTTTGGTCAAAATGCTTTTTCCGTGATCCAAAAGACTGATGTACACGACGCGCCGATCTTCCTCATCGCGGTCGCGGCTTACGTACCCGTGCTTGTCCAGGCGATCAATCATGGCAGTGATTGCGCTTGGTTTGACATTCATGGAATCGGCCAATTCTCCGACGGTGCATCTTTGGCGTTGCTCCAATTGATGGAGAATATAAAACTGCGGTCCGGTCAAACCTGCCACAGGCTCGGCCAACTGTGACCCAAGTGTGCGCATAATCGTGCGGAATGCCTCTTGCAGGCGATCTATTGACTCAGGGGAGGGGGAAGACATGCTGAATTTCAGCTCCTTACAGCATAGTAGCAATATAGTAACGAGGAAGTTTCGTACAGGAAATATTTAACGTAATTAAATATAGGCCGAATCACCTGATTTGTCAACCTTACGGCAAAAGACGAGAATACCCGAGCGGTTCCCAGTGAAAACTGATACATAATGGGTGTACTTCCAACAAGGGGGCAAACGATGAAAAAACAGGTGATCAGCTTAGGGTTAGCGTTGGTTTTGCTTCCCGTAACAACCGTGAATCAGACGCAGGCAGACGTGTTCGCTTCTGGCGACTCCGCTGTTCTGCCGCGTGTGGTCATGCAGGATTTGGCGGAAATGAAGCAGCCATTACATACAAGTCATTCAGCAGAGGCGGCAGGGAGCGGACAGCGGGCAAGCAGCGCCAATGAGTGGCAGCGCTCGGAGTCGGTTCCACTGGGCGAACAAGCTGTGCAAGCGCAAGTGTCCACCCTGGAGATGATCGAGGCTGGCCGTGCCTGGCAGGAAGCAGGCGTCAAAGGGGAAGGGATGCTCGTCTCCGTCATCGATACAGGAGTGAACCCGCGCCATCCTGACTTGCCAGCGCCGCACGACAAGCGGTTGGCGGTGCAAAAGTCCGGTTCGGCCCAAAAGGTGATTCCAGGCTTCAACTGGGCGGACCGCAATCAGACGACGGAAGATGTCGCCGAATCCCAACACGGCATCCACGTGGCCGGGATCATCGCCGCCAACGGGAAAATCAAAGGAGTTGCACCGGAAGCGCAAATCATGAGCCAGAAAGTATTTTCCAACTATCAAGGGGAAGTGCCTGGCCTCAGTGAGTCCATCCTGTTTGCGATCAACGACTCGATCACGAAAAAAGCGGACGTCATCAACCTCAGTCTCGGCTCCTCTGCCGGATACGTGGATGAGTCAAACGTCGAGCAGATGGCCGTGAAAAAAGCCGTCGACAATGGCGTGATCGTAGTGGCTGCTGCGGGGAATGACTCTTATTTTGGCAGTGACAAAGTTCGGGCGCAAAACCCGGACGTGGCGATGATCGGTTCTCCCGGGCTCAGTCCGGACGCGTTTTCCGTTGCTTCTGTCAACGCGACGACACTTGCGGGCAACAGCTTTTCCGTCCAGGGTGTATCAGGGCTGGAACGAGTCGTATACTTGCCGGGGCACGTGGAGAGCGGGGCAGCGCTCAATCCGGTCGTGTCTCTCCTGAAGCCGTATCCGCTCGTCTACATGGGCAAAGGCAAAAAAGAAGACTACAACGTCTCGGTCAAGGAAAAAATCGTGCTGCTGGAGCGCGGCGATATTTCTTTTGACGAAAAGCTGCGCCTGGCGAAAGCGGCGGGTGCTGTCGGCGCGATCATTTACAACAACGAGTCAGGGCCGCTGATTATTAGCGCGGAGCATTTGAAGCAAATTCCTGCCGTCGCTGTGCTCAAGCAGATGGGGGAGCAGCTGGCGCAGGCAGTGAAAAAAGGCAAAAAAGTAACGGTCACCTTCAATGGCGAATACGCGCAAAATCCGATGCCGTACCCGGATGGCGGAACGATTTCCGGCTTCTCTTCCTGGGGACCGACTCCCGATCTGCAATTCAAGCCGGAGATTGCGGCACCGGGCGGAGGCATTTTGTCGCTTGTGCGCGATTCGGAGTACGCCGTGAAAAGCGGAACCTCGATGGCGACGCCGCACGCGGCGGGCGGGATGGCGCTGCTCAAGCAAGCGTATCAAAAGCAAGGGCGCAACCTGCAAGGACGGGCTTTGGTGGAAACGTTGAAAGCAGCGGCGATGAACACGGCCGAGCCTGTGCTCGATCCGCGAGGGAGCGTGGCTGCATCCGACAAGGCCAAGGTGAAAAAGGTTCCGTACAGCCCGCGCGTGCAAGGAGCGGGCGTGATGCAAATCGCCAAGGCGATCCAGACTCCGGCGGTAGTCGTAGACGCGAAAGGAAAAGCAGGCGTCTCGCTCGGAGAGATCGGTCAGACGACGACATTTTCGCTGTTTGTCGATAACAAGTTTGGGAAAAAGCCGCTGACGTATCAGATTCAAGATGAGTACGGCGTCATGACCGATTTGCGCAAGGATGGCCTGAATATGCTTACGGAAACCGCTCTGGAAGGGGCACAGCTGCGTTTTTCCGCACAAAAGGTAACCGTGGAGCCAGGGAAGCGAGCAGAGGTCAAAGTGACGCTGGCGATTCCTCAGACAGCATCGCGCAACCAGTTTGCGGAAGGGTTCATCGCCTTTTTGCCGGAGGAGAAAGCGTTGCCTGTCTTGCGCGTGCCGTATTTCGGCTTTTTCGGGGACTGGGATGAACCGCGGATCATGGATCAGCCCGTGTGGGAGGCTGGCAGCCAGGAAAAGCGCACGGGCGTCAAAACAACCTGGTTCCACGATAAACGCAATGACAAATGGCGTTACCGCGATTATTTGGGCGTGACGGGTGCCAAAGATGACGGCACGGCACAGATTGATCCGAACCAGATTGCGTTTTCGCCAAACGGAGATGGACACTACGATATCGCCGCTCCTTCGATTACGTTTTTGCGCAACGCCCGTCAAGTGATCGTGGAGGTCATCGACCAGTCAGGCAAGCCGGTACGGACACTTGTGCGCGATGAAAAAATCAGCAAGTACGACCAGTCCAAGCTGGGAACGCCTTATTACTACACGGAACGGGAAGCGTGGAGCTGGGATGGCAAAATCTTTTCCCCGCAAAAAGGCAGCTATGTGCAAGCACCAGACGGCGCGTACCAGTTTTTGATCAAGGCAAAGATCGACGGCCGGCAAACGAATTGGCAGACGATGACACTGCCGATTCGCGTAGACACGAAACCGCCTGTTGTAACCGCGTCTGTCTCCGGCAACAAAGTGCAGTGGAGCAGCCGGGACAAAGATGTGCAAGGCTATTTGCTGTACGTGAACGGCAAGAAAGTAGGCGGGCCGTACTCCCCGAAAATTACGAGTACGCTGGTCAACCAGCCGGAGAAAAAAATCAGCGTAGTGGCCTTTGACTACGCCGGAAACATCGGTGTGGCGAATGTAAACGGCAAGAGCGATACGGTGCCGCCGTTCGTAGAATTTCCGGATGACCTGTTCAGCTATTTGAAAATATCGAAGCAGCCGGATGTCGCCTTGCGCGGGAAGGTAGCAGGCGAGGAGTTGCTCGACCGAGTTCGTTTATCCATCAACAAAACACCTGTGAAGCTGGAGGCAGACGGTTCGTTCGAAACGATCCTGAGACTGCAAGAAGGATTGAACTACGTCGTCTACAGCGCTGCTGACATGTACGGCAATACAAGGCAGTTCACGCAGCGCGTCATCGTCGATACAAGCCCGCCGATGCTGCAGCTGCAAAACGACGGATCCGAGGACATTCAGTTTGACCCGGCAACGAAAACGATGCTCGTGCCGATTCGCTTCATGTACCGCGATCAAACGTACAAGGGGCAGGCGAGCGTCAACGGACAGATCGTTTCCAACTTCGAGGAAGACCAGCTGGAAATCCCTGTGCACAAAAATTTGACGCACGTTTTGCCGATGAAGCAAGGAGAGAACCGCGTCCTGATCGAAGGAAAAGACGGGGCAGGCAATCAAAGCTCGCTGCTGCTATACGCATACGTGGATGCCAGCGCCGGAACGGTCGTGCTCACCTTGGGAGAGCAACGGCTGAGCTATCGGGCGAGAACGGTAGCCGCGCCCACGATTCAATTGATGAAACAACAAGTGGAGAGCCAGGAAGGCGAGACGCTGCCGATCGAAGGCAAGGTGACAGGGGCTGGTCCCGTCCATGTGCAAGTCATGTACAAAGAGCAGCCGATTGCTGCGGATGTGAATGACCGTGGAGGGTTCCGCCTGGTGCTGAATCGGGTGGAGGAAGGGAAGCAAAAGCTGACTGTGATCGCAACCGATTCGCTGGGACGTGAAGTGCGCGCCGAAATGAACGTGATCGGCAAAAGGAAGCAGTAAGGATGGCCCGGCGTAGCGAATTATCGCTGCAGCCGGGCTTGCTGCTTTAGGGGGAAACAAATTCGATGTTTTATCACGGAATCAAGTGGGAATATGTTAGAAAAGAGTATCCACTGCTCTCGCCCAGACGAATTGCCGGGAAAAACGGCAAGGCGCAATGCATGGATCGGCTGCACCTGCTTCAGCAGTTCGGACTGGAGCCTGTCCATTTGCTCGAAGCAGACGATAGCTATCCGGATGAGCGCTGTATAGCAGAGTGTCTCGCATTTGGCGATACTGTTTTTGCATTTGAGCGGCTCAGTTTGCCGATGTGGCAGCTAAGTCGGCATGAGGTAGGCGTAGAAGTGTTGGATCTGCGTACGTGCTCGGCTATCTATACCAAAAGGCATGATGCAAAAGTATGGGAATTATTTCCGGGAGTTCGGCGGATAAGTGACCTTTTGCCTATGAAGTTTTTGTGATAGTCTTGCATCTGCCAAATATCGACATTATGATAGTCCTATAGCAGAGATAATTGCCCGGGAAAGGAAGAGATCGCAAATGATAGTCAAATACCTAGATCCATTTCTTGAATCAGCCTCCTCTGTGATTCAACAGGTATGTAACGTAGGCATTTCGCGTGGGGAATTGGCTGAGAAGGAGTGGAGCAATGCGGAGGGTCACACCTGGATTCGGATCGGGATGACAGGGCAATTGCAAGGAGACGTGTTTTTTGGTCTGCAAGAGGATTTGGCTTTGCGCATTGTCTCTGCCATGATGGGTGGTTTTCCGGTGCAGGAGATGGACGAGCTGGGGAAGAGCGCCATATCCGAGCTGGGGAACATGATCTCAGGCAACGCCAGCACCTTGCTATCCAATAACGGTGTGATTGTCGACATTACGCCTCCGTTGTTCGTGCATCATCAAGATTTGAAAGACGTGACGGGAACAGCGCTTACGGCTCCTCTCGATCTGCATGACATGGGCCGATTGGAAATTCAAATTATCGTGATCCGGTAAAAGGCGGCAGCGGCCGTCTTTTTTTGTTTTAGAAGGAGAAACGAATCTATTGTCTGAAATATAAAAAAACATAAAATATTTTTTGATTGTATAGATGATTTTTTTTAGATGGTGTATTGTTGGAATTAGTAAGGGGGTAGGAGTGTTTGTCATATGTAAAACAACTGCTTGGGATGTTCTTCCTGGTCATCGTCGTCTGTGGCGGGCCATTTATGCTATATACGGTCAAGGAAGAGATCGTATTCGCACCGGAAGAAATCGTTGTCCACTCTGTCTTTTTGATCCAGCAGATCGCGAGTGGTTCTCTCGGCACCTACTACTTGGGGGAAAATGAGAGAAGCATCGCGGAGGATATCGTCCCGTTTGCCATGAATACGTTTAAGCTCTTGTTTTCCAGCGTCAGCATTGCTGTGGTGGCCAGTCTGGTATTCGGCTTGTTTTTGCAGCGCTTTCGCATGGTCCGCCAGTTGCAAAAGGTTCTGAATCTTGTTGCCACGATTCCCGATTTTATTCTGATTTTTATGTCGATTTTGGCAGCAGTCGGATTTTACAAGCTGACGAATATTCGCATCATCACCTTGTCGCCTACCAGCGACTCCGCCAATGACTGGTTCCCGATGACGCTGCTCGCGATCGGGCCAACGATTTTCCTGATGAAAGTAATCAGTCTGAAATACGTGCAAATCGGCGGCGAAGATTACATTAAGACAGCGCTTGCAAAAGGGATGGGCATTTGGCATGTACTGACCCACCACGTATACAAAAACATCAAGCCGTTTCTCGTGGCCGATTTGAAAAAGACGATTGCGATTACCGTCGCAAACTTGTTCATCGTGGAATATTTGCTCAACGTCGTCGGTCTTACCCGCTTTATTTTCAGCAAGGACGGGGGCTATCAGTTCAATGCCGCGGTCATGGGGCTGCTGGGCATCATTTTGCTCTCGATTCTGGTCTATGTGCTCATCCGCGCGGTGCTGTACCTGTTCGAACGGGTAGCCGTGTACAAATAACGCGATGTTTCGTCGTAACGAGTGAGGTTTTTCTATGCAAAAAGGATTCAACTGGTCTTTGTGGACGGGGAGCATCCTCGTGGTGCTGCTCCTGATCCTCGGTGTGCTCGGGCCGTATATCGCTCCTTATGAGCTGGACTATCAGGAAAAGCTGCGCAACGAGGTCGTAAACGGCAAAACCATCATCATCGCACCGCCATTGCCGCCGTCTGAGGCTCACTGGCTGGGCACGGACAAATGGGGATACGATCTGCTCACACTGTTGTTGCACGGCGCTCCTTATACTGTTTTTGTCACGCTGGCGGTGGCTGCTGTGCGCCTGTTGATCGGGACGGTTCTCGGACTGTATATCGGCATTCAGGACAAGCCGCAGCGCTGGTGGCTCGCCATCGAAAACGCCTGGAGCTATATGCCGATCTTCATCCCCGTCTACTTTTTGCTCAAAGGCATCAATATCAATCCATTGACGCCGACATCGACGCTTGTCCTGTTTTTCATCGTGCTTGTCGGAGTGCTGGGAGCGCCTTCTGTGGCTTCTTCCATCCGTCAAAAGACAGAACAGATCAAGGAATCGCAATACGTCCTGGCAGCTACCTCGTTGGGAGCGGGACGCGAGCAAATCATTTTCCGGCATATTCTCCCGCACTTGAAAGAGCAGATCATTATTATTTTGGTGACAGAAATGGTCGCCATCATGACCTTGATGGGACTTTTGGGGATGTTTGACCTGTTTGTCGGCGGGACGAAAATGACGATGGACCCCGTCCTTTTCCACTCGATCACGCATGAGTGGGCTGGGCTGCTCGGAGCGTACCGGGGGTTTGTTTACAGCAATTACACCTGGATATTCCTGACGCCGCTGGTTGCTTTCGTGATCGCAATCGGTTCGTTCACGCTGTTGGCGAAGGGATTGCGCGAGAAGTTCGAACAGACGTATCATCGCACGCCGTTTATTTAACCGTAAAGATGATGGAGTTGATGACCCCGGTCGTGATGGATCGGGGTTTTTGGTGTGGCTGTGCGCCCTGCTGGAACAAGCTTGCGAAGAACGCGGAAAAAGGAGGGGGAAAGAAGGGAGCAGCACACATGCTATGTGAATAGACTGAAGTGTCGGGGGCGGTGTTGGCCTTTGGGTTCCGGCGCCAGCCTCCCCAAGCGGGCAAGTACGCAAGCCTGTTTGGTCAAAGAGACAACCGGCAGACTGCCGACCAACATGATTTTTTCGGAAGTGGCGGGGATGGCTGGAGATGTTTCTTGTGTGGTGTTCGGAACCCATTGCCCATTTTGTGAATAGGATGTAAGGCAAAAGCCTAAAATCCTTGAAATTCCGGCACCATCACCCACCCCCCATCATAGGATAAGGTGACTCTGTAATCCCTCAACCTTGTTCCTGTAGAGCCCACAAGGAGGGGTGGCACGATTGAAGGGTAGCGACCAAACCAAGCCGTTGTTAACGAATCGCGAAAGAGAAGTGTTTGAACTCTTGGTCCAAGATAAGACAACCAAAGAGATTGCCGGACAACTCTTCATCAGCGAAAAGACTGTGCGCAATCACATCAGTAATGTCATGCAAAAATTAGGTGTCAAAGGTCGATCTCAGGCAGTAGTCGAACTCGTTCGACTTGGTGAACTAGAGATTTGAACCCAGTCCACCCAGCCTCCCTTTTCTTCCCATGGTCGGAAGGGAGGGTTTTTTATTTTTGGGGGAAGTCCAGTCAATACAAGCGATTTGGCACACAAGTCAGGCGTTTACTGGCTAGGCGAGAAAGCATAACGTTCACATTCTTCTTACACAATGCGAAGGCAAAGTAGACAGCTTACTTACGGTAACTGAATGCCATCCATTACTTCATCAAATGCCTTAGACCCATCGATTTGGGAGGAGAATGCAATGACGTACCCATCAAGGTCTTTTATCACGATTTCTCGTGCGTTCCAAGGACGAATTACTGGTCCTTCGATTATTTCAGCATTCTTTGCGCGAACTTTCTGGTCAAGTGAATCAATGTCATTCGTTGAAAAATGAATGACAACACCGCCACTGTTAGCTGGTGAGGGCGCAGTCTTGTTTTGAATGAGAAGAATATCTTGGTACTTCGTTCCCCGCAGATGAGCCATTACGACGGACCCATCACCGCCTGGCAGTTCAAACACAGACGAAAATCCCAGCGCTTCCCGATACCATTTTGTTGATTCCTCGACACTTTTCACTTCCAATTTGACGAACATAGGCATAATGTAAAAATCGGACATAGCAGAAACCCCTTTCCCGTTGTGGTTGGAATGATTTAAATAAACGGTAAACGTTGACGCTTGCGTGAAAGCAAGGCTTTTTATGAAAACTATTTTGGGCAAAAAGAGGAAGATTGAACTGAATGCACGGATTTGCTAAGTGGGGATGGAGGGGATTGGGATAAATGGACAACCTGTGAGGTTCCGCTTGCAGCAATCTTTGCTGCCCCATTGTAAGCGTTCTGTGCTTTGGTAAAGAAGTTGCTCTGGGGTTTTACGAGCTGTTACGTTTGAACAGGGAGCAAAGAGTAGGAATGTTTTCGGAAGGTATTGTCGTGACCACAAGGAGGGGTGGCACGATTGAAGGGTAGCGACCAAGCCAAGCCGTTGTGAACGAAATCCTTGGTTCAAGCTAAGAGAACGAAAGAGATTGTCAGCCAGTCTTCATCAGCGAAAAAAGACTGTGCGCAATCACATCAGTAATGTCATGCAAAAATTAAGTATCAAAGGTCGATCCGAGGCAGTAGTCGAACTCGTTTGACTTGGTGAACTGGGCGCATTTTACAAGCAGGAGCACTGGCCTGCTGAGCACGAAACACGGTTTATTCCGCCCACTCTCCGTGGTGCGAACCAGCGTGGCTTTGAAGAGCTGCCTGTTGTGCGGGAATGGCGCGGGCCGATGTTCAACTCTGTGCTTGCGACTTCCCATGGATATGGTCAGCATGCTGGTTGCAAGAGAGCGAGCGGGCAGTGGATTCAAACATCTGAAAAATCCGGCACGAAGCCGGGAAGCCTAGCTGCATCTATTCCGGTGCTTCAATGATGGGAGTCGGAAGCGAACAGACTTGGCACCTTTTGATCAAATGCTAAAGTAAAGGAAGGAATCAACTCATTGATCCTCTCTTGCAGATGTGTCGCATCGTGTTCTCCCAGTTCCGCTAAAAGTTGTGTTTCTTCGCGAGATTCATCTCCGGTTAGCAGCATAGTTAGCGTGCGCTGATTAATGATTTCCTGAGGGGGAAGGACTAATGCGTTCATCATCATATATTGCTGGAACATGGAAAGGTCATGATTCTCCATGGCCTGCTTCACGGCCGTTTTGAGGTATAGATCAAAGTATTTCTGAGCAAATGCCACCCCTTTTAAGGGGATAGCGCCTACATGCTCCACCCCGTTCCAACGCAAATCGGCAATCGCACTCAACCACCAGGCAGGTTCAATGGCTTGTTGCATCCGTTGCAGCACCTTGCGTTCGAAGTCAGGTTGAAGCAGATCGCCTTTCTGTAAACTGATGTCCAACATTTCGGCTTCAATTGCAGCTACCGTCATGCCTTGCCCATAAATAGGGTCAAAGTTGCAAAATGCATCTCCCAACACCAGCAGTCCCGAGGGCCAATTTTCCATTTGCTCATAATGCTGCCGCGTCGATTCTTCTGCCCGAAAGCCACGCGGAGCGCCGATTGGCTCCAACTCTTTGATTAACTCCTTTAACATGGGAGTAGACAAGGAGTACAGCTCTTTTTCATATTCTTCCGGGGCTGTTGGGGGATATTGTTTCCCTCCCGCACGAAACAACAATGCCTGCGCTATGTTATCCTCAATATACAGCAGCCCCACCGCACCCTTGTTGTTAGCAGGATCTCCTTCTGAACTAGCCGACAATTTTTCTGTAAGATGGGCAGGGACTCGGTAATGTCGGGTACTGTACCCAAAACGGACTTTTAAGCGCTCAGGCTCTGGAACAGCATATCCCAGCGCTTCCAGCCATTTATTGAGCTTCGATTGACGGCCGCATGTATCCACTACCAGATGAGCGGCAACGGTCCGCTCCTTGTTCCGTTCCTTTCGTGCGTGAAGGCGAACACCGACAACTTGCCTGTGGTCTTCCGAAGCAAGCAGTCCTGTCACTACTTGTTTCGTTACAAAGCGTATATTGGGAATCTTTTGCACACGCTGGCGGATCGTCCATTCCAACAAGGCCCGACTGCTAGATGCATTTTTTTGGCTGCTAACCAATTCAAGTTTTCCATATGCAGTAAATCGGGTCATTTTGCTATTTTGCACGTTACATGCACCGAGATTCAATAAATCATCGATATATCCCGGGAAGAAGCGGTTCATAATCAAATCCCCACGCGGCAGCACACGATGAGGATGAAAATCCTGTGGGGTACCAGGACGAGTAGATGGCTTTTCTGGCAGCTCATCTTTTTCTACAACCATGACTTCCGCAAAATGACCGGAAAGAACGCGGGCGGCTAGCAAGCCTGCAATGCCGGCTCCAATTACAAGTGCTTTTTCTTGCTTTCTTTTGTCAGCTTGCAGTTGTTTGTTCATAGCTTGTTTCCTCCTTAAAATTGATTCGCAGTTCGCCGCGATTCATTAGTTGGAGTTGCAGTGTTTTCAGCAAATGTATCCGAAGCCATACCAGACGTGTTAGTTTGATGCTTCTAATAAATACTTTATGGACAAAAAAACGTTCTATGAACAGCATCTGTTTATATTGCCTGATCCGAACAGAAGAAATATGAAAAGCGGTTGAGCAAAAGAAAGAGAGAGTATTTGAGGCGGAAGAGTTGGAAAAAGTACTTCAACAACTGGGCAAAATGACTTTTCCTTTTCCTATAACGAACTTGCTCTGGCAGCGGGATGATGAAAAAGTGATATGGAAAGAAGATGCTCAGAGGGCAGCGAAGTGAGCCAAAAAGAAACAAGCTGATGTCGAATGCACGTCCGACGCCAGCTTGTCCATTGGCTGCATGTCATGTGTCTATTGCCCATGCATGCGGCTTTCCGTGTTCTGTTTTAGCTAACACGCTTGATCAGATTGTTAGATCCTTGCGAGCGAACAATGATCCATCCGCTTGGGAGAGGCGAACCTAGCAGTACCCATTGCTCATAGCCAATCGGAGCGCTCGCAATATTTTTAATGTAGCGCGTATTTCCGTTAGTTCTGGTGATGACCCATCCGGCTGGAATAGGCGAGCTAAGCAGTACCCAGCGTTCGGTGCCAAAAGGAGCATTATTGACGTTCTCGATGTAATTCGTATTTCCGTTGTTTCTGGTGACGATCCATCCGGTTGGAATAGGCGAGCTAATCAACACCCAGTGTTGAGCGCCATAAGCCGCGTTATTGACATTTTGGATGTATTTGGTATTTTCCTGGTATCTCGTCACGATCCATCCAGTCGGGATCGGGGAGCCTCCCAATACCCATAGTTGGGCATTAGCGGGTGCATTGTTCAGGTCTCTGATCAGATTCATGTTTCCTTGATTTCTGACGATGACCCAACCGCTTGGAATGGGCGAGCTAATGGTCACCCAATGCTCTTCGCCGTATGCTTTGTTTGCGATTGCTTTAGCGGACACTTTGGAAGGAGACTGCTTCGTTTTCCCGTCTTCTTTGCTGAAAGCGGATGCGTAAGCGGTCGTTTTTGCCTGGGGAGATGGCGTTGCTCCATGGGCTTGCGCAGCGAGAGCCGGTACGGCGACAACGGAGCTTAATGTCAGGAGGAGCAAAGATTTCTTAAACATGAACATCACCTTTCTTGATCATAGTAGATGGCGTTTGGACAATATCATCAAGTGGAAGTCAACGGTTGTGATGTTAATTCCAACATTTACCATTTTAAAACACGTTCTTTGCCTTTGCCTTAGGAGATACTGTCGAATCATGAAATTAATTTACAATATTTTGAACGAGTGTAAAAATAAATAGCGCTCGAAACATGATAGAAACAAGTTTGCTGGTAAAAAAACGCTAACCTTGAAAGCAGTCGGTGGTCGCCACCAAATATAAAAAAAGATCCCCGGAGAAATCCGAAGATTGTTGATGGATTCGCTATTAAGGTGTAGTGCGCGTAATGACATTGCCATGCCGATCCTTTGCCGCTCCATTGACAAAATTTACGTATTTCCCTGGACCTGGGTTATTGCTTAATTTAGTGTTCATAATCAGGATCGGATGGTCAGGATCTGTCGTATCCCATGCCAATGAGGTAACAAAAGCGGAAGGATTCCACACTGTGCTCTTCATGCCAAAGAAAGCTATGACTTTTTTCGGGTCTGTTTCAGCGATGGTGTCATCGTCGAGCGCTTTGTTGAAGTGGATGATGTATCGCGGGAGGGTACTATTCTCCGCGATCGTGCCAATCGCTGGGCTGGTATCGCTATTCTCGCCTTGTTCCCTCCGGTTATTTTGGAGGGATTTCGTTCGAGCCTACGCCGTGCGGGCGACTTTCATCGCACACCGCGTTCCATCAACGGATAAGAGGTCGTTTTACAACGGGCGAATTTAGCATAACGAAGCGAACATTCAGTGTCGTCTAGCGAAAGTTAGCAAACTTGGACAGACTGGGCTGGCCAGGGCAGCGGAGACAGAACGAGCCTTTAGAAAAAGGCACTCATCTCCTTGCATCGAGAGAGAAGAAACCTCATTTCTTTTCCTGATCTTCCCCAGGATTTTCATGCAACCCGACAATCTCAATCACTTCCGCTACAGCTACTTTTCGCGCACCCTCCATGAAATACCCGACAATCCCTGGCTTGATGCGATGGATATGGACGGTTTGGCGCATCTGCGGGAACAAAATCCACATGCGGGCCGTTCCTTCTGCCGGGACTGGAGCAGTCAGATCGCGGATGACATCCCCGTCCGGCGTCTCAAACTCAGGGTGGATAGCGCGAACAGCTCGATTTTTTCATTGTCGCCGGCATAAGAAAAATCGCTTCGATAGCCTTGAACAGGCGGGAGCTTTCTCCCGCTCTCTGCTTCCGAATAAAAGCGATACTTGACCCGGAAGTCAGCAGGATGCCCCCGCCAATCCTCGTAAGGCGTCCACACAGTCGCCGTCATGAGCAGCTTCCCCCTCTATGCTTCGTCTTTGCGGATAATCAGGTACACAATCAGCCCGATAATCGGGAAAAATAACAACGCTACCAGGACGATAATGGAAAATTCCTTGCTGTTGCCTCTGCGCCGCGAATCGCGATAGCCCCAAATACTGATCACGATGTTCAGCACGTTCAGGAGCACGATTACCAACAGGGGCAGAAGCATGAAAAAAGAAGAGTCACCGATGCTAACCAATGCAATCACCTGCTTTTTCATTATAGCGCTTTTATGAGTATACCAAAAATTGGGATATTGCTCGATGTTCGTGCATGCAGCCCGCACTACAGGCAATTGCTCTCTCTGTACCGTTTTTGATACTCGCTTTTCTTGTCTTCGATCAACGGGAACCTGCGAGAGGCCAGCTTGGATAAAAAGCAACAGATATAAAACGGACCCAGGCAACTCTTCATTTCCCGATGCAGCAGGTTATCTCTCATGAACGGTACCCCCATTTTCGCGTAAGGTGAAGTGGAGCCAAGCCATATCAGTATCAGCTTCATTTTACAAAAAGAAAGAGCCAGATGGAAAAGAAAGGAAGCTGTCCAGAAAAAGTGCAAAAAACTGAAAAATCCAAATTGACACAAGCTGGAAGGGTCTGCTATGATCACTTTATAAAGTCATTGGAAAAACAAAGGATGAGCTTATAAAATGCGCAGGACCGGAGACCTCAAACTGATTCAAGAACTAAATCGCTTTATTATACTCGATACAATCCGCCAGCATGGGCCCATCTCGCGCAGTGACATTGCCAAAAAGCAAGGCATCAGCCCGACTACGGTCACGTCGGCAGTCAACGAGCTGATTCGTGACGGCGTGGTAGCGGAGGATGGAACAGGAGAATCAAAAGGCGGCAGAAAGCCGATCATGGTGCGCTTTTGCCCCGATGGAAAGTTTTTGATTGGCGTCTCCATCACGAACACGGCGATCACCATCGCGGAAATGAATCTGGAGGCGGCGACCAAGCGCAAGCAAGTATATCCGGTCGGTCCTGGTCTTGTCAGCGATCGGATGGTGCAGTATGTACTGGACTCGATTGCAGACTTTTTGACACAGGCAGCGGACACAGAGCGTTGCTTGGGTATCTCCATTATCGCTCCGGGGATTGTCGACGCAGCGAGCGGAGTGATTCGCTTCAATTCCAAGCTGCGATTGACGGATGTTCCGTTGAAGGAGCTGGCTGAGCAGCGTTTCGGCATGAGTACGTGGCTCGACAACGACGCCAACGCGATTGCCTTGGCAGAGAAAAATTTCGGGGTAGGGATCGAAGCCGACAACCTGCTGTTCGTAACAGTGGGCGAAGGGGTAGGTTCAGGTCTTGTTGTAAACGGTTCCATTTTCCGGGGAAGCCGCGGGGGAGCTGGCGAGTTCGGGCACACGACCGTAGACCGCAGCGGCATGCGCTGTGATTGCGGCAACGTCGGCTGTCTGGAAAACTACGTCGCCTGGCCGGCGATCTACACAGGATTGCTGTCTGCGATTGCCCGCGGCAAAGAGACGCTGGTCCTGGAGCTGGCGGGTGGAGACATGACGCAAATTACGTTTGAAGTGTTCCGCCGTGCCTTGCAGCAAAAGGATCAGGTGTGCGAGGACATCGTAGAAGAAATCGCCGCGTATTTGTCCATCGGCATCGTCAACCTGGTCAATCTGTTCAACCCGAGCCTGATCATTTTGGGCGGGGAAATGATGCGCGACAATCAAGTGTTGTTTGAGCGCATCGAAAAGCAGGTGCGCGAACAGGCAATGGGCATTATGGTAGACGGGCTGGAATTCCGTCCGACAATGCTGGGAGCGGACTTTGAAGTCAAGGCAGCCGCTGCCGTACTGCTACAGGACGTCTTTCATTTCAGCCTGTAGTTCCTTTTTGAATACTTTGTTTTAGCATTGGAAAAAGAAAGATTGCATCGTACGGTGAAAGGGGGGAGCCGTGGAGGTCAAGACGCAGTCGTTTCAACTGAGTTGGGGGTAAAAAAAGAGGAGAACGTATGTCGAGGAGGGACTTCAGATGAAGAAGTTGGTTTCGTTGGCAATGGCCGCATTGTTGGTAGCGGTAGCAGGATGTTCCGGTGGCGGACAAAGTGCCACACCGTCAGATGGACAAAAATCAGGCGCCGCAACCGGAGAAAAGGTAACGCTTACTTACGCCCTCTGGGATAAAAACCAGATGCCGGCCATGGAGGAAATTGCAAAGAAATTCCATGAAGCGAACCCGAATGTTGACATCAAGATCGAGCTGACACCGAACAAACAGTATTGGACGAAGATGGAAGCGGCTGCGACTGGCGGAACTTTGCCGGACGTTTTCTGGATCAACGGCCCGCGGATCATCAAGTATGCGGCAAACGATGTGCTGCTGCCGCTCGATGAACAGATCAAGGCAGACGGCGTCGACCTTGGAAATTATCCAAAAGCGCTGGTTGATCTCTACACATACGACGGAAAAACGTTTGCATTGCCAAAAGATTTTGACACTATCGGGCTCTGGTACAACAAGAAGCTGTTTGATGACGCCAAAGTGCCATATCCGGACGAAACATGGGATTGGAACAAGCTGAAGGAAGCAGCGAAAAAGCTGACGGACGAGAAAAAAGGCATCTGGGGAATCGCGGCAGCGCCATACGGACAAGACAATTACTACAACACGATTTTCCAAGCTGGCGGCTCCGTCATTTCCGAAGACAGAAAGTCGTCGGGCTTTGACAAACCGGAAACGATCGAAGGCTTGAAGCTGTGGGTAGACATGATCAATGACAAAGTGTCGCCGTCTGCGGCGCAAATGTCGGAGACTGAATCGACGCAACTTTTCGAATCCGGGAAAGTGGCGATGGTTTACTCCGGGTCTTGGATGGCAAGCGCATTCAATGGCAACGAGTACACCAAAGACAAAGTGGACGTGGCCTACCTTCCTAAAGGCAAGGAAAACACGAGCGTTATCCACGGTTTGGGCAATGTGATCGCGGCGAACACGAAGCACCCGAAAGAAGCGTGGGAGTTCGTCAAGTACCTGGGCTCCAAGGAAGCGGCGGAGATCCAGGCAAGCAAGGGAGCGGCAATCCCGGCGTTCAACGGTACACAAGATACTTGGGTGAAATCGATGCCTAACTTTAATCTGAAAATTTTTATTGATCAGGCAGCTAACGCAAAAGCGTATCCGATCTCCAAGGACACCGCGAAATGGGCGAAGCTGGAGACCGATTACATGACCAAAGCATGGGCAGGTCAAATGAGCGTAGAAGATGCAGCGAAAGAACTTGCGCAAAAAATGAACGAGTTGCTGGCGCAAGAGTAGGGGTTTCTTTTTACGGATGGCTTCGTGTCGAGGACGGAGCCATCCCCTGTTACGAGCTTATTGTCAGGGGGGAATATTGCGATGAGCAGCCAACTTCAGCCAGAAGTGCATGCCGCTGCCCGGCCAAAACCAGCAAAGCCATTGAATCGCATGAAACGAAGCGACTGGTTGTGGGCGTATCTCATGATTGCGCCGACGTTGCTCGGTCTGGGTTTGTTCTACATATGGCCAGTCGTGCAGACTATTTATCTCAGCTTCACCAAATGGGGAGGCTTCGGCAAGTACAAATGGACGGGCGTGGACAACTATGTCCTGCTGTTCCAAGACCCGAACCTGTGGATCGCACTGAAAAACACGCTTATTTATACGGTTCTTGCAGTTCCAGCCAGTATCGCTATCTCCATATTAATCGCCGTCTTGCTCAACCAGAAAATCAAAGGCATCTCGTTTTACCGTACCTTGTACTTTTTGCCAGTCGTAACGATGGCGGCTGCCGTGGCGATGGTGTGGAGATGGCTGTACAATGCCGATTACGGCTTGATCAACTACTTGTTAGGGACAGTGGGGATACAGGGACCGCGCTGGATTTCCGACCCTGACATCGCTCTGTACGCTGTCATCATCGTTGCCGTCTGGAGTTCGATCGGCTACAACATGGTTATTTTCCTGGCGGGCTTGCAGGGGATTCCGCGCAGCTATTACGAAGCGGCGGAAATCGACGGAGCCGGACCTGTGCGGATGTTTTTTACGATTACATTGCCGCTGTTGACGCCATCGATTTTCTTCGTGAGCATTACTTCGCTGATTGGCGCGTTCCAAGTATTCGACCTGATCTACTTGATGATCGGCAAGCTGGGCAATCCGGCGGCTGAATCGACGCAGACGGTGGCGTACTTGTTCTTCACGAACGGCTTCGAATCAGGCAATGGCGGTTATGCAGCAGCAGTAGCAGTCGTGCTTTTGGTGCTGATCCTGATTGTTACCGCGATTCAAATGAAAATGCAGAAAAAATGGGTCCATTACGATTAAGCGAGCATGACTGGACAGGAGGAATGATCGATGAGTGTCCAAACAGGACGTAATCGGGTTGGCAAAAATCTTTTGATTCATCTGCTGCTGATACTAGGCGCTCTAGTAATGGTCGCGCCGTTTGTCTGGATGATCCTGACTTCGCTCAAAACGCTGGGTGAATCGACGCAGGTGCCGCCAGTCATTTGGCCGACGTCCCTGCAATGGGAAAACTACACGCACATTTTCGAAATGCTGCCTTTCTACGACTTTTACTGGAACACGATTTTGACTACAGTCGTGAAAGTCGTCGGGCAAGTATTCCTTTGCTCGCTTGCGGCATACGCGTTTGCCCGCATCGAGTTTCCGGGGCGCAACGCCTTGTTCATCGTCTTTTTGTCCGTCCTGATGGTGCCGGGGCAAGTGTTTTTGCTTCCGCAGTTTCTCATCATGAAGGAGCTTGGCTGGCTGAACACGCTCACCGCGTTGATCGTGCCAGGACTGTTCAGTGCTTTCGGAACTTTTTTGTTGCGCCAGTTTTTCATGTCATTGCCGAAAGAGCTGGAAGAGGCGGCAAAGCTCGACGGCTGCAATCACTTCCAAATCTACTGGCGCATTATGCTTCCTCTGGCGAAGCCCGGTTTGATCGCTTTGGCCATCTTCGTCGCCCTCTGGTCGTGGAATGATCTGATGTGGCCGCTGATCGTCAACAGCACGCCGGATAAAATGACGCTGTCGGCAGGATTGGCCTATTTGACAGGAGAACATACGAACATGACGAACTATCCGATTTTGATGGCTGGTTCTGTTCTCGCCATCTGGCCGATGATTATCGTCTTTATTTTCTTGCAGAAGCATTTTGTCGAGGGTATTACCCTAACCGGGTCCAAATAGCCATTTTCCCCTGAAGGAGTGAAAAACCACTATGCATCATGTTCTGGTAATCGGAGCAGGTACGATGGGAACTGTTCACGCAAAATCTTACGCTGCCATGAAAAACGTCGAGCTGGTCGGCATTGTCGACTTGCGCGGAGAGCGCGGCCGCGAGCTGGCAGCCGAAACGAATACGCAATGGTTTGCGAGCTACGATGAAGCCATGGAGAAGCTGGAGCGGGTAGATATCATTGACGTGTGTCTGCCGACTTACCTGCATAAAACGTATGTGCAAAAAGCTGCGGACGCAGGCAAGCACGTCATTTGCGAAAAGCCGCTGGCACGCAGCAAGGAAGAGGCGCAATCGATCGTTGACTATTGCAGCGAGAAAAACGTCAAGCTGTTCGTCGGCCATGTGCTGCGCTTTTTCCCTGAGTACGAGAAG
Source organism: Brevibacillus parabrevis (assembly GCF_022701015.1). Lineage (NCBI taxonomy): Bacteria > Bacillati > Bacillota > Bacilli > Caryophanales > Paenibacillaceae > Brevibacillus > Brevibacillus parabrevis. The sequence goes on along the minus strand of NZ_CP064090.1, from coordinate 5,209,273 downwards.
TCCCGTCAACTGGTGAACGATGGCACGATCGGCAATGTCGGCGTGGCGCGGACGTTCCGTGGCGGTATTTTCCCGACGGCGTGGAATGACTGGTATGCGGATTACAAAAACAGCGGCGGTCTTGTGCTGGACATGATCATCCACGACTTCGACTTTTTGCGCTGGTGCTTCGGCGACGTGGAGCGCGTCTATGCGAAAAGCTTGCTTGGACGCGGCTTCGCCCGCATCGACTACGCGCTGGTGACGCTTCGGTTCAAAAGCGGGATGATCGCTCATGTGGAAGGGTCTTGGGCGCATGAAGGCTTCTCGATGAAAATGGAGCTGGCGGGAAGCGAAGGAATCATTCAGTACGATAGTGCAAAAGAAAAGCCGCTGATCGCCGTAAATCGCGCGAAACAGGCAGGTATGGGCGGAGTGGCTGTGCCGGAGAGTCCGCTGCGTGAAAATCCGTACTTCCGCGAGCTGAAGCATTTCATCGATTGCATCGAAAACGATCTCCAGCCGCGCGTGACGGTCGAGGATGCCGTGAAAGCAGTGGAAATCGCGCGAGCTGCGCTTGAGTCAATCGAAACGGGCAAACCCGTAACGCTAGTGTAGGAGGGGACCACATATGAAACTGGGAATCATCAGTGTCGCACATATGCACGCATACAGCTACGCGAATGCGATCGGGAAGCTTGCGGGCGTACAATTGGTCGGTGTAGCCGACGAGGATGAAGCACGTGGCAAGGAAGCGGCAGAAAAGTGGGGCGTACCGTTTTACCACGATTATCGCGAGCTTTTGGCAGCTGACGTCGACGCTGTCATCATTACTTCGGAAAATGCCAAGCATCATGAGCATACAGTAGCAGCCGCGAAAGCAGGCAAGCACATTTTGTGCGAAAAGCCGCTTGCGACCACGCTGGCGGCGGCCCAGGAAATGATTGAGATTTGCCGCGAGCAAGGCGTCATTTTGCAAACGGCGTTCCCTGTTCGCTTCCACCCTGCGGTTGTGCGGGCAAAACAGCTGGTAGAGCAAGGCAAGGTTGGCCGCATCATGGCGATCCGCGGCACGAATCGCGGGCAAAATCCGGGCGGCTGGTTCGTCGATCCTGCCAAGTCCGGCGGCGGCGCTGTTATCGATCATACGGTGCATGTCGTTGACTTGATGCGCTGGTTCATGGGTGTGGAAGTGCGCGAGGTGTACGCAGAAGTAGACAGCAAATTTTCGCCTACCCCGATTGACGACTGCGGCATTTTGACGATGGAATTTGAAAATGGCGTATTCGCCACGCTGGATTGCAGCTGGTCGCGCAACAAGACGTTCCCGGTCTGGGGCGACGTTACGATGGAAATCATCGGCACGGAAGGCACTATCTCGCTCGATGCCTTTTCGCAAAAGCTCGATGTGTACAGCAATGACAAAGGATTGAAATGGGTCAACTGGGGCGACGACATGGACAGCCAGCTGGTGAGCGACTTTGTTGCCAGCGTCCGCGAGAAAAAAGCGCCATCCGTAACAGGAGAAGACGGCATGCGCGCGGTCGAAGTAGCGCTTGCTGCCTACCAGTCGGCTGAATCGAAGCAACCGGTGGTCATTCGCTAACGGGGACGGTGGATCAATATGAGTATGAAGATCGGAATGATCGGCGTCGGAGGGATCGGCCAGCATCACCTGCAAGGCTTGCTCGCTGACGAACGAGTGAAAGTTACCGCTGTCTGCGATGTGAATCGGGAAGCAGCAATGTCCACGGCCGAGCGGATCGGTGCTTCCGGCTACACGTCCTGGCAGGAGCTGCTCACGCACGAAAAGCTGGATGCGCTGTTTGTCTGCGTCCCGCCTTTTGCCCACGAAGAAATCGAGGAGCAGGCGGCAGCAAAAGGGATTCACCTGTTCGTGGAAAAGCCGATTGGCCTCGATATGCACATAGTCGCGAAGAAACAGGCGGCGATGGAAAAAGCAGGGATTATTACCTCGACAGGTTATTGCCTGCGCTATCTGGATATCGTGCAGCAAGCCCGCGAGTATTTGGCTGACAAGCAGATCGCCCTGGTGCGCGGCCATTATTTGACCAAATTCGTGGAAACTCCGTGGTGGCGGCAAATGGGCAAATCGGGCGGCCAACTGGTCGAGCAGGCGACGCATACACTCGACATGATGCGCTTTTTGGCGGGTGACGTGGAAAAAGTATACGCGCAGATGTCTTTGCTCGTCTCGCAAGACATTGAAGGCATCGACATCCCGGATGTGTCTGCGGTCAGCATGGCCTTTTCCACAGGGGCGCTCGGCCATCTGGATACGTGCTTTATCCAGGCGGATCACCGGACAGGTGTAGAAATTTTGGGGAAACATTTCCGTGTGCTGATCGACGGCAGACAACTGACGATCACGGACGAGGCTGGTACGCGCACATTTGAGGCGACAGTAGATATGTACCGGGAACAGGATCGCGCTTTTGTGACGGCGATTGAAACCGGAGATACGAGCCTGATCTTGTCGCCATACGCCTCTGCGAAAAAGACGCTGGCAGTGACATTGGCCGCAAACGAGTCTGCGCAGTCCGGTGCACCTGTCATCATTTCGCACGATTAAGAAGGAGTGAGCAGCATGTCTTTTCAAAAAGGAATCAACGCTTGGTGCTTTCCGAAAGAAAGCCGCGCAGAACATATTTTTCAGCAAGCAAAAGAGTACGGGTACAAAGGCGTCGAGTTGAATCTCGACGAGGGAGACGCGCCCTTGCATCTGGAAATGACGGAGGGCGAGCTGGCGAAGCTGGCGCAACTGGCTCGCGAGTATGGATTGGAGCTGCCGAGTGTCTCGACGGCGCTCCTCTGGAAGTACCCGCTCACCCATAACGATGCGGAAGTGCGGGAAAAAGGCATCCAGGTCGTCGAGAAAATGATTGAGGCAGCAAGCGTTTTTGGAGCACGTACGGTTCTGGTCGTGCCAGGGCTGGTGACACCGGAAGTATCGTACGACACGGCGTATGAGCGGGCACGCGAAGCGCTCACACGACTGGCGAAAACGGCGGAAGCCAAGCAAGTGCATATCGGGATTGAAAACGTCTGGAACAAATTTTTGCTCAGCCCGCTGGAAATGGCCAGGTTGATTGATGAAGTGAACAGCCCGTGGGTGGGCGCTTACTTCGATGTCGGCAATGTGCTGCAATTCGGTTTTCCCGAGCAGTGGATTCGCATTCTCGGCAAAAGAATCCGGGCGATTCACGTCAAAGATTTCAAGACGACGACGGGCAACATTACCGGATTTGTGCCGCTTTTGGCTGGCGACATTCCGTGGGCGCGCGTGGCAGAGGCGCTGCGCGAGATCGGGTACAGCGGCTACATCATCCCGGAAATCTCGCCGTATGCCTACAAGCCAGAGCAGCTGGTCGCTTCGACCTCCGAGGCGCTCGACGCTATTTTCAAATAGAGAACAGACAGCGAGGATGTGAGTCACACGATGACCCAAGAGAAACCATATGCCATCGGGATTGACCTGGGAGGCACGAAAGTCATCGCCGCGATTGTCGACCAGAATGGCAGCATCCTAAGCCAAGCGAACGCTCCGACACAAAAAGAGGACGCGGCTGAGATTGTCATTTCGCGAATTGGCGATCTCGTCTCGTCCGTACTCGCGGACAGCGGTGTCGGCATCTCGCAAATACGCGGAATTGGAATTGCTACAGCCGGAATCATTGATACAAACCGGCAAATGGTCATTTTTGCAAGCAATTTGAACTGGAGCGATGTGGCGATCGGCGACAAGCTCGGCCAACGGTTCGGCGTTCCGGTGCAGCTGATCAACGACGCCAATTCGGCAGCCGTTGCCGAGTGGGCCTTCGGCAGCGCCAGCGGCACCGATGATCTCATCTACGTCACGGTAAGCACGGGAGTGGGCGCCGGGATCATCAGCGGAGGGCGGCTGATTACAGGCATTGGCGACAGTGCAGGCGAGTTCGGCCACATCTCGCTCGATCCGGAAGGGCCGCTGTGCGCTTGCGGGAACAGAGGATGCCTGGAAAATTACGTGTCGGGACTGGCGCTGGCAAAAATGGCGCAGGAACAGTTGCAAGCTGGCGCGGAAAGCTCCCTGCGAACCGTCTGCGAGGGCGAGCTCGGGCGCATAACGGCCAAGGAGATCGGCGAGCAGGCAGAGAGCGGCGATCCGCTGAGCATCAGCTTGATGAAGCAGGCAGGCTACTACCTCGGTGTCGGCCTGACCAACCTGATTCATCTGTTCAATCCGCAGGTGATCGTGTTCGGCGGAGGCGTCATGAAAAACGGCCGAATTTTGCTGGAGGAAGCAGAGCGGGTGATTCGCCAGCGCTGCATTTCCCGGATGGCGAGCCAGGCGACGTTCCAGTTCACCACGATGGGAGCAGAGGCGGGCGTGCTTGGCGCAGCCGGGCTGTATTTCCCTGCCGCACGCAAACAGGTAGCGGTATAGGTGTAGCAAACAAAACGAGTTGACAAGCCGCATAAAAAAGCCGACGGTTCCGCATGGACGTCGGCTTTTTGGCATGGCAGATGAAATCACGCTTTTGATTCGGGCAGGTAAGCTACGTAACCGATGCTGTCTGGCGAGTCGGCAATGCGTGTCTGTTTGGAAAAAGAACGGAGCGTCCACAAGATGTAGAAGTCGCCAAAGCTGCCGATCAGCATGACGATGCTCCACACGTACCAAAACAGCGATTGGAAAAAGTAGGCCAGGAAAAAGGGCAACACACCGAGCAGCAAAGCCGGCAGGGCGACAGCAAGCCGATAGCTGCCCACAGAGATCGGCTTCAGGCAGCAGGCGTAAACAACAAGCTTGCGCCACATTACCCCGAAGCGGATATCGGATGTAGCAACCTGGCGGCTGAGCATGAAGCCGACTCCGTGCACAGCTTCATGGACGATGATTCCGCCGAAAACGACTACAAAAAACAGCCCGATATCGCTGAGAGATACCGAGAACGTCACCGCCTTTTGATAGAAAAGCAAAGCGGCCGGAACAAACAGGAGAAGGCAAACACAAGCAAACAGGTTGGCTTTCCATGGTTGCAAGACGACTTGCTTTTGGACATAGTTCGTTTCCAATTTCAACCTGGCCTCCTCTGGTGATATACTTGTAGTATAGCGCGGCAAGCTGCAATAGTTCAAATTCAAGCTCGGAAAGCTTTCATGGATTTGGCCTTTCGACTCATATGGCTGAGGGTCATGATTCATGTATGATGAAATAGTGGTACGTACTGGTAAAAGCGGGTCAAAAGAAACAGAAAAAGCGGATGAGGGGTCGCGGTATGCAGGGGAAAAACAAACGGATCGTAGGGATAATAGCGTTGCTGGTCGTCTGCGCTTTGGGCTTTTGGGGCTATCGCGCGCTTATGCCGATCGCGCTGGCAGAAGGCTATTTGTACGCAGACCAGAGCCGGATGGTGTACGCCAAGGTGACGCCGGAACAGGAGCAACTCAACGTCGAAATCACGTTGTCCAAGCTGCTAGTCGAGGATACGGTTCCTCGCTTGCAAACAGAGACAAGCCTTTTTACAGGGACGCGGGAAGGCGATGCGCTGACGCTTCAGCCGAAGTCCGCATCTGCGGATAAGACGGCTGAGTCGGCTGGGCCGCTTCAGGCCAAGCTGAGTGCGGACGGCCTTTTGATTACAGGTTCACTCGCACAGGGAGAGCCACAGGAAACCAAGCTTGTTGCCAGCACAAACCAGGCTTACAGCGACAAGCTTGCCGCCTGGACGAAAAGCGTCGAGCTGGAAGCGGAGCAGAAGAAAAAAGTGTTGGCGGAGCAGCGAGCCAAGGAAGAGGCGCGGGTGGCTTTTGCGAACAAAGTCGTGCGGACGGAAAAGCTCGCGGCTGACTTGCAGGAGAGCGCGCAATATTTGCAGGAAATCCAGTTCGCAGACGAGATTCAATTTTCCAAAGACCAGGCGGCTGAGCTGCAAGGGTTGTTGGACGAGCTGACTACCTACTCCAAGCAGCCTAGTTTGAGCAAAATGGAGTATGACGTCATGGCCGGGACGCTCGGCAGCATGAAGGTGCTGGTCGACGGGATGGATGCGATGGACAGCACAATCGCCCAGAAGAAGCAAAGCATGCAAGACCTGATTGCCGTCCTGGAAACGGATATTAAGGACACGCAGACGGTTTGGGAAGAGATCAAGGCGAATGCTCCGGACGCGGCTAATCGCGAAAAAGCGTTGCAGGCGGCGATCAAGGCAGGCACCGACGCAATCGATCAGGCGAAGCAGCGGCTGGCTGCGCTGGAAAAAGAGCATGGCGGCGGCAAGACTGCTGCGAACAAGCTCTATCAGCAGGCGGCAAACGTGCTGCAACAGACCAAGGCCAAGTACGGCTTCTAAAGCGCGCAAACAGATCAAGTCCCGTTGTCTCGGTGCGGCTGTGCACCAGGGAACGGGCTTTTTTGCTGTTTTCAGATCGGTTTAATTGTATTATGCTTATTCGTATACACCAGCCAGTTGGCTTTGTCCGGGAGGTTTTTATGAACGTCTACCAAAATATCACCGAGCTGATTGGAAATACGCCTTGCGTTCGCCTGAACCGGATGGTTCCCGAGGGAGCGGCAGAGGTGTGGGTCAAACTGGAAAAGTTCAATCCGTCCGGGAGCGTCAAAGACCGCGCTGCTTACAATCTGATTGCCAGAGCGGAGCAGGAGGGGCTGATCAAGCCCGGGGATACGATTATCGAGCCGACGAGCGGCAACACGGGAATCGGTTTGGCGATGAACGCGGCAGCCAAAGGCTACAAGGCGATTTTGGTCATGCCTGATAACATGTCGAAAGAGCGGATCAACATTTTGAAAGCATACGGGGCAGAAGTCGTGCTGACGCCGAGTGAACAGCGGATGCCCGGCGCGATTGCCAGAGCGAAGGAGTTGCAGCAGGAAATCCCGGGCAGCTTCATTCCGCAGCAGTTTGAAAATGCGGCGAATCCGGACATTCATCGCATCACGACAGCCCGGGAAATTTTGGCCCAGACAAAAGGACAGCTCGATGCTTTTGTCGCGACGGCGGGTACAGGCGGGACGATTACAGGGACGGGCGAGGTGCTGCGCGAAGAGGTTCCCGGGTTGTACATCGCCGTCGTGGAGCCAAAAGGTTCGCCTGTTTTGTCGGGTGGCAAGCCGGGGCCGCACAAGCTGGTCGGCACAAGTCCCGGGTTTATTCCGCGCATTTTGAATACGGACATTTACGACGAGATCATCCAGATCGCCGACGAAGAAGCTTTGGACAGCATGCGCAAGCTCGCTGCGTGGGAAGGCATTTTGGTCGGCCCGTCGTCAGGAGCTTCTGTGTTTGCTGCGATCACGATTGCCAAAAGACTGGGCACAGGCAAACGGGTGGTCTGCATTGCGCCGGATACGGGGGAACGTTACTTGAGCATGAACTTGTTCTAGGAGACAGGCGACAAGCGAGAGCTGCTTTTCGATGGAAAAGCGGCTTTTTCGTATGCCCTGGTCGCTTGCCATGTTATGATTTGGAAAAGTCTTACTGACGGGAGAAAAAGTCATGACCAACGGCAAGCACAAAGACAGAAAAGCGATGATCATCGGGGCTGGGTTAGGTGGAATGTCGGCGGCGATTGCCTTGAAACAGGCAGGTTGGCAGGTCAGGCTGTATGAGCAAGCCAGGGAGCAAAAAGGTATCGGGGCAGGCATCGTGCTGGCTGCCAATGCGATGAAGGCACTGGACAAGCTGGGAGCGGGCCAACGCGTCCGGGAGCTTGGTTCACCCGTCCGCAAGGCGAGCATTTGCGATTGGCAAGGAAACGTGCTGGTCGAGCTGCCTGTCGCACGTCAAGCCGAGCGCTGCGGGGCGGACAGCTACCTTGTGCACCGCGCAGACTTGCAACAAGCGCTGCGCGAAAGGGTGGACGAGCAAGAGCTGGTTCTGGGCAAAAAGCTGACCGCTTTTTCGCAGGAAGCGGAGCGGGTCCAAGCGTCTTTTGCCGATGGCACGACAGCGGAAGCAGACGTCCTCATTGGTGCGGACGGGATTCACTCCAGCGTGCGCAAGCTGTTGTTTGGCGCGGAAAAGATGCGCTACTCCGGCTATACGGCCATTCGCGGAATCGCCCGGTATGAAGATGCGCGCTATCCGCTGGAAACGGGCGGCGGCTTTGAAGCGTGGGGGAGTGGAGCGCGGTTCGGTTTTTCCCATATCGGTCACAACCGGATACACTGGTTCGCTGCCATCAATGCCCCGGAAGGCGAAAAAGATCCGCCGATCGGACGAAAGCTCGCGGCGTTGCGCCGCCTGGAAAACTGGTACGAGCCTGTCCGCGCCGTCATCGCCGCTACGCCGGAGGAAGCGATTTTGCGGCACGACATTTACGATCGACTGCCGTTGAAACGGTGGGGTACGGGAAGGGTCAGCCTTTTGGGCGATGCCGCACATCCGATGCTGCCGAATCTGGGGCAGGGAGCAGGGCAAGGGCTGGAGGACGCGCTTGTGCTGGCACGTTGTCTTGCGCCTGCCGACGTGGATATTCCAGCCGCTCTCGTCCACTACGAGAAGCAGCGGAAAAAGCGGGCACATGCGATCGTGCGCGGCTCGCGTCTGATGGGCTATGTTACCCAGTGGGAAAATCCGTTGGCAATCGCTGTGCGCAATTGGTTGCTGAAAACGATTCCGCCTGGCATGCAAAGCAGACGCCTGGAATGGATCATCCGCCATGAAGTATAGCCAATAGGAAAAGGCAGGGAGCCTGAAGTCCCTGCCTTTTTTTGTAGAGCGGATTATTCTTGATGACGAGCCTGGTACGCGAGCAGTGCTCCGATGAACAGTTGCCCCGTTTGAATCATGGAACGCTCATCCACATCGAACTTGGGATGATGGTGCGGATAGGTTGCCAAAAGCTCCGGATTGCGTCCGCCGGTCATGAAGAAAGTAGCTGGACGTTCCTGCGCGTAGTAGGCGAAGTCTTCTCCCCCCATGATCGGTGGCATTTGGATGACGCGCTCTTCGCCAAAAAGACGTTTCGCTTCTGCTTCCACGAGCGGCGTTTCCACTTCATCGTTCCATGTAGCCGGATAGCCGCGTTCGTACTTGATTTCGCAAGTCGCGCCGACAGCATGGCAGCTCGCTTCCACGATGCGGCGCATGGATTGCTCAACCGCTACGCGCACTTCTTCGTCGTACGTGCGGACGGTTCCTTTCAGGCGCACCTGGTCGGGAATGACGTTGTACGCTTCGCCGCCACCGTTAAACGAGCAGACGGACAGCACGACTTGCTTGAGCGGGTCTATCTGGCGGCTCGCCACTTGTTGCAGGTTCATCACAATCTGGCTGCCGAGGACGATCGGGTCAATGGAAGTGTGCGGGGAAGCGCCATGCCCGCCTTTTCCGTACAAAACAATTTCAAAGCTGTCAGCAGCGGCTGTGACGTATCCTTTTGCAATGCCGACGACGCCAACTGGCAAATCAGAAGCGACGTGGGCACCGTAGACGACATCGACGCCTTCCAGGCAGCCTGCTTCGACCATGGATTTCGCTCCGCCAGGCGGCAGCTCTTCGGCAAACTGATGAAGAAACACGACCGTACCTGGCAGCTCATCGCGGAACTCGCTCAAAACTTGGGCGACACCGAGCAAGCCGGCCGTGTGAATGTCGTGGCCGCATGCGTGCATCACGCCGGGAATCCGCGATTTATACTCAACCTCTTTTTCATCCTGAATCGGCAAAGCGTCAAAATCGGCGCGCAAAGCGACCGTCTTTCCCGGTTTTCCACCCTTGAGGTAGCCGACGACGCCCAGGCCGCCTACTCCGGTTTTTACTTCGATGCCAAAGGAAGCGAGCTTGTCCGCTACTTTCTTTGCTGTGTTTTCTTCTTTAAAGGAAAGCTCAGGGTACATATGCAGATCGCGTCTGAATGAAACCAGCTCCGGGTAAATTTCCTGTAAACGGGCAAACATTTTGTCTTGCATCGGACCCACTCCTTTTCACGGTGGAAACAGATTGGTAATTCGCAGTCTCCTTATTATAAAAAGAAGTCAAAATAGTTTGCAATCTATGTTGTGCGAAAGTATGTCTGTCAAGAGGGGAGCGCAGGTGGACAGCTTTGAAACAAATCGACTAGAATGGATAAGGGAGTGACACGTCAATGAGAGAACGGCAGAGGAGAAAATGGTAACATCCTTTACAAAAAATCGCAGAGTCTGGATTTGTGTGCTGATGTCAGGCGTCCTGTTTTTGACGATGACCTGTCTTAGCATCGCAGGCTCTTATTACAATACGATGCAGTCGGTCCGCCTTTCGATTGCCAATCAGAGCATGAAGACGGCGGCGATGGTGGCGCAGCGAATCGATATTGCCGCCTATGAGCAATTTTTGCAGCACCCTGCCAAGGACAACCCGGCTTATGAGTCGATTCGTACCCAACTTAGTCAGGCGCGAGAGCAATTCGGGATTCTTTACTCGTACATTATGCAAATCAACGAGGATGGAAACGGCGGCAAAGTCATGGTCGTGGCCTATCCGCCTGATCGGACGCTTCCTTTTCAAATTGGCGATCCTTGCTATGTGACGGCAGAGCAGATTGCCAAAATTCGCACGGGTCAATCCTACTATTCCGACATCATCCGCGACCCTGTTTACGGCGTTTACATGTCGGCCGGTGCGCCGCTGGTCGGAAAAGACGGCCGGCTGCTAGGCATCGTTGGCGTCGACACAGACATGGCGATGGTGGAAGGGATTGGCGAAGAGGTCGTTCGAAACAGCACGCCTGTCTTTGTTTTTCACGGGCTGTTCGTCGTCGTGCTGATCGTGCTGATCCTCGGGTTGCAGCGCTGGTATCGCCGGGAGCTTAAAGCAGCCGTTGGCGAGACAGAGGAGCATTATCAGGATGAGCTGCGCTCCGTCATCAGCTCGATTCGTTCGATTCGCCACGACTTTGTCAACCATATGCAAGTTTTGTACGGTTTGATCGAGTGCGGCTATTTTGACAAGGCACGCGATTACATTCAATCGCTGCTCAAGGAGACGAAGCTGCTCGATCTTACGGTGCGGATCGCCAACCCGGCGTTGATGGTTTTGTTCCACACGAAATGGGAGCAGGCCAAGTCGAAACAGATTGTCATGCAATTTGCCGAATGTCCCGATCCTTTCGAGAGCATTCCGTCTATCGATTTGGTGAAAATATTGTCCAATCTGATCGACAATGCGATCGATGCCGCGGAAACGGCGGAGGGCGAAAAGCGAATCCGGATTGCTTGTCGCCGGGAAGACAAGCAGTACATTTTTGAAGTAGAAAATACAGGGACGGAAATATCGCCAGAGCAGCGCGCGCAAATTTTCACGGTAGGATATACGACCAAGCCAGCCACGCAATCATGTGCAAGGGGAGCGGGCCTGCCGATCGTGCAAGCAGTAGTCAGCAAACATGCGGGGAACATCGAGATCGTGTCAGAGCATGGCGTTACGAGATTCACCGTGACCTTGCCGATCAAGTGATATTTTCCGGCCTATTACGCATCAAGGTATCGAGGGAAAAGCCATCTGTGCGAGATGGCTTTTTGCGTTTTTTTCAAAAAGGAAACGTGATATGCAAGGTAACAGGTAAGGAAAATGCAATTATATTTCGACTTATTGCGACAAAATACGACAATTTTTTCCTGCGTCTTTTGGCAGTAGACATATAAGTGAAGTGGTCTTTTTTTTCAGCCAAATGGACAAGAATCTGCATAAAAATCAAAAAAAATAAAGATTTGTCAAAGTGGGTCAGATTGCTCAGGTGAAAAAATGATTTTGATCATGAAGGATTTTCTGTCGAAAGAATTTTTTTGGCTATAACCAAAAAACATGTAATAATTGTGAATAGTCGGAACTGGGGGTTTCTATCATAGTCCGGCAAAAAATAGATAGAAAAAGAGGGTGAACGGCAGTGAAGAAAAGCAAGAAGCTATTATCCATTTTATTTTCATCATCGCTCGTGCTAACCGCATTTGCGGCGGTACCCGCTACGGGGTTGGCGAAATCGAAGGAGGACAAGCATAGCCTGGAGGTGGACTTGTCCACGGTCAACATCGACCGGCTGGTCAAAGGCTTGATTGAGCAAGGGATCATTGATGAGGATGCCGATCAGGATGAAATCAATGAAGCTTTGGAGGATTACCTCAAAGACAAGAAAGTGCCGCATGGCGTAGACGAATCCTCTTCCTTCGGGAAAAAGGCGACGAAATCCCAGTTGGCGGCTTTGTCGGATGCAGCGCAACGAGTTACGGAGATTGAAGATGAAGAAGAATTGCGCGCTTCGAAAAGAGTACATACAGACAATATCGTGATCGCGCTGGTTGAGTTTTCCGATCGCGAACACAACGAACTGCCTAAAATGAACGATACGCTCTGGACAGCGGATTTCAACGAAAAGCACTACAAGGAAATGCTGTTCAATCAAAAAGGATACGAGACGCCAGAAGGCACCAGCATGACGACCATGGCGGAATACTACTACTTGCAATCCGGCAGAAGCTGGACGGTAGACGGGGTAGTCACTCCGTGGCAAATGGCTGAGAAAAGCTACAAGTATTATGGCGAAAACAACTCCGGCGGCAGCGATTCCGCTCCGCGCGACTTGGTCGTGGAAACGCTTGACGCAGTAGGAGAGGCAATCGCAGGCAAAGAAGACGAGTACGACCAACGCGACCCGTACGATTTGGATGGCGACGGGGATTTGATGGAGCCGGATGGCATGTTGGACAACCTGATGCTTGTTCACGCAGGCATCGGGGAGGAAACAGGGGAAGATGTAGACGCAATCTGGTCGCATCGCTGGACTTTGAAAAAGCCGGTGGAAATCCCAGGCACCAGCCTGAAAGCTTTTGACTATATGATCCAGCCAGAAGACGGCGCGCCAGGCGTATTCGCTCACGAGTACGGGCACAACCTCGGCTTGCCAGACTTGTATGACACAAGCAAGCAAGGGCACGATTCCCCAGTAGGGGCTTGGTCCTTGATGTCGTCCGGAAGCCATACCGGCCAAATTTTCCAAACGCAACCGACCGGAATGGACCCTTGGTCTAAAATGATGCTGCAACAAATGTACGGCGGCAAATGGATCTCGCCGCGCGTGCTTGACTACAAAGATTTGGAAAACAAGAAAAAGACAGTCAGCCTGGTTGACGCTTCCAGCCTGGAAATGGGCGGAAAAGTCATCAAGCTCAACATGCCGCAAGTAGAAAAAGAGCCACCGATTCAGCCAAAAGATGGGGACTACTCCTACTTCTCTGACGAGGGTGACAATCTCGATACCAAAATGGTTTCCGACGTCATTGACTTGAGCGGAGTAAGCTCGGCTTCCATGAGCTTTGATTCTTGGAGAGCGATTGAAACCGACTACGACTTCCTGTACGTCAATGTGATTGATGAAAATACCGGGGAAAGCAAAGAAGTAGAAGTGTTCGACGATGTAACGAAAGGCTGGGATCACGAAAAAATCAGCCTGAACGATTTTGCCGGCAAGAAAATTCGCGTTGAGTTCAACTACAAGACAGATGGCGGCTTGGCTATGGCTGGCTTCTATCTCGACAACTTTGAAGTTGAAGGAGACGGACAGGTTATTTTCGAGGATGACGCAGAAGGCGAACCGAAGTTCAAGCTGGACGGCTTCCAGCACTTTGATGGAAAAGGCAAAATGTACGACACGTACTACCTGATCGAGCTGCGTTCTCACGAAGGCGTAGACGCTGGATTGAAGTATTTCCGTCGCAACGATACGTTCTTCACTTACGATCCAGGTATGGTGATCTGGTACTACGACGGCCGTTACGGCAAAACGCAGGACAACAACACAAGCCAGCATCCAGGCTACGGCATGCTCGGCGTAGTCGATGCGCATCAAGAAGTGCGCTACTGGAACAACGACGAAGGAAACAAAGACGCGATCGCAGACTCCCGCTACCAGGTGAACGATGCGGCATTCAGCCCGAACAAAACATCTGGCATGGATCTCGATTACATTTACGGCACGATGGATTATGAGCCGCTCGCTGGAGTAACGACATTCGACGACGGCGACGACTACACGATGTCGGAAGTGCCGGAAATCGGTAAAATCCTTCCTGAGATCGGACTGCAAATCAAGCTGAAACGGGTATCCAAGAAGTTTACCGAAGGAACCGTTGAGCTGTCTGTGAAAAAGTAAGAAGCAAAGAGCAAGACGCCCGCAAGCCACGAGTTGGCAGCGGGCGTCTTTTTGCATGCCGTAGACAAACAGACGGAAAAACATGCCCAGAAACGAATGCATGATCTCGGATCGCTCGTCTTTCCGATAAGCGACACCTGCTTCCAAGCGAATGCTCACGTCCGCGAAGGGGCGGCAGACAACGGATTTTCCCCCGTGCAAAGGCATTCCGGCTGTTTACTGGTCTAAGCCTGCCTCTGGTGCAATAGGTTATAACAACGAACGACAAGCTGCCCGCAGGAAATCGCGCGAAAGAAAGACAACCTTTGCACAGGCCGACAGAAAAGCCCGCGCCAGGCAGCAAGGGGGGATTGTTCATGCTGCACATCGTTGCCTGTATCAAGCAAGTACCGGATACGAAGATCATCAAGATGAATCCGAAGACAAACACGATGGATCGCGCCAGTGCGCCTGCGATCCTCAACCCGTATGACGCGCATGCAGTAGAGGAAGCCGTCCGTCTGAAACAGCGTTATGGCGGCGTGGTTTCTGTGGTGACGATGGGGCCGCCGCCAGCCGTAAAAGCGATTCGCAAATGCATCGAGATCGGCGCAGACGCGGGTTATTTGGTGACGGACCGCGCATTTGCCGGAGCAGACACGCTGGCGACGAGCTATGCGATCACGAAGGCGATTGAAAAAATCGCTGAGGAGCATCCGGTTGACCTCGTCATCTGCGGAAAGATGACGATTGACGGAGATACGGGACAGGTCGGGCCGGGAGTTGCCAGACGGCTGGATATTCCCCCGCTGACCAATGTGAAAAAGGTAGTGGAAGTGAACAAGGAACAAGGCTATGCCATCGTTCACCGCAAGCTGGAAGACGGTCATGAGGTTGTCCAGTCGACGCTGCCTTGTCTTTTTTCCGTGGAAAAGGAAATCAACGAGGTGCCGTATTCTCCTCTGCCCAACATGCTACGAGCGGCCAGGTACAATCCGGTTGTCTGGTCCGTGAACGATCTCGGCGATATTGACCGGACTTTGCTTGGATTGAAAGGCTCGCCGACGATCGTCGCGAAAGTATGGCCGCCGGAAAAGCCGAAGGGCGGAGAAATGCTGGAGGGAACAGCGACAGAGCAAGTGGAGCGCTTAATGGACATCCTCCGGGAGAAACAGGGATTGTTTCGTGTGAAGGAGGGACAGTCATGAATCTGGAGGAGTATCGCGGCATCTGGGTCTATCTGGAGGCGCGGGATGGACAGATTGCGCCCGTATCGCTGGAGCTTTTGGGAGCAGGGCGGCAAATGGCGGACAAACGCGGCGTGCCGCTGGCGGGACTTTTAATCGGAGATGGCGTGGAGGAGTTGGCGCAAACGGCTTTTCCGTACGGGGCGGATCAGGTGTACGTCTACGATCAGCGCATTTTTGCCGACTACCGCACGGAGTCGTACATGCGCGCTGTCATCGAGTGTGTGGAGAAGCACAAGCCGGAAATCATTTTGTACGGGGCGACCACGACAGGAAAAGACTTGGCGAGCGCGGTAGCTACCGACTTGCAGACGGGGCTGACCGCTGACACGACGATGCTGGATGTCAATGCGGAGACAGGACTGCTGGAAGCGAGCCGACCTGCTTTTGGCGGGAACATTATGGCGACGATTTTATGCAAAAAGCATCGGCCGCAAATGGCGACGGTGCGCCCGAAAGTCATGAAAGCACTGGAAGCGGATCAGATGCGGACGGGCGAAGTCATCAAGGAGAGCATCAAGCTTGCAGAGGAAGATATTCGCACCAAAGTGTTGAAAATCGTGCGGGAAACGAGAGAAAAGGTCAGGCTGGATGAAGCCGATGTCATCGTAGCTGGCGGGAAAGGGCTGGGCAGCAAGGAAGGGTTTCAGCTCATCCACCGTTTCGCGGAATCGATCGGAGCGACAGTTGGGGCGAGCAGGGATGCCGTCGAAGCGGGCTGGGTCGATCACGCGCATCAGGTGGGACAGACCGGGGTTACGGTTACGCCGAAAATTTACTTTGCCATCGGCATTTCCGGGGCGATCCAGCATCTGGTCGGCATGCGCAATTCCGGGCTGATCATCGCGATCAACAAAGACCCGAATGCCCTGATCTTCCAGGCGTGTCACTACGGCATTGTGGGCGACGCTTTTGAGATCGTGCCATTGCTGATGAAAGCGTTCCAAAAGGAGCCGGACAGGGAGGTTACGTATGGCTGAAAAATTTGACGTGATTGTCGTCGGGGCAGGTCCGGCCGGAACAGCCTGTGCTTACACGCTGGCGAAGGCTGGTGTCAGTGTGCTGTTGATGGAGAGAGGCGAATATCCCGGCTCCAAAAATGTGATGGGCGGGGTGTTGTATCGCAAGACGATGGAGGATATCATTCCGGGCTTTTACAAGGAGGCTCCGGTCGAGCGGCCGATCGTGGAGCAGCGCTTTATGATGCTCGATAAAGAATCGGCGCTCAATTTCAGCTACAAAGGCATGGAATGGGCGCAGGAGCCGTACAACAACTTCACGGTGCTCAGAGCCAAGTTCGACCAGTGGTTTGCCGATAAAGCGGTGCAGGAAGGCGCGCTTTTGCTGAATGAGACAGTGGCGTTATCCTGTATTGTCGAGGACGGCAAGGTCGTCGGGATCAAGACTGACCGACCGGACGGCGATGTTTACGCCGATGTGGTCGTCCTCGCTGACGGGGTCAATTCGTTGTTGGCAAAATCGCTCGGCTTCCACAAGGAGTTTCGCCCTGACGAGGTTGCGCTGGCCGTGATGGAAGTATTGAAGCTGGATCGCAAAATCATCGAGGACCGCTTTAATCTGGAGGGCGATCACGGCTGTACGATCGAGATTTTTGGAGACTCGACCAAGGGAATACTGGGCACAGCCTGGCTCTATACGAACAAGGACAGCCTGAACATCGGCGTGGGCACGATGCTGTCCGGGCTGATCAAGCATAAGCTCAAGCCGTATGAGCTGCTGGATTACGTCAAGAACCATCCGATGATCCGCCCCTATATACAAGGCTGCGAACAGCAGGAGTATTTGGCGCACCTGATCCCGGAAGGCGGCTATCGCTCGATGCCAAAAGTCGTCGGAAACGGCGTCATCGTCGTGGGAGACGCGGCACAGCTCGTCAACGCGATTCACCGGGAAGGCTCGAACATGGCGATGGCTTCGGGGGTAATGGCTGCCGAGACGATTATGCAGGCAAGAGAGGCGAACGACTTCTCGGAAAAAATGCTCATGCCGTACCGCGACAGCCTGTTGAACAGCTTCGTCGGTCAGGATTTGAAAAAGTACAAGGATGCTACACACCATTTTGAAAAGTTCCCGCAATATTTTGAGCAGTACATCCCGCTGATGAACAAGGCAGCCAGCCAAATGTTCACGGTGGACGGAAGCTCGAAGTGGAACAAGCAGAAAAAGATATGGAGCGATCTGGGCAGCGCCAAGGACAAGTGGAAAATGGCGCGCGATCTGATGAATGCATGGAGGGTGATGAAGTGATGACGCAAATACCCAAAGGGCAATCGATCGAAGAGAAGCAGTATCTCGTTCGCTTCAAGGCAGATACGCAATCGCACCTGCACGTATTGAGCGCGGATGTGTGCGCGTCGCAATGCCCGGATAAGCTCTGTACGATCTTTTGTCCGGCGGAGGTTTACAAATGGGAAGAAGTGCGGATGCATGTGGGCTACGAGGGCTGTCACGAGTGCGGGAGCTGTCGCATCGGCTGTCCGCACGAAAACATCCGGTGGGAATACCCGAAGGGCGGCCACGGAATCATTTTCAGACTCGGATAATGGGCGGGCGATCTCCGGTGATCCAAGTGGGCGATCTGGTCGTATTTGTGAAGGATGGAGCCAAAGGTGTCGTCATCAGCATCGAGGAAGAACGGTGTCAAGTTTTGTGGGAGGATGATTTTGTAAGCTGGGAGCAGCGCGAATGCTTGCTGGTCGCCAAAAAGGAACAGCCAGAACAGCGGGGGAGATGACCCGGCGTTCTGGCTGTTTTTCCTCTGTGGGTGAATAGTGTTTATTCAAGGCGGAAGGGGCGTGGAAAAGCTCTGGCCCCCCAAATGCGATAACAACCGAGTGCAGGTTGGGGCGAAGATAAGGAAACGATGAGGTAAGCGGCTTCCGTGTAGTGGGCGTAAGCGATGTCCTCGGTGGACGGAACGGGCGGAGCGGTTGGATGGGAATGGTAAATCCCGACCAAATTCTCGCCGCGCATGGCCATTTTATTTAGCACCTTCTGAATTTGCCGTGTGCTCATGGCAAAAGCATCGGGGCGTTTCAGGACGTTTTCCATCCGCCAAATGGTCTGGGCGCTGTTGCCCCTTCCGGAGAGCAATCCGCATGCCTCATACGGTTTTTCTTCTTGGCAATGTCGAACCATTTCGTCCCACACAGATCGGGTCATGGAAAAGGGTGTTTCGGTTGTATTAGCCTTGCCAACGTCTGCCGCAGCATCCTCCGGTTGTTTTGGATTGGACAAAGGGTTTCACGTTGTGCACAGGCCCGGATTTTGGCAGTGGCGATGGCGGCATCCCCAGCGGACGCATGCCTTGGCGAACAGGGCGTTGCTGACGCTGATTGTAAAGTGCGCGGAGTTGATCTGGTGTCATGGATTTCCCTCCCTTTCTGTACTGTACTATGTTTTATTCAGCGAGCTGTCGAGTGGTAACGGCGATCGCACATTGCAACTGGTCACTTGAACGGGTTGAATGTGTTTCCTTGCTGCGTATGCGGCGGCATCTTGAACGAGATTGGGCTGGAAGCAGGGATGTTGTTGTTTGCGTTGCCGTTCATGTGGCCGTTCATAGACGAAGAAGTGCTGTGCGGCAGTTGGCTCAACGTCTTGTTTGCCCGCGCTTCTTTTTGGCTGAAATCTTTTATGGCTTGTCTGTACTTCTCCTCTTTCTCCTGATGCTCCTTGACCAACTGTTTTAGTCCGGCGACTGTCTTTTTCAAGACAAGCTCCTGGGTAGTGATTTGCTCCAGTTGTTTTTCTTTTTCTTTGAGCTGTTGCTTGAAGGAGTGAATCGTGTCTTCCAGGCGTTTGTTCCAGCTGCTTTCATCCGTCTGTTGCAAAGTCAGCTTGTCTTCGGCGGCCCGCAGCTGCTTTTGGATCGCGGACAAGTTTGCGTTTGCTTCGGTTAGCTGTTTTTGCGCGTCGTCGAGCTGCTGTTGTTTTGCTGTCAGGCGCGCTTCCAGTTCTTTCGTTGCTTCCAGTTGTTGGGAAGCGGTGTTTAGCTGCTGAATGAGCGAAAGGTGCTTGTCGTTCAATTGCTCATACGATTGGCGACTCGTTTGCAGTTCGCTGCTCTTTTGTTCCAATTCTTGCTTCAACTGCTGCTCCTGTTGCTCCAAGCGGGCGATCGCTGCTTCCAGCTGTTGCTGCTTGGTCAGCAGCTGTACCTCCTGCTCGCGAGCGGCATGGAGTTGCTGGGAAGTAACGTCGAACCGGGAAGTTGTGCTTTGCAGTTGGGTTTTTGTTTCGTCCAGTTGTTTGGTCGTCTCGGCGAGTTGTTGCGCAGAACTGTTAAGCTGCTGAAGCGTCTGGGTGTGCTTTTCGCCCAATTCGAGATAGTCGCGGTGGGCGTCTTGCAGTTCGGTATTTTTTTGTTCCAAAGCTTGTTGCCACAGTCGCTCTTGTTGCTCCCACTGGGCAATGCTTGCTTCGAGTTGTTGCTGTGTTTCGTCGAGTTGTTGGGAAGATGCGTCCAGTTGGGAGCGGGTGCTTTGTAGTTGGGTGATTGTGTCTTCCAACTGTTGAAGTGCCTGCTCGTTTTTTTCGCTCAATTCGCGGTAGTCTTGCTGGGCGTTTTGCAACTCTGTCTGCTTTTGTTGCAAAGCTTGGGTCCACTCGGCCTCTTGTTGTTCCCAATGTGCGATGCTCGCCTGGAGTTGCTGCTGCTTTGCTATCAGCTGAGTTTCCGCGTCGCGGGAGGCAGCGAGTTGCTGGGAGACTGTGTCGAGCTGGGAGCGGGTGCTTTGCAGCTCGGCTTGAGTATCTGCCAACTGTTGCTGTGCTTCGTCAAGCTGCTGGGAAGCTGTGTTCAACTGCTGAAGCGCTTGCTCGTGTTTTCCGCTCAGTTCGAGGTAGTCCTGATGAGCGCTATGCAGCTCGGCTGTTTTTTGTTCCAAAGCTTGCTGCCAGAAAACTTCCTGTTGCTCCCAGTCCGCGATGCTTGCCTGAAGCTGTTCCTGTCGCGCAATCAGCTGCGCCTTGGAGGCAAGGGCGCTTTCGAGCTGTCGGGAAGTGGCGTCAAGCTGCTGCGCAGTCGCGTCAAGTTGCTGTGAAGTGGCGTCCAACTGCTCCGACTTGGCGTCGAGCAGGGAAGTCGTGTCTTGCAGTTGAGCCGCCGTTTCCGCCAAAAGCTGGTTCGCTTCGCCGAGCTGGGCGGAAGTGGTGTCCAGCTGCTGCGAAGTAGTGTCGAGTTGCTGAGTAGTCACGTCAAGTTGGGCGGAGGTGGTGTCAAGCTGCTGCGCAGTCGTGTCGAGCTGCTTCGTGGTCACGTCAAGTTGCTGCAAAGCGTCGTCAAGCTGCTCGGACTTGGCATCGAGCAGGGAAGTCGTGCTGTGCAGTTGAGCCGCCGTTTCCGCCAAAAGCTGGTTCGCTTCGACGAGTTGGGCGGAAGTGGTGTCAAGCTGCTGCGAAGTAGTGTCGAGTTGCTGAGTAGTCACGTCAAGTTGCTGTAAAGCGTCGTCAAGCTGCTCGGATTTGGCATCGAGCAGGGAAGTCGTGGTTTGCAGCTGAGCCGCCGTTTCCGCCAAAAGCTGGTTCGCTTCGTCGAGTTGGGCGGAGGTGGTGTCAAGCTGCTGCGCAGTCGTGTCGAGCTGCTTCGTGGTCACGTCAAGTTGCTGCAAAGCGTCGTCAAGCTGCTCGGACTTGGCATCGAGCAGGGAAGTCGTGGTTTGCAGCTGAGCCGCCGTTTCCGCCAAAAGCTGGTTCGCTTCGCCGAGTTGGGCGGAGGTGGTGTCAAGCTGCTGCGCAGTCGTGTCGAGTTGCTGCGTAGTCACGTCAAGTTGCTGCAAAGCGTCGTCGAGCTGCTCAGCCTTGGCATCGAGCTGTTGAGAGGTCGCGTCGAGCTGCTCAGCCTTGGCATCGAGCTGTTGGGAAGTCGCGTCAAGCTGTTGAACCACCTGGTCGTGCTTCGCATTCCACTCGTGGGACAGGTGGAGCGCAGCTTGCACCTCAGCGTCTTTTTGCTCAAGCGCCTCGGTCCACACGATCTTTTGTTGCTCCCAGTGCGTGACGGCTGCTTCGAGCTGTTGCTGTTGGGCGAGAAGCTGCGTCTCGTGTTCGCGAGCGGCATCGAGCTGGCGGGAAGCGGTGTCAAGCTGTTGTGTAGTTTGATCCAGTTGCCGGGAAGTCGCGTCAAGCTGTTGCGCAGTGTGATCCAGCTGCTGGGAGGCGGCGTCGAGTTGGGAAGTTGTGCTGTGCAGCCGGGCTGTGGTGTCTTCCAGTTGCTGATTTGTTTCGTCGAGTTGCTGTGCCGTTGTGCCCAGCTGTTGCAGCGTCTGATCGTGCCTTTCAATTAACGCTAAATAATCGTGATGAGCCGCGATCAGCTCAGCGTCTTTTTTCTCCAGGGCTTGCTGCAACGAAAGCTCCTGCTGTTCCCGCTGAACAAGGGCAGCTTCCAGCTGTTGCTGCTTCTCGACCAGCTCCTGCTCCAGAGCGCGGGCCGCGTCAAGCTGCTGGGAGGTAGCTTCCAGCTGGGCCGAGGCGTTTTGCAATTGTACGGTTGTCTCGTGCAGTTGCCGTGCGGTTTCATCTAAGTGCTGCTGTTTGAGCAAAAGCTGCGCTTCCAGATCGCGTGCAGCTTCCAGTTGCTGGGACGCGTTTGTCAGCTGTGCGGACGTGTCTTGCAAAAGTTGAGTCGTTTCTTGGAGTTGCAGGGAAGTTGTTTCCAGATTCTTGTTTGTCGCTTCCAACTGTTGGCGCTTGGTGTGCAGGTCTTGCTGGGATGCTTCCAGCTGCTCTTGCAAATGCTCCAGCTGGGAAAGCTGCTCCTGTTCCACGAGTTGGGCGCTTTCGTATTCGTCGTGCATATGCTCAAGCGCTCGTTTCCAGGAATTTTCCTGCTGCTCCAAATGGGTAATCGTTTCGAGCAACTGCTGGCGTTCTGCAAGCAGCTCCTCGATCTTGTCACGCTGTTGTTGCTGCTGCTCATGCAACTGGGTGTTGACCTGCTCCGACGAGGCGATCAGCTGTGCCAGTTCTGCTTCTTTTCGTCTTGCTTCCTCCAGCTTCTGCTGTGCGTGCTCGCTGGCGGACTCATATGATTTCAGCTTCGCCAGGCTTTGCTCCCACTCCGCTTCCTTTTTCTCAAAGTGATCCAGCCTGCGCTGCAATAGTTCGATACGCTCCCGCAAAGTGGCTTCCATGGCCTCATGCTTGGAAATGGCTTCCGCGAGCTTGGGGGATGTTTCATGCTCGTGCAGCTCGCTCCGCAGCTCATCTACCGTTCGCTTCAGCTTGCCCTCCCGATCTTTGTAGACCGAAATGGCTTTTTCGCGCTGCTGGAGAAGGTTCTGGTAGTGGTCCAGTTTCGCTTCCAGATCGCTGAGCAGCTTCTGCGACTGATCTGTGTACTGCTGCCATTCATTTGCTTTTTGGTCCAGATCGGCGAGGGTCTGGTGCAGTTCCTCCAGCTGTGCCCGGTATTCCTGGTTTTCCAGGCTGGTTGCTTCTATCTTTTCCTCAAGCTCCATCACTCTCATGCCCAGTTGGTTAGCTTTGTCCTCGTAGTAGTACGCCTGTTTTTTCAGCAAAAGGAACTTCTCGTTCCCTGCTTTTGGCTTGCTTGTGCTGGAGGTTCTTTTTTTAAGCACAGTGTTGTCCTCCTTTTTTGCGTAAGGTTATCCTCTATAGACATATGTAATGGTCGGCATTTGGTGCATGTATCCCGATGCGGCCAATCTGGCGGCAAAAGAAACGAAAAAAGGAGAAGACAAAGTCTTCTCCCGGTGGAAACACCAATATGGTTTGCAGGAAGCAGGAAGCTTACGGCGTGGTGATGACGATGTCTCCGAATGTGACGCAATCGCGCACCAGCAATTGCTCGTCGGGAACGATGGTGAGGTTGGCAGAGAAGACGAGGATGCCGTTTGCATCTGTCAGTGTCAGGATGATCACGTCTGGCAGACCGAGTGCTGTTTCGGCCAGAGTCAAGGAGTAGGTCATGAACTCTTGCGCTCCGGTTGCTGTGAAGGTTCTCACGCCGGTACCGGATACGACCAGACCAGTGATCAGATCCAGACCTGGCAGCACGGTAATGCACGTAGGCGAACTGATCGAGGTAGGCGAGAAGCTGAAGCTTTGGTCGCCCAACAGGTCAGTCAAGACTGTATCGAAGAAATTAAAGGTGAACGAGCTGCTGGATGGATCGCAGCTTGGGCAGATATCGGCGATGAGCTGGACTGTACCGACTGCGACTTCGAGTGGGATACCGATGCTGATCGATACGTTCGGGATCAGTGCGTTTACGGACGCCTGGCAATCGCAGTTGCGAACTGGGAAGATTGGCGGGCATTGTGGCGGGAATGTGATCGGCGGGCAACGGAAAGAAGGCGTTGGCGACGGTACAGGAATGTTGTTAGGACGCGGCGAGCAGAATTTGGCGAGCACTTCGAGTTTGACTTCCGCTTCTACCTGGATTTCCACGCACACAATGACATCCAGCTGAACCATGCCGCCGAGGAGTACGTTGCCGGTAGGGCTGCATTCCAGGGCGCTGATTCGGCAAACGATGTTGTCTTCGTCAAGCGGTTCAGGCAAGCACAGTACGACCTCCTGATCGAACTGTACCGTTGTCGTAAATTCGCAGAGTGGCGTTCCGTCTGCGAAAACGCGCACGATAACAGTGGCGCTGAACACGAAGCGGACAACACCTACGCGGACGGTTGTGCCGTTGACTGTGATGTTTTCGCGGCGAATGCTGACGACGCTGCAGCTAGGGCCAGGAGATACAGGCTCTACGCACGAGATGGAAATATCTTGCCCTGCACGAATAGCTGCGTCCACAAGTGCTCGACAATCGTCGGGAAGGGCAATCTTGTTCCGGTAGCTGTTAGCAAGAACGACCCAGTCGTACACCTTTTGAACGCGAATGCACTCTTCCTGAAGGTTGTTCGGAGTAGGAGGAGTAGCGGTCGGTGTTGGTGTAGGGAGCTGGCGACCCATAATGGGCTTCACAGGATGTTTCACCGTAAGAATCCTTCCTTTCCTAGGGGATTTGCTTTGCAGTTACATACTATGTGGGCAAGGGGAAATTTGCTTGTCAACGAATGCCCATTTTTTAGGTGAAAGACGGATTAAAACGGGATTTGAAATTGTTGGAAAAACCAGTTGTCATCGCGTTTTCTCTGGGCGAGGTAGCGGATGCGCTGGGCAGCTGCTCCAGAGGTCAGCACGTCGTCTTCGATTTCGCTGGCATTTGCGTACACGATGAGCTTCTTCGTGGCTTCAATCCGCTGTTCGCTAAAATGGCTGTACGCCATCCGCAGCATATTGTAGTAGATGTGCTCATGCACCACTGTATAAGGATGAGTTTGCCTGAACAGATGGCGAATTTTCACGGAAGGGTGGACAAAGCAGGTGAAGCCGAACAGCCACATTTTGATGGAAAACTCGATGTCTTCAAAGCCCCACACGCGGAACCCGCGATCGAATCCGCCGACCTTCATGAAAGCTTCCCGCGTGACAATAAAGCAGCCCCCTGGCAAAA
Source organism: Brevibacillus parabrevis (assembly GCF_022701015.1). NCBI lineage: Bacteria > Bacillati > Bacillota > Bacilli > Caryophanales > Paenibacillaceae > Brevibacillus > Brevibacillus parabrevis. Next base: position 5,184,415 of record NZ_CP064090.1, on the reverse strand, counting down.
TCGCAATCGGAGCAGGCCGCTGCGGATTCGGATACCAGACGACGCCCAGCTTTTGATCAAGCTTTTGGCCGTAGCCGATTTTGTGCGGCTCTGTCATGGAGGCGATCCCCGGTGCGACGCCGTCCGCTTTTTTGGTGAGGATCAGCTCCAGCATGCGATCGATCCAGAAATTTTCAAAAGCGAGGTGCGCATCGCAAAAGATCAAAAACCTGCCCTGCGCGTGATCGACGCCCAAATTTCTCGCGGCGGCTGCTCCGATCCCTTCTGTCGTGATCAGCTTGATGTTTGACGGGTTTTCCTGATTGCGCAAAAAATGACAGCCATTATCAGTAGAAGCATCGTCGACCACGATGACTTCATAGGTCATATTGGTTCTCGCATTGACGAGAGAAGTAATCGTTGTGCGCACATTGTCTCCTTCGTTTTTGACAGGGATGATAATAGAGACCAATGGCGGTTGCTCGACGGACATATGACCACTCCTTTCTAGTAGCCATGGTATGCCGCACGTCAGGGGAGGGAACGCCCGCTGCCAAATTTGCTCACTCTTGGCACTAGGCATTCATACAATATCGCGGAGAGTCTAGATCGTGTCGTGAGGAGTGAAAAGGATGGACGTCGAGGTATATTACAGCGGGCAGCGTGGCGGGACCATGCCGTATGCGGCTCTGCCTGCTTTTCGATTGTTTTGCAAGCAAAACGGATTTCAATTGAAATGGGACCCGAAACAGAAGCGGATCGATCTCGATTCGGGCCTGAAAGGGAAAGTATGCGTTCTTTTTACAGGCGGCCAAACGACGGAAACTGCCTACGAGTGGGATGTGTTGGGGAAAGTGCAGCGCTTCGTTTCTGATTATGGAATGGAAGTGGTGCTGACGAAAAACAACCTCAGCCTGGCGAAAAATACGGATGTTGCGATCCGCTTCAGCATGAAGGAACTGCGCTTGCTGGAAAAGCCGCGGCTGGTTTTATATCCGCACGAAAATGAGCGGCAGAGAGAGCTGATCCGCTGCTTGCAGCAAGAACTGAAGCAGACGGGGATAGCGTGCCAGCAAAAAGCGAGCAAAGCGCCCAAACAAGCGGGCGGAATCGTGCATATCCAGTTGCAAATTCCGATTCACACGGAAGTGTACAAAAGAAAAGCTTACGGCGAAAAAATAGCTTTCTATCTCGCTTCGGGCATTTTGGAATATTTTCAAAACGGCTTGCACATTCAGCCGCTTGCTTACCTTCCCCCGAACATATTGAAGCTGTTCTACTCCAGCGTCTGGTCGTCCGAGCAAAGTCAGCTGACCACAAGCACAAGCGACGATGAGGAATTGCTTGCAGAAGTGGAGGAGCTGCTTGACCAGGCAGATGAGCACGATTGCGAGCAAATCGAGAGCGAAGCTGGCGAGGAGCAAGCAGAGGCGCCAGTCATGACCGCACAGGCGGCGCTAGACGTTCAGGAGGAACAGACAGCAGTAGCCAGCCTGCAAAAGGCGGAACAGCCGCAGGCAGAGCAAGTGGTTCAGCAAGAGCAGGAAGCTGCTGCACACCTGGCAGAAGAGGTAGTCGCATCGCAGGAGCGAGAGCAACCACAGGAACCGCACGCAGCCGTCCTCCATATAGAAGAAGCAGCTCCCGAACAAACAGAGGAACAGGAACAGGCTGTAGAAGCGCGCACAGCGGCAGAAGTGTTTTTTGACTATACATTGATTCACTCAGACTCCAATGAAAAACCGTATTTGCTAATAGGCACTTTGCAAGTCAAAAACACGGGAACAGAGGTGCTGTACAATCCGATCGTTTGCCTGCGGGTAAGCCCAGCCGACTCGATCAAGATGGGCGGGCAAATTTTGCCGCCGCGGCTGGTCGAGACATTGGCTGTGCAAGGCAGCAACGGCTTGAAAGGCTGGCGGTATCTTGATGACGACTGGTTTACCCAAGCGATGGAACGCGGCGAATACTGGATTGCTCCGATCCAGCCTGTCGCGATCCCGCCGCAGTCAGCGGAAGCTTTTCAAAATTTCCAGGTATCTTTTTTGAAGCAGGATTCGGGCAAGGCGATCGTTGTAGAAGGAGTCGTTCTCTGCAACGACCAATCCGTGCATTTTTCGGCGAACAACCGGATTGCTGTTTCGTTCTAGGCATAGGCAAAAAAAGCCACCATTTCGATAGCGAAATGATGGCTTTTACATTCAGCGAGCTTACTTTTTCAAAAACATTTGGACGAACGTTTTTCCGTAAGGGCCGCCATTGACTACAGCGATTCCCACATAGTCATACGTAGGGCTGAGGATGTTGGTCTTGTGGCCCGAAGAGTTCATGAACATTTGATGGGCACCGCTCACCGACGGATTTTGGGCAATGTTTTCAGCTGCCGCCATATAATTGATACCAAAGGTGTCCATCATCTGGAAAGGCGAACCGTACGTCGGAGAAGTGTGGCTGAAGTAGCCTTTGGTCACCATCTCCTGGGCTTTGACTCGCGCTACTTTGACCAGTTGCATATCGACCTGGTACGGCGCGAGTCCGCGGCTCGTGCGCTCCTGATTGACCAACTGGACCATTTCCTTTTCGTCAGCAGTCAAATCGGCTGGCAAAGGAACGGTCGTGCCAGTGCCCGGGTTTTGCGGTTTTTCCGGCTGTGTTGGCGTCACAGGCGGTGTCGGGGCTGGCGTTGGTGTCGGAGTTGGCTTCGGATTGTTCTTGTTGTTCTTGTACTGTTCCTCAATCGCCTTGTACGTTTTCGCGTCGGCTTCCCCGGTCAAAGTCTGCTTGTTGCGGGATTGAAACAGCATGACGGCAAAACGGGTAGAGTCATCATAAGTGCCTGTCGCAGTCACCTTGTAGCCGAGGTTGGCGAGCATGGCTTGCAAATCTTTGACGCGCTCACCTGTAGAGCCGAGCTTCAGGGTGACAGCTGGTTCGGCAGGCTTGCTTGGCGTCTCCGGTTTGGGAGCCGGTTTTGTCTTTTGCGCCTTGTACACTTTGTTCAGCTTGTCGTAAGTCGCTTTGTTCACAATTCCCGTTTGCTTGAGCTTGTACTTTTTCTGGAATTGCTTGACGTTGTACACGGTGTCGACGGTATAGAGCTTGTCTACTTTCAGCTTGTGGTCAAAATGCAGGGCATCGAGCATTTTCTCCACTTCGAGCACGCGTGCATTATTCATCCCCTTTTTCAGAGGGGTAAATGTTGTTTTTGCAAATGCAGGTTGTCCGATCATGGTGAAGGTGACGGACAGGGAAAGGATAGCTGCAATCTTCGAAATGTTGCGATTCATGTCATCACGCCTTTCTCTGGTTTGTCGCCCTCCAATGGTACCCGATATTGTTTTGGGAAAGAAACCACAAAATATTGGAAAGAGGGAAAATTCGATGTTTGGCATCTCGTGGATTGACCTGGTCATTCTCGTGCTGGCCAGCTTTCGCCTCACCCATTTGATTGTGTATGACGAGATCACGTCGTTTCTTCGCAACCCGTTTTTTACCGTCGTGTACGAGGCAGACGCGACCGGACAAATGAACCGGCAGTATCGTTTTAAAGGGGGAAAAATCCGCCGCTTTTTTGGCGAATTGCTCAGTTGCCACTGGTGCACGGGCATTTGGGTAGCTGTGGCGACAGTGGCGGTCTACGCGTATGTACCAGCCGCCTATCCCATCTTGTTGCTGCTGGCGATTGCAGGGGCGGCGGCTGTTCTGGAGACGAGGCTGTACATGTGAAGCATGCGCAGGGTCTTTAGGCTCGCGAAAAAGCTTGATACACAACAAATTCATCATGAGACAGCGGGATCACTTCCTCGGCCTGATAACCTCCGACCAGCTTGTTTTGCAGATGCGGGACGGTCGCCGGGGCCGTCAAGGAAGAAGCGATGTCTACGCGATGCACGTTTGTTCGCGGGTCGAGCGGGATTTCCAGGGCGAACTGCGACTTTTCGACGGTGAAAGACTTGGCCCGAGCTCCGTTGACGAGAGCGGTCAGTTGAAAAGGTTTGGGCAGCTTCGCTGGCGCACCGGGAATTTTGCCTTTGATCAGCAAAATATGTGCCGGCTTGTCAGGGTCAGACTGAATGATCGTGCGCAAGACGGGAGGCGCCCATGTGTCCGGGAAGCGGTTCGTGCTGGTGACATGTGTGGAGTTGGAAGGAAACGACTTGAATATTTTCAGCAAGTCAATTACGCCCATCCCCCGATATTGCGAGACGTGCGAGATCCAGCCGCTCGGGATGCTCGAATAGTGCTTGGCGAGCGATTTGAACACTTCCGGGATTCCGACCGAATGCCACTGCGTCGTCGATTTGCAGGTGGCGTGGATGCGGGCATTGGCGAAAAACTCCGGAACAAAGCCAATTTGATGAAATTTGGCGATGCGCATCCAAAGCTCGTAGTCCATGCAAAAGTTCAGCTTTTCGTCCACGCCCTTCATGTGGGTGATGACATTGCGGCGAATAAACGCGGCGGGCTGGCAGATGCAGCACGTGTAGTAAAGCTGTTTGGCATCGGCGTGCGAGGAGGGAAACGTATTGACTGCCTGGCTATGTTCATTGATGACCTGACATTTTCCATGAACCATTCCCCAAGCCGGATGCTGCAATAAAGCGTGGACAGCCTTGCGAATCGCTCCGGGAAGATAGGTGTCGTCCGAGTTGAGCCAGCCGATGATGGTTCCTTGCGCCATGGCAAAACCTTTGTTGAGCGCATGGGATTGTCCGTTGTCCGGTTCGGAAATATATCGGAAGCGGCTGTCCGCACTGGCGTATTCCTGCAAAATGGCGAGTGTTCCATCCGTCGAACCGCCGTCGATCACGAGCATTTCCAGGTTCGGGTAGTCCTGGAGCAGCACGCTGTTGATCGTTTCGCGAATGAATCTGGCCTGGTTGAAGGAGGGGGTTACGATACTGACGAGAGGCAGCTGCCCGCTAGACATTTCTGTCACTCCTTTTCAAAAAGTCAGCGCAAAAAAGAAATGGCACGCCTGCAATACCATATGTACAAGAACCGGATTTGGCATCGGGATACGTTTCTTATTTTGACAGATTCCCATAGCAAAAAGGTGTGGCGCCCTCGCTTGCAGGAGGGAGCGCACACCTTGATAGACGCACATGGCGAGATTGTGCTTACCTTACAAATAGTCCGGCACCAGACCCGGGTTGCGGTAAATGCGCAGCAGTTCCGCGTACGAATCGGCAGCTGTTTCCCGCCCGCTGATGGCCCGCGCAACCATCGTGACGCGGCCGATCGGGTAGTCGTTTTTGGTCCCGGAGTTGACGGTTGTGATGCTTTGCGGCAATACTTCGAAAAGCGTGCTGGCGAGCATCTCCCGCAAGCATCTGATCGAAGGCACCCAGTAGGTCGTTATATCGTGGTAGATTCTGTTCATATTTCCCGGAGGGCCGTTGAAGATCATTCTTGATTCGTTGTCGTCGAGGATGCAAGCCGTCTCCAACAGCAGATGTCCGCCAGTCTTGATCACACTGCGCGCTTGCGACAGCGTCCACAAAGGATCGCGGACGTGGTAGAGCAGTCCGGTATGCTGAACGATATCGAACAGGTTGTGGCGAATTTGCTGCGGGAACGGCAACGGAGCGGAGAAATCGTCCATCAGCAGCACTTTCAAACCTTCCCACAAGTTGTAGGGAGAAATGTTATACAGCGGAAGAACCTTGCTTTCGAGAATGTCTTTGCACAGTTCAAAGTTGGAGTACAGCGGCTGCATGCAGTCGGTGGCGACGACGAGCGAGGCTCCGAGCTTTTCTGCTTCAAACGCCCACATTCCGTCGAAGCTGGCAATGTCCAGCACCCGTTTCCCTGCGTAATTGATGTGCGCTCTGGATTTGCGCGTACTGTCCCAAAGTGGCTCCAAAATTTTCAGGCCAGGAGTTGCGATCCCGGGACGCAACTGAATTTTATGGTACCAGGTGCGCTTGGCAATCTCCGCCAAAATTTCACTGTCTGTCCATGTTCCTCCCACTCATGTCCCTCCTTCAGAAGAATCGGTGTCTAGGCAAAATGCGATCATGCTACATTACGATATGAACGCCGCAGATGTCGGGAAACGGGTGTAATCCCCCATTCTCAGGCGCATGGCGGCGGATTTAGGCGTCCGGTACAAGCAGTGGCCGTTTCCGGCACGATCCGAAAAGCATACGGTGGAGGAAAAGGAATGTACAGGAGGGTGCGCCAATGACCTTGCCTATCATTTTCATGCACAGGGACGATGAGGATTATTTAGCCTACAGTTTGCGGCAAGCCAAGATGAGCAATCCCCGCTCTCCCGTTTACTTGCTCGGCAGGGAGGCTAACCGGAAATACGCCTCGTCCGGCGCCATGCATGTCATGATGGATTCGTATATGCAGACAGCGCAGATGTTCGCCAAGGTGTATCAGCACATGCATGTCATGAGCTACGAATATAATTTGTTCTGCTTTCAGCGCTGGTTTATTCTCCGCGACTTCATGCGCAAAAACCGGATACAAGGCTGCTTTTACCTCGATTCGGACGTGATGCTCTACACCCAGGTCAACAAGCCGGAATACCGGGCGTTTTCCATGGAGTTTGCGTGGACAAGTTTCGTAGGCTTGGATACGCTGGATCGTTTCTGCAATTTGACGATGCAATACTTTGTGAATCCGCAGATGTTCCGGCTGCTCGTGCAAAAAACGATCGAGCTTGACCAGGTGATCGAAGGGGTTCCGCTGGTGTCGGACATGGTGCTGTGCCTGCTTTATTTCCGTTCTTACTCCGGCCAGGCGCATACGCATGGAACGTTCGGCGACAGCTTCTTCGACGAAAATATTAACCGCCCGCGGTGGGCAGAGAGTCTTTCGGGCAAGAAAAAAGTGTACGCCATCGACGGACAGCTCTACTGCAAGGATCAGGCCAGCGGTGCCCTCAAGCGGCTAAATTCGTTGCATTTCCAGGGGCTTACGGCCAAAAGCTACATGAAAGATTTCTGGCTCCCCCATATCCCCAGGCAACCCGGCGTTCATTATTACGACTATGCATCGTCCCAATGGACCATACAGAACTGAAGCTCATGCCCCGGCGAATCGCGTCGGGGTATTTGTCTACTAGGCTAGTGATTGCCGGTTTTCCAAAAGGCGGGAGAATCGACCATTTTCGCGTACCAAACAGTCACCCTCTATCAACTTTTCATATGATGATTCATGCATGAAGTTTAACGGACAGAGGTGGCCTGGATGAAACTGGTGTTGCTATCGGGCGGTTCGGGCAAAAGACTGTGGCCGCTCTCCAACGATGTTCGCTCCAAGCAGTTTTTGAAGCTGATTCGCAATGGGGAAAGCGAACCGGAATCCATGGTTCAGCGGGTATGGAGGCAGCTTGCTGCCAATCAGTTTGAGGACATGGCTTATATCTCAACGAGTCAATCGCAGGTAGATCTCATATACAGCCAGCTGGGAGCGGATGTGCCGCTGATTCTGGAGCCGCAAAAAAGGGATACGTTTCCCGCCATCGCGCTGATCGCCAGTTATTTGCACAGCGTCAAACAACTGGGGCCAGACGAGGTCGTGACTGTGATGCCTGTCGACTCTTTTGTGGAGGATCACTTTTTTCAAAAGTTGAAAGGACTGGAAACGGTCATACAGCAGTCAGGGGCCGACCTCGCCTTGATGGGAGTCAAGCCGACGTACCCTTCCACCAAGTATGGATACGTCATTCCGGTGCAAGCCGACAACGAGTCTGGCAGCTTTTTGCAGGTCGCGCGCTTTACAGAAAAGCCTTCTGTGGAAACAGCTTCCCAGTTGATTGCGCAAGGCGCCCTGTGGAATTGCGGCGTATTTGCGTTTCGCCTGGGCTATATGCTGCAAGAGCTGCAAAAGAAACAACTGCCGACGGACTACGATCAGCTGGTTGCGCGCTATACGGCATTGCCGAAAATCAGTTTTGATTACGAGGTTGTCGAAAAAGCCAAGCATGTCGTCGTTGTGCCGTACGCAGGCGATTGGAAGGACCTTGGCACATGGAACACGCTGACCGAGGAAATGAGCGACAGCTCAGTGGGGCGCGTGCATCTGGAGGAAAGCACGAATACGCATGTCATTAATGAACTGGATTTGCCGATCGTCGCAATTGGCGTATCCGACCTCGTCGTCGCCGCCAGCCCGGATGGCATCCTGGTCGCAGCGAAGGGCAAAAGCCACAAGGTCAAGGATATTGCAAGCGATTGGTCGCAGCGGCCGATGTTCGAGGAGCGGCGCTGGGGCTGGTACCACGTCTTGCAGTTTCAGAAAATGAATGAAAAGGTCGAGGTGTTGACCAAGCAGCTCCACCTCCACGCCGGAAAAAATTTGAGCTATCAATACCATCACTTTCGCAGCGAGGTGTGGATGATAGTGGAGGGAGAAGGGGAGTTTGTCCTGAATGATCGCTTGATGATCGTCAAGCCTGGCGATGTGGTGGAAATTCCTGTCGGAGCCAAGCATGCGATCAAAGCGATCAGCGACCTCGACATTATCGAGGTGCAGATGGGCAGCAAGCTGGTCGAAGAGGACATCGTCCGGCTGGGCATGGACTGGAATGACATCGTGGAAATGGTCAGTGAATGATGATGCGACCAGACGCTGCCTTTTGGCAAGGAAAAAGAGTGTTCCTGACAGGACATACGGGCTTCAAAGGCTCGTGGATGTGCCTGTTGCTGCATCGTTTGGGGGCGCAGGTGACCGGATATGCGCTGGCTCCGCCGACCCATCCCAGCCTGTTTGAGCTGTGCCGCATCGATTCCTTGATCAACTCCGTGTCAGGCGACATTCGCGACAGTCAGCAGCTGCAAACGGCGCTTTTGCAAGCAAAACCGGATATCGTCATCCATATGGCGGCACAGCCTCTGGTTGGCCTGTCCTATCAGGAACCTGTCGCCACTTATGAGACGAACGTCATGGGAACGGTTTATTTGCTGGAAGCCGTTCGCCTGGCGAGAAATGCAGGTATTCCCATCCGCGCGCTGGTCAATGTCACGACAGACAAATGCTACGAAAACAAGGAGTGGCCCTGGGGGTATCGGGAGGTGGACACGCTGGGCGGGCACGACCCGTATTCCAATAGCAAGGCGTGCGCTGAAATGGTGACCGCCTGTTACCGCGCCGCTTTTTTTCAGCAGGACGGGCAGGCCCAAGACTTGCCTCCGATCGGACTTGCAACAGCACGCGCAGGCAACGTCATCGGTGGCGGCGATTTCACACCCGGGCGGTTGATTCCTGATCTGCTGCAGAGTTTGCTCGCTGACCAGCCGATGCAGCTTCGCCATCCGCAAGCGGTTCGCCCTTGGCAACACGTTTTGGAGTCGCTGCACGGGTATTTGCTGCTGGCGCAAAGGTTGTATGGGGATAGTCCACGCTACTCCTGTAGCTGGAATTTCGGGCCGGATGCCAACGACGCCAAAAGCGTGGAATGGCTGGCTGCGCGTCTGTGCCAAAAATGGGGAAAGCAGGCGACTTACGAGGTTGACGAGCGAGCTTCTTTTCACGAGACGACGTACCTCAGGCTCGACAGCTCGCAAGCGCGGGAAAAGCTGGGCTGGCGTCCGCACTGGACGATCGAGCAGGCATTGGATCGCATCGTGGAGTGGACAAGAGCCTACCAGCAACAAGCCGACATGCGGCAAGTCTGTTTTGCGCACATCGATCAATACGGAAAGGAGGGGGCTTCATGAAAGTCGTTATCTTGGCTGGCGGATACGGAACGCGGATCGGAGAAGAATCGCAGCTTAGGCCGAAGCCCCTGATTGAGATCGGGGAAAAGCCGATCATTTGCCATATCATGTCCATCTACTCCAAGTACGGGTACAACGATTTCATTATTTGCCTCGGCTACAAAGGCTACATGATCAAGGAATATTTCGCCCACTACTTTTTGCACCAGTCGGATGTCACGTTTGACTTTCGCCGCGGGAACGAGATGATTTTGCACAATCGCTGCCAGGACCCGTGGAAGGTGACGCTGATCGATACGGGCAAGGATACGATGACAGGCGGCAGGATCAAGCGAATCCAGCCATTCGTCGGCGAGGAGCCGTTCATGCTTACGTATGGAGACGGGGTGGGAAATATCGATATTGCCGCTCTCGTTGCGTTCCATCAGTCACACGGCAAGCTGGCGACGATTACGGCCGTGCAGCCGCCAGGAAGGTTTGGCGCGCTCGATCTGGAAGCAGACGGCCAGGTGAAAGGCTTCCAGGAAAAGCCGAGCGGCGATGGCGGTTGGATCAATGCCGGATTTTTCGTGTTGCAGCCAGAGGTGTTTTCCTATCTGGGCGATGATGCGACTGTTTTTGAGCAAGCGCCGCTGGAACGACTGGCGCAAAGCGGCAAGCTCGCAGCCTATCGGCACAGCGGATTTTGGCAGCCGATGGACACGATGCGCGACAAAAATTACCTGGAGTCGCTGTGGAAAAGCGGAAAGGCGGAGTGGAGGTAGCAGAGCATGAACATTTTGCTTACGGGAGCGACCGGATTTCTCGGCAGCCATCTGGCGCGGGCATTGGTGCAAGCTTCGCATCGGCTGGTCATCGTCAAACGCAGCTCGTCCGATTGCGCAAGGCTTGCGGACATCGCCAGCGAGATGATCGCGTACGATGCAGATGAGGAAGCGAGCGTGTACCGGCTCTTTGCCGAGCAAGGGCCTTTTGATGCCGTCATTCATGCCGCAACCGCTTACGGCCGGAGAGGGGAGTCAGACGTGGGACTGCTGGAAGCCAACGTCTTGTTCCCGCTTCGGCTCCTCCAGCTTTGTTGTGAGCAGGGCACCAGGCTGTTTGTGAATACGGATACGTTTTCCCGCGATTCCCTTGCACAAGGAGCGCCGCATTTGGCAGGCTATCACCTGACGAAAAAGCAGTTTGCGGAATGGGGGGCGTACATAGCCAAAAAGTACGGGCTGACGTTTGCCAACATGCGGCTGGAGCACGTATACGGGCCGTTCGACCAGTCTGACAAATTCATCCCGTACGTAATCAGCCAGTGTCTTCGGGATGGGGCACAGCTCGCGCTCACTTCCGGGGAGCAGAAGCGCGACTTTGTATATGTAGAGGATGTCGTGGCAGCGTACTTGCTTTTGCTGCGGGAAAAGTCGTCCTTGCCAGCCGAATACGCCGAGTTCCAGGTGGGAACGGGCAAAGCGACGGCGGTACGTGAATTGGTCGAAAAAATTCATTCGCTGACTCGTTCGACGGCGGTGCTGCAATTCGGAGCATTCGCCCAGCGAGAGGGGGAGCTGATGTGCTCGCAAGCCGATACGGGCAAACTCGGCGCACTCGGCTGGCAAGCGCGCGTTTCCCTGGAGCAAGGATTGAAGCTGATCTTGCAAAAGGAAGCCGCGGATTAACACAAAAACAGCGAACGAACAACAAAACAGCCCGGCTGCGCTCCCTTCATTCGGGACGGCGCAGCCGGGCATTTTTTTGTTGCGGCTGACGAGGCTGGCGTGGATTACAGCAGGGCCGTTTTGTTCGTGCAAAACAAATCGCCGTGAAACGGCCTGATGGCCTCCAACAGTTGGGGATAGGAGTGGATCGGGAGCAGCCCGCCTTCCCGTTTAATCAAGTAGATGTTTTTGTACAGCGCGAACAGGCGCAGGAACAGCTCGTTGGGGTCCTTGCCGAAATAGCCGCGCAGGTTGTCGGGATTAAATTCGATCACCAGATCGGGATCGAAGGCTTTGAATGTTTCCTGCCCGCCTTGCAGCACCTGAATCTCCGAGCCTTCCACGTCGAGCTTGATCAAGTCGATCCGGGACAGGTTATGAGCAGCGACCCAGTCGTCCAGACGCGTGCACGAAATCGTGTTGGTAGCAGCAGAAGTCGCTTCGCTGGCGATGAACGACCAGCCGCCGCCGCGATCGACCTCGCAAAACTCGATGATGCCGTTGCGGTCGAATACGCCGAGCGGAACAGGCTCTACATTGCCGATCCCATTATCCTGCAAAGTCTGATGCAAGAAGGCGAGGTTGACGGAAGATGGCTCAAACGCGTACACCTTGCCCTGCGGTGCGAGATGACTGAGCGCAAGCGAAATCGTTCCGAGGTTCGCCCCGATGTCGAGACAGATGGAATCTGGCTTCACGACCCGCTTCAGCACGTTAAGCACGTACTCCTCGTAGAGGCCGTTTGCCATTTCGATGTAGTACAGGACGCTCTGGTCTGAACTGCTGCCGTGGACCAAAAACGATTTTTCGTCAAAAGGCAGACGGAAGGTGACCGTCTTTTGCGGATCATGGGCAATCGGCGGATGAATGCGGATGATGTCGTCCTTCACTTCGAAGTGCAGATCGGGCCGCAGGGTAGCCACGTACTGTTTCAGCTCGGCGATGGTCGGATAGTCTTTTAACAGCGGATTGGAGCCGATGAAGCAGCGGGCGTCGTCAATCAGGATGACGTGATTCGGCACGGGATGGGACAAGATGGCGGCCAGTTCGGCCAAAATCGGCGTATCGAGATTGCCTTTGGCAGACTCGGTTGACAGCGGGATGTAGTGTCCGTCCAGCCAGAACAGGCAAGGTTCGTCAATCGATGCGAGCAGTTGGGGAAGCACTGTGCCGCTGTCGCCGTGCAAGATGGATACATGGGCGTCGGCGGCGAAATGCGTTTTGGCTGCCGTGTACAGTGCAAGGTCAAGCTCGATCGAATAAATTCGTTGAAAAACAGCCTTCTGGGTATCCACCATGTAACCGCGATACGTGCCGGTTTCAATCAGCGTGTTGATTTGGTGCTTTTTTCCGTATTGGGCGACAGCTGTCGTTTTCACCTCGTAAGGCGGCGATTCCAGCAGCCAAAAATCCCACGCTTCCTGAGCGGTGAGCGGAAACGGAATGCGCAACTCCTGTTGCCAAACCCGCCTGATTTCGTCCATGCGTGACATGAGCATGCTCCTTTCCTCTTTCGGTTATTTTCCTGCGACCTGATGCAGAATCGCGAGCGTTTCCCTGGCGCATTTGGACCAGGAAAACTGTGCCGCTTGCCGCAATCCTTTGGCGATGAGGTCCGAGCGCACAGACTGGTTTTGCACCTCGACCATTTTGCGGGCGATGTCTTCCGGAGAAATCGGATCGAAAGTAAGCGCAGCATCTCCGACGATTTCCGGGATGCTGCCGTTGTTGGAGCAAATGATCGGCAGCTCGGTTCGCATCGCTTCCACCAGCGGAATCCCGAAGCCTTCGAACAGGGACGGGAAGCAGAGAAAGTTGGCGTTGCGAAACAAATACGGCATCTCTTCCTGCGGAATGTAGTCCAGCCACGTAATTTGATCGGACAACTGGTGCTCACGGATCGTCGCCAGAACCTGGTTGTGTGCTTCCTGGGGGGCTCCGGTGAACACCATATGAATTTTCAACTGGTGTGCATCGCGCAAATAAGCGAGCGCCTGCAAGAGCGAAACGTGATTTTTGTGCCACCACGTATTCGCAGGATAATAGCCGTAATGAGCGGGCAGCCGATACTTTTGCCGCACCCGCTGATTGACGGATTCGTTGTACGGGAGCGTAAATTCATGGGCAGAATCGAGATGGATCGCATGTACGCGATGCTTCGGAATCCCGAACTTGGTAATGATGCTCTCCCGGGAATACTCGGACAACGTCAAGACGGCGTTTGTCTTCAGCGCGGACGATTGGTAAGTCGCCTTGCGCCATTGCAGCGAGTTCTCGTCAAAAAACTGCGGGTAAAATTCATGCTGAATGTCCGGGATGTTGATCACGCTCGGGATGGGAGCATCGATCGGATTCAGCACCAGGAGCGGGCAGAACCACAGATCGAGCGCAAGCGCGCGAATCCAGGCGTGGAACTGCTTGTGCGCGTCTATGTGCTCGTGCATCATCACTTTTTGGATTTTCGGATGGTTGGGAAAGGTGTGGTAATTCGTCTTGGTCAAAAACAGGAACCATTGGTCGTTGTCCTTGTTTTGAATCGAGTACGCCAGCAAATTCCGCACGTACTGTTCCATGCCGCCGATTTTTCCAGGGATACAGGCGAGCAGATTTACACCGATTTTCACGGAGCCTTCACCTCGTCATCGCGTCTGTGCTGGCGATACCAGTCAATCGTTTGCTGCAAGCCTGCGAGAAGCGGAGTGGTTGCCGTAAAGCCAAAAGCGTCCCTCGCTTTGTCTGTTGCCAGCTTGCGGCGCGGCTGTCCGTCAGGCTTGCTGGCGTCCCAGACAATCCGTCCTTCGTACCCGCACAGCTTTTGAATCGTACTGGCCAGCTCGGCAATGGTCATTTCTTCACCGGAGCCGATATTGACCGGATCGGAGGAATCGTATTTCTCGGTCGCCAGCACAATGGCGCGGGCAGCGTCCTGTACATAAATAAATTCGCGGGTGACGTTCCCGGTGCCCCAGAGAACGATCTCGTCCTGTTTGGCGGCTTTGGCCTCCAGGCATTTGCGGATGATCGCCGGGATGACGTGCGAAGATTCGAGATCGAAATTGTCGTGAGGGCCGTACAGGTTGACGGGCAGCAAGAAAATCGAATTGAAGCCGTACTGCTCACGATACGCCTGAGACTGCACCAGCATCATTTTTTTCGCCAAACCGTACGGAGCGTTCGTCTCTTCCGGGTAGCCGTTCCACAGGTCTTCCTCCAGAAAAGGGACGGGTGCGAACTTGGGATAAGAGCAAATCGTTCCGATGGCGACAAACTTTTTCACGCCAAACAGTCTCGCTTGCTCGATCAACTGCGTGCCCATGATCAGGTTGTCGTAAAAAAATTTGCCGGGATTTTTCTGGTTGGCGCCGATGCCCCCTACGACGGCGGCGAGGTGGATAATGATGTCCGGTGCGTAAGTATGCAGCATCAAGACGATGTCGTTTTCTTTGCGCAGATCAAAGTCGCGGCTTCTCGGGACGAACACATGCTGGCATTGCTGGGCTTGCAGCTGGCTGAGCACATGCTTTCCCAGGAAACCTGCTCCGCCGGTAACGACGATTCGTTTGTCCGACAGATTCATGAAAGCAACACCTTCCTTTACGCGAATGTGGTCACAGCGAAGGGACTGGCTGCCTGTTTTTCAACAACCAGTTGGCGACATCCCGAGGATTTTTTTTGTATTCCAAGTAAAAGTGGTATTCCTGGGCAGAGAGCGGCATCGCGTTTTGCACCTGGAAGCTGACCGTGCCGATGCTTGCCGCCATTTCTGTTTCCGGCAAAATTTGCTGCCTGCTGCACACCAGCTCGACGACGGCATTTGGCGTAGTAACTGGGAATACGATGCTCGTTTCAAAGTGACCGGCCGGAATGACGTGATGAGCGGTCGGCACTTGATCGACCATGACGTGGACGTGAACAGGCTGGTTGAATAACGTATTGATGCCTTTGATGACCAGAGCATGCATCGGCTGGGCCGGATCGACGTACAGATGCATCCGGTAGCGCGGCGGGACCCAGAAGGAAGCATGGCGATTGCTGTCCACGAGCAGGGGAGTATTTCCGAAGACCCGATGACTTTTGAACAGATCGAGATACCAGAACACGCCTTTGTTCGGATAGTGCGTAAGAAAATGATACAGCCAGTGATTGGCGACGGTGCCGAAGTGCCGGACGCTGGCCAGCAATATTTCCGGCAGTCCGAGATCGACCTCCAGCGCGACGGACTTGCAGGCTGCATGCAGGCGGGAGGCAGCGAGAAAATCGTGAATGTAGCCGACCTGGTGCGTTTTGGACAGGCGCATCCACAAGTCGTAGTCCATGCAATAGTGCAAGTTTTCGTCCACACCGCCGACAGCTTGAAAGACTTCTTTGCGGATGAAGGCAGTCGGTTGGCAAATGATGCAAAACAGAAACAGGGCCTGGCGGGAAAACGGCTTTGTCGGGTAGACGCTGGTAATCTTGTCCTCGGCGTTGATGTGCAGGGCGTTCCCGTACACCATCGACCATTGCGGGTTGGTTTGCAGCGCATAGATGGCTTTGCCGACAGCGCCATTCAAATACTTGTCATCCGAGTTCAGCCAGCCGATGATCTGGCCTTTTGCCAGTGCCAAGCCTTTGTTGATGGCGTGCGACTGGCCCCGGTCAGGCTCGGAAACGAAGCGGAAGCGCTGTTTTTCATGGGCGTATTCCTGCAAAATCTCCAAAGTCCCGTCTGTGGAACCGCCGTCGACGACGATGTGTTCGATGTTCGGATAGTCCTGGCTGCGCACACTCTCGATCGTTTGCCTGATAAAGGCGGCCTGATTGAAGGAAGGCGTAATGATACTGACTAGCGGCAAGTTCTGCGATCCCATCAACTGCCCTCCTTTTCCCCGGCTTGTGCTTGCAAAGTGTCTCGCCAATATTGAAGTAAGTCGTGCATCGTCTGGTGAAAAGGAATTTCCGGCTGCCAGCCCGTTTGCGTGCAAAAAGCGCTGGCGTCGCCGAGCAGTACCTCTACGTCGGAGGGGCGCAGCCGCTTGGGATCGACGAGAATCTGCACAGGTGCGGAAGTGAAGGACAGGAGGGTATGCAATACTTCTTCAATCGTTCGCGTGTTCCCCGAAGAGATGTTGTAGACGCTCCCGGGCACTCCCCGTTCCAGCGCGAGCCAATACGCTTTGACGACATCGCGCACATCTGTAAAGTCACGTCGCGCTTGCAAGTTTCCGACATGGACGTGCGGCGGCTGCAAGCCAAGCTCGATTTGGGCAATTTGTTTGGCGAAATTGGAGGTGGCAAAGCGCTCTCCCCGCCGCGGCCCTGTATGGTTAAAAGTACGCGTGCGAACAATGGAAAGTCCGTAGCTTTGATAATACTGGTAGCCGAGAAAATCTTGGGCGATTTTGCTCACGGCATAAGGACTCTGCGGCCGCAGCGGGTTTGTCTCCCGCACTGGCAGTTCGTCAGGGTAGACGAGGCCGTATTCCTCGCTGGAGCATGCCACCTGTATTTTGCACGGAATATCAGCTGCCCGGATCGCTTCGAAAATGTGCAGCTGGCTGACGATATTGTTCATCATCGTGTCGGCGGGCGAAGTCCACGAAGCGGGGACAAAGCTTTGGGCAGCGAGATGGTAAATATGTGCCGGCTTGATTCGGGCAATCATTTGGGCGACGGCTGCGGGGTCTTGTAGTTCGCATTCCACGAGATGAAGCTGATCCGCGATGTGGGCGATATGGTCCATTCGGCTGCGAGCCCGGTAAGTTCCATAGATTTCGACATCGCCGCGCGAGAGCAGATATTCTGCCAAATGGCTGCCGGCAAACCCGGTAATGCCTGTAATCAAAACTTTCAAGAGGCTTCCCCCCTTGCTCGTGATGTTTTTTTGCAGCAGCAGGCAAAACCGTTTCCAAAAAAAGAAAGCAGTTGCTTTATATATAGTAAGAACATGCGGATACTGGCACGGCGAATGTCTTTTTATGTACAGGGAAAGTGCGGCACGCCTTTTTCTCGCCAAAGGGGAGCAGATGACTACGCCTTTCGCGCATACGGCAAATACGATGGAGAAAAGAGAACGAAAGAAGGAGGGGCGATGAACCGAATGGACTCCATCAATCTCTATGAAAAGCGTGTTTTCTCGCAAAATGGTGAAGATGGCATGATCGAGGAGTTGTTTTCGCGGATCGGGACAACGAATCGATTTTTTGTTGAATTTGGAGTCGAGGGGGGCGTGGAGTGCCTGTCTCGAAACCTGGCGTACGCGCACCAATGGTCGGGAGTGTTGATCGAGGGACACCCGCTCAAATACATCTATTTGCAGCAGAACTATGCCGCGCTCCCTCAGGTTGCCACCCATCAGGCGTTCATTACCAGAGAAAATATCGCCTCGTTGTTTGCCCAATTTCGCGTTCCGGCACAGTTTGATTTGCTCTCGATCGATCTGGACGGGATCGACTATTGGGTCTGGCAAGCGCTGGCTGCCTACAAGCCGCGAGTGGTGATCATCGAATACAACGCTTCTTTTCCGCCACCGCAAAAGATGGTCGTAGCGTACGATCCTTCCTTTGCATGGAACGGAACAACCTATTTCGGAGCGAGCCTGACATCGCTTGCCGAACTTGGGAAAAAGCTCGGCTATGCGCTGATCGGCACCGATTCGCGTGGAGTCAACGCCTTCTTTGTCCGCCGGGAGCTGTTGGGTCTGGCACGCTTTGTGGAGCGAACTCCACAAGAGGCGTACCATCCGCCAAGCTACGGCCCTGATGGCGGGGGCCACCCGCGTGGAAATGGCCCCTACCTGGAAATCTAGGCGGGCAACAGCTGCTGCAAATAGTCGAGCACCGCTTTTTTCATGTTCGCAAGGGCAGTCAAGGCTGCACTTTCCGAGACGTCCCTGACCCCAAAATACAGCTTCATCTTCGGTTCCGTACCGGATGGACGGATGCAAAACCAGGCATGGTCGCCCATGATGAACTTCAAGACATCGCTTGCTGGCAGCGCCAAAGGCTGTGACTCGTTTGTCGCTTGCAGCCGACGTTCGCCAGTCAAGTAGTCCTCGATGGAGGTCACCGCATCGCCCGCGACAGTTGTCAGCGGCCTGTCGCGCAAGGCAGCGAGGATCGCTGTCATGGTTTGCATGCCGTCTTTTCCCGGATACGTAATCGAGATCAGCTCTTCCCGGAAAGTGCCGTGCTTGGCGTACAGCTCCTGCAAACGCTGGTGGAGGCTTGAGCCTTGCGACAGCTGGAACGCGCAGGCGTCCGCCAGCAAAAAAGCGGCCTGGACGGCGTCTTTGTCCCGGACGAAATCACCGCGCAAATACCCGCAGCTTTCTTCCAGTCCAAACAAAAAGTGATGCGCTCCGCTTTGCGCAAATTCCTCGATTTTTTCCCCGATGTACTTGAATCCGGTCAAGGTGTCGATTGTAGCCACACCGTAATCAGCGGCGATCGCGCGAACCATTTCCGAGGTGACGATCGTTTTCACGACGGCAGCGTGGGCCGGGAGCGTTCCGGCAAGCTTTTCTTGCGCCAAAATATAGTCCAAAAGCAAGACGCCCGCCTGATTTCCGTTCAGGATGACATGCTGGTTAGGGCCCGTCCTGATGGCTACCCCGAGCCTGTCTCCATCCGGGTCTGTACAGATGATCAAGTCGGCGCCTTTTTTGCGAGCGTTCTTCAAGGCAAATCGAAAGCTTTCCGGCTCTTCCGGATTGGGGGTGGAGACGGTAGAAAACAAAGGATCTGGCTCCGCCTGCTCCTGAACGACCTTTACCTGCTCAAAGCCTAGCGATTGCAGTCCTTGCGCAATCGGTACAAGCGTCGTGCCGTGCAGCGGAGAAAAGACGATGCGCGGCTGGTGGGCAGCGACGATGGCGGAAGCGGCAGGGGAGCGAAGCTGTTTTTGGCAGGCCATATAGGCGGTAAATACTTCGTCGCCCAACATTCGCAACAGACCGCTGTCCAACAGCTCATTCACTTCACGCGTTCCGATTTGCAGCTCATCTCCGGCTTGTTCCATTTGGGCAAAAATCCGGTCGGCAGCTTGCGGCGGAATTTGTCCTCCGTCTGATCCGTATATTTTGAAGCCGTTGTACTCCGGCGGGTTGTGGCTCGCCGTGATGACGACGCCTGCGGCAGCTCCCAGATGCCGAACGGCAAAAGACAAGAGCGGCGTCGGACACAAATTCTCGAACAAACATGCGGAAACGCCGTAATAACCGAGAACTTTTGCCGTTTCCAGTGCGAAGGTGTACGAATCGTTGCGCGAGTCGTAGGCGATGACGACCGCAAGCTGGGCCGCAGCCGAATGTTGCTCCAGCAAATGCAGGGCCAGCCCTGCGGCAGCCTTGCGAATCGTATAAAGGTTAATCCGGTTGATCCCCGGCTCCATGACCCCGCGCATGCCACCTGTACCGAAGGCAATCGGCTTGTAAAAGCAGTCTTCCAGCTTTTGCTCGTCGCCTTCCAGTTGCTCCAGGTGGCGCTGAAGCTGCGGGTCCAGGTCTGTGTATTGCTTCCAGCGCGTATAATGCTTGTGCCAATCCATCTGCATGCCAAACCTCACTTCCCGTCAAAAAAGTCTTGCCTCTTTCTTAGCGTATTAAGGAAAAGGGCGGGAAGTGAGGGAGGAGCAAAAGATCATTCGCAAGAGACAGGGCGGAGGCACATGCGAAAAACGAAGTTGCTGCAAGCGTCCAGCCCTGTTTTTGAACGAATGCGCGCAGGGTGGCATATGCTTTTAACGATTGGGATTGGATCAGGCCAGGGGAGAGGTGACGCATGAAAACAGCTTTCCTTACAGGAATAACCGGGCAGGACGGTGCGTATTTGGCGAAGTTTTTGCTGGACAAAGGCTATCGCGTGGCAGGACTTGTGCCGCGCCGCAGCACTGTGGATCGCTGGCGGCTGGAGTATTTGGGCATTGCCGATGAAATCGAGTACAAGGACGGCGATATTTTGGATTTGTCGTCTTTGACCAGGGCGCTCAAAAGCGTGAAGCCGGATGAGCTGTATCATTTGGCGGCGCAAAGCTTTGTCGGCTCATCGTGGGAGCAGCCCGTCTTGACGGCGCAATCGACCGGGATGGGTGTTTTGCATGTGCTGGAGGCCATTCGCGAGACGAATCCCGCGATCAAAATGTATCAAGCTTCCTCAAGCGAGCTGTACGGACTGATCCAGGAGCCGCAGCAATCGGAGCAAACCCCGTTTTATCCGCGCAGTCCGTATGCGGTATCCAAGCTGTTCGGCTACTGGATGACGAAAAACTACCGGGAAAGCTTCCAGATGTATAGCTGCAACGGCATTTTGTTCAACCATGAATCGCCGTTGCGCGGGCTTGAATTTGTCACCCGAAAAGTAACCGACGCTGTGGCGAGAATCGCCGCGAACAAACAAAAAGAGCTGCGGCTCGGCAATATAGCGGCCAAACGGGACTGGGGCTTCGCAGGCGACTTCGTGGAGGCGATGTGGCTCATGCTCCAGCAGGAGAAGCCGGATGACTTTGTCATTGCGACCGGAAAAACGTCAACCGTCGAGGACATGTGCAAAATCGCCTTTGACTACGTCGGCTTGAATTATCAGGATTACTTGGTAATTGATCCGAAGCTGTACCGCCCCGCAGAAGTGGACGTCTTGCTGGGAAATCCGGAAAAGGCGAAGCGGGAGCTGGGCTGGACGCCGAAAACAAAGCTGGTCGAGCTGATTCATATGATGGTGGAAGCCGATATGCAGCGCGTGGCAAAAGAGTAGCGAAACAGCAGCGAGAAAATCATTAGTGACACCCTATTTCTGGAAGCGCAAAAGAAAAGGGGTGTTTTTTTGTTTGGGCAAAAACGAGTTAACCTATTTATGATTAAAAACAACCTATTAAACCTTGTGTAACAACCAGTTACCCTCTGCTGCTCCCCGCTTTTTCACTCGCTACAGCGATAAACTTGCAGAAAATTCGGTTTTAACCCTGCCTTGCCAGTGGTTGGCACGCAACTTGCTTTTGAGAAAAGTACAAACATTTCAACTATCGCGTCAAAAGGAGACTTTGCTATGAATGTAGTTGCCAACGTATACCGGGGAGAACAGGTGGAAAGCTCGCACCTTGGTCATATCGCCGTTGTGGATGCTTCCGGAACTTTGCTGTATGCATTCGGAGATCCACACCGAATGACCTATGCCCGTTCAAGCATGAAGCCGTTGCAGGCGATTCCGGTCGTGGAGACAGGCGCCGCTGATCATTACGGATTTGAGCCTGCCGATCTGTCGCTTTGCTGCGCCTCCCATAGCGGGGAGCCGCGCCATCGCACGCGCGCGCTTTCGATGCTGGAACGTGCGGGTCAACCGGAAGCGACCTTGCAATGCGGGACGCACGTGCCGCGTCACGAGGAGAGCTACAAAGAGCTGATCCGTCAGGGGAAACCGCTTACACCCGTATTTTCCAACTGCTCCGGTAAGCATTCGGGCATGATTGCAACCGCGACGTACATGGGAGAAGAGGTCGCCACCTATCACCTGCCAGAGCATCCGGTGCAGCAGCGGATTCTCGATGTCGTGGAAGACATTACAGGCTATCCAAAAGAGAAGATCAACCTGGGAACAGACGGTTGCGGAGTGCCTGTTCATCAACTGCCGCTCGCGAACTTCGCCTGGGCTTTTGCCAAGCTCGTTCGCCCGGAAGTGATCGCGAAGCCGGAGCGCCGCAAAGCGGTAGAGAGAATTACAGAAGCGATGACGGCTCATCCGGAAATGGTCGGGGGCGAAAATCGCTACTGCACCGATCTGATGAATGCTTTTGCCGGGCGCATCGTGGGCAAGGCGGGCGCTGAGTCTGTCTACTGTCTGGGTGACAGAAAAACAGGGCTGGGTATCGCAGTGAAGATCGAGGACGGCGGGCCACGCGCCATCAATCCGGTCGTAAACGAGGTGCTGCGCCAACTCGGGATCGGTACAGACGGCCCGCTGGAAGTGTTGGCACAATACACAAACCCGCCGATCACCAACATGAGCAATAGCGTCGTAGGCCGGATCGAAACGCCGTTTTTGCTGACGCAAACGAGCGTGTCACTGGGGGTATAAGCGGCAGCTACCTTTCGTTGCCGTTTATCTATAAAGATTTTTTCAAAAGAAGAAGGGGGTCACAAAAAAATGAAGTTGCACAAAGGATGGAAGCTGCTCAGCACTGCCGCCCTGGTCGCGGTTTTGGCCGTGACAGGATGTAGCCAGTCGGCTGCTCCGACGAAGCAAGGCGAGGGAACACCAGCCGGACAGCCAGCAGGCGACTCTGGTGGACAAGCAGATCCGGCAGCAAGACTGAAGCTCAACCTGAAGACCGAGCCACCGTCCCTCGATCCGCCAAAAGGCTTTGACAGCACGTCCAATGAGGTGCTGAATGCGACGATGGAAGGTTTGGCCCGTCTCGACAAAGACCACAAGCCGCAGCCTGCCATGGCGGAAAAATGGTCGGTGAGCGAGGATGGAAAAACGTACACCTTTACGCTGCGCGACAGCAAGTGGTCCAATGGCGATCCGGTAACGGCGCAAGACTTTGAATTTGCTTTCAAGCGCATCGTCGATCCGAACAACGCGTTCCCGTCCGCTTTCCTCGCCTACTACATCGATGGAGCAGAGGAGTTCAACAAAGGAACCGGCACCGCAGACGGCGTGAAGGTAAAAGCGGTCGATGAAAAGACGCTGGAAGTACATCTCAAGGCGCCAGCAGGCTTTTTCCTGCACATCATCACGCAGCCTACGTTCTTCCCCGTGAATAAAAAAGTGGTGGAAAGCAATCCGAAGTGGGCAGAAAATGCGTCGAGCATCGTCACAAACGGTCCTTTCAAAATGGAAGACTGGGTGCATGACCAATCTGTCAAACTCGTGAAAAACGACGGCTACTGGGATCGGGACTCCGTCAAATTTGCCGGAATCGACTGGGTGATGGTCAACGACGAAAATACACAGTATCAAATGTACTCCACCGCACAACTGGACATGATCCAGACCGTACCGAACGACTTGAAGAAAAAGCTGATCGATTCCGGAGAGGCCAAAGTAGAATCCGAAGCGGCGATTTACTACTACCGGATGAACACGCAGATGCCTCCGTTTACGAACGCCAACATCCGCAAAGCGTTTGCGCTGGCGATCGACCGCCAAACGCTGATCGACAACGTGGTACAAGGCAAGCAGGCTCCTGCACTGGCGCACGTGCCATTCGGCTTCCCGGAACCGGAAGGCGGCGACTTCCGCGAGAAGGGCGGAGACTTCATCAAAGACAACGACATCGAGCAGGCAAAAGCTTTGCTGAAAAAAGGAATGGAAGAGGAAGGCTGGACAACCTTGCCGCCTGTAACCATGACGTACAACACAAGTGACGCTCACAAAGCGATCGCGCAAGTTTTGCAAGAGATGTACAAGAAAAACCTCGGGGTAGACGTGAAGCTGGAGAACAAGGAATGGAAAGTGTTCCTGGAAGAACAGCGCGGCCGCAAGCTGCAATTCTCCCGTTCCACCATCCCGGCTGACTACGGCGATCCGGTCAACTATCTGGAGCTGTTCGTCACCGATCACCCGGGCAACCGCATCAATTACAGCAACAAAGAGTACGACGCGCTGGTCGAAAAAATTCGCAACACCGCAAACGAAACCGAGCGCTTCAAGCTGATGCACGATGCAGAAAAAATCTTTATGGAAGACATGCCGCTGGTGCCGATCTACTTCAGCACCAAAGTGTTCATGGATCAGCCAAACATCAAGGGCATCATTCGCCATCCGGTCGGAACTCTCGACTACAAATGGGTAGAGATCGGGAAGAAATAGTAGAATAGACGAAGACAAGAGCGCAAGGGCAGCTTTGTGCTCTTGTCTTCACACTACATCTGGAGCGAGTGTCCATGCCAAAAAAAACAATTACGTTCATCGCGAGAATGGACGAATTTTTGCAATCCGTGGTCAGTCAATGCCACGAACTGGGGATATCTGAAGACATTCACGTGGAAGCGATCCGAGTGGACCAGCTTCCGTTTCGACCGATTACGCCGGGGGCGCTGGTGGTTTTGTCCACGAAAAGCATCGTCTCGCTTGTCGAGCCGTATTTGCCTGGCGATGCGAGCATTCTCGTCGCCAAGCGGATGCTGCCGTATCACAATTTGCGCGGCATGCTGGAGATTCCGAAAGGCGTCAAAGTGCTTTTGGTAAGCGATACCAAAGAAACCGCAGAGGAAAACGTTGATTTGCTGCGGGCGTCCGGCATGGATTTTGAGTTGTATCCGTACTATCCCGGAGCGGACTATCCGTCCGATATTGAAATTGCAGTTACGCCTGGCGAGCCTGAACATGTTCCGCCCGGCATTCGCAAAGTAGTCGACATCGGTTACCGCGTCATTGATTTATCGACCTGGATGGCGATCTACTCGCATTTTGGCAGTGGAAATTTCCAAAAGGTGACGGCGAGAGCGATGCAATCGTTGATTTACGTCACGAAAGAGCTGAACAACGAGATTCAGCACGCGCACCTTTTGAGCAAATACTTGGAAGCCATCGTCAACCGGATCGAGGATGCGATCATTGCGTTTGATGAGAAGGAATGGATTCGCTTCGTCAATCAAAAGGCAATCGAATCGTTGCATCTGGAGGGCAGGCAAGTGGTCGGAGAGCGTGCAGCCGACTGTCTTCCGCCGGACTTTTACGAGTTGATCCGGCAGTGTGAAGAGAATGAGGACGTTTTGGTAGATTGGGCGAACAAAACCTACTTTTTCCGCAAGATGCACATTGTCATGGAGGGCAGCTTTCTCGGAAGCTTGCTGTTGTTCCGCAAGGCGGCGGAGATCGAAAAGCTGGAGCACGACTACCGCATGCGCCTGTACAGCAAGGGGCTGGTTGCCAAATACCATTTTGATGATATCTACGGAGAAAGTCCTTCTGTGCAAAAAGTGATCCAGATTGCCAAGAAAATGGCCAGAAGCAATTCGACGGTGCTTTTGTTAGGCGAGACAGGAACAGGGAAGGAATTGCTCGCCCAGGCTATCCACAATGCCTCTCCGCGCAGGCGAGAGCCGTTTGTCGGCGTCAACTTCGCGGCTATCTCCGAATCGCTGTTGGAGAGCGAGCTTTTTGGTTACGAGGAAGGGGCGTTTACAGGGGCGCGAAAAGGCGGCCACATCGGCTGGTTCGAGCTTGCCCACAAAGGAACGATTTTTCTCGACGAGATTGGCGACGCCAGTGGCGCGATTCAAAATCGGTTGCTCCGGGTGTTGCAGGAGCGGCAAATCATGCGGGTAGGGGGCAACAAGGTCATTCCGACGGACATCCGCGTGGTCGCTGCCACCAATCAGGATTTGCAAAAGATGGTGACAGAAGGCTCTTTTCGCGCTGATCTGTACTATCGGCTGAACATCTTGCCGATTCACCTGCCGCCACTTCGCAAACGCCGGGAGGACATCCCGTGGCTCGCGCAGCAATTCGTGAAAAAATACTCGCTCGATTTGCGGCGTCCGCCTTTTACCTTGACCAGCGAGGCGATGAAGGCGCTGATGAACTACGATTGGCCGGGGAATATCCGCGAGCTGGAAAACGTCATCGAGTATTTGGCGCACGTCGCAGAGGAAGAGGCGTACGTGTATCAGTTGCCGTTTTGGAACGAGGCACCGGAAATGCCGCTTGTATCAGACGGGCAGGAAGAACGGTTTGAGTCGATCGCAAGCGAATACGTCAAGCGAGGCTTTTTGGAGGAGGTCTTCGCGATTTTGCAGGAGCTTGGAGCCGGGAGCGGCGGTCGCTACTCCTTGATGGAACAGCTTGGCGAGCGCGATGTGGCGATTTCGTCGCAGCAGCTGCGTTACCGTTTGAAACTGATGCAGCAAGATGAACTGATCCATGTGGGAAAAGGCAGACAAGGAAGTCATATTTCTGCGAAGGGAGAAGCGTTTCTGAGATTCCTTGCGCAGAGGAAAGCAGGTGGACACAGATGAGCGAATATTGGAAGAAGCAAGCTCTCCTGCAAAAAGAAGCGTTCGTGGACGAGCTGGTGGCGTTTCTTTCCATTAACAGTATCGAGGACATGACGACTGCGACAGAGGGCAAGCCGTTCGGACAAGGTGTCGCGGCCGCACTGGAAGCGATGCTTGAGCGCGGACAGCAGGACGGGTTTGCGACGAAAAACCTCGACGGCTACGCAGGAACGATTGAGTATGGCGACGGCGAAGAAGAGATCGGGGTGCTCGTCCACATCGACGTCGTGACGGTCGGAGAAGGCTGGACGACGCCTCCTTTTGAGCCGACGATTCGCGATGGGCGCATGTATGCCAGAGGAGCGCTCGACGACAAGGGACCGGCTCTTGCTGCTTACTATGCGCTCAGGCTGGTGAGAGACTCCGGGCTTGCTCTCTCCAAAAAGGTGCGTTTGATCATCGGAACTGATGAAGAGAGCGGCTGGCTGTGCATGAAGCATTTTGCCGAGCATGACCGGGTGCCGCCTGTCGGCTTTTCGCCAGATTCGGCTTTTCCGATGATTCATGCGGAAAAAGGCCAGATCAACCCGACGCTGACGATCGCTCCGACACAGCGGAGTGCGGACGCGGACCGGGGCTGGACGTTGCTTTCCTTTGTTTCCGGCGATCAGGGCAACAGTGTGCCGGACAAGGCGGAAGCGGTTGTCGAGCTGGGCGCACAAGCGAAAGCGAAGTTCGACTTCGCGCAGCTCGCTGCCGAGTGGGATGCCTTTTTGCAGGCAATGGGAACGAGCGGGCGGATCGAGCAAGTCGATTCAGACAAGCTGACATTCACCCTGGCAGGCAAGCCCGCACACGGAATGGCTCCACACGAGGGC
This sequence comes from Brevibacillus parabrevis, assembly GCF_022701015.1. Classification (NCBI taxonomy): domain Bacteria; kingdom Bacillati; phylum Bacillota; class Bacilli; order Caryophanales; family Paenibacillaceae; genus Brevibacillus; species Brevibacillus parabrevis. Next base: position 5,157,261 of record NZ_CP064090.1, on the reverse strand, counting down.
GTGAATGCGGGAACGATGCTTGCCTGTTTCTTGCGGGAGCAATCGTTTGAAGGTTCCGCATCTTCGTTTCTTTCGCTCTTGTCAGATATTATTCACGAAGATTATTACGGGCACGAGCTTCATCTGGCTTGCGAAGACGAAGTATCCGGCAAGCTGACAGTCAATGCGGGAATTTTGCGCTACAGCGAAACGGACGGGGGAAGCGTTCGGCTGAACATCCGCTATCCTGCGACGATTTCCTGTGAGGAGTACGTGGAAAAGCTGAGGGCGCGCGTGGCGGAGCTGGGCTGGACAATCGCCAGTCTGCGCACGTCGAAGTCGCATTACGTTCCGGCCGATCATTCTGTCATTCAGACGTTGTCCAAGGTGTACGAGGAGCATACGGGCGAGCCGACTGCCCTGCTGTCATCCGGCGGTGCGACCTACGCCAAAATCATGCCGTACGGAGTCGCTTACGGGCCGCTTTTTCCAGGCAAGGAATCGACGGCGCACCTGGTGGACGAATATGTGGAAATCGACGACCTGCTGCGGGCGATGGCGATTTACGCCCACGCCATCTACGAGCTGGCCAAATAAACGAGGAGGAACTTCATGTCAAACTACCTGGTGAAACGCGTTTTGATGATGATCGTCACGCTGTGGATCATCGTGACGCTGACTTTTTCCTTGATGCATGCCATTCCGGGAAATCCGTTCGCCTCCGAGTCGGATCAGCTGCCGGAGCAAATTTTGAACAACTTGCGGGCCAAGTACAACCTCGATCAACCGCTGCCCGTCCAGTACGTGCTCTACTTGAAAAATTTATTGCTGCTCGACCTCGGCCCGTCCATCAAATCAGACTCGCGCGGCGTCAACGACATGATTTCCGACGGCTTCGGCGCGTCCGCCTGGCTGGGGGCGCAAGCAATTGCGATCGCCCTGGTGTTCGGGATCACCTTTGGTATCGTGGCAGCGCTCAACCGCAATAAATGGCTGGACTATGTCGCGATGGCGCTGGCCGTTCTCGGGGTAGCGATTCCGAGCTTCATTATGGCTCCGTTGCTGATCAACTTTTTTGCGATCAAGGTGTCGATTTTTCCGGTGGCAACGTGGGGCACATGGATGCACACGGTGCTGCCGTCACTCGCTCTCGCCTTCGGTCCGGTCGCCATCATCACGCGGTATATGCGGGCCAGCATGATTGAAGTGATGAATCAAAACTACATTCGCACGGCCGAGGCAAAAGGCATTCCGATGTTTTTGGTCGTGTTGCGCCACGGCATTCGCAACGCGATTTTGCCTGTCGTGACGTTTCTCGGTCCATTGATCGCCTCGCTGATCACGGGAACGTTTGTCGTCGAGAAAATTTTCGCGATTCCCGGCATCGGCAAATACTTCGTGGACGGTATTTTCAACCGTGATTATCCGGTTATTTTGGGTACGACGATTTTTTACAGCGCCATTTTGATCGTGACCATTTTCCTGATCGATATCGCGTATACGCTGATCGACCCGAGAATCAAGCTGACCAACAAGGAGAGATAGCCTGTGGCGATGGAACATAGAGTAGACCCGTTATTTCAGCCGCTGTCCAAAAAAGGGCAGGCCAACGTCATTTCCCGGCCGAGCCTGAGCAATGGGCAGCAAGTGATTCGCAAGTTGGCAAAAAACAAGCTGGCGATGCTCGGTTTGTTCATCATCACGGCACTGGTCGCGATGGCGATTATCGGACCGAACCTCGTGCCTTACAGTTACTCGGATCAGAGCTTGTTGACGAAAAATCAGGAAGTGTCGTCCGAGCACTGGTTTGGAACTGACGAGCTTGGCCGGGACATGTTTGCCAGAACGTGGTACGGCGCGAGAATCTCGTTGACCATCGGGGTGGTGGCGGCGCTCATCGACCTGGTGATCGGCGTAACTGTCGGCGGCATCGCTGGCTACATGGCAGGGCGCGGCAAGCGGGGGGATCGGATCGATACGATTATCATGCGCGTGATTGAAGTGTTGTACGGCTTGCCGTACTTGCTGGTCGTGATCTTGCTGATGGTCGTCATGGAGCCGGGCATATTGACGATTATTATTGCGCTGTCCGCTACGGGCTGGGTCGGCATGGCGCGGCTGGTGCGCGGACAAATTTTGCAGTTGAAAAACCAGGAGTTCATTTTGGCTGCGCAAGTGCTGGGAGCCAAATTCAACCGGATTTTGCTCAAACATCTGATCCCGAATACATTCGGCGTCATTATTGTCAATTTGACGTTTACGATTCCGTCCGCGATTTTTGCCGAGTCGTTCCTGAGCTTTCTCGGACTCGGCGTGCAAGCGCCTGTGGCGAGCTGGGGAACGATGACGAACGACGCTCTTGGCGTTATTTTGACCGGAGACTGGTGGCGGCTGTTTTTCCCGGCGCTCATGATCTCGCTGACGATGTTCGCTTTTAACGTATTTGGAGACGGTTTGCAGGATGCGCTTGACCCGCGCCTGCGCGACTGATGGGGGAGAGGGAGAAAATGACGAAAAATCAGCATTTGTTAGCAATCGACGAGCTGCGTGTCAACTTCAAGACCTACGGTGGCGAAGTGCAAGCGGTGCGCGGCGTCTCCTTTCACGTGGACAAGGGCGAGACGGTCGCGATTGTAGGGGAGAGCGGCTGCGGCAAAAGCGTCACCGCGCAGGCGATCATGGGGCTGATCCCCAACCCGCCTGGCAAAATCGTCGGGGGAAAGATCGTGTTTGACGGGCAGGACATCAGCGGGCTTTCCAAAAAGGAGCTGCTCGGCATTCGCGGAACGCAGATCGGGATGGTGTTCCAGGACCCGATGACCGCGCTCAACCCGACGATGAAGGTCGGAACGCAAATCGTAGAAGGATTTGTGCGCAGTCAAAAAGTGACGCGTGAAGAGGCGCGCCAGCGTGCCATCGAGATGCTCCGGCTGGTCGGCATACCAGACCCGGAAAAGCGGATCGATCAATACCCCCACCAGTTCAGCGGCGGGATGCGCCAGCGCGTCGTCATCGCGATTGCCCTTGCCTGCCAGCCGCGGCTCGTGATCGCCGATGAGCCGACGACAGCTTTGGACGTAACGATTCAGGCGCAAATTCTCGATTTGCTGAAGCGGCTGCAAGCAGAGCAGGAGCTTTCGGTTGTCATCATTACGCACGACCTCGGTGTCGTGGCGGAAATCGCCCATCGGATGGTCGTCATGTATGCAGGCATGGTTGTCGAGACAGGAACGGTCGAGGATGTGTTTGCCAACCCGCGCCATCCGTACACGTGGGGATTGATGCGCTCGCTGCCTCGTCTCGATGAGGGCGAGAAGCAGCGGCTCGTACCGATCGACGGCACGCCGCCGGACTTGTTCCAACCGCCAAAAGGCTGCCCGTTTGCGGCGCGTTGTGATTTTGCCATGGAAATATGCGATCAGCAAATGCCAGCCAAAAACGACTTCGGAGCGGGCCACGAGGCGGCTTGCTGGCTGCACGATCCAAGAGCGCCGCGCATCGATGAATTGGTTGCAGCAGGGAGGCAGGGAGTATGACAGAAGCGTTGGTTGATGTACGCGATTTGAAAAAGCATTTCTCCATGGGTCCCGGTTTTGATCTGAAAGCCGTGGACGGGGTGACTTTTACGATTCAAAAAGGCGAGACGCTTGGACTGGTAGGCGAGAGCGGCTGCGGCAAATCCACGCTGGGCCGCACGATTATCCGGCTGTATGAGAATACGGCTGGCGAGGTGCTGTTCAAAGGGAAGAACGTCCACCAGTTGCGCGGAAAAGAAGTGGGCCAGTTCAATCGGGATGTCCAGATGATTTTCCAGGACCCGCAGGCCAGCCTCAATCCGCGCATGACGGTAGAGGACATCATCGCGGAAGGTTTGGACATTCACGGACTCAGCAGAGGATCGCGCCGGGAGCGGGTCGCCGAGCTGTTGCAACTGGTCGGTCTGCATAAAGACCACGCCCAGCGGTTCCCGCACGAGTTCAGCGGAGGCCAGCGCCAACGGATCGGCATCGCCCGCGCCCTCGCTGTCGAACCGCAATTCATCATTGCCGACGAGCCGATTTCCGCTCTGGACGTCTCGATTCAGGCGCAGGTCGTCAATCTGCTGGAAGATTTGCAGCACGATCGCGGTCTTACGTATTTGTTCATCGCCCACGACTTGTCCATGGTCAAACACATTTCCAATCGCATCGGCGTGATGTACTTGGGCAAAATGGTCGAGCTGGCTGCCAGCAATGATTTGTACGCCCGTCCGTTGCATCCGTATACGCAGGCACTGCTCTCGTCTGTGCCTGTTCCCGACCCGACTGTCAAGCGCGAGCGAATCGTGCTTCAGGGCGATTTGCCAAGCCCGGCGAACAAGCCAAGCGGCTGCGGCTTCCGGACGCGCTGCCCGCTCGCCACTGCGCGCTGCGCCGAAGAAGAGCCGAAGTGGCTGGAGGCAGAGCGAGGACACTGGGTCGCCTGTCATTTGCTAGAAGCATAGGTACGGAAACAAAAGACGCCTTTTTCCAGGCGTCTTTTTGCGTTAGATGGCGGGTGGCGGCAGGTGATAGATAAAGGAGCGATGTTCGAGTCTGCCCGGTTCTGGCGCGATCCTTTGCCTAATCCCTTGGTCAATCCCTTGCAATCCGTGAATGTCCAAGCCTTCCTTCCGCGATGTCTCGTCATTTACAAGCAGTTGTGTTTTTACATATATTAGGAGTTGAGGTTTGGATGAGGTGTTTGCGAGATTGTGGGGAGAGGTTGTTCGGAAAGGGCGTGCGACGGTGAAAAAGAGAACGATGACTGCCATTCTAGTATTACTGGCTGTTGGGCTTGGCTTGACACTCGCTTTTATAAAAAGGCAGGAAGCATCTTTGGCGGATTCTTCCGGTTATTCATTGTCAAAAGTGTACAACTCCACCAGCGAGTTGGTCGATTTTTCCAATGTAATCCTCAAAGGAAAGATTTCCAAGGAACCGAGACAAGAGCAATTGGCCGAGCTCGTTTTTCATGTGTACGACGTCGAGGTAGAAAAGCTGTACGACAACCAGACCGAGCAAAATATCAAGGCTGGGGATACGGTTGAGGTTTACCGGATCATTGGGTACGCCCCAGGGGATATCCACGAGATGGCCAGTCTCGTCGCCCCCGAGTATCAACAGCTGGAGCAAGGGGAGTACCTGCTCTTTTTGAATAGCAGTTATGAGGAAGAAGGCGACAAGCACATCTTGATTCCCAATTCACCCGAGCAGCTTTACAAAGCGAAGGGAGCAGAAGGCTTTCCCTGGCTGAAGCCGGCAGGCGAACGCTTTGACAGTATTTCGCCGCAAGAGCAGCTGCCGACGATCTATGAATCCGATGTATTCCTGGCCATCGGCAAATCGTTGCTTATAAATAGTAGAAACAAGTAAGCACCAGCGAAAACACAATCAATCCGGTCCCGGAGGCGAGAAAGAGGGAAGTCGCCACCTTGATGACGGATTGTTTTTTTTGCGCAAAAACGGGATCGTCTCCTTGCACGAGATCGTTCTCCATCATGCGCGGCTTGCGAAAAAAGAAGCCTTTGAGCTGCTTGAAGCCGCGCATGAAAACGGTGAAGAAGCCGGAACGGGTAACGACGGCAGCACAGCCGACCATCAGCAAAATCAGCCCGAGCAGAAAGCTCTGATTGATATAAGGCAGCAAGGCAAGCGTCTCGGAGGTCACCCCGAGTACGAGGCTACAGGTGATTGCTAGGACCAGGATGATGGCAAACCAATTGTTCACAGTAGAAGCACGTCCTTTTTCGAGTCAGTCTTTTGCCAGCCAAGCCGGCAGTAGGTGCAAATCGACATTTTCAGAGAAAATCCTGTTCATTTGACTTTACCGCAAATGTTGAAAAATTGCCAATGGTGTCGAAAATGCAAATTTCAAGTAAATTCCTGTTGAACCATGTTTTGAAATTTAATATAATTCGCCTGAATGCAACAGGAATATTTTACTATTTTTGCTGTGAATTTCATACCTTTGCAAACTGTTGACAGGAGGGAGAGGTACCATTTTCATTGGGCAAATGACACAGCCGCAACCAACAAATCAATCCAGATAAGGAGTCACGTGAATGAACCAGGCCTTCATCCGTTTATTCAGTATGTTCCAAGCGTTCCTCCTGGTGTCGCTCCTGCTTTTGCAGCTCGTTCCCGCGCATGCGGCGGCGAGTGCGGACAGCAAGACGTACCTGATCGGCTTCAAAAAACAGGAACGCGCCAAGGTCCGAGCGATTCAGCGGTCATCGGTGGAGCCACTCACCGGACAAATCGTGGTCGCCGAACTGACCGAAAGCGAAAAACAGGCGATGCTGGAAGACGAAAATGTCGCCTACATCGAAGAAGACAGCGAAACCGAGCTGGCGGAAGCGAATCTCCCGCCAGGTCAAAGTCAGCAAGTGCCGTGGGGCGTCGAGCATATCGGTGCCGCCGCTGCGCACAGTCAGCAGTACAAAGGGCAACGCATCAAAATCGGGGTGCTGGATACGGGAATTTCCGCTCATCCAGACTTGGAGATCAAGGGCGGTGTGTCCTACATCGAAGGAGAGGACGATTTTGGCGACCAGCACGGCCACGGTACGGCTGTAGCGGGAGTCATTGCCGCTCGGGACAACGATTTTGGTATCGTCGGCGTCGCGCCGGAAGCGGAATTGTACGCGATTAAAGTGTTGGACAAAAAAGGCCACGGGACCTACTCCAGCATGATCCAGGGGATCGAATGGGCGATTCAAAACCGGATGAACATCCTCTCGATCAGCGCGGGCGGTTATGTAAACAGCCGCGCCTTGCACGACCAGATCAAACGGGCGAACGAGCACGGCATTCTGGTCATTGCGGCGGCGGGCAACCGGGGCTTGGGCGAAGAAACCGAGCTGTTTCCAGCCCAGTATGCGGAAACGATTTCGGTCGGCGCGGTTGACCGGGAAGACCAGCGCGCCGATTTTTCCAGTGTCGGAAAAGAGCTGGACCTCATGGCGCCAGGGGTGGATATCCGCAGTACCGCGCCTGGTGGCGATTTTCAGACGAGATCAGGCACTTCGCTCGCTGCTCCGCACGTAGCGGGGGCGGCGGCCGTGATTTGGTCGGCGAAAGGAAACATTTCTAGCGCTGAGCTGCGCGATCTGTTGACGAAAAGCGCTACGCCGCTGGGCGAGTCCCGTTTTTACGGCAAAGGGCTCGTCCATCTGGAAAAGGCGCTGGGTCAAGGGGAAAGTTCTGCGGAAATCGCAGCGCTTTTGCCTTCTGTTTCAGAACTCAAGCTGGCACAAGGGGAAAGCCATCCGCTCAAAGTCACAGCCAAGCGCACAGATGGTTCGGAGCAAGACGTGACCAAGCGGGTCAGCTATGCCGTGCAGGATGAGGCCATTGCCAAGGTAAGTGCAGCAGGACTTGTGAGTGCTGTCGGTCCGGGCGAAACCAAAGTAACCGGAGAGTTGGAAGGACATCACTTCGAGATTTCCGTTACGGTGACCCCGCCGGAACCGCTGCGTCCACTGGCAGGGCTGGATAGTCCGGAAAATGGCGAATGGACGAGCGGCCTGTTGAATGGAAAAGGGTGGTATCTCGATCCTGCGGGAGTGGCGAGCATTCGCATCCAAGTGGATGGGGCTGACGCAGGAGAAGCGCAGTACGGTCAGCCACGGCCGGATATCGCGGCGAAATATCCGGCGTATGGCAATCCAAACGCCGGGTTTACGTTCCAACTGGACACGCAAACACTAGCGAGCGGAGCGCATACACTGGCCGTTGTGATTGAGAATACGGCTGGCGAGAAAACGACCATCGCGGGCCGAGCCTTTTATGTCGGGGAAACGCCGTTGCCGGAGGGCTTGCAGGCGGATGTCCAGAAGCTGGAGCTGGCTCCGGGCGACAGCCACCCGTTGAAGATATCCGTCATTTTGGAGGATCGATCGGTCCAAGACGTGACGCAGCAGGCGACCTATGTTTCCTCTGACCCGGGAGTCGCTACCGTGAGCGAGACGGGAGTCGTGCAAGCGGTTGGAGTTGGCAGCACAAACCTTACCGTCACCTACGAAGCCAAGACGCTGGTCATCCCGGTACAGGTTCAAGTCAAGGAAGAAACACCGCTCCCTGCGCGCGGGGAAGTGGAGCACCCAGCAAACAACGCCACCGTAGCGGGTCAAGTGCTGGTGGAAGGCTGGTACTTGGACCCGGCCGGAGTGGCGAAAATCGAGGTGCAACTGGACGGAACGCGGCTGGGGGATGCGCAGTACGGGATTGTCCGTCGCGACATCGAAACAGCTTACCCGGACTACCGCAATCCGGCGGCAGGTTTTCAGTTCCATTTCCAGACAAGCGCTGGGCAAGAAGGAGCGCATGTATTGAAAGTAACGGCTGTCAGCAACGACGGCACGGAACATGTGCTGGCGGAGCGAGCTATCCTAGTTGAACAAGAACAGCCAACGACAAGCATCTCGGCTGCGCCTGAAAAAGTAGAGGTGGCTCGCGGGAAAACGCAACAGCTACGCATTTCGGCTGTCCTTTCCGATCAAGGGACAAAAGACGTGACCGCAGGAGCGACCTATACCGCAGAACATCCGCATGTGGCCAGTATTTCGCCAAGCGGAATGGTTACGGGATTAGAAGCCGGACAAACGACCATCACCGTCCACTACCAGGAACATGTGCTGACCGTTCCCGTAACGGTGCGGGAAGCGGCAGGCTTGATCCAAGGCGGCATCGATACCCCACCAGACAACGCGACCATTAGCGGCGTGTACCCGATTACGGGCTGGTATTTCCACTCGGGCGGAGTCGCCAAGGTAGAAGTGCTGGTAGACGGTGCCCTCCAAGGAGAAGCCGCCTACGGCATACCACGTCCAGAAGTAGAGATCACAGATGTTTCCTCGCCGAATCACGATATCGGCTATCAATTCGATCTCGATACAAGCAAGCTCCAGGAAGGAACGCATACGCTTTCCGTACGCGGAACGGGCCAAGACGGGACGCAGACGATGCTTGGGGAAAGAAAGATCCACGTCGTTCCGCTTTTGCCAGCGAAAAGCTTGCGGGCAGACCGCACTGAACTGAGCCTCGCAGAGGGAAAAACGCATCTACTCGTGATCAAGGCGATCTTGGAAGATCAGAGTGAGCATGACGTCACCAAGTTAGCTCGCTATATAGTGGATAATGCGTTAGTAGCGAAAGTAAACACAGATGGCCTCGTCACCGCCATTACACCTGGCACGGCAAACTTGACCATTACCTACGGACAGCAGAGCCTCCTTATCCCCATCACCGTTACGGAAGCCGGACCACTGTCCGCAATGGGCGAAATCGAGACGCCCGTCCAGGGAGCTGTCATCGAGGGCACAAGCACGATCGCCGGATGGTTTTTAGCAGCGACTCCTATTACGCGTTACGACGTTCTCGTAGACGGAACGAAGAAAGGCGAAGCAAAAGCAGGCATCGCTCGCCCGGATATCGCCTTGCTGCACCCGGATTATGCGAACAGCCACGCCGGTTTCAGCCTGACGCTGGAGGGATCCGACCTGTCAGCCGGGGAGCATACCGTTGCCGTGGTGGCCATCGACGGAGAAGGCAAGTCGCATCCGTTGCCAGAAAAACGTTTTGTCATCGGGAAACAACCCCCGATCCTTCGTTTGCAGCCACAAGAGCCAACCGTCACCTTGCCGAAAGATTCCAGCAAAAAGCTGACCATCTCCGCGCTACTGACGGAGCAAACGACCAAAGAGATCACAGGAGAAGCACAGTACACGGCAGAAAAAGCCGAAATCATCCACATCAGCCCTCTCGGTGTGGTAACGGGGCTGCAAGTCGGCCAGACCAACGTAGTCGCAAGCTACGGCGGGCAATCTGTTACCATCCCGATCACCGTGACGGAGACAGAAGCCGGGTCCACGCAGCCAAAAGGGCAATTAGAGCTGCCATTTGACCGCGCTGTCATCGGTGGCGTGACCACCGTCCAAGGCTGGCTGCTCGACCCGTCTGGCATCGCCAAAGTCGAGGTACTCGTGGATGGACAAGCTGTGGGCACCGCCGAATACGGCGAACCTCGCCCGGATATTGCGGCGCTGTATCCGCATTACCGCCAGGCAAACGCCGGGTTCCGCTACCAATGGGACACGCTTCCGTTCGCCGAAGGCACGCACAAGCTGACCATCCGCGCCACGAATCAGACGGGACAGGAAAGCCTTGTGCTGGAAAGAGACGTGGTCATTGGTCCCGTTGCCAAACTGACCGCCAATCTCACCTCGATCGCGCTGGAAAAAGACAAGACCGTGACCTTCCAACTGACCGCCACCCATCGTGACAACAGCACAAAAGACGTCACCGCCGAAGCGACGTACGCGTTTGAGAACCCGGCCCTCACCAAAATCGAGGCGTCGACAGGCTTGATCACGGGCCTGATGCCAGGAAACACGCATCTGCGCGTATCGTATGCCGGAATCGTGCAGACGTATCCGGTGCAGGTCCAAGGAGACGGACCGAGCCACGGTGGAGAAATCGACACGCCGTCAGACAACGAAGTCATCAGCGGAAACTACCTCGTCACGGGTTGGTTCCTCCCCGAGGGCGAGTTGGACAAAATCGAGGTGCTGCTGGACGAAACCGTTTTGGGCGAGGCGTTGTACGGCACCGAGCGCCCCGATGTGCTGCGCACGTACCCGGGCAGCCAAGGCGCGAAGCCAGGCTTTTCCTACGGGCTGCGTGCAGAGGAGCAGCCAAAGGGAACGCACAAGCTGACCGTTCGGGTTACCGAAAAAGACGGAAAACAAACCAACCTGGAGAGAACCGTCACGATTGTCGAGGCGATCACCGAAGAAAATCGCTACTGGCTGCAATTTTCCAAGGAACAGGGCAAACACAACTGGTCCTATTTGGAGGCCAAGGAAGAGCGCTACACCGAGCTTATGTGGAACCAGGAAAGCGAGCAGTGGAAAAGCCCGCAAGGCGAGACGATCATCGGGAATACGTGGATGCACATCGGCGGCTCCGATCCGGTCATTCGCTGGGAAGCGCCGCGTTCCGGGAAGATTCACGTCGGCGGCTGGGCGTCCATGCTCGAAGGAAGCGAAGGAGACGGCGTTAACCTCCGCCTTTTGAAAAACGATACCCAAATCTGGCCGTCGGCAGGCTGGCAGTCCATTGCGTTCAACGATCAGATTGGGGTGGAGCTAGCGCAAGAGCTGGAAGTTGAGGCAGGAGACAAGCTGTATTTCCAGGCGCAGGCCAAAGAAACCGAGGTGGGGGATTCATTCAAATGGACCCCGGAGATTGACTATCTCTCCACGAACATCCCGGATCATGCCGCGCCGCGTGTGTACGTCACCACCCCCGTTACGGGAAAAGTCATCGATCAGGTGAACGGACAGGATGTGATCCCCCTTTCCGGTTGGGTCATGGACCCGAATCTGGGGGATCGCGTCAGCCTCTGGTATCAAATCGACGAAGGGGAAGTGCACCAGATCGCTTCGTTCTTGGCGTCAGAAAACGCCTCCGCCTTTTTGCACCATGCTCCGGTGCAAGACCTGAAGCCAGACGACGTATACTCCCTGAAAGTCTGGGCCACCGATCAGAAGCAAGGCCTGTCTCCCGTGCAGCAGGTGGACTTCACCCTGGATATGCGCGCGCAGGCCAAGGAAAAAGACCCGATCGATGTCGGGGCCACATGGAATAGTCCAGCCAATAACGCGGAGATTAACTTGGGAGAACGGGTGATCCTCACTTGGGATTACTCGACAAGCTATGGCTCCTACTTGGACAAAATAACGGGCCAAGAATTGACGATTTACATTTCCGAGGCGGGTCATGTCACTTCCACCGTTAAGGAAAAACTGTCGGCGAATACCCGCTCCTATGAGTTGAATACTTCCACCATTTCCAAAAGCGCCAACGTGGAAGCGCGGCTGCGCACTATTTTGAGCAGCAACGTGCCCGCATACGTCAGCGGCACCACCGTCAAACGGTTTTTCAAAATCCTGAACGGCAACCAAGCTCCGGTTTTGGAAAGCACGGAACTCATCGTCATTTACGGAGGGAAGACCGGACAAATCAGCTTCACGATTGCGGATAAGGATGCTACGGACAAACTGGTAGCACGGAAAATTCGGATTGGCTGGACACCGGGTGGAAATGAGGTAAGAGAGACGATGGAGGGTATTTATGAGGTGGATCAAGGGCGAAAATTCACAGGTCGCTACCAATTTCCCATCACCAAAGACATGCTGTTTCGGACCATCTATTGGACCGCACAGGCCCAAGATAACCGCGGAGCCTGGTCGGAGCCGCAAGTCTACTCGGCTCGTCTGGTGGATCACCTCCCAGAGCTGGCAGTCTACACCCCTACAGAGAAGCGCATTATCGACTTGAAGGAAACCTTTACCCTGGACGGCACGTACAGCCGCTTGCAGGCAGGAGACACGCTCACAGGAACGATTTATCCGGCGACGTATGCCAGGAAAACGACGACCACGACTGGTTCAGCTGGTTATTGGAGTATGAGCTGGCTGGGCCAGGAGCTGGGTGAAGGTACGTATACGAATACGGAGGTACGCAGCGCAAGCGGTCGAGCCGCTTCTTACAGCGGAGTCCTGGTCGTCGAACGGAAACCGGGAGCGCCGGTCATTGTCAAGACCGAGCCGACCAAGAACGCCATCACGGTGTACTGGAACCCGAGCCCCGGAGCCAGCACCTACCAGATCCGCTTGGATAACCATCCTCTGGCGCGAGATGTAGGGAACGTCACCAGCTACACGTTCTCCGGCCTCCAGCCAGGCCGCGCCTATACGATCATGCTGTGGGCCTACAGCCCATCCGGAATCAGCAGCTACCCGGCTTCGATTTCCGTGGAGACGCTGCCTGCGGAGGAAAACTTCACGTTGTTGCAGGAAAACAGCCCGATTCGTATGTACTACCCGGCGGAGCAGGCGAAATATTTCAAGCTCACCGCCAAAACGAGCGGCACGTACCAGTTTACGTTGACCAACGATTCCAGTTCCCTCGCCGCAGGGAAAATCGCGGTGTTCCGCAGCGCGTCTCTGCAAACGCCGGACCAAATCGCTTCCGGTGAAAACGGGAGTGTCAGCGCGGCGCTGGTCGCAGGCAAAACGTACTATCTGTCCGTCCAGTCCCGCAGCTCCTTGTACGCGACGCTCCTGGCCAAGGCGAGCGGAGAAGCGATTGTGTTCAACCAGGCCAAGGAACTCACGATTCCGGCCGGGCAATCGGTCGAGCTGTCCATGAATGCGCTGATTCCTGGAACCTACCGCACCGTGGTCCAGCTGAAAAATCCAAGCAACAAATACCCGACGGTCGCTGTGCTGTCCAACGGCACGCTCGTCAGTCCGAAGCAAAAGCCAAGCGAGGCCGAGGCCGTGTACGAGCTGGCATCCGGCAGCTACACCGTCCGGCTGACCAACAACGACACCACTGCGCTTAGCCTGTCGTTTACCGTCTTTGCTCCACTGGCAGGAGGCACGCTGTATGAATACGTCTACGATGCCAACAACCGGATCACGGCGATCAAGGAAAACGGCGCCAACAGCGTCACTTTCACCCACGATGAGAACGGAAACTTGCTCAAAAGCGTCAAGCAAGCCGTTTCGCCTCAGCCAAAGGCAATCGCATTAAAGCTCGGTTCGGACAAAGTGGATGTGTCCTCCGGCGGCTCGGCGTCCATCCAGGTAACCGCAACGCTGGAAAATGGCAGTCAGGTGGACGTCACCTCACAAGTGACGGTCATCGTGGAAAATCCATCCGTGGCGTACATCAGCAACGGGCGCGTCTACGCCGTCAACGGCGGGACCACCCAGGCACGGCTGTACTATGGCGGACAAACGAAGACACTCACGATTACCGTAAGCGCTCCGGCGATCTCTTTGTCGTCCATCAGCCTGAGCCCGGCGCAAACGACCCTGGCAGAAGGACAAATCCAGCGCGTGTACGCCACCGCCTACTACACCGATGGCAGCAGCAAAGACATCAACAGCGTCGCCAGCTTTTCTTCCTCCAGCCCATCCGTGGCCCAGGTGAGTAGCCAGGGCGTCGTGACCGGGATCGCCCCAGGAACCGCGACGATTACGGCTTCCTATAACGGCAAAAGCGCTTCTGCTCAAGTAACGGTGCAGGGAGCTTACTTGCTGGGGCTGAAAGCCAGTCCCGCGCAGCTTTCGCTGGCAGCCGGAAACAAGGGACAACTGAGCATCTACGCGCAGTATCCCAACGGAGTCGAGGAAAACGTTTCGGCCAAAGCCCAATACACCAGCGGCAACCCTGCGATTGCCTCGGTCGATGGCATGGGAGGCGTGGTGGCAACTGCCGCCGGAACGACAACCATCCAGGTCACCTACGGAGCGAAGACCCTTTCCGTTCCCGTCACGGTGACAGGAAATGTCGTCACCTTGCAGACCATCTCGGTTCGTCCGGAGTCCGTCAGCGTGAAAAAGGGTGCAACTCAGCAACTGGAAGTCAAAGCAACGTATAGCGATAACAAGGTGACCGATGTGACCAGCCAAGCCACCTACCAAATCGCCCAACCCGCGATTGCCACGGTTTCAGCGACTGGATTGATTACGGGAGTGGCAGTAGGCTCCACGACGATTACGATTACGTTTGGCGGCAAAACCGTCTCGGTGCCTGTACAGGTCACAGAAGCTCAGGAGCCGGTGCAGAGTCTGACCGTCACGCCTGTCAAACTGGATCTTCTGGTAGGCAAAACGCAAACCTTGCAAGTAACGGCCACCTACCAAGACGGCAAAACGGCAGACGTATCCAAGCAAGTTACGTACTTGTCGCAAGATCCAGCCACAGCAACCGTCCAGCCTGACGGACTCGTCACCGCTGTCAAGGCCGGAAGTACGAGTCTCACTGTGACGTATGAAGGCGTGAGCGTCAACGTACCCGTTGTCGTCACGGCGGAGAACGCGGTAGTGGACATCAAGATCGTTCCGGAAGCCATTACCTTGCTGGAACATGCGACGAAGCAGCTCGCAGTCAAGGCTGTACACGCAGATGGAACAGAGTCCGACATTACCGACAAGGCCCAGTACACTGTCGATGACCCGTCCATCGCATCGGTAAGTACGGGCGGTTTGCTGACAGCTAAAAAAGCAGGAACGGCGACGCTTACCGCAGCATTTTCCGGCAAGCAGCGGAGCGTGGCGGTGAAAGTGAGTGACCCTGGCGTCCAATTGCAAAGTTTGTCTGCCGGAATGGCATATACACAGATTTTGCGAGCGGATGGAAGCCTTTGGGCAACCGGACAAAATGAGCACGGGCAGCTAGGGAATGGAACGATGCAAAATCAGACGACACCTGTTCCGGTTATGGTGGATGTCGTCGTTACACAACTGGAGACAACGGCGAATCTCGTAGAAATGAATGCGTACGAGAGTAAGCCATTAAAGGTGACAGCCACGTATGCAAATGGCCATGCGCAAGATGTTACCGATCAAGTCGTATATGAAAGCAGCCAGCCAGAGATTCTCCAAGTCGACCAGCATGGAGTCATGACATCCGGCGAAATGGGAGGGAAAGCGAGCGTTGTCATTCGTTATTACGATCAACAACTGACCATTCCTGTGCAAGTCAAAGGGATTCCAAGAAGTGTTCAGTACATCTCGGCAGGAATGAATTACACGCTGATCATGACAGATGACGGAAGCTTCTGGGCGACCGGACAAAACGAGAGTGGGCAGTTGGGAGATGGAACCATGCAAAATCGGAATAGCCCGATTAAAATCATCGGTCAGGAACCTGGGAGGGTAACAAAATGATCTGGAATAACCACAGCATCCGAAAAATAATGTGCTCTTTCATCATTGTACTGACCGTATTTGGCTTACTGGAAGAAAGGGCTCATGCCGACAGTAAGGTCAAATCAAGTGCGGCCGGGAAGTACCACACCCTCCTTTTAAAAGAGGATGGAACCGTGTGGTCTTGGGGCCTAAACGATGATGGACAATTGGGCGATGGAACGAAGATCGCCAAAACGACCCCGGTTCAAGTAGCTGGACTCACTGACATGGTAGGCATTGCTGCCGGAGCCAATTTCAGCCTGGCTTTAAAAAACGATGGAACGGTTTGGGGATGGGGCTTTAATCGGGACGGTCAATTGGGCGATGCTAACAAACAGCCTAAAGTAGTACCTGCACAAATAGCTGGTTTGTCCAATGTGACGGCGATTGCGGCTGGCGAGGTGTATGCACTGGCATTGACACGCGATGGAACGGTCTTCATGTGGGGAGTCAATATGGGCAATTTCACAAAAAATCGAACACCAGTGAAAGTCGAAGGTCTAGCCGAGATCAAGAGTATTAAGGCAGGAGCCACTCACAGTTTGGCTCTCAAAAGTGACAATACCATGTATTCATGGGGAGCCAACGATTTTGGACAGCTCGGTCATGGTAACCTGACCCCCAGTGGCACCCCACAAAAAATTGAATCTCTTACCCAAATTGCTGAGATCGAGACAAATGCCTTGAGCAGTTACGCTATTGATTTGGAGGGCCGGGTTTTTGTCTGGGGAGCCAATGCTTCCGGTCAACTGGGAAATGGAACAACAGACGAGCAGACAAAACCTGTCCTCATTCCAGAACTGACTTCCATCAAGAAGATTTTTACGGGAACTTTTGCAGCACACGTTTTTGCGTTGACGAACGATGGAACCGTTCTAGGCTGGGGAGCTAATGAGAACGGGCAACTTGGCAACGGCACAACTACCCCTAGTTACAAACCAATTCCGATTACATGGTTCCCCTAACCAACACCAATCCCCCCTTCTCACCAAGGGGGGACTACTACCCATGATGGAGGCCCTATGAAACACCTTTCCATAAAAGCACTCATCTACCTTCTCTGCCTGGCCCTATGCATCACCCTGCTCCCACCAGGAGCAGCCTTGGCCAACGAACCGTCCCAAGAGCCGCTCCCACAGGAATCGCAGGACACTACCAACACCGCATCCACACCGGAAGCTGTGGCCAACGAACTCCAGCAGTCCATCGCGGACGAGCAGCTTGTTCCGATCGAACAACAACCCGCGAAAAGCGATCCGACCACCTTTACTGAAGCGGATATCGCCAAGCTGCCCTGGACACAACTGGATGCTTCCACCGCCAGCAAAATCCACCGCACGTTTGACCGGGAGCTATTGACATTCGCGGCCTATTTTTACTCGGATCTGGAACAGCTCCTCACCGAAGAAGAGCGCGCGCAAGCCAAAGCCTTCACCGACACGGACCTTCTTTCCCGTTATCAATCGGTGACGCCGGACCAACAGCAGTTGCTCCAGAAGCTCACACCGCTTATCCCGGCGAAAATGGCGGAAATCCACAAGCTCGCAGAAACGATGGACATCCAGGCAGCGACGCCGCTGCCGCCTACGCAGTACACGGAAAAAGAGCAAGAGTTTCACTTCGCCCGCTCCAAGACCGAATCATCGGTAGACGACGTGTACCGGGCGGCCAATCTGGTCGAGCAAGATGTGTACCTGCAAGGCAAACATGGCCTGGACGTGGTCCTGCAACGCCGCTACCATTCTCTGGGCAGCAAAATCAGCGTGCCCGGCTGGAACGAAACCGAGACAGGCAACGAAGCCCATTCCTCTCCGGAACGATTTGCGACCGGCTGGGACTTCAACGTGCCGAAATTGGAGATCGTCTCCCGCGAGCACTCCGCCTCCGTGAGCGACGATTCCCGCAACCCGGGGCAAGAAATCTACACCACCCGAATCTATGATCTGCCGGCGGGCAACCGTTATTTTATTACGCTCGAAGACGGAACGTCGCTCGAATACCACTACAACCAGTTTGTCAATTACCCGTACAAAGATGCCAGCTTCTCCGTGGAGCGACTGAACAGCAACTACACCTTGTCCTTCCGCAACTGGATTTACGAGTTTGATTTGCTGAGAGGGACGATCGTCAAATCGAACATCTACGGCGATAAAATCACGTACACGGTCAGTAGTGACGGCGAGCTCATCTCCATCGAGGACAGCGTCGGGCGGTATGTGGTCCTGAAAAGAAGGGGCGTCAACGACCGGACCCAAGACCTGATCGTCTACAAGGACAAATCGGAGACGACGGTGCTCAAGCACATCCGCTACCATTTGGAACAAAAATCGGGCTTGGCCATCTACACCCAGCTCACTCGTGTAGAGGTGCTCCCGCCAGGCGGCAAAGGAAACGGCGCCTACACCACCGCCCGCTACTCGTACCATAACCCGCGCACCAAAGGAATGGCCTATTTCAACCTGAACAAAAAGTACACGTTGGACAAGGTCGCGACGGATCAAGCGCTCCAGGAGTCGCCCAAATATTGGGCCGAAGACAAAAAGACGCGGAAGGAACTCGACTATTTGCTCATGCAGGAGGCCAGCTACCCGCTGCAAGGACTGTCGATTCAGTATGAATATCGGCCATACACACTCGACCAGACGTCGATCAAAGACGGACTGGTGCGCATGTTCCAAGACCGTTACGCCCTCAGCTACGTCTCCTATCACCCGGTGAACAAGGTCACGTACAGCTACGCTCTGCAAACGCCAAAAGGCACGAACACGTACCGTTTGGAAAAAAGCTATGCCGACAACGACACCTTTTACGAAATATGGAAAATGCCGAAAGAGCAGCTGCCCCGGCTGAAAAACATGGCCGATCGGCATGGCGATACGTTCCAGGTCACGGAAACGGAGCCGTCCCGCTACACCCGCTCGTTGTTTTACCGCATCAACGCAGACGGAACGCCGCTGCTGCGAAGCGCGAAGACGACCGGAATCAGCCAGGGAGGAACGTCGATTGCCGGGGCGAAATATGCCGTATCGTACAACCCGACAACGTATACCACCTATGCCTATTCCGGCCGCCAAACGAAGCCGACCTACCAGTACGTATTTCTGGAACCCGTCTCCGTGTCCGACCCGGATGTGTTTTCGTCCTATTTAAAAGAACCCGTTCTGTCCAAGCGCGCCGCGTACGCCGCCAAACTCAACAACTACGCGCAAGAGACGTACTACGAATACAACGAGTACGGACACCTGGTCAAACAACTGGCGCCAGACGGCATCTTGACGACATGGACGTACGATCTGGAAAGCCAAGGGAGATTCCGCACCTTTTCCTTGCTGAAGGCGACGCGGACGCAAGCCACCGCCGCTTCCGGCGATCCGTATTATTCCAACTTGTCCTACGAGTACAACGATCAGTATTTGCTGCGAAAAGAAACCGAGATCCACTCGTATCCAGCGAATCTGGCGGGGTACAAAAGCCAGACGACAGAGCGCACCTACGAATACACGAACAAACAGCTTTACTCGGTCACGGAAAACTTCGGCGGCAAGACGAGAACGCAAACGTTTCCCGCCTACGACGCCTACGGCTTGCAGCCAACGCAAATCACGGTGGCTGGAGTGGAGCTGGAAAGCGGCAAAACCGACGTCCTGACCTTCTCGTTGGACATCGATGAGCAAAGTCAGGTCAAAAGCCAAACGTACCCGGACGGGGGCAAAGTCACCTACGACTACGACACGCTGGGCCGCCTCCTTTCCGAGAGCTATCGGAACCAGGGATCAACGCGCACGATTTCGTACACGTACCGCGATGGCGATGCCACGGGCACCAAGACAGCAGGGCCAGGGGTGGTCGAACGAACCTTGCCAGACTCGTCGCGGGTTATTACGTACTACACTCCGTATGGCGATATTGCCTATCAGGAGCAAAAGGGGAAAAACGACGGCACGCGCCCGCTCGTGGAAAACGAGTTTACGCCAGACGGTTTGCAGGTCAGCCGCACGATTCCCTACGGAAACCAGGCCAAGAGCACCTCTTATGCTTACGATTGGGACGGCTTTGTCTACCAAACGACGAACGCTCTCGGAACGACCCGCTCCCATCGCAACAACGCCTACCGCGACGGCAGCAGCTACTTGCCGCGCCTGACCGAACAAACGGTGGCACCAAACGGCTACATCGTCACGACCTACCGCGATTTGTACGGCCGGGTAGAGAGCACCGAGGAAACGACACAACAAGACGGAAAGCGCCGTGTCACGAATATCCAGACAGACCGTTTCGGAAAAGTCACGGACAAAGAAGTAACCGACGGCAGCACCTCCCAACGCTGGACCTTGCGCTACGATGCCAACGGCCAACTCGTCTACCTGCGCGACCCGGAGAACAACGTCAACGAATACGGCTACGACGGACTCGGCAACCTCGTCACCGTCGTCGAAAATGGCACGACCTCCGCCGTGTACACGTATAACACGCTGTCTTGGAAACTATCGGAAAAGAACCCGGAAACCAAAGCCGAGCAGTACACCTACGACAAAAACGGCTCGGTCAAAACCTTCCAGGACAAAAACGGCGTCCTGTTCAATTACCAATACTCGCCGTTTTACGAAATGACGAAAGTATCTGCTGGCAATGGCTTCTACGAAGAACGCACCTACGATCCGCTCGCTGGCTCGCTTTTGACGGAAACCAACAACTACGGCCAAACCGTCCGCTACAGCTACGACGAGTTCCGCCGCCTGAACAACCAAACGATGATGGGAAAAGACTACCAGCTCGTACACACCGATCAGGACGATGCCATCGACGCGCTGATTTACCCGTCGCGCAGCGCGGTATCCGGCTCGGCCCCTTCCATGCGGGTCGATTACAGCTACGACAGCGCCGACCGCCTGAGCAGCGTGACCATCCCAAGCGTCGGCACCACGACCTACACGTACGACATCAAGAGCAGCGGCGAAACCAACACCGTTTCGTACCCCGGCCAACCGAACGCGATGCAGAAAACGATGAGCTCCTTTGCCGAAATTACCGGGATCAATCATGCGGACGGCTGGAGCGAAACGAACGGCTACGACCTGTTTGGCAACATCACGAGTCAAAAGCGCGGAGGAGCCACCTACGGCACATTCGCCTACGACAAGCTGTCCCGGATCAAGGAAGAAACCATCCAGGGCAACACCCGTCAATACGCCTACGACCGCCGCGGCAACCGCCAAGCCTACGCCAACGCACCAGCAGACTCGACGCGCTCGTACGAACTGAAACACGACCTGTTCAACCGCCTGACCGAATACAAGGACGACAAAGGAACCACGACCTACACGTACTACCCGGGCGGCCTGCGTGCCACCAAACAGCAAACCGGAGCCGTAACCGACACCACCCACTACGTGTACCTGAACGGACAAGTGATTGAGGAACTAACCCAAGACGGCCGCGTCAAAGCCCGCAACGTCTTCGGCAACCAACTGATCTGGCGCAAAGACTACACGACGAACCAGGAAGGCACTTACTACTACAATAGCCACGGCGATGTCGTGAAGATCAAGGGGCCAAGCGGAAATGCCCTAAATACGTATGAATATGACATCTGGGGTAACCTGATTGCGGAAAAAGTCAAGGAAACGATGCCCAACCCGTTTACGTATGGGGGGGAGATGTACGACAAGGAGAGCGGGTTTTACTACTTGCGGGCGCGGTACTATGATCCGAAGATGGGGAGGTTTATTTCGGAGGATACGTATAAGGGGCAAGTGGAGAATCCGCTGAGTTTGAATCGGTATACGTATGTGAGTAATAATCCAATAAAGTACATTGATCCGAGTGGACATGCTCAATGTCAAGGGGCACATAACTGCGGGAGAGATGGCGAATCTCGTTTACATTATTTATACCAAAGCACCAAAAATATGACTCTTGATCAGGCACTTACGATTGTTACATCTAATAAACAGTTCTCCGAAGGAACTGTTATGGTTGCATTAGGAACAGTATTTATGTCAGCAATTGGTCCTGATGGAGGTGCAGCATGGTTAAAAAATGCAAAAAATATTAACCAGATTGCAAAATATAGGGAAATACTAAAAACTTGGCAGGACGCAACTCCCTTGATTGAAAGTCTCAGAGATACGGGAAAACTACCATCGAACTATATTACGAAAGCCCAAGCGGAGGCCTATGGATGGAAGGCAGGGAAGGCGGTAGGAAGTTGGGTAAAAGATATTCCAAATGCTCAAATAGGTGGAGATATATTTGATAACGTCGACGGTGGTAAATTTATATTACCTATGGTAAATGGCAGGGTTTGGTACGAAGCTGATGTAGGGCTTGTAAACACAATGGGGAGGAATAATCAGCCTGGTACAAGATTGTTATACTCCAATGATGGTGAGATGTGGATTACTACTGACCATTATGATAATTTTTATTATATCGGCAGCTATTGGGATAAGGCTAACATGACTTAATTGGAGGATGAACCATGAAAAACTATGAGGAAGAAGAACGGAAGGAAATAGTTGTTATTGATGTCTCGTTAGTAATGACATCAAAAGAGTTGCATCAATTGCTTAAGAAGGAGCTAGAATTTCCATCTTTTTATGGTCATAATTGGCCTGCTTTTTGGGATGCGATTACTGGGTTAGTGCAATTGCCAAAAAAGATAATATTTGTAGGATGGGATAATTTCTCGAAGAACCTGCCCATGGATGCTGAATTTCTAAAAAAAAGACTAGAAGATAAAAATAAAATGTATCCTTCTACATTAGTTGAAGTAGAGTATAGGTAATGATAATGATAATGTCACCCCCAAACGAGCCATCTACTCGTCTGGGGTTTCTTTTTTCATAAAAAAGTAAAAAACTCTTGTTTTAAGATTAAAATTTATAGTAATATCAATTCTAAGAAGGCGAACTGTAAATTTATAGTAATCCTGCTTTATAAGAAAGGTGTGTAACCATGTTTAACCCCGAAACAAAAACAGCCTTTCTTCAAGGATACAAAGAAAATACCCAAAAAGCTTATTCAAGAGTTTTCAACCTGACGATGAAGTTCGAAGTGGAAAAGGATAAGGATTTGCTCCACTTTACACTAGATGAGATTGAAACTGCCCTACACAGCTTCCATGCTTCTACAGGAGACTCTCTTAATACGGCTGGGAGAACGATATCTGCTTACTTGAATTGGGCAAGGGCAGAGGGGCTTAGAGAGGACACCAATCCACTGGAGTCCGTTTCAAAAGAATGGTTTAAGAACATGGTAGGAAACACCCATCAACAATTTACTACGAAGCAAGAAATCGATGCAATTATTGACCAATGTAATAACGATCAGGATTCTGTGATTCTCTCCCTGTTATTTGAAGGTGCGGGTGGAAAAGAGGTAAGTGAACTACGCAATCTAAAACGTGAACAAGTCAATGTTGAGAAACGAACCGTGATATTGATCAACGATATAGAAGAAACAAGAGAAATTTCAATATCGGAACAGTGTCTGAAATTAATAAATGGTGCAATCAAGCAAAAGGATTATCTCAAAGGTAATGGGGAGATGAGACGAGATCATCTCAAAGAAACAAGTGAATTAATTGAAACAGGCTTTGTAATCAGGCCAGCCAAGACAAGAAATGTTCATATGGAACAAGTCAGTCCTCATCTGATTTATGGGAGATTACATGCATTAGAAGAATACTTTGGTTTGGACAATTTACGAGTGAAAACGATTCAACGTAGCGGGATGATCTGGATGGGAAAACAACTGCTAGAACGTGATGGTCAACTCAGAAAAGAGCAGTATTATGAGATCTGTGCACGGTTCGGCGTAAGCAAAGTAACGAATGGCAACAAGCTAGAGTATATGTGGTGGGGATTAAAAGACTTTATAAATCCAGACATGATTGCTGCATTGTACGAGTAACGCACCTAGAGGATTTAATTCCTCTGGGGAAACAAGATAAAACTAAAAATTTATTGTAAATCGATAAGGGAGGTGATCAAACGTATGAGTTGCTATCTTTTGTTATAACATGCCAAATTATATTCAATATATTAAAATTTATAGTAAAAAGGAGAGAATATAATTGTTTGATTCCATCAAAATGAAAGTAAGTTCCGTATTTATTCAACCTGAAATATTACGAGAATATAACCTTGCATCTTTTTCATACCGTAATCAGAAAACAGGTGTCATAACCACATATAAAATGCAAGACGAGATCATTCCATATATGAAATATCAGGATGGGAGCAGAACCCTAACGATTCAAGTTTCCATTCCTAAGCTGCTTTATGGAAATAATGTCAAAGCAATCAACGAATCAGATATTCCTATCTTCTTTCAACGAGTACAAGAACGATTACAGCAATTATTCGGTATCCATATTGCCTATGAAGATTGGAGAATTACCCGTTTAGATGTATGCTGCAATTTCCATGTTGGGAATCGAACAGGGGAGTATGTTCGTCAGTTGAGCAAAGGGAAAATGCCCTATAAAGATACACGAAATTTTAATCATGACGAAACAGTAGAATTTTATAACAAGAGTAGCAGAGTCATTCTGTATGATAAATACAAGCAATGTAAGCGAGCTAAGGAACCGAAGGAGATCGTTGAACAGTCCAAGGGAATTTTACGATTAGAAATTAGACCGAGCGACAATGACATGAAGAGATATACCAAAGAGAAGAGAGCCATTCATCTCGTCACTCATTCCTTTTTTACCTACATAACCCAAAAGACACTGGAGGGATTGCCATACACAGAAAATGTGGAAACGATTGACTATGAATGGCTTTTGGAAAACAAGGAGGAAATATCAAAGATTGAGACCTATCTAGGTTTCACTATGATCAAAAACTTGTTCCAAGAAAGTGGAATAAGAGCAATTTATACAACATCCACTCTTCCTAATCGTAGGAGTTTGGCAAAGCAAATAACCATCCCGAAAAAGGAAGGGTTAAAAAGGTTAGAGATTATTGATTCAGTTCAGGGATGAAGACATCCACTCATACCGTATTGTTGTTAACACGATAACGATAAAAATTATAGAACTTTGGATAAATTTTAAATGGACAGAGCCTACTAATAAAGAAAAATAAGCAAATAGAGCAGTCCTTACAAAGAATATGTGTCTCCCTACGATACCGTATCGATACAACCTGCTGCCATTCGGGGGTATTTTACATCTCTATATAGTGAATGGACATGGAATAGGGGCATTACACATCTAGTCCCGTAGGTAGGTTGGATTTTAGGCGATTAAGTTTTGAGGTGGAAAATTACTCCCCCTCCAACACCAGCAATTCATGCAACTCAATATCTAATGTCTTACAGATCGTTTCAAATGTACTAAGGTGAACCCTATCTACTTGGCTGGAACAGAGATGGCTGATTGTATTCGGTCTAAGACCAGTGAGTCTTGCCAATTCTCGTTGAGACATATTTCTCTGATCAAGAATTTCTTTTAACTTTACAATTATAGGCATTTTGAGTCCTTCTTTCCCGTGAACATTCTTTATCCATTATACGTGCAATTTTAGCACGAGGAAAAGGTCGTTGATTGTATCTGCTAAGCGATATATAATTATTTTGTATCTACTAGGCGTTACGATGATTCAAATTCCTGTAACGGGAAGGGGAATAGTATGGAAAAAGTAGTGGGATATGTCAGAGTATCGACAAAAGGACAAGTTAAAGATGGGTATAGTCTAGCCTACCAAGTAGAGGAGATTCAGTGTTATTGTCAGGATAATAATCTAGAATTACTGAACATCTACAAGGATGAGGGGATAAGTGGAGCAAAAGTGGATGAGGATGGATTGACCATTGAACGGGAAGGTTTACAAGAACTGTTATCCAGTTTTACTTATCAAAAAGTAAGCCATATTATCGTTCTCAACACTTCCCGATTGTGGAGAGCCGACATGGTGAAAGTCCTCATTCAAAGAGAATTAAAACGGCACAGCGTAGACGTAAAAGCAATTGAACAGCCCAACTATAGTATTTACGCCCATGACCCGAATGATTTTCTGATCAATGGCATGATGGAATTACTCGATCAATACCAACGTTTGGAAATCGCACTCAAACTAGGGAGGGGGAGAAAAAAGAAAGCGCAACAAGGAGGATATGCAGGAGGTGGCGTTGCTTTCGGATATACGGCAACGAAAGGACAAAAAGCCATTCAGATAGATGAGAGACAGGCGGAGATTGTGCGGAGATTGTTTTCCTTACGTGAAACGCATCCCACTTGGTCACTCTCCCAATTGGCTGTCCAACTGAATACAGAGGGGTATACTACGACACACGATAAATCCTTTACCAATACCAAGGTACAGGTCAAACGAATCATTGATCGTGAAGCATTCTACAAGGGTGCCTACCGCTATGGTCAGATTGAAGCAAATGGACTTCACGAAGCCATTATGTAGCGGGAGGAACGAACGTGGAAGCGCAATTCACTCACTATCAACAGGAAGAGATACGCTCTCTTGAAAAGATTCAGACGTGTGAAATAGGTACGCAATTAATTTTTGACTATGTTCAACAGGAAAACGCTGTATTTAACGTCGCTACGATAGAGGAAATCATCAAAGTCATTTTTCAGGTGGAAGTGGATCAACGAGAATATTTGCTGCAAATCCGTTTAGCGAAGGCATTGTCTAGCACGAAATTATAACCGTAATGATAGAACGATAATGACATGAAAAGAATGTACGAGCTAACGTATCCGTGCGTGTTCATCCTTGAATAATGCTTGTTCGGAGGGTGCTGGCATTCTTTTCTCTACATCATTACTCATCAAAGATAGGGGTGAAGTCTTTTTGCATCATAAACTGAAGTACCTGTACATCGGCATAGACTTACATAAACGTCATCATACAGCGGTGATGATGACCTGTTTCCATGAAAAGAGAGACGAAATCCAATTCGAAAACAAGCCGTCAGCGTTTCCTAAGTTTCTGCACCAAGTAGAAAAACTAGCCAAGAAGGAAGGCTTGACCCCTATGTTTGGCTTAGAAGATGTGGGGGGCTACGGAAGAGGATTGGCTATGTTTCTAATTGAAAATAAATATGAAGTAAAAGCAGTTAATCCTGCCCTTACGGTATCCATGCGCAGAAGCAGTCCGAACAACAAGAAAACAGATGCGTGGGATGCAGAGTCTGTGGCTCGCATTCTGATTTCCAACTTGGATACACTGCCGACTGCGAATCCACATGACCTTTATTATGCAATCTCACAGCTTGTCACAAGAAGAGAGAACATTGTGAGTGTTGTAACAGGAATCAAGTTACAGCTTCATCAATTGCTAGGTTATCACTATCCAAGTTACAAGAAATTCTTCTCACAAGTAGATGGTAAAACAGCATTAGCTTTCTGGCTGAAGTATCCTTCTCCAAGTTGTTTGAGCGGGGTGAATGTGGATGAATTGGCTAACTTCTTATACAAGAAGAGCAATCGCTACATGTCTACCAAGAAGGCAGAGGACATTCTATCTCTCGTACAGCAAGATGGAGACACATCGAAAGACTATCAAGGAGTCAATGATTTTCTTGTTAAAAATGTGGTTCGGGACTTGATCGCCAGAGACCATCAGCTTGAGCAAATTGATACAGAGTTGGCGAAGCATCTTGCATTATTGGATTACAAATTAGAGACCATGCACGGAATTAGTACGGTCACTGCGGCGGAATTAATTGCGGAGATTGGCGATGTTTCACGTTTTTCCAGTGCTGACAAGTTAGCTAATTTCGCTGGAATTGCACCCGTTCAGCATAGTTCAGGGAACAAGCAGAAGAGTAAAAAGAGCAAGTTAGGCAACCGTAGTCTGTATGATATTTTCTATAACCTTGCCATTCGTCAACTGGGTGTATCAAGGGCGAAGAAACCCAATCATCCTGTTTACCATGCATACTACGAAAGAAAGCTGGCAGAAGGGAAAACCAAGTGGCAAGCGATTATTTGCGTGATGCGTAAATTGGTCAAAGTCATATACAGCATGATGAAGAACAAGACGGAATATAAAATGCCAGTCCTTACAGAACAGGCGGCGTAGTAGCAGGGTGGTAGCGGAAATGTTGCCACCTAACCTTTATCCATTGAGTGCTTTATCATGGAGGATACGTATAAGGGGCAAGTGGATAATCCACTTACGCTCAACAGGTATACGTATGTGAGCAATGCTCCATTAAAGTTTGTAGATCCGAGTGGACACGGTCAAGTGATAGCTGGCGACGGGAATCCTGGAACCCCATATTACTATGATAATGAAGGTGTCAGGAGAATACATGGAACAAAGGAAATTGATTGGAAGTATTACCGAGAATGGTTTGAATCTGATCAAGCTGGTATGCAAGAAACATTGAGAGGTACAAATAAAGTAAAAAATTTCATTGCAGCTAAGGTTACATGGGATTGGGCAATGGAAAATGGTGTTCCTATGGATGGCGGCGATGCCCGCTATTCAGCTAAAGTTTCAGGAGTTAAATTAAATACAAAAAATACAATTACTAATACTGCGAAGGGGACAGGAAATGCTTTACAAAATATTAAGGGATTAGATGATATCCTAAATGACCCAAGTAAACTAAAAGGTATTGAACCTGATGACCTTCATAAGTATCTGATTGATAACGGGTATAATCCACAACCGCTAAGTAATGGCTCATTAAAAGGAAAAACATTTGAAGATGGCGGTGGGTTCAAAGTAAATTGGGGTGGGGATAGGATCTTACAATACCATCCTGGAAGTAGACATCATGGTGATATTCCATACTTTAAGTTATCTTCAGGTAAAACAGGTACACAACGCTATGATATGCAAGGAAATTTGATTAAATAAAAATTATAAGGGTGAATTTATGGGACTGCAGAAGAAAATTGAGTCTTTGTTTCAAGAGTTAAAATTTGAAAGAGTTATTATCAATGGCATACCATTGTTGCTGTATGGTGGTACTTATTACAAAATAACCTTTGTTAAAGGTCTGGATTCATATGTCATTGAATTTGCAAGTACTTATGATGAAGCAGTTAAGAATATGTTTGAGGATGGTGATATATATCCCGTTTCATTAGGTGAAGAGGAACTAATCAGTGAATTGCGACATGACTTAATAAAGTTTTATATGAATGAATAGTGTGCATTGTTACCTTGATTGGCTTCTTGCCTTTCGAGGTTTCTTTTTTGGGTGACGGTTACTCAGTACTAGGTATACATTATTATAGCAAAATCGTATGGCAACGAACGCACCAACTTACACATACGACATCAAGAGCAGCGGCGAAACCAACACCGTTTCGTACCCCGGCCAACCGAACGCGATGCAGAAAACGATGAGCTCCTTTGCGGAGATTACCGGGATCAATCACGCGGACGGCTGGAGCGAGACGAACGGCTACGATTTGTTTGGCAACATCACGAGTCAAAAGCGCGGAGGAGCCACCTACGGCACATTCGCCTACGACAAACTGTCCCGGATCAAGGAAGAAACCATCCAGGGCAACACCCGCCAGTACGCCTACGACCGCCGCGGCAACCGCCAAGCCTATGCCAATGAGCCCGCAGACTCAACGCGCTCGTACGAACTGAAACACGACCTGTTCAACCGCCTGACCGAATACAAGGACGACAAAGGAACCACGACCTACACGTACTACCCGGGCGGCCTGCGTGCCACGAAGCAACAGACTGGAGCCGTTACCGACACCACCCACTACGTGTACCTGAACGGCCAAGTGATTGAGGAACTAACCCAAGACGGCCGCGTCAAGGCCCGCAACGTCTTTGGAAACCAACTGATCTGGCGTAAAGACTACACGACGAACCAGGAAGGCACCTATTACTACAACAGCCACGGCGATGTGGTAAAGATCAAGGGGCCAAGCGGAAATGTCCTGAATACGTATGAGTACGACATCTGGGGCAACCTGCTCGCGGATAAGGTCAAGGAAGCGATGCCCAACCCGTTTGCGTATGCGGGGAGATGTACGACAAGGAGAGCGGGTTTTACTACCTGCGGGCGAGGTACTATGATCCGAAGATGGGAAGGTTTATTTCGGAGGATACGGTTAAGGGGCAAGTGGATAATCCACTGAGTTTGAATCGGTATACGTATGTACATAATAATCCGTTGTTAGCCCTTTTGAATATAACCCGTTAACATCTGATGCATTCAGAATCTTAAAAGAAGGGGGCACATTTACTATTGTGGGTACCTATAATAACAAGTATTTTAAGAATGTATTTAACGCATCAGAGCAAGAATTTAGTAGTGCGGATTTTGGATTGTTATATAAAGGTAAACCAGTTGAAGGTTTATGAACTAGTTTTCAAACAAATGGTCAACCAATCAAATCAGATACATTAAAACAGATTACACTGTATAAATTACATTTTGACTAAGAAATGGGTGAGTAAAATTAGAAACGTCCTTGATGTTACTGGTAAGCTATTTGATCAAGTAGATTTTACAGAAGCGACATTATTTTTCCACGGTCATAGAGAATTACCCGAATCAATAGCAATCGAAGTATGGGGTCTTTCATTTATAGAAACACAACAGACAAAAGATTACTATGTATCAGGAATTGCGACTATCAGCTTTGAAGGAGTGACATCGGGTCTATTAGAGGTTTCGTTATACCAAACAAATGAAGATGATTTCATTAAAATCAAAAATGAGAAATATTTAACGTTAACAAAAAGCTGGGGGAAGCCTCTAGGTTTTGAAGAGTATCAATATCATCTAGGGGGAGTATTAGACTGGCCAAGAGGTTATTCTCAATTAGGTATTAACGCAACTGGAAAAGTGACAGTGTCATTTGAAACAAATAATTGTGTATTAACTAGCGACTATGTAAGAAATCCAGAGAAATATACGTACAAGGGGAATAGAGACTAATCTACGCAAAAAGCGTAACACCCCAAACGAGTAACCAACTACTGGGACTGACCCCGTAACGTGAGACAAATCAAAACACCTTCAAGAGAACACGCCCATGTCGTAAGTAGGGGGACAACCTTGGAGGTGTTTTTGTTTTGGCAACTAGAGTTAGTTATCCCATAGAAATTAAAATGAAAGCAATTGAAATGCGCCTTGCAGGCGTCACCATTGAGATCATCTCAAAGAAACAAGTGAATTAATTGAAACAGGCTATGTAATCAGGCCAGTCAAGACAAGAAATGTTCATATGGAACAAGTCAGTCCTCATCTGATTTATGGGAGATTATGCATAAGAAGAATACTTTGGTTTGGACAATCTACGAGTGAAAACGATTCAACGCATCGGGATGATCTGGATGGGAAAACAATTGTTAGAACGTGATGGTCAACTCAGAAAAGAGCAGTATTATGAGATCTGTGCACGGTTCGGCGTAAACAAAGTCATGAATGGCAACAAGCTAGAGTATTTGTGGTGGGGATTAAAAGACTTCGTAAATCCAGACATGATTGCTACATTGTACAAGAGTAACGAACCTAGGGGATGTAATTCCTCTGGGGAAGCAATATAAAACTAAAAATTTATTGTAAATTGATGGAGAAGGTGAACAAACAAACGATTCCCGTTCTTAGCGGGAAAATAAAAAAATGGTCTTCTCTTCGGTAGCAAGACCATTTTTTTGAATGATTTTACCGCTTGTCTGCAATTACCCTGTCCAGGAAAATATCCGCGTCGCTGTTGAACTTCCAGGCTACCCCGAATTTGTCAACCAGCATCCCGAAACACGATGACCAAGGCATATTGCCTAATGGCATGATCACATGGCCGCCAACGGACAAAGCGGTGAAGTATTTCTGCAGTTTTGATTTGTCGTCCATAACGAGCGTAATCAGCATGTTATTGCCTTGAACGACTTCCCCCGTTACCTTCTTCATCGAAGGCAGGACATCCGACATCATGATTTTTCCACCTTCGAAGGCTATAGACGACTCCATAATCAAGTTCAACTCATTTTCCGGCAACGGGTAGTTCGGGTCTTGAGGAATATCCTTGAACTTCACTGCTTTCACTTCACTTGCGCTCAAAGCCTCTGCATAAAACGCAATGGCTTGCTCTGCAACCCCATCGAAATTCATATACACAACTGCCGCCATAAAATGAATACCTCCTCCTTGTTCTAGCTACATATTAAGCTATAATAGGTGACATCTTATGTGTCGCTTATTCGTATTGCGTTAAAAAGAAATTTCATTGTTGAGCGCAAGGCAAACGGGAGGCTTTAAATGAACAAAGTGGAGCGGCTGATTTCGATTGTGATGATTTTGTTGCAAAAAGAGGTCATGTCGGCGGGAGCCTTCGCCAGCCTGTTTGGCGTCAGCAAAAGAACCATTCTGCGCGACATGGAAACGCTGGGACTTTCCAACATTCCGATCTATGCGGTTCACGGGGTTCATGGCGGCTATGCGATAATGAATACGTACAAATTGGACAAGCGTCTTTTGAATCAAACGGACCTGGAAAATGTGTTGACGGCGCTGAACGGGCTGGGGCAGCTGATGGTGAGCAAAGAAGTAGAAGCCACTATTCAAAAGATTGCATCCATGGTTGGCACCGCATCTTGCAATAGCATGATTCAACTCTCCTTTTACGATTGGGAAGGACGCTCGGATCTCCTCCCCATCTTGAACGAATGCCAGCAAGCCATTGTACAAAACAGGCTGGTTGCCTTCGACTATCTGGATCGCAAGGGGATTGCCACGCACCGAAGGGTGGAACCGTATCGCCTTCATTTTAGTGAAAGAAGCTGGTATCTCAGAGGGTTCTGTTTGGAGCGCCAGACTTTTCGAACCTTCAAGCTGTCCAGGACAGACCGGTTCAGGATGGAAGAGGCCCGATTTGTGCCTAGAGACGATAGCGAGGACCACATAACGGAACTTGATTATCAAAGCCCGCTTGTTGCGATTAAAGCACGGATCTCTCCCCGCGTGAAGGAACAATTCATTGAGCGCTATGGACGAAAATGCATGGATGCCTCTGATCCGGAATACCTGATTGCCTCGATCAGCATTCCTCAAAACGAGGACGGTTTTCGCTTTTTAGCCGGTTTTGGTACGGATGTGAGGATCATGGAGCCTTCGTCGTATGTCGAACAATTCAAAGCATTTTTAGCTGCCATGATGGACGCTTACTCGTAATATTGTATCTTCCATTACATCAGCTATGTAGATATTTATGAAATGCTATTGGCGGACATTCAGCGCCATGCGCGGACAGCCGAGGAAAAGCTCTTTTGTGGAGATGCTGGTCGACGTAAGCCAGAAGCAGCAAGAGAAAGAATGGGGGGCAGCTCTCAAGGAACGGGACAAGCTGACCAAGCGGGAGAGCGAACTGCAAACGATTCAGCGCAAGCAATGCATTGGGGCGAATTACAGATCAGCATTATGTGGCGCTGTTACGAGATTTTACAGCAGAGCAAGCGCAAATCAAAGAGCGCTTAAAGCTGCTGGAAGAACTGCTTAGTCAGGCAGAAAGCAAATGTGGGCCTCTTTTCACCGTAAAGATGGTTGCAGCAGAACTGTTGTCACGTTTCTCTTTCCATCTTCCGCTTTATCATGGAGGATACGTATAAAGGGCAAGTGGATAATTCGCTTAGTTTGAATCGGTAGACGTATGTGGAGAATAATCCAATTATGTTCATTGACCCTACGGGAAATATAACGTTTAAGGAAGGATGGGGCACTTTTACTGATCCTGCCAGTTATGAAAAAGCCATTAATACCGTTACGAGTATTGAGAACTACAAGCCTGCACTGGAAGCACTCGCAGACTACTAAGTCTTGGACAATAAAGACTTTAGAAGATTTTTGGATTAGCAACACTTAAACTGGTCAAAGTATTTTTTTGAAAAGAGAGGGTTAGGCAATGGTATAC
This sequence comes from Brevibacillus parabrevis, assembly GCF_022701015.1. Lineage (NCBI taxonomy): Bacteria > Bacillati > Bacillota > Bacilli > Caryophanales > Paenibacillaceae > Brevibacillus > Brevibacillus parabrevis. Next base: position 5,123,626 of record NZ_CP064090.1, on the reverse strand, counting down.
CTACTGAGGAATTTATTGATAATTAGGGAGTGGAAGAATGAATAAGACTAGCGTAATGGTAGAGTTTACTCTAACTGGAGACCAGTTTAACCCAGACTTTATTGCAGAGAGATTGGAAATTAAACCAAATGAAATCTATTATAAAGGCGATCAAGCAAAGCATAGAAAAGCTGTGAGAAAGGAGACTTGCTGGTCAATTAATACGGGATATCAAGAGTCTCTTGATGTTAATATTCAACTTAGAGATGTTATTGAAAAAATAAGGCCCAAAAAAAATGATCTTAAAGAGTTGCAGGTAGAGAACAACCTCGAAATCAAATTTTGTATCGTTATTAAAATTGAGGAAAATCAAACACCTGCTATATATTTAGATAGTGATATAATAGCATTTGCGCATGAAATAAAAGCAGAATTTGACTTTGATTTGTACATCTACTCATAAGTAGTTCACGAAGGTATTTCAGTAATTTCGTGTAAATTATGCTCAGTTTATATTGTTTAAAGAGATGGCTTCTTACTTAATTATAGAGGTCATCTTTTTTGTTTCCTATTGTATGAGCATACCATTGAGAAATAGAATGTAGTCCAGCACAGAGCATCACAATGTTTAGGGGTAGCATCAGTTGCTTGTCGCACTTATTTGAACAAAATTCGTTGCCAAAAAGCTATAGTGTGTACCTGTACGAATGGGTAAAAAAGACTGTGATTAACCTAGATACTACGCAAGGCAGCTACTGCCGCATATCGAATTTCTAAACAGATCGTTTGGGACGAAAAAGTTTCTGGCAAGGCACTGGATCGCTCGCTTCGATATCAACGATCAGGGAAGTCAGTAAGTGATTTTTAGAGGAAGGACTATTACATCTGTTATCATACTCCTTGTAGCCCTAGTTATCTGCACAGCTTGCGAAGAACAAAACAACATCTTTACCCCAAATTATAATAATGAACCTACTTCCAGTGTAAATTCAGAAGAGCTCCATACTAGGGTTACTAATTCAAACCATGAGGCGATACTACCAGATTCCATTAAAAACAAGAGGGGGAACACCCAGTGCGACTGTGGTTGAAAGTAATGTGGGTCATCACTATACTCGTTAATTTATCAGGTGTTATCTGGTTTGTACTGGGTTCGACTGCAAATTTTCAACGGGGTATAGACTTAATTTCCACAGTAATACTTGTGTATCTAGGTATACCCTCCATTTTATTGATAGTCGTTTCTAGTTTTCTATTATTGAAAAAGTGGAGTCCGTCTAGGTGGTGGGAGGTCATTGGGGTTTTCATGATCATGACTGCCATGCTTGTACTGACTCCACATTTGTATAAAAACGTAGAGACGAGCGGATGGTTAACAGAGAAACTAGAGACGGATTCCATCCAGCAAACCTCCGATCAGCGCTATATGTACTGTTTAGAACTTATTAATTTGTTTCAGCAAAATGGCTCAGCTCGCTTGTATTTAAAAAATGCGAATACACGGGAGGAACTTAGAATCGCTGTAGACCTACCGTTAACTAAGAGTCAAGGAATATCTTGGGGTGAAGTGCCCCGCTTTATTAAGCTTGAGCCAACAAACGACGCAAATATATACATCCTGCATACAACCGAGAGCTTTCCTATTCCAAATGAAAAGTTTGAAATTCATATACAAGAGAAAACATCAGTAAAAATAGGCTAATAGCATGTCCTGAATGAGAGCGATTCAAATTTTAACCTCTATCCCCCATCCAAAACAACCGATGTAATAAAAGGATAAAAAATCCAAAGTCCAAGAAAGCGAGGCACCACCATGAACTTTTTTAAGAAATTGTTTGGCGGCGTGGAAACCGACGAAAAAGCAAAGGACGGCACTGCGATTTATACCTACAACCAGCAAGCTGGCTTTGAACCGCCGGCTCCGATGAAATATGTAGACGATGTCGTGAACCACTTCCAAACGGTTTTTGCCGGGAGAGAGAGCAGCGTTTTCCATGAGATCATTTCTGATACCATCCATATTGATGTCAATGTCATGAGCCCGACAGAAGAAGAGCCATTCTGGGTGCTGTACACAAACGGGATGAGCGATTTGCCGATGACGATTCCGGATGAAGTGCAGGAGCAGATGGAGGAAGTGATCGATCGGGCGGAAGTGATGATATTTTTGCCAGCATCCTGGGAGCTGACAGAAGAGTCGCTGAAGGATGAAAATCTGTACTGGCCGATCCGGCTGATGAAGCAGATGGCGCGTTTTCCGCACCAGTACAATACGTGGCTCGGTTACGGACACACGATTCCGAATTATGCGGAATATGAGCCGTATGCGGATGGGACTGGACTGAATGGCGTCATTATGTTCCAGCTCTCCGAGGAACTCAGCGTCATTTCTGCCAAGGACGGAACGCAGATTCACGCCTACTTCTTGCTTCCACTGTATAAAGAAGAGATGGACTACAAGCTGGAGCACGGCATGGATGCCTTGCTGGACAAATTGTTTGAACTGGGCGATGAGGCGCTCATTTTAAATCCGAACAGAAAAAATACGTGCAAGTAAAATGCGAAAAAGCTGCTGACCATGACCCTAGTCAAGTCGGCAGCTTTTCCTTTTATTTTTCCATGCGGATGCTGTAAATATTGCCGACGTCCAAATTGTAAAGGTGGATGGAAAAGCTTGGTTTCCCTGGGCTTCTCAGCACGTAGCCGCCCCAATCTTTGCCGCCGTGCGCTGTGTATCCGCTGATGTCCATGCCAAAAATGTCTTGAATGAGCGGCTTGGTAACAGGAATGACTTCATCCAGTGCTTTGATTTTGTACATATCTGTTACATAGTCCACCTTGTACACTTGACCTGTCGTTGCGCCGACTGTCACCGCATAGTTCGCTTGTTTGTTGTCGAGCTGCCAAGTAGCTTCGCCCGTCTCTTTCCTTTTTTTGGCTTCGGTAAAGGCAAACTGTTTTTCGTGGGAGAGGCGCGTCAAGGCTGTTTGTGCGATGGAGATTGCCTTTTGATCCACGTCTTTTGGGTTGTAATTCAATGCGAAACCAGCGACTTTGTTTGTGGCAAAATCGACTTGGACGTGCTGATTGCCCGCAAGCTCGAAGGAAAAATAGTGTTCGCCCATGCCTTTAAAAAACCAGCTTTTCTGGAGGGCAACCTGCTGGGAAGCCTCCTTGAAGGCGTTCTGCGCCGTTTCTACATATTTTTGATAGGGCGGGATCAGTTCGTTTGTGGCAAATTCAGCGGCAACACTGCGAACTTCTGTCGTGCCAGGCTTGAACGTTACGATGGCTTGGTAATCTTTTGCCCGGACAATCGTGTATTCCGCGTCTTTTTCGAGCTCGTCAAAAGGAAAGGTTTTCTGAATGCCGCTCGCTGCTTGTACGGCTTTTTGGGCAGCGGCAAAATACGTTTGCTCCTCAGGAGTCAAAGCTGCCTGACTCGTTGTTTCTGCCGGAACAGCAAATGGTTTCAGCCAGAAAAAGCCGAGCAACAAGCCGCAGGTGATCAGTCCTTTGGCCATCCAGCCGTAATACGCTTTTCGTTTGTTCACTTTTTGCAGTTTGCCTCCTTCTTTTCGTACACCTTCCAAGATCGCCTGGCTGCGTTCCCGGGAAAGGCTTTGCTTCGGGAATTGGTTCAATTCCTCCAGGATGATCTGCTCATCTTGTGATGGCATCGTGCATCACCTCCGCAATCGAAACATGCATTTTGTTTTGAATCGCCTTCATCGCTCTGTGCAACGTGAGATTGACCTTGGCTTCCGTCCAGCCCAAAACCTCCGCCGTCTCCTTGCTCGATAACCCCTTGATTCCGCGCAGGATCAAAACGTCCCGATACGAACGCTTCAACTGATTGATCAGCTCGTACAGCATGCGCTTGTTTTCGCTTAACTCCAGCGACTCCTCGGGTGTTTTATCGCGCGAAACGAGATGCTGCAAAAACACATCCGGCAGCCAGTTGATCAGCTTGGCTCGGCGCTTTTCATCAATGGCTACGTTTCGCGCAATGGCAAACAGCCACGTTTTTGGATTCTCGATCTCTGTTTGCTGTGCTGCTCTCAGGGCACGAATAAAGGTCTCTTGAACCAGATCGTCGATATCTTTTCGCCCGGTGTAATAGACGAGAAACCGATAGACATCTTGGCTGTATAAATGAAACCATTGCTCGATTCGCGAGCCAGTATCTTGATTCAAAAGGGTTTCACCTCCTTGTCCCTGTAAAGACGAATAAAGGCTTGGCAATCTTTCACTTGTCCGAATAAAAATATGAACCTTTCAAAAGGAGCAGTCAAATGCTTTCAGCCAGAAAAACTTGCTCCCGGCGAGAGCAAGAGTGGCGGATGAAAAGTAGAAATATTCCAAAAACAACTACCTTCCAGACAAGCTTTACGCTATACTACCTTCATGGAAATATTTTCAAAAGCACATTTAGGGGGCGAATCTATTGAAAAAGCTTGTTTCCTTCCTGGTAGTCGCAAGTATGGCTATCCCACTGTTTAGCCCGGTTGCTGTCCAACAAGCAGCTGCGAGCACCACTCATAATTATCGAACAGAAGTCCAGACACACCAATTTCGCCCGCATGGTGGAGACAAGCAGGAAGTGGCGGATTTCGCCCAGGCTTTGGTGAAGCATCGCACCAATCCGGCCGAGCTGGACAAGCTGTTGGCAAAAGACTCCCTGAATTACTATGCGATGCAGGAGTATGTAAAAACGTTGGCCCAGTTCCAGAAGATTGAAGTGGTGGAAGCGGTGCCGCAAAAGCTGTACACCGTGGAAAAAGAGGACGCTTACAACAGCTATCGTTCCATTGTGAAATTTAAATATATCGGGTACACAGCGGACAATAAGGCAATCGAAAAAACAGATTTGATCGGCCTCGTCAAACGCGGCAACAAAGACGGGGCCGTCTGGCAGGCGTGGGGCATGGTGTGGCAGGATACAGGCATCGACGTCTCCAACGTGAAGCTGTTTCAGCTTGAAAAGCCGCGCAAAGGGGAAGAAATCGTCGTCATGACTACCGATGCGGGTGTGATCAAGCTGAGGCTGTTCCCGGACAAAGCTCCGAAAGCGGTCGAGAACTTCAAGGGACTCGCCAAAAAAGGCGTCTACAACAACATGATTTTCCACCGGGTCATCAACGACTTCATGATTCAGGCGGGAGAGCTTACTGGCCCGGATGGCAAGGAGCTGCCGAGCATTTACGGCAAAGATTTTGCAGATGAGTTCAACCGCGACTTGTTCAACTTCCGCGGGGCGCTGTCCATGGGCAACGCAGGACCGAACACGAACAGCACGCATTTTTATATCGTCCAAAGTCCGAATGTAGATCAGGAGTACCTCGATCTGTCCGCGCTCCCGCTGAATGCAGAAGCCAAGTACAAGGAAATTGGCGGGCGGGCGTACCTGGACAACCGCCATACCGTTTTTGGTCAAGTGTTTGAGGGGATGGAAGTCGTAGACAAGATTGCCGCCCAAAAAACCGATGAAAACGCCAAGCCGCTCACAAATCCGGTCAAGGTGAAAAAGATCGAGTTCGTCATTTACAATCCGTAACGAACAGGAAACAGGACCCAGAAGCCTTATACCCCCTTTCATCCCGACGTCTTGGGAGAACAGGGGGTTTTTTTGCGGGGAAAATGGCTCAAAACGGCTCCCAGCGCAGCTTGCGCGCTTGCTGAAAACGTTCCTGGACATAGGGCCAATGGACGATGTTCCACCAGTTTTCCACGTATTTGTCGCGCTGGTTTTGATAAGACAGGAAGTACGCGTGTTCCCAGACGTCCAGAACGAGGAGCGGGATCGCATCCCATTGGGCGAGATTTTGGTGTTTTTCCGCCGTCAGTATTTCCAGGTGGTGCGCCCGGGGAGACCAGACGAGGATCGCCCAGCCAGGGCCTTCCACTTTGACAGCGGCCTGGGAAAATTGCTGCTGGAATGCGCCAAAAGACCCGAAATACCGCTGGATCGCTTCGGCCAGCTCTCCCGTAGGAGCACCACCGCCCTCTGGACTCATGGACGGCCAGAAAATGGTATGCAAATAATGGCCAGCCCCATTGAAGGCAAGCTCGCGTTCCCAGTGGCGAACCAGATCGTAGTTGCCGCTTTGCCGGGCTTCGACCAGTTTTTTCTCCGCCGTGTTCAGGTCGTCGACATATTTTTGATGCAGCTTTTCGTGGTGAATGCGCATCGTATGTTCGTCGATGTATGGCTCAAGAGCGTTGTGCGCGTATGGCAGCGGAGGCAGAGTGTGGCGTCCGGCAGCGACAGGGCGGGTTGCGCGAACAGGTTCCCGGGCTGTTGGATACGACACGGGCATGGGGGCGCCGACAGGATCGACCTCTGCGAGAGTTGCTGTGTGGACCAACTGAGTTTCGGGGAAATCTTCTTGAACGGGAACGATGGCGGTGGCGTCGTCTTGCTGCTCCTCTTCGGTCAGTTGCGCCAGTCGCAAAAAGTGGTGGAATTGCTCCTGAACTTGTTCGGCCCGCGCAATTAACGTCGGCAATGTCTCCTCGGCAGCCAACTTATCCAGGCGCGAAGCCTGTCTTCCTATTTTCGTAAAAGACTCTTCGAATTTGTGCAGATGCCGTTCCAGCTCGCGGTTTATTGGTTTCTGTTTTCGCAGATGGTCGATCCACTGACGGCCCCACTGACTCCAATCCAGCAGTTGCTTGGCTTGCTCCTCCACAAACATTCCTCCTCACATGGGCGCATCTCTCCCACAGATTATGAACGCAGCCCAGAGAAGGTGCGACATTCGCGGAGTACAAGAAAATTAAACTCAGCATATGGTAGTAGCACAAATGTTTGAGTGGTATGCTGTACTATATTCATTTCAACAGGGGAGACACATTTGCATGAGTAGAGATGGAGCGATTGCTGTCATTGATTCAGGAGTGGGAGGGTTGACTGTAGCCAAAGAGATCATGCGTCAACTGCCCGAAGAAAGGATCATATACGTAGGAGACAACGCGCGGTGCCCGTACGGCTCCAAGTCCCCGGAAGAGATTCGGACATACAGTTTTCAAATGATTGATTATGTAATGACCACACCGCTTAAAGCGCTGGTGATTGCTTGCAATACAGCAACTGCTGTCGTTTTGGAAGAAGCGATCTCTTATTTGCCGCTGCCGGTAATCGGGGTGATTGAGCCGGGAGCGCGTGCTGCCGTTTCAGTGACGAAAAATGGACGGGTCGGAGTGATCGGTACGGAGACGACGATTCGCACGAAGGCGTATGAGCGCGCTCTGCTGCGGGCGGAGCCGGATTTATACGTGGTGGGAAAGGCTTGTCCTGCGTTTGTGCCATTGGTGGAAAGCCATCAGGCAAGCTCGGAAGAGGCACGCCAAGTCGTCAAAGAATCACTGGCGTCGTTGCAGGGCGAGAATCTGGATACGTTGATTCTCGGCTGTACGCATTATCCGTTGCTTGCGCCCGTGATCCAGGAAGTCATGGGAGATGGCGTCCGGCTGATCAACTCAGCGGAGGAAACCGCCCGTGAGCTGTCGCTGCAAATCGTCTCCACGGAAGCTGGCAAGAAGCTGGAACAAGTACAGCACCTGTTTGTCACAAGCGGCGAGACAGAGCGTTTCCGGCTGATTGCGGAGGAATGGCTGGGCAGCAAGGTGGACGTCATTCACCACACGCTGGAAAAATCTGTGCAGCCTTAAAACGGCGGAAGGCCGTCCATTTTGCCAGACAAACTTTCAACGCATAAACCCAAGCCCTGCTCGTATACATGGTAGTACAAAGTGTCTGGAGGAGGCTGGGGAAATGAAGATGCGACACATAGGCAAAATGACGGCTGTCCTGGGGGTAAGCGCCGTGCTTTTGTCGGGCTGCGGTCTTTTTGGCCCGGAACAGGAAACGAGCAGTATCGACGCACCGCCACAGTCACAGGTGTCGGCCAATCAGCCAAATGGCACCGTGTCACCGGATGTCGCGGTGCAAGGAAAAGAGCAGGCGGTTCAAGAGACAAACGAGAAGACCGTTTATTTGCTCGATGCAAACGGCTATGTCGTGCCCGTGTCCTTGACGATTCCCAAATCGGAGGGGCCTGCCAAGCAAGTCTTGAACTACATGGTCAAAGGCGGTCCTGTGGAAAGCTTGCTGCAAGGAGGGTTCACGGCTGTGCTGCCAACCGGGACAGAAGTGAAAGGACTCGTAATCAAAGACGGCGTGGCGACGGTGGACTTTTCCAAAGAGTTCAAAGCGTATGAGGAAAAGGACGAGAAAAAAATTCTCGACGCTGTGACGCGGGCGTTGACGGAATTTCCCAATGTCAAAACGGTGCAAATCTGGGTGAACGGAACACCGTTGACCGAGATGCCGACAGCAAGTACGCCGATTACGCAGCTGGACCGCAATCATGGGGTGAATCTGGAGCTGGCAGACGGAGCCGTGCCGGGCAACACGTCAGCAGTCACCGTGTACTTCCAGGGACAACTGAATGACACCCGTACGTATTACGTTCCGGTCACGCGACTCGTTCCAGAGACAGCCGACATCGCCAAGGCGACAGTGGAAGAGCTGATCAAGGGGCCGAAGCAAGGCTCGCAGCTATTCAGCTCGCTGCTCAGAACGACCCGCGTACTGGACGTGAAGCAGGAAAAAGACTTGGTCACCGTCAATTTGAGCAGCGATATTCTCAAATACGACGATGGCAAGGAAGCCAGTCCCGAGGCGCTGCAATCCCTTGTGCTTTCCTTGACCGATTCGACCGGAGCCAAGCAGGTGCAGCTTCTCGTCGAGGGCAAACCGCTTGCCAGCGGAGATTTCACCAAGCCGGTATCCCGGCCGTTGCAGCTCAACCCGCTCGCTTTTTAAATCAACCAGCGCAATGCCACGCCCGCCAGTTTTCGAGCGTGGTTTTTTCTTTTGCACGACAGTTCACGGCTATATGCTGCGGGATGGCACTGGCTGGTCGTCAGCCGTTTCAGCCATCTCGGCCGTTCGTGCCGCTCGCCAGATCAGAAGGCCGAGACAAATCGAGCAAGTGGTGACGAACGCCCCAGCGGCAAAACCGACAATCCGCGGATCGGCAAAAGTCAAAATCCAGCCGCCAGCGAGCATGGACAGGCCGAGCAGGACGTTTGAGAGCGTGGCTTCCAGAGCGAAGACCCGGCCCAAATAATCAGGTTTGACGTACTTCATCAGCAAGGTGTTCAGGCTGGCATTCCCCATTCCGCCTGCTACAGTCGAGCAAGCGTAGCAGGCGGCTGTGACAAAAATCGACGGCGACACGCTCGTCAGCAGGACGAAAAATCCTTCGAAAGCGAAGCTGACCGAAGCGATCGCCCGCGTATGCCGCTGGAACTGCTGGGCTACGATCCCGCCAGCGATGAAACCTACCCCGATTGCCCCGTACAAAAGCCCGATGCCCCATTGCCCCGCAGCGAATACTTGATAGGCGTAGACGGAAATCAGCACATTGATCAAGCCGCCGCCAATCGGCCACAGCGCTGTCAGCAACAAAATCACGAGCACAACCGGAGTTGCTTTGATCTGTTGCCAAGCTTTTTTGTAGGAAGCGCTGTCTGTTGCCTGCGATTCCACTTGTCGCTGCTTGGCGGGTGCAGTCGTGCCGTCGGTCGTAGTAGCGACAGTCAACCGCTGCAAAAGGAGAGCGGAGACGAAAAACGACAGCGAATTGAACCAAAAAGCCACTTCGCTCCCCCAGAGCGCGACGAAAAATCCGCCGACAAGCGAGCCGATCGCCATCACAACTCCGAAGACGCTCTGATCAAGGGCGTTGGCGGAAGCAAGCCCGCTTTTGTCCACGATGTCGGGGAGAATAGCCAGGCGGGACGGATTGTAGAGCGAAGAAAACGCGACGAGCAAAAAAGTGCCCGCATACACGAGCCATACGTCGGCATCACTTGCGACGAATAAAAAACAGAGCGCGATGAGTCCGCGAGCGAGATCGCAAACGATCATCACTGATTTGCGGGAAAAACGATCCGCCAAGTATCCGCCCAGCGGCCCGAACAGCAAGTGCGGCAACGTCCGCAGGGCAAGCGTAATTCCGACTGCCAGCGCTTCGCCCGTTATTTGCAAAAGCAGGCTGAGAACCGCGACGCTGTTGAACCAGTCGCCGATTCCGCTGAGCAGATTGGCTGATACGAGCCGCCGCATGTTCGGATTTTTCAACAAGAAAAGAAAGTTCATTTTTCACCATCCTCTAATTAATTAAATATCTAATTAGGTGTCATTCTAATTTAAGGCATCTGTTTTTCGCAAGCGCTTTTTCTTGCTTCGCGGGGGAAGAAAGCATCCCGTCGCGCAAGTCATTGGAAAATTGCCAATTGAGGCAAATAGCCCAGAGCGGTTTGGGCAGTGGCAGATCGTTTCGTGCCTCTGGTATAATGAGCGGAGTGTAACAAAGCGATTTAGGAGGAACTTGGAATGAGAGTGGATGGCCGTGCCCATGACCAGTTGCGCCCAGTAACGATTACGCGCAATTACATTAAACACGCAGAAGGATCATGCCTGATCGAAGTCGGAGATACGAAGGTGATTTGTACGGCGACTCTGGAGGATCGGGTACCGCCTTTCATGCGTGGCGGCGGGAAGGGCTGGATCACAGCCGAGTATTCCATGCTTCCCCGAGCGACAGCGACCCGCAACGCGCGTGAGTCTTCCAAAGGAAAAGTCGGAGGACGGACGATGGAAATCCAGCGGCTGATCGGCCGTGCGCTTCGTTCGGTGGTGCATCTCGAAGCGATGGGAGAACGTACAATCTGGCTGGATTGCGACGTGATCCAGGCGGACGGAGGGACGCGCACAGCTTCCATTACGGGAGCGTACGTGGCGATGGTCGATGCCATGCATAAGCTGGTGGAGAACGGCGTATGGAAGCAACTGCCGCTCAACGATTTTCTGGCGGCGACATCCGTTGGCGTGATCGGCGAGGAGACCGTGCTCGATTTGAACTACAAGGAAGACTCGACTGCAACGGTTGACATGAACGTTGTCATGACAGGCAAAGGCAAATTCGTCGAGCTGCAAGGCACAGGCGAGGACGCACCATTTTCTCCTGAGCAACTGCAAGAGATGATCGCCTTGGCGAAAATCGGGATCGGCAATCTGATTCAAAACCAGAAGCAGGCGCTCTCGGATGTTCCCCTGACATTTGCAGAATCGGTAGCGGAGGAAAGTCATGTCTGATCTGAAAAAAGTCGTGCTTGCGACGCGCAACCAAGGGAAAGTAAAAGAATTTAACCGACTGTTTGCCGAGTACGGCTGGGAAGGAATCAGCCTGGCCGAGTATGAAGGCGTTCCGGAAGTGGTGGAGGACGGAGAGACGTTTGAAGCCAATGCCCTGAAAAAGGCAATCGAAATTTCTACATACTTGAATCTGCCGGCTCTCGGTGACGATTCCGGACTGGAAGTAGACGCGCTGGATGGCCGTCCAGGCGTCTACTCCGCCAGATACGCCGGAGAGGAAGCGACTGACGAACAAAACTGGCGCAAGCTTTTGACCGAGCTTGACAGTGTGCCGATGGAGCAGCGCACGGCGCGTTTTCGCTGCACGCTGGCGCTGGTGATTCCGGGCGAAGAGCCGATCATCGCGACAGGCGCCTGCGAAGGCATGATCGCGCGCGAGCCAAAAGGTGCAAACGGTTTTGGCTACGATCCGGTCTTCTACATCCCTGAGCTGAACAAACAGATGGCAGAGCTTTTGCCGGAAGAAAAAAATCAGATCAGCCACCGGGCGAAAGCGATGCAGAAGCTTTTGGAGCTGCTGAAATAACGGGCCGTACAGCCTGACAGAAAGACAACACGGGAGAGTGAGTGCGATGGGAATCCTCGTCGTAAGTGACAGCCACGGCCTGATCAGAGAAGTCGCTCAGGTGGTCAAGAGACACCCTGTCGACAAAATTTTGCACTGCGGCGATTTTTGTGTCGATCACAAACGTGAGCCGTTCGCCGGGATGACTTTGGTGAGAGGAAACTGCGATGCGACATCAGAGGTTCCGACCGAGCAACAGACCAAATGGCGCGATCTCCACATCCTGCAAACCCACGGACACCTGTTCGGAGTAAAAAGCTCGCTGCTTCGCCTGCACTACCGGGCAGAGGAAGTCGGTGCGAATGTAGTCGTTTTCGGTCATTCGCACGTCCCGGCCTGTGGCGTGGAACGGGATATTTTGTTTGTAAATCCTGGCAGCCTTCAGATGCCCCGCGGCTTCGCTGTGCCGACCTATGCGATCATCGAGGAGACAGGAGTCACCCCGCAAACGGTCCAGGTGGCAGTTGCGTTTTACGACTATCAGGGCAATCCGGTAAGGGAGCTGGGAGGAAGCTATTCGATTCGGCGCTAAAGCGAGTGGCTTCTTGTAAAATAAAAGATTTATGCTATACTAGAATGGTTATAATGGCTAGAATATTATCATCCGAGCCTGCGAAGATACCATGGCGCGGCTGGCGATGTTCTGTTGATTCGATTTAGGAGGGGAAGTTTACGTGGCAGCAAATTGGGAAAAGGTAGAGAATAACCAGGGAGTCCTGACGGTTGAAGTAGATGCTTCGCAAGTAGACGCAGCATTGGATCAAGCGTTTAAAAAAGTTGTGCAAAAGGTTCAAGTTCCAGGATTCCGCAAAGGAAAAGTACCTCGCAAAATGTTCGAATCCCGTTTTGGTGTAGAATCTCTGTACCAAGACGCACTCGATATTCTGCTTCCAACCGCTTACGGACAGGCTGTTCGTGAAGCTGGCATCGAGCCGGTAGATCGTCCAGAAGTAGACGTTGAGCAAATGGAAAAAGGGAAAAACCTGATCTTCAAAGCTACGGTAACTGTTAAGCCTGAAGTGAAACTCGGCGACTACAAAGGTCTGGCTATCGAAGAAAAAGACTTCGCAGTGACTGACGAGAGCGTGGATGCTGAACTGAAGCGCATGCAAGAGCGTCACGCTGAGCTGGTATCCGTAGAAGAAGGCGCTGCACAAGAAGGCGACATCGCGGTTATCGATTTCGAAGGCTTCCAAGACGGTGTTGCATTCGAAGGCGGAAAAGCAGAAGACTACTCTCTGGAACTGGGTTCCGGCACTTTCATCGCTGGTTTCGAAGAGCAACTCGTAGGTCTTGCAATCGGCGAAGAAAAAGAAATCAAGGTTACCTTCCCAGAAGAGTACCACTCTCCTAACCTCGCTGGTAAAGAAGCGGTATTCCAAGTGAAATTGAACAGCCTGAAGCGCAAAAACCTGCCAGTTCTGGACGACGAGTTCGCAAAAGACGTGAGCGAGTTCGACACACTGGAAGAGCTGAAAGCTGACACCAAGAAAAAGCTCGAAGAAAAATCCGCGCAAGAAAAAGAACAATATGTTCGTGAACAACTGGTTCTGAAAGCTGCGGAAAACGCGGAAATCGATTTGCCAGCAGTAATGGTTGAGCATGAGCTGGACCAAATGGTGAACGAGTTTGGCCAACGCCTCCAATACCAAGGAATGACTCTGGAGCTGTACTACCAGTTCTCCGGTATGGATGAAAGCCAACTGCGCGACCAACTGCGTGCAGACGCTACTTCCCGCGTTCGCACATCCTTGACTTTGGAAGCAATCGGCAAAGCGGAAAAAATCGAAGTGACAGAAGAAGATGTAACAGAAGAGCTGAACAAGCTGGCTGGCGTATACGGCCGTCCTGCTGACGAGCTGCGCAAAATCTTCACTGCTCAAGACAACCTCTTGGCACTGTACCGCGACGTTCAAATTCGCAAAACGGTTGATTTCCTGGTTGCAGAAAGCAAAGTAAGCGCATAAGCTTAGGAAGACGCATGATTGGTTAGTGGTCAGGCTCTCTTGACCACTGGCTGTACCAACCACAAGGCACGATGCACTCGTGCCTTGTTTTTCCACCATCGACTTTTTGGTAAAATCCTTCTCACTTAAAGGGCCATCCCTTTTACCGCAAAGGAGGAAAGATACATAATGCTGATCCCTATGGTCATCGAGCAAACCAGCAGAGGCGAGCGTTCCTACGATATTTACTCGCGCCTCTTGAAAGACCGGATTATTCTGCTCGGCACCGAGATTGACGACGAGGTAGCCAATCTGGTGGTCGCGCAACTGCTCTTTTTGCAGGCAGAAGATCCGGACAAAGACATTTCGCTATACATAAACTCTCCAGGCGGTTCTGTTACAGCAGGTATGGCTATCTATGACACCATGCAGTACATCAAGCCGGATGTGTCCACGATTTGCGTGGGCATGGCTGCCAGCATGGGAGCATTTCTCCTGGCTGCTGGCGCAAAAGGCAAGCGCTTTGCTTTGCCAAACAGCGAAGTGATGATCCATCAGCCGCTCGGCGGCGTGCGCGGACAGGCAGAAGACATTCGCATTCATGCCGAATGGATTTTGAAAACGAAGCGCCAGCTGAACCAGATTTTGTCTGAGCGTACAGGCCAGCCGTACGAACGTGTTGAGCTTGATACGGATCGCGACAACTTCATGAGTGCAGAAGAAGCCAAGGCTTATGGATTGATTGACACGATTATCGAACGCAAAAACTGACCCGTTGTGAGGTGAAGCGCATGTTTAAGTTTAACGACGACAAAGGCCAACTGAAGTGCTCCTTCTGCGGCAAGTCCCAGGAACAGGTGCGCAAGCTGGTAGCCGGTCCTGGCGTTTACATTTGTGACGAGTGTATCGAACTGTGCAACGAAATTGTGCAGGAAGAGCTGGGCACGGAAGAAGAAATTGACATGAAGGAAATTCCAAAGCCTGTGGAAATCCGCAAAATCCTGGACGACTATGTCATCGGTCAGGACCTGGCGAAGAAATCTTTGTCGGTAGCGGTGTACAACCACTACAAGCGGATTAATTCCGGAGCGAAGATCGAAGATGTGGAGCTGCAAAAATCCAACATTTTGCTGATCGGACCTACAGGTAGTGGGAAAACGTTGCTCGCCCAAACGCTGGCGCGTATCTTGAACGTGCCGTTTGCGATCGCAGATGCCACCTCGCTGACTGAGGCTGGTTATGTGGGCGAAGACGTGGAAAACATTTTGCTCAAACTGATCCAGGCTGCTGACTACGATGTGGAAAAAGCTGAAAAAGGCATCATCTACATCGATGAGATCGATAAAGTTGCGCGCAAATCGGAAAACCCTTCGATCACACGCGATGTTTCCGGTGAAGGTGTGCAGCAGGCTCTCCTGAAAATTTTGGAGGGAACTGTTGCCAGCGTGCCACCGCAAGGCGGACGCAAGCATCCTCATCAAGAATTTATCCAGATCGACACGTCGAACATCCTGTTCATCTGTGGCGGTGCTTTTGATGGCGTAGAGCAAATCATCAAGCGCCGTTTGGGTAAAAAAGTGATTGGCTTCGGCGCTGATTTTGGCGATGGAGTCAAAGGCGATCTGAAAGCAGGCGAGTACCTGAAGTACATCCTGCCGGAAGACTTGCTGAAATTCGGTCTGATTCCGGAGTTCGTCGGCCGTTTGCCAGTTCTGGCGACATTGGAGCCTTTGGACGAGGAAACATTGGTGCGCATCCTGACAGAACCGAAAAACTCCCTGGTGAAGCAGTATCAAAAACTGCTCAGCCTGGACGGTGTTGAACTGGAGTTCGACGCTGGCGCCCTCTTGCAAATTGCCAAAGAGGCAATCAAGCGCAATACAGGGGCTCGCGGACTGCGTGCGATCATCGAGCAAATCATGCTCGATATGATGTATGAGCTGCCTTCCCGTGAAGACGTGACCAAATGCGTCATCACAGAAGAAACGGTGCGCGACAAAGTGAAGCCGCGTCTCATGACCAAAGAAGGTCAAGAGCTGCACGGCGAAACGGCATAAAGACGCTTCAAGCAAAACCATCCCGTTTTTCGGGGTGGTTTTTTTCCATATTCATCCTGTGCGCTTTGCGGGTTTATGGTTTACGTATACGGATGCGGGGCAATACTACTTGATATCGCTGAAGAGATTTTACATATGCGTAAATAAGCTGCATGGACGCATGGGAGGGACTGCATATGGACTATACCACACTGGTCATTGCTGTCATTGAAGTGGTCGTTGGGATTGTCATCGGCACCTACTTCTGGAATTTGCTGCGAGCGCAGAGAAACACGAAAACTTCCACGGAAAAAGAATCGCGAAAAGATCTGGACTCGATTCGCAAAATGAGAATGATTGCATTGACGGAGCCTTTGTCGGAAAAAACACGTCCGGCTACTTTGGAAGAAATCGTCGGCCAAGAAGACGGACTGCGCGCTTTACGAGCCGCGCTGTGCGGGCCGAATCCGCAGCACGTCATCATTTACGGTCCGCCGGGAGTGGGCAAAACGGCTGCTGCCCGGGTCGTGCTGGAAGAAGCGAAGAAAAACCAACTGTCGCCTTTTAATGCAGACGCCAAGTTTATCGAGATTGACGCCACGATCGCCCGGTTTGACGAGCGCGGCATCGCCGACCCGCTCATCGGCTCTGTTCACGATCCGATTTACCAGGGGGCAGGTTCGCTCGGGCAGGCGGGTATCCCGCAACCGAAGCCGGGTGCTGTCACGAAAGCACATGGCGGGATGCTGTTCCTTGACGAGATCGGGGAGTTGCATCCTGTACAGATGAACAAACTGTTAAAAGTGCTCGAAGACCGCAAAGTCATGCTGGAAAGCGCTTATTACAGCGAGGAAAACAACCAGATTCCTTCGCATATTCATGATGTATTCAAGTATGGACTGCCAGCGGATTTCCGCTTGGTCGGGGCAACGACGCGGCTGCCGGATGAATTGCCAGCGGCTTTGCGCTCCCGTTGCCTGGAAATTTTCTTTCGCCCGTTGAAAGGGGCGGAAATCGGCAGCATCGTGCGCACAGCCGTTCCGAAAATGCATATGAACATTGATGAGGATGCGGTGTCCGTCATCGAGCGGTATGCCACCAACGGCCGCGAAGCGATCAATACATTGCAAATCGCCGCCGGAATTGCCTTGACCGAGGAACGCAAAAACATCATCGCGCAAGATGTGGAGTGGGTCGTGCACAGCAGCCAGAAGTCGCCGCGCCCTGAAAAACAGGTGCATGATACGCCACAAGTCGGTCTGGTGAACGGGCTTGCCGTTTACGGGCCGAACATGGGCAGCGTCATGGAGCTGGAAGTGACCGCTACGCCTGCTGCTGTGCCCGGACAAGGCCGGATGGCCATGACAGGGATGGCAGAGGAAGAGGAGATGGGCAGCCGCAGTCGCACCATCCGCAGGAAGTCGATGGCAAAAGGTTCGATTGAAAACGTCCTGACCGTCCTCAGCCGCATGGGTGTTCGCCCGTACGATTACGATCTGCACATCAATTTTCCGGGCGGTGTTCCGGTCGACGGGCCATCAGCGGGAATTACCATCGCGACCGCCATTTACTCCGCGATCACGGAAGTGCCGGTCGACAATTTGCTCGCCATGACTGGAGAGGTAAGCATTCACGGCAAAGTGAAGCCTGTCGGCGGAGTCGTCGCCAAAGTAGAGGCAGCCAAACAAGCGGGAGCCACACGCGTGTTGATCCCCGAGGAAAATTGGCAGAGCATTTTTGCCGACATGAAAGGCATTGAGGTCATTCCTGTCTCAACGGTGTCGCAAGTCATTGAACTGGCTGTGCCGCAAGTCGCTGTACAGGAGGAAGAAGCGCCTGGCTTTACGCTCCAGCTTCCGGCGGAGGATCTGGCTTCCTCGCCTATGACCCTGTAGCAGTCGCGTGCGCCCGCAGATTAGACATCGGATTGTGTTTGCGCTACAATGGTAAAAAGCTTCTGCTTGCAAAGAGCCCGGGGCCCTACCCGGCCTGTTACGGGCTCCCCAAATGGCGGGAAGATCAGTTTTTCTCGCGCTTGCTTTTGGGGTGATTCGGATATGCCGGGTGGGCAAAAAACGGCTTTGGGAGCCGTTTTTGTCTGTTATCAGGCTCTTGGTAAGAGGGATAGATCAACAAGGAGAGGTGCATCCGCTTGGGCGAACGTTCCGGTAAACGAGAATTACCGCTTCTCCCGTTGCGAGGATTGCTTGTGTATCCGACCATGGTACTCCACCTGGACGTTGGACGGGAAAAGTCCATCCGCGCGCTGGAGCAAGCCATGGTGGACGACAACAAGATTTTGCTTGCAACACAGGAAGAAGTCCACATAGAGGAGCCAGATGCAGAGCAAATCTACAGCATCGGTACCGTTGCGCGTGTCAAACAAATGCTGAAGCTGCCAAACGGCACAATCCGTGTATTGGTGGAAGGGCTGCAACGCGCGAAGATTGAGGAATATCTTCAACAGGAAGATTATTTCGTCGTGTCTATTACATACTTGCAAGAAGAAAAAACGGAGGAAAACGAAGTAGAAGCCTTGATGCGCTCGCTGTTAAACCATTTCGAGCAATACATCAAGCTTTCCAAAAAGGTTTCTCCCGAGACGCTGACATCCGTGACAGACATTGAAGAGCCAGGCCGACTGGCTGACGTGATTGCTTCCCATTTGCCGCTGAAAATGAAGGACAAACAGGAAATTTTGGAGACGGTCAACATCAAGGAGCGACTCGAAATTTTGCTGGATATCTTGAACAACGAGCGCGAGGTTCTGGAGCTGGAGCGCAAGATCGGCAACCGGGTGAAAAAGCAGATGGAGCGCACGCAAAAGGAATACTACTTGCGTGAGCAAATGAAAGCGATCCAGAAAGAACTGGGCGACAAGGACGGCCGTCAGGGAGAAGTGGATGAGCTGCGCTCGCAGTTGGAGAAGTCCGACGCTCCCGAGCGAATCAAGACCAAAATCGAAAAAGAGCTGGAGCGCCTGGAAAAAATGCCGGCGACTTCCGCAGAAGGCTCTGTCATTCGCACGTATATCGACACCCTTTTGGCGCTGCCATGGACGAAAACGACCGAGGACAATCTGGATATCCATCACGCGCAGGAAGTTCTGGACGAGGATCACTACGGACTGGAAAAGCCGAAAGAACGCGTGCTGGAGTATTTGGCTGTGCAAAAGCTGGTCAATTCCATGCGCGGGCCGATTCTCTGTCTGGTTGGACCTCCGGGGGTAGGGAAAACTTCCCTCGCCCGTTCGATCGCACGTGCACTGGAGCGCAACTTCGTGCGGATTTCGCTCGGAGGCGTGCGCGATGAAGCGGAAATTCGCGGTCATCGCCGCACGTATGTAGGTGCTCTGCCAGGGCGGATCATCCAGGGAATGAAGCAGGCTGGCACGATCAATCCGGTCTTTTTGCTCGATGAGATCGACAAGCTGGCATCCGATTTCCGCGGAGATCCTGCTTCCGCGCTTCTCGAAGTGCTGGACCCGAACCAGAACGACAAGTTCAGCGACCACTATATTGAAGAGACGTACGATCTGACGAATGTCATGTTCATCACGACGGCGAACAGTCTCGATACGATTCCGCGTCCGCTTCTCGACCGGATGGAGGTCATCTCGATCTCCGGCTACACCGAGCTGGAAAAGCTCAACATCATGCGCGGGTACTTGCTGCCCAAACAGATGGAGGAGCACGGTCTTGGCAAGGATAAGCTGCAAGTGCACGAAGATGCCATGCTGAAGCTCATCCGCCTGTATACGCGTGAAGCAGGCGTGCGCAACTTGAACCGGGAATCCGCCAATGTATGCCGCAAAGCAGCGAAGCTGATCGTCAGCGGAGAAAAGAAGCGTGTCGTGGTCACGGCCAAAACATTGGAGACGCTGCTCGGAAAACCGCGCTTCCGCTACGGATTGGCAGAGCAAAAAGACCAGATCGGCTCCGTAACAGGTCTTGCCTGGACACAGGCAGGCGGGGATACGTTGAACGTAGAGGTCAGCATTTTGCCTGGAAAAGGCAAGCTCACCCTGACCGGAAAACTCGGCGATGTGATGAAGGAATCGGCGCAGGCTGCGTTCAGCTACATTCGCTCGCGCGCGGACCAGTGGGGAATTGATCCGGCCTTCCATGAGAAGAACGACATTCACATTCACGTTCCAGAAGGCGCGATTCCGAAAGACGGTCCGTCCGCAGGGATTACGATGGCGACCGCGCTTGTCTCGGCTCTGACCCAGGTTCCTGTGAAAAAAGAAGTGGGCATGACCGGGGAAATCACGCTCCGCGGCAAAGTGCTGCCGATTGGCGGCCTGAAAGAAAAGTGCATGTCAGCCCATCGCGCTGGCTTGACGACGATTATTTTGCCAAAAGACAACGAGAAAGACATTGAAGATATTCCGGAGAGCGTGCGAAAAGAACTGACTTTTTATCCGGTCGAGCACCTGGATGAAGTATTGCGCCACGCTCTGACCAAACAGCCGACAGCAGGTGACAAAGCATGAAAGTAACATCATCCGAGTTCGTCATCAGCGCTGTCGGACCGAAACAATACCCGGAGGACGGCCTGCACGAGATTGCGCTGGTAGGCCGCTCCAACGTGGGCAAGTCTTCCTTGCTCAACAAAATGATGAACCGCAAAGGGCTTGCCCGCATCAGCTCGCGGCCCGGCAAGACCCAGACGCTGAACTACTTCCGCGTCAATCAGATGCTCTATTTCGTCGATTTCCCCGGCTACGGCTACGCCAAGGTCGCGAAGACGATCAAGGAACAATGGGGAAAAATGATCGAAGGCTACCTGAAAAACCGCGAACAGCTGCGGTTTGTCATCCAGCTGGTTGACATTCGCCACGCACCGTCCAAGGACGACGTGGCGATGTACGACTGGTGCAAACAGATCGGCATTCCTACAGTGATCGTGGCGACCAAGGGCGACAAAATTGCCCGTGGACGCTGGCTGCAACATACAAAAATCATTCGTCAGACTTTGAACATGCGTGGCGGCGATACGATCATCGTGTTTTCTTCGGAAACAGGACAAGGCAAAGATGAGCTGTGGGGAGAAATCATGCGCCGTCTGCGCGAAAGCAACGAGTCTGCACAGGAAGCGGGAGCAGCAGCTTCGGTTCCGGCAGCGACCTCAAGCGAGTCAGAGTAAGGGAAGAGAAAAAGTCCAAGACCCAATCCGCAACTGGGAAGGGGAGGCATTCTTGTGAGCAAACTGGCTTGCTTTGCCGTACGCGGTGTGATCGAAGGCTTCTACGGAACGCCCTGGACGCATGCAGAGCGGCTGGACATGATTGATTTTTTGCATCGGCACGATTACAATGCCTATTTCTACTCGCCAAAAGACGATCTGTTTTTGCGGGAGCGCTGGATGGAGCCGCACCCGACAGAAGCGATGCGTCAGCTGGACGAACTGATTGACAGCACAAGGCAGCGCCAGATGCAGTTCGTCTACTGTTTAAGCCCCGGCCTTAGCATGGAATATGCGAATCCGGCCCATATCAAGCAGCTTGTTCAAAAATATCGGACGATGTACGACAAAGGCGTCCGGTATTTTTCCTTGTTGTTTGACGACATTCCCATGCACTTGCTGCATGAGCAAGACATTGCGCAGTTCGCTCACCTGGCAGACGCTCACGTGCAAACGGCCAGCCGGGTATGGGAGATGATGCAAGGATGGGGCGAGCCGGTCAGGCTGTTTGTGTGTCCAACCCAGTACAACGGGATTGGCAAAGAGCCATATATCCAGCATCTCGGCCAGCATTTGTCCGAAGAGATGGATTTGTTCTGGACGGGACGCTTCGTCTGTTCTCCGTACTTGACAGATGGGGATGCTGTACGCTTTGCCGAGTACACGCGCCACAAGCCGTTTTACTGGGACAACTACCCGGTGAACGATCTGGCTATGGCAAACGAGTTGCACATTGGCCCTTTGCGCCATCGCGACCCTGACTTGTGGCAACACGCTTCGGGTTATGTGGCGAATGCGATGTCGCTGCCGGAGTGTTCCAAGATTCCGTTGATGACGACGGCTGCGTATTTGCGCGATCCGTACGGCTACGATCCGCACATCGCCTGGAAACAGGCGGTGGCAGAAGTAGCGGGTGATGCCGATGCCGATGCTTTTTTCGCGTTTGCCGATAATGTGCAAAGCTCGTTTTTGTGTGAAGTCGAGTCGCCGCGTCTGCTCGAAGCGTTTCTGTCCTTTCGCTTTCAGTTTTTGCAGGGGGATCGGAACAAAGCAGTCTCTGAGCTGAACTTGCTTTTCCGCGAGATGGAGCAGACCGCCCACCAGCTGCTGGGAGGAATGAGCAACTACAAGCTCGCGAAGGAAGCGCGGCCGTGGATTGAAAAATACCGCCATTGGGCAAAAGTGGGGCAATCGGCTGTCGCCTTGATCGACCACGGAACGAGCGGCCGAGTGCCGCATGCGGCTTTCCACCTGATGCGGCTGCGGCAGTGGCTCAAGCGGACGGAGCGATTGCCGCAAAAGGTGTGCGGGCAAGTCATGCAGCTGTTTGTCGATGCCATTTTGCAGGAAGTGAAAAAAAGCTCCTGACGCGCGATCCAGGCGTGTCGGAGCTTGTTGGCCGCAAGCGGTCAGAGCCAATTTCATGGAAAAAGGTTCCTTTTCCAGCGGGGAGAAGGAACCTTTTTTCTGTCATTTTTGCCACTCAGTCAGGCCGATTCGCGGCCTGCTTTTGTTTTGTCTTTTCGCTCGCGAGCTTGCTGGAGCCATTGGGCGATCGGCAGCTCTGCCAGGATCATTCCGGTAAAAATCATCAAGCAGCCAGTCAGCTGTCGTCCGTTCAATACTTCATGAATGAAGATGTACGAAGTAAGGGCGGCAAACACAGGCTCAAGGGCGAAAATGAGTGCCACTCGCGTCGAGCTGGTTTGCTTTTGCAAAGCCGTCTGGGCCAAAAAGGCAAGCGCGGTCGCAAAGATCGACGTCACGATCAGGCCCATTGCCACTTCGGGGATGAACAAGATCGCCGGATCAAACGCACGGCTCCAGTCTTCGAAGAAAAAAGCGTAGAGCCAGCTCATGACCGCGACGGTGCCCAGTTGAACGATGGCGAGCGGCAAGGCCGAGAAGTGTGGCGCGTACTTTCCGGTAAAAACGATCTGCATGGCGAAGCAAATCGCACAGCCGAACACGAGCGCATCACCCAGGTTGAACGAAAACTCCTGATTTTGGGTCAGCAAATACAAGCCTGCTGCTGCGAGAATCACGCCAATGACGGCGACAACCTTGATTCTGTCGCGCAAAAGCAAAAAAGAGAACAGCGGCACGAGCACGACAGACAAGCCTGTAATAAATCCGGCTTTGGAAGGCGTCGTGTAAAGCAGGCCGACTGTTTGCAGAGCGTAGCCAAGACAGAGCCAGAAGCCGAGAATGATGCCAGCGCGAATGATCGGACCGCGGAACTCGGTAAGCTGGCGACGATTGCGAATCAATAGAATGACGAGCAAAAACAGAGCGGCTACTGTGAAGCGCACAGCATTGAACGTGTTGGGGGGCAGTGAGGCGATCGCCTGCTGTACGATTAAAAATGTGGTTCCCCAGACCAAAGCGATAAGAAGCAGCGTTATGTCTGCCATCCATGGTTTTCTCAATGCTTCTTTTCTCTCCTCCCGGCTTGTTTACGAAATTTTATATTTATAGACGTATAGCCAGCATCATACGGTATCGGCAATGGGATTTCAAGCGGATTTATGCGCCATTTGTCGCTTTTTGCCGCGGTTTGCACCCTAGCGATTCGACTCTATGAGCGCCCAAAAGTGCGTTCAGTTAATAAACTTTTCACAATTACTCATGTCCGTTTACGGGCATAATGTTATAATAATAGTGCATTTTACATATGGCGTATGCAAGTATGTCATTCTGGGAGGACATTATGGATATTCTTTTGCTGGGCTTAAATTATAAAACGGCACCTGTCGAAGTTCGCGAAAAGTTTACATTCAGCGATGATGGGACTGTGCGCGCTCTTCATCTTCTCTCCCAGACGAAGAGTATTGCAGAATGTGTCATCTTGGGGACATGCAACCGTACGGAAATTTACGTCGTTTGCGATCAGGCGAATATCGGCCGGGACTATTCGCGTCGTTTTTTGGCGGAATGGTTCGGTGTGGAAAAAGAACGATTCAAGGATCACCTCTATATAAAAGAGAACGAACAGGCAATCGACCATCTGTTTAGAGTGTCTGCTGGTCTTGATTCGATGGTGATGGGAGAGACGCAAATTCTCGGTCAGGTGCGCGATGCCTTTTTGATGGCGCAAGAGCAGAAAACGACGGGAACCGTGTTCAACACGCTGTTCAAGCAAGCGATTACGTTCGCGAAGCGTGCCCATACGGAGACGGCTATCGGACAAAACGCCGTTTCGGTCAGCTATGCGGCGGTTGAACTGGGCAAAAAAATATTCGGCTCTTTCGCCGGGAAGTCCGTCCTGATTGTCGGAGCGGGCAAAATGAGCGAGCTGACTGCCAAACATTTGCACGCCAACGGTTCCGAACGCGTCACGGTAGCAAACCGCACGCTGGAGAGAGCGCAGCTTTTGGCGGAAAAATTCAAAGGGGATTCCTGTACGATGGAGCAGTTGCCTGAGGCGCTGCTCACCGCAGACATCGTCATCAGCTCGACGGGAGCGACCGGGTACGTCCTCGGCAAGCAAGATTTGGCGCCGATCATGAAGCAGCGAAAGCACCGCCCGCTGTTCATGGTGGATATTGCGGTTCCCCGTGACCTGAACCCTGATCTGCACGATCTGGATAACGTCTTTTTGTACGATATCGATGATCTGGAAGGCATCGTCGCAAGCAACGTCGCAGAGCGCTCGCGGGAAGCGGAGCGACTGGAGGCTATGATCGAAGAGGAAATCATGGCGTTTACCGCCTGGTACCAGACGCTCGGGGTAGCGCCGCTGATCGCTGCCCTGCGTGAAAAAACGCTCACCATTCAAGGCGAAGCGATGCGCAAGATTGAAAACAAGCTGCCAAACTTGACGGAGCGCGAGATGCACATCATCCGCAAGACGACAAAAGGGATCGTCAATCAGCTAATGCATGATCCGGTTGTCCGTCTGAAGGAGATGGCAGCTACCAAATCCGGAGAAGAAGTGCTGGACATTTTCACCAAGATGTTTGCTCTGGAAGAAATCCTGGAACGCAAAGAGCAGGAGGCGATCTGGGCAGACGATAAAACAAAACAACCAGCAGCTCGTGAAAAGGTATTGGCTTCCCGCCTGCCGGACTAACAACCTTCTTTGCAAAAACGATACTGCCATCGATAGAAACCGATAGGGAAAGAGGGGAGAGAGTGCATGGCCGAGGTGAGATGGATCTACGACCTGACGATCTTTCTCTACGCTGCAAGTGTTCTCTTCTATTTTAACGACTTCTTGCAAAGCAACCGGAAAGTCAATCGTTTGGCTTTCGGGTTGCTTATTGTCGTTTGGGCCTTGCAAACCGCTTTTTTTGTGTCGCAAACGGTGATGAAAGCTTATTTTCCTGTCATTACACTGTTTGAGACGCTGTTTTTTTACTCATGGGTGCTGGTAAGTCTGTCGCTTGCCATTCACTATTTTTTTCGCATTGATTTACTGGTTTTTTTTACAAATATCATCGGATTTGTCGTCCTGGTCATGTCGATGTTTTTGCCAGAGACGCCCATCGTCGCTGTATCCAGTGTGCTGACCTCTGAGCTTCTGTTGACACATGTGACGCTGGCGATGTTCAGCTACGGAGCTTTCTCGCTGTCGATGATCTTTTCAGCGATGTACCTGTTGCAGCATAAGATGCTCAAGGAGCGCCGCTGGACTCCGCTTTTGCGCAGATTGCCCAGTCTCGATCAATTGGAGGGCTACGCTTACCGGATGAATATGCTCGGTGTGCCGATGCTGCTGCTCTCGATTGTGCTGGGGATCATTTGGGGAAAAATGGTACTGCCGGAGAAATTTTTGCTGGATTCCAAAGTCGTGCTCTCTTTGCTCGTCTTGGCCAGCTATTCGTTCTGGCTGTACAAGCGATTTCGCGATACGATGCAAATGCGCAGGATGGCGCAATGGAACGTCTTGGCGTTTTTGCTTTTGCTCATCAATTTCTTAGGAATCACGACATCTACATTTCACAGCTGGTGGTAGCGGCTGTTCATCAAGGAGGCTGTCATGGGAAAATGGAAAGTGGGTACGCGGCGCAGCAAGCTGGCGCTCACCCAGACGAAGTGGGTTGTAGCGAAACTGCAGGAAATCGCGCCGGAAGCTGATTTTGAACTGCATGAGATTGTGACAAAAGGCGACCGGATTCTCGATGTTACTCTGTCCAAGGTGGGCGGAAAAGGCTTGTTCGTCAAAGAAATTGAACAGTCTTTGTACGACAAGGAAACGGATTTGGCGGTGCACAGCTTGAAGGACATGCCAGCCGAATTGCCGGAAGGACTCGTGATCGGGGCGATTCCGAAGCGCGTTGACCCGCGGGACGTTCTGCTTTCCCTGGATGGAAAAACGCTTGATGAGCTGCGGGAGGGGGCGCTGGTCGGAACCAGCAGTCTGCGCCGCAGTGCGCAAATTCTCGCGCATCGCCCGGACATTCAGATCGAGTCGCTGCGTGGAAACATTGATACGCGCATCCGCAAGCTGGAAGAAGGCAACTTCGATGCGATCATTTTGGCGGCAGCGGGTCTGGAACGCGTCCAGTATGCGGGAAACATTTCGCAATATTTGCCCGTGGAAATCAGCCTGCCAGCTGTCGGACAGGGTGCGCTCGCCATCGAATGCCGCGCAGATGATGAAGAGACGCTGGCCCTGTTGAAACAGCTTGATGATGAGCCTACGCGTCTGGCTGTTACAGCCGAGCGCAGCTTCCTGCACAAGCTGCAAGGCGGCTGTCAAGTTCCGATCGGGGCGTATGCGACCGTGGATGAGGCGAAGCAGATCACTTTGACAGGCATGGTCGGCTCGCCGGATGGAAAACAGCTGTTCAAAAACACGGCGACAGGCACGGATGCGCTGGCGCTCGGCGTTCAGGTGGCGGAAGCGCTGCTCGCGCAAGGAGCGGGCGAGGTGCTCGCACAAGTTTTGCGGGAGAACCAGGAATGACAGCCGTCGGATCGCGCGGGCCGCTGACAGGCAAGCAGATCATGGTGACGCGCGCCAAAAGCCAGGTTCAGGAGCTGGTGGACAAAATCGAACATTTGGGCGGAGAGGCTTATGCCTTTCCGCTTCTGAAAATGATCCCGCCTGCGGACAATGCGAGGCTGGATGAAGCCATCGCCGAGTTGTCCAGCTATGAGTGGGTCATTTTTACGAGTGTCAATGGCGTGCGTTTTTTTCTGGATCGGATGCAGCAGCTGGAAGTCGGTCTTCAAGCATTCGCAGGGAGGATTGCCGCAGTCGGTCCCAAGACGGCTCAGGCTCTGACCAGCCACGGTCTTGAGGTTGCCGTGATCCCTTCCGACTACGTAGCCGAGGGATTGCTCGCCAGTTTGCACGAACAGCTCCGCCCAGGCCAGCGTGTTTTGCTGCCGCGAGCGGACATTGCCCGCAAAGAGCTGCCAGCCGAATTGAAAGAACGGGGGCTTGCGGTGACAGAGGTGGACGTTTATCATACGGTCATCGACGCATCGCTTGCGCCGGAAGCGGCAAAAGAGTTGCAGCAAGGTCGCATTGATGTCATCTTGTTTACCAGCTCGTCTACCGTGACTCACTTCATCCAGGCGATGTCGCCTTATGCGACGCCAGGCTGGCTCGATCAGGTGCGGATTGCCTGCATCGGTCCGATCACAGCGGATACAGCCAGACAGAACGGGCTTGTTGTCGACGTGGTCGCGAGCGAGTACACGGTGGATGGACTGTTAGAAGCTTTACTAGAGAATCTGGGAGGGAATTGACATGGCACTTACATTTGACCGTCATCGCCGTCTGCGCCAAAGCGCGGCTATGCGCAATCTGGTACGAGAAAATCACATTCACCTGGAAGATCTGATTTATCCTTTGTTTGTCGTGGAAGGAACCGGCATCAAAAATGAAATTGCTTCGATGCCAGGCGTGTACCAGTTCTCCCTGGATGTTTTGGCGGAAGAAATGAAAGAGATTGTGGCGCTGGGAATCCAGTCCGTGCTGATGTTCGGGGTGCCTGAGCACAAAGACGCTTGCGGGACAGAGGCGTACAACGACGATGCGGTTACGCAACAAGCCATCCGTCAGATCAAGGAAGCCCACCCGGAAATGATCGTGATTGCCGATACGTGCCTGTGTGAGTACACGGACCACGGTCATTGCGGCGTCATTCACAATGGCGAAGTCGTCAACGACGAGACGCTTGAGCTATTGGCAAAAACAGCGGTATCCCAGGCAAAAGCGGGCGCTGACATCATCGCTCCTTCCAACATGATGGACGGATTTGTCGTTGCGATCCGCGAAGCTTTGGATGAAGCTGGCTTCTCCCATATTCCGATCATGTCCTACGCAGTGAAATACGCTTCTGCCTTCTACGGCCCATTCCGCGATGCTGCTGGTTCGACACCGCAATTCGGCGATCGCAAAAGCTACCAGATGGACGCGGCAAACGCACGGGAAGGGCTGCGGGAAGCGGCTTCTGATGTAAAAGAAGGGGCAGACTTTTTGATCGTGAAGCCAGGTCTGGCTTTCATGGACATGGTGCTGCGCCTGCGCGAGAACTTCAACCTGCCGATCGTCGCCTACAACGTGAGTGCCGAATACTCCATGGTCAAAGCGGCAGCCCTCAACGGCTGGATTGATGAAGAGCGCATCGTAATGGAGGCGCTGCTTGGCTTCAAACGGGCTGGTGCAGACTTGATTATTACGTATCATGCCAAAGATGTAGCAAAATGGCTGGCGAGGTGAGCAAAAGATGATGAGAGAAAAATCGACTCAGTTGTTTACAGAAGCACAGCATTACATACCTGGTGGAGTGAACAGCCCGGTGCGGGCGTTCAAAAGTGTGGGCGGCAATCCTGTCTACATTGAAAAAGGGGAAGGCTCCCGCATTTTTGATGTGGACGGCAACAGCTACATCGACTATATCGGCTCGTGGGGACCGCTGATTCTCGGTCATGCGCATCCGCGCGTGCTGGCGGCGATTACGGAAGTCGCTGCGCTCGGAACCAGCTTCGGTGCTCCGACAGAGCGCGAAACCGAGATGGCGAAGCTCGTATGTGAGCTGGTTCCATCCGTGGAAGTTGTGCGCATGGTCAACTCGGGTACAGAAGCGACGATGAGCGCTCTGCGTCTCGCCCGCGGCTACACGAAGCGCAACAAAATCATGAAGTTCGAAGGCTGTTACCACGGCCATGCCGACAGTCTGCTGATCAAAGCCGGTTCTGGCGTAGCGACGCTCGGTTTGCCGGATAGTCCGGGCGTGCCAGAA
Source organism: Brevibacillus parabrevis (assembly GCF_022701015.1). Taxonomy (NCBI): domain Bacteria; kingdom Bacillati; phylum Bacillota; class Bacilli; order Caryophanales; family Paenibacillaceae; genus Brevibacillus; species Brevibacillus parabrevis. The sequence goes on along the minus strand of NZ_CP064090.1, from coordinate 5,094,482 downwards.
GGAACCGCTGTGAATACAATCACAGTGCCATACAACGATTTGGACAGCGTCAAGCTCGCTTTCGAGCATTTTGGCGACGATCTGGCTGCGGTCATTGTCGAGCCAATCGGAGGCAACATGGGCGTAGTGCCGCCACAGCCCGGTTTTTTGGAGGGGCTGCGTGAAATCACCAAGCAATACGGCGCGTTGCTCATTTTCGATGAAGTCATGACAGGCTTCCGTGTAGCGCTTGGCGGCGCTCAACAACTGTACGGCATCACGCCTGACCTGACCACGATGGGCAAAGTCATCGGCGGCGGTCTTCCGGTGGGAGCGTACGGCGGCAAACGGGAAATCATGCAGCAGATTGCCCCGGCAGGACCGATCTATCAGGCGGGAACGCTGTCCGGCAACCCGCTGGCGATGGCGGCAGGCTTGACTACCTTGCAAGAGCTGAGCAAGCCAGGTGCTTACGAGTATTTGGAAAAGCTGTCTGCGCGACTGGGTGAGGGACTGGCAGAAAATGCGCGCAAGCTGGGTATCCCGCACACGCTCAACCGGGTTGGCTCCATGGTATGCCTATTCTTTACCGATACGCCAGTCATCAACTACGAGACGGCGAAAACAGCTGATTTGGACCGCTTCTCGGCTTACTTCAGCTATTTGCTGGAAGAAGGCGTCATGATCCCGCCGTCCCAGTTTGAAGGGATGTTCGTTTCCTTGGCACATACGGAAGAGGACATTGAACGGACGATTGAAGCGAGCTACCGCGCTATGAAAAAGGCGCTGGAAGCTGAATAAACAAGAGAGAGACACCTTCTGCAACTGCGCAGGAGGTGTTTTTTTAGTTTTTTTGTAAAGATCGGCTGGAAGAAGCAGGATATTGCCACAACGGATGAGAATACGAGGGGAGCAAAAAAGAGCGAGGTGGAGTCATGGAAGGAACAATTGTACAGGTGCCAGAAAAACACGTGGTAGGACTCAGCTTTTCCGGCTCGTTTTCCATGTTGATCGAGCACATGCCCAAGCTGTGGGAAACGTTTTTGCAGCGACAAGGGGAGATTCCGCTTATGGTGCAGCCCGACGTGCGCTATGACATCAGTGACGAGAACCAGACGTACCAAATGTATACCGAGTATATCGTGGTAGAGGTAGAAGGCTTTGAAAAAATTCCTCCTGGCATGGTCGGGTTCACGCTTCCAGCCAGAACGTACGCCCGCTTCACCCATGCAGGACCGATGGAGACGGTGCAGGACACGTACCGTCAGTTGTTTGGCTGGCTTGACGCACACGGCCACCAGGTCGATCCGCAAGCTTTGCGCATGGAACGGTACGACCAGCGCTTCATTCCTTCCGTGCATCCCCGGCAAAGAGCGGAGAACACGTACGAAATTTTCATTCCGCTCCGCTAAGCGACAAGGGAACAACACCTCTTTTTGCTTTTTGGCGAGGAGATGTTCCTTTTGATTTCACCATTCTGCACCCAAATTCGTATACTGTTAAAAAACAGGGACGAGGTGTACAGGTGGTGAGATTGAGATGGCGTTATCGGAAGCGCCTGCGTAAACGGTACGGCCGGCTGATCTGGAAGGTCAAAAGCCGCAAAGGACGCAAGGGATACTTCAAATCGACCGTATATCGGCATCATCGCAAAAATTACCGCATTCTCGTAGCAAACGAGTACATCGCCGCGCATTTGGCGAAAAGCCTCGGGGTGCCTGTCGCAAAAGTGATGCAAGCCCATGTGCGCGGGCCAAACGGCCGGATCAAGCGTGGAATTATTTCCATCAAGGGCAAAGGCAGCAAGGTGATCCACTGGAAAAAAGTCAAAAAGAAATGGCTGAAAAAACCGCACAAGCATATCAAAGGCGCCAAAAAGCTGGCGCGGCTCGTCGCTTTTGACGCCTGGATTCTCAACCCGGATCGCTCCAACCGCAACCTGATTCTGCACAAGAAAAAGTCGTGGAAGAAGTACAAATGGTACGGAATCGATCATGGGATTTCCTTATTTGGTAATCCTACTAAATGGAATCTGCGCCGCGCCAGGAAAAAGTTTTCCTGCAAAAAAGCCTACAAGTTTTGCCTGCATTCCGGCGAAAAGAAAAAACAGCGCATTCCCAAAGGGCTGAAGCGCTTTACCCGCGACAACCGCAAGCAACTGGAAAAAATGGTCAAGAAAATCCAGTCCTTGCCCAAAGGAAAGCTCAAAAAAGCGATTCGCCGAGTACCGAAGGGCTTGTTGACCCGGGCAGAAAAACGGTTTATCGAAAAAGTGCTGCTGTGCCGTCGCAAGCATTTGAAAAAGGCATTGAAGCGGATTTCCAAGCATTTCGGGTAGCGTTGGAGTGCTTGACCCATCTAGTAAATGAAGTGGAACAGATGGCCTGGAGGAGGCTGTTTTTTCAAGCGTTGCAGTCAGCGCTGGCAACTGGCACGCGGGCAGGCTGAACCAATCACCAAGGAGCGATGCACATGCGAAAAGAAATTCAACTGACAAACGGAGTCAAGCTCGCCTATGTAGAGGAGGGGGCAGGGGAAACAGTCGTCTTGCTACATGGCTTCTGCGGCAGCTCGCGCTACTGGGACAAGCTGATCCCGTTGTTGTCCCGCACTCACCGTGTATTGGCTGTTGATTTGCGGGGACACGGCCACAGCGCTGCTCCGGACGAGCCTTATTCCATGGAACGGTTTGCCGAGGACATCGCGCTTTGGGCGGAAGCAACAGGGCTTGCGAAATTCCATCTGTTCGGCCATTCGCTCGGCGGCTATGTGACACTCGCTTTTGCCGAAAAGCACGCGGACAAGCTGGCAAGCTTCGGGCTGCTTCACTCCACGCCGTTCCCGGATGACGAGGCGGCCAAGGCGAATCGCAACAAAGGAGCCGACAGCATTCGCGAAAACGGGATGGAGCCGTTTATCAAAGCGCTTGTGCCCAAGCTGTTTGCACCTGATCACGTCGCTTCACTCACGCAAGAGGTCCAAACCGCAAAAGACATCGGGTTCGCCACCAGTCCGGTTGGCGCGATTCAAACGCTTTATGCGATGCGAGATCGCCCGGACCGCAATCGCGTTTTGCAAGAGACAGCGCTGCCTGTGCTTTTGGTTGCAGGGGCAAAAGACCAGATCATTCCGGTAGAAAAAACGTTCACTGTGGAACGAAGTCATGTGGTTCATAGGTTGTTGCCTGATGCCGGACACATGGGGATGCTGGAAGTGCCGGAGCAACTGTCAGAAGCCATAGCCGATTTTGTCGGAAAAAACAGCAAATCTGCACCATCAGCCTAGCAAATTTTGCTATAATGGAAGCGTTATCCTATCTTTTTGCATACATAGATGAGAGGGGAATTTCCTATGAAAAAAGCACGTCGCATTACCATGATGGCGTTTGCATCGGTTGTCTTCGCATCGTTGCTGTCGTCCTCCGCACTCGCAGCTCCACTGCATCCTGTCAAACACGTGGACTGGATGGTGAAAAAAGCGATCGTAACAGCAGGGCAAAACGGCGACCTGGCTCTGGATCGTACCGTAACGCTCGCTGAGGCAACCGTTGTATTCGCCAAACTCAAAGGCGCTCAAATCGGTGCGGCAGCAAAAGGCGCGCACTGGGCAACTCCTTACCTGGACTGGGCAAAAGGCCAAGGGGCAGTATCCCAGGACGACTTCAAAAATCCGACTCAAGTGGTCACTTCTGCAAAACTGACGCAAATGGCTGAAAAGCTGGGCTACAAAGTCGCTTTCGGAAACAAGGCGAACGTGACGCGCGGAGAGTTTTTCCAGGCGTTGGGTGACGCTGCGACGACACACGTAACCATCGCTCACACAAACGATACGCACGGACACATTCAGGAAGACAAAAGCCAAAAAGAATTTGGCTTCGCTAAAATCGCCACCTTGCTGAAAGAATGGCGTGCGGAAAACAACAACTTCCTTTTGCTGGATGCAGGTGATACGTTCCAAGGAACCGTATTCGTCAACCAGTTCAAGGGCGAATCCGTCGTTCCAATCCTGAACAGCCTCGACTACAATGTGATGGCAGCGGGCAACCACGAGTTTGACTTCGGCTACGAGCAATTGCTGAAACTGCGCGACATGCTGGAACATCCGGTCATTTCCGCGAACGTATTCAAAGCGGATGGCAAAGAGCTGTTGCTGCCAACCTTCAAGGCTGAAATCGGCGGCAAAAAATTCGCGTTTGTCGGCTTTGTGGCTGAAGACACTCCTGTTTTGACTCACCCTGACAACGTGAAGGGTCTGACCTTCAAGAACCCGGTTGAAGTGGCAAAAGCAGTTGTGCCGCAACTGAAAAAAGAAGTCGATCACGTCATCGTCGTCTCCCATATCGGGGTAGATGTGGACCGCGAAATTGCGAAAAACGTTCCTGGCATCGACCTGATCGTCGGCGGCCACTCCCATACGCCACTGAAAGAGCCTGAGCTGGTCAACGGCACATACATCGTTCAGGACTGGGAATACGGCAAGTCTTTGGGACGCGCTGACCTGTACTACCTGGGCAAAGAGCTGGTTGCATTCAGCGGCGGCTTGAAAGAATACGATGAAACTGTCGTTGCCGATCCGGAAGTTGACAAAATGGTTCAGGAAATTGTGAAGAAAATTGATTCCGTCATGAATGTGGTCATTGCAAAATCCGAGGTTCCGCTGGACGGCGACCGCACGCTTGTACGCGCGAAGGAAACCAACGTAGGTAACCTGATTACCGATATCATGCTGGAGCGCACGAAGTCGATCAAAGGACATGAAGCGGATGTAGCGCTGGCAAACGGCGGCGGTATCCGTACACAGCTTCCGGCTGGAGACATTACAAAGAAAAACCTGTACACGCTGCTCCCATTTGAAAACAACACACTGTCTGTTGTGGAAGTGACGGGAGAAGAGCTGAAGCAGGCGCTGGAAAACGGCGTGAGCCAAGTGGGCACAGGAGCAGGACGCTTCCCGCAAATCAGCGGCATGAGCTTTACTTACAACCCGACAAAACCGGTTGGCGAGCGCGTCCTGGAAGTGAAGGTAGGCGACAAGCCGCTTGACCTGACCAAAACTTACAAAGTAGCGACCATCGACTTCCTGGCAGCTGGAGGCGATGGCTACGAGTCCTTTAAAAAGCCGTTCTTCAACACAGGCTTGTCCATGTACAGCATCGTGGAAGAAGGATTGATGAAGCGCAAAGTGGTCAATCCGAAAGTAGAAGGACGTATTGTCGAAGTAAAATAAAGGTTGTGACGGATCAGACAGGGAAGATGTTCACTTCCCTGTCTTTTCTATCATAAAGTACCTTGCAATATACAGTAGCAATTTGGTAAGCTTTGACATGGGTGATGGACAATGAACGTACAGTTTAAAAAAGGTGTCCTGGAGCTGTGTGTTCTCGTGTTGACCGCCAAACGCGACAGATACGGATATGAACTGGTCGCGAGCATCTCCGAGAAGTTTCATATTGCGGAAGGGACCGTCTACCCTTTGCTGCGCCGATTGACCCTGGAGGGCTTTTTTGAAACCTATCTGACAGAATCGCAAGAAGGGCCGCCACGAAAATATTATCGGCTGACCGAGCAGGGAAGACGCTACATGAATGATCTCGTGCTGGAGTGGCGCATATTCAACCGCGGGGTCAACGAAATGATAGAGGAGGGACTGGGGTATGACAAGACGTGAGTTTATGGATGAGCTGGGCGCGTTGCTTGGCGATTTGCCTGACAAAGAGCGTCTGGACATCCTGGCTGATTATACCGAACATTTTTTGATCGGGATCAAGCAAGGAAAAAGTGAGCACGAAATTGCGGAAAGCCTGGGCAGCCCAAAAACGATTGCCAGAGAGCTTTTGGCCGGCTACCGGATTGATCAGGCGCAGTCCAACGCATCGGTAAGCAATATGTCCAGAGCCATTCTCGCCACGATCAGTCTGGGCTTTTTCAATCTGCTGTTTGTCCTCGGGCCGTTTTTTGGCTTGATCGGCGTGCTGATCGCCTGCTATGCCGTCTCCTTCTCGCTTTTGGTGGCACCGTTTGGCATTTTGATGGAATACGGGTATCCCGAACCGTCGCAGGAACGGCTCTTGCTCTTGTTTGGCAGCCTTGTATCGGTCGGACTGGGAGGAATGCTCACGGTAGGCTTGCTGCGCTTCACCAAGTGGATTTACAGCATGTTCCTAAAGTATCTGCAATTTAACGTGCAGATGATCAGGGGGAAATAAGATGAAAAATTGGGGAAAAAAGCTGTTCGGCATCAGCTTTCTGCTGTTTATCATCGGGGTGTGCGGGCTTGTTTGGCTGTTTTCCAAGCAAGAATATTTCGCCTTCTCGCTAAAAAAAGTCGAGCAGCAGCAAACGATTGAGCAAGATTTCAAGGCAGTGGATGTGAGCACAGGAACCGCAGATTTGGTCATTACGCCGGCAAAAGTAGAGAAAGCGACTGTGCGGCTCGTCGGAGAAGTTGCCGAGATGCAAAAAGATCGCCTGCAATTTACGAGCGAAGTAAGGCCGGACGGGACGCTTGTGGTGTACGTTCAGGAAAAGCTGCGCGTGAGCCTTTTCTATATAGGCAACGACGACTTGAAGCTGGAAGTGACGCTGCCGGAAAAGCAGTATGAGAGCATTCGCTTGAAAACCGACACAGGCAATATCACCAGCGGGGCGTTGACTGCGAGAAAAGCCGACATCGCGTCTCACACGGGTGATTTGGAGTTGAACGGCTTCGCGGGTGAGCGGCTGGACATACAGACCGACACGGGGGATATGCAGCTTGCCGGAATCCGCGCCGCTGTAACGATCGACACGGCCACAGGAGACATCGACAAGCTGATTTTGCCTGAGTTGACGCAAAATACGACAATTCGGACCGATACGGGCGATGTGCGGATGGAAGTGGAAAAGCAGCCGGAAAAGGCGCAACTGGAACTTTCCACAGATACGGGAACGATCGAGGCTGGCTGGCAAGGGATGTCCTACGAGGAAAAAGACAGGTATTACATGAAAGGAACGCTCGGAACAGCGGGGCCGAAGGTGTATGTCAAGACTTCTACGGGAGATATCCGCATTCAATAGAAGAAGTTTGGCAACAATGGTGGATAGGATTGGAAAGCGCGAAACGAAAAGATTTTGACACAAAAGAGTCATTACTTGTCGAATGCCCAGTGGTATCATATTGATGGGACAGATTATTGTGCAAAGAGAGGATTATTCATGACTTCAAAACCATTTAACGATACGTTTTTGAAAGCATGCCGCGGGGAGGCGACAGAGCATGTCCCTGTCTGGTACATGCGCCAGGCGGGACGATACCAGCCCGAATACCGCGCAATTCGCGCGAAGTATACCTTTTTTGAGATGAATTACATACCGGAAGTGTGCGCAGAAGTGACACGCCTGCCTGTAGACCAGTTGGGCGTAGATGCCGCCATTTTGTTCGCGGACATCATGACCCCGCTAAAACCGATTGGTGTCGACGTGAACATCGAGTCGGGAATTGGCCCGGTGATTGCCAATCCGATTGAGTCATTGGCGGATGTGCAGCGCCTGCTCGACCTGGAGCCGGAAACGCACGTGCCGTATATTTTGGAATCGATCAAGCTGTTGCGCGAGCAGTTGTCTGTTCCGCTGATCGGTTTTGCGGGAGCGCCGTTCACCCTTGCCAGCTACATGATCGAGGGCGGCCCTTCCAAGCATTACCACAAGACCAAAGCTTTCATGTACACGGAACCAGCAGCTTGGCAGGCGCTGATGGAGAAGCTCGGCGACTTGACGATCACGTACCTGAAGGCGCAAATCAAGGCCGGGGCGCAAGCGGTTCAAGTGTTTGACTCATGGGTAGGCGCGTTGAACGACGAAGATTATCGCGAGTACATAACGCCTGTCATGACCCGGATTTTTCAAGCGCTGAAAGAAACAGGAGTGCCGACCATCTACTTCGGAATCGGTGCGGGTCATCTTTTGCTGGATTGGAACCGCTTGCCTGTGGATGTCGTCGGTCTGGACTGGCGCACTTCCATCACGACAGCGCGCAATATGGGTGTGACCAAAACGCTCCAGGGCAACCTCGACCCGACGCTGCTGCTTGCTCCTTGGGAGAAGCTCGAAGCAAAAGCGAAAGAGATTCTCGACGAAGGTACAAAACAGCCAGGTTTCATTTTCAATCTGGGGCACGGTGTATTCCCTGACGCCAAGGTAGAAACGCTGCAAAAATTGACCGCGTTCATTCATAGCTACAAACGGGACGTGTGACCAGGAGGGGTTGGAAATGTCGAAGCCAAAAACAGGGCTTTTGCTGATGGCGTATGGAACGCCGCGCAGCCCTGAGCAAATCGAACCATACTACACGCACATTCGCCGCGGCCGCAAACCGCCGCAAGAACTGCTTGACGACTTGAGAGCCCGCTATGAGGCGGTAGATGGGCTGAACCGTTTTGCGGATATTACGGACGAGCAGGTGCGAGCGCTGACTGCGGAACTGAACAAGCGTTATCCCGATCGGGAGTTTGTCGGATACTTGGGGTTGAAGCATATTGCCCCGTTCATCGAGGATGCTGTCGAGCAGATGAAGCGAGACGGTATTGAAGAGGCGGTAAGTCTGGTTCTCGCTCCGCATTACTCCAGCTACAGCGTAAAAGAGTACAACGGCAGAGCGCAGGAGCATTCCGAATCGATCCAGGGCCCGAAAATCGAGAGCATCGAGAGCTGGTATTTGGAACCGGGCTTCATTGAATACTGGGCGAAAGCGATTGCGGGTACGTTTGCCTCGATGCCGGAAGAAGAACGCGGACAAGCCGTCGTCATCTTCTCTGCCCACAGTCTCCCGGAAAAAATCTTGAAGTCTGGCGATCCTTATCCGCAGCAACTGGAGGATACAGCCAAGCTGATTGCCGAGCAGGCCGGAATTTCCCGCTATGCTATCGGCTGGCAGAGTGCGGGCAACACGCCAGAGCCGTGGCTTGGGCCAGACGTTCAAGATTTGACGAGAGACTTGTACAAAGAGCACGGCTACCAGTCGTTCGTCTATTGTCCGGTCGGGTTCGTAGCCGAGCACCTCGAAGTGTTGTTTGACAATGATATGGAATGCAAGGCAGTAACGGAAGAGCTGGGTGTTCACTACCATCGCCCTCCGATGCCTAACGCCAGACCTGCGTTTATTTCCTGTCTGGCTGATGCGATCGGGAAAAAGCTGGCGAACTAGGGGATTGATCACATGAGCGAGAAATCTTATCATGTAACGATTGTTGGCGGCGGCATCACCGGATTGACCGCTGCTTTTTACTTGCAAAAAGAGATCGAAGCAAAAGGGCTGCCGATTTCCTATCAGCTGCTCGAACAGCAGGATCACCTGGGCGGAAAGATCAAGACGTGGCGGCACGAAGGCTTTGTCATCGAGCTGGGACCGGATTCGTTTTTGGAGCGGAAAACGAGCGCAGGCGAGCTGGCAGCCGATTTGGGGCTTGCGCATGAACTGGTGCGCAACAGCACCGGACAGGCTTACATTTGGCACAAAAATCGCTTGCAGCCGATTCCGGAAGGCGCCGTGATGGGGGTGCCGACCAAGCTGATGCCGTTTGTGACGACAGACCTGATCTCGTGGCCAGGCAAAATCCGCGCAGCAGCCGACTTGATTTTGCCTGCCTCCAAAGGCGATGCGGATATTTCCGTAGGCGAATTTTTCCGGCGCAGGCTGGGGGATGAAGTGATCGACAACCTCATTTCTCCGCTTCTGTCAGGCGTCTACTCCGGGGATCTCGACCACCTCAGCTTGCTGGCGAGCTTTCCGCAGTTCGCGCAAATGGAAAAGCAGCACCGCAGCCTGATTCTCGCGATGAAGCATTCGCGCCCGCAGTCGAAAGCACCTGGCAAGCCAAAAGGCATTTTCCTGACGCTTGCGAACGGATTGCAATCGTTGGTGGAAGGCATTGAAAAAAGCTTGCCTAGTGAAGTGTTGCTGAAAGGCACAGGGGTCACCAAGCTGGAAAAACGGCCAGACGGCAAGTATGCGCTCGCTTTGACAAACGGTCAGCTGCTTGAGACGGACGCCGTTTTGTTCACCGTACCCCACGCTGTCTCGGAGCCTTTGCTGCGGCCTTTTGCCAATGTTGCGACACTGGAGAACGCCAAGCCGCACATGGTAGCGACGATTGCCATGGCTTTTCCGGAGAGCGGGATCGAGCTGGGGATGGAAGGGACAGGCTTCATCGTGCCGCGCCACTCCGGTGCGACGATTACGGCGTGTACGTGGGCGCATCGGAAATGGCCGCACATGGTGCCGAACAACAAGGCGCTCTTGAGAAGCTTCGTCGGGCGAGCGACAGAGCAAGCCTTTATGCAGATGACCGACGAAGAGATTCTGGAAGTTGTGCTGCGCGATTTGCGCAAGATCATGACCATCCGTCAAGAGCCGGAGTTTTACAGTGTCACCCGTCTGCAAAACGCGATTCCATATGTAGTCGGACATCAGGCGTGGGTGCGGGACGTGAAACAAAAGCTGAAAGCCAGCCTGCCGGGGGTCATGGTGGCAGGGGCATCCTACGACGGTGTAGGTGTGCCGGATTGTATTGCCCAAGGAAAAAAAGCCATATTGGAATGGATCGCATCTGTGCAACCGGGGAGCTAACCCCGGTTTTTCCTTTTTTCGGTGCTAAACGGCTCGTCCTGTCCATATAGTATAGGGAAATGTCCTGCACTCGGTCGATCGGATGCCTGTACAACTCGTATCGACCTTGGCGCATCAAAGGCATCGCCCAAAAAAAAGCTTGGCGGAGCCCAAGTTTTCGAAAAGGAGGAGCACGAATGGCGTTACAGGATGGGCTGCTTTCGTTTGCCATCAAGGAGACCATTTTCCTCTCATCCGATAGAGCCGGAATCGGCGAATTGCAAGAGCTGGAACTGGTGCCTGATGTCGAGGTTCTGGAAAACGATTCGTATGTCTCGATCACGGGTTGCTTGCAATTGGTAGGAAAATACGAGCCGATCAGGGAGGCCGCAGAAGCGAACAGCGGCGGAACGGAAACTCTGGTTGAGGCAGTAACTTTTCCGCCGTTTCGTCAGGAAGCGTCGGAAGAGGTGCAGTACGGCTGGGAGGAGCAAATCGGCCATCGCATCCCGTTGAACATTACGATTCCGTTGGACCGGATTGCGGAAATTGGCGACATTTACGCGATTGTAGACAGCTTTGATTACAAGCTGGAATCTCCGCATCAAATGCTGATTGATGCAGATTTGAAAATCATGGGGATTCTTTTGGGCGAACAACAGGCTGCCCAGCCAGCGTCAGCCGATCAGGAACCGGCTGCAGAGGAAGCGAGAGCCTGGGAATACGCCCATGCGACGGACGAATCGTATCAGGAGTACGCTTCACCTGCCTCTCTGGACGAAATCGAGGAAAAGCTGAGTGCGCTCGAAGCAGAACTGGAACGGCAGGCATTGCCAGCTTCTTATGACTCGACTGAATCGCCGTCCGTTTTCGACGCTCCCGCGATTGCCTACAGCGATCCTGAGGATATCCCGTCGCAATACGGGGAAGTGCAGGAACATTATGGCGAGGTGCAGGAGGTGGCGCAAAGTGAGCCGCAAAAAGCGTGGATGGCCGATCCTGCCGCTTACGAAACGCACGGTCAGGCTGAGGCTCAGTACGACTCCCCTGCGTACGATGCGCTTGCCTATCAGGATGTTCAGGCCCGCGAGCAGGAGAGAAAACAGCATGACGCGGATGAACCTGTGCTTGCCATCCACGAACAGAACGAGATTGATTACGCTCCGGTAGCGAGTGAGCCTGACGAGTCTGCCTACGATGCGAATGCCGTACAAGAAGTGCATGCCGACCTCGAGGAAGAGGAAGCAGAGCCAGTAATTGCGCAGCCAGAAGTGGTGGAAGAGACAGAGCTGAAAGTAGCCATTTCCGGCAAGGCTTCCCGCGAAGAGAAGGCCAATGTCAACATCACCACCATCTTTTCGCAAGCCAGTCGCGCCAAACAGGAAGCGCAAGCCAGCGAAGCGGAGTCCTCGTCCAGCACCTCCCGCCACGGCTCTTCAGTGGGGGCGAGTCCCGGGACGATGGAGGCGATGCATAATCTCACCTCGTTCGTGCGGCGCAAGGAAGAGAGCACAAGTCAGTTGAAGATGTGCATCATTCAGCGTGACGAGACGCTGGAGCATATTTCCCAGCGCTATTCGTTGCCAGTGTCCAAAATCGTGGAAGTGAACAGGCTCGCTTCCGAACAGGTTGTCGCGGGACAAATTTTGTACATCCCGCAATAAAGGAGTGGGGGACCGTGGATAAGATCGATCTCTCCGAAGTTTGCCAGCATTATCGGGCGCGCGTGATTCGAATCACGCCGCTCGATGACTGCTATTTACTGGAGACTAACCGGGGCCCCAAGGAACTCCACGTCTGGCCGCGTGTGGATGTGATGCGCTGGTCGTTTGCCTGGCGCGAGCGATTGGCTCGTCAGGGGTTTCGCGTAGTGGAAAGGTTCATACGTACGCGAGAGACCAAGCCGTTTCTGGTTGTAGGCAAGCGTGGCGTCACCATGACCGACCACGCCCGGCACATCGAAGCGTGCGAGCCTGGGACGGAATGGGCTTACAGGTGTGGCCGAGTCATTGGCATGATGCACTTGTCTCAGCAGGAAAGTCCCATCTTGTCGGGGATCGATTACTTGAAGCAAGAGCAAATCGGTGCAGATGCCAAATGGACGAAGGCCAAGGCGTTCGCAGAAGCGTTTCGGAACAAGCACGGACGCGAGCCGGGAGAAAAAAGATGGGTAGCAGAGTTGATGCAGCCGATGCTTCAGCGAATGGAGCGCTCTTCGGCCATGCTCACTCATCCGAGTATTACGCCGGAAACCGTCAGTGTGTCGCATCGGGAGCTGCTGCGGGACAATTGGGGCATGGTGAAAGGCGAGCTGTACCTGAGGGGCTTTTTCCGGCCAGCCTTGTCCGTTCAGCAAAGAGACGTGGCGAGTTTTCTGCGGGATCATTACTTGACGCATAAAGATCTGGGGCAAATTGACGCTTTTCTCGACGGATACGAGGAGGTCAAGCCGCTCACCTACGGAGATTACACCGTCATGCTCGCTTTTATGGCTCGTCCTCGCGAAGTGTACAAAAGCATGGAAGCCTACACCAGACGGATTGCGAACAGGGAAGAAGCATCGGTAAAAGCGATCGAGCAGGCGCTGCGCATTCAAGAGTCGGTAGACCAGTTGCTTCAGCACATTGCGTACCGGGCTGAGCAGACGAGGAGGGAGGGAGTAGATGAGCCGATATGACGATGTTTATCCGTTGTTTCAAGAGTACGATATGTACGCGCAGAGCATCGATCTTCTAAAAGAACCAAACGTATTCAAGGCGACGACTCCCTACGGCTCTTACGTCTGCAAGCGGGCGAACGTGTCTGCCAAGCGGCTCGTTTTCGTAAGCGACATGCTGCGCCAGCTGCAGCAGCGAGGCTGGGATGGAGCGGTTCCTTTTACGTATACGAAATTCGATGACCCGTTTATTGTGCTGGGGGATGCGGTGTACTATGTGACGCCCTGGCAGCCGGGGAGCGAGGAGTGGACAGAGCAGCCGCTGGCGTGGGCAACTCCAGCCATCGAGCGGCTGGCCGAGCTTCATCATCTGACGCAAAACTATCGCTTCGACGATCCGCGACAGGTAGAGCCGCTGATCGACTCGCTGCTGAATCGCTGGCAGTATTGGCAAGGCCAGATGGAAAAGGCGGCGGAAGTGGCGGGAGGGCGGCAGTATCCTTCTCCGTTCGACCTCGTCTTTTTGGCAAACAAAGCGTTTGTGACGGAGATGAGCCAGACAGCCACCGACCTTTTGACCGACTGGAAAGAACGGCATGAGACACATGCGCATTTTCGCCTGTCGCTGATTCACGGCTATCCGCACCCCGCGCATATCGTGCCGGATCGCTCGGGGAAGGGAAAGCTGCTCAATTTTGATCGAGCCAGCTTTGACACGCCTGTGCGCGACCTCACCCTGTTTTACCGGACGTATTTCCAACTGGCGGGGGATGAAGCAGGCGCCTCCCAGCTGTACCATCGCTACGCAGCCATTTTTCCCTTGCGACCGGAAGAAATCGAGCTGTTGGCAGCGTTCCTGTCGTACCCGGAACGAATCATGAGGGACATCGACGTCTATTACCACAATCGCAAAGATTGGAGTGAGCTGTACGCGGTGAAGCGCCTGGAAAAAGATATGGACCGTCTGATGCGGTTGCACCGTTGGGTCCAGCAAGCTTTTTGACGAGCAACGTCTCACAAAGGTGGGGCGTTGCTTTTTGCATTTACAGCCACTCCAGCACGATCGCCACGTACAAAAGGGCGAGCAGGCCGAGAAGGATCACGTCAAACGAGGTGGGAAACAGGACGGTGCGGATGAACTGAAAAATCATCAAGGGAATCAACACTTGCTTGCATCCATATTTGATTCGCAGGTAGGTAGGGTTGTACTTCCAGCGAAAATTCATCATCGTTATCACCTCATTTCAGCATATGCGAGGTGGGCTGGGTCAGTGCCTAGATTTCCGCAGCGAAAAAACGAGATTTCTTTCTTGTTTACGTATATTTGAACATATGGGTTTGAGAATGGGAGGAAACGGGAACGTATAGGGCAGGAAGGCTAGGACGAACGTGTAAAGGTGAGCGAATGATCTGGAAAATAGCACTCTACTTGTCAGGGATAGGTATAGGTGTGTATTTGATTTTCTTATCGTGCGGCTTGCAGCGGCAACCGCATAGATGGTTTGACATTTCTTTTTTGCAAGGGATCGGACTGATTGCCTGGGGACTTGGCAGTTTGCTCGTTCTTGCTTTCGCCTGGATCGGTCACGGGCTAGGGGTGCCGTTTTGTTCAGGGACTTATCTGGCGGGCATCGTTTCCTTGCTCTTTTTGCTTTTGACGCACAGACCGCTGCGCGCGAAAACGCAAATCAAGGGTGCCCAGCTTTTAATGGACTGGCAAATGAGCACAAGGCAGCACACAGGCATCGTGCAGGTGATTCTTCTGGTCATCACTGCTTCCTTGCTTGCGCTGCCGGAAATGCCGTTTTATGCTAAAGTAGGATTGGCTATAGCTGTTGGCTATACGAGCGTTCGGACATACTTAAACAATAGGGACAACCAGCATCTCATGTCGGAGACGCTATCGTCGGTCAGCTCTCTGGAATCGAGGCTTACCCAGCAGCTCGCCCATACGGAGTGGATGAACAATCAGCTGTCTCTCGTTGAGGAACTCAAGCAAAATTACGAGGAATTGCTGATTGCGAGCAACAAAATCAGCGTGAGCGACGTCCATTACGATAGCATTCACCGCATAACGACTGAGCTTGTAGATGTCTGGTTTCATCAAATCAAAACACTTGCTTACATTGGCATCAGTTGGGAGTCCGAGCACGGGGATGTTTATTTTCACATGGAGCGGGGCAGACGCGACGACCATGGCGCTGCGCACTTCGTCGAGGAGCGGATTGTCGTCTCGGAGCAGTGGGACACCGCCAAGACACCCCGCTATGTCAGGCTGTTGGCTCAGACTGTATGCAACGAGTACGATATGGAAACAAAAGAGCTGGAGCAATCGTTTTTCCAGCTGCTGCTCGTGACCGTGCGGGGATTGATCTTGCGCTGCCTGCATGAGCACCAGTCGTCAGAGCTGAAAGAGCTTGAGCTGGAGATGGGCTTGGCTCGCAGAATCCAGTCCATGCTGATTCCGAAAGAGGAATGGCGGGTGGACGGATTGCGCGCCAGAACCGTTTTTGTTCCGGTCACTTACGTAGGCGGAGATTACATTGATTTTGTCCCGATTGATGAACGCTACACTTGTTTTATTGTAGCGGACGTATCCGGGCACGGTCTGCCTGCGAGCATTTGGGCGACAGGCATTCGCATTGCCGTAAGGGCGGTGCTGCAAAACAACGCGTCGCCGGACGACATTTTGCAGCGGTTGAATCAGCTGCTGTATACTGATTTGGCCAAAACGCGCTCGTACATTACCATGCTGGTCGCCGTCTACGACTCTGTCCAGCACAAAATTTTGCTTGCCAGGGCAGGCCATCCGCAGCCGCTCTATTTGTCGGCGACGAAAAAAGCGGTTCTGCGCTGCAACGGGGGCGTAGGACTAGGGCTTTTGGCGGATAGCACCTATCAGCTTGAGGAAGTACCCTTGAAAGAAGAGGGTATACTACTACTATACACAGATGGATTATTGGATACGGGAAGAAAAGATGTGCTGCGAAGCTCTCACGGTTTGCTCGAAGAACTTGCTGTTCTTTTGGACGAGCACGAGCCGGGCAGTGAAGAGACGATTGAGCGTGTGGAATCGTACCTGTGGGCGATGATGCGCCAAGGCCAGCAAACCGATGACATATCCGTTTTGATTTTGCAGTTTCAGTCCGGCTCTTCTGCTGGACATAGAGGAAAGGAAACTCCTGTACTGTTGGGAGTACCCGAGCTGAAGCGCCCGTGAATAGGAGGATGAACGGTGATTCTGTGTGAACAGTGTCCGGACAATCCCTCTTGTCGCAACTGTCTTCTGGAGCTCCGTTCTGGCGGGTCCGCCCAAAAAGTGTTGCCGCCGCGCAAGGTAAAAGTGACGGAGCTTGCGACAATGGAAACAAGTCAAGCGCAATTGATAGCAGTCAGCCGGACAGCTATCGGCCTGCTTAGTCCGTCCAAACAATTGCATGGACGCATGGAGGTCGAGCTCGCTTTCGATTTTCGCATTATCGGCAGCGGGCTGCAGGGAATCAACGGTGTTCCTTACTATGTCGTTGATATCGAGAAGGTTTTGCGCAAAGAAGAAGTTCTGGAGCGATTGCTTCTGGAAGAATTTCACACCTGGCATTTGCGTGGCGAATTGGACCCTACAGACGTATTAACTAATTGGAAAGATCGCGACGACGAGCGAGGACGGCTGATTAAACAGGAGCTGCAAAAGCTGTCGATCCTGCGGCAAATCGAATCGATCTTCCTCTACCTTTTTGATGACGGAAACATCCGCCCGCTTGGATCGAGTCGGGCAGATCCGGATGTCGAGACACAGATGCAGCGTCTGATCAACGAAGCGGCTGTTCGTGGCGCAGGCGAATCGCTGCGGGAGCAGATCGTCAGCGGCGACGGGAAAAAAGTATTCGAGATGTATGTTTCCGATCTCCCGGACCGTACCTGTGGGATTGCCCTGATCGATGTCACGGCAGCTATCGCGGAAGAACGGATGAGAAAGCGGCGCGAATGGGAGATTTACCGCGATATTTTAGGGGTGGTTACCGCCGGAAAGCTGCTGCTGCTAAGCGACGAAGAGCTGTTTTTTTTGCTGCGGGAGGGCCGGAAATCGCTGGCGATGGACATCAAGGAGCCAGGCGATCTGGCTTTGCTCAGGCGAGCGTTCAAGCGTGCTCTTGAGCCGTTGGGGCTTGTTGCCAACCGATTGCTGCAATTTTTGGTGGCGGTTAACGAAGCGGCTTCGAATACACTCAAGCATGGAAGCGGTGGAACGATTACTTTGTACATAGCAAACGATCTGGGACTTTGCCGGGTTGTCATTCACGACCAGGGGCAGGGGATTTTGCTGGAGGACTTGCCGCGAGCGACGCTGCAGCAAGGATTTTCGACGCGAAATTCCCTCGGTGCGGGCTTTCATGTCATGCTGCAATACTGCGATCGTATTTATTTGAGCAGCACAGCACAAGGGACCAAGCTTATTTTGGAGAGTGCGTTGCCAAGCTGATGAACATTGGGGAAAATACCAAATGTTTGCAAGTGGAGTGAACCGGGTAACATGAGAGAGAGAAAAGAATCAGGTGTACCGATACCTATTGAGAGGAGTTTGAGCATGGACTACCGAGCAACAGAGACGAACGGACAGGCGACGCTGTTTTTCGCTGGAGAGCTGGACATGGCGGTGGGAGATCGAGTGGGTGAACTGCTCCAGCAATACGGAGGGCGAAACCATTCCGTGACTGTCGATTTTCATGGTGTATCCTTTGTAGATTCTTCCGGTATTGGCAGTCTGTATTTCACAACGAAAGAATTGCTTGCCTCTGGCAAACAGGTAGAGATTGTCAATGTCCGGGAAGAAATTTTGGACATTTTAAGTGTACTGGGCTTTACCGAGGCGCTGGGCATTACGGTCGGAAAAGTAGGCGAAACCGGGTTTGACGCCAAACAGCGTGATTGTATATAATAAGCAAAGGCAATGATCCCACAACTACATATCGTATCAATGATGATCGGGAAGAGTAGGTCAGGAGCCCTTTTACAGAGAGGAGAATCAGTTGCTGGAAGATTCTCTAAGGAGACAATGGACTGAAGGTCGCCCGGGAGTTGTTTTTGGTGAACACGATGTGTCTAGCCGAAAGCGGTTCGCAGCCGTTATCTTGTTTGAGGGAACTTGCGATGGGCAGTTTTGCCTGTCGTCTGTTAACAAAGGTGGTACCGCGAAATGAAATCCTTTCGTCCTTTGGATGAAGGGTTTTTTTATTTTTTCTAGAGGAGGACCTAACTATGTCAAATCAGCCAACAACCGACATCGACCAATTGCTGCCGAAGAACTACGACCCGAAGGCAGCAGAGAGCAAATGGTATCCGTACTGGATCGAAAAGCAGTTTTTCAAGGCGGAACGCGACCCGGCGAAGCGTCCGTTCACAATCGTCATCCCGCCTCCGAACGTAACAGGCAAGCTGCATTTGGGCCACGCGCTTGATACGACGCTTCAAGATATCATCACGCGCGCCAAACGGATGCAAGGGTACAGCACGCTGTTCTTGCCAGGGATGGACCACGCAGGGATCGCCACACAAGCCCGTGTAGAAGCGACTTTGCGCGAAGAAGGAATCTCCCGCCACGACCTCGGCCGTGACAAGTTCATCGAAAAAGTATGGGAATGGAAGCATATTTACGCTTCGCACATTCGCGAGCAGTGGGAAAAGCTCGGTCTTGCCCTGGATTACTCCCGCGAGCGTTTCACGATGGATGAAGGCTTGTCCAAAGCGGTGCGCGAAGTATTCGTCCGCCTGTACGAAAAAGGGCTGATCTACCGCGGCAACCGCATCATCAACTGGGACCCGGCTGCCCGTACGGCTCTGTCCGATATCGAAGTTATTTACAAAGAAGTAAAAGGCGCGCTTCACCACATGCGTTATCCGCTGGCTGACGGTACTGGCTACATCGAAGTAGCAACTACCCGTCCGGAAACGATGCTCGGTGATACGGCAGTCGCTGTCCATCCGGAAGACGAGCGCTACAAGCATTTGATCGGAAAAATGGTCATTTTGCCGATTGTCGGCCGGGAAATCCCGATCGTAGCAGACACGTATGTCGATCCCGAGTTCGGTTCCGGCGCGGTAAAAATCACGCCTGCGCACGATCCGAACGACTTTGAACTGGGACTTCGCCATCAGTTGCCGCAAATCGTCGTCATGGACGAAACCGGAACGATGAACGAACAGGCAGGCATTTACAAAGGTCTGGACCGTTTTGCGTGCCGCAAGCAAATCATTAAAGATTTGACAGAGCAAGGCGTAATGTTCAAGGTAGAGGAGCACATTCACCAGGTAGGTCACAGTGAGCGCAGCGATGCTGTCGTGGAACCGTACCTGTCTACCCAGTGGTTTGTAAAAATGCAGCCATTGGCTGACCTGGCGCTTGCCAACTCCAACAGCGAAGAAAGCGTCAAGTTCGTTCCGGAGCGCTTCAAAACGAACTACTTGCGCTGGATCGAAAACATTCGCGACTGGTGCATTTCCCGCCAGCTCTGGTGGGGTCACCGCATTCCTGCCTGGTATTGCGCAGATTGCGGGGAAACCGTCGTATCTCGTGACGATGTAAGCGAATGTCCGAGCTGCCACAGCCACAAGCTGGAGCAAGACAACGACGTTCTCGATACGTGGTTCTCGTCTGGTCTGTGGCCGTTCTCCACGCTCGGCTGGCCGGAAGAATCCGAGGACATGAAGTATTTCTACCCGACCAATGTACTGGTTACCGGATATGACATCATTTTCTTCTGGGTAGCGCGCATGATGTTCTCCGGTCTTGAATTTACCGGAAAAAGTCCGTTTGAATCCGTGCTGATTCACGGCATTATCCGCGACTCCGAAGGCCGCAAAATGTCCAAGTCGCTCGGAAACGGTGTCGATCCGATGGAAGTGATCGAAAAATACGGCGCGGACGCTCTGCGTTTCACACTGGCAACAGGAAACTCGCCAGGGAACGACCAACGCTTTTACTGGGAAAAGGTGGAGGCAAACCGCAACTTCGCGAACAAGATTTGGAACGCCTCGCGTTTTGCCCTGATGAACTTGACCGGATTCACTTACGACGATATTGATCTCAGCGGCGAGCTGTCGACGCCAGACAAGTGGATTCTCTCCCGTCTGCAAGCGACGATCGCTGACGTGACGCGCCTGTCCGACGCATTTGAGTTTGGCGAAGCGGGCCGCGTGCTGTACAACTTCATCTGGGATGACCTGTGCGACTGGTACATCGAGATGGCGAAGCTGCCGCTCTACGGAAACGACGAAGCAGCGAAGAAAACGACCCAATCGGTACTCGTTACCGTGCTGGATCAAACACTCAAACTGCTGCACCCGTTCATGCCATTCATCACTGAGGAAATTTGGCAGGCGTTGCCGCACCAAGGCGAGAGCATTACCGTAGCTCCTTGGCCTGCGGTCAATGAGCAGTGGATTTTCGCTGAGGCAGAGGGCGAAATGAACTTGCTGATGGAAATTATCCGCAGCGTGCGCAACATCCGTGCGGAAGTAAACGTGCCGATGTCCAAGAAAATCGAGCTGATGATCAAGCCGAGCGATGCGATCTCGGCAGAGCGTCTGGCTCGCGGCGAGGAGTATATCGCGCGTTTCTGCAACCCGGAGACATTGACGATCAGTCAGGACCTGGCGACGCCGGAGAAGGCAATGTCTGCGGTTGTGACAGGAGCAGAGCTGTTCTTGCCGCTGGCTGGGCTGATTGACATCGAGCAGGAGCTGAAGCGTCTCGACAAAGAGGTGGCTACCTTGAACGGTGAAGTGGAGCGAATCGAGAAAAAGCTGAACAACGCTGGCTTCATGGCGAAAGCGCCGGAAAAAGTAGTGGAAGAGGAAAAGGCGAAGATGGCCGACTACATGGAGAAGCGCGATAAGGTCATTGCGCGACTTGCCGAACTGAAAGGCGAATGATCCGCCGTACCAACGCATATTTTTGAGAATGGAGCATTGTAGTATGCATGCAGAAGCATCATTTGTTGAATACAAAGAAGCGCTCGACTGGCTGCATGGACTGCTTCGCTTCGGCCAGCGGCCGGGGCTTGAGAGAATGCAGTGGGTACTTGAGCAACTGGGTCATCCGGAACGGAGAATCCCGTTTATTCATGTGGCAGGCACCAACGGAAAAGGCTCGACATGCGCATTCCTGACGCAAATGCTGATGGAGGCGGGTTACAGTGTCGGGACGTTCACTTCGCCGTATTTGCTAGATTTCCGCGAGCGCATTCGCTACAACGGGAGCATGATCAGCGAGGCTGATCTGCTCTCGCTGGTGAATGAAGTGAAAGTCTTGAGCGAGCGCTGCGAGCAGGAGACGGATTTTGGCTCGCCTACCGAATTTGAAGTCATTACGCTGATCGCCATTCTCTATTTTTCGAGAGTGGCGAGACCAGCTGTCGTCGTATGGGAAACAGGGCTTGGGGGTCGGCTCGATTCGACCAATGTCGTCCTGCCGCTCGTTTCTGTCATCACGAATATCGGCATGGATCATACACAAGTTTTGGGCGATACGCTGCAGGACATCGCCCGTGAAAAAGCTGGCATCATCAAGCCGGGCGTGCCTGTTATCACTGGCGAGACACGAGAGGAAATTCTCGCTGTGTTCAAGGAGCGGGCTCGCGAGACGCGAAGCACGCTGTACAGCCTGCACGAGCATTTTTTTGCCGAACAGGTAGAAGAAGAGCTGGGACAGCAGCGTTTCCGCTACGGCAGCATCCATCGGCGCGATGAATCTATCTATCGTTTGACGATGAACGGCATTCACCAGACGACGAATGCAGCGATTGCTCTGATGACCATTGATGTCTTGCGCAACTATTTTTCGTTCTTGCTGGAAGAAGAAGAAATATCGCGTGGCTTGCAACAAACACGCTGGCCTGGTCGTCTAGAAGTCGTCTCGCCAAGACCGCTTGTGATCTTGGACGGGGCGCACAATCAGGAGGGAATGGAAGCGCTGGTCAAAAGTCTGGAGCGGCTTTTGCCGAACGATGCGGGTCTGCACCTGCTCTTTTCCGGCTTGGCTGATAAACCGCTATCCGAGATGGCGAAAGCACTCGCTCCCCTCAAGGAGCGAATCCAATCCTTATACGTAACGGAATTTGACTTTCCGCGTGCAGCAGATGCAAGCACGCTGCGCGAGGCGTTTTTGCAAGGTGGATGGGCAGAGGAAAACCTCGAAGCCGTCCCGGACTGGCAAACGTTTCTCCTTTCTTGGATGCGGGAGAAGCAATCAGCGAAAGCGGATGACTGGCTGGTCGTCTGCGGTTCGCTCTACTTCATCGCCCAAGTGCGCGCATTCTTTCCCACTACAGTAGAAGAGGCAGGTGAATAGGGTGGATCAGGCTAGGCACGTCCACTTTGTGGGCATCGGCGGATATGGCATGAGTGCCATTGCCCGCGTCTTGATCGACCTTGGATACAAGGTAACCGGCTCCGATGTCGCCATGAACGATTTGGCGAAGAAGCTGGAAGCGAGAGGGGCGGTCGTTCATATTGGCCACAATGCTGCCCATGTAGAGGGAGCAGACAGTATTGTTTACTCTACCAGCATATCCCCGGACAATCCGGAGGTAGTCGCTGCGGAAGCGCTGGGGATTCCGGTCATGCACCGCTCCCAAATGCTTGCCCAGATTTTAAATGAACGAACAGGCGTAGCTGTTGCAGGCGCGCACGGGAAAACGACTACGACGTCCATGATTTCGCATGTACTGGAAGAGTGCGGCGTCGATCCGACCTTTATTATCGGCGGCGAGCTGATGAACGCAGGCACGAATGCCAAGGCTGGCACGAGTGATTTTGTCATTGCGGAAGCGGATGAAAGCGACGGTTCTTTTCTGGAATATCGACCAATGTACGAGATTGTGACCAGCATCGAACCGGATCACCTGGAGCACTTCGGTGGCGATTTCAACAATTTGAAAAAGGCGTACGTCCAGTTTTTGAGCCATCTCAAGCCGGGCGGCAAAGCCATTTTGTGCATCGACGACGCGCATGTGCGCGAGGTGCTGCCTTCCGTTGCAGGTACAGTGGTAACGTATGCAATTGATCCGTCGTTTGCAACGCAAGCCGAGTTTCGTGCCGAGGCAATCGAGTGCGGAGATCGCTGCAGCACATGCCAGGTGTACCACCAGGAAAAGCTGCTCGGCACGCTCTCGCTTACCGTACCGGGCAAACACAATATCGCCAATGCGCTCGCTGCCATCATCGTCTGCCTGGACGCCGGGCTTTCGTTTGAGCAGATCGCAGGAGCTTTGACATCTTTTCGCGGGGCGAAGCGGCGGTTCCAGATCATCGGGGAAGCGCGCGACATTTTGGTAGTCGATGACTATGCGCACCATCCGACAGAGATCATCGCGACACTGAATGGGGCGAAAGCATCCGGCCGTCGAGTCATTGCGGTGTTCCAGCCGCAGCGCTACACGCGAACGTACTTCCTCATGGATGAGTTCAGTCGCGCTTTTGCCCAGGCTGATGAAGTAATCGTCACAGACATCTACTCTCCGGCCGGAGAAGCCAAAATCGAAGGGGTAACTTCCGAGGTGCTCGTCCAAAAAATCAGGACCAACAGCCACCCGCGCGCGCAATACATTCCGACCAAGGAACAGATGCAGGAAAAACTGTTCAAGGAATTGCAAGCAGGTGACCTGGTGCTGACCATGGGAGCGGGAGATATTTGGAAGTCTGCCTACTGGTTGGCGGAAAAGCTGGAAAAATAAGAAGCATACGCAGTGAAAGACCTGGTTTCGCAAAGAGCCAGGTCTTTTTTTTGTGGACAAAAACATAAAAATTAGTACCAGATAATAATATCTAGTGTTATGATGTGGTTATAATAAACCGAGGTGATGATTCGATATGATGAACACAAGTGTTGTACCATCCCGTCTCACAGCGATTGGAACTTATGTGCCAAGCCGTGTGCTTCGCAATGCCGATCTGGAAAAAATGGTCGAGACTTCGGACGAGTGGATTTTGCAGCGCACCGGAATACATGAGCGGCGAATGGCGGCAGACGATGAATTTACGAGCGACTTGGCGATCGCCGCTGTGCAAAATATGGCGGACACCTATCAAAAAGAGCTGACGGACGTCGATCTGATTCTGGTTGCGACCAGCACCCCGGACTATCCGTTCCCCAGCGTCGCGAGCCAAATCCAGGCTCATTTTGGCATCGCACAGACGGGGGCCATGGATCTTGCCGCTACGTGCGCAGGCTTTACTTATGCACTGCACACAGCGAATGCCATGATCAGCTCCGGACTGCATCGCAAAGTGCTGGTAGTAGCTGCCGAAACATTGACCAAAGTGACGGATTACACTGACCGGACGACTTGCATCCTGTTTGGCGACGGTGCAGGCGCTGTCCTCGTGGAGGCGGACGAGGAGGCTCCCGGTTTTCATGCAGCTTATTTAGGCTCCAAAGGAGATGGCGGAATCCACGTGTACCGCTCCGGGCTGTCGACAAACATGGATGGCAAACAACTGACGGGCGGGGGCTGCATCGTCCAAAACGGCAGGGAAGTGTACAAGTGGGCAGTCACGACAGTGCCAGTCGGCATGCAAGCCGTCGTTGACCGCGCGGGAATCACGCTGGACGAGGTGGACTGGTTCATTCCGCACAGCGCCAATCTGCGCATGATCGAATCGATTTGCGAGCGCAGCGGCTTTCCGATCGAGAAAACGTTGTACAGTCTGTCCTATTACGGCAATACATCGGCGGCTACCATTCCGCTGGCGCTCGGGCTTGGCATTCAGGAGGGCAAGGTAAAGGCGGGAGACAAAATTTTGCTGTACGGATTTGGCGGAGGGCTTGTCCACGCCGGGCTGTTGCTGACCTGGGACCCGAAAAAGGCGTAACTGCCGAGCAGCTTTTCCGCTTTTTGGAAAGAGCTAGATTTTAAACTGCTAGAGAATTTGCTAGATTTGCTAGATCATAGTCATAACCCGTCCCGCCCAGACGTAAGCTAGTACAAAGAGCCTGCAAGCTGGGAGGGCATGAGCGTGAACGGAGAAAAGAAAAATCATGTAACCGTCAAGATGAATGGAAGGTTTTGGGACGAAAAACGCGAGACACAAAAGCAGGAAGCAAGCGCAAAACGTACGCCAAAAGACGACACGCCGCGTGTGAAAATTCAGGGTCCAACCGTGATTCCGCCACAGAAAAAGGAAAACGACGCCTGGGAACGAATGATGCAGCTCAGAGGCGCAGCCCAGCGGGAGACGAGCAGGGATGTGACGCCAATTGCAGTCGAGTCATCGGAAGAGATCCCGTGGCAGGAAGAGGTTACAGAAACAACAGAAACATACGGCAGCTACAGTCACACGCCTGCCAAACGGCTCCTGTCGTTCTGGCCTAAGGCACCGATCTGGCGCACGGCTTTGACGACGGGCGGGGCTGTCGCAATCGGACTTCTTTTCGGATTTTTGGTGCTGAACATTTTTTCGCAGGAACAATTTTCGCAATCGTATGGAAGTGTGTTGAGCGATACCGTGCAAACGTTGACGGCCCAAGACACCGAAAGCGATTCGAGCGGGGAGCAGAAGCCGCCTGCTTCGTCTGAGGAGGCAGGTGCAAAAACGTCTGGCGAGAATGCGCCTGCTGGCGAACAGCGCGATGTTTCGTTACAGGTGCCGCAAATCAGCATGTTCGTCGCACAGGCAGGTGTCTTCCAACCGGACGCCTCCAAGCAATCCGCAGTGGAGCCGCTGGCCAAGGCGGGGATTCCGCACCTGCTGTACAAAGATACAGACGGAGGCAAACAGTATATGTTCGCTGCTGCTGCCCCCACCAGAGACGCCGTACTGGGCTTTGCCAGCAGTTTGAAAAACAAAGGAATGGATGTATACGTCAAAGAATTTGCGTTTCCCGCTTTTCAGGGAGCAGTCCCGGTAAGCAAATCTGCTGCTGATGCAGAAGGGCAGAAAGTGCAGGCGTTTTTTGACAACGGCGTGAAGCTCGCCAAGACGCTTTCGGCGCAATCGGGAATGATCATTACGTCGGGACAGCTGTCTGCCACTCCGCAGGAAACAGCCGATTTGAAAGAGTGGCATCGCCAATTTTTGGAGGACAGCCGACTGATTCAGGTGCAGACTGCGTGGAAGCCGCTTTTTGAAGGAATGGTAAACGGGATCAATCAGGCACTGGCAGCCCGCGACAAGATGGCGGAAGCGAGTGCGGGAAAAAAAGGAGAAAGCGCCGAATCGTATGCGTGGCAAGTGCAGGCGGGCGTGCTCGGTTATTTGGAAAACTACGCGAGTTGGGTGCAATTGGCGCGTTGAGAGAAACGATGAGGTGGCGATCAGGCTTTCGCAAGATTTCTTGCAGGAGGCCTTTTCTTTTTATACAGTAACTACCAAGAGCAATCAGGGATTGTTTCACCCCTTCCCATTTGCTAAACTTATGGTTGGCAAAAAGAGAATCCCTTCTAAAAAGGGAGTTGGGAAAAGGAATGGGGAAAGAAACGCTTACACTCGTGTTTCTACTGGTAAGTGGTCTACTGTTTGGCAGCATCGTCGGGGAAATTCTCGGTCCCTGGGTGCCTTTTTTGACCAAAAGCAAGATGATCACATGGTCACCTGCGGCAGATTTAGAAATTTTGAAGTACGACCTGAACTTTCAGGTAAAACTAAATCTAGCCAGTATCGGGGGACTTGCCCTCGCGTTTTGGATACATCGACGGATAAAGTAGGTTGAAAAATGACGACGAAAAAACAGGATACTCTCATTCTTGCTTCATCATCGCCTCGCCGCAGAGAGCTGTTGCAGGCGTTGGGGATTCCGTTTACGGTAATGACGAGCGATGTCGACGAGACGACTGCGCCAGGCTTGTCGCCAAAAGAAGTAGTGGAAGAACTGTCTCTGCGCAAGGCAAATGCAGTGGCCGATCGCTTGACAGAAGGCGTCGTTCTCGGGTCCGACACGATTGTCGTCCTGGATGGACAAATACTGGGCAAGCCAGAAGACGAAGCGGACGCGTTTCGCATGCTGTCCATGCTTCAGGGGCGAGAACATACCGTTTACAGCGGAGTGGCCCTGATTGACGCAGCGATTGGACGCTCTGAGGTGGCGCATAGCCATACCCAAGTGAAGATTCGCCCGTTGAGCGAAGCAGAGATCAAGTCGTACATTGCAACGAAGGAGCCGATGGACAAGGCAGGCTCCTATGCGATTCAAGGAATCGGAGCCACGATTGTGGAGGGGATCACCGGAGATTACTTTACGGTAGTCGGATTGCCGCTGTGCTTGACCTCCAATCTGCTTGCGCGTTTCGGGATGTCCATTTTGTAAAGTTGTTTCGCTTTATTGAAAAGTGACAACGGCCAACCGCCCCATGACCTTCATCAGAGCCAGCCGTTGACGAATTTGAAAGAGGCTGGAGGCGGCGAAAAATGGCAGCAAATACCTGTAACAAAACAGACGTCAAAAACGTCCCTTACTATGACCGTCCACGTGAACGACTGCTTCGCGAAGGAGCGGTCCATCTGTCTGATACAGAACTTCTTGCCATTTTGCTGAGGACAGGCAGCGAGCGGGAGACAGCCTATCAGTTGGCGCAGCGATTGTTAGCCAAATTTGGTGACTTGCGTGGATTGGCGCAAGCCTCTCACGCTGAGCTGAGAGAACTGAAGGGGATCGGCCAGGTAAAAGCGGTTGAACTGCATGCCGCTTTTGAACTCGGACGCCGCTTGGTGGGCATACCGCGGATAAGCCGTGCCTCCATCCGTTTGCCGCGCGATGTAGCTGACCTGATGTCGCCTGAGCTTGCTCATCTGACACAGGAGCACTTTGTCTGCCTCTTTCTAAATACGAAGAACCACGTGATTGGCAAGCAGACTATTTTTGTAGGCAGTCTGGACGCTTCCATCGTACACCCTAGAGAAGTCTTTAAAGAAGCGATCCGTCGTAGCAGCGCATCGGTGATTTGCCTACATAACCATCCGAGTGGAGATCCGACACCTAGCAGGGAAGATATCGCGATTACGCACACATTGCGTGAAGCGGGCGAACTGGTAGGGATTTCATTGTTGGATCATGTGATTATCGGGGATGGCAGGTACGTCAGCTTAAAAGAGCAAGGGTACTTGTAGGAGTTAATAATGCTTGTCATTTGTATATTATTGGAAGGAGTTTTTTTATGTTTGGTGGATTTACACGTGACTTGGGGATTGACCTCGGCACTGCCAATACACTTGTTTTCGTCAAGGGAAAAGGAATTGTCGTGCGTGAACCTTCTGTAGTAGCGATTCGCACGAACAACAATTCTATTGAAGCGGTGGGAAATGCGGCCAAAAGCATGATCGGCCGTACACCTGGAAACATCGTGGCTGTTCGTCCGATGAAGGACGGAGTGATCGCAGATTTTGACACGACAGCAACGATGATGCGTTATTTCATTAATCAGGCTCAAAAAAACCAGGGCCTGTTCAGCCGTCGCCCGAATGTAATGGTTTGTGTGCCTTCTGGCATTACCGCTGTAGAGAAGCGCGCCGTTGAGGATGCGACGAAGCAGGCTGGTGCGCGCGAGGCTTACACGATTGAAGAACCGTTCGCAGCGGCTATCGGAGCTGATCTGCCTGTTTGGGAGCCTACCGGAAGCATGGTTGTCGACATCGGTGGGGGTACGACAGAAGTAGCGATCATTTCTTTGGGCGGAATTGTTACTTCCCGTTCCATCCGCGTGGCTGGAGATGAGATGGACGAGGCGATCATCCAGTACATCAAGCGTCGCTACAACCTGATGATCGGGGAGCGCACAGCAGAGACCTTGAAGCTGGAGATTGGCTCCGCCATCGCACCGGAAGAACCGGAGAACGTCGATATTCGCGGTCGCGACCTCGTAACAGGCTTGCCTAAGACGCTCTCTGTCAGCAGCACGGAAATTGCCGAAGCCCTGGCAGAGACAGTCGCAGCGATTATCGAAGCTGTGAAGGTGACTTTGGAGAAGAGCCCGCCGGAACTTGCGGCAGATATTATGGATCGCGGGATCGTGTTGACAGGTGGTGGCGCGCTTCTGCGCAACATGGATCGTCTGCTCAGCAAGGAAACAGGTATGCCCGTGCACGTTGCGGAAAATGCGCTGGATTGCGTAGCGATCGGAACAGGTCGGGCATTGGAAAATATCCACCTGTTCAAATCGAAACAAGGCATCACCTCTTCCCGACAAAAACGGGGTAAATAAACGGAGGTTTCGGGCATGTCGTTTTTCGGGAATAAGCGGCTAATTATTGTACTTGTAGGCTTGGTCCTCTTAATCTCCGTCGTTGGCTTCACTTCTCGTGAACGGGATAACCTGACATGGCCAGAAATGTTTTTCAAAGATACGTTCAGCGTGGTGCAGGGCTTGTTTTATCGCCCTGCCCAAGCTGTTTCTGGCTTTTTTCAGGAAATTGAAGAAGCGTACAGTGTATATGAGGAAAATAAGGCATTGAAGGCGGGACTGGATCATTATGCCCGTTTGACAGCAGAGTTGCACGATCTCAAAGCGCAGAATGAACGGCTGCGCAAAGACCTGGAAGCGAAAAATACGCTGAAATCTTCGTATAATCTCCTGTTTGCGGAAGTCGTGGCTCGCAATCCCGATACGTGGAACAACGTGATTACGATCGATCTGGGGCTGAAGAGCGGCATTAAAAAAGATATGGCGGTCATTACGGCAAAAGGGATGATCGGGCGTGTACAAAGTGTTGCCAACTTTTCCGCTACGGTTGAACTGTTGACAAGCTATGAGCGGCGCGATCACATTTCAGCCGATATTCAAGCCACGCAGGTTGTGGACGGCAAAACGATTTATGAGCCTATCAGCGGCGTCATCGAGGAATACGACCCGCAGGAGCGCTTGCTCGTCATGCGCAAAATTCCTTGGGGCAAAAAAATCGAACCGAAGCAACAAGTCATCACCTCCGGGCGCGGGGGAGTCGTTCCGCGGAATTTGCCGCTTGGCTATATTGTTCGGATCGTCCCGGATGACTACGGGCTGACTCAAACGGCTTACATACAGCCAAGCGCAGATTTTTCGCAATTGAGCGAAGTGATGGTGGTAGAGCGTGACTTTACCATTTCCCCAAACGGAGAGCTGATTCCGAAGCAGCCAACTGGAGAGGCGCCTGCGACAGGAGGAAAAACGGCAACGCCCAATTCGACGGGAACACCTTCCACTGGAACTGGCGGAGGTGGACAGTAGATGGCGAGGTTTTTATTGACACTGGGTGTCGTGGTCTTGTTTGTTCTGGAAGGGACAGTCATGCAGGTCCTCTCACCTGATCTATGGGGACTGTCATGGATGACAGTCCCTCGCTTCGCGCTCGTATGCTGTATTTTCATTTCCATGTATCTCGGCAGACGGGAAGGGCTGTACTACGGGTTGGCATTCGGATTTTTGCAGGATGTTTTGTTTGGACAAGTCATCGGCATTTATACGATGTCGATGATGGTTGCCAGCTATTTTGCCGGCTTGATTGTCTTGCTGTTCCAAAGGGGCATCGGAATGGTGTTCGTGACAAGCTTTTTGATTTTGTTTGGACACGAGTGGCTCTTGTACTCTCTGTACCGTCTGTTCTCGGTCGCTCCTTACGATGTGCAGTGGATTCTCACTCATCAAATTTTGCCAAGTGTATTGTTGAATCTCGTTTTTGGCCTGATTGTGTACGTGCCGATCAAGAACGGATGCAACAAGGTACTCGCCAAAAAGGAAATGCACATGGACTGAAATGGAGACGGGGAATTTCCCGGAAAGGAGAGGATCACTCGTGGAAGAAACCAAAGAACCCAAATCGCACATACCCGTGCGTCTTAATATTTTGTTTCTGATCGTCTTCCTGTTTTTTGCTGCGATCATTTTGCGGCTCGCTTTCGTCCAACTGGTTGAAGGGGAGCAGTATCGGCATGAACTGGAAAAATTCAGTATCCGCGAGTTGCCAATCCCTGCTCCGCGCGGACGAATCATGGACAAAAACGGCGAGGTGCTCGTATCCAACAAGCCTGTTTACACTGTTCAATACGTCGAGGAGCAAGGACAAGACATTGATGAAGAAAAAGTCGCTGACCGACTCGCGAAAATCCTGATTCCTGATATCGGAAAAACGGGAACGGACAAAGAGTTGCTCAAAAAGACGATCGACTTGGGCTCCACTTTGCCGATTGCTTTTAACAATGAGGAAACAAACGCGTTGAAAAGCAGAGTAGCTGCCAAGCTGCAAGCTGTTCCCAAGCAGGAAGCGGTGGACAGCATGTCCGATTTCGAGCTGGTGAAGACGGCTCTGTATGTAGGGTTGCGCGTACGTTCGCCATTTGATGACAAGCAGCGAAAAGACGTGATCAAAAAGCTCAATGCCAACAACAAGAGCGCAGAGAAAGCCTTGACGGAAGACAACGTTTCCGATTTTGAGCTGCTGAAGATGGCGATCAGCGCCAACATGCAGCTGACGCTCACGTTGGACAAGGAAGATCGCGATGCCCTCAGCAAGGAAGTGAAGGCGCAAATTCGCAAACTGCCTGCCCCCAACGGACTGTCTGACAAATCCGACATGGAGCTGTTGCGTTACGCCTCGCTGTTTGAACTGGATGTACAACTTCCGCTCAAACCGGAGCAGCGGCAATTTCAATGGCACAAGCTCTCACTCTTGCAGGAGATGCGCTCGCCGCAGATGGCGAGCTATATCCCGCGGCGTGTGAAGGTAAACATCACAGACAATGAGATGTTTCAAATCGAAGAACGCCGTACAGAGCTGCCTGGGATTAGCGTTGTGCTGGAGCCTGTCCGGCAAATTTTCCGGGACCCGGATGGCTCTGCCTTCGGAACGCACTTTCTCGGCTACATCAACGCGATTCGCCCCGAGAGCCTGAAAGAGTATCAGGCGCAAGGCTACAATGCGATTGACCGCGTTGGTGTCACCGGACTGGAAAGCTCCTATGAGAGATATTTGCGCGGCAAGGACGGCGTCATGGATGTCTTCGTAAACAAAAACTCGGAGACGGTGAAAAAGGAAATGCGGCCGGGAAGAGAGCCGGAGCCGGGCAACGACCTCGTGCTCGCGATGGACTGGCGCTACCAGAGCAAGGTGGAAGCGATCCTGAAAGAAGAGGTAGAGGCGTTTAAAAAGCGGCCTACTACACCAAAAGAGTTCAAGGATGCGCACGTT
This sequence comes from Brevibacillus parabrevis, assembly GCF_022701015.1. Classification (NCBI taxonomy): domain Bacteria; kingdom Bacillati; phylum Bacillota; class Bacilli; order Caryophanales; family Paenibacillaceae; genus Brevibacillus; species Brevibacillus parabrevis. Next base: position 5,062,117 of record NZ_CP064090.1, on the reverse strand, counting down.
TTGGTAATGAATCCGAATACGGGCGAGATTTTGGCGATGGCCAGCTACCCGGATTACGATTTGAACCTGTACTACGATCGCAAGGCGTTCAACGAAAACTACACCTCGCTCATTTTGCCGAACGAGTCCAACCGGTTCATTTATACACCGTACCCTCCTGCCTCTACTTACAAGCCGTTGTCAGTCATGATCGCGTTGCAGGAAGGGCTGACGACGCCAAGCGAACCGATTAATGACCGTGGGGGCTTGAATGTCGGTACTTCTTACAAGCGCAACTGGAAGGCTGGCGGACACGGTATCGTCAACGCGCGCCGCGCTTTGCAAGTTTCGAACAATACGTACATGTACGAAATGGCGATCCGCTTGGCGAGAAAAGGTAAAGAAGGCTGGGAGAAACAATTTTCCGTGCTGGATTACTACAATGCCCAGTTCGGACTTGGCGTCAAAACAGGCATTGACCTGCCGGGCGAGAAGACAGGCTGGGAAAACCCGAACCTGTACTACGGGAACTTGGCTGACGCGATGATCGGTCAGTACGATTTGTTTACACCGATACAGATCGGGCAATATGTCTCGACGATTGCCAATGGCGGGTACCGGGTTCGTCCGCACCTGGTCAAGGAAATACGCAAAGGCACAACCGATCCGAAGCAAAAAGGACAGACGCTTGCACAAATTGAGCCGCAAGTTTTGAATCGGGTCAACATCGATCCCAAGTACATCCAGGTTGTAAAAGAAGGGATGCGCATGGTTACGCAGCCAGGCGGTACGGTTCAGCGTTTTAACGGCTTGCCGTTTGCCGTGGCGGCGAAATCGGGTACAGCGCAGACCGGAAAAAGTGCGGAAAACGCGCTGGTTGTAGGCTTTGCGCCGTATGAGAAGCCTCAGCTCGTGTTTGTCGTCGTCGCACCAAACAGTTTGCGGGACGGGACATCCAGTTCGGATGCGACTGGTCCGATCGCGCGCCGTTTGCTGGAAGCTTACAATGAATTGAATCCGGGAGTTTTGACAAACGGAGTACCGATTCCAAATCCGCCCTCCTCTAAATAAATAACGGGACGAGACCTTCGCCCAGCAGCATTTGACCCGATTCGGCAAATTTTTCATGCAGAGCAGGAGAAATCTTTCTGTATGGCGAATGGTATCGGTCGAGGTGAAACCGGGTGACGACTGTGAAAAGCAAGGTCACAATCAAAGGGACTAAAGAAGGTCTCGTCTTCTTTATGGATGATGCCTGTTCCTTCGACGAACTGCTGGCCGATGTGCGTGAAAAAATAGAGCATAGCCACCAACAGATATTGTCGGGGCCACTGATACGGGTATCCATAAAATTGGGGAAACGTTACTGCACTCCTGAACAACAGGAGCAGTTGACACAAATTATCCGGCAAAAAGGAAACCTGGTGATTCACACGATCGAAGCCGACGTGATCACACGGGAGGAAGCTTTTGCTGAACGCCTAAAAACCCATTTTTCCATACAGGTAAACACCGTTCGCTCTGGTCAAGTATTGGAGTTTGACGGAGATTTGCTTTTATTGGGGGATGTCAATCCCGGGGGAACGGTTCGCAGTACAGGAAGCATTTATGTGCTAGGTCATCTGCGTGGTTACGCCCATGCAGGTATTTCCGGCGATGCACAGGTGATTATAGCGGCTGCGGTCATGAGTCCTACCCAGTTGCGGATTGCCGATGTGATCAGCAAGCCTGGAGAAGAATGGACGAATCATTCCGGAGGGACAGAGTTTGCCTATCTGGACAATGAGACCATGCTCGTAGCAAAAATGAACTACTTGTCGCGAATACGCCCGGATCTTGGCGCGAACAAGCGTGAGGGTTGAGGGAAAGAGGAGGAACGGACGTGGGTATTGGAATAGTCGTAACTTCAGGAAAAGGCGGCGTGGGCAAGACGACCACATCCGCGAATTTGGGAACAGCACTTGCATTGCTGGGCCAAAAGGTGTGCATGGTAGATACTGATATCGGTTTGCGCAATCTCGACGTGGTCATGGGTCTTGAGAACCGGATCATCTACGATCTGGTGGACGTGGCAGAAGGCGCTTGCCGACTTCCGCAAGCGCTGATCAAGGACAAGCGCTTCGAGAACCTTTCCCTGCTGCCTGCTGCCCAGACAAAGGACAAATCGGCAGTCTCGCCTGAGCAGATGGAGGAAATCATCACGCAGCTCAAGCGTGAATTTGATTACGTGATTATCGACTGCCCGGCAGGCATCGAGCAAGGTTTCCGCAACGCAGTAGCGGGAGCCGATCAGGCCATCGTCGTGACGACTCCAGAAAAGGCGGCTGTCCGTGACGCGGACCGCATTATCGGCCTTTTGGAGCGGGAAAAAGTGGGGATGCCAAAGCTCGTCATCAATCGCGTGCGCTCTCACATGGTAAAAAACGGCGACATGCTTGACGTGGAAGATATTTTGGATTTGCTTGCCATTGACTTGATCGGTGTCGTGCCTGATGATGATCATGTCATCAAATCGGCCAATCAGGGCGAGCCTGCTGTCATGAATCATGAATCGCGTGCGTCGATCGCGTATCGCAATGTGGCGCGCCGCTTGCTCGGAGAAGCCGTTCCTCTGCAACCGCTGGAGGAAAAGGCTGGGGTCTTCACGAAAATGCGCAAATTTTTTGGGTTAAAATAGGGTATACTTGGCTCCCCTTCTGTTAAAGAGGGGAGTCACGTTTTCTAGGAGGAAAAACATGGACCTGGAAAAACGACATTTAAAATCGATTGACTGGACCATTATCTTGATTTTGGCCGGGCTTGGCATCTTCAGTTACTTGGGCATTTCCGGATCAGCTGCCGGATTGGACACGGCCCATCGACAGGTGATGTGGTACGTCATCGGATTTATCGTGCTCGGAGGGGTATTGCTTTTTGACTATCGGCTCTTTCACAACTTCTCCTACGTCTTGTACACGTTGGGGCTGATTTTGCTGATCGGAGTCTTTAAGACAACGCCGATCAACAACACGACGAGCTGGTATAACTTGGGGCCTGTGTTGTTCCAGCCTTCAGAACCGATGAAGCTGTTTACGATTTTGACGGTCGCCCGCTTCATGTCCAAACGGGCGGAGGACCCGGATCGTTTTTACTATTTTTACAAGCTGATTCCGGTAGCGGCTCTCGTAGGCGTTCCTTTGCTTTTGATTTTGGTGCAGCCTGACCTGGGAACAGCGATGGTCTTTACAGGGATGCTTGCTACCATGCTGATCGTCGGTGGAATCCGGATGAAGCATGTATTGTACTTGGGCGGCATTATCGGCAGCTTTTTTGCGGCGATGACGCTTTTGTACGAGTACAAGCAAGATGTTTTTTTCAAGATCATCAAGCCGTACCAGTGGGATCGCGTCGTCTTTTGGATGGACCCCGATCTGGACCCGATGGGAAAAGGCTTTCAGTTGAAGCAGGCACTGATCTCGATTGGTTCGGGCCAACTGTTCGGAAAAGGTATTAACACGCCGACACAGGCGAGCTTTGGCTGGGTGCCTGTCGGGGAAAGCGATTTTATTTTCACGGTCATTGCCGAAAAGCTCGGCTTCATGGGCGCAGGGCTGTTGATGATTTTGTTCTTCGCCTTGATTTACCGCATGATTCGCATCGCGATGGAAGCGAAAGATCCGTTCGGCTCCTACGTGGTGGCGGGCGTGGTGGGGATGCTCACCTTCCAGATTTTTGAGAATATCGGCATGACGATCCAGTTGATGCCGATTACAGGGATTCCGTTGCCCTTTATCAGTTACGGGGGGAGCTCGTTGATCACCAACTTTTTGATCATCGGGGTTGTCCTCAATATTGGCATGCGCAAGGATAAGTTGCGATTTGACTAAATGCGTGACAAATCGGAAAGTATATGATAAAATCATCCTAAGTTAACCATTTTTACAAGTTATAGTGGTTTGGATGATTGGTTATGGAGTCGTACGGTTGTGAGAGACGTCACCATTGGTCAATCGCAATTTGTCCGACTTTTTTCCTTGACGCAAAAGGCTTATCTGTAAAAAAGGGGTTAACGCTACACTCTTTCGCCTCATGGGGCGTAATGTTCAGGGAGGTTTTGTTTCATGCAACAAGGTATCGTAAAATGGTTTAACGCAGAAAAAGGATACGGTTTCATCCAAGTTGAAGGTGGAGACGACGTATTCGTTCACTACAGCGCGATCCAGTCTGAAGGTTTCAAATCTCTGGACGAAGGTCAAAAAGTTGAGTTCGAAATCGTTCAAGGTAGCCGTGGACCACAAGCTGCTAGCGTAACTAAACTGTAAACTTCGACAGATTCAGAGACAGTCTCTCAACAGGGAGACTGTCTTTTTTGCATTTTCGCCATACGCGAGAGCAACGAAGAACGCACGAGGAGACGACGGCATAAAGCGGGTAGACAAGTCATAAGATGGAACAAAGGCTTGGCCTGCGGAGGGATGGACATGTTTGGTGGAGCAAATCGTGTAAAAGAAAGACGGCGGGAGCGACTGGAGCGACTGGAGCGAATCCGTACACAATCACGAGACAGTTTCTCTCCTTACGTGGATGATTGGAAAGATCCCATTGATGTGCAGTCTGATCCATACGATTTTCCCCTTAGGGAAAATGATGAGGAAAACAAGCCGCCTTCTCACGAAAAATGGGGGCTGCAAGTGTTTGCTTCCATTCTTTTGCTGGGAACGGCCTATTTATTGTTCCAGACGTCCTTGATTCCTGCCAACTGGAAAGACTCTGCGCGCGAGGTCATGACCCGGGATTTCAATTTCACTGGCGTAGCGGATTGGTACGAGGCGCGTTTTGGACCGATCCCCACCTTGTTGCCTGCGATGCAGGGACCGAGTGCGGTTCCTGCAACCAGCACAGCCAAAGATGTCGCTGTCTGGCGGCTGCCGGCAAGCTGGAAAATCGTGAAGCCGTTTGAACTGCAAAACGCCAAGGTCGTATTGGATACGGGCTTAGGGGAGCAAGTGAAGATCGGGGAGGCCGGGTGGGTTACGTACGTCGGAGAGCAGTCTGGCTTTGGCACGACTGTGATCGTCCGGCTGACAAAAGGCCGGGAAGTGTGGCTCGGCAATCTGGACAGCGTCGGGGTGACAAAAGACGAGGTGCTATCACCCGGTCAAGTGATCGGCACAGCGCGGGTGGTGAACGGAAAAGAGCGTCACCTGTACTTTGCGGCCAGGGCAGAGGAAGAGTTCGTCGATCCGCTGGAAGTGATCCCGTTTGAATAGAGGGGGATGGCTGGACATACGCTTTCGCATTCACCTGCTCTTCTGGGCGGTAATCGGTGTGTCTGTGCTGACAGGCCACTTTTTGGAAGTAATTACGCTGTTCGTGATCGTGCTCATACACGAATTGGGACATGTGGCAATGGCTCGGGAGTTGGGGTGGAGAGTGCATGAAGTCCAGCTGCTCCCTTTTGGCGGAGTGGCGACAGTAGAAAACAGCTATGCGACAGACCCGATGGATGAGATTGTCGTAGCGTTGGCCGGGCCGTTCATGAATGTAGTGATGATGGCGGCATCGTACCTGTTTTGGTATACAGGTGTCTGGACGGAGGACTGGTCCCGGTTTTTTCTCGTCAGCAACGCCACGATTGCTTTGTTCAATCTGCTGCCGATTTGGCCGCTGGATGGCGGGAGGATCGTGCTCGGGGTGCTGTGCTGTTTTTTGTCTTATCGGCAGGCAGCGATCGTCTCCATGACGGGCAGCACCCTTTTGGCTGGCATCCTGGTCGGGGTGTCCGGCTTTGATCTGAAGCTCAACCTGATCATCATCGGGCTGTATTTGCTGGCGATGAACATTCAGGCATTCGTCCGCTTTCCGTACCAGTTTTTTCGCTTTCTGGTGGAAAAGTACGGGCGCAGGCAAGAGGAAACAAACGTACAGGCTATCCGCGTCCGTCCAGAGGAGACGGTGTTGGCTGTATCCCACAAGCTGCGGCGTGGCCGCTCTCACCTTTTTTACGTACAGGGGGCGGGGCTGTTGGCAGAGGAGCAGCTGCTGCACGCCTTGTTATTCGAACAGAAACACGATGCTGCGGTCGGCAAGCTCCTCTAGTTTTCAGCGGGAGATGGGCGCCACTCCATCAGCAGGCAATCGCGCAAGCTTCCTTCGTGCCACTCGTGCCGGGGAAGCTTTTTCTTTTGGCGAAAACCGCATTTTTCATAGCAGCGGATCGCCCGTTTGTTCCATTCTTGCGGGTCCATGACAATGACCGCTGCTCCCAACTGATGAACATAGCGGATTACAGCCTGTACCAAGTCAGCGCCTATCCCGCGATTCCAGTAGGCCGGCTCGCCGATAAACTGATCCATGCCGTAGACGATCGTGTCTTTGGCGTAACCGTACTCTTCCTTGGTCGCAGGATCGAGCGGATAAAACTGGAGGTAGCCGACAGGGACCGCTTCATGGCAGACGAGACAGCGCGTCACGCCTTCATCATCGTCTGTGGAATAAAAATGCTCCTGGACAAGTGCGGCGTCATGGGGGCGGTCACGGCCTTCGTAAAAAGCGAGAACCTGCTCGTCCGAGAGCCATTTGAGCAAATGGACGGCATCGTCGGGCACAAGCTGTCTGATGGATTGCTCCGCTGCGATGACTTTTCTTTTACGGCAGGCTATGATAGATTACTTCCTGTATGTCCGGCAATCCTGCCTGGGTGCCGGAAAAAGGACGGAAGTGCGGAGAGTGAGCGTAATGAGACAATTGGCTATCAGCGGCAGAAGCGGCGTGCAGATCGCGTATTTGGCAGACGGACAGCTGATCGAATGGCGGACGCAGGAGACGGGCGGGCTTGTCAGCGCCGGGGAGATTTACTACGGGCGGATCGCGGGCGTAAAACCGGGCATCCAGTCTGCCTTTGTCGACATCGGCTGTGGACAAAACGCGTATTTGTACGTAGATGATACGCTGAACAAAGGAACGGCGGGAAAAGGGAAGCCGAACATTTCCGAGCGGGTGCAAGTTGGTCAAGCGGTTATTTGCCAGGTGACAAAAGAAGCCTCTGAATGGAAGGCTCCAAAAATCTCGTTGAAAGTCAGTCTCCAGGGACGTTACCTCGTGTATCTGCCACAAGAAGCGGGGATATCTATATCGCGAAAAATCAGCCAGCCGGAAGAACGGGCACGACTGGAAGAAACCATCGCGCCGCTGCTCGTTGAAGGGGAAGGCGTCATTGTGCGGACGGAAGCGGCTGGCGTGGACGGACAGCAGCTGGCAAACGAACTGGCCTATTTGCGCAAGCGCTGGGAAGGCGTCTGCCAGCAAGCGGAGGCGAAAAAGACGCCGGGTCGGGTCGGTCACGATCTCGATGGAATCGAAGCGATATTGCGCGAAGCTTTGGCGGAAGGGCTTGATGAGGTGATCGTGGAGGATGCTGCCACGTATCGGCAAATCAAAGACATGCTGACGGTCTTTTCTGCCGACGCGGAAAGTCTGCTGCGCAAGCATACAGGCAAAGAGCCGCTGTTTGACGCGCTGCGCTTGGAGGCCAAGCTGGAACAGGCGCTCAGGCGTCAGGTGCCGCTGGCAAACGGCGGACATCTGGTGTTTGACAAGACAGAAGCCATGACCGTGATCGATGTCAATACCGGCTCTTTTACCGGAGCGGGCGGCCAGCAAAGGGAGCAGGCAGTCACGGCAACCAACGTGGAGGCGGCCAAAGAAATAGCCAGACAGCTCAGATTGCGCGACATTGGCGGGATCGTCGTCATCGATTTTATCGATATGAAAGAGTCTGCCAACAAAGAACGCGTGCTGTCGACGCTGAAAAGAGAGCTTGCCCGCGATGCGACATCTTCTACAGTCCATGGCATGACAGCGCTTGGACTGGTCGAATTGACGCGCAAGCGGGTGAGAGCGAGTCTCTCTGAGCGGCTGATGGAAACGTGCGCGGTGTGTGATGGGCGCGGGCGAATTTTGCGCGGGGATGAGAGCATCCGGCGGTTGCAAAACGAACTTGCAGGATTGGCCCGTTCGCAGCAAGTGGAGGCAGCTGTGGTGGAGCTTTCCGGCAGATTGTTCCAACTCGTTGAGCAGTTGGAGACGACAGGGGATGAAAAAAGCTGGCCGCTACGCGTCTTCAAGCGTGAGGAGCCGCGGCTCGCTCCAGACGAGTACCGGATTGCATATGCGGGAAATACGGCAGAAGCAAAGCGTCTGTACGAAAAACAATGGAAAATAACTTGACTGGGCAATTGCAGCTATGATAACCTAATGGTTGTCATGCAGCTATGCCCCGTGCATACTGTAACCGCACGAATCGGGTACATAAGTCGCCGCCAGACGGCGCACCTGTAGAGGCGAGTCTGAGTATAGGAGGTGCACACAGTGTACGCAATTATCGAAACCGGTGGAAAGCAATACAAAGTTGAAGAGGGTTCCGTTCTCTTCATCGAGAAATTGGCTGGCAACGAAGGAGAATCTGTTACTTTTGACAAAGTTCTCTTCGTAAGCAAAGACGGCAAAGTTACTGCAGGAGCTCCTACAGTAGCTGGTGCAACGGTAACTGGTAAAGTAGAAAAACACGGTAAAGCTGCAAAAATTATCGTGTACAAATACAAAGCCAAGAAAAACTACCGTCGCAAACAAGGTCACCGTCAACCGTTCACCAAAGTTGTGATCGAAAAGATCAACGCTTAATTTTGGTGACCTGATATGATTGAAGTGATCGTGAGCCGTGCGCAGCACGGTATCCATGAAATTTGTATTTCCGGACATGCCAATGCGGGTGCCTATGGGGCGGACATCGTTTGTTCTGCCGTGTCAGGCATCAGCTTTGGTATATTAAACAGCGTGCAGCCGTTGACAGGACTGACACCGCAAGTATCAGTCGCCCAAGAAGGTGGCGGCTTTCTAAAATGGACGCTGGCTTCGCAAGAAGCGGCGGACATACTAGAAAAGCAGCAGCTTTTGGCTGAGAGCATGGTGATCGCTCTGTTATCGGTAGAAGCGCAGTACGGGAAATACGTAAAAGTGAATGACCATAAATGGCAGGGAGGTGTCTGATATGAACATGCTGTTTAATTTGGACCTTCAGTTTTTCGCATCGAAAAAAGGGGTAGGTTCCACTAAAAACGGACGCGATTCCATTTCCAAACGTCTGGGCGTGAAACGTGGTGACGGTCAATTCGTTACTGCCGGAAACATCCTCGTTCGCCAACGCGGAACGAAGATCTACCCAGGTACGAACGTAATGAAAGGCGGAGACGACACTCTGTTTGCAACTGCAGATGGTGTTGTTCGTTTCAAGCGTCTGGGCCGCGATCGCAAACAAGTTGTGATCGAGCCAGTTGCTTCCGAAGCGTAAATATTTTTCCAAAAGAAAACCCAGCATCGGTGCTGGGTTTTCTTTTTGGTTTCGGGTAGGCGGATTTTGGGAATAAGACTTGTGTCAAAATAGTTGGGCGCAGCCAAGTTTTCTCATTGTCTGGCCCCCTTTTATGGTACAATAGTTAAGAAAGAAATTCTTATCGACTTGGGTGAATGTGATGGGGGACGAGCGGAGACTGCTTACGCATCAGACAGACCAGCTGTTGGCCGTACTGAACCGGCAGCGGCATGACTGGTTGAACCACGTTCAGGTTCTGCTCGGCTATTTGCATATGAACCGTACTGAGCAGGGAGAGGCGCATTTGAAGCGCATCGCGCAGATGGCGATGCAGGAATCGATGGTCGCCCGTTTGAACAACTCCCTGTTGTCCGTCTTCTTCTTGACATTCAATGCGCTGAACAAGGAAATGCTTTTGGAAGTAGACGTGTGCAATGACGTGGATCTCACGCGAATAGCATTAGGCGAGCAGCACTTGTTTCAGTTGGTGTCAGAGATATTATGCACAGTGAACGATCATGTAGACCAAAGCGGCTACGAACCAGCCAGTATGCAAGTAAGCTTGCAGGCGGATCAACGAGGCGTTCATTTTCGTTTTGACCTGGCCGGAGAGCTGAATGCATCCGGAATGGAAAAATTGGAAAAGCTGATACGGAATAGCGAGCAAAGTACGGTGGAGGTCACCGAGTGGATACATACGGAAGACGAATGGGTCCTGGATTTGCTGGTTCCATTCGCGCAATGAAAGAGGTGGCACCATGTTTGTCGATCAGGTAAAAGTTTATGTCAAAGGTGGAGACGGCGGTAACGGAGCCGTTTCTTTCCGCAGAGAGAAGTACGTGCCACTGGGCGGGCCAGCAGGTGGCGATGGTGGAAAAGGCGGAGATGTCATATTCGAGGTGGACGAAGGACTGCGCACGCTCGTAGACTTCCGCTACCAAAGACACTTCAAGGCGACACGCGGCGAGCACGGCCGCAACAAGTCGCAGCACGGAGCAGGTGCGGAGGATATGGTTGTTCGCGTACCGCCGGGAACGACTGTGATCGATGACGATACAAAAGAAGTCATCGCCGATCTGATCGAGCATGGTCAGCGTGCTGTGATCGCCAAAGGCGGACGCGGTGGACGGGGTAATATCCGTTTTGCCAATTCGTCGAATCCGGCGCCGCATATTTCCGAGAACGGCGAGCCTGGCCAAGAGCGCTACATCGTCATGGAGCTGAAGCTGATTGCCGACGTCGGTCTGGTTGGTTATCCGAGCGTAGGGAAGTCTACGCTGCTCTCCAGTGTGACCGCAGCGAAGCCAAAAATTGCTGCCTATCACTTTACTACATTGACTCCGAATCTCGGTGTCGTGGATTTGGGCGAACAGAGCTTCGTCATGGCTGACTTGCCAGGGCTGATTGAGGGAGCGCACGAAGGTGTGGGGCTTGGTCATCAATTCCTGCGCCACGTAGAGCGCACTCGTCTGATTGTCCATGTCATTGACATGGCGGGAGTGGATGGACGCGATCCGTACGAAGACTATTTGCAGATCAACCGCGAGCTGAAGCTGTACAACCTGAAGCTCGAAGATCGTCCGCAAATCGTTGCTGCCAACAAGATGGACGTGCCGGAAGCGGCCGAAAATTTGCAGCGCTTCAAAGAAAAAGTGCCAGGTGTTCAAGTTTTCGAAATCTCGGCAGCGACCCAGCAAGGTGTCAAGGAACTGATGTACGCAGTAGGCGAGACATTGTCCACAATTCCGGACAAGCCGACAGTCGAAGAAGTACAAGAAGTGGAAGAGCGCGTGATGTTCCGTGCGGAGAAAGAGCCGGAGCCGTTTGAAATCACTCGCGACAACGAAGTATTCGTGATCAGCGGTGAAAAAATCGAGAAATTGGTGCGCATGACGAACCTCAACAGCTATGACGCAGCTCAGCGCTTCGCGAGACAGATGCGCAGCATGGGTGTGGACGAGGCATTGCGCAAACACGGTGCAAGAGACGGGGATACCGTTCGGATTGGCAAATTAGAGTTTGACTTTGTGGAGTGACAAACAGAATGATTGATATCCCATCCCTCACCCCTTTTATGGCGGACAAACGCCTCCAACGCGGTGCTTCATTGCCGATGATGATCTCTAGACAGGTCAAATCGCCCATTCAAGTAATGGTTGAGCATGTCAAAAGTAGTTATCTCGTCGTTTCTCTTGAGATGAAGGCCGATGCAAAGGCCGAACTGCTCGGATCAACGGTGCGTGTTCGGTGGGAATCGGATGCGGCGATTAACACGATTGATCTGGAAGTGATTTCGGAAGAAACGATATGGCCTATCAAGCTGTTGGCGATGGTTCCGGTCAGCGTCGGCGTCGAGATTGCCACAAGCCGCAAGCAGGAACCCATTCCGCCCGGGATTGACATTCGCGTCCCGTACAAGGTGATGGGCGCAAGACCGATCGAGGAAAAAGGGGAGGCTGTGCTGCTGAAATTTTCCCCTACACGACTGATACTCGCAACAGAAGGTTATGTGGCAAAAGGGGAGTTTCTCCACCTTTCTTTCACGGTTCCTTCGACTGGGCAAGAAATCGTCATGATGGCAAAAATCGTGGAAAAGACCTTCGAAGACAAGCAGACAGTAATCGAGTTAATTTTTACGGATATCAATGAAAAACATCACCAAGTCATCAAAGATTACTATAAAAAGCTCTCAAAAACGATTTCCTAAGATGTGGAATCCTTGGAAAGAGTAATAAATAATTGAATAAAGCAGTTCAAGGTTTGAGCACGGGAGTAAACCGTTCTCAAACCTTTTAATTTTTAGGAGAAGGCGGGAAATTCTAGCGATTACTGGGGGATATGGCAGCTGAATTTGATGCTGAAAGTATTGTGGTTACTCCAACATAACATCATGGTGTGTTGACATAAGAAGGAAGTGAGCAAAAATAACATCAAAGATGATCGGGTTACAAAATGCGGTAATTAAATCTTTGCCTTCCTTTGTAATCTTTCTAGATATTTTTGTCATCACTTTAGCGAGAAATCATTATCCATCCTTAAAGCAGTAAATATGATTTGTAATATTCACATCATAAAAACTGCATGTCAATTATCGGAACTCAAATAATTGAACATGCAGTCTTAATGAAGGAATACACTTGCCTAAATTGGAGTTGAACAAATATCGATACTTTAAAAAATTCAGTTGTTTTCAATTGAAAATTCTTCTAAAGATTTTATGTTTGGCTCAGGTATCACTTTTCCTTTTTTGTTTCTTTATCTTGGAAAGCCCAATCATTATCTTCTTTAACGAAGACAAATTTATGATTGTCTCCATTTGATTGAGATTTGAAAAGTACGATAATGATTTTCGATTCCTCACCTATAAATAAGCCGGGATAAATGTCCCCATTCTCAATTTCGTTTCCTTCAAAAATGGTCTTATAAATTTTAGAACGTAATGACTGGAGCTCTTTATTACTAAAGCCATCAATTTTCTCAACTTCTCCGAGGTCGTAATATTTCAAATTCTCACTTTCTAAGTTAAATGTTTCAAGTGCATCATCAAATGCAATCTTTATCTTTTCGTTAATTGAGTTATCTACGTATTGCATCCATTTATTTCTATCATTATCGGTAATCATAAGTTTTTCCGACCCAAGTTTAGCTTTGGACTTGTTAGCCGTAAAGGAGACATACTCTTCAGTACTATCCTTTTTGGTATCAATAGTAGGACCGTTATCTTGGTAGATCTCAGCATATGTATCTACACGCCATTTACCGGATTTTTTTTGTGTATTTTTTAAAGTGACAGAAGGCATTCCATTAGATGTATCATAATCATCATCACTTGCAACAACACTTCCATTATACTTTAAAGTACCCTTAACATAGACACCAGTGCCTGACTTAGGGGATCCATCAGTAAATGCTCGGGCATCACCTCTAACAACATAAGAAGTGCTATTAGGGGTATAACTCATAGAGGCGCTAGCAGTAAGGTTTTTCCATGCTGCTGATGCTGATAAGGCACTCGCAAAAATGCAAGTAACTACAAATAAAGAGATAGTTATTTTCTTTTTCATACTTTAAATTCCTCCACATGAAATATTTTACATTTACAACTACAAATTACTATTGTGACTAAAATTTTTCAAGTGAAAAAAATGTGAATATTATTTTTACCTTACTTTATAATTTGTTAAATTCAAGTTGCCCCCTTTTAGATCTCAAAGTTTTTTCCTTTGCTGTTCCCGCGAAGAAGGTATATAGTAGAGTACATAGAGTTCTAAATCGAGCCTGTTCACCTGATGGATTTGTTCTGTGCTTTTTCCTGAATATCACTTTGTGAAATCATGCACTTTTGATTATTCCACGTAGCTGTATCATTCGCTTTGTGAAAAATATTACAAGCACACGTGCTTTTCGGTATTTTGGGAGAATAGCGGCCGTAACTCGTATGAACAGGCATCGAGAATGAAGGCCTCTATTCCAAAGCAAAGGAGGACGTTTTTCCATGTCTCAAACAACCACGCAACAAGCTCAAGCAGAAGTAGCAAGCACAGCTACTCTGGCACCTGAGCAACAAATGGATGTACTCGATCAGTTGATGAAACCAGAAATTCAAGAATCCCTGAATGTATTGGTGGCAAACTTGCCAAAACTGGCCGAGATGACAACTATCCTCACCAAAACGTACGACCTGGTAAACACCGTAGCTAACGATCATGTACTCATCGACGACATCAAGGGCGGTATGGAAGAGTTCGTCAAACCGATTTCCGACAAGGCAAAAGGCATCGCGCAAGCGGCTATTGAAGCAAACGACCGCGCGCACACTGAGGAAACGACCGTTGGCTTGTTTGGCATGCTCAAAATGCTGAAAGATCCGCAAGTGCAAAAAACATTGCGTTTTGCACAAGCATTCCTCGAAGTTTTGGCTGAGCGCCAACAACAAAAACGCTAATTACGATAACCTACGAGAGACAAGGACGGAGGATTAGGCATGGCGAAGCATATTCTCATTCTGGGCGGCGGCTACGGCGGTTTGCTGTCCGCTTTGACTGCACGCAAATACATGACGGCGGAAGAGGCGACGATCACGGTTGTGAACCGTTTCCCTACGCACCAAATCATCACGGAGCTGCACCGTTTGGCAGTAGGCAACCTGTCTGAACAAAACGTGGCACTGCCATTGGAAAGACTGCTGCGTGGAAAAGACATCAACCTGGTGATCGACACTGTTGAAAAAATCGGTCTGGAATCGCAACGCGTCACTTTGACGAGCGGCGAGAGCATCAAATACGATGCACTCGTAGTTGCTCTGGGCAGCGAAACCGCATTCTTCGGTATCCCTGGCTTGCAAGAGTACAGCTTTACGCTGAAATCCGTAGAGGAAGCAAACCGTCTGCGCGCGCACCTCGAAGAGCGCGTAGTGGAATACAGCAAGAGCAAAAACAAAGCCGATGCGACTTTCGTGGTTGGCGGCGGCGGTCTGACCGGCATCGAGCTGGTTGGCGAATTTGCTGACATGCTGCCTGATCTTTGCCGCAAGTACGGCGTAGATTTTGCAGACCTGTCCATCTATTGCGTAGAGGCAGGACCATCGATCCTCGCGGGCTTTGCTCCTGACCTGGTAGAGCGTGCAAAAACTAGCCTGGAAAAACGTGGCGTTCAGTTCCTGACTGGCGTTCCTGTAACCGAAATGAAAGAAACAACCGTTTGCCTGAAAGACGGCAACACCATCGAAACCAAAACAATGGTTTGGACTGGTGGCGTTCAAGGAAATCGCGTAGTGGCTGAGTGCGGCATCGAAGTAAACCGCGGTCGCGCAACTGTGACTGAGTTCCTGCAGTCCACTTCTCATCCGGAAGTATTCCTCGCGGGAGACAGTGCAGTGGTTATGGGGCCAGAAGGCCGTCCATACCCGCCAACTGCTCAATTGGCATGGCAAATGGGTGAAGTGGTTGGCTACAACTTGTTCGCTCACTTCAACGGCTCCAAAATGGACACGTTCAAGCCAGTCTTTTCCGGTACTCTCGGAAGCTTGGGCCGCAAAGATGCCATCGGAACCATCGGTGCAAGCCAGTTGAAGCTGAAAGGCTTGCCAGCTACGCTGATGAAGGAAGCGAGCAACGTGCGCTACCTGACTCACATCAACGGCTTGTCTTCGCTCGCGTACTAAACCAAAAACAACCATACGAACAAGCGTCAAACCCCGGGATACACAAATCCCGGGGTTTTTTTCTTTACAAAACAGCTCGCTCGCTTTTAGCAAGGGAAATGCGCCTGCTTGCGCCTGACCATACGCCTGTGGCCGTTTGCTGAAAAAGCTTGGCCGTTGACGGCTATTTATTGCCGCTCGGGTCCTCGATGATGTTAGGCGATTGCGCCATTTTTTTGCCCCGAAGATCAGAACCGAACTGCTCCAGGCTGCTCGGTTTTCCAGCCGGATGATTGTTGCGGCGCTCCGATTTGTCTGACTTTCCGCGTCCTGCCATTCGTGCTTCACCTCCTCTTTTTCTTGCCGCTTTTAGTGTGTACGAAGATCGACATAGCCATGTAACCCAGGTGAACCGAATATGGTTCCATGAAAAAAGTTGGCGATGAAGGATTGTCACAGCGAGTACTATCCGTTATAATGTCCTCTATGAAGAAACAACTGTTTTTCTCAGGAGGACACAACGCGTGAAACGGGAAGAGAAGTTCTACTTGATACGATCTGACATCTTACCAGAATCAATCGTCAAGACGATCGAAGCGAAAAAGATGCTGGAATCCGGCGAAGTGGACACCGTGAATGAGGCAGTAGATCGAGTGGGACTGAGCCGGAGTGCATTTTACAAATACAAGGACGGGATATTTCCCTTCAATGCCATGATGAGCGAAAAGATCATGACGATCACGTTTTCGCTGGAGCACATGTCCGGTTATTTGTCGAAGGTGCTCACGTATGTTGCAGAACAAGGCGGGAACGTCCTGACGATCAATCAGACGATTCCGCTGCAAGGGATTGCCAATATTTCCATGTCTGTCGATATGGCCAATCTGCGCGTATCCAGCACGGAATTTCTGGAAAGCTTGCAAGAAATCCCCGGCGTTCGCAAAGCGATGATCGTCGGTAGAGGGTAAAAGAAGGGTAGGAGGAGAGAAACAATGGAGAAGCAAAGCATCAAGCTGGGGTTAATGGGGTTTGGAACAGTCGGGACTGGGGTTGTCCGCATCATTTCTGCTCATCAGGACGATTTGCAAAAGCAGACCGGACTGGGGATTGAGATCACGAAGATTCTCGTGCAGGATGCCGAGAAGTCGCGCAATATCGCAGCCATGGAAAATTTGCTGACGACAGAGCCTGCCGAGCTTCTGGATGATCCGGACATCGAGGTAATCGTCGAGGTGATTGGCGGCATCCACCCGGCCAAAGAATACATCCTCCAGGCGCTGGAGCGCGGCAAGCACGTAGTCACTGCCAACAAAGATTTGATGGCCTTGCATGGGGCTGAAATCTTGAACAAGGCGCAAGAAAAAGGCTGTGACGTGTTTTATGAAGCGAGCGTAGCGGGCGGGATTCCGATTTTGCGCGCTTTGGTGGAAGGCTTTTCCTCCGATCGCATTACGAAAATGATGGGGATCGTCAACGGGACGACCAACTATATTTTGACCAAAATGAGCCAAGAGGGCGCAGACTACAGCGACGTCCTCAAAGAAGCGCAAGCGCTGGGCTACGCGGAAGCGAATCCTACCTCCGATGTCGAAGGTTTTGACGCAGCCCGCAAGATGGCGATTCTCGCCACACTCGGTTTCCGCGTGCCGATGAAGCTGGAAGATGTGGATGTCAAAGGAATCAGTGCGGTAAGCAAGCAAGACATCGCATACGGCAAGCAGTTGGGTTATGAAATCAAGCTGTTGGGTCTGGCCCGCCGCGACGAGGAAGCGATCGAGGTAAGCGTACAGCCGACGATGGTGCCGAAATCGCATCCGCTTGCTTCTGTCAACGGCGTGTTCAATGCGGTGTACGTACACGGGGAAGCCGTAGGCGAGACGATGTTTTACGGCCCGGGCGCAGGCGAGCTTCCGACCGCAACCGCAGTCGTGTCCGATCTGGTCACGGTTGTGAAAAACAGAAAGCTGGGCGTAAACGGACGCGGGATGGTTGCGCCGTACAAGGAAAAAGTGCTTAAAGACGACAGCCAAAAGCTGTCCAAATATTTCCTGCGAATCGTGGTGGCGGACAAACGCGGCGTTTTGGCAAAGATTACCCAGTTGCTGGCGGACAAAAACATTTCGCTGGAGCAAGTCATTCAGCAGCCGTACAACAATGGCGGCGAAGCGGAGATCATCATGGTGACGCACCAATCGTCCAAGAGCGATATGGATGGGGTCATCGCCTATATGGAACAAATGGACATCATCTCCAAAGTGGAGAGCTGCTACCGTGTAGAAGGGGGAGACAAGTAATGAGTTTTGATCGTCAATCTGGCATTATTGCGCGCTACCGGGAGTTTCTTCCGGTTACGGACAAGACACCGCTGGTCAGCCTGCACGAAGGAAACACTCCGCTGATCCATGCGGCGAACTTGTCCAAGAAGCTGGGAGTCGAGCTGTATGTAAAATATGAAGGACTGAATCCGACAGGCTCGTTCAAAGACAGAGGCATGGTTATGGCTGTTGCCAAAGCAGTGGAGGAAGGCAGCAAAACGATCATGTGCGCTTCCACCGGAAATACGTCTGCGGCAGCAGCGGCGTATGCAGCGCGTTCCGGTCTGCGCTGCATCGTCCTGATCCCGAGCGGCAACATCGCGCTGGGCAAGCTGGCGCAAGCGATCGCATACGGTGCCGAGGTCATCGCCATCGACGGCAACTTTGACGAAGCGCTGAATATCGTGCGCGACATTACGGCGAAAGAACCGATTACGCTGGTGAACTCCGTCAACCCTTACCGGATCGAGGGACAAAAGACAGCAGCGTTCGAAGTGTGCGACGCTTTGGCAGATGCACCGGACATTTTGGCGATTCCCGTAGGAAATGCCGGAAACATCACCGCCTACTGGAAAGGCTTCAAGGAGTATAAGGAAGCAGGCAAATCAAGCCGTTTGCCGCACATGTACGGCTTCCAAGCGGCGGGGGCCGCTCCGCTGGTGCTCGGACAGCCTGTACCCAATCCGGAAACAATCGCGACTGCGATCCGCATCGGAAACCCTGCGAGCAAGGACGGCGCTTTACATGCGATTTCTGAATCGAACGGTCTTGTTGACAGCGTGACAGACGATGAAATTTTGCAGGCATACCAGCTGCTGGCCAAAGAAGAGGGCGTTTTCTGCGAACCGGCTTCTGCTGCCTCCCTGGCCGGAATTATCAAGCTGCATCGAGCAAACAAACTGCCGCAAGGTGTCAAGGTTGCGTGCGTTTTGACAGGAAACGGCTTGAAAGATCCAAACATCGCCCTGAAGCTCGTTGGAGAAGAGCCACGCTCAGTGCCTGCGACACATGAAGCCGTCATGGAGCTGGTTCGCCAGAGCGGGAGAGAAGTCGTCTCATGAGCAGTCAGCGTGTAAAAGTAACGATTCCCGCAAGCACAGCCAATCTGGGGCCAGGCTTTGATGCTTTGGGAATGGCATTTCAATTGTATTCCGTAGTAGAAATGGAAATCAGTGACCGGACCACCGTCGAGCTGGTTGGCAAAGAGCTGGAAGGCACACCTGCGGACAAAAGCAACTTGTTGTATCAAGTAGCAGCGAGTCTGTTTCAGGAAGCAGGGCTTGCCGTGCCGGAGCTTGCCATACGCGCATCGAGTGAAGCTCCCCTGACCCGCGGGCTGGGGAGCAGTGCGGCTGCGATTGTCGGAGCATTGGTGGCGGCCAATCAACTCGCTGGCGAGCCATTTAGCCACGAGCAGCTTTTCGCCCGCGCCACAGCACTGGAAGGACATCCAGACAACGTCGGAGCCTCCCTGTTTGGCGGGATCATCGTGGCGACTATGCCAGAGACGATCGAAGAACCTGTTCCTTACGTTCGATTTTCCCCTCCCGCCGGATTGCAGACACTCGTCGTGATCCCGGATTTCATGCTGGAGACGACAAAAGCGCGGAACGTCCTGCCACAGGTGTACAGCAAAGAAGATGTTGTATATAATGTGGGACATAGCAGTTTGCTTGTTGCCGCTTTGGCACAAGGCAGACTAGACCTGATGGGACGGGCCATGTCGGATCGGCTGCATCAGCCGTACCGCGCTAAACTTGTACCTGGCTTGAACGAAATCCTGGACAAAGCGACTGAGCACGGTGCCGTAGGCGCTGCCTTGAGCGGCGCGGGACCAACCATCCTGTGCTTCTTTTCTTCCGCGGAAGAGGAGGGGCAACTGCGCGCATTCGTGGACAGAGTGATGAAAGGACACGGCATTGCCTACCGTGTAATGATTTTGCAGCCGGACGAAAATGGCGTACAAGTAGAAATCCATCAGAGATAGAGCATAGTGGATAGGAGAACGCCATGGAGAAGAAACTTGCTTTTCTCGGACCACGCGGAACATTCACAGAAGAGGCGGCGCGGACTTTG
This sequence comes from Brevibacillus parabrevis, assembly GCF_022701015.1. Taxonomy (NCBI): domain Bacteria; kingdom Bacillati; phylum Bacillota; class Bacilli; order Caryophanales; family Paenibacillaceae; genus Brevibacillus; species Brevibacillus parabrevis. The sequence goes on along the minus strand of NZ_CP064090.1, from coordinate 5,042,256 downwards.
ACGCAACGCCAGCCGCTCTCGCTCGTTCCGTATCCGAGCATCATCGATGTGCTGGATGCTGTTTCCAACAAGGAAGTGGCATTCGGGGTCGTGCCGATGGAAAATTCCATCGAGGGTACCGTCAATTCGACTTTGGACTGGCTCATTCACGAGGTCGATTTGCCGATCCTGGCTGAGCTGGCGCTGCCGATTACGCAGAACTTGCTGGTAGCCAAAAGAGAGCAAGCCTTGCCTTTGTCTGCAATCACAAAAGTGTTGTCGCACCCGCAAGCGATTGCCCAGAGCCACAATTTCTTGCGGGAAAACTTGCCGCACGCCAAGATCGAGTACATGAACAGCACGGCACTGGCTGCAAAAACGGTGAGCGAGCATCCCGAGGAGCCGTGGGCTGCTGTTGGCACGAAGCTGAATGTGGAGATTTACCCGCTGGAGTTCGCCCGCGAACAAATTCAAGATTATTCGAATAACTACACGCGTTTTGTGCTGGTCGGCACGGAGCCGCTGGAGTTGCAGGCGTCCTCACGCGAGAAAACGACGATACTTGTCACGCTGCCGGAAGATTTCCCTGGTGCGCTGTATCAAGTGTTGGCCGCGTTTGCCTGGAGAAAGGTCAACCTGTCGCGGATTGAGTCCCGGCCGACGAAAAAAGCGCTGGGAAGCTACTACTTTGTCATCGATATCGAGCAAAAAATGGACGATGTCCTCTTGCCGGGCGCATTTGCCGAGATTGAAGCTATCGGTTGTCAGGTGCGTCAGCTGGGAACGTATCCGTTTTATATGCAAGGAGCCAAGCTGGAAGCCAATTTGTAAAAATTGGCTTCTTTCTTTTTTCTCCCCTGCAAGCGTAAAAGCGAAGGCCGCCAAGGAGCAAAAAGCCCATGGGTGCATACCATGGTAGGGAGTTTTTACGCAAGGGAGGAGAAACATTGAGGATTCACATCGTACAAAAGGGCGACAGCATGTGGAAGATCGCCAAAAGATATGGCGTCGATTACAAGGAACTGCTTCGCTTAAACAGCCAGGTCAAAACTCCCGACACGCTCTATCCAGGAGCAAGAATCAAAATCCCGACGAAGAGCGTTCCTGTCAGGCCCCAGCCACGAACAACGCCTCATCCGATGAGTGAGGCAGCTCCATATGTAAAAGAACGTCCGCGGACAGAAGCAGAGTCGGAGGAAGTGCCGAGACAAATTGAGCGGCGGCCGATTGAGCCTGAGGAAGAAGTGCAAATCGAATCGGAAACGAGAATCACGCAGGAAGCGCCGTCTACACCTCCGGCAAAGGAGCGGCCACCAGCGTCTCCAGGCCCACTCGTGTCTCCGGAGACGATCCAGCCCACACCAACGCCTGCACCTACACCTGTGCCGACTTTGCAGCCGCAAAGGGTGCTTCCGCCTGCGCCTTCAGCGCCGAATATCATGTCGGAGCCTACGAGTCCGCCGGCACTGCCGACACCTACACGGCCGTTCGTTCCGCCTGCGCCGCCAACACAGGTCAGTCCGTACATTTACCAGCCGCCTAGTCCGCCAAACATCGGGATGCCGAACATACCGCCGATGCCGCCAACACAGATCAGCCCATTTCAGCCGCAAACACCGCCAGCTATCATGTGCCCGCCATGCCCGCCTGTGCAGGTGCAACCAACCCGACCGCCAGCCCAAGTGAGGCCGTTTACACAAATGCCGCCCGCACAGGTTCGTCCAATGCAACCAATGCCGCCCATGCAGCAGCGTCCTATGCAGCCATTCATGCCGCCTGCGCCGCAGCTTAGGCCATGCCCGCCCGTGCGACCATGCCCACCGTGTGCCGCACCGAGGATGCAACAGCCAATGCCTCCTGGCAGGCAGCAGCTACTAAGCCCTCAACAGATGGGGCCAATGCCATCCCAAAGACCGTTTGGCGGCCCTGGTCAGCCGATGTTTCCTTATCGGCCATTTATGGGTCCGGGGCAAATGATGCCGCCATTTCCGGGGATGGGCATGATGCCATTCGGACCGCCACCACCAATGCCACCAATGATGCCGCCGATGATGCGACCAATGCCGTTCCCTATGCCGCTCTATCCGATGCCCATGCCGTTTCCGCCGCCACCGCCACCGCATCCGCCAAGACGGCCGCATCCGCAGTTGCCTGTATGCCCAGAACCAGTGGAATCATCGTCTTCATCATGTGAGTGTTCCTCGGACAGCCCGGAATTGAGAAGGCGCAGAAGCGCGAAAAGCAGCCGTGGCCCGCAGCCGTTTCACAACAACATGATGTTCCCTCCTTCCCAATGTGTCGCTTCCATGCCGGAACAAGGCGCATGGCCTAACTGGGGAGACGGACTCGATGAATCCTCTTCGTACTGAGAGGGACGGTTATGAACAAAGGACTCATACCAGCGATCGAAAAAGCTTTTCGTTGTGAGGTGCACGGGGTTAAGCCTAAGAGGAATGTCAATCTGCTCAAAACAGACCGGGGACACTGGATCATCAAAGGGTATAAGCAGTTGGAAAAAGCAGTATGGGTCACGGAGTTAGCCGACGCCTTGAGGCAAAAAGGCTTTGTTCACACAGTTCACTACGTATCAACTACCGAGGGTGCCAAAATATTTCCTTTCGAGGATCGCTATTACACCATCATGAAGCTGATTGATGGCGAGGAAGCGGATAACGCGTCACTCTTTGATGTGAAAAAGACAGCAGAGACGTTGGCGCGGTTTCATGTCGCGGCTCAAGGCTTCCCTGTCGTTCATTCCTATGCCTACGAGGGCAAGCCAGCCTTGCTCGACAAGTGGGAGAGTCGGATGGAATACTTTGAACGACTGACGTGGATGATTGAGCAAAACGGCCCGCAAAACAAACTGGAGCAAGTCATTGCCCACGCTGCCGATGAGGTGCTGCGTGACGGTCAGCAACTGCTGCAATCCGCCCACAAGCTTCCGCTGATTCCGGAAATGTATATGGCGATGGAAAGAGGCACATTGGCGCATCGCGACGTCGCCAGCCACAATTTTTTGCTGACGCAGCGAGGGAATTGCTATTTGATCGATCTGGATACGGTCGGACACGACATCCAGCTTGTCGATCTCGTCCAGCTGATGTCGCGCATGCTGTTGATGCAGGAATATCGGATGGAATCGTTCGTAGAGGCGATGGAGGCATACAGTAAAATCAATTACTTGAGCGACACCCAGATTTGGGCGGTTCATCAATTGCTCCGTTATCCGGACAATTTTTTGCGCGAGGTGACCGGGCTGTATAGCAGGCGTCCCGGTTATCATATGCGCGGCGTTTTGCAGCTGGTGATGCTGGAGGGAAGACTTGCCCAAAATCGCCAACAATTTTTGAACGATGGGGAGCGCATCTTCCAGCGTTCGCCCTGGGGTGAATATCATTTTGTCGGATAACCGATTTTGGCAAGAAAAAACATCCCTCGATCATGAGGGATGTTTGTCTTGCGTCGAAGCTTATTTGGAAGCTGGTTTGGACAAGTCGATGGAGAATTTGGCGAAACCGGATTCCAGTTGGCTGATGAATTTCAGGTTGGACATTTTTTCTGCAAATGGCTTCGCATCTGGCGAAGAAGTGAAGGTTACGTTCACTTTTTCTTTGATTGGCGCAAATGTCCAGTTGTTGTCAGCCGCAGGGTTGATGTCTTTTTGGCTCAAGATGTAGTCGATGACAACTTGACGGTTTTCGTCTGGAGAATCGATGATGATGTTTTTGCCGTCCAGACCTGGGAAGCTTCCGCCGCCGCTTGCACGGTAGTTGTTCGTTACGACGATGAACTTGTCTTCCGGTTTGACAGGCTTGCCGTTGTAGGACAGGTTTTTGATGCGGTTGGCATCTTTGTTAGCCAGCTTGCCGTCTACAGCGTATTTGGATGGTTGAGTCACATCGATTTGATAGGTTACGCCATCGATTACATCGTAGTTGTAAGTTGGGAATGCTTCGTTTACGAGCGGTTGCTCTTCTGTTTTCTTCACATCGATCTGGTTGAATTGGCCAGCGGAGCGCTCCAGCCATTCTTGCAGCTGGGAACCGTTGATCAGGACAGCTTTCAACGTGTTTGGATAGATGTACAGGTCAGATACGTTTTTGATGGCGATTGTGCCGGCAGGGATGTTCGTGTAGTAAGTTGCGCCGTTGCGGCCGCCCGCTTTGAACGGTGCTCCTGCGGACAGCACTGGAATGCCGTCGTATTCGGTACCTTTCACGTTTTTCTCAACGAACCATTTTTGTGCATTGGTCACGATCTGGATGGATGGGTCATCTTGCACCAGCGCGAAGTAGCTGAAGATAGGGGAAGATGTTTTCCCTACTGCGGAACGCACCCATTCCACTGTGTGATCATGATCTTCTTTTACAGCGTCCAGTACGGCCTTGTCTGCATCAGCCAGGGACGCTTTGTTTGTTTTGTCGTAGATTGGAACGGTTTTGGTAACGGATTCCGTTACTTTCCATTTGCCGTTTTCTTGGGTGAGTGTCAGGTCGATCACGCCCAGGTTGTTGCCCCAGTAGCCAGGCATTACAGCCGGTTTGCCGTTGATGGTGCCTTTTGTACCGTCAACGCCAGGGATGTTTTCAAAGCCAGGACCCGGGAATACCAGGTGGGAGTGGCCGAACAGGATGGCGTCGATGCCATCGATTTTGCTCAATTGGTAGCTGGCGTTCTCCAGGTTCGCTCCGCCTTCAACAGGACCGATGCCAGAGTGAGGAACCGCGACGATGATGTCTGCTCCCTTTTTCTTCATTTCAGGGATGAATTTGTTGGCGCTTTCCACGATGTCTTTGGCGATGACTTTGCCTTCCAGGTTCGCTTTGTCCCACTGCATGATTTGCGGAGGTACAAATCCGATTACGCCGACTTTCAGCGTCACTTCTTTTCCGCTCTCATCCTTGAATTTGCGCTCCAGAATTTGGTAAGGGGTGAACATGTTTTTATCGTTGTCCGGATTTTTATCCTTGTCGTCAATGTAGACGTTGGAGTTGATGTAAGGGAATTTTGCACCTTTCAGGCTGCGATCGAGGTGCTCCAAGCCGAAGTTGAACTCGTGGTTTCCGATGTTGCCCAGATCGTAGTTCAACAGGTTCATCGCTTTGTAAACCGGGTGAGTTTCTCCGTCTTTCAAAGGATCGATTTTAGCAACATAGTCGCCGAGCGGGTTTCCTTGCAACAGGTCGCCATTGTCGATGAGAATGCTGTTTTTCGCTTCGTCTCTCGCTTTTTTGATCAACGTCGCTGTTTTGGCGAAACCAAATTCATCTGTGGACTTGTCTTGATAGTAGTCATAGTTCACGATGTTGGTGTGGATGTCAGTTGTTTCGAGCAAGCGGAGTTTCAGGGTGGAACTAGCTGCGGCGCTCACAGGCGTAGTAGAGAAAGTGAGAGCGCTGACAACTAAAGAAGTGCTGAGGAGAAAAGCGGTCAGCATTTTTTTGTTTGCCTTTTTCATGTTTTGATTGACCTCCATAAGTTCACAATGAATACCAAGCAAAAATAGTTTATCACTAGAATCAATAGATTGGTAGATAATTGCAGGTTAAGATTATTAAATTTTGGCTATTGACAAAAATCATAAAATGTTTCCTCGTTTTGTCGTTTCGTGGAAGTGAATTTCTAGCCAATTACGAATGTTGAGTGATTCATGTATGGCCCCGATCCAACATGGCGACACTAGAAAAAAAGCTTGTGAAGGGGTTCATCGAACAATGCGAAAAAAATGGATGGTGTACGCATCGTGGAGCGCGGCGCTTCTCACAGGTGTCGTATTGGGCATCCTGCTGGCAGGCAGCGGAAGCAAAGGGACGGGGCTTTCGCAGTTGATGTACACGGGCATAGGCAGGACGGCCGAGGTGACAGGGAAGCCATATGAGCTTGTATTGACGCGAAGCTATTTGTGTGGTGTCCGAGACGAAGAGCGGCGTCCTGTCGGCACGGGATATCTCCCTCAAGCGATGGGAGAATACAAAGGCTGGGAGATCGTGACTTCCGATGCCGCCAAGATGATCCTGATGAAAAGGGAGCAGGACATTTCTCCTGCCTGCAAAGAAAACGGTCATTTCGGACTGTCAGCGGACGGCATGCTGACTTTGTTTCACGGTGTGCCAACGGAACAGGACGTCATCCAGACTTTTTACCGGATCAATACGGAGAAAATGGAAGCGAATCTGCCCAAAGAAGAGCTGGAGAACTTAAAGCGAGGCATTCGCATCCGCAATCTCGCGGAGTACAACAGCATTCTTTCCACGTATGGGGAGTTTCAACTGGATTCGCCATGATCATCAGGGAAGGGAAAAGCCGGAGAGCGATTCCGGCTTTTTTCTATATTTATAGCCTTATAGCTCTACCGCGATGACGCGCCATCTGTCCCACGGAACCGGGCGATGGAGGACAAACGTCCACTTTTCCTTGCGCTCGTCGTTGTTCCGCGTGAAGTAGGTCAGATGAACGGGCACTTCCAGCAGCAAGGGACCTTTTTCATCGGCAGGGATGACCATCTCGGTTTTGCGAATCGATGCTACTTGCGCCAGGCGATCTGGCAGCGGAAAGCCGTCTGTCGTCATCCGCAGCGAATGAATGTCCTGTTCGTGCAGGGCGGTCAAAAAATAGCCGACCAGCTCTTCGGCAGATGCCCCGATCAAGTTCGCGGCCAGAGAGCCGGAAGCTTTTTGGATCATCAGGCTGTGGCTCGGGTCAGGCTCCTTGCGTTTGTGGGTAGAGCTGCCAAAAAAGTGGATGCAAAAGTGTCCGGGAAAGTCGTTTCCGGCGATAGCCCCCGCACCGTGAGGCATGCCGTGCATCGAGGCGGCGAAATAAACGCCGTTGACCTCCACGAGAATCGCCCTGCGCTTCCAGCTCCATTTGCCCTGATAAATTTTTTTCATCGTTTGGGTATCCGTACGTGTCAATGGTTGCACATCGGCATGGCGACTGCCCGCCCGGCGCTGGACGTGAAACCGTTCCCCTGTTTCCAGGTCGATGACGGTTGCGTATTCCATGCGGCCGAAAGTCTGCTTGACTTGTTCCCACGGAGTTGCTTTGGCGTAGTGCACACTTTCCACTTTTGCTACCAGATCTTCGATTTTTTGTTTCAAGTTTGCGCCCAGCATGTATTGCAGCGGGCGTTCCTTTTCAAACAAATTCCCGTCGTGATCGTACAAGAAATAGCGATTGTGCACGACAAGAGTCGCGCGGACCCAGTATGGATTCACATAGGCCGCGACTGTCTTTGCACGCAGCAGCTGCTTCACAAACGAGTGCTGGGCGCGAAACGTCAACGTGGAGTGAAAGGAAGAAGCGGGTGAGACCGAGACAGATACCGTGATTTCTTCTTTGCTTTTGGCATGGGCAGATTGGGCGGATGGCTCCGGGATCAACAGCGTCAGGAGAAGACAGATGAATACGAAAGCAAATCGTAAGTGTCGCACCGGATGAAAGCACCTCCACCAGTTATGTTGTCTTGACAAAAGCAGGGCAATGAGGTGTAAATCTTGGCATCATAAGCGTTGTGGTCGCACGCCATACTGTAGGCATACGGTGATCGAAGGAGGAGTCTTTTCATATGTCTACCATGCCAAGAGGTAGCTACAAAGACCAGTTCCATCAGCGTTTGTACGTTCAGTTGAATCAGGGACACAACAAGCTCAATTACCAGCAGATCAACAAAATCCAGGAGCAAATGCAGAGCGGTGTGGATGAATATGCCCACATGCAGCATGATGTGTCAGATACACTCGGGATGAACAAACACTAAAGCGACGCCGTATGGCCCGTTCCTCGCAAGCAGGAGCGGGCTTTTGCATGGAAATACACGTTCGCTTTTCGGGCGCTTTGTGATACAGTAGAGAGTAGAAACTTAAGCCTACGGAGAGTGGACTATGCGCATTTTAGGAATCGACCCTGGCATTGCGATCGTTGGGTTTGGGGTTCTGGATAAGCAGGGTAGCCAATTGCGTCCCGTCCAGTATGGAAGCATTCAGACAGAGGCAGGCTTGCCTGTTCCGCTTCGCCTGAAACAAATTTTTGAAGCGATGCAAAGCTTGCTGGAAACGTATCGACCAGATGAAATGTCAGTAGAAAAGCTGTTTTTCAATAAAAACGTGACAACCGCCTTCACCGTCGGGCAAGCGCGCGGCGTCATCCTGCTCGCGGCAGAGCTTGCCGGGGTGCCCGTGTACGAATACACGCCGATGCAAGTCAAGCAGGCGGTGACCGGGTACGGTGGGGCAGAGAAGAAGCAAATCCAGGAAATGACCAAGCTGCTCTTGCGGCTGAAAGAAGTGCCAAAGCCGGATGACGTGGCGGATGCGTTGGGGATTGCGATTACGCACGCACAGTTTAAGGCGTTTATCTCCATCTCGGAAGGAGTTCAAAAATGATTGATTTTGTGGAAGGGACACTTTGTTACCTGGATTCAGAATACATAGTCGTAGAGACTGGAGGGATCGGGTATCGCCTGTTCTGCCCCAATCCGTACCAGTTCGTTCGCTACGAGGGCAGCAAGACGAAGCTGTATACGCACCATCATGTCCGCGAAGACGCGATATTGCTCTACGGCTTTGCGACCCGCGACGAACGCGATTTGTTCCGCAAGCTGCTCGACGTGAGCGGCATCGGGCCAAAAGGCGGCCTGGCGATTCTCGCGGCTGCTACACCTGAGCAGCTCGTGATGGCCGTGCAACAAGAAAATGTGACATACTTGACCAAGTTCCCCGGGATCGGCAAAAAGACGGCACAGCGCATTATTCTCGATCTCAAGGACAAGTTGGTCGGCTATACGCCATCGGCGATTTTGACTGTCGCAGCCGGCGATCTGACGGCAGGCGAGCAGGCGGTATCCGCGTTGAACGAAGCGCTCGACGCTTTGAAGGCGCTCGGCTATTCGGATGGCGAGCTGCAAAAAATCAGAAACGCGCTGTCGGAGAAATCCAAAGAGGGCGAGAGTGTTGAAAAGCTCATCAAGCAAGGGCTTGCCCTGCTCATGAGGGGGTAGGATTTTGGATCAGCGAATTATTACGACGCACATGAACTGGGAAGAGGATGCTGCGGAACTGAGCCTCCGTCCCCGTTATTTGAATGAGTACATCGGACAGCAGCATGTGAAGGAAAACTTGAAAATTTTCATCGAAGCGGCGAAAATGCGCAAAGAGTCGCTGGACCACGTCTTGCTGTACGGGCCGCCTGGATTGGGAAAAACGACGCTTTCGCAAATTATCGCCAACGAGCTTGGCGTCAACATCCGCACGACATCCGGGCCAGCCATCGAACGCCCTGGTGACCTGGCGGCGATTTTGACCAACTTGCAAGAGGGCGACGTGCTGTTTATCGACGAGATACACCGACTGAACCGGAGCGTCGAGGAAGTGCTGTACCCGGCCATGGAGGACTTTGCGCTCGACATCATCATCGGAAAAGGGCCAAGTGCGCGCAGCGTTCGCCTCGACTTGCCGCCGTTTACACTGGTGGGAGCGACGACGAGAGCAGGGATGCTTTCCGCTCCGCTCCGCGACCGATTCGGCGTGGTCAACCGGCTGGAGTTTTATACGGTTCCCGAGCTGACGTTTATCGTGTCGCGGGCTGCTGACATTTTGCAAGTCATCATTCGTGAGGGCGGGGCAGAGGAGATTGCCAGACGCTCGCGTGGCACCCCGCGCGTGGCGAATCGTCTGTTGAAGCGCGTGCGCGATTTTGCTCAGGTCAAGGGCGAGGGCGTCATCACGACAGAGATTGCGCAAGAAGCGCTGGAGCGGCTGCAAGTAGATGCATGCGGACTGGATCATATCGACCACAAGCTGCTGCTTGCGATTATCGAGCGCTTTGACGGCGGTCCGGTCGGACTGGATACGATTGCCGCCACCATCGGGGAAGAGGCGCAAACGGTAGAAGACGTTTGCGAACCGTATTTGATGCAGATCGGCTTTATGCAGCGGACGCCGCGGGGACGTGTGCTCACCCCGAGTGCGTACCAGCATTTTGGGCGGGAGATGAAATCGTGAATCCAATAGCCAAGCTACTCGTCATCGGCGGGGCCGTCCTGATCGTCATCGGCTTGTTGTGGCAGGTGGGCGGACGCTTCTTGCCTTTGGGGCGCCTGCCGGGAGATATCGTCGTGGAAAAGGAAAACGTCAAGTTTTATTTTCCGATTGTGACGTGTATTGTGATTAGCGTCGTCCTGTCGCTTCTGATGTATGTCATCCGGCTTTTCAAGTGAGAGCGCTTCTCTTTTGCACATGTAGAACAAAGCTTACGCCATCGGAGCTGGGTGCCCGATGGCTTTTTGCATGCAAGCGGATTGGTCCCATTTTGGGAAAAAGGGCAGGAAAATCTCCTGTGATTGTCGAAAAAGATGGGAGCGCATGCCAATTTTCGACGAAATCAGGAGAAAGGAAGGACGTTGGACGACATGAAAAAGAAGTGGATGGGGAAAGTCCTTTCGGCGGGTCTGATCACAGTGGCTCTCCTGGGAGGAACAGTACCGACTCAGGCGGCTGGCGACAACAATATCCGGGTAGCACTTTTTGTGGATATCGGAAAAGGATACAGGGGAGTAGTCCCTTCTGTTACACTTACGGCTGAAAAAGGGATGGAAGTGACGTTGACAGGCCCGGAAGGCAAAATAGAGCTGCCTGAATTGGATGGAGACGCTGTCCGCTACCGGGTGGACGAGTACCATCTGGTTGTAGCGCAGACTTCTGACTGGAATCAGGCGCAGCAAATCGCTCAACTCATGAGCCAGAAAAAATACGAAGGCTCGATTCAAGTGGTCAATCGGGGCGGACAAACGCTTTATCAAATCGTAAGCGGCACGTACGATACGTATCAGGCCGCAGCTGCACAGGTGGCGGCAGTAGCACAAGCGACAGGCCAGAAGCCGATCGTTCAAGGCCCTCTTCGCTTGGAAGCTGGTCAGTTCAAGAGCTTGAGCGAAGCGCAGAAGTGGCAAGAAGCTTTTGAGCAAAAAGGAATCGCGGCTTATCCCGTGCTTTTGTCCAACGGCGAGAAGGTCAAATACGCGATATGGATCGGCGACGAAGTCAGTCAGGAAGCGCTCTCGTCCCTGGCGCGCAAAGCGAGCAATGCGCTGCCGAACTTTTCTTACTCGGCACCTTCGAGCCAATCTTACGTCGTGCTGAAGCAAGACGTATTCGGATCGCCGGACGAGCCGATCTGGAAGTACGTGTTCTCGCCGCAAGCCAAGCTGACAGTAGAGGCGAAAAAGGCGGACGGCGAATCATTGCTCGGGGTCGTGGAGCGCGATCAGCGTACATACCGGGGAGAGATGGAGCTGTCGGAATACAACGGTCATTTGACGGTTGTGAATGAACTGCCGATGGAACAATACTTGTATGGGGTTGTCGGTTCGGAAATGGCTCCGGGCTGGCCGCTCGAAGCGCTGAAAACACAGGCGGTGCTGTCGCGCACTCGCGCCTTGTGGCAAGGAAACAAATACGGGATTGCCAATGTCTCCGATACGGTGATGGAGCAAGCCTATTACGGATATGGAAAAGAGTCGGAAGACGTTCGCGAGGCGGTTGATGAGACAAAAGGAGAGGCCATTTATTACCAAGGAAATCTGGTCGAGTCCTTGTTTTATTCCAATGCAGGCGGGATGACTGCTGACGGTACGGAAGTATGGGGCAATCCCGTTCCGTATTTGCGTTCGGTGGAAAGCGATGACGCGCTGCCTGTAGACGGTGTGAATGCGTGGTATCGCGTGCAGCTTGCAGATGGCTCGATCGGCTATGTCCGCGGCGACCTGATCAGAGAAAGCGGCACAGATGACACGGGAGCGAGGATGGCTGTCATTACGACAGAAAATACGAATCTGCGTCTGGGACCAAGCACAGCGACCCGGGTTTTGTCTACGTTGCCGAACGGAGCGGAAGTGACGATTCTCTCCCAAGAGGCAGAAGAGAATGCCTACGCGTGGACGCGCGGGCCTTTTACCTCGGCTGAATTGACGGCGATGATCAATGCGAATCAGGACAAAAACAAGGCTCCCCGCATTCCCGGGAACGTCACCAGTCTGAAAGTGACGAAGCGAGGACCATCGGGACGTGTCATCGCGATGGAGGCAAACGGCATTCCGATCAAGGTAACGGCACCGGATGCTTTCCGTTCGATCTTTTCCCAGGGCGGTACGGCATTGCGCAGTACAAAATTTGACGTAGAGGTAGTCAAGGGTGGACAGTTCCTGTTCCGCGGAAACGGTTTCGGACATGGACTGGGTGTATCGCAATACGGCGCTCGTGCCATGGCACAGGGCGGGTATGACTATCAGCAGATTTTGCAACACTATTACCAGGATGTGACAATCGACTAGCAAGCTTTTGCCACATGAACTGTCATTAAAGGAGTAACGAGTCGTGGACGTGCAACAATTTGATTTTGATTTGCCGGAGCATCTGATTGCCCAGCATCCTTTGGAAGACCGGACATCATCGCGGCTGCTTGTTTTGGACAAACAGACGGGGGCGATTGCGCATCAGCGGTTTACCGATCTGATCGACCATTTGCAGCCCGGAGATGTACTGGTTATGAACGACAGCCGTGTGCTTCCGGCCAGACTGATCGGGGAAAAGGCCGAGACGGGAGCGAAAATCGAGATCCTGTTGTTGAAATCGCTGGGAGACGATCGCTGGGAAACGCTGGTGAAGCCTGGAAAGCGAATGAAGCCGGGAACCGAGGTCGTTTTCGGAAACGGTCTTTTGCGTTGCGTATGCGAGGAAGCGACGGAAACGGGTGGGCGGATTGTTCGTTTTTTGTACGAGGGAATTTTTTACGAGATTCTCGATCAACTGGGATCAATGCCGCTGCCGCCGTACATCCATGCGCAGCTCGAAGACAGCGAGCGCTACCAGACCGTCTACGCGAGAGAGCGGGGATCGGCGGCAGCTCCGACTGCTGGCCTGCACTTTACGAAGCCGTATCTGGAACAAATTGCGGCCAAAGGCGTACAGCTTGCTTACGTGACGCTGCATGTGGGGCTAGGAACGTTCCGGCCTGTGTCGGCTGATTCTGTCGAGGAGCACGTCATGCATGCCGAGTATTACGAGATTCCCGAAGAAACCGTGGAGCTGGTGAACAAGGCAAAAGCGGAAGGGAGAAGGGTCATCGCCGTCGGGACGACTTCGTGCCGGACGCTGGAAACGGTCGGCCGGGCCAACGAAGGCAAGCTGGTGGCTGCGTCCGGCTGGACGGACATTTTCATTTATCCGGGCTATACGTTCTCGATACTGGACGGACTTTTGACGAATTTCCACTTGCCCAAATCGACACTCGTCATGCTGGTCAGCGCGCTGGCAGGCAAAGAACATGTCATGAATGCGTACAAGACGGCAGTTCGTGAGGAATACCGCTTCTTCAGTTTCGGAGACGCCATGCTGATTGTCTAAAAAACGCCACATCCCACCCGCATAAGTGCACACTTATAAGTCGGGTGGGTTTACTTCACTCTCAAGTTTTCTTATAATAGGAAAGACTTACATACATAGCTTGAGGAGTGCGACAATTTGGCTGTACGTTACGAATTAATCAAAACATGCAAGCAAACAGGCGCCAGGCTCGGTAAGCTGCACACTCCGCATGGGACGATCGACACTCCTGTCTTTATGCCAGTCGGCACGCAGGCGACAGTCAAGACGATGAGTCCCGAAGAGTTGAAGGCGATCGGAGCGGGCATTATCCTCAGTAATACCTACCATCTGTTTCTCCGTCCAGGGCATGAAATTGTCCGGGAAGCTGGCGGACTGCACGGCTTCATGAACTGGGACCGTGCCATCCTGACCGATTCTGGCGGATTTCAAGTATTCAGCTTGAGCAACCTACGCAAGATTACGGAGGAAGGGGTTTCCTTCCGTTCACATCTTAACGGAGAAAAGCTGTTTATCGGCCCTGAGGAGGCCACACAGATCCAAAACGCGCTCGGAGCCGATATTTTTATGGCATTTGACGAGTGCGCCCCTTATCCTGCGGAGTACGATTACGTGAAAAAGTCGATGGAGCGCACAACCAGATGGGCAGAACGCTGCCTCAAGGCACATGCGCGGCCAAACGACCAGGCGCTTTTCGGAATCGTGCAAGGCGGGATGTTCAACGACCTGCGCGAGCAGAGCGCCAAAGATCTCATTTCCATGGATTTTCCAGGTTATGCGATTGGCGGTTTGAGCGTGGGAGAGCCGTTCCCCTTGATGTACGAAGTGCTGGAACATACGGTTCCGCTGCTTCCTGCAAACAAGCCTCGCTACCTCATGGGAGTAGGATCACCTGACGCTCTCATCGACGGAGCGATCCGCGGCATCGACATGTTTGACTGCGTACTGCCGACGCGGATTGCCCGCAACGGGACATGCATGACAAGCCAGGGAAGACTGGTGATCCGCAATGCGAAGTTCGCGCGAGACTTTACTCCGCTCGACCCGAATTGCGATTGCTACACCTGCAAGAATTACACCCGCGCTTACATCCGCCATCTCATCAAGGCGGAGGAGACCTTTGGCATTCGTTTGACCACCTACCACAATCTGCATTTCCTTGTGAAGCTGATGGAGCAGGTGCGCCAAGCGATTGCGGAAGACCGCTTGCAAGATTTCCGGGACCAGTTTTTCGCTCAATATGGATTGGGTGAAGATAGATCTTTTTAATCGAGGGGGATTTTCATGGAAGGCTTGACACAGTTTTTACCGATTATCATCATGTTTGCGATTTTCTACTTCTTGCTGATTCGCCCGCAACAAAAGAAAGCAAAACAACGCAACGCCATGCTGGCTGCTGTCAAAAAAGGCGACAAGATCGTAACAATCGGCGGCATGCACGGCACCATTCAAGAGTTGACTGACGATACAGTGACTCTGCGCATTGCCCACAACGTAAACGTTACATTCGATCGCGGTGCGATCAACAGCGTGACATCCGCAAGCAATGAGCCGGCGAAAAGCGAACCAGCTAAAGTCGAATTGGAAAAAGAAGAATCCAAATAAAGCAAAGAAAAAGCAGGTGGGGAAAATCCCGCCTGCTTTTTTCTTGGACGCATAAGCTTGTTAGCGTCTGGGCTTGAAATTTTTCGGCTTTTGGCTGGAGTTGGCGGAATTGACGCCGAGAATGCCACCCAATGCTGCAACTCCGAACGCACCGAGCAAAAAGAGGAACGTACCCCATTGCATCGGGGCATCGAATCCCAGAAAACCGATCAAAAGAATCAGGAGAAAATAAGAAAATCCGGTCAGACCCCCGTAGTACCAGCCTTTGCCGCCACAGCGCTTTCCGGTGACGAAGCCGCCGACCAGAAGAGCAACCGCATTGATGATGTACGTAAAATAAGGCAAAGAGCCTTCGCGCATGCTGGTGAAGCTCAGAAGCAAGGTTGCGAGCAATGCCCCGAACAAAACAAGTCCTGTCGTGTACAATAGACCTGTCAGCACAGAGGTGGATGCACTCCGCACAATGTTTACCCCCTCACTGATCAACTGTTTGTACCATCTATATGAATGGCCTGGCCGCTCTATTCATCTTCGCGTTGAACATTAGGAGGAATTTTCGTATGATGGATGGGGAACGAGACGGGGGTGAGGAAGGTTGATCAAAACGTACTTTTATAACCACTCAGAGCAGAAGATGTTTCATGATGTTGATCTGGCGACAAAAGATCAATGGTTGAAATCTCCGGAGGATTTGCTCTGGATCGATCTGTATGATGTGGGGAACAATGAACTGCCCTATATTGCCAAGATCTTCGACTTTCACCCACTGGCAATTGAGGACTGCCTGCACGTCAGTCCACGTGCCAAGGTAGACAAGTACGATGATTACTATTTCTTCGTTTTTCACGCCCTGCGTTACAATGAAGAAAGCGATGACGAGATTACCACGGTAGAACTGAACGTTTTTCTCGGCCCTAATTACATCGTGACGATCCACAAATCCCCGATGAACACGATCGGGCGGATCGCAGCCATGTGTCACCGCAACAATTCCTATCTGAACCGGGGTCCCGACTATTTGCTGTATGCGATTGTCGACGGGATTACCGACGAGTATTTTCCGATTATCGATCGGATTAGTGTGCGGATTGACGAGCTGGAGGACGAGATTTACGAGCATCAGATGGAGGAAATTACGGAGGAGTTCCTGGCGCTCAAGCGGACGATTATTTTGATCAGGCGTGTCATCATGCCGCAAAAACGAATCTTCGCCAATGTGAATGGCCGCTTCTCTTTCGATATTTCCGAGGAAAACGTTCCGTTCTACAGCGACTTGACCGACCACCTGGAGCGGATCTCCGACTCGACAGAGACTTTCCGCGACCTGGTGAACGGTGCGCTCGATACGTATTACACGATCATCAGCGCCAAGACAACCGAGACGATGCGTGTACTCACGATCATCTCCACCATCATCCTGCCGCTTACGTTTATCACCGGGCTTTTCGGGATGAACACATTCGCCTGGCTGGGTGAGGAGGCAGAGCCTTACATGCTGATCGTAGCGCTTGTGATCATGCTGGCGATGACCTTCTTCATGCTGCACATTTTCCGCAAACGAAAGTGGTTGTAATTGGAGCTAATAGTTGCAAGCTCCCTGCCGAACAATAATATCAAATGTTCGATAGGGGGCGGCGGGAAGTGGAAGATATTTCAACTGTCATGTTGCGCACCCTTTTCTCGTATTTTTTCCTCCTGATCTTGCTCCGCATCATGGGCAAGCGAGAACTGGGAAAGTTGTCCGTTTTTGATGTGGTGATTTCCATTATGCTGGCTGAAATGGCGGCTCTGGCGATTGAGGATGTAGAAAAGCCCGGGTTGCGCTTTTATTTGCCGATGCTGTTGATTGCCGTTCTGGAAATCGCCATGGCGTATCTCTCGTTAAAGAGCAAGAAATTTCGCGATGTGGTCGACGGTTCAGCCGATATGATCATTGAAAACGGGCAAATTCGAGAGCAGGCGATGCGCCGCAATCAGTTGAACATGGATGACCTGATGGTACATCTGCGGCAAAAAAACGTGAAAAATATTGCGGATGTCGAGTTCGCCCTGCTGGAGCCTACCGGGCAGATGAGCGTCTTTTTGAAGCCGGAAAAAGAGCATCTCACCCGTGGGGATATCGAACTGGCTAAAGAAGAACATATCGGGCCGGTTTCATACAAAGGCTTGCCCATTCCGTTGATTCTGGACGGCAAAGTCAGGCAGGAAGCATTGCAAAAGATCGGGCAAAATCAACTGTGGCTCAAGCGGGAAATTCGCAAATACGGGATCAAGGACATCCGGGAAGTTTCCTTTTGCAGCATTGACGAGCGAGGAATTATGTACCTGGATAAAAAAGACAAGCCGCTACACTAGGTGTTAGCGGCGAGGGAAGAAGATGGCGAGCTGCTCTCCGATCCAGGGAATCCGGCGGACGTCCTGTTTGCCCAGGACGCGCATGGCGACCAGGAGGAGCAAATACAGCAAGCTGCTGATGGACGCGCTGGCGAGAAGCAGCTTGGCCGTCGAGGAATGCAAGAACAGGTGATCCGCCATGTATGAGCCGAGGTAACCCATGGCCAGCATGGCGATCCCAATTTTTCCGAACTCCCATACATCGACGGTAAATCCGATTTTTTTGATCAGGCTGGCAAAGTGCAAAAGGGTGCCCAATGTGATGCCAATATTGGTCGCAATGACGGCGCCGTGAATGCCGAAGGTCGGTTGGGCTGTAAAGACGAACATGGCGGCTGTTTTGATTACAGCGCTGATCAGCGTATTTCGGAAAACGACCTGGGCGTAGTCAAGACCTTGCAAGGCCGCTGCGAGCGGGGCCTGGAAAAAGAGGAACACGGAAAACGGAGCCAGCTCCTTGAGCAAGACGCCGACCTCTCGATATTCGCTGCCGTAGAGCAGTGTACATAACGGCTCCGCAAAAATAGTAAGCAGGACAGTACATGGTGCTCCGATTACGAGTGTGATGCGCATCGCTTGATAGATGCGCCGATGCACGAGAGGAGCATTTTTTTGATAGGCGGCCTCTGCTACGGCAGGAACGAGTGAAACGGACAAGGAATAGGTTAAAAAAGTGGGAAAAAGCAGCAGAGGTACGGCCATACCGGCAAACTGTCCGTACAATCCCGTTGCCGTGGCAGTCGTATACCCCGCGATCACGAGCGCAAGCGGTACGAGCATCGGTTCCAGGACGTAGGCGATCGAACCGATGATGCGGCTCAACGTGACGGGCAGAGCGACGTGAATCAGTTGGGAGATGTTTGTCTTGCTGGCAGAGACAGCTTGCAGAAACGGTCTTTCCAGAAGTTGCGCAGCAGCTTTTTTGCTTCCTTTGCGATATTGCCAGAGAATGTAGAGGAGTCCGGCGGCTTCCCCGAAAATAATGCTGGCGACTGCACCGGCTGTGGCATACTCGATCCCTGCGGACAAAAACGACATGGTCATGACGACGACCAGCGCCATGCGGGCCACTTGCTCCAGCAGCTGGGAGATGGCGGTGGGGATCATGTTTTGCTTTCCCTGGAAGTATCCGCGCAGCACGAGTGAAATACTGGAGATCGGAATGACCGGGATGGCGGCGAGCATGACGATATGGGCGCGAGGGTCCGCGAATAGAGCGCCTGCAATCCAGTGGGAAAACAGCAGGAGCAGCGTGCAAACCAGCAAGCTGATGCCGCCAGCGACTGCGAGGGCGAGCAGCAAGTAGCGGCGGGTCATGCGCGGATTGTTAGCTGCCTCGGTTTCCGCCACTTGCTTGGCGATGGCGACAGGCAGACCGAATGTCGTCACCGTGATCAGAAAGTACAACAGGGGCACGACCATTTGATACAGCCCCATTCCTTCCGCTCCGATGATGCGTGAAAGCACGATCCTGTGAGCAAAGCCAAACACTTTGGTGATGCCGCCAGCAATGATGAGGATAACCGTTCCGTAAAAGAATGACTGTCTCATGGAAGGCTCCTTTGCAAGGAAAAATTCACTCAGTAAAGAATATGGACGTGCCGCTGTCGGCATGACTACTTTGAGGGGGAAACGGGGATGGACCAAGCGCAAAAACAGGAATGGTATGGGCAAGTAGCAAGTCTTTGCCAGAGCAAGGCCGAGGAATTTGCCTTGTTGGGCTACGAAAACGTGGATGCCAAGGACATATGGGAATGCGTCACGAACGGGTACAAGGAATTTCCCCCGATGCACCGTCTCGTCAACGATATTTTGTCTCTGAAACCGAACAAGTACATGAACTATCTCATGATTCAAATGTATAAAAATTCTTAGTGAAACTTCCAGCCTCCCTATTCGTATAAGTAGCATGCTCATTATAGATAAGGGGTTGGTTACCATGGTTCGCTCTTCCAGCAATAATTGACACGTTTTTTCATACTTCGCTATAATGGGCATATTGGTTTCTCGCTTAGGGGCGGGACCCTGTTTATGAAAGAGGGGTATTACAACGATGATAAAATGGGGAAGATTTCTCCTGTTCCTGGTTGTTGTAGGGCTTTTGGCGACACTTGTGTCAACTACGACCAAACAGGTGGCAGGAAACATCACTCTCGGTCTTGACCTGCAAGGCGGGTTTGAGATTTTGTATGAGGTAGAGCCTCTTGAGGCTGGGCACAAGGTTGATATCGAGCTGTTGAAATCAACTGCACACATGATTGAGAAACGGATTAACATCGGCGGCGTGGCAGAACCTGTCATTTCTACTGAGCTGCCAAACCGGATTCGCGTGCAAATCGCTTCGCAATCCGCTGATCAGGACAAGCTGCGTGAACTGATCGGAAAACCTGCTGTACTGACGTTCCGCGACGAGTCTGGCAAGGTCATCCTGCAAGGTAGCGACTTGGCGCCAAACGGGGCAGCGGTCGGCTACGATGACCTGAAACGCCCTCTCGTAACCGTGAAATTCTCGGATGCAAAAAAATTGGAGGATGTAACTCGCGCCAACCTGCATAAGCGCATGGCGATTTTCCTGGACGAAAACCTCCAAACCAATCCTACGATCCAATCCGTGATCTCGGGCGGCAGCGCTCAAATCACAGGAGACTATACCCAAGAATCGGCTCAGGAACTGGCTGACTTGCTGAACTCCGGTGCGATGCCAGCGAAGCTGATCGAGAAGCAGGTAACATCTGTGGGAGCGTCTCTGGGTGCCCTGGCATTGGAGAAGACGCTTTATGCCGGCTATATCGGCGCTGCGCTGATTTTCGTGTTCATGCTGCTCGTCTATCGCATGCCGGGCATGATTGCGAATATTACATTGGCTGGATTTACTTACTTTTGTATGGTCGTTCTCGACTGGATGGACGCAACGCTGACTCTCCCAGGTATCGCCGGTTTCATTTTGGCGGTAGGGATGGCTGTCGATGCGAACATCATTACGTATGAGCGTATCCAAGAAGAAATTCGCTCGGGCAAAACGATTTTGTCAGCGTTCCGCTCCGGTGAACGCCGTTCTTTGATCACCATTATTGATGCGCACGTGACGACGCTGATCGCGACAGGCGTATTGTTCTACTTCGGAACAAGCTCCGTTCAAGGTTTTGCTGTCGTACTGGCTATGACAATCATCGTAAGTATTATCACCAACGTGTTCGGGTCTCGTTTCCTCCTTTGGCTGGTGGTCCGTGCCAACATGTTTAAAAAGCCGTTCTGGTTCGGAGTAAAGGAGAGTGAGATCGGTGAGCTTTGATCGCGAGCATACCGTAGTGCGGTTTGATATCGTTAAAAATCGCCGGAAGTTCTTCATTTTCTCTTCCGCGATTATCATCATCGGTTTTTTGTTTATGATGTTCCAAGGGCTGCACCTTGGGGTTGACTTCAAGGCAGGTACGCGCCTGGACATTTACGTAGGAAAAGAGTTCAAGCCGGAAGACGTCGAAGCCGTTCTCAAACAGGAGATTCCGAATGTCGCTTTCTCCAAGGTAACGCCGTACGGGCAAAATCAAGCCTATACTCGCTTTGATCAAACCATTTCTTCGGATACCTTGATGAAGACAGAAGAAGCGCTGAAGAAAAAGTTCGGCGATCAGGTCACAAAACAAGTATCGTCCGTTGATCCGAGCATTGCTCAGGAGATGGTGAAAAAGGCAGCCATCGCGGTAGGGATCGCTTCCCTCGGGATCGTCATTTACATCGCGATTCGCTTCCAGGTGCTGTTCGGGATTGCCTGCGTCGTGGGACTTTTGCATGACGTGATTATCCCGATCGCGCTGTTCTCCGTGTTTGATCTGGAAGTAGACATTACTTTCATCGCAGCGCTTTTGACCATTCTCGGTTACTCGATCAACGATAAAATCGTTATTTTTGACCGTATCCGCGAAAACTTGCGTACCATGAAGTCCAAGACGATTCCGGATCTGGAGCATCTGGTGAACGTTTCGCTTTGGCAGACGATGCGCCGTTCCGTATACACAGTAGCTACCGTATTTTTTACCGCGCTGGCTATTGCGGTACTCGGAAGCGAGAGCATTCGCAACTTCTCGCTGGCTCTGTTGTTCGGTCTGGTGAGCGGTACGTACTCCTCCATCTTTATTGCTGCTCAAGTTTGGGTAAACTTGAAGGAGCGGAATATGAGAAAGAAGAAAGAAGCATAAGCGGTTCGCTTTTCGCTTCGTCAAAGAGCTTTCGCTATGTAGACCGCAGGGGTTATTCCCTGCGGTTTTCTACTCTTGAAGACAAGTAGGCTGATAGAGGAGGAGAGGCAGGAATGGGCGATGATCGGTTGGCACAAGCGCAGTTTGGGGCATGGGTAGGCATTGTGGGCAACCTTGCTTTGGCAGGGGTGAAGCTGTTGATCGGGCTGATGGCAAAGTCACAGGCATTGATTGCCGATTCTGTGCATTCCGCATCGGATGTAGTCGGTTCCGTGGCGGTTCTGATCGGCTTGCGAGCGGCAGAGCGTCCGCCTGACGCAGATCATCCGTACGGTCACGGAAAAGCCGAATCGATCGCAGCGATTATTGTCGCGGTTTTGTTGGCAGTTGTCGGCTTCGAAATTGCGATGTCTTCGATTAAAGCGTTTTTTGCCCCTGTGGAAGCGCCAGGCATGCTGGCAGTCTGGGCTGCCATCGGTTCCATGATCGTCAAGGAATGGATGTTCCGCTACAAGTTCAAGCTCGGCAAAAAACTGAACAGCCAGTCGTTGATCGCCAACGCCTATGAGCATCGCTCGGATGTATACTCTTCGTTTGCCGCACTGGTAGGCATCGGCGGCGCGATTGTGGGCGAGCGGCTGGGTGTTCCCTGGATGCTGTATCTGGACCCGGCAGCCGGGATATTCGTATCTGTGCTCGTTTTGAAAATGGCTTACAACATCATGATGGAATCGATCCACAGCACGCTGGATCACGTCTTGCACGAGGAAGATACCAAGCAGCTCAGACAGGCGATTGCCGAGGTCGATGGCGTGTTGCGCATCGATTCGCTGCGGGCCAGGGAGCACGGGCATTACCAGATCGTCGATGTGAAAATCGGGGTGGACCCGGCGATTACCGTCCTTGCCGGGCATCAAATTGGCAAGCGCGTCAAGCATATGCTGCTGGAAACATTTCCTGATATTCGCGATGTTTTGGTCCATGTAAACCCATTTGATCCCACTTCACAGCCAAAACGGTAAAAACGGCATGTTTTATGCTGTTGTCAGTCTCCCTCTCCATCCACTATAATGAATGAGGATTGGAGGAGAGCCTATGCTGAAAGCGAAAACACGCTGGAAACTGGCCACCTACGATGAACAGATTGCGGCCAGTATAGCTGAGGAGTGCCAGCTAACTCCGCTCGTGTCCAAGCTGCTGGTGATTCGCGGCGTCGACACAGCGCAGAAGGCCCGTGATTTTTTGCAAGCTGGCCCGGAGTTGTTTCATGACCCTTATTTGCTTGATGGAATGGAACAGAGCGTGCATCGCATTCAACAAGCGATAGAGAGGCAAGAGCCGATCTGTATTTACGGAGACTATGACGCGGATGGGGTCAGTTCGACATCGTTAATGGTACACCTGTTGCGCCAACTGGGCGCTGTTTTTGACTATTACATTCCCAACCGTTTTACTGAAGGGTATGGGTTACATAAAGACGCCTTGGCGCATCTGCATAAAAGCGGTTACAAGCTGATCATTACAGTCGATACAGGAATCAGTGCAGTAGAGCAGGTAGCGTATGCCACGCAGTTAGGTCTTGACGTCATTGTAACCGACCACCACGAACCTCCGGCTGTGATTCCGGAGGCATTTGCTGTGATCAACCCTAAAAAGCCTGGCTGTACGTATCCGTTTGACATGCTCGCGGGAGTCGGGGTCGCCTTCAAGCTGGGGCATGCCTTGCTAAAGGAGCCTCCTTTGCATTTGGCTGACCTGGCAGCACTCGGGACGATCGCCGATTTGGTGCCTTTGGTAGATGAAAACCGCATCCTCGCCAGAGCGGGCTTGAAGCGTCTGAATCAGACCCGCAATATCGGATTGCAGGCGCTGATCCGCGTGTGTGGACTGTCTGACAGCGAACTGTCGGCCGGACATGTCGGATTCGCGCTCGGGCCGCGTCTGAACGCAAGTGGACGGCTGGAGACGGCAGAGTCCGCCGTCAAGTTGCTGACGACCGAGGATATGGCGGAAGCAGAGCAGTGCGCACAAGCTTTGGACGATTTGAATCGCGAGCGTCAGGAGCTTGTAGCGACGATGACGGAAGAAGCCGTGCAGATGGTGAAGGAGCAGTATCCACCCGAGGAAAACAACGTCCTCGTTCTGGCGAAGGAAGGCTGGAACGTCGGGGTTGTAGGAATCGTAGCGTCACGGCTGGTAGAGCTGTTTTACCGTCCGACCATCGTGCTTGGCATCGATCCGGAAAAAGGGACAGCCAAAGGCTCGGCGAGAAGCATCGCCGGCTTTGACATGTACGAAGGTTTGACAGCATGCAAGGAGTGGCTCCCGCATTACGGGGGGCATACGATGGCCGCAGGAATGACACTCCCGGTGGAAAACCTCGATCTCTTGCGCAGCAGGCTGAACGAGCTGGCAGGGGAATGGCTGACGCCGGAAGATTTTACCCCTCTGACCAAAGTAGATGTGTCGATGAGCATGGACGAAATCAGCCTGGAGGCAGCCGAGCAGCTGGAACGGCTCGCTCCTTACGGGATGGGCAATCCGACTCCGCTCGTCATGCTGGATGAAGTCGAGACACAGGGAATGCGCACAATCGGGCGCGATGACAATCATTTGAAATGCACACTCGTCAGGTCAGGCCAAACGTTGGATGCCATCGGCTTCAACTGGGCGCACGTGACGAAAAAGGTGACCCCAAAAGCGCGTTTTCAGGTGCTGGGCGAGCTTTCAGTCAATGAATGGAATGGCAAC
Organism: Brevibacillus parabrevis; assembly: GCF_022701015.1. Classification (NCBI taxonomy): domain Bacteria; kingdom Bacillati; phylum Bacillota; class Bacilli; order Caryophanales; family Paenibacillaceae; genus Brevibacillus; species Brevibacillus parabrevis. The sequence goes on along the minus strand of NZ_CP064090.1, from coordinate 5,017,952 downwards.
CGCAAGCCGCAGCTGACGATCCGGGACTTGTCCGTTCCGCATCAGCAAGTGTTCGACTGGCGGGGAAGTCGGGACAAAATAGAGAAATGGCAGCAGTTGAGAGCGGAGTCCGGGACGATGACCGTTGTGTTTCGGGCGGAAAGCTATGAACAGCTCATGCCAAAGACAAGCGCGGACGGGCAGGCTTCTCTCTTTTTCCTGGGCAATGCTGTCGCGCTTGACAGGCAGGCGCCGCAGCAAGCGGTTGTGCTCTACGATTTGCCGAAGCGTCGTGCCGATTTGCTGCAAATCAGTCCGCTGCTGCAACAGGCTGAGCGCATCTACTGTCTGTTTGGCGACCCGGATTTGGGCATGGAGCGGCTATCCTGTCCGAGCCGCGATCATTTCAAGCAGCTGTACCAGTTTTTTGTGCAAGTGCCAGTAGTGAAGCGCATACATTTGGATGCGCTCGCCCGCAAGCTGCAATGGAAGCGAAGCTTGCTGGACGGCATGCTTGCGATCTTTTTGGAGTTGCAGTTTTTGCAGGAGGATGCCGAACAGTATCGCCTGCAAGAGTCGGCAGAAAAAAGGCCGCTGGAAAGCTCCGTCATTTATACGGAGTGGAAGGAAGAAGCGCAACTCGCTACGGATTTGCTGCTCTCATCCTCGGAATCATTGATCCAAACGTTTCATCAGCTGGTGACACCGGTCACCGTATAGGAGGAATTTTTCATGGATTACAAACAATACATTCGCGTCATTCCGGACTTCCCGCAACCGGGGATTCGTTTCAAAGATATCACGACTTTGCTGAAAGACGGCCCTGCTTATCGCGCAGCGATTCAAGACTTGGCTGAATTTGCCCGCGAAGTGCAGGCTGACGTGATTGCAGGTCCGGAAGCACGCGGATTTGTCGTAGGAGCGCCTCTGTCTTACGAAATGGGAATCGGCTTTGTGCCGATCCGCAAATCCGGCAAGCTGCCTTACGAGTCGATCAAGGCAGATTACGACCTGGAGTACGGCAAAGACGCGCTCGCTGTGCACGTAGATGCCGTTACGCCAGGCCAGCGCGTGCTGATTGCGGACGACCTTCTGGCGACCGGAGGAACCATCGAAACGACGATCAATCTGATCGAGCAACTCGGCGGAAAAGTAGTAGGCGCTGCCTTCTTCATCGAGCTGTCCTATCTGGAAGGACGCAAAAAAATCGGGGATGTTCCGATCAAATCCTTGGTGCAATATTAATTGATGCTTCAACGAAAAACGGGTCATGTACCCGTTTTTTTCTTTTTTCCACGCATGGATCATACTTTACAGGGGAAACAGCTTTACAATACGAACGACATAAAAGATAATAGTATGAAATAGACATGACGCTTTTTTTCATCCAGACAGACAACCGATAATGTTCGTCTGCCGCTTCCAAGGAAGAGCAGGCTGCCAGCGTCCGCACGCAGGACGCACCAAAATCATCCGCTACAGAAGAACTACTTGTTCGAAAGGGCTTCTATAGATGATTTTTTTTATACGCTCAAAGCCTTCGCCTGTGACATAAGGCTTGGCAAAGCCAAGTTTTCCAATGAGAGGATAAGGGAAGGGAACTATGATTACCGGCATTGATGAGGTAGTAAAAAAAGCAAGCACCTATTTGTCACAATCGGATCTGGACCTGATTACTCGCGCCTATCAGCTGGCTGAAAAAGCTCACGAAGGGCAGATAAGAAAATCAGGCGTTCCGTACATCATGCACCCGATCGCAGTAGCGGGGATTCTCGCTAACCTGCACATGGACGCGGTTACGATCGCTGCCGGATTTTTGCATGATGTAGTGGAAGACACCGACATTACGCTTGACGATCTCCGCCAACAGTTCGGTCCTGACGTGGCTCTGCTGGTAGACGGGGTAACCAAGCTGGAAAAAATCAAATACAAGTCCAAGGAAGAGCAGCTTGCTGAAAACCACCGCAAGATGCTGGTTGCCATGGCGCAGGACATTCGTGTCATCATGATCAAGCTGGCAGACCGTTTGCACAACATGCGGACATTGCGCCACATGTCCGAAGAGAAGCAGCGGGAAATATCCGATGAGACGCTGGAGATTTTCGCGCCCCTGGCTCATCGGCTGGGGATTGCCTCCGTCAAATGGGAGCTGGAAGATACGGCGCTGCGCTATTTGAATCCGCAGCAGTATTACCGGATCGTCAACCTGATGCAAAAGAAGCGGGTGGAGCGCGAGGCTTACCTGAACGAAGCATCGGATACGATCAGGGAGAAGCTTGGCGAGCTGAACATCGAGGCGGAAATATCGGGGCGGCCCAAGCATATATACAGCATCTTTAAAAAGATGACCAAGCAAAACAAGCAGTTCAACGAAATTTATGACTTGCTGGCCTTGCGGATCATTGTGAACGACATTCGCGACTGCTACGCGGTGCTTGGCATTGTCCATACGTTGTGGAAGCCGATGCCTGGCAGATTCAAGGACTATATCGCGATGCCGAAGACCAACATGTACCAATCGCTGCATACGACGGTGATCGGGCCAAAAGGCGAGCCGTTGGAAGTGCAGATTCGCACGTGGGATATGCATCAGACGGCAGAGATCGGGATCGCGGCCCACTGGGCGTACAAGGAAGGCCAGAGTGTCGTGCAAGGATCGTTTGCCGAGAAGCTGGGCAGCTTGCGCGAGATTATCGAAGGCGGGTCAGAGGAAGCGCCCAATGCGCAGGAGTTCATGGAAAGCCTCAAGCAGGATTTGTTCTCGGACACGGTCTTTGTGTTCACGCCAAAAGGCGATGTAGTCGAACTGCCAAAAGGCTCCGTGCCGCTGGACTTTTCCTATCGCATTCACTCGGCGGTAGGAAACCGAACGATTGGGGCAAAGGTAAACGGCAAGATCGTTCCGCTTGATTACGCCATGAAAACGGGCGATATCGTCGAAATCCTTACTTCCAAGCATTCGTACGGGCCAAGCCAGGACTGGCTGAAAATGGCCAAGTCCGCCCATGCCCGCAACAAAATCAAGCAGTGGTTCAAAAAAGAAAAGCGGGAAGAGAACGTTGCCAAAGGCCAACAGATGGTGGAAGCGGAGATCAAATCGCGCAGCTTCGACGTGAAGGAAGCGATGACGGACACCAACCTGAAGGAAGCGGCGGCGCGATTCAACTTCCAGGGGGCCGAGGACATGTTTGCCGCAGTCGGCTACGGCGGCATTACGGCTTCCCAGATTGCCACACGTCTGCTCGACAAGCTTCGCCGCGAGCGGGAGGAGCAAAATCCGGTCATCCCGGAGATCAAGCAAAATCCGGCTCACCGTGCGCAAAAGAGCGAGTCCGGGGTAAAAGTGCGCGGCGTAGACAACTTGTTGGTGCGTATCTCGCGTTGCTGTACACCAGTTCCGGGCGATCAGATCATCGGCTTTATTACAAGAGGGCGCGGTGTGTCTGTGCACCGGAAAGACTGTCCGAATGTGCTCGCAGATGAATGCTCAGAGCGTTTGATCGACGTCGAATGGGATACCGATCAGAAGCACAACTTCAACGTGGAAATCGAGATCACGGGCAACGATCGCAGCGGACTGTTGAACGACGTGTTGCAAGTCGTCGCAGAGACGAAGACGAATATTGCTGCCGTCAGTGGCAAAGCAGATAAAAATCGGGTGGCGACGATTCATATGACCATCTCGATCAGCAATGTGGATCATCTCTTGAAAGTTGTGGAACGAATCAAGCGGATTAAAGATATTTATTCGGTTCGCCGCATATTGAGCACCTGATCCGTTTTTGGATCGGGTGTTTTGTTTAGGTCAGCCGTGCGTCATTGCGAGCGGCGAGCTTCCAAACGAAAGGAATGGATCGACGTGAGAGTTGTCGTACAGAGAACGAAAGAAGCAAGCGTGACCGTTGCTGGCGAGGTAGTCGGGCAAATCGAGCACGGGCTGTTGCTGTTAGTCGGAATCACCCATGAGGACAGCGAAAAGGAAGTAGACTTTGTCGCGGATAAAATCGCCAATCTGCGAATTTTTGAAGACGAAGCAGGAAAAATGAACTTTTCCGTCCTGGAGACGGGCGGGCAGATTTTATCGGTGTCCCAGTTCACGCTGTACGGAGACTGCCGCAAAGGGAGAAGGCCGAACTTCATGGCAGCCGCTCGCCCTGAGCAGGCTGAACCGCTGTACGAGCTGTTTAATGCCAAGCTGCGGGAAAAAGGGCTGATCGTGGAGACGGGGCGTTTTGGCGCGATGATGGACGTGCGTCTGCTCAACGACGGACCTGTCACCCTGATCGTAGAATCGTAAGCGAAAAGACGGGGAGGCGGGGAAAATGGCACAGGAAGCGCTGGTGATCGGGGCGAGCGGCATGCTGACAGAGGTAGCTCGCTGGCTTGCCAAAGAAGGCTATCGAGTGACAGTGGTGGGACGCGAGCGGCAAAAGCTTGCCCGCGTGCGGGACGGTTCCGGCAATCCGGCAAAAAGCAGCACAGGCGATTGTCGGACAGGTTGAGCCGTGGGAGCGGCGTCCGAGTTACTGAGACTGTGAGATATATAAAAACGGCTGCTGCGGCAACCGTTTTTTCTTTTGCGTGAAACTGCTTATTACGAAAAAATGAAAACACCCCCGCCCAAGGAGGGGACGCACTGGCGATTCGCGCGAGCAGTGTGTCCGTCTCTCGTGGAACGGGGGTTTTGTTTTGGAACCCGTTGTTACGCAGTCTGGCAGCCGGAATCAGCCGCCCTGAGGGTTCAGCGTATTGAAGTATTGGACGATCCCTTTGTACAAGCCGTCTGCGGCGAGATCCTGCTGTTTTTCCGAGCGCACGCGCAGCTCCTCGTTGTAGTTGGACAGGAACCCGATCTCGGCCAGGATGGACGGAACGGAGTTTTCCCGCAGCACGAAGTAATCGCCAAAACGGGATTGCAAATCTTTGTAGCTCGTCGCTTTCACCAGTTCGTTTTGCACGAGGGACGCGAGCTTGCTGGAATTGCCTTGGTAGTAAAAAAACACGATGGAGCCGTTGGTTGCCGTGTTTGGATGTGTATTGTGGTGAATGCTGACAAAAATATCCGCTTTGTTCATGATGGCGACATCCACGCGCTGCTGCAAGGTGAGCTTGCGGTCATCCGCTCTCGTCATGATGACTTTGGCCCCGGAAGCCTCCAGCTTGTTTTTCAGCAGCAGGGCAACTTGCAGGTTGACGGTTTTTTCCAGCGTAGAAAAGCTTTTGCCGGTTGCGCCGTTGTCGTTGCCGCCGTGTCCTGCGTCGACGACGATCAGCTTTCCGGCGAGATCCTGACTGCGAATTACGGCAGGCACGCCGCTTGCCGATACGAGCCACCCGGCAATATAGCCTGTCGAGCCATCGCTGAGCGTTACTTTGAACCAGTCGCCCTCTTTGGACACGACGCTGTATTTTTCCCCTGCCTGCACTTGGCGAATCAAACCGTGCTCGGCACCGGGACCTGAGCGAACGTTCGTATTCGGATTGATGACCGTGACATACGGCCCGCTTGGTGTCGGCACATTCGGCCCGGAGACACTGACCAGCCATCCGGCTACCCAGCCTGTCTGTCCGGCTGATGTCTGCACCCGATACCACTCGCCTTGCTTCTCCAGCACCTTCAGCTTGCTGCCGACAGGCAACGTAGCGAGAATCGCACTGGACGTATTGGACTGGCTGCGCAGGTTCAGTCCGTCCGTTTGCACGGTAGCTGTCTGTTCGGCAGGTGTGGCAGGCTGACTCGGCTGACTTGCCGAGCCGGAATTAGCATCGGTGTTTGGCCCGGGAGACGTGGTCGTGTCTTGCGCGGGCTTGTTGCTGTCCGTTGATATCCAGGCGTTGACGCCATCGTAAGGGAATTGAATCCAGCCGTTTTGTTGCGATAAAACCGTGATCGTCTCGCCAGCGTGAAGCTGCCCGATGGCAGGAGCGCTGGCATCCGGCGTAGGGTACACGTAGGGAGCGAACTCTAGTGTCAGGCTTGCTCCTTGAACGGCTGTCGGCTTCGGCGGGGTGACGACACTCCCTGAATTGCCGGAGCCTCCTGGCTGTTGTGGTGCAGTAGTTCCGCTTCCCGGCGTGGAACCTGGCGACGCTGGGGATGAGCTGTCCTTGACCAGCCAGGCTGCCACCCAGCCTTTGCTTGTCCCATTTAGCTGAATCATGATCCAGTCGCCGTTTTTTTGCACGATCGGGTATTTGGTTCCCGGGTTGATCGTCGTCACAACCGGGTACGTTTGGCCCGGGCCGGAGCGGACGTTGAGATTGGTAGTCGTGCTCTCTGCCGTACTCGCCGGAGCTTGTGCAGGCTGCTGGTTTTGCGAGACGAGCCAGTTTGCCACCCAGCCGCTCTGACCATTAGGCAGCTTGACTTGAATCCAGTCGTTTTTGGTAGAGATGACAGGCAGCACGGTCTTGTTTGGCAGCGTGGTGACGACAGCGTCCTGAAGGCTCGGCCCGGAGCGGACATTGAGCTTGTCCACGCTGACCTGAACAGAACCGGCGGCCCAGGCAGTTGAAACGGGGAGGGAGATGGAGCAAGCGATAGCCAGGAGCGACCCCAGGATTTTTTGACGTAACAGCACGTTTTTGACATCCTTTCCAGATAAAATGCGAGGGAGGCGAAGCGTCGATTCTTTCATGTTTTTGCCAACACAATCACTTCGCGCCAGTTTCTCGTTTTTCCTGCAAGAAGCGACAAAGCTTTTGCCAGGTGCCGCTGGTTGCAATTTGTTGCAAAAGGCCATACTAGAACAGATAGAGCCACAAAAACGCAGGAGGAATTGCAGTGAGGCAGTCAAACAAGGAAACGTTTGCGCAAGGCTTGAATCGACAATTTTTTTCCGTCGACTTTCATGACGATTTGGCGAAAGAATCGTCACGGCAAAATGTAGAAATGTCCCAAGATTTTTATGTCAATATGCGAGACTTGCCGCAATCACACCCGAAAAGGAAGTAATCGCCTGAGATGCCGCCCATCCGCTCTGTTGACCGCGATTGTGCCTGTCAGCTATGATGGAGTGTGGCATTTTAAATAAGCAGGTGAGCACATATGATTCAAATAAAATGCGAGGGACACGCGTTTGAACGCGAACTCTCCTTAATTCTTGCGCTGTTTTACGAAGACCCTGCGTTAGCTTTTGTCTCGGAGTGGGATGGCGCTGCCGATATGCAAATCAGGCTCGCGCTTGCCACTGACAGCTCGGGTGTAGTGGCGTCGGGAGAACTGGATGACAAAACTACTCGACTCAGCCGCCAGGTCAGGCGGGAGTACGTTTCCCGCGATGAAAAGGCGATGCGCAAAACAGCGAAGCAGGCATTGTGCTACACGCTGTTGCTCATGCTGGAACAATATACGGGAATCGAACAAGGCTGGGGAATCTTGACGGGAATCCGTCCGACCAAACTGCTCCATCAGCTGAACGTGGCAGGTGTCGAGAAAGCAGAGGCGCACAAGCGGCTGCAACAGGATGTCATTTTGCGTCCGTACAAACTGGAGCTGCTCCAGGAGATCGTCGACAAGCAGCTTCACGTCGTGCCTGATCTGTACCAGATCGACCGCGAGCTGTCGGTGTACATCGGCATCCCTTTCTGTCCGACGAAGTGCGCCTACTGTACGTTTCCTGCCTACGCGATCCGCAGTCATACGGCTTCGGTCAATCCGTTTCTCGAAGGACTGCATTACGAGATCGAAAAGATGGGCGAGTGGTTGACGAGAAACGACCAGCGAATTACTTCGATCTACTTCGGGGGAGGAACGCCGACGAGCATTACCGCCGATGATATGAACCAGTTGTTCGAGACGATGCACCGCAGCTTCCCGCATATGGACGGCGTGCGCGAGTTGACTGTCGAAGCGGGCAGGCCGGATACGATTACGGCAGAAAAGCTCGATGTGATGAAACGGTGGGAAGTCGACCGGATCAGCATCAATCCCCAATCGTTTACACAAGAGACGCTCAAAGCGATCGGGCGGCACCATACCGTGGAGGAGACGATCGAGAAGTACCATCTCGCCATGGAAATGGGCCTGACCAATATCAACATGGACTTGATTATCGGGCTGCCGAACGAGGGCGTAGCCGAGCTGGCGCACAGTCTGGAAGAAGTGGAAAAGCTGATGCCTGCGTCGCTTACCGTGCACACGCTCTCCTTCAAGAGAGCTTCGGAAATGACCCAGAACAAGGAGCGTTACAAGGTAGCCAGTCGCGACGAAATCGGCAAAATGATGGAAATGGCGTCTGCCTGGACGAAAGCAAACGGCTACGATCCGTATTATTTGTATCGCCAAAAAAACATTTTGGGTAACCTGGAGAATGTCGGCTATGCGAAACCGGGGCAGGAAAGCATCTACAACATCATGATCATGGAAGAAGTGCAGACGATTCTCGGCCTTGGCTGCGGGGCGGTTTCCAAGCTGATGGCGCCGGGCAGCGGCAAGCTGAAGCGTTTTCCGAATCCGAAGGACCCGAAAACCTACAACGACACGTACAAAACATTGGTGGAAAACAAGCTGCGCGATCTGGATGAAGTCTACGCAGGGGCAACGACTACGTAAAAAAGCAGCGCAGGTGCAGGCTGAACGCGCGGCAAACCATAGTAAAAAAAGTTTTATGGAGCGCCTGTTGACGCCTGCTGGCTGGTTTGCTATGATTCACATTAAGCTTTTGGATACAATCAGATCTGATGACGGGAACAAGTACCCAACGAACCGGATAACCAGAGAGAAAGCGCCGTGGCTGAGAGTGCTTTCGTATCACGACTTGGTGAATGACATCCCTGAAGACCGCAGTGAACGAGCGAGGAGCAATCCTCTCCCTTCAGTAACTGGCAGGCGTGCGCCGGCGTTAACGGCTTAATCAAGTGGGATGGCCTTTGATACACAAGGCTGTTCAAACAGGGTGGCACCACGGGAGTATAACCAGTCTCTCGTCCCTGACATGTGGCGAATTGCTAAATGTCAGGAGGCGAGGGGCTTTTTTATTTGGCTAAATAGAAAAGGTCCTTTGATCCTGGAGGTTTGGCGTTGCCCAAGTTTTTCAAAAGACATGGAGGTTCGAGAGGAATGACGAGAATCCAGATTCCCCGCGGTACGCAGGATATCATGCCAGGTACCGTAGAGTTGTGGCACTACGTAGAGGCAAAAGCCCGCGATTTGTGCCGCCGCTTTAACTACGCGGAGATTCGCACGCCGCTGTTCGAGAGCACGGAGTTGTTCCAGCGAGGCGTTGGCGAGACGACGGACATCGTGGAAAAGGAAATGTACAGCGTAGCAAATCCGCGCAGCAACGACGCGCTCACGCTGCGTCCGGAAGGGACGGCTGGCGTCGTACGCTCTTACGTGGAAAACAAGCTGTACGGATCGCCCAACCAGCCTACCAAGCTGTACTATCTGGGGCCGATGTTCCGCCACGAGCGCCCGCAAGCAGGACGCTACCGCCAATTCGTTCAATTCGGGGCAGAAGCGATCGGTTCGAGCGACCCGGCGATTGATGCAGAAGTGATCGGCCTCGCCATTCGCCTGTATCAGGAGCTTGGCCTGACAGGGCTGTCTGTCGAGCTGAACAGCGTCGGCACCGTAGAAGACCGCGCTCGCCACCGCGAGCATTTGCTGGCGCATCTGAACGGCGTACGCTCCGAGCTGTGCGAGGATTGCCAATCCCGGATTGATCGCAATCCGCTGCGCGTGCTCGATTGCAAAAACGAAAAATGCAAAACATTGACCAAAGACGCACCTTCCATTCTGGATTACTTGAGCGAAGCATCGGCAGCTCACTTCGAAGCAGTGAAAGGCTACCTGACTGCTCTCGACATTCCGTACCATGTCAATCCGCGTCTGGTTCGTGGATTGGACTACTACACGCTGACGGCTTTCGAGATCAAAATGGCGGAAATCGGCGCGGTGGAAACGCTTTGCGGCGGCGGACGCTACAACGGTCTGGTTGCAGAGCTGGGCGGCGACGATATGCCAGGCATCGGTTTCGCGCTGAGTATCGAGCGCTTGCTGCTCGCTCTGGAGAAACAAGGCGTGCAGCTGCCGATTAGCGGCGGTATTGACTGCTTCGTCGTCGTACAGACACCGGAAGCCAAACAAGGCGCCTTTATTCTCGTCGACCAACTGCGTCAAGCAGGCGTGGCTGCCGAACTGGACTACCTCGACCGGAAAATGAAAGCGCAGCTGAAACAGGCTGATCGCCTCTCGGCCCGCTTTACGGCCATCATCGGAGAATCCGAGCTGGCAAACGGTACCGTCGTTCTGAAAGAAATGGCAACAGGCGAACAGCAGGAGCTGAAACAGGCTGATTTCGTAGCTGCGCTTGCCGCAAAAGTACAAGGCAACAACTAACAAAACAAAGCAAAAGTGGGGGAAATCATCATGTCTTGGCAATATCGCACCGTACACTGCGGTGAAGTGACAACTGCACACGTAGGACAGGAAATCGTATTGAACGGCTGGGTACAAAAGCGCCGCGACCTCGGCGGAGTTATTTTCATCGACTTCCGCGACCGTACGGGAATCGTGCAGATCGTATTCAACCCGGAGCACAACAAAGCGGCTTGGGAAGCGGCTGACAAAGTGCGCAGCGAGTACGTTCTGGTCGTAAAAGGAACAGTAGTCAACCGCGCGCCTGAAGCAATCAATCCGAAGCTGAAAACAGGCGAAGTCGAAGTTCATATTTCCGACATTCAAATCTTGAACGACGCGAAAACGCCTCCGTTCCAAATCGAAGACGACATCGAAGTAGATGAGCAAGTTCGCCTGAAATACCGCTACCTCGACCTGCGCCGTCCGGAAATGCAACGTTCCCTGTTCCTGCGCAGCAAAGCGGCGAAAGCATTCCGCGACTTCCTGGACGAGAACGGCTTCCTGGAAGTAGAGACACCGATTTTGAACAAGAGCACGCCAGAGGGCGCCCGCGATTACCTCGTGCCGTCCCGTGTGCATCCAGGCGAGTTTTACGCCCTGCCGCAATCCCCTCAGCTGTTCAAGCAGCTTTTGATGGTGTCCGGTCTGGAGCGCTACTACCAGATCGCCCGCTGCTTCCGCGACGAAGACTTGCGCGCTGACCGCCAGCCTGAGTTTACCCAGGTGGACATCGAGACGTCGTTCTTATCGATGGACGAAATTTTGCCGATGATGGAAAAAATGGTCGCTCACGTGTTCAAGCAAACGATCGGCGTGGATGTCGTGACGCCATTCCCTCGTCTGACTTACGCGGAAGCGATGGGACGCTACGGCTCTGACAAACCGGACGTGCGCTTCGGCATGGAGCTGACAGATGTATCCGACCTCGTAGTCAACAGCGACTTTAAAGTGTTCGCTTCTGTCGTATCTGGCGGCGGTCAAGTAAAAGGGATCAATGCAAAAGGCTGCGGTCACTACTCCCGCAAAGAAGCAGACGATCTGGGCAAATTCGCTTCCCGCTACGGAGCAAAAGGCTTGGCTTGGATGGGCTTCAAAGATGGCGAAGTAAAAGGACCAATTGCCAAGTTCTTTAAAGAAGAAGAAATTACCGAGCTGAAAAAGCGTCTCGAAGCGGAAGAAGGCGACCTGCTTCTGTTCGTAGCCGACAAGCCGAAAGTGGTTGCAGACGCATTGGGAGCACTGCGCTCCAAGCTGGGCGCGGAGCTTGGCCTGATCGACCACAGCAAGTTCGCGTTCCTCTGGGTTGTAGACTTCCCGCTGGTAGAGTGGGATGAGGATGCCAAACGTTACGTGGCCCTGCACCATCCGTTCACTCGTCCAAAAGACGAAGACCTGCACCTGTTCGACACCGATCCGGGCCAAATCCGTGCGCAAGCGTACGACATGGTGCTCAACGGCTACGAACTGGGCGGCGGTTCCATGCGGATTTTCAAACGCGACGTGCAAGAAAAAATGTTCAAGGCGCTCGGCTTCACACTGGAAGAAGCGCATGAGCAATTCGGCTTCCTCCTCGATGCATTCGAGTACGGTACACCTCCACACGGCGGAATCGCCCTCGGTCTGGACCGTCTGATCATGCTCCTGGCTGGCCGTACCAACCTGCGTGAAGTGATCGCGTTCCCGAAAACGGCAAGTGCGAGCGACCTGATGGTCAACGCGCCGGATGTAGTAGCTCCGAAACAACTGCAAGAGCTGTCGATTGCAACAATCGTGACAGAAGAAGAAAAGGTAGAAGCGTAATCGACTTGCGCAACTGCATTGCTGTTTGATACATTGGTAATACTATCTACAAAGCCCTGCGATGTTCGTGACATCCGATAGTTTTGAGCCACAAAGTTTGTTCAGGGAGTTTTTCGTCCGCAATTGTAAAGGCATGCCTCCGTCGAGTGGACGTCTGTAACAGTTGGGCAAGACACCCACCTGCGATTAGCAGGTTCAAAACTAAGGAGCTACACGGCATAATGGGGCTCCTTTTTTCTTTGTGATTCCTACTTTTCCGATTGACAATTATCTTACTTGCGAATGAAAGGTGAAACGAACGATGCTTCATCAATTTTCCCGTTGCGAATTGGCCTTCGGTCCCGAAGGTTTGGAAAAAATGAAAAATAGCTGCGTCGCGGTTCTCGGAGTCGGCGGTGTCGGTTCCTTTACAGTGGAAGCGCTGGCGCGTACAGGTGTAGGCAAGCTTGTGCTGGTGGACAAGGACGCCGTTGACATCACGAACATTAATCGGCAAATTCATGCGACACTGAACACGATTGGACAAAAAAAGGCAGAACTGATGAAGGAGCGCATCGCTTCGATCAATCCCGAGTGCGAAGTCGTGACGCTCAACATGTTTTACAACGAGGAGACATATGAGCAGTTGTTTGCCCATGAACTCGACTATATCGTAGACGCCATGGATACGATGTCTGCCAAGCTGCATCTGATCCAGGAAGCCAAACGCCGCAACATCCCGGTTATCTCCAGCATGGGCGCTGCCAACAAAATGGACCCGACCCGGTTTGAAGTAGCGGATATTTCCCAGACGAGCTACGATCCGATCGCCAAGGTCATTCGCCGCGAGCTGCGCAAAAAAGGCATCTACAAAGGCGTCAAGGTCGTCTATTCACGAGAGATTCCTGTAAACGTGCGCACGGATGTGCGTGAGAAAATCGTTTCCAACCCGGATTCACCGATTAGCAAAGTGCGGCAGCCTCCAGCGAGCAACGCGTTTGTTCCGTCCGTAGCGGGCCTGATTTTGGCCAGCGTCGTCGTGCGTGACTTGCTGGACTGGCAGCCGATAAAAGGATAGGGTAGCATGAACGATCTGTTTTCGTTTGCTTATGAAGAAGAGGGCGGCAGCAAGCAAAAGCCGCTCGCTGCACGCATGCGTCCAAAGACGATCCAGGAAGTGATCGGCCAATCCCACATTCTCGCGCCAGGCAAGCTCCTGCGCCGGGCGATTGAAGCCGATCAAGTATCGTCGCTCATTTTTTACGGGCCGCCCGGGACGGGAAAAACGACCTTGGCAAAAGTGATTGCCCGGACGACCCGCACGCATTTTTCCGAGTTGAACGCCGTAACGGCAGGAGTGGCGGACATTCGCAAAGTCGTTGAGGCGGCCAAGGAAAGACTCGTGATGGACAACCAGCGCACGACTTTGTTCGTCGATGAGATTCATCGCTTCAACAAGTCCCAGCAAGATGCGCTGCTTCCTTATGTAGAGGAAGGCACGATCATTTTGATCGGGGCGACGACGGAGAATCCTTTTTTCGAGGTCAATCCGGCGCTGTTGTCGCGTTCGCAAGTGTTTTCGCTCCAGTCGCTTTCGCACGAGGAATTGCAGCAGGTCATGGATCGCGCGCTCGCAGATGAAGAGAACGGATTGGCGGAACTGTCTGTCAACGTGACGAAGGAAGCGGCGGAGCATTTGATCCAGTATGCAGAAGGAGACGCCAGACGTTTGCTGAACGCCTTGGAGCTGGCTGTGATGACGACGCCGCCCGGAGCGGACGGGAGAGTGACCGTAACGCTCGATGTAGCGGTCGAGTCGATCCAACGCCGCGCCGTGCGCTATGACAAAAGCGGCGACAACCACTACGACACGATTTCCGCTTTTATCAAGTCGATACGCGGTTCCGATCCCGATGCTGCGCTGTACTGGCTGGCGAGGATGATCGATGCCGGAGAAGACCCGCGGTTTATTTCGCGCCGACTGGTCATCTCGGCTTCCGAGGATATTGGAAATGCCGATCCGCAGGCGATCTCGGTTGCGGTAGCCTGCTTCCAAGCGGTAGAATTGGTGGGGATGCCTGAAGGACGAATCCCGCTGGCGCAAGCGACGACGTATTTGGCTACAGCTCCGAAAAGCAATGCCGCATACAACGGGATCAACTCTGCGCTGGACCGGATTCGCACCGACGGCCACAAGCAGGTTCCTATCCACTTGCGAGACTCGGCTTACAAGGGCGCAGCCAAGCTGGGACACGGTCAGGGATATCTGTATCCGCACGACTATCCGTACGGTTATGTGCCCCAACAGTATCTGCCTGACGGTGTACATTATTCGTTTTACCAGCCAAAGGACTTTGGCTACGAGCGTCATATCCGGCGTTTTCAGGAAGAGAGACAAAAGCTGGATAACCGTGGATTGCCGAAGAAAAACTCCCCCGAATAAAGGGGGAGGGTGAAGTTAGGTGCGGACGTCTCCGCCGGGTTTGTTCGGCAAGTCACCGTTTTCGTTTGGCTGTTTGCTCTGTTCGCTCGCCCCGTAGCGGGCTTTGTGGGCAATGGTGCCCGCAGGCTGTTCGTACAACGTGTCGGACGGGTGGTTGCGTCCTCGTTCTGAGCGTTTGTTTGTCGCCATTTTGCTTTCACCCCCTAAGATGCTAGTGTGTCCCAGGACGCTCAAGTCATGTAAGCTAAGGGAGTGGGTAAACCCAAGAATAAGAGGAGAGTTGCTACGTGAAGATTTCTACGAAAGGACGCTACGGACTGACGATCATGATGGAACTGGCCAACCGTGTTGGGGAAGGGCCGACTTCCTTGCGCAGCATTGCCCAGAAGCACGACCTGTCCGAGCATTATTTGGAGCAGTTGATCGCGCCTTTGCGCAACGCAGGATTGGTGAAAAGTATTCGCGGAGCTTACGGCGGCTACGTGCTGGCGAAACAGCCGGACGAAATATCCGCAGGCGACGTCATCCGCGTACTGGAAGGACCGATCAGTCCGGTCGAGTTTGCAGAAGAAGAAGATCCGGCCAAACGCCATCTGTGGCTGCGCATTCGCGACAGCATCTCTGCGGTGCTGGACGCGACTTCGCTTCAGGATTTGATCAGCTTCGAAGACGACGGGCATTCCGATAACTATATGTTTTACATTTAAGCAACAGCTACCAAGCTAGTAGAAGGTGACACAGTGTCTGACATGTTGTATTTTGACCACGCTGCCACGACTCCGGTACATCCGCGAGTGCTGGAAGCGATGACTCCGTATTTGACGCAAGTATTCGGCAACCCGTCCAGTGTCCACGGTGCCGGTCGCGAGGCGCGCAAAGCATTGGAGCAAGCGCGGGATGCGATTGCCAGCTTCATGGGTGCCGAAGCGCAATCGCTCATTTTTACGAGCGGCGGCACGGAAGCGGACAATATGGCGATTATCGGCGGGGCGATGGCCCAGCGCGAACGCGGCCGCCATGTCATTACGACGCAAATCGAGCATCATGCCGTCCTGCACGCTTGCGAGTATTTGGAGCAGGCAGGGTTTGACGTCACGTATTTGCCCGTAGATGAGACAGGCTCTGTCCGCATGGAAGACTTGCAGCAGGCTGTTCGTCCCGATACGGTGCTTGTGTCGATCATGTACGGCAACAACGAAGTGGGAACGATTCAACCCATCGTAGAGATCGGGAACTTCCTCCGGGAAAAAGGCATTATTTTTCATACAGACGCCGTTCAGGCATTTGGCGTGCTGCCGTTTCAAGTGAGCGAGTTGCCTGTGGACATGCTGTCCGTGTCCGCGCATAAAATCAACGGGCCAAAAGGCGTTGGCGCCCTGTACCTCGGACGCAAGATTCCGGTGTCTCCGATTTTGCACGGCGGCTCCCAAGAGCGCAAGCGCCGGGCGGGAACGGAGAATTTGGCGGGAATCGTCGGCTTTGCAGAAGCGACGAAGGTTGCCGCAGAGGAGAGGGCGGACCGGGTAGCCAAATACGAGCAGATGAAGGCAGTCATGCTCGCGGTTTGGCAAGAGGCGAACATCGCTTACCATGTAAACGGTCATCCCGAGCATGTGCTCCCGCATATTTTGAATGTCAGCTTCCCTGGCGTTCACACCGAGACGATGCTGATGAACCTCGACTTGGTTGGCATCGCAGCTGCGAGTGGCTCTGCCTGCACGTCCGGGTCGCTGGAACTGTCGCATGTACTCGTGGCGATGAAGCTTGCCGATGAGATTGCCCGATCCGCCATCCGCTTCAGCTTTGGCATTACCAACACGGTAGAAGAAGCAAAACAGGCAGCGCAGGCTGTGGCGCAAATCGTGAGCCGTCTCGCCCGAAGCAAATAGCCTTCAACGACAAACGAACCGCTTGGGTTATGTCCCTGAGCGGTTTTTTCCTGTCCAAAAAATGGTTGCCTGCCGGATTCCAACGGCTTTTCGCAAACATACGCTACTACTGACGTCGGTTGAAAAAGGTGAGAGTATGTTCACGGACAAAGCATCTGAGGCAAAAGCGAAAAAAATCGAAGCAGAGAAGGCGACCAGACTTTGTGCGGAGCCAGAGCTGGAAAAGCAAGAAAGGCAGCAAAAGCAAACGCATCTGAAAGCGGACTGTCATTACTTTTGTGCGATCGCGGATGGGACGAAGCGGGTCTACACCGACGAGGACGCCTGGTTGCCGTACACGACCAGCGGGATTCTTGATCCAGACTGCGTTTCGTTGGTGAACTTGTTTATCAACGGGATGATCCAGCCTCCTGTCCTCTATGAAGTAGCCAAAGGCAGACTGCGGCTGCTGACAAAAGAGCCTCCAGGCAAAGATGTGAGCATCGTCCTGCAATTCATTGCCATTGCCGCATCCTAGCGTTCGCGACGGAAAATAAGGCGGATGATTACGTCACTTGTCCAACACTTCTTCGCAGCTTGCTCAATAAAATAGAGTAGCAACGAAAAAGGAGGACGGATGATGGCGCTTGAGATACTGAAGATCGTGGTCACAGCTACGACGACAACGAATGCGGTTCCGACCGTGACGCGCTTTTTTCGCAGAACATTGGCTCTTGTCGTCGGACCGGCGACGTTGACCATAAATGTAGGGGACTTTCAAACGGATGCGGGTACAACGGCTACCTCTCTCCCGACCCTTCCGGCAAACAATAGCTACTATAACGTCTACATTAACGGGATCATGCAAATGGGCGGGCTTACCACTTATACTCCGGGTGGATCGGGAGTAGGGAAGCTGGACATTACCGTGCCGTCGGGGCAAACGATCGCACTCAGTACCGTCATTGTACTGGAAATTGTCAGCTATGCTCCTACGTCGTCGACAACAGTGAGCTGACGGCGCAGCGTACCACAGCACACATGGAAAATGAGGGAATAAAAGGAAAAACTACAGATAACAGTTCGGTGCAGATTGCAAGCAAAAAAAGCAATCTGCTTTTGTTTTTCGCTCCAAATTTTCTAATTGTGTGGCAATTGTGGTTAATAGTGGATAACAATGTTAGAATGATTCCGTAGAACCAGGCCGGAAGAACGAAAGCGCTTTCGTCCAGCAAAAGGAGAGGAATTATTCATGATTGCCAGACGTATCTCGATTCGCTACAAACTGGTGCTTACCATTCTCTTCCTGACCATGCTTCCATTGATGGTAGTCGGGTACATCCAGTTTGAAAACGCACGGAATGCGGTTTACAGACTGACCGTTTCCGATTTGCAATACATAACCCAAATGAAGGCCCGGGAGCTGGTTCCCTACACGCAGGACACAACGATCAGCGACAGCAATAGACAAAAAATTGACGAGATCATTCGCGAGGTGGCAGAGAGCTACTATAAGCCGAATGGCATGGTTGGCTATGCCTATATCGCGGATGCCAGCGGAGTCCCGATCTTCCACCCGGACCCGAACGTGCAAAACAAATCGCTCGCGGGCGAAGCGTTCATGCAAGAGATGCTGGCGAAAAAGAGCGGCTGGCTGGAGTATGAGTTCCAGGGAGCTACGAAGTTGACCGTGTACGAAGAGTTGCCGAACGGCTGGATTCTCGCGATTGGCAGCTACCAGAACGATTTGCTGGCGACGATCGAGAGCAGCCGTCCGATGATGTTCCTTTTGAACCTGATTAGTGCAATCGTGGCTCTGGCTACCGGAATTTTTATCGTCAGCAGGCTGGTTCGTCCGCTGAAAGAGCTGGTCGCAGCGATGAAAATGGCCGAGACGGGAGATTTGACCAAGCGTGCGAAAATCCGTTCGGGGGACGAGCTTGGCGAGCTGTCAGCTATGTACAACGAGATGATGGAAGTGTTTTGTAAAATGCTGAGTGAAGTGCAGCGTGTCTCCCAGCAGGTTGCGGCGGCATCCGAGGAGTTGACAGCGAGTGCAGCAGAGAGTGCCAGGGCTGCCGAGCAAATCTCGCTTGCTTCAACCGAGATCGCCATGGGCTCGGAGCAGCAGAAACAGACCGTATCGGATACCACTCGATCTTTGTCGCACATCGGCGGCGATATCCAAGAAATCGCCTCTTCCACGGAGCGGGTCAATGCGGATGCGACGCAGGCGTTCCTTTTGGCGCAAGATGGCGAAGGCAAGCTGAAAGAACTTGTTCAGGAAATGGATCAGATCACAAATCATGCGAGGAACACAGAGCAAGTCATCCGGGAACTGGGAATGCAATCGGAAAAAATTATTGGAATTATTACGATCATCCGGCAAATTTCTGATCAAACCAATCTGCTTGCGCTGAATGCAGCGATTGAAGCTGCCCGCGCAGGTGAACAAGGAAAAAGCTTTGCAGTCGTTGCGCAAGAGGTACGCAAGCTGGCAGAACAGTCAGGACATGCGGCAGAAGAAATTGCTTCGCTGATCCATGCGATTCATACCGATATTTTGGATGCGGTGCACGCGATGGGAACGACAACCGAAGCCGTCCAGGAAGGCAGAGGCGGAGTAGCCATCGCCGGAGAAAGCTTCCAGCAAATTTTGGTGGCCGTCCAGGATGTCAGTCAGCAAGTGTACCGGATGAACGAGGCGGCCCAAGGGATTCATCGCGATACGGTCAAACTGGTCGCGCACTCGGATAAAATTGCGGAGCTGGCTGACACGGCGGCACGAGATACGCAAGAGGTAGCGGCAGCGTCCGAACAACAGACCGCGACGACGCAAGAGATGACGGCGGCTGCGGAAACATTGGCGCAAATGGCTGAACAGTTGTCAGACCAAGTAAAACGCTTTACAATTTAAAACGTATGACTGCGAGAAAAATCCACTTTCCCTGTTAAAGTGGATTTTTCTGTTCGTGCCACTTTGAACGTGCTTGGAGCAAGCAAGAGAGGAGAAGGTGAGATGGAAGAACAACAATCAATCTCCCTGTTTGCGGAAAACTATATTCGCGGATTTATTTCACAAGAAATTTTTTACAATGAAGAAACATGGTACGGAGTTATTCGTCTAAAGATAGAGGAGACTACTGAAGCGATCAAGGAATCAGAAGTCATTATTGTCGGCAACTTCCCTCGTCCTCATCCGGATGAGCTATACACCTTCTACGGCGAGTGGAAAACGCATGCTCGCTTCGGGCAGCAGTACGTGGCGAAGCGATACGAGCGAGAGACGCCGAAGACATTGTCGGGCGTGGAGCGGTATTTGGCCAGTGGACTGTTTCAGGGCATCGGGAAAAAAATGGCCAAACGAATCGTGGAACATCTCGGCGTAGATGCCTTGACGATTATCGCCGATTATCCGGAGCGGCTCGCAGAAATTCAAGGGATTTCCGAATCGCGCGCCAAAATCATTTACGAGTCTGTGCTGGAGCATCGTTCGCTGGAAAGCGCGATGGTATTTTTGTACGACTTCGGGATTGGCGTGAACATGGCGTTGCGAATTTACCAGACGTACAAGCTGGAGACGATGACCGTGCTCAAGGAAGAACCGTACCGGCTGATCGAAGATATCGTCGGGATCGGCTTCAAGCGGGCGGACGATATCGCGCGTGCTACCGGGATAGCCGCATCTTCGGAAGAGCGCGTCAAGGCAGCGGCGCTGTTTGTGCTCCAGGAAGCGTCTTATTCGGAAGGCCATGTTTATTTGCCGATCGAAGAGCTTTGCGAAAGAACATTGGCACTGCTTTTGGAATGCGGCGGACATCTGTTTGTCGCAGAAGACATTACCCGTGCGGTCGAGGACATGTTTGTCGCGAGCAAAATTGCCTGGGAAGACGAGCGCGTGTACTTGCCCTCCTTGTTTTTTGCCGAGCTTGGGTTGGCCAAAAGGCTGCGTCATTTCGCGCAGCGGGACTCATTCGGCTCGTTTCCTACCTCTGAATTTTACCGTGCGCTGGGAGCCGTGGAAGATGAACTGGGCATCACGTACGCCCAGACGCAGCGAGACGCGATCGAGCAGGCGATTACATCCGGGCTGATGCTTTTGACGGGGGGACCGGGAACGGGGAAAACAACGGTAATTCGCGGGATTTGCCGCGTCTTTTCGCAGCTGCACGGCCTGTCACTCGACCTGAAAAAATACAACGAAGAAAATCCTTTTCCGATCTTGCTCGTTGCGCCAACCGGACGGGCTGCCAAGCGGATGACGGAGACGACTGGCTTGCCAGCCATGACGATTCATCGCCTGCTCGGCTACAAAGGGGAGAGCTTCGAGCACGACGCCGAGCATCCGATTCGCGGCAGGCTGTTGATTGTGGACGAAATGTCGATGGTCGATATTTGGCTGGCGAACCAGTTGTTCCGCGCCGTACCGGATGAGATGCAAATTATTATGGTCGGCGATCCCGACCAGCTGCCGTCCGTCGGCCCGGGAAACGTCCTGCTCGATATGATCCGCTCCGGCTTGTTGCCGCTGGCCCAGCTTACGGAGATTTATCGGCAGGCGGAGGAGTCGACGATTATCCGGCTCGCCCACGATGTGCGCAAAGGCAACGTCCCGGCAGATTTGCTCGATACGACACCGGATCGGCGATTTTTCACAAGTTCGCCACAAGAAGTTCCGGAAGCAGTGAAACAAATTTGCTCCGGAGCCGTAAAAAAAGGATATACGGCAAAAGATGTACAGGTTTTGGCACCTATTTATAAAGGAAATGCCGGGGTGAACCGGTTGAATGAAGAGTTGCAGGAGCTGTTTAATCCAAAGACGCCGCAAAAACGGGAAGTGACCTTCGGGGACACGACGTTTCGCACTGGCGACAAAGTCCTGCAACTGGTGAATAATGCTGAGGAACAGGTGTTCAACGGCGATATGGGTGAAATTGTTGCGATTTTTTTCCCGAATGAGAACGCAGAAAACCAGGAAATGCTGGTCGCTGCCTTCGACAATCGGGAAGTGGTGTACAAGCGTTCCGATTACCATCAGTTGACGCTTGCCTACTGCTGTTCCGTACACAAATCACAGGGGAGCGAATTTCCGATCGTAGTCATGCCGTTTGTCAAAAGCTATTACCGGATGCTGCGGCGCAAGCTCGTTTATACGGGCATTACCCGGAGCAAGTCTTTCCTCATTATGTGCGGGGAGCCAGATGCTTTTCGCGCAGCCGTGGAAACGGACGAGGAAGGCGTGCGGTACAGCTTTTTGGAAGAACGGCTCAAGCAGGATTGAAAGCTGGAACCATTTGCGCCGAATGGACATGTCCGTTTCGCCCGATACTAAAGGAGCGGAAGGGGGATGTCCCACATGCGCAAGGCAATGGATGCAGTCGGTTTGCCAGTAGTTTGCCTCCAGACGGGAGAGACGCTCGGCACCGTTCGTGACATTCTTTGCGACTCCACTTGGCATGTACGAGGAGTCTTGCTGAGCGAACAGGGTTGGTTCCATTCTGGCACCTACATTCCTACCGAACAGATTCATGCGGTAGGGGAATCCTGCCTTACCGTATCGGGTAAAAACGCAATCACGCCCTTGCCTCATCTCGCCGGATTTGAGCCTGTCGGCATCGTGACGGGAAAATCAAAGCTAAAAGGAAAAGCGGTCATTACCGCTTCCGGAGAACTCCTTGGCAGGCTGGAAGATGTTTACTTTTCAGCGAACTGGGAGAAACTTGTAGGGTACGAACTGTCCAATGGCTGGTTTGCGGACGTGACAGAAGGTCGCAAGCGTTTGTCTGCCCCAGCTTCCGTCATCATCGGGGAAGAAAACCTGATCGTGCCGGACTTTGTTCGTATCCAGGCGTGATAAGGGAGGAAAAGCGTGATGCGTGTCATTTGCCCGAACTGCAGTTCCAAAGACGTAGGGAAGATTGGAACCAATCAATACTACTGCTGGAATTGCTTTATAGAAATGAGCGTTTCCAACGAGCAGATTGCTTCTGTCTACCAGGTGGAAGAAGACGGTTCTTTGCATTCGCTCAACGATCTGTTTATTGAAGATCAAACTGTCTCTGCTCAACTGAACATGTAGCAACTGCTTACGCAGGAAAAACAACTGGAGGTGGCACGCTTGTTTACACGAAGCCTTTTGCGCGTCCTTGCCACAAGCGGAATTGTGGCTGTCATTGGCTATTTGATGGCTCCGCGCCGCCGCAGTCGGTTTTCACTGAATTGGAATCAGCTGCCGTTTTCCATGCGTGATGTGACGCGCATGCTGAAGACAGGGCGCAAGCTGATGCGCGCCGTAACCCGTTAACGGGGGATGACGCTCACAGGAACGTTCATAAGCACCTGAACATAGTATGAGTTCGGGTGCTTTTTTTTTGTGCAGAAAAAAGCTCCGTCGCACGGATGGCGACGGAGCCTACGTTTATTTGTCAGTTTTGTTCGGCGAGTCGTTTTTGCTGCTGGCTTTTCATGCGTCCAATCAGCAGGACGCCGACGACAGCGGCAACGATGAATACCCATTTGACCCACGGATAAGCGGTAAAGAACGGGGCCAAAAACTTCTCGCTCGTTACCATGCTTGCAGCCGTGTAAGCGAGGACGCCGGCACCGACGTAAATCACGACAGGGAAACGCTCCATGAATTTCAAAATCATCGTGCTTCCCCAGACCATGATCGGAACGCTAATGATCAGTCCGATGATCACCAGAAGAAAGTCGCCATGTGCGGCACCGGCAACAGCGATAACGTTGTCCAGACCCATTACGGTATCCGCCACGATAATCGTCCAGATCGCTGCGCCAAGACTTCCGCTTGCCTTCATATTCTCGTGACCGTCATCGGAGACGAGCAGTTTGAGGGCGATCCACAACAGAATCAAGCCACCTACGAGCAGCAAGCCCGGAATTTTCAGCAGCCACACTACTGCAAGTGTTGCCAAAGCCCGGATAATAATCGCGCCCACCGTTCCCCAGATGATCGCTTTTTTCTGCTGATGGGCTGGAAGGTTGCGTGCAGCCATCCCGATGACAATCGCGTTGTCTCCGGCCAAGACCAGGTCGATGACGATGATCGCAAGCAGCGCCGACCAAAATTCAGGTTGTAACAATAGTTCCATGTTCAATTCCTCCTCCTCTTCCTGTTTGGAAAAATGAGTCATCCACCGGGCCGTTTTCTAGATACCTCCCATATTGTATGTAAAGGGGCACAAAAGAAAACGACCTTTCCCTGGACAGGCAAAGGTCGTTTGAAAACAGAAAAAGACCTTTTACCTGTTAGGCAAAGGTCTTGCTTACAACATTAGAAAAATGTTGCCAACATAGCCGGGGATTTCTCCCGTAATGACGACTATGTTGCGAAAAAGCTACTCCCCTTTGGAGATATCCTCTTGTAACTCCATACTACTATCGATGCTTGGAAGGTGTCAATAGGTTACATGAATTTTGTACGAAGAACACACCCTAATGGAAATGGAGAGGAGGTGTCCTTCGTGGAGGAATTGCGGCGTAGCCGCCTTTTTGCGGCTGCTCTCTGGTTGATTGCGCTGCTCGTCATCGGCAATCTGCTGTGGATGCTCCGTTCGGTCCTCGGGCAGTTGTTCGCCCTTTTGGAGGAAGTGCTGATTCCCATTATATTGGGTCTGGTCATTGCGTATTTGCTTCATCCGGTCGTGCAGCTGCTGGAAAAGCGCAGAGTCCCGCGGCTGATGGCCGTTCTGCTGATTTACGCTTCCTTTGTACTGGTGATTACGATTGCGGTCATCAACGCGATTCCCGTCTTTACCAATCAACTCGTGGAGCTGTCCGATGACTTGCCGCGGCTGATGGACTGGTACTACACGTGGATGAGCGAATGGGAGGCGCACAAATACTTTTTGCCAGACAGTATCTCCCACGGGGTGGATCGGGTAATTATCCAGTCGCAGGAAGGGATGTCCCACTCTGTAACGAAGCTTGTCAACAATGCCCGCCAGTCGCTGGGCAAGCTGTTTGCCTTTGCGATCGTCCCGTTTATTGCCTTCTATTTTTTAAAAGACATGAAGGAACTGCACGAAACAGGCATGTCCATCGTTCCGAAGCCGTACCGCAAACAAGTGTTGGTCGTCCTGCGGGACATTAATGAATCGCTCGGGAATTACATACACGGCCAGATGATCGTTGCGTTGGTCGTCGGGGTGCTGGCTTATCTCGGCTACTGGCTGATCGGCATGCCGTATCCGTTCGTGCTCGCCGCTGTGGTATGTTTGACGAACATCATTCCTTACATCGGGCCATTGATCGGGGCGGCGCCTGCGATTGTCGTCGCGCTGACGATTTCGACCAAAATGCTGTTGTTCGTGATCGCCGTCAATCTCGTCATTCAAGTGCTGGAAGGCAACATCCTGTCGCCGAACATCGTGGGGCGCTCCTTGCAGTTGCATCCGCTGACGATTATCGTGGCCTTGCTTGTCGGGGAGACGATCGGAGGGATTATCGGGCTGATCGTGGCTGTGCCCGTACTCGCCGTTTGCAAAGTTGTCATCAGCCGAATCGCTGTGATGATGCATGAAAGTTGACATGGGTCAGGAAAAAAATTTATAATACGAACAGATGAGTACAGGCTTGATCAATGAGGGAACGAGTACGCTGCAAACCTTCTACAGAGAGGGCGCTTCACGGTTGAGAGGGCGCTCAGAAGAAGTGCAACGGAAGGCTACTCCTAAGACCGGGCAAAAACCGGCGGGTTGGCACCGTTAGATGCCCATAAAGCGACAGGCTGTCGCGCCGTTTGGCGTGCAAGAGAGCCTGTAAGCAGGGTGGTACCGCGAGAAAAACAGTTCTCGTCCCTGAGGGGATGGGAGCTTTTTTATTTATTTTCAGAATAGAGGAGAATGCAGATGAAGAAGCTGACAGGCAATCAAATTCGCCAGATGTTCCTTGACTTTTTTGTGGAAAAAGGACATCGCATTGAGCCGAGTGCTCCCCTGGTGCCAATCGACGATCCTTCCTTGCTGTGGATCAACAGTGGTGTAGCGACGCTCAAAAAGTATTTTGACGGACGCATCATCCCGGACAATCCGCGCATCACCAATTCACAAAAGTCAATCCGTACCAACGATATTGAAAACGTTGGCCGGACGGCTCGCCACCATACCTTCTTCGAGATGCTGGGCAACTTCTCCATCGGGGAGTATTTTAAAGAAGAAGCGATCGAGTGGGCGTGGGAGTTTTTGACCAGCCCGAAATGGATCGGCTTCGATCCAGAGCTGCTTTCCGTCACGATCCACCCGGAAGACGAGGAAGCGTTTGAGCTGTGGAACAAAAAAATCGGAGTTCCCGAGGAGCGCATCGTTCGTCTGGAAGGCAACTTCTGGGATATCGGTGAAGGTCCGAGCGGCCCGAACACAGAGATTTTCTACGATCGCGGCGAAGCGTTTGGCAACGATCCAAGCGACCCGGAACTGTACCCAGGCGGCGAGAACGAGCGTTATCTGGAAGTGTGGAACCTGGTGTTCTCCCAGTTCAACCACAACCCGGATGGCACCTACACGCCACTGCCTAAGAAAAACATCGATACCGGCATGGGGCTGGAGCGGATGGCGTCGATTATCCAAGGTGTCGACAACAACTTTGAAACAGACCTGCTGTTCCCGCTGATCGAGCAAACGAGCGCGATTTCGGGTGTGAAATACAAGACAAGCCCTGAGCTTGACGTAGCGTTGAAAGTCATCGCTGACCACGCGCGTACGGTCGTGTTTGCCATCGGGGATGGAGCGCTTCCTTCCAATGAAGGTCGCGGCTACGTCATCCGCCGTCTGCTGCGCCGCGCTGTGCGGATGGGCAAAAAGCTGGGTGTGGAAAAGCCGTTCCTGTACAGCCTGACAGAAACAGTCGGCACGATGATGGGCGAGTTCTACCCAGAGGTTGTAGAAAAACGCGCGTTTATCGAAAAAGTCATCCGTGCCGAGGAAGAGCGCTTCCACGAAACGTTGAACGATGGCCTGGCTATTTTGTCAGACATGGTGAAGGCAGCAAAGGAAAGCGGTCAAACGCAACTGTCCGGCCAAGACGTATTCAAAATGTACGACACGTACGGATTCCCGGTTGACTTGACCGAAGACTTCGCGAACGAGCAAGGCTTGAGCGTAGATCGCGACGGTTTCGACAAGGCGATGGAGGAACAACGCGAGCGTGCCCGCGCTGCCCGTCAAGACGTGGACAGCATGCAAATCCAGGGCGGTCCATTGTCCGAATTGACGGTTACAAGCCAGTTTGTTGGTTATACTGAATTGGTAGCAACAGGAAAAGTCGAAGCGATCATTTTCGACAACCAATTGGCTGAAGAAGCGGAAGAAGGCCAGACTGTACAAGTGATTCTCGACCAGACGCCATTTTATGCAGAGAGCGGCGGTCAGATCAACGACGAAGGATACTTGGTGTCCGACTCCGTCAAAGCCCGTGTGACAGATGTGCAAAAAGGTCCAATGGGCCAAAACGTGCACTCGGTCATCGTCGAAGCAGGAACACTGCGCAAAGGCGATACAGTCCGCGCGGAAGTAAACCGCGAAGCACGCCTGGCGATTACGAAAAACCATACAGCTACCCACTTGCTGCACCAAGCGCTGAAAGACGTACTGGGCACGCATGTCAACCAGGCAGGTTCTTTGGTAGCACCGGAGCGTCTGCGCTTTGACTTCACCCACATCAGTGCGATCACAGCAGAAGAGCTGGAGCGCATCGAGGCAATCGTCAATGAAAAAGTGTGGGAGAACCTGACTGTCGAAATCTCCAACAAAGCTTTGGCAGAAGCAAAAGCAATGGGCGCCATGGCGTTGTTCGGCGAGAAGTACGGCGATGTCGTGCGCGTTGTCAAAGTGGGCGACTACAGCCTTGAGCTTTGCGGCGGCTGCCATGTCAACAACACAGCGGAAATCGGACTGTTCAAGCTGGTCAGCGAAAGCGGCATCGGCGCAGGGACACGCCGGATTGAAGCCGTGACAGGACGCGGGGCTTACCAGTTCCTGAACCAGCAGTTCACGACGCTCAAAGAAGTGGCTCACGCACTGAAAGCACCTGTGCTGGCAGAAGCGCCTGCGCGCGTGGAAGGCTTGCAGCAACAACTGAAAGAAGTTCAGCGCGAAAACGAATCGTTGCGCGCGAAACTGGGCAACATCGAAGCGGCATCGCTGACCGATCAACTGAAGCAGGTAGACGGCATGAACGTGCTCGCTGCACGCGTATCCGCTTCTGACATGGACAACCTGCGCGGCATGGTAGACGAGCTGAAGAACAAGCTTGGCTCTGCTGTCATCGTGCTTGGCTCTGTCGATGGCGAGAAGGTCAACCTGGTAGCAGGTGTCACCAAAGATCTGATGGATCAAGGCGTTCACGCCGGAAAAATTATCAAGGAAGTGGCTACTCGTTGCGGCGGTGGCGGCGGCGGGCGTCCTGACATGGCGCAAGCGGGCGGAAAAGATCCTTCCAAGCTACAAGAAGCATTGGATGCGGTAGTGGAGCTTGTCAAAAGCCAGGCAGTAGCGAAATAACGAAAATCCCGCCAACAATTTTTGCAAAATCGACAAGGAGTAGGTTCCATCCGGGTCGAATAAAGTATGGAAGCGAAAAGCCAATACAACCTTTAAGTCTTGAAGGAAATCGAGGTGTTGATTGTGAGTTCGTTGGATAATACCATGAAGTTTACGGTGCCCAAGGAAGCGAATGCGGCGGAAGTGCAGGCAACATTGACAGAGGTTTACCAAGCCCTGCAAGAAAAAGGATACAACCCGATCACCCAGATCGTCGGTTACTTGCTTTCTGGCGACCCGGCGTTTATCCCTCGCCACAACAACGCGCGCAGCCTGATTGGCAAACTGGAACGGGACAAAATCATAGAAGAGTTGGTGACCGTTTACTTGTCCGAGCGCAAGTAGACCTTGAACATGACACGATTGATGGGATTGGATGTAGGCGACAAGACGATTGGAATTGCTGTCAGCGATGAGCTGGGATGGACCGCCCAAGGGGTGGAGACCATCAAGCGGCAGTCCAAGGAAAAAGACTTTGCCCGCATTCAGGAATTGGTAGCGCAATATCAAGTAGGTGCTTTCGTAGTAGGCTTGCCGAAAAACATGAATGGCACAATCGGGCCGCGCGCCGAGATGTGCCAGGCATTTGGCAAGCTTTTGGAGGAACGGACATCTCTTCCTGTCCACATGTGGGATGAGCGTTTGACGACGATGGCAGCAGAGCGTATGCTGATTTCTGCGGACGTCAGTCGCCAAAAGCGCAAAACAGTAATTGACAAAATGGCGGCCACATTGATCCTGCAAGGATT
The DNA here is from genome assembly GCF_022701015.1 of Brevibacillus parabrevis. Classification (NCBI taxonomy): domain Bacteria; kingdom Bacillati; phylum Bacillota; class Bacilli; order Caryophanales; family Paenibacillaceae; genus Brevibacillus; species Brevibacillus parabrevis. The sequence continues at coordinate 4,989,213 of NZ_CP064090.1, read as the reverse complement.
TTTGGACGCGAAATCGAGGTGACCCTAAGTGAGTGAAGAGATGATGGAAGAATTTGAAGTAGGCGACGTGATTGCCCTGACAGAAGAGGGAACAGAGGAGCCGCGAGATTTTCGGATCATGTATATTTTTGATATCGAAGACCGCAGCTATCTGGTGCTCGTTCCAGTCGATCAGGAGGAAGAAGAAGAGTACGAGGTTCACTTCCTGCGCTATGACGGTACAGACATGCTTCAGCCAATCGAAGACGACGAAGAGTGGGAGCAAGTAGAAGCTACCTTCGAAACATTGATTGCTGATTTGGAGAAAGACGGGATTTAACAACGAGAGAGGGCAGATGCCCTCTCTTTTTTTATCGGCAAGGCTGTTTGCTTCCGAAGTCAAACAGAGAGGAGAAAGCGAGATGGATGGCCTAATCGAGTCCGGCTCCGAACTGATTTGGGAAAAGTACAAGGAAGCCGAAAAACGGATACAGGAGTTGGAAAATTCAATCGAATGGTTCAAGGTGTGCTTCGATACAGCATACGAGGGCATTACGATCGTGGATGAGCACGGCTACATCCGCATGATGAACGATGCGTACTGCCGATTTATCAGCGTGCGCAAAGAAGATGTCATCGGCCGTTACGTGGAAGAGGTGATCGAAAATACGCGCTTGCCTGTCGTGCTGCAAACCGGAATACCGGAAAGAAACCAGGCGCACAGACTGCTCGGGCAGGATATGGTCGTTCACCGCATCCCGATCTGGAAAGAAAACCGGGTCATCGGCGCCGTTGGCATGCTGATTTTTGAAGGGGTGTCGGAGCTATACCAAATTTTTGACCGCATGCAAGTGTTGCACGAGAAAATCGGGGATAGCCGAATTGTGATCGAGGCGCCTAGGCCGAAAAGCAACAAAGTGACATTTGACCAGATTATCGGGGAGAGCGAAGCGATCGCAGAGGCGAAAAAAGTCGCGCGGCGAGCGGCCCAGACGTCTGCCACGATTTTGCTGACCGGGGAGAGCGGAGTGGGCAAGGAGCTGTTCGCCAAAGCGATTCACTCGCTAAGCCCGTTCCAAAATGGCCCGCTCGTAATCGTCAACTGTGCCTCCATCCCGGAAAATTTGCTGGAGTCGGAGCTGTTCGGCTACGAGGAAGGCGCTTTTACCGGCTCGAAAAAAGACGGAAAGCCGGGCAAGTTCGAGCTGGCAAACAAAGGAACGCTTTTTCTGGACGAGATTGGCGACATGCCGCTGCACATGCAAGCGAAAATTTTGCGGGTCTTGCAGGAGCGCGAGGTGGAACGCGTCGGGGGAATCAAGAGCATTCCCGTCGACTTTCGGCTGGTTGCGGCTACGCATCATTCATTGGAAGACAGGGTCAGGGAGGGGGCTTTTCGCAAAGATTTGTATTACCGCCTGAACGTCATTCCGCTTGTCATTCCTCCATTGGCGCAAAGAAGAACGGACATTCCTTTGTTGATCGCGGCGCAGTTGCAGGCGCTCAGCAAGAAAAACAACATGCCGCCAAAAGACATCGACAAAGAAGCCATGTCACTGTTGATCAACTACGATTGGCCGGGCAACATACGCGAGCTGGTCAACACGGTTGAGCGCCTTGTCACCTTGTCGGAGGACCATCGGATACGGACGAGTGATCTGCCTGCGGTCTTTTTCGGGGGAACAGGCTTTGCCGAAGCAGTCTTGCCCCAGCGTGATCGGCAAGCCGGGACGCCGCTGAATCAGGCTGGTGGAGGCGGAGCAGAAGGGGCTTTGGCGGAAAAGAAGCGTATTCTGGAAGCGCTGCATGAAGTGAAAGGGAACAAGTCGAAAGCAGCCAAAAAGCTCGGCATTTCCCGGGCAACGCTTTATAACAAGCTGAGCAAGTATCAAATTAGCTGATAGGTAGCAGAACGGGGGCGGCGATCAAAAAGTGTCTAGACGATTCGGTGTAATTGTCTAGACACTTTTTGTGTTTTCTGGACAGTTGGTCGAAAGAAAGCAAGGATGAAGCGGTTAAAACGTCGTGGCACGGAGTTTGCTTTCTGGAGGGGGGAGAGGCGGGATGTGGCTGCGATTTAGGAGAAGTAGAAAGCGCCTTGGGTTTGGAGATGCGGATGTGTCTGCGAACTAGGAAGAGGCAAAGAGCGTCCGGGACATAGGGAGGCGGGGTGTGCCTGCGATTTTAGGAGAGGGAGAAAGCGCCTTGGACTTGGCGAGGCGGATGTGTCTGCGACCTAGGAAGAGGCAAATAGCGTCCTGAACTTAGGAGGGGCGGGGTGTGCCTACGATTAGGAGAAGTAAAGAGCGCCTTTGATTTAGGGATAGGCGGAGTGACCGCTAGACTCAGGAACAGACAGAGGCATCTGCCGTAGTGCATCCGTCTAACCCCTCATCTTTTAGAAAAAAGGAGGAGTTCAATATGTCGAGTTTGCCTGTAATTGGTATGATTGGTCTGGGCAATATGGGGATGCCTATGTCCAAAAACTTGCTTGGCAGCGGGTATGCGGTATATGGCTTCGACGTCAATCCAGACGCGGAAAAGGAGTTTGCGGCCGCTGGCGGAGTTGCGGGACTGACGATTGAAGAGGTGGTGAAACAGACAGAGGTCGTTTTGACGAGCTTGCCCTCGCCTGGAATTGTTGAGAGCGTTTACACCGGAGCGGGCGGCATTCTGGAGCATGCGAGAGCAGGGCAGATTCTCATGGATACGAGCACGGTGACACCTGGGCTGAATGAGCGCTTGGCAGTGGCTTGCGCAGGAAAAGGCGTCGGCTATTTGGCTGCTCCTGTCAGCGGCGGAGTCATTGGGGCGAAAAATCGGACGTTGACCATCATGGTGGGCGGACCAAAGAACTTGTTCGACCAGATGCAGCCGATATTCGCTGCGCTCGGTCAAAATATTTTTCACGTCGGGGCGAGGGTCGACAGCGGAACGGCGGTCAAGCTGATCAACAACTTGCTGATCGGGTTTTATACATCTGCGGTCAGTGAAGGCGTAACATTGGCGGCGCAAATGGGGCTCGACCTCGACCAGCTGTTCGAGATATTGAATGTCAGCTACGGACAGAGTCGCATCTACGAGCGCAACTATAAAAGCTTTATCGCAACCAACGACTTTGCGCCGCACTTTTCCTTGAATTTGCTGCTGAAAGACTTGAAAATCGCCCAGGAGATGGCTCATCAGGCTGGTCTGGATTTGCCGATCACAGCCGAGCTGATCAGCCTGTACGAGAAGTCGCAGCAAGCGGGCTTCGGTGAGCAGGACATGGCGGCGCTGTATTCCTACGTGCAAGCCGCACAGCGAAAAATTCAGGCGTAGTGCCACAGGGGAGGAGAATGATTCATGGCTACAGCAGTGAAAGAGGTAAAAAACTTCATCAACGGAGAGTGGGTGCAAAGCAGCTCCGGCAAATCGGAAGCCGTCATCAATCCAGCCACAGGCGAAGTCATCGCGCAGGTTCCGCTGTCTTCCCGGGAAGAACTCGATCAGGCTGTGAAGGCGGCGAGCGAAGCGTTTTCCTGGTGGCGCAAAACGCCCGTGCCCAATCGCACGCGGATTTTGTACCGCTATCATCAACTGCTTGTGCAGGAAGCGGAAGAGCTGGCTGTCATTATTACGCAAGAAAACGGCAAAAACATCAAAGACTCCCGTGGCGAGGTACAGCGCGGGATCGAGGCGTTGGAGGTTGCGACAGCCACTCCTACACTGATGATGGGACAATCGCTGCCGGAAATCGCGACAGGAATCGAGGGCGTCATGTACCGCTATCCGCTCGGAGTCGTGGCAGGAATTACTCCGTTCAATTTTCCGATGATGATCCCGCTCTGGATGTTTCCGCTGGCGCTTGCATGCGGCAACACGTTTGTGCTGAAGCCATCCGAGCGCACGCCGCTGCTTGCGGAAAGACTGGTTGAGCTGATGATGGAGGCTGGATTGCCAAAAGGCGTGCTGAACATGGTGCACGGCGCCCACGACGTCGTGAACGGCATGCTGGTCCATCCGCTCGTCAAAGCGGTTTCGTTCGTCGGTTCCCAGCCGGTGGCCGAGTATGTCTACAAAACCGGAGCAGCTCATGGCAAGCGGGTTCAAGCGCTGGCGGGAGCGAAAAACCACGCGGTCGTCATGGCAGACTGCCACATGGAGAAAACCGTGCAGGGAATCATCAACGGCGCTTTCGGCAGCGCGGGAGAGCGGTGCATGGCGACGTCTGTCGTATGTGTCATGGAAGACATCGCGGATGAATTTACCGCAAAGCTGCTGGAAGCCGCGCAGGAGCTGAAAGCAGGAGATACGCAAGACGAGGAGGCGTTCGTCGCTCCGCTGATTCGGGACGCCCATCGCCAGCGTGTGCTCGGATACATTGAGAGCGGGGAGGCGCAGCGAGCGCGTTTGCTGCTGGACGGCAGAAGCGTGATGCAGGAGCTGCCGGACGGCTACTATTTGGGGCCGACCGTTTTTGACGGGGTGACGCCGGAGATGAAAATTTGGCAGGACGAAATTTTCGCTCCCGTTTTAAGCATTGTTCGTGTCAAAAGCCTGGATGAAGCAATCGAGCTGGCGAACCGCTCGGATTTTGCCAATGGAGCCGTGCTTTACACAACATCGGGAGAGCATGTGCGGCATTTCCGTGAAAATATCGACGCGGGAATGATCGGGGTGAACGTGAATGTCCCGGCTCCGATGGCGTTTTTCTCTTTTGCAGGCAACAAGGCGTCGTTTTACGGCGATTTGGGCACAAACGGAACGGATGGAGTGCAGTTCTACACCCGCAAAAAAACAGTGACGGCCCGCTGGTTCTAATTGGGTCTTGAGCAGAAATCCTCCCAATTCTTCTCTTTTCGCCAAAAAATCGTATACAGTGACAGCGAAAGTCAGCTCTTGTATAATAGACGGGATGGAGAGAAGAGACCCTAAAGGGAGGATTTCTAGCTTGAAACCAATGTCAGCGAAGTCTGATTTCAGATCGGAAAGACCTGCCACGTATCGGCGCAGACGGGGCGGACGAATTGTCATGTGGCTCGTCGCCTTGTTTCTCATTGGCCTGTTGGCCGCAGGAGGGGCAGCGTGGTACGTGTACAACGGGTTGCAACCCGTAGATGGTCCGCAAGCGGCCAAAAACGTGACGATCCCCGCCGGTTCTTCCGCGCGGGAAATCGGCAGACTGCTGGAAGAGCAAGGGCTTATCCGCAATGCCGATCTGTTCCAGTATTACGTGAAGTACAAAGGCGTGGGACCGCAGCTGAAAGCGGGAGAATACCAGTTTACAACAGGACAAGCCATTGACGATATGCTCACGGCGATGGCCGAGGGAAAAACGGTCGTCAACGCCGAGCGTTTTACGATCCCGGAAGGCTGGAATATTGAGCAGATTGCCGAGCATCTGGACAAGGAAGGAATTGTGGAAAAAGCAGCCTTCCTGAAAGAAGTGAATGAAGGAGAGTTCCCCGAGTTTGCTTTTGTAGCGGAAATTCCGAAAGATAAAAACCGGAAGCACCGCCTCGAAGGATACCTTTTCCCGGAGACGTACGAAGTGAAAAAAGATTCGACGGCCCATGATGTCGTGTCCCGCATGCTGGCTCAGTTTGCCAAGGAATGGCAGCCGGAATGGAACGAGCTGATCAAGCAGCGTGGGCTGACCATGGACGAAGTGGTCAACCTTGCGTCCATCGTCGAGCGGGAAGTGACCGTGGACAAAGAACGTCCGCTCGTCGCGGGTGTTTATTTCAACCGCATCCGGGACAAGTGGCCGTTGCAGGCAGACGCTACCGTGCAGTTTATACTGGGCAAGCAGCGCGATCGGCTGACGTATGACGACTTGAAGGTAAAAAGTCCGTACAATACGTACACGAACCCTGGATTGCCGCCGGGACCAATCGCAAACCCGGGTCGGGCATCGCTTACGGCGGTTGTCAATCCAGCGAAGCACGACTTCTTTTTCTACGTGACGAAAAAAGACGGAACCTCGGAACATTACTTTTCCAAAACACTTTCCGAGCACAACGCAAATGATGCAAAAAGCAGGGGAAACTAACCAGGTTTCCCCTGTTCTTTTTTGCAAGGTATGCTATAATAATGCGGTTGTAACGAAAGAGGAGTGAAAGCATGATAACCAATCCCGCAATTGACGACTACGTGTCGGGCCTGGTTCCGGAACGTTCTTCGCTGCTCGCGCGGCTGGAACAGGAAGCGGCCGAGGAAAATATTCCGATCGTTCAGCTCGCTTCCGCTCAGGTGATGAGAATGCTGCTTTTGCTGCATCGCCCCGCAGCGATTCTGGAGGTGGGGACGGCAATCGGCTATTCGACCATTTGGCTTGCCGAAGCGGCACCACAGGCGCGGATTGTCACGATGGACATAGATGAAGACCGATTGACCCGGGCACGGGCAAATGTACAGGAAGCAGGCTGCGCAGAACGGGTTGAAATTCTTTCCCGCGACGCGACGCTCGGCTTGCCTGATTCTTATCAGTTTGACTGTCTGTTTATCGACGCGGCAAAAGGACAGTATCGGGCGTTTCTCGATTTGTATTTGCCGCTGCTGAAAGAAGGTGGGCTGGTGATCAGCGATAACGTGCTGTTCCGCGGTTTGGTGGCGACACCGGAAGAGGCTGGAAAGAGACAGAAGCCGATGGTGGACAAGCTGATCGCATTCAACGCCCATTTGGCGGAGCGACCGGATTTGGAGACGACGTTCATTCCGGTAGGAGACGGATTGGCTGTCAGCCTGAAGAAAAAGATACAGCCGTAGGGCAAAAAAGGATGGACGCAGCATGAGGAAGGGGACATGTGGCATGGGTAACCCTGTATTGATTGGCGTGGCAGGGGGCAGTGGTTCCGGAAAAACCACTGTGGCAAGGGAGTTGTATCATCAGTTCCGCAACGATAGCGTGACGATGATCGAGCAAGATTCTTATTACAAAGATCAAAGCCATCTGAGTGTGGAAGACCGGGCTTTGACCAATTACGACCATCCGTTCGCTTTTGACAACGATCTGCTTTTGCAGCATTTGCAGGAGCTTTTGCAAGGAAAGGCGATCCAGAAGCCGATCTACGACTTCAAGGTGCACAACCGCAAGAGCGAGCAAGTCCAGGTAGACCCGAAAGACGTCATCATTTTGGAAGGAATGCTGATTCTTGAAGATGAGCGCATTCGCAACCTCATGGACATCAAAGTGTTCGTCGACACGGATGCAGACGTCCGCATCGTTCGCCGGATCGTACGCGATATCGAGGAGCGCGGCCGTTCCCTGGACTCCGTGGTCAACCAGTATTTGAACGTCGTCCGCCCGATGCATCTGCAATTTATCGAGCCGACCAAACGCTACGCCGACGTCATCATCCCAGAGGGCGGATACAACCGGGTGGCGCTCGATCTGCTGTCCACCAAAATCAAAAACATTTTGTTGGAAAAACAGGAGCCAGCCAAGCTGTAGCATTCTGATGGATACAAAAGAAGGCAAGCACGATGGGCTGTCCCAAAAGGGGAGTCCTGAATGACGGAAACCCTAAAAAGGAATAAAAACATCCCGTTTCACTATCAAAAGTGGAGCGGGATGTTTTTATTCAATAAGTTGTTCTTCTGATTTTAATTTAGCAAGATAAGGGGGTGACTCAATTGCAGTTTGGGGCTTAAGAGACTTCAGCAGTCTCTGGATTAACTCTTAATTCATAACTCTTCCCTAAATCAAAATTATATATATGAATGAGCCATTCAGTTTTTTTGATTTCTACCTTTTGCACGATTAGTGTTGCTGGTTTGTCAGAAAGATTTTTTACAAAATTTAAAGCCGCTTGAACGGCTTTCTTTTGTGACATATCAGAATTAGGGTGCTTCACATCATCTGCAACTACTAGCATACTCAAGTCTGTTTTAGCTGGATATGACTCTAACGAAGGTGAAGTTGACCATGTTTCTACCTCTGAACCCACTTCAATATCTGTAAACAAAATCTTACTATTCTTACTATCAAGCAGAATAGCATCGTCATTTAACGAATACCATTCAACACCATATTTTCCTTCTGTAGCAGATGTTTTGTCACTTTCTGCAACAAGTAGCGCTCTTTTTTCATAGTTCGCCTCAATGACAAATCCCGTTAGTCCTTTATGTTCATTTTTAGGTTTTTCCTCTGAGCAACCTACTGTTAAGAGAACCATGGTAGACAAGGTAATGAACTTTAGATATTTATTCATTTTACCTATTCTCCCTCGTATAAAAAATATCTTAGTCTCCAATATAGATGTCATCAATATCAAAATGATTAACAGCTCTAGTTATATGAGTGTAAATACCATCCCCTGCGTTATGAATGCCTATAGCTGTACCCTCTAGAAAGATTGGAGCGCCACTATCCCCACTCTGGCTTGAATATGACGCTTGTCTCAAGCCTGTAAAGTAAACTTTACCGTCACTGGTGGTTAGGTAGCCACTCCAATTCTTTGATTCTAATGTCCCGCATTTGACGCTTCTTGTTGTAGCACCAGAAATGCATACGGCATCTCCAACTGTTTCATTTTTTGTTTTTTGAACCTCATCAATGTTATTTAATTTTGACTTATCGTTACCAAAAAGATAATAAGTGGCGTCATCAGATCCTTCATCTAACTCAATGATTGCAGCATCAACATTTCCCCCGAAGTTATAATCCTCAACTCTACCAAATCTCTCCCCGCCTTGAGAGAATTTATCTCCAGTAGACTCGACACAATGACCAGCAGTAAGCACATAAGAATCTGTTCCAATTTGAGCAGAGAATGCAGATGTGCAGTTACCACCCGTCTCCACATTAGTAATCCTTAAACCGGCTTGAATTGGCCTGAATTTACTGGATGGGCTAGCTTGAACTTCATGCACATCTTCTTCAAATATATTAATGAGATTGCCATCAACGCCTAGATCTAAATCACTAACAATGACTGAATCTAAAAGAAGACTTCTGGAAGCAGCAGTCTTTTTCTTTACTCCAATATCAATTTTTTGTTCAGGAATATTAACACTGACAGAAGAAATATCCAGTCCCCGCTGTGCTAATACATCCCTTTTTTCGGATACAGACTCTGCAATTTCATCCAGTTGCTGTTCAGTATAATCTGTGTAGTATAACTCAAGCATGTCTTTTGAATAAAGGTTCTTCAGTTCTTCCTCAAATTTTTTGACCTTTTCTTCAGATCCAGTTTTAAATCCAATACGAACTATGCCCCCTAGTTTTTGATCAATATACATGCTAGCAAATTCTTCTTGCAGATTTTCTGCAATGAAGTCCTTGATTGGCGGAATGAGCTTTTTTTGTTCCTCTAGCCTTGCATCTAGCTCTTTTTCCTCTTTTTTCGTGAGAAATACCCCGTATTTTTCTGAGAAATTTTGGGGGTCTTTGGACAATGTTTTTAAGTTTTTAGTATTGGAGGACAAGCCCATTTCCTCTCTAAATCTTTCACTTTCTTTGAGTGCATCATTAGACTCGAGATATTGCTGTATCTCTGGGCTGTGTTTTGGTGCTGCCAATGTTGACGTTGCCGGAATTGAGAATGTAGTTACTGTGGTAGCTAATAGTGCTGCGACCAAAAGTGACGCTCCTAGTTTCTTCATTAGTTCTTACCTCTTTTGTATGATAATGGTAAATTATAACATTTTTTAGGTTAAAAAACCTCATTTCATATTAATTGATAAAATTTCATTTTTTTACATTATTTGAGTTTTAAACACTTTATATTACGAACCGAAATGCTACCTATCACGTGTAATGAATTGGATATTTGCCAATGAAAATGGTGCTAGCCTTAAACATTTGGCACGAAAAAACGGTAGTGTGCTTAGAATTTTTGTGGAACAAATGCACCATCAGCACAAGCCGCTTGGAGTGTCAAGTTTTCGCACCGGATCGTTTTTCGCCCGGCTATTCTGGCAATACTGGGAAGAAAAGGGCGAGGAGGGGAAGCTTCATGCAACTGGATCGCCGAATCAAAAGACGGCATTTTTTGGTGCTGATGGTGATGTCGCTTGTCTGGCTGGGGCTGATCGCCCGTCTGTGGTGGATACAGCTCGGAGCGCCTCACCGCTTTTCCAGACGCGGGATCGACTTGGTGAAAGCCTCGGTGAAGCAGCGGCAGCAAAGTATCGTGCTGCACAGCGGGCGCGGAGATATTTTGGATCGGGGAGGCTATGCGTTCACGGGCGTGGAGCATTTGGCGCTGATCTTGTTTCCGCTCGCTCGTGGGAGCATGGAAGGCACAGATGGGCTTGTCAGACTGGCGAAGATCACCGGACAGCCGAGTGAGCGATTGTCGCGGGCGATGGAGCAGGCGAAGGTGCCGCAGCTTTTGCGCAATGACGCAGGCAAGCTGATCGAGCTAACCAAACAGCAGGCAGAGGAGATCAACGCGCTGGCGATACCGGGCGTGGTGGCGCTGGCGGTGACAGAGCGCTATCGCACGGAAGAAGTAGCGAAGCACCTCATCGGCTTTATTCATAAAAACCCCGGCATGGTCGAGTCCCTGTATCCCGATGAGTGGGCAAACGGCAAAATGAACGCCGAATCGACCGTGGGCGCGTCTGGTCTGGAGCGGAGCTTCGACCGCTTTTTGCAAGGCGTGGAGCCATCTGTCTTGTCCTACTATGTGGACGGTCAAGGAAGGCCGCTGCGTGGTCTCGATATTCGCTATACGAAGCCAAGCAACCAATACTATCCGCTGTCGTTGTCCACCACGCTCGATGTGGACATTCAGCGGCGCATGGAAGCAGCGGCTGAGCAGGTCGGGCTTCGGGAAGGCAGCTTGATTGTTCTGGATGCGCAAAATGCCGATATCATCGCGGCTGTCAGTCGCCCGGCCTACGACCAGACGAATGTGAGCGGGCTTGCGACAGAGTGGAAAAACAGAGCGTTCAAACAGTTGCCGCCAGGTTCCGTCTTCAAGACGGTAGTCGCTGCCGCCGCTCTGGCAGAGGGTGTCGTTTCCCCGACCGATCGGTTTACATGCAGCGGAGAGTATGGCAAGTACCATTTTTCTTGCTGGAAAAAAGAGGGGCACGGCAGCGTCACGTTGGAAGAGGCGTATGCGCAGTCGTGCAATATCGCTTTTGCCGAGATTGCGAAAAGGGTCGGCGGGGAAAAGCTTGCGGAATACGCCCGTCGGCTGGGCTTGGCGACAGAGGTTGGGCACGCTACGGCCCACTTGTTCAAGCTCGATGGTTTCAAGCAGCTCGATGGCGAAGAAAGCGGGCGTGTATTTGCCGAGGGCGTGTCCCACAATGACGAAGGCGTGCTGATCCAAAGCGCCATCGGCCAGCGCGATGTGCGGATAACGCCGTTGCAGGCAGCGAATTTGATGGTGACGATCCTGCGCGGAGGTGAACCCGCGCAGGCGCGTCTGGTCAAGGAAATCGCCTACCGGAACGGTCAGTCTTTTTACTCGTTTCCGGAGCAAAAGCTTGCGGCCGACGGCATCGACTACGTGACAGCCAGCAAGCTGCGAAAAATGATGCGCAAGGTCGTCACAGATGGGACCGGCCAGATGCTGCTGAACTCTTCCTGGCAGGTGGCCGGGAAGAGCGGGACCGCGCAGACAGGGAGTACAACCGATGCCAAAAATCACCTTTGGTTCGTCGGTTACGCTCCTTTGGAACAACCGCGCTTTGCGATCTGTGTCGTATCAGAGAACCAGCCAAGCTGGGGGAAGAACCAGGCACTGGAGCTTTTTCGGCGTGCGGTCGATGAACTTGCCGATTATACAGCTCGATCTTCCCGACCTCCTGGAGCGTATTCCCGAGAATGAAGCCGCGCGCCTGAAGCTGGTTGCGCTTGCCCAGCCCGACAATCAGCATGAGCGGCGAGGAAGACATGTACATGGATTGTGAAGCTTTTGTCCAGATCGTCCGTTTGTCTCCTTTGCTTGGAGACAGGCGCTTGATCGTGTGGCTGTGCCAATCCCCGATGTATTGCGACTGGCTGTTTCTGCTCATTTTGCGAACGAGCCGTTTGAGATAGTCATCGTCGAAAAAGATCGAATTGGGCTGGTGAATCGCTCGTGGCCCAGGGTCGCTGGCAAATGTCACGACCCACTTTTCATCACCGAGCGGATACCCCATCATTACCCCTCCTGTTTCCACCGAGGGTTTTTTTCGTACAGCCTGCTCGATCTGCCTCCATGCCTTTGGCGTGATGTACAGTGTTGTCATGAAACGAGGTCCCTCCTTGAGTTCACCGCTAGCATTCGCTCTATATCGTATGTGCGCAGGCGGCAGAAGGTCCCGCTCAGGAAATCATGGCAATTGTCGAAAAAAAGATTGTAACTCTCCTCCTTCCTTTCTATAATTTAGAAAAAGACATGACTGGAAAGGTTGATTGTATGCCTACGGCCCCCGTTGATCACACTCTGATTGGGCAAGAACTAGCAGATGACCTTTACTCGGATAGCGGTGTACTGCTGCTGGGGAAGAATACGACCATAACAGCTGCACATGTGCACATTCTCCTGAAACAGCGCGTACGGGAAGTCAACATCGTGCGAACATGGTCAGAGGGAACTGGAGAGCATGTCACTACGCAATTATTCCAATTGGAGGCGGACGGGGAAACGGTTGCCGCCTATGTACAGGCTTTGGATCAGACGAGGTTGATTTTCGATCAGCTCAAGCAGGGGAAAGTAGCCAGCTTGGATCAGTTTTCGCAAGTTTTTGAGAATGTACTGGAAAAGTCCACGAAGGATTTGGGGCTTTTTCGCTCCCTTTACGTCCTGGAAGGGGCGGACAGTTATACATATCGACATTCGTTGAACGTAGGCATTCTCTGTTCGCTAATTGCCCGTTTGCTGAAATGGGACGAGCAGCAGGTGACGTTTATGGGAACGGCTGGCTTCTTGCATGATGTGGGGAAAATGCGCATCCCGACAGAAATTTTGTTAAAGCCGGGCAAGCTGACAGACGAAGAGTTCGCGATTATGAAAAAACATACGACATACGGCTACGAAATGATCAAGGAGATGGAAGGCGGATCAGAGCGGCTTGCCTTGTGCGCCCTGCTTCATCATGAGCGACTGGATGGCTCCGGCTACCCTGAGCAGCGCAAAGGCCATGAGATTCCTTTGGACTGCCAAGTGTTGGCGGTTGCCGACATGTTTGACGCCATCTGCTCGGATCGGGTGTACAAAGGCCGCACCTCGCCTTTCGAAGCGGCGCAGCTTTTATGGAAAGAAGCTTGCAACGGGCTGTTGAGTATTGAAATAGTCTCTGTGTTCGTGCGTTACATTGCCTTGCTGTACGTCGGAGCGAGAGCGCGCCTGAGCAGCGGCGAAGAAGTCGAAGTGATCCTGATTCACCAGGACGAGCCGATGCGGCCATTGGTGCGGCGCAGCGGGGAGTTTCTCGATTTGCGCTACGAGCGCAAGCTGACGATCGAAAAGATGATTGGATAGAGCCGCTTTGATGCGACTGCGACCGCTCTCGTTTATGAGAGCGGTTTCTTTGTTGCCAATTTGTGACGGATGTCCCGGTTGCTCGACCTTGGGTGTAAAGTGTGACACAATAAAGCGGAAGCATGATCGTACAGGCAACAAAAAAACGTGTCCACGGACGATTTTCCGATTGGAGATGACGGGTGGACGCTTACATGCAGGGAGAGAGTAACATGATACGTAAAGCGGAACCTCAAGATGCAGCTTTTGCGGCACCGCTGATTTATGAAGCGATTGGCGACATCGCCCACACATTGACCGGAGCGACGGAGCAGGAAGAAGCGCTCTTGCTGCTGGAGCAGTTTTTTGCCCAAAAAGGCAATCGGCTCAGCTATGAAAATGCGGTCATCGCCATGCATGAAGGCGTGCCGGTCGGCGTAGCCCTTTTCTACCACGGCAGTCAGACAGAGCAGCTGGATCGCCCGTTTGTCGAGTATGTTCAAAAGCGGACAGGAGTTGCGCCCACGCTGGTGAAGGAAGCGCGCGACGATGAATTTTATTTGGACTCGGTCGCCGTTCGGGCCGATCAGCGCGGCAAAGGAATCGGAAAAATGCTGCTTTCGGCATTCGAAGAAGAGGCAATCCGGCGCAAACACGACCGCATCGCCCTTTTGGTAGACGAGGAAAACCCGCGTGCCCGTCAGCTCTACGAATCAATGGGCTATCGTCAGGACGGGAATGTGACGGTGAGCGGACATCAATTCCGCCATATGGTAAAAAGCGTATTAGTGACGGTGTAGCGACAAACGTTTCTCTCGGGCCAGCGATGACAGGTCCGGGAGAGGCGTTTTTTTGTGGAGTCGGCTGGGGGTGGGGGCACTTTTGCGTAAACGTTAGCCCAGCGTGAACGCAGAAGCGGTGTTTTGGTGTATATGTTGGATAAAAATGGTTCTTTAGAAGGTTGAAAGTCGCGAGCTATATTCGCAACAATGAAAAAAGAAGGATTGTGATAAACGAGCAGAGTGGAAGGAGCGCTGTAGCTATGCGCCAACAAATAGAAAAATGGGTTTCTGCGTGGAGAGCGCTGATCGCGGATATGGACAGGCAGGGCGCGCACACCTGGCCGCTGATCATCGCTGATCCTGCGCAGCCGTGGCAAGTGGACGAAGCAGAGCAGCGACTGGGGATCAGTCTGCCGCTTGCGCTTCGACGTCTGTTTCTGGAAGGGACAAGCGAAGTTCAAATATACTGGTCGCTTCCTACTAGGACCGTCGAGCCATTTTCCCTCGGCGGGGATATCGGCTGGAGCCTGGACAGTTTGGAGTGGCCTTATTTCGGTCACGACGACGAAAGCGCCGACGAGCGACAGTACCTTTGCTTCCGCGTCGGCGGCAATGGCGACATGTTGCTCTTGGATTTGCGAGCATGCGCGGACGATCCGCCTGTTTACGCCTGGGGGCATGAGACAGACGAATATATTTTGCTCGGGCACAGCTTCACAGCGTTTGTCGAGCGGGTGACCGAGCTGGGCTGTATTGGAGCGGAAGTGTGGAACTACGAGCCTTTTGCTGGCGCAGATGGACTCGATGTGCATGGGGAAAATGCGGTTCGCTGGAAAAAATGGCTGCAAACGTACCGGGAGCTGACGCTGGAAACCGCAGCAACCGATTTTGCGCAGCTCGTCGAGTACGCTGCCTTGCATGGAGCAGACGATGAGCGTGTGCGAAAAGCGTTCGATCAGTATGACGCAAAAGTCGTCCAGCAGGCTTGGGTGGCGAAAATCAGCCAGGCGCCGAACTTTGCTGCAAAAGAGCCATGGTGCCAACTGCTGGTTGAAACGTTGGGGATGAAGGCGGCGAATTGGGTTCGCTCGCTGTGGGAATCAGCTGGGCAGGAAAAGCTTGTTTCAGATGTCCAGCGGGCGTACTTGTCAGCGGTTTGCCTGCCAAAAGAGGAAGGCTTGCCGCTGGTGCTGGCCGAGCTGGACAACGAGGCGAACAGCGAGACGGTGAGCGGTTATACAGCCTATGGCCGCCTCAAGCATTTTCGTGCCAGGGAAGTCATTGCCTGGATGGAGGCATATGCGGCGTACCCGCTCGAAGGATGGGACAAGCTGTTTGCCGTGTCTGCTCCCGAATGGCATGATCTCGCACATTGGCTGGCAGGCAGTGAGGCACAGCGCCAGATTGCGCTCATGGCTTGGGGACGGATGTTGGACAAGGGAGATGCTCCAACTGGCGAGCCGGATTGGACAAAGCTGGACAGCTTATTGGACTTGGCAGCGGAGAAGGCTGTTTTGCGCAAGGAACGGGAGCGGGTCGAGCGCATTCGTGCTGCCTATGGTGAGCATGCACGGTAAACCGATGAGTCAGTAAGAAAAGGAGATGAGGTGTCCATGAAGCATATCGTGGTGGTGTGGGGAACAGACTTGCAAACAGAGGATGAGCTGCAAGCTTTTCTGGAGCCAGTATATACGGAAGATGGAGACATGTATCCATCGGAATTTATGAAAGCGACAGGACTCACATGGGTAGATGAAGACTTTTTTGAAGTACACGCCGTGGCGAAGGCAGAGGAGCGAGCAGATTTTTTGGAGTATTTGCGACAGGAGTGCGTTTCGGATGGGGAAATTTTTGCCGAGAAGCTGCCAACTGCGTTTTCCGAGGAATTGACTGGCTACCCGACCGTGCTGCTGTTGTACGGGCAACAAACGGCTTACGGCACGGTTAATGAAGAGCTGTTTTCACTCGCAGGCGAACCAGAGGCAGAGCGTGCGCGAGTGAAGCTGCTGGCGAAAATTGAATATGAGGCTTGAAGGGGAAAGGCGTCCGTGGGAAGTGGACGCTTTTTTTGATTACTCCGTCAGTAGTTGTTGACGAGACGCTGCATAATCATTTTCCACCCAGGTTGGAGCACGGAGCACGGAGCACGGCTTTGCTATCAGACAAGGATAGATTTCTAGCATAAAGGCAGCGGGAGCCACCAAGAAAATATGCTTTCTCCCAAATGATGTTTGTCCGTTTCGGGAAAGCCGATTCCTTCATTTGATATGTAATGTAAGGTTCATCCTTACTACTTTTCACGAGGAGTTGGTGTACATGCCAATCATCAAACCATTCATGACGTCTCTGCGCTTCAACTCGACAATTGGAGCAGGAACAGGCACAGGAGCGACTTTTGCGATTGCGGCAACAGCATTCAGCACGGACGCGGGTACTGCTGCGACAGCATTCCCATCCACTTTTGCCTACTACAACCTCTATATCAACGGTGTTTTGCAGCCAGGAGGCACGTCTACTGTCACCACATCCACGCTGACGATTCCTGACGGAGACGCTGAAAACGATGGTGTATCTGTCTTGGTTGAGTTTGTCGTCAACTAAAAGAACAAACAAGTTCAAGGGAGGCCCCAGGCGATTGTACATGCCTGGGGTAATCCCATTCCAGCGCAAGAGAGGAGTGAATCGTTTTGCAGCATAGAAACATACAGCGAAGCGGAGGGCAGCGAATTTATACGGTCAATGTGCGTTCGCAAGTCATGCCGCCCTATGGCTGCCCGGACATTTTCCCCGGTCAGCCGTGCCCAACCTGTCCTCCTTGTCCGTGCACTCCTGGCTTGCTTGCGACCACGATCTACCAATACACGACGTTTTCAGACGGACAAAAAAATATGTATACAGATGCTGACGCCACGCCGCAGCTTAGCACTTCGGGGATTATCGGGCAGCAAACCGTGTCCATCGTCAACTTGTTTATCAATGGCATTTTGCAGCCTCCCAATAGCTACTTGGTTCAGCCCGGAGTTTTGGTACTGAGCGAAGTGCCTGCGCAGGGCGCCCCGATCATTTTGCAGTTCATCCAGATCACGACATCCTGAAGCACACGGGCTGGAGGGCAGAAGCAAGCCCCGCAACATACAACAGCTGTTTTCGGGTGGTACTTGCACATCTGGGTATTCGCCCACATAAGGATAGGAGTAAGCTATATAGACGTGGAGGTGGCAGCCATGTCCAGCATCATTGCGGCGCTTTCCCTTGTGTTTAAAGAACTGGTTATGTTTGTTGCTTATGTCAAGAACAATGCGTTTCCCCAGCCTCTTCAGGATACGGAAGAAGAAAAGTACCTCCGCCTCATGGCAAAAGGCGACCCGTATGCCCGCAACAAGCTGATCGAGCACAATTTGCGGCTGGTGGCGCATATTGTGAAGAAGTTTGAAAACACCGGAGAAGACAGTGAAGACCTGATTTCCATCGGCACGATCGGCCTCATCAAGGCAATCGAGAGCTACCAGGTGGAAAAGGGCACCAAGCTGGCTACGTATGCAGCGCGTTGTATTGAAAATGAAATCCTGATGCATTTGCGAAGCCTGAAAAAAACGAAAAAAGACGTTTCCCTGCACGATCCGATTGGGACCGATAAAGAAGGGAACGAAATTACGCTGATCGACGTGCTCGGCACAGAAACCGACGAAGTGGTCGATGCTGTGCAGCTCAAACTGGAATCAAACAAGATTTATCAGCACATCCATATTCTCGATGAGCGCGAAAAAGAAGTCATCATCGGCAGGTTTGGTCTGGATCAGGACAAAGAAAAGACACAGCGCGAAATTGCCCGCGAGTTGGGGATTTCTCGCTCATACGTATCCCGCATCGAGAAGCGGGCGCTGATGAAGCTGTTCAATGAGTTTTACCGGACGAAGCAGACGCAAAATCGCTGAATGGATTGTCGAGCGGGGAAAGCAAATAGGTGCGTTCGCCCGCAAGCTGGACACAGGGAGAAAGGTGTCCGGCTTGCGGGTATTTTTGTTTGGAGTGGAGGGGAGTGGGTGCTTTTGGAGCGGTGCTTTTTTACCAAAGCTAAGAGATAATCGAATCAGGCACCTTCGCTTGTTCGTTTGCCTCGCCTATGCACGGTTGTCTTTGAGCTTCCTCGCTCTCCAGCCGCCAATAACGCAAGCCTGTCCTTCATCTTTGCAACATCTTTTGGCAACTGAGCGAACCCCTCTTTGCAGTTTTACTTTCGGAATTTCCGGCATCATTGGCTTTTTTGCAGAGAATTAGTCACCGTCTAAAAAGACTACAGATCGCAGATAGATAGAAAGATAAAAAAAGAACGGATGGCCAGTAATACTTGATCCATCAGTTCTTTTTCTCTGATAGGCTTGATCAGAATTGTTTTCTATTTATTCATGTTTTTAATGTACATGCCAGTAACCTGTTGGCCATTGTAAACCCATCCTGCCGGAATCGGTGAATATTTGCTCACAAGCAGTACGGTTCCATAAGGAGCGCCGTTGGCATTCATGATTGTTTTGCTGTCATAGTTCTCGCGCAGGACAACCCAGCCGGTTGGAATCGGAGAGAACTTGGTCACAGTGAACTCCTGACGATAAGAAGCCCCTGTTGTACATTTGATCGTCCTGCCAGCCAGTTCATCTCGCAAAACGACCCATCCTACCGGAACGGGAGAGTATTTGCTGACTCGCAATTCCGCGCCAAAGGGCGCGCCTGCTGTATTTTTGATCAGTTTTGAACCGAGATCTTCGCGAATGACGACCCAACCTTGCGGGACAGCAGAAGATTTTTTGATCCATTTCTCCTCGGAACTCCATCCTTTCGCTTTAGCAGCAAATGAGGAGTCTGCCTGCCAACGAACGGTAGTTGGTGCACTTTTGCCATCGTTTGCCGGCAAGTTTACTTCTGCGGCTTGAACCTGGGATGTCAGGATGGTAGCAAATAACGCTACGCCTAATGCTGAAAAAACACTGTTTTTGAACATAGTGATTCCCCTGCCTCTCCTATCGGTAACATCTGTTTGAATGTACCATATTTTTCCAATCATATACAGTTTTATTTTATGAATAAAATGTCATAAGTTTGTGAGTATGGAAATTCTGTTAAAGATTTTTCATGAAAGATTGGGAGATGACTTCCAACGAATGGTAACGATGCAGCGAATAAGACATTTAAATCGAAGTCCTAATGCACCTGCGTAGGCTGACAAAACCGGGACAGATAAAGCGGCGAACGAAATTACGCTGATTGACGTACTCATGGCAGCGACTGGCGAAGTGGCGGACGCTGTGCCGTTCAGGCTGGAATCGATCAAGATTTGGCGGTTTTTTGGGGAATATTGTAAGCTGGATTTGTAAAAGGGGAGGAGGTATAAAGTGAAAAAGCTCGTATTCGTTTGTCTTCTGATTTTAGCCGCTTGCAATTCTGACCAGAAAAGCATCCCGTTCCAGGCACAACACGACATTTTGCATGGGGAGAAAGACCTGGTAGATTTTCAGAGTAGCTCTGCTGTAGTGGAGTGGGCTCCAGCGGCACTGACGGAGATTGACGCCCTATTCGATGATCTGCTTCCTACGATTCAAATAACAGGGGAAATGAGCGAGTATGATGCCTATACTTCCAACAATCTATTAGGGTCTTACGAGGATGCTGTCGTGATCGTTCCACTTGACAGTAACCAGTATGCAATCAATTATTTGATTGTGGAAATAAACGGTAAGTATTACTCTGCCACCGCGGATGAAGAGGCAATGAAGAAAATACGCGCATTGGAAAGGAAAATGAGATGATTTGCCAGTCAGGTAAGCGAGAGCTAGAGAGCAAAGAGGTGGTTACCAGCAAGCATTACCACACAAAGCAAACAGACCAGAAGCCCAAACCCCTGGTCTGCCAAAAACTTACCCGCAAATTCTTCCGCCGTTTTTTATGAGCCATTCGCCCGTCTCCCAATCGGACAGCCCCTCTCCTTCCGCTTTGTAGTACAAATCAAAGCGGAAGCCCAGCCCATGATCCCACGGGCTTTTGATGGCGACGCAGCGAAAAATCTCTTCCAGTCCCGGTATGGCAAATCCGTTGGGGGCGGGAAATAGCGCCTCCATTTCTTCGCGCGATATATTTGTTTCCAGGGCAAACTGAAAAAGCGGCTTGGCGGTATACGAATCGTAGACCAGTTCGAACTTCGGCGTTCGTTTCACCGAGAAATCCGTGATGTTTGTCGCATGTTCCTCCGCTTCCGCCGGGATAATGAACGGCCAGTCTTCATCCGGGTAGCGGTACAAGTTGCAAACGGTGGAAAGCGTGGCGAGGAACTTATCCCATTCTGGACGTGGCATGAGCGTAACCGGGATGTTGACTCCCGTATGATCGACTCCTGTCAGCCTGCCTTTCAGTTGATGATACAGCTGGGAAATGTCGATGCCAGCAGACTGTTCCTGCGTCTGGGGTAGCTCCGCGTGCAAACTGTTCAAACTTGCCAGCTTGATACCCGCAGATTTGCGATCGGAAATAAGCAAATCTGCCACTTTCAGCTTAAACGCTTTTGGCGAATGAAACACGATGGCGGGGAATGCTGCATCTCCCGTGCGAAAATCTGTTGCCGGCATTGCCGAGCCGGAAAACAAAGGACGGAGCTGGTCAGCTTCTCGGAAGTGGGGAACCTCTTTTAGCAATTGGGAAAAGTAGTAGCACCATTCTTTTTCAGCAGCATGCTTGTTAGGAAAAACATACGAGATCAAATCCAGACGGTTCATGTTTCGTCTCCTTTGCTCCAGGGGATAGGGAAGAGCGGAATCGCTTCGATTCATAGACTCTTGAACCGAAGCGATTCTGACGAAACACTGTCTACAGAGACAAAACAGCCGCCGCTTTCTTTTTCCAGCAAGACAAAGCAAGATAGCCAAACGCCAGACCGCAAATAATCGAAGCCTGGCTTCCGTATTCAGCGAAGAAAGACAGCGGCACATCTATTCCTACGGGATAAAAGTAAACGAGAAAAATCAGATCGATGAGAAGAGCAGGAATGCCGAGCACGGTAAAAGGCAGCCAATCGAATGTCCAGCTTCCTTTTGTCACGCATGTCTGGATAAAGGTCGGCAGGGCAAAAACCAGCCCGATGAGAACAGGGTATAAAGTGGTGAACAGGAGAAACGGTAAGCGTTCGAAAGTAAGCGCCGCCTCTTCTTTCAACAGCTGCTCGCAGTACAGAATAACATCGAGCATGAACACCGCAATGATCAGAAAAACAATATACATGAACAACCGTTTACGTGTAGAAATAAGAATCTCCTCCTGAGTGTTGTGCGCAAAACTATGGTTCAAAATGCGGGCAAAGCAGTTGTGTCCAGCTGCGGCAAAGCCAGGTGTTGCCGCGACTTCAGCGCGAGGGCCAAGCCATGTGCCAAGATGGTCTTTTTCCTGTTCATACTTCCTCCTATATTTTTACAAATGGCATACATTGAGTATGTCGTATGAACAGGAAAAAAGTAACGGGTTTTTGTGAAAATGCTAAAATTTAGGTAAAAATGCCCGTGAGGAGTTGGATAACAAGCCCGTGGCGAGCTGCAATCCGCTCGTATCCAGCAGGGAACGAACTGCAAGCTGCAAGTTGCAAGTGACGTTCAAACCGGGAACGGGAATCGGGAGCAGTAACCGATCAAAGGGGAAATGCAGCGGCAAGTTCGGCCCTCTCAACCGCTTTTCCTAAACCAACATCGACAGCCTTCAGGATCAATCCGAGGGTTCTTTCTTTTTCAGGACATATGTCCTTCCCTGCAAGCCTGCATCTGTTTTTTAATGAAGGAGGGAATGGGGGAGAGGGAATTGAAAGGCATCCTTTTTGCATTTTTCGCAGGGGCATTCCTCACTTTGCAAGGAGTGGCAAACGCCCGGATCAGCTACGACATCGGAACGTGGCAAGCCGCGACATTGACTCAGTTGACGGGCTTTGTCGCCGCTCTTTTCGTGCTGCTCGCCAGCCGAAGGGCAAACTGGCAGGCACTGCGGCAAGTGAAGCCGCTGTATCGGTTTGGCGGTGCTTTTGCCGCCGTCATTATTTTCGGCAATGTCTTTGCGATCCAACAGATCGGAGTGACACTGACGATTTCGACGCTGCTGATAGCACAGCTTGGGTTGACGTTTCTCATCGACAGCAAGGGCTGGTTTGGAGTGAAGAAACAGCAGGTAACGTGGCCGCACGTGGTCGGAATCGGCTTGATGATCGCAGGAGTGGTCATACTAAAAGCTTGATCGGATCATCAAGCGGATAGAGAGCAGAAAGCGGGGGAAGAGCCAGTCATGCGAGTAACGCAAGATCGTGAAGAGCAAAACCATTATTTGCAGGCGTATCAGTTGGAAACGGTTTTCCCCGAGGAGCTGCAGGCGCATATGACGCTTTGCTATTTGGAGCGAGGAGAGCTTATCTGTTCCCAGGGAGCGAGCGCGGACACGCTTTATGTGCTGGTGAGCGGGAAGCTGAAAATATTTACAAACTCGCAGGAAGGCAAGACGCTGATCCTGTCGTTCAAGACGCCGCTTGAGGTGATCGGGGATATTGAATACGTGCGGGAAATGGAGACAATGAACACCGTTGAGGCGGTAGCACCGTCTGTGCTGCTTGCCGTGCCTTTCCGTTTCTTGAGAAAATACGCGAGCAATCATGCGCCGTTTTTACACTTTTTGCTGGAGATTATTACGAAAAAATTTACCGTCAAGTCGAACGATTTAAGCTTCAACTTGCTGTACCCGGTAGAAGTGCGACTGGCGAGTTATTTGTTGTCGGTGTGCTTTGAGGACGGGGATTCTAGCCTCAGAGGACAAGTAAGCTCGGCGAGCCTGTCCGACGCAGCCAATCTGATCGGCACGAGTTCTCGCCACGTGAATCGCGTTCTTCAGCAGTTTCGTCAAACTGGATTGGTCGAGCGCGAGAAGACGCATTTGTTGATCAAAGACAGACAAGGCTTGCAAAAAGTAGCCAATCCGCATTTATACGAGTAGGAGGGGGAATACGATGCTTGCAGGACTTGTTCTCGCGATCGTGGCCGGCTCACTGGTCAGCTTGCAAAATGTTTTCAACAGCAAGGTCAACGAGCGGGCTGGGTCGTGGACGACGACGACTTTGGTGCTGGGGATGGGGTTTTTGGCCTCGCTCGTGTGCGGCCTTTTGTTTGAGGGGGAAAAGCTGTGGGAATGGCGCAACATGCAGCCGTGGTACTGGTTTAGCGGGCTGATCGGGGTGGGAGTGGTCACTTGCCTGGTACAAGGAATCCGCCTGCTGGGTCCGACGCTTGCCGTCTCCATCGCGTTGACCTCGCAGCTCAGCTTTGCCCTGCTGTGGGATTCGTTGGGATGGATGGGGCTGACCCAAGTTCCTTTTACATGGAAGCAGCTAAGCGGTGTACTGGTTGTGATCGTTGGCATGCTCGTGTTCAAATGGGGCGGGCAAAAAAAGAGCCAGGAATGGTCGAAAGCGACGTGAGTCGGTAGACCGTCCCTGGCTTTTTCGTCTGTCTGGCTTGTTCACAAAAGTTTATGTATTTTTATCCAAAAGAAGATATTGACTTAAAATAAATGTGCATGATAAAATTAAAAATTTTAAAATCAATAACTGTGTTATAATGGAGAAGATCGCATTGTAGGAGGTGGACGTATGTTTCAGGTTGGAGACAAGATTTTTTACCCGATGCACGGGGCAGGCGTAATTGACGCCATGGAGGAAAAAGAGTTTCTGGGTGAGAAGCACCTCTATTATGTGCTCCATATGCTGCAAAGAGAGTTAAATATCATGGTCCCCGTTGAAAAGATGTCCGCGCTGGGGATTCGGATGATTGTAGATGCCGACATTTTGGACAATGTGTTGGCAGCGATGCAAGAAAGGAGCCCTGACTCCGCGCTGAATGCGGCACAGCGATTCAAGCTGAACACGGAAAAAATGAAGCGTGGCGATATTCATGAGCACGCGGAAGTGGTTCGGGATTTATGGGTGATCAGCAAAGGGAAAATATTGGGAACGAGCGACAAGCTGATGCTCGATAATGCCCAACAGCTGATAAGCAGCGAAATTGCGCTGGTCAAAGGTCTGGATTTGGAGCGGGCCACCCAGATTTTGAAACAAGTGTTGGCGACAGAGCCGAGCAAAGCAGACGAGGGGGCCTCCGAGCAGACGGCGGCAGGCTATCAAAAGTGCGTGCTGTAATCGAACGCAAATAGAAAAGGGTGTGATTGCCATTGGCAGTCGCACCCCTTTTTTCATGGTGGGAAGAAAGAACTAGCCGCTTTTGGACACGGACGAGCGAACCAGATTGTATTCCAGTCGGCTGGCAAAACGGGCATACTCCGCACATGACTATTGATCAGCCCATTGCTGGTATGATGTCTTCCTTGGCTATAGATTCAGCTCAGACCGTTCGGATGTCTCTTCTGAATATTTTGCTTTTTCTCCATTTTTCCATGCTATCAAAGCTATAAAAAACAGAGGGAGCAAGGACGAAACGCTCCCTCCTACTCGATCAAAATGCCTGGCTTCCGGCCGATGATGCGAACAGCGCGGTCCCACATCAGGCGCAGTTTTTTTCGCTGCATGAGCGGGAGGTGGATGTCGGGACGCCTCAAATAGGAGCGTATGGGAACGACGCGAAAACGGACGCGCCCGCCATACGTATAACGTTGGCAATAGGTGGGAATGACGGATATTCGCCCGATGGATACCCGACCCTCTGCCTCCTTTTCTACAGAAAAGCGCAGAATGGCACCGATTTGCGATTGATCGAAGCTGAGCATTTTTTCCGAAGTGAAATTCCCCAGCGAGTAGGCGACCAGTGTGCGTTTTGTCTCTCCAGTTGCCAGGGTGGCGCTCGGTGTGACGACAGGCTGCAAGACGTGAGGATGCGCGCCGAGAATGACATCTGCTCCGTGGTCGAGCAAGCTTTGTACGAGCAGACGCTGATTGGCGGTCGGGGTGTAGCGGAACTCCACGCCGAAGTGCAGCGAGACGATCACGAGGTCGACGAGCGGGCGAACGGAAGCGATGTCGCGCAAAATGGCATCGCGCATGATGAGATTGACCAGCCACGGCATGTGATCGGGAATGACCTGCTTGTTCGTGCCGTATGTGTAGGCGAGCACAGCGATGCGGATTCCGTTTACTTCCTGGATCAAAGGGACGGTCGAGTCTTGCAAGGAGCGGTACGTGCCTGTGTGAGCGAGCTTGTGGCGATCCAGCACGTCCAGTGTGCGGAAAAGTCCGTTTGGCCCTCCGTCCAGACAGTGGTTGTTTACGGTCGTCAAAAGGTCGAAGCCGACTTGTTTGAGATCGCGCGCCAGCTCGTCAGGACAATTGAATCTGGGGTAGCCTGTGCGCGCCGAGCCGATCTGATAAGGTTGACTCTTTCCGGAAAAGGTCGTCTCCAGATTGCCGATGGTCAGATCGGCATTTGTCAAAAGCGGAGCAACAGGGGCGAACATATCGGCAAAGGAATATTGATCGGCTGAAGCCAGCTTGGCGCAAGCCACTTGATTCTTCCACATGAGAATATCGCCTACTGCGGCGATCGTGACTTTCTTGTTCATTGGCTTCACCTCTCCCATCTACTCTATTCCAAAAGTTGTCTGCTTGTTTTGGATAGAAGCGGAACGTTTTCATAGATGACGGTCTATACAGGCTGTCTCAGCCGCTCATACAATAGGAAAGCTGATTGGGAGAGGGAGGCAGAGGGGGGATTGTCAGTGAAGAAAAAGGCAGGAAAAACCAGGCCGCAAAAAACGCTGATTCTGAACAAGCCAGTGATCGCAGTCACAGGGAGCGCGGGAAAAACAACGACAAAAGAAATGATCTTCGCGATCTTGAATAGACGTATGTCCACGTATCGGTCGATGTACAACAAAAATTTTCTCGGCAATACGCGAGCGCATGTCAAACGCTTGCGGGACGAGCACGAGGCGGCTGTGCTTGAGTTTGGAATCTTGCGAAGCGGGCACATTCAACAGCATTGCCGGATCATTCAACCGAACATGGGCGTGATTACGAATATTGGCACGGCGCACATTGGCAACTTTGAAGGCAAGGCAGGGCGCCTCGCGATGGCAAAATCGGAGCTGATTCGCAACATGAAGCCGACAGGAACCGTGTTTATCAATCGGGACTGTCCTTACTCCCGCCGATTTGCCGGGCAGCCTTTCAGAGGAAGCTTTGCTGGCAGATTCGTCACGTTCGGGATCGAGCAGGAAGCTGATTATCGGGCGGAGCACATCGTGATGGAGGCAGACGGAATCTCTTTTGTCTGCCAGATCGGACAGCAAAGCGAGGCGTTTTTCATCCCGACGCTGGGAGGACATAACGTGTACAATGCTTTGGCAGCGATCGCCGTGGCGCACACGCTCGGCATACCGCTCGCGGATATCCGGCAAGGATTGCGCCAATTTCAGCCGCAAAAAAAACGACTGGTCTGCTATCGCCTGAACAACAACGTGCAAGTTCTCGACGACACCTACAGCTCCAACCCGGATGCAGCCAAGGCGGCAATCGACGTCCTCAGCCAGTCTGAACACGGTACAAAAGTAGCTGTTTTGGCGAGCATGCTGGAGATGGGCAAATACGAAGTACAGGGACATGAAGAAGTCGGGCAGTATTTGAGCAGCAAAAATGTAGACTACTTGTATACGTTCGGCAGCAGTGCCCGCCATATCGCGCGTGCGGCCATTCGCGCAGGCTTTCCGGCAGAGCGGGTGATGCATTGCGCAAACAAGGAAGTCTTGCACCGCAGTCTCGCCAAACGCGTGAAACCGGACACTACCATACTGGTCAAAGGCTCCCACAAGCTGAAAATGGGAGAAACGGTGGAGTTTTTGCGCAAGGTGACAGCGGGCAGCAAACTCCCGCGCAGAAAACTGCCGAATCGAAAGCAGGCGTAACCAAACAGAACCGGGCAGGCGTTTGTCCCAAAAGCGGACAAGGGCCTTTTTGCCGTGAGAGCGAAGAGAGGGGCGAGTGATTCCGAAGCGGGCAAAAGCTAGGGCTATGGTCATCCGACTATGTAATCAAATCCTCAATTGGAAAGATTTACAGACTTATACGCATACGCTTTTTCCAGTAAAGTGGGTTTGTACCCAATCTGTTGGGAAAAACACAGCCAGGAGGAGAACGAATGACGAAACGAGATTGGTTGCAAAAGTCGACTGTCGCCGTCATGCTAAGTACATCCCTGCTTCTGTTCGCGGAAGGTGGACAGGCAGCAGCTAAGACTGTGGATTCACAATCTTCTGTGAAAGCGGAGGAAATTGTCAAGCTGACACAATCGTTGCTCGGCAAAGACTACAAGTACGGGGCAGTAGGACCCAACTCATTCGGTTCAGCAGGCTTGGCCACTTATGTGTACAAAAAAGCCGGGCTGACCATCGACGACACGATTGATGAGCTGTACAAGGCGGGAGAGGCCGTCTCTGCCGACAAAATCGAGCCAGGAGACTTGCTGTTCTTTTCCTCGAATGGGAAAGGAAAGCCGAGCTTCATGGGCATCTATATCGGAAATGACCAGTACATATACTCTTCGCAGGGCGAAGACGCAGTCGTTTTGAAAAACGTCAGCGATTATACGAAAAAGTTGGTAGGTGCGCGCCGAATTGCCGTTTTGGACAATGGGACAGGCACGACCCCGACTCCGGACCCAGGCCAGGAGGAAGGCTCCAACTCTGGCGAGATCGCAGATAACGTGATTGCGGCAGGCAAAAAATATTTGGGCACACCTTATGAATACAGCTCGACCCGTTCCAACAAAAAGACGATGGATTGCTCCGAATTTACGATGTGGGCGTACCGCGATGGTGCCGATATCGACATGGGCAATGGGGGGGCGCGTTCGCAAGCCGACTTTGTGAAAAAAAATGGCACGTACACCACGGATATCAACAAGCTGAAAAAAGGCGACCTCGTTTTCTTCATGGCGTATAAAGGCTACAAGGAATCCGATTACAAAGGAATCAATGTGCCGAAGCAGAGCATTACCCACGTAGGCATCTACATGGGCGACAACAAGCTGCTGCATACGTTTTCGAAAGAATCCGGCGGAGTGAAAGTGACCGACTTCAAAAATACGCATTGGGAATACCGATTCATTATGGGTGGACGGCCTTATTAATACAGTCAGCGACGGTGCGATTGCACCGTCTTTTTTCATGAGCGCGACACAAGCAGGCAGAGGCAGTAGCGGAAAAAATAGGTGAATGACCGCGGGCAAACGCACAGTCCATCTGTGCGTTTGCTGCATCTCTTATAGGGAGACTTGTAGGAGGTGAAACGTCATGTCATATCAGTATCCCCCAGGAGGTTATCCACCGCCGCCGCCACCACCCGGAGGTTCATCTGGAGGCTTTCCTCCGCCACCACCAGGTCCACCCCCAGGCAGGACGCCCAGCTCACCGGGATCGCGAGGGTATGGGGGAACAAGGCGAATTGAACCGGGCGGCTTCTATCCCTGCTTATATCGCTATACGTATATTTGGCTGAAAAATGGTCGTTCCTTCTGGTTTTACCCTGTTTTCATCGGCCGTACATCCGTGACTGGCTATCGCTGGAGACAAAACCGCTGGGAATACTACGGTTTGGAACTGGATCGGATTGCTTACTTTACATGCTGATCAAAACAAAACGGCCTTCCCGCGTTCAGGGAATGGCCGTTTTTGTTTGCGGTGTGCCGCAGGCAAGGCAGCGCGCTGTTACTTGACGGTGACCGCAAAATCTTTATGGTCGTGAATGTCGCCTTTTTCCAGATGGACTTTCACGGTGTAGTCGCCAGCAGCGGGAAAGGTCAGCTTGCCTTCGTACTGCCCGGCACTGCTTTCTTTGGCATCGACGAAGCTGTGCTTGGCCTCATTTCCCGTCCAAAATTCGAATTCGACCGTGCCGCCTGAGAACGGCTGGTTGTCTTTCATCAGGTGAACGAGCATCGCTGCCTCTGACTGCGCTGCAAGCTCGTCTGGCGGCATGAGGTGAAAATCGACTCCGCTTGGCGCATGCGCTTCACCGGAAGCGGCTTGGCCGTGATGCTCGTGTCCTGTTGCTGTCTGCTCCGACGTGTTAACGCCAGCAGGGGAGTTGCTGTCTACCGCTTTTACCGTAAACGGTGTTTTGCGCATGTTGTGGAAGTCGCGGGCGGTGACGTGATAGTAGACAAAGTAGGAGCCAGGCTCGCTGATCGTCTGCTGCGCCGTATAAACGCCGTCGGCTACGAGCTTTGCCGGGATCGTCTCATGCTTTTCCTGGCCATCCTTCCACCATTCAAACGATACTTCGCGCGCATCATCTACCGGCTTTCCTTCCTGGGTCACCTTGACCGAAAACGTAATCGTGCCTCCAGCTACAGGCTCCGTTGGTTCCAGCGTAAATGCGGCGTCCACAGGGGCGCCGGAAGCAGCCTCCATCCCCTGGTCATTCTGGTTGGAGCATGCCGCAGCCAGAACGGTCAGCATGGACAGGAACAGCGTGAAAAAGCGTTTCATTTGCGTTACCCTTCCTTCTTCAAGTTCAACAACTCTTGATAAATTTGCTCGGGATCAAAATCTTCCCCCATGCCGAATTTGCGAATAACCGCGTTGTTTTGATCGACAAGATAGGTGCTTGACGTGTGGGAGATGAACCCGTCATCCGTCTTTTTGGCAAAAAAGCCGAGGGAACTCGTCACCGTGCGAATCGTCTCTTCGTCGCCGCGCAAGATCGTCCAGCCGTCTTCTGCAATGCCGAGCTGTCGGGCATAGTAGCGCAGCACATCAGGCGTATCGTTTTGCGGATCGATCGTGATCGTCAAAAAGTCGACGCCTTTTCCCATAACCCCCGCTTCCTGCAAACGTTTTTGCAACTGCACCATCTTGATCGTGGTGGTAGGGCAAATATCGGGACAGCGAGTATAAATCAGCTCGACCAGCCGGACGGTTCCCGGCTTGGGAGAGAGGGAGTAGGCGGCTCCATCCAAAGTTTGCAGCTGTGCATCCGGCAACTTGGCTGAGACCTCCGAAGGGGTGAGCCAAAGCCACGAAGCGATGAGAGCGGCAAGGACAAAGAGCGGCAACAAAAGCACGAGCCGTCTGAGTCGAGTGGCGGCAGTTGGGGTGAGTGGCACGCCGGATTCCTCCTTTTTCAAATGGCGAGGCAGAACAACTCGCGGACGGTTATTGCGGCATCAGTCCATCGTCAGGCTGGTCTTTCTCTCTCCGGTACCAGGCTGCGAAGACGTAAGCGAGCACGGAACCGTACGTCAATTCCTGCAACAGCTTCATGATGATTCCGCCCAGACGCTGATCCTCCAACGGCGGCAGGGGAACGGCGAACATCGATTTGTCGATCGGAGCGGAGAAAAACGGCGCGCACAGCATGGAAGGTCCGTTTACATACGTCTCGTAAAGCGCCGACTCGGAGAAAATGATCAGCGCACAGGCTGGCGTAATCAGCACGCCGTTGGCAAAAATATAAGCCAGCTTTTGCAGCTCGGACAGCCGATGGATCTCCGGGATGGGAGCGATTACAGGAAGCCACATCCAAAGCGCTGTCACCAGGAGCAACAGGTGAATCAGGTTGTGCGCCGCCAAATTGTTCATCGTCATGTCTAGAATAACAGGCATGTGATAAAACGAGAATAGGGCATTGAACAAAAGGACGGCAGGGATCGGATGGCTGACCACGCGCAAAAACCCTTTCAACCCTTTGCGGTAAAAAAGGAAGCGCATGAGCCAGGGCGGTGTGCCGGCCAACAGCAACAAAGGCATCACGAGATAGAGAATCGACTGCTGAAGCATATGGGCGCTGAACAAAAAGTGGCCCGCGACATTCAAGGGGCTGCCCATGCCGAAGTAAAACAGCAGCAAGCCGAGGGAAAACGATAGTTTCTGTTTGAGCGAAGCAGGTTTGGCGTCAGGGAAAGTATGGCGCAAAGGTCCTGTCAAGGAAAAGTAAGCCAGTCCGATCAGAGCCGTCAACAGAAAAAGCTCCGGGTTCCACGTCGCCCGAAAGCCAAAGGTCTCGGTCAAGTATATAAGGGTCAACACCATTACCTCCGTTTTCCTGGAATATACCCAGTATCCATTATAGGCATTCGTTTCCAAAAGCCTAATGACTCTTTCGGGCTATTTCTGGCTGTTTTCGTTCACAGTTTTGTCACCGATACGAGAAAAGGCCCTGGAGCTTTCGCGTCCGGGGCCTTTTGTCCGCTATGATTTTTTCTGCTCTTCCAGCCATTTCTTCCACTGGTCGGCTTCGTGGCCGCCTACCAGACGAGCTACTTCCTTGCCGTCTTTGTAGTGAACGAGAGTCGGGGTGAACTCGATCTGGAAATCATCCCAGCTTGCGTTAAATTCGAGCAGGTTGTGCTTTTTCATGTCGATTTGCATGTCTTTGACGATCGGCACCAAAACAGGTGTCGTAGCGCGGCAATGCTCGCACAGCGGGCTGTAGTAGTAGACGTACAAGTCTTCTTTGCCCGCGATCTTGCTCTTCAGCTCGTCCGGCATGATCAGGTTGTCGTACAGCGGGTCTTGCAATTGCTCGATAGTAGCCGGATTCAGGTTGGCTTTGCCGTAAGGGTTGCCGGCAGCCGCCTGGCGGTTGGACATATCCGAGTACACAATCGCGCCGATCAAGAGCGCTGCTACCAGGATAGACAGGAAAATAATCTTTTTCATGCATCAATTCTCCTTTGCGTTTTTCATGACGATGAACAGCAAAATACTGATTAAAGCAAATGCGACCAGCGCCAGAAAAGGAATGGTGATAAACCCGAACCAGTTGATGTAGTCCGTATTGCAGGGGACAATGCCGCAAGCGTTGCCCAGCTCATGCAGGAAGGGAACCTTTTGGATCAAGTAATGATAGAGGGAGATGCAGCCGCCGATCAAAGAGAGAATCAAGGCGTACGAGGACATTTTGTAGTCCTTTTTCGCGGACGCCACTCCGAGCAAAATGATGAGCGGATACATCAGGATGCGCTGGTACCAGCACAAATCACACGGTATGTACTTCAATACTTCCGAAAAAAACAGACTTCCAGCCGTGGCAATCAGGGACAGGCCCCAAGCCGCAAACATGGATTGTTCCATCACTTGTTGACGTTTCATAACAACACCTCGTTCATATCTTACCATATTACGATTCGGAAGTAGATTATAAAAAGTAACAATTTTTCAAAGGGAAAGGCTTGTGCTTGTACCAAAAACAGGATAGAGGCGCTACCCGAAGCGCTAGGGCTACAGGTAGTGTCGCCGTCAGATGACGCGTACTTGCATGGCAGGCTGGACGTCGCCAACAGGGACAAAGATCGATTGCAGAGAGGGCCACTCTACCAACAATACTCCTCGCCGATAAGCGGCACCGCCATCGATGCCGATCAGGTTGCCGCGCCGCCAGGGACCATAGCCTTCATAGTCAGGCAAACGAGGCACCGGGGTATGACCGAAGACGATTGGCCTGTCTCCTTCATAATAAAGGTAGAAGGGCTCGCGAATCCACAGGAGATCTTCTGGATTTTGCTGGCGCAGCGGAATGCCGGGACGAATGCCCGCGTGGACGAGCAGAACAGCGGGCGCTCCCGTCTGCGGATCGGCTGGAAGCTCCATGTACAACGGCAAGGCGGACAAGGCCGGCAACAGTCCGGGATACTCGCTCTGAATCAGCCGTCGAGCTTCCTCCTGTTCGGCGCTGGATGGCATGGAATGGAGAAAAGCCCGGCGCAGAGGGTGGTTTCCCAAGAGCGAACGGATCGTGGCATCTCCGCCGTTGTAACGCAAGTACAGCTCCGGGTTTCCTTGTCCTTTCAGCCAATCCTCCAGCATCTGCTCGTGATTGCCTTTCAGGAGAAAGACCTGGTTTGGATATTGCTTTTGCAAGGTAAACAGGTCGAACAGCACTTCCTTCGATTCCGGGCCGCGGTCGATCATATCGCCGATCACATAGAGACGA
This sequence comes from Brevibacillus parabrevis, assembly GCF_022701015.1. NCBI lineage: Bacteria > Bacillati > Bacillota > Bacilli > Caryophanales > Paenibacillaceae > Brevibacillus > Brevibacillus parabrevis. The sequence goes on along the minus strand of NZ_CP064090.1, from coordinate 4,956,121 downwards.
TCTCCCGTTTGCGGGGAAAAGGAGGCATCGCGCAATGCTCTGCGAAATGCCTGGTTCTGGCCGTGAATGTCCGAGACGAAATAGGTGGCCACTTCCACTCACCTCCCATGAGGACTTGGCGCGACTCTTATTACGATATGCCGATCAGGAGAGGGAGTGCCAATGCAACGAGCCGTGCGAGCTGAATCCAGGCTGCCTTGTTGAAAACATAGGCGCACCAACTGGGCGTTCGGGAATATGGATACCTATGAGACATATACCCAGAACGTTGGAGGGAAGACGGGACAGATGGCTACCACTTATCGGGACTATACTTCGCCGAATACGCAATTTACGTACGATATGCGCAACAACACGTTTTTTCAAAAAGACGCGGGCAACTTCATCGATTCTCTCGGCATCCAGCAGTTGAACACGCTGGGCAACACTTCGCTGCTCGACATCTTTTTGACGACTGGAAACGTGATTGAGCCACATATTCATCAAAACGCTTCCGAACTGGTTTACTGTGTGTCCGGCGAGGCAGCCGTTTCCATTATTAATCCATTCACGAACCAGTTGCTTACTTTCCATATCAAGCCGAGGCAAGTGGCGAATGTGCCGCAGGGCTGGTGGCATTACGAGATTGCCCTGACGGACGATACGCATCTGATTGCCGTTTTTGACGCTCCGGTGCCGGAAGTGATCTTTGGCTCCGACATCCTGCGACTGACCCCGGCAAGCGTATGGGCGCACACGTACTGCCTGGACGAAGCGAAGGTCAAGGACACTTTTGCTCCGATCACCAGAACCGTTGTCATCGGTCCGCCGCTTGGTTGCCAGCGAGGGGCGAATCCGGGAGCGAACCAAGGCTCGAATCCGGGCGCAAACCAAGGCACGAACCAATGGAACAGCCCGTCCAGCCAGCTTCCGCACTACAGCTATTCCAGCCAATGGCCGACAAGCTCCTATTACTACGATGCCGCCGCTTATGCCCAGGCGCCGGAGTACGGACAGTACACGCACTATCCGGAACTGTCCGGGTACACGTATTATCCGCCCAGCCAGCCTCAGCTCCAGCAACAGCCTCAGGCGTCTTATCCGCAGCAATATGGATATGCCGGAACGTATTAGCTGACGTACGAGACACAAGACTCCTTATTTGCTGTACACTTCCTTTTTCCTCCTTTACAATGAGAGCAAAAAAGCGGAGGGGATGCAGATGGAGTCGCTGGCCAAATGGCTGCAACAATCACCCCGAACGATTGTCTTTACAGGTGCAGGCATGTCTACCGAAAGCGGCCTGCCTGATTTTCGTTCCCAGACCGGATTGTGGCGCGGATTGGACCCCCAGCAGCTCGCCAGCACGAAAGCGATGCGCGAGAACCGGGACGAGTTCGCCGCTTTTTACCGCAAGCGGATCGAAGGGTTGCTGGCCTGCCAGCCGCATGCAGGACACGAGTTGTTGGCAAAATGGGAGCAGCGCGGGCTGGTCGAAGGCATTATCACGCAAAATGTAGACGGCTTTCACCAGCGGGCAGGGAGCCAGGCAGTGGCGCAACTGCATGGCACATTGAGCACGGTTAGCTGCATTCGTTGCCAGGAGCGCTATTCCAGCGAGCGGTATTTGCAGGAAGACGGGACTAGGTGTGCGTGCGGAGGCTTTGTCCGTCCCGATGTCGTCTTGTTCGGAGAAGCTTTGCCGCCGACGCAGGTTGAGCAAGCCGTCGAGTGGGCTGAGAGCGCTTCGCTGTTCCTCGTGCTCGGCTCTTCGCTGACAGTCAGTCCGGCTAACTGGTTTCCCCAGCGGGCGAAAGAAAGCGAGGCGAGACTGGTGATTGTCAATCAGGAGCCGACGCCGCTCGATGACTGGGCGGATCTTGTGGTGCGCGACCAGAAAATAGGGGAGCTATTGTCGCAAACCGAGCGATGGCTGACGAGCTGAACAAACAGGCGGGGCGTACTCACGACGAGTGAAGTGCGCCTGCTTTTTTGCATGCCGGACAGGAACCGGGCAGAGAATCCTAGAGCTTGCACGAAAAAAATGGTACGATCATAAGATAGCATCCCTTTCAACTGGAGAGGGCAAATAGAAAAGTACAGGTGAAGACCATGCAAATTATTTCAGTAGAAAACCTCTCCAAAAGCTACGGAGACAAAATTTTGTTTGATCATATTTCCTTCCATATCGCAGAGCAGCAACGGATCGGGCTGATCGGAGTCAACGGTACAGGAAAGTCTTCGCTGTTGCGCATCATGGCGGGACAAGATACGCCAGACAGCGGAAAAATCATTCACGCCAACCATTTTCACGTCGAATACTTGCCGCAAAACCCAAGCTTTGATGAGGAATCAACCGTATTGGAGCAAGTGTTCTACGGAGAGTCTCCGCTGATTCAACTGCTGCGTGAGTACGAAATCGCGCTGGAAGCCGTTCAGGCAGATCCGCAGGACGAGAAAAAGCAGGCGCGCCTGTTCGCTGTACAAGGGCGGATGGACGCAGCAGATGCGTGGGAGAGCAATACGCAGGCCAAGACGATTTTGACGAAGCTCGGGCTGCACAACTTTTCGCAAAAAGTCAAAGAGCTGTCCGGGGGCCAACGCAAGCGGGTAGCCATGGCGCGGGCGCTGATTCAGCCAGCCGATTTGCTGATTTTGGACGAGCCGACGAACCATATCGACAATGAGACGGTAGAGTGGCTGGAGGAATTTTTGTCCCGCTACAAGGGCGCTTTGCTGCTCGTCACGCACGATCGCTACTTCCTCGACCGGGTGACGAACCGCACGTTTGAGCTGGATCGCGGCAAGCTGTACAGCTACGAAGGCAACTACGCCACGTTTTTGGAGAAAAAAGCCGAGCGGGAAGAAAATGAGGCAGCAGCAGAAGACAAACGGCAAAATTTGTTGCGCCGCGAGCTGGCCTGGCTGCGCAGAGGGGCCAAAGCGCGGACGACCAAGCAAAAAGCGCGTGTCCAGCGGGCAGAGGAGCTGCGCGACCGGACCGTGGAAGGCCCGACAGCCAAGCTGGAGATGGCGCTTGGCGCGAGCCGACTGGGCAAAAAGGTCATCGAGATCGAGCACGTGCAAAAAGGTTACGGCGACCGCAGTCTCATCAACGACTTCAGCTATATCGTCCTGCCAGGTGATCGCGTGGGGATCATCGGGCCAAACGGCAGCGGCAAGTCGACGCTGTTGAACATGCTGGCCGGACGAATCCAGCCTGACAGCGGGACGATCGATATCGGGACGACGGTGAAAATCGCCTACTACACGCAGGATAGCGTGGAGATGAACGAGAAGCTGCGCGTGATCGAGTATGTGAAGGAAGCGGCAGAAGTAATCACGACGAGCAACGGCGAGGCGATTACCGCTTCGCAAATGCTGGAGCGTTTCCTCTTTTCCCCAGCCATGCAGTGGACGCCGATTGCCAAGCTGTCTGGCGGCGAGCGGCGCAGGCTGTACTTGCTCCGCACGTTGATGGGCGAGCCGAACGTGCTGTTTTTGGATGAGCCGACCAACGATCTCGATATCCAGACGCTCAGCATTTTGGAAGATTATTTGGAGCAGTTCCCTGGCGCGGTCATCACGGTTTCCCATGACCGCTACTTCCTTGATCGCACGGTCGACCACCTGTTTGCTTTTGAAGGAGACGGACAAATTCGCCATTTTATCGGCAATTACTCCGAGTATCTGGAAGAAAAGCGAGTGGAGGACACCGCAGCAGCAACAGCTTCCGTGGGGCAACAGCCATCCGTCGAGAAGCAGGCGAGCAGTCAGGCGACGCGCGGCAACAACCGCACGAAAAAGCTTTCGTACAAGGATCAGAAGGATTGGGATACGATCGAAGGCAAAATTGCAACTTTTGAAGAACGGCTCGCGACGCTCAAAAAAGAAATTGCCGGAGCGGGCAGCGACTACGGCAAGGTAGAAAAGCTGTTTGCGGAAGAACAGCAAGTGACTGCCGATCTGGAAGCGGCAGTAGAGCGCTGGGCGGAGTTGTCTGCCCTGATCGAAGAGTTGGAGCAAGGGAAGTAATTGGCAGGGTGCCAATCTCTGTTTGTCTAGCCAGTTATTGAGGCTGGGAAAGCAACGCCGATCTCCTGTAGACTAGAGAGGATTACTAGAGTAGAGGAGTCGCTGTCGTTGCCTGCCTATAAGCTGGACCCGGAATGGGTGATGTCTTACCTCGTATTGCAAGAAGAAAGGCTCGCTTGTGAAGTCCATCCGAAGGACAAAGAAGCGATCATGAACAAAATCAGGGAAATGACGCTTTCGATTATGTACAAGCAAGCCAGAAGATTTCTCGTATACTTGGAGACGAATGACCAAAAAACGGTCGATGAAACGGATAAGCACCTCATGTAAAAAAGACCCGCCTTTTCGAAAATGAAGAGGCGGGTCTTTGCCTGTGCACGCGGCCATTTATTGCAGGCGGATTCGGACAGGTGTGCCGATGGGAACGATTTTGGCCAGTTCGTTGACATCCTGATTGTACATGCGAATGCAGCCGTGCGAGACGTAGTGCCCGATCGAGGATGGGTTGTTTGTGCCGTGTATGCCGTAATGAGGTTTGCTCAGCCCCAGCCAGTATGTTCCGAAAACACTGAGCGGTCCTCCCGGGTACGAGTCGGGATAAGGAACCTTGTTGATGATCGTAAAATCGCCACGAGGTGTTTCCGTCGCGATCTTGCCGAGCGCAACCGGATAGGAGCGGATCAACGTATTGCCGTCGTACAAATCGAGCTTTAGCCTTCTGATCGAGATGCGAATGTTGTATGCAGGCATTCCCTCACCTCCCTTTGGCAGCCGCCCTCGACAACGTTGCTACTATCGTATGTGAGATGGCGGGAGAGGTACGCGGGTTTCTTTTTAGCGGAAGGAAGAAAAGGTATCAGGGTAGCGCAAGCCGTCGCGGTAGAACAAGGTGCGCACCCAGGCGTACAGACGCAACGGAATGGACGGGAAGACAATCGCCAGCTTCCCTTCTTCCAAAATGGGCAGGTCGAGCGGAGACTGAATCTCGTAAGGAACGCCCTCCTGATCGAGCAGTGCCTTGTAATGGTGTGCTTCGCTCCAGCTCACCGGGTAATAGAATGATTTTTCCATCGCATCCAACACCTTTCCGGTTTTCACTGCTCCCATTATATGCAACCCATTTGGGGTAAAAAAAGAAACGAGCGCGTAGATCAAGGAAAATAGGCTTTCTCTGTGGCCAAAATGTGCCGCGAGCGAAATTACGGCATGATTTTCAAAACAATTCAGTGTAAAGTGAAAGTATCCAGAAAATGGAGGGACGCTTTGTATGGCGCAGACACATTTGCACTTTAACATGCACATCGGAAAAAAGAAGCCGGAGAGCGTAATCAATCGGGAAACAGCGTGTCCTTTCTGTGATCGCGGCAGTTTGACTGACGTCCTGGAGCAGCGAGGTTCCATGATCTGGCTGATGAACAAATTTCCCGTCCTGCAAGACACGCATCAGACAGTGTTGATTGAATCAGAGGAGTGCAACGGCGACTGGTCGACGTATTCCCGGGAGCATGTGCACGCTTTGCTCTCCTTTGGCGTCGAGAAATGGCTGGAGATGGAGAGAAGCGGTTCTTTTCGCTCGGTTTTGTTTTTCAAAAACCACGGCCCGTATTCCGGCGGGAGCATTCGCCATCCGCACATGCAGATTGTCGGCCTGACTGGCTACGACTATCGCTCGCAAGTGAAGGACAGCGACTTTATGGGCATTACGATCGACAAGGAAGCAGGGGTTTCCTGCACCCTCTCCACGCATCCGCGAGCGGGCTTTTTTGAATACAATGTCATTTTGGAGGACTTGGATCGGCTGCCCAAAATGGCCGAATACTTGCAAATATTGGCGCACTGGATTTTGCATCACGTCAATCCGCGCAACCAGAGCTACAACTTTTTCTTTTATCAATGGAAAGAAAAGCTGATTGCGAAAGCCATCCCGCGCTTTGTGACGTCGCCGCTGTACGTCGGCTACACGATTCCGCAAGTGGCAAACAACCTGGATGAAATGATCGAAGAAATGAGAAGGCATTATTTTTAACGAAAAAGGAGCGAGGCTTTTGACATACGAGATCGTAGCGAAACAAACATTGACCGCAGAGGAATTGGCGCAAATTAACGAATTGGTTCGATTATGCAACGAACATGACGGGATTGATCTGAAAATCAACCCGGACATGCTGCGAAACCGCTCAGGCAAACATACGGAAGATTTTCTCTGCTACGCGGACGGCAAACTGGTCGGATTCCTCGGCTTGTACGTTTTCCACAGGAAAGAGGCAGAAGCGAGCGGCATGGTACACCCTGACTATCGCCGAAAAGGAATTTTTTCCAGTTTGCAGCGAGCTGCCGAAGAAGCGTGCAAACAACGGGAAATTCCTTCGATCCTCTTTATCGTCCAGCACAACTCGCAGTCCGGAGCAGCGTACATGCAGCAAATCGGCGCGACGTACGAACATTCGGAGCACTGGATGGACTTGGGCGAGGGCGGGCGTCAGACCTGTAACGACACGTTGCGAATCCGCCCGGAAACGGCTGACGATTACGAGACGCTGATTCAACTCAATGTGCACGGTTTTCAAATGGAAGAACAACAGGTGCGAGAGATGGCCGAGATGATGGCAAGCGATCTCAACTCCCGTACATACTTGGTGATTGTAGAAGAGGAAGCGGTCGGCAAAATCAGTGTGAGCCGCAAAGATGCGAAGGCGTTCATTTACGGATTTTGCGTCCATCCCGACCATCAAGGCAAAGGCTACGGCCGTCAGGCGTTGGCGCAAACGATTCGGCTGATCGAAGAGGAAGGCTACAAGCACGTCTCTCTGGAAGTCGCCTGTGAGAACAGCAAGGCGCTGGGGCTGTACGAATCTTGCGGCTTCGTCGTAAAGTCTGCCAACGATTACTACAGGCTGAATTTGTAGCAGGCAAACTGCTTTTGCTTGCACCTGCGGATTGGCAAACGCAGGAGCTTCCGTGCTACCATAGGGGAGAGGTAGCATTGCGGAAAAAGGAGTGACGAAAGCATGAAACTGTTGTCGATCGAACCGACGCCGAGTCCGAACGTGATGAAGCTGAACGTGGACGAGACTCTGCCAGGTGGCGTGCAACATGTTTATACAAAGGCGGAAGCAGCGAAAGCGCCGGAACTGATGCAGGAGCTGCTCGCCATTGACGGAGTGACGTCGATTTTTCACACGGCGGACTTCCTGGCGTTGGAGCGCAAGTCGAATGCAGACTGGCAGCGCATTTTGACAGAAGCGCGGGAGATTTTGCAGGCAGGAAAAGGAACGGCAATTCCTGTCGTCTCCGCTGAGCAGGCGGGAGCCTACGGCGAGGCGCAAGTATTCGTCCAGATGTTTCGCGGCGTGCCGATGCAAGTGAAAGTAACGATGGGAACCGAGCAAATTCGCGCAGCTCTGCCTGAGCGATTCGGACAGGCTGCTGTACAGGCTGGATCTGCTTCGCCGAACTTGATCATGGAGCGAAAATGGGTGGAGCATGGCGTGCGTTACGGCGATTTGCGCGAAATTGGCGAAGAAGTAGCGCAAGAGGTCGATGCGACTTACCCGCCAAGCCGCGTGGAGGAAATCGTCCAGCAGGCGATGCTGCTTGGTCCTGGGGAAGCGCCGCAAGAAGTGGAGCGCGAGAAAAAAGTCGTCACGCTTGAGATGCTGGACGACCCGGATTGGCGAAACCGCTATGAAGCGCTGGATCGGATGGAGCCGACAGAGGCAGACTTGCCTGTCCTGGAAAAAGCGCTCCGCGATCCCAAGCCTTCCATTCGCAGGCTGGCTGTCGTCTACCTCGGCATGGTGGGCGGCGATAATGTGTTCCCGTTGTTGTTCGAGGCGCTGCGGGATGACTCCGTCTCCGTGAGAAGGACGGCTGGCGACACGCTGTCCGATTTGGGCGATGTCCGGGCGATTGGGCCGATGTGTGAGGCGCTCAAAGATCGGAACAAGCTGGTGCGCTGGCGTGCCGCTCGCTATTTGTTTGAAGTAGGCGACGAGACAGCCCTGGAAGCCCTGCACGCAGCCCAGAACGATCCTGAGTTCGAAGTCAGCTTGCAGGTGCAAATGGCTGTACAGCGGATCGAACGGGGAGAAGCTGCCAGCGGTACAGTTTGGCAGCAGATGACAAGACGCAACGACTAATCGCTCTATCGCGGTTTCCGATTCGGGGAAGCCGCGATAGAGTTTTTTGCTTGCAAGCTACACGCCGCCGTACATGGCGCATGCCTGCCCGGTTTGAGCCGCCCATGCCTGGTTGCCGTAGTCAAAATGCCACCATTCGTCTGGGTAATTGGTGAATCCTACGCCTGTCATCACCGCATACAGCAAGCGGCGGTTGGCCTGCGCTTGTCTGTCGGATTCGTCAGTGAGCTCGTTGCTTTCAAAATAGCGCGTACAGGCGCGCGGTGAAAAGTCATCAAAAGCGGTTCCCATCTCCAGCCAGCCGTCAGGCCCGGCAATCGTCAGGTCAATGGCCCCTCCGGTCAGGTGACGCGGCGGTTTTGCCGGATCGTGCGTGGGGCGGGCCACAAAGCGGTGCAGCTCCGTGTACAATTCCTCGCCTTCGACGAAGCCTTGGGCGAGAAGCTGCGCTTTGAAACGGTCGTACAAGGCTTGCTGCACCCGGATCGGGCGGTATCCGTCCAGCACGACGAAGCGAAGATTGGGCGGGAGCAGCTTCGCGGCTTGCAAAAGCTTGTCTGCGACCCCTTTTCTGATCAGGCAATCCGCTGTGGCTCCGTCCAATTCCTGGATGTGGTAGGCCGGATATACCTCGAACTGTGGGGCATACTGCTTGAGAGAAATGAGCGGATCGTTGTTTTCACAGATGGCAGGGAGCGTGTCTGCCTCTTTTTGCGCCGGAGGAATCGGGGTATTCCAGTCCATGTGGCAACCACCTTTTGCGTTTTTCTTCATCATAGCACAGCCGATCTAGGTAAAAAATGGTATCAGACAGTATAAAAATAGACACAGTTCAATAATAGTTGACTTCCACCTTATCCATCCCTTATTCTATTGTAGGGTTTAGCTCATGAATCAACATCGCTAGTGCGTAGGGGAGATTGTGTATGACAACCAATCACTATGACGTTGTTATTGTAGGTGCCGGACTGGCTGGTCTTTCCAGTGCTGCCTACCTGTCGTCTAAAGGTAAAAAAGTTTTAGTTTTGGAGCGCGGACAATTGGGTGGACGTGCCGTTACATTGAAGATCAAAGGCTTTAACTTCAACTTCGGTGCTCACGCCATTTATGCTCGCGACAGCTCTGTATTGAGAACGTTTGAAAAAGAACTCGGACTCAACATTGACTGGCAAGATTTCAATCCGACAAAAGCGAAGTACGATATCGGAAGCGATCTGACTGCGGTTCCTTCCAACGTGCAAGGACTTTTCCAAACAAAGCTGCTCAAAGGGATGGACAAGGTGTTGTTCACATTTGAAATCCTGAAAACGATGCTCAAAGTGGAAAAAGGCCATCCGCACATGTCGATCCAAAAGTGGATGGAAAAAAAGCATGTCAGCGAAGAAGTGCAAGATATGATGCTGACACTCGCCTCCTCCAACTTCTTTACCCGTGAACCGGAAAAAATTCCGTCGGATGTGTTCTTCACGTACTACAGCCGTTTGTTCACCACGAACAAGCCTGTAGCTTATATCGGTGGCGGCTGGCAAGCTCTGATCGACGAATTTGTTCGCGTGATCGAAGCAAACCAGGGAACCATCATGCTCAAGAACAAAGTAGAAAAGTTCCTCGTAGAGAACGATCGCGTGGTTGGAGTGGTGACGCCGGAGGGCGAGTTTACGGCTGATGAGTTCGTCTGCTGTATTCCGCCGAAAGAGTTGGCAAAAGTATTCGCAGAAACGCGTCTGGAGCACGCAGTGGCCCAGCATGCGGAATACGAGCCGACAGTCGTCATGGTATACGACATTGGTTTGAAAGAGCGCATTGACGTGCCGTTCTCCTACATCTACGACAAGCAGAACAATATTTTTATCACCGACATCTCTTACTACGACCGCACTTGTGTGCCGGAGGGCGGACAGCTGTTGCAGGCGACTGCGTACATGCGTCAGGCCGACGTCGGCAACAAGGAAGCGGCAGATATCCGCAAGCAAGAGATCGAGAACCTGTACGACAAGCACTTCCCGGGCTGGCGCGAGCAATTGGTTGTTCCGCGTGTTTCCGCCCGCGCAGTGGTACAGGAGATCAAATGGACGATGAATCAAAAGCCAATGCCGACCTTCTTCCCGGACTACCGCAACCTGTTCTTTGCAGGAGACTGGTGTGAAGGGCAAGGCCAGTTGTCCGAGCTGTCCTTCTCCAGCGCATGGCAAGTGTCCAACCTGATTTTGGAAAAAGATAAGTAAAAGTAAGCGGGTCATTCCTTTTTGTTGCGAGAGGAAAGACCCGTTTTTTCGCGTGGGCGCAGAAAAGCCCGCCAGACGAAGCGGGCGGGCAGTGGCAAGCTACGCTTTTGGACCGTACGCGTCATACAAAAGACTGCCGATGCGGGCCATGACAGCAGCTGCATCTTTTTGCGCAAGACCTTTGTTGAGCAGGGAGACGCTGATCGCGTGCGGACCTGTGTAGAAAATTCCGACATCATGCGTGATTTTGGTAACCGAGCCTGTCTTGTTGGCGAACTCCCATTTGGGAACCATGCCGATGATCTCGCCATCCGGATCGGGCAAGAGGAACGGAAAACGGTCGCGATGCTGTTGCTGCTTCAAGATCGCAATCATTTTCAGACAGCTGTCGTAGGAGATGACTTTGCCAGTCGCCAAATAGCGGAGGTGGCTGCCGATATCTGCTGCTGTAATCTCGTTGTAGCCTTCCAGTTCGGCGGGCACGACCATCAGTTTGTTGTAAAAGGAGCTGTTTTCCATGCCTGTCTTGCGCATGGCGTTGCGGATGCTGTCTGTCCCGACGAGATCGATCATCATGTTCGTGGCTGTGTTGTCACTCTGGATGATCATCAAGGTGACGAGATCGTACACGGTGAACTCGGTTCCGGGTGTCATGTGCTGAAGAACGCCTGCCCCGCCGACGAGATCTTCCTGGCGCAGCTTGATTTTGTCTTCGAGAGCGAGCTTTCCGGCATACGCTTCCGCGAACACGGCTGTCATGATCGGCACCTTGATGACGCTTGCCGCATAAAACCGTTCGTTCTCGTTGATCGCGAGCTTTTCGTTTGTCTGTAAATCTTCCAGATAGACTCCCCACTCACCGCCAGCAGCTTCCAAAAGTTCTGAAACAGGGGTAAACAGACTGGATAGCATCAAACCCATCTCCTTTTTATTCGTGTAGACAAAATTTTCTCAAGATAATATTATTTAGTCATGCTCCTAACAATCAAGAAGAATTATTCCAAAGACGGGGGTTTTGTTGTGAAAAAGTTGAAGAATCTATCATTTTGCGCCGTTTTGCTGACCAGCTTGGTGTTTGCTGGCTGTGGAACGCCGCAAGCCGGCACGCCAGAGAAAGCGCCAGGTGCGCAAGAGGAGCAGAAAAGCGCGCCGCAAACAATGCAGGTCAACCTGAACACAGGTGAGCCGAACACGATCGACCCTGGACTGGCAGAAGATATCCCTTCGATGTCTGTTGCCCGTGCAGCATTTGATGGCCTCCTGCGCCTGAATGCAAAAGGCGAGCTGAAAGAGGCGGTCGCCGAGAAGTACGAAGTTTCCGCTGATGGCTTGACCTACACGTTCCATCTGCGCGATTCCAAATGGTCCAACGGCGATCCCGTTACGGCCCACGATTTTGAATACGCCTGGAAACGGGTGCTCGATCCCGAGACAGCGTCCGGCTATGCGTATCAGCTGTACTATTTGAAAAACGGGGAAGCGTTCAACGCCAAGAAGGCGAAAGCGGACGATGTCGGCGTGAAGGCGACCGATGACAAAACATTGGTCGTGACACTGGAAAATCCGGCTCCATTCTTCCCTGAGCTGGTGGCGTCCGTCACTTATTTCCCAGTCAATAAAAAGGCGGTCGAAGCCGGCAAGGATTGGGCTGCGAAGCCAGAAACGTACATCGGCAACGGCCCGTTTGTCCTGAAAAAATGGGAGCACAAATCGCTGATCGAGTTTGCGAAGAACGACTCCTACTGGGATAAAGACGCTGTGCAACTGTCTACTTTGACGATCAACATGATTGAAGATGCGAATACCGAGCTGTCCATGTTCGAAAAAGGCGATCTGGACTGGGCTGGCTCTCCGCTCGGCGACTTGCCGCTCGATGCGCTGGACTCGCTGAAAAATTCCGGGAAAATGCAGTCCCAGGCGACAGCAGGCACGTACTGGTACATTTTCAACACGACGCAAAAGCCGTTCGACAACAAAAAAATTCGCCAGGCGTTCGCAACTGCTGTCAACCGCAAGGAAATCTCGGAAAACGTAGTGCCGTTCAAGAGCACGCCAGCGCTGGGAATCCTCCCGCCAACCATGGCGCTCAATCCGGATGGCTACATCAAGGATGGCGACGTGGAAACAGCGAAAAAGCTGCTGGCCGAAGGAATGAAGGAAGCAGGCTTGACCCAGTTGCCTGAGTTGACGATCGCCTACAATACGACAGAAGTGAACCAGCGTATTGCCACTGTGATCCAGGATCAGTGGAGAAAAGCGTTTGGCATCGAAGTCAAGCTGGTGAACAAAGAGAACAAAGTCCACCGCGAGCAAATGAAAGAAGGCAACTTCACGATCGGCCGCGCCAGCTGGATCGGCGACTTTAACGATCCGATCAACTTCCTGGAAGTATTCAAGGGCGGCTTGAACACATCGAAATGGGAGAACAAAGAGTTCCTCGACCTGCTTGCCCAGTCTGCCAAGGAAGGCGATCTGGCAAAGCGCAAAGAAATTTTGCAAAAGGCGGACGCCATCGTCATGGATGAAATGCCTGCATTGCCGATCTACTATTTCACCTATGCGTGGGTGAAGCAAGACAGCGTAAAAGACGTCGTCGTGGACGCTCTCGGGTTCATCGACTTCAAGTACGCTTCAAACGTCAAATAAACCAAGGTAGCGATAAGGGAGTGACTTTGCGTGCGTCCGATTATTGGTGTCGCGTGTACGAAAATGTATTTCCCGAATAACAATCTGGATCAATTTTTTTACGTCGGCTCAGGCTATGTGGACGGAGTGGCCCGCGCAGGCGGGATACCGCTTATCCTGCCGCTTTTGACGGTACAGGAAGCGCCGTTTCGGGAAATGGTCGAGTCGCTCGACGGCCTGATTTTGACGGGCGGAGATGATCCTGCCCCTCACTTGTACGGGGAGGAACCGCTGCAAGGGCTGGGCGATATCGAATACGAGCGGGACTTGGCCGAGCTTGCGGTAATCAAGCTGGCGCTGGAGCTGAAAAAGCCGATTTTGGGCATTTGCCGCGGAATGCAGATTTTGAATGTAGCGTGTGGCGGCACGCTCATCCAGGATATTCCGAGCCAGGTTCCGGGAGCCTTCCAGCACGCGCAAAAAGGCTCGCGCCAGTACGGCGCACACAAAGTCACGCTGCAACCGGGATTTTTGGCGGACGCTCTCGGACAACAAGAAGTGTTGGTCAATACGTCCCACCATCAGGCAGTCAAGGACGTAGCGCCAGGCTTCCAGATGACAGGATGCGCGGCTGACGGAGTGATTGAAGCGATTGAGAGTCAAAACGGGCTGTACATCGGTGTGCAATGGCATCCCGAGCGGATGTGGTCGCACGATAGCCAGATGTTTAAAATCGCCCAGGCATTTATTGCCCGGGTAAAACAGCAAAAGCTGCAAGCCAACTAAACGAAAAGCCGTTCTGCACTTGCGCAGGGCGGCTTTTTGCAATCGCAAAACGATTTTCGATGTATACTGGGCTTAGAGGTGAGTGAAATGTTGCCAATTGGAGCAAAAGCCCCTTTCTTTTCCGCCAAAAGCACAAAAGGCCCGGTCGATTTGCGCGACTATGTAGGCAAGCAAACGATCGTGCTGGTCTTTTACCCGGGAGATGATACCCCGGTATGCACGAAGCAACTGTGCGCCCTTCAGGACAACTACGGCACATTGCAGCAGAAAAATACGGTCGTGTTTGGCATCAATCCGGGTGAACTGGACAAAAAGCAGGCGTTTGCAACGAAATTTCAGTATGAATTTCCTTTGATCGTCGATGAAGGCCAAAAAATTCGCGAGGCATATGATGTAGGAAAAATCCTCGGGTTGTTTTTCCAGCAGCGAATCGTCTATATCATCGGCAAAGACGGGACGATCGTCTACGCGAAAAAAGGCAATCCTCCCGTATCCGAGCTGCTTCGGGTCATGGAAGCGCAAGAGCAATAACGGGCGAACGGCGGTTGGGGAGATATCCGCTTGCATTGAAGGGCCAAAACAAGGATAATACAAGTACAAATGAGAATGTATGTTTGGTGGTTATCCGCTATGAAAAAATTCCTTCATCTGGATATCGACGCGTTTTTCGCCAGTGTAGAGCAGCTTGACCGCCCCGAGTTGCGCGGCAAGCCGGTCATCGTCGGGGGAACAGCCAATCGCGGCGTCGTCTCGACGTGCAGCTACGAGGCGCGCAAGTACGGTGTTCGCTCTGCCATGCCTGTCGCGATGGCGCGAAAAAAATGCCCGCAAGGTGTGTACCTCCCCGTCCGCTATGGGCGTTACATCGAGAAATCGGCGGAAGTCAGGGAGATTTTCACTTCCTATACGGCGCGTTACCAAACGGTCGGGTTGGACGAAGCCTACCTGGACGTCACGGACTACGAGAATGCCGTTCCCGTCGCGCGCGAGCTCAAGCGGCGAATCAAACGGGAGACAGGATTAACCTGTAGTATCGGTCTTTCCTATAATATGTCGCTGGCGAAAATCGCCAGTGATTTGAAAAAGCCGGACGCTTTTGTCATCATTCGTCCCGAGCAGGCGCTGGACGTACTGCGCCCTTTGCCGATCGGAACGCTGCACGGCGTCGGAAAAAAATCGCAGGAATTGCTCGCCAAAAAGGGCATTGCTACGGTCGAGGACTTTTGGCAACTGTCTCTGGACGAGGTCGTGCAACTGTTCGGCAAGTTTGGCCGCTCGCTGTACGACCGCTCCAGAGGGGAAGACAGCCGGGAGATCGTGATGGACCGCGCACCGAAGTCGACGAGCCGCGAGACGACACTGTCTTTTGACTTGTATGACCGCGAGTCGATCGCGCCGATTGCCTATTCCTTGCTGCGGGAAGTCGAAGAGGACGTGCGCCAGGATGGGGTCGAGCCGCAGACGATTACGCTCAAGATCAAGTACGCCGATTTTACGCAACGGACCAAACAGCACAAGGCAGTCGCAGGGGCCAACTGGCAAGAACTTCTGGACGATTTGCTCGATGCGTTTGATTACTCGCCGGGTGTCAGGCTGGTCGGAGTTGGCTTTTCCAATTTTGCCGAGCCGAAACAGGAGCGCTACGAGCAATTGTCCATGTTTCCTTGGAAGCTGGGGAGATAGGAGGAGGGGCAATGGGCGAGGAGAACCCGTTTCATTGTTGTGCGACCTGTACGCATTTTCGCGTGGAAAAAGCGCCCGGCGGCGTGACTTATCGCTGTTCGCGGCTGACGTACGAGACGCGGCCGGACTACCGTTTTCAGTGCTGGACTCCGACAGAGCGGGTCAAGCGCCTGATGGAGACGAGACAACAACCGTTCGATAGCGAATAAAAGACGACACCCCCGATGGCCACGTACTAGCGTGACAGCGGGGGTGTCGTTTGTTTGGCTGGAGCATGTGGTTGCTTCGTCAGTGGCTTGGTCACTCGGTCGCTCGGTCACTCGGTTGCTCAGTCACTCGGTTGCTCGGTCGCTCGGTCACTCGGTTGCTCGGTCGCTCGGTCACTCAGTCGCTCAGTCACTCAGTCGCTTGGTCACCCAGTCGCTACCAGCAGCATTCGTCTGTGCGTTTCCTTTAGACATTAAGACGAATGCATCTCGCCTTTTGACGAAGAGACTCGCACGGCTCCACTCGCTTTGAGCTGGAGGAACAGCATGATGCCGAAGCCAAGCACGGCTGCTGCCACAACGAGGATGGCAGACGATACAGGCAACAAATCCGTCAAAATGCCGCCTGCCAACGGCCCGGCTACCATGCCGATCCCGTGGAACATGTTGAACAAAGCGTAGGCTGTGCCATAGGCGCCGCTTCCCCCTTGGTCGATGATGCTGCCCAAAGTCGGGAGGGTGGGTGACAGCGTAAAGCCTACGCCTGCGCCGACAAGCGCCATCGCAATTCCCGCCTGCCACAGCGAGCCAGCCCATACCAGTGAAGGCATGAAGACAGCGAGGATGACGATTCCGGCGAACATCAGCTTATACGGATTAAAACGGTTGGACAGCGAGCCTGCTACCGGGGCAATCAATCCGTAGGCCAAAGTCATCGCTGCAAACAGCAAGCCGATCGCAGTCGGGGTGATGCTGAACTTTTGCGTTAAAAAGACGGGCAGCGTCGGCTCCAAGAGACAGAGCGATACTTCCGCCAGCAGGACGATTCCGGCGATGAAGACGACCTGTGGATTGCGCAAAAATCCGCCTACCGCAAGCTTTTCGCTGGCTGTACGAGCCGCTTCTTCCTTCAGGAACAAAAAGACGAGCACGATGTTGATGACCGTAAAGGCCGCAGCGGCGAGAAACGGCATCCGGTGATCGCTGATCTCAAACAGCCAGCCGCCGATCGGTGCGCCGAGCAAAGTGCCTGTAGAAATAGCGGTCAACGCCGTTCCCATGACCGCTCCGCGCATTTTCGGAGGGAACAGGTCGGCGAGCAGGGCGAGAGCGGTCGGCCAAGTCGCAGCCGCTGCAATCCCTTGCACGAAGCGGGCAGTAATCAACAAGGCCATGGTGTCAGAGAACGCGAACAGCAGCGTGGAAGCTGCCAGCCCAATCAGGCCGACCAACAGCACGGCACGTCTGCCCAAGCGGTCCGAGATCGGGCCGAAGATCGGAGTGGCGAGCAGCATGGCGACCGCATAGCTGCTGAACAGAATGCCCATCATGGTAGAGGAGGGCTTTAGCGTCTCGGAAAAATAAGGGACGATTGGAATCAACAGACTGTAGAGCAGCATATCGATGAACAAAATCAGAATCACGAACAGCAAGCCAGTGCGTTGCGCTTTTGTCATTTGGGTAAAAACAGCCATGGTGAACACCTCTTTCAAGTCGTGTACTCGAAAAACTATTTTTGTTTTATTGGTTTTCGCAAAAAAAGAGAATAAAAGGGGCTACCTTTTATCCACAGGGATCAGGCCGTACAACAGAACATCGACAATCGCCGCCAAAGCTTCGGAAACCGTAATCTGGTTTTTCATGTAAAAGCGCTGATCCAGTGTCGAATTGACGGCGTCGATGATCAGCTTCATCACTAATGTCACGTTCATGTTGACGATCAGCCCCTCTTTGACCCCTTGTTCAATCAGGGCGCGCAGCGTCTGCCAATCGTCCGAGAGCGCGGAGTCGACCAGAGCCCATTGCTCCGGGTAGTAGCGCTTCATCTGTTCAAGAATGCGCAAATCGTAAAACTCGTAGTGTGTCGGCAACACCAGCATGACCCCTTTGATTTTATCGAGGAGAGAAAGACTGTCGTCAGCGAGAATTTGCCGGGTTTTTTCATCGCCCTCGGCAAACGTCTGGGAGATGATTGTTTCGAGAATCTCCACTTTGGAAGAAAAATGCTCATACAGCGTTCGCTTGCTGATCCCCAGCCTGCGCGCCAGGTCGTCCATGGAAAACTTCATGCCTTTTTCTCTGATCTCTTCAATAAAACCTTTCATGATTCGGTCTTTCATCTTCAGCGACCCCCTGCCTGACTTACGGGTGAAAACTATTTAAACAAAAACAGTTTTATAAGTACCGCCATTATGACACACTCTGATTGTCCGTGGCAAGGGGCGGCGCAAGCTTTTTCTTTTGCAACAGAGTGGTCGATTATGGTATAGTAGGTGCCGAAATCGCGGTTAATGGCTGCACATCATTTGGAGGTGCCCCGTGTTTTTAAACAAGCTGATGCCCAGTCAGTTCGTAGAGTCAATCCATCACATTGATATAGATCAATTGAAACGAAATAAAATCCGTGCGGTGATAACAGACCTGGACAATACGTTGGTGGAGTGGGACAGGCCGGAGGCTACTCCGGAGGTAATCGACTGGCTGGCCCGGATGCAGGAAGCAGGCATTCAGGTCACTGTTGTGTCCAACAACAACAAGGAGCGCGTACATCGCTTCTGTGCACCACTCGATCTCGGTTTTATTTGTGCGGCGAAAAAGCCGACCAACCGTGCCTTTTTGCAGGCAGTTCGGCAAATGAACGTGACCATCGCCGAGACTGTCGTGATTGGCGATCAATTGTTTACTGATGTGCTGGGGGGAAATCGACTGGGGTTTCATACGATCCTGGTCGTGCCTGTGGCCCAGACGGACGGTTTCTGGACGCGCTTTAACCGTCAGATGGAGCGCGTGGCTTTAAGCTGGATGGAAAGGAAAGGAATGGTTTCGTGGAGGAGAAAAGCATGACGGAACAAACACTCGGCTCTTGTGCCGGATGTGGGATCGCGATTCAGACAGAGGATGCGAAAAAGCCCGGCTATGCGCCGGAGTCGGCATTGGGGCGCAAGGTCGTCATCTGTCAGCGCTGCTATCGCATCAAGCATTACAATGAAGTCGCTCCGGTAGGAATGGGTGACGACGACTTCCTGAAAATTTTGGATGGCATCGGCTCTACGCAATCGCTGGTCGTCATGGTCGTCGATATTTTTGACTTCCAAGGCTCCTGGCTCAGAGGGCTGCCGCGCTTTGTCGGGAAAAACCCGATTTTGCTCGTGGGCAACAAAGTGGACTTGCTGCCGAAAAACATCAACCTGAACCGCGTGCGCAACTGGATGCAGCATGAAGCGAAAGAGCGCGGCTTGCGCCCGGAAGACATCGTGCTGATCAGTGCGCAAAAAGGACTGCATATCGACGAACTGTTGAATCGGATCGGGGAGCTGCGCAAAGGGCGCGACGTGTACATCGTCGGAGTGACCAATGTCGGCAAATCGACGATGATCAACCGCATCCTGCACGATTACGGAGCCGCAGAGCTGGAGATCACGACATCGCCATTCCCTGGCACGACGCTCGATAAAATCGAAATTCCGCTGGAAGACGGCCGCTCCATTTACGATACGCCGGGCATCATCAACCGCGATCAGATTGGACATATGGTGTCGCCAGCCGATTTGCGCAAAATCACTCCGAAAAGCCGGATCAACTCCAAAGTATACCAGCTCGAAGCTGGACAAACTCTGTTTCTCGGCGGCTTGGCACGCATCGACTTTGTGCGTGGATCTAAACAGCCGTTTGTCGTTTATGTAGACAACGACCTGTACATTCATCGCACGAAGCTGGAAAAAGCGGACGAAGTGATGGAAAAGCATCACGGCACGCTGCTGGTGCCTCCGACAGGAGAAGAAGCGGCAAAAGCGCTCCCGCCGTTCGTCAAGCATTCCTTCAAGGTGACCCAGTCGCAAATGTCTACGGATATCGTCATCTCCGGGCTGGGCTGGGTGACCATTCAAGGCAAGTACGAAGCGAACGTCGTGGTTCACGCGCCAAAAGGAGTAAGCGTGGGCATGCGCCGCGGGCTGATCTAGCCAGTTCAACAAGTATCCGCGTATGGCGCTCCCTTTTTCGTGCCATATGCTAGAGAGAGAAGCTACGGGGGAGGAAATGCTCCATGATTACAAGCAAAACGCAGTTGGTTGGCCTGTTCGGACATCCGGTTTCCCATTCCCAATCTCCGATGATGCACAATGCTGCTTTTTCCGAGACCGGACTTGGATTCGCTTATGCGGCGTTTGACGTAGACCCGGAAGACTTGGCGGACGCGGTAGCGGGGATTCGCGCATTGGGCTTGCGCGGGATTAACGTGACGATTCCCCACAAGGTGGCGATCATGCCGATGCTCGATGAAATCGATCCGCTGGCGAAGCGCATCGGCGCGGTCAATACGGTCGTAAGCAAGGATGGCAGGCTGATCGGTTACAATACGGACGGCATGGGCTACGTCCGCTCGCTTGTAGCGGAGACGGGGATCGTGCTGGACAAACAAATTGTCACGATGATGGGCGCGGGCGGAGCTGCCCGTGCTGTTGCGTTTACTTTGGCGGAAAAAGGCGTCAAGGAAATTCGCATCATCAACCGCTCGCGGGAAAGAGCGGCTGTACTGGCAGAGCATGTGGGAACAATCGTCCCGACGCGGATCGTGGAGCAAGGGGAAGGCAAAGACGCCATCGCAGACTCCTCCCTTTTGATCAACACGACTTCCATCGGCATGCTGCCAAACGTGCAGGAAACTCCTGTGCCAGCAGAATGGCTCCATCCCGGCCTGACTGTCAGCGACCTGATTTACAACCCGCTGGAGACGCGCCTGTTGCGTGAAGCGAAAGAAATCGGCGCGACTGTCCACTCCGGCGTCGGGATGTTCGTAAACCAGGGTGCACTGGCATTTGAGCTGTGGACGGGAACAGACGCACCGACAGATGTCATGCGTGAGATTGTCTTGCAGCAACTGACGAAAACAACCTGATCAATCTTGATTGCAGGAACTAAAAGGAGGCATGCCGATGTTGACCGGCAAGCAAAAGCGCTTTTTGCGCGCAGAAGCACACCATCTCACCCCGATTTTCCAAGTAGGAAAAGGGGGCGTGAATGAAAATATGATCACCCAGATCAAAGAGGCGCTGGAAGTGCGCGAATTGATCAAAGTAGCGATCTTGCAAAACAACAGCGATGACAAACACGAGGTAGCAGAAGATTTGGCAGCAGGTGCGGGTGCCGAGCTGGTACAGCTGATCGGCCATACGGTTGTCTTGTACAAAGAGTCCCGGGAGCACAAGACCATCAAGCTGCCGTAACCATAAGGACTACCGCCATGAAGCATGCCGTCAAAAAAGTAGGGATGATGGGCGGGACATTCGATCCGATCCACTGCGGTCATTTGCTGGCAGCAGAACAAGCCAGGGAACAGGCCGGGCTTGATGAAATCTGGTTCATGCCGACGCACATTCCTCCGCACAAACAGAGGGACAGTCTGACATTGGCAGAGCATCGCCTGAACATGGTTCAGATGGCTGTGGCCGATCACGAGGCTTTTCGCGTCACGGATATCGAGCTGAGAAGAGAAGGCCCCTCCTACACCTACGACACAATGGTTCAGCTAACACAGCAGTTCCCTGATTGTCAGTTTTCTTTTATTATTGGGGGAGACATGGTCAAAATCTTGCCCAAATGGTACCAGTTCCAAGAGCTGCTTCGCATGGTACGCTTTATAGGACTCGCCCGGCCGGGCACCGAGCTGGATCGGGAGGCAAGCGAGTACGTCACGTTTGTGGAGATGCCGGTTTGGGACATCTCTTCCACATTGATCCGCGAAAAGGCGGCTGCGGGCAAAAGCATCCGCTACCTGGTGCCAGCTGCTGTGGAGCGCTATATAAAGGAGAACCGATTCTATGAAACTCTTGACTAATCGGGAAGAACTGCTTGCCCGCATTCGGGCGCAAATGCATGAAAAGCGCTTCAACCACACGCTCGGAGTCGCCCAGTCAGCTCGCAACCTTGCCGTTCGCTACGGGGCTGACCCGGACAAAGCGGAGCTTGCAGGGCTGTTGCACGACTACTGCAAATGCTGGCCCGTGGAGAAAATGTTCGAAATTCTCGTTCGCCACGATATGCCGACAGAGCTTCTGGAAGGGGAAAAAGAGCTGTGGCACGCGTTTGCCGGGGCGATCGTCATCCAGACGGATCTCGGTGTGACAGATACGGATATTTTGCAAGCCGTTCGCTACCACACGACGGGGCGAGCGGGGATGTCCCTGTTAGAAAAAGTCGTTTGTGTGGCAGACTATATAGAACCGAACCGCATTTTTCCTGGTGTCGACGAGATTCGCGCGCTGGCTGAAAAGAATTTGGATCAAGCCTTGGCACTAGCTTTGGGCGGCACCATTCAGTTTTTGATAGAAAAGCAGAAAACGGTTTATCCGTTGACGCTGATTGCCTATAACGATTTGGTATCCCGCAAAGGGAGAGAAGGAGGGTTTTGATGGTTAAAACAGTAGAAGAGTTGGCTCGCTTGGTAGTGAAGGCAGCCGATGACAAAAAGGCAGAAAATCTCAAGGTGCTGGACATCAGCAAGCTGTCCGTCATTGCAGATTACTTCATGATTTGCCACGGAAACAACGAGCGCCAAGTACAGGCAATCGTGCGCGAGATTCGCGACCAGGCCCATAAAAACGGCTATGATGTTCGCGGGATTGAAGGGGCAGACGAAGGTCGCTGGGTGCTGGTTGACCTGGGAGATATCGTCATTCACGTCTTCCACCGGGAAGATCGCGAGTTTTACAACCTGGAGCGCCTGTGGAAGGATGCAGAAGAGGTTTCCTTCGCTGTGCAAGGGTAATAAAGATGGCCTACGCACACATGGCCGCCGTCTACGATGCGTTGATGGCAGACACCCCCTACGATCAGTGGCTCGACTGGATTGAGCGTAGCTGGCAAAAAGGCAGCGCATCCAAGCGGATTATCGATCTCGGCTGCGGGACAGGGACGATCGCCATTCCGCTGGCGAAGCGGGGCTATCGCGTCACAGGTGTCGACCTCTCAGCCGAAATGCTGGCGATTGCCTACGATAAAATGCGCCAGGAGCAAGTAGAGGTAGCGTGGGTGGAACAAGATATGCGCGAGCTTTCCTTGCCGGAAGCCGATGCGGTCATTTCCTTGTGCGACTCGCTCAGCTACTTGACAGAAGAGGCGGACGTGCAAGAGACGTTCCGACGCGTGTTCGCTCATCTTGCTCCAGGGGGAAGCTTCTTGTTTGATGTGCACAGTCCGTACAAGATGCTGCACGTTTTCGGAGACGAGACGTTCACCTACGTCGACGACGAGGTTTCGTACATTTGGCAATGTTTCTGCGACCCGCTTCGCCTGGAAGTAGAGCATCAGCTGACCTTTTTCATCCGCCAGCCAAACGGCTTGTACGAGCGGATGGAGGAGGAGCATTGGCAAAGAGCTTACCAGCCTGTGCAACTGATGCGCTGGCTCGCGGAGGCCGGGTTCACGGACATCGTCATTACGGCAGACTATTCGGACTTGCCACCGCAGGAAGCGAGCGAGCGCCTGTTTTTTTCCGCACGCAAGCCATAAAGTTTGACATGGTTGGTTCCAATTGACTATAATGGCGTTATAACTGCAAATTTCGACGCGTTTAAGAGGAATAGTAGGAATATGCCCCGCGAGCATACAGAGAGTTGACGGCAGGTGCAAGTCAACCCGGGATCGTCCGAACTCGCCTCTCAGCACTCGCCTTGAAGGCCATTCTAATATGGTTGTGTAAGGGTGGGCGGCTCATCCCCGTTACGGATTTAAGTGGGTGGATGCTTTGCATTCGCCAATGTGGGTGGTACCGCGGGAGTATAAACAAACCTCTCGTCCCTTTCGTTCAAGCGATTGGGGCGTGAGGTTTTCTTTATATGGCCGAAAGGCAGTTTGGATCATGATGTTGGCAACAGCTTGGCATAGCCAAGTTTTCTACTTTTTTACCTATTTTAAGATGGGAGTGCTCTACCATGGTTTTCAGTCATCGTGAAGTCGAAAAAAAATGGCAACAATACTGGGAGCAAAACAAAACCTTTAAAACATCAGAAGACCCAGGCAAGCAAAAGTTTTACGCTCTCGATATGTTCCCGTACCCTTCCGGTGCAGGGCTGCACGTCGGACACCCGGAAGGCTATACGGCTACCGATATTTTGTCCCGCATGAAGCGGATGCAAGGCTACAACGTGCTTCACCCAATGGGGTGGGATGCGTTTGGTCTGCCTGCTGAGCAATACGCGCTCGACACAGGCAATGACCCTGCGGAGTTCACGGAAAAAAATATCAACACGTTCCGCCGCCAAATCAAGTCTTTGGGCTTCTCCTACGATTGGGACAGAGAGATCAACACGACTGACCCGCACTACTACAAATGGACCCAGTGGATTTTCACGAAGCTGTATGAGCACGGCTTGGCGTACATTGACGAAGTAGCTGTAAACTGGTGCCCTGCACTGGGAACGGTGCTGGCAAACGAAGAAGTCATCGATGGCAAGAGCGAGCGCGGCGGACATCCAGTCGAGCGCCGTCCAATGAAGCAATGGGTGCTGAAAATTACGGCCTATGCGGAAAGACTGCTGCAAGACCTGGAAGAGCTGGATTGGCCGGAGAGCATCAAGGAAATGCAGCGCAACTGGATCGGCCGCTCCGAAGGGGCAGAAGTTACTTTTGCCGTCGACGGACACGATCAAAGCTTTACCGTCTTCACGACGCGCCCGGACACGCTCTACGGCGCTACTTACGCGGTACTCGCTCCAGAGCACAAACTGGTTGAGCAGATTACCAGCCCAGAGCAAAAAGCAGCCGTAGAAGCTTATCTGGAGCAAGCCAAACACAAAAGCGATCTGGAACGTACAGACCTGGCAAAAGAAAAGACAGGGGTATTCACCGGGGCATACGCCATCAATCCGGTAAACGGCGAGCGCCTGCCGATCTGGATCGCGGACTACGTGCTGATCAGCTATGGAACCGGCTCGATCATGGCGGTACCTGCACACGACGAGCGCGACTATGAATTTGCAAAAACATTCGACCTGCCGATCAAAGCGGTAATCGCGGGCGGAGACATTTCCAAAGAAGCGTACACAGGCGACGGAGAGCATATCAATTCCGGCATGCTCGACGGTCTGAACAAAGAGCAGGCGATCAACAAAATGATCGAATGGCTGGAAGCCGAAGGCAAAGGAAATCGCAAAGTGACCTACCGTCTGCGCGACTGGCTGTTCAGCCGTCAACGCTACTGGGGTGAGCCGATTCCGATTTTGCACCTCGAAGATGGCACGATGAAAGCTGTTCCAGCATCCGAACTGCCGATTATGCTGCCAAAAACAAAAGAAATCAAGCCATCCGGCACGGGCGAATCGCCGCTTGCCAACATTACCGATTGGCTGAACACCGTCGATCCGGAAACAGGCATGAAAGCGCGCCGCGAAACCAACACGATGCCGCAATGGGCGGGCAGCTGCTGGTACTTCCTGCGCTTTATCGATCCGCACAACGATCAAGCCATGGCTGATCCGGAAAAGCTGAAAGAATGGCTGCCAGTCGACATCTACATCGGTGGAGCAGAGCACGCGGTACTGCACTTGCTGTACTCCCGTTTCTGGCACAAATTCCTGTACGACATCGGCGTCGTACCTACCAAGGAGCCATTCCAAAAGCTGTTTAACCAAGGAATGATCCTTGGCGAAAACAACGAAAAAATGAGCAAATCCAAAGGCAACGTCGTCAACCCTGACGATATCGTACACAGCCACGGCGCCGATACGCTCCGCCTGTACGAGATGTTCATGGGGCCGCTGGATGCTTCCATCGCCTGGTCGACAAAAGGCCTCGATGGTGCGCGCCGCTTCCTGGACCGCGTATACCGCCTGTTCGTGCAAGACAACGGCCAGCTGAACGAGAAAATCGTCGATACGAAAAAAGCGACGAGCATGGAGCGCGTTTACCATCAAACCGTGAAAAAAGTAACCGAAGACTACGAGGGCCTGCGTTTCAACACAGGTATCTCCCAACTGATGGTATTCGTGAACGAAGCGTACAAAGCAGACGTTCTGCCGAAATCGTACATGGAAGACTTCGTAAAAATGTTGTCGCCAATCGCTCCGCACTTGGGTGAAGAACTGTGGGAGAAGCTCGGACACAACGAAACGATCTCCTACGAAGCATGGCCAACTTACGATGAGTCGAAGCTGGTGGAGGACGAAGTGGAAATCGTCATCCAGATTAACGGCAAGAACAAAGAGAAGTTGCTGATCGCTTCCGATTCGACCAAGGAACAAATGGAAGAGCTGGCGCTTAACAACGACATGATCAAAGAACTGATCGATGGCAAAACGATCGTCAAAATCATTGCCGTTCCTGGCAAACTGGTCAACATCGTCGTTCGCTAATCGATTCGAGTGAACAACCATACAAGATTATTTGCTTGCTACTTCTGTCTTTAGTAATCACTGCTGGTTAGAAGAGGGAGCATGATAATCCAAACGGAAAAAAGGAGTGGAGCCTGCACGACAGGCGTCCCACTCCTTTTTGATTATCTGCGTGCGGGTCCGGCAAGCAAGCCTGTCACGCGGCGCCTGATCAAGCGTACTGTCACGCGCCCGGGTCAAGCGTACCCGTCACGCAGCCTATCACGCGCTTGGTCATGCGTACTGTCACGCGGCCTGTCATGCACCTGGTCATGCGTACTGTCACGCGACCTATCACGCGCTTGGTCAAAGCGTACCCGTCACGCAGCCTATCACGCGCCCGGTCAAGTGTACTGTCACGCAGCCTATCACGCGCCCGGTCAAGTGTACTATCACGCAGCCCATCACGCGCCCGGTCAAGCATACTGTCACGAAGCCTGTCATGCGCCCGGTCAAGTGTACTATCACGCAGCCTATCACGCAGCCTATCACGCGCCCAGTCAAGCATACTGTCACGCAGCCTGTCACGCGATCTTTTAATCGACCTGTGCAACGATCAGCACATATGCAAGCTACTGCGGCTGTTCATTCAAGTAACGGTCAAGCAGCTCCTGATCCTCGGAAAATTTTGCCTGTGTGCGCTGGAATACTTCTCTGAAAATGCCTGGAAACTTACTTTGCAAAGGAATCAAACCTTCTCCGGTGATGCCTCCCGGGACGCAGACCCGTTGCTGCAAGGAAGGGAGCGTAAATTTTTCTTCCCGAAGCAAGTCAGCCACGCCGATCAGCATCTGCGAGGTCAAATACGTAGCAGCCTCTGGAGAAATGTTTGTCTCCTCCACGGCATCTTGAATCATCTGCTGCAAAATGTAGCTGAGAAAAGCAGGGCCGCAACTGGCGATGTCCGAAGTGATGCGCAAAAACGGTTCGCTGATTTCGACCGGGGTACTGATGTGGGCGAAAAGATTGCGGATGTAATGACGTTGCTCCTCGCTAACGCGCGACCCGAACTCGCATAGACTGACTCCGCTTTGTGCGGCATTGGTAATGCTGGGCACGACCCGGGCGATGGCGCATGGCACTTTCGATTCCAAATGCTCCAGTTTGATCGGGCTGGTAATGGTGATGAACAGATGTCCCTCCGTCAAAACAGGGGCGAGTTGGGCAAGCAACTCGCTGTATTCCAGCGGCTTGACGCACAACACGATGATGTTGGCTTCTCTGGCCAAGTCTGCGTTGCTATGAGCGACCGCCAGCCCGCCAAGCCGCTTTGCGAGCTGTTCGGCTTTTTCGATTGTGCGATTGGTGATGATCATTTGGCTGGGAGACAGCGCTTTGGCGGACAGCAATGCTTCAATTAAGATACTGCCCATGCTGCCCGTACCAATGAACCCGATTTTATCCATGGGCATACCTCCCTCCGATATTCTTTTCCCATTCTATGTGGCAATTTTGCCAATCATGACCGGATGATCGTTTATTGCGCAACGATGTGGTCTTTGATCTTTTCGAACATCTTGGCCCCGATCCCCGATACCTTTTTCAACTCGTCGACCGAGCGAAAACGACCGACTTGCGTGCGGTATTCCAGGATCGCTGCTGCCCGCGACTCGCCGATTCCAGGCAACGTCATCAGCTCCTGGACTGTGGCCGAGTTGAGATTGACCGTTTTGCCTGGTTGCTTGCTGCTCCCCGCGCTAGGAGCACCATTCACGCCCACCTGGACAGAAGCGGGGGAGGGCAAGCCTACGCCGGGCAGGGGAGAAGTGCCGCTGCTGCCTTTTGCCGGAATGATCAAGGCGGTGCCGTCCGCAAGTGGCTGAGCCAGATTGATTTGATCGAGGTCTGCTTGTGGAAGCGCTCCGCCAGCCTCTTCGATTGCATCTGCGACCCGCTTGCCAGGCGCAAAGCGATACAGCCCCGGTTTTTTTACTTTTCCTTTCACGTCGACGTAAAGAGGCGGAGCAGCTTGCTCTTGTGCCGCCCCGGCTGCAAGCTGCCTGGAAGCCGAAGCAGGCACCGACGCGTCAGGTGCGGCTCTTTGCTCCGCTGGCGTGGTGGCAACGGATGGCGCTTTCGGCTCCGCTGCGCCCTGCGCATAGGCAGACGCAGCGATCGGCACGCCAACCGTCCCTTCGCGGTTGTCTCGCTGATAAAGCCAAAAGCTGAGCGCCAAAAATGCGATGGCCGCAACGACCAGAATGAGACGGCGATAACGTTCCCACCAATCGAGAAGCATGACAAAAGACCCTCCCTTACCCCGCGCATGATTGTGAAATCGCTCTAGTCACAATCTACGAAAAGTAAGAGAGGGTCTGCAAATTTTTTTCACTCGCTCCTTGCCAGTTAAGTTAACCGATGTGCTGCAAGGAATTTTTTTTGCGGCGAATGTCTACGTTTGGACTCACATACGGATCAAACGTATATTTTTGCTCGATGAAAATTTGGTGCCACAGCATGAAGACGAGAATCGTCCAGATTTTGCGGCTGTAGTCGGCATTGCCTTCGCGATGCTCGTCAAGCATGTAGAGCACGTAAGCCTTGTTGATCAAATTGTCGACCTTCGATTCGAAAATGATCTCTTTGGCCCATTTGTAAAACTCGTTTTTCAGCCAATGGCGCGTCGGAACCGGGAAGCCCAGTTTCTTCTTCGATTTGATTTCCTGCGGCAAGAAGTCTTTCATCGCCTCGCGCAGAACGTGTTTGGTCGTGCCGTTGGCGATCTTGTACTTCGTCGGAATGGTCGCAGCAAATTCGAACACCTTCAGATCGATGAACGGAACGCGCAGCTCCAGGGAGTTGGCCATCGTCATTTTGTCGGCTTTCATCAAAATGTTTCCGCGCAGCCAAGTGTGAATGTCCAGATACTGCATTTTCGTTACATCATCGTACTGGGAGGCGCGCTTGTAAATGTCCTCGGTGATCGTAAACGGCGAGACGTACGATTCAGAGCGTGCGATGTCGTCCATCACGACGCGTCTTTTCATCTCTTCGCTGAAGATCAGGGCGTTTCCGAAAAAGCGTTGCTCAACCGTTTTCGAACCGCGGATGAGGAAGTTTTTCCCTTTTACCTGATCAGGCAGGCGATGGGCCATGTAGCCGATGGACTGACGCATCCAGCCCGGCATGCCGGAAAACATTTTGAGAGAGCTAGGTTCTCTGTAGATGTTGTACCCGCCAAAAAATTCGTCGGCACCTTCGCCAGACAAGACGACAGTGACGTGCTCGCTTGCCATTTGCGCAACGAAGTAGAGCAAGATCGCAGAAGGGTCTGCCACCGGCTCATCCTGATGCCAGATGAGACGCGGCAATTCGTCCATGTATTGCTGGGCGTTGATTACCCGCTCGAAGTGCTCGGTTCCCAAAAAGCCAGCCGTGCGCTTGGCGAAATCAAGCTCGCTGTAGCCAGGGATGTCTGATCCGACGGAAAAAGTTTTCACCGGCTCATAGGTGCGCAGCATGGCGACGATACTGCTGGAATCGACGCCGCTGGAGAGGAAAGCTCCGCGCGGCACTTCGCTAATCCGGTGCTTGTCGATCGACTCCATCATCACATCGCGGGTTCCTTCGACGAAATACGAGAACGGCTTGCTCTCATCCGGCTTGAACTCCACGTCCCAGTAGCGTTCCAGCTTGATCTGGTCGTTTTCGACGATGAACGAGTGCGCTGGCGGGATGCGATAGATGCCTTGATACATCGTTTCCGGATCAGGCACGTATTGGAAAGTCAAGTAATGATAAAAACCGTTGTGGTTTACTTCGCGCGTAAATCCAGGAATCTCCAGCAAGCTTTTGATTTCGCTGGCGACCCCGATGGAATCTTGCGTCTCCACGTAGTAGAGCGGCTTGATCCCGAAGTGGTCGCGTGCGCCGAACAACCGTTTTTTGCGGGAGTCGTAAATGGTAAAGCCGAACATGCCGCGCAAATGTTTAGGTGCTTCTGTTCCTACCTCCTCGTAGAGGTGCAGGATGGTTTCAATATCAGAATCGGTATGGAAAACGTGACCGATGTCTTTTAACCATTGTTGCAATTCCTTGTAGTTGTACACTTCACCGTTGCCAATAATCCAGATGTCACGTGTTTCGTTAAACAGCGGTTGATGCCCGCCTTCCACGTCAATGATGCTTAAACGACGAAAGCCCAGGGCGATGTTGTCTTCGAGATGAAAACCATCGTCGTCTGGACCACGGTGCAGGATGATACCGGTCATCGCGCTGATCGCTTCTTGCCTAACTGGCATTTGCCGCTTGTTGTAGAGTGTTACGATTCCACACATATGAAATGACTCTTCCTCTCACTGGATTGCTCCTGCTAACTCTATCACGTATCGCAAGCTGGCGCAATCTCTTCTGAATGCTTGGGACTGTACGCAAAACAGTCGTACAGCCTAAGGAAAAAGGACTCTCGTCTCTTCTATTTTTGTCCGCACGCCAAGGGATATACTCTCCTAAAGAAAAGAACAGTTCGACAAAGAACGGAGGGAGAGACTATGTCACTTTGGGGCGCTAGTCTGGCCGTAATGAGCGGTTTTCTCCTGGCTGCCTACGTCCAGCCCTTTTGGATGGCGGGCGTTCTCGGCGCATGGGCAGCAGTCTTGGCGTTTCTTCCGCTTGTCTACCGAAGGCGGCTCGCTTTTTACTGCTTCCTCTCTATTCTAGCAGGTCTCTATTTTTATGGGTACGAGATTCTCCATGCGTCCACGCTGAAACCATCAGCTGAACAGCAAGCGGCTGTCTGGGTTCGTGGAGAGATTGCTTCTGTCGTCAAGCGGGACGGCGATGCTGCCCGTTTTTTTGCCACCATCAGCGAATGGGGGGAGGAAAAAGAGCGGTTGCGTCCGCTTGCCAGTAACGAAAAAATAGTTCTTCGCGTCCAATTAGGTACGGCTGAGGAAGCAGCTGCGATTGAAAAGTGGCGGACGGGCAGCCAGCTGACGGCTTTTGTCCGGCTGGCTTTGCCGAGTGGGGCGCGTAACCCGCACGCTTTTGACTATGCCCGCTATTTGCATTGGCAAGGGGTACACGTCACAGGCGACACATCATTTGGCGAGGTGCGCACAGAGGCGGCGGCAAGCGTATGGGGGAGCTTTCAGGAGTGGCAGGAGGCGGGAGCGAGCCGGATTGACCGCTTGTTTCCCGATCAAGAAACGGCGGGATACATGAAGTCGTTGCTGCTTGGGGTCAGTCAGGAGGTGACGCC
Source organism: Brevibacillus parabrevis (assembly GCF_022701015.1). Lineage (NCBI taxonomy): Bacteria > Bacillati > Bacillota > Bacilli > Caryophanales > Paenibacillaceae > Brevibacillus > Brevibacillus parabrevis. Next base: position 4,924,876 of record NZ_CP064090.1, on the reverse strand, counting down.
CCAGCTTGCGTCCATGTACACCAATTTGGGCCTGAGCCATATTCTCGCCATATCCGGCTTGCATGTGACACTGGTGACCTCGATGTTTTTGTGGACGCTGGAAAAAGCGGGCGTCAGCCGTCGCTGGAGCCTATGTGCGACGGTCTTGCTGCTTGTGGGTTACGTACTGCTCGTTGGCGCCAGTGCTTCCGCTGTGCGAGCCGGCTTGATGGGAGGAGTAGGTCTTGTCTGTCAGGTCGTGGGGAAAAGACTGGATGGAAAAGAGATTTGGGCAGGCACGCTCCTCGGCATGCTCGCCACGAATCCGTATCAGTTGTGGCATGTCGGCTTCCAACTGTCTTTTGCCGTTACGCTGGGACTTATTTTGTTTGTGCCGTACAGCCAGCAAGTAGCTGTCCGCGTGCCTGCGTGGATCAGAACACTTGTGGCTGTGACGGTTTCCGCCCAGCTCGTCTCTTTTCCGTTTCTGCTGTACCATTTTCACCAGTTTTCTCCGCTTTCCTGGCTGGTCAATCTGATTGTGACGCCTGTGCTGTCTTTTTCTGTCTTGCCGCTCGGATATGCGGCGATCGTGCTTGATTTGCTTCACCCGGCGCTGGCGACGCTCCCTGTCTGGGTGGCTACCCATTTGCTCAGCTGGGTACACGAACCGCTCCTGGCTATGGATCAGTGGCTGATTCCATTTACCTACTGGCCGCATCCGGAATGGTGGTGGCTCCTCCTGTATGCCTGTTTTCTCGGGAGCATGCCCAGTTTGTGGAAGCTCGGTTTTCATCGGAAACGCGACGTCGTGCTCTGTTTGGCCTTATTTCTCGGGCTTTTGGCGGCGGCGAGACAACCGTTCGCAGGCAGCGATGAAGTGCGAATCACGTTCCTGGATGTCGGGCAAGGGGATTCCATCGTTGTCGAAATTGGCAATCAGAAGGTATACTTAATGGATGCGGGTGGGACAATGCGCCATCCGGCAGCGGAGCCATGGATGGAAAAGCGCGACCCGTTTGAAGTGGGCAAAGACGTCGTCCTCCCGTTTCTGATGTCGCGCGGGATTGAGAAAATTGACCGTGTCATCATGACGCATGGCGATTGGGACCATATCGGTGGAATGAAAGCGCTGGTGCCCCGCTTTTCTTTTGGAGAAGTGATGGTGAATGCTGCAACACCGGAGGAGAAAGAGACGGAGATTCTCCAGATGTTCCAGCAAAAAGGCGTTCCCATTACGACTGGCACCCCTGGTCAGGTGTGGTCGGATGGGCCGGAAATCGAATGGAAATGGCTTCATCCTGGAAAAACGACTCTTCGCGGCAATGATGCGTCCGTCGTGCTTCAGCTGACGGCATACAACAAAACGGTCTTATTTACGGGAGATGTGGAAAAGGACGGAGAGGCGGTCCTTGTGCAAAACGGCTTGACGCCCGTCGACGTTTTGAAAGTCGCCCATCACGGCAGCAAAAGCTCCAGTACCGACGAACTGCTGGCAGCTGTTTCTCCCGAGGCAGCGGTCATTTCGGTTGGCGTGAACAATCGGTACGGACATCCTGCGAGCGAGGTACTGCATCGTCTGGAAAGCTGCGGTGCTGCCGTTTACCGAACGGATCAGCAAGGGGCGGTTACGCTGATTATCTCGTCTGCGGGACTGATTTGGAAGACCCAACAATTGGATACATAACATGGTTGCAACCTTTTATATGAGCGACCCGTCTGTAGGGGGGAGAGGAGATTATGCAGGAAGCAGAATTGATCAGGCTGGCGCAAACCGGGGATCATGATGCGCTTGTCGAGCTGCTTCGATCCATTGAGACCTCCGTTTACCGAAGCGCTTATTACATTCTGGGAAATGAACAGGACGCGCTCGATGCGGCTCAGGAAGTGCTCATACGCATTTATCGAAAATTGGACACTTATCAGGAAAAGGCGAAGTTTTCGACCTGGGTACAACGCATCGTCAGCAACGTCTGTATGGATAAATTTCGCGCGAAGAAGGAAACGGTCTCAATCGACGAACACGAGCTGATCATACCTGATCGAAACAACGTAGAAGATGAAATCCTTCTCACCGGACTGTCAAACGACATCCAGGAAGCCATCGGAAAACTGCCTAGGCAGTACAGGATGGTAGTAGTTCTCCGCTATCTGGAAGACTTGTCTTACCAGGAAATCGCGGAAGCATTGGATTTGCCGCTTAACACGGTAAAATCGTATTTGTTTCGGGCTAGGCAACAGTTGCAGGAACTGTTGTACGACTACCAGAAAGGGGGGATCGGTTGATGACCAACGAAGAAATTTGGGAATGCATGCAGCGGGATCTGGATGGGGATTTGTCAGTGCAAGAACAGCAAGTGCTGCGCAACCTCATCCAAAAAGATGCTGACCTGCAACTTATGTACAACCGTCTGAAAACTGTGTCGCAAAAGCTAGAGCAGTTGCCCCCTGTCGTACCCTCAATCAGCATTGTAGATTCGATTCTGCCGCGTCTGGAATCCGCCGCAGCGAAGCCTGCGGTTGTGCAATCTGCTGTGCTAGAGGAATCCTTGCCTACTCTCGAAGTTAAGCGCAAGTCGTCTTCCCTGGCGGAATCCAAAAAGTGGAAGCGAGTGAAAGTGTGGCTGGCTGGTATTGGCAGTACGGCAGTTGCTGCCTGCTTGCTGGTTGGCGTGCTGTTTTCGGGGAGTGAAGAAAAGCCGCTGCAGCCGGATGCGTTTCAAAATGGTGCGGACAGCACACCGCCTGTCGTGACGAAAGATCCGGTTGTTTACGGCCCGGAAGCTCCTACTCCAAGCACTAATCCATCTCCATTGAATAAAAAGGAAGAGGAGAAGAAGTCCGAAAAGGCGCCACCGAAGAAACAAACACACAAACCACCAGCAAAGACCGAGTATAAGCCACCTGCCAAGCCGCCTGCTGCTAATGCGACTCCGCCAAATAAAGCGCCCGCAAATGTTCCAAAGCCTGTAGTAGTGACAGAGGATAAGCCACCGTCATTCCCGGTTGGACTGGAAGAGAAATCGGACGAAGATGACAACAAGTCTGCGCGTGAAAAAGATGACGGGGACAAGGACGAGGAGAAAGACAACAAGAAAGACAACAAGAAAGACAACAAGAAAGACAACAAGAAAGACAACAAGCAGGAAGAGCGGGAGAGCAATAAAGAGAACGACGATTGATAAAAAGGTCTCTCCTGCTTTGCACATGCAAACGTGGTTTTTCAAACGGGACTGGCACCACTAAGGGGATTCGTGCGTAAAGTACATTATCAAGCACCCCCTGCTTACCGTTTGGGGAGGAGGAATCCCGGGGCTTTTCCCTGAACGTTTACATAGAGGTGCCAACGGATGGAAAAACCGCTGCCGACCGAACAGGTAGCGGTTTTTTTCTGTTCAAAATCGCTGCTTGCGGCTGGTTCGCCATCTCCTGCACCGATGAACGCGGTTGCAGGCTCGCAAAAAGCAGGCGGCCGATTGATTGTGCCTGGAGCAACGAACAGCAAACCACGGTGAGCGTTTTGTGCTATAATTACGCAGGAAAGAGCAAGGAAAGGGAGGGAACAGGCATGCCACTCCTCTCGGCGATTCGGGAAATCAGGCAAAAGCAATTTTCGCCGGTCTATGTGTTGTATGGCCCGGAGGCATTTCTGGCCGAAGAATTTTTGACACTGGCGAAAAATCAGATGATTGATCCGCAGTTTCGCGATCTGAACATGAGCGTATACGATTGCACGGAGACAGGGCTGACAGACATTTTGCAAGACGCGGAGACGTTGCCGTTTTTGGGCGAGCATCGGCTGGTTATCGCCAGACAGGCTTATTTTTTGACGGGGAGCAAGCCGCAGACAAAAGTGGAAAGCGATCCGGATGCCTTGCTGGGGTATCTGCAAAATCCGCCTCCGTATACGACCTTGATTTTACATACGGAGTCAGAGAAGCTGGACGAACGGAAAAAGCTCGTCAAAACGCTGCAGCAAAAAGCAAAAGTCATTCCGTTTCCGTTGCTGAAAGATGCTGACTTGTACGGTTGGGTGGAACGGCAAGCGGATAAGTACCAGGCAAAAATCGGACGTCAGCAGGCGATGAAGCTGGTGGAACGCGTAGGGCAAGAATTGCGGCTTCTGGACAAGGAAGTGGAGAAGCTGGCCTTGTATGTAGGAGTCGGGGGAAGCATTACGGATGAGATAATCGAAATGCTTGGCGCACGGACGCTGGAGCAGGATGTGTTCGGGCTGATTGAGCAAGTAGCGTCAGGCAAGCTGGACAGGGCATTGCGCATGATGTACGACTGCATGAAGACAGGCGAGGAGCCGATCAAGCTGATTGCCTTGCTGGCCAGACAGTTCCGCATGCTTTTGCATGTCAAGCAGTTGGCACCGCGCGGTTACTCGCAACAGCAAATGGCCGGGATGATCAAGATGCATCCGTACGCGGTGAAAAAAGCGATGGAGCAGGCGCGGCATTTTTCGGAGGACTCGTTGAAAAAGTTGCTGCACATTTTGGCGGAAGAAGATTTTCGCATGAAGTCCGGACAAGTGGACAAGCGGCTTGCCTTGGAGCTGTTTGTTGCGCGGGCGCATGCAGAGCGGCAGCGGACGACCGGGTAGTGCCAACGGCCAATAAGCCAATAAGCCAATAAGCCAATAAAAAAACCCCATGAACAAATTGTTCGCGGGGTTTTTTTGGCTGGTCTCTTACGCTACAGGAGCGCTCAGAACGTTGAGCTTTTTCATCAAACGAGACTTTTGACGGTTTGCTGCGTTTTTATGAATGAGACCTTTCGAAGCGGCCTTGTCCAGCTTTTTCACAGCCACCAGAAGAGTGGATTTCGCCAATGCTACATCAGAAGCGGCGACAGCTTTCTCAAAGCTCTTGATGGAAGTGCGCAGATCAGACTTTTGAGAAGCACGGTGTGCGCGGCGCTTTTCGATTGTTTTGGTGCGTTTAATCGCGGATTTAATGTTTGGCATGTGTGTCACCTCCTTAGACGACCATAGACATACAGTCATACAACAAAGTAATTCTAGCATGCGCCAACACCATTTGCAAGAAAGGATTCGGAATAAAAATAAAGGATTCAAGCAACCTAGTAGCAGGAAGAAAACGGTCATGGCCGTTTTTACTTCGTGAAGGGAGTCGATGGAACATGGCGCACAACATTGATTTGTCAGGCTACTCGATTCGAACCGATCTGGCGGTGGAGGCGCACGAGCTGGCCCAGCAGCAAAACGAAAGCAACATCGAAGGCATTTGGCTGCAAGCAGACGACAGTGAGCCGAATATCAAAGTGACGCGACTGCACGTGCAGACCGAAGCGGCAGGCAAGCAAATCGGCAAGCTGCCGGGGCGCTATTTGACGATGGAAGTACCAAAGCTGCGCGACAACGATACTTCCATAGAAGAGCAAGTGGCGAAGCGATTCGCGATGGAGTTTGCCGCTTTTCTGGAACAGATGGGGATCACGAAAGACAAGAAAGCGCTCGTCGTGGGGCTCGGCAACTGGAATGTGACCCCGGACGCGCTCGGCCCGATGGTGGTGGAAAATCTGCTCGTTACACGCCACTTGTACAAGCTGGCGCCGGAAACAGTGGGTGAAGGCTATCGCGAGGTCAGTGCCCTGTCGCCGGGTGTTTTGGGCATTACCGGGATCGAGACGAGCGAGATCGTGTTTGGGGTCGTAGAAAAAAGCAAGCCGGACTTCGTCATCTGTATCGATGCGCTGGCCTCTCGCGCTCTGCATCGCGTAAACACGACGATTCAAGTATCCGACACGGGCATACACCCCGGCTCAGGCGTGGGCAACAAGCGAAAATCGATTGATCAGGCTACTCTCGGGATTCCGGTCATTGCGGTCGGAGTGCCGACCGTTGTTTTTGCTTCTACCATCGTCAACGACGCGATTACGTATTTGCTCGGGCATTTTGGACAATCCATGGTCGAGAGCAAGCGAGCGTTCAACAAGCTGTCGCTGAGTACCGTTCCCGAACGCAAGGAACCGTATACCGAGGATGATCTGCCTGATATGGAATCACGCAAGACGTTCATGGGGCTGGTCGGATCGCTTCCGGAAGAAGAAAAGCGGCAACTGATCCACGAGGTGCTGCGGCCGCTGGGGCAAGATTTGGTCGTCACGCCAAAAGAAGTGGATGACTTCATTGAAGGAGTTGCCAATGTGATTGCCACAGGCTTGAATCGATCTCTGCATCAGGCTGTGAATGAAGATAATAGCGCCGCCTACACTCACTAGACGGTCGAAGGATGAAAATAACTAGATTGGGAGAGTTGAGCTAGAAAAGGGTTCTATCGTCTCTATGAGGCTCATAGGCTAAAGCATAGACAAGCGTGAAAGAGAGCATGCGTGCTTGTCCATGCTACAGCCAGAGGAGTGAGACTGATGGCGACCCTAGTCCAACGCCAATTCGCTGTTCTTTCATTCATAACCGCTTTTTTGTTCGTCATGACGGGTGTGTTTTCGCTGGGAGGAAATCGCCTCGCAATCACCTCCTCCGCCATCCAGCAGGCGGCTTCGCATATATCGAGCCTGGCGATACTCAACTGGATGGGGCAGGAGATTCCAGCGTTGTCTGCCACCGTGCAAGCTTCGGGCGATGCCAGATCCAACAGCGTGACGGGCTTTCTTTTTCAGCTCGCGACGAACATTCAACCCGGAGATTTGCGCAGTCTGCTTGGCAGAGAGCTGCCGGGGATGGTAACGACAGAAGACGCCCGCTTTGTCGTTCAGGGAAAAGGTGCGTCGTTGGCTGATTTTTACGTAGAGTACCCAACGCGAGTGGCGGATACTTCCCAGCTCGTTCCGGTTGTAGAGCCAGCGACACAAGAAGCGGCGAAGCAGGAAGAAGAGAAGCCCGCTCCGGCTCCGGTAGCAAAGCCGGTGTCGACAGGCGGCAAGAAAATCGTGTTCGTCTACAATTCGCACAACCGCGAGTCGTGGTTTAGTGAGACAAAGCCTGTAGGAACGGCTGTCGATCATCCTACGCGAAACATCTCTTTGGTCAGCCAGCGTCTGAGCGAAGAACTGAACGAGCGGGGGATCGGCTCGGAGGTTAGCAAGGACGACATTTACCAGCAACTGTTGAACAAGAAAATGGACTACGCCCTGTCATACGCCCAATCGTTGCAGGTGGTCAAGGCTGCCGTGGAAAAAAATCGCGAGCTGCACTACTTTTTCGACCTGCACCGCGACACGGCTCCGCGCGAAACTACTACCGTAACGATCAAAGGCAAAACATACGCAAGAGTCATGTTCGTCATCGGCAAGCGCAACAAAAGCTACGAGAAGAACGAAGCGTTTGCGACAGACCTGCACAATCTGATGGAGAAAATGTACCCTGAGCTGTCACGCGGAGTGATGGAAAAAGGCGGAAAAACCGATCACGGCGAGTATAATCAGTCCATCTCTTCGGGAAGCATGTTAATGGAAATAGGTGGAACGGGAAATACGTTGCAGGAAAGCCTGAATACGGCGGAGGCGCTGGCCGATGTTTTTGCCGCTTATTACTTGCAGGCTGAGAAGGTAAGCAAAACGGAATCGCAAGAGCCTGCGAAGAGGTGATGGGCATGAACGTGACGGTGAAGCTGACGGGGCTTTTGGTCGTCCTTTTGATCGGTGTGGTGCTTGGGCTGCAAACGGCGGAGCGGGGCATATCCAAAGTAAGCGGTGTGCCGGAAGAAAAGGCGCAAACCTTTTACATCAAAAAAGTGGATCAAGGCCAGATGGAAATCGCGGTGATGGGCAAGCAGGTCCAGACTGCCGGGCCGGAGAAAATGGTCAATTACGTGAGCCGGGTGGGACTGACACTGGGTGACAGCATCAAAAACGGTGCGCAAATGTTTGTCGATTGGGTAGGAAGTTTTTTCGAGCCATAGATTTTGTTTACGCGCAAAAAGAAGGGGTGTACAAAGCCCCAGTGACAAAAGGCCCGCCAAAACGGGCTTTTTTTGTGCGCATGGACAGGCTCGGACAAGATGTCCCAAACGGCATAACGCAGACTGTGTCTGAGATGTGGGCTTCAAAAACATTTTCTGGAAGGAAATGGAGAAGGTGAAGGAGAATATTCTATATAGTCAGTAAAAATATAATAGTTAGAATTTATTGTGTTGCCAAAAAATTGTATTAATGGCATAATGTCTACTGATAGATCTTTTTCTACTGAATATATCGGTAAGAGAGGTGAGCCACGTGTCAGATCCTGTCCTGCAAATTGAAAACCTGCAAACGCACTTTTTCACGGACCGCGGCCAAATCCCTGCCGTTGATGGCGTGACGATCACGGTTAACAAAGGAGAAGTAGTGGGCATAGTCGGCGAGTCAGGCTGTGGAAAAAGCGTCACTTCCCTGTCTGTCATGAAGCTGGTGCCCAATCCGCCGGGAAAAATCGTCGGGGGAACAATCAAGTTCAAAGGGGAAGACCTCGTAACAGCCAATGAAAAGCGGATGAGAGACATACGCGGAAATGAAATCGCGATGATTTTCCAGGAGCCGATGACATCTCTGAACCCCGTTTTCACGATCGGGAATCAGATCGGCGAGGCCATTCGATTACATACAAAGGCTAGCAAAAAACAGTCGCGGGATCGCGCCATCGACATGTTGAAAAAAGTGGGAATCCCGCGAGCCGAAGCGATTGTCGATGAATACCCGCACCAGCTCTCCGGCGGGATGAGACAGCGTGTCATGATTGCCATGGCTATGGCCTGTAATCCGGAGCTTTTGATTGCGGACGAGCCGACGACGGCTCTCGATGTGACGATTCAGGCGCAAATTCTCGACTTGATGCGGCAGCTCAACCGGGAAGCGCAGACGGCGATTTTGCTCATCACCCATGACTTGGGCGTGGTTGCCGAAATGTGCCACAGAGTTGTCGTCATGTACGCGGGCAATGTCATCGAAGAAGGGGATGTCCGCACCATTTTGAAAAAGCCCAAACATCCGTACACAAAAGGGCTGCTCAATTCCTTGCCGAAGCTGGAAGAGTCGCAGGAAAGGCTCTACTCGATTCCGGGGAATGTGCCGATCCCAGGCTCGCTCACGGTCGGATGCCGCTTTGCACCTCGTTGTGATCAGGCGACAGACCTTTGCCGCAGCGAAATGCCGCAGCTCAAAGCGGTAGGAGACAACCATTTTTCCCGCTGCTGGCTGAGTGAATAACCCGAAAGGAGCATGCCCGTTGACAGAAGAACTACTCGTCGTAAAAAACTTGAAAAAGTATTATCCCATCACAGGTGGCGTCCTGGGCGGGGAAGTAGGTGTGGTGAAGGCCGTCGATGATGTCTCGTTCGCCGTCAAGCGCGGGGAGACGCTCGGATTGGTCGGAGAGAGCGGCTGTGGCAAGTCCACGACGGGACGCTCGCTGCTTCGGCTGATTGAGCCTACCGCAGGCGAAATCACGTTTGACGGTGTCAACGTTACAGCACTTTCCACAGATGAGATGCGCAAAATGCGGCGCGATATGCAGATCGTGTTTCAAGATCCGTTCGCCTCTCTGAATCCTCGTCACAATATTGAGAAGATTCTGGAAGAGCCACTTGTCGTACATAAAATCGGGACGAGTTCCGAGCGCAAAAAAAGAGTGCAGGAAATGCTGGAAGTCGTGGGGCTGAGCAGCTACCACGCGAGGCGCTACCCGCACCAGTTCAGCGGCGGGCAACGCCAGCGGATCGGCATCGCCAGAGCGCTCATGCTCAACCCCAAGCTGATTGTAGCGGATGAGCCTGTGTCCGCGCTTGACGTGTCCATTCAGTCGCAGGTGCTCAATCTCATGCAAGATTTGCAAAAGGAAATGGGCCTCACCTACTTGTTTATCGCCCATGATTTGAGCGTGGTGCGTCACATCAGCGATCGGGTGGGTGTGATGTACCTCGGCCGAATTGTCGAATTGACGACGAGCGGACAGCTTTACTCGAACCCGCTCCACCCTTATACAAAAGCACTATTGTCTGCGGTGCCGACTCCGGACCCGGATGATGTACGGGAACGGGTGATCTTGCAAGGTGACGTGCCAAGCCCGGCGAATCCGCCGAGCGGCTGTACGTTCCATACTCGCTGCCCCCACGTGACAGAAGAATGCCGCTCAACTCGTCCCGCTTTTCAGGACGTGGGTGATGGACATTTTGTGGCCTGTCATCTGTACAAACAGTAAAGCCGCACACGAGGATGACCGCCTGATGAAAAGGAAGCCTTTTTAAAGGGGGGATGCGAGGCAGGAGCGACACGGATGATGATGGATTAATGTAACATGCTTTCATTTTAGAAGAGGGGGATGTTTTCATGAAGAAGAGAGTTCTCTCCGCAGCCATGACCAGCCTGTTGGCTCTGGGCATGTTGCTTGCTGGATGCAGCGGTTCTCAAACGACACAAGCGCCGGCAGAACAGCCAAAGACAGAAACTCCGGCAGCGACTCCAGCACCTGAGCCAGCCAAATCGGGGCCTAAGCAATTGATCGTAGGCCGCGGCGGCGATACAGTCGGTCTCGACCCGATCGCTCAAACCGATGGCGAATCGTTCAAGGTGACGGAAAACGTGTTCGATACACTGGTAGGTTACGCCGAAGAAAGCACAGAAGTTGTTCCTTCTCTGGCGGAAAAGTGGGAAATTTCTCCGGACGGCTTGACGTACACTTTCCATTTGCGCAGTGGAGTCAAATTCCATGACGGCACCGATTTTAATGCAGAAGCCGTAAAATGGAACTTCGAGCGCTGGAGCGACAAGAGCCATCCGCAACATAACAAAGAAGGCTTCGAATACTACAACGACATGTTCGGCGGCTACAAAGGCGACGAAAACCATGTCATCAAGTCTGTAGAAGCGGTAGATGCGCAAACGGTGAAGTTCACCCTGAACCGCCCGCTCGCGCCATTCATTCAAAACCTGGGCATGTCCTGCTTCGCGATTGCCTCGCCAAAAGCGGTACAGGATATGGGACCTGAGAAATTCAACGAAAATCCGGTAGGAACCGGGCCGTTCAAGTTCGTAGAGTGGAAGCGCAATGACACCATTACGCTGGAGAAAAACCCTGACTACTGGAACGCTGGTTTCCCTAAACTCGACAAACTCGTGTTCAAGGTTATCCCTGAAAACACGGCTCGCTTGACAGCACTGACCTCTGGCGAAATCGACATGATGGACGGTGTGAACCCGGATGACGCGCAAACGGTAAAAGACAACAAGGATCTGCAACTGATCCTGCGTCCATCCATGAACATCGGCTTCGTCGGTTTCAACGTGGAGAAAAAGCCACTCGACAATCCAAAAGTTCGTGAAGCACTCGCATACGCGATCAACAAGCCAGCTATCATCGAAGCATTCTTTGCAGGACTTGGCCAACCGGCTGTGAACCCAATGCCACCATCGATCTGGGGCCACAACGGCAACATCAAGGATCGTGAATTTAGCATTGACAAAGCGAAGCAGCTTTTGACCGAAGCAGGCTTCCCGAACGGCTTCAAAATCAAGTTCTGGGCAATGCCAGTTGCTCGTCCGTACATGCCTGATGGCGTGAAAATTGCCGAGGCAATCCAGCAAGACCTAAAAAAAATCGGAGTAGAAGCTGAAATCGTGACGATGGAATGGGCGACTTACCTGGAAAAAACAAAAGCAGGCGAGCAAGAAATGTTCATGCTCGGTTGGACCGGCGACAACGGCGACCCGGACAACTTCCTGGCGACTTTGCTGGATAAAAACAACATCGGCGGAAACAACCGTACGCGCTGGGCAAACGAAGATGCGCACAAGCTCTTGATGGCTGCTCAGTCCGCTACGACCAAGGAAGAGCGCGAGAAGCTGTACCTGCAAGTGCAAGAGCTGATCTTCAAGGACGTACCGATGGTGCCACTGGCTCACTCTACGCCAGCATTGGCTGCCAAAGCGAACATCATCAACTACAAGCCGCATCCAAAAGGCTCCGAGAGTCTGGAAAAGGTTGACTTCCAGTAAAACCGGATGGAATGTGAAAGCCAAGCAGGGTAAGAGGAGAAAACCTCTTCTTACCCTTTCTTTTTGCACCTAGCCATTATCTTTTTGTAAGGAAAGCGAGGAGATGGCATTGCTATCCTACAGCATCCGAAGAATTTTTATGCTCATCCCCGTTCTACTGGGCATGTCCATCGTCGTATTTTCCATCATCCGTGCCATCCCAGGTGATCCGGCTCTGACCATATTGGGAGAGAAAGCAAGTCCGAAAGCGATTGAAGATTTACGGGAAGTTTTAGGCTTGAACAATCCGTGGTACATTCAATACTTTGACTATTTGAAGCAAATCATCACCGGAGATTTGGGAGTTTCCCTGCATTCCGGAGCAAGCATCACGCAAGAAATCGGGCCGTATTTGGCCGCTACTACCGAGCTGACGATCGTCAGCATGCTTTTCGCTGTGATTATCGGAGTGAACGCAGGAATTTTGTCTGCGTGGAAGCAAAACTCCTGGTTTGACTACTGTGCGATGTTGATCGCCTTGATCGGTGTCTCAATGCCAATCTTTTGGCTAGGTTTGATGGAGCAATGGTTCTTTGCGCAAGAACTGAAATGGCTGCCATCCGTTGGTCGCGACAATTCGCGTAATCCTGTAGAGGCCATTACGCAGTTCTATATACTGGACACGATTATGGCTGGACAGTGGGATCAGCTGTGGGAAGTGGTCAAGCATTTGATCCTGCCCGGAGTGGCTCTCGGAACGATTCCGATGGCGATTATCGCCCGGATTACCCGATCGAGCATGCTGGAAGTGATGCGTGCGGATTACGTCAGAACAGCCCGGGCAAAAGGCTTGGCGCAGTTCTGGGTCGTGTACAAGCATGCATTGAAAAATGCAATGATTCCCGTGTTGACGGTGATTGGTCTGCAAACAGGCTTGCTCCTGGGGGGAGCGGTGCTGACCGAAACGATTTTTGGCTGGCCCGGCGTCGGCCGCTACATTTTCACAGCCATCGGAAACCGGGATTATCCGGTGATCCAGTCCGGCATCTTGGTGATCGCTACGATTTTCGTACTGATCAATCTCTTGGTCGACCTTCTGTATGCTTACATTGACCCGCGCATTAAATACCGCTAGAGGAGGGACAAAGGAGATATGGCAGAAACTCACGTACAGACTGTGACCTGGAAAGTAAAAGATGAAGAAGTAGTCTCTCCTTGGCGGGAAGCGTGGAGGGCGTTGCGCAAGAACAAGCTGGCGATGGTCGGATTGGCGATTATCCTGTTTTTCGTGGCGGTCGCTGTGTTTGCTCCGATGATCGCGCCGTATCCTTACGATGAAGGCGAGCTGGTCATGAAAAACAAGCCGCCATCGGGGGAGCACTGGTTTGGAACGGATTACAACGGGCGGGACGTGTTCAGCCGCGTCGTGTACGGGGCGCGCATTTCCTTGTGGGTAGGCACCTTTTCCGTCATCGGCTCGGTCGTCGCCGGAACGATTCTCGGCTTGCTCGCCGGATTTTACGGCAAATGGATTGACACGCTGATCTCCCGCATTTTTGATATTATGCTGGCGTTCCCAAGCATCCTGTTGGCGATTGCGATTGTCGCGATTTTGGGGCCGTCTTTGCAAAACGCGCTGTTGGCGATTGCCATTATCAACATTCCGACTTTTGGACGTCTGGTTCGCTCGCGGGTTCTCAGCTTGAAGGAAGAAGAGTTCGTCATGGCGGCGCGCGCGATCGGGATGAAAGATTCCCGGATCATTATGCAGCACATTTTGCCGAACAGCCTGGCTCCGATCATCGTGACAGGGACGATGGGGATTGCTACTGCGATCATTGAAGCGGCGGCACTCGGCTTCCTTGGACTCGGTGCGCAGCCACCGGAGCCTGAGTGGGGGAAAATGCTTTCCGATTCCCGTCAATACATTCAAAAAGCGCCGTGGACGGTTATTTTTCCCGGACTGTCGATCATGTTGACCGTACTTGGCTTCAACCTGATTGGCGACGGCTTGCGGGATGCGCTTGATCCACGGATGAAAAATTAGTTGTAGTGCGAAGGGCAGTAGGGACACAAGCGTCCAGGCTGCCCCTTTTTTCGCGTCTGCTGGCTTATTTTCTTTGGGCATATGCTGGAGGATTCATGAGAGAATTTTCCGCTTCTCTCTTCTTTTTTAGGCAGGAAAATGGTATTCTCAGGGGTAGAATATTGTCGAAAGAGAAGGTGACGCAGTTGTTCCAGGAGCGTATTTCGAAGCTGCACGATTTTTTGGCAAACCATGAGTTAGACGCGGTATTGATCACTTCTCCCAAGCATGTTTACTATTTGACCGGGTTTTTTACTGATCCGCACGAGCGTTTTATGGGGCTGATCATTCCGGCCCAAGGCGAGCCTTCGCTGATTGTGCCTGCCCTTGATCGGGAAGCGGCGGTGGCAGCATCGTTTGTTCAGACGATTCTTACACATACGGATACGGACAATCCGTACGAGATTCTCAAGCAGGCGTTGCCAGCGGGCTTGTCCAAGCTGGGCATCGAGAAAAGCCACATGACGGTAGAACGCTTCGAAGCCATGGGACAAGCCGTCGGTGCGCAGAGCTACACCGATGTGGAAGAACCGCTTCGTGAAATGCGCCTGATCAAATCGGCAGATGAAGTTGCCCGTTTGAAAAATGCGGTTCAACTGATCGAAGATACGCTTGGCGAGACGTTGAAAAAATTCAAAGTCGGTCAGACCGAAATGGAGATTGTCGCGGAACTGGAATTTCAGATGAAGCGTCTGGGAGCAGATGGCCCATCCTTTTCCACGATGGTACTGGCAGGCGAAAAATCGGCATTGCCGCATGGAACGCCAGGTTCGCGCCAGGTGCAGGAAGGCGATTTGCTGCTGTTTGACATTGGCGTAGCAGCTGATGGTTACGTTTCGGATATTACCCGCACGTTTGCCGTCGGGGAAGTCAGCGAACAACTGCGCGAAATTTACGAGACAGTGCTTGCGGCGAATGAGGCGGCGATTGCAGAGGTTCGTCCAGGCGTGACTTTTGCCCATCTCGACAAGACCGCTCGCGACTTGATTGCCGCGCGAGGCTATGGCGAATACTTCATGCACCGACTGGGACACGGTTTGGGCATGGATGTGCACGAATATCCGTCCGTACATGGTCAAAATCAGGAAACGCTTCGCCCGGGCATGGTGTTCACCATCGAGCCAGGCGTTTACGTACCGGGAGTAGGCGGCGTGCGCATTGAAGACGATGTGCTCGTAACCGAATCAGGCGTGGAAGTATTGAGCAAGTTCCCGAAACAACTGACTGTGATTGGCTAACGATCACGAAACACACAATTTCATATGAATCTGATGGTGCTGGCTGGAATTGTTTGGTTCCGCCAGCTTAATAGGGAAGTCCGGTGAAAATCCGGCGCGGTCCCGCCACTGTAAACGAGGAGTGCCTAGTACGCAGCAACCACTGTTTTTCGCGAGACGAAAAATGGGAAGGGAACTAGGCATGTTGATTCGTGAGCCAGGAGACCTGCCATGAGATCATTTGCAATCGACCCACGAGGATGGGACAGATGTAGAAGCAATCTTTAGAAAAGGCGCTCCACAAACGCTGGCTCTATAGATATGTCTGCGTATGTCGAGCACCTCCCGATTGGAAAACTGGGAGGTGCTTTTTTCTATGGGTATCATCGTGGCAGCAACACGTGGAGAGGGGGAGATGCCATTTCCTGTATTGCCAAACGGAGCGGCTTTCCGTATAGTGTAGATGTAATTCGTAACAATTACGATTTGCATAGCAATTGTTTTCATCGTACAGAGAACATGAAAAGAAGAGAGGGTAACAAAACAAATGAATAAAACACCTAAGAAAAAGAAGGCCTTGCAAGGATTTTGGTTCGCGTCTGTGACTGCAATCATGCTGCTCATGTCTGCGTGTGGTTCCGCAACACCGGCAGCTCCTGAACAAGCTGCTACCAAGCCAGGCTCGGAGCAAGCTGCCCAGCCTGCCGCTGGCGAAAACAAGCCAGTGACAATCGTCAACAACGGCATCGAAATGACTTATCCGGAAGCACCAAAACGCGCTGTCACCATGAACCAGCACGTGACGGAAATTATGCTCGCTCTCGGTCTGGCTGACAAAATGGCCGGGACTGCGTATTTGGACGATCAAATTTTGCCTGAGTTGAAAGCTGACTACGACAGAGTGCCTGTGCTGTCCGACAAGTACCCGACGAAAGAAGTGCTGATGGCTGCCAACCCTGACTTTGTGTATGCAGGCTGGAAAAGCGCCTTTGGCGATAAAGGTGTAGGCTCGATGGAGGAGTTGGAGAAAGCAGGGGTCAAATCGTACCTGCAAGAGTCTTCCAACAAGCCGGGCCCGACTATTGACGACGTATTCGCTGACATTGCAAACATCGGCCGCATTTTCCGCGTGGAAGACAAGGCGAACGAACTGATTGGCAAAATGAAAGCGGAAATGGAACAAACGACAAGCAAAATCGGTACCGTGGACAAGCCGCTCAGCGTGTTTGTGTACGATAGCGGAGAAGATCAGCCGTTCACAGCTGCAAACAACTACATGACTGCCCTGATCAAGGCGGCGGGCGGCAAAAACGTGTTTGACGACATTCAAAAAGGCTGGGCAACCGTGAGCTGGGAAGAAGTCGTGAACCGCAAGCCTGACGTTATCGTTGTCGTGGATTACGGCGACAAAACGATTGATCAGAAGAAAGAGTTTTTGCTCGCCAAAAAGGAACTGGCTGACTTGCCAGCGATTCAAAACAAACGTTTGATTGTATTGCCACTGTCCGCAGCCTCCGAAGGGGTACGCGCACCGATCGCGCTGAAAATCCTCGGCGAAGGACTGTACCCGGATAAATTCAAATAAAGAACGGCTGCTTAATTAAGGAGGGAACGGCCCTGCATAAGATCAAGATGCCCTTCATCATCGTTGCCCTGCTGATCGGGTTGCTCGTCTCGATTACGTTTGCGGTAACACTCGGCTCGGTGGAAATCAAACCAGCGACAGTGTGGAAAATTGCCTTATCGAATCTTCCGCTGACCAACCAGTGGATCGAAGTGGATTGGTCAAAAGGAGAGCAGACAATTATCTGGGATATTCGGTTTCCCCGTGTCCTGTTGGGGGCAGTTGTCGGGGCTGGTCTATCTGTTGTGGGGGTTGCGATTCAGTCTCTCGTTCGCAACTCCCTGGCAGATCCGTACATATTAGGCGTTTCCTCGGGAGCATCGGCTGGAGCGACTTTGGTGATTTTGTTCGGAGCATTCAGCATGTACGGACAATTCGCCCTGTCGTTTGGCGCTTTCACAGGGGCGCTTGTCTCGATCCTGCTTATTTTTACTTTGTCGCGAATCGGCGGGCAAAACTCGACCGTGCGCTTGCTCATGGCGGGGATTGCCATTTCTGCGATTTTGTCGGCGATTACGAGTCTGATCATTTTCTCTGCGCCAAACGAACACGGCATCCGCTCGGTGTTGTTCTGGATGAGCGGCAGTCTCGCGGGCGGCAAGTGGGAGTATTTGACCATCCCGACATTGATCGTGGTCATTTGTCTGATCGTGCTGCTGGCGCAGTATCGTTCGTTGAATGCGATGCTGATGGGCGAGGAGTCTGCCGGGACGCTTGGGGTCAACACGGTGCAATTTCGCAAGCTGCTGTTGGTCATTACGGCCCTGCTCACGGGAGTGATCGTCTCGATCAGCGGAGCGATCGGATTTGTCGGTTTGATGATGCCGCATATCGTGCGGGTTATCGTCGGTTCCGATCACCGACGCGTCTTGCCCGTCAGCGCCTTGCTGGGAGCGATTTTTCTGATCTGGGCGGACGTGATTGCCCGGCTTGCTTTTGCCCCGGAGGAACTTCCCATCGGGATCATCACGGCGTTGTGCGGAGGCCCGTTCTTTATTTGGCTGATGCTGCGCAGTTCTTATTCTTTCGGAGGTAGCGGACGATGAATCTGAATGTGGAGAACATTACAGTCGGGCTGGAAAACAAAACGATTTTGCACAACGTCAGTCTGACGGTCCGCTCCGGTGAGTTCGTCGGGCTGATCGGGCCGAATGGCAGCGGGAAGTCGACTTTGCTCAAAAGCATTTATCGCGTGTTGAAGCCGTACAGCGGATTGATTTCGCTCGACGATGACAACGTGTACCAGCTGTCTGCCCGGCAAAATGCACAGCGCATGGCGGTGGTTCGTCAGGAAAGCTCGGTCGAATTTGACTTTACGGTCATGGAGATCGTCATGATGGGCCGCTCACCGCATAAGCGGCTGTTTCAAACGGATACGACAGCCGACAGCCGCATTTGCGAGGAGTCGCTGGAACGAGTGGGGATGCAGGCTTACGCCGAGCGCAGCTTTTTTTCCTTGTCCGGCGGGGAAAAGCAGCGCGTCTTGATTGCCAGGGCGCTGGTGCAGCAAGCGGAGTTTCTCGTTCTCGACGAGCCGACCAACCATCTGGATGTCCGGTATCAGCTGCAAGTCATGGATTTGGTCAAAACACTCGGAATTACCGTGTTTTCATCGCTGCACGATCTCAACATCGCCGCGATGTACTGTGATCGGCTGTACGTCATCCGCGACGGTGAGCTGGTCGCTTCCGGCACCCCTGATGAGGTTTTGGAACCCGGCTTGATTCGGGATGTGTTCGGGGTAGAAACGGAAGTAATCACTCATCCGCGCACAGGGAAAAAACACGTCTATTTCTTTTCCGAAGCATTGCGCAACGAGCAATCCCGACAGGAGGTCAAAGCGTTATGAGTGTTTACAGCTGCCAAGTATGCAAATTTCGATATGATGAATGGTTAGGCGATACGAAAAATGGCGTCCCACCGGGGGTGCCTTTTTCACATTTGGCAGGTTCCGTCTGTACGACGTGCGGCATGCAGGGAGAAGGGCGGCATCTGCCTCTGCCTGAAGCCAAATACATCGGGCTGGAAGCCACTTACTACGATCAGTTCGCGGGCAAGGCGGGGATCGCCTTTTATCGCAACTGGCTCATGCAGGAAGCGCAGCTCGCTCCCGTGTCTGTGCTGGAGCTTGGGGTAGGCACGGGGCGGATCGCGATTGAGCTGGCGCGGTGTGGGCTGTCCGTCTGCGGCGTGGACAACAGTCCGGACATGCTGGAGATGGCGACGAAAAAGAAACGGCGCATGCTGAAAGACCAGGAGGATTTGCTCGTGCTCGTGGAGCAAGATGTACGCGAATTGCAGCTCGATTCCACCTTCACGCACATACTGCTTCCGGAAGGCATCTTTCAGCAGGCGACCTGTAGAGCGGAGCAGCGACAGTTCCTCGCGGTGATCGGACAGCATTTGACCGCGAACGGGACGGTTGCGATTGACTTGCTGCTTCCGCCCGTCAACAGCAAGTGGTCCGTCATGCAGCGCAAATTCGTTTTCCCTGACCGGATGGTTTACCAAAAGGTGGAGGGAGAAACGCTTTTGGCCGAGCAAAAATTTCGTTACACGCTGACGTACGAGACGTTTTTGGAGCAGATGGAACAGCCGCGCTACAGAGTGGAGCGGGAGCTGGCGCTGTTGTTGCCGGGAGAGCTGCATCTGCTTTTGGAAGCGGCGGGATACGAGATCGTGCAAAGCATGGAAAATGTCGTCTGCCACCACAGCGAGCTGCCAGAACAAACCGAAGAATACGAGGCGGATCGCTGGCAGCACGGGGGCTATCCGTTTGCGGAGCCGCCGGGTGCACCGGGAGCCGCGACGCGCTGGACGATCATTGCCAAAAAAATTTCTGCCCTTTCGCTGTAACAAAATCCGGACGGTTGCATCTAACCAGTAAAGGATTTGCGGGAAGGAGGTCGCGCCCTTGGATAAATTGCAGCCGACTGTCGAAGCTGCCTTTGAACAAATCATGCAAGACTACGGGACGCGGATTCTTCGCCTTGTCACTTTTCTGGTCAAGGATCACAGTTTGGCAGAGGACATTACCCAAGACGTGTTTGTGAAGGCGTACCAGCATCTTCCGCGTTTTCGCGGGGAGAGCAGCGTTCATACATGGCTATACCGGATCGCCGTCAATGAATGCAAAGGCTATTTGCGGTCGTGGTCATTCCGCCATATCCTCCCTCGCTCCTGGATCAGAAAAGATGGCGAGCTGTCCACCGAAAGCCTCGTGCTGCATCAGGAGCAGCGGAATCAGCTCGTGGCTGAGGTGTTGCAGCTTGCGCCCTTGTATCGTCAGGTGATCGTCCTGCATTACTACGCAGATTTGTCGATCAAAGAGGTAGCTGACGTCCTTCGCATATCCGAAGGGACCGCGAGAACCCGTCTGCACAGGGCGAGGCAACACTTGAAGCAGAGTCTTGGGGAAGGGAGCGAGTGGGAATGGACGACAACCGATGGATCGCAAATTTGAAGGACAGGGCCGATCAAACCGTTTTGCGCGACGTCCACTTTACGGAAGCGATGAAAAACGGCGTGCGCGAGCGGATCAGGCAAAAAGACAGACTGCCGATTGTCTGGAAAAGGTTTGCGCTGCCCGTGGCGGGCTTGCTGCTGGTCGTTTGGCTATGGTCGTCCTTTTCGCTGAGTGGGCCGACTAGCCAAGGGGAGCGCGCAGGGAAGCCTGTGCCTGAACTATTGCCCGGCGGCCAATTGACCTCACCCGACTTGTGGAAGCCGATGCCGCAGCACTCAGCCACTTACCTGGAGCAAACTTTTTCGTACATTGGTGAAAAGCCTGTGCGGGCGATGACCGATCCCAATGAGCTGTACGAAGGGCAGACGCAACGCTTCATCTGGCTGTTGAACGGCAGCGGATTGTCACAGGTAGAGATCGTCGCCTACAGGACGGATGGGAAACGGGTAGAGCTTGGCAGCTACCAGGTGATGGGGCCGCTGCACGACGCGACCGGACATGTTCCAACCGGGATTGCCTTGCCCGATCCGGGCGTGTGGAAGCTGCAAGTTTTGGCTCAGGGAAAACACGTGGGGCAAGTTTTTGTCGAGGTGAAAAAGGGAATATCGCCAGCCAATCGCGATCTGGTGGAACCGATTATCCGCAACTATTTGGAGACAGAAGGCAAGCAGCTGGGCATAATGGCGGCGGACAGGCAAGTTACTCTGGAACTGCTCGGCGTGGATGCGCCGGATGCAGAGCGCCGGACAGTCTACGCCTGGGTGAACGTGTTGAGCAAAAATCCGCTGCACTCTTCTGGCGTCAGTGCCCCGATGGTTTTTCACATCGTTTACGACGGGCAAAAGTACCGTGTGCAAAATATGCAGATGCCTGAGGACGGTAACCGATACATGAGCAGCTTGCAAAAGCTTTTTCCGCCAAAAGTGCTGGAACAGCTTGAGAA
This sequence comes from Brevibacillus parabrevis, assembly GCF_022701015.1. NCBI lineage: Bacteria > Bacillati > Bacillota > Bacilli > Caryophanales > Paenibacillaceae > Brevibacillus > Brevibacillus parabrevis. The sequence continues at coordinate 4,903,627 of NZ_CP064090.1, read as the reverse complement.
CAACCGGTAAGCCGATGTCTTTTCTTGCAAAGAAGCGGACCATGCCCGAACAGGAGCAGGTCCGCTTTTTGTTGGCACGCGCGAAGACGGTTAGCCGTAAATTTGCGCCCCGATGGCGAAGTAGCTGCCGTTGCGCTGGGGCAAGCTTTTGGCATTTGCGACCATGACAGGTGGCCGCGACGCCTTTTGAAAACCGTTTTGCTCCAAAAAGGCCAGGAATGCTTCCGGTCCATCCGGTACGTCGATTCGCACCTGTCCGTCGTGGTTTCGGATCAGTGCACAGAGCAGCTGGATTGCCATGTCCGCGTCCCGGGCGACAATCGGCCCGGCGATCAAGTTGATCGGGCCTTGGACAGCAAAGCCGTAGCCGACAACGGTGCCATTAGCATCTTTGGCAACCAGACAACGAGCCGCCTGGGCTTTGCGCATTTGCACAAAAAGCGAGCGGCGGCTGCCAAGCGCTCCCTGATCGAGTTCAACCACGCGTTCCAAATCCGTCTCTTCCATAGAAGCGATTTGATAAGGCACGGCTTTTGCGGCAGGGGGGACGACAGGTGTATCGCCACGGCGCAAAAACTTGTGGATGTGGGCAGCTGTCACAAAACCGAGTCGCTGGTAGAGCGGCTCTCCATCAGGCGTGGCGATCAGCATGATGGCCGTATCGCCGGAAACAGCCTTCATACAGGCTTCCATCAGGTCGCGCCCATACCCGAACCCGCGGCATGAGGAGTGGACGATAACCATGCCGATCGTAGCCAGCCCTTCTTCATATTCAATAATGGCCGCAGAAGAAACGATCCTGTCACTGTCATCTTTGTGTCCGAATACCGTACCAATAGACAGAATCGTGCGAATTTCCGCTTCATCATAGTCCCAGCCTACTGAGTCAGAGAGGGCGATCAGATCGGGAATGTCAGCGGCAGACAAAGTATGCAGGCGATGGGTCGTGCTTTTCACGTGGGATCAGTCTCCGTTTCGTTCAGGAAGCTCCGTCTGCTTCCCGTTTTTAACCGCTTCCGCTAACAGTGTACGTGTTTGGGCCAGACGCGTTCCGGCTCCATGCTCCTGCCGCGGCTCGCTCCAGGCGAAACCGTCGTCGGGAAAGCGCGGGATGACGTGCAGATGAAAGTGGATCAGATCGTTAAAAGCGCCGCCATTTTGACAGAGCGTAATTCCGGCAGGCTTGTACACACTTGTAAGAGTTTGAGACATGAGGGTCGCCGCTTCCGTCACTTTTTGCATGGTCACTGCATCCAAATCTGTCCATTCAACGAGATGCCGCTTGGGCAAAATCAGCATGTGGCCCTCGGAAAAAGGATCGATATCCAAGAGGCAGGTCACCCAATCGTTCTCATAGACGACATGGGCAGGCTCTGCGGATAAGGCCAGTCGGCAGCCGAGGCAATCGAAACGCTCCGCTTGTTGAAGCTCTGTTCGCATGCCAGTCTCCTTTTTTAAAGACCACTTTATCATAAAGAAAGTTTTGGCGGGAGCAAAAAACGTGGCAAGTGCCGTATTCTCTTTGGTTGCTCTTTGTATCAAGCGTTTGTTATAATTACCGTTAGTGTATTTTTGCGAGGCGCAATCTGTACGTTTGAATGGATTCGCGTGGGAGGGAACGAACAACACATGGATCGCCGTGAAAGACAAAAGAGGATTCGAAATTTTTCCATCATCGCCCACATTGACCATGGAAAGTCGACGCTGGCAGACCGGATTTTGGAGCTGACAGGAGCGCTTACCGCACGTGAGATGGAAGCCCAGTTTCTGGATACGATGGAGCTGGAAAAAGAGCGCGGGATTACAATCAAGCTGAATGCCGTGCGTTTGAACTATAAAGCAGATGACGGAGAGGACTACATTCTCCACCTGATCGACACACCTGGACACGTAGACTTTACGTACGAAGTATCCCGCAGTTTGGCGGCCTGTGAAGGAGCCATTCTCGTCGTGGACGCCGCCCAGGGGATCGAAGCCCAGACGCTTGCCAACGTCTATTTGGCGCTGGACAGCAATCTGGAGATCATTCCGGTTATCAACAAAATCGACTTGCCGAGCGCAGAGCCTGAGCGCGTGAAGCAAGAGGTGGAGGACGTGATCGGGCTGGATGCCAGCGAAGCGGTACTCACCTCTGCCAAAGCGGGAATCGGGATCAAGGAAGTGCTGGAAGCGGTCGTGCAAAAAGTTCCGGCTCCAGAAGGAGATCCGGATGCGCCGCTGCAAGCTTTGATTTTCGACTCGTACTTTGATGCGTACCGCGGCGTTATCGCTTCGATTCGCGTCATCAACGGTACGCTGAAAAAAGGCATGAAGATCAAAATGATGGCGACAGGCAAGTCCTTCGAGGTAACGGAAATCGGGACGTCCACGCCGCGCCAGACACAAGTGGAAGAATTGACAGTCGGAGACGTAGGATACGTAGCCGCTTCGATCAAAACAGTAGGCGACACAAGCGTCGGGGATACGATCACAGATGCTGCCCGTCCTGCTGCTGAACCGTTGCCGGGCTACCGCAAGATCAACCCGATGGTTTTCTGCGGTCTGTACCCGATCGAGACAAACGAGTACAACGATCTGCGCGAAGCACTCGAAAAGCTCCAGCTGAACGACGCATCGCTGCAATTCGAGCCGGAGACATCGCAAGCGCTCGGCTTCGGGTTCCGTTGCGGTTTCCTGGGCCTTCTGCACATGGAGATCATCCAGGAGCGCATCGAGCGCGAATTTAACATCAACCTGATCACGACTGCACCGAGCGTAATTTACCGCATCACGCGGACGAATGGCGAAGTGTTCGAGATCGACAACCCGTCCAAAATGCCGGAAGCGCAAAAGATCGAAATGATCGAGGAGCCTTACGTGCTGGCGACGATTATGGTGCCAAAAGAATACGTCGGGGACGTTATGCAGCTTTGCCAAGGCAAGCGCGGGGAGTTTCTCGACATGCAGTACATGGGCGAAAATCGCGTGCAACTGAAATACGACATGCCGCTCTCCGAGATCGTCTACGACTTCTTCGACATGTTGAAGTCGGGTACGCGCGGATATGCGTCCTTCGACTACGAGCTGGCAGGCTACAAGCCGTCCAAGCTCGTGAAGATGGACATTCTCCTGAACAGCGAGATGGTCGACGCCCTGTCGTTTATCGTGCACAAAGATACCGCTTATGCGCGCGGAAAAGTCATTTGCGAAAAGCTGAAGGAACTGATTCCGCGTCAGCAGTTCGAGGTGCCGATCCAGGCGACAATCGGGCACAAGGTCGTTGCCCGCGAGACGATCAGCGCGCTGCGCAAAAACGTTCTTGCCAAATGTTACGGCGGGGACATCTCGCGGAAACGCAAGCTGCTCGAAAAGCAAAAAGAAGGAAAGAAGCGCATGAAGTCCGTCGGTTCCGTAGAGGTTCCACAAGAAGCGTTTATGGCTGTATTGCGCATGGATGAGAAGAAGTAAGAGCTTGAGCGAATGAAGCAAAGATGTTCGCAGCATCTTTGGTCATGCTCTCGATAAAAGGTGGACATAGCGACCTTCTGTGATGGTTGCTATGTCCCTTTTTTTAGTAACCCGCTTGTGCCAGTTCACTTTACAGCAAACTTTTTCATGAAAACATACAAAAAAGCCGCCCGGGTGAGCGACTTGATCGTTTGCGCTTCGCTTGACTAGCGTGGATCATAGCAAAAGTGGGTAGGGCATCCGTAATTGCCTGCAAAAGCACTCGTAGACAGAGACAGAACGATAAACAGAGCAAAGCCAATCGCGATCACTTTTTTCATAGCATCCACCTCCTTGCTTGAGGTATTTATGTAAAAATTATAACTTATTTCTAATTTCTGTAAATATCAATCGGACTGTTTCTAGCATTCATCCGTGGAAAGAGGAAATCCAAGGGGAGAGCAGGCTGTGGAAAAGCCCCAGACAATCATCCGTGGCTTTTTACTATTGGATGGCTGCCTTCTTAATAAGAGAATAAGAGAATAAGAGATTCGTTACCCGCCGTGTACCTGCGCTCTTGAGGGACACACAACACGTTTGACTAGAGTCGAAAAAATACATTATGATAATTTAGCCCTTACAAATGCTTGCAAGACCAACAGTCCAAGGCGAAACATCGTTTCAAACAACAACTGGATACGTTAGGTCTGCAAGAAACGTTTATGTCTGCACCACGCATGGATGATAAAAAGTAGGCCTGACCTCGTGTCAGGTCTTTTCCATTCGCCCGCTGGAACGGAGCGTAACGAAGACAGGCATTCGCCTGTATTTTGAACAAAAGGAGGGGAAGAGATATGACGCCGCAATCGGTTTACATCCACATTCCCTTTTGTACGAATAAATGCTATTACTGCGATTTCAACTCGTTCGTGACAAACAACCCGCAATTGATCTGGGATTACCTGGACGCTTTGGATAAAGAAATGGAGCTGACGTTTCGCGAGCGACCTGTGCAGGAGGTCAAAACGATCTTTGTCGGCGGCGGCACCCCTACGTTCCTCGATCATGCCCAAATGCGAGCGTTTTTGCAGATGGTCCAAAATCACCTGGGCAAGCATTGGGCAGCGGATATCGAGTTTTCCATGGAAGCGAATCCCGGTACGACAGATAGCGAAAAGCTGCGCATCATGCATGAGCTTGGCGTCAACAGGCTGAGCTTCGGCGTGCAGTCGTTTGACAACGCGCTTTTGAAACGGCTGGGACGGATTCACGACCGCGACGATGTGTACCGCAGCATCGAGAATGCGAAAGCAGCAGGATTCGCTAACATCAGCATCGACTTGATGTTCGGCTTGCCGGATCAAACGATGGAGATTTTCCGCCAGACGCTGGAGAAAGCGTTCGAGCTGGGCACGAAGCACTTTTCCGCATACAGTCTCAAGGTCGAGGAAAATACGCTATTTCACACGCTCTATCAAAAGGATCAGCTTCCGCTCCCGTCCGAGGAGGCAGAGCTTGCGATGTACATGGTGCTGATTGAAGAGATGGAACGCCGCGGCTATCAGCAGTACGAGATCAGCAATTTCGCCAAGCCGGGCTTTGAGAGCAAACATAATAAAACGTATTGGCTCAATCGTGAATACTATGGTTTGGGTGCAGGCGCCCACGGCTACGTTTGCGGCGAGAGGCATGTCAACGCCGGACCGCTTGCGATCTATTTGCAAAAATGCAAAGAAGGTTTGCCGCGGGTGGAACAGTTTGCCGTTCCGCAGGAAGATGCGATGGAAGAACAGATGATTTTGGGGCTGCGCCTGCGGGAAGGAGTCGATCTCGCCCAGTTCGCATCGCGCTTTGGCGTATCTGCGCACGAAGTTTTTGGGACGATAATAAAAGAAGAGATTGCCAAAGGCATGCTGGAAGAGCAAAACGGCTGTCTCAAGCTGACCAAGCGGGGGCTTCCGCTCGGAAATGAGGTATTTGCCCGTTTTCTCCGCTAACAAGCGGGAGCAGTTGGCGAAATATGTGAGATTTTGACGGCGGATATCGTGGAAGTCCGTTGACAAATCCTTCTTCTATTGATACCTTAGTAAATAGATTTAGCACTCGTTAGGTATGAGTGCTAACAAAACCGCTCCGACATTGCGGGCGATACCTTTTTTCACTTTTATGCTCAACGGGGAGGCGAGCGACATCCATGTTATCTGACCGTCAACAACTGATTTTGAATGCGATTGTCGATAATTACATTCATTCTGCCGAACCGGTTGGTTCCCGAACCATTTCCAAACGCGAGGACATCGGATTTTCTTCGGCAACCATCCGTAACGAGATGTCCGATCTGGAAGAGTTGGGATACCTGGAGCAGCCTCATACGTCGGCCGGGCGAGTTCCTTCTACAAAAGGGTACCGTTTTTACGTCGACAACCTGATTCAGCCGCAGCTCTTGAACGAGGCCGAATTGGGCAAACTGAAGCAGTTGTTTGCCGAGCGTATTCTGCACTCCGAACAGGTCGTGGAATACACCGCTCAAATTCTTTCCCAGTTGACGAATTACACGGCAATTGTCCTGGGACCGGAAATTTTTGAGCATCGGTTAAAACATATTCAAATCGTTCCTCTGAACGAGACACAGGCGGTGGCGATTGTCGTCACCCATACCGGACGAGTAGAGAACAAGCTGATCGACCTTCCCGAAGGCATCGGCGCAAGCGAAATCGAGCGCCTAGTCAACTTGTTGAATGCCAAACTGACCGACGTGCCGCTGTGGCAACTGAGACAGCGGGTCTATCAGGAAATATCGGGCGAGATGCGCCGCTATGCGGAGCAGTACGAAGAGATGCTGAAAGTTCTCGACAAGTCGCTGACACAAGAAGAGGAACGTGTATACTTACGCGGTGCCACCAAAATCATGAATCAGCCGGAATTCCGCGACGTAGACAAGGTCAAGGATATTTTGGAACTGCTGGAGCAAAACGATCAACTGCTGCATTTGATCGGGATGCCGGGAGATGGACTGACGGTGCGCATCGGCCAGGAAAACCAGCTGGACGCGATCAAGCAATGCAGTATTATTACGACATCCTACTCGCTTGGAGGCAAGCCCGTGGGAATGGTGGGAATACTTGGCCCGACGCGAATGGAATACGGAAAAGTCATTACCGTACTCAATTATTTGGCAGAAGGCTTATCGCGGATGCTGACTTCGCAGTTTGAGAAATAAATGGAGGAAGGCTCCCTGACGAGAAGGCAAGTCAGGCAAGAGCCCCCAGGAGGTATCGACGTTGAGCGAGGAAAAAATGACCAAAGACCCGGCTGCTGAAGACGAGCAAGTAAATGAGGCAGTCGACGCGCAAGACGCGGGCGAAGTGAACTGGGAGCAGGAAGCGGCCCAGTGGAAGGCGCAGGCAGAGGAGCATCAAAACCGCATGCTGCGGGCCATGGCTGACATGGATAACCTCAGACGCCGTGTGCGCAAGGAGCAGGAAGACCTGGCGAAGTACGCTTCCCTGAAAATCGTGGAAGAGCTTTTGCCGGTACTCGACAATTTCGAGCGGGCATTGGCTGCTGACAAGGAATCGATGACGGTCGAGTCGCTTTTGACAGGCGTCAACATGGTGTACCGCCAGATGGTGCAAGTTTTCGAAAAAGAAGGCTTGACTCCGATCGAGGCAAAAGGCGCTCCGTTCGATCCGCATGTACACCAGGCTGTCATGCAGACGCAAGACCCTGAATTTGATTCGGGCGTCGTCGTAGCAGAATTGCAAAAAGGATATATGTTCAAAGACCGCGTCGTTCGTCCGGCGATGGTGCAAGTGAACGAATAAATCGAGATTCCATCATTCATTCAGATGAGAAAGTGTTAGGAGGACATATTGTATGAGTCGCGTAATCGGTATTGACCTTGGAACAACCAACTCTTGCGTAGCAGTAATGGAAGGCGGCGAGCCAGTCGTTATTGCCAACGCAGAAGGAAACCGCACCACTCCTTCCGTCGTCGCTTTCAAAAACGGCGAGCGCATCGTAGGGGAAGCGGCAAAACGTCAGGCGATCACCAACCCTGACAACACGGTTATCTCCATCAAGCGTCACATGGGTACTTCCCACAAGGAAACACTGGAAGGAAATCCATACACACCTGAGCAAATCTCTGCCATGATCCTGCAAAAGCTGAAAGCAGATGCAGAAGCTTACCTGGGCCAGCCAGTAACACAAGCTGTTATTACCGTTCCAGCTTACTTCAATGACTCCCAACGCCAAGCGACTAAAGACGCTGGTAAAATCGCGGGTCTGGAAGTTTTGCGTATCGTGAACGAACCAACCGCAGCAGCACTTGCATACGGTATGGAAAAGACAGAAGATCAAACCGTTCTCGTATTCGACCTCGGCGGCGGTACGTTTGACGTCTCCATCCTGGAGCTTTCCGACGGTTTCTTCGAAGTAAAAGCGACTTCCGGCGACAACAAGCTCGGTGGAGACGACTTCGACGATGTGATCATGAACTACCTCGTGAGCGAGTTCAAAAAAGAGCACGGCATTGACCTGTCCAAAGACCGCATGGCACAGCAACGTTTGAAAGACGCGGCTGAAAAAGCGAAAAAAGACCTCTCCGGCGTACTGACTACGACTATCTCGCTGCCGTTTATCACAGCAGATGCTTCCGGTCCAAAACACTTGGAGATGAACCTGACTCGCGCCAAATTCGAAGAGCTTTCCGCTGAACTGGTTGAGCGTACGATGGGCCCAACTCGCCAAGCGCTGAAAGACGCAGGCTTGACTCCTAGCGAAATCGACCGCGTAATCCTCGTGGGTGGTTCCACACGGATTCCGGCTGTACAAGAAGCGATCAAGAAATTTACTGGAAAAGAGCCGCACAAAGGCGTGAATCCAGACGAAGTAGTAGCACTGGGCGCTGCCGTGCAAGCAGGGGTACTGACTGGTGACGTGAAAGACGTCGTACTGCTCGACGTTACTCCGCTGTCGCTCGGTATCGAAACATTGGGCGGCGTGTTCACCAAGCTGATCGACCGCAACACGACAATCCCGACCAGCAAATCCCAAGTGTTCTCTACAGCTGCCGACAACCAGACTTCTGTAGAAATCCACGTTCTCCAGGGCGAACGCCAAATGGCGGGCGACAACAAAACATTGGGCCGCTTTACGCTGTCCGACATTCCGCCAGCGCCGCGCGGTATCCCGCAAATCGAAGTTTCCTTCGACATCGACGCCAACGGTATCGTGAACGTGCGTGCAAAAGACCTGGGTACAGGAAAAGAGCAACGCATCACCATCACGTCCAACTCCGGTTTGTCTGACGATGAAATCGACCGCATGGTAAAAGAAGCCGAGCTGAATGCGGAAGAAGACAAAAAGCGCAAAGAGCAAGTAGAAATCCGCAACGAAGCAGACCAACTCGTGTTCACTACCGAGAAAACACTGAAAGAAGTGGAAGGCAAGGTAGACCAAGCGGAAATCGATCGCGCCAACGCTGCGAAAGACAAAGTGAAAAAAGCGCTGGAAGGCGGCAACATCGAGGAAATCAAAGCGGCAAAAGACGAACTGTCCGAGATCATCCAACAAATTTCCGTGAAGCTCTATGAGCAAGCTGCACAAGCGCAGCAAAATGCTGGGGGCGCAGCAGAAGGCCAAGAACCGAAGAAGGACAATGTCGTTGATGCTGACTATGAAGTGGTAGACGATAAAAAGTAATCACGACGAAAGCGTCAGGGGAGAGCTTTTCTCCCCTCGCTCTTTCGCGATGTGACCCCATGAAAGTCAAAGTCACGCAAAAGCTGACTTTGACTTTTTTTCAGGTCTGTCACATGCTATGATAACAGTTGACTGTCATGGGAGTGATTTAGGAGATGAAACGCGATTACTACGAGGTTCTGGGAGTAGCCAAGGAAGCCGACGCGGACGAAATCAAGAAAGCGTACCGGAAGCTTGCTCGCCAGTACCATCCGGATGTAAATAAAGACGCTGATGCGGAAGAAAAGTTCAAGGAAGTCAAGGAAGCTTACGATGTCCTGTCTGAGCCGCAAAAGCGCGCGCAATACGACCGTTTCGGTCATCAGGACCCGAATCAGGGCTTTGGCGGCGGCGGTTTTGATACGTCGGGCATGGGCGGCTTCGGAGACATTTTTGACATGTTCTTCGGTGGTGGCGGCAGACGCGCGAATCCGAACGCGCCGCGCAAAGGGGCCGATCTGCAATTTGGCCTGAGCATCGATTTTATCGACGCGATTTTCGGAAAAGAAACCGACGTGGAAATCCCGAAAGAGGCAGAGTGCGATACGTGCCTCGGCTCTGGTGCCAAGCCGGGAACAGGCGTCGAAACGTGCAAAACTTGTAGCGGTACCGGTCAGCAGGAAGTGGCAGCCAACACGCCGTTCGGACGAATCGTCAACCGACGGGTCTGCTCCACTTGCGAAGGCAAAGGGAAAGTGTTCAAGGAAAAATGCTCCTCGTGCCGAGGCAGCGGACGTGTCAAGGTACGCCGCAAAATTCACCTCAACATCCCGGCTGGTGTGGATGACGGTGCGCAATTGCGCGTCTCCGGCGAAGGCGAGCCAGGTGCCAACGGCGGACCAGCAGGCGATCTGTACGTTGTGCTGCGCGTGAAAAGCCACGAGTTTTTCGAGCGCGAAGGCAACGACATTTACTGTGAAGTACCGCTTACGTATGCACAGGCGGCGCTCGGCGATGAAATCGAGGTTCCGACGGTCGATGGCCGCGTGAAGCTGAAGATTCCGGCAGGCACACAGACCGAGACGTTTTTCCGCTTGCGTGGAAAAGGCGTGCCGCACTTGCGCGGCAACGGTCGCGGCGATCAGCATGTAAAAGTGCGCGTCATTACGCCGACGAAGCTGAGCGACAAGCAAAAAGAGCTGCTGCGCGAGCTGGCAGAGCTGTCTGGCGAGAAGCCGGGCCAGCACGGAACGGAAGACGAAGGCTTTTTTGAAAAAATGAAACGGGCATTCCGCGGCGAGTAATCGGTCGCGGTTTTGTCCGCTTGCAGGTTGACAAGTCCATCAGGAAAGCAAAAGTGGGGAGTGGTAGATTCGTGAAATGGTCAGAAATCAGTATCCATACAACAGCGGAGGCTACGGAGGCGGTGTCCAGCCTTCTCTATGAAATGGGTGCCAACGGCGTCGTCATCGAAGACCCGGAGGTGCTCTATCGCGAGTGGGATACCCCCTTTGGCGAAATCTACCAGCTCTCTCCTGACGATTTTCCGGCCGAGGGCGTATTCGTCAAAGCGTACCTGCCTGTTGACAGCAGCGAGCTGATCGATGTCGTAGAAGAATTGAAAGAACAGCTGGCGCAGTTGACCGAGTACGGTCTGGACATCGGCAAGGCTGCGATTGCCGTAAACGATGTTCACGAAGACGAATGGGCCCACGCCTGGAAAAAGTATTACAAGCCGGTTCACGTCTCCGACAACATGACGATCAAGCCGGTTTGGGAAGAGTATGAGCCGCGTCATCCGGGAGAGATCATCATCGAGATGGACCCGGGAATGGCTTTTGGCACGGGAACGCATCCGACCACGATTCTCTGTCTGCGCGCGCTGGAGAAGCATTTGGCCAAAGGCGATCGCGTGTACGATGTGGGAACAGGCACGGCGATTTTGAGCATTGCCGCCATCAAGCTGGGCGCAAAAGAAGTGCTCGCGATGGATTTGGACGAGGTGGCAGTCCGCTCCGCACAGGCGAACACCGAGCTGAACGGCGTGCATGAGCATATCGTCGTCAGACAAAACAACTTGCTGGATGGCATCGAGGAGCAAGTCGAAGTGATCGTCGCCAATATTTTGGCGGAAGTCATTTTGCGCTTTACAGACGATGTGTTCCGCTTGCTTCTGCCAGGCGGCACCTTCATCGCATCCGGCATTATTGCGGCGCGGGAAGCGGATGTGAAAGCCGCTCTGGTCGCTTCCGGGCTTGAGATCGTGGAAACGATTTTCATCGATGACTGGGTAGCAATTACCGCAAAAAAACGATAGAATAGTGAGGTTGGCGAGATGCAACGATATTTTGTCGAGCCACATCTCTTTCATGAGCATGAGCTAACGATTATCGGAGACGATGTTCATCATATCGTAAACGTGATGCGAGCGCGGGCAGGCGATGAAATTCTCGTCTCGGACGGAGCAGGGAGATCGGCGCGAGCCAAGCTCGTCAGCCTTTCTGCCAAGGAAGTCCAGGCAGAGGTGATCGAGATGCTCCAGGAAGAGCGTGAGCTGCCGATCCGCGTGACCATTGGGCAAGGAATGCCAAAAGGCGAAAAGATGGAGTGGATCTTGCAAAAGGGGACGGAACTCGGAGCGTACTCCTTTTTTCCGTTTTCTTCCGAGAGAACCATCGTCAAACTGGACGCTAAGAAAGAGGCGAAAAAGCTGGAGCGCTGGCGCAAAATCGTCAAGGAGGCTGCCGAGCAGTCGCACCGGGCCGTTTTGCCTGAGCTGCTTGCCCCTGTCTCGTTTCGCGAGGCGCTTGCGGCAGGTCAAGCCTATACGCAGCTGGCTATTGCCTATGAAAAGGAAGGAAGCACGACTGTTCATGAAGTGCTGGAACAGATGGCAAGTGGAGACTCCCTGCTCGTTCTGATTGGGCCTGAAGGGGGCTTCACCCCGGAAGAAGTGGCGCAAGCAGAGAGCAAGGGATTTTTGCCTGTTTCGCTCGGGCCGCGTATTTTGCGCACCGAAACGGCCAGCCAGTATGTACTTGCCGCGGCTTCCTATCAGTTTGAACGAAAAGCTTCCATACATCGCAAAGGATAAGCGCAAGCGAAAGGAGGAATGGCAATGTCTACCGTTGCTTTTCATACATTAGGCTGCAAAGTGAACAGTTATGAGACTGAGGCGATTTGGCAATTGTTCAAGGCAGATGGCTACGAGCGAGTCGACTTTGAACAGGACGACGCCGATGTTTACGTGATCAATACTTGTACCGTTACGAATACAGGTGATAAAAAGAGCCGCCAGGTCATCCGCCGGGCGATTCGCCGCAACCCGGAAGCGATCGTCGCTGTGACAGGCTGCTATGCGCAAACTTCTCCAAGCGAGATTGCACAAATTCCTGGGGTGGATATCGTAGTGGGCACGCAAGGCCGCGAGAAGCTGACCGATTACGTCAAGCAAATCCGCGCTGAGCGCCAACCGATCAATGCGGTCGGAAACATCATGAAAGCCCGTGATTTCGAGGAGCTGGATGTTCCCAACTTTACAGACAGAACCCGCGCTTCCCTGAAAATTCAGGAAGGCTGCAACAACTTCTGCACGTTCTGCATCATTCCGTGGGCGCGTGGTCTCATGCGCTCGCGCAAGCCGGAAAGCGTCGTTGAACAGGCGAAAAAGCTGGTGGAAGCAGGCTATCTGGAAATCGTTCTGACGGGGATTCACACCGGAGGATACGGAGAAGACCTGGAAGACTACAACCTGGCGAAGCTGCTGCTTGATTTGCACGAAGTAGATGGACTGAAACGCATTCGCATCAGCTCCATCGAAGCGAGCCAGATCACGGATGAAGTCATCGAGGTCATCAACAACTCCGACCGTGTCGTACGCCACCTGCACGTACCGCTCCAGGCGGGCGATGATGAAGTGTTGAAGCGCATGCGCCGCAAATACACGACAGCCGAGTTTTATGAAAAAATGGTGAAAGTACGCAAAGCGCTGCCAGGCGCGGCGATCACGACGGACGTCATTGTCGGCTTCCCGGGTGAAACCGAGGAGCAATTCATGAACGGCTACAACTTCATCAAAGAAATCGGCTTCGCCGAGCTGCACGTTTTCCCGTACTCGATGCGCACAGGCACACCGGCTGCGCGGATGACCGACCAGATTCCCGAAGAGGAAAAACACGAGCGCGTGACGAAATTGTTGGAGCTGAATCGGGAGCTGACCATGGCTTACTCCAAGCAGTTTGTCGGCGACGTGCTGGAAGTCATTCCAGAGCGTCCGTTCAAGGATGCGCCGGAAAGCGGCCTGTTGATGGGATATTCCGATAACTACCTGAACGTTGTTTTCCCGGGAGACGAAAGCATGATCGGGAAAATTTGCAAGGTGAAGCTGGAACAACCAGGCTCCGAATATTGCCAGGGAACTTTTGTCCGCGTTGTGGAGACTGAGATGCTGCCTTATTTGAAGGAGCGAGCCATATGAAGGAGATTTCGGCAGGAGGCGTAGTCTATCAGCTGCAAGACGGAGAGTACATGCTTCTCTTGATCGAAGACCGTTATGGCAAAGTGACTTTGGCAAAAGGCAAGCAGGAGATCGGCGAGACTATCGAAGAAACCGCTTTGCGTGAAGTGCTTGAAGAGACGGGAGTGGCGGGGCGTCTCGGCGCCAAGCTTGACCGGATCACTTACGTCTACACGCATCCGGTGACGGGCGAGTCGGTCGACAAAGAAGTCCACTACTATCTGGTCGAGGCTTACAACACAGAAATAACGGTACAGCTGGAAGAAATCAATGACGTTCATTGGCATCCGGCAAAAGAGGCTTGGGAGCTGCAACTCCAGAGAGGCTACCGAAACAACGATGAGATTTTTCGTCTGGCCTTCCAAAAACTCGGGATTGAGGTGTAGTTTATGCAATTGAACAAATTTATCGACCATACCCTGTTGAAGCCAGAAGCGACGCAAGAGATGATCGACAAGCTCTGCGCGGAAGCGAAAGAACACGATTTTATGTCTGTGTGCGTCAACCCTTACTGGGTGAAGCGTTCTGCTGAGCTGTTGGCGGGTACAGATGTGAAAGTGTGCACCGTAATCGGCTTCCCTCTGGGAGCGAATACGACAGCGGCAAAAGTGGCAGAAACTCGCGATGCGATTGCAAACGGCGCAACAGAAGTCGACATGGTGCTGAACGTAGGTGCCCTGAAATCCGGCGATCTGGAAACCGTGAAGCAAGACGTGGCAGCTGTGAAGGATGCAGCTGGAGACATTCTTTTGAAAGTCATTCTTGAAACAGGTCTTTTGACTGATCAGGAAAAAGAAATCGCGTGCAAGCTCTGCGTGGAAGCAGGTGCCGATTACGTAAAAACGTCCACTGGCTTCGGCCCGGGCGGCGCGACGGTAGAAGATATCGCTTTGATGCGTAAAACAGTTGGTCCTGACATTGGAGTGAAGGCATCTGGCGGCGTGCGCGGCGGTGAAGCAGCACTCGCCATGATCGAGGCGGGAGCGAGCCGGATCGGTACAAGCTCTGGCATCTCGATTGTGACTGGAGCGAAAACGACAGGCAGCGGATACTAGAACGACTGGAACGAAAGAAAGCCTGGCCAAGGGAAGGCCGGGCTTTTCCTTCTTTTTCAAGCATTTTCGATAGAGATTAGGCAAAGAGAAAGCGGGAGAGGGGTGTGGCAGGTGAAAATGATCACGGGAGTGGCTATTCTTCTGGCTTTTTACGGAGTGGGAGTGCTTGCGAGCACATGGCTGCACATCCCTTTGCCCGGCAACCTGGTCGGGATGCTTTTGCTGACGCTGGGGCTTGTGACTGGCTGGATTCGGATGGAGTGGGTAGACCGGGCGAGTTCGTTTCTCATCCGGCACATGATGCTGTTTTTCGTGCCGATTATTGTGGGGGTCGTCTCCTACTTCAAATGGTTTGCCCAAGCGCCATGGCCGATCGCGCTGTCGATGATTGTGGCTCCGATGCTGGTCATGTTCGTGACAGGCCGCGTGGTACAAGCTTACTTGAACAGACAGAAGAAGCAAGAGACACCCGCTTCCGCCGTACCAGAGAGGAGGACGCTCGATGCTTAGTCAATGGCTGGCGATCCTCGTTACGCTTGTCGGCTACAAAGGAGCAACGACGGTCAACGCCCGCTTTCCCCGCGTGCAGCCGCTGCTTGTGGCGGTCGTGCTCGTCTGGGTGATCTGGTGGGCGGTGAGCGATGATTGGGAAGCTTTTTCTGCGGGAGGACAGTGGATTTCGTTCTGGCTCGGTCCGGCGACAGTGGCATTGGCTGTTCCTTTGGCCAAACAGATCAGGCAATTCGCCCACATCTGGCGCGGCGTTTTGCTCGGCGTCAGTGCAGGGTGCGCCGTGGCTATCGTGTCGGTGTACGCGATTCATTGGTGCTTCGGATCGGATGACATCTTGCTCAGAAGCATGCTGAGCAAATCGGTGACGACGCCAATCGCTTTGGAACTGACTGCCTCGATAGGCGGAGTGCCTGCTTTGGCAGCCTTTTTTACCGCCCTCACAGGAATGGTTGGGGTGCTGATCGCGCGCCCTGTGCTCAAATGGGGGCGAATTACGGACGACTGGGCGATCGGGATTGCCGTAGGGACGAGTGCGCATGCGATCGGGACAGCCAGTTTGAACCGCATCTCGCCCGTGCAGACGGCTGCATCGAGTGTGGCGATGATCGTGGCCGGGGTCGTCACCTCGCTGTACCTCATCCCGTTTTCTTTTTAATCCATACAGCAGTCGGTGTAGGCGGTTTGCGCTTGTCTGGAATGAGCCATTGGATAAACCGGGCGATCTGCGGAACGAATGGCAGGGCGACCATGGAGCAAATCAGATTGAAAATCGTTTGCGAATGGGCGATTTGCATGGAGGGGCTGCTCGTTAAAAAGGCGCTTACCAGGGCAAGCTGGGAAAGAAAAGGCAAAAACACGACAGCCCCTGCTACATTAAAGAGCGTATGGCACCAGGCGACCTGCTTGGAGGCCGTATTCGTGCCGATGGCGGCTATGACAGCGGTGAAGCATGTGCCGACATTGGCGCCGAGGACGATGGCAAGCGCCGTCTCCATGGACAGGATTTGATGGCTGAGCAACCCCATCGTGATGACGGTCGTTGCAGAGCCGCTATGGATGAGCGCAGTGAAAATGACGCCTGTGATCAGCCCGATCCAGATGGAATGACTGCTCTCCAGAAAAAGCGACCGAAACGTTTCGGATTGTTCCAGCGGCTTGGCCATCAGCTTGAGTGTATCAATCCCGAGGAAAATCAGCCCGAATCCGGCGATGACCAGTCCGGTGCAGCGAACAGTTGGCCGCGGCATCAGCCAGAGGGCGACGCCGACGAGCAACATCGGGATGGCGAACGACTCCAGTTTGAGTGCGACCAGCTCCGTCGTGACGGTCGTTCCCAGGTTGGTGCCGAGAATGATCCCGACGGTTTGCGCGAACTGGATAATCCCCGCATTGGTCAAGCCGATCGTCAAGACGGTGACGGCACTGGAGCTTTGCAGGACGAAAGTCGCAATCAACCCGATCCAGAAGCTGTGGTATGGCGTGCGTGTAAAGCGGGCCATCCATTGTTCCATTTTTTTGCCCGCCAAATTTTGAAATCCGGTCCGCATGGCGTACATACCGAACAGAAAAAAACAGAGCCCGATCGTAAACGGGGCGAGGATGGAGACAATCACAAGTTGGGTTCCTCCTTCTTGGTTACAATGGCAAGCGAGGCTGGCCGTAGAACGCCGGGCCAACCGTAAAGGAAGTTACTATAACGCTATGCCTGTACGAGGGCAAGCATGACAAGGAGAGAATCAACCGCATGGCAAAAGTCTTACTGAATCAGCATCGGAAAAAGCGACTGGAAGCGGGGCATCCGTGGATTTTCCAATCGGAAGTATTGGAAATCCAGGGCGAGGTTGTACCGGGTGAAATCGTTGAGGTGACGAATCACAAAGGACACTTTTTGGCAAAAGGCTACATCAATCCGGCATCGCAAATGATCGTGCGCATTTTGAGCTACGATCCAAAAGAAGACATCGACTATTCGTTCTTCCTGCGCAAAATCAGGCAGGCGGCGGAGTTTCGCACTCGGTTTGTGGACAATCCGCGCGCATGCCGCGTCATTTACGGCGAAGCAGACTTTTTGCCTGGCCTGATCGTGGATCGCTACGAGGACATCCTGGTCGTGCAGGTATTGTCTTTGGGCATGGAAAAGCGGATGGAGTGGATTCGCGATGCGCTTGTGGAAGTGTTTGCGCCTGCTGGCATCTACTTGCGCAACGACGTTCCCGTGCGCAAGCTGGAAGGCTTGGCGGAAGGTAAAGAAGTGCTGTACGGAGAGTGTCCGCGCGAGGTGTTGATTGAGGAAAACGGCTTGAAGTATTACGTGGATATCGTCGAAGGACAAAAGACAGGATTTTTCTACGACCAGCGTGAGAACCGCGCTTCGATTGCGCCATTGATGAAAGGCTGGGGCGAGAAGCACGGCATTACGCTGCAAACCATCGAGGTGGACGGCGAGCAAAAGCTCATGCCAGTCGACAAGCGGGGAAAAGCGATCAAAAATCCGTTCTGGGACGGAGCAGAAGTGCTGGAATGCTTCACCCATACCGGCTCCTTCACGCTGAACGCTTGCAAGCACGGCGCGAAAAAAGTAACCGCGCTCGACATTTCCGAGCATGCGATCGAAACCGCAAAGCGCAACATCACCTTGAACGGCTTTTTGCATCGCGTCGATTTTGTCGTGGCAAACGCGTTTGATTACTTGCGGGAAAATGTCGAGGCAGGAAAGAGCTGGGATGTCGTCATTCTCGATCCGCCCGCCTTCGCCAAATCGCGCGGCGCGGTCAAAGGCGCATGCCGCGGCTACAAAGATATCAACCTGAACGGGATGAAGCTCGTTCGTCCTGGCGGTTTTTTGGTCACCGCCTCATGCTCGTACCACATGTCTCCGGAACTGTTCCTGGAAACGATCCAGGAAGCGGCTGTGGACGCGAAAAAAATATTGCGCCTGATCGAGTGGCGCGGGGCAGGCAAAGACCACCCGCAAATCAGCGGCGCTGACGAAGCGCATTACCTGAAATTCGCGATCTTTGAAGTGCGCGATCGCAAGTAGAAAAAGAGAACAGCGCCGGAGCGTATCTGGCGCTGTTTTTGCGTTTTCGTGAAAAGGATGGGACGCACAGGGCTAAGCTGCTGCCCGGGCAAGCTGGCAGACATTCGAGCGACCAGTCCGCTGCCCAAACAAGCTGGCAGATATTCAAGCGTCCCGTCCGCTAGGCGAAGTCAGGCTTACTGCGCAAACTGCTTGTCGTTTTTCACCTGCCGGACGAGGTCGAGAGCCTTTTTGAAGCCAAGCTCTTTTCCCAGCAAGACTTGTCCTTCTGCGGGGGTAGCGGCGCGCGCCTGGCTGAGCGTATGCAACTCGTGAACAAGCAAATGCTCGATGAGATAGAGCTGGACCTGGCCGATTTCCCGCTCGCTTTTGCGATCCCGCTCCCGAAACTTCGCCCGTTGCTGGCTTTCCTCCACGTATTTATCGATGTCGTCTTCGAGAAAATGCGAGGCGTTGCCAATAATTTGGCGATAGTCATCCGTCTGGGAGGGAATAGGCCGGATGGTGTGGCCGAGGTGAGCGAGCAAAAATTTGTTCAAAACGATGTTGTCGCGCGTGTAATCATTGTGCAGGAGCGAGTATTCCCCCAAAAAAGTTCCGGCGTCTTTATCGAAGCTGTGCAACAACGTGTACGTGGAGCAATACGTACAATAAAGCAAGTAGTCTCTCATGGACATCCCTCCAGCAAAATAGCTCCATGACAGTGTTTTTACTACCCATGATATGACAAAGTTCATGCGTGGGTGATACTTGCTTCTCTTGTATTTGGCAGTCGGTTTGTGTATGCTAAATGACGGGCTTTGCCCGGTACAAAGAGCAGATGCTGGGCGCTTGCATAGCATAGGAGAGAGATGAAACTCAAGGGTAGACTCTTTGCCTGCCACAGAGGAAAGGAGCATGGCACGGATGGGAAACGATAAGATCCGTCTAGGAATTATTTATGGAGGAAAATCCTCGGAGCACGAGGTTTCATTGCGTACGGCCTTGTCGATCATGAAGGCTGTCGATGCAAATAAATACGAGGTAACGCCCATTTACGTTCAGTTGGACGGAACTTGGGTAAAAGGAGACGCTTTCGCTGAGCAGGTGCCGCAAAACATCGACACACTGCGCCTCGCTTCCGGCGATCCGGCAAAAAAATCTGACTCCTTGTTCGATATCGCGCAGCAAGTCGATGTGATTTTTCCTGTCGTGCATGGGCCGAACGGGGAAGATGGCACGATTCAAGGACTGCTGGAGCTGGTCAACCTGCCATATGTGGGAACAGGCGTGATGGCTTCCGCTGTCGGGATGGACAAGTGGATGATGAAGACGGTTTTTGCCCAAGCGGGCTTGCCGCAGGTTAAGTACGTAGGGTTTTTGCGCTCCCAGTGGGAAAAAGGTCCCGAGGAAGTGGCGGAAACAATCGAGCGTGAACTTGGCTACCCATGCTTTGTCAAGCCAGCGAACATGGGCTCCAGCGTCGGAATCAGCAAGGCGAAGAACCGCGCAGAACTGGTGACCGCGATCAATCTGGCTGCCCGTTTTGACCGCAGGCTGATCGTGGAGGAGTTTGTTTCGGTGCGCGAGCTGGAGATCGGCGTGCTTGGCAACGAGGAGCTGGTCACGTCTGTCGTCGGCGAAATTATCGCGGCCAAAGAATTTTATGACTACGAAGCCAAGTACAAGGGAGCGGGCACAGAGCTGTCCATTCCTGCGGTCGTTCCTGCGCATGTCGCAGAAGGCATCTCCGATATCGCGAAAAAGGCATTTCAGGCGCTGGACGGCTCAGGGCTTTCCCGCGTCGACTTTTTCTGGGATGAGAAAAACGACCAACTGTACATTAACGAAGTAAACACGATGCCAGGCTTTACCCCGTTCAGCATGTACCCGATGCTTTTCCAGGCAGCGGGTGTGGGCTACAGCGAACTGATCGACCGCCTGGTGCAGCTGGCGATAGAGCGCCATGCCGATAAGCAGCGCAACATCGTGGAAGCCGAAGGGCTGGAATAGCAATCTGAATTTTACGACCTACAAGCAAACGCAAAAAAGCCGTCTCTCAACTGATCCGAGAGGCGGCTTTCTTTTTTTCTATTCGTGCTGTTCCAGATCAGTCAAAAGCGTCCACAGCTCCATCCCGCGCGACGCTTTGAACAAAAAGGCATGGCTGGCATCGCGCAATGGCAGAAGGGCGGCGAGCGCCTCCGGTTTGCTTGCCACATGCAGCTTGTTGCCGTTATAGGCGCGATGAAGATGTTGCGTATCCTCGCCAACGGTGACGAGCAGCTCGATGTGCTCGACAATATCGTTGAGCGCTTCGCCGACTCCTGCGTGCATGTGAGCGCTTTGCTCGCCCATCTCGTACATGTCGCCCAAGACGAGCACTTTTTTGCGGCCAGGAAACAGCTCGGCGAACGTCCGGGCAGCAGCTTCCATGGAAGACGGACTGGCGTTGTATGCATCGCTGATATACAGGGAGCCGTGTCTGGAATGCACCTGTTCAAACCGCATGGCAGAGAGCTTGACCGTGGAGAGCGCTTGCACGATTTGTTCTGTGTCCATCCCCAGTCTTTTCGCAATCGCAATCGCAGGAAGCGCGTTCAGCACGCTATGCTTGCCGTGAAGCGGGAGAAAGGCGGAGAAGCGTTCGCCATTCGCGAAGCAGACGTCAAACTGTGTTCCATTATCATTCGGCTGAATATGTTCCGCCCAGATGTCACAAGGCTCCAGCACGGAATAGTACATGATCTCCCCGGCATACAGATGGGCCACTCGCGGCAAATACTCCGAGTCCTTGTTGAGAAGAACCAGGCCGTCAGGGGCGGTGTGGGGGAGCAGCTCGGCTTTGGCGAGCGCAAGCTTTTCCCGCGTGCCGAAAAACTCCAGATGCGACTCGCCGATATACGTAATGACGCTGATCTCCGGCTTGACGAGCGAAGCCAATAAGTCGATCTCTCCGGCGTGATTCATCCCCAGCTCCAGCACGGCAGCCTGGTGTTGCGGCTCCATTTGCAGCAAGGAAAGCGGCACGCCCAAATGATTGTTCAAGTTTTTATATGTCTTGTAGACAGGGGATCGCGCTTCCAATACGTGAGCTACGATGTCCTTCACCGTCGTTTTCCCGATGCTGCCCGTAATCGCGATATGCGGGATCGCAAAGTCTTTCCGATAGGCAGCTGCCAGCTTTTGAAAACCGCGCAGCGTGTCATTGACGAGAATCAGCCCGAACTCCTCGGGCAAGCCAGCGGGAATTTTTTCCTGATTGGATACGAGTGCGGCTACCGCTCCTTGTTCGGCTGCTTGCAGCAAAAAATCGTGCCCATCGCGAGCGCCGCCTGTCAGCGCCACGAATAAAGAACCCGCTTTCAGTTGGCGGGTATCAAAGTGAACCGATGACAAGACAAGGTGCGGGGAGCCTGCCAGCAAGAGTCCTTCTGCATTGATTGTCGCCTGTTCCAGTGCAAGTGGTTTCATGTGCACGAACTCCTTTTTTCTATATGATCCATCTCCAACCTCGAAGCTGACCACGCGCACGTGAAATCGCGAAGTCATCCGGTCACGAACTCGTGAATCCTCGAAGTCATGCTACCATGCGCCCGGGAAGGCCGCAAGACAAAAGTGCGGGACAAGCCATTGCATTTGCTTCGTGCTGTCCGCTATCATGAAACTATCTGTGTCTTGCAAAACATCGAAGCCATCTACATAGCTGAAAGGGGTTTCCCACATGGAGAAAAGCATTTTTACCCGGATTATGGAGGGCGAAATTCCAGCCCGCGTAGAATATGAAGACGAACACGTTATCGTGATTCACGACATCGCGCCAAAGGCACGCGTCCACCTGCTGATCATCCCGCGCAAGCCGATTGCGACATTAATGGATGTAACAGCGGAAGATTTGCCGCTGATCGGCCATATTCATCAAGTGGCGCAGACATTGGCGAAAAAGCTGGAGCTGTCAGGATTTCGCCTGATTAATAACTGCGGAAAAGAAGGCGGACAAGAAGTTTTCCATATTCATTACCACCTCTTGGCAGGATTTCACGAATAAAAATGAACTAAAGGTTGACCTTCATTAGTCATCTATCCTATAATGAAGTGTGACAGTCTGTTCGTACGACGATTCAGGCGTCCCACGGTTTTAGCGGAGGGAGGGAAGACAAATGGCAGAAATTCGAGTCAAGAAAAACGAGTCTTTGGATAGCGCACTTCGCCGCTTCAAGCGTGAGAGCGCCAAATCCGGGGTGATGGCGGAACTGCGTAAACGTCGCCACTTTGAGAAGCCTAGCATTAAGCGTAAAAAGAAATCCGAAGCAGCTCGTAAGCGTAAGTTTTAATGGACGGAGGGCCCATCATGAGTGTAATGGAGCGACTCGATCAAGATATGAAGCAAGCAATGAGAGACAAAGCTGCTCTAAAACTCTCTGTTATTCGCATGGTGAAAGCCGCTTTAAAGAATGAAGAGATTAACAAAGGCAGAACTTTGTCTGAAGACGAAGTGCTGACCATCTTGACTCGTGAGTTAAAACAACGCCGTGAATCCCTCCACGAATTTGAGAAGGCAGGCCGTGAAGAACTTGCCTTAAAATCGCGCGAAGAGATCGATGTGCTCTCCGCTTACTTACCCGCTCAGCTCAGCGAAGATGAGATTCGCGATATCGTTCGGGAAGCTATTGCTGCCACCAATGCCACCTCCAAGAAGGAGATGGGCAAAGTGATGGGAGCACTTATGCCGAAAGTGAAAGGCAGAGCAGACGGAAACCTCGTGCAAAAGATTGTATCTGAGGAACTACCATCGTAGATAAGCAACACCTCATATAGATACGAATGGAAAAGCCCAGCCGGATGACGGTTGGGTTTTTTCTTTGTTTCCCCAAAAGCTGACAAAAATCTGAAACAATCTCCTCCTTTGTTCGTATACCTTATTGGGCATAAGTTGAAGCTGATACGAGGAAGGAGGTAAATGTCATGACTGCAACGAGGTTAGCGTTGCGGCGGATGCGATTGCTACTGTCTCTTCTTTGCCTGATCACGGGCTTCTCGATGTTTTTGTTTACGCCAGGCATTCAGGCCCAGTCTTATCAGAAAGCGGTCTGGATTCCGGTAGACAACACAATCGAGCGTGGCTTGGAGAGTTTCCTTGCAAGGGCTTTCGCAGATGCACAGGAAGAAAAAGCAGACCTTGTCATTTTGCATATTAATACGCCGGGTGGCGAAGTGGACGCTGCTGATCAGATTGGCCAGTTGATTCGCCAATCACCCATGCATACCATCGCCTATATTGATAACCAGGCTTTCTCAGCGGGAACATACATCGCTTTGAACGCTAACGAAATCATTATGACGCCAGGAAGCAGCATGGGAGCGGCTACACCGATTGATCTGGCGGGCAATGCAGCAGACATCAAGTTCATCTCGGGATGGAGCAAAAAAATGACCGCTGCCGCCAGTCTGAACCAACGCAATCCGGACGTGGCGCGAGCAATGGTCGAAATCGATACGGAGTTTCCGGGACTGAAGCCAAAAGGAACCGTGCTTTCGCTCGATGCGCAGCAAGCGAAAACGCTCGGCTACGCAGATCACGTCGTTTCTGGAAAAGAGGAGCTGCTTGCCAGCCTGGGAATTTCCAGCGACTCTCTGCATGTGATCGAGCCGACTGGCGGGGAAAAGGTTGCGCGCTGGGTAACCAGCCCGTACGTCATGAGCTTGCTTTTAGTTATCGGTCTGGTCGGGATTGTCGTTGAACTGTTTGCACCAGGCTTTGGCGTCGCCGGAACGATTTCGCTAGTTTCGTTTGGCTTGTATTTCTTCGGGCATTATGTCGCAGGCTTTGCAAACTGGCTGCACATCGGTCTGTTTGTCATCGGAATTTTACTCATGATTCTAGAAATTTTCCTGCCAGGCGGCATCGTCGGAGCCATCGGCTTTATCAGTATCGTGACTGGCCTGGTGATGGCTGCCTACGATACGCAGCAAGGACTCGCCTCGCTGGGAATTGCGGCTGTAGTTACACTTGTTGTAACGTTTCTGCTCGTCAAGCGTTACGGCATCAAAGGACTTTTTGGCAAGTTCGTCCTCGGTGACGCACAGCACAACGAGGAAGGCTATGTGGCCCCGAAAGATCAGCGTGATCTCACGGGCAAGTCCGGCATTGCCCTGACGCCTTTGCGCCCTGCTGGTGTCGTAAAAGTGGAAGGCAAGCGTGTCGATGCGGTATCTGCCGGAGGCTTCATCGCAGCCGGAACGGCGATTGTCGTCGTGCAAGTAGAAGGGACGCGTGTCGTCGTGTCTGAACAAGAATAAAGGAGTGACAGCATTATGTTGGAAAGCGGATTGATTCCCCTAATTTTTATGGTGGCTGTAGCCATCGTGGCCCTTTCGATTTTCTTCTCGTTTGTACCAGTCATGCTCTGGATTTCCGCCCTCGCGTCGGGCGTGAACATCGGGATTATTACACTTGTGGCGATGCGTTTGCGCCGGGTCGTTCCATCCCGCATCGTGAACCCGTTGATTAAAGCTCGCAAAGCAGGCTTGCAGCTGGACACGAACCAACTGGAAAGCCACTATCTTGCAGGCGGTAACGTTGACCGCGTTGTCGACGCCCTCGTAGCAGCGCAACGTGCAGATATTCCGCTCGGCTTTGAACGCGCCGCAGCGATTGACTTGGCAGGGCGCGATGTATTGGAAGCCGTGCAAATGAGCGTTAACCCGAAAGTGATTGAAACTCCTGTCGTAGCAGCGATGGCAAAAGACGGTATCGAGCTGCGCACGAAAGCGAAAGTAACCGTTCGCGCCAATATTGACCGTCTGGTCGGTGGTGCTGGTGAAGAAACGATCATCGCCCGTGTCGGTGAAGGGATTGTCTCCACGATCGGTTCTTCCAACAGCCACAAAGACGTATTGGAAAACCCTGATCTCATCTCCAAAACCGTTTTGAACAAAGGTCTGGACGCTGGTACAGCGTTTGAAATTCTCTCCATTGATATCGCGGACGTAGATGTCGGCAAAAACATCGGGGCACAGCTGCAAACGGACCAAGCGGAAGCCGACAAGCGCATTGCGCAGGCAAAAGCCGAGGAGCGTCGTGCGATGGCGGTTGCCCAGGAACAAGAAATGATCGCCCGCGTACAAGAAATGAAAGCAAAAGTAGTCGAGGCGGAAGCACAAGTTCCACTTGCATTGGCAGAAGCGTTGACCAGCGGCAAAATGGGCGTCATGGATTACTACAACCTGCAGAACATCGCAGCCGATACACAAATGCGCGAATCGTTCGGGCACTCAGGTGACAAACAGGACCCTGCTTCGCCTGATCAGAAAGAATAAGGGCGATTGCCATGGAAGATCTCTTTGATCTTTTCCTTGACCTGATTGACTGGATTCTGCCTCTGCTAGGAAAGTTCTGGTTCGTTATTTTGGGTTACATCGGCTACAAGCTGCTGGGAAAAGAAAAAGCCAAAGGAAAGCGGATGTCGCAAGGAACGCCAAACAAGCCCCTGACACCTGTGGATACACCTTGGACAGCCGAGCCTGCGCCAGATGCGCAGCAAGAGCGAAAAACGGTACGGGCCACGGCCAAATACGAGCCGCTGGAATCGAGAGCGGAGTCGATGGAAGGCGTCGGAGTGGAGCAGGAGTGGGCATTTTCCGAGCCTGTACGCGCTTCGACAGGTTCTACGATCCGTACATCGAGCGCGACCAGACAAATGTCGGCGGCGCAGCGCGTCAAGCCGCAGTCTGCTGCTCCTCTCGATCCGCGGGAAGGGATGAAGTGGGCGCTCATCTTTGGCGAGCCGCGCTCAAAAGCTTCTTACTTTGCCCAGCGTTCACGAAAAATAAGCAAATAACGTACAGAAAAAACAGGTAAACAAATGTTTGCCTGTTTTTTTGTTGGATTGTAAAAAACGAGCAGCTTGCAGCCATAGTCGTAACCAACCCTTGTGCTGGGAAAAACCAGATGGAGGGTTTGCCTTATGCTAACCTCCCCGCAGATCAACTTGTCCATTTTGCAAAATGCCGTGCACTTGTTTTCGTATGAATGCCGCACCGTTCGCTCGCATACGCATAGGTAAGAATGATATTGCACCGAAAGTGGCACGACCCATTTTCAGAAAACGAGGCGCGTGCGCCTGTAGAAGGGGGGCTTATCCATGAAGCGTTGGAGCCGCCGTCTGCGCCAATTGGCCGGAGGTGTGTTGGATCTGCCGCAAGATGTGGTCCTGGAAGTCCCGCGCATTACGATGATCGGTCATTTGCAAATGTACATAGAGAATCATCGCGGTGTTCTGCATTTCAGCGAACACGAGCTGCGTCTGCTGCTTACAAACGGCCAGATGATTGTCTCAGGCGAACAGCTTGTCATCCGGGCGATTTTGCCGGAAGAGGTGCTTCTCGAAGGAAGGATTGGCGGAGTCAAATTTTTGGAGACAGGGCCACAAGGCTCCTAGCACAAGGAAAGGTGGACGGCACATATGCGTAACGGACTCAAGGAATGGGTAGATGGACACATCACCATCACCGTACGGGGTAAGCGGTTTGAGCGTTTGCTGAATATGGCCGTGCGGGATGGCATTCGAATCTGGAATATTCGCAGGGTCGGTGCGGAGGTGAGCCGCTGCGATATTCTGATTCGCGACTATTTTCGCCTCAGGCCGCTGTTGAAGGAGACAGGCTGTCGCAGCCACGTGGAAAACAGGGACGGATTGCCTTTCTGGCTGCTCCGCGTGCGCAGGCGCGCTGGACTGGCTATTGGCGCTGTTTTGTTTTTTATTGGATTGTACATGCTT
This sequence comes from Brevibacillus parabrevis, assembly GCF_022701015.1. Classification (NCBI taxonomy): domain Bacteria; kingdom Bacillati; phylum Bacillota; class Bacilli; order Caryophanales; family Paenibacillaceae; genus Brevibacillus; species Brevibacillus parabrevis. The sequence goes on along the minus strand of NZ_CP064090.1, from coordinate 4,876,633 downwards.
TCCTCGTTTGTATGGAGCGTGGAAGTAACGGGAACGAAGCACATCGACCCTGCACGCGTCATTCGCGCTGCGGACGAGATCGGGATTAAACAAGGGGCATGGAAGGTCAAACTAAAGGAACCGCTGCTGCTGCAAAAAGAACTGTTGAGCTTGTTGCCGGAAGCCGCCTGGGTCGGAATCGACATCCAGGGAACGAAGGTCAGGCTGCAAGTGGTGGAAAAGGAAGCGCCCGTCAAGCCTTTGGCGACGGGGCCGCGCCATCTCGTCGCCAAAAAGCGTGCTGTCATCCATAAAATTCTCCCGGAAGTGGGCAAAAGCCAGGTGACGAACAATCAGCTTGTCGAAAAAGGCCAGGTGCTCATCTCCGGAATCATTGGCAATGACACGCGCCAGCAAGCCGTATCGGCGCGAGGCAAGGTGCAGGGAGAAGTCTGGTATGTAAGCAACACCTCTGTCCCTTTGAAGCAAACGATCTATCGGCTGACCGGAGAGAAGCAGGAGCAGCAGTATTTGCTGGTGGGATCGTATGCGATTCAAGTGTGGCCGTTTAACAAAGAGCTGTTTTCCGAAGCCCAGACGTCGGAAAAACGCTACGTTCCTTCCTATGCGGGATACACGTCGCCAGTAGGCTGGAAAACGGTCGAATATGCGCAAATCGAGCCGGTTACGAAGCAATTGAGCACAGAAGAGGCCACGGAAGTAGCGAAAAAATTCGCCAGAGCAGACATTTTGCAAAAAGCTGGTAAAGATGCGTTCATTCAGGACGAAAAAGTTTTGCACGTCACCGCAGAGAATGGTAAAGTTTACGTAAGCATTCATTTTTCCGTCATTGAAGAAATTGCCGTTGAACAGCCAATCGTACCCCAGTCACCCGTGAACAATGGCAATCCGTGACGTCAATTGCTGATAACCGTTGCAAGGAGATGGAAGCCTGTTGCACGTACAAGATGAGGTAAGAATCCCGTTTTCAGACGCATCTGAGGCTCTGCTTTTGTTTGGACCGCACGACGCGTACCTAAAGCTGATCGAGGAAAAAAGTCCTGCCCAAATCATGACCCGCGAAGGCGAACTGGTCATTAGCGGCGACAAGCCGGAAGTGGATAAGCTGACCGAGCTGATCGGCGTTTTGCTGCAGCTGATCCGCAGAGGAATCGCTTTGTCCGAACGAGACATCTCGTACGCGATGATGCTCGTAGGCCGGGGAGAAGCAGCCCAACTGCTGGATGTTTATGATGAGGAAGTGGCGCGCACCCAGCGCGGAAAAGTAATCAGGGCCAAAACTCTCGGACAGCGGCACTATTTGTCGGCGATCAAGAAGCGCGACATCGTCTTCGGAATAGGGCCTGCCGGAACGGGAAAAACGTATTTGGCAGTGGTCACAGCAGTAAACGCGTTGAAAAATGGACGTGTCAAACGGATCGTTCTTACCAGACCGGCTGTAGAGGCGGGAGAAAGCTTGGGCTTTTTGCCTGGCGATCTGCAAGAAAAAGTAGACCCGTATCTGCGTCCGCTTTACGATGCTTTGTATGACATGCTTGGAAACGAGCAGGTAGCCAAGATGATGGAGCGCGGACTGATTGAAGTGGCTCCTTTGGCATACATGCGTGGGCGTACATTGGAGGACTCGTTTGTCATTCTGGATGAGGCGCAAAACACCACTCCCGAGCAAATGAAAATGTTTTTGACCAGGCTTGGTTTCGGCTCCAAAATGGTGATTACCGGAGACGTAACACAGGTGGACTTGCCGAAAGGGAAAAAATCCGGCTTGCGTGAAGCGCAGCGCATTTTAGGCGCGATACCGGATGTAGCTTTCATCCATTTCCAGGAAGGCGATGTCGTACGCCACAGTCTGGTGCAAAAAATTATCGCTGCCTATGCAAAAGAAGAAGTCGACCACGGCTATTGATAAATGGTGTGTAAAAAGGAGATCGTTCATCTGTGCTATCTGTAGAAATCCTCCACGAAGAAATCGAACCGCTTGATGAAAGCTTGCAAAAACTGATGACCGAATGCCTCGAAGCTTGCGCAAAGCTGGAGGACGTACAGGGAGAAGTCGTAGTGACTCTGGTCACCAATGAGCGAATCCATGAGCTGAACCGCGATTACCGCGGCGTGGATCGCCCAACCGACGTGTTGTCCTTCGCCATGAACGAGCCGGGCGAAGGCGAGATGGAAATCTTTTTCGACGAGGGCGAAGCGGACGAAGTTCCGAACATGCTGGGGGATATCATTATCTCTGTGCAAAAAGTCAAGGAGCAGGCCGAAGACTACGGCCACTCTTTCGAAAGAGAGCTGGGCTTCCTCGCTGTGCATGGCTTTCTCCATCTGCTCGGCTACGATCATGGTACGCCGGAAGAGGAGAAAGAAATGTTCTCCCGTCAGGAACAGGTTTTGGAGCAGATCGGCTTGACGAGGTAGGAGATTACGTTGAAAGAACTCCGAAGAATGGCGAGCAGCTTTTCGTACGCCATGCAAGGAATTGGGCATACCGTAAAGACACAGCGAAACATGCAAATCCACGTAGCCGCTGCTGTAATCGTTTTGGCGGCGGCCTGGTGGCTGCAAATTCCCCGCAGCGATGTTTTGCTGGTCTTTTTTTCTATCGGCCTTGTTTTTTCGCTGGAGCTGGTGAATACGGCCGTAGAAGCGACCGTTGACCTCGCTTCTCCCGAGTGGCATGAAAAGGCGAAAATAGCCAAGGATGCTTGCGCCGGAGCAGTGCTCGTAGCGGCTATCCTGTCTGCCATCATCGGGTTTATCGTCTTCGGGCCGCCGCTGCTGCAAAAAATAGCGGGGTAGCCGGAAGCAGCGATTTGACTGGGGAAACGCAAAGTTTGTGCCATGAGAACGACCGGACGGGCCTTACTGGGAGGCCGTAAAGTCTGGTCTCTTGGCGTCCCGTCGTCAGGATGGACCATAATGCGCCCCTTCAGAAAAAATAGTAGAGACTACGCATAAGAGGAATGATGAGAATGGATAAACAAGCATTGCTTGCTGGTGCGATCCAAGCAAGAGAACTGGCGTATGTGCCTTACTCCAAGTTTCAGGTTGGCGCAGCGCTGTTGTGTGAGAGCGGCAAGGTTTATTTGGGCGGCAATATCGAAAACGCTGCATACTCGCTGTGCAACTGCGCAGAGCGTACGGCCCTGTTCAAAGCTTATTCGGAGGGGGACCGCACGTTCAAGGCGCTGGCAGTGGCGGCGGACACCCCTGGAGCGGTGTCTCCGTGCGGCGCGTGCCGTCAGGTGTTGGCTGAGCTTTGCCCGCCGGACATGCCTGTATACTTGACCAACCTGAAAGGCGACGTCGAGGAAACAACAGTATCTGCCCTTTTGCCGGGGGCATTTTCCAAGGAGGATTTACGTGGATAACCGCAAGACCAAACAATCATTCAAATCAGGATTCGTATCTATCGTGGGGCGCCCGAACGTAGGGAAATCGACGCTGCTGAACCACGTCGTCGGCCACAAGATCGCAATCATGTCCAATAAGCCGCAAACGACGCGCAACAAAATCACCGCTGTTCATACGACGGAAGCAGGGCAAATCATCTTCATCGATACGCCGGGGATTCACAAGCCGCAATCCAAGCTGGGCAACTACATGGTGTCGGTGGCTGAAAATACGCTCAATGAAGTCGACCTCGTGCTGTTTGTGGTAGACGCGACCGAAAAGCGCGGAGCGGGTGACGACTACATCATCGAGCGGCTGAAGCAAGTTAAGACTCCGGTATTTTTGGTGATCAACAAAATTGACAAGGTTCATCCGGAAGCGCTGTTGCCGATTATCGACGATTACCGCCAGTTGTACGATTTCAAGCAGATCGTTCCGATTTCCGCCTTGGAGGGCAACAACACTGCTTCCTTGACCGAAGCGATCATGGGGGAAATGGAAGAAGGGCCGATGTTCTACCCGGCCGACCAGGTGACCGATCATCCGGAGCGTTTTGTCGTGGCCGAGTTGATTCGCGAAAAAGTTCTGCATTTGACCCGCGAAGAAGTGCCCCATTCGATTGCTGTCGTCGTGGAGGAAATGAAGCGCGGCGAAAACGGGAAGACGCTGTACATTTACGCGGCGATTTACGTGGAACGCGATTCGCAGCGCGGCATTTTGATCGGACAAAAAGGCCAGATGCTGAAAGAAATCGGCAGACGGGCGAGAAAAGATATCGAGCGGCTGATGGGGGATCAAGTATTCCTGGAGCTGTGGATCAAGGTGAAAAAGGACTGGCGCAACCAGGAGCGGATGCTGCGCAACTTCGGCTTTTACAACGAAGAATAGGCAGATGGCTGTCCTTCGTTTTCATTCGTGTTAATTTTTCCAAGGCATATAATAACGGGCGCAGGTGATTCTAAGAAGGAAGTGGATAGACCCGATACAGGAAAGGATGATGCTCCATGCTTCGTGACTTTTCTTGGAGAGTTTTCGCTTCAACCGGTGACATCCATGCTTACCTTCTCTACCGCGATCACCATCAGGCGGAAGGCTCTTCAGAAGACGTTCTGCTTGATTTTGCCCAGGAAGAATTGGGTGACTCGCAGGCATGCTTGTAAAATGGGAAGGGATTGTCATTCGCAGCGTGGACTATGGCGAGTCCAGCAAAGTGGTGACGTTGTTTACCAGGGAGAACGGCAAGCTAGGCGTGATGGCGCGCGGTGCTAAAAAGACCAAGAGCCGTCTTGCCGCCGTCTCCCAGTTGTTTTCGCACGGTTATTTTCTGTGCAAGGCAGGGCCCGGAGCGGGAATGCCCGATCTGTCGCAGGGTGACATCGTGGATTCCTTCCGGGACATGCGGCAAGCCCTCACTGCGACGGCTTATGCCGCTTACATAGCAGAGCTTTTGGATCGATTGACACATGAACGGGAGCCGAATCCGTATTTGTTCCAGCTATTGCTGCAGACGTTTCGCTATCTGGACGAAGGGGTGGACCCGGAAATTTTGTGCCGGATTTTCGAGGTGAAGATGCTGATTGTAGCCGGGATTTCGCCGCAGCTGTCAGCTTGTGCGAACTGCGGACAACAGCGGGAGCCTTATGCGATCAGCGTATCGCAGGGCGGGTTGCTGTGCCCGTCTTGCCAGCCATCAGACCCGTATGCACTGGCGGTCACGCCTTCTACCTGGAAGCTGTTGCGGCTGTTCCAGGTATTTGATTTGGAACGTTTGGGCGACATCGAGGTGAAGCCGGCGACGCGCAGCCAGCTCAAGCGTGTGATTCGCAGCTTCATGGACGAGCATCTTGATCTGAGGCTGAAAAGTCGCGCATTTCTGGAACAACTGGAGCGAATGGAAAGGATGGCCCAGTCCGACAGTGACTGATTGACATTCGATTTTCTTTTCGTTATGATAAGGAACAAACTTACATACCGAACGTTGCCATGAAGGAAAAGAGTAGTCGGCCACTGTGTGCAAAAAGCGAACCGGGGAAGGTGAAAGCCCGGTCACCACGCTGATGAAGGGCATTCCGGAGCAATTTGGTCTTTAGAAGGTGGGCGAAGAACGTATTCGCCAAGTAGGGTGGAACCGCGAGAATCCTCTCGTCCCTACACTGTCGTTTTGCAGACAGTGTAGAGGCGGGAGGTTTTTATTTTTGGAGGAGGAAAAGAGCATGAAAATGACATTTCAAGACATCATTTTGACGCTGCAAAACTTTTGGGCCAAGCAAAATTGCCTGATCGTGCAGCCGTACGACGTGGAAAAAGGAGCGGGTACACTGAACCCGATGACATTTTTGCGCTCCATCGGACCTGAGCCGTGGAACGTGGCGTACGTGGAGCCGTCCCGTCGCCCGGCGGACGGCCGCTACGGGGAAAACCCGAACCGTCTGTACCAGCACCACCAGTTTCAGGTGATCATGAAGCCGTCGCCGGACAACATCCAGGAGCTGTATTTGGAGAGTCTGCGCCAACTGGGGATTGAACCGCTGGAGCACGACATCCGCTTCGTGGAAGACAACTGGGAGCATCCGGGTCTGGGCGCATGGGGGCTTGGCTGGGAAGTGTGGCTCGACGGTATGGAAATCACCCAGTTCACCTACTTCCAGCAAGTCGGCGGTCTGGAGTGCAAACCGGTTGCCGTTGAGCTGACGTACGGTCTGGAACGCCTGGCTTCTTACATTCAGGAAAAGGAAAATGTGTTCGATCTGGAATGGTGCAACGGCTACACGTACGGAGACGTGTTCTTGCAGCCTGAATACGAGCACTCCAAATACACGTTTGAGCTGTCTGACGTAGACATGCTGTTCACGCTTTACAACACATACGAAGCAGAAGCAAAACGGCTGATGAAAGAGCGCCTGGTCTATCCGGCGTACGATTACGTGCTGAAATGTTCGCATACGTTCAACCTGCTGGACGCCAGAGGGGCGATCAGCGTGACAGAGCGCACCGGCTACATCGCACGTGTCCGCAATTTGTCCCGCGAAGTGGCACAAACGTACTACGCAGAGCGCGAGCGTCTCGGCTTCCCGCTTTTGAAAAAAGACGGCACACACGAGGAAGAAACGGCACAGGTGAAGGGAGAGGATACAAATGAGTAAACGCGATTTGCTCGTAGAAGTAGGTCTGGAAGAAATGCCAGCGCGGTTTGTGGCCCTGGCAGCATCGCAATTCAAGGAAAAAGTGGAGAAGTGGCTGACGGCAGAGCGCGTTCCCTTCGACCAGATTACTGCGCTGGAGACGCCACGCCGATTCGCTTTGCTGATTACCGGACTCGCTGAGAAGCAGCCGGATCGCAACGACGAAGCAAAAGGTCCGGCAAAGAAAATCGCACAGGACGAAGCGGGCAACTGGTCCAAGGCAGCGCTTGGCTTCGCACGCAGCAACAACGTCGACCCGAACGACTTGTACTTTAAAGAAGTGAACGGCGTGGAATACGTGCACGCGAGAAAAGCGGAAGCGGGCAAGGCGACGACAGAAATTTTGCCGCACCTCTCCGAAGTGATTGCAGGCATGAGCTTCCCGAAAAATATGCGCTGGGGCGCGAGAGACTTGAAATACGTTCGCCCGATTCGCTGGCTGGTAGCCCTGTTCGGCGATGAATTGATTGACCTGGAGATCGCCGGAGTAAAAAGCGGACGCATCTCCCGCGGCCATCGCTTCCTCGGGACGGAAGTGACGCTCGCTCACCCGAGTGAGTACGTAAGCAAGCTGGCGGAACAGCACGTCATGGTCGACCCGCAAGAGCGCAGGGCGACGATCGTGGAGCAAATCCGCCGTTTGGAGCAGGAACACGGCTGGACGATCCCGATGGATGAGGGGCTTCTGGATGAAGTCGTCCATCTGGTCGAGTATCCGACAGCGCTGTACGGCACGTTTGAAGCAGAGTTTTTGACGATCCCGCGCGAAGTACTGGTCACTTCCATGCGCGAGCATCAGCGTTACTTCCCGGTGGAAAATGCGCAGGGACAATTGCTCAATCATTTCGTTACCGTGCGCAACGGCGACAGCCGCGCTCTGGAAAATGTAGCAAAAGGAAACGAAAAAGTGCTGCGCGCCCGTCTGTCTGACGCCCGTTTCTTCTATGTAGAGGACCAGAAGCTGTCCATCGACAGCTGCCTGAAGCGGCTGGAGACAATCGTTTTCCACGAGGAGCTGGGAACGATTGGAGACAAGGTTCGCCGCGTGCGCAAAACAGCGGGTCTGATTGCAAGCAAGCTCGGAGTAAGTGCAGAAGAAGCCAAACAAGTAGACCGAATCGCAGAAATCGCCAAGTTCGACCTCGTGACCAACATGGTCGGCGAGTTCCCTGAACTGCAAGGCATCATGGGTGAGGATTACGCCCGCAAGGCAGGGGAGTCCGAACTCGTGGCGCGCGGTGTGTTCGAGCACTATTTGCCACGTTTCGCTGGCGACCTGATGCCTGCTTCCGCACAGGGAGCAATCGCGAGCATGGCTGACAAGCTGGATACGATCGTCGGCTGCTTTGCCATCGGGATCGTGCCGACAGGTTCCCAGGACCCATACGGTCTGCGCCGGATGGCAGCGGGGATTGTCAGCATCTTGCTGGAACGCAACTGGCAGCTGTCCCTCGACGAACTGTGGGATGCAGCGCTCGAAGGCTACAGTGCACAAGGCGTAAGCAAACGGACGGCAGAAGAAGTGAAAAAGGATCTGGTCGATTTCTTTGCCCTTCGTCTGAAAAACGTTCTGCAAGAAAACAACGTGCGCTACGATGTGATCGACGCCGTGTTGAGCGCAGATTTGACCAAAGTTCCCGATGTGCTGGCAAAAGCGAAGGCGCTGATGGCGACTGTTGCAGCTGAGGACTTCAAGCTGATCGTCGAGCAGTTTACGCGGGTGAACAACCTCGCGCAAAAAGCGGAATCCGACAGCGTGAACGAAGCGCTGTTCGCCGAAGAAGCCGAGCGCAATCTGTACCAGTCTTACCAGTCTGTCGCCAAAGAAGTGCAAGGACTGGATGACCAAGCGAAAATTTTGGCGACGCTCTCGACGCTGCGCGAGCCGATTCAGGCGTTTTTCGATAAAGTCATGGTTATGGCGGAAGATCAGGCTGTTCGCGCGAACCGACTGGGCATGCTTCTTTGCATCTCCCGTCTTTTGAACGCCTATGCCGATTTCGCGAAAATTGTATTTGCCTAACAACGAATAGGCTGGTGCCTCCGTCCTATAATGAGACGGGGGCACCTTTTTTCCGCGCGAAAGAAGGAATATCCGGTCGAATAGAGTAATACTAGGAAGAGGTAAAGACAGAACCGGGGTGATTGGTCATCGAGCTTACCAAGCGTCAAGAGCAGATCTTACAGATAGTGAAGGATGACGGGCCGATTACGGGCGAGCATATCGCGGAGCGCCTCAATCTGACTCGCGCTACTTTGCGCCCTGATCTCTCCATCCTCACGATGTCAGGATATTTAGAAGCCAGACCTCGGGTCGGGTATTTTTATGCCGGCAGACCAGCAAGCTCCGTCATTAGTGAACGGCTTCACAAACTGATCGTCAATGATTACAAGGCGGTGCCGATCGTAGTTTCCGAGTCCGCCTCCGCTTACGATGCAATCGTTACCCTCTTTCTGGAGGATGTCGGAACGTTGTTCGTCGTCAATCAAAAAGGATATTTGGCTGGCGTCATCTCCCGCAAGGACCTTTTGCGCGCTTCGCTCGGCAACAAGACGCTGGAAGATGTGCCGGTCAGCATCATCATGTCCAGGATGCCGAATATCATCACTTGTGGCCCGGAGGAAACCTTGTACGCAGCGGCGAAGAAGCTGATCGATTTTCAGATCGACTCCTTGCCTGTCGTACGACCCAGCGATGAGGACCCGAGACAGATGGAATTGATGGGACGGGTTACGAAGACGACGATCGCCAAAGCATTTGTTGAATTGGGCAGCGAACCGAAAGTGTAGGAGGAGAATGGATGCAAGGTAACCAACAAGGACAGCTCATCTACGTGGTCTCGGACTCCATTGGCGAAACGGCTGAGCTTGTCGTTCGCGCAGGAGCCAGTCAATTTGACCGTTTTTTGTTCGATGTGCAAAAGTATCCCTACATAGAAGACAAGGAATCCATCGACGAAATCATTGCCTCTGCAAAAGAATCGAAGGCGATGATCGTCTTTACGCTGGTCATCCCGGAATTGAACGCCTATATCACCCAGCAGGCGGCGATCCACAGCATTCCGGCCATTGACGTCATGGGTCCGCTCATGAACACGCTGCAAGGCATGCTGAAGGAGCCGCCGACTGGCAAGCCGGGGCTTGTGCGCAGACTGGACGAGGAGTATTTCCGCAAGGTGGACGCCATCGAGTTCGCCGTTAAGTACGATGACGGACGCGATCCACGCGGACTTTTGCGGGCGGACGTTGTGCTGATCGGCGTATCGCGCACCTCCAAGACGCCGCTCTCCATGTACTTGGCAAACAAGCGCCTGAAAGTGGCGAACGTTCCGCTTGTCCCGGAAGTGGAGCCGCCAGAAGAGCTGTTCCAGCTTCCGCAGGAGCGGTGTATCGGGTTGACCATCAATCCGGAGCAGTTGAACGGCATTCGTACCGAACGACTCAAAGCGCTCGGATTGACGGCGCAAGCCAATTACGCGAACCTGGACCGGATTACAGAGGAGCTTGCTTACTCCAAGCGGATTATTGACCGATTGGGCTGCAAGGTCATTGACGTTTCCAACAAGGCAGTAGAGGAAACAGCCAACATCATTTTGGAGATCATTCGCAAAAACAATCTCCGAAGTGAAAGGAAATAGGTCAAAAGAAGGAATTTGACGACTTTTGTAGAAAATCAGTTAGGAAAGGTTTGTTCCCCAGGAGCCGCAAGAGCGTTTATTGCTCGCGGAAATGTGGAAAAGTAGAAAAGAAGAAAAGAAGTTTAAGACAAAGAAGGAATTTGACGAATTTTGACGAACTAAATAATCTCATCGTGCGATTCTCCTAAAAAGGTGGAAAGACATGACAGGTCCCACTTCAGATGAATTTGTGAACCAAGTGCGTGCCGCTGTCGACATCGTAGACGTTGTAGGAGAGTACGTTCAACTGAGAAAAAGCGGTCGTGCCTTTCTCGGTCTATGTCCGTTTCACTCTGAAAAGAGCCCTTCCTTCAATGTGAATGCAGAGCGACAGTTTTTTCATTGCTTTGGCTGCGGGGCAGGTGGGGATGTCTTTTCCTTTTTAATGAAACTGGAGCAGCTGACGTTCCCAGAGGCATTGCACAAATTGGCGGAGCGTGCCGGGATCGCCGTGCCCCAGACACAGCAAGTAGAGGAATCTCCAGAAAAGCGCTCGAAGCAAGCCATGCAGGAAGCGCATCAGCTTGTCGCGAAGCTGTACCACTACGTGCTGACGGAGACGCCATATGGCGTGGAGGCGATGAAGTATTTAGCCAAGCGCGGAATGTCTCCTCAGACGATTGCCGAGTTTCAGATCGGCTTTGCCCCGGATTCCTGGGATTTCGTGACGCAGTTTTTGAAAAAACGGCGTTTTTCACAGGAGTTGATGGTGGACGCTGGTCTCTTGGCAAAAAGCGATGGAGGAAAAGTATTTGATCGCTTCCGGGGACGAATTATGTTCCCGATCCAGGACACTCAGGGAAATGTCATCGGATTCGGCGGCCGCCTCTTGGCCGGCTCTCAGCCAAAATCTCAACCGAAGTATTTAAACAGCCCGGAAAGCCTTTTGTTTAACAAAAGCGCTACCCTGTTCAACCTTCACCGTGCCCGTCCGTATATTAGAAAGAGGAAGCAGGCACTACTGTTTGAAGGGTATGTCGATGTCATTTCGGCATGGCAGGCGGGTTTTCCCCAAGGAGTTGCTACGCTGGGGACCGCTTTGACCGAGCAGCAGGCAAGGATGATTCGCCGCAATGTCGATTCGGTCGTGCTGTGTTACGACGGAGATGCTGCTGGTCAGGAAGCGACAAGCAAGGCAATCCACATACTGCAGCAGGCGGGTCTCATCGTTCGGGTAGCTCCTTTGCCGCAAGGTGTCGATCCAGATGATTACATACGCCAGCACGGTGCTGAAGCCTTTTCTCAGCAAGTGCTGCTGCAGGCGATGCCGGTTACGGCTTTTCGCTTGAAACATTTACGAAGCCAGATCGTAATACATGATGAGACGGACAAGGCCCGCTTGATCGCCAAAGCCGTGGAAATCATCAACGAGCTGGAAAGCCCGGTGGAGCGGGATATGTATTTGCGGCAATTGGCGGATGAATATTCCCTTACTCTCGGTGATTTGAAATGGGAGTCCAAACGCGTTTATAAACAGCAAAAAAGTGAACGCCAAAGGGATAAAGTGCCGTCAGCATGGAATAATAGTATAAATAATGGCAAAGTTACGCTCGCGAAAACACTGCCACCCGCTTACCACACGGCTGAGCGCATGCTGCTGTACTACATGATGCGGAATGAAGAAATCGCCGCCCGCGTCCAGGAGGAATGCAGCGCCCACTTTCAAGTGGACGAACACGATGCGCTGGCTGCCTACCTGTACGCCTACTACGCAGAGGGAAACCCGGAAGACCCTGGAGGGTTCATACATTACGTGCAAGACGATTTGTTAAAGCAATTAGCCTCGGGATTGGCCATGATGGAGTGCAAGGAAGACGTATCCGATTTAGAGATCGGTGACTACATCAAACAAGTGAATAACTACCCGAAGCGTGCCGAGTTGGAACGATTGCGCGATGAGCAGCGGAGCTTACACCTCCAAGCGGCCGCAGCGGACAGCGAGGATGCGCGCAAACAACTGGAAATTCAAGCTGCCTTAACAGGGATGAAGATTCTTGAATTGGAAAATGCTTTAAAAGAAGGGTAGCTTCAGATCATTCCCGGGGAAGGAGGGAAAGTAGATGAACAAGCAAAATATCACTTCTGACATGGAAGCAATGTCCATCGAACAAGTGAAGGAGCAGTTGGTCGAATTAGGCAAGAAACGCGGCGTTTTGTCGTACAAGGAAATTACAGATCGCCTCGCAGCATTTGAACAGGATTCCGATCAGATGGATGAGTTTTTCGAATACCTGGGTGATCAAGGTATCGAGATTAACAACAATGAGAATGACGACGACGATGAAGTCGACGAAATGATCATGAAGGATGAGGACAACGAAGAATTCGACTTTGACGATCTCTCCGTTCCACCTGGAATTAAGATCAATGACCCTGTACGGATGTACCTGAAAGAAATCGGTCGTGTTCCTCTGCTCTCCGCAGAAGAGGAGATCAAACTGGCCCAGCGGATTGAGCAAGGGGATGAGGAAGCGAAGAGACGACTGGCCGAAGCAAACTTGCGGTTGGTTGTATCGATTGCCAAGCGTTATGTAGGACGCGGCATGTTGTTCCTTGACCTGATTCAGGAAGGAAACATGGGACTGATTAAAGCGGTAGAAAAATTTGATTACCGCAAAGGCTACAAGTTCAGTACGTACGCGACTTGGTGGATTCGTCAGGCGATTACGCGCGCGATTGCAGACCAGGCACGTACGATCCGGATTCCGGTGCATATGGTGGAAACCATCAACAAGCTGATTCGTGTTTCCCGTCAGCTTCTTCAGGAGCTTGGACGCGAGCCGATGCCGGAAGAAATCGCGGAAAAAATGGATCTGACCCCGGAAAAGGTTCGGGAAATCATGAAGATTGCTCAAGAGCCTGTTTCGCTGGAAACGCCGATCGGGGAAGAAGACGATTCTCACCTGGGCGACTTCATCGAAGATCAGGACGCGCTGGAGCCATCTGATGCTGCTGCGTATGAACTGTTGAAAGAGCAGCTCGAAGACGTGCTGGACACGTTGACTGATCGTGAAGAAAACGTTCTTCGCTTGCGCTTCGGTCTGGATGACGGACGTACCCGCACACTGGAAGAAGTGGGCAAAGTATTCGGCGTCACTCGTGAGCGCATCCGTCAAATTGAGGCGAAAGCACTACGCAAACTTCGTCATCCGAGTAGAAGCAAACGCTTAAAAGATTTCTTGGAATAGCCGATATAAGAAGTATGTGGCCTACGTTTTAGCCGACGTAGGCTTTTCTTTTTCTACATCATTTTCTGTCACGAGTAAGGAGGGGCCGCGTTGGACGACCAGCGCAAGCGAACCATCATAGCTGAGATTGAAAACTGGCGGCGCAATCATCTGCTGCCTGAACATTACTGCATTTTCCTGTTAAACCTGTATACAGAAGGGGATCGACCGAGCACTCCCGCATCCGCGGGCAGGGGAGAAGGGAAGAGAGCGGATGCGCTGGCATCTGGAGCAGGGATTGCGACAGGCAACTCATCGCCATCTGCATCGTATGCCTACGCAACCAGAACGGTTGCTCCGGTTACGGGAAAAATGGTGATGGCCTGGCTCCTTGGCGCCTTTGTTATTGCTGGTTTGATCTTGCTTGCTTTTCATTTTAACCGTTTTACGACACCAATGCAAATTACCATCTTTGCCTGTTTCGCTCTCGTTTTCTATATTCTGGGATACGCATTTCGCCGCCAGGCACCCCCGCTGACCCATTTGTTTCTAACGTTTTGCTTCGTCTTGCTCATCGCGGGAGGAATTTATTGCATTCAGCAACTGAACGGCTCCATGGCACTGACTCTTTTGTATTTAGGCGTGATTTGCGTGCTTTTGTGCCTGAGTGCCTTCATTTTTGGCTACGCCTATTTGCTTTACTGCGGCATGCTCGGCTTGGCGCTTATTTACGGCTTTGCTACCGTGCAGCGCATCGGGGAAGGCTACACGTGGTGGAAATCGGAGCTTTACTGGGTTCCGCTTGCTTGCCTGCTGACAGGGCTTGGCTTTTTAATGAACAGCGGAAATCCGAAGTGGGCGGGAGTTTTTGCTGTGTGCGGACTGATTTCGTTCTTTGGCGCAGAGATTCAGGCGCTGTACATTTCGGAAGCGAAGCGTGATGTGATCCAGCTTTTGTTGTTCATCAAAGTCTTTTTGGCTTCCGCACTCTTTTTCTTCACGCGCGGCTATTGGTACACCTGGCTCCGCTTATGATGATCCTCCCGTTTTTTTCGGCTGACCGATTTGTTACAATTGGGTTAGAGAGAAAATGAGGTGAGGGTAATTGGAGAGCAAAACGAAGGTGTTGATCGGCATATTGCTGGCTGTCGTCTTTCTCGCGGGGGAAACGGCTGCACAGTTGATGGGTGCAAAAACATACAGCATCGGATACATATTGGGCGCTCTTGCTTTTGTCGGAGCGATCTTCATAGGAGCACGCCAGCGATAGGCGTGTTTTTTTTGTGGAAATCACACATACAAGCCAATCGTGGTGTATAATGGAAAGAGTATTCTGAACAAACGCTCAGTCATAATAGTGCTTGTCTTGGTATTTCTTAACTAAAGCGTTTTCAAGGGGGCAGCGAAACATGAATTTCGATTTGACTGTCGAGCAGCAAATGCTCAAAAAAATGATGCGGGAGTTTGCCGATGAAGTCGTAGCGCCTGGCGCAGATGAGCGGGACCGCACCAAGCAATTTCCTGTCGAAATATTCAAGCAGATGAGCGAGTTGAACTTGATGGGTCTGCCGTTTCCGGAAGAGTACGGCGGAGGAGGGGGCGACTCTACGAGCTTTGCGATTGTGGTCGAAGAGTTGAGTCGGGCTTGCGGCTCCACAGGGATTACGTATTCGGCGCACATCTCGCTTGGCGGCGCTCCGCTGTATCTGTTTGGAACTGAGGAGCAGAAGCAGAAGTATTTGAGCAAAGTCTGTTCCGGTGAGAGCTTCGGGGCATTTGGCCTCACAGAACCAAACGCAGGCTCGGATGCAGGCGGCACGAAGACGACGGCCGTTTTGTCTGACCGGGAATGGGTGATCAACGGTTCCAAATGTTTTATTACGAACGCTTCCTACGCATCGTTTCTGGCGTTGACAGCCGTGACGGACAAGGATAAAGGCTCACGGGGCATTTCTGCCTTTATCGTCCCGACAGACGCTCCTGGCTTCAGTGTTTTGGCGAACTACGAGAAGCTTGGCCTGCACAGCTCCAATACGACAGAGCTGGTGCTGGAAAATGTCCGTGTGCCCGAAGAAAACATACTCGGCAAACGCGGAGAGGGCTTCAAGCAATTTTTGATTACGCTCGATGGCGGACGTATCGGGATCGGTGCGATGGCGGTAGGAATCGCGCAGGCAGCCTACGACAAAGCCCTGCAATACGCGAAGCAGCGCACCGCTTTTGGCAATTCGTTGAGCCAGTTCCAGGCAATTCAGCACAAGCTGGCTGATATGGCCATGCAAATCGACCTGGCGAGAACGATGGTCTACAAAGCAGCGTGGCTCAAGGACCACGGGCGCAAGTTTACAAAAGAAGCGGCTATGGCGAAGCTTTACGCGTCGGAAGTAGCGATGTCCGCTACCCATCAGGCGATTCAGATTCACGGCGGCTACGGTTATATGCGCGAGTATCAGGTGGAGCGTTTCTTCCGCGATGCCCGCTTGCTGGAAATCGGAGAAGGTACGTCAGAAATTTTGCGCAACGTCATCGCAAGAGAAATCGGCTGCTAACATTATTTGGACAATCTGGAATCCTCGCTGCTCGTCCGGCGAGGATTTTGTCGTTCTTTGCGCGACGGCTGTCAGCGATTTTGCATTTCGCAATTGCTGCCAAATAGGGTAGAATAGAGGCAACGGAAGGTGAAGACATAAATGACATCATTAACAATTTCCAAGCGGCTGCAAACGATTGCCCGCTACTGTCCAGAAGGAGCCCGCGTCGCCGACATCGGGTCGGATCATGCGTTGTTGGCTTCTTATTTGCTTGTAAAAGGAATTGCCTCGTTCGTAATTGCCGGAGAGTTGAACGAAGGTCCTTTTCAGGCAGCCAAAAAGCAAATACATACGCTGCAACTCAAAGATCGTGCCGCAGTCAGAAAAGGAAACGGCCTTGCCGTGCTCGAACCGGGCGAAGTTGACGTCGTCTGCATTGCCGGAATGGGCGGACAACTGATCGTTTCCATTTTGGAGGACGGACTTCTTAAGCTGGAAGGGGTCCAGCGCCTGATTCTGCAGCCGAATGTAGGGGAAGAGATCGTGCGTCGCTGGATGCTGAAACAAGGCTGGCAATTGGTTGCCGAGACGATTTTGCAAGAAGACGGCATCATTTACGAGATATTGGTGGCAGAACGGGGAGCGCCCCTTTTTCCTTACGAAAACAAAGATCGTCCGCAAGAAGACCTCATCCGCATCGGTCCGTTCCTCTGGGAAGAAAAGTCGCCCATTCTCGCGGAAAAATGGCAGCATGAAAGAGAAAAGTGGCAAAAGGTCCTGGGCCAGCTGAAGCGGTCGGACAAGCCGGAAGCCGCCCAGAGAATTGCGGAAATCGAACAAGAAGTCAAATGGATAGATGAGGTGATCGCATGCTTGCACACGGACAAACCGTAATTCAGTACGTAGAGCGTTTGGCGCCAAAATCGTTGGCGATGGAAGGGGATAAAATCGGTCTCCACGTAGGCACGCTGCAAAAGAAAGTGCAAAAAGTCATGGTCGCGCTTGACGTGCTCGAATCCGTGGTGGATGAAGCTATTGCCGAAGGGGTAGACTTGATCGTCGCTCACCACGCCGTCATTTACCGTCCGCTCAAGCATTTGCGGACAGACCTGGCGGCAGGGCGCGTTTTTGAAAAGTTGATCAAACATGACATCGCGGTTTATACCGCTCATACGAATCTGGATGTGGCAGTAGGAGGCATGAACGATTGGCTGGCTGAAGCCATCGGACTGGTCGACCTGGACGTTTTGGATGTGCTGCAAAAAGAAGCGTGGAAAAAGCTCGTCGTCTTCGTTCCGGCGACACACAAAGAGGCTGTGTTTACCGCTATGTCCGAGGCGGGTGCAGGACACGTCGGCAACTACAGCCATTGCTCCTTCCAGGTGGAAGGGACAGGAACCTTTTTGCCAGGAGACGAAACCAATCCGCATATCGGCTCGCAAGGCAAGCTGGAGCATGTCGAGGAAGTGCGGATCGAGATGGTAGTGCCTGCTTCCCGACAAGCGGCTGTCATCAAAGCGATGCAAGCCGCTCATCCTTACGAGGAAGTGGCTTATGATGTGATTCCGCTGGACCAATCCGGCCAGGCGTACGGCATTGGCCGAATCGGCTACTTGCCGACTCCGCTGACCTTGCGTGATTTGGCCCAACTGGTGAAAGAACGCTTTTCGCTGCAAGGGCTTCGCGTCGTTGGAAATCTCGATGAAACGGTCAAAAAGGTGGCTGTTGTAGGCGGGG
Source organism: Brevibacillus parabrevis (assembly GCF_022701015.1). Taxonomy (NCBI): domain Bacteria; kingdom Bacillati; phylum Bacillota; class Bacilli; order Caryophanales; family Paenibacillaceae; genus Brevibacillus; species Brevibacillus parabrevis. The sequence goes on along the minus strand of NZ_CP064090.1, from coordinate 4,858,946 downwards.
ATGGCAGTTCTTTTGCTTCCAAGGCGATTTTCAAAGGCGCAGATGTGCTCCTGACGGGAGATATCGGCTACCATATCGCCCACGATGCGCAGGCGGACGGGCTTTCCATCATTGATGCCGGCCACAATATTGAGAAAATCATGAAACAAAAACTGGCGGATTACTTGCTGGAACAGTTGAAAGCAAATGGCTACGAAACAAAAGTGGTTGCTTCCTCTGTGCACACGGACCCGTTTCAATTTGTATAGTGCAAACGTCGGCACAAACGTTTTGTTGCCGTCTAGCTGAAGTGTAGGAGGATTTCGTGTGCAAAAACTAATTCGAGCGCTCTCAAGCGGGTTGCTTGTCGCTGCCTTGCTCACCCCCGGCGTCGCTTCTGCGGCTGGGGGCTTTCTGCCCTATTCGGACATTAGCAACCATTGGGCCAAAGCGTCTATTATTCGAGGTGTACAGGCTGGACTTTTTGCAGCTGGTACTGACGCTCCGCACTTTTACCCGAATCGCGATATGTCGCGCGCTGAATTTTTGGCGTTGATGGATCGGTTGTACAACGGGGGGCAGTATCAGCTCTACCCGTTGACGTTTTTGTCTGAACATGCGGAATGGTCAAAAGGGGAAGGCTTTGACCAACCGTATCTTCCTTATAAAGACGTCGATCGTCTGACGTGGGTGTACAATCCGACTTTGCGTGTAGCGATTGTACTGGACAGGCTGTATGGCCCGAATGCGATCCAGCAAGTTTTTCCGGGGGAAGAAATGAAGCCGGACCAGCCGATTACGCAAGAAGAAGCGGCAAAGCTCATGCAAATGTTCACGATGTCGCCCGACAGCAGCAAAGCGTGGGAAGAAGTCAAGGCTTGGAAGTGGCTTGAAGGAGACAGAACGGACAAATTGAAGCGGGGAGAGGCAGCAGCGGCTGCCGACCGCATGATTACTTACTTGGTGCAGGATACGATTTTGCCGCTGTTGGATTATGATGGTACGAAGTTTCCGATGGTTCCGGAGATTGAGGAACTTTTCCCTTATTTCGAAACGTACACCGCTCCAAAGTCAAAGCAGGAAGCAGCATATGTCAGCGCTGTTGACGCGATTCGCAACCATGAAGACTCCGAAGCGACTTTTGAATTGCTGCGAGCGCTTGCGGACACGACATTTGCGAACCGGATCGGGCTTCATTTTTATTTGAGCTGGGACCCGGGCACAGAGATTTCCACCAATCTGGATGAAGCGATGAGTGCCATTGACGCGTATTTCGCCAACAAAATCATTTTGCCGGACACGCTCAGACTGTTGAGTGCCAATGTGTATGATTTGGCTTTGCAGCAAGCCGGGAAAGACCAGAAGCAATTCGCGAAGGTGCTGGAGCGGTTAAGCACCTATGAACAAAAAGTGAAGCCAAATTCAAAAGAGTGGGAAGCGTTGGCCATCTACCTCGGTGCGTTGGAGATCAAGAGCGGGCAAACGGAAAAAGCGTTGGAGCGCTACAAGCAATTTTCCGCCAACAATCCGGAAGCGCTGCTCAACGCTTGCTATTACTTGTACCAGGAAGGCAGGTTGGAAGAGGCGAGTGCCCTGCTTGCGACCGTAAAGCCGAATGCTTCCGACAGTCGAATGGTTCAGTTGGGCAAGCTGTTGCGCCAGGAATTGACTTCTTTGCAGGAGCAGTCTGCGATTGTAAGCGACCTTGGTTACTCGCTGCGCCGTCTCGACAACGCCGATTCGTATCAGGTTCAAGGAGAGGCTGTGCTTAGCGGTTTCAGCTTTAAGTATACGCAGGAGATTGACCAGCGCAGCCAGGTAAGCAGGCTCAACGGATTTTATCAATCGCCGCAAAAGTTGGTATCGGACAAGCTTGCTACCTATACAGACGGCAGCAAACATATCCAATACTCGTACGACTCCGAAAAGCAGAGATGGGATCGGCATAGCACGAACAATCTCGACTTTTTGCATGAGTGGGTCGGTGCCTTGCCGGTTGCAGAGCGGGCGAACAAGCTGCACGCGCGCTACTTCAAGCAGACTTTCGGCGAGATGGAAGTGATTACGGAATGGATTCCGGGAAGTGTGCTTGCAGAACAATCGGCCTCTTTGCTGCTGGAGCGTGGCAAAGTCAAAGATGTGCCACTGTTCATGAACAAATACTACATCGACAAATCTACTGATCGCGTTGTCAAGCATACGTGGCGATACGAGGAGATTTATTCGAGCGATGAGTACGTGGCCTATTCGGGCACAGATCAATACGATTACGCAAAAAGCATCAAGCTGTCGATTCCAGAGGAAGTACGAAAAGGGGTGACTCCATGAAGCGGTTTAGTCGATGGATACTGACTGCCCTGCTTGCTGTATCGGTATGGCAACAGGTGCCAGCCCAGGCAGCAGAAAATCCTTATGTGGAAACAGAAGAAGTATTCCGATACGTCATGGAGAGCCATTTAAGCAAGCCGCAAGCGGCAAAGCTGGTCAAAGGTGCGCTCGAATCCGTCAGTGAACAGGCGAAGGAGCGCAAGGATTTGCCGCTTGTCGTATCCGCCGAGGATGATACATTTGGAGAACTCGTCCAACGATTGGCTGAGTGGCAGAAAAAAGGTGGATTTGATGCCGCTTCGATGAACACATGGGCAATCGACGGGATGCTCTCCACGCTCGACGATCCGCACACCGTCTTTTTTACAGCAGATGAACTGCGGCTATTCCAGTCCGATGTGGAAAATCAGTTTGTCGGATTCGGCTTCCGTCTGCGGATGCAAAACGACCATATCATCATTCGCGAAATCGTCTCCGGTTCTCCGGCCGCAGCATCTGTCCTCAAGCGTGGCGACCAGTTGCTGAAGGTGGGAGACGTCTCCCTGGTGGGGAAAAGCTTTGAGGAATCGTATGCTTACTTGAAAGGTGCAGAAGGAACCGAAGCCGTATTGGTCGTATATCGCCCTTCCGAAAAGCGTGAGCTTCAGGTCAAGCTGAAAAGAGCGCTGATGACACTTCCGGAAGCGGAAGGTCAGTTGTTTGACAAAGGGTCGGTCGGCTACATCAGTCTGGAAACGTTCGGGTCTGATGGCGCTGTGCAAATGCGCGACAAACTGCTTGAATTTGCACGCTCCCAAAAGCAGCTGACCGGGCTTGTCCTGGACTTGCGTGACAATGGCGGCGGCTATTTGAGTACGGCGCGAGACATCGCAAGCCTGTTCATGGAAGACGGACTGCTCATGTATACGACAAACCGCAACGGTGTGGAAGTGGAGACATGGGTACGCAACGGCCGGGACATCGGCATTCCTGTACGCATTTTGGTGAATGGCGGAACCGCTTCTGCTTCCGAGCTTCTGTCCGGCGCTTTGCGCGATCACGGCATTGCCAAGCTGGTCGGAACGAAGACGTATGGCAAAGGCAGCGCACAGCAAGTGATTCCGTTGTCAGAAGGGGATGCGCTCAAGCTGACACTGAACGAATATTTCACCCCCAAGCATACGGTCGTCAACCATATCGGTCTTACGCCAGACTTGGTCGTGGAAGATTACGGCGCACAAGTGGTCGAAGCTCTGCAATCCTTGAATGTACGCGCTTGGGAACTGAGCGATGAGGATGGGGATACTGTAATCAACGGCATCCCGTTCCCGACAGTCGAACCGCTTTTCAAACAAGGAACAGGAGGGCTGCAAGTCCGGGCAGCTATTTTGTCGCACTTATTGAAAGATCCGGCCATCGGCGAGAATGAATACGTGGAGCTTGCTCCTTATTTGAAAAAGCACCCTGCCCTGAAAGTGCAAAGCAAGGGTGGATTCCACTTCTTGACCTATACTTCCTAGTAAAAAGACAAGCCGTTGCTGTTGATTGCAGCAAAGGCTTGTTTTTTTCTGTGAAAAACGTCTCACCGTTTTGTTGCGGGTATAGTCGGAAGCAGGAAGCAGAACACTATCAGGTGCGACACTAATGACGAACGAAGGAT
>NZ_CP064090.1:2790000-4847500 GCF_022701015.1 Brevibacillus parabrevis | reverse complement strand
AGCCAAGTGGTAAGGCACGGGTCTGCAAAACCCTCACCCCCGGTTCAAATCCGGGTACTCCCTCCATAGTTGTCCCAGTAGCTCAGCAGGATAGAGCAATGTCTTCTAAGTGTAGGTACTCGTATGGAAACCACCTGCTGGAACATTCTTTTAATGTGTCCTGATAGCTCAGCAGGATAGAGCATGCGCCTTCTAAGCGCACGGTCGGGGGTTCGAATCCCTCTCAGGACGTTAGTTTTAAAGTATTTGAAGTCGCTATAGCTGGCGGCTTTTTTGTTGTATGAAGGTACATAGCTTGGCATGGAGCAAGGCGCTGGCTACAGATCAAGCTCTCATTTCACCGGTAAAAGCAGGAAAATACCACTGGCACATAGCTAGTGGTGTTTTCGAATAAAAAGCAAGTAGGTGGGGACGTACGATGTGCTGCGAGCATTGCCTTGATGGATACATATCTGCCTTTTAGCGCGTGAGTCAACGTTATAGACAGGCGTTATAGCAAGCTTGGCTGCACGCATGAAAAGGAGAGAAACTGCGTATTTCAGTCCAACTGCAGTATGACTCAGCATGGAGGGCGCTGAGCGACTATCCCTTACACTCATACCAGGTTTGGTTTGCGCCGATACGGTCATAGCTGTTTTCTTGCAACGAATATAATCAGTTCATTCTTGCCAGTAAACGGTGATCGATTCCAGTTGCTATATTCACTTTGAATATCAAATCCATGTTCGCTTAACAATTTGCGAATCGATTCAGGCTCAGTAAACAAACATAAAATCTCTGATTCCCGCTCATAGCCTTGGAATTTACGAATCGTCGTCCATTTCATTATATTCGTATCAGGGTTATATTTCTGTTTCCCGCCCACTTCTACAGGATTCCCCTCATAATCCTGAAATGTATGCCAATATTCATAATCACAGTCTGTAAGATCATGGCCACTTGGGTTGCGCGTCTCAAAAATAGATTTCCCGCCTGCCTTGAGTAGCTTGTTCACATTTTCCAGCAGCGAATTTTGAGCGTCACGAGTTAAAAACGCTTGGAACGCATTACCCGTCAAATATACAAAATCATAGGCAATCGCCGAGGGAAAGGTCATGGCATCCCCAACATAAAACCGGGCATTTTCGTTTGTGTTTTTCTGTTTGGCATACTGTATCATATTCGGTAAAATGTCTACCCCGTCAATATGTACACCTCGTTCAGCGAGGTACAACGTCGTTAATCCCGTTCCACAGGCAAGCTCAAGCACATGTTGACACGGCTTTGCTTCCTGCAGAAACAACTCGTATTTCTCCCACTCTTTACCAAATTCAGCGTCGTAGTTTTTCGGATCAACATACTCTTCAGCGTTATGAAATGCCATCTATTTCTCCTCTCATGACGTTACATGTTGACGAATGCAAGATAATGCTTGTCTGATTTGTTCTGAAGGAATAATAAAAATGCATAAGCTGGCGGTCGAGAGTACAATTTCTCCCGAGACGTCACTTATTGAAAATACCTGCTACAGACTCAAACTGATTAGTTAAGTTTGTATGAGGTACTTGTTTGTTCAGCAGATATTTTTGAGCTTCTAAAACTCACGACTGCAAAAACAGGATAGAACAGAACAGCATTCACAGATGCGAAAACGGTTCTAGGTTAGGGAGTAAAAGGCTGTGAAGGGATCGACACCGGCCCGGCAGTGTGTCTTGTGCACCGCATGGATGCGAGAACCGGGGGAGGGCGTTCCTGTTGGTCATGCAGCGTTTATGGCTTTGCAAAGGCTAAGAATGATTGCTTGCAAGTCAAATAAAGTCCTGCTTTTTTACAGCAGAGATCACAGGAGCAGGAAGGGCGTTACAAGAGCAACAAAAACAAGAGCCATTTTATCGACAAAAAATGACTAAAATTGACGTACATATAATAAGGAAGCTTTTCGATAACGAGCATATTCTTTGCAAGGAGTTTCCTGTTAATTTCACTCTCCACTCTATGTAACGTTTAGGGGAGAAAAAAGATACTCATTTTTACAAGAATGTTTTCACGGGATGTTCTTTTCTTGAGGGGCAAATTTGAGGACAGGACAGTTAGCAATGGTTTGTTTGCAAAAAGACAGGTGCGAACACGAGGCTGACGAAAAGGGGCACAGCAGCACGTGGTCAAATAAGATACCTTGCTGCAACGCCGATACGTGATCTATCGGAAGAGAACGCAGGACGAGTACAGAAGAGAGCAGGCAGAGAACGCAGGACAGAGCACAGAAGAGAGCAGGCAGAGAACGCAGGACGAGTACAGAAGAGAGCAGGCAGAGAACGCAGGACAGAGCACAGAAGAGAGCAGGCAGAGAACGCAAGACAGAGGACAGAAAAGAGAGCAGGCAGAGAATGCAGGACAGAGGACAGAAAAGAGAGCAGGCAGAGAACGCCGGACAGAGCACAGAAGAGAGAGCAGGAAGAGAACGCCGGACAGAGTACAGAAGAGAGAGCAGGACGGAGCACAAAAGAGACAGCAGGAAGAGAACGGCTAGAACAGAGAGCAGAAGAAAGAACAGAACAGGGCGCAGAACTGATCAGAGCGCGACACGGAAGACAAAGACGAGCGCAAGCAGAGCACAAACAAAGCACGAAGAAAGGAAGACCACGAACTGCTCGTGGTCAAATAAAAGGATTGTAGTAGTAGAGACCGTGGAAGTAGCGCCGCTCAGCTTTTTCTAATGCAATCGCTTTCTCGTTCTCCAGTGAGGCATGAAGCTTTTCCCAATAGTCTGGGGTGGCATCGCTCAAATCAACTTCCAGCTGCTCGCCAACCAGATTGCGGATCAGCTGCCAATCATCGGGATGCTCGTACTGCTTCATACCGCCACCAATTAGCCGAATATCGTGGAGCAACTGTTTGATATTTTCGGGAATCATCGGTTTCCCCCAATAACGAAAAATTTTTTTGAGAACGATGGGTTTCTACTACTGGTAATAATTTGTCTGATTCGCCATGAAATATGTAAGAAAACCAAAAAATATGGAGTCGCAGTTGATCGGTTATGGTGACGAAACCTTGAAATTTTCCATCAACACGATCGCCGCATTTTCTAGAAGAAGAGACAAAACACGCTTTCAACCGACAATGGCTTAAAGCAGAAACATGCCACAAAAATATTCCAATGATTAGCAACGAAAATAGGCGCTCTGGATGGAGAAAAACGCTATTGACTTCTAAATTTCGATTGTGTATACTCAAAAACATGATTTCGCGGCAGGAATTTTGGCAAGGAAGTCCGCGATTATCAAGGAAACAGGCGGTCGTGGTGGAATTGGCAGACACACCATCTTGAGGGGGTGGCGGGGCGACCCGTGCGAGTTCGAGTCTCGCCGACCGCACCATCGTGATACCAGACTGAGGCTATTTTCGAGCTGAAATGAGCCGTTGCGTTTTCGAAATATATCAAGCCTTTTCGACAAGGGCTTTTTTTTCTGCTCATGTCCAAGGCTTGTCGAATAGAAAGAGAAAAAGGTGGGAAAGGTGATAGCAGTGCCTTCGTTTTTCCCACTTTTGGGTCATTGATCTTGAAACGCTTTTGATGTACACTCCCAATTGGGAGAATTACAATAGAGAAATGTTGGAAAAACAACACTACCTAAATCGGATCAGACCCAATTTGATTTAGGTCGAGGAGAAGAACCCATGAGTGTAATTAGAGAGATCATTGAGGGATTATTCATCGGATTCACTTCAACGGTAGGTGTGATCAGCACGTACCAAACACTGGTTTCTTGCGCAGGTCTGTTCCGCAAAAAGGAGCAGGTGACAAGCGAGCCACAAAAGACTTTTGCTGTACTGGTTGCGGCGCATAACGAAAGTGCCGTAATCGCGCCACTGATTGAAAACCTGAAAAAGCTCGACTACCCGCGTGAAATGTACGACATCTTCGTCATTTGCGACAACTGTTCGGACAACACAGCTGAGATCAGTCGGGCACACGGAGCCATCGCGTGCGAGCGTTTTGACACGTCCAAGCGCGGAAAAGGCTACGGGATTGAGTGGATGCTGGAAAACCTCTGGGCTAGACCGAAGCAGTATGATGCAGTCGTCATGTTTGACGCCGACAACCTGGTTGAAAAGAACTTCCTGCGCGTGATGAACGACCGTCTGGTCAAAGGCGCACGCGTGATCCAGGGCTATCTCGATTCGAAAAACCCGTTTGACTCCTGGATTACCCTGTCTTATGCGGTGACGTACTGGTTTACGAACCGCATGTGGCAACTGGCCCGTCACAACCTCGGTCTGCCAAACACATTGGGCGGAACAGGCTTGTGCATCGAGAGCAACTTGCTCAAAGAAATGGGCTGGGGTGCGACAAGTCTCACGGAAGACCTGGAGTTTGCTACCCGCTGTATTGAACGCGGCATTTATCCAACCTGGGCTCACGACACGAAGGTATGGGATGAAAAACCGATTGATTTGAAAGCTTCCATGCGCCAACGTTTGCGCTGGATGCAAGGTCACTATGATGTAGCAGGGCGTTACATCGGAAGCGTACTGAAGAATGGCTTGAAGTCGAGAAAGCTGGGAATGCTCGACGCAGCGTTCTACCTGTTCCAGCCGATGTACGTGTTGATGGTGACCATGATGTCCTTGCTGTTCCTGGGCAGATTTTTTGACATTGCGGCTCTGACGCCGGCTGCGACGATCCTGCCAACTTGGCTGGTGTACGGCTCTACCGCTGTGTTTTATTTGCTGCCAGTGCTGGCGCTCTATCTGGAAAAGGTGCCGCTCAAAGGATATTTGGGACTGCTGTTGTTGCCGTTCTTTTTCCTGACCTGGCTTCCGATCATGTTTTACGCGTTTTTCACCAAGAAAAATCAAGTGTGGAGCCATACGTCCCACACGCGCGCCATTCGCATCGAGGAGATCCAGCAATAGGATTGTCAAACAAACCACAGGGACATCGGACCTGTGGTTTTCTTATGGGAAAGTAGCGAAAAAGGGCGCTGATCTGGTATAATGACGCGATCACGCGTATGAGAGCAAGAGCCGTGGGAGCAGGGCACAGGGCTTTTGGCTGTGCCACGAGGAGGAAAAGCGGTGATGAAGCTGGCACTACAACCACAACAATGCGAACAAACTACTCCCGTGTTTTGGGGAGATAAGCGTTACCATACATGGAACTATCATTTGCGCTCGACGTTTCACGAAAAGATTTTCAAGGTGCCGCTGGACGGGGGATTCAGTTGTCCAAACCGGGATGGCAAGGTGGCGACAGGCGGCTGTACGTTTTGCAGCGCTCGTGGCTCGGGGGATTTCGCTGGCGATCGGCGGATGGATCTGGAGCGGCAGTTTCACGACGTGAAAGGCCGGATGCACGAAAAGTGGCCGCAGGCAAAATACCTCGGCTTTTTCCAGGCGTACACGAACACGTACGCACCTGTTCACGAGCTGCGCGAGATGTACGAAGTCATTCTCAGGCAGGAAGGCGTAGTCGGCTTGTCCGTCGCCACGCGTCCCGACTGCCTCCCGGACGATGTCGTCGAATACCTGGCTGAGCTGAACGAGCGGACGTACTTGTGGGTCGAGCTTGGGCTGCAAACGGTTCACGAGCATACGGCGCAGCTCATCAACCGGGCGCACGACTACGCCTGCTATGTCGATGCGGTGGAAAGACTGCGCAAGCACAATATTCGCGTCTGTTCTCATATCATTTACGGGTTGCCAGGCGAAACGCACGAGCAGATGATGCAGACGGCCGATGCGGTTGCCCACCTGGATGTGCAGGGGATCAAAATTCACCTGCTGCACCTTTTGCGCAAGACGCCGATGGTCAAACAGTACGAGGCAGGGCTGCTTGAGTTTCTTTCCCTGGAAGAGTACATCAAGCTTGTCGTAGATACGCTGGAAATTTTACCGCCCGAGATGATCGTGCACCGGGTCACCGGAGACGGGCCAAAAGACTTGTTGATCGGGCCGATGTGGAGCCGCAAAAAGTGGGAAGTGCTCAACGGCATCCATGCCGAGTTGCAAAACAGAAACAGCTGGCAAGGGAAGTTTTATGTTCCGCGCGCCTGAAAAGCCGCTCAAACGGCTCGATCAACTGTATAAAAAGAGGGAGCCGGAAAAAGGCTCCCTTTTTGACGTTACGCATCCGCCTCGATGATTTTTCTTGCGCGGCCAGGGTAATTCGTAATGATTCCGTCCACGCCGTATTCGATGGCATTCTGGATTTGCCGACTGCTGTTCACTGTCCAGCCGTAGACGGTCAGATTGCGCTGCTTGGCTTGCCGCACCAGCTCGGGTGTCAGCTGATCGTACGGCACATGCAGCTGCTCGCAGCGATACTGGCTGGCGACTGCCCACGGTTTTGCAATCGGGCCGACATAGAGCAGTCCGGTTGTCTGGGCAGGGTCCAGTTCTTTGATGCGCAGCAAGCTGTCGAAGTTGAAGGTGGAGATGATCGTCCGCTCTGTGAGCTGGTAGCGCCTGATCAGCTCGATGACCTTTTCCTCAAGCTGGGGCTGGGCCAAAAAGAAATTTTTCAACTCGATGATGAAGTGCAACGATGTATCGGAAAAGGTTTGAAATACCTCGCGCAGGACTGGAATCCGGGCTTTGGGAACACGCATGGAGCTGTCCTTGTCGGCGCGCAGCTGACGAAGCTCGCGCATCGTGTAGCCGCGCACCAGACCGGAGCCGTTCGTGGTCCGTTCGAGTCGATGGTCGTGAATGACGACGAGCTTGTCGTCGCGGCTTAGCTGAACGTCCAGCTCGATTCCGTCCGCGCGCTTGCGGACAGCAGCGTGGAACGCTTCCATCGTGTTTTCCGGATGCAGGCCGGAAGCGCCGCGATGCGCGAACACAAGTGTGGACACGGGGGCTTCCTCCCTTCTCAGACGTTACATAGCTTATTACATGCATATGTAAGTGGCCCCTCGATACTGCCTATCAAGAGGGGCACATACGAGTACCTATGAGATGGCGACGAGAACAATCACGAGAAGAACGAACAAAACCAAAACAAGGGCGAAATCGTTGTTTCCGCTGCTGCAGCTCATGAATACCCCCTCCTTCCCAGATGGAGCAACTCCTTCATCTTATGAACGTATAGGGAAAATGGCGCTCATCGAATGCCTACTCGCCTGAGATTTGTGCTTGGCAGCCCACTTTTTATACAGATTGGCAGATGACGGGAAGGTGCATTTTGCTACAATGGAGTCACAAGGCAAACAGGGGAGGGAAGGCTTCATGATACAGATCGAGGAAATGCTCGCCACGGGTGATTTGGTGGACGATCAGCAAAATCGCAGGGTCAAACTGCACGAGTACGATCGGACGCGCATCAGCGAGTATGACGAACTGCTCAAGCAGGTTGGAACAAAGTCTGCGGCGACCAAGCTGATCGTCTATGGAAAAAAGCAGGACGTTGGGGAATGGCTTGCGCGGGGATATCGCCAGGAGGGAATCATCGACGGTTTTTTCCAGGGGCAAAACGCTTACATGCTCACGGCTTATCTCACGGAGGAACGGGCGACATCTGCTGCTCCCGAGCTGGCCGAGGAAATTTTGGCGCTGAGTCTGGCGAAAGCGGGACCAGGCGAAGAAAAGCCGCTCCCGGAAGGATATCGCATGCGCCCGGCAACAGAAGCGGACGCAGAGGAGCTGGCGAAGCTGTACGGCCTCGTTTTCGCGACGTATCCTACGCCGATGGATGATCCCGCGTACATTCAAAAAACGATGCAGGAGGGCACCGTGTACTTCGTAGTCGAGCGGGACGGGCAAATCGCCTGTGCGGCGTCTGCGGAGGTGTCAGAGCGCATGGGATCGGCAGAGATGACCGATTGTGCCACTCATCCGGATCACGCCGGAAAAGGGCTCCTCCAGCCGTTGTTCCACGCGTTGGAACACAAGATGGAGGAAGCAGGGATTTACTATTTGTACACGTTGACGCGGGCCCAATCGGCGGGCATGAACGTAACAGCCGCCAAAATGGGCTACGAATACCGGGGGCGGCTGATCAACAACTGTACGATTTTTTCCGGATTCGAAGACATGAACATCTGGGTGAAGCCACTTCGGCCCACGCGCGATGAATAAGGCTACTCTTGTGAGGAAAGCTGCTGTTGCAGTCGGCGGGCCATAAGTGCCAGCTGAAGCTGCCAGCGCTGATGCGCGTCCTCCAGGCGGTAGCCTGTTTTTTCTTCAATCTGGGTCAAGCGGTATTTCAGCGTATGCCGATGAATATATAACGCTTGGGAGGTTTGCAGGCCGTTTCCGTTTTGGGCCAGGTACACTTCCAATGTTTCGAGCAGCTGTTGATTGTACTTGCTGTCGTAGCGGATCAGCGGTTCCAGAATCGGCTTCCACAATGCCGTCATGCTGTGCTCGTCCCGGTGGTAAGGAAACAGAAACTGATAGCCCTGCATGTCCCGGTAACGCAGCAAATCGGGAGCGGTAGCGAGCAAAGGATACGCTTGCAGCGCGAACATCGCTTCTTCTGCGGCCGAGGAAACATTTGTCAGCAAATCGCGGGGATTGCTGATCGCCACTTGCAGGGTGGTGGCAGAGTGCAGCCCTTCCCACCTGGCTGCAAATTGTTCGAGCAACTGCAAGCTCGTCCGGTCGTCGGGCAAAATGAACAAAAGACAGTGCGGGCGCTCCCGCAAAAGGTACGAACGTTGATGGCGGTCGCACAGTCTGCGCATTAGAGTAATGACGCTTTGATGCAGCTCCGCGAGCCTGTTGTGCTCGACCGTCTCGACTTTGACCGCGACCACGAGGTGCTTGCCGGAGAGCGGATAGCCGAGCATGCGACAGCGGCTTTCCAGGTCTTGCGGACTCATTGGCTTTCCGTTCAGCAGCTCCTCGACGAAATCCCCTTTCAACCGCCACTCCGTCGCTGAAACAGCGCGTTCTTTTACATATTCCAGCGCACACAAGGTGGCTGCGTGCTGGAGCGCTACGTCGTCAAGCTCTTTCCACGATTCCCGCGGCTTGCTCAGGCTGAGCGTGCCAAAATGCTCGCGGCTGGCCCGGATCGGCACCGAATGCACATGCTCCTTGCCTTCTTCCGTGTACGGCTCCGCCTTGCAGCCGTGCTGGGTCACTTCAAACCCGAGGGCGTCGAGAAGCGTCACCGCACCGCCCGTAAGCTCAGCAAGCTCGCCTGCGATCGCTGGCAGCCCGCCTTTGGACAGGGCTGCTTCAATCATCCGGTTGTGAATGGCTTGCGAGTAGGCCAATGTCTCAAACTGCCGATTGACGATCGGCTGCAAAATCGCTTTGGTAATCGTCGAGAAGTTGATTTCGGTCGGGATTTCGATGAGCGGCAACTGATGGCGGTCCGCCAGTTCGAGAAAGCTTCCGGGAATTTCCCGCATGTAAAATCCGGTATGAATAGCGACTCCGCTGAGCTTTTGCCTGGCTAACATCGGGATGAATGAACTGAGCCGCTCGACATTTTCCATCAGCCCAAATCCGGTTGTAATCAAAAATTCCCCTTCTTGCAGACGGCTGGCATCCTCCAGCACTTCCACGATCGTCACCCAGCGGATCGGATTGTCCAGCCCGCCAGCACCTGCGATCAGACGCGTCTGAACCATGTCGGGCAGTTGCAGAGCCTCTCTGATCGTAATTGTCATGAGGTACACCTCCGTGTTGCGAAGTTCTTTATACAAAATGTACAAAAGATTTTGTCTCTTTGCCACGTTTTTTTTGCCAGCGCGTCGGATGGATGAAACGGGCTGGTCAGCTAGGATAGAGGTAGAGAATAAGCGAGGTGGCGACGATTATGAGCAGAAGCTATGTAATTAAACCGGAACTGGGCAAGACATATCCGTTCATTTCTCATGGAAAAGGCATTTATTTATACGATAAAGACGGCAAGCGTTATATCGATGGCTGCGGTGGCGCTGTCACGGCGAGCATCGGTCACGGCGTGGAGGAAATAGCCGACGCGATGTATCAGCAGGCAAAAGAAGTATCTTTTGCGTACCGCTCGCATTTCAGCAGCGATGCCGTAGAGGAGCTGGGAGCCAAGCTGGCTGAGTGGGCGCCTGGTTCGCTGAACTGGACGTTTTTCGTCAGCAGCGGCTCGGAAGCGACCGAAACAGCGCAAAAGATCGCGATCCAGTACTGGCAGGAAAAAGGCAAGCCGACGAAAAATCGGATCATTTCCCGCTGGATGAGCTATCACGGCATCACGATGGGCGCGCTGTCCATGTCGGGTCACGTATTGCGCCGCAAACGTTTTGCCCCGCTTTTGGAGGACTATCCGACGATCACTGGCCCGTATCCGTACCGCAGACCTGAAGGAATGTCGCTTGAGACATACGCCTTGGAATGTGCGAACGAGCTGGAACGCGCCATTTTGCGAATCGGTGCGGAGCAAGTCGCGGCCTTCATCGCTGAGCCAGTCATTGGCGCATCCGGCGGTGCAGTCGTGCCGCCAGATGGCTACTTCCAGCGCATTCGGGAAATTTGCGACAAGTATGAAGTGCTGTTCATCGCCGACGAGGTGATGACGGGAGTAGGGCGCACAGGGAAAGCGTTCGGGATCGATCACTGGGGCGTCGTGCCTGACCTGATGACTTTGGGCAAAGGCATGAGCGCAGGCTACACGCCGATGGCAGCGACGATGGTGTCGGATGAGATCATCGAGACGATTAGCCAAGGAAGCGGTCTGATCATGGCTGGACACACGTACAGTGCAAATCCGCAGTCCGCCGCTGTCTCCCTGGCTGTTTTGCGATATGTCGAAAAAAATCAGTTGTTTGACAAAGCAGCCGAGCAAGGCGCTTACTTGCTGGCACGTCTGCAGGAGTTGGCGGATGAACTGCCGCTGATCGGCGAGGCGCGCGGTCTGGGATTGCTGTGCGGTCTGGAATTTGTCAAAGACAAGCAAACAAAAGAACCGTTCCCGCTCTCCCAAGGGGTGGCAAGCAAGGTAATTGCAAAAGGGTTCGAAAAAGGGCTGCTCATTTATCCGGCCATGGGTGGAATCGACGGGGTGGCAGGTGACTCCATCATTGTCTCTCCTCCACTGACGATTACAAAAGCAGAGATCGACGAACTGATCGGCCTCCTGAAAGAGGCGATTGTCAGCGTATCGCAGGAGCTGAAAGACAAGGCGCTGATCAACTAGAGTGGAGGGGCTATCGATGACGAACCGTTTTGATAAAGTAGTGACCATGCAGGAGGCGCTGTCCCATTTCCGCGACGGGATGACGCTTCTGGCAGGAGGCTTTGGAGGTGTGGGCAATCCGCCCACACTGATCCAGGGCATTTTGGATTTGGGTGTGCGCGATTTGACGCTGATCAGCAACGATACCGCGTTTCCACACATCGGGATCGGCAAGCTCGTGACGGAAAAGCGGGTCAAAAAAGTCATCGCGTCCCACATCGGCTCCAATCCGAACGCAGGGGCGCAAATGACGGCCGGAGAGCTTGAGGTCGAGTTTTGCCCTCAAGGCATTCTCGCGGAGCGTGTACGGGCAGGCGGCGTCGGTTTGGGAGGCATTTTGTCCGACGTTGGCATCGGCACGATTGCAGAAAAAGGCAAGCAAAAGGTCGTGCTCGATGGCAAGGAATTTTTGCTGGAGACGCCTTTGACAGCGGAAGTGGCGATCGTCCATGCCAAAAAAGCGGATCGCTTCGGCAATCTGGTTTACGATACGAGCGCGCGCAACTTCAATCCGCTTGTGGCGATGGCAGGAGACATCACCATTGTCGAAGCGGACGAGATCGTCGAGGTTGGCGAGCTGAACCCGGAAGAAATCGTGACGCCGGGCGTGTTCGTCAATTACATCGTGCAAAGTGAAGGGGTGAACTGGCAATGGGCGTGGGAGAAGTAAAAGAGACCGAGAGCTACCGTGAGCGAATCGCACGCAGGGCGGCCCTGGAAGTCGAGGACGGAATGATTATCAACTTGGGAATCGGCATCCCTACGCTGGTGGCCGATTTCATTCCCGCGGACAAACGGGTGATGTTCCACGCCGAGAACGGCATCCTCGGAACCGGGCCAAGTCCGGCAAAAGGGGAAGAAAACGCGATGCTGTGCAATGCAGGCGGCTTTCCCGTCACCTTGGCGACAGGGGCGTCCTTTTTCGACAGCGCAACGGCATTTGCGATCATCCGCCGGGGCTTGTTGGATATGACCATCCTCGGAGTGCTGGAGGTCAGCCAAAACGGCGATATTGCCAACTGGATTGTGCCGGGCAAGCGCGTGCCGGGTATGGGCGGGGCGATGGAGCTGGCTCAAAAAGCGAAGAAAGTGATGGTCGTGACTACGCATCTCGATAAAAATGGCCGTTCCAAAATCGTCCGAGAATGCTCGCTTCCGCTCACTGCCACTCAGGCGGCAGACTGGATCATCACGGACATGGCTGTCATGGAAGTTACGCCAGATGGCTTGTATTTGCGCGAGGTCATGTATCCGTACAGTGTGGCGGATGTCATCGGCGCCACCGAAGCGGAACTGAAGATAGAGGGCGAAGTAGGCGTATTCCGCTAGGCAATAAGCAAAAGACAAAAGGCAAAGGACGAACCCAAGAAACGGAGGAAGAACATGGCTAACTGGCAAGCGCTGATACGAGAGCAGTTGGAAAAGGATCGGGAAGCTTCTGTCAAGCTGCTGCAAGAGTGGGTGCAAAGCCCGAGCGTGCAAGGAGCAGAGGAAGCGATTCAGAAAAGCATCGCCGATCATTTGGCGGAGATGGGCCTGAGTGTCGACTTGTGGGTCATGGAAGGGGAAGAGCTGGTTTCGCATCCGTACTTCGTCTCCCCCCGGCAAACGTTTGAAGGCAGTCCGAACGTCGTCGGCGTCTGGAAAGGCGCGGGGAATGGCCGCTCGCTCATTTTGAACGGGCACGTCGATGTCGTTCCCGCTGGCGATTACGCCCAGTGGAGCGATGATCCGTTCAGCGGAAAAGTGGAGGACGGCAAACTGTACGGCAGGGGCGCAACCGACATGAAGGGCGGAAACCTGTCGTCGCTCTTGGCTATTTCCGTCCTGCAAAAGCTCGGTGTCAGCCTGAAGGGAGACGTCATTTTCCAAAGCGTGGTGGAGGAAGAAAGCGGCGGAGCCGGAACGCTTGCCACCATCCTGCGCGGCTACAAGGCAGATGCTGCGCTGATCCCTGAGCCGACCAACATGAAAATTTTTCCGAAACAGCAAGGCTCGATGTGGTTCCGTCTGACGGTCAAGGGACGCTCTGCCCATGGCGGCACCCGCTACGAAGGAGTCAGTGCCATCGAGAAAAGCATGCTCGTCGTGCAAGCGATTGGCCGTCTGGAAAAAGAGCGCAACGACCGTCTCGATGATCCGCTGTACGCCAAGCTGCCGATTCCGATACCGATCAACATCGGGGTCATCGAAGGCGGAAAATGGCCGTCGTCTGTCGCGGATCTCGTCAAGCTGGAAGGCAGGATGGGAGTCGCTCCCGGCGAGCAGATGGAGGATGCCAAGGCAGAAATGGAAGCGGCTTTGCAGCGTCTGGCAGAAGTCGATCCGTGGTTTGCGGAGCAGCCAGTCGAGCTGGAATGGTACGGCGCGCGCTGGGTGCCGGGGGATGTCGCACAGGATCATCCGCTCATGGACATTTTGCAGGACAAGTTTGCGGCCGTGACGGGCGAGCGTGCCATTGTGGAAGCATCTCCGTGGGGAACAGACGGCGGCTTGTTGACGGCTTTGGCCGATACGCCTGCTATCGTCGTGGGACCTGGCGTTACACAAGTAGCGCACTATCGGGACGAGTACATCGTTTTGGATGACGTCTTCCGCTGCGCGGAAATTTTTGCTTTGACTCTGCTCGACTGGTGCGGGGTAGCCGAAGGGCCAGCGCAGTAAGGAAGCCGCAGCGTCTTTTTCTAGGGCGCTTTTAAGCTACTTGAGACGGTAATTGTGAAAAAAAGGAAAAAGTTTGAGCGCAGGACAAGGAAGCGCCGTCTGCTCTGGAGAATGATTGGGAGAGGCTTTGAGAGATCCAATCGTGTCAGGGACGGAGGAGACGGCGATGAGAAGAGCGTGTTTTATCGGGGGAAAGTGGATACCTATGGCAGACCATGCCCCGTTGTATTCGCCTTGTACAGGTCAGGTGATCGCACACATTCCCCAGGCGGATGCTGTGGCAGTAGAGCGGGCGATTGCAGCGGCCGAAGAAGCTACAACCCCCATGCGCCGCATGCCAGCTTACCAGCGTGCAGCCATTCTGGAGAAAATCGCCATCCTGTTGGATGAGCGAATGGAGGAAGCTGCCCGGATCGTCGCGCTGGAAGCGGGAAAACCGATTCGGACAGCGCGCGGCGAAATCATCCGCACGGTGCAGACGTACAGGTTTGCAGCGGAAGAAGCCAAGCGGCTGCACGGGGAAACGATTCCGCTGGACGCTGCTATCGGTGGCGAAGGCCGTCTCGCTTACACGGTGCGCGAGCCTTTGGGAGTCGTGGGCGCGATCACGCCGTTTCCTTTTCCGTTCAATTCCATAGCGCACAAGGTCGGGCCTGCGCTCGCTGCTGGCAATACAGTCGTATTGAAGCCAGCTTCGCAGACCCCGATCAGTGCGCTTTTTCTCGCTGAGCTGGCAGAGCAGGCTGGACTCCCGGCAGGAGCGTTAAACGTCGTCACAGGCAGCGCAGAGGTCGTGGGCCACAAGCTGGTTACCGACCCGCGAGTTCGCGCCGTGACCTTTTCCGGAAGCCCTGAAGTGGGAGTCGAGGTGCGCAATCGGGCGGGCTTGAAAAAAGTGATTTTGGAGCTAGGCGCCAATTCTGCGGTCATCGTCGACCGCGATACGCCGCTGGACGAGGTCGTTCTGCGCTGCTTGTTCGGGGCTTTTGCTTATTCCGGTCAAGTGTGTGTGTCTGTGCAACGAATTTATGTCGTGACGGACATCTACGACGAATTTGTCCGCCGCTTTGTGGAACAGACGGTGGCGTTGCGCGGGGGAGATTCGCTGGAAGAAGAAGCAGACTTTTCCGCCATGGTCCATCCGAAGCAGACAGAGCGCGTGCTTGCCTGGATCGGGGAAGCGCTCGACCAAGGGGCGAAGCTCGCCTGCGGCGGCGAACTGATGGGGCGGATGCTTTTGCCGACCGTCCTGACGCATGTGCCGCGGGAGGCAAAGATTGCCCGCGAGGAAGTATTCGGGCCTGTCGTCATGATCAATCCGGTACAGTCGGTCCAGCAGGCGATCAGGCTGGTCAATGATTCGCGGTACGGCTTGCAGGCGGGGGTTTACACGAACAATTTGTCACTGGCGTTGGAAGCGGCGGACGAGCTTAGAGTGGGCGGGGTTATCATCAATGACATCCCGACGTTCCGGGTGGATCACATGCCGTTTGGCGGCGTGAAGGAGAGCGGGCTGGGACGGGAAGGTGTCGCGTGCGCCGTCGAGGAACTGAGCGAGTTGAAGCTCGTCGTCGTCAAGCGGTAAAGCGGTAGGTTCGCTTCTGCCGACGCTTGCAAGCGGTCTTGCAGCTGTGCTATAGTTAAACCAGCTATTGATGCGGAGGGATACCGAAGTGGTCATAACGGGGCGGTCTTGAAAACCGTTAGAGTGCAAGCTCACGCGGGTTCGAATCCTGCTCCCTCCGCCACCATGTTTTCATTACCCGAATAGGACACGAAGATCTCTTTCGTTTAAAGAGGTCTTTTTTATATCAGCAAAATGCAAGCGTGTGCTCCGACGCCGAAGCTGCCCATTCCAGCACACACCGTTTTTTTCCTCAAAATCCAGAAGAACCAATATCGAAGAGCGGCCCGTTTTAAGATATGCTGTACACAAGGACTCGAATGTTTCTTGGGGCCTGCGGCAGCTTCAATAATGCAGAGGGAGCTGCCGTCTTTTTTTGCTATTAAAAGTCAGAAAATAAACATAACACAGAAAATTGAGATATAATAAGGGGGAATACGGTGAGGGAGGGTTTGTGATGATGGAAGCCCAACGAGTAAGAAGAAATACGCTTGGCGATATTTTGCGACGAAGCAGGCTGCGCTACCCCGAGAAGATTGCCTTGCAATTTGAGGAAGAGGTACTTACATACACGAAGTTGGATCAACTTGTCAATCAGGCTGCGCACACCTTCCTCGCCAAAGGATTGCAAAAAGGGGAGCGAGTGGCGGTTCTGTCCAGAAACTCCATGGACTTTGTCATCCTCAACTTTGCGCTGGCCAAAGCGGGGCTGATTATGGTGCCGATCAACTTCATGCTGCATACAAACGATGTGGCTTTTATTTTCGGACATGCAGAGGTGAGCGCCTGCTTTGTGGCTCCGGAATTTCTCACGGTCGCCAAGGAAGCGCTCGAATCGGCAAACTTATCGCCCAAGCTTTTGTCGCTGATCTCCAGGCCAGCGGTGCAGGAAGGAGAGTGGGTGCCGTTTCGCCCGCTGATTGAGGGCGCCAGTACGGAAGAGCCGGAGCTGGAGCTGGCCGACGAGGATGTCGCCCACATTTTGTACACGAGCGGCACGGAATCGAGGCCAAAAGGAGTCATGCTGACGCACAGCAGCATTCTTTCGGAATACGTCAGCACGATTATAGAAGGAAATATGTCGCACGATGATGTAGCTGTGCACGCGCTTCCTTTGTTCCATAGCGCGCAGCTGCACTGCTTCCTCGGGCCGTATGTATATCTGGGTGGCACCGGCATTATTTTGGAGCAAGCGACGCCAGGCTTGATGCTTCAGGTCGTAGAGAGCCACCAGGCGACACAGCTTTTTTGCCCGCCGACTGTTTGGATTGCCTTGCTCCGCTCTCCCGAGTTTTCGTCGCGGAACTTGTCTTCGCTGCAAAAATGTTACTACGGCGCGGCGATCATGCCTGTAGAAGTGTTGAAGGAGCTGGGAACACGTCTGCCCAATGCGCAATTTTACAACTTCTACGGACAGACCGAGGTAGCTCCGCTGGCGACGGTATTGCAGCCGAAGGACCAGATTCGCAAAGCCGGATCGGCTGGCAAACCTGCGCTCAATGTAGAGACAAAAATTGTCGATGACGATGGCGTCGAGGTGCCCAGGGGCTGCGTTGGCGAGATTGTTCATCGAACGAGCCATGCGATGATCGGTTATTTCCGCGACGAAGAAAAGACGCAGGCAGCTTTTCTCGGCGGCTGGTTCCACAGCGGCGACTTGGGGATTATGGATGAAGAAGGCTATATTACTGTCGTCGACCGGAAAAAGGACATGATCAAATCAGGCGGGGAAAACGTAGCGAGCAGGGAAGTCGAGGAGCTGATCTACCAGCACCCGAAAGTATCGGAAGTAGCTGTAATCGGCATTCCCCATCCGTATTGGATCGAGGCTGTGGCGGCAGTCGTGGTGCCAAAGGCAGGCGAGACTGTGTCGGAAGAAGAAATGCTCGCCTTTTGCAAAGAGCGCCTCGCCTCGTTCAAGGCACCGAAGTATGTCTTTATCACGGACACGCTCCCGCGCAACCCGAGCGGGAAAATATTAAAGCGTGAACTGCGTCTGCGCTACGACACGCTGCCGACTTCGTAAGTCGTTTGGGGGCAGTAGGGGCTGGTTCGCCACTGCGGACAAAAGCCCGGCTCGATACATGGCTGGTTCGCCGCTGCGAACAAAAGCCTAGCTCGATGCAAGGGCTAGTCCGCCCCTGTGAACAAAAGCCTAGCTCGATGCAAGGGCTAGTCCCCCCTGCGAACAAAAGCCTAGCTCGATGCAAGGGCTAGTCCGCCCCTGTGGACAAAAGCCTAACTCGATGCAAGGGCTGGTTCGCCCCTGTGAACAAAAGCCTAACTCGATGCATGAGCTGGTCTGGTGCTACAAACAAAAGCCCGTCCCGATGCAAGGGCAGGGGCTGACCCACCCTCCAAACAAAAAACCCGCTCGATCACCGGATGTTTCGGCTGTCGGGCGGGTTTTTTTGCCTGTATCCTATTTCACATGAGACACAGTCGGCTGGTCAGGGTGGATTGCTTCAAAGCGGTAGCCTTTTGCTTTCAAAAAGGCGATTACTTCAGGCAGTGCCTGGGCCGTAGGTGTTTTCGTGCTCGCATCGTGCATGAGCACGACAATTTCTTTTTGGGCCTTTACTTGCGCCTTGACGTTGGCGAGAGCTTGCTGGGCTGTATATTTATTGCTGCGGGCGTCGCCGTTGGTCACATTCCAGTCGATGAACGTATAGCCTCTTTTGTTCGCTTCGGCTTTAATGGCGTTCATGACAGGCGCTTGCTTGCTGTATCGTTTCGTATCCTGGTATTTGAGGCTGACGGTGTTGGTGCTGCCGCCCGGATAGCGGAACAGGACGGGCTTGACTCCCGTTGCTTTTTCGATCAGCTGGTTGCCTTTTTCCAGATCGGCAAAAAAGGCTTCCATGCTTTTGTACACAATCTTGTAGTCATGCGAGTACGTATGACCACCGATAGCATGGCCTTCTGCCACAATTCGTTTCAGAATCGCTTCGTGGCCGGGCACATTTCTTCCGACGATGAAGAAAGTAGCTTTGACCTGATTTTTTTTCAGCGTATCCAAAATTTGCGGTGTTACCGGAGAAGGGCCATCGTCAAAAGTCAAATACGCGATCTTGTCGCCAGGCTTTGGTGCAGGGACTGCTGGCGGCTTCTGCGCTGGTGCAGGCGGCTTGGGAGCCGGAGTGTTCGTACCAGGCGGCTTGGCAGGCTCTGGCGTGCTTGGAGCCGGAGTGTTCGTACCAGGCGGCTTGGCAGGCTCTGGCGTGCTTGGAGCCGGAGTGTTCGTACCAGGTGGCTTGGCAGGCTCTGGAATGCTTGGAGCTGGTGGCGTAACGGTTCCAGGCTTGCCAGCAGGCGGTGCAGGTGGAACAGGTGGTTTGGCCGGGACCGGAGCAGCGTACGGACTATGAATCGCTCCAGACGGCACGAACGGCGTCTCCCCATAGATTAAAAAGCTTTTGCGCAGCTCGACGAATTTGCCCAGCGCTTCTGCATAGGAAGCGACGATTTCTTGCGGGCTTTTGCCTTGGGCAAGCAATTGGGCGATTTTGCTGGTGCCCATGACTTGATCGAACATCGTGATTTCTTTCTCGGTGCTCTGTGGAACCGCAAACGGCTGAAGCTGTCGCGCGTAGGCAAGCGCGTACAGACCTGTGCGAACCGGATTGAAAACGCGCGAATCGTGGATGTGCAGGCGCACGCCGCCAGCGTTTTCCTTCTTCTCAGGGAGAAAAAGCACGCCAGGCAGCAAGCTGCCGTTCAACAAGTCGGCGAACTGGACGGAATCGATGCCTTCCGCGCCGATCCAGGCAAAGTTGTCCGCTTGCTTGACCGGTGTGCCTTCGCCGAGTCCGGTAGCCATGTACCCGTAGACGGACCTCAGGTCAGGAAGGTGCGGGGAGCTTGGCACCCATTTCAGCCCCGTATCGGGGTAGGTCATGCCGCGCGTGTAGCCTTCCATCGGAACGACATACAAATCAGCGCCGATCGAGCGGTTGAAGAACAGGGCAAGCTCGCCGATGGTCATCCCGTGAGCGAGAGGCAGCTCGTCGATGCCGATGAACGATTGATAAGGTTTTTCCAGGACTGGTCCCTCCACGATTGTGCCGCCAAGCGGATTCGGGCGATCGAGCACGACGATTCGTTTGCCTTGTTCCTTCGCCGCAGCCATGGCGTAGTGGAGTGTCGATATGTACGTATACGTTCGGGAGCCTGTATCTTGCAAGTCGACGAGCAAAGTGTCAAAATGCCCCATCATCTCCGGCGTCGGCTGGCGAGTCGAGCCGTACAAGCTGTAGACAGGAATCCCGTAAACCGGATGGGTGTAGCTCTTCGCCTGAGTGCCGACCTGCTCTTTGCCGTCCAGGCCATACTCCGGGGCGAAAAGAGCCGTGAGTTTGACAGAGCGGTCGCGCCGCAACAGGTCGATCGTGCTCGCTCCCTGACTGTTGATTCCGGTTTGATTCGTGATCAGCCCGACGTTTTTCCCCTCAATCAGCTGATGAAAGCGGTCAAACAACAAATCGCTTCCCAGTTGAACCGCAGTCGTATTGGCAGAACTGCCGCCGGGAGGGATCATGGTCAAGATCAATGCGAGGATAAGAAAAGGAATAAACTTTTTCATCATCATTGCCTCTTTCGAAAAAATACTGTCGTTTCTTGCTTCATTGTAACGCGTTTTGGGAGGAATATGGTTGTATTTTTGTAACAATTTGAAATTAGGTCAAAAGATAGAGGAATATCGTCGTTTTTTACCGTTTCCAGCGCTATCCTGCTTGTCCATTCAGTCCCTTCCTTCTACAATTAACAGTACGATCTTGGTGGGCTGATTCGAGGAATGCCTTGAAACGGTTGCTATCCTATAGTAGATTAAGAATCGTGTGAATCTTATTGGAAACGGAGTGGACATTTTGCTGAAAAAAATTACGTCATTCATGTTGGCTGTTGCCCTGGTGCCTATGGCGGCCTTTTCTGCTGCGGCAGCGCCTGCGCAAGCTGCCATCAAAGTCGAGTACAATAAAAAAGAGATTGTATTCCCGGATCAAAAGCCTGTGATCCGTGATAGCCGTACACTTGTACCGATTCGTCCCATTGCAGAGTCCCTCGGATTCAAAGTCGATTGGAATGAAAAAACAAGAACCGTGACCATCGATAAAGGCAACGATAACATTCGCCTCGTCGTAACGCAAAAAATTGCGAAGAAAAATGGACAAACCATCAATCTCGATGTGCCTGCGCAAATTGTCAACCAGCGCACGGTCGTGCCTGTTCGCTTTATCGCTGAAGCGCTGAGCTACAAAGTGGACTGGGACCCGGCTTCCCAAACAGTGCTCATTGCCGATCAGCAAACGACACAGCCAGGCCAGCCGCAAACTCCGCAACCGACAAAACCGACGACTGGCGAAGAGAAAAAGCCTGATCAGGTTGTCTTGATCAACGATGAAAGTGTTGTCGGAAAGACAAGCTCCCTTTTCCAGATCGGTCTGTACCAAGTAACCGGAAAAGTGGACCCGAAATCTGAGGTTATTGTAGTCATCGGCGATGAGTCGTATGAAGCGGAAGTAAAAGCAGATGGCACGTTCGAATTTATTGGCGACGCTGAAGACGGCATCCGTCAATTTACGGTCAAAGCCGAGAAGGACGGCAAGAAAGATACTTATGAAGGGGAATTTGTCTCCGTTGATTAAGGGAGCCACTTCCTGAGTAAGAACACCTCCTGCACACCACACTATGTGCAAGGAGGTGTTTTTTGTTGAAGCGATTTTGTGTAAGCATCTGTGCGTCTCTTCTGATCGCGGGCTTGGTGACAGGATGTTCGCCAAACAAAGAACAAGGCACCGAAGATCGGGGCGGGAATCAGGCAAAATTCGAATCGTATGGCATCAACTATCGCAATGACAACGCAGGGATGGACAAAGGTCCGGCAGCGATGATCAGCCAAAAAATGGTCCATAACCGGGAGCCTCATCTCGTCTCGTATCTGGAGCGGCATGCGGAAAAAATACCGGGAGTCGTCGATATTAAAGTGTTGGCTTACAAAGACAACCTGCTCGTCGGTGTGTTGCCAGTAGATACGCCAAAGCCAGACGAGGTCAACCCGCGTCCGACCATCCCTTATACGCCAGGCAAGATCGTCCGCAACGACAACGGACATACCGATGCGCTGCAAAAGCGGGTAGTGGACCGGATGAGGGGCAGGCTACAGACTGAATCCCGGTTCAATCTGATGTACGTGTCCACCAACCGGGCGATTTACGATCGCATTGCCGATTTGCATGAACGAATCTTGCGCGGCGAGGAAATCAACAATGAAGAATTTCAACTGCTGCTCAATGATATCGGTTATAGCGTCAAAGGTTACAATCTCGTTGACTGACAGAAGAACCACCTGGCTGCCCGGGTGGGCTTTTTGTCGATCGGCGCACGATGGCAGGAGTTTTGCAAGAAATGGGGAAATAGTCTGGAAGAGTAGGAGAACGGCAAGGAGTGCAACGCATGAGTCAATTCCAGGTACCCATTTCCAAAATTACTCTCCCCGGGCAAAAGCCATACGTGCTCAGACGCCCAGCCCTGGCGAGGAAGCTGCGGCTTCTTGCGCATGCGCAGCTCTGTCTGATTCACGCGGGAGCAGGCTACGGCAAAACAACATCGTTCGCCACGTTTTTGCACGATGAGTCCCGCAACGCTTCTTGGTATTTCATCGCAGAAGAGGATACGGCGTTAGCTGACTTTTTGTGGTGTCTGGTGGAAAGTGTCCGGCGGGTCGCACCTGATTTTGGACAGACGCTTCGCGAGTTGCTGGAAAAGGAAAAGGAAGCGAAGTCCGCTGCTGCTTTCGCGAAAGCAGCGCAGGGGGAAAACGGGAAGCGCTTCGCTGATTGGTTTGCCAGGGAATGCGCACGGCTGCCGGATCAGTTTGTGATTGTGCTCGATCGTTACGAGCGAGTGGCTGGCGACAGCGAAATCGACCGTTTCGTGTCTGAGCTGGTTCAGCATGTGCCGCACAAGGTCAAGCTGGCGATTTTGACACGCATCCGCCCTGTGTGGAAAAATTTAGAATTACTCACAGCGCGAGGCGAGTGTCTGGAGCTTACGACCGATGATTTGGCGTTTACGATCGAAGAAAGCGAAGCCTTTTACTCGGATCAGTATGATATCGCACTGACCGAGGACGAATGGCAGCAAGTTGCGGAAGTGACGCGCGGCTGGGTCATGGCGCTTCGGTCCATCGGTGAAAAAATTGCCAGAGGCTTCAAGCTGTCGGATAGCTTGCATGAGCTGTCCCGCCTGCTGCACCTGCTGGAAGCGGATGTCTGGGTCGGGCTGAAAGAAGACATGCAGCATTTCTTGATGGAGGCAGCGGCGCTTGAAACGTTCACCGAGGAAGATGGCAGGCAAGTTTTAGGGGCAAAAGCAGGGGAGATGCTGCAAGAGGCAAAGCGAAGCAATCTCTTTTTGCATGTCGACGAACGGGAACGCTATTTTTTTCATCCGTTATTTCAGCGGCTGTTATCCGGTAAACTCGCTTCGCATCAGGACATTTACACGCGGGTGAATCAGGCGGCAGCCCTCTGGTTTCGGCGAAAAGGCGAGGAAGAACAGGCATTTGAGCGTTTGCGGCTGCTGGAGCGCTGGGACTTGCTCGGCTCTTGGGTTCGCCAGGCCGCAGAGCGGTTTTTGAGCGCGGGTGTGCTGGACGGTTTGTACAAATGGCTGGCTTTATTGCCCGACTCGGTGAAAGCAGAGGAGCATTGGCTCTGGTTTTATCAGGGGGAAGTGGAGCGGTACCGCTGTCTGTACGCCAAGGCGTTTGCCTCGTATGAGCAGTTTCTAGTGTTTTGCGAGCAAAAGCAGGACAGGATCGGGTTATGCCGCGGGCTGGAAGGCAAAGCGAGAGTACACCTGGACAGCGTTCAGGGGGTGCAGGCAGAGGCGCTGCTGATGCGCGCGATCGAACAGTTGCCTGTGCAGGAGCAGGAAAGCGAACTGGCGCCGAGGCTGTACAGGCTGTTGGCAGAAATTTATACGAACAGAGGCGATTCCAGGCAGGCAGCGGCCTGGTATGAAAAGAGCCAGGAGCTGGAGCAGCAGACAGAAGTTGAGCTGGAATCGCGGCTGTTGTTCCGGACGGGGCGGCTGCAATCGTCCATCCAGCTGCTGGAAACGAAGTGGCAGCTGGAGCAGACTAGACACCCGACCTTGACGCGCTCGTACCGGGAGACGTCCTTATTGCTTTCTTTTGTCTACGCGTTGGACGGAGAGTGGGAGCGGGGCTTCGAGGCCGCAGAGACGGCGATCCAGCTCGGACGGGCGGCGCATTCTCCGTTCGTCGAGGCCAACGGCTACGTGAGAAAAG
Source organism: Brevibacillus parabrevis (assembly GCF_022701015.1). Taxonomy (NCBI): domain Bacteria; kingdom Bacillati; phylum Bacillota; class Bacilli; order Caryophanales; family Paenibacillaceae; genus Brevibacillus; species Brevibacillus parabrevis. The sequence goes on along the minus strand of NZ_CP064090.1, from coordinate 4,823,752 downwards.
CGCATGCCGCTCTAATCAGTCAAGGACTGCCTGCGGACGAGATTCGCAAGCTGTACGAAAAAGGTTTGCATATGATGGAAGAGTTGCAGTCGACGCGCGGCAAATCGGAGACGCTGCTCGGTCTGACGCTGTATCACGCCAGTCAAAAGGCGCTTGATCAGGCGCTTTTGTACGGCAAGCGCGGGATTGCGGAGACAGAAGCGATGCGTGACGACTGGCTGGGCAGCCTGGTTCGGATGGCGATTGGAATAGCCTACGCCAAATACGGCAAAGATGCAGAAGCATTGGAAACGTTTCGCGATTGTTCCGAGCGGTTGAGCCATTGCGGCGACAGCTATCATGTGGCGATCTGCCAGTTATGGCTCAGCTTTTTGGCATACCGGAGCAAGCGCTGGGAGTTGTTTGTCCCGGCTGTGACGCAGGCGTTGTCGTTGATGCAGACGGGAGAATACGCCTTTTTGCTGCAACGCCCTACCTTGCTCACGCCGTATGATGTGCAGCAGCTGATGCCGATATTGCTGGAAGCGGAGCGGCGCAAAGTATCGCCGGATTACATCTCACAGCTTTTGAACGACCTCGGGCTGCAAAACGTGACGTTCCACCCCGGGTATACGCTGCGCATCCAGACTTTGGGGGCGTTTCGCGTCTGGCTGGGAGAGCGGGAGCTGAGCGAAAAGGCGTGGCAGCGCGGGACGGCCAAGCTGTTGTTTCAGCTTTTGCTGACGAAACGTCACCACTTGTTGGCTCGCGAGGAAATCATGCATCGGCTGTGGCCTGACAGTATCGAGGAAGCGGCGATTCGCGACTTCAAAGTGGCGCTGAATGCGCTGAACAAAGCGTTGGAGCCGGACCGCGCCGCGCGATCGGACACGTTTTTTATCCAGCGTCACGGCAGCTCTTACGGCTTCAACCTCGCTTCCGGCTACCTTTTGGATGTAGAGGAATTTGAAAAGCTGGTCGCGCTCGGGCTGTCCGAGCAGGACGTGCGCCAAGCCACTCTTTTGCTCGAAAAAGGCTTGGGTTACTACCTCGGTGAGTATTTGCCGGAGTGCCGCTACGAGGAATGGTGCGTCGAGGAGCGGGAGCGAGTCCAGGCACTGTTTTTGCGCGGGGCGGAGCGGCTGGCAAAAATCAGGCTGGAACAAGGCCAGCAGGAGCAGGCGATTCGCTGGTGTGAAGCGATCTTGCGCGTGGACGATTGCTGGGAAGAAGCGTATCGGCTGCTGATGACAGCCTATTATGAACAAAACAACCGGACCCAGGCGATCCGCTGGTACAAAAAATGTGTCGCGAAGCTTCAGGAACAGCTCGGCGTTGCTCCGATGCAGGCGACGCAGGAGACGTATTGGCGCATCAGGGAAAAGTGAAAGGCCGCATGCGTGCGGTCTTTTTTGCGTTTGGGCAGGAAACATCTTGCCTGCGCGCCGGGCAAAAGTTTGGCAACGGAATGGAAAAGTGGCCTATTGACAAAACTAGGAGCGTTTCGTAAACTAATTTTTGTACTGACCAGTCAGTTCAAAGACGATAAGGAGGACGGGAGTGATGGCACCTTCGAAAAAGGATCAAATCGCTCAGGGAGCGTTGACAGCATTCGCCCAATTGGGTTACAGCGAAACGACGATGGACGCGATTGCAGAAATGGCGCAGGTGGCGAAAGGAACGCTTTACTACCATTTCTCGACCAAAGAGGAGCTTTTCTTGTACGTGATTGAAAAAGGCGTGAAGATGCTGATTTACCATGTCGATAGTGTGATGCAAAATGAACAGCTGACTTTGGAAGATCGCATGCTGAATGTGTTGGATGAGCATCTTCGCTTCTTTTCCGAAAACCGCGAGCTGTGCTTCCTGCTGCTCAGTGTCTTTACGGGAGATGAGCAGCGCGATTTGACCGTCGCCAAGCTGTTGACGGGATATTTTACGATGATGGAATCTTACATGACCCGATTGCAGGAGCAAGGGTATATACGAGCGGATGTGGAAATCGGGACGCTCGCCTCGGCGTTGTTCGGCATGGTCGGTTTTACCGCCATTCGCAAACAATACCGCAAAGAACCGCTGGACACGCCGGAAAACAAACATACGCTGCGCTGCTTCCTGGCGGGCATGTTGCAGACGAAACAATAACAAACAACAAGCACATAAAGAGACAGAGGAGAAATCGAAAATGAAGAAACGTGCATGGATCGGGGTAGCCGGATTTGTAGCCGGAATTGCAGTATTGGGAACGGTTTTGCTCGGGTCTGGCGGAAGCAGCCTGGCAGGGCAAAAGGCGACACAAGTGACAGGCGTCGTGGAGGGAACGGAAGTCGATCTTTCCTTTAAAATGGGCGGATCGATCGAGCAGATCGCTTTCAAAGAAGGCGATGAAGTAAAGGCAGGCCAACTGGTCGCTACCTTGAACAGTGAAGAGTTGCTGGCGAAAAAGGAACAAGCCGAAGCAGCCTATCGCCTGGCGCAAGTGAAGCTCGATCAAGCGAAAAAAGGTGTTTCCTTGACGGACAGCTCCAGTGACGCTCAGGTCGATCAGGCGCAAGCAGTCGTCAGCTCGGCACAGGCTCAACTGGCGGCAAACAAAAACGGAGCGCGCGCCGAGGAAATTTCCCAGCTGAAAGCCAAGTTGCAGGCAGCCCAAACATCCAATCAGATCGCCGCTTCCAACCTGGAGCGGATGAACAAACTGCTGAAAGAGGGAGCCGTTCCCCAGGTAAAAGTCGAGGAAGCGCAAATGCAGGCAGAAAAAGCAAGCGCAGAACTGAAGGCAGCCGACGAGCAGTTGAAAATGGCTACCACAGGGGCACGCCGCGAGCAAGTAGACGCAGCGCAAGCTCAGCTTGATCAGGCGAAAGCAGCTTACAAGCAAGCCGTAGCCGCACGCGGTCAAGTAGGATTGAAGGAGCTGGACGTGAAATCGGCTGAAGCGGGTGTACTGCAAGCCAAAGGAGCTTTGGCTGAGATTGAAGCGTATTTGAACAACACGAAGCTGGTTGCGCCGATGGACGGAGTCGTCAAATCTGTTGCGGTGCAACAAGGCGAGCTGGTTGTACAAGGCTTTACCGTTTTGACCATTCAGGCAAAATCCGATAACTACGTGAAGCTTTACGTGAACGAATACACGCTGGGGCAAATCAAGACAGGCGATACGGTCAAACTGTACGTGCCAGCCTTGAAACGGGAAGTGGAAGCGAAAATCGCCACGATTGCACCAGCAGCTGATTTTGCGGTGAAAAAGGCGACACAGGAGTTGGGCGATCGCGACATTCGTTCCTTCCAGGTGAAGCTGTTCCTGGCTGATCCAGAGCTGCGGCCAGGTTTGACGGTCGAGTGGAAGATCGAAGGAGCTGTTCATAGTGAGTGATTTCTCCCGGCTCTTTTTAAGCGAATGGAAAAACATGTTTGCGAACAAAACAATCCGCAACGTCATTTTTCTCGTACCGATCATTTACTTGACCCTGTTTGGCTTTTTGTACAGTGAAAAGAAAGTGATGCACATTCCGACCGTCATGGTGGACGCGGATCAGTCAGAGCTGAGCCGCGAGCTGTATCGGGCGTTTGAGGTCGATCAGACGTTTCAGGTTACATCTATCGTAGGCACCGAAGAGGAAGCGATGCGGCTGATTGACAAGGGCGAGGCCAATATTGCCTTGATCATTCCCGCCGAGCTGGAGAAGAACGTCAAGGCTGGACGGTCAGCCGAAGTATTGACGGTCATTGACGGCAGCAACATGATGATTTCCAACACCGCTGTCCGCGCAGCGAGCACGGTCGTCAAGTCGGTGTCCGCAGGCGCCACGCTGAAAAAAATGGAGGCGAAAGGCAGTTGGGGCGAAGAAGGGGTAAATCTTTTCACCGGAATCGACTATCGCTATCGCGTGCTGTACAATCCGACTTTCAGCTACATGTCCTTCATGGTTTTCGGTTTGACAGGAACGGTATTTCAACAGGTGTTGTTTCTCGGCATCGCCCTGTCAGTAGCGCAACAGAAGGAAGAAGGAACGTGGCAGGACACGCTGAGATCCCACAGCTTCTGGGCGATCACGGCAAGCAAGCTGCTGCCTTATTTCCTCGCAGGAACCTTGAACGTATTTTTGGGCTTCGTACTGCTGCTCAAAGGGTTCGAAATCCCGTACTACGGCAGCACCCTTGACTTGATGCTGATCGCAACCGCCTTTAACCTGGCCGTGCTCGCCATCGGGTACGCGATTTCTTTCTTCTCCAAAGACCAGCTGCAAGCGACACAAGTTGCGATGATGATTGCCGTTCCTTCGTTCATGCTGTCCGGCTTTACATGGCCGCTGGCATCAATGCCGACTGCGGTCGCTGCGATTGGTAAATCTTTGCCGCTCACCTACTTTTTGAACGGCGTCAGAGAAATCTTGAGCAAAGGTCACGGGCTGTCCTACGTCACGCACGACCTGGTTGTTTTGGGCTTCATGATCTTGCTCGGTCTGTTCTCGGCCTATTGCATATACTTGTTACAGACAAGGAAAAAAAAGGAAACCATTGCCGAAACGACAACGGTTTAGCGAGATTTGCAGAAAAGAAACCCTTGTGTTGTAAAGAATCTTTCCTATATACTTACTTAAAAAAGGCAGATTCTTCAACGCAAGGGGGACATTATGTCAGCGACTCATCTGAAGCAATTGTGCGAAGAGACGTACACCAAGTTGAAAAAGGTAAGCATGGAACTGGAGCGTTATCTCAATCAGGTTACCTTGTCTAGTCTTGTATCTGCATCGGGGGACCCGGAAGAGTTTGAATCTTACTACAGAACTTATCTGTCCGATTTGCGCCACTTGCTCGTCTACTGTGAAAATGCGTACGACAGGCTGGGAGTATCTTTGCGCCGGGCAAGGTTCAACGAAGACTTTGCCGAAGAAGTGCTGTATCAGGTGTACCACACCTGCATCAATTACTTCTATTATCCAAAAGGCGAAGTGTACGAGGAAGACGGACGCTATGCTTACACAGGCCAGGACTGTATTATCTTCCGCAAGCAGGTCACACCGGAGTTGGAGCAACTGACCTTGTCCTTGTCGAGAGTTTTTGAGCAAATGCGCGATGAACTGCAATATTATGAAAATGACTATATAGCGAAAAAACGATTGGAAAGAGAAAAAGCACAGGCGTAAACCTGTGCTTTTTTGTGCTTTCCCTGCTTTCAAACGCCGACTGGCTGGTGAATCGCCGTGACGATACTCTCGACTTCCGCAAGCATGCCTTGGCGGGCAGCGTCGTCCACGTATGGGACAGCAGCGAAATTGCGGTAAGTGACATCGTAGCCGATCATCGACAAGCTGCCATCGACGATTTGCTTTTTCACTACATCGTCGAAGCCTGTCTTTTTCATTTCCGGCTCGGATTCCCTCGTCGTCGTAATGACGATAGCCTGCTTGTTTTTCAACAGGCCGACAGGGCCGTGGGCCTCGTAACGAAAAGCAAAGCCGTTGGTGAATACCCGGTCGATATAGCCTTTGAGAATGGCGGGAGCCGACCACCACCAGACAGGGTAAATCATCACGAGCAGGTCAGCTTCTGAAATCAGCTCCTGTTCAGTCATGACATCAGCAGATGCAGTGCCGTTCGACACTTTTTGCATGTCAGCCGCCTGAAAAACAGGCTGAAACTTCATTTGATACAAATCGCGCACGTCATAAGCGATGTTTTGCTTCTGCAACGTCTGGGTGACGCGGTCGAGTATGGCATGGCAAAAGCTCTCTTTTCCTTCCTGGGCAAACACGATGCATGCTTTCATACTCCATCCCTCCGTATATATCGGTTAGACTGTCTATTCGAACCCGAAGCGCAGGCGCATGAAAAACTTGTTCAGCAGTCCGCCTACCGTCGTCTGCTTCGTTTCGGCGCGGGCCGGTTTTGCTGGTTTGGCTTGCCGCAGCGTCTGATTGACGTTGATCATCCCGTATCCGTAAAGCTGGTCGTGACCAGGAGCGCCGAGGTCTGTTGCGGACTGGCGAATCAGCTCCATCACATCACGGTTTTTCATATCCGGATGGACAGAACGCACCAGTGAGGCAAGAGCAGCGACATGCGGGCAAGCCATCGAAGTGCCGGAGAGCGAAGCGTAGTCGCTGTAAATGTACGTGCTGGGAATATCGACGCCAGGAGCGGCTACATCCACGTAATCGCCAAAGTTGGAGAAATCGGCGCGTTCTTTGCGGTGATCGACCGCAGCTACGGCGAGCACTTCGTCATAAGCAGCCGGGTAGCTCGGCTGGTTGGTCGCGTCATTGCCGGAAGCAGCTACGAGGATGACATTTTTCTCGAAGGCGTAGCGGCATGCTTCTTTCAAAGCGGCGGAAGAGGTATAGTTGCCGACGCTGAGGTTGATGACATCGGCACCGTGGTCGGTAGCCCAGTAAATGCCCTGGGCGATATCCACGGCTGACCCTGAGCCGTCTGCGCCGATTGCTTTAATCGGCATCAGCTTGCTGTTCCACGACATGCCGGCAATTCCGTCGGCGTTGTTCGTCTTGGCTGCGATGACGCCTGAGACGTGTGTTCCGTGACCGTTGTCGTCTTCCGGCTTGTTGTTGTCGGTGAGCACGTTGTAGCCTTCGACCAGCTTCCCGGCGAACTCGGGATGTTTGAGATCGACGCCTGTATCGACGACGGCCACGATGACGTCGCTGCTGCCTTCGCTCACATCCCAGCTTTGCTCCATGCCGATTAAAGGCAAATTCCACTGGTATTCGGTGTAGTACGTATCATTCGGTTTGCGATTGGGGAGCAGCAAATAGTTCGGTTCGGCAAACACGGAATCAGGGTGCTCGGCGAGCTTTTTCATCAGTTGTTTGGTCGTCAGGCTTTTGGATTTGATGATCAGAAATTGCTCAAAATCGCGCTTGATTTTGGCATCCAGCGACGCAACCAGCTCGTCGATTTTTTTCTGCTCCGGTCGCGGTGAGAAACGGACGACGACTTCATGCTCGACGTAGTGGCTGCGGTCACGCGGGTTGTGATGCAGCGTTTGGATGTGGCTTTTCTTTTCCAGATCTCTGCGAATGTCCTTGACCTGCTCGATATAGTTGATTCGCGGTATGCTCGCCTCGACGGAAGTGACGCGGGGATGAGGTTCGCGCATTTCCTGCTCTGCATTTTGATGATGGCGGTAGGGGATGACGACCAGACCAACCAGGGCTAGGGCGGCGATAATTGGGGGCAAGACGCGCAAAAAAACTCACTCCCTCCAGTGCTGATGACTATAGCGTGCACACGGAGAGAGTGATTATGAAGGAAATAGCTTACATTCGGTTGTCAAAAGGGCGAACGGGCACCGGACGAAGCGAGCGGCGCGGAAGCTTCCAGCCTTGATAGACGGAAACCATTCGGCAAGCAATAATGACGCTGAACAGCGTGTACATCTCGCCGACTGTCGATGCCCACTTCATGCCGACCGCCACTCCGGCAGCCATGGCCCAGACTGCGTAGATTTCTTCCTGGAAAACCAAAGGCTTGCGGCCTGCGAGAACATCGCGGATAATTCCGCCGCCAATTCCAGTCAGTACCGCTGCCACAATCGTGGCGCTAAGCGGATAATTCATTTGTGTCGCATAAAGCGCACCTTGAATGGCAAACGCAGAAAGCCCGACCGCGTCGAAAAACATTCCCCAGCGATTCCACAAGCCAAGGTACTTATGCGGCAGAACAAAGACGATAAGCATGGATATGAGTGCGATCGTAAACAGTGTGCCTTGATTCCAAAAAGCAGTGAGCGGGATTCCGAGCAAAATATTCCGCATGATCCCACCGCCGAATGCGGTTGCCATTCCGAGAACGATTACCCCCAAGATGTCGTACTCTTCCTCCATGGCAATAATAGCGCCGCTGATCACGAACGCTACAGTGCCAACGATGTTAAACCATTCCCAAGACATGTATTCTTCAACGTCCTTCCTAATTGATCAATCCAAGTTGCAACAAGCCGTGTCGGATGCCGTCTTCGTTTACGTGGCGGGTCACCATATTGGCAAAAGGCTTCAGTTCTTCATGCGCATTTCCCATAGCGACACCCATTCCGACGTAAGACAGCATTTCCCTGTCGTTAAGCCCGTCTCCGAATGCGACAGCATCAGCAGGCGTCAGTCCTTCATGCTTCAGGATCGCTTCAATGCCACGCGCTTTCGAACCGCCTTTTGGCAGAATGTCGAGGACGCGATTGTGCCAGCGCACATACGACACTTGCGCAAATTTTTCGGTATAAACCGCTTCTTCTTCTGCTGTGCAGTATAGAAACGCCTGGTAGATCGGAGCGACTTCCCAGTAGCGGTCATGGTGTGCCGGGGCCGGCAAGCGCAGGAAATCAAACGAGTCAATCACGTGCGGATGATCGGCTGCATTCGCATAGCATTGTTCATGGCTCAAAAACACCATAGGGTGCTCGTGCCCATGTGCCAACTGTTCCAGCTCGGCCAAGGTCGAAGTGGCAAAAGGGGTATGGTGAATCACCTTTTGCTCGCTCACCACGTAAGAGCCGTTAAACCCGATGAATGTATCGATGCCAAGCTGTTTGGCGATCGGCATCAGGTGATAGGGGGAGCGGCCAGTGGCAATTGCCACCCGAATCCCGTTTTGCCTCAGTCTGTTTACGGCGTCCACCGTTGATTGCGGGATGGCGTGTTCCGTGTTCAGCAAAGTACCGTCGATGTCAAAAAAGACAATTTTGTACGCCATTTGTTCTCTCCACTCTTTCTCTTTATAATAGCGCCGCGAAAAACGAGCAACATGCACGAAAAACAAGCGGCCATACAGGCGCCGCCTAAGCGTTTGAAACGTTTGAAGACAACAGAAAAAGGAATGTCGGAAAAGACATTCCTTTTCACTTCGCTATTAGAATACAGCCACTTCCGTCTCGCTGTCAAATAGATGACATTTGGAAAGGTCCATGGCGAGTTTGACCGTCATTTTTGGCTTCAGCTCTTCACGGGAATCTACGCGGGCCACCATTTGCGTGTTCCCGATATTATGGAAGTAAACATACAGCTCGGAGCCCATGTTTTCCACTACTTCGACCTGTGCTTCCAGCGTGCTTTCAAACGGATTGGCTTCCATGAACGCAGCATCGCTGTAAATGTCTTCCGGACGAATGCCAAAGATGGCCGGTTTGTTTACATAGCCTTTGTCGCGCAAAATTTTCGCCTTGTCGTCCGGGAAGCGGACGTGGATGTTTTCCGCGTCGAAGTACAGGGCGCCGTCTTTTTCGGAAAGCTGTCCTTTGACGAAGTTCATCGCAGGGGAGCCGATGAAGCTTGCGACGAACAGATTGACCGGATGGTTGTAAATCTCGTTCGGCGTCGCTACTTGCTGGATCAAGCCGTCTTTCATGACGACGATCCGGTCGCCCATCGTCATCGCCTCTGTCTGGTCATGGGTGACGTAAATGATCGTCGTATTCAGGCGTTGGTGCAGCTTCAAGATTTCCGTGCGCATCTGGACGCGCAGCTTGGCGTCGAGGTTGGACAACGGTTCGTCCATCAAAAAGACTTGCGGCTCGCGAACGATGGCGCGACCGAGCGCGACACGCTGTCGTTGACCGCCGGAAAGCGCTTTCGGCTTGCGGTCGAGCAAATGCGAAATATCGAGAATCCGGGCCGCTTCCTGAATGCGCGCATCGATATCGCTCTTGGAAAATTTGCGGAGCTTCAAGCCAAACGCCATGTTTTCGTATACGTTCATGTGCGGATAGAGGGCGTAGCTCTGAAAAACCATCGCGATATCCCGATCTTTCGGAGCGACGTCGTTGACGCGACGATCGCCTATGTACAAGTCACCGTCGGAAATTTCCTCCAGCCCGGCAATCATCCGCAACGTTGTCGACTTTCCGCAGCCCGATGGCCCGACGAGAACGAGAAACTCGCGATCTTGAATCTCCAGATGAAAATCGTCTACCGCTGTTACGTTTCCGGCGTACCGTTTGTATATGTGGTTCAGTGTCACTTTTGCCATGGAAAAGGCACCTCCTATAGTTTTGAAAAAGCGAGAGCGTGGATAACCTTTTTGCAAGAGTAACAATTTTTAGACAGTTGGACTATGGGCGAAATGTACAAAATGTTTTGTTAATGCTGCCGAAAGAGCAAATACAGCTGGAGCAGCACCGCATCGGGAAACTGCCGCGGATCAAGCCCCGTCTGTTCCGTCAGCTTGTCGAGCCTGTATAACAGCGTGTTGCGATGCAAAAAGAGCTGACGTGCCGTTTCGCTGACGTTCAACTGGCGGGCAAACAGCGTTTCCAACGTTTCCAGCTGCTCCGTACTGATCTGCGGAACGGACATGAGACTTGCCAGCTCATTGGCAATGGACTTCGCGGTTTCTTTCGGCAGCGAGGCAGCCCAGCGCTCCAGCGGATACATCCAGTCGCCAGCGACCATGACGTGCGGGCGATAATGCTGGAGAGTGCGAGACAGCAGCAACTGCCCGTAAACCGTTTTTTCCAGAGCGGAAGGGCGATGCACAGGGGCGCTGACAACAATGCGGACAGGCTCCATCCACTCCGTAGAAATCAGATCGTGCAGCCCGGATGCCCATTCCAGCAAATCGGCTTGCTCCTCGGAGCCTTCCAGGATAGAAACAGGCAGCAACAGGACAGAATAAGCATGACTTAATGGAAAGAAAGCGAGACTGGACGAACCTGGCGTGTAAGCCGTCGTCTCCCGGAAAAAGGGGTGCAGACAGCTTTGCAGCGATTCCCAGGTACCCGTGCCTTCTGTGCGGCTGCGCTCGAGCAAAAAGGAGAGCCGCGCTTCTTTCCACGGCCAAACAAGGTCAAGACGCTCAGGCGGAGCCAGTCGGCTTCCGGTCACAAACGATTGCAACCACGCGGCAATCTGCTCGTGAAGAGTCAGAGGCGCGTTTTCTTTCGTGCGGGAAAAAAACAGACTCAACAAAGAACGGGACGTAGCGGGCCACTGTGTCGATTCAATCAGAACGAGATAGGCCATCTCGTGTTCTGACCCAAGCGAAACAAGCTCCCAGCCTTTTTGCTCCCACTCTTGTTGAGTCTGGCTGATTTCGGCTTCCAAAACTTTGACACAAATGATCGGCAAATTCGTCACTTGCTTGATTTGCTCGATTTCTCTCATCCATTTCTCCACAAGACGACCTCCGTCACAAACAACTGGCGTACGTCTATTATACCGTACTCTAGGCGAGTGTGGCGGCGGTTTCCTGCAAGCTTGCGGTTTGCACAGGCGTGCCCACAAACGGTTCCTGGGGGACGCCACCCATCGTATGCAGCGTGATTTCCGGGCGGGAACGCAGGCGGATGTTCAGTCCCGTCTGGCCGAGTCCTTCACTTATATAGAAAGGGCGCCCGTCAAACTCGTGCAGACCTTTGACCATATTCAGCCGCACGAGCTTGCCCATTTTCACCAGATGGTACGGGCGCGGCCAATGAATTTGTCCGCCGTGGAAATGTCCCGCCAGCAAATAGTCGTAGGCGTAGTCTTTCATTTGCAGGACGAGGTTCGGATCATGGGTGAGCACGAGGCGCGCCCCCGTTTTCGGAACGGATTGAAAAGCTTTTTCCAGTTGGCTTCGGCGTGTGCTGAAATCATCGACGCCGATCACATGCAGCAGTTGACCGTGATGCTCGACCGTGATGTGCTGGTTGACGAGGACCTGACAGCCGATCCGTTCCAGCTCCGACTTGAGTTGAGCGAGCTTGAGCGGCGACAGCACGTAGTCGTGATTGCCAAAAACGACGAATGTGCCGAGCGCAGGCTGCAATTGCATCAGCTTTTCTACGTAGGCGACTGCTTTCGGGATGTTTTTGTGGCGATCCAGCAAATCTCCGGTAATCGCGAGCAGATCGACGGATTGCCCGGAAAAATCGCGGACGATTCGCATCGGGTCAATCGACAAATTTTCCATATGCAAATCGGACAAATGCAAAATGTTGAGCGGTTCGAAATCTTGCGGATCACGCAAATGCGGCGACGAGGCGAGCGGTATGGTCACATGATTGGTATGGACGTCAAATGTATTGCGGTACGCTTTTATGAAGAGCAAGGCGAGAGCGGCAACTAGCAAAAACCATAGCATCTCTTCCGGCCATCTCCTTTATCTCTAAGGTAGTGTCATTATACTCGATTTCTTCGCTTTTCGAATAAGTAGGTTCTGGCAGAAGGAATTTATCGAAAAGTGCAGAAATATTATGAATGTTGCGTAGTGAAGAATTCTATTTGGGGTTTAGGAGAGTGAGAGTATGAATGTAGAAAAAATTCCGGCGACAGAAGGCCGATTCAACCTGGAGAACTACGACGAGACGTACGCCCAATTTGACTGGAAGGAAGTCGAGAAGCAATTTTCCTGGTATGAGACGGGAAAAGTAAACATGGCGTATGAAGCGATTGACCGCCATCTTTCTACGGAGCGCAAGGACAAGATCGCGCTTATGTACAGCGATTTGACCAGAGAAGAGACCTACACCTTTGCACAGTTGAGCGAATTGTCCAATAAATTCGGGAATGTTTTGCGCAATCTGGGGATTGTAAAAGGCGACCGCGTATTCGTCTTCATGCCGCGTACGCCAGAGCTTTATGTAAGCGTTTTAGGAACGCTCAAAGTGGGCGCGATTGTCGGCCCGTTGTTCGAGGCATTCATGGAAGCTGCCGTGCGCGACCGTCTGGAAAACAGCGAAGCGACCGCGATCGTGACGACGCCGGCTCTCTTGCCGCGCATCCCTGTATCCGAGCTGCCAGCACTGAAGCACGTCATTGTCGTGGGGGCAAAAGAGGAACTGAAGGAAGGACAAATCAGCTTCGAAAAAGCGATGGCAGAGGCGTCCTCTGAGCTGGAAATCGAGTGGGTGGATCGCGAGGACGGCATGATTTTGCACTATACGTCCGGATCGACTGGCAAGCCAAAAGGCGTGCTGCACGTCCACAACGCGATGATCCAGCATTACCAGACCGGAAAATGGGTGCTCGACCTGCAAGAGGATGACGTTTACTGGTGTACAGCTGATCCGGGCTGGGTGACAGGAACTTCTTACGGAATTTTCGCACCGTGGCTGAACGGCGTGACAAACGTGATCCGCGGCGGCCGCTTCACACCGGAAGACTGGTACAAAACGATCGAAAAAAATAAGGTGACCGTCTGGTACAGCGCACCGACCGCGTTCCGCATGCTGATGGGAGCGGGCGACGAAGTGGTGAAGCGCTTCGATCTGTCCAGTCTGCGCCACGTTTTGAGCGTGGGCGAGCCACTCAACCCGGAAGTCGTGTATTGGGGACTTCGCGTGTTCAACCACCGTATTCACGACAACTGGTGGATGACGGAAACAGGCGGACAGCTGATTTCCAACTACCGCAGCATGGCGATCAAGCCAGGCTCGATGGGCAAGCCTTTCCCTGGCGTATACGCGGCGATTATCGACGATCAGGGCAACGAGCTGCCGCCAAACCGGATGGGCAACCTGGCGATCCGCGTCGGCTGGCCGTCCATGATGAGACAAATTTGGAACAACCCTGCCAAATACCAAGAGTATTTCAGCATCCCAGGCTGGTATGTATCTGGCGACTCCGCCTACAAGGACGAGGAAGGCTACTTCTGGTTCCAGGGGCGCATTGACGATGTGATCAATACTTCCGGCGAGCGCGTTGGCCCGTTTGAGGTCGAGAGCAAGCTGGTCGAGCATCCGGCTGTTGCGGAAGCAGGCGTAATCGGCAAGCCTGATCCGCTGCGCGGCGAAATCATCAAGGCGTTCATCTCCTTGCGCGCGGGTTACGAGCCAAGCGAAGCCTTGATGGATGACATCCGCAAGTTCGTGAAGGAAGGACTCGCTGCTCACGCTGCACCGCGTGAAATCGAGTTTCGCGACAAACTGCCAAAAACACGCTCCGGAAAAATTATGCGCCGTGTCCTGAAGGCGTGGGAACTGGGCTTGCCGACAGGCGACCTGTCCACGATGGAAGACTAATCCGAGCGGATAAAAATGAAGAACCATCTCTAGCGCATGAGCGGGAGATGGTTCTTTTTTTTGTTAGTGGGGAATGGGGCGGTGCGGGTGGTTATGGTCGTGTGAGTGCTCGTGTCGTGTTGATGATCGTGCGGGTACCTGTGGTTGTGCAGCTGGCTATAATCGTGCGACTGGCTGCGAGCGTGGCAGGTGGTCATAGGCGTTTGATTTAGTTGCGGTTATGCGAATGCCCTTGGTTATGCGAGTGCTCGTGGTCGTGCGAATGCTTTTGGTCATGCGTATGGTCGTGGTTATGCGAGTGCTCGCGGTCGTGCGAATGCCCGTGGTCATGGGAGTGCTCGGAGTCGTGCGAATGCTCTTGGTTATGCGAATGCCCGTGGTCATGGGAGTGCTCATGATCATGCGAATGCTCCCCCGTACCACCCTGACAATGCAACTCTCCATGCGAGATGGAAGAGTTCTCGATTTGGATCGTCGCATGGGTGATGCCAAACTCTTTTTGCAACAGCGCCAAAGCGGCATCGAGAATCGGGTAGCTCGGCAAATCGTCCTCGACAATCAGATGGCACGTCAAGGAGTCGAAGCCTGAAGTGACGGTCCAAACATGCAAATCGTGAACTTTTACCACGCCGTCAAGCTGTCCGAGCCGCGTTTCTACTTTTGTCGTATCGATACGGGAAGGCGCTCCTTCCAGCAAAATGTTGACCGACTCCTTCGTCACGCGCCATGCGCTCAGCATGATCAAAAAGGCGACGACGATGCTGATAATCGGGTCGGCGATGTACCAGCCAAAGGCGAGCATGAGCACACCGCCGAGGATTGCCCCTACGGAGCCGAGCATATCGCCCAGCACGTGCAGGTAGGCGCTGCGCACGTTTACGTTGTCCTTGTAATCGCCGCGCATGAGGACGAAGGCTGCGGCGATATTGGCGAGCAAGCCGACGGAAGCGATGATGATCATTTTGCCGCTCGCGACTTCAGGCGGCTGGAGCAGACGTTGGAATCCTTCCCAAAAGATGAATAGGGAAATCAGGACGAGCGTGACGCCATTGGTCAAAGCGGCGAGAATCTCGAAGCGCTTCATGCCGAATGTTTTTTGGGCAGAGGGCGGCCGGGCCGCAAAATGGAGCGCGACCAGACTTAGCAGCAGTGCCAAGGCATCGCTCAGCATATGTCCAGCGTCGGACAAAAGCGCGAGACTGTTGGTCAAAAAACCTCCGATCGTCTCGACGATCAAAAATACAGTGATGATCAGAAAAGAGGTGAACAGCGCTTTTTTGCTGGCGCCTTTTCCGTGGTGATGGTGGTCGTGCCCATGCCCATCTCCGTGATCGTGATGATGCAAGCCCATAATGATTCCTCCTCGATAGGATCGTTTAGCGAACGAGTCGATCTGCCAGAAAAAGGGCGTCTTTGCCTACGCCGCCCATGAGTGCGGAAGCGCGGGAATGCTGCCAGGGAAGCCCGAGAAAATACAGGCCGGACACCTCGGTTACGCCTCGCTCGTGCCGTGGCCAGCCGTTTGGATCGCGTACGTCCGGGATCGCAAGCCAGCTATAGTCAGGGCGAAATCCGGTGGCCCATAAAATGTTTGGAAAGCTCGCCTGCTCGCCGCCTGCGAAATAGGCGGTGCGATCCGCAATGCGAACGGTGCGTTCCGTCAGGCGCAAGGCTCCGGTTTTCGTCAGAGCTTTCATTTCCTTGCGGTAGCCAAAAATCGGATCAGGTCGTTTCATCAATTGCTTTCCAGCCCATGAGGAGCGGGGAGCATCAAGCAAGCCGAACCGTTGCATGTAGTCAAAAATAGTTTTGCCCAAAACATACAAAGGCAAATGAAGCCGGGTCTGCCCGCTGGAAAAGATGACAGGGCGATGTCTGGCGAGTTCCACAGCAAGCTGCGCACCGGAGTTGCCTGCTCCGACTACGAGGACAGGCCCGTCCCGGAACGAATGCTCGTTTTGGTAGTCCGCCGTATGCAGCGACACGACATCGGGGGCCAATCGCTCGACAATCGGCGGGATGTACGGTATTTGAAAAGGGCCTGTCGCCACGACGACGTTTTTGGCGCGCGATGTTCCTGCTTCTGTCTGCACCAGAAAGCCGGATGCTGTACGTTCTACCCGCTGGACAGCTGTATTCAGGCGCACAGGCAGCTGGAAATGCGCAGCGTACTGTTCCAGGTAGTCTGCTGCCTCATCTTTGGTGGGAACCGTCTGCGGCTCTCCGGGAAAGGGCAGGCCGGGAAGCCCGTTGTTTTGCCGAGCGGTAAACAGCACGAGCGAATCATAACGTTTTCGCCAGCTGTCTCCCAAGCGCCCGTTTTTTTCGAAAATGACAAAGCGAGCTTTCCGTTGCTGGAGCAGAGCACCAAGCGCGAGGCCGGATTGGCCGCCACCGATGATGATGACTTCGTAATCGTGCATGGGTGAAACCTTCTTTCAAGCGGGAATTTACCTAAATCATACCACATTCAATCTTATATTCAAGCAATCATTTGAATGTATTTTCGCAAACGAACAAAAAAAGGCCGCCACAAACGTGACGACCTTCCAAAAGTTCCGTTCAACTACGGGTTGTTTTTTTCGATTGCTTCAACTCGGACGCGTGCTCAATCCCGCACATGATCAAATGACGCACATGGTCGTCGTCCAGCGCGTAGTAGACGAGCTTTCCATCTTTGCGATGACGGGCCAGCCCCATATTTCGCAGCAGGCGAAGATGGTGGGACGTATTGGCGATCGAGCTGTTGATCGTCGCGGCGACATCGCACACGCACAGTTCGCCTTCCAGAGCCAGGGCGTAAATGATTTTTGCCCGGGTATCGTCAGCCAGTGCCTTGAACAGAGGAGCGACTCCTTCTGTTTCGCTCATTTTCGGCCGCAGTCTGTTTACTTTCGCTTCGTCCACGGTTTGGATTTCACAAACGTCTGCTTCATCCGTCGTACGCTGATATTCCAGCTCCATGTTCTTCACCCCGCACAATTGGTTGTATCTATTATAAAACGGAATGATTCAGAAAAAAAGACGGGAAGCAGCAGGAAAGTGCCTAATCCGTGTCTAATTAGGAATGATGACGATTTGCAAAAAGGAGTGGACATCACAGGTGGTTGCTAAAATCCGTCATTTTCTCTTTGAGATTGTGGGGGCGCTTATACTTGGACTTGGAGTTGTATGGCTTACGGTCGGCGGAGAAGGCAACTGGTTTTCCGGTTTGGGCATAGAATGGTCTCCCCGTTGGCTGGATGTCAAAACGTTTTTTCTGAGCATCGTGCTGGAAGCGATCCCGTTTGTTTTGCTCGGCGTGTTTTTTTCCGCGTTCATTCAGACGTTTGTCTCCGAGGAGCAAGTCAGACGCTGGACGCCGAAGCATCCGCTCGTTGCGCTGCCGTTTGCCGGGCTGCTTGGCTTTTTGTTTCCCGTGTGCGAGTGCGCGATTATCCCGGTCGTTCGCCGTCTGATTCAAAAAGGAATGCCCGTGTCCGTGGGCGTGGTGTTTTTATTGGCAGGACCGATTGTCAATCCGGTGGTGCTGTCTTCCACGTACATTGCCTTTGCGCGGCAGCCGGACATGGCGCTCTACAGAGGAATCGCCGGGTTTCTCGTAGCGCTGATCGCCGGGTTTCTCGTTCTGTTGTTTGTGAAAAAGAATCCGCTGCGACATGGGGTAGAAGCGGAAATCCGCCACGAAACCGCTCATGCAGAAGCGATGCGCGGCAAGCTGTCTGCGACATTTGCCCACGCCGTCGACGAGTTTTTTGACATGGGGAAATTTTTGTTGTTTGGAGCGCTGATCAGCAGCGTCCTGCAAGTGTTCATCAGCCGTGACACGCTGGTGGCCGTCGGACAAACTCCGCTTACTTCTCATCTGGTGATGATGGGCATGGCGTATTTGTTTTCGCTCTGCTCGGAAGCCGACGCCTTTATTGCGGCTTCGTTCTCCGGGACATTCCAGAGCAGCTCGCTTTTGGCTTTTCTCGTCTTTGGTCCGATGCTTGATTTCAAGACGACCTTGATGCTGCTCGGGACGTTCCGCTTGGGCTTTGTCCTCAAGCTGATTGCTGTCATTACCATACTGGTGCTCGTCATTACGCTGTTGATGCCAATTTAGAGGAGGGAAAAGTATGCAAAAGTCGAACAGGTCCGGGCACGACTGGATGCGCAGCCTGATTTTAGCCGGATTCACCGGGCTGCTGTCTTACCTGATCTGGACGGATAAGCTGGGGCATTACCTCGCACCGAAGCTGCACATGCTCAGCTATGTCACTTTGGGCATTCTCGTGATTTTGACGTTCGTAAGCGTGCGTCAACTGGTGGCTGGCAGGCACCACGCTTACGATTGTGACTGCGAAGACGCGCATCACGTGCCACGTACGCGCTGGGGCTCGGTGCTGATATACGGCTTGTTTCTGTTGCCGATTTTCATGGGCTTTTTCATGCCGGACAAAATATTGGGAAGTGCCATCGCGGAAAAGCGCGGGGTGACGCTGCTGAGCAATGACGTGCGCAAATTGTCCGAGGTGGCGAGCGGCGAGCAGGCGCAAAAAGCAAAACAGGCTACGTCATCCCAAGGGGAGGAAGGGCAAGCCGTTGCTCCTGCGTCGTCAGCACCCGGGGAGGAAGGGCAAGCCGCTGCTCCTGCATCGTCAGCACCCGCGGAGGAAGGGCAAGCCGCTGCTTCTGCATCGCCAGCAGCCGGGGAGGAAGGGCAAGCCGTTGCTCCTGCATCGTCAGCACCCGCGGAGGAAGGGCAAGCCGCTGCTTCTGCATCGCCAGCAGCCGGGGAGGAAGGGCAAGCTGCTGCTTCTGCATCGCCAGCAGCCGGGCAAGAAGGGCAAGCCGCTGCTTCTGCATCGACAGCCACCGGGCAGGAAACACAAGCCCCTGCATCTACCCCGATCAAACCGGGGATGAGCGATGCCGAATTGAAAAATCATTTTTCCAATGGCGGCTTCGGTGACTTTTACACCGATATCGCTACGTCGATGTACAAACAGCCAGTCATCAAACTGAACGACAAAATATTCCTGGACGGCCTGACGACGTTGGAGCTGTACGCCCAGGATTTTGCGGGAAAAGAGCTGGAGACGCTCGGCTTTGTCTACAAAGAGCCGGGGTTCGCCAGCAACCAGTTCGTCGTCGCCCGTTTCTCGGTCACTTGCTGCACGGCCGACGCCAGCGTCTTCGGCGTGTTGGTCGAGAGCGAGAGCGCAAGCAAATGGGCGAAGGACAGCTGGGTTCAAGTGCGCGGGAAGCTGGAGTTGCGCAAGGTAGACGGATTTGACATGCTCGTCTTGAAGGCAGCGCACATCCAGCCCGTCCAGGCCCCGAAAGACCCGTATGTGTATTACAGCTACGAAGCGCCGAGCAACTAAAGCAGCATCGGACAACGACGCCTTTATCGCATGGATTACATGCGTGAAGGCGTTTTCTGTTGTTGGAAAAAGAATTGGCAAATCGCTAAAAGACGTGGCCACCTCGATTGTCGAGCAGCGCAAGCTTGATCTCGACTTTGTCAGTTGAGACAGTTGAAAACGAAAAGCAAAAAGGCAGGTGAGCGCTCACCTGCCTTGTCGTGCTGCTTGCCTATTCCTTTTGCTCGCCGGACTGCTCTTCTTCGTAAAACCAGAGCGGATCGTCACAGTCTTCATCGCCGTTGTAGTTGATCAAAATTTCTTCGCCTGCCTGAATGTCGCGGTACGCGTAGAAATCGAACGTGTGGTTGTCGAAGTTGATGCTGTACGTGGCGTTTGGCGTGTAGGAATGATTGAACAACATGCCGTATCCGAGTAACAATGCGGTATGGTTCGCACCGTATTCAAATGCGTAGTCAGCCAAGAGCGTTTTCTCGATGTGCTCGTGTTCTTCATTCAAATAGGGAAGAACCGGAGCTTCATGGAGCAATTCGCCTTTTGTGAAATCGCGCAGGGCGAAAACGCCTCTGTTTAATTCTCCGTTGCTGAGCTTGGAGGTTTTGACTTCGAGCATGTGGTTCACCTGCCATTCTGGTATCTTGTATCGTAAAACAAGTCTTTCTAAGGATGACAGTGGTTGGCTTGGAAAGCAACTGTTTTCGAATGGGAGACTACTTTTTCATGATCAGATGATGGCGGACGGCGTAAGCGGCAAGCTGGACGCGATTCGCCAGTTGCAGCTTTTCCAAAATGTTTTTCAGATGGTTTTTGACCGTGTTTTCAGCGATGATCAACGCTTCGCTGATTTCCCGGTTTGTTTTGCCCGCCCCCACGTACATGACGATTTCCCGCTCGCGGGGAGTGAGCACATCCGGCACGAGATCGTCCACGTGCTCCTCCTGCCGGAAGCGGTACATCAGTCTCGTTGCCATCTCACGCGTCAGCTCGCTGTCTTCGCCCAGCAAGGCGTGCAAGTAGTTGATCCAGTCGTCCGGCTCCAAATTTTTCAAAAGGTAGCCTTGAGCGCCAAACTGGATGGCGGTAATCAGGTCGGCAACATCGTCCGAGACGCTTAAAATGACGACCTTGATATGCGGGTACGCTTTTTTCACTTCGCGAGTCGCTTCCAGACCGCTCCATTTCGGCATGTTGATGTCCATCAGCACCAGGTCGGGCTGGAGCTTTCCACATTGGATGAAAGCTTCCTCGCCATTGTCAGCCTCTCCGATTACTTCAAACGAAGGATCGGGGTCAAGCAGCGAGCGAATCGCCATGCGAGCCATCGGGTGGTCGTCGGCGATCAGGACACGGTATGCATTCATTGCGAAAAACCTCCAGCATGAGCGGTCAGGCGGATGATCGTGCCGCCATCAGCCCGTTTTTGAATATCAATCGCGGCGTTCAGCTGTCTGGCCCGCTCGCGCATCATGGACAAGCCGTATTTTTTCGTATCCGGGTTGGTCTGGGCGATGCCCACGCCATCGTCTTCCATCACGAGCTGCCAGCTGCGCGGCTCGCCTGTGGTCAGTCGAATCCAGGAATGCTTGGCCTGCGCATGCTTGCGAATATTGGCGAACGCCTCCTGAATGATTCCGAATAGCTGCACTTCCTCGGCAGGAGTGAAAAAGCTTTCTTTCACGCGCAAATCCCAGACGACATCGACGCCGGACAAAGCGCTCCACTGGGTCAGCCATTTTTCCAGCCGCTGGTCGAAGCTGCCTTCCTCAGGCAACGATCGCAAGTTGAAAATGGCTTGGCGGACGTGATTGTCGATTGCGGAAACCGCCACGCGGGCTTCGTCCAGGTGACCTTGCTTCAGCTTGACATTGAGAAAAAACAAAGATTGTGCGATGCCGTCGTGCAGCTCCCGCGCCAGACGCTCGCGCTCCTCGTAAACGGCGCGCCGGGCTTGTTCTTCCACGATCCGCGCGTTCATTTGCTTGATCGTGCGAAACATCCACGTCGCGAACAAATAAGACAGCACCAGTGTCATCAAGGTGATGTACACATTTCCCGTTTCCATCGACATGTAGGGCAGCAAAAAATCGTGGCGGACAAATTCGAAGCCGCCGATGATAATCGTCGGGATCAGGACGGTCAGCCAGTAAAACAAGCGATAAGACATGAGAAAATCCCTTCTTTGCGGTTGGTGATCACTCCTTAGTATACCGAATGGGACATGCGGATGATATACTCGTAGGAGAAAAGGTGGTTGAGCAGGAGGGAAATTCATGAGTACGATTGCGAGAGCATTGACGATAGCAGGATCAGACAGCGGGGGAGGGGCAGGCATCCAGGCCGATCTGAAAACGTTTCACCAGCTCGGCGTCTACGGGATGAGCGCGATTACCGCTATCACTGCACAAAATACGTTGGGAGTAGCGGGAGTATACCCGTTGCCGACAGAGGCGGTGGCGCAGCAAATGCGCGAGGTGCTTCGCGATCTCGGCGCCGATGCGGCGAAGACAGGCATGCTGTTTGACGCCCAGATTATCCGTGCGGTGTCGGCAGAAGTTCGCGACGCAGGCTTGCAAAAGCTCGTCGTAGACCCGGTGATGATCGCCAAAGGCGGAGCGAAGCTGCTGCTGGACGAAGCGATTGACGCTCTGAAAACAGAGCTGCTCCCGCTCGCCGAAGTGGTGACGCCAAACTTGCCCGAAGCCGAGTGCCTGACAGGCTTGTCCATTCATACCCCGGAAGAGATGCGGGAGGCTGCCCGCGTCATTCATGCGCTGGGAGCGCGCAATGTGTTGATGAAAGGTGGCCACCTGGAAGGGGATACCGTCGTCGATATTTTGTTTGATGGCCGCGACTTTATGGAGCTGTCGCACGAACGCATCCCAACCAGACATACTCATGGGACAGGCTGCACCTTTTCCGCTGCCCTTACCGCCGAGCTGGCGAAAAAGACGCCGCTTCACGTTGCGGTAGAAAAGGCGAACCGTTTTATTTTCGAGGCGATCAAAACGGCTCCGCAATTGGGCGGCGGCCATGGCCCGACCAACCATTGGGCAGTTGTCGATTAATGTATGGTACAAAAGGAAGGCCCCGCAGAAGAAGCACATCCTTCGCAGGGCCTTTGCTTGCTCATTTGACTTGTACCGTAATCTCGCCTTGCAGACGTGTCGGATAGTCTGTCAAGGTGAGGGAGTAATCGTCGATAGTTCCTTTGTTCGTCAATCGTTTGAAGAGCAATCCTTGTTTTTGCGTGCGCCCATCCGGCGAAGCGATTGTCGAGGTGGTTCCTTGGACATACTCATATTTGTTTTCCCGATTGTCCGTAATATCGTTGCCAAAATAGGTGAAAAGGTGGCGATCGGACTCTTCCTCCACCCGCAGTTCCAGGTCGAGCCCGACCACATCGTCAACTTGTCGCAGCGCGGCCAGCTTGAGTTTGTCGTCAGGTGCTTTGACCAGCGTCTGCTTTTTCGCATCAATAACGACTTGCAGCTTGTCGCGATCAAGTGCCCGTATCCCGCTTGCTTTCAAAAACAGCTGCTGCGGTTCCAGAAAATAAATGCTTTCCAGATTGAACACCTTGCCGTTGTCTCCGTTGTTCCGAACCGGAACGCCATTACCCCAAAAAGCGTACGTCTGCCCCTTTTCGTCGACCAGCTTCAAGTCATCGAACCCGAAAATGTGCTTTTTGTTTGCCGGATCAAAGCGGATGCTCACCTCTGTTTGCGTCGGGAAGACCGTAATTTGTTCGATGGTCAGTGATTGTCCGTCTACCGTGATTTGCTTGTCGACAGGGTACACTTTTTTCTCAAAAGCGCTGTATTTGCTGCGGTCGATCGGGAACGTCACCGAGAGCGACGAATCTTGCTTGACGTCATCAATTTCAAACGTCACCTCGGCTGTCAAAGACTCGGGGATGACGCTGGCTTCCGGGACATAAACATCGATCCGGTCTTTATGTTCCACGTTTGCTGCTACTCCCATACTGCCCCAGTTCGCCCCATGTTCCCATTCCTTGCCAGATGCGTCCAAAAGTTTCACGCCGCGCAAGGCAACTTTTTGCCCTGTATGCTCGTGCTTGAGTGTGTAAAAAAGCAGCATGCGCTTCTGGTCGGTCAGCACCTGGTCAATGGTGAAGGTGATGCCGGACAAGGAAGCTTTTGTGCCAATATCCTGAACCATTTTGTGCTCCACGGCGCGTTGCAGCCCTCTGTCATCGCGGATCAGCTCCACGATCTTATCCATCCCGGGCAGCTCGCTGACATAAGCGGCGACGGCAGGGGAGATGCGCACGGACAGCACGAAGGCAAAAAGAATGCAGCACGCCGCAAGTCCTGAGTAGAGGCGTATCAGCCGATTGCGTCGCCGCATGCGTTTTTGCTCTTTGGCTTGCGCGATGCCGCGGCGAATGTACGGTTCCATGTCAGGGAGCGGCTGTGATTTTGTTTTTTCCATATCCGTATCCAAATCCATAACGTTCGATTCACCAGCCTTTCCCGAGATCTTTTCGCAAGGCGCCTAACGCTTTGTGCAGCCAAGTCTTGACGGTTCCTTCCGGATAGCCGAGTCTCGAAGCGATTTCCCGAATGGTCAGGTCTTCAAAATATTTCATGAGAATGATGCTGCGATACATCGGCGTCAGCTTGGCCAATGCTTCCTCAATGACCAGTTTTTCCGCCGTCTGCTCCATCTGGCTGCCAAACGGAATAGCAAGGCTTTCTCCGGCATGCCAGTCGGAGGCGAACCGTTTTTTGCGTTTCAGCTCGTCCAGACAGACATGAATCAGGATGCGCGTCAGCCATGTGCGAAAATGCGCGGGTTCTTTCAAGAGGGACAAGCGCAGATAGGAGCGGCAGGTGGCCTCCTGTATGGCCTCCAGCGTGTCTGCCTCGTTGCGCAAAAAGGCGTAAGCCACGCTGTACAGCTGTTTTTGCTGCTGGCAAATCAGCTGGTAAAAGGCTTCGTCGTCCCCTTGCCTGGCTTGCCTGACAAGTTGTTCGAGATTCACAATCTTCCCCTCCTACTAAACATTAGACGCCGCAAGAGCCAAAACGGTTTTGGGAAAATAGGCAATCTTGCTTTTTTGGCGAACCAATAGCCTTCTTGATGCTTACAGTAAAGGAGGAAGAAGCAACGAGGGTGAGAAGGCATGTGGACCAAGTGGGTAACGATTCATGAGTCGTACGGGCTCCCCAGGGTGGCGAGCGAGTGTCGCATCTATTTGGAGATGAAAGGCATCCGGGTCAGACTGTTGTCCAGGGAGACGAAAAAGGGCGGGCATGTGTACACGCTGCAAGTGCCCATCAGCCAGGCGGCGGAAGCGAGGGAGCGGTTGCGCGAGTTCAAAAGCGGACTGTAGCGAGAGCAGGCCAAAAGCCAGCGTTCTCCTTGAGGCGAGCAGGGCGCTGTGGGTCATACTAGGCACGGGGAGGGATCTGTGCCTATGGCGACTACACTCTTGGAAGCGCCCGCGAAAACAGGGCGAAAAGATTCCGGTTTGTTTGTGCCCGACTACGTGTTCGTCGAGCCGAATGCCCTGGACTATCCGCTCGGACAAGAGCTGTACCAGCGGTTCAAAGAGCAAGGGATTCCGCTGCAAATGACAACCAGTCACAACCAGGTTCGCGGCATTCCCGGAGAAACGGATGTTGAAAAATATCGCAATGCCAAACGGACACTCGTCATCGGCGTGCGCAAAACGATGAAGTTCGAGCCTTCCAAGCCGTCTGCCGAGTACGCGATTCCGCTGGCGACAGGGTGCGCCGCTCATTGCCACTACTGTTACTTGAATACGAATGTCGGGTCGAAGCCGTACATTCGCGTCTACGTCAATACCGACGAAATTTTTGCCCAGGCCAAAAAATATATCGAGGAACGTCCGGGGGAGATCACCAGGTTTGAGGCAGCCTGTACGTCCGATCCGGTCAGCATCGAGCATTTGACTGGCAACCTCAAACGCGCGATCGAGTTTATGGGCAAAGAAGAGTTCGGGCGACTGCGGTTTGTCACCAAATTTCACCATGTCGATTCATTGCTGGACGCGCAGCACAACAAGCACACCCGTTTTCGCTTCAGCATGAATGCCGATTTTGTGATCAAAAATTTTGAGCCGGGTACTTCCAGCTTCGCACAGCGTATTGAAGCGGCAGGCAAAGTGGCGCGAGCCGGATATCCGCTCGGCTTTATTTTGGCTCCTTTGTACTGGTTTGACGGATGGGAAGAGGGGTACACCGATTTGCTCGAACGGCTGAGCAGCCAGCTCGTCCCGGAAGCGATGACCGATCTGACCTTTGAGCTGATTCAGCATCGCTTCACGAAAATCGCCAAAAGCTTGATCCTCGCGCGCTATCCGAAGACCAAGCTGGTGATGAACGAAGAAGAACGCAAATATAAATGGGGCAAGTACGGCAAGGGCAAATACGTCTACCCGGATGTTCAGGCAAAAGCTTTGCAGGCGCATCTGGAAAAAGAAATTGCCCGGCTGTTTCCCCAGGCGAAAGTGGAGTATTTTACGTAGAAAGTCCAGACTGCCCAGCCAGCGGGGGCAGTTTTTTTGCTGGCAAAAGATGGCTAGCGACATAATGCGAATGGTTTCGACAAATACAAGGACGCGTGCTAAAATATGGAGTGCTCTCATTTTTCGGAAAGGAACAGACGCTTATATGAAGTCCATATTGATAACCGTTGAGGGACCGATCGGAATAGGAAAAACCTCCCTGGCGCGGGAACTGCACCAAACATGCGGCGTGCAATTGCTGGAAGAGATCGTCTATGAGAATCCATTTTTAGGAAAATTTTACGAAAACATCGAAGAGTGGAGCTTCCAACTGGAGATGTTCTTCCTGTGCAACCGCTACAAGCAGTTGCAAGATATTCACTCCCATTACCTCAACCAGGGCATTTCTGTCGTTTCCGATTATAATATTTTTAAAAATACGATTTTTGCCAAACGCACCCTGTCAGACAACAATCTTCCTAAGTATCTTAAAATTTATGATATCCTGACAGAAGATTTGCCGCAGGCTCATCTGGTCATTTACTTGACGGCTTCCATCGATACGGTCATGAAGCGGATTGCCATTCGCGATCGCGAAGTGGAACGGACGATGGATGTGGGTTATATGGAAAATTTGATCGCCGATTACAACGAGTTCATGGACGAGTTTGAGAAGCACCACCCGGATGTGCCTGTCATTAAATTCAACTGTGACGAGCTGGATTTCGTGCATCGCCCGGAGGATCGGCAATGGATGATGGAGCAGATTTTGCCGCGCATTGAGGAGTTGCGAAAGAAATAGAGGTTACGAATGCCGCGTGATTGGCAAGTATTTCAATAAGGAGTTGCGTACATGTCTAGGTTTCAAAACAGCCACCTTCGTGAAAAATACGGGATACCGGGCAATGCAGTGATTACCATCGGCGGAACGGTAGGTGTCGGAAAATCGACGTTTACCCATGCGCTTGCCGATCAGCTTGGTTTCCGCGTGTCTGTGGAAAAGGTGGACAACAACCCTTACCTTGGCCGTTATTATAACGATTTGTCCCGTTGGGGCTTTCATCTGCAAATCTTCTTTCTCGCGGAGCGTTTCAAGGAGCAGAAGCGGATGTTCGACTATGGCGGCGGTTTCGTCCAGGATCGCTCGATTTACGAGGACACCGGGATTTTTGCCCGCATGCTGTACGAGCAAGGCAACATGACAGAAGAAGATTACAAAACATATACCGAGCTGTTCGAAGCGATGGTCATGACCCCGTACTTCCCGCATCCCGACCTGCTGATTTACTTGGAAGGAAGCTTCGACGATATTATCGGCCGCGTTCAGGAACGTGGACGTCCGATGGAGCAGCAGACGCCGATCGATTACTGGCGCGATTTGTTCGACCGTTACGAAGGCTGGATTCATTCCTTTACATCCTGTCCGGTTCTGCGAGTAAACATCAACGAATACGATGTGGTCGATGACCCTGCTTCTGTCGAGAGCATCATTGCGCGAGCGGCGGAAAAAATTCGCCTGGGACGGGCAACGCGGTTGACTTAAGTTGACCAAACAATTCGCCCAATAACATAACCCCCTATCCATACTGCCTGGCAAATGCGCCGCGAGCAGCATAGGCAGGGGGTTTTTCGTCTGGCTATTTATTTGACCCGATAGCCTTCAAGCATCAGCGTCATGGCCCTGGCCATCTGTTCCAGAGAGTGCGCCTGGTCAGGCATTTGGGCAATCCAGAGCGCAGCTTCGTTCATTGCGCCAGAGAGCAGATGAGTCAAAGCCTCGATGGGCACAGCGGCAAGGTAACCTTGCTCTGCCATGCTTTGCAGTTGGGCTTGCAGCAGTTGCATGCTGTGTTCCTCGTCCATTTTCCGCCAAGCTTCCCAGCCGAGAACGGAAGGGCCGTCAATGAGCAAAATCCGTCTGTTGCGATGTTCGACGGCTGACGTGACAAAGGCGCGGCAACCGTTCAACAGCTGTTCCCACGGGTCCTGGCTTTTGGCAGCTTCCGTCTCTACTTGTTCTGCGATTTCTTTTTGCACGGATTCGAGCACGGCGCGGAACAGCCCTTCTTTGTTGCCAAAATGATGGTACAAGGCTCCTCGCGTCAGTCCCGCTTCCTTGACCATGTCCTCTGTTGCGGCATGGGCGTACCCTTGGGTGGAAAAATGCTCCCTCGCTATTTCCAGCAGCTTCGCGATCGTTTCTTGCCTTTGTTGTGCTTTCGATACTTTCATGCTGTTTCTCTTGCTCCTATCTGATCTGATCGAGGATGAGGCCAACCGTCAGTTTTGATCGACGTACTGGCTGCTGAACGCTTCCGTGGGAGGAATGACGGTGATGACGTCGATCAGGACGCCATTTGGATCAGAGGTAATGAAGTGACGCTGCCCAAACGGTTCATCCCGGATATCCAGGTGCACGGGAAGCCCGGCTTTTTGGATGAGTTTGTCATATTCCGCATCAACATCATTTACTTCGAAGTTGAGAATCAGACCTTGGGTAGAGGTTCGATACCCGGACGGTATAGTGTCGTGATCGGGATGCAAAATAGCCAGCTCAAAAGGGAAGTCGCCCTTGCTGTGCTTCAAGCTCACGTACCAATCCGCTTCAAAAACGAGGTCAAATCCAAAGTGTTCCACATAAAAACGGGCACTAACGCCCACTTGCCGAGACAGGATAACCGGATAAAAACTGGATACTTTCACAACAATCTCTCCCTTCCGTTCGTAATGAAAATTTAACATACAGACTGTATGTATGTAAAGTTGTTATTGGCATTTCCTCTGCACTTTGCCCGGGGGAAATCGGCTGCGGACAAACCCTCCTGTGGTATAATAAAGAAATCTTGGTATTAAAGGAGCTAGGGAATGGCAGAAGAATGGTTTGAACGCAGCTTTCGCGAAGATTACGTGCTTGTCTACCAGCATCGGGACGATTCGGCAGCCGATGAAGAGATCGCCAACCTGTTGGAGCGATTGCCTGTCAAAGACACGGGACGCGTACTGGATCTTTGCTGTGGGAGCGGGCGGCATTCGCGTGCGTTGGTTCGCAGGGGATACGAGGTGGTCGGAGTCGACTTGTCTCCTGTATTATTGCAGCTGGCCGAAGAACAAAACAACGATCCGCGGCTCAGCTTCGCCCGCTGTGACATGCGCAATATTCCCTATCGGGACGAATTTGATATCGTGGTTAACCTCTTTACCAGTTTCGGCTACTTCTCTTCTGATGAGGAAAACGCGCAGGTCATTCGCAATATGGCGCAAGCATTGAAAACGAACGGCGAGGTCGTCATCGATTACTTGAATCCAGCCTACGTCACGAGCCATCTCGTCCCGCATTCCACGAAGCACGTCAATGGAATGTTCATTGAGGAAAAACGGTGGATCGAGGACGGAGCCGTAAAGAAACGGATATGGATTACAGACGATACGGACAAAGAAAAGCGTGAATACTTGGAGCAAGTCCGGCTTTTTTCTGTCGAACAGATGATCGCGATGTTGGAGCAGGCCGGATTCGGACAGATTCAAGTTTTTGGCAACTACCAATTCGAACCGTATATAGCCAGTCAATCGCCACGCATGATTTTTTATGCGATCAAGCAATAAGTCGTGCGGATAAGCGTGACTAACCTTTCTGTCAGGTGAATATGATGGTGTTACAACCGTTCATCGGACAAAAGGGGGGCGATGTGAGTGAGCAAGCTGTCTTTGGAGCAGGTCAAACTGTATTTGAGCAAGGTTCCGGGCTGGAAGCTGGTAGAGGACAGGATGGCGCTGTCGCGCACATACCACTGTAGAGACTTCGCCACGGCCGTAAGCTTCGTGAATCGCGTGGCGGAGATGCTTGAGCACGACAGTCAGCATGTGGAGATTCATTTGGCTGGCGGGACTGTCACCTTTACGCTCGCGACCCGTGAAGCAAAAGGGCTGACGGGCAAGGACTTCGCCCTGGCACAAACGATCAGCAAAGTAAGCTAGAACGGGACGACACACGACCGCTTCTTCGGGGAAGCGGTTTTCTTTTGGCATTTTCGCCTCACTTTGCTATGATGGGCAGTAATGAAACTTTCGGAGGGATCAAGAAATGGACATTCAACAACACGAGCAATTGCTGCGCTTGCTGACAGACGAATTTGCCAGCAAAACGGCATCTGTCACATTTACACAGTGGGATACAGACAGCGAAGAGGAAGAAGAGGTAACACAATTTCAGGGACAACTGACAGAAGTCAAGTTGACTGATAATGAATTTGAGGAAAAAGACTTGCTGCTGGTGTTTGTGTCGGAAGCGGAAGGCGAGCTGGAAATTTTGATGGAAATCCCTGGCGATGAAGTGGACCTCGCCACATTTGCAGACGGAAAGCTGAGCATTTTCGGTACGGAAGCGGAGATTGTTTTGGAGAAATGAAGAAAAAGCATTCCTTTCGCTACGTAGGCACCCCTGATCCGATGAGCGACAAAGAGGTGTACTGCTGCGAAAAATATATAAAAAAGCACAGAGCGGCGATGATCAGGGCAGGTCAGTATATAGTCGACGTCCCGGCCTTGCTCGCCCTGTTTCATCTTGACTGTTGGAACTGCCGTGCGGTTCATCGCGAGACTTGTTGCGAGGGTGGACAACCTTACGCGGTGGAGCCGTGGCAAATTCCGATCATGGAAAAAGAACTGCCGGAAATCACAGCCCGCTTGCAGTCAGCAAGCGAACGGGAAAATTGGGAGCGGCACGGCGTCTGGGACCGGGGGCAGCTGCCAGGCACGATCCGCATGCGCCACGGCAACTGCCTGTTTTATCAGGAAAACAACGGCCGCCTCGGCTGTGCGATCCATGCGTACGCCGAAGAGGCAGGACATGTGGTGGAGCCGCTAAAGCCGTTCAGTTGCCAGTTGTATCCGCTTGATCTGATCGATACGGGCGAGGCGATTTTGCTGACGGCGGTGACGGAGGAGACGTCGTCCTTTTCGCGCTGGGGAACAGACTATTTGGAGCAATTTTACTGTGCCAGCCCACAGCGCAGGAAACTGGCAACGCATCTGGATGAAAATGTGTTCGCACTCGCCGGGTACCGTCCGGCGTATGAGTGGAACTTGCCGATGCTGCGCTATTTTTTGCAGGAGGAAGCGCACGGGGTGCTTGAACACTTGCAAGCACACAACCAACTGGGAACTGTCAGGATGTAATTGGAACAGTGGATGCCTTGTGATATGATGGGGAAGGCATGAACATGATTGACAAAGGAGCAACAGTGATGAACGTCAAG
The DNA here is from genome assembly GCF_022701015.1 of Brevibacillus parabrevis. Taxonomy (NCBI): domain Bacteria; kingdom Bacillati; phylum Bacillota; class Bacilli; order Caryophanales; family Paenibacillaceae; genus Brevibacillus; species Brevibacillus parabrevis. The sequence continues at coordinate 4,792,699 of NZ_CP064090.1, read as the reverse complement.
ACTACTCAAGAATCCCGCACGATTCAGGCATCCCTGGTTCAACCGTCCGATACCAATTACCACGGCACGATTTTTGGCGGCACGATGATGGCTTATATAGATGAGGTTGCGGCAATTGCTGCGATGAGACATTCCCGCAGGCCCGTCGTGACTGCTTCCATAGACTCCATCGATTTTCTCGCTCCGGTGAAAATGGGGCACTCGATTTGCCTGGAAGCTTTTGTTTCTTCGACAGGGCGCACTTCGATGGAAGTGTTTGTCAAAATCGTTTCGGAAAACTTGCAAACAGGGCAACGCGTGCTGACAGCTACTTCGTTTTTGACTTTTGTCGCCCTGGATGAAGCTGGAAATCCGACCGAGGTTCCTGGCATTGTCCCGCAAACCGAGGAAGAGCAAAAACTGATGGCCTCCGCAGAAGAGCGCAAAAAAATGCGCAAGGAGCGAAAAGGAAGCCTGCAAGCTTTTGTCAGCCAGTTGAACGTGGAAAAAACGATTTGATTTTCGCATGCTTTCTCCCTGAGCGACAGTTCGCTCAGGGGCTTTTCTACATAGTGGCACGAGGAGGAATCGGCGATGAAGTACCGCAGACTAGGCAAGACGGAACTGAATGTTTCGGTCATCGGCGTGGGAACGTGGCAGTTCGGCGGAGAGTGGGGGCAAGACTTCACTCAGCCTGAGGTCGACGCGATTTTGGACACGGCCAAAGAACTTGGAATCAACTTGATTGACACGGCGGAATGCTACGGAGATCATCTCTCGGAGCAACTGATCGGGGGCTATTTGAAAAAGGGCGGTCGCGCAGACTGGATTATCGCAACGAAGTTCGGGCATCATTTTCACGACAAGTTTTCCCGCACGGACGAGTATGGGGCAGCGCAAGTACAAGTGCAGCTAGAGAACTCGTTGCGAGCTTTGCAGACGGACTACATCGATTTGTACCAGTTCCATTCCGGGCCGGACGCAGCGTTCGACAACGACGAGTTGTGGACGTATTTGGACAAGCAAGTACAGGCAGGAACGATTCGCCACCTCGGTTTGTCGATTGCGAAAAATGACAACATGCATCAAGTTGCGAATGCAAGCTCCGTGCAGGCGAAGACGATTCAGGTCGTGTACAACCGACTGGACCGGAAGCCGGAGGAAGCGGTTTTTGCTTCGTGTACCGAACAAGACTTGGGCGTACTTGCGCGGGTGCCTTTGGCAAGCGGATTTTTGAGCGGCAAGTACAAGCCCGGTGTCGTTTTTGCCGGAAACGATGTGCGGCATCGCCGCGACCCGCAGCAAGTGGCGGAGTTGCTTGCAGAAGTAGCCAACATCAAGGAAACCGAAGTGCCGGAAGGAATGGACATGGCGCAGTGGGCGCTTGCCTGGTGCCTGAAGCATCCCGCCGTCACGGCGGTAATTCCGGGCAGCAAAAGTCCGGCGCAAGTGGAAGCGAATGCGAAAGCGGCAGCATACGCCGCGGACGACCATCCGCAAGCGCAAAAATAACAGCAAAAAGAGGAGCCGACGCCAAGTGCCGGCTCCTCTTTTTTATGGGCGGTCAATCGAGAAAACGCGCCTTGATTTCGCGGGTCGGCAGCATGCACTGCTCTTGCTTGCCAAACCAGCGGTAACGATTCCGGGCGACCCAGTCGTAAATGAAATCGCGGGCAGGACGGGGGAGGAAGCGGCTGAGGTAAAAGCACAGCGGCCACGCTCCAGACAGTTTGCGCGCGACCTGCGAAACCGCGTCCGATTTGGTATACAAGCGACCGTTGGCCAAAAAGACGACAGATGAAAGCTGCGTGGCATCGTACTGATGCGACGACAAAATCTGTTTCGCCGTCTCTGACTGCAAGGAAGCGAAGTGAATCGCGCCGGACGAGTCGCGTTTCAAAACAAATTGTACGGCGCTGTTGCACATATGGCATTCGCCGTCAAAAAACAGCAGATTGTCAGGGTGTTGCAACGGCGTGGATATCGGTTTCATCAGCCAGCCCTCCATGCTTCAAAGGCGAGTGAGTTGGAAATCACTCTTCTCTCTTAGGATAGCAAAGAACGGAGGGCATTCCCAGTGGCATGATGCTTTTTAGGAGCGTGGATGTGACCCGCTTGTGGTAAAAGCTCCTGTCTCCCAAAGCGGGTACAACGGTCAACGCTCAACAGTCGTGCCCCTTTTGTTTACACGATCACGAGTGTCCCTTTTTTGATCAATTCTTCGGCCTTGACCAAGTCCGGGTGCATCTCGCGGTCTTCGTGGAGACGAGGGATGACGCGGCGCAGTTCCGCGTATGCCTTGCTTGTGCCTGCTCCCAGATCGCCTGTTCCGAAGTCGATCGCTTGCGCTGCGGCCAAGTATTCGATGGCAAGCACCTTTGTTACGTTGGAGATCACGGTGCGCAGCTTGCGGGCAGCGGTAGTGCCCATGCTGACGTGATCTTCCTGGTTGGCCGAGGATGGAATCGAATCGACAGACGCAGGGTGGCACAGCACCTTGTTTTCGGACACGATGGAAGCGGCTACATATTGGGTGATCATAAAGCCGGAATGGAGTCCGCCGTTTTCAGTCAAAAACCCGGGCAAACCGCTAAGCTGCGGGTTCACAAGCCGCTCTGTCCGACGCTCGGAAATGTTCGCCAGCTCTGCCATGGCGATGGCGAGAAAATCGGCAGCGAATGCCATCGGCTGACCATGGAAGTTCCCGCCAGAGATGACATCGCCTGTCTCGGTAAAAAGAATCGGGTTGTCGGTCACGCTGTTGCACTCCCGGCTCACCGTCGTCCAGACGTACTCCAGCGTGTCGCGTGTCGCGCCGTGAACTTGCGGGAGGCAGCGCAGGCTGTAAGGGTCCTGGACGCGCAGCTCGCCCTGCTGCGAGGTGCGCTGGCTGCCGGACAAGTGTGCGAGCAGTCGTCTGGCCGATTCCTGTTGTCCGGGATGAGGACGAACGAGGTGCAGCTGTGGATCGAATGCTTTCGGGATTCCGCGCAAAGCTTCAATCGTCATCGAAGCGATCAGCTCTGCGCTTTCCAGCACTACCCGGGAATCATACAGCGCCAGGCAGAGCTGCGCGGTCATGGCTTGCGTGCCGTTGATCAGCGCGAGTCCTTCTTTCGCTTGCAGGCGAATCGGGGCCAGACCGACTGCTTTGAGCGCTTCGCTACCGCTCATTTGTTGCCCGTTTACATAAGCTTCCCCTTTGCCGAGCATGACCAACACCATGTGGGCGAGCGGCGCCAGGTCACCGCTGGCGCCAAGCGAGCCTTGCTGCGGGATGACCGGATGCACGCCGCGGTTGCACAGCTCTACAAGCTGGAGCAGCGTTTCTTCGCGGATGCCGGAATAGCCTTTTGCCAGAGCGTTGATGCGCAGTGCCATCATGGCGCGGACGACTTCTACCGGATACGGGTCGCCCATGCCGCACGCATGGCTCATGATCAAGTTTTCCTGAAGCTTGCTGACATCTTCGCCTTGAATCATCACATCGGAAAATTTGCCGAAGCCGGTAGTAATTCCGTACACGACTTTTTGTTGCTGGACCATCTCTTCCACCATGGCCCGGGAACGGCGCACATTTTCCAGTGCTTCCGAAGTCAATTCGATGTGGACGAACTCTCTGGCGATCAAGGCGACATCTTCAATGCGCAGTTGATCCCCGTTCATTTGGATAAGTGTTGGCTGATTCATGGATAGTTTCCTCCTTTAACAGAGCAGAGAACGAAAAGAGCGAGGGGTTAGGATACTAATATCCTAACCCCTCGCTCCTGGGTTCTATATGTGATTGAATGAAACGTGTAAGCCTGCTCGGCGGCTGCATACGTCTGTCCTCACTTTCGCTCTACAACTGTCAGATAATTTTTGTTATTAGTATTATTGTAACGGAAGTGAGCGCGCAGTCAAGAGCAAGATTGTCACGGCGGCTTCCCCAGGATAGAAAAAACGGGCTCAATCCATTTTTGGAAACTGGGCGAGTGTCGTTTCTTGAGCGGGATAAATGTCATACCATGTACTGTGTTATTTCATCAGAAAGGACGTGTTCGTTTCCGTGGAAAAGCGACGTAAGATGCCGCCAGTGCCGCCATCTTCTCCAAGGCGTCCAAAAGAAATGCCAAAACCGCCTTCCTCGATGATGCCGATGCCATCGCCATCGTTGCCGTCACCGAATGTGCCATCACCAAACGTGCCATCGCCGTCCAAACCAAATCCGCCGCAAAGCTCGGAGAATCCACAGCACAACATTCCGGCACGCCCGATGCCACAACGGCCAATCATGCCTTCGCCTAACCAGAATATGCCGAACATACCGAAGCCTATGCCACCAAAAGCGATGCCGTCGAATCCGATCCCGCCAAAAGCGATGCCGCCGAATCCAATGCCGCCAAACCGGATGCCAGCGAACCCGATGCCGCCAAACCGGATGCCAGCGAACCCGATGCCGCCGAACCGGATGCCAGAAAACCGGATGCCGGCGAACCCGATGCCGCCAAACCGGATGCCAGCGAATCCGATGCCGCCGAATCGCAGACCAGCGAATCCGATGCCGCCGAATCGCAGACCAGCCAATCCAATGCCGCCGAACTCCATGATGCCAAATCGGCGTCCGCCCAATTCTTCGCCGAACATGCGCCCGCCATCAGCGGAAAATGCACGTCCCGGAACGGAAATCGAGCTTTATTTGTTCAAATTCCATTTCCATATGGACCGGATGCAATACTTCCGCCACAAATGTGAGCAATACCGCGATCATCGCAAAAAGTACAGCGAGTACCGCAAGTATTACAAACACCATCAGCGCAGAATGAAGCATTATCACGATCGTTGCCAGGTTTGGCATCATAGGGGCGGCAGCAGTTCTTTTGGACGTGGCAGCTCCTCGTCTCATGGACATAGAGGATCTTCTTCCGGACATGGATGCGGCTGCGGTTGCGGCTGCGATTAAGCAAAGCCAAAAGGACGCCTGTTTCACCAGGGGCGTCCTTTTGTTTGTTGTTTCGCACGGAAATGGAAAGAACAGGCGTACTTTCTGGCGATCAAGGAGCGGAAGCGAACGCCTCGACTTCCAGCCCGCGCTTTTTCAAATGATGACGGAGCGACAGCAGGGCATCATCTTTGTTTTTGCATTCCAAAACAATGTCGACATGGTAATCGGCAAGGGCGCTGACAAAAGCGATAAACTCGTCGGGGTCAATATTGTCGGCATGGGCGCGAAATTCTTTGGCTGATTTTGGCGAGGACATATGCATTTTCGGAGTGCGCTTTCCCCATGTCTGGATGATGCGCGGAAGGTACTCCTTCCAATCTTCTCCATCCGAATGGCATTGATGGTGATGCATGTCAAACACCATAGGCACTCCGATTCGCTCGCATAGCCCCAGCACATCGAGCATCGTAAAAGACGTATCGTCGTTCTCGACGACCAGCCTGCGCTTTACGTGCTCGGGAAGACGCTCGAAGTTGGCGGCAAATCGATCGAGCGAAGACGCTTTATCCTCGAATACGCCGCCGACATGGGTGACCAGCACCGAGTTGTCGTCAAGCCCGAGCAGGTCGAAAACTTTGGCATGATAGGAAAAATCAGCGATGGTCGCTTCTACGACAGATGGCTTCTCGCTGTTTAAAATGCTGAAGTGGCCGGGATGCGCCGTCATGCGGATGCCGTTGTTGCGAATAAACTCCCCGGTTTTTTGAAAATCCCAGGCAAACTCTTTGGCCCAATCCCATTCTGCCGCAACCGGGTGAGTGGCGAGCGGTACAAACTCGGAAGGGAGGCGGTACAAAAAAATGCGGTTGTCCACGTTGTAGGCGAGCAAATCCATCAGGTTAAAGAAATTCGTCTGCAAAACTTGGCGAAGCTTTTTCAACCGCGCCTGCGGCTCCAGCTTGTTGATTTGGGCGACGGTCGTTTTTTTGTTCGGATTGTTTTTGAGCTTCACGCTGATGCAGGCATAGCCCAAACGGATCAAGGAAATCACCCCTAGGATCGTCGTCTTTCTGTAGTATCTCCCAAAAGCAGTCCCAAGGTCGGGATGAAAACTTCCCAGTGAAGGGAAACGAACCATGCAAGCAATCCCCCAAAGAAATATGTATGTGAGCAAAAGCAGACAGTGACTTGTTTCCGTCTGCTTTTTATGGAGAAAAAAACTTGGACGAGCCGTTAAACGGTCAGGTCGTCAAACATGTCCGCGATCAAGCCGATAGGTCTAGCTGTCAAACTGGCACGTAAAATGTACTGATCCTGTCATTTGTTATGAGTAGGAAGGGAGGTGACGAAGACATGCTGGTACTGGGCATCATCCTGATTTTGCTGACGGTTGCCGTTGCCATTGCCATTGGCTACAGGGCGAATGAAAGCGTGCGGAAATTTGACGAAAACGAGCATGAAAGCTTTATCGGTTCCAGGACTAATTCGTGACAGGGGGAAGGAGGGAGGCAATATGCAGCAGGATAAAGAACATCAGTTGCTTGAGGATAAAAAAGACTTGAACAAGTTCGGCTATGCCCAGGAGCTGCTGCGGGATATGGGCGGATTTTCGAACTTTGCGATTTCTTTTTCGATCATTTCGATTTTGACAGGGGCTGTTTCTTTATACGGGCACGGGCTGTTGTACGGCGGGCCAGGCATGATGGGGTTTGGCTGGACGATCGTCGCCTTGTTTGTCATCCTCATCGCGGCTTCGATGTCAGAGCTGGCATCCGCGATTCCCACAGCAGGGGCGCTGTATCACTGGGCGGCTATTTTGGGCAGCAAACGCTGGGGCTGGTACACCGCCTGGATCAACCTGATCGGACAAATCGGAATCGTAGCGGGAATCGACTATTCTTTTTCCTTGTTTGCCGATCCGCTGTTAGCCAGCGCGTTTGGCTATACTTCGACCGAGACGACCACCTTGATCTTGTTTGGCATCACTTTGCTTTTACACGGCATTTTCAATCATATTGGCATACGGCTTGTAGCGAGATTGAACGATTTTTCCGCCTGGTATCATATTGGCGTTGTCGTTGTGCTTGTAGGCAGTCTTGTGTTTTTCTCGCGCAATGAGTTGCAGCCGCTCGACTATTTGTTTCAGGTCGGACAAACGTTTTCCGACAAACCGTACGCCATCGCATTCCTGATCGGACTGTTGCAGGCGCAGTGGACGTTCACGGGCTATGATGCTTCTGCCCATACGATCGAAGAAACGATCAACCCAAGGGTTCGCGCCGCTTGGGGCATTTTCACTTCTGTGGCCTTTTCCTTTATTTTTGGCTTTATTATGCTTGCTTTTGTCACGCTGTCCATTCACGATGCAGCAGCTGCCAGCGCCGCGGACAATGCCTTTATTTACGTGATCAGCGCCGCGCTGGGTGGAACGTTCGGTTCCGTTGTACTGTGGCTGGTCACCTTTGCGATGTGGTTTTGCGGCCTTGCTTCGATCACTTCCTTTTCCCGCATGCTGTACGCTTTTTCCCGGGATAAAGGCATGCCGTGGAGCAGACAGTGGGCCGAAATCTCCAGGAAATACAGAACGCCTGCAAAAGCGATCTGGCTGGTGGTCATCCTCTCGTTTGCCCTTGCCCTGTTTGACTACATTTTGAAGCGGATCAACCCTGATGCCGAATACACGACGTTGGCTTTTCTCACCGCAGTAAGCGTGGTCGGACTGTATGTCGCTTACGGAATCCCGCTCTATCTCAAGCTGCGCGCCGAGTCGCGAGGGGTGTTCCAGCGAAAGCATTTTGGCCCGTGGAACCTCGGCAACTGGAGCAAGCCAATCAACGTGCTCAGCTTGCTCTGGATCGTGTTTATTTCGATCATGATGGTAATTCCTCCGAACCAGACAGCAGCGTATGCGCTGATCGCCATGTTTGTCGTCCTGATCATTATGGATCTCGCTTACTACCGCAAACATTTTGCGGGTCCGCAGGCGGCGCTCTCGACTTCGGCAGAGGAAATCAAACGCCAGGAAGCGAAATTCCGCGAGTAACTCGCGCCGATTCCAATGGAAAATCGTTACGAATATCAGCAAGCCCCCGCTCATGTGCGAGCCGAGGGGCTTTTTTGCAATCATCAGCGCTCATAACGGACGCACGCAGGAGAAAAGCTAGTTGTATCCCGGCAAAATGAATGAAAAGGAGCAGCAGATCATGCAAAAAATGAAAAGCGCGATAGCGACTGTGACGGGGATCGTCATTTTGGCCCAACTGTCGGTACCAGCAGCAGCGTGGCAAGGCATGGAGATGGGGAAGCGAGCCATCCATACGATGATCAAACAAGCTTCGGAGAAAGTGCACAACCGCTATGAAGCCGCTGGCATTACCGATCCGGTTGCCTTTGAAGCCTTTTTCCGAAAGCTGCAGGAGGCAGTACAGGCGGGAGATAAGCGCCAGGTAGCCAAAAAAGTACACTTCCCGCTGCGGATCAACAAAGACGGGAGCAGCCGCTACGTCCGGGATGAGCAGCAATTTTTGGCGGAGTACGACCAGATTTTTGGCGATAAAGTCAAAAAAGCGTTGCTCGCGCAAAACGTCCAGGAGACGTTCGTCAACGCGGAGGGCGTGATGGTCGGCAACGGCGAGTTGTGGCTGGGGCAAATCGGCGGGAAATACGTGCTGTTTGCTGTCAATGAATAAACGGAAGGAGGAGGGCTTTTTTGCGGAAAAGCCCTAAAGTTTCATCAAAAAAATTTTATTGAACATTGTGTATATTTTACGTGGACATTATAGATAGAAAATTCTAAAATAACTAATAAATAGACAAGGATTGGGGTGGATTCGACAGAGAATGTCCGCTCCGAATGGACATTTGTAATTTTAGTTAATACGTGGTAAGATTCACGAAAAGCTGATTTGTTTAATTAAACTTAACTGAACATGAACGTAGAGAGAAAAGGAGTGGTTACAGTGAGTTTGGATACAAAACGATTGGCGGACGAGCTGGCAGAACAGGTCGTTGCGTGGCGCAGACATCTCCACCAACATCCGGAATTGTCATTCGAAGAAGAGCAGACGTCTCAATACGTCTATGAAACGTTGCAATCTTTCGGAAATTTGGAACTGTCGCGTCCGACAAAGACGAGCGTGGTTGCCCGTTTGATTGGTTCCCAGCCAGGGCCAGTGCTCGGGATGCGCGCCGATATGGACGCCTTGCCGATTCATGAGGAAAACGCAGTGCCTTACGCTTCCGGCAAAGCTGGCGTCATGCACGCATGCGGACACGATGGACATACGGCCATGCTGCTTGGAGCGGCCAAAATATTGTCGCAATACAAAGACAAAATCAAAGGAGAAGTGCGCTTCTTCTTCCAGCACGCAGAGGAACTGCCGCCGGGTGGTGCCGTGGAGATCGTCCGGGCTGGAGCAGCGGACGGGCTGGATTCCATCATCGGCATCCACCTGGCCTCGTACATGCCAGTAGGAAAATTCGGTGTGCTGTACGGAGCGCTTACCTCTTCCACAGACCGGTTTGATATCAAAATCCAGGGCAAGGGCGGGCACTCCTCGCAGCCAGAGTCGGCGATCGACCCGGTTGTCATCGGCGCTCAGGTGATTACGGCCCTGCAACAAATCGTGTCCCGCAATGTCAGCGCGTTGGACAAGGTGGTCCTGTCCGTCACGATGCTGAATGCAGGCACAGCGTACAACATCATCCCGGATTCGATGACGCTGACTGGCTCAACCCGTTGCTTCGACGCCAAGATTCGCGAAAATCTCCCGGTATGGATCGAGCGGATCGTCAAAGGAACGACGGAAGCGCACGGAGCCAGCTACGAATTTTCGTTCTCCCACGGCTACACATCGGTCGTCAACGACCAGCAAGTGACCAAGCTGATGGAAGACACGATTCGCGAGAGATGGGGCGAGGAAGACATTATTTACATCGATCCGCTGATGCCGGGCGAAGACTTCTCCGAATACTTGAAAAAAGCGCCAGGCTGCTTCATTCAACTGGGAGCCGGCAATCCGGAAAAAGGCTTTGTTTACCCGCACCATCATCCACGCTTTGATTTCGATGAAGATGCACTTGCTCGAGGTGTAGAGTTGTTTGTTCGGGCCGCACAAAAAGTAGTCATGGAATAACAGACAGGAACGAGACCGAACAGGGGGAAACATTATGACTGAGGGACGCGTGAATGTGTTCAAGCTGCATTTCTTGGTGCTTATACTGGTTGCTTTGACAGAGTTTATCGGCACGAAAAAAATTAACATCGGTATCGGGGTAATCGCTTTGTTTCCAATGCTGTACGCACTTGTTTTGGGCGGTGTGATCAGTTGGCCTTCATTTAAATTTTTGAAAGAAAAAGACATGAATGTCGCTGCGAATATTTTGGGAGTTTCGTTCTTGCTCTTCGTATGCAAGCTGGGTGCGAATATTGGGCCGGAGCTGCCAAAGCTGTGGGGAGCGGGTGTGTCTCTGCTCGTGCAGGAGGTAGGGCACATCGTCGGAACGATCATTTTGGGCTTGCCGGTAGCGCTCTTGCTTGGACTCAAGCGTGAATCGATCGGGGCCACTTATTCGCTCGACCGCGAGCCGAACTTGGCCATTGTTGTGGACAAGTTTGGCGCGAGTTCTCCTGAAGCGCGCGGCGCGCTGGGCGTCTACATTTGCGGTACGCTGTTCGGCGCGATTTTCATGTCGCTTTTGGCAAGCATTTTGGGAAGCAGCGGACTGTTCCATCCGATTTCCCTCGCGATGGGCGCGGCAGTTGGCTCAGGCAGCATGATGGCCGCAGCGACAGGATCACTGGCTGTTATTTTCCCGGAAGCACAGCAAGACATCGCCTTTTACTCAGGTGCGGCCAACCTGATGATGAGCATCATCGGCACGTATGTATGTATTTTCGTGTCGTTGCCGCTGACTCAGCGCCTGTACGCATGGCTTGAACCGATTATTGGGCGTAAAAACGCTTCTTCGGAAACAGAAGGGGGGCAAAGAAGCGCATGAACCAAGTCCTGACGATTCTCATCATTGGTGCCATCACACTTGTCGGAAACTGGATCGGCTACAAGGTTCCCATCCTGGAATCCTTGCCAGGCATTGCGCTTTTGGCGGTCATTACCTTGATCGGGATGGGCTTCACGAAAATATTGCCGTTCAAATCTCCAGTCATCGTCTGGATTTCCTTGTTTGCCATGATTGCCACTTCGCCTTTTTTCCCAGGAAGCGCGTATACGGCTGCGGCGATTGCCAAAATCAATTTGCTGGCTCTCGCTACCCCGATTCTCGCCTATGCAGGTTTGTCGCTGGGCAAAGACATCCATCTGTTCAAGCAACTGAGCTGGCGGATCGTCGTCGTGTCCCTCGTTGTTTTCACTGGTACGTTCCTGTTCGCAACCTTGTTCGCGGAGATCGTATTCAAAATTCAAGGCAAGTTTTAACGCACAAAGCATGACCGAAAACCTTCGTGGCACATAGCGCGAAGGTTTTTTCGTCTCTACCCGGGGTGTACAAAAGAATTGATCGATCAGGATTAGACAGGTATACTCTTAATAATCAGAAAGATTACGGCATACGACAAAAAGAGAGAGTGGAGGCAGCACATGATCATTGACGTAAATCAGGTCACCTGGCAGCGGGACGACACAACGATCTTGAAAAACATTGATTGGCAAGTGCAAGAAAACGAACATTGGTGTCTTGTCGGCTTGAACGGTTCCGGCAAGACAAGCTTGTTGAAAATCATCTGCGGGTACACATGGCCGACGAAAGGACAAGTAAGCGTTCTCGGCGATTTGTACGGGACGGTTGATTTGCGTGAGGTGCGAAAATCGATTGGTTGGGTAAGCACGGCCTTGATCGCGCAGCTCCACGAACACGAAACGGCTTTTCGCGTGATTTTGAGCGGGCGGGAAGCGACGATTGGCTTGTACTCTGTTCCGAGTGAGGCAGATGTGCAAAAAGCGCAAGAGCTGCTGGAGACGTTTGGCTGCGCCGAGCTGAAGGACAGGCCGTTCGGTGCGCTGTCCCAGGGCGAGCGGCAAAAGATTTTGATTTCGCGGGCACTGATGGCATCTCCGCGTCTCTTGATTCTGGATGAGCCATGTACGGGGCTTGATTTGCTCTCCAGAGAGCAGCTTTTGTCGATGATTGAGCAGATTGCCAAACAGCCGGAGGGACCGACGCTTTTGTACGTCACCCATCACATCGAGGAGATTTTGCCGTGCTTTACTCACACGCTGCTGTTGAAATCAGGTGAGGTAGAGCGGGCTGGACGAACCGATGAGGTATTGACAGCCGAAGGGTTGACCCGCTTTTTCGGCGTTCCTGTCAACATCGCCCGTTCCCAGGGACGCTCCTGGGTCAGCCTGGGAGAAGAGGCATCTGTGCGTTAGCAGTCCATCATTTGGCAAGGATCGGCAATGTCGTGTATCATTGTGTATAATAATATCAATAGGAATAAAAAACTGGGAGGAGAGGAGAGATGGAAGCATGAACAACGCGATTGCGCCAATCACAGACTCCACCTGGGCGATCATCACTTATGAGGACGCATGGAACAGCTACGTGAACAGTTATGTGATCAAACAAGGTGACTCGTTTGTACTGATTGACTCCCATCAGCGAAAGCAACGGGCATATTTTCAACAGGCATTGGAGGGAATTGGCGCCAAGCCTGAGCGGATTGACTACGTGTACTTTACGCATCGACACGCTGACCATATCGGGAATGCCGACATGTTCCCGTCTCGCAACAACTGGATTCATCTGGACGATTACTACGAACTGGACGATTTTTCGCAGACGCTGTTCGGACACACCTTCACGGGGAGCGGAGGAGATTTGCCGTCCTTGCGATTTCGTCAGCTGGCCTTTCATACGGAAGGCTCTGTCGCTTTTTTTGACCCGCAGAGCAAAATTTGCTTTGTCGGCGATCATATTTGCTTTGAGAAAACCGAGCTGGGCGAAGTGATCGGGAAGGAAAGCGAATGCCGGGCCGCATATAGGCAGCAGCTCAAAACATGGGCAGGGGAAGAACCGGATCGCGTTCCTGAATATGTAGAAAGTCTCGAAGCCTTGCTGGATTGGCCGATTGAATTTTTGGCGACCGGACACGGCCCGATTTTGCAAGGGGAGATTGCGGATTACTTGCACGAGCTGATTGGGGTGCTCCGCACGTAATGGTCGGAAGCGAAGACGTGCAAAAAGACTTGTGAAGCCAGGAGGCGACACAAGTCTTTTTGCTATCCCGATTGGCGTATGGGAACTATTCTTGCTCCGGTTCGATCAGGACAGGGTCGGAAATTTGCACATTGTATTTTTTCTTGAGTTGAGTGATCCACTCGTCGACGTTTTTGCGCTTGTTCCGCTCTTGCAGCTTCTCGGCAATCTCTGGACGGGCTTCTTCCAGCGATTTTCCGAGTTTTTCCTTGTTTTTCTCGTAGTATTCCTTGATTTGCTCGTCTGTCACCGGATACGCTTTTTCAAGCAGCTTGTCGCGCAGCAAAATCATTTTGATACGTTCGCGCAGCTCTTTTTCGTTCGTAAAGTTTTTTTCCTTCAAGTATTGTTGGAATTTTTCCGGCGTTTTCAGCTTGTCCTTGATCGGATTGACTTTTGCGTCAACCTCCTGCTCGGATACGGTAATGCCTTGTGCGGCGCCTTCCTGTCGGCACAGCTCGATGGCGACCAGATCGGACATGACACTTGCGCCGGACTCTTTTTTCATCTGCTCGTACAGTTCGTGTTGCGAGATGGAGACGTCGCCGATCTTGGCTACTGCATTTGTATCGAGTGCAGCGGAATCTTTTGCTTGGGACACTCCGATGACTGCCAGCCCGGTCAGGAGCACGGCTACAGTCAGGATGGAAACATCAAACTTTTTCATAAAGAAACCTCTCTTTCTGGCGTACCTATGTGAAAATAGTATAGAGCAGCGATGCGGGGGAAAAATGGAACGACTTTTTACGAGAATCCCACATTTGCCTGCCAACCATGCCTAGAGCTTGGGGCGAAAAGGCGGCAATAGAAAACCGCACACCTGAATCATGTGCGGTGTTTGGTAAAATTCATGCAACGGCAAGGAGTGTTTAGCTGACGTGGGTCGATGCCTTTTGCCACTCTTCCAGGCGTTTTTCCAGCTCGGAACGGTTGAAGTGCAAGGAGCTGGCCGATTTGTCCAGCAGCTGGCGAAGATAGGTCAAAGCGTGTTCGTAATTCCCTTTGGCCGCCTCGATTTCAGCCAGGCAAAACAGCTTCCATTCCTTGGCGGAGCGCTTGCTGGCGATCAACTGGTACGCTTCCAGCGCGCTTTCGATTTCGCCCAGTCTGGCGTGCGAGCAGGCGATGAGCGCCAAAGAATCGGTCATTCCCTGGTCGCGCTGGTAAATGCGGAAAGCCACTTCGAGCGATTCGTTGTATCGGCCGGAAGAGTAGTACACGACCGCCAAATTGTAGAACAAGTAGTGAATCATCGCTTGGTTGAACAAAGAAGGGCGTTCCTTGCACACATTGATGCCGGAAACAATATATTTTTCAGCCAGTTCGTAATTGCCAATCATAATTTCATGAGTCGATTTATCCAGCATGGCTACTGCACGCGAACGGTTTTTTCGGTAGGAAGCCTCCAACCAGCTAAGCCGTACATCCAAACGGCGTTTGTACAAATTCGCCATATATTGAAAACGGAAGGGCCAGTGCAGGCGAATGAACATGACCAACAGCACGGCTGCCAAACCCGCCAGTGTCGAGGTCAAATTAAGACTCAAATACTCCACGTAGTGACACCCTCTCTTTTTGCGCTGCCTCTATTACCCCATCTTAGCACAGAACCTGTCCGGGTGACAGACCATTCCCTTTATTTCGTCAGAGTGAGTGTCCGCCCTGCTTTTGACCCGTCAAGCTGCTGGGTTTTGAGGATGTCGTCCGAGACGGTGTACAGCGTGCGGTCAATCGTCAGGATGCGTTTGATGTTTTTGCTGTTTTCGTACCAGCCTTCTCCAGCTTTGTTCAAATCTTCTTGGCTCAGGTGCGTGATCTTGTCGGTCAACGTGAAGCCTTTGGCCAAATCGAGATGATAGACGTAGGCGCCCTGGAAGGTGAAGTGGCCGTAATCGCGTATGTCCGGGCTTTGCTTTTGCTCCTCCGTTAATTCAAAGACAGTGACAGGGAAAGCGAGCAGTTCCTTTTCTTTGGAGAAAAGCAGCGCCTTGTGATTGTACAGAAGCTCGGAATCGGTGCCTCGGTCGCCAATCACGGTTTTGAACTTTTCTTTTGGCTTGCTGACGTCGCTGACATCGAACAGCGCGATTTTCATCCCTTGGTAATAGGCTCTGTCCTTGTCAGATTCGGCTTCCTTGCCAAACCCGATAATGTGATTCTCGTCGTACGGGTGCAAGTAGTCGCTGTAGCCGGGAATTTTTAGCGCTCCCAAAATGCGGGGTGCTGCGGGCTTCGACAAATCAAGTACAAACAGCGGGTCTACGTTTCTGAAAGTGACCATGTAGGCGCGCTTGCCCATGAACCGGACCGAGTAGATTCGTTCGGTAGGCGCGACGCCTTCCAGCTTGCCGTGCAGATCGAGCTTGCTGTCGAGGACGTAGACGTTGTTTTGCGAAGTGTTTTCATCGGTGCGCCAAATGTTCCCGCTCGTCGTCGCGAGCCGGAAATAGCCGTCGTACTCATCCATGGAAAACTGGTTGAGGATGCGCCCCGGCACGCTGCCTTTTGCTGCGTAGGTCACTTCCCCTTTGTTCATGCCAAAGCGATAGATGGTCGTGTCGGTTTGCATGGGCGGCGGAGTGAAGCTAGGGGCGATTGACTCTCCTTGCTTCATTTTCGTCGGCAGCACTTTTTGTTCGGTCACGGCAACATACAGACTCGTTGGCGAGGCGTAAATGTTCTCGCCTGCCCCCAAATAGGCGGACAGCGACATTTTTTGCTTCGGATCGTCGAGATTGACGCCTGCGACCATCAAGTAACTCGGCTGCACGTTTTCGGGAAAATAGCGGATGTCGTCATACGGGACTGTCAGGAACTTGTCGCCCGAGGCGCTGTCGCGATAGGCAGGGCCGGGCAGTTCATTGTTTTCCTGCAAAATCCGGTACGTGTCGATGTAGCGGTTCGCTGTCAGGTACAAGCTGCCGCCGATTTTGCGGGAAGACAAATACTGGCCTTCCACATCCAGCTGCCGGATCAGGCGAGGATGCGCTTTGTCCGCAATGTCGTAGACAAACGCTTTGACCAGTTGATTGTTTTGATAGTACGGAATGCCGCGCTTGGAAGCAGGGAGGGGGGCCATTTCGACGGTTTCATTCGCCTGGCCGATCACGATCAGCCTGCGGTCGTCGACGAACATTTCCAGCGGGGTGAACAAACCGTTTTCGTAGCCGATTCTGCTCACGACATGCATCTCGGTTGCAGGGTAAGCCTTGACGATTCGCACTTCCCGGTTCGTCGACTGGTACAGGTAGGTTCCGTCGGTTTTGACGATGTCGGCTTCATCTACGCCTTGTACCTGCGTGTTCGTCGTCGAAAAATCGCGGGATGCACCTGCTGCTGCATTGTCCGCAACCGCTTTCGACATCGGGGCTGCTGTTGGCATGCTTAAAGCCGATTCTGCGATGGCGTAGTTGTACTCCGTTGCTTTGAGCAGCTTTTTCAATTGCCCGTAGCTGCCGACGAGTGGCAATCCGTCTTTTTCTGCGGCCGCAGTCACTGTCGGCTCGTGGAGCGTGCCTGCCGGGAACAAGAGCGGCATGGCGCAAAGCACGATGACTGTCGCGAGCAGCCCGGCTGCTTTTCTCTTCATTTTCAATCCCCCGTTTCTCTATCTGGTCAGGATGTGGATTCAGTAGTAAGACGTGGCAAAAGGCAAGAACGTTTCACGGATGATGAAGTCTTTGCCCAGCGGTGTACGGACAGGGGGGAGAGCGTGTGCTATAATAATAGGCGGTTTAAGCTACCATTCACACTTACGTCAAAAGGGGCGTCTTAGATGGAAAACTTGAAGCAAAGCATTCTGGAACTGATCACGGATACTTCTACGAACTTGCCGCCAGACGTGCGTCGCGCCGTCAATGCTGCCAAGGTAAAAGAAGATCTCGGAACACGGGCAGCACTGTCTTTGTCCACCATCGCGCAAAACGTCGTCATGGCAGAAGAAAATGTTTCTCCGATCTGCCAAGATACGGGAATGCCGACATTTGAAGTGAAAACTCCGATTGGCGTTAACCAGCTCACGATCAAAAAAGCGATCAAGGAAGCGATTGTAGAGGCGACCAAAACAGGCAAGCTGCGTCCGAACTCCGTTGACTCTTTGACAGGGGCAAACAGCGGCGACAACCTGGGGCCAGGTACGCCTGTCATTCACTTCGAGCAATGGGAAGAGGATGAAGTTGAAATCAAGCTGATCTTGAAAGGCGGCGGCTGTGAGAACAAGAACATCCAATATTCCCTCCCCTGTGAGCTGGAAGGTCTGGGCAAAGCAGGCCGCAACCTGGATGGCGTGCGCAAGTGCATCCTGCATGCTGTTTACCAAGCCCAAGGCCAAGGCTGTAGCGCCGGCTTCATCGGCGTAGGGATCGGTGGCGATCGCACCTCCGGCTATGCGCTGGCGAAGCATCAACTGTTCCGTTCTGTGGACGATGTCAATCCAAACCCGGATTTGGCTGCCCTGGAAAACTACATTATGGAAACAGCCAATCAACTGGGCATCGGTACGATGGGCTTCGGCGGAAACTCCACTTTGCTCGGCTGTAAGGTGGGCGTGGAAAATCGCCTGCCAGCAAGCTTTTTCGTTTCCGTCGCCTACAACTGCTGGGCATTCCGCCGTCAAGGGGTTCGTCTGCATGCAGAAACAGGCGAAATTTTGCGCTATCTGTACAAGGATGAAGCTGTGGCAATGGATTTGGCTCCGACCGCAGCTGCGAGCGAAGCGGCTGAAGAGCGCCGCGAGGTTGTGCTCCAGGCGCCGATTTCCGAGGAACAAATCCGCAGCCTGAAAGTGGGCGACGTGGTCATCATCAACGGGGAAATGCACACAGGCCGCGATGCTTTGCACAGCTACCTGATGGACCATGACTGTCCGGTCGACCTCAATGGGGGCATTATTTACCATTGCGGTCCGGTAATGCTGAAAGACGAAGCAGGCGAGTGGCATGTAAAAGCGGCTGGACCGACAACCTCCATCCGCGAGGAGCCATACCAGGGTGACATTATCAAGAAATTCGGAATCCGCGCTGTTATCGGAAAAGGCGGAATGGGCGCAAAAACGTTGAAAGCGTTGAATGAGCATGGCGCTGTGTACCTGAATGCCATCGGCGGTGCCGCGCAATATTATGCGGAGTGCCTGGAAAAAGTCGAAGGCGTGGACTTCATGGAATTTGGAATCCCGGAAGCGATGTGGCACTTGCGCGTAAAAGGCTTCGCCGCGATTGTCACGATGGATTCGCACGGAAACAGCCTGCACGCAGATGTCGAGCAATCGTCTCTGGAAAAATTGGCGCAATTTGCCGAACCGGTATTTAAATAAGAATAACGAGATAGCCAAAAAAGCCTCTGGCGCCGCATTGTGCGCTGGGGGCGTTTTGCTTTTTTGCCGTGACTGTACGCACGCTGTACGCCGAGCTTTTGGCTCTGGCTGCCTTTAGCCTTTGCCGTGTTTTTTCGAGCCTGTCACGGCGAATATACTGGGTGAATGACCATTTTCGCAAAGATAGGTATTGGTTTATTTCCGTTGCTTGCGGGCGGGCATAGGTTAGTAACGAACAAAGAAACGATAGGAGGAGTGAGATTCGTGAACTACACAGTTCGTGCGGGAGATACATTGAACAGTATCGCGGCCCGCTTTGGCGTGCCGGTACAGGAATTGATCCGAGTGAATAACATTGCCTATCCGTACTACATTTACGTGGGTCAAAACTTGTACATCCCCGTCAGTACAACACCTGCCCCCACAAGCGATGTCGAGCGGAGACTGACTCGCGTGGAAAACCGGGTGGACGCGTTGCGCGACGATTATACCAAGCTCGACGATCGGGTAGATCGCCTGGAGACGCGCATGAACCGCCTGGAAGCCCGTGTAACCCGTCTGGAGCGAATTGTCCCGGCACCTCCGCCGACACCAACCGTCAGACCGACACCAAGACCAACTGCGACCCCGCGTCCGCGTTGATTGAACAAATAGCCCGGCTATCCTTTCTTTGCAAGGGGCAAAGAAAATTCCCGCTTCGCCATTTCCTCTTGGCCCCGATCTGCATAAGGTGGTACTAGAGGATTACGAGGAGGTGCGGCCATGCTAGGGTTTTTCAACGGTAAAAACGTCAGACACCATTTCATGGGCGTCTATGGGAAAGTGGTGCAAATTCGGGAGCTGGTAGAAGTGATCGACCAAGTGTTCGATTCCTTCCACAAAGTGAACAGCATCAGCAAGACGATGCTCGGGCCCCGGAAGCCGAGTGCGAAAAAACTCGACAAACTCAGATGACGACCAGCTATGAAGCTGGACAGCAAAAAAACCGCCTCCAATCTCGGGGCGGTTTTTTTTGTAAACAAGTATTCAGCGAGGCTTTTGCACGGAGTGTTTTTCTCCGGGATGCTCCTGATCCTCATCAGCCAGTCTGCCAGTCTGCTTTTGCTTTTGGGCAAGGCGCGGCTAATCGAAAAAAAGAACCCCGCCGCTTGATTTCATCAAAAGGCAGGGTTCCCAAAGCGTGAGACTGTTATGATTTTGGATTCATCGCTTGCGCAGCCATCCGCACCATTTCTTTGACCATGCTGCCGCCCAGTCTGCCGCCGATCCGGCCTGCATCGTGCGAAGTGAGCTGGCCGTTGTATCCGCGCTGCAAAGGGACGTGAAGCTCGGATGCCACTTCGTACTTGGCCTGGTTCGGGTCAGCGACATGGGCGACTCGTGCTTTCAACGCATCCAGCCCTTCTTGGGCACCCGGGACGAGAGGACGTTTTCGTCTGCTCATGGATCATCACCTCTCGTCTTAGCGTGCCCAACTAGACGAGTGCCTTGCGCATCGTGAAATTCGTCTCCGGGTAGTAAGTGTTGGCAACGAGCAGGTTTGGCCCTGCGCATTTGGCCGCTGGACAGAAGCAGTTGATTTTCTGGTTCATGGAATGTCCCTGCCAAGTGTCAAACATGCGTTGCAGCTCGTCTTTTTGAATATTGCCGAGCGGTTCCACGTCTCCGAAGTCTGTCACGATCACGTCGCCCGTAAAAATGTTGATATTCAAGCGATTCCGACCATCCGGATCGTTGCGGGTCGTGACATTTTTCGCCGTACGGAGCCGCTGGATCAACGCCCTGTCTGCTTCGTCCGCACTGCAAGCGAAAAACGGCAGCGTGCCGAACAGCATCCACAAATCTTCGTTACGGACATCGAGCATCCGGTGAATGGCTTGGCGCAGCTCATCGAGAGAAAGCACGTCGAGATCGCGGGCAAAATCACTCGCGTACATCGGGTGCACTTCGTGCCTGCGGCTGCCCATTTCCTGGATTTGCCGATGGAGCGTATCCAGCTTGGGCCAGGTGCGATGATTGAGCATCGTCTCCGCCGAGACAAACACGCCGGCCTCCGCGAGCTTGCGCGCGTTGTCCATCATCCGCTCAAACTGCACTTCTGCCTGTTTGCCTGAAACCGGCTGCTTGGCTTTTGCGTAAACAATATCATGAAACTCCTCCGGGGTAGACCAGTTCCAGGAAATATGCATGACATCTATGTAAGGCAAAACCAGTTCGTAGCGGGAAAAGGGCATGGACATGTTGGAGTTGATCTGGGTCCGCAGCCCGCGATCCGCCGCGTAGCGCAGGATGGGCTGGATGACTTCCTTGACAGTTCGTTCGCTGTACATCGGTTCTCCGCCTGTTATACTTAGCGTAAGCAAATCTTTGGCTTCGTCCAGGCGACGAAGGATGAGATCGACAGGCAGAGCGGGATCGTCTTTATATCGCAATGTATCGCCAACCGCACAATGCTCGCAGCGGAGATTGCACAGATTCGTTACAGTAAACTCGACGCTGGTCAATTTATAGGCGGGGGGTGTCGCATTAAACAACGGCTCCCATGGATCGTGTATCGGTGTTAGTGGTGTTGTTGGAACCATGCGGATCAATTGTGGAAACCTCCTTCATTCTGCGTACAACTCAACCTATTATAACGACATTAGAGCGGAAGGAGAATAGCTAACGACATGATTATGGGGATGTCTTTTGGGCGCGGTGTGCTTTTTCACGATCGCAATGTGCTGGCTTGTGCGGAAGTAAAAGACGGCGTTATCCACATGTGGGCGGAAAAAATCACACTCAAAACGATTGGAAAGCTATGGTATCGTATTTTTTTCTCCTTTCCCTGGTATTATCAGCTTTTTCACCTGCTCCTCGCCTGCTATGTAGTGGCGGCTCTGGTGCATCCGGCCTGGGCAGTCGTAGACCCGATGTGGGCGGCTGTCTATATCGGCGGCTTTCACTTTGTTTTTCCAAAAATGATGAAAAAGTTTCACGGTGCAGAACATAAAGTATTCAGCTATTCCGGAAGAAAATCGCTGGCCGCCTTGCCGCAAATTGCCAAGGCTGACATCGTCAATGACGGTTGCTCGACTAATCTGGTCGTCTGGTTTTTCGTTGGCTTTCTGCTCTCTGTCTGGTTTTTGCCGATGGAGTGGAGCATCGTCTGCGGCGTCGGCGGACTTTTGGTGGGAATGTTCGGAGATCGCTACGTGCGCAAATATTGCGGAGTTGTTTACAAGCTCTCGGCCTTTTTCCAAAAGCATTTTACGACGAAAGAACCGGATCGGCTGCATCTGGAGACGGCTATTCGCTCCTACATGCTGTTTGAGCACATACGCGATATGGAACGGCAGCACTCGGCATGAGAAGGAAAGAGAAGTGAGAAGCAACAAGCCTCCTGGGCAAAGGGGGCTTTTTGGGTCACGACAACGAAGGAGGCAGAGGGATATGAAAATAGCACCGCGAGATTTTGCTGGAAAAGGACTCGCTTATACGCTTCGTTCGGCCCAAGAGGAAGACGCGAGCGAGCTGGTAGCCGTACGACTGCAAATCGATGGGGAAACGGAAAATATGGACAGAGAAAAAGGCGAGGGGTTTCTGGATGAAGCTGCCTTTCGCGAATTGATCCGGGCTGACTCGGAAAGTGAGCGCAATCTGTTCCTGGTCGCGGTGGCGAACGGTCGCATCGTTGCCTTTTCGCGCTGTCAAGGAAGCTCGCTCAAGCGACTGGCGCACCGGGTTGAATTTGGCGTAGGCGTTTTGCAGGAATATTGGGGATACGGCATCGGGAAGCAGCTGCTTCAGGAAGCGATCGCCTGGGCAGATGAACAGGGCGTGAAAAAAATGACGCTGCAAGTTCTGGAGACGAATGAAAAGGCGATTGAGCTGTATCAACGGCTTGGCTTTGAGACAGAGGGCGTGCTGAAACAGGACAAGCTGTTATCGGACGGCAACTATTACAGCACGATCGTGATGGGGCGATTTGCAAAATAAAAAAGGTCGAGGGCATACGCATTGTCCTCGACCTTTCGCTTTATCTCTCCAGCGGGTTTTCTTCCAGCTGGCGGTACGTTTTTCCTTTGTCCACATAGGACTGGCGAATGCGCACCAGTTCCTTGAAGTCGGCTTCGGTCAGCTCGCGCTTTACTTTCGCGGGATTGCCGACGACGAGCGTGCGCGGTGGCACTTTCATTCCCGGAGGAACGAGCGCTCCGGCGGCGACCATCGCCTCTTCGCCGATTTCGGCCCGGTCCAAAATGATCGCTCCCATCCCGATTAACGCGCCGCGGCGCACCACGCAGCTGTGCAGGACGGCATTGTGCCCGACGGTGACTTCATCTTCGAGGATCAGCGGATTGTTCGGGCTTTGGTGCAAGGTGCTGTTGTCCTGCACGCTCACCCGTTTGCCGATCACGGTTGGCGCGATGTCACCGCGAATTACGGTGTTGTACCAAATGGAAGAGTCTTCGCCAATCTCAACGTCGCCTGTTACGACAGAGCCTTTGGCCAGAAAAACGCTGGGATGAATGGTAGGCTTGATGTTTTCAAAGGGAAGCAGTAGCATAAAAACCTCCTGGTCAGTGAGTAAGCGTGCAGCTGTTTTCTTGCGGACGGGGATGATGAATCGAGAATCGCCCCGTGACAGGGTCGCAGTCAATGACGGTGCCAATCAGCTTGTCCACATCTTGCGGTTGATAGAAGAAGCGGATGCTGTTGATTTCCTCAATCTGGTCGCGCTTGTCCGCTTCGGTAATGGCAATGCTGTAGGTGAAGCTGCCGCATCCGGTCGTGGTTGGAACAAGCTTGATTCCGAGCTTGTCTGCGTCGTGTTCTTCCGCAATCATCAGGGCAAGGCGCGCTGCCGCCTGCGAGGTAATGTTTATCACAATCAACCCTCCTTGTAGCCTCTCTATTGTACTACAGGTTTGCGATTGGATCGAATGCGAACATTCCAGCTTCTGTTAGTTGACCGCAAACGGCGCATGTGATAGAGTATGTAGTACTGATTCGTGAATGTGGGAAATGTGGGTAGTCGCTGCCGCAATCGCTTCGGCGGTTGGCGGTAGAGGAAAGTCCAGGCTCGCCCAAGCTGAGATGCTTGGAGTGTTCGTACCTGGCGCAAGCCAGGGCAGTGAGGCGCAAGCTTTGCTGACGGCGTGGAAAGGGCTCTCTCTGAGGCCCGAGTACGCTGAAAGTGCCACAGAAACGTAGCTTTTCTGGCGACAGAAAAGATGGAACGCGGTAAACCCTGCGAGCGAGAAACCCAAATTTGGTAGGGGAACCGTCCTGAAGGAACCAAACGGAAGGGACGGATGGCATCTTTGGATGCCATAGATAGATGGCTACCGCTCTTGGTGCGAGGGCTTGGCCCGTTTGAAGCACGGGAGAGACAGAACCTGGCTTACAGCATTTCCTGCTGGATATGATTGGAATACCGGGAGGCGCCAAGCTTTGGCGACGTTCCGGTTAAAAAGCAAAGACCGCCTTCATGCGAGGGCGGTCTTTTTGCATGCCAAAAGCAAGCGGCACAGCGGCAAGTGTGCTTTGGAGGAGCAAAAGACAACCTTCTGTGATAAGATAAAGGTATGTTTCTCGATCTGCTTACACGGAAAAAGGCTCGGGTGAGGGATCGAAGGAAAAAAGCGCAGACGAAAGAGGGATCGATCGTGAGCTTCACGACAGAGGAAAATGGGATTTTTCCAGCCGTTTGTTCGCTGGATTGTCCGGATCAATGCGGGTTGTTGCTTCACAAGCAGGATGGCAAGCTGGTCAAAGTAGTAGGCGATCCGAATCATCCTGTGACAAAAGGAAACATTTGCAACAAAGTGCGCAACATGGCGGCGCGATTGAATGATCCCAAGCGTCTGGCCTATCCGCTCAAGCGGGTCGGGAAAAAAGGCAGCGGCGAATTTGTCCGCATCAGCTGGGAGGAAGCCATCGATACGATCGTCTCCCGCTGGCGCAGTCTGATTGCCACAGACGGACCGGAAGCGATTTTGCCGTACAGCTTTTACGGGAACATGGGCAGAATCAATGTGGAGGGAATGGATCGGCGCTTTTTCCACCGGATGGGAGCGAGCCAGCTTGACCGGACGATTTGCAACAGTGCTGGCGGAGTTGGCTACAACTACACGATGGGCGGAGCTTTCGGGACCGACCCGGAGGATACCGTTCACGCCAAGCTGATGATCATGTGGGGGATCAACACGGTCAGCACGAACATGCACCAGGTAGTCCTGGCTGAACAAGCCCGGAAAAATGGCGCGAAGATCGTCGTCATCGACGTGCACAAAAACCAGACAGGGCGTTGGGCCGACTGGTTCATTCCGATCTTGCCGGGCACGGACACGGCGCTGGCCTTGGGACTGATGCATGTGTTGTTTGCAGAAAACTTGGTTGATTCCGCCTTTTTGCAATCGTATACGGTTGGACACGAAGAATTGCGAGAGCATGTGAAGGCATACGATCCGGCAACAGTCTCTGCCATTACAGGCGTTCCGGTTGACGATATTGACAAGCTGGCCAGATGGTATGGGGAGACGTCGCCTTCGTTTATTCGCATTGGCAACGGCATCCAGCATCATGACAACGGAGGAATGTGCGTCCGGGCGATTTCCTGTCTGCCGGCGCTCACCGGACAGTGGCTGGTCCGGGGCGGCGGCGCGATCAAAGGGAACAAAGGCTTTTTGGAACACAACAAAACGGCCGTGCAACGGCCCGACTTGTTAGCGAACAAAAACACGAGAGTCATCAACATGAATGAACTGGGCAAGGTGCTGCTTGAAGTACAGCCTCCCGTGAAGTCGCTGTTTGTGTACACGAGCAACCCGGCTCTTGTCGCACCGGAAGGCAACAAGGTCAGACAAGGGCTGGCAAGAGAAGATTTGTTCACGGTCGTGCACGATCTGTTTTTGACCGAGACAGCCAAGTATGCGGATATCGTTTTGCCCGCCACGTCTTCCTACGAAAACATGGACTTCTACACGAGCTACTGGCACCATTACATCCAGCTGCAACAGCCCGTCCTCGCCCCGTATGAAGAGAGCAAGTCCAATACGGAGTTGTTCCGGTTGTTGGCAGCCGCCATGGGCTATGATGAACCTGCCTTCCGCGATTCCGACGAAGACATGATTCGCCAGGCGCTGGAAGGGCACGGCAATCCGCATATGGAAGATATCACCTTCGAGTCGCTGGTGGAGCACAACTACCGCAAAGCCAAGGTCGACTCGTACTTTACGGGCCGCCTGTCCACGCCGAGCGGAAAAATCGAGCTGTACTCGCAGACGATGGCGGACAGAGGGTATCCGCCGTTGCCGACCTACTCGCCGCTCGCAAAAGACGGCGATTATCCGTATCAGTTCGTGCCCGGGCCGAACCATAACTTTTTGAACTCGACGTTTTCCAACAACGAGAAGCACATGAAGATGGAAAAAATACCGAAGCTGCACATGAACCAGGCGGACGCCCAGCAAGTCGGGATTGAGGATGGGGATACCGTCCGGGTGTGGAATGACCGCGGAGAGTGCGAACTGGTTGTCTCTGTTGGCGAAAATGTGCTGCCGGGCGTGGTTGTCAGCCAGGGCTTGTGGGCAGATGGACCAGAGTCCAAGCATTACGTGAACGCGTTGACCCCGGATCGGATTGCCGACATGGGCGGTGGAGCGACATTTTTCTCCGGACGGGTGGATGTAGCCCGGATCGCGCGGTAAATCGGGCGTAAAAGGGCGTACTAGCATAAGCCCTTCTCCATACGGTTTATGGAGGGGGTGAAAACGTTGGATGAATTGCGTATGTTCAAGCAGTTTATCAGTTCCGCCGAGCAAGTCTGGACGCAGATTGCCACCTCGCCCCGAGGGAAGGTTGTCTACACCGTGAACGGCGTCGATTACACGCCGTTGCCGGATAAGTACAACACCAAGCGAAAAATCTCCCGCATTTTTCGCAGGTATTGGGGAAAGCAGCTGACAGAAACGATGATCCGCAATCTCCAATTACGGCTGCTCAAAGGAAAGCTGTGCATCCCGTGTGGAACCATCCCTTCCGTACCTTGCGCGGTGCAATCCTTGCAAGTAAAGGCCAATCTGCCGAATCAGCGGACGATTGCCGCTACTTTGGTCGGGGGAGAAAAGAAGACAAAAGTAGACTATCGGTTGATCCGTTCGGGGGAGACGCAATCGTTTACGATCATGAAGCGCTCCGGTCGTGAGCTGGATGTGCGATACCGTCCGCCAGTCGCTCCCGCAACCGCACCGAAAGCCGCCGCAAAACCTGTTGCCAAGCCAGCGGCGAAAAAAGCAGCGCCGAAACCGTTGCTGAATCCAGCCGTGAAGCCGGAAGCAAGCTCAAAGCGGAAAAGCAAAGGCAAAGGGAAGCAAAAGCTCCTCAAAACCCCATGATGATGGGGTTCGGGGAGCTTTTGCCTTTTCCAAAAACGATTATGCCTTGATCGTCACGCGATATTCGCGCAGCCAGTAATCCATTTGGCCGAGGTAGGCGAACAGCTGCGGCGTGCTCATGAGCTGGCCGAAAAACGGAATGCTGGAAGCCTGGGCGTCCGACTCGGCGATTTTGCGAATGACCGGGACGTCAATCAGTTGCAGCAGCGGGGAGCTGGGATCGTTCAAAATGTCGAGCAGCCACGTGCGAACCGCTTTTGTATAGGAAGGATTGTGCGTTTTCGGATACGGGCTTTTTTTGCGGTACAGCACTTCGTCCGGCAAAATGCCCTCCATCGCTTTGCGCAGAATGCCCTTTTCGCGATTGCCGTGCGTTTTCATTTCCCAGGGGATATTCCAGACGTATTCCACGATCCGGTGATCGCAAAAAGGGACGCGCGCTTCCAGGCTTGCAGCCATGCTCATCCGATCTTTGCGATCCAGGAGCGTATTCATGAACCAGGTGATGTTGAGGTAAAACATTTCTCTTCGCCGTGCTTCAATCGGGTCCTCACTGGGCAGGTGCGGCACTTCGTCCAGCGATTCCGCGTAGCGCATCGCGACGTACTCCTCCGGCTTGACCCAGGCGCGCAGCTCGGGCGACAGCCACGAAGCCCGTTCCTTGACCGCCCGCGACCAGGGGAATGTCCCTGCATGCAGCAGCTCCTCGCGGTAAAACCACGGATAGCCGCCAAATACCTCATCCGCGCATTCTCCTGAGAGAACGACGGTTGTCTCTTTTTTGATTTCCCGGCAGAACAAGTACAAGGAAGCGTCGACATCGGCCATTCCCGGCAGGTCGCGGGCGAGTGTCGCTACCTTCAGCGCATCGACCAGTTCGGCTGTGTCAAACTCAATCGTATGGTGCTGGGTGCCCAAGTATTGCGACACGAGCTGGACGTAAGGCGCATCTTCATTTGGCTGAAAAGAGCTCGCTTGAAAATGCTTGTCGTTGTCCACGTAATCAATCGAGTAGCTGTGGAGCGTTCCCCGGCCTGTTTCCTTGAAATGCTCGGCGGCTACCGCCGTAATGACGCTGGAATCAAGCCCGCCGGACAAAAGCGTGGCAACAGGGACGTCCGCGACGAGCTGCCGCTTGATCGAATCGACGACAAGCTCTCTGACCCGTGCCGCTGTGGTTGGCAAGTCATCGGTATGCGGACGGCTCGCAAGCCGCCAGTATGTTTCCTGTTTGACACGGTCGCGAGTTACGGTCAAAAAGCAGCCGGGCCGCACCTCGTGCACTTGATGGAAGACGCCGTGACCAGGGGTGCGAGCGGGGCTGATGCCGAACACTTCCGCCAGTCCTTCCCGCGAAAGCTCCGGTTTGACGTCTGGATGCGCCAGCAGTGCTTTGAGTTCGGAGGCGAACAAGAAAGAGCTGCGTCTTTGCGCGTAAAAAAGCGGTTTGACTCCCATCCGGTCGCGGGCGACAAACAGGCGCTGCGCCCGTTCGTCCCAGATCGCAAAAGCGAAAATACCGTTCAGCTTGGCAAGGCAGTTCGTCCCCCATTCGAGATAGCAGTGCAAAAGCACTTCGGTGTCGGAGTGGGACTGAAAAGTATGACCGCAAGCAAGTAGCTCTTGCCGGAGGTCTTCCGTGTTGTACAGCTCACCGTTGTAAATCATCGTGCAGGCATGTTCGCTTTTGAGAGCTGTCATCGGCTGCTGCCCGCCGGCAGGGTCTACGACGACGAGGCGGCGATGGCCGAGGGCGGCGCGCGGAGTCAGCCAAAAGCCTTCTGCATCTGGCCCGCGATCTTTGAGGCATTGCGTCATTTGCTGGAGTACCGGACGCTCCTGGGAAAGGTCTTTTTCCCAATCAATCCAACCTACGATTCCACACATGTTCTGATCACCCTTCCCATGAAGCATTGCACACTCAGCGTATGCAGGACGCCCAGTTAGATTGCCTGTCCAGCAGGGAATTGGGAGTAAAATGCGGAATTTATAGAAGATTTCAACAAGCAAGCAGGAGGACGCCGTGGACAATCTCACGCTGTTGCTCATCGAGAGAATGGGCATTCTCTTGACTCTCGGGTTTATGTTGACGAGGATTCCGCTGTTTCGGCAGCTGCTCGATCGGGAACTGCACGTTGGCACGTCTGTTGCCTTTTCCATGATGTTTGGCTTGTTCGGTGTGGCAGGTACATATGCAGGCGTAGTGGTGCACGAGGATGGATACGTTCCGAGCTTCTGGATTTTTCCGCTTTCCGGAGACGAGATTGTGGCAAATTCCACGCTGGTCGGCGTCGTGATCGGCGGTTTGCTCGGCGGGCCAATGGTCGGGATGGGAGCCGGAATCATTGCGGGCTTGCATCTGTATGATCTCGGCGGATTTGCAGCGCTTCCGATGGGGCTGTCTGTTCCGCTCACTGGATTTTTGGCAGGCTATGTGGCGCGGTTCTTTTCCCAGGAGCGGGTCATTTCTCCGTCCAAGGCATTGTTTATCGGAATGTTCGCGCCTGTGATCCAGATGTCGCTTTTGCTGATCATGTCGGGCCCGCCTGATCTCGTGCGCACGATGGTCAATGTGATCGGCATTCCGATGGTCTTGACCAACAGCATCTCGATTGCGATTTTTACGACGATGATTCGCGTCGCTTTGCAAGAAGAGGAGCGTTCTGCTGCGCTGGAGGCTGAGCGTTCGTTCACAATTGCACAGCGAATTTTACCGCAGTTGAAAATGGGGCTGAATCCGCAAACAGCCCAGGCGGCGGCGCTCGTGCTTCAGCGGGAGGCGAAGGCGATCGCCGTAGCGGTGACCGATCGGGAGCGGCTGCTTGCCCACGTCGGAGCGGGTACGGACCATCACGCTCCGGGAGAGCCGATCCAGAGCGACCTCGATCAGCGGGCGATGGCGAGTGGTTGCATTGAAAAAGGTCATGGCCGGGAACTGCTTGGCTGCCGACAAAAAAATTGCCAGCTGCATGCAGCCATCCTCATCCCCATCAAAGAAGGGGGCAGTGTCGCCGGACTGATCAAGCTGTACTTTCGCCGCCCCCAGCAAATCGGCAAAGTCCAGGAAGCATTGGCCAAAGGGCTGGGAAATCTGATCTCCAACCAGCTGACCATCTCGCTTGCGGAGCAGATGAAAGGGTTGATGAAGGAC
Source organism: Brevibacillus parabrevis (assembly GCF_022701015.1). Taxonomy (NCBI): domain Bacteria; kingdom Bacillati; phylum Bacillota; class Bacilli; order Caryophanales; family Paenibacillaceae; genus Brevibacillus; species Brevibacillus parabrevis. The sequence continues at coordinate 4,762,739 of NZ_CP064090.1, read as the reverse complement.
GCAGAGCTGCGAATGCTGCAAGCCCAGATTCATCCGCACTTTTTGTTCAATACGCTTAATTCAATCGTGACCTTGATTCGCATCGATCCGAAGCTCGCCAGACACATGACGATTCAACTGGGAGTGTTCATGCGCTTCAACCTGAAGCTTACGTCAAGCGCACAAGTAACGGTCGGTCAGGAGCTGGAGCATTTGCACGCCTATTTGGAAATTATCCGCATTCGCTTTTCCGAGCAATTTGCTGTGCAGACGCTGGTTGATCCCGGTGTGGAGGATGTGCTTATGCCGCCTGGCACCCTTCAGCCGTTGATCGAGAACTGCATCCACCACGGACTGCGCGATATGGGCGCAGGCGGAGAAATCAGGCTGTGTGTGCAGCGACAGCCAACCGCCGTTCATTTTACGATCGAAGACAACGGCAGAGGATTCCCGGAGGAACTGCTTCCTCTGTTGGGCAAAATTCCGATGGAGCGCAAGGAAGGAAACGGCATCGGGGTTCATAATGTCAATCAGCGGCTGATCAGCTTGCAAGGCCCGGATGCCCAGCTTCATTTTGCCAACAGGCCAGAAGGCGGTGCTTTGATCACATTTACGATCCCGATCAAACAGGAGGTGAGTGCCTGATGCCGATTCGCATCATGATTGCCGAAGATGAACGACTGGCACGCGAAGAGCTGAGCTATTTGTTGCAGCAGGAGGAAGATGTCGAGCTGCTTCCCTGTGCCACCAACGGAAGAGAGCTGTTGGAAATGGTAGACGAGCACGAGCCGGACGTCGTTTTTCTCGATATGAAAATGCCGGAGCTGGAAGGGGCACAGGCTGCCCGAATGCTCGCCGCCAGAAAGCCGCAGCCGCTCATCGTGTTCTGTACAGCGTACGAGGCGTTCGCGGTGGATGCCTTCAAGCTGAACGCGGTCGATTATTTGCTAAAGCCGACCGAGCCAAAAAGACTCGTGGAAACGATGCAACGCATACGCGAGCGACTGGTCAAGCCGAAGCCGGAGCCTGCGACTGCCAAGCGCTCCAAGCTGCTTGTCGAAGAAAACAGCAGGCTGGTGGTGATCGACCCGGCGACGATCGTCTACGCGGTGCGGGAAGAACGGCTCGTTCGTATCATCACCCAGTCGGACGCTTACTCCACGCGGATGACCTTGACGCAGCTCGCTGACAAGCTCAGTGGCTACGATTTTTTTCGCACGCACAAAAGCTATCTCGTCAATCTGAACTACGTGAGCGAGCTTGAGCCGTGGTTCAACGGCGCGTACAACCTGCTTTTGAAAGGAGAGGCGAAAACGCGAATCCCCGTTTCCCGGACTTCCGCCAAAGACTTGCTCAAACGACTCGAAGAAACGTAAACCGCAGATCGCGATGCAAAACTTGCCATTGGCGCACGCCCCCAGACATCTTGCGCGCAAAACCACACGAATTACCAATGATTCCCTACAATAGAGGAAGCGCTTACATTTTGTTTGAAGAGGGGGAGGTTCCCATGAGCAATCCGCTATCGGCGAAAAAAGCCGGCAGTCAAAAGCAGGACGCTACCGATTACACGGCGATTATCCAATCAGCCACCTTCAAGGAACTTTTGCGAAGCAAAAGGGCGTTCATCCTGCCATCTTCCATTTTCTTCTTCGTGTTTTACTTTACTTTGCCGATCCTGACTTCTTACTTCACGGTGCTCAATCAGCCGGCGTTCGGGGCGATCTCGTGGGCGTGGGTGTTCGCCTTTGCCCAATTTATCATGACCTGGGGGCTCTGTATTCTGTACACCAAGAAAGCGGAACGTTTTGACGAGCTGGTGGAGAAAGTCAAACAGGAGACAGGGGGCAGAGGCTGATGAATGTAACGGCATTTTTACTGTTTTTAGGAATTGTTCTGCTTACGCTTGTCATTACGTACTTCGCTTCGAAGCGGACGAATACGACGAGCGAGTTTTACACGGCAGGCGGCGGGCTGACGGGGTGGCAAAACGGGCTGGCGATCGCCGGAGATTACATGTCGGCCGCTTCCTTCCTCGGAATCGCCGGAATGATCGCTCTCAGCGGGTTTGACGGGTTCTTTTACAGCATCGGCTTTCTTGTCGCTTATTTGGTCGTGTTGTACCTGGTGGCGGAGCCGCTGCGCAACCTCGGCAAGTACACGATGGCAGACATGATTGCCGCGCGTTTTGACAATAAGCAGGTACGTGGTGTGGCCGCGCTGAACTCCATCGCCATCTCGATTTTTTACATGATCGCCCAGCTGGTCGGGGCAGGGGCGCTGATCAAGCTGCTCCTGGGGCTGGAGTACAGCACTTCGGTGTTGATCGTCGGTGCGCTGATGACGGTCTACGTCGTGTTCGGCGGCATGACGGCAACCTCGTGGGTGCAAATTGTCAAAGCGGTGCTGTTGATGCTCGGGACGTTCGTGATTTCGCTCATGGTGTTCGCCAAGTTTGATTTCAATTTGCTGACGATGTTCGAGCAAATGAAAACAGCGACACCGCTCGGGGACCAATTTCTCAATCCCGGGAACAAGTTCAAAGTCGGGCTGGATACGATCTCGCTCAATCTCGCGCTCGTACTGGGAACAGCGGGTCTGCCGCACATCCTGATTCGCTTCTTTACCGTAAAAGATGCGACGACCGCGCGCAAGTCCGTCGTGTACGCGACATGGATCATCGGGATCTTTTACGTCATGACGATCTTCCTCGGGTTCGGAGCAGCCGCTTTCGTCGGCGCTGCCAACATGGATGCGGCTGGCAATATGGGCGCTCCGCTGCTTGCCCAATCGCTCGGCGGCAACTTCCTCTTCGCTTTCGTATCGGCTGTAGCGTTCGCGACTATTTTGGCGGTCGTGGCAGGACTCGTACTGACAGCGGCTTCGGCATTCGCGCACGATTTTTACGGCCATGTGATCCGTCAAGGCAAAGCGACGGAAAAAGAGCAGATGAAAATGGCAAAATGGGCTTCGGTCGGCGTCTCGATCGTTTCGATCTTGCTCGCGCTGTTTGCCCAGAAGCTGAACGTGGCCTTTCTCGTTGCGCTCGCCTTCGCGGTGGCAGCAAGCGCGAACTTGCCCGTCATCTTGTTCACGATTTTCTGGAGAAGGTTCAACACGACAGGGGCGATCAGCGGCATGCTCGTCGGACTGTTCAGCTCACTGATTCTCGTGGCGTTGAGCCCCAACGTCTGGAACCCGGTTGCCGGAAAAGCCATTTTGGTCGGCGAAGCGCTGTTCCCGCTGCCGAATCCGGGGATCGTCTCCATCCCGCTCGGGTTTTTGGCAGCCTGGATCGGAACGCTCCTGTCCAGCTCGCGCAACGATGCGAAGTACGACGAAATTTTGGTGCGGGCCAACACAGGAATGAAAGATTCAGCGTAGAAGCAATTAACGCAAGGAAGCTCGTGCCAGTTCAAAGGCTGGGGGTCATCCCCGGTCTTTTTCCATTTGTACGGGAGAGGGGGCTTGTCGGTGACGACGATCATTTTCTTTTTGGCTGTCATCATCGGGACGATGGCGATCACGTATTCGGCGGCGAAACAAACGGGAACGACCAAAGATTTTTATGCGGCAGGCAACCGCCTGACAGGGCTGCAAAATGGCATCGCGATTGCGGGCGACTACATGAGCGCCGCGTCGTTTCTCGGCATCGCCGGGACGATTGCGATGTACGGCTTTGACGGCTTCGTCTACGCTATCGGCTTTTTCGTCTCCTACTTGATCATTTTGTTCCTGATTGCCGAGCCGTTGCACAATCTCGGGCGCTACACCTTGGCAGACGCCATCGCGGTGCGGTTTGACAGCTTGTGGCTGCGCGGAGTGGTTGCCTGTACGACCTTGCTGATCACGATTTTTTACATGATCGCCCAGCTCGTCGGGGCGGGGGCGCTGATTCACTATTTGCTTGGGGTTCACTACGATACGGCGGTGATGATCGTCGGCAGTCTGATGACTTTTTACGTCGTCTTCGGAGGGATGGTCGCTACTTCGTGGGTGCAGATCATCAAAGCGATCTTGCTTTTGACCGGGACGCTGGTGCTCAGCCTGATCGTCTTTTCCCGTTTTGGCTGGAGCCTGTCGGAAATGTTTTCCCATGTCAGCACAATTACGCCTTTGCAGGAGCAATTTTTGCATCCGGGCAACCAGTTGAACGACCCGTTGGAAACGATCTCGCTGCATCTTGCGCTCATCCTCGGGACGGCCGGGCTGCCGCACATCATCTCCCGCCTGTTTACGGTCAAGGACGCAGTGACAACCCGTTCCTCGATCTACACCGCTACGTGGGTGATCGGCGCGTTTTATTTGCTGACGATTTTTCTCGGCTTTGGTGCAAGCACGTTTGTCGGGTATGAGGCGCTGAAAAATGTAGGCTTCGGAGGCAATTTGACGGTGACGCTTTTGGCGGACGCGCTTGGCGGCGAATTTTTGATGGCATACATCGCGGCTGTCGCTTTTGCCACGATACTGGCTGTCGTGACAGGGCTGGTGCTGTCCGCCTCGTCGGCTTTTGCCCATGACGTTTACAGCCACCTGATTCGCCGCGGGCTGGCTTCGGAAAAGGAGCAGGTCGTCATGGCGAAATGCTCGTCCGTTGCGGTCGGATTCGCCTCGATCTGGCTGGCGATCGGCGCGGAAAAAATGAACGTGGCGATTCTCGTCGGCTTGACTTTTGCCGTAGCCGCTTCTGCCAATTTGCCGCTGCTGTTGTTCACCCTGTATTGGCGCCGTTTTACCGTGCGCGGGGCGATTTGCGGCGTGCTTACCGGACTGGTTGCATCTGTCGTGCTCGTCATGGCCGGGCCGACTGTGATGAATCCCGATACTGGCTTCATCCAGGCGCAGCCTTTGTTCCCGCTGACCAATCCTGGCCTGATTTCCATTCCACTCGGCTTTTTGGGGGCGGTGCTCGGGACGCTGCTGGATCGGCGCGACATACAGGCCGAGACACATTACGACCGCGTGCTGCTCCAGGCTTTGACCGGCATTCGCGCCCATGGACCAAAAGTGGCGAGTAAGGCCGACTCTGCATAAAAAACGGCTCCTGCTCCAACCTATAGGGGAAGGAGGAGGGGCCACTTGTCGAAGAAAAAAGCAGCAGATGCCGTTTCCACTGATCAGCCGGATGTGTACGAACGGGCGCGAATCGCGCTGGATGAGTTGATCGCAGAGCTGTGCGAAGCATTGGATGAAGAAAATACGGAAACGTTCAAGCGAAAAGGCTATGAAATGATCGGGCATTATTTTCGCACACCAGTCAATACGGGAGATTTGACGTTGATCGTCGCGTCTGTGCTCTCGGATATCCTTTACAAACTGGAGCTGACCCAGCAAGGGGATGACGTCTCCATGGTCCGCGATGAATACAGTGTGATGCGAAAAGAAGAGTAAGGAACGGCGACCCGTGCAAAAGGGTCGTTTTGTTTTTTTATCGGGGGATTATTTGATCCCCCCTGATCCAAGCAGGTCGATGTTCACCTTGATGTTCCAGTCGAGCCGGGGGTAGATGCTCAGCCATTTTTCCCAATCTTGATCCCGTTGGTAATGGGTTGCTCGATAGCGTAGCCCGAATCCGATCGGATCGACTTTCAGCGACTGGAGCTTCCGCAGCACATGAGCGTATCGTTTCGCCGCCTCTTTTTCCGCTTCTGCTTTATAGCGATCCCAATTCGAGTTGTAAAAAGACTGATTCGATTCCTCTGACAATCCTCTGATGTGGACGTTCATTTTCAGCTTTGGTTCCGCTTCGTTGCGTTCATCAAACTCGTACGAATAGCGGAAAGAGGTGACATTCAAGGCAAAGCGGGCCTGCTCCGTCCTGGTTTCGATATCAAAGTTGCTGATTTTCTTGGACAATTCATTGAAGATCCGCGTTTCCTCGGGACTTAATACCGCTTTGATTTTTTCTTTGTCAAAAACGGCGACTTGATCGATCAAATACGTGTCTTTGAGCGGGCGGATGACGGGCATGTACGGGTCCAGACCCTTTTCGCTCAACCGCCGATGAAAATCAAACAAAAAAGCGGTGACGATAAAAGACGATTCCGTTCCTTCCTGATCAAAGCTCAGCATCAGGCTGTCAGCAGGCATGCGTTCGGACTTGGGGCGGACGCCCAGCACTTGTTCGGCCGTCGGGGAGCCTAGCGCCATGAAGGCGATGCCCTGAATTTCCGGCTTCCGCAAAAACCAGTCGATAGTTGTCTTGTCCAACCGTTCCTCGGCCAGCTTTGTCCCGAAAACGAGAATTTTCGTCTGCGAGAAATCGAGGTCTTTATCGACTTTTGATTTCAAATGCCGCACCGCTTCGGTTATCGTCGGGGCATCGTCGCTGATGAGATGAAACGTATTCGACTGCCCGGGTCTGATTTGCGCTGTCGGAATCGCGAGCTTCAACGATACGCGATAAGGCTTGTCTTTCAGCTCCGACTTATCGACGCCGACCGCCATGACTAAATAGCGCTTGTCAATATCTTTAAAGCCGCAGCCCGTAAACAGAAACAAGACCGCGAGCCACATCCAGACATGTTTCACAAAGCTTGCCTCCACCTGCTCAAGATATAAACGGAAAAGACCACACAAATATCGAGTGGGGATCGTATCATCATCCAATACGAGGATACCGAAAACAGGTCGTCTTCACCGAGCCAATTGCCGACGATCACGGTTCCGATCCCGAATACGATACAACTGATCGCGTTCGGCAGCACAGAGTTGATGGACGACGTGTTGGGCTGGTAGTGGGAGAAACAGCCGCGTATGAACTCGGACCCGACATGCCAGGTCGTCATGGCGAATAAGTAAGAGATGCCTAAATAAACGAGCAGAAAAATATAAACAACGCGTTCAATAAAGGCATACTTCATCCGAATCGCATCTGCCGTCGAAACCCAGGTGAAAATAAATTCGTTCACGCCATCTGTGCCCAAAATGCCGATCGGCACAAAAAAGGCGGTAAACAGGATGCTGAAGCCGATGCAAGGGACGGCCCAACGGTGCTTGAGCTTGGGGATATCGGCAAACACGCGGTTAAAAATCGACAAGCTGATGTATCCTGTAACGGCGTAAGTGGATACGGACAAGCTTTTCCAGCTGGGCAGGATGTTCGAGTAGTCGATCATGGCGCGGATTTCATCGTAATTCATGTTTTGATTCGTATACGCTTTGAAAATGGAAAACAGGAGAAACGGCAAGCAGAGAACGAGAATCATTTCCGTGCTGTACAGCACCGTTTGCGACGATTGCATGGCGCCAAAGCTCGCTACGAGAACGAAGAGAATCAGCACGACATAGATCGGGGTGTTCGGAATTAAATATCTGGACACGATAAAGGCGTAATTGATCAACACGAGCGCTCCCGAGATAAACGACACGCTGCCCATCAGGAGCAGGAGCGGAACCACAATGCTTTTGGGCAAAGCCTGCCGCATGATTTCCGGCAACCCTTGACCGCGAAACTTGAACATGGAGCTGGTAAACAGGTACATGAGTGCGCCGCCGATGATCACCCCGAACAGCATGGACGAAATCGCTCCGTCATAGCGCTCGTCGATCAAAATGCGCGGGACAAACAGGATGGCATTAATCAGTATGGAAAGCGTCACAAAATAGAGAAAATAACGGGACAACCGATTCACCTGCTCTTCGGCGGGATGGTGTTGCTGATTCCGTCGCTGTTCCTGCTTATGCGCTTGTTTATTTTTAACGCGAAATACGTGAAAGGGAAGCTGAGTTAACGGGGTGCGAATGAAAAAAAGTTGGATTTCCCGCCAGATTCGGTGCTATAATGGACCCATAGCCGATCATTGATGATTAGTAATGCGAATTGCTGAATCATCCTGATCACTTCCATAGTTTATGGCGGGACGGATAATGGGCATCAGTTGATGCTTGATCATTAGCCCACCATAAAACAATTTGTGCATGTATTTGCCCAGATTGTTTTATGGTGGGCTTTATTATTTTTGCTGGAGGTTTTTGGGAGATGAAAAAAGTAAGCTTCGTATTAAATCAGGAGCAGCATGAGGCAGAAGAAGGGACGCGAATCCTCGATTATTTGCTGGAACATGGCATCGAGCATCCGCACATCTGCTATTCGCCGATTTTAGGCCCGATCCAGACTTGCGATACGTGCATGTGCGAGATTGACGGCAAAATCATGCGGGCCTGTTCGACTGTGATCGAGGATGGAATGAACATCCTGACTGCTTCCGAACTGGCAAAAGGCGCTCAAAACGAAGCGATGGACCGCATTTTGGAAAACCACATGCTGTACTGTACCGTGTGCGACAACAACAACGGAAATTGCCGCGTGCACAATACGGCAGAGCTGCTGGAAATCGACCACCAAACACGCCCGTTCCGCGGAAAAGAATACGAAGTGGACATGTCGCATCCGTTTTATCGCTATGATCCGGATCAATGCATTCTTTGCGGACGTTGTACAGAGGTTTGTCAAGACTTGCAGGTCAATGAAACGCTCACCATCGACTGGGAACGGGAAATCCCGCGAGTTATCTGGGATGACAATAAATCAATTAATGAATCCTCGTGCGTGTCTTGCGGTCAGTGCGTGACGGTTTGCCCATGCAATGCCTTGATGGAAAAATCGATGCTGGGCGAAGCGGGCTTTATGTCCGGGATCAAAAAAGATTTGCTGAACCCGATGATCGATCTGATCAAAGAAGTCGAGCCTGGTTACAGCAGCATTTTCGCGATCTCGGAAGTCGAAGCGGCGATGCGCGAAACGCGAACCAAGAAAACAAAAACCGTGTGTACGTTCTGCGGGGTAGGCTGCACGTTTGAAGTATGGACGAAAGGCCGCCACATTTTGAAAGTGGAGCCGACGGAAAACTCTCCGGTCAACAGCGTCTCCACATGTGTCAAAGGCAAGTTCGGTTGGGATTTTGTCAACAGTGACCAGCGTTTGACGACGCCTTTGATTCGCAAGGGAGATGCATTTGTACCGTCTACGTGGGATGAGGCGCTGTCCCTGATCGCCGAGCGAATGGGCGCAATCAAGCAAACGTATGGCGGAAAAGCTCTTGGATTCGTCAGCTCCTCCAAAACGACAAACGAAGATGCGTACCTGATGCAAAAACTGGCGCGTCAAGTGTTTGAATCGAACAATGTCGACAACTGTTCCCGCTATTGCCAATCGCCTGCCACGGACGGATTGCTCGCCACTGTAGGACACGGCGGTGACTCAGGCACGATCAAAGACATCGCCAGTGCCGGACTGGTCATCATCGTCGGGGCGAACCCGACCGAAGGCCATCCTGTTTTGGCAACACGGGTGAAACGGGCGAAAAAATTGCACGGCCAAAAACTGATTGTCTCTGATTTGCGCAAGCATGAAATGGCAGAACGCTCCGATCTGTTCCTGCATCCGAAACAAGGAACCGACTTTGTCTGGCTGACGGCGGTTGCGAAGTACATCATCGACCAAGGCTGGCACGACAAGGCGTTTATCGAGCAGCGGGTGAACCAGTTTGACGAATATCGCAAGATGCTGGAAAAGTACACCTTAGATTACGCCGTCGAAGTAACCGGACTGCCCAAAGAACAGTTGATCCAGACAGCGAAAATGATTCACGAAGCGGATGGCACTTGCGTCTTGTGGGGAATGGGCGTGACGCAAAATGTCGCTGGCTCGCATACGTCTGCCGCGATCTCCAACCTGCTTTTGGTGACCGGAAACTACGGCCGACCTGGTGCCGGAGCCTATCCGTTGCGCGGGCACAACAACGTCCAGGGCGCTTGCGACATGGGCACGCTGCCTACATGGCTGCCAGGGTATCAGCATATTACCGATGACGCAGCGAGAGCCAAATTTGAACAAGCATACGGCGTAACGATCTCCAATAAACCTGGTTTGACCAACATCGAAATGCTGGAAGCAGTCGAAAAAGGCGAGCTGAAAGCCATGTACCTGATGGGCGAAGACATGGCTTGGGTAGATTCCAACGCCAACCACGTGCACGATACGCTCGGCAAGCTTGACTTTTTCGTGGTACAGGATGTATTCCTGACCAAAACGGCGCAATTTGCCGATGTCGTCTTGCCCGCGTCTCCATCGCTGGAAAAAGACGGCACCTTCGCGAACACAGAGAGACGTATCCAGCGTTTGTATCAAGTGTTGGAGCCGCTGGGTGAATCCAAACCGGACTGGGCGATCATCCAATCGATCGCACAGCGCATGGGAGCCGATTGGAACTACCAGCATCCGAGTGAAATCATGGACGAAATTGCCAGTCTGGCACCGCTGTATGGCGGAGTATCCTACGAGCGCCTGGAAGGATGGAACAGCCTGCACTGGCCGGTACAAAAAGACGGCACGGATGAGCCGCTTCTGTACAAAGAGCGCTTCAACTTCCCGGACGGAAAAGCAAGACTATCCACAGTGGAATACATTCCGCCAGTCGAGTATCCGTCGGAATTTGACCTTACCTTGAATAACGGACGTTTGCTGGAACATTTCCACGAAGGCAACATGACGAATAAATCGAAGGGAATCCAGTATAAATTGCCAGAAGTATTTGTGGAAGTTTCCCCTGAGCTTGCGCGCGAACGCGGTGTGCAAGACGGTTCATTGGTGCGTCTCGTCTCGCCATACGGAGCGATCAAGCTGCGGGTGCTCGTGACAGATCGGGTAAGCGGCAACGAATTGTACGTGCCGATGCACTCCGTCAGCCATGAAAATGCGATCAACTTGTTGACAGGCAGCGTGGGAGACGTTCGCACACAGACACCTGCTTACAAGCAAACGAAGGTGCGCATGGAGTTCCTCAAAGAAAAAGGCATGACTCCGTTGCCTATGTACAATCCGCGCTATGCGAAGCGCAACCCGCAAATGGGCGTCCAGGTCGAGCGCAAGTGGGCGAGAGAAGATTATGTACCGATTGCGGAAGTAAACGTTGCGGGAGGCGAAAAATAATGGCAAGACCGATCACGAAAATCGTAAAACCAGAGGTTACCGAGGAAGAAAAGCAAGCGCAAACGGTAGATCGTGTCCTGGAATCTCTGGCGCAAAACCCCGAGGGCATTCAGGCGACGATCAAGCTGCTCCAGGAGCTGCATGACAGCGGCATCCTGGGAGCGCTCAACGCCGCCGTCGAGGCGAAAGAGGATATTGCCAAAATCGTCGTCGGACAAATGGTGCGTCCGCCTGTCACGAACATGATCAATAACGCGATGGCAGCAGCGGGAGGCTTGACAGAGCTTGATCCTGACATGACGAAAAAGCTGATGTCCGGTGTGACCAAAGGGTTGCAACGGGCTGACGAAGCGCTGCAATCGGGAACCAAGGTCGGCATTTTCGATTTGATGAAAGCACTGCGCGATCCGGACATCAACCGCGCGATGGGCTTTGGCATCAACCTGTTGAAGGGGATAGGGGAAGGGCTAAAAGAATGAGGAGAGCCGCAGCAATCCTGATCAGAAGGAGGGCAGAAGCTTGGATGCGAACAAATAAAAACGAAGCGTCAATCGTACGCTTCTATCAAATGATGCTAAACGCGTCTCTGATCATTCTTGGATTGGTACTCAGCTTTTATTTGTTGCGTGAGCTGTACGCCATCGTAGTAGATGCGGTGCAAGGCAATACTAATGTCCATGATATTTTGGAAAAGGTTCTGGCCTTTTTTCTGTATTTTGTCTTTGTTTCGATGATCGTCAAATATTTTCATGAAGCGTACCACTTTCCCCTGCGCTATTTGATTTATATTGGAATTACGGGTACCGTGCGCTTTATTATCGTCAACCGCGACGATGCCATGAACAATCTGATTTTGTCGCTGGTCATTTTTATTCTGGTGATCAGCTATATCATGCTGGCCCCCCGGCAAAACAAGGCGGGGGAAGCAAAGGAGATAATCGAATGACGAAAAACCTGGAACATCAATTCAGCATGCTCGTCCGCGAAATCCGCAAAGAACACGTCGGCAACGGCCCGCGGGAAATTCTCACCCGCTTTTGCGGCCCCTGGGTCATCTGCGAGATGAAGGGAAATCTGACCAACGTAGAAAAGTTCATGATTCTTTCCGAAGACGGCAAGCGCATGGTCCACGAGGCGCGCACCAAGCTGGTCAAGAACATTTACCACGATCAGGCGGTCGTAGCGAAGCTTGAGGAATTGATTGATGCCAAGATTTTGCGGATTTTTTCGGATATCAGCTTGGAAGAGGATATCGCCATGACGGTCTACGTATTGGACCGTCCTCTCGCATGATCGAGACTTGGAGGAAAGGCAGGGAGCTTTCGTGATCCAACCCGTCTTTGTTTTGTCGCCTGTCCTGCACTATGAAAACGGCTCTATGCAGGAAAAAGAAGATTCAATCGTGACAGAGTCGCCCATTACGATCGTGCTGAATGACGAGGAATTTGCGACTCTCGTATGCAGCCCGGAATACATCGAGGAGCTTGTCATCGGGTTTTTGGCGTCCGAAGGGGTGATTCAGAGCTATCAGGACATTACGGACCTGTTCATTGACGGGCCAACCGGATTCGCTTACGTTCGCGCTAAAAATGTAAACACGTATAACCAGATGTTTCATTCGAAAAGGTACGTGACTTCCTGTTGCGGAAAAAGTCGGCAAAGCTTCTACTTTTACAATGACGCCCGAACGGTGAAAAAGCGGGATGACACAGCCGTGACGATCTCGGCGGCTGACTGCTTTCGCTTCATGCAAGCGATGCAGCAATCGGCTACGCTTTTTCAGGATACGGGAGGGGTGCACAATGCTGCCCTGTGCGATCCAAACGGGATTGTCGTCTCCCGAATGGACATAGGCAGGCATAATGCCCTCGATAAACTGTACGGCTACAGTTTGATGCATGCAGTGTCCGTTCATGACAAGGTCATGGTGTTCAGTGGCCGGATTTCTTCCGAAGTATTGCTGAAGGTAGCCAAGATCGGCTGCAGCATCGTTTTGTCCAAGTCAGCGCCGACCGAATTGGCGCTTCGTCTGGCAGATGAGCTCGGCATTACTACCGTTGGCTTTATTCGCAATCAGTCGTTTAATGTGTACACCTGGCCTGAGCGAATCGTGCAGGAAAAAGGGGGGAAGTCCAGTGATTCCCAGTGAATTAGTGGACTCGTTTGGCCGGATTCACGATTATTTGCGCATTTCCGTGACAGATCGCTGCAACTTGCGGTGTGTGTACTGCATGCCTGCTGATGGCATGGAATTTGAACCCGCAGAAAACATTCTGTCTTTTCACGAGATTACCGAGGTTGTCAGAGTTTTGGCCGAAATGGGCGTGAAAAAAGTGCGGTTGACCGGCGGAGAGCCGCTCGTCCGCAAAGGATTGGAAGAGCTGATCGAGAGCGTAGCGGGGATACCGGGAATCGAAGATATTGCGCTGACGACCAACGGCATTTTTTTGGCGAAAAAGGCCAAGAAGTTAAAAGAAGCGGGCTTGAAGCGCATCAACATCAGCCTGGATACGCTGAAGCCGGAGCGTTTTTCGCTGATCACCCGCGGGGGAGACGTCAACCGCGTCCTCGACAGCATAGCGGCGTGCCAGCAAGTCGGGATTCAGCCGATCAAGCTGAACGTCGTGCTGATGAAGGGAATCAACGATGACGAGATTGCAGATTTTCTGCGGCTGACCATCGATGGTGCTCTGCAAGTCCGCTTTATCGAGTACATGCCGATCGGCCACAACGACACGAGATGGAAACAGTCGTATTTGCCGTTGTCCACCGTGCTGGATCGTTGCAAGGAAATGGGCTGGAAAGTCGCAGAGACGCATGATGGCTGCGGCAACGGGCCTGCGCAAACGTTTCGCATAGCAGGTGCCAAAGGCAGCTTTGGGCTGATTCATCCTGTGAGCGAGCATTTTTGCGAAACGTGCAATCGGCTGCGCTTGACGGCAGATGGCAATATTAAGCCGTGCCTGTACTGGTCAGATGAATTTAACGTCCGCAAATGCATCGGCGATGACGAAGCGGTTCGTCAGCTTTTTTTCAAAGCGCTGAGCATCAAGCCGCAAAATCATGAAATGGCCTTGGCTTTGGCGGGGGAAAGTCAGTCGCACGTACCAACCGTAAGACGTATGTCGCAAATCGGAGGATAGTCGACATGGAAAAAGGGGCAAGCGTCAACCGTTTTCGTCGAAATACCGTCCAGGTGGAGGAAGCGCAGCGCAGAATCGAGCAGCATCTGCGTCCGCTTGGCGTGGAACAAGTTTCGTTGGAAAATGCCTACGGCCGCACATTGGCAGAGGATGTGTTCGCGCCTTCGCACATGCCGCATTTTCGCCGCTCCGGGATGGACGGTTTCGCTATTATGTCCAGTTCTACCAAAGGAGCGTCGCCTGAATCTCCCGTCTGTTTGGAAGTGATCGAGCATATTCCGTGCGGCTTTGTCCCGACGAAAGCCGTCTCGCCCAAAACGGCTTCGCGGATCATGACAGGGGCGATGGTACCCGAGCAAGCAGACGCCGTGATCATGCTGGAAATGACGGAGGAGAGCGAAAAAGAGGGCAAAACCTGCATTTCCATCCGAAAAGAGATTCCGCCCGGCAAAAATCTGACTCTGATCGGTGACGAAATCACGCAGGGCGATTGTGTGTTGCAGAAAGGAACAAAAATTGGCGCAGGTGAAACGGCGCTGTTGGCTACATTCGGTTTCCACCATGTCCACGTATGCAAGCGTCCGACGATTGCGATTTTCGCAACGGGCTCGGAGCTTTTGCCTGTGGAAGCGCCACTGACGCAGGGGAAAATTCGCAACAGCAACTCCTATATGCTGCAAGCGTTGATCCGCGAAGCAGGAGGAATCCCTTTGCTGATGGGCGCCATCCCGGATGAAGCGGCGAAAGCGCAGTCGCTTGTCTTGGAAGCATTTTCTCAAGCGGATTTTGTCGTGACATCCGGTGGGGTATCGGTAGGCGACTACGATATTTTGGTAGACCTGTTTCAAAACTGGGACGGAGAAATGCTGTTTAACAAAGTAGCGATGCGTCCCGGTAGCCCGACGACGGCAGGCGTTTGGAACGAGCAGTTTTTATTTGCGCTGTCAGGCAATCCGGGAGCGTGTTTTGTCGGTTTTGAGCTGTTTGTCCGCCCGGTTATTTTGGGGATGCAAGGCCAGTCCCAGAGATACCGGCAGGAATGTACAGCCTTTTTGGGAAAAGAGTTCAGCAAAGTCAATGCCTATCCGCGCTATGTTCGCGGCAAGTCTTATGTAAGCGAAGGCAAGCTATTCGTTGAGCCTGTCGGAATGGATCAGTCAAGCGTTACCGTATCGATCAAAGATTCCGATTGCCTGATCAAGATTCCCGCTGGCGGGAAAGGAGTACAACAAGGAGAGCTTATCTCCGCTCTCCTGCTCAAAGGGTAGCGAGCGTGCCGACGCATTTTTTGGATCGAGGAGGCACCATTGCAAAAACTGTTAAAAACAATGTTGTATTGTCATCAAGCCACGACGAATCTCATGATCGACACGATTCATTCGCTCATCACCAGTGTGAATGCTCGCGATCCGTATACGTACCAACACTCGCTCAACGTCGGGTTTTACGCCTGGAAAATCGCCAACCAGTTTCAACTGGGCGAAGAGGAATGTGCCAATATGTATATCGCTGGCCTGCTGCATGACATCGGAAAAATCGGTACGCCAGATTCGATCTTGCGGAAATACGGCGAGCTGACGAAGGAAGAATGGGAACTGATCAAGAAACACCCGGAGACAGGGTGCGCGATCGTGCAAATGATTGGCCCGCTGCAAAATCGGGGAATCGATCAGACGATTCTGTACCATCACGAACGGATGGATGGGCAGGGCTATCCCCATGGCCTTTCTTCAGCAGAGATTCCGCTCGGCGCCAAAATCGTCTCTGTAGCAGAAGCTTTCGATGCGATGACAACCGTTCGACTGTACCGTCCCGCTCTCCCATACGGCGAAGCAGTCGAGCAGTTGATCGACGGCAAAGGAACGCAATTTGACCCGATTGTGGTTGATGCCTTCCTGAAAAGCATGGCTGATCGCAGCTGGTGGGACTGATTCCTTTAAAAAATAAC
The DNA here is from genome assembly GCF_022701015.1 of Brevibacillus parabrevis. Taxonomy (NCBI): domain Bacteria; kingdom Bacillati; phylum Bacillota; class Bacilli; order Caryophanales; family Paenibacillaceae; genus Brevibacillus; species Brevibacillus parabrevis. The sequence continues at coordinate 4,746,736 of NZ_CP064090.1, read as the reverse complement.
GACACGAAAGACTTTTGTGCAAAAAGTACCGGATCAATCAGGTGCTTTCTGCCCGCAAAGGTCTTTTTTGTGTGGGAATGTTCATAAAAACAGCGGCGAAACATGTTTTTTCAATGCTAATATAGGGAAAAAGCATCAGGGGAAGAGGAATCAGGAGGATTGACCCCATGAAATATGTGAGTGTGGATCAAGTCGAGCCTGGAGATGTGCTGGCTCGCAGCATTTATACAAGCGAGGGCTTGACGCTGTTGCAGACGGGCGTGCAGCTGACCGTCGGAATGATTAACAAGTTGCGTCGTTTCGGGGTGACGATGCTCAGTATCAAAGACCCTTTTTTCGACGAGATCAAAGAACAGGAAGTCGTGACAGAGACGACGAGAAAAGATGCGATCCGCAATCTGTCCGGGGCGATTGCATGTGTCCAGTCGGGCAAGCAGTTCGACGTGCGCGGCATCCAAAAGTCGGTCGGAAATATCGTCGAGGAGACGCTGCGCAATCGCAAGGTGCTGCTCAATCTGGGGGAAATTCGCACGACCGACAACGCCCTGTACATCCATTCACTCAATGTTTGCATGATGGCGACGGTCATGGGCGTGGGTCTCGGGTACAACACGACGCAGTTGAAAGAACTGGCGATTGGCGCCCTTTTGCATGACATCGGCAAACTGTCGGTCGACAAGGAAGCGCCTGCCTACAAGAAAAACAACAAGACCAATCATCATACATGGCTAGGGTTTGATATATTGCGCAAAAAACACGAGATGAGCATCGTGTCTGCGCACGTTCCCTTGCAGCACCACGAATGGGTCGACGGGACAGGCGTGCCCCGCGGCCTCAGCGGAGACGAGATTCACGATTTCGCCAAAATCGTCTCGATTTGCAATTACTACGACAATCTCATTTCGCCTTTTTCCGAAGAAGAGGAGACGATGGCGGCCTATGAAGCATGCGAGCAGGTCATGGGATTGGCGGAAAAGCGTTTCGATCACAAAATGGTCGTTCATTTTCTGCGCTCGATTGCCATGTATCCGACCGGAACGTCACTCAAGCTGAGTACAGGCGAAGTCGGCGTCGTCATCGACCAAAACCGCGGCTTGCCAGCCCGCCCTGTCGTCCGGGTCATCCGGCGAGAGCAGCAGGCCAATCGGCGGATGGCAGAGGATCACGAGATTTGCGACATCGATCTCGGCGCAGAGCCTACCATTTTTATTACAGGGGTGATGGAATAGCGCACAGCCAGTCCTAAGGGTTTTTGGAATGCCAAGATCAGGGAATTCCCCTACATACATAACTAGGGAGCAAGTCTACAATGAAAGCAGGCAAAAAGTCGTAAGAATCGACTTTTTGCGACGAAGAAGAGGAAAGGACGTGTCCTTATGTCCCGTATTCTAGTACCAGTAGATTTTTCTGCACAGTCGATCCAGGCGGTTCGCTTCGCTCTTGCGTACGCCAAAAATAAGCATGAATTGACCTTGCTTCATGCCATTCCTCCATTTCCTTCACGCAATGTCGTAAGAAAGCTCGGACAACAAAGCGTGGAAGATTTTCAATTGGACGAAGCAAAAGAAGATTTGAAAAAGTTCCTCACGATCGTAGAAGAGGCAGGCGTTCCTTACGAGCTGGAAATCGAGTTCGGAGAGCCGCATGAAGTCATCTCCAAGCACGCTACGAACGGCGAGTATGCCGCGATCGTGATGGGGACGCACGGATATGGCCGGATTACCGGATTCTTGCTGCAAAGCGTCAGCTACCCAACCATTCACGATGCGCAGTTGCCTGTGTTCCTCATTGCCGAGGAGACAGATGCCGACAGCTTCCCATGGCAAAAAGTTTTGATCACGGTGGACGGCTCGGAGCAAGCGAAAAACGCGGCGCAAAAAGCAATCGCTTTGAGCGAGGGCATTCCTGGCGTTTCTTACCTGCTCCTGAGTGTCGTCACTCCTCCTGTTGCTTACGCTGGTGTGTACGGTGTAGGCTGGGAAGACACAGCGACTCTGGAAAACTGGGGAAAAGAAACCGTTCGCACTTGCGAAGAAGTGCTGGAAGCAGCGCAAATCCCTTATGAGAGCAAAGTCGTGATTGGCGATCCTGCAACAGCGATTCGTCAAACAGCCGAAGAGGAAAACGTTGGCCTGATCGTACTCGGCCACCATGGCCTGGGCGGCATCGCGGGCACTTTGCTCGGCAGCGTCACCTTCAAAACGATCCACCGCACCAAAACACCGCTGTTGATCGTCAAATCATAAGCTCATTTATGAACTGGCAAGCTGTCCGCACTGCGGGCAGCTTCTTTGCTTTCCAGGGCGGCGGCATCCGAGGCGGTTTCCCACGGAATCCGCGAGCATCCCCAGGCAGCGACGAGGACGATGGCACCTGCGATTACAAACACGCTGATCAGCGAGGTCATCTGCATGAGCGGGCCGGCTGCGAACGAACCGATCATCATCAATCCGACGAGCAGCGGGGTAATCGTTCCGTTTACCCGACCAACGTACGCCTCGTCGACGAACTTGATCATGCGCATGCCGATCACGATTTCCAGAAAAGCCATCCCGATTCCGGTGAAAAAGCGCATGGAAGCTGTCACGACAACCCAGACAGACAAGGCTTCCACCACGATGGAAAGCGCGAAGAAGATCAAGCCGCCCGTGATGACAAAACGGCTGTTCAAGCGTTGCACGGACAAGGAGGCGAATACGCCGCCCACAAGCATGCCCAACCCTTCCAGGGCGACAAACCATTGGACCGATTCTTTCGGCAGCTGGAGCCGCTCCGTGACCAGGAACACTTCGAGCGGGTTGATCAACCCAGAGGCCAGGCCGAGGCAGGCAAAGGCAAGCGCAATTCCGCGCAAGGACGGGTGGTTTTTGACGTAGGCGAAACCTGCCTTGATCTCGGAGAAAAGTGTGCCGTTCTGTTCTTCTGGAGCTGTTGCAGCGTTAGGAAGCAGGCTCAAAATGAGCGTGGAGAGCAGAAACAGAGCTGCCATGGCTATCAGCGAAGGGTAGATGCCCCATTGTTCGTAAAAAAAACTGCCGATGACCGGGCCGCCAAGCAAAAAGAGTGCGCTCATGCTTTGCGAGATGGAGACGGCCACTCCGACGTGTTCTTCCGGAATGTGTCTTTTTAACAGCTTGGCAGACGACGGCTGGGAAAACTGGGACACGACTGCCGAGATGAAAGTAGCGAAAAAGACGGCAACCCACATCCCGTGCCAGAGCAAATACACGATCAGCAGCACGGACAAGGCACTTAACAAGTTGCCCGTCATCATCGTCCGCTTCGGATTCCAGCGGTCCGCAAGCGCCCCGCCGATGATCGAAAACAACAAGATCGGCACAAGCTCGATCGCGGTTAACAGTGACACGGCGGTCGGATTGTTGCCGCTCGTTTCCATGACGTAGTACAGCAAAGCCATATTCCTGATCCAAATCCCGATATTTTCCAAAGTATCGGTGACAAAAACGGTCAAAAAGATCCGGTTTCCCCAAATCGATTTCATTTCAACCACTCCCGCAAGAAATTAAACCGAACGTTCGGTCTAAATAAACCTGAAAAAAAAGCTACTTGGCGGCGATACCATGCAGCAAAATATCAATTCCTCTTTTCATCAGGTCAAAAAGGTTTTCTTCGCCCATATTCAAGCCGACATTGATCAGGCCCGTTATGTACCCTTCCAAAATCATCGCCAATTCCCGAGGGTCGCCATCAGCAAGTTCCCCGCGCGCGATGCCCTCCTCAAAGATCGGGATGTACAGCGTGTAGGAAGAAGACAGCATCGTCAGGACCTGTTCCATGATGGCTGGATCGGCAAGCTGGCTTCCGGCAAACTCTTCTCCTGCTCGGCGAAGCGGGTGGGACAAAAAGTCTTCCAGCAAAAAAGCAGCCAGGGCATACAGCTTTTCGACAGAGGTGGCGTGCTGTTTTTCTTTTTCTTGCCACAGCCCTGACCATTCCGTGTACTGCTTCTCCAGCAAATACAAAAACAAATATTCCTTGCTTTTGAAGTGGTAGTAAAGGCTTCCTTTGCTCGCACCAGTCGCCTGGCAAATATCTTCAATGGAAGTCGCCAGGTAGCCTTTTTGCGAAAACAGCTCGGTTGCTTTTTCGGCGATATGTTGTTTCGTTTTCTCCCCATCTAGGCGGCGTCTGGACATGATGCAGTAAACTCCTTTTTATAAACTGAACGTTCGGTTTAATAAAAGTGTAGCGGAAATGCGCAAGAAGTGCAAGGGCTGTTTGCCGGAAAGGACGTGTGAGAAAGCAGGAGCCAGGGAAAAATGAAGGGAGCGTACGAGGGGGGAAGAGCGATGCAAATCGGGTGTCACGTCAGCATTCGCAACGGTTACGAAGAGGCTGCCAGAACGGCGCACAAGGAGGGGGGCGCTTCTTTTCAGTTTTTCCCGAAAAACCCGCGCAGTCTGGGAGTCAAGTCGTTTGCTTCCCGCGATGCTGCGGCTTGCCGGGCGTTTTGCGAACAGCACGGCATGCTGGCGATTGCCCATACCGCTTATCTCGTCAATCTGTGTGTCGAGACGGCCGATTTGTACGAGGTAACGGTCGCTTCGGTGCGCAACGATCTGGAGATTGCGGAGGCGTGCGGGGCGCTCGGCGTCGTCGTCCATTTCGGACAGGACAAAGGACCGGATGTGCTTGCCGGATACAGACGCATGATTCAGATGATGAACGAGATTCTCGCTGGCTGGAGCGGACAGGCCAAGCTGCTAATTGAGAACAACGCGGGGCAGGGAAACCGGATGGGCATTACGCTGGAAGAATTGACGCAAGTGCGGCAATTGCTCGCGGAACCAGAAAAGGTCGGGTTTTGTCTCGATACGTGCCACGCGTTTGCCAGCGGGCTGTGGAACGGGGAAAACTGGTGCGAGGTTGCCGAGCGGATGCGCGAGCTGGACTACTTTTCTCATCTGCGCGCGGTGCATTTGAACGATTCGGTCTATCCGAGCGGCTCGTTTCGGGATCGGCACGCCCCAATCGGAAAAGGGATGATTGGTGACGAGGCTTTCGCGGAGTTTCTGCGCACGCCTGAGCTGCACGGCTTGCCGATTGTTCTGGAGACAGCGAGAGGGACAGACGGCGGGCACCGGGAAGAAATCAGACATGTGCGTCAGTTGGCGGGTGAGTGGCAGGCTTGACCATATTGTGATACAGTGTGAAATGATGTGATGTGTGGTCAATGAGGGAGGAGTTACCAATGGCAAAACGGATCAAAGTGACGATTGCTGACTTTGCTTCGCTGAAAGAAGTGTTGAACAACCCTGAGGAGCTGGCGCTTTACGAGACAGCGAACGGGAATACATACGATGCCGATATCCAGCACGACGGGTTCGCTGTCATCGATGTGACAGAGGACGACTATATCGAGCTGGCACCAGGCGAATACCAGCTGATGATCGAGGAATGGACAAACGCGGGACAAATCGGGGATTTGACGCTGCAAACGAAGTCCGATCCGGCTGACGACACAGCTTTGCTCTACCGGAGCGTGGATGCGGCGGGCAATGAAGTGCAAGCGCCGCAATCGCTGCCGAAGCAAGTGGTGGAGCTGGTCGCGAAGACGTGGTTTGGCAAAACCGCCAAGAAAATCGAGGAATAAGTCAGACGAAAAGGTCACAGAAAAGAGCGCTCACGTGTTGAGCGCTTTTTTGCTGTTCCGTGGATGGGCTGCGAACAGCTGACAGCCCGCAGACAACTGTGTAGCTGTGAACGGAATGTCCGGCATGCTTTTTTCGCGAGTGCAAGTGGTCAGCCCTTTTACCAGCGACTTGCAGCAGGTTTCGGCTTGTCCACGGCCGCTTTTCTCAAGCGTCCTCCTCGTCTTCCAAGGCAATCCCGTATTTCTTGATCCGCCGCATCAGCAGCGACTGTGTAATCCCCAAAGCGGCTGCCGTCTTGCGGGTTGTCTTGTGAATGCGCAGCGCCTGCATAATAAACTCCACTTCGATTTTTTCCATGCGCTCCGTCAGGGACAGCGAGCCTAACGTGAGGATGCCTTCCTCCAGCTCGCGAATACTGCGTTGTTCTTCCGGCAAATCGGTGACAGAAATCTCGTCGAGCTTGGAGGTGATGACGATGCGCTCCACCAAGTTTTCCAGCTCGCGCACATTTCCTGGCCAGTCGTACTGGTGCAGCACATCCAGCACATCTGACGTAAACCGCCGCTTCTGGTTATGCTTGGCGTTGAATTTTTGCAGGTTGTGGTGCAAGAGCGGGAAGATGTCGTCTTTGCGCTCGCGCAATGGCGGCACGTTGATCGGCAAAATGTTCAGTCGGTAGTACAGGTCGTGCCGGAACTTGCCGAGGCGCACCAGCTCCTGCAAGTTCGTGTTCGTGGCGGCGATGATGCGGATGTCGGCCGTGTAGGTTTTCGTGCCGCCGATCGGCATGAATGTTTTGTTTTGCAAAAGCAGGAGCAGCTTCGATTGCAGGTGATAGGGCAGCTCGCTGATCTCGTCGAGAAACAGCGTGCCTTTGTCCGCCATTTTGACCAAGCCGATTTTGCCTGAATGGTTGGCTCCGGTAAACGCCCCTTTGTGGTAGCCGAACAGCTCCGACTCGATCAACGTTTCCGGGATGGCACTGCAGTTCACATGGATAAAAGGTCCGGTGCTGCGCTCGCTCAGCTGGTGGATTTGCTCGGCGAGATGGCTTTTGCCCACGCCGGTTTCCCCTGTGATCAGGACAGTCGTATCAGCCAAAGCGACTTTTTTGATCAGCTCCATCAGCGCCAGATAGGAGCGGCTGTTGCCGATCAGCGTCTGCGACGAGCTTTGATTCGCCTCGCGCTTCATCAGTTGCAGCTCCTCGCTGTAGCGTTTGAGCAGGGCCACGGTTTCTTCGAGCTGCGAGCTGGCCCGCGCCGCTTCTGTGATGTCGCGGGAATGGGCGACGATCAGCTCCGGATTGCCAGCTTCATCAGGGATGATATGCCCCGTCACGAGAAATTTTCCTCTGCTGTTCACCAGCTGGATTGTCGTCGTCGGTTTGCCGGATTCGAGGACGAGACGTGTCACAGACGGGCTGAAAATGCCCATCTCCTCCAGATCTGCCACGTTTTGTCCGATCAATTCTGCTTTGGGCATGCCGCACAAGTTTTCGCTCGCTTTATTCAACCAGAGAGTCGTGCCTTGCGCATCCGAGATGAAAATGCCGTCCGCCAGCGAGTTCAATATGTCGATGAAGCGATCGACAGACGACAGGGCCAAAATCTCCGCATCTTTTTCCATTGGCGATTCGCTCCCCCCATTTTTGAACTGATTGTACAAGATGAAACCGTCCGTTGTATAGTGAGTCGGATTTGAAAAAATGTGAGTCGATATCAATTCGGCGTAAACAAGCCTGTTTTTCTTGATTTCGATTCAAAAGTGAGTCTGATTCGATTCGTCAGAAAAAACATAGTTTCGGCAATTTTCGCTACGATTCAGCATTTGCGGCATTGGCACGAGACTTGCTACAACGAAGAAGACGAAAGCGACTTTGCCCAATAATCAAGAGAGATAAGGAATGGCCATGCTATGCTATCAAAACTGGTGACGCGCGACCAAGCAATGGAATGTGTGCAAGACGGGGCACGGCTGATGTACGGCGGCTTTGGGACGATCGGTTCTCCGGCCTTGCTGATTGATGCGCTTCTGCAAAAGGGAGTGCGCGACCTGACCTTGATCGGGATTGACGCCGGATACCCCGATGTGGGGATTGGCAAGCTGATCAGCCACGGACGGGTCAAAAAGCTGCTGACGACCCATATCGGCTCCAATCCCGAAGCAGGTCAGCAGATGATGGACGGACGTCTTGCGGTAACATTTTGCCCCCAAGGCATTTTTGCCGAAAAAATTCGCGCCGGGGGCGTGGGCATACCCGGGATTCTCGTCGATGCGCGCATGTGGGGAGAAGCGACAGACGGCAGGGAAGCGGTGCTGTTCGAGGGAAAGCCCTGTTGGATGGAGCCGGCGCTGACGGCGGATGTGGGCATCGTCTACGCGAAACAGGCGGACACGTACGGCAATCTCATCTACGACAAGTCGGCGAGAAATTTGAACCCGCTGGTGGCGATGGCGGCGGAAATCACGATCGCTGAAGTGGAAGAAATCGTTCCGGCAGGCGAGCTGGACCCGGAAAAAATCGTGACGCCAGGCATTTTTGTCGATTACATGGTGAATCGCAGCGGGGGGAACAGCTGATGCGACTGACAATGGATCAACGCAACATGATTGCGCGCCGGGCCGCAAAGGAAATCGTGCCGGGAATGGCCGTGAATCTGGGGATCGGGATTCCCGAGCTGGTCGCTGATTTTATCCCGAACGAGTGGCACGTCATGTTCCATTCTGTGAACGGCATTCTCGGAGTCGGGCCTACGCCGATCCAGGGCGAAGAGGATCAGCATATTTCCAACGCGGGGGGAGCGCCAGTCACAATCGTTCCGGGGGCTTCCTACTTTGACAGCACCGTCGCCTACGGCATGATCCGGCGCCGAAAGCTGGATGTGGCTTTTATCGGGGCGCTGCAAGTAAATCGCCGCGGAGATTTGGCGAACTGGATCGTTCCCGGGACGAGGGTTCACGGGATCGGCGGTGGTGCCGAGCTGGCGTTTTACGCCAAAAAAGTGATTGTGCTGATGAGCCATGTGACGCTTTCCGGGGAGCCGAAAATTCGCAGGGAATGCACGTTTCCGCTGACAGCCAAGGGCTGTGTCGACCTGATTGTCACGGAGCGGGCGGTCATTGAGGTAACGCCAGAAGGGTTGATGCTGACGGAGGTGATGTATCCGTATTCATTGCAGGATGTCATTTACCATACCGGAGCGCCGCTTTTGATTTCCGAACATTTGCAAATGGTGGAGTAATGAAACAGTTTGACAGACATCATAAGGGGGCTAATTACTATGAAAAAATCACTCAAAGCCGTTGCAGGAGTATTGTTTTCCTTGTCACTTCTCGTAGCAGGATGTGGACAAGAAGCGTCGACTGGCAATACCGGAGGACAAGGTAGCGCAGCTGCGGGTTCCTCGATGACAAAAGAAGCGGGCGTGTTCACTTTCGCGGCTTCCGGTGAATACCAGCCGTTCAGCTATTTCAAAGACGGGCAGTTGACCGGATTCGATATCGAGATCGGCAACGAAATCGCCAAGCGGCTGAACCTTACACCGAAAGCGGTTACATCGCCTTTTTCCGGCATCATTGCCGGGGTAAAAGAAGGGCGTTACGACGCAGCGATTGCCAGTCATGCCATTACAGAAGAACGCAAACAGCAAATTGATTTTGCTGATCCATATTATTTGTCCGGTGGTCAACTGTTCACTCGTCCGGACGGCACAACTTCCACACTGGAAGAGCTGAAAGGCAAGGAAGTTGCGGTTGCCCTGGGCACTACGCACGAAAAAATGGCGCGCGAGTACACCGACAACATCAAGACGTACGACAGCGACGTGACTGCGCTGCGTGCCCTGGAGCAAGGAAAGCACGATGTGGTCATTACTGATAGCGTGGTCGGGGAAATCGCGATTGGCCAAGGCTTGAAGATCAAGAAAAGCGGAGCGCCGCTGTCAGAGGTTCAGCATGGAATTGCCGTGCGCAAAGGAAACACAGAACTCTTGAACAAAATCAACGAGGTGCTGAAGCAAATGCATGAAGACGGCACTTACAAACAGTTGAGCGAAAAGTATTTCCAACGCGATATCAGCAAAAACGAGTAGTTTGACGCATCGGTTCGACTGCCTGTCATCTGCGGGCGCAAAGCTGCGGGTGACAGGAACATTTTATCAGCGAGGGGTGGCATCGAGTGCCCAGTATTTCACATTTGACCGAAGAGTTTTTTCGCACACTGCCGTTTTTTTGGAAGCCGCTGCTGCTGACGTTTGAGCTGACGGTTGCTTCCGTCATCGTAGGTTCGATTATCGGGCTGTTCGTCGCCCTGTTGAAAGTGTCCAAGTTCAAGCTTGGTCAAATCATCGCCAACGTGTATATCATGGTCATTCGCGGCACGCCGCTGATTGTGCAAATTTTTGTCCTCTATTTCGGTTTTTACAAGATGATCGATCTCGGTCAATTTTGGTCAGCGGCTTTGGCTCTGGCGATTCACAGCGGGGCGTACATCGCAGAAATTTTCCGCGGCTCCATCCAGTCGATTGACAAGGGCCAGATGGAAGCAGGCTTGTCGCTCGGGATGTCCTCGTCTCAAACGATGCGTAGAATCATTTTGCCACAAGCGATGAAGCGTTCGATTCCGCCGCTCGGCAACCAGTTTATTTTGTCGCTGAAGGAATCGTCGCTGGCGGCATTTATCGCGATGGATGAGCTGTTTTCGCTGGCTCGCCGTCTGTCAGCAGAAACCTTTGACGAGATGACGTACTTTTTGATCGTCGCCTTGTACTATTTGGTGATTGTCATGATTTTCACGTATGTCGTCCATCGGATGGAAAAGCGGTTGGCCAAAGGTGACGTGTAGAGCAAAGGGGCGAAAACAATGGAAGACAAGCAAGTCATGATTCGCGTGCAAAACTTGAAGAAGAGCTTTGGACAGGTAGAAGTGTTGAAAGACGTCACATTAGAGGTGGCAAAAGGCGAGGTCGTCGTCTTGATCGGGGCGAGCGGCTCCGGCAAGAGCACATTGATTCGCTGCATCAACTTTTTGGAAATCAAGAATGGCGGAGATATCTTGATTGAAGGAAAGAGCATCGATCCGAAAAAGGACGATTTGACCAAAGTGCGGCAAAAAGTCGGCATGGTCTTCCAGCACTTCAATCTGTTCCCGCACAAAACCGTGTTGGAAAACGTCATGGAAGCGCCGCTGATCGCGAAAAAAGCGGACAAGGAGCAAACGAAGCAGGAAGCGTTGCAGCTTTTGCAGAAGGTAGGATTGTCAGAAAAAGCAGACGTCTATCCATCCTCGCTGTCAGGCGGTCAGAAGCAGCGGGTGGCGATCGCCCGTTCGCTGGCGATGAAGCCGGAGATCATGCTGTTTGACGAGCCGACATCCGCGCTCGATCCGGAGCTGGTCGGCGAAGTGCTGGAAACGATGAAGCAGCTCGCCCAGGACGGGATGACGATGATTATTGTGACGCATGAAATGGGATTCGCCAAAGAAGTAGCGGACTGGGTCGCTTTTATGAACCAGGGGAAAATCGTGGAGATGGCGCGCCCGGAAGAAATTTTCAACAATCCGAAAGAAGAGCGGACACGCGAGTTTTTGAATCGGGTTTTGTAAGGTAACGAGGCAACAGCGAAAGGGAGCGTAGCGATGAGAGAAGTAGTCATTGTCGCCGGGGCGCGCAGCGCAGTTGGCGCTTTCGGCAAAAGCTTGCGCGACGTGCCGGCAACGGAGCTGGGACGGCAAGTATTGGAAGGCTTGATGGAAAAGTCCGGCTTTTCCAAGCAGGAAGTCAATGAAGTGATTTTTGGCAACGGTTACGTGCACGGCGGCGGTCTGAACGCGGCCAGGATCAGCTCGCAGCTCGCCGGATTTCCGCGCCAGGTGTACGGGCATGTCGTGATCAAGGCGTGCGGATCGGGCTTGAAGGCGATCACAAGCGGCGCACTCGCGATCATGGCCGGGCAGGAAGATGTCGTCGTTGCCGGCGGCGTGGAAAACATGAGCAATGTCCCGTACTTGGTGAAAAACCGTTGGGGCAGCAAATTCGGCAATTTGACGATGGAAGACGCTCTCTTGGCGGACGGCTTGATCTGTTCTCTGGAAGGCGAGCACATGGGGATCACAGCGGAGCGGCTCGCGCTCCAGTACGGGATTTCCCGCGAAGAGCAGGATCAGTTCGCTTTTGACAGCCATAAAAAAGCCGCAGCCGCCATCGCCGCAGGCAAATTTGCCAGCGAGATCGTGCCGATTGCAATCAAGGAGCGCAAAGGGACGCGCGTCTTTGACCAGGATGAGTCGGTGCGTGCGGATATTAATCTGGACGATTTGGCGAAGCTGAAAAGCGTCTTCCAAAAAGACGGCACGGTTACGGCGGGCAACGCATGTCCGATGAACGACGGAGCAGCAGCCGTCTTGATGATGTCGCGGGAAAAAGCGGAGGAAGCGGGTCTTAAGCCGCTGGTCAAAATCAAGACGTTTGCCAGCGCAGGAGTGGAGCCGGGCGTAATGGGAATCGGGCCTGTCCCGGCGACGCAAAAAGCGTTGGAAAAAGCAGGTCTGACACTGGATGACATCGGGCTGATCGAGCTGAACGAGGCGTTCGCCGCACAAGCGCTGTCCGTCATCAAAGGGCTGGAGCTGGACCCGGCGAAGGTCAATGTCAACGGAGGCGCGATCGCACTCGGTCACCCGGTCGGAGCGACAGGCGCCAAGCTGACCGTGACGCTGATGAACGAAATGGTGCGCAGCCGCGTCAAATACGGCATGGTCACGCTCTGCATGGCAGGCGGAATGGGTCTGTCCGTCATCTATGAAAACATGACGCTGTCTTCGTAAGGCCAAGCATGTAAGCGAAACAAGCACAGCACATAAAAAAGCCCCGTCAGAGAGCCGCTTCGATTTAGCGGCATTCTGGCGGGGCTTTTGTGGTGGTCGGGATCAGCGCTTTGCAGTCTACTCATGTGTGCACATGCGACTGACGTAGAGTCAGGTAGATCAAGCATTCAACTGCTCGCTCGGACGCTGTCACTCTGCGAGCATGACAGAAGGCGTCGCCGTCCGCACGAACACCAGCGCATCAAACGCTTTTGCCGGAACCATTTGCAGCGTGCACATTTTCTCGATGCTGCCATACCAACTGGCAAACATGTCGCCGATGGCGCTGATCGGCTGGGCGCGATTCACGTAGGCGGAAAAGGCTGTGTCCTGGCGGGTCTTGGCAAAATCCAAAAAGCCATCCGCCATTCCGGTCTTCGCGAACAGAACGGCTAGTCGCTGCTCCCCGCTGTTTTTGACATGGAACAGCTTGCGTTCATTGGTTGACGCGTCTTTGGCCAGAAACGAGCTTTCGTAAAATTCGCTGCCGATCGCGTAATACTGGTCGCCCCACGTTTTCGCCAGATGGGCGCCCATGGAGGCGATGATGCCTGCCGTTGTCGACGTTTTTTCGATGTGTCCGTTATGTCCGGCGATAAACAGTTGCTGGCGTCCGTAAAATTTCTTTTCAAACGCGAGAATCCAGTTGACCCGGTCGGCCATGAAGCGGTCGCGCGTGCTGCCGTAAGGGACGTTCGTTCCGTGCAAAGTGGCATTTTGCATGATCGATTCGGCATAGGCGACAGCCAGCTCGTAGTCTTTTTCCGAGCTTTTGGCGATGTAGGCGGTTTTGTTTTGCTTGATTCGTTCGAGCATGTGGCGAGTCGAAGCAAGGCTCTCCTTTGCGAGCTTTTCGTCGGACACGGTTTGATCGGTCAGCTTGGCGAGTGCCTTTGCCGATTCAGAAGCAAGCGCAGGGTCGACTTTTTGCAAGTAGGCGAAAAGCCTTGTCTTGTTGTGATCGTAGCGCTGCATGTCAAATCCGTAAAAATGGATTTTTTGGTCGGCAGGCTGCTTTTCATTGTAAGTGCGCATCCAGGACAGCAGATCGGCCATTTCTTGCGTGTTGTAGATGGCGAAGCCGATCGCCTTTGCCGCATCGTTTGCGGTTACATGTCCACCCAAAAGGAAGTCGTTGACCTTCTGGGCGCCGCCAAAATCACCTTCGATGGCAAACACGCGATAGCCTTGCTTCTCGACTACATGCCGGAATACGTCCAGCTTGAGCGTAGTGAACTGCTTGTTTCCGTGCGTAGCTTCGCCAAAGCCGATAATCGTCTTCGCGGGCAGCTCCATTTTCGCTACAGGAACGGCATATTTTTGCAAAGAGCTTTGCAGGGAGCTTGCAGCAGGGGCAGGGGTGTCAAAGCCAGTCAGGACGCTGAGCATGAGCAGCAAGCTTGCGGCGATCAAAACAATTTTTTTCATAACAATCTCACTTTCTGTAGGGCGTTTTTCAAAAAGAATCTGCTTCACAACGGTTGTCTGTCTTCATTCGTGTTGAGCGAGCAGATGTTGTTGCAGCGTAACGGCGATCTCGGTGGGGTTCTCCACCTGTACGACAATTTTCCGGTATTTCGCATGTCCTTCCAAATCGAGCAAAAGCAGATGATTCGTCCGCTCGAAGGAAAGGAAGTACCAATCGTTTCCGTAGAGGAATCTGCCCGCATATGTGCTGGAAAAAGGAATCTCCGTTCCCGGCATGCGCAGCGTTCCCGGCTCGGGAGTAAAAGAATCGACTTGAACATGCTTGATGAATCGATACGGCATGGTAATGCGGTTCTCGAATGCGATCACCGCGCGCCAGCCGCTGAGCGCCAACGTGCACTCCGACGGGCCAAACTGTATCGTTCTGCTCACATCCACTCACCACCAATGACGTTTTTCTTTTTATTATCGCAAAGCATGACAAAAAATGGAACGATTTAGGTGGTGAGATATCGGCAAGCGAGCCGTGGCTGCTGTTTTCCAAAAAGGAAAGCCGGCGTTTCCTGAGAGCAGGAGGCAGCCGGCTTTCGTGATCTTGCGACAGTTACATTTCCTCTGGAGCAGCCAGTCCGAGCAGGCGCAATCCTTCTTTCAGGACAGCGACTACCGCAGCTACGAGCTGGAGGCGGGACGCTTTGACGTCTTCTTCCTCGGCCAAAATGCGCACGTTGGCGTAGAACTTGTTGAACGATTGGGCAAGGTCGATGACGTACTTGCCGATTTGCGACGGATCGAAATTGTCGCTGGCCCGTTCAATCACTTCCGGGAAGCTGTTCAGCAAAGTGATGACTGCCCACGCTTCCTTGCTGTCCAATGCATCTGGTACGAGGCTGGCAGCCGTTTGCGGCTTGTACTCTCCTTTGCGCAGAAGCGAGCAAGCGCGCGCGTGCGTGTATTGCACGTACGGCCCTGTCTCGCCTTCAAAGGTGAGCATTTCTTCCCAGGAGAAGTTGATGTCGTTCAGACGGTAGTTTTTCAGGTCGTGGAAAATGACGGCACCGACCCCGACTTGGCGGGAAACTTCGTCCTTGTTCGCGAGGGAAGGATTTTTCTCCTCAATCACTTTTTGCACATCGGCAATCGCCTGCGCCAAAACTTCTTCGAGCAGGACGACTTTTCCTTTACGCGTGGACATTTTCTTGCCGTCTTTGAGCATCATGCCGAACGGGATGTGATGCATGTCGGCGGACCAGGCGTAGCCCATTTTCTCCAATACTTTGTAGAGCTGCTGGAAGTGGAGGCGCTGCTCGTTTCCTACGACGTAGAGCGCTTTTGCGAAGTCGTACGTCTCATGACGGTACAGGGCGGCTGCCAGATCGCGCGTGGCGTACAAAGTAGCGCCGTCCGACTTTTTGATCAGGCATGGCGGCATGTTGTACTCATCGAGACTGACAACCATGGCGCCGTCCGATTCGGTCAGCAAGCCTTTTTCTTCGAGCAGGGTGACGACGCGATCCATTTTGTCGTTGTAGAAAGCTTCCCCGTGCGTGGAGTCGAAGGAGACGTTCATCAGCTCGTAAATTTTCATGAACTCCTTGAGCGATTCGTCGCGGAACCATTTCCACAGATGCTGCGCCTCGGCGTCGCCATCTTCCAGCTTTTTGAACCATTCGCGGCCCTGGTCTTCCAAGGTAGAGTCGTTTTCAACTTCTTCGTGGAAACGCACGTACAGGCTGAGCAGTTCTTTGATCGGCTCCGCTTTGACTTTCTCCTCGTCACCCCACAGGCGATAGGCGACGATCAGCTTGCCGAACTGTGTGCCCCAGTCACCCAAGTGGTTGATGCGCACAGGCTGGTAGCCGCGTTTTTCCATGATGTTCGCAATCGCGTTTCCGATGACGGTCGAACGCAAGTGCCCCATGGAAAACGGCTTGGCGATGTTAGGGGAGGAGAGGTCGATCGGCACTTTGCGGCCTTGGCCTGCTTCGCTGCTGCCGTAAGCGCTGCCTTGTGCCAGGATGGTGCCAATGACTTGCTCCGCCACGTTTTGCTGATCGAGAAACAAGTTGACGTATGGGCCGACCGCTTGTGCCGAGCGCAGCGGCGCACCTTCTATTTTTTCCGCAAGCTCTGTCGCGATCATCGGCGGAGCTTTGCGTAGTGCTTTTGCCAATTGGAAACATGGGAAAGCGATATCTCCCATAGCCGGGTTTGGCGGTGTTTCCAGCATATTGTACACCGTTTCTTGCGAGAAATCGTTCACACCGAGTCCGGTGAGGGCCGCGGCGATTTTTTCCGCCACTTGATGTTTGTAACTCATGGTAATTCTCCTTTCAGATGGGAAAAGCTTTGGAACGGAACGTTTGAAAAATAAAAAAACCTCTACGTCTCCTGTAAAAAGAGACGAGAGGTTGTGCTCCCGCGGTGCCACTCTTGTTGTTTTTGCCTGCATGATTTGGTTGAGGCAAAAACCGCTTTGCGCTGCTGTAACGGGCAGACCCGGCAAAACCCTACACAATCCAGACGCTTACATCTATAGCGTCAGATGTTCAGGCCGCATCTCCGAGGGGCGCTTCCGCACTTGGTCAGGCATCGGGCTTCCACCATCCCCGATTCGCTACAGCCGTAAGTCCAAGGGTACTGTCCTCATCAACGATTCGCTTGTTTACCTAGCATTATAGCCGTTTTTGGTGCTTTTGTGCAACTTACTCTTCCGGTTTTTTCAAAATCTTGTCGAGTGCCGCGAAATACTCCTGCGTCAGCTTTTCTCTTTCTTCCGCCGTCAAGTTTTCGGCATGCATCCATTGCGCCTTGTACTGCTCCAGTTTTTCCACCATGGCCAGCTCGGCAGCCGCTTCTTCTTCCAGATCGTAATTCTCGGATGGATCAAAAGGGATCAGCCGATTGTCGTTGCCGCTGCGCAGGTAGGAAGAGCGCCAGTTTTCCGGGAAGTGGTAATCCTGATCGCCAAACATCAGACCGAGAACGTCGTCGGAGTCGAGTGGCAAAAAGTGATCGTAATTGTCCCTTCTGCCGCCTTCGGACAGGTTGATATGCGACAAAAAGTAGCGCAAATAGTGTTCACCTGTTTCGGTATGCTTTACGATGGAATATGTTTCAAACTCGGATGTTTCCAGTTCCTTTACCGTCTCTATACAGGACAAAAACTCGTCTTTTTCACAAGCGAGCAAAGTGTTCATCGTCAATCGTTCCTTTCTAGGGGTTAGGTAAGCCTCATGATAGCAAAAGCGTTCCGCTCTGACAACGAACGCAGTGCGCGCAGGTGTCGTCTTTTCCGCTGAAAACAGAGGCCAGGAAAAATAAATCGCGATTTCTGTCACAAAAAGCAGGCTGCTGGATCAAATGGATATCGTTTGCAAGAGGAGGTGAAGCAAAGTGAATGTCAATCTGAATGCCAGTGCAAAGGCTAACGCGGCAGAGCGGTCTTTGCAGCCGACCAAGGATGCGCTGCTGTCGACTTTGATGAATGACTACGGTGACAAAATCGTCCAGCTCGCCTACATGATCGTCAAAGATCGCGGAATCGCGGAAGACATCACACAGGAAGTGTTCCTGAAAGCCTATCGGTCGCTGGATCAGTTTCGCCATGAGAGCAGTTTGAAAACATGGCTGTACCGGATTGCCATCAATGAATCGCGCAAGTATTTGCGATCGTGGTCGTTCCGGCAAATCTTTTCTACGTTTGTCTCCCCGAAAGAAACCGTGCCGGAACAAGTGGCGGAAGGGAACGTGGAATCGTCCGTTTTCAAGCAACTGGACCAGGTACATATCGCCGAGAAAGTCATGATGCTGTCGCCTTTGTATCGAAAGGTCATGGTACTTCATTACTATGAAGATTTGTCAATTAAGGAAGTAGCACAAGTGCTGGATATTTCCGAGGATGCGGTACGGACGCAGCTGCATCGGGCGCGCAAACATTTTCGGGCATTGTGTGAAAAGGAGGGATTGGAATGGAACTAGATCAGGGGCTGCGTGAAGCTGTACGCGAAGCAGGGAAAGCGGCAGCTTCGGAAGTGAAGTTTACCCGGGAAATGGAAGAGAGGATTCGGATGGAGGTCGGGAAGAAAAAGCAGAAAAATCACAAGCAGTTAGTCATGGCGGGATCGCTTGCGGCTTGTCTGGCATTGACCGTGCTAGGGGTGCGAGAGGGCTTTCTGCCGTCCATGTCGCCGCAAAAAAATGGAACGAGCGCAGCGGCGGCGCATCAAACGGACAAAACCGCGGAGCAGGCCGTTTCACCGGAACAAGCGCTGGCTCCGCTGCAAAAGGCAGTCCCTGAGCTTGGCGGTGTCACACTGCGCAAAGGCGAGACGCTGGATGGGATTGCGCTTGTGACCTTGCTGCAAAAGGACAGGGCAATCGGACAAGTCGCGTATGACACCCGGACGGGGCGGATCGAAAGCTACTTGCTGGACGCAAGCAGTGACGGCGAGAAAACAACGATTGCGCCCGCGCAAGCAGAGAAAGTCGCGCAAGCATTTTTGCAGACCGCGCTCGGTGAAGAAGCGAAGGTTTACGCGCATCAGGCGACAGAAGTTTATGCGGATGAGGATTGGCGCAACGGAACGTGGATGAACGTCAGCTATCAGCGGTTGGAAAACGGCAAGCCTGTCCCGTACGATGTCTTGACTGTCCAGGTGGACAAAAAGGAGCGCGTCGCCTTTTTCGGCAGGTTGAACGAGCAGGAGCAGAAGCTGTTTGCCAAATTCGCCGCCTCCGTGACTGAACTGAATCCGTTCCCGGTTGTCTACAACAAACAGCTGACTCGAGATGGCTGGGCGCTGGTTTTGGGCAAAGTGAACGACGAAGGCCAGACAGCGATGGTGAGCGAAATCGGCAACGGGCAAGACATCGATCTGTACCGGATTCAGCGGGACCGCAACGAAGAAGCGCAAAAGCCAAATGAAGCAGAGGCGTTAAAGCAAGCGAAGCAGCTTCTCGGCCGATTGCTTGGAGCTGACAGCGCGAACTATCGCCATGTGGAATCGAATAGCGCGGAAAAATTCATGCGTTATCATAACGGGTTACCTGTCATGGAAGATGTGCTGGATATTGAACTGGGCAGCTCCGGACGTCTTCTGATGTTCAGCAAACCGACGAGAGCGTATTCCCCGTCTTCGTTCCCGGATGCTGCGGAAGCTGTGGCGAAAAGCGCCGCCGAAAACGAGCTGGCCGCAAATATGAAGCTTGTATACGTGCAGCACATGTCCGAAGGGAAGGCGCTGAAACAGCCGACACTGGAATACAGGGCAGCGGTTTCCTTTTTCCAACAAGGAAGGCCGGTTTTCCTTGATTGGTACATTGATGCGCATAGCGGCAAGATCAACTACGGTACGGGAAACAACGGCTTTGCCTACGATCAGCTGCAGCGGGAGCAGCCGCAGGCAGATGCGTTCGAGACACACGAACAGCCTGTCATCGTGCGTACGAAGGAAGAGGCGAAGGCGCTTTTGCAAACGGAATTTGGCGTCAACGTCGAAGGCATGTCCTATCGGGAATCCGTAGATGATCACCAAAAGAACAAATCATTCAACTGGGCAGATAGCAAAGACCGCTGGCATGAAGTGACGATCGACGCGAAGACGAGCCAGGTAGTTGGGTTGCGCGTTCCCCGCACAAATACGCAAGTGACCGTGAAGCGCGAACAGGCCGAGCAGGCAGCCGTGTTCTTTTTGGCCAAATACGCCGATCCGGGCGTAAAAGAAGTGCAGCTTGCACAAGTGATGGAACCTGGCGCAGCCAATCCGGTTTCGTCAGGCAACTGGGTATTCCGCTATGTCATGAGCAAGGATGGGATTCCGGTGTTGGACAAGGGGCCAGATGCCGCTTACGAGGTGTCGGTAGACCCTTCGACCGGGAAGGTAAACAGCTTCCGGAATTGGCGAGAGACTCACAAGTTGATAGAGCTTCCTTCGTCAGCCGAGGTCGTTTCCAAACAAAAGGCTGCCGAGTCGTTTTTGCGCGTCATGCCACTCAGGCTTGTTTACCTGTTAAAAGATCAGGAAAACGATTGGCTGGATCGTCCGAGACTCGCGTACATTCCGTGGAGCGAGGAAGAGCTGGCAAGCAGTTTCATTACCATCGATGCCAAAAGCGGCGAGGCTGTAATCGAGCCGTAAGGACAAGAAAAAGAGGCTATCCCGCAAGCCAGCTGGAAGGCGGGGGGATAGCCTCTTCTTGTCATTTACCTAGCAGTCGTCACACGAACACCCAACAATGACCAGCAGGATAAACAGTACGAGCACCAGTGCGAAGCAGTCTCCAAAGATGCCATTTCCGCAGTAAGATGTACTCACGTTTGTTCCCCCTCCTTTCCGTTATGCTACAGTCTATACACGATCGCACAGATTGGCGTGGGCGGATGCCCGGTAAGCACAAAAATGGGCGCAGTCGGGGAGAAAAGCAGTAAATAATAGACAAATTCTCAATTGACGTAGACAGGACGCGGTGTTAAGATACTGTCAAACATGAAACCTGAAAGTCAAAAATGAATACCATGGTACAACTCTTATCAAGAGAGGCAGAGGGACTGGCCTGATGAAGCCTCGGCAACCGGTTAAAATCCGGTGCCAATTCCAGCAAAGCTACGGCTTTGAAAGATGAGAGGATGGTTCAGGCGCAATTGTATCCGCGGACAAATCCTCTTCTTTCAAAGAAGAGGATTTTTTTGTGCAAAAAAACTGCCGAGAATAAACGCCGCAAGGGAGAAAAGGAGTACGTCAATGAAACCCACTTTTCGCGAACAGCTTTCCCGGAAAATTCTGATTCTGGACGGTGCGATGGGCACGATGCTGCAACAGGCGAACTTGACCGCCGATGATTTTGGCGGCGAAGCCTACGATGGTTGCAACGAGCTTTTGAACTTGACGCGACCAGACGTCATTCGATCCATCCACGAAAAATATTTGGAGGCGGGAGCGGACATCGTCGAGACGAATACATTCGGAGCCACCTCCGTCGTGTTGGCCGAGTACGATGTCGCCGACAAGGATTTGGAGTTAAACATCGCTGCGGCCCGTCTGGCGAAGGAAGCCGTAGATGCCTATAGCACAACCGAGTGGCCGCGATACGTGGCAGGGGCAATGGGACCGACGACGAAAACGCTCGCTTTGACAGGCGGCGTCACCTTCGAGGAGCTGGTGGAGTCCTACTATCGTCAGGCAAAAGGACTGATCATTGGCGGAGCCGACGTGCTGCTGCTGGAAACATCGCAGGATACGCTGAACGTCAAGGCGGGGGGAATCGGCATCCGCAAAGCGTTCGCAGAGCTGGATGTGGAGTTGCCCGTCATGCTGTCCGGGACGATTGAACCGATGGGCACGACTCTTGCCGGTCAAAACATCGAGGCGTTTTATATCTCGCTTGAGCATTTGAAGCCCGTGTCCGTTGGGCTGAACTGTGCGACCGGTCCCGAGTTCATGCGCGACCATCTGCGCACGCTGTCCGGACTGGCTCAATGCGGAGTGAGCTGTTACCCCAATGCGGGCTTGCCGGATGAAAACGGACATTACCATGAGACGCCGCAAGGGCTTGCGACAAAAATGCGCGCTTTTGCGGAACAAGGCTGGCTGAACGTGGCGGGCGGCTGCTGCGGAACGACGCCCGACCATATCAGGGCGATGGCAGAAGCATTGAAAGACTGCAAGCCACGTCAGGCTGTCGATCAGGCTGTCAGCGCGGTATCCGGCATCGAAGTCGTGTACGTGGAAGATGACAGTCGCCCGCTGTTGGTAGGGGAGCGCACAAACGTCATCGGTTCGAAAAAATTCCGCGACTTGATCGCCGCAGGCCAATACGAGGAAGCGTCAGATATCGCCCGGGCACAAGTAAAACGCGGCGCTCACGTCATCGATATTTGTTTGGCTGACCCGGATCGGGATGAATACGCCGATATGGAAAAATTCCTGCAATTCGTCGTGAAAAAGGTCAAGGCTCCGCTGATGATCGACTCGACGGATGCAAAAGTAATGGAGCTGGGCCTGCGCTATTCCCAGGGAAAAGCGATTCTCAACTCGATCAACCTGGAAGACGGCCTGGAGCGCTTTGAAGAAGTAGCGCCGCTGATCAAAAAGTTCGGAGCGGCTGTAGTCGTCGGAACGATCGAGGAAGCGGGCATGGCTGTCACGCGCGAGAAGAAGCTGGAAGTGGCGAAGCGCTCGTACGATATTTTGGTCAACCAGTACGGAATTGCCCCGCAAGACATCATTTTCGACCCGCTGGTGTTCCCGGTCGGTACAGGGGATGAGCAGTACATCGGTTCCGCCAAGGAGACGGTTGAGGGGATTCGCCTCATTAAAGAAGCGATGCCGCTGTGCAAAACGATTCTCGGGGTCAGCAACGTGTCTTTCGGGCTGCCAGCAGCGGGCCGCGAAGTGCTCAACGCCGTGTTTTTGTACCACACGACGGTTGCCGGACTCGATTTTGCCATCGTCAATACAGAAAAGCTGGAGCGCTACGCGTCGATTCCCGAGGATGAGCGCAAGCTGGCGGAAGCGCTGCTGTTCGAGACAAACGACGAAACACTGGCTGCATTCACCGAATTTTACCGCCAGAAGAAAAAAGAAGTGCGGGTGGAAGCTTCCACGCTGACTTTGGAAGAGCGCCTCGCCCGATATGTCGTCGAAGGCTCCAAGGATGGCTTGACTGACGATTTGAAGCTGGCTCTGGAAAAGTATGCGCCGCTTGAAATTATTAACGGCCCGTTGATGTCAGGAATGGAAGAGGTCGGCCGCCTGTTTAACGGAAACCAGCTGATCGTAGCGGAAGTGCTGCAAAGCGCAGAAGTCATGAAAGCGTCTGTCTCGTTTTTGGAGCCGTTTATGGAAAAGAGCGATGCGGCGGCCAAAGGCAAGATTTTGCTGGCGACAGTCAAAGGCGACGTGCACGACATCGGCAAAAATCTGGTGGAAATCATTTTGGCAAACAACGGCTACAACGTAGTGAACCTGGGGATCAAGGTGCCGCCTGAGCAACTGATTGCCGCTTGCCGGGAAGAGAAGCCGGATGCGATCGGGTTGTCCGGTCTTTTGGTCAAATCGGCCCAGCAAATGGTCATTACCGCGCAAGACTTGAAAGCAGCGGGAATCGATGTGCCGATGATGGTCGGAGGTGCGGCTTTGACGCGCAAATTCACTTCCAACCGGATCGCGCCGGAATACCACGGAATCGTGTTGTACGCCAAGGATGCGATGGACGGACTCGACCTCGTCAACCGTTTGCAAAACCCGAACGAGCGGGAGCGTCTGGTCGCTGAGCAGCAAGAACTCGCTGAAGCGGCGGCAACGGCGCAACCCGTGGTGGTACAAGAGAAAAAAGCTCCGCTGCCTGCCCGTTCGGCGATTAGCAGAACCGTTCCGATTCAGTTGCCGCCAGACTGCGAGCGACACGTGCTGCGCCAGTACCCGATCAGCCATTTGCAACCGTACCTGAATTTGCGCATGCTGCTCGGCAAGCATCTCGGTGTGCGTGGAAACGTGGAAAAATTGCTGGAAGCGGGCGACGAAAAGGCGTTGGAACTGTACGGGATAGTCGAGGAGCTGTTGAATGAAGCGAAGCAGCAGGGAACGATCAAGGCGCACGGTGCCTATCAGTTTTTCCCGGCGCAAGCGGACGGCAACGATATTATCGTCTACGATCCAAACGACCACAGCAAAGTGCTGGAACGATTCTCGTTCCCGCGTCAGCCGGAAGAGCCGCATCTGTGCCTGTCCGATTTCTTGCGTCCGGTCGAGAGCAAGGAGATGGATTACGTCGGATTTTTGACGGTGACAGCAGGCGGCGGCATTCGCGAGCGCTCGACTGAACTGAAGGAACGCGGCGACTACTTGCGCTCGCACGTTTTGCAAGCATTGGCTCTGGAGCTGGCGGAAGCTTTTGCGGAGCGGATTCACCACGTAATGCGCGATGTATGGGGGATTCCTGATCCGGCGGAAATGACCATGCTGGAGCGCTTCGGTGCCCGCTATCGAGGCATTCGCGTGTCGTTCGGCTATCCGGCTTGCCCGAACTTGGAAGACCAGGCGCAACTGTTCCGCCTGCTGCGGCCGGAAGACATCGGCATCCAGTTGACAGAAGGCTTCATGATGGAGCCGGAAGCTTCTGTATCCGCGATGGTATTTGCCCACCCGGAAGCGCGTTACTTTAACGCAGGTCCGTCGGTGTTTGAAGTATAGATCGTCTAATGAAAATGGGAGAGAAGGGATTGAGTTGACGACGAGCAAGCAAGACTTACGGGAGTATTTGCAGGAGCACCTGCTGGTCGGAGACGGAGCCATGGCGACCCAGCTGCATGCGCTGGGCGCCCCGGTTGGCGTCAGCTTTGAAGAGTTGTGTTTGTCCAATCCGCGAGTGGTGCACGAAGTTCATGCGTCGTACTATCAGGCAGGAGCGCGCCTTTTGGAGACAAATACATTTTCCGCGAACCGGGATGCGCTCAGCCGCTACGGTTTGGAGCACAAAGTGGCGCGGATCAACCGTCTTGCCGTGGCGATTGCCCGCGAAGCCGCTCAGGACGATGCGTACGTGGCAGGCAGCATCGGCTCGATTTTGGCTGGACGGGTGAAGAAAAAGGTACTGGATGAGTATCGGGACCAGTACGAGGAACAGGCGATCGCGCTGTTGCACGCAGGCGTAGACGCGCTGATTTTGGAAACGTTCCTCGATCTGGAGGAACTGCTGCTCGCCATCGAGGTCATTCGTCCGCTGACAGATGTGCCCGTCATTGCGCAACTGGCGACATTGGAAGTCGGACGCACGCGCGACGGCTACTCGCTGACGGATGCTTTTCCGCAACTGAAACAGGCAGGAGCAGACGTCATCGGTCTGAACTGCCGCTTGGGTCCGGCTGAAATTTTGCGCTCTTTTGAAAGCACGATCTTCCCGGATGATTCGCTTCTGTCAGCGTTCCCCAATGCGGGACGGCTGGGAATGACGGACGGGGAGTACGCCTTCAAGTCGTCTCCCGACTATTTTGCCGAAAGCGCCCTGCGCCTGCGCGACCAGGGAGTGCGCCTGATCGGCGGCTGCTGCGGAACGACCCCTGCACACGTGAAGGCGATAGCAGATGCGCTCGCAGGGCAAAAGCCGCAAGCACGCGTGAATCCAACGATTGCGTTGGCGGAGCGTCCGCACATAACGGTACAAAGCATTCACGAGCGCGAGAAGCCAAGCATCGTGGAACGGGTGAAAACAGCTACAACGATCATCGTCGAATTTGATCCGCCGCGCGATCTCGACGCCGAACAGTTTCTGGACGGCTGCTGCGAGCTGCACAAAGCAGGGGCAGACGCGATCACGCTGGCAGACAATTCGCTTGCGACGGTGCGGATGAGCAACATGGCGCTCGGAGCGCTGATGAAAACGAGACACGGGATCGATCCGCTTTTGCATATTGCCTGCCGTGACCGCAACTTGATCGGGCAGCAATCCCATCTGATGGGGCTGCACGCGCTTGGCATCGACCAAATTCTCGTCATCACGGGCGACCCGTCCCGCTTCGGCGATTTGCCGGGGGCAAGCTCGGTGTTTGATGTCACTTCGTTCGATTTGATCCGCATGGTGAAGCAGTTGAACGAAGGCGTCTCGTTCTCGGGACGACCGCTCAAGCAAAAAGCCCAGTTCATCGTGGGCGCAGCCTTCAACCCGAACGTGCGCAACATGGCAGCGGCTGTCGCCCGGCTGGAAAAGAAAGTCGAGGCAGGGGCTGATTACATCATGACCCAACCTGTGTATGACGTCGAATCGATTCGCCTTGTACACGAGGCGACCAAGCACATCGGCATCCCGGTTTTTATCGGCATCATGCCGCTGACCAGTTCAAGAAATGCCGAGTTCCTGCACAATGAAGTGCCTGGCATCAAGCTTTCGGCGGAAGCCTTGGAACGGATGAAAAAAGTACAGGGACCAGCGGCCAGGCAGGAAGGCATCGCCATCGCCAAAGAACTGCTCGACACGGCTGTCCGCTATTTCAACGGGATTTACCTGATTACGCCTTTCAACTATTACGATATGGCTGCTGACCTGATTGCGTACGTGCGGCAGCAAAGCGCCCTGGTCAAAACGGCGCAACCGTAGAAGACCAGACCAGCCCAAACAGGAAAAAAGCCCAATAGGCCCTCGCGCAAGACAGGCAGCTGCCTTTCGTCTTTACGCGAGGGCTTTTAGTTCATCCAGCATATAGGCGGTCTTGATCGCCTCACGCGTGCAAAACTTCTGAATCTCGGCCACTTCCATCTCCTCATACTGCTTCATGCGCAAAAACCGTTCCATGATATGTGGGAAGGTCAGATCGACAAACAGCAAATGCAGCTGCTCGGCAGACAGCGGATTTTCCTGCAAGTAGGCCCGCAACAAAGACGTAAACAACGGCTCGTTCCAGCTTCCTGCCTTGCGCATGGCGAGCGAGAGGACGCGACTGATGTCTTTGGAAGGAAAATCGTAGCGGACGTCTTCCCAGTCGATAATCGCGATTTGCTGGTTGCGCGTGAGCAAATTGCCGTTGTTGAAATCTCCGTGGCAGAGGAAATGCTTGCGCAGGGCAAGCTTTTTCCAGCTGGAAAAGTAGGCGGATGATTTCAACTGTTCTCGCGCCGCAAGCCCTGCCTGGCGAAAATAAGGCAAGTATTCCACAATCGTCGTCGATTTCGGATTCTTTTTGCTCATGTGGCGCTGCTCCCATTTTTCCAGTGCAGCCAGATCCGTCTTGTATTCCTCCGACCATTTTTTCGCCCCGTTGTACAGCTCGCCATGCTTGGAAGTAAAACCGAGCGATTGCAGATGGAAGCGCCCTAGTGCGGCTCCGACCTGCTCCAGCTTTTTCGGTGAGCTGTAGGCGATTTTCGGCCAGGAAAACCATTGGTGCAGCACAAACAAGTTGTCTTTGTACACAATCGAGCGCTGGTTGCTTTTCGTGCGCTGGATGCCGGGGATGAGAATGCCTTTTTTGCGCAAATGCGCTTCGGCGTTCAAAATGAAGTGCTGGCGTTCTTTCGGTAAGTACGAAATTTTGCCGATAAACTTGCCGATCGAGGTATCGAGAAAGACGACGAGCGACTTGGGCGTCTCGCGAAGTGTTTCCTGCTGCAATACTTTCAGCGCGTACTTTTGCTCGATTTTGCCGATGAGGTCGTCCATCCGTTTTGCGCCTCCCTTGCAAAAGAAACGTACGATTATCATACGCGGCGGCCCAAGCGGATGACACTCACGGCGCTTCAGTTGGGCGGCAAGGGAAGCGGATGCCAGTCTTTTTGGCGCAAAAAGTCGCTCAGCTCGGCGAATTTGGCGATGCGTTCCGCCCGTGTGAATGAGGCGTTGGCTCCACTCGTGGACGGGATGACGAACAAGTAGCTGCCTGCCCAATCGTCGGTAGCGAATGCCTTCTCTGGTTGCAGACCCAGCGCGACAGCGGCTTTTTTCTGGCCTGTTGCATGGCGAAAAGCTGTAATTCCGTTAAAGCAGATGACGCGCGGGCGGTACGTTTGGATCATGTGCACGAACTGCTCTGCGCCTGTGTCAAAATCTTCGCGCGTGAGATCAGAAGAGGAGCGGGTAGGGCGCGTGACGAGATCGGTAATGCCGTAGTTGTAATCCAACAGCAGCGAGGTTTCTTCCGGCAGCAGTTGTCTTGCGGTAAGCCCGCCCTCGAACAAGCCGCGCCAAAACAAATTCGCCGGGTTCGCGTAGTGGAATCCGGCTGTGGCCGATACGCGCCCGGGATTGATGCCGCAAAACAACACTGTCAAATCGCGGCGGATGTAAGTAGGCAGCCATTTTTCCGTAAATTCCACCAAGATGATCCCTCCGATTGTTTTCCTTGATTTGATTGTAGCACAGAGGAGAGCGCTTACAGAAACAGGCAAAAAAAGCTGCCAAACGCTGGCAGCTTATCGGTAAAAGTGTGATTAGGTTCGATCTTACAGCTGAGCGTACGGCAGCATGTGCTCCGGCTCATTCGTGATGAATTGTTCCATTTCATTGCGGACGTATTTTTTTGTCTCGAAAGGAACGGCTTCGTGTTCTTCTTTGCCCCACAACCAGCGCGACAATTGTTGAATCATAAGGATTACCCCTCACTTGGTGGAAATGTTTTACACGCTTATCATACTCCTCTTTTGTGAGTTTGTGGCTGGGCAGGTGTGAATAAGGCGTGAAGAAATCGTGGATAGAAGGTGAACAAAAAGGAAGCGATTTCAAGCGATCCGTGAAAAAAGCGCTCCCGGATTGGGAACGCTGTGGGTACAACCATCTACACATTACAGCTTGTAGATGTCGGTATATTTTTTCTCCAAGTATTCCATCAGGTAGGTCGCGTTGGTGCCTTCGCCCGTGATCGCTTGCACGAGTTCACGCGGGCTTTTCATTTTTCCGTACTGGTGAATTTTTTCTTTCAACCAAGCGCGGATCGGAGCGAAGTCGCCGTTTGCCAGCAAGTCTTCGAAGCCGCTGATTTCCTGCTTCATGACGTGGGCAAATTGGGCCGCGTACACGTTGCCGAGCGAGTAAGTCGGGAAGTAGCCGAAGCTGCCGCCGGACCAGTGCACGTCCTGCAGAACGCCGAGTGTGTCGGTAGGCGGTTCCACGCCCAAGTATTCCTGCATTTTTTCGTTCCAGATTTTCGGCAGATCGGCAACCTGGATCGTTTGGTTGATCAAGCCTTTTTCGATCTCGTAGCGAATCATGACGTGCAAGTTGTACGTCAGCTCGTCAGCCTCTGTACGGATGAAGGACGGAGTGACAGAGTTGATCGCCCGGTACAAGTCTTCCACGGATACGCCTTCGAATTGGGCCGGGAATGCTTTTTGCAAATCAGCGAAAAAGTGGTTCCAGAACGGCAGGCTGCGTCCGATCATGTTTTCCCAGAAGCGGGACTGGGACTCGTGAATGCCCATCGAAGTACCGTCGCAGAGCGGCGTGAACAAAAGCTCAGGATTGATGTTTTGTTCGTACATGGCGTGACCCGCTTCGTGGATGCAGCTGAACAGCGCCGAGTTGAAGTCGTTTTCGTCGTAGCGAGTCGTAATGCGCACGTCGCCCGGATTGAAGGTGGTGCAGAATGGATGGGCGCTCTTGTCCATGCGGCCCGCCTTGAAGTCGTAGCCGATTTTTTCCAAAATGAAGCGGCTGAACGCCTCCTGCTCGGCAATCGGGAAGTTTTTGTTCAAGAAAGCGGTGTCCGGCTTGTTCGGCGATTCCGCGATTGCTTTGACCAGCTTGACGGTTTTCTCGCGCAGGGTAGCGAAGATCGGATCGAGCTGATCGACTGTCATGCCCGGCTCGTACAGGTCGAGCAAGGTGTTGTACTTGTTTTTGCCGTCGTGTCCCCAATATTCGATAAACTCCAGCTGGAAGTTCACGATTTTTTCCAGGTACGGCTGGAACATCGAGAAGTCGTTGTTGGCGCGGGCTTCTTCCCATACCGTTTCCGCCTGGGAGGTCAAAACGACAAATTCCTGGTATTTCTCAGCCGGAATCTGCTTGTTGCGGTCAAATTCTTTTTTGCATTCGAGCACGCTGTGACGCGTGATCTCATCGAGCGCTTCCAGTGCGGAAGGTTCGCCGAGCTCGGTTAAAAACGCTTCCATTTCTTTGGATGTCGCCAGCTTGAACTGTTCGCCAGCGAGCACGCCGATAATCTCGGAGCGGGCATCCATCCCTTTGCGTGGCGCTTGCGTTGCTTTGTCCCATTGCAGAACTGCGAGTGCCTGGTTGTAGCTGGTCATTTTTTTCACATAGGCGCGAAAATCAGCCGCGCGTGTTTCCAGATTGGTCGTCATGGAGTCCCTCCTGTGTAAGTATGAAAACGTTAATTGGTCAAGTATGTACATCATGCAGTCAAAAAATTTTTACTACTAAATATTATAACGGTTTGAAGAAAAATTACTAGGTGGATGCAGCACGCATTTGTCGGTATAATCGTATAGGAAAACAATCTGGCTACTTATTCGCGATGACAGGAGAATGATTGATGAGTCAAACCAATCCCCAATGGGAAAATGAGATAGCAAAACGACGCACCTTTGCCATCATCTCCCACCCGGATGCGGGTAAAACGACGATGACGGAAAAGCTGCTTTACTACGGCGGAGCCATTCGCGAAGCAGGGGTGGTCAAAGGCCGGAAAAACTCCAAGCACGCTACCTCCGACTGGATGGAGATCGAGAAAAAGCGCGGAATCTCCGTTACGTCCAGTGCGATGGACTTTGAATACAACGGGCACCACATCAATATTTTGGACACTCCTGGTCACCAGGACTTCAGTGAAGACACGTACCGCACCCTGACTGCTGCCGACGCTGCCGTCATGATCATCGACGTGGCAAAAGGGGTGGAGGCGCAGACGATCAAGCTGTTCAAGGTCTGTCGGATGCGCGGCATTCCGATTTTTACATTCGTCAACAAGCTGGACCGTCACGGGAAAGACCCGTTTGAGCTGTTGGAAGAAATCGAGCGCGTACTGGGCATCCGTTCGTACCCGATGAACTGGCCGATCGGCATGGGAAGCTACTTCAGCGGAGTGTACGACCGCATGAAATCCCGCGTCGAGCTGTATCAGACCAACACGCAGCATGAAGATATCTCGTTTTTCCCGGTAGAGGGAGCCGAAGACCCGCTGATCGGCGACCGCGTCGGTCAGGAGCTGTGGCAGCAACTGCAGGACGAAATTTCTCTGCTCGACGTAGCAGGGGATGAGTTCGATCCGGAACTGATTGCCCAAGGACAGCTGACACCTGTGTTCTTCGGAAGCGCGATCAACAACTTCGGCGTGCAGACTTTCCTGGACAACTTCCTGCAAATGGCGCCAGCGCCTTCCGCGAAAAAGAGCAATGCCGGCATGATCGATCCGTACACCAATCCGTTCTCCGGCTTTATTTTCAAAATCCAGGCCAACATGAACCCGGCTCACCGCGACCGTATCGCTTTCTTGCGCATTTGCTCCGGAAAGTTCGAGCGCGGCATGGCCGTGAAGCACGTGCGTCTGGGCAAAGACATCAAGCTGGCGCAGCCTGTGCAGTTCATGGCGCAAGACCGCGAGATCGTCGAGGAGTCGTTCGCAGGCGATGTCATCGGCTTGTTCGATCCGGGCATTTTCCAGATCGGAGACACGCTCTGTGTCGGCCAGTCGTTCGAGTACGAGGAAATGCCGCACTTCTCGCCTGAGTTTTTCTCCAAAGTCATGGTGAAAGACGCGATGAAGCACAAGCAGTTCCAAAAAGGCATCATGCAGCTGACAGAGGAAGGGACGGTACAATTATTCCGCACCTATCCAATGGAAGAACTGATTCTCGGCGTAGTCGGCGTCTTGCAGTTTGAGGTGCTGGAATACCGACTCAAAGCAGAGTATGGCGTCGATATTATGCTGACGAGAATGCCGTATCAGATTGCCCGCTGGCTCGAAGGCGACAAAGCGGCGCTCGATGCCGTGAAGAACAAAACCGTGACAGACCGCTACGGACGTCCGGTCATGCTGTTCGAAAGCGAGTACCAGCTTCGGGTAGCGATGGATAAGCATTCGTCCATCAAATTCCATGAAAGCTCGCTCGGGTTGAAAGCTGTTCAATCGTAAGTGGCAGGAGAGTAGAACAGGACTTCGCAGGAATTGCGGGGTCCTGTTTTTCGTGTTCCGGCGCGCTTGACTGAAAGATTTGCTCGCTTAAAGACGGGCTTGCTAACGGCTTTTTTGCCTAAAGTCTTAGGAGGGGAAATCAATGGAGAAGAACTTCAGCTCTTCCTGATCGGGCTGCTTGCGAACGTAGCCTTCCCAGCGCAAGCCCAGCTTCTCCAGCAATTTGCCGGATGCATCATTCGCCTTGTCCGTGATCGCGACGATCCGTTTCAGCCCGAACGCCTCGCGCCCGTAGTCCAAAACAGCGGAGGCCGCTTCGAAGGCGTACCCTTTTCCCCAATAGGGAGGACAGAGAGCATAGCCGATATCGACATCCTCCAGAAAATCTCTTTTTATGAGGCCACACAAGCCTACCGGAGTGCCTGTTGCTTTTTCTGCGACGACAAACAAGCCAAAGCCGTAGCTTTCGTAGCTTGCCTGCAAGCTGTTGACGATGTACTGCTGCGCATCTGCCAACGTGCGGACGCCGCGATCACCGATGTACTGCAACCAGGATGGCTCGTTCAAAAGCCCGAAAATAAAGGCCGCATCATCTTCCGCGTGCGCGCGCCGCAGAACAAGACGCTCTGTTTGCAAAACGATCATAGCTTGACTCACCAGCCTTTTCATTTTTTTCCATCATACAGGATGCAAGCGAGAAAAGCTGCTTGTTTTTGGCAATTCAGAAAGCTTTTCCTATCCTACTTGGACGACTCCCCTCATATACTGGGACAAAGACTGGCGGGATGAGAGGATGGGAATGCTTTGAGGGTTCTGCTGTTGGTCGTGTTGTTTCTCGTTGCCTTTGACATGCACGCGCAAACGCCGCTGCTGGCGCCGTACTTGAATATATTGGGCGTATCCGCTGCGATGATCGGCTTCGTGCTGGGTGGTTATGCCATCAGCAATCTGAGCGGCAATCTCATCGCAGGCCCTTTTCTCGACCGTTTTCCGAAGAAATGGTTTATTGCCGGAGGCCTGATCCTGGCTGGGGTAATGCTGATTGGACAAGGACTCGTGACGCATGCCGGGGCATTTTTTTCGTTTCGCCTGATGCTTGGCTTCGTCATGGCGTTCGTCTCGCCCGCCTGTTCCGCCATGTTGGGGGAGACAGGCAAAACCGCGCTGGAACAGGGCGAAATCATGGGCAAAAAAGGACTTGTGCTCACGACAGCCGGGATCGTCTCGCCAGCGGTCGGGAGCTTTTTTGCGGTACAGTTCGGCTACGGCCAGTCGTTCGTCATTTTGGGTTACATCATGATCGTGGCAGGCGTTTTTTCCTGGCTCGTCCTTCCTTCCAGAGTAGTGGACAGCGGCAGCGACCAGGCAGCGCCCTCCAAGCCGAACATATCGGGCAAACAGAGTCTGCTCGCGATCATGGAAAATCGGATGCTGTATCCGGCTTTTCTCGGCGGGTTTGCCATCATCTACGCGCAAGGGACGATCATTTACGAAGTGCCGCTGCTCGTGCAAAAGCAAGGGATGTCGCCAGCCGTTACGGGAATTTTGTTCAGCCTGAAAGGATTGGGAGCGCTCGCGATCCTCAGCCAGTTTTGGCTGCACAAGGTAGCGATCGAAACGCGGTCATTTGCGGGGCTTGGCATCCTCAGCCTCTTGATGTACATGCTGGCGATGGGTCTGGCGATTCCGATTCAGGTGATGATGTTCTGCCTCGGCGCATGCTTCGGAATGCTGTTCCCGGCTTTTGCCACGACCTTGACGATCCACACTCCGCGCGAAATGTACGGCAGCGTGTTCAGCATTTACTCTGCCGTGTTGTCGGTCGGGGCTGTCCTCAGTCCCGTGGTGGCAGGTCTTTTGGGCAACTGGCATCACTCGTACTTCATCGCCTTTTTTGTCACGGCGGGGGTGTGCCTGATCAGCGGGTTGCATCGGCTGTTGTTGAGCGGGGTGACAAGGTAGGGAGCGGAGAGTTTTCCTGGAGGGGGTCAGGGAGACTCTTTTTTTGTGCAGGGGGAAGTGGGGTGGAAAACCGTGAGAAGGTTAAGATTGCCAAGCATGTGCTCTTGTACAAAGGCTTCATGAAAATATATCTAGAAAAGTGTGAAGGTGATTTGATATGAAAATTGTTCTAAACATCATTATTTTAATTAAATTTAGGAAAAAATACCGAATAGAGAATGAATTTATAGGTCAAAAGTCTTCATGAATGTAAGATTGAATGGTAAACTGAAAATAGCTATATTTTCCAACAATTAAGGAGTGAGGTGAGATTGGCCCGAAAATATGAGATGGCAATGAGAGTGAGTGGTAAGAGGCAAACACATTATTATTAATTAGGAGGGACCGTGTGTCAGACCATCAACAAAAAATCGAAGATATGATGCAGGAGTTGATACTTGCTCGAGGGAATGCTGCTGTCCAAGTGAAAAAAATACATTCTCAACTGGAATCTGGCGAGATACTGTCAGAGGGAGTGCATGAAGCTGTAAATAAATCGTTAGCTTCAGTGTTTCAACTGCAGAATGATATTTTCAGCGTTATCCCATCAAAATATGGTAAGCCATCTACCCTGAATGAATTAAGAGATATCGCGGACGATATCGAACGTACCTCCCATCTTTTGGAGAGGGTAGAGCGGGTGCGTCAGTCTATTGAGGCATTTATTCGTCTGCAATGTTCGGATGACGGGGTTGCCTATGAATTTGTGCAGCAGCAATCCAAAGCGGAGAGTCTGCTTCAACAGCTGTCGGGTGAAGAACTGGCGGAAGCTGGGCAAATCTATGAGAGAGTTGTTCAATTTATATGTAATCCAGCCGATTCTGATAATCATGTAGAGATGTACAATCAGATTACAAAATCAATCGGGGTAGCCACTAGGTATGCACTGGAACAGGGATGGCTCTTTTGGCCAGATGTTACAAGCGCTGCTCTGGTAGAGCGTACTGTTGAAGTGGGGGAAGAAATTAAAGTTTTGGAGGAAGGTCCAGTCATAACCGGCCATTCTACTGAGACAATGATTGATGAGGAAAACTTGGAGGTTTCCCCAGAGGGGATGATCGATCACAAGGATTGTCCAACATCAGATAGCATAGGAGTATATGGAGAGAGTTCTAAAAGTGAAAGCGAATTGTCAGTAACCGACCTTAGGAACTCTCTTGCCTATTGTGAACAAGCGACAACAGCTCCCCCGATCGTTGATGAATTTGCCGGAATTCCGGACAGTTTGCTTGATTTTTCGATAGTCAAGTATGACTGCACTAGTAAGAAGAAAAATATCGACAGTTTTTCCTCAAATAAATTTGAAGGAGAATTGAAACAAGCATCAGTAATACCGCACTTGGCAGCTTTTATTATGTCCTATTTGTATAATAATGGGGCTATAGCCGACAGCCAGCTTGAAAAATTAATGGCAAATCCTATGCGGGGAAATGCCCGTACATCTGGTGATCCAGAAGAAATTATGCGAAACACCATTCGGAAGCTGGGGCAGAAAGGCTATGTGGTTGAGCATGTCATAGAGTTGGCGGAACGATCCGATGTTTTCTATACGCTCAGCGCGTATGGAGCAGTGGCATTCCAAAAAGACTCCAGCAGACGGCTTTTGCAGACACGTTCACAAATGAAGCTCTTGAGCGAAACGGAAGAAGCCCAAACAGAGTTGTATAGCGACAAGATGGCTACAGATCTTTTCCGGCTTAAACATATCAATCAAGCGTTGCAAGTGCTGAATAATCATGTGCCCAAGCGTTTGTCGATGTCACGGGTAACCATAAAGCCTTTTCCACATCGGGAAGTTTCCGATAAAAAGACCGGAAACCGTTATTTGATCATTCCTGGTATTCTTGATGCAAGGGATCCGCAGGCAGATCTTGGCCTTGTGATGGAGTTGGCAAATAACAAGGATAATTGCATTCCTCTCGTCGCAGTTGGTTCGATGGACGAAGGGTGTTACTGGGTTAAATGGCTGTCTTCCACAGGACGGCAAGCATACTTTTTGTTTGTAGAAGACCAGCTTCCTATTATCGGAGACGGGGAAGGTTCGGATCATTTGTCTGTATTGTTCGATCTGTCGGAAACGAATGCCAATAACAGTGTGGCAGAGGAGCCAACGGTAGCAGGAACCGTGATTCATGAAGCTTTGCACGCAAATAGTCAAACGCCGGCAATGGATCAGGAACGCTCGGGCTCGCAGGCAGATGCGTCAGTTTTAGCCGGAAATAAAAAAGAAAATTCGTACGCAGTAGTTGAAATAGGGCAAACTCAACAGTCCGATCAGCAAAAATCAGAATCATTCGTTTCGATAAGCGCAGAAGATCTTAAGCATGTTGTAGAAAGTTCTCTGAATATGCTTGCGGAAGGAAATCGGGCGGAAGGGATGTTGCTGTTGCACGCAGCGGCCGGGCTATCCAAAGACGTCCAGATTTTGCGTGACAAAATTTCATTCATTCTCAATGATCCGCTCTGCCGTGATGAGGACTGGCATACGCTTGCCGATATGCCAATCACGCTTCCGTTCAACAATTTCGAGATG
Organism: Brevibacillus parabrevis; assembly: GCF_022701015.1. Taxonomy (NCBI): domain Bacteria; kingdom Bacillati; phylum Bacillota; class Bacilli; order Caryophanales; family Paenibacillaceae; genus Brevibacillus; species Brevibacillus parabrevis. Next base: position 4,710,713 of record NZ_CP064090.1, on the reverse strand, counting down.
CTTGATGACTGCGTCAAAGCAGCTATGTGGTTGAAAATTTTTTTTGATCCCAAAGATCCAAACGACTATCGCTTGAATAATCGGTGGAAGCAAATTAACAGTGACTTGTCGAGTGACGTCCTGGAAACTTTTCCGGGCATCAAGCAACTCATTAGTTACTTCTGGATGTTTATTGAACGGCATAATATCGGCATCAAGTATTGCGTGTCATCTGATGTTCGCGACCAACTCGATGTTCACTTGGCATTGAAACAGGTAGAAGAGCGCATTAAAGAGACAATCGAAACGGTTTTCCCCCGCAATACTATGACTTCAATTAACCATCCGAAGATTAAGGAGATGGCCGTTGAACTGTATGGTAACAGTGGCGTCATTACTCACTTTTTGCAACGTGCGTTCGAAATGCAGCTGGAGCAGCTGCGCGACGTATGCCAATTGTTTACCGAGACAGATCTGTCTACCGATCCGGGAGGCCTTAATCTTCAGCCGACTCACGTAAAACTGGAGCAATACCTTGACAAATATTGGGCTGGAATGGTCAATTGGTCCAGCAATGATAAGAGTGACAGGCTCATTGGGACTTATCGAAAAAAGATGATAAATTGGTTGCATGAAGCGACAGAGCCACTTTTGCGGTGCTATGCTTGCCGCTATGCCCTGTCTTCGATGAGTGGGTCAACCTATATTCCTCCAGAGACGGCAAGCAAAGCGCGTAAAAAATCGCAAGAACTGGTTCTTGAAGCGATGCGGCAGTTGGATGAACAAGCGATTTTATTGGATAAGGTAGGCCATAACCTGCTTCTTGACTCAATTCACAATTTGCAATCTGTCTTTGGAGACACAGGTGATGATCGTAAACACCCCTTTTATGAGTCATTGTTGCTCTCAGGAGAAATTGAGCTGGATTCTGACTATCTTCCTATCAAAGATGAGCAATGGCTCCAGTCGCACCAACCAGTTGCCGGGTATACCCTTTGGGAACGTGTGCTACGTCATTGCAGCAAGAAGTTCGAATCCTGGGAAGAAGCGGCTGACCAGGCGTTGCGCAACTACGACATGGGAATGTACGATTTGATTGCCAAGCGCTCTGGGGAATGGCTGGCTGATACGACGGTTAGCGAGATACGCCGCAAGGCACCTCAGCAGCTCGTGAAATATAATGATGATTTCAGAGCTGAGGTGGAACTCGCTCAAAATTATGGTCAAATGGCAAGCAATGACGAAATGTATGGCTATATCAAGTTGGCAGAAGCTGCAAAAAAACATGCGGAGAAAACGCTCAATGTCGGGTTTTTCAAACGTCTGCTTGAACACTGCCGCGCACAAATTGTGAGAGGTTCTGACACTCGCATGGAAGCAACCCGCAGCCGTTTGGATGCGTTGAAAGAGGATACACTTCTGAATGCGGATCGAGATGATCAGGCAGGCGACGAGGATGTGCTCCGGCAGTGGCCAATTCTCGATAAAATTGAACAAGCTCTCGAAAGACGCAATATGACAGTTGCCGAAGACTACATCCAGTTAGCTGCTAGCGGCCAAAAAGATACGCCGTCGCTTCAAATGCTTGACAGTGACTTGTACATGTTATTTCTTGAGCGATATCAGGTACTTTTTCAAGGATGCAACACTAATAAAAGTGCGGATCTGTATCGCGTATACAACCAATTTGTTCGTAATATGCTGTATCCGAATCAGCAAAATCGCAACACGCATAGTGCAGAGAGTTTTATCCGACAATGGTACAAGTTTCAACCACATCAAATAAGCGAGTTCATGGAACAACTGTTGTTTCACAAGGTGGAGAAAGTTGTGAAACAACGAGAGAATGAATTTTATGTTTTCCCGGCTGCCCGTGATGCTCTACTAGGTCAGTATCCTCATCCGTTCAAGGAGTTTGGCACCGAGGCTGTGCAAAAAGGAGTTCGCGTGCTGGCAATGGCCGGAGTTCGGACGGCTGACAACTTGCTGGATGAAGTGACACAGCGTGGCGCGGGCAATGGAGCGGCAACTATCGTTGTACTTGACTATGCGCTCTCGTTGGCTGACAGAAAGCTGTTAGCCAAGTCAATCAAATTGCGATCAATTCCAGAAATAATTGTTGTCATTGACAGGGTTATGGCACTGTTTTTGGCAGGATACAGTCAAATCGCTCGGGGCGATGCATTTCTTACGATTGCCTTGCCATCAAGCAAGATTCAGCCATATATCCCAGTTGGCGGGATTCCGCCAGAAATGTTTATTGGTCGAACTGATGAGATGGAAAAAATCAGAAGCATGAATGGTCCGGTATTTGTCTATGGTGGACGGCAACTTGGTAAAACGGCATTGCTTAGAGAATCAAAAAATCGGGAACACGATCCTGAAAAAGCTCGGTATGCAGTCTTCGTCGATTTACGGGAGAAGAATACAGATGCATCACTTCGTGCCATATGTGAAGAGTTGGTAATGGAAAAGGTATTGGCTCAGCCATGCTACACCTGGGATGAGTTGCGAATAGCACTGCGTGAAAGGCTTTTTGCCAAGGAGCGTCCCATTCAGAAATTAATGCTGTTGCTTGACGAAGCAGATGCGTTTCTTGCAAGCTGCGAGAGTTGCCAAAATCGGCCGCTCGAAATACTGAAGGAACTGAAAGATACATTCAATGGACAATTCAAATTTGTTCTTGCGGGACTCCGGGATGTTGTCCGATTCAACAAGCGACGGCTTGGCGGCAACAGCGTACTTGCGCATTTGGGCCACATCACAATCCGACCATTGGAATATCTGGATGCTCGTGACTTGCTGCTTCGTCCGTTGCAATACCTCGGATTTCGGATTGAAGAAAATGGCGAGGACATCATCAGCCTTATTCTTGCGAAGACAAACTACTATCCGGGTCTGATTCATCTTTATTGCCAAAAACTGATCGAAGCAATAACTGACAGCTATCGCAACGGCAATTATAATGAAAACTCCAATCCGCCCTATTTGCTTGATGAGAAGCATATCAAGACATTGCTCGGACAAAGAGAACTTCTCACAGAGATTGAAAATAAGTTTCGGATTACATTGCAGCTTGATACTGATAATTTGTATGACATTTTGGCGAAGGCGATGGCCTACCGTTATTATGAGGCTGGAATTGGCCAGAGTTCATCCGCGCAGGACATCATCAAAATTTGCAGAGAGTTCAATATCAACAAGATAGCGAGCTTGTCGGAAGATAGTGTCAAGGCACTGCTGGAGGAAATGGATGAACTGAACATCATCCGCAGGGAGACGCGTGGTTCAGATAGTTATGTTTTTAATCGTTACAGCTTCTTCCAGATGCTCGGCAGCAGTGAAGACGAGCTGTTTTATCAGCTTTACGAATTGGGAGAGTATTAACATGGAAAAACCATCGCTTTGGTGGAATTATATGTCTGGTGCTGCACGGTATCTTCAGGATACCGTGGCGGCCACCAGTAACTATCGCGTTATAGTGCTTGAAGAGCCACCTTACAAGGAGGACTTTTTTCATCTGCTCAAGGAAAGGCTGCTGCAATGTGACAGCAGTCTCCAAATCGGACAAATTCGGGCGGACGAATGGGCGCAAGATATGGATGTCGGAGAGGCACTAATGAATGATTACGCACATCAGGTTGAATATCATCCTATGGATGGAACTCGATCTGAATATATTGCAAAAAATGATTTGCTTTCAGGTCGCGTACTGATGGTGCGAGAGATGAATTGCCGAACAAAATGGATTGATTTTGCAATTGAATATGCAAAGTTTAGCTCACAGCGGAATGGTCTGCTTGTCTTGACATACAGTGTCACCTCTCCATTGCCAACCGCCCGCAAAGGGATGAAATTGTTGCAATGGAGCGACTACGTGGCACATTATGATATGCAACTGTTCGCTTCCTATTGCATTGCTGAAAGACCCGGACTTACTGTAGGGCTACGCAACTATATTACGCAGATCGCCTCAAGAATGGCCGGAACTGATCCAGAGCTGTGCAGCAAATTAACTGTTGAAGGGGTGGTGAATAATGCTTTTGAGTTACTGCGCGAGCTGGCTTCTGATTATGAGACGGCGAGAGATCTTGTAGATAATCCAGAGAAGGTGTCCTCTATAATTTGGGAGGCGCAGATTCATGTTGTCTTTCCAATTATTGAGGAAATGCGTCGCTACTTTATTAAACGTTACAGTGATGAGTTGCAAGGCGAGTTGCCGCAACGAGACAATTTTGAGAAATTACTTGAACTCCCGCAAGATATGGAGCTGCGTCATATGTGGTACTATTACTTTAAAACTAATGGCTTCCACAATTCAAATGATGAGCGCTCCTTTCGATTGCTATATGAGGCACGCAATCAATTAGCACATTTGGATCTACTAAATAGCAAAATGATAGTAGATATCCTTTCACTGCAATATGATTAATGTGCATTAATTTCTAGCCCCCTTTTTACCGAGAACAATTGCTTGCCAGGCATTTTCGTAAAAAGGGGGATTTTATGTTTTGATTTGCTTTGCAGCTATCGACTTTTGAAATGATCGCATCATGTATTTCCCTGATTTTCCTTTTTTATTTTTTGATCTTTAACACTATGCATTTCTTTGTGAATTATTAGGAATGTTTACTGTGTCTAAAGAAAGTGAGTCTTTGGTTTTGGTGCAGTAGAGGACTTATATCTTCATAATTTGCTAAAGAGTAAAGAGGCTACTGGCATTGACCACTTGAAAACTTGATGAAGGCCTGAGCTAGTAAGTGGAAGGAGCGGCAAGCTGTTTGGCAAATTGGCACGCGAGCGAAGTCTGTTCATGTTGTCAAAATATGTCCATAATTTTCATAATGTGATATGATGAGCGGGCGATCATTTTTATGATAATGCCAAAAATGAAAAAGGAGATAAACACCAAGTGAAAGACAAACGAATTACGACAGACAGACTTTTGTTAACACCGTTTACCAAAAGCAGTGCGGAGTAGATCTTGCTAGGAAACTTCGATGAGCTTCTAGCAGACGGCTATCGTCTGGGAGATGGCTGGCCGGATGAAGATGCAATCGAAACCTTGCCAAAGATCATTAAAAATCTGGAGCTTGTCGGCGAACCAACAGGTTTTGAATCATGGATGATCGTAAAACAAGACGGCAACACCATTATCGGAGATGCTGGTTTTAAGGGAAGACCAAATGATCAGGGCGAAGTCGATATCGGCTATGGGATTATTGGAAATGAACGCAAGAAAGGCTTTGCGGTGGAAGCTGCCAGAGGGTTGGTTCATTGGGCATTTTCCTAACCAGAGGTAAAGGCGATCGCGGCCAGATGCCGCATAGATAATGCTGACTCTGCGAAAATTTTGGGGAAACTGAATTTTCAAGAGAAGTTGAGAGACGAAGAAATGATTGGTTGGTCGTTGACGAGAGAGGATGTGGAGATTGTTTCGGAGTAGAGGATTCCTTCTATTAACGCTGCATGCGCCCTTTTGTCTGCCAGAGGCATCTTTCAGCAAGACAATTCAGGCGGCCCCCTGCGAGGCGAAATATTGACGATCCCAGTTGCTACGCTCTATCAATGAAGCTATTTCCCCAAAAAACAGCACATCCACGCCATTAAAACCAAGTAATTCTATGTGAAATATTGGTTCTGATAGATGCATCAGATGGAGGCTGGCTCTGTGATCGGTATTGGTTGAAGTCTGTTCAGCAAAAAAGCTCTGAAAGGATGAGATTTGGGATGAATATGACAACCCCATTGGTGCTAACTGGTGTCAATGTAACGCTGGCTCCTCTGGAACTGAGGCATGCCGAGGATTTGTATGAGGCAGGTCGGTTCCCGGATATATGGGGGCTGACACAAGGGCGAATCCAGTCACTGGAAGACGCAAAAGAGTATGTCTCGAAAGCTTTGGAACAAAAGAATGCCTTTCCGTTTGTTATCGTCGAACAAAAGACGCAAAAGGCAGTAGGCAGCACCAGATTTTACGATATCTCTATTCCAAACAAAAGCCTGGAGATTGGCTCGACCTGGCTGACTCCTGCGATGTGGAGGACTTCCATCAATACGGAAGCCAAATACTTGCTGTTAAAATATTGCTTTGAAACGGCGGGAGCCATTCGAGTTCAACTGAAAACGGACAGTCGGAATGTCAGGTCCCAAAAAGCAATTGAGCGGCTTGGCGCAGTCAAAGAGGGCGTTTTGCGAAACCATATGATTTTGCCTGACGGGTATGTAAGAGACACGATTTACTACAGCATACTCGACAGGGAGTGGCCAGCCGTCAAGGCGCGGCTTGAGGGATTTTTAAAGTCATACATTGATTAGTACATGCAGTTGCTTTTCGCTTTTCGTGTAACGAACAGACTTGGTTTGTTTAGGAAAAGCGATGTCAGTGTAAGGACAATCGAGCATTCATGCTGGCGACCTGCAATAGGAAAAGCCCAGCGATATAAAGGCGTAGAGAGAGTTTTCCTGGTGCAAACGGGGGGACTCTTTTTTGTATGGGATGTGGAATATGGCCTAGCCTGGTAAATGAGTCGGCAACGCCTATTGATGATGTCGAAGTTTCTGACCGGGTGGGTTGCACGAAACAAGTATGAACAACAAACCTTTGCCAAATTCATTTCCAACATTCAGGTGAAGGTAGACTCAGCACGAATGTTCCTTAATAATGGAAATATCAGACAACCGAGAGTCTGCTTTTAGGCGATGAGCATGTAGCAGCAATGTACTGCAATGGCAAAAAAGTGCGAGGAGGCAAACCCGTGGGCAGATCGTTCGCAAATTTGCATATCAAGTCGGGAAGTTTTGAGAAGGCTGTCGAGACGCTAAAAAAGCTAAGCGAAGAGCGCGCCGAGGTATTAGGTTATTCATCTACGCAAAATGAAGCGGCTGCGGATGTTTCAGAGCGGTCTGTTGGCGAATGGAAAAGTAATCAGCCAGACACGGAGGCGCAAAAGCCCAAAGTTGTCATGCACATAAGCAAAAGCAACGACAACTGGATCAGCGTGCTCCACGATTATTTTGTCTGGGGCACGGTGAAGAAGATCGGCAAAGCGCTGTCCCAGCTGATCGAGGAACCAGTAATGACCGCCGGATACATCAATGAGGAAATATTCGAGTTGTCGTTTTACGAGAACGGAGAGATTCAAGCGGAAAAAATCTTTTGTGAACCGTGGACGCGGGACGAGTACGGGCTGAAAGAAGAGCGTCTTCATGATGACTACATGCGAGAAGCGTTGGGGATGCGTGTGGAGGATTTTGATTCGTTCATCAAGCTGACAAGTCCGGAACAGGCCGCAGACAAGCTGTCGCAACTCACAGGGATACCGATCTGGAGTGATTCGGAGTGGCTGCCGTACGAAGAGAAGCTCAGAGATCAGTTTGGGCAATATGAATTTCGGATCGAAAATGCATGAGTGGTATATGGAAAATGAAGAAGTTAAAACAAATGTTGAAAGATATAAAAATAATAGATTTTCTAAGGTAATTCATGAAATACGCGTAACACCGTTTTTACATTGCAACGTAGGCTATACAGATCAAGCGTTAGATGAAAAAGAGGGGCATTCTCCCTCTTTTTCGTTGCCCAAGCTCTCAATGACCTGAACCATTTTAATTAAAGAAATAGATATATCCCACCTGGAATTTTCCACATGTTGCTCCCCCCAACAAATTCCCTTATAATACCGATGTGTTTTCCCGATAATCATTCTCATAAAAATTAAACAAATCAACGCTGTTCATTTCACGCAAAACAGGCAGGGGTGCTCGGATGAAGGAAGAGGAAAAGAAGAAAATCCATGGTTGGTTCGCGCATTGGACGCATGCGGCTGTTCAGGTGATCGACGTTCGGCATTTTGTGTTGCAGGCGCAAGAGTCGTGGAACAGCTACCGGCTTCCGGCCTCCAGTTATTTATACGCTTGCAAAGGACAGGCCACGGTGCGGCTGGATGGACGCGAATATGCGGCGGATCGCTTTTTGTTGCTTCACGGCGGCAAAGGAATGGTGCTCGACGTGAAGCTGACGGATGAGCTGTTCGTTTTTTATTTGATCTTGTACAAAGCCAAAATGATGCTGCCGCGCTCCGCCAACCATGCTCTGTTGAGCGATGGGGGCGGCGAGCCGTTTCATCTGCCGTATGCGCTCGTGCCGCATGAGCCGACCAAATTGTATCATCTCGTCGCGACGATGGCCCGCGAATGGGCAGCACAGGAGCGGCTTCGGGCAAAAGGCACGTTTTTGCAATTCGTCCATGAGGTCATGCAGCAACTGCTGCGGCACGGGTTTCAACAAGAACAAGAGCCGCTCGCCAAACAGGTCGTCCGCTATTTGGAGGAGCATTATACCGAGAGAATTTCGCTGGAGAGCCTCGCGGAGCATTTTTGCTACAGTGCCAGATATTTGACTCGACTCGTCAAGGAAGAGACGGGCCACAGCCCGATCGACTATGTGATCTCGCTACGGATGGAAAAGGCGAAGGAGCTGCTTTCCCAAACAGATGCGACGATGCAAGAGGTGGCGGCTTCTGTCGGGTACCACGACGTGCTCTATTTCAGTCGGCTGTTCAAAAAGCATACGGGCATGACACCCACCAGCTTTTCCGGACATGCCCCAGGTCCAGATCGTCTATATGGAAAGCCCGGATTGTGTATTGTGGACGCGCATAGGGAAAGCTATAGTGTTAACGATAATCGTTATCAGCGAAGCTTTGGGGGGATCATCCACATGAACAAAAAATCGACGCGCCACATGGCAACTCTTTTCATGGTCAGTCTAGCACTGTTCGTGAGCGCGTGCTCCGGTACAGCCAGCCCGACACCACAGACAGGGAGCGTGCAGGAGCAAACTGGCGCGACACAGCGCGAGTTGACCGATGGCATGGGCAACAAGGTTACGGTGCCGTCACATCCACAGCGCATTATTGCGACCTACCTGGAAGATCATCTGGTGGCACTCGGAGTCAAGCCGGTTGCCCAATGGTCGGTAGGGAAGGGCGATGTTCAAGGATATTTGCAAAAAGACTTGGCCGGTATTCCGGCAATCCCGCATGATTTGCCGCCAGAAGTGGTCATGAGCTACAACCCGGATCTGATCATCATGGACAATGAAGACCTCGTAGCGGGAGACAAGTACAGCCAGTACGCCAAAATATCGCCGACATATACGATCGGAAAAGAGAAAAACAGCGATTGGCGCAAAGAGCTGCTGGTTGTGGGGGAAGTCCTGAACAAGAGCGAAGAGGCGAAAAAAGTGCTCGCGGACTACGATGCCTACGTTGCGGAATCGAAACAAAAGCTCAAGCAGGCGATCGGCGACAAAACGGCTGCGGCCTTGTGGGTGACAGCCAAAAACATTTATGTAGCGCGCCAAGATTTGTCCAGTGGCGATGTGCTGTATAAAGACCTCGGGTTTACGGTGCCAGCCGTCGTCCAGGAGATTTCCAAATCCGGCGACGCGAACTGGAACGCTCTGTCTCAAGAGAAGCTGGCTCAGATGGATGCGGACTACTTGTTCATCGTAAACAGCAAAGGCGCTTCCAAGGATGAATTTTTGAAGGAGCCGGTTTGGGCGAACATCCCTGCCGTTCAAAAAGGGCAGGTCTACGATTTCTCCACAGAGTCCAGCTGGCTGTACACGGGAGTTATCGCCAATCGGCAAATGATCGAGAACGTGCTGGAAAATGTGGTGAAGTAAGCCAGTTCAAAACCCAAACCTTTTGCACGCGGCAGGCGAGCGGGGGTTTGGGTTTTTTTGTTGTAAGGTGGACGCAGGTCAAAAATGGACGAGGCTTCATCAACTGTCAACTGGGGCGGGGAACGCTCATGGCTTGGAACCTGATCGACGTTTTGCCGCAAGCGGAGCTTTTTGACGGATGGACCGCCGAACAGACAAAGCAGCAGGAAAAGTTTCATGCCTTTCATGACAAAAGACAACGAGGTTGTCGTTGTCTTTTTCTGAGCATACATTTCGCCATTTTCATAAAAAAACAGGTGAGCAGTTGCGGTCGCCCAAATGAACATGGGCTTGTTACTGCCATTTACGCTTATGAGCTTCCCGTTTTAGCGATCGGGCTTCCCGCCACCCCGCCTAGCCTTCACATGCTTCAACTCCGCTACGATGATGAAGCTGACGATCACGAGCAAAAACCACGAGCTGATTTTGCTCAGATGGACCAGCTCCCAGCCGGAGCGCTGGTTCGGGTACGCCCAGGCGCCGAAAAACGTGGCGATGTTTTCTGCGATCCAGATGAAAAAGCCGATCAGAAAGTAGCCGAGCGGGACGGGCATGGAAAAACGCTCATGGGTGACGCGGAAGTAGACCTTCGAGCGCCAGAACACGACGAACATGAGCACCATCAGCACCCAGCGAAGATCCCAGATGTAATGATGGGTGAAAAAATTCAAGTAGATCGCCGCACCGAGCGAAGTGACCAAAAACGGCCGCGGCCAGTTTGTCAGACTGACGTCCAGCCGTCGCCACGCCTGGCACAAATAGCTCGCCACGCTCGCGTACATGAATCCGCTGTAGAGCGGGACGCCAAACACTTTGCTGTACCCTTCTTCCGGATAGCTCCACGAGCCCATGTGCACTTTGTAAATTTCCAGGCACAGTCCGATCAGGTGAAAAACCGTGATGACCTTCAACTCGTCCCGCGACTCCAGTCTGCTTTTGACCATGAACACCTGGAAGGCCAGACAGAGCAGCAAAAGCAGGTCGTATCTGGGCAGGCCAGGGATGGCGACGAACTTGGAGATCGCGAGCGAGGCGAAGATGAACACGGGAAACAGACAAGACATGGCCTCCTGGTATCCGAAGTGGAGCAGGAGGCGGATAAATCGGATCATGATGTGACTCCTTCGGCAGTTGTAGCGTCTTTGGCGACAGGCAGATCGTTGGAACGCCCGTCGCTCCAGCTTCTTATTCTCCCATGAAACCAAATGCTTGAATAGTACCTAAACAAACATGCGGGGATGATCGTGCGGGCGCAATGCGAATTGCGAATGTCAGAGGAACGATAGAAGCGAACCCCCCACTCTTTTTGACGCGCGGGCTGAAGGCCAATGTGCGCTTTGTTGATTAATCACAGAACCTCAAGCTTATCCCCTTGTATGATGCGCGGCATCCCTTCGCGAACAAAATGCGATCCCTAACCCGGGAATCAGCACGCGTATAGCCCACCTCCTTTAAACCTTCAATCAATGTTTAAACTTCGCGACGGATGTTGCTTGTAGCGCAAGGCTGACTTCCGCAAAACCTTACCATTTGCATAAATATAGTACGATTAAGGAGGTCAATTGATTTCACTTAGCACAGTATTTCTTTGGGCGTGGAGGGTGGTAGCGTGTCAGCCAATCGGGAGAGCGTAACAATTCCTATTTTCCCTTGCAGATCGATAGACGAACAGTTGGAGTTTTATCAGGCGCTAGGTTTTGAACTGACTTACAGGCAAGCCAAGCCAAACTTATACGCTTGCGTCCGTCACCGGATTGTGGAATTGCATTTTTTTGTCTGGAAGCAATTGGACCCATCCAACTCGTACAGCATGTGCTATGTACACGTCCGCGATGTGGATGCCGTGCACAAAGAGTTTTGTGAAAACTTGAAAAATGCGTATGGCAAGGTTCCTTCCAGAGGTTTTCCGAGAATTACCAAACCGAATAATCTCGTGGAAGACCGCCGATTTAACCTCATCGACCCTGCCGGAAACCGCTTGTTAATCGGTCAGAAGCATGCATCTGCCGCGCCAGTCCAAACTGAGCAAACCGTGATGGTGCAACCGTCCAGGTTTGCCAATGCGTTCGAAACGGCATATCGATTGGCGTATGCCAAAGACGAACCCGCAGAGGCGGCCAAGGTACTGGATCTTGTATTTTCAAAAGCAGAAGAAGCTTCGGCAAGCCTGCGCTACAAAGCTTATGTGCTGCGAGCCGATATCGCGGCCTCAATGGACGAGATAAATCACGCGCTGGTTTTGATGCAGGAGGCAGAGCAATTATCGTTGTCTGGCCAAGAGCGGGAAGAGGTGGTGGAGGCAACCAAAAGGTTGGTTGAACTGAAAGGGGCTTTCGGGCGCGGTCATTCTTGACGGGGATAGGACCAGTGCAATTGTAGCTCCCGCGGACTTCATTTTCCAGAGAAAAAACCAGCGTGCTACGGTCGAACACCGTCTCACGCTGGTTGCTCAGGCAATCCATATTAACAGGAGTTACGGTTACTGCTTTGCATTTTCTACTCAGAATCGCCGTCTTCATCTAAAACTTCTGGGTAATAGCGCTTGATGACATCACTAGCTGAAGTCTCTTGACCAACATGGATAAATCTTGAATAAATTTCAGTTCCAATCGTGATTTTATCATCATTTAGCTCAAATGCATACAGCTGTCTTACAAACTGATGCTTAACTGTTTCACCAAAGCTATTCAAAGACTCATGTTCAGCCTTTTTGGCAAACTTTTCCGCAATTTCAATGGCCTTTTCCATATTCGTATCTTTTGCGAGAATAATACTTTCTTCAAAAAGTTTCATGTTGTTCTCAGCATTGACTTCATTTTTTGGCTGATCGGAACCTCCAGAGTGAACCGATTCAAATAAGACTTTGACTGCATACCATTTTGTTTGGGGCGGTTTAGAATTTGTCTCCATAATTTCACCCTTACACCTTTAATTTTTGCTGAATCTCCTGTTTTAGCATCTGCCTCCAAAACGCCAAAAAAAGCCGTAACAGGTCGCATACCGCTAACCTGTTACAGCCCTACTATCGCGTCTAACTGTCTTCCTAGTAAAACTCTTACTCTTCCCCCGTAGCAACCGGATTATCGCTGTACGAAACCCAGTCGCTCCAGCTTCCTGCGTACAGTTTCGCATCTGTGCGGCCAGCATGGTGCAGGGCGAGCAGGTTGGAGCAAGCGGTCACGCCTGAGCCGCAGTAGACGATGATTTCTTGTTCGGCGAAGCCGGCGATGCGGTTGCGAAGCTGCTCGGCTGGCAGCATGGTCATGTCTGCTTGGAGGTTGTCCTTGTAAAAAAAGTGGCGGGCGCCAGGGATATGTCCTGCTTTCGGATCGAGCGGCTCTTGCTCGCCGCGATAGCGTTCGCCTGCGCGGGAGTCGAGCAGCACCGCTCCCGGCTTGCGATTTTTTACGCCTTCGACGCTGACCAGCATGTCCGGGCGCAATTGCGGGACGAAAGTACGTGCTTGCGGCGTCGGCACTTCCGCTGTCACTTCGTAGCCAGCTTTTTTCCAGGCTGCGTATCCGCCATCGAGCACAGCGACACGATCGTGACCGAGGTAGCGCAATAGCCACCAAAGGCGTCCCGCCATCGCCATTTCTTGGTCGTCGTAAGCAATGACGGTTGTGTGCTCATCGATTCCAGCCTGGGAAAAGAGCGCGGCGAGGGCAGCCGGATCAGGAAGAGGATGGCGTCCGCCGTGTTCCTGTTTCGGGCCGGACAAGTCGCGATTCAGATGAAAATAGAGCGCTCCCGGGATGTGGTCTGTTGCGTACTCTTCGGCTCCTTGTTCGGAAGCGGAAAGGGCAAAGCGGCAATCGGCGATAACAATTCGTTCGTCGTTCCTATGATCGCGGAGCCATTGTGGCGTGACAAGTGCTTGCATCGTTCACCCTGCTTTCTGATTTTTCTTCATCATAGCAGATGGCTATCCGATGGGGTACAATATTTCTAAAAAGTGTTGGCAGAGAGGGGCAACGGAATGAAGCGTGTTATCCGCTACTTTTTGGAAGGATTGCTGTACGTCATCCCACTGGCTGTGACGATCTATATTTTGTACTACATTTTTGCGACGGTCGACAGCTGGTTTTACAACCTGGCCCGCAACAATTTCCCTCTGCACTTCCCGGGCATAGGCGTGCTGATCACGATTGTGGGGATTACGGTTGTCGGATTTCTCGCGTCGAATGTGCTGACTCGCGGGGTGCTGTCCATCGTGGACAGACTGTTTGAAAAAGTGCCATTCATCAAGCTGATCTACACCTCGATCAAAGATTTGATCGGCGCCTTTGTCGGGGATAAAAAAAGCTTCGACAAACCTGTCTTGGTCACATTGTCCAAAGACACTGGGGCGAAAGTCATCGGCTTCATCACCAAAGAAAGCATGGATACATACGGGCTTGCCGATCACGTCGCCGTCTACCTTCCGCAGTCGTACAACTTTGCTGGCAATCTGCTGCTTTTTCCAAGCGAGCAAGTACAACCGCTGGACATGGACAGCGCGGACGTCATGGCTTTTCTCGTGTCCGGTGGAGTATCGGGAAAGAAGACGGCTGCCAAGGCGGAAAACGAAGCAGCCGGGCAGGGATAAGGCAGTTTTTCAGCCAAGCATGCGCCGCCTCTATCCAAACAAACATCCGCAGACGCTATGCAGAACGTACAAAGGGCAGCCAGACTTTAGACAAGTCGGGCTGCCCTGATTTTTGGCGAGAGGATCAACTGCTGAAAAAACCGCTGTGGCTGGAGTGTTTGCGACGACGATAGTAGTGATGTCCGTACGACTTGTGACCGAACTTCCACAACGGCCCGCGATGTCGGTAATCGCTGCTGCTGTACTTGCGATAGCCGTGTCCGCCCATTTTCCAGATGAATTTGGCCCCTTTTTTCAGCAGGACGACCACAATAATGATCGCGGCGAGAAACAGCACGAAACCGATCGCCAAAATGGTAAGTATGACTGACATCAACATCGTCTCCTTTTGTCCAACCTGGTTTTCGCGAAAAGTGCGGTAAGCAAGCTTCACGCGTTTTCGCGGGCCGGTTATCCGTATAAGTTATGTTACGGACGGGAAGACAAGAAGTTTCAAGCGAAGAGAACGAGCCTTCGGGCATGAGCGTGCAAGCTGTTTAGCCCTCCGCGTTCAAATATTTTTCGTACGGCGTGTAGTCAATCTGCTTGGATTGCAAATGGGCGATGAGCCATTTGTGGTCGCGTTTGGGGGTAGCCACGATATAGCCTTTGACGATCAGGTCGGTGGTGATTACAGTCGCCTTCTCTTCAAGGGCGATCTGCCCGATTTTGGCTGCGATCGAACGTCTGGCTACATCACGGAACAACTGCGGAACCGGGTCGACCAGTTCGTTGAGAAGCACCAGGCCGTCTTCCGTCCACATTGCGCGCGTTTTGTCGATGTAATAGTCCTGCCAGTCGAGATCGGACTTGCCGTCCTTTTTGGGCATGGACTTGAGGAACTTGCGAAACATGAAGTAGCCGCCAATCCCCATCAGTCCTACAAGCACAATCGTCCAGCCAACAATGAACAGGGAAAACCCTGTAGACATTTCATTCATTTGCGAACACCTCGTAACCGTAATCCATAAAAAAGCCTATATAGGTAAAGTGTACCTTATTTTCATGTACGCAACAAACTTTTTGTGCTTTTGCCCATCGCGAGGGTTTTCTCTTCCCAAGTACACATACAATTTAGTATGATTAGAATTAATCTTTATTGGGAGTGGACGCTCATGTTCAAGCTTGGACAACGCGTCGTCATTGTTGCCGACTCCTTCGAGCAAGGTTTGCCGATTGGCGAATACGGGTATTTGATCGCGCGCGACCGCAACCCGGACAGTGCGTTTGCATGGGTCATTCGCATACCCAAAATAGATAAGCACATTCCTGTGGTGGAAGAGGACATCGCCCTGGAAGAACAATTGCTGGAGGAGGAAGCGCAGCGCGTCTCGCAGGAAGCCTTGCTTGATTACGCTTTGGCTACCCGCAACGAGGCTCTCTTCAGGCAACTGATGGGCATGTCGGATGCAGATGAGGCAAATGACGAACCAGCGAAGGAATCAATGGAGGATTTTATCCGTAAAGTAAACCTGAAAGCCTGGATATAACCAATCGCGGTTTTCCTTTTGGGGAAAATCGTTCTTCTTTGCAAGACAGGGCTTGTCCCTTGATACTATTGTGAAGGAAATGAAAGCGAGGCTGTTTCATGTCTGAATTTGTGACGTTTA
This sequence comes from Brevibacillus parabrevis, assembly GCF_022701015.1. NCBI lineage: Bacteria > Bacillati > Bacillota > Bacilli > Caryophanales > Paenibacillaceae > Brevibacillus > Brevibacillus parabrevis. Next base: position 4,694,767 of record NZ_CP064090.1, on the reverse strand, counting down.
CCAATGAATTTGGCCATACGATCGAGATGTCCAGAGAGGACTATCAGAAAAAAGTGATTCCGCACAATCTGGATATGTATTGGGACCAAAAGGAAAAGCTTCGTGACTTCGCGATGGAGTTGGTGAAGGAGCAATTTCACGAGCAAGCGGCGATTGCGGCGGACAGGCTGCTCGAATTGTACGGGCCGATCGAGTCCGCGCTCATTTTCCGTGCAGTCGTTCACATGCAGGCGAGAGAATTTGAGAGAGCGAAAACGATTTTGAACGATTGCCTGGAACGATTCCCGGCGTCGGGAACGGCTTGTACCAACCTGGCGAAAATTTACGCGTATGAAGGGGAAGAGGACAAAGCGTTCGAAATCCTGAATACCGGACTGCACAAAGATCCGAACCAGGAAAACGGACTGAACATGTACGTGGAAAGCTTTTTGCAAAATGGCAAGCGCGAGGAGCTGAGAACCCGATTGGAAGCGCTCTCCGTCAAGGAGGGAGCGTGGAGACCGCAGCTGCACTTGGCGCGTCTTGCTCTGACCGAGACCGACCTCCTGAACGCGATGAAGTGGTACACGATTGCCATCGAGGGGGCGAAAGACCGCTTTGAAGTGGTCATGACGGTAACGGGCGAGCTGGGCCAGGCAGGCTATGTCTATCAGCTGATCCAGATTTGCGAAAAGTTTTGGACGCCGCAGTTCCCGTATCCGTATGCGGGCTTCAACTACGCCAACGCTTTGCTGGCTACCGACCAAAAGGAGCGGGCGATTGCGATGCTGCGCAACATGCAGGATCATTTGCCGGACAACTACAAGCCGATGGTCGATCATTTCCTCGCACGGGTGCCTGGCGCGCTGGAAGCAGAAGAAGCAGCGAAGCAAAAAGTGGAAGCAGGCAACCACGCTGGCGATCAGACGGAGAAAAAGAGCTGGTGGAAGTTCTGGAAGTAAGATGAGACGCGTACATAACGCCCGGCATGCGATTGGTCGGGCGTTTTTTCTATGCGTATGCGGATAAAAAGGCTATGCCGGACCGGAAAGCGATTAGAATTGTGCTTAGGCTTGAAGCAAGGAAGCGGCTTTCACGTGTTTTCACGATAAAAGACAGGTAGCTGGGGCAAAGGAGGCTGGGCGATGCTGCATCATGTCGAGTTGTACGTCACAGATTTGAAGCGGTCCGCGGAATTTTGGGGCTGGCTGTTGGAGCAGCAGCTAGGCTATGAACGCTACCAGCAATGGGCGAGCGGGGTCAGTTGGAAGCATGGCAACACGTATCTGGTGTTCGTGCAGGCGGAGGAGCGGTTTCGCGATGTGCCGTATCACCGCTGTCGCGTCGGATTGAATCATCTCGCTTTTCACGCGCGCAGCCGGGAGCAGGTGGAGTCGATTCGCGAGGAACTGCGGCGGCGAGGCGTGCCGCTGCTCTACGAGGATCGCCATCCACATGCGGGCGGCCCGGAACATTACGCGCTGTTTTGCGAAGACCCGGATCGGATCAAGGTGGAGATCGTAGCGCCGGAGTAAGTAAACAGGCGGCACGTCCCGGACGGCTTACCCGAGCTGCTTGATTTTCTCGGCAATCGGTTCTTGTTTTTCTTCATCCCAGACGATGGAGATTTCAAATGTTCCCGGCTCGAAAAAGAGCGGGAAACGACGACGAAACCACGGTTGCATCGGCACCTGGTCAATCTCGTCGAGCGAAATCCAATGCAGCTCTCCCTCGGGAGGATGTGTCAACAGCTCGCCTTCAAAGCGGGTTGCCAAATAGTTGAAAACGATGTAGCGAAAGCCTGTCGCCGGGACGACATACTCATCCACGCCCTTGAAGGCAAGGTCTGTGACGCGAAGCCCTGTTTCTTCATACACTTCGCGAATGGCCGCTTCCGTCAGGCTCTCGGGAAAATCCACCTTGCCACCGGGGGCGATGTAGCCGGGGAAGCCTTTGGAACTGGGGCGATTGAGCAAAAGTACCCTGTCGCCGTCGCGGATCATGCACATAGTCATCAACTGATAAGTAAGAGCGGGAGCTTGTACATCTGATGTACCCATAAATGATTTTCCTGCTTTCTGGACTTTTTTGACCATAAGTATAGCACAGCTTTTGCACCGCAAAACGTCTGTCAGTCAAAACACAGCGCGACCATCCCCGGACGATGGTCGCGCTGTGTTGCGAAAAGGCATCTATTTAAACTGGCTGGTGAGCCGCCGTTCCAAAAACGCCACGCCTTGGTACATCAAGGTGGCGACGACCGCGATGATGGCGAGACTCATCATGACCAGGGTAAAATTGAACACTTGGAATCCATAGATGATCAGATAGCCCAAGCCTTGTTGGGAAACGAGAAACTCCCCGACGATGACTCCGACCCAGGAGAGGCCGACGTTTACTTTCAGCGTGGCGAGCAAGGTCGGGAAGGTGGCGGGGAGGATGACCAGGCGGAAAACGTGCCGTTTGTTGCCGCCGAGCGTCTGCACGACTTTGACGTAGTTTTGGTTGACTTCGCGAAAGCCGGAGTAGACGTTGATCGTGGTAATGATGATGGAGATCGCGCAGCCCATGGCGATGACGGACATGAGTCCGGGGCCGAAGCCGACGATGAAAACAGGGCCGAGCGCGACTTTTGGCATGCTGTTGGCGATGACCAGGTACGGATCGAGGACGCGGGAGAGAAAGGGCGACCACCAGATGAGCGTTGCGATCACAGCCCCGAGCAGCGTTCCGAGCAAAAAGCCGATAATCGTCTCCCAGACGGTCATGCCGACGTGCGGCAGCAGGCTTCCGTCGAACAGCTGCGACCAGAATTGCGCCCAAATTTTCGACGGGTAGCTGAAAATAAGCGCATTGATCGTGTTGGTGCGCGCAAGCACTTCCCACAGGGCGAGAAACAGCAGAAACAGCATGCATTGGGTGAAAAACACCCAGTAGCGGTTTTTTGCTTCCTGCTTCAAATAGTGGCGATGGATGCTTTCAATTTCCTTTTGCTGCATCAGATACTACCTCCATCTCCTTCCAGACGCGATGGAACAGGTCCTGGAAGCCATCCTGATTTCTGGCGTCGAAGGGCAGGGAGTCGCGAATGGCAGGCGGGATTGCGATTTCGCTGCTGACGCGGCCAGGGTTGCGCGAAAAGATGTAGATGCGGTCTCCCATGGCGATCGACTCCGACAAATCGTGCGTGACCAGGATGGCGGTTTTTTTGTGTCTGCGCAGCGTCGAGAAGATCAAGTCTTCCAGTTTCAGCTTCGTCTGGTAGTCCAGTGCGGAAAAAGGTTCGTCTAAAAGCAGCACGTCAGGCTGGCAAGCCAGGGTGCGAACGAGCGCGACACGCTGCCTCATGCCGCCGGACAGCTGCATGGGCGAAGCTTTGCGCACGTCAGACAGCTCCATTTCATCGAGCAGATGCAAGGCGTATTGCTCTGTCTCCCTGGAGCGGATTCCTTGGATGTCCAGGCCGAGAAAGACGTTGTCTTCGATCGAGCGCCAGTTGAACAAGTAATCTTGCTGAAGCATGTAGCCGACCTGGCGGGAAGTTCCGCGAACGGGTGTCCCATCAATGGACACTTTTCCCGCAGTCGGCAATTCCAGTCCCGCCATGAGCGAGAGCAATGTCGTCTTGCCACAACCACTAGGGCCAACCATACAGATGAACTCGCCTTCCTCCACGCGCAGGTTGATGTCCTGGACCGCCATGAACGCCCTGGTTGTGGATAAATAGAGGTGGGTCACGTGGGAAAGTTCAATCTTGGCTGGCGCAGAAGGAGTCTGGTTCATGACGGATTAATTCCCTTCCTTGGATTGTTTGGCGAAGGTGGTGTTGACCAGCTTGCTGTAATCGGCCCGTTGTTTCAGTTCGCCAGCGGCATCCATGATGTCTTGCAGCTGATTCCATTCCGCTTCGTCCAGGATCGGATCGGTGGCGTAAGAGCCTTGCTCCAGATAGCGTTGCACGGCTTTTTCCAGGATGGTCGGATCGATCTGTTCAAAATATTTGCCGATGACCGCAGCCGTCTCCTTGGCGCTGTGGCTTGCAACCCACTGTTGCCCTTTGTAGATCGCATTGGTAAACTTTTGGATAGTTGCCGCATTGCTGTCGATATTGCTTTGCTTCGTCATGTAGACGGTGTAGGGAACGGTGCCGCTTTCCTTGCCGAAGGAGGCGACGACATGCCCGATCCCTTCCTGCTCAAACCGCGACGCTTCCGGTTCGAACAGTTGAACGTACTCGCCTGTGCCTGAAGCGAAAGAAGAAGCGATATTTTTAAATTCGATATTCTGAATCAGCTCCAGGTCGGACTGCGGATTGATTTGATGTTTTTTCAGGACATACTCTCCGACCATTTGCGGCATTCCTCCTTTGCGCTGACCGAGGAAGACGCTGCCTTTCAGCTGGTCAAACGAAAACTGGTCGGGTTTGTTGCGGGCGACGAGGAAGGTGCCGTCCGTCTGGGTCAACTGGGCGAAGTTGACGACGACGTCTGCTGCTCCTTGCTGGGAGACGTAAATACTCGTCTCCGAGCCGACGAGCGCTACGTCGATCCCGCCAGACAAGAGCGCCGACATGACCTTGTCGCCGCCGGGAATAGTGGAAAGCTCCACATCGAGCCCCTCTTCCTTGAAAAAGCCTTTTTCCAGCGCGACGTATTGGGGGGCGTAAAAAAGCGAGCGGGTTACTTCGCCAATTCTTATTTTTTCAGGAGTGCTGGAGCAGCCGGCCAAAACGGCGATCAGAGCCAGACAGGCAGCCAGCCCCAGCGCGAAAAATCGTTTCATTATCAGGAGTACCTCCTTGCTAGGCTGTTGTTTGTTGTAAGGTATGCGCCCAGACAAAAAAGGGTGAATGCCTACAGCTGGTGACAGGCACGCTTGCGGGAAGCTCTGCACAAAGAGAGGGGCAATCATTGTGATTGTGACATTTTTAGGTACGGGATCAGGAGCGCCCACCACGCGCCGCAACGTGAGCGGAATCGGGCTTCGCTTTTTGCAGGCAGGAAAATGGTGGCTGTTTGACTGTGGGGAAGGCACGCAGCATCAGCTTTTGCGCTCTCCCATGAAAATCAGTCAGCTGGACAAAATTTTCATCACGCATTTGCATGGCGACCACTTGTACGGCTTGATCGGGTTGCTCGCTTCCCGCTCGCTGCGCAATGGCGAAGCATCGCCGCTCACGCTTTACGGACCGCCGGGGATTGACCGCTATTTTCGGGCGATCATGGATGTAAGTCCGGTGCATTTGCAATATCCGCTGGAGCTGAAAGTGGTCAGCGAAGGGGTCATTTACGAGGATGAGGAAGTCGTCGTTTCGTGCCGGAAAGCGAACCATCGGGTGACGTCTTTTGCCTACGGCGTCCTGGAAAAAGACAAACCGGGAGCTTTTCTCGTCGAGCGAGCGAAAGAGGCGGGAGTTCCGTCCGGGCCGCTCTTCGGAGCCTTGAAGCGCGGCGAGCAGGTGACGCTTGCCGACGGTCGCGTGCTGGATGGCAAAGATTTTGTCGGAGCGCCGCAGCAAGGCCGCAAAATCGTCTTCAGCGGCGACACGGAGCCGTGCCAAAGCGTCGAGGAGCTTGCGGCGAATGCCGATTTGCTCGTGCACGAAGCCACGTATGCCGATCACGACAAGGAGCTGGCGGTGCGCAGCGGACACTCCACGGCGAAAGAAGCGGCTGAGCTGGCGAAGCGTGCAGGTGTAAAAGCGCTTTGCCTGACCCATTTCAGTCCGCGCTACGAGGATGAGGACGGCGACTTTTCCATGGATGATCTGTTAAAAGAGGCGCAGGCGATCTTTCCCATGACGACGCTCGCCGAAGACTTGGGCAGCGTCGAAGTGAAGCGAGTGCGAAAAACGGTGGGAGAAACCGATCTTCCTTGTTATAATGAATAAATTATGAACGCATGGATGTGAGACTTCACCATTCAGTGAGAGAAAAATGGCAACGGGAGAGGAAAGGTGAACGACGGTGTCCGGTACACGGGTCAGCAAGTCGATTGCCGTGCGCTACGCCATGTTTGTGCTCGGATTGTTCATCGGGGCATTCGGCTGCGTGCTCGCGATCAAGGCGAATCTCGGGGTGGCGCCCTGGGATACGTTTCACATCGGCTTGCAAAAAACATTTGGTTTAACCATTGGCATCTGGTCGCAGATCGTCGGCGTAGTGGTCATTTTGTCGTCCTATCTGGTAGCCAAAATCAAGCCGACCTTTGGCATGTTTCTGAACATGATCTGCTTCGGAAGCTTCCTGGACTTGATTTTATGGCTCAACATCGTGCCGGAGTTCGAGTCATTCTGGCTGCGCTTGCTGGTGTTTTTGCTCGGCGTAGTCGTCATGACCATCGGCATCGGCATGTACTTGTCTCCGCGCCTGGGGGCAGGGCCGCGCGACAGCTTCATGCTTGCCATGAACGAGCGGTTGGGCTGGAGCATTCAAAAGGTTCGGCTGATTATCGAAGTAACAGTGTTGATTGCCGGGGCGGCGCTGGGTGGCCCGGTGTCGATCGGAACGGTGCTCATTGCCGTTTTGACGGGGCCGATGATTCAGCGGACGATTCCTTTTTGGCAGTCGGTTATGAAAAAACAGTATGGCCTGATGGAGCCAATCGAGCGTCGCGCGAGTTGATCTGACGCGGTTTTCCCTCACAGCAGCTACACTCTTATCCTGAAAAATGGGCAATGTCTGGGCGAGCGTCCAATCAAGATTGGCTATTCGCACATACATTATGATTAGTTGCTGACAAAGGAGGGAAAGCGAATGAGTCTGTTCAACGGAGGATTCGACGATTTTGCTTTGATTCTGGTGTTGTTCGTATTGCTGACAATCGTTGCTTGCGCTTGCGACTAACGAGGTAACACACCGACCGCAAAAAGGTTGGCAATAGCAAAAGGGAGAGCGTAACTGCTCTCCCTTTTTGCTGTTTCGCTCGCCTTAGTCGAGCTTTTCATGAACCTGTTTTTTGACACTGGAGATTTGTTTGTCGGACAGTTTGACGCCTACGGCTTTGCTGACTTTTTTAATCAGATCGCTGAGCTTCTTGTCGTCCTTCAAATCTTTTTTCGTGATTCCTTTCGCCAACGACTTGATGTCGCTCATTTTCCATTTTTTCTTGCTTTTCTTGTTGATTTTTTTCAAGAGATCGCCTGTGCCTTTGCCCTTCTTTTTACCCATACAGCACTCTCTCCTCTCAAGATTGGCTTTGAGCCTGCCCTAAGCAGTTATATGGGAGAAGGCATCTGTTTGCTTGGACAGATGGACTGGGGGAATCGCCTATTTTGGCGGGCGGTGTGCAGATGCCCAAGCAGACAGAGGCAGATACGACATAGGATGTGGCAACGCTGTGCATGACAGGAGGCTAGTGGGTTGAAAATCATCAGCTTTCAGCGGGAGACGTCCTTTCACGACATCCTGAGCGATTTGCAGAAAAAAGTGATGACCAAAACAGAGAGACTTCCTTGGCGATGCTTCGATGACTGGGCTTGCCTGTGCATCAAGGACAACATATACGAGCAGCACTGCGAGCATTTTCGCAGGTATCAAGCCATGGTGGAAGAGAATGTGACCGTAAGCGTCCATGCCCAAGCACAAACAGTAACACAAACAGAAACAGAGGGCGAAGACGAAATCCCGTGGGGCGTCCGCTATGTTGGCGCGCAAAAGCTGTGGCGAAAAGGCCGGGGCGAAGGGGTGAAGGTGGCGGTCATTGATACGGGAATCTCCCGCGACCATTTTGACTTGAAGGATCGGATCAAAGGGGGCGTCCATTTTGTGCGCGGCAAGCAAAACGGACATGGGACGCATGTAGCCGGAATCATTGTGGCCGAGATGAACCAGCGCGGAATCGTCGGTGTCTCTCCCGAGGCGCATCTGTACGACGTACGCGCCTTCGACCACGAGGGCAAAGCGTCGCTGTCGACGATTTTGCAGGCATTGCACTGGTCGATTGCCAACAAAATGGACGTGATCAACATGAGCTTCGGCATGCCGCAATACAGCGAGGCGTTGGCGCGAGCTGTGGAAAAGGCGAAAGAGCACGGCATCGTCATGGTAGCCTCGGCGGGAAACAGCGGGGGAGAGGTCGAGTACCCTGCCAAGTACAAAGGCGTTCTCGGAGTGAGCGCAATCGATCAGTCGGGCAGGCTGGCTTCGTTCAGCTCGCGCGGAAGGGGAGCGAATACGAAAGCGCCTGGTGTGGAAATTTTATCGACGTGGCCGGGCAACCAGTTTAAAAAGCTGAACGGCACCTCGATGGCAGCTCCACACGTCTCCGGGCTGATGGCGCTGGAAATCGGCCGCAAGCGGAACAAGGCAAAGTAGATGAAAGACAGCGAAATGGAAAAAAGCTCCATGGCTTTCTTGCAGCCACAGAGCTTTTTTTGTGGGAAAAACGTCTCGAATGTGTTCCTCGCCGTGTTGTTTCGAGGATTATTGATGAATTTTGGTGTCATGATCTTGCTGGACGCGAAACCATATATTAAGATCATTAATGACGCTCGCCAATTCATGAATTTCGCTGTTCAGCTCACAAGAGCGCGCGAAATTTTCCTCCTCGGACATCTGCTTGGTTTTCTCGATGATCACAGCTTCCACCCGGTGAATCCGATCGGGGATGGTTGCGCGAATTTCTTCCCACTCCATCAAAATGTCCGCACGTTCCGTATGTGAATACTCCTCCCATTGCATATCCAATGCAGGAAGGCGAATGCCTAAACGTTCATCGAAAGTAAAGTAATTGCGCAAAGGTAAGTTCACTCCTCTCCAGTTCCATCATACCAAAAATGAGCGGAATCGGGGAGAGAAAAGCGCTTGAAAGGAATGGTTGGATGCAAAAAGGACGCGTCCTGATCGATGCCGATGCTTGTCCGCGCCAGGCGCTGGTGATCGCGCAACAGTTGTGCAAGGAGTTCGGGTGGCAGTGCCTCACGTTTGCCAGCTACAATCATCAGATCGGTTCCGAGCATCACGTGACAGTCGATGCCGGCCCGCAGGCGGTCGACATGAAGCTCGCCAATGAAACCCGCCCGAATGATGTCGTCGTGACGCAAGATATTGGACTGGCGGCTCTGATTCTTGGCAAGCGTGCGCAGCCGCTGACGCCGCATGGCCTGATTTTTGAACCGGAACGGATGGCTTTTCATTTGGAGGAGCGAAACGAGAAAGCCCGCTTTCGTCGCGGGGGAGGAAGAACGCGCGGCCCTGCGGCCCGTACGCGTGAAGATGACCAGCGCTTTTTGACGGCACTGCGTTCATTGCTAGAGAGAGGAGAACAACAGGATGGGAACGAGTAAAGAAAGAGGATTGATTTTTTGCGGCATCGTGTTCGCGGTGCTGGGGGCATGGATGTTTCGCCAATACATAACCGGTCAGGTAGCGGGGATGGATCAGGCAGCCTTTTCGTTGGCAGCCGCTGTTCGCTCCGCTGGCTTGACGAGCTTTTTCCAGCTGCTTACCCACTTTGGGAACGCGACTTTCCTTGCGCCGTTTGGCGTCGTGCTGATCGTCGCCCTTTTCCTCAAAAAACGCAGGCTTGAGTCTGTCGTCATCCTGCTGTCGCTCGGGGTCAGTGAAGTCGTCAACGAGATTTTGAAGCTGATTTTTGCCCGTCCTCGACCAGTTGGATTCAATCTGATCGATCTGCCGGATTCGTTTTCTTTCCCAAGCGGCCACGCCATGATCGCGCCCGGCTTTTACTTGATGCTCGCCTTGCTGATCGCCCGCTGGTACGAGGAAAAAAGTTGGTCGGCATACGTACAGCCTGTCGTGTTTGTCTTCGTTGTGCTGCTTGCCGCGAGCCGCGTGTACTTGGGCGTGCACTTTTTGAGCGATGTGCTGACCGGGTTTTGCCTGTCGATGTGCTGGTATTTCTGCGTTCGCTGGGGTTATGAAAAAAGGCTGGGGAGACGAGATGTCGTCGTCGGCCCCATACCGCAATCGCGCTAGTTGCGCTACGTTGTTGAGTATCCCAACTCACTCATCAGACTCAGCCATTTTTCTACGCTGGGTTTATTTTTTTTGTCTTTCGGCAGGACGATATAGGCTGAGCGCTTGGGCGGCTTGTTGCCAGTGATCGGCAGTTCCTTCAGCGTCCCGGCAGCAAGCTCGGCTTTGACCGCAGAGCGGGTGAGCAAGCTGACGCCAAGCCCTTCCTTGATCAAATCGATGGCAAGCTCCGCCTTGTCGACAGTCAGCTTGGGCACGTAGTTGCGCGGCAATGTTTGCCTGATCCATTCGTTAAAAGGCGGTCCCCAGTTCATGTAGAGCAGCGGCAGGTTGCGAAGCTCGCGCGAATCCACGTGAGTCGCTTGGGCGACGCTGCTCTCTGGACAGCAGACCAGGACGATTTCATCATCCCAGGTAGGAATGACTTCAAAGTTCGGCAAGGAGGGCGGCACGTACACGATCCCGATCTGGATCACGTTGTCGAGCAAATACTGGATGACGTCCGAGGAATGCCCGGTTCTGGTGCTGATGGCAATTTGCGGATAGCGGCAATGGTACTCTTTCAAGATCGGTTCGAGGGTAGAGGTCCAGATGGCGTTCAGGCTGCCAATCGACAAGTAGTCCTCGTAGGGCTGGAGAGAAGCGACTTCGTTGAGCGCTTCGTGGGACAGTTTGAGTATGCGCTCGGCATAAGGCAAAAGCGTCAAGCCTGCCTGGGTAATTTCAACACTTCGCTTGTCACGGATGAAGAGAGGCTTTCCGACTTTTTCTTCCAGTTGCTTGATTCGCATCGTCACCGTAGACTGGACAAGATGGAGCATCTCCGCAGCCTTGGTGAAGTTTTTGGTCTGTGCCAATGTGTAGAAAGCGCGCAGTTGTTCGAAGTCCATAGCGTGTGTTTCCCTCTTATCTAAATATTTGATAACCATATACAAAAACGTTCGTTTCCCAAATTATACCCTGTTCTTTAAGCTGGGGATATCCCTAAATCATGAGAGCAAACGGGAGAGCGAGGGTATCGAATGAAGCGGGAAATGTGGAGAGAAACACCGTTTTCGGTCAAACTGCTGTTGGCGACATCCTTTATGATGAATCTCGGCTTTTACGCCCTGATTCCTTATTTGACCTTGTATTTGACAGGCAGTATCGGATGGACGCTGGCGATGGCCGGTCTGGTACTTAGTGTGCGACAATTTTCCCAGCAAGGCTTTGCGTTTATGGGCGGAGTCATTGCGGATGCCTTCGGCTACAAGGGCGCGATGGTTTTGGGTATGGCAGTGCGGGCTGTCGGCTTTGCCCTGTTTGCTTTTTGCACCGAGACTTGGCATTTTTTTATCGCAGCGATTTTGTCAGGCTTGGGTGGGGCGTTGTTTGACCCGGCTGGCTCGGCGGCGTTTGCGATTTTAACCCCTGATTCTATCCGCAAAGAAGTGTTCGCCTTTCGCAATGTGCTCGGAAATATTGCGGTGGTCGGTTCGCAAATCGTCGGTACAGCGCTGTCGGCTGTCGATTTTACCTACCTGTCCCTGTTTGCCGGAGCGGTTTTTGCCTTGAACGCGGTCGTCTCGTTCTTTTTTCTGGCCCCGATCAGCGCTACCAACACGCGGCACAGTATTTGGGAGAGCATGTTCACGGTGATTCGGGACAAGCGCTTTGTGCGCTTTACCTTGATTTTGATGGGTTACTACTATTTGAACATGCAAGTATTTTTGACGATACCACTGCTCGTGGAGCATGTGACACATAGCAAGACTTCGGTCGGAATTGTTTTGTCTGCCATGTCTTTGTTCGTCATCCTTTTTCAAATGAAAGTGACGCAATGGCTGGAAGGCTACCCGCACAGGCTCACCTTGATCGGGATCGGCACCCTCGTCATGGGGGCAGGACTGTTCCTGTTTACGTTTGCCGATTCTCTGTGGATGTTGCTCATCGATGTATTCCTGTTCGCACTGGGGACGATGATCGCCGTGCCCAATCTGGTAGACGTCGTTCCGCGTTTTGCGCCAAAAGATTTGGTAGGGGCTTACTACGGCTTCAACGGCTACTCGATCGCCATCGGAGGCTCGCTCGGCCAGATCGCAGGCGGCTGGGTGTACGATGTGGGGCTTAGGCTGGAAGCGACGTGGCTCCCCTGGACGATCTGCATCGTTGTCGGGCTGCTCGTTGCCTGGATGCTTCACCTGATGGAGCGCGATACGTACAAACTCGGCAACGATTTGACAAAAATCGCGCAGCCGTAAACTTTTTGACGAGAAAACACGAAAAAATGTTGGGCGCAAATTGAAACATTTACCATTCCTTGTGCGTATATATCGGTAGGAAACGAAATGCTGGGCGTTAACGAAAGTGAGGGAATTTTATATGGAAGATATGAAAAAATTGAAGCGGATGTTGCTGGTGACGAGTTCCCTTGGATTTGCCGTTTTTGCCATGGTAGTCATAACGGAAATCGTGCGAATCTCTCTGTAGCATGGCCAAACAAGTTTGCGTATAAAGCGAAAAGCTTGCTTCCCGTAAATGGGAGTGCAAGCTTTTCTTTTTGCTTTCTTATAGGTTGTCCGCTTTGCGATAAGAGCCAAGATCGTTTTTCGGTTGTGGCTCCAGTCGGTTTTTGAAGCGGTATTGGTAAATGAGGATCGCGATAATCATGAACGGCACCCCGCAGTAAAGGGCAATTCGCTGCTCCGGATCGAAGGCCAGGCTCACGAGAACGGTCAAGTTCAAGATCAACGAAACCAACGGAAGGACCGGATACCAAGGCGTGCGGAATTTCAGGTCTTCCAGTTTGCCGCCGTTTTTCAGATAATGGCGACGGAAAGCGAGCTGCGAAGCCGAAATGGAGATCCAGCCCACTTGTGCCCCCAGACCAGCGATAGACAAAAGCACCATAAACACGGTATCTTCCGCGAAAAAGCCAGACAACAGCGAGAGCAAGGAGATCGCGAAGGTAATCATGAGCGCATTCATCGGAATACCTTTGCGGTTTACAATCGCCAGTTTGCGGGAAGCCATTTTCTCGTTGGACAAGGAGTAGAGCATCCGGGTTGCGGCGTACAAGCCGGAGTTTGCTACGGACAGCAGGGCAGTCAATACGACGAAGTTCATGATGTCTGCCGCATAAGGGATTCCGATACTGTCGAATACGACGACAAACGGGCTTTCGATAACGCCGGCTTGCTGGTGAGGGATCATCCCTGCCACAATCGCAATCGCCAAAATGAAGAAGACGAGCGTGCGCCAAACTGTAGCGCGAATCGATTTCGGAATCGTTTTTTCCGGTTCTTTGCTCTCGCCTGCCGCGATACCGATCAATTCGGTACCCTGGAAGGAGAAGTTCACCGTGATCATCGTCATCAGCAACCCGGTAATTCCGTGGGGAAGCAGTGAGGTGCTGGTGAAGTTGGAGAACATCGGAGCAGGTTGTCCATTTTTCATGTCGATCAAGCCGAACATGGCCGCGCCACCCAAAATGATAAACAGGATGATAGCGCTTACTTTAATGCTGGAAAACCAAAACTCGGACTCACCGAACGCACGAGCAGAAAGCGCATTCAACAGGAACAAAAGGACACCGAAGATGGCGCACCACATCCAGACAGGCGAGTCTGGAAACCAACGTTGCATCAACAGACCGGACGACAAAAGCTCCAGGGCAACCGTTACCGCCCAACCGAGCCAGTACAGCCAACCTACTCCAAAACCGAGGGACGGACTTACGAACCGGGTCATGTAGGTCTGGAACGAACCGGCAACAGGCATGGCGACGGTCAATTCGCCGAGGCAGAGCATGGTGAGGTACATGATGAATCCGCCCACCAGAAAAGAAAGGATCGTACCAATAGGGCCAGCCTGGCTGAGAGTATAGCCTGAACCGAGAAACAGTCCGGTTCCGATTACGCCTCCAAGAGAAATCATGAAGAGGTGCCTACTGTTCATACTGCGTTTTAGTTCATTGTTCTGTTCGTTGCTGCTTGGTGTCATATAACCCTCTCCTTCACGCGAGAAATATTGATTCGATGAATGCGTTTTCAGGCGCGATATATGCTCTGCAAGAATGATACCAAATGAAACGGCCCAAGCAAATCGACTTTTGCAGGTAGTTTATGGAGAAAAGTGCAAAACAAATCGGCACACTTGTGCAAAAAAAATGAAAAAACGCCAAGAAATTTGGCGTCATGAAAAATGAAGCTGTTTTTTTATCCTTTGATTCCCAATTTGCGCAAGCGATATTGCAAGCTTTGCCGACTGATTTGCAGCTCCTTGGCCGCCCGGGAAATATTGCCGTGGTAACGATCGACGACGTGGTGAATATAGGCGGTTTCGAACTCCTGCATCGTTTCTTTCAATGATTTTCCTTCTTCGATAAAAGGAAGCGAACGGGGCGGCGCTTGTTCGATCACGACGGCGCTTGCAGGGGAGCGGCGCAAAAAATGCAGCGGCAGATGCTCGTAGCGGATCATCGTCTCGTCCACCATCAAATTCATCGCGCCTTCGATGAGATGCTGCAACTCGCGGACATTACCCGGCCAGTCATGCTCCTGGAAAAATTGCAGGACATCCGCCGAGACACCCGCGACTTCCATTTGAAACAGCTCGTTGTACTTTTCGATAAAATGCGAGACGAGCATGGGAATATCTTCTTTGCGTTCCCGCAGCGGGGGCAAAAACAGCGTGACGACGCCGAGACGGTAGTACAAATCTTTTCGCAGGTGCGAATTGGCGATGGCCTCGACAGGGTCTTCGTTGATGGCGGCGATGATCCGCACGTCAATGGCCCGGTCTTTCGTGTCGCCGATGCGCCGGATCGACTTCTCCTGGAGGGCGCGCAACAATTTTGCTTGCAGAGGCATACTAAGCGAGTTGATTTCGTCCAGAAACAAAGTGCCGCCCTCTGCCTGTTCGAACAAACCGGGTCTTTCCACGGCTCCGGTAAAAGCGCCGCGTGCCGTGCCGAACAGCAAGCCTTCAATGAGGCTGTCGGGAAGCGCTGCGCAGTTTTGCGAAATAAGCGGGCCGGATGAGCGCAGACTGGCGTTGTGAATGCTTTGCACGAACAGTTCTTTTCCGGCTCCGGTTTCGCCGACGACGAGGACGGAGGAGGAGGTGCGCGCCGCGCGTTTGGCGTTTTCAATCACATCGAGAATCGGGCCGCTTTTGCCGATAATCTGCTCAAAGGTGTAGCGGGAGCCGTTTTTGGCAAGCAGGTTTTCCCTGATCAGCCGTTCCATCTTCGTCACATCGTTGGCAATCTCCATCGCGCCGATGATTTGCCCGTTTTCGATGATCGGGTACGTGTTGTTGATCGTCGTAATTTCTTTTTGCTTGTCATTGAAATACGTTTGCCGCGTATTGCGTATGCTATTTCCTGTTCGCAAGCAGGTGAGCAGCGTGCTCTCCTGACCGCTGTGGAATTGGAACACTTCCGACAGAGGCTTGTGCAGAACGTCTTGGCGGGCCATCGACTCCAGCTCGGTCATTTTCTGGTTGTACACAATCGTCGTGCCAGTGGCGTCAATCACGTGGACGCCCTCGTTCATTCTGTCCAGGATATGTTCGTAAATGCGCAAAAACGTGTCGAGGGAAGATTCTTGCCTTGAAGTCGACACAATGGGTCACCAGCCTTTCTTCGTGACAGTATCATATCATAGAACAGGCGATGTGCAAAATGTCTATGCACCTGCAAAATTATAAGGAAAACGCATGCAAAAAAATTTTGCTGAAAACGGATTCCATTGCGCCGTTTCGCACGTTTTTTATATTGGCATCATTCTTGCTTGATTAAGATTGGCAAGTGAAACCGAAGGAGGCTACCACCATGACGAAAACAAAAGTTGTCATTGATCAAACCGAAAAATACGGCGCACACAACTACCATCCGCTGCCGATCGTCATTTCCAAAGCAGAAGGTGTTTGGGTAGAAGATCCAGAAGGTAACAAATACTTGGATATGCTGAGTGCTTACTCCGCTTTGAACCAAGGCCATCGCCATCCACGCATCATTCAGGCGTTGAAAGATCAGGCAGACAAAGTGACATTGACTTCCCGCGCTTTTTACAATGACCAGCTGGGCGAGTTTTACGAAAAGCTGTCCGCATTGACTGGCAAAGACATGATCCTCCCGATGAACACGGGTGCGGAAGCAGTAGAAACCGCTCTCAAAGCTGTTCGCCGCTGGGCTTACGATGTGAAAAAAGTACCGGAAAACCAGGCAGAAATCATCGTCTGTGAAGGAAACTTCCACGGCCGTACCGTAACGATTACTTCTTTCTCTTCTGCGGAAGAGTACAGACGCGGCTTCGGACCGTTCACTCCAGGCTTCAAAATCATCCCTTACGGCGATATTGAAGCACTCAAGCAAGCGATTACACCAAACACCGCAGCATTCATGCTGGAGCCGATTCAGGGCGAAGCGGGCATTATCATTCCGACAGAAGGCTTCTTGAAGGAAGCACAAGCCGTATGTAAAGCAAACAACGTGCTGCTCGTGAGCGACGAAATCCAAACAGGCTTTGGCCGTACCGGAAAACTGTTCGCAAGCGATTGGGAAGGCGTCAAGCCAGACATGTACATCATGGGGAAAGCGCTCGGCGGCGGGGTATTCCCGATCTCTGCTGTAGCTGCTGACAAAGAAATCCTCAGCGTGTTCGAGCCAGGTTCCCACGGCTCCACTTTTGGCGGAAACCCGCTTGGTTGCGCAGTAGCGATTGCCGCTATGGACGTACTTGCCGATGAAGGTCTCGTGCAACGCTCCCTGGAAATGGGAACGTACTTCATGGAAAAACTGCGTGAAATCAACAACCCGATCATCAAAGAAATTCGCGGTCGCGGTCTGTTCATCGGACTGGAACTGACTACAGCGGCTCGTCCATATTGCGAGAAGCTGAAAGAACTGGGCCTCTTGTGCAAAGAGACTCACGAAACAACGATCCGCTTTGCTCCGCCGCTCGTGATCAGCAAAGAAGATCTCGATTGGGCAATCGATCGCATCAAGCAAGTGCTGCACGTATCGGAAACTGCAAACGCGTAAAAACAGAGCAAACAGCCATCCGGCGTCAAGGATGGCTGTTTTTTTATCGTTGGCAGCGCTGAAATCTATCCTTCAATCGTTCGACAAAATTCGACTACCTGTGGATAAAAGTGGAAGAAAAATCCACATAGGGAATCCCGCGTTTTTGTTTGTTACACACAGGCTGCCCACAAGTTACTC
Source organism: Brevibacillus parabrevis (assembly GCF_022701015.1). Lineage (NCBI taxonomy): Bacteria > Bacillati > Bacillota > Bacilli > Caryophanales > Paenibacillaceae > Brevibacillus > Brevibacillus parabrevis. The sequence continues at coordinate 4,677,643 of NZ_CP064090.1, read as the reverse complement.
ACAACATTTCCACATGCTTTGTGGATATCAGAACGGTTGTTCGATACTCTATCATCTGGTACAATGAACTCATACGACAGGATGGAGGTGAGCAAGGGTGAAATACTTGAGTGACCAAATGCTGATAGAAGTATATCATCGTGCTGTCGACCTTCAGCTAGATTCTGCTTTTATTGAACTGCTTCGCGAAGAGATGCAGACACGAAACATTCGCATCACACAGGTCAGCGCCTGAGTGCACAGTGCAACCACAACACATAAGACCTAAACGACAAAGCCATCCTTGGCCATGAGCAGTCCTCCTGATTGATGGGAGCGACTGTTCAGTTAGAGGATGGCTTTTTCTTTCTTTTTTCAAAAACAGTGCCGTGCGGGATCAGGCAGAAAAAAACTCCAGTGCCGTGATTCCGGTAATCGGCGCTTCCTTGTTGAGCAGAACTTCCGGCAAGTAAAAGTAAACCGGCCCGTCTTCTTTAATCGGTTTTCCGGCCTTGGCAAACTGCAAAATCGCCCGTCTTGCTTCGGAAATCGGCAGGACGATCGGCTCCTGGTTTTCGCGATGAAGCCGGACATGGGTGGCTTCAGGCAGCGGAGCGGCGTTAGTGATGAACGGATCGAGCCGAATCCCGTAGTCGCCTTCCAGCACTTTGCGCTCCTCGGCCAAGCTTTTGCGCTCGGACGGCAGCTGGGCGCCTTCGCGCAATTCCTTGTCCCACTGTGTTCCTGTTCCTTGCAAATATTGCATTTGTTTGGACAAAGCAGGGTCGTCTTCACCCGTGTACGCGTTCAAATCAAACTTGCGATCGTCGAACACCCAAACAGTCGGGTCCAAAGTGATGGGGTAAGTTACGGCCCCTTTAAACACGATAACATCAGACATGATGCATACCTCCGTCATCTTTCTCAATCATCTAGCATTTTACTATACCTTTTTGAAAAAGGGCAAACGATGCTTTCGCCTCACGCTTGGACAATCTTGCCAAGAGGGGGTATGCTGGACATAGTTGTAAAAATAAAGGACAAAATGGCCGGAAGCTTTCGGATATGCGGGAGGGGACAACGTGTACGACTTTGATGCGAGAATCGAGCGAAGAGGGACAGACAGTGTAAAATGGGACATTGACAATCCAAAAGTCAACGGAGAAGGCGTGCTGCCGATGTGGGTGGCCGACATGGACTTCGCATGTCCCAAGGAAGTGACGGAAGCGATCACGCAGCGGGCGATGCACCCGATCTACGGGTATCCGCTGAAAAGCGCGGCTTTTTATGAAAGCTTGCAGGAGTGGATACAGAGACGGTATGGAGTAGAGGTGCAGACGAGCTGGATGACGGGCATTCCCGGTGTGATTCCTGGCATTCATGTGGCGATAGAGGCATATACATCACCAGGGGAGCGCGTCCTGATCCAGACTCCCGTGTACCATCCGTTTTTTCATGCGGTGGAAAATCGCGGCAGGCAAGTCGTGCGCAGCTCCTTGGTGGAGCAAAATGGGCATTATGAGATGGACTGGGATGATTTGGCGAACAAGCTGAGCGATCCACGGGTAAAGCTGATGCTTCTGTGCAGTCCGCACAATCCGGTTGGACGGGTCTGGACGAGGCAGGAGCTTGTGCGATTGGGCACGCTCTGCGTGGAGCACGGGGTCGTCGTCGTGGCGGATGAGATTCACGCCGATCTGGTCTATGAAAAAGGCAGCCACGTTCCGTACTACTCGCTGCCAACGGAGCTGGCGAGGCAGAGCGTCACGTTTTTGGCGGCATCGAAAACATTCAATCTGGCAGGATTGTTTACTTCCTACCTGTTGACGGAAAATCGCCAATTGCTGCGTGACTTTGCCGTGACGGCTTCGCGAATGGGCTGTGAAAATGTGAACCTGTTCGGGATGGAGGCGACGATTGCTGCCTATCGCTACGGGGAGCCGTGGCTCGAAGCCTTGCTTTCCTACTTGCACAAAAACGCGACTTATATGAGCCGCTTTTTGGCCGAGCACGTGCCAGCGGTTCGCATGCCGGTTCCGCAAGCGACGTATTTGGGCTGGATGGACTTTCGCAGCCTGGGACTGAAACAGGCCGAGTTGAGCAGCCTGCTTCGGGAGAAAGGCAAGCTCGGCTTTCAGGACGGCCTTGTGTTCGGCCAGGAAGGGGAAGGCTTCCAGCGCGTCAACTTTGCTTGCCCTCACTCTGTCGTAGTGGAAGCGATGGAGCGGCTGAAGCGGGCGATCGTGGAATAGCGTCCCACAATTTGACAGCCGACGCATTCAAATCTACAATCTATTCATATGCATCACGAGTATGGATAGAGGGGATAACAGATGGACATCGAGAGTGCATCCAATCAATTGGCCGAGAAAGTACAAGCGGCCAGCGAATATACAGGACAAGGCAAGGTAGCAGCATATATACCCGAATTGGCAAAAGTAGACGCGCGCATGCTGGGCGCGGCCGTCTGTATGCCGGACGGGACGATTGTATCAGCGGGAGACGCGGATGTTCCCTTCACCCTACAGAGCATTTCGAAAATTTTCTCGCTGGTCGTCGCCCTGTGCCAAAACGGACACAAGCATGTATTTGAGCGGGTGGGCAAGGAGCCTACAGGCGACCCGTTCAATTCGATTATCAAGCTGGAGACGATCAAGCCGCACAAGCCGCTCAACCCGATGATCAACGCCGGGGCGATCGCGGTTGCGGGAATGATCCAGGGCAATGGCGTAGAAGAGCGTCTGGACGCGATTCTGGGCCTGCTGCGCAGCGTTACGGGGAATCGTGGGCTGTCTGTCAATGAAGCGGTTTACCGCTCGGAAAAGCGGACGGCTGACCGCAATCGCGCGCTCGCCTGGTTTTTGAAGGACAGCGGAGTGCTGACCACGGATGTGGAAGAGACGCTTGATCTGTACTTCCGTCATTGCGCCATCGAGGTAACGGCAAAAGATGTGGCGAGATTGGGCATGGTGCTCGCCGCCGATGGCATTATCCCTCATACAGGCGAAAGAATCATTCCACGAGAAGTTGCCCGCATCTGCAAGACTTTCATGGTGACTTGCGGGATGTACAACGCATCCGGGGAGTTTGCCATCGATGTCGGGATTCCGGCGAAAAGCGGAGTGGCTGGCGGCATTATGGCAGCTGTGCCGCAACGGATGGGGATCGGCGTGTTCGGCCCTGCTCTGGATGAAAAAGGAAATTCGGTTGCCGGAGTCAAGTTGCTTGAGCTTCTCTCACAAGAATGGAATCTTGGTATCTTTTAGCTTCTTGCAGTTGATCTAGCTTCTCCCCTTTTCAAATGGCCCAGAATCGCGTACTATGTATGATAAGGATGGAGGCAAACGGAGGGATAGGTTTTGACAGAAATTAAAGTTCCTGACTTGGAACAGAAAGCGCTAGCACTGCTTAAAGCGGACGCAGACAAGATTTACAAGCTAATCGACGTGCAGATGGAAAACCTGACCATGCCGCAGTGCCCACTGTATGAAGAAGTGCTTGATACACAAATGTTCGGGCTTTCCCGTGAAGTAGAGTATGCAGTGCGACTTGGACTGATTGGTGAAGAAATCGGCCGTGATATCATGGGTTCACTGGAGCGCAAGCTGGCGACTCTCCATGAACTGTTCAACCAAAAGTAAGGCGAGGAGAGCGGTGATCATCCTCGCTTTTCGTTTTTTTTTGAAAAAAGTCTTGCCTATTTGTGTTGTATATATTAAATTTAACACTAGCATTTCAATAACAACTAAAATGCAATGACGGAGACCAGTACACGAATGACATCGCTTGACAGGGAGAAGCTGCCGAAGACTGCAAGCAGCTTTGAAGTGAGCCTCGTGAAATTCCCTCCAGAGCAGCCCTTTGAACGGCGCAGGCCAAGTAGGAGGAAACGGGTCATTCCGTTAACGATGAGCAAGTGAAGTGCCGGGAACGTCCTATGTTCTTGGTGCTTAATCAGGGTGGTACCGCGAACAGACTCGTCCCTTTTTTGGACGGGTTTTTTTATATTTAGCCGACCCCCTGCATAGGAAAATAGCGACGAAAGAGAGTAGTATACGAAAGTGCTGCCTGACAGGGAAGCGCCGCCACAGACTGAGAGCGGCCGCAGGAATAGTCTTCGTAGAATTCACTCTGGAGCTGACCTCTGAACGCATGGCGCCGCTAGTAGGAGAGTCCGGGTCATACCCGTTATCAATGACGAGGAGAGGCATGTCTTTTGGAAAAAAGGCGATGCCTAACTAGGGTGGTACCGCGAGAACGAACAACTCGTCCCTTTTTGGGGCGGGTTTTTTTTATTCCATTGGAACAAGATGTATGTATAGTTGAGGAGTGATTGATCATGAAAAATCAAACAGAGCAATGGACGAGCCGCCTCGGTTTTATTTTGGCCGCGGCTGGCTCGGCGATTGGGCTGGGGGCGATCTGGAAATTCCCGTACATGGTAGGGACGAGCGGGGGAGGAGCATTTTTTTGTCTGTTTCTGATTTTTACGCTCGTCATCGGTTTGCCGTTGTTGCTCGGTGAATTTGTCATCGGCCGCAGTACGCAAAAAGAAGCGATCAGCGCCTATCGCGCGATTGCGCCGGGTACTTTGTGGCATTGGATCGGTCGGCTTGGAGTCGTGACGTGCTTTTTGCTGCTGTCGTTTTACAGTGTCGTCGGGGGCTGGATTCTTACTTACTTGCTGCGCGGGGTGACGGGGCAACTGATGGGTGCTTCGTACGAGCAACTTTTCGGAGAAGTCATTTCCGCTCCATTCGGTTCTGTTGCCGCCCAGTTCGTGTTCATGCTGATCACGGCCTGGGTCGTGGCGCGCGGCGTGCAGAGCGGGATCGAATCCGCGAACAAATACATGATGCCGGCCTTGTTTATTCTTTTTCTCGTCCTGATGTTCCGTTCTCTGACATTGCCGGGAGCGATGGAGGGCGTGTCGTTCTTCCTCCGTCCGGACTTTTCCAAGCTGAGTGCGGAATCGATCTTGTACGCGCTGGGCCAATCGTTTTTCTCGCTCAGCGTCGGGGTATCCGTGATGGTGACGTACAGCTCGTATTTGGCGAAAAACGAAAGCCTTGTCCGTTCCGCAGGCTCGATCGTCGGCCTGAACCTTTTCGTCTCCCTGTTTGCCGGACTGGCGATTTTCCCTGCGGTTTTCTCGCTCGGCATGGAGCCGACGGCTGGGCCAGGTCTGCTGTTTATCGTTTTGCCATCCGTGTTTGAAAAGATTACGTTCGGCGGCTTTTTCCTGTTGATCTTCCTCGCCTTGTTCCTGTTTGCTACGCTGACCTCGGCTTTTTCCATGCTGGAGATCATCGTCGCGTCTCTGACAAAAGGGAACGAAGCAAAAAGAAAGCGGCTGTCCTGGATCATCGGGCTGCTCATTTTCATCGTCGGAGCGCCTTCCGCCTTGTCGTTTGGCGTGTGGAGCGACATCAAGCTGTTTGACAAATCGATTTTCGACGCGTTCGATTTTCTCGTCAGCAACATTTTGATGCCGCTCGGGGCTTTGCTGATCGCGATTTTCGTCCCGCTGAAAATGAAGCGGGAAGTGCTGATCGAGGAGCTGCGGGCTGACCATTCCCCGCTCAGCAAACGATTGTTTGTCATCTGGCTGCTGCTGTTGAAATACGTTTCCCCGCTGGCGATTGTGCTGGTGTTCATGCAAATGCTCGGGATCTGGTAACATCCATTCACGAAAAAGGAGTGCAACGGCGTCAACTGCCGCATGCACTCCTTTTTTAGTGAAGCTGACTTTTCCTAGATTCCCGTTACGGGGAACGACGAAAGTTATGCGCGATCTCTCGTCAAGCGAAGAAAAAGGCTGTACCCAAAATAATGTACACCGTAAGCAAAAGCACCCCTTCGAACCAGTTGGTCGCTCCGTCTTTCGTGATCGAGATCGTAATGAACGTGGCGACTCCGATGGCGGCCAGTTCAAATGGCGTAAACACGATGTCCATCGGATTGCCGAGCAACAGGCTGACCAAAACGAGTGTGGGCGCCACGAACAGCGCGATTTGCAGGCTGGAGCCGATGGCGATTTCCACGGCAGCGCCGATCCGTCCTTTCATGGCGAGCAACAGGGCAGCACTGTGCTCGGCGGCGTTTCCGATGATGGCGATGACGAACGCACCGACGAACAGCTCGGACCAGCCAAGCGAATGGGAGACGTGCTGGACGCCGTGCACAAGCCACTCGGAGACGACGGCGACAAACACGGTCGAGATGGCGAGCATCAGGATGGAGACGCCTTTTGACCAGACCGCGTCGCTTTCGTGCGGCTCGATATCGGACAAAAAGTCGCTGTGCGTAATCATCGAGAAAATCAGCCAGAGAACGTAGGCGATGATCAGCAAAATCGCGATGACGATGCTGAGCGTCTCAATTTTCACAGGCGGCAGCTCTCTCATGAAGACGGCAGGGATAAACAGCGCGACGATCGCCAGCGTCATCAGCGAAGCGTTGTGACCAGCGAGTCTGCTGTTGAAGTTTTGCTCCTTGTACTTGAGTCCGCCAAGCAACACGCTGAGTCCGAGCACGAGGAGCATGTTGCCGATAATCGCCCCGGTAATCGATGCCTTGACCATGTCGAACAAGCCTTCCTTGACGAGGAAAAAAGCAATGATAAGTTCTGCGGCGTTGCCAAAAGTAGCGTTCAAAAACCCGCCGATCCGGTCACCGGCGTAATGCGCGACGCTTTCCGTCGATTTGCCGAGCCAGGCCGCGAGAAAAATAATCGCCAGGGCGGAGGTAGCAAATTGGAAAAACTCGTTTTCTGTGAAGTAGTGCGCGAAGGCAGCCAGCAGCACAGATGCTCCGACGAGCGAAAAGAAAAGTCGTAAATTCATGTGATCACCTCAGATGCAGAATCAAATTACTTACCTACCTATTGAATCATACCAGCATTGTCTTCCTTTTTGTACCAAAAAGTTGGTGCCTGCGCGGAATTAGGAAGATAGGTATAGAGTTCCTCTTCTGACAGAAACTAAACGATGAAACAAGACAGGGAGGTGCTTTTATGACCAAGCCGATGCTTTGTCCTACATGCAAGTCAAACCGGATGCGCTTTACGATCATCGAGCAAGTACCGCGCTACATGCGTCTCGACCCGCAAACAGGCGAGGTGGTTCAGCAACTGTCGAGCGAGGAGCTGGACATTTTTCATCAGCCGTATAAAGGCGACTCATACATGATCCAGTGTGGAGTGTGCGGCACGACGGAATCAGAAGAGCGCTTTGTCAAAATGGCAGAGCATATGCAGACCCAGCGTTCGCAATGAACGCAGTTTCTGCGGACAAAAGGGAACAGGCACGCAGTCTTGTTGACTGTAGTGCCTGTTTTCGTGTTTCGGGCTTATCGGCAGAAGATGTGCCGGCCGATTTTTTTGATTTGCGGGCGGCTCCAAATCCAGCCGGATGTGGCTGTGTCCGGGTTGAAGTAGTAGATGGCTCCTCCGGTTGGGTCCCAGCCTTTCAGCGCATCGTTGACCGCTTTTTTGGACTGTTCGTTTGGGGTCAGCCAAATTTGTCCGTCCGCTACGGCAGTGAATGCGCGAGGCTCGAAGATTACTCCGGCTGGCGTGTTCGGGAAGGCGGGGTTTTTCGTCCGGTTCAAGATGACCGCCGCAACGGCTACCTGACCGATGTACGGCTCGCCGCGAGATTCGCCGTATACCGCATTTGCCATCAGCCGCAAGTCGTTGGCTGATATGTTGGCGGCGTGGTACGTCTCTTTTTTCGGATTGCTTGGCGCGGGTGCGCTTGGAGCCGCCTGCGACGCGCCCAAATCCGCAGCGGTTGGCTTGTAGTTTTTGGTGGCATTGTACAGCTTCACTTTCGTTTTCGGCCCCAAAACGCCATCTACGGGCAAACCAAACTCATACTGAAAGTTGCGGAGTGCCCAGTAAGAGCGCCAGCCGAAAATACCGTCAACCGTTCCGGTGTAAAACCCTAAATGCTTGAGACGGTATTGCATTTCGCGAACATCGCTTCCTTCTGTGCCGACTTTGACGACTTGTTGGCTGAATGCGTCAGAACGCAGCGGGGAAGCCATGACGGCGGTGGTGACGACGATTGCTACTGCTGCCAGTGCGATCAGCCATTTCACAGGCTGCTTCATTTTTGATCCTCCTTTGGGAATGTGCTTATCAGCTGATGATAATTGTTAGGTTCTCCAACTTTCGACAAGAGGCCCTAGTAAAATATTGGAGAATGCGTACACTACCATTGACTTTTCGCTAACGAAGAATGGAGGAGTAACGATGCTTGTGGCGCAATATCTTTCCAGGCAGCTCGCCGAATGGGGAGTCAAACGCATTTACGGAGTGGCCGGGGATGGCATTTTTGCCTGGCTGGATTCACTGGGGAAGCAGTCAGAGCTGCAATATATCGCATGCAAACACGAGTCTGCCGCCGCGATGATGGCGAGTGCGGAAGCGAAGCTGACTGGCAAGCCGGCGGTATGTACCGCGACGATGGGGCCGGGATTTGTCAATCTGCTCAATGGATTGGCGGACGCGCATACAGACCGCGTTCCTGTCATCTCCATTACCGGACAAGTCGAGACAGCCAAGCTCGGGGGAGGCTACAAGCAGTATGTGGCGCAGGAAGACATGATTCGCCCGATCAGCTGCTATCAGGCGACGGTGACTGAACCAGATGCCGTGGGCGAGGTGCTCCATCGCGCTTTTGTTTCCGCCGCGCAGCAAAAAGACGTCGCGCATCTGTCCATTTGCAAAAATGTGTTTGCCGAAAAAACGCAAGCGACAATCCTTCCGTCATTGCCACGCATCCCGCGCGTGCTGGGTGATCGCGTAGAGATCGAATCGGCGGCTGACCAGATCATGCAGGCCAAAGCGCCGCTCGTTTTGCTCGGGATTGGCGCGCGGCAGTCGGCGGCACTTTGCTTGCGGTTCGCTGAACAGCTTGGGGCCGGGATTGTTTTGTCTTTGGGGGCAAAAGGGGCCATCGACGAGTCGCATCGACTTGTGTTGGGCGGCTTGGGTGAAGGGGGAAGCGAGGGGGTGCTGCAAGCGCTTGACGAAGCGGATTTGCTCGTCATTTTGGGGGCGAGCTGGTTTCCGAAAGAGTTTATTCCGAAGCATCTGCCGATTATTCAGGTCGATCATGCTGCTACGTCTATGCATGCACAGCCGAAGCTGCTTTCCGTCACTGCCGATCTGCTGGACGTATTGCCGCTGTGGCTTGCCCGTTTAAAAAATCGTCAGCGTGGCGAAGCTTGGGAACAGAGAGTAGAGAGCTGGCATGAGCAGCTTTGGGCGGAAAATGAGCAAATCAGCAAGGCGTCATCGCCCGACGAAGCGGTGAAGCCGGAGTTGTTATTGCATACAGTAGGGCGAATGGTGGCGGAGGACGCGATTGTGGCGCTCGATACCGGAGAGCATACGATCTGGTTTAATCGCGCATTTCGCGCAGTCAGGCAGTACCCGCTGTTTTCCGGGAAGTGGCGCACGATGGGCTTCGGCCTGCCAGCCGCGATTGCGGCCAAGCTCGCTTTTCCCGACAGACAAGTCGTGTGTGTGACAGGCGACGGCGGACTGCAAATGAACCTCGCGGAGCTGATGACGGCGGTGGAGCAGCAGCTTGCGATCACGCTGATCGTCGTCAACAACCAGACGCTCGGCTTGGAGGAGTTGAAAATGAAGCAGGAAGGCTACGGCTCCTTCGGCGTGAGGCTGACAAATCCAGACTTTTGCCTGTGGGCCAAGGCGTGCGGGGCTGACTCCGTGTCGGTGCGCAGCGCTGCGGAGCTGGAGCCGGCTTTGCAGCAAGCGCTCGCCAGCAATCGTTTGACACTGCTTGACATTCATTGCACCGCTCCGACATTAACCGAGAGAAAAAAACAAATCCCCTTCCAAGCCCAAGCATGATTTGTTTATAATGAAAGAAAAATCAGATAACACGGGAACAGCCGTTATCATTCGGTCAAAAGAGGAGGGCATCCTGATGGCTGAAAGACTGGGCGAGATCAGAGTGGCCGATCAAGTGATCGCGATCATTGCCGCTGTGGCAGTAGAGGATGTATTGGAGATTTCGGTGAGATCCGGCGGTTTGTATCAAGATTTGGCGAAAAAGCTGAATGGCGGTGCAAAAGGAATCACGGTAGCGGTAACGGAGGACAGGGTCATCATTGACATGCGGGTATCGGTCCGTTACGGATCGCAAATTCATCACGTTTGCCACACGCTGCAAGAAAAGGTGAAAGAAGCGGTGGAGAGCTTGACCGGACTGTTTGTGGATGCGGTCAACGTGCATGTGGAGACCGTCGATATTAGCAAATAAAAACGACCTGCGCAACAGCAGGCCGTTTTTTCTTTGGAGACGAATAGGCGCCCTACATCGAGTACGGCTGTTTTTTCATCTGTTCTTCCAGCTTTTGGCGGCTGACCTCACGTGATACGCTCAGCAAGAAGCCTGTCGAGATCAGACAAACGAGCAGGGATGACCCCCCGTAGCTGATAAAAGGCAGCGGCACGCCTGTCAGCGGGATCAGTCCGGTTACGCCACCGATATTCAAGATCGCCTGCAAGGCAATCATCGTGACGACACCGATTCCGGCCAAGCTGGCAAACGTGTCTTTGACGCGCAGGCAAATATGGATGCCGCGCAACAAAAACAGCAAATAAACCAGCAAAAACAAGGAAGCGCCGATGAAGCCAAGCTCCTCAGTAATGATCGAGAAAATAAAGTCGGTATGCATCTCGGGCAAGTACAAATACTTTTGGATGCTCTTCCCGAAGCCAGTCCCGGACAATCCTCCGTGAGCGATGGCGATCCACGACTGAATGATGTTGTACCCGGTTCCGCTTGGATCGTTCCAAGGATTGAGGTAAGAGTTGATCCGGTTCAAGGCGTGAGACTTCGTCGTGATGTAGGCAAGCAAGGCGACGGTGACAACCGGACCGCCGAGGCCGATCAGATGACGAAGTCTGGCCCCGCCGCAGATCATCACAACGAGAGCACTCCCGAGCAAAATGGCGGCGGACCCGAGATCGGGCTGCACGACAATCAGGAGAAAAAACAAACCTGTGACCATGAGCGGCGGCAGCAAACCTGACTTGAGTTTGCGTACACCTTCTCCTTTTTTCGAGAGAATGGCCGCCAGGTACAAGATCAGGCCAAGCTTGGCAAACTCTGCTGGTTGCAGGTTGGATGAGCCGATTTGGAACCAGGACCGCGCTCCCTTGATATTGACACCGATTCCCGGAATCAGTACGAGCACGAGCATGAAGAAGCTCACCATCGCAATCAGCAGGAAATTGCGTTTGTAAAAGGAGAAGGGAATATTCATGGCGACCAGCATGCCGACGACACCGATCAGGAGGAAGCGAATTTGCCGCTTCACGAAATACAGCTCGTCCCCGTTGCAATAGGAGCAGCCATTGGCTGTGAAGCTGGTCAGGGCGAAAATGGAGCTTGAGCTAAGCACCATGGTAATACCAAACCCGACAATCAGGGCAGTTAAAAACAGGAGCAGGAAGTCAGGTACGCCCCTCGTCTTCACGGTAATACCCCCTTCTACGTGAAACAGAGAGGGGATACCTCTCTGTATCGCAAGACATTTTCATTTTGAAATTAGTGCGAGGAAAGCTTTTCGCCGAGCATTTGCAGTTTCAGCTTGGCAGTTTTTACAACGGAATCAGGCATTGGATAGTCGTAGTCCAATCCGTGTGGGAAAAGGTGTTTGCCCATGTACGGCTCATCCAATTTCAGGACAGCGTGGGAATCTTCCAGCTTGCCTTCGGTCACGTTTGCTTCGATGCGCAGGTAGTAAACGTTTCCTTTATCTTGGATTTTATAATCGTATGTAGCGTGCTTGTAATCCCAGGCGCCACGATCAAAGCCGAGTTCGCTCATGTAATGTTCCAGATCAGCGAAAAAAACTTCTTTCGTGCCAATCCCCGTGTCCTTGATAACCATTCTTTTTCCTCCTACAAATGGTGAGATTTTCACTTATTAATGATAGTCTGTTTTTGGAAGAAGCGCAATGCATAACTCTGTTCCGCCACGATCTTATCATACCCTTTTGCAGCGCATGAAATGAGAGCAGAGAGGACACACTACAACCGTTCATTAGCAAACAGCAAAAGGAGGAGAACAAGATGGCGAAAGTGGAAAACCGCACACTGCGCGAAATTATGACCAAAGATGTCGCAACGGTGACGCTTAAGGATAATGTGTACGAAGTAGCTTGCAAAATGCGCGACTGGAACGTCGGTGTCATTCCGGTTGTCGATGAAAAGAACGATGTGATCGGGGTAATTACGGATCGCGATATCGTCATTCGCGGCCTGGCCGAGAAGCATGAAGGCTCGACGGCGACAGAGGTCGTCATGACCAAGGACATCGTTCTCGGCCAGCCGGGCATGACGGTCGATGAAGCAGCAAAAATCATGGCTGAGCACCAAATTCGTCGCCTGCCTGTCGTAGAAAACGGCAAGCTGGTCGGGATTGTCGCGATTGCGGACATGGCGATCCGCCAAGTTCACCACGATGAGGCGAGCGATGCGCTTCAGGAAATTTCCGAGCCTGCCCGCCACTAACAGGCGGATACAAGAGAAGCAACCTGAGAAAAAGCTGCCGCACAGGCAGTTTTTTTCGTTTTTTCCCTGTACATTGACGCAACGGTAAGGTATATGATACCGATAAGAAGCTGACAGGGAGAGAAATGCATGCTGATCAATGATATGGCGCGCAGGCTGCAAATTACGCCAAGAGCGATTCGTTATTATGAAGAAAAAGAGCTGATCAAGCCAGCCAAAGCAGATGAGTCCGGGTATCGTCATTTTACCGAAGAAGATGTATGGCGATTACAAACGATCATCACGCTGCGCGAGGTCGGCATGTCGATTGACGATATACGCGAGCTGCTCTCGCAAATGAAGGAGCAGGAAGGCAGTCTGCTGCATTATCTGGACCTCCAGCGCTCTTTCATGTACACGCGATGGGTGGAAATGGCCAAAGTCATCCAGACGACAGAAGCGATGATCGAGCGGATCGGACACAGTCAAACGATCGATCCAGCCGAGCTGTTCGAGCTGGCTGAGGCGAACAAACGGTTGCGGCAGTCCCGCGACAACTGGGTGGATCGCTGGAATTTCAACCAGATCGCCAACTATTACGACGACTGGGTCACCAGCGAATCGCAAAGCTTTAACGCCCACCAATCATACGAGACAGTGCTGGACGAGGTCGTCGCCGCACTTGGCCCGATTCACGGGGAGATCGGACTGGACGCAGGCACGGGTACAGGCAATCTCGCCAAACGGCTGGTCAGCCAGGGAGCGATCATGAGTGGCTTTGACCAGTCGCCGCAAATGCTGAACCGTTGCCGCAGCAAACTGCCTGCCATGGAAACGAAGCTCGGCACCTTTTTCGCCTTCCCGTTTCTGGAAAATCGCTTTGATTTTGTGGCGACGAGCTACGCGCTGCACCATCTCGACGATGAGCAAAAGCTGCTCGCCTTGGCGGAGTGCCGCCGTGTACTGAAGCCGACAGGGCGCCTGGTGATCGCGGATTTCATGTTTGTGGATGAAGGGCACAGGCAGGCGCACATCGCTGAGCTGACCAGAGAAGGCAAAGACGAAGCGATCATGCAAATCCACGATCGGTTTTACGCCGATCGCTCCCGGTTGCTTGCAGAGCTTGACGCTCTCGGCTTTCAAATCGAGGCGAAGCAACTGACCGTCTACACGCATTTGCTCATCGCCAGACTGCGCTAAAACATTCCTTTACTTTTGGGCTCTTCCAATCGCTGACACGTGCCTAGCCTTCTGCATAGGCTGTAACGAGAAGGAAAGGAGGACTCCACTATGGGTCTGTTCGATGGCTTTTTTGATCGCGATAACGATGAGTTTCTGTGGATTATCATTGTCGTGGTTGTTCTGCTGTTTTTGTTTAGCGCCGATCGTGACTAAGTCTGTACGTATAGACAAAACGACCTTGTGGAAGGTCGTTTTTTTCGGTTTGGCATCTGCCGGGCACAGACGCTGGGAAGCGCGCAGAGAATTTGCCTGGGACAAGCTTTTGCGAGCAAGCTGCGAAAATTTGTAACCTTTTCCAAACTCATGCGAATAACCCAGTGAGCAACAAAAAACAACATTCACCATTCAGGAGGCAAGGAAAATGAAAAAATGGAACAGTGCCGTCATGTCAATTGTCGCTGCAACCCTTTTGGCAGCAAGCCCTGCATGGGCAGTTCAAGCGAGCGCGAAGTCAGCCGACAGCTCGGCAGCACAAGCCCAGGGAGCCGCGCAGCAAACGATCGCGAAACTGGAAAAGCTTCTGCCGTACATGGAGCAGTTGCCCGTTGAAAAAGTGAGTCTGGATGAGGACAGTGCCGTCATCGTCGTCGAGCGCAGAAAGCTGGAAGAAGATAAAGAGGCGGCGATGACCATTTATTTGAACAAGCAAACAGGCAGCATTCAGAGCTTCGAATATGCAGCGGATGATGCAGGCGACGAAGAGCTGTCGCCCGACGAGCAGAAGAAAAAAGCGGACGTGTTTTTGCGCGAGCTGCTCGGTGATGTTGCGGAAGGCTACCAGTTCGACGCCAAACGGTCCGAAGAACTAGGAACACCAAGTTATCAGCTCGTAGTAAACGGCATTCCGTTTTTTGAGCGCAACTTGCTCGTCAGCGTGAACGGAAACGGCGAAGTGTCAGGGCTGATGGCGAATGCCGCAAGCAATCCGCTGTCTTCCGCAAACTTGCCGAAGAAAGAAGAGGCCATCTCTGTAGCGCAAGCCGAGAAAGCAATTGCCGAGCGGATGACACCTGCGTATCGTTTGCAAAAAGACGGCAAGAGCATGATGCTGACCTATCATGTGTCCTGGTCGGGCATGCTCGATGCCAAAACCGGACAGTCGGTAGAGACGCAGCACTCGCAGTTTTACTATGAACCCGATCTTTCTGGTGCCCTCCTTCCCGTATCGTCGCAGGGCAAGACTTTGACGGCAAAAGACAAAGCGGAAGCAGCGGCATTGCTGAAAACGATCATCGGCTTCAACACAGAGGACGCTACTTACGTGGAGCGGGCTGCGGAAGATACGCCAGAGGGCAAGGTGCAAAACTATGTCTGGAAAAAGGGAACATTCGTTGCGAACGTATCTGTTAAAGCAGCAACCGGACAAGTCATCGATGTGAGTCTGGAACCGAGCCAATATGTGGAGCCAAAGCAGAAAGTAACCGTGGAAGCAGCGAGGAAAGCAGCCGTGCAGGTGCTGCAAGTCTACTTGGACAAAGAGACGAAAGCGGTAGCGTTAGATGCAAGCTCCTATCTGAAAGACCCGAACGCTTACCGCTTCACTTTTTATCGCACGCAAAACGGTTTGCCCGTCTTAAACCATGCTTATCAGGTGACGATCGACAAAGAAACGGGCAAAGTGATCGGACTGTTCGGTGAATTTTCCAAACCGGCAAATGTGGCCTATCCCGATCCGGCCAACATCGTTCCGCGCGAGCAAGCAGCCAAGGAGTATTTGAAACATCATCCGCTGAGCCTGGTCTATCTGGAGCCAGTATTGGATGGCAAGCGTCAGCCGAATCCGCTGCTCGTGTACAAGTCTGCGAAGAGTGAAAGTGTACAGGAATATGTGGATGCCGTGACAGGAAGCAGTATCCCTCGGAAATAGTTTACAGATAGAGCATGTGCCTGCCCTTTCGCGGAAGCGGGCAGGCGCACCTTTTAGGGATGGGGAGACGGAGGAAACCCAATGAACGAAACGTACGAAGCGCGGATTGCGAACCTGGTCGACACGTACTACCAGGATGTCTTCTATTTCCTCTATCATTTTATCGGGAATCGGAGCGACGCCGAGGACATCACCCAGGAAGTCTTTATACGAGTGTTGCAAGCATTGCCGCGGTATGACGGAAGAGTCCGGATGAAAACATGGATTTTTTCCATAGCGAAACATGCGGCAATCGACCTGTATCGCCGCCGGAAATTTCAACGTTTTTTTGCGGATTGGTGGTTCAGCGAGTTGCCAGCCAAGGATGGCTTGCCGGAAGAGCTGTTTGTAGAAAAAGAACGGGACCAAGAGCTGAAACAGGCGATTCTCGCGCTTCCGCCCAAATATCGTCTGGCTATTATTTTACGTTCCATCAAAGGGTGCAGCATAAAAGAAACAGCGGAAATTCTCGGCATATCCGAATCAAAAGTAAAAGTGGACTATCATCGCGCGATCAAGCTGATTCAAAAACAGTTGAACGTGCGAACAGCAGGTGAGGGGGGAAAGCATGTATTGGGAAGATGACGAGTTCCTGCATGAACGCATGAAAAGACTTGGCGGGAATGTACCTGCACCGCGAACAGAAGAAATCAAGCGGCTGCATGGGGTGTTGTCCAAACAGGCACGAGAGATGGACAGGCGCAGCAAAATGAGCAGGACGGCAAGCTGGACGCTGCAGACGGCTGCTTTTTTTGCCCTGGTTGTATGGGGCACTTCTCTGGCGTTTCCTTCCGTGAAACAGGAGCTGCCTGGCAATTCGGAGCAGGCGAAGCCCTCCTACGAAACCGTGAATCCGCCGTCTGCACAGAAAACTTCTCCGCTGGAACGAGAAAAGGACGGGAAAGCTGCTCAGGAAAAGGAACAGCAGGCGAAGCCAACTAAGCAAAAGGCGACAGAGACACGAACAGAAACGAGAAAGCAGACTGTCCCGCCGACGAGTCAAACCGTCGCGCCAGCCGAGCCGTATGCAGCAACAGCCGATGGCAGCGCAACCAAAAAGGCGGCGGCCTATTTGGAACAGTTGATCGGAGCCGAGCAGCGTCAGTACAAGCTGGTCGAATCGCTTGCCGATCCGAAGCAAAACCAGCACGTCTTTGTGCGTCAAGTAAACGGGCTTCCGTTTCTCAACGAGCATTACACGGTCGGGTTGGATGAGCGCAACAACGGGAAGGCAATTGCGGCCAAGCAGATTCAAGGAGGCAAATGGAGCGAGCAGCTTTTCCCTGATCCGGCTGCTGCCATCGGAAAAGCGGAGGCCGAAACGATTCTCGTCCAAGCATTGACGCCTTATTTTGCCGGGACGCAAACGAGTGGCTACGATCCGGCTCTGATGGGCTTCCTCGATGCGCAAAGCGGGCAGTTGATCGGCATTGACAAGGCACACGACTCGTTGCGCGGCAAAACGTACAAGCTGGATGCCGAGCGGACAAGCTGGAAGGTGACGACGGAAGACGAGGCTGTGCAGTTGGTGGCGAGCGAGTTTGGCTTGACGGTGGAAAAAACGTTCTGGCGGGCGGAGAACGACTTTTTGGACACGCGCAACTATCGGTGGCGCTTGGAGAACGGCGGCAGCATCGCGCTAAAAACCGTTTCCTCCACGGGAGAGGTCGTGGAACTGGAGTACAAAAGTCTGCCTGCTGCTTCTGACAGGACAACCGCTCCCAAAGATGCTGCGGCAGCGACACAGACAGCGGCTTCGTTCCTGCAACATTACCTCGCTGCGGAAGTGACGGGCTTGCAAGTCATGGAAGTCGAACAGGACAAACTGGCTTACCGCATTTATTTTCAAGCGTTGCCCAAAGCAAATGACGCTGCTGCCTTGCCTGTCTACACCGTTACGGTCCAAGCAGCGACTGGTCAAGTTGTCGGGTTTCAGAAGACGCCGCCGAAACAGGAGCAGGCTGCGCACAAACCAAACCAGCAAGCAAGCGCTGTCGAAGCCGCCAAACAGTACGTAGAGCGCCATCCCCTGCAATTGGCTTACGTCTGGATCAAGGGCGAGACGGCCCCTTCCCTGGTTTACGTTCCGCTGGAGCGAGATATGCTGTCTGATTATATCGAAGAGTAGAACAGGCAGGGCTTTGCTTGAAAATTGTGGGGGAGAATTATAAAATCATAAAAATCGCAATCGCGTAAAACTGACACGTTCTGGGTCAGTTTTTTCGCGTGTCAGACGGTTTTTACGAAAGCAGTCATAACGAGAAGCAATGCGGAAGAGGAGAAGACAAAATGAAACAAAAGCTAGTGATGTACCTGTTCGCGGTAGCGCTTTTGCTTGCGGCTTGTTCCGCAACAGAAGGACCAAAGGCAAACGGGGAAATGACGGCGACCGTCAAACGCGTGGTCGATGGAGATACGTTTGAGCTGGCGAGCGGGGAAAAGGTGAGGATGATCGGAGTCGATACACCGGAAACGGTCAAGCCTAACCATCCCGTCGAACCGTACGGCAAGGAAGCGAGCAATTACACGAAAGAGCTGCTGACGGGCAAAAAGGTCACGCTCAAGTTCGATGTAGAGCCGTACGACAAATACCAGCGGCTGCTCGCTTACGTGTACATGGAAGACGGGACGTTCGTCAACGAAAAGCTGGTGCGGGAAGGGTATGCGCGGATTATGACCATCCCGCCGAATGTGGCCCAGGCCGATTTGTTTTTGACCGCAGAGCGGGAAGCGCGGGAAGGCAACCGCGGGCTGTGGGGGCTGGATGTAGGCGAGCAGGGTGCAGACGCCAAGGACGCAGACAAAAAAGCGGCAGGCAAAAAGGACAAAGCCAAGGATGAGTCCAAAGCGCAGCCGAGCAAGTCCGCGGACAGCGACACCCCGCCAGAGGGCAAGGCGATCAAAGGCAACATCAACGCCAAAGGCGAGAAAATTTACCATGTTCCCGGCTCTGCCAGCTACGAGCAAACGAAGGCGGAAATGTGGTTTGCCACAGAAGAAGAGGCGCAAGCAGCAGGGTTTCGCGCTCCGAAACGATAGTCTTTGTCTGGGCAAGCCGTAAAGCGCTAGGGGGCAGGGCATGAACATAAAGCGGATTGCGATTTTGAGTGCCGTTGTAATAGCAGTGATCTGCGTCAATATGCTGTCGTTATTTGACTGGGATCACGATCCGGTAGCCAAACAAGGAGTCATGGATTTGCGCGGGTGGACGGAAGGCGCAACAAAGCCGCTCAAGCTCAAGGGAGAGTGGGAGTTTTATCCGGGCCAGCTCCTTTCGAGGCTACCGGAAAATCAGCCTGCCAGCTTCCCATACATTCAGGCCCCTGGAAATTGGGGGCCAAGCTTGAATGCTGACGATGCCCGCAGCGCCATAGGCTACGGGACGTATCGGTTAACCGTGGTGATGGATGCCGAGCAAGCCGGGCAGATCGCTTTTCGCGTACCGCTGATTCGCTCTGCCCATCGGTTAATCGTTGATGGCCAGGAGATTGGCGCGAAAGGAATTGTGGTCACAGACCCGGCGCAATATTTTGGACAAGCTGTTCCGTATGTCGCGTGGAAAAAATCGAGAAAGAGCGCTTCGATATTTTCGTTCAAGTCGTTAACTTTGACCATGCCGTAAGCGGAGGCATCATTCAGCCGATCAGCATGGGGCCTGTTGCTGCAATCGTAGGGGAACACCAGCGAATCGCTGCACTTGATTTTGCCATTCTCGTAGTATATTTGCTGTTTACCTTGTATTTCGGACTTCTCCATTTTTTTTTGATCGGAAAAATAGCTGGGAGTGGCTCTCCCTGTTTTTCTTTTTTCTAGCGGTTGTTGTATCGGTGAATAGCACCAAATGGCTTTCCTACTTGCTGCCGTTTCTTTCTTTTCACGCAACTGTGACGATATACTGGATTGCCAGGATCGGACTGAATTACTGTGTGTTCATATTCGTCTATCGTCGCTGCCAGCGGCGAGTAGACAAGTGGCTCAAAAAGTTGGTACTGCTTATAAGCTGCGCATTTATTGGCATGATCCTCGCGTTTCCGCCTGACCAGGCGACGCAGTACATAGCAGCGTGGAATCTTGTCTCTACCTTGATGTATATTTTCATACTCGTTCTGCTCATTTGGAGCTTGCGAAGCAAAGAGGAGGGGGCCTGGTATGAGTTTCTGGCTTTTTGTCTGTTTGCAATCGGAAGCTTTGTTGAACGCGCTAATCATTTTTGGAATCACGGAACAAGGCGGCTGGTACTTCTTTCAAAACTTCAGCTTCCTCGTAGTCATTTCTTTTTTGTTCCTGCAACAAGTCATTCTCGCCTACCGCAAGACCGAGAAGATCACACAGGAAATGCTGCTTGTCGACAAGTTCAAAAATGAATTTATGGCGAGCATTTCCGAGCAAATGGTAACGCCGCTCAATGCGACGATCAGCATTGCAGATGCGAGATTGCATGAGGACGACAAACTGACGCCTGACCAGAGGCATGACCTGCGGATTATCACTTCTGTAGGCTGGACGATCAGAAGCATGGTCAATGACTTGCTCGACTTTTCCCGCTTGCGCAACAAAACTATGCTACTGCAAGTTTGACCGATTGACTTTCGCTCAGTGGTCAACGAAGGAATCGAGAGGCTGTACTACCTTGGCTTTGATCACAGCGTCTTGTTCGAGAACAAGATTCCTTTGGGGTTTCCGCCCATTTTAGCGGATGAGGAGAGAATGGATCAGCTGCTCATGAGCATTTTGATCCACGCTCAAAAGAAAGTGATTCGCGGGAAAATCATCATTGAGGCGAGCGTAAAGGAGCCGTTTGCCGACATCTCCATCCGGTTGCAGGGCGAGGGAATGACGGAGTGATAACGGTTCACGCTGATTCTCCTGAAGATGTCGTATACCGCCTGGCTATTCCATTGGCGAATACAGGACAGCAAGAGGTTTCGCGAAAGCTTGTTGAAGCTGCGCTGCCGAAGCCAACGATGCGAGCCGATCGTGTCAGCGCTGCGCCGAGCAGCGAGGAAGCATTGGCGGAAGCGGAAATTTTAGTCGTGGATGACGACGCCCTGAATTTGAAAGTGCTGTTGAAACAACTCTCCCTCGATCAGTACCGGGTGACGACAGCGCGGGATGGACGGGAGGCTATGCAAATTCTGGGAAACAGGATGAAAATACGCTTAATTCCATTGCGTCGCTGAGTCGGAGTGAACCTGACCGGATGGCTTCCTTGTTAAATGAATTTGGGCAATATTTGCGGGAGAGCTTCGGTTTGAGAACTCGGAGCCGCTCATTCCGTTCGAACGGGAATTGGCGCTGGTTCGTTCTTACTTGCACATCGAGAAGGTCAGATTTGAAGATTGGCTCTCCTATCAGATTGAAATCTCCACGACGACTGATTTTTTGATCCCGCCCCTGACCTTGCAAACGCTGGTGGAAAATGCGATTCGCCATGGCATCATGCAGCAGGCTGAAGGGGGACATGTGCTCATTCGTGTCTACCGAACAGACGAGCATGTGTGCGTCGCGGTAGAGGATGACGGCGTTGGCATCGCTGCGGATGTCCTCGAACATTTATTTACAGATTCATTGTCTGGTGGAATCGGCTTGAAAAATATCGAGCGGCGATTAAGGCAACTGTTCGGCCAAGGATTGCGGATCAACAGTGCACAAGGGACAGGAACCGAGATTTTGATTCGTCTGCCGCTGGAAAAGGTAGGGATTTCGTATGAAAGTAATCATCGTGGATGACGAGCCGCTTGCCCTTCGCCATCTCGCACAGGAGCTTGAACGCATCGGCGGGCTGAACATTTTGGGACAATACCGCAACCCGCAGCTGGCTCTCGAACGAATCACCCAGGAACCAATGGATGCGGTGTTTCTGGACATTCAGATGCCAGGTGTCAACGGAATCGAGTTAGCCGAGCGAATTTTGCAACTGTATCCGCACATGGCGATCGTTTTTGTGACGGCATACGACGAATACGCAATCAAGGCTTTTGAGCTGAATGCGCTGGATTACATTTTGAAGCCGATTCAACATGAGCGCTTGCAAAAAACGATTCAGCGACTCGGCAAACAAGCGCCGCTTGAGGCTGTTGCAGCTCGTAATGCTGATCCGGAAAACGGATTGATCCACAGCCTTCGCTCTTTGCAACTAGAGCTGGCTGGCC
The DNA here is from genome assembly GCF_022701015.1 of Brevibacillus parabrevis. Taxonomy (NCBI): domain Bacteria; kingdom Bacillati; phylum Bacillota; class Bacilli; order Caryophanales; family Paenibacillaceae; genus Brevibacillus; species Brevibacillus parabrevis. Next base: position 4,655,826 of record NZ_CP064090.1, on the reverse strand, counting down.
AAAAGCCGCTGACGTTGCGCTGGAAAACCGTAAAAGCACAAGAAATTTTCGCCTTTTTGCTACACCACCGGGGAACGGTTGTCAAAAAACAAGTTCTTCTCGACCAGTTTTGGCCGGGAATCGATTGGAAAAAAGGGATTACGCAGCTTTATACGACCGTTTATCAGATCAGAAAAGTCATCAATGAAGAAAAAATGAGCGTTCAGATCGTCAACTGTGACGAAGGCTACTTGCTGGAGATGAATGGCACGAGACTGGACGTGCAGGAGTGGGAAGCCAACCTGAACACCGCGCCACCGCTTGATCCAGAAACATTGGACGTGCATCTGTCCGTATTACAGCAGTACCGCGGAGATTACTTGTCTGACCATCATTACTTGTGGGCTGAAACCGAACGAATCCGACTGCGCGGAAAATTTCTTCAGCATGCGCACGACATTTTTCGCTTTTTCGTAGAGCGCAACCAGTTGACACAGGCCGTTTCGCATTATTTGCACGTCCAAAAAATCTTGCCTTCCGAAGAAGCACTCTATTATGAACTGATGCGTCTTTACGCCAAGCTTGGCGATCGTTTTTCCGTGGAAAAGCAATACGACTTGCTCGTGTCTATGCTACGAACTGAGTTTGACGCCCAGGCTCATCCGGCGGTTCAAGCGTGGTTTGCGCAGTGGAAACAAAAATCATAACGAAGAGCCGACTTTTTACAGGTCGGCTTTTTTGGTGAAAAAAACCTATTTCTATTTTTGTTTTTAGTATTTTTCACCTATAAATATTGCGTTTCCATGAAAAAATAGGTTTTTTCCAAAAAAAGTGCGACGGTTTCAAAAATCTTTCAGGTGAATGTTGTATCATAAAGAGGGTCTATTTGCCTAAAGAATAGGTTGCAGTTGGGGGACTGCATCTGAAGCAATGTTTGTAGCTGGTTTGAATTGGGAATAGGGGATGAAGAAGAGCATGAGCAAATGTCCATTTTCGTTTTTTCACAGTTTGTGGGGAAGCCGGAAAAAGCCGATGGAGCATTCCAGGTGGCTTGATCAGCAAGATCGCGCAAAAGCAAAGATTGACGTGACCGATCCGACGATCTTGAAGCAGTTGGAAATGATCGATTTGACCATAGAGGAAATCCGGCTGGCAAGCTCGATCCAGAAACTGATCCAGGCACATATTCGCGAGATTGTGTCCGCTTTCTACCAGACGATTACCAATGTCGAAGAACTGAAACAAATCATCCTGGACAACAGCACGCTGGAACGGCTGCAAAAGACGTTGGAGCGGCATCTGATCGAGATGTTCAGCGGGCAAATCGACGGCGAGTTTTTGCAAAAGCGGATTCGTGTAGCAGAAGTGCACTATCGAATCGGCCTGGAGCCGAAGTGGTACATGGGGGCCTTTCAAAACTTGCAAAGTACACTGCTCGATATCGTCCACGAAAATATTGAGAATCGAGTGGAAAGCGTCCGAATTGGCAAAGTGATTTCGAAGATCCTCAATTTTGAACAGCAAATCGTCCTGGAAGCTTACGAAAAAGAAAATTTGCGCCAAAGACAGAAGCAGTATGAACAGGTCAAGGAAGAGCTGAAGGCGAAAATTTTTACGGTTTGCGAGCAGATGACGTCGATTGCCGAGCAGACGAGTGCTTCGATGCAAGAACTGATCTCCAGCAGCAATGAAGTAAACCGCAGTGTTCGCTCGGGAGCGCAGACATCGAGAGAGACGCAGCATCTGGCTTCGCAGGGCAAAGTGAAGCTGGGCGAGCTGGAAGGGCGGATCGAAGCGATTTTCAACCGGACGAATACGATGGAAAAAAGCGTGGAGCTGTTGAACCAATCCGTACGCGAGATTGGCACGGTCATCAAAATCGTCCAGGACATCGCAGGGCAAACCAATTTGCTGGCGCTTAATTCGGCGATTGAAGCGGCACGGGCGCAAGAGCATGGCAAAGGATTTGCTGTGGTGGCCCAGGAAGTTCGCAAGCTGTCCGAGCAAACGAAGCTGTCAGTGGAACAGATCAATTCCTACATCGTCCAAACCCGTACATATACCGAAGAGGTCGTGGGCGCGATTCAGGAGGTTCATCAACTCGTGCAGGCGAGCAAGGCGGAATCCGAAGCGACAGAAGAATCGTTTGCGCACATCGTCCAGTCGATGGCACGCAGTCTTGGCGAGGTTGAAAACGTCGAGGCAGGCATGCGCGTTCTGGTACAAAGCATGGAGGAAATTGGGGTTGCCACACAACAGGTGGTCATCTCGGCTGAAACGCTTCAAGAGGCTGCGGGCATAGCGTAACGCTGTGCAAGTCATCAGAGGAAAGCGGGGGGAAGAGAGTGCAACACCAACTTCACGGAACTTATGATAGCTTTCTTGTTGTTTTATCTTATTTAATCGCCGTCACCGCTTCCTACTCTGCTCTCGATCTGGCAGGCAGAGTGACAATCAGTCGGGGAAAACATCGCGTGCTGTGGCTGATTTTCGGAGCAACATCCATGGGGCTGGGCATCTGGTCCATGCACTTTGTCGGCATGCTGGCCCTGACTTTGCCGATCCATGTTATGTACGATATGGCCTACGTCATCTTGTCTGTCGTACTCGCTATTTTTGTTTCCAGCATCGCTTTGTACACCGTGACCAAAGACGAGCTGACGCCAAAGGAACTCGTCATCTCGGGAGCTTTCATGGCTGCGGGGATATCCGGCATGCACTACACCGGAATGGCAGCGATGATCATCGGGATTACGTATGACAGCTGGTGGGTCGTCCTGTCCGTCATCATTGCGGGTACGGCTTCGGTAGCAGCGCTCTGGCTGCTGTTTTACTTCCGCAAAGATCAGACGCGCTACGCGTCCTTGTACAAGCTGGGCAGCGCCCTGATCATGGGAGCGGCCATCGCGGGCATGCATTACACGGGCATGGTCGCCGCCAGCTTCCACACAGACTCGCTTGTGCGGGAGCACGTGCAAATGCAGATGCAGCCGGAGACGCTTGCGTACGTCATTGTGTTTGCTACGTTTTTGCTATTGGGCGTCACGCTTATAGGCGTGTTCATCAACAAGCGCTTTTCGCAAAAAGATTCCGAGATCGAGGAAAACGAGAGCTGGTATCGATCTTTGTATAAAAACAATGAGTACGGGATTATTTCTCTGGATAAGACAGGCATGGTCATCGACATGAATCCGGCGGTGCAAAAAATAACCGGGTTGATCACCGAGCAATATATCAATCGCCACGTCGCCCAGATCGGATTGCACATTCCGAGAGCAGAGAGAGAGCAGACCAGAAGTTTGTTCTACGAGACGACGGCGCAGCATCTGAACAGCTTTGAAACAGCGTGGAGCTACCCCGGTGGCGATGTCATCAAGCTGAGCGTGATGAAAGTACCTGTGGAAATCGCGGGAGAAATCGTCGGTACACACATCATCGTCAAGGATATTACAGAAGAAAACGCAGCCAAGCAAAAAATCGAATACTTGGCGTACCATGATGAACTGACGGGCTTGCCGAATCGCAGAAGGTTCAACCAACTGCTGGAGGAGGCAATCGAGCGCAGCGCTTCCGAGCAAAAGACGTTTGCCGTCATGGTGCTCGATGTGGATCGCTTCAAGATGATCAACGATTCTTTGGGGCACACCTACGGAGACTTGTTTTTGCAGGGCGTGAGCAAGCGGATTTTGCAGAGTGCAGCTGGATGCGAGGTCACGATCGCCAGGATGGGTGGCGACGAGTTTACGATTCTTTGCAAATGCGAGCCAGACGGCCGGGAAGCATCGGAACTTGCCCAAAAAATCATCGACACATTGAAGCAGCCATTTCATCTGAAGGACAGCGACTTCTACATTTCGGCGAGCATCGGGACAGCCCTTTTTCCAGAGCACGGGTTAGATGCCGTCTCCTTGCTGAAAAAAGCGGATGCGGCGATGTACAAGGTCAAGCGACAAGGGAAAAACGGCCATCTGTTCTACACGGATGACCTCGACGCCCAACTGCTGGATCACATCGAGCTGGAGAGCGATTTGCGCAAAGCGATCGAACGAGACGAACTGGTCGTCTACTACCAGCCGCAGTTTCATTCCGAATACAACCGGATGATTGGCGTGGAAGCGCTCGTCAGGTGGAATCACCCGACAAGAGGACTGCTCTCGCCTGGCCTGTTTATTCCACTAGCCGAAGAAACCGGCTTGATCTACGACTTGGGAACATGGGTTTTGCGCGAGGCGTGCCGCCAGATGAAACGTTGGCATGACGAAGGCGGACCGCTCATTCCTGTGTCGGTCAACCTGTCTTCCCACCAGTTTCATCAGTCCAACCTCGTGACGTATATCCGAAATATCCTGCAAGAAACGGGGCTTGCCCCGGAGTATTTGGAGCTGGAGATCACGGAGAGCATGATGATGGACCCGGCTGTCTCCATTCACATTTTGGAGGAGCTGAACAAGCTTGGCACACGCATCAGCCTGGACGACTTCGGGACAGGCTACAGCTCGCTCAGCTACCTGAAAAAATTTCCGATTCACAAGCTGAAAATCGACCGCTCCTTCATCACCGATATCTCCCAAAACCGCAACGATCGGGCCATCGTGTCCACAATCATTGCGATGGCGCAAAACCTCAAGCTGGATGTCATTGCCGAAGGCATCGAGACAAAAGACCAGCTGGACATTTTGACGGAAAACGATTGCAAAAAAATTCAGGGCTATTACTTCGCCAGCCCGTTGTCGGCGGCAGATGTTGAGACGATGTTCATCATGCCTTCCCGCGAGGCGCAGCACCTTGAATAGAGGCACAGCAGGTCAACCCGCGCTCACCGGGTTGGCCTTTTTTACGGGGAAAAGATTTATCTGAAAAAACGGAATTTCCGGTGAGGAGCAGTTGACAAACGATTCGTTCTGTTATTAAATAAATGGCGAAAGCGCTTTAATTACCAACAAGATGTCAAATGAGGGTCTCAAGATGGCGACTGATTTTTTTCCTAACCACGTCACGATTCCTTCTGTCAGGGACTTGCGCCATTTTCAGATCGCGCTGCAAAGCGACGCTCCGGTGATTCTTTTGTCGGATGTCCATATCGGAAATTTGAAAAGCTTGACGCAAAAATGCCACGAAGCCAAGAAAAAAGTGATTGTGCACGTGGACCTGATCGGCGGCTTGAACAAGGATCAAATGGGAATCAAGCTGCTCAAGGACTTGTTTCAGGTAGATGGACTCATTTCCCCGAGTGCCAAAATTGTCAACCGTGCGAAGAACGTAGGATTGATCGGGATTCACCGATTTTTTCTCCTCGATTCACGCTCGCTGGAAAATGGTTTGAAAGGACTGGAAATGAGCGATCTCGATGCGATTGAGATTCTCCCGGGTCCTTTTGCCAAGCAGTTTGTGAACCAGTTCCGCGCCGTGAAAAATGTCCCGATTCTCGCAGGTGGCTTTATCGATTCGGCAGAAGTCGTTCACGAGCTGTTCGCAGCCGGAATCAACGGTGTGACAACAAGCAAGCGTGAACTTTGGAACATACGCGACAACAAAATACGTTAACGGGTTATGTGTAGATGCGAAACCCTACAGAGAGTTAGTGCGAAAAGGCGCTAACTCTGTGTAGGGTTTTTTGTTTTGGAAAGGGGGTGGTGCAGCGAACGAGCGTGCAAGGGCAAAGCGAAAAACAAATCAAAGGAGGCAACCGAATGGCGGTCATTCAGTTTTTGATCCAGTTGGGCCCATCTGTTATGATGCCGATTATTTTCTTTATTTTGGCGATGATCTTTCGGGTGAAGGTCGGGCAAGGCTTCAAGGCAGCGATGCTGGTAGGGATCGGGTTTGTCGGCATCAACCTCGTAATCGGCCTGTTATTGGGAACGCTGGGCCCGGCAGCAGAAGCGATGGTAAGTCGCTTTGGCCTGTCGCTGACGGTCGTTGACCCGGGCTGGCCTGTCGGTGCGACAATTGGCTGGGGGACGCCGATTGTCCCGATCGTTGTTTTCAGTGCTGTTCTCTTGAATATTTTGTTGCTAATGTTGAAATGGACAAAGACAGTCAACATCGACATTTTCAACTACTGGCATTTCATGCTGACAGGCGGTGTCGTGTATGCGGCAACTAACAGCATCGCAGTTGGTACGATCGCTGCACTCATTCACTTCCTGATCGCGATTGTGATTGCGGACATTACGGCGCCGAAAATCCAGAAAGAGTTCGACTTGAAAGGCGTCTCCTTTGCTCATGCCACATCGGCGATTTACGTGCCCATCGGCATCGCGGTGAACTGGATCATCGAAAAAATTCCCGGTTTGCGGGACATCAAGGCCGATCCGGAGGAAATCACCAAAAAATACGGCGTGATGGGCGAACCGCTCACACTTGGTACGATTCTCGGGGTGTTGCTCGGCATCCTCGCCGGGTTCGGAATTGCGGAAATTTTGACACTCGGCATTCAAGTAGCGGCGGTGATGGTTCTCTTGCCTGCGATGATCAACGTGCTGGTCGAAGGGCTGGAGATCGTGCGGCAGGCGGCGGAACAGTTTTTGAAACAGCGTTTCCCGGACCGCGAGTTTTACATCGGCTTGGATACGGCTCTCTTGATCGGCAACCCGGCTGTGTTGGCTACTGGGCTGCTGCTCATTCCCGGGGCGCTGGTCCTCGCGATTTTGTTGCCTGGCAACAAAGTGCTGCCTTTTGTCGATCTGGCTTCGCTCGTGTTCTTGATCCCGATGGCGGCACCGTATTTGAAAAAGAATCTCGTTCGTCTGTTCGTCTCAGGGCTGGTCATGGTCGCGTTCGTGCTGTACGCGGGAACAAGCATTGCGCCGCTGTACACAACCGCTGCGAATCTCGTCCATGTTTCGCTGCCTGAGGGTGTCAGCGCCACAACCGAGTTGGCCAACCTGGTCGGGGGAGCAACGACTCCGCTCGGCTGGATTCTCATCAAACTAGCTTCAATTTTTGCATGAAACCAGTAAGGGGGAGAGAACGTGGCACCATTTTTGATTGGGATTGACAACGGAGGAACAGTCACGAAAGCAGCTGTCTACACGGTGGACGGACGGGAGCTGGCGGTTTCCAGCAGAAAGACCGTCATGATCATGCCACAGCCTGGCCATACCGAGAGAGACATGGAAGAACTGTGGAAAGCGAATGTGTCCGTCATAAAAGAGGTGCTGGCAAAGTCGGGCATCGATCCTAAAGAAGTGGCGGGCGTGGCTGTCACGGGACACGGCAACGGACTGTACCTCGTCGACGCAGCAGGAAAGCCGGTTGGCAACGGCATCGTCTCGACGGATACCCGCGCCAAGCACCTTGTCGAGCAGTGGTATCAGGACGGAACGGCGGAACGCGTCCTGCCGAAGACGATGCAATCGATCTGGGCAGGCCAGCCTGTGGCGCTCTTGGGCTGGCTGCAAGCGAACAGACGCGAAGCGCTGGAAAAGGCACGCTGGGTTTTGATGTGCAAAGACTTTATCCGCTATCGGCTGACAGGCGAAGCGTATGCAGAGGTGACGGACATCTCCGGCACCAACCTGTTCAACATCAAGGACGTATCCTACGACGATGAACTGCTCGCCGAATTTGGCTTGCAAGGCATCGCGGACAAGCTGCCGCCCGTCAAATACTCTGCTGACATTTGCGGCTATGTGACGGAGCAGGCGGCGAAAGAAACCGGGCTGGCGGTAGGGACACCTGTAGCGGGGGGATTGTTCGACATCGATGCGTCAGCGATTGCCTCTGGCGTCACTGATGAGGACAAATTGTGCGTCGTAGCTGGCACATGGAGCATCAACGAATACATCACGAAAGAGCCAGTCGTCGACAAAGCGTTGTTCATGACGTCCATCTATTGCATCCCCGGCTATTGGCTGACGCTGGAGGGCAGTCCGACTTCGGCGAGCAATCTGGAGTGGTTCACCAACGAATTTTTCAGCCAGGAACACGACGCGGCGCTCAAGCAGGGCATTACCGTGTATGAGCTGTGCAACCAGATGGTAGCCAGCACGAAGCCGGAAGATTCCCACATCGTCTTCTTTCCGTTTTTGTTCGGCTCCAACGTGGACGCCAACGCCAAAGCGTGCTTTATCGGCCTGAATGGCTGGCACACCAAAGCGCATATGGTCAGAGCCTTGTACGAAGGAGTCGTGTTCGGTCACCGCCAGCATATCGACAAGCTGCTCGTCCACCGCTCCCGGCCAAAGGCGGTGCGCCTGGCGGGAGGGGCCACGAGGTCGGAAGAGTGGATGCAAATGTTCGCTGACGTTTTGCAGCTGCCTGTCGAGGTGGTCGAAGGCACAGAGCAGGGAACGCTTGGCGCTTCCATCTGCGCCGGGGTGGCAACGAAGCACTTCGATTCGTTCTCGCAAGCGGCAGAGTCGATGGTGAAAGTCAGCAAAATGTACACGCCACAAGAACAACATAGAGACATCTACGAGCAAAAGTACCAGGCGTATTTGGAAGTGCTGGAAGCATTGCAGCCGTTGTGGAAAAAACTTTCGTGAAGGATGGAGCAGACATGGATTTTGGCATCAAAGGAAAAAGCGCGATTATTACCGGAGCCTCAAGGGGCGTAGGCCGGGCGATTGCCTTGGCGTTGGCGGAAGAGGGCGCAAAAGTCATCATCAATTACAACCGCAGCGCAGACAGTGCAAATGAAGTAGTCGAACTGATCCGGGAACAAGGCGGCGAGTGCATCGCCATCCAGGCCGATCTCGGCCAAAAGGCAGACTGCGACCGACTGATGACTGAAGCGACCGCCGTATTTGGCAGCGTGGATATTTTGATCAACAATGCAGGCGTATGGCCGAAAAACTGGGTGACCGACATTTCCCTGGAAGAATGGAATCACACGATGGATGTCAATTTGACGTCGGTGTTTCTCACCTGCCAAAGCTTCGTCAATCATTTGCTTGCTGAAAACCGCCGAGGAAAAATTTTGAATGTGACTTCGCAGGCTGCTTTCCACGGCTCGACGACAGGTCATGCGCACTACGCCGCCAGCAAAGCAGGAGTGGTTGCGTTCACGATTTCGCTTGCCCGCGAGGTGGCGAAGCAAGGAATCAATGTCAATGCGCTCGCGCTCGGCATTGTGGAGACGGATATGATCAAGGCCGATCTGGAACAGAAAAAAGACTACTACGTCAACCGGATTCCGCTGGGGCGGGTGGCCAAACCGGAAGAAATCGCGGATATCGCCGCTTTCCTCGTCTCCGAGAAAGCGAACTACATCACCGGAGCTACGATGGACGCCACTGGCGGCATGTTGATGAGATAGAAGCACGAGAGAGGATAGGAGGAAGCAAGATGTTGACCACACTGCGTGAAGTAGCAAACGATGCACGAAAAAATCAATACGCCGTTCCGGCTTTTGACTGCGTAGGCGATATTATGGTGCGTACCATTCTCGATACGGCGGAGCGGCTGCAATCGCCCGTCATCCTGATGTGCCTGGAGCACAACCTGCGAGAGCCGAAAGGGTTCGTCTACCTGGCGGAATACATCAAGGCAGTCGCCCCTTTTTACAACATCCCGATCGTTTTGCACCTGGATCACGCGATGGACGTCGATCTCGTCCAGGAAGCGATCCGCTACGGCTTTACTTCGGTGATGATCGATGGGTCGAGTCTGCCGTTTGCCGACAATGTCGCGCTGACCAGGCAAGTGACAGACTTGGCTCGCCCGCACGGAATCAGTGTAGAGGCTGAGCTGGGACATGTGGGCGGAAACGAGCTGGGCGGCGCGTACGGCACAGAGTCGAAACTGACAGAGCCGCATCAGGTTACCGAGTTTGTCGAGCGAACAGGCGTCGATGCCTTGGCTGTCTCCATCGGGACGGCGCACGGTGTCTACACGGCAGAGCCGAACCTGAACGTGGAAAGAATGCAGGAAATCAACCAAGCAAGCCCGGTTCCGCTCGTCCTGCACGGCGGTTCGGGAACGCCGGATGCCCAAGTGCAAGCAGTGGTCAAACACGGAATCAGCAAAGTAAACTTGTACGCCGATTGCCGGATTGCGATGGCAAAAGGCGTGAAGCGGGCTGCCGCTGAAATGACCAGAATCGACCCGTTGCCGGAAGAGATGTTCCTTCCGATCAAGCAGGAGCTGGAGCAAACGGTAGAACACAAAATTCGCATGCTAGGTTCGCTGGGCAGAGCGTAAGAGATATAGGAGTGAGAGAGATGAAAGTTTTGGCGATTGCCGATCGGTTTATTCCTTCCCGCGAGATGGGAGAAGGACTGCAAGAGTTGGAAAAGCTCGGTTTTCAGGTAGAGGTGCGGGAATGGCAGCACAACTCGCTGGAAGAATTGCAAAAAGACAATCTGGCGGTGGAGCTGCACGGGCCGGAAGCGGTGACCATGCCAGACAGCGTCTTTGCCGAAATCGAGCAATATGACGTGCTTGTCGTTCAATTTGCCCCCGTCTCTGCGAAAGTGATCGCGGCGGCAAGCAAGCTGAAAGTCATCGGAATTTTGCGCGGCGGCACCGAGAACGTCGCGATTGAGGCTGCCAAAGAGCGCGGCGTTAGCGTCCTGAATACGCCAGGCCGAAATGCCCGCGCCGTAGCGGAGTTTACGCTTGGCCTGATTCTTTCCGAGGTGCGCAACATCGCCCGTTCCCACGCTGCGCTCAAGCAAGCGGAATGGCGAAAATCTTTTCCGAACAGCGAGGCGATTCCCGAGCTGTTTGCAAAAAAAGTCGGCCTGATCGGATACGGCAATGTCGGTCAGTTGATCGCCGGATTTCTCACCGCCATGGGCTGCGAGATTCTCGTGTACGATGAGTACATCGAGCAAGTGCCGGCTCCGTATCGCAAAGTGGCGCTCGACGAACTGTTGCAGCAAGCCGATATCGTTTCCTTGCATTTGCGGCTGACAGAAAAGACTCAGCATTTTATCGGGGAGCACGAGCTTGCGCAAATGAAGCCGAACGCAGTTCTGATCAATACGGCGCGCTCCGGGCTGATTGATGAAAAAGCATTGGTGGCATACCTGCAAGCAGGCCGGATTGCCGGAGCCGCTTTGGACGTGTTTGACAATGAGCCGCTGGCAGCGGATGATCCGTTGTTGCATCTCGACAATGTGACCATTACACCGCACATGGCGGGCAGTACGCGCGATGCCTTCACGAACAGTCCGAAACAGATGGCGGGCTACTTGGCCAACATCGTCCGCAAAGAGGGGAACGTCCCTGTTGTAAACGAAGTATTACCTCAACTGTAACAAGCTTCCAAAAGCCTTTGCTCATCGGTTTCGCCGCGAGCAAAGGCGTTGTTTTTTCACCGAGAAAAAGGATTGACTTGTCAGACGATTCGCTATAAGATTCACTTAATTAACGATCATTAAGTAAAAGTGTCACACAAACAAAAGGGGGGTATCCATGACGACGAGAGACAAAATCAAGGCAGTTGCCCTGACCCAGTTTGCCAAGGGCGGGTATGAAGGGACGCCGCTGTCGGCGATTACAAAAGAAGTCGGGGTGACAACTCCGGCCGTGTACGCGTTTTTTGGCAGCAAGGAAGACTTGTTTTTATCGATTTTCGAAGATGTTTTGTCCAACCATTATCACTCGGTCAAAAGCGCGATTGAACAAGCGCAGGACGGTACCGTGGAAGAGCGGCTGTACCAGATTTTGCGAGGCGCCTTTACGTATCACGTCAGCCAGGAAGAAGAGACGATTTTTTACAAACGCGCGATGATGTTTCCGCCTGCGTCGCTTGAGGACAAGCTGAAAGAACGCTTCGGCGCGACAGAGGAGATGCTGACGCAGGAAATCCGCGCTTTGCTTGCGGAAGGAATCGCGGCGGGCGCAATCGCAGACCGTCCGCTTGACGATCTGTTGGACGGCTTTTTGTGCCTGATGGATGGACTGTTTTTGCAATTGCTCTACTATGACGAGTCGAAGTTTGAGCACAAGCTGCAAAACATCTGGAAGCTGTTCTGGAGTGGAATCGCCGGATCATAAAAAGACAGATACCGAACCTGGGGGTTAGATGACATGGAAGAGGCGAACAACAAGAAAAACGACTACGAACGCGAGCCGGTCCCACTCGCCTTGCGAAAAGGGTGGGTTCCGCTCAGCCTCGTCTGGATCGCCATCGGCATTGATATCTCATCAATGCTGCTCGGCGCGCAGCTTGGCTCTGGAATGAATTTTTGGGACGCCATCTGGGCGGTTATGCTCGGCTCCTTGCTTTTGGGGATCATGGGGGCCGTATGTGCTTACATGGGCGCAGCCACTGGCTTGTCGACTGCGATGATTACCCGCTACGCCTTCGGGGAGTACGGGGCGCGCCTGATTTCCGCCATCATCGGCATTTCCTTGCTGGGCTGGTTTGGCGTACAGGCCGGATTTTTTGCCCAAAATGCCCAGACAGCGCTTTCTTCCGTTTTGGGCATTGAAATGGACCAGGCAGTTCTCTCGGTCATTGGCGGACTGCTCATGATGTCTACCGCCATATACGGCTATCGAGCATTGGAAAAGCTCAGCTCCTGGGCTGTTCCGCTAATGGTCATCTTAATTGTTACTTCTATTGTTTTGACTATTCAAAATCATCCGTTTTCGCAAATGGCGCAGACTGGGTTGTCCGGAGAGCCGCTGTCCTTCGGGATGGCTGTCTCGCTCGTAATCGGCATCTTCGTCGTCGGGACGATTATCACGCCTGACGTTGCCAGATGGGCGCGGACGCGAAAAGATGCGATGCTCGCCTCGTTCGTCGGTTTTTTTGTCGGCAACAGCTTCATGATCGTCGTGGCGATCATTTTGTCGAAAGCGATGGGCACGAGCGATCTGACGACGATCTTTTTGGCGCTCGGCCTGGGCATCCCCGCGATTTTGGTCATCACGCTCGCGCAGTGGACGACGAATACGAGCAACCTGTATTCCTCATCGCTCGGCTTTTCCGTCGTCTTCAGCAAAACGCCCAAGGTATGGATTACGCTGATTGCCGGCCTGTTTGCCACGGCTCTTGCCTACATGGGCATTTACGATCGGTTTATTACGTTCCTGTCGTTCATCACGATGCTGATTGCGCCCGTCGGGGGAATTTGCATCGCTGAATATTACTTCGTCAACCGTGCGGCTTTTGCTTTTGACAAAGCGCATCGCATGTTGATTGCCCGCTCGCTGGTGTCGTGGCTGCTCGCTTCGTTCATCGCTTACTGCACAACGGCGGCTCCCGATGGCTTGGGGTTGTTTCATTTGACGACGGTTCCGGCGCTCGACGGCTTTTTGTGCGGCGTGTTGTTCCAGGTTGCTTTTGGAGTAGCCAGCCGCAGGAAGCAACAAGCCGAGGAAGCAGCCACAAAAGGATAATGCACACGTACACGCAGAAAGGAAGATACGCATGAGATACATTGACGCACAAGCGATCGAGGACATTGCAGCAGGCGCAGCCGTTTTGGGAACAGGAGGGGGCGGCGATCCGTACATCGGCAAAATGATGGCGTTGCAGGCGATTGAAAAGTACGGCCCGATTCCGCTCATGACGGTAGATGAGCTGGACGACGACGCGCTCGTCGTGCCTTCCAGCATGATCGGGGCACCTACGGTCATGGTGGAGAAAATTCCGGCGGAAGGCATGGTGACGCAAGCCCTCGAATTTATCGAGCAAGCGTTGGGGAAAAAGGTGGCGGTAACGATGCCGATTGAGGTCGGCGGGGTCAACTCGATCATTCCGCTGGTCGTTGCGGCGGAAAAAGGCATCCCCGTCCTCGATGCAGATGCGATGGGCAGAGCTTTTCCGGAGGCGCAAATGGTCACCTTTTACCTGGACGGACTGGCTCCGGCTCCAACCGCGATGACAGATGAGCGCGGCAACGGGATCGTGATGTATCCGGTAGACGGCGTCATGTCGGAGAGGTTCGCGCGCAGCGTGACCATCCAGATGGGCGGCTCTGCGGCGATGTGCGACTATCCGCTGTCGGGCAAACAGGTGAAACAAAGCGCCATTCCAGGCACGCTGACCTTGGCGCAGGAGATCGGCGCCCTGTTGCGCACCGCGCGCAGCCAGGAGACGAGCCCGGTGCGTATGCTTCTGGACAAGCTTGGCGGATTTGAATTGTTCACGGGCAAAACCGTCGACATTAGCCGCCGGACAGACAGCGGCTTTACAAAAGGCCAGGCGACTTTTGACGGGATCGACCACGATCGCGGACGCCAAATGATCCTCGGCTTTCAAAACGAGCACCTCGTTGCGCTGGAAAACGGTCAACCGCTTGCGACCACGCCTGACTTGCTCGCTGTCCTGGACAAAGAGACAGGCATGCCGATCACGACAGAAGGCTTGAAATACGGCGCGCGCGTCTCGATTGTGGCATTCCCGTGCCATGCCAAATGGCGGACGGCCAAAGGCATCGAGACAGTGGGGCCGCGCTACTTCGGGTACGATTTTGACTATGTGCCTGTGGAACAGCTGGTTGCAAAGAGAGGGGAAAAGGCATGAGCTACCGGATTGGAATTGACGTAGGCGGGACGAATACAGACGCGGTGCTGCTGGATGAACAACTGCAAGTCGTCCACGAGGTGAAATCGCCGACCACAGCAGATGTCAGCTCGGGTATTTACGAAGCGCTTCGCCGCGTTGTGACCGAAAGCGGAGTCAATCCGCAGCACGTTCGGTACGCCATGCTCGGAACGACGCATTGCACCAATGCGATTGTAGAACGCAAGCGCTTAAACCGCGTGGGCACCATCCGCATCGGAAAGCCAGCCACGACAGCCGTTCGGCCGATGATGGGCTGGCCGGAAGACTTGCGGGCCGCCGTAGGCGAGAACTGGCATATGGTGTCTGGCGGATACGAATACGACGGTCGGACAATCGTTCCTTTGGACGAGGAAGAAATCCGCAGCGCCTGCCGCTCGATGAAAGGCGACGTGGAGACGATTGCGATTTCCGGCGTCTTTTCTCCGGCCAATGCGGATCAGGAAAAGCGGGTGGCGCACATCGTCCGCGAAGAGCTGGGCGAATCCATCTCGATCTCCGTGTCGCATGAGATCGGCAGCATCGGCCTGTTGGAACGGGAAAATGCGACGATCTTGAACGCAGCCCTCATCCAGACGGCAAAAATGGTGGCAGAAGGTTTCCGCGAGGCGCTCGGCAAAAACGGGATTGAACATGCGGGAATCTTTTTCGGACAAAATGACGGGACATTGATGTCGCTCGTGTATGCGATTCGCTACCCGATTTTGACGATCGCTTGCGGTCCGACGAACTCGATCCGCGGCGCGGCTCATCTGTCCGGGCGAAAAGACGGGCTGGTCGTCGATGTCGGCGGAACTACGACGGATATCGGCGTTCTGATCAACGGTTTCCCACGTCAGTCTTCGCTTGCCGTCGACATCGGGGGGATTCGTACCAATTTCCGCATGCCGGACATTCTCTCCGTCGCAATCGGAGGCGGCACGATTGTTCGCCGATCCGGCGAGGAAATCAAGCTTGGTCCGGACAGCGTAGGCTACCAGTTGCGCAATCGGGCATTGATCGTCGGCGGGGATACGATGACCGCGACAGATGTAGCAGTCGTCATGGGCCGCTTGGACTGGCCGGGGGCGAAAGTAGCAGGCATCGACCGGGCTTTTTGCCAGCAGGTAGACGCTCAATTGGTCGCAGCCGTGGAGGATGCGATTGATCGGATGAAGACGAGCCCGACTCCGGTCCCTGTCATTCTCGTCGGCGGCGGCAGCGTCTTGCTGCCTGATCAGATGAAAGGCGTCTCGGAAGTGATCAGGCCGAAACATTTTGGCGCAGCGAATGCGATCGGAGCGGCGCTCGGTCAAGTCAGCGGGCAAATCGAAAAAATATACGCGCTGGACGAGCAGACGAGAGAAGCAGCACTGGCGGATGCAAAAGCCGGAGCGATTCGCGAGGCAATTGCCGCAGGAGCTGATCCGCAGTCATTGGAAATCGTTCATATGGAAGACATCCCGTTGGCGTATTTGCCGGGGAATGCCTTGTTGATTCGCGTAAAAGCGGCAGGGCTTTTGCAGGCATGACCACAAAGCTGATCGCATGACGAGCAAAAACAGGAGCTGACAACAGGCTCCTGTTTTTTTGCATTCCGGGACATTTATCACGCCTTCTGGGTAGGGAGCATATCGTATTCATGACAAACCGGAAAAATCACATGGAGGAGGGCATCCTGCTTGTACCCGCAAACACGTAACTGGTTTCCCTACGTAAGTCCATACGATCCTTGCCCGCCGATTCGGGTGAAAACATACTCGGTGCCGCCACAATTGTTTATCACATTCCAGCCCCCTGATTTGCCCCAAAATTCTCCAGCCGAAGCTTTGCGCACGGGTGTATTGTGGCCGTCTCTGTACAGCCCGTACGACCCGAGGATGGATCACTTAGGAAGAGGGGGAGGGGGTTCCCATGGCACCTGAACAACGAGGAAAAGAATACTACGCTCTGTTGCAAAGGCTGCAAGAGATCGATTTCGTCCTGGTCGAGCTGAATCTGTATCTCGATACGCATCCTACCGATATGAACGCGATAGAGCAGTTCAACCAGCTCACGGAAAAGCGCTGGGCGCTGGCGAATGAGTATGAAAAGTTGTACGGCCCCTTGCAAGGGTTCGGACGCAGCTATTCCGGATATCCGTGGCAGTGGAATGACGAGCCTTGGCCATGGCAAGTGTAGAAATGAGGGGAAAATAACCGATGTGGATTTATGAGAAAAAGCTGCAATATCCGGTTCGCGTCAGCAAGTGCGACGTGAAAATGGCGAAATATTTGACCGAGCAGTACGGCGGAGCAGACGGAGAGCTGGCAGCAGCGCTGCGCTACATGAACCAGCGCTACACGATCCCGAACAAAGTAATCGGTCTCTTGACAGACATTGCCACGGAAGAGTTTGCCCACCTGGAAATGATTGCGACGATGGTGTATAAGCTGACCAAAGACGCGACCGTCGAGCAGTTGGAAGAAGCCGGGCTTGGCGCTCATTACGCCAACCACGACAGAGCGCTGTTTTACAACAATGCGGCAGGCGTGCCGTGGACGGCAACCTACATCGCGGCCAAGGGCGATCCGATCGCCGACCTGTACGAAGATATCGCCGCAGAGGAAAAAGCGCGGGCCACGTACCAATGGCTGATCGACATGACAGACGATGTGGATTTGCAGGACAGTCTGAAATTTTTGCGCGAAAGAGAAATCGTCCACTCCTTGCGCTTCCGTGAAGCCGTGGAGATTTTGAAGGAAGAACAAGGCCGCAAGACGATTTTTTAAGCAAATAGCCAGCGGGAAGACGACCAAGAACGCAAAGGAGAGCGAAATGCTCTCTTTTTTTTGTTAAACATCCACGATAACGGGCAAGATCAACATCGCATCTTTCCTTTTCACGAAGGGGAAAGTGATTATGTACCGGATCAAACCAATTTTGGAGAATAAACATCGACCAGGGAAAACATGATAAGTTTGTCCATAAACAAAAGCAGTGGAACGGAGGCTTCCAATGAATCCCTTTGCAAACAATAATCAAATCGCACAACAATTGGCCAAATGCGAGCAGCTCATTGCGCAACTGATCCAGCAGACACAACAAGCATCAGCCCAGTATCAACAGCTTTTGCAGCAAGAACAAAAAAATGCAATGGCGCTCGAACAAATTGCGCAAAGAGAGCATCAAGCGGCACATATGATTCAGACAGCACTTCAAGGACATGACATCGCCATTCAACAAATGCAGCAAATCGCCAACATTTGCAGGCAGGCGGGTCTGTCTGTCCATCAACCCGTCTCAAATGTCCCGCTGTCTTTGCAGCAACAAACACAAGGATACGGAAGCCAGCCGCAACATTAATCGCTGCGGGCAATCCCCTAAAGAGCACCGGGTTCCGAGCGCGGCGAATAAATGGCCTGTTTCAGGGCACAATGTGGGATGACTGAATTTGGAAAGGAGCCGTTTTCGGTGAAAACCAAACGATTGATTTTCCGCTTGTTCCTGCTGATTGCCATCGCGGCGCTCGTTGAGTGGTTCGTCTATGCGAAAAACGATGCACAGACGAATGTCATGGTAGAACAGCCGCAGGCTCACCAGGCTGCGCCTACGCTCCAGGTTACGCATACGCTCACGCAAGATGACCTGGAACTCAAGCTGGCTGTCACCAACTTTACCTTTTCTCTGGAGAACATGGGAAAAGAAAACAAGCAGGGAGAAGGCCATGTCCATCTGTACCTGGATGGGAAAAAAATCGCAAAAGTGTTTGAAGCCAGCTATGTCTTGAAAGACATCCCGAGCGGAAAGCACGAGATTACGGTCGAATTGGCCCACAACAACCACGAGTCGTATGGAGTATCCGAGCGCTTCAACATCGAGGTCAAGCCTTGATTCGCGTCCAAGCCTAAGTGGTCAGACTCCATAGAAAAAAGCCGACAGAAAAGCGCCAATGGCACTCGATTTGTCGGCTTTTTTCATTAGCGCATTTGCACTTTGACTTGCGCCTGTTGGTCAGGCAAGGCAATGACGAGCGTCGGATACGAGATCGCTTGCGTTTTCAGAGCGCCAGGTGCTGGCGGCTGAACGCGAACGTGGACGGTGAAGCCGTGCGGGCCTGTCCGCTTGACCTGATCCGCTACAAGTCGGTACCCTCCCGTTGGCCGTTGTCCTGCGCTGATGACGACATACGCCTTGCCGTTCGCGCGCACGACCGTATGACCGCCATTTTTTCGCACGGTTTTCAATGCTTCCGTTACAGCAGGCGGGTACGGAGCGGCTACAGCTTCATACTCGACTGCGAAAGGCGCAACCTCTTTTACTGCGGGCGCAGATGCGGTAGGATGGGATAGGGAAACCGATTGGGCACCTGTGACACAAAGCGAAGCTGCGAGCAACAAACTAGGGAATATATTCATCATCATTCTCCTTCCAATTGGTAAAAGTAATCGTGATGAGATCATGAAAACTGAGGTGACAGGAGTGCGTGTGAACGATTCGCTGGAATACCTGTCCGAAGCAACGAGACAAGCGATTCTAAACGAACAGACGAGGCGTTTTCGCCTTGACCAGGAACAGCAGGACTTGTCGTCCAGACTGTTGGATAGCGCGTTTATCAGCCGTGTCTGGCAAGAGGCTGATGAACTGGAAAGAACCGTCATCAAGCTGTTTCTTACCAAAGCGCCACGCGGCTTTTTCAGCAAACGGGCCTGGGAACGGGAAACGGCAAAAGAGCACAGACACTTGTCCATCGGTCTGACGAGGCTTCGACGACTGGGACTGATTTTGACTGTACGCAAAATGTGGAGTGAGATCGGTTATGTGATGCCGCAAGAAATTCGTGAGCAGCTGACCATGCAGTTGTTGCCACAATTGACTTCGGCCTATGTTTCTTTGTCAAAAACGCTCCCTTATTATATATCAGCCGGCAGAGGGATACATCTGGATCTTTTTGGGCTTCTGCTGTTCGTCCGCGATCAGCAAGTGCCTGTGACGCAAAAAGGGAGCATTCACCGCAGGGCAATGCAAAAAATGCTTCCGCTCCTGTCCATTGCGGACGAGCACGTACAAGGCATCGCCCTCGCTCCGCTGGACAAAGAGCAGAGAGATGGCCTGGCGCTCACGATTGTCCTCGATCTGGCTTTCCGGCTGGGGCTAGTGATGCGCAAAGAGAAACAGCTTGTCCCAGACGCATACCAAATCCGCCAGTGGCTCAACCATTCTTCTCCCGAGCGATTTGAACAGCTGTATCAGCTGGTTGCGGATCAGCTGCTGCCGCATGGCGATTGGTGGGATGCTTTTGCCCAGATGATGAGGCATGTTCCGCTTGATCAGTGGTGTTGTGTCGACGCGCAATTGCGCATGCTAGAGACAGCGGGTTTTGTCTTGCCAGAGGAGGCCGAAAAAGCGATTGTGGAGCAATGGCTGCACATTTTGCTCGGCATGGGCTGGATTCAGCTCGGAGCCGATGACGAGGAGCGCCTTTTCTGGCGGTGGAACAGTTTGCCGCATTTGACGGCCGAAGAAGGCTGGTTTGTCGATCCGACCGGAGCACTGACGATTCCGCCGCTCGTGCCGCTACGTGACGTGTGGGAGATCAGCGCATTTTGTCAGCTGACGTTTGAAGGCCAGTTGATCAGGGGCGAATTGCAAGCGGGAAAGCTCCAGTCGTATCTTGCTTCGGGGGGAACTAAGGAGCAGGTGATTGAAAAGCTGCGGAGCGGTTGTGCCCATCCATTGCCGGATAGCCTGGTCGAAGTGATCGGGCATTGGGCGAAGGCGGCTACGCAAATCCAGCTGGAGCCGTTTTACCGCGTCCGTACCGCACATGGCGGATTTGTGGAGGAATGGCGGCAAATTCCTGACTTTCAGCCGTTTTTGCAGCACGTTTTGTCTCCGGCGGAATTTTTCATCCCGCTCTCGCAAAAAAGGCAGCTGATCGACCTGCTCAAGCATTATGGCTACGAGCCGCATGTCGTCATGCAAACAGACGCTGCCGATGGGGAAGAAGACACGTCACCGGATGTGGCTGCGAGGGGGCTGCTTCTGATCGAACGGCCCTGGGATGGATACGCGATCGAAAATACGTTTCCTGCCCAAGATGAAGTCATGCCGCAGCTGGCGACATTGCCGAAAATGTGGACGCAGCATTTCCAGTCGTATCATCCGCAATCGCTGCGGGATTTGCTCAAGCGGGCGGCCGAGCTGCAACTGGAAGTAGAAATCCAGTTGACTGATCAGGAGCGGCTGCATGGACTGCCTGTGGAAGTCAAACTGGACATGGGCTATTGGGTCGTCTCCATCAGCGGTCCGCACGGCAAGCGCTCCTACAGGCTTGATGATCTGGGCCGAGTGCGCATTGTCGTGCCTGATTATCTGTACTAAGGGTGTAGATCGTGGTACAATCAGAAGGGACTAAAAGCTTTACGCCTTTAGTGTGAAAGGAGGTCTCGCCCTATGGAAGCAGTAGAGACTGTGGATATGGCCCAGTTGATTATGGAGTCGCATGAACTGTCCACCATGATCAATCAATCGCGCGAGGTCGTGCAATATTTGGAGGCCAAGCGTTGGATGGAGGCAGACGAAGAAGTACAGCGCCTTCTGGAGTTGTTTGAAAAGAAGAAGGAGCAGTATGAAGATGTACAACGGTTCGGGAAGTACCATCCCGATTACAACCATATATCAAAAGAAGTGCGCGAGCTGAAGCGGACGATTGAGCTTCGCGATTCCGTGCAGGCTTTCAAGCGGGCTGAGGACGCGCTGGATGAGTTGTTGTATCAGGTGAGCAGAACGATTGCCCACTCGGTATCTGACACCATCAAGGTGCCGAGCAACAATCCGTTTCTGGAAGCGCAGGGCATTGGCTGCGGGACCGGGGGAAGCTGCGGTTGCAGCACGAAAAAGCTTTCCTGACAGGCAGTCACGCTTCGGCCTGTGGCGAGGACTTTTCACGCAACAGAAAACAGTCCTCGCACAGGTTGCCGCAGCAAAACTGCTTTTCGCTGGGCACCAGAAAGCGAAAACGGTAGACGTGCTGGTCGTCGCCTGAGCGCACATAAATGCACTCGGGCTTTAATTTGGTATGGGTGGTCAGTCGCTCCCCCGTTTCCATCAGCCGTTCAGTCAGGCGAGAAGCGGGGAGTGTGCTGCTTACATAAAAGAAGCGTTGGCCCGCATGCGTGCGCCAGCCGCTTTTTGTCACGATGCCTTCCTGGTGAAGCGCTTCCTCGAAGCTTCGATAAAAGCTAGTCAGCATAATGACCACAAATCCTTTCTGTATCGGGCGTTTACAGGTGATTATACCATGAAGGGAAAGGAGACCAACGGTTACATGAGAGAACGACGTCTTGGTGTTGCCGTGTGGGTAAAAAACACACGAGCGGCCAAAAATTTACGCAAATTTGGCACCATTCATTACATCTCCAAACGGCTGAACTACGTCTCCATGTACGTAGATGCGAATCTGCTGGACGAAACGATCCGCATCATGGAGAAACTGCATTTCGTGACCAAAATCGAGCGGTCCCATCGTCACGAGATTCCGGTGGAGTACAACAATGCAAGGCCGGACAAAGCGAAGGAATACGATTACAAACAGGAAAAAAACCAGGTGATGGCGCTGGCCGAGACAATGACGGCAGAAGAGGGAAGTCCAGCGACGGTCGGTTCGACATAAGTTGTTCACAAGCTGCCAGTTTTCGGCAGCTTTTTTCCTTTTGCCAAGGCAGTGTACATGGTATGCTAGATAAATAGGAAGACTCCAGGAGTAACGCTGATGAATGCGCTTTCAATACGCGTACATAGATCATGAGAGGAAAGGTGGGGGCGTACATACATGATTCATCTAGACATTAACTGCGACATGGCCGAATGCTTCAGCCGAGGACGACAATCAGAGGATTTGGGAATTATGAAATGGATCACCTCCGTCAACATTGCTTGCGGTTTGCACGCAGGTGATCCGCATCTCATATGCAGAACGATCGAGGCAGCGATCAAGCACGATGTAAAAATCGGAGCGCACCCTGGATACCCGGACATACAAGGCTTTGGACGACGCTCCATGAACCTGTCTGTGAACGAAGTATATGAGCTTGTTTTGTACCAGGTAGCGGCTTTGTCCGGCATGACACGCGCTTTGGGGGGAGAACTGCACCATGTCAAGCTGCACGGAGCGCTTTACAACGAAGCAGCAGAGCGTCCCGAGCTTGCCGAGGCGGTCGTCCAGGCGATTGCCGACATCGACGAGGAGCTGATCCTGTACGCGTTGTCCGGCAGCAAGCTGGTGGAAGCAGGGCTGGAGCATGGACTGCAAGTAGCCGAGGAAGTTTTCGCGGAACGGGCGTACATGCCGAATGGCCGTCTGGCTCCGCGCGAGTTGGAAGGCAGCGTGCTCATCAGCAAGGAAGAGCGGATGGAGCAGACGCGCCAGCTCGTGCTCAAGCAAAAAGTAACGACGGTCAATGGCGAGGTCATCGAGCTTGCAGCCGATACGCTTTGCGTCCATCATGAGAGTCACGACGTGCTGCAATTTTTGGTGGAAGTGCATAAATGGGCAAAGCAGAACGATGTGAAAATCGAGCCGATCACTGCCCGGTAAAAGTCATACTGGCAGCCATCCCGTAATAAAAGAAAGCCATACAGCAACGCCAACTCCTGCGATTCAGGAAGACGACGTTGCTGTATGGCTTTTTTGCGCGCTTGCTTCCACGATTCTCCCGTTTTCCATCAAAAGGATCGTATCTCCGAGCTTTTCCGCTTCGTCCCGGTCGTGGGTGACGAGCAGAAACGGAATGCCCCACATTTCGTGAAGCCGGAGCAATTCGTCCTGACATTGCTTGCGCGTGGCTGTATCCAGCGCGGAAAGCGGTTCATCCAGCAGCAAGATGTCCGGCTCCGTAGCGAGTGCCCGCACAAGCGCGACACGCTGCTTTTGCCCACCCGAAAGCTGGTGCGGGTACTTGTCCAGAAGATGATCGATTCCGACTGTCGTCAAAAGCGGTTCCAGATGCAGTTCGTGCCCTTTTCGCAGACCGTAGCGAATGTTTTGGGAAACGGTCATGTGCGGGAACAAGGCGTAATCCTGAAACAAGTAGCCAACGTTGCGCTTCTGCACGGCGAGCGGTTTTTGCCCCGCGCTGTAAAACGTGCGGCCGTTCAAGGAAATGTGCCCTCCATCGGGATGGACAAGCCCGGCTATGCTGTTCAAAATGGTCGTCTTGCCCGAACCGGATGGGCCGAAGAGGACGACAATCTCCTGTTCGGTTGAAAAGGAGACATCCAACACAAAATCTGGCAAGCGCTTCTGAATGTCTACTTCCAGCATGACGCTCTCCCTCCTGCCTTACTTTTGATTGGCGTACCTGCGCACGTTGCGTCGGCTCCACCAGTTGAGCCATAGGGTGGTGCCCATGCCGAGCGATACGATGATGACGACCCAAAACAGCGCTTTTTCCATTTGTCCGGCTTCCACGGCAAAATAGATGGCGACCGGAATCGTGTCCGTTTTTCCCGGGATGTAGCCTGCGAGCATCAGCGTGGCCCCAAATTCTCCCAAGCCGCGGGCAAACGACAGCACAAGTCCTGCCAAAAGCCCTGGCCAAGCCAGCGGGAAAGCGACGGTCCAAAAAACGCGCCACTCGGATGCGCCCATCGTGCGTGCGGCATTTTCCAGGCGTTGGTCGACTCCGGTAAAAGCTGCGGCGGCGCTCTGGTACATTAGCGGAAACGAGACGACGATCGAGGCGATCACCGCTCCCGACAGCGTAAAGACGACCTGGATACCGAACCACTGCTCAAGCAGTTGGCCCAAAAATCCGTTTTTTCCGAACAGCAACAGCAGACCGAAGCCGACAACAGTAGGGGGCAAGACGAGCGGGAGCAGGAAAAAAGACTCCAGCACGTTTTTGCCCCAAAATTCTTTTTGCGTCATCCAGCGCGCGCCAAGCATGCCAAGCACAAAAACAAAGGAGGTGGATAGCGCAGCCACTTTTAACGACAGCATCAAAGGTGTCAGATTCGTTTCCATATCGCTAACCCACCTTTTTTCTGCGAGAACGTCTCGACGTTTTTCATGAAATAGAATGTGACCGCTTGTGTGAATCACAAACGGTCATAAACTTTTGCTGCTTATTGGAATCCGTACTTCTGTAAGATCGCTTTTCCTTTGTCACTTGTCAAGTAGGCGAGGAAAGCTTTTGCTGCATCTGTATGTTTGGAAGCGCTGATGACCGCACCTGGATAGACGATTGGCTTGTGCCATTCCGGCTTCGCTGTAGCGAGTACCTTCACGTCTTTGGAGATCGCGGCATCGCTGGAATAGACGATTCCGACTTCGGCATTTTTCGATTCCACGAAGGTCAGTACCTGACGAACGTCACTGCCGAATACCATGCGGCCGTTCAACGACTCCCACATTTTCAGCGTGTCCAGCGTTTCTTTGGCGTAACGTCCCGCTGGAACCGACTCAGGCTCACCGACAGCGATGTGCTTGATGTCTGGATTGTTCAGTTCTTCAAAAGAAGTAATCGCGATCGAGCTGTCTTTTCCCGCGATCAGGACGAGCGAGTTTTTCGTAAAGTCTTGGCGCGTGTCTTTGACAATCAGTTGTTTTTCGTCCAGTCCGTCCATGTCTTTTTTGCTGGCGGACAGGAAGACGTCGGAAGGAGCGCCTTGGGCAATTTGTGTCGCCAGTTTGCCAGAGCTGCCGAAGTTGAAAGTAAGGGTTGTTCCCGGATTTTCTGCTTCAAAGCCCGTTTTCAGTTCGTTCAGGGCATCTGTCAAGCTTGCCGCTGCGGAAATCATCAGCTCTGCCTGTGGAGCCTGTTGTTGTTGGCTGTTCTCTGTTTTGGCAGGCTCATTTGCCTGCGGAGCTGTTTGGGAAGTCGAACACGCGCCGAGCATCAGGGTAAATGCTGCGCATAAAGCGAGCCATTGCTTTTTCATCAAAACTAACCTCCAATGTGATGTTTCGTTATATTTAATTATAACTGGATATAAATAGATTATAGTTCCTATATGTGAATAATCAATTGCGATTTTACGAGAATTGAAAGAAAATGAAAGGAAAGAACCGAGCGGAGGCATGACATGAGCCATGAAAAGTCGTACACAACAGAAGAAATTGCCAAGCTTTTGCGCATCTCCAAACTGACCGTTTACGATCTGATTAAAAAAGGAGAACTGCCGGCTTATCGGGTCGGGAGACAGATGCGCGTGGACGAAAGCGACCTGGAGGCGTACAAAACGCGCGCCAAAGGGGGATACCGTGCGGCTGCGCAGCCGGTGGCGTACACGTTACCTGTGCCGGGGCAAGCGCAGCAGGCGCCGGGACAAGCCCAGCCGACAACCGGACGCAATGTCATCATCAGCGGTCAGGATGTCAGCCTCGACTTGCTTTCCAGCCATCTGGAAAAAAGCGATGCAGCGCTTCGTCCGCTGCGCTCCTACCAAGGCTCGCTGAACAGTCTGGTCGCCATGTATACAGGCAAAGCCGATATCGTCAGCACCCATTTGTTTGATGGCGAGACGATGGATTACAACGTTCCTTACGTCCGCCGTCTTTTATCCGGCCATCGCTTTGTCGTCGTTAACATGTTGGCTCGTTGGGCCGGCTTTTATGTGCAGCCTGGCAATCCGAAACAGCTTTTGTCCTGGACCGATCTGACCAAGTCCGGGGTGCGGATGGTCAACCGGGAAAAAGGATCGGGGGCACGCACGCTGATCGAGGAGCAGTTTCGGCTGGCGTCCATCACAGGGCGGGACGTGAATGGCTACGAGCGGGAGGAGAACAGCCATCTGGCTGTAGCGGGAGTGGTCGCACGCAAGGAAGCGGATGTGGGAGTGGGCATTGAAAAAGCGGCTCGCATGGTCGGCGTTGAGTTTGTTCCGCTGATCAAGGAACGATACGACCTCGTCATTCTCAAAACGGGGGAAAACGAGGCGCTGCTGAAAACGGTCATGGATATTCTCCACTCCGCTGCCTTTTCCAAGGAGCTTGAGGCAGTTGGCGGCTACGACCTGTCCCAAACGGGAAAAATCATGTACGAGACGTGGTAGCACACGGAGCCGTTCACCCTTGCTGTTGCGAGGGCGGACGGCTTTTTCTCGACAGAATCTCCTGAATTTCTACTCACCCTGCCCGTTATTTGCTACAATGGAACAAAACGGTACGACTGTTTTGTCGACCCGCAAGCGGTCTATCCTATCCATTACGATAAAAAACGCACGCTTGCAGCCGAGCGATTTTTGGGGGCTGTCATGAAGACTTTGCAAAAAACAAGCTTATTAGTATGCATCACCATTCTCGTCATGTTTGGCTCCATCGGGATCATCAGCTACTGGCCGCAGATCTCGGGCTTTTTTCAAACGAGCCAGGCGACCGTGGCAGAGCAGCCGGGGGTCGATCCGTTTTCCTACGATCCGCCGTTGCCTTCCCTTGTGAAAGACTTGCATCCCGTGTATAACATTCAAGCCGAGTTGCATACGTCGGAAGCAAAAATTACCGGAAAAATGACGATCGAATTTGACAATCCGGGAACAGCGGATGTACGCCTCTTCGTCTACGATTATTTGTGGAACAAGCTGGCAGTCAAATCGATTCGCTATAAAGACAAACCGCTTGCCTTTGAGCGGGGGCTGTCGACCGTCAAGCTGGCAAACCCGCTAGGCTCGGAATTGCGTGGAGCTATTGCCATTGAGTTCGAAAATCCGGTTCCGCGGAGAGGAACCAGGTTTGGTGTCAAGGATGACATTTGGACGTTGACGACGTGGTACCCGATGCTCGGTGCCCAAAATCAGCAAGGAAAGTGGTACGATCCGCCGCAACGCGTTGATTTTGGCGATCCGTTTGTCTACCATTACGCCGATTACAACGTGTCCTTTGTCTCGCCAAAAGGCTACAACTGGGTCAGTTCCTGGGGCAGAGGAAATGCGAAAGCGATTGATGGCAGCAAGCAGCAAATTCATTACGAGGGCAAAAAGCTGTTGAATTTCGCCTTGATCGGCAGTCCGCTGTACCAGGTGGAAACCGTTCAGATTACTCCAAACCTGTCTGTTGATATCGCGTCTGTAGACAAAGGAAACATCGAGCGGATCAAGGCGATCGCCGGATCGGTCTTTCCGACGTACACCGACTGGTACGGGCCGCTTCCTTATCCGCATGTTGCCATCGCGGAGACGAGCACGGGGACAACTTATGCGATGGAATACGCCAATCTCGCCGTGTTCAAGCGCGACATGTACCAGCGCAATCTGATTGACCACTGGCTTCCGCATGAGATTGCCCATCTGTGGTGGTATAACAGCGTAGCGACATTGGAAGCGTCTCACGGCTGGCTGGACGAGGGGCTTGTGGAGCTGAGCGTGTACCACTATTTGCAAAATCGGTACGGGGCGCAATCGGCAACGACCTTGCTGGAAGAGTACAGTCATGACGCCCGCCGTTTGCAGGAGCGCTATCCGGACGGCAAGCTGGACAAGCCGTTGCAGAAGTTCGCCACGGAAGAAGAATTTCATTGGACGTGGTACTCCCGGGGCGCCCTTTTGTTCGACCATTTGCGCAAGCAGATCGGGGATGACGCCTACAAGCGTTTTCTCCACCGTGTCCAGCAAAATTACCACGGCAGCGTGATCGGGGCAGAGCATCTGGATCAGGCGCTGGGCCAGACGTTGCAAGGCGAGGCTTCATACTTCGTCACGGCAACGAAAAAATCGAACCGCGAGGGCATGGGAACGGTTCAGCTGGAGCCGTATATTACGACTGTCATCAACAATATGAGCTACTATCCGTCCATTTCGGCGCGGGCAACGGGCGGCACGGTGTATTTCCCGTTGCGCGAGCTGGGGGAAAAGATGGGGCTTGCCATTAGCTGGGACAAGGAAAAACAAATGATCCGCATCACGGGCAACGGCTACGAGGTGTACGTAAAAGAACGCGAGCGTTTTGCCATTCGCGACGGCAAGAAGCTTGATCTCGGCCATCCGCTGATGGAGATCAAGGAGCGGACGATGGTGCCGCTGTCGTTTTTCGCGACGATTCTGGAATTTGATACCCAGTACAATCCCGATGAGAGAACAGTCAAAATACAAACGCGCAGATCGAGTGGAAAGGTGTCGGAAACAAAATGAAAAACCTGATTTTGGTCGGTTTTATGGGAACAGGAAAGACGACCGTTGGCGCTGCGCTGGCCGCTTCTTTGGGGCTTGCGCATACAGACCTGGACACCGCCATCGTGGATAAGGAAGGCCGCTCGATCCCAAAGCTCTTCGAAGAGCGAGGAGAAACTTATTTTCGCGATGTGGAGTCGGCTGAGCTGTCCAGGCTGCTGAATGAAGGGCCGCAAGTGCTGACAACGGGCGGAGGGGTCGTCCTGCGCGAGCAAAATGTAAAAGTCATGCTGGAACGAGGAATCGTCATCGCCCTGCATGCAACCGTAGAAGAACTGATACGACGGCTGAAAAACGACACAGCTCGTCCTTTGCTTGCCACAGGGGTGGCAGAACGGGTGACGGCGCTCATGGCAGAACGCGCAGGAGCGTACGATTTTGCCCCGATTCAGGTGGATACGACCGGAAAAAGCCTGGAAGCAATCGTGGAGGAAATTAAGCAGCGCGTGGTTGAAAGCACAGAAGACGGGAAACAATAAAAAGGACAGCGCTTTTGCCGGTGAACGACGGCGTGCATCTGCGAGTATGAAGGAGGTCACGTGCGATGTCCTTTCAAGAATATTTGAAGTACCTGACAAAATTGTTTGTGCAGTACATGGATACTCCAAAAGACGAACGGCGTCAGCGAAAGGCTCCACGTGAGCCTTGGTCTGCACGCTGGTTTGGGGCAATTCCCATGGCGATCCGGCTGTTGTGGCGCAAATAATCCTACACCATGGTAAGCGGACGGAGGGTGCGTATGGCGAGAGTAGCGGTAGAAAACTCCCTTTCTCAAATTCGCAAAATGCTGTGCGATAACGGCTACGATGTGGTTGATTTGGGAAACTGGCAGCAAGTGGTCGATGCGATCGTGATCACTGGCCAGGATGTGAACGTTCTTGGCGATCAAAACAAGACGATTACGGGTGCGCCGATAATCAATGCGGAGGGCATGACAGCCGCGGAAGTTTTCCACGCCGTGCATGAACGCCTTTCTCCAACAGATCATCACTGATCGAAAAAATGGCGTCCGACGGCGCAAACAACGAAAAAACAAGCTCTTCTGCACGCTGGCAGGGGAGCTTGTTTTTTTATACATACGAAGCGATATGTCAGCTTTGAGGCGGCCGCACCTGCGGACTGGATACGTAAAATTTGCCGATCTTGTCAGCGTAGACGTAAGGGACAAAGCGCAGTCCTTCATCCCAGACCCCCACATAGGCAGATTGGTCGTTCCACAAATGGAGCGAGCCGACAGCGTAAGGAGCCAGCACCTGGGCGTGGTACAAGGAAACAGTGAGGGTAACCGACGCGTTGTTTTGCTGTTGCCACAGCTCTGACCACGTAACGGCGCTGCCGCGTTGCATTTGGTTGAACCAGCCGATCTGGTCGAACGGGTCTGTCTGCGCCGATTGCAAAGTGCGGGTCTGGGTCAGTTTTTGTCCTGTCTGCACCAGATTTTGCAGCACGGTTGGTTCGTTGGCTGCAAACGAAGCGGGATAAGCTTCGCCTGTTTTGGCGTTCACCATTTGCGCCGAAGACTGGCGGGCAATCAGCCAGTGGGAAGCGAATCCGTCGTAGACTGGCTCAGCGGCAATTTCCCGGGGAGCGAAGGCATCGTCGAACAAAATGTATTCCCCGACGCCGTATTCGAGCAAGACGAATTTTTCCGGGACATTCGATTCGACTGTTTCTCCGACGACCAGATAGCCTACTTGTTTGTCGGCTTTTTTGATGCTGACCAGCCATTGATGCTGGTTCGGGCCGAGCGTCTGTACTTCTGTATCAGCTTTTTGCCACTCTTTGAATTGCGGATCACGGCTTGCGAGCTCTTTCATCCAGGTCTGGATTTGAGCCTGAAACGCTTTTTCCCAGCCGCCTTGCTCCTCGGCATGAACGGGCCAGGAGATCAATACGAAAGACAAGAGGACCCCGAGAAAGGGCAGAAATCGTCTGGTCACAAACATGCACCACCTTTTGCGCTGGCTATCCTATTCCTATTGTAACCAGCTATGACAAAAAGATTTGTTGCAACTTGTCACTCCTCTCACACTACTTCTCGTTGATCTTTTACATGATTCGCCCGTTTGCGGGAAGATGGCGCACCGTTTTTGCGCCAGAAAGCTTTTGAACAGGCGGGTTCGAGTGCAAGTAAAACAGCCCGCCGTTAATGAAGTGAACCTCGATGCGCGGTTCATACTGCCAGCGCAGCTCGTCCATTCGCCGCTGTTTTTCTTCTTCCGGCGTGCTTTTTTTCCACTCTTCCTGATTGATTTCTTCCCGTGGTGTCACCTGAATGCCATTTGCACGTAAAAAGTCGAGGATTCGCCCGCCAGATGAGCGGTATTCGTCAATGGTTTGCGCTGCTTCGACAACAGGCTCCGCGACAGGAGGAGCTTCTGTTTGCGGGAGGGGAACGATGGCTTGCGCTGCTTGCGGCTCCTCGGCTTTTTCCGCTTCTTCGTCGTCCGCATCAGCCTGCTCCGCTTGCGGCTCCCGCTTCGCCAGTTCTTCGTAGTAGGCGGCGAGAATGTCCAGTTCTTCCGCCAAGCGGGCTTTTGCCTCGGCAGCCCACGCTTGGTCTTCCTTGGCGATGACCGCTTCGGCTTCCTGGCGAGCCATCTGGAGCGCATCCTCTACGGAAATTTTCCGATCAAGCGTATAGAAATAGTCCGGGATGGCAGGGGAGAGCGGCAACTGAAACAAGTACGTCGAAAAGTCGTGCACGACCCGCGGCTGGTGCAGGTTGACCCCGAGGTAGAGCATGAGATCGCGCCGCTTGTCGCACAGAAACGACACTTTTAGATTGATGCCCAGCCACGGAACGAGCGGCGTAGAACGGCGTTTGCCCGTGGCGGGGAGCGAAGCGGTATTTTGCTCGTACATGCAGACGAATTGACCGTGCTTTTTCGCCGAGGCAAAAATTTGCTGCATGCGCCCGGCGCCGAGGTGCAGGTGTTCGGCACGCAGCCCATCCGGCATGCGGTCGGGATGAAAGGCGAAGGTGAGCACGAGCGGCTGGTACGCCAGATTCATTTTGTCGACCCAGCTCCAGTAAAAAGGCCGGTTGCCGATATCTTTGTCGACCTCGACAGGCAGTTTGACCGTCAAGTAGTCGGGGTGGGATTCGACGATGTGAGCAGAAAAAGTCGCGAGATAGCGCTCTACGAATTGCCTGACCTGGTTGGCTTGCATCAGGGAACCTCTTTTCTTGTTGGCTAGTTGGGGGCATCCAGACTACTGCTCGGCGGCTTCCGAGAGAGCAGGGGCGACGTGCGGCTGGCGGCTTGCGCGAATCGCGTGCCCCATGTTGTCCAGCTTCAAAGCCATTTCGCGCGTGGATGCGGAGTCCATAATAATTTGCGTCAAGTTTTCTTCCAGCGAGGAACTCAGGTTGAGGCGTTCGACGATATCATCGAGTTCGCCGATGACCATTTCAAACAGATCGATTTTTTCGTACAGCAGTTTGAGAATATGTTCTTCGATCGTCCCGACCGTGGACAGATTGTAAATGTGCACATCCCGCTTTTGCCCGAGACGGTGAACGCGGCCGATTCGCTGTTCGACACGCATCGGGTTCCACGGCATGTCGTAGTTGATCACCTGATTGCAAAATTGCAGGTTGATCCCTTCGCCGCCTGCTTCTGTCGCGATCAGCACTTGTGCGCGGTTTTGAAACAGATCGGTCATCCAGTCTTTTTTGCTGCGCTTGAAGCCGCCGCGAAACGGCACAGAGGTAATTCCGTGGTCATGCAAATATTTTTGCAAGTAATTTTGCGTGGCCCGATATTCGGTGAAAACGATCACTTTGTCGTTGATCTGCTGAATCAGCTCGACCGTTTTGGCCGCCTTGGAATGCGTCTCGATCCGCTTGATCATCTCCACCAGTTCCAGTATTTGCGCCCGCAGCAAAGACTCCTCGCTGGTGCGTTGATGCATGTTGTACAGCGTCATGAAGGAGGCTTCCTTGCTGGAGCAAACCTCGCGCTGGAGCGTGATGAGAGCGAGCGAATTGAACAGCCCGGTTCCCGTCTTGTACTGATCGTGGACAAAGCGCGTGACGCCCTCGTACAGCTTCATCTCCTCCTGCGTCAGCTCGATGGGAATCGACTGCACGCGGCGGCTGGTGAACTGGATGCCGCCGTCGCTTCGCTTGTTGCGAATCATGACCTTTTCGATTTCTTCGCGCAATTTTTCGCTGTTTTTCGATTGGCGCTTTCCCTCGACGTAATTGGTGGAAAACGACGTCGAGTGGCCCAGATGCCCCGGTTTGAGCAAATTGATCAGGTTGTACAGCTCGTCCATCTCGTTCTGGATAGGGGTGGCGGTGAGCAGCAAACAGTATTTTTTGCGAATTTCCTTCACGAATTGATAGTTTCGGGTTCGCTTGTTTTTGAGCTTGTGCGCTTCGTCGATAATGAGCATGTCGTAGTCGATATCGAGCACATGGCGGCGATGCGGGTCGCGTTTGGCCGTGTCGATGGAGGCGACGACGACTTCGTGCTGACGCCACATGTACTCTTTTTTTTGCGCGACGGCAGGAATGCCGAATTTTTGTTGCAGTTCTTTTGTCCACTGAATGACGAGAGAGGCGGGAACGAGGACGAGAATTTTTTTCGCCAAGCCTCTGACCATGTATTCTTTCATGATCAACCCTGCCTCGATGGTCTTGCCCAATCCGACTTCATCCGCGAGAATCGCGCGGCCGCGCATGTCATTCAGCACGCGTTCCGCCGTCTGGAGCTGATGGGGAAAAGGCGAGAGCAGCGGCAAGTAGTTCAGGCATTGCAAAGAATCGAACTCGCGAACCGCCATCGCTTCTTCTGCTTCCAGCGCCAGCTTGAACAGCTCCCACTTGTCCCATGGACCATCTTCGTGCAGCCGCTCGGTCAGCGGCGATATCCAGCTCGTGTCAAATGAAACAGGAACATTCGGCATATACGTTACTCCTTTACACAGCTCTGCCATAACTTTCATGCGTTTTAATAAAAAACTTAACATTATGGGTAATGTTCATCACTTTGTTAAGTATTTCTTGATCTGACTGTTAATTTGCATATTTTCAACTGTCGACTCTCATGGTAGGATATAGAGGAAGTTCGTTCATTAGTATGGAAATCATAGCAAAAACTTATGTATGACCATCTAACCAACGCGAATGATAGTAGCAGGGAGAGACTGCGTGAACCACTGCAGCGCCGAAGGAGCAAGCCGGTAACGGTGAATCTCTCAGGCAAAAGAACCTCTACTGGACGCAACTCTGGAGAGAGCTCGCATGTCGAGCCACCAAAGGGGAAACTTGCAAGCCCGGTGATCCCCGCCGAGCTTGATTGGCAAGGTAACTCTCAGGTACCAAGGACAGAGGAGGAGAAATGGGCACCTTTCTTTTGGTGTACCCGTTTTTTCGCCTCTGTTTTTTCATGGGGAAAAATGCCGACTATCTGCCTTTAGGAGGTGCCACACATGTCCAATCTGAAAAGAACGCCACTGTTTGATTCCTATGCAAAATACGGCGCCAAAACAATCGACTTCGGCGGTTGGGAGCTGCCTGTACAGTTTTCCAGCATTGGTCAGGAGCATGAAGCTGTTCGCACGAAAGCAGGTTTGTTTGATGTATCCCACATGGGAGAGGTGGACGTAAAAGGCGAGAGCGCGCTCGAATACTTGCAGCGCGTGACAACCAACGACGTTTCCAAGCTGGCAGTGGGACAAGCTCAATACAGCGTGCTTTGCTACCCGGACGGCGGTACGGTCGACGATTTGCTCGTTTACAAATACGCAGACGACCATTACCTGCTTGTCATCAACGCTGGCAATATTGACAAAGACTATGCATGGCTGCAGGAGCACCTGATTCCGGGCGTCACGATCGAAAATATCTCGCCGCAAACGGCGCAGATTGCGATCCAGGGGCCTTTGGCTGAATCGATTTTGCAAAAGCTGACCCAAACGGATCTGTCCCAAATCGGCTTTTTCCGTTTTGAGCGCGATGTAGAGGTTAGCGGTATTCCGGCATTGGTATCCCGTACAGGCTACACGGGCGAAGATGGCTTCGAGATTTACTTGGCTGCGGATCGTGCGGCAGAGCTGTGGGACGCCCTGCTTGAAGCAGGCAAAGAAGACGGTCTGGTTGCTTGCGGACTGGGTGCGCGTGACACGCTGCGCTTTGAAGCCAAGCTGCCACTGTACGGTCAGGAACTGAGCAAGGACATTACACCGATCGAAGCGGGTATCGGCTTCGCGGTGAAGGTAGATAAAGCAGTGCCGTTCATCGGCCAAGAGGTGTTGAAAGCGCAAAAAGAAAACGGCGCGCCTCGCAAGCTGGTAGGGATCGAGATGATCGATCGCGGCATTCCGCGCACGCACTATCCGGTCTATGTCGGAGAAGAGCTGGTAGGAGAAGTGACCACAGGGACACAATCCCCGACCTTGAAGAAAAACGTTGGTCTGGCCCTGGTCAAAAGCGAGCACACGGCGATTGGCACAGAGGTTGAAGTGGAAATTCGCGGAAAACGACTGAAAGCTGTTGTTGTTGCCGCTCCTTTTTATAAACGTGCGAAATAACCAAGCATAAGCCCACAATACATCCTATTTGAGGAGGACAACGTTCGTGAAATACCGCTACCTGCCCCAAACTGATCAGGACAAGCGCGAAATGCTCGAAACTCTGGGCATTTCCAGTGTAGAAGAACTGTTTGCAGACATTCCGGAAGAGGTGCGTTTCAAAGGTGCGCTGAACATTCCAGAAGCTCTGTCCGAGCCTGATCTGGTCAAATACTTCACTCGCCTGGCTAACAAAAACGTCAACTTCAGCACACACGTCAACTTTTTGGGTGCTGGCGTTTATCAGCACTATGCGCCAAGCACAGTCAACCACATGCTGCTCCGCGGAGAATTTTTCACGGCTTATACGCCTTACCAGCCTGAAATCAGCCAAGGCGAGCTGCAAGCGATTTTTGAATTTCAGACAATGGTGTGTGAACTGACAGGAATGGAAGTAGCGAACTCCTCTATGTACGACGGAGCGACTTCCTTGGCAGAAGCGGCTATGATGGCGGCTGGTCACACTGGAAAAAAGCGCGTCATCGTTTCCCGCGCTGTGCATCCGGAAGCGCGCGGCGTTCTGAAAACATACGCGTACGGTCAAGGCGTAGAGCTGGTTGAAGTCGGCATCAACAGCGATGGCGTAACCGACACACAAGCTCTGGAAGCGCTGATTGACGAAAACACAGCGGCTGTGATCGTGCAATATCCTAACTTCTTCGGAAACGTGGAAGACTTGGCAGCAGTTGAGCCGATTGCTCATGGCAAAGGCGCCCTGTTCGTCGTTTCTTCCAACCCGCTTGCACTGGGCGTATTGGAAGCGCCAGGCAAACTGGGCGCTGACATCGTAGTAGGCGACATGCAACCGTTCGGTATCCCGGCATCGTTTGGCGGACCGCACTGCGGATATTTTGCGACGACGAGCAAGCTGATGCGCAAAATGCCAGGACGCATCGTCGGGCAAACGAAAGACGAGAACGGCAAGCGCGGTTTCGTACTGACGCTGCAAGCTCGTGAACAGCATATCCGTCGTGAAAAAGCGACTTCGAACATTTGCTCCAACCAGGCGCTGTTGGCACTGGCGGCTGCGATCACCCTGACTGGACTCGGAAAACAAGGCGTACAGGAAATGGCGATGATGAACCTGCAAAAGGCGCATTACGCGAAGCAAGCCCTGCAAGCCAAAGGGCTGGAAGTCGTCTTTACTTCCCCGTTCTTCAACGAGTTCGTGGTCAAGCTGTCCAAGCCAGTAGCAGAAGCCAACAAGCAACTGCTCCAGGCAGGAATCATCGGCGGCTACGATCTGGGGCTGGATTACCCTGAATTTGCAGGCCACACCTTGCTCGCAGTAACCGAGCTTCGGACCAAGGAAGAAATCGACACATTGGCGGCTGAATTGGAGGCGATCACACGTGCGTAACGACCAGGAGAAAGCACTGATTTTTGAAATGAGCAAACCGGGCCGTGTGGGCTACAATCTGCCGGCATTGGATGTACCGGAAGTAGAGGTCGCAAGCCTTTTGCCAAAGCACCTCATTCGTGAAACCCCTGCTGAATTGCCAGAGGTATCCGAGCTGCAACTCGTTCGCCACTACACCGAGTTGTCCCGTCGCAACCACGGGGTAGACAACGGCTTCTACCCGCTCGGTTCTTGCACGATGAAATACAATCCGAAAATCAACGAAGACGTGGCTCGCTATGCCGGCTTCGCGCAAACTCACCCGTACCAGCCGGAAGAAACCGTACAAGGCGCACTGGAGCTTTTGTACAACCTGCAAGAAGAACTGGCTGAAATCACCGGAATGGACGCCGTTACCCTGCAACCGGCTGCCGGAGCGGCAGGCGAGTGGACGGGTCTGATGATGATCCGCGCTTACCATGAAAGCCGTGGAGAAGCTCACCGTACAAAAGTAATCGTGCCGAACTCCGCGCACGGTACAAACCCGGCGTCTGCGGCTGTAGCAGGTCTGGATACCGTTACGATTGCTTCTGACGAGCGCGGTCTGGTAGACATTCAAGCTCTGCGCGATGCGGTTGGCTCTGACACGGCAGCGCTCATGCTGACCAACCCGAACACGCTCGGTCTGTTCGAGGAAGACATCGTCGAGATGGCGAAAATCGTCCACGAAGCAGGCGGCTTGCTGTACTACGATGGAGCCAATGCGAATGCGATCCTCGGCATTGCCCGTCCAGGCGACATGGGCTTTGACGTCGTGCATCTCAACTTGCACAAAACATTTACCGGACCACACGGCGGCGGCGGCCCTGGTGCAGGACCAGTCGGCGTGAAAAAGGTTCTCGAACCATTCTTGCCAACGCCAATCGTGGCGAAAAAGGAAGACGGCAGCTTCTACTGGGACAGCAACCGTCCGGAATCGATCGGCCGCGTAAAAGGCTACAACGGAAACTTCGGCATTCTCGTTCGCGCTTACAGCTACATTCGCACGATGGGTCCAGAAGGTTTGCTGCAAGTTTCGCAAAATGCGGTGCTCAGCGCCAACTACATGATGCGTCGTCTCGCTACGGCGTACAACCTGCCGTTTGACCGCGTCTGCAAGCACGAATTTG
The DNA here is from genome assembly GCF_022701015.1 of Brevibacillus parabrevis. Classification (NCBI taxonomy): domain Bacteria; kingdom Bacillati; phylum Bacillota; class Bacilli; order Caryophanales; family Paenibacillaceae; genus Brevibacillus; species Brevibacillus parabrevis. The sequence goes on along the minus strand of NZ_CP064090.1, from coordinate 4,618,166 downwards.
TCTTGTCTGGCGTGAACCAAAAGAAACTCGGCGTGCGCACGCTGGATATCGCAAAACGTTTGCTCGACTTCGGCTACCATCCGCCAACGATCTACTTCCCGCTGATTGTCGATGAGTGCCTGATGATCGAGCCGACTGAAACCGAGACAAAAGAAACGCTCGACGAGTTCATCGACGTCATGCTGCAAATTGCCCGCGAGTGTGAAGAAACACCTGAGCTTGTACAGGAAGCTCCGCACACGACCGTGGTAAAACGTCTGGATGAAGCGACTGCGGCACGCAAGCCGATCCTGCGCTATCAGCCACAAGCTTAATAACTCTCTTTGGGAAAAGCCGCCTTTTTACAGGGCGGTTTTTCTTTCCGAATGATGCTATCATGAACAGATGGGGTTGATCCGACTTTCGGGGAGAGAAGACAAACATGAGCAAACGGATAGTATTTACTGGCGGCGGGTCTGCCGGGCACGTCACGCTCAACCTCGCCCTCATCCCGCATTTTTTGCAGCGGGGCTGGGAGGTGGCCTACATCGGCTCGACAGAGGGGATTGAGCGGGAGCTGGTCGAGAAGCTGGACGGCGTGCGCTACATCGGGATTGCTACAGGCAAGCTGCGCCGATATTTTGCTTGGAAAAACTTCACGGACCCGCTGCGTGTGAGCAAAGGGGCTTGGCAGGCGTACCGTTTCCTCGCTGACTGGAAGCCGAACGTAATCTTTTCCAAGGGCGGCTTCGTCTCCGTCCCGGTTGTGTTCGGCGCCTGGCTGAATCGGCTGCCTGTCGTCCTGCACGAGTCTGATTTGACGCCAGGACTGGCCAATCGCCTGTCGCTGCCTTTTGCCGACAAAGTATGCGTGACTTTTCCTGATACATTGAAGCATCTGCCAGCAGGCAAGGGAATGCACGTAGGAGCCATTGTGCGCGAGGAACTGAAAAAAGGCCGAAAAGAGCAAGGGCTGGCCCTGTGTGATTTTTCTCCGGGGAAGCCTGTGCTGCTCGTCATGGGCGGGAGTCTCGGGGCAAAACGTTTGAACGAAGTGATCAGGGGAACGCTCGATGAGCTGCTCAAACAGTATTCCATCGTACATATTTGCGGCAAAAACCAACGGGACGAAAGCTTGCAAAAGAAAGGCTACAAGCAGTTCGAGTACGTCCAGGAGGAGCTTCCCGACCTTTTGGCGATGACGGATTTGGTCGTCTCGCGCGCGGGTTCCAATGCGATTTACGAGTTTCTCGAACTGCAAAAGCCGATGCTGCTTGTGCCGTTGTCTCTTGCAGCCAGCAGGGGAGATCAGTTGTTGAACGCACGTTCATTTGAGCAGCAAGGCTTTTGTGCCGTCTTGCAGGAAGAGGCGCTGAACGAGGCGAGCTTTTTGCAAGCGTTGAAAAGCCTTGCCGAAAAGCGAAGCGCCATCGCGGAAAAGCAGCGCGTCGCGATCGGAAAACCAAAAGACGCCTTGGCGCAAGTCGTCGCGATCATCGAGGAAGCGGCTCATTGAAACAGCGCATCCAAGTCTTGCCGCCCTTTTGGGAGAAGCGTACAATGAAATCGTTGTGAGAAGGAGGTACATACATATGGAACAGTGGCGCTATGTCGTAACGGAGCCGATGTCTCCGGCGATGAATATGGCTGTAGACGAAGCGATTTTGCAACTGCACAGCGAAGGCAAGGTACCGCCGACCGTTCGTTTTTATACGTGGGACCCGGCTACTTTGTCGATTGGATATTTTCAAAAGGCGATCAAGGAAATCAACCTGGAGGAAGTACAGCGGCGCGGACTTGGCTTTGTGCGCCGGGCAACAGGCGGACGCGCCGTTCTCCACGATCAGGAGCTGACGTACAGTGTGATCGTGTCCGAAGATCATCCGCGGATGCCATCTGGCGTGACAGAGGCTTACAAAATCATCAGCCTCGGATTGCTGCACGGCTTCCAGAACCTGGGGCTTGCCGCAGAGATGGTGTCGCTTGCCAGCGAGGAGGAAAAAGAAAAGTACAACTCGCCAGGCTCGTCTGCTTGCTTTGACTCGCCATCGTGGTATGAGCTGGTCGTCGAAGGCAAAAAGGTAGCGGGCAGTGCGCAAACGCGTCAAAAGGGAGTCATCCTCCAGCACGGCTCGATCTTGCTCGATATGGACGTCGATTTGCTGTTCTCGCTGCTGCATTTCCCGTCGGATCGCGTCAAACAGCGGATGATGGACAGCTTCCGCCAAAAAGCGGTGACGATTAACGAAGTAAGCCCGCGTCCTGTCAGCTTGCAGGAAGCGATCGAGGCATTTTCCAAAGGCTTTGCCTCCGGTCTGGACGTCGAACTGGTGCCGTCCGCACTGACAGACGAAGAGCGGGCGCTGGCAGAGGAACTCGCCGCCACCCGTTATGCGACAGACGAATGGAACTTGCGCCGATAGACGATAGCCGACAGGTGACAAACGTACAGAAAAAAGCTCGCCAGTGTGAACAATCGCTGGTGAGCTTTTTCGTTTTCCATCTGTTTCGTACGGTTAGACGAGTACGCTGTCGTGAATGTGCTGTTCAAACAAAGCTTGCAGCCTGGATGTAACCGAACCTGGCTGACCGTTGCCTACCGCTTCGCCATCGACGGAGATCAGCGGCATGATTTCTGCGGTCGTGCTGGTGAGGAACAACTCATCCGCTTGTTTGAGGAAGGCGATGTCAAACGGCTTTTCGTGAACAGCGATGCCGTTTGCCTGGGCCAGATCGATGACGACCTGACGGGTGATGCCGTGCAGGATCAGGTGATCAGCCGGATGCGTGTACAGCACGCCGTCTTTTACTGCGAAAAGATTGGACGAACTGCATTCGGTAATGATCCCGTCGCGGTGCAAAATCGAGTCCTGTGCGCCTTTGTCCTTGGCGTACTGTTTGACGAGCACGGCTCCCAATAGATTGAGAGTCTTGATATCACAGCGCAGCCAGCGAATGTCTTCTACGAGGGAAGCGGTCCAACCCTTTTTCAAATCGTCGACTGGCCGAGCTTTGGGGCGCACGAAAGCCATGATGACCGGAGTGATGGCACTTGGGATGTCGTGGACGCGAGGAGCGGCGCCGCGAGAAATTTGCAAGTACAAGGTGGCATCGTCCTGGTCGGTAATGTTGTTTTTCGCCATCAGCTCTTGAGCCAAATCGGTCAGTGATTCCGGGCTCCACGGCAGCTCCAGCTTGATTTCCCCCGCGCTGCGGAACAGGCGGGTCAAGTGGGCGTCCCATTGATACATGCGCCCTTTATAGATTCGTACGACTTCATAGATGCCGTCCCCGAAGTTGTATCCGCGATCTTCCGGATGAACCGCTGCTTGCCCCTCTTCCACCCATTTGCCATCTACATAAAGCATGGTGAGTCCTCCTCTACTGATTCCAGCCGCTTTTTTCCAACGGTTTTTTATTTGATTCAACATTAGCAAATCGTACCTCTCAGGGTCAATTTGAAAAGCGGATTTCCGCTATCAATAATTTAGCAAGGAGAAGCGTTCATCTATTAACTTTTTAAATGGGCGGCTCCTTTCCGACAAATCGACGAGTTCCTCGTGTCGCTGTGCATGTCCAGGCAGATTTGGGCAGAAGGAGAACGAAAGCTGTCCGCCGCTGACGGCGCGTGCTGGTATTTGACTAACTATTCTGACTAGACGCTTGTGGAGCAGTCTGTCCATAATAAAAGCAAAGAGCGCCAGGAAGAGGGGAGAACGCCATGCGATCCGTTGGTTATTGCGCACTAGGAGCACTGCTTGTTTGCGGGAGTTTGCTGTCCTTGCCCTTCTCTTCGCAACAGGCATATGCGAATCAGGTTCAGACAGATGCAGAGCTGTTGTACAGCCATGTAGAGCGCTTGGCGAAAGCAGCGAGACCGCCTGCGACCGAGTCGGAGTTCGCAGCAGGGGTATACGTGGAGAATCTGTGGCGCGCCTATGGCTATGAGACAGAACTCCAGCCTTTTTATTACCATACATACAAACGCCCAACGGTCTTGTCGCTTGCGATCGACGACTGGAAGCGCAGCTGGGCGATCAAAGGATTGACTTTTGCCCAGAACGGGACGGCAACAGCGGACATAGTCGATGTCGGCTACGGACGCGCCAATGATTTTGCCAATGGAGCGGCGAGAGGGAAAATCGCGCTGATCAAGCGGGGAGAAATTCCGTTTGGCGAAAAGGTCAGACAGGCAGCGGCAGCAGGAGTGGTAGCGGCGATCATCTGGAACGATCGCGAGGGGGAGTGGAAGGCGACACTGGGCGAGCCGCTGGACATGTCCGTTCCGGTCATCGGCTTGTCACAGGCGGACGGCAGCCTGCTGCAAGAGCGTTTGCGGGATCAGCAGCCGCTGCGCGCAACCGTGAAGGTAGACGGAAGCCAGACGAGCAGACATACGTCCTATAATTTCATCGCGACGAACAAAGCGACAGCCGCAAACACGGAGCGCCAGGTACTCCTCCTGGCGAATCATGACTCGACCGCATCGTCCGCAGGAGCCAATGACAACGCATCCGGCGTAGCCGTCTTGCTTGAAGTGGCGCGTCAACTGGCCGAGAGCCGCTTGGATGCGCAGGTGAAGCTGGTCAGTTTGGGAGCGGAGACAGCCGGGGAACGGGGCGGGCAGGCATTTTTTGATTCACTTGCGGCAAAAGACAAGGCGAAGATCGTGGCTGCCATATACGTGGATGCAGTGGGCAGGGACGGTCAACTGACCGCAGTGCCTGCACAATCGACCTCCACGCAGACAGGCAGCGTGTTCACGCAAGCCGGCGTGCAAGCAAGCGCATTGGAGCAAGTGGGCGCGCGTCAGCGAAAAGAGCTGCAATTGCTTGCCGGGACAGGGATTCCGGCGGTCTTGCTTACACGTCTGCCAGCGCAGGAAGAAGCGAAGGACGGGCTTGTCCAGATTCAAAAAGAGCAGCTTGCGCAAGCGGCGAAAGTCATTTCATCTGTGGTCGGCAGCCTGACCGACTCTACTGCTCCTGCCGAACCGCGTCCGTCCGTGCAAACGGGCAGACAGCAGGAAGCGGGAGAAGATCTTCAATAGGCTTGGTTGAGGCTTGGTTGCGAGCGCATCGTAAAAACGAAGGCAAACGCAGGGCGTCCAGGAAAAGACACGGGGCGCCTTTTGTGTGCAGACGATTCTCGCCATCGCCCTCGCAAAAACTCCCGGCAAACTTTTTTCGATCAGCGGGGGATTTTGCGAATTTGTCGAAAAATGTGGAATAACAAGTCATAGCCACCCATTGGAAAAAAGTTTATAATTTTTAAGAATCCTAAAAAATTTCGTCCATTGTATATTGTTGCAGTTACATATTTCTGAAAATTATATTCAATCCAATCCATGCTAGTTACGATGATCCATCCTACACAGCAAATATTCAGCAAAGAACAGCGGAGGTTGTGATGATACCAATAGGCTCAAGTCATTTCGCCCTTTCCTTAACTCTCATCATCGGTTGGATTCCACTCAGTGTCTTTTTGCTCTACCTGTACCCCAATAAAATCAATGTGTGGTCGTTCTGCTTGTTGAACCTGCTGTATGCGCTTATGCTTGTACTCCAGTTCTATCGCATGTACAGCCAGATGAGGGAAAAGGATAGCCGGAAGCAGGAAGAAATCACGCGAATGAGAATCGAGCTGGATGAGACGAAGGAGCTGCTTGATGCCTTGCTGCAACAAACTCCAGACGCTGTTTCGATCGTGGGTCGGGACGGGAAATTCATTCATGTGAACAAGGCGTCAGTCGAACAATTCGGCTACAGCGCGTCTGATTTGCTGGGCAATGCCATTCCTTGCGTGCCGCAGGAGCATATCGCAGAAATGGAGCGGTGCCACAGCGAAGTGCTGAACGGGAAGTCCATCGTCGGCTACGAGACGGTTCGCGTCCATCAAAGCGGCTCGCTGATGCACGTATCGCTGTCATACGGCCCTGTTTTGGACAAAGCAGGGAAGGTCAAAGGGATCATTTGTTGCTCCCGTGACATAACAGAGCGAAAGCGGATGGAGCAGGCTCTGCAAGACAGCCAGGCTCATTTCCGTCTGATCACCGAAAACATGACCGAAATGATTTACCTCGTAAAGTGGGATGGGACGGTTGCGTATGTCTCTCACGCGCACACGACATTTTTGGGGTACTCCAGCGAGGACATGATCGGGATGGGGCCAGCCGTCATCGACAAGATCATTCATCCGGAAGATCAAAAAAAGGTCAGCGATCTGTTCCGGCTGAGCTGGCGAAAGGAAGAAGAGGCGAGCGGGATTTATCGGCTGCGGCATAGCCAGGGGCACTGGGTCAACGTCGAGTCGCGCTTCAAGCCGATCAGCAACAGCGATGGAGTGGTGGACAGCATGTTGATCGTCTCGCGTGATGTGTCCGAGATTACGAAAACGAAAGAGCTGTTGCGCCAATCGGACAAGCTGTCTGCGATCGGTCAGCTGGCGGCGGGAATCGCGCATGAAATTCGCAATCCGTTGACATCGCTGCGCGGGTTCATCCAGCTGTTGAATGCTTCTATAACAGGCGTGCAACGCAACTACTGCCAAATCATGCTGTCCGAGCTGGACCGGATCAATCTGATTGTCAGCGAGCTGCTGGTGTTGGCGAAGCCGCAAGCGGTGAGCTTTCAGCAAAAAGACTTGTCGGTGATGATCCACAACGTCCTGTCCCTTTTGGAAAGCCAGGCGAACTTAAAAAATATCCAGATGTACGCTTCGACTGAAAAAGCGATGCCGCCAATCGCTTGCGAAGAAAACCAGATCAAGCAAGTGCTGCTCAACATTTGCAAAAATGCGATGGAAGCGCTCCCCGATGGCGGCGAGATCTACGTTCAGAGTCGGCGGATCAGTGAGGAGCACATTCAGGTCAGCATCCAGGACAACGGCTGCGGGATTGATCCGGAGCGAATCCCGCGCCTGGGAGAGCCTTTTTATACGACGAAAGAAAACGGAACGGGCCTCGGCCTGATGGTCAGCCAGCGCATTTTGGAGGATCACGGCGGAAGCCTGCAGATCGAAAGCGAAAAGGGCAAGGGAACGACGGTGAACATTTTGCTTCCCGTATGTGTGCCAAGCGTCCATCAGGTCTGACGTTTCCAAATAAACCAGCCAATCAAAAACAAGCCGCAGTAAGTAGCTCCGCTTGCCACGACAGAGACGCTCCAGGGCAAAAAAAGCGGCAGCAGGGCGAACACCCCGACCAAAAGCAGCATCACGAACAGAAGCGGTGGCATTTGCAGCTGATGGCGCAGGATCACAGGCAAGGCGAGCGAGTGCAGGAGCAAGGCGGAAAGCACGCCACCCTGAATCAGGGCCAAAATCGCGAAAAGCCAGTTGCCAGCGGGCAGCAATCGGGACGATATCAATTGCACAGGCGAGAGTGAAGTATGAATATCATGCCAGTGAGACAGGAAAATCGCTTGACCGAGCAGCAAAAATAACAAGGTGATCCCCGTTCCGATGCCGACGCCCAGACGAACGGCATTCGGCTGATCGGTTCGTCCCGCTACGGGCAGCAAGACGACAAGCGCAAGCAAGAGATGCAGCGCGAGGAAAAAAACGGCGTGAATCACCCAGCTTCCGTTCATTTGGTAGCCGAGGCCAGGGATAGGGACATGGGGTTGGCGGAGGAAAAGCAGGGCGAAAAACAGCAGACCTGCGCCTAAACAAATGCCTGACCCCGTTACAATCCATTGCCAGCGCTTGAAGAGGAAGCTGATCGTCACGATGAGAGACAATAAGACGAACCAGACAGACGACAGCCCTGGGATGAGCTGGGCCGACTGCTGACCGAGCATGACACCCACGTATGCCAGCAAAAAGAGATGGGTAATCATCGACAGGCTGGAAGCAAAAGCTTCACCGAATAAGAACAGGTACAGCTCATAGAGCGAACCGACTTGATGGCGATGGCAATAATTCAGCAGCTGGAGGCAGATCCACCCGATTCCAATGCCTGCGAGGGCGATGCCGACCGTGCCCCAGGAGCCAAAATAGGTAAAGAAACGGAGCCACTCATAACCGCCCAGATAGTGTCCTCCCAGCGCGGACCCTGCAAACAGAATGGCGATTTGCCAAGCGACTTTGTCCATAGGCATCATCCTTATTCCCAACTTGCTACATGTGTATGTCCAAGCAAGGCTTGTTCAGAACCGGGAATATTAAACAGACTTATTCATTTACAAAGTATGACGATGTGGATTATAATGAAAAATAAACCAGTTAAGCAGATTGCATGAGGTGACTCCAAGATGAAAATTGTAGGAATAGCGGGAAGCATGAATAGCAACAACTCGACAACGAAGCAAGCGGTAGCGATTGTTCTCGATGCAGCGAAGGCTGCAGGTGCTGATATTGAAATGATTCATCTGGCAGACTGGAGCTTGCCGATTTACGACGACCGGGAAGACGCGACGACTTATCCGGAAAGCGTCCATCGTTTCGTACAAAAAATTTCTGAGGCGGATGGACTTGTGATCGGCTCGCCTGAATACCACGGCACGATTACCGGAGCATTGAAAAATGCGATCGACTTTTTGGAAGGGCGCCATCTGCGCGATAAGCAAGTGGCTCTCATCGGTGTTGCCGGGGGCAGCATGGGAGCGACGAACACGGTCAATACGCTCCAGTTGATCATGCGCAATTTGCATGCGTGGCCGTTGCCCGCAAGTCCGAGCATTCCGAGCGCTTACAATGCGTTTACGCCAGAGGGCAAACTGAAAGATGAACGGTTGCAAGCCCGGATGGAAGCGCTCGGACAGCAACTGGTGCAATTTGTCCAAATGATGAACCGCGAAACAGAAAAACAGCCACAATAGACAGGTTTCTCTTGCTAATCGTTCTCATTTAAAGGTATTATATTTCTACGTGCCTTTTTTGGCCGGAAGAAATATGGTTTGAAATGAGGGGTTCACATGCCGACGCCGAGTATGGAAGACTATTTGGAACGTATTTACAGCTTAATTGAAGAAAAGGGCTATGCTCGTGTCTCCGATATTGCTGAAGCGTTGGAAGTACATCCCTCTTCGGTCACGAAAATGGTTCAGAAGCTGGACAAAGACAAATATCTCGTTTATGAAAAATACCGTGGCCTTGTGTTGACGCCAAAAGGGAAAAAGATCGGGAAGCGTTTGGTGGATCGCCACAGCCTGCTGGAAGAGTTCATGCGGGTCATCGGCGTTGACGAAGAACATATTTATCAAGATGTCGAGGGAATCGAACATCATTTGAGTTGGGAATCGATTACATGTTTGGAATATCTTGTTCAATATTTTCAACAAGAACCGAGCCGGATGGAGGATCTCCGTCGCATCCGGTTGGAAGATGAGCAAAAAGAAGAATAGGTATCCAAAGAGCGCAGGCTGACATGGCTTGCGCTTTTCTTTTTTGGTGAAAATGATGTTTTTTAATCGTATGGGAAAAGCTGTCGCCTTATATTTTAGTGAAGGGGGGCGACAGGGTGAAAGCGGACGCGGTTTTTGAAGGCGGTGGTGTGAAGGGAATCGCTTTTATCGGAGCCTTGCGGGTCATGGAGGAAAACGGCTATACGTGGGAAAAGCTGGCGGGCACTTCGGCAGGCTCGATCGTAGCCGCTCTGCTCAGTGCAGGGTATACGAGCCATGAGCTGAAGCCGATTTTTGACGAGCTGGACTATCTGCACTTTTTGCATCGGGCGGGGATTGGCAGATTGCCGCTCATCGGGCCGATCCACGAACTGATCGTGCGGGAAGGCGTCTATCGTGCGGACAGAATGGAGCTGTTCATTGAAGACTTGCTAAGGCGCAAAAATGTGCGTACATTTGGCGATTTGGCTCCGGGCAGGCTGAAAATCGTCGCTTCTGACGTGACCTCGGGGAAAATGACGGTGCTGCCTGACGACCTTACTCGCTACGGGATTGACCCGGACAGCTTTTCTGTGGCAAGAGCAGTCCGCATGTCTTCCTCGATTCCTTTTTTCTTTCAGCCTGCCCAACTGAAAAGCGGCAACGACACCCATTATATTGTCGACGGGGCACTGCTTAGCAATTATCCGATCTGGCTGTTTGACGTCCCCGGGATACCGCAATGGCCGACCATCGGTTTTCGGCTGTCCGACGATCAGAGCAAGCGGGAGACGAAAAAAATTACCGGGCTGTTTTCGTTTTCGCGCGGCTTGCTTGCCACGATGCTCGACGCCCATGACAGGCTTTACGTCGAAAAAGCACAGGCGGTACGGACCGTTTTCATTCATACGCTCGGCGTTCGGACGACACAGTTTCAGCTTTCCAAGGAAATGCGGGAGAAGCTGTACGCGTCCGGGGAAGCCGCAGCCCAACAGTTTTTGCAGCGCTGGGACTTCGAAGAATATGTCAAAGTATTCCGCATTTCCTCTCCCAAGCATCTGGTGTAGCGAAGAGGAGCAAAACGAAAAAACAGGTTGCCAGCAACGGCGACCTGTTTTTCTTTTAATGGGACATATTGTTTGGCGAGTTCTCGTTCTGCTTTTCTTTTGTTTTGCCTTTGTTGCCATCGATCACGCGGAACGGGTGATCTTTTCTGGAGGCCGTCGGTTGCTTTTTGTGCGCTTGTCGCATCACCGGAGGTTTTGGTTTCACCTTTTGTTGCTTTGGCTTGCCAGGTCCAGGACTTTTCGAAAAAAAGGAGCCCGTGCGCAAATAGTTGCGTACGATCAAAAACAGCGCCACAGACAATCCCAGGATGATCAGCGTATTGATCGGATCACTGATGAGCGTCAATAAAAATCCGTAAATGGCGAGCAGCACAATAATCAAAATCACGGGTGGTATGCGACGTAACATTGGCCTCACCTCAATGGGAATAAGAATGCCTCACGTTATCCGGTCGTAGCCATTTTCCCTTGAACATGCTGAAGGTCCAGCTCCCGCATCTTCTGGAAAGAAGCGATGGCTACTTCGACCTGGCTGTCATCCGGTTCACGCGTTGTGATTTTTTGCAGCCAGAGACCTGGATAGCCAAGGTAGCGTAACACAGGAGTATCACGGAGCTTGTTTGTCCATTGCAAGACTTCATAGGAGACCCCGATGACCAGCGGCAACAGGACGATCCGCTGCACAACACGCTCGGTCAAGGAGTCGTAGCTGAACAGGGAGTAGATCACAACGCCGACAAACACGGTGAAAATGAGAAAACTGCTACCGCAACGATAATGCAAGGTGGAAAATTTTTGCACATTGGCTACTGTTAATTCTACCCCTGCTTCGAAGGCGTTAATCACTTTATGCTCCGCTCCGTGATATTGAAAGAGCCTTTTGATCAGGGGAGCCTTCGCGATGGCAGTGATGTAGCCGAGCAGCAAAATGATTTTGAAGCCGCCTTCCGCCAAAGTTTGGGGCACCCCATCCGGCACCCATTTTCCCAGGAGAAAATCGGCGAGAAATACGGGAACGAGGGTAAACACAAATTTACCGAACAAGAAAGAGAGTACACCGACCAGGGCGACCCCCAGAATCATCGTCAGCTTGGAAGGACCTTCACTGACTTCTTCGCCGGATTCCATGTTGAACCGCTCCGAGGCGAAGTTCAGATGTTTGGCCCCGTTGGCGCTGGCTTCGATCAGGCCGACCAGCCCGCGAATGAACGGAATTTTTTTCAGTGGGGTAATCCATTTATATTCCGTACGCGGTGCTTCAAAATACTCAATTTCATGATTTTTTTTGCGAACAGCTGTTACAGTCATCGATTTGCCGCCGAACATAACACCTTCGATGACGGCCTGACCGCCGTAGCTGGGTACGTTTTGTTGAGCCACACTATCACCTTCCTTACCCTCCATTTTAACGGAAAGCGAGCCTTGAAGCTACAAGGAGTTCATGCTGTGCCAAGAAATGTAAACAGTTAGTGAAAAACATGGGAACAGCACATACTATCTGTGAGGTGATAGGTATGGTAGCAGGCAAAGCCACGCGAAGAAACAAAGAGCTGTTGGGCAAGCCGAGAGAGCGGGGAACGGCGGAGCGAAAGGCGGCTTCCGTCAGCAAAATCGTCGAGCTTGCTTTTTGGGGCACGATTTTGTGGGGGGTGATCCGCATGCTCGCCCACTTTTTGAATTTGACTCCGTACGGACTAGGTGCTTTTGCCCGGCCTTTGCTCAGCGGATACGAGGAGAATAGCCTGATGGGCAACTCCTTGGGAGCGATTGTTCTGTTCGTGGAGACGATCCTGGCAAGCTTTTTGTTCTCCCTCTTGTTCGGCCAGATGCGGGCATGGTGGATCGGCCTGCTCTACGGTGCGATTTTGCTTGCGATTGCAGGATTCTTCTTTCGCATCGGGAATTGGGAAGTAGGCACGCTTAGTACAGAAGGAGCCTGGTACTTGTCCTATGGATTGTTCATTGGCATGACGCTTGTTCTGGAACAATCCGACGAAGAGCAGTGGGGCGGCAAAGACAAAGAGCGATAGGGGACCGGGTTGTCCCCTCTGCATCTGCCGTTTGCAAGATTCGAAATGTTGGCCGATTTTTGTCGCCTACTGTTGTACAAGGAGAGGCTTGTGGTAAAATGTTTCATTAGTAAAAAAACTTTTTGCGAAAACAGACGGGGAGGGAAGACAATGGCTTCCGTTTTGCTTTTGAATGGCCCCAATCTCAACTTGCTGGGAACGAGGGAGCCTGACGTATACGGAAGGGAAACGCTGGAAGATCTCGTCGCGAAGCTGACTTCTGTCATGGATGAGCTTGGGGGCAAGCTTGAACATTTCCAGTCCAATCACGAGGGCGCTCTGATCGACGCGATTCATCAGGCGAGAGGCGTGCACGACGGCATTTTGATCAATCCCGGCGCTTTCACGCACTACAGCTATGCGATCCGCGATGCTCTGGCAGGCGTGGCAATCCCGACCATTGAAATACATATTTCCAACATTCATACGCGCGAGGAATTTCGTCACCATTCCGTGATTGCACCCGTTACGATAGGGCAAGTAGTCGGTCTGGGCATGGACGGATACGAATGGGCGCTGCGGGCGCTCGTCCGCAAAATCGAGAACAAATAACGGTTTGGCAAAGCGAAAGGGGAACTGGTTGTCATGAAACAACGTTTGGACAAATTGCGTGAAGCGCTCTCCCAAGTAGGGGCGAATGCTTTCATCACGGAAAAATCGGAAAATCGCTTTTATCTGAGCGGTTTCACTGGCTCCACCGGCTGGGTGATCGTCACGGAAACCGAAGCCTTTTTGGTTACGGATTTCCGCTATGTCGAACAGGCAGAGGAGCAGGCACCTGATTTCACTGTCGTCAACAACGAGCGAAAAGCGGTCGAAGCGATTGGCAAGCTGCTACAGGAAAAAGGCATCAAGCGTCTCGCTTTTGAAAGCAGCGTTTCCTTTGGTACATATCAGGAGTGGAGCAAAGGCTTTGCCGGGGTAGAGCTGGTTCCAACGAGCGGACTGCTGGAAAAAATTCGCATGTTCAAAGAAGAGTCGGAAATGGTCATCATCCGTGAAGCAGTGGGAATTGCGGAGGCGGCTTTTGCACATATTCAAGGATATATCCGTCCTGGCGTACGCGAAGTAGACGTTGCTTTGGAATTGGAATATTTCATGCGCAAACAAGGGGCGACAGGGTCTGCGTTCGACATGATCGTTGCATCCGGCGTGCGCGGAGCATTGCCGCATGGACGAGCTTCGGAAAAAGTGATCGAGGCCGGAGAAATGGTTACGCTCGACTTCGGTGCAGCGTACAAAGGCTACAACTCCGACATTACCCGCACGCTTGCTGTCGGCGAACCTAGCGCCAAAATGAAAGAGATTTACGATATCGTCTTGCGCGCACAACTGGCCGGACTGGAAGCCCTGAAACCGGGAGTGACAGCAAAGGCAGCAGACGCCGCTACGCGTGACCTGATTGCAGCGGCTGGCTATGGCGATGCCTACGGACACAGCGCGGGTCACGGTCTGGGCATCGAGGTGCACGAACTGCCGGGCTTGTCTACCGTAAGCACCTTTGTCCTGGAGCCAGGCATGCTTGTCACGATGGAACCGGGTATTTATGTGACGGGACTCGGCGGAGTGCGAATCGAGGACGACGTTCTGATCACGGCGGATGGGCATGAGAACCTCAACAAGTCTACGAAAGAGTTGCTCATTTTGCCCGTGTAATTTATACTAATCTACGTTATTGATTGATTTGGGAGGACAACGATGATCTCTGTAAACGACTTTCGGACCGGTTTGACGATCGAAGTGGACGGCAACATTTACACCGTGCTTGAGTTCCAACACGTAAAACCAGGAAAAGGTGCGGCTTTCGTACGCTCCAAACTGCGCAACCTGCGCAATGGCAACACGACAGAAATGACTTTCCGCGGCGGCGAAAAAGTAAACCCTGCCCGCATCGAATCCAGCACCATGCAGTATCTGTATGCGAGCGGTGACGATTACACTTTCATGAACACCGAAACGTATGAGCAATTGACGTTCACTCGCAAACAAATCGAGCGCGAGCTGCGTTTTCTGAAGGAAAACATGAACGTGCAAATCATGCAGTACAACGGTGAAACAATCGGAATCCAACTGCCAAACACAGTTGAGCTGGTTGTTACTGAATGTGAGCCAGGCGTTAAAGGCGATACCGCTTCCAACGTTACGAAAAAAGCAACGCTGGAAACTGGCTTCGTGGTAAACGTTCCTCTCTTCGTAGAAGAAGGCGAGCGTTTGATCATCGATACGCGTTCAGAAGCTTACGTTTCCCGCGCGTAACTTGCAAGATCGTCTTGGAAAAAGCTGTGCCCTCCCGGGTGCAGCTTTTTTTAGTTGCGCATGAGCCTCGGCGTTGCCACAAAAAAAATCCCGCTTTTCCGAAAGCGAAAAGGGGATTTCAGCGGTCTGCTGTTTTTTGGCCTTGCTGCTCAGTGGGGCCAGCGCCCTCCGAACCACTCCCACAGCTTTAACACAAAGGCAGTAATCCCGGCAGCCATCAGCGGGCCGACGGGGATGCCGCGGAAAAACACAATACCAATGATCGACCCGATCACCAGTCCGACGATCATATGCGGCTCAGCCCGGAGCAAATCCAGTCCCTTGCCGTTCATCCACGTCGCAATCGCGCCGCCAGCCAGCGCTGTAAGGCCCACGACCGTAGTGAACAGCGGCGTGACGTCTTTCCACGATATTTTCTCACTGGCAAACGGCACCAGTACGGATATCGTCAAAAAAAGCAGGCCAAGCTCCAGACCTCGGCGTTCGACCGTGGGGAAAAAGCGTTCCAAGGCCGTCAGCTTCAGCACCAAAAGAATGCTGGCCGCCGTCGCGATTATCGGTGAACGGCCAATCAGTCCTATGACGATCAGGATGACGAGCATCACTTCTCCAGACATCATCATTGGCATCAAAACCCCTGTCCCTGTTCTCCTTTCACTCTATGAGACAAGGTGTGGGAGTATGCGTTTGTCCTTGACGTAGGGCACGAGCGTGTAGCGGTCAACCTGTGCGCAAAAACGCAAGTCGTCGGCAAAATGGTGCGAAACGAGGCGCTTGCCCGTGGTAGTTTGCAGCATTTGTTCGCCAAGCTTATCTGCATAGTATAAATAGCTTGCTTTCAACGCTTCGCCGAGATCGCAAATCTGCAGGTGGGCCAAAGCTTTTTGCGCCTGGACGATCATCAGCCCTGCCGCGAGTCCATCTTCCAGGGCAAATTCAGAACGCGTCCCTGCGCAGTAAAGTGTCACATCGAGATGATACGTGAGCGCGTGGCGAATGCAGGCCGTCGCGTTCAAAAAGCAGCCGACGAGCAGCGCGGAGGCTCGCTCCGCCTTCTGAATGGCGCGAGTGCCGTTCGTCGTCGTGAGGATCAGTCGTTTGCCCGGATTTTTGGCCGCGGAGATTTCCGTCGGGGAGTTGTTGCAATCAAAGTCGGGTATTTTGCGGCAATGTCGCTCGCCAGCCAGGATGCAGTCAGCGGCTCTGAGCGAGTTCGCTTGCCCGATCGTTTCAACGGGAACGACGCAGACAAAGCCGTTGCCCAGCGCGGTGACAATCGTACTGGATGCGCGCAAAACATCGATCACAATCACAACATGATTGCTGATTTGGTCAAAGCGAATTTCCTCGACCGTGGGCACGACCTCTATTCGCACGGGGCAGACCTCCCTTCCGCAAGCATCAGGGCGGTGTCTCCGCGAAGTCCGCGGCGGAGCGTCTCGACCGACAAGACGTCCGTGCAGGCGATGTTGCCGAGATTGACATCGACACCGAGAGACTGAATCAGGCACACTTGCTGGTCTTTTTGCGGCGCTTCCCAAACGAGCCGCTCCGCGTTTGCTTTGGCGGCACGGACGACATCCAGAATGAATGACTGTTCGATCTTGCCGTTTCCGTCAAAGACGCCGACCGTTCCGCTTTCGCGTGCTTCGACGATGACGTGGCTGGCGCCTGCCTGCAAGTCAAAGGCGAGTGTCTCCAAAAGCTCGTTGCGCTCGGCGCGATAGCCTGCCGACTTTTTTCCTACCTCCGTATACACGACAAGCCCTGCGTCCACGGCCCGTTCAATCGCTTCTCTGCGCTGCTCAAACGATAGCGGGAACGTCCCGTCTGAAATCTCAACCGCTGAAAATCCGAGCGAACGGATTTGTTGCATGTACGCCTTGATCGTGCTCTGCTGAATGGCAATCTCAAAAAAAGTTCCGCCTGGCATGATGTGCAAGCCCAAGGCGGTTGCCCTGGAAAGCTTTTGCTGCAACACGTTCGGCGGATACAAGGCCGTTGTGCCAAAGCCGAGTTTGTATATATCGATATAAGGAGAAGCCAGTTCCAGCAGATCGCAGTAAGCGGTCAGCCCCAGCCCTTTGTCAATTACCATGGTCAACCCCTTTTGGCGGGGCTTCGCTCGCTTGTGCCCGAACGGATTCGCCCAGCTCGCGGGCATAAACGGATGCTCACAGTCTACCATGCAAGTTCCTCATTTCTTCTAGGCGTATGGTTCAGTGTATGCCCACCGTGGAGGAGGAGTGAAGAAGAAAGGCAGTAGGCGATTGCCCACACGAGTGCTGAAACGAACGGGTACAGGCATAGAGTGAACGGAGGGGAGGACGAGACGGTATGTGGGAAAAAGCGATTATGGGGATGGCTGCGCTGCGGATTTTGTCAGGCAGCATCGAGATTGTGGCTGCCTTGCTCATTTTGAAGGTCAATCAGGTCGAAAAGGCACTGCTCATAAATTCGGGCTTGGCGATCGTAGGGCCTGTGATTTTGATTACCACGACGACGATCGGCCTGCTCGGCATGTCTGATCGGGTCAGCTTTGCAAAAATCGCCTGGATTTTGCTCGGTATCTCCTGCATTTTGATCGGAGTGCGCAAGTGATGTCCAATTCCTTCCATTGGTAATGAGCGCCTCATCTGGGAATGCTAGTGCAAGAGACGAATGGGAGGGATTGGCATGCTTGAAACGATGGCGAACCGAATCGCCTATTTGCGCGGGCTGGCAGATGGCCTGGATGTGGGCGAAAAGAGTGCAGAAGGCAAAATTATGACTGAAATGATCGAGATCATGGACGAGGTGTACGCCCAGTTTCGCGAGCTGCACGCCCGCGTGGAAGAGGCGGAGGATTATGTAGAAGCGCTGGACGAAGACCTCGAAGACGTGGAACTCTATCTTTTCGAGGATGACGAGGCGTTGTACGAAACGATAGAGGATGACGACGATGTCGACTACGCCACCTACTATGATCTCGACGACGATGAAGATGCTGCGTTGTACGAGTCGGATGACGATACGCACTTGGCGACGGGCTACGATTTTTCCTGCCCGCACTGCCAGAAAGAGATTCACTTGCGAGAAGGTACCGATGACGACGGCTACAGTCATTACGTCATCGAGTCGGCTTCGGCCCAGCGTGACTATCAGCCGGTCAATCCGACGTAATAGAGCAGGCTCACAGCTTGTCCCAGCGCGCCACGAAAGCGCAGGGGCAAGCTTTTTCTATCTCCGGCTACTTTTTAGCATAAACCTCGTCCAGCCGCGCATAGGATGGAGGTAAGTCAATGTGGACAAACGAGAGTCAGCCACAAAAAGGAGGGTACCAGATGTGAGAGAGATCATGGCGATTTTGCCAGAAGCCATTCGCGCGATTTTGACTGCTCTTCCCTCCGCGGTCAAAGAGCATCTGGAAGAGATACGGCTTCGGCAAAATCAGCCGCTGGAAGTACGATTCGGTCAGCAATCCAGCTACGTGACGCAAGCAGGTCAGCTTACCTCCACTGCGAGTAAAGGCTGGATTTTTTCCGCAGATCAGGCAGTCAAGCTGCTGAGTCAGGTAAGCCAGCATTCTTTGTACGCGCTGGAGGAGGAGCTGAAGCGAGGCTACATTACGGTGATGGGCGGTCATCGCATCGGCATCGCAGGCAAAGTGGTGCTGGAAAAAGGCGATGTCAAAGGCATCCGGGACATTACCAGCTTCAACATCCGGATCGCCCGGGAGAAAAAAGGGGCGGCGCAAAAAGTGATGCCCTACTTGTTTGAAGGCGGCAACGTACTGAGCACACTGGTGATTTCTCCGCCGCAATGCGGGAAAACGACTCTTTTGCGCGACATGGCCCGCTCCCTCAGCTACGGCAGCGAGTGGTCTTCCAGTCGCAAAGTCGGGATCGTGGACGAGCGTTCCGAGCTGGCAGGCTGCCTGGAGGGCGTGCCGCAAAGAGACGTCGGCCCGCGCACAGATGTACTGGATGCATGCCCGAAAGCAGCAGGAATGATGATGCTGATCCGCTCCATGTCTCCTGATGTGCTGATTGTGGACGAGGTGGGGCGTGCGGAGGACGGGGATGCCGTATGGGAAGCGATTCACGCAGGAGTCGCAGTCATCTGCTCGGCTCATGGCGCTGATCTCAATGAAGTCGCTCGTCGCCCGATGCTCGGCAACCTCGTCCGGCACGGCGTGTTTTCCCGCTATATCGTCCTCAGCCGAACGAAAGGCGTAGGCACGATCCAGGCGATCTATGACCGAAGCATGAAGCCGCTGGAAAAGGAGAAGGTTGCATGGTCAAGCTGATTGGCGCGGTGCTCATCCTGTTCTCGGCCTCCATGGTCGGCTGGCAGATCGGCAGGTATTACGCCTATCGTCCCGTGCAGCTTCGCGCGCTTTTGGTCGCCCTGCAAATGCTGGAGACCGAGATCGTATACGGCATGACGCCGCTGCATCGCGCTTTTGTCAAAGTCGGTCGCCGGGTTTCCGAGGAAGTGGGCAGGCTGTTTCTTTACGCAGCAGAGCTTCTAGTCAGCGAAAAGGCGCCATCGGCAGAAGATTCCTTGCAGCAGGCAATGGGGAAGTACTGGGCACAAACCGCATTGCGCAGACAAGAGCGAGAAGTGCTGGCGAGTCTGGGGCAGGTTCTCGGATCATCCGACCGGGAAGACCAGCAGAAGCATTTGCGCCTGGCAGTTACCCATCTTAGGGGGCTTGAGGAAGAAGCGCGCGCCGAGCAGGCAAAATACGAGCGCATGTACAAAAGTCTCGGTTTTCTGGGTGGTCTTCTGGTCGTCATCCTGATGTTCTAAAGGCGAGGTGTTCACAGTGGATTTTGATTTGACACCTGTTTTCCAGATCGGAGCGGTAGGGTTCATCACAGCGATCTTGCACACGGTCCTCAAACAGGCGGGAAAGGAAGATATTGCGCACTGGGCGACACTGGTCGGATTCATCATCGTCCTGTACATGGTGTCCCACTACCTCGGCGACCTGTTCTCTGAGGTGAAACGCGTCTTCCTGTTCAACTGAGGAGGGGCTTTTCGATGGAAATCGTACAAATCGTTGGACTCGGACTGGTCGCTACCATTCTTGCCTTGGTGATCAAAGAGCAAAAGCCGATGTTCGCTTTCTTGTTGGCGATTGCGAGCGGTGTCATCATCTTTTACTTTCTCGTAGGCAAAATTGCCGAAGTCATTCGCATTCTGGAAAAGCTGGCCGTTCAGGCAGATCTGAACCTGGTGTTTCTGGAAACGATATTAAAAATCATCGGAATTGCCTACATTGCCGAATTTGGGGCGCAAATGACCCGTGACGCTGGACAGGGGGCGATTGCCTCCAAGATCGAGCTGGCGGGAAAAGTGCTGATTCTGGTCATGGCGGTACCGATTATCCAAATCATTATCGAAACAGTGATCGACTTGCTGCCGGCGTGAGAGAGGAGGGGTGTCTGTGGCGCAAACTGGCAAACTGATCCTGTTGTGGCTCATCCTTTTCATCTATCTGTCGCCTGGCCCTGGCACGGTCCATGCCGCCGGAGCAACCACAGCCAACCCGATCAACCAGATTGTCGAGGAGCAAGTGGATCACTTGCAGCTGGAGCGTGTCGAGCAATATTGGCAACAGCTTCAGCGCGAGTATAAAGGCTATTTGCCCGATTTGAAATCGCAAGGCTTCATCCAGATTTTGATGCAGCAAGAGGAACTGACGCTGTCGAGTGTGTTAAAAGGGATGGGCAAATTCGTCTTTCACGAAATTTTGATGAACGGCAAGCTGCTCAGCTCGATCATTATCATCACGGTTTTTGCCATGATTTTGGAGACGATGCAAAACGCCTTCGAGCGCAACGCCGTATCCACCGTCGCCTATTCGATTGCTTACCTCGTCCTGATGGTGCTCGCCATCAACAGTTTTCACGTCGCGATCACATATGCCAAAGACGCGATCAACAGCATGTCTGATTTCATGCTCGCGATGATTCCGCTCGTGATTGCCTTGCTGGCCTCGGTCGGGAACCTGGCGACGGCCACCATGTTTCATCCGCTGATCATTTTCATGATCAACATCAGCGGCATGATGATCACGTACGTCGTCTTTCCGCTCCTGTTTCTGTCCGCGATGCTCTCGATCGTCAGCCTGTTTTCCGAACGGTACAAGGTCACCCAGCTTGCCACCTTGCTGCGAAACATCGCCATGGGGGTGCTCGGCTCCTTCCTGACGATTTTTCTGGCGGTGATCTCCATTCAGGGGGCGACCTCGGCTGTAGCTGACGGCGTCACGCTGCGGACGGCGAAGTACATTACAGGCAACTTCATCCCGATCGTCGGCCGAATGTTTTCCGATGCGGCCGATACGGTTCTGAACGCTTCGCTTCTGGTCAAAAACGCAGTCGGCTTGGCTGGAGTCGTCATTCTCATCATCTTGTGCGCTTTCCCGGCTCTCAAGATACTGGTTTTGGCCCTGATCTACAATTTGTCATCGGCTGTGCTGCAACCGCTGGGGAACAGTCCGATCATCAGTGCGCTCGGCACGATTGGCAAAAGCCTCCTGTTCGTCTTCGCCGCACTTGCGACAGTGGGATTGATGTTCTTTCTGGCGATTACCATCATTATTGCGGCAGGCAACATCTCCATGATGGTCCGGTAGGTGATGACATGACATGGTTAACACTCTGGCTCAAAAAAATCATCCTGCTCGTTCTTTTGGCCGCTTTTCTCGATCTGATCCTGCCCAATACGACCTTGCAGCGCTACGTCAAAATGGTGATGGGTCTGATCTTGCTTTTGACGATCATCTCCCCGGTGTTCAGCCTGTTCAGTCTGTCGCAGGACGATCTCGCCCTCAGACTTGATCGCTACCAGCAAAATTTGAACAAGCCAGCCGCTGTCGAATGGAAGAAAATGACTGACAAGCTGCTTGGTCAACAAAACGAACAGATGACAGCTTATGTGCAGGCACAGGTGGCATCTGCTGTAAAGGCGAGAATCAAAGCCGATTACGGCGTGGAAGTTGTCGATGTCGAGGTTGTGATCGACCAGAAGAAGCAAGGCGAGCCGACCTTGTCCCGGATGGAGTTGGTGATTGGCGAAGCTGACAGCGGCAAAAACAGCAACGACCCGCAGCAAGTCCAGCCGGTCAAGCCGATTACACCGATTGCTCCGGTACAAGTCACAGTCGGGGAGCCGCCGCAAGAACAGCAAGAAGTGGCTGTTTCAGCCCCGGAAGCGAACCCGCTGGCGAGCAAAATGGCCAGCGACCTCGCAGAACAGTGGGGGCTATCCAAAGAACAGGTGATCATCAAGGACGAGACCCGGGAAAACGAAAAGCAGTAATCACGCTGTCGACACAAGCGAGGTGAGCAACATGCTGGAAAAGCTGAAAAAATTGTGGGAAGGAAACGGCAGCAACAAAAAGCTCAAGCCATTGCACTATTTTATCGTCGTACTTGGAATCGGGATTGCTGTCATGATCTTGACAGATTTTCTGAAAGTCGAAAAAGATCAGCCTCTCGGGTTCTCGATCAACCCTGGCGAGACGTCGCCGCAGCCAACAGGCGACGGATCAGCTCCGGCGCTGGGCGGTTCACCCGCACCGGACATTATCGCCGAATATGAAAACATCTACGAAACCCAGCTTCGGGAAATCCTCGCGAATGTAGTCGGCGTGGGAGAGGTCGAAGTCATGGTCAATCTGGAATCGACGCCAGAGATTGTCGTGGAAAAAAACACCAATGTCCGCTCTTCCGTGAACCAGGAGATGGACAAGGAAAAGGCAACCCGGAATCAGAGTGACCAATCGCGCGATGCACAGGTCGTGATCGTCCAAGGCGGCAAGCAAGACCAGCCCGTCGTCGTCAAGACGTTGAAGCCGCGCGTCCGGGGAGTGCTCGTAGTGGCCAAAGGGGCCGACAACATCCAGGTGAAAGCATGGATCACCGAAGCTGTCCAAAAAGTTTTGGATGTTCCCGCTTACAAAATATCCATTTTGCCCAAAAAAGGGTAGGAGGTAATGACAAATGATTCTGCGCAAGCAAACAGTGTGGTTGTTGACAATGCTGGCTGTCATGGTTGTACTCTCCGGGTACTACCTGGTGAAGGGGCCGCAGGAACAGGTTCCGACCTCCGGACAAGAGCAGGCCGTCCAGAAGCAGGAGCAAATCTCCGGCGTGGAAGTAGAAACCAAGCAAGTCGAGCAAGCTCCTGGCGCTGCCGCCGTTGACGCTAAAAACGGCAAGCAGGAAACAACGACGGCTCCGGCCACTCCGACCGCACAAACACCGGCGCCTGAAGAAGCGAAGCAAACTTCCGGCAATGCCGTGCTCCCCGTAGCGGATACAGCAAGCGAAGTGTTCCAGGGCTTCAAGCTGAACCGGGAAGCGCAAACCGCGCAGCAAAAAGACGAGCAGCTGGCGATCATGAACAATTCCGAAGCAACGCCCCAGGCGGTAGCCGAAGCGAAAGCCAAGTACGATGAGCTGTCCACGCTGGAGACGGCCACGATGAACGTCGAAGAGATGCTCAAAGCGAGCGGCTACAAGGACGCGGTCGTCCTCGTCCAGAACGACAAAGCGACTGTCATCGTGCAAAAAGACAAGCTGAGCGCAAACGAAGTGGTGGAAATCATTGCGCAAGTCAAGCAGCAATTGAATCTCCCGGCAACGAACATCCAGGTCCAGTTCCAGACGTCCTGAATGGCGAAGGCAAGCTGACCTTCGCGTTATAACGGGTGCCGTAAGTGGGCATGATGGTAAGGATTT
The DNA here is from genome assembly GCF_022701015.1 of Brevibacillus parabrevis. Lineage (NCBI taxonomy): Bacteria > Bacillati > Bacillota > Bacilli > Caryophanales > Paenibacillaceae > Brevibacillus > Brevibacillus parabrevis. The sequence goes on along the minus strand of NZ_CP064090.1, from coordinate 4,594,734 downwards.
TCTCGCTTCTTCTTGGCAGGAAGCGGGGAAATCCTTTCTTGACGTGATATGGGCAACAGGCTACCATGGATTTATGGTTTGCCAAAAAGGATACATATGGGACTCCCCGATCCTCTATTGAAACAAACGAAGGAGTGCTTTTTCGTCATGAAAATTCATGAAATCCGAGAAATTATTAAGCTGATTGATCAATCTTCCATTAATGAATTTAAGCTGGAGACAGAAGGGGCAAAAGTGACCCTGCGAAAATCCAGTGGTACAGAGACAGTAGTAGTGACTCAGCCTGTCGTACAAGCCCAGGTAGCGGCTCCTGCTGCGCCAGTGCAAGCGGCAGCCCCAGCAGCTGTACAAGCAGCTCCTGTTGCCGTGGAAGCGCCTAAGGCAGCTGCAAGCGCTCCGGCTCTTGACGATGCGAACCTGCACAAGATCGTTTCCCCGATGGTTGGAACGTTCTACAGCGCTCCGGAACCAGGCAAGCCTCCTTACGTCCAAGCGGGCGACAAAGTGAATGCGAGCAAAGTGGTCTGCATCGTGGAAGCGATGAAGCTGTTCAACGAAATCGAAGCAGAAGTAAGCGGCGAGATCGTCAAAGTGCTGGTGGAAGACGGCCAGCTCGTTGAGTACGGTCAAGCGCTGTTTTTGGTGAAGCCAGAATAAGGTGGGGGAGAGCGAAATGTTTCAAAAAGTATTGATTGCCAATCGCGGGGAGATTGCTGTACGGATCATCCGGGCATGCCGCGAGCTGGGCATTCGTACGGTCGCTGTCTACTCCGAAGCGGATCGTGAAGCGCTTCATGTGAAAATGGCCGACGAAGCTTACTGTATTGGTCCAAAAGCATCCAAGGAAAGCTACCTGAACATAGCAAACATCATGAGTGTCGCGACCAAGGTAGGGGCAGACGCCATCCATCCAGGCTATGGATTTTTGGCTGAGAACGCCGACTTTGCGGAGATTTGCACGGCATGCAACATCACGTTTATCGGTCCGGATCCAGAAGCCATCGTAAAAATGGGGGACAAGTCCACCGCAAAAGATACGATGAAAGCGGCTGGAGTGCCGACTGTTCCGGGAACAGAAGGGCTGATCGAAGATGTGGAAAGCGCCGTCGTGACAGCGAATGAGATCGGCTATCCGGTAATGGTCAAGGCTACTGCGGGCGGCGGCGGACGCGGCATGCGCGTGGCAGTCGACGACGAAGATTTGGAAAAGGCGATCCGTCAGGCGCAAAACGAAGCGAAAACCGCTTTCGGCAACCCGGGCGTCTACCTGGAAAAATTCGTGGAAGGCCCGCGTCACGTGGAAATCCAGATCATGGCCGACAAGCATGGCAACGCGGTTTATCTGGGCGAGCGCGACTGCTCCATCCAACGCCGCCACCAAAAGCTGATCGAGGAAGCTCCATCGCCTGCCTTGAGCGAGGAAACACGCAAGCAAATGGGCGAGGCAGCCGTTGCTGCTGCCAAGGCGGTAGCTTACCACGGAGCGGGTACAGTCGAGTTTTTGCTGGACAAGCACGGACAATTTTACTTCATGGAAATGAACACGCGTATTCAGGTAGAGCATCCGGTGACCGAGCTGGTTACTGGCTATGATCTGATCAAGGAACAGCTGACGGTCGCAGCCGGTCAACCGCTGTCTTTCAGCCAGGAAGACATCAAGCTTGACGGCTGGGCGATCGAATGCCGGATCAACGCAGAGAACCCGGCGAAAAACTTCATGCCGTCACCTGGACGCATCACCGAGTACTTGCCACCAGGCGGCTTCGGTGTGCGTGTGGACAGTGCTGCGTACGCAGGCTATTCCATCCCGCCGTACTACGATTCCATGATCGCCAAGCTGATCGTTTGGGGCAAGGATCGCAACGAGGCAATCGAACGCATGAAGCGTGCGCTCGGCGAATTTGTCATCGATGGCATCACCACGACGATCCCGTTCCATCAAAAAGTGCTGGAGCATGAAGTGTTCGTAAGCGGTCATTTTGACACCAAGTTCCTGGAAACCTACGAATTGAACCTGGACGAAGAATAAACAGGGCTGATTTGTAAAAAAACGGTGCGCTTGGTATAATGAATTACAAATCTAAAGGGAGGTGCGAAGCATGGAAGAGTTTACTCCGGATTTAGATAGAACAGAGCTTGGTAAAGTCCAGATCGCTCCCGAGGTACTGGAAGTGATCGCCGGCATGGCTGCGTCCGAGGTTGAAGGCGTAGCGCAAATGAGCGGCGGTTTCGTAGGGGAGATTGCTGAAAGATTGGGCCGTAAAAATATAGCTCGCGGCGTTCGTGTGGAGGTTGGCTCCCGCGAAGCGGCAGTGGATGTTTCCATCATTGTCAAATACGGACACCGCATTCCAGACGTCGCTCGTAATATTCAAGATAGTGTGCGCAATGGAATCGAAGGAATGACCGGACTTTCTGTTGTGGAAGTAAACGTACATATCGTCGATGTAGAGCTGAAAGCCGAAGAAAAAGCACCGGCGGCGCCTGGAGTCGAAGATTACCAGCGTGTGCGCTAAGCAGCACCGGATGGATGCCCCCTTTTCACAGGGGGCATTTTCCTCATTCCAATCAGTTGTTTCGCCAAGCCTTGGCTCATGGCGAAGCGTTAGCCTTTGATTGAGCCTTGTTTGTCTCCTTTCAAACATGGCGTAAAGGAGAGATGCATGTGAACTTGTTTGACCGCTTTATTTTGACGATTTACAGCTTTGCGCTGATCGTTTTGTCCTGCATCGCGATTGCGGCCACCAGCGGATTGGTCTCATCTGCTTATTTTGAGCCTTATGTGGATCAAATGCTTGAGGGTACGAACATTACGTATCTCATCGTCGCGATTATTTTCCTCATTGTGAGCCTTCGCTTCTTTTTCAGCTCGTTTCGTTCCAACAAGCCAAAAGTGGATCGCGGCATTCGCCAGCGCAGTGATTTGGGCGAAGTCAACATTACGATTCAGACGATCCAAACGATTGCGGAGCGCGCTGCCCGACGTGTAAAAGGCGTGCGCGACATGAAGACGACAGTCAAAGCGCTGGAAAGCGGGAACATCATTACCCTGCGTGTTTCTGTGGATGGCGAGACACCTTTGCCGGAGTTGACGCAAAAGCTGCAAGCGGATGTGAAAGAGCAGGTCGAAGGAATTGCTGGTGTCGTGATTTCCGAAGTAGCGGTTGTGGTGACGGAAGTGGCTCAGCAAGAAAACTACGCGGCTCGCAAGCGGGTAGAATAGAAGGTGAAGTCCATGAAATGGGAGTTAATGTGGGAACACAAGGGGAAGCTAATGGGGATTTCTGCCGGACTTTTTTTCGGCATCATCTACCTTCTCGTCGGATTTTGGGATACACTGGTCTTTGTTGTGTTTGTCGGAACCGGCTATTACATCGGTCGCAAGCTTGACCATAAGGAAGACTTGCGCGAAATACTGGATCGGATTCTGCCTGGCAAGTTTCGGTAACAAGAACGAGGGGAAAACTCCCCTGCTGACTTTAATTAGTAGGTGAATGGTATGAAGCGAAGAACAGCACGAGAAAAAGCAGTCCAATGCTTGTTTCAGATCGATATGGCCGAGGTGCCAGTAAAAGAAGCAATCGATCTGGTCATGGAAGAATCCGAGGAAAACGCGCAGTATTTGCGCTACTTGCTCGATGGAGTTTTGACCAACATGGCGGACATCGATGCAGAAATCAAAAAGTATTTGCGCGGCTGGCAGCTGGAGCGTATTGCCAACGTTGACCGCGCCATTTTGCGCCTTGCTTTTTATGAGATCATGTTTGAAGCGGATACGCCTGACAAGGTAGTCATGAACGAAGCGATCGAAATCGCGAAGCTGTTCAGTGACGATGCCTCCTATCGCTATATCAACGGTGTATTGGCGAGCTTCTTGCAATCCCGTGAAACGCAAAAGGCATAACAGGCAGGAGATACAAGCATGAGTAAGGTAATGTTGGGCATTGATACGAGCAATTACCGGACATCGCTGTGCTTGGCTCAGGAAGACGGCCGAATTGTTGCAGAAGCAAAACGCCTCCTCAAAGTGAAGGAAGGCAAACGCGGGCTGCAACAATCCGAAGCCGTCTTTCAGCATGTGATGAACTTGCCGGAATTAAGCGAGCAAATGAAGTGGAACGAGTATGAGATCGAAGCGATTTGCGTCAGTGAAAAGCCGCGGCCTGTCGATCAGTCGTACATGCCTGTGTTCAAGGTGGGAGAGGGCTTGGCCAAATCGCTGTCCACCTACCTGCGTGTTCCGCTGCATCTGACCACCCATCAGGAGGGGCATATCGCAGCGGGCGAGTACACAGCCGATGAGCGGCCAGGACAAGATCGCTTTTTGGCTGTCCATCTGTCAGGGGGAACGAGTGAGTTGCTGTTGTGCGAGCGTCACAGTGCCGGATATGCGATTGAAAAAATCGGCGGCACGATCGATTTGCACGCAGGGCAGTTGGTCGATCGGATCGGAGTGGCGCTCGGGATGGCATTTCCTGCCGGGCCGTACTTGGAGCAATTGGCAAAAGAGTCGACGGGGGAATTTCGCATTTCCTCTGCTGTGGACGGTTTGACCTTCAGCTTCTCCGGGCCGGAAGCGTCCTTGCTGCGCGCCATTGAGCGCGGCGAGACGAGCCATGCGGATATTGCGCGGGCAACCGAGCAGTGTATCGCCAACACGCTGGAAAAAACATTGCGGCACGCTGTTGAGCTGGGGCATCCAAGGGACATACTGATTGTGGGCGGGGTAGCTGCCAATCAGTACATGCGCGAGCGCCTGATCAAACGTTTGCAGCATCCGGCGGTAAAAGCCAAGCTGTATTTTTGCGACCCTGTTTACTCCGGCGATAACGCCTACGGAGTGGCAATGCTTGGGTGGATGAAGCAAAAGACGAACATTAAATAATGATAAACTTTTTATGATTCGGCTTTACAGTTGCAAACGAAATCGGTACACTAATGGTATCGACGTTTAAGAAGGAGGCTTTTTCTCCATGACTGCAACCATTCTCCAAGGAAAAGAAGTAGCAAAAAGCATTCGCGAAGAACTCGCGGTTGAAGTGGCGGAACTGAAAAAACAAGGACTTGTCCCTGGACTGACTGTTGTGCTTGTGGGTGATGATCCCGCATCGCATTCGTATGTACGCGGAAAATCGAAAGGCTGCGAGGAAGTCGGCATCCGTTCCGAGCTGATTCTCAAGGAAGCTTCGACGACAGAAGAAGAGCTGCTGGGCATTATTCGGGATTTGAACGAAAATCCGAACGTTCATGGGATTTTGGTTCAACTTCCTCTGCCAGCCCATATTTCGGAGAAAGCGGTCATCGCTGCGATTCATCCGGAAAAAGATGTCGACGGTTTCCATCCGATCAACGTGGGCAACATGGTGCTCGGCAACGAAACATTGCTGCCTTGCACTCCGCATGGCGTCATCGAGCTGATCAAGCGGACAGGCACGGAGATTTCCGGCAAGCACGCCGTCGTCATCGGCCGAAGCAACATCGTCGGCAAGCCGGTATCGCTTTTGCTGCAACAGGAAAACGCAACTGTGACCATGTGCCATTCCCGCACGCAAAACCTGGAGGAGTTCACGACGAAAGCGGACATCCTCGTGGTAGCGACAGGCCGGGCGCATATGATCGGAAAAGAGCATGTAAAGCCGGGCGCAGTTGTCATCGACGTAGGGGTAAACCGGATCGATTCCGGGAAGCTCGTCGGGGACGTCAAATTTGACGAAGTGCAAGAGATCGCAAGCTTTTTGACTCCGGTACCTGGCGGTGTTGGCCCAATGACCATCACCATGCTGTTGAAAAACACGGTTGTGGCAGCGAGAAAGCAAGCGCAACTTTAGAGGAACGACTGAGGGAATGGATAGGGCCTGCGCTTTATCCATTTCTTTTTGCATGCGTATACGAAAAGTCAATCAGACCAGGGCTTGAACAGAGGAGGGGCACATGGCTGCATCAAACATTTTGTCTGTCAGTGATCTGAACCGCTACATCAAGCTCGTCCTGGAAAAAGAGACGAACTTGCAAGACGTCTGGGTGAGGGGAGAAATCTCCAACTTCACGCATCACGCAAGCGGGCACATGTACTTTACCTTGAAGGACAACACATCGCGGATCAAGGTCGTGATGTTTGCCAGCTATAACCGCTTCTTGCGCTTTTTGCCCAAGGATGGAACGAAGGCGATCGTGCGCGGCTCCATCTCCGCTTTTGAACGGGACGGAGCGTATCAGCTCTATGCAAAAGAAATGCAGCCGGACGGTCTTGGCTCCTTGTATCTCGCTTTTGAGCAGTTGAAAGAAAAGCTGACCAAAGAAGGCTTGTTTGCTGCTGAGCGCAAGCGGACACTGCCGCGCTTTCCGAAAAGGGTCGGGGTCGTGACATCCCCGACAGGAGCGGCGATTCGCGATATTTGCACCACCATCCGCAGACGGTATCCGCAGGCGGAGATTGTCCTGTCGCCTGCCGTCGTGCAAGGGAAAGATGCCCCGGCATCGATCGTTTCGGCGATTCGGATTATCAATCAGCACCCTGACATCGACGTCTTGATCGTCGGCAGAGGTGGAGGCTCGATTGAAGAATTGTGGGCTTTCAACGATGAAAACGTGGCGCGGGCGATCGCCGGGTCGCCGATTCCGGTCATTTCCGCAGTCGGACATGAGACGGATGTGACGATCGCGGATTTTGTGGCAGACGTGCGGGCGGCGACGCCAACCGCAGCGGCAGAGCTTGCTGTCCCGCATTATTTGGAGTGGGTGGAGCGCGTTCGCCAGCTTGAAATCCGGATGCACAGGGCGGTGCGCAATCAGCTCGCAGAAGAGCGTACGCGGCTGGATCGGTTGAGCGGTTCGTACGCGATGCGGCAGCCGCAGCGCAGGCTGGAGGAAGCGGCAGAGCGGCTCGATCGGACGTATATGCGAATGCGCCAGGCGATGAAGCATTTGATGGAAAGAAGGCGGGAGCGCTACACGCGGCTTTCCGAACAGATCAAAAAATATCGGCTGTCGGATCAGGTCGGGGAGAGAAGGAAAGCGGTTGCGTCGATTCGCGCGCGTCTGGATGAAAAAATGCTGGCGCGGCTGAACCAGAACCGGATGGCTTTTGCTTCAAGGGTAGCCACTCTGGAGGCGCTCAGTCCGCTGGCGGTTATGAAGCGCGGCTTTTCGCTGGTGTACACGAATGATCAGCTGGTGAAGTCCGTGGAACAATTTGCCCCTGGCGATCAGATCGTGGTACGATTAATTGATGGCAGTGCTACGGCACGGGTGGAACAGTTGAATCGGGAGGAGAAGCGCAATGGCTCGCAAGAAAACGGACCAAGAGACTGACATGCAGTTCGAAGAAGCGATGAAGCGGCTGGAAGAAGTCGTCGGGAAGCTGGAAGAAGGAGACATCCCGCTGGAGGAAGCAATTACGCTGTATCAAGAGGGCGTCACTCTCTCGCGTATTTGCGGACAGAAGCTGGATGCGATTGAAGCCAAAATCATTCAGCTGGTAGAAGAAGACGGCCAACTGAAGCAGAAGGCTTTTCGTGTGGAAGGGGAATAACGACATCGTGGATACATTCCAATCGTATTTGGCGGAAAAAACAGCCTACATTGAACAACATCTCACGCCTGCCCTGGAGCAGGAAGGCGTCCCGACCCATTTGTACGAATCCATGAAGTATTCACTCATGGCAGGCGGCAAAAGGCTTCGTCCGATGCTCGTTCTCGCTGTGCTGGAAGCGCTGGACAAACCGATGGAGCGCGGCGTTCCTTTTGCCGTTGCCCTGGAGATGATTCATACATACTCGCTGATCCACGATGATCTGCCAGCGATGGATGACGATGACCTGCGCCGTGGAAAGCCGACCAACCACAAAGTGTACGGAGAGGCGACCGCGATTTTGGCGGGCGATGCCCTCTTGACGCGCGCCTTTTCTCACGTAGCGGAAGCCTATCAGGAGCGGACAGATGTGACATCTGCGACGATTGTCAAACTGATTGCCGAGCTGGGCAAGCGCGCAGGCGCGACAGGCATGGTGGGCGGGCAGATGGCCGACATCGAAGGAGAGAGCAAGCAGCTCGATCTGAAGCAGTTGGAGTTCATCCATCGCCACAAGACAGGCGATCTGCTCGTGGCAGCGCTCAGGGGCGGAGGCTATTTGGCGGAAGCGAGCGAAGCGCAGATGGATGCTTTGACCCGCTACGGCGTCTGCATCGGACTGGCTTTTCAAATTCAGGATGACATCCTCAACGTGGAAGGGGACGCGGCAAAGCTGGGAAAAGCGGTTGGCAGCGACGCGGACCGGAACAAATCGACCTATCCTTCGCTGTTGGGACTTGCTGAGTCCAAAGAAAGGCTGTCTGCTTTGATCGCGGAGGCAAAAGCGGCTCTCGCCATTGCAGGCATCGAGCATTCCGCATTGAGCCCTTTGGCAGATTACGTTCAAAACCGCAACAAGTAAATGAAATGATAGGCAAAAAGCTGGCATCCACGTGGGGTGCCAGCTTTTTTCTATGACAAGCGTCTCGCTTTTTTCATGAAATTGGCTGTGAGCGCTTGCGGTAAATAAAGCGGTCATGACCGTTCTGTTTTCTTGTGATTACAATTGCTTGTCGTCTATACCGTTCAGCCACGTCTCGATTTCACCGATGACCGACTGAATGCAACCGTCTTCAAACGGCGAGTACAGCTTCGCAACCTTCACCAGTTCCGTGAACGATTTGCTGCCGCCCTCTTTGCACAGCGTCAAGTAATCGGACCAAGCTTGTTCCGGGTTTTCCTGTGCCCGTTTCCAGAACTGGAAGGCACAAATTTGCGCCAATGTGTAATCGATGTAGTAGAACGGATCGCGGAAAATGTGTCCTTGCTGTTGCCAGAAGCCGCCTTCCTCCAAAAACTCGTTCTCGTCGTAATTGCGGTACGGCAAGTATTTGCGCTCGATTTCGCGCCAGGTGCGTTTGCGCTCCGCTGGAGTCATCTCCGGCTTTTCGTAGACGGCATGCTGGTATTCGTCGACCGCGACGCCATACGGAATGAACAGCAGCGAGCCGCTTAGATGCGAGAACTTGTATTTGGCGGTATCGTCCTCGAAGAACAGCTCCATCCAAGGCCAGGTCAAAAACTCCATGCTCATCGAATGAATTTCGCACGCTTCATACGTCGGGAAGTGGTACTCCGGTACTTCGTAACCGCGGCTGACGTACACCTGGAAGGCGTGGCCCGCTTCGTGGGTCAGCACGTCGATATCGCCGGAGGTGCCATTGAAATTGGCGAATATGTACGGCAGCTTGTACTTGCTCATGTAGGTGCAATATCCGCCTGTCGCTTTGCCCTTTTTGCTGAGCAAGTCCAGACATTCATTTTCCAGCATGAAGTTGTAGAAAGCATCCGTTTCCGGAGACAGCTGTTCGTACATCTTTTTCCCGTTTTCCACGATCCAGTCCGGGGAGCCTTTTGGCGTCGGATTGCCCGTAGCGAAGTCGAAGGCCAGATCGTAATACTTCATAACATCGACGCCAATCCGTTCGCGTTGACGTTCGACCAGCCGAGCGGCTACTGGCACGATTTGTTCCTCCACTTGACGGCGGAAGTTGGCCACCATTTCGGCGTTGTAGTCCGTCCGGTTCAAACGCGCATAAGCCAGTTCCACAAAGGTGGTGAAACCGAGCTTTTTGGCGATCCGGTCGCGAACTTTTACCAGATTGTCGTAGATGCGGTCCAGTTCTTCGGTATGCTTGCTCAGAAACTCGTACTTCGCTTCGTTTGCTTTCTTGCGCATGTTTCTGTCCGTGGACGTCTGGAACGGAAGCAGCTGCGGAAGCGTGCGCTCTTCGCCTTCAAACATGATTTTCGCCGAGGCGATCAGGGCAACGTACTGGCTCGCCAGACGGTTCTCTTCCTGCAAATCGGCAACAACTTCAGGAGAGAAGGTGCGCAGAGTTGTCTCGGCAATGCGGAAAAGCTGGGCGCCCCATTTTTGTTCCAGCTCGGAGCGGAAAGCGGACTGGGTGATGGCGGCGTAGTAACGTGAAATGATCCCTTGATACACAGGGCCTGCTTCATCCCAATAGTCTTGCTCTTCTTTGTAAAAAGGGTCCTCCGTATTGATCGTATGGCGAATTTGCGCCACTTCTCGCGCAGATTCCACCTCTTGCCGCAGCTCGTTCAACTGTCCCATTACCTTGTCTTGCTCTTCAAAGCTGGCCGCTTGTTGAAACGCTTCCAACAGGCTGGAAAATCGTTCTTCGACATTTGCCATGTCGACGCGTGTGTACGGTATTTGCGAGAACTTCACGGGAGTCCACCTCGATTTCTTGAATTTGAATGATCCATTTTATTTTACCAGAATGTAGCAGGAAATTGTGTGCAAGATTGCGCTTGCTGATCAAAAGTGGTGTTTTTATGAAGAAACCGTTATAATGAATCAAGTTGAATTTCAGCGGAGTTTAGGCTTCGGGCAACACCGAAGAAGCCTAGTTTTCCATGGGGTGGATTGAAATGCAGCATGCACAATCGCCGGAGAACGAACAGTGGAAAGTGAGGAATACCAATGCTGCTTACTACCATAAATGATCCTCAAGACCTGAAAAAGTGCACTTCGCAGCAGTTACATACGCTGGCATCCGAAATCAGGCAATTTCTCGTCGAGACGCTCTCCCAGACAGGCGGCCACCTTGCGCCCAACCTCGGAGTAGTGGAGCTGACGCTTGCTTTGCACTACGTGTTCAACAGTCCCAAGGACAAGCTGATTTGGGATGTCGGGCATCAGGCATACGTACATAAAATGTTGACTGGCCGCCGGGAGATGTTTCCGACTTTGCGCCAGTACAAAGGGCTGTGCGGCTTCCCGAAAATGATCGAAAGCCCGCATGACGTCTGGGAAACCGGACACAGCAGCACCTCCTTGTCGGCAGCGATGGGGATGGCAACGGCCCGCGATTTGAAAAAAGAAAAAAACCATGTCGTGGCGGTTATCGGCGACGGCGCGCTGACGGGTGGAATGGCGCTGGAAGCGTTGAACCATATCGGTCACGAACGCAAAAATGTCATCGTCGTGCTGAACGACAACGAAATGTCGATTGCTCCGAACGTAGGCGCCCTGCACAACTACCTGGGCAAAATTCGCTCCACGGAAAACTATCAGTGGGCGAAGGACGAGGTTGAAGGGCTGCTGAAGTCCATTCCGGCTGTCGGCGGCAAACTGGCATCGATTGCCGAGCGCTTCAAAGACAGCATGAAGTATTTGCTCGTGTCCGGCGTTCTATTCGAGGAGCTTGGCTTCACGTACATCGGGCCGATCGACGGTCACAACATGGATCTTTTGGTCGATACGCTGAAAACGGCGAAGCAGACCAAAGGGCCGGTACTGATCCACGCGATCACGAAAAAAGGCAAAGGCTACGCGCCAGCCGAAGCGGATTCCGTGAAGTGGCACGGCATCGGCACGTACAAGATCGAGTCTGGAGACACGCCAAAATCCGCTCCGACGTACACCTCGGTGTTTGCCGATACGATGATCGAGCTTGCTGCCGAGTACAAGTCGCTGGTGGCGGTTACTCCTGCCATGCCAGCAGGCTCCGGCCTGATTCCGTTCGGACAAAAATACCCGGATCGCCTGTTTGACGTAGGGATCGCGGAGCAGCATGCTTGTACCTTTGCGGCTGGCCTTGCGACACAAGGCTTGAAGCCAGTGCTTGCGATCTACTCGACTTTTTTGCAAAGAGCGTACGACCAACTGATTCACGACGTTGCCCGGCAAAAGCTGAACGTGGTGTTTGCCGTCGACCGCGCAGGACTCGTCGGTGCAGACGGGGAGACGCATCAAGGGATGTACGACATTGCCTTCATGCGCATCATTCCGAACATGGTCATCATGGCACCAAAAGACGAAAACGAGCTGCGTCACATGATGAAAACAGCGATGGAGTACGACGGGCCGATTTCGTACCGTTATCCGCGTCTGCCGGCTCGCGGCGTGACGCTCGATAAAGAGTTGCAAGCTTTGCCGATCGGGAAGGCTGAAATCATTCGTGAAGGGAAAAAGGTAGCGATTTTGTCCTTTGGCCATGTATTTGAGATCGCGGAGCAGGCGGTCAACCAGCTGAATGCGGAAGGAATCAGACCGATGCTGGTAAACGCCCGCTTTTGCAAGCCGCTGGATGAGGAGTTGCTGTTCAGGCTGGCGAAGGAAGGCTACGACATCGTGACTGTGGAGGAAGGCTCGGAGATGGGCGGATTCGGCAGCGCGGTTATCGAATGTTACAACCGGGCGGGCTACTATGGCATGAATGTGCAGATCGTAGCTGTCCCTGATTATTTTGTAGAACACGGCAGTGTAAAAGAACAGCGTCAAGAGGTTGGGCTGACAGCGGAGAACATCGCTTCCCGTGTACGCGCCTTGATGCCGATATCGAAGGGTGTACTGGAAGCATGAGCGTGAGAAAAGAACGAATCGACGTTTTGCTCGTCGAGCGAGGTCATTACGAGACTCGGGAAAAAGCAAAAGCAGCCGTGATGGCGGGACTGGTTCAAGTGGCCGGGGAGCGATGTGACAAGCCCGGCACGAAATTCACCGAGGATGTCGCCATCACGGTCAAAGGCGAGGTTCATCCGTACGTCAGTCGCGGCGGACTGAAGCTGGAGAAGGCATTAAAAGTATTTGGCATCGACATGACGGACAAAGTCATGATGGACATCGGCGCTTCCACAGGCGGGTTTACGGACTGTGCCTTGCAAAATGGCGCACGCCTCGTCTATGCAATCGATGTCGGCTACGGACAGCTCGCCTGGACGTTGCGCCAGGATGAGCGGGTTGTCGTCATGGAGCGGACCAATTTCCGCCATATGGACCCGGACGCTTTCGAACAGGAACGTCCGGATGCCGCTTCGATTGACGTGTCGTTTATTTCGCTCCGGCTGATTTTGCCTGTCTTGTACCGTTTTTTGAAGCAGGATGGCGATGTCGTCGCGCTGGTCAAGCCGCAGTTTGAAGCGGGCAAGGACAAGGTCGGGAAAAACGGCATCGTCCGCGAACCGCAAGTGCATGAAGCGGTGCTGACAGACATCGGCCAGTTCGCCAGCGGCCTCGGATTTGCGCTGAAAGGGCTGGACTTTTCTCCGATCACAGGGGGAGAGGGCAATATTGAATTTGTTATGCATGTGACCAAAAGTGCTGGCGGCATGAACGCCGAAGAATGGCTGAAGCTCGTCAGCGATGTGGTCGCGCAGGCTCATGCCAAATTAAAATAGGGACAAAAAACAAAAGCCTCGGGAGTTTTGTTGCAAACGAGGCTTTTTATTTATGCATGAAAAGTTGTATACTTGTATAAGGATTTCCAACCAACCAGTTTGGGGTGGACCATGTGAAGAAGATAGGAATTATTGCAAACAAAGGAAAGCCCGAGGCCAGAATTGTGGCGCGGGAGCTTGTCTACCTCCTGGAGGTCAGGGGAGCGAATGTATTGCTGGACGAGACGATTGCATCTGATTTAGGGCGCGCGGAATTGGGCGCTCCGATTGAGGAGATCGGTAACCATGCCGACCTGGTTTGTGTGCTTGGCGGCGACGGGACCTTGCTCGGCATCGCACGCAAGCTCGCAGGGAGATCGATCCCCATTTTCGGGATCAATCTCGGTACATTGGGCTTTTTGTCAGAAGCAGAGCCGGAGCACTTGCCGCTTGCCGTCGACAATTTGCTTTCAGGCAAGTACGACATTGAGGAACGGGCCATGCTGGAAGCAGCTCTCGTCCGCAAAGGCAGCACGCTTGGGACATACACAGCGATGAATGATATCGGGATCGCCAAAGGGTCTTTTTGCCGCATCATTCAATGTGCTGTTTACTTGGATGACGAATATGTCGCAACTTTCAGCGGCGATGGTGTCATCGTGTCGACTCCGACAGGGTCGACAGCGTATTCCTTGTCGGCTGGCGGGCCTATCGTCGCCCCGAATGTGGATATGCTATTATTGACTCCGGTAGCGCCGCATTCGCTGACAGCGCGGCCAATGGTGCTGTCTGGCAACCAGACGATTCGCGTGGAAGTCGACGCCATCCATCAGGAGATGGGGCTGTCGATTGACGGACAGTTCGGCTATCGGCTGGAGGGCGGCGATCATATTTACATTAAAAAGTCTCCGTACGTCACACCGCTGATCAAGTGGAAAAAGGGCGGCTTTTTTGAAGCAATACGCACGAAACTACAAGGTGAATGGGAGTAATCCATATGAACAAGGGGCAACGACATATCCGTATTCGGGATATCATCAGTAACCAAGAGGTAGAAACTCAAGACGAACTGGTGGAGCGTCTGCGCGCTGCTGGATTCAACGTCACGCAGGCGACCGTATCCCGAGACATCAAGGAATTGCATCTGGTAAAGGTGCCACTCCCTGATGGGCGATATAAATATTCCATGCCTGCTGAACAAAAGTTTAACCCGATGCAAAAGCTCAAACGGATGATGGTCGACTCCTTCGTCAGCATTGACCAGGCAGACCATTTTATCGTGCTGAAAACCCTTTCCGGTCATGCAAATGCGGTAGCCGAGCTGATCGACAACCTGCCGTGGGACGAGATCATGGGAACGATCAGTGGAGACAATACCATTTTGATCATTTGCCGTTCCAAGGAAAATACAGCGGAAGTCACAAAGCGTTTCATGGAAATGCTGTAGAAGGTGGTCGCAACAGATGCTAGTGGAACTCTCTATCCGAAATTTTGCCATCATTAAATCGGTTACGGTCTCGTTTCAACGCGGGTTGAACATCCTGACAGGGGAAACCGGCGCCGGAAAATCGATCATCATCGACGCGCTCGGACTGCTGCTCGGTGGTCGTGCGTCCGCAGATTTTGTGCGCTACGGCGAGCTGCGCGCAGAGGTGGAAGGGCTGTTTGAACTGCCTGCGGGCCATCCTGCGCTTGCGGTGTGCGCCAGCGTAGGTGTGCAAGTGGAGCAAGACGGCATGCTCGTCGTCCGCCGGGACATTTCCAACCAGGGAAAAAGCATTATTCGTCTGAACGGCCAACTGGTGACGCTTGCCATGCTGCGCGAGCTTGGGCCTTGGCTGGTCACGGTTCACGGCCAGCACGACACGCACATGCTGATGCAGGCGGACAAGCATATCAACTGGCTGGATGCGTACGGCGAAGTTGCTTTGGGAGCGGCGAAGCAGGAATACGGCAAACTGTACTCCTCCTACCGGAAAACGCGACAGGATCTCGAACGGATGGCCCGCAACGAACGCGAGCTGGTACAGCGCATAGACCTTTTGCAATACCAGCTTGACGAAATCGAAAGCGCTTCGCTTACTCCGGGTGAGGACGAGAAGCTGCTGCAGCAGCGCAAAAAGTGGATGAACATTGAGAAGGTTTACGCGACCGTCCAGGACGCCTACCGCTCGCTGCACGGCGATCAGAAGGGCATGGATTGGCTCGGTCACGCCATGGGAGAGCTGGAGCGCGGCGTGATCTACGAGGAGCAGCTTGCGCCGATTTTGGAGACGGTGCAGTCTGCGTATTACCAGATTGAGGACGTGGTGCACAAGCTGCGCCAGCTTTCGTACCATCTGGACTTTGAACCGGAGCAGCTGGCAGAGGTGGAGCGCAGGCTCGACCAGATTCAGTCCTTGAAGCGCAAGTACGGAAAAAGCGTGGATGACATTTTGGAGTATGCAGCGACCATCTCCGACGAGCTGGACGAAATGCATCACTACGAGGATCGGTTGCAACAGGTGGAAAAACGGCTGCAGGAGCTGGCGGCTGATTTGGCTGTCGAGGCGCTGGAGCTGTCCGTCATTCGTCAGGAATGCGCCACGAAGCTCGCGCAGGAAATCGAGCAGCAGCTGAAAGAGCTGCATATGGAACGGGCGCGTTTTGCCATCGACGTCAGACAAACCCCTGATGAAGAAGGCGTTGAAATCGAAGGCATCAAGCGGCTCGTGGATGCGAATGGCATGGATCAGATCGAGTTTTTGATTTCGCCAAACCCGGGGGAACCGCTGCGGCCGTTAGCGAAAATCGCTTCTGGCGGGGAGCTGTCCCGCGTCATGCTGGCGATCAAGACGATCCTGGCTGGAACCGATCAGGTCGAGACGCTGATTTTTGACGAGGTAGACACGGGAGTCAGCGGCAGAGCGGCCCAGGCGATTGCGGAAAAGCTCGCCCGCGTCGCGCAAAAACGGCAAGTGCTGTGCATTACGCATTTGCCGCAGGTAGCTTCCATGGCGGATGCGCATTTTCTGATCAAAAAGGAAATGAGCGAAAACGAGACGAAAACGATCGTGACGAAGCTGTCGGAAGAAGAGACCGTGACAGAGCTTGCCCGCATGCTGAGCGGGGCAGAAGTAACGGCAAAAACAGAAGAGCACGCGCGGGAAATGATTTTGCTCGGGCGGGAAAGAAAGGCTGTCAACTAAGCTTTGGTTGGCAGTCTTTTTTATGGGCAAAAAGATTGCAGTTGGCTAACAAACATGAGTCAATTTCCTGACATAATCCGCTTGGCTGGGGGCAACATTAAAGGTACACAAGGTGGAGGTGTCTCTTTGTAGGTGTAGGTAGGGAACGGTAGGAGTGATTGCTGGTGATCCGACAAAACAAAAGAAAATGGATGGGAAGTCTCCTTCTCCTCATCACGGCGCTTGTCGTGAGTTCCACCCCGTTTCGCGATCTGTCCTCCTTTCCCCGCGAATTGCGCTTGATGGAAGGGTCTCTGGAAGAACTCAAGGTCTCCGTGCCGGTGATGGGCACGCTAATCAACAGCAATCCCGACATTTTGCACGTCAACGGGACGGAAGCGCGCGAAGTATCCGTTGATCTGAGCCAGCCTATGTCCGTAGAGCCGCGCAGAGCTGGGGAAGCACAATTGCAAGTAAAATGGCGAAACATTCCGCTGACAGCTGTCAAAGTAAATGTGCTGCCGGATTTGCGTCTGTACCCTGGTGGACAGTCGATCGGGGTCAAGCTGCAAACGGCGGGGGTGTTGGTTGTCGGTCATCATCTCGTGGACAATGGCAAAAGCAAGTCTTCCCCTGGCGAGCAGGCAGGTATTCACGTCGGCGACATGATTGTCAAAATGAATGATCTGTACATCAATGACATGAATGAAGTCAAAAAGCTGATCAACGAAGCCGGAAAAAAGAATAGCACGGTACAGCTTTTGGTCGTGCGCGGAAAAGAAAAGCTGAATCTGACGCTCCAACCGGCAAAAGACCAAAAAGACGGGGAGTACCGGATGGGACTGTACATTCGCGATTCGGCTGCCGGAGTAGGCACCCTGACCTTCTACGATCCCAACTCCAAAGCGTACGGAGCACTGGGGCACGTCATTTCCGACGTCGATACAGGCCAGGCTATCGTAGTCGGTGATGGGCAAATCGTGCAGGCAAGCGTGACGTCCATCGAAAAAGGGCAGAGCGGCAATCCCGGAGAGAAATTCGCCCGCTTTTACAACGAAAGCGAAGTGCTGGGGAACATCACCAAAAATACACCGTTTGGCATTTTCGGCAAAATGAAGGACGAACCGAAGCGCAGCTATTACCGCGAGCCGCTCCCGGTAGCGCTTGCCGAGCAAGTCGTGGAAGGCCCGGCGAAAATCCTCACCGTCGTCGAAGGGCAAAAGGTGGAGGAGTTCGATATCGAGATCGCCAACGTCATCAAGCAGCATTTTCCGGCGACAAAAGGCATGATCATCAAGGTAACGGACAAACGCCTGCTGGAAAAAACGGGTGGCATTGTCCAGGGGATGAGCGGCAGCCCGATCATTCAAAATGGAAAAATCGTCGGAGCGGTCACGCACGTCTTCGTCAACGACCCGACATCCGGCTACGGCTGCTACATTGAGTGGATGCTGCAGGACGCAGGCGTGCAGGTGCGCAATGCGCCGCAATCGAACGCCAAAACCGGGCAGGCTGCCTGAGAATACGAAAAGACGAGCCGTCACGCCAATCAAGCGAGGCGGCTAATTTCATGCTGTCAAGTCTCTCTGCTCGACATGTATAACCTTCCACTGGAACAAAGCCAGCTTGCATGGTAAAGTCGTGGAGGCTCTTGACGAATGAAGGAAAAAGGAAGGTATTCTTTGTCGAAATATCAGTAAAATCATTCAATCTTTCGTCATAGGCAGGAATGAATATGCCTTTGTCGAATTATTTTTCTCAGAGAAAAAGATGGTATGGACTTATCGTTTGTAGAAATGAAAACCTCTAGAACGCCACCTTCTTTCCAAAAGACCGTCCATTGTTAGGAGGAACGACCTTGAGCAAGATTGAAGTGTTGTTGGCAGATGATAACCGAGAATTTGTAAGCCTGTTAGAAGAGTATATCAGCAGCCAGTATGACATGAACGTCATTGGTGTCGCGTACAACGGCAATGAAGTTGTGCGTTTGCTGCAGGAGCGAGTACCGGATGTACTGATTTTGGACATTATCATGCCCCACTTGGATGGCCTCGCCGTCCTGGAGCAAATCCAAGCTATGCGGTTAAGCCCGCAGCCCAAAATTATTATGCTGACAGCATTCGGACAGGAAGAGATTACGAAAAAAGCGGTTGAACTGGGAGCTGCCTACTACATCCTCAAGCCGTTTGACATGGAGGTTCTTGCGCAGCGCATTCGCCAGATCATCACAACGAAGCCAGCCTCCTCCTTCGTCACATCGGTGAAGCCACAGTCCACCCTGCAAGTGCGGGGCCGCAACCTGGACGCCAGCATTACGAGCATCATCCACGAAATCGGAGTGCCCGCACACATCAAAGGCTATTTGTATTTGCGCGAAGCGATCACGATGGTGTACAACGATGTCGAGCTGCTCGGTTCGATCACAAAAGTCCTGTACCCGGACATCGCCAAAAAATTCAACACAACGGCAAGCCGCGTAGAACGCGCCATCCGCCACGCAATCGAAGTCGCCTGGTCCCGCGGGAATCTTGACTCTATTTCCAGCCTGTTTGGATACACGATTTCGAACACGAAGGCGAAGCCGACCAACAGCGAGTTTATTGCGATGGTGGCGGATAAGTTAAGGATTGAGGCGAAGATTAGTTGAGGCAAGCGAGATAAGGGTTTCAACTTCTCAAGGGCTATTGCAAGATGGCTATACAGATAAATATCGAAGCGAGCCAGCAATTCAACTTATACCACTCCTTTATTGAAAAATAATAAGGGAGTGATATTTTTTATTGTTTCGACTGTTCTTAAAGCTGAGTTTGAGTAAACGAAGATTGTGAAGAAAGTCTAATCTGCAAATACACCAAGTGATACGGTGCCGCTCGAAAATTTGTGTCTGACGTCTTTCCACGAATAGCACCTCGCTCACATTAGAGAAGGTGCTCGACTTGTTTAATTCTTGGTTCTTTTGATTGCTTGTCTGATACCCAATGCAGCAAAACCAATAATGAGCAGGATAGACCATATAGGGGCAGAGAAAGCTTTACGGCCGCCCAAAGCGATTCCGATGTTACCCATTGACTGTCACCTCCTCTCGCGTAGGATAAGCGAGTACATCAGGCAGTGTCGAAATGAAATGCTTCCAGCCTTCTCTGATTGCAGCATTGGACAAGTACACCAAGAGTTGCTGCCGGAAACCACTGCTAATTAGGAAAAGTAAAGTGTTTCTGTAGAACGATACTCTGTCGTTGAAGCACTTTATTTGATGATAATTCTCCAAGTTTTGAATGAGATTGCCGACGATAGGGATGTCATAAACACTTCCGAAGTGCTCTTCTAAATCCGACCAGTATGCTTTAAGCAAGGCAATAAGCTCATAGCTTTCTCGATAGTCATGTTCATCGGATTGTCTGACTGCGTTCTTCCAACTCATGAGTTGCAGCCAGTTATTTGTAGATTCAAGAATGATTTCATTCATGATTTCTGATCCGATATTCGATGATTGGTTAAAAGCGCGAAGCATTTCTTGTGTGATGACTCCGTTCTTGATAATGCCAGCAATCAGTTTACTTACAAGAATGTAACGCTTTGCGTTTTCTTGAGCTTTGGTCCTTTGTTTCTCTTCAAATTGTCTTGTTGGTCGTCCAATTGATTTAGGAGCTTTAGCAACTTCGTCGTTAGCTAGATTATTTATGATGCCTAGATAATCAGGGTGCGTGGTGTAGTCTGCAATCTCCTCAAATGCGTTCATGATTCGCGTATGTGACTCGATTAGTCGAGCTTTAAGCTTGTCCCATCGAACTGGATAACCTCTCCAATATAGGATGAATATATAGTCCTTTTGGTGCTTATACAATCTGCTTAATTTAAGTTCATGGATAAATATGATGGCAGCTAATGTTTGCTCATCATAATGGCTAACGACACCTTGAGAGAATCCTAAGCTAACTCGATTTCCTACAATTAGTCCGTATTCGACGTATCGTTCAATCATGTTACTGCTTATTGATATCCCACAATTTCTTACACGTTCCAGTAGTTCCTCTTTTAACATTATTCTCACCTCTTGAGTTGATTGTAGCCTGCACAAAAATTGAAAACAATGGAAGGTCAATGCGGAAATGAACATCAATCGCATAAATTAAAGCAACAGCATCATGCAAGTGATGTTGAGGGGGCTGGGAAAGAGACAATCATTTTACCATTGAAAGAGGAAGAAAATACATTGAGAGAAGAACAGGCTGGGCAAGACGGACTCGATCAAAATAAAAGCATTGCTTTACAAATTGATGCAAAAGAACAGATTTATGTGACCTTGCACGTGCCGTAGACTCTGTGATTTAAATTATAAAGACTTTTTTGATCAGGTAAAAAAGTGTTGTATCCTCCAGATCCTACCGTTAGAGTAAAAAAAAAAATTTAATGCAGGACGAATTATTTACGCTAACGAATAATTATGAGGGA
Source organism: Brevibacillus parabrevis (assembly GCF_022701015.1). Taxonomy (NCBI): domain Bacteria; kingdom Bacillati; phylum Bacillota; class Bacilli; order Caryophanales; family Paenibacillaceae; genus Brevibacillus; species Brevibacillus parabrevis. The sequence goes on along the minus strand of NZ_CP064090.1, from coordinate 4,573,917 downwards.
TCAGATAGGGAATATAGAGTTTTGGATCGAAGGAGAGAGCGTTATTGGTGAGAGTGAGTTTAAAGACTGTGCGGTCAGAGATCACTATCAGGCTAAAATGGAACATGCCCTGCATACGATGTTTGAGCAACATCAAGTATTTCTAAACAGAATTCACTTTGTTACATCAGTAACGAAAAGGCATAGAGAAGATGCAATTAAAAGAACAAGGCTCTTCGACCAAATGTTTGATTTTACTGCCGACAGAACAATTACGCTGAAGGGAAATATTTCACTAACTCAATTGAAAAATGCAGTAGGTGACATACTTCCTTTAACGCTTCTACATTGCGGTCGTTCCAATATTCTTTACGTACAGTTGGTTAGTTGTACGGATGATGAATTTACTTATCCTGATTATGGATGCAAGTGTAAAACGAACAACTACAGATTGTATCAATAAAGCATTGGTTTGGTTGCCCTAGAGAAAGATGTTGAGACCTTCTTTGGATACAATAATCCATAAATTTATGCTGAGAGAACCATTCTTAGGGGATGGTTTTGTTTTAGTTCTGTCGAAATATGTCGCAGTTATTCGCTTGTTGTTAAAAAAACTGCATCTTATGATGTAAAAAAACAACAAACTAGAACGACTAGAGGTGTACGAATGAGTGTAAAAAAGCGAACGATTTGGAAAATGCTCTGATTAATTTAGTGGTATTAATCATTTTAGGCATTTCAGGTTATGTGTATCTGCAAACACAATCAATAACAGCTGCCGCAATCATTTTTGGCATATTACTGGTGATAGCGATGGGCGTTAGATTCTGGATTGATTCTGTTGCACAGGAAAGGCTTAGACGCTCTGGAATTGCAGATATAGATAAAATGGATGGTAGGCAATTTGAACATTACCTAGGATTGTTATTCAAATCACAAGGATACAGAACGACAGTGACAAGGGCAGCAGGCGATTATGGAGCTGATCTTATTCTTGAAAAAAATGGGCAGAAGGTAGTCGTTCAGGCGAAGCGGTACAGCAAAAATGTTGGCATTGAAGCCGTGCAACAAATCGTAGGCTCGCTGGCTCATTATGGTGCAAATACGGCTTGGGTTGTCACGAATAGGGATTTTACAGATGCAGCATACAAGCTTGCTGCATCCAATGCAGTCAAATTGATAAATCGGCAAGCTTTGATTGAAATGATATTGCGAATGAATCCTGCTGCAAAACCTAACCCCAAGAAGGTGATGGCACAGTTGCCGCAAAAACAGATGAAGTGCGAACGCTGTGGCAGTCAAATGGTTTTGCGAAAAGGGGCAAAAGGCGAGTTTTATGGGTGCAGCGGTTATCCAAAGTGCCGGAATACACAGGTTGTTTAGTGCACTTGCAATTATTTGATTAGATAGGATTTTATTTGATTGCAGAGATTGCTTGAATGGTTTTATTTTTCATGTAAGACCAAGTTGCAGCAATTGAATTGGAGGACAAATGGAATTATGGCGCAGCCTAGACCTTGGCTTGATGAAATTATTGATGCTCTTACTGAACTAGGGGGGCATGCAACACTGAATGAAATTGCTGAAAAAATACTTGAAAGAAATATTATGGATTTTGAAGCTAATCCTTCGTTTAGAGAAAGGATACGAGGAACAATTTACAATCATTCAAGCGATGGAACATACTACAAAGGAGAGGTTGGTGGAAAAAAAGATATTTTTTACTCAGTCAATGGAATTGGGAAAGGGCACTGGGGGTTGCGAGGCTATGAACCAACGGAAAGCTCTGTTGATGTAACAGAAGATGATATAGGGTTTGTAGAGGGGAGAAAGAAATTACGACAGCATATTATTAGAGAAAGAAATCCTCTAGTAATCAAAATAGCTAAAGAGCGATATAGAGAAATACATGGGAAACTGTTTTGCGAGGTTTGTGGATTTGACTTTTATGAAAAATACGGAGAATTAGGGGAAGACTTTATTGAAGGACATCACACAATCCCAGTATCGGAACTTGAGGAAGGTCAGCGAACTAGGATTGAAGATATAGCAATTGTTTGTTCTAATTGTCACAAAATGCTTCATCGGAAAAGACCATGGCTCTCAAAGGAGGAACTTCGAGAGATAATACATAAAGAATGAAGCAGACCACAAAACAAACAATTTGCAAATTTTTCAAATAAACCAATATTATATATCAAACAAAAACGCCAATTTACTCGAGTCAGAATTCGGCGTTTTTGTTTTTACAAAAAACAACCTGTATCGCTCTGGAGAATACTGTAAAATAGAATGAAACAAACCATCCCCCAAAAACGCACCCAAAAAAGGAGCAAACATGGCAACCTACTTCCCTACCATCGTCCTGCTGCTCGGTGTGATCGTCACGATCTTTACCGTGAAATTTCCCGCCTATCGCCAATTGACCCTGATCAGCGGAGGAGCATTGTCCTGCGTCGTTGTGATGATCAAGCCCGATTTTTGGCCGCTGGGCCTTGGACTGCTCATCGTCACCTACCTTGTGGAAGGTTGGAAGCTCTACCGGAACAGGAACAAAGGAAAATAATCCGCCGCGAACTGCCGCAGTCGCTTGAACGACACGAAGAAGTATGTACAATAGAAAACATACAACCCACTAAAAGCGAGGAAGGTGTTGCAACATGCGCAATTTAGATGAAATTCTCGCATTTAACCGTGATTTTGTAGCGAATCGTGAGTATGAAAAATACCAGACAACCAAGTTTCCCGACAAACGCTTGGTAGTTCTCTCCTGCATGGACACGCGTCTGGAGGAGTTGCTGCCGAAGGCTATGAACATGCGCAACGGCGACATCAAGCACGTAAAGAGCGCGGGGGCGATCGTATCGCATCCGTTTGGAAGTATTATGCGCAGTATCCTTGTGGCGATTTATGAACTGAATGCCGAGGAAGTGATCGTCGTCGGCCATTACGACTGTGGGATGAGCGCCATCGACAGCAAGCGCACCATGGCGAAGATGCTGGAAAAAGGCGTTTCTGAGCAGACTTTCTCTACGCTGCAACACGCAGGAATCAATCTGCACAAATGGCTCCACGGGTTCGACCGGGTGGAGGACAGCGTGAGAAACAGCGTGGAGACGATTAAAAAGCATCCGCTGCTGCCAGCCAATGTCGATGTCCACGGATTGCTGATCGATCCGGCGACAGGCCGCCTGGATGTTGTGGTGAATGGCTACGAGCGAACGGAAGCTAGTGAATGATCCCAAGCTTGTCACGGTCTCAAGGCGGACCTTTTTACAGCGTTCGATGAAGTGGCTGGGTGGCTTGATTGGAGTCGGTCTGGCTGCTGGTACATACGGATATGCATGGGAGCGAACCTGGCTGCAAATCGAGCGGATGACACTCCGACTGCCCAGACTGCCAGACGCCTTTAACGGCTGCAAGCTGATCCAGTTCAGCGACGCGCATCTGGGACACTATTTCAAGCCGGAGCAATTGCAAGGCATTGTCGACCTGATCATGCGCGAGCAGCCGGATATCATTTGCTTTACGGGCGATATTGTCGATGAAGAGACGCGCCCCTTTTTTGCCGCTATCCCCATCCTGGCGCAGCTTCAGGCGCCGATGGGGAAGTTTGCGGTATTGGGCAACCACGATTACCGGGCGGGTCAGCAGCACGGGATTCGCCAAGGGTGGATATCTGCCGGGTTTGCAGTGTTGGACAACCGCAATGTGGCTATTCGCCAAAAGGCAGACACCTTGTACATAGCGGGAATAGACGATGCTCTAAATGGTGTGCCGGATTTGCCGAAAGCGCTGGTCGGGATTCCCGAGGGAAGCAGCGTAATTTTGCTCGCCCATGAGCCGGATGTAGCGGACGAAGCGGCGTTGTATCCGATTGATTTGCAATTGTCTGGACATAGCCACGGCGGGCAGGTGCGGTTGCCTTTTGTCGGGCATGTCTTGACGCCCAAGCTTGCGAACAAATACGTCAACGGCTTGTATCTCGCGGGCGAAAGCAACATGCAAGTCTATGTGAACAGAGGGCTGGGCACGACGATTTTGCCTGTCCGGTTTTTGTGCAGGCCCGAGCTGACCGTGTTGACTTTGCATCAATAAGCATCTTTGATCCATTGGACGAACTGCTGAAAAGCGTCGTCCTCTTTTTTTTGATGCAAATAGGCGATGAGCGTCGGGCGCTGCAAAGTTCCTTCTGCTATATCGTGGGCGACCAGTCTGCCTTCCTCTACCTCGCGCAAAATGGTTCGCTCCGGCAGCATCGTGATTCCGAGCTGGCGTTCGACCATTTTTTTGACGGCGCTGAAGCTGTCCAGCTCCATGATGACGTTTGGAAAAATGCTGTTGCGCGCCAGAAAATGATCGATGCGCTGGCGATAGGGGGCGGTATGGTTGCCGAACAAAATCATCTCCTGCGACCCCCAGCCGGAAAAGCCGGGAAAATGATTGGCCCAAGGATGCTCGGGCGACATGACGAGCAAAATCCGGTCGCTGGGCAAAAACTCCTGGTGGATGTGCGGGTGATACATTTCGCTGCCGAGAAAGGCGATATCGGCTGTTCCGGTCAAGAGGGCGCTGAGCGATTCTTCATACAGCGTAGAGCGCACGTAACAGGTGAAACCGGGATTGGCCTGGCGGTATTCGCCGATCAGGCGGGGAAGCTCGTAGGCGACAAATGCTTTTCCGGCGACGATCGTCATCGACTGGGCTTGCTCCTTTTGTTCGATGAAAGAACGCATCTGCTCGACGATCGAGGCGGCAACAGGCAGCAATCTGCGGCCTTCTCCGGTCAGACTTACGCCAGAGGCGGTTCGCACAAACAGCGGACTGCCGATTTGCCGTTCCAACTGCTTGAGCCGATGGGTCAAAGTAGATTGGGCCAGAAACAGCGCCTGTGCAGCCCGATTGATGGACCCGTGGTGGGCGATGGTCAAAAACACTTCCAAACTTTCTTTGTCCACGAATGCCCCTCCTATCTAAAAACTCGATAACTGGTTATCAGTATTCTATAACAAAACCGCCAACGATTGGAATAGAATACAAGCAGGAGGTGGAACGATGGATAGAAGCGATGAAGTAAAACACGCGGTACAAGAGCAATTCGGCAAAAATGCGCAGCAGTATGTAGAAAGCAAGACACACGCCCAAGGAGATGACTTGCAACTTTTGGTGCAATGGCTCACTCCGCAGACAAGCTGGAAGGTACTCGACATCGCCACAGGTGGCGGACATGTCGCCCGGACGCTTGCGCCGCACGTTGCGCAAGTAGTGGCAACGGATCTGACGCGCCCTATGCTTGCAGCGGCGGCACAAGCCAACCAGGCGGAAAAAAACATTTTGTACGTCCAGGCTGACGCGGAGTCGCTGCCGTTTCTGAACGAGTCGTTCGATCTGGTCACTTGTCGGATCGCGGCTCACCATTTCCCCGACCCGAGCGCTTTTGTCCGGGAAGTCAGTCGCGTGCTGCGACCGGGCGGCTGGTTCCTTTTTATCGACAACGTTTCGCCGGAAGCAAACGAGCTGGCAAGCTTCGTGAACCTTGTCGAGCAAACACGCGATCCGAGCCACGTTCGCTGCCTTTCTGTCACGGAGTGGAGAGAGCTGCACAGCGCGCATGATTTGGTCGAGTGCAAGCAACGGCTACGCAAAAAGCCATTTGCCTTTTTGCCATGGGTGCAAAGAACGTCCGAGTCGCCCGAGCAAGAAAAAGCTGTGGAGCAGATGCTGCTTGCTGCCCCGAAAGACATCCAAGCTTATGTAGAATTGCAGATCGAGCAAGGAAGAGTCATGACCTACCAGATTGACGAATGGATGGTCATGTGCCAAAAACAGGGAGGAACACAACATGACACAAACATTTGAATGGGTAGGATTGGATCACATTCAGCTCGCAGCGCCACCGGGAGCCGAGGAGGAGGCGCGGCGCTTTTTCACCGGATTGCTCGGGATGCCGGAAGTGCCCAAGCCGGAAAAGCTTCGGGCGCGGGGAGGAGCCTGGTTTCGCTGTGGAGCGCAGTTGATTCACCTCGGGATTGAACAAGGTTTTATTCCCGCGAAAAAGGCGCATCCTGCCTTTGTTGTGCAAAATATTGAAGCGCTGATCGCCCACTTGGAAAAAGCAGGCGTTCCGCTCCGGCTCGACGACGAGATTCCTGGACTGATCCGCTTTTTCACCGAAGATCCATTCGGCAACCGATTGGAGTTCATGGAGGCGAAGTAGCATGAAAATGGATTTCCACGCGCAGGAAAATAAGGAAAGCTATACAGGGAGAGCGGCAGACGACACATGGGCGAGCACGATGCTCTCCATCGTCGACCCTTTGCAAAAACGGGTGGTCGATCTTGGCTGCGGTGGCGGGATTTACAGCAAGGCATGGGCAAAGCTGGGGGCAGGCAGCGTCACAGGAGTCGACTTTTCGCAGGTCATGCTGGAAGCGGCGCAAAAAGAGTGTGCAGACGAACCGGGCATCTCGTTTGTCCATGGTGACGCCCTGCACACAGGACTGCCGGAGCGAAGCGCGGATATTGTTTTTGCCAGAGCGCTCATCCACCATCTTGACGATCTGAACGGATTTTTCGCCGAGGTGAAGCGCATCCTCGCACCTGACGGAATCTGCCTGATCCAAGATCGGACGCTGGAAGACTGTGCTGTTCCGGCTTCGCCTGAGCACTTGCGCGGCTATTTTTTCGAGCAATTCCCCCGCTTGCTGGAAGTGGAGGCACAACGGCGACCAAAAGAACAGCAAGTAAGGCAAGCCATGCAGCAGGCAGGGCTGGAGCAAATCCAGATGCGTTCGCTGTGGGAGGTCAGGCGTGTGTATGACGACATCGCTGTTTTGCAGGCCGATTTGCGCTCGCGCAGAGGCCGTTCCTTGTTGCATGAATTGACAGACGGCGAGCTGGAGCAACTGATTTCCGCTATTTCCGCGAAAATGGCGGGACAACAGCCGATTTATGAACAAGACCGCTGGAGCATCTGGATAGGCAAAAACATTTGTGGCACAATAAAATAAAGGAATTGTGAATTTGTTTGTCACAAATTTGGATATGCTTGTCTCTTAATAGGCAAGGAGATATAATAATATTGCCATTGTATTATCGGTTAGCGTCATCATGGTGAAGGAGTTGTCGTACATGAAGATTGTGTTGTTTGATTTCCTGATGTTCGTCTTCACGTTCTTTATTGCTTGGGGCTGTCTTAACTCGATCAAGGCGAAGAACAAATTCGCGATCGGATTTGGCGTGGTTTCGCTGGTAGTATTCCTGTTTGCTGACGGCTTGATTATTTACTACATAACCAAGGGAGCCTAGTCGACCAGGCCAGCGTTTCCGCCAGAAGAGAGGTTGTGCGATACATGCACAGCCTCTTTTTTGCATGCTCCGAGGAAATTTTTAGCATACTAATGGCTGGAGGTGGAAAAGATGGGCAAGCGAAAAAGCCGCGGTTTTCTTACCTATACGGGAGTGATTGCTGCGGATCGAAAAACGAAGCAGCTTTGCAAGCGGCTCCACCCCCACCAGATCGCTGTCATCGATCATCCGGATGTGGATGAAATGGCAGCGCGATCGCTATTGGAAGCGGGAACGCGGGTGATTGTCAATCTTGCCCCTTTTATGACCGGGCAGTATCCAGCCGAAGGAGCGCGATTGTTGCTTGGCGCGGGCGTGGCTTTGTTTGAGGCAGAGTCCGATTCAGCCCAGCCGATCCCGACAGCCTGGGAAGCGTGGGACGGCCAGGATGCCGCGATCCGCGATGGCCGGCTGGAATTGCGGCGAGAAGCGCAATGGGAAATGGCGCTGCCGCTTCGCGAAGTAAGAATGGACGTCGTGGTCAGCAAATGGGCCGAGGCGCAAAGCAGACTGGACGACACCCTTTCTTTATTTATAGATAACACGCTGCTTTACGCGCAAAAAGAAAAAGACTTGTTTCTGAAGCCGCTGCACGCCACGCCGCTGAAAACGCCATTGGAAAAAAAGCATGTCGTGGTCGTTGTGCGCGGCAAGCACTACAGGGAAGACTTGCAGACGCTCTCGTCGTACATCCGCGAATACGATCCGGTTTTGATCGGAGTCGACGGTGGCGCGGACGCGCTGTTGCAATCGGGGTACAAGCCCGACCTGATCGTAGGCGATATGGACAGCATCTCTGATAAAGCTTTGCAATGCGGTGCAGAAATCGTTGTGCATGCCTATGTGGACGGCACTGCGCCGGGGAAAGCGCGAGTCGAGCGGCTGGGGATGGCTCACCACGTGCTGCCTGCTCCGGGGACAAGCGAAGATGTCGCCATGCTTTTGGCCTACGAAAACCAGGCCGAGCTGATTGTGACGATCGGGGCGCATACGAACATGATTGATTTTCTGGAAAAGGGACGCAAAGGGATGGCGAGCACGCTTTTGGTGCGGACGAAAATCGGACCGAGGCTGATCGACGCCAAAGGGGTCAGTCAGCTGTACCAGCCTTCCGGGTCGTGGAAGCTGTGGGGCTGGTGTCTCGCTGCGATGCTTTTGCCCGTTACGGCAGCCTTGATGGTCAATCCGATTGCCCGCCACGCTGCCCAAATGCTCTGGACGCAATGGCGGACATGGGCTTTCTAAGGAGGCGCTATGATTTCTTTCCGGCATCACCTGATTACACTGGCTGCTGTATTCATCGCTCTCGGAGTCGGTATCCTGCTGGGCGGAACAGCGGGACATCCCTGGTTTTCCCAGGGCGCTCAGGAAATTTTGCTGAAAATGGAGGCGAAGTACGACCGGGCACTCAAAAGCAACCAGGACTTGAAACAGCAAATCAATCGGCTGCTTCAGGAAGTCGAGCAACGCAACGAGGAAGCCGTCCACATGATGGCGATGCGCTACGGCAATGAATTGGGAGGAAAAAAGGTATACGTCTGGCAGGAGGGCGACAAGGAAGCCCGGCCTATTACCCGCTTGATGCGCGCCATGGGGGTTGAGGTTGTTCCTTACGAGCAGGGCAAGTCGTGGGAAGACGGTTTGTTGCTCGTCGTTGCCAAGCAGCCGCCGCCATGGCTGCAACAAGGGGCGACAGCAGGGAAATGGCTGCTGGTCGAGCAAGTGCCGGACTCGGTCGGCAAGCAGTGGGCCTTGCTGGAAAAAATGCAGCAGCGACTGACGGAAATGAGGGTAGCGCGTGAAAAAAGTTAGCGTCATCATTCCGGCCTATAACGAAGCAGAGGAGATTGGCGTTACGCTGCGGGCGATTCGCGAACGCTTCTTTTGCGATGAGCTGATCGTCGTGGACGACGGCAGCGAGGATGAGACAGCGACCTTGGCCAAAAAATGGGCAGATACGGTGATATCCCACCCGTACAACCTGGGCAAAGGGGCGGCTGTCCAACTGGGCTGGCAGCACGCGCGTGGCGATGTGATCATGCTTTTGGATGGAGACTTGCGGGAAAGTGCTGCCGAGGCTGAGCATTTGCTCCCTCCGCTTTTGGCTGACGCCTGCGACATGACCGTGGCGATTTTGCCGCCGCCCAAGCAAAAGGCCGGGATGGGCCTGGCAAAAGGGCTCGCTCATCAAGGGATCAAATGGCTGACCGGCTTTGAAGCGCGAGCGCCCTTGTCCGGGCAAAGAGCCATGCGCCGCGACTTGCTGGCCCATCTCGGCAAAGTCGACAAAGGCTTTGGCATCGAGGTCGGGCTTACAGTCGATGCGTTGCGCGCAGGATACCGCATTCACGAAGTGCCTGTCTTGTTTCAGCATCGGGAAACAGGCAACGACTGGCAAGGCTACGCTCATCGCGGCAAAGAATTTGTGGCAATCGGCAGGACGTTGTGCCGAAAGTGGTGGGAGGGAAAAGCTTGGAGATGAAGGTCGTCCTCGGGCTTGCGCTCGCTCTTGGCTTGCCGCTCGTCTGGCATCGCCCGCTGCTCGCGTTTTTTTCGCGGTTTCTGTTGAACCAGGGCATGACTCGACCCAATTACGCCGGAGAACAAGTGCTTACGGCGGGAGGATTGATGCTCGTAGCAAGCATGCTGCTGACAACAGTCGTCCAGCTTGGTTTTATGAGGTGGCGAGGCGCTTTCAGCCCTGTGCTGCTGCACGGCATTCTTCTTGCATGCGGAATGGCGGCAATGGCTTGCTGGGGCTGGATCGACGACCGCTCCAACGATGGCGCGACAAAAGGCTTTCGCGGTCATTTTCGCGTCTTGTGGCAAGAAAGGCGAGTGACCAGCGGCATGTGGAAGCTGATCGGCGGAGGGCTTACCGCAGTGGCTGTCTCGCTCTTCCTCACCAGAGACATTTTCGCCTGGCTGGTCGCCTGCGGCTTGCTGGCGATTTCTCCGAACATCCTCAACTTGTTTGACCTAAGACCGGGGCGGGCGATCAAAGTGTATTGGCTGCTCGTCTGCATGGCGATCGCTGTCGGGGTGCTTGCGGCGACGTCAGAGGAGGCGTTGTTTGTCTGGCTGTTCCTGCTGCCACTTCTCGTGGCCAGCGTCCTGTTGTTTCCGCACGACGCAGGAGGCAGGATGATGCTCGGGGATACCGGGGCAAATGCGCTTGGATTTTCCATTGGCTATTTGTATGTGACGACCGTACCGCTTTTGTGGCAAGTGACATTTCTCGCCGGGTTCGTGACGTTGCAGGTTGCGGCGGAGTTTGTGTCCTTTTCGCGGGTCATTGAACGACAGGCGTGGTTGCGCAGGCTGGATGAGTGGGGGAGATGAGCGGGGCATTAAAAAACAGGCAGATCATTACCTGCCTGTTCTACTCGTCGTCTTCTGGCTCGCGAATCATAAAGCGGGGCTGAACCCGATTTTTTTTTCGTTCATGGTGTAAAATGAAGCCCGCAATAAACAAAATAGGGATGACCAGAGCAAGCACGCCGAGGATCAGTTGACCCCACATGAAACCCACATCGGGTGCCGTGGAATAAAAGAAAGCATCACGGATCAGCTTGATTCCGTACATGGCAATCGCAGCCGGGATGACCATGATTAAAAGGGCAATGACTTTCTGTACGATCACTGGTGGTTCACACCTTTCTCTCTCATTTCTTCATCATAGCGAATGCCTGGTTGCTTGTCCACAAGTCCGTGTGTGCACACGAGCGAGCGCACGTTAGGGAGAAGAGCCTGTCCATCAACGGTTTGTTGCAGTACAATGGTAACGAGTAAGATGAAAAGTGAGGGGTCTAGCGCATGCACAAGCTGCTTATAGTAGGTGCTGGACGAGGCGGAACGGCTCTGCTGCGGATGCTGAACCAGATGGACAGGCTGAAAATTGTAGCCGTAGTGGATCATCGGCCTGACGCTCCCGGAATTGCCCTGGCGAAATCGTTTGGAATCAAGGTCGATGCGGATTATCGGCCTTATTTGGACGACGAGCTGGACGTCATTTTGGAAGCGACGGGCGACTTGAACGAATACGAGCACCTCAGGCAGCTAAAGCAGGACAAGACGGTGCTCATCCCAGGGACCTTTACGAGAATTGTCATGCGGCTCATTCGCGAGCGTGACAAGCTGATTGCCGTCATGATGCAAAACCAGCGGGAGCGCGAAACGATGCTCGACTCCACGCACGATGCGATTATCGGGGTCAATCGGCAAGGCATTATCACGTTGTTCAACAAAGCGGCAGAACGCTTGATGGACATTGAAGCAAGCGAAGTGCTGGATACAAAAGTATCCGAGCGTATACCCAACACCAGACTACATATTGTATTAGAGACGGGCTGTCCTGAACTGAATCAGGAGCAGATTTTGCCCAATCAGACGAGAATCATTACGAACCGCGTTCCCGTGCGAAACGACAAGGGAGAAGTAGTGGGAGCCGTAGCGATTTTCCGCGACATTACCGAGGTCATGGCGCTGGCGGAGGAAGTGACCGATCTGAAAGAATTGCAAAGCATGCTGCAAGCGATTATTCAGTCTTCCGACGAAGCGATTTCTGTCGTGGATCAAAACGGCATCGGTCTGTTAATCAACCCGGCCTACACGAGACTGACCGGGCTTTCGCCGGACGATATTATCGGCAAGCCGGCTACAGTCGATATCTCCGAAGGCGACAGCATGCACATGCAAGTGTTGAAGACGAAGCGGCCTGTCAGGGGCGTGCCGATGAAGCTCGGCCCCAAGCGCAAGGACGTCGTGGTGAACGTCGCTCCGGTCGTGGTTGATGGCGAGTTGAAAGGCAGCGTCGGGGTCATTCACGACGTATCCGAGTTCAAGCGGCTGACCGAGGAACTGGAAAAAGCGAGACGGATCATCCGAACGCTGGAGGCGAAATACAGCTTCGCAGATATTATCGGCTTCAGCGAACAGATGAAAAGCGCCATTGAGCAAGCAAAAAAGGCGGCGTTGACGCCAGCCACCGTGCTGCTGCGCGGCGAATCCGGCACGGGTAAGGAACTGTTTGCCCACGCGATCCACAACGCGAGCGAGCGCAAGTACAACCAGTTTATCCGCGTCAACTGCGCAGCGATCTCCGAAAGCTTGCTGGAGAGCGAGCTGTTCGGCTACGAGGAAGGGGCTTTCACAGGGGCGCGGCGCGGCGGCAAGCGCGGATTGTTCGAGGAAGCAAGCGGGGGCACGATATTTTTAGACGAAATCGGTGAGCTGTCCATGGGGATGCAGGTCATGCTTTTGCGCGTCCTGCAAGAGCGCGAAGTCGTCCGGGTCGGCGGTACGAAACCGATCAACATCGATGTCCGGGTGATCGCAGCCACGCATGTGAATCTCGAAGCGGCGATAGGAGCCGGGAAATTTCGGGAAGACTTGTACTATCGCCTGCATGTAGTGCCCATCCACATTCCTCCGCTCAGACAGCGCCTGGAAGACATCAAGCCGATTGCGATGTACTTGCTGCGCAAGGCGAATCTGGAATACGGCCGCAATGTCGAGGAGCTGCACGAAGAAACGTTGCAAATGCTGTTGACCTATCATTGGCCGGGCAATGTGCGGGAGCTGGAGAACGTTTTGGGCAGGGCGATGATACATATGCGCATCAATGAGCGCACCATTTTGCCTGAGCATTTGCCCCCGCTGGAGCGGAAAATAAGCCATGCCCGCCAGGAAGCAGAAGTGACGGCAAGCTCCACAGGGAAAACATTGAAGCAAGCGATGGAGGAAGCAGAACGTCAGCATATCATCCGGGAGCTGGCTGCGGCCAAAGGGAACCGGACCGTGGCGGCGAAGCGGTTGGGAATTGCCATTCGCAGTTTGTATTACAAGATGGAAAAATTGGGAATCATGGATGAGCAGGAAGAAAGAAATTAAACGTGCAATTTTTTGCATGCAAATTCCTGCGCGACCATGCAAAAACATGCACACTTGACGGATGGAGATTTCATCCACGTCCCTAATAATAAAGCGCTTTCAAAACGCAGAGGGTGTTGGCATGACTTTTGCATAAACTGCTTGACGGGAAATTCTCCACACGGAGCCCACTGTTAACCCAGAAGAATGAGACTAGGGAGGTTTCTTCATTGAACATCTTTGACTACATGCAAAAGTACGACTACGAGCAACTGGTATTTTGCCAAGACGAAAATTCCGGTTTGAAAGCAATCATTTGCATTCATGATACGACACTCGGACCAGCATTGGGCGGCACGCGCATGTGGCCGTACAAAACCGAAGAAGAAGCGATCATCGACGTACTGCGTCTCGGTCGCGGCATGACTTACAAAAATGCTGCTGCTGGCCTCAATATCGGCGGTGGTAAAGCCGTGATCATCGGAGATCCGCGCCAGCATAAAAGTGAAGAGCTGTTCCGCGCATTCGGCCGTTACATCCAAGGTCTGAATGGCCGTTACATCACAGCAGAAGACGTAGGTACGACTGTTGCTGACATGGACATGATCCACCTGGAAACCGACTACGTAACAGGCGTTTCTCCTGCATTCGGCTCCAGCGGCAACCCGTCTCCGGTCACAGCTTACGGGGTATATCGCGGTATGAAGGCATCTGCGAAGCTCGCTTTCGGATCTGATTCCTTGTCCGGCCGTGTCGTTGCTGTACAAGGTGTAGGAAACGTGGCATACAACCTGTGCCGCCACCTGCATGAGGAAGGCGCACACCTGATCGTAACCGACATCAATGAAGAAAACGTAAACCGCGCTGTCAACGATTTCGGAGCAAAAGCAGTTGGCGTCAACGACATCTTTGGCGTAGAGTGCGACATCTTCTCTCCTTGCGCGCTTGGTGCGATCATCAACGACGACACCATTCCGCTGTTGAAAGCAAAAGTAATTGCCGGTGCGGCGAACAACCAGCTGAAAGAAGAGCGTCACGGCGATCAAATCCACGAAATGGGTCTGATCTACGCGCCAGACTATGTGATCAACGCAGGCGGCGTTATCAACGTGGCTGACGAACTGCAAGGCTACAACCGCGAGCGCGCCCTGAAAAAAGTAGAAACCATCTACGACACGATCTTGAAAGTGTACGAAATTGCTGAGCGCGACGGCATGCCATCCTACAAGGCGGCTGACCGCATGGCAGAAGAGCGCATTGCCAGCGTGGGCAAATCCCGCAATACTTTCCTGCAAAACGGAAAAACGGTTTACCACCGCTAATCGTTCTTAAATGAAACCATTCCCCTGCTCCCGCTCTTTCTTTTTCTCGATGAATGGGCGGTCAGGGGGTACATATCCTCTGTTCTTAGAATATTCTCATTCTCATAAAAACGTAGGCAAACGCCACAAAAGAGCAGCAACCAGCTTTTTCGACTGTCTTCGCCAATGCGTGAAGGCGCTTCTATGAAAGGAGAGCTCAAGCATGTCACAAGAATTTGATCTGGTCGTTCTCGGTGGAGGAACCGGCGGCTATGTAGCAGCGATCCGTGCGTCCCAGTTGGGAATGAAAGTCGCGATTGTGGAAAAAGAAAAGCTGGGTGGAACGTGCCTGCATCGCGGCTGCATTCCGTCCAAAGCGCTTTTGCGCAGCGCAGAAGTATTTTCGACCTTGAAGGAAGCGGACAAATACGGTGTATCGGCAGGCGCGGTTGGCTATGATTTCAGCAAAATCCAGGAGCGCAAGCAAGGCATTATCGACCAACTTCATAAAGGGATTCAATACTTGATGAAAAAAGGCAGCATCACGATTTTCGAAGGCTTCGGCCGCGTGATGGGTCCATCCATCTTTTCGCCGCAAGCAGGTGCTGTCCGCATTGAAAAAGAAAACGGCGACCAGGAAATGATCGTGCCGCGCTTTTTGCTGCTCGCGACGGGTTCCCGCCCGCGTACGCTTCCTGGGCTGGTCATTGACGGCTCTTATGTAGTGACGAGCGACGAGGCACTCCAGTGGGAACAGTTGCCGAAGTCGGTCGTGATCGTCGGAGGCGGCGTGATCGGAATCGAGTGGGCGTCCATGCTGAACGACTTTGGCGTCGATGTGACGATTGTCGAGTACGCAGATCGCATTTTGCCATTCGAAGACGAAGAAGTGAGCAAGGAACTGGCTCGCTTGCTGAAAAAACGCAAAGTCAACATCGTCACAGGGGCGAAGGTGCTTCCCGAGACGCTGGAAAAAGGCGAGGGCAAAGTCAGCATTTCGGCTGAGACGAAAAACGGCGTCGACCGTTTTGAAGCAGAAAAAGTTCTCGTCTCGGTAGGCCGCCAAGCCAATGTAGAAAACATCGGCCTCGAAGCGACCGAGATCAAGATCGAGCGTGGAGTCGTCGTGGTCAACGAACATTTCCAGACGGCAGAATCGCATATATATGCCATTGGCGATGTGATTGGCGGCTTGCAGCTGGCTCACGTTGCTTCGCACGAAGGAATTTTGGCTGTCGAGCACATGGCTGGGCTGAATCCGCATCCGCTCGATTACACGAAGGTTCCCAAATGCACGTACAGCCGTCCGGAAGTGGCGAATGTCGGCTTGACGGAAAAAGAGGCGCGCGAGCAAGGCTTTGAAGTAAAGGTAGGCAAATTCAGCTTCAAGCCATTGGGCAAGGCACTGATCCATGGCGAGAATGACGGCTTTGTGAAGTTGGTCGTTGATGCCAAAACGAATGATTTGCTAGGGGTTCACATGATCGGTACGCACGTGACCGACATGATCTCCGAGGCGGGCTTGGCCCGGGTACTGGATGCGACGCCATGGGAGATTGGACAGACCATCCATCCGCATCCATCTCTCTCAGAGGCGATTATGGAAGCGGCATTGGCCGTCGATGGAAAAGCGATTCACAATTAGCAAGGAGGGTATCCACAATGACAACCAAACGGCATGAACAAGTTGGTTTGACAGATGCGCAAGTTCTGGACATGTACTATTACATGCTGCTCGCGCGAAAAATTGACGAACGCCAGTGGCTGTTGAATCGGGCGGGCAAAGTGCCATTCGTCATTTCCTGCCAGGGCCAGGAGGCAGCACAGGTAGGAGCAGCTTTCGCTCTGGAGACGGACAAAGACTTCTTGTGCCCGTACTATCGCGATCTCGGCCTGGTGCTGGTATTTGGTCAGACTGCCCGCGATTGCATGCTCTCCGCTTTTGCCAAAGCAGAAGATCCGAACAGTGGCGGCCGCCAAATGCCTGGTCACTTCGGCGGTAAAAAATACAACATCCTGACAGGTTCCAGCCCGGTTACGACCCAAGTGCCGCATGCGGTGGGCATGGCCTTGGCAGGCAAAATGCAAAACAAAGATTTTGTCGTGTACACCTCTTTCGGGGAAGGCTCCAGCAACCAGGGGGATTTCCACGAGGGTGCCAACTTCGCGGGCGTGCACAAGCTCCCGGTCATCTTTTTCTGTGAAAACAACAAGTACGCTATCTCTGTTCCATTGAAGAAGCAACTGGCTTGCGAAAGCGTGGCGGACCGCGCTCTTGGCTACGGCTTCCCGGGTGTCAGCGTAGACGGCAACGATCCGATTGAAGTGTATCGCGTCATGAAGGAAGCTGTTGATCGCGCTCGTCGCGGTGAAGGAGCAACCTTGATCGAAGCGGTCATGTACCGTCTGGTTCCCCATTCGAGTGACGACGACGACCGCGTCTATCGCACGCGTGAAGAAGTCGAAGAAGCGAAGAAAAAAGATCCGTTGATCGTTTTCGCGGCTTACTTGAGAGAAATCGGCTTGCTCGATGAAAATACAGAAGCGGATATGCTGGCTCGTGTGCAGCTGGAAGTGGACGAAGCGACCGAGTATGCGGAAAACGCACCATATCCGACACCTGAATCGACATTGACTCACGTATACGGGAACTAAGGGGGGATCTTTCATGGCAGTCATTTCGTTTATTGATGCGATTACGATGGCGATGCGGGAAGAAATGCGTCGCGATCCCAATGTGTTTATTCTTGGCGAAGACGTAGGGGTACGCGGTGGCGTATTCCGTGCGACCAATGGATTGATTGATGAATTTGGCGAGGAGCGCGTGATTGATACTCCGCTGGCTGAATCGGCGATTGTCGGGGTAGGGATCGGGGCGGCTGCTTACGGCATGCGGCCGATTGCGGAAATCCAGTTTGCCGACTTCATCATGCCAGCCGTCAACCAGATTGTCAGCGAAGCGGCGAAGATGCGCTACCGTTCCAACAACGACTGGAATTGCCCGCTCACGATCCGGGCTCCATTCGGCGGCGGCGTGCACGGCGCTCTCTATCACTCGCAGTCGGTGGAAGCGATGTTTACGAATATCCCTGGGCTGAAAGTGGTGGCTCCGTCCACCCCTTACGATGCAAAAGGCTTGCTCAAAGCGGCGATCCGCGACGAGGACCCGGTTCTCTTTTTCGAGCACAAGCGTTGCTATCGCCTGATCAAAGGCGAAGTGCCTGAGCACGACTATGTCCTGCCGATCGGAAAAGCGGACGTCAAGCGTGAAGGTACGGACATTACGGTTATTTCTTACGGGCTCGCCCTGCACTTCTGCCTGCAAGCAGCCGAGAAGCTCGCACAGGAAGGTATCAGCGCGCATGTTCTCGACTTGCGCACCTTGTACCCATTGGATAAGGAAGCGATTGCAGAAGCTGCCTCCAAGACCGGAAAAGTGCTGATCGTGCACGAAGACAACAAAGAGGGCGGAGTCGGCGGAGAGGTGGCGGCGATCGTTGCCGAACATTGCCTGTTCGATCTCGATGCTCCAATCAAACGTCTGTGCGGACCGGATGTACCTGCAATGCCGTACAGTCCTCCGATGGAGAAATTTTTCATGCTGAATCCGGATAAAGTGTTGGAAGCAATGCGCGAGTTGGCCAACTTTTAAAGGCGAGGAGGACCACAGGTCATGGCAACGAAAGTACTTATGCCCCAACTGGGTGAGAGTGTAACCGAGGGGACTATCAGCAAATGGCTGGTCAATGTTGGCGATACCGTCAAAAAATACGATTCATTGGCTGAAGTGACGACGGACAAAGTGAATGCGGAAGTTCCTTCTACCGTATCCGGTCGGGTAACGGAGATCGTGGTTGCGGAAGGAGAAACTGTAGCAGTCGGAACGTTGATTCTCTATATCGAAGAAAGTGGCGGAGGATCGGCGGAGCAAGCGAGTCCGGCAGCTGAGGCGGCTACCCCAGCTACACCTGCCGCGGCAGCCAGCCAACCGAGCGCAGCGCCTGCGGTGGCAGCGATCTCGGTGCCATCTGCTCCTGCCGCTGCTCCACAGGCAGCTGGAAACGAAGGGCCTAAGCAACGTTATTCTCCTGCTGTGATGATGCTTTCCCAGCAGCATGGCATTGATTTGTCTCGCGTCGCAGGTACGGGTGCGGGAGGGCGCATTACGCGCAAGGACGTGCAAGCAATTATTGATGCAGGTGGTCAAAAACCTGCTGAACCAGTAGTGGAAGCTGTTGCCCAAGCGCCAGTGGCGGCAACGCCTGCGCCTGCTGCGACAACCCCTGCACCACAAGCGACCGCTGCTCCAACTGCGACACCAGCAGCTTCAATCGACATCCCGGTTGCCAGCGGCGATCAAGTCGTTCCGGTGACGCCTATCCGCCGCACGATCGCCAGCCGCATGGTACAGAGCAAGCACGAAGCTCCGCATGCCTGGACGATGATCGAGGTGGACGTAACCAATCTGGTCAACTTCCGCAACCAGGCCAAATCCGAGTTCGCCAAAAAGGAAGGGCTCAATCTGACTTTCTTGCCGTTCTTTATCAAGGCGGTCGTGGAAGCGCTGAAAGAATTTCCGATGATCAATTCCACCTGGGCGAATGACAAGATCATCGTGAAAAAAGACATCAACATCTCGATCGCCGTTGCGACAGAAGATGCCCTGTATGTGCCTGTCATCAAGGATGCCGATCAAAAATCCATCCTGGGCATCGCCAAGTCGGTTGACGATCTGGCTGCGCGCACGCGCGCCGGCAAGCTGACGATGGACGACATGACTGGCGGTACGTTCACCGTGAACAATACCGGATCTTTCGGCTCTGTTCTGTCCCAGCCGATCATCAATGCACCACAGGCAGCGATTCTCAGCGTGGAATCCATCGTAAAACGCCCGGTTGTCATCAACGACATGATCGCGGTACGTTCGATGGTGAACCTGTGCATGTCTTTGGATCACCGCGTGCTCGACGGGCTCATTTGCGGACGTTTCCTGCAAAGCGTGAAGCAGAAGCTGGAGAGCATCGGGCCGGACACCAAGCTGTACTGATTTTGCCGAAGGACGGGTTACACCCTGCAACCAGGTCGAAGCAGACCTGGTTTTTTGCTTGATAAAAATTTTTGAGCTGTTTCTTTTTGGACTGTAACTTTTTCGCGGGCGACATCGTCTTAGCAATAGTAGCCAATGGGTCTCGAATCTTCCATAGAAGAGATTCCCACCAGATATCATTTATGGTAGACTGGTAGCGACCTGCTAGAGAAAAATTTCCAGATTATAGGCAAATGTGGGAGGAAAAACATGGAGAAAAGTAAAAAAGCACTACCATTAGTGCTGGCATCCGCGCTGGCCGCTACACCTTTTGTTGCTATACCGCAAGAGGCGCATGCCGTAAGCAAGGTGTCTGTCACGGCAAAAGATGACGGGGTAGATGAAGATAGCAAGTACACGATTAAATTTACGATGGAAGACGACCTGGAAAAAGGCGACTCCATCACAATCGAATTTGACTCTGATTTCAAAATCAGCAAAAACATCGATGAAAGTGATATCGATGCCGATTTCGATATAAAAACGGTAAAAGTCAGCAGCAATGAAATCAAGATCACTGTAAACGAGAGCGTTGACGCAGGAAAAATTACCATCGACATCACTTCGGGCATCACCAATCCGAAGAGCAAAGGCACGTACGATGTCACCGTAGGTACAAGCAATGACGACGATGAAGATACGGGCGAGATCGAGATCAAAAAGAGCGGCAGTTCCAGCTCCAGCAGCGGTTCCAGCAACGACTATGCAGTATCGCTCGGTTCCAAGGGAGCTGGCGACGAAACCAGCATCAAGCTGGGAAAAATCTCGCTCAAAGGCAGCGACGAGCTGGAATCGAACGAATACATCACTGTAGTTTTCCCAGACAAAAACATGCTGCCGTCCAGCATTGATTCGAGCGATGTCAAAGTCAACGGAACGACTGCCAAGTCTGTCAGCGTGAGTAAAGGCGAAGTGGAAATTAAAGTTCCAAGCTCCGTTGACGGAGATGACTACATGACCATCGAGTTCAGCAAATCGGCTGGTATTGAAAATCCGAGCAGTGCTGACAAATATACATTCAAAGTGAAGTACGACGGAGTTACATACGAGTCCGAAAAATTCGAGATCACCAAATCCGGTTCCAGCACCAGCACGGCTACCAGTGCTTTCTCCGTCAATTTGTCTGATCCAGCAGCTGGCGCGCGCACCAGCTACACTTTTGATGCGGACTTCGGCAACAAACAGCTCCGAGCGGACGAAGACCTCATTTTGGAATTTCCTTCTTCCGACATGGTGCCAGGCATCTTGAGCGCATCCGAATTTACGTTGAACGGAAAAACAGCGAAGCGTGTAAGCGCTGCGGGCAACAAAGTATACGTAACAGCTCCTTCCAACTTCTCTTCGACCAGCGAAGTGAAAGTCGTTGTTGCTGTGGGAGCATGGATCACCAATCCGAAATCGGCGGGTAGCTACACGCTCAAAGCAACGGTTGCAGGCCGCACTTTGGAATCCAAATCGTTTTCTGTTAGCGGATCTTCGGTAAATCCAACGCCAAATCCGACTCCAACGCCGACTCCAGTGCCGAACACCACAGTGAACAACAGCACTGCGACGATCGGTCTGACTTCCACAGCGGTTGGAAAAGCGACAGGCGTCAATGTGGCAATCAAAACATTGGGTGTAGGGCTTGTGAAGCAACGCGATTTCGTTGAGCTTGTATTCCCGGCAGGTTACAAAGTTCCGGCTTACATCGCTCCGGCGAACGTGTCTGTGAACGGCGTGGCAGCCAACTATGTTGCTGTGCGCGGCCAAAACGTGCTGATTTACCCATCCCAGGACATCCCTGCTGCCACTGCGGCGAACATCAGCATCAATGCAGCGGCGAATATCGTAAATCCAGCGGTGAAAAGCACTTACAGCATCAGCGTGTTTACCTCTGAAGAAAAAGGTCTGCTGTTTGCACGGGCGGTAGGTGTAGGTATGCCTGCTCCAGCTCAACCTGCTCAGCCAGCACAACCTTCTGTAGCTGTGCCTGCAAATGCGGCTCTGTTCAAAGTAGGTACTGCGAACTTCACCGTAAACGGAAAAGCGTATCCGCTGCAAGTAGCGCCTACGATTGTGAATGGCAACACGACAATGGTGCCTGCGCAATTTTTCAAAGAAGCGCTGTCCTTGACTACACAATGGAACAACAAAGACGTCGCGGTAATCAGCGGCACAAAAGTGTTGAAGTTTACTGTTGGCTCCAATAAAGCGAAGCTGGGCGCTCAAGAAATTACGCTCCCTGCGCCAGTTGTTTTGAACAATGGCATGCCGATGGTTCCAATCCGTACGGTAACCGATAACCTCGGTTATAAAGTAGGCTGGGATGCGAAAACATCCAGCGTGTTTGTCTACAAATAAAAACAAGGCAACAAAACGAGAAACCCCCTGCGCAGCTTGACAAAGGCTGCAGCAGGGGGTTTTTGCTTGCAAGACAGTTGAGTCTCGCCGCTTACAGATAGTAAAAGAACGTTGGGATGATCAGGGAGAGAATCAACAACCCGATGAGGATTTTTGCGAACAGGGATTGAAATTTCATAACAGAAAAAACCTCCTTTCAGATCGGAAAATGCCCAAATAAAAGGAAAAGATCAGGTAATTTCGACCCTGGCTATGCTAGAATAAAAAAAGTACGATCGAATGACCTCAACAGGATTGTACCGAAATGTCGCTTTCGAGACAACCATTTGAAAAAGGATGATGGCTGTGAGCACCCCAAACAAAATTGCCCATATCGGGATCGCGGTGAAGAGTCTGGAGAAGACGCTTCCTTTTTACACGGAGCAGCTGGGCTTGCGATTGGTAGGATCAGAAGTGGTAGAAAGCGAGCAGGTCAAGGTAGCGTTTCTGGCAATCGGAGAAAGCCGAATTGAGCTTTTGGAGCCGCTTGGCGAAGACAGCCCGATTGCCAAGTTCATCGAGAAGCGGGGAGAAGGAATCCACCACATCGCACTGGATGTAGACGACGTCACAACCCGTTTGCAGCAGTTGAAGGAACAGGGAGTGCCGCTCATTCACGAAACACCCAAAGCAGGTGCGCATGACGCCCTGATCGGGTTTTTGCATCCAAAAGCGGCTGGCGGAGTGCTGTACGAGCTGTGCCAATACCCGAAAAACGAAAATTCGCATGTGGACGAGCAATGAGTGAAAAAGAATCGCGAGTGATTTCGTAGTAGAAAAAATTTTTTTGCGGTATACTGGAACTTGTGAATATGTACCAAAATCGGGCAAGTAATCGGGAGGTAACGAGTGTGAGTGTGATCAACGAAGAGCGTTTGCTAAACGAGTTTCTGGAGCTTGTGCAAATTGACAGCGAAACGAAAAACGAAGCAGCCGTAAACAAAGTGCTGAAAGAAAAGCTGATCGAGATGGGCTTTACCGTCCAGGAAGACGATGCGGCAGCGAAAACAGGACACGGCGCCAACAACCTGATTGCTACCTTGGAAGGCACAGGAAACGGCCCGGTTATTTTGTTCAGCAGCCATATGGACACGGTAGTGCCAGGAAACGGGATCAAACCGCAAATCCGCGATGGCTATGTATACTCCGATGGCACGACCATTCTGGGAGCGGACGACAAAGCCGGCATTGCTGCGATTTTTGAAGGCATTCGCACGCTGAAGGAACAAAACCTGCCGCATCCAACGATCCAGGTTGTTCTGACAGTCGGAGAAGAATCCGGCCTGGTAGGTTCCCGCGCTTTGGATTCCAGCCTGCTGAAAGCGGAGATGGGCTTCATTCTCGACTCCGAAGGTCCGGTTGGCAAAATCACCGTTGCAGGTGCTGGGCAGTACAGAATCATCACCAAAATCCACGGCAAGGCGGCTCACGCTGGCGTGAATCCAGAGGATGGAATCAGTGCGATTACTGTTGCTAGCAAGGCGATTTCCCGCATGCCTCTGGGGCGCATCGATGCGGACACGACTGCGAACATCGGTCGTTTTGAAGGTGGCCGGGCGTACAACATCGTTACGGACTACGTGGAAATCTGGTCGGAAGCGCGCAGCCTGGTCATGGACAAGCTGGAAGCGCAAGTGAAAAAAATGACGACGGCATTCGAGGAAGCGGCTGCCGAGATGGGCGCTACGTGCGAGAACGAAGTCATTTTCATGTACCATGGCTATAAATTCGATGAATCTACCCCAGTTGTAAACAAAGCGATTGGAGCGGTGAAGCGTATTGACCGCAATCCGGAGCTGGTTGCAAGTGGCGGAGGCAGCGACGGCAACGTATTCAACGGATACAACATTCCGAGCGTGAACTTTGCGATCGGTTATGAAGAAATCCATACGAAAAGCGAGCGCATGCCAATCTCCGAGCTGAACAAAGCGGCAGAACTGGTGCTGGCGATCATCGCAGAAGTACAAGAGTAAACGACAGGTGGCGGAATCCTTCAGAGGGTTCCGCTTTTTTGCTTCTTTTCGGGTTGGATGATTGGGACAATCGTGGTCTGTCATACACTGTAGGAAGGAGCGGACGAGGGGGAAGAGCATGCTGCATTTGGCAACGGGTACGGTCATTCGCGTGTTGGAGCGGCAAACAGGCATGCAAGTGCTGGAGGTAAAGCTGAGCAGGCAAGAAGCGGGAAACCTGCAAACGCAAAAGGCGATTTCTTTTGCCCGGGAGGAATACTCCCCAGGAGACAATCTTTTGCTCAACACGACAGCGCTTCAGTTGCAGTTGGGGACAGGCGGATTTCATCTGGTCGTGGGCAAAAGCGCCGGGGAAGTCGATTGTGATGTGGCTCCGAGCGAATGGGGGCATATTATGAAAATGCGTTATTCCCCGTGGCAATTGGCAGTGGATGCCGTGGAAGAACAGGCAAGCCCTTTTCATGAGCTGTTTTTGCAGGCAGACTTGACGCTGGAAGGTACGCCTGTGTTGATCGGAGAGCTGCACAGCTTGTTGCCGCCAGCTGTTCTTGCCTTAAAAGAGAAACATCCGCAGTTGCGGATCGTCTATGTGATGCCTGACGCTGCTTCGCTGCCGATTGCTTTCAGCCAGCACGTCCGGCAGTTGTCGCGAGCAGGCCATTTGACAGCGACAGTCACGACTGGACACGCCTGGGGAGGAAATCGCGAGGCGGTGACGATTCACAGCGGTTTGCTGGCCGCACGTCATGTGGAAAAGGCAGATGTCATCCTGTGCATGCTTGGGCCTGGCGTCGCAGGTACGGGTACGGCGTACGGATTTTCCGGCGTTCAACTGGCGGAAGTCATTCACGCCGTGTCGGCTCTTGGCGGGACCCCTTTTTTTATCCCGCGCATCAGCTTTGCTGACCAGCGCAGCAGGCATTACGGAATCAGCCATCATACGACCGTAATTTTGGGGCGGTTTGCCCTGGCGCCGACAATCGTGACGTTGCCTGTTCTCGGAGACGAGCGCGATTGTCTCATTGAGCAGCAGGCGCAGGCGATTGTCAACAGTTCCGCCAAACACGTTCTGGTCAGAGGCAAGGCTCCTGCAAGCGAGCGTTTGAAGGCGTTGGAGCAAAGGCACGGCTTGTCCTTTTCTACGATGGGCAGAAGCTGGGAAGTGGACTGCGTGCCGTTTCAAACCGCTGTGTTGGCGGCAGATATGCTGGGAAAAAGCATGCAAAGCGGCAAGCTCGCTGCTAACGGCGAGCCGCGTTTGCCCGTTTCGTCAGGTACTCTTGAAGCGTTAGGTCTTTACTTGACCAGGAACGAAGAGCAGCCTTGATTTCCCAAGCTTTCCCGACCATTCGCAATTGCTTTTCGCTGACATAGGTTTTCATCCACAATCTCCTCCGATACAATAGGGTGGACAAGCTTCATGCTCCCAACTTATGGAGAGACAAGTGGATTTAGAACGCCAAGCTGAAAAAAGGATGATGAATGTGAGCAAGCAAGATCATTTGTACGAAAAAACGATTGCCAGCCAATCGATTTACGAAGGGCGAATCATTAAACTGAAAGTGGATGACGTGCTTTTGCCTAACGGAAATACGGCGAAGCGCGAGATTGTCAATCATCCGGGGGCTGTTGCGGTTCTCGCCTTGACCGACGATAACAAGCTCGTAGCTGTACGCCAATTCCGCAAGCCGCTGGAGCAAACGATCGTGGAAATCCCGGCGGGTAAGCTGGAAGCGGGCGAGGAGCCGTTGACTTGCGCCATGCGCGAACTGGAAGAAGAGACAGGCTATGTGGCGAGCCATTACGAGCCGCTCAGTGCTTTTTACACGTCTCCGGGATTTGCCGATGAGCTTTTGCATGTGTTTGTCGCTACAGGGCTGACAAAGGGCGAGAGCAAGCCGGACGAGGACGAATTTGTGGACACCCTCGAATTGACGCTGGAGGAGGCGCGCGAATTGCATAAAAACGGGGAGATTCGCGATGCCAAAACGGTCGTAGCCTTGTTTGCCTGGGAGAACAAATTGCTGAGAGAGCAGTTGAAGGGCTGATGCACAACTACTTTTGCGACATGCACATCCATATTGGCGGCACGTGGACGGGCAAGCCGGTGAAAATAACGGCTTCACGGCAGATGACGCTGACCAAAATATTGGAGGAAGCTTCGGAAAAAAAGGGCATGGACGTCATCGGGATCATTGATTCGCACTCGCCCGAGGTGCAGGACGAGCTGCTGTCCCTTCTGGAAGCGGGTGTAGCGGCGGAGCACGAGCACGGAGGGATTTTGTACAAGGGAACGATGCTCATCTTGGGCTGCGAACTGGAAATCAAGGAGCCGGGCAGGGGAGAAGCGCATTTTCTTGTCTACTTGCCGACGCTTTGCGCCATGCAGCAATGGACACGCTGGCTCTCGCAGCGCTGCAAAAATGTCCAGTTAAGCTCGCAGCGTGTGTCTGCGCGTTTGCGCGAGCTTCAGGAATGGGTGGAGCACCTTGGCGGCCTGTTGATTCCTGCCCATATTTTTACGCCGCACAAGGGGCTGTACGGCAGTTGTACCGATCATTTGGCTGACGTGCTGGACCCAACCTTGGTACATGCTGTGGAGCTTGGGCTGAGTGCCAATACGGACATGGCGGATCGGTTGTCCGAGCTGCACACCAAAACGTTTCTCACCAATTCGGACGCGCATTCGCTCGGGAAAATTGGCAGGGAGTATCAGAGCATCCGCATGGCTGAGCGTTCTTTTGCCGAATGGGAAAAGGCGATTCGCCGCCAGGACGGCAGAGCTGTTGCGGTCAACTACGGTTTGCATCCGCAACTGGGCAAATATCATCAGACGGCTTGCCAAGGCTGCCAGTCGCTCTTGCCGGCCGATGCTGCGGGGAGATGCCCGGAGTGCGGTCACAAGCGGATTGTGCGGGGTGTGGCAGCCCGCATTGATGAGTTGGCCGATCGAGAGGCGGGAGCGCACCCTGCGTTTCGTCCTCCTTATATCGAGCAGTTTCCGCTGGAGTTTATCCCCGGAATCGGGCCGAAACTGCTTGAGAAGCTGTACCAAGCCTTCGGGACGCAAATGAATGTGGTGCATAGAGCCACGGAGGACGAGTTGGCAAAGGTCGTCGGAGAAAAAATCGCCAAGCTCATTGTCGCGGGCAGGGACGGATCGTTGAACGTGCAAAAAGGCGGCGCGGGTACTTACGGAAAGGTGATTTTGTCATAGCGGTCATAGTCGCCACCCCCGGCGCATAAGCTGTACAGTAATCAGCGAAGCGGGAGGGGACGAACCGTGCGTTCACGAGTCGGACAAACTATCCAATCCTATATGAGAGAACATCAGTCGCTCTATTGGTTTACGATCGTCCTGTTTACCATGGGGATCATCTTCGGTGCTGTGCTCGTCAACTCGCTGCCGCTCTCGCAAAAGCAGGAGTTGTACGGATTTCTCCAATATTTTTTTAACAGCCTGAGCACAAGCGGCATCCCGGAAACGAGCGCCCATTTTCAGCAGTCGTTCGGGCATTATTCGAAGACAGTTGCGATCATGTGGGTATTGGGCTTGTCCATCATCGGCCTGCCAATGATTTTGTTGATGCTGTTTCTCAAAGGAGTCGTCATCGGATTTACTGTCGGCTTTTTGGTCAGCCAGTTGCAGTGGAAAGGAGTAACGTTCGCCATGCTGGGCGTTCTCCCGCAAAACTTGCTCGTCGTCCCGGCCTTGTTCATTGTAGGCGTAAGCGGAATTTCTTTTTCCATGCGGCTGATTCAAACCCGGTTGTTAAGCAAGCGAGACGGGATCATGCCACATTTTATGGGCTACACCGTCCTTGTCATATCGATGCTCGGCGTGCTGACGCTGGCTGCTTTGTTCGAGACTTTTGTTTCACCGAGGCTGATGCAGCTCGTAATTAATTAAGAATTATTATCAGGTAATAACTTATGCATTTGACTTATTCGACGCCCCTCTACTATAATAGGAACAGGTTTCATGCGAGCGGGGAGGGGCATTAATGTTGGAAGAAAAATTAGAGAAGATCAAGCAACAGTTGCATTCACAGAACTACAAGCTGACACCACAGCGTGAAGCCACTGTTCGCGTCTTGCTGGAAAACGAAGAAGATCACTTGAGCGCGGAAGATGTTTATTTGCTGGTGAAGGATAAAGCTCCGGAAATCGGGCTTGCTACTGTATACAGGACACTTGAGCTTTTGAGCGACTTGAAAATCCTTCATAAAATGAACTTTGGCGATGGGGTAGCGAGATACGATTTGCGCGATGACAACGCAGCTTACCACCACCATCACCTGATCTGCCTCAATTGCGGAACCGTGGATGAAATTTTTGAAGACTTGCTTGTCAGTGCAGAAGAAAAGGTCAAGAATGTTTATAACTTTGCTATTACCGACCACCGACTTACCTTTTACGGCGTTTGCAGCCGCTGCATCGATAAAGTGAACGTAGAGGACTTCAAATAAGCCAACTTCTCTGGGAACGGAGAAGTTTTTTCTTTTTCCGGGAGAGCTTTTGTAATGGCCTGCGTTTTCCTGTGGCATCCTAAAACAGTACATGGAGACAGGAGGCGAGATGGCTTTTGATTATTGGTGTGCCAAAAGAAATCAAAAACAATGAAAATCGCGTCGGACTGACGCCTGCTGGTGCAAGTTCCTACAAGCAAGCGGGGCATCGCGTGCTGGTGGAGACGCAAGCAGGTGTCGGTTCCGGCTTTACCGATGAAGACTACGCAGCAGCCGGGGCCGAAATTCAGCCGTCCGCTGAGGAAGTATGGAAAAAGGCGGACATGATTTGCAAGGTGAAAGAGCCGTTGCCAGACGAGTACGCTTATTTTCGGGAAAATCAAATCTTGTTTACGTATCTGCACCTCGCCCCTGAACGGGAATTGACCGAACAGTTGCGGGCGAAAAAGGTGGTGGCGGTTGCGTACGAGACGATTCAAACCGACAGCGGTGCCCTGCCTTTGCTCATGCCGATGAGCGAAGTGGCGGGGAGAATGTCTGTCCAGATCGGAGCGCAGTTCCTGGAGAAGCCGCACGGTGGCAAAGGCGTTCTCCTGGGAGGAGTGCCTGGCGTACTGCCCGGCCATGTCGTCATCGTCGGCGGTGGCATCGTCGGAACGAATGCGGCGCGGATGGCAATCGGGTTGGGAGCGAACGTTACGCTGCTCGATATTAATGCGAATCGGCTGCGCGAGCTGGATGAGATGTTTGGCGGCAGACTGCATACGCTGATGTCCAACTCGTACAATATTGCCGAAGCGGTAAGGCGCGCAGACTTGCTGATCGGCGCGGTACTCATTCCCGGCGCCCGCGCTCCGCGGCTGGTCACAGAGGAAATGGTCAAGTCCATGACGCCTGGCTCTGTCATTGTCGATGTGGCGATTGACCAGGGAGGCTCCATCGAGACGGTAGACCGGATTTCTACGCACAGTGATCCTACGTATGTCAGACACGGCGTTGTCCACTACTCGGTCGCGAATATGCCGGGAGCTGTGCCGCGCACCTCGACGATTGCGCTGTCCAACGTCACGCTGCCGTACGGGCTGTTGCTGGCAAACAAAGGGTACCGGGCGGCGATTGCCCAACACCGTGCTTTGGCGAGAGGCGTCAACGTGCTGAACGGCCATATCGTTTACGAAGCCGTTGCCCGTTCCTTGTCTTTGCCGTACACCCCTCTGGATGATGTGTTGCAGGACTTGCCGCTGTAGGGCAGAATGGGCGAGGTGGCAGATGCATACATATGGAGAGAGCAGGGAGGTGGACAAAATGGGGGTCCCGTATCGCCGGATTATGGAGGCGCTTCGCTTTTTGCTGTTATTCGTGACATGCTCATTGCTCTCGTACGGTATCGTCACCTTGTTGGCGGATAAACTTTTGCCCGCTGATCCTTATCATGAACCGCACGGCAATGCCGTCAAGGTCGTAAAAATCATCAACTCCCCACAGACACAAGATTGGGACGGTTATCTCGCCCGTTTGCAGCTGTTTTATTTGACGGGAGAGTAATTGCACATTTTTTTGTGTACGGGCAGCAGGAGATTTTTACTTGGTGTGGAAAGCAATACTGGATACTTATCACCTTGAAGGGGACAGCTTCATGGACAGTCTGATTGATCAATTTATCCACTTCCTTTCTGTGGAAAAAGGGTTAGCGCGCAATACCCTGGAATCGTATCAGCGCGATATGGTGGCCTACACCTCGTATCTGAACGAGCAGGGCGTAACCCGTATCGAGGAATCGGCGCGGACACATATCATTGGCTATTTGCTCGTCTTGCGGGAAAAAGGACGGGCAACGGCAACGCTGTCGCGCAACATGGCATCGATCCGTGCTTTTTACCAGTTTCTCGTTCGGGACAAACTCATTGACAAAGACCCTTCGATCCATCTGGAGACGCCCAAAATCGAGAAGCGCTTGCCAAAAGTGCTCTCGGTTGACGAAGTGGAGCGCCTTTTGGACAGTCCTCCTGTCAATCATCCTGCCGGACTGCGGGATAAAGCCATGCTTGAGCTGTTGTATGCGACAGGCATTCGCGTTTCCGAGCTGGTCAATCTGGATAAAGCGGACGTCAATCTGGACATGGGCTTTGTCAAATGTATGGGAAAAGGGTCCAAGGAACGGATTATTCCGCTTGGCTCTGTTGCGATTCAAATGGTCCGCCACTACTTGCAGGCCGGACGTCCCAAATTGGTGAAGGGAAGCGGCGACTCCGCGCTGTTCCTCAATCATTTGGGCAAACAGATCACACGCCAAGGATTTTGGAAAATCATCAAGCGCTATGCCTTGAAAGCCAACATCCGGGCAGAGATTACGCCACATACATTGCGCCATTCCTTTGCGACGCACCTGCTGGAAAACGGAGCAGACCTGCGTTCGGTGCAGGAGATGCTCGGGCACGCGGATATTTCCACGACGCAAATATACACGCATGTGACCCGAACGAGAATCAAGGACATTTATGCCAAAACGCATCCAAGAGCGTAAGGCGGATGCGGCAAACAGATGACTCCGCCCGAGTCTGAGGCGGAGCAAACTTATCTCCATCAGGTCAGACGTCTGACGACCTGTTTTTTGGAACACTATTCCTTTTTTGAACTGGAGGCGTTAACATTGCGGTATTCTCGCGTATTTTTAATCGTTATGGATAGCGTAGGGATTGGCGAACAGCCGGATGCTCCGAAATTCGGGGACGAGGGAGCGCATACGCTTGGTCACATTGCGGAGCGCGTCGCCGGCTTTTCCTTGCCGAACCTGCAAAAGCTCGGTCTCGGCAACATTGCGCCGCTAAAAGGAGTGCCTGCGGCAGAAGCTCCTGCGGCTCACTACGGAAAAATGCAGGAAATCTCCATGGGGAAAGATACGACGACAGGCCATTGGGAGATCATGGGTCTGCATGTGTCTACGCCGTTCAATACGTACCCGGACGGTTTTCCCGCCGAACTGATCACAGAATTTGAGCAGCGCATCGGACGCAAAGTGCTGGGCAACAAAGTAGCTTCCGGCACAGATATTCTCGACGAACTTGGCGAAGAGCACATGAAGACAGGTGCTGTCATTGTGTACACTTCCGCTGATAGCGTTTTCCAGGTGGCGGCTCATGAAGAAGTTGTGCCATTGGACGAGCTGTACCGCATTTGCCAAATTGCGCGTGAGCTGACTTTGCGCGATGAATTTGCCGTTACCCGCGTGATTGCCAGACCGTTTGTCGGCGAGCCGGGCAACTTCGCGCGTACCTCCAACCGTCACGACTATTCCGTAAAACCATTCGAAGCGACCGTCATGAACCGTTTGCAGGATGCCGGGCTGACTTCGATTGCGATTGGAAAAATCAGCGACATTTACGCCGAGGAAGGAATCACCCAATCGATCCGCACCAAAGACAACATGGACGGCGTCGACCAATTGCTCGGTACGATGAAGCAGTCTTTTACAGGTCTGTCCTTTGTGAATCTCGTGGACTTTGACGCGAAGTTCGGTCATCGCCGTGATCCGGAAGGGTACGGTCAGGCGTTGATGGAGTTCGATGCGCGCATCCCGGAGATTTTGGCTGCGATGCAAGAAAACGATTTGCTCGTCATTACGGCAGACCACGGCAACGATCCGGTGCACCACGGAACCGACCATACGCGCGAATACGTTCCGCTGATCGTCTATCACAAAGGAATTGCGAACGGCGAGAACCTCGGCATTCGCGAAACATTCGCTGACTTGGGCGCAACGATTGCAGACAATTTTGGCGTAGCTGCTCCGGCAATCGGAAAAAGCTTCCTGAATCGTGTATAAAGGTTAAGTAATTATAAACATTTATATAGAAGAAACAAAATAAAGAGGAGTGTTCAAACATGGCAAACTTGCATGAAGCAGTAGCGTTTATCGAACCAAAACTTTCGGAAAAACCGACAATCGGCCTTGTACTGGGATCGGGTCTTGGCGTTTTGGCGGACGAAATCGAAAATCCGGTCGTCATTCCATACCATGAAATTCCTGGCTTCACCGTTTCCACTGTAGTGGGACACAAAGGACAGCTCGTGATCGGGAAGCTGCAAGGCAAGCAAGTCGTAGCGATGCAAGGGCGTTTTCACTTCTATGAAGGCCACGGACTGGACGCAGTTGTGTTCCCGATCCGCGTGATGAAGCTTCTCGGCGTGGAAACGATTATCGTAACCAACGCAGCGGGCGGCATTAACGAAGGCTACGATCCAGGCGATCTGATGCTGATTTCTGACCACCTCAACATGACTTTCCGCAACCCGTTGATCGGGCCAAACGACGACGAGCTGGGCGCGCGTTTCCCGGACATGTCCGAAGCGTACTCCAAAGAACTGCGCCAATTGGCTCGCCAAGTTGCGTCCGAACAAGGCATCAACCTGCGCGAAGGCGTATACGTAGGTCTGCTTGGTCCTAGCTACGAAACTCCGGCAGAGATCCGCATGCTGCGTCAATTGGGCGGGGATGCCGTGGGCATGTCCACCGTTCCTGAAGTGATTGTGGCGCGTCATATGAAAGTAAACGTGCTGGGCATTTCTTGCATCAGCAACATGGCAGCGGGCATTCTCGAACAGCCGCTTTCCCACGATGAAGTAATGGAGACAACCGAAAAGGTTAAAGCGCAGTTCCTGGCGCTGGTCAACGGGATTGTAGCGAAGCTGTAAGACACAGAAACGGAGGGACCACCTATGCGCATGGTCGATATCATCATCAAAAAGCGGGATGGCGGCGAGCTGACGACTGAGGAAATTCAGTTTCTCGTGGACGGATATACAGACGGAAGCATCCCTGACTACCAGATGTCCGCATGGGCAATGGCTGTGTTGCTCAAGGGCATGACTGCGCGCGAGACAGGCGACTTGACACTTGCCATGGCGGGATCGGGCGAACAGCTCGACCTGTCCTCGCTTTCAGGAATCAAGGTAGACAAGCACAGCACAGGCGGAGTAGGCGACAAGACCACACTTGTCGTCGCGCCTCTGGTGGCGGCAGCAGGGATTCCTGTGGCCAAAATGTCCGGACGCGGCTTGGGCTATTCAGGCGGAACGATCGACAAGCTGGAGTCCTTCAGCGGCTTTCAGGTAGAGCGCACGCGCGAGCAGTTTTTGCAGCAGGTGCGCGATATTGGCGTGTCCGTCATCGGGCAGTCCGGCAACCTGACTCCGGCAGACAAAAAGCTGTACGCCTTGCGCGATGTGACGGGCACAGTAGACACCGTTCCCCTGATCGCCAGCTCTATCATGTCCAAAAAGATCGCAGCGGGTGCTGATGCGATCCTGCTCGACGTGAAGGTAGGCAAGGGAGCCTTCATGAAAAACCTGGAGGAAGCCGAAACGTTGGCGAAAGCGATGGTAGCGATCGGCACCCAGGTAGGACGCAAAACAGTGGCGGTCATCAGCGACATGAACCAGCCGCTGGGCTTTGCCGTGGGGAATGCGCTGGAAGTGAAGGAAGCAGTAGAAACATTGGCTGGCAGAGGTCCAAAAGACTTGACTGAGCTGGTGCTTTCGATCGGCTCCCGCATGCTCGTATTGGGCGGACTCGTTGCAACCGTCGAAGAAGGACGTGCGAAGCTTGAGGACTTGATGGCGACTGGCAAGGCTGTCGACAAGCTGGCTGAAATGGTGGAAGCGCAAGGCGGCGACAAGCAGGACGTGTATGACCTGTCCCGTTTGCCGCAAGCGAAGATCATCCATGAGGTTGTCGCGTCTGAGGACGGCTATGTCGAGGCGATTGACGCCGAAGCGGTAGGCCATGCTTCTGTCGTGCTTGGCGCAGGCCGTTTGACCAAGGAAATGCCGATTGATCTGGCAGTGGGCTTCGTCCTGCACAAAAAGCGCGGGGATCAGGTGCGTGCCGGAGAGGTTCTTGTTACCGTTCATGCAAATGACGAGAAACTTTTGCAAAGCGCCCTGGAAGAATTGGGCAATGCCTTCGCGATTTCGACAAAAATCCCGCCTGAGCAGCCGCTGATTTATAAAATCATCGAAGCGTAAAGCAGGCGGATGTTTGAAAGATCAACAAAGAAAGGAGTGTGCCTCAAGCGGGGTACGCACTCCTTTCTTGCTTAAAAATACAGTTTTTCGAGAAAATATAGTTGATTAAATTGTCATTTTCCTTTTCAATATGTAAGAGGAAGTGCTTGTTTGATAATATAAAAAATTTTTTACTGTTCGGCTTCACTTTATAATGTTTTATAATTCTACTTGTCAAATTTCGTTGACACCGCTATCATTTCAGATTACTTTTAATGTAACAGACAAATTATTAAAGTTTTTTTCGAATTTCGTAAAAATAGGATGGAGGTTCCCGGAAAAACGTATTTATGAAAAAGCTGGACCATGTTGACAAGCAGATTCTGCAAATCCTCCAGGAAGACGGACGAATCCCGTATACAGAAATCGCGCATCAACTTGGCGTGAGCGAGGGAACCATTCGATCGCGCATTACCCGTCTGTTACAAGATGGAGTCTTTCAATTCGTTATTCACCCCGACCCGGCGAAGCTTGGCTTGAAAGTACAAGCGATCATCGGGTTAACCACAAAGCTAGGTTTACAGAAAAGTGTGGCAGAAGAATTGAGCAAATTCTCTGCCGTCCGGTTTGTGGGTGCCTTTAGCGGTAAACACGACTTGATCATCCAAGCGTGTTTCCATAGCAATGACGAGCTGATCACTTTCGTTAACGAACGACTCTCTCAAATTGAAGGAATTGCCGCTGCCGATGTTTCACTGGAGCTGAAGCAGTACAAAGATTCTTTCTCTTTCGTTCCGGATGACGAAGTGACCCTGCAATGAAAGGGGTTGATGCCTTCTAGCCGAAGTCAGGAAGCTTCGGAACATGTTCGTTTTTTTCGTCCTTTATTTTCTGAAAAAAGACAAAAAAGAAAACGTACGGGGGGTTATTGCGTTGAAAAAGAATGTGTTTGCACTTGTAAGCTCGATTGCGGTATTGGGTACGGCATTGGCAGGTTGCGGTGGCGGCCAACAGGCTTCAACTCCAGCTCAACCAGCGAACAATACGACTACCCAGCAGCCTGCGGCAACACCAGAGGCAGAGAAAAAACCACAAGTTCTGAAATTGAACCTGCACTCTGAGCCACCTACGGCTGACCCTGGTCTCTCCGAGGACACAACTTCTGCAGCAATTATCCGCGCTACCTTTGACGGTCTCACCCGCATCGGTCAAGACGGAAAGCCGCAAATGGCTGCTGCTGAAAAAGTGGAAGTTTCCGAGGACATGCTGACTTACAAGTTTACCATTCGCGATGCAAAATGGAGCAATGGAGAGCCTGTAACAGCGAAAGACTTCGAATACGCCTGGAAGCGGGCGCTGGATCCGGCAACCGGAGCCAACTACGCATATCAGCTCTACTATGTAAAGAACGGTGAAAAAGCGAACAAAAAAGAAGCAAAGCTTGACGATATTGGTGTGAAGGCACTGGATGACAAGACGCTGGAAGTAAAACTTGAAAATCCAACTCCATTCTTCCTGGAGCTGACTGCATTCCCAACCTACTTCCCGGTTAACGAAAAAGTGATTTCTGCCAATGCGAAGTGGGCTGGCGAAGCGAAAACACATGTGGGCAACGGCCCGTTCAAAATGGAATCCTGGGAGCACAAGAGCAAGCTGGTGCTCGTGAAAAACGACAACTATTGGGACAAGGATACCGTAAAGCTTGATCGCATCGAGTTCTCCATGGTAGAAGACGAGAACACAGAATTGTCCATGTTCGAAAACGGCGAGTTGGATTGGGCTGGTGCACCGATGAGTGCGCTGCCGACAGACGCGATTCCGGCCTTGAAAGAGCAGGGTAAAATCACTACCCAGCCAATCGCGGGCACGTACTGGTACAAATTCAACGTAGAAAAGCCTCCGTTCGATAATGTGAAGATTCGGAAAGCATTCGCTTACGCGGTTAATCGCCAAGCCCTGATTGACAATATTCTGCAAACGGGACAAATCCCGGCTACAGGCGCAGTACCGCCATCCATGGTTCTCAATCCGAATGGCTACTTCAAGGACAACGATCTGGAGACAGCGAAAAAGCTCTTGGAAGAGGGCCTGAAAGAAAAAGGTCTGACCAAGCTGCCGCCGATCACCCTGTCGTACAACACCTCTGAAGGCCACAAGAAGATTGCCGAAGCGATCCAAGACCAATGGAAGAAAAACCTTGGCGTGGACGTGAAGCTGGAGAACAAAGAGTGGAAAGTATACTTGGAAGACATGCATGCGGGTAACTTCCAAGTGGGCCGCATGGGCTGGCTGGGTGACTTCAACGACCCAATCAACTTCCTGGAGCTGTACAAGGACAAAATGGGTGGAAACAACGATACTCGTTGGGAAAATCCGAAGTTCAAGGAACTCCTGAACCAATCCGCTCTGGAGGCTGATC
The DNA here is from genome assembly GCF_022701015.1 of Brevibacillus parabrevis. Classification (NCBI taxonomy): domain Bacteria; kingdom Bacillati; phylum Bacillota; class Bacilli; order Caryophanales; family Paenibacillaceae; genus Brevibacillus; species Brevibacillus parabrevis. The sequence continues at coordinate 4,537,087 of NZ_CP064090.1, read as the reverse complement.
CGGAGAAGCGTAAGAAAATTCTCGCAGATGCTGAGCAAATCCTGATGGATGAAATGCCAATCATGCCAATTTACTTCTATACCAACTCTTGGGTGGCAAAAGAAAACATCAAAGGCATCGTCATTGGCGGTCTGGGTGACGTTGACTGGAAATGGGCGACTGTAGAGTAACCTAACTGAAGGATCGGGTATTGCGGCAGAGGGTATATGGAAACCCATATACCTTCTGCTATGCAGTCCCTTCCCATAAATACCAGCTGGCAAAAAAGTCAGCGAAGAAAAAATAGAGAGAGAAGCTTCAACGCAAGAGATCATTTGGGTTATTTACACAGCCGATTTTTGCACTGTGTCGGTAACGTCCGCAGTGTAAAGATGGGACGTGAAAGCATTCAAAATCTGTCAAGGGGGTAAGTTAGTTGATCCGTTATCTTGGTAAGCGCATCATCTTCATGCTCATCTCGCTCTTCCTGATTGTAACGGCCACCTTCTTCATTATGAAAGCGGTACCGGGTGGACCATTTACATCAGAGAAAAACGTTCCGGATGAGATCAAAGCAGCTCTTGAGGCTAAATACAAACTCAATTTGCCAATGCATGAGCAATATCTCGAATATTTGAAGGGTGTCGTTACTTGGGATCTTGGCCCATCGTTCACAGAAAAATCTTCTACTGTAAACGAAATGATCAATCGTGGTTTCCCTGTATCTGCTCACTTGGGCGCACAAGCACTGCTTCTTGCAATCTTCGGGGGTATCATCCTTGGGGTAATTGCCGCACTGAAGCATAACAAGTGGCAAGACTACTCCGCCATGGTGATAGCGGTTTTGGGGCTATCCGTTCCAGGATTCATCTTGGCATCATTTTATCAGTATTTCTTCGCGATTCAATGGGGCCTTCTGCCTATCGCAAAATGGGAAGGTTTCGAGTACACGATTTTGCCATCTCTCGCACTCGCCGCGTCGCCAATGGCCTTTATCGCCCGCTTGACGCGTTCCAATATGATTGAAGTTCTTGGACAAGACTACATCAAAACAGCAAAAGCGAAAGGTCTTCACACTTTCACTATCACAGTGAAGCACGCTATTCGTAACGCCTTGCTGCCTGTTATTACTTACCTCGGTCCACTGATTGCCAACATCTTGACTGGTGCATTCGTTATCGAGCGTATCTTTGGTGTTCCTGGTCTGGGTCGTGAGTTCGTACTGTCTATCACTAACCGTGACTACACGGTTATCATGGGGACAACGGTCTTCTACTCCATCATCCTCGTTGTGATGATTCTGATCGTAGACATGGCGTATACCTTGGTAGACCCACGAATTAAACTGGCAGACGCAGGAAAGGAGTAATGTGAACATGCAGCAATTGACTAAAGAGCATTTTCAACCGGTTTCAGTCGATCTTCGTCAAGCTGAAGCGATCAAGCGTCCTAGCCTTTCTTTCTGGGCGGATGTATGGCGTCGCTTGAAAATGAATAAAGTTGCTATGGCTTCCCTGATTTTTATCGTTGCACTGATGGTATGTGCAATCGTCATCCCGATGGTGTCTTCCAATGACTATTTCACTACAGACCTGGCTGGCAAAAACAAAAAGCCGTCTGCTGAACACTGGTTTGGTACCGATGACCTCGGTCGCGACATGTTTGTCCGTATCTGGTATGGTGCTCGTATTTCCTTGGAGGTTGGTCTTGCTGCTGCCTTCATCGACTTGATCATTGGTGTAATCTGGGGCGGTATCGCTGGTTTCTACGGCGGAAAAGTAGATGAATTGATGATGCGTTTCGCTGATATTTTGTTCGCTATTCCTTACTTGCTCGTTGTTATTTTGCTGATGGTCGTCTTATCCCCGGGGGTCGGAACGATTATTATCGCCTTGACGATAACGGGGTGGATTGGGATGGCCCGGATTGTGCGCGGGCAGATTTTGCAGCTCAAATCACAGGAGTTCGTCCTGGCAGCTCGCTCCCTTGGTGCTGACAGCGGTCGCCTGATCTTCAAACACTTGATTCCAAACGCTTTGGGTCCAATCATCGTTACACTGAGCTTGACTGTACCTTCTGCGATTTTCGCAGAGTCCTTCCTGTCCTTTATCGGTCTGGGGGTAGCGGCGCCGGTTGCGTCGTGGGGAACCATGTCCTCTGAAGGCTTGCCTGCCATGAAGTACTATCCGTGGCGTCTGATGTTCCCGGCCATTTTCATCTCCGTGACCATCTTGGCATTCAACTTGTTTGGTGACGGTCTGCGCGATGCAGTAGACCCACGCCTGCGTAAATAGGAGGGATCATCGTTATGGAACGCATTCTCGAAGTAAAAGACCTGCATGTTTCCTTCCATACGTATGCAGGTGAAGTGAAAGCAGTACGAGGCGTTAATTTTCACGTAAATCGCGGGGAAGCAGTAGCGATTGTAGGGGAGTCCGGTTGCGGTAAATCCGTAACCGCTCAAACCCTCATGAAGCTGATCCCGATGCCGCCAGGCGATATTAAAAAAGGCGAAATCCTCTTCAATGGAGAGAATATCGTCAAAAAGTCCAATAAAGAAATGGAATCCATCCGCGGGAAAGATATCGGGATGATCTTCCAAGACCCGATGACATCGTTGAACCCAACGATGACCATCGGGAACCAAATCACAGAAGGTTTGATCAAGCACCAAAACATGAGCCGCGCAGCTGCTCGTGATCGTGCGATTGAACTGTTGACCATGGTTGGCATTCCGCAACCGGAAAAACGTGTGGAGCAATATCCACACGAGTTTTCCGGCGGTATGCGCCAACGGGCGATGATCGCTATTTCCCTCGCCTGTTCGCCCAAGCTGTTGATAGCAGATGAGCCGACAACAGCTTTGGATGTAACTATTCAGGCTCAGATTTTGGATTTGATGAAAGATCTCCAAAAGAAAACGGGTACCTCCATTATCCTCATTACACATGACTTGGGTGTCGTTGCCGAGATGTGTGACCGCGTTATCGTTATGTATGCGGGGAAAGTGATTGAAACCGGAACGGTAGATGACATTTTCTACAATCCGCAACACCCGTATACAAAAGGTCTGCTGCGCTCTGTACCGCGCCTGGACTTGAACCGCGACGAGCCGCTGACGCCGATTTTTGGAACTCCACCGGATCTTCTGCGTCCGCCAGTGGGCTGTGGTTTTACCGCTCGCTGCGAATCGGCTATGCGTGTTTGCCAGGAGATCGATCCTGAGTTGAACGAAATCAGCACGACCCAACGAGCAGCTTGCTGGTTGCAGCATCCGCTCGCTCAGAACCACGCAGGATCGTAGGAGGAGGGTAAACAGTGGATAACCGCGATACACTCATTGAAGTACGCAACTTGAAAAAGTTCTTTTCCATTGGAGATAATACTCTGAAAGCTGTGAATGATATCTCGTTTGAAATTAAACGGGGAGAAACTCTCGGCGTTGTAGGAGAATCAGGCTGTGGGAAGTCCACCGCGGGTCGTACGATTTTGCGTCTATATGACGCGACTGGCGGGGACGTCCTCTTTGAAGGCAAAAGCATCATGAATTTGAATCATCAGGAAATGAAGGCGATGCGCCGAAACATGCAAATGATTTTCCAAGACCCGTACGCTTCCTTGAACCCGCGTATGACGGTTGGAGACATCATCGGCGAAGCGCTGGACATTCACAATCTGGCATCCGGGCAAAAGCGCAAAGAGCGCATCCAAGAGCTGCTCTCTTTGGTTAGCTTGAACCCTGAGCATATGAACCGTTTTCCACATGAATTTTCCGGTGGTCAGCGTCAGCGGATCGGGATTGCCCGTGCGCTGGCGGTAGAACCGAAATTCATCGTTTGTGACGAGCCGATTTCCGCGCTGGACGTATCCGTTCAGGCGCAGGTTGTCAACTTGCTTGAGCAGCTTCAGGAAAAAATGGGCCTGACATACATGTTCATCGCCCATGACCTGTCGATGGTAAAATACATTTCGGACCGTGTAGCCGTTATGTACCTGGGTAAAATGGTTGAATTGGCTGAAAGTGATGCTTTGTATGAAAAGCCGCTTCATCCGTATACGCAAGCTCTGCTGTCTGCAATTCCGATTCCAGACCCAGAGATCGAGCGCAACCGTGAGCGCATCGTCCTGCAAGGCGACGTGCCAAGCCCAATGAACCCGCCAAGCGGTTGCCATTTCCGCACGCGTTGCCCGAAAGCAATGCCGGAATGCGCTGCTTCTGTGCCAGTATGGAAGGAAGTCGAGCCAGGACACTTCGCTGCTTGTCATTTGTACAACTAGTCCTTTCATGAAGAAAGCGAGCTCTCGGTTGAGTCTGACCGGGACTCGCTTCCCTTTCATAAATGGAGGTTTTACCACTTGGAAAACGGGGTATAAGTACCCTTGATAGCTTTCTCAGGGGTATTTTTTTTCAACACCATTACTGGTAAAATGTAGGGTATGAAAAGGGGGCAGCATCATGAGCCGATTTTTGTCGCCGAAATGGAAAAAGAAAGGGGCTGGATTCTCGCTTTCAGGTAAAGTAAACATCAAGAGCCTGCTCGCAACGGAAAAACTGCGCGGCTCCCTGGCAACAAAGATGATAGTCTTTGGCCTGATTCTTGTACTTATCATTATTGGTTCTTTGCAATACATAGCGCTTTCTTTCTCCAAATCAACTTTGTTCTCCATTACATCCAAGCAAGCAAAAATGTTGGCAGAGCAGCACGCAGCCAGCATGGAAGACTGGATACAGACGATCGTCAAAACGAGCGAATCGACAGCATCCAAGCGCGTGATGATGACAGAGCTGGAGCCGCTGATCATGGAGCAGTTCACGCTCATGCGTCAATCCCATAAGGAAATCTCCAAAATTTACTTAGTAGACAGCAATACCGGGAAATCGCTCTACTCGTTGACCGGGAAAAACGAAATCGACTTCAAGCAAAAGCAGTATTTCCAAAGGGTCATGAGTACCGGGAAAACGGTCATTTCTGACGAGGAAATCGCTGAAGGCATTAATAAAAGTTTTCTTTATATTGCGACACCTGTAGGAGAGAAAAACAGCGACAAGAGCCGCTTGTTTATTGTCGGATTCACGATCGATCAAATGATCCAGAAAATCCCTGAAATCTCCTTCATGCAAAATGGCTACGCTTTTGTTGTTCGCCAGGATGGTCTGGTTGTGGCGCACCAAAACCCGCAAAACAACAACAAGCTTGTTTTGGCGGGACAAGCAGACTACGCAGAAATGCTCGAACTGATGAAGCACGATACAAGCAACAGCTTGTTGTACTCCGATCACGGCAAAGGCTCTTTTGCAGCTTTTGCACCGATTCAACTGTTGAAGTGGAATATCGTCCTGTCGACAGGCAGCGATGAAGTATACGGGGAAGTAAACGGAATGTGGCTGTACTTTGTCCTGTTCAGCCTGCCGATTATCGGTTTGTCTGTATGGGCAATCTGGTGGTTCGCCAAGCGGATTCGCCTCTCGCTGTTTGCGATTGCAAGAGACATGGATCGCATCGGTTCCGGTCACTTCGATGTTCATGTCAAAGTAAACGGCAATGACGAGCTGGCGATGGTCGGCCGCAAAATGAATGAGATGGCTGCCGAGTTGCGCAAGCTGATTGCGCTTGTACAAGGACAAGCAACCCAGTTGAACGTGGCGACTGACGAACTGACGCAGTTTGCCCAGGACAACAAAGGGGCAATCAGCGTCATTACGGATAACATCTCGACGATCGCGCAGCGCGTGTCCACTCAAACCAACGAAGTGCAGGCGACGGCAACGACCGTCTCCGAGATTTCGCAAGGGGTTGAGCAGGTAGCGATTGCAGCGGAGTCGACGTCTATTGCGACGACACGGACGTTTGAGCGTGCCCAGGGCGGTATGCAGCTGGTGGAAAACGTAATCGACACCGTTCGCAAGGCGACAGACGAGGTAGAGCGTACCGCTACGCAGATGCACAGTTTGCGCGAGCGTGCGCGCGAGATTACCAGCATTGTCGAAATGATTACGAGTATCGCATCGCAGACCAATTTGCTGGCGTTGAACGCGGCGATTGAAGCTGCACGCGCTGGCGATGCCGGACGCGGCTTCTCTGTCGTAGCAAGCGAAGTGCGCAAGCTGGCCGAGGAGAGCAGTTCTTTCTCCGAGCGGATTGCGGCGATTGCCCATTCGATTAACGACGAAGCGATGGACATGAGCAAGCACATGGACGAAATCGTCACCATGGTCGGCGGCGGACTGAAGTCTGTCGAGTCTGTGGGTACGACCTTCCAAAACATCGTAGCCGAGATTCAATCGGCTGCCGAGCAGAGCGAATCGATGACGGCGACATCTGAGGAAATGGCTGCGGGCAATCAGGTGGTCACCAACTCGATGCAACGTCTGGCAAGCATGTCGGATGAGATCAGCGATTCGATCTCAGGCGTCGTCGAGACGGTCGATGAGCAGCTCAATTCGATTGCACGCATCAATGAAAATGTGGAACAACTGAAAAAGATGGCAGACGACTTGACCGAGAACGTCAGCCGGTTTGTGATCTAAAACGAAACCCTTCTGCGAAATGTGGAAGGGTTTTTTCTTGTGAATATTTTCCTTCCCCCTGGGTGAGAATAAAACCATGAATGGAGGGAAGAGACTGCTATGAAACGGATAGGATACTTGGCTTCTTGCTTCATCATGCTTGTAACCATCTTTTCTCCGATGGGTGCTTTGGCAAAAGAAAAAGCGGCTCCGCAACAAGGGGAGATGAATTTTGCCCCGCATGCCTCGTCTGCCATTATGATCGAAGCAGATACAGGAACGGTTTTGTACGAAAAAAATGCGAATGAAAAAATGCCACCCGCCAGCATCACCAAGGTGATGACGATGCTCTTGATTATGGAGGCGGTGGAGCGGGGAGAGCTTAAATTTACAGATAAGGTCAGGGCCAGCGAACGGGCGGCTTCGATGGGAGGATCGCAAATCTTTTTGCAACCGGGCGAAGAAATGACCGTGGAAGACATGATCAAAGGAATTGCGATCGCTTCCGGAAACGACGCCTCGGTAGCGATGGCTGAGCATCTGGGCGGAACGGAAGAGGGCTTTGTGAACCGCATGAACGAGCGGGCCAAACAACTAGGGATGAAAAACACGCACTTTGTCAACTCCAACGGCTTGCCTGCGGAAAATCACTACTCTTCTGCGGCCGATATCGCGATCATGTCGCGCGAGCTTTTGAAGCACGATGGGATCACGAAGTTTACAGGCACGTACCAGGATTACTTGCGCAAGGATTCGGCAAGTCCTTTCTGGCTGGTCAATACGAATCGACTTGTCCGCTTTTACGAAGGCGTAGACGGCCTGAAAACAGGCTATACAGGCGAAGCCAAGTATTGTTTGACCGCGACGGCCAAGCGCAACGACATGCGGATCATTGCCGTCGTCATGGGCGAGCCGGATGTCAAAACGCGCAACAACGAAGTTTCGACCATGTTCAATTACGCTTTCACCCATTTTCAGGTGATGCCGATGTACAAAAAAGGCCAGGCGGTTCAATCGCTCACCGTGGACAAAGGGCAAGTGCCACAGATTAATGTGGTCACGCCGCACGCTGTCAGTTTGCTGATGAAAAAAGGAGAATCAGCGGACACGTACACGAAAGAAATCGTCATGAATCCTGCTGTCAACGCTCCGATTTCCAAAGACCAGGTCGTCGGCCACATTTTTATTCGTACAAAAGACGGCCGCGAAGTGAACAGGATTGATCTGATGCCTGAGCAACAAGTGAATAAGGCAAACATGTGGGAGATTCTCAAGCGGACAACCAAGAGTGTTTTGATCAGCTACTGACACACGACAACAAAGCGCGAAAAGAATCGAGTTGCCTCGAATGCGATGGCGCGGCTGCTCGATTTTTTTGTTCTTTTGTCGCCTGGCAGGAATTGGTTTGTCCGAAGCAGAAAGAGAGGTTTATTCAAGGGAGAAGGAGTGAGTCAGCCATGAGTTTGCGGATTGCGATGGAGACCCGGCAAGACGTGCTGGTGATCCGCCTGCAAGGAGAGCTGGACCATCATACAGCGGAAGAGCTGCGGAGCAAAGTGGATGAACTTTTGCGCACCCCCAACATTCGTCATATCGTGCTGAGCCTGGCTGATTTGGCCTTTATGGACAGCTCCGGTATCGGCGTGATTTTGGGACGCTACAAGCAAATATCTGCCCGTTCGGGTGAAATGTACGTGTGCTCGATCAACCCGACCATTTACCGGATCTTTGAAATGTCTGGCCTGTTCAAGGTAATCAAGTTCCGCGAAAATGAAGCAGATGCACTGCTTGTTCTGGGGGTGGCGTAAGTGAAGGTACAGCGCAATTTTATGTCCGTATCATTTGCTGCAATGAGCCAAAACGAGGCGTTCGCACGAATTGCTGTCGCCTCCTTTATCTCGCAGCTCGATATCACGATGGATGAGCTGGAGGAAATCAAGACGGTCGTATCGGAAGCCGTCACCAATGCGATCATTCACGGCTATGACGAAAATCCGGAAGGGGTCGTACATATTTCTGTGCGGATCGAAGAGGGAGCCATTGATCTGGTCGTGGAAGACAACGGAAAAGGAATTGAGGATGTGGAGCAGGCGATGCAGCCGTTGTATACGACCAAGCCTGAGCTGGAACGTTCGGGTATGGGCTTTACCATTATGGAGAATTTCATGGATTCTTTGGAAGTCGCGACGGCTGTTGGTAAAGGGACAACCGTTCGTTTGACCAAACGCCTGTCGTTTGCCAAAGCCTTGCAAAATTAGGGGTAGTGCCAATGGGTGCCGATATCAAAAATGCGAGTCAACCATTTCTGACCAATGACCAAGTGAAAGAGCTAATCGCCAAAAGCCAGGCTGGAGATACCGATGCGCGTGAGCTTCTTGTGAACAGCAATATCCGGCTGGTCTGGTCCGTCGTCCAGCGTTTTATCAACCGTGGATACGAAGCGGATGATTTGTTTCAAATTGGGTGTATTGGCCTCTTGAAAGCCGTAGATAAATTTGACCTATCCTATGACGTGCGCTTTTCGACGTATGCGGTGCCGATGATTATTGGAGAGATTCAACGGTTCTTGCGTGATGACGGGACAGTCAAGGTAAGTCGATCGCTCAAAGAGACCGCGAACAAGGTACGACGAACAAAGGATGAGCTGTACAAGCAATTTGGCCGTGCACCCACGATCGCGGAGGTAGCCGAAGCCGTGGGGATCACACCGGAGGAAGTCGTGTTTGCCCAGGAAGCGAATCGGGCGCCTTCCTCGATTCATGAGACGGTTTTTGAGAATGACGGAGATCCGATTACACTGATCGACCAGATCGCCGATGAGGGCGTAAACAAGTGGTTTGAAAAAATTGCGCTCAAAGACGCGATCAGTCGGTTGAGCGAGCGTGAGCAGCTCATTGTGTACTTGCGCTACTACAAGGATCAGACCCAATCCGAAGTCGCAGAGCGGCTCGGAATCTCGCAAGTCCAGGTTTCGCGTCTGGAAAAGCGCATTTTGCAAACGATCAAGGATCAGATTGAACACTGATAGCATGAATGAATGTACGTGCGAAAACACTCAAGCCAACGCGCCTGGGTGTTTTTTCATGTATTCATGCGGGCAGTGCGGTGCTTTGCTCTTTCAGCGCTACCTTTTCGGGTATGCGTTTTGGCTGCGGGTACATACTACCGGATAAATGAGTAGCTCGTAGCAGGGAGGAGATTTCATGAAAGACGCGCTGTTTCTTCGTCTGAGAAAGCGGTTGGCCGTCAAGCCGGAAGCGATGATTGCCTTGGGCGATATTTGCCAGCTTTTTTGGGACGGGGAACGCGAGGAAGCGTTGAAGCGAATGCCGATTTATCAAGTAAAGCCGACAGACGGGAATTTGATCGTCATCGATATTATGCAAGTGATCCAGCGTGTTCGTTCCGTCTACCCGGAGGTGGAGCTGGAGATTCAAGGTTCGCCGCAAATTATCGTGGAAGTGTTGAATCCGCGCAAAAAAGCAAATCCCGTCCTGGTCGCTCTCGTCTGGGTGCTTTTGTTTATCGGCTCTGGCCTTGCGATCATGAACTTTCACACCGATGTCAGCATGCGCGAGGTGCACGAACGCATTTTTTATTTGATCACAGGAGAGCGAAGCGAGCAGCCGCTCTGGTTGCAAATCCCATACTCCATCGGGATCGGCATGGGGATGATCCTGTTTTTCAATCACATTTTCCAGAAAAAAATCAACGAAGAACCAAGCCCCCTGGAAGTGGAGCTGTTCATGTACCAGCAAAGTCTCGATCAATACTACATTCAAAACGAGAATAAAGAAAACCAGCGGACGAAGCTATGAGTGTATGGGAATGCGGTTTGCTGGTCTTGATTGGACTAGGGGGCGGGCTTGCGGTCGGGAGCGGGCTTGTCGCTTTCATCGCCGTGCTGGACATTATTCCGAGGCTGACGCAACTGACCAATGCTCACCGTCACATCCGCGCTTTCGAATGGGCCTTGGTGATGGGGGCGCTTTTTTTTACGTTGATCGACTTTTTTCATCTCGGTGCTCATTGGCCGAATGTGGTTACGGCTGTTTACGGCCTGTTTGCGGGAATCTTCGTCGGGACATTGGCGGCCGGGCTGACGGAAGTGCTGAACGTCTTTCCGATCCTGGCAAAACGGCTCAGCATGGACGGCAGCCTGTTGTTTCTGTTGATGGCAGTCGTGTTTGGCAAAGTGACCGGATCGCTCTTGCAGTGGCTGTTGCATCTGTGAATTGGTAAATACCGCTATTCATAGGCAAAGTTTGAAAAAGGAAAGATAGAGGTATGAGACGTCTTACCTCGCAGGAAATATGGACTCACAAAGGAGTGAAAGGGCATGGCAACCAAAACGAAATCGAAGCCGGCTGGATCGTTGCAGATGACGAAGCAGCTATACCAGCAGCAGGCTTCCAAATTTCAGCCCAAGCGTAATGTCCTCCTGAACTCGTTGCGGGCGTTTTGGGTAGGAGGTACGATCTGCCTTCTCGGACAGGCCGTACAAAACATGTACATCCATTTCTTCGGCTTTACAGAGAAGACGGCGAGCAATCCGACGGTTGCCACGCTGATCTTTTTATCGGTTTTGCTGACGGGGCTTGGCGTCTATGACAACATCGGCCAGTATGCCGGGGCAGGCTCGGCTGTTCCGGTAACAGGGTTTGCCAACTCCATCGCTTCGGCTGCCATCGAGCATCGCAGCGAAGGACTTGTCCTCGGAGTGGGCGGCAACATGTTCAAGCTGGCAGGCTCGGTCATTGTGTTTGGGGTAGTGGCAGCCTTTGTCGCAGGCATTTTAAAAAGCTTGATCAACATGTTTTTCTAAGACGGGAGGGCTGGCTGTGTCGAGCAATCCACATCTGAAACGGGTGAGCCGCCAAACCTGGCACTTCGACCAGAATGTCCGCTTGCAAAGCTCGGCGGTAGCTGTCGGCCCCAAGGAAGGGGAAGGACCGCTCGCCTCTTTGTTTGACGTCATTCACGACGACATGTACGCCGGGCAGAATACGTGGGAGAACGCCGAGCGACAGCTGCTGGAGGACGCTGTTTCGGCTGCGCTGAAAAAAGCGGGGATCGCGGGCAGCGAAGTCGATGCCATTTTGGCGGGCGATTTGCTGAATCAAAACATCACGACCAATTTCACTGCCGAAAAGCTGGAGATCCCGCTTCTGGGCATGTACGGGGCGTGCTCGACGTCCATGCTCACTTTGGCTACGGCTGCCGCTCTGGTGAATGCCGGATATGCCAACAGAGCGATTGCCGCTTGCAGCAGCCACAACGCCACAGCCGAGCGCCAATATCGCTATCCGACGGAATACGGCGGACAAAAGCCGCCCACGGCGCAATGGACGGTCACGGGCGCAGGGGCTGGGCTGGTTGGCATCGGAGGGACGGGACCGCGCATCACGTATGCGACGATGGGCAAAGTAGTGGACATGGGAATCAAGGACCCGCTGGATATGGGCTCAGCGATGGCGCCAGCAGCCGTCTCGACTTTTTTGGCTCATTTTCAGGACACGGGCAGAAAGCCGCAAGACTACGATTTGATCGTGACGGGCGATCTCGCATCGGTCGGCTATCCGATCGTAAAAGAGCTGATGCTGGCGGAAGGCTACGACATGGATCAGGTGTACAACGATTGCGGCCTGATGATCTACACGCCCGATCAGGATGTGTTCGCTGGCGGCAGCGGCTGTGCAAGCAGCGCGGTCGTGACCTACAGCCATATTGTGGATCAGTTGAACCGCGGGTTGCTGAAAAAAGTGCTCGTATGCGCGACAGGCGCGCTGTTAAGCCCGGTCAGCACCCAGCAAGGCAATTCGATTCCGTGCATCGCGCACGCGGTCGCGCTCGAAGGAGGACAATGATGGAATATGTGATTGCTTTTGTCGTGGGCGGGCTTGTATGCGTCGTCGGACAGCTTTTGCTCGACGTCGGCAAGCTCACGCCAGCCCATGTCATGAGTACGTTGGTTGTCGCAGGTGTCGTGCTTGATTTTGTTGGCGTTTACGACAAATTCATCGACTTCGCCGGAGCGGGTGCTACGGTGCCGATCACAAGCTTCGGCCATGCGCTGTATCACGGAGCGATCAGCGAGGCGGAGCAACATGGCCTGATCGGGGTGACTACCGGCATTTTCGAGGTCACCAGTGCAGGGATATCGGCGGCGATCGCGTTCGGTTTTCTGGCTTCACTCGTCTTCAAACCAAAAGGCTGACGTCTAGGCGAGCAGAGGCGGTGAGCAAACGATGGAGCAAATGCGGCGCAAGGTCATTTTGGTAACAGATGGCGATCATATCGCACAAAAAGCTGTAGAAAGCGTCGCGAGAGAGCTGGGAGGCAGATGCATCTCGCTTTCGGCCGGAAACCCGACTCCTGTAAGGGGCGAACAGGTGGTAGAGCTGATCAAAATGACTCCGCATGATCCGGTCATCGTCATGTTTGATGACAACGGCGATTACGGCAAAGGGCGCGGGGAGCGGGCGATTGAGTACGTCGCTTTGCATCCTGACATTGAAGTAATCGGCGTCATTGCCGTTGCTTCCAATACGAAATGGGTTCATGGAGCGACTGTGGCCTATTCAGTCGACAACCAGGGACAGATCGTAGAAGAAGCGGTGGATAAGGACGGATATGCAGACGGGCAGCTCCAGCATCGCATTTACGGCGATACTGTTGACATTTTGAACACGTTGAAGCTGCCGAATGTCATCGGAATCGGGGATATCGGGAAAATGGACGGCCGTGACAGCTTGCAAAATGGCTGCCCGATCACCAAGAGAGCAGTGCAGTGGATCATGGAAAGGAGCGGCGCCTATGACGACAGTCACAGAGAAAAGACGGCCGATCTCAGAGCGGATTGAGGAAAACAAGGAGTATTTGAACGACAGGCTTGGCGTAGGAAAAAGCTTCGACATCGGAGTTCACGAATTTTTTGTGGGCAATACGAAGCTGCTCATGTACTACATAAACGGTTTTGCCGAGAGTATGCTCGTCTCGCAAATCATGCGCGAAATCAACGACTTGCGCGGCCGGGACATCACAGATAGCCTGTTTGAAACGCTGTTTTACAAATTCATTCCTTTCTACCAGCTTGCCAAGGTCGATACGACAGACGAATTTATGGACAAGCTGCTCGTCGGGCAAGTTGGCCTGATCCTCGATCGCTCGAATCACGCGATCATCATGGATACGAAAATTTTGCCGACGCGTTCCCCGCAAGAGCCAGACACCGAGCGGATCGTGCGCGGGGCGCATGACGGTTTCACGGAGACGCTTGTCATCAACACGGTTTTGACGCGCAGAAGAATCCGCGACGAGCGATTGCGGTTTGAAATCATGCAAGTGGGGGAGCGCACCAAAACGGATGTAGCGGTCGCCTATTTGCAAGATGTGGCGAACCCGCAGCTTGTCGATGAGTTGAAAGAACGGCTGCAAAATATCCAGATCGACGGGATTCCGATGGCGGAAAAGACGATTGAGGAGTTTATTATCGGAAAAACGTTGAATCCGTTTCCGCTCGTTCGCTACACGGAACGGCCAGACGTAGCCGCTGTCCACCTTTTGGAGGGGCACGTCCTGATCTATGTGGATACGTCTCCGAGCGTAATGATTACACCAGCGACTTACTTTCATCACGTTCAGCACGCGGAGGAGTATCGGCAAACCCCTGTGGTCGGTGCCTACTTGCGGTGGGTGCGCTTTTTCGGGATTTTCGCTTCCGTCTTCGTCCTGCCAATCTGGCTGCTCATGGTGATGCACCCATCGATGATTCCGGAGCAGCTTGATTTTATCGGAATGAAGGACAAGGGCAGTATCCCGCTGCTGGTGCAGTTTCTGCTCGCAGAGGTGGGGCTTGATCTCATGCGAATGGCGGCGATTCATACGCCTGCGCCGCTGTCAGTGGCCATGGGCTTGTTAGCTGCGATTCTGGTCGGTGACGTTGCGATCAAGGTCGGACTGTTTGCGCCCGAAGTCATTCTCTATCTGGCCGTGGCGGCCATCGGGATGTTTGCGACGCCTAGCTATGAGTTGGGACTGGCGAATCGGCTCGTCCGCATCTTTTTGATTCTGATGGTGGGCTTCTTCTCCACACCTGGCTTGATGATCGGCTTTTTGGCTGTGCTGGTCGGACTCGCTGCGACGCGTTCCCTCAACACGCCGTATTTGTGGCCGTTCATCCCTTTCAACTACAAGGCGATGAAGGATGTGGTCGTCCGGCTTGCCGTTCCTAGCAAAAATAATCGGCCCAGCATCGTTCGCTCCCAAAATTCCTCGCGGCAATAATATTCTGAAAACGGATGCCAACACCCATTGTCAAACGCACAGCCTTGTAGTACATTGAATGGGGAAGCCTTACGATGCTTGTTATGTTTGGCAACTGACGCTTTTTGTCGGTTGCCTTTCTCTATAGGATCTGGGCTATTAGGATCGGCGTGATCAGACTGGGAGGAGCCAAATATGTTTTTACACGGGACAAGTCGAGTAAACGAGCAGGGGCATCTTGAAATCGGGGGCTGTGACACAACAAGTCTGGCGGCTACGTACGGAACACCGCTGTACGTCTATGACGAGGCGCAAATTCGCGCGAAATGCCGCAGCTTTGTGGAGGCGTTCAGCCAGACGGGATTCTCTTTTCAGGTAGCTTACGCAAGCAAAGCTTTCTGTACGATGGCGATGTGCAAGCTGATCGAGGAGGAAGGGCTTTCGCTCGACGTCGTATCGGGCGGGGAGCTGTACACAGCCTTGCAAGCGGGCTTTCCTGCTGACCGCATTCACTTCCACGGCAACAACAAGTCGCTGGACGAAATCAACATGGCTTTGGATGCGAAGATCGGCTGTTTTGTGGTAGACAACTTTTATGAGCTGCACACGCTGGCAGAAGTTGCGAAGGAGCGCGGCGAAAAGGTTGCCGTCCTCTTGCGCGTAACGCCTGGCGTAGAAGCTCATACGCACGAATATATTTCCACCGGGCAAATCGACTCGAAATTCGGCTTCGATGTGCAAAACGGGCAAGCTCTGGAAGCGATCCGCTATGCGCACGAGAGCAATCATCTGCACTTATTGGGCGTTCATAGCCATATCGGCTCGCAAATTTTTGAGACAGACGGTTTCCTTGTTGCGGTGAAGCGGTTGACTGAGTTGCTTGGTGACGCAAAAGACAAGCATGGCTTCCTTCCAGAGGTACTGAATGTCGGCGGCGGCTTCGGAATCCGCTACGTAGAGGGCGATACGCCACAGCCAGCCGAGACGTACATCAAGGCGATTACCGATCTCGTGCGCGAGGAGCTGACAGCGCGTGAAATCCCGCTGCCTGAGCTGTGGATCGAGCCGGGCCGCAGCATTGTCGGAGATGCAGGCACCACTTTGTACCGAATCGGTTCGCATAAAGAAATTCCGAACGTGCGCAAATACGTTGCCGTTGACGGCGGAATGACGGACAACTTGCGTCCGGCGCTGTACAACGCGCAATACGAAGCGGCGATTGCCAACAAAATGAACGAGAGTGCCACAGAAGTCGTCTCCATCGCCGGAAAATGCTGTGAGTCTGGCGATATGCTGATCTGGGACGTGAAGCTTCCTCCTGCTGCGGCTGGCGACATTTTGGCCGTAACCAGCACGGGCGCATACGGATATTCCATGTCCAACAACTACAACCGCATCGCTCGTCCTGCTGTTGTGTTCGTCAAAGAGGGAGAAGCCGAGCTGGTAGTAAAACGCGAGACGTACGCAGATGTCGTCGGCCACGATCTTTTGCCGAAACGGGCGCAATTGCAGCGCTAAGCGATCCAAAAAAGCAGACCAAGACCCTTCCGAAAAGCACAGGAAGGGTCTTTATATTTCCTTCATCTGGCATTCACGAAAAATTAAATCTTCCCTGCCATAATGGAGGTGGCGAGGAGGACAGATACAGCATGTTGTCGACTCTCATCAAAAAGTTTCGGCGCTTTCCCTATTTTTCCCTGGATAAGCGTCAATGGATGAAGAACGTCATTCGGCAGGAAATCGAGAAAGGCCGCAACGTCGTCATGTTTTATGTCGATATTGTCAAAATGACGGAAGTGGAGCAGCGCTACGGCGATACGAGCGCCAAACGCGTGCTGCACATTTTTGAAGGAATATTGCCGGGAGTAGCTCGCCAGGCATTCGAAATAAAAGGCAAGATTTTGGCGATTCAGAAGCTGTGGGGCGACGATTTCGCCATTTATGTGTCTTTTGGCGGACAGGTAAGCGATGAAGATTGCCGCATGCTTTCCATCCATTTTCAGGAGCTGGCGGAGCGGCAGCTGAATCGTCAGGTCAGCTTCGTCAACCGGGAAGACTTGCGGGTGCATATCGGCTATGCTACCATCGCGGGTCATGATATCGTCCGGGAAATGTACACGTCGGTGAAACACGCCGTCCATATGGCGAAGTACGGGATTACATCGGAAAAGTACACGCACATGACCCAATTTCACAAGCTGCTTGCGGAAGAAAATGTGAACATGCATTTTATGCCGATCATTCACCTGCCAGACGGCCAGGCGTTAGGGTGGGAGGCGCTTGCTCGCGGCCCGCAAAACAGTCCGTTTGCGACACCCGCGACATTGTTCAGCTATGCGGAGGAGACGGATACCGTGTTTCGGCTGGAGCATATTTGCCGCAAGCGAGCATTGGAACAGCTGCGCTATTTAAATCCGAATGAAAAGTTGTTCATTAACCTTGATCCAAGGGCGATAGACGATCCCTTTTTGCTGAGGGGAAAGGTTCAGAGCTTGCTCGCCAATTACGGCCTGAACCCGCATAACATCGTCTTTGAAATAACGGAGCGTCACGCGATTACGAACTACGCGGTGTTTCGCAAAATTATCGAAGAGTACCGGAAAAAAGGCTATTTGATCGCCGTCGATGATGCAGGTGCGGGCTATTCCAGCCTGGAATCGATTACGGAGATTTACCCCGATTTCATCAAACTGGACATGTCGCTCATCCGCAATATCGATGTCGACCCGATCAAGCAGGCGCTGCTGGAGACGTTCGTCTCATTCGCGGAAAAGGTCAATTGCAAGATTATTGCGGAAGGCATCGAGACGGAGCGCGAGCTGGAGACGCTGATGGACGTAGGGGTGGTCTACGGCCAAGGCTACTATTTGGGCAAGCCGGACAAAGGGATGGCGCAAGTATCGGGTCAGGCGATGAACTTTTTGCGCTATATGCAGGAGAAGCAAAGAGACGGTGCGAAAGAGACGATCATCGTCGCACCAGACATGACGGAGATTTTGGCCAAGACGATTTGCGTGGAAAAGCACGTCAGGGTGCGGCGCGTCCATGAAATTTTCGAGCAAAACCAGCGAATTGAAAGCGTAGTCGTCCTGGAAGAGGGCAGACCGATCGGGTTGGTCATGCGCTTTTCGCTCTATCAAATTCTTGGCGGCCAGTACGGCATCGCCCTCTATTACGAGCGGCCTGTTTCCCACATCATGAACACGAACCCGCTGAAGGCCAGCAAAAACGACCGGCTGGACGAGGTAGCGAAACGAGCCATGGCGCGCGACGCCTATCATCTCTATGACGTCGTGATCATCGTCGGGGAGCAGAACGAGTATTTGGGCATTGTGACCGTGCAAAATTTGCTCGACAAGATGGCTTCGATCAAGCTGGAGATGGCCAGTTCCGCCAATCCGCTGACAGGGCTTCCAGGCAACGTGCAAATCGAGCGCGAACTGAACGGGCGGATCAAGCAGCGAGAGGCGCAGATGGTGATTTACTGCGATCTCGACCGCTTCAAATGGTTTAATGACCGCTACGGCTTTGAAGTGGGCGATCAAATCATCGTGCGGACGGCGAATTTGCTTCGGGATGCCTCCCGGCGCTTTGGAAGCGGCAATGACTTCATCGGGCATATCGGCGGCGACGACTTTATCCTCATCACCGCGGCAGATCATGTGGATGCGCTTGTCACGTATTTGATTGACTCGTTTTCCTCCTATTTTACGGACATCTACGAAAAATGCCGGATGGGAGACGATGTGCAATTGTCGATGTCCATGGCAGGCGTGGACTTGGGGCCAGGCATGTTTACGAGCGCGGAAGCCGTGGCGCGCCGGGCGGCCGATGTGAAAAAGTGGGCGAAATCGTATCCGGGAACGGTGTTTGTTCGCGACCGCGAGAGGGAAGAGCAGGCGAGTGTGGAGACTGCGGGTGGATGTTGAAAAAATCAAATAAAAAAGACACTAGCAAATTACTGCTAGTGTCTTTTTGTACTAGGTGAGTCTTATTCTCCCAATACCTTGACTTCTTTCATTTTATCGCCTTGCTTGATCGCGTCAACATGCTCCAAACCGGAAGTCACGCGGCCAAATACAGTATGTACGCCATCGAGGTGAGGGAACGCGTCGTAGCAGATGAAGAACTGGCTGCCGCCTGTGTCTTTTCCTGCGTGCGCCATCGAGAGGGCACCGCGTTGGTGTTTGTGCGGGTTTCCTTTGGTTTCACATTTGATAGTGTAACCAGGACCGCCAGTGCCAGTTCCGTATGGGCAACCGCCTTGTGCTACGAAGCCAGGGATGACACGGTGGAAAGACAGACCATTGTAGAAACCTTCGTTTGCCAGCTTTTCAAAGTTGCCGACAGTTCCTGGAGCTTCTTGATCGAACAGCTCCAGCTCGATTTGATTACCATTTTCCATGGTGATGTGCGCTTTTTTCATGGATGAGCCTCCAGACCTTGTAAAGTTAACGTTCCTATTTTACCACGCGTCATGGTTGTCGTCCAATTACATCCCGCTGGTTTAGTTATTTCAGCTTATTCCCCACAACACTGCCATTTTAAGCAAAAGTTATACAGGAAACTGTTAGATTCTGTCGAATCGGTTGTAATCAGGAGGGGGAGAAGAGAGTGGCTATAACGCAAAGAGGTAGACTTGATTTATTGAAAGAAGTGTACAAAAATCAACAGACAGAGGGAAAGTTTACGCATGAGACATTAAATTGCAACGATAAAAGTTCGCTATTAAAATATACAGCCTACTTGTATTTGGAGGATCATGGATGGCTTGCAATAAATGAGGTAAATCAAAGTGAATATGTAGTGAGAATAACTGGAAAAGGGATTGATATTGTAGAAAAGAGAGCCAAAAAGAAGCTCTTAAAAGTGTTTTTAAATTGGGCGGTAGTAGGCTATACACTCTTTGTTATTTGGTTCTTATTTCGATTGTTTCAGTTTGGGGAAATCAGTAACGGTGATAACAGCTTCATTGCTTTGGTTGGTTTCCTATTCACTATGTTGGGTACTTTAATTGCAGTGAATGACAGAGAATAGGACTTAGCCTTCGAATCAATTTTGGCTACTCTATTACTCTATTAATCAACGATTTGCGGCACCGACAGGCTTTTGCTTGTCGGTGCTTTTCTTTTCGCACGCCTGAAAAAGCCAATGACTCGCTCGCATCACGCCCGGCTCTTTCAGCCTGATATGCCAGCCTTGAAGAGACTTGTAAGCCTATCCATCTGCTGGTATCCTAGAAGGTAGACGATTTTTTGCCGAGCGAAGCCTGGGGAATTGCGCTGGGCTTTTTGCGAAGCTGTTAAGGGGGAACCAATGGATCTATTTCATTTTGATTGGAAAACGGTACCGTTTCGCATGATTGCATTCGTTATCGCTTTCAGCTTGCACGAATGGGCGCACGCCTTTGTCGCCTGGAAACTGGGCGACAATACCGCCAAAAACGAGGGCCGCTTAACGATAAATCCGATCCCGCACATCGATCCGTTCGGGTTGATTCTCATTTTGTTTGGACCGTTCGGCTGGGCCAAGCCTGTGCCGATCAATCCGCTGCAATTTCGCGGGAACAAGCGACTCGGTATCGTGTATGTGTCGGCAGCGGGGCCGTTGATCAACCTGGTGTTGGCGATTCTGTTCTGTATTGTTTACATACTTACACGTTATTACGGCGTGATGGACGGAATGAGCGAAAAAGCTGCATTCGCACTGAAAACAACACTGGAATACTGTGTCTTCATCAATGTGGGCTTGTTTGTGTTCAACCTGCTGCCAGTTCCCCCGCTCGACGGGTATAAGATTTTGCGCTTCCTGTCTCCGCGCAGATGGGATGGAGCCTTTTACAATTTCGAAATCTATGGTCCTTGGTTGTTGCTTCTGCTGATTTTCATCCCGGGTGTTAGCGCAACCATTTTCGGTATACCTATGGGATTAATGGTGATGTGGGTGCAAAAAGTTGCCGGAAGCATCATCAGCGTGTTCATTTAAAGGAAACGAGGGGACGTCTTTTGGCCTACAGCATCAAACTTGATTCATTTGAAGGGCCCCTTGACCTTTTGCTTCATCTGATCGACAAGGCAGAAGTAGACATTTACGACATTCCGATTGCGGAAATTACCGAGCAATACCTCGCGACGATCGATCGCATGCAGGAGCTGCAACTCGATGTGGCCAGCGAGTTTGTCGTGATGGCGGCGACCCTGCTTTCCATCAAAAGCAAAATGCTTTTGCCGCGAAAAGAAGAGCATGTGTTCCAGCCTTTTCTCGACATGGACGTCGACGAGGTCGATCCACGGGAAGAGCTGGTGGCGCGACTGTTGGAATACAAGCGCTACAAGCTGCTGGCTGAGCAACTGCGCGAGATGGAAATCGGCCGCAACCAGGTGTTTACCCGCCCTGCGGAAAATTTGGCTCCGTATGCGCGCGAGGAAGATACGACCGTCAAAAACGTGACGTTGTACGATCTAGTCAATGCGCTGGAAAAACTCGTGCAAAAAGCGAAAGACAAGGAACCGATGACAAAGGTTTCCCGCGATGAAATCTCCATCAAGGACCGGATGACGCAGATTCGCCAGCTGGTTCGCGTCGGAGGGGGCATGGTGCGCTTCTCCCAGCTTTTTGCCCAGGGAGCGACCCGCTCGGAAATCGTCACGACGTTTCTCGCTTTGCTGGAGCTGATGAAGGCAAAGCAAATTACGTGTGTGCAAAATCAACTGTTTCAAGACATCATGATCTGTGATGCGGAAGGAGCCCACAACGATGGACTATGACAAGCTCAAAGGCGTGATCGAAGGCTTGCTGTTCATCTCGGGAGATGAAGGAATCGATGCCAAGGAGATTAGTGAAATCGTCGAGGTATCGGAAGAAGAGGTCGTTGACTTGATCGAGGACATGAAAGCGGACTTTCGCCGGGCAGGGCGCGGCGTGCAAATCGTCGAAGTGGCCAAAGCGTATCAGCTGACGACCTTGCCCGAGCATGTTCCTTATTTCGAGCGTCTGGCCACTTCGCCTGGGCAATCGACGCTGTCCCAGGCAGCACTGGAGACGCTTGCCATCATTGCCTACAAGCAGCCGTTGACGCGCTCGGAAATCGAAGAAATACGCGGTGTAAAATGCGAAAAGGCACTCAATACGCTTTTGTCGAAACAGTTGATTCGCGAAGCGGGGAGAGCCGAAGGGATTGGACGCCCGATTTTGTACGCGACCACCAAAGAGTTTCTCGAGCATTTCGGACTGCGCGAAATTGCCGATCTACCCGAACCGCCTGTCAACCTGGATATCGAGGAAGTCCGCATGGAAGCCTCTGCTCTTTTTGGCAGACAGGAAGAAAAAGCAAACGATTAGTCGCTCCGGACAGTTTTTCGTACTACCGCCCGACTCGTCCCCATATATATGTACAAACCTGTGTATCGTTGTACTTTTGGGGATGGGGAGGACGTGTATGAACGTACGAAAACTTCTGTCCGGCGGACTCGTCGTTTTTCTTTTTATACAGCTATTGCTGGCTGGGCCACCCGCAGCACAGGCGCAAACGGTGCAGCCAAGCCTCTCGGCCGAAGGCGCTGCCTTGATTGATGTGGCGAGCGGGCGGATTCTGTATTCGAAAAACGGCACGAAAAAGATGCGGATCGCCAGCCTGACGAAGACGATGACGGCGATTGTCGCCATTGAGATGGGGAAGCTCGACGACCAAGTGACCGTACCGCCAGAAGCTGTCGGGGTCGAAGGCTCGTCTATCTACTTGAAGCGATCCGAAAAGCTGACGTTGGAAGAGCTGCTCTACGGTCTCATGCTGCGCTCAGGCAATGATGCTGCCGTTACGATTGCCACCCACATTGGCGGCTCGGTTCCGGGCTTCACTTATATGATGAACGAAAAGGCAGCCATGATCGGAATGGAGCATACGAATTTTACCAACCCGCACGGACTGGATGACAGCAACCAGCACTATTCTACGGCCGAAGATATGGCGAAGCTGTCCGCCTATGCTTTGCGCAATCCGGTTTTTCGGCAAATTGTTTCCACCAAGGTCAAAGACATCTCCTGGGAAGGGGAGCAGTGGGACAGACGGCTGCTCAACAAAAACAAGATGCTGCATCTGTACAACGGAGCAGACGGGGTGAAAACAGGCTACACGAAACTGGCGAAGCGTTGTCTCGCCGCCTCGGCTACCCGCGAAGGAAGGCAGCTCGCGACCATCACCTTAAATGCTTCGGACGACTGGAATGATTCTGCAAAGCTTTTGGACTACGGCTTTGCCAACTTTCCGGTCAAGCAGTTGGTCGGTGAAGGCCAGGACATCCAGCCAGAAACTCCGGTTACGATGGAAGCGGGCGCCCATTTGGTGACACAAAACGCTTTTCGCTACCCGCTCCAGTCTGCGGAAGAGGCAGCGATCAAACAACGCGTTGTGATGGGACAGTCGACAATCACCCCCCAGATGGAAGGGCAGCTCGTCGGTTTCTTGCAGGTGTACATGAAGGAAAACATGATCGGACAAGTGCCGCTCGTCGTGCGCGCCGACGCTCCGACGGCAAGTCAGCCTGCGAGCGGTGAGCACTTGTTCTGGAAGCAGTTCTGGGACATTGTGGCAGGGGGGCTGTGGCGTGCTTAATGTCATCTGGCTCGCTTTGATCGTCATCTCAATCGTCGTCGCCGCCTTCACAGGTCGCATGGAGGCAATCAACGCGGCAGCTTTTGAAGGCGCGAAGACAGGCGTCACCGTATGCTTCGGCTTGCTCAGCGTCCTCGCCTTTTGGCTGGGCATTATGCGCGTAGCGGAAAAATCCGGGTTGCTTGCGCTGTTGTCCAAAGCGCTGTCTCCGCTTATACAGCTGCTGTTTCCCGATGTGCCAAAAGGCCATCCAGCCATGGGCTATATTTTGTCGAACATGAGTGCCAACCTGCTCGGTCTTGGCAATGCCGCAACGCCGATGGGGCTGAAAGCGATGGAGGAATTGCAGAAGCTGAATCCTGACAAGCAAAAAGCTTCCCCGGCGATGTGCACGCTGCTGGCGATCAACACGGCGAGCATCACGATCATTCCGACGACCATGATTGCGATTCGCATGCAGTACGGCTCCGTCAATCCGGTGGAAATTGTCGGGACGACGCTCGTCTCTTCCTTTGCGGCAACGATCGTGGCCTTGTTGATTGATCGCTGGTATCGCTATCGTCACTTACGACGTCACAATTAGGGGGAAACCGTATGTATCAATGGGTATCCCTGATCTCGCTCTGGGCGATTCCCGTTACGATTGCGTTTGTCCTCTTGTACGGATGGCGCCGACAGGTTCCGGTATACGAGACATTTGTCGAGGGAGCAAAAGGCGGGCTTTCGACGACGATTCGCATTTTGCCCCATCTGATTGCGATGATGGTGGCGGTCAGCATGTTCCGCGAGTCTGGGGCACTTGACATGCTGTTGCGCGGCATAAAGCCTGTGCTAGACTTTCTCCACTTTCCCGAGGAACTGGTGCCGCTCGCTCTGTTGCGTCCGCTCACCGGGACGGGGTCGCTTGCCATCGCTACCGATTTGATCGCGCAGTACGGGCCGGACTCGTTTTTCGGAAGACTGGCGGCTACGATGCAAGGGAGCACGGACACGACCTTGTACGTCCTGACTGTTTATTTTGGGGCTGTCGGCATTCGCAACTCCGGCTACGCCTTGAAGGTCGGGCTATGGTCTGATCTGGCGGGGGTCATTTTCTCCTTGCTGATCGTCTCGTACGTTTTTTCCTGAACGCAAGAATTGTCAAATACGCAGGGAAAACTTCCTCGAAACATGGGGAAGTTTTTCCCTTTTTCTTGTCCACACTGGTAAGAATGGGTATGATGTTGTAGAGGTGATCCAACGATGGAACGATTGCAAAAGGTATTGGCGCATGCTGGAGTCGCCTCTCGCCGGCATTGTGAGGAATTGATCGCACAGGGACATGTGCAGGTAAACGGCAAGGTTGTTCACGAGCAGGGAATCAAGGTCGACCCTGCGACAGACAAGATTACGGTAAAAGGCCGGGAAATCGTGCTGGAGCAGCACGTCTACTATTTGCTGTACAAGCCGACAGGTGTGATTACGAGCGCAAGCGACCCTCAAGGACGCAAAGTGGTCACGGAACTGCTCGCGGGGGTAAAAGAACGCGTCTATCCGGTAGGACGGCTTGACTACGACACATCCGGCTTGCTGCTGTTGACCAATGACGGCGATCTGGCCAACAAGCTTGCCCACCCGAGCTACGAAATCGACAAAGTATACCGCGCCTGGGTAAAAGGCGTACCTAGCCAGGACAAGCTGAAAAAGCTCGCAACGGGCATTCTCCTGGAAGATGGCATGACTTCGCCGGGGGCGTCCAAATTGCTCAAAACCGAGCAAGGGAACGCCAAGGCGCTGATCGAGCTGACGATTCACGAAGGACGCAATCGCCAGGTGCGGCGAATGTGCGCGGCGATCGGGCATCCGGTGCTGACGCTGGAGCGTGTTCGCTTAGGATTTTTGACGCTGGAAGGACTGCGCGCAGGCCAGTTTCGAGCGCTGAGCAAGCAGGAAGTAGACAAGCTGAAGCAAGGATTGGTGCAAAACAGACGGAGCAAAGGGCCAAAAGCGTGATTCGTTCAAAATCTGTTCATAAGTTATGCGCTGGCGGAAAATCTAGGAACGCTATAATAGAATGGATAATGCTTGCAATTTACAAGTAGTAGATGGGAGTATGGGCATCATGAACAAAACCAACCGTACATATGTCAGGGTCGCGGTACTGGGTCTTTTGCTTGTCGCTCTGGTTTTTGCTCTCTATTCCAGCTTCGTGAAGGACCCGAATGCTGTCAAAGTAGGGGGCGATGCTCCGAATTTCAGTTTGGAGCAGCTGAACGGACCAGAACTGGCGCTTGACGATTTGAAAGGGAAGGGCGTCGTGCTCAATTTCTGGGGCACATGGTGCGAGCCCTGTAAAAAGGAAATGCCAGCCTTGCAGGAGCAGTACAACAAGTTCAAGGACAAAGGACTGGTTGTCGTCGGTGTGAACATTGGAGAAGCTCCCGTTGCCGTAGAGCCGTTTGTGAAGCAGTTCGGTGTCGACTTCCCGATTTTGCTGGATCGCCAATCGCAAATTACGAAGTTGTACCGGATCGGTCCTATTCCTACGACGTTTTTTATTGCGCCGGATGGAGAAGTGAAGGAGATTTTCATCGGGCAACTAAATGAAGCAATGATTGCGGACAAAATGTCCAAAATCTTGCCCAAGTGAGGAGCATTATGGATCAGCGAAAATGTGAATGTGGGCACACGAATCCGGTAGGGACGCTGCTCTGTGAGTCGTGCGGGAAGCCGTTGAACGTCGAAGTATACGAGCAGACGGCATTTCCTGACATGCGCTACGAAGGGATGGCACGGCGTTCCCAGACGTATACGAAAAAATGGATTGACCGGATCTGGAATTATTTTTCCTCGGTCAAAATTGCAATCGGTATCATTATTGTCATTCTGGTTGCTTCGGCGGTCGGAACGATCTTCCCGCAGCAGCAATACATCCCCGTTCCGGTTCCGACAGAAGCGGATGTGGCGCGATTCTACACGGATACATACGGAGTGCTCGGGACGGTTTACTACGGACTTGGCTTTCACAATCTGTACTCTTCCTGGTGGTTCGTGACTCTGCTCGTGCTTTTGGGAACATCGCTTGTCATCTGTAGTCTCGACCGGGTCATTCCGCTCTACAAGGCGCTCAGCAAACCGCGTCTCAATCAGCACAAGTCCTTTTTGAAGGGGCAAAAGCTGTTTGCCGAAGGAGAGCTTGCCCCGGATGTCGATCAGGCCGAGCTTTTGGACAGCTCCGCACTGGCTCTGAAGAAAAAAGGGTACCGGATTTTCCGGGCAGAGCGTGCGATCATGGCGGAAAAAGGCCGCTTCAGCCGTTGGGGGCCTTATGTGAACCACATCGGTCTGATTCTGTTTCTGATCGGCGTACTCATGCGCAACATTCCGGGATTTTACATGGACGAGTTTGTGTGGGTGCGGGAAGGGCAGACGGTCGCGATACCGGATACGCCTTATTACATAAAAAGCGAAAACTACCATACCGAGTATTGGTCGGAAGAAGAGATGCCGGCAAAGCTGGAGTTGAATGGAGGCGTCATTCCAAAAAGCTTCCAGACGGACGCCATCCTGTACGTAAACAAAAATGCAGAAGTGCCGGGGAAAAAGCCTGATTTGATCGAAGTGCAGAAAGGCCCTATTATCGTGAACCATCCGATGATGGAGGGGGACCTCGCGATTTATCAGTCTGGCGTTCAGGAAATGCAGCTTGGCGCTCTCAATTTTGTGCTGGTCGATGTGAAACAAGGGAACAAGGAACTGGGGCCAATCAAGATTGACTTGTACAATCCGGCGGCGGAGCAAGAGATTGCGGCGGGCATCAAAGTGCGCGTTCTGGATTACTTCCCGGATTTCGTCATGGGCAAAGACGGCAAGCCTGCTACGCAAACCAATTTGCCGAAAAATCCGATGGTCGCACTGGAAATTGCGGACGAGTCCACGAACCAGAACGAGAAGCTGGTCTACCTGCAAGGTTCGGTTTTGACGCAAAAATCCGATGGCCGCTTCGGGCTGGTTTTCAAAAAGCCTGATCTGATCGATATTTCCGGTTTGAACGTACGGATCGACAAAGCTGTGCCGCTCATCTACTTCGGAGCCTTCATTTTTATGATCGGGGTCGTAATGGGCTTCTTCTGGCAGCACCGTCGGGTCTGGGTGCAGACGCAGGAAGGAACGGTTCTTCTGGCAGCGCATACAAACAAAAACTGGTTCGGGCTTCGCAGGGAGGTCGACGGACTGGTGGAACAGCTCAAGCTTCCTGTAACGGTTGAAGAAAAAACGAAGGCGTAAAGCTCCAAGGGGGTACACTCGACGTGCAGCTCATACAATTGAGTGACTGGTTACTAGATATCGCGTTTTTGCTGTACGTAATCTCTTCGATTGTGTTTGTCGTAGCGATGACGGGGAAAAACTGGGCGGGACGCGATCCAAAGCAACATGAACAACGTTACGGCAGGATCGCGTACTGGCTCGCGGTGGTTGGCTTTTTGGCGCAGACGGGCTATGTCGTGGCTCGCTGGGTTGGGGGAGGACACAGCCCGACGAGCAACATGTTTGAGTTCATGGCCTTTTTGGATTACTGTATTATCCTGGCCTATTTGATCATTTACCGGATTTACAAGCTGAACGTAATCGGGGCGTTTGTGCTTCCGCTCGGGGTCATCATGCTGGCGTATTCGTACGTCTTCCCGAAAGAGGTAACCCCGCTGATTCCTTCGCTGCAAAGCTACTGGCTGCACATTCACGTGACGACAGCAGCGCTCGGGGAAGGGATTTTGGCAGTCGGTTTCGCAGCCGGGCTGATGTATTTGATCCGCACTGTGCCGCAGCACGTATCGGCACGCAGCACCAAGTGGCTGGAATTTGTACTCGCGGTTGTTTTGATGCTTGTCGGATTCATTTTGATGGAATCGACCTTTGCGAGAATGGATCACAAGACGATTTTTGAAATGAACAAAGAGCAGATGAACCCGGTCGGGACGATGGAAAAAGTGCGGGTAGAATACACGATGCCTGCGATTGTCGCTCCTGCCGATTCCAAAATCGTGCAAGCCGGACCGATGAATCCGTGGTTTGCTGCACCAAGCTGGATGGAAGGAAAAGACGCTGCCCGCAAACTGAATACGATGCTGTGGTCGGTCATCACGGGTGTAATTTTGTACGGCGGACTGCGCCTGATTTTCCGCAAGCGTCTGGGTGCTTTGATCCAGCCTTCTGTAGAAGGAATCGAGCCGGATTTGCTGGATGAGATCAGCTACCGGGCGATCAGCATCGGCTATCCTGTCTTCACGCTCGGTGCTTTGATTTTCGCCATGATCTGGGCACAGGAAGCGTGGGGACGATTCTGGGGCTGGGACCCGAAAGAGGTATGGGCATTGATCGTCTGGCTGTTTTACAGCGCGTACCTCCATCTGCGCCTTTCTCGCGGGTGGATCGGCGCGAAATCGGCCTGGATGTCTGTCATCGGATTCGTTATCATTTTAATTACGCTGGTCGTGGTCAACCTGGTCATTGCCGGTTTGCACTCCTATGCAGGCGTGTAACATACCCCTTCAAAAAGCTGGTGATTTTGCCAGCTTTTTGGACTATATTCAAATGAGTACGATAACATGAGGCCAAGAGGTGTTTTTGAATGGAAAAAATGGCACGAATTTTGGTAGTAGACGATGAGGAGCGCATCCGCCGCTTGCTTAAAATGTATCTGGAAAGAGAGAACTTTCTGATTGACGAGGCTGACAACGGCGAGCAAGCAGTAGAAATGGCTGTTGGCAGCGATTACGATATTATTTTGCTCGACTTGATGCTTCCCGGGATGGACGGGATTGAGGTATGCCAGCGCGTGCGCGAGTTCAAGGCGACTCCGATCATCATGCTGACGGCAAAAGGCGAAGAGACAAACCGCGTCCATGGCTTTGAAGCAGGCGTGGATGACTATGTGGTCAAACCGTTCAGCCCGCGAGAGGTCATGTACCGGGTAAAGGCGATTTTGCGTCGTTCCTCGGCTACCGCCTACCTCAAGACGGAGACGTTCAACAGCCATTCTGTGCTCGTCTTCCCTGAACTGACGATTGATCACGACGCGCACAAAGTCATTGCGAGCGGACAGGAAGTCAGCCTGACGCCGAAAGAGTACGAGCTGTTGCACTATCTCGCTTTGTCGCCGGACAAAGTGTTCACGCGCGAAGAACTGCTCAAAGACGTGTGGCACTACGAATTTTTCGGTGATTTGCGCACGGTGGATACGCACATCAAGCGTCTGCGCGAAAAATTGAACCGGGTTTCTCCGCAAGCGGCCAACATGATCGCCACTGTCTGGGGAGTCGGCTACAAGCTTGAGGTGCCGAAATAAGTGGACGTTATTTTTCGCAGCGTTGTCGGAAAGCTATGGATGACGATTATTGCTTTGTTTGCACTCGTTTTGACGATATTCAGCCTGTTGCTGGTGCAGTCTTTTGACAGCTTCTACAGCAACCGCCAGACGAAAAATCTGCAAGAGTTGGCGGAAGGGCTGTCGACAGGACTGGCGGCCAGCACCGACAAGCGCGGGGCGCTGGAGATGGCTTCGACGTTTAGTCTCGTTCACCATACCGGAATGCTGGTCTTGAACGACCAAGGCCAGGTGATTGGCAAAAGCGAAGGAACGGGCCTGCCGAACATTCCGGTTGAGCAACTGTTGAAAGACCAGACTTTACACCTGGCGGATGCATTGGCTGGCAAGCATCCCGCTCCGCAACGCATTTATTTGCAGGTGGCTTCGAACAACCCGAACGATCACATGAGCAGCGTGCAAATGCTCGCAGTCGCCGTCCCGCTTGAGGAAAGCCCTGGCAAGCAAGGGGCGGTCGTGATGTACCAGGCCATCGAAGACTTTGATGATACCGTAAACGAAGTGAGATTTTTGATTTTTGTCGTCGGAGTTATCGCCTTCGTTGCTACCACCGTGTTTGCTTTCTTCCTGTCGTCGCGGATTACGATTCCGCTGCGGCAAATGAAAGAGACGGCCCACCGGATCGCGGAAGGCGATTTCCATGCGGAAGTTCCGATTAAAACTGCGGATGAGACAGGTGAGCTGGCCGCATCGTTCAATACGATGGCGAGCAAGCTGAACCAGCTGGTCGATGCCTTGTCCAAAGAAAAGGAACAGTTGGCAAGCGTATTGCGCTCGATGGTGGACGGGGTTGTCATGATCGACGCGAACGGGAAGGTTGCGGTGACGAACCCGCCAGCCGAACGCTTTTTGCGGGACTGGGAATATGAACACCAGGACGAGCCTGTGCCGTTGTTTACGTTTTACCAGCAGGTGGTGCAGACAGGGCAGGAGGTCATCGAGGACATTCCTGTCCAAGGGCGCATTTGGGCGTTGGTGATGGTGCCGCTGAATGACCGGGAACAAATCCGCGGGGCGGTTGCGGTGCTGCGCGATATTACCCAGGAGCGCAAGCTGGACAAAATGCGCAACGACTTTGTCGCCAATGTCTCGCACGAGCTGCGCACACCGCTGTCGATGCTGCAAGGCTACAGCGAAGCGATCGTCGACGATATTGCGACGTCGCCTGAAGAGCACAAAGAGCTGGCGCAGATCATTTACGACGAGTCCGTGCGCATGACGAAGCTGGTCAACGAGCTGCTCAGTCTGGCGCGGATGGAAGCGGGACACGTGGAGCTGTTCCAGGAAGTGTTGGAGCTGCGCCCGTACATGGAGCGAATCCACCGCAAGTTTACCGGGTTGGCCCGGGAACGCGGAATTACGCTGTTGCTGGAAGTAACGACGACACACACCGATGTGAATATCGATCCGGATCGGATGGAGCAGGTGCTTACCAACCTGATCGACAACGCGCTCAGACACACGCCAAGCGGCGGCAGTGTCACGATTCGCGCTCGCGGAGACAAGACATTGCTGATCGAGGTCAGCGATACGGGCAGCGGCATCCCGCAAGAGGACTTGCCGTTTGTGTTCGAGCGGTTTTACAAAGCCGACAAGGCGCGTACGCGCGGGCGAGTCGGCGGCACAGGTCTGGGCTTGGCGATTGCGAGAAACATCGTCGAGGCACACGGAGGTACGATTGGCGTGCAAAGCAAATTGGGAGAGGGCACGACATTTACGATTGCCTTGGCGTTGCAGGCGAAAAATAAATAGGAGTGTAGAGAGAAAATGATCAAAACGATCTTGTTTGATGTGGATGGGGTTATGCTCAGCGAAGAACGCTATTTCGATGCTTCCGCTCTCACGGTTTGGGAGCTTTTGTTCAGCCCGCAGTATGCCGGTTTGCAAGGCGAGTCGTTTCATCCGGCGCCAGCGGAAGCGGTTATCCGACGCGTTCGCGAGCAAGTGTTTGTGCAGGATGAAGTGCTGAACTTCATCAAATCTCGTGGCATCAACTCAAACTGGGATATGGTCTTTCTCGCTGTTTCCTACCAGTTGGTCCGATTGATCGAAAGGCTTGTGCCGCATGTGCCGGAAGCGGCAAGTTTGCTTGCTGACGAGCTTGGACGGCAAGAGCTTGCCCGTCTGCGGCAGTGGGCAAACGACTACACTCCTGATTTTGCAGTCGATTACGCAGCAATTCTCCCTGATTTCGCCAAAAGCTCAGCGCAAAAGGCGGATTTGCTGCTGTATGTGAATCAATTGGCAAAAGAGCGCTGCGGGGTCGAGACGGACAAGTTTTCGGCTAACTGCGCGCTGTGGCAGCTAGTGCAGGAAACGTTTCAAGAATGGTACCTCGGCGATGAGCGCGTAGCGGCTTCCATTGGCCGTGAGACGATGCAGCCAGGCAAGAAAGGTTTTTTGACCGACGAGATTCCCATTGTTCCCCCGACAGAGATGGCGGAGCTGTTCCGCGTGTTGAATGAGCGCGGGTACACATTGGGACTTGGCACGGGGCGTCCGACGATTGAGACGCATGTCCCGCTGCGGGCGATGAACCTGCTGGAATGGTTTGATCCGAATCGGGTTGTGACAGCCTCGCATGTTCTCGAAGCAGAAGAGGCACACCCCGACTATGTGCCCTTGTCCAAGCCGCATCCTTTTTCGTACGTAAAAGGCTTGCTCGGTCTGGAGACGCCGCATAGCGATGTGCTTCGTCATCCTCTGCCGATCGAGAATGGAGAGGAAGTATTGGTAGTGGGAGATTCCCTGGCCGATCTGCTGGCGGCGCGCTCCATGGGCTGCCAGTTCGCCGCCACGCTGACGGGATTGTCTGGTCAAAAGGCGCGCAGCAAGTTTGCGGAAGAAAAGGCCGACTACATTTTGGATGACATTCGCGGTCTGCTGACGGTCTTGAATGAAAAGTAAAAAGGATGATGGCTGAGACGGCTTGGCGTAAGCAAGTTGTAACGTTGCTCTCTAAACAATCGTCCAAAAGGTTCTCGTAGAAAAAGACTCCACCGTACTTCATCCCGGTGGAGTCTTTTTGCAATTGCTTATGGAATCAAGCCCAGCGCAACGATGTCAGGCATTGAAAACGGAAGGCGTGGATGAGAAACGCGTTTTTCACATCCTCACGAACGATAGCTTCATAAGTGCCGTCCTCCCGCGAGTAAAACATGACATCGGTATAATCGCGGTTCTCATCGAAAAACTGGCGAACCTGCTTTAGCCGCGCTCGCATTTCTTCCGATTTTACTTCGATGACATAAGTCGTATCCTGCTGCGAGGCACGTTCCTGAATACTGATCATTTTTTCATCAAATGTATATTGGAGCAAGCATAGCCCTCCTCACCAAATAAAATAGCGCAAGTAGACGTACAAATGCGAGACGACGATCGACATGATCATCAGCGGGAAAGCCACCTTCATGAAGCTGACAAAGCCGATGTGATGGCCTTCCTTGGCTGCCAGCCCTGCGACGATGACGTTGGCGCTGGCTCCGATGAGCGTTCCGTTTCCACCCAGGCAGGCGCCGAGAGCAAGGCTCCACCAAAGCGGCTCCAGGTTGGTGATGCCCAAAGCGCCCATTTCTTTGATCATCGGGATCATCGTGGCGACAAACGGGATGTTGTCGACAAAAGCGGAGGCAATGGCGCTCATCCACAAAATCAGCAGGGAGGTCTTCAACGAATCGCCGCCTGTCAGCTGGATCGCCTGACTCGCCAGCTTGGCAATCACGCCTGTTTCCACCAGCCCCGACACGAGGACAAACAAGCCGATGAAAAAGAAGATCGTATTCCACTCCACTTTGCTGATCGCTTCCTCCAAATAATGCTCTCCGGTGATGAGGAGAAGCAGGAAAGCGCCAGTGAGCGCAATCGTGGCCGATTCGAGATGGAGCGCGCCGTGCAGCATGAAGCCGACAATCGTCAGAGCCATTACTGTCAGCGATTTTTTCAGCAAGACCGAATCCGTAATTTCGTCGCGCTCATTGAGCTGCATGATTCGCGCACTCAACTCAGGCGACGTATGTAGTTGCTTGCGATAAATGAACACGAGACACAAGATCGTCAGCGCCATGATGATGACAATGACCGGGCTTAAATTGACGAGAAACGCCATGAAATCCAGTTCTGGAACCGAACTGCCGATCATGATATTGGGCGGGTCACCAATCAATGTCGCTGTACCACCCGCGTTCGATGCAATAATTTCGCTGATCAAAAACGGGATCGGATTCAGTTCCAGCTGTCTGGCGATGCTGAAAGTAACTGGAACGATCAGCAGCACGGTTGTCACGTTGTCCAAAAAGGCGGAAGCAACAGCCGTGATGATGCTCAAGTACACGAGGATGCGAACGGGCTTGCCTTTTGCCAGCTTGGCGGCGCGAATCGCCACGTATTTGAACACCCCGGTTTTAGCCGTCACCGTCACGAGGATCATCATCCCGATCAACAGGCCCAACGTGTTGAAATCAATGTGATGTATCGCTTGCTCCTGCGAGACGATGCCAAACAGAACCATCAAAATCCCGCCGCACATGGCGACGATCGTCCTGTGCAATTTTTCGCTGATAATAAATGCGTAGGTAACTAAAAAGATGCCGATGGCGAACAACGCCTGGTTCGTCATAAGAAACTCCTTTCTTGGTGTAAAATCATCTCGTCCCATTATAGCGCTAACAAAAATAAGGGTAAAGGAAAAGACCCGGCAGATGAATAGCCAGGTCTTTTTGGCGATCAGGAGCAAAAGGGGAGGGCCCCTGTCTACAGTTCGATTTGCGTAACGCTTTTCACTTCAGCCAGCTCGCCCATCGTGTCGAGCAGCTCAGGCGTAAGCGGCTTGTCGACGGAGAGCATCATAATCGCGTCTCCGCCAATGTCGCGACGGCCCACTTGCATCGTTGCGATATTCACGCTGTTTTCGCCCAAAATGGAACCGACGCGTCCGATTACACCAGGGCGGTCGTTGTGGTGAATGTAGAGCAAGTAGCCTTCTGGAGCCACGTCGATCGCAAAGTCGTCGATTTTGACGATGCGCGCGCCGTATCCGTTGAGGCGCGTACCAGCAACGGTGCGAGTTTCCTGCGTCGTTTTCAGGCTGACGGTCAGCAGGTTGGTAAAGCCTTTGTTTTGCGCCGTTTTTTGCTCCGTAACGGTGATGTCCCGGACTTTTGCCAGAAGCGGTGCATTCACGTAGTTTGCAACCTCACCCAGACGGAAGGACAAAACGCCTTTCAAGACGGTGCGGGTCAGCGGCGAAGTATCCACATCGGTCAGCTCGCCGCTGTACTTGATCGCGACCTCGGAGATCGAGCCAACCGTGACTTGTGCGAGGAAATGCCCCAGTTTTTCGCCCAGTTGGAAGTACGGTTGCACCTTTTCCATGACGTGCGCAGGGATGGACGGCAAGTTCACCGCATTTTTGAACGGCTCGCCGCGCAGCACCTTCAAGATTTCTTCGGACACATCGACCGCCACGTTTTCTTGCGCTTCGACTGTCGATGCTCCCAGGTGAGGAGTGGTAACGACTTGCGGCAAACCTACGAGCGGGTTGTCTACTGGAGGCTCTTCCTCAAACACGTCCAGGGCGGCTCCGGCAACTTTGCCGCTTGTGATCGCTTCGTACAGCGCCTTTTCGTCGATGATCCCGCCGCGTGCGCAGTTGATCAGGC
This sequence comes from Brevibacillus parabrevis, assembly GCF_022701015.1. NCBI lineage: Bacteria > Bacillati > Bacillota > Bacilli > Caryophanales > Paenibacillaceae > Brevibacillus > Brevibacillus parabrevis. The sequence continues at coordinate 4,501,703 of NZ_CP064090.1, read as the reverse complement.
GGACGCCTTCTTTCATTTTGGCAAATTCGCGCGTGCTGATGATGTGGCGGGTTTCTTTTGTCAATGGGGTATGCACCGTGATGAAATCAGCTTGACGGCAAATGTCATCGACAGTGGCGTGGATGACGCCCATTTTTTGCGCGCGTTCCTCGGTCATGAACGGGTCGAAGCCCATGACGCTCATGCCGAATGCTTTGGCGCGCTTGGCAACTTCAGAACCGATCCGGCCCATTCCGACTACGCCGAGCACTTTTTTGTTCAGCTCGACCCCTTGGAAGCTTTTGCGATCCCATGTTCCGTCCACGAGTTTTTTGTGTGCTTGCGGGATGTTGCGGGCGACCGCCATCAGCATGGCAAAGGAATGCTCCGCCGTAGAAATCGTATTGCCGTCCGGGGCATTGATGACCGGAATACCAGCTTGCGTAGCTGCGGCGATATCGATGTTGTCTACGCCGACCCCGGCGCGTCCTACCGCCTTCAAATTTTTTCCGGCCTGGAGAACTTCCGCTGTCACTTGTGTCTGGCTGCGGACGAGCAAAGCGTCGTAATCGCCGATGATTTCCAAAAGCTCGGCAGGGGAGAGGTTGGTTTTGCGGACGACTTCCACGTCCTCGGCGTCCAGCAATTGTTGAATACCAAATTCGCTAAGTGGGTCAGTAATCAGAACTTTATACATGTGCGATGAGCACCTCCTGGGCAGCTTTGACACCGGCACCCAGCTCGACTGGGGCACCGATTTGGTGAAGCGACATTTCAATGGCAGAGATCACTTGCAGAACATCGAGCGGTTCGCAGTAGCCCATGTGTCCGATGCGGAAAATTTTCCCCTTCATGTGCTGTTGGCCGCCAGCGATGGTGATGTTGTACTGCTTCGTCAATACTTTGCGCAGCGCCTCCGCGTCAAAAGCGCCTTGTGGGTCGCAGGAGGTGACGGTGGCAGCGGCATAGGCGTCCTCGGCCATCAGGTTGACGTTCAGTGCGCGCATGGCAGCGCGGGTCATGTCGCGCATCAGCTCGTGGCGCTTGATGATCGCAGGCAGCCCTTCCTCATCGAGTATATCGAGTACCTCGGCCAGACCAAAAATCAGGGAAACGGCCGGAGTGTACGGTGTTGTCTGATCGGCGAGGCTTTTCCGGTACGCTTTCAGGTCGAGATAGAAAGCGAGCGGCTTGTTTGCCTCAATGACTTTCCAGGCTCGTTCGCTTGCAGCGAGGAAGGCGAGACCTGTCGGCAGCATGAACGCTTTTTGCGAGCCGGTTACGACGATGTCGACGCCCCAGGCATCCATTTCGCAAGCCACTGCGCCCAGGCAGCTGACTGCATCTACGATAAACAGGGCATCGGAATGAGTGCGGATCGTTTTCGCCAGCTCGGCAATCGGATTTTGCACCCCGGTAGAAGTCTCACAGTACGTTGCGAAAACAGCTTTTACTTGCGGCTTTTCTTTGAGAAAAGCTTCGACCAGCTCCGGTGTAACCGCTTCGCCCCACGGTACTTCCAGGCGGTGGGCAATCACGCCGTAACGCTCGCATATTTTCGCAAAGCGTTCGCCGAAAGCGCCGCTGATGAGCACGGCAGCTTCATCTCCGGGTTGCAGCGTGTTGACCACGCCTGTCTCCAGCGCGCTGGTTCCGCTGCCTGCGAGGATGTACACGTCTTGGGTCGTGCCGAAATAAGGTTTCAGTCTTTCCGCCGTGCGTGCGAACAGAGCAGAGAATTTGCCGCTGCGGTGTCCAATCATCGGCTGGCTCATCGCCAACTGCACGCGAGGGGGGATGGGGGTAGGGCCTGGAATGCGCAAAATCAGTTTGTCAGTGAACATGTCTCTCTCCTCCTAAATAAATCAATAAAAAAACCTCCCGTTCTCACACTGCTCCTATTACAGAACAGTGAGGGACGAGAGGCTTGCTTCGCGGTGCCACCCTCATTCGCTCTTCTTTTCTCAAAAAAGAGCCTTGGCAGGTACATGACCTGTAGAGATAACGGATCTACCGTTCGCGCCTACTTGTGACGACTTCATCGCCTGTTCGACGCAGCAGCTCAGAAGTGCTTATCTGTGGAAGAAACCGCCGATTCGCAGCAATTCATCGGCTCTCTGAGGATTTCTTTGGCACAGCATTTCTTCGTCATCGCTGTTGGTGATGTGGTGTTTCCTAAGATTTGTACTTAAGATATCACGGCAAAATGACAGCGTCAAGCAGAAAAACAAGAAAAAATGAACGATGCCAAGAAAAATAGATTTATCGTTCGTGAATATTAGTTGATTGGAGTGTGTTTAATGGTCAAAAACAACCTAAAACCGAACGTTAAGATATTAGTCTCACAAAAAGTGGAAAAAACGCGCGAGAATGTTCGGTTTTTCTGCATGATTTTATCTTACCGAAAAATCAAAAAATAAGAAACGGGAAAATGCCGACTGTCCGTTCAGAATGGCGGAGTAGTGGAAAAAAACTGAAAAACCTCTTACATACAAAGTACGTAAGAGGTTTGGTTGCTGGAATACTATTCCACTTTGATAGAATCGGTCGGGCATCCTTCTGCAGCGTCGCGAACGTCGTCTTGAAGGATATCCGGGATTTCAACGCTGTTTGCGTTGTCATCCAACTTGTTGAACGCAAGGCCCTCGTCGTCGTAATCAAAGACGTCAGGAGCCGTGGCGCCACAAGCACCGCAAGCAATACAAGTGTCTTTATCTACCCATGTAGTCATCGTGGTTTCACCTCCCGTTGCGAAGTGGTACGTCCACTATCATAGACCATTGTATGCTCTTGTTCACAAGATTTCAAGATTGAATCAGTCTAAAAATGTACGACTACTTGTAAAGCGGAATTTCAGGGGTACTTAGGACAGAATAAAGCTTGCCATTCAACTTTTTGAAATCACCAGCATGGACAGCATCTGTGGCGTTCAAAACCTTCACTGCCGCGGCCACGTCCTTGATTCCCAGCGTTTGCGACTCAGTAGAGGCCAGGAGCAGATCCAGACGCGCGGTCAAGTCTTCCGGATTGTAGCTGCCCCATTGTTTGTTCGCCGACATAAACAAAGCAGCCAGATAGGTCCGGTAGTGGAACGGATACTGCTTCCACTGTTCCACAGAAACGGTCGCAGGCGCTGCTTTTGGCATCGGCTTTTTCTCGACGTAGGCCGATTCCCAGGCAGCAACGGAATGGTAGACCATTTCCTGGGCCGTCAGCCAGCTGTTTTGGGCAAGCGTCAAGCCGGAAGCGATGACGGCAGGCGTTGAGGCATTACTATTCTGAGCGGATCGGATATTCTCCATACTATCCAAATAAGCCCGTACACTGTTCGTAAATTGCGTGTGGGCTTGTGCCAGCAGTGGGGAGGTCGGGAGCGGCACGGTTTTGTCCAGGTCTTTGATCGTCTGATCGGCTTGTTTCTCCAATTGCTTGAGCGCATCCGTGCGCGCTTTTTGATCGAGGCTGCCCCAGTTCGCCATCGTTTCGAAATGCGCCTGCTTCAGTTCAAGCACGGGAGCGTAAACCGCATAATAAAACCGGATGAAGTCCTGTTCACTGTAAAGCTTTTGTTCGCGCAGCATCTTTTCCTTTTCGGCTTCTTTTTGTTTGGCTTCCATGGCTGCCGCTTGCTCGGCCTCAATGGATGTCTTCATATAATGTGCGCCGAAAAAAAATCCACCAACGGTACATGCAAGTGTTATGATGATCATGTACGCCATCATAAATTCTGACTTTTTCAATCGTTTTGTCATAAAGAAATCCTCCAAATCCAATCCAGTGAAAAGTGTGCAGTCGTTAGGGCCGCAAAAAGAATAAAAGAACAATAGCAAGGAGTACACATGAACAGTCAAAACAGTGTGGCAGAGGAACGAGAGCTTTTATGCGCTGTCGCTCTGAATGCGATGCTTCCTCTGGCGAACGAAAGAACGCTTCAGGCAGCTTACTACATCCTTCGCGGCAGAAAAGCAAACCAGACTCTTCAGGATGTGCATTTGTACAACCTTTATCCGTATTATCGGATGTTTCCGGGTTTTTCAAAAGAGGATTGGGATAAAATTGTTGCAACTTTGTTTCAAAACGACTATTTGCAACCGTGCGAAGGGGAGGGACCAAGTCCCAAACCGACGTTTTTGGTCACGGCGAACGGACGCCAGTTTGCCGAGCATGCTTATGAGAAGTACGGTTTTGCTGTCTGGTTCGCGCCGTTTACCCGCTTTGATTTGGCAGCCCGCATCGAATCGTTCTGGCAGCGGCTGCACTTGCTTGTGCAAACTGTATCGCAATTGCTTGGAAAAGATCTTGGATTCGTGCCGGTCGTGATGGACAAGTCCGTCCAGCAGTGGGTAAAAGAGCAGGTCGGGCCAGCGAGGTTGCGGGAAGCATGGGAAGCGGGGCTGTCAGAGGAGCTTTTCCGCCTGTGGGAGCCGTTGCAGCCGCAAGTGCAGGAATTGTTGGTCGCTCAGCTATCTGGCGTCTCGCAAGTGGGGAAGACGCTCGGACAGCTGGCGAAGCAAAAGCAATCGTCCAAAGTGTATCTCACGCTGCTGTTTCGGTACGGGCTGGCTGCCTCCATTTTGCGACTGAGCGAGGAGAAGCAGGCATTTCCCCTGCTTTCACGGCTCGTCGTCCAGGAAAACAAGCTCGATCCACGGCTGAGCGACAGCGCGGCCCGCACGTATGCTTTGGTCCAGCGAGGAATACACAAAGCAGAGATTGCTGCGCAAAGACAAGTGAAAGAGAGCACCGTCGAGGATCATTTGGTGGAGATCGCCTTGCGCTGCCCGGAGTGGGACGATGCGGATTACTTGTCTTCGGAAACGCGCGCGGCGATTATGGCCGCCAGCGAGCAGCTGCAAACGAGCAGACTCAGACTCATCAAGGATCGTGTCGGCCCGACTGTCAGTTACTTGCAAATTCGGCTGGCTTTGGCCCGCAGGCAGGAGGAGTCGAATGAATAACGAATGGCAGCAGCAGTTGCAACAGCATTTTGGCTACGGGGAATTTCGACCCGGTCAAGAGTCGATCATAAAGAGGGTGCTGGCGGGAAAAAGCGTGCTTGGCCTGATGGCAACGGGCGGCGGAAAATCGGTGACCTATCAGCTTCCAGCGTTGTTGTTGCCGGGTATCACGGTGGTCGTTTCCCCGTTGATCTCGCTGATGGTCGATCAGGTGCAGCAGCTGCGAACGAAAAGAAAAATTCCGGCTGCCTATCTGAACAGCACACAGGAAGCGGCAGAAGCGCGGGAAGTGCTGCAAAAGATCGCGTCCGGCCAGTGCAAGCTGTTGTATATCTCGCCGGAAAAGCTGCAACAGCCGTATGTCCAGCAAGCGCTCAAACGCGCCACTGTCTCCCTTTTTGCCATCGATGAAGCCCACTGCATCTCTGCGTGGGGCCATGATTTTCGCACGGACTACTTGCGCTTGCCTGATACGGTCAAACAACTGGGGAACCCTCCCGTTTTGGCGGTGACCGCGACAGCTACCACTGCGGTACGTGAGGAAATTTGCTCCCTGTTTGGCATTGACCGGGAAAATGTGGTGGTGCAAACGCTCAATCGCGCCAACATTGCCTACGATTTGGCGGAAGTCGGCGGCGAGAGCGAGCGCCGCCAGCTGACCTTTGATCTGATTGACCAGCTTGCGGGGCCGGGGATCGTCTATTGCAGCACGCGCCAGGCGGTAGAGGTGCTCGTGGCAGCTTACCAGCTCGAAGGAAAACGGCACGTAGACGGCTATCACGGCGGCATGAACAGCATGGAGCGAATGCTGATCCAGACGCAGTTTCTGGCGGGAGAGCTGGATGTCATCATCGCCACGAACGCTTTTGGCATGGGCATTGACAAGCCGGACATCCGCTATGTCATTCACTACCAGCTGCCCGCCAGCTTGGAGGCGTATTCGCAGGAAATCGGCAGGATCGGGCGGGATGGCCAGCCTGGCTATGCGATGCTGCTTTACTCCCAGGACGATATCCACCTTCATCAGTACATGCTGGACAAAGAATATCCCACACCCGCGCAGATTCAGCAGTTTTGCCAACTTTACGGTGCGGGAGCGCCTCCCGATCCAAAAGCACTGGCTTCGATTGACATGTCTGAGGAAATGGCAGCGATGCTCACGTTTTATACCGAAAGAGCACTGGTCAAGGCGCAGGTGAGCACGACGACGGAAATGGCGAATCCTGTGCAGGACATTTGGCAGGAGACGGAAAAACGCAAAGCGGTCAAACAGAAAAAGTTGGCTGAGATGAGATCGTACGTACTGACGGATCGTTGTCTGCGCAAGCATTTGAATCAATACTTCGGGGAATCCGACCTCGGCTTTACCCGCTTTTGTTGCTCGCGCTGCGGCTTGCAGCGGGAAAGCTACGAAGGCAGACAGACAGCGCTTTTGCAAAGAGAAGTACAAAACAGTTGGAACTTGCGGCAGGCGTTGGACATGCTTTTGCCGAAAAAATAAGAAGGAGAGATTACGCAAGTGAAAGAAAGTGGGCTAGAGGTGGATGAAGCCACGCTGCGCATGAATCTGTGGCTGACGCAAGGATTGGTCTTGGCAGCAGCGGCGATAAGCAGCTTCTGGGTCCACGGATGGAAAGGCACGCTCGGCCTGTTCAGCTTTCAAGGCTGGCCGGGAATAGGGATTGCGTGCTGTGTAGCAGTAGGCATCGTTGTGCTTAACCTGGTCATGGAGATTTTTTTACCCAAGCGCTGGCAGGACGATGGCAGCTTGAACGAGAAGATTTTTGGAGCCATGTCTCCGGGCATGACCGTCATGATCTGTGTGATCGTCGGATTTGCTGAGGAGTGGCTGTTTCGCGGCGTGATCCAACCGTTTGCCGGAAATGGCTGGACGAGCTTTCTTTTTACGCTCGTGCATGTGCGCTATTTGAAAAAGCCGCTCCTGATCGTAAGCGTATTTGGCACTAGCTGGCTGTTGGGGATGCTGATGGAGCAGCAAATGACAATATGGCCGCCGATTGTCGCCCATATTGTCATTGATGTTTCGCTGGCGTTTTATTTGCAAAGGACACTCAAAAAGGCAAAGGGGGAGGAAGAGTGAATCTGGAAATGAACCAATTGCCGCCTCGACGCTCCCGGCATAATCGGACAAAAACGTCGTCGGTACGGTTTAAAACATGGGTCAAATCAGGACTCTTCGTATTCGGGATTTTGTTTTTCGGATTGATTGGCTTTGAACTGTATAAAGCGAACGTTGCCCGCAGCACAGAAGGAAACACGGAAGCCGTAGAGACACAAGCGGTTAGCGAGAGCGACGAGACGGTGGCGAAGGCGGAAAGCACTCCAACTACATCAGAGAGCGAACCGACTTCGGTTGTTCTTCCGGCTACGCCTGCCGAGACATCAGCAGCAGCCGAGCAAAAAGGGACAGAGGAAGCGACCAGCAAGCCTGCTCCTGCCCCTGTGGAGCCAACTTCGGGCGTTTCTGCCACCCCTGCTCCGGCCACTCCAGTCGCGAGCAGCACTCCGGCAACCACTCCCAAAAAGGAAAACAAGCCCGTTCAGACGCAAGCCAAGCCACCAGCGGCGCCCGCGACGGCAACTCCTGTGCAGAAGCCGGCAGAGACGGCGCAAAAACCGCGAGTCGTCAAGCATGTCGTGCAAAAAGGCGAGACGCTGTTCATGTTGTCTCGCAAGTACTTCGGCAACAATTCCAACGTTTCGCGCATCGCCAGATATAACGGCTTTCATACGCAGGCACAGCTTGTAGAAGGAAAAGTCGTGCTTGTCCCGCTCGCTCCGTAATGGTTTCGGAGCGCAGCGGTTATGCTAATGGCAAACCGTTGGAGCAGTGGGGGACTTGCGATGTACGATACCATCATTGTAGGCGGCGGAATTGCAGGACTCCAGACGGCAATTCAGCTCGCCAGAAGCTTGCGGCGCGTGGTCGTGATCGATGCGCCGGGAGGACGATCAGCAGTCGCCAAAGCCTACCGGAACATCCTCGGATTTTCCGAAGGGGTCAGTGGCGATTTTTTTCGTCAGGAAGGGCAAAAGCACGCGGCCCGGTTTGGTGCCGAGTTCATCGTGGATGAGGTTACAGACCTTTCAGTTGCTGCGAATGGAGAGTTTTTCGTGACAGTCAAGGGTCAGGCCAATAAACTGCGGGCGAAAACGCTGGTCATGGCAACGGGAATGGCCGATCCTTTCCCGGCAATTGCCGAGCTGCGCGACTGTCTTGGGCTATCGGTATTCATTTGCCCGGATTGTGACGGCTATGAATGTGTCGAGCAAACAACAGCGGTTATCGGCGATGGCAAGCACGCTGTCCGGATGGCCGAGGAGCTGTCGTATTACACGCGCAGTCTGCTCGTGATCAACCATGGGGGCAGCGCGGTCAGCGACCAGGAGCATGCCATCCTCAACCGTCTGAAGATCGACTACCATGAAGCGCGGGTCGAACAGTTGGTGCAAGCCGATGGCCTTCTGCAAACCGTGCAGCTTGCTTCCGGCGAAAAGCTGGCTGTGTCACGGGCGTTTTTGGCTTTCCCTGGTGCGACGGCCAAGACCGGACTGTTGCAAGCCTTTTCTGTACATATCGATGAAAAAGGCCACGTAAGAACGAACCCGCGCACAAAGGAGACGGATCATCCCAACGTTTGGGCAGTCGGGGACATCGCTTGCCACTCCCAGCAGGTTGCAATCGCCATGGGAGACGGCGCGCAGGCTGCTATCTGGATTCACAAGCGGCTGCGCGAACAGGAAAACAAGGCGTGAAGCGGACGCAGAAAGACAAACGGCAAAGCGAAGGGGCAACAGGAGAGCGAAAAAGGATTGCGCGAGAACAAACGCCCAAGCATGCGGCGTTTTTTTCTGTTCGGACTAGGCGCGCCCGGAACCCGAACGAGCGGGATTCAATATATATGGGGGGAAGATAAAAATCGGGAGGCTTTGAAAAATCATGCTGGTCATGGGGAGGAGCTTGTTCGTCGGACTTCTGGCATGGCTATTGGGAAGTGCTGCCCAGCAGGTTTTTCCTGCGAAACATTTGCATGCAGAGCGAATCGGGGATTGGGTGTCCATGTTTCTGTTTTCGCCTGTGGAGATCATTCTGTCTGCGTTCCTGTTCATCGGAGCTACTGCCTTGCTGTTCGGTCTGTTGCATTTTCACATCAGCCAGTACCTGTACGGCCGCATGCTGCAAACGGGCTGGCTCCATGGACCGTTATGCTTCTTCTCCTTTTTTGTCCTGCTGATCCAATTTGTCAAAATGCCCGTTCCCACCTTCCTGGCGGCCACAGTCGCGCTCATGATTGGATGGCGATAACGCGAGCAGCTTTTCCTGGGAAAGCGCAGGAAATGACAGGCTGCTACAAAGTTTGCTTTTCAAACGTCCGAATCGACACGTGTGTGCGAAAGTGCACGAAGAGCCGCGTAGAGTGTCAGGTGGCTATGTTCCCGCTACTAAATGTGATATGATAGGACTACCCCGGATTTTCCCAAATGCGAAAAAAATGGTTGAATGCAGCGCAGGCATTCGTCGGAAAATGCGGAGAACTCTTACAGGCTCAGCATCATATTTTGTAGTACGACTGGATGGCGAGGAGGGACAGTCATGCGTGTTGAACGCCTTGGTCAAGACAAAATACGAATCTTTTTAACGTTTGACGACCTAACAGAGCGCGGGATAGAAAAAGAAGACATGTGGCGTGACATTCCTAAAGTTCATGAACTGTTCAACGACATGATGGAGCAGGCTTATCACGAGTTAGGGTTTGAAGTGTCAGGGCCTGTTGCAGTTGAAGTGTTCGCCTTGCCAGCTCAGGGTATGGTCGTGATCGTTACTCGCGGCAAAACAGGCTCAAAGGACGGAAAAGAAGAAGAATTCGAGGACGAGGAAGTATATGAATTAGAAGTCACCCTAGAGGAAAGCGATCTAATCATTTACGCCTTCCGTGACTTTGAGCATATGGTTGAAGCTGCCCACCGTATCAATGCTTTGCTGACCAATGGAGGGGCGGCCTACTTCTACCAGGGGAAATATCATCTGGTGTTAGAAGAGGTGGAATTGGATCAGGAGCGATACCACAAATTGATTGCGATTCTCTCTGAGTACGGGGAAGCGACGCCGACAACGATTTATGTCCTGGAAGAATATGGCAAGGTTGTCGTTGCCGACGATGCTGTCAAGGAAATATGCAGACATTTCACGTGAGACGCAATGAAATGGTGAAGTGCCTGGGAGAATAAACAGCACCTAGTGGCTACTAGGTGCTTTTGCTGTCTCGATTATTTTCAGACGCCCATGCCCTCGAACAAGTCGGCTTCTTTTTTGTCAGCGGAAACGGAATAGCTAGGCAGATTGTGCCAGGCCAAAATGTAGTGGTTGCTTGGCGGGACTGCGTCAAATCCGCCGGAAGGAACACCCGGGAAGACGCGCTCTACCGAGAGGTGCTGCGTTTTGTGCGCACGCAGGGCGGCTGCCACTTGCGGTTTGTACTCGGGAGCGTTGATGATGGTAGTAATGTTCTCGATCGGATCGGAAAACGGCGGCTCGATCGCTCCGAACGGTCCATTGGAAGGGCGTGTCGCGTAGTAGAGCTTGCGCACGCTCGTCTCAGCACCCAACGTCTGGACAGCCTTGGTTGTGGCTTGGGAAATCGCCTGATGGTCCGGGTGTCCCGAGATGCCATGCGGGGCAAACGTAACGAGGACAGCAGGCTGCAATACCTCGATCGCTTGATGAATGCGCTTGACCAGCTCGTCGACGGGCACTGTATTCAACAGCTTATCCTGATAATCCCACAGCTCCACGCTCGCAAGTCCGAGAAGGGAAGCAGCCTCTCGCAACTCCTGCTCGCGGTATGCGGGCAATTGTTCGATGGAGCAAAGCGGGGGATTGCCTGGCTTGCCAGCTTGGCCTCTCGTGGCGCAAAGCAAGTGGCACTCTGCCTTGTTTTCCTGGGTGTATTTGGAAATCGTGATGCCGGACGCGAAGGTTTCGTCGTCTGGATGAGCGTAAACGAACAAAATGTTATTTTTTTTCATAAAAACGCCTCCATGAATAAACTTCCAGAATTACTGTTTCCATTATGACATAAATCGATGGGTTCGGTAATGAAAGTGTGCACTTTGGGAACACTACAACGACCAAGCAGTGTGCGTTTTTAGGGACAGGAAGCCGCGTCCGGGCCATTCGTTTGCTGATACAAGCGGCTGGTAAATAGTTGTATTTATATGCAGGCAAACAGAAGAAAACGTTTTCGAAATGGAAAAAAAACTTTTTTTCGCTTCTCATACCTGATACAAGCGTGTATACTAAAGGCTGCATTGACCGATAACATTTTTGAGGTGGTAAGTAATGGGTAATCAAGACGTGGTAACCGAAAGCACCGAAGGGAAAGAAAAGCAAGAAACATTGAACTTGCTGCACTCGACTCAAACGGTGATCAAGGAAGCACTGGATAAACTAGGTTACCAAGAATCGATGTTTGAACTCTTGAAGGAGCCGCTACGCGTTTTGACCGTACGCATTCCGGTTCGCATGGATAACGGCGAAGTAAAGGTGTTTACGGGCTATCGTGCTCAGCACAACGATGCAGTTGGTCCGACCAAGGGGGGCATTCGTTTCCACCCGGAAGTTACTGAGGATGAAGTTAAAGCACTTTCTATCTGGATGAGCCTCAAAGCCGGTATCGTCGACCTGCCATATGGCGGTGGTAAAGGCGGTATCATTTGCGACCCGCGTGAAATGTCCTTCCGTGAACTGGAAAGACTGAGCCGCGGTTACGTTCGCGCAATCAGCCAACTTGTGGGTCCAACGAAAGACATTCCGGCTCCGGACGTCTTCACGAACTCGCAAATCATGGCATGGATGATGGACGAATATAGCCGTATCCGTGAATTTGACTCGCCTGGTTTCATTACCGGTAAACCGATTGCACTTGGTGGTTCGCATGGACGTGAAACAGCAACAGCCAAAGGGGTTACCATTTGCATTCGCGAAGCAGCAAAACGCCGCAACATCGATGTAAAAGGTGCACGCGTTGTCGTTCAAGGTTTTGGTAACGCTGGTAGCTACCTGGCGAAATTCATGCACGATGCAGGAGCAAAAGTAGTAGGTATCTCCGATGCTTACGGCGCTCTGCATGATCCAAACGGTTTGGATATCGACTATTTGCTCGATCGTCGCGATTCCTTCGGTACCGTAACGAAGTTGTTCAACAACACCATCACGAACAAAGAGCTGCTTGAACTGGATTGCGACATTCTCGTACCAGCGGCTATCGAAAACCAAATCACTGCTGCAAACGCTCACAACATCAAGGCGCAAATCGTCGTAGAAGCGGCTAACGGCCCGACTACACTCGAAGCAACCAAGATTTTGACTGAGCGCGGCATTCTGCTTGTACCAGACGTACTGGCAAGTGCTGGTGGTGTAACCGTTTCTTACTTCGAGTGGGTACAGAACAACCAAGGTTACTACTGGAGCGAAGAAGAAGTAGAAGAGAAATTGGAAAAAGTAATGGTTCGCTCGTTTGAAAGTGTTTATTCCCTGTCGCAAACGCGCCGTGTGGACATGCGCCTTTCCGCTTACATGGTCGGTGCACGCAAAATGGCAGAAGCTTCTCGCTTCCGCGGCTGGGTTTAATCAAACAAACGACCCTCCATATATTGAGAAGAAACAGGCTTCGCCTCATGTGGGCGAAGCCTTTGTTTTTTGGTTGAACATTGAACATTGGTTGAACAAAGACGGAAAAACAATGAAAACCCCCTCCTTGTCGAAGCAAAGAGGGGGTTTGTTCATTTCATTTTTATTGATCAAACAACTTTTGCAATTCCTGGAAGTCGCGCGTCGTCTGCAAGGTGACGATCAGCTTGAGACGAGCTTTTTGACCATTCAGACCGTTAGAGAAAATAATGCCCATTTCTTTCAGCTTGCGGCCGCCGCCTTCGTAGTCGTAAATGTCCTGAACTTGTCCATTGTAGCAGCGGGACACGAGCACGATCGGGATTCCGCGATCCAGCAGTTGCTGCAGCGTCGGGATGATCGCTGGCGGCAGATTGCCGAGACCGAATGCTTCGATGACCAATCCGTCAATCGGTTGCTCCAGCAAAAATTGCAGCCAAGCTGGCTCCATGCCGGCAACGGCCTTGATCAGCGGCACATTCGCATCGGCGTGGGTGATGTTGTAATGCTCGCGATCCAATGGAGCGTGATGATACTGCACGCTTTTTTTCGCGATTGTTCCGATCGGGCCGTATTGCGGCGATTGGAATGTGGCGACGTTGCTCGTATGGGTTTTCGTCACATGGCAAGCGGCGTGGATTTCATCGTTGAACACGACAATCACGCCTTTGTTCAGACTGGCTGGATCAGCGGCAGCGCGAACGGAGGAAATCAGATTGACCGGACCGTCAGCGCCAAGCTCGTTGCTGCTGCGCATAGCCCCGGTAACAACGATCGGAACATTGACGGAAAGCGTCAGGTCAAGGAAATACGCTGTCTCTTCCAATGTATCGGTTCCGTGCGTGATGACGACCCCATCATACTGCTCCTGGCGAAATTCTTCTTCGATTTGCAGACGCAAGTCGTTCATGATCTTGGGAGTCATGTGCGGGCTTGGCAAATTCAGTACGTTTTTCATGGTGACGTCCGCGTAACGCTCTAAAAAAGGAAGGATTTTGTTTACAGCTTGGTCATCCAGCGGTTTGACGCCTTCTGTGTCATCTACGGACATGGCGATCGTGCCACCAGTATTGACTACCAATATTTTTTTTGTCATGATCTCTCTCCTGTAGCGGGTTTTCATCAACCATTATTCATGGTACGATGAATAACAGCCTTGTGTAAAGGAGCAATAAAAGATGATCGCAATGATCGGCGCGGCAATTGCCCCCGGTATCGCCATCATGAGTTATTTTTACCTGCGTGACAGTCTCGAACCGGAACCGATTTCCATGGTTATCCGGTCGTTTATCTTTGGGATGCTGCTGGTGATTCCGATTATGGTACTCCAGTACATCATGCAGAATGAATGGAACTGGCGGAGCGGAATTGTCGCGGAAATCATCCAGTCCGCTGTAGTAGAAGAGTTTTTCAAATGGATGGTCATCTTTTTCACAGTCTACAAGCATGTGGAATTTGATGAGCCTTACGATGGAATTGTGTATGCAGTCGCCGTGTCGCTCGGTTTTGCCACTTTGGAAAACTTGTTTTATTTGATCATCAACGGGATGAATATTGCCTTCTGGCGCGCCTTTTTGCCTGTCTCCAGCCACGCGCTTTTCGCTGTATGGATGGGCTATTATTTGGGGCGGGCCAAGTTCTCGCAAAACAGCAAGCAGGAAAAAACGTTTCTCTGGCTGTCCATCGTCCTGCCGATTGGACTTCACGCTTTGTACAACGCCATTTTTCTTTCGATCCAAAACTGGCTGGTAGTCATCGTGCCGTTCATGCTGATTCTTTGGTGGCAAGGCTTGAAAAAGGTGCAGCGCGCTCATGAATACGGTTCTAAAAATCTTTCTTCGCGTCCACAATAGACGATAAGGAGGAGACGAGACGTGCTGAAATCCGAACGAGCAAAAGTGACCATTCAATGCAATGTATGTGGAGAAAAATTTACCCTCCGCGGTCGCAGGGAACCAGGCGGGCAAGTGGAAACGGGATTCAAGCAATGCTTGTGCGACAACGACCAGCATTTTCGCATTGACGAATCGTAAAAAACAAATAGCAAGCCAGACAAAAAGACCGATGCCAAGCGTATCGGTCTTTTTGTGCTGGAAGCCTCTGGATTGGCGATTCCTCTCGCATTTTCATGCATAATCCATTCTTCCTCCACTAACACTATGCAAAGATTTCAATTCATGCCAAGGAGGACTTATGCCGTGCAAAAAATCTGGATCGCAGGTGTGCTGATCTTGTTCGTGGTGGCAGGCTTTTGCGGGTACGAGATTTTCTCCAATGAAAACAGCGCGGTGGCCGCACGCGGGACACAGATGGCAGCACCGGCAAAGCAAAGCCAGACAAAGTCCAAAGCGAGCTTTCATCCTTCGCGGATATCGGAGAACGACCTCAAGCTGATGGCGAATGCCGTGTACGGAGAGGCCAGAGGAGAACCGTTTGAAGGCCAGGTGGCGATTGCTGCCGTCATTTTAAACCGCGTCAAAAGCCCGTCCTTTCCCGATACGCCATCGGCTGTCATTTTTGAGCCGCGAGCATTCACGGCAGTGGCGGACGGGCAAATCTGGCTGGCCCCGAACGAGAGTGCGCGCAAGGCTGTCAAAAATGCATTGAACGGGTGGGACCCATCGGGAGGCTGCACCTACTACTTCAACCCGGTAACAGCGACGTCCAAATGGATTTGGAGCAGGCCGCAAGTCAAAAAAATCGGGAAGCATATTTTTTGCAGGTAAAGGCTTTTCAATCAGAATAGAAGGAGTGGCAAGGGATGGTATATGGAGCAACGGCGCGCGTCTTGTTACCCATAGCCTTGGTTGCCTTGGTAGGCGCGGGGATGTGGGGGTACCAGGAGCACAACGAAAAAAACTCGGTTTTGATCAAAGCGGAAAACTCGTATCAGCGGGCTTTTCACGACTTGACCTACCATATCGACAAATTGCATGACGAACTGGGCAAGTCATTGGTCGTCAATTCCCGCCGGCAAATGACGCCGACCTTGACCAACGTTTGGCGACTTGCCTACGCAGCCCAATCGGATGTGGGCCAGCTTCCGCTTACGTTGATGCCTTTCAGCAACACAGAGGAGATGCTTTCGCGTGTAGCCGATTTCTCTTACCGGGTTGCTGTGCGCGATTTGGACAAGGAGCCGCTTAGCGACAAGGAGTACGGCACCTTGAAAAGCTTGCATAAACAAGCCCAGGACATTCAGGACCAGTTGCGCAACGTCCAGGCCAATGTCATCGACAAGCAACTGCGCTGGATGGACGTAGAGACGGCGCTCGCGTCAGACGACAAGAAGTCGGACAACACAATCGTAGACGGATTCCAGACGATCGAGAAAAAAGTGCAGGAGTTTCCGGATTTGGACTGGGGAGTGGGCATCCAGAGCCTGGACAAGAAAAAACAGCAACGAATCCAAGGAATTGACGGCAAGCCCGCCACCGCTGAGGATGCGAAGAAAAGCGCACTGGAATTTTTGCGCATCAACGCGTCTGACGCCAAGGTGGAAGTCGATGAAAACGGAAAAGGACAAACGTACACAGCTTACAGTGTCCGCGTCATTCCGAACGGACAGAAAGCGGCGATCAACCTCGATGTGACCAAACGCGGCGGCAAAGTCGTCTGGATGATGAACGAGCGTGAGATCGGGGAAGAAAAACTCGATATGAAGCAAGCGCAAGAGAGAGGCGAAGAGTTTTTGCGCAAGCATGGCTTCGGGGATATGGTTGTTTCCGAGATCGACAGCTATGACCGCAATGCGCTGTTCACGTTTGTGCCCGTCCAGGATGGCGTGCGCATCTATCCGGATTCCGTGACGATTGAGATCGCGCTGGACAACGGAGAAGTGACCGCATTCAACTCTACGGAATACTTGTTCAATCACAAACAACGCCTGCTGTCCAAGCCGCGTCTGTCCAAAGAAGAGGCGCGCAAAAAAGTAAATCCGAGCGTGAAAGTCACCAGCGAGCGGCTGGCTCTGATCGAAGGAAAAAATGACGGCAAGGAAGTTTTGACCTGGGAGCTGACGGGCAGCTTTGAAGGAAATTCATACATGGTGTACATCAACGCCATGAACGGCGACGAGGAAGAAGTCGTGAAAATGGAGACTGGCACAGACCGGGAGAATCAGCAATAAGCGCGGAAAAATGCAAGGGGAAAGCTGAATTTGACGGCTTTCCCTATTTGCTGATTCGAAAGAAAAGAGTATATAATGAGGGGGTGAGAGGGAAAAGGAGGAACATTTGCTATATGATGCTTCCACGAGTAGGACAAACCATACGACTTCACTTCACGGGTTCCTCTGAAGAAGAAACAGAGTTGGATGCTTTCAAAAGCCGCGTCACCGACTTGACAGAAGAGGTAGCTTCTATCGAATTGCCGACCAGTGAAAACACGGGAAGAACCGGGGTATTTCGGCCCGGCACAAGCTGCCTGGTCTGGTACGTAGGAGAGGACGGCTCTCGCTATGAGTTCCATACCTCCATCGTCGGCAGAGAAAGCGCGCATATCCCGGTGCTGTTGTTGCAATTGCCGAATAAAGAGGAGATTGTGCGCACACAACGGCGCAATTACTTGCGTATCGAAACGACGCTGGACATCGCTGTAAAGCATCAGGACCCGATGCGGCGCTATCATTTTTTGGCGCGAACGATCGACATCAGCGGTGGCGGTCTGTCTTTCAGCTGCGACGAGTCCTATCGTTTGCGGGAAAAGGATTTGCTCCAGGTCTGGATATCGCTGCCTAGCCGAACTGGCCAGGTGCAGCATGCATTTGCCGAACTGGAGGTCGTCAGACAAAAGGCGCCGGAAGAGAAGGGCTTGCATCAGTGGATATCAGGGAAGTTTACGAATATCAGTGAACAGGATCGGGTAAAAGTGGTTAGGGCGTGTTACGAAAGACAGCTAGAGCTTCGCAAAAAAGGCGTCGAGGATTGACGCTTTGCCAAAAGGAAGTGACCCCATTGACCAGTCAGTACGACGAGCGTTTTCGCCGATTTTCCAGACGGGTAGAGAAAGGCATCATGATTGGAATTGTGGCCTGCGCCATCGCGCTGACAGCCGGGGAAATCCTGATACAATACGTTCCTGCTCGCGCTTTTCTGATCGAGACAGAACGCTTGGAAGGCGTGTCAGACAAGCCCTAAAGGTTTGCGCATGCTTCCATACTATGGTACTATTATAGATAACATAGAAAACGGCAACGATCGTTTTCGTAGACCGTTTACGGTCATATGTGTGTTTTTCTCCACATGAATGGGAACAGGCTTCGGGCAGAAGCTTTTCTTGTTTTACTCCCTTTCTGAACTACTGTACATAGCAGGTGAGAAGTGAATGAACATAGCAATTGATGGACCTGCGGGAGCAGGGAAAAGCACCGTCGCACAGAAGGTGGCAGGGCAACTGGAATACGTCTATATCGACACGGGTGCCATGTACCGTGCTCTTGCCTGGGGCGTTTCCCACGAGCAGCTTCCGATCAGCGACGAGTCCGCAGTTTCTGCGCTTTTGAAAAACAACAAGATTGGGCTGGTGCGCCAAGCTGGTCGCCAACGCGTGTTCTGGAATGACATCGACGTAACAGATCAGATTCGTTCCACAGAGGTCAGCCAGTACGCCTCTATTGTAGCGAGCTACGGTCCTGTTCGCGAACAAATGCTGGTACTGCAGAGACAGCTCGCCGAACAAGGGAATGTGGTCATGGACGGCAGAGATATCGGAACACATGTCCTGCCTGATGCCGAGGTGAAAATTTTTCTGACAGCTTCCAGTCGTGAACGAGCAGAGAGACGATGGAAAGAACTGCGTGAAAAAGGAACCGAGACAGACCTTGCCGAGCTGGAAAAAGAAATCGAGGAGCGGGATCGTCGGGATACACAGCGAGAGGTGGCACCGTTGCGCCAGGCGGAAGATGCCGTTTTGGTGGATACAACAGGCATGTCGATTGAGCAGGTGGTTGATCACATCTTGCAAATCTGCGAGCGAACGGGAGAGTCTGCCAAGTGACCTATTACCGTTTATTCCGCGGAATATTCCGCATCATATTTTCGCTTGTCTATCGTTGGCAAGTGATTGGGCGTGAACATATACCTAAGGAAGGCCCGGTGATTTTGTGTGCCAACCACATTTCGCTCTGGGACCCGCCTTTGCTCGGGTCCGGAATTGAACGACAGGTACATTTCATGGCCAAGGAAGAGCTTTTTAAAATCCCGGTATTATCTTTTCTAATCACGAAGTTCGGCGCTTTTCCCGTCAAGAGGGGCGCGGGTGATCGGGCGGCAATCCGCACGACGCTCAAATTGCTCGAAGATGGAAAAATCTTTGGAATTTTCCCTGAGGGAACCCGCAGCAAAACGGGTGAACCGGGAGAAGCGATGTCAGGCGTAGCGATGTTTGCGCTCAAATCGCAAGCCGCGGTCATTCCGGTGGCGATTGTCGGGCCGTATCGCGCTTTTCGTCCGATCAAGATCGTCTACGGAAAGCCGATTGATCTCGCCAGCCTGCGCGAAGCGAAAAGCAGCGCTGAAGTGCTGAAAGAGACGAGCGACCTGATCATGACCCACATCAAAGAATTGCGGAGCCAGCATCTTCCCTAAGTCCGGTATAGAATTGACAAAGGGACGAATACTACATTTGCTGGAACTTACTGGCTATGTCAGTGCTAACTGCCAGCCTTCGGGCGACAGTAAAAAATATACTTGCTCCCGCTTCGTGTAATGTGGTTGCTTACAACCTGTACATAGATGGCCTGGGACTGGATGGTATTCAAGGAGGTTTTTTGGATGATGGATGAAACAAACGTAAGCTTGACGGATGCAACAACCATTTCCGTAGGGGATGTCGTAAAAGCGACGGTAACGAAAGTCGAAGACAAACAGGCTCTTGTGGATGTGGGCTACAAATACGACGGCCTGATTCCGATCAGCGAGCTTTCCCCGCTGCACGTAGAAAAAGTGGCTGACGTCGTTTCGGTTGGCGACACGTTTGAAGTGAAAGTAATCAAGCTCAATGATGAAAAAGAAGAACTCGTCGTGTCCAAAAAAGCTGTCGCGATGGAATCTTCCTGGGCTGATCTGGAGCAAAAAATGCAGGCTGGCACCATCATCGAAGCAACCGTAAAAGAAGTAGTAAAAGGCGGCCTGGTTGTAGATGTAGGCGTTCGCGGCTTCATTCCTGCATCCATGGTAGAGCGTCACTTCGTAGAAGATTTCTCCGATTACAAAGGCAAGTCCCTGACGCTGAAAGTGGTCGAGATGGACAAAGAGAAGAACAAAGTGATTCTCTCCCACAAAGCGGTGCTGGAAGATGAAGCAAAAGCGCAAAAACAGTCCATTCTGGATCAAATCCAAGTAGGTCAAGTGCTGGAAGGAACCGTTCAACGCATGACTGACTTTGGCGTATTCGTGGACATCGGCGGAGTAGACGGTCTGGTGCACGTATCCGAGCTGGCTTGGAACCGCGTTGAAAAACCGTCCGATGTAGTGAAGGAAGGCGACAAAGTACAGGTGAAAGTGCTCAAGATCGACCGTGAAAATGAGCGCATTGGCCTGAGCATCAAGGAAACACAAGCAGGTCCTTGGGCGAAAGTAGCGGAAGAGTTCAAAGCAGGCTCTGTGGCTACTGGTACGGTTAAACGCCTTGTTTCCTTCGGTGCTTTCGTGGAAGTGGCTCCTGGAATCGAAGGATTGGTTCACATTTCCCAAATCGCGAATCGTCGCGTAAACACTCCTGGCGAGGTGCTCAAAGAAGGTCAGGAAGTGCAAGTGAAGATTCTCGATGTCGTTCCGCAAGAGCAGCGCATCAGCTTGAGCATTCGCGCGGTTGAAGAAGAGCGCGTTGAGCAGGCAGAGCGTGCGAGCAAGCGTGAGCAACAACAATTCACGCAAGAAAACAATCAGCCTATGGGCGTGACGCTTGGTGAACTGTTTGCCGATCTGAAAGACAAGTTCAAGTAAGCGGTATAGACGTGAAATGAGGGGGTACGCTTTTGCGTATCCCTTTTTGCTTGGCTGTCAATCAGAGAGGAAAGATAGTTTGACGGGAGGGATACATGCATGGATCGATCCACACGGAAGCTCGATCATATTCGCAACGCGCTGGCAACGGCTGAAAATGGGACAAACTGCTTCGATGATGTCAGTTTTGTCCCAAACAGTGTGCCGAATACAGGATATGAGGAGACGAAGCTTGCGACGGAGTTTGCTACGTTTCGTCTGCCATCCCCATTGGTCATTAACGCAATGACGGGGGGAGCCGAGGCGACGACGCCAATCAATCAAAAGCTTGCGATTATTGCCAGAGAACGGCAATTGGCGATGGCTGTCGGTTCGCAAATGGCGGCGCTCCGGGACCCGTCCCTAGCTTCCAGCTATCAGATTGTCCGCAAAAAAAATCCGCACGGCATCATCTGGGCCAATGTCGGGGCAGAGGCAACGGTTGAGCAGGCGAAAGCAGCGATTGACATGCTGGAGGCGGACGGCCTGCAAATTCATCTGAATGTGATGCAGGAGCTGTTGATGCCGGAGGGAGATCGCGACTTCCGCGGCTATTTGGAGCGCATTCAAAACATCAGCGAAGCAGTAAACGTCCCGGTCATCGTCAAAGAAGTCGGGTTTGGCATGACAAAGGAAACGATGCGCAAACTGCTGGAAGCCGGAATCCGCAGCATCGATGTCGGCGGAAGGGGCGGAACAAATTTTGCCAAAGTGGAAAACATGCGGAGCAGTCACCCGCTGACCATGTTTGAAGACTGGGGCTTTACGACTGTAGAAAGCTTGCTGGAAGCAGACAACCATATCCACGCCCAGTCGTCCGTTATGGCGACAGGAGGCGTGCGCCACGGGCTGGACGCATTCAAGGCAATCAGCTTGGGAGCGAAAGCGGTCGGTGTGGCCGGAGCTTTGCTTCGATTGATTCATACAAAATCGCTTGCAGAATGCCTGGAGGAAGTGGACGCGTGGCACCATCAGATTCGGGTGGCGATGACGGCGCTAGGGATTGTGCAGCTGGCAGACGCAATCAACGTGCCGCTTTTGGTTACAGGGAAAACAGCAGAGCGCGCCCGTTTGCGGGGAATCGTGCTTGATCAGTTGGCCCAGCGCTAAACACGGACAAGCGGGTGATTCATGAAAGGGGAGCGCTTGAGGCATACTTTGGGGAGACAACCACAATTTTGAGGAGATGAACATGAACGAGGGAACCATTGCGCTTCTCATCCAGTGGTCTCTGCTTTGTCTTGTCTGGATGGGAAGCTTTGACGCGCAGCTGCGGGAAATGAACATGGAAAGAAGACGCGTGCTTGCCGTGCTTTGTGTGTTTCTGATCTGCTCCTTTGTCAGCTGGAAATTGTTCTTCGCTCCCATCCAGGTGAGTCTCAGCGGAACGTTGTTGCCCCTTTTTGCAAGTGTGGTCCTCTACACGCGCCTCCCCAAAGCGACGAGAAGACTGTATGTGGTAGGTGCGTTAGGCATCTCTGTCATGGTCTTTTGGCTGCGCTGGCTGTTTTTTACCGATCCGATCTTGCTGTTTTGGGACGAGCGGGTCATTGTGCCAGGAATTAGTGTTGCGGTTGCCTTTTCCATCAGCAAGCTGAACGCGGCCCGGCTGTTCGCGCTTATGCTTGCGCTACCGATGGCGGATGCTCTCCACACGCTCTATTTTTGGCAAGTTTCTGGCACGTGCAGCCTGGGGACGGATTATGCGCAAGATCTTTTGTGGAGCGGCATCTCCTTGCTGGGGCTGGTCAGTTTGCTCTGGTCTGCCATTCGTCGGCTGTTTGGACGGAGAGAGACAGAGCCTTCCCATTCCGACACAGGCAGGTGATCGCGAGTGTTTAAAGAGCTGTTAGCCAATGAATTTGTCGTTCCTTTGACGATTGGATTCGTCTTCGGAATCATGTGCAGAATCAATTTGCTGCGAACGGATTATCGGCAATATCCGACCTATCCGCACGGAAAAATTATTCATGTTTCGCTCGGCGTAATCGCTTCGGCACTGGGGGCACTGGCTGTGCCAGCCTTGCTCAAGGAAAACTATACGGCCGTTACCTTTTTAACCGTGGCCGCTCAACAGTTCAGGGATGTGCGCAACATGGAGCGCACGACGCTGACGGAAATCGACAAGCAAGAACTGGTGCCGCGCGGCGGGCCGTATATCGAAGGGATCGCCATGGTGTTTGAAGGCCGCAACTACATGGTGATTTTTACCTCGCTGGTGGCGACGACTGCTACGATTTTGTTCAACTGGTGGGGCGGAATCATTGCCGGAGTCATCGCCCTTCTCATCTCGCGCAAGCTGCGTTCGGGAAAGACGCTCTCCCTGATCGCCGAGACGAGTCCGGCAGAGGTGCGGGTGGAAGGAAAGGATTTGTACGTCGGGGATATTTACATCATGAACGTGGGACTGGAAGATGCGCAGAACATCATCCGGGAGCATGGCGTTGGGTTTATTGTGAGTCCCAAAGACGCCAATGCCAAGGTGACGATCGCGCATCCCGGCCAGCGACAGGCGATTTTGCATGATGTCGCCACGCAGCTTGGCGTGTACACCGATACGGGGGAGCCTTCCTTGACCCCACTCGTGAAGCGCGACCTGCAATCAGGGCGGCTCGGCGTATTTTTGCTGCCGCAAGAAAAAGACGCGGAGCATGGCAAACAAGTCATCGATGCCGTGCCGATTTTGGAAAGCGTCTTCCGAATGCCGCAAAAGACCAAATTAGCGAAGAAGGAGCTGTAGACCATGACCGGGACCATTTTGGCCGTGATTACCGTGAACAAGGAGAGAATCGCGGGCGGAGCGCCCATTTTCATCGAGTCTACGCACGAGAGCATGCAGCAAACAGCCTTTACGCTGGAAAAGATTCTGGACGCCATGGTGCATGAGGTGAGCAAGGATACCCTTATCATTGTTCGTCACAAGTAGTGTATGGTATGATTAGCTAGTCAAAACGTAAATGAGAGAGAGTGTTGTTGATTATGGGATTACCTGTGGTAGCCATTGTGGGGAGACCCAACGTGGGGAAGTCCACGATATTTAACAGACTGGTCGGCGAGCGCATCGCGATCGTGGAGGATATGCCGGGAGTAACCCGTGACCGCCTGTACGGCAAAGGAGAATGGTTAACTCATACTTTCCACGTCATTGATACGGGCGGGATTGAGTTTGGCGAGACCGATGAAATTCTCACGCAAATGCGCTATCAGGCTGAGCTGGCGATTGATGAGGCCAACGTCATCATCATGATTACCGACAGCCGAACAGGCGTAACGGACGCTGACCTTGAGCTGGCTCGCATGCTGAACCGTACGGGTAAGCCAGTTGTTCTGGCTGTAAACAAAGCGGACAACCCGGACATGCGTGCCGATATTTACGACTTTTACTCGCTTGGCTTGGGTGAGCCGTTCCCGGTTTCCGGCAGCCATGGCCTCGGCTTGGGCGACATGCTGGAGGAAGTGGTTCGCTTTTTCCCGGCAGAAGACGACGAGGAGCGAAAAGAAGACGTCATCCGCGTGTCGATCATCGGACGTCCGAATGTAGGGAAGTCTTCCTTGACCAACGCCATTTTGGGCGAAGAGCGCGTCATTGTCAGTGATGTCGCAGGTACTACGCGCGATGCGATCGATACTCCGTTTGAGCGGGAAGGTCAAAGCTACGTTCTCGTTGACACGGCGGGTATGCGCAAGCGCGGGAAAGTGTACGAGACGACGGAAAAATACAGCGTCATGCGCGCCATGCGTTCCATCGAGGACAGTGATGTCGTTCTCGTTGTCATCAACGGGGAAGAAGGCATCATCGAGCAAGACAAAAAAATCGCCGGTTATGCCCATGAAGCTGGTCGCGGCGTGATCATCATCGTCAACAAGTGGGATGCCATTGAAAAAGACGACAAAACGATGCAGCGCTTTACCGAGCTGATCCGCGAAGAGTTCAAATACCTCGATTACGCGCCAATCATGTATGTATCAGCCAAATCCAAGCAGCGTGTTCACACGATCCTTCCAAAAGTAAACGAGGTAGCGCAAGCACACTCGATGCGCATTCCGACCTCCGTCCTCAACGATATCGTTACGGATGCAACGATCCGCACGCCGCCGCCATCTGACCGAGGCAAGCGTCTGAAAATCAACTACGCGACGCAAGCGACAGTCAAGCCTCCAACATTCATCCTGTTTGTGAATGATCCGGAGCTTATGCATTTTTCCTATGAGCGCTACATAGAGAACAAAATCCGCGAAGCATTTGTCTTTGAAGGTACTCCTGTTCGGATATGGACGCGGAAAAAAACGTAGGGAGAGGAAACCGCCATGGTGTTATTAGCCTGGGTGCTCAGCTATTTGATCGGCTCAATTAGCTTCAGCTATCTTATTGCCAAAAAAGTTGCAGGAATTGATATTCGCTCACATGGCAGCGGGAACGCAGGGGCGACGAATACGCTTCGCGTGCTGGGGAAAGGTCCGGGTATTGCCGTACTGATCCTTGACGCACTAAAAGGGTTGGCGGCGATGGGAATAACACACCTCATGACAGGTGATGCCGCTGCCTATGCAGTAGCGGGCTTGTTTGTCATCGCGGGGCACAATTGGCCTATCTATTTTGGATTTCGCGGGGGAAAGGGCGTTGCAACTACGCTCGGCGTGGTGCTCGGCTTCTCTCCCCTCGCCTTTTTGATTGCAGCGGTACTGGCTGTGCTGGTTATTGCCATTACCCGTTACGTCTCCCTTGGATCGCTTGTCCTCGTTACGGTAATTCCTATTTCTTTGTACCTGCTGGATAAACCGATTTCCTTTGTTTGGACAAGTTTGGTAATCGCGGTGTTTGCGTATGTTCGCCATTATAACAATATCCAAAATCTTATAGCAGGTACGGAACGGAAGCTGGGAGACAAGTCCAATCGCAAGCTGGGATAGATCTGAATGGGTCTGAATCGTTCTCGCAGAACGAAGGATGGAGGGGGATCTATTGAGAAAAGAGGTTACAGTAGTCGGTGCAGGTAGTTGGGGGACGGCTCTCGCTTCTGTGTTGGCTGAAAACGGCCACCAGGTTCGGCTGTGGGTGCGCGATTCCAAACTGGCTGACGAAGTGAACGCAAAGCACACCAATGCCAAGTATTTGCCTGAAGTGAAGCTCGCCGAAAGCATCGTGGCGACAACGGATCTGGAAGCGGCTGTTTCCGGCAAACCGATTGTTCTCTTGGCAGTGCCTTCGCACGCCATGCGGCAAATTTGCAGGCAGTTGGCACCGTTTTTACATAGCGACACACTTTTGATCCATGCCACAAAAGGCTTTGAGTTGGAAAGTCTGAAACGGATGTCTGAGGTCATCATGGAAGAGGTGCCTCGCGAAATATCTGGACGGCTTGCCGTCTTGTCCGGGCCGAGCCATGCAGAAGAGGTAGTCCGCAGGCAGCCTACTACGGTCGTGGTTGCATCCGAGTCGGAGGACAGCATGCTGCGTGCGCAAGATCTTTTGATGAACGCCAATTTCCGGGTGTACACCAACCCGGACTTGATCGGAGCGGAAATCGCCGGGGCGTTGAAAAACATCATCGCACTCGGAGCGGGCATGTCAGATGGGCTGGGGTTCGGCGACAACGCAAAAGCGGCGCTTTTGACGCGCGGCCTGGCGGAAATCAGTCGCCTCGGCATCAAGCTTGGCGCTATGCCGCTTACTTTCTCCGGGCTGGCTGGGGTCGGTGATTTGATCGTGACGTGCACGAGCCGCCATAGCCGCAACTGGCGCGCAGGCTACATGCTCGGACAAGGCAAAAAGCTCGATGACGTCTTGGCGCAGATGGGCATGGTAGTCGAAGGGGTGCGTACGACACATGCGGCACACGCGCTCGCACAGCGGGAGCAGGTTGAAATGCCGATCACGTCCGTTCTGTACGGCATCTTGTTCGAAGGCAAAGAACCGCGCCAAGGGGTAGAGGAACTGATGGGCAGAGGAAAGACGTTTGAAATGGGCTATCTGAATCCGGATGAGACGCAAGCGTAGCGTTTCACACATTTAGGCTCCTGCACATACGATAGGGTGAAAGCCCAGATGCAGGAGGAGAGCGCAGATGAATAACAATCTTTCCAAGCGTTTTTTGGAGCGTTTGCAGGGAAAAGGCAGCGAGAAGGTCGACGAGGGCAAATTGCGGTCGCTTGCGAGTCAGATGAAGCGCAGCGACTTTGAGGATGAAGCAAAGCTTCGGCAAATTTTGCAGACGCTCGCGACCATGAGCGGCAAACAGCTCAATCCGGAAAAGGAAGACAAGATCATCGAGATGTTCCGCAACAAGGAAATCAATTTGAATGACATGTCATCCTTGTCCAAGCTGCTAAAGTGAGAGAAATGGGCGATTATGCCCGTTACCTGCTGTCAAAAGCATCATACAGTAAAATTAGGAACAATCATGGCTCTACAGGGACATGGCTGACCTACAGATACCAAGAAAAAAAGAGGGATCTCATCCCTCTTTTTTTCGTTGCTTGCTTGAGCCGCTCACCGTCTGGGTCAACAGGTTTTGCACCAATGGAGATTGCAGCAGGCCGAGAATTTGCCCGATGTCAATGTTGCCGAGCGGGTTTCCTGAGCCAGAGCCTGAGGCTGCGCTCGATTCCTGGGGTGTTTCCACTGCTTTGGCTGTTTCTTTGCCCTTTGCATTGTCTCTCGCCGTTTCCACGTTTCCTTTGCGCTTGGTCGAGACTGGTTTTTCGGCAGCAACTTCCGGTTCAGCCGTACGTTTGCCCAGGTTCTCGATGATTTCCATGGCACCGTACAGCGTATCCATCGTTTCTTCCACCTGGCGAATCGTGGTGCTGATCCCTTTGATGTTGTTGCGCATTTTGGAGACGGAGGATCTAAGGTCCACGGCTGGCAAGATTTTTTTCGGGGTAATGGCTAATGAGACGTCGGCCACTTGGTCGCTCAATTTTTTGCTCGGTATGGGAGCGTACGGGTTTCGCCATTTTCGACCATTTACTTTGTTGCTCAACATTCATCCCTCCCATGGGCGGATTCATCAGAATAGTCTATGCGAACGTCCAGATAGAGGTTCACAAGGTCAGACGAGAGCTGGGAAGTATGGTATAATGAAGCAAAAAATGCAAAGGATGCTGCAAGCCAGATGTATATCGATCCTATGACGAAGATGAACATTTCACTACTGGCCATCGGCCTGATGTTCGTCTGCAATTTGTTGATGATCTTTGCCAGAAAAATGACGAATGCGCTTGTCAGATTTCTCGTGAAGACTTGCGCTTTCCTGATGTTAATCGCGGTATTTGTCATGATTTTGATCGTGATTTTTGTGTAAGGGGAGGATAGGGGATGTCTCAGGTAACACTGATCACTCGCTCAGGAACGTATGAAGTGCCTGTGGAGTTGAATGAGACGATCGTTGCGATTGCCAAAAAACATAAAGTTCCGTGGGGGCATGCTTGCCAGAGAGGCGTGTGCGCTCAGTGCCGCACGCAAGTGGTAGAAGGCGCGGAGTACCTGAGTGAGATCACGAGCGAGGAAAAGCTGCGCCTGCGCAAAGCAGAGCGGGCCGAAGGGTTCAGACTTGGCTGCCAAATCAAGATCGTCGGGCAAGGAACGGTGAAGCTGGCCCATCGCCCGTATTGAAAAAGGAGTGACGACATGGGGAAGGTGACTTTTCTTCCCGGCGGTAAAAGCGTGAAAGCGAGGGCGGGCCAATCGCTTGTCAGTGTTGCTGGCAATGCCCGGATCGTGATCCCGCAAAGGTGTGGAGGCCACGCCTCCTGTCTGATGTGCCGTGTCATTGTGGAGAGCGGGGAACTTGCTCCTCCGACCGTGCTGGAGCTGCGCAAAATGCCGGAGCAGGACTTGCGGCAGGGGCTGCGCCTGGCTTGTCAGGCCAAGGCGACAGAGAACGACTGCACGGTCCGAATCCCGGAGAGCCGGTTAAAATCGGTGGTGGCTGCGGCACTTGAGCGACAGCGCTTGGAAAACGAAGAATGAGGGTTTGAGGTGTATACATAAGATGTGGCAATCATGGCGTAAAACTTTCAAGCTGACGATCAGCTTGTGCATGCTTTCTGTTTTGTTGTCCGGATGTTTGTATCCGAACGAGCGGAAGGCGGAAAATCAGGTGCCCAGCTCATTTTTTCTGGAGGCGGCGCAAAAAGGTATCGACGAGTTCAAAAAAGATACCGCTGTGCTCCCGATTGTGACGAAACCGCTGGACACTCCCATTTTTGAGAAATACGAGATTGATTTTCGCAAAATGATTCCCAAGTACATCCCGGATGTGCCTGGAAACGCCTTTGAAAAGGGCGGACTGTACAAATACGTCCTGATTGACGTGGAGACGAAGCCAACGGTCAAGCTCATCCATCTGGGGGCTGTCAGCACGGTTGCCGATGTACAGACGGCTGTAGACCGCTATCGCGGCTATTTTAACAAGCTGCCGGTGCAAGCCGACCTCGGCAACGGCTACTACTCGATCGACCATACGGAGATCGGTGTGAAGGCGTGGCAAGTGCCATCGACCATGGGCAATTATTTGCTGCCGCTGGTCATGAATGCGGATGGGCAAGTAGGAATTGACTACGCGGCAGATATTGCGACGATGCTGCGCGAGAACAAAGCGACTGTCACGCCAAACACAGACCCGAGATACGTCCTGTCGCGCGTATCGATGTTTGTTCCCGCCAAATCGTTCCCGTACGAGTTGGTAGACGGTGAGCCGAGGCTGCTGCAAATCAAATAGCGAACACAAAAAACAACTCTGATCGGAGTTGTTTTTTTGTTCTAGTTGGTCCAGTCGCACATATACTTGTACTGTCCACGAAACTAGTACGAGATTCCCTACGAAAATACTGACGGTCAGGGATAATTCGGAAAATCGGTCATAGTGTAAAAATAGACAAATAGAAGGAGGTCATCGATGGTGGAACGAGTCGACATCTTTAAAGACATTGCCGAACGGACGGGCGGAGACATCTACCTCGGGGTAGTAGGCCCGGTTCGTACGGGAAAGTCGACCTTTATCAAACGGTTTATGGAGCAGGTCGTCATCCCGAATATCCAATCGGAAGCAGAGCGGATCAGAGCGACAGATGAACTGCCGCAGAGTGCTTCTGGCCGAACAATCATGACGACAGAGCCGAAGTTTGTTCCGAACCAAGCCGTAAACGTACATGTGACAGAAGGACTCAGCATCAATGTCCGCCTCGTTGACTGCGTAGGTTATACGGTTCAGGGGGCAAAAGGCTTCGAGGATGACAACGGTCCACGAATGGTGAACACTCCGTGGTATGAGGAGCCAGTGCCATTCGAGGAAGCAGCTGAAGTCGGAACGCGTAAAGTCATCCAGGAGCATTCGACTATCGGAATCGTTGTTACGACAGATGGCAGCATCGCGGAAATTCCGCGTGTAGGATACATTGACGCGGAGGAGCGGGTCGTCAATGAACTGAAGGAAGTGGGCAAACCGTTCGTCATCGTGGTGAACTCGACGCGTCCACGCTCTGACGAGGCGCAAAACCTGCGTTTGCAGCTTCAGGAAAAGTACGACGTGCCAGTAGTGGCCTTGTCTGTCGATCACATGACAGAACAGGAAATCCTCCTCTTGATGCGAGAAGTGCTGTTCGAGTTCCCTGTGCATGAAGTAAACGTGAACCTGCCTAGCTGGGTCATGGTGCTGGAGAACGGCCACTGGCTCCGTCAGAACTATGAAGAAGCCGTACGTGAAACCGTGCAGGATATCCGCCGGTTGCGCGACGTGGACCGCGTCGTCGGCTTCTTCAATGACTATGACTTCGTGGAGCGGGCGTCTCTTGCGGGAATGCACATGGGCCAAGGGATTGCGGAGATCGACCTGTTCGCGCCGGATGAACTGTATGATCGCATCCTGATGGAAATCGTGGGCGTCGAGATCAACGGCAAGGACCATTTGCTGAAGATTATGCAGGAATTTGCCCACGCCAAGCGAGAGTACGACCAGGTAGCGGAAGCCTTGCATATGGTGCGCAGTACGGGCTACGGAATCGCTGCTCCGTCGCTGCATGAAATGACCTTGGACGAACCTGAGCTGATCCGCCAGGGACCGCGTTTTGGCGTCAGACTGAAAGCGACTGCGCCATCCATTCACATGATCCGCGTCGATGTCGAATCGGAATTTGCTCCGATCATCGGGACCGAGAAGCAGAGCGAAGAGCTTGTCCGTTACTTGATGCAGGACTTCGACAAAGATCCGCTGTCGATCTGGAATTCGGACATTTTCGGCAGATCGCTGCACTCGATTGTGCGGGAAGGCATCCAGGCAAAAATTACGATGATGCCGGACAATGCGCGGTATAAATTGCAAGAAACATTGGGGCGGATCATCAACGAAGGCTCCGGCGGTCTGATTGCCATCATACTTTAAGGACTAGGTAAATAGACCTAGACAATTGATTCCAAAAGGGGGCACCCGGCGTGACGGGATGCCTTTTTTTCTTGTATTTCGTTCAATTTCGACAGGAGGGGCTTGAATTTAAGAAATCGGTGTATTACTATAAGCTTGTCAGATCGGTAAATACCACCAATCGTGTATAAAACGCTTCGTTTCGGTTAAGAAAAATAATAGCTAGGACTTGGTGTTCTTTGAGGGGAGGTGAAGAAAATGAACAAAACAGAATTGATTGCAAAAGTGGCTGAAACCACCGAACTCACCAAGAAAGATGCAACTAAAGCAGTTGACGCTGTTCTCGATGCAATTGCTGATGCTTTGAAAACTGGTGATAAAGTCCAACTGATCGGCTTTGGTAACTTCGAAGTTCGTGAGCGCGCGGCTCGTAAAGGTCGTAACCCACAAACAGGTGAAGAGATCGAAATCGCTTCCAGCAAAGTACCTGCGTTTAAACCAGGTAAACAACTCAAAGACTCCATCAAGTAGTTGTTTCTTTTGAGAACGAAGCACTTACATAAAAAAATCCACATTGATGAAATGTGGATTTTTTTTAACGTCCGGGATGCGAACGTTTGTGCACGTAGAGGACGGCTGCCCTTTTTGGTTGAAGACAGGCAACAAAGGGCGGACAACTTTGGCTTGGTGTACATACAGTTGTCTTGTCAGATGTTTTTGTTTTTTTGAAATGAGTATGGTAAGATTGGCGTGGGTTCGGCTGCGTACAACGGAGCATGACAAACGGATCTGGTCAGGGCCAGCCTGAGAAGCCGCAAGCTTCGCAAACGGGATGGGCCGCTAGGTAGGAGGTACAAATAATGAACGTTGATTTGGATAAAATTCAACAGGCTGTCCGCATGATTCTGGAGGCGGTCGGAGAAAATCCCGATCGCGAAGGATTGCTGGATACCCCTAAACGCGTCGCAAAAATGTATGCAGAAGTATTCGAGGGCATGCATATCAACGAGGAACAGTACTTTGAGACCGTTTTTAGCGAAGATCACGAAGAAATGGTTTTGGTCAAAGACATTCCTTTTTACTCCATGTGCGAGCATCACCTGGTTCCGTTTTTCGGCAAGGCGCATGTGGCCTACGTTCCACGCGGTGGACGGGTTGTCGGTTTGAGCAAGCTGGCGAGAGCGGTTGAAGCAGTAGCCAAGCGCCCGCAGCTGCAAGAGCGAATTACGACGACGATTGCCGAGTCGATCGTCCGCAAGCTTGACCCTCATGGCGTGATCGTCGTGGTTGAAGCAGAGCATATGTGCATGACCATGCGCGGCGTGAAAAAGCCCGGCTCGAAAACGATCACCTCTGCGGTGCGCGGCATGTTTGAAAAAGATGCGGCGGCGCGTGCAGAAGTATTCAGTCTCATCCGCTCCTGATCGGACAGGCGCTAGGCCTGGGATGAACTGCCAAATCCAGCAATTTTCTATTGACTCTACAGGTAAAATATTGTAAAGTACAGATGTACAGTCGGGATGTGGCGCAGCCCGGTAGCGCGCACCCTTGGGGTGGGTGAGGTCCAGGGTTCGAATCCCTGCATTCCGACCATCTGAATAAAAAACCAGGAAGCCTTTTGCGAGGCTTCTTTTTTTGTTCTTGACAATTGCCATTTTTGCTATTGGCTTCCTGATCTTTCTTTTTTATAATAGTAGGGAGACAAGCAAGGGAAGGGTTGTTTAGTGCCATGAAGGTGCCTGTATCGCTTCAGCCGTATTTACAATCAACACAGCAATCCTATTCAAGCAATCGCGCAGCTTCCTCCTTGTCCTACGAGGAGCAGGATCTCTTTTCTGACGTGTTGCAATCACAGTTGGCGCAAGGACAGCGTGTCATCTCCTCGCAAGAGATTTTGGCCAAGCTCGACGGCAGCAGAGAATGGAAGCTGGCCGCAGACTATGAGTCAGAGTTGAATCCGACGATGGAAAAAGGAGCAGCGGTTGCTCCCGGAGCTATTTTGGAGAAAATTGAACGAACCGCCAAATCGCTTGGCGTCGATCCCGATCTGATCCGGGAAGTTGTCAGAGCCGAGTCGAATTTCAATCCGAATGTCGTGTCCAAAGCGGGTGCCAAAGGTTTGATGCAACTGATGGACAAAACAGCACAGGCGATGAGTGTCCGCAATTCATACGACCCGGATGAAAACCTGGCGGGTGGAACGAAATATTTGAAATCGCTTCTCGACCGCTACGACGGCAATGTCAAGGTGGCGCTGGCGGCGTACAATGCAGGTCCGGGCCGGGTAGGCCGGCTGGGTATCGACAGTGACGAGGAGCTGGAGGCAAAGTACAGCCAGCTGCCTCGGGAAACGCAGAAGTATGTAGCAAAAATCATGGGCCGTTTGGAGACAGACGGGACATCATACTAGACGAGGCGCATCACGCACTGGTCAGGAGGAAACAACTTGTCACAGCCAACAATCAACCAGGACTATTTTGTCGTCAAAGCCAAGGAAAACGGCGTGCATGTCATCGGGCTTACGAGAGGCTCGGACACCCGTTTTCATCACACAGAAAAGCTCGACAAGGGCGAAGTGATGATCTTTCAATTCACGGAACATACTTCGGCCATCAAAGTTCGGGGAAAAGCCGTCATTTACTCGCAGCACGGTGTTGTCGATACGACAGAATAAACAGCTCCAGCGGAAAAGCAGGCATAGCCTGCTTTTTTTGTTTGTACAATGGTGAAGAGGAGGGATGTCTATGCCGCGCCAACTGCTCATGGCGATCGCTGTTTCCACTTTTCTGGCTCTGATGCTGTCGATGGTCCCGAGTGCTTTATGGAGGCAGGCAGATGTGCCCACTTTTCAGACATCACACCCTGTTCAACTGAGCGAGCGAAATGTCCTGGATTTGTTTACATTGACGCCCACACATTATAAAATGAAGCGTATAAAATGGGAAAATCCGTCGGTTTATGTCGATTTGATCGTGAAACCGGGTGAAAAAGTGGATGAAAGTCAAGTTTATCGTGATTTTTACGGATTGACATACGGCTTGCTAACGCACACGGATAATGTTGGTCAAGTGTATTTCCGTTTGCTGGAAGAAAGCGAACAGCCAAAAGAGTCGAGACTCCTTGTTGCCATTCAAACAACTGGGACGAATTTGAAGTCATTTTCCAAACCGGCGGCGGAGATCGCCGATGTGGATTCGTTTGTGAAAAACACATTTCCCGTGCGAATCGATCCGTATTTTTATGAGAGAATTAGTCCCTGATGGTAGAAGTATGGTATGATAGCAAGGACGGCCTTTTGACCGGATGGTAAAGGTAGACGGAAGTGTACGGAACAGGCAGACATCTTTAGGTTGCGCAGCTTGTGGAGGAGGACGCATGAGCAAAGAACATACCCCCTATGTAGAAGAGGTTCGATCGATCATCGAGCAGATCTACAAGCGAACCACCCATTCCTATGTAGAATATTACGTGGACGTTCCTTCCATGGCGGAGAATCGCCTGGAACTCTTGTATTTGTTTTTGCTGGAGCAAGGCATGACGAAGGAACGGGCATCCATTTTCTGCACAGCGACTGGACTTGTCCAGCTGGGACTGGACATGCATGAAAATGTGGAAAATCAATACGAACATTCCTTGAGCGCAGAGCGAAACAGACAGTTGACTGTGCTCGCCGGAGATTACTACAGCAGCCGCTACTACAACCTGCTGGCGGAAACGGGCGAGATTGAAGCGATTCAAGTGTTGTCCGGAGCCATTCAGCGCGTGAATGAAGCCAAAATGAAGCTGTACATTGCGGGACGCGATTCCAGAAGCTTGTCGGATGAAGAGTACTGGGAATTGCGCAACGCCATCGACACAGGTTTGTACGTAGCAATCGTAGAGAAGTATGCCGATTCGGATGATCGCCGCCGCCTGTGGGTCGATCTGATGAAAGAAACGGCCAAGGTAGAAAGCGTTATCGGAGAGTGGGAGCAAATCAAGTGGCAAGAGCAGGTTCCCTTTGGTTTTGCTCGTTTTTTGCTGCAAAAACCGGGTGCTACGCTTGCCCAGGTACTGTCGGGCGTTGAGATGAAAGCCATGGAAATGATCGGCATGTGCGAGCAAATGGTGCGTTCGCTGCCAGCAGAAACACGCAATGTGCTTGCTTCCATAACAGCTCGTTACTCCCATCGAGTGAATCGCCTGAAACGAGTTATTGAGGAGATGTAGCCTAGTGGACCAGACACAAATGAACGAGAAGGCAAAATACGTTCACTCCGTATTTGAAAGCATCGCGAGCGACTACGACAAAATGAACAACGTCATCAGTTTTGGCAGCCATCTGGCCTGGCGCAACTACACCATGAAGCAGATGAACATTCAACCGGGCCATACCGCATTGGATGTAGCCTGCGGCACGGCGGACTGGACGATCGCGCTTGCCAAGGCAGTAGGGAAAGACGGCCGGGTGGTCGGGCTCGACTTCAGCCAGAACATGCTGGATGTAGGCGCGTACAAGGTGGCGAATGAGGGAGTCAGCAACAACGTCAAGCTGGTGAATGCCGATGCGATGAATTTGCCTTACGAGGATAATACATTCGATTTTGCCACGATCGGCTTTGCCCTGCGCAACGTTCCGGATGTGCAGCAAGTGCTCAATGAAATGGCGCGCGTAGTCAAACCGGGCGGGAAAGTCGTTTCTCTGGAAGTGTCCAAGCCTCCATTCATTCCGTATCGCAAGCTATTTTACTTATACTTCTATAAAATTTTGCCATTGATTGCGAAAATGACCGTGAACAAATACGAGGAATATGCCTGGCTTCCGCACTCGCTGACCAATTTTCCAGACAGTCGCGAGCTTGCCGGGATGTTTAGAAAAGCAG
Organism: Brevibacillus parabrevis; assembly: GCF_022701015.1. Taxonomy (NCBI): domain Bacteria; kingdom Bacillati; phylum Bacillota; class Bacilli; order Caryophanales; family Paenibacillaceae; genus Brevibacillus; species Brevibacillus parabrevis. The sequence goes on along the minus strand of NZ_CP064090.1, from coordinate 4,465,868 downwards.
GCTTGGACCCGGTTCAAGTCAAGCTGTTCATGGGCGGCGTATCTGCGCTGCACATGGGCACGAAGCCGTAACCGCGCCTCGACAACAACGGTATTTTTTCAGTAGATAGGAAGTGTCATAGATGGGTCTACGTAAATTGAAAATCATCTTGGAAATGATAAAATTCGAGCATTCCCTGTTTGCTTTGCCGTTTGCTTTTATGGGGGCGGTTTTGGGAAGTATTGTAGTGGAGAAGGCGTGGCCGACCTGGATGGAGATTTTCTGGGTGACGGTTGCGATGGTCGGGGCGCGCAGTGCAGCAATGTCGTTGAATCGGCTGATTGACCGCGTCATTGACGCCAAAAACCCGCGGACAGCTACACGAGCGATTCCGGCGGGGCTTATTTCCGTCCTGGAAGTTGTTTTGTTTATCGTCGTTTCGTTCGCTGTGCTGTTCATTGCGGCGTTCCAGTTGAACGATTTGGCAGTCAAGCTGTTGCCGCTTGCTGTGTTTGTCCTGGTGCTGTATTCCTACACCAAACGCTTCACCTGGCTGTGCCACTTTGTTTTGGGAGTAGCAATCGGGTTCGGACCGTTGGGAGGATGGGTCGCCACGACAGGTCAGGTAGACGCGGTTGGCTTGCTCCTGTTTGTGTCCGTTCTGTTTTGGACGGCGGGCTTCGATATTATTTACGCCTGCCAGGATGCTGACTTTGACCGCAAGGAAGGGCTGTTTTCCATGCCGAGCCGCTTTGGGGTTGCCAGCGCCTTGGTTGTGGCGAGACTGTGCCACATCATCACTTTTGTTGGACTGATGTCGCTGTATGTAGTGGCTGACTTGTCGATCTGGTTCCTGCTCGGCGTACTCATTTCCGGTGCGATCCTGATCTACGAGCACACGCTGGTGAAGCCGACGGATTTGTCCAAAGTAAACGTTGCGTTTTTCAACATGAACGGCATTTTGAGCGTGGTCATGTTCGTGTTTACTATGATTGATCTGGTGATCGCATGAGCCAACAAAAATGGGTAGTCGGAATTACAGGGGCAAGTGGCGCGATTTACGGTGTGCGTGTGGTGACCGAGCTTTTGCGCGCAGGTCATATCGTTCACTTGATGATTACCGAGGCAGGCTGGCAAGTCTTTCACGATGAGCTGGACTGGCATTCAGACGACCGGGAAGGTTTGCTGCGAGAAAAGCTGCAACAATCCTTCCCGGGAGAGCTGCACTACTGGGGGCTTCGCGATTTCAACTGCCCGGCGGCGAGCGGATCGTATCGCTGCGACGGCATGATCGTGGTTCCGTGCTCGATGGGAACGGTTTCCGGGATTGCACACGGCGCTTCGGGCAATTTGCTGGAACGCGTCGCTGACGTTATGATCAAGGAAGGCAGACGACTGGTCCTCGTTCCGCGGGAGACGCCGCTCAATGCGATCCAGCTGGAAAACATGCTGACATTGAGCAAGCTGGGTGTGCGGATCTTGCCAGCCATGCCTGGTTATTATCAAAAACCGCAAACGATGGATGACTTGATTAATTTTGTCGTGGGGAAAGCTTTGGATGCACTTGATGTACCACATTCGCTGTTTCGGCGTTGGGGGGAATAGACGCATGCAAAAGTCTTTGCGGATCGGGCAAATCTTGTATACCAACGTACTGCCTGTTTACTATTATTTTGAACAAGCAAAATTCGAGGATCGCATCGCGTTCATCCGCCAGGTGCCTGCCCAGTTGAATCTGGCGATGGCCAAAGGCGAGATTGACATGGGGCCGATTTCCTCGTTTAGCTATGCTGAGCATGCCTCCCAATATGTGGCATTGGCAGACCTGTCTGTCAGTGCCAACGGGAGAGTAGGCTCCCTTTTCTTATTCAGCAAAAAGCCGATTGAGCAACTGAACGGGGCCAAAATTGCCCTGACCAACACGTCGGCAACGACAGTGAACTTGCTGAAAATCATTCTCCACAAGTTTTACGATTACGAGATCACCTACGTTACACAAGAGCCGAATCTCGCACACATGCTGCAAGACGCGGATGCTGCCCTGCTCATTGGCGATGATGCGATTACCGCAGAGCGGACAGCTGGTGAGCTGCACGTATACGATCTCGGCGAATTGTGGCACCGCTTCACAGGCTATTCCATGACGTTTGCCATTTGGGCGCTGCGACGCGAGGTGATTGACGAGCATTTTGCGTTGATTGCGGAAGTGCACGCCTCTTTTTTGACGAGCAAGAAGAAGACGAAAGCAAATCCTGGCCCGTTGGTCGATTACGTATGCACGCATTTTGGCGGGACAAAAGAGGAGTGGCTTCGTTACTTCGCGGGACTGCAACACGATTTTGGCGAAGTGCAGCGGGTAGGACTGGAGTATTATTACCGATGCGCGGCAGAGCTGGGGCTTCTTGCGGCACCCGCGACAGTCGAGTTGTGGCAGGCGGATGGCCACAAGACCAATATTACGCTTGCGAGATAGGTGGAACGGATAACGGATGAACCTAGTCGATATTTACTTCAAGATGAAAAAGGATGTCCAGTACATTGAAGATGAGCTGGAAAAATCGATTGATACGGATGTGCGGGAACTGTATCAGTCCTCGACTCATTTGCTTAAAGCTGGGGGAAAGCGCATTCGTCCGGTTTTTGTGCTGCTCGGAGGCAAATGGGGCAAGTACGATGTAAAAGTATTGAAGCACGTAGCTGTGCCGCTTGAGCTGATTCATATGGCTTCGCTGGTTCACGACGACGTCATTGACGACGCCGACAAGCGTCGGGGCAAAGACACGGTGCGCATGAAATGGGACAACAAGGTGGCGATGTACGCAGGCGATTACATTTTCGCCCGTGCGCTTGCAGTCGCTTCCCAATTGCCGAATCCGAAGCTGCACCAGATTTTGTCCAGAGCGATTGTCGAGGTGTGCAAAGGCGAGATCGAGCAAGTCAAGGATTTGAACAACTGGGATCAAAACTTCCGGACGTATTTGCGCAGAATCAAGCGGAAAACGGCGCTGCTCATTGCGATCAGCTGTCAGTTGGGTGCCGTTGCCAGCGGTGCTACCGAAGAGCTGGTGCGCAAAATGTACTGGTACGGGTACAACGTGGGGATGGCTTTTCAAATTACCGATGACATTCTCGATTTCACCGGAACGGAGAAGCAGTTGGGAAAACCGGCAGGGAGCGACCTTTTGCATGGAAACATCACGCTGCCAGCCCTTTACACCGCTTTTCATGGCAAGGCGAGCGGACAGTTCCAGGAGTGGATCAAGGAAAATACGTTTTGGGAGCACACGGACGAAGCGATTCGCCTGGTGCGCGCCGACGAAGGAATCGCGTTTTCCCAGCGGCTGGCCGAGCGCTATATTGCCCGCGCGCATGCCATTATAAGCGATTTGCCCAATACGCAGGCGAAAACATCGTTGACAGGAATTGCCAATTTTATCGTCGATCGCAAATTTTAATGAGATTTTAACGGTCTGACTGTTGCTTGACCACCCCAGTTTTGATAAAATTTTCGTTGGTGTTGTATACACCAATACATAGCTTTGATGGAGGCATACTTACAATGGAAAAAACATTCCTTATGGTAAAACCTGACGGCGTACAACGTAACCTGATCGGAGAAATCGTATCCCGTTTCGAGAAAAAAGGCTACCAACTCGTTGGCGCTAAGCTGATGACTGTAAGCCGCGAACTGGCTGAAGAACATTATGCTGAGCACAAAGAGCGCCCATTCTTCGGCGAACTGGTTGACTTCATCACTTCCGGTCCTGTATTCGCTATGGTATGGCAAGGTAACAACGTGATCTCCACAGCTCGTGCTATGATGGGCAAAACAAACCCAGTAGATGCAGCTTCCGGCACAATCCGTGGCGATTTCGCTACTTCCGTGGGCATGAACATCATCCACGGTTCCGATTCCCCAGAAAGCGCTGAGCGTGAAATCGGTCTCTGGTTCTCCGCTGAAGAAGTTCTCTCCTTCGAGAAAACAATCCAACGCTGGATCTAAGATATCACCACAAAAACCCCTTTTTGGGGTTTTTTCTTTTTTTCGTCAAAAACTCCCGCGAAATGGATAGGAATTTGGCGAACGATAGCGAAATGATGAACAACAGGTATGAAAGGGGGTACGATTCTGAATGGAAGATAAAGACTTTCTCCAATTTATTGCAAGCGTTAAAAAAATGACCGGAATTGATCTTGCCCTCTACAAGGAAGCACAGATGAAGCGGCGCCTGACTTCGTTGCGGCAAAAGCGGGGCTACGGCACGTTTGTCCAATATTTTGATGCGATTGCAAAGGACAAGGAGCTTTTTTACGAGTTTCTCGATCGGATGACGATCAACGTCTCCGAGTTTTTCCGCAACCCAGGTCGTTGGGAGGTGCTGGAGAACAAAATTTTGCCGCGGCTTGCCAAGCAATCGTCGCGTGTCAAGTGCTGGAGCGCGGCTTGCTCCACTGGCGAAGAACCGTACACGCTCTCCCTGATTTTGCTGCGCAAGCGTCTGGATGCTACGGTGCTGGCATCGGATATCGATGAGGGCGCTTTGTCCAAGGCAAAGCAAGGCGTGTACACAGACCGTTCCTTGCAAGATTGTCCGAAAGAGCTTGTGGACAAATACTTCGTCAAAGACACGCTCAGCTACCGGATTTCCGAAGAGGTGAAAAAGCGTGTCACGTTCAAAAAGCATAACTTGCTGGCGGATACGTTTGATACCCAGTTCGATTTGATCATTTGCCGCAATGTGATGATCTATTTTACAGAGGAAGCCAAGCACGAGCTGTACCACAAATTCAGCCGGGCGCTCAAACCGGGCGGCGTGCTGTTTGTGGGCAGCACGGAGCAAATCTTCCAGCCGCAGCAATACCAGCTGGAGACGGAAGACACATTCTTTTACCGAAAAATGGGATGATTCTCTATGGCCGTGTGTATAACTCTGCTCCTTTTTCCCAAGACTAGGAATACTTACTTTGCCAAGGGAGGCAGCAGATGGATAAGCACAAGGTCATCGAAGCATACCGTCGGGGTTTGATTACGTTGCAAGAATGCGGACAAATACTTGGGGCTGAAAAAACTCAGCTGGATGATTTGATACGTGTGGATCATTCCAGAAGGCCGCTGAGCCCCAATCCATTTTTGATGGTCGATCCTTTCTAGTCAGCGCCATCTGCAAGCGAAGCGCTTCTCCATTGGAGGGGCGTTTTTTCTTCAAGCGAAAGGTTTTCGCGTAGGATTGTACTTTTTGTGTTTCCAGAGCGAGACAGGTATGATATTATAGCGCTTAAAAGTGATAAAGGACAGCGACCCGAACCGGAAGGAACTGGGGACATGAGCTGCCTGGAGGATGGAGGAAGGAAGAGATGCGTTACTTGACAGCGGGGGAGTCCCACGGACCGCAGCTTACAGCGATCATCGAGGGAATCCCAAGCAACTTGCCGATTTCCATTGAGGCAATCAACGAACAGCTGGCGCGCCGCCAAAAAGGTCACGGGCGGGGCCGGAGAATGCAAATTGAAAAGGACCAGGTGAAAATTTTGTCTGGCGTGCGCCACGGGTATACGACAGGAGCGCCGATCACGCTGGTTGTTGAAAATAAGGATTGGACGCACTGGCAGACGATCATGAGTGCCGAGCCGGTAGAAGAGGGCGCAGAGGAAAAACGCCGCGTGTCTCGCCCGCGCCCAGGCCATGCTGATTTGAACGGTGCGATTAAATATCATCAACGGGATATGCGAAATATTCTGGAACGTTCCAGCGCCCGCGAAACAACTGTGCGTGTTGCGGTCGGCGCCGTAGCGCGTCAATTGCTCGCCGCTTTTGGCATCCAGATCGGCGGACAAGTGTTGCAGATCAACGATGTCGTGGCAAAACGCCAGGAAGTCAGCCTGGAAGAGCTGATCGCCCGCACGGAAGAATCACCTGTCCGTTGCCTGGACAAAGAAGCGGAGCCGCTTATGATGGCAGCGATCGACAAGGCCAAAGAAGACGGGGATTCCCTCGGCGGCGTGGTTGAAGTCATCGTGGAAGGCGTGCCGATCGGCTTGGGCAGCCACGTGCAATGGGACCGCAAGCTGGACGGACGACTCGCTCAGGCGATCATGAGCATTCAAGCCTTCAAAGGCGTGGAGATCGGAATCGGGTTTGAAGCTGCGGATTTGAAAGGCTCCCAAGTTCATGACGAGATCGTTTGGAACGAGGAAACAGGCTACAGTCGCAAAACAAACCGGGCAGGCGGGCTGGAAGGCGGCATGACCACAGGCATGCCTGTCGTTGTCAGAGGCGTGATGAAGCCGATCCCGACGCTGTACAAGCCGCTGATGAGCGTCGATATCGACTCCAGAGAGCCGTTCTCGGCCAGCATCGAGCGCTCCGACAGCTGCGCGGTTCCGGCAGCGAGTGTCGTGGCAGAAGCTGTGGTGGCATGGGAAATCGCCCAAGCGATGTGCGAAAAATTCCCGAGCGATTCCATGGACGACATGATTGAAAACGTGCGTGAATACCGCGCGTACACGGAGAAATTCTAATGGATACCAACAGACTGACAGTAGAGCTGGGAGAGCGTTCCTACGAGATTGTGATCGGTGATTCTCTATTGCAGCAGGTGCCTGGTTTGCTTGCGGAGGCAGGGGTTGTCTCCACAAGCAAACTCATGATTATAACAGATGAGCACGTGGCGGTTCGTTACTTAGAGCCGCTGCGTGATGCTCTGCGCGCTGCCGGATACAACGCGACAGCGAGCGTAGTGGAAGCGGGCGAGCAATCGAAAAGTCTGCCTGTCTATGAGCGGCTGATGACCGAAGCGATTCAAGCGGGATTGGATCGCCAATCTGCGATTCTCGCATTGGGCGGCGGAGTCGTGGGAGATTTGGCTGGCTTCGTGGCAGCTACGTTTATGCGCGGCATTCATTTTGTCCAGTTGCCGACTACTTTGCTTGCCCACGACAGCTCCGTCGGAGGGAAAGTGGCGATCAATCACCCATTGGGGAAAAACTTGATCGGCGCTTTTCATCAGCCTCGCGTCGTGATCTATGACACAAAAGTGCTGCACACTTTGCCCAAGCGTGAAGTGGCTGCCGGCTTTGCCGAGGTAATCAAGCACGCCCTTATTTCCGATGCTTCCTTTGCAGATTGGCTGGAGGAGAACGCCGCAAGCCTGTGGGAGCTTGATTCAGAATTGTTAGGGAAAGCGATTGAAAAAGGCTGCGCAGTGAAGGCTGCGATTGTCTCTGCTGACGAGACGGAGCAGGGCCCGCGGGCGCTATTGAATTTGGGGCATACGTTCGGGCATGCGTTTGAAGCGTTGTCAGCTTACTCCACGCTGAATCACGGCGAAGCGATTTCAATCGGGATGTGTCTGGCTGCCAAACTAGCAGAGCGAATCGGTCTTGCGCCAAACGGTGTGTACGACCGCACGAAGCACTTGATTGGTTTGTACCATTTGCCTACGGCTTGGCCAAAAGGACTGCTGCCGCAAGATGTACTCGATGCGATGAAGCGGGACAAGAAGACCGTTGGCGGCAAGCTTGCCCTCGTATTGCCTAGCGCAATCGGGCAGGCGGAGATTGTGAAAAATGTAGACGAACAGCTCATCCTGACAGTAATGAGTGAAGAAGCGGGGGCTTTGTAATGGGAATGCGAGGAATTAGAGGCGCAGTCACGGTGGAAGCCGATACGCGAGACGAGATTGTCTCTTCCACCAAGTGGCTGCTGGAAGAAATGGTTACGCGCAATGAAGTGAATCCTGAAGAGATTGGCAGCATCATCATCACGACGACAGAGGATTTGTGTGCGACATTTCCCGCCCAGGCGGCACGTCTTCTTGAAGGGGAAGCGTGGCAGTATGTTCCCCTGATGTGCGCACGCGAAATTCCTGTACCAGGCAGCTTGCCGCTCTGTATACGTGTCATGATGCATGTCAACACAGAGAAATCGGCAAAAGAGATTCAACACGTCTTCTTGCGGGATGCTGTAAAGCTTCGACCTGATTTGACAAATCGCAGTTGACAATCAGGGCGCTCTCTTTTACCATAAGTGAAACGAGAGCGCCTCGTTTGTTCGTGAAGAGCCAATTCCGGCTGAGATGAGAATGAGTAGAGCAGAGTAGAGATGAGTTAGGTTGAGGAGAGAAGAGCAGGCTGGGTACATATTTATCTACCCGATCCAGTTCTTTTTGCTGGATTTTTTTGTATATTTTTTTCTCCCCCTACCTCTCGCTCTAGAAAGCGGGTGGTGAAAAGACGGGTGTCTTCGTCCTTTTCGCTCCCACTAAAAAGGAGATGAGAGTTCCATGTATTTTCCCTCCCTTGCCGAGGTCAAGACCCTTTCGGCGTCGTATTCCCTGATTCCTGTGAGCTTGAAACTTCTAGCTGACCAGGAGACTCCTATCCGTTTGTATCAGAAGATTCGCACCAGCGATTCGTTTTTGCTGGAAAGCGTAGAAGGCGGCGCGCGCTGGGCACGCTTTTCCTTCATCGGGATGAACCCTTTTCAGATCGTGGAAGCAAAAGGAGAAGACATCTCCGTTGTGTCGCGAAGCGGTGAGCGCAAAGCGATGACAGGCAACCCCGTCGACTTTTTGCGCGAGGAGACAGATCGCTTCAAAAGTCCCAAGCTGCCGGGCTTTCCCCGGCTTAGCGGCGGAGCGGTCGGCTTTTTTGGCTACAATACGTTGCGCTATTTTGAAAACCTCCCGGCCCATCGCAAGGAAGCGGTTCAAGCTCCTGACATGCGTTTTCTGTTCGTCGACGAGATGATCGCGTTCGACCACCTGAAACAAGAAATTCAGTTGATCGTGAATTTGCACGTCGAGCCAGGAGATTCGCCAGCCATTATTGACGAAAAATACAGGCTAGTCTGCGAACGGCTGGAGCAATTGGCGGAAAAAGTCACCGCTCCGCTGGAACAGGACAGCCGGATTCAAGTGGCAGTCGATTCGCCCAAACCGCTGCAGGTCGAGCCAAACATGAGCCGCGAGCAATACGAGCGCATGGTCGAACAGGCGAAAGAGTACATCGCCGCAGGAGACATTTTTCAGGTCGTGCTCTCCCAGCGCTTTTCCGTGAAGACCGATGTCGACCCGTTTGCCGTGTACCGGCTGCTGCGTACGCTGAATCCTTCTCCGTACATGTACTACCTCGAATACGCAGGCGAGACGGTGGTCGGAACATCTCCCGAGCTGCTCGTGCGGGTGGAGGATGAAAAAGTCGAGATGCGCCCGATTGCCGGGACGAGAAAAAGAGGCGCGACACCGCAAGAGGACGAGGAGCTGGCCGCAGACCTTTTGGCAGACAAAAAAGAGCGGGCCGAACATTACATGCTGCTCGATTTGGGCCGAAATGACGTCGGCAAAGTCTCCGCGTACGGAAGCGTGCAAGTGGAGGAGGCGCTCGTCATCGAAAATTACTCGCATGTGATGCACATGGTATCGCATGTGACAGGCAAGCTGCGCGAGGGACTGCACGCGTTTGACGCCCTGTTGAGCGCCTTTCCTGCGGGAACTGTCTCAGGCTCGCCGAAGCTGCGGGCGATGGAAATTATAGCCGAGCTGGAACAGGATGAGCGCCATTTGTATGCGGGAGCGATCGGCTACATTTCCTTTGACGGCTCGCTCGACAGCTGCATTACGATTCGCACTTTGTTCTTCCAGGATGGATACGCGCATGTGCAGGCTGGCGCAGGCATCGTGGCGGATTCCATTCCGGCAAGCGAATATCAGGAAACGGTAAACAAGGCGGCCGCGATGATTTCGGCTCTGGAAAAAGCAGAACAGCTATTTGCGCGCAAGGAGGAATTGCTATGCTGACCTATGCACTGGAACAAATTTTGCAAGGAAGCGATTTGACACGAGCAATCGCTGAGGAAGCAATGGGGGAGATCATGGACGGCAAAGCGACTCCTGCCCAGATCGGCGCCTTTTTGGCCAGCATGCGGCTCAAGGGAGAGCAGGTTGAGGAAATTATCGGGTTTGCCCAGGCGATGCGGGCACGAGCGATGCGTTTTCCGATCGATCATCCCGGCTTGGTCGATACGTGCGGCACCGGAGGAGACGGCAGCAACACGTTCAACATCTCGACGGCGAGTGCGATTGTGGCGGCAAGCGACGGCGTGCGGATCGCCAAGCACGGCAATCGTGCCGTATCGAGCAAGAGCGGCAGTGCGGATGTGCTGGAAGCGCTGGGAGTCCCAGTCAACCTGTCGCCAAAAGAGGCTGCGGATTGCTTGCGTGCTACCAATCTGTGCTTCCTGTTTGCGCCGCTGTACCATCAGGCGATGAAGCATGCAGCCGGACCGCGCAAGGAGCTGGCTGTACGCACCGTGTTTAATTTGCTCGGCCCTCTGACCAACCCGGCAAACGCCAGTCACCAACTCATGGGCGTCTACGATGCGAAGCTGCTCCCGACGGTTGCGGCTGTACTGCGAGAGCTGCACGTAGAGCGGGCGCTGGTTGTGGCTGGCTCGGACGGACTCGATGAGCTGACCGTGACGGGAACGAGCCAGATCGCTGAACTGCGAGATGGCCAGATTCGCACGTACGAGATCGATCCGGAGCAGTTCGGATTGCGCCGACACGACAAAGAGGCGCTGCGCGGCGGGGATTCGAGCGAAAATGCCGAGATCATTCGCGATGTATTCGCTGGCAAGCGCGGTGCGGCACGCGACATCGTGCTGTTGAATGCAGGAGCGATCCTCTACTTGTCTGATCGCGTGCGTTCCATTGAGGCAGGAGTGATTCGGGCGGCAGAGCTGATCGACGACGGACTGGTCATGCGCAAGCTGGAGCACATCCGGCAAATTGCAGGAGGAATGATTCATGCTTCTTAACATTGTGGAAAAGAAACGCGGAGAAATTGCTCACCTGAAACAAGTGACGACGATCGCAAACTTGCTTGAGCAAGCGAAAAACCAGGATCGTCCGCGCGGCTTCCATCAAGCGCTTGTGCAAAGTTCCCGTCCAGTCAGCGTCATCGCAGAAGTGAAGAAGGCGTCTCCGTCCAAAGGGCTGATTCGCCCGGATTTTGATCCGCTGCAAATCGCGCAGGCGTATCAAGCTGCCGAAGCAGAATGCTTGTCCGTCTTGACCGACGAGACATTTTTCCAAGGAAGTCTGGCCTATTTGCAAGGCATCCGCGAAGTGGTAAACCGTCCGCTCCTGCGCAAAGATTTTCTCATCGAGGACATCCAGGTCGTGGAAGCGCGGGCAGCGGGCGCGGATTGCATTTTGCTCATCGCGGCGATTCTCGATCACGAGCAACTGCGGCATTTGTATCAAACCGCAGAAGAGCTGGGGATGGACGTACTTGTCGAAGTGCATGACAAGCCGGAATGCGACCGCGTATTCCGGGCGATCGAACCGAAGCTGCTCGGAATCAACAACCGGAATTTGCGCACATTCGAGACGAATCTCGCTGTGACAGACGAACTGATTGGCGGACTGCCTGCCTCGTTGACAGTCGTGAGCGAAAGCGGCATTTCCAAAGCGGAGGATGTCGAGAAGGTAAGGAGAGCAGGTGCGCGCGCCGTTTTGGTGGGAGAGCATTTCATGCGTCAGCCAGACGTAGCGCAAGCGGTGATCGAGCTGGTTGGAGCGAAAGCGGGGGTGAGTTTGTGACCCGATTAAAAATTTGCGGGATCAAACGCCCGGAAACGCTTGCGCTTTTGAAAGAGCTGGATGTCGACTACGTGGGCCTGGTTTTTGCCTCGAGCAAGCGCAGGATCGACGCACGGACGGCTGGAGAGCTGCTTGCAGCCGTCCCGGCTCATCCGCCAGCGGTAGGCGTGTTCGTCAACCCGACGCTGGACGAGTTGGCGGAGGTGTTGCAGGAAGTGCCGCTCGCTGCCGTGCAGCTGCACGGGCAGGAGACGCCGGAATTTTGCCGTCAAGTGCGGGAACGTTTTTCCGTGGAAGTGTGGAAAGCGCTGGCTGTCGGCGGCGAAGAGGATGCAGCCCGGGCGATTGGAGCGTATCAAGGGATCGTAAGCGCCTTTTTGTTCGATACGTATGACCCTGCCCAAGCCGGGGGAACCGGGAAAAAGTTTTCGTGGGAGCAGATTCCTCTGTTGAAGGCTGCGTGCCAAGCGGCTGATTGCATCATCGCGGGCGGCATTCACGCCGAAAATGTCGGAGAGCTGCTCGAAACGTATCAGGCCCCTGTGATCGATGTGTCCAGCGGAGTGGAAACGGATGGAGAGAAAGACGGAGAAAAGATAAAAAAACTGGTGGAGAGGGTGAAGGCGCATGCCAAGCAATACACAGACAACCGCGCGGGTCGTGCCTGACGAAAATGGACGTTTTGGAGCGTTTGGAGGGAAATTCGTACCGGAAACGTTGATGAACGCTTTGTACGAGCTGGAGACTGCTTTTGAGGAAGCGCGACGTGATCCACAGTTCGTAGCAGAGCTGAATGAGCTGCTGAGCAAATACGCTGGGCGTCCTACGCCGTTGACGTACGCTGAACGGTTGACGCAAGAGCTTGGCGGGGCGCAAATCTACCTCAAGCGCGAAGACCTCAACCATACCGGGGCGCACAAACTGAACAACGCGCTCGGTCAAGCCCTTTTGGCAAAACGGATGGGCAAAAAATCGATTATCGCGGAAACAGGAGCGGGCCAGCACGGTGTCGCGAGCGCTACTGTGGCAGCGAAGCTGGGGCTTTCCTGCAAAGTATTCATGGGCGAGGAAGACATTCGCCGTCAGTCGCTGAACGTGTTTCGCATGAACTTGCTCGGAGCGGAAGTCATTCCGGCGGTATCGGGTTCGCGCACACTCAAAGACGCGACGAATGAAGCGATTCGCCACTGGGTTTCTCACGTAGAGGAAACGTTTTACGTCATCGGATCGGTCGTCGGCCCGCATCCTTATCCGTACATGGTCCGCGAGTTCCAGAAAATCATCGGAGAGGAAACCCGGCGTCAAGTGTTGGAACAGCTCGGCAAATTGCCCGACGAAGTGGTCGCGTGCGTAGGAGGCGGAAGCAATGCGATCGGCATGTTCTATCCGTTCATCCAGGATGAGTCTGTTGCGCTGCGCGGCGTGGAAGCAGCGGGAAAAGGAATCGATACGGACAAACACGCGGCAACCTTGACGCTTGGACGTCCAGGAGTGATTCACGGCTCGCTTACCTACTTGCTGCAAGATGAGCATGGTCAGGTGCAAGAAGCGCATTCCATCTCCGCCGGGCTGGATTATCCGGGTGTCGGCCCCGAGCATGCGTATTTGAAAGATACGGAAAGAGTGACGTATACGTCTGTCACAGATGCGGAGGCGCTGGCGGCAGTCGAGCTTTTGTGCCGGACGGAAGGCATCATCCCCGCGCTGGAGAGCGCTCATGCGATTGCGGAAGTGATCAAGCGCGCTCCGCAAATGTCTCCTGAGCAAGTGCTGGTCATTTGCCTGTCGGGGCGCGGAGACAAAGACGTGCTGACCATTCAGGAAGCGTTGGCAGAACGGACAGAAGGAGGCGAGGCGTAATGACGGCAGCTACCAATCGAATCGACCGTTTGTTTGCGGATCGCAGCCGCAAGCGTTTTATCCCGTTCATTACGGTGGGCGATCCAACTATCGAAGCGACTTTTCAGCTTGTGACCGCCATGGCGGAGGCCGGAGCCGATGTGATCGAGCTGGGCATACCTTACTCTGACCCGCTGGCAGACGGCCCTACCATTCAGCGAGCTTCCCAGCGCGCACTGGAAAACGGCGTGTCGATTGCAGACGCTTTGCAACTGGTGAGCCGTTTGCGCCAGTCGAAAGTAGAAGCGGGCATCGTGTTGTTCTCCTACTTCAACCCGGTGCTGCAATATGGAGTCGAGCGGTTTTTTGCGGAAATAGCGGCACACGGGGCAGATGGCGTCGTCATTCCCGATTTGCCGATTGAAGAAAACGGCCCTTGCGTTGCGGCGGCGAAGCAAAACGGCCTTCACGTTATTTCGCTGGTCGCGCCGACTTCCGAAGCGCGCATCCAAACGATCGGCGAACAGGCGACAGGCTTTTTGTATTGCGTCTCGTCGCTCGGCGTGACAGGGGCGAGGACGGATTTGCGCGAGGATCTGGCAGACTTTTTGCAACGGGTGAAGGCGAGTACGAGTGCGCCGACTGCTGTCGGATTCGGCATTTCTACACCAGAGCAGGTGCGGGCCGTGGCTCCTCATGCGGACGGGGTAATCGTGGGCAGTGCGATTGTGCAGCAGATTGAAAACTACGAGAACGAACTGAAAGATCCGGCACGAATGCCAGATGCTGTTGAAAAAATAAAAACGTTTGTACATCAGTTGGCGAGTGCGCTACAATAGTGGGAAAAATGTGACTGGAGTGAACGTGGATGCAACCGAAGCAACGCATACTCAATGCCCCGGTATATCAGCCAGGGAAACCCATTGAAGACGTCAAACGGGAGTTTGGTTTGACAGAAGTGATCAAGCTGGCGTCCAACGAGAATCCTTATGGCTGCTCGCCAAAGGCAAAGGCAGCTATTGCGGAACAACTGGACAATCTCGCTCTTTATCCGGACGGCGCAAGCCTCAACCTGCGTTGGGACTTGGCAGATGCCCTCGGTGTGAAGCCTAGTCAACTGATCTTCGGAAATGGTTCCGATGAAATCTTGTTGATGATCTCTCGCGCTTTCCTGAGCGAAGGCACGAACACCGTCATGGCTACGCCGACGTTCTCCCAATATCGCTCCAATGCGATTATCGAAGGGGCAGAGCTGATCGAGGTTCCGCTCAAGGATGGCGTGCACGATCTGGAAGCGATGGCGGCTGCCATCAACGAGCAGACGAAAGTCGTCTGGGTATGTAATCCGAACAACCCTTCCGGCACGATCGTTACGGCGACAGAGCTGGAAGCGTTCCTGCAAAAAGTGCCGAGCAGCGTTCTCGTCGTCATGGATGAGGCTTATTACGAGTATGTCGTTGATTCCGCGTATCCGCAAACCGTTCCGATGCTGTCCCAGTATCCGAACCTGATCATTTTGCGCACGTTCTCCAAGATTTACGGCTTGGCAACGCTGCGCATCGGCTACGGCATCGCCTCCGAAGAGCTTGTGTCCGCTCTGGAGCACGTCCGCGAGCCGTTCAATACCGGAGCGCTTGGTCAGGTGGCAGCGCGTGCGGCCCTGCACGATCAGGAGTTTGTCATCTCTTGCCGCGACCGCAACCGCGAAGGCTTGAAGCAATTGACTGACGCATTCGACGATTGGGGACTTTCCTACTTCCCGACGCAAACCAACTTCATTTTGGTAGACCTGAAAATGGATTCCGATGAAGTATTCAAAAAGCTCTTGATGAACGGAATCATCGTTCGCTCGGGCAATGCGCTCGGCTTCCCTGGATATCAACGGATTACAGTGGGAACAAAAGAACAGAACGAAAAGATTTTGTCTGTGCTAAAAGAAATCGTAACTGGCGCATTGAAATAACGGACACGAGATGCCGGGCGTTCCCCGGCATCTTTGTCTACGCGCATATGAGGAAGGACAGGAAGTGGAGATGAAAAAAGTAACCATCACTGTAATCGGTGTCGGATTGATTGGCGGTTCGATCGCTTTGTCCATGCGACGTGACCCCAATATCCGTGTTGTCGGTTACGATGTACGACAAGAACCATTAGATAAAGCGTTGACACTTGGAGTGATTCACGCTGGAACGACTGATTTGCAAACGGCTGTCCGCGAAGCCAATGTCATTTTCCTCGCAGCCCCCGTCGAGCAAATCGTAGCTACACTGCGCTTGTTGCAAGACATGGAGCTGCAACCAGACGTCATCGTCACAGACGTGGGAAGCACCAAGTCAGGCATTGTCAGACAGGCGGTAGAAGTCATTCCGCCGCATGTGACGTTTATCGGCGGGCATCCGATGGCCGGATCGCACAAATCAGGCGTGGAGGCGGCTTCGGACAGACTGTTGGAAAATGCCTACTACGTTTTGACGCCAGCCCCTGGCACGGCAGCAGAAAAAGTGGAGCGTCTAACCGAGCTTCTCTCCCTCACGCGGGCAAAAGTAGTACAGATGGACGCGGATTCCCACGATCAGGTAGTGGGAGCAGTCAGCCATTTCCCGCATGTCCTGGCATCTGCTCTGGTCAACCTGGTCGCCGGATACGACGAAGAGAACGCGTGGCATGCGCGTCTGGCCGCAGGCGGCTTCCGTGACATTACCCGCATTGCTTCGAGCAATCCGCGCATGTGGCGCGACGTATTGCTGCAAAACCGCGAGCATATTGTGAAGATCGCCAAAGACTGGGCAAAAGCTTTGGAAGATGTCGTCGAGCTTGTGGAAGAAGGCGACCCGGATGGAATCGAGCGGTTCTTCCAGACAGCCCGCGATTTCCGCGACGGTTTGCCTGAGCGCAAAACAGGAGCTTTGCCGCCTTTGAACGATTTGTATATCGACATTCCTGACCATCCAGGGGAGATCGGGCGCATTACGACGCTGCTCGGTGCGAAGCAAATCAACATCACCAACCTGCAAATCAGGGAGACGCGTGAAGATATATACGGTGCGCTGCGCATCACCTTCCATTCCCAGGAGGAGATGGAAAAGGGGGAGGAACTTCTCCGCTTTTTCGATTACAATGTATACAGGCGTACATGAGCCTGGTCGCGCAAACACGCTTTACAACGAAGACGCTTCACAGTATGACTAACGGGTGAAGAGAAAAAGGGGAGTGGCACTGTGCTTCGAGTTCGTCCAGCAAAAAAAATAGCAGGAACCGTACGTGTTCCGGGAGATAAATCCATTTCGCACCGTGCTGTCATGTTCGGAGCCTTGGCAGAAGGCGTTACGACGATCGAAGGCTTCCTGCCTGGCGCGGATTGCCTCAGTACGATCAGTTGCTTCCGCCGCATGGGCATCGAGATCGAGCAGCAGGGTGACAAAGTAACGGTACAAGGCAAAGGCTGGTACGGCTTGCAAGAGCCGATGCAGCATCTGGATGTAGGCAACTCCGGCACCACGATTCGCCTGATGTCCGGCATTTTGGCGACACAGCCGTTTCATACGGTCATGGAAGGCGACGAGTCGATTGCCAAAAGACCGATGCGCCGTGTCATCGGACCGCTGCGCCAGATGGGGGCAAAAATTGACGGCAGAAAAGACGGGGAGTTTACCCCTTTGTCCATTCGCGGCGGCAAGCTGCAAAGCATGGCGTACCAGTCTCCGGTCGCGAGCGCGCAAGTCAAATCGGCGATTTTGCTCGCCGGCTTGCAAGCAGAAGGCGTGACCAGCGTAACCGAACCGCACTTGTCCCGTGACCATACGGAGCGGATGATGCAAGCGTTTGGCGTTTCTGTCGTTCGCGATGGGCTGACGGTCTCTGTAGAGGGCGGCCAAAAGCTGACCGGACGAGCTATTTCCGTCCCGGGCGACATTTCCTCTGCGGCCTTTTTGATCGCGGCGGTCATGGTAGTGCCAGGCAGTTCGCTTTTGATTGAAAATGTCGGGATCAACCCGAGCCGTACAGGCATCATCGACGTGGTGAAAGCGATGGGCGGAAGCCTGGAGCTGCAAAACGAGCGAATTGTCAACGAAGAGCCGGTCGCCGACCTGCTCGTGACCCATTCGCAGCTGCACGGGATCGAAATCAGCGGGGATATCATCCCGCGACTGATTGACGAGATTCCGGTCATTGCCGTCATGGCTACGCAGGCAATCGGACAGACGGTCATTCGTGATGCAGAAGAACTGAAAGTAAAAGAAACCGACCGGATCGCTACAGTCGTGAGCCAGCTGTCCAAATTCGGAGGCCGGGTCACGCCGACAGACGACGGAATGATCATCGAAGGACAGACAGCCTTGACAGGGGCGATTATCGACAGCATGGGCGATCACCGTATCGGCATGGCGATGGCGATTGCTGGCCTTGCTGCGACAGGAGAGACGGGGATTGAGAACGAGGAAGCGATCAATGTATCGTTCCCGGGCTTTGAAGAACTGCTGAAAAACATCAGCCAATAAGGGAACCGGAGAGAGAGCCTGTTGTTGACGAGACAGCAGGCTCCTTTCTGTATGAGCAATGGGGCCTAGAAGAGGAGGAACTGCTCTGACGTTTTTTAGCAAAAATGATTTGACAAGCGCTTACATTCCGTTTATTATAAAAATACAGTATGGTTTCTCTCCACTCCTATCCAATATTATAAAAGCACACATGTGCTACCGCCGTTTGAATGCGCTTACAATCAACGGCGGTCTTTTTTTTGTGAAAAACGTCTCGACGTTTTTCATGAAACGGGATGTGACCGCTTGCGGTCAACAAAACGGCCATGGCCGTCTTGCATTTTTCCCCTTTTCCGCGCATATGCTCGTACAAATCGCAGCGCGATGCGAGGGTCGGGAGGGGACAAGCATGTCGGAGCAAGGAATGGTCATTCGAGGGGGAGCCGTTGTTACTGCATACGGAATCAAGGAAGCGGATTTGTGGGTGCACGAAGGAAAGATCGTCCGCATCGCCAAAGACACCTTGCCCAAGACGACAGGCGAGACTGCTTTTGCCGAAGTAGACGCGTCCGATATGTATCTTTTGCCTGGCTTTGTCGCACTGCCGACACAATCTTTATATAAAATAAAAGATAGGCACACATACATAGAAGTGATGCAGGGATTTGTCAGGAGCGGCTGCACCAGTTTCGCCGATGTGTTTTTGCACGAAAGCTGGATGAGCAAGCCGCAGATGGAATACCAGCAAACCTGCCATTTCAACAGTCCGCTGGATTACGTCTGGCATGTCGGGGTCGGGGCTGACCAGCTACAGGCGAAAACGGTGGCGAGATACGGTGAACATGGCTTGGCAGCCTTTCACGTATCGGTTCGCAGCCCAGAAGAAATTTCCACAATAAAATGGGAAACGCTTTTGCAACTTCATACGTCTAAACAAACGATTCTGCATTTGCACATACAAAATGATGCGTCCGTAAAAAAAGAACAGCGTGATCAAATTCGGCAGCTTTGGCTGGACGCTACTAAATACTGGAAGGTGCGTACCGTCATCGCTGATCCGTCAGTGGCCTTTGAAACAAGAGAACACGATCCGTTTTTGCACATTTTTCGTTTGCCAACAGAAGTGACAGACCGGGCCATTCGCCACATGCACCAGCACTTTTACGACAGTTGGCAAGTCGCTGCTCCTCTTCACGATGTTCGCATTGATTATCGCCGGAGATGGTGTTCGCCGGAAAGGTTGCTTTGTCTACTCGTCAGACTTGCTTCGACAAACGTTGCCAAGGCAGTCGGGCTTTATCCGCAAAAAGGGAGCTTGACACCAGGGGCAGACGCTGATATTGTCTTCCTGAAAAAGGAAAACTGGTTGACAAAGTATGATCTTTCCACTATTCTCAATTTTAGCGAAATGCATCTTCCAACATCTGTTATGTCGAACGGTAAATGGTTGTATCGAAACGCGCAGTTTAGCTCGTCTGTTGGGATGGGCAGACGCCTTTTCGACACAAAGCCCTACGCATATGTCATTTAACCCCAAAAATGGGGGTTTTTTCGTGAAGGATTCCCGCAGTCTGACGAGAAAAAGAATCGTAAGGTCGCGCAACTTTTTACATCCCCAGCAGTCTAATGTTACAAAGGCCGCTGAGGGATCGGAATCGCAAGGAGGTAATCCTGATCATGACCGATTCCCAGCTTATCCGAGAAATTAAAGAAGGTAATCTGGAATGCTATGCTGAACTGATTCGTCGATATGAAAAAAAGATCCTCTCATTTGTCACTCATCTTTTGCGTCAGGCACATCTGGAGCATATTGCTGAGGATATTTGTCAGGAGACGTTTTACAAGGCGTATAAGAGCATTCATTCTTTCCGTGATGTAGAAGCAACCTTCTCTACTTGGCTCTATACGATTGCCCGTAACTCTGTACTCAGCGAATTGCGCAAAAGCCGCAACTCCGACGTGTATCTCGATGATACACTGCAAGTGCCGATGGCATCTCCCAAAACTTTGCCCGAGCAGGTTTTGTTGCGCAACGAGCGGGAGAGCATGGTCAGACTGGCTATTAACAACTTGCCGGAGAAGCAGCGCTCAGCCTTGATTTTGCGAGAGTACGAACAAATGGATTACACAGAGATCGCCACGATTCTCGATTTGACCGTCAGCTCCGTGAAATCCTTGCTGTTTCGGGCACGCCAAAGTATAAAAGGCCAGCTGGAAACCTACATCCTGGACCCTCAATTGGATGAAGCTGAAGGGATGAATCGATGATGAAATGTGAAGAAGTTCAGGAAATTCTGCCTGAATACGCCGAAAATCTGTTGTCAGAGGTGACCCAACGCCGTGTTGATCACCATATGGCATCGTGTTATGCCTGTCGTGCCGACTATGAAATCTGGTCGGACAGCGGGGAGTGGATGGAAATGGACAAGGAAGAGTACCATTCCGTTACGCCTTCCCGTTCCATTGTTGATGCTGTCATGGCCCGGATTTTGTCCGAGGAGCAATGGGCGATCCCGATTGGCAGAAAAATTTTCAGTGTAACAGCCAGAATGAGACGCATGGGAGCAAGTGTAGCCGTTTTGTTGCTATTGTTGTTTACTTTTACTTTATATGTCAATTCCACTTCGACCGAGCAAGCCAATTCCCTCGTGATCAACGGGGAAGTGATGGCGATGAACACGCCAAAAGCGCAAGTCATCTCCTCTTCCATGCAGACAGACGATGGTACATACGTGGTAGAAGCACAGCCGCTCACTTCGCAAAGTGATGCACTGGCTAGTGCGACCGCCTCGATCGTTCCGCTGGATGGAAAACCGGCAGCAACGGATTCAGCGAAGCCGAACTACCCGATTGTGCTCAGTGTGTTCGGGATTTTGATGACCGTATTGACAATGAGCTGGCTTACACGTGCATAATGGTATATGATCAAGAGAAATGAAAAGACCGTCTTAGGACGGTCTTTTGTGGCTATTCATCCAGAATACGGCCTAAGCATAATACATATGAGGTGAGCACGATGCCAAAAAAATGGCTGTATGTCATAGATGAGGCAATTAAGCGAATTGAGAACGACGAAGTGGAACTGGGTTTGACAGCCTTGCAAAAAGTGCAGGAGCACGGGGCTGACTTGCCTGATGTCATGATGTATTTGGCGGAAGTGTGGTACCGTCTGGGCCATTTGGACGTGGCAGGCAAACTGTTGTCGGAGGTTCTGGAAAACAATCCGCAGCTGGACCCTTCCTTGCGCAGAGAGTGCCAATTGCTGCTTGCCGAAATCGCGCTTGATTCCAGTGATTTTGAAACGGCGCAGCATCTGCTCTATGAGTGCAAAGAATCGGGCTATGACAGCATTCAGCTCGATTTGCTATTGGCAGATTTGTACGCGCTGCAAGATTTGGACGAGGTGGCTGTCAAATATTTGGAGCAGGCCAGACAAAAAGAGCCTGACAATCAGGACATTTTGGCTGCGCTCGGCAACCTGTATTTCCGCATCGGGGAAGATGAAGTAGCGATGCAGCTTCTGGAGCAGGCGGGCAGTGAAAGTCTGGAGCTGCTCTTGACCAAAGGACGCTCGTTGGCGCAAAACGGGCAGTTCGAGCAGGCGTATCAAGTATTCCGCCAGGCGCTTGTGCTCGATCGCTCGCCGGAAGTGCTGTATGGAGCGACACTGATGGCTTTCCACGTGGGACGACTGGAGGAAGCGGTGGAGCTGGTAACCACGCTGCAAGCCATTGACGAAGAGTACGTGGCTTCGTACCCGCTGGCGGCAGACATTTACTTGTCGCTGGGCAAAACCGAGCAAGCTATCGACGCCTTGAAGCAATACGTGACGCTGTCCGGCTTTGACCTCGATCAAATTCGCCGACTGATTGCGCTGTTGACGCAAGCGGGACGATACGACGAAGCGAAAGAATACCAGCAATTGCACGATCAGTGGGATCACGAAACAGAAGAAGAGTAAGCAAAAAAAGCTTCAGTGCATAAAAAAATCGACGAACAGGAAGTCACTCATGTGGCTTCCTGTTTATTTTTCCGCTTATTGGCAAGAATGAGGGATACAAGAAAGCCATCGCAAAGAAGGGATGCACAGATGAACTTGGCTGAGATCTTGGTCTACACCGATATCCGGCAGCTCCATCAGATTGCCAACCACTACGGATGCGAATGCAACCCTCATTCCAAAAACGAATTGATCACTTCTCTCTTGTCCAGTCTGCGTCACCGGTTGACAATCTCTCAGGAAGTAGCGCAGTTGTCTCAAGCCGAAATACACTTTTTGCTGCAGCTTTTGCTCGACAAGCGAACCGTCATGTCGCTGGAGGATTTGCTCGCCAAAGCGGGCGTGGCTCTTTTGGCAGCAAAAGAAAAAAAGCAGGATTCGGCAAGGCAATTTGTCGCGGCGGCGATGAAAAGAGGCTGGATATTTCCTGCCAAAAGCAAAACGGTCGGGCAGTATCAAATTCCGTTGGACATCCGAGAACCTTTCATACAAGCCTGGCTCGATCAGTGGCGCGAGGAGAACGATCTGGTGATCCCCGGCCCGCAGGCGTACAGGGACGAAGGAACGGCTCTTTGCGACGATATCATGCAATTTTTACAATTCCTTCAGCAGGAGCCTGTACCGCTTACGGCTGAGGGAGGCATGTACAAACGGCATCAGCAGCAGTTGTTTCAATTTTTGTACGTGAAGGAAGAGCCGCTTTTGCCGCAAAAATGGCGCTTTGGATACGGACTGCACTTCGATGTATACCCGGATCGCTTCTCTTTGCTTTACGACTTCTGCTACTACAACAAATGGATGGAGGAGGCGGAGGGGAGAGTAGGCATTACCGAGGCGGGACGGGAGCGGTTGGAACAGCCGTATTCCGATCAGCTTTACCATGATGTGATCCGCTTCTGGATGCGATTGTACAAGCGGGCGATCCCGAATTTGCCGATGCTTGTCCAGTTGATTCCGCTCATCGCCTCTGGCGGCTGGGTGCGGCAGGAATCGCTGCTGCATACGCTGGTTCCCTGGATCAAAGAGTTCTACTACGATGCACCCGCAGATATTTTGATCAATCGAGTCTGCAAAATGATGGTGCATCTCGGATTGCTTCGAGTCGGCCAAGACGAGCATGAACAGTGGTTGTACACTGCCACCTATGCGAGCCAGACTTGGCTTCGAAAATACAACGGCTTTACGGAAACGACTATTTTATTGAAGTGAGGGATGGGTATGGAGTGGCCAAATTTCTATTCCAACGCGTACGGAACGAACAATCAAATGGTGTCCGGGTTGCTGTCCGAGATGGTAATCGACGAGCAAATGCGGCAGTACCGCAAGCGGACGCTGTACCAGGAAATTGACGAGGCGTTGGCTACGAAAAACAAAGAGCTGTTCATCCGCCTGACGGGCGAATTGAAAGAGATCATGGCTTACGAAAAGGCGTAGCTGCCTTGGCCGGAAGCTGTGTTGCGAGACTTTGCCGATTCATGGTACGCTAGTTTCCAGAATCTACACGAGAAGAGGAGACGGCGTTATGCAATGGAATGTAAACGAATTTGAAAATTGGGAGGAGCTGCGACCCTATGTGGATACCGCGCTGCTCCCTCTTTATTTGTACAAGGACGGTATCGGGGTAGAAGAACACGTGCTGCGCATGAACTATTTGCTGAATATAGCGGCAGGCATCGAACAGCGGCTCAAGGGGCGAGTTCTCCTGTTTCCGCTCAGCTATCAGTTTGCAGAAGCGAGTCAAGGCCAGAAGACGCCGCGAGACTTCGCTTTTTCAGTCGGATTGCATTTTTCGCAGGACAAAATTCGCTTGGACGAGCCGGGGCAGGAAGGCTGTCTCATGCTTCCGGTCGGAGAAGAAGATCTGGACTCAGCCTTGCGTTTTGAAGTGACTGTGGATGTTTTGGTCCAGGAAATTATTCGTCTGTGGCAGCGAAAGACCGCGCAATAGAGAAAGCGTTTTCCGGTAATACTACAGGAAAACGGGAGGGACAAGGAGCAAATTTTGACAAAATGGCAACAATCTATCAGCAGGCAGGGGTTGGCTTCTACCATGCCCGCTGGACATTCTTGACATCTTTATAGGCGTTAGCTATGATTGGGATTGACCTAGTGTATATGTATGAAAACGCCATCGTAGCGCTATTTTACAGGATAAGGAGGGAAAAAAGAGATGGGAGACAAACGCGAAATTTCCAGACGTACTTTTTTGAACTACGCTCTGATGGGAACTGGCGGGTTCCTTGCTGCGGGTATGATCACCCCGATGATTCGCTTTGCGGTTGACCCTTTACTGCAGGGACATGCAGGTGGAGATAAAGTAGCAGTTGGTTCTCCAGATGAATTCAGCGCAGTACCTAAGCGCGTTGAATTTAAGGTACATACCAAGGACGGTTGGTATGAATCCGAATCTACGTTGTCTGCATGGGTAACCAAAAACGACAAGGGTGAGATCCTTGCTCTGTCCCCAATCTGTAAGCACTTGGGCTGTACCGTTGACTGGAATACCAGTCCGGAACATCCAGATCAGTATTTCTGTCCATGCCACTTGGGCCGTTACACGATCAACGGTGAACACATCTTGGGTACACCGCCGACAGCATCTCTTGATGAGTACGAAACAGAAGTAAAAGACGGCAAGCTTTATTTGGGTAAGGTAAAGGCAAATCCTCGTCCGGGGGTGAACGGCTAAGATGTTACAAAAAATGTATGATTGGGTCGATGAGCGCCTGAATATCACTCCGATGTGGCGCGACTTGGCCGACCACGAAGTACCTGAGCACGTGAACCCGGCACACCATTTCTCTGCTTTCGTTTACTGCTTTGGGGGCCTAACGTTCTTTATTACGGTTATTCAAATCTTGTCTGGTATGTTTTTGACGATGTACTATGTACCAGACATTATCAACGCCTACGAGTCTGTTAAATACCTCCAGAACGAAGTTGCATTCGGGGTAATCGTACGCGGTATGCATCACTGGGGCGCGAGCTTGGTCATCGTGATGATGTTCCTACATACTTTGCGTGTTTTCTTTACAGGTGCATACAAAAAGCCTCGCGAGCTGAACTGGGTTGTGGGCATGCTGATCTTCTTCGTCATGCTGGGCCTCGGTTTCACAGGCTACCTCTTGCCATGGGACAACACCGCATACTTTGCGACAAAAGTAGGTTTGGAGATTGCAAACTCCGTTCCGCTCATCGGTCCGTATGTAAAAATGTTGCTCACAGGTGGAGACATCGTAGGTGCGCAAACGCTTTCTCGCTTCTTCGCGATTCACGTATTCTTCCTGCCAGGCGCATTGCTCGGCCTGTTGGGCGCTCACTTTGTTATGATCCGTTCGCAAGGTATCTCGGGTCCACTATAATGGGTCTTCGATAAAAAGGAGGAAATAGCATGGCAAAACAAGATAAAGATGCTACCTTCGTCGGAGATTCCCGAGTATCGGCGAAGCGTATCCCTAATATTTCTCCATCCTACTCCGACTTTCCGGGAAAAAATGAGCCGTTCTGGCCTAACTTCCTGCTGAAAGAGTGGATGGTGGCAGCTGTTTGCTTGGTCGGCTTCCTCGTGCTGACGGTTTCTCATCCATCGCCGCTGACTGACAAGGCAAACCCGAATGATACGTCATTCGTTCCGTTGCCAGACTGGTACTTCCTGTTCCTGTACCAAATGCTGAAATACCCTTGGGCTGCGGGAGATTGGGTAGTCCTCGGTACGATCATTATTCCGGGTATCGCCTTTGGCGGACTGATGCTTGCTCCTTGGCTGGATACCAGCAAAGAGCGCCGTCCTTCCAAGCGTCCGGTAGCAACTGGTTTGATGCTGACAGCTCTGGTAGGCGTTTTCTACCTTACGTGGGCTGCGGATCACGAGCACTCCCTGAGCCATCCATCCAGCAAGGATTCTGGTGGCGCTGGTCATGGCTCCAACGCAACGGCTCCGGCACCTGCTGACACCAGCTTTACAGCAGATGCGGTATGGAAAGCTCAAACAAGCTGCATGGGTTGCCACGGCAAAAACATGGAGGGCGGCATGGGTCCAAACCTCCAGAAGATCGGTGAAAAATACGATGCAACGCAGATTGCCGATATCATCAAAAATGGTAAGCCACCTGCAATGCCAGGCGGCATGATCAAGGATGATGCGGAAATCACGAAGTTGGCCGAGTACATGGCAACCTTGAAATAAGCTAATAGAGAAAAAGCTGGCTGACGATGCGGTCAGCTTTTTCTTTAGCGGCGTACACAGCGGGAGACGATAAACATGATCTGGATATGGGAGTGGTTCAAGCATTCTTTGGGGAAAAGATGGTTTCTATGGACGCTGTTTATCGTAAACCTGCTGGGAACTATATACGGATTCATCTGGTATAAAAACCAGCTGGCAGAAACGCCAGCGTACTTGACTCCTTTTGTCCCAGACAGCCCAACAGGTAGTGGCCTTTTTACTTTGGTCATCCTTACCTATTTGTTGGGTCGCCACATCCCGGTACTGGAAGCACTGGCAGGCATCACGAATTTCAAGTATGGTGTATGGGCCGTTTGCATTATCTTGGCGGGTTGGATGATGGGGAATGAAGTACGCTGGACAGATGTGATGTTAATTATTTCACATGCTGGAATGGCGGCTGAATCGGTGCTGTATGCACGCTTTTACAAATTGAGCATCCTGCCAGTGGGGATCGCTGCGCTGTGGACTTTAAACAACGACTTTTTGGATTACGTGATGGATATCCACCCATGGCTGCCGAGTGTGCTTGACCCGTACGATGGTTTCGTCGGGCTGTTTACTGTGCTTCTCAGCCTGGTATCCATATCGGTTATTTGGATTGCAAACAGCAAGCACACGATAAACAAGGTCTAATCTTGTCCTCCTTTCCATAGGCTGTACTAGGGGAAGGAGGTTTTTTGCGTTGAAGAAAAACATCCGGTTTTTACTGTTCTTTTTGGCGATCGGATTGTTTTTGTCCTGGCCGATACACAGTTTGTACTCCAAGCTGAATCAACCGATCGAAGCACAGCAATTAGTGGCTCTGGATCAGATTGCCAATGATTTTTTGAATTACGCAAAAAAAGGGGATATTGAAGGCGCACAAGAGCGGATTGTGCAACTGGCGGAGAAGTTCCCGAACCAGCATTTGACGTCTCCGCTCAAAATCGAGAGCCTGAACGCGGTAACGCAGTCGATTTTGGCGGCGAAAAAAAGCTTTTCTTCTGCCAACGTGAGCGAGCAGCAGCTGTTGTGGCACGCCACGCAAGTTCGGGTAGCGATTGATGCTTTGACGCATGAACATCAGCCGATGTGGCGCAGCTATTATCCCTCTCTTGTCACCCAAGTGCAAAACTTGCAGCAATCTGCGGTAGAGCGTAATTTCACCCAATTTCGCGAGCAGTTCGACGAGAATTATCGGCTGTTTTTGGCGATCAAACCGGGCATGAGCATCCAGCTGCCGGAGGAGCAATTGGCTTCGATTTCCTCGGCTTACGATGTCATTTCCAAAGAGATGAGAAACGCGCAAATGGACTGGCAGCTCATCAGGGAAGCTTTGCGCGATTTGAACGGTTCCATCCAGACGGCATTTGTTGGCGAGGAGAAGAGCACCTTTGCCCGCCTGATGATGCGGCCTGATTCGCCCATGACGATGCTGCTCTCGATTGCGATTGCGCTCGTTGCCGCTTTGGCTTATGTGGCGTGGAAAAAGTACGATGGCGAAATTCGCTCCACCTGAAAATGGAAGGAAGCGTACACAAAAAACCTTGCCCTTATGCTCAGGCAAGGTTTTGTTGCGTTTGAAGCTTTAATCATGCAGCGGTTTTTTATTCTCATCAAGCGTAAAGCCTTCGCCCAGCACCTCGTGCACGTCATTGACGATCACGAAAGCGTGCGGATCGATCTCTTGCACGATGTTTTTAAAGCGCATGACTTCGTTGCGGCTGACGACGACGTAAATGACTTTCTTTTCTTCCCCGGAGTAAGCTCCTTTACCCGCCAGAAGCGTTACGCCACGGCCGAGATCGAGAATTTGCTTCGAGATTTGCTCGGCGTGATTGGAAATGATGGTCAGCGCTTTTCCGGCGTAAGCCCCATCCTGGAAAAAGTCGATGACGCGCGCTGCGATAAACACGACGACGAGCGTGTACATCGCGCTCTCCAGGTTCAAGTAGATGAGCGATGCGCCGATGACGAGGATGTCGCCGAAAAACAGCGTTCTACCCATGCTGACACCCATGTATTTTTGCAGCAAGCGGGCGATGATGTCTACTCCGCCAGTCGTTCCGCCATAGCGGAAAATAATGCCCAAACCGACGCCGACAGCTACACCAGCGTACAGGGAAGCGAGCAGTCGGTCTTTCATCACGAGCGGCATGACGCCGTCAAAGACGGAGAGAAAGACGGAAAGGGCGACCGTTCCTAAAATCGTGTAGAAAAAAGACGTGCGGCCGAGAATTTTCCAACCTAACAAGAACAGCGGTACGTTCAAGACGAAGAAGACAATCCCTTGATCTACGACCGGGAACAATAGCTTGATCAAAATGCTAATCCCCGTGATACCGCCCTCGGCAAGATGGTTGGGGATGTTGAAGGCGTTAATGCCGAATCCCATGATGGCAGAACCGATAATGATGGCGATGATGCTCTTTAAACGGATGTTCATAGTGTCCTCCTGTTTTGCCGGAGCCGAAATGGATGCTTTTTTTGTCCGACATGTTGTGCAGTTGTGCGGGCGAAAACCTTGATGCCTGAGGGTCATACGAAAGCCATTATAAATGACCGATTATTTGATTGTCCATATGTTGGAAGAGGAAGTATTGAGATTTGGCAAACGCAGCCTTTTTGTGTACGATAGGTGAAAGAGAGAAGGATGAAAACAACAAAGGAGTGGGCGAATGGAACGGCAAAAAACGATGCAAGAAATCCAGCAGGAAGTGGACCAATACATATCGCAATTCAAGGAAGGGTATTTTTCACCGCTGTCCATGCTGGCTCGCATGACGGAAGAAGTCGGGGAACTGGCACGGGAGATCAATCATTTTTACGGCGAAAAGCCCAAAAAGAAAGACGAAGGCGAGAAAACGGTCGAAGAAGAACTGGGCGACGTCCTGTTTATTGTGATCTGCTTCGCCAACTCGCTTGGCATTGATTTGCAGGAAGCGTTTGATCGTATTATGCACAAATTCAACACACGCGATAAAGATCGCTGGACAAGAATTGAGGAGAACGATCCGCATGAATAAACAAATACGCGTAGCGGTGGCGGGCGCCAACGGACGCATGGGACAGGAAGTTGTCAAAATGCTGGCGCAGGACGACCAGATGATCTATACCGGCAATCTGGATACGCGCCTTGACGCGGAACAAATTGCCAAACAAATGGAAGAAATGCAGCCTGACGTGCTTGTCGATTTTACGACACCGCATAGCGTGTACAAAAACATGGAGCTGTGTTTGGCACACGGCGTTCGACCTGTGATCGGGACGACCGGGTTGACTCCCGAGCAGTTGCAGGAAATGACCGATCGCTACAAAGAAGCGGGTCTGGGGGCGATCATTGCTCCGAATTTTGCGATTGGGGCCATTCTTTGCATGAAATTTTCCGCGATGGCAGCGAAGTACATGCCGCATGTGGAGATCATCGAGCTGCACCACGACCGCAAGCTGGATGCGCCAAGCGGCACAGCACTAAAGACGGCGGAAATGATCGCTGCTGTGCGCCAGGAGCTGAAGCAGGGACACCCGGAAGAAGTGGAGACGATTCCGGGTGCGCGGGGAGCCGAGTACGAAGGTTTCCGCATTCACAGCGTCCGCTTGCCGGGAATGGTTGCTCACCAGGAAGTGCTGTTCGGTGCGACCGGGCAAACGTTGTCGATTCGCCACGATTCCATCAATCGCGAGTCGTTTATGCCAGGCGTCAACTTGGCGATCAAAGCTGTGATGAGCATGTACGGTTTGATTTACGGGCTGGAACATTTGATTGATTAAACGTTTGATTAAAAAAGCGATCTCTATCGAGACATAAGGGAGAGTTTCTCGTGAAAATTGCATTGATAGCGCATGATCGAATGAAAGAAGAGATTGTCCAATTGGCAACGGCCTACGAGTCGATCCTGGCCGAGCATGAGCTGTATGCCACGGGTACGACAGGCGCAAGAATCATGGATGCCACTTCGCTGAAACTCACCAGATTTTTGTCAGGACCTCTGGGGGGCGACCAGCAAATCGGGGCGAAAATTGCCCGAAACGAGATGGATCTGATTATTTTCTTGCGTGATCCGCTTACTTCGCAGCCGCATGAGCCGGACATTATTGCGCTGCTCAGGCTGTGTGATGTGCATAAAATTCCGTTTGCCACCAACCTTGGGTCTGCGGAAATCATGCTCAAGGCGCTGGAGCGCGGGGAGTTGTCCTGGCGCGAGGTGCTGCACGAGGAGAATGAGGCATGAGTTCACTCGACATTTTGGCGATTGGTGCGCATCCTGATGACGTGGAGATCGGCGCGGCGGGGAGCCTGCTTTTGGCGGCGCAATCCGGGAAGCGTACAGCGATTCTCGATCTGACGTACGCCGAGCTGTCGTCGAATGGCACGGTGGAGCGCAGACAACAGGAAGCGGCTGCGGCTGACAAGCTGCTAGGGGTTGCGGCGCGCTACAATTTTGGCTTGCCTGACCGCGGGCTGGAGAGCGTCAGGGAGCAAGCGATCGAGCGGGTCGTGAAGCTGATCCGCGAAACGCGTCCGCGTACAGTGCTCGCTCCGTATTTTTCCGATCGGCATCCCGACCATGAGAGCGTAAGCCGCATCGTGCGGGAAGCTATCTTCAATGCGGGTATCCGCAAGTATTTGCCTGATTCGGAGCTGCCAGCGTATCGCCCTGCTCAATTTCTGTACTATTTTATTAATTCGACAGTCACACCCCAGTTTGTGGTCGACATTACCGCGATCTACCCGCAAAAAATGGAA
This sequence comes from Brevibacillus parabrevis, assembly GCF_022701015.1. NCBI lineage: Bacteria > Bacillati > Bacillota > Bacilli > Caryophanales > Paenibacillaceae > Brevibacillus > Brevibacillus parabrevis. Next base: position 4,435,015 of record NZ_CP064090.1, on the reverse strand, counting down.
GTGCTCCGCTGCTACCGCAGTCAATTCGAGCTGGAAGAAGGCAGTGTGCAGACTCCGTTGACCAACGGGTATCTGGAATCGGTCGAGTATCGCGAGCGCTTGTTTGGGCAACAAGCAGGCGTGACGTATGCAGAAGGATTTGTCAGTGCTGCGCCTTATGTATTGAACAGCTTGTGAAAAGGGGTGACACCTAAGAAATGAACATTGGGATTACTTGTTACCCATCTTTGGGAGGCTCAGGGGTTGTCGCGACAGAGCTTGGCAAGCTGTTGGCGGAGCGCGGGCATCAGGTGCATTTTATTACCGGCGGGATGCCTTTTCGCCTGGGAGCCTTCCATCCGAATATTTTTTACCACGAAGTAGAAGTGAACCATTATGACGTGTTCAAATATCCGCCGTACGATTTGACGCTGGCAAACCGGATGGCGCAGGTGGCCAAAAATGAAAAGCTGGACTTATTGCACGTACATTATGCCGTGCCACATGCGCTGTGTGCGTTTTTAGCGAAACAAATGGTCGGGGATCATCTGAAAATCGTCACGACTCTGCACGGGACCGATATTACCGTGTTGGGGTATGACTCGAACTTGAGCGACATGATTCGCTTCGGCATTGAGCGCAGCGATCTCGTGACGGCTGTATCCAAAGATTTGATCAAGCAGACAAAAGAGCTTTTGCACGTCGAAAAAGAAATCGTTCCGGTGTACAACTTCGTCGACAAGCGGCGCTACTACCCGAAAGAGGTAGAGCACCTGAAAAAAGTGTTCGCTCCAAACGGGGAGAAAATCCTCATGCACATATCCAACTTCCGTCCGGTCAAGCGCGTTCCGGATGTCATTGACATCTTTGCGCGAGTCAGACAAGAGATGCCTGCGCGTCTGATCCTGATTGGGGAAGGACCGGAGATGGGGGCCGTCCGCAAGCAAATCGCCGAGCAAGATTTGACAGAGGACGTATGCTTTTTGGGCAAACAGGAGGACGTAGCGGAAGTGTTGTCCATGGCAGACTTGATGCTCTTGCCGTCGGAAAAGGAAAGCTTCGGCCTGGTTGCGCTGGAGGCAATGGCGTGTGGCGTTCCTGTCGTGGCTTCCGTGGCTGGCGGGATTCCCGAAGTGGTTGTCGATGGCGTCAACGGCTTTTTGCGTCCGATCGGAGACGTCGAAGGCATGGCGCAAGCGGCGATTCGTCTGTTGCAAAATGAAGAAATGTATCGCCAGTTTTCCGCGAACAGCATCGAACGCTCCTGCAAAACGTTTTGTCACGAAACGATTGCCTCCGAGTACGAGGCGCTCTACGCCAAGCTGCTCGGATAAGCACTCGATACGGGCAACAACAGCTATTGGCGGGACAATCGGCTTTTCACCAATTGATGCAACTTGGATACAAAAATGAACAGCCCATACAAAAATCTCATGAGTGTCGCCTCCTCATAACATCGGGTGAACCATGCGAGAAAGGGGGGAGCGGTATGACGCTCCATCTGGCAAACCGGGTTCTTGAGACGTTGGAGAATCACGGATTTGAAGCTTACTATGTCGGCGGATGCGTCCGCGATTGGCTGCTGTCTCGGCCCGTGCACGATATAGATATATGTACGAATGCCCATCCTGGCGACGTCATCCGCTTGTTTCCCGATCACGTTCCGACCGGACTCAAGCATGGGACAGTGTCTGTCAGGATCGAGGGGCAATTTTTTGAAGTGACGACTTATCGGACGGAAGGCAAGTATGAAGACTATCGCCGTCCGGCAGACGTCCAGTTCGTGTCCGATCTCAGACTGGATTTGGAGCGCAGGGATTTTACGATGAATGCCATGGCGATGAATCGGATGAAAGAGCTTCAGGACCCGTTTGGCGGTCAGGCAGATATGGCAGCGCGACTGGTCAGGGCCGTGGGACAACCGCTGGAGCGCTTTCGGGAAGATGCGCTGCGATTGCTCCGAGCCGTTCGCTTTGCGGCGCAGCTCGGTTTTGCGATTGAGGCCAGGACGCTTGCTGCCATGAGCGAGACGGCTTCGCTTTTGGCGCATATCGCTGTGGAGCGTGTCCGGGAAGAGCTGAATAAAATGCTCGGCAGCCAAGCCCCGCAAATCGGTTGCGATCTGATCAACGAAACGGAACTGTTTGGCTATTCACCTGTCTTGCAGCGATTGTTTCGCGATTCGGCTTCCCAATTTTGGCGGAGTGCGCATGTAAACAGTCTGCCGCAAAAATGGGCGCTTCTGTTCTACGCAGCGCAGTTTACCTCCGAGGAAGCGATCGCTGCCTGCCAGCTTTTGCGAATGTCCAAGCGGGAGACGGAAGCAATCGGTTTTTTTGTGGAGCAATTGCGGCATTTGCAACCGGAGTGGGATCAGCCAAAACCGCTTGAGTGGGGGCAGTTGTTGCTCGAAGCAGGCTGGGAAAAATGCGAGCAGCTCGCCCAGCTTTTGCTGGCATGCTGGTGGAATCAACAGCCGCAAGCCATGCTGGCGAGCCTGTCCGAACAATATCACGCGATGCCGGTCAAAACCATGAAGGAACTTGCGATAACCGGGCTTGATCTGCAACTCGCCCTGCAAAAGAAACCGGGGGAATGGATTGTCCACGTGTTGCGGACGCTGCTGCGGCAAGCGGCCCTGCACGGATTGCCGAACACCCCCCATGATTTGATTGAAGCTGCAAAGAAAGAGGTTGCGCAAGATGAACATTAAACAAGTCATTCTTCAAGCCTTTCGCGATCAGCCGGGACGCTTTATTTCCGGCGAAGAGCTGAGCCAGACGTGCGGCTGTTCGCGAACAGCGGTCTGGAAGCATATCGAGGAGTTGCGGCGGGATGGGTACGAGGTAGAAGCTGTCCGCAAGTCGGGCTATCGCTTGCTTGCAGCGCCTGATCGGCTGTCTGCGGCAGAAATCATGGCGGGGCTGTCTACCGCGCGGATCGGTCAGCATGTCATCGCCCATGACGAGGTCGTCTCCACGCAGCCGCTCGCGCACGAGGCTGCGGCAAAAGGCGCACAGGAAGGCACGCTCGTTTTGGCGGAGCAACAGACGGGAGGAAAAGGGCGGCTGGGACGTCCCTGGCACTCTCCGAAAGGGACAGGCATCTGGATGAGCCTGATCGTCCGCCCTGCGATCCCGCTGCCGAAAACGCCGCAGATGACCTTGCTGACAGCGGTGACTGTCGCGAGAACGATTCGCGAGGAAACAGGGCTTCCTGTCAAGATCAAGTGGCCGAACGATATTTTTATCGGGGACAAAAAAGTGTGTGGGGTATTGACCGAGCTGAACGCGGAATCGGATCGCGTCAATTACTTGGTGATCGGCATTGGGCTGAACGCCAACAGTGTACAGGCTGACTTTCCCGAAGAGTTGTTGTCTATCGCGACTTCTTTGCGAATCGAGTCAGGCACTCCGATCAAGCGCGTTTCGTTCATCCAGCGCTTTTGCCAAAACTTCGAGGAAGAGTACGACCATTACTTGCGCGCAGGCTTCGCGCGTGTGAAGCAAGAGTGGGAAGCCAACTCCTATTCGATTGGCCGCTGGGTAACCGTCCAGACGATCTCGCAAAAGCTGGAAGGTCAAGCGATAGGGCTTGATGAGGAAGGCGTGCTCATGGTGGAAGATCGGGCAGGCCAGATCCATAAAGTGTATTCGGCGGACGTCAATTATCGTGCAAATGTGTAGATGATTTGCTATACTCCAAAAGGGAGGCTGTATCTTTTCAAGAACGGTACTCCCGGAGTATTTTTGCAGCAAATGGTGTATAGATAAGGCAAATACGCAAGGACAAAAATCTGCTCAGAGCCTTTGTGGACCGAGACAGAAGGAATCCGTTCAAGACAAGTATGTCTCTTTGGCATGGACAACCTTCTCCCTTTTATGAGCGAGAAGGTTTTTTTATTCCTCTCTATCCACGAAGCTTGGCGCGAAAGAGGAGAAGACGCAAATGACAAAACAAGTCACGACTTCGGACATCCGCAAAAAGAAAGAAGCGGGCATTCCCATCACGATGGTGACAGCTTACGATTTTCCATCGGCAAAGCTGGTGGAGGACGCTGGCGCGGACATGATTCTCGTTGGCGACTCGCTCGGCATGGTCGTGCTTGGCTACGACTCCACGCTGCCTGTGACGATGGACGATATGGTCCACCATACGAAGGCGGTGACAAGAGCGGCCAAACGCGCTTTTGTCGTTTCGGACATGCCGTTTCTCAGCTATCACGGCACGATCGAAGAAGCGGTGAAAAATGCGGGAAGACTAATGCAGGAGGGACTCGCCAGAGCAGTCAAGCTGGAGGGCGGAAGCGAACTTGCGCCTCTGATCACCCGATTGGTTCAGGCAGGCATTCCGGTAGTGGGACATATCGGCCTGACTCCGCAGTCGGTTCATCAGCTTGGCGGTTATAAAGTGCAGGGACGCGATCTGGAAGCGGCAAAAAAATTGCTGGATGACGCATTGGCTTTGCAGCAAGCTGGCGCTTTTGCGATTGTGCTGGAATGCGTGCCGCAAGAGGTAGCCAAAATGATTGCCCAAAAGCTGGAGATTGCCGTAATCGGCATCGGTGCTGGGGCAGACTGTGATGGACAAGTGCTCGTGTTCCACGACCTGGTTGGTTACGCTTCCCAATTGACGCCGAAATTCGTCAAGCGCTACGCTGACATCGGCACATCCATTCGCGAGGCAGTCGCCACGTACGTCAAAGAAGTCGAGCTTCGTCACTTTCCGGGGCCTGATCACGTGTTTCGTGCATCGGAAGAGACGATCAAGGAGCTGTACGGAGAAGGAGTGACCCAATCATGATTCAAACGATGCAGCAGCTATCCACAATCGAGGATGTGCGCGTTCAAATACAAGCAGCACGGCGGCAAGGCAAGACAATCGGCTTTGTGCCCACGATGGGCTTTTTGCATGAAGGACACCTCAGTCTGGTCAAGGCAGCGAGAGAAAAGTGCGACCTCGTCGTCATGAGCATTTTTGTCAATCCGCTGCAATTTGGCCCGAATGAAGATTTTGAACGGTATCCGCGCGATATCGAGCGTGACAGCCGGATGGCGTCTGAAGCGGGAGTCGATCTGCTGTTCACACCAACTGTCGAAGAAATGTATCCCAAGCCGATCTTGACGACGGTATCGGTAGCGAACGTCACGACACCTTTGTGCGGCGCTTCCCGGCCGGGGCATTTTGACGGAGTGTCGACGGTGGTCTTGAAGCTGTTCTCCATCGTCCAGCCTGACTATGCGTTTTTCGGTCAAAAAGATGCACAGCAAGTAGCCGTGGTCACGCAAATGGTCAAAGACTTGTCCGTTCCGGTCGAGGTAGTGCCATGCCCGATCGTTCGGGAAGCAGATGGACTGGCGATGAGCTCGCGCAATGTGTATTTGTCCGCAGAAGAACGCTCACAGGCACTCATCCTGTCGCAAAGCTTGCAGCAGGCAGCAGAGTGGCTCGCAGAGGGCAAGCCGCTTGCCGAGATCAAAGAGCGTATCGAGCAAATGATTGCAGCAAAACCGCTGGCAGATATCGACTATATCCAAATTTTGGGTTATCCTGATTTGGAGCCAATCGAAAAAGAGACATCCGGACAAGACATTATCGTGGCGCTTGCTGTCCGTTTTGGCAAGACACGTTTGATTGACAACCTGATCGCGTCTGTCCGTTAATCATACGTGGTAAGCGAAAAAGTTCCATAAGGATGACAAGGGAGGTAATGCCTGTGTTTCGCACTATGATGAAAGCGAAAATCCATCGCGCAACAGTGACAGAAGCGAACCTCAACTACGTGGGGAGCATCACGATCGACAAAAATATTTTGGATGCGCTCGATATTTTGCCCAATGAAAAAGTGCAAATCGTGAACAACAACAACGGGGCGCGTCTGGAAACGTATGTGATTGAAGGAGCGCCAGGAAGTGGCGTAATTTGCCTGAATGGCGCAGCAGCCCGTCTCGTTCAGGAAGGCGATATCGTGATCATTATCGCCTACGCCATGATGACCGATGAGCAAGCTCGTACGTACAAGCCAAAAGTGGCGATCATGGACGAGAAGAACCGGATCAAGGAAATGCTTGGCGAGGAAGTACACGCGACGATCCTGTAGACAAAGCATTTGCCTTTGGCTTTGCGCATAGAGCCACCTGCCTTGTGAGACAATGAAACTACTCATGCCTCACAGGGGGGTGGCTTTTTCGTGAAGATCGAAGACTGGTTTCAGACGTTGCGCACAAAAGCACAGACGATAGAGGAACGGTGGCAGGAAGCATCGGAGCAGGAAAGGCTTCAATTAGCGGATCAACTGTTTTACTTGCGGCAGGTCAGCGATACGGTCGTCGATTTGTGGCTGCAATTTGAAGAGAAGCTGTCCAACGCGATCCGGCACATCAAGCAAATGGAAGGGCAGCTGCCGACAGAGACGCAAGAGGAAAAGGCCAAGCCCGTTTCCTTAAAAAAAGAACCGTTAGCGACGGACCATAAACAGGATGGCCAAAAAGGGACGGCAAGCGAGGCCAAGAACGAGACTAAAAGCGAGTCAAAATCCGAGCCGAAATTCGAAGCCAAAGCCGACAAACTGCCGCAAGCGATGCACGCCTATGAGCCTGTATTTCGCCGCGGAGAAGGGTTTTACCATCTGCGCATGTTCCAGGACGCGAAAAAGTGTTTTGCCGAGCTGGTGAAAGAAGCGCCGGACTGGGAAAGCGGTCGGCTGTATTACGCTTACAGCCTGTTGTTTTGCGACGACAAGGAAATGGCTTTTCGCGAGTTTCGGCTGTTGGGAAAATCGGCAAGCTCGCCTGCGATCGTGGCGATCAGCAGCAATGCCATCGGCTGCATATTAGCGGAGGAGAAGCAGTGGCTGGAGGCCGCGCAAGCTTTTAAAACCTCGCTGGAAGTAAAGCCTGAGCAGGACGAAGCCAAGTACAACCTCGCTCTCTGCTACTTGATGGACGGCGATGCCCAGGAAGCGCTCGATGAGATCGAATGTTATTTGCAAAAGCACGAGCAAGATTGGGAGGCACAGCTGTTATGGCTTCGCGCCGCCAAACTGCTGATGCAGATGGACGAGACGGCAGAGCTTGTTGCCCCATCAAGCCTGACTTTGCCCAACCGCGAGCTCGATAACGAGACGTTGCAGGAAATGGCTCATTTGTACGAAGCTGTGGGCAATTACCACCGGGCACAAGTGTGCTATCATTTTTTGACGGAACGGTTGCCCAAGGAAGGCTGGACGTGGCACGGGCTGGCATGGAACACCTGGCTGATCGCCGGGAGCAAACGAGCGCTGACGCTTGTGAAAAAAGCGATCAGTCTGGCGCCAGAGCAGGATGATTTCGTGTTCAGCTACGGCTGGATGCAGCTGTTTGATGGCAATATCCCGGGGGCCATTGCAGCGTTTCGCGGCATTTTGGCAAAAAACAGCGAAAACCGCCTGGGGCAGTCCGGAATGATCTCCGCTTTTGAAAAAGTCGGGGAGACGCTGGAAGCGAAGCGGTTGGCCAAGCTGTTTCTGGATGATGCGGACCCGTATATCCGTTCTCTTGGGTACTTCCACTTGGGGAGACTGGCGATGGTGGAGGAAAACTGGCGGCTGGCTGAGCAGTATTTCCAGCGAACGTTGCCCCACGCAGACCAGTTTCGGGAAATCCCGCTTTACTTGCAGCTGTGCGCGAGCAAGCTCGGCGCAGAAGCTGTGCAAAACGAGCTTGTGCAGCCGTAATTGCAGTCGGAAGCAGGAATATTTCCCACTGTTGCCGAATGTGAATGAGTGCGGATGACAGGTTCCGCCCAGGTTACGAGGTGACAACGCTTGAATCGATTACTGGTAGTAGACTTTGAAACGACGGGGAGCCATCCGCGGCAGGGAGACAGCATTATTCAGATCGGCGCTGTGGCGATCGACGACGGGCAGATCACAGAATGCTTCTCGACCCTGATTCATCCCGGACAGGACATCCCCCCTTTTATTACGCAACTGACAGGGATCACCAATGAAATGGTGGCTGACGCGCCTACTTTGGAAGAGGTGTTCCCGACATTTTTGCGCTTATTGGATGGACGAGCTTTTGTTGCCCATAATGCAAGCTTTGATCTCCAATTTTTACAAGAAGCCCTGCTGAGCCAGGGCTATTATGCGTTTGACGGATATGTGCTCGACACAGTCGAGTTGTCCCGCTTGCTTTTGCCGATGCAAAACAGCTACAGGCTTGGGGAACTGGCGTCGGAGCTTGCGATCGAGCATGACAATCCTCACCAGGCCGACAGTGACGCGCTGGCAACCGCCCAGCTCTTCTTGCACTTGCTCGATATTTTGCAGCAGTTGCCGCTCGTGACGATTCAACGACTGCAAATGCTCGTATCGTCGTTTCGTTCGGACATCGCGACACTTTTGCGGCAAATGGAAATGGAAAAGCTGGCGGAGCTGCCACAACTGGGCGACGAGCCAGCACGGCAAGCTTCACCGCTGTGGGATATATACCGCCAACTGGCTTTGAAAAAGCGCGAGGAAAAGCTGAAGGCGAGTTTCCAGCGCCCGCAGACGGAACGGAGCTACGGAAAAGCGTTCAGCGAGCAGCTGGAAGAAATGCTGAACGAAAAAGGCCAGATGCATGCCAGCATGAGCGGCTACCAGCGTCGGGAAGCACAGGAAGCGATGATGCACGCTGTCTTCGACGCCATGCAGGAGGGCACGCACCTTTTGGTGGAGGCAGGGACAGGCACGGGGAAGTCGCTGGCGTACTTGCTGCCCGGGATCATTTGGGCGTATCAAAATCAACAGCAGCTTGTAGTGAGCACGAACACGATTCAACTGCAAGAGCAGCTGTTCCATAAAGAGATCGCCACGTTGCAGCAGACACTTCCTTTTGCTTTTACGGCGTCGACGTTGAAAGGCCGGGGCAACTATTTGTGCCTGCGCAAATTCGAGATGGCACTGGAGGAGCCGGTAGAGGGCAGCAACCAGGAGATGCGGCTGGCAAAAGGTCAGCTTCTCACGTGGCTAACGCAGACCGAAACGGGCGATGTGGAGGAGCTGAGCCTGCCTCCGAGCGGACAGCTTTTCTGGCAGCAGGTGAAAAGCGATACAAGCTCTTGCTTGAACCGGGCCTGTCCGTGGTTTAGCCGCTGCTATTATTTTCAGGCGAAAGACCGGGCAAAAGAAGCAGATGTGCTCATCGTCAACCACGCTCTCTTCATCAGCGACTTGCAGGCAGAGAACCGGATTCTCCCGCCGTACGAGGTCGCGATTCTCGACGAGGCACACCATCTGGAAGATGCCGCGACACAGCACTTGGGCAAGCAACTGACAACGACACAGGTGATGTTTTTGCTGGATCGCGCTTCTGTCGAGGAGGGGGGAGCGATTGCACGCTTTGCCGAGGAAATGCAAAGCTGGCAGCCGTCTGTCCAGGAAGAGCTGTCCGCGGTTCTTCTGGAGTGCAAGAAGCTGTCTGCGTCTTTGCGCGACAAGGCTCAGCAATGGACGCAGTTTCTGTACGCATGGGCTTCCGAGCGCGCCGAGGAGACGACAGATGCAGGCAGGGAGACGGTGCGGTATCGGGTAGCTTCTTTCACAGGAAAACAAGAAAAAATTCGCAAGGTGACGAAAAAGCTGATCGACGCCATGACAGACTTCGCCTCCAGACTGGAACAGATGCTGAAGCTGGTTCCCGTTCCCCAAGAGGAGAAGCCGCCCTTCCTCATCCGCAGCTTGCAGACGGATTTGTTCGGGCTGGTGAAGGAATGGCAAAATGTGATGGAGCTGTTGCATTTCTTTTTGCAAGAGCAAGATCCGAACTACGTCTACTGGATGGAGGTCGAGTCGCGCACGGCCCGCAAGCAGGTGCACTTGTCTGCGGCGTTGCTCGATGTCGCGGATTCGCTTGCCGAGCCGCTTTTTTCCCAGAAGCGCAGCCTGATCATGACTTCCGCTACGCTGACGGTCAGAAACAGCTTTTCTTACGTCATGAGCCGCTTTGGCCTCGACAAGCTGCCTGCCGAACGGGTACGCACGCTGTCGCTGCCATCGCCGTTCCATTACGAAGAGCAGGGGCTACTATTGATACCTTCCGATTTTCCGGCGCCGGGAAAAGAAAACGACCAGACGTATCTCGAAGCGATCATCCAAGGCTGTGTAGACGTGGTTGTGGCATCAAAAGGCAGGACGCTGATTTTGTTCACCTCGCATTCGATGTTGCGGCTGGTGTACCAAGCCATGAAAGAGCGTCTGGCCGGGGAATCGGAGCCGTACACGCTGTTTGGACACGGCATCGACAGCAACAACCGCAGCAAGCTGGTCAGTCTGTTTCGTTCGATGGAACGAAGCGTTTTGCTTGGCACGAGCAGCTTCTGGGAGGGCGTGGACATCCAAGGAGAGTGGCTGAGCAGTCTGGTTATCATCAAGCTGCCGTTCACGCCGCCCAACCACCCGGTTTACCAGGGACGCGCGGAAGCTTTGAAAGCAGACGGAAAAAACGCATTCATGTCGCTGGCGCTGCCGCAAGCCGTCATTTTGTTCAAGCAAGGAGTCGGACGGTTGATTCGTCACCATTTGGACCGGGGCGTTGTGGTCGTGTTCGATACGCGTGTGGTCGAATCCCGCTACGGCCGTTCCTTTTTGCAATCGCTCCCGCCGTTTCAGGTGGAGACAGGCTCCTGGCCGACGCTGCGCGAACGAATTGAACCGTTCTTACGTATGCAATCCCTGCCAGATTCATAAAATGAAGCAATAGTCTAGCAGGGATTTAGGTGATAAAATAAATGTTATGGAAAAAAAAGTGGGCCTGGCTGCTTCTCGTCGCATGTGTGGCATTGCTATGTTCATGCTCCATCGATACCCATTTGCAGGAAGCCGTTAAGGTGGACGACCCGTTTGCAACCGAGAACGAAGCGGAGTTTACGGGTCTTGTCATCACTTACTGGGCGCTTCCTCATGGAGAAAGCACGCTGGTGCGGATGCCGAGCGGGAAAACCATGCTGATTGATACGGGCAGCGCGGAAGATTGGCCAGCTTTGGCTGCGCATCTTTCCGCTGCGAAGTTGACGCGCCTGGACTATCTGGTCTTGACGAACGATCAGCCTGAACATGCAGGAGGATTCCCTTTTTTACACCAGCAAATCATCATTGATTCCGTCATTGTGCCCAAGCTGATTGCGCCTTCGATTCGCCAGTTCGTTCCGTACGACAAGATCGCGAAGCAAAGAGAACTCGAGGAGAACCAGGAACTGATTCTCGATACCGACATCACGATGGATGTATTGCTGCCCAGCGAGCCGCTGTTTTTATCGCCGCAAAACAATTCGCTCGTTTTTGCGCTGACGCATGATCAGTTGCGCTTTTTGTTTGTGAGCGGCATCAACGAACAGGCCGAGGAGCGCTTGCTCGCCCGCCATCCCGAGCAGTTGAAGTCGGCTGTGCTGAAAGTGGGAGACCAGGGCAGCAATCAAGGAACTTCGCAGCCTTTTCTCTCTCGGGTTGATCCTCAGGTCGCCATCATCCAGAGCAATACAGAGCGCGACATGCAAAAAGAGGGCAAGACCGAGGTGCTGGAGCGGTTGGGCGAGTCGTGGGCGGAGACGTATATGACGGGCCGGGACGGATCGATCACGATCTTGTCCAACGGGAAAGATTACAGGGTATTCAAGCAAAAGAAATAGGGGGGAAGACCGAGCGTGGCTAAACACGAAAAGATTTCGGAAGCGGTCGTCCGCCGCCTGCCGATTTATCTGCGTTACCTCAGCTATTTGCAGCAAAACGAGGTAACTACTGTTTCCTCCCAGCAAATGGGCAAAAACTTGGATGTGAATCCGGCCCAAATCCGAAAAGACCTGGCAACATTCGGCGATTTCGGGAAAAAAGGAATTGGCTATGACGTCAATTACTTGGTGGAAAAAATTCGCCAGATTTTGAAGCTGACGGATGAGATACGCGTCGCGCTCGTTGGAGCAGGCCATTTGGGCCATGCGATCAGCAACTACAACGCTTATTTGAAAGATAACATGCGGATTGCGGCCATTTTTGACAACGATCCCGGCAAGCTGGGAAAAGAAGTGGCGGGCATCCCGATTCAGCCATTGAATGAGCTGGCGGACACGATTGCGCAAAGACAAATCAAGCTGGCGATTATCACCGTGCCCGCACCGGCTGCGCAATCCGTATGTGATCAGTTGACTCAAGCGGGTATCAAGGGAATCCTCAATTTTGCTCCTACGACAATTCGCGCGAAAAAGGATGTGCGCATCCACTATGCGGATGTGACTTCCAATTTGCAGAGCCTGGCCTACTACTTAACGTAAGAATGGAGTGTAGTCATGAAAAAGACCATCCTCATCCACGCAACAGTGATTACGGTAAATGAACAAAACGAGGTTATCCACGATGGAGCTGTCGCGTTCGAAGGCGACAAAATCACATATGTAGGCCCTACCCCTGAAGACCTTTCCGATGCAGGCTACGATGAAGTCATCGACCAAAAAGGCGACTTCATCCTGCCTGGTTTGATCAATACACACGGACACGCGGGCATGTCGCTTTTGCGTGGCTATGCGGACGATTTGCCGTTGCAACAATGGCTGGAAGAGAAAATGTGGCCGCTGGAAGCGCAATTTACCGCTGATTCTGTCAAATGGGGAACCCAACTGTCCCTGATTGAAATGATCCGTACCGGAACCACGACATTCGTCGATATGTACGATCATATGGACGAAGTAGCCAAGGCAGTCGATGCATCCGGCATGCGTGCCCGCCTGTGCCGCGGCATGATCGGTCTGTGCTCCGAGGAAGAAAGACAGACCAAGCTGCGCGATGCGACCGCTTTTGCCAAAGAATGGCACAACCAGGCGGATGGCCGTATCACCGTAATGATGGCACCGCATGCACCGTATACGTGCTCGCCTGAGTTTATCAGCCAAATTATTGAAAAAGCGGACGAGCTGTCTTTGCCGCTGCATATCCACATGTCTGAAACGGCATGGGAAGTGGGGCAAAACGAGAAAGATTACGGTTTGCGTCCAGTCGCTCACCTGGAAAAGCTGGGCATGTTTAACCGCCCTACGCTGGTTGCCCACGCCGTGCATTTGACGGATGAAGAGATTGACATTTTGGCAAAATATCAAGTGAAAGTTTCCCATAACGTCGTCAGCAACCTGAAGCTGGCAAGCGGGGTAGCACCTGTACCGAAAATGCTGGCAAAAGGCGTGAGCGTTTCGCTCGGAACAGACAGCTCGGCGAGCAACAACAACCTCAACCTGTTTGAAGAATTGAAGCTCGCAGCGATTTTGCACAAAGGCGTGAACAACGACCCAGTAGCCGTTCCGGCTGAAGAGGCGCTGCGCATGGCTACTCGCTACGGGGCAGACGGTGTGTTCCAGGCTGATACGCTCGGCAGCATTGAAGTAGGCAAAAAGGCTGACCTGATCGTTCTCGACAGCCACCAGGCGCATTTCCATCCTGCCCATGAGCCGATTTCCCATGTCGTGTATGCGGCAAACGGCCGTGATGTCAAAGACACAATCGTTGCGGGCAAGTTCCTGATGCGCAACCACAAGCTGCTCACCATCGACGAAGAGCGTGCCATCTACGAAGCCAATCGCGTATTCGCTGCGCTGAAACGGTAAAAGGCTCCTGTCTGGTGTGGGACAGGAGTAAGGGAGTGTAGGTGTAGGTAGGGGAATTTGGGTATTACATCGTGCCGTGCTCATTTTCGCCACAGCTCTGTCAGGGGATGATGGCGAAAATGCAGTGTGGGTGTGTGCGACAGTTGACGCAAGGGAGAAGACAGTCCAGCCCAGGAGACGCGGTATTCTTGTAGCAAAAACCCAAGTATGTCAGGAGATGCGTTTTGTTGCGGCGACTTCACGCGCTCACCTCCTTGCGGGTGTATAAGTAGTATGACCGCTTGGCCCCGAGCTATGATTAGCAAGTTTTCCGTGCCGTTCTAAAACCTTCCCGTATAGCATAGGCTATGACAAAAATGGGACAGGGGGAACGCCAGATGTACGTCCGGCCCAAACAGCTATGGTGGCTGATCCCGATCTTTCTCGGCCTGTTTGGCCTCGGGATGGCGCTCGGCTCTTTTGGTTTGTGGAACCGTTCAGCTGCCGATGCCGGGAATGAACAGGGCTTGATTGGCAAACGAGAGGCGTATGCCGTGCCGCAACTTTTGGAACAGCTGACTCGGTCAGAGGAGCGCTCGTTTCTCGTTTACATGCAGGACCAAGCGCTGAATGGCCGCTATCGGCATGAGACATTCAGCCTGGACGGAGAAATCGGCGGGCACAAGCTGGCCATCAGCCGTAACCAGGAGCAGCCGGTTACCGTAACAATAGACGGACAAGTTCAGGATCATGCAGCACTCCCTTACGCCCTGTTTACGCCGTATGAACACGCTGTCCTGTTGCAAAGCGTGCTGTCATCGGTCGAGCCGCAGACGATCGCCGATACTTCGGGAAGCGACTGGAGCGGTTATCGTCTCACGGTGCCGCCGGAAAAAGTGACATCCTTGTTGGCGATGTGGCTCGGGCCGTCCTTTCCGATCGCTGATATTACCCCTGAGCTTGCCAAAGGGATCAACATCGAATATCAGCTCTGGTATGAGCCTGACACAGGCGCGCTTCGCCAACTGGAGCTGGAAATGCAAATCAGAACCGTGGCGGGGATCAAACAGGACCAGCTTCGTTTCCGATTGTAATGTCAACCGCATAAAGGAGTTACCAAAAACGTGTTAGTGAGAATTATCGTGGGAGTAATCGCCGCGCTGTTGTTGACAATCGCGGGATTCGCCTATCATTTGACTGCTTCCGTAGCAGGAGAGCGCACGCAATTCGATGCGACCGTACGTGAGTGGGTGCAGACGAGGACGACGATTGCCGAAATCGAATCCATCGACGAATATCGCGGTACGGAAAGCTATGCCGTGGTGATCGGGAAGAACAAAGCCGGTACGCCTGTAGTAGCCTGGATGACCGCAGACAAAGTATCGTTTGATCGCATGGATCTTGCCGTTCCGCGCAAAAATGTGGAGGATGCGGTAAACAAGGCTTTTCCGAAGTCCGAGATTACCCATATCGTGCCCGGACTTGAAAAGGACAAGAAGTTTTGGGAAGTGACCGTGAAGGATGCAAACGGTCGCTATCATTACTTGCACTATGACTTGTTCAGTGGCGCCCTGCTCGCTTCTTATGTATTGTCGCCTACCTGATTGCTTGTTTTGACCCAGATGGTATATACGCTCGCGACAGGTCTTTTCCTTGTTGGAAAAGGCCTGTTTGGCATGCCACCCAACATCTGTATAAAAAATTGATATACTCATGTGATATACTGGGTTCGTTGACAAGAGAGAAAACGAGAACGCGATATGGGGGGACTAGCTGTGCAGTTGAAAAAAAGTGCAATCGGGTTGTCCTTGCTGGCGACACTGGCTCTCCTGTTTGGAGGATGGTTCTTGTATCAGAAGATGGAGATTGAAGAGCCGATCCGTACAGAAGTCAGCCAGATGCAATCAGCTACACTCAGTAATTTTCATGTAGGCAAAGATAAAATTCAGATAGATGTAAAAGTGACGAATCCGCAGGCATTTCCGGCGGAGTATCGCGATCTGGTTGCGCGAACGAAAAATATTGCGGGCGACAAGCAAGTCGCTATCGTGGTAGCGAATCAGTCGGAAGCCATGACACAGGTTTGGAAAAGCGGCCAGTTTATTTTCACCGAAGCGCTGGATTTGCATCAATACAGCCGCATTCCTGCCTTGATTGCGGAGTGGAAACAGACGAACAAGCTCGATGCGGCAGATGCTTTTATGGATGACGCAAACATCTACGTTTATTTGAAAAAAGGAACGGAGGACTTTTATACGATTGTTCCCCGTTCCGAGGCAAAAGAGGTGACGGCTCGTGGGTAAAGAGGTACTGATCGGCGTCGTTCCTGCGATACTCGTTTTTCTTGTGTTTCTGGGCGTGAATATCACACCGTTTATTTTGTTCGCCGCCGTGCTGGGGGCGATTTATTTCCTCGTCATCCGTCAGCAAAACGGTCAGGGCGGCAATGTGGCGCTCGGCGGCAAACGGAAGCAGAACAAGCACGAGATTCCCAAGTCGGACGTGCAGTTTGCCGATATCGGCGGTCAGGAACGCGCCAAAAAAGAGCTGAAAGAATCGCTTGATTTTCTCGTCTACAAAGACAAGATTGAGCAATACGGCATTCGTCCGATCAAAGGCGTGCTGCTGACCGGGCCTCCTGGTACCGGGAAGACGTTGATGGCAAAAGCGGCAGCGAACTACACCAACTCTGCCTTTGTCGCGGCTTCCGGCTCGCAATTCGTGGAGATGTATGTAGGTGTCGGAGCGCAGCGTGTCCGTGAGCTGTTTAAAGAGGCGAAGACGATGGCCGAGAAAAACGGACAGGACAGCGCGATTATTTTTATCGATGAGATTGATGTTGTCGGCGGAAAAAGGGATGGGCAGCAACAACGGGAGTACGACCAAACGTTGAACCAGCTGCTGACCGAGATGGATGGCGTAGCGACGAGCGAGAAACCGCGCATTTTGGTCATGGCGGCAACGAACCGCAAAGACATGCTGGATGCCGCGTTGCTTCGACCAGGA
The DNA here is from genome assembly GCF_022701015.1 of Brevibacillus parabrevis. NCBI lineage: Bacteria > Bacillati > Bacillota > Bacilli > Caryophanales > Paenibacillaceae > Brevibacillus > Brevibacillus parabrevis. Next base: position 4,418,443 of record NZ_CP064090.1, on the reverse strand, counting down.
CGTTTTGACCGGCACATTACGGTAGATTTGCCTGACAAGCCTGCGCGCGAGCAGATTTTGACCATCCATACAGCAAACAAGCCGCTGGGCGCGGATGTGGTGTTGGAAAAGGTGGCGCAGGAGACGTTCGGCTTCTCGGGCGCGCAGTTGGAAAGTGTCGCAAACGAGGCAGCGATTTACGCCATGCGCGACAAAAGCGACAAGATCATGGCCAAGCATTTTGCTTACGCCGTAGACAAGGTCATGCTCGGAGAAAAAGTCGACCGCCAGGCTTCCGAGGAAGAGAAAAAGCGCGTCGCCTTGCATGAATTGGGACATGCGATCATCAGTGAGGTCGTGCGTCCGGGTTCTGTCTCGCAAGTAACGCTCAGCCCGCGCGGCAAAGCGCTCGGCTACGTTCGGCAAAATCCGATGGAAGACCGCTATTTGTACACAAGGGACGCTTTGGAGAAACAGATCATGGTCAGCCTCGCCGGAGCAGTAGCAGAGGAAATCTACTACGGCGGCCGCAGTACCGGCTCCAAAAACGACTTCGAGCAAGCGCTGGGCATGTCTCAGGAAATCGTGTCCAGCGGGATGTCGGACCTCGGGATTGTCCACCTGCAATACGTAGACAAAACGAGGATTCACGATGAGGTAGAGCGACTCTTGTCCCGTTTGCTGGAGGAGACGCACCGCTTGCTTCGCCAGTACGATGCGGTGTTCCAGACTGGTTTGGGTACGCTGCTGGAAGCAGAAGTGCTGCAAGGAGATGAATTTAGGGCGCTCTTGTCCCAAACGAGACAGGAAGCGGCTGTATCGTAATCAAATCGCGACGAAAAACCTGCTAGACAGCAGCTGATGTTGGCCTGGCAGGTTTTTTTGCGTGGGGAAAACTTGTGAACGGGCGAAACAAATTTTGCGTTGCGGTGCCAAATGCCTATAGGGTTGAATATCTTACAGAATGATCCGGGAATGACATCAGGAGGCAAGGAGACTCTATGGCAAACGCGAACCGAAAAAAAATGAGCAGAGGTCTGTCCAAAACGTTCAGGCAAACCTTGCATGAAATTCCGCTTATGCAAACATCTTCTACATCGGAGCAGGATTGGATGGCTGATCTGGAGCTGGAACTGCTGGAGTCCGCTGTCAACAGCCCCAAGCCAAGCTCCCATGCACCGACAAGCCCGATACAACAACCATTGCAGAAAATGCCCAAGCAGGGTGTGTCGTCCAACCAGACGACTTTTTCCAAGATCATCAAAGATCGCAATGATGACCGGGTGCAATCGTTTGTTTATACCGATGATTTGACGGATCAGTCTGTCACTACGGAAAAAATCGCCAACCGCGCTGTCGATTCGTCCAAAATCAAGCCGGGAACGATTGATACGTCGCTGTTGAAGGACTACGCCGTCGACAGCAACAAGCTGGCAGACAAAAGCGTCACTTCAAACAAAATCGCTCCGTACGCGATCCTCGGAGAGCATCTGGGACGACATGTGGTCACCAGCGAAAATGTGCAGGACCATTCCATTACCGGGCAAAAGCTTGTCAACAACAGCATTACGTCCGACAAATTGGCTGACAAGACCATTGATTCCATGAAGTTTGCAGAGTCTGCGATCCAGACGAAGCACATCCAGGATCAGGCGATTACGAATGAGCTGCTTCAAGATCAGTCTGTCACATCGGACAAAATCAAGATGGGCAGCATTCAGACTCGCAACCTCGCCAACTATGTGATCAACTCCGTCAAGCTGGAGGACGGCGCGGTCACGACCGACAAAATCCGGGATGGGGCCGTGACTTCCACCAAGCTGGAGGAGGATTCGATCGAGTCCCAGCATATTCGCGAGGGAGCGATTTTGCATCATCATCTGGCGGAGAACAGCGTAGACGGCGGGCATCTTTCGGCGGGCTGCGTCACGGATCAGCACATCGCTTTTCATTCCATTTACAGCCAGCATTTGCAGCCGGAAGCGGTCACAAGCGATAAAATCAGTCCTTACGCCGTCCTCACCGAACATCTGGATCACGCCAGCGTCACTTCGGAAAAAGTGGCAAAAGAGTCGATCGCAAGCGTCCACGTGCAAGCAAGCAGCATTCAAACGACGCATCTTCAAGATGGACTCGTCACGACCAGAAAAATCGGGGAGCAACAGGTCACGGCAGCCAAGCTGGCGGACAAAGCCGTCACGCTCGACAAATTGGCCAATCGCAGCGTAGGCGAGCAGCAATTGGTGGAGGAGAGCGTCAACAGCAGGCATTTGGCTGACGGGGCTGTTCGTGCGGAGAAAATCGCGCGGCGCTCAATCGAGGAGCAGCATATCGGTGAACGCGTCATCGGCAGCAGTCATCTGCGGGAATATGCGATCCAGACGCAGCATTTGCACGATCATGTAGTGACGACGTCAAAACTCGCTCCCGAGTCTGTTTCGACCGACAAAGTGACGGATTTGAGCATTACCGCAAACAAACTGGCCGATTCGGCGGTTACGTCTCCCAAGCTGGCGACAGAGGCCATCAAGACAAGGCACTTGGGCAAAGGAGCCGTCACTGGCGAAAAAATCGGCGAAAAAGCAGTGACCGCCCAGCATCTTGCCAATCAATCCGTGCAGCACGAACATATCCAGCCCAAGTCCATCTCCAAAGAAAAGCTGCAAGAGAATAGCGTCACACGCGAAAAACTGGCGGATCACGCTGTCGACGGAAGCAAGCTCGAAATGCATGCGATTACAGGCATACATGTGGAAAAGAGCAGCCTGAGCGGTGACCATCTCGTCAAGGGAACACTCACGGGCGAGCATCTTGCCGTCAACTCCATCGAAAGTCAGCACCTGCAAACAAATACGGTAACGGAAGAAAAGCTGGCCGATCATGCCGTTAGCGGAGCGAAAATAGCGCCGAGAACCGTCACGGCAGAGCATCTGGCAGACAAGTCGATTACGCGGGAGAAGCTGGCTTTTCAAACGGTTGAGACGAATGTTCAGCTGGGCACGACGCTTCAGCAGTTTGGCTTTGTCCCATTCCGCATCCCGGCGCAAAGCCAGACGGCAGACGTCACGGTCCGCTTGCCCACGCCCTATGCAGACGTCCATTATTGCCTGGTTGCGATGACGAATCAGGTCGGGGTGTCCGTGTCGCTCAAATACACCAAACGCACCTCGGCTGTGCTTACCGTCTTTCGTCAGGAAACCGGGCAGGAAGACAGCGGCGTTTTGCAGTGGATCGCCATTGGCGAAAAAGGCGAGCAGGTGCATGACGAGGTGACAGCCCTACATCATGAGCAGCAAGAGGATGACGACTTGGGGGAAGAATGGGAAGAGGGCGAGTACGAAGCAGATGAAGATGCCGGCGAGGAAAAAGCAGCGGATGAGCATGAAACATTTCGTGATGAGGACGATTTGCGTTCCTGAGCAATGAGAAACAAGAAGCGAGGGGCCGTTGGCGGGAAGTGCAGTCGGCTTCCTCGTTTTTTGTTAACATAATTATATTATGGTAACCATCCGTTCAAGGGAGTCTTTGATTGAATTTGCCTGCCCCCAATAGTATAATTGTTGGGTACACTTAGTCTGTTGTGTGGCATGGTAAATGGAGGGAATTATTCGATGTTGACGACGATTGCCCAAGTAGGGCAGCATGTTGGACAAGAAGTACGCATTGGATGCTGGCTGTACAACAAGCGCAGCAGCGGGAAAATTCAATTTCTGCAGCTTCGCGACGGGTCCGGCTTCATTCAGGGCGTAGTAGTGAAAGCAGAAGTAGCGGAAAACGTTTGGGAAAATGCATCCCAACTGACTCAGGAAAGCTCTTTATACATAACCGGCGTCGTTCGCGCAGATGATCGTGCACCAAGCGGTTACGAACTGACGGTAACAGGCGTTGAAATCATTCAGATCGCCCAGGAATACCCGATCTCCCTGAAGGAGCACGGTGTAGACTTCCTGATGGATCATCGCCACCTGTGGCTGCGCACTCCGCGCCAGCGTGCGGTTATGGCGATTCGTTCCGAAGTGATTCGCGCTGTATACGAGTATTTCCATGAAAACGGATTTGTGAAAGTAGACCCGCCAATCCTGACACCGACTTCAGCAGAAGGAACAACGAACCTGTTCCATACCAAATATTTTGATGAAGACGCGTATTTGTCCCAATCCGGTCAGCTCTATATGGAAGCGGCCGCAATGGCATTGGGTCGCGTTTATTCCTTCGGTCCGACCTTCCGTGCAGAGAAATCGAAAACGCGTCGTCACTTGATCGAGTTTTGGATGATCGAGCCGGAGATGGCTTTCGTCGATCACGAGGAAAACTTGCGCATTCAGGAAGCTTTTGTGTCCCATGTGGTGCAATCCGTCCTGAAAAACTGCCAGCGCGAACTGAAAACGCTGGAGCGCGATACAACCAAACTGCAAAACGTAACGGGTTCTTTCCCGCGCATCACGTATGACGATGCGATCAAGCTGTTGCAGGAAAAAGGCAGCGAGATCAAGTGGGGCGACGATTTCGGAGCGCCAGACGAGACATTGATTGCGGACCATTTCGACAAGCCTGTGTTCATCACGCACTATCCGACCGAGATCAAGGCATTCTACATGAAGCCGCATCCTGAGCGTCCGGAAGTAGTGCTGTGCGCAGACATGATCGCGCCGGAAGGCTATGGCGAAATCATCGGCGGCAGCCAGCGCATCGACGATCCGGAGCTGTTGGAAAAACGGTTTGCCGAGCACGAGCTGTCCGAGGAAGCGTATCGCTGGTACTTGGACCTGCGCAAATACGGAACCGTTCCTCACTCCGGCTTCGGTCTGGGGCTTGAGCGGACAGTTGCCTGGATTTGCGGTCTGGATCACGTGCGTGAAACGATTCCGTTCCCGCGTATGCTCTATCGTCTCTATCCGTAAGTTCGTGTTTCTCATACACCCTGTTGCGAGAGGGCAGCAGGGTGTTCCTATTGTGTGACAGCGCGTTTTACGCACTTCCTTGTTAATCCAACCCAGAGGTGAACATGCGTTATGGATTCCCATATATTGCAATTGTTGCAAGAAGGTGCAACATCCGTCTCCAACCTTCTTCTAAAGATGTACAAACGAATGTCTCTGGCAGACGACGAAATGATGCTGCTCATTCATCTGCTTTCTTTTCAGCAGGAAGGGAATCGCTTTCCGACCTTGACCGAGCTGGAGGAGCGCATGTCCATGTCCAGCATGAGATTGATCCAATCGCTGCAAAAGCTGCTGAAGGAAGACTGGATCAGCATTGACGAATTTATCGATCCGCAGACGGGAATGCGCCATGAGCAGTACAATTTGACTCCTTTGTATAAAAAGCTGTATCAGACCTGGCGCGAGCAGCAAGCTGATCCGCGGATGATGGAGCCGTTCATGGAGGCTGCTGCGACATTGGATGCAGAGCCGGTTGCGATTTATTCCCGTTTTGAGCAGGCGTTTGGTCGACCTTTGTCTCCTTTTGAGTTGGAGAGTATCCACATGTGGACAGAGCAGGACGGTTACCAGGAAGAGCTGATCCTAACAGCATTGCGTGAGGCCGCAACGGTAGGCAAGCTTCATATTCGCTACATCGACAGAATCCTTTTGGAGTGGCAAAAGCAGCAAATTACCACGGTAGAGCAAGCCCGCTTGTACAGTTTGAATTTTCGCCGCCAAAATCAGTCCAAAGATTATCGACAGCCGCTTTGATGCTACCAATCAAAGCGGTTTTTTCTATTGTCTGTCTCCTTTGTACACGTACCCATTTTCCGCGTTTGTCATAGCATATTACGTAGAAGCACGTTGCAGGAGGGAAGGCTTATGGAAAAGCGGAAAAAAGGGGATTTGCCCCACTGGGTAACACCAGGCGTTTTTTCGGGGCATTTTGTCGTCGATGAAGCGGTGGAGCGCATCTCGATTGTGAAACCCGTGGAAAAAGCCCAGGAGGCCGTGATCGAGCAAGTTCCAAAACAGCCGGCAGACGAAAAGCCGGATGAGGAAAAACAACTGGTGCTTGAGCCTACATTCGAAATTATTATGCGAGAAACCGACGTGGCGACGAGCGAACAGCTGGAAAAGCTGGAGCAGGAAGTGGCAGCACTGAAGGAATCGCTTGCGGCATGGGAAAAACGCTGGAAAAAGGCAGAGGAGGAACAGTCCAAAGAGAGACAACATCTGTATCAGGTGGTTCTGTCCTTGAAAAAGGAGTGGGAGAGCGAGCGGAATGAACATCGCCATAATTAGCCCGGGGCCATTTTCCGTACCACCCGTCAAAGGAAGCTCGGTGGAGCACGATATCGACGAAGTGACCAAAATGATCGATCCCGAGCACAAAGTGACGATTTACACCCGGCGCTGCGCGACTTACCCCAAGTCGACGGTAGAGGAAAACCGCGAGTTCATCCGTTTTTCCTACGATGGCCCAGGTCCTTATTTGCGAAAGATCATCAAGCATATCCGCAAGCACAAGCCGGATGTCATTTTGGTGGAAAATCGGCCGATTTACGTGCTCCAGCTCAAGAGGCATTTTCCGAAGATTCCGGTCTTTGTCAATATGCATTCCCATGTGTACGGATCGCCAGGCATGATCAGCAAGGAAAAAATGAAGCGTGTCGTTCGCCTGGCGTCCGGCTTTATTACGAACAGCGAATTTTTGCGGCAGCATTTTATCAAGTCATGCAAAATTCCCGCGGAAAAAATTCATGCGGTTCATCTCGGGGTAGATGTGTCGCCTTATCAGGTGGCAAAGCTGCATTACACGATCAAAAAGCTGCGCAAGCAAGTCGGTTTGTCGCCGGATGACCGCGTGCTTTTTTACGCGGGCAGGCTGATGCGCGGCAAAGGCGTCCATATTCTGATCAAAGCGTTTCACCAGGTCAGCAAGCAAGACCCACGCGCCCGTCTGGTCATCGTCGGAGGCACAGGCTACGGCAGCAATCGCCTGAATCCGTACGTGCGGGAACTGAAAAGGCTGGCGAAGCCGCTCGGCGACAAAGTCCGCTTCGTCAATTTTGTCCCCAGTGCCCAAATGCCGCTCTACTATCAGATTGGCGATGTGGTAGCGACTCCGTCGATTTGGAAAGAGGCATTTTGCCGCGTCAATCTGGAGGCGATGGCTTCGAGCAAGCCAGTGATTTCCACGACGCGCGGCGGGATCAAAGAGGTTGTCACCCATCAGGGCAGCGGCTTCTTGATTCCTCCCAAAGATTGGGAAAAAGAATTGCCAGCGGTTTGGGAGCTTTTGTGGAGCGCGCCCTATGTTCGGACGGAAATGGGGAAACAGGCGCTGCTGCGTGCCAAGCAGTTTTCCTGGTACGCGACGGCGCAAGGCTACCTGCGAGTCTTTGAGAATGCAGTCGGAAAGCGCCAAAAAGAAAAGCTTCCGCTCCTCAAAACCGGATAACTTTTTTTCGGGCATCGCTAGGTTTATGCCCTTTCTTCAAGGAGAATGGACGTCTGCCCTGTCCAGATATCACGAGACGCATACCTTATAAGTATCGCAGAGCACAACTGGGGAGTGATACTTGTGAAAGGGTTAATCTTGTGTGCTGGACGTGGTACGCGACTGCACCCGTTCTCCTATTCGCAACCAAAAACCCTCCTCCCTGTGGCCAATCATCCGGTATTACACTACTGCATCAGCAAACTGCGTGAAGTGGGTGTGCAAGAGATCGGAATTGTCATACACCCTTCCCAAGTGCAGATTCCTCCTTTGGTGGGCAATGGTAGTCAATTTGGGGCTACCATTACTTTTATCGAGCAGGAGGTGCCGCTTGGAATCGCACATGCTGTCCATTTAGCGCAACCGTTCTTGCAAGACGAACCGTTTATTTTGTTACTTGGTGACAACTTGTTGATGGATTCGCTGCACGGGCTCATGCGTGCGTTTACCAGTGATAATTCAGACGGTGCTGTGATGCTAAGTGAAGTGGAGAGACCACAGGATTATGGGATTGCCGAAGTACAGGAAGGGCGTCTGGTCTCGGTCGAGGAAAAACCCCGCCAGCCGAAGAGTAATCTGGCTGTCATTGGCGCATACCTGTTTACCCCACCCATTTTTGAGTCGATTGCTACACTACAGCCATCCGCCCGTGGTGAATACGAGATCACGGATGCGATCCAGTCCATGATTGACCGCGGTTTCCATATCGCGCACGCCCTTACAAGCGGCAAGTATTCAGATGTCGGAACGATTGACCGTTGGCTGGAGGCCAACCGCTGGATGCTGGCAAAAGATTTGGGCAACACTCATCGGGTTGGCGAAGGGTCAATCGTCACAAATTGCGAGATCGTCGGGCCTGTGTTGATCGGCGAGGGCTGTCATATCGAAAACTGCCGATTGGGACCGTACGTATCGATCCAAAACGGGGTACATCTGCAAAATTGCGCCCATATCGAAAATAGTATTATGTTGGAAAACAGTTCGCTTATGGATGTCGCTTGGAGCATTACGGACAGTGTATTCGGGCGTTCCTCCCATCTGGTCGGGCAGTCAACGGATACGAGCGGGGTCTTTATTTTGAGCGACAAGTCATCGATTCGCATTCCAGCTGTGAAGAGGGAGGACACATGAACCCAACTTTTACTGTGGTCATCCCGACGTACAATCGTGCCAAGTTCATCCGCAAAGCAATCAACAGCGTCTTGAAGCAGACGTCAAAAGACTGGAAGCTGCTGATTATCGATGATGCATCGACTGACAAGACGCGCAAAAAGGTCGAAAAGTATTTGTACCATCCCAACATCATGTACTACCGGATGGAGAAAAACTCAGGCATCGGCAAAGTGATGAATCAGGCTTTGTCGATGGTTGATACTCCGTACTTGTTGCAGCTGGATTCGGACGATTGGCTGCCCAAACGGACGCTGGCGGTCATCAAAAGGTACATTCGCAAAAGCAAGAAAAGCACCGCGCTTTACTACGGGAACGTGAAAATTTGGCGCGTGCGGCGCGGGAAGTATTACAATCCGTTTCTCGTCAAGCACAAGCATTTTCGCAACAAATACCAATTTTTGAAATACAATCGCTGGATGGTCGCGCCGCGCTGCTACCGGGTCGAAGCGCTTCACGAAGTAGGGGGCTGGGACACCTCTGACAAATACGAAGGCCGCATCATGGAAGATCGCCGCATCATTTTGCGGCTGATCGAAAAATACCGCGTCCGCTTTATTAACAAGAAGCTGTACAACCGGACGAAACACAGAGGGCAGCTGACCGACAATAAAATGAAGCGCAGACGGAATCATTTGCGCAAAAAGACGTTCAAATACTACCTCAAGCGTTGGGGCAAAAAGTACAAAGCTGTCTACGGCTACAAGGACGGATATCTCGTGATCAAAAGGTTGAAGAAAGTGAGGCGGCGGAAGCGATGACAAAAGCGCTTGTCACCGGTTGTGCTGGTTTTATCGGGTCACATTTGACTCAGCGCTTGCTAAATGACGGGGTGACAGTGATCGGCATCGATGGCTTCGTCGACAACTACGACGTTGCTGCCAAGCTTCGCAATCTCGCTGAGATCGGAAGCCATCCCGCCTTTACTTTTCATTCAACCATGTTGCAGGCAGAGCGTTGGAACGATTGGTTGGACCAAGTCGATGTCGTCTATCACCTGGCTGCGCTGCCCGGCGTGCGGAACAGCTGGGGCAAGGCATTCTCCGAGTACGTCAGCCACAATATTTTGGCGACCCAACTGCTGCTGGAGGCATGCCTGCAAAGACCGAAACCGCCTGTCATCGTAGTCTCTTCCTCCTCATCTGTATACGGAACGATGCAAGGGACGCTGACGGACGAATCCGCTCCGCTGCGTCCCGTATCGCCTTATGGGGTGACGAAGGAAGCGATGGAGCAGGTTTGTTCCGTCTATGTGAAAGCGTTCGGTTTGCCGATTACGATGTTGCGCTACTTTACCGTATACGGCCCGAGGCAGCGGCCGGATATGGCGTTTCACCGCTTTTTCCGGCAGATGATGAAGGGAGATCCTGTCGTCATTTATGGAGATGGCCAGCAATCGCGGGACTTCACCTACGTAACCGATGCAGTAGAGGCGAACATACTCGCTGGCCGCCACGCTGCGCCCGGCGAGATTTTCAATGTAGGCGGCAACCGCGAAATCAAGCTGATCGATGTCCTTACCATCATGGGCACGCTCTTGAACACGACGCCCAACATCCGGTTCCAGCCTGGTCCGGCCGGTGATTCGCAGCGGACTTGCGCAGATATACGGCTTGCCGAGCAACGGTTGGGCTATCGTCCGCAAGTTTCCCTGGAAGAAGGGCTGCGCCGACAGTTGGCGGATATGCGTTTCCAACCGAGGAGCTAAAACTCGAAAATAGGAGGCCAGTTGCATGCATCGGGTCCTCGTCTATCGGAGAAAATTTCTGCCCAGAAGTGAAACCTTCATCTACGAGCAGCTGCTCGGACATCAGAGAGTCAAACCTGTCGTCTTGACCAGGCAGCGGCCGTTCAATCGCAAACAGTTCCCGTATGCGCCTGTCTATGTGCGAAATTCCATGGCAGGACTCTCCGGGTGGATGAAGCGCAAAAAAATCAAATGCTTGCATGCCCGCTTTGGTCCCGCTGGCCTGGAGCTTCTTCCCTACGCGCGAAAAGCGGGGTTGCCGCTGATCACTTCTTTTCACGGCTTCGATGCGACCAAGCGCGTACGGGAAAATCCGGGCTATCGTCGTTCGCTCAAGCGCCTGTTCAAAAAGGGCAAGGCGTTTACGGTCGTCAGCAACCATATGAAAAAGCGTCTGATCCGCCTGGGCTGTTCGGGTGACAAAATCACACTGATTCGCTCGGGGATCGACTTGCGCAAATTCCCGATGCTGCCACCGCAGCCTGTTCAGAACGGCGAGTATCGCCTGCTCAGCGTCGGCCGCCTGACGGAGAAGAAAGGCATGGACACATTGATCAAGGCGTTTGTGCAAGTGCACGAAAAGCATCCGCGAGCCAAGCTGATCATCGTCGGGGATGGCGACGAAAAGAAAAAACTGCGGCGCATGATCAAAAAATACAAGCTGGGCAAGCAAGTCGTGCTCAAGGGAGCCTTGCCGCATCAGGACGTGCAGCGCGAACTGGCGAGATGCCACTTGTTTGTCATCGCCTGCAAAACGGCTCGCAACGGCGACCAGGAAGGGATTCCGAACGTGCTGATGGAAGCGATGGCTTCCGGCCGCCCGGTTGTTTCCACCTACCATTCCGGGATTCCCGAGCTGATCGAGCACGGAGAGTCGGGCTATCTCGTGCCGGAGCGTTCGCCTGCGAAGCTCGGCAGAATGATCAACCATGTCCTCGCCTCCGAGCACGAGTGGCCGGAAATGACCGCCCGAGCCAGGATGAAGGTGGAGAAAAACCACGATGTTTCCAAACAGCGACTGAAGCTGGAAGAACTGTATTTGCGCGTGATGAAAAAATGATGAGGTGAAGCAATGAAAGTTGCCGTGATCGGTACCGGCTATGTAGGTTTGACGACTGCCGTTTCCCTTGCCATGAACGGCCATCATGTGATCGGGATTGATCTTGTCGAAGCGAAGATTGTCAAATTGCGGCAAGGCATCTCTCCGATCTATGAGCCGGGATTGGAGGAAGCGCTGCGACAAGTGCTTGCAGCAGGTACCCTGGCTTTTTCCACGCAGCTGTCGGAAGCGAAAGACGCGGATGTTTTTTTCGTCTGCGTAGGGACTCCCGAAGCGGATGACGGAACCGCTGATTTGACTTACTTGTACAGCGCGGTAGCAGCGATCAAAGAAGTGCACAACTCAGCTTTGCAAAAACGGGTTGTGGTGATCAAAAGTACGGTGCCAGTAGGGACCGGAGACAAAGTGGCCGACCTGCTCGACGGCTGCCAGGAACTGTCTGTCGCGTCCAACCCGGAGTTTTTGCGGGAAGGGAGCGCCTTGCTGGATGCCATCGAGCCTTCGCGAATTGTCATCGGCGTGAGCGATCCGTCGACGGGGGAAGTGATGGAACAACTGTACAAAGGCGTGAATGCCCCGCGCGTGGTGACGACCAGGGCGAATGCGGAGCTGATCAAGTACGCTTCCAACGCCTTTTTGGCGACACGCATCTCGTTCATGAATGAGCTGGCGAGACTGAGCACGGCACTGGGTACAGATATCGCCACGATCGCGCACGGGATGGGGCTCGACAGCAGGATTGGCCCGGAATTTTTGCGGGCGGGTGTCGGCTACGGCGGCTCCTGTTTTCCGAAAGACACGATCGCTTTGCTGCAACTGGCAGCCCAGAACGGCATCTCGCTTTCGATTCTGGAAAAAGTACGGGAGGTCAACGCCACACAGCCCGTGTGGTTTTTGCAGCAGTTGCAAAAGCTCGTGCCGGATTGTCGCGGCAAACGGATTGCCGTACTGGGGCTGGCGTTCAAACCGGATACGGACGACATCCGGGAGGCTCCGTCTCTTTCCATTTTGCATGAGCTGACAGAGCAGGGAGCTGCCGTCTTTGCCTATGATCCGGTTGCCGAAGACGCTGTGAAGCAATCTTTTCCGAATGTGACCTATACGAAGACAGCCGAAGAAGCGTTAGCGGGCGCCGATGCTGCGCTTTTGGTCACCGAGTGGAAAGAGTGCGTGCAGCTAGATTGGGAGCGAATCCGCCAGAGCATGGCTCAGCCCGTGCTGCTCGACGGACGCAACGCCTGGCCTGCCCAGACCGTCAAGCAAGCAGGCTTTACGTATATCGGGGTAGGAAAAAGCTGACTTTTCCTTGGGAAAGCTCAGCTTTTTTCTTTTGGCTGGCAACTTGGCGCAAGTGCAGGCTAATGATTTGAACAAGTTGGCATAATACGGTAGGATAGTCACATATGGATGATTTGACCATCTAGCGCAAATTACGAGGGAGTGATCACGGTGAACAAAAGCAAAACACTGCCAAAACGCAGTGACGTCCCCGCTGAATACAAATGGCGGTTGGAGGATATTTACCCAACCGACGCGGATTGGGAAAAAGATGTGCAAAAGGCGAAACAACTCACCGAGCAAGTGGCTGCCTTGAAAGGGACGCTGGCCCAGTCCGGGGAGCAGCTGCTCGCAGCATTGACGCTTCAGGACGAGCTGACGAAGACGCTCGATACGGTGTACGTCTACGCTCGCATGCGCCGTGACGAGGATAACGCAAACAGCACGTACCAGGGACTGACTGATCGTGCTACCAGCCTGAGCACGCAAGTATACGGTGCGCTCGCTTACATACAGCCGGAGATTTTGACCATCCCGACGGATAAGCTGGAAGCGTGGATCAACGAAACAGAAGGTCTGGCGCACTACCGGATTTTGCTGGACGAGATTACGCGCTTCAAGCCGCATACGCTTTCCTCGGAGGAAGAGGCGCTCCTGGCGAACATGAGCGAACTGGCTTCGGCTCCTTCGAAAATTTTTGGCATGCTGAACAACGCCGACATGAAGTTCCCGATGATTACGGACGAAAACGGCGAAGAAGTCGAGCTGACAAAAGGTCGCTACACGCAGTTCATGGAGAGCAAGGACAGACGCGTGCGCAAGGAAGCTTTTGAAGCGCTGTACACCACGTACGGCAAGTTTCGCAATACGATTGCCGCATCGCTGACCTCGGCGATCAAGGGCGATGTGTTTTACGCCCGGACGCGCAAATATCCGTCCGCCTTGTATGCGGCCCTGTTCGCGGACAACGTGGACTTGTCTGTGTACGACAACCTGATTTCGACGATTCACGAGCACTTGCCGCTGATGCACAAATACATCGCGCTGCGCAAAAAACTGCTCGGGGTCGACGAGCTGCACATGTACGATTTGTACGTGCCGATCGTGCCCGAGGTAGACATGAAAATCCCGTACGATCAGGCGGTCGCAACGATCAAGGAGGCGCTCCATCCGCTGGGCGAGGAGTACGGTCGCGTGCTGGCGGAAGGCTTCTCCAACGGCTGGATCGACGTGCATGAAAACGAAGGCAAGACGAGCGGGGCGTACTCATGGGGAGCATTCACGACCCATCCGTACGTGCTCATGAACTACCAGGACAACGTGAACAACATGTTTACGCTGGCCCACGAAATGGGGCATGCCCTGCACAGCTACCACTCCAATCAGGCCCAGCCATACACGTATGCCGATTACAAGATTTTCGTGGCGGAAGTAGCTTCCACGCTCAACGAAGCCCTGCTGATGCACCACCTGCTCAAGACCACGACAGACAAGAAGCAGCGTCTGTACCTGATCAACTACTATCTGGAGCAATTCCGCGGCACGGTTTTCCGTCAGACGATGTTCGCCGAGTTTGAGAAAATCGTCCATGCCAAAGAAGAGCAGGGCGAACCGCTGACAGCCGACTCGCTCAGTGCGATCTACCGTGAGCTGAACGTCGCTTACCATGGACCAGACATGGTTGTAGATAAAGAAGTAGATTTGGAGTGGGCGCGCATTCCTCACTTCTATCGCAATTTTTATGTCTACAAGTACGCCACGGGCTTCTCGGCGGCGACTTCCTTGTCCAAGCAGATTTTGGAGGAAGGACAGCCAGCTGTTGACCGCTACTTGGAGTTCCTCAAGGGCGGCAGCTCCGACTATCCGCTCAACCTGCTGAAAAAGGCGGGCGTCGACATGACCTCTCCCGCCCCGGTTGCAGAAGCGTTGAGTGTTTTCAAAGAGTTGCTGGACGAAATGGAGCAGCTCTTAAACGAGAAGTAAAGCGATGCTAAAAAAGCAGTCAAGTAATTCTACTTGGCTGCTTTTTCCTGTTTTAGATTTTTTCTGCTGAAAGCCCAAAAAACGGTAACGGTCTTCTATGTTGTTCGTATATACTTATGAAACTGGTAGGGATTATGTCCTCCTCCGCCTTGGGACGGAGACGAAATTCCAACCGCTGACTGTTTTGCAGCGAAGGTAAAAACTGGCACAATTACGCAAGGGGAACAGATTGTGAAAATTTGGAGGAATCATTGTGAAAAAACGGGCATCGATCATCATGGCCTCTCTATTGCTGGTTACGGCTGGTTGCGGAGGCCCAGCACCAGAGCCTCCAACGCAGGCTGAGGCAAAAGCGAAAGTCGTTGAAGTGGTTACGGTTCAAAAAGCTGCACAGCCAGTCGTGCTGCGTGTTACCGGAATGGTAGAGGCAAAGCGTGACGCCGTACTGCCTTTTGGAACGGGAGGAACGATTTCATCCATCCCGGTAAGTAAAGGGATGAAGATCGCGCAAGGCCAGTTGTTGGCAACGCTTGACTCGCGTTACTACCAAAAGGAAGTAGAAGCAGCTGCAAGCCAGGTGGAAGAGGCAGCGGCGCGCAAAAACAAAGCATTGAAGGGAGCAACTGCCGAGGCGATTGAACAGCAACGACTGCAAGTGCAAAGTGCCCAAAGCCGTCTGGAAAAAGCAAAGCAGGACCTGACAGCAGGCGAAAAGCTGTTTGCTGGCGGAGCTATTTCACAGACCGAAATAAATGACTTGAAACGCGCCCTGACTCAAGCGGAAATTTCTGCGCGAGACGCACAACTGTCCCTCACCGAATTGCAACGCGGTGCGCAGCCAGAGGACATCGCCATGGCCAACGCATCGATCAAATCGGCAGCCGGACAGGTTGAGCGGGCGAAAAAGAGTCTGGATGATGCGAAAATTCATGCTCCTTTTGCCGGAACGGTCGTGGATGTATACAAACAAACAGGCGAACAGGCTTCGCCAGGCGATCAAATCATTCATCTGGTGGACTTGAGCGAAGTGAAAGTCACTCTTGATATTACCAATGATCTCATCAGTCAATTCCAGGAAAAAACGAAGGTGCAGGCTGTATCCGATGACGGCAAACAAAGCCAGGGAACGATTACTTTTGTCTCCCCGGTCGTGAGCAAGGAAACAGGCAAGTATCGGGTGGAAGTAACGATCCCGAATGCAGATGGATTCTGGCGCGGCGGAATGGCTGCAACGATTGAGGCTCCGCGCAAAGTGAACGGATTTTTGGTGCCGCTGGAAAGTGTCGGAGTTAACTCTACAGAGCACTATGTCATGGCGGTGGAAGATGGCCTTACTGTGAAGAAGGAAGTGAAGACCGGACAGATCGTGGACGATCAAATCGAGATTCTCTCGGGCGTCAAAGAAGGCGACCAGCTTTTGCGCAGCGGCATTACTTTCTACGTCGAGGGGCAAAAAGTAGAGGCGAAGGGAGAATAGTAGCATGGAAAAGTTGATTCTCTTTTTGCTGAAACGACGCCTGATTGTGTACTTGTTTACCTTTTTGCTTGTGCTTGCTGGCTTGGGCTCGCTGTTCAGCTTCAATGTCGAGCTGCTTCCGAAAACAAACTTCCCATCGATCTTCGTCAATGTATCGGGTGGGGCACTTCCCCCGGAAGAGATGGAAGAGAAGGTAACGAAGAACATCGAGCAAAATATCAAGTCAATTGCAAACATTAAAGAATACTCTTCTACTACAGGTACAGGTTACGCCAATATTACGATTATCGCCTTGGAAGGCAAAGGGGAACAAGTTAAGCAAGATGTGCAAAATACCGTTAACCGGCTGCGCAACGGCTTCCCGAAAGCGATTGACACGGTCAGCGTAACCCAGAACAGCTTCGGGGACGATCAAATGATCGACTACGCGCTTGTGGGAGCCGATCCGAAAGCGATGCTGAGCCTGGCAAAAACAACGCTCAAAGACCGGATCGAAGAAGTGCCAGGCGTAAAAGAAGTGTCTGTATCAGATCGCAGCTTTGAGAACAAAATCGCGATCACTTTGCGCCCTGAGAGACTGAACGCCTACCGCACAACGCCATCCGAGGTTGTTTCCCAGCTACAGGAAACGAACTGGAAGCAGGCGATCGGCACGCTCGAAAACACAGGCTTTGACACGGTCATCATGATCGACAACAGCTTCCATTCTGTACAGGAAATGAATGTGCTGCCGATCAACACGCCAAACGGAACCGTCACGCTGGAGCAATTGGCGACTGTGGAAGACATGCGCGGAAAAGTGAAAGACTCGGTAGCGCTGACTGATGGCATGGTATTCGTACACCTTAGCGTGTCGCGCTCAGACGGTTACGATCTGATTACTACCCAGCGCAATGTCGAGCAACTCATCAAGCAGATCAATACGGAAGCCGATGGAAAATATCAAATAAAAGTCATGTTTGAGGCTGCTTCCTTCATCGAGCATGCGGTATCGAACCTCAGCCGCGATGTGGCCATTGGTGGGGCATTGGCGATCATCATCCTGTTTGTGTTCTTGCGCAACTGGAGGGTGACGCTCGTCATCGCAACGACATTGCCATTGTCAGCTCTCATGACCTTTATCGCCATGAAAATGGCTGGCTACAACATCGACATGGTCAGCTTGCTCTCGATGAGCTTGTCGGTCGGCTTGATTGTCGACGCCGCGATCGTCGTACTGGAGAGCATCTATCATTTCCGTGAAAAAGGCGAGCAGCTGAAACAGGCGATCATCAAAGGAACGAAAGAGGTACTGACGCCTGTATTTACTTCGCAGCTTACGATCATCGTCGTATTTTTGCCGCTCGTTTTTGCAGACTTTGCCGATTGGCTCAAACCGATCATGGCGACGATTGCCTTTACCGTATCGGCTGCCATCATCGCTTCGACCATTGCCGCGTTCTTTTTCGTACCCGTGTTTTCCGATCGATTTTTGCAGAAAGATAAAAAGGTCTCGCTGGAGGGCGAAGGAAAAGAACACGCTGTCAATCGGTTGTTCAACGGGCTGTTGAATATGGCTTTGCGCCACCGGGTCAAGACGATTATCGTGGCGGTGCTCATGCTTGTCGCCGTAACTTTCCTTACCCCTTTTGTGAAGATGGGGAACGGACTCGATCCGAACGAAAACTTTATTTTTGCCACGCTGAAGATGCCGACGGGTTCAACGCTGGAACGCACGCAAAAAGCTGCGGTGGTCGGAGAAGAAGCACTGCGGGGCATTCCCGAAGTAAAAGACGTCTTCTTCATAGCGTCCAAAAGTGATTCGGACATCTTCATCTCACTCGTGCCGAAGTCGCAACGCAATCGTACCAAGGAAGCTTTGACGGCTGATATCAACGAGCGCCTGAATGCGATTCCAGGCATTGAGTCCATCTCCATGTCTTTCGGACAACAAGGTGGATCAGCCCCGGTTCAGCTCAACATCACCGGGGACGATATGGAGCAAATGCGCAAGATCGCCACGGAGCTTGAGGGCATGCTGTCCACGATCAATGGCGTAACGAATATTCGCAACGATTTCAAAGAAGGAAAAGAAAAAGTAACGCTGATTCCGAAGCAAGATGCACTGGCCAGACTGAACGTTGACCATCGCTCCTTGCTCCAGCAACTGAGCGTTCTGATTGGCAACCAGCACATTACGTCCATCACAAAAGATGGCATCGATGTGGATGTGGTCGCCAAAATGCCGGACAACTGGCTGAAGCATCCAGAGCAGCTCAAGGGGATTACGGTAACATCCGAGAAAGGGGCACAAGTGCCGCTTGCTGACCTCGTAGATTGGGTCTACAGCAAATCGCCGATTACGCTTACACATCAAAAAGGCGAACGGATCATCAGTGTGTCCGCAGAGCTGTTGGGAAGCGATTTGGGTACGGTTGGACGTGAAATCAACGAGAAGCTGCCGGGCATGGTCATTCCAGAGGGATACAAAGTGGAAATTGCCGGCCAGTTGAAAGAACAAAGCGCCAACATGACACAAGGGATTCTTGTTTTCCTCGGCGTTCTTGCGCTGATCTATGTCATCATGGTCGCGCAGTTCGGCCGACTGTCGCAGCCGTTCATCATTATGCTGACAATTCCGATGGCACTGGTTGGCGTGGTACTTGGCTTCGTGCTCACGCAACGAACGTTTGGCGAGATGGCGATGATCGGGATTATCATGCTGGTCGGTATCGTGGTCTCCAACGCGATCTTGCTGATCGACCGGATCAACCTGCTGCGCGGTCGCGGCATGGCTACGGCAGAAGCGATCGTGCAAGGAACGAAAGACCGCGTGCGTCCGGTTATCATGACGAAGCTGACAGCAATCCTGGGGATGCTGCCGATGGGATTGGCAATGGCGGAAGGCTCCGACATGGAAGCTCCGCTTGCGACAGCCGTTATTGCCGGCTTGATTTTCCATACGATGGTTACCTTGATCCTCGTGCCTGTGCTGTACTCTTTGTTCGAAGGGGCAAAAGAAAAACGCCTGGCTCGCAAGGCAGCGCGTCAAGCGAAACGGGAAGCCAAGCGTTTGGCGAAACAAAACAAAAACAACGAGGTTTCCAAAACCGAGCTGTAGCACGTGAGCAATCAGACTGCTTTGCTTGCCGCAAGCAAGCGGGGCACATCTGATCAACGAAGTGCGTTCCAATACGATAGCGAAAAGAAGAGAAGGGAAGGTGTGCTTTTGCCCCTTCTCTTTGCTTTTCGTTCGTCAGAAAGTTCTGTAGAATAGAAACTAAGGAAGATACATACGCATCGCGAAAGGAGTCTGACTATGGATCTGCAACTGAAGGGTAAGACAGCTCTTGTGCTTGCGTCGACAAAAGGGCTGGGAAAAGCGACAGCGCTTTGCCTCGCTCACGAGGGAGCAAACGTAACGATTTGCGGCAGAGACGAAGGCGCTCTGGAAGCTGTTCGCGCCGAGATTGAACAGGCAACAGGAAAAGCTCCGCTTGCCGTGGTCGTCGATGTGACCAAGCCGGAAGATATCGAGCGGGTTGTGCAGGCGACCGTCAGCGAGTTTGGCAGCGTGGATATTTTAATCAACAATTCAGGCGGGCCTGCCGCGGGCAAGTTTGACCAGTTGACGGACGAGCAGTGGATTTCCGCCTTTGAGCTGAACTTGCTGAGCTATGTCCGGGCGATTCGCGCCGTTTTGCCGCATATGCGCGCCAACCAGTTTGGGCGCATCGTCAACTTTGCCTCTTCTTCGTTCAAGCAGCCGTTGGAAAACTTGATTTTGTCCAACACGTTCCGCACGGGCGTTTTGGGCTTGGCGAAAACGTTGTCTTCCGAGCTGGGGCCGGACGGCATTTTGATTAACACAATCGGCCCGGGACGAATCGCCACAGACCGCGTGCAGCAACTGGACGGACTAAGCGCGAATGCAAAAGGCGTTACGGCAGATGAAGTCCGCGCAAACTGGGAGCAGCAAATTCCGCTTGGCAGGTACGGTCACCCGGATGAATTTGCCCGCACGGTGACTTTTTTGGCGTCGCCAGCCAACAGCTATGTCACCGGACAATCGTTTCTCGTTGACGGCGGCCTGGTCCGGGCGATCTAGGGCACTATTTCCCATTCAAAGGAGGAAAGAAAATGAGCAAAGAAAGCTCGTTTGACATCGTATCCAAGGTGGACTTGTCGGAAGTGAACAACGCCATCCAGACGGCTTTGAAGGAAATCGAGAATCGCTTTGATTTCAAAGGGAGCAAAAGCAGCATCTCATTGGAAAAGGAAGAGCTTGTCCTCATCTCGGATGACGAATTTAAGCTCGGCCAGGTCAAAGACATTTTGCTCGGCAAGCTGGTCAAGCGCGACGTCCCGATCAAAAACCTGGACTATCAAAAAGTGGAGCCGGCAGCGGGCGGGACGGTTCGGCAGCGCGTGAAGCTGGTGCAAGGAATCGACAAGGAAAACGCCAAAAAGATCAACAGCATCATTAAAGACGCAGGGTTGAAGGTGAAAACGCAAGTGCAGGACGATCAAATCCGCGTGACCGGAAAAAGCCGGGATGAACTGCAACAGATCATTCAGGCGATCCGCAAGGCAGATTTGGCGCTCGACGTGCAATTTATCAACTACCGCTGATTGCTAGAAAAGTTTTGCGTCTAACTCTCTTTGCTCTCGCATATGCATGTACAAATAAGTGACAAGCACTTGCGAAAGGGAGAGTAGAGACATGAAGGTCTTTATTATCAGTATGCGCAATCTCATTTTGGGCGGGATCGTCTTCGTAGTTGTTTTGGTGGCGGGAATCGTGCTATTGGTCAAAGACCCGTTGCACGTCTCTGACTCCTATCGACCAGGTGACACGAGTGTGCCGACTACCACGGCCAACACTCCGGTGAGCCAGCCGACCGATGCCGCCAAGCCGTCTTTGAACATGGATATTTCCGTGGACGGGACGACAGCAGAAGTGTCGCTTTTGACGCAAAACTTCGAGTTCGTTCAGGAGAGCAGCGAGCTTGGGCAAACCCCGGTGTTTGGCAAAGGCCACGCCCATCTGTACCTCGATGGAGAATCCAAAGGAATGATCTACCATCCGGAGTTCATGCTGAAAAAGCTGCCAAAAGGCGAGCACGAAATCCGCGTGGAGCTGAATTACAGCAACCATCTGCCATACAAGGTAGAAGCGACGCAAAAAATTGTGGTGAAATAAGCGAAAAGCGTTCCGATGAGGGCGCTTTTCTTTTTCTGTTCGGAAGGAATATGATGGAAGAGAACGAATCCTAGTTGATAAAGATGGAATAGTCTGAATGTTTTTGGGGGTGCTTGCATGCTGCGGATGATTACGATTGGCAACTTGCTGGATGAGACAACCAGACTTTATCAGGATAAGGAAGCGCTAGTCTACCATGAACGATCGTTGCGTTATTCGTTTGCCGAGTTTCAGGAAGTGTGCAACCAGGCGGCAAGGGGATTTATGTCGCTCGGCATTCAAAAAGGGGAGAACATCGCGATCTGGGCGACAAATGTGCCGGAATGGGTGATTTCCCAGTTTGGAACGGCCAAGATGGGCGGGGTGCTTGTGACGGTGAATACAAGCTACCGCGTCCATGAGCTGGAGTATTTGCTGCGGCAGTCTGAATCGACGACACTGCTGCTCATCGACGGGTATCGGGACGCGAACTACCTCGACATGATCAAGGAAATTTGTCCCGAGCTGGAGACGTGTGAGCCGGGCGCTCTCCAGTCGAAGCGGCTTCCCCATTTGCGCAATGTCATCTACTTGGGCGAGGAGCGGCAGCCGGGGATGTTTTTATGGGCAGATTTGCTCGCGCGGGCCGAGCTGGTCAGCGAGGAAGAACGGCGTTTGCGGCAAGAGTCGCTTTCGCCCGACGACGTTATCAACATGCAATATACGTCAGGGACGACTGGCTTCCCCAAAGGAGTCATGCTGTCGCATGTGAACATCGTCAACAACGCCATCAAGGTAGCGGAATGTCAAGGGCTCGGCATCGAAGACCGGGTGTGCATCCCCGTGCCGTTTTTTCACTGCTTTGGCTGCGTGATGGGCACGCTTGCCTGCGGTGCCACGGGAGCGACGATGGTCCCGGTCACCGCTTTCGATCCCGGACTGGTGCTCTCGATTGTCGAAGCCGAACGATGCACAGCGCTGTACGGAGTGCCGACCATGTTCATCGCCGAGCTGAACCATCCGTCTTTTGCCGAGCGCGATCTCAGTTCGCTGCGCACGGGCATTATGGCGGGTTCTCTTTGCCCGATCGAGGTAATGAAAAACGTAGTGGACAAAATGGGCATCCGCGACATCACGATCGCCTATGGACAGACGGAAGCTTCCCCGGTCATCACCCAGACGCGGCCAGAAGATTCCATCGAGCGCAAAGTGTCCACCGTAGGCAGGCTGCACGAAGGAGTGGAAGCGAAGGTCATCGACCCAGCGACGGGAGAGACGCTGCCTCCTGGCGTCCAGGGCGAGCTGTGTACGCGCGGATATTTGGTGATGAAAGGGTATTACAATATGCCGGATCAAACCGCGAAGGCGATCGACGAAGAGGGTTGGCTGCATACGGGAGATTTGGCGACGGTCGACGAGGAAGGCTACTACCGGATCACAGGCAGATTGAAGGATATGATCATTCGCGGCGGGGAAAATATTTATCCGCGTGAGGTCGAGGAGTTTCTGTACACGCATCCGAAAATACTGGACGTGCAAATCGTCGGTGTTCCAGACGCCAAATACGGAGAGCAGGTGCTGGCCTGCATTCGGGTAAAACCGGGCGAGACGCTGACAGAGGAGGAAGTGTTGGCGTACTGCGAAGGCAAAATTGCCCGTTTCAAAACGCCGCGCTACATCCAGTTCGTCGCCGAATACCCGATGACAGCGTCTGGCAAAATTCAAAAGTTCAAGCTGCGTGAACAGGCGCTGGCATCGTTTGATCTTGCCGATTCGGCCCGGAACGAGCTTGCCTGAGCAACGAATAAGTGGTGAAAAGAAGCGCCGGGGGATGCTGTCCTGGCGCTTTTTGTTCCGGTCAGGCTGGTGATCTGGAAGCATAGCCGCTTTGTGCCGACCGGACAGCCGATCCAGTAGCGGTACCGCTTCGTTCCGTCAGCAGTGGAGAAAATGCAGCTTCCAGTTCCGCAACACCGTTTGTTGTCTCTGTAGCTTGGCGGGAAAGCGGACGCACCTTCCAAGAAAACTGTTCTCTGTGACAAAAATGGTTAAAAAAGGGTTTTTCCAACCTTTACAACCTGGCAACTCTTTACTATCATGAGTTGAAATGCGAGGAGAGAGGGGAAACGCACAATGGAAGTCCGCCGATTGGGGCCAGAAGATGCAGAAGCTTTTGTAAAAGTAAGATTGGAAGGGTTGCAAACCGACCCGGATGCATTCGGTGCTACGTATGAAGAAGATGCAGCACGGCCTATGGCGGAGTGGAAGGAGCGGCTGTCTCAGGGACCACAAGGCGACAGCGGTTATTTTGGCGCTTTCGTCGCAGGGGAACTGGTAGGGATCATCGGCTATTTCCGCCATCGCGGCATCAAGGCGCGGCATAAGGCAGCGGTCGTGTCCATGTACGTCCGGGAAGCGCATCGCGGGACAGGTATCGCGCAAGCGTTGATGCACGAAGAGCTGGCGTATTTGAAAGCGCGCGGAGACATTAGCCAGGTTCAGCTTGCGGTTGTGACGAGCAACCCTGGGGCCGTACGTTTTTACGAGAAAATGGGTTTTGTGCCGTACGGTTATGAAAAACAAGCTTTGAAGGTAGGGGAGCGCTACGTCGACGAGACGCTGATGTATGTACTCTTGCACGAGTAGTGGCTACCGCTTGAAAACGAACGCTTGACCAGACGAAAAAGCGAAGGCATGTGTGGCAGCATGCCTTCGCTTCTGTATGGAAAAACATGTTTCGAGCAAAAAGATTAACGATTCGCTTCGTAGGCAGCGATTTTGTCCTCGTATTGCAGCGTGATCCCGATGTCGTCGAGGCCGTTCAACAGGCAGTAGCGGCGGTACGGGTCAACCTCGAACGGATAGGACAAACCATCGCTGTCGCGCACGACTTGCTGTTCGAGATCAATCGTCAGCTCGTAATTTTCGCGGCTTTGTGTGCGCAAGAACAGTTCGTCGACTTGCTCTTCGCTGAGCTTGATCGGCAGGATGCCGTTTTTGAAGCAGTTGTTGTAAAAAATGTCGGCAAAAGACGGAGCGATCACGCAGCGGAAGCCGTAGTCGAGCAAAGCCCACGGAGCGTGCTCGCGCGACGAGCCACAGCCGAAGTTGTTGCGGGCGAGAAGCACAGTCGAGTCTTTGTAGGCAGGGGTGTTCAGGATGAACGAGTCGATCGGCGAGCCATCGACGTTAAAGCGCCATTCATAAAACAGGAACTGGCCAAAGCCGCTGCGCTCGATGCGTTTCAGGAACTGTTTCGGGATGATTGCGTCTGTATCTACGTTGACACGGTCCAGTGGCGCGACCAGTCCGGTGTGGATGACAAATGGGTTCATTGGAATACCTCCTCGCTTGCGCTCTCTCTTTTCCATTCACGTACGTCTACGAAGCGGCCTGCGATGGCAGCCGCGGCAGCCATTTCCGGGCTGACGAGGTGAGTGCGTCCGCCACGGCCTTGACGTCCTTCGAAGTTGCGGTTGGAAGTGGAAGCGCAACGCTCTCCTTCTGACAAGATATCCGGGTTCATGGCGAGGCACATGGAGCAGCCGGATTCACGCCAGTCAAAACCGGCTTCCTGGAAAATGAGATGCAAGCCTTCTTGCTCAGCCAACTGCTTGACTGCCTGGGAGCCAGGTACGACCATCGCGTGTACGGAAGGGGAGACTTTGCGTCCCTTGGCAACTTCCGCCGCTTTGCGCAAGTCTTCAATCCGTCCGTTTGTACAGGAGCCGATGAAGACGCGGTCGATTTTGATTTCGCTCATAGGCGTTCCCGGAGCAAGATCCATGTAGGCGAGAGCGTCCTGAGCCGCTTTGCGCTGTGCCGTAGTCTCGAAAGCTTCCGGGTCTGGAACCGTGCTGG
This sequence comes from Brevibacillus parabrevis, assembly GCF_022701015.1. NCBI lineage: Bacteria > Bacillati > Bacillota > Bacilli > Caryophanales > Paenibacillaceae > Brevibacillus > Brevibacillus parabrevis. The sequence goes on along the minus strand of NZ_CP064090.1, from coordinate 4,393,299 downwards.
TGATGTTCGTGCCCATGCCTGGGCTGGTGCCCCATGTCACTTGCGGTTCGATGGCAGCGGCGTCGATTTCGACACATGTATCGTACGTAGCGCCTTCGTCTGTGCACAGCTCTTTCCATGCTTCCACTGCTGCCAGGAAGTCTTCGCCTTGCGGAACGTAGCGGCGGCCTTGCAGATAGTCAAACGTCGTTTGGTCCGGAGCGATCAGCCCGGCGCGTGCGCCACCTTCAATCGTCATGTTGCACACGGTCATGCGCTCTTCCATTGTCAGCTTGCGGATCGCTTCGCCTGTGTACTCTACGACGTACCCGGTTGCAAAGTCAGTTCCGTATTTTGCGATAATCGCCAATATTAAGTCTTTTGCGCTGACACCGAAAGGCAGGTCGCCGTTCACGCGGACTTCCATCGTTTTTGGCTTCAGCTGCGGCAAGCATTGTGTGGCGAGTACGTGTTCGACCTCGCTCGTCCCGATCCCAAAGGCGAGGGCGCCGAATGCCCCGTGCGTGGAAGTGTGGCTGTCGCCGCACACGATCGTTTTGCCGGGATGTGTCAGGCCAAGCTCAGGGCCGATGACGTGGACGATTCCTTGATCCGGGCTGTTCAGGTCAGCGAGTGTAATGCCAAATTCCCGGCAGTTATCAGTCAGTGTTTCCATTTGCTGACGGGAGATCGGGTCTTTGATATTGAAGCGATCCGCTGTCGGCACGTTGTGGTCCATGGTGGCAAAAGTCAGTTCTGGACGGCGGACTTTGCGGCCAGCCAGGCGGAGCCCTTCAAACGCTTGCGGAGAAGTCACCTCGTGCACCAGATGCAGATCAATGTACAAAAGGCTCGGTTTGCCAGCTTCCTCGTGAATCACGTGATTGTCCCAAATCTTTTCAAACATTGTACGGGGTTTCATTAGTGAATGCCTCCTTCGTGCGAAAACTCTTAACAAGGTTGTATCATGGCAAAGAAAATAGTTCAAAGATATAATAATTATGAGAAGGATAGCTTTTGCCTATCGGGAGGTTTTTTATGGAGTTACGACAGATTCGTTATGTGCTTGCAGTAGCGGAGGAACGCAGCTTTTCGCGTGCGGCCAACCGCTTGCATCTGGCTCAGCCATCGCTTAGCCAGCAAATCGCCAAGCTGGAAAAAATATTGGGTGTGAGTCTGTTTCATCGTTTGCCCCAGCATGTGGAGCTGACAGATGCGGGCCAACGTTTTGTGCAGGTGGCGCAGACGCTGGTAGACATGTCGGAAGGGCTGGAGCGGGAAATGCGCGCGTATGCAGTGGGGGAGAGCGGCCGACTGCTGGTTGGCAGCTTGCCGATCACGGGCGCTTACGTCCTGCCGCGTGTGTTGCCGACGTTTACCAAGTTGTTCCCCGGAGTCGAGCTGCAACTGATGGAGGAAACATCCAGCCATCTGGAACAGTTGCTCGTGCGCGGAAAAATCGACGTCAGCTTGCTGACGATGCCGATCAGCGACCCTTCGCTGGAGATCATTCCGGCGATCAATGAAGAAATTTTCCTGGCGGTGCCGCCGAATCATCCATTGGCTGGCAAAAAGCAGGTCGACTTGGCCGAGCTTGCGGATCAGCCGTTCATTTTGCTGAAGGAAGGGCAAGGCTTCCGGACGATTTCCTTGCGGTTGTGCGAGCAAGCTGGCTTCCGTCCGCGCATCGTCTTTGAAAGCACCAACATCCAGACCGTCCAATCGCTGGTCGCGGCGGGCATGGGGCTGTCTTTTGCCCCGGAAATGATTACGCTGGCGCCAGGGACGATAGAGCCGCCCGCCTACGTGCGGCTTACGACGAAGCCATACCGGACACTCGTCGTTGCCTATCGCAAAGACAAGCCGCTGTCGCGCCCGGCTGAAGCGTTTGTGCGCTGTTTGGTGGAGCAGGGCGGGGCGTTGTAAAAAGCGGATGAAGTGTCAGCCGCGTGCGACAAACAGGCAGGCTTTGTGCTACACTGTTTCCAAATCATTCTAGGAAGGAAGATCCATGATGAGAGAACTCAAGACAGAAGCAGAATTTGAACAGGCGATTGCCGCCGAGAAGCCCGTCGTGGTCAAATTTTTTACCGATTGGTGCCCGGACTGTCACCGCATCGATCCGTTCATGCCGGAAGTGGAAGAACAATATAAAGAGCAAGTGGACATGGTCGCTGTCAATCGCGATACGCTGCCTGATTTGTCCCAGAAGCACGATGTGTTCGGGATTCCCAGCTTCATCGCGTTCAGCCGGGGCAAAGAGCTCGTTCGCTTCGTCAGCAAGCTCGGCAAAAGCCGCGAAGAGATCGAGCGTTTTCTCGACCGCGCCGTTCAGGTAAACAACGGTTTGAACGCAGAGTAATGCAACGAACATAAGGCAGGGAGATTGACCATGCGATCGATGAAAAAAGAAGGGGAATGGCTCGTCTGCCACTTGCAGGCGGAGGACGACGCCATTCCGATCGGGAACCTGCTGCGCGAGGGATGGAAGCTGCCACGCAAGCAGGTCCATCTTTTGTTTCAGCATAAAGAAGTGCTTGTAGACGGCGCTCCTTGTGCCCAGCACACGCAAGTGCGAGAGGGACAGGAAATTCGCATGCGCTTGTGCCAGCCAGAGCCGCTCGGACTGGACCCGGCGAGCGAAACGGTGCCGATTTTGTACGAAGACGACCATCTGCTGATCGTGAACAAGCCTGCGGGCATGCTGCTTCATCCAACCGAGCCGAACCATCACCTGACTTTGGATCATTTGGTGTCCGGGCACTTTTTCCGCACCGGACTGCAAGCGAAAGTGCGTCATGTGCACAGGCTGGATCAGGATACGTCCGGGGTGGTTTTGTACGCCAAGCACGCCTGGGCGTCGGCCTTGCTGGACGAGATGCTGCGCGAGCGCAAAATCAAGCGGACATACCTCGCTTTCGTCTCCGGGCAGATGGCAAAAGGGAACGGCAAAATCAATGAGCCGATCGGCAAGGACAGGTATCATGCCACCCGCAGAAGAGTCGCGCCCAACGGCGATTCTGCTGTCACGCACTATGAAGTCAAGGAACGCTACAAGACGGCGACAAAAGTCGAGTGCAGACTGGAGACAGGGCGCACGCATCAAATTCGCGTCCACCTGAGTCATATCGGGCATCCGTTGCTGGGCGACGAGCTGTATGGAGGGAAACAAGATTTGATCAGAAGACAGGCGCTGCACGCGGCGGTGCTGACGCTTGCCCATCCGTTCGGGGGAGAGTTGGTGCAGGCGTCGGCCCCGCTGCCGCTCGACTTGCTCGCACTGGAAAAGAAGCTGCGCTAAGCGCCATTTTGCCGGATGGTGAATAAACTGCCAAGGAAGAAACGAGAGAGGGTGGCAGGATGAAACGACCCACAATCGGCATCTTGACTTGGCGGGAGGGCAAGCGATTCGCGGAGCCAACCTATTTTCGCCGATTGCTGAAGGCGGGACAAGAACTGGGCTGCACCGCCTTTTTATTTTCGCCAAAAGACGTGCTGGCATCAGGCAAGCAGGTGAGAGGGTACGTCCTGGATGCAAACGGCAAGTGGCAATCGCGCTTGTTTGACCGTCCGGACGCTGTGTTCGACCGTTACCGCTACACACCGACCCAGGCGTTCAAGGATTATGTGGCATTTCGCCGCACAAGCCCGTTCTTGTACGCCAACAATCGTCTGGCGAACAAATGGCGCGTCCATGAGGTATTGCACCGCGATTCGCGCATGCATCGCTGGCTGCCGGAAACGCTTTTGTACAATCGGCAAAATCTCATCAAAATGCTCGGCAGGCATTCGCTCTTGTACGTAAAGCCGTTGAATGGAACAGGCGGACGCAATATCCTCTCGATCGAGAAGCACGGCGGAGGGTATCGTCTGCTTGGGCGCGACAAGCAAAGGGCGAAGATTTCCAAGGTCTTTTCCGACATCTCCGCCGTTTTGCGCTGGACGGATCGGTGGACAAGGCAAGAGAAGTACATCGTTCAGCAAGGCTTGCGGCTGCAACTGGTGCCAGCGCGAGCTGTAGACATGCGGCTTTTGATCCAGAAAAACGGCCAAGGCGAGTGGAGCATCACAGGCCACGGCTTCCGGGTAGGGGGGGAGCGCAGCGCTACTTCCAACCTGCACGGGGGCGGAAAAGCTGTGCCGGTTCCCGCCTTTTTAAAGCCCAAATTCGGCGAGGAACGCTCGGCGCAAATCGTCCGCGACTGTGAAGACCTCGCCCATCAAACAGCGGAGACGCTGGAAGATCACTTTGGGCGAATGGTGGAGTTCGGACTGGACATCGGGATCGATGTAGACGGCCGCGCCTGGCTGATCGAAGTCAACCCCAAGCCAGCGCGAGAAATTTTTCGCGAGATGGGGGCTACGGAACAGTACAAACGCGCGATCCAACGGCCGCTGGAGTACGCCATCTACCTGGCGAAAACGCAAGGGCGCGAAGGACGCGAGCCTTTGCTGAAACGAAAGGTTGCGAGTCGGTAAGAAAGCAAGCAGAAAGCGGAGCAAACAGCCGGGCTGATGAAGCTGCGGCTGTTTGGTGCGGGTAAAAGCGGGTGAAGCGGGAGATCACTTGATTATCTGATTTGCTTCGCACACGCAATGATCGTCTCGATGACGAGCTGCGGTTCCGTAAATTGCGGGAAATGTCCGCTGTTTTTGGCGACGACATGCTGGCTTTGCGGGGAGAGGGCGAGCAATTCCCGTTGGTTCTCCCACCTTTTTCGCCGCGCTGCTTCTGGCATCATGCGGTTTTCCTTGCCTCCGGTGATGACGTACAGCGGGATGTCAGGGAATGCCGCGTGATCATTCAGCTGGGCGACGGTTTGCTGGACAAAATGCACCTCACTGAACTTTTTGTGTGCAGACCAGGAGTCGAACAGGGCGAGTAGTCTGTTGATTGCCTTGACCGCGCTGGTTTGGTAGTCCCCGAGCAGGAGATCTTTCGGATGGCTGGCTTCAATCAGGACCATCCCGGATACTTCAGCAGGATAGCGGCGGGCATACAAATTGGCGTACAGCCCTCCCAAAGAATGTCCCACCAGCAAAAAGGGCGGCTCCCAGCCGGCAGCGGCTAGTGCTTCGCGCAGCGTTTCCACAATCGTGACGCCGTCCTGAGGCTCTTGCGGTTTGTCGCTGCCCGAGACGCCCAAGCGATTGTAGGAAAAAACGGAACTTTCCGCAGCCAGAGCGGGGAGGACTCGCATCCAGCCTTCGATGGGACCAGACCCGCCGTTGATCAGCACCAGCTTGGGCGAGTTGTCGCCGCTGATGTTGTATTGCAGCATTCCTTTTGAAGTACGGATGTTCTTGATCTCGATCGCCAAAGCAAGCCACCTTCTTTTAGGTTGATATGGTTACATACGTGGACAAACCGATCAAGTTCCGCAAAATGGAAAAGGTTTTTAGGGGGAATAGAGAGAGTAGGATCGTGCTGTTAGGTGAACCATAATTTAATTATGTAAACTTAATGCTGGTTTCCAACATGCCAAAGTGGAGTTGCCAACTTGCCAGATACCTCGTCTGGCTGTTTTGTCTGAGTGAGGGGAGAGTGGTTGGGCGAATTGCCCAATGCTTGCCAAGATGGAGTTTGGGGGAAGATTTCGGAGTGTTCGATACAGCTAAACAGCCAGGACCACCCGCTTTCTTGACTGGAACTGGGCATCGCAGAGAGTTTGATCTTAGTGAATATCGCGCCTGATCAAAAAACGATGCGCAGAAAAAGTTATAAACCTCCCATATAAAAAATTCTACGCGATACAACCGCACGGGAAATGATTTGTTGTTTCGCAAAAGAACAGGAGCTTGCGGTCTTTCAGTGCCAGATGCTAGATTGTTGTTCAGTAACATATCCGCCTTTTCCCCATAAAAAACCTCCCTTGCCACGCCATGGTGGAGGGAGGTGAACCTGAACCGACCGGCAAAGCTATCCGTTTTTCACCGCTTCTGCCACTTCCGGGAGCGGCAGGCGCTCGTACTGGATTACCCGATCGCCCTCATAAGTAAAAACGTGCTGGATCGGCTGCTCGTGTTCCAGCATGTACGGCAAAAACTGCGGAACATTTTCGGCGATCCCTTCGTTCTTCGGATGCAGCATCCAGTCGAGACTCAGCCAGTCCAGGATGCCTTCCTCAACGCGACGTGGCGTCAGCGGACGCTCAAACGTCTCAGGCAGTTCCGCCACATAGGCGTACATGCCGCCAACGACATCTCCGTCCAGCTTCCACGAAACGACCCCTTTGTAAGTGGCGGAGGACAAGGCAATACCTGTCTCCTCGAAAACTTCGCGCAGCACGCAGTCAAGCGGAGACTCGTTTGGCGCGAGCTTGCCGCCGACGCCGTTCCAGCGGCCCATCAGCGGCGGTTTGCGCCGATTCAACAGAAGGCATTCGTTTGCATGTTTGAGAAAACAGATGGTGTACGTGTACATATCGTTCCTTTCCAGGTGACGCCCGCTCTCAAATGTCTTGGGAGAAGCGAACCATGTCTGTCAGCTGAATGCCGTTTTCATAGATTTCTTCCTCATAATGGCGCAGAAAGAAGTCCCGGTCAATCCAGGTCATGCGAAAGCCGCATTTTTGGTAGAGGGCCAGTTGATCCAGGCTGGAGTTGCCTGTGCCGACCTCAATCGTTTTGTAGCCGGACACTTTCGCTGTCTCGATGGCATGCAAAACGAGCTGCTTGCCGATGCCTTGTCCTTGACGCGCTTCGTCTACAGCGACGTTGACCAGCTCAATCGTATCGGGGCGCGTAGAGATGAGGACATAGACGCCAACGAACTGTTCATCCTGGGCGGCAACATAGCACTGGCCCGTTTGCAAATAGTCTTCCACCAATTTTTGCGAAGGATCTGCGAGCAAGAGCAGATCCATGGGCGCTTCTTCATGGGGAGCCAGCTTTCTGATTTCCATTTCGTTCTCTCCTTTTGCCAAAAACCTATCCACATCGGGGAAAAGGAACCGCGCTGTCAGCGGCCATTCCTCGCGTGTGGAAAGCTTGTGATTTGTGCTATTATAACAATCGTTGCGAAAGTTTGTAAAATGTGCCAATCCAAAAGCGGAAATCAAGCTACAAGATGGGACCAGTCAAGTCGAGAAAAGAGAGGAAAGCAGCTATGGATTTGATTCACGTAAATGTGGCCTACGTCTTGCTGTATGACCAAGATACCGATAAAGTGCTTATGGTGCAAAATGAGGAGTATTGGAGTTTGCCAGGCGGGAAGCGGGAAAATGGCGAGCTGCTCTGCGACGCAGCGAAGCGTGAGGCCATGGAAGAGACGGGGCTGTCCGTGCAGGTCGGCAAGATTGTGCATGTCAGCGAAAAGGTCATTGGCCGCGAGTTTGCGACATTTGTCACGTTTATGGGCGAGATTGTCGGCGGCGAGTTGGGAACGACCGATTCCGAGATTCAGGCGATCGAGTGGAAAAGCATTGCCGAAGCAGAAAAGTTGATGCCGTATTTGCCCAACATCCGTGAACTGATGCGCAATCAGGCACACTACCAGGTAGAATAAATTGCCCAAAAAAGCTCACGGTTGCAACAGCCGCGAGCTTTTTTCATGTGCACACTGATCCACTCCGTGCAAAAAACACTATGAAGTTTGCCCGAGCAGCACAGGCAGTTCGTCGAGCAAATACTGCTTGGTGATCGGATCGTCGTAGTTCCATTTGTCGTCGATCAGGTAAGCCTGTCCGTTTTGCACGGCTGGCAGATTGCTCCACTGAGCCGTCCGCTCCAGCTGTTGGCGGGTCTGGCTGTCATTGGCCGACTGAATCAAGTAGACGCGGTCGCCGGCGAACAAGGGCAGTTGCTCTGGCGTGACTTCGGCAAAGGCGACATGTTGCGCGATCAGCTTCCGGATGTTGGCCTGAGCGTTCACCATGCCCGAGCCGTAAAGCGTAGAGAGCAGCCCTTTTCCGGCCATGACGAACAGTTTCCCATCCTGACAAATGAAAGAAGACGCCGTTTCTTCCCGATTCGGCAAAGGCAAGTGCCGTTTGAGCGCATTCAGCTTCTGCTCATGCGTTGCGATCCATTCCTCTGCAAGCTGTTGCCTACCGACGATCGTGGCAATCGTCCGAAAGCGTTGGTACAGCGGGGCGTATTTGTTGTACGTCACAATCGGGGTGATCCGGGAAAGCTTCCGGATCAGCTCTTCGTCCTCGCAAAAACCGAGCAGGATCAGATCGGGCTGCAACTCCGCGATCTTTTCCCAATCGACCGGGTGACCGATGTCAGCGACGCCAAAGAGTTGTTCCTGGTACAAAATGCCCGAACTGTTTGCTTTGTTGATACCGACGGGACTTACGCCGAGCGCGAGCAGTTCCCCCGGGGCATCGCCGATCATCACGATCCGCTCCGGGGCAGGGGGCAGGGCGATTTTGCGTCCAGTTGCGTCCCGGTAGCTCAGTCTCTCCTGCTGCATGCGGATGAACTGCCGCGGCGTCACCCCGGTGGCTTGGCGGAAGCGACGGTTAAAGTAGTATTGGTCTTTGAAACCGACCTGGTCCGCAATCTCGTAAAGCCGATCATCCGAGTAGAGCAACAGTTCCTTTGCCCGCCTGATCCGCAAATCGGTCAAGTAATCGAGCGGCTTTTGCCCTGTCAGCGACTTGAACAGATGAGAGTATTGCCAACGGGGAAGGTGGGCGAGAGAAGCCAGCTGTTCCACGGTAATCGGCTCTTGAAAGTGCGTGTGCAAAAAAGCGCGTGTTTGCTCGACAGCAAGCTCCGGCGACAGGCGCGTATCCGCGTTCCTTTTGGCAGCGAAAATCAATTCCAGCAGCTCATGAAACAAAATGCGCTCGCGCATTCCGCCGGGATCGTTGTCCGGGTGACGAGTGGAATACAACGTTTGCAGTTTTTGCAAAACGGGTGAAAACGGATGAACGACAAAATCATCCGCCCCGGCGACTTCGCCGAGCCGTTCTTTGGAAAACTCCTCAAAAGACACGCCGTTGTCCAGCATTTTTTGAATAGCCCCGGTAGGCTTGAAGCCTTTTTCGTGATACAGGCTGGAGGACAGTCCTTGCGTGCCAAGCGCGTAAAGGCTTTTGCCGCCGTCGTAAAAAATAAAGACGCTGGCCGTTTCGTTCGGCTTCACCTGACCTTGGGCTTGCATGTTGCTCCAGAACTGCTCTGTTTGCTTTTCGTAGTCGGCGATCCACGCCTTGGCTTCTGGTTGTCTGTCCAAAATGTCACCCAACGTCAGCAAGCGCTCCTTCACAGGCCGATATTTGTCAAAAGCGACGGTCGGAGCGATTTTCGAAAACACTTGCAGCCGCTCTTCCTCGATGTTCACACCGAGAATAATCAGATCGGGATTGAGCGCGAGCATTTTTTCCGGATCGCCCGGATGGCCCACGTCCTCGACGCCTTGCAGCTCGTCGCCGAACACGGTCGGCTTCGCATCGATCATATTCAGCCCGACAGGCTTGACGCCCAGGGCGAGCAAATCTCCAGCCGTATTGCCGATGAAGATCACGCGTTCGGCGTGCGCGGGAATTTCCACTTCGCGATTCATGAAGTCTTTGTACAGTCGCGTTTGCTTTTGGCTGTCGCCCGTCGGTTGCGTGGTTGCAGCGGCTCCTTTTGCAGTGGCGGGCGCTTCCGCTGTCTGCTGGGCAGCATCGGTTGGGGCGGGGGTAGGTGCTGATTGCCCGCACCCGGAGAGCAAGAGCGCTGCGGAGAAGAAGACAGCTTGCAAGGTGGCGATGAGTGGTCGTACCTGTATCATTTTGCGAGGACATCTCCCTTGTAAAAATGTATCGATAATGATTATCAATCAACCTCATCTTAGGAGATCGCAGGAGGTTGCTCAATGGACAAACGTAAATTCTTTTAATAGAAAAACAAGAGAACAAGGCTGGCAGTGTAATGCTTGCGTCCGAAAAGAGGGCTTTCTTTTCCGGCAAATGGGTTGCTTCCCGCTTCCTTGTTGCACTATCATACTAAAGGACAAGCTTCATCACACAGATGACTTACAACGGTTGAAAAGACGAAATATTCCCGAATATCAAATGCCTAAGGGTGGAGGTTTGCGATTGCGATGGAAAACGGTGTGAGAGTTGAAGGAAAAACAATCGAGCAATGGAAAAGCGAGTATCCATTGTTGTCCGAGCTGATGGCAACAGCGGAAGTATTTTGGACAAATCCGCGTCTGACTCCGGTGGCGGAAGCAGAAATGACGGTTACGGCGGAAGAGGTGCAAGATGCAGAGGAGCGTTTGCGCCGATTTGCCCCGTTTATCCAGCAGGCTTTTCCGGAAACGAGCTCGGCTTCCGGGCTGATCGAGTCGCCGCTTGCTTCGATCCCCAACATGCAAGACGAGCTGGCAAGGCGTTTTGGTCAGGCAATACCGGGTCGTCTCCTGCTGAAGTGCGACAGCCATTTGCCGATCGCGGGTTCCATCAAGGCGCGAGGCGGGATTTACGAGGTGCTTGCCCACGCAGAAGAACTGGCGAAAAAGTACGATAGGCTGCCCGCAGACGGCGATTACTCCGTGTTTGCCACAGAAGAGTACCGCGGGTTCTTTTCCCAATACTCCATCGCCGTAGGATCGACAGGCAATCTTGGACTGAGCATCGGGATCATCAGCGCGAAGCTCGGGTTTCGGGTGACGGTTCATATGTCTGCGGATGCAAAAGCGTGGAAAAAAGATTTGCTGCGCGCAAAAGGCGTGCAAGTCGTCGAGTATCAATCCGATTACGGCAAAGCGGTCGAAGAGGGAAGAAAGCAGGCAGAAGCCGACCCGCAGTGCTATTTTATTGACGATGAAAACTCCAAGCGGCTGTTTCTCGGCTATGCCGTCGCCGCCGGACGGTTGCAAAAGCAGCTGGAGGAGCAGCAGGTGATCGTGGACAGCGAGCATCCGCTTTTCGTGTACTTGCCGTGCGGGGTAGGCGGCGGGCCGGGTGGCGTTGCCTACGGATTGAAGCTGCTTTACGGCGATCACGTCCACTGCTTTTTTGCGGAGCCGACTCATTCGCCTTGCATGCTGCTCGGCTTGATGACGGGATATCATGACAAGCTGGCTGTGCAAGACTTTGGCATCGACAACAAGACAGACGCAGACGGACTCGCCGTAGGACGTCCTTCGCGCTTCGTCGGCAAAGTCATGGAACCGTTGCTCAGCGGCGTCTACACGGTGGCGGACGGGGAGCTGTACAGGCTGCTGCGGGCTTTGCGCGACAGCGAATCCGTGCGGCTTGAGCCGTCTGCGCTGGCTGGCATGCCAGGGCCGATCCGTTTGCTTGCGCAAGCAGCGGGGCAGCAGTACATCGAGCAGCACGGTCTTGCGGACAAAATGAAAAACGCAACCCATATCGTCTGGGCGACAGGGGGCAGCATGGTGCCTGCGCATATTCAGGAAGCGTACTATGCCAAAGGATTGGAATGCGAAGAGCAGAGCCATTCGTAACATCGTTTCATTCATACACGAGAACGCCGTTGGTCTGCGAGGAGCGAGGGCGTTCTTTTTTTAGGCGATGCGTTATCTGGTGTAGAAAAAAATATAGAGAAACGCAGAAAGGGCAGAGAAGTTTATATATATAACTTTTTCTGCTCTCGTTCTTGTGAACTGGAGGGAAAAGCTGTTACTTCGCTGCATTAACGGATGATTCTGGCTCTGGTCAGCTTTGATAAGAAAGTCTATTCGTCAGAATTTTATAGAAAAAATTATATTTTATCTTGAATAAATTATATGGACAAGTATAATGAGGGATAACAAATAGCACCACCATCCCGGAGGAAAGGAGAGTGAAGCATGGGAAAATACGCCGAGGAACTGCGCCGATACATTCCGATCGCCGATGCCATGGCTCAGACGTTTGGCAAAAACTGCGAAGTTGTGCTCCACGATTTGAGTTCGCCGCAGTCGTCTGTCATCTACACCGCGAACAACCACGTCACGGGCAGAGCTGTCGGGCAATCGTTCAACCATTTGATCACACAAGTTCTTTTGTCTCAAAAGCTGCAAAATGACGTCGTCGCCAATTACCGGACCGAGACGGAGGATGGGCGGACGATCAAGTCGACGACCGCGCTGATCCGCAATGCAGACGGGGAAGCCATCGGCGCTTTTTGCATCAACATCGACATTCACCCACTGGTGAGCACCCGCGAGTTCATCGAGGACTTCATCCGCATGGACGAGGAGCCGCTGGAGCGCGAAGAAGTGGAAGTGGTGCAAAATGTGTGGGAGATCGTAGAGCAGATGATTAACCAGATGATCGCCGAGAAAGACGTGGAGAAAATCGACAAGAACGAAAAAATGCAAATCGTCCAGTTCATGGACAAAAAAGGGGTATTTCTGATCAAGGGCGCGCTGGAAAAAGTCGCTGCCGAGCTGAAAATTTCCAAGGTAACCATGTACAGCTACCTAGACGAGCTGCGCAGGAATCAGAAGCAGGAGCAAGAGGAGTTGAGCAGATGAAGCTGATCGGATCAAGCGTGGACGAACTGGACACGCCCGCTCTGCTCATCGATCTGAACCGTCTGGAGAAAAATGTGCAGGAGATGCAGTCGCTCGCCGATTCAGGAGGGGCTGCTCTTCGCCCCCACATCAAGACGCACAAATGCGCAAAAATCGCCCAGATGCAGATCGATGGCGGAGCACAAGGGATTACCGTGGCAAAGCTTGGCGAGGCGGAAGTCATGGCCGACTATGGACTGACAGACATTTTTGTGGCGACGCAAATTGTCGGGAGAAAAAAGCTTGCCAGACTGGAAGCACTGGCGAGGCGAGCACGCATCAGGCTGGCGGTCGATTCGCTTGTTCAGCTAGAACAGCTTTCCGAGTACGGGGGAGAGGCTCGCTCCGTCGGAATCATGATCGAGGTCAATACCGGGTTGCAGCGCTGTGGCGTGGAACCGGATCAGGTAGAGAGCCTTGTCGAGAAAATTATCAGAAAATTCCCTGAAACAAAAATAGATGGAATATTCACTCATGAAGGACAAGTGTATAACGCGGCAGACAGAAGCGAGCTGGAAAAAGTGGCGCGCCAAGCGCAGGAGACAATGGTCGAGATCGGGAGGCGAATCCGCTCGCGCTGGGGCTTTCCTTGCGAGGTCAGTGTCGGTTGCACGCTCGGTTTGCTTGGGGCAGGCGTCGTTCCCGGAGTCACCGAGATACGTCCGGGCACCTACGTGTTTTACGACAGGACGCACGCCGCCTTTTTCGGAGATACGGAGCACTGTGCCGCGACGATTCTCGGCACGGTTATTTCCAGGCCGAATGGCGAACGTGCTGTGGCTGATGCAGGGGCGAAAGCGATGACAATCGACTCGCGGGCGAGCGGCCTGCTTGCGACCAGCGGTTTTGGGCAGGTACGAGGGCAGCAGGATGTACACATCCGCAAACTGTCGGATGAGCATGCGATTATGGTGCCGGGAACGTCCTTTTCCATCGGCCAGCGCATCGAAATCATTCCGAACCACATTTGTCCAACCGTCAATTTGTACCAGGTGGCTTACGGAATACGCGACGGAAAAGTCGAAACCGTGTTTCCGATCCATGCGCGAGGATGCAATCAATAGGGGTGTAGTCATGGCAAAAGTGCTCGTAATCAATCAGGAACTGTTTGCGGAGATGTTGAGCTTCCGTGAAGCGATGGAGACGGTGGAGCTGGCCTTTTCCCAGTTTGCTCAAGGCAAAAGCGCCGTTTTCCCGTCCGTTCGCGAAAAAATCGGGGAGCACAACGGGATTTACAGCATCAAATCAGCGTATTTGAGCGAGGAGTCAGCGATTGGCCTGAAGACAGGCGGCTTCTGGAGCGACAATTGGCAAAGCGGCAAAACAAACCATCAATCCGTCATGCTGCTGCTTTGTCCGCAAACGGGCGAGCCGACGTGCCTTCTGGACGCCAATCTGCTGACGGCGATCCGCACAGCGGCGGCAGGGGCGATTGCGGCCAAATATTTAGCCCGCCAAAAGAGCAAGTCGGTCGCACTGATTGGCGCGGGCGTCCAGGCAAGAGCGCAGCTGGAAGGGCTGCTGCACCTGTTTCCGCTTGAAACCGTTTCCGTCTACTCCCGCACAGATGCTTCGGCAGCCAGACTGACCGAGGAAATCACGCGGATGGGACTCGGCGCCAGACAAGCGGCTTCGGCGCAGGAGGCGGTCGAGCAAGCCGATATTGTCGTCACGACGACACCTGCCTTTTCGCCCGTGCTCAAGTCGTCGTGGCTGCAGGCGGGAACTCATGTGAATGCGATGGGAAGCGATACGAGCGGGAAAAGGGAGATCGAGCTGGATCGGCTGCCGGACAAGCTCGTCTGCGATTGGTGGGAGCAAGCTTCGCACCTGGGAGAATTGCAAGGACAGCCTTCCCGCGACGGTTTGTTTGCAGAGCTGGGACAAATTACGAGCAAGGAAAAGCCGGGACGCCAATCGGCGAGCGAGATTACCTTGTTCGACTCGACGGGGATCGCCGTTCAAGATTTGAGCGTTGCCGCGTTTGTGTATCGCAAGGCGAAGGAGACGGGCAAGGGCATGTATGTAGACTTGTAAGGGGGGACAGCCTGTTATGCACGTAGTTGATCTGCATTGCGACACGTTGTTGAAAATGTGGCTGTCAAAAGGCGAGCTTGCTTTCGCCAGTGCGCCACAGTTGGAGTCGAACAAAGCGCGTTTGCAGCAAGGCGGAGTAAAAGTTCAAGTTTTCGCGCTGTTTCCGCCGCCGGACTTGTCTGTGGAGCAAAAGCTTTCGTCTGTGCTTGCGCAAATGGATTATTTCCATGAGGAAGTCTTGGGGAAAAATCCCGAGATGAAGCAAATCAAGGAATGGGACGACATCGATCGGCTGCGAGACGGAGAAATCGGAGCGCTGCTCTCGCTGGAAGGAGTGGATGCGATCGGAGAAGACTTGTCCATGTTGACGACACTGTATCAGTTGGGGGTGCGCTCTGTCGGATTGACCTGGAATCATGGGAATCTCGCTGCGGGCGGAGCGTTGGACAAAACGGCTACGGGATTGACTTCGTTCGGCGTAAAAGTAGTGAATTTTCTGAATGAAAATCGGCTTTTTACAGATGTCTCGCATTTGCATGAACAGGCTTTCTGGGACGTGATCGAGCTGGCGGCCCATCCTATCGCAAGCCACTCCAATGCAAGGGCGATCCTCGACCATCCGCGGAATTTGTCTGATGAACAGGCGCGGGCGCTGTTCGCCAAAGGGGGTCTGGTCCACGTGTTTTTTTCTCCGGCCTTCGTCAAGGAGGGACGAAAGGCTGCGATCCCGGATTTGATCCGCCATATCGAACATTTTTGCGGGTTGGGCGGTGAGCGGTACATCGGAATCGGCTCCGACTTCGACGGCATCTCGATTCCCGAACGCATCGAAGAACTTTCCCATGCAGGCATGATGCAAAATTTGCTGCACGAGCTTTCGCGGTACTATACAGACGAGCAAGTGCGCGGGTTTGCCTCGGAAAATTTTATGCGCAACAGGCCACAAAAACGGTAAACAGACAGGAGCATAAGGGGGAAAAGAATCATGAGGGTAGCAAGCAAGCGGTTCCTTTGTTTCGTGACAGCCGTTCTCGTAAGCGGTGTGGCGCTCGCAGGATGCAACTTCGGGTCGGCTGGGAAAAATGACACTTCTCCTGCCAGTGAAGGAAAGCAGGGCGAAGCGAGTGCCGTCAAGCAAGTGCTGAATGTGTCCGAAGGCGCGGAGATCGCCACGCTCGATGTGGCCCAGATTTCCGATGCGGTCAGCTCTACGGTGCTCAACAACATCAACGAAGGGTTGTTCCGCTTCGACGACAAGCACCAACCGATCCTCGCGATTGCGCAGGAGCATAAAACGAGCGAGGACGCTTTGACGCATACGTTTTTGTTGCGGGATGCGAAATGGGCGAACGGCGATCCGGTAACGGCCCAAGATTTTGAATACGGCTGGAAGCGGGTGTTGCGGGAAGTGGGGCCATTCGGCGTATTTTTCGAAATGGCCGGGATTGCCAATGCCGACAAGATTTTGCAAGGCGAGAAGAAGCCGGACGATTTGGGCATCAAGGCGATTGATGCGAAGACGCTGGAAGTGAAGCTGGACAGAGCGAATCCACTGTTCCTGCCGCTTCTGCCACTTGCCCCGTTTTTGCCGCAAAACGAGAAATTCGTGGAAAAAGCAGGCGACAAGTATGGCCTGGAGTACGACCAGGTGCTGGCGAACGGACCTTTTGTTCTGAACGACTGGAAGCACGAGCAAAGCTGGCAATACAAGAAAAACGAATCCTACTGGGACGCCGCGAACGTCCAGTTGGACGAGATCAATGTCTATATCGTAAAGGAACCTTCGGCAGCCGTCAACCTGTATGAAACGGGGAAGCTTGACCGCGTGACAGGTTTGACCTCCTCTTTGGCCGACGCTTACAAAGGCAAGGAAGACTACCAAAAAGTAGCGACTCCGACGACCATTTTTATGCGTCTGAATCCCGATGTTGCCGCTTTCCAAAACGAA
The DNA here is from genome assembly GCF_022701015.1 of Brevibacillus parabrevis. Lineage (NCBI taxonomy): Bacteria > Bacillati > Bacillota > Bacilli > Caryophanales > Paenibacillaceae > Brevibacillus > Brevibacillus parabrevis. Next base: position 4,376,869 of record NZ_CP064090.1, on the reverse strand, counting down.
AATATCCGCCGGGCGATCGGCATGGCGATTGACAAGGAAAGCTTGACAGATGTCGTGTTAAACGATGGTTCAATCCCGCTGTACGGCTTGGTGCCAGCAGCGTTCTCGCTCTCGCCGGACATGAAAGATTATCGTGTGCTGAACGGGCAACTGAACAAAGGAACGGTCGAAGAAGCGAAAACATTGTGGCAAAAAGGCTTGGCTGAAATCGGACAAAGCGGCCTTGCGACGTCCATGATTGTGGCGGATCAGGAATACATGCGACAAACTTCCGAGTATTTGAAAGCGCAGCTGGAAACGAATTTGCCCGGCTTCAAGCTCAAGCTGAAAACCGTTCCGTTCCAGCAGCGGATCAAACAGGAAAAAGCGTTTGAGTATGAGATCGCTTTGTCCACATGGGGGCCGGATTACATCGACCCGATGACGTATTTGGACATGTGGGTGACGGGCGGACCGGCGAACCGGATGAAGTATTCCAACCCGCAGTTTGACCAGCTGGTGGCACAGGCCAACAAGGAGCTGGACCCGCGGAAACGGTACGACATCTTGCTGCAGCTAGAAAAAATCATCATCGAAAAAGATGCGGCGGTCGTCCCGCTGTATCAATACGGGGAAGTCATTTTGCAGAGCCAAAAAATCAAAGGGCTGATCTGGCATCCGAGCGGTCCGGAGTTTACGTACAAATGGACGCATATGGAGTAAGTTTGAAAAGCCAGGCGCGGAAATGGGAGGCATGCGAATGAGACTGTATTTTTTGAAACGACTGGGAGTCATGCTGACGACTTTGTTCATCATTGCGACCGTGACCTTTTTCCTGATGAAATTGCTTCCAGGCACCCCGTACAGCAACCCGGACAAGCTGTCCGAGCAGCAATTGGCTTCGTTGAATCAAAAATACGGACTGGATCAGCCGCTGCCCGTTCAATACGCCCGCTACCTGGGGAATTTGGTTCAAGGTGATTGGGGCGTCTCCTTTCAATTCAAGGGGCGCCTGGTCACGGACATCATTTTCAAGCGGATCGGTCCGTCTGTTTTGATCGGCTTTCAAGCCATGCTGATCGGCTCGATTGTCGGACTGGGGCTGGGGATTCTCTCGGCGCTGCGTCAGAACAGCCTGTTTGACCTGGGAGCCGTCACGATGGCTGTCCTGGGCATGTCGATCCCTTCGTTCGTATTCGCGGCGCTGTTGCAATATTACGTGGGCGTCAAGCTCGGCTGGCTGCCGCCCGGACTTTGGGAGGATTACTCTTATTCCATCCTGCCTTCCTTGGCGCTATCCGTGACGGTGATAGCGGCAGTCGCCAGGTTCATCCGCACGGAAATGCTGGAGGTGCTCACGCAGGACTATATTTTGAGCGCGCGGGCCAAAGGGATTTCGGAGTTTGCCGTGGTGTGGAAGCACGTCGTGCGCAATTCGCTGATCCCGGTCGTGACCATGCTTGGGCCAATGGCGGTGTCGATCATGACCGGAACATTGGTGATTGAGAAAATTTTTTCGGTGCCAGGGCTGGGGGAGCAGTTCATTTTATCCATCATGGTGAACGACTACAGTGTGATCATGGGCATTACGCTCTTTTACAGCACGTTGTTCATTCTGGTCGTGCTTTTGGTCGATATGATCTACGGGATTTTGGACCCGCGCATTCGTGAAAAATGGGGGGAAAGCACATGAGGACTTTGCCGGCAACCGGGACGTCCCCGCATGAAATAACAGACGATTTGTTTGTGCACGAGCCATTTGCAGCAGAAGCAGCGATGGAGGTTGCGGCTTCAGCTGCGGATTCGCCCTGGAAGGCTGCGCTCAAACGGCTGGGAAAAAATCGCGGAGTCGTCCCTGCCTTCGTGTTGATCATGGTCATTACGGTGCTGGCTTTTGTCGGGCCGCTGCTGACCCCATACACTTATGACGGGCAAAATGTGGCCCATTCCAACCTGCCGCCGAAAATAAGCGGGCTGGGGTGGCTCGGGTTTGACGGGCTGGACAGCAACGGAGCCGATCTGTACGCGAAACGGAATATAACGGAGGCGCACTGGTTCGGCACGGACGAATTTGGCCGGGATATGTGGATGCGGGTGTGGAAGGGCACGCAAATTTCGCTGTTGATTGCCCTCGTAGCTGCCTTGCTGGACTTGTTCATCGGCGTCCTTTATGGCGGGATCTCGGCTTATTACGGCGGAAAAATCGACAACGTCATGCAGCGCATCATTGAAGTGCTCGTCGGCATCCCCAATCTGATCGTCATTATCTTGTTCATTCTCATCTTGGAGCCGGGAATCACGTCGATCATTTTGGCGATGGCGATTACAGGCTGGGTCGGGATGGCGCGGATTGTCCGCGGACAAATTTTGCAGCTAAAAGGTCAGGAATTTGTGCTGGCTGCGCGGTCGCTCGGGGTTTCCAACAGCCGGATCATGTTCAAGCATTTGATCCCGAACGCGCTGGGGCCGATCATCGTCACTTTGATGTTCACACTGCCGACCGCGATATTTTTTGAAGCGTTTCTGAGCTTTATCGGGCTTGGTCTACAGGCGCCGCTCGCCTCGCTTGGGGTTCTGATCAACGACGGCTACAAAGGGATGCGGCTGTTCCCTTACAAGCTGGTGATTCCCGCCGTGATGATCAGTTTGATCATGATCAGCTTCAACCTGCTTGCGGACGGGCTGCGCGATGCGCTCGATCCGAAAATGACGAAATAAGGAGGGGATGTCGATGAATCAACCGATCCTGACAGTAGACGGCTTGCATGTTGCGTTTCATTCCCAGCGAGGCGAGGTGCATGCGGTAAGAGGGGTCAGCTTTTGCTTGCAAAAGCAGGAGACGCTCGCCATCGTGGGTGAATCCGGCTCTGGCAAATCGGTCACGGCCAAAGCGATCATGCGGCTTTTGCCGAAGCAGAGCACGAGCATCCCCGCCGGGCAGATCACCTATGCAGGGCAAAACGTGCTGGCGTTGCCTCCGCGAGAGCTTCAGTCGCTTCGGGGAGCGGAAATCTCCATGGTGTTCCAGGACCCGATGACGTCGCTGAATCCGACGATGACGATCGGCCAGCAACTGGTAGAAGGGATCAGCAAGCACCAGCGGCTCGACAAAGCCGCCGCCTATGAAAAAGCGGTCAACATGCTGCAACTGGTCGGCATTCCGAACGCGCAGGAGCGGATCAGGGCGTACCCGCACCATTTTTCCGGGGGAATGCGCCAGCGTGTCGGGATTGCGATGGCGCTTGCCTGCGACCCGAAAGTCCTGATCGCCGACGAGCCGACGACTGCGCTCGACGTGACGGTGCAGGCGCAAATTTTGGAGCTGATGAAGTCGCTTCAGCAACGGACGGGGACGGGCATCATTTTGATCACGCATGACTTGGGCGTTGTCGCCAACATGGCGCAAAAAGTGGCTGTGATGTATGCCGGAGAGGTAGTGGAGACAGGGCTGATTGCGGAAATTTTTTACCGTCCCAAACATCCGTACACGTGGGGATTGCTGCGCTCGATGCCTCGTCTGGATGCCGCTGGCACCGAGCCGCTCATCCCGATTCCGGGTACGCCGCCTGATCTCGCCCGCCAGCAACAAGGCTGCCCGTTCGCCCCGAGATGTGCGCACGTGATGAAGGTGTGCAAACATTTTTCGCCGCCACTCACAGAAGTGTCGAGCGGGCATACAGCCAAGTGCTGGCTGCTCGATCAGCGGGCGCAGCAGCAAGAGCGGCTGGCAGGAGTCGCAGGAGGGTGAATGAGGCCATGAACAACCGCGTACTACTTGAAGTGAACCATCTCAGCAAGCATTTCCAGCTCGGGCCGAATCAGACGCTGCGCGCAGTCGATGATGTCAGCTTTCACATTTGGCAAGGAGAGACGTTGGGACTGGTTGGAGAGTCCGGGTGTGGCAAATCGACGGTGGGCCGGACGCTGTTGCAGCTGTACAAGCCGACTGGCGGCGAAATTCGCTTTGCGGGCGAGCGTGTAAGCGACATGACCGAGCGCAAGGGGCACAAGGCGTACACCAGCCAGATGCAAATGATTTTTCAAGACCCGTACTCGTCGTTGAATCCGCGAATGACTGTCACCGAGATCATTTCCGAAGGGCTGATGATCCATCGTCCGAATCTTGCGAAAAAAGAGCGGAAAGAGCAGGTCAGCGCGCTTCTGGAGCTTGTCGGACTCAGTTCCAGACAGGCGAATCGTTACCCGCACGAATTTAGCGGCGGGCAGCGTCAGCGGATCGGGATTGCCCGGGCGTTGGCAGTCGAGCCTTCCTTTATCGTGGCGGATGAGCCGATTGCCGCCCTCGATGTGTCGATTCAGGCGCAAATCGTCAACCTGCTGATGGATTTGCAGCGGCAAAAACAGCTGACCTATTTGTTTATCGCCCACGACTTGTCCATGGTGAAGCATATTAGCGACCGGATCGCCGTCATGTACCTCGGGCAACTGGTCGAGCTTGCCGCAAGCGATGAGCTGTATGCGCGACCGCTGCATCCGTACACGGAAGCGCTGCTGTCCGCCATTCCCTTGCCTGACCCGGTTCAGGAGCAGTCCAGAGAACGAATCGTTTTGCAAGGCGAGATTCCCAATCCGCTGAATCCGCCAAGCGGTTGTCGCTTTCACACGCGCTGTCCGAAAGCGTTCGACATTTGCGCCAAGGAAATACCGAGCTTTGCGGAAGTGCTTCCGCAGCGTTATGTCAAATGCCATTTGTATGGGGAGAAGGGGGAGTGACACAGATGGCAGTGGAAAACTGGCCTGAGTTCGAAGCATACGTCACCAAGCGGATGGACGAAGAGCAAATTCCGGGCATCGCCATCGCTGTTGCGAAAAACGGAACGGTTGTATACGAGCGCGGCTTTGGCTATGCCGATTTGCAAACGAAGCGGCCGATTGGCCCCGACACGCTGTTCGGGTGCGGCTCCGTCACGAAGTCGCTGACGGTGCTGGCGCTGCTTTCGCTGGTGGAAGCAGGGCGCTTATCCCTGGATGATCCGGTATGCGCGCATCTTCCCGAGTTCAAGCTGTGCGGCATGGATGACCCCGGCATGGTAAAAGTCCATCATTTGATGTCGCACACGAGCGGCTTGCCGCCTCTTCCCCGCAAACCGGAAATCAACAGGCTGGAAGACCACCTCACGTACATCGCGGGGCAGGAGTACGAGCTGTTGGGCAAACCGGGCGAGTATTTCAGCTACTCGAGCGATGCCTTTTTGCTGCAAGGCGCGATCATCGAACGGCTGACGAACCGTCTCTACCGCAGATTCGTCACGGAAACGATCCTCGCTCCGCTTGGCATGCACCGCTCCACGTACAGTCTGGAAGAAATTGCGAAAATGGCTGACGTCTCTGTACCGTATATGAAAAACAACGAGACAGGCAAGCTGGAAGCGGTGCCGTGGCCGAGTCTGGGAAATTACGAGGTGGGCGGCGGCTTGCGCTCTACGGTCAACGATCTGTTGCGCTACGGCGCGGCTTTTGTAGGCGGCGAAAATCCGGTCGCAAGCGAAGAGCTGCTGCGCAAAATGTGGCAGCCTGTTCATCAGGTTGGCCGCAAGCAATTTTACGGACTGGCGCTGGAGATCGTTCCCGATTATTCGGGCGTGACGCTCGTCAGCCACGGCGGAAGTCAGCAAGGGGTATCGTCTTGCTTCGGTTTCGTCCCGGAACAGGGGCTTGTCGCAGCTGTCCTGATCAACGCGACGGATATGCCAGCAGGAGACATTTGGCTGGCGGCGGTCAACCAGGCGCTCGGCTTGCCGCTCACGCAAAAAGCAAGCCAGGAGCCGCACTATACGGCGACAAAGGAACAACTGGAAAAGCTCGCAGGCACGTATCAGTCCAGAGAGGGGGGCAGCTTGCAGATTGAGCTTGCCCAAGACAAGCCGACTCTCGTTTTTGGCGGCGAGCGCTACGATTTGCGCGCCAGCGACAGTCAGACACTTGTCATGGAAAAGGACGAGTACCCGATCCGGTTTTTTGCCAATGACGACGAGCAGGCGTGGGCGGCCTTTTTCGGATTTCGCATGTGGACTCGTCAAGAGAAGGGGAGGAAGGCATGAGTGTACATCCGCAAGTAAAGGAAGTATTTCGCAAACAAAGCTTGCTTGGACTGCCAGATACCGAATCTATGACGCCCGCAGAAGCGCGTCTCGCTTTTTCACGAGCGCGGGCCAATCTCTCGGAGCTTGAGACGTCTGTAGCAGCGGTAGAGGATCGGGTGATTGCGGTGGCAGAACAAGGGGGAGCAGAGCTGCCGATTCGTTTGTACACCCCAGGCGGGGAAGGGTTGCCGGAGCTTCTGCCTGTGTTCGTCTTTTTTCACGGGGGCGGCTTCGTGCTCGGGAATATCGAGATAACCGATCGCATTTGTCGCTATTATGCACAAGCGGCGAGCTGCATCGTCGTCTCTGTCGACTATCGCCTCGCGCCTGAGCACAAGTTCCCGACAGCCGTCTCGGATGCGTATGCGGCGACCAAGTGGGTAGTTGAGCATGCGGCTTCCTTCAACGGAGACAGCAAGCGAATCGCTGTTGGCGGAGAGAGCGCAGGCGGCAACTTGGCGGCTGTCGTCTCCTTGCTGGCGCGCGATCGCGGCGAGTTTGGCTTGTGCTGCCAGCTGCTGATCTATCCGGTTGTCTCGTTTGCCCTCGATACGGCGTCTTGTCGGGAATGCGGGAATCAATACAACTTGACTTACGACGAGATGCTCTGGTTCCGCGCTCATTACTTGCAGGATGAGGAACAGATCAACGACCCGCTCGCCTCTCCCTTGCTTGCTGCCGATTTAAGCGGCTTGCCGCAAGCTGTAATCGTCACGGCCGAGTTCGATCCTTTGCGCGACGAAGGAGAGCTGTATGCCGAGCGGCTGGCTTCGTTCGGTGTCGCGGCAAAAGCAAAGCGCTACCTTGGCATGGTGCACAGCTTTTTCAACTTTTCCGGCGAGGTAGACGCGAGCAAAGAAGCGTTGGCCGAAACGGCTGCCGAGCTGAAACGCGTGTTTTACACCTGACAGACAAGGAGGTCGACGATGTTTATTCCCCCATTTTATCGCGAAAACGATATAGAGACGCTAGTAGCCTTTATGAAAAAGTACCATTTTGCTACCATCGTCAGCTTCGACGGGACGATTCCGCTGGCGACCCATTTGCCTTTTTTGGTGGAGCATGAGCACGAGCAGGCGAAGATCACGCTGGTCAGCCACATGGCTTTGGCGAATCCGCAATGGCGAACGTTTGCGGAGCAGGACGTGCTGGTCATGTTCCAAGGGCCGCATGCGTATATTTCGCCGCAATATTATGAAAGCCGCTACGGTGTGCCGACTTGGAACTACGCGGCTGTGCACGTCTACGGCAAGCCTGTCATTTATTCGCAGGCAGAAGACGTCGCGCAGACGCTGTTGCAGACGATCCGCACGTTCGAGCCTGCTTATGAAAAGCATTTTGACGCCATTCCACAAGATTATACAGAAAAGCTGAAACAAGAGCTGGTTGCTTTCGAGATCCAGGTAACGAAAATCGAAGGGGCGTTCAAGCTGAGCCAGGACAAGCCGCTGCCGATTCGCCAACGGGTGGCGGACGCGCTGGCACAAAGCCCGGACACGGTGGTGGCAGAGCTAGGGAACATGATGCAGCGCCAGTTGCCCAAAGCAGAATCAGGAGAGGAGCAATGACATGAGTTTGCAAAAATGGCTGACCGAACTGGACGCGATCCCCGGTGTGGCGGGGGATGAGGAGCGGGTTGCCGCTTACTTGCGGGAAAATTTGCTGGATGTGGTGGACGAGCACCAAAGCGATGCGCTAGGCAACCAGTTTTTCATTAAAAAAGGGAGCGATCCCGACCTGAAAATCATGTTGTGCGCGCATATGGACGAGATCGGCTTTATCGTCAGCTACATTGACGAAAAAGGATTTGTCTGGTTTCACCCGGTCGGCGGTCACGATAGCCGCATGGTGATCAACCAGGTGCTGGACATTCATACGGACAAAGGCGTCGTCAAGGGAGTCACAGGAGCGAAGCCGTCCCATATCGTGACGGCGGAAGAGGCGAAGCTGGCGATTCCGCTTAGCGAGCTGTATGTGGACGTAGGGACGGCGAGCCGAGAGGAAACAGAAGCGCTTGGCGTCACGGTCGGCGATTTCGTCACCTTTTCGCGGGAGGGGCAATTTTTGAACGGCGGCAAAGTGTTTACCGGAAAAGCAGTCGATGACCGCTCCGGCTGCGCCGTCATGCTCGAAGTCATGAAGCGGCTCGCGGGCAAACAGCTCACCGCATCGGTCTATGCGGTCGGCTCGGTTCAGGAAGAAGTCGGGATGCGCGGCGCAGGCCCTGCCGCTTTTGCCGTTCAGCCGGACGTTGCGCTGGCGCTCGATGTCGCGCTCACTGGCGGAACGCCGAAGATCGAAGAGAAAATGATTCCGCTGACGCTTGGCGGCGGCCCGGTCATCCTGTTTTACGAGTGGGTCACCGACAACTGGGCGGGAAGCAGCGTCCCGAAAAAGCTGACGAGAAAGCTGGTGCAAACGGCAGAAGAAAATCACATCCCGTACCAGCGTGGCGTGTATTTGAACTGCGTGACAGACACGTACTCGATCAGCCTCGCTGGCAAAGGAACGGTAGCCGGATGCATCTCGGTCCCGTCCCGTTACATTCACTCTGCGACTGGACTCGTGCATCTGGACGATCTGGAAAACGCGGTTCAGCTCCTCGTCGCTTTCATTGAAAGCTTTCGGCAGAAGTGGTAGAGTTGGGAAAAAGAGGCAGAGGTCGACTGATGTAACAGGAAGCTGGTCTGCTGAGCCAGAGGAGGCAAGGTTGTGAGTAGATATGATGCGGGGATAGCGGCAAAAATCGATGACTTGTTCGCGGATTGGCAGCAAGGCGTATGCCCGGGCGGACAGGTTGTGGTTCGCAAAGGCGGGGAAATCGTCTACGAAAACTGCTTTGGCTACGCCAGCGTGGAGCATAGGTTGCCGATCACGGGCGAGACGGTGTTTCATGTTGCATCGGTGTCCAAGCAAGTGACAGTGATGTGTGTACTGCTGCTTCAGGAAGACGGTCTACTGAACGTAGATGACGACATTCGCAGCTACGTGCCGGACATGGTTTCGTTCGCCGAGCCTGTATCGGTGCGCAATCTGATGAACAACGTGAGCGGCATCCGGGATCAGTGGGAGCTGCTCATGCTGCAAGGAGTCCGGCTTGATGACACGATCACACAGTCTGACGCCAAAGACGTTATTTCCACGCAAACGGAGCTGAATTTTCCGCCACTTACCCGCTATATGTACTGCAACTCGAATTTTACCCTCCTGGCCGAAATCGCTGAAAGAGTGTCCGGCAAAAGTTTGAACGAGTTTGCCCGTGAGCGGATTTTTGCCCCGCTCGGCATGGCGCAAACGTGCTTCAAGGATCGGTATTGGCAGGTGATTCCGAATGGCGCGGATTCTTACAAGCGCGTCGGCGGGGAGCTGATTCATGCCGTGCTGAACTACGGCACGTATGGCGCCACTTCGCTGCACACGACCGCAACTGATTTTATGAAGTGGATGGCCAACTTCAAGGAGCCGGTCATTTGCAAACGGGAGACACTTTCCGAGATGTTTGACTGCCCGACGCTGCTGGACGGAACGAAGATTCATTACGCGGGCGGATTGATCGTGAATGATCCTGCTCTGTACCAGGGGCGTCCTTTTATCGGGCACGACGGTTCAGACGCGGCATTCCGCAGTTGTACCGTCCGGTTTCTGGTAGAGGATATCGATATCGCCATTTTCAGCAACACGGATACGGTAGCAATCGGCAGGGCTGCGGAGAAAATCGTCGACTTGCTGCTGGGGGTGGAGCGGAGCGAGGTGGAGCCGCAGGTTTTGCCTGACTTTTACGATGCCGATTTTGCAGACGAGGACGTGGCCGGGACGTATTATTCCGACGGAACGTACGCGCTCATCGCGCAAGTGGTGGGCAAGGGAGATCAGCTGTATTTGCTTGAGGAGTACGGAGCTGCGCCCCTTGTTCAGGTGGAGGGAAACCGCTATCAAGCGGGAACGGCCAACTACGAGCTGTATCTCGGTTCAACAGCCGGATTTCGCTTTGGAACGCGCTGCATCCCACTGAAAAAATGGCAGCCTGATCAGGAATGCGAGGCAGACGGGCTGGCATATGCGGGCACGTACGAGAGCGCGGAGCTGGGAACCGCCTACGAGGTGCTGGTCGAGGACGGGGCGCTCTATCTCTCGCATCGCCGGAACAAAAAGCAGCAGTTGCTGCGCACGGCCCCTGATCAGTTTATCGCCGGAGTCGGGGGAAGCTTGTATGGCGTAACTCTCACTTTTGCGCGAGCAGCCAATCAAGCGGTCAGCGGGTTCCGGGTGTCGACGGGCAGAGCACAAGCAGTAGCCTTCGCCAAAAGGAACTAAGCAGGCACTAAGCCAAAAGAAAAATAGGCTGCCGTACGGACTGGAAAGGTTATCCGTACGGCAGCCTTCTTTGCGCTTGTCTCCACCATCAGCTTTCCCGCATTTGTCATTGATTTGTCGCCGTTTTTGCGCTTCGTGGCAGGACTCGATGCGGCAGTTGTCGAATGGTGTTACAGATTGAAAAGTTGTGCCGAAAGAGTCCGTCCGCACCTTTGCGGCGGTTTTTTCTACTTTTCAAAAACAAGCGCCATTTTCTCTGTCGTCTGTGATTAGGGACCGCCCTTTTTTGGCGAAAATGAAATGGTGAAGGAGTGATGAGGATGGAGCAAGTTCTTCAACTCGTGAAAGATTACTGGCCCGTCGCGGTTTGTATCATAGTCTTGATCTTGGCAGCTCAATGGGTCGTGCGCAGCTTGATTCGGATCATCTCGCTTGCAGCCATCATCGGAGTCGTACTGGTGTTGTTTTTTCACTTCAGCCCGGAGGAAGTCATCCAGATGGGACGGCAAGCGGCGGTGGCTACGCAGGAAGTGGTGGACAAGACGATCGCACCTGTGCTCGACAGCGAACTGAAGGATGCAGACATTACGTTTCAGCCGGATGGTACCTACGAGGTCAAGACGGCGAGCATTCGCATCGTAGGCAAAAAAGGCGAGACGAAGGCGACCGTCTACTACAAGGACGACAAGTGGGAAGTGGACATCGGCCAGCTCGGCAAGCTTTTCGAGGATCGACTGGGCAAGGCAGAACAGCAAACGACCATGTAAAGAAAAACGCATGCACCGATTCGGGTACATGCGTTTTTTTGTGGGCGGAAACAGAAAGGGCAGTCAGGGCGCTCAGGCTGTCAACCAATCAGCCAGTACCCGCCCCAGTAGAGCACACCGCTGATGACAACCAGACCGAGAAAAAAGCCGAGACGCATCCGCCATTTTCCCGGAAGCAGTTATAGTCGGGAAGCTAATTGGATTTCATTTACAGTTTGTTGCAAATTAACTACTATTAAGAAGAACAGAATCAGTGGGGCATGAGCTGCGCTTTTGTAGTCGGAGCTTTTTTTATGTTAAGGTGCATATTTAATTCAAACAGCTTTAAATAGTAAGAAGCAGGAATAAAATGGATAGTTGTCGAATACGTCAACAAGATTCGACGTTTTATGCAAGATTATTATGAATATATAATATGGGCTTAAACCGTAGCAATGAAGAGATTGTAGGTGAATATAATGCAAGATAACAGACGTGAATTCAGCCAGAATGAAAAAATGATATTATTCAATGAGGTAGGCGGATATTGCCCATTTTGTGGAGATGAATTAACTCATCGAAAGAATGGGAAAATCTTCAAATCCTTTGAAGTTGCACATATTTATCCTGCTAATCCATTGCCAGAAGAAGTTGAATTATTGAAAGGTGAAATTAAGCTGTCTGAAGATGTCAACGACTTGAAAAATGTGATAGCTGCCTGCAAAAAATGCCATGGTCTTTTTGATAACCCACGAACTGTAGCGGAATATCGAAAATGGTGTAGATTAAAACAGGGTTTGATTCAAGAAGCACAGTTAAAGAGTACCTATTATATGTTTAACATAGAAAGTGAAATCAGAGTAGTATTGGAGAATTTGCAAAATATTGATGGTAACATTATCCCCTTAAGCTATGACTCTTTAAAGATTGATCAAAAAACTAACCATACGTTGCCGTTTATTTTGAAAAGAAAAATTACTAATGACACCGTTGACTACTTTGATTTTATTAGAAACATTTTTATTACGCTTGACCAGGAGACTCCACATAAATTTGATACATTGGCATCACAGATTAAAAGCTTCTATTGGAAATGCATGCAGACAAATGAGAGCCAAGAGTACATTTACAATGCTTTAGTGGAATGGCTGTTTGAAAAAACAGATCGTTATTCACAGAGGGCATGTGAAATTGTAATTGCTTTTTTTGTGCAAGATTGTGAGGTGTTTTCATGATACTACCGAATAAATTAATCCCATTTAAAGACAGCATTCTCGCTAAAATGGTGTATATCCTGAACGTTTTAGTGGTCAACGATGAAAGTGTTGAAATTTTGTTTGAGAAAACGAAACAGTATCTTGAAGATATTAACCAATTCATATTGGTCTTAGATGTCTTGTTTGCTCTGGAAAAAATTGAATTTGATCAAGAATTGAAGGTGATTAGATATGTTAAGGCAGATCCTTTGTGATAAATTTGTACAACAAAAAATCATTTTTCATAGTGGATTAAATGCTGTGGTAGGAGATGAAATTGCTTCTAATTCAATTGGTAAATCTACGATGTTGATGATTATAGATTTCGTTTTTGGTGGTGACGATTATATTACTAGAAATCATGACACTGTGGATAACTTAGGACACCACATTTTTAAATTCTCTTTTACTTTCGAAGATGGTGAACTCTTTTTTAGCCGTTCTACAAACGAATTTAAATTTGTTGCTGTCTGTAATAGAAATTTTGAAGTGCAAGACACTATAAAAATTAATGACTATACAAAGCTTCTTCAGGAAAAATATAAATGCCAAATTGATGAGATGTCATTTCGAAGTATTGTTGGCCGATATTTTCGGGTATATGGAAAAGAAAATTTAAACGAAAGAAAACCAATTCAATACTTTGAAAAAGAAAAGAAGAAGGATTCTATTGTCGTATTATTGAAACTTTTCGATAAGTATCGAAACATCAAAGAGTATGAAAAGCAAATTCAAAAACTGACGGATGAAAAAAATGTATTGCTTGATGCTGCAAAAAAAGAGTTAATTCCCAAAATTAACAAGGCGATTTTTGGTCAAAATACGAAAAAAATAGATGCCTTAAATGAGGAGTTAAAAAAGTTAAAAGATAGCATTGTAAGCTCCTCAGTAGATATTGAAGCACTCGTTTCTAAAGAAATTTTGGAATTGAGAAAGAAAAAAAGTAGTTTGACTATACAAAAAAATGTGTACGAAAGCCGTTTGAAGAGAACCTTAACCAATATCGCAGACAAAAATATCAAAATTGATTCTGAGCTAGAACGATTGGTCGATTTTTTTCCGAATTTTAATGTTGAACAGGTAAAGAAGATTGATTCTTTCCATGCTTCAATTACGAAAATATTAAAAGAAGAACTTCAAAAGACTGAAAAAGAAATCAGAAAGCAGATTGCTGTTATTGTTAATGAAATTACAAAAATTGACCAAGAGATTGCAGATAACTTAACAATACAGAATGCCCCCAAATATGCAATTGAGAAGGTGGTTGAACTTGCCTCTCAAATCAAGCAGTTGACTGAAGAAAATGGTTTTTATACAAAAAAGAAAAATCTAGATGATTCCATTGTAGAAGCGGGAAAAGAATTGGATGAGTTAAAAGTAACTATATTAGATGAGGTATGCAATCAAATTAATATTAAAATGCATGAGCTCAATAAACGAATTTACTCAGATAACAGACGTGCTCCTACTCTAAGCATACGTGGTGAAAGATATACATTTAATACCTATGGAGATACAGGAACTGGTACAGCATTTGCGAATCTTATTACGTTTGATTTGGCACTTTTAGAATTAACATGTTTGCCTGCAATCGCACATGACTTGCCACTTCTAAAAAATATAGAAAATCATGCACTGGAGAACATAGTTGAACTTTATAGTACGAGCAAAAAACAAATATTTATAGCTATCGATAAGATTAATTCGTATAAGGCAGAAACGGAAAAAATCATCACAGATCATAAAGTATTGCAGCTTTCGAAAGATAAATTACTATTTATTAAGAATTGGAAACAAGATGGGCAGTAGAAAAACAAAAATCTGAGTTCACTCTTTTATATAGCCTCTTTCAATTCTAAATACGGTCGAAATTAACAGTCGACAAAATGGGTCTAAAGAAAAACGTAAAAAGTTAATTTTACTTGCTAGTGATCTGCGTCAAACAGTTACTTTATGAATATAAGATTGGAGGATTTTTATGACAACTTGTTTTGTTATTCAACCATTTGACGGTGGAGCTTTTGATAAAAGGTATGAAGATATTCTTGTGCCCGCAATTACTAATGCTGGATTAGATGCTTACAGAGTCGATAGAGATCCAAATGTAAATATACCAATCGAGGATATCCAAAATGGAATAAAAAATGCCGATGTAGTTTTGGCTGAAATTTCTTTGGACAATCCAAATGTTTGGTTTGAGCTTGGTTATGCTATTGCAAGCCAAAAAGAAGTAGTATTAATTTGTTCAGACCAGAGGAATTCAAAATTTCCTTTTGATATTCAACACAGGAAAATTATTACTTATACAACTGCTTCTCCGAGAGATTTTGAGAATTTAACTACTCAAATCACCGATAGGATACTTGCAATTAAACAAAAACAAGTCAAACTGGGATTGATTTCTACACAATCATCTATTGCGTTAACAGAAGGCTTATCACAGCATGAAATGACTTTATTAGTATCAATAACTCAGAATGTTGATAGTCCAAATGAAGCGGTGAGTGCATACATAATTAGGCAAGATATGAACAAGGCAGGATTTGCACCTATCGCTGTGGCGCTAGGATTAGATTCCTTATTAAATAAAGGGTTTATACAGTTTTCTGAACAACAAGATTATCAAGGTGAGTACTATAAAGCTTATAATGTAACTAATCAGGGAATGACTTGGCTTCATAACAATATTGATAAATTAATCTTAAGGCAGGATTCACCTAAACCTAGCGACCCATTTAAAGACGCAGAATTGCCATTTTAGCTCGGAACAATGTAGTTTCTTGATCTAGAATTATCTTAAAAACTTAGAAGAAATTAAGGGAAGGGCTGAGGGAATGAACGAAGCGCAAAAAAATCAGAAGCTAAAGTATTTACGCGAGCAAAGGGAAAATCCTACTGGCAATTATCGAAGGTATTTAGTTAATACCTATAATTACATTTTGAATGACTCAAGAAATAATAATAAAGGCTGGAGTAAAGCTAGTTCAAGGGAAATGGTGAATTATGTTTATGAAGGAAGTCCCGACCATATGGGCTACGAATTAGTGGAGGAATATAAGAAGACGCTTAGGGACATGGGATATATAAAATTTCAAAAAGAAAATAACGAATGGCGCACATATGTTATAAAAGATTTAGATTTTTAGTAACTGCTACTGGGATAGTGGGAAAAAGATCGCTTACTTATTCTTTAGTTCATAAAATATTTCAGTATGAGAAAAAGGAAGAAACAGAATAACTCGTACCTTTAGGTACGAGTTATTCTGTTATTTTAAGCTTGTGCTAAAAAGTTATCCATTCCATAAAACCAAAAAGGGAGGTGTCTATGACAACTAACATTTACCCACTGTATTGATGAAAGATAAGCAACCCCATAATTAGTTACGTCAACCTTCCCGCACCATGATCAGCTCCTCGACATCACAGCCGCGGGCATTGGAAAATCCCGCGTCTTCTCCTGCCTGGCGGAAGCCGCATTTGTGCAGGACGCGGATCGAACCGACGTTGTCTTTGGCGACGCGGGCGTAAACAGGTCGGACGGGGAGAAGCGCGAGAAAGGCGGTAAGCGCCTGTGTCGCGATCCCTTTGCCCCAAAATGGTTTGCCAAGCCAATACGCGACAGAAGGGCTGCCGAATTGTTCAAAGAAAACCAGGTAGCCTGCAATTTGCCCGTTGGCAAGTACGGTCATATTCTCAATCGAGTTGTCTGCCAAAATTTTGTTCCAATGGGCGGTAAAAGCTTGCCTGTCACTCGGGTCTTTAGCGGTAAAGGCGGCCATATGGTTTGCCTCCGGGTCGAGCTGCTGCTCAAACAAAATCGGCAAATCTTCCGCAGTGGTCGGGCGCAAACGAACGTTTTCCAACAAAAATTCACCTCCGATCCTACTGAGCTTGGGATTGGCGTTCTGGCGATTGGTTTGCGACACGAATGGGCGAGAGCAGTGTATCGTCTGTGCCGCTCGCCAGGTTCTCAACAAGGAGTTAAGCTATCAAGCTTGCTCCGTCAAGACAGGCGGGACACGCAGCAAAGTCGCTTGCTCGTAGGCGTAGCCCATGCGCAGAAGAGCAGGCTCCGAGAAGGCCAGTCCAGTCAGCATGATGCCAAAAGGCTTTCCTTGCGCAGTGTAGCCAGCGGGAAGGGCAATGGACGGGTAGCCCGCTTTCGCCGCAATGTCACAGCCCGTGTCTCCCGGGAACAGCAGAGCGTCCAGGTCGTGTTCCTTGAGTGCGGCGTCGATCCCTTGGCGTTGCGACATTTCCAGATCGTACAGCCTTTGCCGCAAATAGGCAGGATCGGTCAAGGTGCCGCTGGTTTGCTCGGACTGCTCCAGTACGCTTTGCCCAAACCGGAGCGCTCTTGCTTCGTGCTTGCGATTGAAGGCGACAATATCTTTCAGGGTGCGGATTGGGAAAGAGGCGGGCAATATTTTCAAATAGGCATTTACACCTGTCTTAAACTCGTGATACAAAACTTGCGAGTTCCAATCGGCATTTTCAGAAGGAATGCTTACGGAATCGATGACAGTAGCGCCAGCCTGCCGCAGCTGCGAGATAGCGGCTTCGTAAAGAGCGGCTTCTTCCTCGTCGCATTCAGCCAAATAGCCGGAACGCACGACACCGATTCGGGCACCTTGCAGTCCGTTTGCGTCGAGGAAGGGAAGATAGTCGCGGTGGGCCAGCCCTGCACTTTTTCCGGTCGCCGCGTCCTGCGGATCGACACCTGTCAGGACACCGAGCAAAATGGCCGCGTCCGTTACGTTTCGCGTCATCGGGCCTGCCGTGTCCTGGCTGTGGGAAATCGGGATAATGCCCTGGCGGCTGATCAAGCCTACCGTCGGTTTGATACCGACGAGCGAATTTTTTTTGGCAGGGCCGAGGATCGACCCGGAAGTCTCTGTTCCGACAGCGGCTACGGCAAAGCCTGCCGCGATTCCCGCGCCTGAACCGGAGCTGGAGCCGCCGACATCGAACGCAGGGTCATACGGATTGAGGACTTGTCCGCCGCGCGAGCTGTAGCCGTTCAGCATGTTGTCAGCCATGAAGTTAGCCCATTCGGTCAGATTGGTTTTGCCCAACAGGACGGCGCCTGCTTCGCGCAGACGTGCGACGACAAACGAGTCTGCTGACGCGTACGAATCGGCCAAGGCGAGCGACCCGGCTGTCGTGTGCATGTTGTCTCCGGTCGCAATGTTGTCTTTAATCAATATCGGAATGCCGTGAAGCGGCCCGCGACTGCCGGATATCGCCCGTTCCCTGTCCAGAGCTTCGGCAATATGCAAGGCATCGGGATTGATTTCACTGATGGCGTTAATGGTCGGTCCCTGTTTGTCGTAGGCAGCGATCCGTTCCAAAAACAGAATGGTCAGCTCACGGGACGTCGTTTGTCCTGCTTCTAATGCAGCTTGCCATTCCAGGATGCTTGCTTCATGGTTCGGCGACATAATTTTCACCTTTTTCTGTTTGATTTGATCATTCTTAGTTTACCAAATGCAGGGAAGCGGGCAAATGGTTGTGGAACAATTACATGCGGGAATGTTCGTATCATTCAAAAAGGAGCGTGATGCAGATGATACAAGCGGTACTATTCGATCTGGACGGCACTTTGCTCGACCGCGACACTTCGCTCATCCGGTTTGTCCACGACCAGTATGAGCGAATTTCCCAGCTTCAGCACGTCCGACAGGAAACATTCGTGCAACGTTTTATCGAGCTGGATCAGCACGGATACGTATGGAAGGACAAAGTGTACGCGCAGCTCATTGAGGAGCTTGCCATTGCGAAGCTGGAAGCGGCCTTTTTGCTGCAAGACTACCTCTGTCATTTTCAAAAGCATTGTGTCGCGTTCCCGCATCTGCATGAAATGCTTGCCGACCTGCAAAAGCAGGGCATGCGGCTGGGCTTGATCTCAAACGGTTTCGGGCAGTTCCAGTACGACAATGTCAAGGCACTGGGCATCGCGCCTTATTTTGACGAGGTGCTCATGTCGGAATGGGAAGGCTTGCGCAAGCCTGATCCGGCGATTTTTCACCGGGCATTGGACAAGCTTGGAGTGCCTGCTGAACAGGCGATGTACATAGGTGACCACCCCGACAACGATGTTCGCGCCAGCAGGGCGGTCGGTATGAAGGCGGTATGGAAACGCAGCCCCCAGTATGCAGCAGTTGCCGAGGCTCATGTCGTCATTGACGATTTGGCAGAGATCAGCGCATGGGTGCTTCCGTCTTTTCAAGGCCAGATGGGGAGAGGCGCAGACTTCACCTGACAATCGGCGGGGTCACTCCATGTAACCAGTCCAAAATGAACGGAGCCTGATGGGGGTTCAGACTGTCCGGCAATTCGTTTTTGGCAAAAAACTGTTGGCGGGTGCTCTCTTCATTTGTCTGGAGCACGCCTGCGTAGTCCGTGACGCGAAAGATCAGCTGGACGCTAAACACTTTATCCCCATTGGCATACTGGGCGAAGCCGTTTTTTCCTGAGTAGAGGCCAAACAATTGCCACTGCAAGACAGTCAGACTGGTTTCCTCCAGCACTTCGCGTTTGAGCGTCTCCGCGAACGTTTCGCCAAGCTCCAGCAGACCGCCGGGAATGCCCCAGATGCGGTTGTGTTTTTGTTGCAAAAGGATGCGTCCCGATTCGTCTTCCAAAATGGCTCCGCAGCCGACTGTGAGCAGCGTTTCGTGGCCGATGAGCTTTCGCATGGTCGAGATATAGTCATTCACAAGCGTTGTTCCCTCCATTATCAACTGGACCGAATGGCTTTCCAGGCGTCGAATAGCAAGGTGAGTCCACAGAACAAAGCGCCTACAAAACCGATTGTCTTGACGGCCGCTCGCACAAAAGCAGGATCGATATTCATTTCGAGCAGAAAAGAATAGTCAAAGTCGAAGTTGACGAACACAAGCCCGACAATGAAGCCGAGAATGATGCTGAGCTTTTTTTCCATGGCATACGTCTCCTGTTTTTTTGACACTTTGCCAAGTAATACGAGTGAGGGAGCTTTTTGGCAACGACCAAACAAAAAAATCAGAAGAAAGCAGCAGGGGGAAGAGTGGGATGACCGAACACCGATTGTGCAGCTCGCCGCGTTTCGCACCGAATCAGACAGCGGCAAATAAAAAACAAGCTGACTGGCACAAAGGCACGGTCAGCTTGTTTCCTTTTCGTATGGTTATGCGTTCGCTCCAGCGGCTTGCAGCTTCGCTTTTTCTTCCTCTTCAACGAAGCGGTTGCGCGGATGCTCGCGGCATTCGTCGGAGCAGGAACGCTTGAATTTTTGCTCGCACTCTGTGCAGCAGAAGTGCTGTTTGTTGCAGAAAGGGTTGGCGCAGTTCACGTAGCGGTCTTCCACAGTGCCGCAGTAGTGGCAACGGCCGATAACTACATCTTCTTCGGTATGGTTGATCGGTACGGAGATACGCTCGTCGAATACGTAGCATTTTCCGTCCCACAGGCGGCCTTTTACTTCCGGATCTTTTCCGTAGGTGACGATTCCGCCGTGAAGCTGGTACACATTTTCAAAGCCTTGATCCAAAAGCACGCCTGTCAGCTTTTCGCAGCGGATGCCGCCTGTGCAGTAGGTGAGGACTTTTTTGTCTTTGAATTGGCTCATGTTTTCCGCAATCCACTCAGGGAACTCGCGGGAAGAATCTACTTCTGGACGAATCGCGCCACGGAAGTGTCCGAGGTCGTATTCGTAGTAGTTGCGGCCGTCGAGGATGACAACGTCCTCTTGCTGCATCATTTCGTAAAACTCTTTCGGGCTCAAATAGTGTCCTGTTTTCTCATTCGGATCAACGTCGTTTTCCAGACGCCAGGTCACCAGTTCTTTTTTCGCGCGAACAAACATTTTTTTGAATGCGTGTTCTTCCGATTCATCTATTTTAAACCACATGTCCGCGAAGCGCGGGTCTTTTCGCACGTATTCCATGTAAGCGTCGGTCTGCTCGACAGTGCCGGATACCGTTCCGTTAATTCCTTCCGGAGCGATGATGATCCGTCCTTTGAGTCCGTTTTCCTTGCAAAATTGCAAGTGTTCAGCAGCATACTCCTCGTAGTTTTCCAACGGAGTATACTTGTAGTAGAGCAAAATGCGGTATGGTTTTTGTACTTGCAAGGTACAATCCACCTTTCTTTTTTCAATTGTAGTTTATGACGCAACGGTGATTATATCATAATCCGCAAACAAAAGTGTAGAAAAAGACAGGAATTTGTGATCGTTCTATGAAAACGCGGGCAAGTGGCTGAACTTGCTGGATGGTGGCCCATCTTGTACACTATGGAAGGACATTAGCAGAATGGTGATAGATGAGGAGAGACTTTTGATGAATCAGACAAATGATCGCCTGGTTGCCCAGGTCAAACTAAAAAAACTGCACCCGGAGGCAGTCATTCCCCAATACGCCCGTGCCTTGGACGCGGGATTTGACCTCGTTGCCGTCGAAGACGTGTTGATTGCCCCGGGGCAAACCGTCAAAATCCCGACCGGACTTGCTTTTGCACTGCCAGAGGGCTACGAGCTGCAAGTGCGTCCGCGCTCCGGCATTGGCGCGAAAACAAAACTGCGCCTGCCGAACGCTCCGGGCACGATCGATGCGGGATACCGCGGAGAAGTGTGCGTCTTGATGGAAAACATCCGCATTCCGTCCGGCAAGATCGGCAACGTCTGCCTCGATGCGGGAGAAAAAGAAGTGACGGTAGACACAGAAGTGGATTCTCACAGCTATTTCATCAAAAAAGGCAACCGCGTCGCGCAAGGTGTAATCGGTGTCGTGCCTGTTGCCCGTTTCGAAGTGGTAGACGAGCTGGATGAGACTGAGAGAGGCGCTGGCGGCTTCGGCAGCAGCGGCATTAACGGATAAGACAGCCCTAAAAAAGAACAGACCCCTGACTCCGGGCAAGTGTGCGAGACACATGCGCTGACGGAGGAGGGGTCTTTTTGTTTTTGGCAGCTGCTATTTTTTGGCGGCGAGAAACTGGTCGATGACACGAATGTCGTCCTCGCTAAGAGAACGGCCGTCTGCCTTGACGAACACACACGGGCCATATACCCAGTCGAGGTAGCCGTCTGCGGTAATCGGAAAATTGTTGGCCAATACACCTCGTCCGTCTTCATTCACGATCAGCGAGATTCCTTCCAGATGGTCGTCCGTCACCACTTCAAAATCCCCATCGACCAGCTCGGATAAAGCATTCGTATCGGCAATTTCAGCAATCGTTGCGTCCTCATGCGGACGTTTGACATAAACGGTGATCACGATCATTCACTCCTTTTGTCCCATCATAACCGAAAGCAAAAAAATGCGCGAGAGTGTTGGCTGGGATTGCGCGGAATATGCTGCGAGCGGATGGAAAAAGCGGCAGTGCGGAAGGGCAAAAAGGCGGCGAGAAGCGAAAAAACGGTGGTGCGAAGTGGAAAACGGCAGCAAGAAGCGAAAAAACGGTGGCGCGAAGTGGAAAACGGCAACGAGAAGCGAAAAAACGGCTGTGCGAAGCGGAAAAACGGTAGCGAGAAGCGAAAAAACGGTGGTGCGAAGTGGAAAACGGCAACGAGAAGCGAAAAAACGGTGGTGCGAAGTGGAAAACGGCAGCGAGAAACGAAAAAACGGTGTGCGAAGCGGAAAAAGCAGTACGAAGCGGAAAACCGATAGCGAGAAGCGAAACAGCGACAGCGGGGAGCAATCACTGGGATTAGGAAGCTGCTCCCCCTGCTTACCGAGTAGCTAAACGAACGTACAGCCACACGCCATACGTCTTTTTTGCGCCGCCGTTTCTCACCTCGCCCAGCTAGTGGGCATAAAGTGGATGGGAATATGATTGACAGCGATAAAAAGGCAGGTATAATCGTAGATAACTAAGTATTCCGAGTAAAATAGTATAGATTAAAAACGGGGAGTGAAGGTCACCAGTATGAACACCACAAAGGGCAATATTCAGTCCATCCTGAAACGCATCGGGATCGTTGCCGTAGCTATCGCTTTGGGAGGATGCTCGGCTGCGTCGCAAGGAACAGGGACAAACGGGAGCGGGGAAGCGGGCGGCTCACAGACCGTCGAGCTGCTGAACGTCTCGTATGACCCGACCAGAGAGTTTTATCAGGAAGTCAATGCGGAATTTGCCCAGGAGTGGAAGGCGAAAACCGGACAGACGCTCAACGTCAAGCAGTCGCACGGCGGCTCCGGCAAGCAATCCCGATCCGTCATCGACGGTTTGGAAGCGGACGTGGTGACATTGGCTTTGGCGTACGACATCGACGCGATCGCCGAGCAGGGACTGATTGCGGCAGACTGGCAAAAAAAGCTTCCGGAAAACAGCTCTCCCTACACGTCTACCATCGTTTTTCTCGTGCGCAAAGACAACCCGAAGCAGATCAAAGATTGGGATGATCTGGTCAAACCGGGCATCTCCGTCATCACGCCGAACCCGAAAACTTCCGGTGGCGCCAGATGGAACTACCTCGCCGCATGGGGATACGCCCTGAAGAAAAATGGCGGTGACGAAGCCAAGGCAAAAGAGTTCGTGGGAGCCTTGTTTAAAAACGTGCCTGTGCTCGATTCGGGAGCGCGCGGATCGACGACGACGTTTGTCGAGCGCGGGATTGGCGATGTGCTGATCGCCTGGGAAAATGAAGCGTACTTGGCTGTGAACGAGCTGGGCAAAGACAAATTCGAAATCGTCAATCCGTCTCTCAGCATACTGGCAGAACCTCCGGTAACCGTCGTCGACAAGTATGCGGAAAAGCACAAGACAAAAGAAGTCGCCGACGCCTACTTGCAATTCCTGTACACGAAAAAAGGGCAGGAAATTGCGGCGAAGCATTACTATCGCCCACGTTCCGCGGAAGTGCTCAAAGCGCATACGCCTGCGTTTCCTGAAATCGAAATGTTCACAATAGATGAACTTTTTGGCGGCTGGACAAAAGCTCAACAAACGCACTTCTCCGACCAAGGCGTCTTTGATCAGCTGTACAAACCGTAATCCAGTCCATAACCTATCCTGCCATCAGAGGAGTTAGCTCCATGAGAAAATCATTTTTGCGCAGGGGGTTCCTGCCGGGCTTTGGCATGACGATGGGCTATACCATCATCTACTTGAGCCTCTTGGTATTAATCCCCCTGTCCGTCCTTTTTTTGAAGGCCACTACCATGAGCTGGGAGCAGTTCGTGGGAACGATCCTCGATCCGAGGGTGATCGCTTCGATTCGCGTCAGCATCCTCACGTCTTTTTTTGCCGCTTGTGTCAATGCGGTATTCGGTGTACTGGTCGCCTGGGTGTTGACCCGGTACGATTTTTTTGGCAAGCGGATCATTGACGGAATTGTCGATCTGCCTTTCGCCTTGCCGACAGCGGTAGGCGGGATTGCTCTCACCTCCATCTACGCCGAAAACGGCTGGATCGGGCAGTATTTGGCCGAGTGGGGCGTAAAAGTGGCGTATACGCCGATCGGCATCTGGGTTGCTTTGACCTTTATCGGGCTGCCGTTTGTCGTGCGAACCGTGCAGCCTGTCTTGCAGGACTGGGACTTGCAGATGGAGGAAGCGGCTGCGACACTGGGAGCCACGCGGTTTGCCACGTTTACCCGCGTCATTTTGCCGCATTTGCTGCCAGCGATCATTACGGGCTTTGCCCTCGCTTTTGCCCGGGCGCTTGGCGAATACGGCTCTGTCGTCTTTATCTCCGGAAACATGCCGCTCAAGACGGAAATCGTGCCGCTTTTGATCATGACCAAGCTGGAGCAGTTCGATTACGCGGGAGCTACCGCCATTGCAACCGTCATGCTCGTCGCATCGTTTGTCATGCTTCTGCTCATTAACTACTTGCAATGGCGAATCAACAAGTTCGATGCGGCACGATAGGAGGTGGGACAAATGAAACATGTAACCGAGCCAGCCTACGTTCGCTGGAGCTTGATCGCAGTCGCTTTTCTGTTTTTGGGCCTGTTTCTCATTTTGCCGCTGATCGCCGTGTTCACTGAGGCGTTCAAGCAAGGGGCGGGTGTTTTTCTGGCTGCGATTGCCGAGCCGGAAACGCTGTCTGCGGTCAAATTGACCTTGCTCGTAGCGGCGATTAGCGTACCGCTGAACGTCACGTTTGGGATTGCCGCCGCTTGGGCGATTGCGAAGTTTTCGTTTCGCGGCAAAAATGTGCTGCTTACGCTGATCGATCTGCCTTTTGCCGTGTCGCCAGTCATCGCCGGGCTGATTTTCGTCCTGTTGTTCGGCAGTCAGGGGGTTGCTGCGCCATGGCTGGCTGCGCTTGATCTGAAAATCATTTTCGCGGTGCCCGGGATCGTGCTTGCGACGACTTTTGTGACGTTTCCGTTCGTGGCCCGCGAGCTGATTCCGGTGATGGAAGCGCAGGGCAAAGACGAGGAGGAAGCGGCTGTATCGCTGGGAGCGAGCGGCTGGAAAACGTTTTGGCGCGTCACGCTGCCAAACGTCAAATGGGGGATTTTGTACGGTGTGATCCTCTGCA
Organism: Brevibacillus parabrevis; assembly: GCF_022701015.1. Classification (NCBI taxonomy): domain Bacteria; kingdom Bacillati; phylum Bacillota; class Bacilli; order Caryophanales; family Paenibacillaceae; genus Brevibacillus; species Brevibacillus parabrevis. The sequence goes on along the minus strand of NZ_CP064090.1, from coordinate 4,351,999 downwards.
ACGCCAGGGCGATGGGGGAGTTTGGCGCGGTATCGGTCGTCTCCGGCCATATTCGCGGCATGACCAATACGCTGCCGTTGCACGTGGAGATTTTGTACAACGAGTACCAGTTCGCCGCTGCGTTTGCCGTCGCAACGCTGCTCGCTGTGCTGGCGCTGGTCACGCTGGTGCTAAAAAGCTTGATCGAATGGAAAACCGAGCGGAAGTCCAAGGCGGAAGAGGATTATTACTTTGACGCGTCAGGGGAGAAAGCAGGATGAGCATAGAAGTTGTCAACATTACCAAGTCGTATAAAAATTTTACCGCGCTGGAAAATGTCAATCTGCACATACCCGAAGGGGAGCTGGTTGCGCTTCTGGGGCCTTCCGGTTCAGGCAAAACGACCTTGCTCCGGCTGATTGCCGGGCTGGAACAGGCGCAGCAAGGAAGCATCCTGTTCAACGGCGAGGACAATACGAACCGCGATGTCCGCGAGCGCAAAGTCGGCTTCGTCTTTCAGCATTACGCCTTGTTTCGGCACATGAACATTTTTGACAACATCGCGTTCGGGTTGACGGTTCGTTCACGCAAAACCAGACCGAGCAAGGAAGAAATTCGCGAAAAAGTGCATTCATTGCTCAGGCTCGTGCAATTGGAAGGGCTGGCGCACCGCTATCCGTCGCAGCTGTCCGGGGGGCAGCGTCAGCGCGTGGCGTTGGCAAGAGCGCTTGCGGTCGAGCCGAAATTTTTGCTGCTGGATGAACCGTTTGGCGCCTTGGATACAAAAGTCAGACAGGAGTTGCGGCGTTGGTTGCGGCACTTGCATGGAAAGCTCGGCTTGACGATTTTGTTCGTCACCCACGACCAGGAAGAGGCGATGGAGCTGGCTGATCGCGTCGTCGTCATGAACGAAGGGCGCGTCGAGCAGGTCGGTTCTCCCGAAGAAATTTATCTCAAGCCAGCCAACCCGTTTGTGTACAGCTTCCTGGGGCGCGTCAATCTGTTTCGCGGACGCATTCAAAACGGGCGGATCAAACTGGGCGAGGCGGAGTTCACAGCAGAGCAAGGTGTCAGCGAAGGCCCGGCGATCGGCTACATGCGTCCGCATGATGCGGAAGTGTCGCTGCATCCGCCACAATCAGCTGCCGCTACGGCTGTTCAGGCGCATATCGAGCGGATTACGCTGCTCGGCCCGCTCGTGCGTCTGGAGTTGAGACGCCTCGATACGAAAGAGGTGTTTGAAGCGGAGATGGGCCGGCAGCGCTTCCTCGAACTTCTCGTGGAAGAAGGCGACGTCGTGTATGTCACGCTGAACAATTTGTCCATCTACGTGGAATCCGAACTGCAATCTGTACCGACACCTGCCTTGACTCCCGTTCACGTCACCGTTTGATTTCGCGCTTCGCACTCCGCCATTCGTCATGGCAAAAACCAGTCTGCCGTTTACTCATCAGCAGACTGGTTTTTGTGTGAGGAAACGAACCTCAACGAATTTTACTCGCCGCGCTGCTTGGAGCGGGTTTCTTCTTTGCCTACAGTAGTGGAAGATCTGGTTTGCGAAGGATTTTCCTTGTTTCCCATCTCATTTTTCACACCGTTTTTCTTGGACATAACCCCAACCTCCCTCGCTCGAGATACAGAGACATCACATAATGTGCCCGAGCGCCCTGATTTTTATTTATCAGGGATTTTCTGGTAAAATAGACAAGGTGGAGGAGGGGAGATTGTCACGTATTTGTCGGCCGACGCCGGAGAAGCGCGCGGCGTTTTCGCCCGATATTTTTTGCAAAATGCAGCTATCTCTGATAAGATAAGTGTTTGAACGATTCAAAAAAGGCAGGTATTGCGACGATGATAAGCACTCAGAACGTGACGCTGCGCTACGGCAAACGCGCACTGTTTGAAGATGTATCGATTAAGTTTACCCCTGGTAACTGCTACGGCCTCATCGGTGCGAACGGTGCCGGGAAGTCTACGTTTGTCAAAATCCTCTCCGGAGAGATCGAGCCGACAAGCGGACACGTTTCGGTGACACCAGGCGAGCGTATCGCTGTGTTGAAACAGAACCACTTCGAGTTTGACGAGTATGAAGTTTTGAAAACGGTCATCATGGGCCACAAGCGCCTCTATGAGATCATGGAAGAAAAGACTGCGCTCTACATGAAAGAAGACTTCTCCGAAGCGGACGGCAACCGTGCCTCCCAACTGGAAGGGGAATTTGAAGAGCTGAACGGCTGGATGGCGGAAGCAGATGCAGCGAGCCTTTTGATCGGTTTGGGCATCCCGACAGACCTGCACGACAAGCTGATGAAAGACCTGTCCGGTACGGAAAAAGTACGGGTATTGCTCGCGCAAGCGCTGTTTGGCAACCCGCACATCCTGCTCCTGGACGAGCCGACGAACCACTTGGATATCGAGTCGATTCGCTGGCTGGAAAACTTCCTCGCCGATTATGAGAACACCGTCATTGTCGTATCCCATGACCGTCACTTCCTGAACAAAGTGTGCACGCACATTGCGGATATCGACTTCGGCAAGATTCAAATGTACGTGGGGAACTACGACTTCTGGTACGAGTCCAGCCAATTGGCGCTGAAGATGGTTCGCGATCAGAACAAGAAAAAAGAAGAGAAGATGAAGGAACTCCAGGAGTTTATCGCGCGTTTCTCCGCCAACGCTTCCAAGTCGAAGCAAGCGACCTCGCGGAAAAAGCTGTTGGAAAAAATTACACTGGAAGACATTCGTCCGTCCAGCCGTAAATATCCGTTCATCAACTTCAAGCCGGAGCGCGAAGCAGGCAAAAATTTGCTTGCCATCGAAGGCTTGAGCAAGACAGTCGAAGGCGAGAAGCTGTTTGAAAACTTGCACCTTGTCATCAACAAGGGAGACAAAGTAGCGTTTGTCGGACCAAACGAGCTGGCAAAAACGACTTTCTTCCAAATTTTGATGGGCGAAGTACAGGCAGACAGCGGTTCTTTCGAATGGGGCGTAACGACTTCGCAAGCGTACTTCCCGAAAGACAACGCTGAATACTTCAACTCCGAGCTGAGTCTCGTGGATTGGCTCCGTCAATACTCGAAAGAGCAGGATGAAACGTTCATCCGCGGCTTCCTCGGCCGCATGCTGTTCTCCGGCGACGAAGCGCTGAAAAAAGCAAACGTGCTGTCCGGAGGCGAAAAAGTTCGCTGCATGCTGTCCAAAATGATGCTGGCGAGCGCAAACGTCCTGATCATGGATGAGCCGACGAACCACTTGGACTTGGAATCCATCACAGCCTTGAACAACGGCTTGATCGATTTCGACGGAACCTTGCTGTTCGTTTCCCATGACCACCAGTTCGTACAAACGATCGCCAACCGCATCATCGAGTTCACTCCGAAAGGCGTTATCGACAAGATGATGACGTATGACGAGTACCTCGAAAGCGACGAGATCAAGCGTCTTCGCGACGAACACTACGCGTAAAACCTGCTTGTTTCCATAAAAAATCCCGTGTCAAAGGCAGTAGTCAGATGCCAGACACGGGATTTTTTGCGTGGGTCAGTTCGGGGGTGCTGCTTCTTCGACGAACTCGATTTTGTTCAAAAAAGCTTCCTTGCTCGAAAAAATGACGCGTTCCTTGCGCGGCAACGTAAAGAAAACAACGATGTACTGATCATCTATGTATTCGACGATTCCTCGCTTTTTGGGCCGTTCCTTCGTCTTAACCGGCTTGTTCAGCCACTCATCCATCTACATTCCCCCTAAGTCGCTCTGTTGCCATTATACCAGCTTAGCCTTTGGCAAAACCAATCGATTGCACTGTCATGGCGATGCGCAGCAACAGCAAGTCATGGCCGTGATCCGGGTTTAAGCCCGTCAGTTCGCGAATGAGCGCCAGCCGATATTTGATCGTATTTTTATGCACGTACAGCCGTGACGCCGCTTCTGCGTGATTGCCGTCCACTTGCAAAAAGATGTGAAGCGTATCCAGCAGTTGCCCGTTTTTTTCGCGATCGTATTCGTTGATTTTGTCCAAGTATTCCTGAGCGAGCAAGCGTGCCTCTCTGTCCGGCTGCTCGGCAAACAGGATGCGCTCCAGCCCGAGGTCGTGAAAAGCGACGATGGTGGTATTCGCTGCTGCCTTGGCATCAAGCCCGCGCATCGCCGCACGAAAGCTGATTTGCGCCTCGCGATAGCTGGCAGCAATGCCCGTGTGTCCGGCGTGAAACCGCCCCAGGCCGACAAACACGCGCTGTTGCCACGAAAAAGCGAGCAAAGCAGCGAGAACTTGTTTGGTGCTGGTCAGGCAAGCAGTGGAATCACTAGAGCCACTGGCTGTCGGGATCAGCAGCACGATGCGGTTTTGCTGATCGAGTCCCAGCAAAATGGCGTCATCAAGGGCGGACAGGGAAGGAGTCAGAGCCAAAAGCAAGTCGCGGTTGTCGTTCCAGTTCTCGATCCCTGTCCGCTCCAGAGGGGAGACGCCGAGAACAGCGACCGTGTAGTGATCGGCGAGCTTCCAGCCTACCTCATCCGCTTTGCGCGTGAGCACGTCTCGCGCGTGCATCTGATCGCTTAGCAACAGCTGCAAAAAGTCATTGCGAAACCGCTGGTACGTCTCGTTTACGGAACGCTGCCGCTCGATTTCCAGCGACAACAGGGCGGCGCTTTGCTCGATCGCGACTTTTTCCCAGGCGTATAAATCTCGTTCGATGATTCCGGTGCAGATCGCGCCTTGTACGTTCCGCTCCTGAAGCAGCCAGCGCACGTGACGGCCATCTGCCCTTTTGACGAGCGGATTTTTCAGCATGGAAGGCGAAGCGGCTTGTCCGAGCGGGATGTCGTGCCCCTCGTCGGTTGCAAAGCCAAAGCCGCCAGGGGGAACATCAGGCGAAGCGGCCCACTTCCATCTCAGGCTCGGCACTTCGATGCTGATCGGCGTTTGCAGCAAGTCTGCGAGCAGTGCCGCGAGCTTGGACACCGGATCATTGGCAGTCAGATGCAGGTGAAACCGCTCGTAGATCGCATGTGTGCGATTCAGCTCAAGGCGCTGTTTGTCGTTGATGTACTGCGTGACAGGCACGATGACGTCCGACCACGCTTTATCCATCGGAAAGGACAAAATCGGCATTTGCCTTTTCGCGGCGTGGGCGAGGACGGCAGCAGGCACGCTCGCCATGTAGCGGCCGAGTTTGATCGCCAGACCAGGCGTTCCGATGGCAGCCAACTCGTCGATCAATTGAATCAAGGTAGCTTCACACGTATTTTGGCGGATCAGAAAAGGAAAGCCTGTCGTCAGCACAAATTCGCCTGCGCGCAGCCATCTGTGTCCATCCGGCGAGTCAAACGAGGTAACCCCAAGCAGTTCTTTGTCGAGAAAGTCTTCCCCGGCAAGCACGGATTCTTCCGTAAAGCCTCCAACTTCGATCAGTTCACGGACTGTTATCACGCCATTTCCCTCCGTCTTTCAATGCTTTTGGCTCAAGAAACAAAAGAACGCGATGTTTTCTGGTCAGCAGGACAAAGGAGAAAATTGAATTTTTCGATAATAATAGAGTACATGTCCAAAGCGCGCGCAGGCAATGGGACAAATCGAGTAAACAGGGGGATCTGCATGAAAGCAAGAGATTGGCTTGGAGTCGTGCCGTTTATCGGCATGCTTGGCGGAGTGCCGTTTGTGAACCGGGTGGAGCCTTATGTGCTGGGCATGCCTTTTGTCTTGTTCTGGATTGTCCTGTGGGTTGTGCTGACTTCTGTCATTATGGCGGTCATCCATCAACTCGATCCGGCTACAAAAGAGGAGGAGAGTTCATCATGAACATTGCTCTGCTGATCATTTTTGCCTTCCTGCTGCTGTCGTTCTACTCCGGGATTCGCGCACGCCAAGGCAAAGACATGAACATGGAGCAATGGACAGTAGGCGGCAGAGGCTTTGGCTCGATCTTTATTTTCCTGCTGGTCGCCGGGGAGATTTACACGACGTTCACCTTCCTCGGAGGAAGCGGCTGGGCTTACTCCAAAGGAGCGCCGTCTTACTACGTCCTGTCCTATATTTCGCTTGCCTACGTCATCTCCTACTGGCTGTTGCCCCCGATCTGGCGCTATGCCAAAGAGCACAAGCTCGTTTCCCAATCCGACTTTTTCGTGAGCAAGTACAACAGCCCGATGCTGGGGATTCTCGTCGCCGCCGTTGGCGTGATCGCGATCATTCCTTACCTCGTGCTGCAATTCAAAGGGCTGGGCATCATCGTTTCCGAAGCCTCGTACGGCACGATCTCGCCAGCAGCCGCTGTCTGGCTCGGAGTCATTGCCGTTACCATCTACGTCATGCTCTCCGGCATCCACGGCTCGGCCTGGACGGCGGCGATCAAAGACATCATGATTTTTTTCGTGGTCGTTTTTCTCGGGATTTATTTGCCGTATCACTATTACGGTGGCATCCAGCCGATGTTTGCAGCCGTGCATGCGGCTAATCCGGGCTTTTTGACCTTCCCGACAGAAGGGCTTAGCACCTCCTGGTATATTTCTACCGTACTCATCACGGTTTTTGGTTTTTACATGTGGCCGCACACGTTCGGTTCCGTGTTTTCCGCCAAAAACGAAAACGTGTTCCGCAAAAATACGATCATGCTCCCGCTGTACACCTTGATGCTGTTGTTTGTGTTCTTCGTCGGCTTTACGGCGATTTTGCAAGTGCCCGGCTTGAAAGGGGCAGATGGGGATTTATCGCTTTTGCGTTTGTCGCTGAAGACGTTTGACCCGTGGATCGTCGGCATCATCGGCGCGGCTGGGCTGCTGACGGCTCTCGTTCCAGGCTCGATGCTGCTGATGACGGGAGCGACCCTTTTGGCGAAAAACGTCTACAAAGTCATGGCGCCAGCCACCTCGGATGTCCAGATCGCCAAAGTCGCCAAGCTGCTTGTTCCGGTTTTGTCGCTCGTCTCGCTGTACTTTACGCTCAGCGGCGGAGACACGCTCGTCACCTTGCTGTTGATGGGCTACAGTCTGGTGACCCAGTTGTTTCCCGCTTTGCTGTTCAGCTTGGGCAAACAGCCGCTCGTCAATAAATATGGGGCGTTTGCCGGAATTGCAGCCGGAGTGTTGACGGTCGCCTATACGACGGTCTCGCAGGCGACGCTCGCGACGCTGTTTCCGCACTGGCCTTCCGTCATCCAGGATCTGAACATCGGGGTCGTGGCGCTGCTGGTGAACATCGTCGTGATGTTCGGCGTGACGCTTATCACCAAACCGCTGTTCGTCAACGGACAGCAGGCGGCCAATACGGAAGGAACGCCTACGTTCAAATAAAGCAAAAGGCCCAAACACGGCTGACGACAAAAAGGAGGAAATGAAATGGCAGAAACGGTGTTTCTCAATGGACATGTAGTGACAGTGGATGCAAACAATCGGATCGCAGAGGCGGTAGCTGTCAGAGAGAACCGCATTGTCGCGGTCGGAACGACGGAGGAGATCAAGCGCTGGATCACCCCGCAGACAAACGTGATCGATCTGCAAGGCAAAAGCCTTTTGCCAGGCTTTATTGACGCGCATTTGCACATGACGATTTACGGCACGAACAAATTGGGGGTGGACTGCAAGGCGCGCGGCATTCGCTCGATTGAAGAGCTGCTCGCCGCACTCAAAGAGCAGGCGCAAAAAACCCCGGCGGGCGAGTGGGTGCGAGCGTGCGGATTCGATGAAAACGGGATGGCAGAGCAGCGCTATCCCACTTTGGCCGAGCTGGACGACGTCTCGACCGATCATCCGATTTTTGTCATGCGCACTTGCGCCCATCACAGCGTCGTCAACAGCAGGGCACTGGCGCTTGCCGGCTACGATCGGCACACGCCTGACCCGCAGGGCGGACGGATTGACCGCGATGAGCATGGGAACCTGACAGGCTTTTTGGTCGAGACGGCACACATGAAAATGTTCGAGCAGGCTGCTTTTACCGAAGCGGAATACAGGGAAGGGCTGCGGCTGGCTTCGGAAGACTTTGTGGCGGCAGGGATCACCAGCATACACGACGCGGGCGGGTATGGCCCTGAAAACTTCCGGGCGATGCAAAAGGCGGTGCTCGCCGGAGACGTCAAGGTGCGCATCTACGCCATCGTCTGCTCGTTGAACCAGTCGGAGGAATTTGTGCGGCGGATGATCGACGCGGGAATGGTGACAGGTACTGGCGATGAGCGCTTTCGCATCGGCCCGGCGAAAGTTTTTACAGATGGAGCGAGCATTGCGCCGACGATGGCGATGCGCGAGCCGTTCACCAGTCGCCCCGACGATTGCGGAATCCTCTACTATGAGCAGGACGAGTTGAATACGATTTTGGGAGAGGCCCATGCAAAAGGGTTCCAGATTACTGCCCATGCACAGGGAGATCGTGCGATTGACATGCTGCTCACTTGCTTCGAAGCCGCTCTCGCTGCCCATCCGCGCGAAAATCACCGCCACCGGATCGAGCATGCGGGTGTCTCTTCTCCTGACTTGCTTGCGCGGATGGCGAAACTTGGTGTCGTGCCGATCCCGAACCCGGCGTTTATTTACGACCATGGCGATTCGTACGTGCGAAATATCGGGGAGCGGGTTCGCCACATGTTCCCGGCCAAGGATCAGTTTGCGTGCGGAATCGTGGCCGCAGGCGCTTCGGACAGCCCTGTTACCGATTTTAACCCGCTGATCGGGATTCATGCGGCGGTCAACCGCCAGAGCAAATCGGGCCAATCGGTGGGAGCCAACCAGCGAGTGAGTGTGCCGGAAGCGATCCGCATGTTCACCTGGAACGGGGCGTACGCCAGCTTTGAGGAAGGGCAAAAAGGCAGCATCGAACCTGGCAAGCTGGCTGATCTGGTCGTGCTCAGCGGCAATATTCTCGCCACTCCGCATGACCGGATCAAGGAACTGAAGGTCGAACAGACGATGATCGACGGCAAGCTGGTTTACCAAAGACAAGACGAGGAGGTTATCCAGGCATGAATGAAAAAGCGAGGACGCTTGCGATCAACGCAGAACGATTGCGCAAACGGATCGAGGTGCTGGCCCAAATCGGCAAAATCGGCGAGACGGGCGTATGTCGGCTGGCTTTGTCCGCAGAGGATCGGGCAGGGGTGGACTTGGTGCGCTCGTGGATGGAGGAAGCGGGACTTGCTGCCCGGGTGGATCATTTTGGCAACCTGATCGGGCGAATGGCGGGGAAAAGCCCGGAAGCGCCTGTGCTGATGATCGGCTCGCACATCGACTCCCAACCGTACGGCGGCCGATTCGACGGCGTGATCGGCGTGCTGGGCGCTCTGGAAGCCGTGCAGACGATGCGCGAACAAGGGATCGTGCCGCAGCAACCGATCGAGGTGGTCGCGTTTTGCGACGAGGAAGGCTGTCGGTTTCAAAAAGGCTTGTTCGGATCAAAAGGAATTTTGGGACAATGGGCTGAGGAAGATTTGGCGCGAGCCGACAAAGATGGCGTGACACGCAGGGAAGCGCTCGTCGCCTTTGGCTGCGACCCGGATCGGTTGGCCGAATCTGTCTATCCGGAAGGCAGCATCGGGGCTTACCTGGAGCTGCATATCGAGCAAGGCCCTGTGCTCGATGGCGCGGACGAGCCGATCGGCATTGTCTCCGGGATCTCCGGCCCGCTCTGGTGGACGGTGGAGCTGACGGGCTTTGCCGGACATGCCGGATCGGTGCCCATGCCGATGCGAAAAGACGCCTTGGTCGGCGCAGCGAAGGTCATTCTCGCGGTCAACGAGCTGGCGAAGCTCGACCCTGCGGCGCCTACTGTCGGCACGGTAGGGCATTTGCAGGTGTTTCCTGATTCGCGCAACATCATCCCGGAGCGCGTGCGTTTTTCCGTCGACTTGCGCGACATCGACCTGGCCCGGCGCGACGAGCGGGAAAAGGCGCTGCGCGAGGCGATCGCGACGGCAGCAGAAGAAGGCGGCCTGCAATACACGATTACCGAAGATACGAACAGCGACCCTCGCTACTGTGCGGACTGGATCAAGGCGATCATGCACGAAGAGAGCCGCGCACTCGGCCTAGAGCCGCGGGAATTGATGAGCGGCCCGTTTCACGACGCCCTGGCTTTGTCGTACGTATGCGACTACGGGATGATTTTTGTCCGCTGCAAAGACGGAATCAGCCATAACCCGCAAGAGTTTTCCACCTACGAGGATATCGCCCTCGGGACAGAGCTGCTGTACCAAACGGCGCTGCGTATGAGCGCGAGCAGCTAGACGGACACCGCGCCGCGGCCGCATAAAAAATCGCCTGCCGATCCACTGGCAGGCGACTTTTCGTGAAGCGAAACCTTTGCGGCGCATGGAAAGGAAGACTTTGCCGATCGTTTTTGATATATTTTAAGGATAAGAAAACAGGAAGGAAGAATGCAATGAAAATGCGCGTTTCCGCTGTGCAGTACCACTTGCACACGATACATAGTTTTGCAGATTTTGCGAATCAGGTCGAGCACTACGTTCGCAACGCCGATGAGTACGAAACCGAGTTTCTGCTGTTTCCCGAGCTGTTCACCACCCAGCTGATGTCCATTGGCGATGAGCAGGGACGCGCTTTGCCGATTACCGCGCTGCCTTCGTTCACCGAGCGGTACGTCCAGCTGTTTTCTTCCTTGGCGGCCAAGTACAACATGCACCTGATCGGGGGCACGCACATCATCGAGGAGAATGGCAAGCTGTACAACACGGCTTTTCTGTTCTACCCGGATGGCCGAGTCGGCCAGCAAAAGAAAATCCACATCACCCCGTGGGAGGTCAAAGGCTGGAACATGGGCGCGGGCGACTCCCTGCAAATTTTTGAAACCGACAAAGGTAAAGTCGCGATGATCATTTGCTACGACATCGAGTTCCCAGAGTGGGTGCGGATTGCCAAAGCGCGCGGAGCGGATGTCATTTTCTGTCCGTCCTGCACAGACGACCGCCACGCCTTCCATCGCGTGCGCTACACCAGCCACGCGCGCACGATCGAAAATCAGGTGTACGTCGTGCTGACAGGCACAATCGGTTCGCTGCCGACTGTCGACTTTATGCGCGCCAATTTTGGCCAGGCAGCGATTCTGACGCCAAACGACGTGCCGTTCCCGCCGCGCGGAGTGCTTGCCGAAGGGGAAATCAACCACGACATGCTTGTGACTGCCGACCTCGACCTGTCGCTTTTGTATGAAGTGCGGGAAAAAGGCTCCGTGACGACCTGGCGTGACCGCCGGACAGACTTGTACACCGATTGGAACTAGCGTCAGCGCACGTAAGGAGGATGGCAATGTACCGCAAAGAGCTGTATGTGTTTGAAGGGGACAAGCCGCGCAAGGCTGTGATCCGCAACTACAACCGCTCCGACTTTTTCGAGCTGATCCAGATTCAGGCGGAGAGCTTCCCGCCGCCGTTTCCATCCGAACTGTGGTGGAACCAGGAGCAGCTCACCAACCATATCACGCTGTTTCCCGAGGGCGCGATTTGCGTTGAGGTAGACGGAGTGCTGGCCGGATCAATGACGGCGCTGCTCGTGTCGTTCGATCCGGCGCACCCCGAGCACAAATGGGCGGACGTGACGGACGACGGCTATATCAGGAGCCACAATCCTGGCGGCGACACCTTGTACATCGTGGACATATGCATTCGGCCAAGCCACCGCAAGCTCGGACTGGGACAGCTGATGATGCAGGCGATGTATGAGCTGGTTGTGCAAAAAGGCTTGACGCGCTTGCTCGGCGGCGGAAGAATGCCGGGCTACGGACGCTATGCGAACCAATGGACGCCAGAGCAATACGTGGAGCATGTGGTTTCGGGCGAAGTGAAAGACCCCGTCATCACGTTTCTGATGCGCTGCGGGCGCGTGCCTGTGCAGATCGTGGCCGATTATTTGGAAGACGAGGAATCCCGCAACTACGCCGTGCTGATGGAATGGAAAAATCCGTTTCTGGCACGATAAGCCAAAAGAGAATCATTTTTTCAGGAGGACGAAACCGATGGAATTTGTACGCATTCAACATATCGACAACCCGCTGTTCGCCAACATGCACCGCTTGATGCAGGACGTTTTCCCGCCGGAGGAAGTGCTTGACTACGATCTGTGGAAAGAACCGCTCGAAGACCCGTCCATCCGCGTGTTTGTGGCCGTTCATGAAGGAGAAGTGGTAGGCGCTACCGAATACCGTTATTATCCGGACATGAACGTCGCCATGACCGACTTCACTATCATCGGTCGCGAAGGACTGGGAGTGGGCCGCTTCCTGGCGAGAGAGCGCCAAAAAGACTTGCTCGCGCTCGCTGCGGAAAACGGCAAAGAACTGTACGGCATGTTTGCGGAAATTTACGACCCGTACCGCGTGGAAGAGCACAGCTTCGGCGGCATCAAGCCGATGGACCCGTTCGTTCGCCGCGAAGTGCTGTCCCATCTCGGCTACAAGCGCACCAATTTCCAATACGTCCATCCATCCTGGCAAAACGACGGGGAGGCAGTCGCAGGACTGGACCTTGGCTTCATGCCGACCAATGAAGAGCAAACCACGCTGGAAGCTGATTTGATCGTCACTTTCCTCAAGCGCTACTACGCCGTCCTCCCGCAAAAGCCGCAAGCTTGGCTGGACATGGTCGCAGAGCTTGAAAGCAAAGACAGCGTGGAGCTTTTGCCGATCTAAACGAAACGATCTGACAGCAAGAACCGACACTCCTGTGGGGCTATTCATCGTGGCTTCACGGGAGTTTTTCTTCTACCGCCCCCAACATTGTCCATAGAGGAGGGAAGAGAGTGAATGCGCCAAATCTCGCATCCATTCTTCTCTACATAGCCGTCCTGCTCCATCTGTTGCTCATGAGCGGCTGGGTCAGCGCGAAAATGTCTCAGCCCATCCAGCTTGCGATGCTCGCTTTGATGCTGCTCGCCCTGTTCGTCTTGCGGAAAAAGAAGCGAAAAACGAAGCGCCGGCCCAGACGGCCGCCAGCAGAAGTGGCTGCTCTCGTGGACCGTGCCGAGGAAGGAGCGCCAGGCCAATGATTAGCGACATTCACATTCAAGCCATCCTCGATGCTTCTCATGACGGGATCATCGCAGTCGACCACGACTATACGATCATCTGGGTCAACCAGAACGCGACAGAAATACTCGGGTTGCCGTCCCATGTCGTCGGCGAAAAAATAACCCGTTACATCCCGAACTCGGACATGTTGCGCATTTTGGCGACCGGAAAAAAGGAAATCGGTGACATTGCTACCGTGCTGAATCGGCAAATTATTATCAATCGGCTGCCGATTGTCGTGAACGGAGAGATTGTCGGAGCTGTCTCGACCTTTAAAGAGATTACGGACATTCAAAAAATGGAGATGCGCATTCGCAAGCAAAGCATGGAAAGCGGCTTGGAAGCCAAATTCCGCCTGGAAGATATCGTCGGGCATTCCAAAGCGATGCAAGAGGCGAAAGAATGGGCCGAAACGTTTGCCAGAACGGATGCGACTGTGCTGATTCAAGGGGAGTCCGGGACAGGCAAGGAGTTGTTCGCCCAAGGCATTCATCTGAGCAGTCAGCGAGCGACAGGGCCGTTCATCGCGGTGAACTGTGCCGCGCTTCCGGGCAATCTGCTGGAGAGCGAGCTGTTTGGATACGAAGAAGGGGCTTTTACGGGAGCGCGAAAAGGCGGGAAACCCGGCCTGTTTGAGCTGGCCCACGGAGGCACGCTGTTTCTCGACGAGATCGGGGAAATGTCCATCACGATTCAGGCATTGCTGTTGCGCGTCCTTCAGGAAAAAAAGGTGCGCCGGGTCAGCGGCGAGCGAATCGTGCCTGTCGATGTGCGCATCATTGCCGCAACGAATCGGAATCTGGAGCAGATGATGGAAGAAAAGCTGTTTCGCTCCGACCTGTACTATCGGCTGAACGTGCTGACGTTGGAGCTGCCGCCTTTGCGCGAACGCACCGAGGACATCCCGCTTTTGATGGAGGCCATCATGGAGGAAATCGCGCAGCGAGGAGACAGGCGGCTGCAAGGCGTCGATGAAGCGGTGTACCATTTTCTCGGGCAATACGACTGGCCGGGGAATGTGCGCGAGCTGCGCAATGTCGTGGAACGGATGGTGCTGTTGTGCAAAAGCGACTACTTGCGGCTGGAAGACACGCAGTTTCTGTCCAAAAAACTCGCCCGCAAACAAGCGCTCAGACAGCAGCAGGATGATGAGGAAGAGATGATTCGCAAGGTTCTGGAAGCGACAAAAGGAAACAAGCGAGAAGCAGCGAAGATGTTGGGAATGGATCGCACGACGCTGTGGAGAAAGATGAAGAAGTATGAGGAATGGAACTAATGTTGCAAACGCAACGGAAATGATGCTGGATGCAACAGGTGAGTCAACAAAATTTGTGTAATTTACAGAAAATTTAAAACATAAAGACTTGGCACGGGAGTTGCTTACTTTCTAGGCATAGCATACATACGCACACCCGTGGAAAGGGAGGGAAGCACATGTCTATGGAGCCTATCATACGTGTTGAAAACGTCTCGTTCGCCTACCAGGTGAGTCAGGACCAGCAAATCCCGGTGCTGCAAAACATCTCTCTCGAAGTGTATCCCGGTGAGTATTTGGCGATCATCGGGCACAATGGGTCTGGAAAATCGACGTTGTCCAAACACCTCAACGGCATTTTGACGCCAAAAGAGGGCGATGTCCTGGTCAATGGCATCAACACGAAGGAAAAAGCGCGGATTCACGAAGTGCGCAGCCGCGTAGGAATGGTGTTCCAGCATCCTGACAATCAGATTGTGGCGACGATTGTGGAGGATGATGTCGCATTTGGCCTGGAGAACATCGGGGTAGGCTTGGAGGAAATGAAGGAGCGGGTCGATTTCGCTCTGGAAGCGGTCGGGATAAGCGCTTTTCGCCATCGTCCGCCGCATCATCTGTCCGGCGGGCAAAAGCAGCGGATCGCCATTGCCGGCATTCTCGCGATGAAGCCGCAATGCCTCGTTCTCGATGAAGCGACGAGCATGCTCGATAGCTACGGCCGACAGGACATCCTGGCAGTCGTTCGCAAGCTGCACGGGGAAGGGATGACGATTGTGACCGTCACACACCACATGTCAGAGGTGGCGGAGGCGGACAGGGTCGTTGTGATGGAGGGCGGCCAAATCGTGCTGGAAGGAACGCCGCGAGAAGTGTTCGCGCATCAGGACAGGCTGCGCGAGCTTCATCTGGACGTTCCGGACGCATGCCGGATCGCCGCACTGGTTCATGCGGAGCTGCCAGCGTTTGCCCCCGATCTGATCCACAATGCGGAAGTCGTGGCGGAGGTCGACCGCCTGTACGTCAGACAGGCGGAGGCGAGCGGGTCATGACACAGCCGATTGTAGACGTGCAAAAGCTGTCCCATGTGTACATGCAAGGAACCCCGCTATCGCATGTGGCGCTGAATGAAGTCAGCCTGCAAGTGCAAGCGGGCGAGTGCCTGGCGATCATCGGTCATACAGGCTCCGGCAAATCGACGCTGATCCAGCATTTCAACGGCTTGATTCGGCCGCAATCAGGGAAAGTCATCGTGAACGGCATGGATGTTTCCCAGCCGAAAATCGACATTCGTTCCTTGCGCAGACAAGTCGGCCTCGTTTTTCAAAACCCGGAAGACCAGTTGTTCGAAAAGCTGGTCGGAGACGATGTGGCCTACGGTCCGTTTAAAATGGGACTTCCGCTGGAAGAAGTGAAAAACCGCGTGAAATGGGCGATGGACCTCGTTGGCCTGAACTTCCAGGAAATGAAGGATCGGCCGACTTACGCACTGAGCGGCGGTCAAAAGCGCAAGGTCGCGCTGGCGGGCGTTTTGTCTTTGCAGCCAAAAGTGCTGGTGCTTGACGAGCCTACCGCTGGTCTCGATCCCCGTTCCCGCCTGGAACTGCTCGGGCGAATCAGACGCTTGAATCGCGAAGAAGGACTGACGGTAATTTTTGTTTCCCACAACATGGAAGAGGTATCGCAGCTCGCGGACCGCGTCTACGTGATGGCAAATGGCAAGGCGGTCTGCGAAGGAACGCCGCGGCAAATTTTCGGAAACCAGGAGTTGCTGCGCGAGCATCATATCGGCACGCCGGAATCGGTCGATATTTTGTACCGTCTGCGCGAACGCGGCTACGACATCAATCCGGGAGCGTTTTTGCCGGAAGAAACCGCCTGCGAAATTTTGAAGCTAATCCAGCGCTAGGGAGGGGAGCCCATGTCTGCGGAATTTGAATTGACGCGCAATATTACCATCGGCCAGTATTTGCCGACTGCTTCTGTCGTGCATCGCCTCGACCCCCGGTTCAAGCTTGGCGCTTTTGCCATCCTGATCGTAGCGATTGCCATCTGCAACACATACGTCGGCAACCTGTTTGCGCTGGCGGTGTGCCTGTGGCTGTTCCAGGTATCGAAAATCCCGCTGCACTACGGCATTTCCGGCATCAAGCCAGCGATTCCGTTCATCATTATTTTGGCCATCATGCAATTGCTTTTTTACGGCGAGATCGCCAATGGCGGCACGGTCTACTTCCAGTACGGCATTATCTCGATCTCCAGCGAAAGCATCCGGCTCGTCATCGTCTCAGCGATGCGCTTCGTGGAAGTGATTTTCCTCTCCAGCGTGCTGACGCTGAGCACCTCGACGACCGAGCTGACACACGGGATGGAGCGGCTTTTGGGGCCGTTGGAAAAAGTCAAGTTTCCCGTCCATGCGTTTGCCTTGATCATTACGATCGCGATTCGCTTCGTCCCGACGTTTGCGATGGAAATGGAAAAAATGATGAAAGCGCAGGCTTCGCGCGGCGCAGACTTCGGCACAGGCGAGTGGTGGCGGATCGTGCAGCGCACCAAAGACATGTTCCCGATCATCATTCCGCTATTCAATGTCGCGCTGTCCCGCGCCGAGGATCTGATTTTGGCGATGGAAGCAAGGTGCTATATGCCAGGTGCATCCCGGACGCGTTATACGCAGTACAAGGCAAAAGGTATCGACTATGCGGCGTTGGTTGCAAGCGTAGTCATTTCCGTCGTCATGCTGGGAATACCGTGGTAGTATTCGGGAGTTCTCCCTACAGAGGGTTCCATATCAATCGCAGGTAAAAGGAGGAGTACGCATGGAAAAAGGATTGACCGTACGCAAGATCGTCATTGCCGGGGTTCTCGGAGCGATTGCGATTTTGCTCGGGGTGACGCGCCTCGGCTACATTCCTGTTCCTACGGCGGCAGGCAATGCCACCATCATGCACATCCCGGCAGTCATTGGCGGCATCATGGAGGGCTGGGGCGTTGGAATGATCATTGGTCTCATTTTTGGAGTTTCTTCCTTCCTGAACGCCACTGTTCCGCTCTTTAAAGATCCGCTGGTAGCGATCCTCCCGCGCTTGTTTATCGGGGTGACGGCGTATTTGACCTACGTCGGGCTGAAAAATGTCAACCAGTACCTCGCCATTGGCGCAGCCGGATTCATCGGAGCGTTGACGAACACCGTCCTGGTGCTCGGGCTGGCCGTAATTCGCGGCTACATGCCATTCGGGGTAGCGGCGACGGTTGCCGTTACGAACGGTTTGCCGGAAGCGGTCGTTTCCGTGATCGTCACCTTGGCGGTCGTGGCAGCGTGGAAAAAGCTTGGAAGCTCCGGGAGACAAAAATCAAAAATTTCAGGAGATTTTTAGCCAATGACAGGAACGATTGTCGACGTGCCAGGCGTCAAAGTCGGGCACGCCCAAAACGAAGAAGCATTGACAGGCTGCAGCGTCATTTTGCTCGACAAGCCGTCTGTCTGCGGCGTGGATGTCCGGGGTTCTGCCCCGGGCACCCGCGAGACGGATTTGCTTGACCCGCTCAATCTCGTGAGCGTCGTGCATGCCATCTGCCTTTCCGGTGGCAGCGCGTATGGCCTCGATGCCGCCACAGGGGTCATGCAGTATTTGGAAGAAAAAGGCATCGGTCTGGATGTTGGCTACGGGGTTGTTCCCATCGTGCCTGCTGCGGTTTTGTTTGATCTTGCCGTCGGGGATCATCGGGTGCGGCCGGATCGCCACATGGGCTATCAGGCGGCAGCGGCGGCGACTTCGGAAGCGGTCAGCGAAGGAAATGTCGGCGCGGGTACAGGCGCTTCGGTGGGCAAGCTGAACGGGTTTGCCAACGCGATGAAAAGCGGTCTGGGCAGTGCTTCGCTCACTTTGCCAAACGGTCTGGTCATCGGTGCGCTCGTCGCAGTCAACGCGGTCGGGCATGTGATGGAGCCAAAGACGGGCGAGATTCTCGCAGGCCCTTTGGATGAGCACCGCGAGATTCGCGACAGCGTGGACATGATGCTCCAACACGCTTTTTCCCCGATTCCCCCAAGCACGAACACGACGATTGCCGTCGTCGCCAGCAATGCGAAGCTGACCAAGGCCGAGGCGCAAAAAGTCGCGCAAATGGCGCACGACGGGCTTGCCCGCACCATTCGGCCGATCCATACGATGTACGATGGCGACACGATTTTTTCCGTCGCGACAGGAGAGATGGAAGCTGCGGTAGATGTAGTGGGAACCTTGTCGGCAGATGTGCTGGCTGCGGCTGTCGTGAACGCGGTCAAGGCGGCGAAAGAAGCGGGCGGTCTTCCGGCCTACAGCAGCTTTCACAACTGACGAAAACAGAAAACAGCCTATTGATCACGCATAGGGACGCAGGGGAGGAGACGGTCTGATGAATCAGGTAATATCCTTTGTAGACGAGCAAGAGGTTGTGCGCTTGACGCAGGAGCTGGTGCGGATTCCGAGCGTGTTTCGCCCGGAGCAGGCGGGGGCAAACGAGGAGCGGGTCGCTTTGTTTGTGGCCGATTACCTGCGCAAGATGGGGCTGCAAGTCTTTTACGAAGAAGTCGTTCCAGGACGTCCGAATGTCATCGCTTTTTACGACTCGGGCAGACCGGGGAAAACGTTGCTGTTCGAAGCACACACAGACGTCGTGACAGAGGGCGATCGCGATGCCTGGAGCTACGATCCGTTCGGTGCGGCTATTTCCGGCGGGCGGATTTACGGACGGGGCGCGTGCGATACAAAAGGAAACCTCGCCGCCGCGATTTGCGCGGTCAAGGCCATTCAGCGTTCCAAAGAAGCGTTTGCGGGCAAAATTTTGTTGTGTATCCCGTGCGATGAAGAAGGCATGATGATCGGGATCAAGGACTTTATCAAAAGGGGCTGGGCAAAAGGCGTCGATGCCGCCATCATCTGCGAGCCGGAAGAAAACCAGCTGTGCATCACCCAAAAAGGAGCGATGCGGGCGATCTTGCGTACATATGGCAAAATGGCGCACGGCGCGATGCCGCTGACAGGGATCAATCCCAATACGCGGATGGCCCGAGCCATCGTGGCCCTGGAAGAGCTGGAGCGCCGGGAGATGGCGAGACTGGGCGAGCACCCGATGCTTGGCTGGCCGAGCATTACGCCAACGATTGTTCAGGCGCCGGTCAAAGGCGATGCGCAAATCAACGTCGTGCCCGATCAGTGCATGACGACGCTGGATATTCGGACTGTTCCCGGACAAGAGCATGAACGGCTCCACGAAGAGATGCAAGCGATTTTGCAAGCGTTGGCCAGAGAGGACGACAAATTCAAGGCGACACTGGAAGTCATCGAGGAGCGTCCGTGGACGTTGACCGCGATGGAAGCGGAAGTCGTCACGTCCGTTGCCAGCGCCTACCGCGAGATCACCGGAAAGGCACCGATTTACAACGGAGTGCCGGGAGCGACGGACGGAACCTTTTTGCACAAGGCCGGAATCCCGATCTTGACGACCGGAGCGGGCGATCGCCACATTCCGCATCATGCCGATGAGTACGTGGACATTGATGAGTTGGTGGAATCGACTCAGCTGTTTGCCTTGTCTGCCTTGACCTTCTTGACACAGCCTGTCCGTGCGTGAGAAAAAGCTGACTTTGCCAAAGCGTGTGGCAAAGTCTTTTTCGCGTTGCAATTTGATAAAAACTTGCTTAATCTATCCAAATTTTTTTACAATAGAGACTGATACATACGCAAGAGGAGGCCGGGCCTATGAATATGCGCTGGAATTTGGATGTGTTGTACACATCGTTTGATTCGCCGGAGTGCAAGCAAGACTGGGAGAAACTTTGCCGGGAGATGGACGAGGTAAAAAGCTGGGCGCAAGCGAGCCTGCAAACGGCAGATGACGCTGTGCAAAAGATGGAGACATACATTGCGAAGATGACTTCGATTTTGCAGACGCAATATCGCTTGTACGCTTATGGCGAACTGACCGCGAGCGTTGACGCCAAAAATGAAAAAGCGCTGCAATTCATCGAGAAAATCCAGGATCAGTCTGTTGAACTGGTGGAGCCGGGCGTCCTGTTCCAGAAATGGCTCGGCCAACTGGACAATCTGAGCGAGCTGATCAGCCAGTCCGACCTGCTGGAAACCCATCGCTACATGCTGACGGAACTGTCCGAGAAGAGCAAGTACATGCTCAGCGAAAAAGAAGAAATCATTTTGGCCAAAATGAAAAACACAGGTTCCAATGCCTGGACGAAGCTGCAAGAAATGCTGACGTCGACGCTTTTGGTCGACATTACCATCGACGGAGAGGCGAAGCAATTGCCGTTGCCTGTCGTTCGCAACATGGCGCATGAAAAAGATGCCGCTCTGCGCAAAACGGCTTACGAGGCTGAACTGGCAGCCTACAAGAAGATCGAGGAATCGTCTGCGGCGAGCCTGAATGGGATCAAGGGCGAAGTCATTACGGTAGCGAAGCTGCGCGGCTATGAATCGCCTCTGGAAAAAACGCTGCTCGACTCGCGCATGGACAAGGCGACACTCGACGCGATGCTGACCGCAATGAAGGAAAGCTTGCCAGCTTTTACAAAATACTTCCAGGCCAAAGCGAAGCTGCTCGGCCATGAGAACGGTCTGCCGTTCTACGATTTGTTCGCTCCGGTTGGCGAAGCGGACATGCGCTTTACGTATCAGGAAGCGCGTGATTTCATCGTGAAGCACTTTGGTAGCTTTAGCGAAAAACTGGCGAATTATGCTGCCCGCGCGTTCGACAACCAGTGGATTGACGCCGAGACTCGCGAAGGCAAGCGCGGCGGAGCATTTTGCTACAACTTGCACATGGTAGGGGAAAGCCGGATCATGGCAAACTACACGGGCAGCTACAACGACGTGAGCACATTGGCGCACGAGCTGGGCCACGGCTATCACGGAGAATGTCTGGTGCAGGAAGCGTTTTACAACAGCGACTACCCGATGCCGATCGCGGAAACCGCGTCGATTTTGTGCGAGACGATCATCGCCAAAGCGGCGTTGGCTCAGGCAACCCCGGAAGAAGCCTTTTCGATTTTGGAAAATGACATCTCCGGTGCAAGCCAGGTCATCGTCGATATTTACAGCCGTTACTTGTTTGAAAGCGCGGTGTTTGCCCGCCGTTCCGAAGGCTCCCTGTCGGTTGGCGAGTTGAAGGAACTGATGCTGCAAGCGCAAAAAGACGCATATGGAGCAGGGCTGGATTCTTCCGTGCTGCATCCGTACATGTGGGTGTGCAAACCGCACTACTACAGCGCCGATTTCAACTTCTACAACTTCCCGTACGCATTTGGCCTGCTGTTTGCCAAAGGACTGTACGCCGAGTATGTGAAGCGCGGTGAAGCGTTTGTGCAGCAATATGACGAGCTGTTGTCCGTGACCGGAAAAATGAGCATCGCCGACGTCGCTGCGATTATGGACGTAGATGTTCGCTCCGTTGACTTCTGGCGCAACTCGCTCGCCCTGATTGCCAAAGATATCGATACGTTTGTGGAGCTGGCGGCTGCGCGCGCCTAGCCTGCAGGAAAAAGCCCGATCTGAGCATCGGGCTTTTTTTGTGCGCATAGCAACTTGCTGACAGGGAGAAAGTAAGAAAAAACAAATGAGGTGATCACGTGGTAAACGGATTGCAGTTACTCGACCTACTACGGGAAACAGAGAACAAAATGCTGCATCTACATAGAGCCATCGACAGGGTCAGCAGCGAACCGGATTTCAAGGAATCGGTCAGCGTTCTCACCGTAGTGGTGCGCGATTACCAGCTTCAGCTCGACAAAATGAAGCAAGCTCTGGGCAAGATCGAAATCGGGGCGAACCAACAGCCGCCCCAGGCAGGACATAACACCGAAATTCACTGAGCCGATCCAACATGCGAACAGCCCACAACCTGATGACAGGTGTGGGCTGTATGCGTGGATTCCTTATTGCAGATCGATGTAGCGCTTGACGCCGTAAAATGGATACAGCTTGTGCATGTATTCCACTTTTCCGTAGCGAACGTCATCCCCGTTTGCGTGGACGATCGTTCCGTTCCCTAAATAAATCGCTACGTGGGAAACGCGTCCTTTTCCAAGCGCATCATAGAAGAGCAGATCGCCCGGCTGGGCTTGATCCAGCGGAATTGATGTCCCGCCGCGGAATTGTTCTTCGGATGTGCGAGGAAGTGTAACCCCAAGGCGGTTAAAAACGTAAGAAGTAAAGCCGCTGCAATCAAATCCGTCCGGCGTGGTCCCGCCAAGCACGTACGGAGTTTTCAGCAAAGGTTCAAAAATCGTTTCCAGATGCTTCAGGCTGGCGGAATCAACGTCACCAGAAAAAGTAACATCCGGAGTGAGCTTTGGACTCAGGTAAGAGGTGAAGACGTACGCTTCATCATCTTCAAATTCGATTTTTGTCCATTCACTGCCAGTTTGGACGACCTCAACTACATCACCAAATTTGAGCTTGCCTAATACTTTTGCATCGGTGGACGCTTTTTTGCGAACATTGAGAACGTCAACCGTCACACGAGCCTTTTCGCCAGCGGTCAATTCTGCTGGTTCTTCCTGCGCGAAGTCGGAAGGCGCGGTTACGACATCATGAGGAGCGTCGGAGTCACCACTTGTCGACAGACTGCCATCAGGCAAAGACAACGTCTGACCAATCGACAGCTGGTCGCTTTGCAGTTGGTTGACTTGCATGAGCTGGCTCACGGTAGTCTGGTGCTCGCGGGCGATTTTACTCAACGTATCACCTGCTGATACCACATACACTCCTGAGGCGGCGTGGGCAGCAGTAGGCAGCAGAGTGAAGAGGGCGAGGGAGGTGAGTAGCTTCGAAGGAAGTTTCATATCATCGTCTCCACCAATCTACTATTTTCTGCATATCTAGATAAAATTCTAGCGGATTTTCAATGGTAAATCTATAAAAAATGATGTTTTAAAAAAGATTTCAAAAACTATTGCATAATTGATAGGGAACATGCTATATTACAAGAGTGCCCACGAGAGTGAGCAAAAAATGGAAAAACCACATGGAGCTGTGGTGAAGTTGGAGTTCACGCCGGTCTGTCACACCGGAGGTCGCGGGTTCGAGTCCCGTCAGCTCCGCCATTCTTTTACGAGAAGCACGGCGAAAAGCAAATTAGCAAACATGCCGGTATAGCTCAATTGGTAGAGCACCTGACTTGTAATCAGGGGGTTGTGGGTTCAAGTCCTATTGCCGGCACCATTTTTTCATATGCGGTCGTGGCGGAATTGGCAGACGCGCTAGATTCAGGTTCTAGTGGTGGCAACACCGTGGAGGTTCAAGTCCTCTCGACCGCATCAACTGCGAACATAATAAAAGACCCTTAAATTGCTTAGTTTCGTAATTTAAGGGTCTTTTATTTATCGTCACCGCTCGGGCTAGATTCCTCGGCGATTCCGTTGCTGCCTGTACTCCTTTGGAGAATACTGGTGAACCTATGAGCAATTAGAGTTAAAATAGACATGCTGGCTTATTCTATGAGGGGGGGAAGGGATGAAATATTTTCTGCTCGGACATACCTATCCGGACGGCGGCTACATCGATGGCGATGTCGTATTTGACCCTCCGCTGGAAGCATACTACCAAGTCGGGGCATGCAGTATAGAGGGACGAACTGTTTCGGTTACGATGGATACGTCAGTTCGGAAGCTGAGCGTAGACTTTTTTCTGACGACCTCAGGGGCTTTTTTTGCATCGGCTGAATTGGCTGCGCTCTTGAAGCTTCATAAATGTGACGTACAGATCATACAAGCAGATACGCGCTACTTCAACGGCAAAAATACCGAGAAAACATATTTTCTCGTTCATGCAGAGCAACGCTTGTCCTGCTTTGACTATCAGCAGTCGGAATACGCGGGCAAGGCCCTGGCTCTGGAGCGGCTGGCGCAGGGCGAGCATCCCGATAGCTTCTTAGTCAAGGGAGTCCGGTCCGTAGTTATTGATGAGAAGTGCGCGGCAGACGCCGATTTCTTTTTTCTCAAGAACGTTGTTCTGGTTGACCCGATCGTGTCGGAGACGCTTGCCAAGTCGATGTTAAACGAGCGCTTGAAGGTGCACCTGGAAGAGCTTGTCATCAAATAAAACCGGGTCATCCGCATGCGTTACAGACGTTTCTTCATCCCGCAGGTTAATTTCTGAGACGGACAGCTCGACGTTGCTTGGTATGAGGTCAATGTCGTACGTTACCAACAGGTGACTACGGGCTTTTTTCTGTGAAAAACGTCTCGGCGTTTTCCTGAAAGTGGATGTGACCGCTCATGACCTGTATGTTTGAAAAATTCAACGTGCTTATCGTTTTTAAAATGGAAAGATCCCGGCCAAAGTTTGTCATTTGGCCGGGATCTTTTTCAATTCACAACTTTGCGTATCGTGTGTATGAACATAAGTGTTGTACGTAATTAACAATAATGATGTACAACTTGATCATTGCAAACCATTGAATTTGCTTGCCAGTGTCACGGATCGAAGCGTTGTGTGCCTAGACTATTACTTTTCGCACAAAAAGCGCGTTCGGATATTGTTTGGTTTCCAGGAAAACGCGAGGTCGAGTTTTTGTGATGATCTTCCAATGATTAATCCAAACTCTCCCTTTTGGGGCGAGGCGGTTTTGTAGAGAACAGACTAATAGACCATTTTTGGCATCCAAGCCTGATGGCGTGTTCACTTTATTTATTTTGACAACGACACAATCGCCTACACGCAGATTCGGATTGGTAGTAGAGGGACATTTTAAGGCGAACGTCGGGTTATTGATGGTCCGCAGCACCTGGTTCACATTTTGCAATTTGCGTGTTTGCCGTACGAGTTTGCCAGTCTTTTGATTCACGACGAAATGAATGATTGTAACGGTATTCGGCGGCTTGTTGCCATCCGCAATCGGTGCAGTCAAAACTCCGTCATGCACTTTCCAAACGCCCGCTTGTTTGTACACGACTCCGACGCATTCTCCTTTTTTCAGATTGAGGTTTGGATTTGCCATCGTTTGGATCGCTTCCTTTCTAGTATCCAATACACGTCAAAGGGTGGGGCAACAGACCTGATCCTGTTACGGAAAATTCAACAATAGGCAGGCAAGTTTAAATAGGGGGACTTGTAACGGGGAATGTAACCGCCATTTGTAGTCCCCTGCAATCTTTCATTTAGTTACGGCAAGTATATTTAAATTCAGGGCCTGTTTGAATAAAGTAACCGCTGCGCACTTGCCCTGCCCAGTTTTGCAAAGCCTCCTTCCACTGAACACTATCAAAAAACTCATTCACGGTTACACCGGTTGAAGAGTGCCAGGTCAGTGGCGTGTAGGGAGCAAGCGGACCGGCATCACCCCAAATTCCTCCTGCTGAAATCGTATCTTGTTTCACAAGGAGCAAAGGGAGCCCGTATTGCAGTGCCATGGAAGGTTCAATCTGCAAGAAGGGGGTATAAGGTTCTCCTTGACCTGTTGCACTTGTTGGCTTTAATAAAGCAGCTGCCGCACCGTAACTGGAGTTGATCATCGTCCGGATATTTTCCAAGGTTGTATTCGGATATTGGTCGGTGTTCGGTATCGTCCTAGGAAAAAGCAGAACTTTTTTGATTTCCTTAAACATCCGAATGATGAATTTTTGCTCCGGTGATAACGGTGGCTGCGACGGTCCAAGAGTAAACAGGTTTTGGTGGCTAAAAAAAACAGGGATTCGAAAAAACGCGCTTGCTGCTTCATTTAAATCATTCATATCCGCGTAAGTCTGTCTATACTCTTCGTTGGATAAAGGTTCCTTTAAAGAGCTATCAGTATATTTTACCTTTAGTTTGTCTTTGCTCAATTTATTTCACCTCCATGCGATAATCTATTCGAAAATGCAGATGGAGGATTGGACAAAAAAACGAATGAATCGTAATTGGTCTGTTCCCCATTCGCGGGGCAAAGGAAAGAAAAGGAGCGAGATGATCGATGGGCAGGAAGCTATTTTTGTTCCAGGGTACACTTGTCCGTTGCCGACTTTTTGTTTCCAGCATTTGTTGATAGAGGAGGTGACAAGCGATGGCAGTAAAAAAATCTTCCCCTGTCAAGAAACTGAAACTGAAGCATAAACCTAAGAGAATCCGTGCGCGAGTGATTCGTCTTGAAAGATTCTCCTTGAGCGGCAATGTAGGTGGGGCCAAGTCCTTTCAAATCGCCCCGAAGCAACGAAGGAACATTCAAGTGATCACAGTCGGGATCATTTCTTCGGCTTTTCTCGTGCTGAACGCTGCACGTTTTCATTTCCAAAACCGGAGTATACGACTGAGAGTGCAAGTGCGGGGAGCGCAAGCCTTTTTTCAGTCAACGTCCAGCAAACAGGATTTTCCGGGACCGAACAAAGTGCTGTTTGTTGAATCGGAGGAAGCGCGAGCAGTGGAGCTTGTGATTTCGGCTGTAAACGTCGGCAATAGCCCTGCTTTCCTGCATCCGCAAGATGGCTGGTGGCTGGATTTTCTCATCAACAAGCAAGGCTAGAGACGAAGGATTTTTACGATAGAGCGGATCTTCATGATGGGAAGACAGCAAGCTCAGCAAAATGGTCAGATGATTCGTACAACAAAAAGAGTAATAACCTCAAACTGACTACGGTCAGTTTTTTGTTGCTGCTTACATTTTCGCATGGTATTATGTTTTTGTTCCAAAAACTGACT
The DNA here is from genome assembly GCF_022701015.1 of Brevibacillus parabrevis. Classification (NCBI taxonomy): domain Bacteria; kingdom Bacillati; phylum Bacillota; class Bacilli; order Caryophanales; family Paenibacillaceae; genus Brevibacillus; species Brevibacillus parabrevis. The sequence goes on along the minus strand of NZ_CP064090.1, from coordinate 4,325,091 downwards.
GTGGTCAGGTATTGAGAGAAGTCATTCGAAAGGTGGGACGTTTGTGAGCCGAAGAGAAGAGATTAAAAAAGTCGCGGTCAGTCATCTTCTGCAGTACGGGTTCGAGGGAACGAAGCTTGCGGATATTGCCGATGCGGTCGGGATTAAGAAGCAGTCGATGTACGCGCATTTTGCCAGCAAAAAAGAGCTTGTCATAGAGATTCACGAGGAAGCGACCAAGCAGGAGATGGCTTTTCTGACCTCTTTCTTCGATGAGCACAAGGGGGAGCCGATGCGCCCGCTGCTTGATCGGTTTGTGATCGAAATGAAAGACCGCTATCTGGACAATCAAAATGTCAAGCTGATGTTTCTGATGGCTTTCATGCCTCCGGAGCAATTGCGGGAGCTGTTCATTACGATGTATGAATTGTACTCGTATCACTTGCTTCATTTGTTGGAGCTTGCTTTCCGGAGAGATTCGACTATTCAGGCCGACGCCAAGGCGAGCGCTTTGGCTGTGCATACCATTTACGAAGGGGCGACGGCCAAGCTCATTTTCGAAAATCCGGATTATTTTCTCCATGTGACAAATACGACCTTTTCCTTGCTATGGCGAGGAATTGTTCCGGGCAGCGACGGGCGGGAAGAGTGAGTCTGCCCAGTTTCAGCTAATCGAATAGAGGTGCAGGATGAATACAAATCAAGATCATAACCAGTTGTTGTCTTTGGAAACCGATTCTGTGGGGAAAGTTTTTGTCCGTTACTTGGTTCCTTCTGTCATCGGTATGCTCATGATGTCAGTGAACGTTGTTGTGGACGGCATTTTTGTCGGGCAACGGCTTGGTGAAGTGGCGCTTGCTGGTGTCAACGTTGCATTTCCGCTGTTCTCCATCTATTTTGCCTTATCGTTGTGGATCGGCATCGGAGGGGCGACGATTTGCTCGCGTCATTTGGGAGCCAAGCAAATCAAGGAGGCACGCTCCGTATTTACCCATTCGTTGACGCTGATTTTCGGCTTGACGTTGCTGCTGGCAGCGCTCGCTTTCCTGTTCCGCGAGCCGTTGGCTGTCTTTCTCGGGGCGAACGACGATACGTTGCCTTATGTGAAGGAATACATGAACGTACTGCTGGTCGGCGGGTTCGCCATTACTGTGCAAAACACGTTCAGTGTCTTCGTCCGCAACGACGGCAACCCGAATCTGGCGATGATGTCACTGCTCGTCACCGCATTTTTCAATATTGTTTTGAACTATGTGTTTCTGTTTGTGCTCGATTACGGAGTAGCGGGCTCAGCACTTGCGCTCGTCATTGCGGCGACCTTGGGAGCTATCGTGCTGTCCCTGCATTTTTTGCGCAAGGATACGGCATTGCGTTTCGCCGTTCCGCGTTTTTCCCGGGAACTGGCGAAAGAAACGTTTACGATTGGCTTCCCCAGTTTTGTGGCGGAAATCGGCATCGCTGTCTTTACCGCAGGCTATAACATGGCGATGGTCCGCTGGGCAGGGACGGTGGGCGTATCCGCGTTCTCGATCTTGAATTACATACATAGTGTCATGCTGATGACGTTTCTCGGGATGGGCTCGGCCATCCAGCCGTTGATCAGTTATTATCGGGGAGCGAAGCTGGTGGAGCGGCAAAAGGCGACAATGAGGATCGCCGTTCGCACCGCTTTTGGAACCGGGCTTGTTGTATTTCTGATCGGGCTGGTCGCCGCGCACGGCATCGTCGCAGCATTCGGTTCGTTCGCCGAAGAAGTGCAAGAGCTGGCTGTTACGGGCATTCGCCTGTTTTTCGCAGGGTATTTGTTCATGGGCATCAATTTTGTCATGATGACATATTTCCAGGCGACTAATCAGGTGCGGATGGCAACATGGATTACAGTAGCCCGTGAAATGCTGCTGATGGTCGCCATTTTGCTCACGTTGCCTCATTGGCTCGGCACATCGGGGATATGGCTGGCGATTCCGCTTTCGGAGCTGATCGTCTTGCTGACGGTCTACGCTTACGTGCGTCGACGTTCCAGAAGCTTGCCAGCAACTGGCTCGTCCATACGCGGAACATTGGAAGGGTGACTGGTGCCAAGGCTGAAAGAACGAACAACTTACAGGAAGCTTGGCAATACACGCGCTGCTACGCAGGGTTACTTGAAGCTAATATTTCCTACTAATACAAATTTTTTCTTTCCATCCTTCTACCATTTCTGTCAATTGGTCAAAAAGATCGGGGATTTGGCGGCGTAGAAGTGCGGGAGCAAGCCGTCATGCGGCGGAGCCAAGGCTTTTATGCTAAAATGAAGCGACCTGATATCTTTTTTGAAAGCAGGAACCAAAACATGAGCACTACCAAGAAAGCCCCTGTACATAGTCTGATTGCCGATATTTTCAAAACGTTGGCTTTTACGTACCGGGAGATTTTCCTTTTCGAGCTGCTGTACAAGGTCATCACGATATTCATATTCATTCCGGCGATTTCGTTCGTCTTCCACAGTCTGCTTCGGTTGGGTGGATACGCTGGTGCGACGAATTACGAGCTGCTGTCTTTCGTTATGAGCAGGTACGGTTTTTTATGCATGCTGATATTAATTCCTGCCGCTACGATATTGATCTTTTTGGAATTCTCGGTGCAGATTATAATCTCGTATTATGGGCAAAAGAGACAGAGAATCGGACTGATTCCGGCATTTTTGCAATCTGTTTCGTATATCCCTTCGCTTTTCAAGTACGGTTTTGTTGGCTGGGCCGTTTACTTGCTGCTGTTTTTGCCCCTGTTGAGCGCGGGAGGAGGCTCCACCTTGCTGCCTTCCTTGCAAATTCCGAACTTTATTTCGGGAGAGCTGTTGAAAACGGGCTGGGGAACGCTGCTTTATGCAGGGGTGTTTGCCGTCCTGACCTTTTTCAATATCAGGTGGACTTTCCTGTTGCATATGATCGTCATCGAGGGAACGAGCAGCTTCCGGCAGGCCGCCAAAAGAAGCGCAGCGATCCTGAGAAAGAGCTACCTGAAAATGTTTGTGGTGCTGCTGTCCGTTTTTCTGTTGTTTATCATCGTCGTAGTCTTGATCCTGGCCGTAGTGATTTTCCTCTACGTCATGTTGCCGCAAGGGGAAGCTTTTGCCGAAACGGCGCGATCTGTCGTATCGAAGGGCGTTGTCATTGCGTTGTACCTGGCGATTTTGTTTGTATCGCCCATTTACATCACCACGCTGACCCGTATATACATGGCGAAAGCGGACCCGCGGCATGCCGTCTTGCAAATGCCGGAAGGAAGCGCCGTTGAAAACCGTTCACCCCAGAGCTATCAGCTGTTTCACAGGCATGGAAAAAAGCTGATTGCGTTCGGGTCGATCATCGCCTTCGGAACGGCAATGGTGCTGGCTCCCGCCCTCAGCGAAGTGGCCCCTGGCGAGCAAAAGTTGACGGTGATGGCCCATCGCGGCTATGTTGCGGAAGGCCCCGAGAATACGATCGAAGCGATTCAAGGCGGGATAAATGCTCGCGCGGATTATGCAGAAATAGACATCCTGGAAACGAAAGACGGGCAACTGGCTGTCATTCACGACACCAATCTGAAAAGACTGACGGGGCGCAACGCAGAAGTGTATGAGTTGACGATGGATGAGCTAAGGCAGCTTGAGGTCAAGCAAGGCACTTTCACAAGCCGGATCAGCACCCTCGAAGAAGTCATGCAGGTCGCTCGCGGAAAAATCAAGCTGAATATAGAAGTGAAAACACACGGGGAAGAACGCGACCTGGTCAACACATTTATCAAGACCATCCGCGCCAATGATTTTCAGAACGAATGCGTCGTCCAGTCGCTGGATTATGGAATCGTTCAGGAGTTAAAAGAGGCGGCTCCAGAGCTTCAGGTCGGGTTCATCATGTTCGCCGGGGTCCCTGATCTGGAACAGCTCCATGCCGATTTTGTCGTCATGGAAGAATATATGGTCAACGAATCCATCGTCGCTTCTGCCAAACAACATAACAAACCTCTCTACGTATGGACGGTGAACGACAGGGACAATATGGAGCTTTTTTTCAGTATGGGCGTGGATGGGATTATCACGGATGAGCCGGAGGAAGCGTTGTCCGTTGTGGAAGAGCTGAGAAGTGGATCTGTGGTTTCGTTCACCAATTGGCTGACTTTCCTGCGGATTTAGCGAGCAAAGGACAGTCCGCGCAGATGCAGTCTGATTTGATAACGATTATTTCCAATAATCGGATATATCTGCTTCTATGTGCCGTTCTATCTTTTGTTGTTGGACGGAGGTGGAGTTTGTAGAACTCGTAGAAAAGACGAGTGCATCTACATTGTGGCGCTTGTCCGATAATTTTCTTTGACTCGAAAACGATTTGTGTTACAATAACAAAGGCGATTGAGACGGAAACAGTCTTGATCACACCAACTTTCGCATTCTCTAACAGATTGCCTGGACGCGGTCCAGGTTTTTTTATGGGTTTTTCACAAAAATGCATCTGTACAAAATAAAAAGGGGCTGTCCCACAAGTCGATTTTCGGCTGAGGGACACCCCTTGTTTAGTGAGGGGCGTCTATTTTTTCGACAAATTTTAACACAAAATGCCAAGAAGCTTAACGATACTGGTATAAAATACCCATATAACGCAATCATTTGAGAAACAATGAGTAATTATTCCTAGTTATGTCTGCGGTTAAGGCAGAAGATGATGCAACGTAATAGCGGCTTTGCGTAAGTAAGAGATTAAGAAGTATCAGGCTTAGAAGATCAGGAGGGAAAGCGCCTTGTTAAAGACAACAAGAAGCCTGTGGAGCAAAGTTTCAATGAGCTCGAAAAAGAGCATCGTTGCAGAGACGGAAATAGTTCCTTTCTCAACACAATTGGCCAGTTCCGCTTTTGATGAAAGAATCGAAAAGTTTGTGGCGTGTACAGAGGAAATTAACGAATTTGTGTTTGCCTCTTCCTCGGAACTACTGGAGGAAATCAAGGGCGTTCGAAATGGAATCGATCAAATCTTTTTGGCTACCTCGGAGCTTGCCAAAGGAGCTGTCAATAATTGCAATTCCATTGAGCGGGCTGCTGTTTCCGGCAAGAGTATTCTGGATATTATTGAAAAGATTTCAGGCGATTTGACAACGTCTGCCATCATGGTCAGGCAAGTGAATCAAGCGATTGAGGAAGGCAACTTGATGATTGAGAAGCAAAAAGAAACCATGAGAATAAACATGATGGTCATTGAAAATCTGGTCGCTTCCATGAGTAATGTGAAGCAAAAAGCCAGTCAAATCGAAAAAATTACCAAACTAATCGATGAGATTGCTCAGCAAACCAATCTTCTCTCCATTAATGCTTCGATTGAGGCTGCACGAGTTGGGAAGAACGGGAGCGGGTTTGCTGTGGTAGCCAGTGAAATCCGCAAGCTGTCGGATGATTCTAAGAAGCAAGCGACTGGGATTAATAAGATCATTTTCGACATTAATGAAGCAATTGGCATTACGTATTCGGAGTTTGAAACCATTAATGAGATTGTACATGATCAGAATGAAGTAGTGGCTAACGTTACTGCTTCTTTTGCTACCATTGGTCACTCCGTTATTCATATCGATGAAGATATCCATAACACGATGCGCGAAATGAGAAGCTTGAATGAAAATATGCAGCATGTGCAAGCTTTATTCGAAAATATTGGGGCAGTTTCTCAGGAAACGGCTGCTTCTACGGAACAAGTGTCAAGTACCATAGCGGAGCAGTCTGGGTATATCAAAAGTGCTAGTATCAAAATTCAAGAACTGAACAATATGGCAGAAGAGATGCGCCGAGTTGTAGAAGAGTTCAAAGAAATCTAAATAGGTGAACCAGCGTTGTTCACAAACCAAGGAGGAAGAACAAATGAAAGAAGGTTCAGGGACGTATCGGATGATTGTGGACAAAGAGACTCGTATCTTTATTGCTTTTGCCGAGGGGCTTTTTGATTTGGAGCAGGGCGGGGCTTTCTGCATGGAGTTTATGAATACGGCCAATCAAATTCCGAACCAAAGCGAATACGCACTGATTGTGGATGTCAAGGACGTCAAACCATCCTCTACAGAGGTACAAACCGCTCTCGTCAACGCCTTGACTCTTTATGTGTCGGACGACTTTTCGTTCAAACATAGATTTATGACCAAATTAACCTCTGCAATCGCCCAATCTCAAATTGCGAGACTGACGAAGCAAATTCCCGATTTTGACCGTAAGCTGATGTTTGTCAATACCAGAGAAGAAGCGTTAAGTAGGCTAGCGGATATTAACAAAACTTTGTGGAGAAAGTAGACGTTGGTTTCGTGACGACTTTCGCTTCATAATCGAGAGCATAAGCGGATTGGGAGGCAACAATGGGAGATACGTACAAGTTTGAAATGATCGCCAATCTGTTCGCTTTCGTGTTTGGGAGGATTATCCATTTGTGCGGCGAACTGATCATCAATAACGATCAGGGAGGTGGAGGTTGGCTATGTTCCAAACCTTGGACCATTTTGTAAAATCGTGGGAGTACGAAGCCGCAGCAACACAAAGAGTGCTCAATCATCTGACGGATGAGTCGCTGAAACAGGAAATCACTCCGGAGAACTGGAATTTGGGACGCACGGCCTGGCATACGGTAGCGGCCATTCGCATCATTACTTCCAATACCGACTTAACATTTGAAGCTACAGAAAAAGATTGGCCTGTTCCTACTTCGGCGTCATTCATAGCAGAGCGTTACCAGCAAGCCAGTCATGCCTTTGTGCAGGCTGTACAAACGCAATGGAGCGACGATGCTTTGCAAGAACGGATAGATTTTCTCGGTCAAAAAATGCCCAATGGAGCGCTCTTGATGTTTTTGATTTTGCACCAAAGCCATCATCGCGGACAAATGACCGTTTTGATGCGACAGGCAGGTTTAACCGTTCCAGGGATTTACGGCCCGGCAAAAGAAGAATGGGCGATTTTCGGGATGGAAGCCCCGAAAATGTAACGTGAGTAAAACGGCATATAATCGCAGTAGTCTAAGACTTTATGCGCAAGGTCTTGCACTGCTGCTTTTTTATGTGTGCAGAGAGAGGTGAAAGGGTTCCAAATCGAGGTGGAGCAATCCTCTTTTCTTGAAGCCGTTTCTTGAAGCCGTGAAAAAGGTAGAGGCAACCTGTCTGCCAGCGGAAAAGTTCAAATCCACAAGCAGATTTGTCCACAGGAACTATTCTCGGAGTGAGCTTGACCATCTTGCAGAGCTGATACAGCAGCCCGCTGAGGTGAACCGTATCACAAATAGTGGTAAAGCAAAGAATGGAAGTTGAAATTATCATGGAATGTACGCTTAAAAGACAAGAGGCTGTCCCAAAAAGTCGATTTTCGGCTGAGGGACGCCCCTTATTCATTTCAAAAACGTTGATAAATCAATGTTTCCGCTTGCTTAATGTTAGCTAATCTGCCTTTTTTAAAAAGCCTCTTGCCGTTTTTTAAGTTTTATTCGGAATTAACGAGTTTACAATGAAAGACAATGTTTGCCTATATACCGCATGTGCAGACTGTACATCTCCCAAATGTCCCCCCATGTAAAGATGAATGACACCATGGAGCGAAGCCCAGAATACGCGTATAACTAATTCAGGGGCATACTGGCCAGCGATGAGACCTTGCTTTTGTGCATTGTTGATCACTGTCAATAATTGCTGCATGGCCGTTTTGGTACCATTTAGGCTTTCCTCATCCGGTTTGAAATCCGCGAATGCGCCTCCGAACATCAATTTATAATAACTTGAGTAACGCTGCCCGAACTGCCAAAAGGCTTCGCCTAAATTCTGCAAATGCTGTGCAGGATCAGCAGCTTGCGGCGTTCCGTCTAATTCGTTAGCGAGAAGTTTACAACCGTCCAGATACAACTGCTGAGCCAATCCCTCTTTATTGACAAACAAGTTATAAATGATTTTTGTCGAGCAACCCATTTGCTGCGCTACTTTACGTACCGTAACGGCTTCCGGACCTTCTTCTTGCAAGAGCATTGCAGCAGCGTCAACAACGAGCTTGCGGAGATTTTCAATATTTTGCAAGCGGGCTTCTTGGTAAGTTTTCAACACTCGTGAGTTCGCAGTGGAGGAGATATCTTGATCGCTAATAATCATCACCTTCGGTTATCAGGTTTTCGTCAGGAAACAAAGTTTCTGACGCTCTTGCAAGGAATTTTATACAGTTGTTAAGCGATTGTCAATGAGACGGCAGATGTTCAACGATATTCAAAGAGCATGTTGACTTTCTAATAAAGCACGGATACAATGAGATCGAATAGAAACACTGTTACCAAATGAAAAGATTGTTGTTGCGTCCCTTGAGCATCGGCAATAGTAACTTTTGCTCATTCGGTAACGGTGTTTCCAAAATAAAACGAAGTATCTAAAGGGAGAGTGGCGTTATGAAGATTTAAGGTAAATGGACGCGCATCATGGGAGCTTCTTCGGTATTGGAGAGCCATTCGCGAGGCAACTGGCCAAACAAGAAAAACGTTTAGCATCAAAGCCGAGGCTATAGTTATGGATCTTGCGAGAGAGGGAACCCAGCTTTAGCCGAAACTGGAGAAGCATTCACGCTCTTAGCTTGATAAAAGCAATATTTTGGAAGTCAAAATCTAAAATCACGCTTAAATGAAAAAAGGAGTCACGCTAATGCCTAATACACAAGTTCGATCCGTTACATCTGCTGGAGAAGTGAATCGCCCTAAACGCTCACGATTACGTGCGAGGATATACAGATGGGGGCTATCGCTGCTCGCAGTGCTCGTTCTAGGAATACTCGTTTTCTTGCTTGTACCTTCACCGATCCAGCCTGCAAAATGGTTAGCACCGACGGCTCCGTCTTTTGAGGAAACGGGTCCGTGGAAACAAAACAGGAAACTCAGCTCGGCTCAGCTTGTGACTGATGCTCCGCAATTCCCTGAATTTATTACATTCGATAAAGCAGGTCAGCTATATACAGGAGATTCGGATGGGAAAATTTACAAGGTTCCTTTCGATGCAGAGGGGAATCCGCAAAAAGCCCAACTTTTTGCAGACACCAAAGGAACCCCTAATGGGCTTATATTCGATGCCAAAGGCGATTTGATCGTTACTGACATCAAGAGAGGACTACTTTCCATTAATCCATCCGGGAACATAGAGGTATTGGCTGATCAAGTGGATGGTAAGCCGATCTATCTAGCTAACGAGCTTGATATTGCCAAGGACGGCTCCATTTATTTTTCGGATACTTCGAATTATGGTAGTGTAACTTTCAAAGAAATTGCCGAGAACAAGCCGCATGGTCGTTTGCTGAAGTACGATCCAAAAACCAAGCAAACGACCGTCTTGTTAGAAAACCTTTATTTTGCAAACGGAGTTGCCTTGTCTGCGGATGAAGATTTTGTGTTAGTGGCCGAATCGTATCGTTATCAATTAACCAGATACTGGATTAAAGGACCGAAGAAGGGTACATCTGATATTTTCGCAGATAATCTCGCAGGCTTTCCAGACAACATTACGCGTGATGATCAAGGTCATTTCTGGGTAGGTATTTACACGACTCGCATTTCTTTTGTAGATCAGATGCATAGCAATCCTTGGCTAGCCAGTACCATGGCCAAATTGCCGGAGTCGCTGCTTAGCGGGGCTAGCGCACCGGCAAAGCATGGGCTTGCTGTAGAGCTCAGCCCGCAGGGGGAGCTGATCGGAAGCTGGCATGATCCGGAAGGCAAACTGTATGGCGTAACTACGGCTGTAAGCCATAACGGATATTTATATATAGGAACGGCACCGGGAGGCAGCAAGGGTGTTCATCGCGTGCTTTTAACAAAATAATGTTTGGATCTTGGCACGATCCACAGCTCCCAAAAGACGGCGATTCGCACGATCACGATACTGCGCGGGCGGAAGTGAGAGCAGTGGGGCGCGCTGTGCCGTGCCGTAGCAGTATCAGTATCACCCGATTAATCCATTAAGCAAAGAAGCATCCTGTATGATTTCCAAGAGTTGGGATGTTTGACCCTGTTGCCAATCTTTTCATGTGATACAATAAGCTGAACGGGTAAGAGGAAAGCTCTACCAGATTGATTTGCAGACCATTCCGGCTGAAACGCACTGCTTTTGCGAGAAAACGAGAAACTGCGCTGGAACAACAATGGAAAGGGCGATTGGATTTGCTCGTCAGCCAATAAACGATAGAGGCAGGCTCATGGGAGAAAAGGAAGAGGCTTGAGCCTGCTCACCAACGGAGGAAAAACTTGCTAAAGTGGGATAGCGATATATGGGGAAAGCTGACAGGACCTTACAGTACCGCAGACAACGTACCTGTGTTATTACAGCAATTGATACAGGAATATGACCAGGGCATTTTTGACGAACTTTTTCAGGAACACTTGTTCCACCAAAATACGATCTATACGGCTACATATGCGGCGATGCCGTTTTTGGCACAAATAGCCTGCTCTACATCTGATGCGGAAGTGCGCAAAGAGCTGTTTATCAATTGCGGTGTCATCGAGGCAAGCCGCGATGAGCGCGACGAGGACCCATTTCCCGAATCTTGGGCGGAGTTGGCTGAAGATGCAGGCAGCTCTGTCTGTATGGAATTGTATCGTGAATATGAAGAGGCCATTGCGAAGCTCAAGGCGCTAACAAAAGAAGTATTCTCCTATGCAGCCGATTCTTCCCTGGATGAGACGGAGAAGCGTTATATTTTGGTGGCGGATGCCGCTTATCGAGGTTCGCATGCTGTTGCCAATATGTTGATGACTTTTATGAACGGCGACGAGTATGTGGCCGTGTGCCCGGCCTGCACAGAAGATGTATACATATGGCCTCAGGAAGATCATCCGGCAAAAATCCTGCAAGTGTTTCAACAAGATCCCGTCTTTCACACGGAGCAGACACCCCATGAAATCGTTCCGGCCCCGTCTTTTGCAGAGGAAGAAATTCGAACATTAGCGGAGCAGGCGGAAGCGATCGGGGAGCAAACATTGGTGAGGCAGCTGCATTATTTAGCGGGGGAAACAGTATGTCCACACTGCCGCGAGAACATTTCTGTATGGCCGTCTTTGCTTGGCACGTTTGTCGGCTAGAGCACAAGTCGTATGAACCTATTGGATTTCTAGGAGCTGTCATGTTGTGACAAGCTCCTTTTTATTTTTCGCTGGATAAGCCAGCCGAGGTGTTAAGGGGAGGCTTGACCGGAAAGGGAGTGCTTTATCCGGTCATGTATGGCCCAACGATTCTACCTTACACGCCTTATGAATATCGCCGTAATAGTCGGTGTACTCCAGCTGTGTTATTTCGCCGGACGCTGAATGATAAAACGTAAGCTGTTCATAAATGGTTTCCGTGATAAAAGTTGTCTTGGTAGAGTCATGACTGACCGGAGTAAGCTTGAATTTATATAACACGCCATACATTTTCGGAACCGTTAAATAAAGTTCCTGATTTTTCGCAGAAACTTCCAGGGATATATTGATCTTGTTTTCAATGAAATAGCTTCCCGTTAGAAAGTCCAGCTTTGTGAACTCAATACGGTCAGCGGGGGGTGGGAAAGTGACATGTTCCTCAAATATGGTTTTTGCTATTTCTCTACTTAAATGTGTGACAGGGGTAACATTTAAATTGCTCAAAAAGATGATCGTAACTTGATTCTCCAAAAATCTGAGGAAATCACTAAAGAATCCGCTAATATCTCCAAAGTGGTGCATACATTTTCTACCGAATAATTCAGTGATCATCCAACCACAAGCATAGGAGCCGAGATTCGGAGTAAACATTTTCTCCGATAGTTCTTGGTTAAGAAGCTTCGCTGATTGTAAGGCTTGATCCCAAATAAGCAAATCTTCCGTAGTAGAGTACATGCCATATGCTCCTAACGGAAAAGACATATCTGGATGGGCGGGATGAATCGGTTCTTCCCAAAATGAATATCCGGAAGCCAAACCAGGTATAACTTTTACGCCATCATCACATCCCGTATGATACATACCCAACGGAAGACAAATATGCTGCTGTAAATATTCAGCATAGGACATGCCTGAAACAGCTTCAATGATGGCAGTCAATAACGCATAGCCAGAGTTTGAGTAACCGTAGTTACTTCCAGGCTCAAAGTCCAAATCTTGCTCTTTAAATGAATCGATAAGTTGATGCAACGAGGAGGGAAGTCTCATGGTACGCAACCAAAAGTCTGGATGACTTGTATAATTGGGAATGCCAGATGTATTTGTTAAGCAATGATAAATCGTGACGCCGTTCCTATTGGGATAATAGGGGAGATACTTGCTGACATAATCCGTTATGTTCAATTTTTGTTTCTCGTGTAATTGAAAAATGCACATAGCTGTAAAAGCCTTCGTAATGGAACCGATGCGAAATTTCGTGTTAGGCGTATTCGGTACCTGATGTTCCCGATTCGCCATACCAAATCCTTTGTTTAGGAGAATTTTTCCATTGGAAGCAACCAATATTGACCCGTTCAGGTAACCATTTCTCTCGTATGACTCGAACCAATGATGAATCCGTTCCTCTACTGTCATGAGTTTCCCCCTGCCTATGAAGTTACACAACGCAACATGCTAACTATCAACATGATAACAAATAACTTAGGAATTAGGAATTTTCTGGTGGAAGGTCGGATAACTCATTCCGCAATCAGAATCAAGCAACCAAAACAGCCGTTTCGCCATTCACGCGCGTCGAAACGGCCATTTTTTTGCCTGTTGCTGAAAAAATTTGTTATAATGCCGAAATTAAGTCGGAAAATGAATGTGATTCTATCGTAAGGATGATCTGCGGATGAAAATTTTAGTAGTCGAAGATGACAAAACGATCGCGTCCGGTCTGGAATATTCGCTGCAACAAGATCGTTTTTCCACCGTGCTTTGCCATGATGTCGCCTCAGCGAAAAAGGTGCTCGCCGAAGACATCGATCAATTTGCTTTATGCTTGTTTGATTTATCGCTTCCGGACGGAAATGGCTATGAACTGTGCAAAATGGTGAAAGACCGCCGAGACATCCCGGTTATCTTTTTGACGGTGATCGACGATGAAGTCAATGTCGTGATGGGGCTTGACATGGGGGCCGACGATTATATTACCAAACCTTTTCGGATTCGCGAGCTTCTCTCCCGAATCAAGTCTGTCTTGCGCAGATACCAGAAGCTGTCTCAAACGAAAACGATCATAGACATCGACCATGTCCGCATCAATACGTTGGAGGGCAAAGTGCATAAAAACGGCACTGAAATTCCGTTGACCGCCTTGGAGTATCGCTTGTTGCTAATTTTTGGAAACCATATTGGACAAGTGCTCACAAGAAATCAGTTGTTGGAGCAAATCTGGGACGTGGCTGGCGACTTCGTGAACGATAATACGTTAACCGTTTATATCAAAAGGCTGCGGGAAAAGCTGGAGGATGATCCGCAACATCCGACATTGATCAAAACGGTCCGCGGTTTCGGCTATAAGGTTGGTGAGTAGATGCTGCGAAATCGGGAAATTCAAATGTTATTGTTCGTCATGGGCTTGATCAGTGTAACGGCGCTCGTTGCCGCCGCTTTTATTTCGCCTGTCGCCGCAGCGCTCGTGTTCATTTTATCGATTTTGCTCATGGGCAGCAGTTTGTTATTTACCAGATGGAGATATCGCGAGCTTGACAAGCTGTCCGTCTATTTGCGGGAAATTAGCAACGGCAATGACTCCCTTGACGTTCGCGATAATCAAGAAGGCGAGCTGAGCATTTTAAAAAACAATATATACAAAGTGACGCTCATGCTCTCGGAGCACCGCTCGCTTTTGCAACGGGATAAAAGGCAACTGACGGATGCGATTTCCGATATTTCGCATCAGCTCAAAACGCCGCTCACCTCTATGACGGTCATGGCGGATTTAGTAAGCGACCCCGACCTCCCTCCGGCCAAAAGAACGGAGTTCACCCACAATATTCGCATCCAGCTGGAACGCATCGATTGGCTTGTTTCTTCCTTATTAAAGCTGTCGAAAATCGACGCGAAGACGGTCCCATTCAAAAAAGATCGAATCCCGGTGAACAGCCTGATCGAAAAGGCGCTGGAGCCGGTGATGATTCCGCTGGACATCAAGCGACAAACGGTTTCCATCGCAGGCGATGCCGACGTCTCTTTTGTCGGCGATTTCAATTGGACAGCCGAAGCAATCATCAACATTTTGAAAAATGCTGTGGAGCACACGCATGAAGGCGGAGCAATCGCGATCACCTTTTTTGAAAACGCGTTGTTTACCGAAATAATCATTGCCGACAACGGAAAAGGCATTCCGAAAGAAGATTTGCCGTATATTTTTAAACGTTTTTACAAAGGCAAGAACGCCAGTGAAGGGAGCATCGGCATCGGGCTTGCGATGGCGCATAGCATCGTTGCCAGCCAGAACGGCGTGATCGATGTGACGAGCAGCAGCGAGAAGGGGACCGAGTTTCGGATTAAATTTTATAAGCAAGTGATTTAGCGGCAGTCCGTAAGTGACTAAATTGTCACCTTCATCGTCACTTGAAAGTCATTTTAGCCCATTAAAATGATAGCCATCAGCACAGCTATGGAGGTTTGACAATGGAAATTTTAAAGATTGAGCATTTGTCCAAAACATACGGCAAAGGCGAGTCGGCGGTGAAGGCGCTTGACGATGTTTCTTTTTCGGTCCAAAAAGGCGAATTTGTCGCGATTATCGGCCCGTCCGGCTCGGGAAAATCAACGCTTCTGCATATGCTGGGCGGCGTAGATCGGCCGACTGGCGGCAACGTTTTTGTGGAAGAGACGGACATGTATGCCTTGAACGAAACGCAGCTCGCCATCTTTCGGCGCAGACAAATCGGTCTGATCTACCAGTTTTTCAATCTGATTCCCGTCCTGACGGTGGAAGAGAACATGACGCTGCCGCTCTTGCTGGATCAACAAAAGGTAGATAAAAAGCAGCTGGACAGTCTTGTGAATACGTTGAATTTGCAGCATCGCTTAAACCACTTGCCCAATCAATTATCCGGCGGGCAGCAACAGCGGGTTTCGATCGGCCGCGCGCTGATCAGCAATCCTGCGATCATGCTGGCAGACGAACCGACCGGGAATCTGGACAGCAAAAACAGCAGCGAGATCGTCGACTTGTTAAAAATGTTGAATAAAACTTATCATCAGACGCTGATCGTCATCACGCACGACGAACGCATCGCCTTGCAAGCCGACAGGATCATTTCGATTGAAGACGGAAGGATTGCCAAAGACGAGGTGATCCGGCGATGAACATTGTCCATACGCTAACCATCCGGCATTTGCAGCAAAACAAGAGACGAACGCTCGTAACGATCATCGGCGTCATCATTTCCGTCGCGATGGTGACCGCTGTTGCTACGCTCGTTTTTTCCTTTGCGGATTTAATGATCAGGCAAGCCATCGCAGATAATGGGGAGTGGCACGTCCAATATCAAGATGTAAACAAAGAACAGCTTGCGGCGATCCGCGACGATGAGGCAACCAAAACCGTTGCGATCACACGAGATCTCGGCTATTCCCGATTGGCAGGGAGCCAAAATGCAAACAAGCCGTACTTGTTCATCAAGCAATATGATGCGCAAGGCTTCGCGCAATTTCCGGTTGAATTGAGCAAGGGACGTCTTCCGCAAACCGACAAGGAAGTCGTTATTTCCGAAGCCGTTGCCACGAACGCCAAAGTGAAGTACGAAATCGGCGATCGTCTCACCCTTCACGTCGGCGATCATCCCCTGGATCAAACCGAACCGCTGCGCAGGGCAGAAAACCAGTTGACCGAAACGTTGCAGCATCTAAAGACGAGAGAGTACACGGTGGTAGGCTTCATCAAGCGTCCACAATGGGAAACGGCGTGGGCACCGGGGTATACGGTCATTAGCTATGTCGATGAAACCATCATGGGGGCAAACGATCGGGTTAATGCAGCGGTAGCTTTGCAGAAAGTCAATCCGACCTTGTTCGCTCATGCGGAAAATTTGGCTGAGAGCAACCAGATCGAAACCGTTCACTATAATAACGACTTGCTTCATTATTACGGCTTGTCCAAAAGCGAAGCGTCGTACAGCATGATGTTTTCATTAACGGCGATTCTGATGGCGGTCATTATGATCGGCTCGGTGTCGCTCATCTACAATGCTTTTGCCATATCCGTCTCGGAACGTTCCCGCCATTTAGGGATGCTTGCGAGCGTGGGGGCTACGAAAAGGCAGAAGAGAAATTCAGTGCTTTTTGAAGGTGTCGTTATTGGCTTGATCAGCATTCCCGTTGGCATCCTGTGCGGTCTTGCCGGGATCGGGATTACGATTTGGTTCATAAACTCCATGATTCAAGGGGCATTATGGACGGCGGAAAAGCTGACGCTCGTCGTCACACCGTTATCGATCCTGATTACCTGTGTTGTTTCGATGTTGACGATTTTCATTTCGACGTATCTCCCGGCTGTCAAAGCATCCAAGATTTCCGCCATGGACGCGATTCGCCAAACTACCGATGTAAAGCTTACGGCCAAAGCGGTGAAAACGTCAAAGCTCGTTCGCAAGCTGTTTGGCATCGAAGCGGAGATCGGCTTGAAAAACTTGAAAAGGAACAAACGGAGATACCATGCCATCGTTTTTTCGCTCGTCATCAGCATCGTTTTGTTTTTATCGGTATCGTTTTTTACCGCCAGTCTGAAGCAATCCATCGAACTGTCGCAGGAAGGCGTCAATTACGATATGGAAGTATCGTACGGCGATGGAAAAAGAATCGACGACAGGCTGGTTCAATCGATTGCCTCCCTTGATAACGTAACGGAGTACAACGTGATTCACGCGTTGTACCGAAACGCTTGGGTCGACGAAGCGCTCATCGCCGATGAATTGCGAGAGAAGGTTAAGCAGGATAGGAGTTTGCTCCGGAACGGAAAATATGCTTACGATATAATAATTCACGCCTTAGACGATTCGAGTCTGCAAGCTTATGCCAAAGCGGTCGGCGCAGATTACGAACAGCTTACGAATCCGGATCAGCCTGCCGCGATTGTGCTGGATACGATTCATTACAAAGAGATGGCTACGGGGAAATATGTCCAAGCGAAGGCGATCTATACACAAGTCGGTGAAAGTATCGAGTTTGCGAAAAGCGATAAAGAAACGGGAGAAAAAACGAAGGGAAACAAAGTGACCGTTGCTGCGTTGACGGATCAAGCTCCTATGGGGATGAACACGCCAGAAATAGGCTGGTTAAACATCGTCGTTTCGGAACGCGTCATGAATGGACTCGCTGATGCCGAGGAGCTGGCTCACGTTCAGACCTTTCTCCATTTGAAAAGTACGGAACCGTTGAAAACGCAGCAAGAAATCGAAGAGCTGCATGAGACAAATCTGCACGTCTACAATTTGTATCAATCCAGAAAAAGCAAAGAACAACGGATTTTGTTGATGTCCGTCTTTTCCTATGGCTTTATCGTATTAATTTCAGCGATTTCCATTGCGAACATTTTTAACACGATCTCGACGGGTGTAGCCCTTCGCAAGCGAGAATTTGCGATGCTGAAATCTGTTGGAATGACGCCAAAAGGCTTTGCGAAGATGCTGAACTACGAAAGTATTTTTTACGGGGTCAAGGCGCTGCTGTTTGGGCTTCCCATCAGCTTCGTCGTGATGTATCTGATCTATCGAGCATTGGCGAACAAATTCAGCTATGGATTCGCCTTGCCCTGGATGAGTATTCTGTCTGTCATTGCCGCCGTATTTGTCATCGTCGGCTCCGCCATGCTGTATGCCGGCGCGAAAGTAAAAGGAGAAAACATTATCGATGCGTTGAAGCAAGAGCATGCATGATAGGCAATCGTCTTTGGAGGAGCAAACCATGACTACCCAGCAGCGCAAGATCATTCTTGCCATAACGATACTTTATACCATGGTGATTCTGTATTTTATCTTTCTCGCTTTCGGCAGGTTAGATACGATCGGGCAAATGACCGACTACACCTTTCTTTTTGTACCGGACAGTTTTTTCAAGCTGCCAAGTATAGCAGATTTGCTTCATCCTACACTGATGGATTTTGTGGATTTTGGCAACATTGCCGCTTTCATCCCTTTTGGCGTGTTGATTCCGTTGCTATACCGGACCAGCTTTGTTCGATTCATCGCATGGTTTTTGCTGTCCATTCTTGTGCTGGAAACCATTCAGGCGCTCACTTTGCTCGGCAGCTTCGATGTGAACGACGTCATTCAAAACTCATCAGGGGCAGCAATCGGATTCGGGGCGTACAAACTTGGCATACGGACCAAAAACGTCTGGAGAAATATAGCTGCGACAGGCATTTCTATTGCCGTCCTGATGATCGGGGTGTGGGGATTTTGCGCGATTGTTGACAAAGTGTTCACCAAAGAAGCAGGACCTTTTGTGGCGTTACATGAACTGACAGATAGCACCGGAAATCCAGCAACGGGAAGCAAACCATACAGCTTTAAAATCGGCGGTCAACAGGTAGAACCCACATACAATGTGTACAGCGCCGAAGGCAAAAACAGGGAAACGTACACGTATACGTTGGGCAACAAGGAGCTTTTTCTCTCCTTGTATTATGGGATTCCCGACCAAAAGGATTTTATTGGAAGCATAAGGGTTGCCGTCGATGGACATGAGTTTCTGTTCGCGGCTGCAGAAGACCAACTCCATGAGCCGGGAGTGTTTGAAATTTTCCTCGAACAAGCAAATGAGCTGACGATCACCATTGAGGGAAATGAACAATTATGGGATGTGGGATTTAGAGAGATGAAATATTTCTGGAATTGAGCCAGGCATTACGCAACGGGGAAACTATTTCCTTGGCCAATTCCTCACGACAGCGGCAGTCCAGGACTTCGTTTCAGGTCTTGGCTTGCCGCTGTTTCTTTTATGGAAACCAGCAACAGACAAATTTGTATAAACGCCACTGTCGAGAAAGTGCATTGAGAGAATGGGGGGAATGGGATACAATGCTTGTGAATTAGTGATAATGAGAATCATTTATATTGTAGGAGTGGTTGATGTGAAGCGGTTGAGTTCCAGAAAAACGGGTCTGCTGGCGTTCGCATTGTCAACGGCGATTGCGCTGACAGGCTGCGCGGCAAAAGAAGGGGCGAGCGGACAGGCAGTGCAAAGCGACTCGTTGCCGCAGCTTGACGCCGATCATCTGATTATTTTGCCGTCGAATGGAACGTGGGCAGAGGCGGGCAACGAGCAGGCATTGCAGGAGCTGTTGAAAAATCCGGTCTGGCAGACGGTCCCTGCGGTGAAAAAAGGCAACGTCTATCCGGTGGAGCGTTCTTACTGGCAGACGGGCGCGATTATGGCGAACCACAAAAAAATGGACGAGCTGCTGAAGCTGTTTGCCAACTAAAACAATAGCGCGATTGACGCAGAAGAAAGTTTTTCAACATAGGTTGAAGAGCTTTCTTTTTTTCGCTACAATCGGAGTTGATGATAATGAATTTCATTTTCAAAAAGTGAAAAAGCTCATGGTAGATACCTCGCAATCAGTCATGCTGCCTGCCGTCACGTATGTGCTGACAGCGATACAGAAGGAAGTTTTGTCCCAGCCGCGTACAGACAGCCATGAATCCCTGGAAAATGGTGCCCTGCTGATTGTCGTGGACGGGGCAGGGGAGACTTACATGGGATGGGCAGACGCATGAGCTGCGGCCAGAACGGTGGCTTTTTTATGCAACCAGGGGGAACTGCCCGGCTGGAAGCAAGCAAGCGGGGCATGACGTATTACTGGCTCGCTTTTTCGATGCACAGGCAGAAGCCGAACAGCGCCGATGATCCAGGCGAAGAAGGGGAGCCGTACAAGCACTTTCCTTGCTGGGGAGCGGTGCAAGGTGTTCCGTTTTCGCTCTGTCTGGAATGGCTGGATGAAATGATGCGCTGCCGTTTCGCGCAGGAGGAGACAGCGGCGTTTGCCTGTCCGGTTCGGTTTCAACAGTTGCTTTTGTTACTGTTCCAAAACAAGCGGCTGTCTGCCGATTCCGCAAGCGTGCCCGACAAGCGCGAAGCCGTGGAGCGCTCGATCCAGCACATGCTTCATTATTGCCAGGAGATGTTGACCGTAGAAGAGTTGGCGCGTATCGCCCAGGTAGATCGTTGGCGGTTTACACGATTGTTTAAACAGGCGACAGGGCAGCTGCCGCTCGATTTTTTGAACGATGTGCGGATTGAGCGCACGAAAAAAATGCTGGTGCAAACCGACGACCGTTTGCAAGATATCGCTGCGCATGTGGGGTTCAACAACGAATATTACTTGTACGAGCAGTGCCGACGCATCTCCCACACGTGCGTGTTGCCGCAATCAAGCGAGAATTGGCGCTTTTTGCTGCGCAAAGTAGCCGATTACTTCGGGCGGACAGAGCAGGCGGAGGAACAGATTGCTGCCTATGAAGCAAAAGCCCAGCGCGCGCGCCGTGATTTGCAAGGCATCGCGGACAAGCAGTCGGTTGCTTGCCTGCGCATTTCCGCCGACCATATTTTTCTGTACGCAAATGCAGAAAAAGGGTTCAGCGGCTCTGTATTGTATCGTGATTTGGGGTTGCATCCGTATCGGCAATACCCTGGTTTTACCGAGACGGAGCATGCACCGATGGTCAGCCTGACCAGGGAGCAATTAGCGCATCTGCAAGCTGACCATCTGTTTGTGACCTTTGACAAGTGGCATACGCAAGCGCCCGGAGCGGAGCGTGACATACTCGCTGATCCTGTGTGGAGCGCACTTCCAGCCGTTCGCAACCAGCACGTTTACGAGGTCGACTTTTTGCCGTGGATGAACGACGGAATGATTGCCAACACCAAGAAGCTGGAGCAGGTCGTCCAGGCATTGGGCTGAGCGATCATTCCCGTTTGTGCAAAAGAAAAGCCACATAGCCAGGACAGACCGCCCGGATGGGAGCGGTCTTCCTTTTTCTAGGAAAGCGGTCCAAGATTTGCAGGTTGCTCGCTCATTCATGCATGGGCTACAGTAGGATAGCGAGGTTGTGGCTTGGTTCTTGCAAGCCCGACTGATACACAGACAGCATGAATGGAAGCGAGGGAGAAGAGGAGCATGAACAAACTTCGGCTTTGGCGAGTAGGTGTGATGACGGCTTTATTGTTTTCCGGATGGACGCACGCTTTGTCCGTTCCTGCCTTTGCCTTGGATACGGCTGAGCTTTCCTTGACTGAGCAGCGCGAAGCCTTTTTGGACAAAATGGACATCAAAGACAAAGACGTCCTCGGCTTTTACCATACGACGATGAAAGACAGCACAGATGCACGCAAGCACAACATCAAAAAGGCGATGAAAAAAATCAACAACGAGAAGATCGCGCCACAAGCTGTCTTTTCTTATAATAAAGAAGTCGGAAACTCCAATTTGGAGGAAGACGGCTGGAAGCAGGCTGGCGTCATCTTGAACGGACAGCTTACAGACGATTTCGGCGGTGGGATTTGCCAAGTCTCCAGCACCTTGTACAACGCGACAGCGGAGGCGGGAATGACGATCGTCGAGCGCCACAATCACAGCAAGTCTGTGGGCTACGTGCCAGCGGGCCAGGATGCGACCGTTGCCTTCGGTGTGCTTGATTTTCAATTTCAAAATCCGTACGATTTTCCCGTTAAAGTGAAAGCCAAAACATACAAAGACAGCGATGTAGTGATCGCCATCGTGCGTGCCTAATCGCGAATAGCCAGGCAAATCCGGGGAGGACATCAAATTGGGATGTACCTCTCTGTTTTTTTGTCTTCAGGAAAAGTAAAATAATGGATAGAGCCACACACAATTTGGTTTTGAGGCAGGCATTCGTGACCATACTGTGTGAAAAGGAGGTGCCGCAATGTACGTACAGGTGACAGGCGAGAAAAAGAACCAGCGCGTGCTCGTGATGGGGGAGCCTCTCAGCTCTTGCCAGCAAGATGAATACTATCTTTTGCCGGGAAGGTTTGTCGGAGCACTGAAGCCGGAAGACTTGCCTGTAGGAATTGCATTCAAGCTTCAAGGCGCCCTTCCTTCTGGATACGGATTTTATCGCGAAGACTCTGTTGTCTTTCGCCGGAAAAACGATGCTTGCGTTCTCTGGATCGAGGTGACTTCCACTTATGTCATCTCGGAGTGGGATGGATTGTTTTCGCTCGACGCAACCGTTCTGGCGCGCAAAGCGGTCATTGAGCAGCACCAGCAGCTGGAGTTCGTCCTGTATGAAAAGAACGAACAAATGGTCAGGCTCCGCTACGGGTTCATGTGGGCTTCCGATGAAGCAACGGATTTGGAGAGCGCGCTGGAAGCGATTTGCGATACCGTATTTGAAGTGGAGGCCAGAGGAAACGCAAGGCTGTGGCCGGGCTATGACAACTGCTTTGACGAGTATTGAGCGGCTTTTGCCGTCCTCTCTGCCATGATATAGTAAGTGGGAGCGACAAGCTTTCATAAGGAGAGGACAAAAATGGAACAAATCCGCAATATATACTGTGTGGGCCGCAACTACCGACTGCACGCGGCTGAGCTGGGGAATGACGTACCGAAAAAGCCGATGATATTTGCCAAGCCGACACACGCTTTGGCCATGACGAACGGGCAGGAAATCGCGCTGCCTGGCACGCGCGGCGAGCTTCATTATGAAGCGGAGATTGTCGTGCATATCGCAAGACCGTATGAGCCAGGCTGTGCGCTTGAGCAGGTGATTGACAAAGTCGCTTTGGGCATTGATTTTACGTTGCGCGATGTGCAAAGCGAGCTGAAAAGCGCCGGCCATCCGTGGCTGCTTGCCAAAGGGTTTAAAAATTCCGCAATCTTGACGCCGTTTCAGCCGTTCTCGGGGCTGTCTGCCTTGCAGCAAGCCGACTTTTCGCTGCATAAAAACGGCGAGCAAGTTCAGCGAGGCAATATTAGCGACGTCATCTTTGATCTGGAAACGATTTTGGCTTATGTAGAAGAACATTTCGGTCTGGGAGCTGGCGACATCATTTACACGGGAACACCAGCGGGTGTCGGGCCAGTGGCAGACGGCGATGTGCTGACACTCAAATGGGGCGACGAAGAGCGAGGCCAGTTTACCGCCAGATTGAAAGGATAACAAGCCTTACTCCGCCAAGAGAAAACCCATCTTCTGACATGATCAGGCAGAAGATGGGTTTTTTTCGTGCATCGCGCCATTGAAATCGTTTCTCAATGGCTTCTGGTGCTATGGAACTAAAAGGCAAGAACAGCCTACTTTGCCGCTTGTTTTCTGAGTAGTCCGATGCTACTAATTCCTGAATTGGTAAATTTTACGGTCTTATCCTCCTGTTTCCTCCTGCGGTAATCTGTCCATGTACCCAAGACGGGTGCCACAACATAACAAGGAGGAAAAGAAAGTGACGAAACGAGATTGGGTAATGAAGTCAACAATAGCAGTCCTACTGAGTACGTCCCTGTTAATGGGTGGTCAAGTTGGACAGGCGGCCGCTAAGACGCAAGATTCAAAACAATCTGATGTAGTCAATATTGCCACATCGCTGATTGGGAAAGATTATGAATATAAAGCAAAAGGTCCAAAACAATTCGGTTCCGCAGAGCTGGCTACGTATACGTACAAACAAGTCGGCATCACAATCGGCAGCACGATCTCAAGCTTGTCCAAGGCAGGCAAAAAAGTCTCCCAAGACAGCGTTGAGCCGGGAGACCTGGTATTCTTCTCATCGACAGGAAGCGGAAGCGCATCTTTTATGGGAATATACATAGGCAATGATCAATTCGTCTATTCCTCCCAAGGCGAGGATGCCGTTGTCGTGAAAAGCTATTCCGAGTACAGCGACAAATTCGTAGGGGCTCGCCGCATTTTGGAAGAGACAAGCTCTTCGGATAATTCCGGAGACGATACACAACAAGCTCCAAGCGATCTTGCCAACAAAGTAATCAAGATCGGTGAAAAGTATATGGGAACGAAATACAAGTACGGTTCTTCCAGCAGCAGCACCAAAACGTTTGACTGCTCTTCCTTCACGCAGCGCGTCTTCAAGGAAGCGGGAATCACGTTGCCGCGCGACTCCCGCCAGCAATCCACAGTAGGTACGACTGTGTCCAAGAAGAACCTGCAAAAAGGTGACCTGCTCTTCATGAAGGCTTCCGCCAACAGCTCCTCCGACCGGATCACGCACGTGGCGATCTATGCTGGAAACGGCAAAATCTTGCACACGTACGGCAGTCCTGGTGTGACATACTCCAAGTACGATGGGACGAACTGGGAAAAGCGTGTTGTCAAAGTCAAGCGCGTTCTGTAACCTTCATACAGTGTCATCAGTTCGAATCGGCTCTCGTGCATCTGCATGGGAGCCTTTGTTATGTATGACGTAGGAAGTGCCATAATCGTTTCGCCCGTATGGCGTGCCAATTTTTGTATCATGACGCTGTTTTTCTTTTGTTTGAATAGAGTGTAAAGAGGAAAAATTAAAAAAACGTCGAAGTGTCTTTTTACATACGTAAACAAAGTGGGGGTGTGTCATTTGAAATTGAACATGCCAGTCAAATACAACTTCGCGGCGCAAGTCGATGAGTGGGCGAAAAAGAACCCGGAAAGACGCGCTGTCTGGGAGTTGGACGAGCAAGGAAACGAACACATTTTGACCTATGAGGAGTTGCGCCGCTATTCCAATCGCATCGCCAATGCACTTGCCTCCATCGGGATTGGCGAAAAGGATCGGGTGCTGGTGCTCGTCTCTCGCGGCACGCTTGCCTACGGACTGTACCTCGCCTTGCTGAAGCTGGGCGCCGTCATCATGCCCGGATCGGAAATGCTGCGCTACAAAGACATCGAATATCGGGTGAACCACGCCAGAGCGAAAGCAGTCATCAGCTTTGACGGGGTGATGGACGAGGTGGAGCCGACTCGCGGCAACTGCCCAAGCTTGACGCATTACATCACAACAGGAGCAGGCAAAGACGGCTGGGTATCGCTTGCCGGACTGATGGAAGGGCAGAGTGAAGAATGTACCGCAGCAGATACGGACGCTGACGAGCTTGCGTTTTTGTCCTACACGTCCGGGACGACAGGCGGGCCAAAAGGCGTCATGCACGTCCACGGCTGGCCGTTCGCCCATCTGGCGGTAGCAGCCAAGCAGTGGCTTGACGTGCGCGAAGGCGACCTGGTCTGGGCGACAGCAGGACCTGGGTGGGCGAAGTGGATCTGGAGTCCGTTCGTATCCACGTTGGGGATGGGAGCGACGGCGTTCGTCTACAAAGGGCGGTTCGTTGCCGAAAACTATTTGACTATTTTGCAAAATTACCCCGTTTCCGTGCTGTGTGCCACGCCAACCGAATACAGGCTGATGGCAAAAGTATCCGATCTGTCGCAGTACAAGCTGCAAGCGCTGCGCTCGGCATGTTCGGCAGGCGAGCCGTTGAATCGGGAAGTGATTGACACGTTCCGCCGCGAATTTGCGTTGACGGTGCGCGACGGCTATGGACAGACGGAAAGCACGCTTTTGGTCGGCACCTTTGTCGGCATGGAGCCGAAGCCTGGCTCGATGGGCAAGCCTTCGCCAGTCGTGCGGATCGCGATTATTGACGAGGAAGGGCACGAGCTGCCCGTCGGCAAAGTCGGCGATATTGCCATTGACCGCAATCTGGTGGCGCTGTTCAAAGGGTACCTGGACGATCCCGAGCGCACGGCGAGAGCTTTCCGTGGCGACTGGTACGTTACGGGCGATCAGGGGCAGATGGATGAGGACGGCTACATCTGGTTCGAAGGCCGCTCGGATGACATCATTATCTCTGGCGGCTATACGATCGGGCCATTCGAAGTGGAAGATGCGCTGGTCAAGCATCCGGCAGTGGCCGAGTGCGCGGCGGTCGCCAGTCCCGATCCGGAGCGCGGACATGTGGTGAAGGCGTTTGTGATTTTGAAAAAAGGCCAGACGCCGTCTGACGGGCTGGTTGCCGAGCTTCAGGATCATGTCAAGACATTGACTGCGCCGTACAAATATCCGCGCAAGATCGAATTTGTCCAGGAACTGCCGAAAACGACATCGGGCAAGATCAGACGGATCGAGCTGCGCCAGCAGGAGGCCGGAACGCACCGCTATTGATCGGGGCAAGCCTTACGAAATTGTAAGCTTGCTGTAAGTGGATTCGATGGGAGAAAACATCCCCCTTCCTTACAATGAAGGTGTACTGCAAGGCAAGGGGGAATGTAGCATGAACCAGCTTTCCGTCCCGGTAGGGGGAAACGCGAATCCATATGCAGCAGCAACCGTAAACCAGCCAGCGCGAAAGCGGGCATGGTCGTGGAAAAAAAGAGCGGGCATTTTGCTCGTTTTCATGTTGATTGTCACGATTTTGACTCCGGTTGTCTTGACCTGGGCCGGCAACTGGTGGATCGATGACCAAAAGCTGGCGGCTGTGCAGCACCCGGCTCACGGTGCCTACGTCAAGCTCGACGAGATGCCTGATTATGTCTGGAAGTCGTTCGTGGCAATTGAAGATCATCGGTACATGCAGCATCCGGGAGTCGATCCGTACGGGCTTGCCCGGGCGATCTGGATCGATGTTCGCGAAGGTGCCTACGTGCAGGGGGGCAGCACGATCACGATGCAGCTCGCCCGCAACCTGTTTTTGACCCATGACAAAACGATGGGCAGAAAAGTCAAGGAAATGGCGATTGCCTTGCAACTGGAACAGCGCTACAGCAAAAAAGAGCTGCTGGAAATGTACCTGAACGTGATTTACTTCGGACACGGGCACTACGGCATCGGCGAAGCTGCCCAGTTTTACTTCAACAAATCTGCGGCAACAGCAGGGGGAAAAGTTCCGCTGACGATCGGGGAAACCGCGATCCTCGCGTCTTTGCCAAAGGCGCCGGAAGCGTATTCGCCTGTGAAGCATTGGGAAAAGGCCAAGTCCCGCCAGGCCGTTGTCCTGAACAGAATGGCGGAGTTGAACCTCATCGATCAAGAGACGCTCAAAGCGGCCAAGCTGGAAAGCGTAGTGGTTACGGGAGCGAAAAACAGCAAGGGCAAGTCTTCGCTGTAACTCCATCCTTACACGATTAATGAAGCGAGGCTCGGTCTTCTGTCTGAAAGGCAGGGGGCCGGGCTTTTTTTGCGGGGGGGCACTCGTCAGTTACAGAGGAGGCGGCAGGGTTGCTGTTCACTCATCTGTCGAAGGGCAGGCAGTAGGGTTGTAGCTGTTTGCTCATCAGTCACAGGGCAGGCAGTAGGGGTTGTAGCTGTTCACTCATCTGTCGCAGAGCGTGCGGCATGGATGAGCTGTGCTCTCACCCATATCCCGAACGCTGCATAAAGTAAGGGGAGGAATTACAGGAAGGAGCCACGAGTGTCATGAGTGCGTATCCATATCAGCCCCAGTCCCAGCCGGGATCAAACACCCCGTCGATGACGTCGTTGATTGACCCGTTCGTGTATCAAACGTTGTTAGGCGTTGTGCAGCGTGATGTTACCATCCAAACGACGCAAGGAAACCTCCGAGGAAACGTAGTCAACGTCCTGCCCGACCACGTCGTTTTGCGAGTCGGCGGCTCTACGTTTTTCGTGCGCATACAGCAAATCGTCTGGGTCATGCCGAGTTAGTGACATGATACAACCTTTCCCCCTCATAAAACAGTAAAGACAGGAGGATGACGGGGGAGGGAATCGCGTTGTTTACACGGATTAACCGATTGGCTATCGAGCTTCCGGAGCCGGAATACGGAGACGCCAACGCCGCTGCGGCCGTCCAGGAGCTATTGGGCGGCCGTTTTGGCGAGATGTCGACTTTGAACAACTATTTGTATCAATCGTTCAATTTTCGCGGGAAAAGAAAGCTGAAGCCGTTTTACGACCTCGTCGCGAGCATCACGGCAGAAGAGGTAGGGCACGTCGAGCTGGTATCCAATGCGATCAACTTGTGCATGAAAGGCATTACGCGGCCTGGCGATCCCGACACTACACCGCTCGCCAACGGCTTGAACAAGCGCAACACATATCATTTCATTGCCTCGGCACAGACCGCGCTGCCCGGTGATTCGATGGGCAAATCGTGGACGGGCGACTACGTGTTCACCAGCGGCAATCTCGTGCTTGATCTGCTGCACAACTTTTTTCTCGAATGCGGGGCGCGCACCCACAAAATGCGCGTGTACCAGATGACTGATCACCCGACGGCACGAGCGATGATTGGCTATTTGCTCGTCAGAGGCGGCGTGCATGTGGTGGCCTACGCCAAGGCGCTGGAAATTGCTACGGGAGTCGATTTGACGAAAATGCTTCCTGTCCCGGACTTGGACAACGAGCAGTTTGACGCGACTCATCCGTATATTGCCATGGGGCTAAACCGCAAGCTGTTTACGTTCAGCTACCAGGACTATCAGGATATCGCGATGATCTGGCGCGGACCTTTGCCGGACGGATCAACCGCGGAGGTCATTCAAGGCGTCCCGGATGGCGGGCCTGTTCCCGATCTGGATGAATTGCCGGAGGAGTTTGCGCCAGGGGTGTCGCGGGAAGACTTTTTGGAAATTGCCAAACGGTTGCAGCGATCAGCCGGGCTGTAGGGGAAAAAGAGGATGAACGCAAAGGCAAAACAAAGACCAATCAGCTTGAGTTCGCCAGGGCGAGGGCTGATTGGTCGATTGCTTTTTTAGGGGAGTCAGGTCAGGTTGTGCGATTGACCGCTTTCTCCAGCGCATCTTCGAGGACGTGGGCGTATTGCATCGTCGTCTCGATTTTCGAGTGTCCCAACTGCGCTTGCAGCTGGTGAGGGTCGGGATTCAGCCGCAAAAACTGGGTGGCAAAGCTGTGCCGCAGCTTGTGGACGGACAGATCAGGGATCCCGAATGCTTTCGCGTATTTTTTGACCAGCTTTTGTACCGAGCGCACTTCGATTCGGTGGCCGTGCGGCTTCGTTGGCGATACGGCGAGGAAAACAGCGTCCTCCTGGGAGCCAGGATGATACTTGTCGCGCAGAGCCAGGTAACGGCCGAGATACTCCTTGCCCCAGTCGCTGAAAAAGGGAGCGTCTTCCTTCTTGCCTTTTCTGATCATTTTCAACTGATTTTTTTCCATGACGATGTCGGACAAGTCCAGGCTGACGATCTCCGAGACGCGAAACCCGCCAGAGAGAATCAGCGCGATCATTGCCGTATCCCGGTCGCGATTTTGCAGGTGGTACTGCCGCTTTTTTTCCGTGTCACAGTGGGCGAGGTAGCCGTTGTAAACAAAATCGACGAACTGATAAATTTCATCGTCGATCAAAATTTTGGCCCGGATGGCGTGGGCGCGGGCGAGCGGTGTCATCTCTGTTGCGTCCAGCTCGATTTTGGCCAGGACATTGCGCTTCAAATACGCCTCGCCATGCTCGTCTTCCGCCAGCGCCGCTAAATAATGAAACAACGACTTCAGGCTGGAAATTTTTCGGCTGATCGTCCGGTCGCTGTACTCTTTTTTCGCGCTGCGCGTCGGGTTGGTCAGCAGGGCGGCGCGTTCGTACAAATGCGATTCTTGCAAGTACAAGACGTAGCTTTCGATCGTCTCCTTTTTCAGCTCGTTCAGGTCAGAGAGGGGCATGTCCTTGAGCTCTGTCGCCTGCGTCAAACCTTCTGTCATCATCCAGCGAAAGAAAAAGGCGATGTCGCGCAAATACCCGAGCAAGGTGGAAGGGGAGCTTTTTTTCGTCTTTTTATGGTCGATAAATTTTTCTACATACCAGGGAAAAGACCCGATTGTCTGGAGCAGTTGCAAGGCATCTCGCTGCTTGGTTACGGACATGTGATCCACCGCCCTCCAAAGATTGGAATAGTTGTATACGAACATATATTCTAGCAAAAAGGAAACGTTCTGGGAATTGCAAATTGCGCTATTTACAGTCATGATGAGAAAAAGTAAAGTAGAAAAGTAAATAAAACGTAATCGTTACGATTATTTCGCGGGAGGAATGTTCATTGGCAACGTGGGATTTGTCTCAAACGCGTCACCATGTGTTGCTCTGCAATGGCGGGAGCTGTATGCGCAACGGGGGCGAGGAAGTGACGGTAGCGCTCCGGGAAGCGATCACCGAGGCTGGTCTGGACGACTATGTACATACGAGCCGCACGCGCTGCAACGGGCGCTGTGAGGATGCCTGTGTCGTAGTCGTCTATCCGGAAGGCATCTGGTATCAGAACGTGACCCCGGAAGACGCCAAGCAGATGGTCGATCAGCATTTTCGCCTGGGTCAACCGATCGAAGCTTTGATGACGCATCGCTTTGCAGGGGATGGATTTGCCCGCACATCCGATGCCAAACCGGGGATGTTG
Source organism: Brevibacillus parabrevis (assembly GCF_022701015.1). Lineage (NCBI taxonomy): Bacteria > Bacillati > Bacillota > Bacilli > Caryophanales > Paenibacillaceae > Brevibacillus > Brevibacillus parabrevis. Next base: position 4,294,847 of record NZ_CP064090.1, on the reverse strand, counting down.
AAATCGGCCAAAGCGAAAAAGTAAGCAAGAGCCACGCTCCACTGGAAAAGAGGAGGGTGGTTTTTTGTTGCGCGGCTTTTGTCTAAGATTCCAACAAAAGGAGAACTTATGTAGGAATAGGTCTTTCTGCGATTTGCCTGAAAGCGTCATCAAATATGTCTTTGTGATATGGACATTTAAAGAAAATGGTGGTAACCTATTAGTAAATAAGGTTGATTTAAAGGGATTTTCATAAGAAAAATATGTCCGCGCAGGGTGCACATTTGTTTTCGTGGGAATTACTTCCACGATGGTCAGATGTAAGGCCCGATGGCTGGATGCTGGAGGGATTCTCGTTGGCGAGCAAAACATTGGAGCATTTTTTACACGAAAATCTGGCTGATTTGAAAAGCAAAGGTCTGTACAACGTCATCGATCCTTTGCAAAGCGCAAACGGCCCTGTCATCACCATTGCGGGAAAAGAACTGGTTAACCTGTCTTCCAACAACTATTTGGGACTGGCAACAGACCAGCGCCTGATCGAAGCGGCGACTGCTGCTGCGCAAAAATACGGAGTTGGAGCAGGGGCGGTTCGCACCATCAATGGTACGCTTGATCTGCATGTCAAACTCGAAGAAAAACTCGCTGCCTTCAAGCATACAGAAGCAGCCATCGCTTATCAGTCCGGCTTTAACTGCAACATGGCAGCTATTTCTGCCGTGATGGACAAGGACGATGCGATTTTGTCAGACGAGCTGAACCATGCGTCGATCATCGACGGCTGCCGTCTGTCGCGCGCGCAAATCATTCGCGTTAACCACTCCGACATCGACGACCTTCGCGCCAAGGCGAGAGAAGCGAAAGAGTCCGGTAAATATAAAAAACTGATGGTCATCACCGATGGCGTCTTCTCGATGGATGGCGATATTGCCAAGCTGCCGGAAATCGTCGAGGTGGCCGAAGAATTTGACCTCATTACGTATGTAGATGATGCTCACGGTTCCGGCGTGCTCGGAAAAGGCGCTGGAACAGTCAAGCATTTTGGCTTGTCCGATAAAATTGACTTCCAGATCGGTACGCTCTCGAAAGCGATCGGGGTAGTCGGCGGTTATGTCGCTGGACGCCAGGAGTTGATTGACTGGCTCAAAGTACGCAGCAGACCGTTCCTGTTCTCCACTGCATTGACGCCAGCCGACGTGGCTGCAAGCATCGCCGCTATTGAAATTTTGCAAAGCAGCACAGAGCTTCACGACAAGCTGTGGGATAACGGCCACTATTTGAAAAAAGGCTTGAAAGAGCTTGGCTTCAACATCGGAGCGAGCGAAACACCGATCACGCCTTGCATCATTGGCGACGAACAACAGACACAGGAGTTCAGCAAACGCCTGTACGAAGCGGGCGTGTACGCCAAGGCGATCGTGTTCCCGACCGTGCCAAAAGGAACAGGACGTGTACGCAACATGCCGACTGCCGCTCACACCAAGGAAATGCTGGATCGCGCCCTTGGCATCTATGAAAAAGTTGGGAAAGAAATGGGGATCCTGTCATGAAAAAGATATTAGTTACGGGAGCATTGGGGCAAATCGGTTCTGAGCTGATCATGAAGCTGCGCGAAGTTTACGGAGCCGATCAGGTTGTCGCGACAGATATCCGCAAAAAAGAAGCTGACCCTGTGGTGGATTCCGGGCCATTCGAGATTTTGGATGTAACGGACGGAAATCGCATGTTCGAGCTGGCGAAAACCCATCAGGTCGATACGATCATGCATTTGGCTGCACTGCTTTCGGCTACCGCTGAAGCGAAACCGCTGCTTGCCTGGAACCTGAACATGGGCGGACTGGTCAACGCACTGGAAGCAGCTCGCGAGCTGAACTGCCAGTTTTTCACCCCTAGTTCCATCGGCGCATTCGGGCCGTCCACGCCAAAAGACAACACGCCACAGGATACGATCCAACGCCCGACGACGATGTACGGGGTCAACAAAGTGTCCGGAGAGCTGCTGTGCGATTACTACTACCAAAAGTTCGGCGTCGATACGCGCGGCGTTCGTTTTCCGGGACTGATCTCCTACGTGGCGCCTCCAGGCGGGGGAACGACCGATTACGCGGTAGATATTTACTACAAAGCGATTCTCGACGGGGCTTACACTTCCTACATCGGCAAAGGCACGTACATGGACATGATGTACATGCCCGATGCTTTGAACGCGATCATCGCGTTGATGGAAGCAGACCCATCCAAGCTCATTCACCGCAACGCGTTCAACGTAACGGCGATGAGCATCGAGCCGGAAGATGTAGCGGCAGCGATCCGCAAGCACATCCCGACGTTTGCGCTCTCGTACGACGTAGACCCGGTGCGTCAGGCGATCGCCGACAGCTGGCCTAACTCGATTGACGCGACAGCAGCGATGAATGAGTGGGGCTTCAAAGCCGAATTTGATCTCGAAAAAATGACCGAAGACATGCTGACCAAACTGCGGGGAAAGCTGCTACAGCAGGTTGGCTAAACGAATAGCATCAAAGAGGAAACCGTCGCTTTGCGTAACAGGCAAAGCGGCGGTTTTTTTATGGCATTGGCCGGAGCAGCGCGAATCAGGTTGCTTCGTCAAACGGATTGAGTTATAGTAGTCATATCTATTACAACTAAAAAGGGTGTTGTTATGGAGCTGCTACTGGACAAGTTTGAGGAAATCGGTTTTTCCAAAAATGAAGCAAAAGTATACGTGACATTGCTGAAAGAACCGCTGCAAAACGGGTACGAAATCAGCAAAAAGAGCGGGGTTCCTAGGTCGATGGTGTACGCGGTTATTGCCAAGCTGGTGAGCAAGCAGGCTGTCATCGAACTGCGGACAGAGCCGCCAACGTATCGGCCTGTGCCGATCAAGGAACTGATGGCGAATCTGAAAAAGCAGCATGTCGAGACGATTGACTATTTGGAGCAAGAGCTGCAAGCGATGGAAAAGCCGGTGGAGGTTCACGTGATCAGGCATATGGAGGAGCGGGCGAAAATTTTGTCCGCTATGCAAAGCTTGCTCACACATGCAAAAGAGGAAGTGTGGCTGTCGGCGTGGGACGAGGAGCTGGATGAATTGAAGGGGGCGGCCGAAGCGGCACAAGCGCAAGGAATCAGGCTGTTCTCCCTGTTGTTTGCCGATCAAAAAACGGCTTCTTTCGGCAACGCCTTCTATCACGAAGAAACTTCCGCGATCGAAAAACGGCGCATGGGCCAGCGACTGACCATCGTGATCCAGGACGACCAGCAGGTGTTGATCGCCAGCTTCCTCGATGGCCGCGTGCCGCAAGCGATTCAGACGACAGACCCGATGCTGATTTTGCTTGCCAAGGAGTACATTCGCCACGATATGACGCTGAAAGCAGTGAGTGCGAAATGGGGCGTTGGCAACTTGGCAGACTTTTGCCAAAGCGATGAACGGTTGGCGTATATCGTTCACAGCGCAAGAAAATAAGCAGCGATTTTTCACATCGAGACAGACAAAACAGACAGGCAGGAGAGGAAAGAACAGATGATCGAATTTCGTTATGTGACAGAAGAACACGAGGCAGAGCTGGAGAGCGTGAAGCAGCTTTTCCGCGAATACACCGAGTCGCTCGGGCTTGACCTGGGCTTTCAGGACTTCGAAGCAGAATGCGAATCGTTACCTGGGAAGTATGCGGCTCCAGATGGGGTGCTGATCCTCGCGCTGGTAGACGGAGAAGCAGCGGGCTGCATCGCCCTGCGCAAAAGCGAGGAACGGATTTGCGAGATGAAAAGACTGTATGTGCGCGACCGATATCGCGGGTTGAAAATCGGCAGGGCGCTCGTGCAAAAAGTGATTGAGGCAGCGGAACAGCTTCCGTACGATTTCATGCGGCTCGATACGCTGGCGACGATGACGAGCGCGCAGGCGTTGTATCGGGCGTTCGGGTTTTCCGAGACGACGCCTTACATCTACAACCCGCTGGAAGGCGCCATGTTCATGGAGCGAAAATTGCGTTAGTGCGCTAGGCTAGAGGTTGCGTATGATCGTGGTCACCCCCGCTCTCACAAAATAAACCGCCTCCGCTGCACGTATCGTCAGCGGAGGCGGTTTTGCTGTTGTCCGTCAGGAAAGTTTGGCTCGCACCTGTTTCAGCTTGATCGCATTGGCGATGGCCGGCCACACATCGGTAGACTCGGAGCCTACATACCAGTAAGCCAGACCGCCGATTTGCCATTGCAGGCTTGCTTGAACCTTGAGGCCCAGCGAACGGCTTTCTTCCAGCCAAATCGAATGGGTCACCCCTTGTTTGCTGTACGCAGAGCGGTACTGTCCGAGGCTCGCATCCCATTTGGTGCTCGCTCTGTATTGCGAGAGCAGCTGATATGACTCGGGGATGCTGATATCGGTCGATTGCACGCCGCCTTTTGCCTGATACCAGTCTCTGGTGTAAAGCGGCAAACCGACGATCAATTTTTGCACCGGAATATCATCCAACAAATCTTCCGTCACTTTTTTCAACCACGGAAGCGAAGCGACGGAGCCGGCTTTCGGGCCACCCACCCAATGCTCCTCGTAAGCCATGACGATCAAATAGTCTGCGGCTTTTGCCAGTTTGGCAAAGTCGTAAGGTTCACTCCAATCGGTTTTGGTATCAGGTGGAATATCGACGGAGACGACAGCTCCTTTGGTTTGCAGCGCAGTTGACAGCTCCTGGATGAACAGCGTGAAGTTGTTGCGGTCAGCAGGTGAAAAGCCTTCAAAATCAACGTTGATGCCATCCAGCTCGTACTTGTCCACAAAGGCAGCGAGCTTTTGCACGATTGCCTTGCGCTTGTCCGCACTGGACAGCGCTGCATGTGTGGCGGCGGAATCAAAGCGATTTCCGAACAAAGGCCAGATCTGTTTGCCGTTTGCGTGTGCCCAGTGAACGAGGGCAGCGTCGGAAAAGTCGCTGACCGTACCGTCTTTTTGCAGGAAGTACCAGCGTGGCGACAGCGTGTTGACACCGCTTTTCTTGACTTGGGCAATAAACTCGTCCGTAGTGGACTGGTATTGCCAGCCAAGCGAAACCAGCGGCGCTGACGTACCAGGTTTTTTGTTCAGCTCGGTCAAAATACGCTGCAAAATGACGGCTGTCTCTTCACGCGACAAGGCATCGTTCGGACGGAAGTTGCCTTCGTAGCCGACGAGCCACTTGTTCTGGAGCGCCTTGGCGACCGCAGCTTTTGCCCAGCTGGAGATGGAAGCGGCGTCGCTGACGGCTGGATTGGCTTGTGCCGGAACATTTTGCACGAGAGCCCGCACGAGAAAAGTCGCTGCTTCTTCGCGCGAGATCGTGCGTTTCGGCCCGAAGGCAGTAGCGCTGATCCCGCTTGAGATGCCTGCCGCAGCCGCTGCCTGCACCGAGCCGTACGCCCAGGAATTTTTCGCGACATCGGTGTAAGCGGGGATGTTGCTCGCAACAGGCTGGATGCCCAGCGTGCGTGTCAGCATCGCGACGAACTCGGCACGAGTGACCGGACGAGTCGGATGGAAATAGCCGTTTTCATCTCCCGCGATTACACCTGCCTCGTGCAAGGAGCGGATTTGCTCTTTGGCGTAGCTGTTGGCAATGTCCTTCAACGCTTTTGTGGAAGCGGTTGAGGCAGGGACGCCGACAGCCAGAGTCAGGCAGTATGTCAGAAATGCCAGAGAAACCAACCAAATATGTATGTTTTGTGTTTTCATCATACATCCAGTATAAGGAGACATAACCAATCTTTCATTGGTCATTTATTGGTAAGAGAACAGCCGGGAACTCTTTTGCGGAAATTCCGATATGGTATGATAAGGATTGGAAAGAGAAGAGAGAGAAATGAAGAAGTGAGGCGGAAGAGAAATGGAAGACGTACTGATTATTGGCGGCGGGCCTTGCGGTCTGGCAGCAGCCATCGCTTGCAAAAAAGCCGGACTTGATCCGCTCATTATTGAAAAAGGGTCGCTTGTGCATTCCATTTATCGCTATCCGACGTACATGGTTTTTCACAGCACGCCGGACTTGCTGGAGATTGGCGGCATTCCTTTTGCCACAGCCAACGATAAACCGACCAGGCAAGAAGCGCTCAATTACTATCGGCTGGTAGCCTCCCGCGAGGACTTGCGCGTGCACGTATACGAAACCGTGACAGAAGCGAAGCGCGTGGGAGAAGGTTTTCACGTTACGACGACGGACCGTTTTTCCAAGACACATCACTACGAAGCGAAAAAGCTGGTCATCGCTACTGGCTACTTCGACAATCCGAATCGGTTGAACGTGCCGGGGGAAGACTTGCCGAAAGTTTCTTCTTTTTACAAGGAAGCGCACCCGTACGCCGGCTTGCAAGTGGCGATTGTGGGCGGCAACAACTCCGCTGTAGACGCCGCGATGGAACTGGAACGGGCAGGGGCGCATGTCACCGTCATCTGCCGCAGAACCGAGCTGTCAGACAAAGTCAAGGCGTGGACTCGTCCGGTGTTTGAAAGTCTCATAAAAAAAGGCCGCATCCAAATGTTTTTCGGAGCGACGGTTTCTGCTATTGAGGAACGGGCGATTCACGTCAATACGGCTGACGGTGAGATTACGCTTGCCAACGATCACGTTTTCGCGCTGATCGGCTATCGTCCCGACCGGACGTTCCTGCGGTCGCTCGGCGTGCAGACGGATGAGGAGACAGGCGTGCCAGCCCATGATCCCGAAACGATGGAAACGAACGTTCCGGGTCTGTACATAGCGGGCGTGATTGCGGCGGGCCACCACGCCAATGCCATTTTCATCGAAAACGGCAGATTTCACGGCGAAGGGATCGCCCGCCACATCGTCTCGCAAAACAACGCCTGACGAAAAATGTATTCGTGCTAGAACTGCCACTCCAGCTGTCTGCCGCCAATGAGGTGGTAGTGCAGGTGGAACACCGTTTGCTGTCCGTGTTTTCCGATGTTCGTCACGACGCGGAAGCCGGACTCGGTTACCTCCATGGTATCGGCTACCTTTTGCAAGGAGAGGTGCAGATGGCCGATCAGCTCTTTGTCCTCCGGTTCAATCGCCATTACGGACTGGATATGTTTTTTCGGGATGACCAGCACGTGGACTGGCGCGACAGGGTTGATGTCATGAAAAGCGAGAACATGCTCGTCCTCGTACACTTTCTTGGAGGGAATGTCACCGTTGACGATTTTGCAAAAAAGGCAATCCATTTGTTTTTTCATCCTCTCTGAAATTTGAATAGTCACATGTCTAAAGCCTACTTCGTCACGGGAGTAGGCTTTACCTGTTGGAGAGGCGGAAGTTTTTGGGAGGGAAGCTTCCGACGCTTATGCTGCGATCTTGCTTGCGAAAAAACAAAACCCTCCACCCATTGCGGGAAGAGGGGAAATCTATTTATACATTCTTCTGAGGAGCGCATAGCATTTTTGCAGCAAAACTTTGCCAGGATGCCGGAAGCTGCTCCATGAGCGTGTCAACTTCCAGCGCGTCATGCGAAAAGTTTGCCCGATTCTTGCTGTGAATCGCCTGAGCTGTCCTTGCCTTCTCCAGTTCACATGGCTTCACCGCCGTTTTTGAAAAGTCATGACTAGCTGTTCTCTACAGCTTATGTAAGCGGGCAAGAAAAAGCATGTGCTTATGCGGTCATGCAAACGTTTCTTCCAAAAACGCGAGCACTTCTTTCCACGAATGCTCGGACGCCTGCGCATTGTTTTTCGGCGTTCCTCCGTTCTGTGCGATTCGCGTCGTAGGAATGTACGGAAACCGAATGCCATGACCCGTGTCGGCGTAGCGCAAATGCACGACCGGATGGGCAAACTGCTTGGCCTTCAGCCGTGCTACCATGCGCTCGCAATGTTCGGCAGCAGGCCACCAGTGATCGTCGTCAGCGGAAAGCAGCAAAATCGGGCCGTTGATCTTTTCCACAGGAATTTCGGCGTCCGCAAGCCACTCGCAGGCGCGCCACGCGTCCTTATGAATTTGATCGATGCGTTGTCCGGCATCGAGCAGCTCGCGGAATTGGCGGGATTGCTCCTCTGTCCATGAAACGAATGGCAGAGGTTCGCCGCGAAACGACCAGGACGATTGCGGTGAAAATATCTCGGAATCGGCAAAAGCCCTGTCTGTCCCGATGTTGACGGTTGAGCTGGGGCTGGATGCGATGACGGCGTGGATATCCGGTTCGAGCGAAGCGGTGACCAAGGCCAGCTCGGCGCCTTTGGAGCGGCCAAACACAGTTATTTTGTCAGGATGCACGGTTGGCTGCTGCTTGAGCCAATGCACGGCGCGCTGGACGTATTCAACCGGAATTTGCTGAATGTCCGTCGGCAAGTCGTCGCATTGAAAATAGGCGAGAGCAAGCGCCGGATAGCCGTGAGAGGCGAACAAGGCGGCAAATTGTGAACAGGAGCCGATCCCGCCTTCGCTGCCTCCCAGGACGAGCACGGCAGGCTTCGGCTCAGGGTGAGGCTTGCTGAAAAACAGACCGACCAGGCCGTCCTCCTTGACTTTTGTAATCGAGACGTCGCGGGAAACGAAAACGCGTTTGACAACAGCCTTGGCGACTGGTTTTTGATTGACTTCTGCCGTCAGGTGAATCTCGGTAGAGCGGGGAGTAAACTGGAAGTCATCGAGTGAATAGGCACTGTAAAAGCGCAGTGTTTGCACGTTCATCGACCAGAAAAGCCCCATCGGATCGATTCCTTCGTACGTTCCGAACAAGGGAGCCTGGGAGACGAGATCAACAGAGCCGTTCTCGTCCGCCTGAAAAATCGCATGGGAAGACGCTGTCAGTTCTCCTCCTGGCAATCCGTTCGTCAGGGTAGCGTTGAGCGTGATTAACTGATGCGGCTGAAAACCGCTTAGTGTAATATGGACAGGAACATCGAGCAAGGCCGTTGCTGGTGAAACATCGATCTGTGGATGCATCATACAGTCAACACTCCTCATCAACAATATGGGATTTTATGACACCGTAATTATAGTAGAATTCACAAATGCGCCACAGCAGCAAATGTGACGGAACGGTTAACTTGACTTCCAAATGAAGGTGTAACTATAATCATTACAACGAAAGGGTGACCGACATGAAAATCAGCAGCCGTTTTTCCATTGCGGTTCATATACTATCACTTCTCTCTATCGATGCAAACTCCCATCATACGTCCGAGTGGATCGCCGGAAGCGTGAATACGAATCCGGTCATTATCCGCCGGGTACTCGGCCAATTGAAAAAGGCGGGCCTGGTGAACGTCCGGGCCGGAGCAGGCGGCGCATCACTCGCCAAAGAGCTTGCGAGCATTACCTTGCTCGACATTTACCGGGCGGTTGAGGTCGTGGAAGAAGGCCAGCTTTTTCACATTCATGACCAGCCGAATCCAGCCTGTCCGGTGGGGGCGAACATCCAGTTCGTCCTGGAATTGATCCTGCTTCGTGCCGAGCATGCGATGGAAGCGATTTTGCAAAGCGTTACGATGCAGGAGCTAGTCTCGGATTTGCGGCAAAAGATTACGGAGCAGGCCAAGTAGAAAGTCTGCTAGTGCGACGGTGAACGGAAGGAATGCCCAGGTCGTTTCTGCGGTCGCGAGGATCGATAGAAAATCAGCAAGCCGCTTTGAAAAAACGGGACGGCAGGCGGCAAAGGACGGGATTAAGGGTAGAAATAGCCAACGGTAATAAGATATAATGAGAGTATTCAAAAAGCTGCAAAAAAACCCGACAACGGCGTCGGTTGCAGGTTTGACCGTATGATGAGCAGTTGGCACGTCCATTCTCTTAGCGGGAGGTGGAGTATTGCGTCAGCGTTACCGAATCATAATCATAGACGACGACCCCATCACGCGAATGGACCTGGTCGAGATGTTGCAGGAACAAGGCTACAACGTTGTGGCTGACGGGAAGAACGGCGAGGAAGCCGTTGCTCTGACGCAACTGTGGGACCCGCACCTCATCATCATGGATGTAAAAATGCCTGTTATGGATGGATTGACGGCAACAGGGATCATCAGAGGACAATCGGATGCATCCATCCTCCTGTTAACGGCATACAGTCACAAAGACGTGGTAGCAAAAGCGAAAACAAAAGGAGTTTGCGCGTTTTTGGTCAAGCCGGTCATGGAGGAGGAATTTCTCCCGGCGGTGGAAACGCTCCTTTTGAAAAAACAGCATACGCTTGAAAAGTGAATCGCAACAAAAGCAATGGCGCTTGAATGAAGACGGATGACCGTCTCCTTTTCCAGGCGTCTTTTTGACGTATACGGACGAAAGAAACAAGCGCAACGACGCGCTCGAAAAGCAGCAAGCATATCCCCGCCAGGCATATTTTGGGTAATATCATCCGCACGAACGCGGTTGCTCAATGATGAGCTGGTCTCACACGAATTTTTCCGGGGAGAAACGCGAAAGTATGCAGGATGGCCGTTTTCACTCAAAGAATGTCGGGCGGACAAAAAGTTCCACCAAAGAAAGCGAGTGAAGCGAGATGAAATTGGCATGCGTCATCCGTAAAGAACATTACCAGTTCACATCCGTTCGCGATGTATTGGCCAAAGCGAGCGAGGAGAAGTCAGGCGACCACATGAGCAAACTTGCTGCAAATTCCGCACTGGAGCGGATGGCAGCCAAAGTCGTACTGAGCGAGCTCCAACTCAAGGACATTTACGAAAATCCGGTGATTCCGTACGAAAAGGATGAGGTCACCCGGATTATTTACGACGATTTGAACTTGTCGATCTACGAGGAAATCAAAAACTGGACAGTGGGCGAGCTGCGCGAGTACGTGTTGTCCTTCTCGACGGGCATGCCGGAGCTTACCCGCATCAGTCGCGGTCTGACGAGCGAGATGATTGCTGCTACAGCCAAGCTGATGTCCAGCATTGACCTGGTGATGGCTTCGCAAAAAATGAAGCACCAGGCGTATTGCAACACGCTGATCGGCGAGCCGGGCAGACTGGCGTTCCGTTGTCAGCCCAACCATCCGATTGACGATCCGGAAGGCATTCTCGCCTCGATGAAAGAGGGCTTGTCTTACGGCTCCGGGGATGCTGTTATCGGAATCAATCCGAATAACGATTCCGTTGAAAGCGTTATCAAGCTGCTGAAAATGTCCCACGATTTTATGCAAAAATGGGAGATCCCGACGCAAAACTGCGTGCTCGCCCACATTACGACCCAGATGCAGGCGCTGCGCGGCGGCGCTCCTATCTCTTTGATGTTCCAGAGTCTGGCTGGCTCGCAGCGGGCGAATGACGCATTTGGCGTCTCTAAAGATTTGCTGGATGAAGCAATGGAATTGATGCTGCGCAAAGGTACGGCGTCGGGACCGAACGTGATGTATTTTGAAACCGGGCAAGGCTCGGAAGTGTCGCTGGACTCGCACGAAGGAGTGGACATGCAGACGCTGGAGGCGCGCACATACGGTTTTTGCCGTCACTGGAAGCCGTTCATGGTCAACAACGTCTCGGGCTTCATCGGGCCGGAAACGCTGTACGACGGCAGACAAATGATTCGCGCCGATCTGGAAGATTTGTTCATGGGCAAGCTGCACGGCCTGCCGATGGGAATTGCCCCTACCTATACCAACCACATGTACGCGGACCAAAACGACCAGGAGATCGCCGGAATGCTCACCACGCTTGGCGGAGCGAATTTTTACATGGGTGTGCCGGGCGGAGACGACGTCATGCTGAGCTATCAGGATACGAGCTATCACGACGATGCCAGCTACCGCGAGCTTTTGGGCTTGCGTCCGTTGCGCGAGTTTGAAAAATGGATGGAAAAAATGGGACTGATGGAAAACGGGCGGCTGACAGAGCGTGCGGGCGATCTATCGGTGTTCGACTAACGATTGGGGGAGGGCAAACACGATGAGACAGATCAACATGGATGACCTTGTCCAGCGGGTCATGGATGAGCTTTCCAAAAAGACGCAGGAAGTCATTCACTTCCCGGAGCAAAAAGTGCGCGGGGTAGACAATCCGCACAATCCGGAAGCGCTGGAGCGGGCGATGAACAGAACTCCGGCGCGGATCGGGATCGGCCGGACAGGCACGCGGATGAAAACGACCAGCTACTTGCAGTTCCGCATCGACCAGGCGGCAGCACATGACGCGGTGATGAAAGCAATCAGCCCGGAATGGCTTGCGCGTCTGCAACTTCCTGAGCTGCATTCCAGGGCGACAAGCATGCAGGAGTACCTGATGAACCTCGATTCGGGGCGAATGCTGTCCGATGAATCGGCGAAGTGGCTGGAACAGCATGGCGACAAAGGAAAAGACGTGCAGATCGTCATTTCCGACGGGCTTAGCACGTCTGCCTGCGAAGCGACCATTCCCGATTTGCTGCCCGCTCTGCAACAAGGCTTGGCGATGCGCAACATCAGCGTGGGCAAGCCGATCTTCATCAACAAAGGCCGCGTCTGGATTCAGGATCAGGTCGCCAAAATCGTCGGCTGCAAAGTCGTCATCTCCCTGATCGGGGAAAGACCGGGACTCGCGACGGCAGAAAGTCTCAGCGCTTACATGATTTACAAACCGGATGCGAATACGGTAGAATCGGATCGTACGGTTATTTCTAATATTCACCGGGGCGGGACTCTGCCGATTGAAGCAGGAGCTTATCTTGCAGAGCTTTTGGAGGAAATTTTGAAGTATCAGGCGAGCGGCGTAAAATATATGCAGCTTCGCGCCAAAAACGGCTAGATTACTACTGGCGAATCCTCCGGTCTTGCACTAGAATACATAGAAGATAACCAATTTCTATGAGGAGTTGCTACGCATGACCGAGCCAAACCAAAACGAACTGGAAACGAAAGAAGAAAAACCGGGAAAAATCAGTCTCCAGGAAGCGATGAAACGCAAATTGGCGGAAAAGAAACAGGCACAGGCGCAAGCAAACAGTCCTGTGAACCAAAAAGCGAAAAACCAATCGATGAAAAGCCAGCTGACCAAGAAGCCAAACAATCAGCGCAGACGTATGGGTGTCTAGTTTTTCCTCCAAACGAAAGAACGAACAAAGGAGAATTTGCAGCAGGGCAATTTGCTGCGGGTTCTCCTTTTTAAATAGGCTCCTCTGGAAGCGAAAAAAGGTGGAACGAGATTTGAAAGTAGAACGATTGCTGGCGATCGTCATGATGCTCCTGAACAAAAGGCGAATGAGCGCTCGCGAGCTTGCCGACCATTTTGAAGTGTCGCTGCGCACCGTATACCGTGATTTGGAGACGATCAATGCGGCGGGCATTCCGATTGTTGCCTATCCGGGCACAAGCGGAGGCTACGAAATCATGGAAAACTTTACGATCGATCGGCAATACCTTTCGGCCGACGAGCTGGTTGCCGTGATTGCCGCTTTGAAAGGCGTGCATTCTTCCACAGACGACAAGCAAATCGGTCAACTGCTGGAAAAAATCAAGGCATTGCTCGCAACGGCTCCGTCTGCCTTTCAGGGCGGGAAGCATCCGGTGGTGTACGACTTCAATCCGTGGGGCAGCACTCCGGCCATCGAGCAAAAAGTGAGCAGCTTGCGCGAGGCGATCCTGTGCCGCAAGCGAGTCAAAATCGTCTATACGAAAATGCAGGGCGAGTCGAGCGAACGGGTCATCGAGCCAGTGAGGCTGATCATCAAAGGCTACGTCTGGTACGTGTACGCCTTTTGCCAAAGCAAGCAAGAGTTTCGGCTGTTTCGGCTGTCGCGCATCGCTGATCTGGCGCTTTTGCCGGAGGAGTTTGCCGCCCGTGATTGCCAGCTGGAAAAGCTGCAATGGGAAGAGCAGTGGAATTGCGGGGAACGAATCGCGCTGGTTCTGCAATTTGCTCCGCGCGCTCACGTCCGGGTAAGAGACATGTTTGATCCGCAATCGATCGAGACGGCTCCTGATGGGGAAATGACGGTTCGCACGACGATGACAGACGATGAATGGCTGGCAGGCATGCTGCTCAGCTACGGGGATAGTCTGAAGGTGCTGGAGCCAGCTCACATCCGGCAAAGAATCGCGGATAGCGCCAAAAAAATAGCGGCATTTTATGGGGATGAGCCGGAACGTTGACAAACAGTTGTCAAGGTAGGGCAGTTATACTGGACGATGTAAGCTACTTTTTCCGGACAGGAGCGTGCAACAATATGAACCCCAAAATCGTCAAACTGGGCCACATGCGTGTAGCAGGATTGCAAATACGGACAACCAATGAAGCGGAGTGCGGGCCAAACGCGAAAATTGGAGCGCTATGGAATCGCTATTACCAGGAAGGCTATCCGGCGAGTACGCCAGGACAAAAGGACCCTGCTGTCGTGTTTGGCGTCTACGCTGACTACGAGAGCGACGAGAACGGGGCTTATTCCCTGCTCGTCGGAAAAGAAGTCGAGGCAGAAGCGCCGTTGCCTGCTGAACTGACTGTGAAGGAGATTCCTGCTTCCACGTATGCCGTCTTTACGACAAGAGTCGGCCCGACGGTGGAAGTGATCACGGAAGCGTGGAAGCATATATGGGAATGGTCCCAGCAGCCGGGTGTAACACGGACGTTTGTCGCCGATTTTGAGCTGTACGATGGCGTGCGTTGCGCGGACATGAATCAGGCGCAGATCGATATTTACATCGGCATCGCCGACGAGTAGTTTTTTGCACATGGTTTCTTCGCTCAGTCGCTTCCCCCGTCGGAAGCGATTGTTTGTTTTTTTCCATGATTTCTTCACAAGTTTCGTATACGCTTATAGGAACAGCATGTGAGAGGAGTCTGTATGCGTAGATGGATTGGTTGATGAATATAGAAGGCTTGGCCGAATGGATTCGCTCCTGGGGCGTGCTTGCGATCGTCGGCAGCATCGCGCTGAATATCGTGATCAGCGTGGCAGGTGTGCTGCCATCGATTTTTTTGTCCGGGGCAAATGCGGTTGTCTTCGGCCTGTACGGCGGTTTTTTCATCTCTTTGACTGGGGAGGTGCTGGGTGCGGGGATCGCCTTTTTCTTCTACCGCTATGTGATCAAAAAAGCTGACAAAAAACAGAAACTGGCGTCATTCCAATGGGTGTCGGCTATCAACGGCGCGACGAGAGGCAAGAAGACACTCGCTGTCGTTTTGTTGCGGCTCAATCCGCTGATCCCCTCGGGTGTGATCAATCTCGGCGCAGCCATGACGAATATGTCGTTCGCTGACTTTCTTCTGGCGACATTGCTCGGAAAAGTGCCTTCGATGGTGTTTGAGACGTTCGTCGGACACGATCTCATCTACTTTGGGGAAAACAAGCTGCGGCTTTTGCTTGCTCTCGTGGCGGGCGCCCTTGTCCTGCTGCTTTTCTGGCGGCGAAAACCAGCGCAATCCGAGCAAACCGGGCAATCTGAGCAGCCGTAAAAGAGAGGAAAGGAGGACAGGGCATGTCAACCATTTTGCTGGTCGATGACGAGACGCAAATCCTGGAAATTTTAACATCGTATTTGCAAAAAGACGGCTACCACGTGTTGACCGCGATGACAGGCGAAACCGCGATTCAGATCGCCGATTCGGCTGCGGTCGATTGCATCATTCTCGATTTGATGCTTCCCGATGTCAGCGGGGAAGAGGTTTGTCGGCGGATTCGCAAGCATTCCCGCGTCCCGATTTTGATGCTGACCGCAAAAAGTCAGGAGGCAGACCGGATTCATGGCTTGGAGATCGGTGCGGACGACTACTTGATCAAGCCGTTCAGTCCGCGCGAGCTGGTTGCTCGTGTGCGTGCTGTCATGCGGCGAGCGGGTGATTATTCAGCCCTGAGCGATGAGTTTGCGGCAGGGCAGCTCATCATTTCCATTCGCGACAAAACGATTCGCAAAAACAACATCGCGCTGGACGTCACTCCGAACGAGTATCGCTTGCTCACGACGCTGGCTCGCCATCCTGGGCGTACGTGGAGCAGGGACGAGCTTGTGCGCGAGGTGCTTGGCTACGATTTTGAAGGGTACGATCGCACGATTGACACGCATGTGAAAAATTTGCGGCAAAAAATCGAGGACGACCCGAAGCAGCCTGTCTACATTAAAACGATATACGGGCTGGGCTATCGGTTTGACGTTCCGGTGAAGAAATGAGGTTCGGATGAAACGGATTTGGCTGAAGCTGGCACTCGCCTTCATGGCAGTAGGCGTGGGGGCCGTCCTGATCACGACGCTGCTTGCCGTCAAAGAGATGGACGATCATTTTTTGATGTACACGGATGAAGTAAAGAGCCAACAGAGCGAGGAGATTGTCCAGGCAGCTTTGACAGCCTACCGGAACAGCAAAGGCTGGGACAGGCAAGCCTTTTGGCAGCTGGAAGCGATCTCCTCTGTGTTGGGTTTGCATCTCGTCCTGTACGATCCGCAGGGAAGCAAGCTGGGGGAATGGGGGCAAGTCACGGGTGCCGGAGCGGACTTCGACCGTGCGACCCAATCGATTACGCTGTACGATGACAAGCAGACAGTTGTGGGGCGCATCGGCATCAGCCACAAGGATCAAAATGCGTACAAGGCGCTGGAAGGACATTTCCAATGGGCTCATAAAAATACGGCGATTTGGACGACGGCAGTCCTGCTCGTGCTCGTTGTGCTGCTCTGTATCCCGCTGGCTCGCTCCATGGTCCGTCCGGTTGAGCAGGTGAGTGCGGCCGCGCAGCAAGTAGCGAGAGGGAACTTGCAGGTTCGCGTGCCTGCGCCTGAACAAAAAGACGAGATGGCTTCCCTCGTGCTGGCGTTCAACCATTTGGTGGCGAGTCTGAACGAGCAGGAAGAGCTGCGCAAAAGGCTTACTTCGGACATCGCCCACGAGCTGCGCACTCCGCTCAATACGCTGCTTGCGCAAACGGAAGGGATGATCGACGGAATCTGGGAAGCGAGCCCGAAGCATCTGGAGCGTACGCGCGCGGAAGTTTTGCGGTTGATTCGGCTGGTGAACGATTTGGATCAGGTGATCCAGGTAGAAGCGGGAGCGTTGCCGATCCGCCGCGAACCAGTCTTGCTGCGGGCCATCGTGGAGGAAGTCAGCGAAGCGATGCATGTCGCTTTTGCCCGTTCCGCGATTCAGTTTCAACTGGAAGGCGGACAGGACGCGTGGATTACGGGCGACAGGCAACGAATCGTGCAAGTCATCACCAACCTGTTGACGAACGCTTGCAAGCATACAGCGCCGAACGGCCGCATAGCCGTGACGATTGCAAAATCAGCAGATTCCGTCAGGCTGGACGTACGGGACAACGGCTCTGGAATCGCTCCGGCTGATCTGCCGCACGTCTTTGAACGGTTTTACCGGGGAGATCGCTCGCGTGCGCGAGAGCGGGGAGGAGCCGGTCTGGGGCTGACCATCGCCAAAGGGATCATGGAGGCGCACGGCGGGACGATTACGGTGGAAAGCAACCTCGGTGCAGGAACTGTGTTTACGCTGCTGTTTCCGGTGCGCTAGGCGGTTGTAAGCACATGATCCTGTCGCCACGAATCTCGCGGCGCGATATAATGAGAGCATCCATAGACAACGAGAGAGAAAGAGGAGGGGAGCTGTTTGTTTGATCTGGCGACAATGAGCACGTTTTTGGCGGTCGTGATCGGCCTTTTTTTAATTCCCGGCCCTGCGGTGCTGCTGACGGCTACACGGACTGTTCAGGGCGGCCGTCGGGCGGGCATCATGGCGGGACTCGGGATCGCGACGGGCGATTTCATTCACACGATTTTTGCCGCGGTTGGTTTGTCGGCGATCTTGATGACATCGGCATGGGCGTTCAACATCGTGAAAATCGCCGGGGCTGTGTACCTCGTCTATTTGGGCATCAAGGCGATCATGGAAAAGCCGAGCGATCCGCAGCTGCCGAAAGTGTCGCCTTTGCCGCCGGGCAAGGCGTATATGCAAGCAATCGTGGCTGAGCTGTTGAATCCGAAGACAGCCCTGTTTTTCCTCGCGTTTTTGCCGCAGTTCGTCCATCCCGAGCGGGGAGCATCTGTGGTGCAGTTTTTGATCCTGGGACTGATTTTTGCGATTCTCGGATTTTTTTACACGACGCTGATCGCCCTGTCGGTTCGTCCGCTGGGGCACTTGGTCAAGCGCATCTCCTGGCTCGGCCGTTGGAGCGGAAAAATCATCGGCTCCGTCTACATTTTGCTTGGCTTGAAAGTAGCTCTGCAACAAAAGTGAGGTTGGCCGCAGCCGCATGTTCGCGGTCGCTAGAGCCATCACAGCCGCTGGCAAGGCAACTGCACAGTGCGACAGCACGAAAAAGCACGAAAAACTCCCTCCTGCTGACACCGGACAATCTCGCCGGACGAAAGCGGAAGGGAGTTTTTTGCGCTATTTGGCTGCAAGCTGCGGGTCGGAGGATTGTGGTGACGCTTGCTTTCCGAGCTGGCCCGGCCTTTTCGTGCGAATGACGATAGCCGTAGCGAGCAAAGCGACCCCGTTGATGATGAACACGTAGCGGATCGGGATGATTCCGCCGAGCACGCCGCCCAGCACAGGGCCGAGCATGGTCGCCAGCTGGTTGACGGATTGGTTCAAACTGAACGCTCTGCCGCGGAACTCAGGGTCGGTCACCTTGACAATCATCGCGTTGATCGAAGGGTACACCGCGGCAAAAAACAAGCCGTACGCGAAGCGCAAAATCCCGAAGCCGGACAGACTGGTGAAGAAAAACTGCAGCAGGTTGCCGACCGCGCCGCCAAGCAAGCCGATGAACAAAATTTTCGTGTAGCCGACTTTGCCGCCGAGCTTACCCCACTGCGGCGCAGCAATGACGGTAGCGATTCCGACCGCGGCGAAAATGATTCCGGCGCTGAGCGATGCTTCCTGCTGCGATGCGCCAAGCTGCAAGACGTACACCGTCAACAGCGGCTCCAGCAGCATGACGGAGATCGTCACCATCAGGCTAAGCCCGAGAATCGTCATCAGCGAGCGGTTGGCGATGGCCGAGCGCAAATCTTCCCGCACATTGGAACGGCTGCCTGAGCGGTTCATATTCGTCTCCTTGACGAGGAAGGTAGCGATGAGCGCCGCTACGAGCACCACGCAGCCGGAGAAAAGGAACGCTTCCGCATTGCCCCACGCATGGCTGACAACTCCGCCGACCAGCGGCCCGACAATCCCGCCTGTTGCGCCGGAGGTAGCCATGACGCCGAGCGCGTAGCCGACGTTTTTTTCCGGAGTATTGGTGGCTACAAGGGCAATTGCTGCCGGAACATATCCAGCCAGAAGGCCCTGAAACACACGCAGTACCAGGAAAAGGTAAGGATCTGTAATAAAGTAAGTCAGGAAATACAGCAAAGCCAGGCTAAAACCGGAGCGGATCAACATCGGTTTTCGCCCGTATTTGTCTGCCAGCGAGCCCCAGTACGGCGAGATCAGGGCGCTGGCCAAAAACGTAATGCCGAACGAGATACCAGACCAGGCTTCCAAATGCTCGTGAACACCCAAAGATGTATGGAGGAAGATGGGCAAGAATGGTATGGAGATCGAGTAGGCCGTGCTGCAAAAAAAGACGCCGACCCATAGTACAAACAAATTGCGCTTCCATGAAAATTCCATCTTTCTGTCACAACCTTTGCCGCATAGAAGCAGGGGAATTTAATATTGATCATTCTAGCACTGGTTTTCCGTACTGACCAATCAAGAATTGTGATCGGACTATTGCAAAATTGAAATAAGCAAAAAACCTTGACGTTCGACAAGCATGAAAAAGTCGCATAAAAAACCCCTCTTTTCGCAAGCGAGCTGCGCGCTTTTGCCTGCAAAAAGAGGGGGCTGTCGGTGGTTAATGTCCAGCCGGAACGCTGATTCCGAGCTGATCCACGAGCTGTTTGCTTTCTTCGTTCAAACCTGTGATCACGACGAATTTATCCAGCTCGCGGTATTTGGCGACGACCTTGGAGATGGCGGTTACAGCTGACATGTCCCAGACATGCGAGCGGGAAAAATCGATGACAATTTGCCCTGGATCATCCTGAAAATCAAATTGCTCGATAAAATGCGTCATCGTACCGAAGAACAATTGCCCGGAAATGACGTACACTTTTTCGCCCAGCTCACTCTTGTACGAAGTGGAATGCAGCCGGGCCATTTTCCAGCCAAAAATCAGGGCGCTGAGCACGACGCCAGAGAGGACGCCTTTTGCCAAATCGTGTGTGGCTACGACGACGAGAACCGTTGCGACCATGACGACAGCATCGCCGAGCGGCATTTTTCGCAGGTCGAGCACAGACTTCCAGTTGAAAGTGCCGATGGAAACCATCACCATGACGCCGACGAGCGCGGCCATCGGGATTTGTTTCACGACATCGCCCAAGACGAGAATCAAAAACAGCAGAAACACGCCGGCTACCAATGTGGACAAGCGGCCTCGCCCGCCAGATTTGACGTTGATCACAGACTGGCCGATCATGGCACAACCCGCCATCCCGCCGAAAAATCCGGTGACAATGTTGGCGATTCCTTGCCCTTTGACTTCCTTGTTTTTATCGCTGCGCGTATCCGTCATCTCATCGAGAATCGCCGCAGTCATGAGCGATTCCAAAATCCCGACCAGAGCGAGCGGAAGCGAATACGGCAAAATGATCAAAAGCGTTTCCATGTCGAGCGGCACCACAGGGGCGTGAAACAGCGGGAGCTGGCGCGTGATCTCGCCCATGTCGCCGACTGTGCGCATATCCAGTCCACAGAGGATGGTCAGGGCAGTCATGAAGACAATCGCGACGAGAGCAGACGGTACTGCTTTGGTCAGGCGCGGCAACAAGTAAATAATCGCGAGCGTCCCTGCCAGCATGGCGTACATCGTCCACGATGCCCCGACAAAATGCGGCAGTTGCGCCATGAAAATGAGAATCGCAAGCGCGTTGACAAACCCGATCACAACGGTGTGCGGGACAAAAGTCATCAGGCGACCGATTTTACAGGCGCCGAATACGATTTGCAAAAGTCCGGTCAGGATAGTGGCTGCAAACAAATACTCGATCCCGTGTTCCTTGACGAGCGTAATCATCAGCAGGGCCATGGCACCAGTCGCAGCCGAGATCATCCCGGGACGCCCCCCGACAAACGCAATCGTCACGGCAATGCAAAAAGACGCGTACAAGCCGACCATCGGATCGACCCCGGCAATAATCGAGAAGGCAATCGCTTCGGGAATCAAAGCGAGCGCGACGGTAACGCCGGCCAGCACGTCAGCGCGGACGTTTGCGAACCAGTCCAGTTTCCATTGGGTAAGATTCAAAACGGTACCTCTTTTCTGTTCAGTATGGTGACTTTCCCCTTTCAGAAAAGTCGGGGCCGTTTTTCACAAGTCACTATTATAAGAAAAACCCCTCACGATATCCAGCCTTTTTTGTTCAGGTGCAGACAAGGGCAGCAGAAGCAGCCGGAGGGGTTCCTGCTTATCGCGATCTGTCGCGCCTAGCAGAAGGAAGCTCGCGTCCAACCGGGAAAGCGTACAATGGCCAGAAACGAAACGGCTCGAAATGGCTGGCCGTTTCTTCTTGTTCGAAGCGGATGCTTTTTCGGGCTTTCTTTGGATAGGGGCGATCGTCCCGTCTTTGGCGAAGTGCCGTGCCGCTTTGCCGCCGGAAAGATATATTGGCAAAAGAGACACTGGCAAGGCTACTTTGTACAGGAAAGGGGATTAACGCTTATGCCGTTTCACTCCTCCAAGTGGGCATTGCACAACTATTACTCCCGTTCCGCAAGTTTGAGAAGGTATTTGCCGCCCACTGCGATATTCAGCCGCAAAACGCTGCGCGATTACATGTCCCGTTATTCCTCCGTATTCATCAAGCCGGACAACGAGCACATGGGCAGGGGCGTAATCAAGGCGTGGAAGGAAAAGGGCCGCTACACATTTGTGAAAGAAAAGGGTTCCCAAAAGCACGCCAGCTCGATTGATCAACTGTACAAAAAGGTTCGCCAAAAAAGCGGCAGCACCCGGCATATTATCCAAAAAACCATTCCGCTCGCCAAAGTGCACGGCAGGCGGTTTGATATCCGGGTCATGATGATGCGCAATGCCGCCGGGAAGTGGGAATTTGCCGCGATGCTGGCAAAAGTGGCAGGGAAGGACAGCATCATTACGAATGTGCGCCGCGGGGGCGGTTATGCGCTGAAAGTCAGCACGGCTCTGGCTCCGACACTGTCCAAGGCACAAATCGAGCGTGTCACGAAGCGGCTGATCCAGCTTGGATACGAGATCAGCGCACATTTTAACCAGTTCAAGCGCCGCTCTGAGCTGGGCATCGACTTCGCCGTGGATCGTTCAGGGCGAATTTATTTGATCGAAGTGAATCATGAGGTTCCTTCGCATGTCCTGTTTTTGCGCTTGAAGGACAAAGCGCCTTATCGCAATATAAGACGATTGGCACGCGCCTATCGAAACAGGAAGAAATGAGACAGCGAGCGCAAAAGGCCGTCCGGTCTTTTGCTTTTCCAAAGCAGACAAGCCCACCTGGCAAACTGCACTTTCAGCAAATCACTGGCAAATTCCTGATCGATCTTCAAAAGAAATCCAGCTATAATGAAAATGATTTTCAAAAACATTGGGGAGCTGTGTTTATGTAGCTTGTCAACGAGAGAGGAGTGGCTGCGATGCTTCGCAGATTTTTTTCTTATTACCGGCCTTATCGCGGATTGTTTGTGCTCGATTTTACGTGCGCGATTTTCGTCGCTCTTCTGGAGCTGGGATTTCCGCTTGCTGTGAACATGGTTGTCGATCAGCTTTTGCCAAGCAAAGACTGGGAGCTGATCATGTGGGCCTGTCTCGGGCTGCTCGTCCTGTACGCAATCAATGCCGGGATGAACTACGTCGTGACGTATTGGGGGCACATGCTAGGCATAAACATCGAGACGGATATGCGCAAACAGTTGTATGACCATATCCAGAAGCTGTCCTTCCGCTTTTTCGACAATACGAAGACAGGACATCTGTTGTCTCGCCTGACCAATGACTTGATGGAAATTGGCGAGGTTGCCCACCACGGGCCGGAGGACTTGTTCATTGCAATCATGACGCTGGTTGGAGCCTTTATTTTGATGTTCAGCATCAATGAAGAAATGGCGTTGCTTACGTTTGTGGTGATCCCCATCATGACGTTTTTTGTCGTGTACTTCAACCGCAAAATGACGAAAGCTTTCCACCGCTTGTATGGCGACATGGCTGATTTCAATGCCCGCGTCGAAGACAATGTGGGCGGTATGCGCGTGATTCAGGCATTCGCCAACGAAAGCTTTGAAAAGGAGCGCTTTGCGGAAAACAACCTGCGCTTTCGCCTGACCAAGCTGTTGTCCTACAAAATCATGGCGCAAAACGCTTCGGTCAGCTACATTTTGATGCGTCTGGTCATTTTGTTCGTGCTGATTTGCGGAAGCTGGTTCGTCATCGAAGGTTCGCTCTCCTACGGGGAGTTTGTCGCGTTTTTGCTGTTGACGAACGTCTTTTTCCGCCCGTTGGAGAAAATCAACGCGATCATCGAAAGTTACCCGAAAGGCATTGCCGGTTTCAAGCGTTACATAGAAATCATGGATACGGCGCCTGATATTGCCGATGCTCCCGATGCCGTCAAGGTCGAGGCACTTGCGGGCGATATCGAATACAAGGGTGTTTCGTTCGGTTACGAGCACGAAGCGAATGTGTTGCAAAAGATCGATTTGCAGATTCGCGCAGGGGAAACGGTAGCTTTTGTCGGCCCGTCTGGCGCTGGGAAGACGACATTGTGCAGCTTGCTGCCACGCTTTTACGAGGTGCAGGATGGCAGCATTACGATCGACGGGCTGGATATCCGCAAAATGACACTGGCTTCGCTGCGCAGCCAGATCGGGATCGTACAGCAGGACGTGTTCTTGTTCTCTGGCACGATCCGTGAAAATATCGCCTACGGCAAGCAGCAGGCATCGGAAGAAGAGATTTGGCAGGCAGCACGGCGAGCCAAGCTGGAAGATTTTATCCGCTCGCAGCCGACTGGCCTGGATACTGTTATCGGCGAGCGCGGCGTGAAGCTGTCCGGGGGGCAAAAACAACGGCTCGCGATTGCCCGCATGTTCTTGAAAAACCCGCCGATTCTCATCCTGGACGAAGCGACCTCGGCGCTGGACACGGAGACGGAAGCAGCGATCCAGCAATCGCTTGCGGAATTGTCGCAAGGCCGGACGACACTGGTGATTGCCCACCGCTTGGCGACGATCAAAAATGCCGATCGCATCGTTGTCGTGACAGAGCAAGGCATCACAGAGCAGGGGAACCATGAGCAGCTGCTGGCCCAGGACGGCATTTACAGCCGGTTGTACCACGCGCAGTTCGGTTCGTACCTGGAGCAGACGCAGAGCGCTTTTTCCAGATAAGCCATTTTTCGTGTACTGCGGTGAAGGGGCACCTTCATGGGTGTCGCCCTTGCCGTTTTCCCCAACCGAAAAAAGAAAGGAAGATCATGCTTGTTAAGCTGGAACGAACATTTTTTAGCAGAGCATTTTCGCCTGACGTCAGAGCTGAGAGCGGATACGTTGCTTTCCATGAAAGCGAGCGACCTGGTGAAGCCGGAAAACATGGATCAGCTGGTTAGCCTGTACGCTCCGCTCATCAAGGCAAACGACAGCAAACCTGTCGGCACGTACATCGGGGGCTGGCTGGGCGGCGTGGCGCTCGGATTGCAGTACATGCAGTCGGTGTGGAACGTTTCGCTCCACCTGTCGCTCGATCAACTGACTGTGCAGCTTTACGTTGCAGATGACTACGCCCAATTTTCCTTTGTCGTAGACGAATGGAACAAAGTCGAGGCACCGGAAAACGGGCGTGCAGCTTGGCTGGATCAGCAATACCGCGCGTTTTACCAGCATAGTTTGCGACCGTTGATCCAGTCGCTTGCCAAGGCTACGGATAACCCGGAAAAGCTGATCTGGGGGCAGTTGCCGACCAGATTCAATTACTATCTGGATTACTTCGTCGAGCAGAGTCAAGACGAGCGCGTCCGGCAGCATTTGCGCGATGACTACGACTCGCTCTGTCGGCAACTCGAAGGAGCGTGCTTCGGTCTGGACAAAAATCCGTTCGACGTAAAAGTGCGTTGGGTGGAAGACATGCGCGATCCGAGCAAAAAGGTACGCCTGAAAAATCAATGCTGTTTGTACTATCAGACCGGGGAAGGACAATATTGCTATACGTGTCCGCGGCTGAAAGAAGACGCGCGCGCCGTTCGCAGACAAGCGGCCTTGCAAGCTTGAGCAAGCGAAAGAGCATGGCAAAAAAGCACCCTCTTCTTGTGAGAGGGTGTTTGTCGTTGTTGCGGATATCTGGACAGGGTATGCATTCTTCCTATAAAGTAGAAAGAGAGAAAGAGTCAGAATAGTTCGGAATTGCAAAGCTTGAAATGGCTGATCGTGCTTGATGACTAACCAATAGGAGGGAAGTGGTTCGTATTCAAACAATGGACCAGGATGAGCAAAAGCAGAGTGATGAAGACTTGTATCAAGCGATTGTGAACCGCAAGCTCACGCTCCATTACCAGCCTTTTTTCGATTTGAGAACGGGAGGAATGAGGGGGGTGGAGGCGCTTGTCCAATGGCACCACCCAAAGCGGGGATTTTTGTCGCCGAAAGCATTGCTTGTGCTTGCCAAAAGGAGCGGAGTGGTGCATCTGCTGGAAGAATGGGTCTTGCGGGCAGCGTGCGAGCAGTGCAAGCAGTGGATTGATGCCGGTTTTGGGCCATTGGTCATAGCGGTTAATTTGTCCGCGCATGCTTTTGAGTCTGTCGGACTGGCGGACACCGTCCAGGCAATTCTCCGCGATTGTCAATTGCCTGCCCGCTATCTGGAACTGGAAATTACGGAAGAGGCAAAGACGCATGGGGAGAGGATGATGGTGCTTTCCCAACTGAAGCAGCTTGGCGTCCAGGTAAGTCTGGACCACTTTGGGAGAGGCGCCAGCTCTATCTCGGTTATCTCGCGCATGCCTTTGGATAAGTTGAAAATAGATTCCTCCCTGATCCAGCAAGCGACGACAGATTCTGCTCAGGAGATGGCGGTCAAATCGCTTTTGGCGGTCGCACGAGCCATGGATATTCAGGCGACAGTCGATGGCGTAGAGCATCGCGAGCAAGTGGAGCTTTTGCTGAAACTGGATTGCGATCTCGCACAAGGTCATTATTTTTGTGAACCGCTTTCGGCCGACGAGCTGGAAGTGCGAATGCGAGAACAAGGAAAAGCCATGCTTGACCTGGCTGTGCATGCACACAAGGAGCGGGGCGAGCCTTTCGTCTACTTGCGAGAGGTGATGCGCAATCAGCAAGGAATGACATTTACGTTTCGCAAACAGGACGCGACGTTCATCCACACGTTTTGCGCCGGAGAATTGATCTACCGCATCGGCTTGACGCCAGAGCAAGTGGTAGGCAGCGAGTTGCGCGATATTTTACCGATGCAGGAGGCTCTGCGCAAGACGATGTATTACGAGCGGGCATGGAGTGGCGAAGAACATGTCACATACGAAGGTGTCGTCAATGGCGTCTGCTATCTGGCAGCCATGCGGCCGATTTTTCGCGATGGCCGTGTGAAGGAAGTGATTGCCTCCTGTGTCGACATCACCGAACTGAAAAAAGCAGAAGAAGCAAAGCGGGTAAGCGAAGCCAAGTACCGTCTGATAGCGGAAAACATATCGGATATGATCGTGGTCATCGATTGCCACGGATATGTTACATACGTGTCGCCGTCCGTTCGCGCCGTGCTGGAGGTAGCTCCGGAGGTTCTCCTGCATCAAAACCTGCAAAACTTATTGCCAGCCGAACAGTTGAAACGGGTTTGGCAGACGTTTCAGGAAATTATGGAGTGGAAGCTGCCGCGGCTGATTACGTTCTCCTGCCAGCATAAAAATGGCAGCAAGCTCATTTTGGAGGCAAAAGGAACGCCTGTCCAGAGCGAGCAAGGAGAAGTGTCGCAAGTCGTTTTCATCATTCGCAACAGTACAGCCCAGGTGCAAGCGGAGGAGTTTTTGCGCAAAATGGACAAGCTGACGGTCGTTGGTCAGCTGGCCGCAGGAGTAGCGCACGAAATCAGAAATCCGGTTACCTCGATCAAAGGTTTCGTCCAGCTGTTGCGACGTGATCAATGGAAGAATGAATATTTCGATATCATGCTCGCGGAGTTTCACCAATTGGAAAGCATTTTGCGCGAGTTTGTGTTTTTGACCCAGAAAAGATCGCATCAGTTTGAAGCGCTGTCCATCGCAAACTTGTTGCGCGGCGTTGCCCGGATGGTCCAGGAAGAGGCACCGAACCATCAACTGCTGCTGGATGTGGAAGAGGTGGAGGGGATACGTCTGTGGGGCGATCAAAGCCAAATCAGGCAAGTCTTCATCAATCTGCTGTCCAATGCCGTAGAGTCCATGCCAGATGGAGGCCCGATTCGGATCAAGGCTTTGCGGACAGAGCACGAGCACATCTTGATTCGGATTGTGGACAAAGGCTGCGGCATGTCGGAAGAGAGATTGCAGCGGCTGGGTGAGCCTTTTTACAGTACAAAAGAAAAGGGGACAGGGCTTGGCCTAATGATTACTTATAAAATTATTCAGTATCACGACGGGTACATTCATTTTTCCAGCACGCCGAACAAAGGTACGACGGTTGAAGTGTACTTCCCTTTGAATCGGCCGCCGGATACGGCTTGAAGCGAATAGACTGAAAAAGCAAAAGGTCCGAACGCCAGGCTGGCAGGTCGGACCTTTTGCGCATTGTCATGGACGAGGGCGCTTTTGCTCGGCAAACCGGGTCTGGATCGTCTGCAAAAACCGTTTCCAGACGTCGGGCAAGTCTGCCTTTTGCTGGTCAGAGGACACGGGAACAGAAGTTTTTTCTTCATCTGGAGAGTTCATGGTCACAGTCCTTTCGTATCGTTCCAATCGTGGCGCAGGGCGAACAGCTCGCGCAGCTCAGCCGTAGACAGCTCTGTGATCCACGCTTCCTGGCTGCTGCTGACGATTTGCTGGCTGAGCGACAGCTTCCGCTCCATCATTTCATCAATCCGCTCTTCGATGGTGCCGAGTGAAATGAACTTGTACACTTGGACATTGCGGCGTTGCCCGATCCGGTGCGCCCGGTCGGTAGCCTGGTTTTCCACAGCCGGATTCCACCAGCGGTCGACGTGAATGACGTGGTTGGCTTCGGTCAGGTTCAACCCTGTGCCGCCCGCGCGCAGCGAAAGAATAAAGATAGCGCCGCGTTCCTCATCGGGCAGGGACGTATCCTGGAAGCGGGCGATCATCTCGTCGCGCTTTTCTTTTTTGGTCGCCCCGTTCAAAAAGAACACCGGACCGTAGCCTTCGCGCGTCAACACGCGCTGGAGCAAATTGCCCATTTCGATATACTGCGTGAAGATCAGGCAGCGCTCGTTTTTTTGCCGAATTTCCTCGATCAACTCCAGAAGTCTTTCGAGCTTGTGGGAGCGGCTTGCTTCATCTGCAGTCGTGATCTCGTTCAAGATCAGCGCGGGATGGTCGCACAGCTGCTTCAACCGGGTCAATGTCGTGAGAATCAGACCGCGCCGTTCCATGGCGGAGACGTTTTCCATCCGCGAAAACATTTCCTGAATCGCTGTTTCATAGAGCGCACCTTGCTCGGCGGTCAACGGAACGTATTCCTTGCTCTCGTTTTTCTCCGGCAGATCAAGCTGGATGGCTGGATCGGTCTTGGCCCGGCGCAGCAAAAACGGCTGAATGAGCCGCTGCACGGTTTGAATCAGCTGCTGATCGCGGTCGCGCTCAATCGGCTGCACAAAGCGGTGCGTAAATTCGCCCAGACTGCCCAAATAGCCGGGATTGAGGAAATCAAAGATCGACCAAAGCTCGCTCAATCGATTTTCGATCGGCGTTCCCGTCAGCGCGATGCGGTGCCACGCCTTCAAGTCCCTGACGGCGGATGCCTGCTTCGTGTAGGCGTTTTTGATGTTTTGCGCCTCGTCCAGACAAATCGTACTCCAGGTGATCGTGGACAGCTCCTGTTCGTCGAGATGGGAGAGGGCATAGGACGTGATAACCAGATCGGCCCCCGCGATGGCAGGCTCGAACTCTGCTTTTTTGGGACGATTGTTCCCATAGTGAATGAACACTTTCAACGAAGGGGCAAACCGCTGCAATTCCTTCTGCCAATTGCCGATGACCGACGTCGGACAGATGAGCAGCGAAGGCGACTGGCTCGCGCCGGAAGCCTTTACGTGCAGCAAGTACGTGATGAACTGCACCGTTTTTCCCAGCCCCATGTCGTCAGCGAGACACGCTCCCAAGCCGAATTGCCGCAAAAACAACAGCCACGAGCTTCCTTCCAACTGATAGTTGCGCAGCGTCCCGTGAAAAGCGTCCGGCTGGGGCAAAATCGGGATGCGCTTCGTCTCCTGCAAACGGTGCATCAGCTCCAGCAGATGGGCATTGAGCTGGATTTCCACGGTGAGCGGGTACGGTTCATCCGGATCGTGGTCGTCAGGCGATTCCTCGACCTCGGTATTGGCGGTGAGATGCATGCTCATCACGTCGCGCAAGGTCAGGCCGTTTTTGGCGTTCGTTTTTTGCAACGCTTGCTGAAGCTCAGCAAACAGATCGGGCGTGAGCTGAACCCAATGCCCTCTTATTTTCAGCAGCCGTTGCTTTTGGCGAATCAGTTGGGCAAACTCTTCTTCGCTCAGCTCGACAGGCCCGAGGGCGAGCTTCCATTCGAAGTCCATGACTTGGGAGATGCCGAGAAAAGACTGTCTGCTCGCACCGACAGACGAGGAAACTTTTGCCTTGAGCTTTGGTTTGACCCGGCGTACTTGCTCCCACCAGGCGGGCAAAAAGACGTGAATGCCCGCTTGCACGAGTTGCAGGCTGCAAGAGGTAAGAAAAATCCACGCCTCCTCATTCGTGAGCTGGATGCGCAGTTCAGACCGTTCACCTGCACCGGATCGTTGCCAAGGAAAAATCTCGCGGCATTTTTCCAGATCGCTCTGCAAGCGCCGCCAATGCTCTTTCCAGTCCAGCGGGATTTTCGCCATTTGCGCAGTAGCCGCCCCCAACAAATGAGGCTCGATCACGAACAGCCGATCCGGTTCTTCCCGGTCCTGCAAGTAAATTTGCAGCAGCCAGTCGCTTTCCGAATGGGCAGGCTCGATAATTTGCAAACAAGTGCGAAACGGCGTCACATCCGGGAGCCAGCCGATCGATTGCAGCCATTCTCCTTCTTGCAAATGGACGGAAAGCTCGTCGCCCGCAACCAACAGAGCGGGAAAATGGGCGACAAGCTGATCCCAGGCACGACCGACTTCTCCAGGCGCATCGACCAATTCTTCGAGGACGTGCGAGAGCCACCTGTCGCCGTAGGAGGGGAGCGTCGAAGGAGCAGGCTCCGCTTTCCAGCCAAACCGCCCCCGTTTCCATTCGGCAAAATCGGGGAGGATGGCACCGGCGGCAAGCGTATGCGTCAGTGTGACAGCCGCATCGCGGTACTCCGCAAAACGCTCGTCCACAGAGTAACTCCCGTGCAAGAGCCATGGCGGATCGGAAAAAAAGGACAGGGCCTCCAGCGGACTGAGCAGCAAGCCTTGCTCGTTTTTTTCCACAAATGTGCCGTAGTAGGATGATTCATCCCAGGCAAAAAGCGCTGCCGCAACCTCCTCCGGATCGATTGCCTGACCTTCTTGATCGCATCCGGCGATGAGAAAACGGCCGTCTGCCAAAAGCTCCGCTGTTAGCACCATGGTTGTAACCGTGTTCATAGATTCAGATTTCCTCTCCTTAGCTCCTCCTGGAAAGCCCGCAGGCGGTTGTGCTTGGCAGACAGTCTGTCCACGAAGCGTTCCCAGTCGGCCTCCTGATCTGCCTTGGCGTAGGTGGCGCGCCCTCTTTTCAACAGTTTGATCGCTTCTTTGTAAGCCGTGCGATTGCGCTCGCGAATCAGCCGATTCACTTCACGCACATAGTACGGATACAACAGGGCAGGATCGGCTTCCTCGATCTCTTTCAACTGGACAGCCGAGAGATCGGCAAATGGGACCCGAAAAGACATCTGCAAGTCGATCCATGACTTGAACTGCTTTTCCTCATACAAATAGAGCGCGTATTCGGGATAGCTGCTGGGCAAAAACGTTTTCAGCATCGCTCCGCACTCGGCTTCTCGACCGACCTGTTTCATCGCTTCCCGCCAGACCGTGAGCACAAAGCGGTACTGCTGCGCTTCTGCCTGGCCGATCCGTCCGGTAAGGGCTGTTGTCCAGTCCAGGAAACGTTGCCACTGCGCTTCGCGGGCAAAAGCTTTCATGTACGGCAAATAAAAAGCCAGGGGCAGGCGACGCATGGGCATCCAGACAGCCAAAGCGAGATCGTCCTGCCGATCCATCACGGAAAAGTGGGCGCGAAGCAAGCGGGCTTTTTCCAGCACCGCCTCTGACGTATTAGGCGAAGCGATCGTCTCGTCAAGCTCCGCTTTCTCCTGCTCGATCCACTCGGGGGCGTCAAGCAGCGACCACCAGACCAAGCGATAGGCGTACACCCAATAAAGCGAGGAGAGGTCGTTTTCCTTCCAACGGCGGATGATCGTGAGCGTCTCTTCCAGCGCAAGCCGATGTTTGCTCCACAAAGCCTGCCGATCGGAGAAATAGATCGCGCCCTCCAATTGCTCCAGCAATCGTTCCGCGGTTTGGGCGAGATCCGGGTACCAGTGGGACTGCCGATACGTTTGGACGTATTGCTGCAATTTTTGCAGGTGAAACAAATTGGCGTGGATGTGGAACAGTTGGGCGCGTTCGGTCGGCCAGCCAGCGGTCACGGACAACACGTTTTGGTAGCTGGAAAAAATCTCGGAGGAAGCGCGGAACGATTCCATCGCCGATAACAAATTGCGCGTCCAGCTCTCGAAAAAGGCCCACCAGTCGTGAACGGAACTGGCTGCGGTAAGCCCTGATTGCACAGGAGCGCTCTCGTTTCCTTGCGGCGGGCTGACCGCTGGCCGATAGTTCGGGATGAGCATGGCAGGTGAAAATGTCGCCCGGCGTGGCTGCTGGGCTTTGCCCAAAAAATGGCGCGGGTTTTCAAAGACGCTATACATTTGAAAAAAAGTCGCCGCGATGTGCTTGCAAAGACGGGTGTAGGGGCAGGTACAGGAGCTGCCTTGCACTTCCTCCAAATCGAGGCGCACATGGTACACTTGTGATCCTTGCACATCGCTGCATAGTGTGCGGTTATTCTCGACGCGCGTATTGAAAACAACCCCATCGGAAAAGTACGAATACCCACGCTCGATAATCGTGCCTTCCACATGTTGCAGGACTTGCTCTGCAACAGCTATCGCCTGTTCCCGTGTCAACTCTCTTTGCAACATCTGCTTTGATCCTCCGAACGAAGTGTCATCCCTCCATTATAACGCAAAAGTCGGGTGAATGGAAAAAACAAGCGTATTTACGGTGGCGTCATTCCATTTAAAAAGTAGAAAAGCTGCTCATAAAGCGGATCGCCCGATTGGTACAGGCTGACCATTGCCTGTTTGCGCCCGTTTTTGCCAAAAAACCAGCCGCCCGTGTACCAGGCGAGCGGCGAATCGTATTGGAACGGCCCGTAGCTTTGGCCTTGCCGATCTGTTCCGCCAGCAGCTCCGGCCCGCAAATATTCCAGCAGTCGCGCCCGTTTGTCCTGATCATAAGTCACGCCGAGGTCAAATTCGATTTCGACGCCCATTTGCTGGTCGTAGCTGGCAACCGCCGCCGCATCCAGACTTTTTTTCGGATTGAAGTAAGCATTGGGCTGCAAAAAGGCGAGGTCGAAGCCGAGCTGTGACCATTCGTTCCAGCCAGCGGCCTGCTGGTACGGAATCCAGATGCTGCGGAGCGGTTGCCCAGCCATTTTGCAACTGTGGATCGCCGCGTTGACAGCCTGAATCACCCGCCGATCGTCGTACTCTGGTCCTTGGAAGTACAAGCTTTCTTGAAGCCAGTAAAAACCTCTCAGGCATAGGCAATCTTGCCACGGCTTTGTCGCCCAGCGCTCAAGAAACAGGCACATCCAGTCGACGACAGCCTGGATGCGGCACTCGTCGTCACCGAAAACTTGCGGATTCGGGTAAGGCAGCGCAATCCACACATTCGTGCGCGACAACGGCGAACAGCGCACCGCCTGGCACAGGGCATCCAGGTTCCGGTCGCACAAAAACAGCTCATCCATATAGCGCAGCCATTCGTTCCAGTTGGCGGGTGCCTTGTCATGTCGCGCCAAAAAGCGTCCTTCTCCCGACTGGTTCAAAATGCCGAGAGCCAAAAAGAGAAAATCGGTGAACATGACACCATCTGTCAGCCCAGTTGCCGGGTCCGTGTGAAACAGCAGAGGAAGAAAGTCGGTACACTCCCAAAACTGATAGTGCGGCGTTCCGTCCGTGCCGATGCTGTAGCCGGTATACGTGAGGAAAAGTTGATCGATCGGGCTGTTTCGCAGCGAAGGGTAGGGGGCCATGATGCAACACCTCTTTTTCCTCGGATTCATGGCGAAAAGAAACCTTCGCTAACACGTATGTACCTCCATTTGCGAAAAGAAGCTTCATTTTTTGGCGGGATGGGTGTGGCGACTGACGATGTCGTCTGTGATTACCGTCGGCATTATTTTGATCGTGTTTTGGGGATAGCCCGTATTTTAGCAGGAAAACAAGGGCGGATTCGCCAGCCAGCCAGGAAAAACGGCTGGCTATTTTTTTGCCAACCGGGGAAAGCTGATGCAGAAAGAAAAAAACGGGTAAGGATGATTTTCATGGAAGCGGCAAAAACGAGTCCGATTACCCACAGGCGGGCGAAAAAACGAAGGATTGTCACCCGGGCGCTCGCCATTGTGATCGGGGCGCTGATGGTTGCAGTCGGACTGGAAATTTTTCTCGTGCCGAACAATATTATCGACGGCGGCGTGACGGGTCTGTCGATCATGATGTCGCACCTGACCGGGATCAAGCTCGGGGTTTTCCTCTTTCTGCTCAACTTGCCGTTTTTGTTGATCGGCTACAAGCAGATCGGAAAAACGTTCGCGATCTCCACGCTGTTTGGCGTTGCGGTCATGTCGTTGGGCACGAATTTTTTGCACCATGTCCCAAGCCTGACCGACGACTTGCTGTTGTCTGCGGTGTTCGGCGGCATCATCATCGGGATTGGCGTCGGACTGGTGATTCGCGCAGGCGGTTCGCTAGATGGCACTGAAATCGTCGCCATTTTGCTGACGCGGAAAAGTCCTTTTTCGGTCGGCGAGGTCGTGATGTTTTTCAATATTTTTATTCTCGGCAGCGCAGGCTTCATTTTTGGCTGGGATCGGGCGATGTACTCGCTGATTGCCTACTACATCGCTTATAAAATGATTGACTTGACGATGGTCGGACTGGAGCAATCGAGGTCGGTCTGGATCATCAGCGACTTTCCTGACGAGATCGGCGATGCCTTGTCAGCCAGGCTGGGAAGAGGCATTACGTATTTGAGCGGCGAGGGCGGCTATTCCGGCGACGATAAAAAAGTCATTTTCTGTGTGATCACGCGACTGGAGGAAGCGAAGCTGAAGTCGATCGTCGAGGAGATCGACACTTCTGCCTTTCTCGCAATTGGACATATTCACGATGTATCAGGCGGACGGTTCAAGAAAAAGAACATTCACTAACAGCGGGAAGTGTTACGGCAAGCGAACAGCTTGCTTTTTTTGCGTGCAGATAAGAATTTACAAGATTCTTATCCAGTACAAGTGCAACTAAGGCTGCGCCAAAGGCTTGACGCAGCCACGTTTTCTAATGTGGCAAAAGGAAGTGCTTATTTTTCTGAAAACTCGAAAAGCAGCAATTGATTTTTGGCAGACAGAAAATTATGATGGAGATAACAAAAATGAAACTGATGTTCCGAAATTCGGAACAAAATTCGCGACAAACGGGAGCTTTTTATGAACCAACACCAAAACAAGACGGTTGTGAAGTCGATGGAGCTGCTCCAATTGTTCATCGAGCACGAGCGACTTAGCCTGAATGAAATGATCGCGTACGCGCAAATGCCAAAAACGTCTGTTCACCGCATGGCAGGGTCACTGGAAGCGATGGGCTTTTTGCAGCGGGGAGAAGATGGCAAGTATGCGTTGGGGCTGCTGTTTTTGCAGTTCGGACAACTGGTGGCGGAGCGGCTGGATATCCGGCAACTCGCTTTGCCCGTGATGAGTGTCCTGCGCGACGAGGTAGAGGAAGCAGTTCACCTGATCATGCGGGATGGCGACGAGGCGATCTATGTGGAAAAGCTCGATACTCCGCATCCGGTGCGCCTGTATACGAAGATCGGGAGACGGGCGCCTTTGTACGCGGGGGCGTGTTCGCGAATCATTCTTGCTTTTTTGGCGGAGCAGGAGCGCGAACGCTATTTGCAAGAGGTGGATTTGCAGCCAATCGGTCGCGGGACGATTACGGACAAGGACGAGCTGCGCCGTCTGCTGGCTGAGTCTCGGGCCAAAGGGTTTACGATCAGCCATTCCGAGCTAGAAAACGATACGGTAGCGATTGCTGCACCGATTTTTGACCATCTCGGCCGGATTTGTGCGGGCATCAGTATTGCCGGGCCACAGGAGCGGTTCTCGCAGGCTCGGCTACCTGAACTGGTTGCTCACCTGACGAATGCGGCGGAGCGGATCTCGACGGCGCTTGGCTATCGGCGGGCAAACCGGAATGAGTAATCTACTTTTAGAAAAAAGGGAGAGAAGCGAAATGAAAACGATTTTGGTCACAGGATTTGACCCGTTTGGCGGGGAGGCGATCAATCCAGCCTGGGAGTCGGTAAAACGGCTGGCTGAGGTGGAAGCTGGGGAGTACCGCATCGTGACAAGGCAGCTCCCGACGGTGTTCGGCAAATCGGTCGAACTGCTTTTGCAAGCGATCCGCGAGATTTCGCCCGATCTCGTTTTTTGCATCGGACAGGCTGGCGGACGTGCGGATATTAGCATCGAGCGGGTAGCGATCAACGTAGACGATGCGCGAATCCCGGACAACGAGGGCAAGCAGCCGATCGACACGCCAATCGTGGAAGACGGCCCTGTCGCCTATTGGTCGAGTTTGCCGATCAAAGCTATCGTCAAAGAAATGCGGGCAAAAGGGATACCTGCCTCTGTGTCGCAAACAGCGGGCACGTTTGTCTGCAATCACCTGTTTTACGGGCTGATGCACGCCTTGGACAAAGAATATCCGGCTGTTCGCGGAGGCTTTGTCCATATTCCGTATTTGCCTGAACAAGCGGCCAAGCATCCGGGGCAGCCGAGCATGTCGGTAGAGACGATTGTCAACGGTTTGCAGATTGCCATCGAAACGGCTGTGAACCACGAACGCGACATCGTGGAGGGCGGCGGACAAATCAGCTGACACCAAGATCGCGTGGCACAGCAGCGTAGCGACACAGATGGGCAGGAGGAGTGCAGAGTGGAGCGACTGGAGTTTTTTCCGCTCGGAGATGCAGGAATTGTTCTCAAGCTGGGGGATGTGATCGACGAACAGACGCGGCAAAAGATCATGGCGATCTCCGCGTATTTGGAGCAGCAGCCGCTGCCGGGAATGACCGAATACGTGCCTGGCTATACGACTGTGACGATTTATTACGACCCGCTCGCATGGCGCGATCCGCTTGGACAAGAGTTGGCGTACGATCGTTTCCAGGCAGCGCTCGAAAATCAGTTGCGCCAATTGTCTTTTTCCGCCGCATCGGAGCAACGGGTGGTGGACATTCCGGTTTGCTACGGTGGACAGTACGGCCCGGATTTGCAAGAAGTGTCCGAATACCACGGTTTGACGCAGGAAGAAGTCATCCAGATTCACAGCGGTCAAGCGTACATCGTGCACATGATCGGCTTCGCCCCCGGTTTCCCGTATTTGGGCGGGCTGGACAAGCGGATCGCCACTCCGCGCAGGTCGACGCCACGTACGGCGATTGCGCCGGGCAGCGTCGGGATCGGTGGGGCACAGACAGGCGTATACCCGCTGGAAAGTCCCGGCGGCTGGCAAATTATCGGTCGCACGCCAGAGCGTCTGTTTCGCCCGGAAGAGCATCCGCCCAGCTTGCTGCGCGCAGGTGATCGGGTGCGCTTCGTTCCGATTTCTGCGGCTGAGTATGAACAGAGAAAGCAGGTGGGGCGATGAGTGTCGAAGTTATCTCGCCAGGCTTGTTCACGACCGTACAAGATTTGGGCAGATACGGGTATCAGCGGCATGGCGTCCATGTCAGCGGAGCGATGGACGCGCTGGCGCTGCGAGTGGCGAACCTGCTCGTCGGCAACGAGCCTGACGCAGCTGTTTTGGAGCTGACCATGAAAGGGCCAGCGCTGCGCTTTCACCAGGATGTGCTCGTGGCGGTATGCGGGGCGGACATGCAGCCTGTTTTAGATGAGCGCCGTCTTCGCCGCAATCGCCCAGTCTTGGTCCAAAGCGGCAGTGTCCTCCGCTTCGGACATGCGAGAGAAGGCTGCCGCGCCTATCTCGCCATCGCAGGCGGCTTTGACGTGCCGCTCGTGATGAACAGCCGAAGCACGAACGTGCGGGCCAAATTTGGCGGGGCATGGGGCAGAGCGCTTGCGGAAACAGACAGGCTGTCCCTGGGAAAGCCGGGAAAAAAGAGTGTACGGCTTGCCCGGCAACTGCAAGACAGGAGCGTGAACAGAGCCGATTTCTTTTGCGAGGCCGACTGGTTTGTCCCTCAATCATTTTTCCCTTATCCACAGCAAAAAGACGCGGTCGTACGGGTCATGCCCGGGGCCGAGAGCGAGCTGTTCACCGCGCAAAGCCGCAGCGATTTTTGGACAACGCCCTATCAAATCAGCGTGCAGTCAGACCGGATGGGATATCGGCTGCACGGGCCAGAGCTTGCGCTGAACGAACCTGTCGAGCTGATCTCTTCCGCTGTGTCTGCCGGAACGCTCCAAGTTCCGCCGAGTGGAATGCCTATTGTACTACTGGCAGATCGGCAAACGGTAGGCGGCTATCCGAAAATCGGCCATGTGGCGACTGTCGATTTGCCCATCCTGGCCCAGCTGCGTCCGCATGATCGGGTACAGTTTCAAAAAGTGACTTTGCGCGCTGCCCAGCAGGCATGGTACGAGCAGGAAAAGGCGCTCGCAGAACTCGGAGCGGGAATTGAGCTTTACTTGGGAGGGAGGAGCAAACGATGAAGACTGTCGATTTGAACTGCGACATGGGGGAAAGCTTCGGCGTGTATCGCCTGGGCAATGATCAGGCGATTTTGCCGTATATCAGTTCAGCGAATATCGCTTGCGGCCTGCATGCGGGCGATCCGGCGACGATGCGAAAAACAGTGAAGCTGGCTCTGGAAAACGAAGTGGCAATCGGCGCCCATCCTGGCCTGGCCGATCTGGTTGGGTTCGGTCGTCGCAATCTGGATATCTCCGCGCAGGACGCCTACGAGCTGACGGTCTACCAGATCGGTGCGCTGCAAGCTTTTGTCCAGGCAGAAGGCGGCACGATGCAGCACGTCAAGCCGCACGGAGCCTTGTACAACATGGCAGCAACGCGCCCGGCCCTGGCGGAAGCGATAGCGGAAGCAATGTTCAAGGTTAACCCGGAGCTGGTGCTGTTTGGGCTGGCCGGGAGCGAATTGACACGGGCAGCGGAAAAAATCGGGC
This sequence comes from Brevibacillus parabrevis, assembly GCF_022701015.1. Classification (NCBI taxonomy): domain Bacteria; kingdom Bacillati; phylum Bacillota; class Bacilli; order Caryophanales; family Paenibacillaceae; genus Brevibacillus; species Brevibacillus parabrevis. The sequence continues at coordinate 4,256,309 of NZ_CP064090.1, read as the reverse complement.
TACGCGCCGCCCATGAGGTGTTTGCCGACCGGACGTATCAGGCAGACGGGACATTGACGCCCCGTACAGAGCCAAACGCCCTGATCACGGACGATCAGGCAGCGGTGCGGCAGGTCGTGCGGATGGTGACAGAAGGAGTCGTGCAATCTGTGCAAGGCGCAGATGTGTCGATACGGGCTGATACGATTTGCATTCATGGAGACGGTGCCCACGCTCTGGAGTTTGCCCAGTGCATTCGTCAGGCGCTTGCCGCCGCGCATATTTCCATCCGTCCCGTGCGCTCGTAAGCAGATGAGCTAGATCAAAACGGGTCAGCCTCCGGAAAAGGCGCACAGGCAACTGGCAGGATGAAACCGGAGTGAATGGGGAACAATCAGAGGAAAAGCTGGTGGAGGGAGAGGACGACCATCGTACAGATGAACTGCGATACATCCTCCTTGAAAGCGGAGCTGAAGCAGGAATTGACCAGCATCCTCGCGGTTATGCAGCAAAGCTTGCTCGCTCTCGATCAAGCGGAAGGCTGCTTGCTGGGCACTTTTGACGAGATTCGCAGCAGATTCAGCCGACTGGAGACAACAGCGGCTTCCTTTTACTTGCAATGCTATCTCGCTCCGTATTCGTCTACATATACCGACTTGTCTTTGGCTGTTTCGCATTTGGCGCAAAAGCGTCAAGGCGCTCTGGTCGTCATGGAGCGGGAAGATTCCGTAGCTCCCTTTTTGCAGGCGGGCATCCCGATTGGGGCCGTGTTGAGCCATTCCTTGCTCGAATCGATCTTTTTTCCGGGCAGTCCGCTGCACGATGGGGCGGTGTACATTCGCGGAGATCAGATTGTCTCGGCTGCCAACGTCCTGCCGCTGTCGCAGATTACCGTCGGGGAAAAGAAACTGGGAACGAGGCACCGCGCGGCATTGGGACTCAGCGAGCAATGCGACGCGCTGATCATCGTCGTCTCCGAGGAGACAGGCAAAGCATCGTTTGCCTTGCAAGGCAGGCTTTACCCGATCATTACCCATATGTAGCAGGAACGAAAAAGAGGACCGGGGCACCTGAAAAGGGTGCGCGGTCCTCTTGCGCATGCGCTGGAACGGTTCCGTGAATCCGGCAAACCGCTTTGCCGTTTTGCTTGCCGCTTGCTTATGCCCAGTTTCCGTTGCGGAATACAGGCTCGCGGACACCGTCAGCTGTTTCGCCATCGATGTTCATCTGCTCGGAGCCAACCATGAAATCGACGTGCACCAGGCTCGTATTGATGCCGTGTGCCGCCATTTGTTCCTGGCTCATGTCTGCACCGCCCTCGATGTTGACCGAGTAAGCGCTGCCAATCGCCAGGTGATTCGAGGCATTTTCGTCAAACAGCGTGTTGTAAAAAATGATGTTGGACAAAGAGATCGGAGACTGGTGGGGAACCAGCGCGACTTCTCCGAGATAGTGCGAGCCTTCGTCCGTTGCGACGAGCTGCTTCAGCGCTTCTTCGCCTTTTTCGGCAGTGACCGAAACGATTTTTCCCTGCTCAAACGTCAAGCTGAAATTCTCGATGATGTTTCCTTGATAACTGAGCGGCTTCGTGCTGCGGACGGTTCCGTTCACGCCGTCTCTTTTCGGAGCGGTGAACACTTCTTCGGTAGGCATGTTCGCCATGAAGGAAACGCCTTTTTCGTTCACGCTGCCCCCTCCGATCCAGACGTGGCGGTCAGGAAGCTCGATCGTCAATTGGGTCCCTGGCGCTTCGTAGTGGAGGTAACGATACTGCTTCGCGTTCAAATACGCGACTTTGCTGTTGAGCGTGGCATGATGGTCGTGCCAAGCCTGAACCGGATCAGCCGCGTCTGTGCGAGTCGCTTTGAAGATCGCGTCCCACAGAGCGGGGACCTGCTCGTCCGCTGGCAAGTCAGGAAACACGGTAGCGGCCCATGCCTCGGATGGAACGGCGAGCACGCACCAGCTTACTTTGTCTGACATCGTGTAGCTGCGGAACGTCTGCAAGGCTTGTCCGGCTGCCTTGTTCGCGCTGGAGATTCGCTCAAGCTTCACGCCTTTGAGCAAGTCAGGGTTGGTGGAGGAAACGTACAAGAAGGCAGCGCCGTTTTGCGCCAGCTCCTCCATGCCTTGCGCTTTCCACTGCGGATACTCGGCAAAAGCTTCATCGGGTGCCAGATCGTATTTTATGCGGGTCAATTCGTCGTCGGTCCATTCGATATGTACGTGTTTTGCTCCCGCTTCGTACGCTTTGCGCGCTACTTTGCGCACAAACGGAGCGGAGGAGAGCGGTGCGCTAACAACAAGGGTCTGCATCGGCTGTACGTTGACGCCGACTTTTACAGCGAGATCGGCATAGCGATCAAACATCACTTCAAAAGACATAAGAAAACCTCCCTTTCCTTGGCGATAAATTCTTTTCTATTATACCTGGGAATTTGGAATGGCTTGCTAGTTATTTTCGAAAGAATTTCCTCGGAAAGCGCAGGAAAAGACAGATTACGGCGGATTTCGCGTGCAAAGCGGACTTGTATATTTTCGCGAATTGGAGGAAAATTCAAATAGAATCAAACTTGAATAATCAAAAACATTTTACTGAGGGAATGACAAGGAGGCAGACAGAGTGAAAACGAGACTCATGCGTGACCAGGTGGCCGTAGAACATACGTGGAACCTGGACGATTTATTTGCCAGCCAAGAAGCATGGGAGCAGGAGCTTGACGAGATTGTCAATCAGCTGCCGATTGTCACCGCATTCCAAGGACAGCTACATACAGGAGCAGAGACATTGCTCGCATGTCTGGAAGCAAAAGAAGCAATGGAGGTGCGGGCGAATCTGGTGGCGACATACGCCCGCCTGCGTTCCTCCGAAGATGGCACCAATCCGCTCAATCAGGCAAATTCTGCGCGGGTGGGCGATGTCGTGTCGACGCTGAACGCAGCGCTTTCGTTTGTGCCTTCCGAAATTTTGGCGCTGCCAGATGGCACGATTGAGAAATACCTGCAAGAAGAGCCGGGACTTGCGCCTTTTGCCAGAAGTCTTTCCGACTTGCTGGAAACGAAGCCGTATCGACTGTCTGCGGATACGGAGTCTGCCATTGCCGCACTCGGTGAAGTGTTTGCAGCGCCTTACACGATTTATCAACGCGGGAAGCTGTCCGACATGTCCTTCGCGCCTGTCAAAGATGGGGCGGGGGCAGAACGTCCGGTTTCGTTTGCTTTGTTTGAAGCGGACTATGAAATGTCTTCCGATACGACATTGCGCCGCGCTGCCTACGAATCTTTTTCGAAAACGTTGGCGGCTTATCAAAACTCGTTCGCTGCCGTCTATGCCACAGAGGTGAAGAAGCAGACCGTCCTGTCCAGATTGCGCGGCTTCGACAGCGTCACCGACATGCTGCTGCATCCTCAACAAGTATCGCTCGAACTGTACCACAACATTCTCGATATTATCGGAACAGAGCTGGCTCCGCACATGCGCCGCTACGCCAAGCTCAAAGCGCGAGAGCTGGGACTGGAAAAGCTGACGTTTTGCGATTTGAAAGCGCCGCTCGATCCTGAATTTAGCCCGCCGATTACGATTGAGGAAGCGGGTCGCCTGATCAAGTCCGCTTTGCAGGTGATGGGACCGGAATACGCAGAGATCATGGACAAAGCGCTGTCCGAGCGCTGGATCGATTACGTCGACAACGTGGGCAAATCGACAGGGGCTTTCTGCTCGACGCCGTACAGCAATCATTCCTATATTCTGATCACCTGGTCGGGCAACATGCGCAGCGCCTTCACACTGGCTCATGAGCTGGGACATTGCGGTCACTTCACGTTGGCTACCCGTGAGCAAAGCTATACCAACTCGCGTCCGTCCTTGTACTTTATCGAGGCACCGTCCACGATCAACGAGCTGCTGCTCGCCCAGCACATCATGGAGCAGTCTGACGATCCGCGCCTCAAGCGCTGGGTCATTTTGCAGCTGATGAACACGTACTACCACAACTTCGTGACGCATCTGCTGGAAGGCCGCATGCAGCGCAAAGTGTACGAAGCCGCGCAAAACGACGTGCCGTTGACAGCGAAAAAGCTGTCGGAGTGGAAAGGGCAAGTGCTGGCAGAGTTCTGGGGAGACGCCGTGGAGCTTGACGAGGCAGCCAGCCTGACCTGGATGCGCCAGCCGCACTACTACATGGGATTGTATCCGTACACGTATGCGGCGGGATTGACCGCTTCCACTGCGATGGCGGCAAGCATTAAAGCGGAAGGGCAACCAGCTGTCGACCGTTGGCTTTCTGTTTTGAAAGCAGGGGGCACACTGAAGCCGCTGGAGCTGATGAAAAAAGCAGGCGTAGATATGTCAGAGCCGCAGCCGATCCGCGATGCCGTGGCGTATGTCGGCAGTCTCGTAGACGAGCTGGAAAGACTGTTTGAAAAATAACGAGTTGCCCAAAGCTTAGCTGAACAGGAAAAAAGGCTTGTGATGACGAAAGCATCACGAGCCTTTTTCGACTTTTGGATGAAAGAGAACAGGAGAACGGGAAATGACCGAATTTACGAAGCGCGCCATTCAGATTATCGCCAGCATTCCAGCAGGCACTGTCATGACGTACGGACAGATCGCCGCATTGGCCGGGAGTCCGCGGGGAGCCAGACAAATCGTGCGGATACTCCACTCCATGTCGCAAAAGCACAAGCTCCCGTGGCACCGGGTCATCAATGCCAAAGGAAAAATCGGGTTGCAAGACTTCGATTCCATGACGCTGCAAAAAATGTTGCTGGAAGGCGAAGGCGTAACGGTGTCCAAGACGGGCGACATCGATCTGGAACGGTTTCAACACCACCCTGAACCTGGACTGGCTCGATTTCCTGATTAGTAGCCGACTTCCACCGAAGCGATCACGACGTACGCCAGATCGTTTTTGTCTTCCTTTTCCGCAATGACGACGCCACTGCTCGTCAGCATGCCGCCGTCCACGACTTCAAACGACACTTCTCCGTAAGGCAGCTCCGCCCGCACGGTATCAAGATCGAGCTTGTCGCGGTCGGCAGGCACAGCGAGACGCACGTTGACTTTCATTTTGTGAATATCATTTCCGGGCAGCACAGAGCGCAGACCCGGCATCGAGTTGTGATGGATGGCGTTTTGGACAGCGCGAACGGCTGCTTTGGTGACGTTTTGTCCATGGAGATCGATCCCCATGCCGATTTCGATAAACATGACTTTGTCCATTGTCGCATTCACTCCTACTATTTTCCTTCGTCGTTTCTCTCCCATCTTACCACGAATCGCGATTTTTTCCTGCCTGACGTATTGTGTTTATCCATGACTCGTGTCATCATTACACTTTGGCATCATTGCTCGACGATTCTTGGTTCATAATGGAGGCAGGTTTGAAGTGGAACGGTATCCTTTTGCCTACGATCCCGCCCAGCCGTTTATCTCGCAAGTAAGTGACTGGGTAGCGGACGTGTTTTACGATATTTTGCCTGAGGCTGGCTTCGAAGTGCGCGACGAGCAGATTTACATGGCTTTTCAGCTGGAGCGGGCCTTCCAGGAGAAACAGACGATTTTTGCTGAAGCAGGCGTGGGCACGGGAAAAACGCTCGCTTATTTGCTGTACGCCATCTGCTATGCGCGTTATACGAGAAAGCCGGCGATTATCGCCTGTGCCAACGAGTCGTTGATCGAACAGCTGGTGAAGCCGGAAGGAGATATCGCCAAGCTGGCCAAGCATCTCGACTTGACCATTGACGCGAGGCTCGGCAAGTCGCCAGACCAGTACATTTGCTTGCGCAAGCTGGACGAGGCGCGTTACAAGCTGGACAGCGACGAAGTGTTTATGCACATTTACGAGGAGCTGCCATCGTTTGTCCACAAGCATGAAGCGCTTCAATCGTTTACTCCATACGGCGACCGCAGCGCCTACTCCGCACTGAACGACCAGCAGTGGTCGCAAATGAACTGGGATGCTTTCCAGGACTGTTTTGTCTGCGACAGACAGCATCGGTGCGGACAGACCTTGTCGCGCAACCATTACCGCCAGTCTGCCGATCTGATCATTTGCTCGCACGATTTTTACATGGAGCATGTCTGGACGTATGAGGCGCGAAAGCGGGGAGGGCAACTGCCGCTTTTGCCTAATCACAGCTCTGTCATCTTCGACGAAGGGCATCTGCTGGAGCCTGCGGCGCAAAAGGCGTTGACCTACAAGCTGAATCATTCCGTTTTTGAAGAAATCATTACGCGCCTGCTGCAAGGCGAAATCAGGGAGTCGCTGGCCGTAGCGATTGAAGAAGCGATTATCCAGAGCGAAGATTTGTTTTTGCGACTGAACGCCGAAAGCAAGCCGGTTGCCGGTTCGACGCGCAAGGAGATCTCCTTCCATCCGCAGCTGATTGCCTCGATCCACCGTTTTACGAGCCTGATTGCTTCGATTGAAGAGGAGCTGGCGCTGGAGAGCGGCCTGTATTCTTTGGACGAGTTCCAATTGCGGATTGTGGAAGAGCATCTGGAAATGATGCAGCTGGCTCTCGGCTTGTTCCAGAAGCCTGATCACGTCATTTCCTGGATGAGCGAAGAATGGACGGGCCCTACGTTGGTCGTCATGCCGAAAATGGTGCAGGAAGTTTTGCGGGAACGCGTTTTCGCGCAAAACATGCCGATTATTTTCTCTTCCGCGACCTTGTCGGTAGAAGGCTCGTTTGACTACATCGCGGACAGTCTCGGCATCGAAGACTATTTGTCGTTCTCCGTCGCTTCGCCTTACGAATATGCGGAGCAGATGGAAGCTTTCGTGCCGCCGTTGTCCTGTACGCAGCCGTTTGCGGAAAAAATGGATTTGGCTGTGTCGCTGCTGCAAAAAACGGGCGGTCGTGCGCTGCTGCTGTTTTCGTCGATGGAGGAAATGCAGGAGTTCAAAGCGGCTGTGGGAGCTTACCCGGAGTGCGCCTCCATGCGTTTCTGGTACGAAGGCGATGCGGAAATCAGCCACCTGATCTCCTGTTTTCAGAACGACGAGGAGAGCATCCTGTGCGCCGTGACGTTGTGGGAAGGGCTGGATGTGCCGGGGCCGTCGCTGTCCAACGTGATCATCTGGTCGCTGCCGTTTCCTCCGAACGATCCGGTGTTTGCCGCCAAGCGGAAAAGCGCGGCGTCGCCGTTCGCCGAGGTCGATTTGCCATACATGCTGCTGCGTCTGCGCCAAGGGATTGGCCGTCTGATTCGGACGCGCGAGGACAGCGGCATCGTCTCGATTTTAAGCCCGGAGCTGTGGAACGACGAGCAGCTGCGAAAACATGTGCAGAGCGTCTTTCCCGCCGGGGTCGAGTGGCGTGATGCCTGGGCAAGCGAATTGGTGTAGACGTGTGCAGGAGACGGGAACGGGAGCATGCACGCCGTTCTTCTGTTGTGGAAAAAAGGAAAGCAAAAAAGAGGCAGGAGCCAAGGCGGCGTCCTGCTTCTTTTTTATTCCGGCATGTTGCCGACAGTCGGATCGACGGTGAAATCGCGCTGAAAGCCTGCGTACTTGACTTCGGACACCATGCCTTTTGCCGCGTGCCCCAGATCGTGACAGTGGAACATCCACTCGCCCGGATTGTCGGCTGCAAAAGCGACGACATAAGACTCGCCGGGCTGCACGTTCAACGTATCTTTCCGCAGCGGCGAGCCGGAAATAGGCTTGCCGTTTTTGCTCAACACCTGGAAAAAGTGTCCGTGCAAATGCATCGGGTGCACATCCTCCGGCGAGTTATTGACGAGTGTGACTTTGATCAGATCGCCTTTTTGCACATCGAGGGGAGGGACGTTCGGAAACGTTTGCCCATTGATCGTAAACGCCATTTGTCCATCGCGCGTGTCCGTGTTCAAATCCATCCGGTACGTCACGTCATAGGCTTGATCGAGTGAAAAGCTGCTTTTCGCTGCCTCGCCATAAGTCGTGATGTCGACGACAGGCAGGGGGTTCGCCGATTCGGCTTGGCGTTGCGCGTGCTCCTGACCTTCGTAGACGATGGGAACGGCCAACGATTTGGCTCCGGGATTGCTGCTCTTTTCTTCCAGCAGCCACGCTCCCGGCTGGTTTGCGACAAATTCGAGGTCGTATCGTTCGCCAGGGGCGATGTTGAGCAGCTGATCTTTGACAAGCGGCGGATTGTGCAGCGGTTGCCCATCTGTGGAGACGATCTTGAACGCATGTCCTTGCAAATTCAGCTTGTGGGACAAATACCCGGCATTGATCAGGCGGATGCGCACCTTTTCCCCTTCCTTCACCCGCAGGGGCGCAATCGCCGAACCTGTCTTGCCATTGACGGAAAAGATCGTGTACATGAGCGGCATCATTTTCGCATCACTCATGCCATTCATATCCGGCATGTCGTGGCCGCTTCCGGCCGAGGTGCCCGGCGAAGCGGGAGTAGTCCCGTGATTCATGCCTGCCATCGCGCCTGATCCTCCGTGCATCTCTGCCATGCTGTCGTCCTGCATCCACTCGTCCAGGACGAGCGTAAAGTCTTTGTCCACTGGGGCGGACGTTTTCGGTTCGACGACGAGCGAGCCGTACAGTCCTTTGTCTACTTGCTTCGAGCTGTTCTGGTGCGAGTGGTACCAGTACGTGCCTGCGACATCGGCTGTGAAGCGGTACGTAAAGCTTTCGTTTGGCTTTACCGCATTTTGCGTAACGCCGGGGATGCCATCCATGTTGTTGGGCACAGGCAGTCCATGCCAGTGAATCGTCACAGGCTCCGGCAGTTCATTTTTCAGGGTGACGGAAACGGTTTCGCCTTGCTTGACGCGCAGCTGCGGGCCTGGAACAGTTCCGTTGTACGTCCAAGCCGTTTTCATCGTCTGGTCATCGAGATGCAGCATGCTTTCTTTTGCCGTCAAAGTGAACGCATTGCCAGTCAGCACCTGCATGGAGCTGTCGCTTGCCGCTGCCATCGGCTGGGTCACAGGGGCGGTTGCCTGCGTGTTGTCCTGGGTAGCCGCCATATTGTGTCCGGCATGCTCTGTAGTGGAAGCTTGGTCCGGCGAGCAAGCGGCGAGAAGTACCAGACCGCCAAGCAACACGGGAAAAACGCTGCTTCGCAACATAGATTGATTCATGGATTTCTGCATCCTCCTCATAATGTTTTTCGAAAAAAGCGTAGCAAAGGAATGTGGAGAAACCATGAAGGCACGGCAACAGGAAGCAGCAGAGCAAGCGTCAAGCACGCAAAAAGCCGATCTTCCCGCAACAGGAAAATCGGCTTGAAAAGGGTAACGGCTAGTTGCTACATCTGTCTGTGTGGTTTAACGATTTTTGGGAGCGGCAAGTTTTTGGCTGACCAGCGACATGAGCAGTGCCAACGCGAAAAAGTACAGCGGCATCGTGACGAGCGAGCCGTTGTGCAAGTAGCTCATGCCAGTCGTAATCAGGCTGACCAGCACGTAGTAGCCTAGCCCCAAAATCGCGCCAGCCGTTCCGAGCACCGCGCCGTAGTCGACGAGCGCGAGACTCAGGCAATTGGGAATGGCGATGCCGATTCCAAGCAGCAGCATAAAAATCGCCGCGAGCATGAGGCACAGCGAGAGCGGATTCGGCTCCACGCCAGCCAAAGTCAAAACAGTCAAGCATGCTGCACCGCCTGTCGCCACCAAAGAACCGATCAAAATGATCTTTTCCGCAGCAAACCGGGGCAGCCATTTTTTCGCTAACATGGCTCCGCAGATCGAGGACAGGGCGACAAGCACGCCCAAAAACCCGAACCAGCCTGGTGTCATCTGAAAAAATTCAATGAAGATGAACGGGGCTTCAGCATAATAGCTGAACAAAATGCCGTTCGTCGCCCCGATCAAAAAGGCAAAGGCCCAAATTCTCCGGTCCGCAAGCATCTGCTTGAAAACGGTACGAACAGTTGTCTTGGCCGGGGACGCCACCCTTGTTTCAGGCAGCGAGAAAAAGGTCGCGAAGAACAGCCCGACACTCATCAAGACGAGCGTAAAAAATACCGCCGAAAACCCGAACCATTGGTCGACCCAGCCCCCGATCAACGGTCCGATAGCAGGGGTAAAAGCGAGCGCGGCGGAAATTTGCGCAAAAGCGGCATGCCGTCTGGGACCGTCCATGCACTCCCGCAAGATCGTCTGTGTGACCACAGAACCTGTACTTGCGCCAAAAGCTTGCACAAAACGGCTAACGAGCAGCCACTCGACCGAAGCGGACAAATAGCAGCCAAGGCTGCCCAATCCATAGACCACGATTCCCCAGAGCATGGCCGGGCGGCGTCCGATGGCGTCAGAGAGCCTGCCCCAGCAAAACACCCCGAAGGCGAAACCGAGGAAATATATACTGAGCGTCAGTTGAACCGTGCTGTTGCCAACGTGAAGCTGTCTGGCGAGATCCGGCAGCGACGGCGTGTAGATCGTCTCGCTGATTTGCGGAAAACCGACGAGCAAAATGAGCAAAAACAGTGACGGTGTTGAGATTTTGGTATGCAAAATACTTCCCCCTATTCGTTGAAAAATCTCAAACGGTCAGAGGGAAATTACGGGATCGGAGGTTTGCACTTCGTCAGTTGTGAGAATGCCATCATTTCATTTCACCAATCTTTTTTCATAGGGGGAGTTTTGTTAGCGCTGATTATAGCAAAAAACATCCTGGCGGAACTAGCAGAATGCGATCAGGAAGCGTTCTGGCCAAAAACATATGACACTTCTGTTACGATCTGAGTGAAATTGGCAAATCAAGGGGCGATCAATGTTATAATGGAGTATCCTTTATGCAAAAATGAAAGAAAAGTAGATTGGTACAGGGATGGTGTTCACTTTTGGGTAACGTGGATTTTGCGAGCCTGCCTTGGAATGTGTTTTGGGTCGGGATTTCCTATTTTTTGGTAACGGGTGTGTTTTTCTGTGTAGGCTTTATGCGTTTGCTCTCCCAACGGGTGCGCAGCGGCATCGTCTGTATGGCTATTGCCGTCATTAGTGGGGGATTTTTCCTGAACTATTTGTTTACTCATCACATTTAATAGACGATCCCATGCGGGCCTGATATGTAGCGGACATCCTTTTTTGATATCCAGGACAAAAGTAGAGCTGACGGTGGAAATTCCCCGTCGGCTTTTTTTGTCTGCAAACGGGAAGAGGAAGCTTTCCGCCTGTCTTTTGCCGCGTTTTTCTGCCCGGAAAAAATCGGGAAGGAATGTAAACAATTTGTAACGCGTTTTTACTGTTTTGCGTCTTATAATCAGGTTACAAGAAGTTGCCGGACACGACGCAAGACGACAGAAAAACATGACCGGGCAATTTTTTTAGGTCGATCAGAAGGAAGCCCATTTCCAGTCGGCCAAAAGGCAGGCCAGGCTCCTTTCATGCAAAAAGGAAAGCCGAGTGTGCCGAAAAAATCCAAGGAAGGAAAGAGGGGAAACAGCCATACATAAGAAGAAGGAGCACATTTCACAGGAAAAACGTTGGGCACCACATCCTGAATACGGGCAATGATGATTGGAACAATTCATTTTCCATAAAGATAATGAACGAGACCAACCCCCGTTTTCTTCAGCGGACCAAAGAAACCAGGGGTTTTTGCATTCATAAAGCACGCAATTCCCGATGTGTAATGACTGCCCCCGTCAACTCATGAACAAAACAGAACGGAAATTAAAGGGGAGAATGCAGATGAACTGCATGGCGAGCACGGTAAGCAAGAAGCAAGCAAGGAATGTTACGAATGGCAAGGATCTGACGAACACACGCAAGGAAGTACGGACTCGCCAAACAACAAGCAGAGGAGGCCGCCAGCATGCCTGAACCGATCAAGGCTGCCCACAGCCGCTACATGCCCGGGATCGACGGGCTTAGGGCTCTGGCGGTACTCGCAGTCATTATTTATCACCTGAATTACAATTGGGCGCCAGGAGGACTCCTTGGAGTCGGCATCTTTTTCGTCCTCTCTGGTTACCTGATTACCGATTTGCTGATTGCCCAGTGGAGCAGAAACGGGCGATTGGATATGAAAGACTTCTGGCTGCGCAGGGCCAGACGGCTTTTACCGGCATTGCTGTTGCTTCTGGTGGTGGTTGTCGCCAGTGTCGCGCTGTTTTCGCCCGAGCAGATGGGGCGCTTGCGCGGAGACGTCTGGGCCGCTCTTTTCTACGTCAGCAACTGGTGGCTGGTCTTTTCCGAAGTATCGTACTTCGAGAAGTTCGGTCCGCCTTCGCCGCTTGGACATCTGTGGTCTTTGGCGGTAGAAGAGCAGTTTTACCTGATTTGGCCGCTCTTGGTCGCGCTCGGACTTTCCTTGATCAAGCGCCGCGGCCCGCTCGTGATTTTGACGCTCGGCCTGGCAGCCGTTTCCGCCGTGTTGATGGCTGTCATGTATGAACCGGGAGAGGACCCGAGCCGGATTTACTACGGGACGGATACGCGGGTATTCGCTCTGTTGATCGGGGCCGCCCTGGCGATGATGTGGCCGAGTCGCAAGCTGTCCACAACTATCTCCGGCAAAGCGCGGGCCACGCTGGATGTGATCGGATGCGTGAGCCTGGCGATTTTGCTCTTGGCGATCTGGAAGACAAACCAGTACGACGATTTTCTGTATCAGGGCGGACTTGTCCTGTTGTCGATTGTCAGTGCGATACTGGTAGCTGTGCTGGCTCACCCGGCAAGCTCGTTGGCAAAATGGATGGGCTGCAAGCCGCTCAAGTGGCTCGGCGTGCGCTCGTACGGCATTTATTTGTGGCACTACCCGGTGATTGTGCTCACCAGCCCGACTGCTGCGGCTGAGGAAAGCGGGGCGTTCGCCGTGTTGCGGGCGTGTCTGCAAGTGTTGGCGTGCATCGTGCTCGCAGCCCTGTCGTGGAAGTACATGGAGGAGCCGATTCGTCACGGCGCTTTGGGAAAACTGTGGGCGAAGCTCGGCACAAGCAAGCAGCAGGGCGCTCCCAAGCGTTCCAAAAAGATTCTCGCCTCAGGCTGCGCCTTCGCACTGGCTGTGCTCTACTTCGGGGTGGCATCGCTGACCTCCGGAGCGACAGCGGGAGACACGTCTGCCATGCAAAAACTTGCGGAAGCGTCAGCAGCGGCCGAAAATTCGGGACAAAAAGACCATTCACAAGAGCAAGACGTGGATGCCAAGCCGCACGGCCCGCAAGTACCGGTGACACAGAAAAAGCCGGAACCAACACAAAAGCCGAGCACGCAAACCGCGACGAAACCGAAAACCGAGTCAAAACCGAACGCTGGAAAGCCTGCCCAAGGCGGAACGGCTCCCGCAAAAAATCAGGACAATTCCGCTGCTTCCAAACAGCCAAAAGCATCAGAGGAGCCTGATGTTGCCGCTACTTCCGGAAAAGGAATTACCGCCATCGGCGATTCGGTCATGCTCGATATCGAGCCGTACTTGGCGAAGCTGTTGCCAGGCATCGTCATTGACGGCAAGGTAGGCAGACAAATGGCGCAAGCGCCCGATGTCATCAAGGCGCTGCGAGCGAAGGGACAGCTTGGCAGCCGGGTCATTATCGAACTGGGAACGAATGGCTCGTTCAGCAAGGGGCAGCTCGACAAGCTGTTGAAGGCGCTGGATGGCGTTGACCAGGTCATTTTGATCAATACGCGTGTGCCGCGACCGTGGGAGAGCGTCGTCAACGAGACGTTGGCAGAGGTGGCAGCTGCCCATCCGAACATGACGCTGATCGATTGGCATTCCGCGAGTGCCGGAAAAAATACGTATTTTTACAAGGACGGCGTGCATCTCAACTCGGAAGGCGCGCGGGCGTATGCTTTGCTCGTCGCGAAAACTTTTGCTCCGGTAAAAGCCGAAAAGCCAGCCAACGAGGCAACACCAGCGCCAGCGCCAGCACCGAAGGCGGAGGAGAGCCAAAAGCCAGCTTCGGACGAAAACAAACAGGAGACTGCCGCTCCAAAAGAAGCACAAGATACACAGGAATAAAGCAGGAGCCTGTAGGCAGGTCCGTCATCCGAAAGGGGAGCGGGCCTGTTTTTTTGTCGTTACGTCACCGATCAGGGGAGCATGGACAAGGAAAAGGGAAAAGCTTCGGGGCACCGGAGCGGTTGTGCACGCGCGGCGGATCGCGCTATGCTAGAGGGAACGAAAGAAACGGTTGCGACTAACAAACAGGTGGAATGCTTTTATGCCGATACAAAAATGGAGTGTGCTGGACCTGGCGCCGATTTATGAGGGCGTTGATCCTGCTTGCGCCTTGAAGCAAGCAGTCTTGCTCGCGCAAACTGCCGAGCAGCTCGGGTATTGCCGTTATTGGGTTGCCGAGCATCACGACATGCCCGGACTGGCTTCGTCCACACCGGAAGTTTTGCTCGCCCATATCGGGGCGCAGACGCATCGTATCCGAATCGGGTCGGGAGCGGTGCTGCTGCCTCATTACAAGCCGTATAAAGTTGCCGAGGCGTTTCACTTGCTGGCTACCTTGTATCCGGGGCGAATCGATCTGGGCGTGGGCCGCGCTCCGGGAGGCTCTGCTCATGCGACGCTTGCGTTGAACGACCGTTTTTTGCAGGACGTTGGCCGCATGCCGGAGCTGGTGCAACAGTTGGCTGCCTTGCTGCGTCAGGAGTTTACCGTAGAGGGCGAGTCTGTGGTGGCTCGCCCGATCCCGCCGCTGCCGCCCAAGCTGTGGCTTTTGGGCACGAATCAAAAAAGCGCGGGCTACGCCGCAGAAAACGGGGCCGGATACGTCTACGGCCTGTTCATGAGCGAAGCGGAGGGGGAGGAAGTCGTTGCTGCCTACAGGCGAGACTACAAGCCGTCCGTTCATCAGCCAAATCCGGAGGTAATCGTCGCCGTAGGGGTTATTTGCGCGGAAACGTTGGAAGAAGCAACCGCCTGTGTCCGGTTGAGCCAAAAAGCTTTCCGCAGGCCGCCAATTGTGGGCGATCCGTCGCATGTTCGCGAAAAGCTGGAAGAAATTGCGTGGCGCTATCAGGCAGAGGAAATCATGGTCATTACCGACTTCCCCGATTACGCCAGGAGACTGCGTTCGTACGAGCTAATCGCCAATTCCGTGTTTGACCGTGGTTCGTCAGGATGTGGAAAGACATAAATTAGTTCAGAGTATAGCGCATCTTCACATGGACTTTTTCGGGCTTCTCATGTACGATTGCATACGTGATTCTATCATGTAACGGGTGAAAGAAGGAAAAACAATGATTCGGTCGTACTTGTTGTTGCTTTTTTGTGTGACGCTGTGGGGGAGTAACTTTGTGTTCGGGAGCATGCTCGTCAAAGAATTTCCACCGCTTTTTCTGGCTGATGTCCGGTTGCTGTTCACGTCGCTGTTTCTCGTCCTGTACGCGTGGGTGACGAAAAAGTTCGTGAAAATCAAGCTGCGTGAGCTGGGACTGCTCGTTTTGCTCGGGCTTGTCGGTACATTGGCAAACCAAACCGCTTATTTCAATGGCCTGTTGACGACTGACGCCACGACCGCCTCGCTGATTTTGTCGCTGGCTCCGATTGTGACAGCGGTTTTGGCCTCGATGTTTTTAAAGGAGCAGTTTACGCTGCGCATGAAAATCGGTTCGGGGATCGCGCTGCTCGGCACCTTTTTCGTCGTCGGGATCGGAGCGGGCCTGTCGATCTCCAAAGGAGTGCTGCTGATTGTCATTGCGATGGTGACTTTCTCGGCGTCGATGATCATCATTCGCAAGCTGACGCAGACGATGCAGCCGTTTATTACGACGGTGTATTCGACGACAGTAGGGACGCTGTTTTTGACGCCTGCGGCCTTGCTGACGCTCGACTCCTCGGCGCACATCAGCCATGAAGCGTGGGCGTGGGGCATGCTGATCGTCACGGCTATCCTCATGCAAGGGGTTTGCGGGATCGTTTGGAACTCGCAACTGCAAATCGTCGGGACGGGCAAAGCGGCGATTTTCCTCAATTTGCAGCCGTTCGTCGCGATGCTGGTCGGCTTTTTGCTGCTCGGCTCGCAAGTCACCGCGATTCAGGCGGGCGGTTCCCTGCTGATTGTCGCAGGGGTGGTCGTCGCCAGCATGCGGAAAAAGCAATCGGTTCAGACGGCGGCAGCACAGCGGATGGCAGATGGCCCGAATCGCTGCAACGTTTAGAATGTTGTGCGCCACACAAAAAAACCAGTCCGACACGGCACTTCCGAGTGCGTCGTGTCTGCGACTGGTTTTTTTTGCGTAAAAAACGAAACGGCTTGCTGTTTTTTCTGAAAAGGGAGGTGGCCGCCTGCGCAGGGCGACGTGTTCGTGCCTGTTTGGTATGATGGCGCAGGCCACCATGGCGTTGCCCGTATGGTTTGCTGGCGCAAGGTGGACATGTCAGATGGCAGGCATTACGGACTTTCGGACAAAGCGGGGAGCACGCGGTATATTTTGCGTGGCCGCCCGCGGTTGGTCGGCGTCTCCTCGCCAATTTGCTCGATGACGTTGTGCTCCGCCAAATCGCTTAAAATTCGCCGGGCATTGCGCGGTGTCATGCCCATCCATTCCGCCATCTCCGCAGCGCTGATATAGTTTTGGCCCAAAGCTTTTTGCACCGAGATAATTTTGTTCAGCGTCGTGATGCTGACGCCCGCCTTTTTCAGCCCCTCGCTGATCTCCTTGTCTTCTGTCCAATATTCGTAGCTGATGCTTTTCGCCTGGCGCAGCGGACCTTCGATCGAGCCGTCGTGGTCGACGAGGACAGCGGCGTTCCCGTGTTTCTTCGCGTGCACGAGAGCCAGTTGCGCGTTGCGTTCTGCCGCCAGAGCAGAGACGCCGAACCCGATGCCCATATTGGCCGAAGAGCTGGTGAGCAGCATGATTTTTTCCAGCAGGGTAGTGGGGTGAAACGCCGGATTGTCCTCAAAAGAGCCGCGAGTCGAAAACAAAATGAACTTGTAATTGCCCAAGGAGACAAAGCTGCCGGAAATCGACTCGGCATAATCGAGCACAAGCTCTTGCAGCTTGAGGTCGAGGCGACGCAAATCGTAAGCGTTTGCAGGCTCGCTGGCGAGCTTCTCCACTTCTGATACTTCGAGCAGCTGAACGGCGATTTGCGAGCGCTTGAAGTGCAAAGTCTCGCCTTCCTGCAAAATTTGCTTGAAAATCTCGCGGAACGTCAAGCGGGTGAACCCCATCCGATACACCTGGATGCCTTGGCGTTGCAATTCTTCGGTGACAGAGAGCATCCCGGTGACGCAAGCGTCTACTTTTCCTTCCCGCACGAGCGCGGTATGGTAAGCCACCAAATGGTTGGTCAGGCGAAATTCCTGGTACGGATTGAGATAAGGCTGGTCGCATTGCAGGCCAAGCTCTTCCAGCGTCTCGCGGAAATGCATTTCGGACACCGTATCGAAGCTGACACGATCAAGTGACAGGCCATCGCGGTATACCAATTCCAAAAGAACTTTCGTAAGCACGCTGGCGTTGATCTGCGGATAAAAAGCTTTCTGCTTTTGCAAATGCTGTCTAGCCATGGAATAAGGGCCAATCCCGGAGAAAAACCAGATGTCTACATCCATTTCGTTTTCTGCGACAATGGTGGCGGCTTCCTCCGCACGCTGGTATATAAACGGAATGAGCACGATGCGGTCTGCGAACTCTCGTCCGACCCTTTTCATTAATTCCACGGAATCTTTTGGACCAACTATGCCGACTCGTATGATCATTATGTCCTCCAACTAAACGGTAAAGTACGGGTTTACTCTATTCGTCGCGAAGCGGATCGATCCTCTTTTCGGCATCATAGTATGTTTTGATTTCTTATGCAAATGCCATATATCGCCGGTGAGAGAAAAGGAAATCCAACAGGCAACGAAAAAGTGTTTAAGGGATGTTTTAGGGAAAAATTCCGTATTAGGGTAGTTTACTATGGAACCGGCATCATTTCAATTGTTGCAAAAATAGTCAGTAAAATAAAAAATCAGAATTGACATTAAATACAGACAGGTCTATATTGTTGATTTAAGGAATGTTTTAGGTTAATTTCCGTTAAAGAAAAACAGCGGGCGAAGCATACGTCGTTTTTGCGAGCCTGGATAGGGGGGATAAGTAAAACATGGCGCGTTATCTGCTAAAAAGAATTTTGATGATGATCGTGACTTTGTGGATTATCGTGACGCTGACCTTTTCGCTGATGCATATGATCCCGGGCGATCCGTTTGCATCCGAATCCGATCAACTGCCGGAGCAAATTTTGCTGAATTTGCGCGCCAAGTACCATTTGGATGAGCCACTGCCGATGCAGTATTTGTCTTATCTGAAAAGTTTGGCGATGCTCGACCTGGGGCCTTCGATCAAGTCTGAGACGCGCGGCGTCAACGATATGATCAAGGACGGTTTTGGCTCATCAGCGCTGATCGGGATGCAGGCAATCGCTGTCGCACTTTTTTTTGGACTTATATTCGGAATAATTGCGGCATTAAACCGAAATACCTGGATTGATTACATGGCAATGGTCATGGCGGTGTTGGGAATTGCTGTACCAAGCTTCATTATGGCGCCGCTGCTCATCAACTATTTGGCGATCAAGCTGCCGCTGTTTCCGGTTGCGACGCTCGCCAGCTGGAAGCACTCCGTGTTGCCGTCGCTTGCGCTCGCTTTCGGGCCGCTCGCGATCATCACTCGCTACATGCGGACGAGCATGATCGAGGTCATGAATCAGAACTACATACGGACTGCCGAGGCAAAAGGGATTCCGACTTTTCTGATCGTGGTCAGACATGGCATTCGCAATGCGATTCTTCCAGTCGTTACTTTTCTCGGGCCGCTGGTTGCGGGATTGCTGACAGGAACGTTTGTCGTCGAGAAAATTTTCGCCGTCCCTGGCGTTGGCAAATATTTCGTCGATGGCATTTTCAACCGCGACTATCCGGTTATTTTGGGAACGACCGTCTTTTACAGCGCGATTCTCGTACTGATCATTTTCTTGATTGACCTGGCTTATATGTTCATTGATCCACGCATCAAATTGTCGGGAAGGGGGAGGTAGCCAATGGCGGCAGAACAATCAGCGAATGAGCTGTTTCGACCAAGATCACAAAAAACAGACGGACAAGTCGTCGCGATGCGGCCGAGCCTGACTCATTTTCAGCAAGTGACCCGCAAGCTGGTCCGCAACAAGCTCGCCATGGTTGGCTTTACCCTCATCGTACTGATGGTGCTCATGGCGCTCATCGGGCCGCATCTGGTGCCGTACAGCTATTCGGATCAGAGCCTTTTGACAGCCAATCAGGAACTTTCCGCCGAGCACTGGTTTGGGACGGACGAGCTGGGACGCGACATGTTTTCCCGTACGTGGTACGGAGCGCGCATCTCGCTCATCATCGGAATTACGGCGGCACTGATCGACCTGGTGATCGGCGTTACCGTCGGAGGAATTGCCGGATATATGGCAGGCCGGGGAAAACGCGGCGATCGGATCGATACGATCATCATGCGTCTGATTGAAGTGTTGTACGGACTGCCGTACTTGCTCGTCGTGATCATGCTGATGGTTGTCATGGAGCCGGGGATCGTGACGATTATTATCGCCTTGTCGGCCACAGGCTGGACAGGGATGGCCCGTCTCGTACGCGGGCAGATTTTGCAGCTGAAAAACCAGGAGTTCATCATGGCTGCACAGGTGCTCGGGGCAAAATTTCCGCGCATTCTGCTGCGCCACCTGATTCCGAACACGATTGGCGTCATTATTGTCAACCTGACTTTCACGATACCGTCTGCGATTTTTGCCGAGTCGTTTCTGAGCTTCCTCGGCTTGGGCGTCCAGGCTCCCATCGCAAGCTGGGGGACGATGACCAACGATGCGTTAGGCGTGATTTTGACAGGCGACTGGTGGAGACTGTTCTTCCCGGCCCTGATGATCTCGCTGACCATGTTCGCCTTCAACGTTTTTGGCGATGGCTTGCAGGACGCACTCGACCCGCGGATTCGTGAGTAACCGCGCCCAAGGATAGGAGGAACCAGACATGACAGAGCATTTGCTGCAAGTAGAAAACCTCCGCGTTCATTTCAAAACGTACGGGGGAGAAGTACAGGCGGTCAGGGGCGTCACGTTTCACGTCGATCGTGGCGAGACGCTGGCTGTGGTCGGAGAGAGCGGCTGTGGCAAGAGCGTAACCGCCCAGGCGATCATGGGGCTGATCCCGAATCCGCCGGGCCGGATCGTCGACGGACAGATTCGTTTTGACGGACAAGACATTACCCGACTGAGCAAAAAAGAACTGCTTTCGCTGCGGGGAACCGAGATCGGGATGGTGTTTCAAGACCCGATGACAGCGCTGAATCCGACGATGAAGGTCGGAACGCAGATCGTCGAAGGCTTTGTGCGGACTCACCACGTCTCGAAGGAGGAAGCGCGCAAAAAAGCGATGGAAATGCTGCGGCTGGTCGGCATTCCCGATCCGGAAAAACGGGTGGATCAATACCCGCATGAATTTTCCGGCGGAATGCGGCAGCGCGTGGTCATCGCGATTGCGCTGGCGAACAATCCGAAGCTGGTGATTGCCGACGAACCGACAACCGCCCTCGATGTGACGATTCAGGCGCAAATTTTGGACTTGCTGAAAGAACTGCAAGAAAAGCAACAGCTTTCCATTGTCATGATCACGCACGATCTGGGGGTCGTAGCTGAAATCGCTCACCGCGCTGTCGTGATGTACGCGGGAATCGTCGTGGAGACGGGAAAAGTCGAAGATATTTTCAAGAGTCCCAAGCATCCGTACACGTGGGGCCTGATGCGCTCGATGCCGCGAATTGACGGCGAAGAAAAAGAGCGGCTGGTGCCGATTGACGGATCGCCGCCAGATTTGTTCCACCCGCCAAAAGGCTGTCCGTTTGCAGCGCGTTGCCAGTTTGCCATGGATATTTGCGAGCAGCAAATGCCAGAGGCAACCGTGTTCGAAAATGCGCACCAGGCGGCATGCTGGCTGCATGATCCGCGGGCGCCGAAGCTGGATGAACTCGTGGCGGCAGGGAGGCAGACGTAGATGAGAGACACTTTAATAGAAGTAACAGGGTTAAAAAAACACTTCGAGATCGGCAACGGCATCCAGCTCAAGGCGGTGGATGGAGTCACGTTTACGATCAATCGGGGGGAAACGCTCGGGCTGGTGGGTGAAAGCGGCTGTGGCAAATCTACGCTCGGCAGGACGATGATTCGCCTGTACGACCGTACAGATGGAGAAGTGTTGTTCAAGGGCAAAAATGTGCATCAGTTGAAAGGCAAAGACTCTGCGCAGTTCAACCGCGACGTGCAGATGATCTTCCAGGACCCGCAGGCCAGTCTCAACCCGCGCATGACGGTGTTGGACATTATCGCCGAAGGGCTGGACATTCACGGCTTTCCTCGCAAAGATCGCGCAGACCGCGTCAAGGAGCTGTTGGAGCTGGTGGGCCTCTCCAAGCAGCATGCGAGCCGGTTCCCGCACGAATTTTCCGGCGGGCAGCGGCAGCGGATCGGCATCGCACGCGCTCTTGCCGTCGAACCGGAATTTATTATCGCCGATGAGCCGATCTCTGCGCTCGACGTCTCGATTCAGGCGCAGGTCGTCAATTTGCTTGAAGATTTGCAACAGGACAAAGGGCTGACGTATTTGTTCATCGCCCACGACCTGTCCATGGTCAAGCATATCTCCACGAAAATTGGCGTCATGTATTTAGGAAAAATGGTGGAAATGGCCGACAGCTTCGAGCTGTACGCCAAACCGCTGCATCCTTATACACAAGCATTGTTGTCTTCCATCCCGATTCCCGATCCTACGATCAAGCGGGAGCGGATCATTTTGCAAGGCGATTTGCCCAGCCCGGCCAACGCTCCGAGCGGCTGCGTCTTCCGGACGCGTTGCCCGAAAGCAACGGCGCAGTGCGCCGAGCAGGTGCCGGAATGGATGGAAGCAGCGCCCAATCACTGGGTCGCCTGCCATCTCTACAGGTAGTACGATTTTATATCTTTATATACAGGGGGAACCATTGTGAAGAAATTAGCTGCATTTGCCCTGTCCGTCTCGCTCGTAGTACCAGCGCTTGCTGGCTGCGGCGGAAGCTCAGGGACAGCAACGAACAACCCGGGTACGGCGTCCAGCACTCCTGCTGCTGCCGTCAAACAAGAAGTCGTATTCAACGCCAAGTCCGAACCACCCGATTTGAATCCGCTCACTTCGACGGATACGACATCGTTCTGGATCATGGATCACTTGGGCGAAGGCTTGTACACGAAAGACAAAGAAGGCAATCCGGTTCTCGGGGTAGCCAAAGAAGTGAAGCTGTCTGACGACAAGCTCAAGTACACCTTTACTTTGCGCGACGATGCCAAATGGACAAACGGCGAGCCTGTAACCGCAGAAGATTTCGCCTATACGTTCATGAAGCATATCGATCCGGCGACAGCTTCTACGACAGCGTATCTCCTCTATTATATTAAGGGAGCAGAAGCGTACAACAAAGGAACAGGCAAAGCAGAAGACGTCGGAATCAAGGCTCTCGATGCGAAAACATTGGAAATCGAACTGGTAGCCCCAACTTCTTACTTTGACAAGATGCTTGCTACCCGCTACTGGCACCCGATCAACAAAAAGCAGGCGGAAGCCGATCCGAAATGGGCAGCCAATGCCGAGACGTATATTTCCAACGGTGCTTACAAGCTCGTTTCCTGGAAGCATGACTCCGAACTGGTGATTGAAAAGAACGAGAATTATTGGAACAAGGACGACGTAAAAATGGAGAAGATCACCTGGAAAATGGTGAACGATGCCACAACGTCCTACCAGATGTACAAGAGCGGAGAGCTTGATTTCAACAAAGAGATGCCATCTGACATTCTCGCTCAGGAAAAATCAAGCCCTGACTACAAATCCGTTCCTTACTACGGCACGTACATGTACATGTTCAACGTGACGAAAGAGCCGTTCACCAACAAAAAAGTGCGCCGTGCATTCGCTATGGCGATCGATCGCAAAGCACTGACCGAAATGGTGAGCCAAGGCGGCGAAACTCCGGCTTACTCTATGGTGCCGCGCGGAGCGATTACGCCAACAGGCAAAGACTTCCGCGAAGAAGGCGGCGACTACTTCAAGGAAGATCCGGCAGAAGCGAAAAAACTGCTGGCAGAAGGCATGCAGGAAGCAGGCTGGTCTACGCTGCCTGAAGTAACACTTATGTACAACACCGATGAAAGCCACAAAAAAATAGCCCAAGCCCTCCAGGAAATGCTGAAGAAAAACTTGGGTGTAGATGTGAAGCTGACCAACCAAGAGTGGAAAGTATACCTCGATACAACGAGACAAAAGAACTACCAAATGGGCCGCATGGGCTGGGTAGGTCAAATCAGCGATCCGGCGTTCAACCTCGATTACTACTTGGGTGACAGCCCGAACAACCGTACAGGCTGGGTAAACAAAGAGTACGACGACCTGAACATGGCAGCAAAAGTGGAGCAAGATCCGAACAAGCGCATGGAACTGTTGCACAAAGCAGAGGCTGTTTTGATGGAAGAAATGCCGTTCATCCCGATCTACCACTATCAACAAAACTATCTGGTAAAACCAGGTTTGGAAGGATTGACGTATCCGGTCAATGCATTCCCAAGCGCACGCTGGGCAACGAAAAAATAGAAAAAAGAGGAGTCTCTCCTCTTTTTTCCCTTTTCACACGGAACAGTCAGCTGCTTTTGGCTGTTCTTGGCGATTCGTCAACCATGAATCACTATACATACACTTCTTGATGACGAGGAAAGGGTGATGGCACATGATTATGGACTATTTGCAAGTCAAGTCGGCCTATCAGCTGAAAGTGGTGCCGAAAACGAACGAGCTGACTTTTTTGACGAAGCTCACAGGCATTGCCCAGGTGTGGAGTTGGGATGAGCAAACCGCGAGCGTACGTCAGGTGACTTCTTTGCCTGACCGGGTTGTCGAGTTCGCCCATTCCCCATGCGGGACGAAGACCGTTGTCGGCATGGACAACAAAGGAGACGAGCGCCAGCAGTTTTTTTTGTTGAAAGAGGGTGGAGCAGTCGTCAAGCCATTGACGGATGCGCCCGAATTTTTCCATTATTTCGGCGGCTGGTCGCCTTGCAGCGAGAAAATTGCCTGGTCGAGCAACCGTCGCGAGCCACGCTGCTTCGATATTTTTGTGCAGGACGTAGAGAGCGGCCAGTACGGGGAAGTGTACCGTCATGACGGGCGCTGCGATCCGATTGCCTGGCTGCCGAACGGCACAGGGCTGATTTTCAGCGTACAGGAAACGAATATCGACAATGCCTTGTACCTGTTGGATTTGCAGACCAGACAAGCCCGGAAGCTGCCGATTTGCAGCAAGCAAGCGCGCTTTCACTCGTTGCAGTTGACCCGTGACGGACAACACGGCTACATCGTGACCGATCGCGATGACAACACGATGGCGCTTTGCCGCTTTGCGCTGGATGGCGCCGAACTGGAAAAGCTCGTCCAGATCGACAAGTGGGACGTGGAGGAAGCGAAACTTTCGCACAGCGAGGAAGTGCTTGCTTTCGCCATCAATGAAGGCGGGCGTTCGGCGCTCGGCTTTTACTCTTTGACCGAGCAGCGTCAAGTAATGGCAGAGAACATCCCGGGTGGCGTCATCAGCGGACTCGCGTTCCGCTCGGATGAACAGCTTGCCTTTGCCCTGAAAAGCCCGACATTGCCCGGCGACATCTGGACGTATTCGCTTGCGGAAAAATCGAGTGAGCGCGTGACTTATGTTGGCGTGGCAAAAGAAATTCAAGACAGCCTCGTGGAGCCAGAGCTGTGCAGCTTCCGTTCTTTTGACGGGCTGGAGGTGCCGTATTTTCTCTACAGCAAAAACCATTCCGGCAAAAGTCCGGTTGTCGTCTACGTCCACGGCGGGCCGGAGAGCCAGATTCGCGCAGAGTACCACCCGGTCTTTCAATATTTGGTCAACCAGGGCTTCACGGTAGTGGCACCGAACGTGCGCGGCAGCATGGGCTATGGCCGTACGTACGTGCAACTCGACGATCGCCGCAAGCGGATGGACTCTGTCGCCGACCTCGCCTGGCTGGTCAAAGACTTGTCGCAAAAGGAAACGGTCGATCCGCAGGCAATCGGGATTATGGGCCGCAGCTACGGCGGTTTCATGGTGCTTGCCGCCCTCACCCATTACCCGGATTTGTGGGCAGCCGGAGTCGATATCGTCGGCATCTCGCATTTTGGCACCTTCCTGAAAAACACGGGAGAGTGGCGGAGAAAGCTGCGTGAAGTCGAATACGGCTACTTGGGCGAGGACGACGATTTCTTCGAACAAATCGCGCCGCTGAATCACTCTGCCAAAATCAAGGCACCACTGCTCGTCTTTCACGGGCGTAACGATACCCGGGTCCCTGTCAGCGAGGCGGAGCAGCTTGTGGCAGACATGCAAGGCCGGGGGCAACAGGTGGCTTTGCACGTTTTCGAAGACGAAGGCCACTTTACCGAAAAACTGGACAACCACATCACGCTGAATCAGGGCATTACCCGCTTTTTCCTGGAGCATTTGAAAACGGTCCACAGTGAAAAGGAGTGAGTGACAAATGAACAGCCAAAAAAGAAAAGTCGCAGCAGAAGATTTGTATCAACTGACGTACGCAAGCGACCCGCAGCTTTCCCCGCAGGGAGATGCGGTTGTTTACGTGAAGACGATGATCGACGAAGAGCGGGCGTATCGCAACCACTTGTTCGTCCGCGACTTGCAGACAGGAGAAACGGTGCAACTGACGAGCGGTGCTGTGCGTGACACGTATCCGCGCTGGTCGCCGGATGGTACGCGCATCACTTTCGTCTCCAAGCGTTCCGGGACAGCACAAGTTTGGCTGATTGACGCCAAAGGTGGCGAGCCGCGCCAGTTGACGCACTGCAAAACAGGGGTGAGCACTCCGCTCTGGTCGCCGGATGGACAGCTTATCGTCTTTTCTTCCTTGATGGATCGCGGCGAGACGTTTGACGATCAGGAAGGCGAAGCAAAAGAAGCAGTCGTGCCGAAAGTAATCCATGTCGAGCGGATGAAATACAAATCGGACGATTACGGCTATTTGTACGAAAAAACACGGCAACTCGCCCTCGTGCATGTGGAAACGGGAGAAGTAAAAGCGCTGACAGACGGGCCTTACCATCATACGATCGGCTCCTGGTCGCCGGACGGAAAATGGCTGGCGATCACAGCCAACCGCAACGAAAATCCTGACATGCTGCACACGGTCGATGTGTATTTGCTGCCGACAGCGGGAGGAGAATGGAAGAAGCTGACGAGCAGTAACGGGACATTTTCCCACCCGACCTGGTCTGCTGACAGCCAAAAGCTCGCGTTCATCGGCAGCTTGGCGGACGGAATTTACTTGAACGCAACGCAAAAGCGAGTATGGACATGCGATCTCGACAGCGGCGAGCTGACTTGCGTGACCGCTGATTGGGACGTGCAAATCGGCGATTCGACGATTGGCGATGTGCGCTCGCCGGGCCACCCGACTCCAGGAGCGGTCTGGACGGAGGACGGAACCGCGTTGTACGTGATTGTAAGCGAGCGCGGCAATTCCGGCATTTACCGCGTAGCTCTGGACGGACAAAAAGAGCACATCGTCAGCGGCAACCGCAACGTGTACGGATTCACGATTGACGAGCAAAAGCAGACGCTGATCGCAGCGATCAGTGATCCGCTCATTCCGGGAGACTTGTATCACTTCAACCTGGAAACGAAGGCAGAGCAACGTTTGACCGAACTGAACCGCGACTTTTTTGCGAATGTGGAGCTGGCTG
The DNA here is from genome assembly GCF_022701015.1 of Brevibacillus parabrevis. Taxonomy (NCBI): domain Bacteria; kingdom Bacillati; phylum Bacillota; class Bacilli; order Caryophanales; family Paenibacillaceae; genus Brevibacillus; species Brevibacillus parabrevis. The sequence goes on along the minus strand of NZ_CP064090.1, from coordinate 4,229,618 downwards.
TGCCGGAAGAAATCGAATTTGCAGCGCAAGACGGTTGGAAGGTGCACGGCTGGATGCTGAAACCAGTCGGTTACAAGCCAGGTGAAAAATACCCGCTCGTCTTGCAAATCCACGGCGGGCCGCACTCCATGTACGGCAATACGTTTTTCCACGAGTTTCAGATTTTGGCGGCAAAAGGCTACGCGGTGCTTTACACCAATCCGCGCGGCAGCTACGGGTACGGCGAGCGCTTCATGCAGGCGTGCTGCGGAGATTACGGCGGCAAGGACTACCTCGACCTGATGAGCGCAGTCGACTACGCGTGCCAGCAGTTTGATTTCGTGGACGAGTCCCGCCTGGGAGTGGCAGGCGGAAGCTACGGCGGCCTGATGACCAACTGGATTGTAGGGCAGACGAACAGATTCCGTGCAGGTGTGACGGACCGCAGCATTTGCAACTGGGTGAGCTTTTACGGCGTGAGCGACATCGGCTACTACTTCAGCGCCGAAGAAATTCAGGCCAATCCGTTCACCAATCCGGAGAAAATGTGGCAGCATTCGCCGATTCGTCTGGTCGCAAACATCGAGACGCCGCTTCTGATCATGCACGGGGAACAGGATCACCGCTGCCCGATCGAGCAGGCTGAACAGCTGTACATCACGCTCAAACACCAAGGCAAGGCACCCGTGTCCTTCATTCGCTTCCCCGGAGCCGGACATGAGCTGTCCCGCAGCGGAGATCCCGAGCAGCGCGTGCTGAGATTGCAGTATACAGAGGACTGGTTCGCGACGTATATGGAGCCAAAAGTGCCAAGCTTGCAGCAGTAGTAGTCGTATCGATGCCAAATCCAAATCCGCCAAAGAGCGCTCACGAGGAGGAACGAAACATGAACAAGGAACAAGTATTGGGCTGCGTACAGGAGATACTCCCGGAGGCGATTGACCGCCTGAAGCAATACTTGAGTTACCCCACCGTTTCTGCCCAGCACAAAGCGATTCCGGAAACAGTCGACTACGTCGTGCAGATGATCCACGAGGCTGGCGGCGAGACGAAGGTGCTCGACGATCTTGGCGGCAACCCCGTCGTCTATGCTTTTTTTGCAGCAGGCAGCAATGGCGATGCCAGCAAGACGCTGCTCTACTACAACCATTACGATGTTCAGCCGCCGGAACCGTTCAACGAGTGGCATACCGAGCCGTTCACGCCGACTGTGATCGAGGGCAAGCTGTTCGCACGCGGCGCAGCCGACAACAAAGGCGACCTCGTAGCGCGGCTGAGCGCGATCAAAATTTTGCAAAAGCAGGGCGGCTTGCCGTGCAACATCAAGTTCCTGATCGAAGGGGAAGAGGAGATCGGCAGTCCGAACCTGGAACCGTATTTGCGCCAATATAAAGACCTGTTCGCAGCGGATGCGTGCATTTGGGAATTTGGCGGAAAAGACGAATCCGAGCGTATCAGCATGGTTGCCGGAATCAAAGGCATGGCGTATTTGGAGCTGACCTGCACAGGCGCGGACATCGACATGCACTCTTCTGTCGGCGCTTATGTAGACAACGCAGCATGGCGTCTGGTACAAGCGCTGGCGACGATGAAAAATGAGCAAAACGAAATTTTGGTCGAAGGCTTTTTCGACGGCATCGAAGAACCGACAGCAGATGAAAAGAAATTCGTGTCCGAGCTGCCGTTCAGCGAGGAAGCGACGGCAGAACTGTACGGCCTGAAACGCCCGCTGATCACGAAGGCAAAAGGCGTGGACCCGCGCGAGGCGATGGTGTTCCACCCGACGATGACGATTTGCGGACTGGACAGCGGGTATACCGGAGAAGGCGCGAAGACGGTGCTGCCGAAAAACGCCAGAGCCAAAGTGGATTGCCGTCTCGTGCCGGGACAAGACCCGCAGCACATCTTGCGTTGCATCGAGGCGCATCTGAAGAAGCATGGCTACGACGACATTACGGTGACGATGATCAACGGGCAAAAAGCGTACCGCTCCGATTTCCACCATCCGTTTGTCGCCCATGTGCTGGATACCGCCCGCGTCATCTACGAGAACGAGCCTGTTCTCGCACCGAACTCGGCAGGGACAGGCCCGATGTACATTTTCGGCGAGCAGCTTAAGCTTCCGGTTGTCAGTACGGGAGTAGGCTGGGTCGGCTGCAAGGTGCACGCGCCGAACGAGTCGATTCGCCTGAAAGATTTCGAGGAAGGAATCGCCCACATGGTTGTGATGCTTTCCGGATTTGCCCAGGCGCTTTCCCTGACCAAATAAATGCTCTGCCAACAAAGACCTCGACACGATGCGGGGTCTTTTTTTTCGGTTAACTGTTTTTGCGGCAGCTACGGAGTGGACTTTCATTTTGCAAAACATGTACAATCGAGGGTATCGAAGCTTTCGTATAGATCAGGAGGCGAACTGCATGAACAGCGAAATTTCACGATGGGAAACCGCAACCTTTGCCGGCGGCTGCTTCTGGTGCATGGTCAGTCCGTTTGACAAGCTGCCAGGAATCATCAAGGTCGTCTCGGGCTACACAGGCGGCCACGTCGAAAATCCGACCTATGAACAAGTGTGCTCGGATACAACCGGACACTATGAAGCCGTGCAAATCACGTATGATCCGGCGCTCATCTCGTATGAAGAACTGTTGCAGATGTTTTGGAGACAGATCGATCCGACAGATGCAGGCGGCCAATTCGGCGATCGGGGGCAATCGTACGCCCCGGCGATTTTCTTTCACACGCCAGAGCAGGAACGCCTGGCGATCCGCTCGCGTGAGGAACTGGAGCAAAGCGGCATTTTTCAAAAGCCGATAGCGACCTTGATTTTGCCTGCCAAGCCGTTTTACCCGGCAGAGGATTACCACCAGGACTATTACAAGAAAAACCCTGTGCGCTACCAGTATTACCGGGCGGCGTCGGGAAGAGCGAAGTTCGTGAAGGAAGCGTGGCGCGACAAAAAGAAGCTAGAAGAACTGAAACAGGTACTGACGCCGATTCAGTACGAAGTGACGCAAAACAGCGGCACGGAGCGCCCGTTTGCCAATGAGTTCTGGAATCACAAAGAGGAAGGCATCTACGTGGATATCGTGTCGAACGAGCCGTTGTTTTCTTCCTTGGACAAATTCGATTCCGGCTGCGGCTGGCCGTCGTTTACCCAACCGCTGGCCAGCGAGAATGTCACCGAGCAGCTCGATTTGACCCACAACATGATTCGGACAGAAGTGCGCAGCAAGCACGCAGACTCGCATCTGGGGCATGTGTTCGAAGACGGACCGGGAGAAAACGGCTTGCGCTACTGCATCAACTCTGCGGCGCTGCGCTTTATTCCGAAAGACAAGCTGGAAGAAGAGGGCTTCGGCGAGTACAAGTCGTTGTTTGATAAACAAAAAGACTGACCTGTCCTTAGCGCGTTGCCAGCATCGGGCCGCCGTTCTCTGTGAATCATTCGGGAAGGCGGTCTTTTTGTACAAAATAGGCGTATATCTCGCGAAAGAAAGGGTGCGACAGAGTCCATGATGATACGAAAGAGATGGTTTTTCAGCTTGATTGGACTGCTGCTCGCCGTGACGATGCTTGCGGCCTGTTCCATGGCAACGGAACCGTCTGCCGAAAAGGAAGACCTTCCCGCGAAAGCGGTGGAAGGAGGGACGCTGACGATTGTCAGAATGTCCGATGCTGGCAATCTCGATCCGCACTTCATCTCCACGATCAATGCCGCGAGTGTCGTCCACCAAAAAGTGTACGAAGGGCTGGTCAGACGGGATGCCAACATGGTGATCGTGCCGCAGCTCGCCCTCTCCTGGCGGCAAGTCAGCGATCTTGTCTGGGAGTTCAAGCTGCGACAGGGCGTTTTCTTTCACGATGGCACACCGTTTGACGCCACCGCAGTGAAGCGAACCTTGGACCGGGTCATGGACCCGAAGATCGCTTCGCCGCGAGCTGCGATGTTTGACAAGATCAAGCAAATCAAAATCGTCGATCCGTACACCGTACAGTTTATTTTGGAGCGGCCGTTTACGCCGCTGCTCTCCATATTAGCCAGTCACGAAGGCAGCATGATTAGTCCGAAAGCGATCGAGCAGTACGGGCGCAAGCTGGCGGAGCATCCGGTTGGAACCGGGCCGTTTGTGTTTCGCTCCTGGGAGCCGGGAAATCAGATCGTGCTGGACAAAAACCAGCAGTATTGGGGTGACAAGCCGAAAATCGATCATGTGATTTTTCGCGTCGTGGCGGACGATCAGAAGCGCATTGCCATGGTCGAAAACGGCGAGGCCCACGTAGCCGAGTCCGTTCCGGTGCAGGAGATCGATCGGCTGTCCGCATCGAATCGCTTGCATGTGTATCGCAGCGAAGCGTTGGGAACCGAGTTCATCGGGTTCAATGTGGCGCAAGAGCCGCTCAACGACATTCGCGTCAGACAGGCTATCAGTTCAGCCATCGAAACAGGAGCCATCATCAAAGGCGTCTACAACAATGTAGGCACGCAGGCCAACTCGCCGCTCGGGCCAAAAGTATTCGGCTACAGTGCGTCCGTCCAAAGCTATCCGTACGACCTGAACAAGGCGCGCGAGCTGCTCGCCAAAGCAGGATACCCCAACGGCTTTTCCATCCATATGCTGACCTACGACCGCAACGATCGGGTCATGGTTGCGCAAGTCATCCGTTCCCAGCTCAAAGGAATCGGGATCGACGCCAAAATGGATGTGGTCAGCTACGCCGATTTCGTCACGACGATTGAAAAGACGCGGACGCACCAGATTTTCGTCAGCGGCTGGGGGAACGCGACGGGTGACGCGGACTACAATCAGTACAACCTGTTTCACACGATGGGCGGCGGGGCTGGAAACAGCTTTCAGTACAGCAACCAGGAACTGGACAGGCTGCTCGAAGCCGGACGAGTCGAGTCAGACCCGGCCAAGCGTCTCGCCATCTACGCGAAGGCGCAGGAGCTGGAGATGCAGGATGCGCTGCTGGTGCCGATTCGCAATCTGGAAAATCTCGCCGTCATCAGCATCGACATTCAAGGCTTTTCCATCAGTCCGGCTGGCTATCTCATGCTCGACCAGGTCAGCATTCAAAAATAAGCGGACAACTGCTGCCGGACGGGCGCGGCACTCGCTGGTGCTTGGGTGACGAACAAGATCATAAGGGACAGACGCGCTGGTGTACACGGCGCGTCTTTTTACTTGTTTGGCTCAGACTATAGCTGTATAGGTTTTTGGTATAGACGGAATTGCCGAAAAGCATAGAACAATGCAAAAACGTGCAGTATAATCAAAAATATTTTAAATAGACATAAAACGAAAAACAGGAGAGAGAAACATGAATACTGTGGAGAGAATCAGCAAGTTTGTTGGCAGCACGTTCTCGTTGTGGGTAATTTTGTTTGCCATTCTCGGCTTTTTTGTGCCGGAAGCGTTCGTCGGCGGAAAAGGCTACATTTCGTTCCTGCTCGGCGTCATCATGTTCGGAATGGGGCTGACCTTGTCTTCGGAAGACTTCCGCGAAGTGTTTCGCAGGCCGGTCGATGTGTTGATCGGCGTAGTCGGTCACTACCTGATCATGCCTTCGCTTGCCTTTGTGCTCGCGATCACGTTGCAGCTTCCGCCGGATATTGCGGTTGGTGTCATTTTGGTCGGCTGCTGTCCGAGCGGGACGGCGTCCAATGTCATGACGTACTTGTCAAAAGGCGATGTCGCTCTCGGGGTTTCCATCGCGGCTGTGTCCACCTTGATCGCCCCGATCGCTACCCCTGCACTCATCTCGCTTTTGGCTGGAAAATGGATGGCGATTGATACGAAGTCGCTGTTTCTCGATATTGTGATGGTCGTCATTGTCCCGATCGTACTCGGTGTGATCGTCAAAGCGTTTTTCGGCAAGCAGGCGGAAGCGAGCGCCAAGGCATTGCCGCTCGTGTCTACCATTGCTATCGTGATGATCGTGGCGATTGTCGTTGCTCTGAACAAAGGCAAAATCGTCGAGACAGGCATGATCATTTTTGCTGTCGTCATTTTGCACAATATTCTCGGCTACGTGCTCGGCTATTTTTTCGCCAAGCTGTTCGGCTTGAATCTGGCGAAGCGCAAAGCGGTGACGCTGGAGACAGGCATGCAAAACTCCGGTTTGGGCGCGGCTTTGGCGGCGGCTCACTTCAATCCGCTCGCAGCGGTGCCGAGCGCCATCTTCAGCGTGTGGCACAACCTTTCCGGCTCTGTGCTCGCCACCTATTTTGCCAAAAAAGAAGAGTAGGCGACTGGCATCCTCCCGGCAAAGGCGCGCTGATTTTTTGCCAAAATGGCACGTTCCTGTAACGAAAAAGGCCCGATTTATGTCATAATGGGTACGTACTTCCATGCTGGATAAGTACCCAACACCCATGCGGGCTGACTGTACAGCCGGGCCCGATTCGAAAGGACGTCATGATGAAACGTTTTGCCAATCGTACGAATCATTCCATCATACTGGTAACAGCCGCGATTCTCGCGCTGTCTGGATGCAGCAGCATGGCTGCGCCAAACGAAGAACAGGCAAAGCCGTCGCAGGAGACGACCCAGCCTGCTCCAGCAGAAGTGCCCAAACCTGCCGAGGAAGCCAAACAACCGGAAACCAAGCCAGCCGAGACGGCGAAGCCGGAAGAAACGAAACCGGAAGAAACCAAGCAGCCAGAGGCCCAACCGCCGAAAAAGTCGTCTGCCGAAGGGGCAGGCAAGTACGAAGAGCTGCTTGCGGATATCGAGGTAGTCGCTGAACCGCAAAGTGTAGCGGTCCTGGTCAACAAACAGCGCAAGCTTCCCGAAAACTATACGCCAAACGACCTGGTATTCCCGAAAGTCCCGTACCTGCTCCCGGAAAAGAGCGAGAAGCGGAAAATGCGCAAGGAAGCGGCGGCTGCGCTGGAGGAATTGTTTGCAGCGGCAAAAGCGGACGGAGTAGCGCTTGCAGGAGTATCGGCCTACCGCTCTCACGCTTACCAGAAAGCGCTGTTCAACCGCTACGTGCAAAAAGACGGCGTGGAAAAAGCGCGCACTTACAGCGCCGTGCCAGGCACGAGCGAGCATGAAACCGGGCTTGCGATCGACGTATCCGGCGTAGACGGCAAATGCGCGGCGACGAGCTGCTTTGGCGGCACGAAGGAAGCATTGTGGCTTGCCGAGCACGCGGCAGAACACGGCTTTATCATCCGCTATCCGGATGGAAAAGAAGCGATCACAGGCTACATGTACGAGCCGTGGCACTTGCGCTACGTCGGCGTGGAGATCGCCAAACAAATCAGCGAGCAAGGCATCACACTGGAGGAGTACTCAGGTGTGGTTCCCGCCTCGGCCAATGAGACTGAGTCAAACTAAACCTAAGCTTTTCGGAAAAAAGGAGACGCCGATTTTTCGCTACGGAAGAGTCGGCGTTTTTCTTGTAGCGCGAATACATATGCGCATGCAAACGTCCTTCGGCAAAAGAATTTCTATGCTATAATGATCACGGGTGAAGATAATGAGCGAAAAATCAATCAGGGAACGAATTATTGATACGGCCATGCGCCTGTTTGAAGCACATGGCTACCACCGGGTCACCGTCGACCAGATCGTCAAAGAAAGCGGCACCTCCAAGGGAGGTTTTTACCACAACTTCAAGTCCAAGGATGAACTGCTCTACATCATTCACGACCAGTTCATTACGTACGTGCTGGAAAAAGCGGAAGAAGCGTACGAGAAGTGGGATACGCCAACCGAGCGCCTGCAAGCAATCGTCAAATCGTTTGTGATGATGATCGATCTGTACCGTTCGCAGGTCACGATCTTTTATCAGGAAAGCCTATTTTTGACCCCGGAGTATTTCACTGATATTGAAACGAAGCGGGACCGCTACAAGCAAATCATGTTTACCGTCATTTCCGACGGGATCAAATCGGGCGAGTTCCGGCCGGAGCTGCCTGTGCCAATCGTCTCTATGGCGATTTTCGGCATGGTCAACTGGATTTACAAATGGTATCAAAAAACAGGAACGTATTCGATCGAGCAGATTGCGGACATTTACGCCGACATGGTTCTGCATTCCGTCCTGAAGCCAGAAGCGATGAAAAATCCGGACTTCAACCGCTTTTTCCTGGCTTCGCCCGAAGCGCCGTTCAAATTGTTGTAAACGAATATGGATCAGGCGACTACTCGTCATTGCTAAAAATGGGAGCAGAGGCATAGTCGCTTCACGGTCCGGTCAGCGATGTATCATTCAGACTGACTGGTTGGTCTGTACGACGATTCAGACATTTGCTATAATGTTTAAAAGACCAACTGGTCGGTCTTGCGCATTCATCACAGACCAACCAGTCGGTTCGTTGGCAAATCAGCCACAATGAGTCGGGACATGGGAGGAATACGTATGTTTTCGATCTATGAACTGAGAGAACTGGTCAAGCTGCTGGAGCAGACAGACATAGAGTCTATCGATGTCAGCGATGACGAATCCCGTTTGCGCATCAAACGCCGGACTGCCGGGCAAACAGCAAGCGTTGCTGCCGTGACTGCGTCGACGTTGCCAGCGGTCACTGCCAAGCCAGCTTCATCCGTCGTCAACCTGCCGCAAAAAGCAGGAACTCAACCGCTCCAAACAGAACCTGTAGCAACAAAGCGGCAGGAGGCAACAGCTCATCCCGCAGAAAAGACGGAAAACTTGCATACAATCACCTCCCCGATGGTCGGGACCTTTTACGCGGCTTCTGCCGAGGATGCGCCACCGTATGTAGCGGTACACGATCGCGTGGAGCCGTCCAGCATTGTCTGTATCGTGGAAGCCATGAAGCTGTTCAACGAGATTGAAGCAGAGGTAAAAGGGGAAATCGTTTCGATACTGGTACAAAACGGCCAACTGGTTGACCACGGCCAGCCGCTGTTTTTGGTGAAGCTTGCCGAGTAGAATCGGCGAATGAGGGGAGGTCTGGACCGTGAATAAAGATACACTGTTTACGCAATTTCCTGTGCCGACGTACGAGCAATGGCGGGAGGCGGCCGAAAAATCGTTGAAGGGAGCTGCCTTCGATGCCAAGCTGTTGAACAAAACACAGGAAGGAATTATCCGCCAGCCGATCTATCGGGCGGAAGATGTCGCAACATTGCCACGACGAGGGGGGCCGGGCGAGGCTCCTTTTGTCAGGGGAACGAGAAGTCCGCTGGATCAGCAGGCTGGGCGCTGGGAGGTCTGCCAGGAAATGGCGGGCCCGGACGCGAAATCGTTTCATGAAGCGGCATTGACAGATTTGGCGCGCGGGCAAACGGCGCTGCACATCGTATTCGATCGCGCTGTGCGCGCAGGGCTTGATCCAGATGAAGCACTGCCGGAAGACATCGGTAAAGACGGCTTGTCCATTTTTGCCCTGGGAGAACTGGGGGAAGCCTTGCGCGGACTGAATTTGGAAGAGCTGCCTTTGTTCGTGCAGTCGGGAGCATTAGGCTTGCCAGTCTTTTCCCTGCTGTTCGCTCATATGAAGGCGAGCGGCCACAGTCCGGCAAACTTGCGGGGATGCATCGGGCAAGACCCGGTGACGCCGTTGCTCGTGGAAGGACAGCTTCCGCACTCGCTTGACACTGCTTTTGCCGCGATGGCGAAAATGACAAGTTGGGCCAGTCAGCATGCGCCCAAGCTCAAAACGATTCTCGTTCAGGGCAATCCGTATTGCGAGAGCGGCGGTCATGCTGTGGCCGAGCTGGCTTTTTCTTTGGCAACGGGCGTCGAGTATATTCAGGCGATGCTTGACCGCGGCCTTACGATTGAAGAAGTGGCGGGCCGGATGCAGTTTTCTTTCGCGGTCAGTTCCGATGTGTTCATGGAAATTGCCAAGCTTCGGGCCGTGAAAATGCTGTGGGCGAATATTGTGGACGCGTACGGCGGTTCTGCCGAGGCGCAAAAAATAGCGATTCACGCCCGCACAGCAGCCTGGACGAAAACGGTCTGCGACCCGTACGTCAACATGCTGCGCGCAACTACGGAAGCGTTTTCTGCGATTGTTGGCGGCGTCGACAGCTTGCATGTATCTGCTTTTGACGAAGCGATTCGTCCAGCCAACGAGTTTTCCCGCCGGATCGCACGCAATACGCAAATCATTTTGGAACAGGAGGCGCACCTGGCAAAAGTCGCTGACCCTGCTGGCGGCTCCTGGTATGTCGAGTGGCTCACGGACGAATTGGCGAAAAAGGCGTGGGAGCTGTTCGTGCAAGTAGAGGAGCAGGGCGGCTTGCTTCGTGCTTTGGAGTCCGGCTTCGTGCAAGAAACGATTGCCCAGACAGCGGCCCGCAAGCAAAAAGACATCCAAGAGCGCAAAAGCCGCATCGTCGGCACCAACATGTATCCGAATCCTGCGGAGCAGCTGCTCACGCGTCCAGCCAACCCAGCGCTTCACAAGCAGCGAGTCGCGGAATTGCGCACATACCGCAGCCAAAAAAATCCGGCTGATGCCGCAGAAGCTTTGGAAAAGCTGGCGCAACATACGGCTGATTGGGTGGAAGCGGCGGCAAAAGCAGCGCTTGACGGCGCGACCGTAGGCGATATTGCCAAGGCGCTGACCGCAGGCAAGCAAGCAGCGACTGTGATTGCTCCGCTTCGCGTTCACCGGGCGGCTGAAGCTTTCGAAACATTGCGCAAGCAAGCGGAAGCGTATGCAGGGAAAACAGGGCAGCGGCCATCCGTGTTTCTGGCGGCGCTTGGCCCTGTCGCCAAGCATAAGGCGCGAGCGGACTTTGCCGCAGAGTTTTTTGCCGTCGGCGGTTTTGCAGCGTTGCGAACAGCAGCGTACAGCTCGGCAGCAGAGGCGGCACAAGCGGCAATCGCATCGGGAGCGCGGATTACCGTCATTTGCTCCGACGATGCAAGCTATCCCGAGCTGGTGCCGCCACTCGCCCAGGCGATCAAGCAGGCGGCTCCGGATATGACCGTGCTTTTGGCTGGATTGCCGGATGCCGAGCAGCTGGCGCAGTACAAAGCGGCTGGAGTGGATGATTGCATTCATCTGCGCTCCAATTGCTATCAGATGCTGCGAGAACTTCAGGAGCGGACAGGAGTGAGCTCACGATGAAGAGACCTGATTTTTCCAAAATGCCGTATTCGTCCAGGCGGGACATCTCCGACCTGTTTCCGGCGGAGGCTTCTGCCGGGGCAAAGGCGTTTGAGTTTGCGGAGCAGCAGTTGTGGCAGACGATGGAGCAAATCCCCGTCAAGCCTGTTTATACAAAAGAAGATGTGCAAGACATGACGCATCTGGGCTACATGCCGGGCCTGCCTCCTTATTTCCGCGGCCCGTATCCGACGATGTACGTCACCCAGCCTTGGACCGTGCGCCAGTATGCCGGATTTTCCACGGCAGAGGAGAGCAACGCCTTTTATCGCCGCAACCTGGCTGCCGGACAAAAAGGGCTGTCGATTGCCTTTGACCTCGCCACACACCGCGGATACGATTCCGACCACCCGCGCGTAGTCGGGGATGTCGGCAAGGCGGGAGTGGCTGTAGACTCGATTCTCGACATGAAAATTTTGTTCGACGGGATTCCGCTGGATAAAATGTCTGTTTCCATGACGATGAACGGAGCGGTATTGCCGATCATGGCCTTTTACATCGTGGCGGCGGAGGAGCAGGGCGTATCGCAGGCTGAGCTGACCGGGACGATTCAAAACGACATTTTGAAAGAATACATGGTGCGCAATACGTACATTTACCCGCCAGAGGCGTCGATGAAAATTATTTCCGACATCTTCGCCTACACCTCGAAGCACATGCCCAAGTTCAACAGCATCAGTATTTCCGGCTACCATCTGCAAGAAGCAGGCGCGACAGCGGACATCGAGCTGGCGTATACGCTCGCGGACGGTTTGGAATACGTGCGAACGGGGCTTGCGGCTGGCATCGACATTGACGCTTTCGCACCGCGCCTGTCGTTTTTCTGGGCGATTGGCATGAACTACTTCATGGAGGTAGCGAAAATGCGGGCGGCACGCCTGATTTGGGCGAGCCTGATCAAGCAGTTCAACCCGAAAAACGAAAAGTCGATGGCGTTGCGCACGCACTCGCAAACATCCGGCTGGAGCCTGACCGAGCAAGACCCGTACAACAACGTCGTGCGGACGTGCGTGGAAGCGATGGCGGCGGCGCTCGGACATACGCAGTCGCTGCATACGAATGCGCTCGATGAGGCGATTGCGCTTCCGACCGACTTTTCCGCGCGAATCGCCCGCAACACACAGTTGTTTTTGCAGGACGAAACCCAGATTACGAAGGTCGTGGACCCGTGGGCAGGCTCGTACTACGTCGAGTCGCTGACAGCGCAGCTCGTGGAAAAAGCGTGGGCGCACATCGAGGAGATCGAAGCTTTGGGCGGCATGGCGAAAGCGATTGAGACGGGATTGCCCAAAATGAAAATCGAGGAAGCGGCAGCCAGACGCCAGGCGCATATCGATTCGGCGAAAGAAGCCATCATCGGTGTGAACAAGTACCGTCTGGACAAGGAAGACCCGCTGGAAATTCTCGAAGTCGACAACACAGCGGTACGCGAAGCGCAAATCCGCCGATTGCAAGAGCTTCGCGAAAATCGGGACGAGGCGCGGGTGCAGGCGGCCCTGTCTGCTATCACCGAATGTGCGCGAACGGGCGAAGGCAATTTGCTGGCGCTGGCGATTGAAGCGGCGCGGGCAAGGGCGTCGCTCGGCGAAATCTCGGATGCGTATGAAAAGGTGGTCGGACGGCACAAAGCGGTGATCCGCTCGATCAGCGGCGTCTACAGTGCAGAGTACGCCGATGCGGATGAAGTGGCAGCGGTGCGCAAAATGGCGGATGAATTTGAGCAGTGGGAAGGGCGGCGTCCGCGCATCATGATCGCCAAGATGGGCCAGGACGGGCACGACCGGGGAGCAAAAGTCATCGCGACCGCTTTTGCCGACCTGGGCTTTGATGTCGATATCGGGCCGTTGTTCCAGACACCGGAGGAAACGGCAAAACAAGCGGTGGAAAACGACGTGCATGTGATCGGCTTCAGCTCGCTCGCTGCCGGACACAAGACATTGCTGCCGCAACTCGTGGAGGAGCTGAAAAAGCTGGGCCGCGAAGATATCGTCGTCGTCATCGGCGGGGTCATTCCGCCGCAGGATTACGCCTTTTTGCGCGAGCATGGCGCTGCCGCCATCTTCGGTCCGGGAACCGTCATTCCGGTAGCAGCCCAGCACGTTTTGCAGGAAATCGTACATCGACTGGAGGCTGCCGGCCTATGAGCGGCGGTGGAGACGGCAAAACATCCCTGAACTTTTCTTCCAAAGTCCGCCTCCCGCGCCTTTCTGTCGAGCAGTACGTCGAGGGCGTGCGGGCAAACAACCGGACCGTGCTCGCCCAGGCCATCACGCTGGTCGAGAGCAATTCCGCCGCCCATATGGACATGGCGCAGGAAGTGATCCGCCAGCTTTTGCCCCACACCGGGCAATCGATTCGCATCGGGGTGTCGGGAGTGCCGGGAGCAGGCAAAAGCACGTTTATCGAGGCATTTGGCACGATGCTGTGCGAAAAAGGCCATCGGGTGGCTGTGCTTGCGGTCGATCCGAGCAGTACCGTCACGCGCGGGAGCATTCTCGGCGACAAGACGCGGATGGAGCTGCTCTCGCGCAACCCGAACGCGTTCATCCGCCCGTCCGCTACCGGAGGGACGCTGGGCGGGGTCAACCGGAAGACGCGGGAAACGATGCTGATTTGCGAAGCGGCTGGCTACGATGTCATTTTGGTCGAGACGGTTGGCGTCGGACAGAGCGAGACGACCGTCCGATCGATGGTCGATTTCTTCCTGCTGTTGATGCTGACCGGAGCTGGCGACGAGCTGCAAGGGATCAAAAAGGGGATCATGGAAATTGCCGACGCGCTGTTGATCAACAAAGCGGACGGGGAGAACCGCACGCGGGCTTTGATTGCCAAAGGCGAGTACAACCGGGTACTGCACTATTTGCAGCCAGCAACGTCCGGCTGGGAGACGAAAGCGTACATGTGCTCGGCGGTGACCGGAGAAGGCATCGCGGACATATGGGAGGTCGTTGGCGCATTTCGCCATGTGACGGGACTATCGGGCAGCTTCGAGGCCCGGCGCAAGGCGCAACTGCTCGACTGGATGCACAGCATGGCCCAAGACTACTTGCGCACTACGTTTTTTGGCAATCCGCAAGTAGCCAAGATGCTCCCGGCCATCGAGCAATCCGTGACGAGCGGACAATTGTCGCCGACGAGCGCGGTACAACAGCTTGTAGCCATTTTCGAAAAAGCGATCATGAAATAGAGAGAGGAAGAAGGTCGGACGATGAGCGACATGCACAAAAAAATCGATGACTTGATGGAGCGAAAATTCAAAATCGAGCTGGGCGGCGGTGACGCCCGGATTGATGCCCAGCATAACCGCGGCAAGCTGACTGCCCGCGAGCGGATCGAGCTGTTGCTCGACCCGGATACGTTCATGGAGCTGAATCCGTTCGTCGAGCACAGAGCGACGCATTTCGGACTGGATCAGATGGAAGCGCCGGGCGAAGGCGTCGTAACCGGATACGGCAAAATTAACGGTCGCCCTGTTTATTTGTTCGCGCAGGACTTCACTGTATTTGGCGGTGCGCTCGGCGAGATGCACGCCATGAAGATCGCCAAAGTCATGGATTTGGCTGCGAAAAACGGCGCTCCGTTCATCGGATTGAACGACTCCGGCGGCGCACGCATTCAGGAAGGCGTCAGCTCGCTGGACGGATACGGCACGATTTTTTACCGCAATGCGATCTACTCCGGGGTGATCCCGCAAATCTCGGTCATTTTGGGGCCTTGCGCGGGCGGAGCGGTCTACTCTCCGGCCATTACCGACTTCGTGTTCATGGTCGAAAAGACGAGCCAAATGTTCATCACCGGACCAAAAGTGATCGAGACAGTAACAGGCGAGAAAATTTCCGCGGAAGACTTGGGCGGCGCGCGCGTCCACTCCACGGTCAGTGGCAATGCCCACTTTACGGCCGAATCCGAGCAAGAGGTGCTGGAATCAGTGCGCAGGCTGCTCAGCTTCCTGCCGCAAAACAACCGCGACCGCGCTCCTGTCCTCGAAGCTGCGGGCGGCGAAGAATGGCAGGAAGAGCTGCTGGAGCTGGTTCCGGTCGAGAGCACGAAAGTGTATGACGTTCGCAAAGTGATCGAGAAAATCGTGGATCACGGCGACTTCATGGAAGTGCAGCCGAATTTTGCCCGCAACATCGTCATCGGACTGGCGCGGATCGACGGCCACAGTGTCGGGATCATCGCCAACCAGCCGAAAGTAATGGCGGGCGGACTCGACATTCATTCTTCCGACAAGCTGGCCAGATTCATCCGCTTCTGCGATTGCTTCAACATCCCGCTGTTGACCTTTGAGGATGTCTCCGGCTTTTTCCCGGGGATCAACCAGGAGCACGGAGGAATCATCCGCCACGGGGCGAAGATTTTGTATGCGTACTCGGAAGCGACCGTGCCGAAAATTACCGTCATTTTGCGCAAAGCGTACGGCGGCGCATACGTGGCGCTCAATTCCAAGTCGATTGGCGCAGATATCGTCTACGCCTGGCCAAATGCGGAAATTGCCGTCATGGGTCCTGAGGGTGCTGCGAATGTCATTTTCGCAAAAGAAATCGAGAGCAGCGAAAATCCGGCGGCAACCCGCGCGGAAAAAATCGCGCTCTACCGCGAGAAATTCGCCAATCCGTACGTGGCGGCAAGCCTCGGCATGGTCGACGACGTCATCGACCCGCGGGAAACCCGGATGAAGGTCGCCCAGGCGTTGGAGATGCTCAGAAACAAGCAGGAAGACCGTCCGTACAAAAAGCATGGGAACATCCCATTGTAAGAGGGGAGCATCTTGCATGAAGCTGCATGAACTGCGTGAATTGATCAAGCTGGTCAACCAGTCGTCCATCGAGGAGCTGGAATGGGAAAAGGGCAAAGAGCGAATCGTCATCAAAAAAAGCGAGCCTGCGGCAGTGAGCGCGACGCCGTTTCCGGTTCAGACAGACGAGGTGGATCAAGGCTACCAGCAAGCCGCCGCTACAATTGAAACAGCGACACTTGCCGTCGAAAAGGAGCAGGAAACTCCCGCGCCGGAAAAAACACCTCAGCTCGTCCTGTCCACGTCAGTCGGACTGTTTTACGCCCAGGTGAAGGTCGGGCAGACGATCAAGGCAGATGATGTGATCGGCCGCTGCACGGTCGACGCTTTGCAACTGTCCTCCGACATCGTTTCCACGGCGAATGGGGTTGTGGCCGAAATGTTGGTGCAGGATGGTCAATTGGTCGATTACGGAAAACCGTTGCTTGTTGTCAAGCCACAGTAAGAAGGAGCGTTCCTATGTTCAGGAAAGTATTGGTTGCCAATCGCGGCGAAATCGCCGTGCGCATTATTCGAGCGTGCCAGGAGTTGGGAATCGCTACGGTAGCGATCTACTCGGAAGCTGACCGCGAAGCGCTGCATGTCGAGCTGGCGGATGAAGCTTACTGCATCGGGCCGAAAGAGTCCAGGGAGAGCTATTTGAACATGCCCCGCATCATGACGGTCGCTTTGCTCACAGGGGTGGATGCGATTCATCCCGGCTACGGCTTTTTGGCGGAAAACGCTTCGTTTGCCCAGCTTTGCCAAGATTGCTCCATCACGTTCATCGGGCCAGATCCCGAAGCGATTACGAAAATGGGCGACAAAGCCGTCGCGAAAGCAACGATGAGTGCTGCCAATGTCCCGCTCGTTCCGGGAACAGACGGATTGATCGACGACATCGAGGAAGCAGTGCAAGTGGCCGGGGAAATCGGCTACCCTGTGATCGTCAAAGCTACGGCGGGGGGAGGCGGTCGCGGCATGCGCGTCGCTTATGACGCCGAGGAACTGGAAAAAGCGATTCGCCAGGCGCAAAAAGAAGCGGAAACCGCTTTTGGCAACGCGGGCGTGTATTTGGAAAAGTACGTCGAGGAGCCGCGTCACGTAGAGATTCAGGTCATGGGCGACAAGCACGGTAACGTCGTCCACCTTGGCGAACGGGATTGCTCGATTCAGCGCCGCCATCAAAAGCTGGTGGAGGAAGCGCCATCGCCAGCGCTGGATCAGGAATTGCGCGAGCGGATGGGGCAAGCTGCCGTGGCAGCGGCAAAAGCTGTTTCTTACCACGGAGCAGGTACGGTGGAATTTTTGCTCGATCGTCACGGGCAGTTTTACTTCATGGAAATGAACACGCGCATTCAGGTAGAGCATCCGGTCACCGAAATGATTACCGGGATCGACCTGATCAAAGAGCAAATCTCCGTCGCCGCGGGCAATCCGCTGTCTTTTTCCCAGGATGAGGTGAAGATCAACGGCTGGGCCATCGAATGCCGGATCAACGCGGAAAATCCTGCGAAAAACTTCATGCCATCGCCGGGAAAAGTGACCAATTACTTGCCTCCAGGCGGCTACGGCGTGCGCGTGGACAGCGCTGTTTATCCGGGCTATGACATCTCGCCTTTTTACGATTCGATGGTCGCCAAGCTGATTGTGTGGGGTGGCAGCCGCGAGGAAGCGCTGGCCCGCATGAAGCGCGCCTTGCGCGAATTTGTGATCGAAGGCGTGCACACAACAGTACCGTTTCACGAAAAATTGCTGGAGCATCCGGATTTTGTCTCCGGCCAATTCGCTACCAACTTTTTGGAGAAAAACCCGCTCGATCTGAAAGAAAGCGAGCCTGTTTCCGGCAAGTAAAGCGTGAGGATGGTTGCTTGCTGGCAATGGGAAACGTACTCTAGTGGTGGTCAACCCTGCTTGCGGTTGAATGGTGTTAGCAGATATGGTAAGATGAGGTTACTTTGATGACTGGAGTTGAAGCCGATGTAGGAAGCTTTCTTGCTAGTAAAGGAAAACAATTGCGATGGATTTCGCATGTTTATTTCCTTATACGCAAGAAAGTTACGACATCTGTTCACTCAAACGGTATATGCAATCTGACTCCTTCTGGGGTTTGGTTTGTTATATGTATTTGAGCTGCGAGAGAGTAACTTTCTTGCAGCTCTTTTTGATTTTTTTCCAAGGAGGACGATTGTATGTCGACCATCAAAGTGACGAATTTGACTTTTGCCTACGACGGCAGTTTTGATCACATTTTTGAAAATGTCAGCTTCCAGATTGATACGGACTGGAAGCTCGGCTTTACCGGACGAAACGGAAGGGGAAAGACGACGTTTCTCCAGCTTTTGCTCGGTCGCCACGAGTACAGCGGAACGATCTCTTCCCAGGTGACGTTTGAATATTTTCCGTACCTGATTGAAAACAAGCAGCAAAACACAGCGGATGTCATTAGCGAAGTAATCCCTGACTATATGGAGTGGGAGCTTTTGCGCGAGTTCTCTTATTTGCAAATCGACGAGGAAGTTTTGTATCGGCCGTTTGCTACGCTGTCCAACGGCGAACAGACCAAGGTGCTTCTCGCCGCCTTGTTTTTGAAGGAAAACAGCTTCCTGCTCATTGACGAGCCGACGAACCATCTGGACATGGAAGGCAGGAAGCTGGTCAGCGACTATTTGCAGACCAAGCACGGCTTTATTCTCGTGTCTCATGACCGCGCCTTCCTCGACAATTGCGTCGACCATATTTTGTCGATCAACAAAACCAACATCGAGATTCAAAAAGGCAACTTCTCGACCTGGTGGGAAAACAAGCAGCGCCAGGATCACTTTGAGCTGGCTGAAAACGAGCGGCTGAAAAAAGACATCAAACGCCTGTCCGAGTCCGCGAAGCGCACCAGCGGCTGGTCGCATGAGGTGGAAAAAACGAAAAACGGTACGACCAATTCCGGCTCCAAGGTCGACAAAGGCTATATTGGTCATAAGGCAGCGAAAATGATGAAGCGCTCCAAATCGATCGAGCAAAGGCAGCATTCGGCTATCGAAGACAAGGCGAAGCTGCTGAAAAATGTGGAGCAGAGCGAAGCACTGAAAATCTCTCCGCTGACGTATCATAAAGATCGCCTGATCGAACTGGAAGATGTGGCGATTTTCTACGGAGATAAGCAGGTGACGGGCAGCGTTCGTTTTTCTATTTCACAAGGCGAGCGAATTGCTCTGTCCGGGAAAAATGGTTCGGGGAAATCGAGCATTCTCAAGCTGATTTGCGGCGAGGACGTGAGCTACACGGGAACGTTTCGCCAAGGAAGCCAGTTGAAAATCTCTTACGTCTCCCAGGATACGTCGCATTTGCAGGGCAGCTTGACGGCCTATGCGAAAAGCAACGACATAGACGAAAGCTTGTTCAAAGCCATTTTGCGCAAGCTGGATTTTTCCCGGACGCAATTCGAAAAAGACATGGCTTCGTTCAGCGGCGGGCAAAAGAAAAAGGTGCTGATCGCGAAAAGTCTTTCCGAGCGGGCGCATTTGTACGTTTGGGATGAGCCGTTGAACTTTATCGATGTGCTGTCGCGCATGCAGTTGGAGGAGCTGCTTTTGGAGCATGCGCCGACGATTTTGTTTGTCGAGCATGACCGGGAGTTTTGCCAAAACATCGCGACGAAAGTGGTTGAGCTGTGACGTGTCAGGCGTGCCCGGTTTGTCGGCTATCTCTTTGATTCGCCGCGCGTTCTTGTCCTGTTTTGCCACTCGTGGACATACGGTGTAGGGAGGGACATATACGTAGAGGTGGTATCATGAGCGCCGTTTGGCAAATATTTGCGTTCGTACTGATCGGGTACGTCTGGTTTACCGGCTTGGTCTGGCGAAGGAGGGCGCACATCCAGCCGATGCACGGAATGGTGAGCGCGATGGCTGTCGCCATGCTGGTGGGCTTATTGACAGGTCTGCTTTTCGGTCTGCTGTTCCAGGGGAATCTGTCCCGCTCCACGCTGTGGGGAATGACTTGCGGCGCTTTTGCCGGATTCGTCTTCGGCTTGCGCTTGTCCGTGCTGACGATTGTGGAAGGGACGCTATCCGGGGTGATGGCTGGCATGATGGGCGCGATGCTCGGCGAGATGATGACGCTGGAGCAGGCAGAGCCGCTGTTGTTTTTCTTGGCGATGCTGTATACGGCGTGTCTGTTGCTGATGGAGCGATGGCATGGAGTGGAGCAAGCGAATGAGGCAAGCGTCTTTGGCAAACTAAGGCATCCGGTCGTCAGCGCACTCCTGCTCATTATCGTTTTCGCCTGGTTTCAGTCGCTGACATTTGCGCTGCCGGTTGCAGGCGAGCGGTCGCAGGAGCAGATGCATCATGAAAACAGCCCGTAGTCTGTAACGGGCGAGAAAAGTCAGGAGGAGTACATGGCTTTACCGAAAAAAGGAACGCGGAGCATAACGGTTCAGCAAAAAGCGTACCGCTGGGTCGTCAGTTCAGCGGGGCAAGGAATGCTTGTCGTGACGATTCAGAGCGCCGGGGAGGCCGGGCAGTTGATCCGGGTGTACATGAAGGCGGACGTGCCCGTAATGTCTGCGGCGACGGAGCAGGCAGGCGATTCGCCGCTTGCACAGGAGCGGCGAGCGATCAAGCCTTCCGATGTGGAGGCGATCATCGCCGAAGCCGTGCAGCGAGGGTGGGAGCCGGAGAAGAAAGGGACGCCGCTCAGTTTTGAGTGGCGGGGGGATGTGCTTTTTTCAAAAGGCAAGTAGGTAGTAGCGTCTTGGAAGTGGAGATAGCTTTTGGTGTACGGAGATAGCTTCTTGTGCACGAAGACAGCTTCTTGCACACGCAATATTGGCGAGCCATAAGGTGATAGAAACGAACAGCGGTCAACAAGGAGTAATGACAGCAGCATACTCCGGGTTGACCGCTGTTTTTTATGGAGCAGTGATTGTATACGTTGAAGAGTGCAGGCGTCGCTTTACGGATTGCGGGCAGCTGCAAATCGTTTTTTGTTTACCATAATAACATTCTGTAGACAGCGACTGCTCATTTGTCGGTCAAGCTGTCGAGAGGTTGCGGCATCAGCACAGCCAGATCATTTTTTGCCGAACGGACAGGCGGAGCACCGTTACTAAACGGTTTTTCTCCTGATTCAGATTCCGATTTTTCCACCTTTCCCCAATCGAAGCAATGGCGAAAGGGGCATACGCTGCACCTTTCGTGAGATAGCTGCCAAATAAATGCTATAATATGGACAAATTGTATCTTCCAGGGGGGAGTATGTTGCAACAGCTTTTTAACGAGATGATCAAGCAGGACGTGAAGCCGTTCCTTGCGCAGCATGGCTTTGTCAAGAAAAGTTTGAATTTCTACAAAATAACAGACAATCTCATTTACATGCTCAACTTCCAAAAATCCGCTGGCAATTCAGCTGATCATCTCATGTTTTATGTGAACTGCGGCATTTATTCGGCGGAGCTGGCGCAGATCCAAGCGAAGGACGTTTTGACTGAGCCGAAAGAAGCAGATTGTCATTTCAGGGCAAGAATCAGGGAAATTGCCGAGGTGGCTCCAGACCGCTTTGCCA
The DNA here is from genome assembly GCF_022701015.1 of Brevibacillus parabrevis. Taxonomy (NCBI): domain Bacteria; kingdom Bacillati; phylum Bacillota; class Bacilli; order Caryophanales; family Paenibacillaceae; genus Brevibacillus; species Brevibacillus parabrevis. The sequence continues at coordinate 4,208,202 of NZ_CP064090.1, read as the reverse complement.
TCACTGCTGATACGAAAATGGATGACGTACGCAAAACGCTGTTAAGTGGACTGCAACAAGTTGTTCAATTCTATCGTACGATGACCAGTGCCAGGTCCATCGTGGATTATTACACGTCAGGCCCGTTTTTGCATTTGGGCGAAGAGAGCTTTCATTTGCTGTTGCAAACAAATGATGTAGCAGCGGCCAAACAGTATTTGCAGGCGTTGCAGGAAAAGCATGGGGCAGAACAGCGATGGACGATATTTGAAAAGCAATATGAGGCGATATTTAAGCAGTATGGAGTGGAGTTTACGAAGCTGTAGGGGGAACCTCTAGGCACGATCCTGTCGGGGAACGATAGCTGAATGAAGGGAAGAGGATAGCAAAAACATGGGCTGCCGGGAGAACTATCCGGTAGCTTTGCCATTTGCATCTGTCCCTTATGGGTGTACAAGGAGGATAGAGATATGCAACAGTTGGCCAACATCATTCTAATCTTTTCTTTATCTTTCACGGCCATATGTATTGTCAGAGCAGTAAGCCAGTATAAGAAAGGAAGTGTTGCTGAGAAGAAAAAACAAGTAACGACGGGTCTTATTTCCCTTGGGATAACATTAATTACAGTGGTATTTGCAACAATGTTTGTTACTTCCTCTTGAGGGCACTGCCAGCAAAACGCCGTAGGAAACCAGTCCTTGTTAAGACAAGCCCGGCAAAACACCATCATCAAAAAGACGAAGAAACCTCCACGCCAAATGGAGGTTCTTTGTTTATCACAAGAACTGAAAGCACTGACAAACCTTGCTAGAATTAGCTCCTTTCAGCATTTAGTTAACCGTAATTTTATTCTGTAAACTACAAATCGCCCAGCAAATCAGGCAAGCTGTCGAGATGCTTAGCGAGCCAGATCATTTCTTTGGCAAAACGGGCGGGCGGGGCACTGTGCCGATCCATGTCTGCCGTAATCCACCAAACGCTTTCCAAGTACCACAACAGCTGGATTCCAGTCGTCAAATAGCCATGTTCCACTGGGCGCACTTCCTTGTAGCCGGATAGGAATGCCCGCGCAAGCGCCGGGTCAAGCTGCTCGTCCAGCGCGCAAGACAGGATCGCTCTCGCCACATCGAGCTGTGGGTAGTCGTATTTCATCCGGTCAAAGTCGAGCACGGCGGTGACGCGATCCGCAGCGAACAGCAAGTTGTCCACCCATAAATCGCGGTGAGCCCATCCGCTGTGCAAAGCTTCGAAAGGCGACAGCTCAAGCTTTTCCGTCGCGATGATTTGCTGTTCTACGAATCCTTGCAGCTCGGTTTTCCCCGCATGCTGCACATTTTGCCAAACAGAGTGCCAATGGGCCAGTCGCTGTGCCCGCTCCGGGGGAACGAACTGCGGCTGTTTCCGGCCTGCAATCGCAATCGATCCATCGTTCAGCAAACGGTGCATCTGCCCGGTCACCCGGCCCAGATCGTACATCTGCGCCTGTGAAGCTTTCCCCGGCGACACCAACTGCCCCTCGCAAAATTCCATGACCAGAAAGCGCTCTCCGTGAGCGGATTCCAGCAAAAATCGTCCGTCATGAGCGAACAGCAGCGGGCAGGGCAGGCCCGCGGCATGCAGTCTCGCTTGCTCGGAAAAAGCGACAGCCAAATCAGTCGGATCGTATAAAGCAAACCTTTTTTGGTTGTATTGCTTCAACAAATACGTGCCTTCCTCTGTCCGAATGTGCCATTTCAAATTGAGCCAGCCCCGGTTGATCGGTGTGGCTTCCCGGATGTGCAAGCCGAAATAGCGCTGAACCGCTGCTGTCAGGTCAGCCAAAATCGCTTCTGCGGCAGCGGGCGAGTGGGAATGGTTGTTCATGGAGCGCCTCCCGTCCTTGGATGAACTCCATACGATTTCGTTTGAGGAGGCGCAAATCCTTTTTATGAGCGGGCGATCTCGTCCAGAAATACTTGCACTTCCCGCTGAAACCCGTCTGGATCAGACGAATGAATATCGTGCCCGCACTCGGCAAACACGGCAAGCCGGGTGTTCGCTCTGCGTTCGGCCATCAGCTTGGCATGTGCTTCGTCCATCACGAAACTGTGTTTGCCGTGAATGAGCAGAGCCGGGCATGCAGAGGCCAGCCAATCTGTCCACCATTCGCCGTTGCAATGCTCCTGCGAGATGCGCATGCCAGACAGATCAGAGCGAAAAGCGCAGCCGTGCTCGTCCTCCAACACGCTTTCCGCAAAATAATCGACGGCGCGCACGCCAACTTGCCGCAGCGATTGTTTCAGTTCTTCGAGGGAAGCGGAGCGTTGCGGCAGGCGCTCGACAAAGGACAGGTCAACATGGATTTCGGTTCCGATATCTTCCACGATCAGCGCTTTTACATACGCCGGGTAACGCGCAGCGAATTGATAAGCATTGAGGCCGCCAAGAGAATGGCCGAGCAAGGCGATTTGCTGCCCGCCAAGTTCGTTTTGGACGAAAGCGAGAATGTCCTGCACGTAGGCGTTGCGGGAGTAGTCTTTTTCCGGCGAATGCTCACTCCAGCCATGGCCGCGCTGATCCAGGCTAATGACGCGCCAGCCGCTCAGTTTGCTGGCAAATTCCGCAAACACACGCCCATCATTCATGTGACCGTGCAAGCAAAGCAGCACGTTGGGGCTGTCGCCGCCAAAGTCGAGATAAGAGAGACGCAAGTTTTGCGATGAAAAGTATTTGCGGGTTGCTGCTTGGTGTTGTGTGGTCAAGGCATATTCCTCCTTATGGTGTGCCCAAAAGAGCACCTGACTGGACTTTATCTTGACGATAACAGATAATCATGACAAAAGCTGTCATAGATAAAAAGGACGAAACCGATATGGCGAAAACACAAAGACTGCTGGAACTGTTAATGACGGTCAACCGGAAACGCAAATTTACCGTCGGCGAGCTGGCGCAAGAATTTGGCGTGTCGCAGCGAACGATTTTGCGAGATTTGCAGGAATTATCTGAGTGGGGCGTGCCGCTTTATTCCGAAGTAGGGCCGCACGGCGGCTACCGCGTCCTGAAAGAGCGAATTTTGCCGCCTATCGCCTTTTCCGAGGAAGAAGCCGTCGCCATCTTTTTTGCGATCCAATCGCTTCGCCATTACTCCGCTTTGCCTTTTGCAGCGGAAGCGGCGTCTGCCACGAGCAAGTTTTACGCTTACATGCCGCCAGATGTCCGCGAGCGGATCGACGAGATGAGGCACCGCGTTGATTTTGTCACACCGAAAAGGCAGGCAGATTCTCCGCACTTGTCGATTCTTTTGGATGCAGCCGTGAACCAAAAGGTGCTCGCGATCGCATACGAATCCCGGGAAAAACAAACCAATCGTCGCATTCAGCCAATCGGGATTTACACGCAAAATGGCCTGTGGTACTGTCCAGCCTATTGTTTTCAAACTGGCAGCTATCGCGTCTTTCGCTGCGACCGGATTCAAACGGCTGTCGAGTGTGCAGAGGCAGAACCGCTTGATTTGCGAGATATTCATTTGGACAATCGGGAGTCCAGACTTGCGGGAGAAGAAAAGAACAGCATCGCGATCCGTGCGGAACTGACAAGGGTGGGAGTGCAAAAGTGCGAAGCGGAGCGTTGGTCTGCCTCGATGCTGACGATTCGCCCGGATGGAACAGGATCGCTTTCGGGCCAGATTGCAGAGAGCGACCGCGATTTTTTCGCCGCCTTTTTCATCGGCCTGGGGCGGGAAGCGACGGTTACTCATTCACCGGAGCTTTTGGCAAGCATGAGAAGCTATTTGGCGGAGCTTTCTGGCAAATATCCATAACGAGGGGAAGGGGGCGCAGAGATGACGGGCACAAATGCGGAAGACCGGGAAAGCGATTTGCCAAAAGAGCTGGCGAAGCCTGCGAAAAGAGCGCTTGCGAACGCAGGCTACCATCAGTTGAAACAGTTGACGGCAGTGAGCGAGGCAGATGTGCGCAAGCTGCACGGGATGGGGCCAAAAGCGCTGGAACAGCTCAGACGTGCGCTCGCTGACAAAGGAATGTCGTTTAGCGAGACTCGTCCATGATGTCGGCGTTACGCCGGGAAGAAAAGAATATGTACTAGCGCAAAAGCCGCTTGCCTGCCATTCTGGTCTGATGAGGGTGTCGGTGGCGGCCCGAGATTCCGGTTTCGTCTTTGGAAATCAGTCTGTTTCCTGTGGGCCGCCCTGTACGACTAGGAAGGAGCCTTCACTTTCTTGCTGCGCCCCTGCCAGACGCGGTAGAGAAGATAGGCAAGACCGAGAAAGCCAGCGTAACACAACAGCGTCCAGAACGAGCGCTGGGCATTATGAAACAGCTGGTCGCCCAAAAAGGCGAACACCAGCATGGTCGGGATTTTTCCGATGGCGGTAGCCAGCGCAAAGGACAAAATCGGGATGGCACTGATTCCCGCATATATATTGATCACCGGAGAGGGAATGATCGGGATGAGTCGGGCGAACAGCACGGCGATGAAGGCGTTTTGCTCAAATGCACGCGTAAACAGAGCCAACCGGGGAGATTTCGTCAAATAATCGCGCCCGGCTTTCTGGTAGCCGTAGCGTATGAACAGAAAAAACAGGAACGCCGAGCCGACAGAGCCTGTCCAGTTGATCAGCGTGCCCCAAAATGGCCCGAATTTGGCTCCCATCATGCCTGCAAAAATCCCAAACGGAATAACGGGAAACAAGCCGAGAAAAACGGCAGCCAAAAACATGAACGGCAACAGGTGGGGCGAATCGCTGGAGAGCCAGTTCAGCAAAACGTCTCTGTATACAAAGCCGATGGCAAAAATGAGCGCATACAGGAACAAGAGCAGCCACTTTTTCATGATGATCCCCTTTCCTCGCTCCCGTGCACTTGAAAGAAAGCGCATGGTAATCAACAACATTATAGCCAGCGACCCGATTTTTACACCTTGTCCGTGTGGAAGCATACGCATGGCCTGTGCCTGGATCGACAGCACACCCGAAAAATGGGCGGTCGTGGATGGAACGAATACCTAGTGTCCCCACATAAATGTAGAGTAGCTACATGCAGTGGCGGAGGTGATTGGTAATGAATGAGTTCAAAAAAGAGCTGAAGAAACTGAAAGCTTCTGAATTTAAGGCGGATCGAGTGACCCCCTGGGATAAAAACAGTGAGAAAGAAACGATGCTGGTGCGCGGCCGATGCGGTCATGGGCGATGTGGAGGCTGCGGCGGTTGCGGTCGATGTGGCGGTTGTGCAAGGTGCAACTGCTCTTGCAGTTGTTCGTGCAGCTGTTCATGCAGTTGCTTCGGTACGTGTTTCTTCCCGTGCTTTTTTCCGTGTACGTCGTGTGCGCGTTGCGTTTAGTCGGGGAATCTCATCCTGGCAGCGGCAACAACACAACCAAAGCTCTGGTTTGGCTTGCGCCAGGCTGGGGCTTTTTTAGCGTGCTCCCGGCATTATTTGCAATAGCATGTCGGACAAAGAGCCGCTCATACAATGACGGTGACACCTTCATGGCACATAAAGTGGCGAGCGCAGCCAAGCAAGGAGGAGGAGCATGGTCAAACTGAACCCAGCGATGCGTCTTGCAGTGAAGCGGGATACGTTCTTTTTGCCCAATCCCGATGGCAGCGTGTATTTTCGCAATAACGTCGGGACGTTTCGGATGGAAGGAGAAATGATCGATCAATGGGTTTCGCAGCTGGTGCCCATTTTCAACGGAGAGCACACGCTGGCGGAAATTACGGACGATTTGCCAGCGGAGTACCAGGCTCAGATTCATAAAATCGCCAGTCTTTTGCTGGAAAACGGGTTTGCCCAAGATGTCAGCCAGCGTTTGCCGCATGAGCTTTCTCCCGCGGTGGTGGAGCAGTTTTCGGCACAAATTGCCTTTTTGGATCACCTGATTGGCTCGGGCGGTCATGCTTTCCAGGCGTATCGGCAGCAAAAGCCGCTCGTTGCAGGAAGCGGGAGCTTTGTGCCCGCGCTGATCCATGCGCTGTGGGAATCGGGGTGCCCGCATGTTCATTACGCCGTCACGGACGCGAGCCTGGTCAACAAAGCTCGTCTGACCGAGCTGCATGCACATGTCCGGCAAAAAGATGACGAGGCCAAGCTGACAGAACTAACCGTGCGCGAGCAAAGCCGGGCCTGCTGGGAAAAGACGCTGGCGCCAGTTTCTGCGGTGCTGTACGGCTCAGATTCCGGGGATCGCAGCGAGATGGAGCTGGTGTATGCGCTTTGCCAGGAGCGGGGCATTGTGTTCATTCCTGTGTTTTTGCTTTTGCATAAGGGCATTGCAGGCCCGGTGATGCAGCCGTCTTCGCCCGTGTGCCTCGACTCGGTCGTACGCCGCTTCCACCGGGTCTTTTTGAGCGGGAATGCAGAAGATCATCCTTTTACAGCTACGTCAGCCGCTCTGTTGGCAAACGCGGCGGTCATGGAATGGTTCAAGCATGTGACTGGCGTGGTGAAGGCAGAGTCGGCGGGCAAGCTTTTTCTGCTCGATCTGGATACGCTCACGGGGAGCTGGCGAACGGCCATGCCGCATCCTCTCGTCAAAAGCAAACCGCGCTTTTTGCCTGTTGATGAACAGTCGTTTTTCGCAGAGACTACATCGCCAAAGGACGGCTTGCTTGCGGCTTTTCAGTCCTGGACCTCGCCTGACGTCGGCATTTTTCACACGTGGGAGGAAGGCGAGCTGATACAACTTCCGCTCTCCCAGTGTCAGGTGCAGGCAGTCGATCCCGTTGCGGTTGGTCCCGCCGAGCTGTTGCCTGTCCGCATTTGCCCGGGGTATACGCATGAGGAAGCGCGCAAGGAAGCGGGATTGACAGGGACGGAGATGTACGTTTCGCGCCTGATGAGCGCATGCGGCATCCGCGCGGCTGGCATTCATCTGCACGATGATGCCCCCTCTATGCCGGACAGTGCGGGGGAGATCGGTTTTGCGATTGGCGCGGGAGAATCGGCGGCAGAAGCAGCGTGCCGGGCTTTGGAGCACTATTTGCAAGCTGTATTGGCAAAAGAAGTGCGGGAGCAGCCGCCAGCCGCCGCTATCGTGCAGTGGACGGGGCAAGACGAGCCGTGTTTGTTTTACGCGCGTGCGCTGGCGCTCCAGAAGCAAGGGCATAAAATCGCCAAAGGAGCGAATTTGTGCGGATTTCCGGTGTACTGGGTAGGGACGGAGAACGGTTGGTACGGCAGCGTAGGCTTGCACGATACGCTCGCGTTGCGCAAGGCACTGCAAACGGCGCTGCAAAACAGCCAAGGAGTGCCGGATGAGCAAATCGCCTATGCGGTAAAGGCTCTGGAGGTTGCTCTGGATGAGCGCGAACAGCAAGTGGAACTTCCGCCTTTTCCGGAGAGCGAGGAAGCGCTTTGGCAGCAGGCGCGGGACGTCCTTGCCAAGGAACGGCTGGTGCCTGTGCTGCGCAATGCGGCTGTAGAGACGTTTTTGCAGGAAGATTTGTCAAGGGTGATCGCCCTTGCATTGCGAGCGGAGGAGGGGCATGAGCATGGAGATTATGATTGTGGGCGAAGGACTGCTGGCTGATCTCGTCTTCATGCAGCTTCCGAAACAATATCGCGTGATCCGGCAGCGTACGCTGAAACCGATCGACGAACAGGTTGATTTGGCGCTTGTGCTACAAGACGGATGGCGGCCGCATGAGCATACGGAAGCGGAAAAGCTTTTCCAAGCATCCGGGATTCCGTGGCTGAGGGCGTTCGTTTCGTTTGGCGAAGCCGTGATCGGGCCGCTCGTTTGTCCGGGCGTGCCTGGCTGTTCCCAGTGCGCGGACATGCGGCGGCTCATGGCTGGGCGCGATCGCAAAGAAATGTGGGAGTACCAGTTCCAGCTTACAGAGGAAGGCGGAACGGCAGTCGACGTGTGGTCGTCGCGAACGGGATTATGGCAGGTGTGTCACTATGTAATTGACGAGGTACAGCGAATAGCCAGCCGCCAGCAAGCCCGTCTGCACGAACATATCCAATTGCTCGATCTACAGACGCTGGCAAGCTCCCGGCACTTTTTCCTGGCTGATCCGCTTTGCGGTCATTGCGGGCGTCTGCCGGATGACGCGCCAGAACTGGCCACATTTACTTTGCAGCCGAATCCCAAGCCTTCCCCGACAAGCTACCGCGTGAAGTCGCTGGACGATTGGAAGCAAGCGCTCCGCTCCGACTATGTAGATGCGAGAACAGGCTTTTTCAACGGGAAAATGCGCGACCTTGTCTCCGTCTTTTCCGATGTCAGCGTCAATTTGCCTTTGTTCCCCCATGACGAAGCGACGGCAGGCCGCTCCCATTCTTACGTCCATAGTGAAGGGACGGCGATTTTGGAAGGGCTGGAACGATATTGTGGACTGACGCCGCGCGGCAAAAAGACAGTCGTGTACGATTGTTACGCCAACCTGGGGGAGCAGGCGCTCAATCCGGTCACTGCCGGCGTCCATTCAAAAGAGCAGTATGCGCTGCCGGGATTTCCTTTTCAACCGTTTGATCCGAAACGGCCGTTAAACTGGGTTTGGGGCTATTCCTGCATCCGCGAGCGGCCCGTGCTCGTTCCCGAACGGATGGCTTACTACAGCCTTGGCTTCGGTGACGGCACCGTATTTGAGACGTCGAATGGCTGTGCGATCGGCGGCAGTCTGGAGGAAGCGATCTTTTACGGAATCATGGAAGTGGTGGAGCGCGATGCGTTTTTGCTGACGTGGTATGCGCAACTGCCGCTGCCGCGACTCGATCCGCACACATCTGGCGATACGGAGCTGGAACTGATGATCGCACGGCTCCAGTCTGTCACCGACTACGAGCTGTTTTTGTACAACGCGACGATGGAAAACGGGATTCCCAGCGTGTGGACGATCGCGAAAAATAAGAAACAGACAGGACTGCATCTCGTCTGCGCGGGTGGTGCGCACCCTGATCCGGTTCGCGCCGTCAAGGGCGCCCTTCACGAGACGGCTGCCATGCTGAATACGCTGCACGACAAATTTGAAGCGAATCGCGCCGCGTATTTGCGGATGTACCACGACTCGTCGCTGGTGAAAAAAATGGATGACCACGCCATGCTTTACGGCTTGCCAGAGGCGGCAGAGCGTCTCGACTTTTTGCTTGGGAACAACAGACCGATGCAGTCTTTTGCGGAAGCTTTTTCCTGGCAAGGCGGCCACACCGATTTGACAGACGACCTGAAGGACATTTTGCAAGTGTTTCGCAAGCTGGAGCTCGACGTCATTGTCATCGACCAGACGACACCGGAAGTGAGCCGCATCGGGTTGTCCTGCGTGCGCGTACTGATTCCGGGAATGCTGCCCATGACGTTCGGACAGCATCAGACGCGAGTGACCAATCTGAAACGCGTGCTGCACGTGCCTGTCACGCTAGGCTATGCCAAACAACCGCTTGCTTTGGATCAGTTGAACCCGCATCCTCACCCGTTTCCGTAAAAGCATGGCACAAAGGGAGGGCGAGTGATGAAGCTTGCGACGTTTTTGCACGACTTGCATTTTGCTACCGAAAAAGTCCGGCCGCCCGATCTGGAAGTGAATTGGGACGATGCGCCACTGCCATACAAGCTGTACAAAGGCTTGCCTGCCGTAACGCTGCCCGGGGAAGTCGCTTTGTCGCTCATAGGCGAACAGATCACAGAGGAGCCGTCACTTGTCCAACTGGGCAGCATGCTTTATTACGCGTACGGATTGACAAAAGTCAGCCAGATGACTTTCGGGCAAGGGGCCCCGGAAGAAGAGAGCTTTTTCGTTCAGTCGTACCGCAGGGCGATTCCTTCCGGCGGAGCGCTGTACCCGAACGAGGTGTATTTGTATCTGAAGCTCTCCTATTTGAGGCAAGGGATTTATCATTACGATGTGGCGCATCATCGCCTCGTCCTGTTGCGCGAGGGAGATTTCGATGACTATGTAACCAGCTCGCTCGGCCAGCGTTTTGCGCTCCGCGACTGCTTTGGAGTTGTTTTCGTGTCCACTTACTTTTGGAAAAATGCTTTTAAATACGATCTGTTTTCGTACCGTTTGCAAGGGTTGGATACGGGTGTGCTGCTCGGGCAATGGCTGGCTTTGGCCGATAAGTACGGCATTCAGGCCAGTGTCCACTACTTGTTTCTGGATCGGGCTGTCAACGGGCTGCTCGGCTTGGACGGGAACGAGGAAAGCGTGTATGCAATCCTGCCGCTTGCGCTGAGTCCGCAGCAGACAGGCGAGACAACGGCAGACTCGGCATTAACATTGACTGAGAGCAGCGCGGATGCGCAAGAGCCTGTCTCGGCGGAACAGCTCGTGCAATCGCTACAGCCGTTGAGCCACCGCCATCAGATCGGTTCGAACGCGCGAAAAGACTACCCTTTGCTACGCCAGATGCACCAGGCTGCGCTGTATGAGTCAACGGACTGTTTTGTCAGGGAAAGACCGTTTGGTGCGGAAAAAGACGGCGGAAAACTGCGGGGAAAGCCCGGAGAGACAGAAGCGGCAAAAGACAGGCTGCCAGCGCTGGATTTCGCGGAATTTTGCCGCAGCCGAAGTTCGCCGGAGCTGGATTTTGTCGCGGGCAAGCTGACGCGAGAAGAGTTGGAAACGCTTGTGCGGCGTGCGTATACAGCCTTGCACTACCAGCATGACCTGGGACACGAGAACAACGGATGTTTGGCGTATTGCGTCTGTCTTCACCAGGTGGACGAACTGGAGGACGGAGCGTACTTTTGCGCTCCCGCAAGCGGCTTGTTGACACAGCGGCGGCACGGCGACCAGCGGGCAGAACTGCAAGCCGGAATGACCCTCGACAATGTCAGTCTGTACCAGGTGCCGCTTTGCTTTCATATCGCAGGGGAAAGCAACCATCTGCTGGAGCGCTGGGGGTATCGCGGCTATCGCATTCAGCAGATGCAGGCGGGGATCGCCTTGCACGCGCTATTGCTCGCTGCCTTTTCCTGCGGATTGGGCGGACATCCGTTGCTTGGGTACGATGTGGCGAGCAGCGACGAGATTTACGGCTTGCCGCAGGAAAGCAAGACGTGTCTCATCCAAGTGCCTGTCGGCTTTTACCGCCAGCGGGCGCGGTTGCAGGGGAGCTTGCATGGCTAGAAAAGGAGAAGTCAAAAAAACAGGATCACTCCCGTGACGTGTATGTTCGCAGCGGGGGCATCCTGTTTTTTTGTGTACAGCTAGTTGCAGAGTGCTGGCGTCAAAGTGTGGTTATCCCGAATGGTTCTCCGTTTTTTGCGCGGCAGCCGGAGCGGTTGCGCCTCTTTTTTGGAACATTTTCTCCAGAGGAACCACTTTGCACAGCAAATTGTGGATATGCTTGGACTCTTTGGTCAATATGGGGCCAAGAATCGCCAGAATGAGTACGTAAAGCGCCGTAAATGGCTGCAAAATTTCCAACAGTCCGCCTGCCTTGCCCATGTTCGCAATGAGAATGGAAAATTCCCCGCGTGCGGTAATCGTCAAACCGATATTCGAGGAGGCGCGTGCCGACAAGCCTGCGCTGCGGCCAGCCAAAAGCCCTGCCGTGTAGTTCCCGATCAGGGTAATGGCGACGGCTGCCAAGGAAAGCCAGACCGCTCCGCCAAGCTGAAGCGGATCAATGGATAAGCCGAAGCTGAAAAAGAACATGGCGCCAAAAAAGTCGCGGAAGGGGAGAATCATATGCTCAATTCTCTTCATATGGACCGTTTCTGCAAGGACCAGACCGACGAGCAAGGCTCCAATCGCCTCGGCTACGTGGATGGTTTCCGAGAAGCCGGCTACGAGGAACAGACCTGCAAAGACCGTCAACATGAAAAGTTCATTCGATTTGATATTGAGCCCGCGATTGAGTAACGGAACCAGCTTGCGCCCGACAATGATGAACAGAAGCATATAGCCGAGTGCAATCAGCGCAGAGGTGAGCACGCCAACGACAGAAGTTGCACCGCTGAGCACGAGACCGGACATGATCGACAAGTAAACAGCGAGGAACAAGTCGTCAAACATGATCATTCCGAGAATCATTTCCGTCTCCGGATTGGCGGTCCGTTTGAGATCGACCAGCACTTTTGCCACGATGGCGGTAGAGGAGATGGTCGTAATACCGGCAATGATGAGAATTTCTTTGAACGGAACCCCGGCAAAGTAGCCGAAGAGCAGACCAAGCGTAAAGTTGATGCCTATATAGATAGTGCCGCCGATCGCAATAGAGCGTCCTGCCTTGATCAGACGGCCAACCGAAAATTCAAGCCCGACGTAAAACAAGAGGAACAAAACACCCATCCGACCCATGAAGTCAATGAGCGGTTCGCTTTCAATAAATCGAAAATCGATCAAGCCGATCGAGGCGGCGTGCGGCCCTACGGCCATGCCGATGAGGATGTAGAACGGTACGATGGAAAAGCGGAGTTTTTGCGAGATAAACCCGGCAATTGCAATTAAACCGATAGCCAGACCAATTTCAAAGACGATGTGTTCCAAATCAAGCCCCCCCTGTTATGAGTGTAGATTTTAACACTTTCACCTGCCCTCTCTCGCCAGCCACAACTAACGTAACGCCTGCCGTCAGGACGCATTCCGGTCCCGGACTCACTTTTTGCTTTTGGTTTTTCTCGATAATGGCGATGATCGTAGCCCCTGTTCGCTGGCGAATGTCCAGTTCCCCGATGGATTTTCCGATGCACGCAGCCCCGGGCTCGATTTTGTACCATTCAATCACGAGCTGATCGAGAGCCATCTCAATCGTTTCCAGCGCTTTTGGCTTGTAGGTCATCCCGCCAATAATTCCGGCCAGCTGGCGCGATTCCTGATCATCCAGAGTGACCATGGAGATGCTTTCATCCCAGTCGTCTTTGTCAAAATGGTAAATCTCCCTTTGTCCGTCGTCGTGGAGGATAATAATCAGCTTGTCGCCGTTTCTTGTCTCCACCTGGTATTTGCGCCCGATTCCCGGCAAATCCGATTCCCTGATATTCAACATTGTGTACGCCTCCTAAAAGTGGAATCCACTAATTTCGACAAACAAATAATTGTTTGCTAATATAATCATATACTTAAATGATGCGAAAAGTCTACATTTCGAAACAGTTTGCAAAAAATATGACACATTTCATTTGAGGTCTGATTCAGGCGGGCAAACTTTTGCTTCCTTCGGTTCGCTTTCCATTTGAACTGGAAGGAAATCGTCTCTATACTTGAAGAAAAAGCTTCGGATGAGATAAAAGAGGGGTAGCATGCAAAACTGGCTGACGCATTTTATTGAACAATACAGCTATCTGGGCATTTTCCTGATGATGGCGCTGGAAAACGTGTTTCCGCCGATCCCGTCAGAAGTCATTTTGACGTTCGGCGGCTTTATGACGACGCGCACGACCTTGACGGTGCCTGGTGTCATTTTGGCGGCGACATTGGGCTCGGTGCTGGGGGCGGTCCTGCTGTACGCAATTGGCCGCTATCTGGATGTGAGCAAAATCGAAAAGGTCGTGGAGCGGTACGGGCACTTGCTGCGGATCAAAAAGACAGATATCCAGAAGGCGGACGCCTGGTTTGACAAATACGGCTACTGGACGATCCTGTTCTGCCGGATGATTCCGCTCGTGCGCAGTCTCATTTCCATCCCGGCTGGCATGACCGGGATGGGCTTGCCGTTGTTTTTGCTGTTTACGACGATCGGGACGTTGCTGTGGAATATTGCCCTGGTGCTGGTGGGGGCATTGCTTGGCGAGTCGTGGGAGCAGGTTTTGCACGTGATGGATGTGTATTCGAAGTTTGTGTACATAGGGATTGGTGTAGTAGGGGTGGGTTTTTTGGTGGTGTTTGTGCGGAAGCGTCGGAGTGGCGGGTGAGTGGTTGGGTTTGGGGAGTTGTTTGGTTGTTGGTTAAGAGCCATCTTTCTTGCTGCTGCGGGAGGGGTGGTTTCTTTGTGTCAGCCGGGAGGGGAGTAGAAAATGAATGAGGGTATTGAACAACAAAGGGTTGATGGTTCTACAAGTGCTTGCTGCCTCTCGATATAGTGCGGGAGAAAGGCGGTTTCCTTCGATGGGTTTGGCGGGGCAGTGAAAGTCTTTGATCGATATTTTGTCGGTAAGCGGTGTAGTGAGTACGACGGGAACAAGAAAAGGAGAATTGTGATCAATAGCAGTACACCTCAGGACAATATCTTGCTTCTTACAAGAAATGTGTTTGAACCAATGCCAACTGAGGTAGTTAATATATGGTAAGACTACCAATGCAATTTAATGAAGGGAATTAAGATTAGGGAAAGTTGTCAGACTCTATTATCTTACTTTTAAATCGTAGGCTTGGAGGAAAAAATGAAAAACTTCGCAGAGGAAATGGCTTATTGGTACTTCAGATTGAATGGTTTTTTCCTGTTAGACAATTTTGTATTGCATAATGACGGACTTGACTCAACTCATAGTGCCGATATTGATATTTTGGCTATTCGGCAAAAATATACATATGAATTAATTGGGGGGAGGGAGACAGACAAGCATGAGCTACTCTTCCGTAATTTTGATAACAATAAAAATATAGGCATCATATGTGAAGTCAAGGCAGGTAAATCAACACCTAATGACATTCGCTTAAGAAGAATGGATAGACTGAGGTATGGGCTAGAGAGAATAGGCTTCTTCTCACAGTCTAGGGTTGATGATCTAGTGGTGAAATTATCTTCAGAGCCGGTAGCATCCGGCCAATATCATCAGGTTGGAAAAGTATTAATTACCGATGATGGACGAGATGTACCAGGTTTTATTTGCATTAGTCTTGAAGAAATTCACAGATTTTTAAAAAGACATCTAAAAAGATACATAAATCCTAAAAGTAGAAGTAAGCACTTCTTTCCGTCACCAGTGATTCAACAAATTATATGGGAGATTGAACAAGATACGAAGAAAAAGCGGCTTTTAAGAGAGAAACAAAGGGCCTATCAAGAGGAATGAAGGTTCGTGAGTTGAAAGATTGATGAGAATGCTAGATGGAGAGTTATGTCAGTGGAGAACAGCTATTTGTCTGAACTTTCACGAAGGGGGGGAAGTAAAGTACTTTTATGAATACAGTCATTAACTTATTCATCAAATAAAAGTGTCGGGAGGGAAAATAATGGAAGAATTGGTAATGAAACTGTTGTCAATCTTACAGGTACCGTCAATAATAGTAGCCGTTTTAGCAGTTGTGATTAGGGTAATAACATTTTCACCAGTAACGTTTATAACTGCTCAAGAAATCGAAAAGAAAATTTATACCAAAGAACAGAGGCTTCTCCATCAAATAGTTCATTTCTTATTTCGCATGATTATTGTTACTATTTTCATGCTTCAAATTGGAGACTATTTTGTAGATAAAAAGCACTTGTATAATAATTGGATTGCTTTGGCTGCTTTAATTTATGTTATTTTATTTTTCTATCTAATATTTTGCATGGCTGCAAGTCGAAAAAAGGTTACAGATGAAGTTAGTGCTAGGAAACGAGTGTTTTTCTTGTTAGCGACTGGAATATATTTCATATTCTCCATTGTTATAGTGCCTTATTCTATAGCACCAATAGTAGGGGAAGTATACCATACAAAGTCGTTCGATCTATTAATTTTTTTAGCTATGATTTTATTCATATTTTCACCTTTAATCCTACTTTTACTAACTCCTTTAAACAAGGTATTTGCTTTTAAAACTGAAAAGGTAGTATCAATCGAGATTAACAAGGAAGGGCAGAAAGAAAAATGGTACTTACTTCATCCAGTAAAAACTGATAGCTATCTTTTGGGTGACAATTATACACCTGAGCTTTGCAAAAGAAACCGGATAATTACAAAAGAACAGTTAATCGAGAAAGAATTTTTAATTGAGGATTTAGATGATTTGAAAAAAGACTCTTCAACAGTCGAAAATACTGCAACTGAAGCTGAAACTGCTACCTCTTGATTTTTGATCAAGAGGCTTTTACTATTTTGAGCCTACTAGATCGAACCCGATTTTATCGTGACATAAGCCGCTTCGGAACCAATTTTTTGCAAGACGCATGCTACCTAGTACCTCCAGAAAGTCCACTCGGCAAAAATCCGCCAAAACCAGCAGGAACAAACCCGCCCAAGAAGAAATAAAACATAGTGCTATCAGAATTTAAACACAACTTATGAAAGCGTATACATCACATCCATTCCCTCTCCACCCAAAAAAGGAGGCCATCACAGATGAATCCCCACCAACACGAAAGCAACGAACAAGACAAGACCTCGCTGGAAAAGGAAATCCATACCGATTTTCAAAAAGAAATGACGTACGGCGACTATTTGCATCTGGACAAGATTTTGGCGAGTCAGGAGCGGCTCTCCACTCATCATGACGAGATGCTGTTCATCATTATTCACCAGGTAAGCGAGCTGTGGATGAAGCAAATTTTGCATGAATTGGGCGCTGCCATGGACTGTATTTCGAAGCACGAGCTGGAGCCTGCCTTCAAGATGTTTTCCCGGGTGTCGCGGATTCAGCAGCAGCTGATTAAATCGTGGGACGTGCTCTCGACGCTCACGCCTGCGGATTACTTGCAGTTCCGCGACAAGTTGGGGCATTCGTCCGGTTTTCAATCGTTTCAAAACAGGCTGATCGAATTTACGCTTGGCTACAAGAACGGCCATGTGCTGGCTGTGTACGAGCATCAGCCTGAGCTTCATGCCAAGCTGGACGCGGTTTTGCATGCTCCCAGCATTTACGATGCGGCGATCAAGGAGATGGCGGCGCGGGGCTTGCCGATTGACGCCGAGTGCCTGGAACGCGACTGGTCGCAGCCGTACCAGCCGAATCATAGTGTCGAGCAGGCATGGCTGACCGTGTACCGCAATGTGAATCAATATTGGGATTTGTACGAGCTGGCGGAAAAGCTTGTCGATATCGCCAGCCAGCAGCAGCAGTGGCGCTTCAATCATATGACGACCGTGGAGCGGATTATTGGACAAAAGCAGGGAACGGGCGGTTCTTCCGGCGTCGGCTATTTGCGCAGAGCGCTGGACCATCGTTTCTTCCCTGAGCTGTGGAGCTTGCGCACGCAGCTGTAGGACCAACCAGGAGAGAACTGTAAAAGGCTACACCATACAGGCGTGCGGACAGATGTGTTCGGTCACGCTTGTTTCTATTGAAACGGCTCTTTTCAATATCATCGATACCTTCCCGGACGACGAACAGGTAGAAAGCAGGCGCACCATGCTACAGCATCTGGACTCCACCCAGCTTGCGTTGCAGCAAAAGATCATGTTTGGCGGCCAGGATGGCATTCCGCAAGTGTTCGGCTACAGCGAAGGCTACAGGCTGGTGCAGACGTTTTTGCATGATCATCCCGACTTGACAGTAGAGCAATGGACCGCGACCTCACCGGAAGAGCTGCTCCGCGAAGTGCAAACATCCCACCCCGAATTACCGCGCAACAGGACTCCAAGCGCAAATTTTCACATATTCTTCCTAATATTGGGCACAAATACCCTTCATTTACCAAGATCATTTTGCTTATTATTTTTTAGATGAGCCATTTTGTGGACTGTAAGCAGTCGCAGTCCCATTTTCAGAAGAACGTCGAGAAATGATTGCACGACAAAAAGCGGAAACGGAGTGGGCATTTGGATGGAAACGATGAAGCCGCCTATGGAAGTCTTGTACGCAGCGCAGCTTAATGCGTTGCGGGCCAACGATACGGGAGCAAAGCCGCCAAACTGGCAGATGTCGCCACGAGCGGTCCGCGACTTTATCTTGGGTGCTGACAAACCGCTTCCCTACGAGGGAGAGGCAATCGAGATCACGAAGAAGTTTTACGGCGACGATGCCCTGATCGAAAGAGCGATTGTGACACTTGCAGGAAACCGCGGCCTGATGCTGGTCGGCGAACCGGGAACAGCCAAGACCATGCTGAGCGAACTGCTGTCTGCTGCCATTAGCGGCACGAGCACCAACACGATTCAAGGTACGGCAGGCACAACCGAAGACATGATCAAATACTCGTGGAACTACGCCATGCTGCTGGACAAAGGTCCTTCTTTGCAAGCTTTGGTTCCATCGCCTTTGTACACGGGGATGAACAAAGGCATTATTACCCGGTTTGAGGAAATCACTCGCTGCCCTTTTGAAGTGCAAGACGTGTTGATCAGTATTTTGAGCGACAAAGTCATGAACATTCCCGAGCTTGCGGACGGCATTTTGTTTGCCAAGCCCGGATTCAATATTATTGCTACCGCCAACCTGAGAGACAAGGGCGTCAACGAGATGAGCAGCGCCCTCAAGCGTCGGTTCAACTTCGAGACGATTGCGCCGATCAATCACGTGAAAATGGAAGCGCAAATTATCGAATCGCAGGCGAAAATGATCTTGCAGCGCAGCGGCGTGGATATCGAGATCGACCGCGATGTTGTGGAAATTTTGGCGACGACTTTCATGGAACTGCGCACAGGGCAGACGAAGGAAGGCTACAAAATCGACTCGCCACAATCGGTGATGAGCACGGCTGAAGCTGTATCGGTGTACGTGCAAAGCGCGATGACCGCTCATTACTACGAAGGCAAGCCGATGACGATGGAGCGACTCGTGCAAAATTTGCAGGGAGCTGTCGTCAAGGAGAACCAGAAGGATGCTGGCGTGCTGAAAACGTACTTCACGAAGGTGGTCAAAGAACGGGCAAAGGAAGAGGGCCTATGGGGAGCGTACTACAACGAGAAGAAATGGATCAAATAAACAGGCTGGTCGAGCAGGAAGTATACGATCTGGCGAAGCAGGTCGTCTATTTTCCGATCAGGCACCACAGTCCTGCT
This sequence comes from Brevibacillus parabrevis, assembly GCF_022701015.1. Classification (NCBI taxonomy): domain Bacteria; kingdom Bacillati; phylum Bacillota; class Bacilli; order Caryophanales; family Paenibacillaceae; genus Brevibacillus; species Brevibacillus parabrevis. Next base: position 4,189,476 of record NZ_CP064090.1, on the reverse strand, counting down.
TGCGCCTTTCATCTGCAAAAGACGATTGCGGAATACGAGCCGCAGATCATCTTGATCGAAGGGCCGGACAACAGCAACCATCTCATCCCGATATTGACGGCTGAGCAGACGAAGCCGCCCGTAAGCATCTACTACGCCTACGCTTCGGGCGAGAAAAAATACGTCTGCTATTTCCCGTTTCTCACCTATTCGCCGGAGTATGTGGCCCTCGTCGAGGCAAAGCGCAGAGAGATTCCCGCCGCTTTCATCGATCTTGGCTACGGCAGTCGGCTGGAGAGCATGGAAGACGGACACGATCTGAAAAAGCAGAACCAGAAGCTCTCCTACCACGATGAGCGGATGCTGGCCGGGTCGCAGTTTATTGCCCGGCTGTGCGAAACGATGAGATGCCGCAACTTCGACGAACTGTGGGAGCGGGTTTTCGAGGTCGAAGGCATTCGCAAGCCGACGCGAGAGTTTGTCAAAGACGTGTTCGCCTACTGCTATTTGTCGCGAAAATGTTACGACGACGCCACGCTCGAAGCAGAGGGAGACTTGATCCGCGAAGCGCATATGCGCCAAAAAATTGCAGAAGCCAAAGAGAAATATCAAAAAATTCTCGTGGTGACGGGCGGGTTTCATACATACGGGCTTTTGGAGAGCCGAAAGACGGCTTACAAGATTCAAAAAGTCAAAGACGAAAAAATATATCCGATGGTGTACACCTACCAGGAAGCCGACCAGCTGAATGGCTACGCCAGCGGCATGCCGTACGTCCACTATTACGAGACGGTATGGAATGCCATGGGGAAAAAGGAGCAGACGCCTTTTTCAAAAAGCGCGCTGTCGTACTTGGCGCAACTCGTGAAGCGGCTGCGCGAAAAGGGCGAGATCGTCTCGACGGCAGATGCGATTGAGGCGTACAGCCTGATCAGCGGACTTGCCGTGATGCGCGAAAAGTCGGAGGGCGGGGCGTATGAGCTGCAAGACTCCGTGCTGTCTGCCTTTACAAAAGGCGAGCGTTCCATCGCCACCGCGAAGCCGATCGAGACACTGCGCGAGCTGATGACAGGCGAAGGCATCGGCGAAGTGGCGCCCAACGACCTCGACGTCCCGATTGTCCGCGATTTTAAGGAAACGTGCAAAGCGTTCAAACTGACGATTACGACAACGGGGCGCAACCAAAAAGTGTTGGAACTGTACGCCAAGCGATCGCACAGGGAAGCGAGCCGTTTTTTGCACTGTGTCCACTTTTTGGGCACAGAGTTTTGCACGAAGGAAGCCGGGCCGGACTGGCTGAACGACAAGTACGTCAATCTCGTGCGCGAGACGTGGCGCTACAGCTATTCTTCCTACGTGGAAGCGCGGTTGATCGAGGCTTCTGTCTACGGCGGAACCGTGAAAGAAGCGGCGGCGCAAAAGCTGGAAGAAATGATGAAGGAACTGCCGCAGCACCAAAGCCACATGCTGGCGAAATGGCTGCTCATGGCGGTTGTCATGGGACTGGAGAAGCTTGGCGAGCGGTTGTTTGCAGCTGTCGTGTCGGCAGTCAGGGAAGACGGACACTTTTTGTCCTTGTGCAAAACGTTGAAAACACTGTCGATTTTGCACGAGCAAAGGCGCTTGTTCGGATTGACAGACACGGCACGGCTGGAGTCACTTGTCGATGAGGTGTACTACCAGGCTGTGGCGAAAATTTCCGAACTGAGCAGCCCCAACCCTGACGAATGCCCGGAAATCGCCGAGCAGTTCAAATTTTTGTACATGATCAGCGAGCAAAAACAGGCGGAAGCTTCCCGGGACATTTTTCTCGACCAGCTGCAGACGCTGCTTGCGGTTCCGACGTTGCCAGCGATGCTGGAAGGGGCCGCCGCCGCGATTTTGTGCAATCTTGGTGCCTTGGAGCGCGGGGAGATCAGCGTCAGGGCACGGGCTTACATGTTCGGCACGCCGGAAAAGATGCAGCACACCGCCGCCTACTTGCACGGTGTTTTCCTCGTCGGCCGGGATTATTTGTTTGACGATGACAGCATCCTTTCCGATTTGAACCAGATGATTATCAGGCTCGACTACGACAGTTTTTTGCAGCTTGTGCCGCAGCTTCGGCTGGCTTTTGCGTTTTTCGGACCAATGGAAATCAGCATGCTGGCGGAAAAAGTCGGTGCATTGTTCCAGACGACAGCCGAAGAAATGACGGCTCCAGCCGTTGCCGAGCCAGTTTTGCAGCGGGCGCGGTTGCTTGACGACAGGATCAGGGGGGAGTTTGCCAGATGGAACCTCATTTGAAGCGGGAAGCCATGAACCGCTGGCGGCTTCTGTTAGGCGCGCAGGCAGAAGATACGCTGGAAGAGTGCGGTGACTACAGCCGCTCCGATTTTGCCTACCGCGAGCTGGATTCGATCCTCGATTTCCTGTACGGCCGGGAGCACGGCGAAGAGCAAGGCTACCGCAAAGAAGGCGGCCGGGAAGGCTCCACGCTGACGGTGCCGACCTGGCTGCAAAAAATCCGCAAGCTGTTCCCGAAAGAAACGGTGGAAATTTTGGAAAAGCAGGCGCTGGAGCGCTACAACATGACCGAGCTGCTTACAGACAAAAAAGTGCTGGAAAGCCTTGAGCCAAACATGACCCTGCTGAAAAACATCCTCCAGTTCAAGGGCAGGATGAAGGGCGAGGTCGTCAGAAGCGCCAAGGAAATCGTTCGCAAAGTCGTCGAGGAGCTGCGCCGCCAACTGGAAGCGGAAATCCAGACGAGCATCGTGGGCAAGCGCAACCGTTTCCGGCGCGGCTACACGAAAACGATGCGCAATCTGGACGTCCACAAAACGATTCGCAAAAACTTGAAAAACTACGACCGGGCCAACAAGCGCTTTGTGATCGACGAGCTGTATTTTCATAGCAACATCCAGCACCACAACAAATGGAACATCGTGATCGTCGTCGACGAGAGCGGCAGCATGATGGACTCGGTCATTTACAGCGCCGTGATGGCGAGCATTTTTTACAAGCTGGCGGCGCTGAAAACGAACCTGGTCATTTTCGACACCAAGGTCGTCGATTTGAGTGACAGGCTGGATGACCCGGTCGATGTGCTGATGAGCGTGCAACTGGGCGGGGGGACCCACATTGCGCAGGCGCTCCGCTACGGCAAGTCGCTTTTGGAGAATCCGTCCAAGACGATCTTCATTTTGGTCAGCGACCTGGAGGAAGGGTATCCGATCAAAGAGATGTACCGCCAAAGCAAAGAGATCATCGACTCAGGTTGCAAGTTTCTCGTGCTGACCGCGCTTGATTTCAACGGAAACGCTACATACAACAAGCATGCTGCCCGCGTGCTTGCGGACATGGGCGCGCACGTCGCTGCGCTAACGCCTGACCAGCTATCGCAATGGATTGGCAAGATCATCAAATAAACGGGGAAGACAAGGGAGGAAGCCAGATGGTACTGAAAAAACTCGACGCCCATCCGATCATTGGGACATTTTTGGAGCGCTACAAATCAGACAGCCCGCAGAACGCCCATTTGATCGACAGCATCTCGGACTACTTGACGCAAGAGACAAACGAATGCCCGCCGATTGTCGAAGATCAGCGCTATTACGGATATGCGCTCATGCCGCAGTTGGACAAACTGAAAAAGCGCGGAGACGAGACCGCTTTTTATCGTGCCGCGGAAGTATTGTACAAGACCAGCCACCGCTTTTACGAAAAGCAAAACGTCATGGAGCGCTGCTTCCTGGATGCGATTGAGTTGCGCGACGTCGACGTGGATGCAAGCCGCCTGCAAGAGCTTCTGGCTGTCGAGCAAAAATCGTATGACGCGATGAAAAAGACTGTGGAGCAGTTCGGTATGCCGTTGTTCCGCGAGTTTTTGCGCAAAACGGTGGAAGACTACCGGGCAAGCATCAGCCGGGACTACACTTCTGTCTTTGCGCGCTCCAAGCACATCCTTTTGCTCGCCTACGCCTACGCCATCTCGCCAAACCTGCTGGAATCATTGGGAGAGAAGCTTGAGCCTGTTTACTACCACCTGGTGACGGGCGATACCCGTGCATACGTCGCGGAAATATGGCAAATGGCCAAAAAAGTTGCCGTGCTGCCAGTCAACAGCAACACGTTGACCAGCGAGTCGCTCTATCCGGCGTACTGCAAGGAGAAAAAAGCGCAGGTGCGCGAGACGCACTTCCCGGATGAATCTTCATCGGAAAGCTCTTTGCTCAATCAGAGGCATTTGAAGCGCTACTTCGAAATCATGCTCAGCCTGGCGTATTACAGGATGCATGTCAAGGGCGGAATGACAGCGTTTCTCGCGGAGCCTGAAGAGAGCGATCGCGAGCTGCTCGCGGCTTTGCAAGTGATGTTCGAGCTGTACCCGCTCGACATTTTGGATCACGACGTCCGCCTGCGCGAGCTCGTGAAGATGGAGGAGCCATACGACTTGCTTTTAGCCATGCGAAGCCACTTGCTCCAGCCGCCTACCAATTGGGAGCAGCTGGAAAAGGTCGTGCTGGCTGACCTCGGAAAATCCAGACGCGCCCTGGACATCGCTGCGATTCCGATTGTGAAAGGGTATTTGTACAAAAAGCTGACCGATCAGGGAGTCGACCTGTCCGCTGCGGACACGACGCTGGAAGCGATTGCGCTGGATGCGCTGCGCCGGATGAAAGGAACGCAAAAGCTGGCCAATTATTTGGAGGGCAAAGACACGCTGGAAGAAGCGCTGGCAAACGTCCATCTGGAAGATTTCGACCGCGTCAGACAGCAAATGATTTTGCTCAGCTTCTTGCCAGTGGAGCATCCTTTTGTAGCTCGACTCACGGCGGCGATGAGCAAATTCGTCGGCAAGTCGGGGCGCATGGTTGGACATATGTGCTACGTCCATGCTTTCCAGAACGACTTGATCAAGCTCGTAGGCATGTACGAACAAGATCCTGAGACAGATATCAAACAGCTTGTTCACCAAATTTTGGCGATCAAAAATTCTCTCTACTACCACGTAGAAGTCAAAGCAGAGCACTATCAGTCGCTCGTTCGCGCCTATCCGCAAATATGCCTCGACGCATTCGACAAGTTTGATACAGAAGTTCGCCTGTTTGTGCTGGAAACGCTTCTGGACGCCAACCAGCCTGTGTCGCGCGAGGTGCGCAACCAGGCCATTCGCCTCGGTCTGTCCGATTCGTCGAAAAAAGTGACGGGACTCGCCAATGCGGCCTTGTTGCACGCGAAGGACGAGGAACTGTGCGTAGAAGTGTACACCACGGAAAAGAAAGCGAAAGTCAAGGAATGGGCGCTTGATGCGATTCGCACCTTGGATAACCGCAAAGACATTTTTGCGGACCTGTTGCAAAAGGAGAAAAACAGCAAGTTCAAGGCGCTGCTCGAAAACTTGATCGAGGCAGACGGCCAAGGGCCAGATGCCAGCATCGCCAATTTGGGCAATCTGATCGACAAACGCAAGCTCGCCCGGATCAAATGGCTGCCGATCGAATTGCTTCCGCAACTGCGCGACGAGCAAGGCAACGAGCTGGGCAAAGAACTGATCGAGTACATTTTGACGCAATCGCTGGAATCGCCAACGGCCCCATCTCCGCATGTGTTGCTGCTGAAAGCTCAGTTCACCGCCGCGTCGGCCGCCGATTTTGTTGCCGAAGTGCTTCGTTCGTGGCTCGACCAGGGAGCGGTGGCAAAAGAAAAATGGGTCATGCCGCTCGCGATTGCGCTCGGTGACAGACGGACGGTCGATACGATCAGCCAGATGATCAAGGAATGGACGGACTACTCCCGCGGAGCGCTCGCCGCAGAAGGAGTGCGGGCGTTGTCCTTCTCGGAAGATTTGGCAGCGCTGCGGCAGATCGATTCGATCAAACGGACGATCAAAAACAAGCAAGTCCGCTCTGCGGCAGAGGAAGCGCTGGGCATGGCGGCGGCCAACCTGAAAATTTCAGCGGAAGAACTGGAAGATCGGCTGGTTACCCAGCTTGGCTTCGATGCGTCCGGCAAGCAAGTTTTCTCTTATGGCGAACGCACGTTTACGGTAAAAGTCAGCAACGAGCTGGAGCTGGAAGTGACCAACGACAGCACGGGCAAGGCGGTCAAAAATTTGCCTGCTCCGACGCAAAAAGACGATCAGCAGCTGGCGGAAGAGGCACGAGCGACTTTTGCCCAGTTGAAAAAAGACCTGAAAAGCATGGTCAAGCTGCAGGCGCTGCGACTGGAAGAATCGTTGTCCAAGTCGCGCTACTGGACGACAGAAGCGTGGAACCGCCTGTTTGTGGAAAATGTGCTGATGCAAAAATTCGCGATTGGCCTGATCTGGGGCGTTTACGAGGACGGTTCGCTCGCGGCCACTTTCCGCTATATGGACGACGGAACGTTCAACACCGTTGACGAGGACGAATACGAGTTGCCAGAACAAGCGCAAATCGGCCTGGTGCATCCGCTGGAGCTGGACGAAGAGACGCTGGCAGGCTGGCGCACTCAGCTGGAAGATTACGAAATTTCCCAGCCGTTTGACCAATTGAACCGCGAACTGTTCCTGCCGACAGAAGAGGAGCTGAAAGCGGACGAAGTGCTGCGGCTCCCGGACGGCGCCTACACGCCAACCGCTTTTGCCAAAACGATGGAGAAATACGGCTGGATCAAAGGCACTCCGCAGGATGCGGGCTTCTACTACGAGTTTTACAAGCTGTACGGCAATGTCGTGGCCGAGCTGAAAATCAGCGGGGCGAGCATTTCGTACTACGACGGCATGGATGACGTCACTTTGGAGAGCCTCGCTTTTTACCCGAATGACGACAGCCAGTACAAGTACATGTACTTCAAGCCGATCGACCGCTTGAAGCTGGCGACGCTTCCGGCGCGGATTTTCAGTGAAACGCTCTACGATGTCGTGCGTGCTACCGGGAAGTAATCATGGCAGATTTCAAAAGCGATTTTCAGCGATGGATCGGACTGTGCAACGAGGAATATTTGATCAAGTACGCCAACAAGGGCCTTTACAATCGCGCATGCAAGGAAATCGAGAAGGGCGTTACGGTTTCGTATGAGTTCATGGATGATCATGTCAGGTGCGCGCTGTCGGATGACAGCGTGTGCCTGTTGTACGGAGACATCGAGCGTTTTTCCTGCTCGTGCCCGTCAGATAAAATATGCAAGCATGTCATCCTGGCGATCGTCGCTTACGCCACACAGCATCAGCCAGCAGCTGGCACGGGTGACGCGGGTGATGAGCCTGCCGTATTCAAGCCTGACTTTGGCTGGTTGTTGCAGCTTCATCCGTCCGATTTTTTGCAGGCTTTTACCGCGGCACAGATCGAGGAAGTGCTGTTCCGCTTAGAGTACGGCGAGGCGCTGGAAGTTGCGGAAACGTCCTTTTTGACCGTGACGCTGCAGCTTCAACAGGTCGAGGTTTCGTTCGACCAGGAAGCCGATCTGAGCCGGGCGATGTGCAGTTGCAAGGCAAAAGGCAACTGCATTCACAAGCTGGAATGCCTCTTGCGCTATCGTCTCGTCCATGGGATCGACGACCGGGAAGCGTTGCAGGCGGACATCGCGGATGTCAGCTATGACGCAGAGGTGGCGGCGGAGGCGAGAGCTTTGCTGGCCGAAGTGCTCGGAATCGGATTGGCGAAGCTGCCGGAGACGGTTTGTACGCGCTTCGAGCTTTTGGCGATTGCGGCCCATAACGGGAACTTGCCTGCCTTGGAAAAAGATTTGCGCGGGATCAAAGGGGAGCTTGGCCTGTTTTTCCAGCGCCACGTGAAGTTTTCGCAAGACGTGCTGTTAGACAGACTGGCCCGCGTCTACCTCGGGCTGGCTGCCCTGGAAAAAAGCGAGCGTCCAGAGCTGAAAAAACAGTTGCTGGGCAGCTTTAAAAGCAAATACCACACAGTGCCGCACCTGACGTTGTACGCGCTGGGGGCCAATCCATGGGAGACGCGCTCCGGCTACAAGGGTGTGACGTATTACTTTTTCTCGCTGGCAGACAAGCGCATTTACACGTATACCGAGGCCCGGCCTGTCTACTACGAGGGAACGAGTTTTACGTATGCGACGAGCTACAAAAGCAAGGCGCCATGGGGCGGACTGGTGACGATGGAGGAGCTGTCCCATTCCCAGGTGAGCCTGACGAGTGCGAAGACGAACCGGGAGCAGCGGCTGTCATCGAGCGATGAGACGAAGCTTGTCGTGTTGCCGAGGGAAAACATCGAGGAACTCGATCTGGGCGAGACGCTGTGCCGCGATTTGGCCGAGCGCATGGGCGAGGGAGCAGGCGTCTTGTTTGAGCAGGCGACAGAGCACGTCTTTTTGCTCCCAACGAAGTCCGTGCTGCAAGTGTTTTATGAAGCAGCCACGCAGCAGCTGATCATTACGGTCGAAGCGCATGACGGCGAGAGCATCCCGCTTGTCATTCCGTACCAGGGCGAGTTCGACAAAACGATTCGCTATCTGGAAAACAACAAGCGGCTGCTGGAGCTGCGGGACGTGTATTGGCTTGTTCAAGTCAGAGGGGATGAGCTGTACCCGATCAGCATGCTGCAAGGCAAATCATTGACGAGTTTGAAGCTTGATTTATAACGGCAGTGGAGTGTGAGGATTCGCACATGGAGGAGATTTTTGCTTTTCGCGAAAAACTGGAAGATTGGGTGGAGCGCATGCTGCTCAAAGGCATCCGCAAATTCGAGTCTGCTGACCTGGCAACGCTCGCCCGCCTCGAAGCGAGTGCGCGGGAATACGGGATGGACTTTCTTGCCGAGCTGATCGCACGTCTGGCCGAGGCGGGCGGCCACTATATGCGCGACGCAAAAGCGGGAGTTGAGTTGTTGACCGAACGATATTTGTATATGGTACAATACGTCAACATGATGAAAAAGCCTCTGTCACAAGCAGTGGCAGACTGAAGGGGCACGACCAGCCGCTCCCTTCCGTTACGGGGAAGGATAGATGACGATGAAATTCCATATACAGTTATCGGATATGCAAGAATATTTCCCGCAGTTTCTGGCGTCCATGCAGGCGACTTTGCTTGACCGTTCCTGGGAACAACAGGCGATCGCTCCCGCGCATATCGGCTCGGGCGGCATCACTCGGCTGCGGATTCGCCCTGGCATGGAGATCGTCATGACCGACTTGTTGCTGGAAGAAGACATGAAGTACACGATTCAGGAAAACTTCCAGCTGCTGGAGTTGAATTACAGCTTGAGCGGCCAGACGTATTGCGCCTGGAACGGCAAGGAAAAGCAGATCGCAAGCAAGGAAGGCAGCGTCGTCTTTTTGGCAGACGAGAAGGTGTACCTGGAACGAAAAGCAGGGATTCGCAACCAGCACGTGGAGATTCGCATGAGTCCCGAGCATTTTCTCAGCTATTCCGAACAAAGCGAGGATGGCTCGATTTTCGAAGCGTTTTTGAATCGGCATCAGGGCGGCGTAGAGCCTTATGACACGTCACCAGCGATTCAGAAATGCATCCACGATATGTTCTTTTGCACGTACCAGGGGCCGCTCAAACGGTTGTACATGGAGAGCAAGGCGATGGAAATCATCGCGCTGGTCAGCCAAAGTCCCGGCACGGCAAAAGCGCGCAGCAGCGTCAACTTGCGCAAGCAGGATGTGGAGATGCTGGCTCGCGTGCAGGCAACGATTGTGCAAAACTTGGAGAACCCGTACAGCATTCGCCAGCTGTCCCGCATGGCGGGGATGAATGAGAGCAAGCTCAAGCAAGGCTTTCGCGAGATGTACGGCATGAGCATTTTCGAACAGGTTCGGCAGGCGCGGATGGAAAAAGCGCTGGCGCTCATGGAGACGGAACAGCTCACCATCGGGCAGGCAGCCGCTGCTGTCGGGTACAGCAATGCGAGCAATTTTACGGCAGCTTTTCGCAAGCAATACGGCATGAACCCAAGTGAATACGTAAGACGGCAGTTCTCCTAAAAACAACCCGAGCGACGTTCGGGTTGTTTTTCTTCTTTTGCAGGCAGAAAAACAACCGCTACAGGTAGAGGCGCGACGGCTTCGCGGGTGATAATCACTATCAGATGGGCGGCAGCGTCAAGTTGTTGCAGCTTGCAAAGGAATGAGAGGAGAGAAGCAGATTGAAAAAACATTTTTGGATGATCTTCGCTACCGTCCTAGTCGCGATGACGTCGATCGCTACCTTCAATCCGATTTTGGGACTTTTGGCGCGAACGCTGGGCTTTAGCGAAATCCAGTCGGGCAGTCTGGTGACGATTACCGGATTGTTCTGGATCGTCGGCAGTTTTTTATGGGAGAAATGGTCGCGCACCAATCGCAAGCGCTTGATGGTCATTGCGATTCTCGGGTATACGCTGACCTTGGCGAGCTTTGCCTTACTCGCTGACTGGGCAAAAGCAACTCCCGGCAATGCCGTTGTCCTGTATTGGGAGTTGTTCGCGCTGCGCGCCGTTGGCGGCTTTTTCTTCGGGGCGATTCCGACGATGGCCCAAGGCTACTTGATGGAATGGACGACCGCGCAAAATCGCGCTTCCGGCATGGCGTTATTCGGAGGGGCGAGCGGGATGGGCTTTGTTCTCGGGCCAGCTCTCGGGGCGGCTTTGACGCCGATCGGGTTCACTTCCCCGATGTATGTATCGACCGCGTTGCTTGTCGCTGTCGCTATTTTGAGCGGGATCATTTTGCCGGATAGCAAGGGCGGTCAGGTGAAGAAAGCAGCGGTCAAGCTCTCGATGACCGATCCGCGCATTCGCTTGTACATCTTGATCGGCCTGTTGCTGTCCACCGTCATGATCATGCTGCAAGTAACGTGCGGGATTTACATGCAAGATCAGCTTCAATTAAGCGATAAGGCAGCGGCGCAATCGATCGGTGTCGGCCTGTCTGTTGCGGGTGTGATTGTCGTTGTCGTGCAGCTTTTGGTTGGGCGTTATCTCAGATGGCAGCCCGCCCGCCTGCTGAAAATCGGGTTGAGCTCGCTGTTTGTCGCCTTTACTTTGTTTATGCTCGCTCCGGCCTGGTACATCGTCGCTTTTCTTTTCCACGGAATCGGGATCGGATTTACATTGCCCGGCTATATTACGGCAGCGTCTCTGGCCGTTTCGGCGGAAGAACAGTCGGCTGTGGCTTCTTACACAGGGGCGGCGCAGGGTGTCGGCTCGTTTGTCGGCCCGCTGGCGGGGACGATGCTGTACAGCTGGCAGATGTCCATTCCGTATCTCGTTTGCTCGCTGTCGCTGGCGTGCGTTGCTTTGCTCGTGTTTGCCAAGCATCGCGGAGGTCAGCCAGCCAGCGTCTCCTAGGAACTGTTCATGAAGAGAGGTTCGATTGCGAATCTCTCTTTTTTTTGTGAGAAACGTGTCGCTGTTTTTCCAGAAAAGAAAAGGGGATAGAGCCGCTTGCCGTTCACGCAGCATTCATGGCCCTTTAGTGCGATGCGTGAATTGACAGTGAGAATGGTTATCGATAGAGTGTTGTAGAGAACAGTCCAGTCTGCTGGAAAAAAGAGGGGGAGATTCATCTGCAACTGGAACAGTACATCGCCTTGTGGAACCAGGCGACAATCAAAATGATCGATGTTCGGCAGCATCGTCTGCGAGGCGATGAAGCCCCGTTTTCCTACCGCTTGCCAGCCAGCGCATTTTTGTACACGACGATCGGGCACGCCCATGTCTACTTGGATGGGCGTTTTTACGACGCCCGTCCTTTCCACGTCTTGCACAGCGGAAAAGGCTCGCGGGTGGAGATTTATTGCCTGGACGATGCCGTCGTCTTTTATTTGATCCTCTATCAGGCAAAAGTGTTTCTGCCTTGGCGAAAAGAGCTTCGCGTCCTGCTTGAGACAGCCAATCCTTTCGCTCGCACGTACGAAGTCAAGCCGAAAGCCCCGCTCGAACTGCTAGACTTGCTTGTCGCCATGTACGAGGAATGGCAGTCGTCCACACCTTTGCAGCGATTTCACGTCAAAACGCTGTTTCAGCTGTGGGTGCACCAGATTTTGCAGCAGCTCCAGGAGCAGGACGGGAAGACGGGGGCGCTTTCTGTTGTCGAGCAAGCGATTTTATACATACAAGACAAGTACGCGGAGCCTCTGTCAGTGGAGACGATCTCGCAGCGCTTCGGCTATAGCGCCAAGCATCTGTCCAAGCTGTTTAAAAAACAGACGGGGCACAGCTTGATGGAGTTTGTGATCCAGGTCAGGATGGAGCAAGCCAAAGCGTTTTTGCTGCATTCGGATGCCACTGTGCAGGAAATTGCCGAAAAAGTCGGCTACGCCGATCGCTTTTATTTTTCGCGACTGTTTGCGAAATACGTGGGGATGTCGCCGATCCGCTTCAAAAAACAGGGGGAAGCGCTCGGGACGGAAATTTGTCCATACGCTTTGCGCCGTTCGTCCATTGTTCCGCTTTCCGTCCGCCGTTATATTGATAGTGGTTATGAGAATCATTATCGATATAAAGGAAGGAATGAAACATCGATGAACAGTCGCAAGTTGTCAATCGTCGCGACGATGCTGGTCTGCTTCGCCCTGGTGTTGAGCGCATGCGGTGCAGGTACTGGTGGCGGGGCAGGCGCTGCTTCCGGCAATCCGCAAGCGGTTGCGGTCAAAGAGCAAAGTGCCGCGAGCGCAGATAGCCAAAAACAGGTGCGCATCATGAAAACGATCAAAGGAGAGATTGAGATTCCTTCAGCGCCGAAGCGAGTGATCGTCGATTTGTACCTCGGCAGCTTCATAGCCTTGCAGTTCAAGCCGATCGGCACGCCGGAGCTGAATTTGAAAAACCCGTACTTTGCGGAGTCCCTTGTCGGAGTGGAGAACATCGGGGATTACGAAAATATTTCCCTGGAGAAAATGCTGGAACTTCAACCTGACTTGATCTTCACCGGAAACAAGGCCGCTTTTGAGCAGTACCAGAAAATCGCGCCGACGGTTGTCGTTCCGTTTGGACAGCTGAAAAATGTGCACGAAGAGATTACGTTTGTCGGACAGTTGTTGGGCAAAGAGGCGGAAGCAAAGGCATGGCTCACGGAGTATGACCAGCGAATCGCGCAGGCGCGGGAAAAGATAGCCAAAGTCGTTCCGGCAGATGCCACCGTTTCCATCATGCAAGATTGGGGCAAGCAAACAGGCGTCTTCGGCGACAACTTCGGACGCGGCGGCCAAGCCGTCTATGGCGGGCTCGGCTTGAAACCTCCGGCTGCCATCGCCAAGGAGATTATGGAGAAGCAGGAAGTGGAAGTTTCCAGCGAGAGGTTGCCGACCTACGCGGGTGACTATATCATCTTGACCTCCGAAGAGCGGACGATGGCTGATCTGAAAGCCGATCCGATCTGGCGCACGCTCGACGCTGTGAAAAACGATCGCGTCTACATTTGGAAAAAAGCGAAATCATGGTATTTCGACCCGATCGCCACCTTGTCGCAAACGGAAGAGCTGGCGGATTGGTTGGTGAGCACGGGAGCGAAGAAGTAAGCGGCAGGTGGCGCCGTGCAGATTGCCTATGAAGCGGCAGGTGTCCAAGCTGTCTTCACGAATGCGCTCTCGGTCAGCTGATCGCTATCAAGCGAATCGATGTCGCTCAGGTGATCACGTCTAACCACAGGTGATAGATTCTTCTGAACAGTGAGATCGTACGTCTTGGCAGTTTATGCTACAGTTCCTTTCCCTGAACGCTATCATTGAAAATGCTTCTGTAATGGTGCAGATCAAATTGATCCGCTAAGGCATCGACTGTACTCCAAAACTCATCTTCGTTAAAACCAACAAAATCTACCACGATAAACTCAGCGAGATTGTGGAATGCATGAGCGATACGCAAATTTTTGTAAAAGGTAGCTTCGTCAAACGTACCACTGTTTTTCAAGTCTAAAAAAGCCTGATGAATCAGTTTTTTATAGGCAGTTTGCTTAACTTCAGTCATGCAATCAACTCCTTTTGTCGAACCAATTTTACAACCATTTGTGGCACGGATTATAAACTAGGTTGAAGTCATTTCCACCTACTCATCATATCAGGTGTAATTAGGAAAATATAAGTATTCCAATCATTGTAAAAGGAGGGGAACATATGGGCTGGGGCTTTCGCAAAAGTATAAAAATCATGCCAGGCGTGAGATTAAATGTCGGGACGAAAAGTGCTTTTGTTAAAAATGCAAGTGAAAAACGAGGGCGCTCAGCCACAAACGTTTACGCTCACAGCTTCGGGTGGTTTGGTGGTAACAGAAAAGCCGTTTGAACTGCCAGCAGGCCAAACAAAAGAAGTGGATGTGTGGCTGCATGTTAACGAAGACACGGCGGACGGGGACTATCAGGGGGGCGTAACGGCTTTGGGCCGAGAAAAAGATTCTCTGATGGGTGTAGAAACAAAATTTACTTGTCAGTATAAAGTAGAGAAACCGAAGCCATGGTGGGAGACTCTTTGGGGATGGTGACGATTCCGCAAACAGTTGAGAACGGAAGTTTGGAGAAGCTGCAAGCGTAGCTTCTCTTTTTTGTGCGCCCAGCATAGAAGACATCTGTACGGTTCAAATCCCGAGTGACGAAGGCAGTGCTCAAATGGGAAAACGATGATATGTTTTCGTCTCACCAGAGCAGGAGAGGGGCAGGTGATTGATGGGCAACTGGAGCTAGTGACTGGGACGTCGCCCTGGTAGCGCCAATTGCATGTCGCAATTGTTTAATCGAAACAAGTCCTGTTCCTCCATTGAATAGCCTTTGTTATCCGATTATAATAGCCAAGTGAAAATGATAATCAATATTATCGGAGGGGTTGTAGTTGTTTCGTTACAAGACAATGATCGGTGCGGCCGCTTTGCTTTTGAGCCTAACAGTTGTACTGTCCGCTTGCGGAAGCAATGCAGATGGTAACAGAAGTTCTCAGTCTGGGGCAGCGCAAAGCTTGAGTTCAAGCGCGCAGTCCGCTTCCGAGGCGGAAAAAGGAGAAATGAGAACGTTTAAAGATTCGTTGAATCGGGAAGTGGTGATTCCCGTTCGGCCCCAAAGGGTGGTCGCTTTGGCCTTTGTCGGCGAAATGTTGGCCCTCGGGCAAAAACCGATCGGAGCGACAGACCAGTTACTGCGATTTTTTTCTGCCGAGGAGAAGCAAGGCATTGCCAACATCGCTGTGGACACAGCGAGCAAGGAAGCCGTATTGGCGCTAAATCCCGACTTGATTCTCGTCTCCGCCCGCATGGCGCCAGAAGAAATCGAAGCCTACAGCAAAATCGCGCCAGTCGTGGCGGTCCCTTTCTTCGGGGACGCATTTGAATCGCTGCATCTCGCCGCAGACATTTTGGGAAAGGAGCAGGAGGAGAAGGCATGGATCGAGCGCTATGAAACGAAAGCCAAACAGCTGCAGGACAAAGTCAAGCCAATGTTCAAGCAAGGGGAAACAGGTGTCGTCATTCAATTTGCCTTAAAGCAAATCTATACATACCGGACAAGCACGTTTCCGACCGTCTATCAGGTGCTGGGCCTGATTCCGCCGAAAAAGCTGCAGGAATTGGAGCAGCAAGAGAATTTCAAGGGAGTTGTACCGCTGGCGGAGGAGGTGTTGCCGGAGTTTGCGGCAGATCGTATTTTCGTCATCGTGAATGACGAGGAATCGCAACAGACGTTTGAAGACGCGAAGAAAGGTGCTGTTTGGAAAAACTTGCCCGCCGTTCAAAATAACCAGGTGTATGTGATTGACAAACGGTTATCTATAGCCGATGCCAGCACGTTGGATTGGGCGTTTGATGAAGTGGAAAGGCTCTTGCTGAAATAAGCACGAAAGCGAAAGGGGGTTCGGACATGGGAAACGCATCGGATGAAAACACGAGGAATCAGTTCCCCTTGTTCGTACTTGAAGAGGTCGAAAAAGTTTGCGTACTTGCGAAGGATACTAGGCGGTTTCGGGCGGAAAGCAGCTTTAGTTTTATGGCTGTGGCAGATGGACAAGGCAAGCTCTGGCTTCAGGAAAACGCTGAGCAGATTGCCAAGGGAGCCTGCTGGATGGTGGAGCCTGCAACCTTTTGCGAAATAGCTAATACGGGGCAAAAGGAGCTGCGGCTGTACCGCCTGTTATTTCGGACAGTGGAGCGCAGTAAAGGGAATAAGGGCGGGGAAACGTTCCGGTTCCGTTTCGATCACGTTTTCAACATGAAGCCGGCTCATCGCGTGCTCGTCGACTGTCAAGCTTTGCTGCGGCGTTGGCCGGCGGAGGATGATATCGAGCAATTCAAAATGCAGATCGCCTTTCAGCAGTTGCTGTGCTTCCTTTTTGAGCAAACGCGAACGGTCGATGCGGAGGAGAACTCGGCCGCTGCAATCGAGCGTTCGATTGCATATTTGCACGATCATTATGCCGATGAACTGACCGTGCAGCAATTGGCGAAGCAAGCGAATCTCGGTGTTCGCCAGTATACCCGTTTGTTCAAAAGGACGACGGGAAAAAGCCCGATCGATTACTTGACCACCTATCGGATCAATCGGTCGAAGGAGGAACTCCTTATCGGTGGCGAGCTGCTGCATACCATCTCGCGCAACAGCGGGTTCAAAGACACGCATTATTTCAATCGGCGATTCAAACAAATCGTCGGCCTTCCCCCGAAACAATATGCGTGCAGTCGTGGCTGCGATACGAAAATCGTCACGCCGCACTATGTTGGGGACATGCTGGCGCTTGGCGTTAAGCCGATTGGCGCGCTCGACATTTCGCTCGATTCGCTTCGGGAAATAGCGAGCAGTATCAAGAGTATCGGCGACAACCAAGTGGAGCTGGCGAGAATTGAACCTCTGCAGCCGGATTTGATCGTGGCTTCAGATTTTATGGTAAGCTCGGAGTTTTCCGTCATTTCCCGACTGGCACCTGTTATCGTCGTACCTTGGGACGAACGGCCGTTCGAGCGCCTTCAGCGAATCGCCCGGGTGCTCGGCAAAGAGGCGGAAGCCAACCAGTGGCTGGAGCGCTACGAGTTGAAGAAAAAGGTTGTTCAGAAGCGAGTGCGTCCATTGGTCGCTCCGGAAATAACCGCTGCTGTTCTGCGCATAGACAATGGCAAGGTGTGGCTGCACGCCCCGCGTTTTTTTCCGACCGTCTACGAGGTGCTCGGGTTTTCTGCTCCAAGCTTGCTGGTGAACCATGTCCAGCAGGATGAACACATTCGCCGAGTGCCGATTGACTTTGCTCGATTCGCGGATTTGCAGGCAGATAAGCTGATCGTCATCCGCGGGAGAGAACAACAATTTCAGGAATGGTTCGACGAATTGCAGCGTACGAAAGGCTGGAAAAACCATGAAGCAGTACGGAGGGGCCAGGTGCATGTGCTTGAGCATCGCTGGGCTTCCTATGAAGCGATCACATTGGAATGGCAGCTGGACCAGGTTGACCGTCTACTATCCTATTTACCAACGACAGGAGTGGGCCGATCATGCTCCATTGTAAAAAGCAGTTGAAGCTGTCTACCTTGCTTATAACGCCGGGTTCGTCTGGCGGGGGATGGCGGGATCAGACGGCGCAGCCGGAACGGATACTGGACTTTGCCTTTTATCGCGAGCTGGCGCGAACGGCAGAGGAAGGCAAGCTCGATTATATTTTTCAACCGGATAAATATACGATATCAGCAAACAGCCCGGAAGAACTTCGCCGGGGGATTAACATTTGGCCCGAGCCTGTGACGTTGCTGTCTGCTCTTGCAGGGGCGACCTCGCATATCGGCTTGTCCGCGACGATATCGACGACCTACCATGAACCGTTTCATGTCGCGCGCATGCTGGCGACGCTCGATCATCTGAGCGGCGGCCGCGCTTCCTGGAACGTCGTCACCTCGATCGGCGATCTGGATGCGCACAACTTTCGCAACGATCACCGTCCGTTGCACGAGCAGCGGCACGCGCATTCTGGGGAATTTCTTGATGTGGTTAAGGCGCTGTGGGACAGTTGGGAGGACGATGCGATCAAGATTGACCGGGAAACGGGCGATTTTGCCGATCCTGCCAAAATTCACACGTTGCATCATGAAGGGGCGTGGTTTTCCGTGCGCGGGCCGCTGAATGTGGCAAGGCCGATTCAGGGTCATCCCGTCATTATCCAAGCCGGACGGTCTGATACTTTCAGGGAACGGGCGGCCCAGCAGGCGGACGTCGTGTTCACCGCTTTACGCACCTTGCCGGAAGCACAAGCTTTTTATTTCGACCTGAAACGGCGCTTGGCCAAATACGGCCGGGCCACGTCTGATTTGCTGCTGATGCCGGGCTTGAATGTGGTAGTCGGCGCAACGGAAGCCGAGGCGAAGGAGAAGCGGGAGCATCAGGAGCGTTTGTTGCTTCCGGAGGCGCGCAAGGATATCGTTTCATCCTCGCTTGGACTCGACATCTCTGGGTACTCGCTCGACGATCCGCTTCCCGAACCGGATCTGGCTGACGCTGGCATGGCTTCGTACAGACAGTGGAAGCAAACAGCGGATCAGCTCGGTTTGGTTACGATTCGCCAGTTGTACGAGCATGTGAGGCAGCAGAGCGGGCATTTTTCGATCACAGGCACTCCAGCGCAAATTGCCGATCGCTTGGAAGAATGGCTGACGAACGATGCTGCGGACGGATTCACTTTCATTCCGCACCTGCTGCCGCAATCGCTGCACGATCTCGTTCATTTTGTCATCCCCGAACTGCAAAATCGTGGCATTTTTCGCACGGAGTACAGCGGAAGTACGCTGCGTGAGCATCTGGGCGTGCCGCGCCCGTCCAATCGGTTCGTGGTGGGGTGAACCTGAAACAGTCCCGAACCGATTAAAGAAATAGAGCAAGGCAATTGCGTTTAAGCGAGAATGGGAAGCGGAGAGCTGAATCAACACATGACCGTGGTCATCTTTACTGAGTGTTTGCAGGCTATACAAGCATCAGATGGATGGGGCGGCGTGCGTGGACACAAATGTAAAGTACAAGAAACCCCCGTCAACAGCACGGGGGTTGGTCACGTTTCATGCTTATTTTTTGGTAGGGTCCAGAGGGCTGATCATAACGCTATTATAGTAGACTTGCTCCTTGGAATCCGTATGGGTAAAGGAGAGCATGTAGCGATCCAGCTTGTAAATGATCTGGTGTTGCCTTTTGCCGCCATACCAAGGCTGATCGCCAACCACTTCAAAAATTTCCTCTTTTGTCAACGGGGCAAAGGGAGCTTGGATGACCATGACAGTCGATTCGCCATTGATGCGATTGAGGAAGTAACGGTAGCCGTCCCGCTCAAAAAAATGGGCGTTCGGGACTGGCGATACGATTTCGCTTTCCTGCAAACCATAGTTTGCTTGCAGCTCGTCGCGCGTCGTCTGTAAAGGGATGCTGCCGCCCATGGTTCCCTCGGACAGATGTTTCACGGTATGGGCAAGGAATTTTTGTGCATTTGCGGAAGATTCATATGGACGATAGCTTTCGTACGCACTCCTGTCTGCTGGCTCGTTTTCGAATGCAGCGAAGACAGGCAGGCTGCCAAATAGCAGTAAGCCAATGACGATGATCATTTATTGCCAGAGCTTCATTAGTACCTCTCCTTATGCGAACGGGGCCGTTATCTTTGTAACAACCATTCATTTTTCCAACGAATAAAAACAGTCATTCACCATGGTGCCAGCAATTTCAGTATGTTCCGGCACGATTTTATCCAGCTTCATTCCCGCCTTTTCCAACACCTTTCTGGAAGCTGCGTGCTCTTCGGAACAAACAGCTGTGAATTTTCGGAAGCCATATGCATGAGCAGCGTGGTCCAGGACAAAAGCAAGCGCTTCGGTTGCATAGCCTTTGCCTTTGTGCGTATCCAAAATAATAAAGCCTACTTCCGCAGTGAGCACGTCACGATCACGGGTGCAGATGCTGATCAAGCCAACGTCGTTTCCGGTGTCTGTTTCGCGAATGATCCAGGTGAGCCAGTGGGTGGAGTCGAGAGTCCACGGGGCCAACTCTTTCGCAAAGTTGCTTCGGATCGCTTCCTCGCTCATAGGGGAGCCGATATGCTGCATGAGGACCGGATTGGTGTAAATGGAGCGAATCAATTCCCAGTCGGGCGGAGCCAGTTTGGTGAGAGTCAAGTGTTGGCTGGTCAATGGATTGGACATGGCAGTCTCCTTTTTACATCCGAAGTAGTGTGGCTGTCAGCCGGGAAGGCAAAAGAACGCCTAGTAGCAGCAGAGCGAATGGCGTCAGCATCATTCCTTTGTCAGTTGATTTGGAGTTGGGATAATATTACAACAAGAGCGATCGAAAATCACCTCTATTTTCCAGCGACAGCGAAATATTTTCATGATGATCATAAAAAGCTTCCTTTTGCTTATCGCGGTCTGTTTATTTTGAAAACGTGGAAGATGGTGGTAATATAAAAAGAACTTCTTTACGCTTTGCATCCAACGATGTGCGACGGAAAACGCAAAAAGGGGAGAAAGGAGACGAGAAGTGTGCTCGATTTTGGCGCTGTTTCTTTAGAATGGGGCACTCTGCTTACGCAAGTGCTCGTTTTTTTGCCCATGCTTTTGCTGTATGGACTTGCTATCTATCTAATTGTGAAGGCCATTCACTGCATGAAGACAAAAATCCGGCTGGACCGCGAGTATAACGAAAAGCTTGCGCAGCTGTCGGAGCATTTGCGCAAGTGATGCGGGATACCAGAAAGGCATTTCTATCGGCGCGATGTACCGCAAGCTGTTTTGCTCCTGGGACATCAACGATTTTCGCTTCTACCGAACTCTTGCGGCTGCCATCCGCGAATGGGAAACGAGCCAGGTGCCGCGAGTGAGAGCAAAGTCAAAAAAGCAAATCCAAAACGAATGGGCCAAGCACTACTACCGAAAATAACAAATCGCCATGAAAAAAAGAGCAGAAGGAAGCCTGCTCTTTTTTCGCGTGGAAAAGAAGGCGCGATCACAAAAAACGCACGAGCGCCTGGACGAACTTTTCCAAATAAGCTTGATCGATTTCGTCAAAACGGTTTTTGCGCGGGCTGTCGATGTCGAGGACGCCGAGCAGTTGTCCGTCTTTTACGATCGGGACGACGATCTCCGACTCGGAAGCTGCATCGCACGCGATATGCCCTGGAAACAAGTGCACATCCTCTACGCGAACCGTTTCCTGCTTCTGCGCGGCGGTGCCGCATACGCCTTTTCCGAACGGGATGCGCACGCATGCAGGCAGTCCTTGGAACGGACCGAGCACGAGTTCATTTCCGTCGTTCAGATAAAAGCCCACCCAGTTGACTTCCTCAAAAAACTGGTTCAGCAGCGCTGCGGCATTGGCCAGATTGGCAACCTGATTGGACTCGCCAGCGAGCAAGGCTTCCAACTGCTTGATGACCAGTTCGTATTGCTCTTCTCTATTTCCTTGAAATTTTTCGACTTGGAACATGGATGGTCCTCCTAACAGCTAATTGTCTATGGCTTTACTCAGATATTATAAAACATCCTGAGGGCATTGGCTTCACGAGATTCTATGGACGAGCAGATTTGTTGCCCACTTTTTCCTAGAAGCGAGCCGAAAGCTCTTGTACAATGAATGAGAGCAGAACATGGAGACTACCTGTAGCTGGGACTGGAGGAAATACAGATGGAAAAAGCGACATTTGCGGGCGGATGCTTCTGGTGCATGGTGACACCGTTTGATGAGCTGCCGGGCATCGGAGGCATCATCTCCGGGTATACCGGGGGAACGGTGGAAAACCCGACCTATGAACAAGTAAAAACAGGCGAAACCGGACACTGGGAAGCGGTCGAGATTACGTTCGATCCCGAGTTGTTTCCATATGAAAGACTGCTGGAGCTGTTTTGGCAGCAAATCGATCCGACTGACCCGGATGGACAGTTTCACGATCGGGGCAGCCAATATCGCACCGCGATTTTTACCCATAACGAAAAGCAGCATGAGCTGGCGGTCGCATCGAAACAAGCGCTGGCGGCGAGCGGTCGCTTCTCCAAGCCAATCGTCACGGATATTTTGCCTGCGTCCGTTTTTTATCCCGCCGAAGAATATCACCAAGGCTACCACAAGAAAAATCCGAAGCATTACAAGGAAGACCGGGAAAAGTCCGGCCGCGATGCGTACATTCAGCAGCATTGGAAATAAAAGCAGCTTCCTAAAAAGCAGCAGGCAAGCCCGACATGGTCTGCTTGCGATCCAAACCCGTCCTGTGCAAAGGGCGGGTTTTTGTTGGACTTGCCAAATCAGGATGAGAACAGGTCGCTAAACCAAGGCAGTGACAAATAGACGCCTGCACAAATCAACAAGAAAATGACCGTTTTCATGATCGCACCCGCCCAAAAATGCTGGGGATGCACGGCGCGTTCGACCAGCCTTTCCAGTACGAGAAACAGCAGGATGGCAAGAAAGGCGAGAATGACAAACCCGATGAACGGTTCCATTTGACTGGCACCTCCCGAATATTTCCTGGCACTTCCATGCTTGCAATCCCTGCGCCGTGCCATCTTACATCCAGCCTAGATACGTCACTGAAAATCTTTCCACGTAAAATCGATCGAGAGGTAGCCGACATGTCGTTCTTTGATCGGCGCTTTCCCTTTTGTCGCCAGTTCCGGTTTGCGAAAACAGACGAGGTCTTCGTGATAGCCAAACAGGCGGCAAACGTCTGGACGAAACGAATGAATGCCGCAACGATCGTGATTGACGTCGTAGAAAATGCAGGTGCCGGGAAAGCGCTGCTGATGCGCCAAGCCTTCGCGGAGCTTTTTCGGCATGGCTTTCAGCTTTTTATGTATGAGCTTTCGTTCCTTGTCAGTGATGGGTACCGGGCCACAGCATAAGCCTTTGCAGCCCTGACATGGCAATGTGTTCATTAACAGCACATCCTTTCATCCAGTTCTTCGCTGTCCCTTGCGTAAAGAATAGTATGAAAGGTTTAAAAGCTGATGTAAATAATTAAATATTTTAATATAACACAAAAATAAATTTTTGTCAACAATTATTCCGATTGTATTCCCTGCTTGTCTCTGCTTGGAAAAAGGTCGCCAATTAGGAAAATATTCTCATGAAACTGGTAATATTTTGGATTAAGGTGTAGAGATGAAAAGGGGGATTTGTTACCGTGAAAAAAATATGTGCATTGCTACTCAGTATCGGACTGGGACTGACAGGTTGCGCTTCTGCACCAGCGGAAACGCCAACTGCGGGAACGCAGGCAAGCTCTTCTGAAAGTTCCGCACCGACCAATGCGACTTCGACTGGCGCTGCACCAGCAGAAACACCCGCTGCGGGAACACAGGCAAGCTCTTCTGAGAGTTCCTCGCCGACCAATGCAGCGCCGGCTTCTGCTGCCAATGAAAAAACGAAAATTTCCAAGGCTGCCTTTGACAAGATCGAAAACGGCATGACGTATGAGGAAGTAACGGGCATCATTGGGGGAGAAGGCGAGCTGCTGTCGGAAGCAGGGAACAAAGGGGAGCAGCATCATGCTGTCGTCTACATGTATGAAGGAGAAACGCTCGGAAGCAGTGCCAGTTTGGCATTCCTGGATGGCAAACTGCAAGTCAAATCCCAAATCGGTCTGCAATGAACGAAACCCGTCTGTGCGCTCAGCATCGGACGGGTTTTTATTGGGAGATGTGTGTTAGTTAGGATCTGCTGTCACCAGGGCGATGGCAAAACCGTCGTAGCCTTTGCTGCCGACTGTTTGGATGGCAGTCGCACTCACTCTTGGCTCTGCGGCAACGAGATCGGCGAACTGGCGAACGCCGAGGATGTTAGGATCGGTGCTCGTTTCGTCGATGACCGCACCTTTTCTCACGACATTATCCGTGATGATCACACTGCCTTTGCGCGAGAATTTGAGCGCATAGCGGAAGTAGTCCGGGTTGTTCTTCTTGTCTGCATCAATAAAGATCAGGTCGAACGGCCCTTGATTCTCGCGATCGAGAGCGGCGAGGCTGTCCAGAGCGTCGCCAAGGCGGATTTCCACCAGCGCTTCGAGTCCGGCACGAGCAATGTTCGCTTTTGCTACCTCTGCATGCTTCGGTGCGGCTTCGAGCGTGATCAGTCGGCCGTCTTGAGGCAAGGCGCGAGCGAGCCAAATCGTGCTGTAGCCACCGAGTGTACCAATCTCCAGAATGGAGCGTGCCCCTTGAATCTGGGCGAGCAAATGCAGGAACTTCCCCTGGTTGGGGGCCACGTCGATTGGCGGAAGGCCAGATGCTGCGTTGTGTTCCAAAACGGCGTCGAGTACAGGATCTGCTGAAACCAGTTTCGTCGTAAAATATTCATCTACAGCTGTCCATTGATCGCGATTCATCGTCTCACTCCTTTTTATGGCAAAACTAGCATACCATAAAAGCATTTTCGCCGAAATATTGGAAAAGCGCTACGATTCAAAGCGACACGAAACAAAATCAAGCGGAAAGTATTGCGCTTGTTACCATAATTTTCGCATGGTATGATCGACCAATTCCGTAGATAATAGAAAAGTAATCCAAGCTAGCTAGTATAATCCAACTTGGGGATTGAATGCGTTCGACTTAATTCAGGCAGATAGGTCGGCGCTATTTTTTT
Organism: Brevibacillus parabrevis; assembly: GCF_022701015.1. Classification (NCBI taxonomy): domain Bacteria; kingdom Bacillati; phylum Bacillota; class Bacilli; order Caryophanales; family Paenibacillaceae; genus Brevibacillus; species Brevibacillus parabrevis. The sequence goes on along the minus strand of NZ_CP064090.1, from coordinate 4,165,014 downwards.
GTTCCATTCATAGGTATTATTACCTAAAAGTGATGGTTGTTGCGAGTTCTATTGTCCTATATCATGAAATCATTCACGTATGACATATGCGTACTACCCCGTACGCCCCGGCCGGAAGCAGCGGCTGGGATTTTTTTTGTTCACCAAAAGCCATCCAGTGATCTCCTATCGCTTACAAAGCCATATTTGGTATATCCTATTGGAGGACTCGCAATGTTCTTGGGGTCTGCGGCGGCTCAATAATGCAGATGAGCCGCCGCATTTTTTTATGCCAAAATCGCAGGCGGGGATAAATAGTTACATAGTCCTGGACGGTCAAGTCCGTCTTCTGCGTCTCTATATTGGAAAGAACCCGCACTCATACATGCTCCATTTCCGGCCATCCTAAAGTAAGGATAACTTGTCAGGAGGTGTTTGCATGCGTACGATACTGGCAATTTTGGCGATCGTGCTGGTCATGACAGGATGCTCGGGGAAAAACAATGCGCAGACACAGCAACAGAACAAGGCAGAGCCGTTGTGCACACCTGTGCCTGTCCGGCATGCGGAGTGGGAAGAGCAGGCGAAAGCGATTGCCACTAAAGTGGATGGGATCGACGAAGTGGTTGCTGTCCAGATTGACAACGATTTGAACCTCGCCATCAAGGTTAGCAACTTCAATCGCTTTAAACTGCAATCGATTGAAAAAGAAGTGGCGGGCAAGCTGAAAACGGCATTTCCCGATTCGAAAGTTCACGTCACTTCTGATAAGAAACTGTTTATGGACTTGCAATCGATGAGCGGTACGCCATGGCCGACGGATGTAAAAGAGGCGTGCCAGAAGAAAAAAGCTGCAAAAGAGCTGGAAAAGAAAATGAAAGGGTAACTGGGACGAAGACCTCACCATCGCAAGCGGATGGATTGAGGTTTTTTGCTTCGTGTAAAAAAAGAAAAACTCCCGATTGGGGAGTTGAGTTTCTTCTAGTAACGGTCATGATCGTGATGGTCGCGATCGCGTTCGCCACGATCACGATGCAAGTCGATGCCACGCAGCTCGCTTTTTGCTTTTTCAACCAATACTTGATAATCTCTGACCACTTCGGTCAGAGCGGAGACGGATTCTTTATAATCCGGTTCGTTACAAATCCCATCAATCGCCCGATGGAGGTGAAACATTTTATCTTCGGTTTTTCGGATAAATTCTACCCAATCCATGCCGTTCATAAAAATACCTCCTTTCTAAAGCTTAGGCTTTACCCGTTCGCCAAAAAGTATGCAAGTGTGCCTTTGTTTGCCCGTCAAAGTGCGGCGCCCGTCATTTTCTCTAGAAATAAAGTTGTCCAGTACGTAATATAGAAAGATGGGTTTTCATCAGGCGTTCGCAAAAGCAAATGAGGTGCAGGAAATGGATGTATTCGCAAAAGTAAACAAGTCGCTGGAAAAAATCATGCCGTTGTTGACCCCGAGCAGTGTGGCGATTGGCGTGCTTGCGGGATCGCACCTGCAGCCGTTCGCGTTTTTGTCTCCGTGGGTTTTCGCTTTTATGACCTTTGCAGGGAGCCTGGGATCTGGGTTCAAGGAGTTTGCCAAAGTGCTGGCACGTCCGTTGCCGCTGCTGGTCAATTTGATGATTTTGCATGTCATCATGCCGTTCATTGCCTGGGGAGTGGCGCATCTGTTCTATCCCGACGATGTTCATGTCATTACCGGCTTTTTGCTGGCGGCGCTCATTCCGACGGGCATCTCCAGTTTTTTGTGGTCTTCGATTTACATGGGAAACGTCGCGCTGACGCTGTCGATTATTTTGCTCGACACGATGATTTCGCCGCTTGTGGTTCCTTTCGGCATGTACGTGTTGCTCGGGGCGAAAGTAGAGATGGATACATGGGACATGATGCAGGGACTCTTTTTCATGATCGTGCTGCCGTCGCTTGCCGGCATGCTGTTGCATCATCTGTCGCGGGGGAGAGTAAAACAGACGCTGGCTCCCAAGCTTTCTCCGTTTTCCAAGCTGGGCATGGGTGTGGTCGTCGCGATTAACAGCTCGATGGTGTCGAATTATTTCCAGGCATGGGACGCCAAGCTGTTCGGGATGGCTGTGTTGGTGCTTTTGCTCGCCATTCTCGGTTACTTGCTAGGCTGGTGGATGGCAAGACTGTTTGGCTGGGAACGGGACGTAATCGTCGCGCTGACTTTTAATAGCGGGATGCGCAATATTAGTGCCGGAGCGGTTATGGCGATTACGTATTTCCCTGCTACAGTGGCCCTGCCTGTCGTGCTCGGGATGCTGTTTCAGCAGACGCTCGCCTCTACGTTCGGCAAGTTTTTGGATGTGGTGGAAAAGCGGCCGCAACCAATCAGGAAGGAAGTCGCCCAGTAGAAAGCAGGAAGATTCTGCTTTTTCATATTGCCTGTTCGCATATTGTTCGTATATAATGAAGCAAACGTATGTTCGAGGGTGATGTTTATGCTGGAGACCATTCTCGTTCCTGTGAACAAGGAGATGCAGCGGGTTCCCGTGCTGACAGCCGTACATCTTCGCGTCTACAGAATGCTGGAAAATGGAACAGAGATTCAGACGATCGCGTCCAATCGTCAAATGAGACGGGCAGTAAACGATTTGTACAGGCTAGGGTGGGTGAAATCAAGTGATGAGCGGTATTCGTAACGGCGGAGGACGTCAGCTTTTTCCGCAAGACATGGCTCAGCCAGTGATCACAAAGCAGGAGCGTGAATCGTTTTTGTACATGCTCCGTGATTCCGGCAGGGAAGATTATGGCGTGACAGTCAGTTGGTGGGTGTCCATGGATGGCGAGCGCGGGAATACGCACAGCATGTGGGGCGTAGTCAAGTGGGTTGACCCCAAGGCACGCAAGGTTCAACTGGTCAATGAAGCGAGAAGCGAGTGGATCGGTTTGGAGCAGATCGTGAACGTTCTTGGATAAACGAAACGACCGAAAAAACAAGAAAAGGAGGGGCGCGAAGTCCCTCCTTTTTGCGTGCGAACAGATAGAGAATGATAACGGAAAGAAATGGTGTAAGAAAAACTAACATAAAAACTCAGAAAAATGACAAAACAAGTTGACAATCACTCGTTTCATGTTAGTATATATTACATAGCATGCATTCTCTCCACTTCCTATCTTCGGCCCAGAAATGGGTCCCTTTTTTTGCCCGAGGCCATCGATTATTGCGGATAGGGCTTGCCTTCCCCTTGAAAGAGCTTGCTTACCATTTGATACAAACGGCCGGACATATCCGGGAACACAAAGGAATACTGATTGGCCCCTTCCTTGAGCAAAGCGACTGGCGCTTCAATCGTGTAGGGGATTTTCATCAAATCGAGCATTTTTTTGTATTCATCTACCATGGAGTGATCAACGGTATAATAAAACGATTTGGAAGGGTTCATTTCAGCACGCTCCTTTTCCATATTGTAGCATACGTAAACAAGAAACACTCTGCTGCAGAAGCTGGCAGAGTGTTTTTGCGTACCAAGAGCAGGTCGTTTAGCTGCTGAAAAAGCTCCTGCTGGAATGTTTTCTTTTGTAGTGGGAACTGCCGTAATGAGAGTGTCCGTGCCCCCTGTGGCTGGACCCGTAACCTTTCCGGTATTTGCGGTCGCTGCTGCTGTATTTGCGGTATTTGTGGGAAGCATTCGAGTGATTACCCAGTAAATTTTTCAAAAGCTTTTTGAACATCCCCATCACTCCCAATTGTCTTGTCAGATTCGGCTGCGTATTCGTATATACGCATATGTCTGGAGACAGTTTCACTTTGTTTCGCTTTTTTTATGCAAAAGCGGTCCGATGCGATCAATCCGATTTGTCCAGATTCCTCCGTTGAACTTCTCGGGAACCCGGTTCAAATCGGCCGGGGTATCGAAGCCTTGGGAGAAGTCGCCGCTTCCTGCCACCAGGATGACGCGAGTATCCGCTGCTTCCATTCTTTCCATGAAGCGATTGGGCCAACCCCACAGCCAGGGAGCGATTTGATCGGGAATATGCAGCTGGGTCCCGGCGCAGGCGTCCGGAACGTATCCGGACCAGCCGACAGCGATGTAAGGAATCAGGCAGCTTTTCATCGTGCTCATCGACATGACGCGCAGCTCCGGCATTGCTTGCTTCAGCGTGGCAACAGGCTCGTCGCCGCCGTATACAGCGAGCTTCGCCAGCCGTTCTTTCGGCAAGGGCTGCAAAAAGGCGGCAAGCGCTTTGCCTTCGTTTGGATCGTTGCTTTTGATGTGGATCAACAATGACTCCGTCGGAAATTCTGTCAGAACCTCGTCGAGAGAAGGCATCAGTCCGACACCTTTGCCGCGAAAAGGATACGTGCGCCCGCCGTCTGCCGTGTAGTTGTAGCCCACGTCCAGCTTTTTCAGCTCGGACATGGTGAAGTCTCTCGTCACCCCTTCGCCATTGGTGCGACATCCGAGCGTCCAGTCGTGAAAGACGGCGAATTGAGAATCTTTCGTCCAGTGGACATCGAGTTCAACGGCATCGGCTCCGGCTGCGAAAGCCGCGCGCATGGAAGGAAGCGTATTTTCCAGGTAAGGATGTTCTGGTGGGTAAATTTGCTCGGCTGTGCACGTTTCGTTTGTGATTCCTTCCATATGAAAGGTTTGCGCCACTCCGCGGTGAGCCAGCAAAAAAGGAGAGCCGTCAGGCGGACTCGCCAAAAAAGAGCTGTTGACGACCCACATATAGAGAAGGAGCGTCAGGAATGCCCAAAAGAAGATGCGGCGCAACCGCTTCTTTTTCGGTGCCGATTTGATGTTTTCCATAGATGGAGCGGCCTCCGGTGCTGTATGACCTGTTTTTCTACCGCTATTTTACCAAAGCAGGCGCCAGGAGGAAAACATGTCTCTGTGCGCAAGAGGGACTTGGCACGGGGAAAAAAGACTGGCAGAATAGAGCGTACGTATGGATTGACTTACCGAGCAGGGGGAGTTCGATGAAAATAGCGCTGCACCAGATCGCCTATCAAATCGGGATGCACCCAAACGAGATGGCCAAGCTGGTTTACGAGGGAGAAATTACGGGTGAAGTGCCTAACCGCAATCCGCAAGCGAAGGATGCGTGGGTGGATTTGCATTCATTGAAAAACTTCATTGAATGGAAGTTCGATCAAGGGGCATTTGACCGGATGTTTTTCGATAAAGCCATGCGGCATGTCAACAAAGCGATGGGAAACAAATAAAGCGCAAGCGAAAAAGGAGACATACTTTCGATGCAGGAATCGATCATTTATTGCATGGTGCCAAAAGCTTACTGGGAACAGTGGAAAGAGAAGGAGCATTACCTGCCCCGCGACTACGAGCAGGAAGGTTTTATTCATGCCACAAAAGGCGACGAGCTGTTGGGGAAGGTAGCGGACCGGGTATACGGCGCATTTGAAGGGGAGTTGTTCGTCCTCGTAGTCGACGAGAGCAAATCCGCTTCTCCGATCAAATACGAGCAGGCGAGCGACGGACTGCTTTATCCGCATATTTACGGTCCGCTCAATCACGATGCCATTGCCGATATTCGCCGGATGGAAAAAGTGGACGGGCATTGGCGCATCGGCGGGTCTATTCGCTAGTCGTTTATCCGGCTTATCCGTTCCAGTTGAACTGATTCAGCAAATCGCGCACTTCCTCGCGCTTGGATGCAGGCAGCTTGTCGAGTCTGCGCAGCAATAGCGCGATCCTTTTGCGCTGCTCGATTTCGGGGAACGGCTCGGCATGTCTGCTCACCCATTGGCGCTTGAGCCGCACCGGGTCTGTCTCCGCGATGATTTTTAACAGCTTTCGTTCCAGAAAATCAAGGGAAGCCATCGGTCAAACTCCTCTTCGTCCAAAATCAGATGCTACCAGTTTATCATACATACTTCTGGCGTGAACGGAGAACAATGGTACAGGTAGTGAATCTAGTTGGAACCAGAGGAGGAATTGTGATGGCAAAACCGGATGATCGCTCTGACAACGCTGCCAAGCTGCAAGAAATGGCGCGAAATACAGAGGAAAATATCAACGAGGCGAATGACTATCTGGCTGCGCACGCAGGGGAGATTTCCGCCAAGGAACGTGCGGACATCGAGGCGAAGAACGAGCGTCGTGCAGAAAGTGCAGAAGGCTTCCGTTCGGAAATCGAGGATGAGACGTCCCAGTGAGCTGAAAATCATCTCGCATCGACACCTGCCACAAGAGTTGCGGCAGGTGTTTTTGGCATGGAGCGGGGAAAAGTGCAACAAAACATGAATTGTTTTGCGAAACATGGTAATCTGTAGAAGAACAAATTGAATCAAGAGGAGAAAGACTATGAAACGACCAGAAGACACACGCGTCGTTGTCGGCATGTCCGGCGGAGTCGACTCCTCCGTGACGGCTTACCTGCTCAAGCAACAGGGATATGACGTCATCGGCATCTTCATGAAAAACTGGGATGATACCGATGAATTCGGCCACTGCACGGCGGAAGAAGACTTCCAGGATGTCCGGCGCGTCTGTGAACAGATCGGCATTCCATATTACACCGTCAATTTTGAAAAAGAATACATGGATAAAGTATTCCAGTATTTTTTGGATGAATATAAACGCGGGCGCACTCCGAACCCGGACGTCATGTGCAACCGCGAAATCAAGTTTGGCGAACTGCTGGCAAAAGTGATGGACCTGGGAGCCGATTACATCGCGACAGGCCACTATGCGCAGGTGAAATTCATCGACGGGGAGTACAAGCTGATCCGAGGCGCGGACAACAACAAGGACCAGACGTATTTCCTCAACGTGCTCGGCCAGGAGCAGTTGTCCAAAACGATGTTTCCCATCGGACATTTGCCAAAGCCCGAGGTGCGCAAAATCGCCGAGGAAGCAGGGCTTTACACCGCAAAGAAAAAGGACAGCACAGGGATTTGCTTCATTGGCGAACGCAACTTCCGCGAGTTTTTGCAAAACTACTTGCCAGCGAAGCCCGGCAATATCGAGACTGTCGAGGGAACCGTGATCGGGCAGCACGATGGACTGATGTACTACACGCTCGGTCAGCGCCAAGGGCTTGGAATCGGCGGCGGACACGGCACGAGCGGTCAACCGTGGTTTGTCGTGGACAAGGATCTGGAACGCAACGCACTGATTGTCGGGGAAGGCTCCGATCATCCCCGCCTGTACTCAAGCAGTCTTTTGGCGACAGACGTGAGCTGGGTTAGCGCCAACAAGCCAACCGGATCGTTTGTCTGCACCGCGAAGTTCCGTTATCGTCAGCCGGATCAGCAAGTGACGGTACACGTGCAGGAAGGCAACACCGTAGAGGTCGTTTTCGCTCAACCGCAAAAAGCCGTTACTCCTGGACAGGCCGTCGTCTTCTACGATGGCGAAGTTTGTCTCGGCGGAGGAACGATCGACAAGGTGCGTTCGATAGATAAAGAGAATTAATATACGGGGGAAGCGCTTGGTGGATGCAACGAAAAAATCCAAAGTGATTATCGTTTCGTTTTTGGCGGGAGCACTCCTCTTGGGGTTTCTCGCTTACATGGGAATGTCGGCTACGAGCAGTGAGCACATGGCGACGATCCAGGCTGTCATCAAGGAAAAAGGCGGCGTGATTGAACCGGGCGGCGTGACCGCTGTTCCTGCCGATGAAAGCCCTTTTGCCAAAAGCGGAAAAGGCAATACGATTTACCGCATTGTGTACAAAAAGGACGGGGAAAGCCTGACAGCTTGGTACCGTTCCGAAAACCATTCCTCCATCATCAAAGAGCCGGAAGAGTGGATTCTTCCGAAATGAAGGATAACCTTGACTGGGAGAGTGAGGGCATTACATGACCCAATACGCTGGACTTCGTGAGTTGGCCCAATTGATTAGCAGACTGGAGCCGCAGCTTGCAGGGGCAACCTTGAGCATTTTGGCCCATGAAAACAAAGAGCAGATCGCGTCCTTGCTTCTGGAAGGGCTGGGCAGCGGCGTTTCCGTGCAAAACAGCTCAGGTGAATACGCCAACCATTTGGCGAATTTGCGCGTGGGCGCGAACAAATATACGTTCGCCCAGGACTGGCGCGAGGTGTACATCAGTGAGATCAATTACTGCGCCTGTCGGATTCCGCCGGGCGGTCACGGTCTTTTGGTGCACCATACCGACTATCCCGGGGTCATTTACGACGTATCCCGCAAACTGGCTGACCACGAAATCAATATTTCCAAGCTGAACGTGTCGCGCGAGCAAAAAGGGAAGAACGCCCTGCTTGTTTGCGTCACGGATGAAGAGATTACGCCAACAGTTGTAGCGGCGATTGAAGAGCTGCCGCAGATCAACAAGGTGTTGTCCCTCCAGTAAGCCGAAAAAGAGCAGAAATGCGTGCATGACCGCTCATATGTTTCGTATGGGCGGTTTTTTGCGTGCGTGGAGCGGTTGTTGGCCGGTTTTGGGAAAAGAAAAAGCTGCCCTGGTTAGCAGGCAGCGGTTTTGGAAGCGAAGCGGATCGCGTGGCTGATCAGGACGTGCAAGACAGAGGTGTGATTTTCGTCCGGGAATTGACGGAACGTGGCTTGTATCTGACCTGTGCCGAGAGCGGACAGCCTTTTTGCCATGGCCTCAGCTTTGACGTTGACGTGGAAGCGCCCGTCGTTCTCCAGTTCCCCGATCGTCAGGAGCGCTCTGACTTTCAGCTCGTCTGTAAGCCGTTCAGGCAAGCGCCGCTCTTCTTCGAGCAGGACGCTTTCGTTCCAGTGAATGGACGGGCTGCCGGCGATATAGCATTGGTACTCGTGCGGCCGCGTCAACAGGGCGTGCAGCACCAGCAAGCCGCCGAGAGAATGACCGAAGATCGTCTGGCGGGTACGATCGATAGGAAAATCTTTTTCGATAGCAGGCTTCACCGTTTTCTCGATAAACGAAAGAAACCTTTCGGCGCCGCCCATTTCCGGCCATTCTCCGCCGCGCGGATGAGCGGGCAGCTCGTCTTGCGGAACGACATGCGTGAAGTCGTAGTAGCGGGACGGATGGAAAGGCGCTTCCGTCGGATAGCCGATGCCGACGACGATGGCTGGTTGCACGCCTGTTTTTTCAGGAGCGCGGCATTGCAGGCGAATGGCTTCGGTCATCGTGCCGAAAACCGAGTTGGCGTCCAGCAAATAGATGACAGGAAAGCCTGTTGGCGGCGGGGCTGTGTCTGGCGTGCTCACAAATAGGTGGAACGTACGATCGTTGTATGTTATTTTTCTCGTTTGGGAACGGGGAATCGCTACTGCCTCGTAAGTCGTACTGTCCATCATGGGTCACTCTCCATTCGTCCGTAGGCGTCAACTTTTATGTACACGAAACCTATTATATGGACGAAAACCAGAGATTGGCAATAGAGAAATGAGAGAGATTATCACTACGAAAATTGAACATGCCAAGCTTGACTCCTACGATATATTGAGGTAAAGTAAGTTTTACCAACTACATATTGATGCGGACAGGTGTTTACCACGCTATATTTGGTAGACTTAATAGGGAAGTCGGTGAGATTCCGACGCGGTCCCGCCACTGTGATGAGAGAGTTCCATTTGCTTGTGATCGCCACTGATTGAGCCAATCGGGAAGGCCAAATGGAGCAATGACCCCAAGCCAGGAGACCTGCCTGACTGCAAGCACTGTGTAACCTACGGAAGATAGGGAAGTGTTCGAGCGCTCCATTCGTTTGTCATGCTGAATGGATACGATGGGAATCATCATGCGCATTCGACATTTTGGCGTCGAATGCGCTTTTACTTTGGCTAAAAAGTATACAATTGCAGTAAAGGATGAGGGACATGATAATCGCTTTTGATTCAAAAACAGGAAACGTGAGACGATTCGTAAACAAAATCGATCTGCCGCGCGTGGAAATCGATCCGGAGATGGTGCTAGACGAGCCGTTCATCCTGGTGACGTACACGACAGGCTTCGGGCAGGTGCCAGAGAAGGTGGACCGTTTCCTGAAGCGAAATCATGTCTATTTGCGCGGAGTGTCTGCCAGCGGCAATCGCAACTGGGGCACCAGCTTTGCCAAAAGCGCAGATACAATCGCGATCCAGTATGGCGTTCCGGTGATTTCCAAGTTTGAATTGTCCGGTACCGGCCGTGACGTGGAACAATTTACGAGTGGGGTGGCAGCAATTGCGGCACATTGAATTGAACAACCAACTAATGCAGCGTGGAAACGACGGGTTTTACCAATTGGAAAAAGACAGAGAGGCAGTCGCCGTCTTCATGGAGGAAGTGCAGGCGAAGACCATGACCTTCAACAGTGTCAAAGAGCGGATGGACTATTTGATCCAGCATGATTTTTATGAAAATGTGTATGAGGACTACACCGTTGAACAGGTCGACGAAGTTTTCCGACTGGCGCATGACACTGGTTTTCAATTCGCGTCGTACATGGCCATCTCCAAGTTTTACAAAGACTACGCTCTGAAAACGGACGACAAGTCCACGTATTTGGAGCAGTACCCGGATCGGGTAGCGATTGTTGCTCTCTCGCTCGGCCGCGGAGACTTCGAGCTTGCGAAGCGCCTGACTGTTTCCATGATGGAACAGCGTCTCCAGCCGGCTACACCGACATTCCTCAATGCAGGGAAAAGCCGCCGCGGGGAAATGGTCTCCTGCTTCTTGCTGGAAATGGACGACTCCCTGAACTCGATCAACTACGTGCTCGGAACTTGCATGCAGCTCTCGAAAATCGGCGGCGGCGTAGCGGTCAATCTGTCCAAGCTTCGCGGGCGGGGAGAGCCGATCAAAGGCGTCGAGGGCGCAGCCAAAGGCGTCATGCCTGTACTCAAGCTTTTGGAAGATGCGTTTTCCTACGCCGACCAGATGGGACAGCGCAAAGGCTCCGGGGCAGCTTATTACAACATTTTTGGCTGGGACATCAACGAGTTTCTCGATTGCAAAAAGATCAACGCTGACGAAAAATCGCGGATCAAGACATTGTCGATCGGCCTGATTGTGCCGAATGTGTTTTACAAGCTGGCAGAGGAGAACAAGCCTCTGACCGTGTTCGCTCCTTATTCGGTCTACAAGGAATACGGCGTTCATCTGGATGATCTGGATCTCGATCAGATGTACGACGAGTTGGTCGCAAACGAGCGCATCAAGAAAAAGATCGTCATGAGCGCCCGCGAGATGCTTACCAAGATCGCGATGATCCAGATGGAATCGGGCTATCCGTACATCATGAACAAGACGAATGCGAACAAAAACCACGCGCTCAAAGATATTGGAGCGGTCAAAATGTCCAACCTGTGCACGGAAATTTTCCAGTTGCAGGAGACTACCACGATCACGAATTACGGCGAGGAAGACATCATCCGCCGCGACATCAGCTGCAATCTGGCTTCCCTGAACATCGTCAACGTGATGGAGCACAAAAAAATCCGTGAATCCGTGCGCGAAGGCATCGAAGCGATTACGTCCGTCAGCGATGTAACCCGTGTGGAAAATGCGCCGGGCGTGCAAAAAGCGAACCGCGAGCTGCACTCTGTCGGATTGGGTGCGATGAACCTCAACGGCTACCTCGCGAAAAACAAAATCGCGTATGAGAGTGAAGAAGCAAAAGATTTTGCCCGCACGTTCTTCATGATGATGAACTTTTACTCGCTGGAGATGAGCGCCGAGATTGCCAAGGCAAAAGGGGAAACCTTCATGGGCTTTGAGCAGTCGGAGTACGCCAAGGGCACTTATTTTGACAAATATCTCGCAACCGATTACCGTCCGCGTACGGAAAAAGGCAAGCAGCTGTTCGAGGGCGTGCACATTCCGACGCCAGAGGACTGGGCTTCTCTCAAGCAAAAAGTGCAGGAGAACGGGCTGTATCATGCCTATCGTCTGGCGATTGCTCCGACACAGAGCATTTCCTACATTCAGAATGCGACATCGAGCGTAATGCCGATCGTGGAGCATATCGAGACGAGAACGTATGCGAACTCGACCACGTACTACCCGATGCCGTACTTGACGCAAGAGAACTATTTTTACTACAAGTCTGCCTATGTGATCGACCAGTTCAAAGTCATCGATCTGATTGCCGAAATCCAGGAGCATGTGGATCAAGGGATTTCTACCGTGCTGCACGTCAACAGCAACATCTCGACAAGAGAGCTGGCTCGCTACTATATTTACGCGGCGAAAAAAGGCTTGAAGTCGCTCTACTACACGCGCACCAAGCATCTGACGGTAGAAGAGTGCATTAGCTGCGCCGTTTAACAACAGATGTAGGTCATTGGAACAAGTTGATAGAGAAGAGGAACGCCTTATGAAAGCAGTCAATTGGAACAGGCCGGACGACGATTTTACGATGACGTTTTGGAATCAGAACATCATGCAGTTCTGGACCGATGACGAGATTCCGCTGTCGGACGACAAAATGTCCTGGATGGAGCTGAGCGCTACCGAGCGGGACACGTATAAAAAAGTGCTCGGTGGCCTTACCTTGCTCGATACGGTGCAAGGCGGCGTCGGGATGCCGAAAATCATGGAGCATGTGGACGGATTGCAGCGAAAAGCCGTCCTGGCTTTCATGGGCATGATGGAGCAAATTCACGCCAAGTCTTACAGCAGCATTTTCACGACTTTGGCTGCCACCGAAGAAATCGACGAGATTTTTGCCTGGGTGGAGCGCAATCCGCATCTGCAAAAGAAAGCGGCGTTGATCTCGCAACGTTATCAAAGCATCGAGACAGCGAAAGACTTGTACATGGCGATGGTTGCCTCTGTTTTTCTGGAAAGCTATTTGTTTTACAGCGGCTTCTTCTACCCGCTCTTTTTGGCTGGACAGGGCAAGATGACGAGCAGTGGCGAGATCATCGACCTGATTGTGCGCGACGAAAGCATTCACGGACTGTACGTCGGCGTGCTTGCGCAAGAAGTGTATCAACGCCTCAGCGTCGTCGAGCAGACAGCTGTGAAAGAGGAGCTGTACGCGTTGTTACACGAGCTGCATGAGAACGAAGAGGCGTATACCGTGTCTCTATATACGGAAATTGGCTTGGCGGACGAAGTGCTGGCTTACGTGCGTTACAACGCGAACAAAGCGTTGATGAACCTGGGACTGGACCCGTTCTTCCCGGAGGAAGAAGTCAATCCGATCGTTTTGAACGGGATTCGGACGCATACGAAGCAGCATGATTTCTTCTCGAAAAAAGGAAATGGCTATGTCCGCACGCTCAACGTCGAGCCGCTGACAGATGATGATTTCCGCTTTGAGTAAAAAGTTAAACGTATGTTTAAAAAGACTGCCGCTCATTGGCAGTCTTTTTTCGATTCCGATCCGAAAATGCGCCAGTAGAATATACGTGAGGTTTGCTCGATAAATAATATTTTAATAGATGGGAAGGAAATGAATCGCCTATTTTCAATATCTTTTCATTTATATTTATGTTATAAATAAATGACGTAACGAGCTGTTTTACTTCTGGTTGTCCAGATAGAATCGTGATCAGCGCGGAAGTGGCAAGCGAGAAGCGATCTGGTCATCGATTACCGATTTGGTCGACTGATTTATCTGACAATTATTCCCGCTCGATCTGATCCCGGTTGTTGGGGCATGAGCGGGCGGAGTGATTGTGTGAATTTTTTCACTAATCAGAGGGTTGCTGAAAAGCACCTTTGCTTTGGAATTACAGGAGGGTTTGTGTCATGCATCAAAAAGGTTCTTCTTCGTTCATCCTCATCATCGGCTTTATGCTGTTCGCTCTGTTCTTCGGAGCGGGGAATCTGATTTTTCCACCAATGCTGGGGCAAATGGCTGGAACGAACGTATGGACGGCCAATGCGGGCTTCCTGGTGACGGGAGTCGGGCTGCCGCTGCTCGCAATTATCGCGTTGGTTTATTCGGGAATGGATGATTTGCGTTCGTTGGCGAGTCGTGTGCATCCGGTATTTGGTCTTGTGTTTACGATTTTGCTCTACTTGGCAATCGGGCCGTTTTTCGCTATTCCGCGATCCGGGAACGTCTCGTTTGAGATCGGAATCAAGCCATTTTTGTCCGAGCAAGCTGGTCCGGTTCCACTGATCGTCTTCACCGTCTTGTTCTTTACACTCGCTTGCCTGTTATCTCTCAATCCTGGAAAAATTATCAATGTAGTCGGAAAAGTCTTGACACCGATCAAGCTGACTTTTATCGGCGTGATTGTGTTGACGGCGATTTTGTTCCCGATTGGCGCGCTGCAAGCACCTGTGACGGATTATCAGTCCAAAGCGTTTTACAAAGGCTTTCAGGACGGCTATTTAACCTTGGACGCTTTGGGGGCATTTGTGTTTGGAATCATCATCGTGAATGCGATCAAGCAAAGAGGCATCACGGCGAAAAAGCAAATTTTGCTCACGTGCGCAAAAGCAACGATGATCGCGGGCGCACTCCTGGCGTTCTTCTACACGGTGCTTGCCTATATGGGCGCTTCCAGTGTGGAGAAGCTTGGTCATCTGGAAAACGGGGCGCAAATTTTGGCCAAGGTGTCCAATTACTACTTCGGCTCTTACGGCGCCGTTTTGCTCGGCCTCATGATTACGATCGCATGCCTGACCACCAGCGTCGGTCTCATTACAGCTTGCTCTTCGTTTTTCCATTCGCTGTTTCCGGCGATCTCGTATAAAAAGTTTGCCGTCATTCTGGCTGTGTTCAGTACACTCGTCGCCAATATCGGCTTGACGGCGCTGATCAAAGTGTCGGTTCCGATCTTGATGACCATGTACCCGATTGCGATTTCCCTCGTCTTTTTAACGTTTATGCACAAAGGATTTGGCGGACGACCAGAGGTGTATCAGGGAAGCTTGCTCGCTACTTTTCTGATCAGCCTGTTTGACGGACTGAACGCGGCAGGTGCCCAGCTTCCCGTCATCAACGACTTCTTTACTCGCTACTTGCCGATGTATACGATCGGGCTTGGCTGGATGCTGCCCGCTGTTGCAGGCGCTGTGATCGGCTACACTATTTACATGATTCGCAAACCTTCTCTGCGGGCACAGGAGCTGCGACTGACCAAGCAATAAACCGGAAAGCTGGCAGAGTAGAGGCAATCAGGCTGAACTTTGAAATAATTTTGGTGAGTGGAAATAGTTTAGCATGACAAAAACTGGTTTACGTGTTACTGTAAGGAGAAAGGTGCTCTTTTGCTAGATGCGAGAGCACATGCACTCATACCGACAATTTCATATGAGTGGGAACAGGTTCCTTGGCCGCGAAAATCGGCGCAAGGATGAAAAGGGAAGTCGGTGAGAATCCGACACGGTCCCGCCACTGTATGAGGGGAGTTTGCACAGCGATAAGCCACTGGTCGAGACGGACTGGGAAGGCGTTGTGCAGATCGTGATCCTCAAGTCAGGAGACCTGCCTGTTTCGACAACACTGCTTAACCTACGGGAGATAGGGAGGTGTTAGGATGCTGTGATCTCAGTGCTTATTTGGCATTTCTAACGTTCTTTTTGACCGTTGGAAGTGCCTTTTTTGATTGGCTTTACAAATACCTTCAATGGATGGGAGAGAAAGCTCATGAAAAGCAGCAACCTGGGATATCCGCGAATCGGCAAAGACCGGGAGTGGAAAAAAGCATTGGAGTCCTTTTGGGCAGGCAAATTGGAAGAGTCAGCGTTTCTTGCGCAAATGGAGCAAATCCGCCAGCAGCATCTGATCAAGCAAAAAGACAAAGGCATCGAGTGGATTCCCGTCAACGACTTTACTTACTACGATCACATGCTGGACATGGCTGTCATGTTCGGACTCGTTCCGAAGCGTTTTGCCTATGATGGCGGCCCGGTACCGCTCGATACGTACTTCGCCATGGCGCGCGGCAACAAAGAAGCTGTCGCAAGCGAAATGACCAAGTGGTTCAATACGAACTATCACTACATCGTTCCTGAGTTTGGCGAACGCCCGCCAGTGCTGGCAGAGAACAGGCCGCTGAAAGCGTACCTGGAGGCCAGGGATCAGCTGGGCATCGTCGGGAAGCCGGTGATTGTCGGGCCGTACACGTTTGTCAAGCTGGCGAAAGGATATGCGAAGGACGAGTTCGAACGCGTTGTCGATCAGATCGTGCCGCTTTACGTGGACGTGCTTCGTGAACTCGAACTGCATGGCGTGGAATGGGTGCAAATCGATGAGCCGGCTTTCGTCCAAGATATTTCCGAGCAGGACAGAGCGCTTATTCGCCGGGTGTACGAACAGTTCAGTCAGGCGCTGCCACACCTCAAGCTGATGGTTCAGACGTATTTCGAAGCGGTGGATTGGTACGAGGAGCTGATCGCGCTGCCAGTGGAAGGCTTGGGCCTGGACTTTGTCCACGGAGGAAAAGCGAATTTGGCCAACCTGACGGCACATGGCTTCCCGCAGGAAAAAGTGCTCGGCGCAGGAATCGTCGATGGCCGCAACATTTGGCGCTCGGCCCTGGAGGAAAAGTGGGAGCTGGTCAAGACGATCAGCAATGTGGTCGACCCGGACCGAATTTGGCTACAGCCATCGAGCAGCCTGTTGCATGTTCCCGTCACTGTTGAAGCAGAAACCGATTTGCCTGGGGAAGTTCAAGCGGCATTAGCCTTTGCGGACGAAAAATTGGGAGAAGTGCAGCTTTTAGTCCAAGGATTCCGATTTGGAAAGTATGTTATATCGAAGGAAATTGCCCAGAACGAAAAGGACTTGCTCCGCCTGGCCGAGTCTCCGGCGAGAAACCGGGAGAAAGTACAGCAGGCTCGAAAAGCGCTGGAGACGACAGAAGCCAAACGCGACGTGCCGTTCCACGAGCGCCGCGATATCCAGCAAGCCGCCTGGAAGCTGCCGCTTTTGCCTACAACGACGATCGGCAGTTTCCCGCAGACGGCAGAGGTTCGTCAGGCCAGACAGCAGTACAAAAAAGGGAACTGGACAGTCGAGCAGTACGATGCCTTCATCGCGGAGCAAATCAAGCAGTGGATTGCGATTCAGGAAGAGATCGGGCTGGACGTGCTTGTCCACGGCGAGTTTGAACGGACAGACATGGTCGAATATTTCGGGGAAAAGCTCGACGGCTTCGTCTTCACGAAAAATGGCTGGGTTCAGTCGTACGGTTCCCGTTGCGTCAAGCCACCTGTCATCTACGGCGATGTGCAGTTCGTCGCTCCCATGACCGTCAAAGAGAGCGTATACGCCAAGTCGTTGACGGAAAAACCAGTAAAAGGCATGCTGACAGGCCCGGCGACCATTTTGAACTGGTCATTTGTCCGCGATGACGTGTCCCGCCAAGAGGTGTGCGAACAGATCGCCCTGGCGCTGCAAGCAGAAGTGGAGGCGCTGGAAGCGGCGGGAATCCGCATGATTCAGGTGGATGAGCCTGCGCTGCGGGAAGGCTTGCCGCTCAAGCAGGCAGACAGGGCGGCGTATCTGGACTGGGCCGTCAAATCGTTCCGCGTGGCTACCTCGACAGTTGCCGCGAGCACGCAAATTCACACGCATATGTGCTATTGCGAATTTCACGACTTCATCGACGTCATCAGCGAGCTGGATGCCGACGTCATCTCGATCGAGACGTCCCGCAGCCACGGCGAGCTTGTCTCCGTCTTCGAGACTTGCACGTACGATAAAGGAATCGGCCTGGGCGTATACGACATCCACAGCCCGCGCGTTCCAGCTGTCGCGGAGATCGAAGAGATGGTGTCGCGCGGCGTGCAAGTATTGCCGCCAGCCCAATTCTGGATCAACCCGGATTGCGGTCTGAAGACGCGCGGAAGAGCAGAGACAGTGGAAGCTTTGAAAAACATGGTGGCGGCGACGCATGCTGTGCGTGACCGTTTGACACAAAAAGCATAATCGTATGATGGCAACGAGAGGAGCAGCACAGATGGCAACAGAAGCATGCCCGACCGGACAATCCCGAACCTATTTGACTGATCTCGTGTTCCCGCCGGATACGAACCATCACAATACGATTTTTGGCGGAAAAGTCATGGCGTACGTCGACAAAATCGCCTGCATAGCGGCGATGCGTCATTGCCGGAAGCCCGTCGTCACTGCTTCCAGCGATTCCTTTGATTTTCTCGCGCCGATCAAAACGGGCGAAGCGATCAATCTGGAAGCATACGTCACCTGGACACACAACACGTCGATGGAAGTGTTCGTCAAGGTCGAGTCGGAAAATTTGCTGACGGGCGAAAAGAAAATGACAGCGAGGGCGTACTTGACGATGATCGCGCTCGACGACCAAGGAAAGCCAACGTTAGTGCCGGCTGTCATTCCCGAGACGGAAGAAGAGCGCATCCAGCATGAAAAGGCAAAGCACCGCTACGCATTGAGAAAACAGCGCAAAGCGGAACAATAGAATTTTGCAGCAAAACCCTCACTGTGGTGGGGGTTTTTTGCTGGCACCGATTTATTTACTCACCTTCTTGTCTCTACTATAATAGGCGTAGGAAAAAAGTAGTAAATAATGGAGTGGAGGTTGGGCACAAACTTGCAAAACCAGAACGAAGCAGTTGCAGAGATTCACAAGAAAATCAGGACACTTTGGATCACCAGCGCCTTTTTCGGATTGATGTCACTGTTCGGCATCATGACGGGCAATTTTCTTCTGCTCCTGTTGGGGTTGGTGTTTGTTGTACCTGGCATTTGGGCGATTGGAAAATTTAAAAGAATGCTGCAAAACCAGCTTGCCGACTATCAGCCCGGAAAAGGGTTCTCGTTTTTTCGCAAGACAGGAGAACAAAAAATCAAAGTGATCACGTACACCCAAATTGGCATGGCTGGCTTGATTTTGTTCAGCCTGATCACAAAGCTTTCTGTCGGGCCTACGCTGTTTATCGGCCTTTCCGCGCTTGTTTACTTGCAGTTCGTAATGAAGCGCCGGATCAAGGTACATACGAAAATTGACGATGCCACCTTGTTTGAGCTGGAGGAAATCGGGATTATTACGCCAAAAGATATCGTGAAGGCGCTGTACAAAGATTTCGAGAGCTGGCGACATGTGCAGCCCAACAACAAAATCTTTTTGGTCAAACAGGACGCGCTCGTCTGCATCGTCATGCAGGAGCGGCACGAAGCCGTGCGGATGGAATGTCGGCTGCGCGATATCCAAAAGCTTGGCATCGTCGGCAGCGGAAAGAATGGCGAAGGCTTGCTTCTGCTGATCGGGACCGTCCATGATAACGCTGTTCGCCTGAAGCTGGACGGAAAAAGCTTTCAGGATTCCCCCGAAGAGTTTGTCTCGCATTTTTTGCAAGCGTTGGATGAAGCTCTTCAGACTGCTTCACCCGGTACACCCGCTCTTATTCGCGATGGGCGGATGATGCCGCGTCCCGAACTTCAGGAACACGCACCTAGTGAAAAGCCAAGGGTGGTCATTCGGGAAATTGAGCTTCCGTCAAGTGCGGCCAGCAACAACGACAGCGGGCAAGTACCGAGAAAGACAGGTGCGACAGGAAGGCAGTTGGACTTGTAGGAGGGAGAGCATGTTGGCGCAGTCATTGCGAGTCCATGAAATATGCAAGCAAAGCAGGGTAAACGGACCTGGCAACCGTGCTGTCGTCTGGGTGCAAGGCTGCTCCATTGGCTGCCGCGGCTGCTTTAATCCGAATACGCACCCGGACAAGCAAGGCGGTCGGCTCTATGAACCAGACTCTTTAGGGCAAGAACTGGGACGGCTGCCAGTTGACGGACTGACCGTTTCCGGAGGAGAACCGCTGGATCAGCCGGAGCAAGTAAGGCGGCTGGTTCAGTCGTTTCGCCAGGTTCACTCGGGCACCGTCCTTTTGTTCACAGGCTATACAGCGGAAGCAATTTTGCGTTGCGAGGAAAAGCGCAAAGCCTTGCTTCTGTTTGACGTGGCGATTGCGGGGCCTTATCAGGCGCAGTCGGAGGAGATTTGGCATGGCAAGAAACTGATTGTGCTGACGAACCGGATCACGCCGGAAGAGTTGATTCCCCAACGAAAAGTCGAACTGGTTCAAGGGGAGCGTTCCTTGCATCTGACTGGTTTTCCTACCGCGAATATTCAATCGAGCCTGTACACATGGCTGTAGGAGGAGTACATACATGCTGCAAGATTTTGTCAAGGAAGTGGAGTATCTGATTCGCGCCAGATACAGCATCCTGTACATTTTTACATCGGAAGAGGAGCGGGCGCTCGATGTGTTCCAAGGGATTGGCGCCAGCCTGAACAAGCGGATTGTGACATGGACAGCGACAAAAGGTCTTGTGCTGAACGGGGAAGAGCTTGACCACAAGAGCACAGATTTTCGCATCGCTCTGACGATGGCCGAAGATTTGGCGAAAGAGCCTACGCTGTTTTTATGGTTTGATCTGCACCCGCTGCTGCGCGGATCGCATGTAAACATCAGAACGTTTCGCGAATTTGCGCAAAAGACGCGGACAGGCTTCCCTTCCAATTCGATTATCATCGCTCCTTCCCTGGAAATTCCTGTAGAGCTGCAGCATGAGATCACGATTCTCGACCTCCCTCTGCCTGACCTGGATGAAGTAAAGCAAATCATCCGCAGCTTTACTGATGCGTACGTCGGCCGTCCGGGCGTCGTGATCGACCAATCCCCAGAAGTCATAGAAGCGCTTGCCCGGGCCGCCGTAGGTTTGGGGCGCAACGAGATCGAGAACTGTTTGGCGAAGGCGCTGGTAAAAAATCGCGGAATATCCGCAAGCGATGTCTCTACCATTTTGGAAGAGAAGAAGCAGATTGTGCGAAAATCGGGGGTTCTGGAATACATCTCGACAGAATCATTGAACCTGGAGCAGATCGGCGGACTGGAAAACTTGAAGCGCTGGCTGCTGAGACGAAAAGCGTCGTACTCGGAGGAAGCGAGACAGTTCGGCATCCAGTGGCCAAAAGGGGTCATGCTGGTCGGCGTTCCCGGTTGCGGAAAAAGCTTGTGTGCGAAAAGTGTGGCGGCTGCTTGGCAAATGCCGCTGCTCCGCCTGGACTTGGGACGGGTATTCGCGGGCATCGTCGGTTCGTCCGAAGCGAATATTCGCTCGGCGCTCATGATGTGTGAAGCCGTATCGCCGTCGATCGTCTGGATCGATGAAATCGAGAAAGGCTTGTCCGGCGTGGGCAGCGGTTTTTCCGACGGGGGAGTCGCCACGCGCATTTTTGGAACGTTGTTGACCTGGATGCAGGAGAAAAAGAGTCCTGTATTTGTCTTCGCGACTGCCAACAAGATCGAGCAGCTTCCAGCAGAGCTTTTGCGAAAAGGACGGTTTGACGAAATCTTTTTCGTGGACTTGCCTACACCGGAAGAGCGCGAAGAAATTCTCAAAATCCATCTGGAGCGACTGAAGCGCAACCCGGCCCGTTTTGACATCGATAAGCTCGTCGAAGTATCGGGCGAGAAATACTGGGGGGAAGGCATACGCCTGACGGGTGCCGAGATTGAGGCTTCGCTCCATGAAGGGCTGATCGATGCCTTTGCGAAGCGCAGTAATCCCGAGGAAAAAGATCGGGATATCGACACGGAAGATATTTTGCTGGCCATGCAGCGCACAGTTCCCTTGGCTAAAGCCAGGCGGGAGGAAATCGAGAAGCTGCGTTCGTGGGCAAAAGAGTTTGCCGTCCGCGCCAGCCTGGCAAGCCCAGCAAGCCCGGCAAATGCCATGGCAGATGGAGTCGCTCGCGAGGAGGCAGTCGGCAGAAATATCGATTTTTAGCCCGGGGAGGGATTCGCTTGAGCCACTGCACGACATTTTCGATGTCATTCCAGGACAAACGCACGCTTTTTCGAGCGTTGCGAACTTTGGGCTACCAGCCGGAGAACGTTGTCTGGACAGAATACAAAAACATGTTCAGTAAAGAATTGATGATTGGCGGAACTGTGCTCGGCAAGCTGCTGACCGGGTTCAAGGATGGGATTCACGTCTATTTCGAGGAGACAAAAGACGGGCTTATCCCTTACTTTGAATCGCATGATTTGTCGCCTGGCCTCCTTCGCCAGCGCTCCGCATCGCTGCTCTCCGAAATCAGGGAGGGGTATTTGCAGGGAACCGTCGAAGCTCTGCGCGACTCGATTGTGGCTGCGGGAGGAACGGTGACGGTAAGCGAGGAAAAGAGCGGGCAAGTGATTTCCTATGTGCTGACGATCGGAACAGATGCGCGGAAGCTGCGGATTTCCATGAACGAGCAGGGAACGGTTGAAGAAGCGGTCGAAGGCGTGCTGGGACGTTCCTGTGCGGAGTTGACGGAAGGAATCGAGCAAAAGCTCTCCAGCCCAAGCGAGCTGGAACGAACATGGACACATGAGTACAACGCGACAGTGGAAGATCAGCAGATTCAAATTTTGAGGTTATATTAGCACAACAGGCAACCGCAAGATCGCCGCACTCCATGCCGGATGCGACGGTCTTTTTCTTTTTCAATCAACTTTTGCCCGGTTGAAAAAGGAGGCGACATGCAAACCACCCCGGTTTTTCCGCCTGCAATCTTGCCTTGCGAAAAGTGCAATAACTCCTGTCAAAATGCGTTTTTTCGCTTCAAAATGAAGGATAAACTACATTTTCCAAGATGTATTGAAGTGAATTATTTCAAGATATATACTATTCTTGAAAATAGGTTCGCAAAGCAACCGCAAAGGAGTTTTCCGGCATGGATCAGCTCATAACGGAACGGATTCGCAAGCAGTATGGAAACTTGACAGCCAGCCAAAAAATCATCTCCAAAATCGCCCTCGAAAAGCCGAGCCTGCTCGCGATCCACACAGCCAAAAAAATCGCCGAGCTGACCAATACGAGCGAAGCGACGGTCATTCGTTTTTGCTACGCGCTAGGTTATTCCGGCTATACCGAGCTGCAGCAGGAGATCAAGAAATCGCTCTTGACCAGCGAGCAGACGAAAGGGCCGATCCAGAAGTACCGCGACACGGAGGCCGCACTGACGCGCAACAATTACGCCCACCAAGTCATGGAAACCGATATCGCCTACCTCCAGCAAGCTTTGCACCAGATCGACTACGAGTTGTTGCACCAGGCCGTGCAGAGCATCATTTCCGCCAACCGCATCGTTGTCGTCGGTTTTCGCTGGTGCCACATCCCGGCGAAGTGGCTGTTTTCTACCTTAAACGCGATCAAGGGCAACACCCATTTATACACAGGAGCGGTAGACAATGCCGACTATTTTTTGACCGAGCGGGATCAGGAGTGGCTTGTGATTGCGCTGTCCTTTCCTCGCCATCCGAGTGAAACAGTAGCGATGGTGAACTCGGCAAAAGCTTTGGGCGCGAAGGTGCTGGCGATTACCGAAGGCGAGCTGGCCCCGATCAGCCAGGCGGCAGACTTGTTGTTGAAAATCTCCACGCCGCAGCCGGTCGCCACCAGCGGCATGCCTACCTTGTTCTCTGTGCTGAATGCCCTTGTCAAAGGCGTCATGATCCACGACCCCGTCTCTGTGCAAAAAAGGCTCCAGCACTATGACGAAATCAGCTCGACGCTTTATTCGTTCGTGGGAGAGGGGGAGGACGACTTCACGATTTATTGAAACAGCCATTATGCGACCCATAAAGGAGGAACTTTTCATGTCTGTGCCTGTTTGGTTTGCAGCGACGGGAGATAGCTTCATCACCCGCGACCTGCCCTATCGAGACAATGCTTTTCGCGAGATTGCCAGCTTGCTTCAGCGCGCTGATGTGCGCATTGCCAATCTGGAGACGACCGTCCATGACAACGAAGGGTATCCGAGTGCGCAAAGCGGCGGAACCTGGGCCATGTCGCCGCCGTCATCGCTGCAAGTGATGAAAGACTACGGCTTCAACATGATCGGATGGGCGAACAATCACACCCTCGACTATTTGTACGGCGGGCTGGAAGCGACAGAGCGCCACCTGAACGAATACGGGTTTGTCCATGCCGGAGCTGGCAAAAATCTGGCGGAGGCTTCTGCTCCCCGCTATCTCGAATGCGAGTCGGCCCGAGTCGCGCTGATCGCGGCGACATCGACCTTTCATCCGTGGTGGGCGGCGGGAGAGCAGCGTGCAGACAGCATCGGACGGCCGGGCGTCAACCCGATGCGCTATGTCATGACCCATCATCTGCCGCCAGAAAAGCTCGCCCAACTGCAAGAGCTGGCGGATTCGACAGACATTAACGCTTTCAGCAAAGTGCTGATCGAGGAAGGCTTCATGAATCATCCGGGCAAAGACGTGTTTTTGTTCGGTGCCTCCCGGTTTATGGCAGGGGAAGAGGCGGGAACATCGACACAGCCGCACCCACGCGATCTGGACAGGATGGTCAGACGAATCGGGGAAGCGAAGCGGCGCGCGGATTACGTCGTCGTAAGCATCCACGCGCACGAGATGAAAGGCTTGGACAAAGAAGTGCCTGCCGACTTTTTGCCGACTTTTGCCAAAGCGTGCATCGACGCCGGGGCACACGCGGTCGTCGGACACGGCCCGCATCTGTTGCGCGGCATTGAAATCTACAAAAACCGCCCGATCTTCTACAGTCTGGGAGACTTCGTGTTCCAAACCGAGCTTGTCACTTCGCAGCCAGCGGACTTTTACGAGCAATACGGACTGGACCATTCGCACAACGTCGCTGATGCGCTGGAAGCGATGAGCGCTGGCTATACGCGCGGACTGTGCGTGCACAAAGAAGTGTGGCAGTCCGTCATCCCGCTTTGGAAAATGGAGGGTGGCGAGCTAAGCGAGCTGGAGCTGCACCCGATTGAACTCGGCTTCGAGGAGCCTGTCTACCGGATGGGCTGGCCGAGGTTGAGTGCAGATCCCGAGATATTGCAAGGACTGAAAACGATGAGTGAAGCGTATGGAACCGTGATTGAGATCGAGGATGGAATCGGCCGCGTGAGGTTGAGAAAAGACTGAGTAATTGCCTTGCCCCCACCTATTGGAATGGAGTGATTCAGATGATGGCGAGAATCACCATGATCATGCTGTTCGTGCTATACATGATTAACTACGCCGATAAAACGATTGCGGGTTATTCGGCTGTTCCTATTATGGCGGAATTTTCTTTGTCCCAGAAAGAATGGGGACTTGTCGGTAGCAGTTTCTTCTGGTTTTTCTCGATCGCTGGTATTTTGGGAGCGGCGTTGTCCGACCGGATCGGGACGAAAAAGATGCTCGCCATCATGGCCTTGTCCTGGACGGTTATCCAGTTTGGCGCCTACGCCATTGCCGGATTGCCGATGCTTGTGATCGCCAGGGTGTTGCTCGGAATTGGCGAAGGACCATTTTGGGCGACAGTCGTCAGCCACTTGAACAAATGGTTTCCCGAAGAAAAGCGCGGGCTTGTTTACTCCACGGTCAACTTCGGCGCGTTTGTAGGGGCAGTCGCTTCGGCACCGCTCATCGTTTCGCTCATTGACAGCAACGGATGGCGGTTTGCCTGGGCGTTCATGGGTGCGCTCAGCCTGATCTGGCTTTTGATCTGGCTGTGGGTCGGCAAAGACAGGCCGCAAGTCAGCATCGAGGCGGCGAAGACTGTGCAAGCACTGCCCAAGGCAAAATGGTCGGACTTATCCAAAGTTTTTCTGTCATCCACCTTTTTGTTCAGCTTTTTGATTTATTTCGCACAAATGTGGGGCACAACCTTTGCCGCTGTGTGGGAACCTGTCTACCTGGTGCAAGTGATTCACCTGACGAATCAACAAATGGCTTACGCGATTGCTGGCATGGGACTTTTGGCCGGATTGATGACGATCTTGATCTCCTGGACAGGCGATCGTCTGTACAAAAAACATCGGAGTTATCGCAAATCGTACGTGCTGGTGGGAGGAGCGTCCATCATCCTGGGCGGAATTTGCTTCTACGCCGTGACGCTGGTACAGTCTTTGCCGCTCGTGCTGATTGCGCTTTGCTTGGGAAAAGGGTTTGCTTTTTCCGTAGGGACGGCTGCCTCTGTCATCGTCAGCAGCATGTTGCCGGAGCGCACAGGTTTGCTGGTGGGCACGCTCTCCAGCCTCGTTACGCTCGCCGGAATCATTTCTCCGCTCGTCACAGGCTCGATTGTGCAAGCAGCGCCCAATGTGGGCATCGGTTTTGGCCAGGCGATGATCGTAAATGCCTTGTTGTTTGTCGGTTGCGGCGTGCTGTTCCTGCTCTTTGCCAAACGGGAAGAAAACAAGACAGCGACAGCAGCGCAAATCCCCACGATTTCCTAAAAGAAAAGCTTTATCATGCTCGTCTCAGGTGTTAAAATTTTCTGAAAAGGGGGTAGATGAGCGATGTATCATTTGAACGAAAATTTGCTGCAAAGCGCGCAAAATTTCCCAGACCATCCCGCCTACATATTTTTGGGGGAGACGACTACCTTCCAGGAGCTGAACCGCCGGGTCGATGAGCTGGCGCAAGGCTTGTCCAAGCTCGGGATTGGCAAGGGAGACGCTGTAGCGCTGATCATGGACAATCGACCCGATTTTGTAAGCGCTTACTACGCGATTTTGCGCGTGGGTGCGGCCGTTGTCCCGATGAACCCGATCTACACGCCGCGAGAAATCAGCTTCATTCTCGCCAACAGCCAGACAAAAGCGGTCATTGCCCTCGCTGCGCTCGAACCTGTCCTGACACCCCTGAAGGAACAACTGGAGCATTTGACACATCTCATCTACAACGAAGCGACAGGCGACGAGCTGACGTTGGCGCAGGTAGCACAAGCGGGAGACGGCAGCTTTGTGGAGCCGGAGCGAAACGAAGACGATTTGGCGGTCATTTTGTACACGTCCGGTACGACCGGGCAGCCAAAAGGGGCAATGCTGTCCCACCGCAACATGGCCTCCAACGCAGAGGCGATGGGAATTTTGTTCGAGCTGATCCCGGAAGATCGGGTAGTCGCGGTATTGCCGATGTTCCACGTCTTTTGCATGACGGTGTGCCTGAACGGTCCGATTCGCTACGGAGCGGCGATGATCATCATTCCGCGTTTCCACCCTGTCGAAGTGGTCAATACGATCCGCGAGCAACAGGCGACCTGCTTTGCCGGGGTGCCGACGATGTACAATTACATGCTGCAACTGCCGCATGCGACGAAGGAAGATTTCGCTTCGATCCGTCTCTGCTGCTCGGGTGGCGCATCGATGCCTGTCGAGCTGCTGCACAAATTCGAAGCCAAGTACGAAGTGAAGGTACTGGAAGGCTACGGGCTGTCCGAAGCTGCTCCGGCAACAGCCTTCAACCCGCTGCGCGGCACGAGAAAGCCCGGTTCGGTCGGGATAAACTTGCCGCATGTCTTGAACAAGGTCGTCGACCCGGAAGGCAACGAATTGCCGAGGGGCGAGGTAGGCGAGCTGGCTGTGCAAGGGCCGAATGTCATGCTCGGCTACCTGGGGCTGCCGGAAGATACGAAGGCCGCGCTCAAGGACGGCTGGCTGTACACAGGGGATATGGCGCGGATGGACGAGGAGGGGTATGTCTACATCGTCGACCGCAAAAAGGACATGATTCTCGTCGATGGCTACAACGTCTATCCGCGTGAAGTGGAGGAAGTGCTGTACCAGCACCCTGCCGTGATCGAGGCGGCGGTCATCGGAGTTCCCGACGAGGTGCACGGCGAAGCGGTCAAAGCTTTTGTCGCGCTAAAAGAAGTGGCGGTTTCGCAGGAAGACATCGTCGCCTTTTGCCAGGATAAGCTGGCGAAATACAAGGTGCCGCGCCAGGTGGAAATCGTGCCGGAGCTTCCGAAAAACACCACAGGCAAAATTTTGCGCCGTTCCTTGCGCAAGTAAAACGATACGAAAAAACCAGACCCACGTCGAAGTGAGTCTGGTTTTTCTTTGCGCGAAAAAGCTATTCGTAGCGGAGATGGCAGGCGAGCTGGACCTTGAGCAAGTCTTCGGGACGGTGCAGGTCGATTTCCAGCAGTTCCTCCACTTTTTTCAGCCGCTGATAGAGCGTGTTGACGTGGATGTGCAGCTCGCGGGCGGTTTGCTGCGGCGACTGGCTGCATTTGATATACGTCACAAGCGTGTGCTCCCACTCCTGATATTTTTGTGGCTCAGCCCAAAAGGGAGCAAACACGTCGGCGACAAAAGCGTCAATGTCAGCCTGGCTTTGGTTGAGCATCAGGCGATTGACGCCCAGGTCGGCGTAATGGATGACACCGCTGCGATTTCGTGCCGCCAAGTAGTGCGCCGCTTTTCTCGCTTCCTCAAAGCTTTTGCCCAGATGCTCGACGCCTTCGATCATGCTGCCTACTCCAATCGACAAGGACGCTTCCTGGGCCCGCTCCCATTCCTCCACGGCTGTTTGCAGTTGCTCGCTCAAAGCTTTTCGCTCCTCTGTTCCATTCATTTGCAGCAGGAGTGTGACGTGATTGTGAAAGCCGTAGGTCAGCACTTGTGCAGGGGCAAAATCGCGCTTCCAGCGGTTCACTAGCCGATGGATGTTGGCTTCGAGCAGAGCGAGATCGTGGCAGTGACTCAGATGAGCGTAGACCACGAGGTAGTGGGCGTGCGGCACCAGTCCGAGTGTGCGGGCGCGTTCCAACAGGTCGTTGCCTTTGCTGCCGATTACTTCCTGGAAAAGGTCGTGGGCACGCTTGTACAAGACAGAGCTGATCGACTGCTTTTTCACCAAATCGAGAGTGAGCACGGACCGCCCTTGCTCAATTGTCATTCTCGCCAGCTCCGACAAGCCTGTTTTGGCGGAAGGGATGATCAGGCAGCCGAGCAGCACGCTGCCGTTGATCAGCGGATACAGGTAACAGTATTCGCTGTCCGCACGCCCTGCGGAATACAAGTGGACAAAAAGCGGGTGGCGACGTCCAGCCAGCAAAGTGTGCAGCTCGTCGCGGTTGAAGTAGGGGAGCTGGGCAAAAGCTTCGTGGCCCTCTTCCAGCCAGTCTACGAACTGAATGGGCTTGGCGGTCATGCGCGACAGTGCCTTCACAATTGTGGCCGCATCTTTGTTTTGCAGGGACATTTGCTTGATCGATTCGTGAATTTTGTTGCGCTTGATCAGATCATCATGCCGGGCTTGCAGTTGGGCGCTGAGCGTGGCCATGTTTTCATAAGCCTGCTTCGTCTCGGCGTACAGCTCGGCATTTTGCAGCGCGACAGAGGTTTGATCGGCGAAGCCTTGCAACAGGGCGAGGTCGTAGTCGGTAAACTCGTTGTCTTGGTGAAATTGGTGCAGGACGAGCACGCCAATTCGCTTTTCGGCAATCGAGATCGGCACACATAAAAGCCCGTTCAAATTTTGCAAGTCTTTCGCGTGGTTCAACGAGTGAAAATTGTCCGCGGAAATGTCTCTCATCGCTTGCGTCGTCTCGGGATGGGAGCGATACAGGCGGGGTTGTCCGTCCAAAAAGACTTTCCCGGCGATCGACTCGCCGATTTTCAGGCGAAAGTCTTTGAACAGCGTGTCGTGAAAGCCGACGGTCGCTTTCGGCACGAGGCGGTCGATGGCAGGATCGTACAAATGCAGCAGTCCGGCGTCAGCGGCAGGGATGACGGACAGGGCATTGCCGATGATGTCGCGAATGATCGCTTCGGTATCAAGCGTACCGGAAATCGAGCGGATGCCTGCCAAAAGTTTGCTCCATTCGGCGTTTTTGCTCGCAATCGCTTCTTCTGCGAGATGCAGTTTCAACCCGAGCCACAATAGCTCCCATTGATCTTCCGTCAACGTGGAGGCCGCTTCCGAGGGGGAGTCCAACCAGATGAGCGCTTGTCCTTCCTCAGCGAAAAAGAACCGCAGCAAATGTTTGTCCTCGATTTTTTCATATCGGTAGCGCTCTTGCTCATGAGCCGGGAGCGTGGCGGGAGCGGTCAGCAAGGTCCCGAAAGCGACGGCAGCTGACGGCGTCACTGTATAGGCCAGCCGAAATTGGCGGTCGCGCGGGAGGCGAACCCAGATCGACGCAGGCGCAATGGCAAGCCACGCACTCAACTTTTCGTTCAAGTAGGAAAGAGTATGCATGTGGACACCTTCCATGTAGAGAAATGTATATAAAATTCATTTTATTTGTGTGTGTGTCTACATTGTATAAACAATTTTGAATTTATACAATATGGTTATCGAAGACGGAAGGTGGGAGTCATACATGACGACAACGTACAAGAACTACATCAACGGTGAATGGGTGGATAGCCATACCGGACAAGTATTTCCTAGCACGAACCCTGCCAATACGAGCGAGGTGCTCGGCTATTTTCAAAAATCCGATGGACTGGATGCGCGGTCTGCCATCGAAGCGGCAGCACAAGCTTTTCCTGACTGGACCAAAAAATCGGCTCCGGTGCGCGGAGAGTTTCTGTTTACGCTCATTCGCCTGCTGGAAGAGCAGAGAGAAGAACTGGCTGCGATCATTACAAGCGAAGTAGGAAAAACATTGCGGGAAGCGCGGGGCGAGGTGCTCAAGACGATTGCCTCCATGAAGCAGTTGACAGGAGAAGCCACTCGTTTGACGGGGCAAACCGTCCCTTCGTTTGATGAGCGTGTGCTGGGCTACACGGTGCGCGAGCCGATTGGCGTCTTCGCGATTATCGCGCCGTGGAACTTCCCGCTCGGAATCGGCCTGTGGAAAATCGTTCCGGCTATTCTCGCGGGCAACACAGTCGTCTTCAAGCCTGCCAGCAACACCTCCTTGATCAGCGTCAAGCTGACGGAACTCCTGATTGAAAGCGGCGTGCCAAAAGGCGTTGTCAATCTGGTGACTGGTCCTGGCTCGGTAATCGGGGACGAGCTGTCCAATCATCCGCTGATCAAAGGGATTTCGTTTACGGGATCGTCGGAGGTCGGTTTGGCGTTAGGAAAAGCGGTCGGTGCCCGCGGCGGCAAAATTCAGGCGGAAATGGGCGGGAAAAACCCGGCAATCATTTTGGCGGATGCAGATATTGACCTTGCCATCGATTGCATCGTGACCAGCGGCTTTTTTGACAACGGACAGCGGTGCACGGGAACAAGCCGCGTCCTGGTCGTACCGGAAGTGGCGGAGGAAGTGAAGCGCAAGCTGGTGGAGCGCGCACGCAGCCTGAAAGTTG
Source organism: Brevibacillus parabrevis (assembly GCF_022701015.1). Taxonomy (NCBI): domain Bacteria; kingdom Bacillati; phylum Bacillota; class Bacilli; order Caryophanales; family Paenibacillaceae; genus Brevibacillus; species Brevibacillus parabrevis. The sequence goes on along the minus strand of NZ_CP064090.1, from coordinate 4,134,148 downwards.
GCAATGGCTTCGATCCGGAAAGCCATAACGGCCCGGTCGTGGACGAGCATCAGCTCAACCTGTATTTGCATTATGTTCAAAAAGGCATCGAGGAAGGCGGCGTGCTGGAATGCGGCGGCCAGCGGCTGACAGACGGAGATTTGGCGAACGGTTACTTCGTCGCTCCAACCGTCTTTACCGGAATCACGCAGGAGATGACGATTGCCAAAGAAGAGATTTTCGCGCCCGTGATCGCGGTCATTGACGTCGATTCGTTCGATCACGCCATGGAAATCGCAAACCAGGTGGAGTTCGGCTTGTCTTCCACGATCTTTACCAACGATCTGCAAAAAGCGTTCCAGTTTGTGAAAGGTATCCAGTCAGGCGTGACGCACGTCAATATGCCGTCTACCCATTTTGAATCGCAATTTCCGTTTGGCGGCAAAAAAATCTCCGGCCTGGGGCCGAGAGAGCAGGGCGAATCCGCGCTCGATTTCTATGTCGAAACGAAGACGGTTTACATCCGGCCATAAGTTCTGGATAGATAGGGGGAAGAGAGATGGAAGCGACGATTGGAGTCATTGGCATCGGCGCAATGGGCAAAGGGATGATCGGCAGCCTGTTGCAAAAAGGCTATCAAGTGTACGCGTATGATCCAAGTCCGGCGGCAAAAGAGTGGGCTGCGGAAAAAGGGGCCGTTGTCGTAGACAGCGTGCAAGCGATAGGGAGCGTGGCAAAAGCTGTTTTCGCCTCGCTGCCTGGTCCCTCTGTCGTGGAGGAGGTCATGCTGGGACAGGCCGGACTTTTTGCCGAGCTTCGCCCAGGCAGCTTCGTCTTTGACACGAGCACGATCGATCCGGCGACGGCCAAACGGTTGAATCAGGCCGGGCTTGAGCGGGGCATTTCCTACTTTGATTGCCCGGTTAGCGGCGGGCCAGCAGGCTCGGCAGCAGGGACCTTGACGATCATGGTCGGGGGAGATGAAAGCAAGCTGCCTGAGATCATGCCGTACTTGCAAGGAATCGGCAAAGAAATTTTTTACCTCGGAGAGTCCGGTTCCGGTCAGGTAGCCAAGCTGTGTCACAACTCTGTCGTCGCTGTCATCACGGCCGCTCTTGGCGAAGCATTCAGCGTAGGGGCAAAAGCAGGAGTGGACCCGCACAAGCTTGCCGCCGTCATCGAGAAAGGCTCCGCCCACAATCGCGTGCTGTCTGTGTTTGGCCCGAATATTTTGTATGGCACGTACGAAAATGCGATCTTTTCGCTCGATCATATGCACAAAGACTTGCAACTGTACGCGGCTGCGGCTCGCGAGCAACACGTTCCCGTCCTCGTCGGCGGCACCGTGGCGCAAATGTATGAAGCAGCCAAGGCGCAAGGAAAAGGCAGCTGGGATTCTTCCGCTGTGTGCACGGTGACGGAAGAGCTGGCTGGTACGACGATCGCCAGATAAAGGTTTTGGCAAAAGCCGATGTTCCCGTTGGAGGGGCGTCGGCTTTTTTGCTGGAATGGCACCAGATGAAAGCAGTACGCCTATTCAGATAAGAAAATACCCCCGGGTGATCCCGAGGGGCGTTGAAGGCAAGTTAGTTAATCCGCAGCTCATCCCATGTCAAAGAAACAGGATAGGAGCCGTTTGGATAGTTGGGAGCTTTTTGCCACATGTAGAACACTACGGTTCGATTTTGGTTGTCGATCCCAATGTCGAGCGTATACCGATAACCTGGAACTTCCCAGCGTTTGACTTCCTGGTTGTTGGAATCAAAGGCGACGACAACCAGTACAAGGTCATTCGTCGAAGGTGTATACGACCAGTACGTATACTCACCGCATTTGACGATGACTGGAGATTGGCTAATCGAAAGTCCAGCAGGTTCCAAAATTTGAGCAGGTCTCATAATCACTTGATAGCTATTCCCGACTTATCCCCTTCTGTGGGTGAGGGTGTTCGTTCGAGCCTACACCGTGCGGGCGACTTTCATCGCACACGGCGTTCCATCAACAGTAAAAGAGAGAAAATGTACAACGGGCTATTCGATTGTACCAATTTTTATGTTTTTGAAGGCCTAACTAAAGTTATAGATTGACGGGATTTCCTCCTCTTTTTTGCATTTCTCCGATTGATATGGATATAGCCGACAAGCTCAATAAAAAAATGGGGGCAGACGTGAGAGATCATTGACATGCTGTTGTCAACATTGGACGTTTACAATTCGGTATAGACAAGCATTCGACGCCCTTATCAGTGGAGAAATCAGAGAAACCCCGGGAGGATCACATGAAATACGCTTACGTTTATGTGCTGGACACGATGGCAGATTGGGAGCTTGGCTTGGTAATTGCCGAGTTGAACTCGGGTCAATATTTTAAAAACAGGGGGAGCCGTCTTCCTGTCAAAACGGTCGGGGCTTCCAAACGTCCGATCACGACAAAGGGCGGCGTGACGGTTGTGCCGGATGTGATGGTCGATGAGATCCCCCATGAAACTGCCGCGATCTTGCTCTTGCCGGGAGCAGACCGTTGGAATGATCCCGAGCATGCCCCGATCGTCGAGACAGCAAAACAACTGCTGGACGCAGGCGGCAATGTGGCAGCGATATGTGGAGCGACGGCCGCCCTTGCCAATGCCGGTTTATTGGATAAGCGTAAGCATACGAGCAACAGCTTGGATTATTTGACGATGTTTTGTCCGACGTACAAAGGCGCTGCCTTTTATCAGGACGAGCAGATCGTCGTAGACGGCAATCTGATCACGACCAGCGCTGCTGGCAGCCTGCTATTGGCGCGGGAAGTGATTGCGCTGCTCGATCTGTTTAAAAAGGACACGTTGGAGGCGTGGTATCGCTACTTCCAGACTGGCGATGGCCGCTATTTTTTTACGATGATGGAGACGATGCAGGAGCAGGAGGGATAGGTTAAGCAAAAATGGAAGCAGCCATGAGCGTGGTTCCCTTTTTCGGGGGAAAAGTGCTGATTACAGGCGCTAACCCCCGCTTTTATGAAAAAAGTCGAGACGTTCTCTGCCTTGTATTTGGGGCGCTTCTCAGAACAAAACCCGTCCCTCTTGTTCAAGCGGCGGGTTTTGTCGCGGATAGGCAATGCCCAAGTGTTCGCCTGTTCAATATTTCGTCTGGTAATAAAAGATGAAGCAGCACCAACTGCCTAACTGCACCAGTATGATCATCGCGAGGACAAAAGCAAGCGAGACGCCCGGATTCAAAATGGCAACGGCAAACAGAACGTAGACGGCTGCCAGCGTGATGATCCACGAGGACGATTTTGCCTTCGTGCGGATCAGGTGGTGGCGTTCGTCCAATCCACGCCTTTTCCCGGCCAGTTTGTTGCCCCAATAAAGACCGGATAAGCCGATGATCAGCCCGCCAAGCAAACCGAACAAACCGAAATAGGTATCGATCATATATTCTCATCTCCTTCAAAAATAAACAGCTCTTCAATGATGCAGCCGAATACTTGTGCCAGCTTATGCGCGAGGATCAAGGAAGCGTTGTATTTTCCATTTTCCAAAGAAATGATCGTTTGTCGTGAAACACCCACCTTTTCCGATAACGCATCTTGTGACCAGCCTTGCTCCAGACGTCTTTCACGAACGCGATTTTTCATCATACACCACCTGTAAAGCTAACTTTACGTAAAGTGTACTTTACAGGTGGTGGTGTGTCAAGTTAGCTTTACATGGAGTGGGAGCGGCTTTGCACCCAAACGTCAGCTTGCTTGACTGCTCGATGCTTTTTGGCAAAAAATGACCTGCGCCATGAGCAAGGCAGGTCATTTCTTGCGCGTATGATCGATGTCAAGGCGATGATATACCCAATCATTGGCGAGACGCCGTATCCGATGATCGGTACAGGAAAATTGCCGAAAAGCGCTGCCAGGAAAAGCACAGCAAAATGCACGCCGAGTGCGATGGAAACGATTTTGGCATGCGCAGAATGCAGCAACAGAAAAGGGGCAATCAGTGCGAAAATGGAAAGGACTCCGACAAGCAGCCAAACCATTCCCATGTCAGCAACCAGGTACAAAATTTTTTCGACATAGGGAACAGGCAATAAGCGATCGAGATTGATCCACGATATAACTGCGAAAATAAAGAGCAGGCCCACAGAGACAAAACGAAGGATGCTTCGATCTGCTCGACTCCATAAAAGAATAGCCATGGAGACAGTGAAGGCAGTAAGTTGCGAGGCATCTGGTTGCAAAAACAACAGCAAGGACGTTGCTGCCGTCAGCAGAAAGGAAAACCACCAGTTTTCGGCTTTCAATAGTCGCCATAATTGCATAATGAAAAAGGGGATGACGATGCTGGCCACATGAAAACGCAAAGGGCCGAGCGCAATCCAGCGGTGCACATTGTCGATGCCGCTGTCCCAGAAGGTTAGCAGCAGGAAAAGAAAGAGCACTGCGGTCGTGAGGATAATGTTCCGCGATCGATTTGCATGAGGGTGTCTGTTTCTGGCAAGGATGAGTGCGGATACGCTCCCGCAATGATGAATACGACTATATTTTGCAGCCATATCGAGGGCGGGACTTCATGCACGCTCATCGCCAAAGCACCAACGAAGGTGGCGGGTAGTAAAACGAGCAATGGCAGGAAAAATAGCAATCTGAATTTCAGTAGGCTCTCTCCCTTTTGTCAATTCTGCGATGAAAATTTGAAAAGCGAATGTATGCTTACTTGTAGCACAATACCATCATCTGGATATCGCGCGGTAGAGGAATCAGGGGAAGGAAGAGAAGGCATTCAGTAAAGTTTTGGTTTACATAATATTCATTATGTCAAAATGATTTTGCCAGGAAGAGACGCCGATTCAGACGCATATTACACATTTTTCCATATAGCGGGTAAATAATCGCAATCGCATGTCAAATCTCCCAAAAAGAAAGGGTGCTTTTTCAGCACCCGGGTGGCATTTCTATCGAAGCAGCGGCAAATATCCAGTTCCCTGGTAAGCGAGAGCACTGCCGCAAATCGACATGATCATCACAGCGGTAAAAATCATCGCAACAACCTTTTTCACAAAGATCACCTCCTTTTGACAGGAATAGAAGAGTGAAACAAGCACTCTACTAAAAAGTCGTAAAAGAGAGGGAAAAAGTCACCAATTTATGTAAAAAAATTATGTTAATTCCATTTATTTTTTCAAAGAGGCATATAAGCCCAATGAACCAATGCCTGAAATCAGCGCTTTTCTGCGAGTTTTTTGGCTGCTTTCCCGATCACTTGTGCAATGGGTACAGGTCCAACAGAGCGGCTGTCATAGCTGTTCAAGCGATTATCTCCCATCACAAAGGCGGCATCGTTTGGAATCGTGATCGGGCCAAAATCATCTGTAAACGGGATGTTGTCTTCGTGGACAGTCTTTTTGCCCGATGACAAATACGGCTCATCAACCAGCAGGAAAAGCGATAAGAAAAGAGTGATGCTTTTCATGAGAGCCACCTTATGTTTTTCCTCCATCATACTTATAGATGAGATGCCCCAAAAGTACCTTACCCCAGGTTTTGGGCAAGAACGGCGATGGACAGAATCATGCTGATTACGCAACTTTGCTCCGGATAGGAAGTCTAATAGAGGAAAGAGGAGGGAAATCATGGAAGCAGTGAGCTTGAACCAAGTGGAACTCATCTCGGCAATCGGTGACGTTTCTTTTCCGATCGTTATTACCCTAATCGCGATCCCGATTATCGTGAGCAAATTGCGGAACAGATAAATGGCACCTGACGGGGTGCTTTTTCTTTTGCAAGGAGAGGGGGATTCTCTTGATCATAGGAAGAAGAGGCGCGCGTTTTTCTAGCGATCGATATAGCCATGATTCCACAGCGAGAGGACAACATCCATCTGATTGTTGTGGCTTTTCGGAATGTGAAGCGCTTTCCACAACTGGGTTGGTTTTGGTGAAAGAGAAGGGTTTTTCTTTAGCCATTCAACTGCTTGAAGGGCGTAAGCTTTGTTGTCCACTGAGGTTGTGTAACTTCCAGGCTCAATGCCACGAACGAATCCCTCTTCACAAAGTCCGAAAAATGCACTTTTCGGGCAACCCTTTTTCTGACTAGCTGTACCTGCTCCAAACATATGGATAGACGCTCTCTCCCAAGCTTCCAGTGGACTACTGGCTTCTTGGGATTCAACCAGCTTCATGGTCATAAGTGCTGTATCTCCGTATTTTCCCATCATAAAAAACCTCCCGTCTTTACTAACAGCTAGGATGAGCTGCTTCATTACGGACATTGTAAGCAAGAAACGAACCACGATCAATCCTTCTCGCAGAATAATAGATATGAGCTTTCCTCCCCCCATCCATTGACAAAAAAGCCGCGACCTGCCTAGCATAAAGAATCCGAGAAAAAAGGAGACTCCCGCACCATGCAAGACATAGACACAAGCACGTTCGCCCGTTTGTGCCGGGAAAAAGCGGTCTTGGCGCTGTTTGTTTACACACCGATGTGCGGCACTTGCAAGCTGGCGGAGCGGATGCTTTCCGTCATCAGCGCAGCGCGGCCCGAGCTTCCGTTGTACCAGCTCAATATTAATCTGGCTCCGGCATTGGCGGAGCAGTTGCAAATTACCAGCGTTCCCGCATTGTTTGTGTTTCGCGGCGGGTCGGTCGAAAGCAGGCATTATGCCTTGCGCTCTGTCGGCTATTTGTACGATGTGCTGAAAACACTCGTCTAGACAAACACCTATCCCCTTCGCCTTGAATAAAAGAAAGAGAGACATTTTGCGAAGGGGGAGGCTCATGCAAATCCATGTAGTGGAAGAAGGACAGACACTGACCGGGATTGCCTCGACGTACGGGACGACTGCCGAGGCGATTGCGAAAGCAAATGAGCTGCCCGATCCAGGCAAGCTTGTCGTGGGACAGGCGATGGTGATTCCGATTGTTGGCAGTTACTACTGGGTCAGGCAGGGAGACACCTTGTACACGATCGGGCAGCGTTATCAGATCAGTGCCGCCGAGCTGGCCCGCGTTAACGGGATATCGCAATACCGCCCGCTGCAAATCGGGCAACGCCTGTACATTCCACCCCGCCCGCGCCGAGCGGCCGATTTCAATGCGTATGTGGAGCCGCGCCAGACAGTGCCGCCCGCATTGGAAGCCGATGTGCGCACCGCTGCACCGCATTTGACCTATTTGGCGCCGTTCAGCTTCCGGATCAAACGGGATGGCACGCTGGCCCGTCCGACGTTGAACGACTTCCCGGCTATTGCCAAAGAAAACCAGGTCGTCTTGATGCTCGTCGTCACGAACCTGGAGGGCGGGCAGTTCAGCACGGAACTGGGCAGTCTTGTTTTGAACAACCAGGAGCTGCAAAACAAGCTGCTGGACAACATTTTTGCCACAGCGCGCGAGCTGGGCATGGGAGACATCCACTTTGACATGGAGGCGCTTCCTGCCCAGGATCGGGAGGCGTACATCCGGTTTTTGCGCCGCGCACGCGATCGCGCACATGCTCAGGGGATGATGGTTTCCGTCGCTTTGGCGCCAAAGACGAGTGCAGAGCAGCAGGGCAGATGGTATAGTGCGCACGACTATCGGGCGATTGGGGAAATTGCCGATTTCGTCGTGATCATGACGTATGAATGGGGCTACAGCGGCGGACCGCCGATGGCCGTGTCTCCGATTGGCCCGGTGCGGCGGGTTCTCCAGTACGCCATAACGGAAATGCCGGCGGAGAAGATTTTAATGGGACAAAATTTGTACGGCTACGACTGGACGCTGCCTTTCCAGCAAGGGACGACGGCAAAAGCGTTAAGTCCGCAGGCTGCCATCGCGCTGGCGGCGCAGCAAAACGCCGTCATTCGCTACGACTACCGCGCGCAAGCCCCGTTTTTCACTTATATGGATGAAGAAGGCAGGCAGCATGAGGTTTGGTTCGAGGATGCCCGATCTATCCAGGCCAAATTTGACCTCGTCAAACAACTGGGGCTGCGCGGAGTCAGCTACTGGAAGCTCGGTTTGCCGTTTCCGCAGAACTGGCTCCTGATCGAAAGCAACTTCCGTGTCCGCAAGCGGGCGTAGGTGAAAGCGGCTGTCCCAAAAGCGCAGACTAGCTAACGTCAAACAAACAATCGAAACCGTGGATGTATCCACGTTTTTGAAAGACAAAAAGGGCGTCTCTCAGTCGGAAATCGGCTTTTGGGACAGCCCCTTTTTATTGACAAAACGAGATGCAGGGCAGCCGGGGGCAGATGCGCTCAGACGCAGCGGCACAGGACATGCGCCAGCTGGCACTTGTGGCGGCGCGGATACGTTTTCGAAAGGGGATGATCGTGGTATGATGGGAGTAAATACCGGAAAAGGAGAGAAACCATGGGAGAATGCAAACTGGATCACAGCAAAGAGGATGTGCAAAAAAAGCTCGCCGAGCAAGCCCCCTATTTGTCGGAACAGCGGGTCGGACAATTTCAGAGCATGCTTGCAGGCGAGCTTGACCAGGAGCGTTTGAACGAGCTGTTTCACCTGTTGAAAAAATACGACTTGGCAAGCCCCGAGGAACGGCTCGTCCGCGAACAGCAGATGGATCGGCTGTTTGGCTAAAGGAAAAGGTGGCCGTTACACGATCGGCTTGCGGCCCATGAAGCCATCGTGCAAGCCGTGGTAGTGCGTGATCGATTCCTCGCCTTCGCGCCAGCACAGCAGCACTTCCTCTCCGTCGATCATCGCTGGAAAGTCAAACAGACCGATATCGATGTCTTTGACCTGGATTCCTTTGGAGATTAATTGGGTGACGTGCATTTTCGCTTCCAATTCGAGAAACTCAAGCTGGCATTCCAGGGAAAAGATCGCCCCTTCATCGAGGGGCTGCTGTTTTTTGAGCTGCTCGCGTTTTTGATACAGTTCATAGAAAGAGCGCTTCGATTTTTGCAAAAAAGATAGCTCTTCGCGTACATATGGCAACAATTCGTTTGCTTCTGCAAGCGTAAACATTTTTTTGTTCAAGGATAACCCCTCCTCGATCTGTATGGTACCAGTATACTAAGAACCCCTGGCGGGAGAAAACGGCCGGAATGCGAAAAAAGCAGTTGTCTTTTCCTTCCGGCGGCAAGGAGCAAACATGGAAGACAGACTTTATTACCAGGATGCGTATACGAGAACGTTTGCGGCACACGTACAAAAGCGCGGTCAGGAAGCAGATGGCACGCCATATGTCGTGTTGAGCCAGACGGCTTTTTACCCGACGGGAGGCGGACAGCCCTCCGATCTCGGCAGCTTGAACGAATGCCGGGTCGTGGATGTGGAGGAAGTAGACGGCGAAGTGCGCCATCGGCTGGAAGTGCCCCTTCCGGAAGAGTGCACGGAAGTAACGGGACAAATCGACTGGGATCGCCGCTTTGATCACATGCAGCAGCATGCCGGGCAGCACATTTTGTCCGCTGCGTTTCTGGAAGTCGCCCAGGCGGAGACGGTTGCGTTTCACTTGGGAAAAGAGCGCGTGACCATCGACGTGCGACTGGATGAGCTGACGGCTGATGTATGGGAAGCTGTCGAGCAGCGAGCCAATCAGGTTGTGCTGGAAAATCATCCGATCATCGCCCGTTTTGTGGACGACGAGGAGCTTGCCAGCTTGCCGTTGAAAAAGCAGCCGACCGTGACAGAAAACGTCCGGGTCGTCATCATCCCCGAATACGACTACAATCCATGCGGGGGAACCCATCCAGCGCGCACGGGTGAGGTGGGCGCCATCAAAATTCTCGGCTGGGAGCGCCATCGCGGGAACATCCGCCTGGAATTTATTTGCGGTTTGCGCGCTTTGCGGGATTACACGCGCAAGCAGGCGACTGTCCGCGAACTGGCCAAGCTGCTCGTCACGAGCGAGGCCGAGCTGATCGTCCAGGCGGAGCGTGTTTTGTCCGAGCGCGATTCGCTAAAAGCCAAGCTCGCCGAAGTGGAAAAACAATTGCTTGAGGTCGAGGTGCGAAAACAGCTCGCCACGGCTGAGCGGGAGGGTGGCGCGCGCGTGATCGCCCGTGTGTTCCCGGACAAATCAATCCAGCAATTGCAGCAGTTTGCCCAGTTGATGGTCGCGGAAGCTCCAGATGCCGTCTGCCTGCTCGCGGCTGCAACAGACGACAAAACCCAGCTTGTGTTTGCACGCGGGCAAGAAGTCAATGTCGCCGTGAATCAGCTGATCAAAGACACCTTGCCATTGATTGCCGGAAAAGGCGGCGGCAACCCGGCGATGGCCCAAGGCGGCGGACAGTCCGAGCCGCATGCTGACGAAGTAATTGCCCACGCGCGCAAGCTGCTTGCCCAGCTGCTGGCTTAATACGACGCGCAACCATAACGACAATGCAAGGAGGAGTCTATCATGTTCTGGAATCCCGGAGACAAAGTCCGCGTCAAACAGCGGACAGGAGAATACATCGCCGAAGTGCTGGAAATTCACGATACAAAACTTTTGGTCAAAGTGCTGGCAGTGACGAAATACCCGCAACAGGGCGATCTGCACACTTCCTATGAAGTAGACGTGCCGCTGTTCCACCAGCGTCCAGCGCTTTCTTATCTGGAAAAATTCATGGCCCCGGTGTCGGCAGTGATGCGTTACAACGGCGAGGTGCCCGAGTACAAAGAATCTGTGCGCATCGCCATGGAGAGCGAGATGGACAAGCTGAGAAAAATGGCGGCTTGGGCACAGCGCTGCCTGACGGAACTGGAAGCAATGCACAAGGAAACCTTTACAAACCCGAAATAGAGTGGTACTGTAATACTCGAACGTAAGACAATTGCATAGGTTTACTACCAAACGGGGGCCGAGCGTCGTTGGCTGAGATTGTAACGAGTGTGTTACTGACCGTTGAACCTGACCTGGGTCATGCCAGCGGAGGAAGAGGTATATGAATCGATTTCACTAGGGCGGTCGTTTGCGAGATTTTTCGCAGAGGATGCGCACCAGTTGATGAGATCAACTCAACCATCCCACGGCGGATGGTTTTTTTATTCCATCTGTCCGTTTGGATACGTATACGGCTTCCACCGTTTGACTGGAGTGACTTCCGGCAGGCGAGGGAAGCCGTTTTTTGTCCCTCGGCAAGTGCCACCAAGAAGGAGGAATACAATGGTTGTTGTGCTGAATGGAAAAACAGCAGAGCTTTCGGCCGAAATCAATACGGTTCGCGCTTTGCTCGCTTCGTATTCCCTGCAAGAGAAAATCGTGGTCGTGGAGCGCAACGGAGAAATTATCGACCGCTCCCTGTATGAACAAACGCCGATTGCCGATGGAGACCGCATCGAAATCGTTCATTTTGTCGGAGGAGGATGATCATCATGGATACTTTGAAAATTGGACCTTACGAGTTTCGCTCCCGCTTGTTGCTCGGAACTGGAAAATTCGCAGACTTGGAAACGCAAGGGAAAGCGGTGGAAGTGTCGGAAGCGGAAATTTTGACGTTCGCCATTCGCCGACTGAATTTGGAAAATCCGCAAGAACCGAACTTTTTGGAACAGCTCGATCTGAAAAAATTCACTCTGCTGCCAAATACAGCAGGAGCCTATACAGCCGAGGAAGCGGTGCGCATCGCCCGCCTGGCGAAAGCGTCCGGCTTGTGCGACATGATCAAGGTAGAGGTCATCGGTGACCCGAAAACATTGCTGCCTGATCCGATCGGCACATTGGAAGCGTCGAAAATTTTGGTCGAGGAAGGCTTCATCGTGTTGACTTACACGAACGACGATCCGATTCTCGCCAAGCGCTTGCAGGATGTAGGCGTTCATGCCGTCATGCCAGGAGCGTCGCCGATCGGTTCCGGCCAGGGAATCGTCAACGAAAACAATCTGCGCTTCATCATCGAGGACGCCAAAGTGCCGATCATCGTCGATGCGGGAATCGGTTCTCCGGCAGATTGCGCGAAAGCAATGGAGCTGGGCGCAGACGGTGTCTTGTTGAATACGGCTGTTGCTCTCGCGGACAATCCGGTTTTGATGGCAGAAGCGATGAAGCTGGGCGTGGAAGCGGGACGCAAAGGCTTTTTGGCAGGACGCATCCCGAAAAAACGTTACGCGCAAGCGAGCAGCCCGGTGGAAGGGATGATTGAGTAGCGTGGATCGTCTGACAGAAGCGGTAGAGTCGATCGCCAATCGCAAGGACGAGCTGTTCGCCCTGTTGGCAAAGCTCGTTTCCCAGCCGACCGTCAGTCCGCCTGCGCGAAACAGCGACGAGGCGCAATCCGTCATCGCAAGCCAGCTTGCAGACATGGGCTTTGCGGTGGATCGCTTCCAGGTTTACCCCGGCGACGACAACGTGGTAGGTCGTCTTTCGGGCCGTGATTCGGCGCGGGCAAACAGCCTGATTGTCAATGGGCATATCGATGTGGCCGAGGTTGGAGACGAAACGGGCTGGACGTATCCGCCCTTTTCGCTGACGCTCGGCGCAGACGGTCGCTTGTACGGACGCGGGGTCGCGGACATGAAGGGCGGGCTCGCTGCGAGTTTGTTCGCCATCCAAATGCTTCGCGAGCATGGCGTCGAGCTGGCAGGCGATCTGCTGTTCCAATCCGTGATTGGAGAGGAAGCCGGAGAGGCGGGGACGCTCGTTGCCATTGAACGCGGCTACCAGGCTGACTACGCAGTCGTCGTCGACACGAGCAACTTGCATATGCAAGGGCAGGGTGGCGTCATCACTGGCTGGATTACGATTGAAAGCCCGACTACGCTGCACGACGGCATGCGGGCACAGACGATCCATGCCGGAGGACGAGTGCGCGGAGCTTCTGCGATTGAGAAAATGATGAAGGTAATCTCGGCTCTGCAAGAGCTGGAGCGCGACTGGGCTGTGATGAAAGCGTATCCCGGTTTTCCTGCCGGCAGCAACACCATCAACCCGGCCGTCATCGAAGGAGGCCGACACGCGGCCTTTATCGCCGACCGTTGCGCCTTGTGGATTACGGTTCACTTTTATCCGAACGAATCATATGAGCAAATGATTGGCGAGATCGAGGATCATATTAGAAGAGCGGCGGCGGCCGATGTGTGGCTGCGGGAACATCCACCCGTGTTTCGCTGGGGCGGTCGCTCCATGATCGAGGAGCGGGGAGAAATTTTCCCTTCCCTGGAGCTGGACGCCAATCATCCGGCACTCGCCCAGCTGCAAGCGGCTTATGAGCGCGAGCTGCACGCGGCACCCGTCGTGGACATGTCTTCAACGGTCACGGACGCTGGCTGGTTCGCCCATGCCGGAATCCCCGCTGTCCTGTTCGGGCCAGGCGAACTGAAGCATGCGCACGCCGTAGACGAATCGATCGATCCTGACCAGCTCGTCCAGTTTGCCCAGATCATGGCCCGCTTCATCGCCAGTTGGTGCAATACGCCGAAGGAAGCAAAGGAGTGAGGAAGCATGGCGACTTTTACAGACCGTTTGTTGCGCAGTGTGGCTCCGATCTGGGAGCAGGTTCACCAGCATCCGTTTGTTACCGGACTTGGTGACGGGACATTGCCAGTGGACGCATTCAAATTTTACATGAAGCAAGACTACATCTACCTGATCGACTACGCCAAAATGTTTGCGCTCGCAAGCGTGAAAGCATACGATCTGGAAACAAGCGCGCGCTTCGCCGCTTTGCAGGAGTCGACGCTGAACACGGAAATGGAGCTGCACCGCCAATACGCAGCGCGCTTCGGAATTTCCCGCGAAGAGCTGGAAGCGACAGAGCCGTCTTTTGTCATGCTCGGCTATACCAGCTACATGCTGCGTGTCGCGCATCAAGGCTCGCTGGCAGAACTGGTCAGCTCGCTGCTGCCGTGCACGTGGAGCTATTGGGAGATCGGCAAGCGATTGGCCCAGGTCGAAGGGGCAGTCGATCACGAGCTTTATGGCGAGTGGGTGCGCATGTACAGCTCGGATGAGTTCGGTCAGCTGGCAATCTGGCTGATCGACATCATGAACGAGCTGGCAGAGGGCAAAAACGAGCAGGAGCTGGCGAGACTGGAAGAGTATTTCGTCAATACGTCCAAGATGGAGTACATGTTCTGGGATATGGCCTATAGAGAGGAAATGTGGCCGTGCGCGATCAACTAGCTTTTTCCCAAGTCCGCTTTTCGTACAGCCATACGCCGATTCTCGAAGATTTTGATCTGCGGGTGAAAAAAGGCGAGTTCGTCAGCATGATCGGGCCAAGCGGGATCGGAAAAAGCACGTTGTTCCAGCTGATCGCAGGACTTTTGCAGCCTGACCAGGGAGAAATCCGGCTGGGGGAGGCACGGATGGACGAGCGGTTGGGGCAAGTAGGCTATATGCCCCAACGCGATTTGCTCATGCCGTGGCGCACGATTGTGGAAAATGCGGCGTTGCCCTTGGAAATCAAAGGGATGTCCAAAAAGGAAGCGCAGCAGCGGGTGCGGCAGGAGCTGCCCAGGTACGGACTTCAAGATTGGGCGGATGCCTATCCGGTCCAGCTTTCCGGCGGCATGCGGCAGCGCGTCTCCTTTTTGCGTGCCTTGCTGTCCGGTACCGATCTCATGCTGCTCGACGAGCCGTTCAGTGCGCTGGATGGAATTACGCGCCTGGACATGCAGGAGTGGCTGATGGACAAGTGGCAGGAAACAGGCAGCACGATGCTGATGATTACGCATGACATCGACGAAGCGATCCTGCTTGCAGACCGTGTGATCGTCCTGCTCGGCAAGCCGATCCGCACACCCGTAGAGTTGAATGTCACCATTCCGCGTCCTCGCTCTGTCACGAGCAGGAATCAACCAGCCTTTTTGGCTTTGCGCGAAGAAATTTGGGGCTTGCTGCGAGCTGAGCAGACCAAGCTACAATTGCTGGGGAGGGAGGCAAGATGAGCAGAGGAATTTGGTTCGGCATCTCCATCGCGATCTTTTTCGCCGCGTGGGAAGCCGTTTGCCGCATATTTGCCGTGCCTCCGTTCATTTTGCCGCCGCCAAGCACGGTTGTTGTGGCGCTTTGGGATTTGCGCGAGTCGCTGCTCGGTGTGCACTTGTGGGCGACCTTGAAAGAAGTGCTGCTCGGGCTGTCCGTCTCGATTGTGTTTGGTGTGCTGCTGGCTTTTGCCATGAGCATGAGCAAACTGATCGAACGACTGGTCTATCCGTATATCGTCATATCCCAAACGATCCCAATTATAGCATTATCACCCGTATTTATTTTATGGTTCGGGTACGATTTATCGGGAAAAATCGCGGTGACGATCTTGTTTACGTTTTTTCCGATCGTCGTCAACACGTATGACGGTCTGCGCTCCACCGATCAAGAGATGCTGCAGCTGATCAAGACGATGGGCGCCAACCGCTGGCAAATATTCACGAAGCTTCAACTGCCGTCCTGCCTGCCGCATTTTTTCAGCGGATTAAAGGTAGCCGCGACTTACAGCGTCGCGGGGGCAACCATCGGCGAATGGCTGGGGGCGAGCGAAGGGCTTGGCTACTTCGGCAGACGGGCGTCCGGCAATTTTCAGGCGCCAGCTTTGTTCGCTTCTGTGCTGCTCTTGTCTGTCCTGGGAATGCTCCTGTTCTGGCTCGTCGGCCGGATCGAGCGCCAGCTTTCCCCGCACACAAAAAATAAACACCAATCATCCAAGTGAGAAAAGTAGGGAGAACAACGATGAAACCAATTCGTACATGGACCAAAACGCTTTTGGCACTGACGCTTGCCACCGGGCTTGCTGCGTGCGGCAATCAGTCCGGAGCAGGCACGACTGCGCCGGAAACAGCTACTCCGGGACAAAAAGCGGCAGAGCCTGCCGAACTGACAGTAGCTCTCGACTGGTACCCGAACGCCGTGCACTCTTTCTTGTACGCCGCAGAGGAACAAGGCTTTTTCAAGGAAGAAAACCTCAAGGTCAACCTGCAAATGCCTTCTGACAGCAACGATCCGCTGAAAATGGCGGCAGCAGGAAAAGTAGATTTGGCGATCAGCTACCAGCCGCAGCTCATTCAGGCGCGCGCGGAAGGCATTCCCGTCGTTTCTGTAGCGGCGCTCGTTCGCCATCCATTGAATGTAATCATGACGCGCAAAGACGGCGAGATCGACAGTCCGCAAAAGCTGGCGGGCAAAAATATCGGCTATCCGTCCATTCCACTCGACGAGTCGATCGTTCGCCAAGTCGTCAAGCACGCTGGCGCGGACGATTCCGGCCTGTCCTTCACCGATATTGGCTTTGACATCGTTCCGGCTTTGACCGCGAAGAAGGTCGATGCGGTAGTAGGCGGCTACATCAATCACGAGCAGCTCATTTTGGAGAAAAACGGTGTGCCTGTCAATGTGATCAAGCCATCCGACTTCGGCGTGCCGGACTATTATGAGCTTGTGCTGGCTACGAGCGACGACACATTGGGCAAAAAGCAACAGGCTGTAGAAGGCTTCCTGCGCGCGATTGCCAAAGGGCAAGACTACGTGAAAAACAACAAGGAAAAAGCGCTCGATTTGCTGCTCGCCAAACAAGCCGCGGAGTTCCCGCTGGAAAAAGACATCGAGACAAAAAGCCTCGATATTTTGATCCCGCTGATGGACGCAGGCGACAAAAAGTTCGGTGCGATGACAGCCGAGTCGTGGCAGACGCTGATCGACTGGATGAAACAAGAAAAGCTGATCACGACCGATGTGAAAGTGGAAGACATCATGCGTGATCTGGTGAAATAAGCGATAAGCGCAGAAGGAAACGGTAAAACCCCGACCGTCCAACTTCCTGGAACGATGCTTCGTTCCCGCAGGAAGCTGGATGATCGGGGTTTTTGTGCAGTTATAACATACAATTTATGGATAATGAGAATCTTTTTACCTATTGACTGGGTATATTTTCCATGGTATTTTTTGGTTAGTTGTTTCGATAAATTTCTAAATATCTAATAAAGATGTTCCGAAAGTAGGATCGATGAACTATGTCCATGAATCATGCGTTTAAGGCGCTGTCTGATCCGACAAGGAGAAAGATGCTTGACTTGTTGCGGGAGAAAGACATGACGGCTGGCGAAATCGCCGAGCATTTTGCAATGACGAAACCGAGCATTTCCCATCACCTCAATCTGTTGAAACAGGCGGAGATGGTTTTCGACGAGCGAAAAGGCCAAAACATCTATTATTCCTTGAATACCACCGTGTTTCAAGATCTCTTGAAATGGGTCATCCAATTTCATGCGAAAGAGGAGTCATAACATGAAAATCTCGGGTTTGACGATTTTGTTTTTTCTGATCAGCGTGGCGATGGGACTGATCTGTTACCCATCCATGCCTGACAAAATGACCATTCACTGGGGCATGAATGGCGAGCCGAATGGGTTTGCCCCCAAACTGTTGGGTGTATCGTTTGTTCCGATCATGATGGTCGTTATCTTCGTGTCCTCGCTCTGGCGCAGGCAGAACTACCAAAAGTTCGAGAGCAGCAAAGACGCGATCTTGAATACGCTCATGTTTGCGCTTCTCGTCATCCACGGTTTGATCATCGCATATGGTTACGGATATATGGTAAACATATCCATTTTTGTGACGCTGATCTTGGGCGTTCTGTTTATCACGATGGGCAATTTCATGCCGCGCTTTCGCCATAATTATTTGATCGGCATACGCACGCCATGGGCGCTGGGCAGTGAACAAGTGTGGAAAATGACGCATCATTTCGGTTCCCGCGTGTTTTTCCTCGGCGGGATTCTCATTGTCCTCACTGCCTTTTTGCCGCAGCCGATCCACTCGTTTGCGCTGCTGCTGGTCGTCGTGGCGACGATTGTGATCACTATCGGGAGCAGCTACTACTTCGCCAAAAAAATCCGGAAGGGGAGAGTACGATGAAAAATGTGAAAATTGCCTTGCTCTTGGCAGGGATCAGTGCGATCGGTTTTATCGCGGCTACGCCTTATTTGTTAGCGATGGTGGGGGATGCGCTCGCTGTGGTGCCGCTGCCGTTGCCCGCCGTGATCGTGCTGTTTGTCGTGCAGGGCAGCATCTCGGCGTTTTTGCTGGCATGGGCTGGACTGACGCTGGCAGGAAAGGTCGGACTCGATGCTCCGATCCTGCGAAATTGGATGTACAAAACTGGCGGTGCGACCTTTAACAGGCAAGGCATCGTGCAAGCGGTCATTTTCGGGCTGCTCGGGACGTTCATGATCTACCTGCTGGAACGACTGATTTTCCAACCGCTCTTGCCGATTCTCACGGAAAAGGCACAAGCCTTGAATACGCCAATTTGGGCAGGTGTCCTCACCTCCATCCAGGGCGGGGTGTACGAGGAAGTCATGGTGCGGCTGTTCATGATGACGCTGATCGTCTGGATTTTGAGCAAGCTGTTTGGGCGTCACTCCTCGCCCAAGGCTTGGATGTACTGGATCGGAATTGTCGGTGCAGCCTTTTTGTTCGGGCTAGGCCATCTGCCAGCGGCCGCCACTTATTTTGGCGAGATTACTCCGCTGTTGTTCATTCGCACTATCGCGCTTAACGGAGTGGCGGGAATTTTGTTTGGCTACCTTTACTGGAAGCGCGGGCTGGAGTATGCGATGATTGCTCACGCGATCGGGGATATCCTGCTGCACGGCTTTTTAAGCTAAGGGAGCGGGATTGTTTTTGGGCAATGCCGTGGGAGAAGGGGCAGCATTGCCCAAAACGCACAATTTTTTGAAAGGTAATGAAAAGCAATTTTTAATTTTAATGGAAATTTATTGAAAAGGGAAATCGTTTAAGCGTAATATAGTAATTGGAATTTATTAGCAATAAGGGGGGCATTCCTTGCGCTTTCTCACGAATTTTTCGCTTAGAAACTCGACAGCAATCATCATTATCAGCCTCCTGGTCGTCATAAGTGGAATCGTTGCTGCCATGTCTCTCAAGGTGGAGCACATGCCGGATGTGTCTTTTCCTGTGCTTCTTGTCAGCACTCCTTACCCGGAGGCATCGCCGGAAGACGTTCTGGATGATGTGACGAAACCGTTGGAACGAGAGCTGGGTCATGTATCAGGCATCAAGGCGTTGGAATCTTACTCGAACAGCAATAGCTCCGTGCTAAAAATTTATTTGGAGACCGGCTCGGACGTACAGGCTGTCCGGGATGAGCTGGAACGAAAAGTCTCCGGCATCTCGCTTCCCGCCAAAGCAGGCCGACCGCAAGTCATGATCCAAGGATTCAGCAGTCAGCCTGTCTACTATTTGTATGTGGCAGACAAGGAGCAAAACAGCGGATCGGACTCCTTTGACAGCGAAGTAAAGGAGTCGGTGCTAAAAGAGCTGGAAGGCATTGCCGGAGTCGATAAAGTGTCGACAGTCGGCGGGCAAGGGCAAGAAATGAAAGTGCTGCCGAACGTCGATGCACTCAACTATTACGGAATCTCTCCGCTCCAGTTGAAGCAGCTGTTGCTCGACAGCCACGTGGCGATGCCGATCGGGACGCTCACCGAAGACGGCGAAGAACGGATCATTCGCGTCGTAAGCCGCTACCTCCATGTAGAAGATATTCGCGACACCAAGCTGTTTCTCCCGGGAGATCCGAAAAACGGGCTTGCTTACGTCAGGCTTGGCGACATCGCGGACGTCCGCTTTGACCAGGTAGCTCACTCGATCAGCCGTTTTAACGGCCAAAATGGCATCAGCATCAACATCTACAAAACACGGGACGCCAATGCGGTAGAAACAGGCGATGCGATCCATGCGAAAATAGCCCGGTTGCAAGCCGAGTACCCAAATTTGACCTTTACCACGATTTACGACACGTCCCTCGATATCAAAAATTCGATTAACGGCATGCTCAAGGAAGGGTTGCTCGGAGCCGTGATGGCGTCCCTGATCATCCTTTTGTTTTTGCGCCATGTGAAAGCGACGATGATCGTCCTCGTTTCCATTCCGACCTCGATCCTGGTCAGCCTGATTTTCATGTCCTGGATGGGGATCACGCTCAACATGATTACCTTGTTCGGGATGGCAGTCGCTGTCGGGCGGGTCGTGGATGACAGCATCGTCGTGATCGAAAATATTTTCCGCCATTTGCAGTTGAACAAGGAACGCAAAGAAAGCCTGATTCAGATGGCTACCCATGAAATGCTCCACGCGATTACCTCATCGACGTTTACCACCACTGCCGTATTTTTGCCGATTGTGTTTGTCGGCGGGATGATTGGAGAAGTATTCCGGCCATTTGCCCTGACCGTCGTCTGCTCGTTGTTCGCCTCGTTGCTGGTGGCCGTGACGATCGTTCCGCTGCTGGCCAAGCTCATCATCCTGAAAAATCGCAATATCAAGGAGCATGAGCCGGGCAAAGGGACCGGTCTGTACCGGAAGCTGCTTCACTGGTCGCTCAACCACAAGCCAGCGGTCGGACTTTTGTCTTTTGTTCTGTTCGTAGCGAGTCTGGCCTTGCTTCCTTATATGAAATACGGGTTGCTGCCTGACTCGGAAGCCAAATACATATTCGTTCAAGTAACGATGCCAAAAGGGACCCAGCTCAACACCCTCGACCAAACGATCAGTCAGATCGAAGCCAAATTGCGCGAACAGCCGGAAGTCGCTTCGATACAGAGCAGCCTTGGTTCTGAAGAGGAAGCGGACATCCGCCGGACGAACGAAGCCGTTCTGCTGATCAAAACAGGGGATGACGTGAACCTCGATCAGGCCATTAAAAAATGGGAGGGCATCATCAAGCCCGATATCCCGATCGGAACCGAAATGGTGTTGACCAAGCCGGGCAGCAATGAAAGCAATCAGTTCAAGCTCATCCTGCACGGGCCGGACCTGGAACGGTTGAAAGAGGCGCGCGAAATCGTCAAGGCCAAAATGAAGGAAAGTCCGCTGTTGACCAACGTGCGCGACAATTTGAACGACGTGAACAAGGAAATCGTCATCAAGGTCAACCGGGACGCGGCCGCAGAACTGGGAATCTCGCCGATCCAGGTGGCGCAAGAAGTGAACCTCCTAGTATCGGACACGAAAATCGGAAAAATCAAAATCAACGAAAAAGACTACGATCTGTCCTTTGGACTGAGCGACAATCACGCGAGAACGCTGGATGAGCTGAAAAACGTCTACATTCAAACGCCGAGCAAACAGCAAGTACGACTGCTGGACTTCGTCGAGATCGATCAGGAAAAAGTGCAGTCCCAGATCAATCGCAAGGATGAGCAACAATTCGTGCAGATTACGGCTGATATTACGAGCGATAACAAAGGCGGCGCGAGCAGTTTCCTGTTTGCCATGCTCAAAGCGGAAAAGCTGCCGAACGGCGTCACGCTGTCATCCGAAGGCGTCTCAAGCGACATGGAAAAGAGCTTCAAAGACATGCTGCTCGCCATCGGCGCTGCGATTTTCATCGTGTACGTCGTCATGCTGATCACGTTTGGCAATGCGACGGCGCCGCTTGCCATTTTGCTGTCACTGCCATTGGCTGCGATTGGCGGCTTGTTCGGCTTGTTCGTGACAGACTCCGTTCTCGATGCGACGGCGCTCATCGGCTTTTTGATGCTCGTCGGCATCGTTGTGACCAACGCGATCGTCTATGTGGACAATATCCAGCAGCGGAGGCTGGCGGGTGCTTCCATGCGCGAGGCGGTTGTCCAAGCGGGCCTGACACGCTTGCGTCCGATTGTCATGACGGCAGTTGCGACAGTCTGTGCCCTTTTGCCGCTTTGCCTCGGCTTTTCAGAAGGGGCCTTGATGACGAAAAGCTTGGCGATTGTCGTCATCGGCGGGCTGATTACTTCGACGATCCTGACCTTGATCGTCGTTCCGATCGGGTATGAACTGTTGTACCGGATCAAAAAAGAGTTTTTTACTCCTGATACCCAAGAACCAGATATGGAGCCAGGTGAGGATATGTTTATTTCAGTGCTGCGAAGTTTACGCGATATGAAAAAGTCTGGGTAGAGACGGAGGGCTTTTCGGGAATGAAGAAAAGGAAGCTAATCAACGCAGGTGTGGTTTGCCTGATCGGAGCTGCGATCATCACAGGATGCAATGCACAAAGCACGGCAACAGAAGAGAGCAGCAAAGGACAGGCGCAAAGCGAAAAACCGTCCGGTACGGAGATCGAGATGATCAAAGCGGAAAATTCCCTCGACGTCAAAGTAGCGGAAGTGACGGAGGGCGAGCTGAAAGAGTCGGACAAGCTGCTGGCGGAAATTTTCGCGAATACGGATGTGAGCATCCTCGGCAAAACGAGCGGGACCGTCTCGCAAATCCTCGTGAAAAAAGGGGACGCCGTCAAAAAAGGACAAGTCATCGCCAAGCTGGACAATACCGAGGCGCTGCTCAGGCTGCAACAGGCAGAAGCGAGCTTGGCCGTCGCCAAAGCCAATCTGGAAAGCGCAAACCGGATGGGAACGTCCACGCAACTGGCCGAAAGTCAGTTGAAGCTGGCGGAACAAACGTATGCGAATGCAAAAGGTTCGATTGCGCAAGGAATGGAGCTGGCACAGGCGAACTACGACCGGGCCAAAAAGCTGTATGAGCAGCGCGCCATGTCGAAGGGCGAGCTGG
The DNA here is from genome assembly GCF_022701015.1 of Brevibacillus parabrevis. Lineage (NCBI taxonomy): Bacteria > Bacillati > Bacillota > Bacilli > Caryophanales > Paenibacillaceae > Brevibacillus > Brevibacillus parabrevis. The sequence continues at coordinate 4,111,750 of NZ_CP064090.1, read as the reverse complement.
AAAACGCCCACAATGCGTTTTTGCAGGCGAAAAATCAGTACCAGAGCCAGCTGGATCAGGCGGAAACAGCTTTGAACAATGCCCGCACACAGGTGAATCAGGCAGATAAAAACGGGCGGGTCACGAAAGCCAATGTCCAGCAGGGGCAAGCCGAGGTGAATATCGCCCGAAATGCTTTGGACAACACGCTGATCAAGGCTACCGTCGACGGCATTGTCACGGAAATCCTCGTGCAGGAAGGGGATACGATCACCCTGCAAAAGCCTGTTGCGACGATCATTAACCTCGATCCGGTCATTGTGAAGGTAAACGTTTCCGAAAAAGCGTTGCCCAGCTTGCCAAAAGGCACGCAACTGGATTTGCAAGTCCCGTCCCAGGGCGTCAAGGTCAAGGGAAGTGTCTCCTACGTCGGCCTGAGCGCTTCTGAGCAATCAAGGCTATTCCCTGTGGAAATTGAAGTGCCGAATCCGAAAGGCACGCTGCTTCCCGGGATGAAGGCCGAAGTGTCTGCGAAAAAAGGACAGGCTGGCATTCTCGTACCAACCGACGCGATTGTGGAGCGAAATGGGAAGTCGGTCGTCTACGTCGTGAATGAAACAAGAGTGGCCGAACAGGAAATCTCGATCGCGCTGAAAGGAACAGAGATGACGTTGATCGAGTCTGGTGTGAAGCAGGGAGACAAAGTTGTGATCAAAGGCCAGTCCCAGTTGAAAGACGGCGCAAAAATCAACATCGTTCCCTAGCAATCCAAGGAGGATCTCTTATGCAAAAGACACACGTTTCCCCGAGCCGTTGGCTGCTTTCCCCGAAAATGACGGCGGAGGCAGAGGTGCTTTTATTCAGCTTTCACTATGCAGGCGGACATGCCGGCATCTATCGCGAGTGGCAAAAAAAGCTGCCTGTGCAGATCGGGGTGTGCCCCGTGCAGCTGCCAGGCAGGAGCAATCGGTTTATGGAGCCGTACTACACCGACTTGTCCGTGATGATCCGCGAGCTGGCGGAAGCGCTTTTGCCCCATCTGAATCGCCCGTTTGCCTTTTTTGGACATAGCATGGGAGCGCTGGTCAGCTTCGAGCTGGCCAGATATTTGCGTAACCAGTACGGTATCAAGCCGCGGCATATGTTCGCTTCAGGACGGCATGCGCCCCATCTGCCTGATCCGGGTGAAGCGATCCATCACTTGCCTGACGCCGAGTTTCTGAAAGGGCTGCGCACGCTGAACGGCACGCCGAAGGAGCTTTTTGAAAACGAGGAAAACGAAGAGATCTTGCAAATGCTTCTGCCGATGCTGCGGGCAGATTTCACCATCTGCGAGCAGTATCAATACCAGGAGGAAGAGCCGCTCGGTTGCGGATTGACGGCGATTGGCGGTTGGCAGGACCCCGACATTACCGTGGCGCACATGGAAGCATGGAGAAAGCACACCAGTGCTTCGTTCCAGATGCACATGCTGCAAGGCGACCATTTCTTTCTCCATTCGGAACAGGAACAACTTTTGGCGATCATCGAATCAACATTACAAAGCTATCTGGTTGGGTACAGGGGGATCGGATGATTACAGGAAAAGCGACACTGGAAGGGACACAGCGACTGGCACAAGCCAATCCGCATCTGGCTTACAAGCCGTTTGGCAGCTTCGAGGTTTGGATCAGCCAGGTCGGATTCGGAACGTATCGCATTGATGAACAGGACGAACAGTATCAGCACGCCTTGCGCAAAGCGCTGCTCGAAGGAATCAACCTGATCGACACCAGCAGCATGTACGCGAACGGCAGCGCGGAGAAAGTCATCGGCAGCGTCCTGAAACAGCTTGTGGAGGAAGCAAAAATCAAGCGGGAAGAGCTTGTGATCGTATCCAAGGCAGGCATTGTGGTCGGCGAGGACTCTGAAGAGACGATGAAGCGGACGGCGGAAGGCAAGCCGTACCAGGACTTCACGACCGTACATGAAGGGATGTCGATTTGCATCCATCCCGAGTATTTGAGAGATCAGCTGACGCGCAGCCTGGAGCGTTTGCAGCTGGACATGATCGATTGTTACATGCTGCACAATCCGGAATGGTATATGTTGTGGGCGAAAATGAACAAAATCAAGCAGCAGGAAGCGTACGAAGAGCTGCTGGAGCGAATCGGGAAAGCTTTTCGCCACTTGGAACAAGAAGTCGAGGCAGGGCGAATCCAATGCTACGGAGTCAGTGCCAACTCGTTTGGCAGCAATCCAAAGGAATTTGACTTTGTTGCGCTCGATACGCTCTGGGAGATAGCGGAGGCGATTACGCCGAACCACCATTTTCGCGTGATCCAGTTTCCGATGAACATGTACGAGTCGGGTGCCTTGCTGGAAAAAAGCCATGCGCAGGGCAAGAGTGCCTTGCTGTTTGCCAAGGAAAAAGCACTCGGAGTGATGACCAACCGGACGCTCGACGTCACGGCGAAGGACAAAATTTTCCGTCTGACAGACATTCGCCTGGATCAGAACACGGTCATCGACGAGAAGGAAGCGACCCAGCAAATCAAAGCTTGCCTGGATCGCGTGGATGATGTGGAGGATCATATCGTCTATCACATTTTGCCTGCGTTGAAAATGGAAAAAGAAGAAGTGAAAGAGCTGAAGAAAAAAGTATCAGCTGGCGCGATGCTGCGCAAGTATTGGAAGAAGCTGTACTCCTCGGCAAACGTAAACAACGTGCAAACGATGCTGTTTGATCCCGTCATTACGGATATTCGCAAAACGATCGAGAAGCATGGCGGGGGAGGCGAAGAGACGCTGCGCTGGTTGGATACATACAAGGAAGCGCTCACGGAAGCCGCCCAGGCGTTGAAGAACTACTATACGCCGAAAGACTACCAGCGGGCGCAAGACATCCGCACAGAGCTGTCGAGAGTGCGGCCGCATCTCGTGGCTACGGATACGCTGAGCCAGACGGCGATCCGTACGATGCGCGCTACGCCAGAGGTACACAGCGTCCTCGTAGGCATGAGACGGGAGCATTATGTGGATGATGTGCTGACGGAATTGCAAAGACCTTTGGATTCGCACATGCAAGAAGAAGACTGGCACACGATTACCCAGACGCTCAAAGCCGTCATTGGCGCGAGGTAACGAATCATGTAGCCGACTGCGGGCTGCCTTCGGGTAGCCCTTTTTCGCATGGCAAGAAAAAGCGGGAGCACGAAAAAACCTCCTGCAATCGCGGACGGCAACGATTGCAGGAGGCGGTTTTTTCGCTATTTCCACTTGCTGATGATATGCTCGCGGTCAAACAGCTTGACACTGATCTGGAACGTAATCAGGGCGAGAACGGCACATCCTGTCACCAGGCCCAGATAGATCAGCGGATTGCTCATCATCGAGAGGAAAATCACCTGGCTGATGGCGAGTCCGATGATCGGCAGTACAAGCAAGGCACCGAATTGCTGCGCTGCTGCGACGTTGTCCACTTTGGAGGAAACTACGACACTCAAGGACAAGCTGATGATCGAGACAAACGGGACGAGCAGGATCATCGCGAGAATGAAAACGATGGAAAAATGGGTACTGGCGTTGTCAAAGCTCGCAAAGATGAAGCCTAAAAAGATGAGCTGGATGACCCAAGTCAGCGCAACGGACGGCAAGGCGAAGGCAAGAATTTTGCCGAGCAAGAACTCCTTGGTCGAGATGGGAGTGACCAGCACGCTCTCCAATGTCCCTGTCATTTTTTCCGTGATGATGCTCGTGGTGGCAAAGGTCAGCGGGATCATCGCCGGGACGATCAAAAACAGGAGGAAGTAGAAGCGGGCAATCGCGATCTGGCCATCGTCTCCAGCCATATTCAGCAGCGGATTAGTCAATTTCATCAAGGTAAGGACGAACTCCATCTTGCCATTTTGGGCAAACACAGTCGTGATCAAAGCCATGATCAAGATCACGAATGGCGCGGCCAGATTCGTAATCAGCACGGAACGGTTGGCAAACAGTTCTTTCCACTCGCGGAGAATGACGAATGTCGGCATGTTAGATCGCCTCCTTTTCTTGATCGAGCAAGCTCAGGTAAGAGTCTTCCAGCGAAACAGAGAGAGGCGTTATGTATTTGATAGTGACATCGGCTGCGACCAGCTTTTTGATCAACTGCGGGTTGGCTGTCTCCGGATCGGTTACTCTCAGGTGGAACTGATTTTCCGAACGCTTGTAGGCTTCGACTTCCTTCGCTTCCCTGATAATCTGTTCCGACTTTTGCACATCCGATCCGACATCGAGGATCACATTGTAGGTGGTCCATTCTTCACGGAACTGCTGCGGAGTGGTCAAGCGAATGACCTCCCCCTTGATAATGGCGAACTCATGGCATAGCTCGTCAACCTCGGTCAAGATATGCGAGCAAAAAATGATCGTCTTGCCAGAGGCGGCCCATTCACGAATCAAATCTTTCAGCTTGCGAATGCTGACAGGGTCGAGGTTCGCGGTCACCTCGTCGAGGAACAAGATTTCGGGATCGTGCAAAATCGCGCAAATGATCGAAAGCTTCTGCTTCATCCCTTTGGACAGTCGCCCGGCAGGATCATTTCTTCTGTCCCACAAGTCGAACTGGCGAAGCAAATATTCGATGCGGGAAGCGCGCTTGGCTTTGGGAATCTGGTAGCAGGCGGCGAAAAACTCCAGGTTGTCCAACAGGGAAAGCTTGTCGTAAACACCGGGGGATTCTGTGACACAACCGATTTTTTTGCGAATCTCTTCTTTGTGCGTGCTGATTTGGCGGCCAAGGATGGTGATATCCCCAGAGGTAGGCTCGATGAGGCAGGACAAGATGCGCATGGTAGTCGTTTTTCCCGAGCCATTCGGGCCGAGCAGACCAAAAATTCGCCCTTTGCCAATCGAGAGAGAAATACCGTTCAGAACTTTTTTGTCGCCAAACGATTTTTTGAGATCTTTAATTTCGATTACATGCTCCACAAAGTATCACCTTTTTCTGAAGTTTTCCTCGCTTGACATTCACAAAATTGTAATTATTTTACATATATACCATTCCTTCTTGATGGTCGATTCTAAAACCTCCTTTCACAGTGATTGTTCACGAAAATTCCATATTGCTTGCTGGATCACTTCCTCTCATTCCGCCACGTTTGGCCTGTCCATTTTCCTGTCAGCTTCTGGCGCGCAGAACCAGCCAGAAAATCAGGTTTTTGGATTTTTATACCAAATTATTCCGTAACGGAAAACGCCGCGATCCCTACGTAAATCAAGTTTTTTCCAGGTTTATCATCGCTGATTGCATTCATTTGTCAAATATAAGACCTTGACCGTTAACTGTTTACAAATTAACATGATTTTGTGTGTTATGTAAAAAAGTACCAAAATTGGTATCTACCAAAGATTTTCATTCGAAGTTACTTTTTTGTCAACGAAATTTTAGGAAGTACTGGTGGTGTTTTTGTGAGAATACTATTCCTAACAACATTTATGAGCAAAGGAAACAAAGTTGTACGGTACTTGGAATCATTACACCACGAAGTCGTCATCTGCCAGGAAAAAGTGCACGCGCAGTCGGCCAATTTGCAAGAGATCGACTGGATTGTCAGCTATGCATACGGGTATATTTTGGACAAAGAAATCGTCTCCCGGTTTCGCGGGCGCATCATCAACCTTCATCCTTCTCTTTTGCCCTGGAACAAGGGACGAGATCCTGTTTTCTGGAGCGTTTGGGACGAGACACCCAAGGGCGTGACGATCCACCTCATCGACGAGCATGTAGATACAGGCGACATTCTCGTGCAGGAAGAGATTGCGTTTGCCGACGAAGATACTCTGCTCGATTGTTACAACAAAGCCAATCAGGCGATCGAGGAACTGTTCATTCGCGAGTGGGAAAATATCGTGCATGGACGGATCGCTCCGTATCGGCAAACTGCTGGCGGAACGCTCCACTTCAAAGCAGACCGGGATTTTTACAAAAACCTGAACATGACGACAGTACGAGAATTGTTGGCATTAAAGCGGCTTTGTGCAGAGCCAAAACGGGGCGAAAAGCCGATCGACAAAACGTTCCATCAGCTGTTCGAACAGCAGGTGGAGATGACGCCAGACCACGTGGCTGTCGTCGATCGGGGCCAATCCTTGACATACAAGCAACTAAACGAACGGGCCAATCAGCTGGCGCACCATCTCAGGGGCAAAGGCGTCAAGCCTGACGATCAGGTAGCGATCATGCTGGACAAGTCTCTGGACATGATCGTGAGCATTCTCGCGGTAATGAAAGCAGGAGGGGCGTATGTGCCCATCGACCCGGATTATCCGGGAGAGCGGATTGCCTACATGCTGGCTGACAGCAGTGCCGCGATCTTGCTGACAAACGCTTTGCATGAGGAGAAAGCGAACGGTGCCTGCGACATCATCGACGTGCACGATCCTGACAGCTACAGCGAGAACACGAACAATTTGCCGCACGTCAATCGCCCGGATGACCTCGTGTACGTCATGTACACATCAGGATCGACAGGTTTGGCAAAAGGCGTCATGATCGAGCATCACAATCTGGTCAACTTTTGCGAGTGGTATCGGCCGTACTTTGGCGTAACCCCTGCGGACAAGGCGTTGGTTTATTCCAGTTTTTCCTTTGACGGGTCTGCACTGGATATATTTACGCATTTGCTCGCTGGCGCTGCGCTGCACATCGTGCCTTCCGAACGGAAGTACGATTTGGACGCTTTAAACGATTACTGCAACCAGGAAGGGATCACGATCAGCTATTTGCCGACGGGTGCCGCTGAACAGTTCATGCAAATGGACAACCAGTCGTTTCGCGTGGTGATTACGGGCGGGGATGTGCTGAAAAAAATCGAGCGGAACGGAACGTACAAGCTCTACAACGGGTACGGGCCGACAGAGTGCACCATCATGGTGACGATGTTCGAGGTGGACAAGCCGTATGCGAATATTCCGATTGGCAAGCCGATTGACCGCACCCGCATCCTGATTTTGGACGAAGCGCTGGCGTTGCAGCCGATCGGGGTGGCAGGCGAGCTGTTTATTGTCGGGGAAGGGCTGGGGCGCGGATATTTGAACCGCCCGGAGCTGACGGCGGAAAAGTTCATCGTCCATCCGCAGACGGGCGAGCGAATGTACCGCACGGGCGATCGGGCACGCTTTTTGCCTGACGGAAACATCGAGTTTCTCGGCCGCCTGGACAATTTGGTCAAAATTCGCGGATACCGCATCGAGCCAGGAGAAATCGAGCCATTTTTGATGAATCATCCGCTGATTGAACTGACAACGGTATTGGCGAAGGAGCAAGCGGACGGGCGCAAATACTTGGTTGGCTATTACGTTGCTCCTGAAGAAATTCCGCATGGCGAGCTGCGGGAATGGCTCGGGAACGATCTCCCCGATTACATGATCCCCGCGTACTTTGTTCACATGAAGGCTTTCCCGTTGACCGCGAATGGGAAAGTAGACAGGCGCGCCTTGCCAGACGTGCAGGCCGATGCGGAGTTGCTGGGGGAAGATTACGTCGCGCCAACTGATGAGCTTGAACAGCAACTGGCACAGGTGTGGAGCCACGTGCTGGGGATTCCGCAAATGGGGATCGACGACCATTTTCTGGAGCGAGGCGGAGACTCGATCAAAGTCATGCAGCTGATTCACCAGCTCAAAAACATCGGGCTTTCGCTCAGATACGACCAGCTTTTCACGCATCCGACCATCCGGCAGTTGAAACGTCTGCTTACGGAGCAAAAGCAGGTGAGCCTGGAGCCTTTGCGAGAGCTGGACGAGCAAGCGGAGTACGAGACTTCCGCCGTCGAGAAGCGAATGTACATCATCCAGCAGCAAGATGTGGAGTCGATTGCCTACAACGTGGTCTATACGATCAACTTCCCCCTGACTGTCGATACGGAGCAAATTCGGGTGGCCCTGGAGCAGCTGGTGCTGCGGCACGAAGGTTTGCGCAGCACGTATCACATGCGCGGCGACGAGATTGTAAAACGGATTGTTCCTCGGGCAGAGCTGTCCTTTGTGCGCCAGACTGGCGAGGAGGAGTCGGTACAAAGCTTGCTTGCGGAGCAGATCAAGCCGTTCGATCTGGCGAAAGCGCCGTTGCTGCGGGCGGGAGTCATTGAGACGGCGGACAAAAAGGTTCTCTGGTTCGATTCCCATCACATTTTGCTGGACGGTCTGTCCAAGTCGATCCTGGCGCGCGAGCTGCAAGCTTTGCTCGGACAGCAGGTGTTGTCGCCTGTGGAAAAAACGTACAAGTCGTTTGCACGCTGGCAAAATGAATGGTTCGCAAGCGACGAATACGAACAGCAGATAGCGTACTGGAAAACGCTTTTGCAAGGAGAGCTTCCCGCCGTCCAGCTTCCGACGAAAAAACGCCCGCCGCAGTTGACGTTTGACGGAGCGATCCAGATGTATCGCGTGAACCCGGAAATTACGCGAAAGCTCAAGGCGACAGCGGCCAAGCATGATCTGACTCTGTACATGCTGATGCTCACGATCGTGTCCATCTGGCTGTCCAAAATGAACAGCGACAGCAATCAAGTCATTCTCGGCACCGTTACGGACGGCAGACAGCATCCAGATACGCGAGAACTGCTGGGGATGTTCGTCAATACGCTGCCGCTTTTGCTCTCCATTGATCATGAAGAAAGCTTTTTACATAACTTGCAACAGGTCAAGGCAAAGCTTTTGCCGGCTTTGCAAAACCAGTACGTGCCTTTTGACAAAATTCTCGAAGCTGCCCGTGTCAAGCGGGAAGGGAACCGTCACCCGTTGTTCGATGTGATGTTCATGATGCAAGGCGCACCGGAAACCGAGCTGGAGAGCAACATGCACCATATAAACGCCGGGATCAGCAAGTTCGATCTGACACTCGAAGTCCTGGAGCGGGAAAACGGGCTGAACATCGTGTTTGAATACAATACGCACCTGTTTGACGAGGGAATGATCCTCCGCATGGTCGCGCAGTTTGAGCACCTGCTTTTGCAAGCCGTGCACGGGCTGGACCAACAGGTGAAAAGGTTTGAACTGGTAACGGAAGACGAAAAACGCGATTTGTTTTTGCGGGTGAACGATACAGCCAAGGCGTATCCGAACAAGCTGATCATGTCGATGCTGGAGGATTGGGCGGCGGCTACCCCTGACAAAACAGCGCTAGTCTTCCGCGAACAACGCGTGACGTATCGCGAGCTGAACGAGCGGGTCAACCAGTTGGCACACACTTTGCGCGAAAAAGGGGTGCAACCTGACGATCTCGTGATGCTGATGGCAGAGCGGTCGGTCGAGATGATGGTGGCGATTTTCGCTGTGTTGAAAGCGGGCGGAGCGTACTTGCCCATCGACCCGCACAGTCCGGCGGAGCGAATCGCCTACATTTTCGCAGACAGCGGAGCCAAGCTGGTGCTGGCACAGTCGCCGTTTGTGGAAAAGGCAAGCATGGCGGAAGTGGTCCTTGATCTGAACAGTGCGAGCAGCTATGCGGCGGATACGAGCAACCCGCCACTGGTCAACCAGCCAGGCGATCTGGTGTATGTCATGTACACTTCCGGCTCAACGGGAAAACCAAAAGGCGTGATGATCGAGCACGGAGCGCTGCTCAATGTGCTTCACGGAATGCAGGACGAGTACCCGCTTTTGCAGGACGATGCCTTCTTGCTCAAGACAACCTACATATTCGATATTTCAGTCGCGGAAATTTTCGGGTGGGTTCCGGGTCGTGGCAAACTGGTGATTTTGGAACCGGAGGCGGAAAAGAACCCGAAGGCTATTTGGCAGGCGGTAGTCGGAGCGGGAATTACCCACATCAACTTCGTGCCCTCCATGCTGATCCCGTTTGTCGAGTATTTGGAAGGGCGAACAGAAGCAAATCGCTTGCGGTACATCTTGGCTTGCGGCGAAGCGATGCCGGATGAACTCGTGCCAAAAGTGTACGAAGTATTGCCAGAGGTGAAGCTGGAAAACATCTACGGCCCGACAGAAGCGACGATTTACGCTTCCCGTTACTCGCTCGCGAAAGGCTCGCAGGAAAGTCCTGTTCCAATCGGAAAGCCGCTGCCCAACTATCGCATGTATATCATCAATCGGCATGGACAACTGCAACCAATCGGCGTACCAGGAGAGCTATGCATCGCAGGAGCAAGTCTGGCGAGAGGGTATTTGAACAATCCAGCGCTGACAGAAGAAAAATTCACTCCTCATCCGCTGGAGAAAGGCGAGCGGATTTATCGCACGGGTGATCTCGCCCGTTATCGCGAGGATGGCAACATCGAATACCTCGGACGCATGGACCATCAGGTGAAAATTCGCGGATACCGGATCGAACTGGACGAAATCCGCAGCAAGCTGATTCAGGAGGAAACGATTCAGGACGCGGTGGTCGTAGCCCGAAACGATCAAAACGGCCAAGCGTACTTGTGCGCCTACCTGCTGTCCGAACAGGAGTGGACAGTCGGTCAACTGCGCGAGTTGCTTCGCCGTGAACTGCCTGAATACATGATTCCGGCCCATTTCGTTTTGCTGAAACAGTTCCCGCTCACAGCCAATGGCAAGCTCGATCGCAAGGCTTTGCCAGAACCGGACGGCAGTGTGAAAGCGGAAGCGGAATATGCAGCGCCGCGCACGGAACTGGAAGCGACTTTGGCGCACATTTGGGGCGAAGTGCTCGGAATCGAACGGATCGGGATTCGCGACAACTTTTTCGAACTGGGCGGAGATTCGATCAAAGGGTTGCAAATCGCCTCCCGACTGCAACGGATCAATTGGACGATGGTGATCAACCACCTGTTCCTGTACCCGACGATTGAACAGATTGCCCCATTCGTCACGTCCGAGCAGGTCGTCATCGAACAGGGACTGGTAGAGGGGCTTGTCAAGCTGACGCCGATCCAGCGCGATTTCTTTGAACGGATCACAGCTGATCGACACCACTGGAACCAGGCGAGGATGCTGTTTTGCCGGGATGGCCTGGAGCGTGAGTGGGTCGTGGAGACGCTGAACGCGCTCGTTTTGCAGCACGATGCCTTGCGCATGCGTTTTCGCGAGACAGAGCAGGGGATTGTCCAGTTCCATCAGGGGAACGAAGGCAAGCTGTTCGGCTTCCGCGCGTTTGATTGTACGGAGGAGCTGGATATAGCGGGAAAAGTGGAAGAAAAAGCAAACGAATGGCAAGCCGGGATGAATTTGCAGGAAGGGCCGCTCGTGCAGGCTGCGCTGTTCATGACGAGGACAGGCGACCATCTGCTCCTGGCGATTCATCAGCTGGTTGTGGACGATGCTTCCTGGCGGATCATTCTGGAAGACTTCCAAACCGCCTACAAGCAAAAAGCTGCGGGCGAGCCAATCGCCTTGCCAAACAAAACCCACTCGTATCAGAGCTGGGCGGAAGAACTGCACAACGCAGCCAACAGCAAGAAGCTGACGAGCGAACTGGGCTATTGGAGAAAAATCGCGTCCAGCCCGACCCGTCCGCTGCCACAAGATCAGGAGCCGCTTTCCCGAACGGAACAAAGCACGGCGACAGCAGCCATTCGTTTCGCGAAAGCAGAGACAGCCAATCTGCTGCACGAGGCCAATCACGCCTATCAGACGGAAGCGCAGGAGCTTTTGTTGGCCGCCTTGGGCATGGCGTTGCGGGACTGGACAAGAGCAGACGATGTCACCGTTTTTTTGGAAAAAGACGGGCGCGAGTCGGCAGCAAAAAGCTTGGATGTGTCGCGGACGGTGGGCTGGTTCCATTCGCTGTTCCCGGTTGTCCTCTCCGCTGCGAAGTCAGGCGATCCGGGGGAGCAGATCAAGCAGGTCAAAGAAATGCTGCGGGCGATTCCGCATCAAGGAAGCGGGTATTCCATCCTCAAGCAGCTCACTGACCTTCGGCACAAGCATCCGGACGATTTTACGCTCCAGCCAAAGATCGTCGTTCATGCATGGGAGCAGCTCGATGCCGGACTGGAAACCGATTGGCTCACGCTTTCGCATCTTCCGCAGGGAAGTGTGCGCGGAGCAAATGCTGAGCGCACGCAGCAACTGGATGTATTTGCCAAAATCAGCAACGGAGAGCTGACCATTCACATACAGTACCATCGCGATGAGTACCGCAAAGCGACGATCGACAAGCTGCTGGAGCTTTATCAAGCGCATCTGAATGCGCTGCTTGCCCACTGCCTGCAAAAGACAGAAACCGAGCTGACACCGAGCGATTTTGTGGACAAGAACCTCTCGCGGAGTGAGCTGGACGACATTATGGACTTGATTAGCGATTTGTAAGTAACTGGAACTCAGGAGGAGAGTAGTCGTGTCAAGGAAAAAGGTCGACAATATATACCCGTTAACTCCTATGCAGGAGGGAATGTTGTTTCATTCCCTCCTGGACGAAGGAAGCGAGTCCTATTTTGAACAAATGCGCTTTACGATCAAAGGGCTCATCGATCCAGCTATCCTGGAACAAAGCTTGAACGCGCTGATTGAACGACACGATATTCTCCGAACGGTCTTTCTCCTGGAAAAAGTGCAAAAGCCCCGGCAAATCGTGCTCAGGGAAAGAAAGACAAAGGTTCAGGTGCTGGATATTACCCACCTTTCTGAAGAGGAGCAAGCTGCCTACCTGGAAGACTTTGCGCAGAAAGACCGCCAAGCAAGCTTCGATTTGGCCAAAGACGTACTGATCCGTCTCACTCTTGTCCGGACTTCGGCTGACACGCATACCCTTTTCTGGAGTCACCATCATATTTTGCTGGACGGTTGGTGCATTCCGATTGTCCTCAACGACTTTTTTCAAATTTATCAACAGCGAAAAGGCGGCCTGCCCGTCGAGCTTGGCCCGGTTTACCCTTACAGCACGTATATCAGTTGGCTGGGAGAGCAGGACGCCGAAGAGGCAAAAGCGAGCTGGGCTGAGTATATAAGCGGCTATGAACCGACCAGCTTTATACACAAGCAGGGCGGCAAAAACAGCTACAGACAGGCGGAATTGGTGTTTGCGATTGAGCAGGGGTTGACGGACAGCTTGAACAAGCTCGCCAAGCAATTGCACGTGACGCTTAACAATTTGTTCCGCGCGATTTGGGGGCTGATGCTGCAACGCCAGTGCAACACGGAAGACGTCGTGTTCGGCTCGGTTGTCTCCGGACGTCCGAGCCACCTGCCGAACGTCGAACAGATGGTCGGACTGTTCATCAACACGGTGCCGATCCGCGTCCAGGCGGGAGCGGAGCAAACGTTTTCCGAGCTGGTGAAGCAAGTGCAGCAGGAAGCGCTCTCGCTTGCCAAATACCATTATCTTTCCTTGGCCGACATTCAGGGCAACCAGCAACTGATTGACCATATTCTGCTGTTCCAGAACTATCCGATGGGCCAGCAATTTCTGACTCGTCTGAACCAGTACAACGAAGAGTTTACCCTCACTCATCTATCTGCTTTTGAACAAACCAACTACGACCTGAACGTAATGGTTACCCCAAGTGATGTCATCACCATCAAATATATATACAATGCTGCTGTTTTTAGCGAAGAACAGCTCCTTCACATCAGTCGACAACTCACCACCATCATGACACAAGTGACAAATGCGCCGGACATCCTTTTGCAAAAGCTCGAAGTGGTTGATCCGGCAGAGAAACAGCTGCAACTGCATTCCTTTAACGATACGTACCGCCATTATCCTACAGATAAGCTGATCCACCAAATTTTTGAAGAGCGCGCCGAGAGGGAGCCAGAGCGCATCGCGCTGGTCATGGGAGAACAAGTCCTTACTTATCGGGAGCTGAACGAAAAGGCAAATCAACTGGCGAAGCTGTTGCGGGCGAGAGGAATCGGCCCGGAAAGCATGGTCAGTTTGCTTACCGAGCGTTCCGTGGAGATGATGATTGCGATTTTGGCCATTTTTAAGGCGGGCGGGGCGTACTTGCCGATTGATCCGTCCCATCCGAAGGAACGCATTGAATATATTTTGCAAGATAGCCGAAGTGAATTGTTGCTGGTGAACCATCGCTTTCTTGGAGCGGTCGATTTTGCGGATCGGATCATCGATCTGGAAGCGGCTGAGATTTACCAGGGAGCAGCGGACAATCTGGAGTGCGTCTCCCATGCGAACCATTTGGCTTACGTCATCTACACATCGGGTTCGACGGGCAAGCCGAAGGGCGTCATGATCGAGCATGCGAGCTTGTTGAACATCATTTTTGCCTTGCAGGAACTGTATCCGCTGCTGGAAAACGATGCGTATTTGCTGAAGACGACCTACACTTTTGACGTTTCGGTCGCAGAAATTTTTGGCTGGATTTTGGGGAGCGGCAGATTGGTCATTCTCGATCCCGGAGCGGAGAAGGAGCCTGCCCACATCTGGGAGACGATGGTCAATCACGGCGTGACACATGTCAATTTTGTGCCGTCGATGTTGATTCCGTTCGTCGACTATGTCCGGGATCAACAGCAAGAAAGTCCATTGCGCTATATATTTGCCGCCGGGGAAGCGATGCCGTCCGAGCTGGTGGGCAAAGTGTACGAGGCGCTGCCTGGCGTCATCCTGGAAAATATTTATGGCCCGACCGAATCGACGATTTATGCCACGAAGTATTCCTTGGCAAAAGATTCGCAAGACGTACTGGTGCCAATCGGCAAGCCGCTTGCCAATATTCAGACGCATATCGTGAACAAGCATGGACAATTGCAGCCAGTCGGCGTGCCTGGTGAATTGTGCATCGCCGGAGCGAGCTTGGCGAGAGGCTATTGGAACAACGAAGCATTGACGAACGAAAAATTTGTGCCCCATCCGTTTGCAGTGGGACAACGCATGTACCGCACGGGCGACTTGGCACGCTACCGTCAGGATGGCAACATCGAGTACCTTGGACGGATCGACCATCAAGTAAAAATTCGCGGCTATCGGATTGAACTGGACGAAATTCGCGCGCAGCTGATTCAGGAAGCTTCGATTCGCGACGCTGTCGTGATCGCTCGCACAGACCATAACGGGCAAGCGTATTTGTGCGCGTATTTCATCGCAGACAAGCAGTGGACCGTCAACGCGCTGCGTGAAGCGCTTCGCCAAGCATTGCCCGACTACATGGTGCCGTCCCATTTTATTCAGATGGAAGAGTTCCCGCTGACATCGAGCGGAAAAATCGATCGCAAAGCGCTGCCGCTCCCGGATGGCCGCGTGCATACAGGCAACGTCTACCTTGCGCCGCGCAATCCGGTTGAGGAACTGGTCGTCCGCATCTGGGAGGAAGTGCTCAATGTATCGCAGGTCGGGGTGCACGACAACTTTTTTGAATTGGGCGGGCACTCGCTTTTGGCGACACAGGTGCTTTCCCGCACAGCCAAGCTGTTTCATGTCCGGCTTCCGATGCGCGAAATTTTTACCCATCAGACAGTAGCCGAATTGGCTCGGCGGATTCAAGCGTTGCGGCATGGAGCAGAAGCGGACAAGCACAGCCCGATTCAGCCGTCCGCGCTCCAGCGTGCCGACGAGTTGCCGCTGTCTTACGCCCAGCAGCGTCTCTGGTTCCTCGATCGGCTCATCCCGGACAGCGCCATGTACAACATCCCCGTCGGCTTCCGGCTGCGCGGAACGGTCGATGAGCTTGTGCTGGAACGCGCTTTGAATGAAATCATCCAGCGGCATGAATCGCTCCGCACCACGTTCGTCGATGTGGACGGGCGAGCGTTGCAGGTGATTCATACGGATGTGCATCTGTCGCTTGGCGTCACCGATCTTCGCGACAAGCCAGCCGCGGCAAAAGACGCGGAGTGGAAGCAAATGGCCGAGGAAGATGCAGCAACGCCGTTCCGCCTCGATCAATGGCCGCTGCTGCGGGCGATGCTGATTCGCTTGGAGGAGCAGGAGTCTGTCCTTTGGCTGAACGTGCACCACATCATCTCCGATGGCTGGTCAATGGATGTACTGGTGAACGAACTGAGCGAAGTGTACGAAACGTTGCTCAAAGGAGAAGCGCTGCCGCTTGCCGCCTTGCCGATCCAGTATCGGGACTATGCCGTCTGGCAGCGCGAGAAATCGCAAGACAACGTATGGAAAGAACAGCTCCGTTACTGGAAAAACAAACTGGACGGCAGCGAGCCGCTGTTGCCGCTTCCGACAGATCGGCCACGCGCGGTCGTTCAAAGTTATCGCGGTGACCATTTGTCTTTTTACGTGCCGGGTGAGGTCGGGCAAAAGCTGCGCGAGCTGGGACGGCAAGAGGGCGCTACGCTGTTCATGACGCTCCTTGCGGCATTCAAAAGCTTTTTGTACCGCTATACGCATGCGAACGACATTTTGATTGGCACCCCTGTCGCCGGACGCAATCGGCAAGAGATCGAAAACTTGATCGGCTTTTTCGTCAACATGCTCGTCCTGCGCACTGATTTGTCCGATGATCCTACGTTTGTGGAGCTGTTGCGTCGCGTGCGCGAGACGGCGTTCGATGCGTTTGCCAACGAGGATGTGCCTTTTGAAAAACTGGTCGATGAGCTGCAAATCGAGCGCAGTCTGAGCTACTCGCCGCTGTTTCAGGTGCTTTTTGCTGTGCAGGGTATGTCGACAGGGGTGCGTGAAGGCGAGACATTGGCGATTGCGCCCGATGAAGTCACGCTCAACCAGACGACCAAGTTCGATCTGACTCTGACGATGATTGAAGCGGCGGACAACGGATTGAAAGGCGTGTTTGAATACAGCACCGATTTGTTTGACCGTACGACGATCGAGCGCATGGCCGAGCATTTTGGCAATCTGCTGCAAGCCATCGCCGCCGATCCGGGGCAAAAAATTGTGGAGCTTCCCCTGTTGGGCGGTGCGGAACAAAGCCGGATGCTCGTCGAATGGAACCAGACAGATGTCGCCTATTCCCTCGACCTGCTAGTGCACGAACGGGTCGCGCGCATCGCACAGGAGCTGCCGGAACAGTTTGCCGTGATCGGGGAGCAAGGGGCGCTGACGTACGCGGAGCTTGATGCGAAAGCCAACCAGCTTGCGCATGCTTTGCTGAAAAGAGGGATTGGTTCGGAGGATTTGGTGGGCATTTGCGTGGAGCGTTCCAGCGAGATGCTGATCGGTCAACTGGCGATTCTCAAGGCAGGTGCTGCTTACGTCCCGATGGACCCGGCGTACCCGCGCGAACGGCTCGCTTTCATGATCAAAGATGCGGGAATGTCGCTCGTTTTGACCCAGGAGCGCTTGCTTGACGCATTGCCGCAGGAAGCAGCGGCGCTTCTGTGCCTGGATCGGGATTGGCAGGAGATTGCGGCGGAAAGTACGGCTGCGCCTGCAATCAAGACGAATGCGGATCAACTTGCCTACGTCATTTATACGTCAGGCTCGACGGGGACACCAAAAGGTGTAGAGATCGAGCACGGATCGCTCCTGAATCTGGTCAACTGGCACCAGCGCGCCTACAGCGTGTCGGCAGAAGATCGTGCTTCGCAAATTGCCGGTACGGCGTTTGACGCTTCCGTATGGGAGACTTGGCCGTATTTGACCGCAGGTGCGACGATTTGCCAGCCGCGGGAAGAGATTCGCCTATCGCCGGAAAAACTGCGGGACTGGCTGGTCGAGACAGGCATCACCATCAGCTTTTTGCCGACTCCGCTGGCTGAGAACTTGCTTCCGCTGCCATGGCCGACGGGAGCGGCGCTGCGCTACATGCTGACGGGCGGTGATACGCTGCACCAATACCCGACTGCGGACGTGCCGTTTACGCTCGTGAACCAGTATGGGCCGACAGAAAATACGGTTGTTGCGACAGCAGGGGCAGTACCTGTTTTGGGCGAGCGCGAGTCTGCGCCGACGATTGGTCGCCCGATCGACAATGTGTCTGTCTACGTGTTGGATGAAAACAGACAGCCTGTACCTGTAGGGGTAGTCGGAGAGCTGTACATCGGGGGAAAAAGTCTGGCGCGCGGCTATCGGAACCGTCCTGACCTGACGGAAGCGAGCTTTGTGCCGAATCCGTTCTCCCCGATTGAAGGTGCCCGGATGTACCGGACTGGTGACCTGGTGCGCTATGCAGCAGATGGCAGCATCGAGTTTATCGGACGTGCCGACGATCAAGTAAGCATTCGCGGGTTCCGGGTTGAGCTGGGCGAGATTGAATCGGCCTTGTACGCTCATCCCGCGGTTGCAGAGTCGGTGGTGATCGTCCGCGAAGACGTGACCCCCGGAGTGAAGCGGCTTGTTGCGTATGTCGTGCTCCATGAAGGAGAAGAGCGACAGACGAGCGAGTTGCGCCAGTCCTTGAAAGAAATGTTGCCAGATTACATGGTGCCGTCTGCCATCGTGCTGATGGAAGCCCTGCCGCTCACGCCAAACGGAAAAGTAGACCGTCGCGCCTTGCCGCTGCCGGATGTCGCGAAAACAGAGTGGGAAGGCAGCTTCGTCGAACCGCAATCGGATGTGGAACGCAAGCTGGCCGAAATTTGGCAAGAGGTGCTGGGCGTAGAGACGATCGGGGTTCACGACAACTTTTTCGAACTGGGCGGCGACTCGATTTTGACCATTCAGATCGTTTCGCGGGCTAATCAGGCTGGTTTGCAGTTAACGCCGAAGCATTTGTTTGACGCGCAAACATTGGCCGAGCTGGCGGCAAGCGCAGTGGTGCTGGAAAAAGCGCCGGAAATGCAGGCCGAACAAGGAATCGTGACAGGCGAAATGCCTTTGACGCCGATTCAGACGTGGTTTTTCGAGCAGGATGTCCGCCACGTTCATCATTGGAACCAGTCGGTCATGCTCGCGGTGCGGGAAGAACTCGATACGACGGCGCTGACGCAAGCTTTTGCCGCGCTGCCTCGCCAGCATGATGCCCTGCGCCTGCGCTTTCAGCAGGTCAACGGAACATGGCAGGCAGCGCATGGTGAGATTGCGGATGAAGATGTGCTGCTGGTCGCAGATTTGTCGTCCGTTCCTGAGGCGGAGAGAGAAGCACGGATGCGGCACATCACAGACGAACTGCAAGCAAGCCTGGATATCGAAAAAGGACCTTTGCACCGTGCCGCCTATTTCCAACTCGGAGCGGAACAGCGTCTGTTCATTGTGATTCACCATCTCGTGGTCGATGGCGTCTCCTGGCGCATTATTTTGGAAGACCTGCAAACCGCTTACGAACAGGTTAAAGCCGGGCAAAAGATTGCATGGCCGCAAAAGACGACTTCGTTCAAAAGCTGGGCGGAGGAGCTGACAACGTACGCGGAGCAAAGCGCTGTCGATGAGTATTGGACTGGCATGGACAGCGAACAGGCATGCGGGCTGCCTGTTGATCATCCACAAGGCAAGAACACGGAAGGTCTGGCCGTGCAAGTAAAGGCAAAGCTGAGCGCGGACGAGACTCGGGCGCTGCTGCAAGAAGTGCCAGCCGCTTATCGCACGCAGATCAACGATGTGCTGCTCAGTGCCTTGACGCGCACGATTACGGATTGGACGAACAAGCGGGCATTGTATGTCTCGGTAGAGGGACACGGTCGCGAGCCGATCGTGGATGGCGTGGACGTGTCGCGTACGGTGGGCTGGTTCACGAGCCTGTATCCGGTCTTGCTGGAAACGGAGCCGGATTTGGCCTGGGGTGACTTGCTGAAGTCGATCAAAGAACAAGTGCGGGCGATCCCGGACAAAGGGATTGGCTACGGTATTCACCGCTATTTGAGCCGGGATGGGCAAACGGCCGAAATGCTGCGAGCCAAGCCGCAGCCGGAGATCAGCTTCAACTACTTGGGACAATTCGGCCAAGGTCAAACGACTGACGCGGCGTTGTTCCAAATCATTCCGAACTGGTCGGCATCCAATGTGAGCGAGGATGAGACGCGTCTTTACAAACTCGATGTCATGAGCATGGTGGCGCAAGACCAGCTGGAGATGAGCTGGACATTCAGCCGCGATCTGTACGAGCCGGGCACGATTGAAAAGCTCGCTCATGACTATGTGCAAGCGTTGCGAGCGATTATTGCCCATTGCCGCACGGAGCAAGCAGGGGGCTATACGCCTTCCGACTTCCCGCTCGCGGAACTGGATCAAAACAGTCTCGACAAGTTTATCGGTCACAATCGCCTGATCGAGAACGTTTATACGCTTACGCCGTTGCAGGAAGGGATGCTGTTCCATTCCTTGTATGAGCAAGCAGGCGGGGATTACGTGGTGCAGCTCGCTTTGAAACTGGAGCATGTGAATGTAGAGGCATTTTCGGCAGCCTGGCAAAAAGTCGTCGAGCGCCACGCGATTTTGCGAACGTCCTTCCTGTGGAGCGGATTGGAGAAGCCGCATCAGGTCGTGCACGCGAAAGTCAAAACGTTTGTCGAGCGACTGGACTGGCGCCATCTGACAGCGGCTGAGCAGGAAGCAGGCTTGCAGACGTATTTGGAACAAGATCGCAAGCGGGGTTTTGATCTCGCCCGTCCGCCGCTGATGCGCTGGACGTTGATTCGCCTGGATGCGAGCACGTTCCAGTTTGTATGGAGCTTCCATCACATGTTGCTCGATGGCTGGAGCACGCCGATCGTGTTCCAGGACTGGCAGGCGTTTTATGCCGCAGCCTCGCATGGCAAGGAAGCGAGCTTGCCCGCCATTCCTCCGTTTTCAGCCTATATTGCCTGGCTGAAACGACAAAACCTGGAAGAAGCGCAGCAGTATTGGCGCGACTATTTGCAGGGCTTTGGCGTGCCGACGCCGCTTGGCATGGGGAAATCGGGTGGCAGCGCGGGTCAGCCAAAAGAATACGCAGACCACAAGCTGCTTTTGTCCGAACGGGCGACAGCGAACTTGCTCGCTTTTGCCCGCAAGCACCAGTTGACGCTGAATACGGTTGTGCAAGGGGCTTGGGCGCTGATCCTGGCGCGTTATGCAGGCGAAGCGGAAGTCGTTTTTGGCACGACCAATCTGGGACGGCCAACCGACTTGCCTGACGCAGAAGCGATGGTGGGGCTGTTTATCAACACGTTGCCTGTCCGTGTGCTTTTCCCGGAACAGACGACGGTAATCGATTGGCTGCAAAGCTTGCAGCAGGCCCAAAGCGAGATGCGCCAGTACGAGTTTACGCCGCTCGTGGACATTCAGAGCTGGAGCGAGGTGCCGCGCGGCCAGTCGTTGTTTGACAGCATTTTCGTCTTTGAGAACTACTTGTCCGGCACAAGTGCGGATTCCGAATCCGGCATGTTGCTCGGGGAAGTCAATGCGGTCGAGCAGACGAGCTATCCGCTGACGCTCGTGGTAGCGCCTGGCGAGGAACTGATGCTCAAACTGATTTATGAAACGTGCCGATTCGAGCAACCAGCCATGGACAAGGTGCTGGCCCAGTTGAGCAGTGTGCTGGAAACAATCATGCGTGAGCCGCACGAACAGCTCGCAGACTTGTCCATCATCACGGAAGCGGAGCGCCACAAGCTGTTGGTGCAATGGAATGCGACCGACATGCCGTACGAGCGCAACCTGGTGATGCACCAGTTGTTCGAGGCGCAAGTGGAGGCAACGCCGGACGCGCAAGCTCTGGTCGTCGGAACTGAGCGTTTGACATATGCGGAACTGAACAAACGGGCGAACCAGCTTGCTCATTATTTGCGGTCGCAGGGCGTCGGGCCGGAAGTATTGGTCGCTGTCCTGATGGAGCGGACGACCGAGATGATTGTCGCCTTGCTGGGAATTATCAAGGCTGGCGGTGCGTACGTGCCGATTGATCCTGCCTATCCACAAGACAGGATTGGCTACACGCTGGATGATTCGCAGGCGGCGATCGTGCTGACGCAAGAACGCTTGCTTCCGATGTTGCCTGAGCATACAGCACAAGTGATTTGCCTGGATCGCGACTGGGCGTGCATGGCGGCCCAGCCGGAAGCAAATGTGCCGAATCTGGCTGCGCCAACCAACCTTTCTTACGTGATTTACACATCTGGCTCGACAGGTCTGCCAAAAGGGGTGGCGATTCAGCACAGCAGCGTCATTGCCTTCATTTTCTGGGCGAAAACCGTCTTCTCGGCTGAAGAAATGAGCGGCGTGCTCGCGTCCACTTCGATTTGCTTCGACTTGTCCGTGTATGAAATATTCGTGACCTTGAGTTGCGGCGGCAAAGTGATTTTGGCGGACAACGCCTTGCATTTGCCAAGCCTGCCAGCGGCAAAAGAGGTGACTTTGATCAATACCGTGCCATCTGCGGCCAAGGAACTGGTGCGGATGAACGCGATACCGCCGAACGTGCGGGTCGTCAATCTCGCCGGAGAGCCGCTGCCGAACACGCTGGCGCAAAGTCTGTACGCGCTTGGGCATGTGCAAAAAGTTTTCAACCTGTACGGCCCATCGGAAGATACGACGTACTCCACCTATGTCCAGGTGACAAAAGGGGCAAAGACAGAGCCGACGATTGGCCGTCCTCTGTCCAACACGCAAGCGTATGTTCTCGATGCCAAGCTGCAGCCCGTGCCGTTGGGCTTGCCTGGGGAGCTGTATTTGGGCGGTGACGGCTTGGCGCGCGGTTACTTGAAGCGTCCGAAAATGACGGCAGAACGCTTTTTGCCCAATCCGTTCCACCCCGACCCGCATGCGCGGATGTACAGCACAGGCGATCTCGTTCGTTACTTGCCCGACGGACAGCTGGAGTATTTGGGCCGCATCGACCACCAGGTCAAAATTCGCGGCTACCGGATCGAATTGGGCGAGCTGGAGGCTGTCCTGCGCAGCCATCCACAGATCAAGGAAGCAGTGGTCGTGGCCAAAGAAGACAAGCTGGGCGAAAAGCGTCTCGTTGCCTACATCACGACAAAAGACGGGGAGTGCGGCGATCGTGCCGTCTTGACGAGCTGGGCCAAGGCAAAATTGCCCGAGTTTATGGTTCCCTCCTTCTTTGTCTGGCTGGACGCGATGCCGCTGACACCGAACGGCAAGATCGACCGCAAGCAACTGCCGGAACCGGAGTGGGGGCAAGTCGCTTCTGCCGCTGGCTACGTAGCGCCGCGCAATCAGACGGAAGTGTTGGTCGCCAGCATCTGGGCGGATGTGCTCGGAATCGAGCAAGTAGGGGTGCACGACAACTTTTTCGAACTGGGCGGACATTCTCTCCTGGCGACACGAGTAGCTTCCCGTCTGCGCGAAACGTTTGCGAAAGAAGTGCCGATCCGCGCGATTTTTGAGCGGCCGACTGTTGCAGAGCTGTCCGAGACACTTGGAGCGATTGGGCAGAACGAAACGGAAGCGCAGATGCTGCCTGTCTCACGGGAAGCTCATTTGCCGCTGTCGTTCGCGCAACAGCGCCTCTGGTTTCTGGATCGCCTGATGCCGGACAGCACGTTGTACAACATTCCGTCAGCCGTGCGTTTGTTGGGAGATTTGGATATCGCCGCTTGGGAAAAGAGCCTGCAAGTGCTGATCCAGCGCCACGAAAGCTTGCGGACGACTTTTGGCGATGTGGATGGGGAAGCGGTGCAAGTGATTCACTCCCGGCTGGATGGAAAGCTGAACGTGATCGACTTGCGCGGGATGCCAGCAGGCGAGCGGGAAGCGGAAGCTCATCGCTTGGCCGGATTGGAAGCGGCGACGCCGTTTGACCTGAGCCAAGGTCCTTTGCTGCGCACCACCCTGATTCGTCTGGCGGAGCAAGAGTGCGTCTTCTTATTCAACCTGCACCATATCATTTTCGACGGCTGGTCGATCGGCATTTTCCTCAAAGAAATGCGGGCGCTGTACGAAGCGTTTGTGCGGGAAGAAGCGCCTGAATTGGCCGAGATTACGGTGCAATACGCAGATTACGCCGTTTGGCAGCGGAAGTGGCTGGAAGGGGAAGTGCTTGCCGAGCAGCTTGCGTACTGGAAAGAAAAGCTGAGCGGAGCCGAACCGCTGCTGGCTTTGCCGACAGATCAGCCGCGTCCTGCCGTCCAGACGCATGATGGCGCGATGCATACGATCAAGCTTTCAGGCGAGCTGTACGCAAAGCTGAACAAGCTCAGCCAGGAAGAAGGCGCGACCTTGTTCATGACCTTGCTCGCTGCCTTCCAAGTCTTGCTCTACCGCTATAGCGGGCAGGAGGACATCCTCGTCGGCAGCCCTGTCGCGGGACGGAACAGACAAGAGACGGAGCCGCTGATCGGCTTTTTCATCAACACATTGGTGCTGCGGACGGACTTGTCAGGAGAACCGACCTTCCGCGAGTTGCTGGCACGAGTGCGGGAGACGGCGTTCGAAGCATACGCCCATCAAGATTTGCCGTTTGAAAAGCTGGTCGACGAGTTGGAGCTGGAGCGCAGTCTCAGCTACTCGCCGCTGTTCCAGGTGATGTTTGTCCTGCAAAACTTCCAGCTGAACTTGGACGAAAAAGCTGGTATCCGTGTGGCTGATTTTGAGATGGACAAGCATCTGGTCACTTCCAAATACGATCTGACGCTGACGATGGCGGAAAAACAAAACGGACTGTTCGCCACGTTTGAATACAACACAGCGCTGTTCCATGAGGCGACGATGGAGCGACTGTCGCAGCATTTTGTTCAGTTGCTGGAAGCTATCGTTCATATGCCGGATCAGGGTATTGCCCGATTGCCGCTGCTGAACCAGAGCGAGCGAGCGCAATTGCTGGTGGAGTGGAACGACACGACGACCGCTTATCCGCGAAACAAACGGGTGGATCAATTGTTCCGGGAAACGGCGCTGCTTTATCCTGAGCGACTGGCGGTCGTTGCGGGAAATCAGACGCTTACGTACGCGGAATTGGAGCGCCGGGCCAACCAGACAGCCAACTACTTGCAACAAAAAGGAGTGCGGCCGGGTGCGCTCGTCGGCCTCTGCGTCAAGCGTTCGCCGGAAATGCTGATCGGGATGCTCGGCATACTCAAGGCTGGCGGAGCCTATGTGCCGCTCGATCCTGATTATCCAGAGGAGCGTCTGGCCTACATGATGGGCGACGCCGGAATCACGGTCTTGCTGACACAGGAGCAGCTCATGCCCGGCTTGCCGTCAGGGGAACGGACTACGATTGCCCTGGATTGCGATTGGCCGCTGATTGCCAAGGAGAGCGAGCAGGCGCCTGACGTGGACACGACAGCGGAAAGTCTCGCTTACGTCATCTACACATCCGGCTCGACCGGACTGCCAAAAGGGACGCTTGTCGTTCATCGCGGCATCGTCCGCCTCGTCAAGGAAACGGATTATGTGACCATCACGGAGCAAGACGTGTTCCTGCAAGCGTCCACCGTGTCGTTCGATGCGGCGACTTTCGAGATATGGGGCAGCCTTTTGAACGGGGCGAAGCTAGTCCTGCTGCCGCCAGAACTGCCGTCGCTCGCAGAAATCGGGCAGGCGATCCAGTCGCACCACGTGACGACACTTTGGCTGACAGCCGGGTTGTTCACGCTGATGGTCGACCATCACAAGGAATATTTGTCCGGGGTTCGCCAACTGCTCGTCGGCGGAGATATCGTGTCCGTTCCGCATGTGAAAAAAGCGCTGGAAATCGCAGGGCTGACGGTGATCAACGGATACGGCCCGACCGAAAACACGACATTCACCTGCTGCAATCCGGTCACGGTCATGCCCGAATCGGCCCACACTTTCCCGATCGGCCGTCCGATCAAAAACACGACGGCATACGTGCTCGATCGTCACATGCAGCCCGTTCCGATTGGCGTGACTGGCGAGCTGTACATCGGCGGCGACGGTCTGGCGGAAGGCTACCTGAACCGCCCAGATTTGACGGCAGAGCGGTTTGTGCCCAATCCGTTTGCAACTGATCAGGCGGCACGTCTTTATCGCACAGGCGACCTGGTGCGCTACCTGCCGGACGGTCTGATCGAGTTCATCGGGCGGCTCGACAACCAGGTAAAAATTCGCGGGTTCCGCATCGAGTTGAGCGAAGTGGAAGCGGTCTTGGCCAAACACCCGGCAATTACGGCCTCGGTGGTGATCGTCCACGAAAATGAGGCAGGCACGAAGCAGCTCGTCGCCTACGCAGTCAAGGACGCGGAGCAAGAGCTTGGGACAGCCGAGCTGCGCCAGCACTTCAAAGCACACGTGCCGGACTACATGGTGCCTGCCGCCTTTGTCATGCTGGATGCTTTGCCGCTTACTCCGAACGGAAAAGTGGACCGCAAAGCGCTGCCAGCCCCTGTTTTGGAACGCAGCCGGGAAGAGGACGCATTTGCAGCGGCTACAAGCCATGTCGAACAAACGCTGGCAGACATTTGGTGCGCTGTACTGCGCATGGACCGCATCGGCATTCATGATAACTTTTTTGAGCTTGGAGGAGACTCGATTCTCAGCATTCAAATCGTCGCCCGCGCGAACAAGGCCGGCATCCATTTGACTCCCAAGCAATTGTTCGATCAGCAAACCATTGCCGAGCTGGCAAAAGTTGCAGGCCAAAGTACAAAGGTGGACGCAGAACAAGGGAACGTGACGGGCGAGGTGCCGCTTTTGCCGATCCAGACATGGTTTTTCGAGCAAGAGCAACCGACGCCGCACCATTGGAACCAATCCATGCTGCTGCAAGTGAACGAGCCGTTGGAGGAAGAGTATTTAAGCCAAGCCGTTGCCCAACTGCTTGCTCATCACGACGCGCTCCGCTTGCGCTACACCTTCGCAGACGGACAGTGGAAGCAGACGTATGCCGACGTCGATTCGGAAGTGCCGCTGCAAGTGGAGGATTTGTCCATGAGTCCGCCAGCCCAGCAGGCGCGGAAGATCGAAAAGCTCGCACAGCAGGCCCAAGCAAGCCTGGATTTGCAGAACGGGCCGCTGCTGAAAGTCGTCTACTTCGATCTCGGGTACGACCGACCAGGCCGTCTTTTGATGGTCATTCATCACTTGGCAGTCGACGGTGTCTCGTGGCGCATCCTGATCGAAGACTTGCAAACAGCGTACGGGCAAGCGGAAAAAGGCAACAAGATTCAACTGCCGCCGAAAACGACCTCTTACAAGGCATGGGCAGAAAAATTGCATAAATACGCGTCCTCTGAGCGGATGCTGGTTGATCAGGATTACTGGCTCAAGGCGGCAGACGAACTGTCGGGTCACCAACTGCCCGTGCACGACTGGGCGGAAAACACAGAAGCAAACGGCCGGATGTGGACAATCCACCTGGAAGAAGAAGAGACGGACGCCCTGCTGCAAAAAGTTCCATCCCGCTACCGCGTGCAAATCAACGATATTTTGTTGACGGCGCTGGCGTTGGCACACGGCAAATGGACGGGCGAGTCCGCGCTTTTGGTCAATCTCGAAGGGCACGGTCGCGAAGAGTTGTTCGAGGACGTCGACCTTTCCCGCACCGTCGGCTGGTTTACGTCGATGTACCCGCTCCTGATTCAACTGGAGCCAAACACGTCTTCCGAGGATGCGCTTGCGCGAGTCAAAGAAAAGCTGCAACAAATTCCGCACAAAGGTCTCGGCTACGGCCTGCTGCGCTACGTGGCGCAAGACCCTGAACTGGTCGAAAAGCTAAAGGCGATTCCGCAAGCGCCGCTCAGCTTCAACTATTTGGGACAATTCCACCAGGCAGCAGATGCGAAAGCGCTTCTGGCATACGCGGAAGGCGAGCGAGGCGCAAACAGCAGCCCGGACAACAGACGGACTCACTTGATCGATGTCGTGGGGGCCGTCACCGAAGGCAAGCTCGGCCTCAGCTTCCTCTACAACGGAAGACTGTACAGCGAATCGCATATCGAAACATTTGCCCGTCACTACACGGACGCTTTGCAATCATTGATCCAGGCGGAGAAACAAAGCTACAGAGCGGAAGACTTCGAGGATGCAGACTTGAGTCAGAGCGCTTTGAACAAGGTGCTCGCAAGGTTAAAAAATAGAAAGGGGAATGAACTCCATGGGGGATCTCACTGATCTATATACGCTAACCCCACTGCAAGAAGGCATGCTGTTCCACTCGCTGTACTCGGAAGGATCGGCTTACATGATTCAAACTACGGCGATTCTTACAGGCGAGCTTGACATCGTTCCCTTTGAAAAAGCGTGGAAGAAAGTGATTCAGCGCCACTCGATCTTGCGTACCGGATTCATCTGGGAAGAGACGGAGAAGCCGCTGCAGGCGGTCTTCGAAAGCGTTCCTTTTTCCATCCGGCAAAAAGACTGGTCGTCATACGGAAGTGACGAGCAGGAGAGCATGCTGGCGGCGTTTTTGCAAAATGAAAAAGCGGCGGGCTTCGACTTGAGCGAAGCCCCGCTCATGCGCGTGACGATCATCAAGCTGGGCGAAGCCGTACACCGACTGATCTGGAGCTTCCACCACCTGCTGCTGGACGGTTGGAGCAGCCCGATCGTGTTTCAGGAAGTTCTCGATTTTTATGAAGCGTACCGCCAAGGCAAAGACTTGCGACTGCCGCAGGCAAGGCCATTCAAAGACTACGTCTCCTGGCTCCGCCGTCAGGACAAGACGGCGTCCGAGCAGTTTTGGCGCGAGTTTTTGGGGCCGATGGAAAATCCTACGCCGATTCCGTTCGAATCGCACGCCAAGCGCACCGCGGGCCATGAGGGACTGGAAAAGCAGATCGGGGAAGCGACCCGCGCTCTGACTCCACAAGTGACCAAAGCGCTTGCCAAACTGGCGCGAACGAATAAAGTCACGGTCAACACGATCGTACAAGGGGCATGGGTGATTTTGCTCAGCCGGTTGAGCGGCGAGGAAAACGTCGTGTACGGAGTAACCGGCTCCGGCCGTCCGAGCGACCTGCCTGGCGTCGAGCAAATGGTCGGGATGTTTATCAACACGTTGCCGATGAAAGCGAAGATCGAACCGGAGCAATCATTGGCTGACTGGTTCAAAGCTTTGCAGGAACAGCAATCCAAAGTGCGCCAGTATGAATACACGTCGTTGGTCGACATTCAAGGCTGGACGGACGTTCCGCGCGGGACACCGCTGTTCGAGAGCATTTTCGTATTCGAGAACTATCCGCTTGGCGAAGAGGACGAGAAAGAAGTCGGCTTTACCATCTCCGCTGTGCAGCACTTCCAGGAGGTGGATAATCCGCTTACGGTTGTCGGGATTCCGGGTGATCCGTTCAGCATCAAAATGATGTATGCGACAGACCGCTTTGAACAAGCGGCGATCGAACGAACACTCGACCAGCTGGCGCTTATTCTGGAAGCTATCGTCGACAATCCGGAGCGGTCCCTGTCTGCGCTGTCATTGCTCCGTCCCGAAGAAAGACAGCATCTGCTTGTCGGGCTGAACGACACGGCAACCAACTATCTGAGCGACAAAACGGTGCACCAGTTGTTTGCGGAAACGGCAGCCCGGCACCCGGAGCGCATTGCCGCAGTTGCGGGTGATCAGCAATTGACCTATGCCGAGCTGGAAGCGAAAGCGAATCAGCTTGCCAACTACTTGCAAAAGCAAGGCGTGGAAGCAGGCACTCTCGTCGGGCTGTGCGTCGACCGTTCGCTGGATATGCTCGTCGGTCTGCTCGGCATTTTGAAAGCAGGCGGAGCGTATGTGCCGCTCGATCCGGCTTATCCCGAAGAGCGTCTTGCCTTCATGCTGGCAGATGCGAAAATTTCCATTTTGCTGACGCAAAAGCATTTGAGCAAGCAATGGAAAGGACGCAAGCGCCGTATCGTCTATCTCGACCGCGACGCGAAAAAGTGGGCAGAGGAAAGCCCGCTTGCGCCTGCTGTGGATACGACAAAAGACAGTCTCGCCTACGTCATTTACACGTCCGGCTCGACAGGCACGCCAAAAGGAGTTCTCGCCGTGCATCGCGGCGTCGTTCGCCTGGTCAAAAACACGAACTACGTCACGATTAGCGAAGCGGACGTATTCCTGCAAGCGTCTACGGTTTCGTTTGACGCGGCTACTTTTGAAATCTGGGGCGCGTTGTTGAACGGAGCCAAGCTGGTGCTGATGCCGCCGGATTTGCCATCCCTCGATGAACTCGGAGAGGCGATTGTGCAGCACAAAGTAACGACGCTTTGGCTGACGGCAGGCTTGTTCTCGATCATGGTCGACCATAACGCGGACTATTTGCGCGGGGTGCGCCAACTGCTCGTCGGCGGCGATGTCGTCTCTGTTCCGCACGTGCGCAAAGTGCTGGCGCTGGGCGGAGTGACGGTAATCAACGGCTACGGCCCGACGGAGAATACGACTTTTACGTGCTGCTATCCTGTCACGGAGTTGTCCGAAGATATTACTTCCTTCCCGATTGGCCGACCGATCAGCAACACGACCGTATACGTCTTGGACAAACACAAGCAGCCTGTCCCGTATGGAGCAGCAGGCGAGTTATACATAGGGGGAGACGGCCTTGCTCTTGGTTACTTGAACAATCCGGAGCTGACCGCAGAGCGGTTCGTGGAGAATCCGTTCGACCCGCAAAAAGGATCGCGTCTGTACCGGACGGGCGATCTGGTGCGCTACTTGCCGAACGGCACGATTGAATTTATCGGGCGGATCGACAACCAGGTGAAAATCCGCGGTTTCCGCATCGAATTGGGGGAAGTGGAAGCAGCGCTTGCCTTGCACCCGGAAGTGAGTGAAACGGTCGTGATGGCGCGGGAAAACGACCGTGGCGAGAAGCATTTGACAGCGTATGTGACGGTTGCCAAAGACGATGCGCCAGAAGTTGCCGATTTGCAGGCATGGCTCAAAACGAAACTGCCTGAATACATGGTGCCTTCTGCTTATGTGTTCCTAGACGCGATGCCGCTGACAGCAAACGGCAAGATCGACCGCAGACGCTTGCCGGAGCCGGAGTGGGGGAACCGTTCAGAGACAAAAGCATACACAGAGCCGCGCAATCAGGCGGAAGAGCTGATCGCAAGCATATGGTCGCAGGTGCTTGGAGTCGAAAAAGTGGGGATTCACGATAACTTTTTCGAGCTTGGCGGTCACTCCCTTTTGGCGACACGGGTCATTTCCCGGCTGCGCGAAGTGTTTGGAGTCGAGCAGTCTGTGCGCTCGATTTTTGAGCACCCGACGATTGCCGCATGGAGTGAACAAACGGCCGCTCTTCAACTGGGAGAGCCGGGCACGGATGGCAGCTCGACTCAGATTCAGCCTGTGCCAAGAGATGGCGCTTTGCCGCTGTCTTTTGCCCAGCAACGCTTGTGGTTCTTCGATCAGTTGATGCCGGACAACCCGATGTACAACATCCCGTTTGCGCTGCGTTTGCAGGGGGAACTCGACGTCGCAGCATGGGAGAAAAGCTTGCAAGCGATTATCGCCCGTCACGAAAGCTTGCGTACGACGTTCACTGACATAGACGGACAAGCCGTACAGGTGATTCATCCGCAACTGGACTGGAAACTGGATACCGTGGACTTGCGCGACCGTTCCAGCGAGGAGAAGCAGCAAGCAATCGCGCGTCTGGCTGCTGACGATGCCGCCCGGCCGTTCGATCTGCGCCAAGGTCCGTTGATGCGCGCGACGATGATCCGGACAGAGGAGCAAGCGCACGTCTTTTTGATCAACATGCATCACATTGTTTCTGACGGCTGGTCAGTGGGCGTCTTCCTGCGCGAGTTGTTTGCCCATTACGAAGCGTACAGCAAAGGCGAAGTGCCGCAGCTTGCGCCAATGCCGATTCAGTATGCCGATTTTGCCGCCTGGCAGCGCGAGTGGCTGGAGGGCGAAGTATTGGAGCAGCAGGTCGCCTACTGGAAAGAGAAGCTCGGCGGGGCGGAACCGCTGCTCGCTTTGCCGACAGACCGACCGCGTCCTGCCGTGCAAAGCTACGAAGGGGCGACTTACACGACGAGCTTTTCGCACGATTTGCTCGCTAAATTGAAAAAGCTCAGCAAGGAAGCCAACACGACCTTGTTCATGACATTGCTCGCCGCTTTCCAAACGTTGCTGTATCGCTACAGCGGTCAGGAAGACATCGTCGTGGGCAGTCCGGTAGCTGGACGCAATCGTCAGGAAACCGAGAAATTGATCGGCTTCTTCGTCAACACGCTTGCTTTGCGCACGAGCTTGTCAGGAGATTTGCCCTTTACCGAATTGCTGGCGCGGGTGCGCGAAACAGCGCTGGCAGCTTATGCGCATCAAGATGTGCCGTTTGAAAAGCTGGTCGATGAACTGCAACTGGAGCGCAGTCTCAGCTACTCGCAGCTGTTCCAGGTGATGTTCGTCCTGCAAAACTTCCCACTCGAGGACGTCGAGACAGCAGGTCTTCACGTTGCGCCAGTGGATACCGAGAGCCATCTGACGACTTCCAAGTTCGACCTGACTTTGACGATGCGAGAGAAGGAAGACACCCTCGTCGCTGCATTTGAGTACAGCACGGACTTGTTCGACCGCACGACGATTGAGCGAATGGCTGAGCATTTGCAACATTTGTTGGCGTCGATCGTCACGCAACCGGAAGCGTCGCTCGATCAGCTCGCCCTCCTCG
This sequence comes from Brevibacillus parabrevis, assembly GCF_022701015.1. Taxonomy (NCBI): domain Bacteria; kingdom Bacillati; phylum Bacillota; class Bacilli; order Caryophanales; family Paenibacillaceae; genus Brevibacillus; species Brevibacillus parabrevis. The sequence goes on along the minus strand of NZ_CP064090.1, from coordinate 4,079,497 downwards.
GCGAGAGCGAATGGAATAGGCTGGTGGTGGAACAAAACGAGACAGCCACCGACTATCCGCGCGACAAAACGGCGCACCAACTGTTTGCAGAAACAGCAGCCCGGTACCCGGAGCGCATCGCCGCAGTTGCGGGTGACCAGCAATTGACCTACGCCGAACTGGATACAAAAGCGAATCAGCTCGCCAACTACTTGCAAAAGCAAGGCGTGGAAGCAGGCACTCTCGTCGGGCTGTGCGTCGACCGTTCGCTGGATATGCTCGTCGGTCTGCTTGCGATTTTGAAAGCAGGCGGAGCGTATGTGCCGCTCGATCCGGCTTATCCCGAAGAGCGCCTCGCCTTCATGCTGGCAGATGCCAACGTATCGATTTTGCTGACGCAAAAACATTTAGGCAAGCAATGGAAAGGACGCAAGCGCCGCACGGTCTATCTCGACCGCGATGCGAAAAAGTGGACAGCGGAAAGCCCGCTTGCGCCTGCTGTGGATACGACAAAAGACAGTCTCGCCTACGTCATTTACACGTCCGGTTCGACAGGCACGCCAAAAGGGGTTCTCGTCGCTCATCGCGGCATCGTCCGCCTGGTCAAAAACACGAACTACGTCACGATTAGCGAAGCGGACGTATTCCTGCAAGCGTCTACGGTTTCGTTTGACGCGGCTACTTTTGAAATCTGGGGCGCGTTGTTGAACGGAGCCAAGCTGGTGCTGATGCCGCCGGATTTGCCATCCCTCGATGAACTGGGCGAAGCGATTGTGCAGCACAAGGTGACGACGCTTTGGCTGACGGCAGGTTTGTTCTCGATCATGGTCGACCATAACGCAGACTATTTGCGCGGGGTGCGCCAACTGCTCGTCGGCGGCGATGTCGTCTCTGTTCCGCACGTGCGCAAAGTGCTGGCGCTGGGCGGAGTGACGGTAATCAACGGCTACGGCCCGACGGAAAACACGACTTTTACGTGCTGCTATCCTGTCACAGAGCTGGCGGAAGAGATTACTTCCTTCCCGATTGGCCGACCGATCAGCAACACGACCGTGTACGTCTTGGACAAAAACAGGCAGCCCGTTCCGCTGGGCGTGGCTGGCGAATTGTATATAGGCGGCGATGGGCTTGCCAGCGGTTACTTGAACAACCCGGAGCTGACCGCAGAGCGGTTCGTCGACAATCCGTTCGACCCGCAAAAAGCTTCGCGTCTGTACCGGACGGGCGATCTGGTGCGTTATTTGCCAGACGGCGCGATCGAGTTTATCGGGCGGATCGACAGCCAGGTGAAAATCCGCGGTTTCCGCATCGAATTGGGCGAGATCGAGACGGCACTGCTTCGCCATCCGGCTGTGCAAGAAGCGTTTCTCATGGTGCGCGAGGATGCCCCTGGCGACAAACGGCTTGCCGCTTACCTCGTTTTTGCAGGCGGCCAAACCGTCGAGCCTGTCGAGATGCGTTCGTATTTGAAAGATAAGCTGCCTGAGTACATGATCCCGTCCGCTTTCGTGCAGATGGACAGCTTCCCGTTGACTCCGAACGGAAAAGTGGATCGCCGGGCGCTGCCGACTCCCGAGTATGCGCGCAGCGAGGCCGCCAGCGGTTATGTCGCTCCTGCCACGGAGCTGGAAGTGAAGCTTGCGGATATATGGAAAACGGTGCTGGGTGTCACTGATGTGGGCATCCACGACAACTTTTTTGAACTGGGCGGCGATTCGATTCTCAGCATCCAGATCGTGGCCCGGGCCAACCAGCTCGGGATTCGGCTCACGCCAAAGCAACTGTTCGAAAACCAGACGATTGCCGAATTGCTGCGCGTCGTGGCGGATTCCAGCCAGTTGCCCCATACGAAATGGGAAAACGAACAGGGCATCGTGACGGGAAATGTGCCGCTTACCCCGATTCAGAAGTGGTTTTTTGCAGCCGACCAACCGTCGTTGCACCATTGGAATCAATCTTTGCTGCTGACCGTTCAGCAACCGGTTGACGTATCCGCGCTGGAGCGTGCCATCGCAAGCTTGCTGTCCCACCACGATGCGTTGCGCATGAGCTTTTCTTTCGTGGATGGCGCGTGGACGCAGCAAATGAACGGACTTGGCGACCACACCCCGTTCCGTTGCGTGGATTTGTCCGACCTTTCGACACAAGAACAAGAGCAGGCAGCCCGCCTGGAGGAAATCGCCAGCGAGGTGCAAGCGAGCCTGAATATTGCGGAAGGCAATGTCGTTCAAGCCGTGTATTTCAATCTGGGTGAACAGAAAGCGGGCCGATTGCTGCTCGTCGTTCACCACCTGGTCGTCGACGGCGTCTCGTGGCGCATTTTGCTCGAAGATTTGCAGCATGCCTACGAGCGATTGGCGAACCATGCAGACGTGTCGTTCCCGGCGAAAACGACTTCGTTCAAAATGTGGGCGGAAAAATTGGCTGCCTATGCCGACTCGGATACGCTAGAGCAGGAAAAAGCGTACTGGCTGCAACAAAGCAGCGGCGGAAGCCCGCTTCCGGTCGATCATCCGTACGAGCCGAACGAGAACACGGAAGCGGCTGCGAAGCAAGTGACGCTTTCGCTTCGGGCAGACGAGACGCGCGCCTTGCTGCATGAGACGCTTACCGCTTACCGCCTGCAAATCAACGATGTATTGCTGGCCGCTTTGGCGAAAGCGATGCAGCGTTGGACAGGGCAAAAGACGTTGCATGTCCATCTGGAAGGGCACGGACGCGAGGAAATCATCGAAGGTGCGGATTTGTCCCGGACGGTTGGCTGGTTCACGAGCATGTATCCGGTACAGCTTGACTTTGACCAGTCGAAGCCATGGGGGCATGTGCTGAAAGCAGTCAAGGAGCAGCTGCGCCACATTCCGCAAAAAGGCATCGGCTACGGCATCCTGCAATACCTCAGCAATGATGACGAGTGGAAAGAGCAACTGCAAGCCCATACGAAGCCGGAGATCAGCTTCAACTACCTCGGGCAGTTTGACCAGGTAGTATCGGCTGGCGCGAAGTTCGCCATGGCCGAGGAGTCGCGAGGGGCGAATATCGCCGCAGACGCGATTCGCGCTCATTTGATTGATGTGAACAGCGCCATTTCCGGGGAGCAATTGCATATCACCTGGATGTACAACGCGAACATCCATAACCAAGAAACAATCGAAGCGCTTGCCCGTGATTACATGGAGTCTTTGCGCGAGATTATGGAACATTGCCGATCAGAAGAGGCAGGGGGCTACACCCCATCCGATTTCCCGTTAGCACGGCTGGATCAGCGCGCCATCGACAACTATGTGGGCCGGGATCGCTCCATCGAGAACGTCTATCCGCTGACGCCATTGCAGGAAGGAATGCTTTTCCATTCCTTGTACGAACATGCGGGCGGAGACTACGTGGTTCAGTTTTCCATGACGATGCACCATGTCGAGGTCGACGTTTTCCAGCAAGCGTGGCAAAAAGTCGTGGATCGCCACTCCATTTTGCGTACATCGTTTATTTGGGACGGGGTGTCCACACCGCATCAGATCGTTCGCAAGCACGTCCAGGTTGTCGTGGATGAACAAGATTGGCGGCATGTGCCCGCCGATCAGCAGAAAGCGGAGTGGGACGCCTTTTTGGAGGAGGATCGCAAGCGCAGCTTCGCGATCACAGAACCGCCGCTCATGCGCTGGACGTTGCTTCGCATCAGCGATACGGCCTATCGGTTTATTTGGAGCTTCCACCACGTCTTGCTTGACGGCTGGAGCGTGCCGCTGGTCATGAAAGACTGGTTCGCTGCCTATATGGCTCTGGCTGACGGAAAAGACATTCAGTTCGGCGCTGTCCATCCGTTTTCCCAGTATGTCGCGTGGATTCAGCGCCAGGACTTGCAAGCGGCTGAACGCTTCTGGCGCAACCATCTGAAAGGGATCTACGCACCGACGCAAGTGAACTTCGGGCAGACTGTGCAACCTGTCGGGGAGACGAAAAGCTACGATGAGCGCAGCATCCGCTTCTCCGCAGAGCGGACGCGAGAGCTGCAAGCTTTTGCCCGCCAGCATCAGGTGACGCTGAACACATTGGTGCAAAGTGCCTGGGCGATGATCCTCGGCACGTACAGCAAAGAAGCAGATGTCGTATTCGGAGCAACCGGATCAGGTCGTCCTGCCGATTTGCCTGGCGTAGAAAACATGGTGGGGCTGTTCATCAATACGTTACCGATTCGCGTGACGCTGGACCCCGGCAAAAAAGTCCGGGAGTGGCTGCGCGAACTGCAAGAGCTGCAAGTGGAGCTGCGCCAGTACGAATACACGCCGCTGGTCGACATCCACGGCTGGAGTGAAATGGCCCGCAACGCTCCGCTGTTCGAGAGCATTTTCATCTTCGAGAACTACCCGATTGACGAGTCGGTCAAAGAAGTCGATCACAGCTTCCAGATCGCGGATGTGGACTCGGTCGAGCAGACGAACTACCCGCTTACGGTTGTTTGCGGCCCTGGCGCCGAGTTTCTCGTGAAAATCAAGTTCGACCAAAGCCGATTTGACGGTGGACGCATCGAACGCGTGCTGGAGCAAATGACGCTTTTGCTCCAATCGATGACCGCCAACCCGGATCAGCTGTTGGCTGACGTGAACATGATTAGTCAGAGTGAACAAAAGCAGGTTTTGATCGAGTGGAACGAGACGAAGGTGGACTATCCGACCGGGCTTTGCGTGCAGCAAGCCTTTGAACAGCAAGTGGAAAAGACGCCGGATGCCGTGGCGCTCATCTACAAAGACGTGGAGCTGACGTACGCCGATCTGAACCAGCGGGCAAACCAACTGGCGCATCGGCTGCTCGCGCAAGAAGTGAAGCCGGACACCTTGGTCGGCATCTGCGTCGAACGCTCCCCGGAAATGATCATCGGAATTTTCGGGGTGATGAAAGCAGGAGCTGCCTACGTGCCAATCGACCCGGCTTTGCCGCAAGAGCGCATCGCCTACATGGTCGAAGATTCGCAGGCGAGCATTTTGCTGACGCAGCAATCTTTGGCTGAGCTTTTGCCAAAAACGCAGGCTCGCGTGATTTGCCTGGACGGTGATTCGCTGGCAAATGAGCCTGTTGCCAATCCGGCAAGCGAGGTAACGGAGCAAAATCTGGCTTATGTCATGTACACATCTGGTTCAACCGGATTGCCAAAAGGGGTCATGGTGGAGCATCACAGCGTGGTGAATCTGGCTCATGCCTTGATCGAGGCGTTCCGGATTCAGCCATCCAGCCGCGTCTTGCAGTTTACGTCGTTCAGTTTTGACGTGTCTGTGTCCGAGATCGTCATGGCGTTGCTCGCAGGTGCGGCCTTGGTGATCGAGGATCGCGAAGTGCTTTTGCCTGGCCCGGAATTAATCTCGGTTTTGCAACAAAAGCGCATCACGACAGTCTCGATGGTGTCTTCGGTTCTGGCGGCACTGCCCGCCGCCGATCTGCCTGATTTGCAGACGCTGATCGTGGGCGGAGAAGCACCGAGCCGCGAGCTTGTCGCCCGCTATGCGGATCGTCGTCAGTTTTTCAACTGCTACGGGCCGACAGAGGCAACGGTTTGCTCCACGATGATGCTTTGCAACGCGGGGATGAAGAGCGCGCCGATCGGTCGTCCGCTCGCCAACGCGACCTTGTACGTGCTGGATGCGAATCAAAAGCCTGTACCTGTAGGGGTGCCCGGCGAGCTGTACATCGGTGGAAAAGGACTGGCGCGCGGCTACTGGAACCGCCCGGAGCTTACCGCAGAGCGCTTTATCGCGCATCCGTTCGGAGCAAAAGGAGAGCGTCTGTATCGCACGGGCGACCTCGTTCGCTATTTGCCAGACGGCAACCTTGAGTTCCTCGGACGCATCGATACCCAAGTGAAAATTCGCGGGTACCGCATCGAGCTGGGCGAAATCGAAAGTGCGCTCAGCCAGCACCCGGCGATTCAGGAAGCGGTTGTCATCGCATGGGAGCAGCGTCTGGCTGCGTATATGGTGGCAGCGGGCGAAGCACAACCAGCCGCAGAGGAGCTTGCCCGTTACTTGAAAGAGACATTGCCCGACTACATGATCCCGGCAGGCTTTGTCTTTATGGATGCGATTCCGCTCACGGTGAACGGAAAAGTCGACCGCAGAGCATTGCCCGCACCGAATTGGGGGATTTTGGCGACACGCCAAGAGTATGTCGCGCCGCGGACGCCGACGGAGGAAATGGTAGCGAATATATGGGCGCAGCTGCTTTCCGTCGAGAAAATCGGCGTGCATGACGATTTCTTTGAGCGGGGCGGACATTCGCTCCTGGCGACACAAGCGATTTCCCGCTTGCGGCAAGCATTTGGCGTAGAATTGCCGCTGCGCATGCTGTTCGATCACCCGACGCCGGCCGCGATCAGTACACAGATTGCGTCCCTTTTGCAAGGGGAAACCGCTCTTCGCAGCCAGCCAATCGTGCCAGTGCCGCGCGACCAGCATGTACCGCTTTCGTTTGCGCAACAACGGTTGTGGTTCCTGGACAGGCTGATCCCGAACAGCTCCCTGTACAACATCCCGTCTGCTGCCCGTCTGCACGGGGAACTGGATGTCGAGGCGTGGGAACGCAGTCTCAAGCTGCTGATCCAGCGTCACGAGAGCTTGCGGACGACTTTTTCGGATCGAGACGGGGAAGCGGTGCAAATCATTCACCCGGCAATCGAGTGGAGCCTGGGCCGAGTGGATTTGCGCGAATGGGCCGAAGCTGAGCGCGAAGCGAAGGCATTGCAGCTCGCGATAGAAGATGCCAAGCGACCGTTTGACCTGGAGCGCGGCCCGTTGCTGCGGGCGAGTTTGCTCGTCATGGCTCAGCAGGAGTACGTCTTTTTGCTCAACCTGCACCATATCGTTGCGGATGGCTGGTCGATGAACGTATTCATGGAAGAGCTTGTGACCATATACGAAGCATTGTCTGCCGGAGAAACGCCGCAGCTTGCCGAACTGCCGCTGCAATACGCTGACTATGCCGCATGGCAGCGCGATTGGCTGCAAGGCGACGTGCTGGAGCAGCAGCTTGCGTATTGGAAAGCAAAAGTCGGTGGCGCAGAACCGCTGCTTGCCCTGCCGACAGACCGTCCGCGTCCGGCCGTGCAAAGTCACAAAGGAGCCATGCATACGATCACGCTTCCGGCAGAACGGCTTGCGGCTTTGAAAACACTCAGCCGGGAAGAAGGCTCGACTTTGTTCATGACCTTGCTCGCTGCCTTCCAGACCTTGCTTTATCGCTACAGCGGCCAAAGCGACATCGTCGTCGGCAGTCCGGTCGCGGGACGCAACAGACAGGAAACCGAGTCGCTGATCGGCTTCTTCATTAATACACTGGCGATGCGCACGGACCTGTCCGGTGAACCGACCTTCCGCGATTTGCTCGGAAAAGTGCGCGAGACGGCGCTGGAAGCGTACGCCCATCAAGACCTGCCGTTTGAAAAGCTGATCGATGAACTGGAGCTGGAACGAAGCCTTAGCTACTCGCCGCTGTTCCAGGTGATGTTCGTTTTGCAAAACATCCCGATGGACGCCCAAGCGCTGTCGCACATTCGCCTTGAGCCGTTCCACATCGGTCAAGAGGGAGTCAGCGCGAAGTTTGACATCACCTTGACCACGGTCGAATTGCCTGCAGGGCTGATGGCGACCTTTGAATACAATACCGATCTGTTTGATCCGGCGACGATTGAGCGCATGGCGGGCCATTACGCCAACCTGCTTGCAGCTGTTTCGGTCAATCCGCTGCAACCGATCACTGCCATTCCGCTTGTCAGCGACCAGGAGCGTAAGCAAGTGCTTTTCCAATGGAACGATACGAGCGTGCCGTCAGAACGCGATACGTGCGTGCATGAGCAGGTTGCCCGAATCGCGCAGCAGCTGCCGAATCAACTGGCAGTCGTCTCGGACGAAGGACAGATCACCTATGCCGAGCTGGATGCCAAAGCGAATCAAGTAGCGAATTACTTGCACAAGCAGGGAATTATCTCCGAAACGCTTGTCGGAGTTTGCCTGGATCGCTCCATCGACATGCTCGTCGCCCAGTTGGGGATACTCAAGGCGGGCGGTGCCTATGTCCCGATGGACCCGGCGTATCCGCAAGAGCGGCTCGCGTTCATGATGCAAGATGCCGAGATGCCAGTCGTATTGACCCAGGAGCATCTGCTTGCGCAATTGCCAGAGGCGAGAGCGACGTTCCTTTGCCTGGATCGCGATTGGAGTCTCATTGCAGAAGAGAGCGACGTGGCTCCGGTGATCGCTACAAACCGCGACAATTTGGCCTACGTCATTTACACGTCTGGTTCGACCGGAACGCCAAAAGGGGTAGAGATCGAGCATGCTGCCTTGTTAAATCTCGTCTCTTGGCACCAGCGCGCGTATGAGGTGGGCGCAGAAGACCGGGCGACGCAAATTGCCGGGACAGCTTTTGACGCTTCTGTCTGGGAAATCTGGCCGTATTTGACAAAGGGAGCGACGCTATACCTCCCGTCCGAAGAAATTCGTCTCGTGCCGGAGCAGCTGCGAGATTGGCTCGTCGCGTCAGGCATCACCATCAGCTTTTTGCCGACGCCATTGGCGGAACGGTTGCTGACCTTGGAGTGGCCGAGCGATGCCAAGCTGCGCTACATGCTGACAGGGGGAGACAAGCTGCACGACTACCCGCCGGCAACGCTGCCGTTTGTTTTGGCGAACCAATACGGGCCGACGGAAAACGCCGTCGTCGCCACGGCAGGCATCGTTCCGGCAGCAGCGGGCCAAGTATCCGCGCCATCAATCGGCCGTCCGATCGACAATGTGCAGGTGTACGTGCTCGATGAAAAGCTGCAACCCGTGCCAATTGGCGTAGCGGGAGAGCTGTACATCGCCGGAGACAGCCTGGCGCGCGGTTATTTGCATCGTCCTGACTTGACCAGAGAACGCTTCATCGCGAATCCGTACGGGCAAAAAGCGGGCGCGCGCATGTACAAGACCGGGGACCTTGTCCGCTACTTGCCGGATGGAAACATCGAGTTCATCGGACGCGCTGACGACCAGGTGAGCATTCGCGGCTTCCGCGTCGAACTCGGTGAAATCGAAACGGTTCTGTACAGCCACCCGGCGGTCAAAGAAACGATTGTCCTCGTTCGCGAAGACATGCCGGGGATGAAGCGGCTTGTCGCCTATATCGTGCAGCGAGAAGGGCAGGAAGGACAAGCCGTTCAAGCAGGCGACTTCCGCAGCTACTTGAAGGAAATGTTGCCTGAGTACATGGTGCCAGCGGCTTTTGTCTTCATGGCTGACCTGCCGCTGACTCCGAACGGCAAAGTGGATCGCCGCGCATTGCCAGCGCCTGATCTGTTCAATAGCGAGGCGGACGGCACTTATGTAGCTCCGGCAACCGAGCTGGAGATCAAGCTTGCGCATATATGGAAAAATGTTCTTGGATTAGCGGATGTTGGGATACACGATAACTTTTTCGAACTGGGTGGCGACTCGATCCTGAGCATCCAGATCGTGTCCCGGGCCAACCAGGCGGGGATTCGCCTGACGCCGAAACAGCTTTTGGCAAACCAGACGATTGCGGAATTGGCAAGCGTCGCTACAGTGACGGACGCAAGCGAAGCAACAAAACTGCCGAATGAACAGGGCATCGTGACAGGTGACGTACCGCTCACGCCGATTCAAACGTGGTTCTTCGCCTCCGAACAGCCGTCTGTGCACCATTGGAATCAATCCTTGCTTTTGGCGGTGCAGCAGCCTGTGGATTTGGCTGTTTTGGAGCGCACCATCGAGTGCCTGCTCGCTCATCATGACGCATTGCGCATGCGCTATAGCCAGACAGAGCAAGGCTGGACACAGCGGATCGAAGGACTTCCCGAGACAATTCCTTTCCGCAGCATCGACCTTTCCGCCTTCCCGACGACGGCGGAGCAAGAGGCGCGATTGGAGGAAATATCCAGCGAAGTGCAAGCGAGCCTCGATCTGACTGAGGGGCCTGTTGTCCAAGCAGTTTACTTCCAGCTGGGGGCCGAACAGCCGGGCCGTCTGTTGATCGTCGCTCACCATCTTGTGGTAGACGGTGTATCTTGGCGCATTTTGCTCGAAGACTTGCAAACCGCTTACGAGCAATTGGCAAAAGGACAAGCGGTGCAGCTTGCGGCGAAGACGACCTCGTTCAAGACGTGGGCCGAGCAATTGCGATTGTACGCGACGTCCGAAGCGCTTGATCAGGAAAAAGCATTTTGGCTGGAACAAATGGACGAGGTAAAACCGCTGCCGATTGACCGCACCTTCGAGCCAAGCGAAAACACGGAAGCGACCGTTAAACAAGTCATGCTTTCCTTGAACGCGGAAGAGACTCGCGCCTTGCTGCAAGATACGCTCTCGCCATATCGTCTGCAAATCAATGACGTGCTGCTTGCCGCTTTGACCAAAGCGCTCCATCGCTGGACAGGCGAGCAGACAGTCGCGATTCATTTGGAAGGGCATGGGCGCGAGGAGTTGATCGAGGGCGCAGACTTGTCCCGGACGGTTGGCTGGTTTACGAGCCTGTACCCGGTACAGCTTTCGGTCGACCCGACGAAGCCGTGGGGAGACACGCTGAAAGCGGTCAAGGAACAACTGCGCAGCATTCCGAACAAAGGCGTCGGTTACGGCATTTTGCGCTATTTGAGCGAGGATGAGGAGTTGCAAAAGCGTCTGGCAGAAAAGGCGCAGGCAGAAATCAGCTTCAACTACCTCGGACAATTTGATCAGGCAGTTGTGCCCGAGTCGAAATTCGGGATGGCGCAAGAAGCGAGAGGCGCCAATGTGGGGCAGCAGGCGATTCGCCAGCACCTGCTCGACGTAAACAGCGTGATTGCAGGGGAGCAGCTCCACGTCACGTGGATGTACAGCGAAAACATTCACGAGGAAGCCACGATCCAGCAGCTTGCCCACAACTATTTGGAAGCGCTGCGTGAAATCATTGCGCATGCCCAGTCCGAAGCGGCAGGCGGCTATACGCCATCTGACTTCCCGCTCGCACGGATGGATCAGCGCGCGCTCGACAAGTATTTGGGACAAAATCGCTCGATCGAAAACGTCTATCCGCTAAGTCCGCTGCAAGGCGGCATGTTGTTCCACTCTCTGTACGAGCAGGAGGGAGGAGACTACGTCGTTCAGCTGGCGATGACGGTGGAAGGACTGGATGTCGAAGCGTTTGAGCAGGCGTGGCAAAAGGTCGTGGATCGCCATTCGATTTTGCGCACCTCGTTTATATGGGAAGGCTTGACGGAACCGCATCAAGTCGTCCGCAAGCAAGTGAAGGCGTGCGTGGAAAAAATCGACCTGCGCCATCTGACGCCTGACCAGCAAAAAGCGGAGCTGAGCGAATATTTGGCGGCTGACCGCCGACGCAGCTTCGAGATCGCTGTGGCACCACTCATGCGCTGGACGCTGTTCCAGTTGAGCGAGAGTGCGTATCGCTTCACATGGAGCTTCCACCACGTCTTGCTCGATGGCTGGAGCATCCCGATTGTGCTGAAAGACTGGTTTAGCGCTTATTTGTCTCTGGCAGAAGGAAAAGAGGTCGCGCACAGCTTTGTTCAACCGTTCGCTCATTACGTAGAGTGGGTACAGCGGCAAGACTTGCAAGCCGCCGAACAATTTTGGCGTGAGCAGCTTGCAGGCTTTTACGAGCCAACTCCACTGGCGATGGGCAACAGCACTGGCGGCCGGGCTGATTTGCCAAAAGGGTACGAGGAGCAAGAAATTCGTCTGGCGAAAGACGCGACCGCCCGCTTGCAAGCTTTTGTCCGCTCGCACCAGTTGACGCTGAATACGTTGGTGCAAGGGGCGTGGGCGCTGATGCTTGGCCGCTACGGCGGAACGGATGACGTCGTCTTCGGTGCGACAGGGTCCGGGCGTCCCGCCGATCTGCCTGGCGTAGAGAGCATGGTGGGACTTTTCATCAACACTTTGCCGATTCGCGTTGCTTTGGATGCGAACCAATCCGTTCGGGAATGGCTGCGCGGCATGCAGGAGCAGCAAGTGGAGCTTCGCCAGTATGAGTACACGCCATTGGTCGACATCCAGGGCTGGAGTGAAATGACGCGCAACACCGCCTTGTTCGAAAGCATTTTCATTTTTGAAAATTACCCGATCGGGGAGTCGGTGAAAGACGAGCAGCACCAGTTGCGCTTGTCTGACGTGGAGACGATCGAGCAGACGAACTATCCGCTTACGGTCGTCTGCGGCCCGGGCGAAGAGTTGATTGTAAAAATCAAGTACGAGCAAAACCGCTTTGCGCCTGAGCAAATCGAGCGCGTGTTGCAGCAGATGTCTCAGTTGCTTCAGGACATGACAGCAAAGCCGGAACAACGTCTCCAGGACGTGTCGATGATCAGTGAGCGCGAGCGCCAGCAAGTTTTGGTCGACTGGAACGAGACGAGCGTGGCCTACCCGCAGCAGCTATGCGTCCATCAGGCGTTTGAACAGCAAGTGGAAAAGACGCCGGATGCCGTTGCTCTCGTCTACAAGGACGTGGAACTGACCTATGCCGAGTTGAACGAGCGGGCAAACCAGTTGGCCCACCGATTGCTTGCTGAAGGGGTAAAACCGGATGAGCTGGTAGGCATTTGCGTCGAGCGTTCTCCGGAAATGATCGTCGCTTTCCTCGGCGTGATGAAAGCAGGGGCAGCTTACGTTCCGCTCGACCCGGCGCACCCGCAAGAACGGATTGCCTACATGATCGAGGATTCGCAGGCGAGCGTTTTGTTGACGCAGGCTTCACTTACAGACAGACTGCCAGCTTCGTCCCGTCAGGTCATTTGCCTGGACAGCGACGAATTGGCGAACGAGCCTGTCACAAACGCGGAAACGAGCGTCGGCGAGCACAATCTCGCTTACGTGATCTATACGTCCGGCTCGACCGGATTGCCAAAAGGCGTAATGATCGAGCATCGCAGCGTGATCAATTTGGCCTATGACTTGATCCGCCATTTCCAGATCGATGCGACCAGCCGCGTCCTGCAATTCATCTCGTTCAGCTTCGACGTGTCGGTCTCGGAGATCGTCATGAGCCTGCTCGCCGGAGCGACACTCGTAATCGAGGATCGCGAGTCGCTTTTGCCGGGACCAGAGCTGATCCGGGTGCTCCAGGAGCAACGAATTACGACCTTCGCGATGGTTTCCTCTGTGCTGGCTGCCTTGCCAGAAGCAGATTTGCCAGACTTGCGGACGATCATTGTCGGAGGGGAAGCGCCAAGCCGGGAGCTTGTCGCCCGCTACGCTACAGGCCGTCAATTCATCAACTGCTACGGACCGACCGAAACAACCGTCACGGCTACGCTCAAGCATTGCCAGGACGACGGCAAAAATCCGCCAATTGGCCGCCCGATCGCCAATACGACGGTCTACGTGCTGGACGCTCATCTGCAACCTGTGCCAATCGGCGTGCCAGGTGAGCTGTACATCGGCGGAAAAGGGGTAGCGAGAGGTTACTGGAACCGTCCCGAGCTTACAGCAGAGCGCTTTATCGCGAACCCGTTCGGCCAAGCAGGCGAGCGACTGTACCGGACGGGCGACCTGGTGCGTTACTTGGAAAACGGCGAGCTGGAATTTCTCGGCCGGATCGACGACCAGGTGAAAATCCGCGGCTACCGCATCGAGCTGGGGGAAATCGAAAATGCGCTCAGACAGCATCCAGCGGTGCAAAATGTCGTCGTGATCGCACGGCAGGAGGGAGCGGGAGACAAACGTCTGGCGGCTTATCTGGTCGCCGCGACCGGGCAGCAGCCGGATGAAGCAGAGCTTGTCCGCTACTTGAAGTCGACCTTGCCGGAATACATGGTGCCAGCAGGCTACGTCTGGCTGGAAAAAATTCCGCTCACGGTCAACGGAAAAGTGGATCGCCGCGCCCTTCCAGCTCCTGACTACGGACATGCCGAGACAGGCAAAGCGTACGTGGCGCCGCGCAAGCCGATCGAAGAAATCGTGGCGAACATTTGGGCACAAGTGCTTTCTGTAGAGCGCGTCGGCGTTTACGATGATTTCTTTGAACTGGGCGGACACTCGCTTTTGGCTACGCAAGCCGTCTCCCGTTTAAAAGAAGCATTTGGCGTCAATGTCCCGCTGCGCACGCTGTTCGAACATCCAGAGGTGGCCGGAATGAGCGAAAAGCTTGCCGGGCTGCTAGAGGAGCAATCAGGCGTCACCAGCATTCCGCTCGTCCCTGTACCGCGGGACAAACAGTTGCCGCTGTCTTTCGCCCAGCAAAGGCTGTGGTTCCTGGATCGCCTGATGCCGGACAGCGCCTTGTACAACATCCCGTCTGCCGTACGGATTCAAGGGCAGCTCAACATCCGGGCATGGGAGCGCAGCCTGCAAACGATCATCGAGCGGCACGAAAGCTTGCGCACGACTTTCACCGACATCGGCGGAGAAGCGGTGCAAGTCATTCACGAGCCGATGGAATGGCGTCTCGCTGAAATCGACCTGCGCGATTTGCCGGACGAAGAGCGCGAAGCTGCGGTACAGCGTCTGGAAAAGGCAGAGGCCAGCCAGCCGTTCAACTTGCGTACAGGGCCGTTGCTGCGAGCTACGCTGATTCAGACGGGTGAAGAAGATTTCGTCTTCCTGCTCAACATGCACCATATCGTCTCTGACGGTTGGTCGATGAGCATTTTCATGGGAGAGCTTGCGACGATTTACGAAGCGCTCTCCAAGGGAGATACGCTGCAGCTCGCCGAAATGCCGCTGCAATACGCCGATTTTGCCGCGTGGCAGCGCGAATGGCTGCAAGGCGAGGTGCTCGAACAGCAACTGGCTTACTGGAAAGAAAAACTGGGGGCCGCCGAGCCGATGCTGGCTTTGCCGACAGATCGTCCGCGCCCGGCTGTGCAAACGCATCACGGAGCCTTGTACACGACGGCGTTCCCGCTGGCGTTGACAGAAAAGCTGCACGCTTTAAGCCGCCAAGAAGGCGCGACGCTGTTCATGACGTTGCTTGCGGCGTTCCAGACTTTGCTCTATCGCTACAGCGGTCAAGACGACATCATCGTCGGCAGCCCGGTCGCCGGACGCAACAAACAGGAAACCGAGTCGATGATCGGCTTTTTCATCAACACCTTGGCGATGAGAACGGACATGTCCGGCGCACCTACTTTCCGCGAACTGCTGTCGAGAGTACGCGATACGGCGCTGGAAGCCTACACCCATCAAGACCTGCCCTTTGAAAAGTTAATAGACGAACTGGAGCTGGAGCGCAGCCTGAGCTACTCGCCGCTTTTCCAAGTCATGTTTGCCCTGCAAAACTTCCAGATGCTGACCCGTGAATTTGAGGGCATCGAGATCGTGCCGTTTGAAAGCAAGAACGAAGCCGTCATGTCCAAGTACGACATCAGCCTGACGATGGCGGAAACGCAAAACGGCTTGGTCGCTACGTTTGACTACAACACCGATCTGTTCGACCACAGCACGATCGTGCGCATGGTCAATCATTTCCATCAGCTGCTGGAGGGCATCGTCGCCCGACCGGACAGCTCGATTCAGGCGTTGCCGCTGCTTGCGACAGGTGAGCGCGAGCAGCTTGTATCCGCTTGGAACAACACGGCTGCCACTTACACGTACGAGCAAACCGTGCACGAGCTGGTTGCCGCTATGGCCGAAAAAATGCCGGAGCAACTGGCGGTCGTCTTCGCCGAAGGCTCGCTCACGTACGCACAACTGGATGCAAAAGCGAACCAGTTGGCGAACTACCTGCAACAGCAAGGGATTACACCAGAGACGCTCGTCGGGATTTGCGTCGAACGCTCCAGCGAGATGATCGTCGGACAACTGGGCATTCTCAAGGCGGGCGGCGCGTTTGTTCCGATGGACCCAGCCTATCCGCAAGAGCGTCTGGCTTTCATGATGGCAGACACAGGCATGCCGTTTGTGCTGACGCAAGAACGCTTGCTGGAAACATTGCCTGCGGGCGATGCCGCGTTCATTTGCCTCGATGCGGACTGGGAGGTCATTGCCGAAGAGAGCACGCAAGCGCCGGAAATGGCAGCGACAACCGACCAGCTCGCCTACGTGATCTACACGTCCGGCTCAACCGGAACGCCAAAAGGGGTAGAGATCGAGCACCGCGCTCTGTTGAACCTCATTTATTGGCACCAACGTGCCTACGCCATCACGCCAGATGATCGGGCATCGCAAATCGCGGGAACAGCCTTCGACGCCGCTGTCTGGGAAATTTGGCCGTACATGACGGCAGGAGCCACGCTGTACTTGCCGCAGGAAGAGATTCGTCTCATCCCGGAAAAACTGCGCGACTGGCTCGTTGCCGAAGGAATCACGATCAGCTTCCTGCCGACGCCATTGGCAGAGAGCATGCTGTCTGTTGACTGGCCGTCCCATGCTGCCTTGCGTTACGTGCTGACAGGCGGCGACAAGCTGCATCATTACCCGGCGGAGCATGTGCCGTTTACGCTGGTCAACCAGTACGGCCCTACGGAAAATGCGGTCGTCGCCACAGCAGGCATCGTCGCGGTTCAAGCTGGTCAGGTCACTCCGCCTTCGATCGGCCGACCGATTGACAACGTGCAAGTGTACATTTTGGACGAACAGCGCCAGCCAGTGCCGATTGGTGTGACAGGCGAGTTGTACATTGCCGGCAGCAGCTTGGCTCGCGGTTACTACAAGCGTCCTGATCTGACGCAGGAACGTTTCGTCGACAATCCGTTCACAGCGAATCGCGGGGCAAAAATGTACCGGACGGGGGATCTCGTGCGCTACTTGCCAGACGGCCAGATCGAATTTATCGGCCGCTCCGACGACCAGGTGAGCATCCGCGGTTTCCGCGTCGAGTTGGGCGAGATTGAGAGTGTGATGTATCAGCACCCAGCGGTCAAAGAGGCGATCGTTCTTGCCCGCGAAGATATGCCGGGCGTGAAACGACTGGCCGCCTATGTCGTGGTCGCAGAAGGCGATGCGGAACAAGCTGACGATTTGCGCGGCTACCTCAAGGAGAAACTGCCGGAATACATGGTGCCAGCGGCCTTTGTCACGCTGAAAGCTCTGCCGCTCACGCCAAACGGCAAAGTAGACCGCCGGGCCTTGCCTGTACCGGAGTACACAGCTGCTGATGGCGAATATGTAGCTCCAGAGACGTTCGTCGAAAAAGTTTTGGCGCAAATATGGAAGGAAGTGCTCGGAGTCGAGGAAGTCGGGATTCACGACAACTTCTTTGAACTCGGCGGAGATTCGATCCTGAGCATTCAGATTGTGGCCAGAGCAGGGCAGTCCGGCATCCGCCTGTCGCCCAAGCTTTTATTCGAAAATCAGACGATTGCCGAGCTGTCGCATGCTGTGGGAGATTCGGTCAACACTTGCGCGGAACAAGGTCTTGTCACAGGCGAAGTGCCGCTCCTGCCGATTCAGCACTGGTTCTTCGAGCAAAAACTGGCGGATCGCAACCATTGGAACCAATCCGTCCTGCTCACCGTTCAGCCGATCGATCCAGAGATTTTGAAACAAGCCTTTTATCACTTGCTCGGTCACCATGATGCCTTGCGTCTCCGTTTCTACCATCAAAATGGAGCGTGGAAGCAGGCGGGCGCTGAGTGGACCGATATCATTCCGTTTTATGTGGTGGAGCTGGGAGATTTGCCAGCGAACCAGCAAGTGGAGCAGATCGAGAAGCTGTCCGGGGAAGCGCAGGCAAGCTTGCACCTGGCGGATGGCCCGTTGCTCCGCGCCGTTTACTTCGACATGGGCGCCGGGCAGGAAGGCCGTTTGCTGCTCGTCATTCACCACCTGGCAGTCGACGGGGTGTCATGGCGAATCATCACGGAAGACTTGAACAAGGCGTGCAACCAGCTTTTGCAAGGCAAGCAGGTACAACTGCCGCCGAAGACAAGCTCCTACAAATATTGGGCGGAAAAACTGGTCGAGTACGCCGCGTCCGACAGTCTCACGGAAGAGGCCGACTACTGGCTGAGCCGTCTCGATACAGAGGTAGCTGCTCTGCCAAAAGATTACGAGCACGGTCAAAACCGCGAGCTTGCAGCCAGAACCGTTTCCGTCGCCTTGACGCAGGAAGAGACGAAAGTGCTGTTGCAAGAGCTGCCAGCCGTCTACCAAACCCAGATCAACGACGTCTTGCTGACTGCCTTGGCAGAAGCGGTCTTCGTCTGGACGGGCAATCAGACCACTTTGGTGCATCTGGAAGGGCACGGACGCGAAGACATTTTTGACGATGTCGATCTGTCCCGGACAGTCGGCTGGTTCACGAGCATGTACACGATTTTGCTGGATACGCGGGGAACAAGCTCGCTTACAGAAGCGCTGCAAATGACGAAAGAACAGTTGCGCAGCATTCCGCACAAAGGAATCGGCTACGGCATCCTCCGTTACTTGAACAAGGAAACGGCGGAGAAGTTCAAGTCTTTGCCCAAAGCGCAGATCAGCTTCAACTACCTCGGCCAGCTGGATCAGGCGGTTCGTGACACGGACTCCCTGTTCGGCTTTGCCAGCGAAGCGAGAGGCGACAACTTCAACCGCAACTCGGATCGCCAACACCTGCTCGATTTCGGGTGCTCGGTCGTCGGTGGTCAACTGGTGGTGAGCATCGCCTTCAGCAAAGAAATTTACCGCAAGGAAACGATCGAAGCGCTGGCAGATTACTACATCACTGCCTTGCGCCAATTGCTTGCACACGCAAAGACAGACAAAGCCGCCGCACCAGCCCAATCGGCTGCGAGCAACTTGTCCGAATTTGGCTGGGATGACGAAGAGATTGCCGACTTGCTTGATCTCATCCAAGACAAGTAAGGCATACAACCTGCCAGGAGGCGTCAAACGCCGGCGCCTCCTTTGGCAAATTTTTATGGGAGTGAGCAGGAGAAGATGAATAACATTGAAACGTATTATCCCGTTACTCCTTTGCAGCAGGGCCTCATTTTTCACAGTTTGCTGGAGCCGGAGTCCGGAGCCTACATCGTACAGATGGGGTTGAAGCTGCAAGGTCCTCTGAATATTCCGCTGTTTGAACAAGCGTGGCAGTGCCTCGTTGACAGGCACGCGATTTTTCGCACCAGATTCGTTGGCGGAAAAGTAAAAGAATACGTCCAGGTCGTCTTGAAGGATTTGAAAATTTCCCTGGTCGAACACGATCTTATTCATCTTTCTTCCTCTGAACAAGAAGCGTTTCTGCACCATTTTGCCAAAGAAGACCGCAAACGCGGTTTCGATATCGAGCAAGCGCCGTTGATGCGGCTGAATGTGTTTCATCTGGACAGTGATACCGTTCATTTTTTGTGGACGTTGCACCATGTATTGATCGACGGATGGAGTATGCCGCTTGTTTTCGGGGAAGTGTTTGCGGCGTACGAGATGCTCAGCAAAGGGCAGCCGCTGAGCCTCCCTCCGGTCAGAGTTTACCGCGATTACATTGTCTGGCTGAAAAAGCAAGATTTGCAGCAGGCGGAAGCGTTTTGGCGCACGTATATGCAAGGTTTTACCGAAGCCACGCCGCTTTCGTTCGGACGAGCCTACAAAAATCCGTACCTCGATCAAAAACAGTATCGGGAGCTGGATTTGACCGTCAGCGAGCAAACTTCCAAAGCGCTGCAAACATTGGCTCGCCAGCACCGCCTGACGGTCAATACGATCGTGCAAGGCGCGTGGGCGCTGTTGTTGAATCGCTACAGCGGCCAGGATGACATCGTATTTGGAGCCACCGTTTCGGGACGCCCGGCTGACTTGCCCGGAGTCGAGACGATGATCGGCTTGTTTATCAATACATTGCCAGTCCGCGTGCAAGTCAACGCGGAGGAAAGCGTCATCAACTGGCTCAAAACGCTGCAACAGCAGCAAGCGGATTTTCGCCAATACGAATACACCCCGCTTGTGGAAATCCAGGGGTGGAGCGACGTCCCGCGCGGCCAGTCGTTGTTTGAAAGCATTCTCGTTTTTGAAAACATGCCTGTCGGAAAATCGGGAGGCGGGGAAAGCGCCATCTCGATTGTGGACGTCTATTCCGAGGAGCAGACCAACTATCCGTTTACGCTGGTTGCAGCTTCAGGCAAAACGATCGACATCAAAGTCAAATTCGATGAAAGCCAGTTTGAGCTTGCGGCGATTGAGCGGGTAGTCGACCAGCTTCATTCGCTCTTGAGCTCGATTGCCAAAAACGCGAAGCAGCGGATTGGCGATCTGTCCCTGATCAGCGAGAGCGAGCGGCAACAAGTTTTGGTCGAGTGGAACCAGACGGCAGAGGATTACCCGAGCGGGCTTTGCATTCACCAAGCTTTTGAACAGCAAGCAGAAAAGACGCCCGATGCAGTAGCGGTCGCCTATAAAAACAGAGAGCTGACCTACGCGCAGCTGAACGAGCGGGCAAACCAACTGGCGCATCGGCTTATCCGCAAAGGGGTCAAACCGGATACGCTCGTCGGCATTTGCTTGGAGCGTTCCCCGGAAATGATTATCGGAATACTCGGGGTCATGAAAGCGGGAGCCGCCTACGTGCCGATTGACCCGGCCCATCCGCAGGAACGCATCGCCTATATGGTTGCCGACTCACAAGCGAGCGTATTGCTGACCCAGCAGTCGCTGCTGGAGATTTTGCCAGTGACAGCCGCACACGTGATTTGCCTCGACAGCGATCTTTTGGCGGATGAACCTGTTGACAACGCGTCTTCCGAGGTGACGGAGCAAAACCTTGCTTACGTGATCTACACGTCGGGCTCTACCGGATTGCCAAAAGGGGTCATGATCGAGCACCACAGCGCGATCAATTTGGCTTATGCGCTGATCGACGCTTTTGACATTCAGCCGACCAGCCGCGTTTTGCAATTCACCTCGTTCAGCTTTGACGTGTCAGTTTCCGAAGTTGTAATGGCTCTGCTCGCGGGTGCGACACTTGTCATCGAGGATCGGGAGTCGCTTTTGCCAGGCCCTGAACTGATTCAGGTTTTGCAAGAGCAACGCATTACAACCGTCTCCATGGTGTCTTCCGTTCTGGCGGCTTTGCCTGATGCTGATCTGCCTGACCTGCACACCTTGATTGTCGGCGGAGAAGCGCCGAGCCGCGAGCTTGTGGCACGCTATGCGCCAGGCCGTCAGTTTTTCAATTGCTACGGGCCGACAGAAGCAACCGTTTGCTCCACGATGATGCTTTGCCAGGCCGGGATGAACAACCCGCCGATTGGCCGCCCGATTGCCAACGCAACCGTGTACGTGCTGGATGCCAACCTCAATCCCGTTCCCGTCGGCGTGCCAGGGGAGCTGTACATCGGAGGCAAAGGCTTGGCTCGCGGCTACTGGAACCGCCCCGAGCTTACAGCCGAGAGCTTTATCCCGCATCCTTTTGGCGCAGCAGGCGAGCGGCTTTACCGGACAGGCGACCTCGTTCGCTACCGGCAAGACGGCAATCTCGAATTTTTGGGTCGCATCGACCATCAAGTGAAAATTCGCGGCTACCGCATCGAATTGGGCGAGATTGAAAATGCAATCCGGCAGCACCCTGCCGTACAGGAGGCTGTCGTCATCGCCCGCGAAGAAAAAGCGGGAGACAAGCGTCTGGCCGCCTATCTGGTGGCAGCGGGAAAAGCACAGCCGCCCGCAGAGGAGATCGCGCTTTTTCTGAAAGAGACGCTGCCTGAATACATGGTTCCGGCTGGTGTTGTTTGGCTCGATGCCATTCCGCTCACCGTCAACGGAAAAGTAGATCGTCGCGCGCTGCCCGTCCCGGATTGGGGCCAGCTTTCCACGAAGCGGGAGTATGTGGCGCCGCGCACGCCTACAGAGGAAATGGTAGCCAACATCTGGTCGCAAGTGCTTTCGGTAGAGCGGGTCGGCAGCTTCGACGACTTTTTCGAGCTTGGCGGGCATTCGCTGTTGGCTACGCAAACCGTTTCCCGTCTGAAAGAAGCGTTTGGCGTCGATTTGCCGCTGCGTGTGCTGTTTGAATGCTCGACAGTGAACAAGCTGAGCGAATGGATCGCGGCTGCTGGCGAAGACAAATCTGGGCTGTCGCGCATCCCGCTCGTTCCCGTTTCCCGCGATCGGCATTTGCCGCTTTCTTTTGCCCAACAGCGCTTGTGGTTCTTTGATCGGTTGATGCCAAACAGTGCGCTCTACAACATCCCGACAGCCGTACGCTTGCAAGGGGAGCTGGATATGGACGCTCTGGAGCAAAGCTTGCAGACGATCATCCAGCGTCACGAAAGCTTGCGCACGACGTTCACGGACCATAACGGAGAAGCCGTGTCGGTGATTCACCCCGAGATCGACTGGAAGCTGGAACGGATCGATCTGCGCGAACGGTCGGAGGAAATGCGCAATGAAGCAGGACTGCGCTTGGCGAAAGAGGAGGCGAACAGACCGTTTGACCTCGTCACAGGCCCGCTCATGCGCGCGACGATCATCCAGACAGACGAGCGTGATTTCATCTTCCTTTTAAATGTGCATCATATCATCGCCGATGGCTGGTCGGCAGGCATTTTGATCCGTGAATTGTTCCATTGCTATCAGGCGTTTGCCAAGGCGGAAGCTCCGCAACTGGCTGAATTGCCGATTCAATACGCCGATTATGCTTACTGGCAGCGCGAATGGCTCACAAGCGATGTTTTGGACGAGCAACTGTCGTACTGGCGGGCGAAGCTTGGGGGAGCAGAACCGCTGCTTGCCTTGCCGACAGATCGTCCTCGTCCCGCTGTGCAGTCTTATGCAGGCAGCAGCATCTCGTTGTTGTTCGATGACGAGCTGAGAGCGAATCTCCTTGCCTTGAGCAAAAGGGAAGGAACGACGCTGTTCATGACGCTGCTCGCAGCCTTCCAAGTGTTCCTGTACCGCTATACAGGCCAGGACGACATTCTCGTCGGCACGCCGGAAGCGGGCCGCAGTCGCCAGGAGACAGAAGGATTGATCGGCTTTTTCATCAACACACTCGTCATGCGAACCGACTTGTCAGGCGAGCCGAGCTTCAAAGAAGTGCTTGCCCGCGTGCGGGAGACGGCTTTGGGCGCGTATGCCCATCAAGACTTGCCTTTTGAAAAGCTGGTCGACGAGTTGAACGTGGAGCGCAGCCTGAGCTACTCGCCGCTGTTCCAGGTGATGTTTGTCCTGCAAAACATTCCGGTTCAGGCAGACGCGCTGGATGGAATCCGCATTTTGCCGCTGGAAGGCAGCCAGCAGGTGGAGACGACCAAGTTCGATCTCACCTTGACGATGGCAGAAGCGGCAAACGGTTTGGCGGCGACGTTCGAGTACAACACGGCGCTGTTTGAGCGAAGTACGGTGGAGCGGATGATCGGGCACTTTAGCTCGTTGCTGAAAGCCGTTGCTGCCAACGCAAACCAGGCGATCACTGCTTTGCCGCTGATGAGCGAAGTGGAGGAGCAGCAGCTGGTCCTGGAATGGAACGATACGGCTGTGGCCTACTCCACGGAGCAGCTTGTCCATGAGCTGGTGGCACAAGTGGCCCGCGACATGCCAGACCAGCCTGCTGTCGTCACGCGTGATCAACTCCTGACGTACGGACAACTGGAAGCCAAAGCGAACCAGTTGGCGCACTATTTGCAAAAGCAAGGCGTGGGTCGAGGCAGTCTGGTCGGCATTTGCGTCGAGCGTTCTGTCGAGATGGTCATCGGGCAGCTGGCGATCATGAAAGCGGGCGCTGCCTACATCCCGATGGACCCGGCGTATCCGAAAGAGCGTCTCGCCTTCATGATGCACGATGCGAGCATGGCGATTGTGCTTACGCAAGCAAAACTCAGGCAAAAACTGCCCGCAGACACGAGTCGGCTGATTTGCCTGGACGCCGATTGGGAGACGATTGCGCAAGAGCCTACAGCAGCTCTGGTCAACACAACTGCCGCAAGCGACCTGGCCTACGTCATCTACACATCCGGTTCGACAGGCACGCCAAAAGGAGTCGAGATCGAGCACGCCGCTCTCTTGAATCTGATTTTCTGGCATCAGCGGGCGTATGACGTCACGGCGACAGACCGGGCATCGCAAATTGCCGGGACAGCTTTTGACGCATCCGTCTGGGAAATTTGGCCTTATGTAACAAAAGGAGCCACCTTGTATTTGCCGGAGGAAGAAATCCGGCTTGTCCCGGAAAAACTGCGTGACTGGCTCGTCGCTTCGAACATTACCGTAAGCTTTTTGCCGACGCCGCTGACGGAGAGCATGCTCGCTTTGGAGTGGCCGGGCGATACTGCGCTTCGCTACATGCTGACAGGCGGAGACAAGCTGCATCACTACCCGTCAGAGAAGATTCCGTTCACTCTCGTAAACCAATACGGCCCTACTGAAAATACGGTCGTGGCGACGGCGGGCATCGTTCCGAAAGAGGCAGGGCAAACGGCCGCTCCCACGATTGGCCGTCCGATCGACAACGTTCAGGTGTACATTCTCGATGCCCATAGGCAGCCTGTTCCTGTAGGCGTTTCCGGTGAACTGTACATCGGCGGAAGTTCCCTTGCGCGCGGTTACCTGAATCGTCCCGATTTGACGCAAGAGCGCTTTGTCGCTCATCCATTCACGGAGAAAGCAGGGGCACGTCTCTATCGCACAGGAGATTTGGTGCGCTCCTTGCCGGACGGCAGTATCGAGTTCATCGGTCGTGCCGACGATCAGACGAGCATTCGCGGATTCCGTGTGGAGCTGGGAGAAGTGGAAACGGCAATTGTTGCCTTGCCAGCGGTAAAAGAAGCGGTCGTCACCGTTTGCACCGACAAGCAAGGAACGAAGCGCCTGGCTGCCTACCTCGTTTTGGAGGAAGGGGCGGCGCTTGCGACAGGCGACATTCGCAAAGCGCTCAAGGAAACATTGCCGGATTACATGGTTCCGGCATTTTTCACCCAGCTGGCGTACTTGCCGCTCACGCCAAACGGCAAGGTAGACCGTAAAAATTTGCCCGCGCCGGATTTCCAACGTCCGGAGCTGGAAGGAGAGTTCGTCTCGCCTTCGACAGAAAAAGAACGGCGCTTGGCGGCCATCTGGAAAGACGTGCTCGGGATCGAACAAATCGGGATACACGACAATTTCTTCGAACTGGGCGGCGACTCGATTCTCAGCATCCAGATCGTGTCCCGCGCGAATCAGGCAGGGTTGTCGCTTGCGCCGAAGCAGCTGTTCGAATACCAGACGATCGCGGAACTGGCGGAGATCGTGGAGGAAAAAGCAGCGGTGCAAGCGGAACAAGGAGCCGTCACAGGCGAGCTGCCGCTTTTGCCGATTCAGAAGTGGTTCTTCCAGCTTCCTTTGGCAAACCGCGATCATTGGAACCAGTCCGTGCTGCTTTCCATTCAGGCTGGCATCGATCCTGCGGCGCTGAAACAAGCGGTCGGACAGCTCATGTTCCAGCACGATGCTTTCCGCATGCGCTATACACAAAGCGAAAGCGGCTGGCTGCAAGCGATGGATGCGCCAAGCGAGACGATTCCGTTTCGCGTGGAAGATTTGTCCCAGCTTGCACCAGAGGAACAAGCCAGTGCCATCGAAGCGATTGCCAACGAGACGCAGACGCAACTGAATTTGCGTGCCGGGCAAGTCGTGCAAACCATCTACTTCCATCTCGGAAAAGAGGTGCCGGGCCGCCTCCTGATCGTCGCCCATCACCTGGTTGTAGACGGCGTGTCGTGGCGGATCATCCTCGAAGACTTGCAGCATGCCTACCAGCAAATCGCCGCAGGTCAAGAGGTGAAGCTGCCAGCGAAAACTACGTCCTACAAAGAGTGGGCGCAAGAACTGGAGCGCTACGCGCATTCCGAAGCGTTCAAGCATGAAAAAAGCTATTGGCTGTCCAAGTCCTCCGTCCATTCGGCTGAACTGCCCGTAGACATGCCAGATAGTGCGGAAAATACGGAAGCGACAGTCAAGTCCGTTCATTTTTCCTTGACCGTCGAAGAGACGAAAGCACTTTTGCAGCAGGTGCCGCAAGCGTACCGTACCCAGATCAATGACGTCTTGCTGGCCGCTTTGGCCAAGGCGCTCGGTCAGTGGACGGGCAAACGTTCGGTGTTCGTCAACGTCGAAGGACACGGACGCGAAGAACTGGCGGAACATCTGGATTTGTCCCGCACCGTCGGCTGGTTCACCAGCATGTATCCGGTACACCTGCAATGGGACGAGACATTTTCGGTGAGACGGGCGCTTTTGACAACGAAAGAAGAACTGCGCGCCATCCCGAACAAAGGACTTGGCTACGGCGTGCTCCGCTACCTCCATGCGGAACCGGAGATCGTCGATGCCATATCCCGCATACAAGCCGACGTATTGTTCAACTACATGGGCAAAATTGATCAGATCGTCGGCAGCGATTCCTTGTTTGGCTCGGCACCTGAGTCCAGCGGAGCGAATCTTTGCCCGAGCGCGCAAAGGCATCACCTGCTCGACGTAAACAGCGTAGTGGCAGGGGAACAGCTCCACGTGACTTGGCGGTACAGCGAGAAGCTTCATCGAGAGAGTACGATTGCGGCAGTAGCGGAGAGCTTCATGGCTGCCTTGCGCGAGATTGTCGCCCATTGCACACTGCCGGAAGCAGGAGGGTACTCCCCGTCCGACTTCCCGTTGGCTGTACTGGAGCAAAAGCAGATCGACAAACACATCGGTTTCGACCGACAAATCGAGGATGTGTACACGTTGTCTCCGCTTCAGCAAGGGATGCTGTTCCATTCCTTGTACAGCCAGGACAGCGGCGATTACGTCGTGCAATTTGCGGTCACGTTCCAAAACCTGGACGTGTCTGTCCTGGAAAAAGCGTGGCAAAACGTGCTGGATCGCCACTCCATTTTGCGGACGCACTTCGTTTGGGAAGGACTGAGCGAGCCGCACCAGGTCGTGCGAAAAGACGTGAAAGTCACGCTCACCAAGGAAGACTGGCGCCACCTGCAAGCAGATGTGCAGGACGAGATGCTGGCCGCTTTCCTGGAAGAAGACCGCAGACGCAGCTTCGATATTGCGCAAGCGCCATTGTCTCGCTGGGTCGTCTTCCAGACCAAAGACGAGGAGTATCGCTTCGTCTGGAGCTTCCATCACGTTTTGCTTGACGGTTGGAGCGTTCCGATCGTGTTGAACGAACTGCTTGCCCACTATGCTGCAATCAGTGAGGGGCGAGAAGGAAAGCTTGTGCCTTCGCAGCCGTTCTCCCAGTACATTGCCTGGCTGAAGCGCCAGGATAGGGAAAAAGCGAAGCCATTCTGGACAGATCAGCTAAAAGGCTTCCACGAGCCGACTTCTTTGGGAATGGGCAAAAATGTTGCCGCTTCGCAGCAGAAGCAGTACAAGGAGCAAAGCGTCCTTTTGTCAGAGGAAGCGACCGAGCATTTGCAAAGCGTCACGCGCGAGCATCAGCTGACGCTCAATACACTCGTGCAAGGGGCATGGGGCTGGATTTTGGGAAGCTACAGCGGGGAAGAGGAAGTGCTTTTCGGGGCGACAGGTTCAGGGCGTCCGGCTGACCTTCCCGGTGTCGAGACGATGGTCGGTTCGTTCATCAATACGCTGCCTGTGCGGGTTCCGTTGCAGACGGATGCGACTTTGCTTGCCTGGCTGAAAGACTTGCAGCGACGACAGTTGGAAATTCGCGAGTACGAATACACGCCGCTGTTCGACATCCAGGGCTGGAGTGAACTGCCGCGCGGGTCTGCGCTGTTTGAATCGATTCTCGTGTTTGAGAACTATCCGACTGTGCAAGCAGCCAAAAAAGGCGAAGACGAGGCTGCATCTGCGACATCCGGCGTTTCTCTGGAAATTCACGATGTAGCGGCAGTCGAGCAAACGAACTATCCGCTGACGTTGGTCGCAGCGCCTGGCAAACAAGTGGCGTTCAAGCTGAAGTATGACCAGGATCGCTTCGATGACGCCATGATCGAGCGCGTGTTGAACCAGATGACCCGTCTGATGGTCTATATGAGCAAATCGCCGGAGCTGCGTCTGAATGACGTCGCGTTGATGGATGAAGACGAGCGCAAGCAGGTACTGATCGACTGGAACCGCACGGAAAAAGAGTATCCGCGCGAGCTTTGCCTCCATCACGCCTTTGAACAGCAAGCGGCGAAAACGCCCGAAAACATTGCGCTTGAATACAAAGAGCAAGGCTTGAGCTACGCCGGACTGAACGAGCGGGCAAACCAGCTGGCTCATCTGCTGCTCGCCCAAGGCGTTAAGCCTGACACGACTGTAGCGATTTGCGTGGAGCGCTCCATGGAAATGATCATCGGCATTCTCGGCGTGCTGAAAGCGGGAGCTGCCTATGTCCCGATTGATCCTGCCCATCCCGAAGAACGGATCGCCTACATGCTGGATGACTCGCAAGCGGTCGTCGTGCTGACCCAAGCGGGACTTGCGGACAAGTTCACGCAAGCGGCAGCTCCGGTCATTTGCCTGGGCGAGAAGCTGTTCGCGGATCGTGCGCATGTAGACGTGGACAACATTCAGACGGATGTTGCGTCCACGAATCTCGCTTATGTCATCTACACATCGGGTACGACCGGGCTGCCAAAAGGGGTAGCTGTCGAGCATCGCAGTGCGATGAACATGGTGCAGGCGTACATCGCCTATTTCGGATTGGACGAATCCAGTCGCGTCCTGCAATTCACCTCATTCAGCTTCGACGTCTCGGTTTCGGAAATTTGGCAGGCGCTGCTTTCAGGCGGGACGCTGGTCATCGAAGATCGCGAGTCGCTGTTGCCAGGGCCGGACCTCGTCCGCACGTTGCGCGAGCGCCGCATCAGCAAAGTATCGATGGCATCCTCCTTGCTGGCTTCGCTACCTGTGGCGGAATACCCGGATCTCGCCGTGCTGGAAGTAGGGGGAGATGCTTGCAGCCGCGAACTGGTTGCCCGTTATGCAACAGGACGAAAATTTTTCAACTGCTACGGCCCGACCGAAGCGACAGTCGGCACCGTGATCAAACAGTTGACGCTTGACGACGATACCCCGACAATCGGCCGTCCGTTCCCGAACACCAAGCTGTACGTGCTGGATCAAAACCGCAAGCCCGTTCCTGTCGGCGTGCCGGGAGAGCTGTACATCGGCGGCGAGTGCCTGGCGCGCGGATATTGGAACCGCCCCGAGCTTACAGCGGAGCGTTTTGTCGCCAATCCATTCGGACAACCGGGCGAACGGCTTTACCGGACTGGCGACCTCGTGCGCTACCTGCCGGATGGCAACGTCGACTACCTCGGACGTTTCGACGATCAGGTAAAAATTCGCGGCTATCGCATCGAGCTGGGCGAAATCGCAGAGGCGCTCAGACAGCACGCAGCGATCCGTGAAGCAGTCGTGCTTGCGCGAGAAGTGCGACCGGGTGACAAACGTTTGGCTGCCTATTTGACCAGCGCCGCCGAGCGAGAATTGTCCGTGGATGAGATCAAGCAATGGCTCAAGGAAAAGTTGCCAGACTACATGGTTCCGGCGAGCTACACGTGGCTTCCGGCCATTCCACTGAACGTGAACGGAAAAGTCGATCGCAAAGCTTTGCCTGCTCCTGATTGGGGGCAAATCACGGCTGCGTACGTCGCTCCGCGCAACCCGCTGGAAGAAATGATCGCCAACGTCTTCGCAGAAGTGCTGGCCGTGGAAAAAGTCGGGATCGACGACAACTTTTTCGAGCTGGGCGGTCACTCCTTGCTTGCGACGCAGACGGTTTCTCGCCTGCGGGAAATCGTTGGCGTGGAACTGCAACTGCGCACGTTGTTTGAACACCCGACAGTCGCCGGGCTTGGCGAACAGCTGGAGCTGCTCACGAAGCAGTCATCCCGCAAGCTCGCGCCACCGATTGGAAAAGTATCCCGCAAGGAGCCGCTGCCTTTGTCCTTTACGCAGCAGCGCTTGTGGTTCCTGGAGCAATTTACGCAAAACAGCTCGATCAACAACATTCCGTCTTTCCTGCGCATCCAGGGCGAGCTCGACGTGGCCGCTTGGGAAGCGAGCTTTTCCGCGATCATTTTGCGCCACGAAAGCTTGCGAACCAGCTTCGAAGTTCGGGACGGCCGACCTGTGCAGGTCATTCAGCCGCATGGCGATTGGGCAATGACCCGGATCGATCTGCGTGCGCTGGAGCCTGCTGAACGGGAAGCGGAAATCAAGCGCCTGGCAGAACAGGCGATTGTCCAGCCATTTGACTTGACCAAAGGGCTGCTGCTCCGGGCGAGTCTGGTTCAGCTCGATGCCAACGACTTCGTTTTCCTGTTCGTCATGCACCACATTGCGTCAGACGGATGGTCGATGGGAATTTTGCTGAGTGAGCTTATGACCAACTACAAGGCTTTTCGTCAGGGAGAAGCGTCACCGCTTGGGGAATTGCCGATCCAGTACGCGGATTTCGCCGTCTGGCAACGGGAATGGCTGAGCGGAGAAGTTCTCGCTGAACAGCTCGGCTACTGGCGAGAAAAATTGAAGGGCAGCGAGCCGCTTTTGCAACTGCCGACAGACCGCCCGCGCCCGCCCGTCCAGACGTACGAAGGGGAGAAAATGTCCGTCCAGTTTGAAGCGGAGCTTTTGGAACAATTGCAAAGCCTGAGCCGAAAAGAAGGGGCAACCTTGTTCATGACGCTCTTTGCCGCGTTCCAAACTTTGCTGTACCGCTACACCAACCAGGACGACATTCTCGTCGGAACGCCGATTGCCGGACGCAACAAGCAAGAGACGGAGCAGTTGATCGGCTACTTCATCAATACACTCGTCCTGCGCACGGACATGTCCGGCCACCCAAGCTTCCGCGAGCTGCTTGCGCGCGTTCGCGAAACCGCGCTGGAAGCTTATGCGCATCAGGATGTTCCGTTTGAAAAACTGCTGGACGAGCTGCAACTGGAGCGCAGCATGAGCTACTCTCCGCTGTTCCAGGTGATGTTTATTTTGCAAAACATCCCGGTACAGGCTGAACCTGCTGGCGACATTCAACTGAGCAGCTTTGACCTTGAGCTGGGCGCTGTCACCTCGAAGTTCGACATGACGGTGACGATGGTGGAAACACCGGACGGACTGCTTGCCACGCTAGAGTACAACAAGGCTCTGTTTGACAGCAGCACGATCACTCGCATGGTCGAGCACTTCCACAAACTGATGGAAGAGATCGTAGCGAACCCGGATCAGTCGATTACGTTGCTTCCGCTTATGCGCGAGGAAGAGGAGCAGCTGCTGATTACGGAATGGAACCGCACGGAAGTACCGTATTCGCGGGAAAAATGCGTCCATGAAATGATCGAGGAAATGGTGAGCAAAGCACCGGACAGCATCGCCTTGATCGTGGGTGAGCAGCGCGTAACGTACGGCGAGTTGAACAGGCAGGCGAACCAACTGGCGCATTATTTGCGCAAGCAGGGAGTTGGCCCGGAAGTGCTCGTCGGCATATGCGCAGAGCGGACGGTCGAAATGATGATCGGACTTTTGGCGATCCTCAAGGCTGGCGGCGCTTATGTGCCTATCGATCCGGCGTATCCGGCAGAGCGGATTGCCTACATCATCGGGCATTCGCAAATTCCGGTTCTGCTTACGCAAGAACATCTGCTGCCGACGCTGCCTGAGCACCAGGCCAACGTCATTTGCCTGGATCGCGATTGGGCAACGGTAGCGGTTGAGTCCGAGGAAAATCCAGGCAAGCTTGCGACCTCCGACAATTTGATCTACGTCATTTACACATCAGGCTCTACCGGCAATCCAAAAGGGGTGGCACTCGAACACCGCAGCGTGATTTACTTCCTCTCTTGGGCGCATGACACTTATACGCCTGAGGAGATGAGCGGCGTCCTGTTCTCCACGTCGATCTGCTTCGACTTGTCTGTGTACGAGATGTTTGCCACCTTGACCATGGGCGGCAAAGTGATCATGGCGGAAAATGCCTTGCAATTGCCAGCCTTGCCAGCAGCCGATCAGGTGACGCTCGTCAATACAGTGCCATCGGCCGCGACAGAGCTTGTCCGCATGAAGGGCATACCCGCTTCGGTGCGAGTCATCAACTTGTGCGGCGAGCCGCTTTCCAACCGATTGGCACAAGAGCTGTACGCCTTCCCGCACGTGGAAAAAGTGTTCAATCTGTACGGGCCGACGGAAGACACCGTTTACTCCACACACGCGATCGTGACAAAAGGAGCGACGAACGAACCGCTAATCGGCAGACCGCAGTTCAATACGCACGTCTTCGTGCTGGACAGCCACCGCAAGCCTGTGCCAGTAGGGGTGCCGGGGGAATTGTACCTCAGCGGTTCCGGCTTGGCGCGCGGCTACTTGCACCGCCCTGATCTGACCGCAGAACGTTTTGTGCAAAATCCGTTCCGCGAACCGGGAGCGAGAATGTACCGGACTGGCGACCTCGTGCGCTACTTGCCGGACGGAAATCTCCAGTTTGTCGGCCGCGTCGATTACCAGGTGAAAATCCGTGGCTACCGCATCGAGCTGGGCGAAATCGAGTCCGTGCTGAACCGCTTCCCGGGCGTCAAAGAGGTCGTGCTGCTCGCCCGTGAAGATCGGGAAGGCGACAAGTGCCTGGTTGCGTACATCGTGTTCGAGGCCGATTGCACAAGCAAGATTCACGATCTGAATCACTTTTTGGCCGACAAGCTGCCAGCGTACATGATTCCGCAGCATTACATGATTTTGGACAGCTTGCCGAAGACGCCAAATGGCAAGCTCGATCGCAAAGCGCTGCCGAAGCCGGAATACGACCGCTCGGAAGCGGGAGTCGAATACGTCGCGCCGCAAACGCCAGTGGAAATCATGCTGCACGCGCATTGGGCTGCGGTGCTGGAAATGGAAACGATCGGCGTGCACGACAATTTCTTTGAGATCGGCGGACACTCGCTGCTCGCTACGCAACTGATTTTTAAAGTGCGCGAAGAGCTGCAACTGGAAGTGCCGTTGCGCATCTTGTTCGAGACGCCGACGATCGCGGGGATGGCCAAGACGATCGAGGAAATTATCAAACACGGTTTGACGTCCGTTTCCCAGGAGATCGACGCCAAAGGTCTTCAGGATGAAGTCGCGCTCGATCCGGCGATTTTGGCCGAACAGCCGTACGAAGGCGACCCGAGCCAGTTCCAGGCGGCATTATTGACAGGAGCTACAGGCTTCCTCGGAGCCTTCCTGCTGCGCGACCTGTTGCAGATGACAGATGCAGACATTTACTGCCTCGTTCGCGCTTCTGGCGAAGAAGAAGGACTGGTCCGCCTGCGCAAAACGTTGCAGCTGTACGAGCTGTGGGATGAAGCTCAGGCACACAGAATCATTCCGGTAATCGGCGATTTGGCTCAGCCGCGACTCGGGCTGTCTGCCGGGCAGTTTGACGCGCTGGCCGCAACAGTCGATGTCATCTACCACAACGGCGCCTTGGTCAACTTCGTTTATCCGTACGCCGCCTTGAAAAAGGCAAACGTCATCGGCACGGAGGAAATTATTCGCCTGGCTGCGGCCAAAAAGACCAAGCCTGTCCACTTCGTCTCGACGATTTTCACCTTTGCCTCGGAGGAAGGCGAGGAATCCGTCGCTGTTCGCGAGGAAGACATGCCGGAGAACAGCCGCATCCTCACTTCCGGCTATACGCAGAGCAAATGGGTCGCCGAGCACATCGTCAACCTGGCTCGCCAGCGCGGTATTCCGACAGCGATCTACCGTTGCGGCCGGATGACGGGCGACAGCGAAACAGGGGCATGCCAAAAAGACGACCTGATGTGGAGAATTGCCGCCGGAATCATCGATTTGGGCAAAGCTCCTGACATGAGCGGCGATTTGGACATGATGCCAGTCGATTTTGCAAGTAAAGGAATCGTTCACCTCTCCATGACCGAGCACAGCGTGAACAGCAACTTCCACCTGCTCAATCCGAACGCAACCGATTACGACGACTTGATCGCAGCCATCGAGAACAAAGGCTTTGAGCTGGAACGAGTCACGATGGACGAATGGATCGAAGCCGTGCAGGAAGACGCGAAGGACAAAGGCATGGACGCCAACTCGGCCGCACCGCTCGGCAATCTGTTCTCGGACGGTCACAGCAGCAGGGGCAGCGTCGTTTACGTCGGCAATAAAACGACTCGTCTGTTGCGCCAGGCTGACATCGAGTGCCCGGAAATCGACGAAGAAGTGTTTGCGAAAGTTCTCGATTACTTTGCCAGAACCGGTCAATTGCGTGTGACACAAAATACACGGAACTGACACAAAAACAGTCCACCCGACATCTCGATACAGGATGTTGGGTGGAAAAAAATGAAATTAATGGTAAACTTTAAATAACTATAAAATTTGGAGGTTTTATCCATGGAAGTAGATATGCAGCTCCTCGCTCCGCTGATTGGGATTCAATTGCTCCTGATGGTGATCGCGCTGATTGATCTTGTTCGCCGCGATGCCGGGAGAGTGGCGGGCGGAAAAAAATGGCCGTGGGCGCTCGGCATCATCTTTATCAATACGTTGGGGCCTATTGTGTATTTCTTTGTCGGCCGAAAAGACTAGCCCAAGAAACGAAGAAAGGGTTGACCTTCTTTGCGAGTAATCGAATGCGACGGCCTCACCAAGGAATACAAGGACCATAAAGCGCTCAAGAACGTTACTTTTTCCATCGACAATATCGGCTGCATCGGGTTCCTCGGGGGAAATGGCGCGGGGAAAACGACGACGATTCGCGTTTTGACTGGCCTGGCCGCACCGACAGCTGGAAAAGTGAAAGTGGTCGGCTACGACGTCGTAACCGAACGCAACAAAGTTACCAGTGAAGTAGGCTACTGCCCGCAAATTCCTGCCTTTTACAACTACATGACAGCAGTGGAGTGGATGCACTGGGTTGGCAAACTGTACGGATTGGACAAGCATACGATTGCGCAGCGCACGGATGAACTGCTGGAACTGTGCGGAATTAATGAAGCGCGCAATCGTCCGATCAGCGGCTACAGCGGGGGAATGAAGCAGCGTCTGGGAATTGCCCAGGCGCTGATCCACAACCCGAAGCTGCTCGTCCTCGACGAACCCGTTTCCGCTCTCGACCCCATGGGGCGGCATGACGTCTTGCTCCTGATCGAAAAGCTGAAACGGCACATGACGGTCTTCATGTCGACACACATCCTGGATGACGTCGAGAGAATCGCCGACCATATCGTGATCATCAAGGACGGCACGGTGCTTTTGTCATCCAGTCTGGAGGAGCTGCGGGCCAGCCATGTAGAGCCGTTGATCGAGTTCAAGCTGGATCAGGAGGACATCGATTTGGCGGACGTGCTGGACGGGCTTGCCTGGGTGAAAGAGTGGAGTCAGGATGGCGGCGTTTACAAGGTTTTCGCCAATGACATGCCGCAAGCCAAGGCTCGTCTGCCGCACATCGTTCTGGAATCTGGCGGGACGCTTGCGTATTATCGCCTGTCGGCATTGACCCTTCAGGATATTTTCCTCAAGGTGGTGAACAACGGATGACTTCCTACCCGATGATCCGCAAAGAATTTCATGAATTGATGAAGACCTACAAAATTCTCATCGTCCCGATCG
The DNA here is from genome assembly GCF_022701015.1 of Brevibacillus parabrevis. Classification (NCBI taxonomy): domain Bacteria; kingdom Bacillati; phylum Bacillota; class Bacilli; order Caryophanales; family Paenibacillaceae; genus Brevibacillus; species Brevibacillus parabrevis. The sequence continues at coordinate 4,044,107 of NZ_CP064090.1, read as the reverse complement.
TGTTTATCGCTTTGATGATCACGCAGCCGATCACGATGAAAATGCTGCCGGAAATTTTGGCCAATTCTACGGGACTGCCAAAAGGGACGGTCATCAATATCCCCACCCCGTCTGCTCCGGAAGTGCTCTCGACGGCGATCAGCAAATTCAGCTCGCTGGGCACGTTCGTGCTGATTCTCGTCGCGATGGGAACGATTGCCGGAGAAAAAGCGTCCGGGGTCGCCTCCATGGTATTCGTCAAGCCAGTCAGCCGGGCCAAGTATTACCTCGCCAAAGCCGTCACTTATTACGCCTTGACCATCGGCAGCATGCTGATCGGAATCGGGATCACCGCATACTACACGCAGCTGCTTTTCGGCCAACTCGATTGGGCGCACGTGTGGCTCGGTACGCTCCTTTACATACCGAACTTATTGCTTGTCGTAACGACGACAATTTGCGCCTCCAGCTTTTTCAACAACGCTGTCGGCGCTGGCGGGGCCTCGCTGCTTTTCAACATCGTGATTTTTACCGTGCCGCAGTTTCTCGGCAAGTTTTTGGACATGGTGTCACCGGGCGGACTGACAAACGCCGCGATCATGATGATCCAGGAAAACTCGACAATTGCCGAAGCCGCCATTACAGCTGTGCCGGGGCTTGCAGGCGTCTTGACGCTCAACTTCGTCTTTTTCTTCATGGGCTGGTACTTGCTGGAACGATCTGAAATCTAGGTGGGGGGCGTCGCTGTGGAACACTTTTGGCTAATCTGGGTGATCAGCGTCTTGTGTGCTCTAGGGATCATCCCGATTCAGTTCAGAACGATTCGCCAGCAAGTGCAGCTGCAAGCAGAGATGCATCCTGCCAGCAACAGCAAGGTTCCGCCAGTGCCTGTCATGGTTGCGCTGACGATGATTCAGACCTGCGTCATTCTCGCTATCGCGACTGCTGCAGGCTTGTGGCTCCTGCCTGCAACTGAGCTTCGGCTGTTTGTGCTCGATCACTGGTCGTCCGGGGCGGCGCTGCCTTTTTCCATGCAAAGCTTTTGGGCGGTGTCGCTTGGATCGGGCATCGCAGTAGGACTCGTGGTCAAATGGCTGGACCACTGCTTTTTCCAGCCGCACATGATGGCGAAAAGAGGCAAGGAGCCGATCTCGTCGCGGCTGCTCGGTGTCCTCTCGTCTTTTTACGGAGGGTTCTGCGAAGAAGTGCTCATGCGGCTCGGCGTCATGACGGTTGTCGTATTTTTGGCACAGAAGCTCGGTCTTGCAGACACCGCCTACTGGCTGGGCATTGGGGTTGCGGCTCTCGCTTTTGCTTGCGCCCACCTCCCGGCGAATTTCATGACGTACGGAAAAGGCAAAGTCGTCACGCTGTGGACACTGCTTTTGAACGGCATCATGGGCATCCTGTTTGGCTGCCTGTTCTGGCAATACGGCTTGGAAGCTGCCATCATCAGTCATTTCAGCGCAGATATCGTGCTGCATGTGATTTTCAAAAAAAGCAGAAAGTAGGGAAGCAAATGCTCGTAGTAACAACCGAAAACATTCCAGGTTATCGCATCGTTGAAGTGAAAGGAACGACATTCGGCCTGATCGTTCGCGCGCGAGGAATCGGCGGAGACATCATGGCTGGGCTGCGTTCTGTCGTCGGCGGAGAAATCAAGGAATATACCGTTCTGTTGGAAGATGCGCGCAAACAGGCGCTCGATCGCATGATCAAAAACGCCAACGCGATGGGAGCAAACGCTGTCGTCATGTTCCGCTACGACTCGGGAAGCATGGGGAACATGGGCGAAGTCGTCGCGTACGGCACAGCGGTCGTCGTTGAAAAGGTGTAGTGGATGATTTTTTTCGTCTATTACCTCATTTTTCAGGTCGTGCTCCTGCTCGTTCTGTTGATCTTGTCGAAAATCAAGGACAAGCGGCTGCACGAAGACCATGGAGAAGAAATCCCGCCCGGATTTGAGTGGACGAACGAAGTGAATATCGACCCCGTCTCGCAGGAAAAGCGCCGCGTCTACTACAATCCGAAGACAGGGGATCGGTATTACCGGATTGAGAAATGATTGGTTTGGATAGATTTCCGGTTGGAAAGAGCGGTCTTTTTGCAGGCTGGTTTGTTGAGGAACCCCGTGGGTAAACGGGGTTTCTTTTTTTATGGGTTATTTTCTACAAGTCGTTTTTGTCGAAAAAATTCTATTAATGTCGAAAAAACGACTTTTAAGTAAATTCCTGTTGAACCAAATTTTTAAAAATAATATAATTCGCCTGAATGCAACAGGAATATTTTCCTATATTTGCTTTTTTATCAATTTAAACCAACTATTGGCGAAAAGGAGTGGGAGCCATTGGACTGCTGATGCACAAGCGCAACCAACAAACCAAACCTAGATAAGGAGTCACGTGAATGAACCAGGCCTTCATCCGTTTATTCAGTATGTTCCAAGCGTTCCTCCTGGTGTCGCTCCTGCTTTTGCAGCTCGTTCCCGCGCATGCGGCGGCGAGTGCGGACAGCAAGACGTACCTGATTGGCTTCAAAAAACAGGAACGCGCCAAGGTCCGAGCGATCCAGCGGTCATCGGTGGAGCCACTCACCGGACAAATCGTGGTCGCCGAACTGACCGAAAGCGAGAAACAGGCGATGCTGGAAGACGAAAATGTCGCCTACATCGAAGAAGACAGCGAAACCGAGCTGGCGGAAGCAAGTCTCTCGCCGAGCCAAAGCCAGCAAGTGCCGTGGGGCGTCGAGCATATCGGTGCCGCCGCTGCGCACAGTCAGCAGTACAAAGGGCAACGCATCAAAATCGGGGTGCTGGATACGGGAATTTCCGCTCATCCAGACTTGGAGATCAAGGGCGGTGTGTCCTACATCGAAGGAGAGGACGATTTTGGCGACCAGCACGGCCACGGTACGGCTGTAGCGGGAGTCATCGCCGCCCGGGATAACGATTTTGGTATCGTCGGCGTCGCGCCGGAAGCGGAATTGTACGCGATTAAAGTGTTGGACAAAAAAGGCCACGGGACCTACTCCAGCATGATCCAGGGGATCGAATGGGCGATTCAAAACCGGATGAACATCCTCTCGATCAGCGCGGGCGGTTATGTGAACAGCCGCGCCTTGCACGACCAGATCAAACGGGCGAACGAGCACGGTATTTTGGTCATTGCGGCGGCGGGCAACCGGGGCTTGGGCGAAGAAACCGAGCTGTTTCCAGCCCAGTATGCGGAAACGATTTCGGTCGGTGCGGTTGACCAGGAAGATCAGCGCGCCGATTTTTCCAGTGTCGGAAAAGAGCTGGACCTCATGGCGCCAGGGGTGGATATCCGCAGTACCGCGCCTGGTGGAGATTTTCAGACGAGATCAGGCACTTCGCTCGCTGCTCCGCACGTAGCGGGGGCGGCGGCCGTGATTTGGTCGGCGAAAGGAAACATTTCTAGCGCTGAGCTGCGCGATCTGTTGACGAAAAGCGCTACGCCGCTGGGCGAGTCCCGTTTTTATGGCAAAGGGCTGGTGCATTTGGAAAAGGCGCTGGGGCAAGGGGAAAGTTCTGCGGAAATCGAAGCGTTTTTGCCTTCTGTTTCAGAACTCAAGCTGGCACAAGGGGAAAGCCAGCCGCTCAAAGTCACAGCCAAGCGCACAGATGGTTCGGAGCAAGACGTGACCAAGCGGGTCAGCTATGCCGTGCAGGATGAGGCCATTGCCAAGGTAAGTGCTGCGGGCGTGGTAAGCGGCGTCGGGCCGGGCGAAACCAAAGTAACCGGAGAGTTGGAAGGACATCACTTCGAGATTTCCGTTACGGTGACCCCGCCGGAACCGCTGCGTCCATTGGCAGGGCTGGATAGTCCGGAAAATGGCGAATGGACGAGCGGCCTGTTGAATGGAAAAGGGTGGTATCTTGACCCTGCGGGAGTGGCGAGCATTCATGTGTTAGTCGATGGAGCCGAAGCAGGAGAAGCGCAGTACGGTCAGCCACGCCCGGATATCGCCGCGAAATATCCGGCGTATGGCAATCCAAACGCAGGGTTTACGTTCCAACTGGACACGCAAACACTAGCGAGCGGAGCGCATACACTGGCCGTTGTGATTGAGAATACGGCTGGCGAGAAAACGACCATCGCGGGCCGAGCTTTTTATGTCGGGGAAACGCCGTTGCCGGAGGGCTTGCAGGCGGATGTCCAGAAGCTGGAGCTGGCTCCGGGCGACAGCCACCCGTTGAAGATATCCGTCATTTTGGAGGATCGCTCGGTCCAAGATGTGACGCAGCAGGCGACCTATACTTCCTCTGACCCGGGAGTCGCTACCGTGAGTGAGACGGGAGTCGTGCAAGCGGTTGGAGTCGGCAGTGCAAACCTTACCGTTACCTACGAAGATAAGACGCTGGTCATCCCGGTACAGGTTCAAGTCAAGGAAGAAACGCCGCTCCCTGCGCGCGGGGAAGTGGAGCGCCCGGCAAACAACGCCACCGTAGCGGGTCAAGTGCTGGTGGAAGGCTGGTATCTGGACCCGGCAGGCGTGGCGAAGATCGAAGTGCAACTGGATGGGACACGACTGGGGGATGCGCAGTACGGGCTTGCCCGTCGCGACATCGAAACAGCTTACCCGGACTACCGCAATCCGGCGGCAGGTTTTCAGTTCCTTTTCCAGACAAGCGCTGGGCAAGAAGGAGCGCATGTATTGAAAGTAACGGCTGTCAGCAACGACGGCACGGAACATGTGCTGGCGGAGCGAGCTATCCTAGTTGAACAAGAACAGCCAACGACAAGCATCTCGGCTGCGCCTGAAAAAGTAGAGGTGGCTCGCGGGAAAACGCAGCAAATCCATGTTGTGGCTGTTTTAGCAGACCAAACAACCAAAGAGGTCTCAGCAGGAGCGACCTATACCGCAGAACATCCGCATGTGGCCAGTATTTCGCCAAGCGGAATGGTCACGGGATTAGAAGCCGGACAAACGACCATCACCGTCCACTACCAGGAACATGTGCTGACCGTTCCCGTAACGGTGCGGGAAGCGGCAGGCTTGATCCAAGGCGGCATCGATACCCCACCGGACAACGCGACCATTAGCGGCGTGTACCCGATTACGGGCTGGTATTTCCACTCGGGCGGAGTCGCCAAGGTGGAAGTGCTGGTAGACGGTGCCCTCCAAGGAGAAGCCGCCTATGGCATACCACGTCCAGAAGTAGAGATCACGGATGTCTCCTCGCCGAATCACGATATCGGCTATCAATTCGATCTCGATACGGGCAAGCTCCAGGAAGGAACGCATACGCTTTCCGTACGCGGAACGGGTCAAGACGGGACGCAGACGATGCTTGGAGAAAGAAAGATCCACGTCGTTCCGCTTTTGCCAGCGAAAAGCTTGCGGGCAGACCGCACTGAACTGAGCCTCGCAGAGGGAAAAACGCATCTACTCGTGATCAAGGCGATCTTGGAAGATCAGAGTGAGCATGACGTCACCAAGTTAGCTCGCTATATAGTGGATAATGCGTTAGTAGCGAAAGTAAACACAGATGGCCTCGTCACCGCCATTACACCTGGCACGGCAAACTTGACCATTACCTACGGACAGCAGAGCCTCCTTATCCCCATCACCGTTACGGAAGCCGGACCACTGTCCGCAATGGGCGAAATCGAGACGCCCGTCCAGGGAGCTGTCATCGAGGGCACAAGCACGATCGCCGGATGGTTTTTAGCAGCGACTCCTATTACGCGTTACGACGTTCTCGTAGACGGAACGAAGAAAGGCGAAGCAAAAGCAGGCATCGCCCGCCCGGATATCGCCTTGCTGCACCCGGATTATGCAAACAGCCACGCCGGTTTCAGCCTGACGCTGGAGGGATCCGACCTGTCAGCCGGGGAGCATACCGTTACCGTGGTGGCCATTGACCCGGAAGGCAAGTCGCATCCGTTGCCAGAAAAACGTTTTGTCATCGGGAAACAACCCCCGATCCTTCGTTTGCAGCCACAAGAGCCAACCGTCACCTTGCCGAAAGATTCCAGCAAAAAGCTGACCATCTCCGCGCTACTGACGGAGCAAACGACCAAAGAGATCACAGGAGAAGCACAGTACACGGCAGAAAAGGCTGAGATCATCCACATCAGCCCTCTCGGTGTGGTAACGGGGCTGCAAGTCGGCCAGACCAACGTAGTCGCAAGCTACGGCGGGCAATCCGTTACCATCCCGATCACCGTAACAGAGACAGAAGCCGGGTCCACGCAGCCAAAAGGGCAATTAGAGCTGCCATTTGACCGCGCTGTCATCGGCGGCGTGACCACCGTCCAAGGCTGGCTGCTCGATCCGTCTGGCATTGCCAAAGTCGAGGTGCTCGTGGATGGACAAGCTGTGGGCACCGCCGAATACGGCGAGCCTCGCCCGGATATTGCAGCGATGTATCCGCATTACCGCCAGGCAAACGCCGGGTTCCGCTACCAATGGGACACGCTTCCGTTCGCCGAAGGCACGCACAAGCTGACCATCCGCGCCACGAATCAGACGGGACAGGAAAGCCTGGTGCTGGAAAGAGACGTGGTCATTGGTCCCGTTGCCAAACTGACCGCCAATCTCACCTCGATCGCGCTGGAAAAAGACAAGACCGTGACCTTCCAACTGACCGCCACTCACCGGGACAACAGCACAAAAGACGTCACGGCCGAAGCGACGTACGCGTTTGAGAACCCGGCCCTCGCCAAAATCGAGGCGTCGACTGGCTTGATCACGGGCCTGTTGCCAGGCAGCACGCAGTTGCGCGTATCGTATGCCGGAATCGTGCAGACGTATCCGGTGCAGGTCCAAGGAGACGGACCGAGCCACGGCGGAGAAATCGACACACCGTCAGACAACGAAGTCATCAGCGGAAACTACCTCGTCACGGGTTGGTTCCTCCCCGAGGGCGAGTTGGACAAAATCGAGGTGCTGCTGGACGAAACCGTTTTGGGCGAGGCGCTGTACGGCACCGAGCGCCCTGATGTGCTGCGCACGTACCCGGGCAGCCAAGGCGCGAAGCCAGGCTTTTCCTATAGGCTGCGTGCAGAGGAGCAACCAAAAGGAACGCACAAGCTGACCGTACGGGTTACCGAAAAAGACGGAAAACAAACCAACCTGGAGAGAACCGTCACGATTGTCGAGGCGATCACCGAAGAAAATCGCTACTGGCTGCAATTTTCCAAGGAACAGGGCAAACACAACTGGTCCTATTTGGAGGCCAAGGAAGAGCGCTACACCGAACTGGTGTGGAACCAGGAAAGCGAGCAGTGGAAAAGCCCGCAAGGCGAGACGATCATCGGGAATACGTGGATGCACATCGGCGGCTCCGATCCGGTCATTCGCTGGGAAGCGCCGCGTTCCGGGAAGATTCACGTCGGCGGCTGGGCGTCCATGCTCGAAGGAAACGAAGGAGACGGCGTTAACCTCCGCCTTTTGAAAAACGATACCCAAATCTGGCCGTCGGCAGGCTGGCAGTCCATTGCGTTCAACGATCAGATTGGGGTGGAGCTAGCGCAAGAGCTGGAAGTTGAGGCAGGAGACAAGCTGTATTTCCAAGCGCAGGCAAAAGAAACCGAGGTGGGGGATTCATTCAAATGGACCCCGGAGATTGACTATCTCTCCACGAACATCCCGGATAACGCCGCGCCGCGTGTGTACCTCACCACTCCCGTTACGGGAAAAGTCATCGATCAGGTGAACGGACAGGATGTCATTCCCCTTTCCGGTTGGGTCATGGACCCGAATCTGGGGGATCGCGTCAGCCTCTGGTATCAAATCGACGAAGGGGAAGTGCACCAGATCGCTTCGTTCTTGGCGTCAGAAAACGCCTCCGCCTTTTTGTACCATGCTCCGGTGCAAGACCTGAAGCCAGACGACGTATACTCCCTGAAAGTCTGGGCTACCGATCAGAAGCAGGGCCTGTCTCCCGTGCAGCAGGTGGACTTCACCCTGGATATGCGCGCGCAGGCCAAGGAAAAAGACCCGGTCTATATCGAGGCAACCTGGAAGAGCCCCGCGAACAACGCCGAGTTTCATTTGGGAGATCGCATCGTATTCACCTGGGATTACTCGCCAGACTATCCATTCAGTGTGTATGGAGACAAAATAACGGGTCAGGAATTGACGATTTATATTACGCAATCGGGACAACTCACGCCGACGATCAAGGAGAAGCTGTCTGCCAAAACCCGTTCGTATGAGATGGACACATCCATGATTACGAAAAACGCTACGGTGGAAGCGCGGCTGCGTACCGTTTTGAACATTAGCGGTGTGCCGTCGTACGTGGAAGGCTCCACGATCAAGCGGAATTTCAAGATTTTGTACGGGAATACGGCGCCCATCATGGAGAGCACGGAATTTGATGTCATTTACTCAGGAAACACCGGACTTATCACCTACTCGATTGTGGAAAAGGATGCTACAGACAAGCTGGTGGCACGGAAACTTCGGGTCGGCTGGACGCCGGGTGGGAATGAGGTGGGAGAGACAATGGAGAGCCTCCCCGAGGATAATCAGGCCAAGCGAACCTCGAGTCGCTACCAATTTCCCATCACCAAAGACATGCTGTTTCGGACCGTCTATTGGACCGCGCAGGCCCAAGATAACCGCGGAGCCTGGTCGGAGCCGCAAGTCTACTCGGCTCGTCTGGTGGATCACCTCCCTTATCTGGCGGTCTACACCCCTAAAGAGAAGCGCATTATCGACTTGAAGGAAACCTTTACCCTGGATGGCACGTACAGCCGCTTGCAGGCAGGAGATACGCTCACAGGAACGATTTACCCGGCGACGTATGCCCGGAAAACGACGACCACGACTGGCTCAGCTGGTTATTGGAGTATGAGCTGGCTGGGCCAGGAGCTGGGTGAAGGTACGTATACGAATACGGAGGTACGCAGCGCAAGCAAACATGTCGCTTCTTACAGCGGAGTCCTGGTCGTCGAACGGAAACCGGGAGCGCCGGTCATTGTCAAGACCGAGCCGACCAAGAACGCCATCACGGTGTACTGGAACCCGAGCCCCGGAGCCAGCACCTACCAGATCCGCCTGGATAACCATCCTCTGGCGCGAGATGTAGGGAACGTCACCAGCTATACGTTCTCCGGCCTCCAGCCAGGCCGCGCCTATACGATCATGCTGTGGGCCTACAGCCCATCTGGAATCAGCAGCTACCCGGCTTCGATTTCCGTCGAGACGCTGCCTGCGGAGGAAAACTTCACGCTGTTGCAGGAAAACAGCCCGATTCGCATGTACTACCCGGCGGAGCAGGCGAAATATTTCAAGCTCACCGCCAAGACGAGCGGCACGTACCAGTTTACGTTGACCAACGATTCCAGTTCCCTCGCCTCAGGGAAAATCGCGGTGTTCCGCAGCGCGTCTCTGCAAACGCCGGACCAAATCGCTTCCGGTGAAAACGGGAGTGTCAGCGCGGCATTGGTCGCAGGCAAAACGTACTATCTGTCCGTCCAGTCCCGCAGCTCCTTGTACGCGACGCTCCTGGCCAAGGCGAGCGGAGAAGCGATTGTGTTCAACCAGGCCAAGGAACTCACGATTTCAGCCGGGCAATCGGTCGAGCTGTCCATGAATGCGCTGATTCCTGGAACCTACCGCACCGTGGTCCAGCTGAAAAATCCAAGCAGCAAATACCCGACGGTCGCTATGCTGTCCAACGGCACGCTCGTCAGTCCGAAGCAAAAGCCAAGCGAGGCCGAGGCCGTGTACGAACTGGCATCCGGCAGCTACACCGTCCGGCTGACCAACAACGACATCACTGCGCTTAGCCTGTCGTTTACCGTCTTTGCCCCACTGGCAGGAGGCACGCTGTATGAATACGTCTACGATGCCAACAACCGGATCACGGCGATCAAGGAAAACGGCGCCAACAGCGTCACCTTCACCCACGATGAGAACGGCAATCTGCTCAAAAGCGTCAAGCAAGCCGTCTCGCCTCAGCCAAAGGCAACCGCGCTGAAGCTGGATTCAGACAGAGTGGATGTGTCCTCCGGAGGCTCGACCTCCATCAAGGTAACCGCGACGCTGGAAAATGGCAGTCAGGTGGATGTCACCTCGCAAGTGACGGTTATCGTGGAAAATCCATCCGTAGCCTACATCAGCAACGGGCGTGTCTACGCCGTCAACGGCGGAACCACCCAGGCGCGGCTGTACTATGGCGGACAAACGAAGACACTCACGATTACCGTAAGCGCTCCGGCGATCTCTTTGTCGTCCATCAGCCTGAGCCCGGCGCAAACGACCCTGGCAGAAGGACAAATCCAGCGCGTGTACGCCACCGCCTACTACACCGATGGCAGCAGCAAAGACATCAACAGCGTCGCCAGCTTTTCTTCCTCCAGTCCATCCGTGGCCCAGGTGAGCAGCCAGGGCGTCGTGACCGGGATCGCCCCGGGAACCGCGACGATTACCGCTTCCTATAGCGGCAAAAGCGCTTCTGCTCAAGTAACGGTGCAGGGAGCCTATCTGCAAGGACTGAAAGCCAGTCCCGCGCAGCTTTCGCTGGCAGCCGGAAACAAGGGACAACTGAGCATCTACGCGCAGTATTCCAACGGAGTCGAGGAAAACGTTTCGGCCAAAGCCCAATACACCAGCGGCAACCCTGCGATTGCCTCGGTCGATGGCATGGGAGGCGTGGTGGCAACTGCCGCCGGAACGACAACCATCCAGGTCACCTACGGAGCGAAAAGCCTGTCCGTTCCCGTCACGGTGACAGGAACGGTCGTCACCTTGCAGACGATCTCGGTTCGTCCAGAGTCCGTCAGCATGAAAAAGGGTGCAACCCAGCAACTGGAAGTCAAAGCAACGTATAGCGATAACAAGGTGACCGATGTGACCAGCCAAGCCACCTACCAAATCGCCCAACCCGTGATTGCCACGGTTTCAGCGACTGGATTGATTACGGGAGTGGCAGTAGGCTCCACGACGATTACGATTACGTTTGGCGGCAAAACCGTCTCGGTGCCTGTACAGGTCACAGAAGCTCAGGAGCCGGTGCAGAGTCTGACCGTCACGCCTGTCAAACTGGAGCTTTTGGTAGGAAAGACGCAGACGTTGCAAGTGACGGCAACCTACAAAGACGGCAAAACGGCAGACGTATCCAAGCAAGTTACGTACTTGTCGCAAGATCCAGCCACAGCAACCGTCCAGCCTGACGGACTCGTCACCGCTGTCCAGGCAGGAAGTACGAGCCTCACTGTGACGTATGAAGGCGTGAGCGTCAACATACCCGTTGTCGTCACGGCGGAGAACGGGGTAGTGGACATCAAGATCGTTTCGGAAGCCATTACCTTACTGGAACATGCGACGAAGCAGCTCGCAGTCAAGGCTGTACACGCAGATGGAACAGAGTCCGACATTACCGACAAGGCTCAGTACACTGTCGATGACCCGTCCATCGCATCCGTAAGTACGGGCGGTTTGCTGACAGCTAAAAAAGCAGGAACGGCGACACTTACCGCAGCATTTTCCGGCAAGCAGCGGAGCGTGGCGGTGAAAGTAATCGAAGGAACGGAACCAGGTAGCAAGGTACGGAGGTTGTCAACGGGTAGTGATCACGTCCTGATAGTCAAGGAAGACGGAATCGTGTGGGCATGGGGTCGAAACGACAAAGGACAACTGGGAGACGGCACGACACAAAATCAGACGACACCAGTAGCAAGTGTACGAGTGATCACGCCCAACCAGTTGGTAGCAGTCCCAAGTTCCATCCAATTGCTTCCAGCGCAAAGCAAGCCGTTGAAAGTAACGGCAACCTATGCAAGCGGCGATTCACAAGATGTAACAACGCAAGCAACGTATGAAAGCAGCTATCCCGAAATCGCTGCCGTAGATGCGACAGGTGTAGTTACAGCCGGAGGCACAGTAGGGACAGCAACGATTATGGTTCGCTATTACAACCAGACAATAAGCGTCCCGGTACAGGTCAAAGAAATAGCTCCTCAAGCCAAACGCCTGTCAACAGGTAGCTATCATGCCCTGATGATCAAGGAAGATGGAACAGCCTGGGCATGGGGTCGAAACGACAAAGGACAACTGGGAGACGGCACGACACAAAACCGGACAACGCCAGTAGCAAGTGTACGAGTGATTACGCCCAACCAGTTGATAGCAGTCCCAAGCTCTATCCAGTTGCTTCCAGAACAAAACAAGCCGTTGAAAGTAACGGCAACCTATGCAAGCGGCGATTCACAAGATGTAACAACGCAAGCAACGTATGAAAGCAGCTATCCCGAAATCGCTGCCGTAGATGCGACAGGTGTAGTTACAGCCGGAGGCACAGTAGGGACAGCAACGATTATGGTTCGCTATTACAACCAGACAATAAGCGTCCCAGTACAGGTCAAAGAAATAGCCCCTCAAGCCAAACGCCTGTCAACAGGTAGCTATCACGCCCTGATGATCAAGGAAGATGGAACAGCCTGGGCATGGGGGCGAAACGACAAAGGACAACTGGGAGACGGCACGACACAAAACCGGACAACGCCAGTAGCAAGTGTACGAGTGATCACGCCCAACCAGTTGATAGCAGTCCCAAGCTCCATCCAGTTGCTTCCAGCACAAAGCAAGCCGTTGAAAGTAACGGCAACCTATGCAAGCGGCGACTCGCAAGATGTAACGACGCAAGCAACGTATGAAAGTAGCCATCCCGAAATCGCTGCCGTAAATGCGACAGGTGTAATTACAGCCGGAGGAACAGCAGGGACAGCAACGATTACAGTTCGTTATTACAACAAGACACTCACGGTTTCAGTACAGGTCAAAGAAATAGCTCCTCAAGCCAAACGCCTGTCAACAGGTAGCTATCACGCCCTGATGATCAAGGAAGATGGAACAGCCTGGGCATGGGGTCGAAACGACAAAGGACAACTGGGAGACGGCACGACACAAAACCGGACAACGCCAGTAGCAAGTGTACGAGTGATTACGCCCAACCAGTTGATAGCAGTCCCAAGCTCTATCCAGTTGCTTCCAGAACAAAACAAGCCGTTGAAAGTAACGGCAACCTATGCAAGCGGCGACTCGCAAGATGTAACGACGCAAGCAACGTATGAAAGTAGCCATCCCGAAATCGCTGCCGTAAATGCGACAGGTGTAATTACAGCCGGAGGAACAGCAGGGACAGCGACGATTACGGTTCGTTATTACAACCAAATGCTCACAATTCCTGTACAGGTCAAAGAAATAGCCCCTCAAGCCAAACGCCTGTCAACAGGTAGCTATCATGCCCTGATGATCAAGGAAGATGGAACAGCCTGGGCATGGGGCCGAAATGACAAAGGACAGCTGGGAGACAGCACAACTATAAACAGGTTAGTTCCTGTTCAAACGAATGGACAATAGCATGGAGGTAAACAAAATGAAAAAAAGAAGCACGATTGTCAAAAGAGTAACCAATCTGTTTTTAGCATCGATGACCATTCTTGCCCTCGCACAAAATCCTGCACATGCAGCAGATAGTATGGTGAGCAGTGCTGCGGGGAATAAGCACTCTCTTGCTTTGAAGGAAGATGGAACAGTTTGGGCGTGGGGGGACAATACTAGTGGTCAGCTAGGAGATGGCACTACGGTTCGAAAGAATGTGCCGGTTCTGGTAAAAGGATTGATAAACGTTACGCGCATTTCAGCAGGAAGTGAGTATAGCATGGCTTTAAAATCTGATGGAACAGTCTGGAGCTGGGGGAATAATAGCTCAGGCCAGCTGGGGGACGGGACAACAAACAGCAGTATTACTCCAGTTCAAGCAGTTGGTCTCACCGACATAGTCGAGATAGCTGCCGGATCTTCTCATGGATTAGCCCTGAAAAAAGATGGGACAGTTTGGATGTGGGGATCATTTTTAGACAGCAACTATCAGCAGCCTATTAAAGTAGCAGATATCGACGATGTAAAGGATATTGCTGCGGGGCAAGGAGTTAATCTTGCTGTCAAAAAAGACGGAACTGTCTGGGCATGGGGGGCAAATAAATTTGGTCAACTAGGTTTAAACCACACCAATAACGTACCATCTCCAACAAAAATAGTCTCTCTTTCCAATATTGTGTCGGTGGCGGCAGGAAGTGTATGCGGCTATGCCCTTGATATAGATGGAAATGTTTACGCTTGGGGAGACAATTATTTTGGCCAATTAGGTGATGGTACGAATAAAAACAGATACGCACCAGTGCAAGTAATCGATTTAACTGACGTTGAAGAAATTGCTAGCGGGGCTAATGCGGATCGTGGCTTAGCCAGAAAAAAAGATGGAACCATTTATGCTTGGGGATCTGGTGACTATGGCTCACTCGGCAACGGCACAACTACTCATAGCAACAAACCCATCCAAATCACACTCCCCTAACCAACACCAATCCCCCCTTCTCACCAAGGGGGGACTACTACCCATGATGGAGGCCCTATGAAACACCTTTCCATAAAAGCACTCATCTACCTTCTCTGCCTGGCCCTATGCATCACCCTGCTCCCACCAGGAGCAGCCCTGGCCAACGAACCGTCCCAAGAGCCGCTCCCACAGGAATCGCAGGACACTACCAACACCGCATCCACACCGGAAGCTGTGGCCAACGAACTCCAGCAGTCCATCGCGGACGAGCAGCTTGTTCCGATCGAACAACAACCCGCGAAAAGCGATCCGACCACCTTTACCGAAGCGGATATCGCCAAGCTGCCCTGGACACAACTGGATGCTTCCACCGCCAGCGAAATCCACCGCACGTTTGACCGGGAGCTATTGACATTCGCGGCCTATTTTTACTCGGATCTGGAACAGCTCCTCACCGAAGAAGAGCGCGCGCAAGCCAAAGCCTTCACCGACACGGACCTTCTTTCCCGTTATCAATCGGTGACGCCGGACCAACAGCAGTTGCTCCAGAAGCTCACACCGCTTATCCCGGCGAAAATGGCGGAAATCCGCAAGCTCGCGGAAATGATGGACATCCAGGCAGCGACGCCGCTTCCGCCTACGCAGTACACGGAAAAAGAGCAGGAGTTTCACTTCGCCCGCTCCAAGACCGAATCGTCGGTAGACGACGTGTACCGGGCGGCCAATCTGGTCGAGCAAGATGTGTACCTGCAAGGCAAACATGGCCTGGACGTGGTCCTGCAACGCCGCTACCATTCTCTGGGCAGCAAAATCAGCGTGCCCGGCTGGAACGAAACCGAGACAGGCAACGAAGCCCATTCCTCTCCGGAACGATTTGCGACCGGCTGGGACTTCAACGTGCCGAAATTGGAGATCGTCTCCCGCGAGCACTCCGCCTCCGTGAGCGACGATTCCCGCAACCCGGGGCAAGAAATCTACACGACCCGGATCTATGATCTGCCGGCGGGCAACCGTTATTTTATTACGCTCGAAGACGGAACGTCGCTCGAATACCACTACAACCAGTTTGTCAATTATCCGTACAAAGATGCCAGCTTCTCCGTGGAGCGACTGAACAGCAACTACACCTTGTCCTTCCGCAACTGGATTTACGAGTTTGACTTGCTGAGAGGGACGATCGTCAAATCGAACATCTACGGCGATAAAATCACGTACACGGTCAGTAGTGACGGCGAACTCATCTCCATCGAGGACAGCGTCGGGCGGTATGTGGTCCTGAAAAGAAGGGGCGTCAACGACCGGACCCAAGACCTGATCGTCTACAAGGACAAATCGGAGACGACGGTGCTCAAGCACATCCGCTACCATTTGGAACAAAAATCGGGCTTGGCCATCTACACCCAGCTCACTCGTGTAGAGGTGCTCCCGCCAGGCGGCAAAGGAAACGGCGCGTACACCACCGCCCGCTACTCGTACCATAACCCGCGCACCAAAGGAATGGCCTATTTCAATCTGAACAAAAAGTACACGTTGGACAAGGTCGCAACGGATCAGGCGCTCCAGGAGTCGCCGAAATATTGGGCCGAAGACAAAAAGACGCGGAAGGAACTCGACTATTTGCTCATGCAGGAGGCCAGCTATCCTTTGCAAGGGCTGTCGATCCAGTATGAGTATCGGCCATACACACTCGATCAGACGTCGATCAAAGACGGACTGGTGCGCATGTTCCAAGACCGCTACGCCCTCAGCTACGTCTCCTATCACCCGGTGAACAAGGTCACGTACAGCTACGCCCTGCAAACGCCAAAAGGCACGAACACGTACCGTTTGGAAAAAAGCTATGCCGACAACGACACCTTTTACGAAATATGGAAAATGCCGAAAGAGCAGCTGCCCCGGCTGAAAAACATGGCCGATCGGCATGGCGATACGTTCCAGGTCACGGAAACGGAGCCGTCCCGCTACACCCGCTCATTGTTTTACCGCATCAACGCAGACGGAACGCCGCTGCTGCGAAGCGCGAAGACGACCGGAATCAGCCAGGGAGGAACGTCGATTGCGGGGGCGAAATATGCCGTATCGTACAACCCGACAACGTATACCACCTATGCCTATTCCGGCCGCCAAACGAAGCCGACCTACCAGTACGTATTTCTGGAACCCGTCTCCGTGTCCGACCCGGATGTGTTTTCGTCCTATTTAAAAGAGCCCGTTCTGTCCAAGCGCGCCGCGTACGCCGCCAAACTCAACAACTACGCGCAAGAGACGTACTACGAATACAACGAGTACGGGCATCTGGTCAAACAACTCGCGCCAGACGGCATCTTGACGACATGGACGTACGATCTGGAAAGCCAAGGGAGATTCCGTACCTTTTCCTTGCTGAAGGCGACGCGGACGCAAGCGACCGCCGCTTCCGGCGATCCGTATTACTCCAATCTGTCCTACGAGTACAACGATCAGTATTTGCTGCGAAAAGAAACGGAGATCCACTCGTATCCAGCGAATCTGGCGGGGTACAAAAGCCAGACGACAGAGCGCACCTACGAATACACGAACAAACAGCTGTACTCGGTCACGGAAAACTTCGGCGGCAAGACGAGAACGCAAACGTTTCCCGCCTACGACGCCTACGGCTTGCAGCCAACGCAAATCACGGTGGCCGGGGTCGAGCTGGAAAGCGGCAAGACCGACGTCCTGACTTTCTCGTTGGACATTGATGAACAAAGCCAGGTCAAAAGCCAAACGTACCCGGACGGGGGCAAAGTCACCTACGACTACGACACGCTGGGCCGTCTCCTTTCCGAGAGCTATCGGAACCAGGGATCAACGCGCACGATTTCGTACACGTACCGCGATGGCGATGCCACGGGCACCAAGACAGCAGGGCCAGGGGTGGTCGAACGAACCTTGCCAGACTCGTCGCGGGTTATTACGTACTACACCCCGTATGGCGATATCGCCTACCAGGAGCAAAAGGGGAAAAACGGCGGCACGCGCCCGCTCGTGGAAAACGAGTTTACGCCAGACGGTTTGCAGGTCAGCCGCACGATTCCCTACGGAAACCAGGCCAAGAGCACCTCTTATGCCTACGACTGGGACGGCTTTGTTTACCAAACGACGAACGCTCTCGGAACGACCCACTCCCATCGCAACAACGCCTACCGCGACGGCAGCAGCTACTTGCCGCGCCTGACCGAACAAACGGTGGCACCAAACGGCTACATCGTCACGACCTACCGCGATTTGTACGGCCGGGTAGAGAGCACCGAGGAAACGACACAACAAGACGGAAAGCGCCGTGTCACGAATATCCAGACAGACCGTTTCGGAAAAGTGACAGACAAAGAAGTAACCGACGGCAGCACCTCCCAACGCTGGACCTTGCGCTACGATGCCAACGGCCAACTCGTCTACCTGCGCGACCCGGAGAACAACGTCAACGAATACGGCTACGACGGACTCGGCAACCTCGTCACCGTCGTCGAAAATGGCACGACCTCCGCCGTGTACACGTATAACGCGCTGTCTTGGAAGCTATCGGAAAAGAACCCGGAAACCAAAGCCGAGCAGTACACCTACGACAAAAACGGCTCGGTCAAAACCTTCCAGGACAAAAACGGCGTCCTGTTCAGCTACCAATATTCGCCGTTTTACGAAATGACGAAAGTGTCCGCCGGCAATGGCTTCTACGAAGAACGCACCTACGATCCGCTCGCTGGCTCGCTTTTGACGGAAACCAACAACTACGGCCAAACCGTCCGCTACAGCTACGACGAGTTCCGCCGCCTGAACAACCAAACGATGATGGGAAAAGACTACCAGCTCGTGCACACCGATCAGGACGATGCCATCGACGCCCTGATTTACCCGTCGCGCAGCGCGGTATCCGGCTCGGCCCCTTCCATGCGGGTCGATTACAGCTACGACAGCGCCGACCGTCTGAGCAGCGTGACCATCCCAAGCGTCGGCACCACGACCTACACGTACGACATCAAAAGCAGCGGCGAAACCAACACCGTTTCGTACCCCGGCCAACCGAACGCGATGCAGAAAACGATGAGCTCCTTTGCCGAAATTACCGGGATCAATCATGCGGACGGCTGGAGCGAGACGAACGGCTACGATTTGTTTGGCAACATCACGAGTCAAAAGCGCGGAGGAGCCACCTACGGCACATTCGCCTATGACAAGCTGTCCCGGATCAAGGAAGAAACCATCCAGGGCAACACCCGTCAATACGCCTACGACCGCCGCGGCAACCGCCAAGCCTACGCCAACGCACCAGCAGACTCGACGCGCTCGTACGAACTGAAACACGACCTGTTCAACCGCCTGACCGAATACAAAGACGACAAAGGAACCACGACCTACACGTACTACCCGGGCGGTCTGCGTGCCACCAAACAGCAAACCGGAACCGTAACCGATACCACCCACTACGTGTACCTGAACGGACAAGTGATTGAGGAATTGACCCAAGATGGCCGGGTCAAAGCCCGCAACGTCTTCGGTAACCAACTGATCTGGCGCAAGGACTTCACGACGAACCAGGAAGGCACTTACTACTACAATAGCCACGGCGATGTCGTGAAGATCAAGGGGCCAAGCGGCAACGTCCTGAATACGTATGAGTACGACATCTGGGGCAACCTGCTCGCGGACAAAGTCAAGGAAACGATGCCAAACCCGTTTGCGTATGCGGGGGAGATGTATGACAAAGAAAGTGGGTTTTACTACCTGAGGGCGCGGTATTATGATCCGAAGATGGGAAGGTTTGTGTCAGAGGATACGTATAAGGGGCAAGTGGATAATCCGTTGTCGCTTAACAGATATACTTATGTGAGTAATAATCCGTTGAGGTTTGTCGATCCCACGGGGCATTGGCAACAAAGTGATTCAAGTTATAGTTATGCTGTACAAAACTATCTTCTTGATCTTACTATTTTATATCATTTTGCGGAAACTAATAGCGAAAGACAAGCTATTCATGCAAGAGCAGAAGAGATAAGGACAAAAATGAATAGTGGAATCGGCGGGTTTTTAAATGGTACAAAAAAAGTTACAGAAGCTGCTAGTGATGTTTTTTCAATTGGAAGTATGGACAAATGGGAAAGAGACGAATTGCTTAGTGTGGTCAATGATTTAGACCATAGTTTTAAGATTGAAGATGATACTAAACTACAGAATGGGCTGTTTGTTGCAAGCTTGTTTACTCCACAAGGAGAAGCTCGAGCAGCAGGTTCAATTGTAAAATCATGGATTCAACGAGCGACATTCAAAGAAATGAAGGACACACTTGGAGAAATGGGGGTCAAAAAGTTCGTTAGAGCTATGTCAAAGGGGTTTGTAGGTGCTGAGGGAATGAATGGCATCAAACATCTATCTGGTAATGGTATTAAAGGGTACATGTATGAAGTGAAAATAATGGGGAAAGGAGGAGCTTATAGACTCTTAGGAGACTATGATGAAAAAACAGGACACTATATTTGGAGAATGTTTGAAAAAACACATAAATAAAAGGGGGAGAGCAAATGTTTAGTGCTTCTGATCTAAAAAAATGGATATTGAAGTATGATGCAGAAAATAAAGCTTATAGTAGTTTTTGGCGGAATCTTGAAAGTTACAAAATTGAGTATCCTCTTGAATATGAAGAGTACTTGCAAATTTTGATAAGTCCCAACTTGACTTAAAGGTTGAATCTATCTCAATTAGTTACCTGAATTATCCTGAATTGGATTATAATCATGTAAAATTATATATTCCAATCAGGTATCAAAATAAAAATATAGGGTACTATGAAATTTTACTGAATTTTGATGGTATAGTGGACGATGATTTTTTGTTATGTATTAAAATATTCACCATAATGTGTAATAAACAGCTATATTTATTTTTATCTTCTTTACAGCGGAAGAGGATAACAATGTATTTGACTAGTTTATTTCCTAAAGGAAGAACCTTGATGAGTGACGGAAGATAACTGGCAAGATATTTGTGATCTATCAATCTGAGAAAAGTAATAAATAATCTAATGAAATTTTTACCCTAAATGAGTACTCAACTACTTGTTTGGGGTTTCTTTTGTATAACAGAAAAACGGTGATTATCACACTAAGTCAGCTATAGTTGGCTGACAGACAATAAAATACCAACTCCGTACAAGGTGGTCAAACTTACTGTGAGACGTTTAATTATAAGTCATTACCCCAGCTACAAAAAATTTTTCTCACAGATTGACGGCAAGACAGTGTTAGAGTTTTGGGGAAACTACCCTTCCCCTCATCATTTGAAGGGGGGAAGCGTCGAAAAACTGGCAGAATTCTTACGTAAACATAGCAATAGAGCCTTTTGGAGCGGCTACACTGAATTGGACAATTCTCTTAGGGTCTAGTAGATTGAAATCAAATCGACATGGAACGGAGAGAATGTCATGGGGAAACGTGAGCGTCGGTCATTTACAGATCAATTCAAACAGCAGATGATTCAGCTTTATGAAAATGGCAAACCACGTGCAGATATTTTGAGAGAATATGATCTGAGTGCATCTGCGTTTGACCGTTGGGTCAAACAGAGTAGAACCACAGGTTGCTTCAAAGAAAAGGACAACCGAACAGAGGAACAAAATGAACTCATGGCGTTGCGTAAGGAAAATCAACGGTTGAAGATGGAGAACGATATTTTAAAGCAAGCAGCGCTGATCTTCGGACGAAAATAACAGTGATCCGGCACAATGCACATAAATACCCCGTGTCTGCCATGTGCACCATCCTCAAGGTGAATCGGAGTACCTACTATTATGAAAGTAGCCAGCAGCCATCTATCGATGATGAGGTGGAGCAAGCAATCATCCATATTTTTGATGAGAATCAGCGCGTGTATGGAACCAGAAAGATCAAGGCAACCCTACAAAAAGAAGGATGGATCGTTTCCAGACGGCGGATTGGACGCTTGATGAAAAAGATTTCCAGAGAATGAAAAAACATTTTTTCAATTTGTCACTACAATTTCTCCTGAAATGTATGTTATTGGTTCTACAGGTGATGACTTTAAAACGATTGTTGAAGACTACGTGGTTCGAAAACCAAAGTCGGAATTTGAAATTTTATGGAGACTATCAAGTTTAGTAAAAGATATCATGACTTTTACTTCATCAGAAGTATGTCCACAATGTAATAGTGATCATCTAAGAATCCTTGCTGATATCAATAACGAGAGGGAGATTGTATAGACATTGTGAAACATGTTTTTTTACTGACACGGTTGATGGAGAATCCCAGAGACATGAACTACTTATTCCTGCAAATATTACGTTACTTAAAATAGCGGGTTATATAAAGTAATAAGCTACTATGTCACATAAATCCGTGTAAACCATTCCGAATAATAAAGGGCTGTTACGATATGGAAGTCAGCCCTCAATGATAGATATCATCACAACAGTATCTCTATGCGAAAAGTAGTTTCAAAAAAACAGTTCAATGTGACGTACTGATCAACTACTAGTATACGACCTTTCACTCGTAATGTTGGGTGAAGTTCCAAGGCGATAGATTGGCACATAAAAGAACTCATTATAATGGCGATGCCACTGGCACGAAGACGGCGGGGCCAGGGATCGTCGAACGCACCTTGCCAGACTCGTCGTACACTCCGTATGGCGATATCGCCTACCAGGAGCAAAAGGGGAAAAACGGCGGCACGCGCCCGCTCGTGGAAAACGAGTTTACGCCAGACGGTTTGCAGGTCAGCCGCACGATTCCCTACGGAAACCAGGCCAAGAGCACCTCTTATGCTTACGATTGGGACGGCTTTGTCTACCAAACGACGAACGCTCTCGGAACGACCCGCTCCCATCGCAACAACGCCTACCGCGACAGCAGCAGCTACTTGCCGCGCCTGACCGAACAAACCGTGGCACCAAACGGCTACATCGTCACCACCTACCGCGATTTGTACGGTCGGGTAGAGAGCACCGAGGAAACCGAGCAGCAAGGCGGAAAGCGCCGCATTACGTATATCCAGACAGACCGTTTCGGAAAAGTCACGGACAAAGAAGTGACCGACGGCAGCACCTCGCAACGCTGGACCTTGCGCTACGACGCCAACGGCCAACTCGTCTACCTGCGCGACCCGGAGAACAACGTCAACGAATATGGCTACGACGGACTCGGCAACCTCGTCACCGTCGTCGAAAATGGCACGACCTCCGCCGTGTACACGTATAACGCGCTGTCTTGGAAGCTATCAGAAAAGAACCCGGAAACCAAAGCCGAGCAGTACACCTACGACAAAAACGGCTCGGTCAAAACCTTCCAGGACAAAAACGGCGTCCTGTTCAGCTACCAATACTCGCCGTTTTACGAAATGACGAAAGTATCTGCTGGCAATGGCTTCTACGAAGAACGCACCTACGATCCGCTCGCTGGCTCGCTTTTGACGGAAACCAACAACTACGGCCAAACCGTCCGCTACAGCTACGACGAGTTCCGCCGCCTGAACAACCAGACGATGATGGGAAAAGACTACCAGCTCGTACACGCCGATCAGGACGATGCCATCGACGCCCTGATTTACCCGTCGCGCAGCGCGGTATCCGGCTCGGCCCCTTCCATGCGGGTCGATTACAGCTACGACAGCGCCGACCGTCTGAGTACCGTGACCATCCCAAGCGTCGGCACCACGGCCTACACGTACGACATCAAAAGCAGCGGCGAAACCAACACCGTTTCGTACCCCGGCCAACCGAACGCGATGCAGAAAACGATGAGCTCCTTTGCGGAGATTACCGGGATCAATCACGCGGACGGCTGGAGCGAGACGAACGGCTACGATTTGTTTGGCAACATCACGAGTCAAAAGCGCGGAGGAGCCACCTACGGCACATTCGCCTACGACAAACTGTCCCGGATCAAGGAAGAAACCATCCAGGGCAACACCCGCCAGTACGCCTACGACCGCCGCGGCAACCGCCAAGCCTATGCCAATGAGCCCGCAGACTCAACGCGCTCGTACGAACTGAAACACGACCTGTTCAACCGCCTGACCGAATACAAGGACGACAAAGGAACCACGACCTACACGTACTACCCGGGCGGCCTGCGTGCCACGAAGCAACAGACTGGAGCCGTTACCGACACCACCCACTACGTGTACCTGAACGGCCAAGTGATTGAGGAACTAACCCAAGATGGCCGGGTCAAAGCCCGCAACGTCTTCGGTAACCAACTGATCTGGCGCAAGGACTACACGACCAATCAAGAAGGCACTTACTACTACAATAGCCACGGCGATGTGGTGAAGATCAAGGGGCCAAGCGGAAATGCCCTAAATACGTATGAATATGACATCTGGGGTAACCTGATTGCGGACAAAGTCAAGGAAACGATGCCGAATCCGTTTGCGTATGCGGGGGAGATGTACGACAAGGAGAGCGGGTTTTATTACTTGCGGGCGCGGTATTATGATCCGAAGATGGGGAGGTTTGTGTCGGAGGATACGGTTAAGGGGCAAGTGGATAATCCACTGTCGTTGAATCGGTATACGTATGTGCATAATAATCCGTTGCGGTTTTTTGATCCGACAGGAAATCATGCAGTTACTTGGAAAGGAAGTCACAGGAATCGGGCAGTTGATAAAATATTACTTTTTACACCTAGTTGGTGGGAGGAAATGGTATATTCAGTTGGTAAGTCTGCGGCTAAATCTTCAAGTTCAAAAGAAAAAGCTTCTCAAGAAGCGTTCTCATTTATAGGAAATAAAGTAGCTGAAGAATATTTTCAAAGAACTGTGTGGGATATGAAGGCGACAGAACGTGGGAATTTAATAGAAGCATTCTTAGCAGTTTCAGATAACGAATATGAAGATTGGGATCATGTAGGAAGGTTGAATAACGGCTACTTTCCAGTCATAGATTTTTTTGATAATGAGGATACTGTAGTTAGTTTAAAAACAATGGATACAAGTAGTTATAGTAAGGAAATGATGTATACACAATTGAGTATGTATGTTTACGAATTAAGAGATGCTAATATTTATGTAGATGGGGCATATCTTGAACTAGAGAATAGAATACTCGATATACGTGTTAAAGCTGGCCAACAAGATACTATCGATATCGAGGAGCTAAAGACGCGAACGAAATATCCTGGAATTATTATAAAGGTGGAGGAGTTTTAGATAATGGATAGAATTGCTTTGGCAGTATCTTTGCAAAATGAAAATTTGAGCCAAGCTACCCTCTTAAAAGTCATCGATAAAATACTGTTTTTTCAACCAACTCGTACAGTTATGTTTGATGAATATTCAAAAGAAAAAATTGAGAAACATCTGGTAAATGTATGGGAGAAGAATGAAGACTTTTATGATACTCTTTCAGATGAAAATGAAGAGGGTAATAGTCTGACTATTAATGTATCAGCAGATAAAAAGATACATTTAACTGGCTTAATCGATCAAGGTACGTTTCGAGACAGTACGATTACTGAATCGATCACCTCAATTTTTGAAGAGATTGGGGGCGGGGTATATGCGTATCTTGTTTCAAAAGAGGATCGTCGTTGGCAAAATAATGATAGCATAAGTTTATATAAAAAATTTCATCAGTCTTTGGATGGAATCAGAATCATTCCTCATCCGAAATTAAAAAAACAATTGATAATAGATGTTACACAATTCCCTGGTCATAACCGAACTTATAAGGGGTTGTGGTTTGGGTCATGCTGGATGATGTGGTATGGGAATGAATACTTTCATTTTTTAGACAGGGAGAAAATGGTAACATTCTTGGAGTGCGAGGAAAAGTACGTTCTTTCAGATGGGACTGTTCGAATTAAACTCTATAATGATCCATTTGCCTATAATGAGGAAGAAAACAGAAGAAGGCAGTGGGCTTTCCGAGATTATATGAATATAGACGAGATTGTTAATAAACATAACTCGAGGTGAATGTTTATGGGATATGATGTTCATGTCACCAGAAACAAGTATTGGATCCGAAGTAAATTCAACCCTATTTCTTTTGAAGAATGGAAAAATCTCGTATTACATGACACGAGTATGAATTTGGAAAGCAACGTAGATGTAAAACTAGGGTCTGGTTCGGAAATTTTCTATGCTTACGGGGATGGTATTGCAGTTTGGACCCCCAAGGTGGGGAAATCAGAGCAGCAGTCTGTCTATTTCATTTATAAAGATGGGCGTATTGTGACCAAAAATCCAGATAGGATAGCAATGCAAAAATTAAAAGAGATTGCGGAAAAACTACAAGCATATGTTATTGGAGATGAAGGAGAAGAATATTAAGTTTTAATGGAAACTAAATAATGAAATTAAACTCTCAACCTCTAAAAAGACTTTGTTTTAGAAGGCTTGGGAGTTTTTTATTGTCTAAGCTTCAAAAGTACAATGGAAATATACGTCAGAAGAAGATTAAGCACATTACTTCTCCTATCACTTGAAGGAGTAAAGCTGGTAGTGTTTCCTTTTCCTGCTTTAATAATAGTGATTGGGATTTTGCTATTGTTAAAAAAGAACAGAGTTGCATATTTGTGTTGGCTCATTATTTTTTTATGGTTTAGTAGTTTGTATACCCTTTTGTTGGGAATTCCAGGAGCATTGCTGCTAATAGTAGGGCTGACTTGGAGCATCTATATAAGAAAGCGTTTTGAGGCAATTTAAGTAGGAGTCAGACTTAATAACAAATATCAGTATTATGTAGCCTATTCCGACTTGGAACGCGAGGAGGAATGGGTTTTTGTGCAGAATATTTTGAGAGAAGGCTTCAACTAAACATGCTTTAAAAGTAACTAGTGCAACTAAAAATGGCTATTTGATGTTGACTTGCAATATCATAAAAATTAGATGAAAGTGAACAGGTGTTTCAAATAATGAAAATAAGTAATTACAAGGGTTTTTAGTAATTAATGATTATCATGAAATTATTGATTATGAAGTTGAATACAAGGTATTAAATTGTTTTTTGGAAGAAGGGGATATGTTTCTATTTAACGGAGGAGTGATTGCAAGTTGCCATAATTGTAACCAATTTATTAGAGATAGATTAGTAATTGAAGATGATGAATGGATAGATTTCTTCCCTCCCGATGAAGATTGCGATCTTGCATCAAAAACAGCATGGTATTATGCAATTAGCAAAGACGAAGTCATTCAAGCTTTACGATACAATGGGCTTTTTTCATGTGTGGTTTTAAAGAAAGGAAGAAATTTATCCGAGCGTTCATTTGAATTATTTCATCTTGAAGAAGATCTTGGTAGCAGTTTATATATCCGGGAAAGTACACCTGGAAAATTTGTAAATATGGTTTTGCCCAGGATTAAGGAAATCATTTCGGATAATTAGGAAAATATTGTTAGGATTTTTATCCCTATTCGAACTGGTCAAGTCCCTTTTTGATAGACACTGAAAAAAGACCTAGGCTACAAGCTGGCGTCGGTCCTCAACCGGCGTCAGCTTGTTCCATTTCCTTTGTGGTCGCTTGTTATTGTAAAAAATGAATGAATACTTCTACTCTCCGGTGTGGCTCGTCCAATGTTCGTATCCCCTGGAGATAGAGAGCTTCTATCTTGAGATGAGAGAGAAGAAGCTTTCCGTCGAGGTACTGTCATGACAATTGCCTCGACGTGATATGCTGATTCGGGAGCCAACCTTTGGCAGCATGTCGTGCTACGTGAAAGCTCGGAATGTTTCTGGCAACCAACTGATCTGGCGCAAACACTACGACAAATTTGAAAAATTCCTCCTACTACAATAGCTACGGTGATGTGGTGAAATCCAGGGCCAAGCGGAACCTTGTTTATAGGCCCTAAACAAGCAGGATTTAAAACAATTTTAGGATGAAATACTTATGGCAAAAGGAAGTTTTCATAGAAATTCAATTCCGCAAGGTGCGCTAGTGGGGTATATTCCATGATAAATAATAAGAGTGAGCAATTTGAAAGGGGTTATCGGTGAGGGGGAAATGTAATTACTGCATTCCTCGAAGATGAGAGCGTTTGCCCCAAGATGGTCAATTTTTTAGAGTTCACCCCCAATCTGCATTAGCGGGGGAGCTGTACGATAAGGAAAGCGGGCTTTTACTGTCGGAAGCAGTTCAAAATGCATGTACATAAAGCGACAATGCAATCCATTTTAATATAGAGGAAAAGGCTGAAGGAGTGATAACATAACGGTGCAGTACTCCTGGAGAATAACAAAATACAATCCATCTAACCGCGACAGAAACGGGAGATATTTAATTGAAGAATGGACTTCCGTTAGCGATATTGGCAACGTTTATCATGGAAGAGAATTAACGATCCACGACTACTAAAAAACAGAAGAACAATATGTCTTTACGATAGAAATGATTATGAAAGATTTACAGATACAACAGTTACAAGTAATCAATTTAGAGAGACACGATCTAAACTTTCATTTTGATAAGCATCGTTCCATTTATACGGCCGAGATGGTTGCATTATTTCATAATCTTTTGGAAGGTGAGATAGTAAGCGGGGAAAATCTAAGAAACCTATGCAAACTTATATTAAGGGAGAAGCTTTGGTGCAAGCTTACATCTGATAAGAAAATGTTTGTTCATTTTGGCTTTGAGTATTACATGTACATTGGATGCTCCGTTAACTGTAGCGACACCATAAAAGAGATTATTGGAAAAGGGCTGTTTGCTGAGCTTCTTAAATCACCTTATCTTGACGATGAAGAGTAAAGTATGTGGAGCTGTTGAGGAATAAGAAATCGGGCGTATAAATAGATGCTGAGAATATATCATGAATTTCCATAATGTGGGACGAAGACGATCTTCTCAAGAAACGACTTATGGTAAGAAAAACAAGGTGAACAATAAAGCCACTTCTATACTCAAGAGCCG
The DNA here is from genome assembly GCF_022701015.1 of Brevibacillus parabrevis. Classification (NCBI taxonomy): domain Bacteria; kingdom Bacillati; phylum Bacillota; class Bacilli; order Caryophanales; family Paenibacillaceae; genus Brevibacillus; species Brevibacillus parabrevis. The sequence continues at coordinate 4,015,922 of NZ_CP064090.1, read as the reverse complement.
CCTGCCGAGCAAAGATTTGACTAATTGCAGAAAAAAAGAAAATGAAAGCAAGCGGTGAGAAGAAATTCTTGATAACAAATTTTTACTATGGATTGCAGAAAAGAAGGGTGACTTTCAACGACTAGGTTTTGAAGTTGAAATTGATAAATCACGTGGTGAGCAAGAACAGTTCATAGATCATGCTCAAAGAATATATTTGGAGAATGATTATTATGCAAGTACGATATGTGTTTGGAGATCGGGGATGATGGAGGCACTAATCGTTGATGCGAATACGGTAGAAACAGTCATCCATGATTATAAAGATGGTTTGGACGAAGAGGTTGACTTTAATAAAATTGTCCAACCATATATTCACTATATGTTGAAAAATTAGGACACCATTGGTTGGTGGGGATTGTCTCAGGCTAAAAAACGGGAACCACAGCTAATTGATTCAGTCCTAAAAGGAACTTCTCCATACGAAGAAACGCGAGGAAATGCTTGCAGAATAGAAGTCGGGCCAGCGAAAACGAGAGTCGTCAATTATTTATTCGAGCATCTGGAAGACGAAGCGGACGTAGAGTACACCATTGAAACAACAGAATTGAAGCAATTAATAGAGGCATGGGTTGTTGAACTGGAAAAGTTTAGAGCGCAAGCCAAGTAGAGAACAAAATGTCGATTCCTGTAGAAAAACATCTTTTGAAAATCCTAAGCAGATAACTTACAATATTACCAACATTAGGTATCGAGGCATAAGGAACACTAGGCATCTGGACCCGGAGATTGTGCGTTTCAAGCGACATGCCGTAGGGATGCATTCCTCGAACATCAATGGCTGGGCTGCCCTATCGAACGTACCAAACGGAATGTTTATCAGGTAAAAGGCTCATTCGGTTCGTGAATGGCCTTTTTCTTTTGCCAACTTTTTTCCCACTATGCCGGATGAGGAGGCGGTGCTCCCGAGAACGGGAAAAGCGAGATTTTGCAGAAAGGGTGAGACAAAATGCGTTCGAGGTACAAAACGCTCATCATGAGCGGAGCTTTAGCGGCTATTTTCTTTCATTTTCATTCTCCAGTAGTAACGTTTGGGTCTGTTGCCTACGCAGCCGGAAATACCCAAGCGAAAGCGGCTCCGGCCAAAACGTCAGACAAAACAGCAGCAACGTACGACATCCCGGATGTGATTCAGCGAACATCACCGAGTGTGGTGGCGATCATCGGGAAGCCGACGGAGCAAGCAAATTCGACTAACCGCTTCAACCTTGCGCACGGAACAGGCGTGATCGTGAAGGCGGACGGCTGGATCGTGACCAATGCGCATGTGGTCAAAAATATGTCCAATTTGACGGTCGTAACGCTCGACGGCAAGCAATACAGTGGCAAAGTGACCAATATGGACGAGGAGAGCGACCTGGCGCTGGTCAAGATTGCAGCGACGGGGCTTGCCCCGGCGAAATTCGCAACGAACTATGCGATGAAGATGGGCGAGACGGTGGTGGCGATCGGGACGCCGATTTCCTTTTCGTTGCGCAACTCGGCGACGTCTGGGATTATCAGCGGGGTGAATCGCTCCGTCAACTCTACCTACCGACTGATTCAGACAGATGCTGCGGTCAATCCCGGCAACAGCGGCGGGCCACTTGTGAACATGAAGGGCGAGGTCGTGGGCATCAATTCGCTCAAATTCGCTTCTGTTGGTGTGGACAACTTGAGCTTCGCGATTCCGGCGGATACGGTGCAATATGTGCTGCATCACTTTTTTACATACGGAAAAGTAAAGCGGCCGTATTTCGGAGCGGAGCTGGAGGAGAGCTGGGCTGCTGTCGTCGGTTTGCCGACGAAGGAGCCGCTGCGGGTCGTGCGGGTGGAGCCAGGCTCGCCAGCTGCGGCAGCAGGCATCGGACCGGGGGATGTCATTTACTCGATCAACAATCAGTCGATTACAACCATCGTTGATTTCAATGAGTTGCTGAAAAAATATTTGCCCGGACAAAAGGTCGAGATCATGACCCAATCGAACGGGGATTTGATCAAAAAGAACGTCACGTTTGCAGAAACGAAAAAATAACAAATAAAGTGGGGGCCAATTATGTTGCGTGGATGGAAAAAAATGACGGCGGTATCGTTCGTTCTCGTGCCTCTTTTGCTGAATAACGGTCTGGTGCATGCTGCTGACACGGCAGGGGGCAGCGTGAATGTCCGGCTGAAAGTAGGGCAGGAGAGCGTAACGATCAATGGAGCTGCATCGACAATCGAGAAGCCGTACGTAGTAGGCGGCACGACGATGATCCCGCTCAGCATCATTACAAATGCGTTTGGCGCGACTTTGCAATGGGACAACCAGACGCAGACAATTGAACTGACGGCGGGAGAGAAGACGATTTCACTGAAGGCAGGCGACAAAAACGCCAAGCTGAACGGCCAACCAATCGTACTTTCGGTGGCACCCGAACTGAAAAACGGGAAGACGATGGTGCCGGTGACGCTCGTTACGCAGTTTTTAGGCGCGAATGTGAGCGAGAACAAGCAGACGGGAGAGGTCACGATTACGGGCGCTTCCACACAAGGTACTGCTGCGTCCAACAGTTCGCTTGATTCCGACCACGGAAAGACCAAGGTCGGCGACAGCTACTATGGCTGGTCGATGAAGTATCCGACAGAGCTGATCTTGGGCTACCAGAGCTACAAGGGCAATTACGCGAGCTTCCATGACAGCAAGGAGACGTTTTGGCTGAACGTGCAGGTGTACGAAGATCAGCCGGAAAACTTGTCCAACGATGGGCTGGTCAAGTTTTTGGCCGAGAATCAGTACGGTATGATTTTGTCCAAAGAGTATGTCGAGAAAGATGGCCTTTCCTATGCACGAGTAGTTTCGCGGGATGAAGAAGATTATATGGCAGAAAGCCGCGCTTACCGAAAAGGCGACAAAGTGTACGAGATCACACTGAGTGTTTCCAACGAAGCGGACTTCAACAATCCAGCGAAATACAAAGGTTACAAAGACATGCTGGACAGCTTCACGGCCCATTTTGACAAACAGGATAAGTCCATCAAAGATTTGTCCAACGTCGAGAATGGCTACCGCTGGTTCGACTACAAAGATTTTGGCTTGAAAATCAAAGTGCCCGCTGTTTGGGAAAAAGTAGGCGGCGATAGCGGGGCAGCTTTCAGCAATGACGACGGCGATCAGTGGATGCAGCTCAGCGTGACCTCGGCGACTGAAAACGACAAGCTCGACGACTGGGTAGCCAAGCATGAACGAATGTATCGCGAGATGTATGCCGAGAGTGCACTTGACGTCGATAAAAACGCAACGACTACCACAATCGCCGGAGTGACGGCGCGGGAGCGGAACTACGGCACCTTTGATGGCGAAAACAAATACCAGGAGCGCCACATCTTTTTCATCAAAGGAAAATACAAGTTCCACTTGCAGCTCGCGTTCAACAAAACGGCCGATCCGGCTAAAACGCTGGAGATGATCAACACCATCAGCCGTTCGCTGTCCATCGATGAACAAAAAATGAACCAGTCGCTTGGCTTCATTCAGGATGACATTTTGCTCGACAAAAACAAGATGGCGACGATCAAGGACAGCAAGTACAAGTACGCGATCGACATCCCCGAGTATTGGCAAGAGGACGTGGTCGATAGCCGCAGCTTGATCGGCAAGTCGTACTTGTTTGAAGGCGGCGCGTTTACTCTGTTTGTATTCAAGGACAGCTACTCCGAGGTAGAAAAAAGCTTCACGTCAATCTTCAAAATGCAAACGAGCGGCAGTGAGAAAACCTCGCTGGTGGAAAACAAGCCAGTGACCGTACATGGCGAGTCGGGCAGGAAATTTGTGATCAAGGGAGAAGAAGAGGGCATCAGGTATGAGCGGACAGCGTACCTTTTCCCGAAAGGCAAGTATTCCTACTATATTTCCTGGTCGATTCGCGATGCTTACAGTACGGCTGCTACCAAGGAGCGGATGGAGAAGGTATTAAATTCGTTTAAAGTAATCGAATAAAGACAGCTTTGATCCGTCATCCAGCAGAGGCACTTGCGTTTGATGACGGATGGAGGAATCCCAAAAGTCCCTGGTTTTTGTGCCAGGGACTTTTCTTGTAGAGCAATGAATGCAAAATGAAAGCTTCAATTTAATTGATAATCAACACTCGCTCAACCTTGAAGTATTGTATGGTTAAAAGACCTATCCCAAGAAAGAGCAGCAGTCCAAAACTCAGCAAGAAAATAATCATTAGCTTCTTCACAATAAATCCTCCGATAATAAGACGAGGAGTGTTCAAAAATTCACAAAAGCGCAATCGATTAGCGAACCTATCTTTAATCGGTCTCAAGTACATATTGCATGATCAATCTGGTTCCATCAAAAACGTAGATTCTTTTGCAGTCCGGACAACGCCATACATCATATTCAGGATCAGGAAAGTCATCACCCGTGATAAAACTCTTTTCATATAATTGCTCCCACTGTTTATCAGTGAATACTTTCAATTGTATGTCATTGGGGCATAGAGAGTTGGAAAGGGTTTTTCCACATTTGCATCCATACTTGGCCATATAAGTCCTCCTTGGGAGTTTTACTCCCTAAATTATACCATTTGGAAAAGAGATTTTAATAGGCTAGTTACGTGCTGTTAAACCAATCTAGCAACTTCTGAAAAATTCATCCTCAGGTGCACTCATTTCAATTACTCCAGTAACCGGACATGCATCAAATCTTGAATGCATGGTTTCTTCTTTTTTATTCATGAACATCCGCTGTAAAAGATGACGATATTACCAGATGGACTGGGGGTTGGAGAAAAAAACACCCTCGGTTGTCCCGAGGGTGGAGCGAAGCTATACCTATCACAACATTAACTAAATCACCCCACCATCCTCCCCCAAAGCCGTCACCGTAAACGCCTCCCCTTGCTTCACGGGAATCTGTGCATACCACAATCGAAACGGGATCAGCTCACTGTCGATAATCTCCGCCTGAATCTCTTTTCCAGTCTTGTCGCTCACGACGACGAGGCTGTCGATGGCGGGATCGAGAATGACGCCGAACAGCATTGGGAACGGGGAGTCGAACGGGTTTTCTTTTCCGTTGGCGACGTATTGGGTGGAAAAGGCAGGATCGTACAGCGACATTTCGGAATCGGCGGGAATGGCGTGACTGCCGCCATTGCCCCATTTCCAGCCAAGAATCGTTTTCTTGGCAAATTCGGCGTGGATCTGGCCATCCTCATGAACGAGGAAGAACAAAGTACCTTTATCCGTGCTTGCTTCGTGCAACACGGTGCCGACTTCTTCTCTCATCTGTTCAATGGCTTGCAACGGAGTGGGGGAAGAATCGTCGGTCAGAAAATAACTCGTGGCAAAAAGGGCGAGCAAACAGAAAAAGAGGGCAATTCGTGTCATAGTTCACTCTCCTGTAAGGATTTTTCCATGACAGACAGCATTGTTCCCGTCTTATTTTACCAATAAACCAACATATAATCCATAGCTTATATGTGTGACAACTGCCTGAATTGGATTTCCCGTTTCCTTTTCAGCCGAAACAATCCTATAATAGAGAGGAATGCTTGTACGAGGAGAAGTTTTTATGAGCGACAAACACGAACCGAAAACGAACAACAAATGGGTCATCTTGGGCTTTGTCGGCTGTGTTCTTGCCTGTGCCGTGTCGATGGTGATCTTCATTTACGTCATGAGAAGCTGACTTGGAGTGCATGCCAAAAACCGCTCATTGTAATGAGAGCGGTTTTTTGGCGTTTGAGGAGCACTTACGGCTGGATGGCTTTCAGCTTTTGCTCGATTTCTTCCCACGAAAGCTGGTTGAACTCGGAAAAGCCGACGCCTTGCAAGGCGATTGTTTTGCCCTGGTACAAGGGATAGACACCTTGCCACAGTCCTGAGAGAGAGTAAAGGGAGGAGGAACCTTTTACTTTGCGCAAAAAGACCAGGTAGTTGCCTTCGCCAAGCGGTCCCGTGTAGGTGAGGTTCAGCTGGCTGGAAGCGTCGGGCAACGGTTCCACTCCTGTGCTGAGTACCGTCACCAAGCGCGACGAGGAGCCTTTGAACACTTTTTTCACTTGCAAAGTTTGCGTGTAGTTGACGATTTTGCCCTGGCTGATGGTCCGGCCTGTCGGGTATGCTTTGTGAGCGCTGTCGATCCAGCCGATGAGGATGAGGTCGCTTTGGCTGACGAGCTCTTTGGCACTGGACAGAGCAGTCGTCGGGACGTGAAGCTGACCGATGCTCGTCTCGGCGGAAACAGGCAGAATGACGGCGCACAGCAAAATGATGAGGATTAGCAGGCGATATCGCATGGACAAGTTCTCCTCGCTCGTTGTAGTCATGTCGATAGTATGGTCGAGGGAATCACGCTTCATCCGCGAGCGTAATAGTAGGATAGTAATATTTAGAAAAATCTAAATAAATGCTATGATTGGCTCATCCTTTGGATTTCTCGCAAAAGGTCAAGACTAAGACGAGGAGGGTCACATGAATCAGTTGGTTGTCTTTCGACGCGTCTGTACCTGTTTTCTTTTGCTTCTGCTTGTGTTGCAGTTTGCCGTGTCACCTGCTTTTGCCAGAGAGGACATCGGCACGAGGGACGCACTCACGGACCGCATCGAGAAATACTTGACCGATTTGAAAAACGATGAGAACAGCATGGGGATGTATGCGGGGATTGCCGTCTACGATTTGACGGACAAAACGTATTTGTATCGGCACAACGCCGAGCGAAACTATATTCCCGCCTCGAACATGAAGCTGTTTACCACAGTCGCTGCGCTGGATAAGCTGGGGCCGGACTATCAGTGGCGGACAGACGTCTTTTTGCAAGGAAAAGTAAATGCCGCCGGGGTTTTAGCGGGCGATCTGGTGCTAAAAGGCAACGGCGATCCGACCTTGATGCCAGCGGATTTGCAACAGCTGGCTGCTGCGGTCAAAGAAGCAGGTGTCAAACGGATCGACGGCAACCTGCTGCTGGACGAAAGCTATTTTGACGATACCCGGCTTGGCGTCAGCTGGATGTGGGATGACGAGCCGTATGGCTACAGTGCCCAGCTCAGCGCGCTTTCGGTGCATAAAAATTTTGTGACGATCGCGATTGCGCCGGGGAAGGCTGCCAATACACCGCCGACAATGGCGATGGAACCGGCTACTACATATGTGAAGATCAACAACCAGGTGCAGACCGTTGCAGGAGCGGAGACAGACATCACCGTCGAGCGCCCGCGCGGAAAAAACGAGATTTTGCTGACAGGAACAATCGGGGTGAGCGCCAAGCCGTATGAAGAGGATGTGTCGCTGGAAGACCCGGCATTGTTTGTGGGAGACATCTGGAAGCAGCAATTGCTCGCCCAAGGGATCGGTTTCAGCTCTTCCACGCAAATCAAAAAGACGAGCGTGACATCCGGCGTGCCGTTCCGCACGCATCTTTCCATGCCGCTCGGCGAGGTCGTCGTGGAATTGAACAAGCAAAGCGACAACTTTTACGCCGAGATGCTGCTGAAAACATTGGGGGCGACGGAAAAAGGAACAGGCAGCGCAGAAGCGGGCAGCGAAGCCGTTGCGGACGTCATGAAGCGGGCTGGCATTGACACGGGCTTTCGGCAGGTAGATGGCTCGGGATTGTCGCGCTTTGACTTGGTCACCGCAGAGCAAATCGTCAAGCTGCTTGATTTTGCCCAGCAGCAGACGTATGGCGTCGAGCTGGAAAAATCGTTGCCAGTTGCAGGCGTAGACGGTACGTTGAAAAACCGCATGCTTACGACAGACGCGGAAAAAAACTTGATGGCGAAAACAGGCTCCATGGGTGGAGTCAACAGCTTGTCTGGCTACGTCACGGCGAAAAACGGGCACAAGCTGGCCTTTTCCATCCTGATCAACGGGATTTACAAGTCGAAATACGCGCGCGAGCTGCAAGACTTCGTAGGCACACTGTTGGCCTCCTACCCGCAGATTACTGCTCCGGAAGGCTATGTACCTGCCCGCGAAAAGGTCTATCCGCTTTCCGTGCTGCTTGATCCGTTGTTTGCACAGCCGCAAGCAGTCGGGGTAACGGCAGGTGTCATCGTCAAGTCGCTGGACAAAACGGGAGACGCAGCCATTTTGTACGAAAAGGATGCGGACGCGCTGCTCACACCCGCCTCCAATCTCAAGCTGCTGACGACGGCCGCAGCGCTGTCCCAGCTCGGGGAGAATTACGTCTACAAAACCGAGCTGTACGGGGATGCGCCTGTAACAAAAAACGGAGTCCAGCAAGGCAATCTGTACCTCAAAGGCTACGGCGATCCGACCATTTCTACCGAAAACGCTTTGCAAGTGCAGGAAGGCATCACGATAGAGAAAATCGCAGCGTGGATCAAGCAGCAAGGAATCAGGCAAGTCACCGGAAATCTCGTGCTGGACGAAAGCTTTTTTGACAAGGAACGGCTCGGTCTTGGCTGGGCATGGGATGACGAAAGCTACTACTACAACCCGACACTCGGGGCATTGGCGCTGAATCGCGGGACGGTCATGGTCGAATATAAGCCTGCGAAACAAGCGGGCGAGGCTGTCGCGTTCAACCTGCTGCCGAAAACGAACTACGTCACGATTGTCAACGAATCGAAAACAGTAGAGGCCGGGCAGGAAAATACGTTTGCCATCCTGCGCGACCGCGGAACGAATACGATCCGGCTGACCGGAAATCTTCCGCTCGATCATCCTGGCGACTACGAGCGCGTACCTGTAGAGGAACCGGCCAAGTACGCGGGAACCGTTTTGCAGGAAGCGATGGCAAGCCAAGGCATTCAGTTCGCTCCGGGCAGCCAGTTGATCGTGCAAACTGTCCCGCCATCCGCTGTCAAATGGCATGAATTTACTTCGCTGCCGCTGAAAGATATCGTCGCCTATTTGAATAAAAAGAGCGACAACTTTTACGCGGAAATGCTGCTGAAGACGATCGGAGCCGTGAAAAAAGGAACCGGAAGTGCCGCAGCAGGAGCGGAAGTCGTGCAAGAAACAGTCGCGTCGTTTGGGGGCAAAACGAATTTTGACATGGTCGACGGTTCAGGCTTGACCCGCTACAACCTGATTTCGGCGCGTCACCTTGCTTCCGTGCTGGAAGGGATGGCGAAGCAAACGTCTTTTGCTGCTTTTGACGCGTCGCTGCCGATCGCGGGCGTGGACGGTACGCTGAAAAACAGGCTGACCGATCTGGCTGCTGCCAAAACGATTCATGCCAAAACCGGATCAATGACGGGTGCGAACAGCTTGTCGGGCTATTTGACCACGCAAAGCGGGGAGAGGCTCGTCGTTTCCATCATCATGAACGGCTATGTGGAGGATGAAGATTTCTTTATGGAACTGCAAGACCGGATCATGTCGATTGTCGCAGCGTACGAATAAGCTGGCAGGCAGATGGAGAAGCCCTTTGGACAAAAGCGGGCTTCTCTTTTTTATGGGTGGCCGCGTGCAGGTGGCTTTTCGTCCAGGTTTGGGTCAATGCCAGTGACGGTCGCTCGGCTGGTTTCATATCTATATCCAGATGCAGAACGCGACAAAAACGAAGAGATCGGGGAGGGGAAGCGAAGTTGAACCCTACACGCTTTCATTGGCAGGGGTTGGAGCAAGTCGCTGCACACATCCTTTCTCGCGCGGGTGTCAGGGAAAAGGATGCACGAATGGTAGCCGAATCGCTTGTCCATGCGGATTTGCGCGGGATCGAGTCCCATGGGCTGTCGCGGCTGCCGATTTACGTGCAGAGGATCGAGGCGGGGCTGATCGAGCTTTCGCTGCCACCTGAGCTGGTCACCAGGCAGGGAGCGACCTCTCTTATCGATGGCAAAAATCAGCTTGGAGCGGTCGTCGGGATGGCTGCTCTGGAAGAAGCGATGGAACTGGCACGGCAAAACGGGATCGGATTTGTCGGCGTACGGCACTCCAATCACTTCGGTTCCTGTTCGTACTACGCCGAGAAGGCTATTGCCGCAGGCATGATTTTGCTCGTCCTCTCGAATGCCCCTTCCGCGATGGCGCCAACGGGAGGGATTCAGCCGTTTTTCGGAACGAATCCGATCGCGATCGGCATTCCTGCGGGCGAGGAACCTGCCTACTTGCTGGACATGGCGACAAGTGTTGCGGCGCGCGGCAAGATTGCTCTGGCAGCCAAAACAGGGACGACGATCCCGCAAGACTGGGCCATAGACGCGGACGGCTTGCCAACGCATGACCCGCATAAAGCGTTGCTCGGCTCTCTTTTGCCGATCGGCGGGGCAAAAGGCTACGGGCTTTCGATGTTCATCGATATTTTATGCGGGCTGCTGACCGGAGCTGCGGCTGGAGCCAGTGTCAAAAGCTTGTACGACAACTGGCATGATCCGCAAAACATCGGACACGTCTTTTTGTGCATCGATGTGCAGCGCTTTTTACCTGTGGACGCATTTTTGCAAAAGATGGACGAATATATCCGGGAGATCAAAAAAGTTCCGCGTGCAGCCCATGTGGCGGAAATCTTGATTCCGGGAGAAATCGAGCAGAGAAAGATGGCAGCGCATAAGCAGGATGGCATTCCTTTGACGCAGACGGTGGTGGAGGATCTCAACAAGTTGTGTTCCGGCTACGGAATCGATCTGGCGCAAGCAGTCTATCGGGTGTGAGCAAAGCTTTCGCTGTCCAGTGGTTTCCGGGACATTCTCTCGCACATAGACTGATGTCAGCGGTTTGAAAAGGAGTGAACATCCGATGCAACGCCACATGTGCAAAGGCAAAATCCACAGGGCGACAGTGACGCAAGCCGAGCTTGACTACGTCGGCAGCATTACGATTGATTTAACCCTGATGAAAGCGGCTGACATCAAGCCTTACGAAATTGTGCAAATCACCAGCTTGCGGAACGCGACGCGCTGGAAAACATACGCCCTGCCAGCAGCGGAAGGAAGCGGCAAAATCTGTTTGAACGGCCCGCCTGCCCATCTGTTTTCCCCCGGCGACATCGTCATCATTTTAAGCATGGGCATGTTCGAGGAGAGCGAATGCGACCAGCTGGTGCCGAAGGTCGTGTTTGTGGATGAACAAAATCGCATTACGAAAGTCGAAGAGCACCATCTCATTACGAATGGAGAGACATTGCCATAAAAGCGCCAAACGTAGGAAAATGGGGCAAGCACCAGCACATGGTTCAGGATGAGTTCCTGCGTGAGCATTTGCCCAGAACCCGGCTGTTTTCTCCTGAAGCGTTATGGGAGTACGCAGCGGACTACAAGCGTGTCATGCTGAAGCCGTCCGGGGGAGGCGGCGGGGCCGGGATTATCCAGCTGACCGATTTGGGAGACGACCGTTATTTGATTCATAGCGGCAAGCACCGCCGGACAGTCGAAGGCAAGGAAAAGGCTGTCCAATATGCGAAATCATTGTTTCGCCCGAAAACGTATCTGCTTCAACCGCGCATTCCGCTTGGGCGCATCAACGGAAAGCCGTTTGATGTCCGCGTGATGATCCAGCGCAAAGGGAAACACTCTCCCTGGGTGATTACCGGATGGGTAGCCAAACTCGCCGGGCCGGGCTTCGTCGTGACGAACGTCGCCCGCAGCCGCGGAAAAGTGCTGCCGCTTCGCACGGCGATCAAGCAGTCGAACATTGCAGCGAATCCGAATCTGCTCGGAGAAATTCGGCAAGTGTCCATGGCGGCAGCCAAACGGTTGGGAACGGCGTACCCGACGTTGCGGGAGATCGGCCTGGACATGGGGATCGACATTCACGGCAAGCCGTGGATCATCGAAGCGAATTTTCGCCCGTCGCTATCTTTGTTCCAGCAGCTTCGGGATCAGACTTTTTACAGGCGTATTTTGGCGATGCGGAAGCGTTGAGTGCGTGGAGCGCGTTGAAAAGCAAAGAGAACCGCTTGCTGCGACGGCCGAAAAAGCCTGAGGGCAAGCGGTTCTCTTTTTTCAAAAGGCTTTCATGTGGATTCTGGGTAACAAGTATTTGTCGTTCGATGAGAAAGGTTTCTGCTGTATAACGGATCAGATGAGAAAAGGGGGGATAAATCGTCCATCAACATCGGTGAATCCGTATTCCCGGGCAAGATCACCCACTTGCAGGACCAGTCCGTTTTTAAGCTTCACTTCGCCATCCCCTGCCAGGGCAGACACAGCGCGCCCAATATAATGCGGCGACTCCGTATGTTTAAGAGCCTCCACATCCTTCCAATGATCTTCATCTGTATTGAAATTTCTTAATACCAGTTCTGTTCTCATCCAACCAGGGGAGACCGCTACCGCCGTTATTTTCGTGTTTTTGAGATCATGAGCGAGTCCGAACACGGAGCGGTTAATCGTATTCTTGGCAAGGTCGTAATAGAAAGTTCCTAAATACTTATCCTGATCCCGGAAAGTGGTATGTACGATCAACCCAGAATCAGCTTCCAGCATAAGCGGGATCGCATAATGGTTTGTCGCTATTTGTGCACGTACTCCGCTTTGAAACATAGCATCCCACATGTTCAGCGGATATTCCCAGAACGGTTTCGGTTGTAAATTCACGTCCAAGTCATGCAGTCCCCAGACGTTATTCACAAGTATATCGAGACGTCCTTGTTCCTGGCGGATTCTCTCGATCAAAGCTTGCGTATCCTCATCACGGGTATGATCGCAACGACATGCGTATGCCTCGCCACCATTTTTCAGAATCTCCTCGACCGTTTCATCAATACTGCCTGGAAAACCGTTGGTAGTAGTCCCTCGCAAACTTCTTCCCGACACGTAAACGACTGCTCCGGCTTTCCCGAGTTCAATGGCGATCCCTCGTCCTGCCCCTCGACTTCCTCCGGTTACGAGAGCGATTTTCCCAGCGAGTCTCTTCAAGTTCATCTACTCCTTCGCAAGTTATTTATTTCATCATACACGTTGTAATATGACATCTAGTGTCATGTTGAGAATGAACGATTATCATTTTCGAAATCGATGGAACAGACACGTTTAAAAGTTCGATATCTTGAGCAGCCAGAAAATGCCGATAGTCGAATGCCAGAGCTTTCCATAAAAGAAAACTCGCAATCCATTTGCTATTGCGAAAAATGGGGAAAGGCTGGCGCAGAGCACAAAAAGTTGATAGAATGCCTCTCATTATGAAGGGAGGTAGTATGTTCGACAATGACATCACTGTCTAAAAAAGAATGGATGCTCATCAGCTTCATGTTATTCTCCATGTTTTTTGGAGCAGGCAATTTGATTTTCCCGCCATACCTTGGGCAGGAGGCTGGCTCGCTCGTCTGGTCTTCCTTGCTGGGCTTTGTCCTGTCGGCTGTCGGTCTGCCGATTCTCGGGGTAGTTGCCGTTGCCAAAGCAGGCAGCTTCTACCAATTGGCGAGCCGGGTCCATCCGATTTTTGCTCTTATTTTTCCGTTTCTGATTTACGTCTCGATCGGGCCGGCTCTCGCCATTCCGCGCGCGGGAAGTCTCGCTTTCGAGATGGGGATGGCGCCTTTTTTGCCAGAACAGCTGGTTGCCTCTAAAATCAGCTTGCTCGTGTACACGGTCGTGTTTTTTCTGATCGTGTTCTGGTTTAGTCTGTCGCCTTCCAAGCTGGTCGATCGGTTCGGGAAGCTGCTGACGCCTGCCTTGCTGGCGCTCATCGCGCTGATTTACATCAAAAGCTTGGTTACTCCGCTCGGACAGACAGGTGCGCCGACTGGCAAATACGGAGCAAATCCGATTGCCCAAGGCTTTCTCGACGGCTACTTGACGATGGATGCGCTTGCCGCCCTCATTTTCGGGATTGTCATTGCCAATACGCTGCGGGCGAAAGGGATGACAGACGAGAAAAAATTGTCTGCAAGCATGATTCAGGCAGGGCTTGGAGCTGGATTTTTGCTGACAGTGATTTACGTCGTTCTGGGCATCATGGGCGCGTCTGCCGCTTCTTTAGGAAAAGCGGAAAATGGCGCCCAACTGCTCGCGAACATGATGGACCACCTGTTTGGGGCAAGCGGAACGCTGATCCTCGGGGTGATTTTTACGGTCGCCTGTCTGTGCGTATCGATTGGGCTCGTCACTTCTTGCAGTCAGTATTTCCACGGCCTGTTCGGCGGTTTGCCGTACAAGGGATGGGTGACGGTTTTATGCGTCTTGAGCATGCTGGTTGCGAACTTGGGCCTGACACAAATTTTGCAAGTATCCGTGCCTGTCTTAGGTGCGATTTACCCGATTGCGATCATGCTCATTTTGCTTGCTCTGGTCGAGCGGTTCATCCCGGCTACCTCTTTCGTTTATATGACAACGGTTGGCGTCGTTGCCGTGTTTGGGCTGGCAGATTTGGCGAATGCCCTGCTTGTCGCCCACCAATGGGACCAGGTGCTCGCGGCCTTGCCTTTTTACAACGTCGGCGCTGGCTGGGTCATGCCTGCCTTGATCGCGGTTGCAGTCGGCATGCTGCTCGACATGTGGAAAAGGGCTTTGCTATTGCGGCAAAAACACTCTTCCCAAACGGAATAACTACAACGAAAAAAGAGCTTCGCGCTTGCGAGGCTCTTTCCTTTTTGAATACACATGCGTGAAAGTTGATGCGACTTCGTGACTTTATCGCCTGTTTTTTCGTAGTAAAAGAGTAGGAGAAAGAAGGAGGCTATTATGCGCTTTGACACTATCATGACGATCACTGTCGTGCTTGTGCTGACGTCCTGTTATTGCTATTTGTGGAAATGGCTACGGTCCAAAACGTCCGGTTGATCCGGGCGTTTTTTCTTTTGGCACAGGCAACTGGCTCACCGGGCAAGGAAACAGGATAAAAGTGGTACGAATGGGGCAAAATTTCTCTAACTCATTTTACAGTAGGCGAGACTCAGGAAAAAGTGAGGCGGCTTCGTTGAAAAGGGGGTGGGGAGCCTGAGCGAAAACGCGCGAAAGTGGTGGAGATCGCACAAACAGAAGACGCAGCAGCAGACAGCGCCTTCCCATACGCCTTTGCAAAAGCAGCTGGCTGACAACGAGCAGCGGCTGAGAGACTTGTATGCCAACTGCTCCGATGTGGTGTTTCGCTCGTTTCGCATCGGCGGCACGATCCGGGCGCTTGCGATCTACATCGACGGCTTGACGAATCAGGAGGAGCTGGAGCGCAGCGTGTTGTCTGTCCTGATGCAGACGAAGCTGCCGAAGGATTCCCCGCTGACAAAGCTGTTGGACAATCTGGTGCCCGTAACCAAATCGCGGGAAATGAGCACCGTAGAGCAATGTCTGGAAGCGATCGCAAACGGCAACCCGGCTCTGTTGATCGACCAGCAGGAGAGAGCGATTGCCTTTGGCTTGGCCAGATGGGAAAAAAGGCAGATCGAAGAGCCGGTCGCCGAAGGGGTCGTCCGGGGGCCGCGCGAAGGGTTTACGGAATCGCTCCACGTCAATACGGCGCTGCTCAGACGGCAGATCAAGACGCCCGCTTTGAAAATGGAGCAAATGCAAATCGGCGACTATACACAAACCCAGGTTGTCCTCGCTTATATGGAAGGCATCGTGGACGAGGACTTGGTGGCAGAGGTCAGGGCGAGACTAGGCCGGATCGAAATCGACGGTGTGCTGGAGAGCGGCTACATCGAGGAACTGATTGAAGATCATCCTGCATCGCCGTTCCCGCAAATTTTGACCACCGAGCGTCCGGATGTCACTTGCGGGAATTTGCTGGAAGGGCGCATCGCCATTCTGGTAGACGGCACGCCGTTTGTGCTGATCGCACCGACTACGCTGTTTTCCTTGCTGCAATCCAGCGAGGATTATTACCAGCGCTCGCTCGCGAGTACGACGATCCGCTGGCTGCGCTATTTGTTCACCGCGATTTCCTTCTTGCTGCCGTCCCTTTATGTCGCCCTGATTACGTTTCATCACGAGATGGTGCCGACCTCGCTGTTGATCAGCATGGCAGCTTCCCGGGAAGCAGTGCCTTTTCCGGCTTTGGTCGAGGCGCTGTTGATGGAAATTACGTTCGAAGCGCTGCGCGAAGCAGGGGTCAGACTGCCCAAGCAGGTCGGGGGCCGCTGTCAGCATCGTCGGGGCGCTCGTCATCGGTCAGGCAGCCGTACAAGCGGGGCTGGTTTCCGCTCCGATGGTCATCGTGGTCGCCATCACAGGGATTGCTTCCTTTAGATTCCGCACTATATCGCGGGCATCGCCATTCGCCTGCTGCGCTTTCCGATGATGTTTCTCGCCGGATCGCTCGGCTTGTTGGGAATCATGCTCGGCATTATTGTGACCGTCATCCACCTGAGCACGATTCGCTCGCTGGGTGTGCCGTACTTGACACCAGTCGGGCCGATCAAGGTGGCGGAATGGAAGGACACGCTCGTCCGCGCGCCGTGGTGGATGATGAACACGCGCCCTCACTTGACGGGAGATTATCAAAAAATCAGGCAAGGAGCGAATCAGAAGCCAGGGCCGAAAAAAGGGGGAGATCCAGCTTGAAATGGGGGCTGGTCGCCGGAATGAGCGCTCTCGTCTGCATCCTGTTTGCCATCGAGTGGCCGCGTCTGTCGCGCTTGCCGAGGCGAGACAAAATGACCTTCATCACCTTGGTTTTCATCGGCTGGGTGCTGTCCATGTTCGATTTGCCGAATTTGCCGGGACCCACCACGATAATCAATGAAATTTTCGAGCCGCTGGGTCACTACTTGGAATAAAAAAGGGTGGGGTGCTTGCTAGAACAGGGAAAAATCTCTTCCGCGCAGATGGGAAAAATGATTTTCCTGGCTGTCATTGCTTCGGCTGTTACAGCTGTGCCGAGTTATAGCGGAAAATACGCGCAAAATGATTTGTGGCTGTCGCCTGCCTGGGCGTCCTTGACCGGTTTTTTAACGGTGTATGCCGCCATAGCCTTGAACAAACTGTACCCGCAAAAATCCGTCGTCGAATACAGTACCGACATTATCGGTACGATTCCGGGAAAGCTGTTCGGGCTGCTCATCCTGTTTTTTTACATCCACATGACAGGATTGATCGCCAGAGGGTACGCCGAGTTTATCATCGGCAATTTTTTGCCGCAGACACCGATCAGCATCGTCATTATCACGATGATCGCCGTCTGCGCCTACGCTGTGAAAGCAGGAGTAGAATCGATCGGCAGGACGGCACAGCTCTTTTTCTTTTTCTTTATGTTTCCGCTCATTCTCATGCCTTTTTTGCTCCGGGACATGAAGCCCGATTTTCTGTTTCCCATGCTGGAACACGGCTTGCTCCCTTCGCTGAAAGGGGCACTGATCCCGCAAGGCTACTTCAGCGAGGCGTTTCTGATGAGCTTTTTTTTGCCCTTCGTGACCGATCGGGGCAAAGGCATGCGCTCGGGGATGCTGACGATTTTGGGAATTGCGCTGATGCTGACCTGTATCAATCTGTTTATTTTGCTGGTGTTCGGGACGCAGGCCGCGGATTACTTGTATCCGGTCATGGTTGCCTTTCGCTACATCAGCATTGCGGACTTCTTTGAAAATCTCGACTCTGTGGTCATGACCGTCTGGATTCTCGGGATGTTCGTCAAAATATCAATATTTTACTACGCTACTGTGCTGGGAACGAGTCAATGGCTCGGGCTTGCCGATTATCGCCCGATTGTGCTCCCGATCGGTATCCTCATCGCTGCCCTCAGCTTCTGGTCCATCCCCAACCTCAATCAGGCAAGTCGCTTCGATGTAATCTCGTTTCCGTTTTACGGGCCGCTCATGCAGACGATCTGTCCGCTGCTTTTGCTCGGTTTGGCCCTGCTGCGCAAAAAAGGCAAACAGCAAAGCCAAGCGCAAATGACCATGGCACCTGAACAAGCCCATACCCATACCGAAAAGCAAGAAGGATGAGAAACTATGCTTGAAACGGGAAAAATTTCAGCCTTGCAAATGGGGATGATTATCTATCCCGTGCTCGTGTCTACCGCGATGCTTGGAGGACCTAACGTCATGGCTCAAGCGGCCCGGAACGATTTGTGGCTCACGCCGTTTTGGTCATCGCTCATCGGCTTTCTCAGCGTGTTTATCGCGATCCAGCTGCATAAGCGGTTTCCCGGCATGACGATTATCGAGCAAGGAAAAGCAATCGCTGGAACGGTGCCATCTGCGATCATGGGCCTTTTGTACCTGCTCGTCTTGTTGCAGGTAAGCGGCGTCATCGTGCGCGAGTATGCGGATTTCATCGCGATTTTTTTGAAGGAAACGCCGCTCAGTGTCATTTCGTCCGCGCTGATTGTCGTCTGTGCTTTTGCCGTCAAAGGCGGGGTCGAAGTTCTCGGACGAACCGCGCAAGTTTTCTTTCCGATGTTCATTGTTCCGCTGCTGTTGATGATCGGCCTTGTGTTTCCTGCTCTGGACCCCGGCAATTTGTTTCCTGTCCTCGATCGCGGACTGTTGCCGTCGATCAAAGGGGCCATCACGCCGCTCGGCTGGTACAGCGAAGTGTTTTTGATTTCGTACTTGTTGCCGGTGCTCGCCAATCGCCCGCAGGGGACAAAAGCTGCGGTGTGGACTGTGGCAGGAGCGATGATTACCATGACTATCGTCAATTTGGTCACGCTGTTTTTGATGGGGGATGCTTTGCCGAATATTTTGTTTCCGATCATGGATACCGCCAGATATGTGAGTATTGCCGATTTTTTTGAGAACTTTGAGAACATGGAATCGGCTGTCATGGCGATCTGGGTGATCGGCGCCTTTATCAAAGTGTCGATGTTTTACTACGCGACGGTACTGGGAACAGCCCAATGCCTGAATCTCACCTGTTACCAGCCGCTTATTTGGCCGATCGGTTTTTTGATCGTGCTGTTCAGCTTTTGGGGAATACCCAGCTTCGCGGAGCTGGGGGCGATCACCCTGCTTGCGATTCCCGCCATCCTCGCGTGGTCTTTCTGCTTCTGGCCGGGCTGCCTGCTGCTTTATGCAATCGTGCGTGGAAAGCGCAGCAAAGCGAAGGAGGTTCCGTCAGGATGAGAGGAGTCGTTCTGGTTTTGCTGGTTTCCTGTGCGCTGCTTGGCGGATGCTGGGATCGGACGGAAGTCAACGACCTCGCAATCATTACCGCTGCTGCTGTGGACAAGGCGGGAAAAGACGAAATCGACCTGAGCATCCAAGTGTTTATTCCAAAAGAAGTGGGAGGAGGCGGGCTGGGAGTGCCGACGGGCAGCTCGACCAGGGAGCTGACCACGGTTCTGAGCGGAAAAGGAATCAATATTGCCGACGCGATGTCCAAAGTGCAGGCGAAGCTCTCTCGCAAAGTGTTCTGGGGGCACTGCAAAATTTATTTGTTCGGCGAAGAGATCGCCCGGGAAGGGATAGCCGATCATATTGATTTTCTCGTGCGTCATCCTGAACCACGCAATCGTGCCTATTTGTACATATCAAAAGGAAAAGCAGTCGAGACACTCGGAATCGAAAGCGTCCTGGAGCGCTCTACAGCAGAAGCGTTGCGCGAATACGCGAGCCTGCATATCGGCATGCCTGTAACCTTGATCGACTTTCGCAACATGCTCAAAAGCGAGGCGCAAGCAGTAGCCATTCCCTATATACAGGAAGGGAACAAATTGAAAGACAAGGAGCAAATCCAGAAAAACACGCCGCTGCTCGGAACCGCCATTTTTAAACAGGACAAGCTGGCAGGAGTCTTGACATCGAAAGCTACGAGGGGGCTGCTCTGGCTGCGCAATGAAATCACCCGGGCATCCATCAGCGTAGACCTGCCAGAGGGACAAGGGCTTGTCTCTGTCGTACCGATTCGGGCGACGACCAAGCTGATTCCGCGCATTGCGAATGGAAAGTGGTCGATTTTGGTCAAAATTGATACGGAAGGCGACATCGTGGAAAACGCGACGAAGCTGAACATGATGGAGCCGAGCAGCATCGCGCTCGTGCAGAAATCGGTCAACGACGAAATCAAGTCGCGCATCAGGCTTGCTCTCTTTCATTTGCAAAAGGAGTTTGACGCGGACGCGGGCAATTTTGCCGCTGTTTTTCACCGGAAGTATCCGCAGGAGTGGGAGCAAGCGAAACCGATGTGGGACGTGCTCTACCCGCAAATTGATGTGAACATACAGGTTCAGGCCGCTGTCCGCCGACCCGGACTGATTTCCCGACCTGCTGGCTCAACCGATGAGCATGGAAAAGCGGAAAAGTAGCAAACGAGCATGTACCACGCAACGTACCAAATCTCGCAGGAGGTGGATGAAGTGGGTGGGAGGTGGCTGGATTTTCTCATAGGCTCCTTTGTTGGCACGCTGGTCGCAGGCATCTTGTTTACGCTTCTTGGAATTGTCACGTTTCGCCCGCTGGTACAGTGGTTGCTCGGCCGCTTTATGAAAAGGTTGATGTCGGATCGCTACCCGGAAAATATTTTTGAAATGGTATCGGCCTTGACCAAAGTCAGCCCGCGCTACGTCCTGGAAAACAGCCTGCGGGCGACGACAGGGCAAGCGATTGAGCGGCCTTTTGGCAGTCCGCGCAAGTTTCTCAACTTTGATGGCTTGATTTTTTCTCCGGCCCAGCTGGCGGTGCTGCCGGCTGATGAAGATGCCGAGGTCGACATGAAGCTGACGATTGGCCCAAAGGCAAAAAGACCGCTAACATTGGATATCCCCTTGATGCCCGGAGCAATGGGATTTGGCATCGGGATCAGCGAAAGTGTAAAGATTGCCATGGCAAAAGGAGCGGCGGCAGCGGGATCGTTGAGCAATACGGGAGAAGGGCCGCTTTTGCCGGAGGAGCGCAAATACGCCAAGCACCTCATCATTCAGTACAACTCGGGAAAATGGTCCAAGGAACCGGAAATATTGCGGCAGGCGGATGCGATTGAGATTCATTTCGGACAAGGAGCGACCGCAGCCGCAGCCAGCTTCATTCCTTGCGAGTACATCACGGGCAAAGCCAGCCAATTGATGGGCGTCGAGGGAGAAGAAATGGTCGTCATCCCGTCCCGGCAGCCTGAAGTCAACAGCCCGGAAGACTTGCGCAAGCTGGTCGACAAGCTGCGCACGATGACAGACGGGATTCCGATTGGCGTGAAAATATGCGCAAGCGCTGTCCTGGAGCAAGACTTGGAAATCTCCATCCAGGCTGGGGTTGATTTTATCAGTATTGATGGTGGGCAGGCAGGGACAAAGGGCGGCCCGCCGATTTTGGAGGACGACTTCGGCTTGCCGACGATTTACGCGCTTAGCCGGGCGATTCACTATTTGAAAGAGCGCGGGGTCAAAGACCAGATCACACTGCTCTCGGGCGGCGGCTATACGACTCCGGGCGAGTGTCTGAAGGCAATCGCGCTGGGGGCAGACGGCATTTTCATGGGAACGGCGATGCTCTGGGCGATGACGCATGATCAGGTGACAAAGGCGATTCCCTGGGAGCCGCCGACTGAGCTGACGAACTATCCGGGGAAGCTCAAGGACAAATTCGACCCGGAGCAGGCTGCCAAGTATTTGACGAATTTTTTGCTTGCTTTTGTGGATGAAATGGAAATCGCGCTGCTTGCCATGGGGAAAACCTCTTTAAAAGAAGTGACGCCAGACGATCTCGTAGCCCTGGATGAGCTGACGAGCAAAGTGACGAAAGTACCGCTTGCCTTCCAGACGTCTGCGGAAACGGCGGAAAGCGGCATATAGGCAAGAGCAAACGGAATTGGGGAGGGGTTCGCATGAGTCAGGGAATCATTCCGATCAAGGAACAACGACAGCATAAAGGCTGGATGATGACGCAGACGTGGGAGCATTTGCTGTTCGCTCACTGGGCTGTCTCGCCCGACCAGGTGCGCAGCCTGATTCCGGCGGGCCTCGAACTGGATACATACGGTGGGCATGCCTGGATTAGCGTCATTCCTTTTCTGCTGACCGGAGTGCGGCTCCGTCGCCTGTTCCCTGTTCCGTACGTCACTTCCTTCCCCGAAATCAATGTGCGAACGTATGTGAAAGCAGGCGAGAAAGCGGGCGTCTACTTTTTGTCTCTGGACACATCCCATCTGCTTGTGACAAAAATCGCCAAATACTGGTATCGGCTGCCTTATTATCCTGCGCGCATGGACTTTCGCGCCGAGCAAAATCAGATCGATTTTCAGTCCCAGCGCCTATCCGCTCGCGGCGCTTCGCCAGTGTTCCACGGCAGCTACTGGCCTGTCTCGGAGCCTATACTAGCACGGTCGGGAACGCTGGAGCACTGGCTGACGGAACGCTACACGCTCTATTGTCAGTGCAAGCGCACGAACCAACTGCATTACGCCGACGTGTATCATGAGCCGTGGCTGTTACAGACAGCCGCAGCGCGCTTTCGCGAAAACTCGATGCCGATGCCGTTCTCGCTGGACGTGAAGGAGCAGCCCGATTTGATGCTGTATGCCCGCGGGGTTCAAAGCTTTGTTTGGCCGCTGCAGAAGCTGATCTCTTCTACGCAAGGAGAAAACAGCCGATGAAGAAGCGGCTTGCCCTCGTTCTTTGGCTATGCTGTGCCTGTCTTGGCGGCTGCTGGGACCGCGTCGAAATCAATGATGTGGCGCTCGTGACAGCAGTCGCAATGGACTTCGTATCGGATCGCGCTGTGGAGCTGTCTGTGCAAGTATTCGTTCCGCGCTCACTCAGCGGCGGGGATGGAGGAGCAAACGAAGCGATGACGCTGATCCGTTCTGCGGAAGGCGTCAATATTGCCGACGCGATGTCCAAAGTGCAGCTAAAAATACCGCGAAAGGTGTTCTGGGGCCACTGCAAGGTGTACATTTACGGACAAGAGCTGGCCAGGCACGGCTTGGAAGAGTATATCGACTATTACGCCCGCCACCCGGAACCGCGCAACCGGGCTTTTATGTATGTAAGCAAAGGAAAAGCAAGCGAGCTGCTGAAGATTATGCCGCCGCTCGAACGCTATTCGGCGGAAGTCGTGCGCAAGCTGTCCGAACTGGAGGTCGGGCTTGAAGTCACGCTGCTCGATTTGCAGAAAATGTTTGCAAGTCCGACGAATGCGGCCGCCTTGCCGATGATTGACATGATGAAGCCGCCGAAAAAAGAGCGTCCGCAAGCGACCAATCCGTATTTGTTTGGCACAGCCGTGTTCAAAAACGGCAAAATGATCGGCGCTTTGTCCGACCGGACGACGCGAGGGGTGCTATGGCTCAGAGACGAGGTATCGAGCACGACAGTCACGATCAAGATCAAAGACGAGCGAGGCTTCGTGTCACTAAACCCGATTCGGGAAAAGACCAAATTGACACCGCTGATTGAAAACGGGAAATGGAAGATGCTCGTCGATATTGAAACAGAGGGAGACATTGTGCAAAATGGCACAAAGCTGACCTTGAACACTCCGGAGCAAATTGCCCGGGCAGAGGAAGGGATGCGCGAAGACATCCAGACGAGAATCAGGCTGGCCCTCTCCCAGGTACAAAAAGAGTTCAAGGCAGACATTGTCAATTTCGGCCGGGAGTTTCACCGGAAATACCCGAAGGAGTTTGCAGCCGTGCGCGAAAACTGGGACCAAGTATTTTCCGAGCTGGAAGTGGAAACAAAGATCAAGGCTTTCATCCGGCGGCCCGGTCTGATTTCCGTCCCTGGCGGCTTGCCTGAGGCAGAAGTACAAACAAACTAAGATAGGACATGTGCTAAAAGACCGATGTCACGCCACGACGTCGGTTTTTTTGTGTGCGCGAAGGCCAAAAGCGGGATAAACATAGGCTTTTTTAACCAGACGAGTACCCCGTATGCGGACTTGCTTGGCGCAGGCGGGATGGTTATGATGATAGGATGACACTTGTTAATCATACAGGAAGGATCTGGTAGTTTCATGAGTCGCAAAGAACGCATAGCCGAACTGGATCTCATTCGCGGCTTTGCCTTTCTCGCTGTCGTCTATCAACACGTCATCGGCATTTTTATCAGAGAGCAGGGCTTGAGCGAACAGACGGCTATCGTATACGGAATGTTGTTTCACTTGCTCAAATTCGCCGTTCCGGCCTTTATTTTCATCACAGGGTTGGTATTATTTTACAACTATTGTGAAAAGGTGAACTACATCGGCTTTATGCGCAAGCGGGTAACGGAAATTTTGGTGCCATACGGGATCTGGTCGGCGGTTTATATGTCTCTGCAAACATGGCCGCAAGGATGGGAGAGCAGCTTTTTCCGGACGGTGATCAAAAACCTCGTGACGGGAACCTCCTCCTACCATTTATGGTTTGTCGTCATGATCTTCCAGTTTTATTTGCTTTATCCGCTGTGGCAAAAGCTGTTTCGCTTTTTGCATCGTCTCGTCGTGAATCGCACCCGGTTTGTCGTGGTCGGCGCCTTGCTTGCTGTCGTATACGGCGGCTTGATGTGGTTTTCGGCTCGCTACGTTCCTGCGCATATGGCCGACTTTGGCGGCGGGCCGCTTGAGCTGTACATGATCAAGTACCGCGACCGCAACGCTTTCTACTACTTCTTTTACTTTTTGTTGGGGGGCGTGGCAGCTGTGGCTTTGCCTGCTTTCCGCGCATGGATCGGCAAGCGCTGGATGTGGATTGCGGCAGCGTTTTGCCTGTTGTACGGCTGGATTGGCTACGAGCTGCTTCAGGTGTTTGCCAGCGGAAGCATTAGCCTGAATGTGGCGACATCGCTCAAGCCGTCCATGTTTTTGTACACGGTGGCGTCGCTTCTTGGCGTTTACGGCTTGGCGCTCTTGATCGGGAAAAAGCAATCGGCTGTGACGCATTGGCTCAGCCTTGTCGGCAAGTATTCGTACGGCGCTTATTTGATGCACGCGCTGGTCTTGACTTACCTTATGAAAGCCGTGCGCGGCATCGGTTTGTTTCACACGGGAGTGATCGGCAGTCTGGTCGTTTTTGTCCTGTGCGCCGCTGTTTCGTTTTTCCTGTCGTACGGGCTGGGAAGACTGCCGTTTGGCGCTCTGCTCGTAGGAGCTGCCGAGAAAAAACGGGTGAGTGAACCTGCGAAAAAACAACTGCCACACGCAGGATGATGGAGAGGATTTCGGCACGTGTGGATGGAACAGTAGTAGGAGCACGAGAGGAGGAAAGAATTACCCCATGCTGTTCGCCTACATTCAGTTGGCCCTATCAATGGCATTGGTAGGAATGAACATTTCCATCGGTAAAGAAATTGTTTCGCACGTGCCCGTTTTCCTGTTTTCCGAGCTGCGGTTCCTGATCGCGATCGCGATTTTGCTGCCGTTGCTCTTTTGGCGCGGCGAGTGGAAGTCGTCCTGGAGCAAGGAAGAGGGGAGCGTCCTGTTCTGGCAGTCGTTTTTCGGCGTCTTTCTGTTCAGTGTTTGCATGTTGTACGGCGTGCAGTGGACGACCGCTACAGCCGCAGGGATTATTACGAGCACGGTTCCAGCCTGCATCGCTCTGTTTTCCTTCTGGATTCTCAAGGAAAAGCTTCATCTGAACAACATGCTGGCGATTGCCCTTTCCGTGGGCGGAATCAGCCTGATTACGTTTACAGGAGGAGCACAGGAGCAGTCGCTGGCGAGTATGCTGGGCAACCTGCTTGTGTTTTTGGCAGTCGTCAGCGAAGCGCTGTTCACGATTTTTGCCAAGCGCTTGTCAGGCAAAATTACCCCGTTTCAGATGACCGCCGCGATCAACGCCATCAGCTTTGTCATGTTTTTGCCGTTTGCGATCTGGGAGGCGGTTCGCTTCGATTGGGGAGCCGTACCGGCCCATATATGGTGGCTGTTGCTTTATTACGCGGTTACGGCGAGTGTGCTCTCGTTCTTTCTCTGGTACAACGGAGTGGCGAAGGTGGAGGCATCCAAGGCTGGCTTGTTTACCGGAATGATGCCGATTAGCGCAGCGCTCGTTGCCGTGCTGTTTTTGAACGAGGCGTTTACGTGGATGCATGGGGTCGGGATGGTTCTGGTGCTTGCCTCGATTTTTGCAGGAACGCAGCGGATTCGGGGTACCGAGACGAGAATAGAGGGATAATTCAGTTTGTTGAAAAATATGAATAAGCCGCGGCAGGGGTTGACCTAGCTGGGCGGAGTCGTGGAGCCGTGATTGGCGGGGCGAGCTTTTCGATCCTAGACTGGATTTACGCGTCAGGCTTTCCGTTCATCGGGCTGGTGACGCTCGTGGAAAAACAGCAGAAACATCGCGGCGGACAAGAAAAAAAGCGCTTTGGCTAGAGGGCCAAAACGCTTTTTGTGCTTATTTTGCCACTGCTTTTTCCAAGTCTTTGACGCCGCTGTAGATCAATTGGAACAGATCGTCGATGTTGTCCTCTTCGATGCAAGAGAAAGCGATGCGCAGATCGGTTTGGCCGAGAGCGATCGTACCTACGCCGTACTGTTCCAGCAAGTGCTGGCGCAATGTTTCCGCTTCGACGGTTTTCAGCTTGAGGCACATGAAGTAACCGGAGTTGAACGGATAGTAGCCCCAGGCGTCGTCGAATTTGCCGCTGTCGAGCAGTTGCTTCACGCGGTTGGCGCGGCCTCTCATGATTTCCAGCTTCTCCTGTTTTTGTGCCTTGAACTCAGGAGAGGTGAGAGCTTGCAGGACGAATGTTTGCGATGGGTGAGATCCGCTGGAAATGGTTGCGCGGATAATGCCCAATGTTTTTTGCTCCAGCGCGGCGAGCAGGTCGCTGGAAGGAGCTGCATATGTGATAAAGCCGACGCGGAAGCCCCAAACGTATTCTTCTTTGGTCGCGCCATCTACTTTAATAGGGAGGATGCGCGGATGTACGTTTGCCAGGCTTGGGAACAGCGACTCGTGCATGGAGTCTTCGAAGAACAGGCCAAAGTACGCATCGTCTGTTACGGCTACGATGTTGATGCCCGCTTCTGCTCCTTCTTTGAGCGCTGCCACGATTTGACGGCCTTCTTCTGCCCCTGGCGTGTACCCTGTCGGGTTGTTCGGGAAGTTCAGGACGACAATCGCTTTTCCTTTATCTTTTTGCGCCAAAATCGCTTCACGCAATCCGGAGGCATTAAACTTCATCTCATCGTTATACAATGGATAGTAGACCATTTCAGCACCGCGACGGATGGAGAAAGTCAGCTCGTAGTTTTCCCAGTTTTTGTCCGGGATGATGACGCTGTCGCCGTTGTCCGCAAACAGGTCTGCAACCACGCTCAGGCCGTGGGTCAAAGCGTTGGTGACAATCGGATTGCTGAACGTCAGGTTCGCCAGCGAAGGCTGTTCCTCCATCATTTTTTGCCGCCATGCTGCACGCAGCTCAGGCTTTCCGGCGGGAGGAGCGTACTCGTACAAATCTTTTGGCGCATAGGCCGACAGGTTGTCTTGAATCACTTTCAGGTGCATCGGTTGGCCGTTTTCCAGGGCGATCCCGATTGTTGCATTGTATTTTTTCGCTTTTGCTTTCGCTTCAGCCGATTGGCTCAGAATTCCTTCTTTTGGAAAGTAAATCAGCTTGCCGATGTTGGACATCATCTCAAAAACGTGTGGATTTTCCCGCTGAATCGTCTCATTCAGCTGTGATGCCAGTGAATGCATGGTAGCCTCCCTCTTCCTTTGGAACATCTGTTTATCATCAACAATAAAGATAGCGCATCTACATGCATTTGTCATCTAGCAGGCAGGGATTTTTCAGATTTTTGAACGGATTCTTTTGACAATGGGTGAAAACGTTTGCTACGTTGTAAACACATAGAGGGGCAGGAGGGATTGTACCGATGGCAGAACGGAGTATCGTTCTATTAGGGAATCCGATTTTGCGCGACAGGTCGAGAAAAGTGACATCCATGACTCCCCAGACAGAAACGATTTTGCAAGACATGAAGCATACGCTGTACGCCAAAAAAGGACGGGCCGGATTGTCGGCTGTGCAAATCGGCGTTTTGCAGCGGCTGGTTGTGCTGGATTGCGGCAGCGGCCTTGTCGAGCTGATCAACCCGGAGATTGTGGACGTGAGCGGCGTTCAGATAGGTCCAGAAGCTTGCCTGTCGATTCCGGGGGTGATCGGGATCGTGAGTCGGGCACGCTCTGTAAAAGTGCGGACAGAGACGCGCAGCGGCGAGAAGCACGTCTTTGAGGCAGAGGATTTTTTCGCGCGTTGTCTTCAGCATGAGCTGGATCATCTGGAAGGAATTTTGTTCATCGATCACGTAGAAGCACTGTACTCTGCGAAAACGGGCAAACAGCTCAGGCCAAAAGACGCCAACGCGATCCTGGCATACAGAAGAGACGTCTACCGACAAGCATGACAAGCGCTTGATGTTTTGCGACAACAAGGAGAATGACAAATGAAGCGTTGGAACATCGTATTAACAGGGTTCGGAACCGTAGGCAAGCAAATCGCGCGACTGCTGCAAGAACGTAAGGACCGTTACCGCCAGTTGTACCAGGCTGACGTCAGGCTTGTCGGCGTCGCCCGCTCAATTGGCAGCTTATACGATCCGCATGGACTTGCGGAAGAGGGCTTGAACGCATTTGCCCAAGAAAAGAAAGCGGTTGATTCGGCATGGAACGCCGAAGCATGGTTGGCGAAAACAGAAGCGGACATCTTGATCGAAGCCGGGCCGTCCGATGTCCAAACGGGAGGAGCGAGCCTTGGCTTTATCCGCCAGGCGCTTACAAAAGGAATGCACGCCATTGCCGTGTCAAAAGGTGCGCTCGTCGTCGATTACAGCGGCTTGTCCGCTTTGGCAAAAGAGCAAGGCGTCCAGTTGAAAATCAGCGGAGCGACTGCGGCGGCTTTGCCGACCATCGACCTGTTCACCTACAATTTGGCTGGCTGTGAAATCAGGCACGTAGAAGGCATTTTTACCGGAACGACCAATTTTGTGCTGACGAGCATGATGGAAGAAGGGATCAGCAGCGAAGAGGCGATCCGGCGGGCGCAAGCGATGGGAATCGCAGAGCCTGACCCGACATATGACATCGAAGGCTTTGACACCGCATCCAAGCTGACGATTTTGGCCAACGCTGCGTTCGCTGCTCCAATCAAGCTGTCCGATATTCCGCGGGCCAGCGTGCGCAAGGTGACACCAGAACAAATAGCGGAGTGGAAACAAAGCGGGCTTGTGCCCAAGCTGGTCGGGACGATCAAACCGACTGCGGACGGGATTCAAGCGGCTGTAGAATTGAAAGCGGTTGAAGCGAGTCACCCTTTTGCCCGTGTAAAAGGCACTACGAAGGCGATTCGGGTCGAAACCGATGTGATGGGAGAGGTGATGGTGGTCGGCGGGAAGTCAGACCCTGTAGCAGCGGCAGCCGCAGCGCTGAAAGACCTGGAGCATATTCTCAGCAAGTAAAAGCGCAGTTCCTAAACGGCAACAGCTCTGAGCAAGCTTCGTCTCTTTTCCAGCGATCGGCAGGCATGTATTTGCTGCTTTCACGCGCATACTACCGATGTACCACAAACTATCCAAATAGCGGCGAGGGGGCCATACGATGAAGCAATCATCTGATGTCAATGCCGAACTGCAACAAGTTTCTGCCTATCCGACCAAACAGAAGATGAACCAAAAGGATGTCGCTCTGTTTGACGAGCAGAAAGGTTGCGGCTGCACCCCCGAAGCGAAAAACGCGGCAAATACGGAGCAAGGCTAGCTCCACACGAGAAAAGCCGGGTCTCTTTGTGCGAAGAGAAACCCGGCTTTCGTGTGAAACGATTGTTTTATCCGATAAATTCTTGAACCCAGTAGCCGTTCGTGTATCCGACACCGATTTTGGTAAAGGCCGGGTTCATAATGTTTTTGCGGTGGCCATCACTGTTCATCCATTGCGTCATGACTTCTTCAGGGCTGCGTTGACCCATGGCGATGTTCTCGCCCGCAGTCATATAAGAGATGCCAAACTGCTTCATCATGTCAAATGGCGAACCGTACGTAGGGCTTGTATGGTCGAAGTAGTTGTTGTTCGACATGTCCGCTGCTTTTGCAAGTGCCACTTTGGACAAAGAAGCGTCCATCGTCACGGGAGCCAGTCCTGCTTTGGCGCGTTCCTGATTGACGAGATCAGCGACTTGCTTGGCGAAATCTCCTGTTTTAGCCTGGTCAGCTTGTCCGGTTGGAGCCGCAGGTGTAGTTGCAACTGGTTGCGCAGGTGCTTGCGCTGGTTTTTGTACGGGCTTTTGCACTGGCTGCTGCTGAACAGGTACTTGCTTTACTGGTGGAACAACAACCTGGTTTTGCTGGGCATTGGATGCAAAAGGCAATTGTCCCGCATATGGAATCCATTGATAGGAAAATTGATATGGTGTACTGTTACCGTTTTTCAACGGGCAGTTTGCGGAAGTTGCAGCAGAAGCAGAAGTAGTAAATCCGGTCAAGGCCAAGCCCAATCCCAGAGTCATGGCGATGGCAGTAGCTCCAAAACGTTTCATATTCACATCGTCTCCTTTTTTTGGCCTACGAGGTTAGTTGTCGGATTCGGGTTGAGGAAACAACCCTACGCTCCTTCGAGCGATTCACCCCATAGCGGGTTTTGTTGACCCGCGTAAAAGATCCCCCGCACTTCCATTCGTGAGGAAGTTTCGGCGTATTGGTTTGGCATGACCCAGAATATCAGACCATCCCGCCCGAAATAAAGGAGTAATATCTGCCAATCTGCTGGAAACGTTGGTGCTAGTGCGTTTATTTCGCTTCGTCTTCGTCGTCCTTCCACGCTGTCAATCCGCCGAGCAGCGCTTTTGCCTCATATCCGTGCTCGCGCAGCAAAGCTGCCGCTTTTTGGGCTTTATTTCCCGTTGTGCATACAGTGATGATCTGTCTTTCTTTGACGGCCCGTTCTGTTTCTTCATCTAATAGTTTGGCGTCTTGCGCAAGCATGTGCACGTAAGGAACATTTCGCGTGTCAGCGAATTTGCTTTCCACACTGCCTGTCTGAAATTTGGCTTCGTCGCGAACATCAAGGAACAAAATCGGAGTACCCTTTTCCAAAAGTTGCTTGATTTCTTGCTTTGTATACACTTCTTTTGACATGAATCATCCCTCCAGAACCTTAGTGTATCAGGTGAGAAACGGGCCGTGTAGCATCTAAATAGTTGATTATAGCGTATTTGTATGATAGAATGATAGTATTACTTGAATAATTAAGCCTAATTCATCGAGGTGCATAATGATGCTGATGGATAACGTTTTTGGATTCCCGATTCACACTGGCGCGGTCATCGGAGCCGCAAGGATGGGAGAGAGGAAGGGCTTTCGTCGTTTTAGGTTTTCAAAAAGTTTTGGTTTTAACATGGCAGTTCCGTCCTATGACACTTTCATATTGTCGAAGTAGAATAAATTCACATATCATGAAGGCGTATTGCAATCAGATGTTGGAGTATTTCTTCATGATATGTGAGCTTTATTTGCCTCGGTAAATATGACTGCATATTCAAATTGACTTTTGGAGGTTTTTTTACATGCAATCGAACGGAACAGTTAAATGGTTTAACGCAGAAAAAGGTTATGGCTTTATTCAAGTAGAAGGCGGAGACGACGTTTTCGTACACTACAGCGCAATCCAAGGTGACGGCTTCAAAACTTTGGAAGAAGGTCAACGCGTTCAGTTCAACATCGTAACTGGCAACCGTGGCCCACAAGCTGAGAACGTAACAAAACTGTAAACCTCCTTTATAAAAGAAACTGTCCTGAGTGGGCAGTTTCTTTTTTGTGTCTGCGGGAACGAATTACAGAAACGGATTGTTTACATAAGCTCCTTTGGTAGCCATGACGAGCAAATTCGTCGCCATGAATTTCGGTGTGTACGGCATGTCGTGTTCGAGCCACAGGTCGTGGAAAAAGCAGTCGCCACTTTTGGCAAAGTAGACGTACTGGTCAACAACGCTGGCGTCAGTACGGATCAAAAACTGGAACAGTTCGACGTGGAGCAGTGGAACAAAGTGATGAGCATCAACTTGACAGGCTGCATGCTCGGGATGAAATACGCGGTGCCAGAAATGAAGAAAGCGGGCGGCGGCTCCGTCATTCACATCTCGTCCATCGCTGGCTTGGTTGCCCTGAACTACACGAATGCGTATACGGCGGCAAAAGGAGCGCTTCGCTCGCTTGCCAAAGCGTCTGCTGTCGAGCTTGTCCCAGACAACATCCGCGTCAATTCCGTTCACCCGGGAATTATCGTGACGCCGATGATTCAGGAAGCGCTCGATCACGGGGCTGGACAAATGTTTGAAAGGGGAACGCCGTTGCCGCGATTGGGCAACCGGAAGATATCGCTTATGGTGTCCTGTATCTCGCTTCTGATGAATCCAGCTTCGTAACAGGCACGGAATTGGTCATTGACGGCGGTTGGACAGCCCGATAACGATAACGAAAAGACAAGGCGTTGGGAGATGCATCCCGGCGTCTTTTTTCTCTACCCATACACGCTTGTTCTCCCGTATAATCGAGAATGCTGTCTTTCAAGCAAGAACGGGGAGGGAACAAGATGGAAGAATGGTTGGAATCGCTGCAAAAGGCCGTTCCGCTGCTGCAACAGGCTGTGAGCGTGAACGAAATCAAAAAAGGACATTCCGCAGACAAAAAATACCGTGTCGATTTGCCAGAAGGGCGTACTGTGGTGCTCCGAGTCGCAAGCGAGCAGCAGGCTGAGCAAAAAGCGCAGGAATTTGCTGTCTTGCAGTCGCTTGCGTCGTATCCGATCCGGGCTTCCAAGCCGCTTGCTTTTGGCGTGCGAAAAGAGCTGGGGATTTGCTACATGCTCGTGAGTTACATCGAGGGCGAGGATGCCAGAGATCGCTTGCCTTTTTACACGGAAAGCGAACAGCAGCAGACAGGATTTTTGGCGGGGCAGGATTTGGCAGCCATGCATCAGCTTGCGGCTCCAGCGGCGATCCCGCCTTGGATAGACCGATGCGTGCAAAAGCATCGCAGGTACGTCGAGGCGTATCAAACGTTCTCGCCACCGCTTCCGTACGGAGACAAAATCTTGGCTTACATTGAGCGGCACTTGGCCTGTCTGGAAGGACGGCCGAACCAGTTTTTGCATGACGACTTCCATGTCGGCAACCTGATTGTCCGCGATGGCACTTATGCCGGGGTGATCGACTTTAATCGCTACGATTGGGGCGATCCGGTTCACGAGTTTGTGAAGCTGGTTTTTTTCAGCAAAGAAGTGAGCGTTCCGTTTTGCAACGGTCAGTTGGCCGGGTATTGGAATCATCAGGAGATTCCGGACGAATTTTGGACCTTGTTCAACGTCTATACGGCAATGACCGTTTTTTCCTCCATCATCTGGACCAAGCGAGTTGTGCCCGAGCAGCTGCCGGACATGATCGCGCGGGTCAATCTTATCGTCGAAGAGTACGATGCTTTCGAACGGCGCACTCCGCACTGGTATAAACGGATCGAAAAATAAAAAAGAACTATGGCAACTACCATAGTTCTTTGGGAAAAGGGTGCGACAATTACAGACAGTGGCTGTCGATTTCTACAGTAAGCAGCTGGCTAGGAAGCACAGACAAGCCAACTACTTGACCGCCGCCGACAGACGTACGTCCGTAAGTTGTCAGAAGGACATTCTCGGCGTTGCCGTTACGGCCGACAATCAGGCGCACTTCGTAGTGGTTGGTCGCAACAACAGTTGCGTTCAAGGCAATACGAGTGTTGGCTGCAAGGGTTTGTGTTACGTCGAGAAGCGTACCTACTGGATTGGTTTGTGTGACAGCATCGCCCCAGTTCAATACTTGCACACGCACCTCTACAGGTTCGTCGTTGAGGTTGACCAAGTCGATGTGAGCGGTAAGAGCAACGTTCAGGTTGTTTTGCAAAATACCTGTTGTTCTCACCGTCGTTCTGCGATGATGGCCTCCATCTCTGTCGTGTGTGCTTGCAAACTCCATTTCAGACATCCCAGATCACTCCATTCTTCAATCTTAACTGATGGGACAATATACAATATTACGTCTTGTCTCCTTTTGTAACGGCGAACGTAATGGGACGAGTAACCATTTCTGATAGAAAGCGGTGGAAATGTTGAAAGAAGCTTCCATATTCAAGCAATTAGACTATTCGGCGCGTTTCGAATGGGGATATGACGGGGTGGAGGAGCTGGCGGGCCACTCTGATATTCTAGTAATCATCGATGTGCTTTCGTTTACGACCTGCGTCGACATCGTGTGCGGGCGAGGCGGAGTCGTCTATCCGTATCGCACGAGAGACGAGACAGCGGCCTTTTTTGCGCAAAAGCAAGGCGCCTTGCTCGCGGGCAAACGCGGCGAGCCGCTTTCTTTATCTCCGTCCTGTCTGATGACGCTTCCAGAAGGGAGCAAGATCGTTTTGCCGTCGCCATGCTGTACGACTGCGGCTCGGGCTGAGAGCTTGCCGCGAGGGGATTTACAGAGGATGTCACCCTTGCTGCTCAATGGAACCACAGCCAGACCGTGCCCGTGTTACGCAGCGATCTCGCCTACGAAGCCTCCCGTTAATTCCCGCTTTTCTCTGCTTGTTCCCGCATAAAGACTCCCTGGTTCGGAAACCATTCTCATGAACGAGCGAGAATTTGGACAGGGAGGATGAACATGGAAAAAGACAACCAGGCCACGTCAGGCAAAGCAACGGAAGAGGAGCTGCTTACGAACCGCCAAGGTCATCCGATTACCGACAATCAAAACATGCGAACCGTCGGGAACCGCGGCCCTACTGTTCTGGAAAACTACGATTTTCTGGAAAAAATCACGCATTTTGATCGGGAGAGAATCCCGGAGCGTGTCGTGCACGGGCGCGGTGCCGGAGCGCACGGATACTTCGAAGCGTACGGGACAGTCGGGAATGAGCCGATCGCCAAGTACACGAGAGCAAAGCTGTTTGCGGAACGCGGGAAGCAGACTCCGGTATTCGTGCGCTTTTCCACGGTTATCCACGGTGCGCACTCGCCAGAGACATTGCGCGATCCGCGCGGGTTTGCCGTGAAGTTTTACACGGAAGATGGCAACTGGGACTTGGTCGGAAACAATTTGAAAGTATTTTTTATCCGCGATGCGATGAAATTCCCTGACCTCGTCCACGCCTTCAAGCCAGACCCGGTGACGAATATTCAGGATGTGGAGCGGATTTTCGACTTTATTTCCAACACGCCGGAAGCGATGCACATGATTACGTTTCTCTTTTCACCGTGGGGCATCCCGGCGAACTACAGGCAAATGCAAGG
The DNA here is from genome assembly GCF_022701015.1 of Brevibacillus parabrevis. Taxonomy (NCBI): domain Bacteria; kingdom Bacillati; phylum Bacillota; class Bacilli; order Caryophanales; family Paenibacillaceae; genus Brevibacillus; species Brevibacillus parabrevis. The sequence continues at coordinate 3,980,904 of NZ_CP064090.1, read as the reverse complement.
CTCTGGCGTCAATACATACAAATGGGTCAACCAGGCGGGCGAGGGTGTTTTGGTCAAGTACCATTGGCAGCCGCTTTCGCAAGGAATCAAAAACTTGACGCAGAAGGAAGCAGAAGAAATACAGGGGAAAAACTTCAATCACGCGACACAGGACTTGTATGAAGCGATTGAGCAAGGGAACTACCCGGAGTGGGAAATGTGCGTGCAAATCATGAGCGACGACGAGCATCCCGAGCTGGATTTTGACCCGCTCGATCCGACAAAGCTGTGGCCGGAGGATCAGTTCCCGTTTTTGCCTGTGGGAAAAATGGTGCTGAACAAAAATCCGCAAAACTATTTCGCGGAAGTAGAGCAGGCGTCTTTTGGGACGGGCGTGCTCGTCGACGGTCTGGACTTCTCGGATGACAAGCTGCTTCAGGGCAGGACGTTTTCCTACTCGGACACGCAGCGCTATCGGGTAGGGGCCAACTACTTGCAGCTGCCGATCAACGCTCCGAAAAAACACGTTGCGACCAATCAGGAAGGCGGCCAAATGCTCTACCACGTGGACCGCCAACAGCCGCATATCAATTACGAGCCGTCCACGCTCGGCGGGCTGCATGAAGCAAAGCAGGGCGCTCCCGACCATGAGCCGACGGTGTCAGGAAAGATTGTCCGGCAAAAAATTGACCGCACGAACGATTTCAAACAGGCTGGCGAGCGCTATCGGCTGCTGGAAGACTGGGAAAAGGACGATCTGATCGCCAATTTGACCGATGCCTTGTTGTCCTGTGATCGGCGCATTCAGGAAAAGATGCTCGGCTACTTTTTCCAGTGTGACGAGGAGTACGGCGCACGCTTGAAGCGAGGCATCGAGCAGGGTGGTCAAAATGCCGACAACGGACACGGCGGGCCGATGGGAGCGACGAATCCGGGTGCTGGCGTGCGCCAGGCCGAGGAAGACGGTCATGCTGCGGAGCCGTATTAATTAGCAAGCAAGACGATCCCCCCCCTTTGCTTCGCCACGGAGCCAAAGGGGGTTTTTATGGGAAAATGTTCGGGAAGATACCGTTACTTTTTTTGCCAGTAAACGTCTAACCAAGTATTGTCTCCATAAATCCAAATAATGGTGGTGTCATGAGCACGTGTGGAATCGGAATCAACTCAAGGTGCTGGCGTGCAGCGGTTTGACTTTTGTCCTCGTTGCTTCTGGGAGCGTGCAGGCAGAACAAACGGCCACGCCAGCGACTCCGGCGCAAAAACAGGCCAGCGGCAGTGGTGCAGCAGCCGACAAAGCCAGCGAAGTAACGATGAAGGCATGCGGCAACATCGCGCAAAAGACTGCGCAAGCAAAGCCGGCTGCAAGCTCTCCGGCGGTTTTACAAGAAGCGACCGCCTTTTCCGGCATGGAGAGAATTGCGACGGACAACATTTTTGATGGAGCGGGGTATGGCTGGCGTCCTGGCATTTCCTACGCTTTTGACAACCAGGGCAACGTCTGGGGTTGGGGCGTGCAGGGAGAAAAGGACGCAGATTTTCCGCAAAAGCTCGCGGGATTGCAAAATGTCAAAGAAATCTCCGGAGACCATGCGCTGACGAAAGACGGTCAGGTCTGGCGGCTGAACGACATGGCACAGCCGGAAAAAGTGGCGGGGTTGGATCACATTCAGTCGATCAGTGAGTTAAATGGAAACGAAGGCGCGCTCGTACTGCTCAAAGACGATGGGACCGTGTGGACGTGGATGCAAGGAGAGAGCAAGCCTGCCCAGTTGGGTGCTTTCGCCAAGGTGACGCATATATACGGTTCGTCTTTTTCCTTGTTTGTGTTGGAGCAAAACGGCAAGCTGTACTACGTCAGCGGCCAGGGGCAGGAGCTGAAAGCCGAGCTTGCACAGTTGGTGAATGTCCCGGGGGCGGTCAAGCAAATCGCGCTTGATTACTCTGATCGTGCGCTGATACAAACCACAACGGGCGAGGTGCACGTGTTTGACCCGGATGAAAACAAGCTGACGCGTGCTCCGCGCGAAGCCGACGGTGCTGTCAACATGGCAGTGGGTGGCGAAGGGATGTACTTGTTCAGCAAAAAAGACGGCACGGTCTGGGGCTGGGGAAACAACACACTCGGCATGCTTGGCGAAAAGCAGCCGAATCTCGTAAACGTACCTGTGCAAATCGCAGGCTTGCGCGATATTGTTGACATTCAGGCAGGCACAGATCACGTGATCGCCCTGCAAAAATCCGGACACGTATATTCATGGGGCAGCAACATGACGGGACAGCTGGGCAGATTGCCGCATCTGCTCACGGAATGGACGGAGATCGGGGAGTTGAAAGACGTCCGGCAAGTGAGCACGGACATGGGCAAGCCGTTTTTTGTCCGCAAAGATGGCACGCTTTGGGGCATGAACGACAAGCTTGTGCCTTATCAGGTGCAAGGCCCCAAAAATATTCAGGCAATCACCAGCATTTTGAATACAGCGGTAACTATGGATACAGCGGGGAAAGTCCAGATGTGGACAGATGATTTTGCCACCTGCCAGGAATTGTCCTTGTCTGCCCCTGCGAAAGACGTGGTGGGAGGAGAAAGACGATTGCTGGTGCGTTTAGCGGACGATCGGCTGTACACAGTCGAGTTGCAGCACGAGTTTGTCGAAAAGCACGGCATTTACGAGCCTGCGAACATCAAAATCGGCAAGGCAGAAGCCGTTCAGATCGATCCGGCTGTCATTTCGCAAATCACCAAGCTGTACGCCAACGCGTATACGTTCCTCGCGACAACAAAAACCGGGGAAGTGCTTTATGCAGAGCAAACAGCCAAGCAGCCAGCATTTGTCAAAGTGCCCGGTGTAAAAGGAGTGCGTGAATTGGCTCCGCAATATTTTGTCCGCTACACGACGGAAGATGTTTCTGTCTATGCGATGACGGATTCGGGAGCGGTTGCGGAGCTGCAATTCCAAGTCGATCGCGATGGCGACGAGTGGAAAGTGGGGAAGGTTGCAGTGTTGCCAAAGCTTGAAGAAAACATCGCCTTGGCAAGTGGGAGACTGAGAATAACGAAGGATGGCGAGCTGTACGAGCACGACTGGAATGAGCTTGCCAAAAAACGCGTTCCCCGCCCTGTCCGACTGGTAGCTTCTTCGTACGATTACGCGATCGAGGGGCCGGGGTCCCACTATCACGTGCTCGTGACCGAAGATGACAAAATCGTTGTGCTCGGCTACAATCCGTACGGCCGAAGCTCGCTTGAACCGCAGCTCGTCCAAACGAAATAAAAAACTCACGCTCCGTGCAAAGGAGCGTGAGTCTGCGCACAGGGGAAAATTATTTGCCTCTGTGCTTTTCTTTTGCTTTCTGGACTTTTTGCTGCCACTTTTGTTCTTGCAGCTCGAGCTTTTGCTTGCGACTTAATACTTTCTTCTCAACCTTGCGCGCTTCCCAGTCCAGCTTGATCGCTTCCTGGGCAAAGGTGGAAGTTCCTTTTTGCCGCAGCTCTTTTGCCACTTGACGAGCCAGCCGCTTCGGGTTGATCTTGGTCGCAACGGCTGCTTTTACTTGTACGGACTGTCTTGTGTCATCCAGTCCGGGCAACAGACGATGCAAGACGAAGTCAAGCACCTCGCCGTCTTTTGGCTCGGAACCAAACAGAAATCTGCATGCTGTCAGCCGCGCATTTTCCACATGCTCGACCACGCCAACCCAAAACTGTCCATCGAAATAAACGGTTAGTTTCACCCAAACCGCCCCCTCTGAAAAATTCAAGAGTGTCGGACATCCCGAGGGGGGAAGGTTACTGACAGAGACACGCGCGCATGTTCTGCGCCCGGACTACCAACCGGGAACTGTGTTTTTACACTCTTGCTGTTTATTATCGTAGATGACGGCGCTGTTGACAATCATCTTCATAAAAAAAGGAAGAGATTGGTTGACAGCAAATTTTTACAAACGTAATATTTACTTGTGAACGACTTTTATGATCGTACAAGAAAAGACAGGTGAGAGCATGAATCCAATTCCTAAAATTTCGGAAGCTGAGTGGGAAGTCATGAAGGTGATATGGCAGGAGCATCCCGCAACGGCTGAGCAAATCATTGAACGCTTGCCTGCCGATATCGAGTGGACCGAACCGACCGTGCGCACTTTTTTGAATCGGCTGCTGAAAAAGCAGGCCATCGGCTACGAAAAGTCGGGACGCAGCTATTTGTACTATCCGCTCGTTCAAGAAAGCGACTGCAGGCGCGTGGAGAGCGAGTCGTTTCTGAAAAGGGTGTTCAATGGAGCTGTCGGAACGATGATGACCAATTTTTTAAACGACGTTCGCCTGTCGGATGAAGAAATTGAGCAGTTGCAGAACATTCTCAAGGAAAAACGGGCGCAAAAGGACAAGGAAGACCAACGGTGACAGGAGTGGATCTGGGAATCGTGCCCGTTACTTCCATACAATAACTAGGAGCTGTCCTTGTGGCAGCTACACGCGAGTCATTCGATCAAGGAAAGACGGGCGCGCGGCATAAGCTCAAGCGGACGGCGTGCCCGGGTACCACACGCCGAGCCACTGTTCGGCGCCGTAGTCCTCGAACCGCTCCACCTCGGTGAACCCCAGCTTCGCCGCGACGCGCATCGCAGCCACGTTGGCTGTCTGGGTGGAGAGCACCACCGGCTCGCCGGGATGCGTGTGGGCGAACCAGTCGAGCGCCGCTGCGCACGCCTCGGTGGCGTACCCGCGGCCCCACGCTTTCGGCAAGAACATGTAGCCAAGCTCGGGCTCTCCGCCCTCTGGACGGATGTGACCCTTACGCTCCGGGGCGCGCCGATCGAGCGTGATCATGCCAATCGTTGTTCCGTTGCGCTCGACCACGAAGAAGCCGAAGCGCTGCCCAGGCACCTCAGGCAGCGCGCGCTCAAGCTCGTCACGCGGTCGGGAGCCGCCGACGTAGGTTCCCACCTCTGGTGAGGCGAACAGGTCGATCAGCGCCGCCCGGTCCCGGGCCTCGGACTGGCGGAGCAGGAGCCGCTCGGTCTTGATCGGGGCAGGTGGCCAAGCGACGGGGTGCACGGTGATCTCATCTGTCATGGTGTAATCTCCCTTCTCTGTTAAAAGTTACATAATTTGCTTATTTTATAAAAGTTCTTCGGAGTTTTATGATTGCGTTCGTTACAGCTCCAATTATACCCTGAATTTGTTTGAATATAGAAACGAAAAGAGCATGCTGTTTTATTTGTTCATTTCAATTTTCTACTCCCATACGGAACCCGTTAAAAAGAAGTCTGCACGCCATTTTGCTGATTTCTTTTTATTTTTGTCATTTTGTAACAATCTAGTTCCACGAATGGATAAACATGGGAAGAAATCGGGAGGAATTTGTTGAATGGTGTCGAAAAGATAGGCAAGACAATACGGCATGAGTCCAGAAATGATATGGTTCAGGCAGCAAAGGAGTTTTGTGGAATGGAGCATTTCTCACACGACGATTTTTCCCGCATCTCTTTAGAGGGGAATCCAGAAGTTTTGGCGCAAATGAACATGATCAATTTGACGCAAAGGGACCTGGAGCTGATCGCAGGGCTGCGTCCTTTGGTCGTGGCACAAATTGAGCACATCACGGCTTCTTTTTATGAAGCGATCCTTCATGTCGATTCGCTCAAAGAAATCATCACCAGCCATACGACAGTGAACCGCCTTCGTCAAACGCTGTCCAACCATCTGATCGAGATGTTCGACGGCTACATTGATGAAGCGTTTATCGAAAAACGGATGCGGATTGCCATGGTTCACCAAAAAATCGGGCTGCCGCCGAAGTGGTATATGGGATCTTTTCAAAATCTGCTTAGTGCCTTGCTGCGAATCGTCGATGACTTGAAAGACACGCATCCCGACTGCCCCGCCCTCGCACAAGCGGTGACGAAGCTGCTCAGCTTTGAACAACAACTCGTGCTGGAAGCGTACGAAAAACAGACGCGCGAGGAAGAACAGCGGGCAAAAGTCATTATTGAATACCAGGCGCTCCATGACGATTTGACCGGATTGCCGAACCGGAGAATGCTGCACCAATCCCTCCAGGAAACAATCGACCAAAGTGCGGAGGCCGACTCCCGTTTTGCTGTTCTCGTGCTGGATATCGACCGCTTCAAAATGATCAATGACTCTCTCGGACACACCTACGGAGACCGCTTTTTGCAAGAGGTGAGCAACCGGATTCGCAAAAGCACGGCAGGATTCGACGTTGTCATCGCACGGATGGGCGGAGACGAGTTCACCCTGATTTGCAAAAATGTGCAGTCTGATCAGGCGTTTGCCGAGTTGGCCACGCAAGTCGTCAAAGAGATCGAGATTCCGTATCGTCTGCAAAGCAATGATTACTACGTCTCAGCCAGCATCGGGATCGCCGTCTATCCCGATCACGGAACGGGCGTGGAGCAGCTATTGAAAAATGCCGACACCGCCATGTACGAGGTGAAGAAAAACGGCAAAAACGGCTTTCAGTTTTTCTCGAATGAACTGGACAACCAGTTGCTCTTGCGGATTGAGCTGGAAAGCGATTTGCGCAAAGCCGTCAAGCAAAATGAATTTATTTTGTACTACCAGCCGCAAGTACGTGCGTCGAGCAATGAAATTATCGGGGTAGAGGCGTTGGTTCGCTGGAATCACCCGACGAAGGGCATGCTGTCGCCAGGCATCTTCATTCCAGTGGCAGAAGAAACCGGACTGATTTACGATATCGGGACATGGACGCTCAGAGAGGCATGCAAGCAAATGAAAAAGTGGCATTCCGCAGGAGGCCCGCTGATTCCCGTATCGGTCAATTTGTCCTCGCGCCAGTTCCATCAAGCGAATCTGGTGGAATACATCCGCGATATTTTGCAGGAAACCGGGCTGGAAGCGAAGTATTTGGAGCTGGAAATTACCGAGAGCATGATGATGGACGCGGATTTGTCCACGGAAATTCTCAACAAGCTGAACGACTTTGGCGTCAAGATCAGTCTGGACGACTTTGGAACAGGATACAGCTCCCTCAGCTATTTGAAATTGCTGCCGATTCACAAACTCAAGATCGATCGCTCGTTCATTACCGACATCACGCAAAATACGAGCGACCAGGCGATTGTCGCCACGATTATCTCGATGGCGAAGCATTTGAATATGGACGTCATCGCGGAAGGAATCGAAACCAAGGGCCAACTGGATTTTCTCACGGAAAATGCTTGCAAGGAAATCCAAGGCTATTACTTCAGCCGACCATTGCCGGCAACCGAAGTCGAGGAGACTTTCTTCGTCCCTTACAGACAAACGCTTTTGTAAAGACGACTTTCCACAGGATGCATGGAATGGAATCATCTTGCAATTCCTGATACAATAAACTTGAGTCCCTTCGGGGGCTATTTTTCTAAGGAGGTATTTTCCATGAGGGAGAACCAAGCGTTCATCAAACTCGTCTATGAAAAACAACTGGGGGGTGACATTTATTATGAACCCTAGTATTTTGCAAGGTACGAGAAAACATTTGATCAACCAGCTTGTTTTTTTCGATGAGCAATATTCGCTCTTTTTTGACCATTATGTGCGCGATTATGGAAAAGAAAAACAAACGGTAGACGAAATGATCCAGCGCTACAAGCAGACGCTGGAACAACTGCTCGCCAAAGACGACAGCGAGCTGTTCACGTCGCTGAAAGCTGTTACTTTGCTCGGCAGCAGCGTGAAAGTTTTATTTGAAGAGGATGACTTTGAGGAATCATTCACTGTGGTCTATCCCACAGATATTGATCCGGATAACAACAGAATCTCATTCTTGTCGCCCATTGGCAGGCAGCTGCTCATGGCTGCTCCGCGGGATTCCGTTGTTCTGGAGAGCCCGGTCGGCAAGCAGCAGGTGCATGTGCGGGAGATAAGCTTTACATATATGAGTGATTTTTCAGCACAGTAGACGGCGTGAAAACAGCTTGAAAAGTGAAGAGGAAAGGCGCTAACGTCTCGGTTAGTGTCTTTTCTTTTCCAATGAGGGAAGATCATTTTCGATGATGAGGGAGGAAAGGGATCAGATGACAACAGAAGCAAACAAAGAGGGCGTGCAAATTCCATGGCAACGCTTGACCACGCCTTACGGGAGAGGAACAGAGCTGCCTGCCTTGATCGAGCAGGGCGCTTACGGCGAAATCGGTCAGCTCATTGAGCATCAGGGTACGCTATGGCAAGTTACGCCATGGGTTTTGTCTGTTTTGTTGCAGCAGTTGAAAACAAAGCAGCCAAGCGAGGTAAGCTTGAACGAAATCGTGCTGTACAAAGCGGTGGTGGAGGCGCTGGAAGGGCATCCACTCGCGGACGCTGTCCATGTTCCGGATATGACGATGCTTTTGGACGAGGCGTATTTATGGCCGGAGGATGAAGAGGAGGACGAGGAAGCCTGGGAAGAAGAGCCGGCGGGATATGCCGAGTTGCCGTTTTCCAGCTACTATTACTACAGCTATCTGCTTTTGCAAGAAGCAGTACCGACCTTCGAGAGAGTCGCGCAAGAAAACGAGGAAATCGTTGATCCTGTTTCCCGGCTGATCGAGATGATCTCTCAACTGAAATAAGGAGGGTAAAGCGATGGCGTTTCGAGCGGCGTGCCCTGCTTGCAACTGCGCTGGAGAGTATGATTTGCTGCATAGCTTGAAGCAGACAGAGCTTGGCTGGCAGCTTTTTTGCGAGCTGTGCGGGGAAAGCGTGATACATTTTTCCACAGAAGAAAAAGAGCAGATTTTCAAGGCGATGCAGTTGACAAAGGAGTATGTGCCGGATGTAATCAATGCCTATGGTGAGTTGAATGTAAAGGAGCTATCTTCCCACGTGGCGTTTGGCGCGATTGCAAAAAAAGAGACAGAGGATAAAGCTTGATCCTCTGTCTACTCCGTCGGGCAATCTTCGTAATTGAACTGCCACTCGATCCCGAATTTGTCGACGACACTTCCGTAGCATTTGCTCCAAAACGTTTCCTGCAGCTCCATGCGGACGTTGCCGCCTTCTTTCAGCTTGGCGAAGTAGCCTTTCAGCTCGTCGAGATTTTTGCTGATGATCGCCAGGCTGATGTTTGTCCCAGCGACATACGGCATTCCTGGAAAGACGTCGGAAAACATCACCCGGCTGCCAGCGAGGACGAGGTGCGTATGCATGACGCGGTTTTTCGCCTCTTCCGGCATCTGGAAGTTCGGATCGGGCGGCGTATCGCCAAAGGTCATGATTTGCGGGGTTTCCGTGCCGAAAACTTGCGCGTAAAACAGGACAGCTTCCCGGCAGTTTCCATTGAAGTTAAGGTAAGCGTGTATCGGCATGATTCATATCCTCTCTACATAATTTTTCCAACCATCTTTTAGGATGGGGTCGTTTGCTGGCAAATATACGTGGAGGACGCACAGGAGGAACAGATATCATGATTGTTATACCTATCGTTGTCCTGCTGTTTTTTCTGTTTTGGTGGTTGTACCCGCTTGTGCAGCCGAGTTTGGTGTCGTTTTGGGTGCCGAGACAACATCGCGTCAAAATGGTTCGGTCGGTGGCGAAATGACCAAGCGGCTCGTGCAATTCGCCGAGCAGCAACTGTTCCGCCCGTAGCTTCCTTCCAACATCACATACGGAAAAAGGCGATCTCGCAAGCTGGCACACTGGCTGAGGGGATCGCTTTTTCTGTTTGGGCAACAGATGAAGGGGAAGGCGAAGGCAGCGGGCAACCGTTGATAATGAGAACCATTTTCATATATAATGAAGCCAAATACAGCCAGCTAGCGGCGTATCGCAAACAGGTTGAAGGAGTGAGCAGCTGCGATGCGGGTCAGTGAATCATTTGTGCTTTGGAACCATGCTTCTCTGAAAATATTGGACGTTCGTTACTTGGCTTTGTTTCGGGAAGAGGCAAGCCGTGCCTGGCAGCTTCCGGCCAGCAGCTTTTTATTTGCGACCAAAGGGAGAGCCGAGATTTGGCTCGATGGACAGAAGCATCCGGCCCAGCGCTTTTACATGCTCCACGGCGGAAAAGGCGCCAGGCTGCAGATTTGTCCGCTGGAGGACGCTTTTGAATATTATGTGATCTACTACAAAGCGCTGCTCCCTTTGCCGATGAACCAGGAGCTGATCGCCATGCTGGAGCGGCAGAGGCCGTTTGATGCTGCTTACGGCTTTCTCCCGGAAAAAGCGGTGTGTCTGTTGCAAAACATTCAGCTGATGCACGAAGAATGGGAGAAACGGAACGGACTGGAGCATTTTCATGTGCGGGCGCTTTTTTATCAAGTGGTCTACGAGCTTTTGCGGCAGATGCACAACCCATCGTTGTCGCGTAAGCCGAATGATTTGGCTGCTCAGGCGCTCGGATATATTCAGGAAAACTATGCCCAACCGCTCTCGCTCGAAGTGCTCGCCGAGCTGTTGGACAGCAGTCCGCGCCATTTGTCGAGACTGTTCAAGCAGCGGACGGGCAGCAGTCCGATCGAGTACATGATTTCGCTGCGGATGGAAAAAGCGAAGGAGCTGCTCAGGCGCACAGAAGCCAGTTTGCAGGACATTGCCGAAGAGATCGGCTATCCGGATCGGTACTATTTTGCGAAAATGTTCAAACGGTACACGGGAGCATCGCCGATCCGGTATCGCACGGAACAGGCAAGGCACGATGAGACATCGAAAATGGCGCGATATGACATTGAGGCAGGTAGAAGCCGCGTTTATAGTGATAATGGTTATCATCATCGTCACGATAAAGGGGGAACATTCATACCTATGCGCTACAGCAACAAATCTTCTTTGGCAACCATCCTGTTTTTGTGCTTGACTCTGATCCTCGGCGCTTGCTCTGCACCGACTACTACAAGCACGGCCAATCCGGGTGCGGAACAGCCGCAGGTAAACTCCGCAGCGTCAGCTTCGACCTCGAACCAGCCAAGCGCAAAGCCGGCAACAAAAATCGTCTCTACAGCCAAAGGTGACGTGGAGATTCCAGTCAATCCCCAGCGCGTGGTCGTCTTTTACTTGCTTGGAGACGTGCTCGCGTTGAACGTAAAGCCAGTCGGCATCTCTGACGTCCAGAAAGGAGCCGCTTTTGAAAAAGAGCTGGAGGGTGTCCAGACGCTCGGAACTTGGTTCGAGCCCAACCCGGAGGCGGTTTTGGCGCTTGATCCCGATCTGATCATTGCTCCTTCTGAGAAAATTTACCAAATGATGGAAAAGGTCGCGCCGACTGTGTATATCCCGTTTGACCGCATGACAGTGGAAGAACGTCTGCAAAAGCTCGGCGAAGTGCTGGGCAAGGAGGGCGAATCGAAGAAACTGCTGTCCGACTTCCACGCAAAAGTAGCGGAGAGCAAGAAAAAGTTGGGGGAAGCAGGCATTTTGGACAAGACGGTGAGCATCATGGAGGGCGGAAAAGGCAATATGTCCGTAGTCAGCAGCAAAGACTACGGGCGCGGCTCGCAAATCGTCTACGAATACTTGGGAATGAAAGCCCCGGCTATTGTGCAGGCAAAACTGGACAAGCCATCTGGGGAAGCGACAGCAGAAAGCGTTTCGTTTGAGGTGCTGCCCCAATATGCGGGTGACTTTGTGTTCCGTTCGGCGTATGAAGGAATGGTCGACTTGTCCGATAACAAAGTGTGGAACAGCATCCCGGCGATCAAGGAAGGCAGGCTGATCGAGATCGACTTCGGTTTGTCGTACTACAACGATATTTACTCGCTGGACAAGCAGCTTGATTTCATCGTCGACAGTTTGTTGAAAGCGGCGAAAAAATAATCGTTTTGCAAATTCATAAGCTAGTGAAAAGCTGTCGCCAGGCTCTGCCAGACCTTGGGGGCAGCTTTTCGCGCATTCGTCAGAGAGAGGCTAGTATGCTGCCACACCGCAAGAGGAGGAGAGAAGATGAAGCGGCTGTATGTCGTGAAAAAAGTAGAGAGCTGTTCCTTGAACGAAAACGGACAAGCATTCGTACCAACTTATCCACTGTTTATTTGGTCGGACACTCCGGTACAGCTGCGAATGGGGGAACAGTGGCAGGAGGTGGCAAAAGGCCAGCTTGCTTTCGTTCACCCGAACGAGCGCATCGAAATGAAACGGGCGAAACAGGCTGTCGACTCGCTGTTTCTCCTCTTTTTTCAAGGATACCGTTTGGAGGAAGAAACGATCGACAAGCTGACGTATCTCGTCGATCACAGCACCTTCCCGGCACATGGCTCTGTTGCGGGCGTTGGCTCGTTGCCGCTCCGGGCTTTCACGATCGTCGAGCAGTTAGTGAAAAGCAACGCGAACGCTTCCGGTAATCCAAGCGATCAGGCAAGTCAGCACGGGCTGCTCGCCGAGCTGCTTGACCTGTTTGCCATGGCTGTGTCGACACAAACAGCCAATCCGACAAATCCGATGCACGATGTCCTCGACTTCACGAACCGCTATTACGACCAAAACTTGACCCGTACCCAGCTGGCGGAACTGTCAGGATACGACGCCAGCTATTTCTCGCGTCAGTTTCATAAGCTGGTCGGGCACAGCTTTTCCGAGCATTTGACGCGGGTCAGGCTCGATCGGGCAAAGCTGCATCTGCTGACAAGCGAGGCGACGCTTCAGGAAATCGCGGAGAAAGTCGGCTACGCAGACGGTTTTTACTTGAGCCGCAAATTCAAGCAAGTGATCGGCACCTCCCCCAGCGCGTATCGGCGGATGCCAAAGCCGCAGCGCATCGTTGCCCTGCAGTTTGCAGGTGACTTGCTCGCGCTCGGAATCAAGCCGATCGCTGCCCGGTTTGCGCCGTGGGAAAGCTCGCCGTTGATTGCAGCGGAGCTGGACGGGGTGCGGAATGTCGAAGAAATACAGAGCGTGGCGGAATGGGAGCAACTATCGCCGGATATGGTGCTTGCACCGGATTATTTGTATTACGTGCCCGATCAATTGGAGCAATTGCGCAGGCTGGAACAGATCGCGCCTGTGCTCGTCCTCCCGTGGGATCGGCTGGATCGCTTGGAAATGGTGCGGCTTTGCGGAAAATTGACAGGCAAAGAGCAGGAAGCAGAGGCGTGGCTGCAACATTATACGGCGCGGGCGGAGGCTTTGGCTGCCAAGCTCGCTGGCGTGATCCAGCCGGAGGAAACGGTGGGGCTGTACGAGCTGTGGGAAGACAACACGATCTGCATCTGGAATCAGACGACCAGGGGAACGTACAACTTGTACAGCAGCTTGAAGCTGACCCCTCCGCCGAAAATTGCCGATGAAGTCTTGCGGCCACAAGCCCACAAGCTGATCCGGGAAGAGCAGCTCGCCGATTATGCTGCGGATCATATGTTTGTGGTCATTCCCCGCGAGCAAGGGGGCGACGATCTTGCTTTGACCGACCATTTCCGGTCGCGAGCAGGCTGGCGCGAATTGCTGAAAACGGGACGCCACCGCCTGTACCCTTTGCCATTGGAAGACTTTTGGTGCAATGACGCGCGCGCCTTGGAAAAACAACGCGAGATCATGGTCGACAAGCTGCTGGCAGCAACAGCGCTTGTCCTGGCAAGCAGGTAACCATTGTCCATGACGAAAATGTCACGAATGGAAATAGACAGCAGAGAGGGGGCGAGGTACGATGAAGATGTTTGTGAGAATCATTCTCAACATCATCAGAAAGGAACGAGCATATGCAAAAGCGCAGAAACGATATCGGCTGGGGGATCGTCCTGCTTTGGCTGACCGTGATGTTGCATGGTTGCGGTACGGCAGATTCGGTCCCGAATGCAGGAAAACAAGAGGAGACGCCAGTAGTTAAGCCAGAGACCAGGATTGTGAAAACCGTCCATGGGGATGTCGAAATACCAGCGAATCCGCAGCGAATCGTCACACAAGGGTACTTGGCGCAATTTCTCGCATTTGGCGTCAAACCAGTAGGAGCGCCGTACTGGGAAATCGAAAGTCCGCATGTCAAGGATTTGGCCGCAGGGATTGCGGATATCGGACAGATCGATGGCGGTTCGGTCGAGAAAATTTTGGCGTTGAATCCTGACCTGATCGTGACGGTTGGCGGGGATGAAAAGCTGAACGAGCAATATCGTAAAATCGCGCCGACAATCGTCATCCCTTATGGCACCTACCATGAGGTGCATGAAGAAATGAAAGCGTTCGGCCAGCTGCTCGGCAAGGAGCAGGAAGCAGACAACCGGCTGGCCGCATTTGACGAGGACGTGAAGCAGGCAAAAGCTTCGATCGCGGGATTGGTTCCGGCAGGGACAACCTTTTCGATCATGGGGCCGTTCGACAAGGAGTTTTACATATACGGCGATGGTGTGAACCGGGGCGGCCAGGCGATTTACCAGCAGCTCGGCTTGACACCTCCGGAGAGCGTGCGCACCGATCTGATTCAGAAAAAAGTGGACGCGCAAAGTGTCTCGACCGAGAAAATCGCTGCGTATGCCGGGGATTATATTTTTCTCGACATATCTGGCGGAGCCGAGTTCGATGAAAGCTCGCCTGTCTGGGCCTCGCTCGATGCGGTGAAGAACAATCGCATTTTCAAGCTGAACCCGGATCGCTTCTGGCCGTATGATCCAATCGCGGTGCAGGCGCAGGTGAAAGAAGTGGCGAGCATGCTGCAAGAGAGACTTGGCGAGAAGAAAGCGCAGAAATGATAGATTCGATACAGCGAAGCTTGTTGTGTTCAAAATGAAATATTTTCCAAATGAAGCGCGTGGGTGATATGATAGATTCGCCCACTTTTTTTATTGCTTGGGGAAGGAGCAGATGAAATGAGCAAAGCTGCGATCGTAGTAGGGCTGATCCTTTCCGCTTTCCTGCTTTCAGCCTGTGCGAACCACTCCCCAACGACGGATTCCGCAAACACAACAAGCGCAATCGCAAGCTGGCCCTATCCTTTTGTGAAAGTCGAAGATCGCTTGTATGTCATCGCCGATGATGAAAACGAAGAGCAATGGATCGACAAAGAAAAGCTTGGAGAACAAATCGGTAGCGTAGAAGCGAAGTACGCTTTTGAAGGAGACGAGCAAACAGCGCAAGCAGCGATTGCCTCCAACTACTTGGAAAAAGGGACAAAGCTGTTTGCCATCAAGGACGTTGACCCAAAAGAACAGATTGCATGGGAAAAGAGCGAGGGTGTGTTTGTTCGGGCAACAGCCGAGATTTCAGGCTCCGAATGAGGGGCAGTTGACGATCAGTTACCGTCAGCGCGCACTGCTCCAGGAAGAAGCAAGACGGATTCAATCGTTCTTTGCGGCAGGGAAAATCAAAATGACAGGACTGTACGAATACGCTGATCTTCGCCACGAAAGCGAGCAGATGGAATTGCGAAATATCGAGTCCATGCTGCGAAAACTGGAGGAAAATAATCGCGACACATGACATCTTCCGCCGTCAAGCCCGCCGCCGATCATCAGGCAGCGGGCTTTCCCTTTCCCTTTCCCTTTTCCATTCATTCACATCGCAGCATTGCTCCCTATCATCTCCGCCTGGTCAAGCGAGCGGGGCCGCCCGAGCAAAAAGCCTTGCCCGACAGGAACCCCAAGAGCTTTTGCCGCCGCCAGATCATCAAGCTCCTGCAGCCCTTCCAGCACCAGTTGCGATTGCCCCAAACAAAAATCAACAAACAGCGAGACAAGCTTTTGCTTGTTCGGATGATGGGCAAGCTGGCTGCCGAAATAGCGGTCGAGCTTGACCACGTCCGGCTCGTATTCGACGATTTTGCGCAAAGATGCTGCACCCGAGCCTACGTCATCCAGTGCGATCAAAAAACCGTACGCGCGCAACTCGCGGATTTTCTGGCCGAGCAGTCGGACATCCCACATCTTGTCCTCCTCGGCCGCTTCATTGATCTCCAGTACAATTCGGCGAGCGATGCCCGGAAACGCAGCGAGAAGCTCGTCCAAAAAAGGCAAAAAGAGCGGATTCAGCAAGGTAGACGGAAAGAGATTGACAAACAAGTACGGCGCATTTCGCCCCGCAGGCATTTCCGCAAAATAAGATGAAACGGCACCGCGCATGGCGGCGGTATCCAATTCGTACAACTGACCAGCTTGACGCGCCGTCTGAAAAAGCTGCTCAGGCGATTGCTTCGATGCGCACCGCAGCAGCGCTTCGTATCCGAAGCATTGTCCGTTCGCAAGCTCCACGAGTGGCTGATAAGCAGCGTAATAGGTGGACGGCTTCATTGACTCAGCCATGAATCGTTTTCCCCTCCTGATCGCGAATCGACATGGCTCCGTGCAAACGTGCGGAGCGATGGAGGAGCCGAGTTTTTCCTCCGAGAAAGATTTTTTTCACTTGGAAAAAATGGAATTTAGCTCATTCTACAATACAAATGGCGGTTCGGCAATTATTTTTACCAAAGGAAACATATTTGTATATGTACAAAACGCGTTGCTTCTTGTAAACTGTCCTTGTCATCAATCCGAACAGGAGGGATTTTCCAATGAGAGCTTTCCTTTTGCCAAAACGGTCGTATGTTTGCGAACTACGGGAACGGCGGTGCCTGGGCGTAAAAACAACGGAAAGCGTTACAGCGTGAGCAACAGGATGGCGATGGCACGCGAACAGACAACCCGGCAAAAGCTGTTGGTGTACATGAAAAAGCAAGGGACCGTCGATGTCCAGCAATTGGCGGAGCACTTGCAGATGACCAAGGTCGCGGTACGCAAGCATTTGGATCTTTTACATAGAGAGCATTACGTAGAGGCAAGCATCATGCGCAGACGGATTGGGCGTCCAGTCTTTGTGTACAAATTGACGCCAGCGTCCGAGCGATTGTTTCCCACGCACTACGATGAGTGGGTGACAGAGCTGATGGAAAATGTGGAGGAGCTGTTTGGCGAATCGCATGTGGCGATGCTGTTCGAACGCAGGATGAAGCGCATCCAGCAAAAATATCGCGAGCAGATGGCAGGCCAATCGTTCGAGGAGCGGCTTGACACGTTAGCGAAGCTACAGGATGCAGACGGCTATATGGTCAAGCTGGAGCAAAAGGCGGACGGGGTCTACTCGTTTATCGAAACGAATTGCCCGATCGCGAGAGTAGCCAGCGAGTTTCCCCAAGCGTGCCAGTGCGAATGGAGCTTGTTCGCTTCGCTGTTCAACGACGCACAAGTCGACCGGACAGAATGCATCGCAGAAGGAGGGACGTGCTGCCGCTACCTTTTGACGAAAAAGCAACAGACTTGAAAGCTCATGCCAAATTAGGCATGAGTTTTTGCGTTGGCAGCGGCAGAAAAGGACAGACGACTATTCCCCAAGCGAAAGCTCGGGCGTATGGATATAGCAAGTCGAAAAAGCGAAAAACGCGAAGCATACTTGCGAGCCAACCAAGAAGGAGAGGAGGTGAAAACATGGCTATACCCCAACCCAGGCGGACACCTGCGCGAAAAACGCCCTTTTTAAACCATCTAGAGCTGCGGCGCGCTCCAAAAAGCCACCAGCAAAACTTTTTGCGTGTCAAACAATCCATGCCAAAGCAGGACATGGCTGTCGACAAATACGAAGCACCGCGGCCCAAGCGCCAGCTGCCAGCGAAAAGCAAAAGTCAAAGCCCCGTCGCAAGTGACGTTTCCCGCCAAGCGCGAAAGGTTGGAAAAGCTTTCGGGAAAAAAACAGCGCCCATCAAGCCGCCGAAAATACGGACGCCGCTGGCAGCTCCCGATCCTCTCGAAGAGTTGCCGCACCTCGATTCATCGAGCTTGCTTGCGAGCGAGCCTTTGCGCATGGCGGACAGCAGCGCAGTCACAGCGCCAGTACGGGGTCAACAGGAAACCGGGACTGCGGCAAACGCAGGCAGCAGCAGCCAGGTTGTTTTCGCGGATGTAGCGTACACCGAGCAGGGAGAAAATGCGTATGTGCAAGTTTCGATTCTGGAAGAAGCGTGGGAAGTGAACTGGGTGCACCCGATCCATGCCCACTGGCAGCAGGAATGGCTGGAAATCCATCCGAAAATCTCGCTGGATGTGCAGGAGACGCGCCATGAGAGCAATGGGCGGGTGGTCTGGGTGCGCGGAGATTTTGAGCTGACCGTCGTTGGCACGACAAGCGAAGCGGGAAAAGTCGCCCATGAGACGCTGCGCCTGCCTTTTACATCAACGGTTTTGCGCCCGCCAGTTGCCTCGGAAAAGCAGGGAGCGGGAGCATTTCCCGACAACAGCCCGCTTGCCAGCACGGAAAGCTGGATCGAAACAGGCGATTGGAAGGCGAGCCTCATGTCCGAGCCATTCATGAAAAAAGGAGCCGGCACAAGCGAGTACAACGGGGTGGCGATCGTCAGCGGGCGAATCTGGTGGTTCCGCAAACAACTGATTCCGCTCAGGCACGTAGGCCAAGACTGACGTGACGGCTTTTCTTCGCCATGGTCAGCAGGCCAGATCGGCAAGCGCAGGGAGCCAGTCCGCTTTTCCCTTTGCTGGCAGCAGCAAGTGCACGGCTTGTCTTTCGTACATAGGGAGTATCGCTGAGCAAATAATTACCTAGTTAATCAAAACCCCCAAGCAATCCGATCACAAGCCGGCTCCAAAAGGCAAAAAATGGGTATATCACGCTCGGCAACAGCCAAGTCGTTTGCCAAGGCCAGGCCATATGATGAAGAGAAAGACAATGCTCTGATAAAGGAGGCGATCAATCAAATGGGAAAACACGACGATTCAAAAGACTGCAAGTTCCGGGTTGAATACCATTGCGACGACAAACACGACAAGCATGACAAACACGATCACAAAGACAAACATGAATGCAAAGACAAGCACAAGCATGAGCATAAACACGAACATAAGCACAAACACGAGCACAAGCATGAGTACAAATGCGACCACGACCACAAGGACAAAGACAAGCATGACAAGGATCATTGCCACAGCAAGCCTGGCCATTCCTGCGGCGTGGACAATGTACGCGTATTTGGCTCCAGCACAGAAGCGACTACTTTTCCGAAAACGATCAAAGTGCCTGTCACCCTGGCAGAACTCTCGGTCGTAGTTTGTGTCGAAGCAGATATTCAATTGGAAAAACCTGCGCTGGAAATCATCCGGGCGTGGAAAAGCGTCATTCTTGAGCAATGCGAGCTGGTTCCGACATTCAATCCGTACGCGGCCAAACTGTTCGGAAGCGGCTTCATCCGCAAAAACCTTGAGTATGCCACAGCAGACCACGTTTCGGGCAGTGCCGTATGCGGGGATATTCGCCACATCAGCGCGCTGATTCCGTTCGACTTTTGCGTAGGAATTACGTTCCCTACATCTGGCCCATCCTTGCAGCTCATCCCCGATTTCACCTCTTCCGGCGAGCTGGGCAACAAGACAGGCACAGCAGCACAGTTGAACATGGGGCTATTTGGCAACCGCCAATTTTACAACGAAAAACCGTACTGTGAGCTGGTCTTTTCCGAGTTCACCGAGCTGGACATCGGGCAAGATTTGCGTAAAGTCAAATGCAACGAGCATGCTTTTTCACACGTACGCGAAAAAATTGTTCTCAATCTTGGGCTGAAAGTTTTGCAAGATCAGCAAGTTCCCTTGCCTGTGATCAATCCGCCAAAACCGCCGCACTACCCTTGCAAATAACCGCCAGCCAAGAAACGTAAAGACACTGACGCATCCGTTGGTGTCTTTGGTTTGTACAGAACAAAAATCCGCTTTTGTCTTCTCCGGCTCCCGATTTGACTGTCGCGCCACGCTCCGGGTATGAGAAAGTATGTTTGGCTCGCGGAGGCGGCACTTCGCTGCTTGTCGCGAGTAAAAACAGTTCGTCCAGGGAGTGGAGAGACAGATGAAGCTCGTACATGTTATGGCAACGCTCACGTGCCTGTTCTTGCTGGCTGGTTGCGCCAGTCCGGAGGCAGGCGGCCAAGGGGCTGCGGGGAATGCCGCCCGAAAAGAAATCGTGAATCCCGGGGGCGAGAAGGTTAGCATCCCGTTGCAGCCGAAACGCATTGCCGATTTGTCGGGGTCGACGGAGGAGCTGCTTTTGCTGGGGATGGAGCCTGTCGCGACGGGCAATATCGACTATGGCAACCGCGCCGAATTTTCTCCGACGATCAAAGAGCGGCTGGCCAAAGAGACAGTCAACCTCGGTTGGTACGCCGAACCGATCAGCCTGGAAGCCGTCATGGCCGTTGAGCCAGACTTGATTTTATTGGGGCCGCTGTTCAACGAAAATTTGTACGAGCAGCTATCCAAAATGGCTCCGACGATCAAAATTCCCCACCCGTACTACGAGTGGCGCAAGCGGTTGGACTTTTTGGCAGACACGTTTGAACAGCAGCCGAAAAAGGAACAGTGGCTGAGCGAATATGCGAAAAAAACAGCGGAATGGAAGCAAAAGCTCGGCCCGATTCTCAAAGACGAAACATTTGTCGTGGTCGAAACGTATCCGCAAAATCTGGTCATTTATTCGTCAACGGGGGCAGCCGAGCTGATCTACAGCGACTTGGGACTCAAGCGAGCGGAGGGCATCCCTGCGCCGGAGCATTGGGGCGGAATCGAAATCAGTCTGGAAGCGCTGTCTGCCCTCCATCCACAGCATTTGTTACTGATGGAAAACAGCGAAAACAAACTGAGCGACAGCAAGGTGTGGAAAAGTTTGGAAGCGGTACAAAAAGGCAATGTGTACAAAATCAGCAACGTAGACAATTACAACTATTCCTACACAGCCATCGGCCGGATGCAATTGTTGGACAAGCTGGGCAACCAGATCGTGCAGGTGCACGGACAGAAGCAGTAGCCGCAAAGCAGGCGGGACTAACAGCCATGGCGTGTACCATGTTCCAATCCGTACCGTTTTTTGCTCCGGCATGAAATCATTTCGCGAAAAAATCCGTTTTACAGCATTATCTCTCCGTCATTAGGTAGTGGCTACCGTGCCTTTTTCCATAAGATTAGGGGCAGGGAGTGACGAAAGGAGTAGAGTAAAAACATGGGACGAGTACGAATTAGTGTCTTTTTCAGCGTCTTCGTCGCAATGGTTGGCTTGATGATCATCGCCCCTGTCATGCCTCCATTGATTCGTGAATTGGGATTGAGCGAAACCCATTCCGGTTTGATTATTTCACTTGGTTCCGTAGCCATGGCGATCATGGCGCCCGTCTGGGGGAAATGGAGCGACACAAAAGGCAGAAAGCCCGTGATTTTAATAGGCTTTCTGGGAATGTTCGTCGCCTATGTGTTGTTTACGCTCACGATGTACGCAGGGCTTGCGAAGCTGATCAGCGGAGGTCTGCTCGTGTTCCTGCTGATCTTGGCCCGGGCGATGGTCGGCATGTTCATTCCTGCCGTTCCGTCTTCGGCGCAAGCGTACATGGCTGATGTGACGGAGGAAAAGGACAGGTCGTCCGGGATGGCGCTGATCGGTGCTGCCAATGGAATGGGGCTTGTCCTCGGGCCAGCGATCGCGGGAGTTTTTGCCCTGATCGGTCTGATTTGGCCGCTGTACATCGGGGCGCTGCTGCCGATGATCGCGTTTATCGTGGTGCTTCTCTTGATTCCGCCGCACAAGCCGGTTGTTGCGACAACCAAGCCGCCCAAGCTGAATCCTTTGCAAAAAGGACTGCGTCTGTACTTGTTCGCAGGGATGGCCACCATGCTGAGCATTGTCACCTTGCAAGTCGTCGGCGGGTTTTATTTCCAAGATCAGCTGCTTTTGACCACAACAGATACGGCGCGGATGCTTTCCATGGGCATGATGCTGAGCGGAGTCGCGATGATCATTACCCAAGGGGTGCAGATGAAAAATCCGAAATGGCAGCCGCGCTCGCTGATTCTCGTCGGTTCCTTGCTGGTGCTTGGCGGTGTAGCGCTGTTCCTGCTGTTCATTCATGCTGTCGGCTTTTACATCGCGTTCTTTTTATTTGGTGTAGGTACGGGCTTGATGATGCCAGGCTTTATGGCAGGCGCTTCGCTTAGCGTTTTGCGCGAGCAGCAGGGCGGAGTAGCCGGATTGGTGGGAGCCGTGCAAGGCATATCGGCTGTAATTGCGCCGATCTTGAGCACAAGTCTGTACCAGGTAGAGCGGCATTTGCCTTTTGGTGTCGTTGCCATTGTCGTGCTTTTGATGGCGATCACGCTGTTCGCTTCCAAAGGCGCACCTGTGTCAGCCAATGTGCTGGCGACGAAGCATTCGGAATAAGCAGTGGACCACCGAAGGACCTGTCTTCTAACCATCTGTGGGGGGCGGGTCCTTCTTTTCACCTTGCAATGATAATGATTCTCGTCAACCATCTGCGACAGGAAAGGAGAGTCGGGTATAAAAATGAAAGCAGAAATGTCCGGGCTCTTGCAAATCGCCAAAGAGAAAAAAGGGCTGCTGACCGCGGCCAGCTTGCTTTCGACGGTTTCCAGTCTCCTGCAAATTGCTCCCTTTGTAGCCGTGTACAAAATCGTGGAAGAACTGCTCTTGCACGCGCAAAGTCCTGCGGGGATCGACAGGGAGCTGATCACGTATTGGGGCGTCGCCGCTTTGGTAGCGCTGGTTGCCGCCTTGCTCACCTTGTACGTCGGGCTGATGTGCTCCCATGTGGCTGCCTTCCAAATTTTGTACCAGTTGCGGGTACGGCTGGCCGAGCACGTGGCGAAAGTCCCGATGGGCTACCATACGAAAACGGCCACAGGCGAGTTGAAAAAAGTGATCGAGGTCAGTGTCGAAAAAATCGAGAAATTCATTGCCCACCAGCTGCCTGACATGGTGACAGCCATTTTGATCCCGCTTTTGATGATCGGGTATTTGTTTTGGCTCAATGGGTTGCTTGCTCTCGTGCTGCTCGTCCCGGTTGTCTTCGGTCTATGGGTGCAGGCGCGCATTTTTACAAGTGAACTCGGCCGAAACGCTTTTCGCGATTATCAGTTTGCCGTGGAAGAAATGAACGCGACAGGCGTGGAATACGTGCGCGGCATGCCCGCTGTCAAAATTTTCGGGATCAAGGCGGATGAATTTTTGACTTTCCAGCGTGCGGTGAGCAGCTATCGCGACATTGCGCTGCGGATCACGGCGCTGTGCAAGAAGCCGTACAGCCTGTTTTACGTGCTGGTCAGCTCCTTGTTTACGTTTATTGTCCCGATCGGCATTTTGCTTGCGAGCGGTCAGCCGGGGAATCAGGCGTTTGCCATTACGTTTACGCTGTTTTTGATTATTACGCCGAGCTTGTCCGTGCCTTTGCTGCGGCTGATTTACGTCGGGG
Organism: Brevibacillus parabrevis; assembly: GCF_022701015.1. Classification (NCBI taxonomy): domain Bacteria; kingdom Bacillati; phylum Bacillota; class Bacilli; order Caryophanales; family Paenibacillaceae; genus Brevibacillus; species Brevibacillus parabrevis. The sequence continues at coordinate 3,957,793 of NZ_CP064090.1, read as the reverse complement.
GCGGGCTGCGGGAAATTATCGAAGGCAACAAGCGGATTGCAGCGGTGTTTGCCGAGCCGATCGTAGCGGAGCCAGCTGCTCCTCGCGTCCCTGTTGCTTACGACATCGCCTTCGACCGCGTCTCCTTCGCCTATGAAAACAAGGAGAGCAAAGACTACAAGCCCATTTTGCAAAACGTCGACTTCTTCGCCAAAGCGGGCGAAATGACGGCGCTGGTCGGGCCTTCCGGCGGGGGGAAATCGACGATCGCCAACTTGCTCTTGCGCTTTTGGGACGTGCAGGAGGGAACGATTAGCATTGGCGGTGTCCCGATCCAGGAGATGGGCACGGAAAAACTGATGGACACCGTGTCGTTTGTGTTTCAGGATGTGCACCTGTTTTACGATACGATCGAAGCGAACATCCGGATGGGGAACACGTCCGCATCCAGGGAGGCGGTCATTGCTGCGGCGAAAACAGCTTGCTGCCATGAGTTTATCGAAAAGCTGCCGCTCGGCTACGAAACAAAGATCGGCGAAGGGGGAACGTATTTGTCCGGCGGCGAAGCCCAGCGTCTCGCGATTGCCCGCGCGCTGTTGAAAAACGTCCCGATTTTGGTTCTCGATGAGGCAACCGCCTACGCCGATGCGGAAAACGAGAAAAAGATCCAGCAAGGCTTGATTGAGTTGGTGAAAGGCAAAACCGTGATCATGATTGCCCATCGGCTGTCGACGATTCGCGCAGCGGAGCAAATTTTGGTCGTGAACAAAGGCGAGATTGTCGAGCGCGGGACACACGACGAGCTGCGCCAGCAAAACGGCCTGTACGAAAAGATGTGGCAAGCGCATGTCAGCGCCGCTACGTGGAAGCTCGGCGCGAACCATACGGACGCACACAAACCCGAGATGAGAGGGGAGGCCCCAGCGAATGCTTCCGTACTTTACTAACATTTCCGGCGGCAACGTGCGGAGCTTGTGGCCCGCTGCCTTTGCTGCCTTGCTGGACGGGATTGCCAAAGTCATTCCTGCCGCTTTGCTCGTCGACATTTTCCAGACGATTTACCTTTCCTTTGCCCAACCGGAGTCAGGGCTTGATACTGCCCGCTTGTGGACCGTCTGCCTCATTTTGTTTGTCTGGCTGATCGTGTCGTACGTCACCTATGCCCATCTGTACGAAAAATCGTACACGGCAGCCTATCGTTTGGCGGCCACCGGGCGGATGAAGCTCGCCGAACATTTGCGTCATTTGTCGTTAGGCTTTTTTGGCAAACGCGATCCCGGCGACGTGACGAACCTGCTGCTCAGTGATTACGCGCAGGTCGAACATACGATTTCCCACAACGTTCCGCAGCTAATCAGCGCAGTCATGCTGCCTGTGCTCGCTTTGCTCGGACTTGCCTTTTTGGACTGGAAAATGGCGCTTGCCATGTTTGTCGCGCTTCCGTTCGGTGCGCTGCTGTTGTGGCTGACCGATTCGTTGCAGGCCCGGCTCAGCGAGAGTCACGTCCGGGCGAAAAATGAAGCGGCCAGCAGGCTCCAGGAATATTTGACAGGCATTCGCGAAATTAAAGCGCACAATGCTGGCGGAAAGCGCTTTGAGCGCCTGCGGCTTGCTTTTGATCGGCTTATGCGGGCTTCCATCCGGCTGGAAGGGCTGGTCGGGCCGCTGATCATGGGCGCGCTTTTGCTGACGCGCTCCGGGATGACGATCATGATTTTGGTCGGCAGTTATTTGCTTGTGGGCGGCACCTTGTCGCTATCGGTCTTTCTGCTGTTTCTTTTGATCGGGACACGCGTGTTCGAGCCGCTGACCGTCGTGTTGATGAGCTACGGAGAAATGCGTTACTCGGCTTACAGCGCACAGCGGATCATGGATGTGCAGACAGAGCAGCGACAGCCGGGAACGGCGCTCATTCAGCCGCACGGGCCCATCGTCTTTGAGCGGGTGACGTTCGGCTACGACGAGAACAACCCTGTTTTGCAGGAGCTGTCCTTTACGATCCAGCCGAATACGATTACCGCGCTGGTCGGTCCGTCCGGAAGCGGAAAAAGTACGGTGACCCGGCTGATCGCCCGTTTTTGGGACGTCCAGCAAGGAACGATCACCATCGGCGGCATGCCTGTGCATAAGGCTGACCCCGAATTTTTGCTCAAGCAGATGTCGATGGTTTTCCAGGACGTATACTTGTTCCAGGACACGATTGGCAACAACATTCGCATCGGCAAAATGGATGCGACCCAGGCAGAGATTGAAGAGGCGGCCAGGCGCGCCTGCTGCCATGAATTTATTTCCCAATTGCCGCAAGGATACGCTACACCTGTTGGCGAAGGTGGTTCTACTCTGTCTGGCGGCGAAAAGCAGCGCATATCGATTGCCCGCGCGTTGCTGAAAGACGCTCCGATCGTCCTGCTTGACGAAGCGACAGCCTCGCTTGATCCCGAGAACGAAACGGCTGTCCAGCAAGCGATCAACGAGCTGGTCAAAAGCAAAACGGTCATTTTGATTGCCCATCGCCTGAAAACCATTCAACATGCGGACAAAATCATCGTGCTGGATCAAGGACGTCTTGCCGAGGAAGGGACCCACAGCGAATTGGTGGAAAAATCCGGGCTGTACGCCCGTTTGTGGGGGTTGCAGCAAGAGGTCGACGGTTGGCGCGTGAAGTAAGAAGGATCATCCCGTCCGAGCGGCGGGGTTATTGTCGTTGGATCACAGATGAGAGAAACAACACAGAGGTGAACGACCCCATGAGTCAGGCGGGACACTGGTACGCAATCGAGAATCGCAAGGACAAGCATTGTGCGCTCGCAACCGATTTGAATGCGCTCTATCAAAATGGTTCGTTTCAGCAAACGTTATCGTTGCCCGATCAGATCGGCAGAGGGTACTGGCAGAAAACCAGCCTGAACACGATGCTGGAAATAATGGTTTGCGACATCGTTTTACACGAGGAATTGAGCATGGGCAGCACGGAACAGGACGACTGGATGAAAATATGCTTTTGCCTGGGAGAAGGGATGCAATGGCTGTCAACAGACACACATCGGGACTACGGAATCGCTTCGGGTGAAGTGACCGCCTTCGGGAGAGCGATGACGAGCAGCACGTGCCAATTCGATCCCGCGCGCAGGTTTCACAGCCTGACGCTAAAGCTGGATGTAAACAGACTGATGCAGGCGTGGCCCGTCGCTTCGCTTGAACAGCAATGGGCACGCTTGACGGCACATGACAGTCTGTACGACAACAAAAAAATGACGCCTTTGGTGAGGCGCATCCTCCACGAGATGCTGGATTGTCCCTATCAAGCCGCAGCCAGACGCATGTATTTGGAAGGAAAGGTGCTGGAGCTGTTGGCCGTGTACATCGATGAGATTTTGCGGGAAAAAGACACGTTGCCTCGTGAAGTCACCTTGTCCAAGACGGACTTGACCAGTTTGTGGCAAGCCAAACAAATCGTCGATGCCAATCTGCTGTCGCCTCCCAGTCTTGCCGAGCTGTCCCGGCAAATTTGCCTCAATGAATACAAGTTGAAAAAAGGCTTTAAACAGTTGTTCGGCTTGCCTGTGCATGCTTATGTGATCGATCAGCGGCTGGAGCAGTCGAGACGCTTGCTGGAGGAGGGCAGCGTCAATGTCACGTATGCCGCCAGCATGGCAGGGTTCAACAACCTGGGACAATTCGCTGAGAAGTTCCGGAAAAAATACGGGGTGAATCCGTCTGCTTACTTGAAGAGCAGGGGATTTCGGACTATTTAATTGCGAACTATAATTTGGTTATAGGGTAATAATATTCGCCTATTTTCTTTATGATCGGCTCGAAGTGAAAAAAATCACGGGGGTAATACTTTTCGCCGTCCATGATCATGAGGTTAAAGGCGAACATTAAGAAAATAGCCAAGGCATTCTTTTCCCGACTAGGCATTTGGGCGGATTTTCATGTCATTCTCTGGAAAAATGGCTGAAATCTACTATAATGAGAGAAAACCGGGGAAGAGAATGTATGTTCTGATAGGCTGTACGCTCCCCCTTGGAAGATATGGGAGGCTGAAACGATTGTGATCCATTCTACATTGGAACCAGCAGTGAATAAGATGGAGCAAGCCATTGACAAATGGTTCGCCTACATCGAGGAAAAAGACGCCGATGAGATTGTCCGCCGCACGACTTTGCAAGTGGGCATTCATGACTCTGCCATGCTCGAATACAAAAATGATCAGGCCAGCGTTGTCCTGATGGAGCTGGATGATTGGGAGCTTGATTTTGACGACACGTCAGGAGACTTTCGGCGCTTAGGATCAAAGCAGGCGGATTTGTCAGAGACAGACGTGCGGGAACAGGTCGTCCCGCATCTTGCCGCCTATATAAAAGAAAAGCTGGAAACTCTCTCGTCCCAAGCGCTGATTAACTACCAGTTTTCGTTTTGGGGCAAGTTTCAGACAGACACGGGGGAAGTAAAGCTGCCGATTGTCAAGCTGTTCAACGCGGAAAAACAGCAACGCCTGCTGGCGGAGATTTCCGCTTATCGCACGCAACTGTTTTCGGCTTCAACTGGCCCGACCAAACCGCTGGAGACGTTTTTCCTTTCGCGTCATCTGCTGAACCGCTCGCTGTTTCCCGAGACGGATTGCCACGAAGCCATCCGGGTGTTTGATCGCATTTTGGAAGTAAACAAAAGCAAAAAAGAACAGCTTGGCGAACATCAGCACAAGATCGTCAATGCCTTGACGGACTGGGTGGAAGGCTCGTTTTTGCCGCTTTATTTTGATGTCGTGACCAAAACGTGGCAGGAAAAGACTTATCAACGAAAGAGCGGCTTCGATCCTAGGCACATCGACGAAGGGGCTATGGAGTTGTTCCTGTATGCCGCCGTCGCTGTGATCAAGTATGAACCGTCCTACAGTAGACAAAAAGGAATTACCTGGCTGGAGCGGGCTGTTGAACTCGGCAGCAAGCGCGCTTCGCAGTTCATGAAGGAAGGCAGCGGCACGCTCTCCCGCGAGCTGACCGTTCTGCGTGACGAACAGGTCGAGTGCCTGGCAAATGACGTCTTTGCCACCGTGACGATCTCGATCAAGCAGGAGCGCGAAGAGAGCTATGCGCAGGCCCTTGCATTTCTTTGCGCGTTGTTGCAGAGCGGTTTTCCGAAAAGCTATCAAATCAAGCTCAAATCCGGCGTCAAGCAGTTTTTGCCGATCAAAGGATTGGCGAAGTCGGGAACTCATCGCTTTTTTGCCAACGCGCTGGCTTATCCGAACTTGCACCCGTTGCTTGCCGATTACGCCCGCGTTGCCATGGTCACTTATGAGTGGTATACGGATGCCGATGATGAGAGAAATGCACTGCCTGGCACATATGCCGTCTTCGGGCTGGGATTGGCGGACGCTGAGTATTTTGCTTTGGTGGAGGAGTATTTGGACACGATCGATCTGGAGCATCAGTCCGTGCAAGATTATTTTACGGCTGCCTTCGTCGAGAAGCACGGCGTCCATCCAGAGTCGCTCCCGACATTGGTCGCGTGCTTGGTGCACGGTACCGACGCAACGAAAGTGAAGATCAAGTCAGAGCTGGAAGAAGAGCCTAATTTGAGCTTGTTGCTCGATTTGCTGCAAACACAAGAGCCGCTTGAAGTCGAGCATGTCATTTACATCGTCTGGGGTGGTTTGGACAAGCTTGCAAAGATCGCTGCCAAAGCAAAAGGGGAGAAAGCAGAACGGCTGTCGGCCTTGCTGGATTTGGCGAAAGACCAGTCTGGAAAATGATGGTTGTATAAGAGGGGACACTCTGTCTGAGCGGTCGCTGTATGGTTTTTGGGAGCGGGTGGTTGATTTGATTCGCACGTAAATTCATAGGGCACGCGCTTGATTCATGTTCCAATTCATTTCGAACTGGTGTGATTTAGGCACCAGTTTTTTTGTACAGGAAATGTGATACGTCGACGGTGGAAGCAATTCGTACACTGGGCGCAGTGGCTGTGGAGATCCTCATTCGTTCCGCACGATATGGCAACGAGGCGGAAGCGTTCGTCATGTTGCACCCTAGGAGCGAGCTTTTGCTATGACGGCTGCTGCTCTCGGCGTGCGGATCGGCATTGGACGCGTAGTCATAACCAACCTATAGCCATGCATACATATTGGTGAGAATGTAGGCATGGGAGGTAGAGGAATGGACGACAAGAACGCTCGCGATCAGACGCACAATCAAAGGTGGCAAGGCGGTCCGCAACCGTCGCGCTACTCGCAGACGGTTGGGAAGCGTGGACCGATTCTAGAACAAGACACCATGCTGCACGAAAAAAATGAAACGTTTATCCATGAGACCATATTAGAGCGCCCTTTGCATGTGAAGGGTTTCGGAGCCTTTGGCTATTTCGAGACGTTTCACTCGATGGCGGCTTACACGAAGCTTTGTTTCCTGCAGCATCCGGGCCAGCAAGTACCCGTTGCTGTCCGATTCTCGCTGGCGGCCAGCAACAGGGGGACGCCGGACACTTCGCGCAATGTGCGCGGCTTCTCGACTAAATTTTATACCGAGCAAGGTATCTTCGACTTAATATGCAACCATCTTCCCGTGTTTACGGTGCGGGACCCCATGCGGTTTGTGGAGACGGTCAGCGCCTTCAATCCGTCGCCCGTCAACAACTTGATGGACCCTAATCGGTTCTGGAGCTTCTACGCAGAAAATCCGGAGGCGACGCATTTCGTGCTGCAACTGTACTCCGACCTGGGAACAGTCAAGAGCTTCCGTCACATTCCGGGTTACAGCGTGAGTACTTATGTTTGGAAGAATGAGCAGGATGTCCGCAATTATGTGAAATACAACTGGGTTCCGCTGGCTGGCGTGCAGTATATCGATAGTCAGGAGGCGGCGCGGCTCGCCTGCGAGAACCCGGATTATGCGGGCAAGGATCTCTATGACACGATTGCTCAAGGAAAAACAGTGGAATACGGGCTGTATGTACAGCTCATGAATCCGCAGGACGAAGCTACGCTGCCGTTCGATCCACTGGACGATACGAAGGTGTGGGATGTGCGGCAGTACCCACTGCTGCCAGTCGGCAAGATGGTGCTGGACACCAATCCCGACAATTATAAAGAACAGGTGGAGAAGCTGGCCTTTTCTCCGTCCAATATGCTGGACGGCGCCGAGTTTTCATTGGATAGAGTGCTTCAAGGCCGCGCCAATATTTATACGGATTCACAGCGTTATCGGTTGGGACCGAATTTCCGCAGCATCCCGATCAACCATCAGGCGGACTGGAAGCCATCTGACGAGGTAACAAGCGGCACCGGCAACTATGTGGCAGGGCGGCTTGAGCGCACTGCACCTCCAAAAGGAGATGACTTCACGCAGCCGGGGCAATTTTACAACTCACTGTCACCTGTGCTTCAAGAACACTTAGTCCACAACATTGCTTCCGATCTTGGAGCTGCCGTGCCGGAGTTGCAGCGGATTGTGCTAGGCTATCTAACCCAGGCGAGCCCGGAACTGGGGGAACGCGTTGCCAGGCAGATCGGGAGCAACGGGAAGAGATAGCAACGACAGAGAATCCGAAACGTCCCGGAATAAGACGCTGAGTTTCTCGACATTCGGAAAAAATGCCAAGAGCGAAGAAATGAACACCCGTCAGCGAGCTTTTGACGGAATCACGCCATAACCGAAAGTAGACGGTTACTTCAAGCACCTTAATCTCAATCATAGAGGACGAACTAGCCGCAGGCGCAGTATGCCTGTGGCTGTTATTTTTTTATGTGAATGATAATCGTTTTCATTTATAATAGCGAGAGTTGGAACGGAAACAAAAAGATGGAGGGATTGCATGGACGTGAAGGGCGTCATCGAACATATCATGCTCTGGAATCATGCGTCCATCAAAGTGTTGGATGTGCGTCACCAGCTGGTGGGAAGAGAAGTCGGCTCGCGCTCGTACAAGCTGCCGGCCAGTACGTTTTTGTTTGCTGCGCAAGGAAAGGCTCAGATTTGTCTGGATGGCAGCGAGTACGCGATCAAGCCATACGATATCGCCCATAGTGGAAAAGGGACGCTTATGGACATTTTTTTGACAGAGGACGCATTTGAATACTACTTGATTTTTTATCGGGCCGCGATCCCGTTGACCAGTCGGCAGCAAATCGTCAACTTGCTGCGAAAAAGCGACCCGTTTCAGCTGCCGTACAGCTTTCAGCCGTGCCAGCCGATTGAGCTGCTTGCACTCGTCAAGCAAATGGACGAACAGTGGCAATGCACGGGCGAGCTGGAGCGCTTCCAGACGAAGGCACTCTTTTATCAATTTGTAAGCGCCGTGCACCGTCAACTGCTCGATTCGAAAGGGGCACGGCTGGACACCGATCCCGCCGCCCAGGCGAAGCAGTACATTCAGAACCATTACGCCGAACCGATCACGCTGGAGGCGCTCGCGGAAATGCTGCGCTACAGCGTCCCACATTTATCGGCCTTGTTCAAGAAAAAGACAGGCTACAGCCTGATCGACTACTTGATTCGCGTACGGATGGAAAAGGCGGCAAGCCTGCTGGTGGAAACAGATCGGCAGTTGCGCGAGATCGCCGAGAGTGTCGGTTACCGCGACCCGTATTATTTCGGGCGCTTGTTTAAAAAAGTATACGGAATATCGCCCGCGCGTTTTCGGGCGACAAAAGCACAGACGCCGCAAACAGCAGATCGTCCGGCAACCATCATCGGATCGTCCATTGCCGCTCTCGATTTTCGCCGTTATATTGATAGCGAGAATCATTATCCATACAAGAAAGAGGGACGCAAAACCATGTACAGACCTACCAAACCATCTGCTGCGGCAACCGTCATGCTCTGCCTGACCCTGATGCTTGCCGCGTGCTCCGGCAATGCGGGAGCGCCAAGTCAGGCGGCGAACGGGAACCAGACGGAAACAAGCGCTGCATCAGACGCCAATCGCTCGACGCAAACGAGCTCCACGCCAGCGGAGGCGAGTTCGCAAACCCAAGTCATTTCCACCGTCAAAGGGGATGTCGTCGTTCCAGCCGCACCAAGGCGCATCGTCGCCGATCAATATTTGGGCACGCTGATTACACTCGGTGTCACACCGATCGGAGCGCCCGGCTTGCATCGTCAAAATCCGTATATTACCGAGGCGCTGAAAAATGTCGAGGACATCGGGGATGTCAACGGTTCCTTGGAAAAAGTGATCGACTTGCAGCCTGACTTGATCGTCACGGAATCATCCGACGACCAGGGCCGCTATGATCAGTTGTCCAAAATCGCCCCGACGATCTCCATTCCGTATGGACAGTTGAAAAATATTCAAGAGGAATTGACTTTCTTCGGCAAGCTGCTCGGCAAGGAACAGGAAGCAAAAGACTGGCTGGCGGATTACGAGAAACGCATCGCCGCTGCAAAAGAACGCGTGCGCAAAGTCATTCCCGAAGGCAAGTCGTTTTCGATTATTGAGCTGACCGACAAGCAGATGTTCGTCTATGGCGACAACTTTGGCCGGGGCGGACAAGCTGTCTATCAGGCGCTGGGCTTGAAGCCGCCAACTGCGATCGCCAAAACGCTGCAGGAGAAGCAGTGGCTGGAGCTGTCCAGCGAGCTTTTGTCCCAATACGCCGGAGACTATATCATCTTGACTTCGAACAGTCACACGCTGGAAGACTTGAAAAAAGATCCGCTCTGGTCGTCGCTCGACGCTGTGAAAAACAACCATGTGTACGTCTGGAAGGAAGAACGTTCCTGGTACTACGACCCGATTGCGGTGTTGTCGCAGACGGAAGAGATTGCGGATTGGTTGACGAAGCAGTAATCCGTTTGACCATTTTGGAAAAAGCGAAGGCCCGCGCAAAGTTCCTTGTCAACTCTGCATGGGCCTTTTTTGCTTTATTTTCTTCCTGCAAAGCCTGCAGGAGGTGACTTTACCTGTGGCTCTGGCTTGGAGGAACGTGACTTGGTTTTAAATAAGGTAGGGTCGATATCGAACATGCTGATGGCAAGCTGATCTTTCCCGTGTACTTGAGCAATGATTTTTTCGTGTCCACTAAAAGGCGCCTGGGCAGATGAGCCGCCGTATTCACCTGTATTGGCAAGAATGACAGGCTGGAACATATGATAATTCAAGGCGGAAACCATGTTGTCAAACGTCCCGATGTCTTTGTTCAGGGCCGAGATGACAAACATGTCGGAAATATCACGAAGATCGGCCGTCAGTGCTATGTCGGTTGCATCGTAACAAATAGCTCCCGCTACGCGTATAGATTGATTGCCTTTTTGAAACTCGACATAGGCTTGGTAAGGTCTGTGGCTTTGGATATTCATTTTGCGTTCCAGCTTCGTCATATGCTGCTTGCCTTGCCACACGGCAACAAGTGGATTTTCGTCTGAATTGAGAATCCAAATCGCTTGATTCACCGTGGCTTGATCGGATGCTCTTTTTTGAAAACCTAATCCCGCAAAAATGCTTGCTTTCGTTTTGTGGGAGAGTCTCAGCAAGTAGTCGATGTCGTCGGGATGGACAGACAGCTCAGGAAAGACGATCAGATCAGCAACATAAGCGGACTCCTTGCCTGCTCTTTTTATAGCAGCGTGCCAAGTTGCCAGATGCTTCTCAACCATGTGGCAAAGGTCCGCGATATGAGCACGGTGTTTCTCGCGGAAGTCCGAAGACCAGTGCATCGGATCTTTGGCGTTAAAATCGTCCATGTATGGCAGCAAGGATTGGACGATGGCGACACGGAACAGGCGGTCGTCCTGACGCTTTTGCAGTTTGACAGGCAATACGTATCCTGGCGTGTTGGACAATTTGCCAAATACTTTCTGCTGCTCTTGCATACGGTTCTGAATGATTTTCAGCCATTTTTTGCGGTCGGACTGTGCAGCAGAAATCCCGTGAACAAACCTTTCGCGATAATCGATACCCGGCCATTGCAAAAGCAGGAACAACAGCTCGCTCATCCAAGGGGACAAGGGCAACGGCTCCGGGAAGAGGCTGCTCGCCAGGCTGGACATGCCAAAGCGGCGTGAAAACCAGGTGGAGCGCAATCCTCTGTACCCAGCCGAAACGGAATGGTCTTGTCGCATCAGAAACGAGTTCGTCGTGTAGTCGTATTCGCCAGTCAGGCAAGCTCGTAAAATACAACCGAGATTGTACATCCACCGACATTCTGCTTTTACCCAGTGCGGGGTTGGCAAAGAGTATGAGCTTTTTGTATTGGTTACCGTGATGGCAAACGGCTTTTTATAAGGATTTTGCCAAGCTTCTTTGTCCGTCATCGTTATTTGCAAATCTTCGATGGACAGGCCGTTTTCGCTGTTCAAGCGGGTAAATGCATCTTCTTTGCCCGAGCCAGGTTTCAGCAACTCCAACATCAAATGCAGCAAAGCATTTTCTTGCTGAAAAGGATTATCTGCGCTCGTAATGAGACTGGCGAGACTGACAGGCGTATTCGTTGCAGTTGCAGAAGACCAGTCTGCTTGTTTCTTGAGCGAGTTGCGATAGATGATGGAGGATAGCTCAGGCACCTGCTGGACGATCTCTTTTTCGATGGTCAGGCTTGAGAGAATCCTCTGAAGCAGATCAGGGCGATTCGCGCAAAGGAATTTTAACGACCGAATTTTTTGCATAGGCTGCCGCTTCCATTTCTGACAGGCTTCCGCAAACCACGAACTGAACCTGTCAGGATTTGGATGAAGCTGTTGGACGATCAAGGCCATCGTTAGCATATCCTTACGATTTTTACTGGTGATCGCACTATAAAGAAGTGCACGATGTAAAAGTGCGTAAGGCTGCAACTCGCTGCTTTCATCATTTAAAACGTAAGCTTGGCCAACCGAAGCAAGATAGAGAGCAGCTTGTTGTTTCACATACCAGGACATTTTGTCCTGAGCGTCTAGTATCTTCCTTGCAAAAACGGCGAGATGTTCGCGAAAAGCAAGCAAATCCGCATGTTCAGGATCATGCTTTTTCGAGTGGTGACCAATCCAGACAGAACACGCGCACAGGATATCCGCCGAAACGTATTCCATCACGAGCTTTTGGTGGCTGAGCTCTGTATCATTGTTAACGTTCATATAAAGCTTTTGCTCAAGAGCTTCCGTTACGACTTTCAACAGTTTTGCGCTAGGAAAGAGATCGAGCCCAAACTTCAGCAGGGAGCTTAACGATGGATTTTTCGACCAAACGGCAATTAATTTCCTGGCGTACAGTTCAAAATCGTGGCCGATATGACTGTTTACGGTAGGGTTCTGATCACTGGAACCGATCATGCTTTTTTGCAGCCTTAACGCGTCTACAAGTCGTTTCGCTGCAAACCGCTTCAATGTGTCGGATTTTACGTCCGCATTCTTGACAGCGATTTTTGACAGGGCAAGATTGTTTACATGTTCGACAGCCGAATCGCCAAGTTGCTCAGACAATTGGATGAGACCGTCTAAACCCCCGACAATTTGTCGCAAAGCTTCGATATCCGGGGTGCCACTTAACGTTCCTTGCAGGATTTGCATGCGGCCAGAGAGGTCACTCTGATTGGAAATTTCTTCATAGCTTTGGATGCTGACTTTATCGGGGTGAATCTCCAAGGAATCTGGTTCAGCCCCCATTTGGCTCAAATGCGAATTGAGCTTGGCTTGAATATGCTCTGTCACCATTTGTTTCAGTTGCTCGATTTCAACGGTGTCAGCAGCTTCTACTACCAAACGGATATCGTCGACATAGCGGCAGTAATCGCGAATGATAAACGGTTCGGAAAAGTCTGATGAGGCAACTTTTTGATGAATGCTTTTTCCTACTTCTTGATCAAATCGCAGCAGGTAGATATTCGAAAAAAAACCGCCCGCAACAAGACCTTGTGGAATACCATCAGGGAGCGTGTCTTTGTTGAGCACTTGTTTTGCCATGGCTTGGTCGGAGTCGTTCCATTCCCAATCGAAAACAGTTCGGGCCATTTCCCAAAAATCAGGATCAGCTTGAAGCGAATCGTCTAGCGTGAACCTTTCCACGTATTCGTTGTAAAGCTCTTCTGCTTCGTCAATTAATGCGGCTCTGTCAATACTGTCGTAGAAGCTCTTCAGGTCGAGTGAAAAGACGTAATGCTTTGTGCCCCGACGATTCAGATGCGTGTACAGTTGGCAAAAGTGCTTCGGGCGTTCCAGGAACTTTTGGTAGTCATCGTAGTACATTCGATAGCATTTCGAGTTGCCCCACGGGAATGTAGCGATGGATTCTCCGTCTTCATTTTTGTCCCAGTGGCAATACAGACGGTTTCCGTAGTTAAAAACTTGTTTTCGCTGAGCTTCATGATAATCCGGAATGTCTGTCGGGCCTTGCAGTGTTTCGATGGCATTGGCCAAGCACAGCATGATCGCCGTTGCGATGGTTTGGTCCTGGATTTTGATGTGGGCGAGCGGTCTCAAATAGGTTTTGTCGCTTTCAAGCTTCTCTTTAACAGGGTGCCAGCCGTTAGAAGTAAACTCCCAGGTGCAGGTTTTGGGAGCGGGAACCAGTCTGAGTTTTGCGGGACGGTATTCTTCGCTTTCCAAAGATTGAGACCACTCATTCAAGCGATTTTCCAGGTCGAGCGTGGAAAGATCGAGTTCCAGCACATTTGCATACCAATTATGCCTGCGGATGTAATTGTGTGACTTTTTCCATGCCTGAGCCAAGATGACTGTATCCGTTACGTATTGTTTCTGAGGGGACAAAACCCCGTATTTTTTGTCGATAATAGACATGTTTCCTCCTACTGCTATGCCCGATCGGGACAGTCCCCAGATGCTGGTCGCACATCGGTGCCAGTTTTGTTGTTTCTGAAAAATAGTGACTGATAGCCATAATAGTAGCACACATGGCACACTGGACTAAATCCCATGCATGCTTTTCCCCGTCACTTTGGTAAAATGAACAAAACACGACAAGACAAAAGGAGCCGAGGGAAACGATGACCCAAGCCCATACTGAGGCAGGATGGAATTTCGACAACAGCTATGCTTCCTTGCCTGACACCTTTTTCACCAAGCAAAATCCTACCCCTGTGCGCTCGCCGCAGCTCGTTATTTTCAATCGCCCGCTGGCAGCCGCACTTGGCTTGCAAGCCGATGCACTGGATGGGCAAGCGGGGGCGGAAGTGTTTGCCGGAAACCGGATTCCCGCAGGGGCAAAGCCGCTCGCGCAGGCGTACGCGGGGCACCAATTCGGCCACTTTACGATGCTCGGAGACGGGCGCGCCATTTTGATCGGGGAGCAAGTGACTCCTGAGGGCGAGCGATTTGATCTGCAATGGAAAGGTCCCGGACGCACACCGTATTCCCGGCGCGGCGACGGACGGGCCGCACTCGGGCCGATGCTTCGCGAATATATCATCAGCGAGGCTATGCACGGCCTTGGCATCCCGACGACCCGCAGTTTGGCGGTGGTGACGACGGGTGAAGTTGTCATTCGCGAAGACGATCTGCCCGGCGCGGTACTCACGCGGGTCGCTTCCAGCCATATTCGCGTCGGGACGTTCCAGTACGCCGCCAAGTGGGGCAGCGCCGAGGAGTTGCAGGCGCTTGCCGACTATACGATACATAGACATTATCGCGAAGCCGCCCAAGCGGAAAACCGTTATCTCGCCTTTCTGGCCGAAGTGATCCGCCGTCAAGCCGAGCTGATCGCCAAATGGCAGCTCGTCGGGTTTATTCACGGAGTCATGAACACGGACAACATGTCGATTTGCGGAGAAACGATCGATTACGGGCCGTGCGCTTTCATGGATGCGTTCGATCCGGCGACGGTGTTTTCCTCGATCGATCAGCAGGGGCGCTACGCTTACGGAAACCAGCCGCAAATCGGCGTGTGGAATTTGGCGCGATTTGCGGAAACGCTGCTCCCGCTCTTGCATGACAATCAGGCTCAGGCGATTCAAATGGCGGAGAAAGCCCTTTCCCAGTTTGCCGAGCAATATTACGGCACATGGCTGGCCGGGATGAGGGGCAAGCTGGGGATGTTTGGCGAAGAAGCCGACGATGTTTCGCTGATGGAAGAACTGCTTGGCTTGATGCAAAAGCATCGGGCGGACTATACCAACACGTTTCTCGCCCTGACTTTTGATCGCTTGAACGGGTCAGAACTGTTTGCCACCCCCGAGTTTGCCGCGTGGCAGGAGAAGTGGCAAACGAGACTGGCGCGTCAGTCTCAATCTGCGGATGACGTTTTGCAGTTGATGAAACAGAGCAATCCTGCCGTGATTCCGCGCAACCACCGTGTGGAGGCGGCGCTGGAAGCGGCTGTGCAAGACGGCGACTACAGCGTGCTTCGGCAGCTGCTTGCCGCGCTGGCCAATCCTTATGCGCACTCCGCGGAGCAGGCGGAGTACGCGTCGCTGCCGCCGGAATCGTGCGGGCCTTATCGGACGTACTGCGGCACGTAATACGTGATCGACTTGACAATTGCGCGATCCATTCCAAGCCAAGCTTGGTAAAGAAACCTTTGCTGTTTATAAGCAGAGGTTTTTTCTTTTGTGCCCTGTTTCTTTTCGTGCGTGATCTATGCCAATAGCAACATTCTTTTTAATAGGCAGTATGCTAAAATGGGTTGGTTGAAAAGAGAAAATATTCCAGCGGCGCAGCCAAGTTTGGTGCAGGCGCCGATTGGATTTGCTTGGGGAGGAGATTCCATGATTCGAGGATTGATTCAGGATGTATTTGGACTGCTGCGCACAGAGGTGCCGGGCATAGCGGAAGCGTTTCATCCACCAGCTTCGCTAGAGGAGATTCAGCGAGCAGAAGCCGAGCTTGGCATGAAGCTGCCTGGCGAATTGAAAGAACTATACCAGGTCTGCAACGGAGAAAAGGAGAACGGGCCAGGCCTGTTTTTCGGGCTGCCCTTTCTCTCGTTAACGGATTTGGTAGCAGAATGGAAAATATGGGCGGACCTGGAGAGCGACTACGCAATCGAGGGTGATCATTACTCGGTTCCGCCTGGCTGGATCAAAGAACGCTATATTAACCGCTGCTGGCTGCCGATCAGCAAAGATTGGGGCGGAAACCACCTTGGACTCGACCTCGATCCGGACGAGCAGGGCAAAAGCGGGCAAGTGATCAATTTTGGCCGCGACGAACATGTCAAATACGTAATTGCCCATAATCTGACCGAAATGCTGCAATTTATCCATGATACGGCAAAAGCGAAAAACTACTCCATCCACGAGGAAGAAGACCAGCTTTTCTGGGCGTTCGGTCAACAAGGTCCCGTTCATTTTCTCGATGCCATCCGCAAACTGGAGCTTCCGGTCTACCATCCAGTGCGCATCGATCCAGGTATCGCAGACCCGCAAGCATGGCTAGACAGTCTTTCGGAAAGCTGGCGAGAGCGCATCCAGGCAAACGGGGATTCGCCAGAGCCATTTTTGCGCGCCAAACAGCTTTACTTCATTAACGAAGGCTTGACTGATCTCACTCCGCTCAAGCATTGCCGCGAAGTCCGGGAGCTGGTGCTGAGTGCAAACAAGCTTACTTCTATTGAAGCGATCAGCGGCTGCCAGCAACTGAAACGATTGTACGTGGGGAAAAACCCGATCGCGGATCTTACTCCGCTGGAAGGGTTGCCGTACTTGCAAATGCTCAATCTGGCTCAGACAGACGTAACGGATTTGTCGCCGCTTGCGTCTTTGCCCAGGCTGGCGGAGCTGGACCTGACCGAGACGCGAATTTCCGATCTCTCCGCGCTTGCTCGTGTCAAAAGCTTGCAAAGCCTCGCCATCAGTCGTCCGGACGCGGCCATGTTGAACAGTGTGGCTGAGCTTGCGACGCTCACCGAGCTGAAAATTTCCGAACTTGGCGAAAATGCCGCAGACGCGATTAAGGTGCTGGGCAAACTCGTCCATCTGCAAACGATCAGCCTGGAAGACATGTCGCTCGCCGATTTGGCGTTCTTGCGCGGTTGCCGCCAATTGAAAACCGTCAAGCTGAGAAAAACGGCCATCGCTGATATTTCACATCTGGCCGAGCTGGAAAACCTCCAATCGCTGGAATTTAGCGGCTGCGACGAGCTTGGGCAGCTGGAGCAGCTGGGCAAATCGGCTTCTTTGCGCAAAATAACAGGCTCGTACCAGCAATTCGCCCGGTTAAAAGACTGCTTTGAACGAAAAATCGATTTCTCGACGATCACAGGCAATATGACAGACGAGGAAGACGAAATTTGGCACGCGTATGTCCGGTCATAAAAGGGGGAGGCAGATGCTGTACCTCCAAGCGCATGGCGTCGAAGAGAATGAGCTGTACTATTTTGAACTGGATGAAAATGGGATCGCCTATCGGCAAGTGACGGTTACTGACGGGCAGTCGCTTGTGTCTGCGGCACCCGATTTCATGCTGAGCGAAAAAGTCGTGGAGCGCTATGAAGGCGATGAGGATATTTCCCGTGAAGCGTTTCAGGCGATTTGGCAAAAGGCAACAGCGCCTTGCAAGGCGGCTTTTGAGCAAGCGAAGCAGCGCTTTTTGCCCGGTGATCCGGTGACGGGAACGATTGCCATGTTCTATCCGCAAGGCGTCATCATCAAGGTGAGCGATGAGGTGTATGCAGTAGCAGACGATGCGCCGCTTCGAGCAAAGTCCAAACGGGAAGAAATGTACCCGGGCTATATCGTGCAGGGAACAATCCAAGGCTATGCAGAAGACAACTTTTGGCTCGTGCTCGCGGATTGCACGATCATCGGCAAAAAGTCGGGGGCTTAGACAGACAGACGACACTGACCGTTCCGAGGCATTGTGCTCCATCCGTGTCATCCATCCATGAACGCGCCACTCACCACTTCCCGCGCGGCAACCGTATCGCAGGAACCGATATGCGGCACAGCGTAGACAGCCCCAAATAGCCAAACAATGGGTACAAAAACATGAGCAGCTGGCTGTAGCCGATGAGGCACAAGACAAAAGCCGCCACGAACAGAAACAGATAAAGTCTCGACTCCGGCAAATTCACCAGCTCGCGCAATTGCTGACCGATCCCGAACACATTGGAGATGAGCGTGGTAAAAATCTCGGAGTAGAGGACAAACACGAAAAACAGCTGAAGCCATTCGTTCCAGCGATCCGTGATGAACAAGATCGGAATGTCCATGAAGCGCACGTCATCCCAGTTTGCCAACATGGCCGTGTGCACGACGAGCAGCATGAAACCGAGCACGACTCCACCGATGACGGCGGCCCGGAACAGGACAACCTTTTCGCGGATCGCATAACCGATCGGGATCAGGACAGATTGGGCCATCGCCAGATTGAACGACACGTAAAGAATCGTTTTCCAGAGGAAGGCGTAGTTGGAGGGCTTGGCGAGCGGCAAGGGAGATTCGACGCTGTTGTCGAGCAAAATCAGCAGGGCGAAGACGAGCATGGACGGGACGACGATCGCATTGACCAAGAGAAGCTGATCCAGCCCTTTTCGTAAGATCAACAGCGAGAGCAAAACCGTCCCGGCTGTTCCGGCCAAATACGGAATCGCGAACTGCTCCTCCAATACAGAGCCAGCCCCGGCAAGCATGACGGTCGTGACGCCGAACAAGGTCAAAAAGACCAGCACATTCATCGTGCGGCCGATCATCGGGCCAAACAGCTTTTGGTTGAACGATTCATACGAAGGGGTCCGCAGCTGATGGGCGAGAAGCATCATTTTGTAGCCAAGCCAGACGAACAGCGACGTGGCGAGCAAAATGCCGACGGTGCCAGCATGGCCGTATGAAGTGAAAAACGCGAGAATTTCCTGGCCGCTCGCAAATCCGGCTCCCACGACGGTGCCGATGTAAGTCGCCGCGACCTGGATACTTTTTCCCCACAGCTTCATAGCGTTTTTTCCTTTCCATTCCAAATGGGATGCTAGTACAAGTGTATGAAGCTTGGGCCAAAACAGAAGAAAAAAAGGCGAACGGCGACTAGGCCATTCGTCTTTTTTTATGGATCAAAATCTGTTTGATAGCTACAAAAGGAACATCGCCACGATTGTCGTCACCAAAAGGCCGATTGCGACCGGATACAAGTTGCGCCGCGCCAGCTCGAACGGGTCGACGCCGCAGATCGCGGCAGCGGGGATCAAGGCCCAGGGGATAATCGTTCCGCCGCCTACCCAGATGGCGGCAATCTGTCCGAGAGCGGTCAAGGTAGCAGCGCCTGCCCCGAGCGCGGTCGCGAACAGTTGGGCGAGAGAGCCAGCCAGCGTAATGCCGGAGAAGCCCGAACCGTCCAACCCTGTGATGACGCCGACAGCCGCTACCGTCAGCGCCGCTACTTCTTTGCTGATCGGAATCGTGTGCGCGAGTGCCACGCCCAAATCGTTGACGATACCTTGCGAGCCTGCCGGAAGCACCTCGCCGAACACTTTGACAAACCCGCTGTCGCCCATGTAAAAGAAGGCGGCAATCGGAATGACTGGCCCAAACACTTTAAATCCGAACTGAAAACCGGAAATCAGGTGGCTGGTCACTTGTTCCAGCCCTTTTTGTTTGTGGGCAAGCATCGTCGCGATCAGCAAGATCAGGAGAGCGGTCCCCCCGACCAGCGCTGTCGCATCGCCGCCGCGCAAATCGAAGGCGAACATCGCGGCCACATCGAGCGCAAACAAAAGCGGAACGAGCGCTGCAAGCAAACGCCGGGTGCCTGTTGGCAGCGGAACACGCGCCGCGCTAAAGACGTGAGCGGTTGCTGGCGTGTCGTTTGTGGACGCCGGAATATTCCCCAGCCGCATGTCTTTTTTCAAATACCAGAAGGCAATGATCGTCGTGACCAAGCCCATCACGATCACGAGCGGAACACTGGCGGAAATGACGTCCTGAACAGGCAAGCCCGCCGCCTTCGCTGTCAACGTCGGCGCTCCCTGGATGACAAAGTCGCCGGAGAGCGCAATTCCGTGCCCGAACAGGTTCATCGCAATCGCCACGCCCATCGCAGGCAGCCCTGCGCGCAAGGCAACGGGCAGCATGACCGCACCGATCAGGGCGACGGCAGGCGATGGCCAGAAAAACCAGGAAATGACCATCATCACAATCCCGATCACCCAGTACGCCAATGTAGCATTGCGAATCAAATGGGTCATCGGGCGGATCATCGTTTCGTTGACCCCTGTATCTGTCAGCACATGGCTCATCGCCACGATAATACAGATGACCAAAATCGTCGGCAAAAGCTCGGTTATGGCGTAAATGAAGCTGCCGAAAATCCCGCCGATGGCTGACGTCA
This sequence comes from Brevibacillus parabrevis, assembly GCF_022701015.1. NCBI lineage: Bacteria > Bacillati > Bacillota > Bacilli > Caryophanales > Paenibacillaceae > Brevibacillus > Brevibacillus parabrevis. The sequence goes on along the minus strand of NZ_CP064090.1, from coordinate 3,937,628 downwards.
CTGATCCGGTGGCAACCAGACCCAGCAGCGCGATTCCGACGATACTGATCAAGCTGGTGTCCCTGCGCATAACCATCATGAAAATGATGCCGAGTACGAACAACACATACACACCGTGCAACCACGCAAGTTCAATCCCCATGCTGTACCTCCTCTCGTTTTTTCGAGTCGCTTACACCCTTTTGCCACACCATATGCACAAGCAAATTCATGGGTGAAAGCCCGTGCGCCCAGGAAGGCTGACGCTTCGAAAACTGGCATTTTCGTCCACAATATGCCACTATTAAATGAGCAAGAGGCAAGCCAAGCACGATCTACTTATCGATGACTAGGGCACGAGGCAAGAGAGGGGGAACGGCGCCGTTCGTGATGATGCGAAAGTGCGCCAAACGACGATGAATACGACAACACCAATCCAGCGAAAAATGGATCAGGCGATCGAGCTGTTGGAGCGCCGTTTTTTGGAGCGAAGTGAATTGATACGCCTTTTGATGCTCGGCATGATGAGCGGGGAAAACGCGCTGCTGATCGGCCCGCCGGGAACGGCGAAGTCGCAGCTGGCTCGCTCCGTGGCACAGCTGTTCGGCTCTGAGCATTGGTTTGAATACTTGTTGACCCGCTTTACCACGCCAGACGAGATTTTTGGCCCCGTGTCGCTTCAACAGTTGAAGCTCGACCATTACGTGCGAAAAACAGAAGGCTATTTGCCGAATGCGCAGTTTGCCTTTCTCGACGAAATTTTCAAGGCGAACAGTGCGATCTTGAACGCCTTGCTGTCCATTTTGAATGAGCGGCTGTACTTCAACGGCCGGGAGCGGGAAGAAGTCCCGCTGCAATTTTTAATGGCGGCTTCCAACGAGCTGCCGGAAGATGACGAGCAGTTGAGTGCCCTGTACGACCGTTTTCTGTTCCGTTACGAAGTTCATTACTTGCAGCAGGCGTCGAGCTACGAGCGGATGTTTTCCTTGCCGAGCGGCCCGCTTCCCGTCGTTTTCTCGCTGTACGATATGAAAGACATTCAGGCCGCGGCGAAGCAAGTGACCATCCCGGAGGCGCTGATTTACTTCCTGTACCGGATCAAACAGGACATGGAAGCAAAAGATTACGTGCTGTCCGACCGCCGCTGGAGCAAAATTGCCGGGGTGTGGCGCACGTCTGCCGCCCTGCACGGCCGGGATCAGGTGACGATATGGGATACGGTGTTTACGCCGCACATGCTGTGGGACTTGCCGGAAGACTTGCCGGTCATGCGCGAGCTGTTCGAGCAGCAATTCACACAAATGCTCAAGACTGAGCTGGAAAACGAACTGCCTTTGCAGCGCTTGCAGCAAACCGCAGATAAATGGAAGGAAAAGGAATCGGAACTGCACGCTTTCCAGTTCAAAAAGGAAGTCGGCGCCAAGCTGGGCAAAGAAGCCGTGGAGCGCAACGGACAACTGCTGGAAGCATGTCGGGCCGAGCTGGAAGAGACGGCCAAAGATTTGCGCAACCGCCTGATCCAGTGGGAAAAGCGCGAGCACGATCTCGGGGCGTATGTGCTGGAAAAAAACCGCTTGATTCACAACGTAGAAAAATATACGGTCAAATACTCGTACTTGCGTATCGAAGGCGAGCGCATTTTGCAGCAGTTGCAGAAGACGTACCGGACGATTTTCGATAAAGACATTGCCGGAGCGGAGTACGATTTTACGTTATAGGGGGTAGCGACGATGATGATTCGTGCCAGCGGGGTCGATCGCTATCTGTTTGAGACGTATCTCGCTGCTTCGCGCACAGCCCAGGAATGGGTACTAGAAGCGCAAACCCGTGCCGAGTGGTTTGATCGCGAGCTGCTCGCAGACTTTTTTCTCGTGTTTTACTTGGAAAAGCCCGAGATTGATGCAAGCCAGGAATCGACCCCTTTTCACCATTGGCTGATTCGCACGCTGATGAAGCAGTATTTTACGCGAATGATCCATCCCCGGACGATGGGCAACGAAAGTGCCGCCTTCAAGACGGCGATCAAGTCGCTTTTGTGGCTCACGGAGACTTTCGCGGACGAAGTGAAGCAGCGCCAAAAAGACCGCAAACTCACTCCGCTGCTCGCTGGCCTGAAAGAGCAGGAGGGACAGGAAGGGACAAAAGAGGCGCAGGTGGCTGATTTGCTCACGGAAAAGCAAAAGGCGAAGCTGGAGCTTGTCGGCTATACGCTGCAACAAGGCAAGCGTGTGGTGGAAGACAAGCAGGAGGCGCTAGACAACAAGCCACTCGTGCGTGCGGAAATTCTCGCTCTGCAAACGAAAATCGCACAGCTTCGCGAGGAAATGAGCGTGCAGTTCACGAAGCGAGCCAAACTGCTGCAAAAAGTGAAAAAGCTGGAGGAAGAGTTGGCGCAGCGGGAAAAGCAGCTTGATCGTCTGCAAAAGCAGGAAAAAGACGCCATGGACGCGCTGGAAAAAGAGCTCGGCCAGTGGCTGGAGCAGTCTTTGAAAGGAACGCTTTCCACAGAAGAGCTGGATACGCTGTTTGTCGATGAAGTGTTCGCCGCAAGCCAGCGTTTTGCCAACCGCAGTTGGGGTCACGACTTGGGCAAGCTGCGCAGGCAAAGCTTTGAGCAGTATTTGAAGTGGATCGAAAAATTGAAGCGCCATCCCGATCTGGTTGCCTTTTTAAACGAGGTCGGTCGTCAGGTGCATCGCTTTCGGGTACGGCGAAAAGAAATTCGTTCCCGTCATTTGCCGGAGGAATACTACGATTTGCGGCAATCGGGCGATATTGCCCACATGCTGCCAGGCGAAGCGGTACTGCTCGCCGATCCGGACTTCGAGAACTACTTCCTGCTCAAATGGGTGGAGCAAAAACTGATGACGTACGATACGTCCGGTTGGGTAGAGGAACCGCCGAAAGGGCCTGTCATCTGCATGCTGGACACCTCTCATTCGATGCGCGGCGCGAAGCTGCGGCTGGCGCAAATTTTTCTCATGACGTTTGCCGCCCTGTCCATGCTGGAAAAGCGGGATTTCGTCCTGCTTTTGTTCGGCGCAAAAGGAGAGTTGAAGGAGCAGCCGCTGTATCATCGCAAGCCGGATTGGGCGGCTTTTTACAGTCTGGCGCAAATGGTCTTTGGCGGAGGGACGCATTTTGATGCGCCGATGAAGCGGGCGATGGAGCTTGTCGAGACGGAAAAAGCGTGGCAAGGAGCCGATTTTGTGATGATCACGGACGGCATTGGCGGAATCTCGCCCTACGTGCAGGAAAAGCTGGTTGCCCTCGGGCAAAAGAAACAAGTGCGCCTGCACAGCCTGATTGTCGGTTCCGCCAGACAGCATCTTGTCCAGACGTACGATTTGTTTGGCGTCTCCCATCGGGTTCGCTTCGCTACGAGCTGGGAGGCAGAAGGGGAAGAAAATACCGGGCTTTTGCTCGACGTGTTTGAGTCTTCCCGCCAGGAGCAAGCGAAAAAAGCAAATCCATACAAGCGAACACCTCGTTGATAGCCAGCGAGGTGTTTTTTCACTGTGTCGCCGAGACAGGTAAACAGGAAAAAACGCTCCGACTTCTACGGGAAAAGTCGGAGCGCAGCGGTTATCGGCTTTATGATTAACCTACTCTTGTCGCCAGACTGCGGCCAAATTCGAGTTCTTCAAATTTGCCAAGCACAGTCGAGGAATCGTACGTCCAGGCCGCTTCCTCCATGGAAAACTCCACAGGCACGTCGCGAATAATTGTCGCCAGCTTCTGGCTCAAGTACACTTGATCGCGATGTTCTTCCAGCTTGCTGCGCATTTTTGGCGTGCAGTTTTTCAAGTTTTCGTACAGGTTGTCCAGGTTGCCGTGCTCCGTAATCAGCTTCGTCGCCGTTTTTTCCCCGATTCCCGGGCAGCCCGGAATGCAGTCGGACGTATCGCCCATCAATGCTTTGACGTCCACCACCTGTTCAGGAGAAATCCCGCGCAAAGCGAGCAGGCTCGCCGGGTTGTAATGCTCATGCTTGCCGCCGTTTTTCAGGATTTTCACGCTGACTTTTTCATCGACGAGCTGCAAGCTGTCATAGTCGCCCGTCGCAATGACGATTTCATGTCCTTCGTCAGACAGACGCGTGGACAGCGTGCCGAGCACATCGTCACCCTCGTATCCCGGACAGCCAATGTTCGGGACGGAAAAGGCAGCGGTCAGTTCCTTGACCAGGTCGAATTGCGGGATCAGCTCGTCCGGCGGCGCCGTGCGATTGGACTTGTAGCCGTCAAACCATTGGCTGCGCACGAGCGATTCGCGCGACGCCACATCCCAGCCGACGATCAGGTGGGTCGGGCGCACCAGCTCGGCGTAATCCAGCATCATTTTCGTAAAACCGTACACCGCATTCGTGTAAATACCTGTGGTTGTTTGCCGATAGGCACCGCCCCAGGCAGACCCGTAAAACGCGCGAAATAAAAAGCTCATGCCGTCGATGAGCAATACTTTTCCTGATTCACTCACAAAAGCTAACCCCTCTCAGCTCCAAACTATACGCCTCATTATAGCATAAAGGGCCGGGACAACTTTGTCAGATTTTACATTTCGCTGGAGCGTATGGAGATGCGATCTCGTGGGATGATAGTATCACAAGAGGTTGACAACCACCTCTTGGCCCTCAAAATCATCTTCCGGTCTCAGTCGGTGAGAGGCGAGCAGCAGGCGGTTCAAATCCGTCCCGGGAGAAAAAAACGCGTCGGGAGGAATCAATCATGGCTAACAACAACGGAAGCAGCAACAACCTGGTAGTTCCTCAAGCGAACCAAGCTCTGGATCAACTGAAGTATGAGATTGCATCTGAATTTGGTGTAAATCTCGGCCCAGACACTACTTCTCGCCAAAACGGTTCGGTTGGTGGCGAAATTACGAAGCGTCTGGTAAGTTTCGCTGAGCAACAAATGGCTGGCCGCTAAGCTCATCGCTCGGACAAGTAAATAGCTGGATGAAGAGAGGTCCCTTCTACGGGGCCTCTCTTGTTTTGCGTTGCAGCCCTTTCTTTTAGACAGGGTGCAAACACACAAGCACATTCGCGGACTAGTCATATGGTGTAACGAACAGCTATCTATTCTTGTTTGTACATGCGAAAGGAGTGACGTTTCGACGATGAAGAAAAAAGAAGTGAAAAAGCTTCTGAAGGAAAATCCTGAATTCGAAGCGTGGGTCGTGGAAGACTCCATGCGCGTCCGGGCAGTCAGGAGCAATCCCGGCATGGCGGAAGAATTGTTCAAACGCTGGAATGATCGCAAAAGAGGGCGGCTTGATTTTGACAACATCTCGCAAAAAACGAAACGGGCCAGCGAAATGCTGACCGGAGTGCAATCGATCATGGACATGATGGCAGACTACACGAAGAAACTGTAAAAAAGCTGCTGTGACTGGAGAAGGCTAGTCGGATAGCCTTCTTTTTCTTTTTCCTTTCAAGTTCGGTTTTGTTATACTAGAAAATGGGAGGGAGCGTGCTTATGTTCCAATCGATGGTCAGTTTAATGATGGTCGTTGCGTTGACGCTCACGTCCGGAACGACCGTTTACAGCCAGGTACTGGAAGGCGCTTACGCGAGTGCAGAGAAACAACAACCGTCGCTTAGCGTGACGCCAGCCAAGACGTATCCCGGCGATGTTATTTTGGTGCGCAGCAAACAGCCTCAAACGGTCACGCTCTTTTCGCGAACATACCGTTTGCAGTCCTCTTCTAACGAGTATGCCCGATTTATCCCGATTCCATTTGACATGAAGCCGGGAGACTACAAGCTGCAATCGGCAGACAAAAAGCTGTCTGTTGCCGTGACGGTTCAACCGAAAAAGTTCGAAGTGGACAAGCTGACGGTAAGCAAGCAAATGAATGCCATGCGTCAGGATACGGCCCGCATCGATGCCGATCAGAAAAAAATCAACGCCGCTCGCGCAAGCTCACGGGCGACTCCGTACTTTACCGAACCATTTATCGTACCGACGAAAGGAACGTTGACTACCCCGTTTGGCTACCAGCGCGTGGTCAACGGAGTGCCTGCCAATCGCCATGCAGCGATTGACTTGGCCAACAAAACAGGAACGCCGATCTGGGCGAGCAACAACGGCAAAGTCGTTTTGGCAGACTCGCTTTATTTGACAGGCAACACGATCATTATTGATCACGGTCTAAACGTGTTTTCCATCTACGCACATATGTCGAAGCTGTCCGTCAAGGCCGGGCAGGAAGTGAAACAGGGTCAGGTGATTGGGCAAATGGGCACGACGGGTTTTTCTACAGGCCCTCACCTTCATTACGGCATGTTGATTGGCAATACGTACGTAAATCCGCAGCCGTTTTTTGATGCATCACCTTTCCTCTGGAAGTAATTGGAGGTGTTTTTTATGAGAGGTACCCATGTGCCAAGCAAAGTCTTGAACAATATGGTCCATTTCTTGGCACCGTATGAACAGGCAGTAGAGGAATTGAAGCTCAAACTGAAAGGAATCAAGTACGGCTTTTTGAAAAGCGGCCGCTATTCTCCGATTGAATTTGTGGTGGGGCGAGTCAAAAAAGTGGACAGTCTCATCAAAAAGGCGAACGAGAAGGGAATCGATTTTCAGCAAGCCAACTGGCAAGAGGAAGTCGGCAAGGAAGTTCAGGATATCGCGGGCTTGCGCGTAGTTTGCCGCTATGTCGATGACGTCAGAGAAGTACAGCAGTTGTTGTATGAGCGGGAAGATATCGTCATTCACGACATCAAGGACTACATCGCTAACCCGAAAGATTCCGGTTACCGCAGTATCCATATGATTGTTTCTTATACCGTATATCACGGGAGCGAAAAGCGTACCCTTTTTTGTGAAATCCAAATTCGTACACTTGGCATGAACTTCTGGGCGACAAACGAGCATGAGCTGCGCTACAAATACGACGGAAATATTCCGAAGGATGTGCTGCAACAGCTGCATGAAGCGTCTGTCATCACCCATCAGCTCGATGTGTTGATGAACAACCTGCGCCAGGAGATTTTGACTCCGGCGGAAGTGGATTCGACGCTGGAAGAAAAGCTGGAAGAAATTTTTTCGCTCTACGTCAAACAAGATTTGGAGTCTGCCGCAGCTTTGTACCGCGAGCACGTCAGCGGCTTCGAGGAAGCTTTTGCGGACAATCCGAAGTTCAAAATGATTCACGATTTGCTCGGCAAGCGGTTGAAATAACGGCCAAAGCCGAGCTTCATCCAGTCAAATAGTCAAAAGCCATACGTTAACACCCGACAAGCAAGGAAAGGATTTAGACTAACATGCGCTTTCTACTCACGTACCTTCTCGTTGTGGTCACGGTGATGGTCAATCTCGACGTGCCTGTGGCTTTTGCTGAGGGAGCGCCTGCGATTGCACCAGACCAACTGTTTGGCGAATCGGCCATCCTCATCGATGCGACAACGGGACAAGTCCTGTTTGAAAAGAACCCTCATGTCAGGCTATACCCTGCCAGCATAACGAAAATCGCTACCGGCATTTACGCCATCGAAAAAGGAAATCCGGATGATACCGTCACGGTTTCCAAAAAAGCCAGATTTGAAGAAGGAACGCGGGTTTACCTGGGAGAAGGCGAGCAAGTTTCGCTGCGCAAGCTGGAATACGGCTTGCTGATGCACTCGGGAAATGACGCTGCGACCGCGATCGCGGAGCATATGAGCGGCACTACCGAGCAGTTCGCCCAGGAACTGAACGCTTACTTGGCTGAAAAAGTGGGCGTAACAGAAACTCATTTTGCCAACGCACACGGCTTGCACGATCCGAACCATTACACGACAGCCGCCGACATGGCCAAAATCGCCCAGTACGCGATGAAAAACCCGATTTTCCGGCAAATCGTCGGCACAAACCGCCTGCCATGGGACGGGAAGGAATGGAAATCGGAGCTGATCAATCACAACAAGCTGCTGCGCGATTATCCCGGGGCAACCGGGATCAAGAATGGTTTTACCGATCAGGCGATGCATACATTGGTTGGCTCTGCCAAACGCGGCGATACGGAGATGATCGCTGTCACGATGAAAGCGGCTTCAAGCAACTATGCGTACAAAGACGTAGTCAAGCTGCTTGATTTCGGGTTGAACGGCTATGAGACGAAGCAAATTGCCGCCAAAGGAGAGCGTTACACAGAGGTGTCGTCACCAGGCAGTGACAGCCAAGTGACTTACTCGGCAAAGGATGATTTGTATGCGACTGTTCCAAAAGGCACGGAGCCGCTCGTCCAGCTCGCTTCAGACGGACAGCTCTCCGTCACGGCCGGGGCACTTGCGGTTTCCTACCCGCTAGAGCGCCACGATCCACCTGTGCAACCGAAACCGACAGTAATCGCTTCGGCGTTAGCATTGGACGACAGTCCTCCCGTGGCGCGGTACAGCGTGCTGATCGCCTGGCTGGGGATGAATTTGTTCTTGATCGGCTGTGCCATCGCCCGCTCGCGCAAAGCGCGTCGAGTCCGGCAGCGCGATTGGCAGCGCCGCGTAAATTGACAAAAGGGAACGCAAAGCAAGCAATCAAAAGCAGGGCGACGGACAACGCTTCCATCGTCCTGCTTTTTTGCATGCGGATTTGGATAGAACGCGCGGGGATAGCAGCCGTGTCCTATTGTTGCCGGGAAACGTACAATATGGGTAAAGCCTTACATTTCTGTCGATGGGGGGAACTGCCGATGGACGCTACACACGATGTACAAGGTCTTTTGTCCGTCATTATCCCGACCCATGACCAGGCCAGGAATGTAGAGCGCTTGGTTCACGCTGTCAAGCAAGTGACTCCTGGCGCGGAAATGGTCATCGTCTGCGCAGGGTTGCAGCCCCATGCGGACGATGTCTCTGTATCTTACGTGTGGGGAGCGAAAGTGATTGCGGCCGAGAGCAATGCCAGCAGCAGCGAATGCCGGGCGATTGGCGCCAAGCACGCCACAGGAAGCGTTCTGCTTTTTCTGGACGAGCGAAACGGCTTGTCACAGGCTTGTTATAAAAAGTGGATCGCAAAAGTCCAGCAAGGCTATGACGTCGTCATGTGCGCAGACGACTTTGGACAGGCAAAAACGAAGCCGGGCTCTGTCCGCTACGCCTTTTCCTTCCTGAATCAGTTGCTCGGTCATCGGCAGTTCGGTTCGGCTTCGTTGGAAAAGGCTCCGTTCATACTGAACCGCAAGGCGTTGGAGACGATCGACTTTCGAGCCTTGTGCATTCCGGCCGTGGCGCTTGTGAAAGCCGTCAAAAAAGGTCTTGCCATCACCTGTGAGCCAATCGAGCGCTCCGCACGAAAGCGATTGCCGCCAAGTCAGGCTTTAGCCAAACCAAAATCAGTCTTATTCGAGGAACATGCGCGAGCGATTCACATGCTCCTCCAAGATAAAAATGAGCGCGGAGCCATGCCGGATGGGGAACGGCACCGGATTTTGGCGCAAGAAACAGGACTTTTGCATCTGCGTTCTGTGTTCTACCAGGAATCAGACGACAAGGAGGCCGATGGATGGGGTGCCAAACGGAAAGAAAGGACCAAGAGAATCCGCAAGAGAGCGCAAAGACACAAAAGGCGTCCGCATTAGCCATGTGGAAAAATGGGAGAATCAGGGCAGACTAAGCATTATCGTCGGAGTCGAACAGGATGAAAAAACGGTGCTCAAGGTGCTCAAACAGGCTGAGAAGCTCTGCCCCTTGGAAATCGTCGTCGTCGTGCACGGCAGTCAAGATCGCTCGCTGGAACAGGTGCTTTCCTACTCTGGCAGCGCCTTGCGCATCTTCGTCTATCCTTTTGCGCTCGGGGAAGATGTGTGGCGTACAGTGGGAGCGCGCGAAGCGACGGGCGACGTGTGGCTGTTTCTTGCGGCGGAGCAAATCGTCGCCGCCCACGAGCTTCAGCCGTTTGTCCGTTCCTGCTATCGCGGCGGTGATATTGCTGTACGGCACGCCGCCTGTTCACCTGTAAGGGTGAAGGAAGAACAGTACCCGGTGCAGTTAGCCAAACAATTCCTCAATAGCTTGCTCAATCGCAGTGAGCTTGGCGGTGCGTCGATGAACGATCTTCCTTTTGCCATCACGCGGGAAGCTGCTTCCTCGATCGGTGCCCACTATTTTCTCGTCCCAGCCGTAGCACAAGCGATCGCTTTGCAAAAAGAACTGCGCGTGACATCTATCCGCACGAGGATTGAGCGGCTTTCAGGCAAGGAGCAGCGAATCACGCCGGAACGCGATGCGCAAAGCAAGTTGACAGACTTGGGAGATCACCTGGAGGCCATCTCCTTTTTACAGCAACCAGACGAATGACATACACGGTTCAAATAAGCGATGCTGCCATAGTATCGCTCTCTATTTTTCATTTTGCATCGTTCGGTTTTTGTAGTACGATAGTCAGGTAGGAAATTTTTTGTAAGAGAAGGAGCAAGCGATTATGAGTATACATATTGGAGCGAAGCAAGGACAAATCGCAGAAACGATTTTGCTGCCTGGCGATCCGTTGCGCGCCAAATACATTGCGGAAACTTTCCTGGAAGGCGCCGAGTGCTACAATGAAGTGCGCGGCATGCTCGGATTCACAGGTACATACAAAGGCAAACGCGTCTCCGTCCAAGGAACAGGCATGGGCGTTCCGTCTATCTCGATTTACGTGAATGAACTGATGGAGTCCTACGGCGTGCAAAACTTGATTCGCGTCGGAACGTGCGGAGCGATCCAGGAAGACATCAAAGTGCGCGACGTCATCATCGCGATGAGCGCTTCTTCTGATTCGCAAGTAAACCGCTTGCTGTTCAACCAGATTGATTTTGCTCCGACAGCGAGCTTTGAACTTTTGCACAAAGCTTACCAAGTAGCTTCTGAACGCAACCTGTCGGTCAAAGTCGGCAATATTTTCACCAGCGACAGCTTTTACCGCGAAAATTTTGACCTGTACAAAAAACTGGCGACTTACCAGGTGCTTGCCGTCGAAATGGAGTCTTCCGCACTCTACACATTGGCCGCCAAGCACAAGCGCAACGCCTTGTCCATCTTGACCGTAAGCGACCACATTTTGACCGGAGAAGAGACTTCGGCAGATGAGCGCCAAACGACGTTCAACGAAATGATCGAAGTGGCGCTGGACGCAGCTTTAACGAAATAAACAAGCAAGAAACGAATGCGAAGACTGACAACCCGCTGGCAACTACCTGACAGTGGGTTGCTTCATTCTGTAGCGATACCAAATGGATTTGCTAGGAGGAATGACGTGTGAGAGAGCATTATCCTGATTTTTTTGAGAGCGCATTTGCAGCAGGATTTCGTACGGAACAGGACGGCTATGAATACCGCCTTTTCCGCCAAGACATCGGCCAGCTCCAGATTCAAACAGGAAAAATCGTCGCCAATGACCCGCTAGTCATGTTTGAGACGGAACCATTTACGGAAACATTCCCGACAGGCAGCTTCCCGGTTCAGCTCGCGATTGCACAAGTACAGCATTTGGGTGAAGCGAAGTCGCCAGAGGAAGAATTGGAACCGGATGAGCGCGTCGCTTTGGCCCGGATTGTGTTTGCAGATAAGCCGGTAGTGAGTTGGAAAATGGCGGTCTGGGAAAACTCGGACGTCTCTCAGCTCGCACCTCATGAGTTTTTTGGCTACGGGGTTGACGCAGGCACAGGCTGCTTTATGGACGAAGTGGCATGCAAACAACTGGAGAGCAAAATGGAGCAGGATGATACATACTTCGAAACATTGATGGAGGAAATGGATCAGACGTACAAACACACACGGAACTGGCTGGTGAAAGACATGGGGGATGGCGCAAACATTGCCATGTTTTCGTCCGGCTGGGGCGATGGCAGCTACGCGAGCTATATCGGTTACGATGCAGATGGGAAAATCGTTCGCTTGTTGACGGATTTTTACGTGATAGGCTGGATGGAGTCTCCAGAAGAAGAGTAGCGATTGGCTGAGGGGATCGACAAGAGGTAGTGGAGCAAGGAAGAGAAGAGAGAGGATGGCGTAGCCTCGATTCACGCCAAACAGAGTGCCGCTTTTGCCGGGCACTCTTTGTTTTTATTTTCGTTTGCCTGGTTTTTTCTCCAAGTAGTGGGCCAGGTTATTTAGCGTATCTTCGTAGGATCTTTTTTTGGAAGAGGTGGTGGCTGCCGTCGATTTTGTTTTTACTTTTGTCATGTCGGGACCTCCAGGTGAGTGTGGTGTTTTTTAGTCATAGTGATCTTAATTATACTATAATTTAAATTACAATAAATGTAAATATATAATTTTAAAAATATTTCATTATTTTCGTGTGAGTGAATTTTTGTGGTGTTGTCTGAGGGACATGTCTTAGAGCGTGGTGGTTTGTGGCTTACGGTTCATAGATCCAGAGCTTTCACAGATTCGGGGCTACTGAAGCTATTGTGAAAGCTTGCTTGGATTTGTTGTCATGGGATGCATCTGTTGAGCCAGCGGAAAATCGGCAATGCCGGGCATTTACGTCTATTAGCTATTTGATGTGAGACTTTGACGAATGATGCATTTTGTCGAATGAAAACAGTTTGGATCATGCCGGTTATTTGTGGCGGCTGTATGGCAAATGGCTGGTTATGTACGGTTGGCCTGAGTTGAGCTTATTGTTGGTGCTGGTTGGTCATTTTCGGCTGGGATAGGTGGTTCTTCACTGCTGTTTTGCTTGATATTATTTTGAGTCCGATAATATATATTATGTAAACTGATAAAAAGAGCAGAAATCGTTGAGACTGTTGTCTGTTAACGTAAACATTACTCCATTGGTACAAGAGTTTAAAAGCAACATCTGTACATTAAAGCAAAAGTGGTTGCATCATTTGTGCAACCACTTGAACTTGAAAAGAAGGAAATCTCTAATAGTTTAATGGATTGGATTCAAGCACTGAACGCATTTTTTCCTGTTTGATCTTCGTATAAATTTTATTAGTACTGGGGTCTTTATGGCCAAGAAGTTCAGAAATAGCCAGTAGATCTGCATTTCCTTCGTTATATAGAATGGTTGCGCATGTATGTCTTAATTAGTGCCGTTTAAGTTCATTCTTATTAAACTCAGTTCATGAAATAGCATTTTCATGAACTGAGTTTCAATCATATTATAACTTTTATTTTTTGATCGTGCTTAGCATAATTAAATTTTTGGATGATTCTTTTCATTAATTATGCCTCTTATACGTATTCTTTCCTTTGCTCACCAATTTCCCCTAATGGTTTTGTTACCGATTGACCAAAACCCCCGCTACGCTCTGGGAATCCCGGATGACAGACAATAGTGTTTGTATAACCTACCCCTCCCTGTAAACATACTATTCGATGCAGACTTGAATAATAATGATATTGTTAGGTAAACAGGTAGACCCAGCACTCTCATGAACAACCATATAAGAGAGCGAACACCGTAGAAGTGTTCGCCCAAAGAGTCGTTGTGTATAAGTGTCCAATTTATAGTAGTATTTCAAACGGCGGCAGGCCTGAACGAGAAAATAAAGTTATAGACTGCCGCTGTATTGTTGATCTAACGTTTCCTGTTTGTTGTATGGTTTATGAAAATTTCATTTCACTACCTAAACCTGGGCAAGCTTATCCGGGTTACGTACAGCATAGATTCGCGTAAGCTTTCCGTGTCGGAGTTGGATGAATACTGCAGCCACGGTTTCGCTCCCCAAACGGATTATGATGCTGGTCTCCCCGTTCAGAGGGACAACCTCGAAACGGAAATCTCCCTGGGAATAGGACCTTAACTTCTGGATTCCGGCGAATAGAACTCGAGCCACAAGCTCGGGTGTTTTCACCGGATGCCTGAACGCTTTTGCTTTCCCGCCTCCGTCGGCGACGAACATGACGTCTTCGGCCAACAGCGACATTAGATGATCAACGTTCCCTTGCTCCAGAGAGATGAGGAATCGGCTAACCCATTCCAATTCGATTACTTCGGCCGCAACCTGCTCATCCTCGGCGATGCCCATTTTGTTTCTTGCCCGGCTTAACAGCTTGCGGCAGTTCGCCTCTTGCTTGCCGAGCAGTTCCGCAATTTCAGGGTAGTCGAAGCCTAGCGCCTCACGTAGGACAAAGACCGTCCGCTCTGTCGGCGTCAGCCGCTCGAGCAGTACAAGCATCGCGTATGACAGCAGATCCCGGCGGATGACTGTCGTCTCGAGCGATTCCGCCTCCTGCGTCCGAACCGGTTCGGGGAGCCATGGACCGATGTACAACTCCCTCTTCTTCCGTGCCGATTTCTGCAGATTGAGGCAACGATTGGTTACCATTTTGCACAAATAAGCCTTAGGCTCATCTAGACGTTCGGGATGTACTTGGCACGCCTTGACAAACACGTCCTGCACCGCATCTTCCGCATCTGCTGCGGAACCTGTCAATTGGTATGCCAGAGTGAACATAAGCGCTCTATACTGAACGAACAATTCCTCCATCCATCATCTCACTCATTTCGGCTGTTGATTGTGGTATCTATTTGCTAGCGTAGCATGCTGCCTTTGTCCCACGCCAGTTTTCTGATTTTCCACCCCAGTTTTCCCGTTATGAACATATTAAGCCCCCACTTTCTTCCCCATACAAACCCGCGATCTTCTCCTAAGCCGATACAGAAGAAATCGATTATCGAGCTAGGGGATTTGTGAACCGGGGCAGGGCGGCCCTCCAGATCGGCCATTACGATTCTCCCCAGTTTATCTGCCTGCAGCGCACCTTCTCCGGCTCTCATCAGATCCGCCTTACCATTACTCGGATCAACGATTCTTGCACAGTCTCCGATGCTGTACACGCCCTGCGCTCCTTGGACGCGGTAACATTCATCCACCAGCACTTGACCATCCGAAGTAAGCGGCAATCCCATGCTTTGAAGGGCGGGATTCGGAATCAAACCAATTGTCCAGATACATAGACCAACGGGCAGACGGTCGCCATTGCTGAGCTGCACCGCATCTTCTTCCGCCTTTGTCACTTTACGATTGTAAAGAACTTTTACGCCGCAATTGCTGAGAGCCTGATCCAATTTTATCCCGACTTTTTCGGGCCCTTCCATGAACAATCGTTTTTGTCCACTCAACAAATAAACAGAGATATCTGAGGGGTTCAGCCCTAGTGACGATGCTTCTCTCCGCATCTCAAGCGCCAGCTCGGCAGATGTCTCAACGCCGCTGATGCCCGCGCCCGCAACCGCGATCGACATCAATCTCTTTCGTTCCTCAGGATTCATCTCACAAACTGCCTTCCGCAAGTTAGCATGCCAGCGTTCCCGGATGGCCGCCGCAGCTAGCGGATCGGTCAAGGCGATGCCGCCCCGATCAGGTTCCGGTCTCCGAACGATGCTCCCGACCGCCACGACCAGAATATCATATGGCATGAGAGCATGATTACCATGCGTATCTTCATATTGAATCTGTTTTGCCCCGCTGTCCACGGACGTAACCTTGCCTTGAACGAATTCGACACCTTCTGAGAACGAATAATGTGTCCACGGAACCATAATGTCTTCCTGGCCGACAGCCGGCCGGAACAACAGCATTTTGCGCATATGACCGGATTGCTTGTCGATCAGAACAAACCGAAGACGACGTCCGTTCACCATTCCATGTGTTTCTTCCTTTATCGCTTTAAGCGAATGAAGACCTACATGGCCTCCTCCAATGATTACGCAAGTTAAGTCGTTCATCTTTCCTCAGCTCCTTAACGTTTTGCACATATAACAACGTAAGGCTCTGACTTGTGACATCGAATACGTAAGAATGGGCCATGCTTGGCCGGAATTGGGGAACAGGAACAATAATGACCGTTGTGGAAGTCAAACATCCGGCATTAGTCGCTTCGTCATTAATGTAATTGGAAGATAAAAGAGGTATTCAGGAACAAAAAGATGACAAGTAAGTCATCTCTTCAATCAAAGCTTCATGTTAGGATTACGCTTCTTCAAATAGCCGCTCTCCCCGATGCAGCCGTACGGCTATTTGGGCCATATGCGGCTGTTCGCGCGGGGTTGGTGCGTGGGCAGCCAAATAGCGGGTTGCTGCCAGAAGCATCGTTTCACCAGCGCGAGTGGCAAAAGCGTCGCTACGCATCGCCCAGCGGTCATATTCGGCTACCGCCGCTTCGTACATTTGAAACGAATGAAATTCGGCGTCTTCGCGTAAAAGCGCATGACCCAAAGTGTTAAGCAAGGCGTCGGGATTGCCGCCAGCGTGCAGGTAGCCGGCTGTCCAGCGCGCCGCTTCTTTCACCTGCTGGCGTTGATCCAAAATTTCCAGCAGCCGCTCTGGACAAGTAGTGTCGACGGCTGGTACGGCCGAGCCATCTGGGCGGCGTGCCGCAGGGATATTCAAAAAACGATCCAAATAAATTCTGATTAGCCCGTGGTAGATGGCGCGGATGAGCAATGGATGGCTTGAGCGGCGCAAACGCTCGTGCACGGCGTGGGCATAGGTAAACGTATGCAAAACGGAGAGCCAATCCCCGAAATCATTCTGGGTATGGAAGCCAACAATCCGCTCCGCCGCGGCCAAAGCAACCAGTTGGGCCAACTGGGCCGGATGTGCGCCGGATTTCAAAAGCTCTGTTACAAGATTCACTGTTTCAAGAGGTTCGTCGCTTAACAACTGCTTCACCATTTTTTGCTCGTCTTCTGCGGAAATATTTGTATAAGGCGCGGCCAGAGGAAGACTATCCAACTGGGCGAACACTTCCTTCAGTGGAGCGACTAGATTCACTGGCGATTGCCATTGATGAAGTTCTTCGCTCCGCGTCGGATTGGCGAGAAGCCGAACCAGCGAGGTCAGTGTCTGCTCGGTATGCTCTTCGCCAATAAGGTCAATCGCTTCAAAGGCTTTATTATGGAAATCGAATGTATGGCCGCCATCCAAATAAAAGTGATCAGTCACCGCGATCAACATCATTTCCGATATCTGCTCCAGGGAAGCCCCTTGGCGGATCGCTGTGAGCAACACTCTTTCAGCTCCTTGTGTGTCGCGGACCTCGATACAGTTGCGGTACCATTCCGTCAGCCGCTCGAACGGAACGTCAGACTCCGGCAGCGGCTTGAGCAGATGCCGCGCCGCGGCACCGGAGCTGTTGCGAGCCACATGAAGCAGTCCTTGATAGAGGGCGAGGATCGTCCCTGCCTTATCTAGCTTTGGCAGCACATTGGCCATCGCGGTCAGGATGGTAAGTCCTGGATTCCATCCCCTTCCATAGACGGTACCGAAATGGATGCCGACCTGCATGATTTTCGCGACTGGAACGCCGGCTTCCACCAATCCGACGACAGCTTTGGCAATCACCAGCCCCAGATTTTGCTCCAGACCTTCTTGCAACCGAAGTATATGTTTCTCAATGCTGTTCGCCTGTTTAGGGTGCGGATTTACCCACACTACTCCATTCTCAATTTTGACTGCATAGGATGGAACATCGTCCGCCCACGGGTCCAATGTTCCGCCGCTACAGACGTCAAAGCGCGCATGATGCCAATGGCAGGTAAGGATCCCGTCGCACAGGCTGCCCATATGCAGGGGAAATCCCAAGTGCGGACAGCGATTGTCTACCGCGTAAACCTGCTGCTCATGATAAAACACGGCGATCCCGCCGTGGATTAACTTGTGGCCCTTTTCTTGAATCGACGCCAGTGTACCTGCGTTGATCCAGGGCTGGCTTTGGGGTTGTTGCATGTTGAGCCCTCCTTAATATTCTGTATTTTCGAATAAATTTATCACTGACCTTTAAATTTGTCAACATTTTAATCTGTAATGTATAGTAAACTCATTGCAAATCCATCTCATGTAAAAAGAAGCAGACGCCTTTAGGCAAGCTGCTTCTTTCGTAGCGGAAGTCAATCTCACGTTGTCCCAAATGGATAGTGTTGGGAGCATATCTCATACGATTTGACTCCTTTTTCTCACCTAGACTGCTGTTTTGCAGGACTGTTCATATGATTTCTCATGAATATAAATACCAGACTCAATAGTAACGATAAAAATCCCACTAATACGACGTATTGGGTACCTAATTCGGAAATAAATAATCCACCTGCCGCTGTACCAATTGTTGTTCCTAAATTCACGGATGATAAAAATAAACCATTAGCGAAGTCAGGTGCTTCTGGAGCTGCAGACATAATCCAATATTGATTTATATTCGCCCCTATTCCAGCCAATATTCCCCAAATCAGCGTAATGAAAGCCATAGGTACGGTAAACTGTCCAAGTAGAAGTAAAACAATGTAAACGGCTCCCAACGCAAAAGGAAACGATACGACAGATTTGATCGCAGCTTGAGAAAGTAACTTCCCTGCTATAATGTTTCCAATGATGTTCGCTCCTCCGAATATGACTAACATGACGCTGATTACATTCCCGGAGGTATTCGTAACGGCTTTCAGATACTCGGCAAGATAGCTGTACACCCCAAATACTGCGGAATTTAGTAAAATGACAGCTACAATGGAAAGCCAGGTAATTGATTTTTTCAATACCGATAATTGAGCGCCGTAAGAAAGTCTTTCTTGAACAGGCATGGAAGGGAAAAATACGAATATCGCGATAAAGACGATAGCGTTTACGATTGCGAAAAAGGACATGGATACTTGAAACGAAACGGCACTGGCCAGAAAACTTGCGATGGGTACACCAAGTACCATGCCTGCAGATACTCCAATAAAAACTTTTGAAACAACTTTTGGCGCTTCTTCCTTGCGCACGGAGCTGGCGGCCATTGTAAAAGCTGCTGAAAAATAGATGGGGTGAAAAATAGCGGGAATCACTCGCGCAATGATTGCAATAGCAAAGTTCGTTGTAAATATAGCGACAATGTTACCCAGCACGAAAATACCAAGGACGAGCAACATGGCCGTCTTGCGATTTACCCCCGAAAATAACAACGGCATAGTTGGACCAGAGATGGATACAGCAAGTGCGAAGAGACTCACCAGCCACCCGGCCTTAGATATACTGATATGAAAGTGATCAGCCATGTAAGGTAATATTCCTATAACTCCCATTTCGGTATTGATGATGCCGAAAGCCCCTATGGCTAAGATGAAAATGAATAAATGATCTCGTTTAGCCAAAAAAACACCGCCTATCTTCATTGCTTGGAAGCTCTTAACAAAAGGTGGGTTAACCTGCAAAGTGGCTAACCCATTTTTTCTAGGGAACATGTATTTCGGATCATGAAAGACTACAAAGTAGATATATCCATTACGAATCGGTAGCGCACATCACTGCGCAAAACACGCTCATAAGCTTCTTCTATTTGTTCAGCGCGAATGATCTCGATTTTTGGTTCAATGCCATGTTCTGCGGCGAAGTCGAGCATCTCTTGTGTCTCGCGAATGCCACCGACAAGCGAACCGGCAATGCTGCGACGGCCCATGATTAAGGAAAACACATGATACTTATCAAGCTCGGCAGGCGCACCAACATTGACAAGGGTTCCATCTACGCGAAGCAACGACAAGTATGCATCGACAGGAAGGTTTGCAGAAACGGTATTTAATATGAGGTCAAAATGACCAGCCAATTCAGCGAACGTGGCGGGATCGTTGGTGGCAAAATACTGGTCTGCACCCAATTCCAGGGCCTCGTCCTTTTTATTCATCGACCGACTCAAGACCGTTACATCTGCACCAAGGGCATGCGCAAATTGAATGGCCAGGTGGCCAAGTCCCCCCATTCCGACAATCGCAACCTTCTTGCCCGGGCCAGCGTTCCAGTGCTTCAAGGGAGAATACGTGGTGATACCTGCACATAAAAGCGGCGCCGCCACATCCAAATTCAAAGCAGTAGGAATATGGACAACGAACCCTTCCTTTACAACGATTTTTTGGCTGTATCCTCCGTATGTTGGATTACCATCGTAGTCTAGTTGGTTATACGTGTTGATAACGCCTTTCGTACAATATTGCTCCTCTCCGCTGAGACAATATTCGCATTCTCCGCAAGAGTCAACAAAGCAGCCAACGCCAACGCGATCACCGACAGAAAATTTCGTAACTTCCGATCCGATTGCTGTTACAACTCCGGCGATTTCGTGACCCGGAACCATGGGGAAGATTCCATTCGCCCATTCGCCGTAAGCGCTGTGAATATCGGAGTGACATACGCCGCTAAACTTAATATCGATTAGCACATCATTCGGGCGAAGATGTCTTCTTTCGATAACAATCTTCTCAAACGGTGCTTTTGCACTTGGGACACTTAGAACATGAGTTTTGCACATATATTTTTCGCTCCTCTGCATTTCTGGTCAGTGTTGGATTACATAAACAAAACAAGTTGTTTAATCAACTCATGTCTATTATTATAGATGTCAGGGAAGCACATTCAATGGTTAAAATCACGGAATTTGTTGATATTCCAACACAGCGATCGAAAATGTTGATTATCTAAGAAAGTTGGTTAAAATACGGTGGCAAAAGTAGATCGGAGAGTTCTTAAAACACAGGAAGCGATGAAAAAGGCAGTCATTGAACTGATGGCTGAAAAAAACTTCGATGAAATTACGATTCAGGATATTGCCGACCGGGCAAACATAAACCGAGGGACCATTTACCTCCACTATCGGGATAAATTTGATTTATTAGACAAACTCATAGAGGCGCACATGAATGAGCTGGGCGATATGGGCGAATGGGCTTGCAAGCTGGATTGGAGCAATGGCCTTTTACCTTTCTTCGAGTATTTTGAGAAAAACTATGTGTTTTTTGCGACGATGTTAGCAAGTAAAGGGGCGCCCTCTTTCCGCATACGGCTTTTTGATTTGATTATCGAAGGATTTAAAGGTGAGATTGACACAGAAAGCAGGAGAAATCCGGATTTTAGTGAAGATGTTGTCTTGCAATACGCCGGGAACGCTTATGTAGGTGTAATAGAATGGTGGATAAAAAATGGAATGCCTTACCCTCCCAAAGCCATGGCTAAAAAAGTGGGAGCACTGTTAGAGAGAACGCTATAATTGTGAACGCCCTAACGTGCTCCTGCATTCAACGCATCGGAAAATAAAAAGGTACTCAGAGGCGTACTTATGCGCACCTGAATACCTTTTTTTAAGTCAACTACACTATTTCAATATACCCTTCCGTCCCATTCACGCGAATGCGGCGTGCTGATGATCCGGTAATCGAGCTTGTTTGTGCGTACGGCTTCGTGCAGTTCTGCAAACGTAAGGTAGTACATATCTTCTGTTTCACGAATCACGCCAGCTTGTACGAGCTGTTCGGCTTCTTTCAGCAAAGCCTGTTTATACACAAAATAGCGCCTGACTATGCCGTATTTTGGATATTCCCGATAGCCGATAAACTGGCGGAGCAGGTCGATCATGCGCTTTGTTTCGCCCGCTTTTTGTTCACCATCCGGCAATTGCTTCAATCGCTCCAGTGATTGTCCAGGCTCAGCTCTCGCTTACAGTTGGTTGGTTCAAGCTCCGTTTTGCTCATCAGCCGAAGGGCCGTAAAAACCAGGCACCGGAACGTCGAGCAGTCGCAAGTAAACCCCGAGCTGGGCACGATGATGGACCATATGACTCAAGCCGAAAGTGCGAAGCGCGATCGCCCGCGGTTGACAGAAGATGATATGATCGCCGTGGCTCAACGTCCACTCTTCGCTGAGCCATTTCTCGTCGCATTCGTCCAGCAGCTTTTCCAGCTTGCCGATGTTCCCGTCGAACTCCTCCAGAAATTCCTCTCGTCGTTGCAAAGCCTCCCGCTGCAGCGGTACCGTCGCAAGGTCAAACTGCGGGTATTGCAAAATCGCCAGTTGCCAGTTCAGCAAGTTGACCAGGTGTGTAGCAAGTCCGCCCAAAGTCATCGATTTCTCGTGCGGCTTCCAGTCCAGATGTTCCTCGGGCAAGCGCTCCAAAATACGGCGCGTAGCAGTCAGCTCGCGCATAGCGTCGCCAAAGATCAGTTGTTTTGTCATATATTCATCTCCTCCCTGTTTGGCAAGCATACTACAAAGTTGGACAAGTGGGAATCATTTAGGAACAGGGCTTGCTTCTCCCTGCTCCTTTTTGTTTTATACACTACCTCAAATATTTACCTGTGATCGACTGCTCCGCTTCGACGATTTGCTCCGGTGTGCCCTCAAACACTACCTGGCCGCCCTTGCTGCCGCCGTCCGGCCCCATATCGATAATCCAGTCCGCCTGGCTGATCACGTCGAGGTTATGTTCAATGACAATCACGGTATTTCCGGTGTCCACGAGCCGATTCATGATCGCAAGAAGATGGCCGATGTCCGACATATGCAAACCTGTCGTCGGCTCGTCCATGACGTAAATGCTCCCCTTCTTGTGCAGCTCGCTTGCCAGCTTGATGCGCTGGCATTCCCCGCCTGATAGCGTGCTGAGCGGCTGTCCCAGTGTGATGTAGTTCAGACCTACATCGCTCATCGCCTGCAGCTTGCGCACGACTTCTTTTAGCTCGAAAAACTCCAGCGCCTGCTCTACCGTCATCTCCAGCACTTCTGCGATGGACTTGCCGTTCAGCTTGTAGGCGAGCACCTCTTCCTTGAACCGTTTCCCGCCGCACACTTCGCATGGCAGCTTCACACTGTCGAGGAAGGCGAGGTCGGTGTACACAACGCCCAGCCCTTGGCAGTTCTCGCAAGCTCCTTTGGAGTTGAAGCTGAACAAGCTTTGATTGACTTTGTTCGCGGAAGCAAACGCCTTGCGCACATCGTCCATAATCCCTGTGTAGGTCGCAGGATTCGAGCGCGTGGATACGCCTATCGCCGATTGGTCGATGACGATGGCATCTGGATGCTGGCTGAGGAAAATTTCGTTAATCAAGGTGCTTTTGCCTGATCCGGCCACGCCTGTCACGACGGTCAGCACTCCGGTCGGAATATCGACACTCACATTTTGCAAATTGTGCAGCGTAGCGTCCTTGATGGACAGTTTGCCAGACGGCTGTCTGCAATCGCTTTTCAACTGGAGGGGGCGTTTCATATGGGTGCCTGTCAGTGTACCGGAGGCAAGCAGTCCCTGATAGCTTCCTTCATATATAATCGTACCGCCGCGGCTTCCGGCGTGAGGCCCGACGTCGACGATATGATCCGCCACTTTGATCACATCGGGATCGTGCTCGACGACAATGACGGTGTTGCCCTTGTCGCGCAGCTTTTGCAGCAATCCGTTCAGGCGGTGTACATCCCGCGGGTGCAAGCCGACGCTCGGCTCGTCGAAAATGTACGTGACATCCACCAGACTGCCGCTCAGATGCTTCACCATTTTAACCCGTTGCGACTCGCCGCCGGACAACGTGTCCGTCTCGCGGTCCAGCGTCAAATAGTCCAGTCCGATATCCACCAGATGCTGCAACCGCTCCGTCAGCGACTTGACGAGCGGCGCAACGGCGGGATCGTCGATTTCGCGAATGGCGAGGATGAGCTGTCCAACTTCCATGGCGGACATTTCCGCGATGTTGCGTCCGTTGATCCGACAATTGAGCGTGGCTTGACTGAGTCTCGCGCCTTTGCAACTCGGGCATGGACCTTCGGAGATGTACGGTGCCACCGCTTTTTGCGTGCGTTCGGACTTCGTCTTCACGTCCTGCTTGATGTACTTGTTGGTGAACTTCTCGATGACGCCTTCGACCGTAATGTTCGTCAGCTTCCCGGCGAAGTCCATCTTCACTTTCCTCGCTTTGCCGTACAGCAGCAGCTCCAGTTCTTCTTCCGTGTAATCGCAGAGCTTTTTGTCCGGATCAAACGAGCCTGACTGCAAGACCAACGTCCAATCCCAGCTGTCTACTTTATAGTCCGGCAGCATGATAGCCCCTTCGTTCAACGACTTGGACATGTCGATGGCCTTGCTCATGTCTACGCCCAATTTGCGGCCGATCCCGTTGCACTCCGGACACATGCCTTGCGGGTCGTTAAACGAAAACAGGTGCGCTTGTCCCACGTACGGCTGCCCCGCTCGCGAGAAAAGCAGACGGAGAATCGGCGAAATATCGGTAATCGTGCCCATCGTGGAATGGGAACCCCCGCCCAGCCGCTTCTGGTCGACAATCACGGCCATGCTCAAGTTCTCGATCGCGTCCGCATCTGGTTGGGGATAGCGCGGCAAGAAATTGCGCACGAACATGCTGAAGTTCTCATTCAGCAGTCGTGTCGATTCTGCGGCGATCGTATCGAAGACGATGGATGACTTGCCGGAGCCGGATACTCCGGTGAAGATTGTAATTTTCCGCTTGGGAATGCGCAAGGATACGTTTTTCAGATTGTTTTCTCGCGCACCCGAGATGACGATATACTCCTGATTTGCTTCGCTCATGCGCAACACCCTCCCGATCGTTTCATTTTTGCTCATCTTCTCATTGTACCATTTCTTGGGTGTGTATAGTCGAGCAAGACGCGTTTGTCTTGTTGTTTTTCTCGCCGGGAAGATCGGTCATGTGCCTGGCTCGGACAAAGCTGCTTTTCCTGTGCACAGAAAAAACGACCCTGGAAAAAGGGTCGTCCATGTTTTGCCGCTTACTTTTCCAACTCGCCATCGTCATCCGTTACCGCAAAATTGTAGTTGATCGAGCGGGTAAATGGCTCGCCGTCTTCATTGATGCCCGTTACGTCAAAAGACAGATTGTACACGCCAGGCTTCGTTGGGACGGTAAAATTGCCTGTCAGCTCATCGCCTTTGATCGCGAACTTCACCTGATCGAGCACGCTGGCCTTTTCGCCGTTGAGCGAACGCGTCACATTTGCTTTTTGCAGCAAGGAAGGATCAATTTCGCTATCCCCCAGCTCCACGGAAATTTTCGCTTTGTCGCCCTGCTCGAATACTTTTTTGCTCGCTTTTACCTTCGCCTGCTCGCCGCCTTCAATCGAAGCGACCATGAAGAAGGCATCGTCCTCTCCTTCGACCTCAAGTGTCCACTCGCCCGCTTCAGGCTCAGCGATTTCAATGAAATGATGAACAGCTTCGGCGAAAATGAGAGGCTCGTCCTCCGATTCGCTCTGATCGCGCAAGTCCGCTTCGTACTCTTCGCCGGACGGGCTGATCAATGTCACCTTTGTCGCTTGCGAAGAAGTGATGGTGTCGAGATTCAGCTTTTCAATCCCGCTCTCCAGGAAAAACGTTTCTGTAGCGGTGTCCTCTACTTCGCCCCCGCGCAAAATGAAGGAGCTTTCTTCTTCTGCGGAAGCTTTTGCTTTCGTTTTGCTGACTTTGTTCGGCTGTTCCCGCAGCGTTGCCGATGCTTTTTTCAATTTGGGCTCGACCAGATTCCATGTTTGCGAAGCCTTCGCGATTTGACCGTGGGAAATGTCCTTCGTAAAGCTTTTGATCCCGTAAGGCAAACCGAGAGCAGAGTCTACAGAAACGGCGCCGTCGTCTTCACCAGGCAGAACGGCATGGGCAAACCACGTAGCGCTAAACCAGCCGTCGTCGCCTGTTCCGGCAGCCATATAAGTGGTCGTGGAGCGATTTTCGCTGCGGTTGTCGGTTTGGGAGCGGAAATTCGCCATGTATGACGTTTGCAAGGAGTACACGGCGTCGTCTTTTTTGCCGAGAATATCGGCGAGCCACCCTGCCCAGTTGCTGTAGGCCAGGTCTGCCAATTCTGAACCTTTGTTCGGCGTAGACAGCTGATGGACCACGTTTACATACGGATGTGCCCCGTAGTGGACGAGCGCGGTCTGCGTATCGATGCCGCCTTTGGAATGCGCAATGATGTTGATTTTCGAGACGCCGTAATGATCCGCCACCTTTTTGATCACTTCGGCGAGCTTGGCCCCGTTTGTCCACATGTTTCCGCCAGTGCCGTCTGCGTCTTTCAATTGGACAAAAGCGGTACGATACCCGGCGTTATACGCGGCATCGTAAAACCCGTCTGTCGTGTACCAGGTGTTGTAAGTCGAGTGCAAGCCTTGCACAAAAAGAATCACGGGTTTGTTATTGGACGCGTTGGGAGGGACAGCACCCGTGTACCAGTCGCCAAAATGGCCGTTCGGATTGTCGTCATGCAGCACAGGAGCCGGAGCTGCTGCGCTTGCGACAGTTGGGCAGACCAGTGCCGTCGTTAACGTAGCGGCTGCCAGCATTCGGGACAAAGCTTTGCGGTTCTTCATCATAACACCAACCTTAACATAGAATTTATTTGTGCCATTCCCCTTTGCTAGAAAGAGGAATGGATTGCCACCGTTTTTTCTTCCTTCAGGACATTTTGAATGATTTCGAGAATCGAACTTGTTTGGTGGTGAATGAAAAAATGGCCACCAGACACCGGGAAAAACTGGCACGCTCCCTGGCAGTAGTCGCGCCACGCCCAAATATCTTCGAGTGCAATCGTATCCTCCGTACCGTACAGCACGGTCATGTTGACAGGCACCTGGCGAGGAAGATCGGGATTCATTTCGTATGTCTGCACCGCTTGAAAATCGGCACGCAGGATCGGTAAAAACAGCTCCAGCAGCTCTTGATTTTCCAAGACGTCGTCAGGAGTGCCGCCGAGCTTGCGCAGCGCTTCGACAAACTCGTCATGCGGCAGGTTGTACGTCTTGGCAAGTTTGCCATACGCATGCGGTGCGCGAGAGGCGGACAGAAACAAGTGCTGTGGCAACAGTGCGCCCTTTTGCATCAGCTTGCGGGTCAGTTCAAATGCGACCAGTCCGCCCATGCTGTGGCCAAAAAAGGCAAACGGCGTCTCAGCCAGTGCGGGCGTGATCCGGTCGCATACATCCTCCAGCAGCTCATAAAAGCTGGTTGGCAGGAACACGTCCCGGTTCGGCTGGGGAATGTGTGGGCGCACCTCGAATGCGTCGATTTCCAAAAAGGTCGGCGGAAGTCTCGACTTCCAGCTGTAGTAGATGCCGGGAAGTCCGCCTGCGTACGGAAAGCAAAACAGCTTCATTTCTTTCCTCCCATCTTTGCTGATTGATCGATTGATAGTTTGGCAGATGGAAAACAGGGTCAGATGAGACTTGCGCTGCTTTCCGGCGCCGACAAGGCGGGAGCAGGTCTGTCCTTTCTTTGCTGTACTTCATACATGCTGGCGTACAAGCCGTTTTGCGCCAGCAATTCCGCATGCCGTCCCTGTTCCATCACTTTTCCTTCGTGCAGCACGTAAATCATGTCCGCATGCTCGATGGTCGACAGGCGATGAGCGATGACCAGGACGGTTTTTTCCTGCATGAGAGCCGCCAACGCTCGCTGCACCCAGAACTCCGATTCCGTATCCAAAGCAGAGGTTGCTTCATCCAGTAAAAGAATCGGCGCATTTTTCAGGATCGCTCTGGCAATCGCGATGCGTTGGCGCTGTCCTCCCGACAGCTTGGCCCCTCGCTCGCCTGTGCGGGTCTGATAGCCGTCCGGCAGTTCCATGATGAAATCGTGAGCGTAGGCGGCTTTGCTCGCTCTTATCACCTCTTCTTCCGTGGCGTCGAGGCAACCGTAGCGAATGTTTTCTTCGATGGTTCCCTCGAACAAAAAGGCGTCCTGCGGCACGTAGGAAATCAGGCTCCGCATCTCCGCGATCGAATATTGGCCGATCGGTTTGCCCAGCAAGGAAAGCGAGCCGGCTGAAGGCGGGTAATAGCCTAACAACAGCTTCATCACCGTGCTTTTTCCGCCTCCGCTCGTCCCTACCAGCGCAGCCATTTGACCTCGCCCGACTTGCAGCGACACACCTTGGAGCACCTTTGTATCGGCGGTGTAGCCAAAGTCGACCTGCTCCACTGTCAGCATGCTGTCGTATATCCGGGTTGCGGTAGGGGCGGAAGCTGGTTCGTACCGCTTCGGTTCGAGCGGTTCCTGGAGAAAGCCGACAATCCGCGAAGCGCCTGCCAGCGAGCCTTGCAATGTCGTGATGACCTGCCCAAGCTGCAAAAAAGCCAGTGTCACCAGCATTTGCTGCTGAACCATCGCGACCAGCACACCGAGTCCGATCATTTGTTTGGCGACCATCATGATGCCAAACACAAGCATTCCCCCGAAGCTGACAAACTGGATGAAAAAGTTGGTTCCTTCCAACAGCGCGTGTTTATGTCCTTGCTTGATCGCGGACAAGGTCACTTGTTCATTGGCTTCCGTGTAGCGTGCCGTCACAACCTTCTGTAAATGAAACATCTTGATGACGGGCAAGCCTGCCAAAAAATCGCTCAGCCGTTCTGTGCCCGTTCCAAGCTGCTGCTG
Source organism: Brevibacillus parabrevis (assembly GCF_022701015.1). Taxonomy (NCBI): domain Bacteria; kingdom Bacillati; phylum Bacillota; class Bacilli; order Caryophanales; family Paenibacillaceae; genus Brevibacillus; species Brevibacillus parabrevis. The sequence continues at coordinate 3,909,544 of NZ_CP064090.1, read as the reverse complement.
CATTTGGTCGCCAATGCGCCGCACCGACTTGGCAAACTGCGCATTCACGTAAAGGGTCAGCGTGCTCACGAGCAAAAGAACCGTGGCAATTTTCCCATCCAAAGCAAACATCCCGACGATCGAGCCAACCAGCGACAACATAATGATGCACAGCGTTTTCAACTGTTCGGCATACGCCCGCTCCATCAGCTGGACGTCGTTGCCCAGCCGCGACATCGTATCGCCCGAATGATGCTGCTCGTAGTAGGCGAAAGGCAAGCGGCTCAATCGCTGAAAAACAAGCAGCCGGATATTGGCAACCACCTCGCGGACGCAGCGCCGATATATGTAGCTGAAAAAAGGCGACAGCAGACTGAACAAAAGAAACATCGCAGCCATCGTCACGATCGCTCTGGTGAGCAGTGCCGGGTCTTTCGAGCTCGCAAAGTCTGTCAAATCCTTAAACACAAATGGCAAAGCGACCAAAACAGCGGCTTGACCGATTCCATCACCGAGTAGCCCCAAAAAATACGCGCGCTTTTTCGCTTTCATCAGCGACAGCAGTTGCAGCAGCTCCTGCGTTAACTTCTGGATGAACACAACACTATACCCCCTCTGCTGCCAGCGCTCTTTGTTCATCTGTAGCAAACTGTTTTTGATACAAGCGGGTGTACACGCCGCCTTGGGCAAGCAATTCGTAGTGCGTGCCTCTTTCGACGATTTGCCCTTGCTCCAGGACAAGCACTTCATCCGCGTCTTTGATCGTGGAGAGACGATGGGCAATGACCAGTACCGTCCGATTGCGCATTACATTTTCCAGCGCCTCCTGAACGAGTGCCTCAGACTCTGTATCGAGGGCTGACGTCGGTTCATCCAGCAGCAAAATCGGTGCATCCTTCAAAAGCGCGCGGGCAATGGCAATGCGCTGTTTTTGTCCGCCGGATAGACGGGAGCCTCGTTCCCCGACTTTTGTTTCATAGCCCTGGGGCAACTCCAGGATGAAATCATGCGCATTGGCCGCTTTCGCCGCTGCGATAATCTCGTCTCGCGTCGCATGCACCCGGCCGTACGAGATATTTTCCGCAATCGATACCGGGAAGAGCGTCGTATCCTGCGAAACCAGCGACAAATAATGGCGCATCTCCGCGGTATTCCAGTCGTTCAGGGAGTGTCCGAACACTCTCATGCACCCGTTGCCTGGCTCGATGCGGTAAAACCCGCACAGCAATTTCAGGATGGTGCTCTTGCCGCTGCCGCTCGCTCCGACCAAGGCAACGGTTTTGTTTGGCGGCAACACAAAGCTTACATTTTCGAGTATCTTCGTTTTTTCGTAGGCAAACGAGACGTTCTCAAACTCGACCGGAACGGCTGCTGGATCAATCGGAATAGCTGTCCGGCCATTTTCCTCCACAGGCTGCAAAAAAATGTCTTGCAGGCGCTTGGCTGCCCCGGAAGTCTCCTGGACTTGGGCAAACAGCACAGGGGCGAGTGACAGCGGCTCGATAATAAAGTGAAGCAAATAGCTGAAAATGACCAGGCTGCCCAAGCTCAGCTCTCCGGTCTGAATCAAGTAGCCACCGTAGGCGACAAAAAACAGGATCGGCGCAGAAAACAGCAAAATTCCGGGAGCGGTCATCCAGGCGCGCTTTTTCTCAGCCAGTATGCCGTTTTTCAGCACCTGCTTCATGCCCGCTGCGTATTTGCGGTACATCACGTCTTCCAGTTGAAAAGCTTTCACCATGTGAATCCCGGACAAAGTGTCCTGGGCAACGGTATTGGCTTGCCCCAAATGCTCCTGCATGCGCTCGGCATACGTTTGCAAAGGTCTGCTCATTCTCCCTGTAATCACGATGGCAATGGGCAGAATCGCGACGCTGAAAATGATCAGCTTCCAATTGATCGACAGCAGCAAGGTCAGTGCCCCGGCAAACACAACCGGCAAATAGAACAGTTGGAAAAAGTGCTGCTGCAAAAAGCTTTGCAAGATTTGCGCATCGCTCGTCAAGCGAGAAACGAGATCGCCCGAATGATATTGATCCATCGTGGACATCGGGACTTTTTCCAGATGCGCCGCCATTTTGTTTTTCAAATCCCGCATGGCTCTGGCGCTAAACCGCGCGGCCGAGTATGTAATAAAATACTTCGCGAGAAAACCGACGATGGTGAGACAAAAAATGATCAGGGCGATTTGGACCAGCTTGTCAAAGTCGCTTGTATGTTCGACCATGCGCTGAATCAGGACCCCCATCAAAATGTCTGCCACCGCGACGAGCAGCGAAGCAAAGATGCAGATGACTACCCATTTTCGGTAAGGCTTGACAAACGACAATACCCAGCCAAATACGGCGTTTTTCCTTTTCCTTGTCTGTGGATCTTGCTTGGTAACAATCATGTGCGGCTCCTCTCCAAGGATGTTAGGGATGGACTCCCCTCGGAACAGCTTTCTCCCAAGGGGAATCCCTTACACATTTGCCGTCTTATTTCAGGATGAACAGTTCTTGCAGGATGTTTTGCAAAATCGAAGCATTTTGCGACGCGTAATCGCCTGCCAGCATGCGCGAGTGGATTCCGTGCCCGCTGTACGTCAGCAGTCGTTGCGTTGCATTTGCCCAGGCTGATTCGTTCCACTTGGCTGCCACCGGAGCTTCCTCGTCTGCTTCCAGCTCGGATTGGATGAGGTGGATCGCGGCAGTCGTCATTCCGGTATTGACCAGATTGTTATGGAACATCACATAGCTGACCGTTTTGCGAACGAAGCTTTGCTTGACAAACTCATTGGCGGCGTACAGCTGGAAGTCTTCTTGCGTCATGTTGAACATCTCGGTGTTTTCGCCAATCTCGGCGAATAGCTGGGCAATGTCGTTTTCTGTTTCCGCGACAGTCCGCTCAATCGCCTTGTCTTTCCAGTACGAGTCGAACAAGATGATGTCGGTGACGCCATAGCCCCGCTCCTCCAGTTCTTTCGCCACTTCAAAAGCCAGATTGCCTCCCGAGGAGTAGCCCATGAGCGTGTACGGACCGCTTGGATCAATTGCGGTGATCGCCGCGATATACTGCTCCATCCGGTTGTCATCCTGGATGAAATCAAAGCTGTACAAAGAGACGCCTTGAATTTCCGCCGCAAGCTTCTGGTAGTACACGCTTTGGGCGCCGATCGGCGTGAAGCAAAATACGTTTCGCGCCGTCTCCTGATTTAACAAAATGGCTGTGCCGTATCTGCTCTCAAAGCGCTTATGCGTGATGAAATCGGCCACCTTTTCGATCGTCGGATACTGGAAGATGAGATTCAGCGGCAGCTCGATTTGCATGTACTCATACACTTTGGCAATCAGCAGCGTAGCTTTTAAGGAATGTCCTCCGAGTTCAAAGAACTGGTCGGTGATGCCGATTGGCTCTACTCCCAAAACTTCTTGCCAGATGGCTGCCAGTTGCTGTTCGGTCGCATTTCTCGGCGCTACGTATTCGCGCACGGTCGCATCGGACTGTTGCGGCTTCGGCAAAGCTTTGCGATCCACTTTTCCATTGGCGGAAAGCGGCAGCTGATCCAGCTCGACGAAATAGCTCGGAATCATGTAAGCAGGCAGCTCTTTGGCCAGATGGCTTCTCAAGCCGGATACGGATATGGCTGTTGCTGCGACAAAGTAGGCGCAAAGATAGGAACCAGCCGTAGCGTCATCGTCTCGCGCAACGACCACCGCTTGATCGATGCCCTGGTAAGCGAGTACGGCGCTCTCGATCTCGCCGATCTCGATGCGATACCCTCTCACCTTGACCTGTTCGTCAGCGCGGCCGATGTACTCGATCGTGCCATCCGTCCGCCATTTCACCAAGTCGCCTGTTTTGTACATGCGTTCGCCTGGTCGGAACGGATTTGCGACAAACTTCTCTGCGGTCAGCTCCGGTTTGTTCAGATAGCCTCTGGCAAGCCCGGCTCCGCCGATGCACAGCTCACCGGCCACGCCAATCGGCTGCAAGTGATGCTGCTCATCTACAATGTAGACTTGGACGTTCGCAAGCGGTCGGCCAATCGTGATCGCTTGCCCCGCTTCAATCGAGCGCGAGATGGTGGTGACGACGCTGTTTTCCGTCGGGCCGTACTCGTTGTTGATCTCGATTGCCGGATGCTTTTCTTTTGTTTTTTGCACAAGCTGTACAGGCAGCTTCTCGCCGCCCAGCGTGACGCAACGCAACTGATTGAAGTCGGTTGTCGTCGAGCAATCGAGAATGGCCTGGAACAGACTCGGTACGCCGTAGTAATGGGTGACTTCCGTTGCGGCCATCAGTTTTTTCAGCGCGACCGGGTCTTTGGCAGCTGCTTCTTGCGGCAACACGCACGTTGCCCCTCCGAGCAGCGGAGCGAACAAGCTGGCTACAAAACCGTCGAAGGCAAAGGAGAACACTTGCAACGCCTTGTCATTCGGCCCGAACCCGTATTCGTCTCTTCTCCACTGCAAGCAGTTCGCGATTCCTTGATGCGGGATCATGACACCCTTCGGCTTGCCGGTCGTACCGGATGTATAGATGACGTAGGCAAGGTCAGTCGGTTGGTTGACAGCTGGCAGGTTGGAGCCGCTCAGTCCGGCATCCAGTTCAGCGTTCAGATCAAGGCACTCCGGCAGCTCGCTTGACACCTGGGCCAACAGCGGCAACAGATGCGCCTGGCTGAGCAGCAGGGCTGCGTTGCTATCTTCGAGCAGGTACTGAATGCGCTCCTGCGGATAGCCGGGATCGACGGGAACATAAGCGCCGCCTGCCTTCAAAATACCGAGAATACCGATCACCATTTCCGGTGAGCGCTCCGCCATGATCGCTACCAGACGGTCCGGTCCGACTCCTTTTGCGCGCAGGACCCTTGCCAGTCTGTTTGCTCGCTCGTTCAGTTCGCTGTACGTCAGCGATTGCTCGCTAAAGAGAAGCGCTGCCTGATCCGGGGTTTTGTCGACCTGCTCTTCGAATAGCTGGTGCAGCGTTTTGTCCAGGGGATAGCTGACGGCTGTATCGTTGAACCCGGCCAAAATCTGCTGTTTTTCTTCTGGCAAAAGCATGTCGATCTCGCTCAGGCGAATGTGCGGATTTTGCACGATGCTCGCTGCAATCGCCAGGAAGTGGCGGCTGAACCGTTCCATCGTTTCCCGCGTAAACAAGCTTGTGCTGTACTCCACGCCAATCGTCATTTCTTCCCGCTCTTCCGTAGCGCTGAAAGTCAAGTCGAACTTGGCGTGCTGGCCTGTTTCGTCCGTCATAAACGGCGCAAGCGTGCATTCAGGCAGCGTCATGACCTCTTCCGTGCTGTTTTGGAACGTAAACACGGTGTCAAACAGCGGATTTCGGCTCAAATCGCGCGCGATCGCGAGCTTTTCCACCAGTTCTTCAAACGGGTAATCCTGATGGCCGTACGCATCCAGCGCATTTTGCTTGACTTCTTGCAAAAACTCGCTAAAAGTCTTTTCGCGCTGCGGTTTGTTTCGCATCGCCAACGTGTTCACGAACATGCCGACGATCGGTTCGAGATCGGCATGGGATCTGCCTGTAATCGGCGTGCCGACGATGATGTCCTCCTGCCCGGCATACTTGGCGAGCAGCACGTTGTACGCGGCGAGCAGAACCATGTACAAAGTCGTTCCCGTCGCCTGCGCCAACTGGTGCAAGCCTTCCGTGAGCGCTTTGCCCGCGCCGATCGTGTACTGATCCCCGGCAAAGCTTTGGGTGCTGGGGCGGGTGAAATCGGTCGGCAAGTTCAGCACAGGAATGTCATCGGCAAACGTTTGCAACCAGTACGCTTCCTGCTTGTGGAAGGCAGCCGACTGGGAAAACTCTTGTTGCCACACAGCAAAGTCCTTGTACTGGATACGCAGCTCCGGCAAAACGTCACCCTGGTACAGCTGCACCCACTCTGCCAAAAGAATGCCGGAGGATACGCCATCGGAAATGCTGTGATGCATGTCGGTAAAGAGCACGTAACGATCCTCGCCGATTTTCAGCAGCGACACGCGGATGAGTGGTGCGACCTCCAGATCGAACGGCTGCACGAGAGAAGAAACGAGTTCGCGCGCCTCCTGTTCTGTGACTTCCGAATAGGCAAGCGCAAACGGAACGTCCTCGTGAATGTTTTGCACAGGCTCTCCGTTGACGACGGCAAACGAAGTGCGCAGGCTTTCATGTCGCGCAATCAAGCGCTGGAACGCCGCTTCCACCCGTGTTCGCTCCAGCTTGCCTTCGATCAGCATAGTCGACGGCATGTTGTAGCTGATGCCGACTCCCTCAAATTGATCGAGGATGTACATGCGCTTTTGTGCCGAGGAAACCGGATAGTACGCTTGCTTTTGCACAGGCTCGATCGAGAAGACATTCCCTTTGGCTGTCTCTTCGATGAACGCCGCCAGTTCCTGAATCGTCGGTTTTTCGAACAAGATGCGCAGCGGGATGTCGACCTGGTATTCGTTGTGCATGCTGGAAATGACGCGCATGGCACGCAATGAGTGACCGCCGAGCGCGAAAAAGTCGTCTAGCGCACCCACTTGCGGAACATTCAGCACCTGCTCCCATACTTGGGCCAATCGGGCTTCCCAGACGGAGCGCGGCGCTACATACTCGGTCGTTCTCAGCATGGTGACATCCGGCGCTGGCAAGGAACGTCTGTCTACTTTGCCATTGGCAGTCAGCGGCAGCGCATCCAAGGCGACGAAATACGCTGGTATCATCGCTTGCGGCAGTTCCTTCAGCAAATTCGCCCGCAATTCTGCGGTGTCAAGCTTGTGGTCCGCCACGACGTATGCGCACAATTCCTTTTCCTGCCCGTGATCTTCTCTTGCGACCACGACTGCTTCCGTAATTCCGTCCAGCTTGCGCAGTTGTGTCTCGATCTCGCCCAGCTCGATGCGGACACCCCTGATTTTTACCTGGTGGTCATTGCGTCCGAGGAACTCGACATTGCCATCTGCGCGCCACTTCGCCAGATCACCTGTGCGGTACAATCGTTCACCTGGGGCGAACGGATTCGGCACGAACTTCTCTTCCGTCAGCTCAGGTCTGTTCAAATAACCGCGCGCAACCCCTGCTCCGCCGATGCACAATTCGCCTACGACGCCGACAGGCTGCAAATTCAAATGCGCATCGACCACGTACATCGTCATGTTCGGAAGCGGTTTGCCGATCGGCACCGTTCCCGAGCGGATGGCGGTGACGTCTGTTTCTTCGTAGTAGCTGGTGTCAATGCACGCCTCTGTCACGCCGTAGCTGTTGATAATGCGCATCTTCTGACCGAAGCGCGCGAGCAACGTTTTGAAGTCTTCCGCCGGGCAGCTGTCTGCTCCGAGAATCAGCAGCTTCATTTGGCTCATATCCAGTTCGTTTTCGTAAACGTAGTGCATCAACGGCATGATCAAGGCGGGTGTCGCTTCGAAAATGGTAATTTCGTGACGCCTGATGATCTCGTACAGCGAAGCTGGGTCCATTTTGACCTCATTCGGGCAGATGACCAGTTGCCCGCCTGTCAGCAGCGCCCTGGCAAAATCGCCCGTCGAGACGTCAAAGGCGAAGCTCGCCATTTGCAGCAAACGGACCGGGAAGCTGTCCAGGTGATATTCGTCTTTCCAGGCAAATGCGACATTGGCATAGCTGCGGTGCTCGATGACGACCCCTTTTGGCTTGCCCGTCGTACCGGATGTGTAGATGATGTAAGCGACGTTCTCCGGCTGCGCAACGTGCTCCAGATTGCCCGTCTCCTCCTGATCCACTGTCTCTGTATCCAGATAAAAGGTTTCATAAGGGAAGGCAACTTGACTGTTCATTTTTTGCAAGGTGAGCAGCAGCTTCGCCTCGCTGTCTTCGAGCATGAACGCTTGGCGCTCCAGCGGGTAGTCCGGATCAATCGGGACGAATGTTCCGCCTGCTTTCAACACGGCCAGCATGCCGATGACCATGTAGAGCGAGCGGTCTACGAGGATGCCGACGGTGCTCTCCGGCTTGACGCCTTTTCGCCGCAGGACGCGGGCGAGCTGGTTTGCTTTTGCATTCAACTCCTGATAGGTCAGCTGTTCATTGCCGAACAGAACGGCAATCTCGTTCGGTGTTTTTTCCACTTGCTCCTCGAACAGCTTCTGGAACGTTTTGTCCGTCGGATAGGCTGTTTTGGTTGCGAGGAAGCTGTGCAGCATGTGCTCCGTCTCTGCTTTGGACAACACGCTGATCCGGGCGAGCTCGATGTCGGGATCGGCTGTGATTGTTTGCAAAAGCTGAACGTAATGGGCGGCCAGTCGATCAACCGTTTCTTTTGCGAACAGCTTCGTGCAATAGCTGAATTGAACAAGAAGTCCATCCTGTTTTTCCATCGCATCCAGGGAAAGGTCGAATTTGGCGATGTGGCCGTTCACCGGATAAGGCGACACTTTCAGATCCGCTACTTCTCCTTCGGCTGATTCGGCAAGCCCCAGGCTGAACATCGTATCAAACAGCGGGTTTCTGCTCAGATCGCGCCGCACTTGCAGCTTCTCGACCAGATGCTCGAACGGATAGTCTTGATGCTCGAAGGCATGGAGCGCATTTTGCTTCACGTCTTCCAAAAAGGCGCGGAAGCTCAGGCTGCCAGCGGCCGTATTTTTCAAAGCGAGCGTGTTGACGAACATCCCGACAATGCGCTCGACATCTGCGTGCGAGCGGCCTGCGATCGGTGTGCCGACGACGATTTCTTCCTGTCCGGCGTACTTGGAGAGCAACACATGGTAGGCAGCCAGCAGCACCATGAACAAGGTCGTGCCAGTCTCGGCAGCGAGCTTGCGCAGTTGTTCCAGCAGGTGATGTCCGGTGCCAAGCGCGACCGTGTCACCGTCAAAGCTCTGCACAGAAGGTCTTGGATAATCATGGGGCAGATTCAGCAAAGGAATCTCCCCGGCAAACGTCCGGGTCCAAAAATCCTCCTGTTTTTGGAAGCGATCCGACTGAGCCAGCTTGGTCTGCCACACAGCAAAGTCTTTGTACTGGATGCGCAGGTCGGAAAGCTGTTTTCCTGCATACAAGCTGGCAATTTCCTCGACGATGACCGCAAGCGATACGCCATCGGAAATAATGTGGTGCATATCCATGAAGAACAAGTGCCGCTCTGCGCCAAGCTTGATCAGATTCACTCTGAACAACGGGGCTATCTCCAGATCAAACGGCTGGATTAGCTCCTGGATGAGCGATTCGCTCTGATCTTCTGTCGCCTCCAAAAGGCGGACAGGCAGCTCGACATCCGGATGTACTCGTTGCAGCGGTTCCCCGTTTACCGAATGGAACGAGGTGCGCAAAGATTCATGCCGTTTAACCAGGCTCTGGATGGCAGCAGCAAAGCGGTCATAATCGAGCTTGCCTTCCAGCACCAGCACACTCGGCACGTTGTAGCTGATCCCGCTTCCTTCGAACTGATGCAGGATGTACATTCGCTTTTGGGCAAACGACACGGGATAAAACGCGGCAGGCTCGACTGGCTGGATCGTCTCGAACTGCTCGAATGCGCTCTCGGCAATATGCGCAGCCAACTCATGGATCGTCGGAGTGGCAAACAGCGCTTTTAACGGCAGCTCCACCTGGAATGTTTTATGGACTTGCGTGATGACGTTCATCGCCTTCAAGGAATGACCGCCGATTTCAAAGAAGTTGTCGTGAATGCCGATTGCCGGAATGCCCAAAACTTCTTGCCAAATCTGTTGCAGCTTCGCTTCGGTATCATTTTGCGCAGCGACAAAGGCGCTTCCTGTCGTCCGCTCGCCGGATGGCTGCGGCAATGCCCGGCGGTCGACCTTTCCGTTCGCGGTCAACGGCAGCTTTTCCATTTGCACATAGTAAGCAGGGACCATGTAGCCAGGCAATTGTTTGGACATCGCTTCTCGCAGCTCTGCGGCGTCGACGGCCTGTTCTGGCACAAAGTAAGCGCAGAGAGCTTTTTGCCCGTTCGCCTCCTCGATCACGGCCACGACTGCTTCTTTTACTTGTGCCTGCTGGGACAAGACCGTCTCGATTTCCCCAAGCTCGATCCGGTATCCCCTGATTTTGACCTGCTGGTCGATTCGGCCCAAATACTCAATCGTCCCATCCGGCAGCCATCTCGCCAAATCTCCGGTGCGATACATCGTTTCGCCAGGCGCAAACGGATTGGGCACAAACTTTTCGGCGGTTAATTCCGGCTTGTTCACATAGCCTCTTGCGACACCGTCACCACCGACGCACAGTTCACCCGGTACGCCGATCGGCTGCGGCTGATTGTTGCCGTCGACGATATACGCGGTGGAGTTTGCAATCGGCTTGCCGATCGGAATCTGCTCTTCAAAATGCTGCTCAATCAAATAGCACGTCGAGAAGGTCGTGTTTTCGGTCGGGCCGTATCCGTTCCAGATTTCCAGGTCAGGAAGGGCACTTTTTACCCGGTTGATGTGCTTCGGCGACAACGCTTCGCCACCGACGATCAAGGCGCGCAAGCTGTCAAACATCGCCGGATTGTCTTGCGAAAGCTGGTTGAAGAGCGGCGAGGTCAGCCACATGGTCGTAATCTGATTCGTCCGCAGGAAGCTGCCCAGCTTTTCGGCATCCAGCAAGACGTCCTTGCTCACCAAATACAGGCTGGCCCCGTGCAGCAACGCGCCGAAAATCTCAAATGTCATGGCGTCGAAGCCAATCGCGCCGGTTTGAATCATCCGGTCGCTCTCGCGCACTTGCACGTAATTCGTATGCGTAACCAAGCGGGTGACGTTGCGATGCTCGACCATGACTCCTTTTGGCTTGCCTGTAGAGCCTGAGGTGTACATCACATAAGCCAGGTCACTCGCACCGTTGACAATCGCCGGATTGCCGCAATCTTCCCGGTGCAGGCTCTCCTCTTCCAAAACAATTGGCATCAGCCCTTCGCCGACGAGCGGCAGCAAGTGCTTTTGCACGAGGACAACTTTCACGCCGCCATCTTCCAGCATGTAAGCTAGGCGTTCGGACGGATGCTCCGGGTCCAGGCCCAGGTAGGCGCCGCCCGCTTTGAGAATCCCCATGATGCCTGTAATCATTTCCAGCGAACGATCTGCGAGCAGACCGACGATGCTCTCTTTCCCGACTCCGTTTTGACGAAGGACATGGGCGAGCTGATTCGCTTTTTCGTTCAGCTCCCGATACGTCAGCATCTGTCCGTCCATCACGACCGCTGCATGCTCCGGAGTTTTTGCTGCCTGCTGCTCGAACAGCTCCTGAATCGTCCGATCGCGCGGATACGCGGCAAACGTGTTGTTGAAATCAACGGTCACAATTCGGCGCTCTTCCTCGCTGAGCAGGCTGATCTCGCGCAAGGCAGTTGCTTGGTCGGCAACGACTTGGCGCAGCACTTGCAGGAAGTGACCCGCCATTCTTTCGATTGATTCTCGCTGGAACAATTTGATCGAGTAGACGAGCGCAAAATGAATGCCTGTCTCGTCCTCGTGCGCTTCCAGCGTGAGATCGAATTTGGCGTTGCCTGCTTGTGCCGGATATGCCTCCAGTTTCAGCCCATCCAGCTCGTAAGCTTTTTGGTCCAGGTTTTGCAAAATAAACATGGTGTCAAACAGCGGATTGCGGCTGAGATCCCGCTGGATGTCCAGCTTTTCGACCAGTGCTTCGAACGGATAATCTTGATGGGCGTATGCTTGCAGCGTATTTTGCTTGACCTCTTCCAAAAATGCCTGGAAGTGTTTCATCTCGGCCGGATAGTTGCGCAAAGCGAGCGTGTTGACAAACATCCCCAGAACGTTCTCGATATCGGCGTGCGATCTGCCCGCAATCGGTGTGCCGACGACGATGTCTTCCTGTCCGCTGTACTTGGCAAGCAGCACATTGTAAGCCGCCAGCAATACCATGAACAACGTCGATTGGCTCTCCTGGGCGAGCTTGTGAAGATCGTCCAGCAACGCTTTGTCTGCCTGGAACGAAACGCAATCTCCTTCAAAGCTCTGTGTCAGCGGACGAGAAAAATCGGCTGGCAAGTTAAGCACCGGAATGTCGCCAGAAAACGCGTTCAGCCAGTAGTTTTCATGCTCGGTATAGACGTCGCTCTGGAACAGTTCAGACTGCCAGACGGCGAAATCTTTGTAATGGACGGAAAGCGCAGGCAGTTCTTCGCCTCGATACAGCTTCGAGAACTCTTCCATAATGATTCCGGCCGAGACGCCATCCGAGATGATGTGATGCATATCCAGCAGGAACAGATGCCGTTTCGCTGCCAGCTTGAAAAGTCCGACCCGCAATAGCGGAGCTTTTGTCAGATCAAATGCTTGCACGAACGACTCGACGGTTGGCTCCACTTGCGCTTCCGTCACTTCCGCGTACTGCACATTCAGCTCGACATGCTCGTGTACGCGCTGGACAGGCTCGCCATTTACGGTGTGGAAGGATGTGCGCAGCGATTCGTGCCGCTCGACCAATCCGTGGATGGCGGCTTCAAAACGCTTCCGATCCAGATCGCCTTCGATATACAACGCGCTCGGCATGTTATAAACCGTGCCTGTGTCCGCAAACTGGCGCAGGACATACATCCGCTTTTGCGCAGATGAAACAGGATAATACTCTTGCAACGGTGCAGGCTCGATCGGCACATATGTCTCTTTTCCGCTCGTGGCGACATACTGGGCCAACGCCTTGATCGTAGGTTGCGCGAACAGCACTTTCAGCGGAAGCTCAACCTGATACTCGCGATGTACCTGTGCAGCGACAGCCATCGCTTTCAAGGAATGTCCGCCGATCTGGAAAAAGTTGTCGAGAATGCCGATGCCGCTAACCCCGAGCACGCGTTCCCAAATCTCTGCCAGCTTGCTTTCCACCGCATTTGTCGGCGCGACATATTGCGCTTCGGTTACGGGCTTGCCTTCTGGCTTCGGCAAGGCTTTCTTGTCGACTTTGCCGTTTGGCGTAAGCGGAAGCTGATCGAGCTGCACAAAATGCGCAGGAATCATGTACGACGGAAGTCGCTTCGACAGATGCGACCACAGCTTCGTGACATCAAGCTGTTCGTCGGCGGTAAAATACGCTGCCAGAGCCGACTGGCCAAGCTGATCCTCATAGACGACCACAACAGCCGCTGTCAGCTTTTCCGCAGCCAGCAGAGCCGACTCGATCTCGCCGATTTCAATTCGGTAGCCTCGGACTTTGACCTGTTCGTCGATGCGCCCAATGTATTCAATCGTTCCGTCCGGGAGCCACTTGCCAAGATCGCCCGTCTTGTACATGCGCTCGCCTGCCGCAAACGGATGGGAAACAAACTTCTCTTCCGTGAGCGCTGGCTTGTTCCAATAACCTCGTGCCAAGCCGCGGCCGCCGATGCAAATCTCCCCGACCACGCCGATTGGCTGTAGCTGGTGATATTGGTTCACGATGTACAGGCTGGTGTTGGCAATCGGCCGCCCGATGGTGATGGCAGCATCCGGACCCGCAAGGCGCTGCCAGGTGGCGACGACACTGCTTTCTGTCGGGCCGTACTCGTTGACGATGACCAGATCGGGATTCAGCTGCTTGCATTTTTCAACAAGCTGCGCCGTAATTTTTTCTCCGCCGAGTGTGACGGTTTGCAGCGGACGGATATCCGCTGGCGTGCTGCATTCCAGAATGGCCTGGAACAAGCTCGGCACGCCTGTCATCAAGGTGCAGCGCGAAGCGGCGATGAGCTTTTTCAAAGAGACTGGGTCCTTGGCTTCTTCATCCTCCGCCAGTACGACAGTTGCCCCGGAAAGCACAGGCGTAAAGAAGGACAGAACGAAAGCGTCAAAGGCAAAGGACAGAGACAGCAAGCTTCTGTCGCCAACCTTCATTTGGTACTCCGCTTTCTTCCACAGCACGTTGTTGACGATGCCCCGGTGCTCGACCATGACCCCTTTTGGCTTGCCAGTCGTACCCGATGTGTAGATGATGTAAGCCAGATCGGAAGCGGTATTGATCGGCTGCAAATTCGAGCGGTGCACACCATAGTTGCTCTCGTCGTCGAGATACAGGCATTCCGCGGTCACGCTGGAACCAAGCTTCGCTCCCAGATGCTTTTGCGTCAGCACCAGGCGGGCTTGGCAATCCGTCAGCATGTAGGCGACACGCTCCTCCGGATATTCCGGGTCGATCGGCACGTAAGCTCCGCCTGCTTTCAAGATGGCGAGGATGCCGACGACCATCTCCACAGAGCGGTTCGCCATAATCCCTACAGGTTGGTCAGGCTGTACTCCCCGCTCCCGCAGCGTAGCGGCAAGCTGGTTGGCTCGCTCATTCAGCTCCTGATAGGACAGGGGCTGCCCGCTGATTTCCACGGCTGTTGCCTGCGGCGACTTTTCCGCTTGTTCTTCAAAAAGCGCCTGAAGCGTTTTGTTTTGCGGAAAATCTTTGTGCGCACCGTTGAAGTCGACCAGCAAGCGCTGCTTTTCCGCCTCTGTGAGCATGGTGATCTCGGACAACGGCATTTCCGGTTCCGCAATGACCGCCCGCAAGATTTGGATAAAATGGGTCGCTATTTTTTCGATCGTCTCGCGCGAAAACAGCTTGGTGCTGTAATCCAGGCTAAAGATGATTTCCGCGTTTTCTTCGTACGCCTCCAGCGACAGGTCAAACTTGGCCTGTTTCACCTCTGCCGAATAAGGAGTAATCGTCAATTGCTCCATTTCGAACGGCTTTTGCTCCATGTTTTGCAAAATGAAAACCGTGTCAAACAAAGGGTTGCGGCTCAAATCCCGTTGCATGTCCAGCTTGTCGACGAGTTCATCGAGCGGATAATCTTGATGCTCAAACGCTCCCAGCGTGTTGGTTTTCACTTCGGCCAAAAAGTCGCGGAAAGTTTTGCTCCCGGCTGGCTCGTTGCGCAAGGCCAGTGTGTTGACAAACATTCCGACGATGGACTCCGTTTCGGCATGGGACCTGCCAGCCGTAGGAGCGCCGACGATGATGTCCTCTTGCCTGGAGTATTTGGACAGGAGCACGTTGTAGGCGGCCAACAGAACCATGTAGAGCGTCGTGCCTGTCTCTTGGGCGAGCTGATGCAATTGTTTTGGCAAAGCAGTGCCGGAGCCAAAGGCGAAGCGATCTCCGGCAAAGCTTTTCACAGACGGTCTTGGATAATCCGTCGGCAGATTGAGCACGGGGATTTCTCCCGTAAAGGTGTTGAGCCAGTAGGCTTCCTGCTCGGCAAATTCCTCGGTCTGGAACCAGTCCTGCTGCCACTTGGCAAAATCTTTGTACTGAATGCGCAGCTCTGGCAGCTCTTCCCCGTGATAGAGCTGGGCAAATTCCTCGATGAGCAGGCCGATGGAGACGCCATCGACGACAATATGGTGCAAATCGAGCATGAACAGGTGGCGTTCCGGCGCCAGCTTGATGAGTCCGGCACGCAACAGCGGGGCTGTTCCCAGATCGAACGGCTGGATAAACTGCTCGGCTATTTGCCGGGTCTCTGCTTCGGTCGCTTCGCCAAACGAGATGGCCAGATCGACATCGTCATGCACACGCTGAACCGTCTCGCCTTGCACGGAGTGGAACGAGGTGCGCAACGATTCGTGGCGTTGCACCAAACTTTTCAGCGCCTGTTGCAGCCGCTCTGTATCCAGCTTGCCGTCGAGATACATGAAGCCTGGCATGTTGTAGCTGATGCCTGCTCCTTCCATTTGCTGCAGAATGAACATTCGCTTCTGTGCCGCGGAAACCGGGTAATACTCCTGCTTTTCGACAGGGGGGATCGCTGTGTACGTGCCTTTGCGGGCAGCCGCAACAAGTGGGGCCAGGCCCGCGATCGTTGGCGATTCAAACAGGACTTTCAACGGTACGTCCACCTGGAAGCTGCGCTGGAGCAAAGAAATGACGTGCATCGCTTTCAAAGAATGTCCGCCCAGTTCAAAGAAATGATCGTGAACCCCGATCGGCTCGACTCCAAGCACACTTTCCCATATCGCTGCGAGCTTGGCTTCCCATTCGTTGCGCGGCGCCACATACACGGCAGCAGAGGCGGCGGCATCCTCCGGTTGAGGCAATGCCTTGCGATCCACTTTGCCGTTCGCTGAAAGCGGCAGCTGCTCCAAGAAAACAAAAGCGGACGGAACCATGTAGGCTGGCAAGGTGGCAGACAGGTACGTTCTCAGCTCCGCTGTCTGGATGTCCTGCTCCGCTACGACATAGGCGTACAGGCTGTTTTGCCCTTTGCCATCCTGGCGGGCCATGACGACGACCGCTTTGACCGCTTCATGCTGCAAAAGCGTGGCTTCGATTTCCCCCAGCTCGATGCGGTGACCTCTGATTTTGACTTGATGGTCGATGCGTCCCAAATACTCGATATGGCCATCGGGCAAATAGCGGACCATGTCTCCGGTACGGTACATGGTGCCGCCCGGCTCAAACGGGTTGTCGACAAAACTTGCTTTCGTCAGCTCCTCGCGCTGCCAATAGCCGCGGGCCAAACCGTCTCCGGCAATGCACAGCTCTCCCGCTACGCCTACTGGCTGAAGCTGGTTGCTGGCATTGACGACATACAGCCGGACGTTGTCGATCGGTTTGCCGATCGGAATTGCGCTGTATTCCTGCTGGCGCGGGCAAGGCCAATAAGTCGCATCGATGGTTGTCTCTGTAGGGCCGTACAAGTTGATCAACTGAGCTTGCTGTGTCTCGTAAAAACGCGAGACGAGGGCAGGCGTCAATGCTTCCCCGCCGCAGAACACTCGCTGCAAGCTCGTGCATGCGCTCCAGCCCGGGTCGGTCATGACCAGATCCAGCAAGGACGGAACCATCTGCAAGGTCGTGATTTTCTCATCTCGAATGAGACGAGTCATGTAGGCGATGTCGCGATGCCCGTCCGGCTTTGCCAACACCAGTTGTCCTCCGGTGATGAGCGGCAAATAAAACTCCCATACGGAAGCGTCGAAGCTGAACGGCGTTTTTTGCAGGACAGCATCCTCGGTCGTCAGCGGGAACGTCTCTCTCATCCACAACATGTGATTGCAAATCGCCTGATGGGAGATCATGACGCCTTTCGGATTGCCCGTCGATCCCGATGTGTAGATCACATAGGCCAAGTCGTCTTTGCCAGCGACGTTGTCCAGGTTCGTGTCGGCTCCGGTGTAAATCGCTTCCTCGTCTACGTCGATGATCTCCCCTTGATAAGCAGCCAGCTCCTGCAAATGACGCTGCGTCAGCAAAATCGGCGCCTGGCTGTCGCTGAGCATGTACTGGATTCGTTCTGGCGGATAGCTTGGGTCGATTGGCGTGTACGCGCCGCCTGCTTTGAGC
The DNA here is from genome assembly GCF_022701015.1 of Brevibacillus parabrevis. Classification (NCBI taxonomy): domain Bacteria; kingdom Bacillati; phylum Bacillota; class Bacilli; order Caryophanales; family Paenibacillaceae; genus Brevibacillus; species Brevibacillus parabrevis. The sequence continues at coordinate 3,892,336 of NZ_CP064090.1, read as the reverse complement.
ACAGCCAGCATCCCGACGACCATGCCTGGCGAACGGTCCACCATAATGCCGATCAACGTATCTGGTCCGGTTCCGTGACTGCGCAGCAAACGGGCCAGCTGGTTCGCCCTGGCGTTCAGCTCGCGATAGGTCAAGGCATATTCTTCGTACACGACGGCCACTTCATCAGGCGTGCGTGCTGCTTGCTCCTCCACTAATTGATGCAAGGCGGTCGCGGCAGTCCGCTCGACAAACGTATCGTTCACGTTCAGAAGGAGTGTGCGTTTTTCCGCTTCCGTCATCATGTCGATGTCCGCGAGGCTTGCCGTTGGCTGCTCACTGATCCAGCGCAAAATTTCCAGGTAATGCCGGGCCATTCGCTCGACCGTTTCTTTCTTGAACAGCTTGGTTGCGAATGTGAGCTGGAACTGAATGTCCGCTGGCGATTCGCTTGCGTTCAAAGCGAGATCGAACTTGGAAATTTTGTTGAACAGCTCATAGGGCGACGCTGTCAGCTCGGCGATGGCAAGCGACTGCTGGTTCGCGTTTTCCAAAGAAAACAACGTGTCAAACAACGGATTTCGGCTAATATCCCGCTGAATCGCCAGTTTTTCCACAAGTTCTTCAAATGGATAATCTTGATGGTCATAGGCTGCAAGCGCGTTTTGCTTCACTTCCTGCAAAAATTGCGCAAACGTTTTGCTGCTGGCAGGCTGGTTGCGCAGCGCCAATGTGTTCACGAATATGCCCATGATGTTTTCCACGTCCGCATGGGAACGTCCAGCGACAGGCGTCCCGACGATGATGTCTTCCTGGCCGGTATACTTGGACAGCAGCACATTGTAGGCGGCAAGCAAAATCATGTACAAGGTGGTGCCTGTTTCTGACGCTACCTGTTGCAACCGCTCCAGCAGTTCTTTTCCGGCGGCAAAAAGGACGAGATCGCCTGCAAAACTTTGCACGCTAGGGCGCGGATAGTCAGTCGGCAGGTTCAAGAGCGGAATTTCATCAGCAAACGTGTTCAGCCAGTGCTGCTCCTGCTTCTTGTATGCCTCCGTCTGAAACAGCTCATTTTGCCAAGCAGCAAAATCTTTGTATTGCAGCGAAAGCGGCTGCAAGTCTGCTCCCTGGTACAACTCGGCAAATTCACGCAGCAAAATTTGCGAAGAAACGCCGTCCGAGATGATATGGTGCATGTCGAGCAAAAACAAATGGCGGTCTTTGCCCAGCTTGAGCAAACCTGTTCGCATCAGCGGAGCGACCCCGAGATCAAACGGACGGACAAACTCGCGCATGATTTTCTCCGCCTGGTCTTCGGGAGCCTCCAGCATGAAAAGCGGCACTTCTACTTCCTCGTGCACTTTTTGCACAGGCTCGCCGTCGATCCGGTGGAACGAGGTGCGCAAAGCTTCGTGGCGCTCTGCCAGCTGTTGCACAGCGCTGGCAAACCGGGCGTAGTCCAGCTTTCCTTCGAGGAGAATCGCACCCGAAATGTTGTAGCTGATTCCGTTGCCTTCGAACTGTTGCAGGATATACATTCTTTTTTGCGCAGATGAAACCGGGTAAAACTCCTGCGCTGCCACGGGTTGAATCGCGGTGTACTCGGTTTTTTCCGACCGCGAAAGGAAGCGGGCCAGCTCCGCTACGGTTGGATGTTCGAACAAGGCCTTTACGGGCAATTCCACTTCCAGCGCTTTCGAGACTTGGAAAACGACAGTCATCGCCTTCAACGAGTGTCCGCCCAAGTCAAAGAAATCGTCGTGAATCCCTACCTGGCTTATGCCCAGCACTTGCTGCCATATCTCGGCCAGCTTTGCCTCGATTTCATTTTGCGGAGCTGCATACGCCGTGCCTGTGACGACTGCGCCAGCTGGCTTCGGCAATTTTTTTCGCTCTACTTTTCCGTTCGCGGTCAGCGGAATTTCCGCCAAGCGAATAAAGAAGGAAGGAATCATATAGGAAGGCAGCGTACGCCCCAAAAATTCTCTCAGCTCAGCTACCGTCAGTTCCCGCTCGGAAACAAGGTACGCGTACAGCACGTTTTGGCCGCTCTCATCCTTTTCCACGATCACGACCGCTTCCTTGACCGCCTCATGCTGCGTCAGACGCGTTTCGATTTCGCCCATCTCGATCCGATGGCCGCGAATCTTCACTTGATAGTCCATTCTGCCTGCATACTCCATGTTTCCATCAGGCAGCCATTTTGCCAGGTCGCCTGTTCGATACATTTTGGTTCCCGGACGGAACGGGTTGTCGATAAACTTTTCCTTCGTCAGCTCCGGTCTGTTGAAATACCCTTTGGCTACGCCGTCTCCGGCTATGTACATTTCGCCAAGCGAGCCGACGGGCACCGGCTGCATGGAAGCATCGAGCAAATAAAGCTGGACGTTGTCTGCCGGGACACCGATTGGCACCGACTCCTGGGTCGTTGTTTGCGGGTCATACAAGTAAATCATGCAACCGACAACGGTTTCGGTCGGTCCGTACTCGTTGAAAATTTGCACGTTCTCTCCGAAATGGTCGTAAATTTGCTTCGCCAGCTTTGTCGGCAAGTTCTCGCCGCCGACGATGAACCGCCTGATGCTGCTGGCCTTGCCGTCGATGTGTTCAATCAGCTTCAGGTGTGTCGGCGTCAGCTTGATGATCCCGACTTTGTTATCTTTGATGATGTCCAAAATGACCTGTACCTTGTCTGCCCCTCTGTACACATGAATCGTGTTGCCGGACAGAAGCGGCGTGAAGATCGAGGTGACGGTCAAATCGAACGAAATAGATGAGTACAGCGGAAAGTCCACCGCTTCGCCTTGGACGTACACCTTGTTGGCCCACCAGATGTAATTGACCAGGCCTTGATGAGTAATCATCGCCCCTTTTGGATTGCCGGTAGAACCGGAAGTGTAGATCATGTACGCCAAATCATCAGGCTTGCTCTCGGGTGCGAAGGATGTGCTGCCGCCTTCGTACAAGGAACGATCGTCCAAATAAAGCACGCTGCCTGCAAACTGGATGTTTGGTTGCAGATGCGACTGGGTTAACAGCAGCGTGGTCTGGCTGTCATCGAGCAAATACTGGATGCGATCTTGCGGGTACTCGGGATCAATCGGCAAGTAGGCAGCACCTGACCGCAAGACAGCCATGATCGCCACGATCAGCTCCAGTGAATGTTCCGCCATAATCGAGACGATGCTGCCGCTGGCGATTCCTTTTTCGCGCAAAGCATTGGCAAGCTGGGCAGAACGCTCCATCAGCTCCTGATAGGTCAGGGTGTCCTCGCCGCAAACAACTGCTGCTTTCGCTGGTGTCCGGCTCGCTTGTTCCGCGATCAGCTCGAAAATCGTTTTGTCCCGCGGATATTCAGCAGCCGTGTCGTTGTAGGCGACGAGCAGTTGCTGCTTTTCCTCTTCGGTGATGATGCCGATCTCGTGCAGGTGTACATGCGGATTGCCGATCACCTGGTCGATGACGGTGCGGAGATGCCCTTCGATTCTGTTTACGAATGACGATTCATACACCGCGGCATTGTAGCTTAGCTTCACGTACAGCTCGTTCGAGGGAGCGAGGGCGACGACCACGTTCAAATCATAGGAGGTCTGCTCATCTCCGCTTTCTACGGTGAATTGAAACCCTAATGATTCTTCCAGATGCTTCATCGAATGATCGGGGTAATTTTCAAACGTGACCAAATGATCGATCAATTCCTGTTTCAGCACTGTTGTGCTCTGAATTTCGTACAGCGGCGCGAAATCGTAGGTGGCAGACGCCAGGGCTTGCTTTTGCACGGTTTGCAGCAGCTCGCTGAACGTCTGTTGTTTGTTCGTCTGGACGCGGGTCGGAATCGTGTTGATGAACAAGCCGACCATGCTCTCAATTCCTTGGATTTGCGGCGGGCGGCCTGATACGACCGAGCCGAAAACGACATCGTCCGCATTTTTGTATGTGCTGGCCAAAATGCCCCAAAGAGCTTGAAACACGCTGCTCATCGTCGCCTGATTTTGGTTCGCGATCTGGATCAGCTGCTGCGTCTTCTCGGGAGCGATCGTGAACATCGCCTCGACATGTTCATAGCGGCTTGCTTCCGTTCCAAGCTTCTTTTTCGGAAAAGCAGCCTGATGGTCATACCCTGCCAGGTAGTTTTGCCAATAAGCGAGGGCCTCGTCCTTGTTTTGCTTATCCAGCCACTTGATATATTCGCTGTACGGCTTCGTCGCTTCCCGCGGAATCGGCTCGCCTTTTCGCAGCGCTGCGTAATAGGTCAGCAGCTTATGCAGCAAGACGCCCAATGTCCAACCGTCCACGATAATATGATGGAAGGCCCAAACCAATCGGTACTTGTTCTCGGCCGTTTGAAAAATGGCTGCTTTCATCAAGTTGTCTTTTGTCAGGTCGAATGTATGATGTTGCTTCGTGTACGCTTGTATGTACGCGTCCTGCTCTGCGCTTGGCAAATGCGCGATGTTTTCGCAAGGAACGGTCACTTTTCTTTCCTTGAACACGACTTGGCGAGGTCGCTGCATGTTTTGGTATACAAAAGCCGTGCGCAATACTTCGTAGTTTTCCACGAGCTTGTTCAGACTCTGCTCAAAAAGCGGCAGGTGAAAATCGCCCTCGATCGTTGCAGACATCTGGAGGCAATAGGCGCTGCTGCCCGTGTCCGTGACAGCGTGAAACAACATACCCTCTTGCAATGGGGTTAGCGGGTAAATTTTTGCGATGTTTTCCTGCTTTTTCATTTGGCACCTCAACTCTGTGATTTATCGGTTCAAAGAGGGTTCCTCCAATAAAAGCGCCGCGTGCCCCACTTTTATTGGAGGAAAATCAATTTTGTTGTCGCCGGATCAAATCCATTCCAGGATGTTTTCCAGCTCCTCCATGGACAGCTCTTCATCTCCCAGGTCGCTCGGGGTGTACTCGCCTTCTTCTTTTGCCATGCAATGCTCGATGATGCCTAGCAAGTGCTTCCGGTAGCTGTCTGCCAGGCTGGCAATCGTTTTTTCCTCATATTGGAGACGGCTGTACCCTACGCTGATCCGCAGCTCGCCGTCCTCGATCATGGCGGAAATGTCCAGCAGGAACACTCGCTCCGATTCCGGGCTGAACAACTGCCCTGTTCCGAGCGGCGAGAATGTAAACCCGCCTGTTTTTCCGTCCGACTCGAATTGACCGAGATAGTTAAAGCTGATTTCCGGCCGCAGCGTAAAGGCTAATGGCGGCTGCAACTGGCTTGTCGTCAGCGTGCGCAAAATCTCGTAGCCGATCCCTTTTTTCGGAATCCGCCGCAAGTTTTCTTTGGTTTGCTTGATCTGGTACGGCAAGTCCTCGGCTTTTTCCATGTCGAGCACCACCGGATATTGCGAAGTGAACCAGCCAATCGTGCGCGTGACGTTCATTTCGTTCTGGATGTCTTCGCGCCCATGGCCTTCCAGATTGATGACGACGCCATTCGTATGTGCCCAGTCTTTTACGGCCAAGCCGAGCGCTGTCAGCAGCAGGTCGTTCATCTCTGTGTGATAGGCATGATGAACGTGACGCAAAAGGTTTTCTGTCTGCGGGACTGTCAGCGCGAACGACAGTGTCCGCGTATGTTTTTGCTTGCGATCTGCCGTGACAAAATCTGTTGGCAGTGCCGCAGTCGTCGTTGTAGTCTCCAAGTTGTGCCAATATGCCACTTCCCGCAACAGCTCGTCGCTGTCCGCGTACTTTTGCAATTGAGCCGCCCAGTCTTTGAAGGAGTCCGTCTTTTTCGGCAAGACGATCTCCTGCTGATGGAGAGCCTGCGAGTAGGCTGAGGAAAAATCTTCGAACAAAATGCGCCAGGAGACGCCATCCACGACAAGATGGTGGATCGCGACCAGCAAATGATCCCCGTCTTTTGTGGCGAACAGAGCCACGTGAACGAGTGGGCCGTGCTCCAAATCGATGCTGCTCTGGATCTGATCAGACAGCTCCAGGATGCGAGCTTCGCTGTTCGCGTGATTTTTCAAATCATAAGAGTAGAAACGGAAGCGCTCGTCGGTCAGCCCGCGGTTGATTTGCTTGATCGCCCCGTCCTCTTGCTTGTAGACCATGCGCAGCGCATCGTGATGCTCGACGATTTGCTGGAACGCTTGCCGCACGAGTCCCTCGTCAAAGCCGTCCTCGCGAAACAGCATGACAGCCTGATTCCAATGGTGACGATCCGTGAAGTTGTTCGCGAAGAACCATTTCTGGATCGGTGTCAAGGCAATCTCGCCTTCTACGACACCCTGCTCGCTCTCTCGGCTGTTCGGGATGACGCGCAGAGCAGCTTCTTCAATCGTCGGGTACTGGAACAGTTCTTTCATCGCAAGCGTCCAGCCTGACGCATTCAGGCGGGTGGATACCTGGATCGCTTTAATCGAATCGCCGCCCAATTCAAAGAAGTTGTCTTGCGTCCCGACTTGCTTGATCCCCAGTACATCTGCCCAGATGCCAGCCAGCAACTGTTCCAGCTCGGTTTGCGGCGCTGCATATTGCTCAGTCCGGTTCTCCTCCTGGTTCGGCTTCGGCAGCGCTTTTCGGTCAATCTTGTCATTCGGTGTCAGCGGCATCTTTTCCAACTGGATAAAGAAGGCGGGAACCATGTAGTTCGGCAACTCGTTTTCCATATAGGCTCGAAGTTGCGCAGGCGTGGCTTCTCCCTCCGCTACGTAGTAGGCGCACAAGTAAGCTTGGCCGCGGTCGTCCTCATGTGTGATGGCAGCTGCCTCTTTGACCGTGTCATACCGCAGCAGCACGCTTTCCACTTCGCCGAGTTCCACACGATGTCCGCGAATTTTCACTTGGTGATCGATTCTGCCCAGATACTCGATAGTTCCATCTGGCAGCCATCTTGCCAGGTCGCCTGTCCGGTACATCTTTGTTCCTGGCACAAACGGGTTGTCGACGAACTTCTCGGCGGTCAGCTCTGGACGATTCCAATAGCCTCTCGCCAGCGACAAGCCGCTGATGCACAGTTCTCCCATCTGCCCCGGCGCTTTCAACTGCAACTGGTCATCCACGATGTACAGCTTGGTGTTCTGAATCGGTTTGCCAATCGTGATCGTTTCGACTGGCTCATCCGATTTGGCTTTCCACAGTGTCGCGCAAACGGTGCTCTCTGTTGGGCCGTATCCATTGACATAGGTGACTTTTTCTTTCCATTTATCCACCAATGCAACGGAGGAAGCCGATCCGGCTGTAATCAGGGTGCGTAACGACGGCACCTGCTCCGGCTCCAGATAAATCGCGTACGTCGGCGGCAAAGTGAGGAAGGTGATCGCGTTATCGCGAACGTATTCGGCGAATCGTTGAAAATCGTTGATGACGTCTCGGGACAAGACGTACAAGGTCGCTCCCGACAGCAACGGGCCAAACATATCCCACACCGATGCGTCAAACGAGATGCTGGCAAAATGCCCTGCCCGATCTTGCGGCGTGACGCCTAGATGATGGGCAAATACCGCTTGCAGATTCGCTACCCCTTTGTGCTCCAGCATGACGCCTTTTGGCTTGCCCGTCGTACCGGACGTGTAAATGATATAAGCCAAATCAGACGGTGTGTTTGCGCACGGCAGGTTGTCTGTCTGTGTTGCGTAGCTTCCAGGGTCATCCACATCAACGACTTCGGACTGACTGCTCACTTTGTGCAGCAAGTGCGCATGGGTCACCACCAGTTTTGCCTGGCTGTCCTCCAGCATGTAGCGGATTCGCTCTTCCGGATAATCAGGATCGACGGGCAAAAAGGCGCCGCCCGCTTTTAACGTGGCAAGCGTGGCAATGACCATCTCGGCGGAACGCTCTACCAGCAAAGCGACGATCTGCGCTGGCCCGACTCCTTTTTCCCGCAAAACGGCTGCGAGCTGGTTCGCTCTTTCATTCAGCTCCCGGAACGACATGCGCTTTTCTTCGAATACGAGCGCCGTGTGCTCAGGCATTTTTTCCGCCAGCTCTTCAAAAAGCTGCTGGATCGTTTGATCTGCCCGGTATTCTCTGTGCGTATCGTTGAACGCCACCAGCAGCATTTGCTTTTCTGCTGCTGTCAGCATCTCGATCTCTTGCAATTCATTTTCCGGATTGGCCGTGACCGCCCGCAAAATTTGCAAGAAGTGGTGCGCCATTCGTTCTACGGTTTGTTGCTTGAACAGCTTGGTGCAGTATTCCAGGCGCAAGAACAGGTCGGTTTCCCGCTCGGTCAGATGGAACGACAAGTCGAATTTCGCCACGTCAAGCGCGCTGTCCGATTCATAAGGGCGATAGACGAGCTGATCCAGCGTTTTTGCGTGCAGCTCATCGTTTTGCAGGATGAACATGGTGTCAAACAGCGGATTGCGCCCCGGATCGCGCGGAATGCCCAGCTTTTCCACAAGGCTTTCAAACGGGTAGTCCTGGTGGTCGAAAGCATCGAGCGCGTTTTGCTTGACCTCCTGCAAAAACTGCTTGAATGTCTTCTCGGCGGTCGGTTTGTTGCGGATCGCCAGCGTATGGACGAACATGCCGACGACAGGCGCAAGCTCGGCGCGTGACCTGCCGGAGATCGGCGTTCCCACGATGATGTCGTCTTGCCCAGCGTATTTTGCGAGCAGCACGTTGTAGGCGGCCAGCAAAACCATAAACAGCGTCGTATTCGTATGCGCAGCCAACTCGTGCAAAGCACTGAGCAGCTCTTGGTCCATGGACAGGGTGACTTGCCCCCCTGCAAAACTTTTCACGGCTGGGCGCGGAAAATCTGTCGGCACATCGACAGCGGTGATATTTCCAGCGAACGTGCTCAGCCAATACGCTTCCTGCTGCTTGAAGGCATCCGACTCATGCAAGGCTTTTTGCCAGACAGCAAAATCTTTGTACTGGATGCGCATTTCCGGCAGTTCTCTTCCCTGGTACAATTCAGCCAGTTCATCGAACAGGATCGTGATCGATGCGGCATCGGCAGCAATATGGTGCATGTCGTACAGGAGCAGGTGACGCTCATCCGCGAGTTTCACCAGGCTCATGCGGAGCAATGGCGGCACAGAAAGATCAAACGGACGGACGAACGCGTGGAAAAGGTCATCGATCTGCTGCTCCTCTGCCGTCACATACTCCATGTTCACGGCCACGCGGTCATGAATTTTTTGCACCAGCTCGTCCCCGACCATCTCAAAAGACGTCCGCAAAATATCGTGACGATCTACCAACGCTTGCAGCGCATTCGCCAATTGCTCGCGATCGAGCTTGCCTTCCAGCATGATGATGCCTGGCGTATTGTAGCTGATTCCGGCACCTTCGAGCTGATGGAGCAAGTACATCCGCTGCTGAGCAGAAGATACCGGATAATACGCTTGCGGCTCTGCCGGTTGAATGGCGGCGGCGGCTGCCTGTTCGCTGTGTTCGATCAAGCGGGCCAAGTCCCGGATGGTTGGCGCTGCAAAAAACTGCTTCAGCAAAAGGTCGATTTGAAACTCGCGATGCACTTGCGCCACAACCGTCATCGCTTTCAAGGAATGACCGCCCAGCTCAAAAAAGTGATCCAACACCCCGACGCCGGAAATCCCCAGCGCATTCTCCCAAATGGCGACCAGCTTCGCCTCCACTTCTGTAGCGGGTGCGACATAAGCTGCTCCTGTTGCAGGCTTTCCTTCCGGCTTGGGCAGTGCTTTGCGGTCGACCTTGCCGTTTGGCGTGAGCGGCAAAGCGTCCAGTTGAATCAAGTAGGTCGGGACCATGTAGGCCGGAAGCTCTCGCAACAAATGCGCGCGAAGCTCGGACTCCTCTATCGCCGCTTTTCCCGTGACATACGCAGCCAGATAGGAATCGCCGCGATCGTCCTGATAAGCGACGACGATAGCTTCATTCGTCTGATCGTAAGCGAGCAAAACCGCTTCAATCTCCCCGACCTCAATCCGGTATCCTCTCACCTTGATCTGGTCATCGACGCGGCCTATAAAATCAATCGTGCCGTCGTGGAGCCATCTGCCCAGATCGCCTGTTTTGTACATGCGCTCTCCCGGAACAGCTCGATTCGCCACGAATTTCTCCGCAGTAAGCTCCGGCTTTTTCCAATAGCCCCGCGCCAAGCCGTGACCGCCGATGCAGATTTCCCCTACCACCCCGACAGGCAGCAGTTGATGGTGCTGGTCTACGATGTAAATGGCGGTGTTGGCAATCGGCCGCCCGATGGTGATCGGCTGATCTGGCTGTGTATCTCGCAGGTAGGTGGCCATGACGCTGCTCTCCGTCGGACCGTATGCATTCATCACGCTCATCTGCGGATGCATCGCTTTGCACAGCTGAACAAGCTTCGGCGACAGCTTTTCGCCCCCGAGCATGACTGCCTGGATGGAGCGGATGTCTGCCGGAGTGCTGCACTCCAATATCGCCTGGAACATACTGGGCACGAAAACGACGTAGCTGCATTTCCAAGTGGCAATCAGGTTGCGCAGCGCGATCGGATCTTTGGCTTCGTGATCCGGCATCAGGACGACCGTGGAGCCTGATACAATCAACGTAAAGAAAGTAAGGGCAAAGGCATCGAAAGCAAAGGATAGCGACAGCGTTCCACTGTCCCGGACAGAAAGGGCAAACTCGTCCCTGTTCCACGTCACACTGTTGACGATTCCCCGATGCTCTACCATGACGCCTTTTGGCCTGCCTGTCGTACCGGATGTGTAGATGATATAAGCGAGATCAGCAGCGGTATGGATCGGCTCGATGTTTTCCGTCTGAGGCGAGTAGCTGCCCTCCTCATCCAGATACAGGCATTCCACGTTTGCGGTCATCTTTTCGGCGAGCTGCTGCTGGGTCAGCACCAGACTGGCTTCGCAATCTTCCAGCATGTAAGCAATCCGCTCATTCGGATAATCCGGATCGATCGGCACATACGCCCCGCCCGCTTTGAGAATAGCGATAATTCCGATCGCCATTTCCAACGATCTTTGCGCCATGATCCCTACGCTTTGCTCAGCCTGCACGCCTTTTGCCCGCAAAGTGTGCGCGAGCTGGTTGGCCCGCTCGTTCAGTTCGCGGTACGTCAGTCGTTTGTCACCGAAGACGACGGCGGTTTGCTCAGGAGTTTTCTGTGCCTGATCTTCAAACAGCTGCGACAGCGTGCTCTCCGCTGGATACAGGGCGGCCGTGTCGTTGAAGTGAACGAGCAGCTCCTGCTTCTCATGCGCAGTCAGCATCTCGATTTGCGCCAGCTCCTGCTCCGTGTTTGCGCTGACTGCCTGCAAAATTTGCAAGTAATGAAGCGACATGCGCTCGATCGTCTCGCGTGCGAACAGCTTGGTGCAAAATTCGAAGCAGAAGGAAAGTCCCGCCTGGTTTTCGCTTGCTTCCAGCGACAGATCGAACTTGGCGACTTCCCCCTCTGGCACATAAGGCGTCACGGTCAGTCCATCCAGCTCGATCAGGTCGGCATCCATGTTTTGCAAAATGAACAAGGTGTCGAACAGCGGGTTTCGGCTCCGGTTTCGCTGGATCGCCAACTTTTCGACAAGCTCTTCAAACGGATATTGCCCGTGTTCAAAAGCGGCCAGCGTGTTGTCTTTTACCTCCAGCAAAAATTGCCGGAACGTTTTGGTCGGCGCAGACTGATTGCGCATCGCCAGCGTGTTGACGAACATCCCCGTCATGCTCTCCGTATCCGGGTGCACCCTGCCGGCAGTCACGGTGCCGATCATCACGTCATCCTGCCCGGAGTATTTGGAAAGCAGCACATGATAGGCTGCGAGAAGCACCATGTACAAGGTCGTGCCTGTCTTTTGGGCTACGTCCTGCAAACTTTCCAACAACTGTTTTTCTGTGCGGAACAAATAACGTTCGCCCTCAAAGCTTTGAACAGCTGGCCGCGGGTAATCCATCGGCAGGTTCAAAACCGGGATTTCGCCCGCAAATCGATCGAGCCAATATTTTTCCTGTTTTTGGTAATCGTTCGTTTGTGTCCACGCTTTTTCCCAAACGGCGAAGTCTTTATAGTGAATGCGCTGCTCTGGCAGAGCTTTGTTTTGATACAAACGGGAAAAGTCATTCAGGATGAGCTGAGAAGAGACTCCGTCCGAAATGATATGGTGCATGTCGATGATCAGGACGTGACGGTTCTCTGCGAGCTTCACCAAGCCAACCCGGCATAGCGGAGCTGTTTCCAGATCAAACGGCTGCATGAACCCCAAAATGACCTCGTTCACTTGCTCTTCCGCCGTTTCCAAGTAAACAATCGGCAAGTGGCCTTGCTCATGGATGCGCGAAACTGGCTCCCCGTTGATCGTATGAAACGACGTGCGCAACGACTCATGGCGAGCCACCAGGCTGGAAATGGCGTGCTCCAGCCGAGCTTTATCCAGCGTTCCTTCGAGGATCATCGCGACAGGCAGGTTGTAAACCGTACTGTGCGGATCGAGCTGGTTTAAGATGAGCATGCGTTTTTGCGCAGACGACACGGGATAATACGCTTGGGGCTCGGCCTGGGGAATGGCGAGATACGCGCTTTCCTCCCCGCCTTCCACATACGCTGCCAGCGCTTGAATCGTCGGTTGCTCAAACAGGACGCGCAACGGGACATCCGCCTGGCATTCCTTTTGGATGCGGGAAATGAGCTGAATCGCTTTTAACGAATGGCCGCCCAGCGTGAAAAAATGACCCTGAATGCCGATCGGCGACACGCCAAGAATTTGCTCCCAAATCGCGACCAGCTTTTGTTCCAGCTCAGTCGTCGGGGCGACGTAATCCGCTTTCGTCTTGGCACTTCCTTCCGGCTTCGGCAAAGCTCGCCTGTCTGTTTTTCCGTTCGGCGTGACTGGAATCCGCTCCAGCGTCACGAAAAAGGAAGGGATCATATACTCCGGCAACGCTTGCGCCAAGTATGCCCGCATCTCTTCGTCGCTGAGCGCTTTTTGCAGGACGACATAGGCGCACAAAAACTTGCCGCCTGTCTCGTCTGCTCGATCGATAACCACCGCTTCCTTGATGGCGGGATGGTTGAGCAGGCGCGATTCGATCTCTCCCAGCTCGATGCGATGGCCCCTGATTTTTACCTGATGGTCGATTCGGCCCAAAAATTCGAGCTGGCCATCCGGCAACCAACGCGCCAGGTCACCCGTTCGGTACATTCTTTCGCCTGGCTGATACGGATTGTCGAGAAACTTCTCCGCGGTCAGCTCCGGCTGGTGCAAATACCCTCTTCCTACGTTTGCGCCGGAAATGTACAACTCCCCGACGATCCCCTCCGGCTTCAATTGCAGCCCTTCATCCAAAATGTAAATGCCTGTGTTGCTGATCGGCTTTCCGATGGGCGGCAGCTCTGGTATCGCCTGTCCCGGGTCCATCGTGCATGTCGTCACCACATGCGTCTCCGACGGGCCGTAGTGATTGTGCAAAAATACGCGATGCTGGCGCAGATACTTTTGCAGCTCGTGTGTGACGACGAGTTGTTCCCCGGCCGTGATGATATGTTTGACACAACGCGGGAAGCTTTGCGCGTAGTCTTGTTCGTTAAAAATAAATTTCAGGAAGGACACCGGGAGAGACAAAATGCTGATCTGCTTTTCCTGGATGAAAGCAAACAGCTTTTCCACATGCCGTCTCAGCTCGTTCGTGATCAGGTAGAGCTGGCCCCCGGATAGCAGCGTGGAGAAAATTTCCTGGTAGCAAACATCAAAGCTGCACGTGGTATACTGCAACACTTTTTCATGAAAAGCGATGTTCGTCTGATCAAACGTAAAATGCATCAGGTTCGCCATGTTGCGATGCTCCAGCATGACGCCTTTCGGTTGCCCTGTCGTTCCGGACGTATAGATGATGTAAAACAAGTCATGCGGCTGATTGAGCGATTCGATAGGGGCGCGGCTCTCTTCCCCGATCACCGCTGTGTTGATGTCAATTGTTTCTGTAGGCGTGGTCACTTTTGCCCGCAAATGATTTTGCGTCACGACCAATGGAACTCTGCTATGCGTCAGCATGTAAGCGATTCGTTCGGCAGGCAGCTCCGGGTCAATCGGCACAAATGCGCCGCCTGCCTTCAAGACGCCGAGGATTCCGACGATCATGTCCAGCGAGCGATCCAGCAGCGTGCCGACAAGACTGCCCGTGCCAATGCCTTTTTTGCGCAAAAAGCGGGCGAGCTGATTGGACTTTTCATCCAGCTCCCGATACGTCAGGTGCTGATCCGCGAAGACTACCGCCACTTGCTCGGGCGTTTTTTCTGCCTGCCACGAAAACAGCTCGTGCATGGTTGCGGCAGGATAGTCAGCCGCTGTTTCCGTACGCTTTGCCAACAGCTGGCTAGTTTCTGCTTCTGTCAGCAACGGAATCTGGCAAAGCTCGACTCCCGGATTGTTTGCCACGCAATCCGCGATCTGTTGGAGGTGCCCCGCCAGTTTTTGCACGACCTGTTCGTCAAACAGAGCCGCATTGTAGTCAAAACGGAAGGCAAGCTCTTCTTTTGGCATCACCATGACAGTCAAGTCGTAATTGGTCGGCTCGAACATTTCCACAGCAGTAATCGTGAAGCCGATCTGCTGGTTCAAGGCTTTTTTCTGCAAAGCCTCTACTAGCGGGTAATTTTCGATGACCAGCAGGTGGTCAATCAGCTCCTGCTTCAAGACGGACTGAGTTTGAATGTCGTACAAAGGCACGTGCTCATACGGCTGTGATTGCAAAGTTCTTTTGTGCACAGCCTGCAACAGCTCGGAAAACGTTTGACCAGCTTTCGCTTGCACCCGGAATGGAATCGTATTGATAAACAAGCCAACCATTTTGTCGATTCCGACGATGTCTGTCGGGCGTCCGGATACAACAGAGCCGAACAGCACATCATGGGCCGCATTGTATTTTTGCAGGAGAACTCCCCAGATCGTTTGAATCACCGTCGATAGCGTCACTTGATTTTGACTGGCGATGGTCCCGAGCTGCTTGGTCAAGGTACGGTTCAGCGAAAAGCGGTATTGGGTTGGTTGAAATGCTTTGGCGAAGGCAGCTTCCTTCTTCGGCAAGGTAGTCTTTTGTTCATAGGCTTCCAGATAGTCGCTCCAATAGTTGAGAGCGGCCTGTTTATTTTGCTTTTCCAGCCAGTTGATAAAGCGACTGTATGGCTGTACGGGCTCCAGGGAGAGTGCCGTCTTGTTTTGCAAGGACAAGTAGATGGCAAGCAAGTCATCAAAAATAATGCTGAAGCACCAGCCGTCCATGAGGATGTGATGAAAGCTCCAGATGACCTGGTAGTCGTGCTGGGACATTTGGAAAAGGGCGACCCGCATCAACGGGTCTTTTGCCAGATGAAACGTCTGCTCCTGATCCGCCCTTTTGTATTGCGTATAGCGAAGTTGTTTCTCGGACTCGTCGCAGGCAGACAAGTCGTAAAATTCGATCGGAATAGGCCGTTGCTTCAAGACAACTTGCAAAGGCTGCTTCAGCTTTTCATAGAGAAATAACGTGCGGAATACATCGTATCTCTCTACCAGCACATGCAGGCTATCCGTAAATAGCCCAACATCAAGATCGCCCTGCAACGAAATCGACATCTGTACCAGATGCGAGTTGTGCTCTTGATCGAGCAAGGCGTGAAACAGCATCCCCTCTTGCATCGGGGTCAACGCATACATATCCTGAACTTGTTCTTTGCTAAATACACTCATTACGGCACCTCGGATATATCTTTATTTGTTATAAATGTATAAAAATGGGAATGAAAGCACGCAGTTGCCCCTGCAAATGGTGGCCAACATCTGTTTAGCGCAGTGTATTTGCAAGCAATTCGAAGATATCGTCCATTTCTTCCATTTGGAGACCTTTGACGCTGAAATCGCTGGGCGTTCGTTCTACTTCTTTTTTCTCGGTGCAATGCGCGATGATGGCAAGCAGATGCTTTTGATAACTTTGGCTCAATTGCTGGATGGACTCTTCCCGATACTGCTCCGAGCTGTAAGAGAATGTGAGGACGAGCTCTCCGCCTTCAATCAATCCGGTTATATTCAAAGCGGTGTACACCTCCGACTCAGGACTCAGATTGTTTTTGCCATCTGCGCCTAACGTGTTGCCGCCGCTGTAGGGTGAGCGGGTAAACAATTCCGTTTTCATGTCCGCATCAAACTGTCCCAAGTAGTTGAACGTCACTTCCGGCTGCACGCGGAAGGATAAGGAACCGCGATTTTCTGGAAGTGTCACATGCTTCAAGATGTCGTAACCGATCCCTTTACGAGGAATCTTCCGCATATTCTCTTTGGTGAGCTTGATATAGTCGGACAAAGGAGCGGTTTGCTTCAAGTCGAGCAATACCGGATATTGCGACGTAAACCATCCGACCGTTCTGGCCACGTTTGCCTGTTCGATGATGTCCTCGCGCCCGTGCCCCTCCAGATGAATGACGATTTGCGCAAGCTTGCTCCACTCGGCAAAAGCCAAGCCGAGCGCCGCCAACAACAGATCGTTGATTTCCGTTTGATAGGCCTGATTGGCGTGCTTCAGCAACTGCTCGGTCTCTTCCGGGCGCAGCCGTATCCGCATGTTTCGCACGCTCTTTTGTTTGCAGTCGGTCACTTCATAGTCTTTCGGCAGGGACACATTTTTTGCTTGCGATTCGAGACTCTCCCAATATGGAATCTCGCTCAGCAAATCCGCCTCGTTCGCATATTCTTGCAACCATTGTGACCAGCTTTGAAAAGAATCCGTTTTTTCGGGCAGACTGATCGCTTGCCCTGCAAGTGCCTGCGCGTATCCGGTTGCCAAATCTTCAAACAAAATGCGCCAGGAAATGCCATCCACGACCAAATGATGAATTGCGAGAAACAAATGATCGCCATGTAACGTCTGAAATAAGGCAACCTTCACCAGAGGTCCTTCCTGCAAATTCATGCTGCTGTGCAGACGTTGCGTCTCTGCTTCGATCGCCTGCTGGACGTCTGGTTGCGCGGTCAGATTATAAGAGAAGAAATCGTATAATTGGCCACCCAAGCCGCGGTTGTGCTGAACGACATTTCCGTTTTCGTGCTGATAGACCATGCGGAGCGCGTCGTGGTGTTCGATGATTTTGTCCATGACACTTTGGATGACTTTAGGATCAAAGCCTTCCGGGCGATAGAGCACAGACGATTGGTTCCAATGGCCTGTATTCGTAAAGTTTTTCCCGAAAAACCACTTCTGAATGGGTGTAAGCGGTACGTTTCCAGCGATGATGCCCTGATCGCTTTTTCTCGTCGTGCTCTTGACAAAAAGAGCAACCTGCTCGACCGTCGGGTAATTCAGCAAGTCTTTCGTCTCTAGCTTCAATTGATAGGAATGCAGACGAGCCACGACCTGGATCGCTTGGATCGAATCTCCGCCGAGCGAGTAAAAATTATCGCGAATCCCGATCTTTTCAATTCCCAAAACGTTTTGCCAGATGGAGACGAGAATCGATTCTGTCTCGGTTCTCGGAGGATGGTAGGCAGCCTGGCTTTGGTTTGCCGTAAGATCAGGCTCGGGCAACGCTTTGCGGTCGATCTTGTCATTTGGCGTAAGCGGCATTTTGTCCAGCTTGACGAAATAGGATGGCAGCATGTAAGCAGGAAGCTTTTGGGCGGCGTAGTCTCTGAGCTGCGCAGGAGTTGCTTCTTGTTGCGAAATATAATAGGCGCACAAATACTGTCCCGCGTGTTGATCCTCTCTGGCAATGACCACGGCCTCTGTGATGTGTTCATGTGCCAACAAAACAGACTCGATTTCGCCAAGCTCGATGCGATGACCTCTGATTTTCACCTGATGGTCGATTCTGCCGAGAAACTCGATCGTTCCATCCGTCAGCCATTTGGCCAAGTCACCTGTGCGGTACATTTTTTCGCCTGGTACGAACGGATTGTCTACGAATTTTTCTGCGGTCAAGTCGGGCCGATTCCAATATCCTCTTGCCAAGCCGACTCCGCCGATGCACAATTCGCCTTCGCTGCCAGTCGGCAGTAGCTGCAAGTCTTCATTGACGATATAAATATGTGTATTTTGAATCGGTTTGCCGATCGGAACCGATTGCACGGAGAGCTGATTGGACGGGGCTTCCCAGATCGTCGCGCAAATGCTCGTTTCCGTCGGGCCGTATGCATTTATGTACCTGAGTTTGTCTTTCCATTTGTTTACCAAGGGTGCGGAGGAAGCTGATCCTGCCGTAATCATGATGCGTAGCGAGGTGATGCGTTCTGGGGTGAGGTGAGTCAAATAAGTCGGCGGCAGTGTGATGATGGTCAATTCATTTTCACTCAAATAGTGTTCAAATGCAGTGAAATCATGGATCGTCTGTTTGGAAAGAATGTACAGGCTGGCGCCAGACAGCAAAGCCATGAACATTTCCCAAACGGATGCGTCGAACGACATGCTGGCAAAAAGCCCGATCCTGTCTTGCTCGGTGACGCCAAACGAATTTTGGAAAAAGGATTGCAAATTGGCGATGCCTTTATGTTCAAGCATGGTGCCTTTTGGCTTGCCTGTCGTGCCTGAGGTGTAAATGACATAGGCAAGATCCGTAGGCTTGCTGGGCTGGTGCAGATTGGCAGTCTCGCGAGCGTCCAGCTGTTCTTCTTCGAGTACAACTACTTCTCCGCTGTACCCGACGTCATGCACGAGCTGGCTGACGCTTTTTTGGGTAAGCACGATTTTCGTTTGACTATCCTGCAAAATATATTGGATGCGATCGCGGGGATATTCGATGTCGATGGGCACATAGGCTCCGCCTGCTTTGAGAACGGCCAGAATCGCGATGACATTTTCGATGGACTTCTCCATCATCACACCGACGATGCTGTCTGTTTGCACCCCTTTTTCGAGCAAGGCTCTTGCCAGTTGATTGGCTTTCCTGTTCAACTCCTGATACGAAAGCCGCCTGTTTTCAAAAACGATGGCAACGCGGTCTGGAAAAGCCTCTGCTTGTTCCTCGAACAATTGATGGATCGACTTGCCCTGTGCATATGGAACTAGCGCATGCTGTTCCAGTTCCCGCTTGTTGTCGATGAGATTGGCCTGATTTGCTAACATATGTCCCCTCCGATAATGGAATTACTTCTGCTTATCATGAAGTGTGACGAAATGGTTGCCAACAAGAGACAGGCAAGGTCAACGTTCCATTCCCAATTTCCCATTTTCCATCATTTGGGTAATTTTAACAACAAGAAAATTTCCTGTTTCTGGGAATCCCCCTTCATACTAAAGTCATATTTTGCTCATGCTGTAGCGGAAAATGGGTGCTGGTATTCCCGCCTGCCGGATACGGCCCTGCTTACCGCCTGCGAACGAAGGAAAACTGATTTGCATGAAAACAATCACAGGAAGTTCCCCGATCGGCTGACAGGCTGAAAGCACTAGGTTACTGACGCTGAAACTCATTATAGCAGAGAAAAATTGGAAGTCGATTAAAAAATAGGGATATTTTGTAAAAAGTTCAACAAGTTTTTTTACAACCTTTTTACGTAAATCCAAGTTTTGCTTGGCAAACCTGCTCCCGCTTGCGTAATCAATAAGCGGCATACGTGTTTTTCCCTTTGGCGAAGCCAGTGATTGGCTCGTTTCGGCGCTGCAACATTTTTCCTTTTCAACGTGTCTATAAAAAAGGAAAGCGTAGCGGCTATATTTTGACGATAAATATTTTCATAACATTAAAATTTTTATATGTTCACAAGCCATATAATGCTTTATACTGGGAAAACAGGAATTTTCTTCTACGGAAAAACGAGAGGTTGTTTTCCTGTGTGCTGCCTATCTGGATCAGCAGCTATTGTCCTGATCAGTCCGCAGACTTTCGTAAAAAGGCATGTGATAAAAAGGCACAATTCCTACCCCCTCTTTTTTGACGTACGCAGCTTTTTAGAGAAAAGGTTTGAACCATGCTGGCTGCCAGCGAAATTTGGTTCAAGGAAAATCCACCAGCAGTTTGGCATGTACTTTGCGATCCACCAGCTGTCTATACATATTCGTCAGTATTTGCTCTCTTTCGTTCCCTGCTCACCTACAGAAGCTCTACATTCAGCCTATGGAAAATGCAAGCCCGAATAGTGACCAGAACGACTACTGTTTCTGGATGACCTTGACGATGAGTAAACTTTTCGTTACCATTATTTGTAAAATAAAATAATATTATGTAAATAACTACTTATATCGCACATTATTGCGCATGGCTGATGTTGCTTCCATTTGCAGACCGAAAATCCGGTTCATGTATGCGAAGCGAGACATAAGGTTTCCCAATGGTTGTTACAGGAAAAGAGCTTCAACGAGCCGAGTCAGGAACCAACTAGAGAGCGACGAGTTTAATGAAGGCTGAGGATTTCTGAGCTGCTGCACCTGCCAATGATCTTAGAAACGTTATGAAAAGGAGTCTTGCATTTTTATGAACTGGTATGCGTTCTATGTGAAAACGGGTTATGAACATTCTGTGAAAAATTGGTTGAATAAATCTTTTGACAAAGAAACACTGTATTCCATGGTTCCACAACGTATCGTTCCCGAGAAGAAAAACGGCGAGATTATGCGGGTTGAAAAGGATTTGTTTCCAGGCTACATTTTTGTAAAAACGGACATGAATTTCTCGAAATATTACTTTATTAGAAGTCACTCCAAAATTATTCGGATGTTGAACTATCTGAATAAAATCGACCTGATGTACGACAGATCGACTTCTCCCCGGAAAAGCCGCGATCCGGTGGAAAGCAGGGAAGAGGCGCTCTGTTTCAAAAAGATTCCCGAGGAAGAAATCACGATCATTCTCAGGCTGCTGAATCACGATGAGCAGATTGATTTTTCCCAGGTCTACACGCAAGATTCCAAGGTATATGTGGAGTCTGGCCCACTCAAAGGGATGGAAGGAATTGTGAAAAAAGTGGACAAGCACAAACGGCGGGTAAAAGTGCTCGTGTCGCTCATGGGCGATGAGCGGATGATCGACCTTGGCATTGAGCTGATCGAGCCAATGGTGTCATCAGGGCATGCCCACACCCGCACATGAACTAGACTGCACGCGCGTCCTTTTACAGAAAGTGTGTTTGCATACAGAGTTGGAGGTTCAGCATGATGCCCATATACGCAGTCTCTATTGCCGATTTTTCAGATGATTACATTCCTCACCTGCTGTCTTTTGTTGCCGAAGACAAAAAACAGCGGCTCGGTGCTTTCTTCCGCCGCGAAGATCGCGTCCGCGGACTGCTGGCCGATCTGCTGATTAGAAAAATTGCCGCCGAAACGTTCGCCGTTTCTGCGAAAAGCATTTCGTTTGGCACGAACGCCTATGGAAAACCATCCCTGCAAGGGCCGTTGAACCGCTTGCACTACAACCTTTCCCATTCGGGCGACTGGGTGGTCTGTATCACCGGTGACTGTACCGTAGGAATCGATATTGAAAAAAAGCATCAGATTGACTTGCAAATTGCCAGGCAGTTTTTTGCGCCAGAGGAATACGAGTATATCGAGGAGGAACCGGACAGCGAACGAAGACAAGCACGTTTTTTTGCGGTCTGGACGGCGAAAGAAAGCTACATCAAAGCGATCGGCAAAGGGCTTTCGCTTCCGCTGAACAGCTTCTCCACTGTCAGCCAGGGAACTGTCGAGGGCGCGCGCGTATTTGAACAAGCGAGGTGGCACTTCAAGACGTACTTTCTGGATGACGAATACACCTTGACTGCTTGTGCGCAAAACGATTCGTTTTGTGAAACCGTGGAAATCGTGCCGATGGATACGCTCGTCTCGTATTTTCTCAGCCGTTGATTGATAGCGCGGCAACAAAAAAGGTTTCATCCCCTCTTCGCTGCCGGGGATGAAACCTTTTTTTGTGAATAACGTCTCGACTTTTTTGAAATGGGATGTGACCGCTTGCGGCCGACAAAACAGCCCGATTCAGCGGATAACTGCTCGTTGCACGATCTGTCTACCTCGTTTGCAAGCTCTGATAGTCTTCCCGCAGCAAGCCGTATATCTCTAGATCGACAATTCCTTTGCCTGACCAGAGCGCAGCCTGTCTGAGCGTTCCTTCCATGAGGAAGCCATTATTGCGCAACACCTTTTTGGACGCTTCATTTGGCGGCATGACTTCTGCCTGGATTCTGTTCACGTTGACTTCTTCCATCAGGAAGCGCACAACCATTTTGACCGCTTCCGAGGCAATCCCTTTTCCCCAGTGCGCTTCCGCCAAAAAGTAACCGATCGTTGCCATGTTTACGCGTTGATTCAACTCGAAGGCTTCGATAATGCCGACTAATGTATCGCTCTGCTGAACGGGGAAAATCCCCCATTTCACTCTCGATTTTTTCAGGTAATCTCTTTTAAAATGGCCGATCATGGTCAGAACGGTATCCTTTTTGTGCTTGGGAATGATGCCGCAATACTCAAAGACGCTATCATTGCTGTAAATTTCAAACACTTCTTCCAGGTGACAATCTTCAATCTCTCGCAGTATCAAATGGTCCGATTTCAACACCGGAAACTCCTGAAATAGAGCGCTACTATTCATTCTCCAGTTCCTTTCCTGTCCGAGTTTGCTTTTTCCGCTCAGCCTAGCCTATCTGGATGAGCTGTCGCTGCTTTTGGTTGTCATGGTATATTATGCCAAAAACAGGCGGGAAAAGCGACTTGTTTATCAGACGTGGTTGGCTAAAGCACGCCCTCGTATCTGTTTCAGATTAGCGTGGATGCAAAAAAAATCCCGCCTAAGTGAAAGGCGGGATTTTGTCCGTATGCTTCGGTTGTCATGGATTGGTTGTCGCGATTTCTTCTCGATCGCGATTCGCATTCTCGACGATTTGCTGAACCAGGTCGTGAAAATGTGAGAGAAACTCATGAACTGTCTCATCAGGAAGATAAGTCTCCCGGTACGTCATTTCCAGATGCATGGTGCGCTGATCTTCCTGTACGACGACAACGTGCAGATCGAATTTGCTTGGAGCGCCGTCATACTCGACAGGCAGCAGCTTGAGACCGTCGATTTTTTCTGCCTCATCTTGCTGCGCAAATTGGAACATGACATTGAACAATGGGTTGCTGTTGATCTCGCGTGGGACGTTCAGTTTGTCTACAAGATGGTCGAAGGCGTAGTCCTGATTTTCGTATGCTTCCAGCAGACGCTCTTTCACCTCGCTCACGTACGCGAGGAAAGACTGGCTGCTGCGTGGCCTGTTGCGAATGGCCAACGTGTTGACAAACATCCCTACGATATTTTCCAGTCCATCATGATGTCTTCCCGAAATGGGGGTGCCGACGACAATATCGTCCTGCCCAGACAGCTTGGACAGCAGGAGGGTAAAAGCACCCAGCATGACCATAAACAAGGTTGTATCTGTCGAGTAAGCGAGATTTTGCAGCTCTGTGGCCAGTTTTTCTTCCAGGGAAACATGAAGCGTTCGGGACTTCACTTCTGCTGTCAAGGCCGCAGAGCGACTGAATGGCAAGCGCACCGGATGAACAGGTTCTTTGAATACGTCCAGCCAGTATTGCTCCTGCTTTTGCCATTCTTGCGTTTTCATCAGCTGGTTTTCCCAAACGGCGTAGTCTTTGTATTGCAGACGGAGCGTCTCTAGTTGCCTTTTCTCGTACAGGGCTGCCAATTCTTTAAGCATGATCGCTACGGACATGCCGTCGGTTATGATATGGTGCATGTCGATGATCAGAATGCTCTCTTCCCTGTCCGTCAGCTCGATCAGCGCCGCGCGAAACAGCGGTGCCTTGTCAAGGCGAAACGGTCTGACAAAATCGCGGATCATCTCTGCCGCTTCTGCTTCTGTCAGCGCATACACCGGAAACGCAAACGAGACAGCGGAATCTATTTTTTGCCGGAGTGCCCCGCTCTCCACTTCCAGTTGAAACGCCGTCCGCAGTGACTCATGCCGCTGGACAAAGTCCCGCATGGCTTGTTCAAGCCGCTTGCTGTCCAATTTTCCGTTCACTCTGCGTATGACGGGAACATTGTAAGAGGTTCCTCTTCCCAGCAGTTTATCGATCATGAACAACCGCTTTTGCGCTGATGAGGCCGGGTAATCAGGACGTTCTTCCACTGCTTCCAAAGCAGGCAGTGTATTCATGCCCGCGTAGCTTGTGTCGAACTTGACGGCCAGTTTCTCCGCACGCTGCTTGAGCTGTTGCTCATGCTCCAGCGTAAGTGCCAAGCTTCGTTCTACCGGGTAAGCCGTGTTCGGCTGGGTCCGGTCGTCATTCTCTGCGTTGGAGAGCAGCTCGATGTCCGCAAGGCGCTGGTCGGCATCTTGGGCAAGCTTTGTCAGCAGATGAATGTAGTGGCCCAGCAGCCGCTCCATCGTGCTTGTGGCAAACAGACTGGTGCAGAACTCCAGATTCAACTGAAGACCTTTTTCTTGTTCCACGGCTTCCAGCATGAGGTCAAACTGGGACGCCTGGTTGTGGATCGGCAGAGCGACCAGCTTGATGGCTTCTATCGCTGGAAGAGAGTTTTCCATGTTTTGCAGGACGAACATCGTGTCAAACAGCGGATTTCGGCTTAAATCGCGCGTGGGCTGGAGCTTATCGACCAGCTTTTCAAACGGCCATTCCTGGTGCTCGTACGCTTGCAGGCAACTCTCCCTGACTTCGGCCAGAAAGGTGCGGAACGGCTTGTCTGGATGCGGGAAGCTTCGCAAGGCGAGCGTGTTGACGAACATGCCGACCAGATGTTCAAACTCTGCCTGCGGTCTGCCTGCGATCGGAGAGCCGACGATGATATCGGTTTGGCCCGTATATTTGTGCAGCAGTACATAATAGACCGACAACAGCACCGTATACAAGGTCGTATTTGTTTCCTCCGCCACTTGTCTCAACTTGCGGGTTAAAGAGGGATCTAGGCGCGCAGTTACCTTGTCTCCCGCGAAGCTTTGCAATGGCGGCCGCGGATGGTCCAGCGGCAAGTTCAACACCGGAAGCTCCCCTTGCAGCAGATCGAGCCAATACTTTTCCTGGCTCTGCAATGTTTCGCGGCGCTTGCACTGCCAGTTTGCATAGTCTTTGTACTGCATCGGCAACGGTTCCAGCGTCTTGCCTTCGTACAGCGCGGCAAACTCTTGCAAGACAATCTGGAGAGAAATCCCGTCGGCAATGATATGGTGCATGTCGAGCAAAAGCAGGTGTTCCTCTGCGCCAAGTCGGATTGCTTTCACCCGAAATAGCGGACCGACACTCAGGTCAAACGGACGGACGAATTGGCGGATAAGCTGGTCGGGCTGTTCTCCGCTCGCTTCTTCATACGTGAAAAAGCCGTCTGCTTTTGGCAGCACTTTTTGCACCACCGTGTCGCCGATCAGCTCGAAGCAGGTGCGCAGCGACTCGTGCCGGAGGCTCAGTGCGGCAAAAGCTTGCTGGCAACGGGCTGCGTCGAACGGTCCAGACACATGCGCCGCCCACGGGACGTTGTAAGCCGTGCCGACGTGCTCGAACTGTTCCAACACATAAAGTCGCTCCTGCTCCGAGGAAAGCCGATGGTACTGCTGCCCTCCTGCTGTCGGTATCGCGTCCACGCTCGTTTTCGGCGAGTGGCGAATGACTTCCGCAAGCTGCTGGATTGTCGGCTTTCGAAACAGGGTGGAAATCGGGATTGATACGCCAAATGCCTTTTTCATCCGCGAGAGCAGCGCAACCGCTTTTAGCGAATGCCCACCCAAGCGGAAAAAGCTGTCCTTGTGACCTACCTTGCGGATGCCCAGCGTCTCCTGCCACAGCTTCACCAGTTGCTGCTCGATTTCCCCTTGCAGTTGGACGGTGTCTGTTGGCTCCAGTTCTGCGGACGGCACTGGCAAGGCTTTGCGGTCGACTTTGCCGTTTGGCGTCAGCGGCATGGCTTCCAGCACGATCACAAACTGCGGAATCATGTAGCCTGGCAGCTCGGTTTGCAAATAATCGTAGATTTGCTCTGTGGTCAAGGTCTGGGCTGGCACGACATAAGCGCGCAAGGTCGTGTCTCCCCCGGCGTCCTGTAGCGCGGTGACGACCGCTTCTTTAACTTGTGGATGGTCGAGCAGCTTTTTCTCGATTTCCTCGATCTCAATGCGGAAGCCGCGAACTTTTACCTGATGGTCGACCCTGCCGATGAACACGATCTGTCCATCCGGCAATCTTTTTACAACATCCCCTGTCTTGTACACGACCTGCTCAGGCAGCTCTCTGCTCTGCACGAACCGTTCTTGCGTCAACTCCGGAGCGTTGTAGTAGCCAAAACCTACCCCGACACCGCCGATGCACAGTTCACCTTCCAGCCCTTCCGGCACCAGGCGCATGTCCTTGTCCACGACATACAGCCGGACGTTGTCAATCGGTTTGCCGATCGGCAGGTTTGTTTCTCCTTGCCAGTCTTTGCTGTGTAGGCGGTAGTAGGACGCAATATCTGTGCATTCGGTCGGACCGTATGTGTTGACGATTTCCGCCTGGCAATGGGCGCTGCGCAGCCACGGCGCGAGCTGGTTCATATGGATCGGTTCGCCGCCCAAAAATACCCAGCGCAAGCTTCTCAACTTTTGATAATCGTCGTCGGCATTGGCTTCTACCAACGGGTAAAAAGCGCTGGGCGTGCAGTTGATCGCAGTAATCCCTTCGCGCTCGATTGTTGCTGACATTTGCTCGTAGTCGTAGAGACCTGGTTCGAAAAGCACCAGCCGCCCTCCGGTGATGAGCGGCGCGTACAGGTTTTTTTGCGCCAGATCAAAGCTGGCAGAAGCGATGAGCAGCATCCGGTCGTTTTCGCCCAGCGCAAATTCGCGCGTATACCAGTGCAGCAAGTTGACAAACGAATGCGAGCGGATCATGGCGCCTTTCGGATTGCCGGTGGAGCCGGACGTGTAGAGGACGTACATCAGCTGTTCCGGGTCGTAGGAAAGTGGCAAGTCTTCGCTGGGCCACGCACACTCAGCCGCCAGCAGGTCTTCCACCGCGACGACCTCGGCTTCTGAATCGGTGATGCGATCTTGCACGGAGCGCTGGACGAGCAGCAGCTTCGCCTTGGAATGACGCAGCAAGTAGCGCAGCCGCTCCGCCGGATAGCCCGGGTCCACAGGCGTGTAGGCAGCACCTGCTTTCAGCACGCCAAACAAGCCCGTAACCAGCTCCAGCGAACGCTCCGCCATGACGACCACGACATCCCCTTTGCCGATTCCTTTATGGTGCAGGGCGTGAGCAATCTGGTTGGATTGGGCGTGCAACTGCGCGTACGTCAGGCTTTGCTCGCCAAACACGACAGCGATGTCATCCGGGCGCTGCTCGACCTGCTGCTTCAACATGTGCGCAATGCTCTGCTCTGCCGGATAGGCTGTAGTTGTCTCGTTCCAGCCGTAGACAAGCCGCTCGCGCTCGGCGGCGGAAAGCATGTCCATGTCGATCAGGCGCTGGTCGGCATCCTGGGCGAGCTGTGCCAGCAGATTGACGTAGTGGCGCAGCAGCTTTTCCATCGTGCGCGGAGCAAACAGCTTGGTGCAAAACTCCAGATTCAGTTGCAGACTGCCTGCTTGTTCAACGGCTTCCAGCATGAGATCAAACTGGGACGACTGGCTGTTGATCGGCAGGGCAACCAGCTCCACTCCTGGCAGACTCGGAAGAGAGTTTTCCATGTTTTGCAGGACGAACATCGTGTCAAACAGCGGATTTCGGCTTAAATCACGCGTAGGCTGGAGCTTCTCGACCAGCTTTTCAAACGGCCATTCCTGGTGCTCGTACGCTTGCAGGCAACTCTCCCTGACTTCGGCCAGAAAGGTGCGGAACGGCTTGTCTGGATGCGGGAAGTTTCGCAAGGCGAGCGTGTTGACGAACATCCCGACCAGATGTTCAAATTCAGCCTGTGGTCTGCCTGCGATCGGAGAGCCGACGATGATATCGGTTTGGCCCGTATATTTGTGCAGCAGCACATGATAGGCTGCCAGCAACACCATGTACAGGGTCGTGTCTGTTTCCTCCGCCACCTGCCTCAGTTTGCCGACCAAAGAAGTATCTAGGCGCGCAGTTATCTTGTCTCCCGCGAAGCTTTGCAGCGGCGGCCGTGGATAGTCCAGCGGCAGATTCAACACCGGAAGCTCCCCTTGCAGCACATCGAGCCAATACTTTTCCTGGCTCTGCAATGTCTCGCGGTGCTTGCACTGCCAGTTTGCATAGTCTTTGTACTGCATGGGCAACGGTTCCAGCGTCTTGCCTTCGTTGTATAGCGCGGCAAACTCTTGCAACACAATTTGAAGGGAAATCCCGTCGGCAATGATATGGTGCATATCGAGCAAAAGCAGGTGTTCCTCTGCGCCAAGTCGGATTACTTTCACCCGAAACAGCGGACCGACACGCAGGTCAAGCGGGCGGACGAATTGGCGGATAAGCTGGTCGGGCTGTTCTCCGCTCGCTTCTTCATACGTGAAAAAGCCGTCCGCTTTTGGCAGCACTTTTTGCAACACGGTGTCTCCGATCAGTTCGAAGCAGGTGCGCAGCGTCTCGTGCCGGAGGCTCAGTGCGGCAAAAGCTTGCTGGCAGCGGGCTGCGTCGAACGGTCCAGACACGTGAGCCGCCCACGGGACGTTGTAAGCGGTGCCGACATGCTCGAATTGTTCCAGCACATAAAGCCGTTCCTGCTCCGAGGAAAGCCGGTAATACTCCTGCCCTCCTGCTGGCAGAATCGAGGCGACGTTCGTTTTCGGCGAGTGGCGGATGACTTCTGCAAGCTGTTGGATCGTCGGTTGACGAAACAAGGTGTGGATCGGGATCGCCACACCAAATGTTTTTTTGATGCGCGAGAGCAGAGCAACTGCTTTTAAGGAGTGACCACCCAAGCGAAAGAAGCTGTCCTTGCGACCTGCCTTGCGAATGCCCAGCACCTCTTGCCAGAGCTTCAGCAGCTGTTGCTCGGTTTCGTCTTGCAGCTCCGCTTCCGCAGCTTGTTCTTCCGCTTGTGCCAGTTCCTCGGAAGGTACAGGCAGCGCTTTGCGGTCGACTTTGCCGTTTGGCGTCAGCGGCAAAGCCTCCAGCACGATCACAAACTGTGGAATCATGTAGCTTGGCAGTTCGGTTTGCAAATAATCGTAAATTTGCTCTGTGGTCAAGGTCTGGGCTGGCACCACATAAGCGCGCAAGGTCGTGTCTCCCCCGGCGTCCTGTAGCGCGGTGACGACCGTTTCCTTGATTTGCGGATGGTCGAGCAGCTTTTTCTCGATTTCCTCGATCTCAATGCGGAAGCCGCGAACTTTTACCTGATGGTCGACCCTGCCGATGAAGACGATCTGTCCATCCGGCAACCTTTTCACGACGTCGCCTGTCTTGTACACGACCTGCTCTGGCAGCTCTCTGCTCTGCACGAATCGTTCTTGCGTCAACTCCGGAGCGTTGTAGTAGCCAAAACCTACCCCGACACCACCGATGCACAGTTCACCTTCCAGTCCTTCCGGCACCAGGCGCATGTCCTTGTCCACGACATACAATCGGACGTTGTCAATCGGTTTGCCGATCGGCAGGTTTGTTTCTCCTTGCCAGTCTTTTCCGTGTAGGCGGTAATACGACGCAATATCCGTGCATTCGGTCGGGCCGTATGTGTTGACGATTTCCGCCTGGCATTGGGCGCTGCGCAGCCACGGCGCGAGCTGGTTCATATGGATCGGTTCTCCGCCCAAAAATACCCAGCGCAAGCTTCTCAACTTTTGATAATCGTCGTCGGCATTGGCTTCTACCAACGGGTAAAAAGCGCTGGGCGTGCAGTTGATCGCAGTAATCCCTTCGCGCTCGATTGTGGCTGACATTTGCTCGTAGTCGTAGAGACCCGGCGCGAAAAGCACCAGCCGCCCTCCGGTGATGAGCGGCGCGTACAGGTTTTTTTGCGCCAGATCAAAGCTGGCAGAAGCGATGAGCAGCATCCGGTCGTTTTCACCCAGCGCAAATTCGCGCGTGTACCAGTGCAGCAAGTTGACAAACGAATGCGAGCGAATCATGGCGCCTTTCGGATTGCCGGTGGAGCCGGACGTGTAGAGGACGTACATCAGCTGTTCCGGGTCGTAGGAAAGTGGCAAGTCTTCGCTGGGCCACGCACACTCAGCCGCCAGCAGGTCTTCCACCGCGACGACCTCGGCTTCTGAATCGGTGATGCGATCTTGCACGGAGCGCTGGACGAGCAGCAGCTTCGCCTTGGAATGACGCAGCAAGTAGCGCAGCCGCTCCGCCGGATAGCCGGGGTCGACAGGCGTATAGGCAGCGCCCGCTTTCAGCACGCCAAACAAGCCCGTAACCAGCTCCAGCGAACGTTCCGCCATGACGACCACGACATCCCCTTTGCCGATTCCTTTATGGTGCAGGGCGTGAGCAATCTGGTTGGATTGGGCGTGCAGCTGCGCGTACGTCAGGCTTTGCTCGCCAAACACGACAGCGATGTCATCCGGGCGCTGCTCGACCTGCTGCTTCAACATGTGCGCAATGCTCCGCTCTGCCGGATAGGCTGTAGTTGTCTCGTTCCAGCCGTAGACAAGCCGCTCGCGCTCGGCGGCGGAAAGCATGTCCACGTCCGCCAGGCGCTGGTCGGCATCCTGCGCAAGCTGTGCCAACAAATTGACGTAGTGGCTCAGCATCCGCTCCATCGTACTGGGCAAAAAGAGCTGGACATCATACTCGACTTGCAAAAAGATGCCGTCCTGTTCCAAGTCGAATGCGAGCGCGAAGTCGTCCTTTTCCCCGGCTGTATCTGTATGCCGCTTTTTGATGCGTACATCAAAGAGCGGATTTCTGCTCGGATCTTGGGGCAACTCCATGGTTGCCAGCAGTTCTTCGTAAAAAAATCGCTTGGCGGCATGAACCTGCATGCATGTCTGCTCGACTGTCAGCAAAAATTCGCGCCATGTCCTGTCCTGATGCACATGACCAGTCGCAACGGCGGTGCGGGCTGTCTCGCTACCTCCAGCCTGCTGAAGCGAATCAGACGACCAGCCCACGACGACATGCTCTTGGCCTGTATATTTCGCGAGCAGGAGCATGAAAGCAGCAAGCAGAAAGACTTCCGCAGATACCGTTTCCTTTTCTGCCGCAAGCTCCAGCTTGCTTTTCAACTCCAGTCCAGTCTTGTGCGCGACGACTTCTTTCTGCGTGCCTTTAACGGCTGGCCGTACAAAATCCAACGGCAAATTTAGTGCATGTGTACCTTGCCAATCAGACATCGACTGTTCGCCGTCTCCTGGTCGTTGGTCGTTCCTGTTGGCAGCACCAGCAAGCTTCTGCATCATGAGTTGCGCTCCTTTTGTATCAAAATAAGAGGATTCACATCACCCGCGCTCGGGGGCAATCGCTGCAAAAAAAGAAGCCATTTTCGCAACAGCAGGCTCTTTGAAAATGGAGAAATGATCTCCCTCGATTTCATGCAAGGTGATGGGACGATAGAAAAAGGCGTTCCACTTGTTTTCCTCGATAGCCGATTTCTGTGCTTTGACCAAATGAGCCTGGGCAAACACTTTTCGCGGCGGTTGATAGTGGACATAGGCATGCTGCAAATCGATAAACAGATGCACATAACGGTAAAAATCAACTTGCTGGCCGTGGGCATAACCCGGAATCGCCTGCATGATCTCTTTCGGCATCACGGCTTCCAGTGTTTCATGCGTCAAGTTGTGCTGCTCCATGTACTGCGCCACCTTTTTGTACAAGCCGTACAACGTCGTTTCCTGCTCCAACTGGGCGCTCCACTCTGCTGCTGTCACTACTTGTGCCATTTGCTGTCTGACTGAGGCCACGACCGCCGGGTCAGGCTGCTGGAGGTGCTGATGCAATAGCGGCGGAGAAGAATCGATCAGGACGAGCATGTCTACCTCATCTCCTTCGGCCTCCAGTTGTCTCGTGATTTCAAAAGCGAGCAATCCCCCCAGGCTCCAGCCTGCCAGATGGTATGGACCTTCGCCTTGGACTTTTTTGACTTTTTCCAGATAGTTCTGCGCCAGCGCTTCGATGCTGATTTCCTGACTGTGCGCGTCATGGTTTACCTCTGCCGGAATGCCATAACACGTAAATCTGTCGCCAAGATAGTTGACCAGTTCCAAATAAGCGTCGATACTGCCGCTTATATCGTGAATCAAAAACAAGGACGGAGCTTCGGCAGAGCCTTTGTTGATTAACACCAGGTCGTGATTGCCGCCTGCTGATGCTGGCGACGCCTCCAATTGCAGGTAGGCGGCGATTTCTGCGATCGTCGGCTTGGTGTAAACGGCGCTAACGGGAACATCCATGTTTAACTCGCGGCGAATTTGCGAAGCAATCAAAATGATTTTCAACGAATTGGCCCCGACGGAGAACAAGTTGGTGCGAACGCCAAGCTGCTCGACATGCAGCACTTTTTGGCAAATGTCTGCCAGCTTCTTTTCCAGCTCGCTTTCAGGCAGTTCATCCGCAGTGAACTCCACCTCTACAACAGGCGTCGGCAGCAGCTTTCTGTTTACTTTTCCGCTGGCCGTTAACGGGATTTCCTCTATCGCCACAATCGCATCCGGTACCATGAAGCGCGGCAATCTTTTGGCAAGATAGCTCTTCACCTCATCCGGCTTGACCTCGTCTCGGGGCACGTAATAAAGGCAGAGCAGCTTCTCTTCGGCCGCACTCGTTTTGATCGCGGCTGCGGCTGACTCAATTTCGGGAAGCTCCAGCAGCGCATTCTCGATTTCGCCCAATTCAATGCGCACGCCCCTGATTTTGACCTGCTCATCAATACGGCCGAGGTACTCGATGTTGCCATCCGGCATCCAGCGGACGAGGTCTCCGCTTCGGTACATTCTGTTGCCAGGACTCCACGGATCGTCGACAAATTTTTGCGCCGTGATCTCGGGCTGATTCAAATACCCTCTTCCTACCCCGATCCCGGAAATCATCAGCTCTCCTGCCACGCCAATCGGCTGGAGGCCGTCTTTTTGATCCACAACGTACAGGCGGATATTGTCAATAGGCTTGCCCACAGGAATAATCGTCCGCGCAGGACGCACTCCGTAGTCAGCGGAGCAATCGAACCACGACACCTCGACAGTGGTTTCGGTCGGGCCGTACAAATTGATGAGTCTCGCCCCGGTTCGCGCATGGATCATCCGGTTGAAGGTGTTGACGGTACTCGGGAGCAGCGCTTCCCCACTCGCAAACAGGAAGCGAAGACTGGACAGCCGTTCTGTTTCCTGCTCGATGCGCGGCTCTATATAGGAAAGAAAGCTGCTCAGCATGGAGGGAACGAAGTGCATAAGCGTGATGCGCTCGCGAGCGAGCGTGGCGAGAATGACTTCGGGATCTTTCTCCATGCCAGGCGCCAGGAAGCAGACTCGCGCCCCGTGGAAATACCATCCGAACAGCTCCCAGACGGAAACATCGAAGGTAAACGGTGTTTTTTGCAAAACGCAGTCATCTGCTGTGATCGGAAATTGTTTGTGCATCCAGGCAATCCGGTTGACCACGGAACGATGC
Organism: Brevibacillus parabrevis; assembly: GCF_022701015.1. Taxonomy (NCBI): domain Bacteria; kingdom Bacillati; phylum Bacillota; class Bacilli; order Caryophanales; family Paenibacillaceae; genus Brevibacillus; species Brevibacillus parabrevis. The sequence continues at coordinate 3,859,021 of NZ_CP064090.1, read as the reverse complement.
TCGATCATGACGCCTTTTGGCTGGCCAGTGGAGCCAGAGGTGTACATGATATAGGCCAGATCAGCAGGAGTGCTTCTCGGCGCCAGATTGGAATCGTCATGGGTGTAGGAGGCGGGCTCTTTTACGTTCACGTACAGCGACTTCACATGCGGGCTGCTGTCCTGCACGTCCCGATCAACGAGGACGACCTTGGCCTGGCTGTCCTCCAGCAAAAACGTCACCCGATCCGGCGGATAGTCCGGGCTGATCGGCAAATACGCGCCGCCCGCCTTCAAAATCGCCAACAGAGATACCATCATGTCGACAGACCGCTCCAGCATGACGCCTGCCGTTACGCCAGGGCCAACGCCTTTGTCCACGAGCGCTCTCGCCAGCTGATTGGCCTTTTGGTTCAGCTCGCGATATGTGAGCGATTGATCTGCGCAACTAACGGCAAGCTTGTCCGCATACAGCTCAACTCGCTGCTCGAAGATCGCTTGCAACGTTTGTTCTGTAGGCAAATCAGCCGTTTCCTTGTTAAAAAAGTGCAAAATGCGGTGTCGCTCGGCTTCTGTCAGCAAGCTGAACTCTTCCAGCTTGCGCGCTGGCTGCGAGAGGACCGCTTCCAGCAGAATGGTGAAGTGTTCGCCCATTCGCTGAATCGTGCCGGGATCGAACAATTCCATGTTGTATTCCATGTTCAGGCAGATGGCTCCCGAATCGAGAAAGTAGATGCCGCAGGCAATATCTTGACTGTTCCCGCTCTGTAATGTATCGCCTTCCGCTCCGATGATCGATTCCGTCACAGAATCCATCTCCGTGTGGATATTCAGCGAGACGCGATACAAAGGATGGTCTGTCTTGGACACGCCATGGTGTCGGCAAATGCTTTCCTCCAGCTCATCGACGTCGTACTCCTGATGCTCCAGCGAACGGATGAGGCTGTTTTTGACCTGTTGCAAATATTCCGGAAGCGCTTGTTCCGGAACAGCCTGAAACCGGATCGGAACGGTTCGCAAAAACACGCCGATGCTGTTTTCAAGCCCACTGTAGCGGCGTGAAGACAGCATCCCCAGGGTGATATCGGTTTGCGCGCAATATTTGGAGAGAAGCAGGCCGTAAACGGCCGTCAGCAAAATGCTTGGTGTGACTTGATGCTGTTTGGCGACGGTCTGAATGGCCTCTGTCGTCTGTTCACTCAAATAGAAGTTTTTGTTGCCATACGTCGAGATCAGGCCATTGCTACGAGGACGATCAAGCGGCAGATTCAAAACGGGCAGCTCGTCGGCAAACATATCCAGCCAAAAAGCTTTCTTTTCCTGATACGCTTCCGACTTTTCCAGTTCGTTTTGCCATACGCAATAATCGGCGTATTGCAGTTGCATCTTGGGCAGCAGCTCTCCCTTGCTGATGCACTCCAATTCGTGATACACCAGTCGAAGCGAAGAGGCGTCGAAAATAATGTGGTGAAAATGCAAAATCAACAGACTCCCTTCTCCCGGCAAGCGAACCAGGCCAATCCGAAAGAGTGGGAGCTGGTCAAGCGTGTACGGCCGATTGATTTCGGCCACGCATTTTCGAATGAACTCCTCCTGCAACGCTTTTTCCGCCGGGGCTTCCCAGTAAAGCAGGCGAAAAGAATCCGCTTGCGACTCGTCGTGAACGAACTGAACGACTGCGTCAGCTTGAATGCCGACTGTGGTGCGCAGCAATTTGTGTCTTTTCATTATGTATTGAAAAGCTTGCTCCAGCTCAGACGGCTCGATCTCATGCTCCACTCTGCGAATGTCGATAACGGCATTTTCAAGCCCGTCGAAATAGGCAAAGAACATCTTTTTTTGTGTCCAGGAAACAGGGTAGTAAGGTCTGTCCGGGACAGGCTTTATGAAAGAAATCGCGTCGTCCTGCGAACTGCGGATGTATGCCGCCAGCTCCCTGATGGTGAGATGGTTGAAGATGTTTTCCAAAGCGATTTCGCTATCAAACTCCACGCCGATTCTGACCTCAAGCTCCAGCGCTTTTAGCGAGTGGCCGCCGACTTCGAAAAAATTGTCGTCAATGCCCACGTCGCTTCGCTGGAGGACATCCAGCCAAATCGCTTTCAGTCTTTCTTCGACATCGTCAAGCCTCGTCTGGGTGGTTCCGTTCATCGTCTGCTTTCCCCCTTCTGGATAAAAAGGAACGGGTCCCGGCGCTTGTGCTCCGGTACCCGTCCTTTTCCACATCAGCTATCGAGAAAATTTTTCGGCCCTGGCTGGGCTATACGAGCTTTGCTTTTGTGCTCGCTTGCAGTTCCCTGACCGTTTGGGCGATCCCTTTGACCGATTCCGCATCACCCAGCAGTGCCCGATGATGAATCCAGATGACCTCTTCGGCAATTTTCTTCGAGACAGGGCAGTGCAACTGGTTCGGGAAAGCGTAGTTATCGCCCAGATCGGCGACGAACTGCTTGAAGATTGGCGTATCGTGAATCTGCGTGTAGGCAATGTAAGCGGGAATGCCTTGTTCGTTCAGCATTTCCACAAACCGCTCTCTTGTGATCCCGCCAAATTCGACCGGATTGTAGTAGAACATGTACATGTAGTGCGTATGGATCGTACACTCTTCTTGACGGATTTGCGGAATGATGCCATCGATTTCTTTCATTTCCGCATCGAGAACTTGCGCATTGTACTCGCGGCGCTTGTTTTGCTCAGCGAGGCGCGCGGTTTGCGGCAGCAGGACAGCAGCCTGAAATTCGGAAATCCGATAGTTGGAACCTTCGACAAGGTGCTGATACTTTTTGTCGCCAACTGGACGACCCACATTGTGGTACAGGAAAGCCTGGTCATACAAATCTTGAGCATTCGTGATGAGCGCGCCGCCTTCTCCCGCCGTCATCAGTTTAAATTGCTGGAAGCTGAACACCCCGGCATCACCCATGCTACCTGCGCGTTTTCCTTTCCATTCACCGCCGTGCGCGTGGCAGGCGTCTTCAATAATAAACAGATGAAACTCATCGGCAATCTGCTGGAGCTGGTCCATATCGCACAGGTGTCCCGCCATATGCACAGGAATCATCCCGACTGTGCGCGGCGTAACCGCTTCCCGCACTTTTACCGGATCGAGGCAAAAGGTGCCAGGATCGACGTCTACAGGGACAGGGATCGCGCCCAAGCTAATGACTGGCAACGCCGTCGAGATAAAGGTAAAAGCCGGAACGATTACTTCATCCCCCGGCTTGACTCCCAGGCTCTGCAAAGCCAGCTTGATCGCGTGTGTTCCGTTTGTAACGGCCAGCGTATGCTTGGCGTGGTGCATCTGGGCAAATACTCGTTCAAATTCTTTTACTTTTGTGCCGGACATGCGCCACCATTGATTGCTGCGCAGCGTTTCCAGCAATTCTTTTTCCTGGTTTTCATCTGCCATTGGCCAGCTTGGGAATCTTTCTGTCAGGTTACTCATTTGCGAACACCTTCCATTTCTTTGTTTTTTCCAAACATTTGCAAACCGTAAGCGATCCCGCCCCAAAGTGCCGCATCGTCTCCCAGGGCGGAAAGTTTTACGCGGACATTCTGCTGCGGCAGGGTGCCGAGGAACTGTTGAACGCGTTTTTCCAGGGAGCGATAATGTTCCGGGAATCTGCTTGCCATGCCGCCGCCGACGACAACCATATCCGGGTCGAACAGGCGCACAGCGTTGGCAATCCCGATCGCCAGCATTCGCAAGGAATCATCGACGATTGCCTGTGCTGTTGCGTTTCCCGCAGCGGCCAAACGAAACACGTCACTCGCTTTTGCAACCGACAGCCCTTTGGCTTGCGCGATGCGTTCCACCGCCCGGCCAGACGCATACATTTGCAAGCAGCCGAACCCTCCGCAGGGACATTTTTCTCCCCAAGGATCGACCGTGATATGGCCCAGCTCTCCGCTTGCGCCCCTTGCCCCTGTATACACATTGCCCTGCCATACAAGCGAGCTGCCAATTCCGGTCCCGACTACTGTATACAGCAAATGTTGGACCGAGTGCTCAAGGCCAAAAGCATACTCGCCGAGCGCCGCGAGATTGGCATCGTCAAACAGCACGACAGGCTTGCCTGCCAAGGCGGCGAAAGTATCGCGGAAGGCAAAGCCGTTCCATTCCGGACGATTTGGCCAAGTGACAATGGTTCCTGCGGCATCATGCACAGCAGCCAGCCCGATTACAATGCTGCGTATTTCCATCTGCGCCCTCTGTTCCCAGCCTTCGATGACGCTGATGACTTGCGAAATGGCTTGCAGCGGTTCGATTTCCTGCCCCAATTCCAGCCGGGCAGTTTCCAGCATCGTGGCGCCATCGAGAGCGAAGAGCGCCATTCTCGCCGTGGAACCGCCAAGATCAACAGCGACGAGTCCAGCGCTCATGTGACAACAAGTCCTTTGCGCACCGATTGATAGAGAAGCTCGATCAGTCGAACCACTTTTTCGCCATCTTGTGCAGAGGGAACGGGCTGGCTTTTTTCGCGGATACACGCCACAAACTGCTCCGCCTGGCGTTGAAAAGCAACAAGCGGATCTGGCTTTGCAGGCAAGGGAAAATACTGGACCTCTTGACCAGCAAACGTCAGCAGCAAATGGGGCTGTTTGTACAATCCTTGATCGCTGAAGCCGAACAAGGTATTCAGCGTCAAGCTTCCCCGTTCGCCCTTCAGATGGATTTGCACAAAATCTCCTGCTACATCGTCCTGCCAGCTTACTTGCACCTTGCCGAGCATACCGTTGGCAAACTGAATCATGCCTACTGCCGTATCCTCCACTTCAACCTTTTCCGATTCAGAGCTGCCCAGCCAATTGCTGTACCCTTCCTGAGTGAAAACCGGACGGGAATGGAAGCTGCCCAGGCAAGCAACAGGCTCCTCGGCACCCGTCAAAAAAAGCATCTGGTCGAGCATATGGCTACCCAAATCGATGAGGACGCCCCCTCCCGAAAGCTGCTTTTGCGTAAACCAGCTTCCCGGTCGGGGAATCCCTCTTTTGCGGCGCCAGCTGACTTCGCAGATTTGCACCTCGCCAATTTGCCCGGCTGCGATTCGTGAACGAAGCTCCCGGATATCGTCACGGTAACGGTTGACAAAGCCCATCATCAAAACAGTTCCGGTTTCTTCTGCCAGACGGCGCAATGACTCCGCTTCTTTCGCTGTGGTCGTCATCGGCTTTTCACACAGCACGTGGATGCCTTTTTCCAGGAAGTGCTTGGCGATTTCGTAGTGAGTGTGATTGGGCGTACATAAAATGACGGCATCCAAAGGGACCTGTCCGATCTCGCTTAGACGTGAGCACGCCGCCGCTCCCGCCTGTTTGGCCAGGCGCGCAGCCCGTGCCTCGTCTGTATCGTATATCGCTCGCACGGACACGTTACCCAGCGACAAAAAGCACGGGAGATGCGCGTGTTCAGCGATCCACCCGGCTCCGACAATCCCTATGGACATGTGACGTTGTTCGGCCAAAGCATTCATCCTCTTCATCTGTCATCTGTTGGTTCTGACTCATTCGTTTATGCGAAAGGTTTTTCCTTCCTTTTTATCCGCTTTTTATAAAAAATTTCCTGTTTGTCCCGATGCTGTCGAGCATGTCAAAAGCTCAAGCGTGAGCGACGCTACGCGCTTTTCTTTTTCGTACATGCCGCCGAGCAGCTCTCGCAACGACTCGATTTCGCGCTGGTGCGCCGGGGTGGAAGCCTTGCTGTAGCAGCTCTTGTAATAACATTTGATCAGCGAGTTTCCGAATAACTCCCACTCCTGGCACAGCGTTTGATACTCGCTGCTCAGCTGCTGAAATTCTTGCTCGCTCACCCAGTTTTGCTTATGCAAGATCAAAGGCAAATGAACGGTAGACTTGCGAAAGAAATAAGGGTTTTTGAGCGCCACCGCCTTGCGCTGAAACTTCGAAAGGGAAATCCCGAACAATCTCGTCTCCAGACTGTCTGCGAATTGCTTGATCGCAGACAGTCCGTACGTTGTGGAAATGAGCGGATTTCCTGCATGATCGGTTTTGTATGGTTTGCACTCTTCCCGCAGAAGCGTCTGGAGATTCGCGCTAATCAGCTCTTTTGTGCACCTGGAAAAAAACGCCACCTCTTCTTGCTCCTTTACGCGCGTGACAATCAGGGAAGACGTCTGCGCGGCTGCAAAGGCCCGGTCGAAGCAATCGTAGGGAAGCGCGTATGGTTCCATTTTGCTCGGCTGCATGCAATCCTCGATCAACAGATAAGATTTCGTCTGTTCGTCGTAGCCGTACAGAAAAGCAGGGTGAATTTGCCGGTGCTTTTCCGCGTCCACGCCAGAAGGGTAATGAAAGCGGTCCAAATCGACAAACACGTAATATCCGCTGTGCAAAAACTGCTTGATGGCCAAGTGCACACTGTCTGCTGGTTCCAAGGAGTGGGTTTGGAGATCCAGCACAGAAGAAAAATCCAGCGCGCGGACAACGTCCAGCAGCAGGCTTCCTTCTTCATGCGCTTGGCTGCTGTGCTCTGCCGCTTCCTGACTGCCATCGTCTGCGACGGAATGCAGCTGATACTGTGCTTGCGCCAGGCACGTGGCGTACGCGAAGTTTTTGTCGTGGTTCATCAATATCGAAATCAAATTGTTGTTAACACAATTCACCCATGTGCCGTTAAAAGGCTCAACGGGTAGCGAAAACGCTTCCAATGCTTCTCACCTCCGCGATCATGCTAGACTTGCTCGCTGATCTCTCTGATCAGCAGATCGGCTTCGTCCGCCGTTATTTTGCCTTGCTCCAAATCATTCATGATTTGCTCGATCGTCATGCTGCGTTTTGCCGGGGTGGCGCGCTTTCGCTCCAAATAAGCCGCCATATCGTGAACGGTCGGATACGAAAAAATATCCGAAATCATGAAGACGCCGGGATAGGCTGCGTCCAGCTCCTTTTGCAGTCTGACCGCGAGCAGCGAATTGCCGCCCAAGTCCTCGAAGTTGGCAAAAATGCTGATCTCTTCAAGTCCCAGCACTCTCGCCAAGATGTGCGCGATCTCCTGGTCCCACGCCGTAATCTCCTGATGGTCTGCTTCTTTAATGATCGCAGTTTCTGTGGCTGACGAGTCTGCCGGATGGCTGCCGCTGCCAATCGCCTGCGTGACGGCCCTCTCGATGCTTTCTCCCAGCACGTAATCGTGCACCAGACTGTGCCCGATCGTCTCCTTCGCAAGTCGGCGCTTCAACTGGCCGACGATGATCTGGCATTGCTCTGCGTGCAAAAGCTCTGTGAAGATCGCCGCCCCTTGTCTGGGCGTAAGGCTCTCGAACAGGCTCTGGCGGTTGTCGGCTTGGTAGGCTTGCCCCATCCCCACTTCTCGCCAGAGCGGCCAGTTGATCGTCAGCGCCTTTCTGCCTGCTTGGCGCATGTACGCGGCGTACAGGTCGAGGTAACTGTTGGCCGCGACGTAATCGCTCTGCCCGATGCCGCCAGTTACAGTGTGCATGCTGGAAAACATCACAAAGAAATCGAGATTGTCCGCTTCGGTGAGCTGATCGAGCAACCGGGTGCCTTTTACCTTGGCAGCCAGCACTTCCCGGATGCGGCTTTCCGGTTTGCGCACTAGCAGCCCTTCTCCGGCTACGCCCGCACAATGAATCACGCCATGGATTGCGCCAGACTCGGTGCGGATCGTTTCCAGCAGTTGCCTGAGCTGACTCTCTTCGCTAATGTCTGCCGCGTGAATCTGCACGCTCGCACCCTGTTTTTCCATCTCGCGGATAGAAGCGATCTGCTGGATTCGTGGCTGATCTGCTCCTGCCGCTTCGATCTCCGTCCACGTCTCGCGCGCAGGCAATCCTTGGCGGCTGATGAGGTGGAGGTTTACCGGGTGCAAGCGGCTGAGCTGCTTGCCGATTTCCAGGCCCAGTCCTCCGGTTCCGCCTGTAATTAAGTAGACGCCGTTTGCTTTGATTGCGTCGTCCTCTCCTGCTGCTGCCAGTGTCGTTTCCTGCAAACGCTCCACATATCGCTTGTTGTGGCGGTACGCTACCTGGTACGGGGCAGCTGCGACCGCAAATTCCTCCACAACCTTATGCGGATCGGTATGCGCGTCGACATCGATGAACCGGATGCGAACGTGCGGAAACTCTTCTCGTGCCACTTTGCCAAGACCGAGCAAGCAGCCGTGCTCCGGTCGCAGGGTGATCTCGTCGCCTGTGACGCGGTTGGCGTTGTCGCCGACGAGGATGATTTCCAGTTCCTCGCTGCTACTCGGCTGGGCAGACAGACTGTCGAGCAAGTAATACAGACTGTAAAAGCCTCTTTGCTCGGCGTCATCGAGTCCTTTTGCCGCTGTGGTGCTGGCGTCCGTCATGCTCAGCAGATGAATGATCTTCCTGACCTTTTTCTCCTGCCCTTGCCATTGCGGCCACAAGTGATGGTAGTCCTCGCGATCCTTGACCTGCCCCGCTTCTTTTCCGAAGCCGACTTCAATTACTTCTCCGTAGACAGCGCCAAGCTGCTGCCGAAGCCGCTCGGCCAGCTCACCTTCCCCTGTGAACACGACGACCGTTTCGTCCGCTTTTTCTGGCGCAGGGGATGCCATTTGCGCCTCTTGGACGATCCAGTCTTTTTCGTAATAGCTCGCCGCCGTCAACTGTGTCCGCACTTGCTTGATCGTGTATCCTTCGATTTCCACAAGCACCTCGCCAGCGGGATTGACGATATCGATGTCAAAAGTCGCCGTCTGATTTCCTTCCCCCAGCTCCCGCCGACGCACATAGCTGTAAATGGCGGAAGGGATCGGGCCATAGACGCGAATTTCCTGATAGTAAAACGGCAAATACAACTGCTCATCAATGCTGCGTATCGCAATGTTCGCGGCGTTGTCCAGCATCGCCGGATGATAGTGGTAGTGCGCTGCTTCTGCGCGTTGCGACTCGGAAAGCTCGATGGCAACCAGGCACTCCTTCTCGCCAACCCGCAGCTCCTTGATGTTGTTCCAGTGCGCTCCTGTCGTGATAAAGCCCCCATCTGTCTGCAAGTCCGGCGTGTCGCGAGCCGCAGGGAACGCCTTTTGGAGAGCCGCCAAATCTACGCGCTTTTGCTCCTGCATAGGGCGGCACAGCTTCCCTTCTGCGTGCTTGCGCCACGAGCCATCTGTCTGATCTTTGCTGGCGATGTAGAAGTGATGTTCACCGTCCGCTTTTTTCAGCGTGATTTGCAGCTCGTGGCTCTGCCCTTCCTGAAGCGAAAAGGGCTGCAAAAAGGCAAGCTCCTTGATGACGGTAAGCCCGCCCTGCTGCCTGCCGACCTCCAGCAGCAGCTCGATGTAGGCCGTGCCAGGCAATACGTACTCGTTGCCTACTCGATGCTCGCTCACGACCCAGTCTGTCGCCACAGAAAAAGAGGTCGTGTACACCGTCTGCTCAAGGCTGTCGCACGTTGTCCCGCGAAGCAGCGGGTGCCCTGTCGTTTGCGGCACGGCTTGCCGATAGCCTTGGCTGCTGCTTTCCACCCAGCAACGCGTTTTCTGAAACGGATAGACGGGCAGACTGAGACGGCTGCAGCTGGCTGGGTCGTACATCCGTCTCCAGTCGATCGCTGCTCCCAAGACGTACAGTTCGCCCAAAGCCAAGTAAAAGGAAGCGTCTTTTCCTTGCGCAGTCTTGGCTGTCAGCAAGTCCTCTCCTTGCCGGGACAGCTCCTGCTTCTCCCGCTCGGTCCATTTTTTCTTCGCGCCGTGCTGTTGCTCTGGTGCTCCTCCGCTGACGACGATCTCGTGTACCTGGTACAACACCTGCTCAGCGGAAGCAAGACCGTGTCGTTTCAGGTGCCCCAGCTTGGCGAGCAAATCGTCGTAGCTGGTGAAAATGATCGCCAAGCGATGGCTGTAATGGCCGCGTCCCGTGCTCGCCGTATAGCACAAATCTTCCAGATCAAGCTCCCGGTTTTGCGATAAATGCGCGACATATTCCTCGACGAGCTTGAACAGCACCGCTTCGTCTTTGGCAGACAGCGGAAGCAAATAGAGCGAAGGTTCGACACTCTCCGGCTTTTGCTGCCTGGCGGGTACTTCTCCTACGACCATGTGGCAATTGGTGCCGCTAAAGCCAAACGAGCTGATCCCGGCGATTCTCGGTTCGCCCGCAGTCGTCCACTCCTGGAGACGATCATTGACATAGACAGGGGAAGCAAAGAAATCAATGAACGGATTCGCTTCCAAAAAGTTGATGCTCGCCGGAAGCTGACCCTGGCGGATCGCCAGCATCACTTTGAGCAACGATGCCAGCCCCGATGCCCCAACCGTATGTCCGATATTCGTCTTGACGGTCCCGATCGCGCAAAACTGTTTTTTCTTCGTATGGCGGGAAAACGCTTTGACCAGTCCGTCAATCTCGATCGAGTCTCCCAATTTGGTTCCGGTGCCATGAGCTTCGATGTACGAGATCGCTTCGGCGGCAACTCCGGCTTCCTGCCACGCTTGGCAAATGACTTCTTCCTGCGCGCGCGAGTTTGGTGCCGTGATTCCGTCCGATGTTCCGTCGTTATTTACGGCGCTTCCTTTTATCACACCGTAAATGTGGTCCCGATCCCGCAGCGCGTGCTGCAACGGCTTGAGGATGACGACGCCGACTCCTTCTCCCCAAACCGTTCCGTTTGCCCGCTTGTCGAAGGTTCGGATGAGATAATCTTCCGACTCGACAAGACCGAGCATCGGATTTTTGATCGGGCTGTAATTGAGGTGAATCCCTCCGGCAATCGCCATGTCGCAAACGCCGGACTGAACCGCCCGGCACGCTTCATGAACGGCGACCAGTCCCGATGAGCACGAGGTGTCGATGACCAGGCTTGGCCCTTTTGCATTCAGCCAATACGAAATCCGGCTCGACAAGATCGCTGACCAGGTGCCGGACAACAGCAGCGGGTCTTTTTCCGCCGCATTGTCCCGGTACCATTGCCCCCACGTATGATCCGTGCCGATGTAGACGCCTGTATTCGTTCCGCTCAGCTCTTTGTAGTAGTATCCGGCGTCTTCGATCGCTTGATAGGACGTTTCCAGCATCAATCGTTGCATCGGGTCCATGAATTTCGCTTCGACAGGCGAGATTTGGAAAAAGCCGGGGTCAAACTGATCGATCCGCTCCAAATACCCGCCTTTAAAAAACCATTGATTTTTGTCGTTTTTGCCCCATAAACGCTCGTCGATGCAATCGCGAACGCGTGAATCGGGAAACTCGTCGATGCAATTTTGCTGATGCTTCAGTTGCTCCCAAAAGCGGGCGAGGTTTTCTCCTTTTGGAAATTTGCCTGCCATGCCGATAATCGCGATTTCTTTGTCCGCTATCGGCTCGGTCAGCTTTTGACACTGCGCAAGCAACGCGGCAGCATCGGTCGGATGTATTTTTTGCGAAGCGACCAGTTCGAAAATGAGTTGTTCTACTGCCGTCATTACGCACCTCCCCCTTTGTTTTTGTAGGCGCCAAGCGCTTCGTGTACGGAGATTTCCCGGCTGGCCAGCCGCTGCAGCAAATCCAGCGTCGTCGTTTCGCTGGCGGCATCTGCGGCACCTGCACTAGGCTGCTGCTTGCTATCTATGTAATCAGCCATCTCCGAGATCGTGGAATAAGTGAACACATCGGAAATATTGAGAATTGGCCCGTACGTTTCTTCGAGAAGCCGGAACAAATAGACAGCCAGGATAGAATTGCCTCCCATGCTGTTGAACTTGGCGGAAACGCTGATTTCTTTGACCCCGAGAACTTGCGCCCAAATTTTCGCGACTTCTCTTTCTGTCGCAGACAAGCTCGTTTCGTCCTGATCCAAAATGCGCAGCGGCTGCTGCTCGCCAGGACGATCCGCTTTTTCCTCGCGTGGAGCTTCGAGCTGTCCGCGGAAAAAGCTTGCCAGCGAATCGCTCAGGACGTAATCGTGCGCCAGACTGTGTCCGATCGTCTCTTTCGTGAGTCGGCGCTTCCATTGACCGACGATGATCTGGCTTTGGTCGGCGTGCAAAAGCTCTGCAAAGATCGCCGCCCCTTGTCTGGGCGCAAGGCTCTCGAAAGGACTGTGGCGATTGTCCACATCATACGCCTGCCCCATTCCTACGTCTCGCCAGAGCGGCCAGTTGATCGTCAGCGCCTTTCTGCCTGCTTGGCGCATATAGGCGGCGTACAGGTCGAGGTAGCTGTTGGCCGCGACGTAATCGCTCTGGCCTGCACCGCCAGTCACCGTGTTCATGCTGGAAAACATCACAAAGAAATCGAGATTGTCCGCTGCGGTGAGCTGATCGAGCAGCCGGGTGCCTTGCACCTTGGCAGCCAGCACTTCCCGGATGCGGCTTTCCGGCTTGCGCACAAGCAACCCTTCTCCTGCTACGCCTGCGCAATGAATCACGCCATGGATCGCTCCAGCTTCTTTGCGAATGTTCTCAAGCACTTGCCGAAGCTGGCTTTCTTCGCTAATGTCTGCCGCGTGAATCTGCACGTGCGCACCCTGCTTTTCCATCTCGCGAATAGAAGCGATCTGCTGGATTCGTGGCTGATCTGTTCCTGCCGCTTCGATCTCCGTCCACGTCTCGCGCGCAGGCAAGCCTTGGCGGCTGATGAGGTGGAGGTTTACCGGATGCAAGCGGCTGATCTCTTTGCCGATTTCCAGGCCCAGTCCTCCGATTCCGCCTGTAATTACGTAGACGCCGTCTGCTTTGATTGCGTCCCTGTCTTCTGCTGGTGCGAGTGTCGTTTCCTGCAAACGTTCCACATATCGCTTGTTGTGGCGGTACGCTACCTGATACGGGGCAGCTGCGACCGCAAATTCCTCCACGACCTTACGCGGATCGGTATGCGCGTCGACATCGATGAACCGGATGCGAACGTGCGGGAACTCTTCCCGTGCCACTTTGCCAAGGCCAAGCAAGCAGCCGTGCTCCGGCCGCAGGGTGATCTCGTCGCCTGTGACGCGGTTGGCGTTGTCGGCGACGAGGATGATTTCCCATTCCTCGCCGCTACTCGGCTGGGCAAACAGACTGTCGAGCAAGTAATACAGACTGTAAAAGCCTCTTTGCTCGGCGTCATCGAGTCCTTTTGCCGCTGTGGTGCTGGCGTCCGTCATGCTCAGCAGATGAATGATCTTCCTGACCTTTTTCGCCTGCTGTTGCCATTGCGGCCACAAGTGATGGTAGTCCTCGCGATCTTTGACCTGCTCTGTTTCTTTTCCAAAGGCGACCTCGATCACGTCTCCGTAGACAGCGCCAAGCTGCTGCCGAAGCCGCTCCGCCAGCTCGCCTTCCCCTGTGAACACGACGACCGTTTCGTCCGCTTTTGCTGGCAAAGGAGATACCGTTTGCGCTTCTTGCACGATCCAGCCTTTTTCGTAATAGCTCGCCGCCGTCAACTGTGTCCGCACTTGCTTGATCGTGTATCCTTCGATTTCCACAAGCACCTCGCCAGCGGAATTGACGATGTCGATGTCAAAGGTCGCCGTCTGGTTGTCTTCCCCTTGCTCCCGCTGGCGCACATAGCTGTAAATGGCGGAAGGGATCGGGGCGTGGACGCGAATCTCCTGATAGTAAAACGGCAAATACAGCTGCTCATCGATGCTGCGAATCGCGATATTTGCCGCGTTGTCCAGCATCGCCGGGTGATAGTGGTAGCGAGCGGTTTCTGCGCGATACGGCTCGGCAAGCTGGATGGCAACCAGACATTCTGCACCTGCCAATCGCAATTCCTGCAAGTTGTCCCAGCGAGCGCCTGTCGCGATGTAGGCTCCGTTCGCTTGCAGATCGGCTGCGCGGGCCGCCACCGGGAGCTTCTGCATGAGAGCCGGCAGGTCTACACGTTTTTGCTCTTGCGTCGGGTGGCACAGCTTTCCTTCTGCATGCTTGCGCCACGAGCCGTCCAACTGATCTTTGCTGGCGATGGAAAAATGCTTTTCTTCGCCCGCTTTTTTCACCGCGATGTGCAGTTCGCAGTTCTCCCCGTCCTGAAGCGAAAAAGGTTGCAAAAAGGCGAGGTCCTTGATGACGGCAAGCCCGCCTTGCTGCCTGCCCACTTCCAGCAGCAGCTCGATGTAGGCGGTGCCAGGCAAAACATACTCGCTGCCCACGCGATGCTCGTTCAAAACCCAATCGTCTTTGACCGACAAGCCGACGGTATACGTCACCTCGCCGGAAGCACTTTCCCTTGCAGGCAAGCTCGTGAGCAACGGATGCCGCAGCTCTTGTGGACGTGCGGGCGACTGTTTGTAGGCCGCGAAGTCCTCCTGGTTGAGCCAGCAGCGAACTTTTTGAAAAGGATAGACAGGCAGGCTGATGCGGTTGCACGCGATCCCTGCGTACAGTTGCTCCCAGTCGATTTCGGCGCCTGCGACGTACAGCTCTCCCAAGGACACATAGGCAGGCAACTCTCTGTTTGGCAAAGCGCTTTTCATGTCTTGCAGTTTTTGCTCAGCCTGCAGCGTCCGTACTTGCTTTTCTTCCTCTGTCACTCTTCGCCAGACGCCAGCCCCAGCCCGCCCCATGGTTGTGTCGCCGCCCGCTTCCCCTTCGTGAACCTGGTAGCGCACGTTTTCTCCCGAGGCAAGACCGTGTTTCTTGAGCTGTTCCAGTTTGCTGAGCAGATCGTCGCAGTCGGCAAAAACGATCGCCAGCCGATGACTGTAGTGACCGCGCCCTGTGCTCGCCGTGTAGCACAAATCGTCCAGATCAACTTGCCGATTGCGGGATACATAAGAGGCATATTCCGCGACAAGTGTCAACAGCACCTGTTCTTCCTTGGCGGACAGCGGAAGCAAATGAAGCGAAGCTGCTTGCTGTCGCTCGGCAAAAGCGGGCGGAGCTTCTTGCAAAACCATATGGCAATTCGTGCCGCTCAACCCGAACGAGCTGATCCCTGCCGTGCGCAGCGCTCCGGCTGTGCTCCATTCGCGCAGCTGGTCGTTCACATAAACTGCGGACGAACTGAAATCAATATTTGGATTCGGCTTTTGAAAATGCAGCGAAGGAAACAGCTTTTTGCTTTTCATGGCGTGGATTACTTTTACCAAGCCAGCAATTCCGGCGGCATGATCGAGATGGCCGATGTTGGTTTTGAGCGAACCGATGGCGCAAAATTGCTTTTTCTTCGTATAGCGCGAAAATGCGCGGGAGATTCCTTCTATTTCAATCGGATCGCCTAGCTTTGTGCCCGTTCCGTGCGCTTCGATATAGCTGATCGTCTCGGGATCGATGCCAGCTATCTCCCATGCCTCGCAAATGACTTCTTCCTGCGCTTTCGAGTTTGGCGCGGTGATGCCGATCGAATTGCCGTCCTGGTTGATCGCGCTGCCTTTAATCACCGCATGAATATGGTCGCGATCCTCCAGCGCCTTTTTCAGCGGCTTCAACAGAACGGCTCCCATGCCCTCGCCTTTTCCAGTGCCATCGGAGCTGGCATCGAACGCTTTCGTTCTTTCGTCTGAGGACTCAATCCCGATTTTGACGTGCTCATGACTTTTCAGCGGGAAAAGGTGCAGCTTGATTCCGCCTGCCAATGCCAGATCGCAAGAACCTTCGATGAGCTGGCGGCAGGCAAAATGAATCGCGACCAGAGTGGAGGAGCAAGCGGTATCGATGACGACGGCTGGCCCCTTCAAATCGAGCAGATACGAAATGCGGCTGGCGATAATCGATTGGATGTTGCCGGGGATCGCGATCCCCATCGCTTCCGGTGCCAGCAACTGGATACCTTTTTTGTACACTTCGCCAAAATCCGTGCTGTAGCCAATAAACACCCCTGTCTTGCTGCCTGCCAGCTTCGCGCCCCCATAGCCAGCCTCTTCGATCGCTTCCCAGGCCAATTGCAAAAACAGCCGCTGATTCGGGTCCATCAGACTTGCTTCGCGTGGGGATATTTGGAAAAAGCCCGGATCAAACTGATCGATCTCGGGCAAATATCCAACTCGGTCAAACTGCGCTTTGGCTTGGTCGATGGGAAGCATGGGCAGGAAAAGGGCAGCATTTTCCTGCCTGTTTGCCGGGATATCCTGGATGGAGTCGATGCCCAGGTGCAGAAGCTGCTCCAGCCGGGCATCCGTGTCGGCCTGGCCTAGCCGGGCGGCGATCCCCACAATGGCAATGTCGTTATCCGTCTCCTTTTGCTGATCCTGTCGCAAATAATGAATCAGGTGTGCGGCAATGTTTTTGTCCAATTGCCCGGAGCCGACCTGCTGCAATATATAGGAGTACATCTCTTCTTTTTTTGCCATAAGCGTTACTCTCCTAATTTTTTCAGGATATCTTCTACCGATGCCTCTCCCTCGCTAAAATCGTCCAACAGCTGCAAAATATTGTCGATGTCGCTTGGCTGCCCTGCTTTTTTCACACCCGGTTGTGCTTGAGCTGACGAGCTTCTTTCGATGTGCTGCGCCATGGCACTGATCGTTTTGCATTCGAACAGATCGATCACTTTGATTTTTTGCGGGTATTTCTCTTCGATTCTGGCTTGCATCTGGACGATCAGGTGCGAGTTTCCACCGAGATCGAAAAAGTTTTGCCGAGTCCCGATCTGTTCGAGACGGAGCAGCTCGCGCCATAGCTGAAGCAGGAACTTTTCCACATCACTGCTCGGAGCATGCAGCTCGCCTTGCTCTGTGTCTGGTGCCATCGAGTCAGCAGGAAGAGACATGGCTTGCAGCGTTTTTCGATCCAGTTTTTGGTTGGAAGTGACAGGCATCGCTTCCAGACGCACAAATCGGGCCGGAATCATGTAAGCAGGCAGCGCTTTGCGCAACGCATCCTGAAACTCCTGCACGGCAATGTCACGGGTCGACGTATAGTAGCCAATCAATTTGTTCGATTCGCTTTCTTTGACTGCCACGACGCAAACAGCCGTGACACCCGGTACGCTTGCGATCCGCTGCTCGATTTCTCCGGTTTCAATCCGGTATCCTCTGACCTTGACCAGGCCGTCATTGCGGGAAATATATTCAAGCTGTCCATCTGTCCCGTATTTGCCCAAATCTCCCGTATGGTAGACGAGCTGATCGGTAAACGGATGGAAGCGATATACTTGCGCGGTCTTCTCGCTGTCGCGGAAGTACCCGGGAGTGACCCCTGGTCCGCTAATGCAAATCTCGCCGGGCACGCCGGGACCGCACAAGTTTCCGTCCTTGTCCAAAATATAGACCTGGTTTTGTCCGAGCGGTCGGCCAAGCGGAACGACCGATTTGCCTTTCAGCTCCTGGTTTACTTCGCAACACGTAGCCCAGATGGTCGCTTCTGTCGGTCCGTACAGGTTGTACAGTTTCGCGTTTGGGAAATGGCTGCTAATGTCTTTTGCCAATGCCGGGCTCCAGGCTTCGCCGCCAACGAGGACGGTTGCGAACTGGCGCAAGCACGCCAAGCGTTGTTCATCTTGCTGCGACAAGCCGAGAATGAATTGGCTGATTAAAGTCGGCACAGAATGCCATACATCGATCCGCTGCTCCTCCAGATAGGAAAACAGCAAAGCCGGGTCACGCAGCCGCTCAGGCGACAGCACATGCAAGGTGGCTCCGCTTGTCAGGCAGCCAAAAATTTCAAAGACAGAAATGTCAAAGCTGATCGAAGTGACCAGCATCATGTTACGCGCAGGCCCCAGCTGAAATTGCTGCTGACTCCACAAAAGATAATGGATCACATTTTGCTGCGTAACCATGACGCCTTTTGGCGTTCCGGTCGAGCCAGATGTATACATGATGTACATCAATTCAGCTGGCGGCGCTGTCACAGGAGTGACGGGCTGTGCGCGGATATGCTCGCTGCCGTAGTAGCGAATTTGCCCTACTGTTTTTGGCTGGAGAGCATCCTCTGACAAATCCACTACTGTCTCCAGATGCGTCCCTGCGATTGTTTCCAGGTTCGCCATGACGCTTTGCTCCGCCAAAACGGTTTTGATCTCGCTGTGCTGAATCATGTAAGCGATGCGCTCATGCGGAAAATCAACATCCAATGGGACATATGGGCGTCCAGCCTTGAGAATGCCCAGCAGCGCGACAATCATTTCGATACCGCGCGGCATGTAAACGCCGATTGGCTCCTGTGATTCCTGACCGCTTGTGCTCGTGAGCAAGGCAGCCAATTGGTTGGAGCGCTCATCCAACTGCTGGTAGGTCAAGCTCCGCCCCTCAAAAACGACTGCTGTCTGCGCAGGATTTTTCTGCGCTTGCGCTGCAAACAGGCGGTGTACTTGTCCGGGAGCATCCAGAGCAACAGGCTGCGGATTTTTTTCGAGCAAGGCTGCCTTGTGTTTGGCATCCAACAGCTCATAGCGGCCGAGCATTGCCGTCGGATTGTCGATCACTTGGTCAATTAAAAATGAAAAATAGTCAACGTATTTGCGGATCGTCTCCTCGGCGAACAGAGTCGTTTTGTACTCCATCCTGACTTCCATTTGCTCCTGCTCCATTTTGCAAATGCAGCTCAGATCGTACAGACTGATCCGGTCGTTGTCTTGCGGGACGTTATCGTACAGCTGAAAAATCGTGGAAAAAACAGGCGTGCGGCTCTGATCTCGCTCCGGGTTCAGCTTTTCTACGAGCGTGTTGAACGGATAGCGGCCGTTGGCATACGCTTTGACGCATTTGTGCTTGATTGTCTCCAAAACCTCGTCAAAGCGGGAAAGTCCGCGAAAATCGACGCGAATGCACACCATGTTCATGAACAGCCCAATGACGTTTTCCCATTCTTGTCGCTCCCTGCCAGACACCGGGAACCCGACGATGATGTCCTCTTCCTGGCTAATTTTGTGCAGGAACAAAAAATAGACGGCGAGAACCGTCATGTAGAGAGTCGTCGAGCGATTTCTCGCAAGCAAACGCAACTGTTCCGTTTTCTCTTTGGAAACCGTGAATTTGATGTAGCTGCCGTCGTAGACGAGAGAGTGCGGCCGTTCAAAATCGGTCGGCAAATTCAGCACTGGCAGCGGTTTCGCCAGCTCGCTCATCCAGTACCGCTCCATGTTCCGGAACTCAGCAGAGGCCAACCACTTTTTCTCCTGCTCGACCCAATCGCCATATTGCAACGATACAGCTGGCAGCTGGACAGGATGGTTCGAGCGAATGCTCTCATACAGTTCCATCAATTCCCGGAAAAACAGCCCAACGCTCCAGCCATCGGAAATAATGTGGTGCATGCTGACGCAAAGACGGTGCTCATCATCAGCCAAACGATGCAGTTCCATCCTGAACAGCGGCTGCTCAAAATCAAACGGAGTCGCATTGTGCTCCTCCAATCGCCGGGCCGACATGGCTGCGCCTGACGATTCTTGCTGATAATCGCTGAACTGAATGACGTTTTGCCACTCCGGCAAAACGAATTGCTTCGGGACGCCATCGACCATTTTGATGACGGTGCGCAGCGAGGCGTGGCGCCGGGTCAGCATGTCCAGGCTTTGTTGCAGCACATCCAGATCAATGTCCAGCTTCAACTGTTTGATGACAGGCAAGTGATAGGCTGTCGTGTGCGGATCGTAGTTTTGCAAAAACCAAATCCGGTATTGCGCCTTGGAAAGATCGTGCCCGGCTTGTTGTTCGGTTGTCGCTTCCTGGCTTGCGGGCGTCTCTTGTGCGGGCAGCAGGTTTTCGTCCAAGTAAGCCGCCAGCTCCGGAATCGTGGGAAATTCAAAAACTTCCGCAATCGTGATCGGCTTGTTCAGGTGCGTGTTCAGCAGATTGGCCATTTGCGTCGCCATAATCGAGTCTCCGCCGACTTCGTAGAAGCTTTTTTGCAGGTCGATCTCTGCCAGCCCAAACGTTTTTGCCCATACCTGCGCTAATTGTTTTTCGGTCTCGGTAAGCTCGTCCTGCTGTTTGCCGACAATCGGCACAGCGCTGGAAAAAGCTTCTCCTGGTGCGGTCGTTGCTGCTCGCTCCGCGACTTTTCCACGCAATTCAGAAGCGAGCTGCAACGGAAAGCGATTGCCCAGCGACGCAGCGATCTGCTCGAAGCGGATATCCGCCACGACTACGCGCGGAACGTCTGGCAGGCTGGCAAATGCCTGGACTGCCTGAGCTGTTTTCAGCGGCTTGAACAAAGCGTTGCCGTTTGTCACGCCGTAGTCCGCCGCCATCCCGGTTTCTGCCCATGCGGTCCAGTTGATCGTCGTGGCGCGAATGCCTTGCTGGCGCAGGCAGGAGGCAAAGCCGTCGAGGTAGCCGTTCGCCGCTGCGTAATCGCTCTGCCCCGGACTGCCCTCCACCGTTGCGATCGAGGAAAACAGCACGAAAAAGTCGGGGCGTTCTTCCAGCAAGCGGTGCAGCAAGTAGCTGCCTTCGATCTTCGGCTGGGTCACTTTGGCAAACTCGGCCCATGTTTTCGTAAACAGGAATCCGCTGCCCGCCACGCCTGCCGCGTGAATGACTCCTTTGACCGCTCCGTACGCCTCGCGCAACTGCTGGAAAGTAGTCGCTACTTGTTGCTCGTCGGCAATATCGCACGCGCAAACCGTGACGCTGCTGCCCGACCGCTCGATTGCTTCCACGGCTTCGATGATGCGGCGCGTTTTGCTGTCCGCTTCGCTCGACTTCTGTTTGATTGCCTCCCAGTCTGCACGCGGTGGAAGTCCGCTGCGGCTGAGCAGACCAAGGCGGATTTTTTTGCGGGAAGCGAGATGCTTGGCGATTTCCAGACCGATCCCGCCCGTGCCGCCAGTGATCAGATACAGTCCGTCCTCTTGCAGTTCGAAAGGCTGCACAGACTCTTCGACCGGACAGCGAGCAAATTCCTCGACATACCGCTGATTGCCGCGATAGGCAACTTGGTACGCAGCGCTTTCGCCATAGATTTCCGCCAAAAGGCTGCCGCACTCCGTCTCGTCGTCGAGGTCAATGCTGTGGCACTTCACATGCGGGTACTCCGCATTCACTACTTTTCCCAACTGGAACAACGCCGTATGACACGGCTCCAGCGCTTTTTCGGCACCAGTGACCTCCCAGCCGTTCCGCCCCAGTACGACCAGCTCCAAGTCCTGCTTGTACTTGGCCTGCACCAGCGATTTCACCGTAAAAAACAAGCTTTGGATCGTGCGTGCCTGTGTCGTTTGCAGGCGGGAGAGGCTGGGTGCATCCTTGTGCTCATCCAGCGCATAAGCGTGGACGATCCGGTTGATGCCCCGCTCCTGCAAGTCGGCAAAAAGCTGCTGGTAATCCGCTTCCGCATCTCCGACCACGTACTTCGTTTCCTGTTCTTTGCGGTAGCTGTCACCGTAAGCGACTTGAATCAGCTCGACGCCGCGCGCTTCCCATTGTTGAATCAGTTCCCGCGTTGTTCCGCTTCCACTTCCACTCTCGCTTCCGCTGTCGCTGTTGCCAAACAACAGCACGCTGCCCGCAGCGACCTCTCCTGGCTGTTCCAGCGGAGCTTTTACCCAGCGAATCTGGTAGAACAAATCGTGCGCGACCATCGCCGCAGAAACGCGCTTCAATGTGTAGTTCTCGACTTCGGCAAACACGTTTCCTTGCTCGTCGATCAGGCTAATGTCGTAGGACACCGTCTCCCGGCTGTCACTGCGTGCTTCTCTTTTCCGCAGGTAGCTGTAAAAGGAAGCAGGCATGTCCGTGTACAGATGGAGCGCTTGGTAATAAAACGGGAAGTAATACGATTCATGCTCCGCCTCGTTCTGTCTCAACAGATGCCAAAAGCTCAATGCCGTATCGAGCGACGCCGGATGCAGCGAGTAAGTGCCCTGTTCCCGCTCATCGGCCAGTCGGATATGCAGCAAGGCAGCGCGGTCGTTTTCATAAAACTGCTCGATGCCTCTCCATCTCGGACCGTATTGAATCAATCCCGAGTAGAGCGGCGCAAACTTGCCAGCGTCCTGTTGCTCCATTTCGCGGATGATGGACGCAATCGGCAGCGTCTTGCCTGTGCGCGGCGCAAGCGGATGTACTTCTCCTGTTGCATGGGTGATCCAGCTTGCTTCCGGATCGCTTTCGTCTCGGCTGGCAATCGTAAAGCGGACGTGTCCGTGCTCCGCCTGGACGATCGTATGGACGATTCTCGTTTCATCCGGCGAGCAAGAAAGCATGTGGGACAAAGATACATTTTTGATGACCACGCCTTGTTGCGCGAAAAAGGCTTTGCTGGCTGCCCCGGCCATCTCCAGATAGGCCGCTCCCGGCAAAACCCCGTTGCCGAGGATGCGGTGTTCCTGCAGCATCCACAGCTCGCTCATCGCTGCCTTTGCTGCGTATACGCGCAACCCGGATGTAGACAGGACACACTCTCCCGGCAGTTGCCCTTTTGCTGCCGCGTCTGCCGTTCTCTCATCCGTCGGCGTCGGCCAATGCCTCACTCTGCTGAATGGATAGACAGGCAGCTCTATCGTTTGCACAGCCTGTCCCTCGTACAACTTTGTCCATTGGATGCGTGCTCCCTGCACATACGATGTCGCCAATTCGCGAAGAGAGTCGACGCTGGCCAGCGAGCCTTGTTCTGCCCAGGCGTAAAGCAGTTGATTGGCCTTTTCATGAAGCGGCCGATTTGCTTTGTCCACTGTATCTGGATGCAGCAGATGGTTTTTCGCTTTCCAGGCGCTGGCGGATTGCCCGTAATACCCAAGCGTCTCAGGCAAATTGTCCAAATCCAGCGGCATGATCGCCGCGATTTTTTGCAACAGCTCGCTTGTGTTCCGGGCGATAATCGCCAAGCGGTGGGAAAAATGCTCCCTTCCAACCTGCGCCGTATAGACGAGAGCAGAGAAATCCACCTGCTGATTGGCCTGCAAAAATTGGCAGTAGCGTCGCAGCAAGTCCGACAAATTCGCACGGCTTTTGGCAGATAGCGTAAACAGACGAGGCGTTTCCTGCTCGTTCTTCTCCGTCTGCTGTTGATTCCATTCCTCCAGCAGCACATGGCAGTTCATGCCGCTAAAGCCGAAAGAACTGATGCCAGCCCGGCGCGGCACACCGCCAGTTTCCCAGGCTAGAGGCCGATCAACCAAGTAAAAGGGCGAATCGGAGAAAGGAATATACGGATTTGGCTCCGCAAAATTGATCGTCGGAACGAGTTGTTTATGCTTCAAGGACAACACGACTTTTAACAGCGAAGCCATCCCCGAAGCTCCTACGAGATGACCGATGTTCGATTTGACGGAACCGATCCCGCAAAACTGTTTTTTGCGCGTGTAGGGTTGAAAAGCTTGCTTCATGGCCTTTACTTCGATTGGATCGCCGATGACGGTTCCGGTGCCGTGCGTTTCGATGTAGGAAATCGTTTCCGGGTGAATGCTCGCTTTTGTCCACACGTCCGTCAAGAGCTGCTCCTGGGCTTGCGGATTGGGAGCGGTGATGTAATTGGAAGCTCCGTCGCTGTTTACGCCACTGGCTTTGATCACGGCGTAAATCCGGTCCTTGTCTTGCAAGGCATCGTGCAACGGCTTCAGCAGGATGACCGACAGCCCTTCGCCCCAGGTGGTGCCTTTGGCGTGGCTGTCGAATGGCCTGACGATGCCGTCGCTGTTTTCCACGATTTTAAACGACGAATTAGCCATCGGCACGAGATTCAAGCTGATGCCTCCAGCGATAGCCAATCGGCATTCTCGTTTCCTGAGCGACTCGCAAGCGTGATGCACCGCCACCAACCCGGAGGAGCACGCCGTGTCGATCACCATATTCGGCCCGAAAAGGTTAAAGAAAAAGGCAATCCTGCCCGAGAGGAAGCTGGGCAGATTGCCAGTCATCGCCAATTCGTTCGACGAATCGATAAATTGCTGGTACAGGCCGGAAGAATGGTGATCTCTTCCGATGAAGACGCCCGTATCGGTGCCGTCGATTTTTTCGCCCATGTATCCCGCATCTTCAATCGCTTCTGCCGTGACTTCCAAAAGCAAGCGCTGGTGCGGGTCCATAAACTCGGCTTCCCTGGGCGAGATGCGGAAATATTCGGCGTCGAAGCGGTCTATCTCTTCCAGATAGCTGCCTTTGGCATAGTGCGGTTCTCCCCAAAGCTTGCGCAGCAAAGGATCGGTATCCATGCGCCGCTTGGGCGGAAAATCGGTGATGCCATTCGTCCCGTTAAGCAGATTCGTCCAATATTGCTCCAGGTTGTCGGCAAAAGGAAGCCGGCAAGAAATGCCGATGATGGCGATATCCGCAACAGCGTCCTTTTCGGGCTTGGGCGAAGCTGCATTGACTTGGTGCAGCAGCTTGCGGGCAAGCTCTTTGTCCAGGCGATTTTCTTTTACACTTTCCAAGATCAGCGCATTGATTTGGTCGATGTTATTCATCTGTTCGATTCCTCCGCTGCGACAAAAGGTCCACCATCTCTTCTACAGATTGCTCCCCGGAAGAAAGGTTGTCCAAAATGGATTGTAGCTGTTGGTCAAACGAATCGAAGGAGTCCTGCTGTTTCGCTTCTTCTTGCCTTTTTGGCTCGCTGCTTTGGCCCTGCCTGATGTAGTCAGCCAGTTCCGCCACAGACGAATACGTAAACAGATCAGGCAAGTCGAGTGCGCCCGGGAACTCGGTTTCCAGCTTTTTCAGCAGTTGGGTCGCGATCAGTGAATCGCCCCCCAGTGCGAGAAAGCTGTCGTAGATGTTGACAGTCGACAAGTGCATCGTTTCCGCCCAGATGCGGGAAATCGTCTGCTCGACGTCGTCATAAGTTTCATCTTTGCGGCCCGTGAGCGTAAAAGCACGCTGCGCGCTGGCAGGAGCAGACGGAGCTTTGGAGCGACGCTTGCTCGTGTTCTTGCCGATCAGCCCGCTCTCTACTTTCAAAAACAGGTCTTCTCCGCTGGTTTGCAGCCATTCTTGATTGAGAGAGGCAATCACCACTTGCTTGCGATCCATAGCCAGCGCCTGGTCCAAAGCAGCGGTCGCTTCATTCGTTTGCAACGGTTTGAACAGAGCGTTGCTGGTGGTCACGCCAAAGTCCGCCGCCATCCCGGTTTCTGCCCACGCCGACCAGTTGATCGTCGTGGCGCGCATGCCTTGCTGACGCAGGTAGGAAGCAAAGCCGTCGAGGTAGCCGTTCGCCGCTACGTAATCGCTCTGCCCCGGACTGCCCTCTATCGTCGCAGTTGAGGAAAACAGCACGAAAAAGTCGGGACGTTCTTCCAGCAAGCGGTACAGCAAGTAGCTGCCTTCGATTTTCGGCTGGGTCACCCTCACAAACTCGGCCCATGTTTTCGTAAACAGGAAACCGCTGCCCGCCACGCCTGCCGCGTGGATAACTCCTTTGACCGCTCCGTATGCCTCGCAAAGCTGCTTCAAAGTGTCTGCTACCTGCTGTTCGTCAGCGATATCGCACGCGCAAACCGTGACGCTGCTGCCCGACCGCTCGATTTCTTCCACGCCTGCGATGATGCGGAGCGTTTTGCTGTCCGCTTCGCTCGACTTCTGTTTGATTGTCTCCCAGTCTGCACGCGGTGGCAGACCGCTGCGGCTGAGCAGACCAAGGCGAATGTTTTTGCGGGAAGCCAAATGCTTGGCGATTTCCAGCCCGATCCCGCCCGTGCCGCCAGTGATCAGATACAGCCCGTCCTCTTGCAGCTCCAACGGCTGGACAGACTCTTCGACCTGGCAGAGAGCAAATTCCTCGACATACCGCTGATTGCCGCGATAGGCAACTTGATACGTGCCAGTTTTCCCGTACATTTCCGCCAAAAGACTGCCGCAGTCCGTCTCGTCGTCGAGATCCATGCTGCGGCATTTCAGATGGGGATACTCCGCATTGACTACTTTCCCCAACTGGAACAACGCTGTATGGCACGGCTCCAGCTCTGTTTCGGTGCCTGTCACTTCCCAGCCATTCCGGCCGAGTATAACCAGTTCTATCTCTTGCCTGTACTTGGCTTGCACGAGCGATTTCACGATAGAAAACAGGCTTTGGATCGTGCGAGCTTGCGTCGTTTGCAGGCGGGAGAGGCTGTCCACGCCCTTTTGCTCATCCAGCGCATAAGCGTGGACGATCCGGTTGATGCCCCGCTCCTGCAAGTCGGCAAAAAGCTGCTGGTAATCCGCTTCCGCATCTCCTACCACGTACTTCGTTTCCTGTTCTTTGCGGTAGCCATCCCCGTAAGCGACCTGAATCAGCTCGATGCCGCGCGCTTCCCATTGGCGAATCAGTTCCCGCGTTGTTCCACTTCCACTTCCACTTCCACGTCCGCTCCCGCCTTCGCTGTCGCTGTTGCCAAACAACAGCACGCTGCCCGCCGCGACCTCTCCGCGCTGTTCCAGCGGCGCTTTCACCCAGCGAATCTGGTAAAACAAATCGTGCGCCACCATAGCGGCAGAGATGCGTTTCAGTGTGTAGTTCTCGACTTCGGCAAACACGTTTCCTTGCTCGTCGATCAGGCTGATGTCGTAGGACACCGTCTCCCGGCTGTCGCCGCGCGTCTCTCTTTTTCGCAGGTAGCTGTAAAAGGAAGCAGGCATCTGGTTGTAGATGCTCATCCGTTTAAAGGAAAAGGGCAGATAGAGGTCAGACAAAACAAACATAGTCACGGCATTCAGCCCTGTGTCGAGCAAGGCCGGATGAAAGCCGTACAAGGCGAAGTCGTCCGCGTAGGCTTCCGCCAACTGCACGTGGACCAGCACACGGTCTTCGCATTTGCCCAAAGCTCGAATGTTGTTCCAACGCGGCCCGAATCTCGTACGCCCTCGCACCGTGGCAAAATCCGCATCCACCTGCTCCCAGGCGCTGTCCTGCTTGATGCGCTGAATATCCATCCATGCTGGCTCAGCAGTCGCGCCAGGAACGATTTTGCCTTCGACATTCAACTGCCAGTCCTGCCCCGCTCCACCGTCATCCGCTGCCTTGCGATTGACGATCCGCAGTTGCAGCAAGTCTTCCTGACTTTCCATAATCGTATGGACGATCCGTTCTTCCCCCTCAGGGACGACCAACGGACTGATAAAGCGAAAATCCCGCAACTCGAATGAGGCGTCTCCATAGTGATTGCCTCCAGCTTTTCTCGCCCATTCGATCAGAGCAGTCGCCGGGACGATCGGAAAGCCCATCATGAGATGCTCCTGCAACATCCACTGCTTCTCCACTCGCAAAGGGATTTCATAGACGCTCTGCCGATACGATTCAAGCACTTTCCGTCCCGGGATGACTTCCTGATGCTGCGGCGCCAGCCCGCCATCCGGTTGCGGCCAGAACGCAGTCTTTTTAAAAGGATAGACAGGCAAGGCCAGACGGCGATGCTCCCCTGTTCCGTAGAAGTGCCGCCAGTCGATTTCGGCCCCCTGAACATACAGCTTGCAAACCTCCGCCATCCCGTGCTCATCATCAAGGGCGGTGCGGGCGAGCTGTTGTTGCGCTTTTTCCAGCAGCAGCTGCAAGGCGGATTCGGTAATCTCTCCGACCGCTTTATCCAGCTTGCTCTCGGGTACGACCTTAAATTCGTTGCAAAAGATTCCGGCATGCTCCTGGCCGGATGGCAGCTGCTCCGTCATCACTTGGTTCAGCTTTTCTTGCAGCTCGGGCAAGCTGCGCACGAGGAGGGCAAGGCGGCACGGATAATGCCCGCGTCCCGTTGTCGCAGTAAAGCAAAAGTCTTCCAAAGACAAACTTTTCTGCTCGCTCAAAAAATGGCGGTAACGCGAGAGCAGTTCGAGCAGCGTCTCTTTGTCCTTGGCCGAAGCCGTGAAAACATGGCAAGGACGAGCGCTGGCTGCGCCCGGTTGTTCTTCTGGCGCTTCCTCCAGTACGAGGTGGCAATTGGTGCCGCTAAAGCCAAACGAACTGACGCCTGCCCGCCGCGGGGTATCGTCCTGATCCCGTGGCCATTCTTCCACCCTGTCCACCATGTAGAGCGGCGAACCCGTAAAGTCGATGAACGGGTTCGGATCGTCAAAATGGAGCGTGCTGACCAGCTTTTTATGCTTGAGCGACAAAATGACCTTGAAGACGGAGGCGGTTCCAGACGCTGCGGCTAAATGGCCGATATTGGACTTGACGGAGCCGATCCCGCAAAACTGTTTTCGCGACGTATATTTTTTAAAAGCATTGCCGAGCGACTGGACTTCAATCGGGTCGCCGAGTACCGTTCCTGTCCCGTGCGCTTCAATAAAACCGATCGTCTCGGGTGGAATTTCGGCGTTCGTCCAGGCTCTGGTGAACACCTCTTCCTGGGCGATTGCATTCGGCGCCGTGATCCCGTTCGATTTCCCGTCGTTATTGGCCGCGCTCCCTTTGATAACGGCATGAATGTGATCCCGATCCTGAATCGCTTTATCCAAAGGCTTCAGCAGCAACGCTCCGATCCCTTCGCCCCACAGCGTTCCATCCGCGTGCTTGTCAAAAGGTTTGACCAGATGCAGCTTCGATTCGACCAGTCCAAACGCCGGATTTTTCACCGGGAAAAAAATCAGGCACACCCCGCCAGCGATCGCCATGTCGCACTCGTTGTTCCTGATCGCCTGGCAAGCGTTGTGAATCGCGAGCAATCCCGACGAGCAGGCAGAATCCACGACGACGCTAGGTCCTTTCAAGTCGAGAAAATAGGAAACTCTGCTCGCCAAAATGCCCGTATACGAGCCAGTCAATGCCAGCTCGTCTGTTTGATCCAGCAGGTGTGTGTACATGTTCCCGACGGTGTGGTCCCTGCCGATAAAAACGCCCGTTTTGGACGAGACGATCCGGTTTCCGCCATACCCGGCATCCTCCACCGTTTCCATCACAGTGGTCAAAAGCAGGCGCTGCATCGGGTCCATCATGACGGCTTCCTTGTTCGATATTTTGAAATACTCCGCGTCAAAATCATCAATTTGATCCAGGTAGCCGCCTTTTTCATAGGCGACCTCCATAGGAGCTTCCTGTTGCAGCCTGCTCACAAACCCTGCAACGCCTGCCTGTCGGCTCTCCGGAAAATCCGTGATGCAATCGACCTCTGCCAGCAAATTTTTCCAGTATTCATCGAGGTTGCGAGCGCCAGGAAAGCGGCCGGACATCCCGATGATCGCGATGTCCTTATGTTTCTTCGCCCCCGCCTGCTTGATCTCTTTTAAAATGACCTTGGACTTTTCAATGCTTAACTGTTGATCCTTGATCTGCTGATAAATGTACTTTCGCGTTTCTTTCATTCTTCTTCTCCCAGCAATCGATCAATCTCTTCCACATCGAGTTCACCATTGGCCAAGCGCTGCAAGATTTGATCGAGATTTTGGTCTTCCTCCTCCTGACTCACGCTGCCAGAGGAAGACGGTTGCTCTTTTTTCATCCGGGAATGCACATATTCGGCCATCTTGTTAATCGTGGGATACGTAAAAATATCCGAGATGCCCAGTTGGTCCGGAAAATACTTTTCCAGTTCTTGGAGCAAATAAACCGCAAAGATCGAATTGCCGCCAAGAGACGTAAAATTGTCGTCCAGCTGAATCGAATCGGATTCGAGCAGTGTGCTCCATAGCTGGCGGATCAACGCTTTGATTTCTTGCAAGGATGCGTGCTGCGGATCGCCGTGAAACACGCCAGAAGCTGGCTGGACTGGCTGGCTTTCTCCAGGTGCTGCCGCCGCCCCGTCCACATAATCGATCAACAGCCTGTTTCCTGCGTAAAAGAAGTTGCTGCGGAAGTGCTTTCTCGCGACTTCCTTGTTGATTTTGCCGATGACGACCTGTTTTTCGCCAAGGGCAAGCGCAGCATCAAAAGCAGCGACAGCGACCTGTGGCGTCAGCAAGTGAAAGATCAGTTCTTTTTGAAACGTTCCATAATCGTAGGCCATGCCGATCTCAGCCCACGGTGCCCAGTTGAGCGTCATGCCGTTTTGCTGGGCGGGCAGGCTGTAGACGAAGCTGTCCAAAAACGCGTTCGCCGCCACATAATCACCTTGTCCCGGCGTCCCTTCCAATGTGGCGACAGATGAAAAGCAGACGAAAAATTCCAGCGGCTCGGTAATCAGCTGCGCCACATTCAGGCTCCCCGCCGTCTTGGCTTGCAGCACCTCGCGAAAACGTTCCTCTTCCCTGTTGAACAAAAATTGATCCCCGGCGACTCCAGCCGCGTGAATGACGCCATTGATGCTGCCATGTGCTGCCCGCACTTCCTCAAGCGCGCGCGCAAGCTGCTCCTTGCTGGCGACATCTGCCTTGTAGATGGTGTATGTACTGCCTGACGCTGTGATCTGTTGCAGCATCTCGATCCTGCGTATGATCTCTTGCTGCTCGCCTTTTTGCAAAATGTCTGTCCATTCGTCCTCTGCGGGAAAGCCTGACCTGCTGATCAGCACCAGATGAACCGGCTGCTTTTCTGCCAAATGTCTAGCCATGGTCAAGCCCAGGCCGCCTGTTCCGCCAGTAATCACATAGCAACCCGATTCAGTCAAGTTAAGTGTTTGGCCTGTGGGCAGCTGGCGATCAAGTTCCACCATTTTTTGCCCGTATCTTTGTCCGTTCCGGTAGGCTGCGATATAGCTGTCTGGCTGATGTTCCAGTTCAGCGAGGATGTCCGGGATCGCGGTAGCGGCATCCAGATCGATGCAACGGCAGCGCAGATGCGACCATTCGCTGCTGACCACTTTGCCAAGGTGATACAAAGCGTTGTGCATCGGCTGGAGCTGGACGGCAAGCTCCGTCTGTGTAACCGGAAGCGCCAGTTCGCCTAACAGGACAAGATCAATCGGCTGTCGCACGTTTTGCGCAACCAAGCTTTTTGCCAGGTGGAACAGACTGAACAAGCCTTCGTCGCTTATCCCCTCATCGGCGGTGCCAGACAGGGAAAAGCCATGCACGATGCGCTGCACGCCCTTGTTCCCGATGTCCTCCCATAGCGCATCAAAAGCTTGCTGATCGACACTTAGCTCGTATTGATCATGGGCGAGCTTGGCAAACTGCTTGCCTGGCGTGGCGACAATCGCAGGAGTCCCGTTCTTTTTCAGCTCCGCAATCAGTTGCTGCGTGACAGGCTCATGGCCGCCGAAAACAAGCGTAAGCGGCTGCGCCGTGTCCGGCTGTCTGTTTTCTGCCAGCAAAGGCATGGCTTCCCAGACGATTTGATGGAACAGCCCTTTGGGAGAAAAGACGGCGGACGGTGCGGCTTCCATCGGCACCCTTTTTAGCGTGTAGTCGTGAATCTCGGCAAAAACTTCCCCTTTTTCCGTAACGAGCAAGATATCAAAGGAGATCGCTTCCTGCCTGTCTGCCGTCTCTTTGTCTGTCCTTTGCAGCACGCTGTAAAATCGGCCAGGCATAGGTCCGGCAAAAACGATTTTTTTATAGGCAAAAGGCAAAAACAGCCCGTCGCGAATTTGGCTGATCGGAATGTTCACTGCGCAATCCAGCAAAGAAGGATGCAGAACATGCGCGTGCAGTTCAGATGTAAAAGGCGCAGGCAGCTCAAAAAAGGCGACGATTTTGTCCTGCTCCAAATAAATTTCCTTCATGCACTCCCAATGCGGGCCTGTTTGCACAGGGGCATCAGCGTCTGGCTTGTAGCCGCTTACCGATTGCCTGTTTGCTTCACTGAGCAGCTCCGAAAGAGACAGTTGCTTTTGCTTGGGCAGCTCAGGTTGAAGCAGCACTTTTGCGCGGCAGTGAACGATCCAATCGTCCGAATGTTCAGAAGGCGATGTCACCATGACATCAAGCGACGACTTTTGCTTTTGCAAGATTATGTGGACGCTCTTCGGTTCTTGTTCCTTGACCTCAAGCGGCTGCAAAAACATGACGTTTTCCAGCACGAGCGCGGCTTGCTGAGGCATGTTTTTGCGCACAATCTCGCTCATCATTTCCAGATAGGCCGTGCCTGGGAGCACGCAATGCCCCGCGATTTTGTGCTCCGCCAGCACCCAATGCGTCTCGACCGCAAACCTCGTCTCATAAATATCGATGCCGTTGCTGCCAACAAGCCGTTTATCGACGAGCGGGGCGAACTTTTTCTCCAAGTCTTTCGGCTCGATCCAGCAGCGAATGTCCTGAAAAGGGTACGTCGGCAAGCTAATCGCTAAATGGCGTTGATCCGCGTACAGCTCCTTCCAGGCAACTGTCTCGCCAGCCGCATACTGCAACGCCAAACGAATCAGCTCATGCAAGCGTGCGTTATCCTTCCCGCCCTGGCTGGCATGGCTTGCGTCCTTGCGGGGAGTTCCGCTATAAAACACATGCTTCACGGCAAGCTTCTCGACTCCCGCTTTGCGAACAGCCTGGAGCTTTTGCAGCAAATCCGTCCTGTCGTTAAACACGATTGCGAGTCTGTGCGCCAAATGATCGCGTCCGACATTCGCTGTGTAGCACAAGCTCGCCAGATCGAGCTGTCCGCTCTGGTTGACTGCCTGATAGTAGGCGCTGACCAGCTGGTCGAGCACAGCGGGAGTTTTGGCTGACAGCGCAAGCAGGTGCCACTCTCCTTCGCCACGATTTTCGAGCGAAGTCATCTCAGCCTGCTGATATTGCTCCAGGATGAGGTGGCAGTTCGTTCCGCTCAACCCGAAAGAGTTAATGCCGCATCTTTTCGGGTGCTCTCCTTGTTCCCACGGACGGGCTGTGTCGTTCACATAGACTGGCGCGTCGACAAAATCGATTTCCTTGTTGGGGCTATGAAAATGCAGCGTCGGCGGCATGATTTCGTGCTTCAGCGCGAGAATGCATTTGAGCAGGCCGGATATTCCCGCAGCATGATCCAGATGCCCGATGTTGGTTTTGACCGAGCCGATTGCGCAAAACTGTTTTTTCGTGGTGTATCGGTCAAAAGCTCGCTTGATTCCTTCGATCTCTACCGGATCGCCCAGCCGGGTTGCCGTGCCGTGAGCTTCGATCAGCGAGATCGTTTCCGGATGAATGCCGGCATCTTGCCACGCCCGGACGAGCAGGTCTTCCTGCGCCCTGGAGTTCGGCGCGGTGATCCCGAGCGATTGCCCGTCCTGATTGATGGCGCTGCCCTTGATCAAGGCGTAAATGTGGTCGCCGTCCCGAATCGCCTTTGCCGCATCTTTCAGCAGGATGATTCCGACGCCTTCGCCCAGACTGGTGCCGTCCGCCTCGCTGTCAAAAGTCCGCGCCCGAAAGGTTGGGGATACGATGCCGATTCCGGTCTGAGTCTTTTCAAACGGTTGAAACTGGATTTTCACCCCTCCGGCAAAAGCCTGCTCGCATTCACCGCGGCGAATCGACTGGCAAGCGAGATGCACGGCAACCAGCGAGGATGAGCAGGCGGTATCGACCAGCATGCTCGGTCCGTGCAAATCGAGCAAATAGGCCAGTCTTGCCGCCATGATCGACTTGATGTTCCCCGTCATCGCCAAGTCCGCCAGCTCAGCGTTTTCCCCCGCGAGAAAATGTTTGTACTCCCCGCCAAAGTCACTGCTGTACCCTAAAAAAACGCCCGTCTGCGTTCCGCGCAACCGCGCTTTTCCATACCCTGCATCTTCCATCGCAGCCACACAGCTTTGCAAAACAAGCCGCTGATTCGGGTCCATCAGCTTGGCTTCTTTGCGCGAAATAGAAAAGTATTCGCAATCAAACCGATCAACCTGCTCCAAATACCCGCTTTCCGCGTATTCGCTCTGCTCTTTGCGCACCTCTTTCTGCAAAAAAGCAGACAGCAGCTCCTCGTAGTCGTGCTTGCGCGACAAAGGAATGCGGCGGATCGAATCTTTGCCGAGCGCGAGATTGCGCCAAAACTCTCCGACATTGTGCGCATCCGCCAGCTTCCCCGCGATTCCGATGATCGCTACGTCTTTCTTCGGAGCCTCTGCCGCCCTCCCCAAGTCCTCCCAGGTACCTGCGCTCTCCTCCTCCAGGTCGATCTGGATATCCTCGAACAGCGGCTTACTTTTCATTGACAGCTTCCTTTTCGGCAAACATGACCGGGGCAAGGTCAGCGAACAGGTGTCGTTTCTTCGTCTCGTCAAAAATTTGCGTGAACCGCTCGCGCTGCTCTTCCAGCGACACTTTTTTCGTCACAAACACGGAACGGAGCATCTCGATCGCCTGCTTGATTTCTTCGATCGACTCTTCGCGTCCCTCTTCCTCCAGCTTGTTGCCCAAAGCTTGTATCTTTCTGTACGGCTCAATGACCCCTTTTTGGTACTCCTCTTCATTCCAGTTCTGATTTCTTGTGCACACGGCGATGGCCAAGGAACGGGAAACGACAGATGGACGCTTTTCCGCTGTCTGCTCGTCAATGACCGCCATGATTTCTTGGTAGTTGTCTTCATAGGAATAGGCGCGCACGTGCGAATAGTCGCGTTTGAGCAAATTGGTCAAAGCGGATTTTGGCCCAAGCTCGATAAAGGTGTTTACGCCTTGGCGCAGCATGTATTCGATCGTTTCTTTCCATCTGACTGCGCTGATCATTTGCACGTTGAGCCGCTCCTGAATTTCTGTCGGCTGGTAGTACGGCTTCGCGTCCACATTGGAGATCACCGGCCATTTGAGCATGGACATTGGTGTCTGCGCGATGGCCCGCTGGAACATTTGATTGCTCAGTTCCAGATACGGGGTGTGGAAAGGCGCCGAGACTTGCAGGGGAATCGTAATCGCACCGATTTTCGCCAAGTTTTCCATGGCGACCTTCACCAACGATTTTGCGCCGGAAATCACTACCTGGTTGGAGGAATTGTAATTGGCTACGACAATTTTGTCCTCGCCGTTCGATACGCGCTCACATTCCTCTTCGACGAGCAGCGGGTGCAAGCCGTTGATGGCAGCCATGCCGCCAAATCCGTCTGCGGTAGCTTGCTGCATGATTGTCGCCCTCTCCATTACGAGCCGCAGCGCATCCTCATAGCGGAACACTTCGGCGCATGTCAAAGCCGTAAATTCGCCCAGGCTATGTCCAGCCATAAAGGAAGGGAAAAATTTCTTCTCCTTCCAGATCGATTGGAAAATGGCATAGCTGTAGGCAAAAATCGCAGGCTGCGCATGTTCGGTGCGCGTCAGTTGCTCCAGGTTGCCCTCGTTGATGATCGCGAGCAAATCGTAGCCGAGAATCTCGTTGGTGCGCTGAAAAATGTCCCTAACCTCGGGAGAGCTTTCAATAAGAGCTTTTCCCATCATATTGTACTGGCTTCCTTGACCTGGAAATAGCAAGGCGATCTTAATCATAAACTGTATCCTCCCTTTTTTGGTTAGCTTGGGACTGGACGCGCTTTTCGCGGGAGCACGCCCAGTTTATTGAATTGACAAACCAGTCGCCCGGATGCGCGACGACTGGCACTGTTTACGTATGAACGACGCGCGAAACTAGCTGCTTCGCCAAATGGGCAAAGCCCTGCACCAGTTTTTTCAATTCGGCCGCTTTGAACAGCAGGCTGTCGTACTCCAGATGAATCCTGATCCGCTCCTCGCTGTCGACTTCCCAGCCCCAGACGGCATTGAAGGAAGACGATACGGCTTGTGAAACAGCAGGAACCAACGGGTACAGCAAAAACATCGTTTTGTCCTGCTCCCGTCCGATCCGATACGGCGGAACAGATGGGAATGATTGGTGCTGCTCCGCTTGGGCGACCTTTTCCTTGACTGTCATGAACAGCGAGTCAAAGTCAGACATGCCGGAAAAGTCAAGCGTAACCAACTGGAGCTGCTCGCGTTTGTTCAACAGGTGGATCGAGATGCTCGCTTCGTTCGACACCTGCTTGAGCAAGTAAAACAGCAGTGCAAGCATGACTTCCTCGATGCGCATTTCATGAAGCTGGGCGATTTGGAATAAGCCCTTTGCCGTGGCAGGGGGCAGTTCCAACGCCAAAGGCAAGCTTTCGCCGGAATCGCTTGCCGACAGGAAGTAGTGAGTCGGCAGGGAAACCCCGCGCTTGCCCGCTCCTTGCGAGGCAAAGACCGCCGCTTCGATGGACGCAGCCAGCCGCTCTATGGTCGGATGGGTAAAAATATCCGCTACGTGGATTTGCAGTCCAAATTGTTCTTTGATCTGCTCCTGCATCAGCACCACCGTAAGCGATGTTCCGCCCAGATCGAAGTACGAATCCGCGGCGCTGATTTGCTCCAGATGCAACAGCTTTTTCCAGATGGAAGCCAGCTTTTCTTCCACCTCGGTAGTCGGCTGCCTGAACGGTTTGGAGCTGACCAGCTGTGTTTGCTGCAACGACTTCAGCTTCTTGCGGTCGACTTTTTGGTTATGGTTCAACGGAATTTGCTCGATCACGAAAAATTGCTGCGGGATCATATAAGCGGGCAGCTGCTCCAGCAGGAACCCTTTCAGCTCATCGATCTCGATCGTCGCCTCTGCCGCGAGTACCAGGTAGCTCGTCAAGCCTTTCTCGTCATCTGCAGCGGATTTCCCGGAACGTTCCGCCAGCGACTCCAGCACGACGACATTGTCGCGAATCCCGGGATACGCGGAAATGACCGCCTTGATCTCAGCCAGTTCGATGCGGAAGCCGCGAATTTTTACTTGATCGTCAATCCTGCCCGCGCACTGAATCGTGCCATCCGCCATAAAACGCGCGATGTCGCCTGTCCTGTACATCGTAGGCTGCATCTCGCCGTCGAACGGATTGGCAACAAACCGCTCGGCCGTTAGCGCCGGATTGTTGATATACCCGAATGCCACACCCATGCCGCCGATGTACATTTCTCCGTAGACGCCCACGGGAACGGGCTTTTTGTCCCGGTCCAAAATATAAATTTGCGTATTGGCGATGGGCTTGCCGATTGTCAGTTGCTCTGCATCGGTAATCTCGGCAATCGTGGACCAGATCGTCGTTTCAGTCGGCCCGTACATGTTCCAGAAGGAGCCGACCTTGCCGAGCATTTCTCGCGCCAAGTCTTGCGGCAGGCTTTCTCCACCGCATAGCGCTTTCAGTTGCGGATTGCCTGTCCAGCCGGACATGAGCAACATTTTCCACGTGGCTGGCGTCGCCTGCATCACGGTGATCCCGTGCGTTTCGAGCAAGCGGCTCAACTGCCTGCCATCCGCCATCTCCGTTTTGCTGGCAAGAACGACTGTCGCTCCAGTGATGAGCGGCAAATACAGCTCCAGCCCGAAAATGTCAAAGGAGAAGGTCGTCACGGACAGCAGCTTATCTGCGGCTGTCATGCCCGGTTGGCTCGACATGGACAGCAAAAAGTTGCCCAAAGCGCGATGCGGAACCATGACCCCTTTCGGCTTTCCTGTAGAACCGGATGTAAAGATGATGTAAGCCGTCTGTGACGGTTCGATTGCAGCGGACAGCGGCGAGGAAGACTCTTGCTTAATCTCGCTCCACTCCTGATCCAAAAGCACGAGGCTTTGGCAGCGGAGCTTGCCGTCTGCGAGCAAATCGCTGGTGGAAATCATCACGTTGACACCAGCATCTTCTTGAATCTGCTGCAAGCGCTGCAACGGAATGCTGGCATCGAGCGGAACATAAGCGCCCTCTGCTTTCAGGACAGCCAGCATGGCGATCACCATGTCAAGCGAACGCTCGATGTATATGCCTACGGGCTGTTCCCGCGTCACCCCTCGTTTTTGCAAGTACCGGGCCAGCTTGTTTGCCGCCTGCTCCAACTCCCGGTAGCTCAGGGACGCTGCTCCCAGCGATACGGCTGCTTTGTCCGGATGTTGTTCCACCTGGCGCTCAAACAGCGACAAGACGTTAGCGCCTGGGTCCACCTGCTGCCGCGTTTGGTTAAAGCCGACCAGCACCTGCTGTTGTTCCTGCCCGGACATGATCTCGACTTTTGCCAAGGCAGCTTCCGGCTCGGCTACCGCCTGCTGCATGATCTGCGCGAAGTAGCGCGCCATGCGCTCCATCGTTTCTTTGGCAAACAGCTTCGTGGAGTATTCAATCTCGCACCCGATTTGCGGCCCTTCCTCCCAAGCGGTAAAGCGGATGCTGAACATGGCTGTTTTATGCTTGTAAAACGAAGTAATCTCCTGGACCCCGCCGATTTGGTCGGTCTTGTCGTACACATCGCGGAAACTGAACATCGTTTCAAACAATGGATTTCTGCTCAAATCGCGCTGAATATCCAAATTGTTGATTAACTCTTCGAACGGATAGTCCTGATGGTCGAGCGCAGCAGAAATCGTTTGCTTGACGGTTTGCAGCAACTGGGTGAAGGAGTCGGCAGCATCGACGCTCAGTTTCAAGGCAACCGTATCGACGAAGGCCCCGATGAGATTTTCCAGCTCCGTCTGCTTCCGCCCGGATACGGGGGTTCCGACGATGACCGTCTCTTGCTGGCATATTTTCGACAAGAGGACAGCGTATACAGCCAATAGTCCCATGTTGACTGTAGCCGCTTCCTGTTTCAGCATGCTTTTGAACCGCTCGGTTGTCTCGCGATCAATATGAAAGGAAACGAAATCTCCCTCAAAGCTCTGGACAAGCGGAGGCTTGAAATCGGTCGGTAACTGCAGCTTCGTTTCGTGCTCGCCATTCGCGAATTGCGCCAGCCA
The DNA here is from genome assembly GCF_022701015.1 of Brevibacillus parabrevis. NCBI lineage: Bacteria > Bacillati > Bacillota > Bacilli > Caryophanales > Paenibacillaceae > Brevibacillus > Brevibacillus parabrevis. Next base: position 3,820,792 of record NZ_CP064090.1, on the reverse strand, counting down.
GTATTGTTTCTGTTTTTCAAAGGCGGGAGTGCCTCGCATGGCTGCATGCCATTCCGCGTAATCTTTGTACTGCACAGGCAATGCGGGCAATTCCTCGCCCTTGTAAAAGGCCAGAAAATCTTTGATCAGCAGCTGATACGACGTCTCGTCTGATATGAGGTGATGCATGTCAATGAGCAGCAGCTTTTTGCTTGGCTCATAACCAACGCGAATGAGCGGTGCTTTTTCCAGGTCAAACGGCCGGATAAAAGCAGAGATCGCCGCCGCCATTCCTTCTTCCGGCAGCACCAGCTCCTCGATGGCAAATGCAACCGTCTCATGAACAGTCTGCACGACCTCTTGCCCGACAAAGCCAAAGGAGGTGCGGAAAATCTCATGACGCCCGATGAGCTGTTCGAAAATGTGCTGGATTTTGCCCGGCTCGACTTCCCCGTCCAATTGGTACACGCCCGGATTGTTGTAGACCGTTGTCAACGGGTGCATTTTTTGCAGGAAGTACACTCGCTTCTGAACGGACGTCAGCGGATAGTGGTCTTTGCGCGGTGCGACGCGAACCCCTCCCACCTGGCTCGGACTCGTCTGCTGCAAATAGGCAGAAAGTCCGGCGACAGTAGGATGGTGAAGAAAATAAGCCATAGGGATGCGTTCGTTGTACAGCTTCTGGATTTTTCCCACAATCGACAGGGCCATAATCGAGTCTCCGCCCAACTCAAACAAGCTGTCGTCAACACCGATTGGCTGCATGCCAAACTGCGCTTCCCATACCGCTGTAATTTGCTGTTCCCGTTCATCTCGCGGCGCGACATATTCCGTTGTCAAATCGGGCCGCTCGTATTTAACAGCGCTGTCAGGCTGCGGATAATCAAAGGCGATTCCCTCTGACACAAGCGGGAATTGCGCGTCCTGGTACCGGGTAATCAGCTCGTTTAAGTCATAGGCAGAGATGGCAACCTGCGGAAGCGAGATCGCCCCGACCCGGGAAAAGATGTGAACGCCTTCCGCTTCCGTGATCGCATGCGCCAGCTCCTCACCCGTCAACTGCCGATGCTTCTCCTCGATTTCCTTTGCCATTCCCGTCCCTTTCCATCTCTCCCAGTTGATCGACAAAACGGGAAACTGACTATTATTTCCATGGCAATAGTTTGCGAACGAGTCGAGGAACGCGTTTGCAGCGCAATAGCCTGCTTGCCCGATGGAGGGGATGTACGCACTCAAGGAAGAAAACAGGATAAAAAAGTCGAGCGGCCTGTCGCGCACAGCTTCATAAAGCAGCGATGTGCCCTCGACCTTGGCTGCCAGCATCTTTTTGCCGCTTTCTCTGGTGGAGCGCTGGATCATTTCCCCATCGGCGACGCCAGCAGCATGGAGCACTCCATTCAGTTCCCCGCCTAGGCGGTCTGCTTTTTGCAGCAGCTCTTCCACTTGGCGCTTGTCGCTGATGTCCGCATGGATGAGGTGAACGCTCCCGCCTGCCTGCTCGATTGCGCACAGTCGGCGAATCGTCTGCTTGAGCTTGTCGTCTGCGTTGTTGTCTGCAAGCAGCTCCTGCCATTTTTCCTTAGCCGGGAACAACGTCCTGCCCACCAAAATCAGGGTGGCTTGCGCCTTTTGCGCCAAAAAGTCGGCGATGGCCAGCCCAATTCCGCCCAAACCGCCCGTGATCAAGTACGTTCCTCCCGGCTTCAACTCCATGCTGTCACTGGGATCGAAGGAGACGGCCTCGTGCGTCGGCAGCCAAAAATGCTTGTTTTGATAGGCGACGATACCGTTCCAGGTTTGTGACAAAAGCGGGCGGACGAACGAATCGAGCGCCTTGTCCAGAGCGTTCGCTTCCGATGTGAAGTCACTGTCAAACAAATGGCAGCGAATCGTCGGGTATTCCAGCGGGATAACTTTGATCGGCCCTAGCATGATCGACTTTTGCGGGTTCAGCTTGCCAACATCGGCCACCGAGCAGACTCTGTTTGCCAAAACTTTTAGCTCCAGCGAATGTCCGTCAAAATGCTTGCCAAATTCCTTGGCAATCGCGAGCAAGCTGTAGTAGCCGTTGTCCAGTGTCATCTCCAGGCTCGGCAACGCCCCGGCCTCTTCTAAGCTCCACATGTGGATAACCTCATCGGGCGTGAACGAACTGTCTTTTAATTGTTGAAACAGCCAGTCGTAATCTTCGTCCTGGCCCGGATTGATCGCAAATTCGTTGCCGCGAATCTGCTGCCGCTGCGCACTTTTGCAAACGACAATACACTGCTCGCTCAACTGCTGTACTTTCTGCGTCAAAAGCTCACTGACTTTCGACTGCTCGGCAAAAATCAGCCGCCGCTTCTGTTTGTACGTACTGTCTTTGGCTGAAAAGACGGGGGTATGCCGCTTCCATGACGGAACGTAGTACCAGTCCTCGATCGGCTTCCTCGCCAACTGTTGCGAACTCGCTGCCTGCGGCTGAAACGAGGCCGCTTCCAGCCAGAACTTTTTGCGCATAAAAGGATAGGTGGGCAACGGAATCCGCGTTCCATCCGGGTTGACTTTGTCCCAGTCCAGCTTCACACCGTACTGCCACAGCTTGCCGAGCCGCTTGTACAGATGAAGCTGCTCCGAGACAGTGCTGTTGGCATACGGGATCAGGTTCAGTATGTTCTGCCCGGAAACAGATACGGTTCCAGCGTCGAACGTCCGTTTTGCCAGCGCACTCAAATCGTGTCCTGGCCCGATTTCGATAAATACGGCGCGCTGGTTTGCAAACAACTGGAGCGCTTTCGTAAACTGCACGGTGTCTTTTAACTGGCGCAGCCAATAGTCAGGAGCTGCCAAGTCTGCCTGCTCTGCCCATTCTCCTGTCACGCTGGAGAGAAAAGGAATTTGCATATCCTGAAAGGCTACCGGCTGTAAAGCGGCCTGATAATCGTCCAGTATCGATTCGACCCGTGACGTATGAATCACTTTGGGGAACGGCAGCGGCGTGCACATCCGTTTGTCCTGTTTCAGCTTCTCTTCCAGCTCCACAATGAGCGGTGTCGGGCCGCCGACTACGCAGGACGCTTGATTGTCGATGGCAATTTCCAGCGAGTCAGACAAAAACGGAGTCACTTCCGCCACAGAGAGCGGAATGCTCAGCATTTTGCCATCAGGCAGCCTGCGAAACAGCTCCCCGCGCTTGAGTACGAGCTGCAGCGCCTGTTCGAGCGTGAACAGCCCAGCGATGGTAGCCGCGATATATTCACCCAGACTGTAGCCGATCACGGCATCCGGTTGAACTCCCCACTCCATCACAAGCTGGGCCAGTGCGTACTCGAACACAAACAAAATCACTTGCCCGTGATCGAGGCTGGCGAGTGCCTGCTTGGCCTGCTCCTGCTGCTCATCACGCGGGAACAAAATGGAACGGTAATCGACCGGGGAATATCGTTGAAGCAGAGAGAAGCAATGATCGAGACTCTCTCGAAAAATTTGCTCCTGTTCATACAGTTCGCGCCCCATATTGACGTATTGCGAGCCTTGGCCGGAGAACATGAATACGATCTGTCCAGGCTCTCCATCCGCACGGTAAGCTTGTGCCTGCCGGGAGCCTTTATCCGTCAAGGCGCGGATCAGCTCGGTACGGCTCTTGCAAACGATTTGCTTGCGGTATTCAAATGACTTCCGGCCCTTTTGCAGGGTGTAGGCGACATCTTGCAGCTTGATCTCGGGGTGCTCTTCGAGATGCTTTGCCAGATTGTCTGCCATTTGTTCCAGCGATTCGCTGTTTTGCGCGGACAGCAAAACGAGCTGTGGCTGCTGCTCTGTATCCAGCGATTCGCTGACCTCTGGCGCTTCCTCGACGATCAGATGCGCATTTTGCCCCCCGACGCCAAACGAGCTGATTCCCGCCCGCAACGGATACGCTCCACGCTGCCATTCGCGCAGTGTGGTGTTGATCGCAAAGCGGCTGTTTTCCATGTCCAAAGCCGGATTGCTCCTGGCAAAATTGATCATCGGCGGGATCTGGCGGTGCTTCAGGGCGAGGACGGTCTTCACGAAACCCGCTACTCCTGACGCTGCATCGAGATGGCCGATGTTGTTTTTGACCGAGCCTAGGACGCACTCGCTTTGCCGCTCGCGAAACACTTGCTTGAGCGCCGTAAACTCGATGGAATCTCCAAGCTGTGTTCCAGTCCCGTGCGTTTCAATGTACGAGATGCTTTCCGCCTCTACATCGGAGAGCTGCAAGGCGCTTTGAATGACCTCTTTTTGCCCCTCGACGCTTGGAGCCATGTATCCCGCTTTGCGGTTGCCGTCGTTGTTGACGGCGCTGCCTTTGATAATCGCCCATATATGGTCTTTGTCCGCCAGCGCATTTTCCAGCGGCTTTAACACGACCACCCCGACGCCGTTCCCGAACAGAATGCCGGATGCCGCTTCGTCAAAAGCGCGAATTTGGCCGTTTTTTGACAGAAAGTGCCCTTCTTCGTACATATATCCGCTCTTGTGCGGAATCAAAATCGAGCAGCCACCTGCAATCGCCATGTCGCATTCGCCGCTGAGCAAGCTGCGGCAAGCGGCATGAATGGCGGTCAACGAAGTCGAGCATGCGGTGGTGAGCGTCAAGCTCGGCCCTTTTAAATTGAACTTGTAGGAAATGCGCGAGGCGAGGAAGTCTTTGTTGCTCAACTGGATTTCGGAAAAGAGATCCCGGTGCTCCCCTTCATATGAATACACTCTGGCATTCCAGCTGTAATTGCTCGATGCTCCGGCAAAGACACCCACTAATCCGGGATAATGGTCAGGGACGTATCCGGCGTCTTCCATAGCTTCCCAGGCTACCTCGTGAAACAGGCGAACTTGCGGGTCCATGACCAGAGCGTCTTTGGGGCTGTACCCGAAAAAGCGTTCGTCAAAATATTCAAACTGATCGATGATCGCACCAGCCTTGACGTAGTTTTCATGCTCGATCAGCTCTTGTGGTACTCCTTCTGCTCTAAGCTCGTCGTCGCTAAAAAACGTGATCGACTCCAGCCCGTCCTTGAGGTTGTTCCAAAATTGCTGGCGATTGTTCGCTCCCGGAAAGCGGCAGGATAAGCCGATCACGGCGATTTCCAGGCCGTTGAAGTTTCGCGTGTCAGCCATTTCGCACCTCCTTTCCTTTTTGGCGCAGCAGCTTTAATTTATCCATCCCTTTATGGACAATTTCAGAGCGATCGAAGCCATGATCGTTTGCCGCCGTATCGTTGTCTTCCGCTTTCAGGTACCCGGCCAGCTTGCGGATGGTCGGGTATTCGAACCAGGAAGAGATCAGAACAGGCTTCTGAATCGTTTTCTGAAGAATATCGTTGATCCCGACAATATCAAGCGACGTGACGCCTGCATCAAAGAAATTGTCGTCCAGTCCCATGTTCGCATTCCCAATCGCGTCCTGAATCGTCTCCTGCAGCAGTTGCTCCAGGGGAATCTCTTTCTGGCTCTCTTGCTTGCCTGCTTGTATGTAGCGAGGGCGGTTTACCCACTGCTCAAGCCGCGGCTCCAGGTCTGTCGTGGACACGATGACATGCTCTTCCTGGTGCAGAAGGGAAAACAAATGCGCAAACAGCTGTCGGCCTTCTGCGGGCGAAATCAATTGCTCCAGCCGTTCGCTTGTCGCTGTGCGGCTGCCTGGATCGGCAAGCGAAAAGTTCCAGGCGTCCCAACCGACAGACATCCATCGCGTTCGCTGCTGCCCTTGATTCATCTTTTGCACAAAGCTGTCCATGAATTGGTTAGCCGCCGTATAGGCAACGAGTCCGATTCCGCCGAGTATCGAGGACAGCGAGGAATTGACCAGGCAGTACCCGATCTCTTTTTCCCGGATCAGCTTTTCCAGAACGAGCAGCCCTGTTTGTTTGACCGCAAACTCCGCTTCACACATGTCGCGACGGATATGGGGGATCGCGTGCTGAAAGAAATCGCTCACGACTCTGCCAGCAGAAAAGATGATTCCGTCAATCCGTCCGATCGTCGCCTCTATCTCTTCCAAAAGAGCTTTCATTTGTGCTTCATCGCTTACATCGACCTGATACAGATGAATTTGGGCGCCCCATGCTTGCAACTGCATCAGTTCGCGAATTTTCTGGTGCAGCGGGTCGCTTGGGAGAGTGGTGGATATGTATTCCTCCCACTGCGTTTCCGGCAAAAATGGCGAACGCCCTGTCAAAATGATCGTAGCTGGACCGTGCTGGGCTAACGCCCCCGCTGCGGTCAAGCCAATTCCGCCCAAGCCGCCGAGAATCAGATGCACGCCGCCTGCTTCGGGCTGTGCAGTTGTCGGCGGGTCCAAGCGAAGCGGTTCAAACGTGCGCACCCATTTATGACGGTTGCGGATCGCGAGCAAGTTTTCCGGCTCTTGCTTCAGCAGCTCCTCCACAAGCAGCTTCATGCCAGGCTGCCCTTGTTTCACGAATGGTTCCGGCTCGATTTCCAGGAAAGCCGAGCGGACATTGCCAAATTCTTGCGTGAGCACCTGAGCCGCCCCGAGCGCCATAGCCTGCTGTGGCAGCAAAGCTTCGTTCCCGGTGATCGATTGAGACGCGGACGCAATCACGAAAAGCTGGATTTGCTGCTGCGGATCGAGCATGCCAAACGATTGGCCCAAGTGCAGCAGACGGTAAAACACAGACGGCTCGGCAGCCGGGGCAGCATCTGCGCACTCGCTTGCAAGGCTCCACAAGTGCACGATTTTCCAGGTCTGGCCCGGCGTAAACACTTCCCGCAACAGCGCGAGATACTGCTCCGTTTCTTCGGGATGAATCTCGTACGCATTCGGGTCCAGCTTGGAAAAGTGCTGCCCTGCCTTTACCGTGCACACGCGTTTTCCTTTTGCTTGCAGCGCTTGCTTGACCGCTTCGCCGATTCCGTCCGTATCGATAAACAGCAGGTAGGTGCCAGACTGCTCGTCGTCTGTACGGGTACGGCCAGATCCGTTGTATTGCTTCCACACAGGCCGATACAGCCACTTCTCCGGTTCGTTTTTGCGAGAAAGATTAGGCTGTGGCTGAGGGGCGGCGGTACGCGCTTTTTTCTCAAACCAATACTTGTCGCGATCGAACCCGTACGTCGGAAGGGACAGGCGGCTTCTGTTCTCGCCGGAGTACCGTTCCCGCCAATCAATCGCAGCCCCCTGCTGCCAAAGCTCGCCCAAGCTGTTGGCAAAACGCCACTCCGCCGACTCCATCTCTCCATGCGCAGGCAACAGATGGATGGCAGGAAGGCTGCATTCCGCCCAGGATGGCTGCTTCATCCCGATCCCAATGACAAGGTGAACATCGCTCTCCGTGAGCGGAGCCTTTGCTGTCGCTGGCAAAGTGGATGCTTGCATGGTGTGCAGCCAAAAGTTTGTCTGACCAACCAGCTCGCTCGTGACGGCAGTCCCGCCGGACAAGATAGCGTGATCCGCGCTGCCCGCTGGCATTGCCCGCAACAGCGAAGCCAGTTCAGCTTCGATCCGGCTTTGTTGTTCCTCTGCTGCCCGAAGCCACTTGTGTTTCAGGACGATGATTTTCGCGAGGTCGGACACGGTTGCCAGCTTCGCCTGATAGACAGCCGCAAACAAGCCTGCCCCGTCCGCAATCGCCACCTGCGGCTTGATTCCGAGAGAAACCAAAAAGTCGGCCAAGGCACTTTGGCAAAGAAACTGGCTCAGTTCCCCGTACATCGGGTCAAAAGCGTCGCCATGATGCAGCAGGTCGGCACCCGTCAAAAGGCGATCCAGGCTGGGCGCAGCCAACGCAGCTTTGGACAAGTCGTGGACATAACCGTCCAAGATGCGGGCAAAGCACTGTTCAGTCTGGTACAGCTCGCGCGCCATCGTGCAAAGCGCTTGGTTTTGCGCTGAAAACCAAAAAGCCGTGCGAAGCTCCTCCTGCCTGCTTTCGCTTGCCGTGCCGATTGCGGCTGCTTCCAGCAAGCGAGCAGCTTCTCCTACGGAAGAGCAAACCACCATTTTCCGATGCGAAAAATGAGCGCGCCCCGTCTGCAACGTATACGACACATCCGCAGGGGAAAGCGCAGGCTGGGCACGGAAAAATTGCGCCATTTTCCGGCACGTATTCGCCAATGCCTTTTCTGTTTTGGCTGAGAACAAAAACAGATGCTGCTGTCTCGCAGAAGCATCGGAAGCATAGACAGGAGCTGCTTCCAGAACGACATGGGCGTTTGTCCCGCCAATGCCAAACGAACTGACGCCTGCCTTCGGCGAATCGCTGACGTCTTTCCACGAACGCGGACGTGTGTTGACGTAAAAGGGACTATGCTCCAATGCCAGCTTCGGGTTCGGCTGCTCGTGGTGAATGCAAGGCGGGATCACTTGATGTTTCAGCGCGAGAGCTGTCTTGATTAGACCGATGATGCCCGCTGCCGTATCCAGGTGGCCGATATTCGGTTTGACAGACCCGATGGCGCAAAATTGGCGCGAGGTCGCCTCGGCCTGGAAAACCTCTTTGAGTGCTTTTATTTCAATCGCGTCGCCCAGCTCGGTTCCGGTTCCATGCGTTTCGATATAGCTGATTTCCCGCGGCGAAACGTTGGCGACGGTGAGCGCCTCGTGAATGACCTGCGCCTGACCGATTGGACTCGGCGCGGTGTACCCGATTTTTTCTTCTCCGTCATTGTTGACCGCCGTGCCACAGATGACCGCCTGAATGTTGTCGCGATCGCGAATCGCATCTGCCAACCGCTTCAAGACCACGATGCCGATGCCATTGCCAAAAACCGTTCCCGCAGAGTCGGCATCAAAGACACGGCAATGTCCATCCGGAGAAACCATGCCTTCTTTTTGGTAGACATAGCCTGCTGTCTGTTCACTGCGGATCGTCACGCCCCCTGCCAGCGCCATGTCACACTCGCCATTCAGCAGACTTTGGCTGGCCAAATGAACCGCGACCAAGGAGGAAGAGCACGCTGTCTGCACATTGACGGAAGGACCGCGCAAGCCGAGCTTGAACGACACCTTGGAAGCGAGAAAATCTTTTTCGTTGCCGATGCCGATTTGCACGTGCCCAAGCCGTTTTACCAGCTCCTGATCTTCGTACAGACGCAAAAAGTAGCTGCTGATGCACGAGCTGGCGTACACGCCCACGACAAGACGCTCGATATCCTGGACGCAGCCCGCATCCTCAAGCGCTTCCCAGGCGCATTCGAGAAAGACGCGATGCTGCGGATCGGTAATCTCGGCATCCTTGGCTGTATAACGGAAAAAGCCCGCGTCGAAATACGCTGTATCGTTCAGGACGGCCCCTCTTTTTACATAGTGCGGGTCGTGAAGGAGATCAGCAGGAACGCCTGCCTCCTTCAATTCCTCATCCGTAAACGTCTTGATCGATTCCACACCGCGGACGATGTTTTGCCAAAAAGCCAAAGGGGTATCGCCATCGGGAACACGGCAGGACATGCCGACGATCGCGATTTTTGAATGGATCAACTCTTCATCCACCACTCCACTCACTCCCGTTTATTTATAATGACACTCTCGGGTGTTGAAAAAGGGTTTGCAATGCCTGTCTCAGTTCGTCGACACTGTACGCAAAAAAAGTAGGAGCTTCCTGCTGGAGCACCTCTACCGAATTATGGCCCCAGGCGACTGCGATGCTTTTCACTTGCGCCTCCCTGGCACAGATCAGGTCGTTTTTCCCGTCGCCAACAAAGACGGAGTGATCAATACCGGATTGCAATTGCTCAATGGCAACAAGCAGACTTTCCGGGTGCGGCTTTGGATGGGTGACATCATCGGAACAGACCACCCCATCAAAATAATCGATCAAGCGAAATTCTTCCAGGATGTGGATGGTGCGCTTGCGATCCTTTCCCGTACACAATCCGCATTTCCAGCCTTCCTGTTGAATGAATCGCAGCACGTCTTCCATCCCCGCCACAATCTCGATCAGGTGGATGTTGGAGCTGGCGATTTTGCGATAATGCTCGACCATGCTCTGGGGCAGGTTCATTTTGGCGAAAATATTCGGAATCGAATCGCCGCTGTGTCCAAGAAACTCCTCAAAGGAAGGGAGCGGACCGTCGGAAACGAGCTGAAAGCTGTCATAGAACGCCTTGCGCTGCACCTCAAGCGAATCAATAATCACTCCATCGAAGTCAAACACGACACTTTTTTGCATACGCTTCTCCTTTAATCCTGTCATTGTCCAAAGCGGGAGCAGCCATCGGAAGCGCAAGGCACTCCGGACAGCTGTCTCCCCGATGGATTTTTACCGTTTTCCCCGTTGCTGGCGCAGGCTTTTCCGCAGCTCGCCCCGCTGCGTGCTTTGCTGCAAGTAATCGGTTTTGCTGATCTGTTTGTCCTGTAAAAACGAAGCCAATGAGCGGATCGTCGGATATTTGAACAAGTCGGCCATCTCAATCGTCGTTTGCCATTCCTTTTCCAAACGGTTTTGCACTTGCATCAGCAACAGCGAGTGTCCGCCCAGCTCAAAAAATCCGTCGTCTACGCCGACAGGCTCTTTTCCCAATATGTCTTGCCAGATGCTCACGAGCAGCTCTTCCATGCGATTTTGCGGAGGAACGATGTGCGAGCTTCTCGGTCTGGTGGCCTCAACGGCTGGCAAAGCATTGCGGTCGATTTTGTTCGGGCCGACCATCGGAAACGATTGCAGTTCCAGCCAAAAGGACGGAACGAGATAGCTCGGCAGCAGTTGCTTCACTTGGCCGATGATCGCTTTTTCCGCTTCGCTTTGTTTCAGCACATAGTAGGCGACAATCACCGGCTCGCCGTTCTCGTCGTAGATCGCTTTGACAACGCTTTTCAACATGCAATCCAGCCCGTCGATCACGCTCTCGATCTCGTTCAGGTCTACGCGGTAGCCGCGGATTTTCAGTTGCGAATCGTTTCGGCCGTCGTATTCCAAGCAGCCGTCCGGCAACAGTCGACCGTAATCACCGCTTCTGTACAGCCTGCCCGTCCCTGTTCGCGGATCGCCGACAAAAGCGTTGGCCGTCTCTTCCGGCCGATTCCAGTAGCCCGGAGACAAGTAGTCGCTTTGATAAAAAAGCTGGCCCGATTCGAAAATGCTCACTTCCCGGCCGCTTTCGTCGAGAATCCGCAGCTCTATGCCATCCACGACATATCCGGCTGGCGTTTTGGCCTGCGGGACGGCCATGTTTTTGTTCATGATGTAAAAGGAAATGACCATCAATTCCGAGCAGCCCAGGAAATTGACAAACAGGCAGTCGTCCGCGCATTTTTGCCTGTACAACTCAAAGTCGGTGCCGGAAACGACCTCGCCCCCCAGCAAAACCATGCGGATATGGGGAAGCTGTACAGCGTCGTCCAGATTCTTCATGAAAAAGCGGAAGACGGAAGGGACGGAATGGAACAGCGTAATCTGCTCCTGATTCAGCCAGTGCGCGAATCGCGGCATGCTTCCGTCCAGCTTGAAATCGTAAAGATGCAGCGCAGCCCCGTTCAGCAGGCTGCCCAAAATATCGAGAATGCCAATGGCGTGACTGTACGAAGTCAGCAAGGCGATGCGATCTTGCGAATGAAGCCGCAGTTCCTTGCTGAGCTGCGCCAGATAGTAGTAGACGTTTGCATGGCTCTGCATCACTCCCTTTGGCCTTCCCGTGGAGCCTGACGTATAGAGGATAAAGGCGATGTCCTCGCCCTTGATGCTCAGCTCCAGGTTCTCTTCCGAAGCACCGCCAGTTTCTTCCGACAGATTGATCGTGGTCATGTCGAGCATCGCCTTGCCCGCCACTTCTGCTGCCAAAGCGAGGTTTTGCGAATCGGTCAGCAGGATGGCCGATTGCGTATCGCCGAGCATGTAAGCCAACCGCTCTGCTGGAGCGCTTCGATCCAGCGGCACGAAGGGCACCCCTGCTTTCAGCGCGCCGATCAAGGCAACGGCCATGTCCAGCGTGTTGCCAAAGAGCAGGGCAACAGGTGCGTGTCCGCTTGTTTGAGCCGTACGCTCTGCGATTTTCCGGGCAACGCGATTCGCCCTGGCATTGAGCTGTCTGTAATCCAGAACAGCGGAGCCGTGTTTGACGGCGATCTGGTCGGGGTACTGCGCGACTTGCTGTTCAAACCGCGACACGACCGTTGCAGCAGGCTCGTCGAAGGAAAAAGGCTGGTACTCGCAAGACGGCACAACCGCCTTTTCCCTGCCCTGCACTTCACTTTGCTGCAAAATCGGCAATTCGCCGATCAGCAAGTCCGGATTTTGCGTGATGCTCGCAAGCAATTTGCGGTACTCAGCAAACAGGTACTCGACCGTCTCCTGCCTGAACAAGTCTGTGCGGTAAAAGCATTCCAGACAAATGCCTGCGCCTGTCTCGTATAAATGGATATTCAGATCGGCTTTCGTTGTTTTTGCCGTGACCGGATACGCAGAGAGCTGCAAGTCTCCGTCATGCGTTCCTGCATCCTCTGCCCGGTTTTTCATGCTCTGGTAGTTGAAGATCGTATCGTACAAAAAGGTGCGGCTCGGGTCGCGCTTCACGTCGAGCTGATCCAAAATCAGTTCAATGTGAAAATCCTGATTTTCCAAAGCTGCCAGCAGGCTCGCCTTTACTTCGTGGAGGAAGCCGCGGAAGCTTTTTTCCCTCTCCGGTCGATTGCGCAGGACGAGCGAATTGACGAACATGCCGACGATCTCTTTCACGTCCTCGTGGTTTCGGCCTGCTTGCGGAATGCCTACCAGTATGTCCGATTCTCCGCTGAGTCTCGCCAGCCAGGCGTAATAAGCCGCAAGCATCGTCATAAACCAGGTAACCTGTTGTTCCTGGGAAAATTTCTTGATGTTCTCGCTCAATTGTTGATCCAGCTCTACAATAATCCGGTTGCCGTCAAAGCTAAGCGAAGCCGGGCGGGGAAAATCTGTCGGCAGATGCAGGACAGGCAATTTCCCTTCCAGTTGCTGCAACCAGTACGCTTTCTGTGCCCGGTAAGCGGCTGACTGGGCAAACGCGTGCTGCCACTCGGCGTAATCTTTGTACTGGACGGCCAATGGCGGAAGCGACTTGCCGCTGTACAGTTCCGCAAAGTCTTTTATCAACAAATTAATGGACGTTCCATCGGAAATGATGTGATGGATGTCGAGTGCCAGAACGCTTTTTTGTTCCCCGAGCTTGATCAGCCCTACGCGGAACAGCGGTGCCTGAGTCAGATCGAACGGCTGAATAAACTGTTCCACATCGCGCTCCACGGAATGCTCATCCGATGTCAGCGAGATTACCCGGAAGTCAACATGCGGGTGCACAATCTGGACAATCTCGCCGTCCACTGCTTGAAACGAGGTACGCAAGCTTTCATGTCGCTCGATGATTTTCGCAAATATGCGTTCGATTTTTTCGGGTTCAATCGATCCTTCCAGCAAAACAGCGGTCGACTCGTTGTATCCCACTGTATTCGGGACAAGCCCCTGCAAGAAAAAGACTCGCTGTTGCGCAAGCGAGGTCATGTAATGAGGCTTGGCAGCAACTGGCGCTATGGCCTGCTGTCTCGCCTGCTGGTTGTTTTGAATGAATGCCGCGATGTTCTCAATCGTTTTTTCCTGAAAAAAGTCTGTCAACGTCATATTGGCATGGAACTGCTTGCGGATGCTCGTGCTGACGTGAATCGCCTTGAGCGAATCGCCGCCCAGTTCAAAGAAATCATCCGCTATCCCGATTGGGGCTATGCCTAAATCATTTTCGTAAATGGCGCACAGCGCTTTTTGCAAATCGGTTTGCGGCGGGACATACTCTACGGATAGCGGCGGCCTTTTTCCCTGAATCCGTACGCTCGTCGATTGCTGCTCGTCGCTCCTGCCCCATCCGTCCTGATTGCTGTCGCGCCTTTTCTGCACACGGCTTTCGAGGTCTGTCGTGGAAATGATGACGGTAGAAGCGCCAGACGCGAGCATTTTGCCGAATATTTCACGTCCCTCTTCCGGCAAGATGCCGACCTGGCCGAGATCATGTCCAGATGTGCCTGCCGTCATCCATTTGGCGAGATCGAGCGTGATGCTTTGCCTGTTTCCGTCACTGATCCGTTCGGCGACCGAACCGGATACGGCGATCATCGTGTAGTTGCGAATCTCAACGAGCACACGTCCCGCCTCGTCCATGATCTGGATATCGAAGCTCGCCAGGCCGTCTTGCGGGAACTCTACGTCCAAATACTTGCAGTAGCTGTAAATGCGCCGCGGCATTTTGCCATAAACGGCAAGCGATTCGTAGGACAGCGGAATGAACATTTCTGTTTTGTCGATAAAGCCGAGCAAAAAGCTCGTTGCTGAGTCGAGCATCCCCGGGTGCAAGTGATAGTCGTCCAGATCGGCTGCATATTTTTCGGGCAGCTCAATCACCGCTAGTCCTTCTGCTTTCCCGGCCATGACCTGGCGAATGTTGCGCCATCTTTCCCCGAAGATCAGATAACCTCCGTGCTTCTTGTGATCCGCGTCGGTAAACAGCACATCCTTATCGGCACAACGCTCTTTCAGCGCTTCCAGATGGATCGTCTCAAACGGCTGCTCGACCGTCTCGACTGTCCCGGTAACATGAGGCAGCCATGTATCTGCTTCTGGACGCATACGGCTGTACACTGTAAACGAATAGCCTTCACGACTATTCGGAGTGAACAGGAGCAGCACTTCTTTTTCCTCTTGCTCGCGTACCGTTATCGGCGTGTGGAAATGCACGTTTTGCAGGACGTAAGGCTTTTTCAGCATGCTTTTGCCGGCAGCTTCCCGCACCATTTCGATCAGTGCCGTTCCCGACAGCACCCCATGTTCCTCTGTGCGATGATCCTGCAAAACCCAGTGCTGCTGCAAGCTGAGTCTGGCAAAAAACAGCTCTTTGCCCCCCGCCTGAAAGCTGTAGTCAAACAGCGGATGCTCCAGCGCTTGCTTCGAAGCTGGCGCGATCCCGGACTTGACGGCCATCCCTACGTTTTTCCATATATCCCATTTCAGATTGGTGAAAGCCACTTTGCCTTCCCGGTTGCGATAGTCGGCATACGCGTCCAAAAAGGCATTGGCCGCATTGTAATCGGACTGCCCGATCATCGGGGAGATCGTGCTGATAGACGAGCAGAGCACAAAAAAGTCCAGGTCGTTTTCCCGCAGAATCCGGCTCAAATTCAGGCAACCCGTGGCTTTGGAGTGAATGACCCGGTGCGTCGCCTCCTTGGTTGCCTGCTGGATCAAGCTGCTGCCCGGAAGCCCGGCGGCATGGATCACACCTTGAATCGCTCCTGCTTCCTGCTGGGCGCGCCGCAGTGTCGCAGCAAGCGCGGAGAAGTCGGACACATCCGCCTGATAGACGAAAACTCGCGCTCCTTTTTGCTCCAGCTTTTGCATGCGGGCGATTTTAACCGAGATTGGGTCTTGCTTGCCGTGATCCCGCAGCCAGTTGCCCCACTCTTCTTTTGCAGGGAAGAACGACCGCCCTACAAGAATGATGCTGGACTTGCAGTGGCTGGCGATGTAATCGGCCAGCTCCAGTCCGATGCCGCCGATTCCCCCGGTAAGCAAATAAACGCCATCGTCTTTGAGCTTTGCCCCCGAACGGGATACGGGCGATGTCCGATCATAGTGGGGAAGCCATTTCGCCTTTCCGCGCAGAGCGAACAGCTCATCTTGCCTTCCCTCGATCTCTTGCAAAAGCTGATCGACCAGACCGGAAGTGACAAGCTGCTCCTGGCCGGAAATATCGATCAACTGGCAGCTTCGATCGGGAAACTCCAACGGAATGCCGCGAACGAGGCCAAGCAGCGTCGCTTTCCAAGGGTTAATCTCTTCGCTGCCGAGCACATCAAAGAGACGATTCGCCACGACAGCAAGTTGAATCGCCGTCGATCCATCCCGTTCATCCAGCGCTTGTACGAGATGCAGGAGACTGTCGTAGTTTTCTTCCAGCATGCGCTCTGCTTGCTCCTGATCCTCTTCCACGAAGTCTTCTTCTGAAAGCGAAAAGTACAGGATCGCATCCGGTTCCGCTTGCGTTTTCTGATCAAACGCTTGCAAAGCATTCCTGTAGGCTGCTTTGCTGTTATCTGCCAGCCCGTATCCGTTGTCAGCCCCAGCGACAGGAGCGCCGTTCCGGGCTACAAAAAAGAGCTGCTCAAAATGGCGCTTGCACGCTTCCACAACCGCTTCGTCCAGCCTTGTATCGTGGAAAATGATTGCGGACCGCCGCAGCTTTGGCGCAGACTTTGCGGACGATTCTGAAAACGCCGCCCGTTTCCATGTCGGTGCGTAATACCAATCGGCGGCATCCTTTTGCGCCGACGCCTGCTCCTTTATTTGCTGCAAAAACGCGTTCCCCAGCTTTACCGGGTCATCATCCAAAAAGTAGCGATTCCGCTCAAAAGGATACGTAGGCAACGGAATCCGCCCTTTTTCCGCTCGTTTATGCAACGCTTCCCAATGGATAGTTGCTCCCCTGCTCCACAGCTCCCCGATCCATGTCCAAACAGCAGCTTCACACGCAGACAACGCAACCCATTCCTGCACAGGCCAGCCAGCGTAATCGCCTGCGTTTTCTGTGTTATTTCCTAGGAAAGCGACGATCGTCTTCGGCGTTTGGCAAAGAGCGGCAAGCCCGGCTGCAAACGAGAGCGGCGCAGTCAGCGCTGCATGCCAAAAGCTGCGATCCTGGCAATGCTCGCGGAACAGCTTTTCGCCGTTTCCGGCAGAAAACAGCGGGATGCGCGGTTGGGAAATCGGGTTCTCCGTAATCGCTGTGATCTCGTTATCCAGGAAAGCAACAAAAGCATGCTCAAGCGCTACTGCCTCTGCCAGCGTGACCGCTACGAAATTTCCGCTTCGGAAGCCAACGATTCCGAAAGGCTGCTCCTGGCAAGCGAACGTGACTTTTGCAAAGGCATATACAAACAGGAAGTGGATCGCTCGAAGCTGTGTCGCGTCCTTTACCCCCGGAGCAAACAACTGTTGCAAATCCAGCTTGCTGTGCGAACCGATTTTGCCCAGACATTGCGTCATTTCCTCTCGAAACGGTCGGTAGTTTTGGTACAGTGCGAGCGCAAGTTGCGCGATGTGCGCATCCCCGCTAATCTCCGGCACGAGATACAGGGCAGTCGCTTCCCCCTTTTCCACGGTGCGGAGCGGAAGACTTTTCGCATCCAATTGCGGAAGCATCTCCTGATAACTTCGCGCAATCAAATAAGCACGATTGGACAAAGCCATTCTCCCTGCTTGCAGCGTATATGCGGCATCGCGCAGGTCGATATTGGGCTGTTGCTTCAGGTGGCTTTTGAAGCGGCTGATTTGCTCCTGCAAAGCCGTTTTCGTTTTGGCGGAAAAGACAAACAAGCGAGCTTCCTCTGTGGCTGCTCGCTTTTCGCGTATGGGCGCTTCTTCCAAAATGACATGCGCATTCGTCCCGCCGATGCCAAAAGAGCTGACGGCTGCCCGGCGCGGAGTGGTTGCCTGATTCCAGTCGCGCAAGGAATGATTGATGTAAAACGGCGTATTCTCGAACTCGATTTTCGGATTCGGATTGAGCACATGAAGCGACGGGGGAATTTGTTTGTTGGCCAACGAAAGAATCGTTTTGATCAAGCCTGCAATCCCAGCCGCTTCATTCAGGTGCCCAATGCTCGACTTTACCGAGCCGATCGCGCAGTACGCCTTTTTATTCGTCTGAAAAGCTCGTTTGAGCGCTTCGACTTCGATGGAATCACCAATTTTCGTCCCGGTCCCGTGGGCTTCTACCATGGTGATGGATTCCGCATCCACTTCCGCCATCTGGAGCGCTGCTTCGATGACTTCTTTTTGCCCTTGAATGCTCGGGGCAGAAAAACCAGCCTTGCGATGGCCGTCGTTATTGATCGCTGATCCTTTGATGACGGCGTAAATATGATCCTGGTCTTTGATCGCGTCCTGCAACGTTTTCAAGACGACCACTCCCGCGCCGTCACTGATGAGCGTCCCTGCGGAAGAGGCGTCAAAGGCACGGCAATGACCATCTGGCGAGTAAATGAGGTCGTCGGAATAGTAGTAGCCTTTTTTCGACGGGAGGGAGATGTGGACACCGCCCGCAACCGCGATACTACACTCGCCGTTTAGCAAAGCCTGGCTGGCCAGGTGAACGGCAACCAGCGACGTCGAGCAAGCGCTCAGCACGGAGACGCTTGGGCCTTTCAACTTTAACTTGTAGGAAATAGATGTGCACAGGTACTCGCGAAAGCTTACATTGAAAGTGGGGTTCTCATTAGCGAGCATTTGTCTCAGCAGCCAGTTTACATTTTCGGTACTTCCTGCGTACAAGCCGATCTGGCCTTTGTACACCTCAGGATTGTAGCCCGCATGCTCCAGGGCGTTTAGGACCACTTCGTGAAAAACTCTGATTTGCGGGTCCAGTACGGTTGCTTCACGGGGGGTATAATCAAAGAAGGCCGAGTCAAACTGGTCGATCCCTTCCAGATACCCTTTTGCTTTTACATAATTCGGGTCGTTGCATAGCGCTGGATCGATTCCGGATTGCAGCATTTCCTCCTCGGAAAAAAACGAGATCCCTTCGACTCCATTTTTGAGATTGTCCCAAAATTGGTTGGCATCATTTGCTTTTGGAAATTTGCAATCCATGCCAATGACAGCGATTTCCAGCCCTGTATACGTCTGATCGTCGTATTTATGCCCCATGGTAAACTCCCATTTCCCTTTTCAAATTTGTTTACAGCCAAAATAAAACGAACCCTTCACCAGTCACTGGCAAGGGTTAGCTGCTCGCATACGCGCGTCTTATGCAGTTAAGGTGCGATTGATAATTTCAATCACTTTCTCTTCTTCCTCATGGATGAAAAAATGTCCGCCGTGGAGGGTCACGATCGTACAGGATTCGCTTGTATACGCTCTCCATTGGCTAATATCGTCTGCCGTCACGAGGTCATCGTCATCGCCTGTCAAAACCGTCACATTGATGTCCCACATTTCCGGGGCCGCTTCCAGCAAATAGTTTTCGACGTTTTTGTAGTCGCCCCGCAGAACAGGCGTGAAAATTTGCATCAGTTCCCGGTTTTCCGCCACTTCCTTGGGCGTGCCGCCAAGCTGGATGATTTCCTGGATGAACTCGTCATCCGGCAAGTGATGAATCTTTTTCTTGTCGCGAATATGCGGGGGATACATCCCGGATAAAAACAGATGGCGCGGCTTTTTCCAGCCGTGCTCGCAGATTTGGTTCATCAGCTCACAAATGTACAGCGTTCCCATGCTGTGTCCAAACAACGAGTATTCGCCATCGCCGTTCTGCTCCCTGATAAACGGAAAAATGTCTTTGACGCCGTCTGGCAAGGAAGGATAAAAAGGTTCGCGAAAACGCCGCCCTCTTCCCGCCAGCTCTACTGGCACCAGCTCAATTCTGGGGTCCAGCCCCCGTTTCCACTTGCTAAAAGCAGTGGCCGATCCGCCTGCATACGGCAAGCAAAACAACTTCATGCAATCCGTAGAGCCGCTATTATTTTCCACTTTGTTTTCCCCTTTGTTCAAGCCAAGCCTGATTGATCAAGCCTATTTTCGGGCATAGCTCCGCCATTTCGTGTATCGAATCTGTATACACTACACCATGTCGTATGGCCCCTGAGTTACTCTAATGTGCCTAAGCTTCAATAAAATACATCAGGTTGTTTTGACGAGGATATAGGAAAAAACTTTCCCTCTCGTTCGCTTTCATCTGGCAGGGCAAGTTTTATCACAAATAAATTTTAGAAAGATAACTTTTGTCTGGCTAAAGTTATCTTTCTAAAATCACCGTATATCATGTATAGTTCAAAATAACAAAAATGCATTTATATGGAAACCATTACGAATATACTACCTCATGCCCGTCCTCCTTGTCAATGCGAGGAAAGGTTGGCTGTTTTTAGGAAACAGGCTGAACCGCGTCCATCACGCCTGCTCGATCAAGCACCTGTCTCACATGATGCAAATCTTCCTGGGAACGTATGCAGCTTAAAATGACATGCTTGATTCCCAGCTCTTTGTATTGGCGGAAATAGCTCGCCACCTCGTCGTAAGAGCCGACCAGCAACGGGCCGCGGAACGCCTTGCCTTGCTCGACAGGAAAATAAATCCGCTCTTCTTCTTCCGTATAAAATCCGGCCATTCTCCCCTGCTTTTTCACAATTTGCATGAAGCGCATCGGAACTTCCTCTTTGGCAATCTCCAGCGCTTCCTGAGAAGTCGGGCGCGCGATAATCCCCAGCCGGCAACACAATTCCACATGGGAGTCGTAAAGAATGTCAAAGCTTTTGACAAGCTGCGAGACCGGGCTTGCCAACTGGATGGCGACATCGACCGACTGGTGGGCAGCCTTTTGAAACAAAGTGGAAGCGCCTGGCATAAAAATAATCGGCTTCAAATCTTCCTCGACCTTGGCAAACACTTGCAGGTCATGATAGGTGAAGTATTTGCCTTCGTAGGTCAAAGGCTCATTCGAGTCGAGCAAGGCTCGCAAAATCTCGATATATTCGACCAGCCGATCAAACCGCTCTTCGGCCGGAACCGTATCATGGACTTGTCTAAGCTCCGATGGCGATTGACCGGGGATCATATTTAGCGCCACCTTGCGCCCGAACAAATGAACAAGCGAGTGGATCATTTTCGCTGCTGTGAACGGCGGAATCGTATTTGGCTGCAAGGCGATGATCGGCAAATGCTCCTTCGTAGCTTGCAAGGTGCTGGTCGCCACAATCCACGGATCGAGAGTCGTGTGCTGATAAAACAGCAAGGACCCGGTAAAGCCGTTTGCCTCCAGCAAACTCGCGGCCTCATGGATGATCTGGAGCTGATTTTGGTCATTGTGATGGAGCCACATCGGTAAATCTGCATAAAATTTCATCGGTTTTTCCACCTTTCAAAAGAAATGATATGCTCTGGCAAAAGAGCCGAGCGGTTGTCGTCTTACTGGCTCACTTTGCCCTCGATGTAGGCAATCAACTGCTGGATCGTTTCAAAAAGTTCGACATTTAACATGTCATCGTCAAATTGAAACCCAAACTCGTTTTCAATCGCTACCACCAAGCGAATAAAGCCGAGCGAGTTGATCCCGACATCCTGCAAGCGAATGTGCTGGGAAGAGAAATCAATTCCGCTCTGCTGCACTTGTTCTGGACCTACTTGCAGCTCTTGCATCTGGCTCATGTAGATGTGCACCAATTTTTCTTCAATTTCGTTTTTGGTTATCATCCAAGTATCCTCCGTTCATTGTTTGGAAAATAGAAAAGGCTTTGCTCTGCTTGGGCAAACGGCCGAGGAAACGCGAAAAACTACAATAGTTGCGGCTGATGCCTTTTCAGCACGCTCAAAAACTCCTCGATCGCCAGCGCTTCCGCTTCTGCTAGTTCATCGAGATACCGCATGATTTTATGCAAGGTCGCCTCTTCCAGCTGCATGTAAAATTTCAGCATGAGATTGCGCGTATTCCGCGCTTTGCGCTCAATCTCGCCATACGCCGCACGAAGCTGATTGGGCGAGGTCAGATAGTCGGTGTGTTCCTCCATGTACTTGATCCGGGCTACCATCAAGTTTTTGTGCTCCCACAAGCTGTGGACGTGACGAACGTCGAGGCTGGCCTTGCCCGCAAGCAAGCGCTCGTAATAGTCTTGCAGGCACGGGTATGTGTCCAATCCGTAGGCGCAATGATCCCACGGATTGGCAACCATGCGAAATCGCCTGGACGTGTTGCTTGACTTCAAATATTCTTCCAGCGTTTCCTGCACCAATGCCAGATCAAACTCATACGCTCCCGCATCCTTCACCTTGTACAAGTAGATGCGATTGCAAACGGCCTGGTGATCAATCTGGGCGATGCTGTCATACGCCAGCGCAAAGTCTTGGAAGGACGCGCTCGTCGTGGCCAGCATCTGTTTGTCTGTAAAGCCGAGCAATTGAAAGGTTTCGTTCTGAAGATCGACTCCGTGCACCAGCACATCGTGGGAGAAATGGCTTTTTTGATAGACCGCGCGCTCGGGAATGTAAAACTCATCGACATTCAGGTACACATAGTAGCCTTCCAAGAGGCAATCGCGAACGAAATCGACGATGTTTCTGTTGACGATGCCCATCGTGCCCCGCTGCAATTGCTCGACGTGCAGCCATGGATTCAGCGTGTAGTCGTGAATGTAAAACGTAAACGGAACAGGCGGATCAGGGCGCTTGTCGAAGCACACCTGGATAAAATTGCTGTATAGCCAGGGCAGACTTCGTTTGTCCTGCAAGACGATACATAGAGGAAAGGCAAAAAATTGATAGCCGTAAATGGGCGGCTGGACGACTGGCAGCGTTACGCTCTTCACAAGCATCTCCTCTTTTCCGTTTCGAATCAGGATTTTTCGTGCATGGCTACAAGCAAGCTGTGCCTTTTATTCCAAAAAGGGAGCGATCATCGAGCCAGCCAGCTTTTTGATTTCTGCGGGCGCTCCTTTGGCGATGATTTCTCCGCCCTTGTGGCCCGCGCCTGGTCCCAGCTCGATCAAGTAGTCACAATAGGAGAGCACGTACGGATCGTGCTCGATGAGCAGGACAGAGTGCCCGCTTGCGATCAGCTTGCCGAGAATCACCAGCAATTTTTCGGTGTCATAGTAGCTGAGTCCGACAGTCGGTTCATCCAAAATGTACAAGTAGCTTCCTTTGCTGCTTTTCCCCAGCTCTCTCGCCAATTTCAAGCGCTGGGCTTCCCCGCCGCTCAATGTAGTGAGGCTTTGCCCGATGAGGATATAGCCCATGCCAAGCTCTTCGATTGTGCCGAGCATCTTGCTGATTTTGGCGTGATCCTGGAAAAACTCGTGCGCTTCGGAAATCGACATCTCCAGAATGTCGGAGATCGTGCGCTCTTTGTAGCGAACTTGCATCACTTCCTGCTTGAATCTCTTGCCTCGGCAGGAAGGGCACGGATCGCTGAACGTCAGCTGCCCCAGCCATCTTTTGATATGCCCGTTTCCGTTGCAAACCGGACACGAGCCTGTCGAGTTGAACGAAAAAGAGCTGCGCGTAAACTGAAGGGCGATAGCCTCCTCCTGCATGGAAAAAATATGCCGGATGTGGTCCCACACCCCCAAAAACGTGGCTACGCAAGAATTTTCATGGCGGCGTGCCAGCTTTTGCGTAACGACGATGCAGCCATCAATGTTTTCGGCTCCGGAAAGCTTGGCGTCGGCTTGCGCATGGGCAAAGTCGTCGTCGTGCTCCTCTTCCTCCTCCACCAGCGGTTTTTGCTTGCCCGCTTTTGCCTTGAACGATGACTGGAGCTTGGGAATGAGCGTATCGATCACCAAGGAGCTTTTGCCGCTGCCGGACAGTCCGCTGATTCCGACGATGGCGTGCAGCGGTATATCGACATCGATGTTTTTCAGGTTGTTTGTTCGCGCGTTTCGGATCGACAGCTTGGCAGCGGACGCGTCCACACCGCATGCGTATTCTTTGCGAGGATGCTTTTTCTCGCGCAAATACTGGGCAGTGATCGAATTGCGGGAATGGAGAAAGCCGGGGAAGCTCCCCTGATAGACGATCGTACCGCCAAGCTGGCCAGCCAAAGGGCCAAAGTCGATGATGTAGTCGGCATGCTTGATGACGCTTTCATCATGCTCTACGACAATGACCGTATTTCCCTGTTGCTTTAACCGATGAAAGCTTTCGATGATCTTTTCTTTTTCCTTTTCGTGCAATCCGGCTGTAGGCTCGTCAAAAATGTAGATGATCGAATCAACCTTTGCCGACAAATGCGACATGATGTGCAGCCGCTGGGTCTCCCCTCCGCTCAGCGTCGGGATTTCGCGATACAGGTTCAAATAGGACAAGCCGACCGTCTCCAG
The DNA here is from genome assembly GCF_022701015.1 of Brevibacillus parabrevis. NCBI lineage: Bacteria > Bacillati > Bacillota > Bacilli > Caryophanales > Paenibacillaceae > Brevibacillus > Brevibacillus parabrevis. Next base: position 3,797,028 of record NZ_CP064090.1, on the reverse strand, counting down.
ACAATCCAGCTTGCGCAAAATCTCTCCAAGCAAATGGGCAATAAAAGGAGTATGCGGCCGCGCCGTCTGGTAATGCCGGAGGAACGCTGCCAGGTCGCCTACGTTCATCTGGCTAAGCTGTCCGATATGCTTGTTTTCGATCGTGATGGAAAGCGCTTTTGGTCCAAGCCGGAACCCTTGGCATCTCGTGCACGGCCGCGTCGTCTGCAGATCGGGAATTTGCTGTACGTTGATCTTTTTCAGCTTTTCCTCAATGACGACACTGACTCCGTAAAAGATCAGGTGGCCTTTGCTCTGCGTCCGCTTGGGGCGATAATACAAAAACGCTTCCTTGGCTTCCCTCGGCAAATCGGCAAAAGGCGTGTCCGCGCTCAGCTGAAAGTGCTTGGTGAAATTGTCCAGCCGCTTGTACACGTACTCCTTTTCCTCTTTTTTCGCGTTGGGGAATTGGTAGGCGAACTGATGCCAGCGTTCAATCGTTTCGCGCTCAGACGGCAAAATCTTCTCCACGTTCACCTCGACCACGCTGCCCCGCCCTCCGCAAGCCGGGCATGAGCCGTGCGGAGAGTTGAACATGAACAGCCCCGGCACAAATTCGTCCAGTTGGTAAGGGCTTGCCTCTTTGCCCGCTCGTTGTCCCTCCTGGGCATAAATGATCGCCAACAAGTTGAGGATGCGGGTGACGGAGCCGACGACCGATCGCGGGTTCAGATTGCTGACCGTTCTCTGCTGTACGGCAATCGTCGGACTCAGTCCCTGGATCATGTCAAACGAGTCGTAGTGCAGCACATCATGCGCAATGCCCAGCGCTTCCAAATAAATGCGCTGTCCCTCGTGATGCAAGGTGTCAAAAATAAAGCTGGATTTCCCCGACCCGCTGACTCCCGTGACCACGATAAATTGCTGCTTGGGAATCGTCGTTGTAATGTTTTTCAGATTATGCAGCTTGGCGTTGTAGACTTCAATGTGCACCCGTTCTCCATTCCTTCCCACTGATCGATGTTCGCTGTTCCTTGACGTGCTGCATGATCCCTCGCAAACCAAGCTCGTACACATTGGCCTTCAAGCCGATCACATGTCCCACAGCGTTTGCGAAAAAGATCGATTCAGCATGCCAGCCGCCCCGTTCAAAAATATTGGACATGTGCACCTCGACATAGGGAATGCCGACTGCAGTCAACGCGTCCAGTATCGAGTATCCGGTCTTGGAGAAACCCGCCGGATTTATAACCACACCGTCCAGGGCATGCAGTTGCTGTTGAATGAAATCGACAATTTCCCCTTCGTGATTGGATTGAAAAAAGAGGACGTCCACTTGCCATTCACCAGCCAGTTTGTTCAGCCTGTCCTCGATTTGCTTCCAGGTGACGGTCCCGTAAATTCCGGTTTCCCGCAATCCGAGCAGATTCATGTTCGGTCCATTGACAATGGCAATTTTCATATCGTTAATCATTCTCCTACGTGGCATGCGCCCTACTTTATCTGATTTTTTGCCTCTGCCCACAAATCGGCGACTCCGTCAGCGCTGGGGATAGCCACCAGCAGACGTTTCACTTCGTCCAACAATTGCGCGACAGTGTCGTGGGCAAATTGGTTGCTGTCGTATTCGGCCCGGATCGTAAAGTGTTCCTCTCCCGGGTTGACAAACAGGCGCAGCGGAAGATGGAGTTGACCGCTGCTCTCGGCTTGAAACGGCCTTTGCTCGCCAGCTTGCCCCTGAAACGGGAAATGCGTATACACGAGGCTTCGCGTGTTGATCACCGTTTGCAAAAAATCGAGCGGGATTTGCGACCACTGGGCAATTTGCTGCAACGTAATGTACTCGTAGCGCCTGATGGTCACGATTTTTTTCTGCAAGGCGACAAACCACGCTTTGACCTGATCGGTGTCGCTGTAGGTCAGCCGGACTGGCAGACTGTTTGTGAACAATCCGACCATTTTGTCCATTTGCTCGATTTCCGGGACCCGTCCCGATGTAATCATCCCGATCAGCACGTCATGCTGTGCGAACAAGCGCGCTTGCGCCAATCCCCATGCACCTAAGACTACCGTATTTATCGTTAATTGGTTCTTTCTGGAAAATCCTCTTACAGTATAGACCTCGTCTTGCGCAAGGGCAACACTTTTCACAGCACTCACGTAGCTGTTTCGCTGGCTCGGTGTCGTCTGCACAAACTGCTCGTGATAGCGGAACTTGCCTAGCTCCTCTGTCCAAAAACGCTTCGCTTCCTGGTCATCCTGCCGTTTTTGCCACTTCACATAGTCGAGGAAAGGAGTCGCTTGCATGTGCGGCTCGCTGATGAGCGATTCGCCAAGCTGATAGTTTGCCCATACTTCCTGCAAAATGAGATTCATGCTCCAGCCGTCAAACAGGGAATTTTGATAGGTCCAGACAAATTGATAGCTTGCCTTGCTGTATTGGATGAGCTGGAAACGCATCTGCGGAACTTCATCCACCTTGAAGTTTTTTTGTCGTTCCTCTGCGATCCATTCGCCCAAAGCGCGCTGCTGCTCTGCCTCAGACAGCTTTGTCCAATCAAGCACGTCGATAGAAACCTCTACTTGTCTTTTCACGAATTGCACCGGGTTGGATATCCTTCTCCAGATAAACCCGGTTCGCAGCACAGAATGGCGGTCGATCACTCTCTGCCAGGCCATCCGGAAATCGTGGAGCCTCAGTTCCTCCGCAATCGGGAACGAGAGCACGTTGACAGTGCCCTGTCTGGCGTGAAGAATATTGTGGTTCAAGACAAGCAGCTGCATGAAGGTCAGCGGATAGACGCTTTCCACTTCTTGCACATCCACTGTACCCCGCAAAATTTCCTGATCGGCCTGGCCGATGCTGAAAAATAGTGTGCCTGGCGTGACATCTGGCAGAGCGTTCCCGGATGATTCGCTGTTGCTTTCCAGGCTGATCTGCCTCGCCCGCTGCTCCTGTATGGTCAGGTCTTCCCCCGCCACTGCTTCCGTCGACGGCTGGCTGTCGCTTTCCAGTCGAATTTGCTTCGCCAATTCCTCCATCGTCGAGTAATCAAACAGCAGATCGGAGGCAATCTCAATCTGCTGTTCTTTCAACCGCGAAGCGAACTGGATGGCCGTCACGGAATCGCCGCCCAGGTCAAAAAAGTCGTCATGGACGCCGATTGGTTTTTTGCCGAGCAGTTCCTCTAAAATGGTGCACAGCCACGCGGCCATGTCCTCCTGTCGCTGCTGGCGCGGCGGCTGCTCGGGAGCCGAAGCGCTGGCGAGCGATGCCAGCTTTTCTGCGGGAGAGTCAGTAGAAAAGCTCGCCAGCAGTTCTTCCAGTTGCCGCATCTGGAGCGCATTTAGCGTGTAGCTGGCCTGTCCGTCCCGGATGAACTGGTCGCCCTGTTTGATCAGAAGCGCAGATGGAGACAGCCGCTTTTCGCTGCCAGATGTGTCCACAGGCGCTGCGAACGATCGCTCAATCCAGTAATATTGCCTGTCAAAAGCATACGTCGGCAAAGGCAGTCGGCGCGGGTGCTGTGGCGCATGGACGTTTTTCCAGTTGATGCTCGCCTTGTACAGCCACAGTCGCCCTAACGAGCCAAGCAGCGTTTTGCAGGCGGATTCGCTTTCCGTGGAAGCAGGCAAGGAAGACAGCAATGGCGCGGAGTGGAACTGTTCGCTTGCTGCCAGCCGTTCAAGCTGCTTGTTCCCTGGACCCACTTCGAGAAACACGGGCTTTTTCACCTGGGCAAGTGCAGGCAAGCTGGCGACATCCATCCCTTGACCGGAAAAGCCGACCAGCTCCCGCCAATAGTCCAAGGAGGTCGCCTGTGCTTCCGTTATCCACGTGCCACTTCGATTCGACAAGAACGGAATCGTCGGTTGGCCAAGCGCGATGTCTGCATGGAAATCCCCGCGGAAAAACAGCAGCTGCAAAGCGTCTTCCCAAGCCAAAACGCCTGCGAGACACGCACTGACGTACTCCCCGAGCCAATCCCCCGCCATTGCTTTCGGCGTCACTCCCCAGTGAAGCCATAGCTGCGCCAGCGAGTATTCCAGGATGAACAGTGCGATTGTGCCGTGGGGCGAATCATTGTCCAGCATCGCGTTGGCATCCAGCCGAAGCATGCGTTCCGCGAACCGGAAGCATTGATTCATCTGCTCCCGCAAGAAAGGGATTTGCTGATACAAGTCGCCATGCGTGGCGCTCCCTGCTGGTGAAAAGACAAAAACGACCGCCTTCTCTTCCGCGCTCCCCTCTATCTCGTTGCAAACGAACCGCAGCTTCTCTGGATGGGCAAGCGCCTCTTGCCCATGGCACAGGACAATCCCGCGAAAATCGAACGACTCCCGGCCTGTTTGCAGCGTGTAGGCTACTTGTGCGAGGTTAATTTGCGGATTTTCCCGCAGAAAAGCGAGCACATTTTCATAGTTGCGCTGTCTCGCCGCACTTGTTTTCCCCGAAATCGTCAGCAGTTGCCACTCGTTCGCTTCTTCCCGGAAGTGCATCGCTGGAGGCGCTTCGACAATTACGTGCGCATTGGTCCCGCCGATGCCAAACGAGCTGACGCCAGCCACCCTTTTGCTTGCCTCCGCACGCCAGCTCACCGGGGTGTTATTCAACCGGAACGGGCTGTTCTCCAATTCGAGCTGCGGATTCGGCTTTTGCAGATGCAAGAGCGGCGGGATCGTTTCGTGGTGGATGGCGAGAACGGTTTTGATCAGGCCAGCGATGCCGGAAGCGGTGTTCAGATGTCCCACATTCGCTTTGACCGATCCGATGTAGCATGGATCGGCCGGATCGCGCTCCTTGAAAACTTCCTTGAGGGCCGCCATCTCTACCCGATCCCCCAATTTCGTTCCTGTGCCGTGTGCCTCCACATAGCCAATCTCGTGCGGAGTCACTCCGGCCACTTCCATCGCTTCGGAAATGACTTGAATCTGGCCCTCGAACCCGGGAGCGGTGTATCCCACTTTGCCTGCGCCGTCGTTGTTAATGGCCGAACCGCTAATGACTGCGTAAATATGATCCTTGTCCTGGATGGCCTCATCCAGCCTTTTGAGCACAATCACGCCCACGCCATCGCCGAAGACAGTTCCTTCCGCTTTTTCATCGAAGCAGCGGCAGTGTCCATCCGGCGATTCGATGCCCCCTTGCTTGTACAAATAGCCATGCTTGCCGAGAAACTGGACAGACACGCCTCCCGCCAAGGCCATGTCGCACTCCCCGTTCAGCAAGCTCTGGCATGCCAGGTGCACGCTCACCAACGAGGAGGAGCAAGCCGTCTGTACAGAAAAGCTCGGGCCAGTCAAATTCAATTTGTAGGAAACGCGTGTCGTCAAAAAATCTTTGTCGTTTCCGACCTCGATTTGGCGATGGTCCAAAATGCGCAGCAAGTCGGGACGGCTGACCACATGCGTCAAATATTTGTTCGCCCCGATCCCGGCGAATACGCCTACCGCTCCGTCAAGCTGCGACACGCTTTGTCCGGCATCCTCCAGCGCATTCCAGGCAGCTTCCAGAAACAGGCGCTGCTGGGGATCAATGATTTCCGCTTCTCGCGGCGTATATTGGAAAAAGGCTGCATCAAACCATTCGATCTCTGTCAGTTGACCGCAAGCCGGCACATAGTCCGGCCGATCGAGCAGAGCCGGGTCTACGCCCGACTCCAACAGCTCCTCTTTTGTGAAAAAGCGGATTCCTTCCACGCCTTCGACCAGATTGTGCCAGTACCGCTGAATGTTTTCCGCTTGCGGAAATTTTCCCGCCATGCCGATGATGGCGATTTTCTCGCTGAGCGCATGAGCATTTTCCATCGCGATTTTCCTTTCCCCCAAACGGCTCCTTAGCTTCGCATGGTTCTTCGTCTTTTTCGCAGTTCTGCTCTTTTTTGTCCCGCTTCCACGCTTGAACGGTTCACGGCAGTTGCTTTGATCTGCTCGGCAATCTTTTCGATCGTCGTATATTGGAAAAGCTCCACAATCGACATGTCGTGGGACAGCTCCGTCTGGATCAGCTCCTGCAATTGCACGATCAGCAAGGAGTTTCCACCTATATCAAAAAAGTTTTCGTGAATCCCGATGTTAGGCGCGCCAAGCAGCTTTCTCCAGATTTCCACGAGCTTTTTCTCGACCTCATCCCGGGCTTCTGCAAACAGAGGGCTGGCCTCTGCATACTGGCAATGCTGCTCCATTGCCTTCCAGTCCATTTTGCCGTTCGGGGTCAACCAGAACTGCTCGACGTGGAAAAATTGGGCGGGAACCATGTATTCCGGCAGTTTTTTCCGCGCGTACTCCTTCAATTGACCCATCGGGAGCGGCCTGTCTGCTGTGTAGTAGCAAACGATTTTGCTTGTCTCCCCGTCTTTTACCGTCGTCACGGCGATCTGTTGCAGCGCCGCCGCATCCCGGAGCGCATGTTCGATCTCGCCAAGCTCGATACGGTAACCGCGCACTTTTACCAACTGATCTCTTCTGCCGATAAATTCGATGTTGCCATCCGGCAAGTAACGACCGAGATCGCCTGTTTTGTAGCAAAGCTGGCCGCTGGCTCGCTGGATGAATGCTTGACTCGTCCGTTCCTCGTCCTGGAAGTAGCCGCTGGTCACATTTTGCCCGGCTACGTAAATTTCACCGATCACTCCCGGCGGGCAAACGTTGCCATCCGGCGCCAAGATCATGATTTGATTATTGGCAATCGGTTTGCCAATGAGCACAGCCCCATACGGAGCCTCTGCGTCTGCCTCTGGCTCCACTTGGTAGCTGGACACCCAGATCGTCGTCTCGGTCGGTCCGTACATGTTGCGAATGTCAGCGGACGGCAGCACTTGCCGTACTTGTTTGGCCAAGGCAAAGCTCCACGCTTCTCCGCCCAGCAGCACGTGTCTGATCGATGGCAGCACGAAGGAATGACCATGCCGCTCCTTGTTGGCTTTCAAATAAGTCGTGAGCTGCACCATCAAGCTCGGTACCGAATGCCAGATTGAGACCTGCTGCTGCTCCATGTACGCCAGCAATCGGTCCGTATCCTTGAGCCTGTCTTGCGTCAAGATGCAAAGACGCCCTCCGCTCAACAGCGCCCCGAATAGTTCAAAGACCGAGATATCAAAGCTGATCGAGGTGACCAGCATGAACACATCGTCGGCCCGGAGCCGGAAGTCAGCTATGCTCCACGCCAAAAAATTATGGACGTTGGCATGGGTAACCAGCACGCCTTTTGGCTTGCCTGTTGAACCAGAAGTGTACATGATGTACATCCAGTCAGCTCCGCTGCTCGTTGTCGGCGGATTGGACGTGGACAGTGCTTGCTCCCGGCGAGCGGCATCCATCGCGCTTGCAGCATGGTCCTCTTGGAACAGGCTCAGATTGACGAGCTCGATCTGTTGCTCCTGTCCGATTCGCCCCGCTTTTTCCAGCAAGCGATTTTCGGTCAGCAACAGCTTGGCTCCGCTGTGCGCGAGAATGTAAGCAATGCGCTCCTCGGGATAGCCTGGATCGAGCGGCACGTAGGCGCCACCCGCTTTCAAAATCGCCAAAATGCCCACGACTGTCTGGAAGCTTCGGTCGACCAAAATACCGACGGGCACATTTTTGCCGACGCCCTTGTCTATGAGCAGCCAGGCGAGCTGATTGGCCTGTTCGTTTAGTGTCTGATACGTCATTTGCTCGTCTTCGCATACTAGCGCGATCGCATGCGGCGTTTTTTGCGCCTGGGCTTCAAACTGCTTGTGGATCGGCAGAGGCTCCTGCCAGTCCATCTGCGCCCCTTGAAAACGGTGCAGCAGCTCCTCCGCCTCTGGGCCAGTCAGCAGGGCCGCTTCTTTGAGCGGGATTTCCGGGCGCTCCGTCACTTGTGCGAGTATGTGCAGGAAAAAGCGGGCAAACTGCCGGATCGTGCTGTCCGTATACAAGTCCGAATTGTACTCAAAGGAAATCTCGATTCGCTGATCGCTTTCCTTCGCGAGGCAACTCAGTTCAAACTGACTGATCCCGTCATTTTCCAGATGCAGCTTGTCAAAAAACTGGAACAGCACATTGTAGACGGGATTTCTCGCCAAATCACGCTCCGGATTGACCTTTTCCACCAGCAGATCAAACGGGTATTGCGCTTTGTCGATCGCCGCCCAAACCTTTTGCTGTACGACATGCTGCAGCTGTGAAAACGTAGAGATGTGCTTGAAAGAAACGCGAATGCACAAAGTGTTGATGAATATCCCCACTACTTCTTCCCATTTCTTTTGGTTTCTTCCAGCAGTAGGCACACCGACGATAATGTCTTCGTCCTGCGACAGCTTGTGCAGCAACAGGAAGTAGGCGCTCAGCAAAACATTGCTATACGTAATCTGCTCTTGCTCCGTGTGGGTCTTGAGCTTTTCATACAGCTCGCCGCCGATCTCGAACTTGTAATAGCTGCCGTTGTACGTTTGCACGGAAGGACGCTTTTTGTCAGCAGGCAACGCCAACGTCGGCAACGGCTTCGCCAGTTCGTTCAGCCAGTAGCTTTCGTGCTCCGTGAACTCCCCGCTGTTTTCCCAGTCTTTTTGTGCGGCAATCCAGTCAAAGTAATCGTGCTTCGCCTCGGCCAGCCTTGGCGACTGCTGCTGCAAAAACGACTGGTAAACGCCGAACAGCTCCTGGTAAAAAATATCGATGCTCCAGCCGTCCGTAAGAATATGGTGAAAATTGACGTAGAGGCAAAACCTCTCCTTGGCAAGCTGGTAAAGATAGATGCGATACGGAGGCGACTCCAGGTCGAACGGCTTCATTTTTTGCTCGTGGATGCTTTTTTCCAGCAAAAGCGCCTGGTCTGTCTGTTCAGTGAGATTCATCACCTGGATAGTCGGACGGTACTCCGGCAACGCTTCCTGCACGGGACTTCCGTCTTTGAGCGTAAATCGTGTGCGCAGCATGACGTGTCGGGCAGCGAGATAAGCGACAGCCCGTTCCAGGAGCGCAACGTCAATCGCCATCTCATACGTGCGAATAAACGGCAGATTGTAGGCGACCAGCTCGGGAGTCATTTTTTGCAAAAACCAGATGCGTCTCTGCGCGTGCGACAGCGGCATGACCCGCTTGTCTGGAACCGCTTCTCTTGGCTTGGCTGCTTCTCCCCCGCTGCGTTCCTGCTGCTTCTGCCGGACAAACTCGGCCAAATCGGGAATGGTCAAATGCGTAAACACATCCTGTACCGACAAGGTCACCTGGCATTGCTCGTTGATCCGGTTGGCAATCTTGATGCCCATGATCGAGGTTCCGCCCAGTTCGTAAAAATGATCGTAAATATCGATGGTCGGCATGCGGAAGACGTTGCCCCAGATTTGTGCAATCTGCTGTTCGAGATCGGTATAGGTGTCATCGGCTCTGCCCGTCAGCTCTACGTTTATCTCGACCTCCGGCAATTTGATCTTCGCCCGAATTTCGGGAGCCAAGGCGATCGGCAGCGCGTTGTTCCAGAACAAGTCATTGTCCGTATTGATTTCCCCGATGACGACGCTTGTCAGGTTCTTGTGCAGGACTTGCTCGAATGCCTTGATCGCCCGGCGAGGCGAAATGGAGCGAAAAGCAGCATCAAGGCTGGCGCCCGAATGTTTTGCCATACCTGTATTCATCCACGTCGTCCAGTTGATCGTGATGATCCGCGTAGGCGAGCTTGCGACTCCGGAAAAAGCATCGAGGTAGCTATTGGCCGCCGCGTAATCCCCCAAGTAAATGCCCCCGACTACCGCCGCGATGGACGAAAACAAAACGAGAAACTCAGGCGGATTTTCGCGCGTCAACGCATGCAGATGCTCTGTCCCGCTAATTTTCGCAGCCAGCCCGGCCGAAAATGCCGCTTCGTCCTTGTCCACGAGCATGCCGCTTCCCGGCAAGCCTGCGGCGTGAATGATGCCGTCGATTTTTCCGTGGACGCGGTAGATGTCGCGTATGGCCGAGGCTATCTCATCGCGGTTGGCTACATCGGCGCTGTATGTATACACCTGGGAATCGTTGCTCTCCAAGCTTTTCAGTTGATGCAGCAACTTGCCCCATTGCTCGTGCTGGCTGAACTCGTCCCACAAGCCACGCTCGGGCAATTTGGTGCGGCTGATGAGAACCAGCTTTACCTTGTACGTGAGGGCAATATGCTTGGCAAGCTCCAGGCCGATTCCGCCCGTGCCGCCGGTAATGACGTACACGCCTTGCTCCTTGAAGCGCAGGCCGCTGTCGTCAACCGCTGACAAGTCCAACGGCGCCAGCTGGGGATAGTATCTTTGACCAACACGATGCGCGATCTGATAATGTCCGGTGCTTCCCAAAGCTTCCGCCGCGATATCGCTGACAGTTGTAGCATCATCGAAGTCGATGCATCTGCAAGGCAGTCCGCTGTTTTCCTCCCGAATGACTTTTCCCAGCCCAAACAAGGCAGCAAATTCCGGCTGGACGCTGACATCGTCAGCCAGGACTCGCTGCGCGTTTTTCCCGACCAGGACGAGCTCGATTGGAGCAGAGCGAGTTTTTCCTAATGCTTTCGTCAAATAAAACAGCGCGTGCAAAAGCTGCCCGGCATCGGCATGTTCATAGTCGGGTCTTTTTCCGACGGCGACAGCGAAGACGACTTTGCTGAGTGCTGCCTGGCTTGTATCGCGAATGAGCTGGTCAAAATCGGCTTGCGAGCATGCCAGTCCATACCGGGAGGCGTTCTCCTGGCGATAGGCTGTCGTCGTCAGCCGGGCATGAACGACATGCTGGCTGCGCGCAGCGATGGCGTCAGCCAGCTCGCAGCCCCAATCGGTAGAGTCGGTAATGACCAGCACATTCTCTGTTCTCTCCGGTTGTGCGGAGAAAGGCTCGGCAGGGACCCACTGGATGCGCTGATAAAGAGCATGCTCGGCTGCGGGTAGTACGGATGGCGCTTCGCTCGCAAGCGCGCTGCTTCCCGCTGCATTTGGCACGGAGCCGTTCGCTTGTTTGTCCGCTTTTGGCCAGATTTTGATTTTGTCAAATGGATACACAGGCAAGTTCAGCTTTTGTCGCGGCTGACGGTATACCAACTCCCACGGGATCGACATTCCCGCGACGTATTGCTCCGCCAGCTTTTCCAGTGACGCTCTCGTCTGCCAGCCGTCACGGTCGGTCGTGGCCGACACGTCCGGGACAGCAAAAGAGCTGGCGGGATTGCCGCCGTCACGGCTGGATTCGGCACGCAGATAGAGGTAAATTCCTTTGTCTCTCGCCGCTTCTGCTTGGGACAAATCTGCCTGGCGCAACTGCTGCAGCAATTGTTCTTCGGACTGGAACACGAACGCGATCCGGTTCTCGTATTGCCCTCTGCCTGTGTTCGCTGTATAGCAAAGATCTTCAAGATTGGTTGATGGATGCGTATGCAAATAGGAATGGTAGGATTTCAGCAATTCAACCAGTGCTGGCTTGCTCTTGGCGGAGAGCGTCAAAAGATGAACTGGCGGCAAAAGCTCTGCTTCTGTCTCCGCTTCCAGACGGTCGCTTTCCGGCGCTTCCTCCACGACGACATGGCAATTGGTTCCACTGAAGCCAAACGAGTTGACCCCGGCACGAAGCAGTGCATCCCCATCCGCTCTTTTCCAGTCTCTCAGCTCGGCGACGATTTCGACCGCAGCGTTTTGCGGATCGAGAAAAGGGTTTGCAGACTGATAGTGCAGCGTAGCAGGAATTTTTTTGTGCCGGAGAGCCAGCACGACTTTGATGAGCGAAGCCAGACCTGATGCGGCAACGGTATGGCCGATATTCGTCTTGACAGAACCGACCCCGCACACATGAGGCCGGGACGCAGCTTGTTGAAACGCGTCGTTGATCGCCTGCAACTCGATCGAATCGCCCAACAGCGTGCCTGTGCCATGCGCTTCGATATAGGAGATGGACAGTGGATCGATTTTGGCTTTTTCCCACGTGCGCAAAAACAGTTGCGTCTCGGCATCCGGATTGGGCGCGGTCAAGCCGTTGGAAGCGCCGTCTGCATTGACGCCGCTTCCTTTGATAACCGCATAGACGGGATCGCGATCTTCCCGCGCCTTCGCTAACGGCTTGAGCATGAGCGCTGTGATTCCTTCGCTCCAGATCGTTCCATCGGCATTTTTGTCAAAAGCCTTCACTCTTCCATCGGACGTCTCCAAATCGTGCAGCTTTCCGGTCACTTGCGGAATGACCATCAGATTCACCCCGCCGACCAGCGCCGTTTCACACTCGTTGTTCGCCAGAGCCGTGCACGCCTGATGCAAGGCGACCAGCCCCGATGAGCACGCTGTGTTCAGCACGAAAGCAGGCCCGCGCAAGTCGAGAAAATACGAGATCCGATTGGACAAAAGTCCTACCAGGGAACCGACAAGCGACGAAATATCTTCGTTTTGCAGCAGGGAGCGGTAATGAGACTGGTAGGCCGTCTCCAATCCGACAAATACGCCCGTGTTGGAATGTTTCAGTCTGGCTCCCCCATACCCGGCATCCTCGATCGCATGGTAGGCCGTCTCAAGAAACAGTCGCTGATACGGCTCCATCGCCATCGCTTCTTTGTGTCCGATATGGAAAAAAGAGTGATCGAAGCAGGAAATTTGATCCAGGTAGCCAGCTTGATGATTGGCGTTTGCCAAAAGCTCTTCCAGCTCTGGAACGAAGCCGGATAAATCGTGCAACCGCTCTTCCGGAAAATACCCGATGCTGTTTACCCCCTGGACCAAATTGTGCCAAAACTGCTGGGGATTGCTTGCTCCGGGGAAGCGGCAGGCCATTCCAATGACGGCAATGTCCTGACGGTGCTTTCGCTCTGGACTGCGATTCAGCTTTTCCAACATGGAAATCGCCATTTCCTGATTGAGATGTCCCGATTTCAGCAGCTGCAAAATGCTGTCATTCATCTCTTTTCGGCTACTCATCTTCTTCTCCCCACGCTTTCTTGTCTAGGTAGTCCAATATGTTTTCCATCGAAACATCGCCCTTGATAAAGTCGCTCAGCTTGTCCTGCAAGGGAACACTCTCGCTCTCTCCGACTTTGCGGGACGGTTCGGGTGCATTCGGCTTGTCTTTGTTTTCGAGATACTCCGCCATTTTGGCAATCGAAGGATAGGCGAACAGCGTGGCGATGTTGATCCGCCCCGGGTACAGCTGCTCGATTTCCTTGACGAGACTCGTCGCGAGAATGGAGTTTCCTCCCGCCTCCTGAAAAGACTGGTACACATTCGCTTCCGGTATCCCCAATACTTTTTGCCAAACAGCGGCCAGTTGCGTTTCTACAGCGCTGTATCTGTGGTCGTTTCGCCCGCTCAATATCGGCACAAGCGGCTGGACTTCCGGCGTCTGCGCAGCAACCGTCTGTGTGAACAAGCTGCTGATTTCCGGCGAAATCGCAAACGGCAAGTGATAGCTGTGCGTCTGAAAATGCGCCTCGTTCAGCTCGCCGACGATTACGCGCGCAAGTTTTCTCGTTAAAACGGCATCCAAAATCTCGATCGCTTGGTCCGGATGCATGCCGTGAAACGGCGAAGCTTCTTTCTGAATGCGGTATCTCCCCGCCATGCCAGTCTCGTTCCAGGCAGGCCAGTTGATCGTCACGCTCCGTTGGCCTTTGGCGTGCCTGTAATCGCTAAAAGCGTCCAAGTAAGCGTTGGCAGCCGTATAATCAGCCTGTCCAAGCCCGCCAAGCAAGCTGGTCACAGAGGAAAACAGGACAAAAAAGTCGAGGTTGTCTTGCTCGGTGTAACGATCCAAAAGCCAGGTGCCGACGACCTTTGGATCGAGCACGTGAGCTATTTGGGCTTGCCCTTTGTTGATAAGCAGACCTTCACCAGCCACACCCGCGCAATGGAAAATGCCATGGATCGCCCCGTACTGCTGGCGAATCATGGCCAAAGCAGCTGCCAGCCTGCGCTCGTCAGCCACATCAACCGTATACACCTCTACAGAGGCTCCCTTTTCCTCAAGGCTGCGGATTTGTTCGATCTGGCCCGCTAGTGCGGAATCAGGCTGTTCCCGGACGATTTCCGCCCATTGTCCGCGTGGAGGAAAAGCACTTCTGCCGAGCAAGCACAGGTGTACTGGCCGCTTCCCAGCGAGATAGTGAGCGACTGCAAGCCCGATGTCGCCAAGTCCGCCCGTAATCAGGTAGACGCCGTTTTCCCGGATCGATATGTCCTGACGCTCTGCCTGTTGCAGCGTCTGCGCTTCCAATCGTTCGACATACCGGACATTTTCCCGATACGCCACCTGGAAGTCTTCCTGTTCCGACACCAGCTCATGCCAAAGTGTAGACGGCGAAGTAGCGCTATCGAGATCGAGGCAGCGGCATTTCCATTGCGGGTACTCCTGGGCGATCACTTTTGCCATGCCAAACAAAACGGCATGCTGCGGCTTCAAGACCGCTTCCTGCCTGGTTACGGAAAACGCGTGGTCGCCCAACAGATACAGGTTGATCTCCTGGTGATACGACTGTTTCAACAGCTCGCACACAAGCTGGTAGAAGCTGTAGACGCTCCGGTTTTCCCACTCATGAAAGTCGTCCGCACACGCGAGCTTCTCCTCCGTCACGCCCATGCAGTGGACGATATGGCGAATGTCCCGATGCGCAAGCTCTTGCAGCAAACGCGAAAAATCGTCCGCCGAGCCGACCTCGTATCGATGATCGCTGCCTTTTTGAAAAGCAGCACCGAAAGCAACTTCGATGACATCCGCTTCCCGCGCTTGCAGCTCCTGGAGCAACTGATGACTCCTGATGCCCGTTCCGCTCAAAAACAGCCACGTGCCCTTTTTCGCGCCAGCTTGCCGCAACGGCGCTTTCGCTTTGTCGTCGCGCACCCATTGCAGGCGATAAGTTACATCTGCTCGCGTAGCACCTTCGTGGTTTTGCGCCCCGATCCAGTGCCGAACCGACTCGTACGGGTAGGCTGGCAATTCGATGATTCGATGCTGCGCTTTTTCATACAGGCGCTGCCACTGGATATCTGCCCCGTCTGTGTACATGGCAGCGATGTTTTGCAGGCTGTCCAGCGCAAAAGCTGTCCCGGTTTCTTTGTATTGTTGGATCGTTCTTTCCGCAATCGCCGTCCGCTTTACTTTTTCTTCCTCCAGCAGTCCGTGTTCAGAGGGATCATTTTGGTCAAGGATGACGCGGCTCACCTTGTACAAAATCCCTTGCTCGGCGGCCTGCTGCCTATTTTCCAGCCCTGTCGCATCCGCGTACTGGCATTTTTCCCGCAGCTCGGCCTGGTCGCGGAACAAGATCGCGATCCTGTGCTCGTAATGTCCGCGAGTCGCATTGGCTGTATAGCACAAATTTTGCACATCGACCGCAGTCGTCTCGTTGAGATAGTTGGCGTAGCGGCTGATTAGCGCACGCAAGGAGCCTTTTGTTCTCGCCGACAAAGCCAGCAGGTGCCAGCCTTGCTTGTCCTCGCTCTGCACAGGGGCGGCAGGCGGCTCTTCCAGCAAAACATGGCAGTTCGTCCCGCTGAACCCAAACGAGCTGATGCCGCATCGACGCGGCGACTCCGTTGCGGTCCAATCCTGCAGCTTGTCGTTGACGTAAACGGGGGAATCCGCAAATTCGATAAATGGATTCGGCTGCTGGAAGTTTGCGACCGGAGGCAATTGTCCATGCTTGAAGGCCATAATCATTTTGATGACCGAAGCCATCCCCGACGCTCCTACCAGGTGGCCGATATTGGCTTTTACCGTACCTACCCCGCAAAATTGCTTTTTGTCCGTGAATCTGCGGAAAGCGTTGGCGATGCCCTTCATCTCGATCGGATCGCCCAATCTCGTTCCGGTGGCGTGCGCTTCGATATACGAAATCGTTTCCGGATCGATGTCGGCTGCTCTCCACGCCTCGATCAATGCTTTTTCCTGCGCTTCCGCATTCGGTGCGGTAATTCCGTTCGACGCTCCGTTGTTGTTCATGGCCGAGCCTTTGACGACAGCGTGGATCAGATGGTTGTCGCGCACGGCCTGATCCATGCGCTTCAACACGACGGTGCCTACTCCCTCTCCCCACATCGTGCCGTTCGCCTGCGCATCAAACGGGCGTATCGTTTCATCTGCGGAATCAATCAGCGAATTGTGCTGGGTAGGCAAGTACGCCAAAGAAACGCCTGCTACAATCGCCACATCGATTTCTCCTGCCTTCAAAGCCTGTGCAGCCAAGCACATGGCTGCGAGACTGGAAGAGCACGCTGTGTCCACGACCAGGCAAGGTCCTTTCAAGTTGAGGAAATACGCGATCCGGCTTGCCAGTATCCCTGTCGAGCCAGAGGTAACCTTCAAAGGATGCTGAATATCAATCATATTGTTGTACTCATTGCGCCCAGTCGTATCTTTGCCAATGTACACGCCCGTTTTCGTCCCGAACAGGCTTTTCCCGCCAAGCCCGCTGTTTTCCACAGCTTCATACACGTTTTGCAAAAGCAGGCGCTGTTCAGGGTCCATCAGCTCGGCCTCTTTGGGCGAAATATGGAAGAAACTAGAATCAAACCGATCGATAGTTTCCAGGTAGCCGCCCTGACAGTAGGATTGGGCTGCCCTCAAATAACGGTCCGTGTCCTTTCTTCTGGAGGCGGGAAACGGCCGGATGGCATTGATGCCCGCGGTCAGATTGGTCCAAAACTGCTCGGCATTTTCCGCCAACGGGAATTGGCAGGCATAGCCGATGATGGCGTACTCGTCCTTTTGCTCAGACGGCACAGTCTGGCCTGCGGAGAAAGCGGTCCACTGTTCCAGCAGTCTTTTCGTCTCTTCCTGCGAATATTTGCTCTGTTTGTACCCTTCCAGGATCGACTCGACTGTAAGCGTGGCAGGTTCCGGCGCCTTCTGGCTGTCCAAGTAATTCGCCAGTTCAAAAATGGTCGGGTACAAGTAAAGGTCTGCCACGTGCAGCGTGCCCGGGTACTTCTCGTTCCATTGCTTGTACAATTGCGCAGCGTGGATCGAATCGCCGCCCAATTGATGGAACGTATCGAACAGGCTGATGGACGACAGTCCGAGCACCTCTGCCCACAATTGCGCCAGCTCTTTTTGCGTCGCTGTAAATCCGTCCTGCTCCTTGAGCGCCACAGGTACAGGTGCGGCAGCGGCTGTGCGCCCCGGTTTTGCCGTATGCTTGAACACGTCTTTCTTCACGTCATCCGCCAGACGGAACGGCCAGATGTGCGAAAGCTCCAAAAGCTCGTTGGCATGATTGAACTGGCCGACGATCGTTTTGAACAGTTGGCGGCGGAGAATGTAGTCGAGCGCTTGCAGCGCCTGATGGGTCGGCAGAAAGCGGAAAACGTGCCTGTCCTCTTGCATGGAGAGCCTTGCCGCCGTCTCTTCCCACGTAGCCCAGTTGATCGAAAGCACTTTTTTGCCTTGCCGCTTGATCACTTCTGCCCAGCCGTCCAAAAAGGCATTGCCAGTGGCATAGCCAATTGCCCCGCGTCCCCCGGTGACAGAAACCGCCGAGGAAAAGAACAGGTAAAATCCTGTGTCGATCCCCTGCGTGAGGGTGTACAATAGCCAGCTTCCGTATGTTTTCACGGCATGTCTGCGCTCAAATTCCGCTTCGCTCATCGCCAAATCTTCGAGATCGCCAACGCCGACGCCCGCGCAATGAATGATTCCGTCAAGGCGCTGGTGCGTCTGGCGGATCGTCTGAATCGTTCGTTTCATGTCTGCTTCGTCGCATATGTCTACACAGTGATAGTCCAGCGTGGAGCCGAGCGCTTCCACAGCCAGCACCGCATTGAGTTTATCCGCCAAACTTTTGTCTGTCTGCTCCCGGACTACCGCTGGCCATGTCTCTTTGTCCGGCAGCATCGTCTTGCCGAGCACGATCAGCTTCACTTTGTTTTTCTGGCTCAGGTATTTGCACACTTCCGTTCCCAATTGGCCCAAGCCGCCCGTAATCAGGAACACATCGCCCGCTTTGACAGTAAATGCGTCTTCCTGTGCACCCGCCTCCGCCGCTCTTTCGATAATCTCGATGTAGCGGCGGTGCTGGCGCAGCGCTACGGAGTAATCCGTACCCTTCCGCTGTAGCTCCGCGAACAGCGGCTCAGGCTCGAAGCCGTCCGGGCTGATGTCGATATGGCGCATGGACAAGCCGTAGTTTTCCTGGCGAATCGATTTCCCGAGTCCGCCCAGCATATGCTGAAAAGGATCGCAGATCGCATCGCTCGGCTGCACGGCCTGGGCATTTTGCGTCATCAGGACGACATCCAGTTCTTTTGTCAGCTTCCCCGTCATCGCCAGCGCTTTGGCGAAAAGCAAAAGCGACCCTGCTGTCTGATTCATGGACGCTTGAAACGCCGTACGTGATTCCGGCAGTTCAGCGAGAGCCGGGGGCATAAATAAAATTTGCTCCAGTGACGTAAAATCAAGCTGCGTGCAAAGAGCGACGATGTCTTCAAGCGTGCGCGAAACTTGGAAATAGTCCGGCGACACTTGTGCAGAGCATGCTCCCAGCTCGACCGTAATCAACCGCTTGGCCTGGTATTTTTCCGAAAAAAGCAGCCGCCAACTGGCTGTATCTGCCGCATCGACAATCAGCAGAACGGTATCGCGGGCAGCGGGCTGCTGGTTGTCCATGTCGGCAAGAGCTTCTTCTTTCCAGACAGTACGATAAAAAAGCTCTGCTTCTGCTTTCTTGGGCTGCACGCCAACAGGCCAAAACTTTTGCCGTTCCAGTATATTTCCCGGCAATGACAACTTGCGGCCGCCTTGGTACAGCAGCTTCCAGTCCATACTCGCTCCCTTTATGTAAAACGACGCAACCTGCTCCCGGATCATTTTCCCGTCAGTGGTCTTCCCGAGCCATTCCTTGATCGCTTCGTTTGCTTGCCTATCTAACGATTTTTTCTCTCGTTCCCTGATTTCCCACGCTTCGACCGCTTGTTTGTTATCCGGTACGACCTCGTGCCTTTGGTAGCTGATCGCCGGGTTTTCCGTCCACGCGGATACGCTGTTCGCCGTTTTCAGCTCGTTTAGCTTCTCCAGCAAATCCTCGTAGCTGTCGAAACTAATCGTGGCCCGGTGGGAGTAATGGTTGCGGGACGAGCTGACGGTAAAGCACAAATCCCCCAGGTCGACGTCCCGGTTTGTTAGCAAAAACTGCTGGTATTCTTTTGCCAGCTCCTGAAGCTTGTGCTCGCTTCTCGCCGATAAAACCAGCAAGTAGCTGCCTTGTCCGTGACTGGCTTGCCGGACAGCCTTTGGCGGCTCCTCCAGCAAAACGTGGCAATTGGTCCCACTGAATCCAAACGAATTAATTCCGATGCGGACAGGATGATCCTGCTGCTGCCATTTGGTCTGCACGTCATTGACAAAAACGGCTGAGTTGGCCAAGTCCATGTACGGGCTGGGCGACTGGAAATGCAACGAAGGCGGTATTTCCCCGTGCTGGAGCATCATGACTGCTTTGATTAAAGAGACAATCCCGGAAGCGCCCACCAGATGCCCAATGTTCGTTTTGACGGAGCCAACCCCGCAAAACTGCTTTTTGGACGTAAATGCTTGAAAGGCGTTGATAATCGACTGCAGCTCGATGGAATCGCCCAATACCGTGCCTGTCCCGTGGGCTTCGATGTAACGAATCGTTTCCGGATTGATTTGCGCCTGCTTCCAGACGCTTTTCAGAAGCTCTTCCTGCGCCTCGCCATTCGGAGCTGTAATGCCTTTGGACAAACCGTTGTTGTTGATCCCGCTGCCTTTTATGACCGCGTACACGACGTCGTTGTCCGCAAGCGCCTTTGACAACGGCTTCAGGAGCAGCCCTCCGCCACCTTCGCCCCATACGGTGCCTGTCGCCTCCTTGTCAAACGCCCGAATCTTCTCTTCGGCGGATTCGACCTGATCCAGCGACCCGTCTTCCTTGACTGGCGGAAAATAGAAAAGGCCGCTTATGCCGCCTACAAATGCCATGTCACATTCATTTCTGCGCAACGATTCGCAAGCAAAATGAAGCCCTACCAAACCGGAGGAGCACGATGTATCGAAGACGATGCTCGGCCCTTTCAGATTGTAGACATAGGAGATTCTGCTCGCCAAAATCCCCGGCCAGGAGCCAGTCAGGCTAAAAATATCCGGGCTGACGTAATGGCGGTACTCGATCCCTGTCACATGGTCTTTCCCGATAAAAACGCCTGTCTTCGAGCCGATGATATCCCGCGTCTCGTAACCGGCATTGAGCAAAGTCTCATAGGCAAGCTCCAGCATGATTCGCTGATAAGGCTCCATGGACAGCGCTTCTTTCGGCGAGATGCGAAACATGTCTGGATCAAAGAAGCTGATTTCGTCCAAATATCCGGCCTTTTTAAAGCGTTTATGGGCAAATCGCTGGTCGGAAAACAGCGCCTGTCCATCTTCGCGGCGATGGACAGGAAAGTCGTCGAGGCATTCTCTTCCCAAGCGAATGTTTTCCCAAAACTGCTGTACCGTATTCGCCTTGGGAAAGCGTCCCGAGATGCCGATAATCGCGATCTCGTCAGTCTTGGCTTCGCTTGCTTTTTGCAGGCTCGTGATGTATTCCGTCGCTTCCTTGGCCGATAGCTTCTTGGCTGCGACCAGCTCGTAAATGTACTTCTTCAATTTATCCATCTTCGTATCACCGCTTAGAGTTTAATCGAACAACTGCCCTATCTTTTGAAGTGCAGGAACTTATGCTCGGAAAACAACGCTTGCAGTTGTGCGTAATTTTCATCGGGGTCTTGCAAATAAAGAGCGATCTCATCGAGCAGTTGCAGCTCTTCCCAGTCCAGCTCGTCCATCTCTTTTTGGCAAAGCGGAGGATAGTCCCAGTAGCACAGCTCGTTTCCAAGAACGGCATTCAGGTCATAGCACAAGTTGTTGCGGATGTAGTGCATCCCCCACGATTTTTTGACCCCGAAAAGCTGGGGATTGATTTCTTTGTCGCGTGCCATCAGCCACGCGTCACCCGCCATCAGGAACTCATCGCCCTGAATATCGATGAGTTCCCAATCGGGATCGACCCTGATCCACCGTTTTTCGGCTTCTTCCCACACTTCGCAAATCCAGTGATCGATATATTTCCTGCCGTTCTCGGACAAATAGCTGGCAAAGCCGACCCGGCTGCGCACCGGGAGTCCCCGGGAGCGCAGCATGGAAATCAGCAGCAGCGAATGAAAGCGGCAAGAAATGAGCAGCCGCTCGCTTGGCAAACGTTCAAACGTGAGGCCATCTGCGTTGCGTTCGACCAGAGCCTCCAGCATTTCCGTGATCTTGTAAAATTTCTCGTCTTCATTGCGCGTATAATCGGTCAGCAAATGCCTCACTTTTTTGATCATCGTGGGATGGATCAATTGGCACTTGATTAATCGGCACAGCTCTGGCAAGCCTTGGGGCAACTCATGAAAGAGATAGCCGTATTCACCGGGATCGGTGTTGGGAGTAAATGTCGTATAAAAATGCAGCAGTTCGGCTTTATTCACTTTCAGAGTTCCTCCTTCTTTTCGCATTTCTTTGCTTGATCCGCTCTCTTCCCTGGTTGCGGACGTTGATCGTCTCTTCCTGTCCTTCGTCTGGCTGGTCGTCGTTTTCCGCTGTCAAATAGGCAGCCAGCGCATGGATATTGGCGTGCTCGAACATGGCGAGGATCGGGATTTCCCTGGCAAATACGTCTTTCAACTTGCTGTTAATCATTCCGATCTGCAACGAATGAATGCCCATCTCAAAAAAGTTGTCGAGCACACCTACACGATCAGTCTCCAGAACTTCCTGAAACACAGCGACGATGCTCGCTTCCACTTCATTGCGGGGAGCGACGTATGCCGTTCCGGTGCTCGTGCCAGTCGGTTTCAGCTTCAAGAGAGCCTGTACATCCACTTTTCCGTTGGCCGTCAGCGGCAGTTGCTCCACGACGATAAAATGATACGGTATCATGTAATCGGGCAAAGCTTTGGCAAGCCTGCTCCTGATCTCATTTATAAAAGCATCCCGGTCGTGCGGTTCGGTTTCCGGCACGAGATACGCATACAATCGCTTGTCTGCTTCTCCCGCCACCAGCACGACCGCATTTCTCACCGTGTCGATTTGCAGCAGCCGTGATTCTACCTCTCCTAATTCTATTCTATATCCACCAATTTTTACCTGCTGGTCCTTTCTGCCCAAAAACTCAATCAGCCCGTTGCGGTGCAGTACGCCGTAATCCCCTGTCCTGTATATATAGCCGAATTGCGGATGATGAACAAAGGAGCGATTGGTCTTTTCCGCGTCATGCAGGTAACCGTCCGCAACCCCTCTTCCTCCGATATACAGTTCGCCCGGTACAGAAAGCGGGCAAAGCTCCATCCGCGAGTTGAGTACATAAAACTGCTGGTTGGCTAATGGCTTTCCGTAAAAAATGCTCTTCCACTCGGGGCCAACCTCGTCGATCGGGTAGTAGATCGACCAGATGGATGCCTCGGTAGCCCCGCCCAAACTGATGACTTCCGCCCCAGGGAAGCTTTCGCGAATCGCTTGCGGCAGCGTGAGCGGAATCCAGTCGCCGCTCAGCATGACCAGACGAAGCTGCTCATCTCGCTGCTCGCCGCGCTCCTTTTTCTCCGCTGCCACGCGATCCATGATTGCAGGGACGGAGTTCCAGATCGTAATGTTTTTCGCCGTAATCGTGTCGGCAAGCTGGGCCATATCCTTTTGGTCTTTGACAAGCACGAGTGTCGCTCCGGCGGCAAACGCGCCAAAAATGTCATAGACGGACAAGTCGAAGCAGAGCGAAGATACGCCCAAAATCCGATCATGAGCGGCAACATGGAATTTTTGATTGATATCCTGGATCGTATTGCAGGCGGCTACGTGCCGAATCATGACTCCTTTTGGATTGCCCGTGCTTCCCGAGGTGTAGATCACGTAGGCCAACTGTTCCGGCTGAACAGCCGCAGCCTCGTACTTTTGGGCAGCATGCTCCAGCTCGTTCCGCTCGTAAAAGTCAGACTCAAGCACGAGCTTGCATTGGCTGTGTCTGCGGATGTAGTCCACACGATCCGCCGGGTAGTCAGGATCAATCGGCACATAGGCAGCGCCGCTTTTTAAAATGCCGAGCAAATAGGCAAAGGTGGCGATTTCCCGTTTGGCAATGACGCCAATCAGATCGCCGGGAGCGACGCCGATGTGCCGCAAGCAGCTCGCGACTTTGTTTGCGCGCTCGTTCAGCGCTTCGTACGTGATCTGCGTCTCGCCGTCCTCGATTGCGACGGCAAAAGGAGTTTGTGCCACAGTTTCCTCGAACAGCCCGTGCAACGTTTTGCTCGCAATGTCCACAGCCGTATCGTTGTACGCATCAATCGCAGCTCTGTCACTGACGGATACCGAAGGCAACTCCTTTTCGGCCTCGTCGTTCAAGATCGTATCGATCCGGGTCAGGTACTGGGCGAACATCGTGTCAATCACCACCGGGTCAAACAACTCGCTGATGTAGTCCCAGTTGATGACGATGTTTCCGTCAAGGAGCGCCACCTGATTGTCGAGATAGACTTGGGAAGTTTGCGTGATGCCGCTTGTATCGTTTTCCCATTCGGATGTGTACTCCGCATCGTCAGTCGCTTGCTGGACACTGTCTTCATTTTCAAACAAGGCACTCGTAAACACGATGGGCAAGACAGCCTTGTTCCCCAACTCTCGCTGCTTGCTGATCTCCCGCATCACATCGATCCCGTCAAAATGGCGATGAGCCAACGCCTCCATCAACGACTGCTGAACTTTGCCTGCCTTCTCCCAGAACGTATCCGCTGGATGCAGCCGTACCTCGACCAGCGCAACGGACGTAAAGTCTCCGACAAGCTTATCCACATCCGGGTGCAACGGCAGACGATTGAACAAGGTCAAATTCAGGCTAAAGTCCAGTTGATTGCTCCAATTCGCCAGCACTTCGGCATACGCCGTGCACAAAACCGCCGAAGGAGTCAAATTGTGCTTCTGGGCCGCCTTTTTCAAAACTTGCCAGCTTTCTTTGGCGTATCGCTTCGACTTTCTTTGGAAGTACGGATTTTTGACGTGGGACGGTTGCACCTGCAACGGGATTTCCGGTGCCAGCGGAAAATCGTCCAGCTTTGCCATCCAGTATTCCTTGTCCTGCAAATACAAGCTGCTGGTTTTCAGTCGCTCGTAGCCGATCATGTAATCCCGGAAGGAAAGCGATAATTCATCTAGCTCGTCCGCAGCGCCTTCATACAGCTTTTGCAGCTCTTTCCCTAAAATCTCCAGGCTGTAAGCATCCATGATGAGCAAGTCAAAGCTGATGCACAGCAAACTTTCTTGCCCGTTCAAGCGAAACGCTTTGATTTCAAAAAGCGGCCATTGCCCCGGACGGAAAATCGCATGGGACATGCGCTCTCTTTCTTTTGCCAGAATCGCCGCTTTTTCTTCCTTGTCGCATCCTTGCAAATCGCGGATGTCGATAGCGTATTCGGGTATGTCTGCCAAAATTTGCTGGCGGGCATCGGGCAAAAAGATCGTGCGCAGCGCGGGATGCCTGCGGATCAACAAATTCAGGCAATGATTGAGACGCAAGATATCGAGCCTGGTGACAATCTCCTGATACGAATGCGTCGAGACTCCGCCCAGCTCGAAGCTGCTGCTTCTGCCCAAATAATAGGCCATTTGCACATTCGTTAACGGAAACGGTTCATGCAATTGGCTTGGCTCCGGTATCAAGGCTGGCAAGTCGGCTACGCGCTCTTCGTGGATCGCTTCGCGAATAAAACCGGCAATCGCCTCGATTGTTTGCAGTTCGATAAAGTCTTTGAACTGCATGGAGCATGCAAAGCTGTTGTTGATTTCATACACGAGCTGCATGATTTGAATCGAGTTTCCGCCCAGCTCAAAAAATCGGTCGCGGACGCTCATGCTTTCGCTGCGCAGTACGTTTCGCCAAATGTCGTACAGCTTCGCTTCTACTTCGTCCCTCGGCTCGACCAGTTCTTGTTGCTCTGCTGCGACCCCGGTTACCTCCGGAAGCGACTTCCGGTCGATTTTGCCGTTGATGGTCAGCGGAATCTGCGCAAGCGGCATGAACAAGGACGGAATCATATATTCCGGCAGTTGTTGGCGCAAATAGTCCCGCAGCTCCTGGCTCGTTACCGGATAGGCAGCCGTATAGTACGCGACCAGCAGCTGTTCGTGCTGAGCGTCCTGCTGGACATGCACCACCGCTTTTTCAACAGCAGGATGGGCATCGAGCAAATTTTCGATTTCGCTTTGCTCAATCCGGTAACCGCGTATTTTCACCTGAAAATCGGTTCGTCCCAAATAGTCGAGCAAGCCTTCCCGCGTCCACCTTGCCATGTCTCCGGTCGCGTACATTTTTTCGCCAGGTCGAAACGGGTTGTCGATAAACTTCTCTCGGGTCAGCTCTGGATTGTTCTGATACCCACGGGCCAAACCGTGCCCGCCGATATACAAAAGGCCAGGGACGCCGACAGGTTGCGGCATCAGCTCTGGACTTAGAACATAGACTTGGGTATTTTTGAGCGGTCTGCCGATGGTCACAGGCTGCGTCGCCGCCACTTCCTGAATCGTGGACCAAATGGTCGTTTCGGTAGGACCGTACAGGTTGTAGACTCGACCCTCCGGCAACAGTCGCACGGCTGCATCTGCCAACGGCTGCGGCAAAGCTTCTCCCCCGATCAGCAAGTAGCGCAGGCGACTGAGCTGCCCGGCCAATTCCGGCTCCGCCAGCAACAGCTTCAAGCGCGATGGCGTCGTCTGCATCACGGTAATTTTTTCACGTCTGACCAGGCTTGCCAGCTTGAGCACATCTCGCTGGCAGTCTTCATCGGCAATCACCACCTGATGGCCTGTCAACAGCGGCAGGATGCTCTCCAGCCAGAAAATATCGAAAGAAACGGTCGTCAAGGATAAAAACTTCTCGTTTTCGCCGAAAGAAAGCACATCGGTCATGCCGTGAAGGAAATTGATCAAGGCGCGGTGCTCGATCAAAATTCCTTTGGGAAATCCGGTCGTGCCTGAGGTATACATGCAATACGCCACATCGGTGCTGCTGTTTTCCAGCGGCAGCCGTTCTTGAGGCTGCGCCGCAACGTAAGGATCGCGCATGTCAATGACCTGCCGCTCGCCTGCTGCCTCCACGGTCGTATTGGTCAAAATGACCCGGACACGGCTGTCCGCAAGCATATAGGCGACTCGATTGGCTGGCAGACTCGGATCGACAGGCAAATACGCGCCGCCCGCCTTGCCGATCGCCAGTAGTCCCGCAATCATGTCGCACGATCGGGTAGCGATGAGGGCGACGACCTGGCCCGCGCCGACGCCATGCGATTTGAGCGCATGAGCGAGCTGGTTGGCCCGCGCATCCAGTTCACGGTACGTCATCGTCTGGTTGTGGAACGTTAGCGCAGGCTGATCAGCGCATTTTTCGGCCATGGCTTCAAAAAGCTCATGCACCAGCAGTTGCTCGGGATATTCCCCTGCTGTCTGATTGAACCCGCTGACTAGCCGCTCCCGCTCGTCGGCATCCAGCAAGGAAAGCTGGCTCATTTTTTGCTGCGGCTGCGCGATCACATCTTGCAAAAGCTTTTGGAAATAGCGGATAAAACGGGTAATCGTTTCTTTTGTAAACAGATCGCTTGCGTACTCTACGGTAAAAAACAGCTCGCCTTCCCGTTCTTCGCCATCCAAGGTCAAGTCAAAGCGGGCTGTGTTTGTTTTGAACGAATACGGCTCGATTTGCAGCCCGGCAGACGAATGGTTCTCACCGCTCCCTTGACGGCTGACATTTTGAAACGCGAACATCACATCAAACAACGGGTTGCGCCCGAAGTCCCGGGAAAGCTCGATCTGGCTGACCAGCTCTTCAAACGGATAGTCCTGGTGCTCCAGGGCGTGGGACATGTTTCCTTTGATCGCGTTCAGCAGCTCGGCAAAGGTCATGTCGCTGCGTACGGTGCTTTTGAGCGGAAGCGTTTGAACGAACATGCCGATCACATTTTGAATATCGCTGTGATTCCGTCCCGAAGTCGGAATCCCTACGATAATCTCGTCCTGATTGCCGAGCTTCGCCAAAAGAACGTTCCATGCCGCCAGCAAAACCATGTACAGCGTCGCTTCATGGCTCGTGGCCATCCGCTTGATTTCGTCGGCTTGGCGTTGCGGGATGGAAAACATCTCCATGCCTCCGCGATACGTTTTGTAAGGCGGGCGGGAAAAGTCCGTCGGCAGGTCAAGCAGCGGAATTTCGCCGGAAAACATCCCGGTCCAATACTCCTGGTCCGCCTGGTGTCCGGCGAGCGTTGTCTTTTCCTGCTGCCACTCTGCGTAATCCTTGTATTGAACAGACAAAGCGGGAAGTCCAGAAGACTGTCCATCCTGCTGCTGGTACAAAGCCGTAAACTCGTCAATCAAGATCGAGTTGGATGTGCCGTCTGTGATGATATGGTGAATGTTGAAGACGAGCACGTGGCTTTGCTCGCTTTCCTTGAAAATGCCCACCTTCCATACAGGAGCAACGCCGAGATCAAACGGCTGTATCCACGCTTCGATGTGCGCATCGCTGATTGGCTCGTTGAGTTCTCTGTAGTCGGCAGGAAACGGGAACGGCTCGTGAATGACCTGCAGCAGCTCCCCATCAATGCGCTGGAACGAGGTGCGCAAGCTTTCATGTCTGCGAATCAGCTCGTTCAGGCATCGCTCCAATTTTTCGTAGGAAAGCGAACCTTTCACGCGCAACGCAATGATGTTGTTATATTGCTTGTTCGCTTCCTCCATTTGGCTGAGGAAATACAGTCGTTTTTGTCCGGAAGTCAAAGGATAGCCCGCTTTTTCTTGCGCCTTGGGAATCTGCGAGAAATCTGTCCGGTCCGCCCCGCGGATAAAGCAGGCGATCTCGCCAATCGTCGGCTTGTTGAAAAAGGTCGGCAGAGGCAGTTTGACATCCAGCTTTTTATAGAGAAGCGCAATCATCGTGATCGCCTTCAGCGAGTCTCCGCCTAGAGCGAAGAAGTCCTCGTCGCTCCTGATCGCTGCGATTCCCAATACACTGCGCCATACGTCCGCGATGATCTCTGTCAGCTCGGCTTCGGACAGCGTTGCGCGGTTGATTTTGGCGGGCACCAGCTCAGTCTGCACGGCGACTGCCGCTTCTTTTTCCAAAATGAACTCTTCGCTGAGCTGATTGCTTTCTTCCATTAAAGCAGGAAGCTCAAGGACAGAGACGATGGCCCGGTGAAACTGGTTTTCCAAAAGGTAGCGCAGCACTTCTACCCCTTGCTGCGGCGAGATCGCCTCTTCGGCAAATTGCCGCTCGTTGACTTGCCGATTCATGCTGCGGTTTTTTTCCATCGCGGTGACGGACATCCCTACCTCTGCCCAGTCGTTCCAGTTGATCGAAGCTGTGTAGCCAGCCCGTTTCTGCAAGCGATACGCGGCGAACGCATCCAAAAACTCATTCGCTGCGTTGTAGCCGACTTGACCGAATTTGCGCCCGTAAATGTAGTTGCCGATGGAGGAAAACAAGATAAAGAAATCGAGTGCGCGTTCTGCAAAAAGCGTATCCAGCACGATCGTTCCCTGTACTTTGGGCAGCAAGATCGGGTCGGTCATTTCCTTCGTCCTGCGCTGGATTACCCCTACGTAGTCAGGAACCCCGGCCGTGTGCAAAACGCCAGTAATCGGCCCAAACCGCATCTCCGCCTCACGAACTACCTTTTGCATGGCGGAATAATCGGAAATATCCACGCTGTAAACGTCGATCATCGCCCCGGCTTGTTCCAGCGACAGGATCGTGCGAATTTTGCCGGACAAGTGATGATCGGGCTTGTCCTCGATCCATTGCGTCCATTGCTCGCGCGGCGGAAAAGCAGAGCGTCCGATCAAGACGAGCCGCGCCTGATAGCTCTTCGCCAAATACTCCGCCAAGGCGAAGCCCATTCCGCCCAGTCCCCCGGTAATCAGGCAGACGAGCTTTTCTTTGAGTAGCGGCAGCTTTTCCGGCTGTTTCACGAGCACAGGCTCGCGCACCGCTTCAATCCACCTGCTTTTGCCGCGGAGCGCCACTTGCTTGTGCGGAAAATCAAACTGAAATTCCCGAAGCAGATTCGCCGCCAGCGCCATATGGTTACCTGTCTGCTTGTCGCCCGCTGGAAGCTCGATGTCGACCGTGCAAACTTTGCTGTTGGGGTATTCGTAAGGAATGATCTTGCTTGCCCCGAGCACGACCCCTTTTAGCGGGCAGATTGGTTCGTCCTGGGTAACGGAATACAGTCCGTTCGTCACGATCTGCAAGCGCATCTTTTTGCTGCCAGCCTTGCTCCCGATGTACCGGGCAAGCTGCAACAGGCTGTAAAAAAACTGCTGCTGGCTCGGCTCAACGGCCGCCAGCTCCGGTTCGATTGGCGACGTCACTGTCCATAGATAGCTGATACAATCCGGTACCGTCTGCAAATCGTCCAGCAAGCTGTCCAACTCTTCCGGCTTTTGCGGATTCAGTCGATAGTGGGCAGACGTCACTCGCTGGTAGCGCTCGGCCTGCTCGACGATAATATACGTGGCGCCGCGCTCTTTCAGCTCGCTCGCCAGCGCTTCCCCCAAGCCAGTCTGATCCTGGAAAATGAGCCAGGTCGCCTCGCTGGCAATCGCTTTTTCTGCATAGGCTGGCAAAGCAGAGCTTTCCCATGCAGGCACGTAAAACCATGAACGGATGTCTTCCCTTCTGTGCGCCGCGCTGCTCTCGCTGGGCTGAAGACGGCTGGCGAACTGCCCGAAGTTGAACAGACTTTTATCCACAGGAAATTCCTGCGAGTCAAAGGCGTAGGTTGGCAAAGACACACGATTTCGCTCTTCGTGTTGATAATAGGCAGTCCAATTGATCTCCTGACCGTACAACCACATCGTTCCCAGCGCTTCCAAAATGGCGTAGGAATGGATACGCTCCAGCCTGAGCTGGTGACCATAAGCCGCGACTTGTTCCATGCCAGGTTCCCCAGCCTGTGCCGAGCCAAAGATCAGGCACAGCCCATCCGGTTTGGAAACAGGGCGATTGCTTTCTGTTTGCGCAAAGTGGTCAAGCCGATCGCGACCCACGAGCGCGTGAATCGCATCACCAAAAGCAAGGCGCCCCTCCAGGCACTCGACTAGCAGATTGCCTTTGCCGTATCCCCACATGCTTTGCGGTTCAACGCCCCAGTCTTTGAACAGTTTGGCGATCGCATAGTAGAGCGCAAAGCGCAAAGCTTGCCCGTGCTTCGGCGCGCGCAGCTTCTCCGCGATGGACACAGCCGCCTGCCCAAACACTTGCTGATTCAACAAGCGCAGCGCTTGTGCCATTACTTGCTGGACGGCAGGCTCTTCCTGGCACAGATGGACGATTTCTGCAAGCTCGCCCTCCTCCCAGCTGTCTGCGGCAAAGTCAGGGAATACAAAAGCGACGGAAAGCTTTTCCTTGGCGAAAGCAGCTTTGGAATCTTGCCCGATAAAGCGGAGCGGCTGTGCCAGCGTCTGGTTGCAAAGCGCGATTTCTCGAACGGGAAAATGCTTTCGTCCCACCTGCAGCGAATAGGCAACATCTTCAAGACGTGCATCTGGATTAGCATGCAAGTATTCCTCAACATTTTGCTTATATCGCTCCAGGGCTTGCTCTGTTTTGGCCGAGAGCAACATCAGTTGCCAGCTTCGGCCAGCGCTTGCTTCCCGCACGGCAGGCGCTTCTTCGATAATCACATGGGCATTGGTTCCCCCGATTCCGAATGCGCTGATCCCGGCCCGCAGCGGCTCATCCGTTTTTTCCCACTCCGTCAGTTTGTCATTGATGTAAAAGCCTTTCTCAATTACGTCCAAATGCGGATTCGGGCTTTGAAAATGCAGCGAAGGCGGAAGCTGGCGATGCTTGATAGCCAGCACCGCCTTAATGAACGAAGCGATCCCGGCTGCGCTGTCCAGATGACCGATGTTGGTCTTGACCGAGCCGAGCGCGCAGGAGTGTTTTTGCGAAGGCTGATAGGCCAGCTCCAGCGCTTCCAGTTCAATCGGATCGCCAAGCGGTGTCCCTGTTCCGTGACACTCGATATAAGCGACGCTCTCTGGCGCTACTTCCGCTACCTTGAGCGCGGTGCGAATCACTTCCGCCTGTCCGATTGTGCTCGGGGCCGTAAACCCGGTTTTTTGCATACCGTCATTGTTGACAGCGGAGCCTTTGATGACGGCGTGAATCTGATCGCGATCATCGATGGCATCCTGCAACCGCTTCAATACGACGACGCCCGCCCCGTCTCCGCCGACAATGCCCTGTCCGTTTGCATCAAACGCCTTGCATTTGCCGTCTGGCGACAAAATCATTCCTTCCTGATAGACATAGCCGCTTTTTCCTGGCAGCGTCACGGTAACCCCGCCAGCCAATGCCAGATCGCACTCGCCGTTCAACAGCGACTGGGCCGCCATGTGCACAGCGACAAGCGAAGTCGAGCAAGCGGTATAAATCGTTAAGGCAGGGCCTTTCAGGTTTAATTTATGCGCGATCCGCAGGCTCAAATAGTCCTTGTCCACAAGCTGGGTGGCAGCCCAGTGGCCGATCGCCTCGCTTTTTCCCGACAGGCTCATCAGCGCTTCCCACATATGGTTCGGGGAAGCTCCTGCGAACAAGCCGATCAGCTTCTGCTCGACCTGCGCGGCATAGCCGGCATCCTCCAGCGCTTCCCAAATGCACTCGTGAAACACCTTCATTTGCGGGTCCATAAGCTCCGCTTCCAGTGGCGTATAATCAAAAAAACGGGCATCGAAGCGATTTCCGCTCTCCAGATACCCTTTTGCCTTGACGTACTCTGCACTTTTGACGGCTTGCGGGTCTACCCCCGCCTCGATCAGCTCGGCTTCGGAAAACGTCTGGATGGAGTGCACGCCGTTTTTCAAGTTTTCCCAGTACGCCGTGACATTGCTTGCTCCCGGAAACCTTCCTGCCAGGCCGATTACGGCTATTTCCAGGCCATTGTATTCGTGTCCCATATCATCCCTACTTTTTTAACAGACGTAATTTTTGCAATCGGGCTTTTTTCCCGTCCTCGATCGAGTCGAGCCGGGCGTCGGCTTGCAGCTTCCGGGTAGTGACTTCTGCTTCCAGTACGTTTGCCAGCATGCTGATCGTCGGATAAGTAAACAAAGTCACGACAGTCACCTCTCGCCCCAGTTGATCCGTCAGCTCTTTGCTGATCTTGAGCACGTCAAAAGAAGTCCCGCCCAAATCAAAAATCGTGGAATGAATGCCGATGGAATCGGTTTTGAGAACCTTGCCCCAAACCTCTGCGAGCTGTTTTTCCAGCTCGGTGCCTGGTTGAACAACATCGCGCTTGCCGCTCTGTCTGAACTCCATCTGGAGCAATTGGTTGTCGTCCACTTTTCCATTGATCGTTAACGGTATTTTGTCGAGCAAAAGGATAAAGGACGGGATCATATAGTCGGCGACGCGCGTTTGCATATACTGCCTGATTTCCACCGGATCGAAGCGCTCTGCCTGTTCTTCTTTCATCACGACATAGGCGCAAAGAATTTTGCCGTCTTCCTCGATTTCCCGAGCCATCACCACAGCCTCTTGAATGCCTTCCATCGTCAACAGATGGGAGCGCACCTCATCCAGTTCGATGCGATACCCCCTGATTTTCACTTGCTTGTCCCTGCGCCCGATGTATTCCACTTCTCCGTCAGACGAATACCGCCCTAAATCGCCGGAGCGATAAAGCCGCTGCATCTGGCCGCCAAGCTGGCATAGCTGAAACCGTTCCGCTGTCAATTCCGGTTTGTTCAAATAGCCACGCGCGACTCCTTCGCCGCCAATGCAGATTTCACCGACGACACCTGTGGGCACGACGTCTCCTTGCCTGTTCAAAATGTGCAAGTGGACGGTGGAAAACGGCACGCCAATCCGCTTTTCATTCGAGCGAATCTGCTCTGCGGCAATTTCCTTGTAAGTCGTATGGACAGTCGTCTCTGTAATTCCATACATATTGATAAGCTTTGTTTCGGGATATTTGTCATGCCAGGCGGCGAGCTTCGCAGGCAGCAGAGCTTCCCCGCCAAAAATGACGTAGCGCAAGCAAAGCTTTTTGTCCGGCTGTTTCAGCTCTTCCTCGATAAACTGGTAAAAAGAGGAAGGTGTTTGATTCCAGACGGTCACCTGTTCTTCTCGCAACCGCTGTACGAGTTGCCGATAATCCCGCTTCAGCACGTTCGATAGCAGCAAAAGTTTGCCTCCGTGCAGCAAAGCTCCGAATATTTCCCAAACGGAAAAATCGAAGCCGAACGAGTGAAACAGCACCCACGTATCGTCGCAAGAAAAAGCGAAGCGATTGTTGTCATGAAAAAACAAGCGGACTACGTTTCTGTGCTCGATCATGACTCCTTTGGGATTGCCCGTTGTTCCCGACGTGTAAATAATGTAGGCAAGCTGGTTCGGTTGATGGATCGGCTCTAGATTGGCAACAGAATAATGATTGAGTCGCTCGTCGTCGGCAAAGATCACGTCAGCAAAACCGCTGGCCAACGATTGCGCTTGCAGTGTCACGACATAGGCGGCCTGGCTGTCTTGTCGCATGTACTCGACTCTGTGCGCGGGAAGATCCGGGTCAATCGGCAAATACGCGCCGCCCGCCTTCAATACGGCCAAAATGGCGACGATCATGTCCACGGACGGCGGCATCAACACGGCTACTATCGATTCGGCGGTTACGCCCCGCTCCCGTAAACAATGGGCCAGTTGATTCGCCTTTTGATTGAGCTGGTCATACGACAGCCGCTTTTGTTCAAACACAACAGCTGTATGCTGCGGATACGCCTGGACAGCTTCCTCAAAAAGCGACGAGATCGTCGCCTTTTCTGGAAAACGCACCGCCGTCTCATTGATCCGAACGAAAAGCTCCTGCTCTCTCGCGGTGAGGATCGACAGCTCTTTCAGTGGCACTCGCGGATTGTTGAGTGAATGTTCCAACAAAATCGAGAGCTGTTCCACCAGCCGCTCGACCTGCTCTTTTTGGTAAAGCAAGGCATTGTAATGGATGCGGACACGCAGCTCGTCGTGCTGCCTGTCAAAAGCCAGAATGAGGTTGGACGAGGCCCTGTCCAAGTATGACAGCTCCTGAATGTTCGCCAAAATAACAGAGACGTCCAGAAAATCCGCAGGCTGCTTCGCATTTTTCAAGATCAGCTCAATCGGGTAGTTTTGATGCTCGATAGCCTCGGAAACGGTTTGCCTGACGTCCGTAATCACGTCAAGCAGCGGCATTTCGTTGGTGAGCGGAATGCGGATCGGCAGCACCGTATTGATAAACTCTTCATTCGCTTGCTGACGGTAGATGCTGGTTCCGAGCACGATATCCGTCTGCCCCGTGTGCTTCATCAGCAACACGGCTGTATAAGCCAGCAGCAGCACGTGCAATCTGGCATCGGAGTGGTTGCTGATTTGCACCAGTCGATTGGCGCAATGGCTCGGGAGGACAAAGTCTGCCGTCTCCATGCGCAGTTCCTCTGCTTTTGTGTCATGCGCTCCGGCAAAAAAGCAGCTTTTCTCTGCTGCGCCTGCCAGCTTGTTTTGCCAATACTCATATTCTTTTTTATACATGTCATTCAAATACGACACGTTCGTATCGAAATGACCTCCCATACGCTACCACTCCTATGCTCTCGATTGCTCAAAAGGCAAAATCGTTTCCATCTTCCAGCAACGCTTCTGCTGCTGCTTTGGCAAGTCTCGTATCCAGCACAATCTCTTTTACAAGCACGTCGGGGTTGTCGACGACTTGCTTGGCAATGGCGAGAAAATGTCCCGTCATCGTCTCGATCGTCTTGCGGGTAAACAAATCTGTCGAGTATTCCATGCGCATTTCGATTTTGCTGTCGTAATCGTACACCCAGAGAGTCAAATCGAATTTCGCGGAAGGGTTGCGGAAAGGATAGGACTTCAACACAAGCCCCTGCATCGCGATCTCGGCAGGCTTGAAATCGGGCAGCACAAGCATGACCGTAAACAGCGGATGGGCGCTTAACTGGTGAGTCAACCCCAGCTTCTCCACCAAAATCTCAAACTGCACGTCCTGATTCTCGAACAGTTCCAAGCTCTTCTCTTTTACTCCGCTTACGTAATCTTCAAACGTGGCGGTTTGCTCCAGTCGCGAATAAAACGGCAGCACATTCGCAAACATTCCGACCATTTTCGTCAAATCGGCGTGATTTCTTCCGGCGAGACTCGCTCCGATGATCATTTCCTCTTGGCCAGTATATTTGTGCAGCAAGATATGGAAAATGGCGAGCATGTTCATGAACAAAGTGGTCGTGTTGCGTTTCATGCCTGCTTTCAGCCTGGCCGTCGTCTCCTCTTCCAGATGGAACGTATAAATGTCGCCGCGATAGCTCAGCACAGACGGACGGGGAAAATCGGTCGGAAGCAATGCCTCCGGGAGCTTCCCTGATAGTTGCCGGAGCCAATACTCGGTTTGTTTGTCATAATCTCCGCGCTCAATTCGTTCATTTTGCCACGCGACAAAATCGGCATACTCCAACGAAACGGGGTCAAGCGCTTCCGGTTGATTGTTGTAGAAATGGATCAGCTCGTTTTGCAAAAGCGAAACCGAGATATTGTCGGCTACGATATGGTGGATATCAAAGAGCCACACGTATTTTTGCGCAGCGTAGCGGACGACTTTTACCCGCATCAGGGGAGGATGCCGCAAGTCAAACGGTTGCATAAACTGCTCGACCGTCTGCTGCACGTCCGATTCGGCCAGCTCTTGGTACTCCACTTGAAATGCGACCTCGTCTGCAATGATCTGCACCATCTCGCCATCGATGACGTCAAAGCCTGTACGCAAAATGGCGTGGCGTTGAATGACCTGCTCGAAGGCGTGTTGCAGTTTGTCCAGGTCGAAATCGCCCTCCATGTAGGTGATTTCTGGAATGTTGTAAGCGACGTTATCCGGCTGGACTTGCTGCTGAAAATACAGCCGCTTTTGCGCCGACGACAACGGATAGTACGCTTGCGGCGCTGCTTTTGGAATCGCCGTGTACGCTTGTCCGTCATCATGCGTATCCGCAATGTAGCGGGCCAGCTTCTCGACGGTAGTTGACTGGAAGAAGACCGTGATCGGAATTTTGATGCTGCTGGCCTGGTAAATCCGCTCAGCAACAGTCAATACTTTCAGCGAGTCTCCGCCAAGCTCAAAAAAGTCGTCGTCGCGGGAAATGTGTTCATGGCCCAAGATCGCCTGCCAAATGCTCGCGATGAGCTTTTCCGCCTCCGCAAGCGACAGGCGCGGCTTGCTGGCCATCAGCGGCTCAGCAGTAGACTCTTTGCTGCTTTCAGCCAATGCGCTCACCCGCTGGCGCTTGTACGCCAAAAACCGCGCAGGCAAATCCACGGTTGAGACGAGCAGTTGACTGTAACTGGCGGCGAGCGCCGTATCGAGCAGCTGCAGTCCTTCTTCCACCGTCAAAGACGGGGCCGAAGTGGCGAGCGCCGCCTCATCTTCTGCCTGTAAAGAAGCCGATTTCGTCTGCAACGGCAACTGCGGTTGCGGTTGTGACTTTGGCTGTGGCATCTCATGGCTATCCTTGTCCGGCTGTTGAGCCGAGACGGCCGCCACCTGGTAGCCTTCGATTTCGACGATCCCCCGCCCCTGTTCATCCATAATCGTCAGGTCGAACTCGACGATTTTACTGTCCGGACGTGAAGCTGTCCGGCAGCGAATATGGCTGTACACTTTGGAGGGCACTTTGCCGTGGATCGTAATACTTTTGTAGGAGAACGGCACGTATGGACCGCCAGCCGTTTCAGCGCGATTCATATAGACCAATGCCACGTCGATGATCGCCGGATGGAAACGATAAATAGCGGTATCCTCCGCAAACTCCGCTGGCAGTTCGATCAGCGACAGTCCTTGCGCTTGTGCAAACGTTCCCCAGCGATAGCTGTTCCAGCGCGGCCCGTATGTAAACTGGCTGTCGCGCAGATTGTTGTAGTCGCTTGGGCCGTACTGGCTTTGAGCGCAGGCATCGCGAACAGCAGCGAGCTGATAATCGCGCTGTTGGCTCTGCCCCGCACCGACATAGCCGCGAGCATGGGTAATCCAGTTTGCCTTTTGCACGTCCGGGCAGCTTTCAATCGTAAACCGATAGCCCTGATTTTCCCGCAGCAGCACGGTGCGCACATGAACAGCAGCCCCGTCCTCAAGGAGAAGCGGCGTCAAAAAGAACACGTCCTGAAGGCGCATCGCTGCTTCCATGCCGGGATGCAGCGATGCGTAGGCGGCGCAGGCCATTTCCACATAGCTCGTTCCCGGCAATACCGCTCTGTCTCCTACCCGATGCTCAGCCAAAATCCAGTCTTTGCTCGTCTGAAAATGGGACAAAAACGTCGTGCGTCCTGTATTTTCTTTCGCGGCGTACTGGAAAAACGGATGCGCCAGCTTGTGGTACGAAATGCCGGGAAGCGCGGAGCTGTCCGGACGGAATGTCGCCGAGATGCTGGCCATTCCGGTATTTTCCCACGTATCCCAGTTGATCGCCTGGGTGAAAACGCCGTTTTTCGTATTCGTCAAGGCAAATGCATCCAAAAAGGCATTCGCGGCGCTGTACGCTACTTGCGCGGGTGGAGCGATGACCGAGCTTAAGGAGGAAAAGAGCAACAAGAAGTCGACGGGTAGCGCCAACTGCTCAATCGCTTTTTGCAAGACCGCCGTACCGTAAACTTTTGTCGCAAACACGGCTTCGCACAGCTCGCTTGTTCTGCGCTGGATGACAGCTCCATCGGGAACGCCAGCAATATGGAAGATCCCGTCAATTAACTGATTGTCCTCCATGATCCGGCTGAAAATTCGCAATATCTGCTCCTCGTCGGCAATATCCGCCTGATACAAGAAAAGCTGCTTCGCGGAAGCCTGCAGTTCCCGCAGCAGCGCGATTTTTTGGCTGACTGGATCGTCCTCTCCGTGGAGCGCACGCCACCTGTCCCATTCCGCTTCCGGCAAAAAGTGCGAGCGATTGATAAGGACGAGCTTCGCGTGGTACTTTTCCGCCAAAAATTTCGCTACTTGCAATCCGATGGCTCCCAGACCTCCGGTAATGACGTACACTCCCCCGTGCTTGAGACGCTGGGAAGCCGGAGCGGCAGAAGCAGGCAGCTGAATTTGCTTGAAGGCAGGCTCCCAAATGTACGCATGGCGAATGGCCAGCACGTCAGCGAAGCTCTCCCCGCTGTCCATCCACTGTTGCAGCAAGCGAGCTACGCGCTGGTTTTCGCGGCGGTCGGCATCGATCAGCCTGCAACTGATGTTTTCGAACTCTTTGGGAATGACGCGAACCGGGCCTAGCAGTGTCGCTTTGGCTGGCACGACCGCCTCGTCTCCAATGACTTCAAAAACGTCGCTGGCGACGATATCGACGGCAATTTTCTGCTGGAGCCGGAGCTGTCCGATCGCTTTTGCCAGGTTCAATAAAGTGTGATAGCCAAGCCGATTCCATTGCTGCGCCGCCCGCTTGGCGTCGTCAGCGTCCACCTGCTGGTCGTAGCACCAAAAATGAACGAATTTCAAGGGCTGGTCAGCGGGTAGCGCCAGCGTTTCGAGCAGTTTGACCAGATCGGCGGGATTGTCCGGGTTTACCGTATAGGTCGCTTCCGCTTGCTTGGAGAAGCCTTCGCCTGTTTCGATGCGGACAACGGTGTGACCTGATGTCTCGATCTGCTCGATCCACCGGATCACGCTAGAGTTTTTGGTAGCGAAAACGACAAAGAGACAAGGCGCAAGCTCCCCTGCTGCCTCGTCGTAATCTGAGCGGGTCCATGATGGAATGTACAGCCAGTCTTCCCTGCTCTGCTTTACTTCCTCCGCCTTGCCCGCTGTTTGCGCTGGCGCTTGACCTTGCAGCAAATCGTTCAGTTGTTTCAGCTGCTCGGGGTCCATCCCGTAATTTTTCCGCGTAAACGGATAAGTGGGAAGCGAGACACGCGATTGCCCGAGATGCTTGTTCAGCTCGGCCCATTTGATCGGGCAGCCTTTTGACCACAAATGACCGATCGCTTCAAGAAGACGCTGCTCGATACCGGAAGGGCCAGTCACGAGGGACAAAAAGGCGGGCTGACTTTCGGCTCCCCCTGCTGTAAGCCCTGTTCCTCCGCCTTCCCGCTCTGGGCCAAACAACAGATGCTGAACTTCCTCGGCAGCTTCCTGCCAGGCAACAAACGCCCCTTGTCCTTCATTGCCTCCCCCGAAGCGATTCACCCAGTAGTCAGGAAGCGTCACTTCGCGAGAAATCGTTTTCCCCGCATCGTAGGACACCACAGGGATTGATGGCAGCGAGAGTGGGACGGTGTGAACAGCTTCAAACAGCTCGCTCTGGAGAGCTTCCAGCAAGAACAGATCGCCTTCGTTGCCGCTCCATTCTTCCAATAGCTCGTCCCTTTTTCCCACAAGCAGCAACGCATCCTCAAAGGAAAACACGTCGGCGAGACACCCTGCCACGTACTCTCCGCTTCCGACTCCCGTGACAGCAGCAGGCTGTACTCCCATGCGGAGCAACCATTTGGCCGTGGCGAGCTGGAAAAGAAAAGGCAGCATCTGCCCATACCGCGTAGGAGCATCGAGAAGAAGCGAGCCTGCGGTTCCTTGCACTTCGCTTGCCTGTAGCAGCAACGCTTCAAATTCGTCCCGGCAATACGCACTTTGCAAACCAGCTTGGTAGAGCAAAGACGCTTCCTTCGCGCCCATCTCGGAAAACACAAAAGCAATCGGCGGGACTGCCTTTTTCGCCACCAGCCCAAAAGCTTGCGGCTCGTTTTGCTCAAGCGCAGCGCAAGCATCTGACATGGCAGCGCAGACTACATAGCGACGATGGGAAAAATGCGCCCGCCCCATTTGCAAGGTGTAGGCGATGTCGGAAAGCTCGGCACCTGGGTTCCTTTTGACAAATGTCACAAAGTCGTCCGTCGCACGCTCCAGCTCTTCCCGGGTCTTGGCGGAGAAGACAAGCAGCTTGCTCTCATGCGTTTTTGACTTGGCTGCTTGTCTGACAGGCGACTCTTCCAGCACCACATGCGCATTCGTTCCGCCAACGCCAAACGAGCTGACCCCTGCTCGCAAGGGGCCTGCCGAATGATCCCACTCTGTCGGCTGGTCCACCAGGAAAAAGGGGGTATTTTCCAGTTCGAGGTTTTGGTTCGGCTTGGAAAAGTGCAGCGTAGGCAGCAAGCATTTGTTGTCGATTGCCAGTACCGTCTTGATCAATCCCGCGATCCCCGCCGCACTGTCCAGATGTCCGATATTCGTTTTGACCGAGCCTAGCCCGCAGTAATTTTTTCTTCCCGTCTGAAAAGCCCGGGTCAGCGCTTTGACTTCGATCGGATCACCCAAAGCTGTCCCGGTTCCGTGAGCCTCGATATAGCTGATCGTCGCCGGATCTACTCTGGCCACGCGATGAGCGGCACGAATGACCTCGACTTGTCCGTCTACGCTTGGAGCGGTGTACCCGACTTTGCGGTTGCCATCGTTGTTGATCGCCGTTCCTTTGATGACCGCGTATATATGGTCGTTGTCGCGCAAGGCATCTTCCAGCCGCTTTAAAATGACCAGTCCGATCCCATTGCCCACCACCGTTCCGCTAGAGTCGGCAGCAAAAGCACGGCAATGACCGTCGGCTGACAAAATCATCCCATCCTGATAGACGTATCCATTTTTCAAGGGGCTGGTGATGGATACGCCGCCAGCCACTGCAAGCTCGCATTCCCCGCTGAGCACGCCTTGGCAGGCTACATGCACCGCGACCAATGACGTGGAGCAGGCGGTAAACAGCGTATAGCTCGGCCCTGTCAGATGCAGCTTGTAGGATACTCTCGTGCTCATCAAATCTTTATCGTTCAGGTGGGCGATCTCAAACTCCTCGGCCCCGTTATGCGAGCCTACCGATAAGGACAACGCCTCCCAGCGAAAGTGCGGGCGCCCTCCCACATATACGCCGACAGCGTCATTGGTCGTACCTGGCGGATAACCGGCATCCTCCAGCGCTTTCCACGTATGCTCGTGCAGCAAGCGGGTCTGCGGGTCCATATATTGGGCTTCGTTCGGGGTGTAGCCAAAAAAGTTGTTGTCAAAATAGTCGCTCTCTTCCAGGTGACCTTTTGCGTTCACGAAGTTTTCCGCCTTGTACACCGCTGCCGGTACGCCCGCTTCTTCCAATTCTTCGTCCGAGAAAAAGGAGATGCTTTCCACGCCATTTTTCATATTATGAAAAAACTGCTCCAGATTTTTCGCACCTGGAAAAGCGCCCGACATCCCGATGATGGCGACTTCCAAGCCTGTTCTTGCGTTCTCGTTCATGGTTCCCCTCCTTTTCTCCCCGTTTCTTTTCCAGGCGGCTGGCCAAATCAAGCCAAAATTGCTTGTCCACCAAGGGTGGCGGTTTGACAAGCTATGCTTATCCCTTTGCCATCAAGGTCATGGCAAAAATATGTATATTGGGGCAATCAGGCAATTTGATCCGCAGCATTTTTCGGCTCGGATTCAAATAGTATTGCTGCACCAGCAGTCTGACCGGAAAATCGAGGATTTCCACCTGGCCCTCTCTTCGCGCCGCGCCCTTGCCTACCCATGCGGTTGTTTCCCCGAACATCGGCTCCATATACCAGTCGGTAAATTGAATCGGAATGTATCTGACGACGTTGTCCTCGTACAAAATCTCGATTCTCTCCGTGTAGCTCCCGCACTCTGAGCAGCCCAAGATCAGCAGGCTGGAATAGTAGCCTTCCGGGACGTTGATCTCTTGTCCCGCGCAGGAGATGTTATCGTTTCTGTTTTCCGCAAGCGCAGGCAAAGAAAACTCCATCCCGTTTACATTCCAGATCGGTTGCTCCGGCACATCCTCTAGCAAGAAAACCTCGCCCATCAGCGTCAAATCGGCGGTACAAGCAGACGCAGCCACATGACTGAACCCTTTGTTATTGCAGGAATCAGCCAGGTCGATGAACGTCATCCTGCTATAGCCCGCACCCGCTTTCGATCGCTCGCGCTTGTCGTCCGCCAGATGATGGGGCCTCTCTCCGCAGATGTTTTGCAGTTGATCGGCAACCTTTTCCTCCAGTTCGGCAACCATCCGGACTTTGCTGGCCGCCCGCTGAATCAGCTTGCTGTCGCCCGATTGATAATACGCTTTCGTCAGCATGGACAGCACCGTGCTCCACTGAGCCGCCGAGTAAGTCAAGTCCTGGATCAGTGGAGCAAGGCTGTCTATTTGAAAGCGGTCATGCACATATTGCAAGGCAGAGGCAAAATGCTTTCTGCCGTTGCTGATTGCGTGCAAGATGGACAAGAGCGGCGACATCCATACTTGCTGCGAATCGTTAAACTCGCCAGCGACTGTTGGCAACTGCTGCAACACATCGGCAAACTCTCGCATCTTCTCAAAAGCAGTCGCCTCTCGCTCCCGATACAGCGTTTGTTTCAGCGCATACAGGATCGTCTGTTTCCAGTCGAAGGCTTGCTCATGTTCTGGCAGCTTGCGGAAAAGCGCGATCCCTCGGCACTCTTGCCGAAAACAATCCGCGATCGAAATCGTGACGTTTTGCCTTTCGTAAAAGCAATCTACCAGCGTATAAGTCTGGCTGGCCTTGTCTGCTCCTACGATCAAACACGTATGAATCGAGTGGTACTTCTGATAGCCGTGGCTCCACGGGCAGTAATAAGAATCCAAATCGATGGCAACCGGCCTTGATTCTTGCAGCTCGCTTTCCACCAAAGCGACTGTGTCCTGCAAGGATACACTCCCCTTAACAAAGATTTCGATGCCGTGAAGGTGCCTGAGTAAGTTCAACATGTCTCCGATGCCTGGCGTAATGCTCTGGTACAGCTTCCCTGATTGTTTCCATTGCGTTTGATCAAATGCAAATCCCCACGATTCCAAAAACATCAAGGCGTAGTCACGCTTCCACCAAGTGGCGACGGTAACGATGGTGTCCTCTTTGCAGTTTCGTGAATCGTGGTGAAGGGGAATGATATCTAAGATTGCGCTCACAGTTAATCACCTTTTTGGTTAAATGGGGAAAACGTCTTGACCGTTTACATGCCCATGGATTAGCTCGTTCTCGTTCTCACTCTCTCTTTCTCAGCTCTGCTTGTCTGGCCAAAAGCTCCCTTCCGGCGACTTCCCGCTCTTTCAGCCTTGTTGCCTCGCCTTCATCGCCTGTTCCGGTTTCACCTGCCTGGATGCTTTTCGCCAAGCTGGCAATGGTCGGATTGGCAAACAGGTCGACAATCGGGATCGGCTTGTGGAACTGTTCTTCCAGAAGCGATTTGATGCGAATCAATGTCAAAGAGGTGGCACCCAACTCAAAAAAGTTGTCGTTGGTGCTGATCTCCTCAATCCCCAAAAACGTCTCCCAAATTTCTGCGATTCTTTGTTCGACGTGATTGGACGGCTTTTCATAGTCGACCATCGCGGAAGTGCTTTTCCGTTTTTGGCGAGCGCTTTTCGGCATGGCGACAGCATTGGCTTTTCCTGCGGGCTGCTCCAGGAACCGTATCCACTGATCCAGCCGCGCTTCCAAATCACCGGGGGAATGCACAAGATGGTGCAAGCGATCTATTGATAATACTCTGCGGAGAGCTTCGATCCCTTCTTCCGGCGTCATGGCCAGATCGCCGATCGAAGACTGATACCTCGCCGCCGCTTTCTCACGGCTCCGCCATGCTTCCCAGTCAATCGTTTTCCATTTCACGCTGCGCTGTCTGTTTCGCTTGATCGTATAGGCATCCATGAACACATTCGCCGCCGCATACGCAGCAAAGCCATACCCGCCCAGCACAGCCGCTGTCGAGGACATAAGCAGACAAAAATCAAGTGATTTTTGCTCCAATACTTGATCGAGGACGAGCACCCCGTCCATTTTCGGCTGAAAAATCGCCTGGCAAAGCCCCTCGTCCAGCTGGTCAATCGCATGGAAAAAGTGATCTCCCATGTTCGCTGCGCAATGGAAGACGCCATGGATCGTCCCGTGAGCGGCTTCGATCTCGGCTATCGCATTGGACATCTGCAAATAGTCGTCGACTTGCGCCCGGTAAACCTCGATAGTGGCTCCCGCTTGCTCTGCGTCGAGCATTTCGCGGATGCGCATGCTTCGCTCGTCCTTTTCTCCGTGCTCGGCAAGCCATGCTGCCCATTCCTGCTTCACCGGGAATGATCGTTGAATGATGGCAATCGTCGCCTGATAATGCTTGGCCAAATAGCTGCCGATCATCCAGCCGATCATGCCTGCGCCCCCGGTAATTACATAAACGCCGTTTTGGCGAAAAGGCTCTGTCTTCGGCTCTGTCACCTTGACAGGCTGATAACTTGGAACCCAGCGCTGGAAATGACGGTACGCGACCAACCGATCTGCCGACTCGTGCGCAAGCTCTTCCAGCAGCATCTGGGCCATCTGTTTGGCAGCTTCCCCGGCTTCGAGCTCGGCGGTCGAAATATCAACGGTCAGCTGGCGGATGTTGTGCATCTCTTGGGGAATGACGTGCCCTAACCCAATCAGCGGCGAGTGCTCGGGAAACAGCGTCTCCTGTCCGGTCACAGCCACGGCTTCATTCGTCACGACTGCCATGCGGACGACTCTGTGCCTGTCCAGGCGCTGCAAGCCTCGCGCTGTATGCATGACGCTGTAAAAGCCTGTTTGCTGCGTCTTGTGCAAGGCAAACACATCCAGAGGGGCGCTCGGCTTTTGTCCGGCGCTCCACAAATGCAGCACATGGTCGATTCGCAGCTTTTGCTCTTGCATGCTGGCAAAAAGATTTTCGTAATCCGCGGAAGAAGCCGGATTTACCACATATCCTTGACTGCTCGCGGCAAATTCCGCACCGCTGTAAACGACGATGGGAACTTGTCCGGCAGACGACAGCTGGCGAATCAGCTCGTCGCAAAGCGAGTCCCGATTGGCGAAGACGAGATACGTTTGGTGAGCTGGCGGCTGAGCGGCAAGCGGCAACAC
Source organism: Brevibacillus parabrevis (assembly GCF_022701015.1). Classification (NCBI taxonomy): domain Bacteria; kingdom Bacillati; phylum Bacillota; class Bacilli; order Caryophanales; family Paenibacillaceae; genus Brevibacillus; species Brevibacillus parabrevis. The sequence goes on along the minus strand of NZ_CP064090.1, from coordinate 3,752,126 downwards.
TTTTTGCTGCCAAAGAGGGGCATAAAACCAATCCTCGATCTGCGGCTTCTTTTGCAAGTTCTTTTTCGCGGATGCTTGCTTGTCGTGCAGCATGTGAAACGGATTGCCGTCCAGCCAATGATAGTCACGCTCAAACGGATAAGTCGGCAAGGAAAGTCTGTTTCGCTTCTCGGACTGGTACAGCTTTGTCCAGTCGACAGTATGGCCTGCTCCCCACAGTTGGCCCAGACGGGTGTACAAGTAATACAGGTCGTCTACTTTTTCCTGCGGATTTCGGATGATATTGAGAATCGTATGGGCCGAGTCGCGTTGAACAAAATAGCGCAGCAGAGCACTCAGATTCCGGTCTGGTCCCACTTCGACAAAAGTTAGCGCGTCTTCTTGCAAAATGTGTTGCAGACCGCGAGCAAAGCGGATCGGGTCCGTCAGCTGTCTCGCCCAGTAGCCAGGGTCTGTTGCCTGTTCAGCCGTGATCCACTCCCCGGTCATATTGGAAATAAACGAGATATGAGGCGGATGTAACTGAATCTGCCGCATCTCCTCCTCGAACGCCTGTCTGATCGGCTCCATTAAAGCCGAGTGCAGCGCATGGGCAGTGTCCAGGCGAATGCCTAGCTGTTTTTGGGACTTCAGCTGTTCCTCAAACTGCTCCACCGCTGCTCTCGTTCCTCCGACGACACAAGACGGCCCGTTGACGATGCACAAGGAGAGCGTTTCCGGAAGCAATGGCAAAAGCTCTGCTTCTGTCAGCGGGACGCTCAGCATGGCTCCCTCTTCGGTCTGCTTGATGAGCTGGCCTCTTCGGATAATCACGCGAATGGCGTCCTCTAGCGCAAACACCCCTGCCAGGCAGGCGGCCGCAAATTCCCCGAAGCTGTAGCCGATCATATAATCAGGCTTGACGTCTAGCTCCATCAGATACTTGCCGAGAGCGTACTCGAATATGAAGACTACAAGCTGGCTGGTGTCGATCTGCCTGATTTTTTGCATGGCCTGCTCGCGATCCGTTTGTGGAAAGAACCACTCCTTGCTCGGCACATCCAAGTAACGGTCGAGTATCGCAAAGCAGTGATCCAGCTCTTTGCGGAACAACGGCTCAGATCGGTACAGCCCGAGGCCCATCTCCACGTATTGATTGCCCAGCCCCGGAAACATGAAGACGATTTTCTTGTCGGCCTGCTCGACAACGCTTGTAAACAGCTTCCGCGAGCGCTTTCCTGTTTCGTTTCCAACGGACTGCAAAACCTCAGTCAATTCATCCGTATGGCTGGCGACGACAAAGCGCCTGTGCTCGAAAGCCTTTCTTCCAACCTGGAGAGTAAACGCCAAATCTGCCAAGGAAACATCCGGGTTTTTACGGATATAGTCGAGCAAATTCAGGCTGGACTGGTCCAGGGCGGTTTCACTTTTCGCCGAAAGCAGGATAAGCTGCGAGTCTCTGCCCTTCGCGGACTTAGGCAGCGGCGGCGCTTCCTCCAGGATGACATGGGCGTTTGTGCCGCCGATTCCGAAAGAGCTTACTCCGGCCCGCAATGTGTCTTGGATGGCAGTCAAATCGAACAGCCTGGCATTGATCTCAAAGGGCGAGTCAGACAAGTCAATTTTCGGATTCAGCTTTTGAAAGTGCAAAGTCGGCGGCAGTAACTTATGCTGCAAACTGAGCGTTGCCTTGATGAGCCCTGCAACTCCTGCCGCTGCGTCGAGGTGGCCGATATTGGACTTGACCGAGCCGATCAGGCACGTGCCTTCCTCGCTGGCAAAAGCCGTGCGCAATGCTTCCAGCTCAATCGGATCGCCGAGTACGGTTCCTGTGCCGTGCGTCTCGACAAAGTGAATGTCGGCAAAATCTACCTCGGCCAATTGCTGGGCCGTCTGAATCACCTCGACTTGCCCTTCCACGCTTGGAGCCGTGTAGGCGCTTTTCCGATCTCCGTCGTTGTTGATCGCGGAACCTTTGATGACTGCATAAATGTGATCTCCGTCCGCGATTGCTTCTTCATAGCGCTTCAAGACGACAACCCCTGCCCCATTGCCTGGCACGGAGCCTTGACTATCTGCGTCAAACGGCTTGCAGTGCCCGTCCGGCGACAGGATCATGCCCTCCTGATACTGGTAGCCGGACTTCAACGGCAAGGAGATGCTGACACCCCCAGCCAGAGCAAGGTCGCACTCGCCGTTCAGCAATGCCTGCGCAGCGAGATGGACCGCGACAAGCGATGTCGAGCATGCCGTGTTGACGGTCATGCTCGGCCCTTTCAAATTCAGCCGATGGGCAATCTGCATCGACATAAAATCTTTGTTTGCGAGCTGGTTGGCCGAAAACGGACCGAGCAGTTGGGCGCTCTCTGACAAAAAAGCGAGGGACTGCCAGTAAAGACTGCTGGCAGCTCCCGCGTACAGACCGATCAAACCAGAGTACGTGTCAGTGCAATAACCCGCATCTTCAAGCGCTTCCCAAACGCATTCGTGAAAAATGCGCACCTGCGGGTCCATGACCTCTGCTTCAAGCGGTGAATAGTTGAAAAAGGAGGCGTCGAAATATTCGCTGTTCTCCAGGTAGCCTTTTGCCGGAACATAGTCTGGATGGGCGAGCAGCTCCGGGTCGATGCCGCTCTTTTCCAGTTCTTCCCGGGAGAAAAACGCGATCGTTTCTGTGCCATTGACCAGATTGCGCCAAAAGCCTGCGATGTCCAGCGCTCCCGGAAATCTTCCCGACATGCCGATAATGGCAATCTCAAGTCCGTTTACTTGTTTACTCATCGCTATTTGTCCCTTTTCTTTTTGATAGTCGCTGTGATCGTTTGGCATTGCCTTGCAGCAATCGCTCTTTGCGTTCCGGCACTGTCACCGTTTGCGACTTGCCTGCGTGCGCCTTCTGACTCGTGTAAGCCAAGAAAGATTCGATGGTGCGATATCGGTACAGATTGGCGATCGAAATAGTTGGATCGAGCTGCTCCGTCAAGCGCTTGTGCAAGTGGATGACGCTGAGCGAGTTTCCTCCGAGCTGGAAAAAGTCGTCACGGATGCTGACCTTCTCGATTTGCAGCACTTCTTTCCAGATCAGCGACAGTTGTTTTTCCTGCTCGGTTTTGGGCAGAACGGCTCTTTCCTTTTCCACGTTCAATGGCATGCGGGAAAGCGCCTTTCTGTCGATTTTTCCACTGGACGTATGCGGAAGCGAAGCGAGCTGCTGATAGTGCAGCGGAACCATGTAAACGGGCAAGTGCCGCTGCAAATACGCCTGTAGCTGGCCTGAATCGATCTGTTCTGTCGCGCTGTAATACGCGCAAAGCATTTTGCTCTCCGCTTGTGTTCCCTGGCTGACCACGGCAACCGTCTCGATCTTGTCTGTATAGGACTGGATCGCCGATTCGATCTCCCCCAGTTCAATCCGGAAACCGCGCAGCTTGATTTGCGTGTCTTTTCTACCCAAGTAGGCAATGTTTCCGTCTTCCAGCCAACGGGCCAGGTCGCCCGTGAAGTACAACCGTTCTCCGGGGAGCAGCGGCAGTTCCCTGAATTTTTCTGCGGTCAGCTCCGGGCGGTTGAGGTAGCCTTTTGCCAACTGGATGCCAGCGATGCACAGCTCTCCCGGCACGCCAATCGGCGCCAAGCCGCCTTCTTCGGTGACGATGTACAGGCGGGTATTCGCTACTGGTTTGCCGATCGGAATTAGCCGATCTTCTGCCTGCACTTCATAGAACGTCACGTCAATCGACGCCTCGGTGGGGCCGTACAAGTTGTGCAGCTCTACTTCCGGCATTTTTCGGAAGAAGCGGTCCTTCACTTCGATGCTTAGCTCTTCGCCGCTGCAAATGCAGCGCTTGAGGCGGGAAAAGGAAGCTTCGTCCGCGTTCTCCGGCAAGGTGTGGAGAAACGCTGCCAGCATGGACGGTACAAAGTGCAGCGTTGTCACTTTTTGTTCGTCGATGAGACGATACAGATACTCGGGGTCTTTTTCTCCGCCTGGTTTGGCGAAGCAGAGTATCCCTCCGATCATGAGCGGCAAAAATAGCTCCCATACCGAAACGTCAAACGTATAGGTCGTCTTTTGCAGCACGATCTCGTTTTCGTCCATGCCGTAATGCGCCGCCATCCAGCACAAGCGATTGGACATGCCGCCGTGCGTTAGCATGACTCCTTTTGGCTGGCCTGTGGAGCCGGATGTGTAGAGCACATACGCCAGGTCATCCGGCAAAAGCGGTACACCGGGGTTTGTGCGTTCATAACTGGCGTACTGCGCTTCGTCTTCCAAATCGTAGACGGCAATCTCAGCAGAATCTGTAAAAGTCATTTGCTCGATCAGCTTTGTTTGGGTCAATACGAGACGAGCGCCGCTGTCTTCGAGCAAATACTGAATCCGTTCGGCTGGCGTGGCGGGGTCGATTGGCAAGTAGGCCGCGCCTGCCTTTTCAATCGCCAGCAGCCCGATGATCATCGCCAAGGAGCGTTCCGCCATGATGCCGACGATCTCGTTTTTCTCGCAGCCTTGCTCAAGCAAGAACCGCGCTACTTGATTCGCACGTTCGTTCAGCTCGCGATAAGTCAGTCTCTCCCCTTCGCATATCACTGCTTGCTCGGCGCCACGCTCTTTTGCCTGCGCTTCGATGAGCGCCACCACGCTGCGGCTCCAGTCCTCATCCACCTGCGTCTGGTTGAAGCCATCCCGCAGCAGTTGTTCTTCCTCCGCAGAAATCAAGCGAATTTCTTTAATCGGCTGCTCAGGAGCCTGTAAAATTTCTTGAAGAATTTGCGTATAATGCTTGCCCATGCGCTCCACCGTAGAGGCGGCAAACAACGCCGTCGCGTACTCCAGCGCAAACCCCATCTGCCCTTGCTCTTCCCACGCTTGCAACATCAGGTCAAACTTGGCGATGCCGCTGTGAATGTCCTGGCGCTGCACATCCAGTCCGCGAATGCGCAATTGGCTGCGATCGCGCTGCTCCCACGCGAACATCGTGTCAAACAACGGGTTGCGGCTGAGGTCTCTTTCTTTTTCCACCTGCTGCACCAGCTCTTCAAACGGGTATGTCTGGTGCTCAAACGCTTGCAAGCAATACGCTTTCAGCTCTTGCAAGTAGTCGACTACGCGCTTTTCCCCTGCCGGGTAGCTGCGCAGCGCCAGCGTATTGACAAAAGCCCCAACCGTCTCTTCGGTTTCCGCGCCGATCCGTCCACCAACCGGAGTCCCGACCATGATTGCTTGCTGCCCGCTGTATTTCGCCAGCAGGATCGAGAAGCAACCGAACAGCAGCATGTACGGCGTCAACTGCTGTGCGCGGCAAAATTCGCGGAGCGCAGACGCTTGCTCGTCCGTCCACACAAACCGCCTCAGGTCGCCAGCAAAATGCTTGATCGGCGGACGGCGGTAATCGGTTGGCAAATCGAGCGTTTCGTAGCCGTCCCTGTACTGCTGCAGCCAGAAGTCCGCTTCCTTTTGCCAATCGGCTGCGTCCCGGCTTTGTTGCCAGACAGCGAAGTCTTTGTACTGCCGCTTCGGCTCCGCCAGCGTCTGTCCGTCGTAATAAGCGAGAAAATCGCTGACCAGTCGTTCAATTGACAATCCGTCGGAAATGATGTGGTGCATGTCGATCAGCATGACGTGGCGGTCGGGCGCAATGCTCACCAGGCGAATCCGCAGCAAAGGCACTTCGTGCAGCGAGAACGGACGAATGAAGCCTTCCATTGCTTCTTCCACGCTCGCGCCCGGCATCTCCCGCCATTCAAGCGCAAAGGGCGGAGTAGCAGAAGTAGTCAGAGCAGCCGGGGCACTCGGAGTAGCCGAAGCACCCGGTACTGCCAAACCACTCGGAGCAACCGAAGCACCCAGAACTGCCGAAGCACCCGGAACTGCCGAAGCACTCGGAGCAACCGAATCACCTGGAACTGCCGAAACACTCGGAGCAGCCAACGCACTCGGAACTGCCGAAACACTCGGAGTAGCCGAAGCACTCGGAGCGGCCAACGCACTCGGAACTGCCGAATCACCCAAAACTGCCAAACCACTCGGAACAGCCGCAACAATCTTTTGCACCAACTCTTGCCCGTTCAACTCAAAATACGTCCGCAACGCCTCATGCCGTTGTAGCAAGCCTTCGCACGCAGCCTGCATCCGCTTCCGGTCGACAGCCCCGTGCAGCAAAAATACGCCCGGAATGTTGTAAGCCGTGCTCGTTTCGTCAAACTGCTGCAACGCATACAGCCGTTTTTGCTGGGAGGAAACCGGATAGTACGGCGCTTCCGCCGCTTTTGGAATCACGACAGCCGCCTGCGGCGCTTTTTGCCGAATGAGCGGCACCAGCTCCCGGATCGTCGGATGCGCGAACACCTCTTGCATCGTCAGCTGCACCTGGAAGGCGGCGGAAATTTTCGCTTTCAACACAATTGCGGCGAGCGAATTGCCTCCCAACTCAAAAAAGTGAGCGCTAGAGGAAATGTTCTCGATGCCCAATGTCTCTTTGAAAATAGAAGCAAGAAGCTGCCCATCTTCCCCCGCCAACATTTCCGACGCGGCCATATCCCCATCGTCGCTCGCCGTTATGCGTGGCAAAGCTTTTCTGTCGATCTTGCCGCTGGACGTATGCGGAAGCGCAGCGAGCTGCTGATAGTGCACCGGAACCATGTAAGCAGGCAGATGCCGCTGCAAATGTGCTTTCAGCTTGCCAATGTCGACCTTCTCCGTCGCGCTGAAAAACGCGCACAGCACCTTGCTCTCCGCTTGTGTTCCCTGGCTGACCACGACAACCGTCTCGATCTTGTCTGTATAGGACTGGATCGCTGACTCGATTTCTCCTAGTTCAATTCGGAAACCGCGCAGCTTGATTTGCGTGTCTTTTCTGCCCAAGTAGGCAATGTTTCCGTCTTCCAGCCAACGGGCCAGGTCGCCCGTGAAGTACAACCGTTCTCCGGGAAGCAGCGGCAGTTCCCTGAATTTTTCTGCGGTCAGTTCCGGGCGGTTGAGGTAGCCTTTTGCCAGCTGGATACCAGCGATGCACAGCTCTCCCGGCACGCCAATCGGTGCTAAGCCGCCTTCTTCGGTGACGATGTACAGTCGGGTGTTCGCTACTGGCTTGCCGATCGGAATTAGCCGATCTTCTGCCCGCACTTCATAGAACGTCACGTCAATTGACGCCTCGGTAGGGCCGTACAGGTTGTGCAGCTCTACTCCCGGCATTTTTCGGAAGAAGCGGTCCTTCACTTCGATGCTTAGCTCTTCGCCGCTGCAAATGCAGCGCTTGAGGCGAGAAAAGGAAGCTTCATCCGCGTTGTCCGGCAAGGTGTGGAGAAACGCTGCCAGCATGGACGGTACAAAGTGCAGCGTTGTCACTTTTTGTTCGTCGATGAGACGATAGAGATACTCGGGGTCTTTTTCTCCGCCTGGTTTGGCGAAGCAGAGTATCCCTCCGATCATGAGCGGCAAAAACAGCTCCCAGACGGAGACGTCAAACGTATAGGTCGTCTTTTGCAGCACGACTTCCTGTTCGTCCATGCTGTAATGCGCCGCCATCCAGCACAAGCGGTTGGACATGCCGCCGTGCGTTAGCATGACTCCTTTTGGCTGGCCTGTGGAGCCGGATGTGTAGAGCACATACGCCAGGTCATCCGGCAAAAGCGGTACACCCGGGTTAGTGCGCTCATAGCTGGCGTACTGCGCTTCGTCTTCCAAATCGTAGACGGCAATCTCAGCAGAATCTGTAAAAGCAATTTGCTCAATCAGCTTTGTTTGGGTCAATACGAGACGAGCGCCGCTGTCTTCGAGCAAATACTGAATCCGCTCGGGTGGCGTGGCGGGGTCGATTGGCAAGTAGGCCGCGCCTGCCTTTTCAATCGCCAGCAGCCCGATGATCATCGCCAAGGAGCGTTCCGCCACAATCCCTACGATCTGGTTTTTCTCGCAACCGTGATCGAGCAAAAAGCGTGCCACCTGATTCGCTCGCTCGTTCAGCTCGCGATAGGTCAGGCTCTGCCCTTCGCATATCACCGCTTGCTCGTCGCCGCGCACGCTTGCCTGCTCTTCGATGAGCGCCACCACGCTGCGGCTCCAGTCCTCATCTACACGCGTCTGGTTGAAGCCGTCCCGCAGCAGTTGTTCTTCCTCGGCTGAAATCAAGCGAATTTCCTTGATCAGTTGCTCAGGCGCCTGCAAAATTTCTTGAAGAATTTGCGTATAATGCTTGCCCATGCGCTCCACCGTAGAGGCGGCAAACAACGCCGTCGCGTACTCCAGCGCAAACCCCATCTGCCCTTGCTCTTCCCACGCTTGCAACATCAGGTCAAACTTGGCGATGCCGCTGTGGATATCCTGGCGTTGCACGTCCAGCCCGCGAATGCGCAGTTGGCTGCGATCGCGCTGCTCCCACGCGAACATCGTGTCAAACAACGGGTTGCGGCTGAGGTCTCTCTCTTTTTCCACCTGCTGCACCAGCTCTTCAAACGGGTACGTCTGGTGCTCAAACGCTTGCAAGCAGTACGCTTTCAACTCCTGCAAGTAGTCGACTACGCGCTTTTCCCCTGCCGGATAGCTCCGCAGCGCCAGTGTATTAACGAAAGCCCCGACCGTTTCTTCAGTCTCCGCGCCAATGCGTCCGCCCACTGGCGTTCCAACCATGATTGCTTGCTGCCCGCTGTATTTCGCCAGCAGGATCGAGAAGCACCCGAACAGCAGCATGTACGGCGTCAACTGCTGCGTGCGGCAAAATTCGCGGAGCGCAGACGCTTGCTCGTCCGTCCACACAAACCGCCTCAGGTCGCCAGCAAAATGCTTGATCGGTGGGCGGCGGTAATCGGTTGGCAAATCGAGCGTTTCGTAGCCGTCCCTGTACTGCTGCAGCCAGAAGTCCGCTTCCTTTTGCCAATCGGCTGCATCCCGGCTTTGTTGCCAGACGGCGAAGTCTTTGTACTGCCGCTTCGGCTCCGCCAGCGTCTGCCCGTCGTAATAAGCGAGGAAATCGCTGACCAGCCGTTCAATCGACAGTCCGTCGGAAATAATGTGGTGCATGTCAATCAGCATGACGTGGCGGTCAGTGCCTACGCTCACCAGGCGAATCCGCAGCAAAGGCGCTTCGTGCAGCGAGAACGGACGAATGAAGCCTTCCATCGCTTCTTCCACGCTCGCGCCCGGCATCTCCCGCCATTCAAGCGCAAAGGGCGAAGCAACCGCAACAATCCTCTGCACCAACTCCTGCCCGTCCAGCTCAAAATAAGTCCGGAACGCCTCATGCCGCTGCAGCACCCCTTCACACGCAGCCTGCATCCGCTCCCGGTCGACAGACCCGTGCAGCAAAAATACGCCCGGAATGTTGTACGCCGTGCTCGTTTCGTCAAACTGCTGCAACGCATACAGCCGTTTTTGCTGGGACGAAGCCGGATAGTACGGCGCTTCTGCCGCTTTCGGAATCACGACAGCCGCCTGCGGCGCTTTTTGCCGAATGAGCGGCACCAGCTCGCGGATCGTCGGATGCGCGAACACCTCGTGCATCGTCAGTTGCACCTGGAACGCATCCACAAGCTTGGAAATAAACGATACAACCTTGAGCGAGTCAAATCCCGCTTCAAACAAGTCCTCGTCTTCCCCTACATTCGGACCGCCGATGATCTCCCCTACTAACCGCGAGATCACGCTTCCCTCTTCGCTTGCAAACGTATGAACGACTGGAGCGGATTCGGCCACCTGTCCAGACAGTCGCTCCTGCGAATGCGCAGGCGAAAACGAGAGCGATGCCGCGGACTGTAGCGCTGCACTTGCCAAGCGCTTGCCTTTCGCCCGTTTGCCAAACTGGCTGGTGTCAAAACGAAACGCATGGTTCCAGTAACGCTTTTTCGCAAACGGGTATCCCGGCAAAGAAATTCTTCTGCGCCGTTCGCCGTCGTAAAACCGTTTCCAGTCCAGGTCGACCCCATACAGCCACAATTGCGCCACCGTCTTCAAAAGCTGTTCGTCGTCCGCCACTTGCTTTCGCTCCACCCGGATCGTATCGAGCAGCTTTTGGTTGCGCTCAGGGCGCAAAAACCGCTGGGCGAGCATGCAAAGATTTCGCCCCGGCCCAATCTCGATAAATAACGTATGCTCCTGCTGCGCCAGCTTTTGCAACCCTGCCACAAAGCGGACAGGCTCGCGCAAATGCCGCACCCAGTAGCCCGGATCGACCGCTTCCTCTGGCGTAATCGGATTGCCCGTCAAGCTGGACACAAACGGCAGCACAGGCGGCTGGAACGAAACGTTCTGTACGTATTCGCCAAATTCTGCCAGCATCGAATCCAGCATGTTAGAATGCCCCGCGTGGGAAATAGCGAGCCGCATGCTGATGACCTTTTGCTCCTTCAACGCGGCTTCGAATCGGCTGATGTCCTCCTTGCTTCCAGCGACAATACACGATTCCTCGTTCACGGCTGCAATCGACAGCTCATGCGGCAAGATGGAAAGCAAAGCTTCCTCCGCCAAAGGAACCGTCAGCATGACGCCTTCCGGGAGTTTTTCCATGAGCCTGCCTCTGTGGTAAGTCAAAACCAGAGCGTCTTCCAGCGAGAAAACTCCGGCTATGCACGCGGCAACATACTCGCCGATGCTGTATCCGATCATGTTCGACGGGGCAGCGCCCCACTCCATCAGCATCCAGGCCAACGAATACTCGATGGCAAAATGCAGCGGTTGGGAAACGCTCTGCCTGTGTATCTCCCGCGCTATCTGATCGTCAGGCTGGTCGGGGTACAAATAGTCCTGATAGCGGACACCCGAGATGTTTTGCAAAATCGCGAAGCATTCATCCAGCTTCTCGCGGAAAAGCGGCTCGTGACGGTACAGATCCAAGGCCATATTCACATATTCCGCACCTTGCCCCGAAAACATGAACACAAGCGCAGGGCTTTGCTCGGAAGCGACAAAATCCCATGATTTCCGGGAGTTTTTGTCCGTCAAAACTTCAATCGCTTCCCGCACTTCTGTGCAAAGCAAGACAGAGCGGTGCGAAAAACGTTTGCGCCCTACCTTCAGCGTATAGGCGGCATCGGCCAGCTGGATGCTGTCGTCGCGCTTGAACCGCTCGCCAATCCGTCCCTTCATCTCTTTCAACGCTGCCTCGCTGTGAGCGGACAACGCGATCATTTGGTACCGCCTTTTCGCTGGCGTCTCGATCGCTGGCGGCGCTTCCTCCAAAATCACATGAGCGTTGCTGCCTCCTTGCCCGAATGAACTGACGCCTGCCCGCAGCGGAAACATGTCTTCGTTTTGCAAATCGAGCAGCTGTGTATTGAGGTAAAACGGGGAATTTTCGAAATCGATCTGCCCATTGACCTCTTCGCAATTGATCGTCGGCGGGATCATCCGGTTTTTGAGCGCGAGCGATGTTTTCATCAGTCCGGCAATCCCTGCCGCCGCTTCCAGATGCCCGATATTCGTTTTGACGGAGCCGAGCCCGCAGTAATTTTTCTTGTCCGTGTCGAAGGCCAGTTTGAGCCCTTCCACTTCAACAGGATCGCCCAATGCCGTTCCCGTTCCATGCGCTTCGACATAGTGAATCTGCGCCGCTTCGATCCCGGACCGTTCGATCGCTTTTTGAATCACGGCCGCTTGTCCTTCCGCACTTGGAGCCGAATAGCCCACTTTGCGGTTTCCGTCATTATTGACAGCCGTGGACTTCAAAACAGAGTAAATATGATCTCCATCTGCCAGCGCATCTTTGAGACGTTTTAAGACGACTAGCCCAACCCCGTTTCCGGTGACAGTCCCGGTCGCTTTCTTGTCAAAGGCGCGGCAATGTCCGTCTTTGGATAAAACCATCCCCTCCTGATGGACATATCCGGCTTCATCCAGCAAAGTAACCGCAGCCGCCCCTGCAACGGCGATGTCGCAGTCTCCAAAAAGCAAGTCCTTGTAAGCCCGATCAACTGCCACGAGCGAAGTCGAGCAGGCTGCCTGGACAGTGATCGCTGGCCCGCGCAAATTCATCCGGTAAGCAATCAGCGTCGCGAACGAATTGCTGTTGACGTGATAAATTTGGTATTGCTCAGAAGCGTAAAGCGATGGAGAGAACGTCTCCGGCACCCAGTAAATATTGTAGGCAGAGCCGACGTACAAACCGATAGAGCCTGGATACGCTTCCGGCTCGTACCCCGCATCCTCCAGGGCATGCCACGCGCACTCATGCAGCAAGCGAATTTGCGGGTCCATCCACTCGGCTTCCGCTACGGTATAGCCAAAAAACTCGGCGTCAAAGCAATCGATATCGTCGAGCTTTCCTTTCGCCTTGACATAATGCGGATTGTTCCACAGTTCGCGATCGATGCCGAGCGCTTCCATTTCTTCATCGCTGTAAAACTTGATTGCCTCGTTGCCGCTGACGAGATTGCGCCAAAACTGCTCCTTGTCAGCCGCTCCCGGAAATCGGCCTGCCATTCCGATGATCGCAACATCGGTGTCTTGAATATCCACAGTGCGGGGCTTGGCCGCTTTGGGCTTTTCGGCTGAAGGCTTGGCCGTCCGGCTCTCCCCTGTTGCTTTTGCGTGGAAGTAGTTTGCCAATTCATGAATCGTCGGATAGGTGAAAATGGTCTGCACCGGAACGTCCGTGTTCATTTCCGCTTTCAACTCATTGCACAAGCGGATGACGTTGATCGAGTCGCCGCCGACATCAAAAAACCGATCGTGTATGCCCACCCGCTCGATTTCCAGCACGTTTTTCCACGTCTCAGCAATCTTCGCTTCCAGCTTGCTTTTCGGCTCGATCGTATGTTCCAACAAATGCAGCGGCTCTTTTTGCATTTGCACCAACGCTTTGCGATCCACTTTCAAATTGCGGGTGTACGGAATTTCCGGTATCCGGTAGCAAGCAGACGGAATGGCGTAATGCGGCAGCCTCGTTTTGAGAAACGCTTTGCAAGCTGTCCAGTTGAAACCGCTGTCGACCACCAAGTAGGCAGCCAGGGCTGACTCGTTCTTTTCTTTTATTTCGATGACGACGACATCTTTGACCGGGGAAAAATCCTTCAAGGCGCTTTCCACCTCGGCCATCTCTATGCGGTGCCCGCGGATTTTGACCTGATGGTCTTTTCTCCCGACAAACTGCAAGGAGCCATCCGGCAGCCAATAGGCGTAGTCGCCCGTACAATATAACCGCTCGCCCGGCTGAAACGGGTTGGCTATGAACTTTTCCGCAGTGAGCAGCGGCTGGTTCAAGTACCCCTTCCCCAGACCTTTCCCGAAGATGCACACTTCTCCCGGATAGCCAAGCGGGCGCAGCGTTCTCTCATTCGACAAAAGATAGATGCCTACATTGGCAATCGGCTTGCCGACAGAAATCGTTTCTTCAAGCCGCTGGATCGTAGACCATACTGTCGTTTCCGTCGGGCCGTACACATTGTAGATAGACTGCTTTGTAATCGCGCGCAACGATTTGTACAAATCTTCCGATAACGCTTCTCCGCCGATCAAAATCTTTTGCATCTGCTGCAGACTGCTCGCTCGCGCCGATTGCACAAGCAGCTTCATCCGCGATGGCGTCGCCTGGAGAATCGTCACCGACTCAGCTTCGATCAGCTTCATGATTTCATCCGGGTCCTTGAGCACCGCATCGCTCGCCAGTGTCATTTTCATTCCCCAGCAGAGCGGCGCCAATGACTCCAGGACAAAAATATCAAACGAGTAGGCAGCGAGCGCCAGAACGGTATGTTCGGGTTCAAAACCGATTTCCCGTTCCATTGCGTACAGAAAATTCACGACGTTTTCATGCGAGATCATGACGCCCTTGGGCACTCCGGTCGATCCAGAAGTATAGATCACGTATGCCAAATCATCGGAAGTCGCTTGAGGGACTGTTACCGCCACTTCCCGAGCGTATTGCTGCAAGTCGCGCAGACTGTACTCTGCTTCGCTTTCTGCCTGGTCCATGCACACAACGGTTTGGAGTAGCGGACACTTGGTTTTAAGCCCAGCCAACACATCCGTGAATTTCTGGACGGACACCACCACATTGGCACAAGCGTCGGAAAGCATCGTCGCGCAGCGTTCCAGCGGCAGCGTCGGCTCCAACGGCAAATAAGCGCCACCGGATTTCAAAATACCGAGCAGCGCGATCACCAGCTCCGGCCGCCTATCCATGAACAAGCCCACGACCTGGTTCGGTTGAACGCCCGCGTCCTGTAATAAATTCGCCAACTGGTTCGCCTGCTCATTCATTTGCCGATACGTAAAAGAACGCCCTTCGTATGTCAGGGCGATGCGCTCAGGCGTTTTGTCCACTTGCTCTTCGAATAGCTGATGGATCGTTTTCCCCGTGGGCAGAGCCACTTTCGTATTGACCCATTCGCCCAGCAGCTTCTGTTTCTCTTCGGGAAACAGAAAGTCAACCGTGCGAATCGTTTCCAGTGGCTGCTCCACCAGATACGTCAAAATCATTTTGTAGCGCGCACAAAGCTCCTGCACGAACGCTTCGCTGTAGACGCGGCAGTCGTAGTCGACAACAAGCTCGATCGTCTCCCACAACGTAATAAAGATCGTGAGCGGATAATTGGTTTCTTCTCTATATGAAAAGGAATCGATAACGAAATTCCGATTTTTCGAATGCGGTTGAAGCGGATAATTTTCAATGACGAGCACCGTATCAAACAGCTCTTTTTCAAAAGGCAGTCCACTGTATTTTTTAATATCCCGCAACGGTGTGGAGCCATACTGCTTGCGGGCATTCATGGAAGCAAACACCCGCTCCAAAAATGCCTGGAGGGATTCGTCCGGGTCGATCGCCAATCGGAGCGGCAACGTATTGATAAACAAGCCCACCATCTTGTCTATGCCATCGAGAGACTCCTCCCTCCCCGAAACGGTCGTGCCAAAAACCACGTCTTTGCTGTCTGCATAAAAATAGTGGAGCAACGCCCATGCCCCGTACAGGTAGCAACTGATCGCATGTTTTCCTTGGCGTTTGATTTCAGCATGAAGCGACTGCGGAATGTCCAGCCGGGCCTGTTTTTTCTCCGCGGCGTGCTTGCTTGCATGAGACTGATTGGCTGGGATAATCTCTTGCAACCAGAGCGGATTTACTTCGTTCAGATAGGTTTTCCAGAACGTTTCTTGCTCTGCCTTGTCTTTTTGCTGGACCGACTTGATAAAGTCTTTGAATTTTCGCTTCGCCGCAACGGTCGGCTGGCGCTGCTCCAGCAACTGCTGATACGTCTCCATGAACTCAGCCAAAAGAATGCCCGTGCTCCACCCGTCGAACAAAATATGGTGGTGACTCAGGATCAGCTGATAGTCCTCGTCTCCCAATTTGTACAAACTGACGCGAAACGCACCTTCCCGCAGATCAAACTTGTTTGCCCGATCTTCGTCCAGCAGGTTAGCCACAAACGTGTCGCGGTCCGCGGTCACCTGTGCCGATACATCCACATAGCGCAAAAAGTCCGGCAGCTCTTTGAGGATGATGAGAAGAGGCGCTTTGACCCCTTCCCATCGAAAAACGGCACGCAGCATCTCGTTGACGGAGACGACGTGCCGCCATGCCTGTTGAAATGCAGCGATATGGACAGCCGAGGAAACATGCAAGCTGATTTGCTCAAAATAGAGGGAGCTGTCTGGTTCTTTCAAGTAATGAAACAGCATCCCTTCTTGCATCGGACTGAGAGAAATGATGTCGCTGACTTGATTGGCATCTAATTTTTTCATACTTCCGTAATCCTTTTTGGCTGATAGTAGCGGTTCGCGCCGTGCATGGCGATGATTTGCTGCTGAATTTGCGAAGACCCTTCAATGATCTCCAAAATTTTCGCCTCCCGGAAAAGACGTTCGACTGGATACAGGTTGCAGCAGCCGTTCGCGCCAAGCACCTGAACGGCATCGGAGGCAACCTTGTTGGCTACTACCGAGGAAAAGTATTTCGCCATCGTCGTTTGCACAATCGCGTCCGGATGATTGTCGGCGCGCATGCGAGCGGCTTCCCGGCAGAGCGAGCGAGCAGCATGAACGTTCGTCACGGCGTCTCCGATGATGCCTTTGATCAGTTGAAAGTTGAAAATTTTCTGCCCGGACTGGTTTCTTTTGCGCGCATACGTAACCATCACTTCCAGGGCTTCCTGCGCCAGTCCGACGCCCATCCAGGCGACGTTAAACCGCCCCTGGTCGAGCGCGAAGTTGGCAATGCCCGTGAAGCCCATTCCTTCCTTGCCGATCAGCTTGTCCGCGTCCACTTCCACATCGTGCAGCTCGATATCGGCAAGCTGGGAAGCTGCGCAGGAAAGCAGCCCTTCGATTTTGCGAATGTGGACACCCTCTTGCTCGCGGTCGACGAGGAAAGCGCTGATCGCGTTCGTCGTCGGATCGGAAGCAATGACGATAAAAAAGTCGGCGATCTCCCCAAACGAGATCCATTTTTTGCGCCCGGTAATCCGATACTTGTCGCCCGCTTTTTCGTAGGAGGTTTTCACATCTTTGGCGCCGCTTCCTACTCCCGGTTCGGTTAAAGCAAAAGCCCCGACCTTCTCGCCCCTTGCGATGGGCAGCACGTACTGTGCTTTTTGGTAGTCGCTGCCCCAACGGATGAGCGTTTCGCCTACCAGCCCGGTCGTAACCGTCAGCAGCATCGCGGCAGACAGAGCGCCTTTTCCGATCTCTTCAACCAGGTTCCCGTATTCGAGGGGGTGCAGCTGCAAGCCCCCGTACTGTGCTGGAAAGCTTGCAGCCAAGTAGCGCTTTTCCCCCATTTTTTTGATCAGCTCGCGTGAAAGCGCTTTTTGTTGTTCAAATTCGGCAGCAAACGGTCTGATTTCTTCTTCTGCAAACTGTTTTACTTCTTCCAGAATGCTGTGTGGGCTTGTTATTGTCATATTTATTCAATCCCCATCATTCAAAATGTGCTTCTGTCTACGCTTTGCTTATTTGCATAAAATCGTCAAAAAATCGTAGACATAGCCCTGACTGACTTCTGCGCGAATCGGCTGCAAACCACTGGCTCTGAGCTGCTCCAAAGCGATTTTTTTGGTCAGCAGCTCCCGGTATCCCAGGTTGATTTCTGGGTGAACTTCGTAATAAGCACGCGTCAAAAAGCTATCCATCGGAACGATCAAAATCAAATATCCATCCTCCTTGCAAAACTGTTTGTGGATGGACAAGATTTCGGCCTTCTCTTTAAAATGTTCAATCAAACCAAAACTGCAAACAAGATCAAACGTTTCTGTCAGCTTCAGCGTGAACAAGTCTTCGAGCAAGTACGTAATGCGATCCGCATGGTTATGCGCGACTTGGTTATAGGCGTCGAAGGAGGTTTGGCAATTATCGACCAAAACCCCGCTTCCTTGGTACATCGTCAGCAAAAGCCGCGTCAAAAATCCGGTGCCTGCGCCAAGCTCCAGCACTCTCGGCTCGGGCTTGACCGGAACGTCTCGCAACAGCTTTCGAAGCACGTCGCCAAGCACCAAGCCGAGCAAGTGAGCATTTTCGCGCAAAAGTTCCCGGACGTTTTGAAAATATAGGTTTGCATCGACACCGGGTGTCTCTCCGCTGTTAAGCGTGGTAAAATACTCCGTCCAATTGAAATCAGCACTTGTATTTTTCGTCGTGTAAATCATCTGCTTCACTTATTTGTACACCGATTTGGACTGGATAAAGTTCACGATGTTGTTGATCGTATTGAAGTTGGAAATTTCCATTTCGTCGCTTTCAATCGTCAGCTGAAATTCGCTTTCGATAAACGTGACCAGTTTCATCGCGAACAAGGAGTTGACGAAGCCCAGTTCAAAAATATTGTCGTCATCGCTAAATTCCACTTCATCGTCGAATACAACCAGATTGGCCAGAATAAAGTTGCGAATTTGTTCTTGAAGTTGCATGTGTAAACTCTCCTTTTTTGGGTTGAATAGTCATTCCTACGAAACGAGCACATCGATATAAGGCGGGAATTTTTGAATCTGGGTCAAATCGTTTTCCAAGATGACAAAGCCATCTTCTTCTTTGGAAACTTCCTTAAAGTTGGAAAAACGATAGGAAACGTACATCATTTTGTTTCTTTCCGTATTTTTAAAGTCGGCCAGCAATCGTTTGCCGGCTTGCTTGGCCTGCTGCATGATGTGTGCCAGCAATACGGTGCCAACGCCTCTGGAAATCACCCGGCAAGACATGATGAGCAATTTGATATGCCAGTGCGTCTCGTTCATTTCGACCAGGGCAATTCCGATTTTTCCGTACGAGCCGTATTTATCGGTCAGCTCGCACACGAACAGCTTGTGGTCGGGCGAATGGCGGAAATAATTCAGCTCGTCGTAGCTGTATATCCGCCCCGTCGAGTTCAGCTGATTCGTGCGGACCGTAAGCTCCTCCGCGCGTTTCAGGCAATCTTCCTGCGCCTCGCTGATTATGAACTTCATGTCCAACGTTTTCAAAAACTCTTCGCTCGTGCCTGTGAAAGACTCTTCCTCCTGCTGACGCTCCATGTCTTGCAAATACATTAACCGCCGTTTTTTCGAGTCCTCCGTAATAAAAGCCGGAATCAGCGAAGGGTGTGTCAGCAGCTCGGTATAGCGCTCGGCGTGCAGGCAGTTGATCGAATCGTGCACGCTTTTCACTTCGTCCAGTTCAAAAGGCTGGTCATCGACGAACAACAGCGTGTCCATCCCGATGTTGATCGCCTGCTGGATCGCCCCGATGGATTTGGACTTCGGCTCCCAATGAATTTGCGGGTACAAAAAATAGTGGTCAATCTCAAACTCTTTCAGCTTGCGCATCGCGTCAGCGTAATTGTTTTTGCTTGCCACCGACTGCAAAATGCCGCGCTGATCGAGTTGTTCCATGATTTCCTTGATTTGCGGATAGAGGGCAACATCGTCTCCTTCCGACAAAACGCCCTTCCAGACCGTGTTGTCCAAATCCCAGACGACACATTTAATCCCGTTTTTCAGCTCCATTTGCATGTTCCTTTACATGAAATTTTGATCGGCTTCGTCCAACCCACCGCTTATCTGGCACTGTGCGCCAATGGAGACGCCGCCGTATAATCGAAAAACCCTTTCCCGCTTTTCTTGCCAAGCAGTCCGGCGTCGACCATTTTGACCAGCAGCGGGCACGGGCGATACTTAGGATCGTTGAAGCTCTCGTACAACACTTCAATCGAGTGCAAAATCGTATCGAGCCCGATCAAGTCCGCGGTTGCCAACGGTCCCATTTTATGGCTGAACCCCAAGCGGAATATTTTGTCGAGGTCCTGCGGCGTCGCCACCTGATCGTGAATCGCCCAAATACATTCATTAATCATCAGCATCAGCACGCGGTTTGTGACAAAGCCGGGCGAGTCGTTGACCAGTACAGGCTTTTTGTCGACTGATTTCAGGAAGCTTTTGATTTTCTCGATCGTTTGCTCGGACGTGTAGTAGCCACGGATGATCTCCACCATCTGCTTGAGCGGCACCGGATTCATGAAGTGCATCCCGATGACATTTTCCGGCTTGGGCAGCAGCGAGCCGACCTTCGTGATGGAGATGCAGCTTGTATTGACGCCATAAATCGTGTCTTCCGGGCAGTATTGTTTCAGCTCAAGGTAGACCTGCTTCTTGGCCTCCCAATTTTCGGTGATGTTTTCAATTACGAACGGCACGGCAGAAAAATCATCGTAAGTCGTGGTGAACAATACGTTGGCGAGCACTTGCTCTATGTCTTTTACCGGAATCTCTTTTTTCATCAGCTTGATCAGCTTGAAGTCTTCGCGCATCTTCTGCTTCGCTTTTTCCAAAATGTCGGGATGCAAATCTTTCAAAATGACGCGATATCCGTGACTAGCCAGGTCCAAAGCCAAATCTGAGCCCATTATCCCGGCTCCGACAATCCCAATCGATTCGAATGTTTTCATTTTCAGCAATCATCCTTTTCTCATAGTAGACAGCGTAACGAACTCATCCTATCCTGTGGCTTCTCTCATTTTGCGCTCTGCCGCCTCCCCTCCTCTCCCGCATTACCCAGAGATTCTCATGCATGTTGTTTCACATGTTCATGAGCGATCTGCCCGACTTCCATTTTCAAAAGCTGATCGGCTACATGGAAATACCTGTCGTCATGCGTAATCGCAATGACGCACTTGCCTTTTTGCTTCATCTCAGGCAGAAGTGTGTTGTAAAAATATTCTCTAAACTCAGGGTCCTGATCGGCAGCCCATTCGTCAAAGAAATAGATCGGGCGATCCTCCATGCAGCTGACTAACAAGGCCAACCGTTTTCTTTGGCCCGTAGACAAATTGACCGTGCTGAAGCCGCCATTCTGGATGTGCAGCTTATGGTCGATGCCGAGTTTCAGCAAATATTCTTGTATTTCTTGTTCTTTTTGATTGACGTTGATGCCGTACAACTTCTCGAACAAGTGAAAATCGCTGAAAATGGCGGCAAAATGTTGTCCCAGCTCTTCCTGGCGCTGACCATTCACCAACAGTTCACCCCGGTCGGGCTTGTACAATCCCACCAACAGCTTGCCTAATGTCGATTTCCCGCTCCCGTTCCCGCCCGTAATGAAAGTGACCTGACCAGAATGGAAGCTCAGGTTGACCGGACCGACAGTAAACTGCTCGCCCTCGGCGTTCTTATAATGATATTCAACAGCTCTGGCCTCCAAATGAATGTCTCCCCCAGATGGAAGTGCTTCTGTCTTTTGCCCCTCCTGTTTGTCCTCACCGACTTCTAGCTGTCTCGACAGTTCATTCAACCGATTCCAGCTAATCCGCACGCGAATAAAATTCGGAATCGCATCCAAAACGCCGTGCACAGGGCCTGTCATATACAGAAACACAAAAATGTAGGCTCGCAAGGAACTGCTGGCAATATCCGTAAAGACGACAGGGAAAATGAACGCAACGACCCCGATCACGAAGGTGAACAGCAGCTCGCCCATCACAAACACGTTGGCGAAACTTAAATCCCCCTGAATCCGCTTGATCCGGTACGTATCGCAGCTTTGTTGCAACTCCTGCTGGAATTGCCCTTTCTTTCCCTTATGGATGCTCAGCTCCTTGAAACCGCCAATCATGTGATTGATGAACTTGAAAAAGGCATTTTGTATGTCCCTCGTCTCTTCCCACACGCGATTGGCATACCGACCTGCGAGAAAATAAAGCCCGGCGGCGACCAAAATCACGACAATGGAAATGAGCAGGCCATACAGATTGACCATGCCTAAATAAATGAAGCAGCACAGCAAAGTAACCAGGCTGGTGACCCCGAAAATCAAGATGTTGGACACGCCGCTGATCGTTTCCGTATCGTTGTTCAACACGGAGTAGATGCGCTCTTTTTCGATGGCTTCAATGTTTTGGTACGGAGAGTTGAGAATTTTGTCGATCAACTCTGTTCTTTTTTGGAACACCATCTCGTTTGTGATCGTAATCAGTTTGGCCCTGACCAACCTTTGTCCGCACACGTAGATGAGGATGCCCATGATAAAAAAGGAAAACAAGCCGCCCTGAAAACGGTCAGTATGGTTGAGCGCCTCGTTGATGATAAAAATAATCAGCGCATTGCCCAATCCACTGACGGTACTGAGGACGATGATCGGAAAAAAGGTCCGGTCATTCGCTTTTGGAAACACAACCGTCATCCAGTAATAGACGGAAAACAGCACAATCCCGACAAACAAACTAAGGATGGCGACCACAAAGCTTGCAGGCGCCCAGACGTCGACGAAGCTCCAGGACAGCCCGTCAAACAAGACGGAAGGAATTTGCCAAAAACAGTATCCGCACAGCCCTAAACAGACGAGCAGCACGGCAAAGCGATACGCGTTTTTCACAAACCCTGCGGATGGACGCCGCTGTTTTCGGGCGATTTCGCCGAGCGCCTTGGCGGCAAACCAGGCGGTAACCGCAATCAACGGGATCGCGATGCACAAAATGACAACCGCCACCTTGTCGACACTGCTGTAAAGGTCGGAAACGTTTTCCGGCGGTTGCTTGCCTTGCAAAATTTCCATGATTCCCTGACCCATCGCCTGTGTGTGAGCCGAGTTGATATTGGTTAATACCGCTACTCCCAGCGGCTCGCCCGGGCGAATGACGACCGAGGAAGAGTAATTCGGGTTGCTTCCGCCGTGGGACAGCTCGCCGCTGCCTTTTTGGTAGACGAACCAGCCCGCAGCATACGAGGAGCCGTCGCCGCCCGGAAAAACAGAGCGATCCGGCTGATGGGACCGTCTAATCAGCTCGCTGCTCACCTGTTCGTTTGCTCCCGAACCGAGCTGCTTTTTCAGCCAGATTGCCATATCCTCGCTATTGGAAATGATGTATCCGGCTGGCGTATTGCCCCGATACACAGGAGCCTCGTATTCTCGCGCTCCCAAAAAGCCGATTTTATAGCCTTTGGCCATTTCATGCTGCTCGGCTTCCTGACGGAACAGGTAGGAATGCTGCATGCCGAGCGGCGTCAGCACGTTGTCTTTTGCCACTTGTTCAAAAGACTTCCCCGTCACTTTTTCTACGACCAATCCGAGGACATCGTAGTTGATCGACGCATACAGGAAGCGTTCTCCCGGAGAAAAATCGAGCGTCTGTCCTGCGGCTGCCCTGACTGTCCGCTCCAGCGCGTCTGCCTCTTCGCCTGCCGGAATCTCGCCAATCGAGCGGAACGGGATTCCGCTAGTATGGTGGAGCAATTGTTCCAGCGTAATAGGCGGCGTATTTCCTCTGGCATCCTTCATCTGAAACCACGGGAGATACTTTTGCACCGGGTCTTGTAAGCTGAGCAGTCCTTGTTCTTCCAGCGCCAGTATGATCAGGCCAGTAAACGCTTTGCTCGTAGAACCAAGCTCAAACAGCGTTTGTGTCGTCACCGGGCGTTGCACGGCCACGTCCGCATAGCCAAACCCGCGGTTGTAGATCGTCTCTTCGCCTTTGACAATGACGACAGATGCCCCCGGTATTTTGCCGTCCTGCATTTTTTCCTCGATCCAAGCTTCGATGGCTGCGATTTTTTGTTCGTCCAGACTGGTTGTTGCCGCTGTTTCCGCCTGTAATTTCCAGGGAAAAGTCATGGTGAGCAAAAGCAGGACAAGCCATGCCGCGATTCCTTTTCTCATACACTTAACCTCTCATCCCGAATTTTCCGCCGTCAAATGAACAAATTGTCCAACTCTTCTTGCGTAAGCTCTACCGTGTCAAAATCAGAAGGGGTAAACTCCTTCGCTCCGTGCTGGCTGCCATGCAGAATGATCTCGCCCAGATGGCGCTGGAAGTTGCCCAAAAAGCGCTGCATGCTGCTTTCCGTAAACTTGTTCCGGCTAAAGGCAAGCCGTATTTGCAACTGACCATCCAGAACAAAGCAGTTCACATCGATCAGGCAAGTGAGCGGGTTGTCCGGGCTGGTGTTTTGCTGAAAAGCGCCGCCGAGCAGTTTCACGTAGCCGCCGTCAAACGTTTGGGCAAACTCGCCCAAGTAATTAAACCTGACCGTCTGGGGGGCGTAGTCCGGGACAGTCTTTGCCAAATAGCGCAAAATGCCGTAACCGATTCCGTTGTTTGGTACGTTTCTTCGCGTCTCCTTGACATGCTTGATCTGCTCGGACAAAGCTCCGTCTGTGAGCGAGAGGCCAAACGGGTAGAGACTCGTGAACCATCCGACCGTTCTGCCGATATCCAGCTTTTCCGCAAGCTGTTCTCGCCCATGCCCCTCCGTCTCGATTACGATATCCGTCTGCCCTGTATGTTCGCGAATCGCGATGAATAAAGCCGTCAACAGCAGATCGACAGGCTCCGTATTGTAGGAAGCATTGGCTTCGGTCAAAAGTGCCAGCGTTTCCTGCTTGCCCAGCTCGGCAGAAAGGGTGCAGCTGGCAGCCACACTGTCTGCGCCGCCATCGTGATCAGTCGGAAACGGCACAAACTTTTGCAAGACCGCTTCCCAGTACGCTTTTTCTTTTTCTTTTTCTTTTTCTGCCCCCGCCTCTCCCTCGCCTCGCCAGTAGCCAGCCAAAGACTCTGCCCATTTTTGATAGGAATGCGTCTTCAAAGGAAGTTCCACCGCTTGTCCGAGACAAATTTGCTTGAGCAGCGCGTTCAAATCCTCCAGGATGATTCGCCAGGAGACGCCATCTACTAGCAGATGATGGGCAGACAGCAGCAAATGGCGCGTGCTTCCGAGATGAATCAGGCAAGCTTTCAGCAAAAGGTCGCGGGACAAGTCTGTGCGCTCCGCCAGTTCATGCGCCACCTGCTCTAGCCTGTCATAGCGCTCGGAATGAGCAATGTCCGTAAACTCGCGCTGTTCGATTGGATACGGGGCCAGCAAGTGGTCATTGTTGTAGAACAAATCGCCGTGAGCAGCTCTGACGTTCATGCGCAAGCTGTCGTGGTGCTCCACAAGCTTGAACAGCGCTCGTTCCAGCATTTCTACCGTAACGGCCGGGCTGATTTCCACGAAAACAGTCTGATGATAATGCTGCGGGCTGGGGAATGACCGGGCAAAAAACCAGGCAACGATCGGCGTAGGCAAAATGCTGCCCTCCGCCAGCCCTTGCTCGACAACAGTCAGCTGAACTTCTTCGACAAGCATGGCCATCTCCTCCATGATGGGGGTGGACAGCATCTCCTTGACCTTGATCTGGTAGCCTTTCGCACTCAGCCTGGAAGCGATCTGAATAGCTTTGATCGAGTCTCCGCCCATATGGTAAAAGTTGTGCTTGCGACCGATCTGCCGGACGCCAAGAACTTCTTCCACCGTCTGAATGAACTGCTTTTCTTTTTCGCTCGAATAAGCGTCATATTCGATATGTTCCGCGCTTGGCAACTCGATCTCAGCCAAGGAGCGCGTGTCGACCTTGCCGTTGGCTGTGAGCGGGATTTCTTTTACCTCGATGAAATGATGCGGGACAAGGTAATCCGGCAGTTGCCGTGCCAAATGCTGTTTCAGCTCAAAACTGGCGATCTCGCCCGCCGCGACGTAATAGGCGCACAGCATCACGGTTTGCTGCTTGTCTTCCCTGTCGAGGACAACCGCCTTTTTTACAAGCGGGTGCTGGAGCAACTGGTTTTCGATTTCGCCCAATTCAACCCGGTAGCCTCTGATCTTGACTTGCTGGTCGCCCCTGCCCAAATACTCCAGCTTGCCATCCGGCAAAAACCTGCCAAGGTCTCCCGTCTTGTACATCCGCTCGCCAGGAACGAACGGGTCGTCGATAAATTTCTCTCTGGTCAGCTCCTCATTGCGGAAGTACCCTCTCGCCACTCCGTCGCCCGCAATATACATTTCCCCGACAGCGTAGGTCGGGACAGGAGCCAACTGTTTGTCCAGTACGTATATGCGGACATTGTCGGCCGGCTTCCCGATGGGCACAGCGGCTCTTGTGTCCGTCACGGGATCAAAAGCGTGAATCATGCACCCGACCACCGTCTCGGTTGGGCCGTACTCGTTGAGAATCTCGATGTTTCCTCCGAAGCTGTCATAGACGCTTTTGGCAAGGCTGACCTTCAGATTTTCACCGCCTACGATGAACCTTTTCACCGAGCTATTCCGATTGTCACGATCTGTTAACAAAGATAAATGCGATGGCGTAAGCTTGACGATTGTCGCTTTGTTCTCACGCAAAATGCGGAACAGCACATACTCGTCTTCTGTGTGGCTGTAGACCATGATCGTGCCGCCGCTAATCAGCGGAGTAAACACGGAGGTAATCGTCAGGTCGAACGCCAAAGACGAATAGAGCGGGAACACCTCGTCATCCTGCTTGACATACATCTTTTTCGCCCAGCAAATGTAATTGACCAGCCCGCGGTGTTCCACCATCGTGCCCTTCGGCCTGCCCGTAGAACCGGATGTATAAATCATGTACACCATATCCGCAGGCGCGCTTTCAGCCTGCAAGTTAGTGGATGCATACGCTGTGCAGTCGACGTCCGGCAGGCGGATGATCTGTCCAGTGAAGCCCCACTCGTCCGCCGGGTCCACATTCGTCAGCAAAAGCTGGGTGCCGGAGTTTTGCAGCAAATAGCGAGTTCGCTCGGCTGGATTGTCAGGATCGATCGGCATGAAGGCGCCGCCCGCTTTTCCGACGGCAATCAGCCCGATCACGGTTTCCAAAGAGTGCGTGGTCAACAAGCCTACGATCGTTTCTCGCCCAACCCCTTGTTCTTTTAAATATCTGGCAAGCTGGTTGGCTTTCTCGTTCAATTGCTGGTAGGTCAAAAACTTTTCGCCATATTGGACGGCGAGCTTGTCCGGCGTTTT
This sequence comes from Brevibacillus parabrevis, assembly GCF_022701015.1. NCBI lineage: Bacteria > Bacillati > Bacillota > Bacilli > Caryophanales > Paenibacillaceae > Brevibacillus > Brevibacillus parabrevis. Next base: position 3,725,960 of record NZ_CP064090.1, on the reverse strand, counting down.
TGCTGCCTGCGCTTCAAAAAGCTGATAGATCGTTTGGCCGCGCGGATAAAAGGCATCTGTCCGGTTGTACTCCACTACCAGTTTTTGCTGCTCTTCCTCGGAGAAAAGCGTAAGCTGCTTGATCGGCTCGTCGGGCCGGGCCACGATTTTCCGGGTCAAAGCGGTCAGACGAGCAAACAAATCCTCGATCTGCTCTTCCGCGTAGTCGCTCGTTTTGTAGTCAAAACTGATGCTGATGCGACCGGAGTCCGACCATTCCTTGATGACGAGCTGCATCGAATAAATTTGGTGCCCGCTGTAAAACTCGACATTCTCGACCGCGCAGCCGTCCCAATCCGTCTGGAGCGCTGTGTTGTAGTAATTGATACACACATCAAACAGCTGATGGTAGCCTCTTTTTTTCAGCTCCACGTCCTGAATCAGCAAGTCATACGGATAGCGCTGATGGAAAAAGCAATCCAAAAGCTCCCTGTTGACCCGAGCCACCATGTCCGCGACAGAACAGCGATCGTCGATGGTAAAACGAAACGGCATCGTGCTGGTAAACATGCCAAACATGCTCTTTTGCTGCTTCCCGGATCGATTGAGCACCGGCGTGCCAATCACGAGATCCTCGCGCCCGGTAAACTTGTGTACATACAGCAAGTACAGCGCCACAAAAATGGTATTCAGCGACCAGTTGTTTGCTTTTGCCCACTCTTTTACTTGGTTGGAAAGCTCGGCGCTCCATTCATGCGTGATGCGGTTTCCCGGCAATGTGTCTGAGCTTTTTTCCACATACGCGTCAGGAAGATCGCGGAATTTCTCGTTCCAAAACGTCCGGTTTTTCCAGAAGCGCTCCGACGAAAGATAGTCGCGCTCGTGGTCGATGTAAGCCAGGTAGCTCGGAGCAGACTGATGGTCAGAGACTTCCTCTCCGCGCACAAGCTTGCCGTAATGTTCTCGAATATGCTCGGTCATAATGTTGATCGACCAGCCATCGGCGATCATGTGATGCAACTTGACCAGGTAGCCATGCTCTTCGTCCGAGATGCGAAACAGGGCAAAATAAAAAAGCCTCTCGTTTTCGATGACGAACGGCTTTCTCGCTTCCGCTTGCACCCAATCGGCAAAATCTTTTCGCGGCTCTTTGCCTGTTGAGAAATCGATATAGTCCAGTGGGAACGGGGCAAACGGACTCACGTATTGCTGCGGCTCTCCGCTGCGGTTCAAAACTCGCAGCCGCAAAGCTTCATGTTTTTCCATAAGCAGATGAATCGCTTTTTCAAGCGCGGGCATCTGTACAGTGCCTTTTATCATTACGGTTCCGCCAATGTTGTGCAAAGGAGTGTCAGGATAAATCTGCTCGATTGACCAGATTCTTTTTTGCGGATGAGTCAGTGGATAGTACGTGATTTGCTCCATGTCTGGCGATTCCTCCATCATCTTTGAAACTTCTTTCGCTTTTGAATGTGAATGGCAAACATACCAAAAACGGCAATGCTTCGCCCTTTCATGTATCGATCTGCCGATACACTCCACTGCGCTGCATTGCCGTATGACCCCTTCATTCCTCTAAAGTGCCTAAGCTTCAATAGATTCACTCAGGTTGCTGTGCTATTAGATTCAAACGGGGCTTTTTCGAACGAATACTTCCCTGACTTCTCATGATCGCATGTTTGCTAACGTCCGTAATTCCTTTAGAAAAATTTTAATCCATCCGCCAGTCAATTTCAATCTTTTTCCACTTTTTTATAGAAATGACAAACTTGTGACGAGAAAATGTCGTGGCAATCTCTCAGGCGTCCATTGCGATACAAGCTCTGGTCGTCTGTGAGTTCCTTCCAACCGCTACCGACCTCTCCACTGCAAAATCTCATCCACCGCTTGCCGATAACCGCCTGCTCGTTGAAACGATTCGCTGACCGTTGCAGCAGCTTTGCGGAAGGACGGCTGCTCCAGCACCTGCTCGGCGGCTTCGCGCAGTTCGCTTGCGGTCAAGTTTTGCATGTCCAAAGCAAGCCCTGCCCCCAGCTTGGCAACTTGTCCGGCAATGACGGGCTGATCCGCGCCTTGCGGGAGAACAACGAGCGGCACCCCGTAGTAAAGCCCCTCGCTCGCACTGTTCATCCCGCCATGCGTAATAAACAGTTTGGCATGCTGGAGCACATCGAGCTGGGGAACATAGCTTTTCACCAAGAAGTTTTCAGGGATGTCTCCCAGATCAGCAAGCTGGACTTTGTTCCCGATCGACATGACAACAGTATGCTCCGTATTGCCGAATGCCTGAAAGCAAAGCTGATAAAAGTCAATCGAATGATTCACGATGGTGCCCAATGAGATGTAAATCGGACGCTTCTCTTTGATTTGCGCTAGATCGAAGCGATCTTGCGAGTAGCGCGGAGCGATCGATGGGCCGACAAATTTGTATGTATGGTCGAACGCTTCTGCAAAAGGTTGAAACTCCCTTGATGTATAAACAATGCTCAATGGTGCCGGGTTGCAAAACACTTCGTAAGGCGAATGAATCTCTACACCGTACTTTTCCTGCACGCTGGCTGTCAGGCGTTGAAATTCTGCTTCGCTCGCTTCCCTCAACTCTAGAGGCATTTCGCGCGAAAGCTGCTCCAGCGTCTCCTCGAAAGAAGCTTTCGTCTGGGCAAAAGAAGTACAAGAGCTAATCGCCGGAAGCTGGAACATCTCGGCAAGCAATCGGCCGCAGCCAAACATGGAGTCGTGAATGATATATTCAAACTGCTCGCCTTTTATCTGCTCCAAAACGCTCGGGATGACGATATCCGCTGTGTGCAAAAGTCCGTTGACTCTCTGCAGCAAATAATTTCTGCCCCCTGAGATGAACGCCTGGATGAATTTTTGTCCGTCAAAAGTTCGTACCGTAGCGCCCGCCTGCTCCAAGCGCTCCCGATAAGCTTCAATCGCAACGTACACGACCTCTTCCCCGCGCGAAACAAGCTCTTGGACCACGCCGACTGTCGGGTTGACATGTCCTTCCGAGCCGCCGTTAACGAATAAGACACGAGCCATATGTACCAGTCCTCTCCACCAACAATTATGTTTATCATAGCGTCCCGTCAAGCGTAATGCCAGTGAAGCGCCTTTTTGCGAAAATGCTTGCATGACCGAAATATGATATATTATTATAAGACGATTTAAAATTTTTTGATCGGAGACAAAAGCGATGAAATTAAATAACGCGAGTCACAAGCCGCTCTACCTCCAACTCAAGGAAGTCATCAAAGAAGATATCAATCGTGGTGTATACAAGTCAGGTCAGCAGCTCCCGCCGGAAGGAGAACTGTGCGAAATGTACGGGGTGAGCCGGATTACGACCCGCCGAGCCATCACGGAGCTGGTCGAGGCTGGCATTTTGCAGCGCCAGCAAGGAAAAGGCACCTTCGTCACGGCTACCAAATTGAAGCGTGAGCTGATCGCAGTCAACGGCTTTTCCGAGTTTCTCACCCAAACCGGGCAGTTGCCGCAGCCGCAAATTATTTCAACCGCGCTGATCGAGGCGGACAAAGCGATCGCGTCCCCTTTGCAAATAGCCGTTGGAACACCGATCCTGCAATTGAAGCGGCTGCACTACGTCAACGACGCCCCGCTTGTTTGGGAAACCGTCTACTATCCGCTGACGCGCTTCCCCCAACTGGAAAAGTATATTGCCGAGTCGATTTCGACGTATCAGGTGCTGAAAAAATACTACCAGGTCGAGCCTGCCTCCAACCTGAAAACGCTGAATGTGATCATGGCGACCCAGGAAGAAGCCGAACTGCTGCGCTGTTCCATCGGCACGCCGCTCTACCAGATCGACAAGGTAGCTTACGATAACACAGGCAGTCCCTTCCACTCTTCCAGCTCGCTGATCCCGACCGATCGCGTCACGTTTACCATCAATACCGGGCAAAACCGCAGCCAATGACACTGGACGAAGCATCCAGTGTTTTTGTTGTGGACGGCTTCTTGGTAAATTTTTCGAAAAATCAGTTGATTGTCTGTTTATAAGATGTTATATATTGTTATATAACCAATCCATTCATTTCAAGGAGGTCTTCTCATGTTACATCCTCACGTTCAGCAAGCTTTGGATGCAATCAGCTCCCGTCCGATCGAAAACGTCTTTCTCGTCGCTTGCGGCGGATCATCGGCCTTGATGTATCCAAGCAAATACTGGCTCGACCGCGAAGCGAAAACGATCTACTCGGACTTGTACAGTTCCAATGAATTTATTCACCGCAACCCCGCCACGCTCGGCGCGAAGTCGCTCGTCATCTTGTGCTCCCACTCCGGCAATACGCCTGAGACGGCCGAAGCAGCCAAATTTGCCCGCAGCAAAGGCGCCCTCACCGTTTCCTTGACCCACGAACCGTCCTCCCCATTGGCCGAAGCATCGGAGCACGTCATCACGTACAGCTATGGCCCGGACGCGCCCGCTTTTGAAACCAACTACTCGATCATGTATCAACTCGTGACAGGACTGCTCTACGTCAAAGAAGAAAACGCCAAATTCCACCGCTTCATCCAGTCCCTGCAAAGCTTGCAAACCGTGTATGATCGGGCGAAAAGTCAGTTTATGGACCGGGCAAAAGCGTTCGGAGAAGCCAACAAGGACGAAAACATCATCTACACCATCGCCAGCGGAGCCAATTTCGGCGTAGCCTACTCCTTCGCGATCTGCATCCTGATGGAAATGCAGTGGATTCACTCGCATGCGATCCACGCCGGAGAATATTTCCATGGTCCGTTCGAAATTCTCGACAAAAACGTGCCCGTCATTCAACTGCTTGGGCTGGACGAGACTCGCCCGCTGGAAGAGCGCGTGCAGACGTTCAATCAGCAGTACGGCGAAAAGCTGATCACATTGGATGCCAAAGAGTTCGACCTGTCCGAAATCGCCGACGATCTGCGCGGCTATATCGCTCCGCTCGTATTGAATTACGTTTTGCGCCAGTTTGCCAATGAACTCGCAGATGCCCGCAACCACCCGCTTTCGACCAGACGTTACATGTGGAAAGTCGCTTACTAAGACGCGGAGAACATTTGTTGTTTGACAATTCTTAATTTTATATCATAATATAATGTCATAATATGATATAAAATTTTCCTGCACGATTCCTACAAGATAAAAGGGGGCAATGTCTTGAAAAGGATACTTCGGTTCGCCACTGGTCTTTTGCTTATTTTCTCGCTCGCAACTGGCTGCTCGACTGCTGATACGCCCAAGCAAGCTTCTGCAGACCCTGGCGGAAATCAAGTCTCCCCCGCTGCGGATCAGCAGGTCACCTTGCGTTTTTTCCACCGCTGGCCCAGAGACCCTGACAAAACCTACTTCGAACAAGTCGTCAAAGCGTTTGAACAGGAAAATCCGAACATCAAGATTGAAACAGAGGCGGTGCTAAACGACGCCTACAAGGAAAAAATCAGCGTCCTGCTCGGCACGGACAATCCCCCTGACATTTACTTTTCGTGGAGCGGCGAATACGCTTACAAGTTTGTGCGAGGCGGCAAAGCGCTCGATTTGACCGGCTACGCCCAGGAAGACAAAGCCTGGCATGATCAGCTGATGGAATCCCAGCTCGTGCCGTTTACGCTGGACAACAAGCTGTACGGCGTGCCACTCACGATCGACGGCAAAACGTTTTTCTACAACAAAGACATTTTCGCCAAGCTGAATCTCGCCGTCCCAACCACCTGGTCAGAGTTCCTCTCCACCCTGCAAACGCTAAAGGACAACGGCTATACTCCGATCACCTTCGGCAACAAGGCGCCATGGGCTTCTTCCCACTACATCGGCACGCTGAACCAGCGCATGGTCGATGAAAGCACGCGGGAAAAAGACTACAACCGCGCCACCGGAACGTTTGAAGATCCAGGCTATGTAGAAGCGCTGAAAAAAATGCAGGAGCTAATCCCCTATTTCAACAAAGATGTCAACGGCCTGGATCATGAGTTTGCCAGACAAATGTTCATCGACCAGAAAGCGGCGATTTTTTACGCCGAGACCGCAGAAGTGCGGCTGGTAGAACCGAAGACGAAGTTTCCATGGGGATTCCTCGACTTCCCGGCGATCGAAGGCGGCAAAGGCAATCCGAAATTTTTGACAGGCGCTCCCGAGGGCTTCATGATTTCGGCCACCACGAAGCATCCAAAAGAAGCCGTGAAGTTCCTGCAATTTTTGACCTCGAAAGCGCAAGCCGAAAAATTCGTCAAGGATGTCGGCAAGTATAGCGCCGTCAAAGGGGCTGTCAACGCAAATACCGCCACTCCGCTCGGCATCGAGGCTGTAGAGCGCGTGAACGCAGCAGAAGGCTTGGCTTTGTGGCTCGATACCGATCTCGATATCAAAATTGTCGACGCCTATCTCGCAGGCACGCAGCAAATGCTCAACGGAGAAAAATCGCCGGAGGAAATCATGCAAGATGTTCGCAAGGCAGCGCAGCAGGTGCGGGAACAGTCCAAGTAACAAGGTAAGCGCCCAAAAAGCACGGCAGTGGAGTCCCGAGCGGCTCCACTGTCTCTTCATACACTTAGGGGGGAACGATATGCTCCAGCGAAAATATGCGGGTTACTTGTATGTCCTTCCAGGCTTTTTGTTGATCCTCCTTTTTATTTACTTCCCGATTGTGCAAAACATCCAGTTCAGCTTGTTTGAATGGAGCGCTTTCTCCGCAGACAAAACGTTCGTCGGACTGGCCCAATACGCGAAGCTGTTTCACGACCCGATCTTTTACCAGGCGCTTGTGAACAACATCTACTACGCCGTCATTTCTCTCATCTTCCAAGTTTTTGGCGGGCTTGTCCTGGCGGCTGTTCTGGAAGACAAAGTGTTTCGCAAAATCTCCCCGCTCTTTCGCACGATTTACTTCACGCCTGTCATCATCTCGATCACCGTCATCGCTCTGCTGTTTGACTTCATCTACCATCCGCAAGTCGGCTTGCTGAACGGCTTTTTGTCCGCCATCGGACTGGAGAGCTGGACACGGGCGTGGGTTGGAGATTCTGCGACAGCCATCTTTGCGGCGATTGCCGTCTCCCAGTGGCAAAGCATCGGCTACATCATGATGCTGTTCATCGTCGCGATCCAGAAAATCCCGCAAGAGCTGTACGAAGCCGCCGAAATCGACGGCGCAAGCAAAATCCGGATGTTTTTTCACGTCACGGTTCCGCAAGTGCGGGAGATGACGTTTGTTACCTCCACGATTACGCTGGCTGGCGCCTTTACCGTTTTCAATGAAGTCTACATACTCACGGGCGGTGGTCCCGGTCACGCTTCCGAGGTGCTCGGCACCTACTTGTACCAGTCCGCCTTCGTTCACGACCAGATGGGCTACGCGTCGACGATCGCCAATGTCATTTTGGCTATCACACTGTTGATTTCACTCGTGCAAATGAAGCTATCCAAGACTGGAGAGGAGTAATCGACATGCAGCAAAATATGGAAACGGTTTCACAGCAAAACGCAGCTCCCCTCCTGCCGACAGCGAAGAAACAGCGCAGCAGACGAGGCTTGACATGGGGCAGTTCCAGCCTTTTGGTCATTTTGCTGCTGTACTTCGTCGCCATCGCCTACCCGTTGTTCTGGATGGTGATGAACTCGCTCAAGGAATCTTCCGAGATTTTCAGCGACAGCTGGGCGCTTCCGACACAATGGCTGTTCGAAAATTACGTGACAGCCTGGGAGCAAGGGATTTCCGCCTACTTTTTAAACAGCGTCATCGTCACCAGCCTGACTTGCTTTTTGACCGTGCTGTTAAGCGCTCTCGGGGCGTATGGCCTAACCCGCTTTTCGTTTCGCGGCAAGCGGCTCGTGCTGATTTTGATTCTCGGCGGATTGATGCTCTCTCCGCAAGTCAGCCTGATCCCCCTTTACAAACTGATCCAGAGTCTCGGGCTGTTCAACACGTACTGGGCTTTGATCATCCCGTACGTCGCCTACCGGCTTCCTTTTACCGTGCTGTTGATCCGCGCGCACTTCCTGACGATCCCGAAAGAAATCGAGGAAGCGGCTTACATGGATGGCTGTAGCAGCTTCAGCGTGTTCACCCGCATTTTTTTGCCGCTCAGCACCCCGATCCTGCTGACGTCTGCGCTGTTGACGGCTTACTTTTCCTGGAACGAGTTTTTGTTTTCCATCATCTTCATTGACGATAACAAGCTGAAGACGATCCCTTCCGGCTTGATGGCGTTCCGGGACATGCTGCAAACCGATTGGGGCGTGCTGCTCGCTGGCTTGACCATCTCTGCGCTGCCGATCATCCTGCTCTTTTTGTTCATGCAAAAATACTTCGTCAGGGGCCTGACGAGCGGGGGCATAAAAGGATAAAAGAAGCTAGAAGATGTCTCTAGCTTCTTTTTTTTGACCGATTAACCAACTTTGGGAACGCCGTATCCGAAAGCGCCGTAATGTCCGCACGTCTGGGCCGCCGCTACTGACGCCTGCCTCAGCGCCGCTTGCATGTCGCCGTCTGGATGGTACTTCATTAAAAACATGGCGATAAACGAGTCTCCCGCACCCAACGTGTCTACGACCTCGGTCGGAACAATTTCTTGGCGGTACAGCTTGCCTGCTTCGGAAAAAATCGCTCCTTGCGCGCCGCGCGTCACCCCGACGACTTTTGTTCCCAGACGATGCACTTGCTGGATGAGCTGGTGGCACTCGTCTTCTGTCAGGTCGCTCCCCGAGAAAAAGCCGTAGTCGACATAAGGGCATACTCGCTCCAAATAGGCAGGCGTCCAACGCGTCGAAAAGTCGAAGGAAATGCGGATCGCTTTGTGCAATTCGGGCAACTCGTGCTCCAGATTGCTGTAAATGCTCGTGTGCAGCAGCTCATGCCTGGCTATGTACGCCTTGTCGTCATCGGTCAGCCTTAGCCCCATGTACGCTTGCACACCGCCTTTGTTGGAACCGACGAACACGCGATCACCGTCGGCGTTGAGGGAAACGATCGCTTCTCCATTCGGGCCGACTGCTTGACGCAAGCGGGAAATATCGATCTTTTCCAAAAGCAGAGTCTGTCTGACATGATCAGCCGCCTGGTCGTTGCCGATGATGCCAATGTACGAGGACACATCTGCCTGATACCGTTTGCCCAGCACCGCTACGTTCAGCGCATTTCCCCCGGGAAAAATTTCGCCGCGGTCTTTGTAGTAATCCACCACATTATCGCCAATCGCAATCAGTTTCATCACGTTTCCCCCTGTTAGTTAATCAGTACGTCTTATAACATTATATAATAAACAGAAAAGGCAGTCTATTTATTCTGCAAAATGACTCCGTGAAACATTCGCGAAAAACCGTCGTCCTACAGGTGTAGCTTTTCAAAAACAGCCGAGGTGATAATCATGAAAGCCACTCGCAAACTGCTCGCCTTTTCTACTTTTGCCTTACTGACACTGTCTATGACCCAACAAGGCTTTGCCGCCTCCGCTCCGTTTACCGATTTGCAAAATGTAGCGGCTAAAGATAAAATCATGGCGTTGCAACAACAAGGAATTTTACGGGGCGTGGACGATCATCGCTTTATGCCGGATGCGACGATTACGGCTGCCCAAGGCATCCAGTTGATCGTCAGTGCGTTCCGTCTCAACATCGACAACATTCGCTTTATCAAAGAGCCGAAAGCAACCGACTATTTTGCCAAGGCCGATAACGATGCCTGGTACTCCAACGTGTTGATCATCGCCGCAAACAACGGACTCGATCTGCCAGCCGACCTTGAACCGGAGCAGATTTGGACGAAAGAACAGTTTATTCATCAGCTCATGCTGGCGATGGAAACACACTACGATTTGCCGATGATCAAAATCGCTCCCCGCGACTTCGCCGATCTGGAGCAACTGAACCCAAGCTACCAGGGCACGATTCAGCGGGCGCTCGTTCTCGGAATCGCCAAGCTGGATGACGGGCAAAAAATGCACCCGCGCGATGCGATTACGCGCCAAGAAGCAGCGGAAATCATCTACAATGCGCTGGAGTACGTCAAAGCACATCCAGGGCCAGCCGAAAGCACGCCAGCCAAATAAGCCAAGCAAAAGCCGCTCCTTCGCAGGAAAAGAGCGGCTTTTTTGTTGCGGTTGTGAAGCATCTGCGTCTGCAATCGCTATCGCGCCAGTAAGCCTGTCAATGAGACTGCTGTTGTACTGCCGCAGGTTTCGCCACTAACAGGAAATGCAAGCAAATCACGACGGCCATGCCGAGAAAAATCAGGCTGTAGTTGCCCGTTTTCTCAAAAAGCCTGCTCGCTGCCGCCGGGCCAAAGGCCATCCCGACGAAGTTCAGCAAGTTGTAAAAGCCTAGCCCTACGCCGATTTTGCTTGGCAGCAATGTTCGCGGAACGAGATTGTTCAGCGAAACTTGAATCGCGGAGTAGCTCATCATGGTCAGCAGTAACAAGATCGTGACGACGATAATATCTGGCCGCGGAATCACCCCCATCGCGAGGAAGCCTGTCATCATCATCACGGTCGCCGCGAAAATGATTTTTCCCCCTCCGACTCGCGGCAGCAGCTTTCCGCTGGCAAAGCTGGACAAAACGCCCGAAATGCCCCCGAGGAACAACAGCAAACCGACAACAAACGGCGAAAGCTTGTGCACATGGATCAAATAGAGCGGCGCAAGGAACATGTTGGCCATCGCGCCGACATTCATCAAAAAGCCGATTCCGATCAATCGCAAGTAAGCCTGGTTGGCAAACAAGTCGCGTTCCACGAATGGCGCAGAAGTCCTGGGCAGCCACCATTTGAAGCCAAAAGCGAACGCGAGCGCCAAAAGAAAGAACAGTCCGTTCAGATTGACCGCAAACAAAACAGCCACGATGACGCCAAATAACAGTGCCGCTCCGGCAAAATCAAACGGAAGCGACGCTGGCGACTGCTGCTGCTCCTCTTTTGGCATGAACTTGATCAAAAGAGCGATGGCAACGATAGCGATGACCATGAGCAAAAACAAGTACCGCCATCCCAGCGTGTGCGTAACGGCTCCCCCTACCAACGGGCCGATCCCCGCCGCCAGCGCAATCGTCGCACTGAACATCGCCAAAGCGCCAGGCCGCTTCTCCGGCTGCAAAAATCTCGCTACCGAGATCATCGACAAGGAAATAAACGCGGAGCCGCCGCTTGCCTGAATGATCCGCCCGATGATGACCGCTGCAAAGGAAGAAAAACCAAAACCGATCAGCGAGCCGGCAAGAAACAAGACGAGAGCGAAGATCAGCAGGCTTTTGACGCGAAAGCGATCCGCCAGTTTGCCATACGTAATCGAACCGATCGCGACCATCATCGAGTATCCGACCACAATCCAGCTGACCTGCGACGGACCGATTGACAATTCTCCGGAAATATCCGCGAGTGCGACATTAAACAGGACGGCATTGATCACGGCCAGCATGATCACAAAGCATAAGGTCAAAACGAGCCAAGTCGAATACAAGCTTTTCTTTTGTTCAAGCATCATGGACACCCCAAAGATTTTATAGTATTAAAACTTTCGAACTAAATAGCCGACGAACAGACAATGCGCACGCATTTTCGTGTTTTGCGATAGTTCTAAAACTCTTTAACTGTCGTCCAAAAAAAATGGTTATCCGGCACTACAGCGTGTCCAAATAACCCGGCAAAAACGCTTGAAATGTCTCCTCCCTCAATTGAATTAATTTGAATTGCCCGTCGCGGATAATGTCAATCAGCTCGGCATCATGCAAAATTTTCAGATGGTACGTCGTGTTGGACTTGTTCAACCCGTGCGTATTCCCGATGTGGCCGCACGTATGCATTGCTTTTGCGCGATACAAAAATCGAACAATCTCAATCCGCTTCACATCCGCCAACGCTTTGAAGATTTTGACGCGCTTTTCATCCTCGTTCGATTGTTTGATAGTCATAAAACTATACTAAAGCGGTGATTTCTGTTTGTCAATGACAGGAAACAGCTACTCGAAAATGGACACCCGCTGGCCAATCGCGTTCAGGCCCGTATGCGTCCTCGTATCAAACTGATCGACGCACAGCACTTCGGAAACCATCAGAGGCTGGTCGCGAATCAGCTCCTGAATTTGCCCATCGCTGTAAAATTCATACGCAAACCGATGCAAGAAGCGTATCCGCCATATTTTTTCCCCTTGCACAGATGTGAACAGCTGCTGCAGATGTCCGCACAGCTCTTGTCCGGGCGCGAAGACATGGCGGCAAGTCAGACAATAATATTCCACGTGCGTCCCCCCTGTCGAATCGAAAAATGTTTCCGAATACAAAACGGCTCCCGCGCGCTTGAACAAAACAGACGCGGGAGCCTTCAGTGGACTGATCGGCCGAATGGATTGATGTGATGGAGTGGTTTTCTATAGTTTCAGTTTAAAACACATAAATCCTATTTGTAAAGTGCGAATTGGTCGACAGTTGCGAAAAAGAGCTTTTTCCTCTTGCCGTGGACTTCGAATGGAGAGAATGCTCCGCTTCCGTCCAAGGAAAAAAGGCAAGCCAGGCGTAGCCGATTACTTTTTCGCAGGCGTGGCAGCAGGCAGCTCGACTCGCCACTGGGAATCGCTGTGCTGAACCGGCTCTAAGCGGATCGTCAGCGCCGCTTTTTTGGGCAAGGCGGTCATTCCTTTGGCAAAGTATTGATTGTCGCATTGCTCTACATAGACGCCATCCGACCCTTTGCTCGCGCTGCATTCCCCTTCGCCATCGCGATTTTCCACCAGCTCATACGCCTGGCCCTTGTCGTCTGTCAAATACCACTTCCATATGCGCAAGTTGGTGGATTGCTCCTTCATTCGCAGAGCGACCTCTTTTTGTCCCGTTGCGGGATTTTGTTGCACAGACAAGTCGGTAACGGTGACGGCATGGTTTCCCTTCGTGCCAGAGACAGGCTTTGTTTTCAAAGTTGCCGGATCGAGTGCAAGGCGGAAATCGTTTGGTTCAAACGTCGACACGCCAGTCAGCACAAAGGTCAACGGTTTCTCAGTCTGGCCGGAGAAAAAGACGTATTCATGGATCGTTTTTTCTGTGCTGCCTTCTTTTACGATTTTCTGGCTTGCGTACACGGTCGGCGCTGGAGAATCCCCCTCGCTTACAACCAGCAGATCGTCAAGCTTCACCATGTCTTTTCCATTTTGATCGAGAATCCGGAAAACCAGGCTTTGATGATGCAGCAGCTCACGCTCTTGCGCAGTTGCTCCCACGCTTTTTGCAGTTCGCTCGATTCTCTCCCGCGCCGCTTTTGTCCAGCTTGTCTCAAACGTAAGTCTTGTCGCACTTGGCGAATATACAATAGATTTAGCCGCAACGGTGATTCCCTGCGGGGTGGTGTATGTCTGATTCAAAGAGACAGTTGTGGTTGCCGCCATGCTCTGCTCGATGTCGATCGGCACAGTCAGCTTCCATGAGCCTTCCTTGTATTGGTTGCCACTGAGACGGATTCGTTTCACGTCCATTCGCAGCTGCATCTTTTTGGAGACAGCATCGTTTAAAACAAACTGGAAATACCCGATATCTCCTTCTTTATAATACGATTGGATGTCGTCTGCGATCACGTTGCCGTTCTCATCTGTCACAAACAACTTGTTATCATTCGCAGCGATATCGGGATCAGGGAAAATAAACTCTCCCTGCGCATTTTTCATGGAAATGGCGACGATCAGCCGGGCGGGGTCGGCGATCACTTCAGATGTTTCAATTGTAATGCCCTGGTCTGTCACACTCGCTTTCGCCAGCTTGGCGTACCCTTTGTTCACGGCTTCCTGGACACCCGGGTCAATCTTCTTCGTCCACAAAGACGAGATGTAGCTGGCAAAAGTCGGTGACACGGCCACACTTCCCGAAAATCCGATTGCCAGAACAGCAGCACTCACAAGCGCTATTTTTTTCAACGTCCACCCATCCCCTTTACGGGACAGTCCCTCCCTTTCGGCCTTCTGTATTTTTTGGTTCAACCTCTTTTTGAAAGCTTCCATGTCCACTGAATGTGACTCATATTGATGTTTCGCATTTTTCAACTGCTTTTCCATGGCTACCCTCCTTCACCATGGTCCGGTAAAGCTTCTCTCTGCCCCGGGCCAAACGGGATTTGACAGTGCCTTTGCTTACGCTGAGGATGTCACTGATTTGTTCAATGGACAAATCTTCAAAATAATAGAGGATGATAGGCGTGCGAAATGGTTCCACCAGGTCTAGCACAAACTGGTAGCAGAGCGCTGCATCCAGCTTTTCCATCGTGATGATCTCGGCGCTTTTGCTCATGCGGGGCGGAAAAATTTCTGTCACGACTTCGCGCCACGTTCTTCGCCAGGACATCTTGCATTCGTTGATCGTAATGCGGGCCAGCCAAGGAAACGGGTCTTTTCCGGGCTGAAATTGGTGGTATTGGCAGTACGCTTTGAGAAACGCATCTTGCACCCGATCCTCGGCAAGCGCCCAATCGCGCACATATGTATAGGCAAGCCGCACAAGCCGGTCCGTGTACGCCTCCACCCACGCTTCTAATTGACTCTCATCCAGTTGAACCACCTCCTTTGTTTTCTGCCTGTATTATGCAAAACAGAAAGCCCTGGTTCCCGGGAAAATGACAAAAACATACAGATCGTCCATTTTGCCAGCTCCTCGTTGCGGTTGCTGCCAAGCGACTGTTCTATCACTGCGATAAATAATATCATTCCGATCGGGTTTTATACTATAAGAGTTTATTATGTGGAAAGACGGAGCTAACGAGCAATCAAAAAAGAAGGAGCGCTGAATGCTCCTTCTTTTCTTGCTGGTCTTTGTATTTACATGCTTGGTTCCTTTTCGGCAAACGCTTGCAGCATTGCTCTGATTTGCTCCACCAATTGCGCTGGCGCTTTCTGCGGTGAACCTGTGTCAAACGGCGGCTTGGGATCGTATTCCAAAATCAGCTGTACAGCTTGTCCCATCTGTTCGCCCAATTCCCATGCGACCAATTGGAGGGCCATGTCGATCCCGGAGGAAACGCCCGCTGCTGTGACGATTTTCTCCTGGCGAACGACTCTCTCTTCCGTCGGGATGGCGCCAAGTGATGCGAGCAAATCGAACGACCCCCAATGGCTGGTGGCAACGACGCCTTTCAGCAGCCCTGCGGCACTTAAAATCAGGGAGCCGTTGCACACCGACGTCGTCCATTTGCTCGTCTCGTGGATGCGGCGAATCCACGCCAACGTTTCTTCGTCATTCATCGGCGTTTTATAGTGAGGCGGGCTGCATCCGGGCACAACCAGGATGTCGGCGGAAGTCACTTCGGAAAAATCGTAATCCGCGTGCAGGTAGCCCATGTTCGAGTCCAGTTTGACCAATCCTTTTTGCTTGGCGACAAACTTCACTTCCCACTGCAAGGTAGCAGCAAAAACGTCGTATGGGCCGATCGCATCCAGCGCGGTGATTCCATCGAAAAGCATGATCGCAACTTTCATGATGACCTCTCCTTTCAAGTAGGAACGACTTCTCCCTGAAAACATATTACCCTACCTATGTAGAGTATTTATGTGAAAGTGGTGTGAACAGTGTGCTCCGCTCCGTCGTTGGGCGCGTCATTTTCCGTGTAGCTAGACTATGCGTCATTCCCGAACACGAAAAGAAAGAACCCCCGAACGAGTAGTGAACGCTCGTTTGGGGGTTCGGGACAGTTTCATGCTTTCTGAGTGAGGTTTTTGAAATTTCGCTGGCATTTCCGGCTTTGCCGTTTTACCATTTTACCGTTTTGCCGGAACGTTGTCGCAAACCGTGCTATTTGCCTGGTTTTGTCCCAAGCAGCTTCTCCGTTGCGTCTTGCAAAA
Source organism: Brevibacillus parabrevis (assembly GCF_022701015.1). Classification (NCBI taxonomy): domain Bacteria; kingdom Bacillati; phylum Bacillota; class Bacilli; order Caryophanales; family Paenibacillaceae; genus Brevibacillus; species Brevibacillus parabrevis. The sequence goes on along the minus strand of NZ_CP064090.1, from coordinate 3,710,184 downwards.
TCAGGCGATTGGCAATCGGGCCGAAGCCTTGGAACCACAAGTCGTAGTCGACTTCGTATACGTGGTTGTTTTTCACAGCGGCAAGCCCGTTCCAAATCGCGGTTTCCCGCAAGGACGACACGCGGTCGCCGCCCTCGTGCAAGAGGAAAATGTGGTCCGGGTTGACCTCTGGAAGCTTCTCGATCGAGAGCGGTTGAAAGCTTTTGGAAGCATCCGGGATATTCGCCGGTTTCGCCAGTCCGAGATCATCGTACAAAACTTCGAACAGCTTCGGACTGTAGTAGCGCAGCTCTTTGTCCGTGACGCGCAGGAACATGGCCGTTTGCTCGCCAATCGCCGCTTTCGCTTGGGTGCGGTATTTTTCTGCCTCAGCATTGTATTCCGCGATCTTCTGCTGGGCAAGTTCTTCTTTTTTCAGCATGCTCGCCAGGCGCAAGAACGTGTCGCGCATTTTGCGCACGCCCTTTTCATCCTCTACCGGCTCGATGAAAATAGTCGGGGCGATTTTGGACAGTTGTTCATTCAGTTCGCCGAAGTTTTGATTGCCGACGATCAAATCGGGGCTGCTCTGGACGATTAGCTCCAGATTCGGTTTGGGAATTTGCCAGCCCAGGTTGACCGAATCTTTTAACCCGTCCTGCAGGTACCAGGTGAACTCCGTCGCTTTCGGCCCCGAGCTTGGCGAAGCGGACGGCATTGTATCCATCGAGAGCAAAAAGTCGCTGATCCACGGATGAAGCGACAAGATTTTTTTCGGCTCCCCTTTTACGACTGTTTTTCCCAAGTCATGCTCGATTGTCTGCTCTTGTGCAGGTGCAGGGGCTGGTGCCGCTCCGGTCTGTTCTCCTTGTGGAGCCGGGCTTGTCCCGCAGCCTGCTGCCGTCAGCGCAAACAGGCAGATCGCTCCAGAAAGCACTTTTTTCACCCTTTGCAAAAATATCATGATGAACCCCCTGTTGTTATTGATAATCATTTTCACTCTAGTGATTATAGGATAGCCCCTCGCACACGACAATTGACAAAATCTTGTTCCTGCAAGGACAAAATCTTGCCGCTCTCCACGAAAAAAGCCACTTGCAAACGAAGTGGCTTACATGACAATGGCCTCCCATTGTGGCTGCTGACGTGCGGCCAGATGGCTGATCGCGACATCGACGGACAGACTGTGTTTGATCGGAGCGTGCCCGTTCAGCCAGCTCTCCACCTCGTACACCTGGTTTTTCTGTACCGCCCGCAAGCTAGACCACGCCTTGGTCTGCTGGAGGGTTTGGATTTGCTCGGATTGGAATTGTTTGTCGATAAAAAAATGTGGTCAGGATTCATCGCCTGGAGTTGTTCGAGTGTCACGCAGACGTAGTGCGTTTTTGTCGTGATTCCCGGTGGAGGGGTCAGGCGCAAGTCCTCGTACAACACTTTGCCAAACTGTCTTTTGCCGCCGTACACCCGGTATTCGTTGCTAGTCACCGTAAGAATCATGATCGACTCGTCAACAGAATCGGACAAGGCCAGAAGCGACTTTGCCTGGCTGATTTTTTGCTCATATCGCCTCATCCAATGCTTTCCTTCTTCCCCTTTGCCAAAAAAACGGGCAAGCTCCAGCAAAAGGCTTTGCCAATCATTCCGCAAAATGATCGGGATCGTCGGGGCGATTTTTTTGACCGACTCCAAATTGATTTGAAACCAGTTCGAACCGAGAATCAAACCGGGCTGGGCTTCGGCAAGCTCGTCCATGTCCGGCTTGTTCCAACTGCCCGTCAGCCTTGTCTGCCGCAGTTCACGTGCCAGATAAGGCAGGTAGCCATCCACCTGGTCGTTCCCGGCGTAGGGCAACGTGGCAAACGGTTTGACTTCCAGCGCCAGCAAGTAATCGTTCAAATGAGGCAGCAAAGTAACAATTTTGTCGGCATGGCTGTCTTTTCGATAAACGGACGGCGAGACGCCCATCGTTCGTTTAAAGATGCGGCTGAAGTAGAGAGGGTCTTTGAAGCCGACCTGTGAAGCGACAAGCTCAATCGGTTGGCTGGCTCTCAATTTTCGCTGCGCTTGCGCCATTCGCAGCTGTGTCACATAATCAAGCGGCTTTAGCCCGACGTGCTTTTTGAACACGCCGGAAAAATTCGAAGCGCTGATTCCATGCATGTGCGCCACTTCTTTTAAGGAAATATCGTCGCGATAATGCTCGTGCAAATAGAGCAGCACTTTTTCGATTGCTTCCCGCGTGCCCCCTGTTTCTTCGCTCGTAACCGGATCGGAGACGACGAGATACATCAATTCCTGGAACAAAATCGACTGTTTCCACTTGGCCAGCGGCTCAGCGGTTCCTTGCAACTGCTCCAGTTGTTCGAGCAGTTGCGTGAACCGAGCGGCAGCTTTCGCAGAAAGAGCATGGTGACCACTGGAGAGAACAAGCTTCTCGGACAGCAGCGACTTGTCGTTCGTCACCGTATATGTAAACGCGAAATCATACAGAAACAGTGTCTTTCCGGAGCGAACCTCGATTTCTACGCAGCAATCCGGTGCCAGCAGCACGATTTTCCCCGGTTTTAACAGGAGCGGATCGCCGTCGATGCGCAGTATCCCTTCCCCTTCATGGACATAAACCAGATGATAACCCGAAATCCATGCGGGAGGATGCTCCTGAAGCGAGTCATATGGCTGCCGCTCCATTCCCCGCAACACAAAAAATGTATCCTTTGCACACTCTAACGGATGTAAAAACACTCAGATGATTCTCCCTTTTGTTAGGCTAATGAACACGATTGATAATCATTATCATTATATAACATGAATGCTGTGCGCAAAAGACTCATTACACTTCCTCCAGCTGATAGCCCCAAGCTATGATTTCCACGACAATATCTTGAAATGGGAAAATGTAATGATGCGCTTTCTCCAGGAAAGTAGCATGCGGGTCGATCAACCTCAGTTCATCCTGTAACGCTTTTATCCATTGGGAATCCGTCACTTCCAGCAAATAGCGCTGGAAATATCCGTTCTCGTCAATCGCCTCGTCGATGACCAGATTGGAAAACGGGTAGCAATCGATTGTCGTCGTTTGGATCGCCTGGTAAGGTTTAAACGTCAGTTTCCACCTTTTTTCATCTGCGTCATCAAATGTAACCGCAATGGTATTGGTGTCAAAGTGGATTTCTTCCAGCGGTGTTTCATGAATCACTACGCTGTCCAAAGCTATTTTTAGCGTCATGTTTGTTCTTCTCCTTGTCCTTCTCCATTCCCTTTTGAAAAGCTTTTGCGCATAAAATTCCCTTTATTATCCACCCTATAATGGACAAATTCAAGAGGTGATGTAGATGGAAAAGCAGGCGTATTCACCGTCTGAGATAACAGATTTCCAAACGAAATCCGAACATTTTTTTCCGGTGGCATGGTACAAGAAAATGCTTGCAGAGCAGCCCGTTTTTTATCATGCGGGCACGAATACGTGGAATGTGTTCCGCTATGAAGATGTGAAGCGGGTGCTGACCGACTATGCTTTGTTTTCGAGCGTACGCCAACGGACGCTTGTCAATGTCGGGGCTGGTACTAAGGAAGGCTCTTTTCCAGAACGTCTTAATATCCACGACAGTGATCCTCCCGAACATCGCAAGGCGCGTTCCTTGTTTTCGGCTGCTTTCACGCCGCGCAGCCTAAAAGAGTGGGAGCCGCGTGTCGAACAAGTCGTGAACGAGTTGATTCGCGAAATAGAAGCAAAAACGGAAGTGGATATCGTCCAAGATTTTACCACTCCGCTGCCTATCATCATCATGGCCGAGCTGCTTGGCGTGCCGCATCAAGACAAATGGCTGTTCAAAAAATGGGTCGATCTTTTGTTCATGCCGATTCAAAAGGAAAAGAACGAGGAAGTTCATCAACAGAAGGAACAGGCGGCAAAAGAGTTTTTTGCTTACTTGCACCCTTTCGTGGTCGATAAAAGAACGCACCTTGCAGACGACATCATTTCTGATCTGATTCAGGCAGAATACGAGGGAGACAAGTTGACGGATGAAGATATTGTTACCATCACGATGTTTATTTTGGGGGCGGGCATCGAGACAACCAGCCTCCTGTTGGCCAACTCGTTTTATTCCTTGCTGTACGACAATCCGAACCTTTACGCTGAACTGAGAAGCGACCTCGACCTCGTCCCGCTTTTTGTCGAGGAGATGCTGCGCTATCGTTTTCACATTAGCAAAATGGATCGCACGGTGAAGGAAGATAACGATGTCTTGGGTGTTGAGTTGAAAAAAGGAGATGTCGTGATTGCCTGGATGAGCGCAGCCAATTTTGATCAGGCTGTGTTTGAAGACCCTTTTGCTTTGAACATCCACCGGAAAAACAACAATCGGCATCAATCGTTCAGCAATGGACCGCATATCTGTCTCGGTGCCCCCTTGGCGAGAATGGAAGCAAACAAAGCTTTTCACCACTTCATCAAGGCGTTCTCGCGCATTGAACCTGTTCCGGGCTTCGATCTGGAGGCGAATTTGCAGCCTTCCGCTGCTGGTCAAGCCCTGGTGAGGCTGCCTGTGAGGGTTTGGCGTTAGGGATTTATGAGCAAATCCTTATCTTGTTCCACTTCGAACTTCATTGTTAGGTTGAAAACTCTTGAATAAGCTTTTTGGGTATTTACTTTGTATCCTTGAAGAATGGCTGTTTTTGTTTCGGGCTTAAACATGTTCACACACCTGTCTTCATGAAACAGGAATGCTATAAATTTTCACCTTGCTTCTTTAGGAAAAATTAAAGAACCCCAAACGAGCGTAAATTACTCGTTTGGGATACCTTGATTAAGAATTAGCCATCAATTTATACTCGATACCGATCTTAGTTAAAACTCCTGACTCTTCTAAATCAAATGCAAAGTGAACACCTTTGTCCGATACATAATTAGCTTGATATTGATCGGACATTACACTATCTAGTGTCCACGACACACCATTCTCGCTTAATAGTCCCTTAATGAAATCAATTGTTAGTTCATTTCCTCCATTGAAGTTTTTGATTTCAATACTATTAGGCATGTTTATAGTGCCATTATTAAGAGTAATCACTACTGTTTCTATCTTATTTTTACGGAGTCGAAATTCCAAGTCCCCATAAATAACAAAAGCGGGATATGACTTCCTTTCGGGTGTATAAATTTCAGGTTGTCCAATCAAATTTATGATTTCTTCTTCCGTTTCTCCTCCTGTAAAGTTTCCTAGGCTACCTGTTGTTAGTAATTTCATAAAGTCAATTGTTATCCTCACTTCATATCCTCCAATGCTTTTATCAGGAAATTAAACTCTGCTCCTTTCCCTGGTTTTCCCGATTTAGATAACTCCAATCCTCTTTGAGCATGTTTCAATAACCATTCTCTAAATTCTGGATGTTGAATAGCTTCTTCTGCTTGTTTAAGAGCAGAATTATATTGACTAGGATTTTTTGCTGCCATCCCTGGATGAGTCGGTTTAAAAGCAATACCTCCTTGATTTGTAGGAACAACAGTTATTTCGATTTTTCCTACATTAAAATGGACTCCCTTATCTAAAATGTCAGGTGCAATCTTCTGGGATTTCATCATATCGCGAATACTTTGTGGTAATCCTTTTGAACTCTTAAATGCATTTACTGCAGTTTTAGTTCCTGCTTTAGTGGTTTTAAGCAACTTCCCTACAGGAACAATATTAATGGCAACACTACCAGCTGCAAAGGCATCATCTGAATCCCAGTTCCCGTTTGAAAGTGTGTTAACATTTTCTAGTCCTACATATTCGACTCCTGCTTTTTTCAAAGCCCCTGGTAATTCGTTACCAGCTTTGGTCATTCCAAGCCAAACTGCTCGTAAAGAAACCTCAGCATGTCCAGTAGGATCAATAAAAATCAATGGATTGTTAAGAACATACGTATACCGATTCAACGACAACGGATTATCCACCGTACCCTTATACGTATCCTCCGAAATAAACCTCCCGACCCTCGGATCATAATACCGGGCACGCAAATAGTAAAAGCCGCTCTTCTCGTCGTAGATTTCTCCGCTGTATTGAAACGGGTTGGACATTCCCTCTGTCTTGGAGATGACATTGCCCCACGTGTCGTACTCGTATTTGTTTTGTTCTTGTCCTGATTCGTCCAAAATCGAGACGACATCCCCATGGCTGTTATACGCGTAATATCCGCCTTTATCGGTGAGGAAGTCTTTGCGGAACAGCAGTTCATTGCCCCAAATATTGCGAGCAGTCGCATTGCCGTTCGCATCCAGCTCCTCCAAGACGTTTCCGTCCATGTACACGTATTTTGTTTGCACACCATTTTCCGTCTTGGTGGCACGCAGTCCGTTCCCGAAATACGTGTAGGTCGCATCCAATCCGGTCGTATGGTTGGTCGCACTTCGCAGTCGATTCCGTTCGTCAAACGTATAGGCGGTCACACCTTTGTCGGCAGGTCGTTTTCCTGCAAAAGCGGAGCGATTCCCGCGGCCGTCATACGTATACTGGTTCGTGGTTCCTGGAACAACTTCCTTGGTCAGACGATCGACTTTGTCATAATCGTATCGGTACAGCGTTCCATTTTTTTCGCTGGAAACGACATTGCCGAACGAATACTCGTTGTTTTCACTCCACACGGGACTTTCTTTTCGATGCGTCATTTTTTCTACTTGCCCAAACGAGTCCAAATCCCGTTCTACTTTGAAACCGTTCGGATACGCAAGCTGATAGCTTTCCCCGCTGGCTTTCATATGGTAGTCGTACTGAATTTTTCCTGTCAGCGGGCTGTTTACTTCCTGTAACCGCCCTGCCGGATCATATTCATAGTGGATTACGGTTCCGTCCGGATAGGTCAGTGAGTCTTTCGCATCGTCATTGTCCGTATATCCCAATTGATACGTGCGGCCAAATACCGTTTGGCTTTTCAACCGCTGAAACGCATCGTAGCTGTACGTGATCTCCCGATAGTTGTTGGCCGCCGGGTTGATGTCCGCCCCATTGCTGTTTGTTTCCTTCTGGACCAGTGACGTGTTCGGGACGTAGTCTCTGGTTTCCAAGTTGGTCACGGAACCGGAAGCATTGCGGGTCATCAGGCTTGCCAGCTCGTTAAACGGCGTATATCGATAAGCGTGGCGATTTCCTGTCTTGTCGGTAAAGGTGTTCAGCGTGCCATTTTGATTAAAAGAATAAGATTCAGTTGCTCCCGATGGCACATCCTGTTCGCTAAGCTTCCAGGATAGAGCATTGTAATGATTTTTGGTTGTCTGCATCTGATTTTCAGTGACGGTCAACAAATTTCCGAGCGCATCGTATTCGTACTGATAGCTGTTTTGTTCCGGGTCCAGCAAATAGGTAAGGTTGCCGTCATTGGTGTAGCGGTACTCCCAAACGCGTGTCTTGCCTGACTGGTCTTTTTCTGTCTTCTGCTTCACTTGATCAAACGAGTTTCGGACAAGCTCGGCGGTCAGGTTTTTGGCTCCGTCTCCTGCTCGCTGAATTTCTTTTTCGAGCTGGCCTTGTCGGTCGTGATATTGAACTGTTTGCAACCCGTTTGGCGCAAGTGTCATACGGGTGAGTGCGGGTGCGAAGCTGGTACCATCGCTGATCGAATTGGCAGTCAAGTATACGGTGGTGCCAACAGGGTCTTTTTTCTGCCAGATACTTCCGTCTGTATTGTAGACATACGTGGTCGCACGTTCTTGATCGGCGTATGGCGCACTGGACAAAAGATGGTTGCCGTCTAGCGTATAGGTGTTGTACAGCAAAGGACGCGAAGTTCCGTTTGCTGCAACTTGCTCTTTATATTCGATTTCTCCGAATGGCGTGAACTGAGTGACCAGCTTGGTGCCGTTCGGGAGTACCATTGTGACCTTGCGCGCCGTATCGTCATAGGCGTAGGTAGTTGTCCTGGTTTGTTCCTTGCTCGTTACGCTTTCTTTCGTTCGACGGCCTAGCAAATCATATTCGTACAAGACAGCCATATCATCCGGGTAAACACGATTTGTCAGTCGGCCCATTCCATCGTAGGCGAAGCCGTGGTGCAAAGTTTGCATTTGCCCAGTCGACACTTCGACTCGCAGGTTGATGTCAACAGGATACAGCCCCAGCGGATCGTACCCGGTAATATTTTGCGTCACTGTCTTCGCGTCTGGTCCCGTACTCGTTTCCGTTGCGGAGGTCAGCTGTTTGTTATCGTTATACGTATAAGCTCTGTCTACCTGCATGACCTTTGCTGATCCGCCATCCGGATAAGAATCGATGATTTTTTCCGTTGCCAAAAGCCCTTTGGAATTATACGCATACGTTTCCTTGTGGTAGTGCTCCGGATTGTCTGCGGCCGTCTTCGTTATACTGGCAGGCATACGCAGCGCAGAAAGGAGAAGCGGATTTACATATTCTCTCGTTGTGATGTTGCCTTTCGGATCTATCTCTTTGGTGACATCGCCGTAAGCGTTGTAATTGTATTGTATCGTTTGCGCGTAGCGATCCAAACGTGCTTGCACCTTCGATAATCGATTAAGGCTGGGCGACAAAAGAAACGCATACACATCTGCATCGGCGGTCATGGAGGCTGGACGCCCTAAGAAGCTGTAGACGTAAGACGGTTTTGTATCCCGTTCCTTGTACAAATAGCTCGTGTAACTAACCGGGTTGTAGCGATAGGTCTTGCCCTCTTCCGTGAAGGAAAGCTCTCCCGGAATCGTCTCGTTGTCTGCTCCGTTGCCCACGTAGTTTTTTACCGATTGCAGCACGAAATTGCGATCCTGATTAGGGGTGTAGCTTTTATCTTCACTTGGCAGCCCGTCCTGCAACGTTCTGGACACGACCAATGCCCCGTCTCTCGCAAGCGACTGCTTGGCAAACCGAACCGCTTGCGCTTTGGGCGACTTCCAGATTTCTTTTGTAATGTGCGGATAATACTTCGTATACGAATACCATTCTGTGCCAGGCTGATCGGGATGCGGCGTTTTCGCAAAACGGAAATTGACCGCTGTGACAGGCAAATAGCTGGTGTACGTCAGCGCTTCCTTGTCGTGATAAATCCGGGTCACGCCCCGGTCGAGGAACCCTGGAGCATCCGGCTGGTATAGACTGTACGTATAGGTCATGGACAAACCTTCGACCGGATAGTTGACTTGCTTGAGCAACTTGTATTCGACGGTGTTTCTTCGTTCCTTGTCGAGATCGGTGTACGCAGTAGATTCCAGACCGCCGTCGTTGAAGTCGATCACGCCATTCGGAGCCGGGAAGCTATATCCGGCATGCAGATCGAACTCGGCGTTCCCGTATGTTTTCGGATCGAGATAGCTGTACTCGGCGACGACCTTGCTCTCTCCCCCCGTGACGCTATGCTCGACAACCCGATCTGTGTTGGTAGCGTAATCTGAGTCGTATTCGAGATGTTTCAGCAGCTTTGTCTCGCTGGCATCCTGGTAAACTTTGAGAACGACACCCCCGCCTCGTTCCATGACGATCAGGCGGCCGACACTGTCTGTGATTCGAATCGAATCCTGGTAGTCCTCAGGAATGCGGTAGCGGATGGTATCTCCGTAGGCATTCGTCTTTTTGACCAGGAAAATCCGATACAGCTCATCATTGCGATATTTATGATCCTCGCCAAATTCATACGTGTTGCCATCTACGGACAGCGTCACAATATGCTTCTCGCCAAACTCCCCGGAAGGCTGGCGGTAGGACCCCATGCCGGCATTTGGCTTGTACGGCGTATTCACCCATTCCCCTTTGATAGAAGAAGACTCAAGAATCGTCCCGTCTTCCAACGTAAAAATGTAGCGCTTTCCCTCACTTACCGCACCGCATGTATATTTGGAATCATCCGATCGGAACGTGCACTTCGCGTTTTCTTTGGACACTTCCTGAAACTGCGGAAAATTAAAGCTCCAGCCCTCTGGCAAACCATCGTTGTTTCCTTGCAGCGGAGCTGTTTTGTTTTTGCCTGATGTGGAAAAGTAAATCCTTTCCGTCATCGCATCCAGCGACGAGTAGCGGCGCTCGACCGTCAAGTCCATGCCGTGCTTGCCTTCCAGTTGCACATCCACTTCCTGCACGTTTGCCGTCCGGTACAGCTCATCCACCGGATTGTCGGTATTGGTGCGCTGGTATTTGTAGGTCAAGCCTTCCGTTTCGAACATGGCGTCTTCTGGAAGCGTGGTCGCTTGCGCAGCCAAAGCTCTGGCTTGCGGAACGGCTGCTTGTTCGTTGCGACGCTCCTGATACGTCTTGATTGCTGGAAGGAGTGTTGATAGTTTCGTCATTTGTGCTTTTGTCAGCTTGTCCAACTTTTGATTGACGGTATCATCCGACCATCCATATTTCTCTACTTGCTCGTGATGCGACAAAAAGCGATCGAATTGAGGATAGAAATAGGCTGCAAGCTGCAACACGCTTCTATCCTTCCATTGATAGAGCTTCCAAGCATCTTCGGGGCGGATCGAGTCCCACTCTTTACTCGTCACTTGTTCTTGCAAAAAAATCGGTTGCTCGTCCGGATTTTGCTGTTTGGGTGCGTTGCCTTGCTGCTTTGCGTTTTGATAGGCTGCAAGCCATTTTTTGGTCGCCGCCTTCTGATTCTCATCTTGTTGTGCCGCTTCCGGATTGGCTTGAACGGCCTCTGTCTTCGCCAATGCCAGATTGGGGGTCAGCAAAGAAAGCCCCAACAAGATTGTGATCATTTTTGACCACCCGTACCTGATTCTCATAGCGCCAATGCTCCTCTTCACTTAATAGTCCGTTTTCTTGCTGAGATTTCCGTTGCTGTCATACGTAAACTCGGAGAGGACTTGTTCATTTTGCCTGATTTGAGTCAGTTGTCCTTTGGCGTTATACACGTATTCGACCCCCGTATAGCGGGCGAGCAAACGTGCGTGAACGGCATTGTTGTCAGCGGAAGAGACGACAACATAGTAATCCCGGCCTTTTTCCATGGATACAATCGCTTTGGAAAATGGCGGGTGATCCCCGTCGTCATTGGCGGCAAGCAGCCTGGTCTCTCCGAAGTCTTCATAGATTGCCAGCTTGGTATTGCTTGGCCCGCTCCCTTCCACTCCCCCAAAATAGGTGGTTGAGAGTTCAAAATCTCCAGAGGAAGGCGCCGTAAATTTGTAGATTTTTTTGGAGCCTTTGGCAAGATCGAGATCGGGTGGCGCTGCGAGCGTGAACGAGTCTGTATTGGTAAACTCCAGCGCGAATGTGTCTGTCGTCACATCTGCATCTGCACCAGCTATTTTTGCCTTCGGAATCGTCACAAACAGATTCGCTGCGCGGTGTTTCTGCTCGTGTTCAACCGCTTTTCCCGTAAATTGAATGCTTAATTGTGTGCTGTTGACACGTGTAACAAGCGGCTGCAAACCAGTTGGGACGTTGTGTACTGTCACAAAAGAGGCTGCATCGGAAGTAAAGGTGCCATTTTTTAAGACGACAGTCTGCGTTTCTGTCAGCGTCCCATCGTTTGCAGAAGACTCGTGAAGCGCAGCGGAAACGACACTGGCACTGGCATCCAAAGCAGCTGTCAACCGGGCGTGAAGTCCTTTTGTCGAATCAAAAGAAGTAGCCAGAACAAAATAGGTCACGCCTGCGTCCAATGGCACTTTAATCTCGGAAAAGAGAGAACCATCGACTGCCTCATCATTAAACTTCAGGGCTTGCTGCAACTGCTCGTCACGAAACACGGACAAAACCGTATCAAACGGGGCGCCAAATCCTCCGTATGGACTTGTATAAAAACGGTAAGTACCAGTTACAGGAGCCGTAAAGCGGTAGCCAGGGGTTTCCCCGGTAGGAAGACTGATATCAACAGGTTTAGCCAGATTGAGTACAGTCGTAATCTTACTGAATGACAATAAATAGGAGGTCGTTTCACTAAAATCCCGGCTCATGCTAAATACAGAGAAATAATAGGTCGTATTCGGTTGCACCTGAAAAGTGACGCTTTCCGTTACCCCAACTCTTCCTCGCGTACTCATGCCCACTACTTTGTTCGGCGCTTGCATGACTGCCAGGTCGAAGTTTTTATCTTCGGGAACGCGCAATGTCACCGTAAGCTCGCCAGATTGCGCCCCTGAATCAAAACGGTACATATCGAGATCCTTCGCTGTAGACAGCTTCGAATTGTAAAAGTTTCCACTTGTTACAGGGTAACTTGTGTCTACATCGTCGTTCGGTTCAAACGGGTCCAAGACAGGAGCAGCAGCGGCAAAAGCGGTTGCGGTTCTGCTTGCCAGCTTAGGTTGAAGCTCCTGTTCCTGCGGCTTTTGCTTCAGCGAAAGTTCGGGGATTAACTGTTCCCAATATTTATCAACTTGTTCTTCCAGTTGTTTTTGCAGGGAGTAAATGTGTGCTGCTTGTTTTTGCAAAGACTTGTTAATTTTCTCTTGGCGGATTTGCTTGTTGGAATCAATCGGTGTTTGATGCAGCTTGAGGTTCTTCTGTGAAAAGGCAGCTGATTGTTTTTCGATTTTTTTCGCGAGCTTCTTGTCGCCTTTTTGCAGGGCAAGCTCTTGAAAGAAAGTCAATGTGTTCAGCAAACCGTAAATCTCTTGATCCATCTGAGGAATCGCTGTCGCGGGATTCTCTTCGGCAGAAGCTCTCGCTAGAGGAACGAAAACGAGAAAAAAGAGAAGGAAAAGGAGGATTGCACTTGTGCTTTTCATGATCTTGCTGGACATTTCTTGCTCACTACTTTCCTTGAACTTGAACGAAATGAATGAAGGGCATATTTGGGTCAGCGACGTGCTATTTTACGAAAAAGATTATGTATTCCACCACCTCAGTTATATCTCTCAGCTATCAAAAACAACATACGATAGTATATCAATCCGTTCAGCTATTGCCTTGGCTTAAATATTGGTTGCATTAACAATAAAAGCCTTACTTGTTCGCACACCAAAAAACCGCCAGAACATTTCTCTGACGGTCTTCCAGCTTGTAAAAAAGCCAATTAAACTCTCACAAACATACAGCCTAGTTGCCCAACTGAATCGGAACCTCCATATCCACATCGCGGTACTGGCGCTCCTGGATCGCGTAGGAGATCGTCAGTTCTTTCGGCTGTTTTTCCAACCCGTTGATGTAAAGAGCGCTTTTGATCCGCACTCGTCCGTCTTGATCGCGGACGTACTCTCCATCGCCGTTGTCCATGCTCACTCTGTATGTTTTCCCTGTCTCGTCTGTTGCACTCCATTCCGTGATGTAGATAATGTCTTTTGGCAGCAGTGCTTCAAATTCAATGATCCCGCCTTTGTTTCTCACTTCGTACCGTCCGGCGATCTTCTCCTGCTGATCGTTCGTTTTCAGATGAAACTTGTGGAAGGTAAAACGGCTGCCGCTGCTTTCTACCGTGACGGGTTGTTTGCTCAACGCATCCAGCGAAAGCTTGCCCTGGAAAGTTGCCAATTCATTCATGTAGATCGAGTGGAGCTTGAAGGTCACCTTTTTTTGGTCGGCAAATGGCGTAAATCCGTCCCACCACCTCCACATCATCGCATCGCTGTCTCCTTCGCCTTTTGTGGTAATCGTTACCGCATTTTTGCGAATGCCGTTCAGCGAATCGAGCACGGTGTCATCCCGACCGGCAAGCAGCTTTCCGTTCTCGTCAAGAATTTCGTATGCCAAACTGTGACGGTTCAAATAGTCGCCCAGCTCACCAGAAGCGTTTTCCGCCATGCTTTGATACTCCTTTTTGCGCTGCTCGTTCCAACTGGTCGTAAGCGACAATAAGCTGTTGCTTGGAACGTTCGTCAGTTTATCCAGCTTGACCACGACTCCTTGAGGTGACGTGTACTCGCGATTGATTGCGACGGTCTTCGCGACTTCCTTTGCTTTTTTCATGTCGATAGGAACATCCAGCTTCCAAGAACCGCCCTTCCCTTTGATATCGTTGAACTGGACTCCGATCGTCAGTGTGTCCGGGGATTTCTGTGCAGTGTTGAACAGTTCGATCACTTCCTGTTCGACCAAAATGTAGCCCCCGTATTCTCCCAATGTCCAGCCGTCTCCCTCCGGATTCAAGTCTTGGCCGGTTTCGTCTGTCAGCGTGAAGTCCACATCGATGTCATCCAGGGTGCAAGCGAGCTTTTTCCCGTCCTTGTCGACAAAATCAAAAATCAGAGCGATCCGCGTTGGATCGGCGAGTGCTTCTTTTTCGCCCGATGCAGTCTCATCTGCACCGTCGTCGTTGGCAGCACTAACATCTCGCTGATCTCTTTGTAGCTGAGCTGATCGATGTAGCGCAGGACAACGACCGCGCGATATTCCTCTTCCAGCCCCATGATGTGACGAAGCAGAACTTGCTGCTGCTCTTTTTGCAGGAAAGCTTCCTCCGGTGTCTCTGACCCGATCAGTTCCACCTCTTCGTCCGACGTCTTGACGCTTCGCTTCCGTTTCCTCAGTTCATCCAGGCAATGGTTGATGGCAATCTGGTAGAGCCATGCGGAAAAATTACCGTCCGGCTCAAGCTTTTCCAACTGGAAATACGCTTTTGTAAAAACCTCCTGGGCGAGATCTTGGGCATCCTGTTTCTGTCCAATCATCCGGTACAGGCGGGCAAAGATTTTTCCTTTATACTTGTCGACAAGTCGTGCATAGGCTTGCTGATTTCCGCCCTGCACCAGACGAACGAGCTCGTTATCGTCTTGCATCTTCCCTCTGTTCCTCCCATGTAAAAGGCTTGCTGCGCAGCTTGTGCCTTTTTGGTCCAAACACGTCTGTCTGTTTTTTCACCAGACTCTCCCACTGCTCGGCTGGTTGCAGGTTGCCAATTTTCCCAGACTTTTGACATGTTCACCAAGTATAACGAACATCCCGCGATTTTCTTTCCCATTTTCCCTAAAAAAGTGATAAAACTTTCCAACCCCTGGGCAAACCGACGTATGCTCACAGTTGTCGGTCAACACAAAAAACCGCCAAGACACCGAAGTGACTGGCGGTTCGATACGGCCCGAAGGCACATGGATGAAAGTTTACGACAAAGCAGGCCGCTTGTCGCCGTACAACTGCACGTACAGTTCCTCGATTTCTTCTCCGGTCAGGTCGCCTCGCTTCAACAGCTCCTCCGCGATGGCGTGCACGAAATCGGCGTATTGGCGCACCAATTGCTTCACCTGTTTCATTTGTTCATGCAGCAGTTCGTTGATTTTCGGGCGAAGTGTTTTGAGCGCCTCCTGCCGGGCACCTGTAGCGAGCCAGCTGAACAACTCGTCGCCCATGCCGACCATGCCGAGATAAGCGCCTGCCAGCTCGGTCGCTTGCTGCAAATCAGAGATGACTCCGTTCAATTTTTTGCCGAGAAACTCTTCTTCGACGGCTCTGGCAGCGAGGCACACCTGAATCGCGGCCAAAATTTCGCTGTCGCTGCGATTGTACCGCTCATGCGTCGGTTTGGTGGCGGCAAGGCCAAGAGCGCCGCCGCGGCGAATGATCGTCACCTTCCAGACCCGTTCGTGCGGCTTGAGCAAATATTGCGCGACGGCATGACCTGCCTCGTGGTACGCTACGTTTCGTTTTTCGTCCTCACTCATGGAGCGCAGCGGCTGTTTCAATCCCCACTCGTACGTTTCCATGGCGACCCGGAAGTCGTCGTAGCTGGCGCTTTGCGCTCCACGCTGGTGGGCGATGACGACCGATTCATTGACGATGTGCTTGATCTGGGCAGGACTGTAGCCGATTGTATCCAATGCAGCACGTTCCGGGCTGAGAGATTCGTCGTGCTTCACCTTTTCCAAATAATATTGGAAAATATCGATCCGTCCATTGTAGTCCGGAGTGTCGACCCACAGTTGTCTGTCAAAACGGCCGGGCCGCAACAGCGCGGAATCGAGCACGTCCGGCAAGTTTGTGGCGGCAATCGTCATGACGGCGGGGCGCTCAGCCTTTTTGCGGCGCAGACCGAGGGAGCGCAAAAATTTGGCGATTTTCGAGCTGTCGAGGTTGGGCGGGTCCATTTGCAAAAGCAGCTCATTCAACAAGCCTGTGCCGCCCATCCCCAGCATCCCGCCTCCGCCCATTCCCCCTTGACGCTGCATGCCGATCGCGTCGATCTCGTCGATGAAGATGATGCAGGCACCGTACTCCCTGGCGCGTTTGCGCGCTTTTCTGTACAATCCCATGACTTTCAGGTTGCCGACACCGAAAAACATGTTTTGAAAACTGGGAGCCGAGGCGTAGGCAAACGGAACTTGGGCCTCGTTGGCAATGACCTGCGCGAGATACGATTTGCCCGTACCCGGTGGGCCGCACAGCAAAAGACCGCGGATCGCTTCGCCCCCCATTTCCTTAAATTCCTTCACACCCTTTAGCAAGGTAACGATTCGCTCAGCATTTTCCACAATTTCCGGATTGCCGCGATAGTCATTCCACGTCGCTCCTGTTTCCCCTGGCAAAATCCAATACGTCCGCCCACGCGCCAAAAACCAGAACAGGGCAACGAACTGGATGATGATGAACATAACGGCAAACAGCAATTGAAACAGCAAGCCAAGGATGCCCAATGCGATTGACCAGTAAGTCGGCCCTCCTGTGTACAACACGATCGTTAAAAAGGCGATGGCTGCTACCCAGAGGAGGACTTTCCGCCACTTGATCCATTGATAGTTTCTCATGGACCTACTTCCTTTACGGAAAATTTTGAATTTTTGTTGGAAAGTCGCAAGGAGGTCTATCCAGCCAGAAGGAAACCGATCGTACTCTTTGACGCTCCTCTTCTCTCACTATCAAGGTCGTGTTTCAAAAAGAACGAACAGCCCACCGGGATGGAAGGCCAACCTGTTGCTTATGCAAATCGTTTGATAATGTCAAGCAGGTACTTCACAATGACAGCCAAGCCGCAGATGAAGTACCAAACGACAAGAATATACCCGGTCGGGTCGATGACAATCATGGAAACGATAATGTTTAATGGCAATACATAATAAAGAATGTCCTTCAAATAGCCCAAGACAAAGGACGGGTTGACCGAGCCTGCCCAGAACGAACGGAACAGGACGATGAGAAAATCGATCATCATGAGTCCAAAAATGGCCCATATCGTATAAATCATCCAGTCAGCAAGTGTAAAGGTCATCATGCCTCACCTCCTTGCTACATACTATGCCTTGGTTACGCTCGGGTGAGGGGGCCTCTGCCATAAATTTGCAGCCTTGTTGACTGGATTCAGCCACTATTTTTGTCTCATTTAACGGCTGCGGTGGACACGCGGGTAGCAAGCGAGCGGAATGCGTGTGACTTTGCTGGTCATGCTGTCCAGAGCGGCCAAATCCTCGATGCTCACCTGACGAAACGACGTTTTGCCGAGGGCGAGGGTCGCGATCCGCATTTCATCGATAAAAGAACGGAAAAAGTTCTCCAAATACTTGGCTCCTTCTTGCACGTTGAACTCCTTTTGAAAGCGGCCGGAATAAAAGAGCAGCTGGGTAGGCGGCTCCCACGGAACGACTTTTATCACTTGATCGTGCGTCATCGCCCAGAGCAGCGCGGTTCCGAAGTAAACCCCGTCGACCCCCAATGCCATCGCTTTAAGGCACTCCCCCGGCGTAGCGTAACCGCCTCCGCTCAATAGCGTGATTTTGTCCTTGACCTTGCGCTGTTGCAAGTAGCGAACCGCACGCGTCACGGCATAAATCGTCGGCAAGCCAACATCATCCTGAAGGATCGGCGCATTTCCCTTGTATCCGGCTTGTCCTCCGTCGAGACTGATAAAATCCACCCCGGCGGAAATCGCGACTTCCAGGTCGGCTTCCATTTTGGCGCTGGCGCACATCTTCACCCCGATCGGTACGCCTTCCGTCAAGGAACGCAGCTGGTCGACAAGTTTGCGCAAGTCTTGTGGCTGCTGAACCTCCTTATGCTTGGACGGAATGACGGCATATTCTACATCCGGAAGCTCCATGATTTGACTGGCCTTGCCTTTCAGCTCCCAACTGGGAATAAACGTAGCCGCTCCAGCCGTAGCGCCTTGGCCCATCCGAATTTCAATGGCATCCGCTTGCCGAAGAATCTCCGGGCTTTTCGACCACGTCGCCGAGTGATATTGATAGATCAAATATTTTGCGTTTTCTCTTTCTTCGGGTAAGAATCCGCCTTCTCCCGTATTGGTCACCGTCCCTACCGCAGCCGTGCCCTTGGCGATGGCGATTTTCGCCTTTTCCGAGACGCCAACCCCGTATCCCAAACCGCCAGACAAAAGCGGGATTTGCAAGGTCAGCGGCTTCTTTGCCATCGGGCCGATCGTAAGCTGCGTATCGACTTGTGCATCCTCGTGAGCAGGCAGGACAGCCAATTGCGCCGGAGAAAAAACAAGACCGTCGTAATTCAGAAACTTTCGCGGGCTGCCGAACGGCCTTTCGATGGCGATTCCTTCCGATGCGCGCAAACTGTTTTCCAGCACTTTCGCGGGAGAGATTTTGGTCAGCGCGGAAACGATCTCCCAAATGTTTTCCGGGTAGCGATCGTTCATCAGCCTTTTCGTAAAGCGGCCGACTACCCAGCTGATCACCGTTCTCGAACAGGCAAACGCGACCACCGCCAACAAAACGAGGGCGAGGAACGCTCCCATGCTTGCGCCGATGCCAATCGTCATCCATTTCTCCATTGTGGTCACCCCCTCTGTTCCGCTAGTCGAAAAAACCGTTTCTTCCTTAGTCTGCTTTAGGATTGGAAAACATATACTTTTGACCCTCGCAAAAGTAGACGGGAGTGTCACTCTCAGCCTGGCAGCTGGCTTGTTGTTGAGCTGTTCCAAGCGGGGGAAACCCATGAATAGCAGCAAAAAACCTCCCCGCCCGTTGCTGAGCGAAGGAGGTTGTCTTCCCCTATTTTTTGTTGACCATATGGATGGCGTGCCCGAGGACGGCTTCTGCTGCTTCCAGCCACACCTCGCTCAAAGTCGGATGCGGGTGAATCGTTAAAGCCAAATCCTCGACTCGCGCTGCCAGCTCTAGCGCCAGGACGCCTTCCCCGATCAGATTGGGCGCATCGGCCCCTACTACGTGCATCCCCAACAGCAAATGCGTGTCTTCCTCGACGATCACCTCTGCGAAACCTTCCCGTTCCCCCAAAGTCAGCGCCTTGCCGTTTGCCCGATACGGGAAGGAAGCAGCCTTGACACGATGGCCCAATCCTTCCGCCTCTGTTCGCGTCAAGCCTACGCCTGCAATCGGCGGGTCTGTAAAAATGACATACGGGACGTACGGCGAATCCATGCTGCTTGGCAAGTCCGCGATCACCTCGGCAGCGACGATGCCCTGTTTGGACGCGCGATGCGCCAAAGCAGGCCCAAGAGTTACATCGCCAATGGCAAAAATGTGCGGCTGGTTCGTCCGGCAAAAAGCATCGACGGGAATATGGCCTCTTTCGTCGACGTTGACGCCTGCCTGTCCAAGCCCGATTTCGCCTGTATTAGGCACTCGTCCGATGGTGACGCCTGCTTTTTCGACGGTCAGTTCTTCGCGGCCGTTTGCTTCCGAGAAAAGCGCTAAAGTCACACCACCATCTCCGCGCGACATGCTCTCGACTTTTGTCGCCGTTTTCAAGGTGATTCCCAACTGTTTCGCTTGTTTGCGCACTTCCTGGGTCAGATGCGAAGCCGTTTGTGGCAAAATGCTGTTGGCGGCTTCCACGACTGTTACTTTTGTTCCCAGTTTGGCATACGCCATGCCCAGCTCCATCCCGATGTAGCCGCCGCCGATGATCGCAAGCGTCCCGGGCAATTCCTGCAAGTTCAACAGGTCGCTGGAATCGAGGATCGACTCGTGATCTGTGGCCAAAGACTGCGGTACAAACGGCCGTGATCCTGTCGCGATGATCGCCTGCCGGAATTTGTACGTCTCGAAGTCTCCCCCCGTCTCGACGCCGATCCGATCCGCTGAGAGAAAAGTCGCGGAGCCTTTGACGACGGTCACTCCATTTGCCTTGCACAGCTGCTCCACACCCTGGCTCAATTGAGAAACGACAGACTCTTTCCATGTATGCCAGTCAGCCAGCTGAAACGAAGCGTTTCCTTCCGGCAGCCTGATGCCCAGCTTTCCCAACCCAGCCAGCTTATGAAATTCGCTTGCGGCGTGAATCAGTGCTTTCGAGGGAATGCAGCCCCGGTTCAGGCACACCCCGCCCAACGCTTCTTTTTCAATCAACACGACCGATTGCCCCAACTGACCCAGGCGAATTGCCGCTGCATACCCGCCCGGTCCGCCTCCGATCACGACTACGTCTGTTTCGATTGCGATTTCTCCGACTACCATCTAGACCATCTCCGCAAACAACAAATTTGGGTCTTCGAGCAACTCCTTGATCCGGTTCGTGAAGCGAACGGCTGTCACTCCATCGATCAGGCGATGGTCAAAAGACAGCGACAGGTTCATCATCTGGCGAATCACGCCTTCATCCTCGCGCACGACCCAGCGCTTCTCCATTTTGTGCAAGGCCAAAATCGCCACTTCCGGATGATTGATAATCGGCGTTGCCTGCAGCCCGCCTACAGGTCCGACATTGCTGATCGTAAACGTTCCGCCTGTAATTTGCGCAAGCGTCAGTTTGCCTTCCCGGGCGAGTTCGGCGAGGTGTTTGATTTCTTTTGCCAGTTGAAAAATCGACTTCTTGTCCGCGTCCTTGATCACAGGCACGATCAGTCCGTCCGGCGTATCGGTAGCGATGCCGATATGGTAGAAGCGCTTCAGCAAAATTTCGTTGGTGGCATCGTCGATGGAAGCATTCATCACCGGATATTCTTTGAGCGCAATGACCAGTGCCTTGATAAAAAACGGCAGGAACGTCAGCTTGACTTCTTTTTTCTCCGCGTGCGGTTTCAGTTTTTCCCGCAGAGCCAGCAACTGATCCATTTCCAGTTCATCGACGGAAGTGACGTGTGGAATGATCGTGACCGATTTGACCATGTGCTCGGCAATTTTTTTGCGAATGCCTTTGAGCGGGATTCGCTCGATGCTGTTTGCGCTTTCTCCCGGCATCGCGGCAAAAGCTTCCTTGCTCCCCAGTGCAGTCCCTTTTTCCGCTGCTGGTGCTGTATCGGTAGTGCTAGTGCTGGCAGTCGCCACAACTTCCGCCTCGCGAGCTGTTGTTCCCTTGGGAGGCGCCACTGCAAACGACGTCGCAGACACTTCCTGCAAGGCACGCTTTTGCCCGGCACTGGCGAACAAGCGCAAATCTTCTTCCGTTACGCGCCCCGCCGGACCTGTGCCGACTACTTGTTCGATGTCGATTTTCATTTCTCTCGCCAACTGCCTCACATATGGCGTAGCCAAGGAACGGCGTGCCTGATGTCTGGATGGTACGACAGGGGGCGAAACTTGCTCCGGTGCGGCTGGCGCATTTCCGGTCGATTTCTGCTTCACTTCCCCCGCAGCACTGCCTGTATCGATGACGAGGAGCACCGTTCCCACCTCAACCGTATCGCCCTCCGCAATGCGAATTTCCTGGACGACTCCGGTTGCCGGAGCGGACAGCTCTGCGTTGACTTTATCCGTTTGCACTTCAATGACAGGCTGATCCTGCACCACAGAGTCGCCAGCGCGCACCAGCACTTTCAAAATTTCGCCTTCATGCATGCCTTCTCCCACATCCGGGAGCTTAAACTCCACCATGTCCCTCGCTCCTTTACGCTAAAACGTAAGCGTTTCCACAATTCCGCTCTTGACGCGCGCTGGCGTCGGCAAATAATCGTCCTCGATGCTGAACTGCGGAACAGGCACGTCAAAGCCGGTAATCCGCTTCACAGGCGCTTTCAAATAAATCAGCGCTTCATCGTTGATGATCGAAATGATCTCTGCCCCCATGCCCGCTGTCTTGTGCGCCTCATGGACGACGACGGCACGCCCGGTCTTTTTCAGCGAGGCGACGATCGCATCCCGATCCAGCGGATAGATGGTTCGCAGGTCGACGACTTCACAGCTCGCTCCTTGCTCCCGTTCGAGCTGTTTGGCTGCTTCCTCCGCTACGCGCAGCATGGCTCCCCAGGCAAAAATCGAGATATCTGTCCCTTCGCGCACCACTTTCGCCTTGCCGATTGGCACGCGGTACATTTCTTCCGGCACTTCTTCTTTAAACGCCCGGTACAGCTTGGTCGGCTCCAAAAAAATAACCGGGTCGGGATCTTCGATGGCAGCGATCAAAAGTCCTTTTGCATCATACGGCGTGCTCGGCGCAACGACTTTCAGACCCGGTACGTGGGCAAAAAAAGTCTCGACGCTTTCCGAGTGCAGCTCGGGGCCGCGAATGCCTGCTCCGTACGGGGTGCGAATCACCATCGGCACATGATACTGTCCGCGCGTCCGGTAACGCATGCGGGCAGCGTGGGAGACGATTTGTTCAAAACCCGGATAAATAAAAGCCAAAAACTGAATCTCGACAATCGGAATCAATCCGTTCATCGCCATCCCGATCGCCGCCCCGATAATGCCAGCTTCCGACAGCGGCGTGTCCACGACCCGATTGGCTCCATACTTGTGAATCAAATCTTCCGTCGCGCGAAAAACGCCGCCATTCACGCCGACATCCTCGCCAAGCAGCATGACGCGTGAGTCTTCCGCGAGCTTTTGGTCCATCGCTTCGGTAATCGCTTGAATCATCGTCAATTTGCGAATCATGCCGGGATGTCCTCCTTTTTCGCTGGCTTCACAAGCTCGCCCTCCTGCTCTTCCGCCATCCATGTCGGCTCTGCGTACACGTGCTTGAACATGTCTTCCGGCCGCGATTTCGGGTAGCTCTCTGCTTCCACCAATGCTGCATCGATCTGCTCATTCGCCCGGGCGACCAGCTGTGCCTCCTGTGCATCGCTCCACAGTCCGCGCTGGACGAGGAACGTACGCAAACGCTGGATCGGATCGCGCTCCGTGCGCCACTCCTCCGCCAATTTTTCCTGATCGCGGTATTTTTTCGGATCGTCTGCAGTCGTGTGAGCGCCGTAACGGTACGTGATCGCTTCGATCAACGTCGGTCCTTCGCCGTTCAGGGCGCGTTCCATCGCTTCTTTCATCGTCAGCCAGACGGCGAACACATCGTTGCCGTCGATGCGCACGCCGGGAATATCGTAAGCGGCGGCACGCTGGGCGATCGTTTTCGAAGCCGATTGCTGGGAAAAAGGCACGCTGATCGCATAGCCGTTGTTTTGGCAGAAAAAGATCGTCGGCGTTTTGAAAACACCCGCGAAGTTCAACGCCTCATGGAAGTCGCCTTCCGAAGTCGCTCCATCGCCAAAGTAAGCGAGGCTGACATGCTGCTCGTTTTGCAGCTTGCTCGCCCACGCCGTTCCGACCGCATGAATCATTTGCGTGGCGATTGGGACACAGGGCGGCATGACGTTCAAGCCTTGTGGACTGATGCTGCCTTCCATATGACCCATCCAGTACAAAAACACGCGCGCCATCGATTGCCCGTGCACGATTGCGGCGGCATGATCGCGATAAGTAGGAAACAGCCAGTCGCCCGGTGTAAGTGCCAACGCGCTTCCGACCTGCGAAGCTTCTTGTCCTTCAAAAGGGGCGTACGTCCCCATCCGGCCCTGGCGCTGCAAATTGATCGACTTGCGGTCAAACAAGCGCACCAGCACCATATTTTCATACATCTTTATCATCACGGATTCATCCAGTCGCCCTTCGATGTCTTGCGTCAACTCTCCCGTAGGAGCCAATACCTGATATAATGAAGTCATGCAAACATCCCTCACTTTCTGCATCGTTCACCATCATGTATAAGCAAGTTGCGTGCCAAGTGACTGAAAGCGGTTTCATCAGACCGAAAGATGCCGATGATCATTTTTGCATATGCATTTTTGCGCAAAGATGATCAATTCTGATTATTTCGTATACAAGCCGTAAGCACCGCCCAAGGGGGAACACCATCACCATGTATCAGACCAAATTTTTTCAGGGAAGCGACAACACAGAGCTTGTCCAGCTGATCACCACGATTTTCAAAACGTCTCATGACGGCTTGGCGATATGCGACCGCAACGGCTACGTGCTGCTGTACAATGACGCGTATTTGAACATCACCGGCATTCCCGCTGACATCCTGAACAACTTCAGCTATATCGAGCAAAAAGAAATGCACATGGTGCCGGACTCTTCAGCCGCCAGAGCGATCTCAACCAAGCAGACGCACAGCGTCGTCATCCACTACGGAAATGGGCGCACCGCCATCAACACGGCGACGCCGCTGCTCGATCAAAATCAGGAGCTGCTGTTCGTCGTCGGCAATGTCCGCGATATTACCGAGCTGAACATGCTGCAACAGGAGCTGGAGGAAACGCGGCAAATCAACTCTTCCTTTCAGCGCGCCCTGGAGCAGATTCAGAGCGATCTCGACTCTGGCGGGCAAATCATTTACCGCAGCAGCATGATGCATCGGATTGTCTCGCTCGCCAATCGGTTTGCGGCGAACGATTCTCCTGTTCTGTTGCTCGGCGAGTCTGGCGTCGGCAAAGATGTGCTGGCGAATTACATTCATGCGGAGAGCGGACGTCCGGGAGAGTTTATCAAGATCAACTGCGGAGCCATTCCCGATCATTTGCTGGAATCAGAGTTGTTTGGATATGAAAAAGGAGCGTTCACCGGGGCGAGCCAAGCGAAGGAAGGTTTGTTCGAACTGGCGCACAGCGGCACGATTTTTCTCGACGAGGTCGGGGATTTGCCGTTTCCCTTGCAAGTCAAGCTGCTCAACGTGTTGCAGGACGGCAAAATCAGGAGACTTGGAGGGAAAACACAGCGGCAGGTCAATATGCGGATCATCGCGGCGACCAACAGCGATCTGGAGGCGATGGTCGAGCAGAAGACGTTTCGCCAAGATTTGTATTACCGGCTGAACGTGCTGTCGCTGACCATCCCTCCCCTGCGGGAACGGCGAGAGGATATACCCGCCCTCATTTTCTACTATTTAAAAAAGCTGGAGTGGAAATACCAACTGGAAATTCGTCTGGAAACAGATGCGCTCGAAGCGCTGGTCGATTACGACTGGCCAGGAAACGTCCGGGAGCTGAAAAACGTAGTCGAGCGTTCCTACCATATGTGTGAAAACGGACGGATTACGTACGACCAGCTTCCCGCCTCGATCCGCAGCGCGCAGCATAGCACGCTCCCCTTGCATCTCGCCAAAATGGAAGAAGCTCTTCCGCTCAAAGAAGCGGTCGAACGGTTTGAGCGGGAGTACATCCAGCGAATTTTGCATGAATCCAGTACGATGCAAGAATGTGCCGATAAGCTGGGCGTGAACATCTCTACGCTTGTCCGCAAAAAACGCGGGCTGGGAATCAAATAGCGGTAGGTACAACAGGGCACTTTGCCGAAATGAGTAAAGAACACAACATGGATGGAGGAATCCGAGTGAAGGTTTATCCGATCAAACATACCGAACTGCACGCATCCAGCATGATCATGGGCAACATGCGGCTGACGCAGCTTTCCCTCCCCGATGCGGAAAAGTTGATCCACACAGCGCTTGAAGAAGGCATCAATATTTTTGACCACGCAGATATTTACGGACAAGGCCGCTGCGAGGAGCATTTTGCCGAAGCGATCCAGATGAACCCGTCGATCCGCGAGAACATGATTTTGCAGAGCAAATGCGGCATCCGTTCCAAAGAAAATTACTACGATTTTTCCAAGGAGCATATTCTTGCGTCCGTCGACGGCATTTTGCGTCGATTGAAAACGGAATATTTGGATATCCTCCTCCTCCATCGTCCTGATCCGCTCATGGAGCCGGAAGAAGTCGCAGAAGCGTTTGAGCAGTTGCAAACCCAGGGAAAAGTAAGACACTTCGGAGTGTCCAACCACAATCCTGCGCAAATTCAACTGTTGCAAAAGTACATACCGCAAAAGCTGGTCGTCAACCAGATTCAGTTCAGCATCGTGCACACGCCTTTGATTGATTCGGGCATCTCCCTGAATATGAAGACAGACCAATCGCTTAACCGCGACAGCAGCATTCTTGAATACTGCCGCTTGCACGACATGACGATGCAAGCGTGGTCGCCGTTCCAGCACGGGATGTTCGACGGTCCGTTTCTCGGCGATCTGATCCGGTTCCCTGAACTGAACAAAGTAATCGACAACATTGCAGAAAAATACGAGGTGACAAATACCGCTGTCGCCGTAGCGTGGATTACGCGCCATCCGGCCAAGATTCAGGTAGTGCTCGGAACGACCAATGTCCAAAGGCTGAAAGATGCGTGCAAAGGCGCAGACTTGACCTTGACCAGAGAAGAATGGTACCGCATCTACAAAGCAGCGGGCAATCTCATTCCGTAAAGCACGAGAAAAACACAAGAAAAGCATGAAAACCGCACGATCAAAAAGGCACTCCGCATAGAGTGCCTTTTCGCTTCCTTTCGCCTTGCTATCGCAACAAAATGGACTACCGCTGTTCGCTTTTTCAACAACTAACCTCTTTGTTCGATCGGTTCTTCCCAGCGGTTGACGCCAGGCAAATGCGGATGATGATCCGGACAAGCTTCGGTGGGCAAGCGCACTTTGTTTGCTACCACGCATCCGCATAAACTACATATTTTTTCTTCTGCTTGCTTGGTGCCGGAAAAGACTTTGTAGACGATTTGCTCCGTTTGATCCTGGAGGTTCGGGCATTGCATGCAGGTGTTGTACCGCTTTTGCAACACAGCTTCATCGACCGTGGAAAAGCCGGTCTTGGCCCATTTCCACATAGCCTCCGATGCTTTCTTGACCAGTTGCAGCGAAGTCTTCGCTTCCACCTCCTGCTGCTTGGGCACAGCAGGAGGATTGGCTAGCAAGTATTGCAAAAAGGCAGCGTTCCGTCGAGTCGCCAGCAAGTTGTGGGCGTACGATGAGTCGTGTAGCGCAGCTTGCAAAACTTGCTCGGAAACCGGCTCGGACAGTCCGAGCAGTTCGCCCATTTCCCGGCACTTGTCCGCTACTGTTCCCTGGTGCTCACGGAGTTCCTCGATTGCTCCCATAATTCCTCTCCTCCGTCTTCTTTCATTCTCGATGCCGGGTTAAGCCAAAGTGAATGTCGCCGTTTTCTTGTCTGGGTTCAGCGTAGAGCCATTATCCGATTTGAGAATCCGTGGAACCGTAATCGTGTACTCCACCTCTTTTTGCAAGGAAGCGGAGATCAGCAGTGTGTTTGTATCCTCGCCCAAACGGACGAATTTCACTTTGGCTTCCGGGCTGATCAAAAACGCCTTCGGATCGAATGCCGTTCCGGTAGACAGCGGCAAGTTGAACGTAACGGAAACCGTCGACGTCGCATGCAGCAAAATGTAGCGGACTTCTTCCGTCAACAATCGTTTCAAACCTTCCGACTGCTCGCTGAACAAAGCGGACAAATCCGTGTCGACCGATACTTCGGCTGTCAGCTCGCCCTCTTCGCTGAGCACCTTGGCCGCAACAAGCGACTGATACACCTCTTCGGCCATCTCCTCAGAGATGTCATCCGTAACGAAGTGACGCGGTGTCAAAACAGGCAGTACCGCAGTTGCCGCCGTGACTTCCAGTCCTTCGAGAACAGGGCCGCCTGCTTCTTCCGGCGGGAAATTCATCGTATTTCCGGCTGTGATGGAATCGATCCGCACTTCGCGGGTAGGCGCAAACGGATCTCCCTCGTATGCGTCATTTTCTTCATCGATGCTGTCGAGCACCAGCTCGGCGATTTGCTTGATTCCGCTCTCGAAAGTCGTCACGTACATATTGCCGAAGAAGACGTTGCGCAGCACGCTGGTGCTGTAGTAATCCGCCATCGCGACAGACGTGTAGCCCAGCTCGTCTTGCGGCTGGATTTTTTGCAGACGGGCGATCATGTGCGCGAGAATCGTAACGATTCCTTCCAGCCCAAACCCCTTGATTCTCGTCATTCCGCCTGTGATGACAACCACTTGTTTGCCGTACTGTTCGAAAGCATACGCGTTTGTTTCCATGCGGCCCACATCGTGATGGAAGACGATGTCCGGATAGAAGCCTTGGAACAGCTTCAAGGCATAGGAGACAGTCGCATAGCCGATGCCCACTTCCGAGAAGTCGTACTTCGGTGCATGATTGCCGACGTCTACTGCTTGCGCCTGGCTCAAATACGATGCCGCGTCATTCGGGATGACTGTCGTATGTTTGCCGTGTACATAAAACTTGCGGGTATGCGGAACGATTTTTTTCTCGTCATCGTCACCAGCCATGAGCAGGAAGCTCGTGTACTCGTCGCTCAACAGCTCTGTGTTCGTTTGCTCGTATTCTGGTTGGCCAATCGTTGGAAGCTCGTCGTGATCGTCCACGAAAAAGGCTTCTTTCAAGGCGGCCGCGTGAATTTGCAAGTTGAAATCGCCGGAAACGATACCTTCCGAGATCAGCAGGTGACCGCTGATTTCTCCGCTAAACTCCTTGTCTGTCGCGATGTGGTGGACGCCTCCGCGGTACTCTCCCAGGCTGACTTCGTTGATTTCCACAGGCACGCCTTCCGCGGAAACGAGGAAATCAACTCCCGGCACCAGTCGGTTCGCGCGTTTCAGCTTTCCGTTTGGCATCAAGAACAGATGGTCAGGCGTCACGATGATCGAGCCTGCGCCGCCGTGGCGGATGAATACCATCGTCGGCTGATAGCCGTCCGGCCCGGTTCCGCTGCTGAACGACACCGTTGCCGGAGTCCAGCTCAGATTCACACCGTCACCATGAGCCGTTACGTTTGCCGTCAGCACCTGATCGCCGATGCTGAACTGCTCGATTGCCTTGGAGCCTTCCGGGATGCCGATTTGTGTGCCGTACGCAAAGCACGAGCAGCAGCAATAGCACGTCAGCTGATACCAGCTATCTCCTTGCTTCGTGCAAGAACGTCCGCTTTTGGAGTTAAATTCTTTTGTCTCGATGTTCACGCACACGGACGCGTTGAACGGATACAAAAAGCTTGGCGGTTTGCAATCCGGCAACGGCTTGCCATTGATGTCCTTGCACTGGCACAAAGCGTGCTCCTGAGGAGTCTGGTTGACGTTCTCCGTGCAATGGCGGCCCTGGCAGGCGAGATAGTACGGATCGCCTTTTTTAAAGCCGTCGTTGTCCAAAGCATCTTGATTGACCTGTTTCCAATCGATCGTATCCATGTCCAAAACTTGTTTCGGAGCCAGTGATACCCGCAAATTTTCCAGACAATTTTCCCATGCCATCTGTTTGTTTCCTCCTTTTTCATCGCAAAAACATCTTGTTACGCTCGCTTACTTCGTTGCAAAAACATTGGACTGGTACGTAAAAATCACGACGATGCCGAGCAAGCTGTTTCGATCCACCTCCCTTTCTCCGCTCGCCGCATCGCTAGTAACAAGGCCATCCGGCAGCTCAGCGAGGTGGAATTGAAGTTGGGCAGAAGACGCCGACAGCGGAACATCGGACAGATCGACTGAACCGTAATTGTTCGCGATTGGAATCGGCTTCGCAGCTTCGTCGCCGATTTGCAATTGCAAGAAATGCGTCGAACTATCCTTGTCCGCGATCAGCTTGCCGTCTGGCGTTTGCAAAAAGACAGCCGCCGATAAAAAGCGCACATCTTTCAAGTTCGGCAAAATAACGGCATCGGCGAGCGCAAAACGGATGCTCTTGACGCCCGCTTGCGGCGGACTTGTCCAAAAACGCGACCAGTCACCCGGGAAAGCTTGCTTCAAATCGATAATCTTGGCTGGCGTATACGGGTAAGGCGGCTGTTGGCTCGCAAGCATGCTCTTCACCTGGTTGGCAAAGTCTTGACCGCCGTCCTTGGCTGTGTATTGGATTTTCAGCAAAATGTCGGAAATGCTGCCGAAATCAATCCGGTTCGTCTCGGGCGGCAAGCTCAGCGTCCAGTTGGATACGGCTCCGGTGCCTTCGAAAGGCAAGTACCGCTCATCCCGCCAGTCAAGCATGAACAAGCCTGGATCGTTCATCCCCCGCGACAGGGCGATTCGCTGGTAAGGCGACGTGCCGAAAATAAGCGAGCCGTCGGTTGGCGCAGGCTGGTTCGGATCGATCAAGTGCTGGACGGCACCTGGCTTCGCATCGCGGACAATTTGGTAGCTGTTTTGAGTCAAAGTGGCGTTCACATTTTGGTACGGACCGACAATCGCCGGAATCGTCACGGAAATCGATTTGATTTTGCGGCTGTAGTGGCCGGGGAAGTCGAAATCAAACAGCTTTTCCGACAGCGTAAAAGTCAGCTCGCCTTTCTTGCCGCCTTTCGAGCCATCCTTGAAGGCCAAAAACGCTTCCGGATCGAGATGGAGCAACGAAATCGTCTTTTCGATCTCGTAATCGCGCGAGTTTTGCTCCATATACGCCTTTTCCATTTGCGCAAGCGAGAGCTGCAAGCCTTCGCCTGCGGTCAAGCCCCGGTGCAGGCTGTCCCAATAATCAAACTGCAAAAACTGGTCGTTGCGATTCAATTCGTACTGGAACGACTTTTGGGCAGAGATCGCCATATCGAGCGCGATGCGATACGTTTGGAAATAGACCGAGGACAGGCGTCCCACCATCCATTGGTACAGCTCTTCGTTGGTGAATTTCGCCTTCAAGTAATCCTCGTAATCTTTGGCCTGCTCGATCCCTTTTTGGTGGATCTCCAGTTCCCGGCGGAGCATGTCCTGGCGAATTTTCGAGCCTGCGATTTGCTTGTCCATCTGGGCGATTTCGTAGGATGCCACATCGCGCTGCAACGCCCACTCTTCCCTGCGCCGCATGTATTGCGCGCCCGTGCTCATCAAGCCTGCCATATGGTCGAGAATTTGCGCCGTTCCGTCCGCCACTTGCGCCCCCGCATTGATCGCATCCCCAAACTGCATGTTGCCGTTCGCCAGTCCGAAAATTTTCGGAGCGAGGAAGCCGGGAATACTCAAGCCTTTCAGGGCAACTCCGGCGATTTGCTGGTAAATCGCTGTGCTGCGCAGTGTCAGGTCGGTTACTTCCAGGGCGTTCAGGTTTTCATTAAACAGTCGCGAGTAATGATCGAACCGGGTTTTCGCTCCTTCTTTGCTCTGTTCAAGCGAAGCGATGATTTCGCCCAGCTCCTCGATCTGCTTCTCTTTGATCATCGTGGTCAGATTGAGCAGTTGCTTTTCCTGGGCAGAGCGCAACAGCGCGAGCGATTCGGCGTCTTTTTTCTCCAGCGTCGACAGCAAGGTACTCCCCAGCTGAATCAGCGTGGAAGTCATGCTTTTCGCTCTCTCTAGCAGATAGCTGAAGCGGTAAAACGGAATTTCCGCCCGGGACTGCGTCAAAGCGCTGAGCACATCCTGTCCGGCACTGGCCGCACGCACGAGCTGCATCGGATCAAGCGGCGGTTCAAACAGGGCGAGCGGCTGCGGAATGCCTTGCAGATTAAGCCCGTGGCGAATTTTGTACAAACGATCCTCCACCAAGTCCCAATACCCGCTGAATTGTTTGTTTTCCGGCACGCAGAAATACGTGTCCAGCGCATTGATCGGCGCAAAAGCAAACAGCGAATCCGTCTTGTCCTGATCGTGCTCCAGCTCAATCAAAAACTGCGGAATGTTTTCCTGGTAACGACTGTAGATTTCCGCAAAGGTAAGCGGCGCGGCATCCGGGCATTTCCCGAGATTTTGCGGTCTTTCTCCGAGCAGGTTGTAGGCGTACACGTAATGCATCGTAGCTGCAATGATCGATTCCCACGTGTACTGGGCAAACTGCGAGTCTCCCCACTGCAACAAGTTGTCGATGTATTGCATGACCACCGCTTTTTCATAGGCGCCGTTGCGCAGTCGGGCAATCGCATGCGGATCAAACGGATCATCATTGTACGCCTTGATTTCGTTCGGATTGCCAAGCTGCTCGCGCAAAGCTTCCAGCGTGCGGTTGCGGAACGGCTGGAACTGCCAGAAGCGGGCGACGAGACTGCTTAGCTGATGGTTGCACAAGATGTTTTTGACCGTCGTCACCTGGCTGTCTTTTAAAAACGGCAAAATTTTGGCGAGATTGGTCTTGCGGTTGTACGTCGCACTGACTTGCCCATCTGCCGTAATGATTTTTTGATCGACTAACACCCGGTAAATGCGCTGCGAATCGCGCAATCCCAACGTAGAGCTTTGGAACGAGTCGGTTTGCAGCGGCTGCACGGGAACGGTCGGATTGAAAATGAATTGATACCATTTCGCCGCTTCCTGGAACTGCTGGTTCGTCTTCAGCAAATTGGCGATGTACAAAGGTGCGTGGAAGAACAGCTCCCAATAATACGGACCGTATGCCCCGGAAAAGTCCACTTGCGCGCCGTCGAGCGCTTCCGGTGCCGCGACCCAGCTTTCCGAAAACTGGAAGCGTTCAAAAGGCAGCTCTTGCTCCAGCGGAATTTGCTGGGAAGACAGACTCAACAAGGCGTCGACTCCTCCCGTAAACAGCCTGCTGCTCAACCGATGCACGGCAGCTGTCGTCAGGCGGATCGCTTCGAACCGGAAGCGGTATATGCCGCCGATAGCCGGATCGGTATTGAGATACCCGACCGTCGTCGGAAAAGAACGCTGATACAGCGTATCGACCACATAGCGGGTTTTTTTGTCCGGATTGAGCTGGCCTTGAAAAATATCTGCGACGCTCTCTTCCAGCTCGTAAAAATCCGTATCGGCATCCAGGCGGCCTGTCTTGTCCAAATACCCGGCGGCGATCAGCTGCTGGAAAATCAGCTCTGAACCGCTTTGCTGGATATCGATGGGAGCGGCGGCGATGAAGTCGTCTTTGCTGAAAACCGGGCGGTGCATCAGGATGTTGCGCACGGCGTACATCTGATCTTCAATAGCCAATTGCGTCTGCAAAAATTCGGTCAAGTCCTCAAGCTCTGTCTGTTCATCCAGGCGACCGCGCGCATCCAGGAAACCGGATGTAATCAATGCTTGATAGATCGCTTGTGCCCCTGTTTTCTCAATGCCCACTGCTGCCGAGACAAAGGAATCAGGCGTAAACAGCGTATCGTTGTTCAAGAGAGAGCGATTGATGGCACTCGTTTGCTGCTCGCCGTCCAACAGCAGGATAAATTCTTTGTCTCCGCGGAACACAAAGGCAGACGGGTGATTTTTGACCGGGAACAAGCCGTAATCTTTGTTGCGCATCGCGGTAGACAGCCATGGCGTGCCCACTGCCCTGCCGACGACTTTGATGCAAGCCGACAGCTTGTCTTCTTTGCCAGGCTGCCCGTCCAGTATTTGCTCCAGTGACGAAGCGACGTCATCAAACGGAATCGACAGATCGATCGAGCCGTCTTTTGTCACGTAGCCCTCTGCCACCAACTGGTTGAAAATCGCGGTGGAGCCTGCGCTTTCAATACCGACCTCGCTGGACACGAACGAGTTTGCCGTCAGGCGCACAGGACGAAGCACAGGCGAAGGAACGGTTATTTGCTCGGCCAAATCGTTGTCATACACAAGCTGGTTTGTCTGGATCAGATTGAGCCGTCCCGCGCTGCGATCAATTTCGGTCCGCACTTGTGGCGTGCTTTGGTCCGAATCTTTGGCAAACAGCAGGAACTCGTTCGGATTGGCCAAAAAGCCGACCTGCAAGTCGTCGTTGATCACGATCGGCTTCTGCAACGGAAGCAAGCCGTCGTAAGAGAGCGATTTTGCCTGAGAGAAGTAGCGCAGCGTCTGGTACAGTTCACTCTCAAACTGCTGGGTCGTTTCATCGGAACGGTCAGGTGCATCGACCTTGTTCAGAGCTGGGCTGGCTTCCAAATCGAGCATCGGCCCGTAAAGCAGAATGACTTTTTCAAACGAATTTGTCCCTGCGCCCGGTACCCAGAACTGATCCTTCTGAATCGTGAGCGGGTACACTTTTTGCCAGGCGATCTGGTTGGGCGCAAACAACGAGCCGGGCAGCAAGCTCTCATACTTTTTCTGATAGGCGCTGCCTTCTACGTTGATGATGATGTCGTCGGCGAGCGTCTGGGGTTGGACCCATTTGCCGCTGAAGTTGTAAAAGCTGTACTTGATTGCGGCTTTTGTCGCTTTTTTCGCCGATTCATTGCCGTTGTTTTTGTCAAACTTCTTTTGCTCGACCCAAAAGACGAACAGTCGGTTGAACGCGTGGACGAGCGTGACCGTCTCTGCGCTGATCGTGACGTCCATCTCCTGCCACTCTGACCAGGTCGTATCCTGATTGCGAATAAGGTAGTAATACTTGTACGGCTGCGTTTCGGTTCGCGCCACGAGGAACAGTTGGTTCGACTCGGTCTTGTCTGCCCCGACGATATGTCCGTAATACGCATCGACGTACTTCAGCTTGGCCAGTTCGGCAAACCGATCCAAGTATTTCGTAAAAGCCTGCTCGACGGTTTGCGCGTTCACTTCGCCCTGCTTGAGCGTATTTTCCAGCTCTTCAAACAGGCTCGTTTTGCTTTTGCGATAAGCCGGATCGAGGTAATTTTCGGGATAGAGGAAAATTTTGCGGTTCGCTTCCCATGTCCGATAGTTCAGCAGCCACTCCCACCACGGGTCGGGGATGTTCCAGTGGACAATGCCCGGCTCCAGCAGCTCGCGGCAACGACTCAAATACAGTTGCGCTGCATTCAGCGCCTCTTTGATGTAGGAGATGCGTGTCGTCCCACCCATCTCCACGTCGATCAGCAAATACTCGTACAGCCTGCGCGAATTGGTAATCCAGGCACGCTCCGGCGTTTTCGGAAGCTCCACCAATGCCGTTGCGATCAGCACGGTGCGTTTCTGCTCCTGGATTTCCCCGTCGATCTGGGCGAAGCATTCGTCCCAGTTGGCAACCGCCAGTCGCGCTCGCACCAGCGCAAGCAGGTCATCTGCTGTCTTTTCATAATCGTCCCATGCTTCGTCCACACCTTTTGTGCAAACACTTTGCAGGTGCAAAAGAAACTCAGGGTCTGCGCCTGTTGCTCCCAAAAGGTCGATGGCGCGGCTCGTTGCTACCAATTGGTCAACCCGGTTGCCTGCCGCAGCAAACAAACCGAGAAGGCGGGAAATCTGTCCCAACGGCCGTCCCGTCAGATCAGCCAGCGCGCTTGCCCGTTGTTCATCACTCGCAGCGCTCATGAAGGCAAACAGATTGCCAGTCGTATCCGCAAAGCTTGCTCGAAGCTCTTTCCATCTGCCCAGATCGAGTATGTTTTTCAGCGTTAATGCGCTGACATCGGCAATGCCATACGCCGCTTTGGCGTCACCGAGATTGTCCAGCTCGTCGTTGGTCAGTCGCAGTTTTCGCGTCAGCAACAGCCAGCGAGACAGCAGCTGCAACAGTTGCACAGCTTCCTTTTTGTTTTTCTCGCTCAGGAAAAGATCGGCTACCTCTTGGCGCCCGGCCAGATGCAGCAAGTGATCGATCTGCTCCGTTCGCGCACCGAGGAAAGAAGCGATTTGCTGCCTGATTTTTTCTTCCTGCTCTTTCTTTTGCTGGTCGGCATCTTCCGCCGTGCTCGCCGTCAGAGCAGGCAGATTTTTCAGCCACGGGTCGACATCTTTGTCCTGATACGCAACTTGCACAAACGGGCTTGTGACCCCGTTCATAACGTAGTCCAGCTCGTACACTTGCAGATTCATCCGGCGCAGCTGGTTGGCTTGACCAAGCAAATCAGAAATTTGTGCGGCTGATTGCCGTTCCGCGAAAGAAGTGCCTGTCAGCTGGCGGAACTTGATGTACTGGGCTACAGGCAGCTTCAGCAGCGCCGCGAGCTTGACGTGCTGGTACAGCTTGGACAGATTGGCGACGGTCAGGCTTACTTCCGCGCTTGCTCCAAACAAAGCTTCTGCCAGTGCGCTGAGATCGTCCTGCTGAAGCCCCAAACCGCCCGCAATCCGCCCCGCCTGCTTGCGATTTGCTTCGTCCGTCGCCCCGATTTTCCATACCGCTGCGTCTTGTTTGTACAGTTGGTTCCAGCGATAGTTTTCACTGCCTGCATCTTTTGGATGGTAGACGCTCATTCCGCTCCCGTTGTAAACCTGATCAAATAAAGCATCGCCGTATGTCTTCAAGTCGTAGAGCAGAGCGCATGCTGCCAGGACAGACAAGCCCGTGTCTCTGCTCAGCTTCTCGATGGCAGCGATCCCGATCAAGGCCGCCTCATCGAGCGCCACCGTATCCGGGTTGAGCACATGCAAAACCCAATCCAGCTCAGCGTAGCTCCACCCCAGCTTGCGTGTCAGGCGCAAAAAGCGATGAATGCGGTCCAGCGCCTTTGGAACGAGGTTTTGCAGTTGCGAGGAATCTTCGGCGAGCACCAGGGCAACAGGTGCTGCGAGATCGCGGTTAATAAAAAAGTTATTGGCAATCCCGGCTTTCTGTTCGTCTGCCGAGAGGTCTTGTTCCAGCAACTGCCGCAGGTCGGTCACTTTCAATCCGGTCTTTTTGCAAAAAACCGAAGCGTCTGTCAACTGAGCCAAATCGCTGACACCAAAGTACGTCTGGAGCTTTTGCACGTCGCTTTCGCTTGTAGCAATCAGCTGCCACTCTTCTGGCGACAAGCCCAGCGTATGGGCTGCGACATCTTTTGGCTGGGAAGGCAAAGTGCGATACACAGCTTCCAGTTGAACGGACAATCGCTGCAAGTAAATCCGGATTTTCGCCAGCGGCAAATGGAAAGGCAGCGCGGACGGATAGCTCGCCTTCGCCAGTGACGGGTACAGTTTGTCCTGACCTCCCCACGCCTCTTGTACCGCTTCCTCCAGACGCTCGTTGACGATCGTCAAGTACGGCATCGTCTTGTTCGTGTTCTCGCACGTCAGCTCGATCTTTGCCAAATCGGCTCGACGTTCCAGCAGGGACATCCCCTTGTCGATCTCTTTTGCATTCGGCTTGGTCACGTACTGTTCGATCACCCGCATCAAATCGACGAAGTAGGCGGCAGGCCCAAAAATCGATTGGCAATCCTGGCACTCGCAATAGTTCAAGCTGCCGAACAGCTCGTCGTAACTCGGCAGGGAGGTGTAATGGTCCAAAATATCGGGAGAGGTCGCGTTCACGGAAAGCGCTTGATAGTGCGGCGCTTGCAACTGAACCAGATTCGCCCACACGTGCATCGTCTGATTGCGGATATGCGCCGCGTTATCGTAGATTTCTCCCGCTTTTTGCGGGCCGGACTCGCCCAGTTGCGGCCCGACTTTGGCGAGAAAATGCTCCCGGCTGAGCGAAGTGATCTTGTGCGCAGAATCAAATCGCTCGGAGCGGGCCGAAGCAGCCGCGGCGCTTTTTAGCAGGACGGGTGGCGGCGCATCCGTGACATCTGTTTGCAGCAACAGTTTCGCCACCTGTGGATCTGGGTAAATTTGCAGCAGCCGCTGATAGGCACGGAGTTCCGGAATGGCTTCCTGCCGGTCGA
This sequence comes from Brevibacillus parabrevis, assembly GCF_022701015.1. Lineage (NCBI taxonomy): Bacteria > Bacillati > Bacillota > Bacilli > Caryophanales > Paenibacillaceae > Brevibacillus > Brevibacillus parabrevis. The sequence continues at coordinate 3,672,937 of NZ_CP064090.1, read as the reverse complement.
TCCCCTCCCAGTTCAGCTGCGCGACAGCCTCTTCTTTATGAAAGGGAAAAGTCGCTACGTGTATATCCGGGTTTTGTGCAAAAAAGCGTGCGAGAGAAGGACTGTCAATGGGGGAAAACGATTGGTCATTCATACGATTCTCCTCATTCCCTGTTTTTTAATTCTTCGGAATAGCCCGCAACGACCAGACCACATCCAGACGTTCCTCATCGGTCATCGTGCTGTTCGGATCGCTTGCCTCCGTCACCTTCTCGATATAGCTCAAGGCGAAGGAAGTTTGTTCTTTGGTGCCGCTTCCTTTATTCAAATCAACGCCCGTCGATACTTTGGTCTCATGCAAGATTCTGCTCAGTTGAATCACATCTGTCGCTTCGTCAATCCGCTTGTGCACGAACTTGCGCACCGAATCGGCATAGTCCTTGATTGGCGTGCCGCCGTCGCTGAGCTTGAAGCCCGTCTTCATGATCGTTTTCACTTCGTCCAAAGTCGGGATGGACTCCGAAAAAGCTTTCCCCAGTCTTTCCTCTACGAGAAGCGCCTGTTCCCGCACTTTTTCGATCGCCTGGTTTTCGTGAGCGTTTTCTGGATTCAGGTTGCCTGGCGTACTGTTCAGCTTGGTTAAACCAAAAGTCAAATGCTTCTCCACTGGTGCGGATTCCTTGGGAGCGCGGGTGATTTTATATTTTTGATAGCGTTTCATCTGCCACTTGATGAACTTCTCTTTCCCTGCATTTTTGATCACCAGGTTGATGATGCGCTCGTAGGACGGTCTGATCACATCGTCGTAGCCAATGACGTGGCGGCGATCCTGTTCCTTTTTCAGCTTGATCTTTTTCCCCGCCGAGTCGAAATCGGGCCGCCCGGAAAAGCGGAAGTATTTGTCGGTGTCCCGTTTGACCGAAAGCTTTTTCTTTTTCGGTTTCGATTTGCCGCCGTTTGCATTCTTTTTGGCCTGTTTGATCGACACGTAGCCCCCTGCATCGCGGAAGACCAACGGGTTGTTTTGGGCGAATACGAACAAATTCAAGCCGTCGACTTCCCCCGCCGGATCGGGATTGATCCACCTGCCCAGCCACGGCGCAAAGTAGCGGGCGCCGTAGTAATAAAAGCCAGTGAGCGAATCTCTTTCTTTTCCGCCGTAGCGATACAGCTTCCGCTTTACTTCTTGCAGGCTGGTGCCTGCGATGAGTGACGTGCCGCCGTACGGGTAATATTCTTCCAGGCTGATGATTTTGCCGGATGCATCCGTCTCCAGCACGGCCGAGCCTAAATGATTTTCCAGTTGGAAGCGGATTTGCGGATTGCTGGTCACGTCGGATGGAAGACCTTCTGTCCAGGAGAGGCAGACAGCGATGCAATGCTGCCCGTCCATGATTTTTTGCGTGTGCTTTTCCTCTTTGAGCTGGCTTCCTTGCAGCGTGCGCCTGATTTCAAAAGTTCCCATGTATATCGTTTCTTCTCTGTGCACGACTGTGTTGTTGTTCGCATAGCGCTCCGTCACTTTGCGAATGCGGGTTCCGCCGCTGTCATACACGTAATACTCGCTGTCCGAAAAGCCGGATTCCCGCGCGATGACCGTCACCTGGCGAATGTTGTTCCGTTCGTTCCAGGCGATCTCGTCGATCCCGACCATGCGGATGGCATTGCCGTTTCGGTCGAAAAAGTCATCGATTTGCTCGGCTGTCAGCGGAAGCCCAGTCGCACTGGCGGACAACAGTTCGGTTTCGACTGCCCGATTGGAGCGTTCCGAAACGGTCATTTGCCGTGTCCACGAGCCGGAATCAGTCCCGGTCAGATGCTTGGTCAAGAACAAGTTTCCGGCAGCGTCGTACGTGAAGCGGCGAGTGTAGTTGCGCAATTGCTGCTGGTCGTTAAGCGGTACGTTTGACAGCGGGACAAAGCCGCTATCGACAAAAGACCCGGCAGACTCCGCTTGCGGCGACATGCCCGGATGCTCACGGCCTGTCCCTTCGATCAAGCGGTAGAGAGCATCGTACGTGTAGACAGACTGCGGTTTTACCACTTGCTGATTGGCAAAAACAGTGGACAGCGCCTGATCCGTTACGCATGCGATATTGCCAACGGGATCATACGTGTAGACAATGTCCTGCATCAGCTTGCGGTCCGCCTGCCGCGTGCTGATCGCGCGAAGCAAGCGGAATGTCGCAGGCTCGTACTCGTATTTGGTCACTACATCGTTTCCATATTGAATGCGGGTGCGCTGGCCTTTTGCGTCGTAGGAAATGCCTGCCACATACGGCTCGGCTGGCGATTCTGGAGTTTGTTTGACCAGCAGCTTGTCCAACAGCCCCGACAAATGGTATTCGTATTGCTGCGCAAGCCCGTTGGGAGCGGTAGCGACAGTCAAACGCGCCAACGCATCGTACTCGTAGGAAGTCGTGTACACCGTTGGTTCCAAAAGCGTGCTCGGCTCCTGCCCGCTTCCCCAGTCGGTCTGCTCGCGATAGCTGGTGCACAGCTGTCTGCTTGCCCGAAGCATGGAGCCACCCAGATCGTACGCGTGATGCGTAACCAATCCTGCCTGGTCGTACTGCTGGTAAATTTGCCCGCGCAGGTTGAACTTCGCCGGATCTTCCCCTGCTAAAGCCTGCTGGGCTGCTGGGCTGTCTCCGTACACGATCCGTTCCAGGACAAAAGACTTCCCTTCATCCTGGCGAATCGTTTCGCTCAGCCGCCCTAGCGCATCGTATTTGTAGCGCAAAAGCTGATTGTTCGCATCTCGCGTCAAAATGACGTACCCGAACATGTTTGAAAGCTGCCAGCGTTCCCCGGCGTCTGCGCTCTTTTTGTACAAAATGTTGCCCACCAGATCGTATTGCGTGAAAAAGTTGCGCTCGCCGGACTTGGCCAGGCGCGGGTCAGCGCCGCTGATCTGGTTCCCCCGGACGTCCCATTCGTAGCAAGCCGCAAGCTCTGCGCCTGCCTTTTGAACGGACGACAGCTTGCTGATCACAGCCGCTTCCTGTGAAGCGTATGGAGCGCTGAGTCCGAGGGTGAAGCCTGCCCGCGCAGGTTGGAACAAATAAGTCAAAGCCCCGCGAAAATCGACGAATTGCTTTGTTTGCAGCTCCTGGAACAATTCTTTTGCCTGACTGATCGACAAGCCCAGCGCAGTAAAATCGTCAGGAGCAACTATTCCTTCTGTTTTTTGAATCAAGCGGATCGTTTTGCCGTCGCAGTTGAGCTGTTTTTCGACTGGAGTCCCGGCGAACAGGCTTGCTTTTTGCAGCGCCAGCCTGTCCTGTTGAAAAGCAGGGTCCTCGTCGTCCACATGCTGTTGGTAATAGCGGGATTCGAGGATCGTATCGTTTTCGTCTTCGTGCCATTCGGACCACGCGGTAAAGCGAACCCGCGTAAAAAAGCCTTTGGCCGTATCGACCCGGATGACGCGCCCGAGCGGATCGTAGGTGAGCGTGGAAGAAACTCCGAACGTCCGCAGCACCGGATCGTCGACGTAGACGTACGAGGACGAATAGTAAGGCTCGTACTCTTTTACCGGCTTGCCCTTGTTGTTGTAGAGAGTACGTCCCGTCGCCAGCCATCGCGGCTCTACCGGGTCAGGCAAAAGTTTTCCGTCCGGGCCGTACGCCGCTCCCGGCTCGACCTTCACCATCTGCTGGTGCTCGCGGCCAAATCCGTCGAGGTACGTCAACTGGGTAAAAGCAGGTCGAGATTCGCTCGATGCATAATCTTGCGCGTTGAGCTGGATCGAAACGATCGGTTGTTTGCGCTCTGCCCAGGCGAAGTCGTCGTAGGCAAAGTAGCACGCCGCTCCCTGCACATAAAAGCGACCGCCATCAGGGCTGTGCAAAAGGCGATCCAGATCGGGACGTCCGCGCTCCACATAGGCGGACAGCGGCTGGAAGCCTGTCGCCACTCCCCCTTCTGTCCCGTAGTACGACATCGCGATCACACGTCCGAACGGGTCGAACAACACTTCTGTGCAGTTGCCGTTTGGATCGAGGACTTGCGCAGGCTTCATCGTCTGATAATCCAGCTTTTGCACGCTCGTCGCATTTCCGAGCGCATCTGTCGTCTGCTCGATGAACAAGTAGGACGAGTCGTAGCGATATGTCGTCCGATTGCCGAACGGGTCTACGGCGAATTGCGGCAAATAAAATCCTGCCGCCCCCAAATGAACTTCCAGCAAGCCGGGATTCCACCAAAAATCACCGTCCGGGAAAAAGCCGCCTTCCTGTTGCAGCAACTCGTTCAGTTGCGACGCTGGCAGTACCTCGGCAAATCGCTCCACGATCTGCTGTTCCGTTACAACGGCTGTCTCTGTTTGGCAAAGCAGTTTTTGCGCGGATACTTCCCCCAGCGGATAGCGTTCCTGGCGAATCGGGTCCCAGTAATAATGCCGTTCCCATCCGATGAGCGGCGTAGCCTCAGACGGACGAATGGAGGCAATCGCGCTGAGCAGCTCGTTTTTGGCAACATAGGGCCGCTCTTGGGAGAGCGTCACATTTTTCAGGTGGAACACTTTATGCTCGACGGGAACTCCCGGCAGGTACACGTTTTGTCCGATGCTGTTTAGCACCGTCGCTTCCTCGTACACGACTTTTCCCGTCAATTGCTCGGGAAAAGTGTGGGCGCCCTGTCTTCGTCCATACGAAACCGCGCACGACTTGAGGACATTTCCATACGCATCGACTTCCAGAACGAAGCTGTGCTCGATGCGCGGATCGACACACTTGCGCTCGTAATGGTACGAGATCGATTCTTGCGGTTCGATCGCAAACACGCCATACTCGCTTCGCTCGGGCAATTGAAGCAAACGGATGCAGTAGTTCATCTCCTCCACGGTGTACGGCGCAGCCGGGTCCTGATCGTCAAAGGCGACCGCAGCAGCAGGCGCGTACACTTCCCTGCGCAGAAGCTGGCCTTTCAACGAGCGGCTGGCTTGCCGGAATGTCTCGCCATCAATCACATCGCGAGGGGGCTGTCCTGCTGCTGTCGCCTGTACGAGTGTGCTGTCCGGAAGCGGATAAGCTTGCAGGTCGCCCTGGTAGTATTCGCGGGCAAACTGCCGGGACAATTCGCCGGATTCGGCAACCGCTCCCGTGTGATACCAGCTTTTGCTCCAGACAGGGGGCACATCCGTTGGTTCCGCCTCTGCCGAAAGTGTCTCGGCGTCTGTCCGTTCCACCATGCCAAAGCCGCGAAACTCCCGCTCCACGCTGTCGTAGTAGCCGTGGTGATAGGCGTACCGCGTGCACATCGTCGCCTGGGATATCCAGTCGATGCTCTCCACCTTCTCGACGACCTGAACGGGAAAAGGCAAATGCTGCTGCCAGAAAAACTCATTCTCTTTGTCTTTCATGTAAAAATAAGTGGAGGAGCGGTAGGAAATGCGCGTCTCTGCTCCGCACTGGTTTTCAATGCGGGTCAAAAGGTACGGCTTTTGGCGAGAGCAAAAATCGTAGCACCAGTGTCTGGTCGTGGGGTATTCTTCGCTGAAAACGAGCGAAGTCGTGCCGTTTCCATGCACATCTGCAAACTGTAGCTGATTGATTCTGTCCCAGCTGGCTGGCAACGGGACACTGAACGGTTCGCGAAAGGAATGGCCGCTCTGGTTCAAGTAAACTTCGATGCGATCGGGATAGGCGTAGATCAAATCCGCTGTACCAGAACCGTCCACATCGACGAGAAACAACCGGGATTCGTCCAGTCCGTCGGCAAAATACGGAGCATTTTCCATGCTTACAGGCTCACCGAAGCGTCCGTAGCCCAAATTCGGCCAGCATTGGACACTGCCGTTGGCAACCTTGACAAGATGCTGCATCCCGCTGCCGAACATGTCGGCAAACTTGACTGCCTCTGTCTTCGTTTCCTGTCGGGGCAGAGGCAAATCGCTTCTTCGCCATACACGCACCGGCTCGCCAAAGCCTTCCGCTCCCTTGCTCGGGTAGTACGTAATCGTCTCCTGATCGATGTGCACCAAGTCAGCCAGTCCGTCTCCGGTCAAATCAACGAGCGCGTGTCCATCCTGAAAAAAAGCGTTCGTAAACGAAGCAAACGGCTTCCATGGACGCCACGTTTTGCTTGGCCCGCTGGCAAAGTACCCCGCTTCCGAAAGTGTCGCAACGACCAGTGCCAACTCCCCGTTTCCAGCCAAATCCATCAGCTGCTGACTGGACGACGGTACATGATTCGCCGCAGGGAAAGTCGGCAGTTCTTTCGGACGCGCATACGCGACGATATCGCTTCCCTGTTCGTCCTGCGCCAATATCGGCTCCAGATAGAGGGCGGAAACCTCATCCTGATACAAAATACCGGGGATTCCTTCGCCGTACAGATCGATCAGCTCTGCGGAAGAATCGTGTCCCATTGCGGGAAGAGCAGCCAGGTCGAGCGCGCGCAGCGGCTGGAACGTTTGCGCTGTCGGCTCAAAGCGGGAATAGTTCAACAGAAGCGGCGGCAAGCTTTCTTGCGCATACTCGCCATTCGCCCAGCGAAAACCTGTCAGCTCGACACTGGACAACAGCGATACAGTCGATGCTTGCTCATACGAAAAGGTGTAGGATTGAACGGGAAGCGGATTGCGGTCCAAGGCTTCGAAATGATGGAACAGCCACATTTTGCGGCACAGGCGGCTTGTCCGAACTTCAAATCCGGCGTGGTACTGGGAAAAGGAATCGCTTCGGTACGCAACGGGCGGTCTGTTTGCAAACGAAGTCAGAGGGCGTGCATCTGCGGAAGAGCTGTAGTCAAAGACAACTTCGAAATGATAGGCGTCAGGGAGCGACTCCCCTTCCTGATAAGGGACTTTGTTTCCGTAACGTATGCGGCTGATATACTTGTTGGCTGATGGGATACGTTTCTCGTCTTGGTGCGCGGGGGTTTTGGAGGAGACGATGTCGGACTCGTAGTCATAGGAAATGTGGTTGCCTTTTGGGTCGAATGCTTCTTCCAGCAGCCACTGGTAAATGCGGGCAGGATCATCGGGATCACTGATTCTTGCTTGTTCAGTTTTTCCAAACAGCTGGACGAACTGTTCGCGATCGGTCACTCGCCAATGCGTGCTTCCTGTCGCTATATTTACCCAGCGCTCGATTTTGTCATAGGCGTCGACCACGCGGGGGCGGTACTTCGTAACTTGATACGTGTCTTCTCCTGCGCGGACCGTGTGCCGCTCGCCTTGTTCAGGCTGGCGAACCAGGTCATCTGCATGGGAGAGCTGAAAAATGTCTGAATCGTCATAGCGCGGGATGCCTTTTGCTGTCTTTCGTGATATTGTGGGGAGGGAAAGATGGAAACCGAGGCCAAAAATGCCGTTGCCTTCCCCTGAACTGTAGGAAAGATGCAGTTCGGGCGAACAATCCCGGCTGGGAGTAAGCCTGAGCGGGATGCTGAACGAAAAGGTTCCGGTAAACTCATTTTGCTGAAATTTTTCGCCCATTCCCGAAATGGCGCCTCCCCCTTTCGGAAGCGATATTTGATTCGTTTTGATGGTGCTCGACATAGCTTGTATCGCGGCTGCACCGATTGGATGATGTGGTGGCGCCGCGCTCCCTTCCCGTCAGATTTGATTTTCGTCGAAACGAGGCAAAACCAACAGCGAATCGTGAGGAAAGTTTGTACGCAAAGTGTATTTTAGTCAAATTTTCCACAAATTTCAACATTCTTTTTTCCGTATCAGCTACTTTTGTACTAACTTGTCATGTCTTCCTGTCACGGACTGTTTCATTTTTGGCTCCACTTCTCGCCTGCCGCTTCGTGGGAACCCCTTTTCCACGCCAAAAAAGCCCGATTCTTTTCGGATCGGACCCCTTCCTGCGCTGCTCTGCCGTCCTGCTTACGCTTTTGTCCGCAGCTCATCCGGCACGCGGATTTTCTCGCCTGTTTTGGCGCAGATAGCGACAAACGTCACCTCGGCATCCAGCACCTGCTCTTCCCGCTGGTTGTACATCCGTTGGGAAAGGACAAAGCTCGTGTTTCCCACTCGCTCTACCTCCGTATGAATGACGAGAACGTCGCCGAGAAACGCTTCCTGCTTGTAGTCCGCTTGCAGCTTGGCGACAAAAGAGCGGAAGCCCAGGTGCAAAAAATAGTCATACCACGGCTGGCGGGCTTGCTCCAAAAACTCCATGTACTTGACGTTGTTCACATGCCCCTCGCGGATCGCTTCCGCTTGCACGCGAATTTCAACTGGCGACAAATTCATCGGACTCCCCCTCATTCCTTGCTGTCAGGCGTTTGATTTCGCCCCGGCGCGGGAGATATCCTGCCAGCAACGTGTACGAAGGGCGCTCGCTTGGCTTTTGGCGGCGTATTTTCGCAGCGCTTATTCTTTCACCGCCCCGGAAGTCAAACCGGAAATAATCCGGCGCTGGAAAATCAGCACCATGACGACGAGCGGCACGGTAACGATAATCGAGGCGGCCGATATCTCTCCCCACGGAATCGTGAACATCCCTTGAAACATGACGATCCCTACAGGCACAGTCTTCATCGCTTCCTGCGTATTGAGCGTCAGCGCGAACAAAAATTCGTTCCAGGCGGCGATAAAAACGAGAATCGCGGTCGTGAATACTCCCGGCATGGCCAGCGGAAAAAACACTCGCGTCATCGTCTGCCAAATGCTCGCTCCGTCCACTTTGGCAGCTTCGCCCAAATCGCTCGGGATTTTGCGGAAGAAGATCGTCAAATTCCAGATGGCAAGCGGCAAGGCGAAAGTCGTGTACGGAATGATCAGGCCGAGATAGCTGTTGGTCAGCCCCATCGATTGCATGAACATGAAGATCGGGGAAATCGTGGCGATCTGCGGGAACATCGAGACGGCCAGCACGATGCCGAGAATGATCGTTTTGCCGCGAAAAGACAGCCAGGCGATCGCATAGGCAGCAAAAGACGCAATCGTGATGGAGTACAGAGTCGTCAGCGTCGCAACCACGGTGGAGTTCCATAAATATCTGGCAAACGGACGCTCCGTGAATACCCGAACGAAGTTGTCCAAGGTCGGATTTTGAATGATGAACTGAAAGGCCCTCTCCCCGAACAGCTCCCCTGGCGGCTTCAGCGCGGCGAGGAGAATCCATAAGAACGGGAACATCACGACGAAGACAAACAGCAGCAATCCGATGTAAAACAAAGGACCCGCCTTTTTTTGCATGACATTTTCCTCCTTATTTTCCGTTTCCCTCACCGAGGAGGTCAGCCCCCAAAATTTTGATGTAGCCGATCGAAATGAGCGCGACGCACAAGAACACAAGGACTGCGAGCGCCGAGCCTTCACCAAAGCTCATCTGCGCAAACATCGTTTTATAGGCGTAAATCGAGATCGTTTCCGTGGAGTTGGCAGGTCCGCCGCCAGTCAGCGCGTAGATCAGATCGAATACGCGAAACGCATCGAGCGTACGGAACAACAGCGCCACGAGAATCGTCGACTTGAGCATCGGCAGCGTAATGCGGAAAAATTGCTGCATGCGGTTCGCTCCATCGACGGAAGCCGCTTCGTACAAGCTGTGCGGGATGGTCTGCAAGCCGGCGAAGAGCAGCAGAGCCATGAACGGAGTCGTTTTCCAGACGTCCGCCAAAATGACGGAAAACATCGCGCCAGCCTTTGTCGAAAGCAGCACGCCCATATCCGATACCAGCCCCGTCACTTCGAACAGATGAGCCACGATCCCGTTTTGGCCGTCGTACAAAAATTTCCACATCATCGCGGAAATAACGGTCGGGATCGCCCATGGAATCAGCACCGTTGCCCGCACCAGCCCCCGGCCGCGAAACGGACGATTGATCAACAGGGCGATGGCTATGCCAAGCACAAGCTCGATGACCACAGAGACGACCGTAAAAAAGAATGTATTATACAAGGCGGCCCACATGCGGCTGTCGGTCAAAAAATGCTGGTAGTAAGTGAAACCTACATAGTTCGGCTCGATGATCGCGGACGTGATCCCGGCCATCACCCCGACGGCTCCTTCCGGCTTCGCCAGCTGTTTGTTTGCCCCCATTTCCAGCAGGGTAGATTCCGTCTGCGCCAAGGTTGTCCGGATCGCGTCTGTCGCTTCCCCTGTCAACGTCACGTATTTGAGTTCGTTCGGAATCGGCTTGAACTCCAGCAGCAACTGGTCGATGGCTTCGTAACGGCTCGCGATCTCGCCTGATTGCTGGAGCGCTTGATTCATTTGCTCGATCTCTTGCCGAATCGCCTCCAGTTTGTCTTTTGCAGGTCCCTGGGCGGCCTCCGCTTCTTTTTTCACATAGCGCAGCAGGTTGGGAAAGGTACTGACGTAGCGCTCCATATCCAGCCCATACGAGGAATGAACTTCGGTCTTTGTCGGGTCATTCAGCCGAATATCGTGCAGACTGATCCAGAATGAGCGCATGACAGGCCAAATCGCGATGATGAGGATAATCAGCAGTGCGGGTAAAATCAGCAAATAGCCCATTTGCTTTTCCGAAAGAGAGCCTTTGTTTTGTCGATTCATCCGTTCACCACCTTCTTTCCTGATTGAAAATCACAAGAGCATCTTCTGTTTGCCGCGGCCCATTCGCTTCCGGAAGAGACAGTCCCCCTCTCCCGGAAGCCGCCTGGACCTGTTGGCGCGTGTCGCTATGTCGCTGGACCCGCGTTACTTTTTCATCAGTTCGTTCATTTTTGCTTCCATGTTTTGTACGGCTTGCTCTGCGGATTGTTGTCCGGCCAGCGCTTTGGACACTTCAATCTGGATGACTTCGGAGATTTTCGGATAGATCGGCGTAGTCGGACGGGACACGGCAGCGCTCACGCCATCGACGAAGTCTTTGTTCGCAAACAGCGGGCTTGCTTTTTGCACATCAGCGTCTTCATACACAGGCAGCAAGGTTGGAGCCAGACCGCCGTGCACGGCCGAAATTTTTTGTCCTTCGGCTCCGGTCATGAACTTGAGGAACTCCCACGATTCTTTCGGATGCTTGCTGAATTTGTTGATGCCGCCCATCCAGCCGCCGAGTGCTGCGGCAGAGCCTGCATCCCCTGCCGGGAGCGGAGCGATCGCCACTTTGTCGACGATTTTCGATTGCGCCTGATCTTGCGCGAGGGCGAACTGATACGGCCAGTTGCGGATGAAGGCCGATTGTCCTTCGAGGAATGCGGTATGCGATTCGGTTTCCATAAAGGTAGTGATGTTGCTTGGGACGATGTCGGATTTGACGATCTCGATCATTTTTTGCAATCCTTTGATCGTCGCAGGGTTGTTGATCGCCACGTTGCCTTGCTCGTCGAGAATTTTTCCGCCGTAGGCAGCGCTAAATTCAACGAAGTTGCACACCAGTCCCTCGTACTGCTTGGCTTGCATCAAGTAGCCGAACTTCGTGCCGCCCTGACCTTTTGTGGCTTTTGCTTGCGCGATCAAGTCATCCCATGTTTTGGGCGGTTCTTTGACCAAATCTTTGCGGTAAAAGAGCAGTCCGGCATCGATGAATTTGGGCATCGTCCATTGCTGACCGCCGAAATTTCCGGCGTCCATCGCGCCTTTGATATATTTGCCCGTCTCGATTCCGTCTTGTTCCATCAAGCGGTCGAGCGGAAGCAGATAGCCTGCCTGGGCAAATTCAGCCGGCCAGATTACATCCAGGTCGAACACGTCGATCTCGGACGATTGCGCGCTGAACATGGTGACGTACTGATCGTGGCTTTGTCCGGTGTCGGATGGCATCTCGCGGATTTCTACCTCGATGTTCGGGTGAGCGTTCTGAAAAGCTTCCACGAGCTTTTTCGTGGAATCGGTGGCGTCTTTGCCGCGAGCGTAGACGAGCTTGACTTTTTCGGCGGCTGGCTGCGGAGCTGGCTCTGTTTTCGGCGCTTCTGGTGATGCAGGTTGTCCTTGTGCGGGTGCGGATTGCTGCGGAGTGGAGGAGCATGCTGCCAGCGAGAGTGCCACGGTCAAGGTAAGTCCCATTGATGTAAGCCTTTTCATAACTTTCATGCCATTAACCCCCTATGCTCTTTTGGTGAATGCTGAAGCCTGCTTTCGCAGGCACTTCAACCGTTTACGAAAAGCGGACAGCCTCCCCGGTGCGAGCTGACTGATAGATCGCTTCAATCAGACGGGTAATGTACAAAGCTTGCTCCGGCGTGCACAGCGCCTCGGCTTTCCCTTCGATGGCATCGAGGAAGTTGGACAAGAGCGCGACCCGTTCCTGACAAGGTTTGGGCGATAGCTCAGTCGTTGCCATGACGCCGCCCCATTCGTGGTAAAGAGCGAGCTGCTCATCCAGCAAGCCAAGCGATACGCCCCCTTCTTGCCCGTACAGTTGCAGGAAAACGTTTTCTTTTTCGATGTGCGACGCCCAGCTTGCATCAAGCGTGAGCGAAAAGCCGTTTTCAAACGTAATCATCGCAACCGCCATGTCTTCCACGTCAAACACGCCGTTCTCATCGATCCGGCCCCACTCGGACAGCCCGCGCTTTTTCGGACCGAACTCTGCGTACGTCTGGCCGAGTACCGACACTGGCTTGGGATGACCAAGCAGCCACAAGGTCAAATCGAGCATATGTACCCCGATGTCAATCAGCGGACCGCCGCCTGCCAGTTCTTTTTGCGTAAACCAGCTTCCCCAGCCGGGGATTCCGTTGCGGCGCACCCAGCCTGTTTTCGCGTGGTACACGTTGCCGAACTTCCCTTCATCCAGCCAGCTTTTGATCTGCTTGGCCTGGCTGCGGAAGCGGTTGTTTTGCGCGACCATCAAAATTTTGTCCGCTCGCTTCGCTGCTTCGATCATGGCTTCTGCCTGACCGCTGTTCATCGCCATCGGCTTTTCGCACAGCAGGTGCTTTCCCGCAGCCAATGCATCCAGCGCAGCTTGCGCGTGCAAATAGTTGGGCACGCAGACGATGACAGCGTCCAGTGCCGCTTCGGACAGCATCTGGCGGTAATCGGAAAAGACGTGCGGGATTTCGTACTGCTCAGCCTTTTCTGCGGCTGTTTCTTTCGACACATCTGCAATGGCAACGATCTCAGCTCTCGGCTCGCCTTTGGCTGCTTCCAGATGCGCCAGGGCAATACCGCCTGCTCCTATCAATCCGATCTTGCATGTGCTCATACAAGCTCCCTCCTTTTACACCCACCACATATTTTTGAGCGGCTCGCGCAAAATCACCTGCTGCAAATTTTGTACGGCGCGCTGGAAGCCTTCCTCGATCGACATGATGGCATCCTCGTGCTCGATGCTGATGACGTAATCGTATCCGCTCATGCGCAAGGCGCTCATCATGTCTGCCCACGTCTTCTGGTCGTGTCCGTAGCCGACTGTGCGGAAGTACCAGGCCCGCTCATTGAGATTCGCATAGGAGTTCATGTCCAGCAGGCCGTACATGTTCACTTTTTCCTGATCGATAAAAGTGTCTTTGGCATGGAAATGGTAAATCGCTTGTTCTTTGCCCAATATTTTGATCGCCGCCACCGGATCGATGCCTTGCCACCACATATGGCTCGGATCAAAATTGGCTCCAATCGCCTCTCCCACCTGTTCGCGCAGCTTCAGCAGCGTCCCGGGCGTGTGGACGAGAAAGCCTCCGTGCAGCTCCAGCGCGACTTTTACCTGGTGATCGTGGGCGTATTGGCCCCATTCCTTCCAGTACGGCACCAGCTTTTCGTTCCACTGCCAGTTCAGCACATCCCGATATTCGTTCGGCCAGGGGGCGACAGGCCAGTTCGGATACTTCGCGCCCTCATGATCGCCTGCCGTGCCGGAAAAGCAGTTGACGACAGGGACTTCGAGCTGTTCGGCCAGTTGCACCGTTTTGACGAACGTCTCATGCGATTGCTGGGCAAATTCTTTGTCTGGCGACAGCGGGTTGCCGTGGCAGCTCAATGCGCTGATGACCAGCCCGCGTTCTTCTACGGCCTTTCGGTACGCCTCGCGCTTCCCTGCACTTTCCAAAAGCTCATCCAGCTGGCAGTGCGCATTGCCTGGATAGCAACCTGTTCCGATTTCGACTGCCTCCAATCCTGCCTCTTTCACATGGTCGAGCATTTCCTCGAACGATTTGTCGCTGAACAACACAGTAAACACGCCGAGCTTCATGCGTTTCCCTCCTTTTTCGAGCCAAGCTCTCTGTTTGGATCACATCTATGGGCCATTCATGGTGTACGCTCGTAAATCACGCTTACACTTTGCCGGACGACGAGGTGGTGTGGAACGATGCTCATCCTCTCCACCGGCTCGTTTCTGATTTGCTTGAGCAATTGCTCCGCGGCAGCCTTCCCGTACATAAACGGGTCGTTGTGAACGGTAGTCAGCATCGGTCTGGTAAAGGAGGCCAGCTCCAGATTGTCAAAGCCCATGACCGAAATGTCTTCCGGAACGCGAATCCCGTGATCGTGCAAGTAATTGAGCACCCCGACGGCCATCAGGTCTGTCGCTACAAACACCGCCGTGGGACGCACCTTCTCCTCGCAGATGCGGCGCATCGCTTCATAGCCGCTTTTGGCAGTGAAATCCCCTTCGACGACAAAGCCTTCATGAATCGGCAAATCGTGTGCGCGCATCGCTTTGCGGTACCCTCCCATGCGATCCAGTCCGCACGGCGGGTCCCACAAAGGCCCGGAGACACAGGCAATTTTTTGATGGCCCTGCGAGATGAGATAAGCGGTCGCATCGTACGCAGCCTGTACGTTGTTGACGTTGACCGTGGGAATTTGGTAGCCGGGCAAATCATGGCCGGTTACGACCGTCGGCACTTGCATGTCGAGCAGCGTCTGGAAGTTGCTCTCCAAAAAATGCACGCTCGCGATGATGACGCCATCCAGCTGCTTTTCCTTGAACAGCCGCAAATACTTCAGCTCTTTGTCCACGATCTCGTCGGAAATAGCCAAAAACATGCTGTAGTCGTCCTCGCTAAGCACGCTGTCGATGCCGTAGGTGAGGTTGGAGTAAAAGTTGTTGTTGATGTCGGGGATCATAACTCCAATGATGCGGGTTTCCTTGCTGACGAGGCTTCTGGCTATCGCATTCGGTTGAAAGCCCGTCTCCTGGACGATCCGCAGGACTCTTTCCCGCAGCTCCGGTCTGACTGGCTTGGAGTTGTTCAGGACACGCGAGACAGTGGCGATAGAAACGTTGGCGAGTTGGGCGATGTCTTTTATCGTGACAGAAATGGTTTCTCACTCACTTTCTCTCATTTCGGGTAAACGTTTTCCTAAACAAAAATTAACATCCTGTATCATCTTTGTCAATATTCTGTCTTTTTACTTTTTTCGCATGTTTTCTGCTGGTTTTTGTCGAAAAAACGGTTCTATTCACGCCGCTGCCCGCACCAAAAAACCCAGAGGCATCTCTTCTCCCCCGGGCTTTACACAAACGCTCATTCAAGAGGTTCACACACAGGCAAATGAATCTCCACCGTCGTCCCCTTGTTTCGCTGGCTATTAATTTTCATCGTTCCTTGGTGGGCTTGAATAATTTTGTAGCTAATCATCAGGCCAAGACCTGTGCCCTTTTCCTTGGTCGTATAAAAAGGTTCCCCAAGCTTCGGTATTCGCTCCTCGGCTATTCCCTCTCCCTGATCCAAAATCCGAATCGACAGAGCTTCTCCCTGCTGCTTGAGCTGAATAGTGATCTGCCCGCCATACGGCATGGCCTCGATCGCATTTTTTAAAATATTAATAAAGACCTGTTTTAACTGATTTTCCTCGCAATTGACCATCGTGGCGACCGGATCAATCTCCAGCACAATCTGGACATTGTTTAAAATCGCTTCGGTCTGCAAAAGCTCTACCACCTGATGCAGCAAAGGCGGCAGATTGCGCGGCGTAAAATGGATGACCTGCGGCTTGGCGAGCACCAAAAACTCGTTGACAACCGATTGAATCCGATCCAGCTCTGACAAGATCGTTTGAAAATACTCCTGCTTGTAATGGCCTTCCTGAATAAATTGAATGAAACCGCGAATGGAAGTCAGCGGATTGCGGATTTCGTGCGCGACTCCCGCAGCCAATTGACCGACGACAGACAGTTTTTCCGACTTGCGCAACAGCTCTTCTGTCTTTTTCAGCTCCGTAATGTCCCGGCTGATCACGACCAAGCCCGTGCGCTTGCCCTCCGGGTCGAATAGCGGAATTTTACTCACATCAAAAATTCGCACATCGCCGTAGTCCAGGTAAACGACCTCTTCCAGCCGGACGGGCTTGCCTTCTTCCCATGCCCGCTTGTCCGATTCGGCGCATTGCAGCAATGCCTCGCGATAATCCGGGGAAAGCAGAGCCAGCTCCCCGTCCGTTTTTCCCTGATACGGCACGTTCTCCAGGCGGAACACGCGCAAGCAGCAATCGTTCGCCTCGATCCAGCGGCCTTCGCTGTCTTTGAAGCAGACGGAATCCGGCATGGCGTTGATCAGCGTTCGCAGTTGCTTTTCGTTTTCAATCAAGGCCGCTTCCATCCGCTTATGCTCGGTTATGTCCCGTTGAATCGCCACGAAGGCGATGAGGTTCCCTTCTGAATCAGACAGCGGCGAAATGAAGGTGCTGACATCGAGCAGCGTCCCGTCTTTTCGCTGACGCAGCGCCTCATACGATGTCACGTGGCGATTTCGGACAATTTCCTGTTGCAGCAGCTGGAAATCCGCTTGCAAAAAGTCAGGGATCGTCGGCAGCTCGGCCCCGATGACTTCCTGTTCACTCCAGCCAAACATCTGCTCGAACGCCCGGTTGACTTTGACGATATGGAAGCCGACATCGAGCACAACGACCGAATCGTCCGTATTGCGCAGGTACACATCAAGCTGTTCCTTCGTCGAGCGCAAATCCGCCTCGATCTGCTTGTGGCGAGTCATGTCTTTAGCGATGGCATAGAAGCCGCTGATCTCGTTGTCTACATACATCGGGAAGTTGTTGATGCTGACGTCGATGCTGTGTCCATTTTTATGTTTGACAGCGATTTCAAACTCCTGCGGTCGTCCCATTCCTTCCAGGCTGAACGGATGGAGCTTTTTTTCGGCGCAATCCAGCAAGATTAGTTGGATAATGTTGCTCGCTTGCAGTTCTTCTACGGTATAGCCGATCAATCTCTCGGCGGCCGGATTGGCCTCCAGTATGTTCCCTTGCAAGTCGTAACAGATGATCGCCGAAGGGTTGTCTTCGAACAGCGAACGGTAAAATCGCTCGCTGCGGATAAACGGTTTCGCCGTTTCGGCAAAGTCGGGTGCCAACGGCTCGCGTGCGGAGCCATCTGCCCCTCCGCTCCCTGCAAAAACAGGCTGCGCCGCCGTCGCTTCCCGCACGCCGTACTCGTCGTTCGGGGGAATTGCGTACACGACAGAGCCGATCGGCCTGCCGCCATATATATACGGAATAAGTTCAAAGCGCCATATTCCCCTCACATGTTCGGCCTCCCATTGCATTTTCGAGATAATGGCAAAAGCGGAAGGAGGCACCCCGATCAAATTTTGCTGGCGATCAACCCACCCTTGCTCGTACAGGATACTGGACGCATTAATGACCTTCCCGCCGCGATCGAGTACCAGAAAAGGACTCGTCACAGCCGAAGAGACGAGATGCGAGAAACGCTCTGTCAAGCGGAAACGTTCCTGTTCCAGTTGACCGCGCAAATATTTTTCCACGATTTGCTTTGCCGAGGTAACAGCTGACAAAGAGTGCGGGTGGTTGACCCTCCACAAGCCTGTCAAATTGAACACGCCAATCATTTGCTGTGTGACAGGATCGCGAACAGGCGCGGCGGAGCACGTCCATTTTTGCACCTCCTGGCAAAAATGTTCGCCAGCAAACACCTGTACCGGTCGCCCCGTCACGAGCGAAGTTCCGATGGCGTTCGTCCCTGCCCGATGCTCCGCCCAGGAGGAGCCGACGACAAAATTCATGTCTTCTGCTTTCAGCATCAGCGACAAGTCACCGTCCAAATGCACGATGTCTCCTGCGGCATTGCAGAAGGTGACCAAATGGCCCGAGTCGAGCGAAGCGTCTTTCATTTTCAGCAAAAGCGGCTTGAGAATATGCTGGAGCGTATCTTCTTCCCAGTACGCCTCGATCTGCGCCCGGGACAGGCTGACCGTCGTTCTCGTGCGCAGAGGATGGATATTTTGCTCCTGACAGCGCTGCCAGGATTCGTACATCAGCGGTCGAATGGCCGGTCTTTCGTTCACTCCAGAAACAAATCGTTCCCACTCCTGTTCAAGTTTGACTCTTTCTTGTGAAAGATTCGCATATCTATCCAGAGCTATCCGCTGACTCATGATCTCCATCCTCCAGATATAAAAGTGAGGGAACAACAATTCGGATAAATATTTCGACAATTACCCCAATTTTCCTTTTTATGAAACATTTTTTAAGCACACTGGCCCCCAGAAAAAATGAACCAGTGTGTCTCTCGTCCTACTCAGAGACGCACTGGTTCATCTGTTCTATCTGAATTTCGTAATCACATTAAAGCCGAATGTGTTGTAGTTCGTCATGTCTTCCAAAATGCCCGACACGTCATCGAGAGCGACTTCCTTGGACACGAGCGAAGACGGGTTCAGCTTGCCTTGGGCGATCAGCGTAAGCAATCCTTCGTAAGCCGCATGCGGATTGCCGATGCTGCCGACGATCTCCAGTTCCATCGCGGTGATCGCATCGATCGGCAATCCGACCATGCCGCCCTCTTCCTTGGTAGTCAATCCGATCTGGACGTGCCTGCCGCCTTTTCTCAGACTCAAAACCGAATTGAGAATCGTATCGCGAATGCCGAGCGCATCGATGGAGGCGTGCGCCCCGCCCTTCGTAATTTCCTTGACCGCTTCCACGACATTTTCTTTTCTGGCATTGATGACGGCAACGGCGCCTTCTTCCTTTGCCTTGGCCAGCTTGGCGTCATCGACGTCTACAGCGATGACCATCGCCCCGACTGCGCTCGCCACCTGAACCGATGACAGTCCGACTCCTCCCGCGCCGTGCACGGCCAGCCAGCTGCCCGGCTGAACGTTTCCACGGATCACACCGTGATAACCCGTCATGTAACGGCAACCGATCGCGGCTGCTGTCAGCGAGTCTACCTCGTCTGGCAGGCGAATCAGATTGAAGTCGCCGTTTGGCACGCGGACGTATTCGGCGTAGGCGCCATCGTAGCTAAAGCCGAAAATCGCCAGGTTGTCGCAACGGTTGGAATGGCCGGAGAGGCAATTGGCGCAATGTGAGCACCCTTCATGAAAAGGCGTGGTCACGCGATCGCCCGGACGGAAATTTTTCACCTCTTTGCCGACTGCCTCGACGACACCTCCCAGTTCATGTCCCGGAATGATCGGCAGCTGCGGGCTGAGTCCGATCCAGTCCCAATCTCCCATCCAGGCGTGCCAGTCGCTTCGGCAAACCCCACACGCTTCGACCCGGACGATCACGTCTTTCGAACCTGGTGTCGGATCGGGCACCTCTCCAATACGCAAAGGTTTACGCTGCTCCAAAATTTGCGCCGCTCTCATGCTTGATTCCCCCTTGTTTTCTCTGTTTTTTGCCCTTGCCCTAATCGAGGTTGACCCAGACCGCCTTCACCTGCGTATACAAGTCCAGGGCGTACGAACCCATCTCCCGGCCGTATCCGGATTGCTTGTAGCCGCCAAACGGCACGGCAGCGTCGAGCGCATTGTAGCAGTTGACCCAGACAGTGCCTGCTTCCAAGGCGTGCGCGACTTTGTGCGCTTTGCGCAGATCGGTCGTCCACACCCCTGCTGCCAGCCCGTATTCCGTATCATTCGCCCGCCGGATGACATCTGCGACTTGCTCCTCGTCGTCAAAAGGCATCGCTGCGACAACCGGGCCAAAAATTTCTTCCCGGGCAATCGTCATGCGCTCATTGACATCGGCAAAAATCGTAGGCGGAACGAAATAGCCCGGCCCTTCCAACGGTACGCCGCCTGTCAATGAAGTCGCGCCTTCCTCATGCCCTTTTTGCAAGTAGCCTGTCACCCGCTCAAATTGCTCGCTCGATACGAGCGGCCCGATCTCTGTCGACTCGTCCAGGCCGTTGCCTTGCTTCATTTTGGCCGCATAGCTCGTCATGTCAGCCAGGACGTTGTCGTACACTTTTTTATGAACAAACAAGCGCGAGCCTGCGCAGCACACTTGGCCTTGATTGAAGAAAATACCCATCAACGCGCCAGGAATCGCTCTGGAAAAGTCGGCGTCCGGGAAAATAATGTTCGGCGATTTGCCGCCCAGCTCCAGCGACACGCGCTTCAAATTGCCCGCCGCTTGCTGCATGATCAGCTTGCCGACCTCCGTCGATCCGGTAAAAGCCACTTTGCGAATGCGCGGATGGTTCGTAATCGCCGCGCCTGCTGTCGGCCCGTAGCCTGTAATAATGTTGACGACGCCATCGGGGAATCCCGCTTGCTGGATCAATTCCGCCAAATAGATCGCGGACAGTGGCGTTTGCTCGGCGCTTTTCAAAATCACGACGTTGCCTGTAGCGAGTGCCGCGCCCAGCTTCCACGCAGCCAACAAGAGCGGGAAGTTCCACGGAATGATCTGCCCGACCACGCCAATCGGCTCGCGGCGCGTGTAAGTCAGCATGTTGCGCCCGGCAGAATTGTTGATCACTTCGCCAGCCAGCTTCGTCGACCAGCCTGCATAGTAGCGGAAGTGATCAATCGCCAATGCTACGTCAGCGAAACGGGCGTGGGTGATCGGCTTGCCGTTGTCGATCGTCTCCAGCTGCGCGAGCGCCTCTGCATGCTCTTCCATCAAATCAGCCAGCTTCCAGAGCATCCGCCCGCGTTCGCTAGGCGTCACCTTGGCCCAATCTGTCGCAAAAGCTTTTTCTGCGGCTTGCACCGCGAGATCGACATCGATCGCATCGGCTTCATAAACAGACGTAATCGCTTCACCAGTAGCCGGATCAATCGTGTCAAACGTTTTTCCCGATGCTGACGCTACAAACTCCCCACCAATGAACAGCTTTTTCGGACCGCCTGCCAAGAAAGCTTCGACACGCGGGTCCAATGTGATTTTTGCCGTTTGCGCCACGTAAGCCCCTCCTCATTTTCGCTTATGTGCATTCGTCCCTTACTAGAAGCATGTTTTGTGCCAAATAGAAAACGCTTACAAACAGCGGCTTTTCTATGAATCTAGCAATCTTGCGTTGGAACAGTTGCTCCATTTTTGCGATACAATTGCTCCATTGCCCATTGTAGTTTGAAAATTGTGGTAATATAGAAAGGAAGGTCTTATTTTCTCTGCTAGAGGGGGAAATCGTTTGCTGGAACCCACCAATGCGTTGCTGAAAAAGTCGTGGGAGCGAAGCCGGATCAATGGGGTTAATGCGTTGACAGCAAAGGATGCCATACTGGAAGAAACCCAGTTTCGGCAATACAGGGAACAAAAAGAAGAGTTTATGAGAACGATGGACCCAACCATGGAGCGATTGGCTTATTGGCTGAAAAGCTCCTACTCGATCGTCGCCCTCTGCGATACGTCGGGCTACATCCTGGAGAGCAAAGGCGATCCTGTCTTCCTCAAGGACACGGAAAAAATCCAGGTCCATCACGGCGCCTGCTGGTCTGAGCAGGTGCGCGGAACCAACTCGGCGGGGACAGTCATTGTGGAACAAAAACCGCTGGCGGTCGTCGGAAAAGACCACTATCTTGACTCCAACCATATGTTGTATTGCGCCGCCTCCCCGATTTTCGGACCGCAGGGCGAGCTGGTAGCTGTGCTCGATATTAGCGGACATGCGGCGATGTACCACCCTTCCTTACTGGGCATGGTCGATGTGATGGCGCGCAAAGTGGAAGATTGGCTGCTCATCCATCGTCCCGATCGGCAGATGGTCATCTCGCTCTATCCGGAGAAAAACGCCAAGCACCACGCGCTGCTGGCCGTCAATCAGGACGGAATCGTCACGGGCGGCAACCGCGAAGCGCACCAACTGCTGCGCGGAAACAGGCAGCGGCTGGAACAGGTGCATGTGACAGAGCTAGTAGCAGACATCGAGTCTTTGCTAGGCAGGCAAAAAGACATTTCCACTCCCCGTTCCCTCCCCCTGCTCACAAAAGGGGGCGGGGAACATCACTGGCAGGCTTCCGTTCTGCTTGATACGCGTCCACCGCAGATCGCCGCAAGCCCTCCATCCTCCAAACCGAAGGCGAGGCCGCTCCGGGCAAATCGGACAGGTCTCACCTCTTTTGATGACTTATACGGCACAGACGATGCCTTTCTCGCGGCCATTCGGCTTGCCAAGCGGGCAGCCAAAACGGAATATACGGTTATGCTGTTTGGCGAAAGCGGCTCAGGCAAAGACGTCGTCAGCCAGGCGATTCATCTGGCAAGCGAGCGTGCGGACAAGCCTTTTGTCGCGATCAACTGCGGGGCGATTCCGAAAAGTTTGCTAGAAAGCGAGCTGTTCGGCTACGAGCCGGGAGCGTTTACCGGAGCCAAACAGACCGGACAGCCGGGAAAATTCGAACAAGCTCACCAAGGGACACTGTTCCTCGACGAAATAGCCGAGATGCCGTCCGAGATGCAAGTGGCGCTTTTGCGCGTGCTGCAAGATTTCACCGTCTATCGGGTAGGCGGAACGAAGCCGATTCACGTCGATGTGCGGATCATTACGGCTACGCACACCGATTTGTGGCAAAAAGTGCAGGAAGGCAGCTTCCGCGCTGACTTGTTTTACCGACTGCAAGGCGTTCAGGTCACACTGCCGCCGTTGCGGGAGCGTGCAGATCGGCTACAGCTCGCCCAGTTGCTGCTGCACGGCATCGAAGCCCAGTTGGGCACAGGGCCGCTTGCGCTTGGAACCAGTGCCAAAAAGCTGATCGAGAGCTACAGTTGGCCGGGAAACGTGCGTCAGCTTGCGGCCGCCCTGCGCGAAGCGGCTTTTCTGTCGGAGGGAGGCAAAATTGAGCGGGAGCGCTTCCCTGCCTACATTTTGTCCAGCTTTTCTGCCAAGCCCGCCGAGGGACAAATAAGCGATGCTCAAAAAGAACGAACCCAATCTGGCAAGAGCGACATGGTCGACGTATTTTTGCAGACGGGCGGCAACATCTCCGAGACGGCGCGCATTCTCGGAATTGGCAGAAATACCGTCTACCGCAAGCTGAAAAAGCTGATGGAAAAGGACGGGACGTAAGAGTCAGTCGAGACGGGAGTCCGCGTGTCCGGTTGTCCGACAGCAAAAAGCCCTGATCGAGTGGTCAGGGCTTTTTGCGTGACATGTCACGGCAAGTACGGCTTCTTGTGCCGTCGCTTTGCGTCTTTACGCTTGCTATGCTTCTGCCTGGATTCGTTTGGCTTCGGCATAAAGAACTTGAATAAATTTTTTCATGTTGATGCGAATGTCCGAAGCAGTGGCCGTTTTATTTTTCAGCTCGGCCATTTTTTTCCACACAAACGTAAAATCGAAAAACTGGGAAGCGTAATTTTCAAATTTCCAGTTCGACAGATCGGACAAGCCTAGCGATGCCAAATGATTCAAGGACTGATAGATCGCTCTTCTGACCCGCTGCTCGGACGCTTTGACGACTTTCATGACTTGTGTTTCATCCGCGGCAGTTCCCAGTCTGGCTTGGGCAACCGCGACAAAAATTTCTTTGAGCGCTGGAAAGCCGCTTTTCAGCGTATGCTTCTGCTCCCATTCGTTCAAGTAGTCGAGAATGTCAAGCAAATCGTTGCTGCCGTTCTCTCCGGCAATCCCCAGCTCGGACAAAAGGAATTGCCCCGCCTCGCGCAACTGTTTGCCGCTTTTGCTCGCCCGGTTCTGGCTGCCAAGCCCTTGATCCAGTTGCAAGACCGAATGCAGCGATTTTTGGATATCCTGAATCGATTTTTCCAGCCGGATTTTTTCGATGACTTTTTGCAATATCGTCACCACTTCGATCCGGTTGACTGGCTTAATAATGTAGTATTCGCTGCCGAGCGAGTAAGCCTGGGCGATCAAATCTTTTGACTCCATCTGCGAGATCATCACGATCTTGCCTTTGAAGACAGGCCGAATTTGGCGAATCGTTTCAATCCCGTCGCGCTCGGGCATGAGCAGATCAATCAGGACGATGTCGACATGTTTCATCGTCAGCATATGACCGTCAACGAGCGCTCCGTCCTCGGCCTCGCCGACCACTTCCCCCAAGTTCTCATCCTCGATAATTTCTGTCAGCATCAGGCGCACAGCTTCATCGTCATCGATTAAGTAAAAGTGCATCGTCTCCCTCTTTCTCCCTCACAAGATTGATCGGCAAGCGGATGACAAATTCCGTTCCTTTTCCCGCCGCGCCGTCTCCGACAACCAGCTCTCCTTGCAGCTCGTCCACCATCTCTTTTACATAAGAAAGACCGATTCCCGTAGAAGGTGCTCCTTTGTCGTCGTATTTGGTCGTGAATCCAGGCTTGAACAGGAGCTTTTTGCGCCTGGGCGGAACACCCGGGCCGTCGTCGGCAATTTTGATCTCGACAAACTCTTTGTCCCGGTTCACCTGGATCAAGATGCTCCCCGTCTTCTGGATCGCCTCGACGGCATTGGCGACGATGTTGTTGATCAACGACATCAAGGTAAACACGTGATAGGGCGGGTGTTCTCCAGAAATCAGGCAAGTAAACTCGATGTTTTTCCCGAGCAGGCTCGCGTACTTCCGCTGGGAGCGCACGATGATGTCTGCCAACTGATGAATATCCATAAAATCCGTCCGATTTTCGTGGGTAATCAGTTTTTGCAGCCCGGCAAAAATTCGCTGGTTGTCTTTTTTGATTTCATGCACTTCTCCTGCAATAATCAGCGCCTGTCGCGCAAACGAGTCGACGGAAGCTTGTTCAAGCCCGTCTTTTTGCGCTTGCAGGCGCTGGTACAGCTCGAACGACTTGACCGTGATGTTCTCCGCATTTTGCAGCGTCTTTTTCAGATGAATCGACTCTTCGTACAGATTGGAAATGAGCATCAGCATATGCTCGTGCTGCGCGCGGGTCTGTTTTTCCCGGGCTTGCGTCTCGTACAGTCGGATCATATTCAGAAAGCTGAGCACGACGAAGCTGTGCGAGAGCGCAATCACGAACATCTCTTGCAGCGAACTCCAGGTCACGACGATGTGAAACAGCACATACTGCGATAGCAGCTCGACCAGATCGGCTACGACCTCAATGACCATCCCGATTCCGCCGATGATCAATGTCCGCTCGCGGAACCGCTCCATTCGGATCACATAAAAAAGCAGCGAATACGAAAAGTAGAAAAAAAAGCTCGAATAGTGCTCTTGCATCGAAGCAGCCAAATGAAACGGGCTGTGCGTGTACGAGTCGAGCAGCAAGCGAAAGCCGACGACAGACAGTCCGGTCAAAAACCCGGGCAACACCGCCGGAAGCCGCTGGAACAAAAGCAAGAAGAAGAAAAAGGTCGGCGCGCCGAAGCTGATCCGAAACGTCTCGTTGACCGGATAAAATTTCAGTTCGCCTGCCAGCGGAACCGTGATCAGCATGAGTGCCAGGATGTAGCCATCCTTTTTTAATGGGGAATGCATGCGCCACTTTCCCCTCCCTGTTGGATTGCTGTAGGGTTTGTCACTTTTTTCCCCTTACTATTCTTATCCATAAAACACGTAAACGACAAGTATAGAAAAAATATTTATATAAATGCGTGAAAGCTTTTGTTGGTTTTTGTTTGATTTTGTAGGTTGGTTTTAAAGTGTTCAATATACGATTTTTGCGTGGCGTGGAAGCGCTTTCGCTCCTTGACAAACAGGCTTACAGTACAGGATTTGGGGGGAACGGGGTTTGTTTCAAACAGCAACATCGACAAACAAATGGGAAGCACAGCAGGTGACAGAACATCTGCAACGGTGGGTCGCCTACCATCGCGAGCAAGCTTCAGAGGGTGCATGCGCCAGTTACATTCCCGCTTTGCGGCGAGCAGACCCGACACAGCTCGGCATTTGCATGGTCGGCCCTTCCGGAAACAAAGTGACGGCTGGTGACTGGGAAGTTCCTTTCACCATGCAGAGCATTTCCAAGGTCGTCAGCTTTATCGCAGCTTGCTGTCACCACGGCATGACTTACGTGCTCGATCGCGTGGACGTGGAGCCGACGGGAGATGCGTTCAACTCGATTATCCGTCTGGAGATGCACAAGCCAGGCAAGCCGTTCAACCCGATGATCAATGCGGGCGCCATTACCGTCTCCTCGCTTTTGCCAGGAAGTACGCCGGAACAAAAACTGCACTATTTATACGCAATTTTCCAAAATATTACAGATTCGGCTCCTGTCATTAACGAGGAAGTGTTCGTCTCGGAGTGGATGCATTCACACCGAAACCGTGCGCTGGCGCATTACCTGAAAGACACAGGGTATCTGGATTGCGAAGTCGAGGAAGCGCTGGAAGTGTATTTAAAACAGTGCTCCATTCAGGTCAATACGGAGCAGATCGCGCTGATCGGCCTGGTTTTGGCGCTGGACGGCTATCACCCGTTGCGCGGCGAGCAAGTTTTGCCCAAAGAAGTCGTGCGCTTGGCAAAAGCGTTGATGCTCACTTGCGGCATGTACGACGCTTCCGGCAAATTTGCTGCCTATGTGGGGCTTCCGGCCAAAAGCGGCGTGTCTGGCGGGATTATGACACTCGTTCCTCCCAACCTGAGATCACAATCCCCTTTTCCCGGCGGCTGCGGCATCGGCATTTTTGGCCCGGCCATCGACTCATGCGGAAACAGCGTGGCAGGTGTATCCCTGTTGAAGCAGATCGTGCATGAGTGGGATATCAGCATTTTTTAATCCATCTATCCAATCGAGGTGACAACATGCAACAATTTCTGTTAGATGTAACAGCGTCCATCAACGATTTTTTCTGGTCTTATGTTCTGATCGTCATGCTGGTTGTGCTCGGTCTGTTCTTCTCGTTCAAAGGCCGTTTCCTGCAAGTCCGCATGATCAAAGACATGCTCCAAGCGATTCGCGAAGGGAAAAAAGGGTCTGCCGACAGCATCTCTCCTTTCCAAGCTTTCTGTATCAGTATGGCCGCGCGTGTCGGTACCGGAAACATTACGGGAATTGCCATCGCCGTAGCGCTCGGCGGTCCTGGCGCGGTTTTCTGGATGTGGGTCATTGCGATCATCGGTTCTGCCTCTGCCTTCGTGGAAAGCACGCTGGCGCAAGTGTATAAAATCAAAGACAAAGACGGTTTCCGCGGCGGTCCTGCCTACTACATGGAAAAAGGACTGAACAAGCGGTGGATGGGTGCCCTGTTTGCGGTATTGATCACCTTGTCTTTCGGTCTGGTGTTCAACGCGGTGCAGTCCAACACGATTACGCTCGCTTTTGAAAACTCGTTCGGAACAGATCGGCTGACGATCGGCCTGATCATGACCATCGCCTTTGCTGCGATCATTTTCGGCGGAGTGAAGCGCATCGCGAAAATGTCCGAGTATATCGTCATCGTGCTTGCGATTTTGTACATTGGCGTTGCCCTGTTTATCGTCATGATGAACATTACGAAAATGCCGGAAATGATTGCCCTGATTGTGAAAAGTGCCTTTGGCCTGGAGCAGGTTGCTGGCGGTACGCTGGGAGCTGCGCTCATGCACGGGGTCAAACGCGGTTTGTTCTCCAACGAAGCAGGTATGGGTAGCGCACCGAACGCCGCAGCTACGGCTACGACGAGCCACCCTGTCAAGCAAGGTCTGATTCAGGCGTTCGGCGTTCTGACAGACACGCTGATCATTTGCACAAGCACGGCTTTCATCATCTTGCTTTCCGGCGCGTACAAGCAGTCCGATCTGAGCGGCATCGAGCTTTCCCAAGCGGCTCTGTCCATCCACCTCGGCGATTGGGCGTCGGCTACTCTCGCTGTCATGGTCTTCCTGTTCGCTTTCAGTACGTTGATCGGGAACTACTACTACGGTGAAACGAACATCGAGTTTTTGAAAACGAGCAAATTGTGGCTCATGCTCTATCGTGTCAGCGTATTGGCAATGGTTTTGTTCGGAGCGGTCGCCAAAGTGCAACTCGTTTGGGACTTGGCTGACTTGTTCATGGGGCTGATGGTCGTGGTCAACCTGATTGCGATTTTCATGCTCTCCAAAGTCGCCTTTGCCGCCTTGCGCGATTATCAGGAGCAGAAAAAAGCAGGCAAAGACCCTGTGTTCTACAAAGACAGCATCCCTGGTCTGGAAAATGCGGACGCATGGGAAGCCGCTCCTGTTGCTAAGAAAAACGAGCACGCGAGCTAACCACTTTTCCGTTTTCCACTAACAAAAAGAAGCCTGATCATGTGACAGGCTTCTTTTTCATGTGTCCGGCTCTTTCTCGTTCAAGCTTTGTATCCGCTCAGGCAAATCCACCAAACGGGGAAAACCAACTCTCCCTCTGATTCGTCCGCATGCCATGTCTTTGCCACAAAATGGAGGTCGCTCCTTCGTTGCTCAAAGGCGGACTTGCTTCTTTTCGTATGCGCCCTCCCCCTACAGACGAGGGTCGATCTCTTTTTCCTGCGCGACTTCAAACAGCATCGTCGCCACGGTTTGCTGGTACGCTTTGTTCTCTGGTGAAATATCCGCCAGCTTGACGCGCAGCATGCTTTGGCCCAGCTCGTGCTCTTTTTGGGCGGTGCGCAGTTTTTGCCCGATGTGCTTCTGTTTCACCAGCTTGCGATATTTGTGCGGGAAACGGTAATCGTAGCCGTAAATGATCGACAAATATTCGGGATTTCGCACCTTCATCGCCGGAACTGTCTTGCCATTCGGCAGCTCGGGCTTGATGACGATCCCTTCCATTTGCTGCTCCAGTGTCGTCGTTTGGAAAAAACGGGCGGCTTGTTCATACGCCCTGTCTGCGTCGTCCAGATCAATCACGGTGCACGCATCTTCACTGACAAAGCGGTACCACTCAGAAGTTCGGCCATCGGGAAGCCGCTCTTCTCCATTGGCATCAATCAACTTGAGCACAGCAAACGGCTTGAAGGCAAGCTCGCCAGACTCTCCGTACAGGACAAGCTGCTTTTCATAAGTCGCATAGGCAGCCAGGTGCTGATCGAGCGGAACCAAGCTGTCTTTGATTTCGCGGACGTGCTTGTAGTTTTGGTACAACGTCGGGCCGTACTGGGCTGCCAACGCGTTTTTCGGGAGATGAAACTGTTCTTTTGCAAATCCGCTGGCGTCGTATTCCCCGATCAGCTTGTGGAGCGCCTGTTCAAAACCGTGCTCCTGCAAGTAAGTCAGCTCGCTTTGCAGAGCGGCACCGATCGGTTTGAACTGCTTTTCGATCAGCCCTTCACCGATTGCCCTCCATGGCAGCAATTCGCCGTCAAGCAGCAGCATCTCTACCTGATTTTCTTCCATATACGCTGCGAATTTGGCAAGCAACTGTTCATAAATCGGGGTTAAATCCACCTGCTTGATCTTGTAGCCGTTGCGGCTGACCGCGAAGCAATGCTCCATCGTCCGATGCAAATACACATTGCAGCGCGAGCCCATGTATTTAGGCTGAAGCACCACTTCTTTTACCCCGCGCTCGGCAAAATAGCGCAGTCCCGCTTGCAGCGACTCCAGCTCGCCTGTCGCTTCGTCCTTGTCTGCCGGGGGCATCGTCCCGGAAATGAAATTGATTTTATGTTGCAGGCAGTAATCAAGTCGACGAACTTCTTCGCTGGCAAGCTCGGCAAGTGACACCTCCCGCTTCGCCTGGAACAAGGTCGGCAATGCTTCGGTAATCGCCGCATGTGTGGAGCGCTCTGTTTTGTACTGCGGTCTGTGTGTGATCATGACGGAGGTCAGCGCATTTCCGTGCACGCATCCCGTATCGAGATGAATTTTGTTTTTCAAACGAAACGCCTGCTTCGCCGCTACGTGTCCGAACAAGTGATACGGCTGGTTGCTCACCGCTTCTTCAGCCAAAAAGGTCAGTTGTTGTTCGAGCGCATCCGTCCGGTCAATCCGGATGTTGCGCTGATTGCGAGCGGCAATCGTGTCGAGCTTGCCGATGTATTTGTTTGCGCATGGCGCATGTGTCACGTAATAGGACGGACCTGTAAGCGACTGGACGCGGTAAAACGGCTGCGAAATCGCGTACAACTGGTTGAACTTTTCGTGCAATCGCGGATCGGCGCGCAATACGGCGACAGAGTCGAAGTACGTCTCCAACAACGTCGGCTCCGCGCCCTTGATTTTTCCTTGCAAAAAGTGGTAGACAAAATACTCGTGATTGCCCAGCACGAACAGAAAATGCTCCTGATTGTCGTACAAAAATTCGATGATCTCGCGAGTTTGCTTGCCTTTATCAATCCAGTCGCCAGCGAGTATCACCTGCGTGTCGCGGACTTTGTCTGTCGGAACAAGCCGATTGTCCTTCAGCTCGTATCCGTAGGCGACAAGCAGCCTTTTCAGTTCTTGGACACACTCATGCACATCGCCAACGATGATGTACTTTTTGTCTGGGGCAAGAATCGTAGCCAAATAGTCTGCCTTGTTTTCGATGTGCACCTCATAGGAAGTCGCGCCATTTGTCCCGTGCTCTGCCGCAGCAAAATCTTTGGCCCGGATTCGGTGTATTTTGGCGTACCCTTCTTTGGACAAGGCGCGCAGCACTTCTTTTTTCAGCCGCAGGATGTGGCTCGAAATCAGCTTTTTCGACCGCTCGGAGGCGTAATAATCCTCGCGCTTGTGGTAATCGAATAAGATGACTTCCACGTTGTAATGATTTTCCTTCGCGATCTCCCGGACACGCGCGCGAAAATCTTCGGCCAGGCCCGTCGTGTCGACGACCACGAAAGGCGCGTTAATCGGGAAAGACGTGACCAGCCGCAGCTTTTCGAACAGGAGGCGAAACGCTTGTTCACTCGCTTCCAGCATGACCTGATCGTACTTGTCGTACGCATACCCGAGCAGTTCCTGGCGCAATTGATCCGAAGAGATGTACGCCACATTGGCTTGCAGCCGTTTCCCCGCATCCGCGATTCCAAGCTGCGGGATCAGCACTTGCTGGGCAAACGTCGTCTTCCCGCATTCGGTCGGGCCGACGAGCATGAAAATCGTATGGACGTTCGTCGATATACGCATCGGTTACGCCCTCCTTTTTCTGAGAATGACACCTTGTGTCGTCGGCATTCCGTTGACCTGATCGCCGATTTTGACAAACTCGCCCTCGACACCAGCCTTTTGCATGATCTCGTTCATCCACGTCTGGAAAGCTTGCTCGCCCATCTCCCATTTGTGGTCGTCGTGCCGCAAACCGGACAATTCGTAGTATGGATTGAAATCCGCATTCGGTGTCGTGATGATAAAGCTCGCGAAATCGACCTCGCGGCAAAGCTGCAAAATCAATGCTCTCGCCTCTTTCGTGCTCATGTGCTCGATCACTTCGGTCAAGATGATGTCGACCTGCTCGCCATTGTATTCGAGCAAAAACGAATCGACGGAAGGAAACAGGACGATATTGTCGACCTCTTTCGCCACGGCTTTCCGGTTGACCAGTTCCAGCCGCTCTTCGTCAATATCGACCGCGTAATAGCAATGCGCCAGCTTCCCGGCAAAAGCAAGGGCGTAAAATCCTTCGCCGCAGCCGACATCCAAAATCGGGCGCGAAAAGGGCAGCTGTCCCGCAATAAAGTTTCTGCGCTGCATGCCCGTGCTGCCATACTCCAGATGCATCTCGTAACGATCCGTCTGTTCGAGAGCAGCCTTGTATTTGCGATAATGCTCCCGCTTGGGCAAAAAGTTTCGCGAGAACAGGCTGCGAATATAGAAAGGCGCGTCCATCGCCTGGATGCTCTTGCTGTATTTGTCGAGCAAGCTGTCGGAAATATCGAGGTGCTCTTTGCCGAACGTCGCCAAAAACAGGCAGAGCACGCTGGTCACTTGCAGCAGGTCGTGCAAGCTTTTTTGCGTCCGAATGGTCAACGCGTAGCTTTTGTCGGCCCTGTGCTCGATTTCGAAGGAAAAGTCTTTGACGTGATTTTGAAAAAAGGCAATGTAGCGCACCAGCTCGATATGAACCATGTTGATGAAAAAAGTATGCGTGTAGCCTGCAACGTCCCGTTCATCCCGCGATTTCAACGGTGCCGAAAAGTATTCGCCAATCGCATGAAGCGGAAACAAAGGCGTGTTATAGCGCGACAGGTTCAAGTATTCAAAATGCTCGTGTTCATACTGTTTATAGGATATTTCGTTGTCGGCATCTTTAAAATAAACGTGGTAGCGGGAAGCATCCGAGTACCACCCGTAGGCGATTCCTTTGCGCACCGACCGCAGCGATAGTCCGGTCGCCGGATTTTTTTTGATCAGAAACGAAAAATCCGGATTGGTGGATTGCAATGATACGATAGCCATCTGTTCTCTCTCCTTCCAGCCAAGCTTGCTTTGTTGTATTTCCATCTTCTTCTATTTGGCTGGACGTGAACAGGGCAGAAGTATTACGATTCACCTTTCCTTTTAGCGATAGGCACAAAAAAAGAACCTGCTTGCACAGGTTCTTGCGTCGTTATTTCTTCGTCAAGGCGTTGACGACATCGTCATCCTTTTTGGTGCTGTTATTTCTTTTCTACCGCATGTCCGCCAAATTCGTTGCGCAGCGCAGCGACAACTTTGCCGTGGAAGGCATCCTCGTCCAGCGAGCGATAGCGCATGAGCAGCGACATCGCGATCACAGGAGTGGCTGCTTGCAGGTCGAGCGCCGTTTCCAGCGTCCATTTTCCTTCGCCGGAAGAGTGCATGACGCCGCGAATGTCATCGAGCTTGGCGTCTTTGCGGAAGGCGCGCTCCGTCAAGTCCATCAGCCAGCCGCGGATGACAGAGCCGTTCGCCCACACGCGGGCCACTTCGGCGAAATCGTAGTTGTACTGGCTTTTTTCCAGCACCTCGAAGCCTTCCCCGATCGCTTGCATCATTCCGTACTCGATCCCGTTGTGAATCATTTTCAAAAAGTGACCGCTGCCCGCATCGCCCGTGTACAAGTAGCCCTTGTCCACGTTGATGTCGCGAATCATCGGTTCGATGTGGGCGAACGCTTCCCGATCCCCGCCGATCATCATACATGCCCCGTGGCGAGCGCCTTCCATTCCGCCGCTTGTGCCTGCATCGAGAAAATGAATGCCATTGGCTTTCAACCGTTCGTAGCGCTCTACAGATTGCTTGTAATGCGAGTTACCGCCGTCGATGACGATATCGCCGGGAGCGAGAATCATAGACAGCTGATCAACCAGCTGGTCGACAATCTCCCCTGCCGGAACCATCAGCCAGATGACGCGCGGCGTGTCCAGCTTCGCTACCGCATCCTCGACAGAAGCAGCCGGAATCGCTCCTTCGCGGCTCAGTTCTTCCGCACGGCTTTTATCTACGTCGTAAGCGACAACCTCATGTTGATGAGAAAGCAAATTGAGTGTCAGATTGTACCCCATTTTACCTAGACCGAGAATCGCAAGTTTCATTCGCGTACGTCACTCCTTTTGGGATGAACTCTGTTAGTTTGTATTATAAGACAAAAATTTTCATCTTTCATCAGAAATGAAGAAAATTTTTTTGAAACTAGGAAACGACCGTCTGTTTCTCCTATACTAGCAAGTAGGAAATCATTGCATTTGCCCTGCACGAGCCTTTTTGGCAATATCTTTTGCTGAAATATAGATGGCATTCCAGTACGATTCAATTCAATTCAATTCAGGAGGTCGCATTTCATGCCAGATACAACGTCACACACGCCTGTCAGTGTGCTTGCGCAGCTGCGCGCCATTTACACACAGTTAAGCGGCAAAGAACAGCAGATTGCCGATTACATTTTGCAGCATGCCAATCAAATCGTTCATTTCTCCATTACCGAGCTGGCCGATCAGTGCCAGTGCGCGGACGCGACGGTCTTTCGGCTTTGTCGGCGGCTCGGTTTTCGCGGGTACCAGGCGTTTAAAATCGCGCTGGCCAGCGAAGTGACCAATCCAAAGCAAACGATCTACCAGGAGATCAATCTGGATGACGACGACATCGGCGCGATTGCCGAAAAAATTTTCACCGCGAATCTGGAAACATTGCGGGACACCCTGCAAATCATCAACAAGGATGAGCTGCTCAAAATCGTCTCCTGCCTGGAAAAAGCGACTCGTATTGAATTTTACGGCTCTGGCGGCTCGGCTGCGATCGCCCAAGACGCCTACCACAAATTCATGCGGACAGGCATTCCCTGTATTCATCACTCGGATGCCCACTATCAGGTCATGTCCGCTTCGCTGCTGACGGAAGGCGCGGTAGCCGTAGGTTTCTCCCACTCCGGCTCCAACAAAGATATTTTGGCAGCCCTGCGCGTAGCCAAGGAGCGCGGCGCCAAAACGATTGGCATTACGAGCTACGGCAAGTCTCCCCTCGTCCGTCTCGCCGACATGTGCTTGTACACGACTTCGCGGGAAACCGTTTTTCGCACGGAAGCTTTGTCTTCCCGCCTCGCCCAGCTCAGCCTGATCGATTTGCTGTACGTGGCGGTTTCCTTGCGCAGACAGGACGATACGATCTCCAACATTCAGCATATCCGAGAAGCTATCTCGCTCAAACGCCTGTGATCAGGCGTTTTTCTTTTTCCCTCCCAAACCACCAAACGGCTATTTTTGGTAATACTATCGATGTGAATATGAAAAATGAAATAATTTTTTTCTTTTATATTAACAAATGAAAAAAATTTCGCTATAATCTCGTTATCAACACGCCACTCGGTTGAAAGCGTATACAAATGATCGTGACTGTTTCCATTCTCTTCGGAGCCAAAAGAACAGGCGGCAAGCGGTCCGATCTTACTTTTAGGAAAACATCGAGACGTTTTTCGCGAAAAAAGGGTGAAAGCACATGAAGCAAAGCTACTTTATCGGTCTTGATATCGGGACAACCAGTACGAAAGCGATTGTCTTCACAGCATCTGGAGCCGTTCGCGGGACTAGCAATATCGACTATCCCCTGCTGGTGCCGAAAGCATCGTGGGCCGAGCAAGACCCGGAGACGATCTTCGCCGCTGTCGTTGCCGCATTGAAACAGGCGATTGAACAAGCGGACATCGGGCAGAACGAAATCGGCGGCATCGGCTTCTCCACCGCGATGCACAGCCTGATTGCCGTAGATGCGCACGGAAATCCCCTGACGAACAGCATCATCTGGGCGGATAACCGCAGCGCGGCACAGGCAGAGCGGCTCAAGGAGGAAGGTGTCGGCCATTCGATCTACCTGGCGACCGGAACGCCGATCCACCCCATGTCGCCGCTTCCCAAAATCATGTGGCTCAAAGAGAATCAGCCCGATATTGCCCAGAAGACAGCGAAGTACATTTCCATCAAGGAATATGTGATCTATCGACTGTTCGGTCAGTACGTGGTTGATTACTCCATCGCTTCGGCTACGGGACTGTTCAACTTGCGCAAACTGGACTGGGACGACGACGCGCTGCAGGTTGCCGGCATCACGAAGCAACACCTGAGCGAGCCAGTGCCGACTACCCATATCCTGCGGGGAATGAAGGTACGCTATGCGGAAGAGATCGGGCTTGATCCCGACACGCCTTTTGTGGTCGGAGCAAGCGATGGCGTGCTGGCCAATCTCGGCATCGGTGCCATCGACAACGGTCAGGTAGCCATTACGATCGGGACGAGCGGAGCTGTTCGGACGGTCGTGCCCGAGCCGATCACCGATCCGAAAGGCCGCACGTTCTGCTACTTGCTGACGGAGAATCATTGGGTCATCGGCGGCCCGTCCAACAATGGCGGGATCATGCTCCGCTGGTTCCGCGACGAGTTCAGCTGGCCGGAAGTCGAAAAAGCGAAGCAGCTGGGCGTCGATCCTTACGACGTCATGATTCAGGCAGCTGAGCATGTACGCCCCGGCGCAGATGGGTTGCTGTTCCTCCCCTTCTTGTCCGGCGAACGCGCGCCCTACTGGAATGCGCAGGCGAGAGGTTCTTTTTTCGGCATCGGCCTGCACCACAAACGGGAGCATTTCATCCGCGCCGTCCTCGAAGGCATTTTGTTCAGCGTATACAGCATTGGCATCGCGCTCCGCGATCTGGCTGGAGGCGCCAAGGAAATTCGCGCATCCGGCGGCTTCGCCCGTTCCAAGGAATGGCGACAAATCATGTCCGATATGTTCGGCTACGAGGTGCTGATTCCTGAGAGTCACGAAAGCTCCAGCTTTGGCGCCGCCCTTTTAGCGATGCACGCGCTTGGAGCATTGGACAATTTGCATGATGTGAAAAAGATGATTCACATTTCGCACAGGCATGAGCCGGACCTGGAGCGATCCAGCATGTATCTGGAGTTGTTTTACATTTACGAGCGCGTTTACTACAACCTCCTGGAGGAGTACAAGCTAATCGCCAAGTTCCAAAAACAGTTGAACAACTAGACACATCAAACGGAGGGTTCTATCATGCCACTTCTCATTACGTTGATCTCGATTCTCTTCCTCCTCGTTCTCATCACGCGGTTCAAAGTCAACCCGTTTGTCGCGCTGTTGCTCGCGGCCGGGTTTGTCGGAATCGCTTCCGGGATGCCGCTCGTCAAAGTCGTCGACTCGATCAAAGACGGGATGGGCGGAACGCTCGGCTTTATTGCGATCGTGCTCGCGCTTGGCACCATGCTCGGAAAAATGATGGCGGAATCCGGCGGCGCAGAGCGAATCGCCCGCACCTTGATCCGGCTGTTCGGTGAAAAAAACGTTCACTGGGCCATGATGTTCGTCGCCTTTATCGTAGGGATTCCGGTCTTCTTTCAAGTAGGCTTCGTTCTGTTGATTCCGCTCGTCATTACGATTGCCAGACAAACGGGCGTCTCTTTGCTGAAAATCGGGATTCCGCTCATCGCCGGATTGTCCATCGTGCATGGCATCGTGCCTCCGCATCCTGCTGCCATGGCAGCAGTCGATCTGTTCCAGGCCGATGTCGGCAAGACGATTTTGCTGTCCATCATCGTAGCCCTGCCTGCTGCAATCATCGCCGGGCCACTCTACGGCAGCTGGATTGGCAAGCGCATCCAGACGAGCATCTCGCCTGAGCTTGCAGCGCAAATGGCGGAGCCAAAGGACGAGCGTGAATTGCCTGGCTTCGGAATCACTGTCTTTACCGTGCTTTTGCCTGTGTTTTTGATGTTGCTCGCGACTGTCGCCGATGTAACGTTGCCGAAGGAAGACGCCTTGCGCCAATGGGCTGATTTTATCGGCAGCCCAATCACGTCCCTGTTGATTGCCGTCATCATTTCGTTCTGGACACTCGGCTTCAATCGCGGCTTTACCAAAGACGACATTCTCAAATTCACAAACGACTGCCTCGCCCCTACCGCGACAATCCTGTTGGTCATCGGTGCGGGTGGCGCGTTCAACAAAGTTCTGCTGAACAGCGGCGTCGGCGATTACATCGCTGAATTGGCCAAAGCCTCCGCGATTTCGCCAATTCTGTTGGGCTGGCTGATCGCTGCCCTAATCCGCGTGGCTACCGGCTCCGCTACCGTCTCCATGATGACGGCAGCAGGAATTGTCGGGCCTATCGCCCTGCAAGTTCCCGGAACCAGCCCGGAACTGTTGGTACTGGCAACAGGCTCCGGCTCGCTGATCCTGTCCCATGTGAACGATTCCGGCTTCTGGCTGATCAAGGAATATTTCAACATGTCGGTGCAAGATACGCTGAAGTCGTGGACGGTGATGGAGACGATTTTGTCGGTAGTGGCGATTATTTTGATTATGGCTTTGAGTTTGATTGTGTAGGGTGGAGATAGTACAGATGTAATGGAGCAGGGCATTCTTTCTGGTGGGATTGGGGGAGTGTCCTGTTTTTGTTTTTGTTTGTGTTTGTGTTGGTTGTTTGGTTTTGTGTTTATGGTTTGGTTTATGAACGGATTTATTAGTTCTTGCTCGATATTATGTGTACTATGTAAACCCCGCCTATTTTTCTTGGCTTTTTTGTTGGTTTATCTAGCGCTGGATGAAGTTTTTACAAATTTAAAACAACCTTTATCTTGTCAATATGTAGATTCACTTGGTCTTTTTGTTCCGGGTTATCCCTAATAAATTCCACACATGTTTCTTTCAAGCAATCATAGAAATCTATATTTTTCATAATGATTTCGTTATACGAAGAAGTGTTAATGAAGATCATTATGCCTTCTTTAAATTCAATCTCCTCAGAATGCTCTGGAAGTTCATATCCCATCATATGATCTTGCCACGGCTCTCCATTGGATAAACACTCTAGCACATCAAGTAAATCGCTCTTCAAAAAGGAAAAAAATCTTGAATGACTGGCTGTTTATCTATCAACATAAACCCTCCTAATTACCATAATTTCTTCCCTCTAATACAGGGTGTACTCTTTCTATTTCCCCAGTAGTTGGATTTTTCCATCCTTCAAACAAACTTATACAAGCTTTTGACGTCATCGCCTCCCAAAACACCCGTTGCAACCAGGTCGCCCGCGTCTACCGCCGCGCCCCACAAACCAGCCAGCGTATCCCCAAAAGCCGAAAACTTCCCTTCCACCTCGGCGATCTGTTTATTCAAGGTTCGTTTCGCCATGACCGCAAGAATCCCGTTGGCGGCTACATCTTGTTCAAAGGCACCTAACAGTTGCGGAAAAGAATACCGGGCACTCGCTTCCAGCTGAATGTTTTCACTGCTCGCATTTGCTTCTTCGATTAGCTCCAAGGCATCTCCTGCCGTTTTGACCGTCAATCCTTCTGTGCCGGACAAATGAACAGCCGCACCGCTCAGGTTCGCGGCGCCTTTTCCTTGAATCCGCACCTGCGAAGCACAATTGAAACTGACGCCCGCATCCTTATTCATGGAAATGTACAGCATACCCTCCTGCGCCGTCATCGTCAGTTCTTTGTCGCCCAGCGTAAACTCTTTGCCTTGAGGATTGCCGAACGATTTGACCCCCGGGTCCTGCATTTTTTTCGCTTGTTTCTGGACGGCTTCGCCTTGCGGGGCGTGGCGCACGGAGTTCATGACCATGCCGTCGTCTTCTTCTGTACCTGGGAAGTACAGATTGAGTTCTAGCATGAAGTATAATATTTTATTGCTTCATCGTTCATTTTTCACATGCCAAAAAGCTCATTCCTACTCATACTTCAAGTGGGAATGAGCTTTTGAAAGTTTGTCAGACGTTTGAATCATTTATTGTTTGATTCGTTGGTTCTTGTACGATTTTACTGTTGGGATTATAAAGAAATCCTAATTATCGAGTATTTTAAAATCTTGGAAGTCAGAAAAAAGGGTTTCTAAATACTCACTAAGATCGTGTTTTTCACCATTTTGGGGAACTCCTTTCAATGGCCCTAGCTCAAGTACAAATCGTTCATCTTCGTCAAATCCATTATAACCGCTCAATACGACTCTTAACCCCATAATGAGTTCCGAAATGTATATAGCTGGAATTTCTTCGTATATATACTCTTCTTTTCCTCCGAATTGCAATCCGCCAAATAATCGTTCAGAAATCAATTTACCAACTTCCTCAAGTGTTTGATTCGATTGAAAAGCTACTATTCCTTCTAAGTAAGGTACCATAAAAACACTCCTATTCAATGAATTTTATACCACTGTCAAAGATTTTTTTGTTAAATTCTTTTTCAGTATATATTCTGAAAGTAAAGGGTTTGTCCGGCTCATAGCGATATCCTGGAAGAGTATTACGAAAATTTAACTCAAGCTTGTCTTGTAATTGGTTTAAATCATCACTAACTTTTCTAGCTGATCTCCAATAAACATTCTTAGAAAAAGTCTCAGCTAATTTATCACTAACTATAAACGCATCAATATCAAAATCATTTGGGTCAAATGGAGCATTTCCCTTATGTGGACCTTTCTGACCCGTTGCCAAAGAACCTCTATATCCCACTTTAGCATTAGGATCTACTTCTTTAATCTTTTGTAGCGCCTGGCTTAATGTATCCTGAACGACATTCATAATCTCTGCTCTTGTTTGAGCTTTTAGCGGCCGCTCAGTTCCCTTCGTCTTTTACTACCCCCACGCCCTCTTTGATCCGCCTCAAAGAAAACATGGTACCCTCCAACTCCGCCTATCCCGTCTGCGCTGGTCTGCCCAATTACAATTCGACCATCAAGCTTCCTGTTCATTTTTAGGATAAGCAAATCAATCACATCTTGCAAATTTTGGATTTCGTCCAGCGGGATTTCGGCTT
The DNA here is from genome assembly GCF_022701015.1 of Brevibacillus parabrevis. NCBI lineage: Bacteria > Bacillati > Bacillota > Bacilli > Caryophanales > Paenibacillaceae > Brevibacillus > Brevibacillus parabrevis. The sequence continues at coordinate 3,632,881 of NZ_CP064090.1, read as the reverse complement.
TGGTTTTCAGCTTCCCGTCCTTTTGCCCAGTGCTGTTTCGGTGGTGGTCGTTTGCTCCTTGGAGGGGCAGTGCCGCACCGTTTCCATCCTTTTGTTGGCCTTGCTCGTGATCCGACCTGTCTGAAGTATGGCTTGCCTTCGAATCACTTTCTCCCTGGTCTCTTACTTTTTTGACGGCTTTCCTGTAAGCCCCGAAAAGGCCACGACTACCGACCAGTTCCAAGATAATCAGGTCTTTTTTGGCACTGTTTCGTCCTTTTTCGTAGCTCTCTTCAATCGAACGGGTCCACTTGCCGCCTTTGGCATCCTCGATCAAGTACTGCGCTTCTTCTATAAAAGGTTCGACTGCTTCCTTTAGAATCCCCCGCCCTGCATCGAGCGCATCTCCTGCCACTTCCAGTTTTGACTTTTCCCCCGTAATCACCTTTTCTGCGTACGTAAAGGCATCCTCTGCGGTTTTCTGGAGTCCTTGTACCATGAGATTGCGCTCCGTTAATGAGCCTACCTCTTTCCCACTGGCCCATTCATACACGTTCTCGGAATACCCGAAGGATAACGTGGAAAAAACGATGTCCGCTGTATCGACAGTGGCCGCCCAAAATGCCGACATGTTTTCCGACCAAAACTCTTTCGTGACTCGCACTTCCGCGTCCATGTTTGCCTGGATTCGCTCTTTTATGATCCCGTCCACTCCTATGGACTGCACTTTTTCTTCAAAGGTGCTCCACAGGTGGGGAAAGCTTCTGCGCGTGGTGGCGTCCAGCTTGATTTCCTCACTGCTGGCGCTAATCTCTTCTTGCAGTTCCATATGGTCTACGATCGTCTTTATGGACAGACCTTCCGATCCGGTCAAGGTAACCGCAGATCCGCGCAAGTTTAGTCCTCCGCTTGCCTGAATCCGCACCTGCGACGCACTATTGAAACTGACGCCCGCATCCTGATTCATGGAGATGTACAGCATGCCCTCCTGCGCCGTCATCGTCAGCTCTTTGTCGCCCAGCGTGAACTCTTTGCCTTGGGGGTTGCCGAACGATTTGACCCCCGGGTCCTGCATTTTTTCCGCTTGCTTCTGGACGGCTTCGCCTTGCGGAGCGTGGCGAACGGAGTTCATGACCATGCGATCGTTCTCTTCTGCCCCTGGGAAGTATCGCTTAAGTTCTGGCATGAAGTATAATGCCTGATTGCTTTATCTTTTATTTTCTACATGCCAAAAAAGCTCATTCCTACTCATGATTCAAGTAGAAAGAGCTTTTTAAAGCTTATCAAGCGTTTGAATGGTTTAGTGTTTAGCTTGTTGTATTGTAGGAATTGTAAACAAGTCTACACAAAATATTTTACAGAATCTAACAGACTCCTATGATAGACTTGGGTTTTTTATTTTTTCGGCAGGTTTAGGCATGCACAGCGTTTCTAGGGCTTCGTAAATGTTGTTACCAAACTTATACAGATCATATCCGCCATACTCCCCATAAACTATACCACTAGCAGACATAAACAAATTCATGTTACGTCGATATGCCTCTCCAATAATTACAAGTGGTTCTTGAAACCAATATTCGAATTCTGAAAAATCTTCTCTTTCCAGAATGTCACCTAGCGCAGTTTCAGGGATAAAGTGAAAAGACTCTATAGTTCCGTCTTTCTTTGTATAAAGATATTCTATTCCCCCGAACTCTTCTAGCAGTTTTTCTACACATGAAAATATTGTGAAACCTCTTGTTTCTAAAAAACTAATTGTTTCTTTTATATCTATTTTTCTTCCTTCATACCATCCTGATCGAATCAATACATCTAAGGCTTTATCTGATAGCATGTAGAAGCTATTCCCCCTTCAAGTTAATTAAATCGATTAGAAAATTTTCAAATGTTTTATTACAGTTATTACATAGATCTTTAAGTTCTCCACTGTTACCATATACTGTACGTATTAAGATATTTTCCATTTTTGCGCCATTATGAAGTGCTAAATTCACAGCCTGTACTTCTGCGCAGTTTTCAACATCCCAATCTTCATAACTTTCTTTAGACCTGTATTCATTATTGGGGTCATTTTTTGCCCTTTCCTTAATTTTATTAATTAATTTTTCCAGATCCTCATGTAACTCTTTTACACTTGGATTAAATTGCCCCTCTCTCCTGCCATTATAACCAAAGTGAACTATATCCGGTACTTCAATATCAATTGCTGCCGTTACAACCTTTGGAACGTACTTGCCCCCACCAATGTTTGGAGCTATTAATGGCTTTCTCAATCCTCCCTTTTTGATAAAATCTATATGTTTATCAAGTTGGTCTCTAAGCACACTAGTAGCTAAATCGATTTTTTGAGCTCTTGTAACAACATTACCAGTCCCCCCAGCATTCGGCTTATCCTTCTCTGGTAGATTCCCTTTGCTAGTACCACCACCATCGTTCTTCTTCACCGAAGAATAATTCGAATACCATGTGTCTCCGTTTGCTACCTTTGGCAACACATTTTCGTTCGGGGTATTTTTATCCGGCAGTTTGTTTGCCTGTACGGCTTGTGTTCCTGAAGCATGAGGTTCTGTATTTCTTTTTGAGAAGGCCGGGTTAAGAGATGTTGCCAGCTTCGCTTCTGTTCCTTTCTTGTCAGGTAGGCCTGCATGACTCGTTTGGTTATCCCAATCATGATAACCTACGTGTTTGGTTGGCTTTCCTGAGCCTTGCCCCGTCATAGGTTCGACCATCGCTTTAATGCCGACCTTCTCCAGGACTTGTTCCAACATACCAAGCTGAAACTTTTCCTTTATCAAATCCAAATCCTTCAACACACCATCAAATAGCTCGGCCTTCGTCTTGAGCTTCCCGTCCTTGAGGGGCGCGCCTTCCAGCAGGTCATCTACACCGGACCCGTGCAAGAGACCGCCTCTCCCTTTTCCGCCGTCCTCATCCACATCTGTATGGGGTTGCTTGCCATGCGGCGCGTCCACATCCAACTTCGCCACCGATTTGCCGCCTTTTAATGCTGCTGTGCCCATTCCACCGCTATACACCGTCAGTACGGCTTCCGCTACGACCATGTCTTTCTTAAATTCGTTTTGCCCTTTTGCGTAGCTTTCGTCGACCGAGCGGGTCCACAGACCGCCGTGCAAATTATCTTGTTTGTACTTCTCGTCTTTCACAAAAGGGTCGATGTAATCGTTGTATAATCCTGTCCCGATCGAGACGGCTGCGTCGCCTGCATCTTGGGCTACGTCCTGCCATGATTTTTTGCCCGAAGCCACTTTCTCTACGTATTCGGCTGTGTTGGTGGCGACTTCCACTGCTCCTTTGGCCAAGTTGTTCCTCTCGGTCAGCGAACCGACTTCGGAGCCGCTCACAAACTCATACAAGCTTTGGGCGTCATCGCCTCCCAAAACACCTGTCACAACCAGGTCGCCCGCGTCTACCGCCGCGCCCCACAAACCAGCCAGCGTATCCCCAAAAGCAGCAAATTTCCCTTCCACCTCTGCGATCTGGTTATCCAAGGTGCGTTTCGCCATGACCGCGAAAGTCTCGCTTGCCGCTACATCCCACTCCTACCTGCTCCATATATGCTCCTGGATGACAAAAAAGCTCATTCCTACTCATAAAACAAGTTGGAAAGAGCTTTGAAAGTTTATCAAGTGTTTGAATTATTTAGTGTTTGGTTTGTTGGTTGTATTGTACGATCTTGTTGTTGGAGTTGTAAATTAGTTTACACAATATCGTGCAGCCCTCCACTAATCGCCATACCCAACCACTATTCTTCAATACCATATTTAGATTTAATTCTTAATAAATATTCGTTTATCTCATCTTTTTTATCTGAGTTCTTTTCAATATAGAAATTACACGCTACCTGCAAATAATCATATAATTCTTTATAACTGACAATATCATAATTATCATCTACTCCATAATAAAACAAAACCCTATTCTCGCCAAAATAACCTTCATCCCCAACATCGTATTCATCTGAATAGATTACTCCCATATAATCTCGTCTCTCAATATACTCGTTTAAAAAACCCTCTAATACCTTAACAATATCATGTTCCAACACAAAATCACCAAGAACATCAATGACTGAGCCTTTTTCAAGTCCTTTTTCTTCATACATGAGAATCAACTTATTTTTATCGTCGTAAACAGTGTTCATCATGTTATCTCCTTAATTTTCTCCAAATTTCAATACCGGATAAAAGTTCTCGATTTCTCCAGTATCAATATTTTTTATCCCTTCAAACTTCAATCCATTACTTGAAACTCCTCGGATTATTTGCTTATTTGCTTGGCTTTTTAATTGATTGACTCTTTGCGATTTTATACCTTCTTCCATTGCCTCTTTTCCTAATCGAACAATATCGTCATTAGAGATTACAGTAGGGTCATATATGGTTTTCTTATGAGGTGGCTTATCTTCTTTTGGTATAACTTTATACTCCCCTGTTCCTTTTCCTTGGTAGTTCTTTACTTCAACCTTTAATCTATATTCAATATCATATATTCCCGGGATATCCGGATGTTCTTTTCTTCCTATTTCTTCATATCCATATTTCCCATTTGTGTCAAAGAATTTCTTAAATTCCTCATAATTATGCCCACCGCTGACACCTTTCCAGTCCGTACATTTTGTAACTTCTCCGGTTAAATGTTCAACATAGTAACCTTCTTTATACTTAAGATTACCCGTCCCCTCAGTATCCGGCTTCTTATCTCCTTGAGGATCATTTTTCTTAGTAGTATCAGGCTTACCCTTAGGAGGTATAGACTGATTCGAATTCCCAAAATCGCCGTTCACTACCTTTGGTAAATCCTTCTTATCAGGAATATCACGAGGTTTTTCAGCATGTTGAACATGCCCCGTCCTCGCCTCAGTATCCGGCTTATTACTTCCTTGAGAACTATTTTTGTTACCGCCATTAACCTTGCTATTCATCGACGGAGAATAATTCGAATGTCCAGAATCCCCGTTCACTACCTTTGGTAATACATTTTTATTAGGGATATCGAGAGATTTTGCAGCGTGTTCCTTTTGGATTTCTGGGGCACGAGAACCAGTATGACCCTTCCCGCCATCCAGTCTATTATCAACCTCTTTATTCGACTGTTCTTTCATTTTCAGCTGAAACTTTTCAACTACTGCTTGAATCTCTGCCTGTTTATCACCCGGTGTCTTAGCGCTTGTCTTCATCTTCCCATCAAAAATCGAGGCTCCACCATCCATCATATCATCGACAGTGCCAAGCAATAGCCCACCTATTCCTTTTCTTCTGCCACCACCCAGCCCCTTTGGACCACCTGGCCCATCCAGCTTATTCGCCAGTTTCACTGTCCGCATGGCTGCTGTACCTGTACCAGCACTAAAAGCACTTACCGCTACCTCTGCAACCACCATGTCTTTCTTAAACTCATTCTGGCCCTTCGCATAGCTTTGTTCTTCTGATCTGGTCCACAGACCGCCTTTAAGCAAGTTATCCTGATCGTATTGGGCGTCTTTCACGAATGGGTCGATATAGTCATCGTATAGCCCTTGTCCAACCGACTTTGCATCGGATTTGATTTGTTCCCACGATTTATTGCCCGTTACCGTATCTCCCACGTAATTGACTGCATTCGTAGCGGTTTCTACAGCTCCTCTCGCGAGATCATTTCGTTCGAGGAGAGAAGGTCGCTCTTCTCCAGTCACCCCTTCGTAAATGGCGTCTACCAGATACGATGTTGGTAACGCAGTCGACGCAATATCTCCGGCATCTACTACCACATTCCACAAGCCTAACAAGGTATCTCCGAGAGCATCTAACTTCCCTTTCGCCTCAGCTAATTGGTTGTTGACAGTTCTGCGCAACATGACGGTAGCCAAACCGTTTTCCTGAACGTCCTTTTCAAACGCACTTAATATCGTTGGAAACGCCTGACATACGGTCCGCACGGAGTTCATGACCATGCCGTCATCTTCATCGGCGCTTGGAAAGTACAGCTTTACCTTTGAGCCAGCTCGGGCATGAGGTACAAAATCATCTGCATATAAAAACAGGTCAATCATGGTGGTATCTGACCATAATCGACCTGTTCGCTGTAATACTATTACGTTAAAATTCAAGTTTCATGTCGGTACAACCAAAATGAAGAAATCCCTATACGGTTATTACGTGGGTTAGGTATCTGATTGGTTGAATGATGAGTTCATTCGGCACTGGCCGGGGGCTATGTCAACCGCCGCATTCATATAAAGAACGAAAAAGCCATGTGGGGGAATATAGGATTACTATTACCTACATAGGGTTTACACTAAATTTTTGACAGATCGAGATGATCGGCTCTCAGAGCTAACATAGTTCCAACACATCCGTAAATAAAGCATCTCCTAAAGTTAATCTCCTATTGAAAGGTTTAATACTAGGTAGGACATCCCACTCATAAACTGTATCATAGAAATCATAAAGATGGCTAATCTCAGAATACCCTTTTAAAGTCATGATCCTATTGATTTGATTAATTCCTTGTATCATTTCTAAAGATTCCGCTGTACCAACTATTTCCAAAGGGCCTTCTATCAAATTATGCCTTAATGAATAACTAAAATCTAAAATATAAATTGGGATTAATTTTGAAACTTTTATATTTATTTGTTGAGAAAGTAGAAAACCTTCCTTACCTGATATATCCTGCAGATGTATTAAAATATCTGCTGAAGGGCTGAACATATTCCTACACTCAATTTCCTTTAGATTTCCAATCTCATTAAGTTCAATTGGTACATCTAGTTTTTCAGCACATTTCTTTTTATACCATTCGTCTAATTCTCTTTTAACTAATAACTGTTCAAGTAATTCTCCAACCTCAGGAAATTCTTCAACAAAACGCTGTCCATGTTCCATGAAATTAACCATCCCATCTTCTTTTAGGTTCACCATCTTTAGTTTGCTTACCTGTCACAGGATCAAACTCTCCTAGATGTTCTGTCCTTCGTTTATTCCATTTTTCCAACTTACCATGTTGCGAATCCCACTGCCAATTAAATCCATTATTATCTGACCAAGATTTTCTTTTTAATTTTTCTTTAATCTGAGTCATTCCCATCTGTTCCATCCACTTTGTTGGTTCTACGAGTCTGTAACCATTCGTATCGTCTCCAACAATTTTTTGCTTATCAGCTATTTTGGAATTGTACTCTTCTGTTCTCTGCTGTTTACGTTTGAAATACCCCCCATAAGCATCATTACCCGTCCTCTCAGTCCTCCTCGTCTCCCCTCCCTTATCTTTACTACCCCCACGCCCTCTTTGATCCGCCTCAAAGAAAACATGGTATCCTCCAACACCGCCTATCCCGTCTGCGCTGGTCTGCCCAATTACAATTCGACCATCAAGCTTCCTGTTCATTTTTAGGATAAGCAAATCAATCACATCTTGCAAATTTTGGATTTCATCTAGCGGGATTTCGGCTTTGGTTTTCAGCTTCCCGTCCTTTTGCCCAGTGCTGTTTCGGTGGTGGTCGTTTGCTCCTTGGAGGGGCAGTGCCGCACCGTTTCCATCCTTTTGTTGGCCTTGCTCGTGATCCGATACGTCCGAAGTATGGCTTGCCTTCGAATCATTTCCTCCCTGGTCCCTTACTTTCTTGACTGCTTTCCTGTAAGCCCCGAAAAGGCCACGACTACCGACCAGTTCCAAGATAACCAGGTCTTTTTTGGCACTGTTTCGTCCTTTTTCGTAGCTCTCTTCAATCGAACGGGTCCACTTGCCACCTTTGGCATCCTCGATCAAGTACTGCGCTTCTTCTATAAAAGGTTCAACTGCTTCCTTTAGAATCCCCCACCCTGCATCGAGCGCATCTCCTGCCACTTCCAGTTTTGACTTTTCCCCCGTAATCACCTTTTCTGCGTACGTAAAGGCATCCTCTGCGGTTTTCTGGAGTCCTTGTACCATGAGATTACGCTCCGTTAATGAGCCTACCTCTTTCCCACTGGCCCATTCATACACGTTCTCGGAATACCCGAAGGATAACGTGGAAAAAACGATGTCCGCTGTATCGACAGTGGCCGCCCAAAATGCCGACATGTTTTCCGACCAAAACTCTTTCGTCACTTTCACTTCCGCGTCCATGTTTGCCTGGATTCGCTCTTTTATGATCCCGTCCACTCCTATGGACTGCACTTTTTCTTCAAAGGCGCTCCACAGGTGGGGAAAGCTTCTGCGCGTGGTGGCGTCCAGCTTGATTTCCTCACTGCTGGCGCTAATCTCTTCTTGCAGTCCCATATGGTCTACGATCGTCTTTATGGACAGACCTTCCGATGCGGTCAAGGTAACCGCAGATCCGCGCAAGTTTAGTCCTCCGCTTGCTTGAATCCGCACCTGCGACGCACTATGCAAACTGACGCCCGCATCCTTATTCATGGAGATGTACAGCATGCCCTCCTGCGCCGTCATCGTCAGCTCTTTGTCGCCCAGCGTGAACTCTTTGCCTTGGGGGTTGCCGAACGATTTGACTCCCGGGTCCTGCATTTTTTTCGCTTGCTTCTGGACGGCTTCGCCTTGCGGGGCGTGGCGCACGGAGTTCATGACCATGCCGTCGTCTTCTTCTGCGCCGGGGAAGTACAGCTTGACCTTGGAACCGAGCTCTGGCATGAGGTATAAAATCTGGTTGCCTTCTGCGGCGTACGGGAACCATTGGGCTTTGCTTGCGTCCTGTTTTTGGTCCATATTCAAGTGAATTTTGACCTGGTTGCGGCCAACCTGAATGATTTTGCCGTCGATGGCTGCGCCGATAATCGCGGAGTTGTACAGTTTCGTTTGCTTGACCGATTCAGGCACAGCGCACACGTAAGTCCACTTCAACAGTCCCTGCTCCAGCGTTCCCACAACCTTCGTGATGACAAACGTCCGGCCGTCACGCTGCACTTCATCGCCGATGTGCAGCCATTCGTCGTGAGCGAAGGTGTACGTCGTGTACTGGTATTCGGACAGCGAGGATGCGCCGTTCGCCGCTTTTTTCATGTACGGCGCAATCGCCCGGTTGACCTCGTACGGAGCCGCTTCCAGCTTGATCTGTTTGCGTCCCTCGGGCATCCCGATCCAGAAACGCACCTTGTGGTCACTGACATCCGGGACAAGGACGGCTCCCACATGCGAAGCGATGCGCCTGACAAACGTCCAGTCCGTCTCCTCGTACTGCATGATGAACTTGCCTTGCTTTTTCTCGTCAAAAGCTTGGTCGATGAAATCCCCGCCCGGATAGACAGACAAAGCTTCCTCGACGACATCCCGATACAGGCGGTCTACCTGTTGAAAAGAGCGCGTTTTCGGACTCAAGTCCATCGCGTATGTATGGGAAATCGCCTGAATTGTCACGTAATGGATATCCCGAACGACTTTGATCTCCACATGCTGCAAGCGGCCCATGAAAATCGGCTTTTTCGCCGCGCCCTGTTTCCCGTACAGTCCGATGCCGTCGTGGTTGCTGGCCAGATGGATGATTTCCTCTTCTTTGTCTTCCGGGACGATTCCGGTCAGGCGCAAAGTCGCATGCGTGCCCGTCTGATGCAAAAATGTCAGGCTGTCCAGCCGGATCGGCCCATACGGCCAGACGACTTGCAAATCGTGATAGGTCATGACGCCATCTGTTGCCTGCATTTGCTATGCTCCCTCCTTTCTCTCCGATTCCCAAACGACTATGTTTAACAGATGCATGTTTTTGTAACTTCATTTTTAAATCGACATATATGTCAAAATATTCCATGATACTAAAGTCCCTCTTTTCCGGATCTCAGCCTTTGCTTTTCCACCTTTTCTACCAGGGAGGGAGGAGGGATTTGCTCAGGGTGTAGCAAGAGATATCGCATATATAATGAAACAGGACATTCCCTCCAGCAGCTCTTGGAAGAATGTCCTGTTTTTATGCGCATTTATGCAGCTTCGGCCGCCTTGGTTTTTCGCTTCTGCTGGAAATACACTTTCGCTTGCTTGTTGTTGAGCAGCACCAATAAAATAACCAAATAGACGATGGCAACCAAAAACGTTCCTTTACTTACATCCAGCAACATGATCAAAATGATGCACCCGATTGACGTTTTCAACATTCGCAGTTTGATAAAAAGTGCGAGCAGAGACGTGAAAAATAACGGAAACGTCAACATGCCTTTTAACCTGCCCAATACATAGCTTTGCTCCAGCATGTCCTGTGGCATATCGACCATTCGAAAGACGATTTTGCTCGCCCAATGGCTGAGGTTCATCGGATCGGCCAGTTCCACGATTACGTACAGGCTTACCAGGACAAAAATTTGCAAGAGCATAAATCCCTGGATGATTTTAATCGAGAGTGGTGCTTTCATTAATCAATTCCCTTTCTTTGGATATTTTTACACACTCTATAAAAATCGACAAATATAGAAACCACATTCATAGGACATTAGACCTTAAAAGCGCACTCGTTCCAGTTCTTTTTTCCCAAAACGAAAAGCAAAAAAACGGCAACCTGTCTCCCGAGTTGCCGCTTTCCTTCCTAATTTATTGCCGGAGCGCATTTATTGTCCAACCGACACGCCGACTTGCTCAGGCGCCTTTTTTTTCGGTGCTTTTGCTTTTTGTTCGCTCTTCTTCTGGTTCATTTCGAATGCGGCCAAGATCGCTTCCTGGCGCTTCATGCCGGATTTCTCCAGCTCTTCCATCGTCAAGACGATTTGCTTGTAGTCCTTTGGAATTACTTTGACGAACTTGGCGACGGTTTGCTGCCATTGATCCAAGAGTGCTTTTGCCAGCGGACTTCCTGTGAAAGCAAGGTGATTTTCCAGCAGTTTTTTGACAGCGGCAATCTCGCTCTGGTCGTCCAGCTTTTCCAAAAGAACCATTTCCTGATTGCAAGTTGCCGCAAAAGCCGCTTTGTCTTCTGCCAGCACGTAGGCGGTTCCGCCCGACATGCCCGCCGCAAAGTTTTTGCCGACCTGACCGAGCACCACGACACGTCCTCCGGTCATATACTCGCAGCCATGGTCGCCGACACCTTCGACAACGGCGGTGACACCACTGTTTCTCACGCAGAAGCGCTCGCCTGCCAGGCCGTTGATGTACGCTTCGCCAGAGGTCGCGCCGTAGAAGGCGACGTTTCCGATGATCATGTTGCGCTCAGGGGCAAAAAGGCTCTTTTTCGCTGGCGCGACGACGATTTTTCCGCCAGACAGCCCTTTGCCGACGTAGTCGTTCGCATCGCCTTCCAGCTGCAACGTAATGCCGCGCGGAACGAATGCGCCGAAGCTTTGACCAGCCGAACCGTAGAAGTCCAGGCGAATCGTATCTTCCGGCAAGCCGTGCAGACCGTATCTTCTCGTCACTTCACTGCCAAGGATCGTCCCGACGACGCGGTTTGTGTTGCTGATCGGCAGTCTTGCCTGGATGTGTTTTTGTTTTTCTAGCGCTGGCTTGCACAATGCGAGCAAGCTTTGGCGATCCAGCGTCTCCTCCAGCTTGTGATCTTGGTTGCGCTGATGGTATCTGCCGACCTCGGCGGAGACGGCTGGCTGGAACAAAAGTGCGGACAGGTCGATATGTTTCGCTTTCCAGTGCGCTTTCGTTCTTTCGCTTACGGTGAGAATCTGGCTTTGGCCGATCATCGCTTCGATGGAGCGGAAACCGAGCTGGGCCATGATTTCGCGCACTTCGCGAGCGACGAGGCGCATGAAGTTGACGGCGTGCTGCGGATCGCCCTTGAAACGTTTGCGCAGCTCGGGGTTTTGCGTGGCAACCCCGACCGGGCACGTATCCAGATGGCAAACACGGGCCATGACGCAACCGATGGAGACGAGCGGAGCCGTCGCGAAACCGAACTCTTCCGCTCCGAGCAAGGCAGCGATGACGACGTCGCGGCCGGTCATGAGCTTGCCGTCTGTCTCCAGCACGACGCGATCTCGCAGCTGGTTGAGCAACAGCGTCTGATGCGTTTCCGCCAAGCCCAGCTCCCACGGCAAGCCAGCGTGCTTGATGCTCGATTTCGGCGAGGCACCCGTCCCTCCGTCGTGACCGCTGATGACAATGACGTCTGCCAAGCCTTTTGCCACCCCGGCGGCAATCGTTCCGACGCCTGCCTTGGACACGAGCTTCACGCTGATGCGAGCGCGCGGATTGGCGTTTTTCAAGTCGAAAATCAGTTGCGCAAGATCCTCAATCGAGTAAATGTCGTGGTGAGGCGGCGGCGAAATCAGTCCGACACCTGGCGTCGAGCCGCGCACTTCGGCAATCCACGGGTACACCTTGCTGCCTGGAAGCTGTCCGCCTTCCCCTGGCTTCGCTCCTTGCGCCATTTTGATCTGGATTTCGGAAGCATTGACCAAATAGTGGCTGGATACGCCAAATCGTCCGGAAGCGACCTGCTTGATGGCGCTGCGGCGCAAGTCTCCGTTTTCATCCGTCGTGTAACGGGTCGGGTCTTCTCCCCCTTCACCGCTGTTGCTTTTCGCTCCCAGACGGTTCATGGCAATCGCCAGCGTCTCGTGCGCTTCCTTGCTCAGCGAGCCGTAGGACATCGCGCCCGTTTTGAAGCGGTGGACAATCGAGTCTACCGATTCGACTTCATTCAACGGAATCGGCTTGCGATCCGATTGGAAATCGAGCAGGTGGCGCAAAGCGGAAAACGGCTGCTCCCCCGCCATTTCGGCGTAAATTTTGTACTGCTCGTAGCTGCCTTCGCGGCATGCTTTTTGCAAAGCGTGCACGGTTTTCGGATTGAACAGGTGATACTCGCCGTCGCGCCGGAATTGGAAGTCGCTGCCTGCGTCGAGCTTTTCTTCGGAATGTTCTGGCGAAAAGGCTTGCGCGTGGCGGAGCAGCGTCTCCTGGGCGATCACATCGAGCGAGATGCCCGAGATTTGCGAAGGCGTGCGGGTAAAGTAACGGTCGATGACAGCGGAATGAATGCCGACCGCTTCAAAAATTTGCGCGCCGCGATAGCTTTGGATCGTGGAAATGCCCATTTTCGACATGACCTTGACGACGCCTTCGATCGCCGTTTGCAAGTAAGCCTCAATCGCTTCCTCGACCGTCACTTCTTTCAGCTTGCCAGCAGTGATCAGGTCGAGCACGGAGGCAATCGCAACGTACGGGTTGACAGCATCCGCGCCGTAGCCGATCAGCATGGCGAATTGATGCACGTCGCGCGGTTCGCCCGATTCGACGATCAGGCTGGCTTTCGTGCGGGTTCCCTGGCGTACCAGATGGTGATGCAAGCCGCTTGCAGCAAGCAAAGCCGGAATCGCCGCCCAGTCGGCATTCAAGCCGCGGTCAGACAAGATCAACAAGGTGTATCCAGCTGCAATCGCCTCATCCGCTTCGGCAAACAAGCCTTCCAGCGCTTCCTCCAGCGCGCGATCTCCGCCGTCTGCCTTGAAAAGAATCGGCAACGTCTTCGCCTTGAACTCTTGGTACGGATTGGCGCGAAGCTGTGCCAGCTGCTGATTGGACAAAAGCGGATTGGTCAAACGGATTCTGCGGCAATTGGCTGCGGTCGGTGCCAACAGATTGCCTTCCGCCCCGAGAACCGTATGGGTCGATGTGACACAAGCCTCGCGCAGCGAATCGATTGGCGGATTCGTAACTTGCGCGAACGATTGTTTAAAGTAATGATACAGCAGCTGCGGACGGTCTGACAGCACAGCGAGCGGCGTGTCGACGCCCATCGAGCCGATCGGGTCTTTTTGTTCTGCGACCATCGGCGCCAACATTTTGTCCAGCTCTTCCTGCGTGTAGCCAAATGCCTTTTGGCGCGCCAGCAGTTCTTGACCTGCCAGATCGTCGGGAGTGCCTGCTGCCGGCAGTTGTTCCAACGGCTGCAATTGCGTTTTTACCCAGTCGCGGTACGGCTGTTCGCTGGCGATTTGCCGCTTGATCTCTTCATCCGAGACGATGCGGCCTTCCTCCAGATCGACGAGCAGCATGCGGCCGGGGCTGAGGCGTCCTTTTTGCACGATTTTTTCTTCCGGTACTTCGAGTACGCCTACTTCCGACGAGAAAATGATCGTGTCATCTGTCGTTACGTAGTATCTCGCCGGGCGCAAGCCGTTCCGGTCGAGGATCGCCCCGATTTGTCTGCCATCGGTAAAGGAAATGGCGGTCGGGCCGTCCCACGGTTCCATCAAGCAGCTGTGGTATTCGTAAAAAGCTTTTTTATGTTCATCCATCTGCTCATCCTGATCCCACGGTTCGGGAATCATCATCATCGCGACGTGCGGCAACGATCTGCCAGCCAGCGAGAAAAATTCCACGCAGTTGTCGAGGATAGCCGAGTCGCTTCCTTGCATATCAATGACGGGAACCACTTTTTCCAGATCGCGTCCAAACAGAGCCGACTCGAACATTTTTTCGCGGGCCATCATCCAGTTCACATTGCCCTGCAACGTGTTGATTTCCCCGTTGTGGATCAGATAGCGGTTCGGGTGCGCTCTCTCCCACGTCGGAAAGGTGTTCGTGCTGAATCGCGAGTGCACCACGGAAAAAGTAGAAGTGTACGAATCTTCTTGCAAATCAAGGTAAAATGCGTCAAGCTGTCCTGGAGTCAACAGTCCTTTGTAGACGATGGTGCGGGAAGACATGGACGCTGCGTAGAAGCCTTCGCCTGCCGCTTGCTCCATCTGCTTGCGAATGACGTACAGCTTCCGTTCAAACGCCATCTGGTCAGCTAAATCAGCACTCGCTCCGATAAACACCTGACGGACAAAAGGCTGGCTGGCTGCGGCCGTTTTGCCGATCTTCGTCCCATCGACGGGCACCGTGCGGAAGCCAAGCAGCTTTTGACCTTCTGCCGCAATAATGGCGGCCAGTTTCGCTTCGTATTGCTCGCGCAGCTGTTCATCCATCGGCATAAACAGCATGCCCACGCCGTACTTGCCTTGCGCCGGAAGCTGGAAGCCCAACTCCTTACAGGCTTTTTTGAAAAAGGCGTGCGGAATTTGCGTCAAAATTCCGGCTCCGTCACCCGTTTCCGGATCGCTGCCTTGCCCGCCGCGATGCTCCAGCTGGCAAAGAATTTTCAAGCCGTTTTGCACCATCTCATGCGTGGCTTTTGCTTTCAAATTGGCAATAAAACCGATTCCACAAGCGTCGTGCTCGAACATCGGATCGTATAAACCTTGCTTCGCAGGCATTCCATTTCTCGTCATTTGTCTCCACTCCCTTGCTCTCTCTGTTAACTCAATTTTAGATTGAGTGAACCGATACAAACAATATATAATTTACTCAATATTAATCTCAAAACGAGATTGATCGGGAATGGGGGGTCTTCATGGAGCTTCGACAGATTCAATACTTCATTGAAGTAGCCAAACGCGAGCATTTCACTGAAGCTTCGCACAACTTGCACGTGGCCCAATCTGCGCTGAGCCGGCAGATCGCCAATCTGGAGGAAGAGCTTGGCGTCTCCCTGTTTATCCGCGAAGGCCGCAACGTCAAGCTGACAGCCGTAGGCAGAATCTTTTTGCAACACATGGAAATGGCTGTGAGCGAAATCGAAAAAGCCAAGCAAAAAATTGACGAATTTCTCGATCCGGAGCGCGGGACGATCCGCGTCGGGTTTACGAGCAGTCTGGCTGCCAATCCGCTGCCAACGGTCATTTCCGGCTTTCGCGCAAGGTACCCGGATATCGGCTTTCAGTTGAAGCAAGGCTCTTATCAGGGGCTGATCGACTCCGTCATCAACGGCGAGATCGACCTGGCTTTTCTCGGCCCGGTTCCGACCCAGGAAAAAAACGTGCGCAGCCATATTTTTTTCGCCGAAAACATCGTCGCGCTGCTGCCCGCGAGACATCCGCTCGCCAAACAGCCGAATTTGCGACTGAATCAGCTTCAGGAAGATACGTTCGTCCTGTTCCCGCCCGGTTTTATTTTGCGAAATATCGCGGTCAACGCCTGTTCGCAAATGGGCTTCGCTCCCAAAGTCGCCTTCGAAGGGGAGGATATTGACGCGATCAAGGGACTCGTCGCTGCAGGGCTTGGCGTCACGCTTTTGCCTGAGCTGACCTTGACGGATAACGTGCCGCGCGAGACTGTCAAAATTCCGATCAGCGAGCCGCTCGTCCAGCGTACGGTCGGCATCATCATCCCGAACAACCGGGAGCTGCCCCCTTCGGAAAAGCTGTTTTACCACTTTTTAAAGGAATTTTTCGATGTGCTGAGCAAGTACAGCTGACCCACGTAATGAGACAGGCAAAAAAACAACCCTGATGACGACTTGCTCTCATCAGGGCTTTCATATGTGCGGGATGGGGGATAATCGCAGCTTCGCGCTATTTGGTGTTGGCTGGGAGTAAGACTCCTTGGCACGCTATTTGGTGCCGGATACGAAGCACTCGCTCCCTAACACGCTATGTTGGTTGCTCAGCTTGCCTGCGTCAGCCCACCCTCGCCTCGCCCAGCCGCAGCCAATAGCTTTTGACGTGTGTTTCCCCGTTGAAAAAGTCTTTCTCGACTGCACGAGCGAATCCGAGTCGCTCGTACAGCTTGACGGCCGCCGCCATCATGTCTGTCGTGTGCAGGTGCAAGGTCGCCGCTCCCAGGTCGCGGGAGCGCCGGACGACTTCCTCGATCAGCCGTTCGGCGATTCTGTTTCCTCTCGCTTTTGGCGATACGGCCAGAAACCGGATGATCGGCGTATGAATTTCCAGCTCAGGCCGATTGTACGCCGACTGCGCCGAAGCGAACAACTGGACGCTGCCGACGATTTCATCGCCCCAGTCTGCAACAAGAAAAGCAATCGTCTGGCGCCCTTGCGCAGATTCTTCGATCTCCTGCTTGTAGCGCGTCCATCGCTCTACCGACAGCAGCTGCTCGTACTGCGTGTACGCTTCGAGCAAATGCTGTTTGATCTGCTCCTGATCCTCGCCTCGTGCATCGCGGATGCGAATGGCTTTTGCTCGCTGATTTTCCTTCATGGTCGACTTGCTCCCTTCTCCCGGACCAGTTAAAAAGCGGGAACGACAGCGACACCGTATTTGTCTTCGATGAACTTTTTGACCTCAGGTGAAGTAAGAACGGCATCCAGCTTTTTGATCTCGTCCCGGTTTTCGTCGCCTTTGCGAACCGTAATCACGTTGGCGTATGGCGAGTTCGCCCCTTCCCGGAACAGAGCGCTCTTCGGATCGATTTTCGCTTCCAGCACGACGTTTGTATTGATCACCGCGCCAGCGAGGTCGGGCAAAACTCGCGGCAATGTGGATGCTTCCGCTTCGATGAACTCCAGTTTTTTCGGATTCTCCGCGATATCCTTTGGCGTCGCCTGATAGGTTGTCAGACCGTCTTTCAGCTTGATCCAGCCTTGTTCCTGCAACAAGATCAACGCGCGGTATTCGTTGGACGGGTTGTTCGGAATGCCGATCTTCGCCCCTTCCTGAATCTCGTCCTTGGATTTGAGCTTGTCAGAGTAAAACCCGATCGGTTCTACGTGAACTTTTGTCGTCACCGCAAAGTCATAGCCTTTTTCGGTTTTGATCGAATCCAAATACGGGACGTGCTGGAAAAAGTTCGCGTCGATCTGCTTGTCTTGCAAAGCCGGATTCAGCTGTCCCTCGTCATCGAGAACGACGACTTCCAAATTCACGCCCTGCTCTTTCAGCTTTGGCTTCACGAACTCCAAAATTTCCGCGTGCGGGACAGGGGCCGCGCCAACCTTCAAAGTGACTTCTTTGGCTGGTTCTGCCGCCTGCCCGGAGCCGGACTGGGCTGGTGCTGCGGGAGCCGAACTGGACGACTGGCTGCCCGATGCGCCGGAACCGGAACCTGAGCCGCACCCTGCTGCTACCATGCTGAATGCGACAAGTACACTAAAAATGACCCCAAGACCTTTTTTTCTCATACGTTCCACTCCTCTAGTGATGAATCTCTGATTTCTTTTTTGGTCACGCTTGCTTTGTTTACTCGAATTTGTACCGCTTCTTGTTGATCGATTTGACGAGCAAATCGCCCGACCATTGAATGATTTGCACGAGCAAAATAATGAGCAGGACTGTGGCTATCAGCACATCCTCGCGAAAGCGCTGATAGCCGAAACGGATCGCCAGGCTGCCAAGCCCGCCTGCCCCAATCGCCCCTGCTACAGCCGTAAACTCGGTGATCCCGATAATTCCGATCGTAATTCCGCGCACGAGGGCTGGCATCGCCTCGGGAATCAGCACGCGAAAAATGATCGTGAACGGAGTAGCCCCGACCGCCTTCGCGGCCTCAATCTTCCCGGCGCTCACTTCTTTCAACGCGCTTTCGATAATTCGTCCGAGAAAAGGAGCGGCACCGATCGACAAGGAGACAATCGCCGCCGTTGGCCCAAGCGTCGTACCGACGATCAGGCGCGACAAAGGCAACAGCAGGACGATCAAAATGATCAATGGAAGAGAGCGGACACCGTTAATTACGGTACTGATGACCTTGTTCAGCTTCGGCGCTTCGAGAATGCCTCCTTTGTCGGTAACAACCAGCGTGACTCCAAGCACGACGCCCATCGCGAGCGCAAACAAAGACGACCAAAAAACCATGTAAAGCGTCTCCAATAGCCCTTCCCAGAGCAAGTCAATCAGATCGTTGTTCATATGCCTGCCCCGACTCCTTCCATTACGCTCCGCTTCTCCCGGTAATGATCGATAATATGGACGAAGCGCTTCGCCGTGTCGCTTTCCGGGTTGAGGAAAAATTTCTCCACCGTCCCGGTTTCGACGATCCGGCCATTTTCAATTACCGCCATGTTGTTGCACACATGCTGGAGTACGTCCAGCTCGTGGGTAATGAGCACGATCGTCAGCTTGAGCTGGCGGTTGATCTCGCGCAAAAGCTCCAGGATGGAATAAGTCGTCTGCGGATCGAGAGCGGATGTCGCTTCGTCGCTGAGCAACAGATCAGGCTGGTTGACGAGCGCGCGGGCGATGCCGACGCGCTGCTTTTGCCCGCCGCTCAACTGAAACGGATAGACGTTCTCCTTGTCGCCAAGCTGCACCAGGTCGAGAATTTCTCGGACTCGGGCGCGGATGAACGGCTTCGGATGCCCCGCCACCTCCAGCGGAAAAGCGACATTTTGAAAAACGGTGCGCGCGTCAAGCAGGTTGAATTGCTGAAAAATCATGCCGATTTTTTGCCGCGCCTGCCGCAGCTCCTTCTCCGGCAAATCGGTAATCACTTTTCCCCCGATCTCGATGGTGCCCGAATCCGGCTCTTCCAGCCGATTCAAGCAACGGATCAAGGTCGATTTGCCCGCCCCGGAAAAGCCGATGATTCCGAAGATGTCGCCCTTGGGGATGAACAGATCGATGTTTTGCAAAACGGGAATGACGCCTTTGGCGGTTTTGTATGATTTGCTCAAGTTGCTAATGTGGATCATCTGCTACTCTCACCCGCCTTTCAGAGCACGCCAGGCCAGCTCGGCAAAATAGTTCGCGCTGATCGCAATCGCCCGTTCATCTACGGTAAATCCGGGATGATGCCATTCGTTTGTCCCGGATGTTCCGACGAAAACGAACACGCCGGGAATTTTTTGCTGATAATAGGCGAAATCTTCCCCTGCGGCGGACGGCTCAGGCGTGACGACTTGCAAGCCGAGCTTCTCCGCTGTTTCGGCCGCCAGTTTGGTCAAAGGGCCGTCGTTTTGCACGGAAGGCGGGCCTTTGAACCAGCGCAGGCTCACTTTCGCCCCGTATGCCGCAGCGACTCCCTCGATGATCGCCCGAATGCGCCCCGGGATTTTCTGCCGGACTTCCTCCTGAAACGTGCGGACTGTGCCGCCGAGAGCGACCTTATCCGGGATCACGTTCCAGGTCGTCCCTCCGTGGATCGTCGTCACGCTGACAACCGCATTTTCCAGCGGGCTGACGTTGCGGCTGACAATCGATTGCAGCGCGGTCACGATCTGCGATGCGGCGACAATCGGATCGATTCCGGCGTGAGGAATTGCCGCGTGTGTACCAAGCCCTTCCACCTCGATATCGAAGCCATCGACACTCGCCATCAACGCTCCCGGCTTGATCCCGACGGTCCCGACTTCCAGATCAGGTTTGTTGTGCAGCCCGAAGATCGCTGTCACGCCGTCCAAAGCGCCCTTTTCCATCAAAAGCGCGGCGCCCGTACCTTTTTCTTCTGCCGGCTGAAACAGCAGACGCACCGTTCCGGGCAGCTTTTCCTCCTGCTGCTTTAGCAAAAAAGCAGCGCCCAGGATGACGGCGGTGTGAAAGTCGTGCCCGCAAGCGTGCATGTTTCCGACGATGGTCGAGGCATAGGGCAGCCCCGTCTCCTCCTGAATCGGCAACGCGTCGATGTCGGCGCGCAAGGCGATCACAGGGCCAGCGTTTTTGCCCCCGATTTCCGCCACGACACCTGTTGCCAGCGGCAGCTCGATCAGGCGAATCCCCGCTTCTGTCAGCCACTCCCGAATCGAACGGGTCGTTTCAAATTCTTCGTAGGCCACTTCCGGGTATTGATGCAACTGTCTGCGAATCGCGATCAGCTTCTGCTCCCAATCGGTTCGTGTCAGCTCCTGCGTTTCTGTGCTCATCCTGAACCTCTCCTTTCTTCTGTCACCTGACCTGCTGCTACGTTCAGGACTCGACTTCGCTTAATGCCCGGCTGCGCACGGCCAAGCGGTTGTACGGTTTTTCCAGCCCGAGATGCTCCCGCAGCGTATCGCCCTCGTAATCGTGGCGATACAAGCCTCTTTCCTGCAACAGCGGGATGACTTTGTCCACGAAAGCTTCCAAACCTTGCGGCAAAACTGGAGCGATAAACATGAAGCCGTCTGCCGCCCCTTGGGTAAACCACTTTTCCAGTACGTCGGCAATTTGTTCCGGCGTGCCGATCAGCTCGCGATTGGGGCCGCCTTCGAGCAGGGCGTACAACTCGCGCAAAGTCGGATTTTTTTGGCGGATCAAATCTGTCATCCACTCAAAATGACTTTGAATCCCGTTGTCTTGCGGGAACTCCACTTCTTTTGCCGGGGTGTCCAGCGAGTATTTGCTGAAATCGACCTTGCCCAAGTAGCCGGACAAAAAGCGCAGCCCTTGCTCCGGCAAAAGCAAGTCGTGCAGACGGCGGTGGATCGCTTCCGCTTCTTCCTTCGTATCCGCGACGATCGGCGAAATGCCTTGCAAAATATGCAGCTGGTCAGGCGTGCGGCCGTAATCGGCCAGCTTGCTTTTCAAGCTGCGGTAAAATGCTTTGGCGCGTTCAAAATCTTTGACATGCGAGAAGACCACTTCGGCGGTACGCGCTGCCAGCCTTTGTCCTGGCTCAGACGCGCCTGCCTGCACGATAACGGGTTGCCCCTGTCTCGATCGGCCGATATTCAGCGGCCCCTGGACCGAATAGTACGTTCCTTTGTAATGGAGTCGATGCAGCTTATTCGGGTCGAAAAAGACGCCCGTTTCCTTGTCCTGGACAAAAGCGTCGTCTTCCCAGGAATCCCACAAGCCTTGAACGACATCGATGAACTCCTCAGCCCACTCGTAACGGTGATCGTGCTCCAGGTGGTTATTGCGGCTGAAATTGCGTCCCGTTTCCCCGGTAGCGTCTCCGGTCGTCACCATGTTCCAGCCCGCGCGGCCGTTGCTGATGTGGTCGACGGAGGCGAACAGGCGCGCGAGATTGTACGGTTCGTAATACGTGGTCGACGCTGTGGCGACCAAGCCGATTTTACTGGTCGCGCCAGCGAGTGCGGCGAGCAATGTCGTCGGCTCGAAACGGTTCAAAATATTCGGGTGCGAGTCTTCGTTCACCGCCAGGCTATCCGCGATGAATGCGATGTCGAACTTGCCCCGCTCGGCTGTCTGCGCCAAATATTTGTAGTATTCGATGTCAATGCTGGCATTTTTTCGCGCTTCCGGCAGACGCCAGGAGGCGACGTGAATCCCGGTCCCTACCAGATAGGCGGACAAGTGAATCTGTCTTTTTTGCGGCATGGCACTGCTCCCCTTCCTCCTGCATAAAATTTGCTGCCTTGCTGTTCAAACGGCTTTACGGCTTGCTTTTAAACGCGTCTTTGAAGTTTTTCAACTCCTCGACCGTCACTTGTGTCGGAATGTAGTTTCCTTTGTAAGTCTGGGTGATAAAATCCGATACTTCTTTCGATTGGTACACGGCGACCAGCTTTTTCAACTCTTCGCGGTTCTCGTTTTGCTTGGTGGTCGCGATCACGTTAATGTACGGCTTGGCGGTTTTGCTTTCGTGAAAAATGGAGTCTTTGAGCAAAAAGCCCGCTTCGACCGCCGTCCCGTTGTTGATGATCGAAGCGGCCACGTCTTTCATGACGCGCGGCGTAGTCGCCGGATCGACCGGAACGATTTCCAGCTTTTTCGGATTTTCTTTGATTTTGTCTTGGCCGCCGAAGCCGTCAAAGTTGTCAACGACTTTGATCAAGCCCGCTTCCTGGAGCAAAAGCAGCGAGCGGCCCCAGTTGGAATCGTCGTTCGGCAGGGCGATTTTTGCCCCGTCCGGGATTTCTTCGATTTTCTTGTACTTGTCGGAGTAAATGCCCAACGGCGCGATGATCGTCGAGCCGACGGGAACGATTTCCGAGTTGTTTTTCGTATTGAACTGATCGAGAAAAGCGACGTGCTGGAAAGCGTTGGCGTCGATCTCGCCTTCCAACAGCACCGTATTCGGGTTGACGTTGGCATTGAATTGCACCAGTTCGATGGCAAGCCCTTGTTTGGCAGCCTGCTCCTTCACGAACTCCCACGTCCGCGATTCCGAGCCGCGAATCCCGATTTTCAAGCTTTTTTGGTCTGCTGCGCTTCCGCACCCTGCCGCGACAATCGTCACGAGGGTCAGCAGTATGGAAATGGCGAGCTTTTTCATCGTTGGTTCTCTCCTGTCTTTTGCGAGGTTTCGATTAATTTCGGCGAATTTTCCGGGCGAACACGTTGCCCAATGATTGAATACCCTGGACGAGCACGACCAAAATGATGACCGTTGCCACAATCGTGATCGTGCTGAAGCGTTGGTACCCGTATGTAATCGCCAGGTCGCCAATTCCTCCACCGCCAACCGCTCCGGCCATCGCCGTTGCACCAATCAGTCCGATCGTTGCAGTCGTAATGCTGAGGATCAAAGACCCGAGCGTCTCGGGAATGAGGAAGCGGAAAATGATTTGCAGCGGAGTCGCTCCCATCGCCTCGGCTGCTTCAATAATGCCGGGATTGATTTCCAGCAGCGAGTTTTCCACCAAGCGGGCGATGTACGGCCCCGTGTAGATCACGAGCGGAACAATCGCCGCGGTCGTCCCGATGGACGTTCCCACCACCAGACGTGTGAACGGAATAATCGCCACCAGCAAAATAATGAACGGCACAGAACGCAGCACGTTGATCACCGGATTCAAGGCCGAGAAGATCGCCAAATTTTCCAAAATGTGCCCTTTTCTGGTGACGACGAGCAAAATGCCGAGCGGCAAACCGATCACGGTCGCAAACACCAGTGACACACTTACCATGTAGACCGTTTCATACAGCGCCTGAAAAACTTGCTCAGAACTGACTTCCATCACGAAACAATCTCCTTCACCGTCACATTTTGTTGCTGAATGTAGTGATACGCGCGGGCTATGTCCGCCTCGTTGCCAGCAAGCTCCACGATCAGATTGCCAAAAGGCACGCCCGCAAGCTCTGTGATGCTGCCAAACAGTACGTTCACGTCGCTGTTGAAGCGTTTCGCCACCTGGGAGAGCATCGGCTGTCCCGTACTTTCGCCGATGAAGTGAATCTTGATAATTTTCGACTTGCCCCGTTTGGCTGCGAGCAGCTTGTGCACGCTTGGCGGAATATCATCGCGCACGACTGATTTGACAAAATTGCGTGCCACTTCCGTCTGCGGATTGGCAAAAACATCGAGGACGCTACCTTGCTCGACAACCGCCCCATGCTCCATGACGGCCACGCGATTGCAAATCTCCTTGATGACGTTCATCTCATGCGTGATCATCAAGATCGTGATGTTGTACTCTTTGTTCACGCGCTGCAACAGTTGCAAGATCGATTCGGTCGTCTGCGGGTCGAGTGCGGATGTCGCCTCGTCGCTCAACAAAATCGAAGGGTTGGTCGCAAGAGCGCGGGCGATGCCGACACGCTGCTTCTGGCCGCCGGAGAGCTGGTTCGGGTAACTGCCCGCTTTGTCCGTCAAACCGACGAAAGACAGCAGCTCATCGACGCGCTCGCGAATCTGTTTTTTCGGCGTGTCGCCGAGCACCAGCGGCATCGCTACATTGTCAAACACGGTTTTGGTCTCCAGCAGATTGAATTGCTGAAAAATCATGCCGATGTTTTTCTTGACGCTTCTCAGCTCTTTGACCGAAAGCTTGCTCAAGTCTTTTCCGTCGACAATGACGGAGCCAGCTGTGGGACGCTCCAGCAAATTGACGGTGCGCAGCAAGGTGCTTTTTCCTGCCCCGCTAAAGCCGATGACGCCAAAAATGTCGCCTTTTTCCACCGTGAGCGTGACGTCTTTCAACGCTTCGACGGTTTTGCCGCCGCTTTCAAACGTTTTGCTTACTTGCTGAAAAGCGATCATGCCCTCTTTCGCCTCGCTCGGGCTGCCAGCCGGCGACTGCTCCTTCCAAACCGCCGCTCCGATTCCCATCCAATCTCCTCCTAGCCAAGCTGACTTTTTCTTTGGAAACACGTCGGGACTTTTTCCTGAAAAGGAATGTGACCGCAAGCGGTCTGTCGCCTTATCGATCCGGTTATGGGAAGTTGCTTCCGCTGCCTTTTGTCTTTTGTGCGGTTGTTCGGGCCGGGAAGCAACTAACGAACTAACGATCCAGGAGGGACTCCAGCCGATCCAGCTGGTTGTAGAGCAAGGCTTCATATTTCCCCTCGCCGCCAATCTCCACCAGCGGAATCAAGCGCGTGCCGTACTTGACTTCCAAAACGTCGCGCAGCACGTCTTTTCCTGCTACATCGATCCATTCGTACAGCTGGTTGTTCGTTTCCAAAATAGCTTTCACATTTTCACAATAGGAGCAACCTTCTCGCCCCCACACGACGACTTTTTTCTCCTGTCCATCAGACACTTCCATTCCCTCCCTATCTTCTCGCTGCTTTTTCTCTCCGTCTCCGGTAAACAAAAAGACTTCCTGCTGTATGATGCCAAGCAGGAAGCCTCTCCAGTGGTCTGGTCGATGACTTTTCAAATTCTTATCGGATTACTAGGGATATTATCATCCCCAATCTGTTTCGTCAACGGATTTTTTCGCCATAGATTCAGTGTATATTCCATGCGCATTTTTCACGATTGCATTGACAGCGGCATACGTTATCGTTAAAATCCGAGTAAACAACTAAGGAAATAAGCTGACTGGACCACCAGAAGCCCCTTCGCGATTTTTGCTTGCAAGGGGCTTTTTGTGTTTGCTTGACCTTAGAATCGCATCGTTAGGGGAGAGAAACCGTGGCACTTACTTTGAGCATTCTCGATCAAAGTCCGATTCAAGAAGGAGAAACAGCAACAGAAGCCTTCCAGCACACGATTGAACTGGTGCAAAAGGCGGAAGCGTGGGGCTATCATCGGTTCTGGGTGGCGGAGCATCACGACCTCGATCATGTCGTCGGCTCATCGCCGGAGGTGCTGATCGCTCATCTGTTGGCCAAAACAAGCCGCATCCGCATCGGCTCAGGCGGCGTCATGCTCCAGCATTACAGTCCTTATAAAGTAGCGGAAAATTTTCACGTCCTCGCTTCTCTCGCTCCGGGGCGGATCGATCTCGGGATCGGCCGCGCGCCGGGTGGACTGCCGCTCTCGACCAAGGCGTTGCAGCAGCCGGGAGCATCCGGCTCCTCTCTCGAAGAAAAGCTCGCGGAGCTTGAGCTGTTCCTGCACGACGAGCTTCATCCGGCACACCCGCTGTACGGCTTGAAAGCAGTGCCGATTCCGGATGAGCCAGTCGGGATCTACTTGCTGGGCACGAGCGTAGCCAGCGCACAGCTTGCCGCAGAGCGCGGAGTCCCGTATGTGTTCGCGCTGTTTATCAACCAGGACGAGACGGTTTGCCAAGCCGCCTTTGCCGCGTACCGACAGCAGTTTCGCCCTGGCAAACGGGCCACTCCGCTTGCGATCCTGGCTGTTTCCGTCATTGTCGCGCCAAGCGAGGAAGAAGCCGCCCAGCTTGCCGCCGATACGAAAGTGGCCAAAATTCATCTGAAAAGCGGGAAAATCGTCACGGTCACGAGTTTGAAAAAGGCGGAAGAGTATGGGCAGCAATCCGACGAGGACTACACGATTGAAGTAAAGGAAGCGAATGTCATTGCCGGCACAAAAGAGTCGGTGCGCGAAAAGCTGTTGGCCATCGCTTCCAAGCATCAGGTAGAGGAATTGATCATCCATACCCCGATCAAGCCATTCCAGAAGCGCTTGCTGTCTTACGAGCTGTTGCAGGAAGCCTTTCTCGAATTAACGGTCAAGTAATGGGAATACGCCTTGCCTTGCCTTATTTCCATCGATGAAAAAGCTCCTTCTGATGCCTTTGGCGCGAGAAGGAGCTTTTTTTGCCATGAAAAAAGCCTGCAGGGCTGGATGAAATGCTCCCGCAGACTCATGTCCTGATTAGCTCTTTTCCATCGGCAGATGCTTTGTGCTTTACGAATAATGGACGTCTGCTGCATCCGGCTTTTTGCCTTGTTCCAGCGCATAGCGATTGGCGGGAACAGAAATCCCGAGATGACCGCGCAGCGTGTCCGCCTCATATTCGGTGCGGAACAAGCCTCGCTCTTGCAAAATCGGGACAACCAGCTCGACGAAATCGTCCAAGGCACGCGGGACATTCGCCTGAACAATGAATCCGTCTGCCGCTTTTTGCAAAAACCAATGCTCAATCAGATTGGCAATATGCTCGGGAGTGCCGATGAACTCGCCTTCCGGTGTCGCCGTGTAGAGCGCGGTTTGGCGCAGCGTCCAGTTTTCTTCCCTCGCCTTTTGCTTAATTTTGTCTGTCGTGCTGCGGAAGCTGTTGCTGCCTACCTCGCCCAGCTCTGGAAACGGTTCGTCCAGCGGATATTGGGAGAAATCATGGTGGTCAAAAAATCGGCCCAAATAATGCAGCGCCTGCTCAATGCCGATCAGACTGGCAAGCTCCGCGTGCTTGCGCCTGGCTTCCTCTGGCGTTTTGCCGATGATCGGGTTGATCCCGGGGAAAATCAGGATGTCGTCTTCGCTTCGGCCATAGGCTGCCGCCCGCTCTTTTACTTCCCGATAAAAACGCCGGGCGTCCTCAAGCGTTTCCTGCCCGGTAAAGACGGCGTCCGCAGACTTGGCTGCCAGCTCTTTGCCGCTTTCTGAGGAGCCTGCCTGAAAAATAACGGGTTGCCCTTGACTGGACCTGGCGATATTGAGCGGGCCTTGCACAGCAAAAAACTCCCCTTGATGATCCAGGCGATGCATTTTCGCCGGATCGAAAAAGACGCCTGTTTGTTTGTCCCGCACGAAGGCGTCGTCCTCCCACGAATCCCACAGTCCTTTTGCCACCGTCAAATATTCCTCGGCGATCCGGTAGCGCAAGGCGTGGTCCGGGTGCGGTTTGTTGCCGTAATTTTTCGCTGACCCTTCCAAGGGAGAAGTGACTACGTTCCAGCCTGCGCGGCCGCCGCTGATCAGATCGAGCGAGGCGAATTGCCGGGCTACCGTAAACGGCTCGCTGTAGGAAGTCGACACCGTGCCCACCAATCCGATCTTTCCCGTGACCCCGGCCAAAGCCGACAAAATCGAAATCGGCTCAAAGCGGTTCAAAAAATGCGGCAGCGATTTTTCGTTAATATACAAGCCATCCGCGACGAAGACGAGATCAAACTTCCCCGCCTCTACCTTTTGCGCTTGCTGGCTGTAAAAAGCGAAGCTGACACTCGCATCCGCCTGCACATCCGGGTGCCTCCATGCTCCCATATGGCCGCCGATCCCGTGGATCATGGCTCCGAGCTTTAGCTGTCTTTTTTGTCCCATCGTCTCTCCTCCTCAATCCTACACCGTCGGCATTGGTGTTACCCGCTTTTTTTGGACGCAAAAAGGCCCCTGTAGCGAACAGGAGCCTTTGGTTGACCAATCGGCGGTAACAGATTTTCTCCGTTTAGATTATTACTATTATTCCGATGTGTCAATGAGGTTTTGGAAATCCAGACAAGACAAGAGCCTTTTATTCACTTGGCGCTCCGGAAACGTCAGCCAGCCGCCCTTTTGTCGCTTGGAGCAAACCAGCCACATCCAGCTCAATCTGCATGCCGATCTGTCCGCCGCTGACGATGATCCGCCCCATCTGTTCGGCGCTGCTGTCGACGATCGTCGTGAACAGTTTTTTCATCCCCACGGGCGAACAGCCGCCGCGCACGTACCCGGTTACAGCGGTAATGTCCTTCACCGGGATCATTTCGATTTTTTTCTCGCCAACCGCTTTTGCCGCCTTTTTCAAGTCCAGCTCGGCTTCCACGGGAATGACGAATACGTAGTAAGCACGGCTCGTCCCTTGGGAAACTAATGTTTTGTAGACGACACCCGCTTCCCTGCCGATTTTTTGCGCCACGGAAATTCCGTCAATTTTTCCGTCGTCCGTCTGGTAGGTCAGCATGGCATATTCGATCTTTTCTTTCTCCAAGATTCGCATCGCATTCGTTTTTCCTTGCTTGGCCACGACTCGTTCCACTCCATTTCCAGTCCAGTTGAATTAAAACAAGTGTACCGAATATAGGCGAAAAGCAAAAGCCAAAAACGAAAACGCCACTGCCTGGGCAATAGCGCTTTCGCTGGTTCACGTCGAGAGCGGACGCGATTCGGTCAGGAGATTACTGGCCCATCGCCTGCATGATGTCTTCGATCCCTTGAATTTTGGCAAGCGCCATCGGGCCAGGCAAAGACGGGTCTTTCAGCTCGTACACATGATTGTTTTTCACCGCGTTCAGGCTGTTCCACACTTTGTTGTCTTTCAGAGCGGCTTTGACTCCTCCGGCGATCGGCGTTTGCCAGTTGTTGATCACAAACAGATGATCCGGGTTCAAAGCGGCCAGACTTTCAATGGAAAGCTGCCCTTGCGCCTGGCTGCCATCCACGCGTTTCAGACCGAGGCCGACGTAAAACGGGTCAAACCGTCCGTCGTTCCATGTCGTGAACGTATCTTTTTCATTGTACATCACAAACATGACCGACTCCTGACTGCGAAACGCCAGCTTCTCCTTGTATTCCGCCGATTTGCGGTCGAAATCCGCCAAGACGCTCTTCGCCTTGTCTTCCTTGCCGATGACCTGTGCGATTTGTTCCAACGTCTCGCGCCAATCGCCAGCCTGGGGAAGGATGACGGTCGGTGCGATCCGCGACAAGCTTTCGTATTGATCTGTCATGTCATTCGCCGCGATAATTACGTCCGGCGCCATCGCCAGCAGCTTTTCCAGATCGACCTCCATGCCGAGATCCGCGATGTCTTTGTTTTCCAACCGCTTGCTCAGGACGGGAAAATTGCGCTGGATCGTCGCCACGCCTTGTGCGGCGATCGGATACTCGTCCAAAACCGCGAGATAATCCACGAAGGCAATGTACGGCGTGGCGATTTTCAACGGCTTTTGCGGAATGACCGTTTCGCCAGCCAAATGCTTGATTGTTTTCGGATAGGCGACTGCGGTTGCGGTGTTATCCTGCGTGGTCGCGGCCGCAGTAGTGGCTGTCTGGTTGCTTTGCTCCCCTGGCGCTGCTTTCTCGCTGCTTCCGTTGCTGCATCCTGTCACGAGCAAAGCCGCGAGGAACACGAGTTTGAACCAAAATGAGGAATTTTTTGCCATGCGTTTGTCTCTCTCCTTTTTGTGTCGATCCTTCATCTGGCAGGAAATACACACGATAATATGTGAATGAATATCATTATCACTAAAAGGTAAGATACTAAACATCGCCAGTCCGTTCCACCACCAGACGGACTACTTTGCTGGTTGTACGGATATCCTTTTCACAAAAAAACCGGGACGAGCCTCGCTGCACGAAAAAAACCGCCCGACGCCCACATGTTAGGCATCGAACGGCTGCTCATCCCTATCCTTTTTACTGCTTCGCCCAAGCAGCTGTCTGTCTGACAAAAGCTCCCGGATTCACTCCGTACTTCTCCCGAAACGCTTCGGCGAAGTAGCTCGTGTTCGAGTAACCGACAGCGCTTGCCGTCTCGGTGACGTTCATGTCGCCCGACTGGAGCAGCTGCCACGCCTTCTCCAGCCGTTTTTCGCGCAAAAAGCCGAACACCGTGTTGTTGTACATAGCCTTGAAGCCGACCTTCAGCTTGTAATCGTTCAAGCCGATCATGCGGGACAAGGCAAGCAGCGACGGCGGCTCTGCCATGTTTTCCACGACAATGTCTCTCGCCAGCCGGATTTTTTCCCGATCGCTTTTGGAGAGACTGTCCGCCTCCGGGTTTAATTCCGTCAAAAAAGAACGAAAAGCCATCGAGAAAAGCTCCAAAGCCCCGCATTGCAGCTCCAGATTCCTCGTTCGCGGCTGCAACGCTCCCTGAATCAAGCGCTCGGCGACAACCGTAGCCGCCGGCGAGATTTTTTCTTGCCAAATCCGAAAAGGCGACTGCCCGAGAACTTGCGAGAACTCTACGTCCGTCCCCCCTTCCGCGTCGGCCATGAACTCGCGGAAAGTCGTCACCGGAATCCCGATGCCCAGCATGTAAAACGGATCGTCCCGCCTGTATTCGAAAGCCGCCTCAAACTGCCCCATAAATTGCAGCGAGCACGTTCCGGTCGTAAACTCATGCTGTCTGCCCTTGATATGCAGGGCACGAGCGCCTTGCATGCAAAAATTCAGCTCCACCATCGGGGCTGTCGTTTGCACGGAAAGCTGCTGCTCGCGATAAAAGGCGTGCTTCGCGACCACAAGCTCGATATCGTTGCGCGGGATCACCCGGCGGATATAGCCTTCTCCCTCGCTTGCGGGCACAGCGGCTTGATCCTGCTCGTTTCCGTGAGGCGCTTGTACGCCGAGCCGCTCTACATAAGACTGAAAGTTGTCATGGAAGTTTGCCGCACTCATTTTGCATGCACCTCAAGCCCAAATTCATCCAGTTCGATGATAATTATTCTCATTATTATACTGGATGAAGCTGTTTTTGGCTACCGATCAAGTGCATGGGAACGGGTGGGTGCTCGCAAGACAACCGCCCACAAAAAAGAGATTACGCCTGGGGATCGGGCAAAATTTTTGCCTGCGATTTGTCGCGCAGCAAAAGCTCAAAGCCCTTGTCCACGATATCGCCAAGCGCGATTTTTGCCTGCCCATGTTCATCGCCACACAAACACAAAAAGAAAAACCTTGATCTCTCAAGGTTTTTCATCGGATGCATGCAGCAATTACTCTGTACTTCATTTCTTTAATCGATACGGAACTGTAGCGATTTTTACATCTTGGCGGGCGAACAAATACGCTCGGATCAATAAACTCGTCTGGTTATGCAACAAATTATGCCACCAGCGCTTCGTAATAAACTGCGGAATCATGACAGTCACATGATCCGTCTCTGCCTTTTTCCACTCCACCGTGTCAATAAACTTAAACAGCGGCCTAATAATACTGCGATAATGCGAACGCAAGATAATCAAGCGCACTCCGGGATTCCACAGCGCCCACTTCTCCTCCATTTTTTTCATGTCTTCATCGCTGAACCCGACGTAGACAGCGACAATGTCGTCTGACAGGGACTGAGCGTAACTAATCGTATTTTTAACCACCTGCGAAATCCCGGCCACCGGAATCACGATGACGCTCCCTTTTGGATCGGGTTTTTCTGTTTGGATATCAAGTCGCAACTCATCTGCCAGCTCTCGATAATGCTGGTTAATTTTCCGGAAGATGAAAATAACGATAGGAAGGAATACAAAAATCGACCATACTTGCGACAGTTTCGTCACCAAAAAGATCAGGCAAATCGTCAACGTCGTTAGCATTCCCAACGTATTAATGAGAAAAGGCGTCAGCCACCCAGGCGGTTTTTTCGAAATCCAGCGTTTCATCATACCTGCCTGTGACAAAGTAAACGGGATAAAGACCCCTAGCGCATACAAAGGAATGAGGTTTTCCGTTTCTCCTTCAAAAGCAATCACCAAAATGGCGGAAAGGATCGCCAAAAAGATGATCCCGTTTGAAAACCCAAGACGATCTCCCCGGACCATGAACATATTTGGCATAAATCTGTCTTTGGCTAACATAAAGGCGAGTAACGGAAAGGCCGCAAAAGCCGTATTGGCGGCCAGAAATAAAATAAGCGCAGTGACCGTTTGAATCGAGTAATACATGATTCCACGTCCAAAAACCGCCGAAGCGATTTGAGATACCACCGTTTCCGCTCGTCTTGGCGAAATCCCGTACAAATACGCCAGCAAGCTAATGCCCATGAACATGACGCCAAGGATCAGTCCCATCAACAAAAGCGTCGCTGCGGCATTTTTCGGTGCTGGCTCCTTGAAGTTAGGAATGGCATTTGACACGGCTTCTACTCCTGTTAATGCCGAACAGCCTGAGCTGAATGCCCTCAAAAGCAAAAATAACGTGATACCCGGAACAACGGCCCCATATTCAGGGGGATGCGCTTGGACATTTCCCGCGATCCATTGATACCCGCCGCCAATAATTAACGCAAGAATAGCGATGACAAACAAATAGACAGGATACATTAAAACCGTTGCGGATTCTGTTATTCCGCGTAAATTTAGTACCGTTACGATGGCAATCATGAACAGGGCAATCAGCACACGATGGTCATGCAGCACGGGAAATGCCGAAGTAATCGCGTCTGTGGAAGCAGACGTACTAACCGCAACCGTTAAAATGTAGTCCACAAGTAACGAGCCGCCCGCAACCAGGCCGGAAGTGGTTCCCAAATTGTCCTTTGCGACAATGTATGCCCCGCCGCCTGTTGTGTAGGCAAAGATGGTTTGGCGGTAAGACAAAATGAGTATGGTCAAAAGACCGATCACCGCAATCGATATCGGGATAGAGTACCACATTGCTGCCGCACCCAACGTAATCAACACGATGAGAATCTGTTCGGTCCCGTAAGCGACAGAAGACAGGGCATCAGACGAAAGAACAGCCAAAGCTTTGACTTTATTTAACTTTTCTGCGGCAAGCTCGCTTGATTTCATGGGTCTACCGAGTAAAAATCGCTTAAATTCCGATATCATGCGTGTTCCCCTATCCAGCGTTTTCTTGGTAGTTTTCCCATTGTTACGATTAAAATTAGTTTGTTTTGTTGTTGGTGTTATCTTGCTGTCGCCTAATTTGCAAGCTCCCTCCGCTCGCTGCTTCCAGATTCTTTTCCAAACCCAAACGGAAGGCCCCTCGTCGCATCCTCCTTCTAGATCTTCACCGTGGCACGAGACTCAGTCTGCTGGCCAAGTAAAATAGGCGCCAGAACACGCCTCATGTAACAGTGCAAACCTGGCAACATTCCTTTTTTTGATATCAGCTGCTTGATTTCCGTTTCGATCTTGCTGATGGCTGCCAGGATATCGGTAATCTGTTTGGTAGGTCTTTCTCTTCATCCTTGTTTCTCCCCGCCTTCTCCCCCTTTGTGGCAACAAAAGCCCAGGTCAGATCGGGACGCGCTGTCAGTCTTGTTGGCAAAAGAAAAAGGAGCCGCAATTGCAGCTCCCTACTACTGTTCTGTTAAGGACTCACCTGGATTATTTGCTGTACAGAAAAGCACTTCCGATGTCAGTGGAATTATCATTTGTTTTGATCTGAACTGAAATACTGTCCCCAACTTCAAGCGGTTGTGTCAATAACCCGAGTTGGAAAGTGATTTCACCGTTAGCGTCAGTGACTGGCAACATCACGTTTGTCGTGGTTGCGGTGAATGGCATGCCAGATGGAGAACCGCCAATGAACATCCCGTACGCTTCTGGAGTATTGATATCGCTTTGAGTCAAAGTGATATCAAATGTAAACTGATAGCCCTGAATCGGATTGCCGTTTTGATCGTTTGCTGTAACTGTAATCGTCCGTGGAACAGAATCCTCTCCAAACGAAGAGTCAATGACAGCTGTTGAATTAGCTGCACTAATTACTGCTGGTCCGCTATTCTCGTCTTATGCCTTCTCTATCTGTCGGTTTTATAACGAGCCTTCACCGTGCAGGCGGCTTTCGTCGCACACGGCGATCAGTCAACGGATGATAAGTTAGAGCTTAACAACGGGCATAAAAATCTTAGCACCATTCAGGTGCTTTTTGCTAGTGTTTATTTTCTGAAATGACAAGTTTTTTGATGAATAGGGAGCCGTAACAGCAGCCCCCATGAAAAAAGCCTTCTCGCTTTTGGAAAAGGCCCTCTGTGCGATTCTCTACTATTTTCTTAATCCAGCTAGACCAGCAGGCGAAATCTTCCCCAGCGCCTTGCTTGTCAACCTGATTCCTGCTGTCGTAAGCATTCTAACCACTGTCTCCCTCGCTACTGTTCATCCGGACAGACCCGTCATGATCAGCAGACAAGTGAGCAGATGAAAGTCGCTTGTTACTGTTTACAAAAAGTCATGCGGTGTCCCAATGTGTACTCTGGTTAAACTCAGTTGTTGCAGCAGCGGCCTGTGCTGTTGTCAGATCCCTTCGATGTCGATACGCGTCATACTGTTGGATTACCCACAAATCGGTGGGCTATTTAATCAAACAAACGCGCCTTTAGGTAGTACCTCCTTGCTTTCCAACTATTCTTTCATCAATATTGTGCTAAACCAATTAAAAACCTGTTAGAATTGCCTTATTTATTTAGACACCCTACACTAATTACCAAGAACTTAGGAAAATAGGGCGCTTGGACTGCTTGATGCTGATATCATTATATTGAGGTGATTCGATGACGATGAGCAAGAAAGGGGCCACCATTAACTTTTAACCTGATTGGAACTCATTTGAGACTAAGAAGTATTTAATTCGCTTGCCGTTTTGTTAAGCTCTTGGCTGTTTGACAGATTGCCTCTTGTGGCGTCATTTCATGGTCGCACCGTCTGTCCAGAGGTTCTTTTTTCAAAGATGAAGCACATCATCTTTCGACATTTCGCAGAAATCGTATTAACCAAAACGTAGCATGGTCAGGCACTGAATTTGTTTTCTTCCGGGAGAGTGGAACGACCGTCCCCAAAACATATTGCCCCCTCCCCTCACCCCAAACTCTCACCCACACAAAAAGAAAAAACCTTGATCCCTCAAGGTTTTCACGCATTACCTCTATGGAGCGGGTGATGGGAATCGAACCCACGCTACTAGCTTGGGAAGCTAGAGTTCTACCATTGAACTACACCCGCAAGTTCACTTTTCTCCATCAAGTCACACATCCCGCAGCAACAACCGCAACAATGAGAAAAGTTACTCACTTCAAATATTTAACAATAATAAGTATACCGCCTCCCCATCCTTTTGTCCACCCCTGCCCCGCTCACGAATGCGGGCGATTGGGAATCGTTGCGCCTGCGATTAAAAACACCACCAGAAAGGCTCCCGCCATCCGCAGAGTGTAAATATAAGGAAGGACAACATCGCCAATGTCTGCGACCAAAAAAGGGGCGAAATATTGGATGCACGCCCATGAAGAAACGAGAAAAACGAGCGAACCAGAAAACGAAATTTTCACAAACCGCGATATTTCCGTCGAGTGATCATCCACCCTTGTCATATAGGCATAAAACGCATAGAGTGGCAGCACCAAAGCTAATCCCGTCGCCGCCCAGGAAAGATAGCCGAACACAAACCTCGCGATCAGATACGATATGACTAAAAAGATAACACCAAGAACAGCTCCCACAATGTACTCCCACTTATTCATACAGCCCTCTCTTCCCTTGCCAGCAACTCAAAAGTAAACGATTACTATTGTACCAAATATCCCCATAATCTGGCGAAATTTTCGAAGTTCATGTGGTATTCCTATAGTTTCTTGTGGTTTCACGAGGTTCTTGTGACGTTTTGGAGCAATTTCTTGAGCGTTTATTGCGCCATGCATTATGCACTTAAATTTCTGACCGCCGCCACAAGCAAACAAAAAAACTCTCGGAACAAACACTCCAAGAGTTATCTTTCAGATATGGTGCCGGTGAAGGGACTTGAACCCCCACGGTTTCCCTCACGATTTTGAGTCGCGCGCGTCTGCCATTCCGCCACACCGGCATGTAGAAAACTGTAGTTACATACTAGCACATTTCTGCTAGAAAATCAATGGTGGGGAGAGACGGATTCGAACCGCCGAACCCGGAGGGAGCAGATTTACAGTCTGCCGTGTTTAGCCACTTCACTATCTCCCCAGCTGAATAACGTGCGCCTCTTCCTTACCGCTTGCGCTTGTCCGAGACGACGTTATTTACTCTATCATGGACCACAAGTTTCGTCAATAGGTTTTTCTCATTTTCTTACGGGCTTACGACATGCTTTAAAATATCTTGTGCCCATTGTTGAAAAACAGCAAGCGCCTGCTCCACCTCCCCAAACGAAAGTTGCTCCTCACAGGAGTAGTCCGGAAAGTCCAGGATGCGGTTTTTACGAATCATGACGTGGTCTGCCTCGCATTTGATCTCCAAAAAATAAGGCACAGACTCATCTACACCAAAGCGATTTTCCAAAAATTCATAGGTGCGCACCCACTCTAAAATCCGCACTTCGGAAGGCTCCAGACGCAAAACTTGCTCCAGGGACATGATCGTTTCGTTTCCGTAATAATGCATCCAATCTCAGCCTCTCTGCATGAAAATAGGCGGAGCCGCGACTCCGCCCTGTATGTTGTTCGCGTTTGTTAAATCGAGGAGAGCAGCTCTCTCAGTTCTTTGACAATGACTTGCTGGTAGCCCGCGCCTTCTCCGTACTGTTTGAGCATTTCTGCGCGAGCGACCTTGATGTTTTCTTCGTAGTCAGGGGCGTTGCGATCTGGGTTTTGCTGTTTGAACGCTGTCATGATTGCCTGTACGTGGCTAGGTCTCGGGCCCCATTTTGCCAGCACGTGTCCGCCTGTATCTGCGAAAATGACGACTGGAATGGCGCGACCGCCCATCGTGAGAAATTCATCCATCAGGTCGAGGTGGTCTTCCATGACCAAAATTTCAACAGGCATCTCTGTTTCTTTTAAAGCGTGGAGAACGACCGGCAAGTTTCTGACCACATCTCCGCACCATTCTGCTGCCAAAATCAAACATCTCAGATCATCCCGATGCTGCAACGAGGCAAAAAAGGCCTGGTCCTGTTCATCTGCCCAAGCAAACGCCTCCGACCAGTTTTGGAACGTATCCTGATTTTTGGTCATGCCTTCGATGAAAGCTTGCGGTTTCAACCCTGTGCGAAACTTGTGTGCGACATTTGCAGCCATTTGCTCTCCTCCAGTATATGTATGGACTTGTTCTTGTATCTTTTCCACGGCGGTTGCGAAAAGTCCTCTTCGCCTTACTCGGATGGGTCAGGTTCTTGCTTGTTTGTTTCCTGTTCCTGCTTGGCCAGTTCCATCATTTTTTGCAAAAGAATGTGTTGCGGCATGTGCATCAGCCGCTCCAGGGGAACGTTCAAGGCTTCTGCAAGCTTAACGGCGGTGTCCGGTGAGATTTGCAAGGGACGCATGAAAAAACAGCTCCTTTCTGTGCCAAATACGCTTTCTCCAGTATAATACATGGCGTCCTGTGCCGCCAGAGAGAGGCTTGCGCCCGAAAAGCACAAAGAGATAACCCCGCCGCTCCATCTGCTGGGATTATCTCCTGACCGTCGGGCGCCTCTGCCTCGCTCTACGCCTTTGGTTTGGTAAGAATACAGGGAACCCCGTTTCCGATCGCACCAGGCTGGGACATGCGCTCCAAATACGCCAAGCCACGCTCGCATTGCTGTTTGCACGCCAGGCATGTACTGGACGTCACGATTTTAAGATTCAACTGATTGGGATGCTGCCGACTGTTTTTCTTCTTTACTTTCTTGCCTTTGCCCTTGGCCATTCGCTCCCCTCCCTTTGCCCTGGTGCTCTAGTCTATGAAGGAGAACAACCCCGCTCTTTAGGCAAACATACAAAACGGAATGACCCTGTGCAAAATAGGCAGGCACTCCCAAGCGCGCCCAGCAAAAGAAAACCGCAGGCAAATTGTCGCCCGCGGTTCGGTTTCCACTCTTTATTTTTTGCCGTTCAAAAGCTGGCGAAGTTCCAGCTCCAATGTGCCTGCGTCGATCATCCCGATAATCTTTTTGCGGACGATTCCTTCTGTGTCAAT
Organism: Brevibacillus parabrevis; assembly: GCF_022701015.1. Lineage (NCBI taxonomy): Bacteria > Bacillati > Bacillota > Bacilli > Caryophanales > Paenibacillaceae > Brevibacillus > Brevibacillus parabrevis. The sequence continues at coordinate 3,594,722 of NZ_CP064090.1, read as the reverse complement.
CAGGTAGGTCGTGGGAAATGCCTGGACGAGATAGCGGTTCGACACGGAGCCACTGACATCCATCGGGATGGGAAAAGTCAGCTTGTAGGACTGCACAAACGCTTGCGCTGCCTCAGGGCTGTCATTGCTCGTGACATTCACCCCGTACATGTCGATCTGCCCGCCGTACTTCTCGTACATTTTTTGCAGGTCAGGCGCTTCCATCCGGCACGGCCCGCACCACGATGCCCAAAAGTTGAGAACGACAGGCTTGCTTCGCTTGCCCTCAACTTTGTACGTCTGGTTGTCCAGCCCGGTCAAAGTAAAGGACGGCGCCATAAAGCCTACTTCCGGTTTTTGTACGTTGGCTACGACTGGCGCTGACTCCTGGGGCTTTTCCCACACAGCTGCTCCAACTCCCGCAACAATCAGCACAACCAGCAACAGCTTTTTCATTTCGTCACCTCTGCATGACCTGATCTAAAATCCGGTAAAGCCTCCGAACAATTGAATGAGCACGCGAGTAATGTCCGTCAATTTGTCGGTGTACAAGAGCACGCCGAACAAAATCATGACGCCCCCGCCGACTTTCATGAATTGATCCGAATATTTGACGATCGCCTTCACTTTACTGATGAAGAATGTCATAACGAAAAACGGAATGGCAAAGCCGAGTGTATAGGCCAATGTGTACGTCAACGCCCGGGACGGATCGGTTACCCCAAGCACGATAATGCCGGAGAGGATTGGTCCCACACAAGGCGTCCATCCAGCAGCATAGGTCATTCCCACCAGTATGGACCCAGTATACCCCAAAGGTCTTGATTTTAAATCGACCTTGAAAGAGCGCATCATCCAGTCCATTTTAAACACTTGCAGCATGATCAGCCCGATAACGACCAGCAAAATGCCGCCAAGCTGCCGGATGAGATCCTTTTGATTGACGAACAGGCTGCCGATCCAAGAGGTAGAAAGCCCCAAGGCAATAAAAATGATCGAAAAGCCAATAATGAAAAAAAGCGTATGTAATAACGCCTGCTTTTGAAAAACCGCTCTTCCCTTCTTCACTTCATCCACGGTAACCCCTGTTATGTAGGACAAAAAGGACGGATAAAGCGGCAGACAGCACGGCGAAATAAACGAGAGAAAACCCGCTGCAAACGCCAAAAACACCGTAAGATTCCCAGTCATATGTACCTCCGAAAGGTTGTTTCATCCACTATATTCCTTATTGTAGCGAATCTTTCCCCCCTTCAAAAGTGGAACCGACACTTTGCCTTAAATCCGTGACATTTAAGGTTACGTAATATATATTATGTAACCCAACTTCTTTCCCAGGCAGCTCCTTCTTCGTTCCATGCAAAAAAAAGAGACGGATTTCCATCCGCCTCTTTTCGTTCTTTTGTTAATCACTCGCGCTTCCCTTACTCGAATTACAAGCACAAGCGCTGGCTGTACAGCCGCCTTTACTCCTGAACGCTTACCTTGCCGCCGTCCTGAAGCAAAGTGATTCCCGTTACGACAAGCTTGTCGCCTTCAGCCAGACCACTTGTTACTTCGATCTTGTCGCTGGAAGATTTGCCGGTGACAACCTCCACCTGCTTCGCAATGTCGCCCTCCAGTTTGAACACGAACTGTTTGCCGTCGCGATCAAACACTGCTTTGCGGGAAATGACGAGCGCTTTCGCTTCGCTCGCTCCCTCGGACGGGAACGTTACATTGACGACCATGTCCGATTTCAGCTCGTTGGCAGGATTCGGGATGCTGATTTCCACTGGATACGCTTTGAGTGCGGAATCCATCACAGGGCTGACCGCCGTTACTTTGGCATCAAGCGTCTTGCCTGTCGATTGTACGTTTACTTTTACGACTGTCCCGACTTTGACTTTGGTGATGTCTGCTTCGGACAGGTTGGCTTTCACCAACAGCGGATTCGTATTGACCACGACGACGACTGGCTGTTGGCCTGTCATTTGTCCGACTGCTCCGCTTACGCTGGAGACAAATCCGTTGATGGGAGAAGTCACAGTCGCATTAGCCAGTTGCTCGCGAGCGTTTTGCAAGCTGACAGCAGACTGTTTGGCAGATGCTGCGGATACTTGCACACCGGACTTTTGCTGGGCAACCTGCACACTTTGCTGGGCGTTGTCATAGGCCATCTGCGCGTTGGTTAACTGAATGTTCGCTTGTTCCATTTGCTGCGCTGAGATCGCACCTTGCGTGAAAAGCTGATTCATCCGCTGCTGGTTCACCTTGGCATCGGCCAAAGCAACTTCCGCCTGCTTCAGTCCGTTTTTCGCCTGCACCAAGCCTTGATCGGAACTGCTTCCAGCCTGATTCAAGCTTGCCTGCGCCAGCTGGTAGGCAGCTTCCGCCTGCTTGACGCTGTTGAGCAGTTCTTTTTCATCCAGTTTGAACAACACTTGGCCTTTGGTCACATACTGACCGAGTTTGACAGGCAAAGAAGTAATTTTCCCGCCCATTTTCGGGGAGATTTGCACCTCTTCGCTCGGTGCCAGTTTGGCCGTCAGACCTGACTCGGTTGTCACAGAACCTGTCGTCACCGTTTCAATCTGCACAGGTGTTGCCGCCGCTTCCGCCGTTTCTTGCTGTGCTGGTTCCGCTTGCGGGCTGGAACAACCTGCCACGAGGCTGATCGCCAATACGGCCAAAATGACGGGTTTTATGCTAAGTTTCATGAATGTCCCTCCTCATCCCACAAACGCTTCTTACGATTCCAAAGCGGGAACGGTTTTCTTTTGTTTCAACAGTTTCTTTGCTTTGCGTTTCTCGCGTCTTTCCCGACGCTTTTTGCCCATATCGTCAAACCACGCAGTCACGACCGGCACCAGAACCAGTGTAATCAAGGTGGCAAAACTCAGACCAAAAATAACCGTGACGGCCATCGGAGCTTGTGTCTCTGTACCCGAACCGCCCGAGAACGCCAGCGGTCCAATCGCGAGAATCGTCGTCAGTGTCGTCATCAAAATCGGACGCAGACGGATTGGTCCGGCGTGCAGAATCGCTTCGCGCAGCTCCCAGCCTTTTGCCCGCAACTGGTTGATGTAGTCGATCAACACGATCGCGTTGTTCACGACCAGACCGATCAGGAGAATGTAACCGATCAACACGGATACGCTGATCGTCGTTCCTGTCACCAGCAGTCCAAGCAGAACGCCTGTCACTGTCGGCGGAACCGAGAACATGATGATAAACGGACTGTAGAACGATTCGAACTGGGCAGCCATAACCATGTACAGAAGCACTACGGAGAGCAGAATAGCCAGTGCGAGACTGCCGAACGATTCAGCCATGTCCTCGCTTTGTCCGCCAAACTCCAGTTTGTAGCCATCCGGGAGGTTCAGCTTGTTCATTTTCGCCGTAATTTCTTGTGTAACAGAGTTCAGGTCGCGCCCTGCCAGATCACTCGTAATTTGCACTTCACGCGTCAAATTCGAGCGGTTAATCGTCAACGGTACGTCTACCTTGCTAATCGACGCAACCGATGTCAAAGCGATTTGCGCTCCACCTGGCGCAGCAATCCGCAAGTTGTTCAAGTAGTTGATATCTTCCTGATAATTTTCCGGCAGCTTCAAGTTAATGTCAATCTCATTGTCGCCTGTACGGTATTTGGTGACCGTTTGACCTTGGAAGGCTGTGCGGACACTGGAGAGAATCTGTCCAGTTGTCAGTCCGTACAAGCTCGCTTTTTCAGCGTCCACTTTCACTTCAAATTCTTGACGGGACGCTTCCAGACTGGTGGTCACGTTGCTTGTGCCAGGCACTTTCTCCACTTCGCCTTTGACGATCGAGCTGATGTCTTTCAGGACAGCCAAATCGTCACCGCGAACAGTCAGCTGGATCGGCGAGCCTGTGGACATGCCTTGTGCAGCGCTGACCTTGATTTCCGGTCCGGGAATCGTTTTCAGCTGATTCTGCAAATCCATGACAATCTCATTGGAGGAGCGTTTCCGCTCAGTCACATCGACGAGCATCAATGTGATCGTCGCCTGGTTGGAGGACAGTGTGCTCGCAATTGGCGAACCGTTGCTGCCGATTGATGTTGCCACAATGTCTTTCTCCGGCACTTTGTTTACGATGTCTTCAATTTGCTTCGCGACTTTTTCCGTCTCAGCCAGAACTGTACCGTTTGGCATTTTGATCGATACGGAAATCTGCCCCTGGTCCATGCTCGGGATGAACTCTGCGCCGATCAGCGGAGTCAGAGCCAGCGAGCCGACCATCATGATAACCGAGGAGAACAAAACGGTTTTTCTGTGGCCCAATGCCCATACCAACAGTTTTTGATAGCCTTTTTCCACTTTGCCAAAGCCGATGTTGAACCAAGTAACCGGGTTGATTCCCCGATAGTTTTCGTGATTCGCATGATTCGGTACTTTTTTCAAAATACGCGAGCTGAGCATCGGCACCAACAGGATCGAGAAGACGAGTGCCGCAATATGCGAGTACACGACTGTCAATGCCAGCGGGCCAAACAGCTCGGATGCGATCCCTTCCGTCAGGGCAATCGGCAAAAATACGCAAATTTGCGCCAAGGCAGACGCCATAACGGCTGTACCTACTTCTTTGGAACCGGTGAGCGCCGCTTCCATCATGCCTTTGCCTTGTTCACGCTGGCGGAAAATGTTCTCCAGCATAACGACCGCAAAGTCAATCAAGGAGCCGAGACCGAGCGTCAAACCGGATAGCGAGATCAGGTTGATCGTCTGTCCTGTCATGTACATCAACAGGAAGGTCGCGACAATCGATACAGGCAACACGATGACAGCGATCAGCATCGATTGCAGGCTGCCCAAGAAGAAGAACAGCAGGATGATACCGACCAGTCCACCGAGCAGCGCGTGTTCTGCTGTCGTGTAGATCGAATCTTTAATGTAGGTCGAAGTGTCAAGCGTCGTGATGATTTCCATATGTTCCGGAAGATCGGCTTTGATCTTTTCCAGCTCTGCTTTCACCTCGTCGGCAACCTCGATCGTGTTGCCGCCAGAAGCCTTCGTAATGGAGATGCCAAGGCTCGGCTTGCCATTTACGTAGCTCAGTTGCGTGATGTCTTCCAACGTATCTTTTACTTGGGCGACGTCGCTCAGACGAATCGAGCTGCCTCCCACAGAAATCGGCGTCAGCGCAATTTGCTCGACGTTGGCAAATTCACCCTGAACACGGATGTTCATTTTGCTGTCGCCTTCCCGTACAGAGCCAGCGGAACCGGACAGATTGCCGCTTGACAGTGCCTGCTGGATTTGCTCCAGAGACAAGCCGTACGCAGAGAGCTTGGCTGGATCTACAATCACATCCACGACGCGATCTTGACCGCCGCTGATGGAAGCAGCCGCGACGCCGTCAATGCGCTCCAGGCGCGATTGGATCATATCTTCCGCTACTTTTTTCAGCTTGTTGACATCCTGCTCACCTGTAACGGCGAACTGAATGATCGGCTGACTGTTCGGGTCGATGCGCAGTACGCGCGGCGCTCTTGCCGAATCTGGCAAGGCTCCTCGCACCTGGTCGACTTTTTCCCGCATGTCGAGAGTAGCTTGGTCGAGGTCTGTTCCCCAGTTAAACATAAGAATGACCTGTGAAGCCCCTTCAATGGAAACAGATGAAATGCTGTCCAGGTTCGAGACCGTACCTAGCGCATTTTCTATCGGCTTCGTCACCAGTTTTTCTACCTCGGCAGGCGAGCCCCCATCCACGGACGTAACGACCACGGCAACCGGGAAATTCAATTCCGGCATCAGGTCGATCGCCAAACGAGGCAAGGAGACGAAACCGAAAATCAGCATGGCCACGGTCAGCATAATCATCGTGACCGGGCGTTTAATCGAGAGTTCAGACAGATTCAAATCCACTCACCTCTTCTAGAAAACTTGACATGGCCAATCGTTTCCTTTGGGCATCGTCGTTTGCCCAAAGTGACAATCAGCCGGTTATTTCCTTCTTTTGGGAGAACAATTCTTGCAGCGCATGAAGAGATGAGATCGCGTGAGGATCTTCCAGCTTCATTTCCTGTTGTTCAGACACGCGTTCCGTCAACGATACCCAGACAATTCGACGGTCGGTTTGATCCCGAAAACGACGCACCAGATTTTCCTGCTCCATCCTGTTGATCAATCCTGAAGTTGTACTGTACGAAAGATCGACAGCCTTGCAAATCTCCCCCATTGTCTTAGCACCGCTGCTGATCTGTTCCAAAATCAGCACTTGCTGCCAGTTCAGCTCGCTTGAGTCCAGTTCTTTTTTGGAGATTGAAGTAAACAAGGCGCTCGCTTCTCTCAGGAGCTTTGCCAACTGAATCAGTTCTTTCATGAAAGCCTCCCTCACTATCCCTCATGACCCATACTCATCCTAGCCAATCTTAATCTTTATTTGCAAGATTTATTCTACCTTTCGTCATGGGTAGTGAAGTCTATCAGCAGGTTGATTTCCAGGTGGACGGCGTCTATCTGGAGATAGACGACACCCCATGCTAGAATGAAAGTAAATGATCATCCGGCCAGAGAAAGAAGGACATCTGTTTGCTGAAACTGAGTATAAAAGCAGTTCAAAAACGTTTGCTGATCATCTGGTTCTCCATTTTGATTGTGCTTGCCTTGTTGCCTGACTCGTTCATGCGCGAGACTCCCTTACAGTTTTCACTTACGATTGTACTATTCTTTTGTTACATTGTGGTCTTCTGGATTTCAAAAAGGAACTGGAAGCCGTACCAATTTGAGCTAGTGACGATCATGCTCGGCATCATGTCTTTGCTAAAAGGCATTGTTGCCGGGGGAGAAAGCTTCGGATTGATGCTACCGCTTGCGGTGTTTATCGGCTTTTACATTGAGGGACGGCGTGCGCTGGCTTACGCGACTTTTTTTGGCGCGTGCACCACGTTGTTTTTGTATTTTGACGGCATCCTTAAATTCCCGCATATCATTCCGTTTATCCTCACGTACATCGGCTGCTATATCGGTGCGCGCGGATACCGGATTCAAAACGAAGCGTACAAAACCAATCAGTCCCATCTGGAAGAGCTGCAAAAGGCCCATACGGAGTTGCAGGAAGCCCACTCCCAGCTGCAAGAAGCCGCTCTGCATTCTTTGCAGGTAGCCGTTCTGGAAGAAAGAACGCGGATTGCCCGGGATATTCACGACGCTTTGGGTCACAGTCTGACCTCGCTGATCGTCCAGTTGCACGCCTTGAAATACATGCTGCAAGACGGCCCGGAGCACGCGCAGGAAGCGGTGCGCAACATGCTCGGTGTAGCCAAACAAAGCCTGGACGAAATCCGCACCTCCGTGCATACGCTCGCCATGGATAAAACGTCGCTCGGACTGACTCCGCTGCGCGCGTTGCTGTCCCAGGCCCAAAAACATACCGGGATCAAAATGGAGCTGCTTTCCGCCGATCTGGACATTCCGCTCTCCCAGGAGCTGACGATCACGTTTTACCGAATTTTACAGGAAGCAATTACGAATACATTGCGCCACTCCAACGCGAAGGAAATTTTGGTTATGATTGAACAACGGGGCAATTCGCTGTTTTTCTCGATTCAGGACGATGGCAACATTACGCCCGAGGATCATATCCAGCCTGGATTTGGGCTGACGGGAATCGCCGAGCGGATTAAACAGTTGAACGGCAGCCTGTCTTACTTCGCAAAAGAACCGCATGGATTCAGACTCGATGTCACATTGCCAATCGAGCATTTGGAAAAAGAAGGGAGCATGCGAACATGACCGATTCAACCAAAAATATTCGTGTGGTCCTCGTAGATGATCAAACTATGATTCGCCAAGGGCTGGGGTACGTGATCCAGATGCAGCCGGATATGCAGGTAGTCGGGGAAGCTTCGGACGGGGAAGAAGCCGTGGAGCTGGTGGGGAAAATCACGCCGGATGTCGTGCTGATGGACGTCCAGATGCCGAAAAAATCAGGGATCGAAGCAACCCGAGAGATCATGCGCATGCATCCCGCCGTCAAAGTGTTGATTTTGACTACTTTTGACAATCACAATTACGTCGTGGAAGGAATCCGCGCTGGCGCCGTCGGCTATATGCTCAAAGACGCCGATTCGCAGGAGATGCTCGATCTGATCCGCAGAGCCTCCCAGGGGGAAGCTCTCTTCCATACGGTAACAGCCGCCAAGGCGCTCGCCGAAGCATTGAAGGCTCAGCCAAGCGTCGCGGACGTGACCGTTGCCCCCTCGGCTTTGCTCGACGAGTTGACAGACCGCGAGCTTGATGTCCTCCAGCAAATCGCCTACGGGTATCGCAATGACCAGATCGCCCAAAACTTGTTTATATCGGAAGGCACAGTAAAAACACACGTCCACCGCATTTTACAAAAAATGGGTGTGGAAGATCGAACACAGGCAGTCGCCAAGGCTCTGCGGCTCAAAATTGTAAAATAACGGAAATTTTCAGACAGAGACATGCAGGGCGATGCGAGTGCCGTCGTCCTGCAAAGTCCACAGCGACATCCCCTCTTCCAAACGAGCGATAGCCATGGCCTCTTGGACGGCAACCACGGCTTTTTCCAGATCGATCACGCGGCAGCAAACAGCAAGCTTGCCCTCGCTGTCATCTCCTCCATCGCAATGCCCATTTCCGGTTTTGCCGAGACATTCATCCAGCAACTGTTCAATGAAATAGCGCATCTCCACATCTGATTCCGACAGATGCGGGAAGCAAACGATCAGCTTTTGCAAGTCTTCTTCCGCAAGCTCGACGTAGCCCTTCTCCTTCATTTCTTCCGCCCAGACTTTCAGGACGTGCTTCGGCTTTCCCTCGATTTGTTCAGCCACAATCGCGTAATGGTCGCCGATTTCTCCCACATGACCGTAATGTACCGAATACAAACGGTCTGTTTCGTCATACCATACTTCCCAGTAGCTCCACCTCTTTTCGTTTTTCAGCAGCATGCGGATCACTTGATGTTCACTCCGTTCCGTCTTTTTGTAAATTATTCCACTGAACGACACGGTTTGACAACAACTCGACAAAAAATTGATTCAAAAGACTTGCAACCTTTTCAAAACAAAGGACTACATGACCAGTTTGAAAACTAAAAAAGCGATTTCTCTCCGTCTTTTGACGCAAGGAAAGGCCGCTTCGACCCAACTGTGTTTTCGTGCATGCAAAAAAGACGGATGAATCATCCGTCTTTTGCTCGTGTCTGCTTATGTTCTCGCTGCAACAGATAGCGGCAGGCGAATTTCAAAACGTGCTCCATTCAATCGCGGCGAGTTCTCCGCAAAAATCTCGCCCCCGTGATCGGCAATGATTCGCTGTGTCGTGGACAAGCCGAGCCCCGTTCCCTCTTGTTTGGTCGTGTAAAACGGCACGAACAAATTTTCCAGACAAGCAGGACTAAGACCTGGTCCGTTGTCCTCCACGACGATGACGACTTGGCTGATCGAGGCGTACACGGTGACGCGCACAACGCTGCCTTGTGTCAGCAAAGCTTCAAACGCGTTTTTCATGATATTCAGGATGGCCTGCTTGATCCGGGAACGATAGCCAAAAACGTACCATTCACCGGGTGTAATATCCAGCTCCAGTTTGATGCCTCTGCGATTGGCTTCTGGCTCCAGTAAACGAATGACCCCATAAAGCTCGTCCAGCACAAGAAAGCGCTCGGAAACAATTTTGTCATCCCTGTACCGGGCCAAAACCAGCACGTCATTCAGCAAACCGTCAATGCGCTCGATCTCCGTCAAGATGACGGAAAAATACGACTCGCTGCGCGCAGAATTTCCTTGCTCGCGCAACAGTTGAATAAAGCCTTTGATCGAAGTGAGCGGATTGCGGATCTCGTGCGCCATCCCGGCAGCCAATTGCCCGACCGCCGCCAGTGCTTCCCGCTTGTTCAGCTCTTCTTCGTATCGTTTGTTCTCCGTGATGTTGCGAAGCACAGCGATAGCGCCCCACATTTCGCCCATGTAAAAAATCGGACTGGTGCTGACTGTCGTCCACTTCGAGTTGTACTCTGCCATGTAATGGCCCGACTGACCGCGCTCTACGACCCATTGCACAAAGCGCTCGCTCTCATGCGGCAAAAATGCTTCATCGATGTTCTTTCCAATAATTTGCTCGCGTTTGACGCCAAACAGGTGGCACAGCGCATGGTTTGCCTCAATGATTTTCAGACTGCGGTCAATCATCAAGACAGCGATATCGCTCGAATGCAAAACCAGTTGTACCAGCTCTTGCTCGGCAAGGACGGCAAACTGTTCCCCTTGCGCCTTTTCCACAGATGTTCGGGTATTTTCTCGTTGTTTTTCTTCATTGTAGATGCTTACCACTTGTGCGATCAACTGATCCATCGCCTGATAAAAAGCGAATTGTTCCCGCAAAAGCTCCAGCTGCTCGGCTTCGCTCGAAACGAATGTGGCAGCATCATAGTTCATCTGCTCCATGATGCTGTCCCGGCATACTCGGATGCACTGTACCAGGGTGGCAACATTCAATCCGTGCAGGAAGCACTTGTAAGCCATTTCGTTAACTTCTTGTTCCAAAGCCGTAGAATCGTTTGATTTCACGGCTTCCGCCCAACGAATAAGCAGTTGGACTAGCAAAGCCTCAGTTTGTGCGCGGTCTCCCAGAAGCGAAGCAGAGTGGTCGTGTTTATCAGAAAGAAAGGAAAACGTTTTGGCCACCGCAGCAGGGGCCAAATGAGTAAGATACTTACTTATTCGATTTTTCAAAACGCTCTGACTCCTTTTCTTCTTGCTTCATTGAGGCCATCGTTCAAGTATGTATAATAGTGATTCTATTATGGACACAAAACCGACATGATGTAAAGCAAAGTGTCACGCAAAACAGATAGATTCTCGCGATGCGCTCCGCCATCCTGGCACCCGGGTTTGCTTGGATGAGCGGTTGCTCATTTTCACAGCAGATGAAACCGCTTTCCTATCTCCTTCTATCATATCACGATCAAGCATGAGTTTGGTAAAAAAACCTTTATTGTTCAATCATTACGAAAAAAAGCATTTGTCCAGCAAAGACAAATGCTTCTTTTTGCCTACATTCTAGGAGTTAGCTTTCACATGGTAGTTGCGCAAGTCCGATTTTACCGGACTGTTTTGGTTTGTCCCAGAATGGGCCCGCTTGAAGGCTTCGCTTTGCGTCCAGTTTTGGAATGATTCCTCGTCTGTCCATTTGGTGAAGACGATATACTCATCTCCTTCTGTTGGAGCCAGGAAAAGAAATTCAAGGAAACCGGGAACCTCTTTCATCCGTTCGCCACCGCCGCCAAACGCCCGTTCGAGGTGGGATTGGTAGTCAGCAGGAACTTTCAGCCTGTTCATCGATACGTACATGCTTGTCCACGTCCTTTTCTAAATGGGTTACCCTTCCATTATACAACGTCCTTGCCAAAAACCAAAAAACCGCAGACGCTTCAGTCACGCCTGCGATTGATTTGTTGTTCCAGCATAATGTCCATCAGCAATGTGTCCTGCAAAGGGTCTTTTGGATCGACGGTCAAAAGGGCTGCCACTGCCGCCATGGCGCAGCGCACGGATTGGTATGAGTAAAAAGCATCGCGTTCGGTTTCACTAAACAAAGACAAGTCGGATCGCTCCTGAACCGGGTACGGAAAGTCCGTCTCCACACCTGCCCGATCCAGTACGATCAGCGCCTGCTTGATGGCGAGCAACGCTGCGCTGACGCTTAGTCCATACTCCTTGCGCAAGTCATCCCATACTTGAAAAGCGGACTTTTCCACTCTCTCCTGATTCGGTCGCGAGATGATCCCTGATTTGCGCCCTTCCTTCAATAGCCAGTCGACGAAGATGTCGTGCCGCGGTGGAAACGCATACACTTGCAGCTTCATTTCCAACTCGGTCGGAAAATCTTTGGCAAAGCGCGCGTGAGCCAATGACATTTCGTATCGTCTGGAAGGATGGCCAGGCACTGTGACAAAAACCGTATCCTGACGAACGGCGGCAATCTGCAGCTTCGTTCTGGCTGGAATCCTGGCTTGGGGCGCTTTTTCCCGGCGAATGTTGCCCGGAATCAACTCCGTTCCGAACTGGTGATACTCCAGGGGAGAATCAATCCACGGAATCGGTTCGCGGGTTTGAATTTCGTACAGCCCGTTAAACGTGACCCACTCGCCCGGACGCCGCTGACTGCGAATCAGGACAGCATGGACTTCTTTTTCCGGCGGCACATCGGCATCCTGATCGTCTGATGGTGGCTGGAGCCGTTTATGTTCAATCAGGATGCAATCGTTCATGTACAGTCGTTCAAGCAACTCCCTCTTGCTGACCCATTCGTATCCGATCCGGTAAATCCGATTTTTCATCGGTTCCACCTCCTTCTGGTCGCCAGTATCGGGTTCCTTCTTGAATGAGTAATGTTACCCTACCATATGTATTCGTCTCTTTGTCCGTGCTAGATCGATCGTACAATCCGCAGCAAGTCTTCCGCAGCCTGCTTCGGCGATTCGGCTCTGCTGATCGCACTGATCACGGCAACGCCATCTGCCCCGGCCTGGCATACTTGCTTCGCGTTTTCGAGAGTGATGCCCCCGATTCCGACAATCGGCAGCTCAGCGCCAACAGCCTCGCGGATTTCCCGCAGTCCTGCCGGCCCGATCGGCTCCCCGGCATCTGCCTTCGAAGAAGTGGCAAACATCGCTCCCACTCCGATGCAGTCCGCTCCGCCGTTTTTCGCCGCAATCGCTTCCTCTACCGTGCCTGCCGATATCCCGATGTACATCGCTTCGCCGACCATGGCTCTCACCTCGGCCAAGTGCATGTCATCCTGTCCGACGTGGATACCGTCTGCTTGCAAGCGAACGGCCAAGTCTACATCGTCGTTGACGAAGAACAACGTCTGATGCTCGCGGCACAGCTCCTGGAGCTGCCGTCCGAGTTCGCAGCGTTCTTCGGAAGTCAGCTTGCTGCCTTTGTCACGAAGCTGCAACGTGCCCACTCCGCCCGCAAGCGCCTCGCGAACGATCTCCACCGTTTTCTCGCGCGAAAAGCCGCAATCTTGTGTGCCGATGACAAAGTAAACGCCCATTTTGTCCCGAAGTGTTTGCCTGTCTCTCATCTCGCATTCCCCTCCCAGCGATCCAACGCCTCCCGATAGGCCAAAGCAGCCAGCTTCGCATCTGTGGCATCGGTAATTCCTGATAGTACAGCAACTCCAGCGCAGCCTGCTGCAAGTACCTCGCCTGTGCGCTCTGGCGTAATCCCGCCAAGCCCAATGACCGGGATCGTCCACGCTGCGGTTATTTTCGCCAGCTCGAACGTTCCTCTCGGCGCGAGGTTTGGCTTGGAAGCGCTTGGATAAATATGTCCATACAAAAGATAGTCTGCCCCTGCTTCCGCCGCCTGTTCCGCTTCCTCGTAGGAATGGACAGAGCGTCCCACCTTTTGTTCCGGTTGCAAAACTCGCCGGGCATCGCCGACCGCAAGACTGTGATAAGCCAGATGAGCGCCAGCACAGCCTGACGCGGCACTTACATCGACCCGATCATTGACGACAAGCGCAGAGAGCGGGACGACATTCGCCAGCGCCCGAACCCAGTCCATGCATTCTTTGGCTGTCCGCTGCTTTTCGCGAATATGCAGGAAATCCATCCCTCCCGCATAGGCAGCCTCGGCCATTCGCATGACGCTTTCCAGCGACTGTTTGCCGCTTGTGATGACGTGAAGCTGCTTTCTAGTGCGCATCCGCTTTGGCACCGCCCCCGGACAAAGCCGTCAAGCATTCCTGAAGCCATTGCGTCGTCTTTGCGTCATTGCCGGCAGGTGCCGAAGCGAGCAGCTCCACGATAAGTCTTCTCAAAAAAAAGGCTTGCTGCACCGTCAGTGGAAAGGTGATCGTTTTTGGCTTTATCTCTTGCTTTTCCAGCGTCTCCACTCCGGCCAAAAGCATATCTCCGATCGACTCTACCAGCTCGCGAACCTGTTCGTTTTTGCTCAGTTCGTCGTAGCATCCGTCGTACAGTCGACACAAAATGAAAAATGCCTGTGACGACAAGGTCACCGGCTGTACGTCATGCATCGGTTCCGTCATACGGTTTTCCCCTCCACTCGCTTGAAAAACAAGACCTATTATAACACATCTTGCTGCTTGTCGAACGATTTGCCCAGGCTGACTCTGTCAGTTTCTAGCCATTATGCTGGCGCCTGTATTTCCCGAAAAAAGGCTGCGTGCCCATGAAAAAAACCGCTGAATGCTCAGCGGTCTTTGGCAGTACCTTCATTCCGATCGTTGTGCTGGGATTGGCGCAGGTTCGTGTTTTGATCGTTATGATCCAACGTTTTCCCGCGATTTTTGCCCAGGTCCTTGCTGTTGTTGTTCTTGCCCAAATGATTCACCTCCTGCTGTCATCACAGGATAGCGTAACCAATTTGGGACGGTTTATTAGTGAACAGTCTGATGTCTCGTCTTTTTCCACAGGAGATGGACGATGGCAAAAGGAAGACGCCAGCCTAAGAGAAACGCCAAAGTCACAAAGTACGCGACGGCAGCAAAAATCAGGGTGATCGGCACGCCCGTCCACCAGGCGCGGATCAAAAGGCCAATCGGTGCCGCGAGTGTCCACGTGAACAGCATCGTGAGCAGTTGCCGCCACCAAGATGAATAGGCCCGCTCCCCATACGTGCGAAACACAAACATGGCGACGATCCAACCGATTAAAAATGGCGCCAATGTCTCGCCTATTCCCCAAATCGTGACAGGCAGATTATGAGCCAGCTTCCCATAGTAAGCAAACAGCAAAAAGGCGACAAGATCCCCGACAAGCAACACGAAGCCAGTCGGCAAGATGCGGAGTCTCATGTATACCCTCTTTTCTAAACGCATGTGGAGTTTTCTCCAATGTTCACCCCTATTGTACACAGGAGAATCTGCGCCTACAATCGCTACGCCCTTTTATTCACCAAACAGCAACAATTCCAGCCGTTCCTTCACTCCCGGCCATTCGCTGTCGATGATGCTGAAGTACACCGAGTCGCGGAACAAGCCGTCCCGTCTGATCATGTGATTGCGAAGCACGCCTTCCCGGATGCCGCCGATCCGCGCAATAGCCCGCTGTGAGTTGACATTGCGCGCATCGGTTTTCAGTTGGACGCGAATACATCCCAGTTGCTCGAAGCAGTGCCGCAGCAAGAGCCACTTGCACTCCGTGTTGACGCCCGTTTTCCAGACGCTGGGGGTCAACCAGGTGAAGCCGATTTCCAGCCCGCGATCTTTTGCCGAAATCGCCAAAAATCTCGTGCTGCCAATAACGGTGCCGTCGGCGCGATTGCGGATGGCAAAAGGCAGCTCCGTTCCGGTTTCCTCCATTTTCAGCGCATTCGCGATAAAAGCCTCTGCGTCCGCCAGCGTTCGAATCTCGACAGACATATTGCTCCAGATTTCCGGAAAGTCTCCGGCTGCGAAAATTCCCTCCGCATGCTCGGGACGCAACGGTTCCAGTCTTACGAGTTTTCCTTCGAGTGTAACGGGTTCGATCGTCAACATCATCGTCTCTCCTCTGCTGTTCTGCCTGCTTGCCCAAACAGAACAGCTTCGCTAAATTTTTCCTATGATAAGGGGAGAGGCAACACCTGTCAAGGTTGAATCCGTGAAAATCGGCCCTGCGCTTTACGCTTCTTCATTAATCACAACGGTTTTTCCCCGCCGCTTCATGACGAGCGGCACGACCAGCCAGGCGAGGGCACATACAAGAAAGAGCGCGGAGAGTGGTTTGGTGTAAAAAATCGTGAAATCCCCGTTGGAAGTCGTCAAGGCACGGCGCATGTTGTTCTCGATCATCGGGCCGAGTACAAGACCGAGCACAAGCGGAGCGAGCGGGAAGTCGTTTTTGTTCAGAAAATATCCAGCCAGACCGCACAGGACGAGCAAGATAAGGTCAAACGTGCTGATCTGTACCGCGTACACCCCGAACACCGAGATGGCGATAATCATCGGGAGCAAAAAGTGCGGTGGTGTCTCGATAATTTTGGCAAAAATCTTGACCAGCGGCATGTTCAGCACGAGCAACATCAAATTTCCGATAAACATGCTGGCGATCAGACCCCAGGCGATTTGCGGGTGGTCGCTGAACAAAAGCGGCCCTGGCTGCACATTGTACATGAGCAAAGCGCCCATCAAGATCGCGGTTGTCCCGGACCCCGGGATGCCTAATGTCAAAAGCGGGATCATCGCTCCGCCTGACGCGGCGTTGTTGGCGGACTCGGGAGCAGCCACTCCGGCAATCTCGCCTTTTCCGAAGCGCTCCGGGTGCTTGCTCCACTTTTTCTCCAAAATGTAGGAAAAAAACGAGGCCAGCGTAGCGCCTGCACCAGGCAGGACGCCGATGAAAAATCCGAGCAAGGAGCCGCGAGCAATCGGAGCAGCACTCTCCTTGAGATCCTGCTTGCTGGGCAGAATCCGCCCGACTTTGATGATTTCCTGCGCAGATTGATCCCTTTCCAAAATCGTTTTGAACACTTCTCCGAGCGCGAACAATCCGACCGCTATCGTCAAAAACTCCAGCCCTTGGTACAGATCGGGAATATCGTACGTAAACCTCGCCACTCCCGACACGTTGTCGATCCCGATCGTTGCCAGCAAAAGTCCAAGCACGGTCATCATCAGCGCCTTGGTCATCGACTTGCCTCCGAGTCCGCTTACCGCGCACAGTCCGAGCAGCATAAGCGAAAAATACTCCGCCGGGCCGAACTGCAACGCCATATCAGAAAGCGGATCGGCCAAAAACACAAGCGCGATCAGCGCAACGATGCCTGCTACAAACGAACCGATGGCGGCAATCGACAGGGCCGCCCCGGCTCGCCCCTGCCTTGCCAACTGATACCCGTCCAGCGTCGTGACAACCGAAGACGATTCACCGGGCGTGTTCAGCAAAATCGATGTCGTCGATCCTCCGTACATCGCCCCGTAGTACACACCTGAAAGCAAAATCAGAGCGCTCGCCGCCGCCATCTCGGGGGGCAAGCCCGCCGTAAGCGATGCCGTCACCGGCATCAGCAAAGCCACGCCGCTCATCGGGCCAATCCCCGGCAGCACGCCTACAGCCGTCCCGATCAGCACCCCGATAAACGCATAAATCAAATTTTGCCATTGGAATGCAATGAGAAATCCATCTGCCAAATAGTGCAGAGCGCTCACTATATGTCCCTCCTTAGACGCTCAACCAGGCAGGCAGCCCCGGCAGCGTCCCTTTCAACAGTTGCACGTACACCACGTATACTCCGACGGAAAACGCCAGGGAGACGACAAGCGATTTCAGCTGACTTTTGCTGCCCATGACCAAAAATGTTGCATAAAGGAACAAAGCCGTAGCGATCACATATCCGATCATTTCCAGAAGCAGCACGTACAACAACGTCGCGGCCAGTATCGTGAAAAAGCGCTTGTACATTAGTCCCGCTTCCGCTTTGGAGTCAGAACGGTACTTCGACTGGAAAGTTTCCCAAAACAGGCGCAGGCTGAGCACGACAAGCAGTAGGCCCAAGCCGAGCGGGAACAGATTCGGGCCAACCTGGCTGCCGTATGCGCTCGTGGAGATATACTGGCTCTGCGTGATAAAAAAAGCGCCGATCAGGGCAAATGCGATACTGCCGTAGCGGTCAAATCTCAGATTCATGACAACCTCCTTCTCCCCCCAGCAGTCAACGCCTTATTTCGCCATGCCGAGCGATGTCAGCAGCTCTTTTACTTGCCCATCCTGCTCTTCCAGGAAGGTGGCAAAAGCAGCGGCATCCTTGTATTCGCTCTCCCACCCGTTTGCAGCCAGCTCCTTTTTCCACGCTTCACTCTCTGACAGTTCTTTCAGCTTGCTGTCCCAGTACGCCTTGGCATCTGCTGGCATGTTTGGCGGGCCGAACACCCCTCGCCAAATCGTGAAGACGGCGTCGATTCCTTGCTCTTTCAATGTGGGAACGTCTTTTAACTCTCCGCCCATCCGCTCTGTTGAAGTAACGCCGAGCACCCGTACTTTGCCCGCCTTCACGTATTCTCCGACGCCGGACGCGTCTGTCGCAATCATGTCCGCATTCCCGCCGAGGAGCGCTGCAATCGCTTCTCCGCCGCCATCGTAGGAGACGTATTTGACGATTTTCGGGTCAATTCCGTACTTGGCAGCGGGCAAGACGCTTACGAGATGATCCATCGATCCGGGCGCTGAACCGCCAGCCAGTGTCATTTTCGCAGGGTCTTTTTTCAGCTCTTCCAAAAAGCTTTTCATATCCTGGTGCGGCGAGTCAGCCCGGACGACCAGAGCGCCGAAATCTTTCGTCATTTGCGCCAGCGGGGTCACATCCTGGAAGCCAAACGGACTGTTTCCCTCTTTTTTGTTGTGGTTGATGAGGATCGGGGGCGAGCTGACGAACAGCTTGTAGGCGTTGCCTTTGTCCTTGCTGACGTACTCGGCCATAAATACGGTTCCGCCGCCGCCAGGCTTGTTCTCGACCGTAATCGCTTCGGTCACCAGCTTGCTCTCGTTCAACACTTTGCCGAGTGAGCGGGCTGTTTTGTCCCAGCCGCCTCCTGCACCAGAGGGAGCGACAAACACGATCGGTTTTTCCGGATAGGCAGATGCAGCAGGTGTCGGCTGGGAGCCTTGCGTGGACGTGCCGCTTCCTGCACCGCCACATGCTGCCAGAGCCAATGTGATGAACGCCGACAAAGTGATGATCACGCTTCTCTTCTTTTTCAAACAAAAATCCCCCTTCAGCCCGTTGTTTTTGTAAGCGCTGTCACGCTTGCCATTAACGTATCATGCGGGATTCGGGGGGAATAGTTTTCGTGCATAAGTTATATTTTGAAAATTAGCAACTTTTTGTTCATATTGTTCACGCCTGCTCGGGCAAAAAACGGTACTTCCGCTCTGGCCTGCCGACACTTCCGTAGATCAAATCAGCCCTGGCCTGCTTCTCCTGCACCAAATGCTCCAAATACCGTCTGGCAGTCGTGCGGCTCGTGCCGATTTCGCGGCCGATTTCTTCTGCCGAGACGCCTTTGTCTCCGGTTTGCCTGATCGCCTCCATGACTTTTTCCAGCGTCAAAAGGTCGATTCCTTTTGGCATGGCTGACTCCCGCCCTTTGGGGCTGAGGGAACGTCTGGTCATGATTTGGTCGATGACGTCCTGGTCTACCTCTTTTGCCTCTCGCGTCCGCAGCAAATGGGCGCGATAACTCTCCAGCCGCTCCCGGAAGCGCTCAAAGACGAGCGGCTTGACAATGTAATCAAAAACTCCGCCACGCAGCGCCTCCTGAACCATCTCCATCTCTTTGGCTGCCGTAATCATGATGATATCTGCATCCCGATAGTGCTGACGGATGTACCAGACCAGCTCGGTTCCCAGCATGTCAGGCAAATAGACGTCCAAAAGCACCAGGTCAGGCCGCGTGCAGGCGAGCAGCTCTTTGGCATCACTGCCATTGGTCGCCGTAGCGATGACTTCAAAGCCATCCAGTTTGCTGACGAATCTTTTGTTAATGTCGATAATGCGCAAATCGTCCTCGACGATCAGCACTTCCAGCTTTTGCTTCACTGTCCTTCCTCCTTTCTCTTTGGCAGCGACACCGTAAACAGCGCCCCGCCCCAATCACTTTTTCCCACGAGAATATAGCCGCCCATCTCTTCGATCATGCCGCGCACTTTTGCCAGACCAAGCCCGCGCTCCTCCCCTGCTTTCGTGGAAAAGCCGTAGGCAAAAATCGCATCGCGCAGCTCATCCGGCACGCCTGGCCCGGAATCGGCGATTTCAAACAACAGCTCTTCCCCCGTATCTGCCAAGTAAATGTCCACGCGCTTTTGCTGGACGCCCGCTTCATTGACGGCTTCGAGCGCGTTTTGCATCAGATTACCGAGCAGCACGATCACTTGCTGGCGGTTGATATGCGGCGGCAGCTCTTTTACCTCGCTGTCCTGATCGATGACAAACTGGATTTTCAGCTCCTTCGCGCGGTTGTGCATGCCGAGCAACAGAGCGCCGATCATCGGATCAGGGATTCGCCTAGCGACAAAGAGGATCAGCTCTTCCTGCGCAGAAGTCTCGCTCGTGATCAGTTCGATGGCCTCCTGTACCGAACCGAGCTGCAACAGTCCGGAAATCGTATACAGCAAATTGTGAAACTCGTGGGTCTGTGCGCGCAGCACATCGGCATAGCGTCTGACTTGGGACAGCTCCGATGTCAGCTTGTCGATTTCCGACTTGGGCCGAAAGCTGCTGACGACCCCGACGACTTTGCCGCCAAGCTTGATCGGGAGACGGTTGACGATGATTTCCTTGCCGCTGGTAATCGTTTCGCGGTCAAGCTGCTGCTCGCCCGTCTTCAACACATCGGGCATGCGGCTGTCCGGCAGCACGTCCCAAATTTGCTTGTGGTGGATGTCTTCCTCCGGCAAATCCAGAATGCGGATCGCCGCCTTGTTCATCATCGTGATCCGATTGTTCCGGTCAATCGCCACGATCCCCTCCCTGACAGATTCGAGCACGGCATTGCGTTCCACGTACAGCGCCGCAATCTCCTCCGGCTCCAGCCCTAACGTCAGCCTTTTCAAATAGCGGCTGAGCCAGATCGCAAAAGCAATTCCGCAGACGAGTGCGATGAGCGTGAGCAAAAGCACTTGCAACTGATAGTCGCCAATCGCTTCCTCGATATCCTCCAGCAAAAAGCCGACAGACACAATCCCGACCACGGCGCCATCGTCGTCGCGAATCGGCACTTTTCCGCGCAAGGACGGCCCCATGCTGCCAATCGCCTTGGAAATATACGATTGCCCATGCGCAAGTCCCGGCTCATTGTCGCCGCCCACCATCGATTTGCCAATGCGATCCGGGAGCGGATGCGCATAGCGAATGCCTTCCCGGTTGCCTACGACGACAAATTCCGCGCCTGTCTGCATCCGGACGTTTTCCGCAATCGGCTGAATCAGCGCGGACGGGGAGGCAGTGTCAAAAGCTCTGCGCAACTCGGGATCGTTGGCGACGATCTTCGCTACGCTCAGCGCCTTCTTCCCGATCTGGTCCTCAATCGAGGAAGCGACCATCGAAGAAAACACGGCGCCAACTGACGAAATAATCAAAATAATGCCGACAGTCACGAGCAAAATCATTCTCGTTTGCAAAGACATCGCTTTTCGGGCAGTCGTCACAAATCGCTCACCTCTTGGTTCATCTTACCATTCCAAGCCGATAAAAAGGTAGCTTCATCGCCTGCGTTCGTGTACAGTTAAAAGGGAATTACGGGGATGTGGAGGTATCTAGAGATGCACGCGAACCTTCGTTCGTTCATAGAACAATTGCGCCGCGCCGGACAAGTCGTCGAGATCGACGCACCAGTCGATCCGAATCTGGAGCTGGCCGAGATTCATCGCAGAGTTATTGAAGAAGGCGGGCCTGTCCTGCTTTTCACGAATGTCAAAGGAAAATCGTTTCCCGTGGTCACGAACTTGTTCGGGACTGTAGAGCGGGTCGATATGGCTTTTGGGCCAAAGCCCGAGGCTATCGTCCGCGAACTGGTGCACGGGATGGACAAGCTTTTGCCGCCGAAGCTCTCCGGTTTGTGGGATCTGCGCGCTCCGCTGCTGGAAGTGATGCGCACCGGAACCAAAACCGTATCGGCTTCCCAAGCGCCTGTGACCCAAATCGCGACGACAGATGTCGATATGACCAAGCTGCCTGCGCTGACGAGCTGGCATCTGGATGGCGGACCATTCGTCACGCTTCCGCTCGTGTACACGGAGCACCCTGATACGAAAGATCACAATCTGGGGATGTACCGCATCCAGATTTACGACAAAAACACGACAGGGATGCACTGGCAAATTCAAAAAGGCGGCGGCTTCCATTACCATGAAGCTGAAAAAAGAAACCAGGCTTTGCCTGTTACCCTTACAATCGGCGGCCCTCCTGCCCTGATTGTTTCCGCGATCGCGCCGTTGCCTGAAATGGTGCCTGAGCTGGTTTTCGCCTCGCTGTTGATGGGGGACAAGCTGAAAATGGCTGAAGTGCCGAATCATCCGCACCGGATCGTCGCTGAGGCCGAATTTGTGTTTGCCGGGGAAGTGCCGCCGCACGTTAGACGTCCTGAGGGCCCTTTTGGCGATCACTTTGGGTATTATTCGTGGGAGCACGATTTCCCTGTCTTCAACGTGAAACAAATGTGGCACCGCAAAGACGCCATCTATCCGGCGACTGTCGTAGGAAAGCCGCGCCAGGAAGACTACTACATCGGGGAATACTTGCAGCGTCTGCTGTCGCCGCTTTTCCCGGTCGTCATGCCAGGTGTAAAAGCGCTCTGGACGTACGGCGAGACGGGTTTCCACGCTCTGGCCGGAGCCATCGTGCGCGAAAGCTACTATAAAGAAGCGATGGCCCACGCTTTCCGCATCATGGGAGAAGGGCAACTGACGCTGACCAAGTTTTTGATGGTCACAGATGTGCCGTGTGACCTGGGCAACTTCAAGCATTTTCTGGAGATCATTCTGGCGCGCTTCCAGCCGGAACGCGACCTGCTCATCGTCAACGATACGTCGAACGATACGCTCGACTACACCGGACGCAAGCTGAACCATGGCTCCAAAGGAATCATGCTCGGCATCGGCGATCCTGTCCGCGAGCTTCCCCGGGAGTACAAAGGACACGGCATCCCGGGCATTTCCGATATTCGCGCTTTCTGTCCCGGATGTCTCGTGATCTCCGGACCGAGCTTCACCGACCGGCCGGAGCTGGGCGAAGAACTGACGGCCTATCTCAATGAAAATCTCGCGGACTGGCCGATGATCTGCATCGTGGATGACGCGGCGATCGCCGAGAAGCAAAGTAGCTTCCTCTGGACCGTCTTTACCCGCTTCGATCCGGCACACGATCTGTACGCGAAATCGACGATTGTTCGCAACAAGATTCGTTATGAAGGGCCACTGGTCGTCGACGCGCGGATGAAGCCATTCTATCCAGATGAAGTCGAAACGCTACCCGAAATTTCGGCACTGGTCGACAAACGTTGGAATGAATATTTCCCAAAAGCATAACGCTCGTACTTGCTGCTCGCCTGGAACATTTCCGTTCCAGGCGTTCTTTTTTCCCCGGCAAAAAGCTGGAATTAGGTCTTCTCTCCCCCAATATAATGTTACAACTTGTATTCGAGACAAACTGGGGGCGGTTGTCCGAATGCCAGCGGATTTTGTCAAAAAAAGGAGGGAAAGCAATGAAGACGCAGGCAGAATCAAATGGAATCGTCACCCTGACCCAAGAAGGGACGGATTTGGTCAAGGACAGTCCGCTCTATAATGAAGGGCTGCGGCCGACAACCAAAGCAGAGCATACGTGGACGTCCTACAACTTCGCCAGTCTCTGGATCGGGATGTGTATCTGTCTTCCCACGTACGCGATGGCCGCCGGACTCATCTCGCTGGGCATGAACTGGTGGCAGGCAATTTTGACGATCATTCTCGGAAACTGTATTGTCCTTATCCCTATTCTCCTCAACTCTCATGCCGGGACAAAATTCGGCATCCCTTATCCCGTGTTTGCAAGGCTCTGGTTTGGATCGAAGGGCGCGCACATTCCGGCCGTCGCTCGCGGTTTGATCGGAGCTGGCTGGTTTGGCATCAACTGTTGGTTCGGCGGTGCCGCCATCGATACGTTGCTTATGTCGATGACAGATTGGGCAAGCGTTCCCGGCCATCTGTGGATCGCCTTCTTCGGCTTTTGGCTGTTGAACGTCTGGGTCGCCTATCGCGGTCCAGAAGCGATCAAAAAAATGGAAGCATGGGCAGCCCCTATCCTGATCCTGATGAGTCTCGCCTTGCTCGTGTGGGCGCTGACCAAAGCAGGCGGCTGGGGCCCGATGCTCTCCGCTCCGTCCAAGTTCACCACCACAAGCGAGTTTTTAGTCGTCTTCTTCCCGGCCTTGACCGGAGCCATCGCATTTTGGGCGACTATGGCGCTGAACATTCCTGACTTCTGTCGCTACGCCAAAAGCCAAAAGGCGCAAGTCGTCGGCCAATCCTCTTCCTTGCCGACAACGATGGGCTTTTTCTCCTTCATCGGGGTAGCTGTCGCCTCCGCTACTGTCGTCATTTATGGAGAAGCTTTGTGGGACCCGGCTGCGGTCCTTGCCAAATTCTCGCCGTTTGCCATCTTCCTCGGTACTCTCGGCATCATTCTCGCTACTCTGACTACCAACGTCGCCGCGAACATCGTCGCGCCCGCCCGTGCTGTGGAAAACCTCGCGCCGCGCCGTCTTTCCTATGAAGCCGGGGCTATCATTGCCGGTGTCGTCTCCTTGCTCATGCAGCCATGGTACATCCTGGAGAATTTCGGCAACTACATTTTCCTCTGGCTCGGCACTTATGGCGCACTGCTTGGACCGATTGACGGCATTGCCATCGCTGACTACTGGCTCGTGCGCAAAAGACGTATCCATCTGACGGAGCTGTACAAAACTGATGGCATGTACGCCTACAAAACCGGCTTCAACAGCCGCGCGATCTGGGCGATGCTGATCGGGATCGCCATTCCGTTTATCAGCAAGTACATCCCTGGCCTGCACATCATTTGGGACAACGCCTGGACCATCGGCCTGCTGATTTCGCTGGCGATTTATACGTGGATGATGAAGAGCGACTCGACGATTTTGAGCCAAAAAGATTACGAGCAAATCACATCGCAAGCAAGAGAGTCAAAAGCTTCCTGATTTATTATCGAAATATTGCGAAATAAAGATCGGCTTCGTCGCGTTTTTGACGGAGCCTTTTCCTATTAGATGAGCAAAAAAAGACTGACAACCACGTGGGTTGCCAGTCTTCTGTTCGTTCGGGTACGCTCTACCCTACCATTTGAATTGGCTGATGGATTCTTGCAATTCATGCGACAGCTCGTTCAAATTGTTGCTGGAGCGAGCAATTTCCTGCATGGTAGCCAGTTGCTCCTCCGCTCCCGCTGATACGGCTTGCGTATGTACGGCAGCTTCCTCTGACAGCCTGTTCATCTCGTCCATGGCAGATGCAACCTGCTGCATGCTCGCAGACATTTGTTCGGTCGCTGCGGATACTTCCTGGATTTGGCCAGCCACGTCTTTGGCTGACGCCACAATCCGCTGGAACGTGTCCCCCGCTTCCTGAACGGCGACAGCCCCTCTTTTCGCCTCTTCCGTACCTGACTGCATGACGGAAACCACTTGTGTTGTCTCCTGCTGGATTTCTCCGATCAGGCGGGCGATTTCCCGAGCAGACTCCTCCGATTGTTCCGCCAGCTTGCGCACCTCATCTGCCACGACAGCAAATCCTCTGCCCTGTTCTCCGGCGCGCGCTGCCTCGATCGCTGCATTCAGCGCCAACAGATTCGTTTGGGAAGCGATTCCTGTAATCACATCGACAATTTGTCCGATTGCTTGGGAGCGAACGCCAAGCTGCTGCACGAGGTCTGCTGCGTGATTGACGCCTTGGGACAGCGAGTCGATCTGCGCGACAGCGTGCTGGATTTGTGTGTTCCCTTGCTGGGCATCATCCGCAGCCAGCGCCGACGATTCCGAAACCGCACTGGACGTGTCTGCAATCCGCTGAATCGCGATCGACATTTCCTCCATGACGCGTACGCTTTCCTGTGTGCGAAGCGTCTGCACCTCTGACGAAGCGGCAATATGCTCCACGCTGCCCATCGCTTGCTCCGTTGCGCGAACGGTCTGTTCAGCGCTCGCTGACAGCTCCTCAGACGAAGCGGCGACTTGCTCCCCTGCCACTTTTACCTGCTCGATCAAGGAACGGAAATTGACGACCAGCTCATTGAAAGCAACCCCGAGCTTGCCTACCTCGTCTTTTGCCAAATAGGTGACTGGCGCAACCGCCAAGTTGCCCTGCGCCAACTCTTCCATCCGGGTTGCTACGAGACGCAGCGGCTCGGAAATCATGCGAGAGATCAAATATCCTAAAACGCATGCCAAAGCAATCGAGGCGCCTCCTACAATAAACAGCATCAAGACGGCTTTCTCGGAATCGGCAGCGTTCTCTTGCTGAATCATATCGGCCTGGGACGATTTGTAGTTGGCCCATTCAAGCTGCTCCTGATTGATCCAGCTCAGCGTTTTGTCAGTGGCCCGATAGTAAGCGTAAGCCTGATCCGTCTTGTGCTCCTTGATCAGATTGATAACCTCTGTCTGATCTTTCTCGTACTGCGCCAAAAGCTCTGTCAGCTTCTTGACTTTCTCCTGCTCCTTTTCGTCCAGGTGGGAGTTCTGGAGATATTGGAACGTCTGATCTGCCGAAGCGACTCGCTGTTGCAGCTCGGCCATGTACCCGGCGAGAACGGCAGGAGTGGGATCGAGAATCATTTTGTAGATCAGCCCGTCGATGGCCCGGATGTCTTGCCGCCAGTCATTGATCCATTTCACTGGAAGCAGTTGTTCTTCATACATGGATTGCATCCGCTCACCGGATATTTTCACATGGAAATAGCCTGTGAATCCAACCACACATAAGAAGACAGCCATCAAGATGATCAAGCTGAACATTTTGGCCCTGGTACTGAGATTACGTAGTACATTCATAGCTGTAGGCAATCCTCCTGTGTCCAAACTAGATAGATGGAAAAGCTCGAATATTGTCTAATCTTACCAAACTACGGCGAGTACGTCGATAGTCTTGGGTGATTTCTCACAGTTCGAGCACAGAAAGGATCGAAATCGCTTTGATTTGCGCATCAGGCTCATAACAGACGTAGTACGTAAGGTCCGGGGTGATCCGATAGCGAATCCCCCGGTATCCACAGGCGAGCAAATAGGCCCGCACCTCGTCCCCTGTCCATTCCAACCACTCCTGATGCTCCATGTTCGCAACACGCTGTTCCAGCTCTTCGTGGGAATGCCTGTACCGCAGCGCTTCCCTGCGCAGCTCGTTTTCGCCAAAGCGCTCGTCCAATTGGAGAAGCCCGGGCACATCGACCTCTTGCTTGAGCACGACAGCCTTGTCTCCGATCGTCTCGGCATGGCAAATGGCGTACTGCGCCGCAACCACCGGATTGCTTACCAGATACACCCCTGATCCAAACACAGCTTTGGCGCTTGCGCCATTCGTAAAATGACGGCGTTCGGCGCGTTCGTACTTCTGCGCCTGGACGACTCGCATGGCTTCCTCATACTCCACTCCCCGATAGACCGTTTCTTTCCTCTTCATGCCGGAGCGCTCCTTTTTCCCGTATCGTCATCGTTTTGCAGAACGTACCCACGATGTGAAAAGGAGGAAGACGCATAACCGGCGTCTCCCCCTCTTTGCATTACGGCAGCAATTTCACCATGTCTTCGTACGTTTCCGGGCGGCGATCCCGATAAAATTGCCACGTATCCCGCACTTCCCTGATTTTGCTGCGATCCATGTCCGCCACGATCACTTCATCCTGGTCGCGGCTGCCGACAGCGACGAACTGGCCTCGCGGATCGACCAGATACGACTGGCCGTAAAATTCGCCCATGTTCCACGGCGCTTCCGTCCCGACCCGGTTGATCGCGGCGACGTAGTAGCCGTTTGCCACGGCGTGCGCAGGCTGTTCGAGCTTCCACAAATACTCGGACAGCCCCGCTACAGTCGCAGAAGGATTGAAGACGATTTCCGCGCCGTTCAGTCCCAACAGACGCGCCCCTTCCGGGAAGTGGCGGTCGTAGCAAATATAAACGCCTACTTTGGCAAAAGCGGTATCGAAAACCGGGTACCCCATATTGCCCGGCTTGAAGTAATATTTCTCCCAAAAACCGCAGCCGCTGCTGCCGACCCCGACATGCGGGATATGCTGCTTGCGGTACTTGCCCAAATACGTGCCGTCCGCATCGATGACGGCCGCTGTATTGTAGTACGTGGCGATTCCGACTTTTTCGTACACAGGCAAAATGATCACAGTGCCAAGCTCCTTCGCCAGGGCGCAAAACTGCTGGACTGTGGGGCCGTTGGGCACCTCTTCCGCCGACTCGTACCATTTCGTACTCTGCTCTGCACAAAAATACGGGCCGTAAAAAATTTCTTGCAGGCAGACGATTTGCGCCCCTTTGGCAGCGGCGTCCCGCACCATTTTTACATGCTTTTCGATTGCCTTTTCCTTGTGCAGATGCACAGGCTCGTCGCCATGCACCTCATTTTTGGCCTGAATCAGACCAATCCGTACTCGATCCGCCATGCCTATCCCTCCTCGCGCCTTCCTGTTGTAATCACTACGGTCTGGCAAAAGTGGAGCGTTTGACGTAGCGCCCTGCTCCCGCCTGGCCGACAAACTGCTTGTTGCGAACGACGAAGGAGCCGCGCGAGAGAACGGAAATGACATCGCCGTACACTTGCATTCCTTCAAACGGGTTGTAGTCCACGTTCATATGATGCGTCTCCACCGAGATCGTCCGCTGAACATTCGGATCAAACAAAACAATATCCGCATCGGAACCGACTGCAATCGTGCCTTTTTGCGGAAACATGCCGAACAGCTTGGCAACCTTCGTCGAGGTGATGTCCACGAATTGGTTGAGGCTGATTTTCTCCTTCTGCACCCCTTCGGAGAACAAGATCGTCATACGGTCTTCGATGATTGGCCCTCCGTTGGGAATTTTCGTGAAATCGCCGCGCCCGAGTTCTTTTTGCCCGGAGAAGTTGAACGGGCAGTGATCGGAGCCGACTGTCTGCAAAATGCCGTTTTTCAGGGCGCTCCACAGCACGTCCTGGTTCCACTTTTCGCGCAAGGGAGGCGACCAGACGTATTTGGCTCCTTCAAAATTCGGCTGTTCCAATGCCGTGATGTCCAGCACCAAATATTGCGGACACGTTTCTCCGTACACGTTCCAGCCTTTTTCACGCGCTTCGGCAATCCGGCGAACGGCATCGGCACACGACACATGCACGACGTAGAGCTGGGCATCCGCCAGCGCCGTAAGAGCAATCGCGCGTCCCGTCGCCTCTCCTTCCGCTTCCGGCGGACGTGTATAGGCGTGGTACACCGGATCGGTATTTCCCTCAGCCAGCGCTTGTTTGGTCAAATAATCCAGCACGTCGCCGTTTTCCGCATGCACCTGGACGAGTGCCCCCAGCTCTTTTGCGCGGATGAGCGTTTTGAACAACGTCTCGTCATCGGCCATCAGCACATTTTTGTAGGCCATAAATACTTTGAGCGAAGTAATCCCTTCGTTGTTGACGACTGCCTCCAGCTCTTCCAGCACATCGTCGTTCGCATCGGACACCATCAAGTGGAATCCGTAGTCGATGACGGC
The DNA here is from genome assembly GCF_022701015.1 of Brevibacillus parabrevis. Lineage (NCBI taxonomy): Bacteria > Bacillati > Bacillota > Bacilli > Caryophanales > Paenibacillaceae > Brevibacillus > Brevibacillus parabrevis. Next base: position 3,565,524 of record NZ_CP064090.1, on the reverse strand, counting down.
CTTGCCCCGTGCTTTTTCGTGCCAGGTGGCAATCGCGGAATGAAGCGACTCTCCCTTGGTCGTCAGGCAAAAGTCCACGATGCTCGTCGTCCCGCCGAATGCCGCTGCTTTTGTGCCCGTGAAAAAGTTATCCGAAGTAACGGTGCCGCCAAACGGCATGTCGAGATGCGTATGCGGGTCGATCCCGCCTGGAAACAAGTAACAGCCTGACGCGTCTATCACTTCCGCATCGCCTGCTTGTAATTGAGAGCCGATCGCCACGACTTTCTCTCCCTCGATCAACACGTCTGCCTGGTACGTGTCAGACGCGGTCACAATCGTCCCGTTGCGAATCCATTTTTTCATCGCTTGTTTCGCTCCTTTCCTCTGCCGCGCGTGAATGAGACAATCTTTCCTCGTACATGCTATGCCGCTTTTGCCTCCATCATGCCAGAAGTCCCACTCACGTCTCGCAGCTGCCGCCGCCAGCAAGTGCCGCCTGACGCTGGTTCCAGGAAAGCGGCGGCTGGTTCGACGGGATTTCTACCATCTCAATCGTGCCTTCTACCGGGCAGACGATCGAACACAGGTTGCAGCCGACGCAGTCTTCCTCGCGCACGACCAGCCGTTCTTTGCCAGTCGCTGCATCGCTGACGATATCGATGCACTGGTGAGATGTGTCTTCACAGGCGATATGGCATTTGTTGCAGTTGATACAGGTCTCTTCGTGAATGCGGGCGACTACTTTGTAGTTGAGGTTCAGATGGCCCCAATCCGAGTAGGTGTGTACTGCTTTGCCCACGATGTCCATCACTGACGCGATTCCCCGCTGATCCAAATAGTTGTTCAAGCCGTCGATCATGTCTTCGACAATCCGGAAGCCATGGTGCATCGCCGCTGTGCACACCTGTACGCCAGTCGCGCCCATCAGCAAAAACTCGACCGCATCCCGCCAGTTGGAGATGCCGCCAATCCCGGAAATCGGCAGGCGGACAAACGGATCGCGGGCACACTCCGCCACCATGTTCAGGGCGATCGGCTTCACGGCAGGCCCGCAGTAGCCGCCATGCGCCCCTTTTCCGTCTACGTGGGGAATCGGCAGCCATTTGTCCAAATCGACGCCCATCAAGCTGTTGATCGTGTTGATCATGCTGACGGCATCGGCTCCTCCTGCTGAAGCGGCTCTGGCTGTAAAGCGAATATCCGTAATATTGGGCGTCAGCTTGACGATCACAGGCGTCTGCGCCACTTCTTTTACCCACTCGACCTGCTGGCGGATCAAGTCGGGATGCTGCCCGACCGCCGAACCCATTCCCCGCTCCGCCATGCCGTGCGGACAGCCGAAGTTCAGTTCCAGGCCATCGACGCCGATCGCTTCCACCTTTTTGACGATCTCGTGCCACGCCTCTTGCTTGTGCTCCACCATCAGCGAGGCAATCAAGGTGTGTTTCGGAAAACGTTTCTTCGTCTCATCCATTTCCTTCAGGTTCACTTCCAACGGTTTATCCGTAATCAGCTCGATGTTGTTGAAGCCGAACACGCGTTGCCCGCCAAAATTCAATCCGGCAAAACGCGAGGTGACGTTGACGATCGGTTCTCCTAATGTTTTCCAGACCGCACCGCCCCACCCCGCTTCGAAAGCGCGCTGGACTTGATAGCCCGAGTTCGTCGGCGGCGCTGAGGCCAGCCAGAACGGATTGGGGGATTGAATACCTGCGAGATTGATAGAAAGATCGGCCATGATCGGACTCCTCCATCTTTTGGCGAGAATATGCCCGCCGTACTCCCCTGATCTGCTGCAAAAACAGGCTCAGAGGGCTGCTTGCTGCGCCCGCCTGCTTGTTCAGACAGGCTGCTTCTCGCTGATCGCCTTGTGAATCGCGTGAGCGGCACGCTTGCCGTGATTGGCTGCATCCACTACCATCGCATCGGTCTTCCCTCCGCCGAAAATCACGTCCCCTGCGGCAAATACTTGCGGATTCGATGTGCGATACGTGCCTTCCTCAACCGCGACGATGCCGTTTTGATGCTGCAAGCCAAGCAGATCGATCAACGGCAGATGGCGGTTTTGGCCGATCGCTTTCACTACGAAATCCACCTCGATCACGAACTCGCTGCCAGCGACAGGAACCGGGCGTTTTCTGCCTTTGGCATCCGGCTCTCCAAGCTGCATGCGGATCAGCTCCAGCCCGATCACACGCCCGCCTTCTCCAAGCACGCGCGTCGGGGCAACCAGCCAGCGGAACTCTACGCCATCCTGTTTGGCAAACTCGTATTCAAACTGGTAACAGCTCATTTCCTGCACGGTTCTCCGATACAAAATTTGCACGTTGTCCGCACCCAGCCGCTTCGAACAGGTCGCGGCGTCAATCGCTGTGTTCCCTGCGCCGATCACGACTACTTTTTTGCCGACCATCTCAGCTGACAGCGGCTTTGTTTTCGTCTCCTCCACCAATGTAATCGCATCCAAAACGCCTTCCAGCTCTTCCCCCGGAATCTGGAGCGAAGGCACTTTGGCCATGCCTGCCGCGAGCAAAACCGAGTCGTAGTTGGCAAAAAGCTCATCGGGCATGATGTCGACGCCGATCCGCGTGTTGGTGTGGATTTTGACGCCGAGCGCCTCTACTTGCTCGACCTCCCACAGCGAAACTTCCTGCGGCAGCCGGAAGGAAACGATGCCGTACGTGTTCAGGCCGCCCGCTTTTTCTTTCGCTTCGTACATCGTGACCTCGTAACCGAGACGGGCCAGTTCCCGCGCCGCCGACAGCCCGGCTGGTCCCGCGCCAATGATCGCCACCCGCTTTCCGGCAGGCTCTCCTTTCTGAAACAGACTGGCTTTGTTCGCAATCGCCCAGTCGGTCGCGTGGCGTTGCAACAAACCGATCATGATTGGCTTGGAGGCGTGATTGAGCACACAGGCGCCCTCGCACAGTTCCTCGGTCGGACAAACACGAGCACAGCTTGCCCCTACCGGATTGGATTCCATGATCGTCCTCGCCGAACCGAGCAAATTGCCTGTGGCGATTTTGCGAATGAACGAAGGAATGTCAATCGATGTGGGACAAGCCTTGATACAGGGGGCGTCGTAGCAGAACAGGCAGCGATTCGCCTCATCGACCGCCTCTTTCGGTTTTAGGGCGCTCACCACTTCGCTAAAATTTTTTTGCAGATCATTGGGCACGCTCATCCATACACAACCTCCTTGCCAGCTCGAATAAGATGCTTGCTATTAATCAATGTGCAAGCAACGCGTTTTATGATTGTTTCATTTCACGGCAGCATATGTTTGCGATGCAATCATTTCGCTCGCGCAGTCATGAATGATTTCAGCAGCGAATAGGCTAACAATAACCACGGCGGCAAAGGAGTTTGTCAGATGAGGGACTACGCCCAAAAAATCGAGCAGACCAAAAAACAAATCGCCGAGCTGCACGCCCTGCTTGCCGAGCTGGAACAGGAACAGCACGCCTATCTGGAGCAGTTGGAACAGCGGAAAACGTATTTGTCCTCGCGGGAAATTCTCGACCTGCTGAACCAAAAGCAGGGGCGCTACGGCAGCATGGCCTCCATCAAGCGCTGGTCGGACAACGGCTACTTGGGAGATGGCGTCGATGAACGGGAAGCTTTTCCCCTGCTCGCGAGCAAGCAAGGGAACAAACGCTTTCTGTATCCGCGCGAAGCCGTGCTGGCGTTTTTAGATGAAAAAGGACTGCTTGCCCCTGCGTATGATGTTTTGGACCGCGTGCAGCTCCGCCAGGCCAATCGGGACTTTTGCTGGGCATTGGTCACGGCTGTCTCGCGCCATGATCTTCGCTTTTTTTACCAAGTTCAATTGGAAACAACGGGAGAAGTCGTGCCGGCAGTACCGGAAGAAGAGTTGTTTTTCCCTCTCCCGTAAGGAGGCACTATGGAACTGGCCGTCATCATGCTGGAAAATACCGTGGACAATCAGGCGTTTTCCCGGCAAATACGCGACTTTCACAAAAAAAAGGGGCAGCCCCTCGCCATTCGTTTCAGCGAAGAACTGACCCATATTATTTTGGAAGCACCGTGCCTGTACATACCCGACCCGAAGCAGCTTGATCCGCGCACCATTCTGGATGGGACGATCCGCCAGGTCGCCAGCCATGGAGAAATCCATCCCCGCCACAAAGGAAAGACCGTCAATCTCCACCTCGATTCCGAGCTGGTTGCCGAACTGGAGCAAATTCGCGCGCTCGTCAGCAGCAAAACCCAGCAGGAAGTGATTCGCGAGCTGTTCGTGCGGGGCATGCGCTCCTACCTCGCGGAACAAGAAGAGGACCGAAACGAATGAAGCAACGCTCGCCTTGCCAGCTCCTGCGCAGCTTCGCGCAACGGGAGGTGGCTTTATTTTTTCCAAGTGAAGAAAATGCGCTCACCCGCGATTTGGTACGTGACGGTGTACAACTTTTTCGCTTCTGTCCCCACTTCAAAGACGATTTCTTTTTTCGTTGTGTTTATGCGGGTTTGGTTGATATCAAAAACCGTGAAGGGCACGCCCGGCTGCTTGTCCATCGCGACGATAACACTGTTCTTTTGCGCAGGAACGTGGTACGCGCCAACACCCAGCATCGTGTCGTACAAAATCCAGTTATTGTCGAGCCAGGTGAGCTTATTGACAAAATGTCCCGGATACAACTGGGCGAGTGGCTGGTAATCCTTATTGTAAAAACGAATGTTCGTCGAACTGTACAACCCTTCCGAATCGGGCACCGCGATCGTTTTTTGATCGGGCGAGGCAATTCCTTCGCTCTTCGCTCGTGCCACGTTGGCTTTTTCCAGCTCGATTCGCTCTTTTTCCGCCAAAAAGAGCGCGTCTTCCGCTGAAATCGTCACATGCGGCAGCTTCGCCAAGGCAGGCAGCTCGCTTTTCGCCGGAAAATTGCTGTAAATCGTCAAAGTCCCATCCTCCGGGGCGCCGTCATAGGCGATTCCTCTGGACGGATACTCCCAGGCGTACGTGCCGATCCCGTGCAGATGATAGGTGAAATCTGGCTGGCCCCAGGCGGCAAAGATGGAAAATGACCCGGAATTGGCCGGCTCTGCGAGCTTTTCGCCGTATTCTTGCAAATGTCTTGCCATATCAAGGATCGCCCGGGTGTCTGTGAGAGGATCGCGACGGTAGAGCGAAAAAGCTTTGACCTTTTCCCCGGCAAACGTCACAAACAAATAGTAATTCGGATACGCGTAACCGATCAGCTCTTGCTTCTGTTGCGAGAATAGTGGAGTTCCCAGCTTGCGCAAAAGCTCCTTTTTCGCAGTTTGGACGGTAATGCCCGGGACGATCTCTCCCGTGAACGCAGAGTCAGCCAGCACTCCGAATGCACGCTCGTTTTCGTCCCACTTGACGGCTACGCCCTTTTGAAAATATTCATATCCGTCAAATGTTTTGACTGGCTGTCCAAGCTGTCTGCGCAAAGTATCTCGCTGCCACTTGCCCGTCTGCAAAAAACCGAGCAGCGAAGTCTGGGACAGCTCCTGTACGGCTTGGGCGTGCATCCCTTGACTCGAATCCGCCTGTTGCCAGCTAGGAGCCACACTGTAGGCGGCGGCTGACACTGTTGCTGACAGGCATACGCTAGAAACCAAGGCAATCATATATTTCACAATCACGGTACTCTCTCCCCGTTTCCCTCTTGCCGGATGTTTGTCTTTTCCAGTTTACCAAATGGTTCCACTTTTCGGTGAGGCAAATTGCTTCGCAAGCCGAAAACAGGACAGCAACAGGAAAAAGCCTTGCTCCCGCGTACGGAAAACAAGGCTTTTGGACGAAAAGCGATCGCGATGGACTTTACTTCGATTCGCCGTGCAAGTAATTGAAGAACGGCTGGTCTACCCAAAACTTGTACGTCTCGACATTCAGTTTGTCGCTGAGCTTTTTCAAGCCGGCAACCACTTTTGCCGACTCCTCGTTCAAGGAGAACGTCTGGACGACGTAGCGACCTTCTTTGATCACGTTGTTCGTGATTACCGGATAATCGGCAAGCTCCGTGCGGGAATGGTAGAGCGGCTGCCACCAGGATGCTGCCAAGAGCCCGGTCGTGTCTTCCTGATCCCGTTTGGCGTATTTCAGCACGAGCGGCTGGAAGCGCTCTTTCTCAGCCTCGCTCGCAAACTCAAAGCTCAAATCGTATTCTTTCGCATAAGCGATGAAATTGCCGTTTTCGATCTGGACCACTTGATAATCATCTGTCTGCGTCGGCTCTCCCCACTCTTTCAAGTAGATAAAAGCAGACGTTTTCGGCTCAAACTGGATTTTCGCGTCGATGCCCTCGCTCTTGAGCAAGCCGATCAGTTGAATCGCATGAGTCAAGTCGCTATGCCCGTACGTGATTGTGCGCGCCGGATCAAAATGCGGGTCGAATGCCGCATCTTTCAAGTTGTAGCCTGTGTACAGATTTTGCTTCAAGCCCGTATCAATGAGCTTTTGCAGCTCCCCTGCCTTGATAATCGACGATTCGCTCCAGGCTTGCGCCAGCTTGCCGTAAATGCCCGACTCCTGCACAGTCCCGAGATAGTTCTTGTAGTCGCCGTGGAACTCTACCACTTTCGCCAGCAGCTCTACCGCCAATTCAGTTGTCGTATCGCCTTCGGCCTTGATTGCTGCCAAGGTGTTTGCCGATACAAGCCCGGTATCAATTGCTGCGGCTACTTCCTGTGCCGCTTGCAGCGAAACCGCTCCGCCTTTTTGGTAGGCAAGACCTGCTTCCTTCCAGGCAGATGCTACCTTGTCCTCGCTGTATGTGTAAGCAAGCTCAGCCAATCCCGCTGCCTTGACAGAGGCACTGATCGCTTCCCAGGCAGCGATTTTCGTTGCTCCCGCCTTCGCTTCCGGAACATAAGCTTTGGCGAGCGCTTCTTTTTCCGTTATACTTTGAGTAGCGGCCACAACTTTCGCCAGCGCTTGGGAAAATTGGCTGCGCGATACTGTTTTGTCAATAGAAATGCCATATTGCTGGGCAAGATAGCTGGCGTATTCGGCTTTGGCTGTTGCAGCCACCGTTTCTTTTGCCAATACGGCAACAGGTTGATTCGCTTGCGCTGCTCCGGCTGCTTGCGGAAGCACCAGTGCAGAAAGCAGTACCGCTGTGGCGGAAAGCTGGAGCCATTTGTTTGTTTTGATCATGACCGTTCCTCCTTATGTATGAAGCAGAAACATATAATGACTATTCCTATATGTTCACTTGGATATATGATCATTTACATTATCACTTGCTCTTACTTTGTGTCAACGCTTTTTCGTTTAATGAAAATGATTTTATCAGAAAAGCAAAGCAGTTCGCCCTTTTGAAACAGCGAACTGCTTTTTTATATGGCGGCTACTCTTCAGTCAGCTCTGACCATTTGTTTCCTTTGACAGGCGGCTTGTAATCGCGCAGACGATCGAGCAACACGGCCGGATCGCTCTCGCACACGACCAACTCTCCCTGCATCTGCGGGATGAAGCCTGTCTCGGTAGCGTGCCGCACCAGTTCCATCAGCGGAGTGTAGTAGCCGTCGACATTCAGAAGACCAATCGGCTTGCTGTGAATCCCGATCTGCCCCCAGCTCACCACTTCAAAAATTTCTTCAAACGTTCCGTAGCCGCCCGGCAAGGCGATAAAGCCATCGGACAAGTCGTTCATTTTCGCTTTTCGCTCGTGCATGGATACAACTTCATGCAGTTCGGTCAGACCCGTATGTACGATCTCACCGCGAAACAATCCTGTCGGCATGACGCCAATCGCGCTCCCTCCTGCCGAGAGAACCGTATTCGCCACTCGCCCCATCAGTCCCATGTTGGAGCCACCGTATACCAGTTCAAGCTCTCGTTTGACCAGTTCTTTGCCCAATGCTTCTGCGTACTCGGCAAAAGCCGGGTTTACTCCCGGGTTGGAACCTGCAAAAACACAGATACGTTTCATGTCATCCTCCTAGACCAATCAAAGTTGTGTGGCTGCGAGCACCACTTTTTGGTGTATAGTACAATTATACAAAAATCTAGAAGGGACAGATACGTTTGAATATCACGGAATTTCAGAAATGGGTAGGAGATTTTTACGAGGAGCGCGGTTGGACGCAGTACGGGCCGTTTATTCGCGTCGGCTTCCTGATGGAAGAAGCAGGCGAGCTTGCCCGCGCGGTACGGGCGATTGAAATTGGCAGAGATCGGCCGGACGAAGAGGAAAAAGCGGCGCATGAAGCGCGTCAGGAGTTGGTCGAGGAACTGGGGGATGTGCTCGGTAACTTGATCCTGCTCGCCAACCAGTACGAGATTCCGTTTGAAGAGATTCTCGATGCCCATAAAGCCAAGCTGCAAAAACGGTACGACCAAAAATAGCATCACAGCAAGCCGCACCTGGCCGCTCACGAAAGCGGAACGCCGGGTGCGGCTGCTTTTTTCTCTCTAGTACGCTATATAGACCGCTCCTACTCCAACGTATCGAAAGCTTCTTTCATGACGCGGGCAATAAAGTCGATGTCCTCGCTAGTCGTGGAAAACGGCGGAGACAGGGTGAGCACGTTGTTGAAGCCTGGAATCGTGTCGCCGTTGCGGCCGATGATGAGTCCGCGCTTTTTGCATTCGCCGATCACCTGTGTGAGCTTCGCCGGTGCGGCAGGCTCTTTTGTTTTGCGATCCTCCACCAGCTCGATCCCCATCAGGAAGCCGAAGCTGCGAATGTCGCCGACGTAAGGATGATCCGCGAGAAACGCCAGCTTGGCCCGCAGTTCCGCTCCCAACTGTTCCGAACGCTCGACCAGTTTTTCCTCTTCCAAAATTTCGAGGTTTTTCAACGCGAGCGCACAGGCGGCCGGATTGCCGCCAAACGTGTTGACGTGGCGGAAGTGCGCATTATTGCCCTGCTCGTTGAACTTGTCGGCGATGTCCGCCCGCACGGCTGTTGCCGACAGAGGCAAGTACGCGCTCGTAATTCCTTTTGCCATCGTGACGATGTCCGGCTTGATGCCGAAGTTTTGATGGCCAAAATGTTTGCCGGAGCGGCCAAACCCGCAAATGACCTCATCGACGATCATCAGGACGCCGTACTTGTCGCAAATCTCCCGCACCTTCGGCATGTACTCCGGTGACGGGACGAGCACTCCCCCGCCCGTAATCGTCGGCTCCATAATCACCGCAGCCACTGTTTTCTCGCCTTCCCAGTTGATCACCTGATCGAAATACTGGGCGCATTCCAGATTGCACTTGCCGTACGATTTTCCCGCTGGACAGCGATAACAGTACGGCGGCGGAACGTGCAAAAATCCTGGTGCGAGCGGCTCGTACTTTTCCTTGCGCACTGCTTGGCCTGTCGCAGCCAGCGCCCCCATCGTGTTGCCGTGATAAGCGCGGTGGCGCGAAATGAACTTGTAGCGCCCCGGTTCTCCGTTCTGGTGATGGTACTGGCGCGCGATTTTGAATGCGACTTCGTTCGCCTCCGACCCGCTGTTGGAAAAGAAGACGCGATACTCTTCCCCCAGCCACTCGCTGACTTTTTCCGCGAGCCGGATCGCAGGCACATGGCTCTGCGTCAGCGGAAAATAGGCGAGCTGCTTCAACTGCTCGTAGGCGGCGTCTGCCAGCTCCTTGCGCCCGTAGCCGACGTTGACACACCACAGGCCCGACATGCCATCCAGGTAGCGATTGCCGTCAATATCGGTGATCCAGGAGCCTTGGGCGCCTGTCACGATCATCGGGTTCGGATTGTAGGGCGACATGTGGTGCCACATGTGCTCGCGGTCTGACGCAAGCAGGCTGTCCTTGTCGTACTCTTGCAACTGTTGATCTTGCTCCATCGCGAAAGCCCCCTTTATTTGACGAACACTTTTTGCGAGCCGATGCTTGTATCGCCATCTTCAAACCATCTGGAGGTGACCGTCTTTTTCTTGGTGAAGAACATGACGCCGTCCTTGCCGTTTGCGTGGAGATCTCCGTAAAACGATTCTTTCCAGCCCGAGAAGGCGAAAAAGCCCATAGGCGCGGGCACGCCGACATTGACGCCGACCATCCCTGCTTCCACCCGCTGCACAAATTCTCTGCCCCATTTTCCGTTGTTCGTGTAAATCGTCGCCCCGTTGCCGAAGCGGGAACGGCTGATCGTCGCCAATCCTTCTTCAAAGTTGCTCACGCGCATGACACTGAGCACAGGCGCAAAAATTTCGTCGCGCACGATGACCATTTCCGCATCCGCCTGGTCAAAAATGGTCGGGCCGAGGAAATAGCCGCTCCCTTGTTGTTTCGCATCCTCCCGTCCGTCTCGCACCAACGCTGCCCCGGATTCCACTCCCTTTTCGATGTAGCTGTGGACTTTGGACAAATGCGCGTCACGGATGACCGGACCGAGATCGACGCCTGCCTCAAGACCGTTGCCCATCTTCAGTGCATTGGATTCTTCGATCAGATGCGCCACCAGTTCGTCGGCGATTTCCTCCACAGCAACCACGGCACTCGCCGCCATGCATCGCTCGCCAGCGCAACCGAACGCCGAGCTGACGATCGTTTTCGCCGCCCGCTTCAAGTCGGTATCCGGCATGACCAAATGGTGATTTTTCGCGCCCGCCAGCGCCTGCACGCGTTTGCCGTGAGCGGCCGCCGTTTTGTACACGTACTCCGCTACCGGCTGCGAGCCGACGAAGGAGATGGCCTTCACATCAGGATGCTCCAACAAGCCGTTGACGACATCGTGAGCGCCGTGAACGACGTTGAATACGCCGTCCGGCAAGCCTGCTTCTTTCAGCAATTCGGCAATGCGGATACAGGACAGCGGAGTGCGCTCCGACGGTTTGAGAACGAACGTATTGCCCGCCGTAATCGCGATTGGATACATCCACATCGGAACCATCACCGGGAAGTTGAACGGTGTAATCCCGCCGACGACACCGAGCGGGAAGCGGATCGACTGGCTGTCAATGTTGGCCGCGATGTTCGGCAGCGTCTCGCCCATCAGCAAGGTCGGCATCCCGCAGGCAAACTCGACCATTTCCAGCCCGCGCAACAGCTCTGCCTGCGCCTCCGGCAAATTTTTGCCGTTCTCCAGCGTGATCATCCGTGCCAGCTCGTCCTCGTGCTTCATCAACAGGCTGTGAAAGCGGAACATGATCCTCGCCCGATCGACTACAGGAGTTGCGCTCCAGCCTACGAAAGCTTCCTTCGCAGCGGCAACGGCCTTGTCCACGTCTTCCTTCGTCGACAGCGGTACGCGGGAAAGCAGTTCACCTGTCGCCGGATTGGGCACATCCTCGAAACGGGTTGCCTGCGACTCCACCCATTGCCCCCCTACGTAGTTTTTCAATGGATTTCCAACAGTGGCTGTGTTCATCCTTTCAACTCCTTACGCTCATTTGTTTGACAATTCCATTTTATCCAAAAATAAAGCTTGTCATCACTAGACAAAACGCTAAGCATTCGGTAGCATTCATCATACATAGTGTCAATTGTCCGTTTGGAAAAAGGCTCTCTTCACGTAGACGGGCAGGAAAAGGAGAAGCACATGAGCAATGACTGGCGCTTGACGATCACAGAAGCAATCAAACGCCCGCTGTTCCAGCACGCAGAAGTGGTCGCGGGCCACCGCGGACTGGCTCGTCCGGTTCGCTGGGTGCATGTCCTGGAAACAGCAGATACGGGACAGTTTCTCAATGGCGGCGAACTCATCCTCTCGACAGGGCTTGGTTTTGGCGGGGCAAAAGAGAAGCGGCTTGCCTATTTGGCTGAATTGATTCGGCGCAAAGCATCCGGGCTGTGCATCGAGCTTGGCGAATACATCCCGGCGATTCCGGCTGACATGCTGGAAATGGCGGATCATCACGAGTTTCCGCTGATCATCTTCCATCAGCCCGTGCGCTTTGTCGATATTACCCAAGACTTGCACGAGCATTTGATCAATCGCCAGATGCAGGCTTTGCGTGATCTGGAGGCGTATTCCCGAGGCTTGCAGCAGCTCAGCCTCCAGGCGGCAAGCATCCCCAAGCTGCTCCAGCATTTTCAGGCGGCCGTGCAAACCCAGGTGTTGTTTTACTCGCCGGATGTCGCGGCCCAGTACGTTCCCGTTTTGCCCCACTCCGTCCAGGTAGAGATGAACGAGCTGATGGCATCGCTTTTTGCCGAAGAGGACACCCGTGATGCCAGCGTCCGCTTCCACCCGTTATCCATGACCAAGCAGCTCGTCTACCAGCCGGTTATGGCAATGGGGCATTTGCTCGCCTATGTAGGCGTCATTTTGTACGAGCGGGATGCGGACGAGTACATGCTGCTGGCGCTCGACAACACCGTCTCCGCCATGGCCCAGTTTTTTATGCGAAAAATGTTTGCCGAAGAACAAGCCCGGGTGATGGAAAACCGACTGTTCGACGATCTGATCGCCGATCGGCCGATGACAGAAGATCATATGCGTACACTCCTTGGGTTGTCGGGAAGCGTGAAAACAGTAAGCTACCATACGTTGATCGTCTCCTGCGAAAAATCGGAACCAGCCGCAGAAGGCGCCCTCCCGCCGCACGAATTGACCGCGATATACCGTTCGCTATTGACGCGCCAAGGCTTTTTGCCGTTCATCCGCTGTATGGGCCACCGCTTTTATTTTTTGCTGATCGAACCGAAGCCGCGGGCAGATTCCCGGCGCGCATTGGAAAAGGCGTGGGCTGACTTGAAGCGGATCGCCGTGCAAATGCTCGGAGCAGACACCCAAATTCGCTGCGGGATCGGGCGCGTGGGCAAGCGTTTGTCCGATGCGGGACGACATCTGGCGGAAGCGGAGCAGGCGCTCACCTTCCAGCGCGACTCTAGCAGCCCGTTTTTTTCCGATCTGGGGTTGTTTCGCCTGCTGTTTCACATTCCGGCCGAGCCTGTCCTGGACCATTTCATCACCGATTACCTCGGCCCGCTGCTCGCGCACGACGAAAAGCATGGATCAGCACTGACCCAGACGCTGCACGTCTATTTGAATGCCAATCTGTCCAAGCAGGCGGCCGCCGAGCAATTGTTCATCCATCGGCAAACGCTGTATCATCGCCTGGAAAAAATCGCGGAGTTGATCGGAGACGATTTCGCTTCGCCTGAGCGCCGTCTCTGTCTGGAAATCGCCCTGCACGCACAGCAATGGCTGCAAAAAGAAGACAAAGCTCTGCCTCGGTACTAGCGCAGAGCTTTGTCCTTTTCCTTGATCGCTGGGGTAACCTAACGCTTCTTCGTTTTTCCTGGATAGCTGATATTCATCTGAAACTTCGCTTCTTTGCCGTCCGCAAGCTCGACGCGAATCTTGAACAAGCCGGACTTTGGCAACGACACCGTCAGCTTTTCCGGGTTATCCGTTCCTGTTGCAGCGGCCAATTCCTCCCGCGTGTTGTTGTCGTACACGTACACATTCACATCGGCTTCCTCATCCCATTGCGCAGACACGTCCAGTTCGCCCGCGTTATAGGTGCGAATCGTAAATTCCTTGTAGGGCGTTTTCTTGCCGAGTGTCCCTTTTTTCAGTTCGCTCTTGACTTCGTAGTTATCGCCATTCCCTGTCTCGCCATCATCGTCGCCGCCGTCATTGTCAGCTTTTGCCCATTTTCCCGTCGTCGCCAGAGCGTATGGCTGCGGACCTTTCGGAATGTTGTAGCCTTCCACGGTCACCGTGTACGTCCCTTTTTCCGGTTCCACAATCCACACTTGTTCCACGTTGTTGAGGTTGTCGACCTGATCGTCATAAGGCGCTTCGAAAAAGTCGTTTCCGTTCAGGCGCTCGCCGCTTGGCGTAGTGACCTTGAGGTTCAAATCGTTGACAAGCGTGCGCCGGGCGGCAAAAGACGCGGGATAGTCTGTCCAGGCAAGCGTGATGGCAAGCGGCTTGGAGCTGTCCGTCACCTTGATCGCATACTCGGCTTTTTCTCTCGTTCGCAGCCCGTCTTGTACATCCTTGTAATTCGTCTGGATCGCTTCTTGCAGATTGGCACGGCCAAAGCCTTGCAAGCGCATGTCTTCTCCCAAATCATCTGCGCTGGCCAACAGTATGGCCTTGAGCAACGCTCCGCTTGGCTCTTTTTCCCCCTGCTCGTCCAGGTACTGGCGAATTTGCGCGACACCGCCCGCCAAAATCGGGGTCGCCATGCTCGTTCCGCTCATGTAGGCATAATAATCGTTGAAGCGCTTGTCAAAATTTTTGCTCGGAGCAAGCGAAGACCTGGTCGACAAGATGGATGTCCCTGGCGCTACGATATCCGGTTTCAGGCGTCCGTCTGCTGTCAGGCCGCGACTGCTTTCTTCCCACACTTCGTCTTGATTGTCGGAATGCTCGCCCAAGCTGGGACGAACACTCTCGCTCGCCCCGACTGCAATGACGTTTTTCGCCGTGGCAGGACTGCCGATCGTTTGATAGCCTGCCAGCCCCTTGTTTCCGGCAGCGATCAATGCCGTCATGTCGGGATGCTCCCACAAGAAGCGATCGAACAGAAACGAGCTTAAACTGTAATCCCCGTTGTCATTCGCTCCCCATGAGTCGGAGTGAATCCGCGCTCCGTCGGCATACGCCTCCTGCAAAATCGTTTCCACGTCCGTCACCAGGTTGCCGCTGCGATCCTGAATCGAATGAAAGACAAGCTTGGCCCCGGGAGCCATTCCTTTATATTGCTGATCCGAAGCTTCTCCCGTTCCGAGCAGCGCGCCAGCTACGTGCGTCCCATGCCCGTGCCGATCGCTCGCATCGTCTGGTCGTCCAAGCGCGTACAAGCTTTTCACCTGGCCGGAAAAATCCGGGTGCATGGAGCTGAGCTTGCCTGTATCAAGCCCGGTATCCGCTACGCCGACGATCTGCCCTTTTCCTGTATATCCTGTCGAGTACAGCTCATCCGCATGAATGATGCTGGCCGCGATGTCGTTGTGCAGCTCGTTTTGCGGCACCGGAACGATCGCGATCACATCCTCTGACTCGATGACCTGCCCAATCGCGTCCTCGTTCATCGTAGCGATCGAAATATGCGGTGCGTCCTCTGGCGTGGCAAGCCCTGCCATATCGGCGTCATCGGCTAAACGGCTTACTGTTCGCACCATGTCGACGTTTTGGTCAAAGCCGATCACCGCCACCTCTACCGCCTTGTCTTTTTCCAGCGAGGAACGCAGCTGCGGTGCCAGTTTGGCTTTCGGCTGAAACGGAACCACTTTTTTCACGAAGGAAAGCTGCTCGATTTCTTCTTGCTGCTCTTCGTCTGCAAGCTTTGCCAGGAAAGCGTAGTCCGGTATGTAATCGCCCAATGTCGCTCCCATGTCTGTCAGCTTCTCTTTCCACTCTTCACGGACAGGGCCTGACAACTGGATGATGACGAGTTCGGACGCGCTCTTTTTGGTTGACGTTTTCTCGATCGCCAGCCCCTCTGTGGCTTCGATCTCAATATTGCCCCGTCTCTCCCCCTCTTGTCTGGCCGCCGCTGGCAAACTGGTCAGCAGCATCGTTACGGCGATGGTAGTAGATAGTGTAGCATGCCATTTCTTTTGCAACGAAAAAACACCCTTCCCCTCATGGCTTGTATTACCATTATACGGGATCGGGTGAATTGTCAAAAGAGTAGGAAGACAGATGTGCGGGACAAAACCTAGTCTTTTGTCCCGGTTTCTTCTGATTGCCAGGTCAGAAGCGGTTCGAAGTCGCTCCACGACAGCGTCGCGAGCAACTTTTCATCCCAGGCTTCCCGCGGAATACTCGTGAGTCGCATCGCCTGGTTTTGGATCGCTTCCTGCAAAAGATTGTAGCTCAACCGTCCGTTTCCTTGCAGCATCTGCTTCTGCTCGGCTGTTTCCAGACTTTGCGCAATCGCTGCAATGGCGCTCGCCTCGATCACATAGCCTGCCTGCTGTGCCGCCTGTTGCAAGATGCAGACCAGCTCCGCCACCGAGTAGTCGGCAAAGTGAATGTACTTTTTAAAGCGGGACACAAGCCCGGGATTGCTCAGCAGAAGGCCGCTCATCTCTTGCGGATAGCCCGCCAGCACTACGACGAGGTTTTCCGCGTGCCGCGTCATTTCTTCCACGAGCGTGTGAATCGCTTCCTGACCGAAGTCTTGCTGGCTGCTCCCGAGCAAGGCGTACGCCTCGTCGATAAACAGGACACCGCCCAATGCTTCACGCACTTTTCTGCGAGTGAGAGCGGCGGTCTGTCCGACGAATCCCGCGACCAAATCGGCTCGGCTCACGGTGACCAGGTGGCCGCGCTTCAAATACCCGACCTCTTGCAAAATTTGCGCGTACAACTGGGCGACGGTCGTTTTGCCCGTACCCGGATTGCCCGTAAATACAGCGTGCAGTTCGATCGCGCTCTTGGGCAAGCCTCTTGCCGAGCGCTCCTGCTGCACCGCGACGTACGCCGCAATTTTTTTCAACTCGGATTTCACCTGATCGAGTCCGATCAACGCCTGAAGCTTTGCCTCCGCAGGCTTTTCCGCCTGGGGCGCAGCCAGCTCGCGAACATCCTCCGGGCGCAAAATCGTGAAATCGTCCCATTGCAAAGCTTTGCCCGCCGTGGCTCGTCCTTTGGCAAAAATCGCATCCAGGACGAGACTGGTGACCGTTCTGGCGTTGCCGAATGTGTCGTCCACTTGCGCTTTCTCGATTCGCTCGCGCAAGGCCAGCTTGGCGGCATCCGTCAAGGTAAAATCGTTGCGCGCCGCCACCGCATCGGCAATTTGCACCAGCTCGTCCGCCGAGTAATCCGGCAAAACGAAGTGGCCTGTCTGGGGAAAACGGCTGTACAAACCGGGATTGGCGTACAAAAAGTGCCGCATTTCTTCCGGGTAGCCAGCGAGCATGACGACAAAGCGCCCGGCGTACTCCCCACTCGTCATGGCGGCTACCAGCGTGTCGATCGCATTTTGCCCGTAGTCGCTGCCCGAGCTGTCCGGCCGCTTCAAGCTGTATGCTTCATCAATAAACAGGACGCCGCCGTCTGCCTGCTTGATCGCATCCATCACCCGCTGTTCCGTCTGGCCGACATAGCCGCCGACCAGATGGGAGCGATCTACTTCAATCAGCTGTCCCTTGGCCAAAAGCCCCAGCTCATGGTACAGGCGGGCAATCAAGCGCGCCAATGTCGTCTTTCCGGTGCCAGGATTGCCCATGAGCACGAGATGCAACGGGAGCTGGTCGTGCATGTGCCAGCCTTTTTGCTCGCGAAGCTGGCGATATTGCAAAAACTGGGCCAACTGGCGCACGCGCTGTTTGATCTCGTCCAGACCGATCAAACTCTCCAACTGCTCCAATGCCGTCCGTTTGTCCTGGTCCTCGCTGGTCGGCCCGTCATGCGCCAGCTCGCTATCTTCCTCTGGCAGCAACTGCTCTTTTTCCTGCGCTTGCTGGTTGAGGGCGCGAATCGTCTCTTGCAGTTGCGCAAGCAGCTCGGCGGAAAAAAAGACGCCGGAGAGCGAGGCTCCATAAGCTTGCACGCGCGCAAGCAGCTCTTCCAGCAGCATCTGTCGCCTGTCGTACAGGGCGACCATCGCTTCCGCCAACGCCGTCGTCTGCTCGTCTGCGAGCATGTTGGCTACGCGAAGCGCTGCTTTGGCCATCGCCTGCCAGCTGCCGATGTCGTCTTGGGCCTGGAGCGCCTTGTCTACCAGCACTTCCACCGCCCGCCTTTTGGCGACTACATTGTCCGTCTCCCGCAAGGTCGGAAACGCTGTCTCCAGTTCATGACTGCGCAACTGCAGCAAGAAAAGCCGCAGCTGGGCACCGAGTGCATACGGATCGTTCGGTTGCAACGCCAAAGCCCGGTCCAGCCACTCCTGCGCCATGGCTGTTCCGCCTTTTTTCATCATGCGCAAGATTGACAGCCTGGCAAGAACAGCGGCTTCTGCCTGATCGAGCTGCTCTTCGGAATGAATGGTGCGACTTTCTTCTATTTTTTGCAAAAGGGCCAGGCATTCGCCCTCGGTAAACGTTTGAATGCATACAGGGTTGTCAAACGCGCGCTCCCTGTCAGGTTGCCGCTCTCGCTCATGTTGTTGCTGCATGTTTTGGTTCCTCCCGCTCTTCTGTGTCAATCTTTGTTGTAGCACATTTACTGGAGGAAGAAAAGGATATCGCCAAAACTCGCTTTTACACGCTTCGGTTTGCCGCTGCTGCGCCGATCTGCTTTTTCGCAAGCAAAGTCGCCAGCACGAGCAAAATGCCTGCACCGCCAAATTCGAGGAAAGCACCGCCTGCGCCGTACAAGGCTGCTCCAGCAATCGGCCCAACGGCCATTCCCAGGTAGCGGATCAAATTGTAGACGCCGATTGCCGTTGCCCGTTCCTGTTCATACACTTCCGAAAGCAGAGTCGTATGCACAGGCATCCCGATCCCGAGCGCAAAGGCAAACAACGCGCTGCTTGCCACGAGCAACGGCAGGGACACGTTCGCTGTCACCATGAGGAAAAAGGTAGCCATAGCGTGCATTCCCGCCGTCCAGAGGAGCGCTTTTCGCGATCCCCACCTCTTCTGCAAGCGAATCGCCTGTTTGCTGCTGATCATGAAGACGACAGAGGCGAGCAAATAAAGCAAGCCGATTTTGTCGGCAGACAAGTGATAGTAGCTTGTCAACTGCACAGGGATAAACAGCAAGAAGCAGTAGTACGTAAACATCTGTGAAAAGCCGAGCAAGATCACGGACAAACCAGTCGGTTGCCGGCATACAGCAAGATAGCCGCTCAGTTGAAACCGTCTGGAGCTAGACAGACTGCTTTTCGTTTCCGGCAGCAAAAGTCCGTTTCCAGCGAGCAGCAGCACGGCCGTAGCCGCCAAAAACGCAAACACCGCCGTATGTCCGCCTGCTCCGCCAATCCAGCCGCCGAGCAGTGGCCCGATTGCTGGACCGATTGCCAGCATCATTTGATACGTTCCCATGGCACTCGCTCTGTCGCTGCCCTCAAACAGGTCGCCAATCATCGTCGCCGCGACAATCGGAATCGCTGCGAAACCGATCCCTTGCAGCGCCCGAAAGACGAGCAACATATCAATCGAATCTGCCAGATAGCAACCGATGGAAGCGAGCGCGTACAACACGAGCGCCGGAATCAAGATTTTTTTCCGGCCATACTGATCCACGAGCGGGCCGTAGACAATTTGCATAACCGCCAGCATGACCGTAAACAGCGAAATCGTCAGGTTGACGAGAAACGCGCTCGTCTGAAACTCTTGTTGCATCGCTGGCAGGATCGGCATGAACAAATTTTGCGCGAACGTACCGAACAAAATGGTGATCCCGAGCAGCATTAATACTTTTTTAGCGTTCATCTTTCAGCTTCACCTCATCATTTTTGTGTCCAAGGAAACAATCTTCCGAAATAATAAGGGAGATGCTCTCTCCCTCGCTAGTCCTCTGCCCAGTTCTTTTGCAGTTGCTCCGTCGCCTCGCCAATAAACCGGGAGACAAAAGCCAACTCTTCCTTGCTGTACCGATCCAAAAAGCGAATCATGTCGTTCTCCAGCTTCGCGTGAAAGCTGTCGTGTATCGAGTTGACCAACTCGCCTACTTTTGTCAGCCGAAAAAAAACTTCTTTTTGGTTGTCTTCCAACTGATAGCGCTCCAGCAAGCCTTTTTTCAACAGCTTCACCGTGATTTTGGATATGGCGCTTTTGGTCACCCCGATTTTTTGGGCAATCGTCGTCACGTTCACCCGTGCGTTGCTGCCGATTTCGGAAATGACGTGCAGTTCGGTTATCGATAGGCTGTCCAAATGCTGGTAATCAGGGATGCTGCTGCGGATTTTCGCAAGCAGTAAGGACTCGCGCCGTTTGCTGCGATCCTCCTGTTTATGTAGCAGAGTCAGCCACTGATTCCAAATTTTCGTTTTCTGATCCAATTCAGCGGTCAGCTCCTTTGTCATGCATTTGGTTTCCAAGGAAACAATATTACTGTATCACGTTCTGCGGCGGCTGACAAGAAAAAACCGCAGTCCGCTGAATAGGCGGCTGCGTTTTGCCCGGTTTTACCCTTTTACATTGCCCAGCTCCACGTCTGCGGCAAAATGCGCCTGGGCAGACTCCAGCACTTCGCCTTCCGAACCTGCCGAGATTTTATAGTTTGCGACTACATTTTTGCCATTGCGCACTTGAACGTTGTACTGGGAATCCCCATCATATGTGCATTCGCACTGATAATGCTTGCCATTGACCTGAATGTTTCCTTCCATGTGATCACACCTCCCCTTCTAGTGTGACCAGCCATGTGTGCTCTCATTCCCTGTCACGTCTCCAAGCGGACACTTCTCCCCGTGGCAGCCGACTCCATCGCCGCCTCGACAATGCGCAGCGCAGCCAATCCGTCCTCGCCTGTGGCGATCGGCGCTTGTCCCGTGCGGATAGCTTCGACAAAAGCATCGATCACGCCGCTCGCCGTCTGGTTGTCGTTCGTTTGCATCGCCCCGAGCTGATAGAGCACTCGCTGTCCATCCGCCTTGATGATCTCCAGGTCTTTTTCAGGCTCGGCAAAAATTTTCATGATACCCCGCTCGCCGTACAAGA
This sequence comes from Brevibacillus parabrevis, assembly GCF_022701015.1. Classification (NCBI taxonomy): domain Bacteria; kingdom Bacillati; phylum Bacillota; class Bacilli; order Caryophanales; family Paenibacillaceae; genus Brevibacillus; species Brevibacillus parabrevis. The sequence goes on along the minus strand of NZ_CP064090.1, from coordinate 3,545,075 downwards.
TCGTGCTGTTGTCTTCATCGCCATAATAGCTCCAGCTAAAAGATGCCGTCCCGATCGCACCCGATTTGGTTCTGAGCAGGCACGACATATGATCGCAAACCTCGATCGGCTGTCCGTGTTCATCCTTTTTGTCCAAAACGCCGGAAAAAGCGCTAATCTCCGCAATCTCGTCCTGGAGCAAATACCGGAGCAGATCGACTTTATGGATGCCCAAATCACCTGCAACGCCAAACGCGGAGCGGGCTTTTTTGAAAAACCACGTTCCGTTTGTCCCGTTGGCGCTCCAATGTTCAGGGCCTTGATGACCAAAGCTTGTTTTGAACGACAAAATGTTTCCCAACTCCCCGGCTTCAATCAGCTGCCGCGCTTTGGCATGCGCACTGACCAGGCGCTGGTTGTGGTCAATCATCAACACTTTGCCCGACTTGTTCGCTGCTGCGAGTATTTGCTTCGCCCCTGCGATTGTCGTCGCAATCGGCTTTTCACACAGCACATGCTTGCCCGCCAAAAGCGCCTGTGTCGTAATCAGATGGTGCATTTCGTTGGTTGAACAATCACTGATCGCGTCGATTTCAGGATGTCGTACGACTTCTTCCCAGCTCCCCGCTACTTGTCCGCCGTATTTGTCTGCCAGCTTCCTCGCCCGGTCTGGATTCGGATCGTAGACAAGCAAAATGTCCGTGTAAGGATTTTGCCGATATTCGGGAGCATGGCGGTGATTGGCAATGGAACCGCAACCGATAATGCCGACTTTTAAGGTCAATGCTTATTCTCCCTTCATTATTATCTTAATATTCTTATTATACAGACGATCGCAAACAAAGAAAAGACGGCCCCTGGTCTTGTCCCTGACAGGTATGCCGTCTCTTTTTCTTGACTACTCGACCGAGTACACCTTGCGACTCGGCAGCTCCAGGCAGTGCAAACGGCCGCCAAAAACAGCGCCGCCATCAATCCCGATGATGTTGTTGTCCCCGAAGTAAACATCGTGTTTTCCGTGCAAATTTTCTGTCGGGGTATGCCCGAATACAACCGTCTTTTCCCCGCGATAGCCTTTGTGGAACTCATCGCGAATCCACATCAGCTTGTACGGGTCTGTTTCTGCCACCGGAGTCTCGGGATGCACGCCTCCGTGGACGAAAATATAATCGTCTGTCTCAAAAAAGCAGCGCAGTCCTCCGAGAAAATCGAGATGCTCCTGCACTTCTGGCGTCACTTCCAACGCTTCTGGTGCGCCAGATTCGGTAGTAGCGCCTGCGTGACCGTAGCTCGCCAACGTAGCTTGAGCGCCATTGCGGAACCAACGTTCGATAAAAACAGGGTCTTGCTCAAACGATTTCACCATCATATGGTCATGGTTGCCCATCAGGACAACTGCTCCTTGTTCGTGAAGCTGTTTCACTTTTGCGACCACTTCTCGCGATTTGGGGCCGCGATCCACGTAATCCCCGAGCAAAATCAGTTGATCGTTTTGCGCATCGTAATTCACAAGCTCCATCAGCGACTCCAGCTTGTCCAGTTCCCCATGTATATCGCTGATTGCCAAAATCCGTTTCATGCTAACCCTTCTTTCTTCTGTCTGTAAGGTTGTTGCTTGTCCTGTTTCATTGTACGCCCCCTCCTGCCCGATTTCTACCCCGACAGGAAGATTGCCTGATCAAAAAACAAACAGTCACGGTTCATAGACCAGTGACTGTCGTACCACACACTTGCTTATTTACTTGGCATCTCATTCCAGAACGTAATGGCATCTACGTCTAGCCGGGTAGTCGGATGTCCAGGCTGTGCCGCTTTTCCTACGGCGATCAGCATGACCGTTTCGTAGCGATCCGAGATTTGGAACGCCTCTTTGAACAATTCGTCGTTGTATCCGCCCATCGGAACGGTGTCATACCCGCGAGCTTTGGCAACGAGCATGAATTGCATCGCGACCAGTCCGCCATCTACAAGCGCAATTTCTTTCAGCACGCTGCGCTCGCGGTTTTCGTAACGGCGGTTGATGTTGGCGATCATGGTTGCTTTCGCTTCTTCTGTCATGTAGCCGGTGTCGATTGCTTTCTGGTAAATTTGCTCCGCCTGCTTGTAGCCCTCGTAGTCGCCAAGTACGGCGATCACTGCGGCAGCTTCGACGACCTGCTTTTGATTGAAGGCAATCGGGAGCAGCTTTTCTTTCAGCTCCTGCTCGTCGATGATCAGAAAACGCCAAGGTTGAAGATTCGAGCTGGATGGCGCCAATGTCGCTTCGGCCAGCATCTCTTTCAACTCGTCGCGGGAAATTTTGACGGATGCGTCGTAATGACGTACCGATCTGCGTTCGCGAATGACATCCGCAAAAGCTTTTTGGTTCATCGTTTGTTCCATCTGCTTGCTCCTCCAATCAGTAAGTAACTAACATTTTGAAACAAAAAGAAACGTGCTCAAACTGTACCATACATGCCAAGTTTTTGGCAATCCTTGCAACTGTAAAAAAACGCTTTGGCACCGCCCTTCCCCTGCGCGGGTGCATGAGCATGTGCCAAAGCGTCCTTTAAAGCCATCCTGATTCGGTTAAACCGGAGAAAACGCGGACAAAACCGCAGGCTGCTTCACGGTTTCGCCAGTAGGCAATTCAACGATAAGAGCTCCAGCGTCCGCATCCTCGCCCGCTTCCCAGCGGAGAGCAAACGGCTTGCGCGAAAAAGCATCGTCCTCATCCAAACTCGCCAGCATCTGCCGCAGTGTATCTGCCGTAACGGGCACTGGCACGCTCGGCCCTTCCTCTTGCGGAAGGGAAAGCAGCTTGGGCGCTTCTTCAAAATACTGAACCGTGTCGAGCAGAAGAGAGACTTGCTGCCAGCTCAACGGTGATACAAACGCTTCAAACGGAGTTGCCATTTTCCATCATTCCTTCTCTTCGCCAAGATCAAACAAACTGACAGGAGCACCTGTCGCCTTTTGCTGCGAGCTTGCGGATTCTCCCTCTCCAGAGCCTTTTGCGGTCGGCTCCTCTTTTGGTTCATCAGTTGGCAAAACGGTTTCAAAGACAACCGCTTTGACGCCGCCTTCCACGACGACGCGGCCAATTCCGCCCTGCTCGTTCACGATCACCTGGCTCGCGTCCACTGGCACCCACTCGTTTTGCGCCGTCCAGGCGTACACGGTTTCCTCCAGGTAAATCGCCGTCAGCTGGTGCGGATGGTTTTTGCGCTTGCGAATCAACTGCACGCCTTTGCCAGCCCGTCCTTGCAGCGGCATGGCGGCAATCGCTGTCCGCTTCACTACGCCTTCCTCTGTCAACAGCGTAAACGCTCGGCTGTCTTCCAGCTCAGTCGGCAGCATCGTCACGACTTCATCTCCCGCTGCGAGTGTAATCGCTTTTACGCCGCTGGAAGCGCGACCTGTCGCCCCGACTTCTGCCTGCAAGAAGCGAATCCCCATCCCGTCGCGGGTTGCCCCCAAAATCCCGCCAGCTTCCGCCGTTACGAATACATGGACAAATTCGTCATCTTCTGATTTCAGCTTGGCAGCCACGAGTGCGCTCGAACGATTGGTTTCATATTCGGACAGCGCGGTCTTTTTGATCAAGCCGTTTTTGCTGACATGGTACACAAACAACGGCTGCTTGAAGTTCTCGACGATGGTGAATCCAACAATCCGCTGATTTTTTTCCAACGGGATGACGTTGACCAGCGCAGAACCGATATCTTTCCACTTGTCGTCCGGGAAAGCATTGACGAGTGTGGCGAAATACTTGCCGTCCTGCGTGAAAAACAGGGCCGTATGGGATGTGTTCGTCTCCACGAAGTAGCGAACCTTATCCCCGTCCTTTACCCCGCACGTCTCCAGGGTTCCCCCGACCGACTTGAAGGAACGCGGGCTTGTCCGCTTGATGTACCCTTCGTTCGTGAGGGTGACGATGCAATCTTCTGCATTGATCTGCATGGCGATATCGATTTTGATTTCCTCGATTTCGCCCTGGATTTCCGTCAGGCGCTCTTCCGCGTACTTTTTCTTGATCTCGTTCAACTCGCCTGTAATGACCTGAATCAGCCTTTTCTCGCTGGCAAGAATCGCTTTCAGCTCCTCGATTTCTTTCGCCAGGGTTGCCAGCTCTTTTTCCAGCTTGACGATATCGAGACGGGTCAAGGAAGCGAGCTGGATGCTCAGAATCGCGTCTGCCTGCTCATCCGAGAAGCCGTACTTCTCCATGATGTTTTTCTTGGCGTCGGCACGGTCTTCGGAATCCATGATCGTGTCGACGATCTCGCGCAAAATCGACTTGGCGCGAATCAGCCCTTGCACGATATGCTCGCGCTTCGACTTGCGCTCCAAATCGTACTCGCAGCGCTTTGTCACGACTTCCTTCTGGTGATCGACGTACGCCTTGAGCAGTCCTTTGAGTCCCATCTGGTGGATGGTTCCCTCGTGAATCACGTTCATGTTGTAGTTGTAGTAAATTTGCAGGTCGGTATTTTTGTACAAGTAATTCAAAATCGCCTGCTCGTCCGCTTCCTTGCGAATGTCGACGACGATGCGGACTTTGTTCATCTCCGCTTCTTTGCGCCCCGTCTCATCGCGGACAGCCAGCGCGCCCTCGATTTTGCGGTCCATGACCAGCTCGTCAATTTGCCCGACCAGCTTGGACTTGACCACCTCGTAAGGAATTTCCGAGACGACGATTTTCTTCACTTTGCCGCCTTTTGGCTCCTCCACATGCGTCTTGGCACGGATGATGAATTGGCCGCGGCCTGTTTCAAACGCCTTGCGGATTCCCGACAGACCTTGCACGATGCCTCCCGTCGGAAAATCCGGCCCTTTGACGTGCTTCATCAGCTCGTCGAGCGAGATGTCCGGATTTTTCATCTGGGCAATCGCCGCGTCGATCACTTCCCCCAGATTGTGGGTCGGAATGTCCGTGGCAAAGCCGACAGCAATCCCGGAAGCGCCGTTGACCAAAAGGTTGGGAAAACGCGAAGGCAATACAGCCGGCTGCTGTGCCGAGTTGTCGTAGTTCGGGATGAAGGTGACGGTATCTTTTTCAATATCGCGCAAAAGCTCGTTGGCGAGTGCGGACAAGCGGGACTCCGTGTAACGCATCGCTGCAGGCGGATCGGCGTCCAGACTGCCGAAGTTCCCGTGTCCTTGGATGAGCACCTGACGCATCTTCCACCATTGGGCCATGCGCACCATCGTCTCGTAAATCGCCGAGTCGCCGTGCGGGTGATATGTACCCATCACGTACCCGACTGTTTTCGCCGATTTCCGGTACGGCTTGTCATTCGTATTGCCCTCTTGGTACATCGCGTACAAAATCCGGCGCTGTACAGGCTTCAGACCGTCGCGGGCGTCCGGGATCGCGCGGGAGAGAATGACCAGGTTGGCATAGTCTCCGAACCGCTTCCCCATGATCTCCGCGAAGCTCTGGTTAATGATCTGATTGGACAACATGTTTATTCATCCTCTCCCACTTCAAAGGTAACGTGGTTCTCGATCCACTCGCGACGAGGCGGAACTTTGTCTCCCATCAGCACCGTCACGAGTTTTTCACAGTGAGCGAGGTCTTCAAGCTCGACTTTGATGAGTTTGCGCGTTTCCGGGTCCATTGTCGTTTCCCACAGCTGATCGGCGTTCATCTCACCCAAGCCTTTGTATCGTTGTACTTCTGCACCTCGTCCTACCCGCTTGAGCGCCTGCTCCAGCTCCTGATCGCTCCAACAGTAGATCGCTTCCGTCTGCTTGCCTTTTACCTGTTTTTTCACCTGGTAAAGCGGCGGCTGGGCGATGTACAAGTGGCCTGCTGCGATCATCGGACGCATGTAGCGGAAAAAGAAGGTGAGGAGCAGCGTCTGGATGTGGGAGCCGTCGACGTCCGCGTCTGACATGATGATGACTTTGTCAAAAGCGCAGTTTTCGATGTCAAACTCTTCCCCGATATCCGTCTCCAGTACCTCCAAAATCGTCCGAAATTCCTCGTTTGCCAACACTTCGGACAGCTTGGCCTTTTCCGTGTTCAACGGTTTTCCTCGCAAGGAGAACAGCGCCTGAAACTCGGAATTGCGCGCTTGCTTGGCCGAGCCGCCTGCGGAGTCACCCTCGACGAGGAACAGCTCGTTGCGTTTGGAATCGCGGTATTGCGGAGGGGTAAATTTTTCCGAGATCGATTTGCGTTTTTTCGCCGTCTTGCCTTTCTTGTCTCCGCGCAAAGCTTCGCGCTGTTTGCGCAGCTCCTCGCGAATTTCGGCAGACCGCACTGCCTTGTCGATCAAAAGCTTGCCTATTTCCGGATTTTCCTCGAGGAAGAAGCCCAGCTTTTCTGAGACAATTTGTTCGACGATTGCCCGCGCTTCTTCGTTCCCCAGCTTGTCCTTGGTTTGGGACTCGAACTGGACATCAGCCATTTGCAATGACAGCACTCCGAGGAAACCTTCCCGCAAATCGTTTCCCGTCAGATTGGGATCTTTGTCCTTCAAGTACCCTTTTTTCCGCGCAAATTCGTTGAAAATCCGGGTCGTTCCGTTGCGGAAGCCCGTTACGTGCGTACCGCCGTCTGTCGTGACAATCGAGTTGACGTACGATACGAGCGTCTCTGCATAACCGTCGTTGTATTGAAACGCCAGCTCGACGTAGACGTTGTCTTTTTCTCCCTCGAAATAAACGATGGGGTGCAGCGTGTTTTTGCCCTCATTCAAATAAGAGACGTACGATTTCAAGCCATCCTCGAAGTAAAACTCTTCGCGTTTTTTCTCCGGTCCGCGCTCGTCGATCAAGACCATGCGCAGCTTTTTCAACAGAAAGGCGGTCTCCCGGAAACGGTCGCGAATCGTCTCGTAATCAAAACGCGCGCTGCCAAATACGGCTTCGTCCGGCAAAAAGCGCACAGTCGTTCCCGTTCTTCTCGTCGTACCTGTCACTTCCAGATCGGTAACCGGCTTGCCGACATGCTCGACGCCTTTTTCATCGACCACGTAAGCGAAGCGTTGCTTGTGCACTTTGCCTTCCCGGTGGATTTCCACCTCAAGCCATTTGGACAAGGCGACCACGACGCTGGAGCCTACCCCGTGCAAGCCGCCGCTTTTTTTATATCCGCCGCCGCCGAATTTCCCTCCGGCGTGGAGTGTCGTAAAAATGACTTCGGGAACAGGCCGTCCCGTTTTATGCATCCCGGTCGGAATCCCCCGGCCGTGGTCTTCTACGCTGACACTGCCGTCCTTGTACAAAGTAACGATGATCGTATCATTGACGCCAGCCAACGCCTCGTCCTTGGCATTGTCGACGATTTCCCACAGGAGATGGTGCAAACCTCTGCTTCCGGTAGAGCCTATGTACATCCCAGGACGTTTACGGACGGCGATCAGGCCCTCCAGTACCTGGATATCTTCCTCGGTATAGGTCAGTGTATGTAGTGTGTCTGTTTCCTTCAATCGCGCTCTCCCCTCTACTAATTCGAAAAGCGTCCAAAACTTGCTGGCGTTTTGGTAACCGCGCAGGTCATCGCCTGTTTTTCGCAAAAACCCCTTGCGATCCACCTAGGGAATTTTTCACAGAAAAAAGCGAACACTTAATCGCTATTGTACCGTATGCTTCCCATAGTATTCAACGCCAGTCACAAAATGGGGCAAAAAAACCACCCCGCCCTAGCGAGATGGCCGATCACGCACCGCATTCACTCCAGCATATGACGCTTCTTCATTAGTGTAGCATTTGCAACAAAGCAAGGTCAAAGCGAAGCAACCTCGCTTGCTCTTACTTATTTTCTTGGTTGTTTTGGAAAAACCCTTCTCTTCTGCCGGAAATTATTCCCGCTGTGCTTTTTTTCGCATCAAGTGTGGCCTGCGGCGAACTATTTTCCATTCATCGTGAACGCTCCAGCGGGCATCCTAGTAAGGCATCGATTCCTGAGCCGACATAGGGGGGAACAACTTTGATCAGTGCTACCAAGCCGTTTGTGAAGTTTCATCGCTACGATCAGGAGCTGGTTTCAGATATCCAGGCGCTGAATTCGTCCGGCTATCATAAGGATGACATCTGGGTGCTGAAATGGAATCCCGATAAAAACCACTCGAACCAGCGCAACAATTTTTATAAATACAGCACCCACTTCGAGAGTGCCGTAGGAGACATCGACAGCAAAGCCCACTTTTTTGACAATGGCGGCGAGGAACTGCGCACCCGTCTGGAAAAGTTCGGGCTGACCAAAGACGAATGCTCCGCGCTGGTCAGAGAACTGCAAGAAACGGATTACACCTGCCTGTTGGTCGTGCGCGATCTCAAAGACAATATTATTCAAATGAAAAACTGAGACGTCAAAAAGCCACTGCTTGGTCATTGACACCAGCAGTGGCTTCTTCATGCGTACGAGTGCCGCTTGCTTCCTGGGGGCAACCCGATTATTCGCCTTTGTCGATCAGTTCAATGCCTTCCAGAACCTCGTTCAGCTTCGCGTAAACAACGCCTTCCTCGTCTTCTTCCAGCGGAACCATTTCGCCGCCGTCAACTTGGAATACGAAGATGTCTACTTCTTCATCGAGGTCTTCTTCTGCCTCTTCATCTTCGATTGCTTCCGTCAAGGCAATATATTCTTTACCGTTCAGGTCAAACATCGCGATTACTTCAAAATCACCCAACGGTTCACCGTTTTCATCGTCCAGCGTAATGATATCGCCCAATTCGAGGTCTTTGTTATCTTCTGTCAATGCGTTCACGTCCTTATGCTGATATTGGTTCTCTACACCATCATACCGTTTTTTTCCGGCAGAAGCAAACGGGCAAATGGCGCTATCCGATCGGCAATCTGATTTCAAAGGTCGTGCCTGTCCCTTCACCGCTACGCACGCTAATCGTCCCGCCGTGATTGGCGATAATTTTGTAGCTGACCATCAAGCCGAGGCCCGTCCCGTTCGGCTTCGTCGTGAAAAATGGCTCGCCGAGCTTCGCCAGTTGTTCCTGGGAAATCCCGCAGCCCTGATCGGAAAAGGCGATGACCATCGTCTCCCCTTCCACAGCCGCCGTCACCTTCACTTCCCCGCCGTTCGGCATCGCTTCCACCGCATTTTTCAGCAGATTGAGAAAAACTTGCTTCAGCTGGTTTTCCTCGCAGACAATCGACGGCAGGTTTTCAGCGTAGCTTGTGATGATTTGGACATTGTGCATAATCGCATGTGTGTCCGCGATCATGACGATCTGCTCCAGAAGCGGGCGCATTTCCCGCTTGCGCTGGAGGATAACCTGCGGCTTGGCCAGCACGAGAAACTCGCTGATAATAAACTCGATCCGATCCAGTTCGGACAGCATGATGCCAAAATATTCGTCCTTGCCCTCCGGGTACGCTCGCAGCAGTTGGACAAACCCTTTCAAAGACGTCAGAGGATTGCGAATTTCGTGAGCAACGCCTGCCGCCATCTGGCCGATCACCGACAACAATTCCGATTTGCGCACAAGCTCCTCCGCTTGCTTGCGCTGGGTTATATCCTGCAAAATGCCGATGACCGCCGGTTTGCCTCTGTACATGCTCGTTTTTTGCAAAACTTCGACATCGATCCTGCTGCCGTTTTTACATAGCCCGCGAAACTGATAGTGGATATTGGAACGATCGCCGTTCAATCTTCGCTCCTGATGTCCGTGAATGATCCCGCGCTCTTCCTCGATGACCAGATCAGAGGCGGTCATTCTCACAAGCTCTTCCTGGCTGTATCCAAAAATGTCCCCCAACCGCGGATTGACGTAAACAAACCCTGGCTCCTCGACATATGCGATGTAAACGCCGATCAAAGTGTCCTCGACCAGACTGCGGTACAGCTCCTCTGCCTCTTGCATCTGCTGTTTCATCAGCTTGTATTCAGTAATATCCGTAGCTGAACCGATGATTTCCGTAACGACGCCGTCATGGCTGATCGGGGTTAATACCGAGGCAAAATACCGTTCGCCCAGAACGAGTTCATACTCTACAGTCTGCCCGGCAACGGCTACCTGGTAGTAAGGCAGGATATACTCTACATCGGTTTTGCGAAAAATATCCTCCATGCGCATGCCTTTCAATGCATCCGTGTGAATCCCGTACTCATGCGCAAGCTTCCCTTCCGACAGCTCCAAGATAAACTCGTCCTGTTCATTCCGAATGAATTTGAAAATATGGTTATGTACGTTTTGGATAATATGGAGCCATTCATTTTTAGGTGAAGCAGCTCCAGCTTCGACGCCTTGTGCACGCAACGAGCATTCACCTCTTCGGTCGTAAGGATATGGACAAATTCACCACAGAAGTCGCATTTCCTCTTTTTTCCGTCTAACCATCCATAAGCATTCGCGTATACGCCATGAAGCACTGACCGCATCTGCCTTTTCCATGCATACGTCTTTTGACAAAAAAACAACCTACCGAAAAGGGCAGGTTGTCCGTTTTTACTCGCTATACTCTTGCAGCACGCCTTTTTCCAGCAGAAACGCTTCTTCTGCTTGCAAAATCGTGATGATCGCTTCCCGCTGCACGTACATGCCGGCAGATGCGAGACGACTTTCAATCGATCTGAGCATTTCTTCAAAATCGATGATTTGCACTTCTTCCTGTTTGCTCACAAAACATACCTCCTTTTCCAACACATCCATCTCATTTTACACGACCAGACGCTTTCTTCCAACTCCACCATCTGCGGCGGATCGGTTTCAGCAAATAAGCGCTCCAAACTACGAGGAGCAAGCCTAGCACCACATACGTGCAGGAGAAAAACAGCCACGGTGAAAACGCCAGCTGCTCGGAATGATCCAACGACTCTCCCAAAATGCCGAACAGGACAATCACTGGGTTCATCCCCGCCAGCACTTGCAGCTCGGGCAAATTCCAGACTCCTTGGTCCGGGTACATGTCCGGATAGCTTTGCTGCAGCCATTCCCCGATGAAAAAGAACAACAGCCCGGTTCCGACGACGAAAAAGAACGCGATTCCGTACGCTGTAATGGTGCTGATCGAGGTGCGCTTGATCCAGGTAGAGCAAAACAGTCCAAGCGAGCCCAAAAAGAAAATATTCACGGCCAAAAACAGAATCAGCTGGGCCAGTTGTTCCGGCGACACGCTGCCGTACAGCATGACGATACTGTATAGCGGCATCGACGCGACGATCAGCAGTGTCGAAAACGCAAGCGATGTGATCAGCTTGCTCCAGACGATCGTAGTCGGCGACAACTGTGTCGTCAGCAAAATGTGCAGCGTCTGCCGTTCACGCTCCCCGCTGATGGCGCCTGCGGTCAATGCCGGAGCCACAAAGCAGACCATCGCATAATGAATCGCTGCGGAAATAAGAAACAGATTGCGGTTCTCGCCCAACGCCTCGGCCTTCAGCGTATCCGTCAGCAAAAAACCGAGCGGAATGCCGCCCATGATCAGCAAATAAATGGCAAGGATGCACACCGTTTTGCGCGAGCGAAATCGCTCTCTCATCTCTTTGACGAGAATCGGATTGAAAAGGAAGCCGTTCATTCCATACCGACTCCTTCCGTAATCGCCAAGAAAACATCTTCCAAATTTTTCTTCGCGTCCCCATAGTAGACGACAGCCACTTGCTCATCCATCAGCTCTTGCAGCAACTCTGCTTTTTCTTGCTCGGTTCCTTGAAAATAAAAGCGGAAACCGCCCATGTATTCCTCTAGATGGTTGACGAGCGGCGAGCTTTCGAGCAGCAGCGCTGCCTTGTCCAGATTGCGCAGCGCCCGCAGCTGCATGACGCTGCCACCTGTCTCGCGATTGCTCACTTCGTGGACGGAGCCGCAGGCGATTAGCTTGCCGTGTTCGATCACTCCGATATCATCGCACAGCTCAGCCAGCTCCGGCAGGATGTGCGAGCTGATCAAAATCGTCTTGCCCATCTCCCGCAGCTGCTTGATGATTTCCCGCAGCTCGATGCGTGCGCGCGGGTCCAGACCGGAAGCAGGCTCATCCAGAATCAGGACAGCCGGATCGTGCACGAGACACCTCGCCAGACCGAGCCTTTGCTGCATTCCGCGCGACAAAGAATCGACAAAAGCATCCGCTTTCGGCGACAGGTTGACCAGTTCCAGCAAATCGGCGACCAGGGATCGCCTGTTTCGGGCAGGAATTTTAAAAGCGCCTGCGTAAAACTCCAAATACTCGACTGCCGTCAAATTGTCGTACACGCCAAAGAAATCGGGCATGTATCCTATCGACTGGCGGACGCTGGCCGGATCTTTGCGGACGTTGTAGCCGCACACATACGCCTCCCCTTCGCTCTGTTCAAGCAAAGTAGACAAAATCATCATCGTTGTCGATTTGCCAGCGCCATTCGGACCGATGAATCCGAATACTTTTCCCGGTTCGATAGCCAAATTCAAGTCTGACAAGGCTTGCAGGGTTCCGTAGCGCTTCCCAAGATGCACGGTTTCAATTACCATTTTCTCACCCCTTCAACCTGGAAGAATGGCACAGGCAGCGACAAGCGCGACGGTCCGTCATTGGAAAAGCGCAGCAGCAGCGTATGATTCACGGTCAACGCATCCTGAAGCTCCCGATCCAGCACGAGCTTTGTTCCCCGGTCAACCAGGCGCCATTTCCCGCTTTTCTGCTGGAAATACTCCACCCGGAACGGACGGTAGGAACTGTGATCAAGCGGAACAAGCAAACGCTTCAGGTCCAAATTCGTCATGTCGGTGCGCAGTTCAAAAGTGATGCTGCCTTTTCCAAGCTGCCACAAATAGCCATTGATTGAATCGTAGTCTCCCGTCGTTTCCAGCAGATCGACGTTCAAAAGCCCGTAAGGCATTACCACATTCCCGTTTTCTTGCGGCTTTAGCTGTACCGTCTGGTTGACGACATTCCAGTAGTACGACTGATGCGGCTCCTGCATTTTCATCAGCGGAATCGGGTCTGTCGTGATCCCGATCAAGCGAACCTGACCGCCCTGTCCATACCCGATGACGTTCTCTTGCATCTCTTTTCGTCTCTTTTCAGGCGAATCCGCTTCTTCTTGAAGTTGATCGCGCGGCATAAACAAGGCTTCCACCGCTCCGTCAATCTGTTTTTCTTCGCCTTTTTTCAATGCTCCGATCGGAATCCGCTGCAAGCCGACTTCGATGTACGCCTGCTCGTAGGAGTAAAGCGTATTGTTCTTCACTTGCCCGACAATCCGGTTCTCCTCCACATGCACGTTCACGTCAAAAGCTCCGATCTCTCGCAGCACCCCAAACCCGGTCGCCTGTTTAGGAGTCAGGTAAGGAAGGTTGCGGTAAGACAACAGGCGCGAGCCATCTGTCAGCCCTTCCGGCTCGTAATCCCTGCGGCCCTGAGTCAAAGGCACAGCCACGATGGAAGGCTCCACAATCACATCGTAGCCATCCTTGTCGACGGACAAAAAGGTTGCGGCCGTTCGGGCCCTGGCCAAATGTTCGTCCAAAATGTTGATTTCCGAAACCGTATAGCTGGCATTCGTTTTCACCACCAACGGTTTTCCAAACGCGAAAATACCGATAGTCAACAAGACGGCAACCCCTGGGATGATTCCCCACGCCCACTCCCGTCTGCCGATTCTTTTCAGCACGATGTAAGCCAAGGGGGCAACCAGCAGCACGTATCCGCCCCACAGGACGACCATCCAAACAGGCGTCGGAGTCTGTACATCGGGGATTTTCTTGCTCAACTCCAAAAAAGGCCGCGACATTTGATCCAGGTAGCGCTTGTTTTCCAAAATGGTCGTCGCGCCCTGCTGCACCATAACATTTTGCCAGAGCGGCAAGTTGTGCTGCCAGGAAGCAAGCGGCTCCAAAGTCACATCGTAGTTGACGAACAACAGCAGTCCTTTTCCGCTGGGCTTGGCAACAAACAGCGGAAAATCTTTGTTGTAAACAGGGATATTCCCGGGTGGAGCAGGCTTGTCGTCCATGTATACCCGCAGCGCATCCGCAATGTTCACGCTTCCCTTGTTCCCCGGCGGGATTGGCAAAATGTCTGCGAACCTTTGCACCAGCCCATCCTGCTCGGGACCTGCGGACAAGATGACGACACCGCCGAGCTTGATCCATTCCTTGATCGCGTTCAACTGTGTATCGTTAATCGGCGTCTCCTGCTTCCCGCCGATCGCCAACACATCAAGGCTCTCCAACATCCACGACTGATCAGGCAGCATGTCGGGAGATACCGTTTGGACGGAGATCGACCGATTTTGCTTCGTCTGGGAAGCATTTACCGCCAGAAAATGAAACGCGTTGCCTCCCTCGTTCACGACGCCGATCGTCTGGCCGTCCTTTGGGTAGGGGAGGCGCAATTTCTCTGATTTGATCACCTGTCCATTTTGTGTCACCTGGATGTACCAGTCATCGAGCAACAGTTGCACAGGCAAATCAAAAAACAGAGTAGTGCTTTTGCCTTTTTCCAACTTCACAGGCTGGCGCAAGTTCGTTTGGCGCTGATTTTTTGCCAAAGGGTTTCTCGACAGTTCCACGAAGCCCGCAACATCTTTTTCCTGACTGGAAATCGTCACGCCGACCCGCGCCCATGATTCATACTTGATCAAGCCGCTCATCGGCATGTTTATTTCTATATCCACGTTGTTCTCTGCCGACGCTGGCTGTCCCAAAAAACAGACCCATGCCACGACAAAGGCCAACATCCAGCTCCTTCTCATGCTTGTTCCTCCGCTCGTTATCGTGACGCTAGTGAGACAACCAGCTCAACAGGCTGACTTTCCCGCGAAATGAGCAAGAGTTGCTTGCCTTTCGCTGCCCAATTGCCGCGAACAAATTCAGCAGCAGACTGGTTGCGCAAATGCAGCTCTCTGTTCACGAAAGACTCGTCTCCCAGTTCGGCCTCCATCAACTGGCCATCCGCTTTGGTATAAGTAAGCTCGTGCTCTGAACGCCAGGAAGCCCACTGCCCCTGCCCCAGTATCGTGATCAGCCCCGTCCTCATTTCCATGACAGCGATCTCTCCATCTTTGTGCAGTGACAGGAAACGGCCATCAGGCGACCATTCCGGCTGAGATCCTTCGGCGAGCTTCCATTCCTGAAACGAGATGGTGCTGCTGACCCAAATTTCATCCATGCCGTTTTTCGAGCGCGTATACGCAAGGGAGTCGTCGTGCTGCGACCAACTCGGAGAGCTGAAAGCTACCCCTTCCTCTTCCTTGAGCAGACGGCTGCTGCCCACATTGTATGTCGTTGGCAAATCGACGAGCCAAATCCGGGACGTCTGCTCGACTTGCTCGACAACGGCGATCTGCTTGCCCAAATTGGACCACGCCACTGCCACATACTTGCCTTTCGTTGGCGGCAATTTGAAAGTGACAGGCTTAGTTTCGCTGTCAATCGGGATGGTCCGCAACTCGGACGACTGGACAATGTAAGCGATTTGCGTGGCAGATTTATCAATATCCACCTGCTCTACAGTCGCCTCGGCTGGAAGTGTGAGCACCTCTTGTTTGTTTATCGTCACCGAGCTGTCGCCCCACCATAACAAATAAGCGCCGATGAGCACTACGGCTGCCAGGACAGTACCACCGGACCAGACCCACTTTCGCTTCATCCACGGTCGCTCCGGTTGTGGCTGAACCTTTTTCGCTTCCAACTCTTTCATTCGTTCCAGCAACTGCTTTTTCAAATCAGCCTTCAACTGATAATTGACGGGAACAGAACGGCGCATGCGTTTTAAATGGGTCAGGAGTTGAGCTACAGTCTGATCATCGGTATGACCTTGGGGGTATTTCTCCTCTTCTCTCACTCGGAGTCCCCCCTTTCGTACATCTTCTGAAGTTTTTGCAAGCCCCGATAGGAGATCATTTTGATGCTTGATTCTGTCTTACCCAGCACCTCAGCAACCTGGCTGATTTTCAAATCGGCAAAATAACGCAGCATGAGAACGTCCTTCTGATCCTGCGACAACAAGTCGAGCCGGTCGCGAAGCAGGCGAATTTCCTCGTTGGTCAACGCCTGCCGCTCCGGCTGCCAGGTATCATCCGGCTCAGCTCCCAAAAAATCTTCCTGATCGACGGGAAGCTCTCTGTTTTTTCGCATGAAATCCACGTATGTATTGTGCGCAATGCGAAAAATCCAAGAGGCAAACGGACTTGTTCTGCTATATTGTTCAAATTTTTCCAGCGCTTTCAAAAAGACCACGGTGGTCAAATCGTCGGCATCCCACGTACTCTGGACACGGCATCGCAAATAACGATTCACGCGATCAAAATACTCGTCGTACAGTTCTGTAAATGGACGAGATTCGTAATAGTCTCCAGATGCTTGGTCCGATGATTGCGCGGGACGCTGTATCGCCATTCCCATTGCGGTTTTCCTCGGTTTCTCCCATTTTGTTGCATCGAGTCAAGATACATAAGCCTCGTTCATCCTGACTCCATCCTACCTAATTTATACGATCAGCCCGCCAAGAAGTTACAAGGTTCCCTGCTTTTTTCAATTAATTCCTTAAAGCACGGGAAAGCTCGCTGACAATGTCGTCGACCGCTTCGATCCCTACAGACATGCGCACCAGTCCCATCGTAATTCCGGTCGCCAGTCTCTGCTCCTCGGTGAATGCCCGATGCGAAGTCGTAACCGGATGGGACACGCTCGTCTCTACCCCAGCCAGAGATGGCGCGAATTGAATCCAATCCAGTGCGCGGTAAAAGTCGTAAATCTTGCTCTCTTCCTTGAGCGTGAAGGAAACCATCGCCCCTTGCTTTTGCCTTGTGAAAAAGGAAGTCGCTTCGTCGCTCGGATAGTAGACGCGGCTAACAGCAGGATGGCTTTGCAAGAAACGGGCCACTTCCTTTGCATTGTCGCACTGCCGTTCCATTCGCACTGCCAATGTTTTCAGACCGCGCGCCGTCAACCAAGCTTCGAACGGACTGAGGGACGCACCGTAATTGACGACGATTTCGGCTGCGCGTTTCACCAGGGCACGGTTCCCGACCAGAACACCGCACGTAACGTCACTGTGTCCACCGATGTACTTGGTTCCGCTGTGAACAACGAGATCGGCGCCAAACGCGATTGGCTGCACCAAATAAGGCGTGGCAAACGTATTGTCGACCATGACAGTCAAGCCGAGTTCTTTCGCCTGACGAATCCACTGCGGCAAGTCGACAACCGTGAGCAACGGATTCGTAATCGTCTCCAGGAAAAACAGCTTCGTCGCCGGGCGGACATGATCGCTCAGCCTGGTGCCCTGATCCAGTACAATGCACTCCAGCTCGATGCCGAACCGCGACAATTCCTTATGCAAAAGAGCGTAAGTGCCCCCGTATATTTCATGCGATGCGAGTACGTGATCGCCAGGGGAAAGAATCGAAAGCAGGCCAGCCATGATCGCTCCCATGCCGGAAGCCGCACTGACTCCGGCCTCCGCCTGTTCGAGCCGGGCGATGGCATCAGCCAGTTCTACCTGATTGGGATTGCCGTTTCGCGTATACAAATATTCGCCTTCACCAGCGTAATATTTTTCTACTTCCTCCAAGCCGTCGAAGGCAAAAACAGATGTCTGATAGATCGGCGTAGACTTGCTTGTTACCTGTTTCAAAGGTGAATGCCCAATATGTACCGTAGCTGTTTCGAACCGTTCTCCCACATCAATCACCCTTTTCCTCCCATCATACCACGCCACAAGCGGGACAGACTACCCGATTGGCATTTGCCTGTCCATTTATGCTATAATTCGAAACCGAACCACCCTAATGGCAAGAAACAAAGGAAGGTGCACAAGATGAAAAAGTTTTTCATGACCCTGTTCACATGTCTGATGGCAATCGCCTTGGTCGCGGGTTGTTCCAGTGCCAAAAACGAAACCGCTCCGACACAACCGACTGCGCCAACTGAAAAACCTGGCTCCAATGAGCCTTCCCAACCTGCTGGCCCTACCGGGGAAAAGAAGTACGAGAAAGCCCCTGACATGCAGATCGACAAAAACAAGTCCTACCAAGCGAAAATCTCTACAACGATGGGCGACATCACGATTGATTTGTTCGCCAAAGACGCGCCTGTCACTGTCAACAACTTCGTCTTTTTGGCTAAGGACAAGTTTTATGACGGCGTTATTTTCCACCGCGTCATCCAAAATTTCATGATCCAGACCGGCGATCCGCTGGGCAATGGAACAGGCGGCCCAGGCTACACGTTCCAGGATGAGTTGAAAAACGGCCACAAGTACGAGCCTGGCGTTGTTGCGATGGCAAACGCTGGACCAAACACAAACGGCAGCCAATTTTTCATCGGGTCGGGAAAAGATGTAGAAGGTTTGGAAAACGCGCCAAATTACACGATTTTCGGAAAAGTCGTGGGCGGCATGGACGTCGTGCAAAAAATCGCAGCCACAAAAGTGAAACCGAACCCGCAAACAAATGAACCCAGCTCTCCAGAGCAAACGATCAAAATCAATACGATTACGATTACGGAAAAATAAGTCTTTGTGACTACCTCACACCAAACACCACTGTCTATGCGCAGTGGTGTTTTTCCTTGCAAAAACAAGATTTTTTCCGCTCCCCTCGTCTTCTTCTCCCCTGTATTTATCCATCTCTTCCAGACAGTAAATAGTCCTATGGAACCAATTTCCTCTTGCACTTCGCATACATTGTCGCTAGACTTGCAAAAGACCCGATTCGCTTCCGCACACAAAAGCAAAAAGCGAAAAGGAGTGGTTCTTACCATGAAGACACGAGAAGCGCGAACGCGCTTTTTCTTCTTTCTCAACAGTTTTGCCTTGCTTCTTCTCTGCCTGTTCGTCACGCCGACGAGCGCAATGGCACCTCATTCAAAGGGAACGCCGTCCGCGTCCGCTCCGGCAGCTGTAGCCAAAACAGCAACAGCACCTGTGCCGACAGCCAAGAAGCAAACAAAAATGTCTATCCCTCAAACGCAAGCAAAACGCGATCATATCCAAGTCAGTCGAGATGATCGCCGCAAAGTGATTCGCCATGGAAACGTAAAAATTTCAGATAGGGATATGGAACTGCTTGCCCGGTTGGTATATGCGGAAGGCCGGGGTGAACCGTATGAAGGACAAGTAGCGATTGCTGCTGTCGTATTGAATCGGGTAGCTTCATCACAATTTCCAAATACGGTGCGGGAGGTTATTTTTGCTCCCAACGCATTCTCGCCTGTCCAAAACGGCAGACTCTCGTCGAGAACGAACGAGAGCGTCAGAAAGGCTGTCGCGGATGCAGTGAACGGAAAGGATCCGACAAACGGTTCCCTTTATTTTTTCAATCCTGATACCGCAACATCCAAATGGATTTGGTCCAGGCCCCAAACGGTCGTGATCGGAAATCACCGCTTCGCCCGATAACGCCGAAAAATTTAATAATGATTTATTTTTATTTTATTGCGACTTTACTTTTGTCTGTTATCTTTTCATTGTAAGCACTTTTTCAACGCATTGAGAAAAAGTTCGATGTTCTTCCTAGAATGACTTCTTTAACGTAAGCATGGGTAGATCGATTTTTCCATCTAAATATGCCTACGCTAACAGTAGCTGGCTATTGACTGTGTTGGGTGAGAGCAATCCAGTCATGTGCGCCAATCGTTCATTTTCTCAATCGCCCCCAATAATTAGGCATTCCCACGCCGGGAATGCCCCTTTTTTTGCTATTTGCCTACTTGTTTGCGCATATGCGCGGTCGGAATGCCGGACGTGCCTTCCCGCTGCACGATTTCTTCCCGTGTGAGGACGAAGCCTTCCGATTGGTACAGCCGCATGTTTCCTTCCATCTCCATTCTCACCCGACAGGTCAACGCCAGCGTCTTCGGCATTCGCCTTGCGAATATTCATGCTGGTTCTCTCCTTTTCGCGCTAGAAGCCGTAGACCGACATTCCGCCATCGACCGCAATCGTTTGCCCCGATATGTAACTGGCCGCATCCGAAGCGAGAAAAATCGCAGGACCAACCAAATCTTCGACATCGCCAATTCTTCCGCTCGGCGTCCGCTGCAGCACTTCTTGCAAAAAAGCTTCATCGTCGAGCAGCGCTTCCGTCAGCGGCGTGCGGAAATACCAAGGTGCGATCGCGTTGACATTCACGCCGAATTTGCTCCATTCCAGCGCAAGCACTCTCGTCATCTGGATGACACCCGCTTTGCTCGCCCCATAAGCGACTCCCGTGCGCAGCGCAACAAGTCCAGCCACGGATGCGATATTCACAATCCGCCCGTAGCGCTGTTCACACATGACTTTTCCCGCCGCCTGACTGAGAAAAAACGCTCCCTTCAAATTCAGATCGACAACCCGATCCCATTCTTCCTCGTTGACTTCATGCGCTTTTTTGCGAATGTTCATCCCGGCGTTATTGACCAAAATATGCAGGCCGCCCAGTGTCTCCAGCGTCTCGGCCACTACTTTTTCTGCTGCACCTGCCTCGGTCAAATCGGCTGTAATCGGCGTAGCCGCTCCCCCGCTTGCCTGAATCTCCTGGACCACTTCCTGCAAGTCCGCTTCTGTGCGCGCGACAACGGCAACCTCTGCCCCCGCCTCGGCCAAGCCGATCGCCAATGCTTTTCCGATGCCTCGTCCAGCGCCTGTTACGATCGCTTTTTTGCCTGTCAAATCAAATCTCGTCATGATGTTCCCTCCATTCGTTCTCTCGTACTTCTCCATCCATCGCCTTTTCCCCTGTCTTTTGTTACAATATACCTGTAGGGAAAGGAGGCAGTCCGTTGCGCTTGTACAGTCAAATGACACTCGCTGAGCTGCAGGAAGAGATGGAACGCCTGCACGTGGAAGCCAAGGAGAAAAAGAAACTGGGTGACGAGTCCCAGCTTGCCATCATTACGCAAAAGTATTTCATGGCCAAGTCGTATTATTTGGGGACGAAAGAATTTCGCATTGGCGGAAAATACAGCGTTGCCGAATACGACCAGCCATTTACGATTGATTATTTCAACGGTGTATTCGCCTGGGGACGCTTCCCTGATTCGGATGAGCAGACAGGCTTTCCGGTAGGGATGCTGGAACTTTGGTTCGACTAAGCAAAAAGAGATCCGTGCATGCTGCTGCCATGCCTGATCTCTTTTTTCGTATGCGGCAACACAAGCCGTGCCCCATCTGGATATACTACTGGCAAAAACGAAAGCGGGCACAACCAGCATGGATGTCATTAACCTCACTCTGCTCCTCTTGCTTGCGCTCGGCATCGTCGGCAACAACGCGACCGTCTCGATCGCCGTAGCCATCCTGCTTTTGATGCGGCTGTTTTCGCTCGAACGCTATTTCCCGCTGCTTGAGCAGCATGGCTTGCAAGTAGGCATTATCATCTTGACCATCGGCATTCTCGCGCCGCTCGCAAGCGGAAAAGTCAATCCGGCTTCCGTGCTTGCCCTGTTCACCCATTGGCATACGATTCTGGCGATCATCATGGGGGTGTTTGTCGCCTACCTGGCGGGAAAAGGAACCGATCTGATGTCCGGCAATCCGCTCATTGTCACGGGCTTGTTGCTGGGAACGATCATCGGCGTCACCTTTTTCCGCGGAGTCGCCGTCGGCCCGCTGATCGCCGCCGGAATGCTCGCTTTTCTCCTGCAATTTTTGCCCAAGTAAAACGGAAAGCGAACGGGTCAACCCCAGCGCTCTTTCAACGTAAGGCCGTACGCCAAAATTTGCTGCGGGGTCACGAGCCGAAACCCTTGCTGTGCCCGATAATCGATCGTCAAGGAATCCGAGTCGATGTAGCCGATCGTCTCCGCATCAATCAGCAAAGTCATCGCTTCGACCTGCATCACCTGGTCATTTGGAGTTGCTTCATCCAGCCAAAGCGAATATTCCACGGTCATTCCGCAGCCGCCTACCAGTTCACCGCTAATGCGAACAGGCCGCGTCGCTTTTTGCAATTGGTCTACCGCTTCTTTCGTCAGCTTGATTCTCACCGTGTTCACGCTCCTGCATTGTTTTTCCAGCACTTTTGTATGCATCAACTCTCTCATGATAGCATACAATGCTTGAAAGGCAGCGGAAAGGACGATCTTCTATGAACATTTACGAACAGGACGGCATGTTTGTCGCGGAAGCCCAGTTCCAGTCGGAGCATGTAGTCATCTTCGCCAAGTCGTGGGAAGAAGCCAAGGAAAAACTGATGGTGCGGCTTCTTGTTCTCGAAATGATTGGCTGAACCAAAAGCGGGTCGTTTTTTGATGACCTGCTTTTTTTAACCGCAGAGAGGCCCCCTCCCCCTGTATTCGGACAAACGGCAAGGAGCTATCCCATTCATGACGACTACCACGATTTCTTCCTTGGACAAACAAGAACTGGTCGCGCAAATCAGATGGCAAACAGCGAGAGCCAATCGCAACAATGTCACGCGGACACAAGCGTACCTTGATTTTTACCGCGAGCATCCCGAGATTCACTGGGCCTTGCTTGCCCACCTCGTCTCGCGAAATGGCGGTTGGAATATGACGGATCTAAAAGGCGAATGGCTTCCTGCGATCATGGATGCGCAAGAAATCAAGCCTTTTTTCTGGTTGTTGGAGAGAAGCAACTGGCTCATTTTTCACGATGCTTACCCGCAACTCCTCTTGTATGCCCAGATGAAACAGCGGCAGGAAGACTTGAGCGCCCTGTTGAAACCTCTTGGCGTATCTGTGTTCATGCATTCGTATTGGCAAGAGTTTCTCGCTTCACGGGAAAGCTCGCGTCTCACTCGCGCATTGATCGTCAACGAGCAGCAATATATCGAACAGCGCGTCGTACATAAGCCGCTTGCGACGAACCGCGTTTTTTCGACGTATGTATTTTTCACGCAATCGCTGTTTTCGCTCAATCAAATTCTCTTTCCTTACAAAGCACATCCGACCGACAAAAGGTTGAACATCGTCGGCCTGAACGTGCAGCATTTTTCCGAACTCACCCAGCGGATCGCGATTGGAAAAACGCTCTACCGCCTCTTGTTCGACGATCCGTACCGGCTGGACAAGATTGTGACGTTTTGCACACGCATTCCCCATACGGGATCGCGCGCGGACTACTGGCCACACCTGTTTACCCCGCGTCACCTGCCGCAAGCAAAGACAAAAACCGGATATGAACTGCGGCTGGAAGGCGACAACCTGATTTCTGGCAAACCGAAGCTGTACAGCCCTGCGCTGCAAACCGCCTGGGCAGATGTCGAGCACGCTCCTGCCGATGGCGTCGACTGGTTTCGCGATGAGAAATGGCGATTGGAAGTGGAAAAGCAAGCCGAACTGCCTCTGATCGACACGGACGCGTACATACGGGCTTTGCACTGGACCGAATACGGCGTAAAATTGGTGACAGCAATCACGTAGAAAAGGGAGGGCATGCCGCCATGCTCGATGAGCCCCGCAACGCTCTGCTTGCCCACCAGCGAGATTACCTCCTGTCCTGCCAGCTTCCGAGCGGAGCTTTTCGCCTTGGTCCTGACCGGGATCAGATCAATCCGTATTTTACCAACCTCGCCCTTATTTCGCTGGTCCGGCTACAGGAGCGGGAAGCGGTGCGCCGCTATTTGGACTGGTATTTGCAGCATCTGAGCCAAAATGGCTACATCAACGACTTTCGTCTCGATTCCGGGCAAGAGATCGACACGGGAGCCGCCGACAGTGAAGACAGCTACCATGCGACTTACTTCAGTCTCGTCAGCGAATGGGTGGAAAGTTGTGGCGACACTTCCTGGCTGTACGCCAATCAGGAGCAGCTTGCTTACTTGTTCCGGGGCATCGCCCGGTTGCAGCAAAAGGATGGGCTGACCTGGGCCAAACATTCTTTTCGCGTCAAATATTTGATGGACAACTGCGAGGTTGCCAAAGGGCTGGATGACGCCAGCTATTTGTTTGCGTTGCTCGGCAAGGAAGCACTCGCCCGGGAAGCGTCTGTGCGCGCCGTTGCCTGCAAGACGGGAATTGCCAACATGTACAGCCGTCTTCGCCGCTCGTTCGCCATGTACGACCGTTCGCATCCCGGCTGGAGAAAATGGTACCCGGACGTGACCTCGCAGGCGTTTCCCATCGTGTACGGCTTATGTGAGCCGGACATCGGCGCCATGCTGTATCAGCGGATGACGAAAGCGTTCCCCCGCTTCGACACGTTTGACACTGGCGATATGTACCCGTGGATGGTCATGGGCGTTTGCGCCCGCATGATTGGCGATGAGCAGCGCGTCCGCACGATGCTCGATGCCGCAACAAACCTGTACATACACGGTCCACGTTTGCCGTATTGGCTGATTCACGAAGCAGGAAGATTCATCGAGTTGCTGCTGGACGATCAGGAGCCGGGCAGCAGTTGATTCACCCACGCGTAGCAGATGTTCAGCTGCTCGTCGTCAATCAAGTCTGAGCGGTGTTCAAACATAATTTTGACATCCGGATTTTCGTCGCGGACGATGCGCAAATAGTCTGCGATCGGCGCCCAGCCCTGCTCGGCTGTGCACTCCGGCAAGACAGGAAAATGGTTGTAGGCAAAAGTATCCGTCGCTTTCATCGTCCACAGATGCAGACTCCAGGCATATTTCGCATAGCTCTGAATGACCCGCTTCGCGTCGAAGTACGGGTCGATTTTTTGTTGGACGAACAATCGGCCCGTATCGAGGCACAGCTTGATTTTCGGGTACTTGTTCAGCAAAACTTCCAACACATCGGTTTCGTATACGTAACGATTGAGCGCGTCAAACTCCAGCACAGGCACAAACGCATATTTCTCGCCCATTTCCGTAAGCCAGGCAAACAATTGCTCGCTTCTTTCCAAAAACGCGGCGAGCGGATACTGCGATTCGAAAACATAGTCGCTCGGATCGGCGAACCGCCAATTTTGCCAGTCCACACGGTCGTCCAAAATGACAGGCTTCGGGTAGTGGAACAGGACGTAGGCGGGCTTGATTTCGCGCATGTAGTCCAGCTCGTCGACAATCCGGGCAAATACTTCTGCGCGAACCTTTTCCTCTGGGTGCATAAACAGCGCGTCCCTCAGCTTCGCTTGACCAGCCCGCAACGGAAAATGGACGCCAATCTGAAAACCGTTGGCCTCTGCTTCGCGCTGCAAGCAGCGAAGATCTTCTTCCGCAGGCAGCAGGCATGCTTCGATTCCATAAAATCCTTTGCGGAAGTCTCGCTCGTACTTTTTCCGATCGAAATGCCCGTATTGCCCGATCATGAAGTTTTTCATGGATACGCTCCTTTCCCTGATTGTTCCAACAAAATCGCTCGTTTTATGAAGCGTTGTTTACGAAAAGCGCAACGAGTGAAGAGGCGTACCACGAAATATTCCGTAGCTTGGAGGTATGGTGGACCAGTCTCATTGGCGGGTTTTCCCTGGAGCGCTCGATTTCATCCCTTGGCAGAGAGCTTTACGATCATGTAGTCGACTACGTTACACAAAACGCCATCGCGCCAACAAAGATGGACGTACCCTTCCCGAAATAGCAAAAGAGAGTTGCACCACACCAGGGTCAACTCTCTTATTGCGTTTCTATCCTATGTGTTTCCCTTCGTATCCGCATCATGCGACACGACCAAAAACGGTGTCAGCTCGCCGTTTTCCCAGAAAAACGGCAGTACGGCGATCGGCACTTGCCCTTTTGAGGCAAAGTCGTAAGTGAGACGGGCCAGCAAGTTCGCCCCGACCTCGCCATTCATGTCCGCGATAATGAGTACGTCCTGATGCGGGATGGCAACGCCAAGCGAATCTCCTTGTTTTTCCTGGTCAAACTGGCGGAGCAGCGAATCGAGCAACACCCTGCTCGCCGCATAGCCGTCTGGCGGGCTGATAAAATGAATCCGGTTGCCCGCTACCTCCTGTGTTTTCACGGTATACGGCAGCTTTTGCAAGTTGTCCATCGCGTACGCATGAAGCTGTTCAGCCGTCCATTCTGCCGCAACCAGCATGTCAGGCGTAATCAAGCCGTAGCCCTCTCCCTGATCGAGCGCATACAGCACGCGTGTATCTGCCGTGTGCTCTTTGACTACCCAGCGGTCCGGGTATTTTTTGACCATAGAAGCATGGCGCAAGACAGGGTATACGTTTTGCTCCTGCCCTTTTAAAGTGAGTTTTTTGTGCGTCATGCTCGCTCCTCCTATTCCCAAGGCGGCGTATCGTCCGGCTCCCCTGGCATTGCTGCCATTGGCGGAGAATAGCTGCTGCGCGATTCGATTTCTTGAACGATCTCCGCAAGTGATTTCGGTTTGGCAAATTCAACAGGAGATACCCCTCGCTCAAACTGAAGCTGCTCCCCTTCCAAAATGACGACATAACGACCGTTGACTTTGGCAATATGCAAAGTAGAGCCGTAATCCGCGAGCAAGGTGCGAATTTGCATGTGATCGAGCTTGAACTTCAGTTCGACCTCCGGCTGGCGGTCGGTGATGATCTGCATCGCTTCCATCACCGTCTCGTGCTCCCACTTCTCGGACAGCTCCCGCTTGGGGCTGGCGGCAATCAGCTCAATTGCCTCTACTTCCCGCACGCGCTCCTCGGATTCCTCCGGATAGGTGTACTCGATATGCTGGCGGGCGAGAGAAATGACCTCATCGGAGACGATTTGCGTCACCGTTTGCGGATATTCAATAAAGCGCAAAAATTCCTCGAAGTAACGCGCATGGGAAAACTGATGAATCTTGACGTGGTACGGATCATTCATCCCGGATTCGATCATGTACGGATACATCAGCGACTTCATGTTTTTCGCATTGATCGCCATCCGCACGTTGGAAATCAGGCTCTTTTCATCCGTAATGACGGCTGTTTTTTGTTCAAAATCGCATTTCAAAATAAAGACGTAGCGCTCATCGAGCAGCTCCAGACGCGTGCGCACCACAATCAGCACGCCGCCCCTTACTTGCGACGTCCGCAAATAAGACTGGATCAGCTCCTGGCAAGGCTCTCTGCTTTCGCTTGGCGTCTCGGCTGCAAGCAAACGGTTGAGCAAGGCATAGTTCGGATTGGAATCGAGCGGATGCCCCGGCTCCAGGACAAATTGTCCGAGCTTCGTCGGCGTCCCGTCCGTCTTCGGATTCATTTCCACCTTGCGCTTGGCGATACGTGCGAACTCGCCATCCAAAAAGTCGCGCAACTCGCTTCGCTGATATTCATCATGCCCCAAATAGCGGGTCATGCGCACCTGCTTGATGCCGTCTTCTTCCTCAGGTTGTTCAATCAAATAAAAGGATAACCAGTCAATGATAAAATTCATACCCGTCGCTCCTGTCTACATGTAACGAACTGATTATAGCAAACCTGCATGAAAAAAGGTCAGGCTTTTTCCATTCATGGTAAGATGGCTACAGGAGGGAACGGTTATGTGGACGGAAGTAAAAGAATGGTGGACGAACAATGTCCGGGACAAGCCCTATCGCGCAGGAACGGTGGCAGGCGCCTATCAGATCAAGCAAGTGCTCGGGATGGGCAGCTACGGCATCGCCTACCTGGCTATCCATCGCGCAACAGGTGAGAAAGTCGTGCTCAAGCAGGTCAAACCAAGCTTGCGTCATACGCCAAAAGGCGAAGCCATGCAGGAGTACGAGCGCAAAGTGCTGTCCTCGCTGTCGCACCCGCAATTTCCGCGGTGTCTGGACGCTTTTCGGTTTCGCAACGATTCCTTTCTCGTCATGACGTATTTGACGGGGCCTACGCTTGAAGAGATGCTGTTCGAACGCGGCATTGTCGTGACGGAGCGGCAATGCGCCCTCTATATGAAGCAAATTGGCGAGCTTGTCGCTTACTTGCACGACCGCGGACTGATCCATCGCGATGTCCGCATCCCAAACGTCATCTGGCAGGAAGGAAATCCGTACTTGATTGACTTTGGGCTGGCGCGGTTCGTCGGTGACAAGCCGACTTACACGGAAGAGACACTCAGCGCCTATCCGTCTGAAAAGCAGCTCAAGCGGGAAGTAGCGCCTTCGAGCGACCTGTATGCGCTCGGGCACTTTTTTCTGTTTCTGCTCTATTCCGGCTACTCTGCGGATGAGAATGCGCCGGAACGAAGCTGGGAGGAAGAGCTTTCCTTATCGCCAGAGATTCGTCTGATGATCCGAAAGCTGTTCCAGTTGGACACGCCCTACTCAACCGTCCGCGAGTGGCTCGCAGATCTGGATGCGTACTTGCAAGCCAGCGAGTGCCCTGCCAGCGAATACGAACAGGCATAAGCCATACACAAAGCAGGGCGCCGGAAACAAGCGGCTGCCCTGCTTTTTTCCGAGAAAGAGACGGATAATTCCCCGCGAACAAAAAGGGAATATTTGTACATGTTGGATAAAAATCGGTTTCGTTTTTATGACACCCGGTCGAATAGATTATCTGTCCCAAATCAACTATCATATTTGTAACCTGAATATTAGGAATTTTCATTCACGGTAAAAAAGGGGGCATCAAGTTTGAATCATACTCCACTACCCACTAGAGAAAACAAACAGACGGGAAAAGAGCAGTATGAGTTGAAAAGAGGTTTGCGCGCAAGGCACATGTCGATGATTGCCATCGGCGGATCGATCGGGACAGGCTTGTTTCTGGCGAGCGGCTCGACCATTCAATCCGCAGGGCCAGGGGGCGCGCTTGCCGCTTACGGTTTGATCTGTATCATGATTTACTTTTTGATGACGAGTTTGGGCGAGATGGCTACCTTCCTCCCCGTATCAGGCTCGTTCAGCTCGTACGCTTCCCGCTTTGTCGACCCGGCACTTGGCTTCGCCCTGGGCTGGAACTACTGGTACAACTGGGCCGTGACGATTGCGGTGGAGATTTCGGCTGCCGCCTTGATCATGAAGTTCTGGCTGCCGGAAAGCTCATCGCTGTTATGGAGCGGTCTGTTTCTCGCCTTGTTGTTCGTGTTGAATTTTCTCTCCGTCAAAGCATTCGGTGAAGGTGAATATTGGTTTGCACTCATCAAAGTCATTGCTATCATCTGTTTCATCGCGATCGGACTGATGATGATCGTCGGGATTATGGGCGGCGAAGCAGTCGGATTTAAAAACTTCACTGTCGGCGACGCTCCGTTCCACGGCGGGTTCATGGCGATGATCGGCGTGTTCATGGTGGCCGGATTTTCCTTTCAAGGTACGGAACTGGTCGGCGTAGCAGCAGGCGAGAGCGAAAATCCGCGAGTCAATGTGCCGCGGGCCATCAAGCAAGTTTTCTGGCGCATCCTTCTGTTCTACATTTTGTCCATCGCCGTCATTGGCCTTTTGATCCCGTATACAGATCCCAACCTGATGAGCGGTGATGTGGACAACATTTCTGTAAGCCCTTTCACTTTAGTTTACGAAAGAGCAGGACTGGCGTTTGCGGCATCGGTTATGAATGCAGTCATTCTCTCATCCGTTTTGTCTTGCGGAAACTCGGGCATGTACGCCTCCGCTCGCATGCTGTGGATTTTGGCAATGGAAGGCAAGGCACCGAAGTTTTTGAAAAAGATCAACTCGCGCGGCATTCCGACACGCGCTCTGTACGCGACGACAGCGGTAGGCATGCTCGCTTTTCTCGCTTCTTTGTTTGGCGACGGCGTCGTGTACATGTGGCTGCTTAATGCGAGCGGCATGTCCGGCTTTATTGCCTGGGTCGGCATCGCCATCTGTCATTACCGCTTCCGCAAAGCATACCTTGCCCAAGGACGCAGCCTCAGCGATTTAACTTACCGGGCCAAATGGTATCCGTTCGGACCTGTGTTCGCCTTCGTTCTTTGCTCCTTCATTATTATCGGGCAAAACTACAGCGCATTCACTGGCGACACCATCGACTGGAACGGCATTCTCGTCTCCTACATCGGCTTGCCCATGTTCATCCTGTTGTGGCTTGGCTACAAGTTCGTGAAAAAGACCAAAGTCATTCCGCTGCAACAATGTCAGCTTACAAAAGACGAGTAATCGATCAAAATAAGCAGGGCGCCGCATTGGTCGGCAGCCCTGCTCTTTTTTACTGTTACAGTGGGGTTACTCAGAAATTGGCTCCTGTTTGGCCGCTTCCATCTTTTCTTTCAGTTCGCCCGCTTCGCGGCGAAGCGTTTGCCGCTCTTGCTTGCCCAACACTTCTCCCCCAACCGCGCCATTCACCAGCAAGTCCTCTTCATACAAACGATCTTTGCGCATGGAACCCTCCTTAGAACAAGACGTGTGCTTCTTGTCCTACTTTGTTCCAAAGCCGCCCTTCTTATGTACGCGCTTTGCCGAAGAAGACTCTTTGCCTGCATTCATTGGTGGTTTGCCGCCACCAGCTTTGCGGTCTTGCGGTTTTCCTTTTCCGGCTGGCTTGGCTGTTGGTTTGGCCGCTGGTTTTCGCTCCGGTCTTGGATCTTCCAAAGCGCCGTACGCCATCGTTTTTTCGGCAATCGCCAGTTCCGTCTGCTTGGCGAACTTTTGGATAATAAACCGCTCCTGCGGACTGAGAATCGAGAACACAAGTCCGGCACGGCCCATCCGTCCCGTCCGTCCGCTGCGGTGAATGTACGTATCCGCATCTGGGGCCGGATCGTAATGAACGATACATTCGACTTCCGGGATATCGATTCCGCGGGCCGAGACATCCGTCGTAATCAATACCGGGAACGCCCCGTCGCGGAACTTTTGCAGCGTACGCGCTCGATCTTCCTTGGATGCATCGCGATGCAACAGGCGGCATTCCAAATGGTGGTAGTTCAGTTTGGACACGATCTCATCCACTTTTTCGATCTGATTGACAAAAACGATCGAGGAGCGAACATTGACGAGCCGAAGCAACCGTCTGAGCGTGTCCACTTTTTTTCGCGGATCAGAGACGAGATACAGATGCGCGACTCCTGCTGCGCCCTCTGGTGCTTGCGCCCGGACAAGCGCAGCCTCTTTTGTGAACGCTTTGGCTGCCGCGACGATCTGGTCTGAAATCGTTGCGGAAAACAGCAGGCGCTGGGTGTCCCGCAATGTTTTTTTCATGACCTCCTGGACCGGCTTGCCAAAGCCTGCATCGAGCATTCTGTCGGCTTCATCGACGACGACAGTCTTTACTTCGTGCACCTTCAGTTTTCTTTGATCGATCAGCTCCAGCAGACGACCAGGCGTAGCGACGACGAGCACTGGCTTCTTCTTCAAGCGCTCCACCTGGCGCTTGACGTCCACCCCACCGATGATCGGCAAAACCGCATGATCGGCTCCTGGCAAAAGCTTTTCGGCTTCTTTGGCGATCTGCACGACCAGTTCGTGCGTCGGTGCCAGCACAAGAACCTGCACATCTTTTTTATCCATATCGATTTTCGTTAGCAGCGGCAGTAAGTAGGCAAACGTTTTGCCTGTTCCCGTAGGCGATTCGATCAAGGCGTCTCGTCCGGCTAATATCAATGGGATCGCTTCCACCTGCACGGGTGTCGGCGTCTCCATTTTTTGGTCGCGCAAAATCGCTACGAGCGGCGCGTTAATTTGTAAATCTGCAAACGTGGTGCTCACAAGAACCCTCCTGGCGTAAAAAAGTACATTGGGTAAGCTTACCACACTTTGCCCATGTATAACAGAGGGCCTGCGCTTGAATCGTTCCAGCGAAAGCCCAATTGCCCAGAGCGGAAAAAGGGCGAAATCCAAAGTGGACTCCGCCCGTCAACCATTTTACCCGTTATTCGAGTCAATTCGGGTCTCCTGCTTCTCGCCCTGGTCTTGGCGATCCCGACTGGTCGTCTGGTTTCGCGTCCCTTTCGGACTGTCCTGGTACTCCTCTACTTCCTTTTGAAATGCTTCATCATAGCCGCGCACGGCCCTCACCTCCTGTCCCTATTTTTCCCCTGGTGATCGTTTATTATTTTCCTGAAACTTTTTACCCATTTATCCGTCCTTACCATATAGCAACAGTCAATTTTAACACCAGATGGATGTGGAGAAATCATGCAAACTTTATCACGTGCCCGCACACGCAAACGCACAACTCGCAAAAGACCTTGGCGCTGGGTCAAGCGCCTGATGCTCGTGTCAGCTTTGACTTGCACGACGCTCGCTTTGTTAAGTATCATCTTTTTGTTTGGGACGAAAAACGGAGAAGAGCTGCGCGAGTGGGCGGCAGGCACCTTGCTGACCACGCAGCACGACTACTGGGCGCCGTATACATTTTTGCCGGAAGAAAAATTGAATGCATTAAAGCAGCAAATTCGCAATCCGGAAGTGATCAATTCAGAGCCTGACGGCACGACCAAGCCGGAAGAAACGCCTACCACAGAACAGCCTGTAACCGTCACGCTGCCGGAAAAGCCGAAAGAGTTGGTCGAAATCGAAGACATCGACGTGACCAAAGAGACGTACTATTTCAAAGGGAAAATCATGTACATCCACGACCCGAAACGGGTACAGCTCGTCGTAACAAACCGCAAAGACCGCGGCGATCTGCTCGATGAATTTGTCAAAAAAACCAATGCAATCGGCATCGTCAACGCAAGCGGCTTCTCCGATCCTGACGGCTACGGAAAAGGAGCCAAGGCGTACGGCGTGGTCATCCACGACGGGAAAATTTTGCAAGGCTATAATCCCAAAAGCGGCGAGACGGCCTTGGGCATCACTTACGAAGGCAAGCTGATTACAGGCAACTACACGGCCGAACAATTGGTCAACATGGGCGTTCGCGATGCGATGAGCTTCCGTCCGCAACTGATTGTAAACGGGAAAAACATGTTTAAAGACAAGCCGGCCAAAAGCTGGGGCATTCAGCCACGGACCGCGATCGGGCAAAAAGCGGACGGCACGATTGTATTCGTCGTCATCGACGGCCGCCAGCCGGGGCATTCCATCGGGGCGAGCATGAATGACCTGGCGGAACTGCTGGAAGAGCATGGGGTTGTAACTGCCATGGCGATGGACGGCGGCTCCAGCTCGATGATGCTCCATAACGGCGAAGCGATTACGAAAACATCGTGTCCATACTACCGGGGCCGATACCTTCCAAATGCCTGGGCAGTCATTTAGGTTGTCTTTCCTCCATTTTGCCTACGGAAAGGAATTTGCTTACATGCATACGGTGTTTCATTACAGTGAAGACTCTGCCATTGCCGATTTTCAGCCGCGGCTGCATCCTAGCCACCCAAGCCTGCCTCCCCTCGTCTGGGCGATTGACGCGGCTCGTGCACCGATGTATTACTTCCCGCGCGACTGTCCGCGCATTGCTTTTTATGCGAAGCCAGATTCGTCTTCGGCAGACAAGGAACGTTTTCTCGGGCTGACTAGCGCCAAAATGGTCATTGCGATCGAAAGCCGCTGGTATCCGATCCTTGCGCAGACGACGCTTTACCAGTACACGTTTGCGGCCGACTCCTTTTCGTGCCTCGACGAAGGGGCGGGCTACTTCGTCTCCAAAGATCCTGTCCAACCGTTGCAGGTCACAGCCATGGGCGATTTGCTCGCCCGTCTTGGCGAGGCGGACATTGAGCTGCGAATCACACCGTCGCTGACGCCGCTCAAAGAAGCTCTGCTCGACAGCAGCCTGCACTTCTCGATGATTCGCATGCGCAACGCCCGCTGACGAAGCTCACGACTTTTTGGCCAAAAGAAAACAGGCAGTCCCACTGAATGTGGCTGCCTGTTTTTTTATTACAGCTTGATTGGTGTTTTTGCCTGCTCCAGACTCCATTTCTCAACATCCCACGTCTGTGTCACCCAATCCTCGTAGAAGTCAGGTTCGTGGCATACGAGCAGGACAGTCCCTTTAAATTCTTTTAATGCACGCTTCAATTCTTCCTTCGCAACGACATCCAAGTGGTTGGTCGGCTCGTCAAATACAAGCCAGTTGCTTTCCCGTTGCAAAAGCTTACAGAGACGCACTTTTGCCTGCTCGCCCCCGGAGAGTGCGTTCAGGTTGCGATTGATATGCTCGTTTTTCAAACCGCAGCGCGCCAAAGCTCCGCGCACTTCGTGGTTGTTCATGGCCGGAAACTCGTTCCAGACGTCATCCAGTGCCGTGATCGGCTTGGCTTTCACTTCTTGTTCGAAGTACGCAGGGTGCAGGAAGTCGCCCTGCTCCAGCTTGCCGCCAAGTGGCGGGATGATGCCGAGCAGCGTCTTCAACAGTGTCGATTTCCCCACACCGTTCATTCCGACAATCGCTACTTTTTCGCCGCGCTCCAGCTTCACGCTGAGTTTAGGCAGCAGCGGGTGCGAATAACCGATCTCCAGGTTCTCTGCCTCAATCACGAAGCGGCTGCTCGCGCGTGCTTCTTTGAAAATGAACGAAGGCTTCGCTGCCGTTTCCGGCTTGTCAAGGCGATCCATTTTATCCAGTTGCTTCTGACGGCTTTTCGCGCGACCTGTAGTGGATGCACGCGCTTTGTTGCGGGCGATAAAGTCTTCCATGCGGGCGATTTCTTCCTGCTGCTTTTCAAAAGCGTCGAAGTGCTGGCTGCGCTTCATCTCGGACTGTGCAAGGAACGACTCGTAGTTGCCTGTATAGCGGTTCAGCTTGGTAAACTCCAGGTGGTAGATCACGTTGACGACTTCGTTCATGAACGCGGTATCGTGGGAGATCAGCATGAACGCATACGGATATTCGCGCAAGTAGTTTTTCAGCCACACAATATGCTCTTCGTCCAAATAGTTCGTCGGCTCATCCAAAAGCAGAACAGTCGGCTGCTCCAGCAGCAATTTTGCCAGAAGAACCTTCGTCCGCTGACCCCCGGACAAGGAAGCAACGTCGCGCTCCAGACCGATAGCGCTCAAACCGAGAGCGTTCGCGATCTCATCGACTTTGGCATCGATCAAATAAAAACCGCTCGTCTCCAGCTTATCCTGAATTTCGCCCATGCGCTCCAGCAGCTCTTCCAGTTCCTCAGGCGTTGCTTCGGCCATTTTTTCCCCGATCGCCATCAGTTCCTGTTCTTGCTCCAAAAGGGGCAGGAACGCATCTTTCAGCACGTCACGGATGGTTTTGCCTGCTTGCAGCTTCGTGTGCTGATCGAGGTATCCGTATTGAATTTTCGGCATCCACTCGATACGGCCGTGATCCGCGATGTTTTGGCCCGTCAAAATGCCCATCATCGTGGACTTTCCTGTACCATTAGCTCCAACAAGTCCTACGCGGTCATTCGGCTGCAAACGGAACGACACGTCGCGGAACAAAATCCGATCCCCAAACCCATGGGACAAATCTTCTACAATCAAAACACTCATGCTTGCTTCTTCCTCCTGTTTCCTCTGTGAGGTCTACAAAATGATTCTTTCAAAATAAGCCGGCTCGTACCGTTCTTCATAGGTCTCGCCAGACAATATTAACTCATCCAAACGCACGCGCATGTCTTGCAGATTGATGCCTTGCATAGCCGTATTCAAAATCGTCGCTCTCGCCATCAATCTGAGCGTATTGACTTCATCGGTCAGTTTATCGCCGAATACTTTTCCG
Source organism: Brevibacillus parabrevis (assembly GCF_022701015.1). Classification (NCBI taxonomy): domain Bacteria; kingdom Bacillati; phylum Bacillota; class Bacilli; order Caryophanales; family Paenibacillaceae; genus Brevibacillus; species Brevibacillus parabrevis. Next base: position 3,509,842 of record NZ_CP064090.1, on the reverse strand, counting down.
CTGTGCGCGATCTCTGAACGATGATTGTACGATTTTTTGACGAATTGGGCAATCTTTTGCCGCTGGGCATACGAGTCTCCGAAGTAGTACGCCATCCGTACCCGCAGTTTGTAGGTGATTTCTCCCTTTTTACCGTCGGGGGCAAACAGCGATTCCAGCGCGATCCACAAATCGAGCAGCTGGTCTTCGTTGCTTTTTTTCTCAAGAGACAGCACATAGCGGCGAAAAGCGAGGGATGGCAGTTGATGTTCCAAAATCCGCAGAAACGTGTTCTGCGTCGACTGGTCAAATGCCAGCTTGTTTCCGTCGATAGAGCGCTTCAAGTACGTGATCCCGCACATATTTCCGCTAACCGTCAGCACATATGGAATGGAGCATGTCCCGTCAAACGCAGACAAGTTCAGCTTGTTCTCGATCTCTTCAATCCATGGGCGATCGTCCGTTACTTTCATCTCGGCATGCTCTGCAACCAAAAACAGACTGGTGCGACTCACGCGCTGATCAAAAATGCGCTTGTTCTCGTCCATTTCGTTGCGCAAATAGCGCGAGGCTATCTCGTACGGCCGCTCTGCTCCCGAGACCAAGTAGTACGAATTGGGCAGCTCGATCCGAATGGGCTGTTCTGTCGTCGAATTAAACACGGGTGCAATCAACAGTGGCATGAGCTGCTCCTTTCCGATCCATCAAAGCCTGGTTTTTTGTTTACATAATAAACATGCTGTTATGCTTTCAGTATCGTGCTTTTTGGCTCTTTTGACAACCTATCCATTGCTACCAATCGCGGGCACGCTTCCTTATAGAATACCAGCATTTCCTATGGTTCGTCACCATCTGATTGATACAAACTACGGAAAGAAGGAGCTGATTTTATGGAAAAGGATCATATTTTGGATGAGAACCCTCATCAAACTTACAATAATGTCGCAAAACCGCAAGAACAGACTGGCGAGCCTCTTTCCGGCTCCAAAAAAGTAAAACAAAAAAACCATTCTCGTTCCATCAAGACCAGGGAAGGCTAAAAGCGATTTTCCCTATGCAAGAACGGCATTGTGCAGAAGCCCGGACGGTTTAGACCGTGCGGGTTTTCCTTTTTCTTACAATAAAAAAGATTGAATTGTCCCACAGGGATGATCTATGATGGATGCAGTATCCATGATGGAGGTTTAGCCCACTATGATCACTATTCCACTTCCGGGCAACAGCCCGCTTTCGAACGCGATCAGCTACAGTGTTTCTCCCTTGTACGAGCTGGCTGCCAGCCTGCATACCCTTGCCCAGCCAACTCCTCCTGAGCGCTTCATTTCATGGTCGGAAGACAAGCTTGAACAATTTGAATCTGTTCGTCTGAAAAGAGAATGGGACTATCTGCTGCCGCTGTTTCGTTACGGCATCCCCGATTCGTTCGATCCTGTACATACCAAAGGGGTCATGGCTGTCGACGATCAGTACGAATACTTCGTCACCCTGCCAACCGAAGAGTTTGTGCGAAGCGTGAGCCCGATGCTGGACCGATGGCTAGAGCAGCACAGCATCCCACAAGTGCTTCTCGATATACGGGAAGACTCCGATTATGTAAAAGGCCGCTTCAGCCTGTTTGTATCGTCTTATTGGCAAATGGTTTTCGAGGAGAACTGGGAGATCATCGCCCCGCAGTTTGTAAAAGAAGCTGAGCGCATCTACTATGCCGTGCAAGATATTCCTGCCATGCTTGCCTACTTGCACACCATTTCCCCTGCGTTCGTTTTTGATGAAGCGGCTCGTCATTTGACGCACCCGAGTGATGAGCCAAACCATGACGCGCAGCAGCTTATTTTGTACCCCAGCTATTATTATGCCCAAGAGCCTTGTTTACGAAAAATGGGGTCTAACGCCCACCTGCTGTATTCCTTCTCCTAATTTTGCCCACTAAAAACGCCCTTACGAAGGGCGTTTTTCATGCAACATATGCGCGACGATCAGCTTATCCAACTGCTGACTTATTTTTACGATCTCGGGGTCAAGAAAATTGTAGCCTGCTTCTTTGGCTGCGCGTTCCAGCTTTTGGCGCAAGTCATCAATCATCTTATTTGTAATCTCCATGCTGCCAAGCCTCCACCCACGTCAGTCTCCCACTATTTTACATTATATAAGTACAGGTGGAAAGGGTAAGATGTGGAAGAAAAAAGCCCTGTAACCGTAAAGGTACAAGGCTTTTTTCGTAAAAGCTGCTGTTATTTCATCACGTGAATCGGACGACCCAGTGCCAGTTCAGCCGCTTCCATCGTCACTTCCCCAAGAGTCGGGTGAGCGTGGATGGTCAATTCGATATCTTCAAGGGTTGCGCCCATTTCAATCGCCAGTCCCACTTCTGCAATGATGTTCGAAGCTTCTGGACCAACGATTTGCGCACCGAGGACGAGATTCGTTTCTTTTTCGGCAATCAACTTCACGTAGCCCTCACCTGCATTGACAGAGAGCGCACGGCCGTTTGCTGCGAATGGGAAGCGTCCCACCACATAATCGATGCCTTGTTCTTTTGCTTCTCTTTCGTTGATACCGACGCTTGCAATTTCCGGATCGCAGAAAACAACTGCCGGGATCGCTTTGTAGTCGACTTCAGCCGGATGTCCTGCAATCGCTTCAGCGGCCACTTTTCCTTCGTAGGAAGCTTTGTGCGCCAAAGCTGGTCCTGCCACGATATCCCCGATCGCATACACGTTAGGAATGTTCGTACGGCCTTGCTTGTCGACGACGATCAGGCCGCGATCAGTCAGGTTCATGCCGATATCGCGAACGCCAAGCTCATCCGTGTTCGGACGGCGCCCAACTGTAACGAGGACGTATTCCGCCTCGATTTGCTGCGCTTCGCCTTTTACTTCTGCCTTGACAATTACACCGTTCTCGGTTTCTTCCATTCCTTGCGCCAGCGCTTTGGTATGGATGGTCACGCCCAGCTTTTTCAGCTTGCGCTCAACGAGACGAGGCATATCTGGCTCGAAGCCAGGCAAAATTTGATCGGAGCCTTCCAGAATGGTTACTTTGGTGCCGAATTTCGCGAATACGGTACCCAGCTCGATGCCGATGTAACCGCCGCCGATTACAACCATGCTCTTAGGCAGTTCGGTCAAAGCCAATGCTTCTGTCGAGGACAGAACGCGTTTGCCGAACGGGAAAGCAGGGAGTTCGATCGGACGAGATCCGGTCGCGATGATGCAATGCTGGAAGCGATAGCGGTTCACGTCATAGCCGTGGAAGACGCGCACTTCGTTTTCGCTGACAAACAGTGCTTCACCTGGAATCACCTGGATTTTGTTGCCTTTGAACAAGGAGCTTACGCCACCTGTCAATTGCTTCACAATCCCGCTTTTCCACTCTTGAACCTTGGCAAAATCCACTTTGACGTTTTCCATGGTGATGCCCATGGATTCGGTATGTTGAGCGTGCTCATACGTGTGTGCAGCATGGATCATCGCTTTGGAAGGAATGCAACCTACGTTCAGGCACACGCCGCCGACTTCCGCTTTTTCCACAACTGCTACGGTTTTTCCCATTTGCGCGGCGCGAATCGCTGCCACGTATCCGCCTGGGCCCGCACCGATGACGAGCACGTCTACTTCTGTCGTAAATTCACCTACTACCATTGTCTCTTATCCCTCCATGACGAGCAGCGTTGGGTTTTCCAGAAGCTGCTTCACGTAGTTGACGAAACGTTGTGCAGGTTCGCCATCAACCAAGCGGTGGTCAAAGCTCAAGGACAGGTGCAGCATTTGGCCAACCACGATTTCGCCGTTTTTCACCACTGGTTTTTCGCTGATACGACCTACGCCCAGGATCGCAACCTCAGGGTAGTTGATGATCGGCGTGAAGAACATGCCGCCAGCAGAGCCGATGTTGGTGATGCTGAAAGTCGAACCTTTCAGTTCGTCAGCACTCGCTTTGCGATCGCGAGATTTTTTCGCCAGCTCGCTGATTTCGCCCGCGATGTGGAAGATCGACTTGCTGTCAGCCGCTTTGACAACCGGTACGAGCAAACCGTCTTCTGTCGAAGTCGCGATGCCGATGTTGTAGTATTTTTTGTAGATGATTTCTTGTTTTTCTTCGTCGATAGAAGCATTCAGTTCTGGGAACTTTTTCAGACCAGCAACGACTGCTTTGACGATCATTGGCAAGTAAGTCAGCTTCACGCCGCGCTCTTCTGCGAGTAGTTTCGCGTCTTTGCGCATCGCTACCAGCGCCGTTACGTCCACTTCGTCGAAAATAGTAACGTGTGGTGCTGTGTAAGCGGATTTGACCATTGCTTTGGCGATCGCTTTGCGGATTCCTTTCAAAGGAACGCGCTCTTCCAGCTCGCCTGCTTGCGCACTGTAGTGAACAGTTGGCGCAGAAGCAGCTTGTGCTACGCCTGTTGGAGCAGTAGCTGCCGGTGCTTCTGTTGCTGCTGGAGCAGCCGTTTCCACTGCTTGTGCAGAAGGAGCGACAGCGCCACCCGATACGAAGCGATCTACGTCTTCGCGAGTGATGCGGCCCAGCTTGCCAGTTCCAGGAACCAGTGTCAGCTGAACGCCTTTTTCACGCGCATATTTACGCACGGAAGGAGTAGCCAATACGTGTTTGCGATCGATTGGAGCCGCTACTGCTGTCGCAGTTGCTTGCGCCATTGGTGTTTCCAGCGCTTGGTTCGCATTCGCGCTCACTTGGGAACCGATATCGCAACCTGGCTCCATTTTGTCAGCAGCAGGTGCTGGCGCCGCTTCAGCCGCAGGTGCACTGCCATGACCGTGGTCTGGCAGGTTTGGAATTTCGCCCTCAACCTCGAACTCGATCAAAGGATCGCCGACAACAGAAACCGTTCCTTCTGTTACTTTCAGCTCGATAACTTTTCCTTTTACAGGCGATGGCACTTCTACTACCGCCTTGTCATTTTGCACTTCCATAATGACTTGGTCTTCTTCTACGGAATCTCCGGGCTGAACGTGCCATTTGACGATTTCGCCTTCATGGATACCCTCGCCGAGCTCCGGGAGTCTGAATGTAAAACGACTCACAGTATCTCCTCCTTAGTAAACACTACGCCGTATTCACAGCCTGTAAATTTCGGAAAGAAGGCGGAAAGCTTTCAACTTTTCCGCCATTATGTCTGTTACCGATTAAAAATCGAGCACTTGAGTCAATCCGTCTACCACGCGTTTCACGTCAGGCAGCCAGATGTCTTCTGCTTGTGCAAACGGATAAACGGTATCCGGTGCCGTGATACGCAGCACTGGTGCTTCGAGGTGGAGAATAGCGCGCTCGTTGATTTGCGTAATGATTTCCGCAGCAACACCGGAAGTTTTTTGCGCTTCCTGCACGACGATCGCACGGTTTGTTTTCTTCACGGATGCTACGATGGTGTCGATATCGAGCGGGCTGATGGTGCGCAGGTCGATGACTTCCACTTTGGCGCCACGAGCTTTTTCGATTTCTTCAGCCGCTTTCAGGCTGGTATGCACCATAGCACCATAGGTGATGATGGTAACATCGCTGCCTTCTTTTACTACGTTCGCTTTTCCGAGCGGAATGGTGTACTCGCCCTCTGGTACTTCTTGACGGAAAGAGCGATACAGCTTCATGTGCTCCAGGAACACAACCGGATCGTTGTCGCGAATTGCCGAGATCAGCAGACCTTTTGCATCGTAAGGGTTGGAAGGGATAACCACTTTCAGACCCGGCGTTTGCATCATCAAGCCTTCCAGAGAGTCAGCATGCAGCTCAGGAGTTTTCACGCCGCCACCGAATGGGGAACGGAAAGTTACCGGGCTGCTAAAACGACCGCCGGAACGGTAACGCATACGAGTCGCTTGGGAAGCGATCGCATCGAACGTTTCAAATACGAAGCCAAAGAACTGGATTTCCGCTACAGGGCGGAAGCCGTTAATGGACAAGCCTACTGCCAGTCCACCAATTCCGGACTCAGCGAGCGGCGTATCGAATACGCGCTGCTCGCCAAATTCAGCTTGCAAACCTTCTGTCGCACGGAATACCCCGCCGTTTTTCCCTACGTCTTCCCCGAAGACAAGTACGGTTTCATCGCGCTTCAATTCTACGCGCATTGCATCCGTAATGGCTTGAACCATTGTCATTTGTGCCATGGCTTATTTCGACTCCTTCGCCAGGAATTCTGCCTTTTGCTCTTCGAGTGCAGGCGGCAGTGTCTCAAACATTACATCGATCAGTTCAGTCACTTTCATTTTCGGAGTTTCGTCCGCTTTTTTGATTGCGTCTGCAACTGCTGCTTTCGCTTCTTCAATGACAGCTTCTTCGTCTTTTTCGCTCCAAAGACCTTTGCTCTCCAGGAATTTGCGGAAGCGGATCAATGGGTCGCGCAGTTCCCACTCGCTTTGCTCTTCACCAGTACGGTAGCGAGTTGGGTCGTCACCAGCCATGGTGTGCGGACCATAACGGTATGTCAGCGCCTCGATCAAAGTCGCGCCTTCGCCGTTAACACCGCGCTCTTTCGCTTTTTGAACTGCGTAGTAAACAGCGAGGATGTCCATGCCGTCGATACGCTCGCTTGCGATACCGGCAGAAACTGCTTTGACTGCGATATTTTCAGAAGCCGTTTGTTTTTCGAACGGCAGGGAGATCGCATAACCGTTGTTTTGCGAGAAGAAGATCACAGGCAGTTTGTAAACACCTGCGTAGTTCATACCTTCGTAGAAATCACCTTGGGAGGTTGCCCCGTCACCAAAGTAGTTGATCGCAACGCGCTTTTCGCCGCGCAGCTTGTAGCCCATTGCCACGCCTGTCGCTTGTGTACATTGTGCTGCGATGATGATTTGTGGCATCAAAACGTTTACGCCTTCAGGGATTCGTCCACCCTCGATGTGTCCACGGGAGTAGAGGAACGCCTTGTGCATAGGGAAACCGTGCCAGACCATTTGCGGAATGTCGCGGTAGCTTGGCAGGATGAAGTCTTCTTTGGACAGAGCCGCCTCGGAACCGATCATGCTTGCTTCTTGACCAGCTACAGGCGCGTAAAAGCCCAGACGACCTTGGCGGTTCAAGCTGATAGCGCGTTGGTCCCACACACGGGTAAAGACCATTTTACGCATCAGTTCACGCAGTTCATCATCGGAGAGCTTAGGCATCAAGTCAGGACGAACAACCGTACCGTCCGGAGCAAGAATTTGCAGCGGGGCGTTGTTCTCTGTTTGTTCAACAGCAGTGGTTACGCTCATCACATTCACCTCGTCACTAGAATAAGGGGCTTCCTTGCTTGCTTCGCCATGTCCCACGCAACTGAGCCAGTGCTCAATCGGCAAGGAAGACGAAACGTGTCGGAAGTGTCCCCTGATAAAAAGCAGAAGAAAGTTTGTGTGTGCAAGAAAGGGCTTACAGCGCCGTCCGCACAACCCTGTTATATTGCAGACAAAATGTCTGTTTAACGTGTTATAGTATTGATATTACAGGGTTTATTTCCTCTCTGTTATCATTTACTATATAAGCTGTATCAGTTTTTTTCAAGGCTTAGTTTTACATTTGAGCAAACAGGAGTGTAAATCGATGTCTGATTATGTAAAACGAACAATCATAAAAGAAGAAGTCCCAAGCGTCCACGTAGACACTCCCCGCTCGGTCAAAGTGTACCTCCCGCCGGGCTATAATGAACTGCTTTCTTACCCTGTCGTCTATTGTCAGGACGGAAACGATTTCTTTACGATGGGGCGGATTGCCACCATCGCCAACCAGTTGATTCTCGAAGAAGGCATCGAACCGTTCCTCGTCGTCGGCGTCTCGGTGGATCGCAGCAAACGGACGAGTGAATATTCGCCTGTAGGCGCAAAAAATGCAGCGTACAAACGCTTTTTTTGCGAGGAGCTGCTGCCGTACATCGAGGAGCGCTATCCCGTAAGACGCGACAAAGCTTCCCGCGTGCTCGCGGGCGATTCGCTCGGAGGAACGGTTTCCTTGCACCTCGCACTGGACCACCCCGAACTGTTTTCCCAGGTGCTTGCCCTGTCAGGAGCCTTTTTCCAGCCGACACAAGCGGCCATCCAAAACAGCGGAGACCTTTCCTGGCTGCGGCTCTGGATGGTTGTGGGACTGGATGAAACCGCTGTAGAAACCCATATCGGAACGTTCGACTTCGTTCAATGGAATCGGGAAGCAAAAACACTGCTCACTGACAGCAACGCCAGCCTGTCCTATTCGGAAAAACCGGGCAACCACGTCTGGGGCTTGTGGCAAAAAGAACTCCCCGATGCTTTGCGTCACTTTTTTCCGCCGCCGTTGATTTAGGCGGACACGCACATCCGCTGTTTAGAGTGAACCGTTGATTTCCTTGATGTCTTCATATCCGTAGTAACGGCCATCTACCATGAAAATCCCTTGGTGGGTGGCTTTTTCAATCTCCCCTGCCACTTGGCGGGCATCCTGGAGCACAATGTTGACAATCTTGCTCTCATCGCGTTTCATCTGGTTCTGCAGTCTTTCACGCTCTTTGGCCGATATCATGTCTATCCCTCATTTCCTTCCATAGTCAATGGCTATAGTATTTCTTTGGGAGTGCGGAATTACACGCGCTGAACAGAGAAAACCCCCTTCATGCCGCCGGTCTGATCGTTGGCACAAAGGGGGTTCCTGCCTTTTTCGTTTACTTTTCTACGGTAGTGTATTTAAAGTCTCTGCCGCCGAACGGATTCAGAAGCAGACCTTTGACCTTGTCGTTTTGAATATACGGGCGCACGCCATAGTAAATCGGGGCAATCGGCATCTCGTCCATCAAAATTTGCTCGGCTTGCTGCATGATCGCATTGCGCTTCGCTGTATCCAGTTCCAGATAGCTGTCCACGATCAGTTTGCGGTACTGTTCATTTTCCCAGGCGGCGTCATTCGTTCCGACTGTCTTGTCTTTGAAAATCTCCAGGAAGTTGATCGGGTCGTTGAAGTCCGCTCCCCAATTCCGATAGGCAAACTGATAATTTTTGGAGCGCTTGTTTTGCAGGAATACCTTTTCTTCCAGCCCGCTGATCTTCACCTCTACGCCGAGGTTTTTCTTCCACTGATCCTGAAGCGCTTCCGCCAGTTTCTTTTGCCTGTCATCCCCTGTTCCGTAGGAGAAAGTAAATTCCGGCATCGCTGTCAGCCCCAGCTCCTTCAAGCCTTCCGCCAAAAGCTGCTTGGCTTTCGCCGAATCTTCTTGGAAATAATCATTGCCGCTGAGCTTCATCGACGGCGGAACCCAGGCATACGCAGCGGGCACACCCGGCATGACGATGCCGTCCACCAGCGGCTGGCGCTCAATCGCATACGAGAACGCCTGACGAACTTTTTTGTTCGTAAAAGGTGGCTTTGTGGTGTTGAATGTCACGGCTACCGTGTTTGGATACGGATCGAGGACAATTTTGCCTTCGTCATGCAAGCTTTGCAGCAAATCTACAGGGAGCGTATACGTCGGATGGCCTCCCCAATCCAGATCGCCCGAATCGAACAGAGCTTGCGCTGTATTGGTATCGGTAATCATGCTCCAGACGATCTTGTCCAGCTTCACTGCACCTTTGTCGTGATAGTTGTCGTTTTTGACCAAAACCAGCTTGTTTTTGTGTTCCCACGTTTCCATTTTAAACGGCCCGTTTCCGATGTAATTTTCCGGAGATGCCGCCCAGGCCGGGTTAGTTTCCACTGTTTTTTTGTGCAGCGGGAACAGCGTCGGGAAAGCTGTCAGCTCGTAAAAGAACGGCGCTGGCGAGTTCAGCTTGACTTCCAGGGTATGATCGTCGATCGCTTTCACCCCGACATCATCCTTGCTGCCTTTGCCTGTATTAAATTCTTCCGCTCCTTTGATGAAATAAAGCATGTAGGCGTATTCCGATCCTGTTTGCGGGTCGAGATTGCGTTTCCAGGCAAACTCAAAATCGTGTGCCGTTACCGGATCTCCATTCGACCAAAGCGCGTCTTTTTTCAGTTGGAACGTATACGTCAGCATATCTGGCGAAACCGAATACGTTTCAGCCATCGCGCCCGCAATTTTCCCGTCCGTCCCATAACGTGTCAGACCCTCGAAACAGGCCGTAATGACGTCAAAAGAAGTTCCATCTGAAGCAAGTCCCGGGTCGGCCGTAGGCGGTTCTCCCCCATCTGCGTTCCAGTTCAGGACCATTTCTTTCGCTTTGGCTGTGTCTGTTTTGGGTGCTTCGGTTCCCTTGTTGTCTGTAGCTGTTGGCTGCGCTGTGCTACATCCAGTTACTAATTGAAAAATCAGAAAACTAGCCAAAAGTGCGCCCATTCGCTTTTTCAAATCTGGCATCCCCCTCGTCTGTATCGAGTTCGCGATGATGACTGAAAGATAGGCTCCAACTCATCATTATGCTATCGCATTACAGTGAGAAAGGAACTGGACGACTTGGTTAAAAATATTCTCTTTATTCCGAAAATTTTTGTACAATTTGTCGAAAGTCGGCCGCAAGTGAACGGTGCAATCAGAACAAGCCAATCCGCTCCCCGATTCAAGCAGACTGGCTTTGCCCATGCTTGGTGCCCGCAACAATTATCCCGAAACCTTCGCCGTGCCAATGAGCTCTTCCACGATTTCCAGCACCCTGTTTACTTGCTGCTCATCAATGTGGCGATGAGTGGTAAAGCGGATCACGTATTCATCGAAGTCGACTGCCAGGACTCCTTTGTCTGCAAGACGCTGCAAAAAGGCAACTGCCGTCTCCCGGATCGAATCCGTCTTCACCAGCACGATGTTCGTCTCGACAGGCTCGACTTCGAGCGACAGCTTGCGGAACCCTTCAGCCAGTTGCTGCGCACGCGCGTGGTCTTCCGTCAACCGATCCGTCATCTGTGTCAAAGCCACGATTCCCGGCGCTGCCAAATATCCAGCCTGACGCAAGCCTCCGCCGAGTTTTTTTCTCCACCATCTCGCTTCTTCGATAAAGGCCCGATCCCCTGCCAAAAGAGAGCCTACAGGCGCGCTCAAGCCTTTGGACAGACAGACTTGGACGGTATCGGTGTGCTGGCTAAGCGCAGACACAGGCACGCCCAGAGCTGCCGCCGCATTGAACAGTCGTGCGCCATCCAAGTGAACGGGGATGTTGTGCTTTTGCGCTACCTCATGCACGCCCTTCATTTGCTCGATCGTAACGACCGCGCCGCCCGCCCGGTTATGTGTATTTTCGATACAAACCAGCTTCGTGCGCGGAAAATGAATGTTGTTGCCGCGAATCGCCTTTTCCACATCTACTGGACGCAGGGCGCCCCGTTCTCCCGCCAGCGTCCGTGTCTGCACACCAGCCAAAGCCGACATCGCGCCGCCTTCGTAATAAAAAATATGAGAATCCGCTTCCGCAATGACCTCATCGCCGTTCACACAGTGCGTCAACACGGCAATCTGATTGCCTTGCGTGCCGCTTGTGACAAACAAAGCCGCTTCTTTCCCCAGCAGCTCGGCTGCAATCTGTTCGAGTCGGTTAACGGTCGGGTCTTCCCGGTAAACGTCATCGCCCACCTCGGCATCTGCCATGGCCCGAAGCATCGCCTCAGTCGGTTTTGTGACGGTATCGCTGCGCAAATCAATCTTCATGAAAGCGTCCCCTTTTCGCAAGTTTGTCTAGCAACTCTATCACCCAGAACACTTTCCACATTGCATCTGCATTTCCCTCTTTGCTAAGATGGAGAAGAAACTCACATACATACAGTTAGGAGACTTGACCTATGAAGGTAAAGATTACCAAAAATGCAGCGAAGCAGCTCGGCACAATCATGGAACAAGAAGCAGACAAAGACCTGAAGCTGCGTGCCTATATCACTCACGCGCACGGTGACCATGCGCACTACGGTCTTGCTCTGGACAAGCCAACCGAAGAGGATGTAGTTGTTTCCACCGACAAGGAAATTGACGTCATCGTGAAAAAAGACGAGCCATTGCTCGATGGCATCATCATCGACTACTTGTTCCTGCCACAGGAAGGCTTCGTCATCACCAATCCGTCCAAAGGAAATACAGGCGACCATTAATCGGTTCAGCCCGGAAAAATCCCCTCTGCTGTTATTCAGTCAGAGGGGATTTTTCCTGTTCACGCCTGCGTATATAGTTCTTGTACGAGGTTAGCTAAAAGCGGCGCTTCTTCGCCTGCCATCTGCGTCATCACCAGCCGGTGGACAGGTCTTGTCATCGCCACGTACAACAGCTTCGCGTCCCACTCGTTGTTTCGATAAGATGCAACATCGAGCAAAATCACGGCGTCAAACTGCAAGCCTTTTGTCAAATAAGCTGGCATTACCGTTACGCCGCCCGGAAACTGGTTGTCCTTGCTGCCGAGAAGCGTCAGATCGGCGATGCTTTCGGCAAGAGCCTTGTGCGCCTTTTTGCTCGCCAAAATCGTTTTGGTGACAATCGCAATCGTTTGAAAGCCTTCCTGTTGCAAGGCGGCGACTCGCGAACGAATATCGTCCCACAGCTCGGCTCTTGAATGGGCATGAACCATCACCGGCTTTTCCCCATGGCGCAAAACCGGCTTGGCGAGAACCGTCTCCGGCAGATCAATCTGTCGCAGCACCTCATTGGCGCATTGCATGATTTCGATCGTCGAACGATAGCTTTGTGCCAGCGTATAGTAGGCGGGACGAAGCTGCTCAAAAATGCCTTGCGTCAGCTCTTCCCACGCGTGAATGCCGCGATAGCTGTGGATGCCTTGGGCAATGTCGCCAACGATGGTCATGGAATTTCGCTTCGTCGCAAGCCCGATGACCGCAACCTCCAATGCGCTCAAATCTTGCGCTTCATCGACAACCGTATGATCAAAATGCTCCGCTTTGTTCATGCCCTCGATAATATGCTGCAAGTACAATAGCGGCGCGATGTCTTCCGGCTCCAGGCGCTCCTGTTCCAGCAGTGCGGCAGAAGAGGTGCTGACATCACGGATCACCTCGTCCGGGATCGCAGCCGGAGCGAGCTTGCGCAGCAATTCCTCCTCTGCAATCAACTCCCGATACGCCGCAAAAATATCCAGACGTGGAAAGCTGACCAGGTATGTATCCAAAATCTGTTCCAGCATTTTTTCAAATTTGGCCAGCCCTTGCTTGTCGAGATCGACTTTTCGTTCACGTAAATGCGAAAACAGCTGCTTGTTCATTTCCTGCTTCAAATGTTTGCGCAGCGCGTCTACCCTGCGCTGGTACGGCAACGCCCCGAACTGCTCCAGGAAAAATTGCCGGATCGTCTCTCCCGGAATGGAGAAGACTTGCTTCGTTTTGTTGTAAAGAAAACTCAGTTTCTTGAAAGGGATTCTCGTCTCAATCACGTAGCGAATGTATTGCTCCATCGCTTCCTTGCACGCCAGTGAGCCTTTGAAGCGCAGCCTGTTGCGAGTAATCTCCTGTTCACGCTGATCCTGACCTTCCTCAAAAAATAGCTGCAACGGCTTGTCGGGACTGACGATCCGCCAGCCTTTTGGCATGAGCGGTTTGACGAGCCGCGCCGCCCAATCCACAAATGTCGACTGCTGGACATCATCGACGCCGAGTTCAGGCAGCACTTCTGATATGTACGTAAGAAACATCCGGTTTGGCGCGAACACCATGAATTTTTTTGACATCATCGTATCCTGATAGTTGTAGATCAAGTACGACAGCCGATGCAGGGCGATAGTCGTCTTTCCGCTACCTGCCACCCCTTGCACGACGATCGGCCGATCTTTTTCCGCCCGGATGATCTCATTTTGCTCTGACTGGATCGTCGCCACGATATCTTTCAAGCGACTGTCATTGGCCATATTCAAATTCGCGTTCAAAAACTCGTCGATGAAACCTTCCTGCAAAAACTCGTCCGGATGCCCCATTTCCCGATTGATCGTCTCTTTCACCGCTCCATCGTAAATCCCGACAATCTCTCCGTCCTCAATCGCAAAGTTGCGCTTCAACCGCACCTCTCCACGGACAATCTCGCGCCCCATCCGGTAAAACGCATCCTTGCTCTCTCCGGAGTAATAGAGACTGGCAATGGGCGCTCGCCAATCCACGACAATCGAATCGAACGTATCACTGCGGACAATTCCGCGTTTTCCGATATACACCTGATCCAGCTCGTAAATCTCGTCTTTGAGAAAATCCACACGTCCGAAATACGGTTTGTCTCGCCCGTGATCTTCCAGATACCGCAAATCTTTGGCCTTGTTGTAGTTCACGACCTGTTTCACATAGTCATCGGTTGCTTCGTTAATTTCCTCACGCAGTTGAACAATCTCGTCGTCAATGAGCGCAATCGTCTCTTTCAGCTTGTTTTGTTCTGCTTCGTAATCGCGGTGCTGGGTACTCACACCCATCCCCCCTCTCAGCTTTATCCATTATTTTTTATTATTGCATTTGCCGGGCAAGCCAAATCCCTACGGCGCATGAGGACAGCCCGACCACGATACTCGCGAGTGCATACAGCGTCCCGCGCAGCCATTGCCCGTCGCCCCAAAAAGAAACAACCTCCAGAGAAAAGGTGGAAAACGTCGTGAAGCCACCCATAACCCCTGTGGTAAACAAAATATACACTTCGGGAGAAATGCCTCCCCGCTCTTTGCCGATCACAAACAACACGCCGATCAAAAATGAGCCGATGATGTTGGCTAACCAGGTGCCGATTGGCCACCCCGGCTGATTCGCCGCCAAAGACAACCAATAGCGAAACAATGAACCGACAGCACCGCCTACCGCTACAGCCACCCACGCCATCTGTTTTCCTCCTCTGTCGAATACCTGATAGTCATAAGGAACAAAAAGACACCCGAGCGTCAAGCAAGGATGTCTGCCTTATCAATACAAGTGAGCTTAATGTTTGGGACGATTCTCTTCAAGATCTTCCACATAACGGATGGAATCGAGATTCGCTTTCAGCGATGCCTTGACCGCATCAATGTACTTTTGTCGCAGAGCTTGCTGCTCTTGCTTTTCCTCATCGGTCAAACCAACCTCGCGCGATTTTTTGACCAGTTCGTTGATTCGTTTGATTTCCGCGTCAGATACCACGTACGGTTCCTCCCACCCAGTAGTAATGCCGTTTAATTATATCACATCAGGGCGAACTCGCAAGATGGAGACGAACCGGCAAGTGCTTTCTATCATTTCGGATCGGGAATGAGCAAGGTCTGTCCCGGATAAATCAGATTGCTCTGTAGATCGTTCGCCTCTTTAATATCCTGGATCAGATCGCGTACATCGACCGTCTCCGTTTGATGGCGGACTGCAATGGTCCACAAGCTGTCACCGTCGCGAACCGTCACTTCTGTTCCTTTTAGCGGCTCAGCGTGCGAAGAAGCAAACACCAGTTCGGTCAACAAGTAAAAAAAGAGAGAAAACGTAATCAGGAACAACAGGGCTTGGCCTCTAGTAATACCAAAACGGACGCGACGGGACGATTCTTTTTCAAAACGGTTAGGAATAGACATGACATTCATGGGATAACCTCCTACAAACATACGTTCTATAAGTTCGTACCCCAATCATAAATGAGAACATATGTTCATGTCAATACGAAAACCTGCCCCTTTGCAAAATTCACGCAGGTGACGGCAAGATGGCCAATTCCCCTTTTGGTATGGGACAATCCGCGAACAGCCATGCTTCTGGCTCGCACCAACCATTCGACAAGAAACGTTCTTTCGGGCAAAAATTCCTGTTCGCCTTTTTATCGAACTTATGTTTGTCGAACGCAAGCTCCCATGGTATAATATAGGAAAATATGTTCGAGAAATCAGGGGTGTCTTTTTATGTCAAAATTATCTAGCAGACAACAAGCCATCATCGAATTCATTCGGAAGGAAGTTCGCGACAAGGGTTATCCTCCATCTGTGCGCGAAATCGGCGAAGCTGTCGGACTGGCTTCCAGCTCTACCGTACACGGCCACTTGGCCCGCCTGGAAAAGAAAGGCCTGATTCGCCGCGACCCGACCAAACCGCGCGCGATCGAGCTGTTGTCTGAAGAAGATCGCTTCCAGGACAACTTCGAAGACTCCGTTGTCCGCGTTCCTGTCATCGGGAAAGTAACCGCCGGGCAACCGATCACGGCGATTGAGGACGTAGAGGAATACTTCCCGCTTCCAGAAAATATCGTGACTTCAGACAAGGTGTACATGCTGCGCGTGTCCGGAAACAGTATGATCGACGCCGGAATCCTCGACGGAGACTACGTCATCGTGCGCCAGCAGCATGTGGCAAACAACGGAGATATCGTTGTCGCCATGACCGAAGAAGACGAAGCAACCGTCAAGCGCTTTTTCAAAGAAAAAAACCACTTCCGTCTCCAGCCTGAGAACGCCACGATGGAACCGATCATTTTGGACGCCGTTTCCATCCTCGGCAAAGTCATCGGCGTCTACCGCCTCATTCACTAATTTCGCGGCATACAAAAAGGACAGCCATCGCTGTCCTTTTTTCTCTCTATCTGGCGAGGAAAAACCAGATAATCATGGTCACCTGCAACACTACTTTGACCACTGCGCTTCCCAAAAAGCCGATCAGGGAGCCAAAACCCGCTTTGACCGCCCGCTCGAAAGGCTGGTTCTGCACCAACAGCTCTACCAGCACGACGAAGACAAACGGCAAAACGATCATCCCGAATGGCGGAAACACGAAAATCCCGAGAAAAATCCCTGCGGCCGCCGCCACCGATGACCATTTGGAGCCGCCGTATTTTTTCACGAAATACATGTTGGTCAACAAGTCAGCGCCGTACAGCAATATACTGAATACCACCATTCCCCACCAGAAGGACGCTGGCAACCCCGCTCCCGGATCTGCTATGAAAAAGTGGTAGAGCAAAAAACCTGCCCACAGCAAAATCGTATCGGGTAACACAGGCAAAAATATACCTGCAATACTGAGCGCGAATAGCACCAAAACAACGATCCAGAGTAAAATATCCATCTGCATGCACTCCCCTCACATAGGTAATACGAGCAAAAGCGATTTTTGTTGCACACTTGTTTTCGCGAATCTATCATACTTGTTGCGACAAACATCTGCAAATACCGAAGGAAACAGGAGTTTTCTATGACGAGAAACTGGCGTGATCTCACCTATTTGCAAAACGGTACAGCAAAACAGCAAACAGCCGCACGAGCCATCGAACAAAGCGCGGTCTTGCAACGCCTGCAAGCTTTTGATCCGGTGCTCGCCGGAACGATTCCGCTCGACATCGATCTTGGCGACAGTGATTTGGACATCGTCTGCGAATGCTACGATCTTGAGCTGTTCGCCGAGATCGCCCGCAGCTTTTACGCAGACTGCGAAGGATACCAGGAAGCCCGCATGCCGGTACAAGCTGTGCCCACATGTCTTGTCTCCTTTTTTGCCCACGGCTTCTGGTTCGAGCTTTTTGCCCAAGCGCGCCCCGTCGAACAACAAAACGCGTATCGGCACATGATCATCGAACATCGCTTGCTGCAACTGGCAGGACCGAAAGCGCGGCAGCACATCCGCCAGCTCAAACAAAACGGCTTGAAGACAGAGCCAGCTTTTGCCTCCTATTTTCACATCCCAGGAGCTGACCCGTACCAAGCGTTGCTTGCGCTGGAGCCATGGACAGATGATCAGTTGCTTGACCTGATCGTCGGCCGATAAGCCGCAAAGATCGTGTTTTTTGAGTAACTTGGCAAAGCGCTCGCAAACATCTGCGCATGAAAATCGCTGCAAGATGATCTATAATGGAAGGAACTGCGCAGAGTTTGCGTACTGTACAGGAAGGTATGAATCGTGATCGAGGGGGTGTATGGTTGGTGAATGGATTCAGTTTGCCAGATACTGCAGCGTCTCATGCAAAGCCTGGAAATAAAAAGGCGATACTTTGCATGAGGTGGACAGTCGTTTAGACAATACATCGCCTACCGTTATGTATCTCATTTTTTATTTTCCGGCTTTGCCCCTTATTTGAATGCCAAAATAAGGAGCGAGCGAAAATGAAATATGCGAATGCAGCCAATATGCTGCCAGAAAGCCTGATTGCAGAAATCCAGAAGTATGTGCAAGGGGAAACCATCTATATCCCGAAGTCAAAAACCACGCATTATAAATGGGGAACCCGCTCTGGCGGAAGAAAACAGCTGGACGAAAGGAACAACCTGATCCGCAACGCTTTTCGCGAAGGCGTGTCCATTCCACAGCTGGCCGAACAGTACTTTCTCTCGATCGAAACGATCAAAAAAATCGTATATGTCAAATAGACTCAGGCACTGATCTGTCCCCAGGACGATCAGTGCTTTTTCTATGCCGAGTTTTGTTTAGAATCGTTCTCTCCCTATCAAGCGCAGCCGTTTGCTTTTAAAGTAAAAGAGACAAAACTGCTGTGTTCTTTCACCAGCGCAGCGGACACATACAGGAGGTACACGCTCACATGCAACCGTTTATTTTTCCCCACCACTACAACTTTATCAAATGGCAGGTGCAAAACTTGTTGAATGCGTATACGGGCAGCACGGATTTGAACGTCATCCGGGCACGAAAAGACATTGCGCAGGAAGCGGTTTTTCAGCTGTTCGCTGATCTTTCTGACGAACAAAGACAACTGCTTGCGCCAATCCGTTCGCTGAAAGAAAAGAACGAAGCCAAACAGTTTCTGCTGTCTTTGTCGCCTTATGTTGTTCCGTTTCCCGCCGTTACCGAGCAAGCGATCAAAAAAATGTACCCGAAGATCAAGAAGCTCAAGCCACCAGTAGCCGCCGAGCTTCCGTATGCCGAGTTGTCGTACATCAGTTGGTTCGACA
Organism: Brevibacillus parabrevis; assembly: GCF_022701015.1. Lineage (NCBI taxonomy): Bacteria > Bacillati > Bacillota > Bacilli > Caryophanales > Paenibacillaceae > Brevibacillus > Brevibacillus parabrevis. Next base: position 3,491,138 of record NZ_CP064090.1, on the reverse strand, counting down.
ACGGTTCTGATAAAAAATTTATCATCGCCAACTACCCCGACAAGCTGATCGGTATCCACGGCACTTTTACGCCCATGGCGAAGAAAGGCATCTGTGCCATCTGCAACAAAGTTTCCGACATCGGCATGTTCGTCCTGGAAGCACGCGGTTCAAGTGACGGCACGTATTTGAAAAAAGGAAACTATTTATGCCAAGACAGCACAACCTGCAATCAAAACATCCGCTCTTTGGATAAACTGCACGAGTTTTTAGCTCTCATGATCAAATGAGGGACCAACAGCAACTTTCTGGGCAAAAACGATGACAGCTCCTTGTTCTCATTCATGAACAAGGAGCTGTTTTGGCAAAAAAATGAACCCCTCGTGCAGCTCAAGGGGTTGTTGATGGCAAGCGGGCGAGAGGTTGTATCTGATTCTCTCAAATGGAATCCATTATAAGCCCGCTTCCTGTGTGGAAGGTGCACGGAGAGATGGTTCCTTCCACACAGGATACGCCACGAGGAGGGCGATTTTCATCGAAGATGGCGTCCATCAACTAAAGCGAGGATGTTCCTTTCGGGTACTTTTACTATACTTTGCCTGCCTCTCTGCCGTCTCCTATCGAAAGTTAGGTAGGGGTTAATTTTTTTATCTCTTCATCACTCATAAGCAGACAGCCTCATAAATAACCGGAAAGCGAACCGCGTTTAGTCATGAAAAAGGGGCCGGAATTTTCACTAACACATAGTCACCCGTCCACTTTTGGGTAGTTACAATCAAATTTTCTCCTTGTTTTTCAAAGAAGAGGCCACTACCTTCTTTTTGTCGGAACGTCCATCCTTTTTGACTGACCATTTTCTTAATCAACTCATCAGCTGCGGATGCATCTCGTTCGCGTATGATATACCATTGTTGACCGTTTTCGTTCGATAATGTAACGATTGGTTTGTCAGAGTCATTCAGCTTTTCTATCACCGCTTTTTTGCTCATACTTTCTATTGGGAGTGCCGGATAGTAAAGTTTGTTGTCGAATACGAAAGCGCAAGCAAAGACAAGGATCAATCCGCTTACTACTAACCGCTTTTTCATCAGACCCCCCCATTTCAAATCTTTCCGGACCTGTTCTCCATCTTGTGAACCGAGATTGCCTGGGTCTATATGTATTACGACTCCTGTGTCTTAATGGATACTTTTCCCCAAACTTTTGGTGATTGCTTGCTTTTTGGGGTGAAATGGAAAGAAAAGGTGTAAATTTTGACATAGGCGTTGTACGATGATAGTGCCCGTTGTTCCTTTTCCTCCATTCTTATCCGTTGATGGAACGCCGTGTGCGATGAAAGTCGCCTGCACGGTGTAGGCTCGAACGAAATCCCTCCAAAACAGCAGGGAAGAAGTCGAGAATAGCAATCAAGCCCCGGTTGTTGTAGGCTCGGGAATACCTGATCTCGCTATCCCTCCTACCGGAACCCATGAGGCTGTTTCCCTTACCGATTATTTTGCTGATCCCGATGAAGATAGCCTGACTTTTACCATTCAATTTGAACGGGGATCGGGCTTTGTTTACACTTTCAACGATGTCGTTACTAGCCCTAACTATGGAAAAATTGTATTCCATACCATTTCGGGTCATTCAGATTACGCTATCGTGAAAGTCACCGCTCATGACGGAAAAGGTGGGACTGTCTCAGATTGCTTCGAAATAAGCGTTTCCTAACTCCCCTCCATCAACGGGTCATTGGATTTACACCCCAGAAGTGGGGTCTTTTTTTTCGGGTCTATGCTTTCCACCGCAATGTCTTCCCGTCATGCAAAAAAACAGCAAAGCTGATCACCTGGAGTCAGCTCCCAGGATCACCCTTGCTGTTTTTCTTTTCCAGACTGATTTACAGCTTCACTGGCTCGCCTGCGAATACTTCCACTTCCATCGGTGCCGAAACAAAAGCTGGTGCTTGCTTGATGAACGCCTGAAAATGAGCGCTTGCATTGTGCGCCGCTACTGCCGCAGCATCCGCCCACTTCTCAACCATCGTATAGCAATGCTCTTGCTCCGTGCTTTTCATCAGAACGTATCCGAGATTGCCTGCTTCCGCCTGGCTGGCAGCAACCAGCCCTTTGACCGCTTGCAAAAATGCTTCTTCCTGTGCAGGAATTACTTGCAGATGCGCATGAATGATCAGCATGTTTTTTCTCCCTTTCGAAAACGTAGTTGGATTATTTCCAGGTGGTCACTGTCTCCACCGGCAATCGATAAGACGGGTGCCCTTCCTTCGCCGCTTTGCCGATGCTGATTAACATGATCGGCAAATAGCGTTCCTTGTCCAGATCAAATGCCTCGGCGATTTGCTCTTTTTCATAGCCGCCAATCGGATTGGTGTCATAGCCAAAAGCACGGGCAACGAGCATCAGTTGCATCGATACGAGTCCCGCATCAATAAAATTGACGTCCCGCAGATCAGCAACCGACAGATTCGCGTAGTACGGTTTCACCGCTTGCAGCTGCATATCTTTCACTTCTTGCGGCATGTAACCAAGCTCGACCGCTTTTCCGAAAATCTCATCCATGTATGCGGCATTGTTCATGTCAACGAATACGGCAATGACCGCAGACGAAGTGAGCACTTGCGTCTTGTTGAAACGAGCCAGCTCGGCCAGCTTTTCTTTCCCTTCCTTGCTTTCGATCACGACGAAACGCCATGGCTGCATATTGACCGAAGATGGGGCACGCGTCGCTCCGGCTAAAATCTCGGTCATCTCTTCCCTGCTGATTTTGACTTCCGGGTCATACAGTTTGACAGAGCGACGGCCAAATGTAATTTCCCGAAAATCGTTTGTCTTTTGCAATGTGCGCACCATAGTAACAGACTCCTTTTCTGATCGATCAAATGTTGTTTTGCATCCGTTTGAGAAAATCAGCCAGAACCCGCGTCTCTTCCTCGCTGAATCCCGCCAAAATCTGCTGGATAAAAATCCGTTTCTCGCTTTTGTACCCTTCAATCCGCTCGATCCCTTCGTCGGACAAGCGCACGAACGTTTCGCGGTTATCATTTGGATTTTTGTAGCGAATCACCATGCCATCCGCTTCCAGTTGCTTCAAGTGCCGTGTAATGGCCGCACCGTCGATGTCGATGTGCTTTTGCAGCTGGGACTGATTGATTTCGCTTCGCTCGCACAACATTTGCAAGATCGCGAGACGAGTCGAACTGATTCCGGTACAGCGCTCGAATTTCGGGCTGATTTTATTGGTTAAACCAATGAGCAAGCTGAGAATTTGTTCTTCTTCAAACTCCTTGTATGTCATGAAAATGCCTCCCGGGGGCTGGTAAATCGATACGGATCATGCGTGTGGATGAGCAAATTCAGCAGCATGCAGTTAGTGGCTGACAATTACTTGACCCATCAATAATTGATACCTCAATTAATATACCATCATGCACTCGCCATTGCAACGTTTAGCCTGGCGCAAATATGCTTCGCGTTGTTTTTTGGCATTGCCTAACGCAAAAACCCCGCCGAAGCGAGGTCGATTGAGAGTTCTGACAAGCTTTTCTTTTATGCGGGACGCAGCCGCATGTTTGTCTATCTCGGTTGAAAAACATCCTGATTCCACGTCTTTAACACTTAGTTTCAAATGGCCATTTCCCTGTTATGGATGTCCAATACTTCCAGCTTCACCGTACCGCCAAGATGGCGGGAGACGAGATCAGACAATTCTTTTAGCGCTCTATGAAACTCATCGCTTCTCGTTTCATCGACTAATTCCATACAGAGGAAAGCATTTTTCGTCTTTTCGGTTAGCATCGTCCGCTGCGCCTCGCGCCAAACCAAAATGACCGGATTACTGCTCAATTCCTCCAACTTGAGGAATTGCTGCGCTTCTTTCCCTGCTTCCTGTAGCAGCTTCTCGTAAACTTCAACGTTTTTGATAGAGTTATCAATCCCCTGACAAATAACGACGCCTATTTTGGCCTGGGGAAATAGCGACCAAAAGTCATCTTCCGCGATAAATCTAGGCATCCTTGATCTCTCCCTTTCATTTTTGGCAGAAACGTCATTTGTTGCGTCACAACACGATCATGCTCTTATGTTTTGGCAGGACTGGCAAAGGCGGAAATGATCCCTAGAACCATATAAAAATAGCCGGTTATCCGCTTCACTAACCTGGAACTCGCTGTTCTGCCCACAATCCGCTTGCGAATACTTGCTGCGAGAACCGCATACAGCCCATCGCTAATCAAAGCCAGGATCAAAAATATCGCTCCCAAAAGCAAAAACTGTACGGTAACGGAGCCAGCAGAAGGTGAGATGAACTGCGGAAAGAAGGCTAGAAAAAAGAGCGCTGTCTTCGGATTCATGACTTCCACGATGGCGGATTCGCAAAAAATCTTCCCTAACTGTTTGCGAGGGGCTTTTGGTATCTCTGCGTCTGTTCGATCCGCTTTGGAAAACAAAGTCTTGCACCCGAGATAGACCAGATAGGCAACTCCCACGTATTTCACGATATGAAAGGCTGTTGCTGACGTCATCAGGATCGCAGAAACTCCGATTGCTCCCGCGATCACATGGACAGAACCACCAAAAGATACACCGAGAACCGATACCAAGCCCGCTTTTTTGCCTTGATCTATACTTCTTGCCATAATGTAGAACACAGCAGGTCCAGGTATGATTAACAAGGTAGCGGCAGCAATTACAAACAGCCAAACCGTTGAAAATTCCATGACTTGCAACTCCTTGCTGTATGTTTGTACACGATCTGCTTGGGCTTGCGTAAAGCACTTTCAGGCCAATTATTTAAATAACTCTTTCCGTTGCTCACGCAGCCATTCAGCAACGAGATTTTCCTCTTGATCATTTGACTTTTCAAGCTCTCCCACAATCGATTTGTAATCGGTGTTGTTGCGATTTTGACTCATTTTGGCTGCCCCTTGAATGTCGGTGTGTGGTCCTTGGAAAATCAGCAAGACATCACGATTGTTTTTCAACGTTTTTTTCTGCGTATTGCCGTATGCGATGTGCCCCGTGGCATAAATTTTCCCTTCCTCTTCGCGAATCTCCACCGGAATGTGCGTAGCCAACGGGCGCTGTTGCTCCACCGTAATCAGCAAGGCAAACGGGGAAGTCTTCATCATTTGAACCGCCTCATCATGATTCATGCGATATTGCTTCGGAGTGTACACCATGCTCATCCTTTCTGTATGCAAAATAACTGCCCGATGAGCAAACAATAAAATACAAACTGACATAAAAAAAGATACAATACGGAGTAAATGTACATGTCAGAAGGGATATAGATGAAAAATACCATTTTTACCTTCCAGGATCACTCTCCTAAATACAAACAAATCTACGAAAAATTTAAAGCATTTATTGAGCAAGGCGACATAAAGGCGGGTGAGCCTTTGCCCTCCATCCGCCAGCTTGCCGATTCTTTGCATGTCAGCCGCAATACGACCTTGCTGGCTTATGAACAGCTTGTTGCCGAAGGGTATGTACGTAGCGAAGGTCGAAAAGGGTATTTTGTCAATGAGCTAGAGCCCCTTTTATTTCAAGCAACTCACAGCACGCCTCATCACAGGCAAGCAGAGCCGATACCATCTGCTCGCATTGATTTCCGCGCAGATGTCGTCGATCAGACGCACTTCCCTGTAAAAGCGTGGAGAAGAATTTCGAATCAAATCTTAACGGCAAAAGACACCTATCGCTACGGAGAACCTTTTGGCGAACGGTGTTTGCGCGAACAAATCGCAGCTTACTTGCTCCAGTCTCGCGGGGTACGCACAGATCCGAATGCCGTTATCATCGGAAGCAGTACCCAACAAATGCTGCTGTATTTAAGTCTTGTCCTGAAACGTGATTTCTCAAGCATCATTGTGGAAGACCCTGGCTATGATGGCGCTCGGGAAGCTTTTCAATTAAATCGTTTTACGCTGGAAACGTTACCCGTTTATGAGACAGGCGCTGATTTTTCCCAATTGGCACATACGAAATCAAAATTAATTTATGTGGCTCCGTCCCACCACAGTCCATACGGAGTAAGCATGACCATTCAACAAAGGCATGCGCTGATCCATTGGGCAAACAAGCGGCAAGGGTACATTATTGAAGATGATTACGATAGTGAATTTCGCTATACCCAACAGCCATTCCCCGCTCTCGCTTCCATCGATTCCGCGAGAGTTGTTTACCTTGGCAATTTTTCCAAGTGCTTTCTGCCAGGCATACGTTTAAGTTACATGGTGTTGCCGCAGCCACTGCTAGACAGCTATAAAAAGCACTTCGCACATTTCGAGAGCACGACGTCGCTGCTGAGCCAGTTCGCTATGGCAAAATTTATGGAAGAAGGCGAATGGAATCGCCACATTAAACGAATGCGGCTTGTTTATAAGCGCAAAATGCAGCACTTCGTTTCTGAATTACGGAATCATTTCCAGCACAACATCACTGTCATTGGCGAGCAGTCTGGCTTGTACGTCTTGGTCAAAGTGCACTTGGAGCGTTCAGAGGAATGGCTCATTCAGCAAGCTTCCCTTCTGGGAGTGAAAGTCTATCCTACTTCCCTCTATTTTTTGAAAAACAAGACCGCAGAGCCTATCATTAGACTTGGGTTCAGCAACTTGTCATGCGATGAAGTCAAGCTTGGCGTGGAGTTGTTAAAACGGGCTTGGTTATAGCACAAATCACTGGGGTGCCATTTTTGCAAACGCCCTCCTTTGCCCCGTAACACCATCGGTCATTCGAATTGTTGATGAAAACGCAAGTGACCCGCAGGAGGAGCACTTTTTGCAAGCGCTGCCTCTTCCGGGTCACCTTTTTGAGTTCAAGTTTTCGTACGCTACTGGTAATGCCGTGAACGAATGTCTGGTAGCGCAGCTTCGTTAAGCGTTTTTTCTGGTTTTGATCCTGTTATTGCTGCTGGTTCTGGCAAAATGTCATTTCGCTTCTCCCGCGATATCTCTCAACCTTATGTGCCGAGCTTGCTATTTTTTGCTCGATGTTTCATTTTTGCGCTCAATCAGTTGCAATACTTTTGGCTCAATCGCTTTCAGCATCTGTTCTTTGGAATGGCTGCCTGCTCCGCTGTTCTCCCCTTGCATTTGCACCTCAACCTGCGTTGTTGCAATGACATCTATTACTTGTTGCTTGGAGATATTTTTAGCGGCTGCGATCTCCACGACCGATTTTCCTTTTGCCAGTTCCTGTTTTAAGTCGGCTGCGCTCATTTTTAGCAAAGACAACAGCTTTTCATCATTGAAAAAAGCATCGGCAGTATAATCAGGCTGGCCATTCATCGTGAAAAAGCCTTCTACTTTCGCGGCGGAAGGTGTCGTTTCCCCTCCAATTAGCGACGCGCTGATCGTATTGCCCTGAACAAATACTTGGTAGAACGGGGTTTTCGCTCCCTTTTTGCTGTAATTGAGCATAAGCGTTTTTTGCTCCGCGTTCTCCATTTGCTCCATAGCAAACTCGTACTCGCTGATGCTGCCGTACATTTTATTCAGCAGATCGTCTACTTTCGCCTTGATTTCCTGCTCGGTGGAAGCAATCAGCGGCTTTTCCTCAGATCCCCCGTCATTTTCCTGGATGATGTGTTCAATCGTACCCGTACGGCTGTTTGTATGAAGAGTAAACTTTTTGCCGCTCCCGCTTTTGTCCTGCAAAGTGATGCTTGTTTGGACACCTTGAACGTTGCTGGCGTCGATAATCGCAAACGATTTTGTCTCTGGAAAAGCACGGTACAGCTTTTCAAGTGTTGCTTTGCCGACTTCATCTACTTGGACTTGTTCGGCAGTCATCGGTGTTCGGGTCAAAATTTCAATCAAGGCTGGGGCTGCAAATGCTGCCGTTGGAATCAAAATCGCTGCGGCTGCGATACCGCTTATCAATCGTTTTTTCATAGTTATTCCGCTCCTTTTTTGTTGCAAATAGTGAGAATAGGATTGTTCGATTCGTCTGGAAATGGCCGGCGGGCACTCCATCGTTTCTGCTTTTTGCTGGAGATGTTCACGAATTTTGCGTTCCATAAGCATTGAGCTGTTCCATCCTTTCCGGGGGGAGATTCCGTACGTATTTTCGCAGCGCCTCAAGACCCGCATGGTATCTGGACTTGACTGTACCCGGCGGAATTTGCAGCAAGACCGCGATTTCCTCCAGCGTATAGTCGTGAAAAAAGCGGAGGATAATCACCGTTCGCTGTTTGTCCGTCAGCTTTTGGATGGCCTGCTCTATCATTTGATTCGTTCCATCCATCAGCACAGTCGGTTGGTCCCAGTGATTTTCGTCCCGAAAGAAAACGCGGACGCGCTCAAAAATTCGGAATCTCCGCCAACGCTTGACCCGAAATCGCTGTACTTGGCGGACGACCAAGCCATGCAGCCAAAAGTGGAAAGGCCGGTTCGTATCGTAGTTCGCGAGCGAGGTCCACATTTGCATGTAAATCTCGTTCATGACATCTTCCCGATCTTGCGGATGATCCACGAGAAAGGAGACTGTCCGGTACACATCCTGATAAGTTGCGTCATAAAACGAATGAAACGCCTGTCGATTCCCTTCTTTCATTTTCGCGAGCAATTCGTACATGTATTCCCTTTGCATTCAGAGGGCCCTCCTGAGTAAGCAGCTTACACCCTATATTGTCTCGTTTGCCCAAAAAGGTTCGGTCCGTTTGGCATTTTGCCAAAGAAGAGCGTCAGTTGCTATCCGGTTACGTTCCTATCGCCTCATGCATCCTGGCTCATCGCCGCTTCCATGCGAACCACGCGCTTGGCAGCGGCAAAATAAAAAGCGCCAGATCACACCTTTTGTGCTGGTGCGAATCTGACGCCCTCCCGTTTCGCGTATTAGACAAATGCTTGCATGATGCCTTGCTTACGATGCTATGATCTGGCTGGCAAGCGTTCGCTATTCCTTTTTCCCGATCAGCAATTCCACTTCTGCGATTTCCTTCGGGATCTGCGCTGAGAGCACCTCATAGCCATCTGCGGTGACTAGCACATCATCTTCAATCCGAATGCCAATCGCTTCTTCCTCTATGTACAGGCCAGGTTCAATCGTGATCACCATACCAGGCTGCATGACAGCACTGTAGTCCGAAACATCGTGCGTATCCAGCCCAAGGTGATGCGACACGGCATGGTAGTAGTATTTGGACAGTTCGCTGCTGTCTTGGATAAGACCGAGACGCAACAGGCCATCCGCCAATACTTGTTTCGTGACCTCGTTTAGTTGTTGAAGCGTGACACCCGGTTTCACGGCTTCGATGGTCTTGATTTCGGCTTCGAGCACGAGTTGATAAATCGCTTTTTGACGTTCTGTAAAGCGGCCATTCACGGGAAATGTACGCGAAATATCAGCCGCATAGTAGTTCGATGCCGCACCAAGGTCGAGCAGGACCAGGTCACCATCTTCCGCTCGCTGATTATTCGCCTCATAGTGCAAAACAGTAGCATTGATGCCGCTCGCAATAATCGGCAAATACGGCAGCTCGCGCACCCCGTTCGACTTCAACGCAAAATCATAGTGCGCCTCCAGCTCATATTCCATGATTCCAGGACGTGCATGCGCCCACATACGCCGGATGGCTTCATCTGTGATCGCAATCGCGCGCTTGATTTCTTCGATCTCTGCCGGACTCTTTACCATGCGCAGTTCTTTCAGCCACGGGCCTGCATCCTGAATTTGCAAAGTCTTGTATTTCTTTTGCGCGTCTTCAGCAAACGCCTCTGCAAGGGTCTGCTCATCGCTCCACTGGTAACGATACAAGTCAAGATAGAGCGAGCACTGACCTTCGCAACGCCGCACAAAAGTCGCAAAAGCCTCCAGCCACTCATCGAGATAGTCGAAGTGTTCGATACCAGACAACTCTTTTGCCTCTTGATCCGCCAAGACGGCGCCTGTCCATTTCGCTTCCAGTTCATTTGGGCGCTGGAGAAATAACGTTTCGCTCACGCTGCCCGCGCGTTTCGTGATCATGAGAATGAGGTTGCTGCGCCCGATGCCGGTGAGATAGTAGAAGTTGCGGTTCGGTGAAAACGGATATTTATCGTCTTGGCTGCGCGTCTTGGCAACCCCAGAGAATAGGACCAGTACGCTATGCTCAGGCATTTTTTCCGCGAGTTTTTGACGGCGATTGACGAACTCTTTTGAATCCATGGTTGTTGTCATTTGTTTCCCTCTTTTCGCTTGTTCGCTTGTGAGTTTCTGCATGGTCTGATTTAGTTGTGTAAAAGGGTTCTTGATCAATTATCAATATTTTAGGATATTTTTAGCATTTGGGAAACGAATTTCGCAATAAAGCTTTTTTGAGGTGCCAACCTGTTACCTCACCCGTGCTTCCAGTCGCGGATGCCTGTGCGGAACATGCTTTCGGTTTTCAATCCGTCCCTCGCAAAAGCACCTTTGGAACAAGCCGAATGTATACTAGCTCCCCGATAAGTTCTACAACCGTTTGCGTTACGATGACAGCAGACACCACCCCGTTTAGTGGTTCTGGTAGCGCCAGTGCAAAGGGAAGAACGACAAGCGAGTTACGAGTTGCTGCGCTAAAAATAAGAGCTCGCCCCGCTCCGATATCTAAACGGAACAGACGAGAAACGATACGAGCAACAATCGGCGTAATGACCATATATGCTGCATAGACGGGAACCACTTGGACAATAGACTCAAAAGAGGTATATAGTTTAGCGATTTGTGATGCAACGACAACAAAAAGAGTCAGAGCCATAAAAGGTACTGGAAGCCATGCAGTCGCATCAAGGAAACGTTCTCCCTTTGGCTGCCGCCGTGCCCACCATTGTGTAAGCAGAGCAAGTAGCAGCGGAGCAACGATAAGTCCTAAAAATGCTTCGAAAAAAGGCCCGACACTCACGATTTCAGCCGCTGTCTTGCCCATAAACAGCCATAGGTAAACAGGCAATAAGAGCATTTGGGTGACAAAAAGGATCGGAGTTGAAACCAGAACAAGCTTTTCGTTCCCGCGCCCAAGATGTGTAAAAACGATCACGTAGTCAATGCAGGGCGTGAGCAAAACAAGAAGCACACCTAACAGGATCGCTGGATCGGCTGAAAGAAACCGGATTAACCCCCACACCAGAACAGGTACGGCTATGTAATTCGTAATAAGTAGTGCATAGATGAACTTTCGATTTGTTAACGCCGCTTTTAAACGAAAAAAAGGAATTTGCGCAAACATGCCATACATTAAAATGGCGAGTACAATCGAAATCATCTGATCGAAACTTTTGCTCGATTCCGGCCACAACAAGCCAAATCCGGCAGCAATCATTAATACAGCAGCATATAGCCATATTTGATGCTTTTCTAATTGCTCTCTGGAAATCACTTCTCGCACTGCCCCTTTCTAACACGCCCCCGTATTGTTTATCTTCTGCAAACATTCATCATAGCGGCGCTGACCGTTTTTTCGCTCAGGCGCTGGCAGCAATCCAACAGATTCATAATAACGAAGTGTCGATGCGCTCAATTCTGCTTTTGCAGCCAATTGACCAATGCTAAGCCCTGACATAACGGCCATCCTTGACTTAAAGTGAACTTTACGTTTTATGATTCCATTATATCTCGTTAAGGCAAAGGATGTAGACAAAATGAGCAAAGAGTGGAGCACAAAAAACCCCTCGCACCATGAGGCACAAGGGGTTTCCCCGTCACCAAGTCAAGGTGACGGGATTGTAGCTGCTTGCTTCAATGCGTGAAAAGTATGCATCAGAGCACGATTGCCCAAATTTCGAATAGGCCAAAGTCGATTAAAGGTGGATTCAACCAAATGGCGTACTGTTCTGATGCCAACTCTTCTCAGTGCATTTATAGCTCGTGTAGAAAGGCGACCAGTGTCATACTCAAAGATCGTTTCGATAGGCTGATCTAAAGGTAGTACGATATCCTTTAATAAATTGATGATTGGCTCATCAGGTGAATCTGCAGCAACATGATACAGACTCTCTTTCTTCCGAATGTCCTCGATCAGTTGCAAGGTTGCTTCTGATTGCTCACGAAGTATAGCCCATGTGTCGTCAATTGGTGCAGCGACGATTTTACCGCTCTTGCATAGTTCTCTGATCGTGTCATTGCTAAGCTCCCAGGCTTCGGATGCCTCGTTAACACCCATAATATAAACCAGCACTTTTTTCATTAAATAGCCCCACCTTGTTCACTTTACTCTAGTTTACTATGTCCGGCAGGGTAAGGCTATGAACGGACAGACATGGTAGCATCTATCGATATCCACTGCCAGTCCTCATCGTTTACCAGCTTGATCCGGCCAGTACAAATCGACTGGCTGCAAACACGTTATCTTTTCTAGAGACACGCGTCTCTTTCACTCATAGTGCCCCCCGATCTTGCGCGCGTTCTTTCGCCTGACCAGCCTCCGTGACAGAGGCTGCCCGCAAAATCGCGTCCGTACCAAACCGCGTACGAATCTCATCGATCGTCCGGGCGAGCGAACGGCGTTTGTGGTTGTCTGTGAACAAATTCAGCTGCACGGCATGATCGGAAACGAGTTGTTCCAGGTTGATCCCGATACTGCAAACAACCGGCAGGCTGCCTCATACAGCTCCATGGCATCATTCGTCGCTTCCGCCAGCTTCATCTGTCGGCCAAAGCCTTCTCCTGCCGATAAGTTCGCCCCCAAAAAGAACGTTTGTTCTCATTCGAACAACTGGGAAACTTGCAAATAAAAAACGCCCGGTTTCCCGAGTGGCGATAGCCTGACTTGTACGATTTCGCCCCGACATGGTAGCCCATTTCAATTTCCGGCAAGCACCGGACGATCTGCCAGTCATCCACGATGTAGTGAGCGCTGGCTTCTGTCGTCGGCTTGTTGAAGTAGTTCCGGTTTGCTACCGCATCGGCGCCTTTTTTCTCGTTGGCTGTCCAGTGGATGACCAGTCCTTTCGGGACAATCTTTGTACCTGGTCTGGCTGTTGAGTTTGTGAGTAGCATTTCTGTGATTTGCATGTTATTTCCCTTCCCCTCTCCCTTTTAGTACCTCTACTACTCGCTTAATTAATTCGGGAACGGGCAGGCCAATGCGTCCCGCGTTCTCGATAATGCTTAGCAGCTCATTTGCCAGGTAAAAAAAGATCGTCGCGGATGAAATTTTGGTCACCAAGCGACATGTCGATCAGATGCACCATCGCAACCATGCAAAAGATGAACAACTTCCGCGCAATGCCGATCATACCGACCTTGCTTTTTAACTTTCCTTCCATTCCGGCTGCAATCAGGCCAGTGACAAAATCAAAAATGACGCATGCGAGTAGCACACTGAGCAATGCTGACCAGCCGCCAAAAAGAAACGAGGCTGCTGCGCCTCCGATAGCAATTCCTGTTTTGATAAAGTTGTCCATTCGCTCTTCTTCCTCTCTCCCCTCGGTGCAGTAAAAATTGCCCCGGTCGGCTCGGGGCTGGCTCATGGTCTAGTTGATAAAAAATACCCCCGGGATTTCCCGAGGGCCATTGATGGAAGCAAAGATATTAATTAAACTTAAAAACCCAAGAGTGCGTGCGGGTGACGCCGGTGATGTCAGTGTAATCAAATGATACCGTTGTTTCCCCTACCCCAACCTTATCTACGATCAACGATACATTCATCGCACCATGCTGGATTCTAGGGTTTCCTACAGCAGGATCACTGCTTCTCGCGTTCGAAAATGTAACCGTACCAGGGCCATTCGCTTGATCCAGGAAGATTGCACTGAGATTGTGATTGTATGGTAATTCCTGTGGACCAAATGCTGCTCCATCTTCAAACATTGTTCCAAGATTAAATATTGGTGTGCTATTCTCGACTTATTCCCTTCTCTTTACGAGGGTTTTCGTTCGAGCCTACACCGTGCAGGCGACTTTCATCGCACACGGCGTTCCATCAACGGATAAGAAAGAAAATTCACAATGGGCGTTTTTATTGTACACCAATTATGTCTGCATTGACACAAATTGTTTTCGACAAATATATAGGGAGCCACATTAGCCGCCCCCATAAAAAACACCCCTTTCAACGAATGGAGCATTACACCAAAGGCTTACCTTCAGTGCCTAGCCCCAATGCTTCCGGGTCTTCTTTTACGGCTGGTTTCAAGCCAACCGACACACTGTTGTATATGCGGCGGCCAGCGACGATCAGAGCAACGTAGATCGCTACCAAAATGTCCTCACCTCCCCCCCAAAGATACGAACCAGATGCCAAGATTAATTAGCGCTGATTTCAGCATCAAGCATCGCCTGCACTTCCTCTCGAAGATGCGCGGGAACTTGTTCCATCTCCCGCCTGCCTGCCTTGATCAAACTGTAGTAAATTGCTGCCACTCTGCCGTCCCTCCTGGCATCTGCTCTTTCAACATCAGCAACTCCTCATACAGTTGAGCAGTTGCCTCCATGATTGTGAACTTGTCATTTTTTTCGGCGACCAGCTCCGCCTCCAGCCTGACAATCTTTTGTTCCGGCGTTTCCTGCTGCTTTTTGCGAATTTCCGTGATGGACTCTTGATTGCTGAACTTCATCAGTCAAAAGCACCTCCGTATCCATAGACGTGGACGCGTTGCATGGCATCAGTCCATCCTTACTGATCCCGTCCTGACCCGGCCAATCCACCCCAACGCAATGCCTGTAAGTCCAGACACAACTGTAATAACTGTGATCATGCCGTCAAAATTCATGTTCCTATCCCCTTCCTCATCCGGGAACAAAAATTTCCCCGATCTGTTCGGGACTGGCTCTCGGTCTTGTTGTCATGTAAAGCTACGCGACTCTTTGCAGCAGGCTTGACCGTGCCAAATCAGCAGGCGAAACCTTGCCGATATCGCCGCTCCTCAGCCTGATGCCCGCTGCCGCAAACATCTTGTCCACCGTCCCGATGTGCGCCTGGATAAATTCGGTCATTGTGGCAACCTGCTCCGCTGTCAGCTCGCCGCGATATCGGTACACGTCACATTGCCACGGTGGATAATTATTGTGGTGCCGCTACAATGGAAACCGCCAATCCATCTCCGCAATGTGCATGTCATCCAGCACGATAGCAAGGTGACTGTATGGTGAGTCAGTAAACCACTGTATAGCCCCCGCCAAAGGCGAGCGACCAGATACAAAAAGAAGGTCCAAGCGCTTCAAGTCCATGCGCTCGACCTCCTACCAGTTGACAGATTTCACTTGTTTTTTTGTTTCAGCAGCTTCGACCTGAGCTTTCAGGTCCAGTACCTAGCGATTTGCTCCTGCTTATGCTGTCCTGCCTCCAGCACCACCTCAATGCACTGTTCCCGCGTCAGGCTGACGATGCCCGCGTCTTCCGTTTTCCATTGCGTCTCGGCAAGATCAGGTTTCAACAGAAATAGCGTGCTCTGCTGGTTGAAGTTTGCCTAGTCTTCCTCGTTGAAACGGAACTGGCGTCCGGTCGACGCAGAGGTAAAGCCTGTGTAAATCGCCTTGAAGCACTCCCGGTTCGGCCCTTCACGAGAAAATTTGAAGACCATATGCAGAAGATTTATGAGTGATTTGTGGGTACGCTTGTGGGTGAGGCGATTTTTACACCCGCACCTACCAAAACAAAAAACCCCTCGCACCATAAGGTACAAGGGGTTTGGACTTCTTAGTAAGCAGCCATGTACTGCTCGCGCTCCCAGTCGTGAACGCGTGTGCGGAACATGTCCCACTCGATTTCTTTTGCTTCGATGAAGTGCATCAGTGCATGCTCGCCCAGCGCTTCGCAGATCACTGGATCGGCTTTCAGGCACTCGATTGCTTCTTTCAATGTTGCTGGCAAGTTTTCGATGCCGTTTGCTTCGCGATCTTGCTCAGTCATCACGTAGATGTTGCGATCGATGGCTGGCGGCACAGTCACTTTGTTTTTGATACCATCCAAGCCTGCTTTCAGCATGACAGCCAAAGCGAGGTATGGGTTTGTTGCCGGGTCTGGGCTGCGCACCTCGATGCGAGTTCCCATGCCGCGGGAGGCAGGGATACGGATCAAAGGAGAGCGGTTCTTCGCGGACCATGCCACATAGCAAGGCGCTTCATAGCCAGGCACCAGACGTTTGTAGGAGTTCACCAACGGGTTGGTGATCGCTGTGAAACCGCGAGCATGCTGCAAAATACCTGCGAGGTAATGCTTCGCTGTTTGGCTCAAGCCCATTTCGTCTGTCTCGTCATAAAAAGCATTTTCATTGCCACGGAACAAGGATTGGTTCGCGTGCATACCGGAACCTGCTACGCCGTACAGCGGTTTTGGCATGAATGTCGCATGCAAGCCGTGTTTTTGTGCAATCGTTTTGACAACCAGCTTGAACGTCAAGATTTGGTCAGCTGCTTGCAAAGCATTTGCGTATTTGAAGTCGATCTCGTGTTGGCCTGGAGCCACTTCGTGGTGAGAAGCTTCGATTTCAAAGCCCATTTTTTCCAGCGTCAAAACGATATCGCGACGGCAGTTTTCGCCGAGGTCGAGTGGAGCAAAGTCAAAATAGCCACCCTGATCGTTCAGGTCAAGCGTAGGTTCGCCTTTGTCGTTGAGCTTGAACAGGAAGAACTCAGGTTCTGGTCCCACGTTAAACGCGGAGAAGCCCATTTCTTCTGCTTCTTTCAGCGCGCGTTTCAAAATGTAGCGAGGGTCACCCTCGAATGGAGAGCCATCTGGCATATAGATGTCACAGATCAGACGTGCAACTTTCCCATGCTCGTTACCCCACGGGAATACAACCCAAGTATCCAAATCCGGTACCAGGTACATATCCGATTCCTCAATACGAACAAAACCTTCGATAGAAGAACCGTCAAACATCATTTTGTTGTCCAATGCTTTCGGCAGTTGGGAAGAAGGAATCTCCACATTTTTGATAATCCCCAGCAGGTCGGTAAACTGCAGACGGATGTATCTCACGTCCTCTTCTTGGGCCAATCGCATAATGTCTTCTCTTGTGTACTTGCTCACATTTCTCTCCTCCTGTCTCTCTCACAACTTTATATCAGTGGAAGAAGCGGGAAAGCTCTCCACGAATCAATGCGTCCTCGCCTGGGCGGGCTGCATTGCGATACATGATTTGTTGCCTTAGCAGCTGATGCAGTTCCTTGTCAGACATGTCCTTGCGCTTCACTTCGGACGTTGTAGAAATTTCCGTCGGTTCCATGACAGGCTCTTGCAATTTCAAGACTTGCTTGATCCCTGCAATGTTGAGCCCTTTTTCAATCAGTTCCTTGATCTCCAACAGTCGGTCTACATCATTGAAGGAGAAAAGCCGCTGCTTTCCTTCCGTGCGAGCCGGTTGAATCAGGTCATTTTGCTCATAGTAGCGTATCTGTCTCGCAGTGAGATCAGTCAGCTTCATGACGATCCCAATTGGAAAGAGGGCCATATTCCGGCGAAGGTCATCACTCATGACTTGTCCCTCCTCTATCGTTTTCCTTATGCTTTATTTTATGCAAAAGCACAAACACTGTCAACGGATGTTAGAAAATATTACGCAAGAAAGTTACCTCTTTTGAAAAAATCCACGTTATCCCCGTATGGAACCCACGACATGCCTGTCTCAATGGTTGTTTTTCGCATTACCGTCCGCGCACAGTCGAATAGCAAAAAGACGGCTTCTCCCTTCACGAGAGAATGCCGTCTTTCCTTTGTAAAAAGCGTTTACGCCTCAGGCAATTCGAGCAATCCTTTGTCCAGCAAGCCGTTTAACGCCGTCAAAATCCCTACTTTGACATGCGAGTACGTCAAACCGCCTTGCACAAAGCCCAAGTATGGCGGGCGAATCGGACCGTCTGCGGAAAACTCGATGCTCGCTCCTTGAATGAACGTTCCCGCCGCCATAATAACCGGGTCTGCATACCCCGGCATTTCGCTCGGGTACGGCGTGACGTGCGAATCGACGGGAGCTGCTTTTTGAATCCCTTGGCAAAAAGTAATCAGCCGTTCCGCACTGCCAAAAGCGACAGACTGAATGAGGTCCGTGCGTGGTTCATGCCAGAGCGGATTGGTCTGAAAGCCGAGTCGTTCCAGCAGCGCCGAGGAGAACACCGCGCCTTTCAGCGCTTCTCCCACGACGTGTGGCGCCAGGAAAAAGCCTTGAAACATTTCCAACAGCGAGTACAGCGAAGCTCCACCCTCTGCGCCAATCCCTGGTGCTGCCATCCGGAACGAAGCGAGACGCACAAGGTCTTCCCGCCCGACGATGTATCCGCCAGTCTTGACCAGACCGCCGCCCGGGTTTTTGATGAGCGAACCAGCCATAATATCGGCGCCGACATGCAGCGGCTCCAGCTCTTCCGTAAATTCACCGTAGCAGTTGTCCACGAACACGATCAGCGCCGGATTAATTTCCTTGACCATGCGGATCATCTCGCGGATTTTGGCGATCGTAAAGGACGGACGATCCGCATAACCGCGCGAGCGCTGGATGCCAATCACTTTTGTCTTGGGCGTAATCGCCTGCGCCACCGCGACAAAATCGATTTCGCCCTCCGGTGTCAAAGGCACATAGCTGTACCCGATCCCGTATTCTTTCAGCGAACCTTGGCCTTCGCCGCGCACACCTACGACCTCTTCCAACGTGTCATACGGCTTGCCCGTGATGTAGAGCAAATCGTCGCCAGGACGCAAAATCCCAAACAGCGAGATGGCAATCGCATGTGTTCCGGAAATGATGTGCGGTCTAACCAGCGCCGCCTCTCCGCCAAAAACGTCTGCGTAGATCGATTCCAGCGTAGCCCGGCCAGAGTCGTCGTATCCGTATCCGGTCGATGGCGAAAAGTGAAATTCGTTTACCTCATGCTTTTGAAAAGAGCGCAGCACCTTCAATTGATTGGTGTCCACCAGCGCGGAAATTTGACGATGTCTTTCGGAGATCATCGCTTCTACCTCCAGGACGAGAGGACGAAGCTTTTCCCCGTGAGAAAAATATTGAAACATAGGTGATCTTACCAACTCTCTTCAACAGTCTCTGGTTTATCCAGGAGAAAAGGAGCAATCCGCCCATAGATCGGATGGTCCCGGTTCACGCGTACAGTGACCAGGTATGACTCCTCTTCTTCATTAAATTGCTGTTCCATTTCAACCCCTTCACGATGCAAAAGGGACAAAATATCTCCGCGCTCCACCGGAACACGCAGCTTCAGTTCATGGAAGGAAGCGAGCGCAAAGGCTTCCAGTCTCGCCAGCAGCTTTTGCTGATCCTCCTTGCGCATGGCCGAAATGAGGATTGAATCCTCCGCATGCGGCAAGTAAGACCGTTCTGTCAAAAGGTCCGCTTTGTTGAATACGACGAGTTGCGGAATTTCTTCCGCTTTCAACTCGCGCAAAATTTTATCGACAACCTCCATGTGCACCCGAAAATCAGGATGGTGGCTATCGACCACATGCAAAATCAAATCTGCTTCCTTTACCCCTTCCAACGTAGAGCGGAACGCAGCGACCAAGCTCGTCGGCAAATCCTGAATGAATCCAACGGTATCTGTCAGGAGCACTTCCAGGCCGCTTGGCAACTCCAGCTGTCTTGTCGTCGGGTCCAATGTGGCAAACAGCTTATCTTCTTGCAGCGTATTGGCTTGCGTCAATTGATTGAGAATGGTCGATTTTCCCGCGTTTGTATACCCGACCAGCGCAATCTGGAACACTTTGTTTTTCTTGCGGCGCTCCCGATGCAGCTGTCTCGTGCGGACGGTGTCTTCCAACTGCTGTTTCAGCTCGCTGATCCGTTTGCGGATATGGCGTCGGTCGCTTTCCAGCTTGGTTTCACCGGGACCGCGCGTACCGATTCCCCCGCCAAGCCGGGAAAGCTGTTTACCCTGTCCGGCGAGACGTGGCAACAAATAGTTGTACTGGGCAAGCTCGACTTGAATTTTCCCTTCGCGGGACTGCGCCCGTCCAGCAAATATATCCAGAATGAGCTGCGTCCGGTCGATGACCTTGCAATCGAATATCCTGTCGAGATTGCGCGTCTGACTCGGCGACAGCTCGTCGTTGAAAATGACCACATCAATGTCCAGCTCATGGGCCTTTTCGGCAATTTCATCAATTTTGCCCGTCCCGAGATACCAGGCCGAGTCGATTCGATCCCGGTTCTGCGTCACGACATCGAGCACCTCAACGCCAGCAGTGGCAGCCAACTCATGCAATTCTTCCATGGAGAGACGTGTTCGCTCTGCATCGCGGTTATCCAAAAAGCAACCGACCAAGATCGCCGTTTCTTTCGTTTTGATCAGATCGTTCACCGATTCACGCCCTTTCTTCTCTTATCATACCACATTTTGCCCATTTCGTTACGGGTGTGATGTGTGGTATGGACCGCCTTGTTTCCATTAGCAAATTTTCAATTACCACTTGAGGCTTCCCCTTTATATTCAAGCCATTGTATCCAAGTAGGGTGGCGAGAGTCAGTCAACATGAGATCGTAATTAGCATCCTCGACAACATGATCATAGTTGATCCAGCTCATCTCTTCTAATTGCAAGACGCTTTTAAAGGTATTTACAATCTGAAATATATTGCTGCCAGAACGTACTTCTGAAGGCGTCAAAGTAGCGTTTAGTGTCTCTAGGTGTTCATGTGTAAAACCAAAAACGGCGAAGCTGCCGATATTGGCTTCGGCAAATGATTGCAAGATCAGCTCATCGAAATTGTTTTATATTTCCTCTCTCAGTTCGTCGCCTGCCTGGTTGTATACAATCTCAATCAGATCTCCCTCAGGGTATCTCTCCTGAGCCATTTCCCAAAGCAATCCTTCCTCTAATTCGTAGTTTATTCGCAGGCTGGCAATGATTTTTCCATGATCGTATATGCGATAACCCCAACCATGATCTTCCTCATGGTCAAAATACATGACTGGATATTCATGAGACATGTCCATTATTCCAGCGTCGTTATCACCCTCTGTCAAATAAACGATCCATTTATGATTCAGTTCCTTCATAACAGATCTGCTTTGCGCGTATTTTGCAACTTTCCCCATATGGATGCGCTCCATTAAAAAGCCGGATGTAAACTCGCTCACAAACGATCAGCTCCTCGATTTGAATATTTTACAATACAATGTAAATTTGCATAATACTCTCTACATTTTTCATCGGAAAAAGCAAACCACTTTGAACAGCATCTCAGTGACACCCTTCAAAAATTCCATAATATGTAAATTAACACCTTCATTTTTGAAAAATAGGCAGCTTTTATCGGCTCCCTGAGTATACTTTTTGTATGATGGTCAAGGCAGGTGACACGGGTGAAGCAAGCAGGAGCGAGTTCAGCAGCAGATGTACATGAATCGTCCAGCAGTTCCAATCGTATTCAGGTCGTTTTCAACCGACCGTTGCGTATTAAACAACCGAATACTTTGGCTGAAATTGTTCGTGCTTCAGCAAGTGCCAATTTGGCTTCTGTCTTTGATGAGTTGGAAAATCTGATTGGCTTGCATGAAGCCAAAAAGACGATTTACGAAATTTATGCGCTCATCAAAATGAATAAAGAACGGGAAAAGCATGGACTGAAAATCGAAAAGCAAGTATTCCACATGGTGTTCAAAGGAAATCCTGGCACAGGAAAAACAACGATCGCCCGACTGTTCGGCAAAATCTTTAAAGAAATGGGGGTATTGTCAAAAGGCCACTTGATTGAGGTCGAGCGCGCAGATCTTGTGGGGGAATTTATCGGGCATACGGCCCAAAAAACAAGAGATTTGGTCAAAAAAGCGCTTGGCGGCATCTTGTTCATCGATGAAGCTTATTCGTTGGCGCGCGGCGGCGAAAAAGATTTTGGAAAAGAAGCCATCGACTGCCTGACGAAATCACTTGAAGATTACGGCAATGAGTTTGTTTGTATCATCGCCGGGTACAACGAGGAGATGGACTCTTTTCTTGAACTCAATCCAGGAATGCCCTCCCGCTTTCCGGTTCACATCAAGTTTACTGACTACGATGCAGATGAATTAATGGAAATTGCTCATCTAATGTCAAAGAACAAGGAATACGAACTGAGCAAGGACGCCAGTGAGAAATTGAGACGGCGAGTAACGGCAGCTCTTAACGATCCTTTCATCGAGAACTTCAGCAATGCGCGATTTGTTCGAAATAACATCGAAAAAGCAATCCGGGTGCAAGCTGTACGCTTGTTGAAGGTGTATGAGCCAACGAAAGAAGATTTACTGACGCTAAAATCCGAGGATTTCACCATATAGGGCTGCCGCGTCTCCCCATCCATACAATGAAATCCCTCTCAAGAAGGAGGGATTTTTTCGTTGCCAGCATTCTTTTCTAAGCTTTATTTTTCAAGCCGAACCTACTCACCACTGGAGCGAAAAGGCACACCCCGAGCAATGCCCCCGAGATGAACGGAACGACATGCTGCAGCGGATACAAGACAGGCGAAACGCCTTTGACAAAAAGCGCATCCCAACAAGCTACGGCCATGCCCACGGCCGCTACGCCAATCCAAAACAGCCCTTTCACATGCGCTGCCGCCTGCTCGACTTGGATACTTCTCTCCCTCCGCTCACGCCCACAACGCCAGATGACGTACACAATAGCCAGTCCGCCCACCAGCGTACTCCCGTGCTGGAGCAGCTTGTAGACGGGAACCTCCCAAGCAGCAAGCGAAATGCGTTGTTGCAGCAAGGCAAATCGTTCCACCATGCTTCCCCGGTCATGGGTAAAAGAATCCCAGAGGACGTGACTGAAGCTTCCCAGCAAAGCGGAATAAGCGAAAATCACAAACGATAAAAAGAAGCTTCGCCCTCGCCCGCGATTCGCCTGGTCCCAGCCCTTGTCGCCAGCCAAGCCCTTTGCCACCCACAGGGGCACAACCGCCAGCAAGCCTTTCTCCACGACAAACCGATACAGCAAATAAAGCAGCATGACGAGCGGCAAGTCAAAGGTAAACAGTCCGAGTGTCGTATGGCTGTAGACGCTGTAAGGCGCCAACCGCAAAAAATACTCAAAGTCCGGAGCCATGCTGCCAAGCACAAGCGCCGGGAACGATACCCAGGCAAACTTTCTTAGCGGCAGCACAATCGCCGGATGCGAAAAAGTAAATGGCATGAAATCACTCGCTTTGTTTATTTGGGGAGCAGGACGGCAACAACTTGTTTGCCGCTCACTTGAATCCCTTTATCTTGTTTTCCGCAATGCGCCAGCTCTTTGACCAGCCCCTCGACGAGCTTTTTCGCTTCCTGGCTCTCTTTTTTCTCCAGGCGCACGGTCAATTGCACGGCGTCGCCTGCCGCCAATATTTTTTCGGCTTGTCGCTTTTTCGTCTCGTAATCGTGATCTTCGATAAAAGCGCTCAGGCGCAGCTCTTTTACTTTCATGCCTTTTTCTGCCTTGCGCTGCTTGGCCTTTTCGCGATTGAGCTGTTCTTTATGATTCGTGCGGTTTACGAGTTGGCACGGAGGCGGGCTTGTCGCCAGCGAGAGGCACACCAGGTCGACGCCTTGCTCTTTTGCCATTTGCAACGCGACTTTGGTAGCGACAATCCCGAGGTCTTCTCCGTCCACTCCAGTGAGGCTGACTTCTGCCGCTTTTATTTGTTCGTTCACAATCATCTTTGCTCACCCTGTCCTTTCATTTCCAAATAACTTACATTCTACAGCTTGCTGCTCCTCTCCTTCCTTTTGTTCGCAACATTCTTGGTCAACCTCATGACGAGCGCGCTTTGTTTTTGTATAATAGATCAGTATTGACAGTGGATTGAGAATCATTTACATTTACATTCTGTTAGCCAGCTAACAAACGGGGGTACTCTGGTGGAATTTGATTATTCTACTGCTTTGACGCATGCAATGGGCCATGTGATGAAGCTTCACAAGAAGAACGTTGAATACTTGATTCAAAACTATGACGTCTATCCGGGACAGCCCATCCTCCTCATGCGTCTTGCCCACACAGACGGCTTGATTCAGAAAGAGCTGGCCAGACGAATCCAGGTCAAACCGGCTACTCTTACCGTCATGATCAATCGCATGGAAAAATGCGGTCTGGTCGAACGTCGTGCTGACGAACGCGACCAGCGAATCTCGCGGGTTTTTCTCACAGACAAAGGTCGTTTGGCGACAAAAGCTGTCAAGGAAGCACTGCGCGTTCTTGAACTAAAATGCTTTGAAGATTTTACTGATGAAGAAAAAATCGTTCTGCAAGGCATGCTGGATAGAATGCACGGCAACTTGATGACCTTTTATATGGAAAACACCCAAGCATCTGAAGAAGCCAAAGAGTAGCGGGGGCGTTTGCTTTTCATTCCACAACAGAAAGGTTGGAACATCCCTTTGAACCATGTAGCAAAAGAACTGGACTCATCGGCGCTTGCCGAAAACAAGACGCGCCGCCTGTGGATTGCCACCATTTTAGGCTCGCTTTCGGCGTTTGGCCCTTTGTCGCTGGACATGTATTTGCCTGCTTTGCCGCTTCTGGCTGACGATCTTTCCACCAGTACGTCGATGGCGCAGCTCAGTTTGACCGCCTGCCTCATTGGACTGTCTGTCGGTCAGCTTTTCGCGGGACCGATCAGCGACGTACGCGGACGCAGAATGCCGCTTTTGATCGGACTTATTTTATACGCCTTGTCTTCTTTTTTGTGCGCGGTTGCTCCTTCGATCTATACGTTCATCTTCCTCCGTTTTGTGCAGGGGCTTGCTGGCTCTGCCGGGATCGTCATCGCTCGCGCTACTGTACGCGATTTGTATTCGGGCACAGAGCTGACGAAGTTTTTTGCCCTGCTGATGCTGATTAACGGGATTGCGCCGATTGCCGCGCCTATCGTCGGCGGTCAGCTGCTGGAGTTCACCTCCTGGCACGGCGTGTTTGTCGCACTCGGTCTGATCGGCGCCGTCATGCTGCTCGTCGTCCTGCTCGGATTGCCGGAGACGTTGCCTGTCAATCGCCGTTCCAAAGCCGGAATCGGCAATACGCTCGCCACTTTTGGCGGGCTGGTGAAAGATCGGGTTTTCATGGGCTACGCCTTGTCGCAAGGTCTGGTCACGGCCGCGATGTTCGCTTATATCGCCGGATCGCCCTTTGTGTTCCAGAAAATTTTTGGTGTCTCTCCGCAAGGCTTCAGCATGATTTTTGCCATGAATGGGGTAGGAATTATCATCGCCAGCCAAATTACCGGACGACTTGCCGGAAAAGTCAAAGAGACAAAACTGTTTGTCACTGGCATTTTGCTGGCTGGGCTTGGCGGAATCACGCTGCTCGCCATGATCGTGCTTGACGCTGGGCTGGTTGCCGTGCTCGTGCCTTTGTTCTTCGTCGTTTCCAGCGTCGGTATCGTCGGGGCGACAGGCTTCTCGCTCGCCATGCAAAATCAGAGCAAAGCAGCAGGCAGTGCGTCTGCCTTGCAAGGTCTGCTCTCCTTCATCAGCGGCGGTATTGTCGCTCCGCTGGTCGGAATCGGAGGGGAAGGCACTGCTGTGCCGATGGGCATTGTCATGGCGCTTGCCACCATCGGCTCGATTGTCTGCTATCTGTTCATGATTCGTCGAAAAGCCGCGTAACTTTTCAGATGCGGCGTAGACGCAACAAAACGAGGATTCGCGTATGCGGCCTCGTTTTTTTTTTGACACTATTGCGAACGTATGTTCTTTTGTGGTATCATTTGCTTATGGATGACATTGGAAGCCAGAATACCTGTCTGCTCTCCTGTCGTCAGCCATGACTAGACCACTATTCGAAGGAGCTGATTCCTCCATGTCTTTGCGTCTGATCCCTTATCTTGTCCTGAACGGAAATGCAAGCGAAGCCATCTCGTTTTACGAAAAAGTGTTGGGTGCGCAAGTGCTTTACAAGCAGACGTTTGGCGAAATGCCGGAAGACCCTGAGTACCCGCTCCCGCCAGAAGCCAAAAATCTTGTGGGTCATGCTACACTGCAAATTGGCGACAGCGAATTGATGTTTTCTGACGCGTTTCCTGGACAACCTTATCAGTTAGGCGATCAAGTGACCATTTGCATTTCGTTGGAGGATAAAGCCGAGGCAGAACGCATTTTCGCAGCGCTTCAAGAGGACGGGCAGGTACATCTGCCTTTGCAGGAAACATTCTTCAGCCCTGCCTACGGCAACGTGCGCGACAAGTTCGGTATCACCTTCCAGATTTTCACTAAAGGCGAACAATAATCATCTAAGACCGTTCTGTTTCTTTGTCTGTAGATCATGACATGCCAGCCGTCAGAGCGAGTCGAAACGCGAGAATAACGTGTTTCGGCTCGCTCTCGTTTGTTTGCAATCCATACAGCTTTGCATTCCCTCCACTAGACCCACGCCTATTTCTTTTTCTCCTGATGATAGCCACGTTCTCCATACGGCTGAAGCTTGTCGAGCCATTTTTGTTCCAGTTTTTCCAGCTCATCCTTTTCATCAAAATATCCGTCTTCCTTCTTTTTCAAAACCTCCAACACTTCCGCAACGAACGCCTCTTCTCCATACTCATCCCACTCGCTTTGCAGCTGCTTGTTCATATGCGAGCCGAGTTTGAGCGTGAACAGTTTTCCGTTCATCGTTTTAAGATTGCGGGTACTGCAAATCCACACTTTTTCATTAAGGGTGTTTTTGATTTGATACACGCCCGCCTCTGTCTTCGCTTCCTTAAACGTCTGTTTCAGTTCGTCTTTGCGATTCATCTTGGTTTCTCCTCACTTTTCACGAGCTACACCTGACCTGCAGCCTGTAATAGTCTTCCATCCGTTTTTCTGCCTGTATACTTTCCTCAAGCTCCCTCTCTTCCAAAGAGGGGCGCGGATGGCTCGATAAAAAACAAACAAATTAATATTAAGTTTATATAATAATAAACATAAAAACAAAACGTTTGTCAATCATAACAAAAAAGTATTGCTTCTCGCGAAAAACTCAGATAGACTTTGCAGTAATTTCGAAAAGGAAAGAGGAAAAGAACATGAAAATCTCCGCTACGTCCGAACACAAGCCTGTCGTGGTATCAGAAAACTACGATCGAGTGGACGGCCGTCATGCCAGAAACACGGATGTCCAAGCGCTCTCGCTCGGCTTGACTCGGGAAAGTGACCATAAAAAAGCCGCTATCACAGCCAAGGTGTGGAAAAGCGCGGGAGAAAACGGGGCAAGTCAACCGGAGGAACTCCCGCTCCATCGCGTTCTTGATCTGTCGCTGCTGCTTTGCCGGTCGTTGGCTCATTTTCACGATGCATACAGATATGAGCATTTTTACGATCCGCAAAAGCCCGTTATCGACAGGATTGCCCTGCAAGGCGATGCGTTGAACGTCGCAATCTGCACAGACAACGAAAGTCTCCATGAAGACATCAAGCAGTTCAGCCAAATTTTAAGCGACGACGGGGAACTGATCGGCGAGCGTCTGCGCTCATTGGCAAAAGTTTTAAGAGACATGGGCTATTAGCTTTGTTTAGCCGCAGTTACCCCTGTTTTCATCGGAAGGCTGGTCAACGGGACATTCGTACCCGGCTAGTCGAAGACACGTTTTCCCTCGAAGAAGCGGTACACGCCGCGAGTGAAGCATGGATGATCGGCGATGCCACTTGCCTGCTCCCGCTTGTCGCTGTTGAAAAAAGGCACAAAGCAGAGCAGCACGCCGCATGACGACAATTTGGAGGAACATGGAATGACAGAAAACAGACACGATTATTTATCACCTGATAGACAGTTGACTGATGAAGAAAAAGCACTCGTGTGGAAAAAGCCACCTACCCATCAAGTCAGCGAAGAAGAGCGGCGCATTAGTGACGAAGTCAGGCGCAACTGGCATCGCGGGGAAATGAAGATCGCCAACATTTTGCTGGAGGGCGATGCGGGTTCTGGCAAGACTCAACTGGCAAAAGCTTTATCGGCGAATTTCGGGCTTCCGTACACGAAAGTCACTTGTTTTGCCGATATGGATAAATCAGATATTATTGGAGCTATTTTGCCGGTGATTTCTTCTGAGCGCCTAAACAATTTGCAGCCTGCGCAACAAACCGCCTTAACAGCTCTCTATGAAAACGAAGGATTGGCAAGCGGAACGGAAATTTTGATGAAGGCATTGGGGATTTCCGGGGAGCAAGCCGCCAAAATGATGAAGCAATTAGGGAAGCTTGCCGCGGAAAAGAGCGATGGGGAAGCGATTGAATACCGATTTTACCCTTCTGAAATCGTCAGAGCCTATCAAAAGGGCTATCTTTTGGAAATCCAGGAACCGAACGTGATTCGCGATGCTGCGGTGTTAATGGCGCTAAACTCTGCCCTGGAGCTGGATGGGAGCATCAACCTTCCAACGGAAATCATCCGCAGGCATCCGGACTTCATCGCCGTGATCACGACAAACCGCAGCTATGCCGGAACCAGACCGTTAAACGAGGCACTGCGCGACAGGGTCCAGCATACGGAAAAGATGGATCTGCCGACAAAAGAGGTCATGATCGGGCGCGTCAAGGCCAAAACGGGCTTCCAAGATGAAGAAATGCTGTCTCTCTTAGCGAATGTCATTTTGCTATTGGACAAAACGGCACGAGCCAATGCGATCAAGGGTGTGGCGGGAATGCGTTCGTTCTTTTACTGGGCAGATGCGATTGCCAACGGCATTTCTGCAAAAGCATCGCTTTACCACAAGGTCATCTACAAAATCACGACCGATCCGGAAGAAATTCAGCTTTTGGAAGAAGCACTTGCCCAGCATGAATTGTTTGCCCGTTTGGAGGCAGCCGCTTCTGGTGAGCTAAAAAAAAACGAAACTGGGACGATGCCATAGAAATCAAGACATCCGGGGAGATTGACGACGCTGCTTTTGACACAGACCAGCCACGGGAGCAAACAGGAATCGCCTTGAAAAAATCGGCTGACAGTGACAACAACTCTTCGCAAGTCTCCGACGATCCTGCTCAAATCGAGCGCTCCACTCCGGGGGAAGACGGCACCCCTCGCTATCATCAGGCAAACCCCGAGTCTGCCTCAGAGGAAGCGAAGCAACAGGAGCGCGATTTCCGCAAAAAGCTGAATCAGGCCGCACGAGAGGTCATTTCCGATTCGATTCATCGAAAAGTGAAGCTCATCGTGCACCGCCCTGACTACGATCAGGAAAACCAGCAGGAGTACGTCCGCCTGAGCAAAGGACTCATGCCCATCGTACAACAGCTTGCCAGAAAGACACTTCCCTATTTGGAGCATGAGGTCACTTCCGACTTTGCGCGGAATCGTTACTACGGCAGCAAATTTCAAGCGGACAGCGTTGCCTACAAAGACTACAAATATTTTGCCAAGAAACGCCCGCCAACGGAATCGCCGTCGCTTGTCGTGGGTCTGCGGGTGGACGAATCCGCGTCGATGTCAGCCTTCGGGAGATTGGAGGCGGCCAAACGGGCGGTCATCGCCGTCTATGAATTTTGTCAGCTTTGCCACATTCCTGTGTTGATCTACGGGGATACGGCGGATGTGTCCCGCTTGGAGCAAATGTCCGTCTTCGCCTATGTCGACCTGGACAAAACGGACGCCACTGACCGCTTCCGGCTGATGCGGATTCAAGCCAGAAGCAACAATCGCGACGGGATGGCACTGCGCATTATGGCGGAACGGCTAGTCGTCTGCCCGCAACAGACCAAATTGTTGATCAGCATCAGCGACGGACAACCGAAAGCGCTGGACGACTATACCGGAAGTCATGCGGTTGCCGATATGCAGCAAACGATCCAGGAATACGAACGAAAAGGAGTCGCCTTCCTTGCAGCGGCCATCGGCCAAGACAAGGAGGTCATTAGTGAAATTTACGGAAAGGAACGCTTTTTGGATATGACAAATTTACACGAGTTTCCTGCAAAGCTGGTTCGAATGATTGCCCGGTATTTGTAACTTGCCTGAAAACTCAGCTGACAAAGGCTTTCCGTGTATAAGCGGGGAGCCTTTGTTTGTGTTGCGCTTTTGCAAAGAAAAGCTTGGCAAAAAGAAAAAACCAGAACCTCTAGGGTCCTGGCTGGTGGGCAGAGCATTTCACGACTTATTGCTGGTTGTTGTCTTGAGACATCAGTGAAACTGGGCGTTGCGGAGTGAAAGTGGAGATCGCATGCTTGTATACTAATTGTTGCTTGCCTTCGCTATCAATCACAATCGTGAAATTATCGAACGCTTTAATATACCCGCGCAATTGAAATCCGTTCACAAGGTAAATGGTAACCGCGATGTTTTCTTTCCGCAAATGATTCAAGAACGTATCTTGAATGTTGATCGTCTGTTTCATGTACACTACCCCCTAAAAGGACTTGTATGTTATATATTCGGCAATTGTTGAAACTTTCCTGCCAATATCTGCTTGATAGTTTCCACTGAGTTCGCTTGACAAGCCGGATCGGTCATGTCAAACCACTGGATTTCCGGCATACGGCGGAACCACGACAGCTGTCGTTTGGCAAAATGGCGCGTCCGCTGCTTGATGTCATTGATCGCCTTTTCCAACGTAATTTCACCGTACAGATAAGGAATCAATTCTTTGTAGCCCAAGCCTTGCATCGACACCAGCGAGGCGTCGTAGCCTTTGTCCAGAAGTCCGCGCACTTCCTCGATCAGCCCCGCTTCGATCATCAGCTCGACGCGACGATTGATCCGCTCATACAAAATGGCGCGATCCATCGTGAGTCCGATCATCACCAGTTCGTATGGGGAGTGCTGTGCTCGAAGCTGAAAGTCGGACATTTTGTAGCCCGTACTCTCATAAATCTCCAAAGCGCGAATCACCCGCTTTACATCGTTCGGGTGCAATCGCTCAGCCGTTACAGGATCGACGTCGGCCAATCTCGCGTGCAGCGCATCCACGCCTTCTGTATCCGCCAAACGCTGCAACCTTTCCCGCAGCTCTGGATCTTGTGTGGCTTGTGAAAATTGAAAACGATGGGTAACCGATTCTATGTAGAGACCCGTACCGCCTACGATAAACGGAAGGCCGCCTCGCCCATTGATCGAGCTGATCAGTTGGGTAGCGCTTTCCTGAAACATCGCGACAGAATATTCTTCGTCCGGATTTTTGATATCGATGAGATGATGCGGCACCAGTGCCAATTCGGCTGGCTCCGCCTTCGCCGTCCCGATGTCCATGCCGCGATACACTTGCATGGAATCCCCGGAAATAATCTCGCCGTTGAACTGCTGGGCCAATTCCAGACTGAGTTGGGTCTTGCCGACGGCTGTCGGTCCAACAATGACGACTAGCTTTTCTCTCTCTTGCAAAGTCACTCCCCTCCACCTGTCTCTTTGTAACTGTACACGACCTGCTGGCCGCGAGAGCGAAATGGCGTGAAACCAAAGCGCTCGTGGATTTTGCCTGTTTTCCCTTCCTTCATCACCACGCGCCTTCTTGCTACGCGAAGTGCTTCTGCAATCGCTTCTTCTGTCAATGGCTGCGGGTTGGCAAACTCCCGTACCCCAGCGATGCCTGCCGAGCTTTCCACCGTCATTTCAAACATCGGATCGAAATAAACGACATCGAAAGAGCGGCTCGGCAATCCCTGCATGACTTCCAAATGGTTCCCGCACCGCACTTCAATGCGACGCATGGCTGTCTCCAGCTGTTCCGAGTCAGATGTCCAGTGCTTGAGCCCGTCTTCGACCATGATGGCCAGCACCCGTTCCGATTCGATACCGACTACTTTCCCGTTAGCTCCTGTCGCATGGGAAAACACAATCGCGTCAGCACCCAATCCAAGCGTAGCATCCAACACTTCATCACCTGGCTGAATTTGGCAAGCAACAAGCATAGTATCAGTATCGCCGCGCAACAGCCGCTTTATACGAAAAGCGGAAGTGTTCGGGTGAAAAAAGAAAGGCTTTTTCCCCGGTACCTCCAGGCGCGCTCCTTGCGCTGAAACAACCAGTACCTCGTCGTCGCCATGCCGTTTTCGCAGCTGACTGAGAGAAAGGTCGCCTCGTCTGACTGTCTGTATGCCGAATGTCTGAGCCAAATGTACAGCGTGTCGCAAGGTTTCCTCGGCAGGCTCAAGTCCCGTCGTCACAATCACGTATCTGTTTCCTTTCCGTACGTCTACGCCTCTTCAGGACGGAAACTCTTTTATTGTAAGCAGGATTAATTTGGCGGTCAAATAGAATCTGAGCCAAACTCCCTCTCTTTTCTTATCATATCATGTTTTCCTTCGTCCGTTGCGAGCTTGTGAATTTTTTTACAAAGAATGAATGTACGTAAGCCAAACAGGCCCATAGCGGATTGGGCCTGTTTGGTGGCGATCGCCTTTTCAACGATTGGCGAGCTGGTGATTTTAGTTGTACACGAGACTTCCCGTAATCGCTTCTTCGTTTTCGTTTCCGGCTTCATCGGCGAAAATGCCTGCTGTGAGTTTGATTCGAATGTTCGATCCTTTCGGCACAGTACCCAGCGTAATGTCGAGGTGCTCATCCGATATGACAACACGATCCTCTTCGCCAAAAGCCTGGTCA
Source organism: Brevibacillus parabrevis (assembly GCF_022701015.1). Classification (NCBI taxonomy): domain Bacteria; kingdom Bacillati; phylum Bacillota; class Bacilli; order Caryophanales; family Paenibacillaceae; genus Brevibacillus; species Brevibacillus parabrevis. Next base: position 3,458,787 of record NZ_CP064090.1, on the reverse strand, counting down.
GCTCCCCCATCAATCGAGTAGGAGAGATTTTGCAAAACGTCCTGTCGGTCGACCTTCAAACGGGCAGCTTCGCTGAACAGCAGCCGGATTTGCAACTGTGGCTGGTAGAACAAGGTGGCTTTTTCGCTTTTCGATGTTTGACCTCCTGCAAGCAGCACCCGTCCATCAGGCAAAAGCGCTGCGCTCGCTCCTTCTCTCGTCATCGTCATATCGGCTGCCTTGCTCCAGCTTTGCGTCTGCGGGTCGTATATTTCCGCGGACTTCAAATAGGCGCGTTTGGACATGCCGCCTGCTACCAATACTCTGCCATCCGCAAGCGCAACGGCAAACGGTTTGAAGCGCTCGATGCTCATCGGCTCGCCAGGCTCCCACGAGTCCGAGTCCGGGTCGTAAATGGTGGTTGTTTTCCATATCTTATCCGGATTGCCGGCAGGATCTCCGCCAACCACAAGGACTCTGCCGTCTGGCAAAATCGCTGCGCCCGGACCATAGCGAACCTCGTCCATCTGGGCAAGACTCGACCATTCATCGTTTTTCACACGTACCGCTCGCCTGTCGCCACCATTCCGCCGCCAATCACGAGACTACATCTCCATCCGCCAGGACAGCCAACGCCCCGCCGAATCGGTCGTCGTTCATCGGCGTTCATCCGAGGGGCGGTATTAGCAAAATGCGTGTTTGCACTACATGACGCGCTTGAACATTTTCTCCAAATCATAGCCAGTAAAGTGAATTACAATCGGCCTGCCGTGCGGACACGTAAACGGGCTGCTCGTCTCGCGCAGCTGATTCAGCAGGCTCTCCATTTCGGCGTGGGTCAAAAAGCGATTGGCTTTGATCGATGCTTTGCACGACATCATGATCGCAGCCTTTTCCCGCATTTGCACAGGATGGGCCTGCCCTTGCTCTCCCGCCTCCAGTACGAACTGAATCAGCTCTTCGATAACTTCCAGCTCGGCTCCTTCCGGGAACCAATGCGGGTGCGCCCTGACGATGAACGTGCGCCCGCCAAAAGCTTCTACTTCCAAGCCGAACGATTGCAGAAGCGACAGCCGTTTTTCCAGTCTGGCCGCCTCCGCGGTCGTGAACTCGACCGTGTGCGGAAACAGCATCATCTGACTGGCCACACCTTCTTCCGCCAGCTTGGCCATGAAATACTCGTAGAAGATGCGCTCCTGGGCGGCGTGCTGGTCGATCAAGTACATCCCTTCATCGTTTTGGGCGACGATGTACGTTCCATGCACCTGTCCGACCGGGTACATGACCGGAACAGCCGACTGCACGCGCTCCTCCGCTACAGGTGCGGCGTTCTGCTCTGGCTCGCTCGCTTGCTCTGCATCAGGTTGAGCAAGTGGAGCGACCATGCCTTCAAGTGGGGCAGTAGAACCAGTCTTCCCTTCAAGCGAGGCAGAAGGACTAGCAGAATCACTCGTTCCTTCAAGGAAAGCAGAAGGAGCGGTGGCAACAGATACGGGCGCGACCTTCTCGAACACGCTCCCTGAAGCGGCGGCCTGCTCTTGTCCTGTTTTCTCTGCTTCTGGAGCAGAACTCGCCAGCCCTTGCTCTTGCTCTGCACGCGGATAAGCTTCGGAAGCTTCCTGAACCTTCCTGCTTTGGGCAAGCGGCAAAAGCTCGCTTGCCGCTTCTTTTTGCAACGGCAACGGCTGGCTTTGCTCCTGCCGCGCCATCCACTCTTGCAGGCGCGGGCTGGCTTCCACAAGTGAGCGCGTCTGCGTCTCCGCGGCTGGCTTGGCAAACGTCAAGTCAAACTGCGGCTGGACGACTTGCGTGGTGATTTTCGCCTTTTGCGGTGTCTCCATCGGTCGGACGATGCCCAAACCTTGCCGGAGCGTCGTTTTGACGGATTGCTCGATTGCCGTACACAGCTCGTCCTCTTTGCTGAACCGCGCCTCCAGCTTGGCAGGATGGACATTGACATCGACAAGCGTCGGGTCCATCTCGATTTGCAGCGCGACGATCGGGAAGCGGCCGATCGGCAAAAGCGTGTGATAGCCGCGCATGATCGCATTGTTGAGCGAATAGCTGCGAACGTAGCGACCGTTGACCAGTGTAGAAAGGTAGGAGCGGTTTGCTCGCGTTACCTCCGTCTTGGACAAAAATCCGTTCCAGCGGAAATCGAGCGTTTCCCCCGAAATCGGAATGAGAAGCTTGGCAATCTGCACACCGTAAATCGCCGCCATGACGTGCAGCAGCTTGCCGTCCCCCGTCGTTTGCAGCAAATTTTTCCCGTTGTGCGTCAAAAGAAAGGAAATCGACGGGTGAGTCAAAGCGAGCCGATTGACGTAATCCGAGATATGCCCAACTTCTGTGGCAATAGACTTCATGTATTTCAACCGGGCAGGTGTATTGAAAAACAGGCTGCGGACACATATTTCCGTCCCTTGCACTGCTGCCGCGTCTGCCACTTCGCTGACTGCGCCGCCTTCGACCAGCAGCCGCGTACCGATCTCGCGGCTCGATCGGTTGCTCGTCAGCTCCATCCGAGACACTGCGGCAATACTCGGCAAAGCTTCGCCGCGAAAGCCGAGTGTGCGAATCCGGAACAAGTCGCGCTGGGTGCTGATCTTGCTCGTCGCATGGCGTTCCAATGCCAGCAAGCAATCGTCCCGATCCATGCCGTGTCCGTTGTCGACAATGCGGATCAGCTCCAGACCGCCTTCCTCCACATGAATCTCAATCGAAGTGGCTTTGGCGTCAATCGCGTTCTCGACCAGCTCTTTGACGACAGATGCCGGACGTTCCACCACTTCACCCGCCGCGATCATATTGGCGAGCTGCTCATCAAGCACTCGAATCGTTCCCATGCGATCCTCCCCTCCCCCCGAAGCTTATTTTTTCTTCAACTGTTGTTTCCACGCGAACAGCTTCATCATCGCATCCATCGGTGTCGTCTGATTCAGGTCGATCTCACGCAAATCGCGCAAAATCTCTTCTTCCTCCGACGACAAAAGCGACACAGGCTCCTCGCGCACAGCGGCAACTGGCGCGGACCAGAGCGACTCTAGCGACATCTGCATGTCGGAAGCAGCCGAACTTGTTGCTTCCAGTCCTGCCAAAATGCTGCGTGCCCGCTCGATGACCCATCCAGGCATTTCCGCCAGCTCCGCCACGTGAATCCCGTAGCTTTTATCTGCCCGGCCTTCTTCGATCTTGTGCAGGAACAACAGCTTGCCGTCTCGCTCCTCGCAGCGGGCGTTCACGTTGACGACGCCTTTCATCGTCTCCGCAAGGCCCGTCAGCTCGTGATAGTGCGTGGAAAACAGCGTCTTGGCACCGATCCGCTGGCAAATGTACTCGATGACCGCCTGTGCCAGCGCCATGCCATCGTACGTAGAAGTCCCGCGACCGATCTCATCGAGCAAGATCAAGCTTTTTGCTGTCGCCTTTTGCAAGGCATGTCTCGTCTCCAGCATCTCGACCATGAACGTACTGTGACCGCCGACGAGGTCGTCAGCCGCTCCGATCCGGGTAAAAATCTGGTCGACAATCGACAGCTTCGCTTCTTTTGCCGGGACGAAACAACCGATTTGCGCCATGACCGTAATGAGGGCGATTTGGCGCATATACGTGCTTTTACCAGCCATGTTCGGTCCCGTGATCAGCAGCACTTGACGCTCTTCCTGGTTCATCCTCACGTCGTTCGCCACGTACTTCTCCCGCTCCAATACGGCTTCCACAACGGGATGGCGGCCGTCCACGATCACGTATTCCCCGTCATCGACAAGCTGCGGGCGCACGAATCCGCGCTCGTCACTGACCGTAGCGAAAGCCTGGAGAACGTCTACAGAGGCAATCCGTTCGGCAAGGCTTTGCAATCTCGGAATGTGCTTGGCGATTTCGCTGCGGACGGCGGCAAACAGCTGGTACTCCAGCTCAATCATTTTTTCCTCTGCTTCGAGAATGAGCGCTTCCCGCTCTTTCAACTCGGGGGTGATGTAGCGCTCTGCGTTGGCGAGTGTTTGCTTGCGCTCGTAACGGCCCGCTGGCACGTTGGCGATGTTGGACTTGGACACCTCGATGTAATAGCCGAACACTTTGTTGAATCCGACTTTCAGCGAGCGAATCCCTGTCGCTTCCCGTTCGCTTTGCTCCAATTGGGCAATCCACGTTTTTCCGTCGCGGCTCGCCGAGTGCAGCTTGTCCAAATATTCATCGTAGCCTGTGCGAATCATTCCGCCTTCCCGCACGGAGATCGGCGGATCGTCGACGAGCGCCGACTGCAAAAAGCTGACGAGGTCTGCGCACTCATCCATGCCGCGGGAAAGCTCCTGCAACACGGGCGCTTTTGTCTGCTCCAAGTACGCTTTCAGCTCAGGAACTGCCGTGAGCGACAATCGCAGCTGAATCAGGTCGCGGGCATTGGCGTTCCCATAGGAAATCCGCCCAGCCAGCCGCTCCAGATCGTACACGCTGTCCAGGCAAGTCCGCAAATCGGAGCGCAGCAACAGATCGGCTTTCAGCGCCTCTACCGCTTCCAGTCTGGCATCCAGTTCCGCGCGTCCGAGCAGCGGCCGCTCGATCCATCTGCGCAAAAGCCGTCCGCCCATCGCGGTTTGCGTCCGGTCCAACAGCCACAAGAGAGAACCTTTTTTCGTCTTGTCGCGGATCGTTTCGGTCAGCTCCAGATTTCTTCGGGAAAAGCCGTCCATTTGCAAATATTGCTTGCTGTCGTAGCGCTTCAAGAGCCGCATGTGCGCGAGACTGCGCTTCTGCGTCGTGCCGATGTAGTAGAGCAGCGCGTTGACGGCCGAGCGCATGGAGACATCCAGCTCTTTCCCTGTTTCGGGATACTGGTTGTCCACCGCAAAAGCATCCAGCTGGTGACTCTCTACAACCGTCGTCGGCAAAGCTGTCTTGGGCAAAGCTTCGACACCGCAGAACACCAGTTCTTTCGGACGGTATTGCAGAGCCTCATCCAGAGCCGACTCCATCTGGCCGAGCACGGATGTGACGTACATTTCTCCTGTACTCATGTCGCATGCGGCAATTCCGACGCGGCCGTCCAGCGCTGCCAAGGCAGCCATGTAGTTGTTTTCCTTGTCGGTAAGCCATTTGCCCTCCATCATCGTGCCGGGCGTAATGACACGGGTCACTTCGCGGCGAACGACCCCTTTGGCTTCTTTCGGGTCTTCCACCTGTTCGCATACCGCTACCTTGTGACCTTTTTTCAACAGTTCCGCTATGTACCCATCCGCAGAATGATGCGGCACGCCACACATCGGAATCCGTTCATCGCCACCACCCTCGCGTCCGGTGAGCGTAATTTCCAGCTCGCGGGACGCGAGAATAGCATCGTCAAAAAACAGTTCGTAAAAGTCGCCTAAGCGAAAAAATAAGAAAGTATCCGGATAGTCTTTTTTGATAGCCAGATACTGCTGAATCATCGGGGTATATTGCGCCATTTTTTTCTTCTCCTAGCCTTCCAATCTCGACGCTATTATACCATGTTCCTCCCATGATGTTGATGCTCGATTCGCGGCAAAAAATTCACAGAAGATTCCAGGCACTTCTCAGGTCGAAATCGCAAAGCCATGTCTCGCCTCGCAGCAGCAAGTCAAAATATTGCTCTAAGTGTATTCGCGAAAGCGCGTAGCCAGGCAACTCTCGCAATTCTTCGCGGATTTGCTTGACGTACGGCTCCAACGTTTCTTGGTCGCCGCGATAGTAAGCCTTGACCAGCGGCAACTGCAAATGCGGGGTCGCTTTCAGCTCGGCATGGCTCATCATGACCAGTTTGGCCAGATGCAAAACTCCACGCGCGACGACCGGGTGCACCAGCCAGCTTGGCAGTGTCCGGTATTCGAAGCCGTACGACTTTTCCCGCACATCGCCCAAAAAGCCGTAGCGATGTCTGCGCTCGATGCAACCCGGATCTTCAATCAGCACGAGCGGCAACGCCAAGTACGCATCGAGCTTGCGCCGCAAAGAAAACGTAGGCGTCATCCCGCCGAAGTGAATGTGTCCGCCAATCGGATAGCCGGAAAAAGGCATCCCGCCCGCCAGCCACTCCACATCTTTGTGCGGGATTTTTTTCCCTGCGAGCCGCAACGCTTCGTAAATATGCAGAAACAGCTCGTCAGGGTCTTCCGTTGGGGCGGGGCGCAATTCGGCTACAGGATGCTGATGCAGAGCCAAATCTTCCCGATAGCGGGTCGTGTCGCAACCAACTGTCCCGTTGATTTTCAAAAAATCAGAGGCGAGCGCCATCTCGCCTGTCGCCCGGCGCAAGGAAAACTCCGGGTCCGCTCCCATTTTGTTCAGCTCTTGCGGCTGCCTGCTCATGCGCTCCCGCCACCACTCTCGCGCACGCTGCATGTAAGCGTCTGCCTTTTGCGCAGGCCAATCCGGTTCCACGCGAACGACCTTCGCCCGATGAGAAGACGCTGCCATGACGGTCACTTGCCCCGCTTCGGCACCGACCGCATACAAGCTGCGCACGGCCAGCGCTTTTACGACTTGCACCTCCGGATCGGAAGAGGGAAACGGAACTGGCTCAAAGTCCGGCTCTTCCAGGCGATAAAGCAGCCATTGCGGGTGTTCCAGGCTCCGCGCGACATCGAGCACCAGGTCCTGGTACAGGCAAAGCTTGTAGGTCCGCCATCCAGGCGGTGTCGTGCGCCCGGAAGCCACAGGCAGACCACTCGTTTTCAACAGCCAGCGCCCGATCTCGGGACGGTGCAAAAAGGCGACAGCCTCTTTGGCATTTGCCGTCATTGGCTGCGAAACAGCGCTCTCCTGCAGTCCCTCCCATGCCCTTCCTCGCGTGCGTACCATGCTTTCCACTCTCCCATGCTGTATTCTTCGTTATCATATGATCGCGCCCAGAGAAGAGTGAGAGCCTAGCCTATACCGCTTTTTCCCGATAAAAAAAGAAAAAGAGGAGATATCTCTCCTCTTTAGTCAAGCTCATCGAGCATGCTGGCTGAATCAAAGTCGTCGAATTCATCACTGTTTTCTTCATAGTCGCCAATCAGCGTGAAGTCCTTGTCATCGCAGTTATTGCATACCACTACGCAGACTTTGGTTTCTCCAATGATTTCAACGGCAAATTCGCTTTCAACCCTGACTGTGATGGTACCTCCAGCACTCAACTCGGCTTTTACGCACTTCGGCTGTTCCACGGCGCGAGCGACAATTTCCAGATCGCCTCTGCAGTTTTTGTCGAAGAACGTAAGCGGAACGAGTACGGAGAACTTGACAGTTTCCCGCTTGACTTCGGTTTGCGTGTTATTGGCAAACGAGAACCACAGGTTGACGTCATACGTACCAGATACTTCAACCGCGTCTCCGACTTTCTCTGCCTGGAAGTTCGTGTTTATAATCCAGCATCCGAGGATCGTCGAAGGAGTTTGCGACGGTATGATGGTGTGGGTGGTAGTAGAGAATTTATGGCCTTTACCGCAGACAGCTTTCGCGATGAGTTCCCGGCACTGTAGATCTTTGTCTGTACCCGACATTTCGTTACCTCCTCCATACAACGTTTCTGTACATTTGTATGCAGGGCATTCGGCTAGGGTGCAAACACCCACCTGAAATTGGGTGCCTCGTTTGGGAACTCACGCGTAGCAACGTTTTGCGCGTTGGATGCTACTTACGAGCAGCAACCGCCACTATGTTTCTTTTCCGGTCCGCCGCCAGTTTCGCCTGTCAGCGGATTTCCGCCTGTATCCAAAATAATACGCTCGGAAACGGTGTTCGTGATGACATTCGTCACCATTTGCAACAGATCGTTCACATCGACCTGCGATTGCTTAAATTCGGTGACGAGCGGAATCGCATCCAGTTCTTCTTGCAGCTGGTTGTACTCGGCTTCTACCTTTTCCACCAGTTCCTTTTTATTGATCGATTCGAACATGACCATCTGCTTTTGTTTTTGCTTCAGCTTGTCGATCAAGTCCTGCACGCGTTCATTGTGCTTGATTTGCAGCTCGGCACGCTTGAAGAAATCGACTTCATTCGTGCGGGAGATCATGGCAGCCAGTTCGCGCGCTTTGTCCAAAATTTCTTTTTGTGTGTACAGGTTTGTTTGTTCCATCTTCTACACCTCGACTTTGGTTACGAGTTCGCCATGAAGCGTCCACGTTTTCGCATCTGTAATTTTGACATGCACATATTGACCAATCAAAGACTTGTCTGCCGTGAAGTGCACGAGCTTGTTCGTGCGCGTGCGGCCAGCCAATACGTTCGGGTTGTTTTTCGACTCGCCTTCTACCAGCACTTCCAGAACCTGATCCTGCAGCTTTTTGTTCTCTTCCAGGCCGATTCGGGCCAGCACTTCGTTCAGACGGTAGAGGCGCGCTTTTTTCACTTCCATCGGCACGTTGTCTTCCATGACAGCAGCCGGAGTGCCCTCGCGCGGGGAATAGATGAAGGTATAGGCAAATTCATACCGGACTTCTTCGACCATCGAGATCGTCTCTTCAAACTGCTCGTCGGTCTCGCCCGGGAAGCCTACAATAATATCTGAAGAAAGGGATACATTCGGAATCGCAGCCTTGATTTTGCGTACAAGCTCCAAATAGTGCTCCCGCGTGTATTTGCGAGCCATGCGCTTCAAAATTTCCGACGAACCGGATTGGACTGGCAAATGAATTTGCTCCACCAAGTTTCCGCCTTTTGCCAACACTTCAATCAGGTGATCGTCAAAATCGCGGGGATGGCTCGTCGTGAAACGAATGCGCGGAATGTCGATTTTGCGAATCTCGTCCAAAAGATCGCCGAAGCCATACTCGATGTCTTCAAAGTCTTTTCCGTAGGCGTTGACGTTTTGGCCGAGCAGCATAATTTCCTTGAAGCCTTGGCGGGCGAGGTCACGGACTTCCGCGATGACGTCTTCCGGACGGCGGCTCCGCTCTTTTCCTCGCGTATACGGCACGATGCAGTACGTACAGAACTTGTCACAGCCGTACATGATGTTGACCCATGCCTTGGTGTTTCCTTCCCGCTGCTTCGGCATGTTCTCGACGATGTCGCCTTCCTTGGACCATACCTCGATCACCATTTCCTTGCTGAACATGGCATCGCGCATCAGCTGCGGCAAGCGGTGAATGTTATGCGTCCCAAAGATCAAATCGACTTGCTGATAGCTTTTCAAGATTTTGTTGACGACCTTCTCTTCCTGGGACATACAGCCGCAAACGCCGAGAATCAGGTTCGGGTTGTTATGCTTGAGCCGTTTCATATGTCCCAGCTCGCCAAACACTTTATCCTCCGCATTTTCGCGGATCGCACAGGTATTGAACAAGATGACATCCGCCGCTTCCACATCGTCTGTGGAAGTGTAGCCCATCTGCTGCAAAATGCCGGAGATCGTCTCGGAGTCATGCTCGTTCATCTGACAGCCGTATGTGCGAACGTGATAACGCTTTCCTTTTCCGATTCCTTGCATGTCTTCCGGGATCGCGAAATCGTAAAGCACCTGGATTTCTTCTTTTCCCCGCTTTTTCGCATCTTTCAAGGACGGGGGCTGAAAGTATTTCGCAAAGTCCGCCGTTGTTTTCGGTGACTTGGCGGATTTTAAGTCCGGAGTCGCCACTTTCGATTCCGTCATCATGTATCACCTCAGCTAGTATTTTCTTTATAAGTAACCAATAAAGAATTATAGCATTTTGGTGCATACAAAAGCCAATGCATAATGAGGCAAAATATGTACGAAACGAACGGAATCGTTTTGAAAAGGACGCTTTTCAACAGCAGCTTTTCGATGATTAAACATGCAAGTTTGCCGGGCATTCGCTATTCGCGAAACGAAAAGCTGCTCACTGTATAAAAGACAAGATGGTGCAAGCTGCCTTCTGCCTATTCGACAGTAATGACCCAGCCTTTTTGCCTGACGATTCCCTGACCTTTTCCCTAAGAAGCTTCCCCGCGCTCCTGCCGTTTCCGCGGACGGCCTCCGTCTTTTTTCCTAATTTTCCCGAATTGACTTTGTCCCTTGCAACATTCCTCGCCCAGACGTCGTCGAAGAAGGCAGCTACCAAAAAACACGAGCAAAATTGAGGAGGTCAGCATGAAACGAGCATTCGCCTTACTTCTGTCGGTGTTGATGTTCCTGACTGCCATCCCTTTTGTCGGTGCCGCTTCGACTTCATTCTCGGACGTTCCCCGCAGTCACTGGGCGTACAAGGAAATCACCGAAATGGCAGCAAAAGGGATCATCAAAGGATATGACGACCGGACTTTCCGTCCCAACAATCAGGTAACCCGCGCAGAGTTTGCCAAAATCATGATTGCGGCAGCTGATGTCAACATCCAGAAAAACTCCGTCAGTCCAACGTTTAAAGATGTTCCCCGTTCCCACTGGGCGTTTTATTACGTCGAGTACGCAAAGCCTTACTTGACTGGCTACAAATCCGGTTCCACCTACACGTACAAACCGGATCAATCCGCCGTCCGCGAAGATATTGCGGTGGCTCTCGTTCGACTGCTTGGCTATGACAAAAAATACAAGGCGGACCTGGATCAGTTGAAGAACTTCCGGGATCAAAACGAAATTTCTTCCGCCCTGCGTCCGTACATCGCCATCGCCCTGCAAACTGATTTGATGAAAGGCTACAACAGCTACTTCCGCCCGCAAGACCCGATCACTCGCGCAGAAGCTGCTTCCTTGCTGTACCGGGCCATCCTGGACCGCGACGACGAAACAAAAGTCGTCTTCCCGAACCCGGAACCGCCAAAGCCTGAACCGATCAACATCAGCGACTCTTTTTCCAGCACAGATCTGAAAAACTGGGATACGAAAAAGGCTACCGGAAGCTGGGGCGTCATCAGCAAGCAAGCAACGGCTGTTTCCGACGATGACGACGTCGACCACTACTTCCTGCCGCTCAGCTGGAATGAATCCGCCAAACCGGAAAATTACGAGCTGAGCATCGATGTAAACGTATCGGGTACGAATGGATTGGCCGGACTTTTCTTCAACGGAAAAGACGGAAAAGCCAATGTCGTGTTCGTCCAAAAAGATCGCGTCGTTCTCGGCAAAGTGTCAGACGCCAACAAAGACGACATCGATGTCATCGCATCCGGTTCCTACAAGTTGAAATCGTCCAACCGCCTGAAGGTAGCTGTCAAAGGCAACACGGTTTCGATTTATGCGAACGATCAGTATTTGTTCGGACAGCAACAAATCAAGCAAGAAGGAACACAGCTTGGTCTGTACATGCAAGAGGATGCGGCAGAAGAAGCTCCTCGCAAAATGACTTACCTGGACAATTTCCAACTGAAAGAAGTGAAGTAACCCCCATACACCCGACACGCGCCTCTCTGCTTGTCGGGTGTTGTTTTTCTCAGGCTTGTCTGCAAGCTTTTCCCATCCAGAAAAAAGGGGGGCGAAAACCTAGAAATGTACACGGTTCAGTTGTATAATGATAGCTATTCTTGTCCTGTGAGGAGCCTTTTTCATGTCATTTTCTGTCAATCAGCCTTTCCACTGGATGGATTCAGGAATTTATCAAGGGCAACCGCTTGAACCGTTGTATCGCGACGAGGCTTTGGCGGCTGGTATGCAACGGGAATCTGCTGTACCGATCATCCACCTTTGGGTATACGATCAGGCTTTGTATCTGGGGCGCAGAGACGCCAGACTCCCCCATCTGGAGCAAGCTCTGCACCAGTTCGGTCAGGATGGCTTCGGCTGTGTGCTGCGATCTTCCGGCGGCGCCTGTGTACCGCTGGATGCTGGTGTGCTCAACATCGCCTGGCTCTTGCCCGATACGGCAATCTCTATCGATGCTTTCTTTGCTTTTGTAGCCGACATGCTTCAAGTTGGGCTGCGCGACTACGGCGAGCTGGAATTTGGCGAGGTCGTCGGATCTTACTGTGCCGGAGAGTACGATTTTTCCTTGCACGGGAAAAAAATCGGGGGAATGGCGCAGCGCCGTACCCGCTACGGATCGATTTTGCAGATTTGCATTAATATAGAGGAAAGACCGCGCGGGGAATGGATGGAGCGTTTTTATGCGCTGGCCGGACTGGATGAGATGGAAGCGCACAAGCCGATTCCTGGCATCGTTGGCTCGACGGTAGGCAGCATTGCCGGACTGACCGGGAAGCCGACTACTGTCGACGATGTAAAAGCGCGTTTGTTCGCTGCGATTCGTTCCCAGTGGCCTGTCATCTCTGTTCCTTTTTCCGTAGAGGAGTCGTTGCTGGCCGAATCGGAGCATCATCTGTCCCAGCGCTTGCAGCTTTTCTCCTTTACCGCAAAAGAACTGGCTATACCCCAATGGCGTTTGCCTAAATAAGCTTTTCCATCTGGAAAATCAGGTGGTGTAGCCGGTGAGACTTTGGGAGGATTTATGAATAGCGATCGAAAGGGGACGTTTCAGGATCTGAATGCCCTTTTTGTTTTTGGAGCACTCTCTGTACTTGCGATTCACATTCTCGGTTTTTTTGTGGAAAACCAGCAAGACTATCCTTGGAATGGCGAAATCGAAACCGTTCTGCTCATTTTGTTGCGCTTCGGGCGCTCTCTGTTTATTTTTGCGACGGGCATGCTGCTGTTTTACTGGTATCAGCAACGGGAGATGAACTGGGCTGTCTTCTGGAAAAAGCGTTTTCGGGTCATCATTGTGCCGTACGTGATCTGGACGGCGATCTTCACCTGTTTCAAGCTCCAGACGGTTGATCCGAGCGTGTTGGCTGTTCCGTTTTTGGACAGCCTTTTTACCGGCAGCGCCTTTTACCATCTGTACTACATCCCGCTTTACTTGCAGCTGTGTCTGCTGTTTTGCCTGATCAAGCCATGGTTTGAGCGATTTTTGCGCTTTCGCACGCTCGTTGTGCTTTTTGTTGGACAAATCGGCTTGTACGGGATTTACAACTACTTGTTCATCCACCCGCTCTGGGAAATCGACTGGGCAGCTTCACCGCTTTTGACTTTTTTCCAGCATACGTATGTGGCTGGACAAAACTACGTGCATATGTACATCTTCACGTTCGCCCTCGGTGCATACGCTGGCCTGAACCTGGAAAAATGGCGAGCCTGGACATGGCGTTTGCAAGTGCCTGCCTGTATCGTCACGCTGATCACCGCGCTCTGGATTGCAAACGATTTCGTGAGCGGCTCGAAGTCGTATTACGAGAGCCTGAACATCTTCAATCCGCTCTATTTGCTCTATACGACAAGCTTTCTGATCAGCTTTTACTCGCTTTCCCGCTATCTCGGAAAGCTGCCCAAGTTCGGGCAATGGCTATCGGACATGGCCCGGCAAAACATGGCGATCTATCTCGTCCATCCGCTGATCTTGTTTTTGCTTGAGAGCTATGTCATTTTCCGGCTGGATTGGTCCACGCCCTGGATTATGCTGGCGATGTTCGTCGTGACGCCGCCGCTCTGTATTTTCCTGTACGAGCATACCCTCGTCTCGCACTGGATGCGGGGAAAAGGCAAGGCGACATCCAAGCCGCTTTACAAGACGGAAGTTTACAAAGCATAGCGCCCCGCGTTTGCTTTCCTCCAAACTCCTAATGTAATCAAAGGCTCCTTCTTGCATACTAGAATCAGGGACAATTGTTCCACACCTCGATTCTTTGCCTGGCAAACTGCCGGGCTTTTTTTGTGTAGATCTACCGCTGGCACCGCACTTACGGTATCATAGAAGAGGATCACTGGCAGCGCTTTGGCTGCCGTAGACGACAGAAAAGGTGGTCGATCTGATGAATCAGGAAATTCCATTGTTACATACTCCCATTAAAGAGCTTATTATCGCTTCCACTAAGGTCGCTCATGTGCAATTGGGGAACTCACTTGAGCACGCCCTGCTCGTCCTCATCAAATCCGGTTACTCGGCTGTTCCGGTACTGGATCACCAATACCGTTTGCACGGTTTGATCAGCACGAACATGATTATCAACAAATCGCTTGGACTCGAACGCTTCGAGCTTGAAAAAATCTCCGAGCATACCGTCGATGATGTCATGGACACGAAAGTGCCGCGTCTGAATGATACGGATGAATTTTTAAAGGCTTTGGAAGTCTCGATTAATCACCCGTTTGTCTGTATTGAAGACAAGGAGCATTACTTCCAAGGAATTTTAACGCGCAAATCGATTTTGGCTCTGGTTTATCGCCATTTCCGCAACTTGCCGTACCCATTGGCCGAACAGCAGTCGGCACAAGAGAAAGCTTGACGTTGCATGCAAAAAGACGGGGGCCAGCGCCGCCGTCCTTTTCGTTCTCCATCAGCTTTTCCCGTCATTCCTGTTTGCGGTGATCGTGCTTCAGGTCCTTCTCTTCCCATCCCCGCTTTTTCCCTTCGTCTGTGAGCACATAACCGTACTGCATCACATCGTTGTGAGCGAAATAGATGTAGGTCACTTCCGGCTCGTCCGCAAAGACGACTTCCGCTAAAAAGCTCGGCAGCTTCTTGCTCCATACCCCTGTTACCGACTTGATCTGCTCTGGCTTGTAATGCGCTTCCTCTACCAAATATGTTTTCACGCGCTCGGCGTAGGCGTACTTGTTGTATTCGACATAAACAAAAGGCGTAAGCACGAGCAAGAGCACAACGGCCAGCACAATCCACCACACGTAGCGTTTCATTCACAGCTTCTCGCTTTCTCTTTTTCCCAAGATTATACATAGCTGCTCTCTTTCGTCAATACGTGTCTTGCTTTTCCCGCCAAAATGAAAAAGCAGACGTTGCTCTCGCAATGGTCTGCTTTCCAGCGTCAACCGTGCAGCCGCAAGTATTGGGCCGCATGTTTTTTTCTGAGCTTTTGCTCCTCGATCAATGTCAATGCATACTCCATCGGATGACGATACGTCTGCTTGAACATCGCTTTTTCCCCTGCTTTGAAAAAGGAATAGCGCTGATCGCGCACATTGACCTCGATCAAATACGGATTGCCTTTCTCGTCGATCCCCATGTCCATGCCAAGGTCGGCCAGAGAAGGAAAATGACGCCCGTACTGCTTCGCGATCGCTACTGCCGCGTCATTGATTCGCTGGACCGTCTGCGCTTGTTGTTCAGGCGTGAACAGGGTCGACACAGCCTCCGAAAAAGGAACCGCTCTTCCGCCCCGTGAAAGGTTGCTCAGCTTGTTTTTGCTGTTGGCCACTTTGGCAACCATACCGCTCACTGTCCAGTCCCGCTCCCTGTTTTTTTGCACCGATACACGGATGTCAAACGTTTTTCCTCCGTAACGCGCCAGCGGAATCCCGCGCTGGATGAGAAAGCGCTTGTTGCCGACCCAACGGCGGACAGCCGCCAACAGTTCGGGGCGTGACATCACTTTGCGTTTTTTCGAAGCGATAAAGTGGTAGTCGCTGCCGTGTCGCTCGATTCTGGCTACTCCGATGCCGACAGAGCCAATCGACGGCTTGACGTAGACAACTTGGTATTTATCGAGAAACTGGCGAAGCTGTTCTCCTGAATAGGGAACCGTGTTAGGCAAGTATGGACGAATCTGCTCATTTTTCCAAAGCATCTGGTGGACCTTGCGCTTGTCGCGGACAACGAGGCCGTTAA
The DNA here is from genome assembly GCF_022701015.1 of Brevibacillus parabrevis. Lineage (NCBI taxonomy): Bacteria > Bacillati > Bacillota > Bacilli > Caryophanales > Paenibacillaceae > Brevibacillus > Brevibacillus parabrevis. The sequence continues at coordinate 3,443,296 of NZ_CP064090.1, read as the reverse complement.
AGACCGTCTTTTTCCTGCTCAATCTGGAAATGACGGCACGGGCCTTTTGATCCCCTGTCAGGACGCGATTATGGATCACTTTCGGTATATGGACCAATCGGGAAACGAGTCTGTGTCCGTTCCAAAAATAGCCCTGCACCCGTTCATCGCCTGCAAGGACATGCCTGGGGTGAAAAAAGACAGGCTCCAATCCGAGCTCTTTGCCGATTTCCACATAGTACGGCAGACGCTCGTAAGACTTGTCTCCTTTGATCCCTTTCTGCATAATGCCCCAATCCAACATAATGCCGATTCTGTTCACAAAAGATCCCCCTTGCTCCATTCCTCACCATAAGGTATGTGTGAAAAACGGCAGGGGCGTGCCTATTTTGCGAACAGCAAGCCTATTCCAGTTCCAGACAATTTTCTCGTACCCGTTCCGTAATCTGTCGGAATATGCGCTTGCCCGGGAAAGGGAAATGAACTCATTGCCCCCGGCGTTCGATCGCCAGCAAAAAGGGAGCCTGGTTTTGCTGGTTGACGTACTGGTATTTCAGCACGAGAAACTCAAGCTGGCTGAGTTCCTGGCAAAAAGACTCGACAGCTTCCTTTTCGACTTCGCCTGCTGTGTGGCCCCAGTAGATCATGACGGTCATGACTCCCCCTGGTCGAAGCACTTGCAGACCAGACTGGATCGCTCGAATCGTGCTCGTCGCTTGCGTCGTAATTTCTTTGTCGCCGCCTGGCAAATAGCCGAGATTGAACATGATCGCACCTGCTTGCCCGTCCAGTCGGTCGATCTCCTCGTGACTGGCCAGCTTCAGCTCGACGCGCTCTGCCAAGCCTTCGCGCTCCAATCGCTCTTTCGTTTTGGCAATCGCCTGTGGCTGAATATCAAAAGCGATGACTTTCCCGGTCTCCTGGACGAGCTGCGCCAAAAACATGGTGTCATTTCCGTTGCCCATCGTGGCGTCAATCACCGTTTCTCCCGGTTGTACTCGCTCGCGAATCAGTTTTCGTGCTACCTCTAATACATTTGGAAACACTGCCCTCTCTCCTCTCTTTGTGTCGCACACGCCGCTTATAGTTCGATTTTCAATCCAATCCGGGCCGCATAGACGGGACCTGCCACAAACGCCCCTGCCTGCGCCAGCACGTCGCTCTCCGGATACCCGTGAAACAGATGGGTGATCAGCAAAGAACGACAGTGGTGCGCTTGCGCCAACTCCGCTGCCTGGCGAACGGACAAATGCCCGTTTGGCCTGAAAGGCAGATTATGATCCAAATAAGTCCCTTCGCAAATGAACAGGTCTGCCCCATCGACAAAACCGCTCCAGTTGGTGCCAGGCCCGCTGTCTGCGCCATACACCAGCGTCTTGCCGTTTGCCACAAGGCGCATCGCATAGCAAGGGTCGCCGTCTCCATGGTCGGTACGCAAAAAGGAGATGTGCGCATCTCCAATGGACAGGCTGGTCTCCGCGTGAACCGGGAAAAAGCGGGTTGCGTCCCGGTACGTCAACGTTTTTGTCTGTCCCTCTGGCTTGTCTGGAGCATAGATAGGAAGCGGCTTGTCGGCAGGCCGCTGTCCAAACAGTTGATGAACCATCAAGCCGTACTGCAACACACCGACATCTGCCACATGGTCGTGATGATAGTGAGACAATAGCAAGGCATCCACTTCGTAAACAGGCAAATGAACGCCTAACTGGGAAAGCACCCCGCTTCCGCAATCCAGGAGCAGCTTCACTTCCTCTGTTTCGATCAAATAGCCTGGAGTGGCACCCTGAGGGCCTGGGTAAGGAGATTGGTAGCCAAGTACGGTTACGCGCATATTCGGTTCACTCCCATTCATAGGATGGAATAAGGTGGGACAGGAGGTCTGAGATGCAAGGAACATGGAGAGCCTCATGGCAAATCGCTTTTACGTATATCGGTACCGTCGTAGGGGCTGGTTTTGCTTCTGGCAAAGAAATTGTCGAGTTCTTTGTTCAATACGGAACGCAAGGCTTGATCGGCATTGTCATCGCCACAAGTTTATTTGTATGGGCCGGAATCCGTGTCATGCTGATTTCCTATCGCATCCAGGCCGATTCCTATCAAGAAGTCAGCACGTATTTGTTTGGGCACCCTTTTGGCACGGTTTTCAACACGTTGCTATTGACGGTGTTGCTAGGAACTACATCCGTCATGTTAGCGGCTACTGGCGCTATTTTCTGGGAGTCGTTTCGCTTGTCTCCGCAAATTGGCATTTGGCTTAGCATGATCTTGATTTTCGTCGTGACCCGCAAAGGGTTGTTTGCCATCCATCAAGTAAACAGCATCTTTGTACCGATGCTGATTTTGTTTACGCTGCTCGTGTTTCTCTATTCGAAGCCGTGGCTGTTTACAGGCGTCACGGTAGAAGCCGTACGCCCCTTGGCCTGGATCAGCTCTCCTCTCTATTATGTTGCCTTAAATGTCACGCTTACACAAGCGGTTCTTGTGCCAATCGGCAGACATAGTACGAGCGAAAAGCCACTGATCGCCGGCGGAATCATCGGTGGACTGGGAATCGGCCTGCTCCTATTGCTCGCCTATTGCTCGCTGTCGGTAAAAATGCCGGGTATCCAGGAGGCGGAAATGCCGATGATTGCCTTGTTAAAAGGACTGGGCAAAGGAATCCCCTTTTTGTTCTCGCTGTTGGTCTACGCGGAAATTTTCTCGACTCTCGTAGCCAACGTCTTTGGCTTAGCCCAGCAAATCCGCCAAGTTACCCGGTTGCGTGGCCCGACAATTCTTCTCGGGATTTTACTGATTTGCTACCTGGTCAGCTTTATCGGCTTCAGCTCGCTGCTGCGCTTTTTGTACCCGCTGTTTGGGCAGCTTGTCCTGTTTTTCCTGGTGATGCTCGTCTACAGACAATGGCGGGATCGCGCCTGGTAATAACGCAAAAAACCTCTCCGAAAAATGGAGAGGTTTTTTCATCGAAACCTTATGCAAATTCTGCAACCAGTTTGTCGAAGTCTTCTTGGGAAAGACGAATGTCTTGGTTTGCCAAGCCTTCTTCTTTGAAGCCTTTTACGAGAGCTTCGTAAGGTTTTTGCTCGGTGTTTTGGTAGATCAGACCAGTGATCAGACCTTTGTATTGCATGGAAGTAGACATAGCCTTGATGCGGTCATGAGGATCGTAGCCTTCGATTGTGTCTACAGGCACGATGTTCTCTTTGAACCAGTCATAGGTGTTTACTTTGTTATAGGTTACACAAGGGCTGAATACGTTGATCAGGGAGAAGCCTTCGTGTTGGATACCTTTTTCGATCAGATCAGTCAAACCTTTCAGGTCGCTGGAGAAAGATTGAGCAACGAAAGTCGCACCAACAGACAGCGCCAGTTCAACTGGAGTGATGGAAGACTCGATAGAGCCTTGCGGTGTAGACTTGGTCACGAAACCAGTCGCGGAACGCGGGGAGGTTTGACCTTTTGTCAGACCGTAAATTTGGTTGTCCATTACGATGTACGTAACGTTCATGTTACGACGGATCGCGTGTACAGTGTGGCCCATACCGATTGCAAATCCATCCCCGTCACCACCGGCTGCGATAACAGTCAGCTCGCGGTTTGCCATTTTCACACCTTGTGCGATTGGCAGGGAACGTCCGTGAATACCGTGGAAACCATAGCAGTTGATGTAACCGGAAATGCGCCCGGAACACCCGATACCAGAAATAACCGCCAGATTTTCAGGTTCCAGACCTACGTTTGCTGCGGCGCGTTGAATAGCCGCCTGGATGGAGAAGTCTCCACAGCCTGGGCACCAGTTAGGCTTTACGTTATTTCGAAACTCTTTCATAGTCGCCATGTTTTACCAGCTCCTTCACTTCAGCATAGATTTCCTTCGGCAGGAATGGGTTACCGTCATATTTGAGCACAGATTGGATTTTTTCAGCGTTTCCAACGTGTTGTTTGAGCAGGTTTGTAACTTGCGCTTGGATGTTGTGCTCAACAACAACGACTTTCTTCGCTTTGTCCACAAGTGCTTTGATTTGTTCAGTTGGGAATGGGTGCAGCAAACGGATTTGCGCGTGGTTTACTTTCACTCCCTCTTTTTCCAGACGGCCTTTTGCTTCTTGAATCGTACCGATGGTAGAGTTGATACCTACTACCAGAACATCCGCTTCAGCGTGAGGTGCATCGACAGTTACAGGGTTTTTGAAAGTTTTCAGTACGCCTTCCAGCTTGCGCATACGTTTATCCATTTGTTGAACACGGTTAGCAGCATTCTCGGACGGACGACCTGTTTGATCATGCTCAACACCTGTTACGTGGTGCAGACCGTATTTTTGACCAGGAATTACGCGTGGAGAAACGCCGTCTTCGGTTACTTCATAACGTTTGAACAGGTCGTTTTGCTCTTTTTCTGGCAATTCTTGTCCAGCAAGCAGTTTTCCGCGGCGGATTTCTACTTGGCTGTAGTCAAATGGAGTAACAGTTTGTTTGCCCAAGGAAAGAGTCAGGTCAGTCATCAAAATAACTGGCAACTGATATTCTTCGGCAATGTTGAAAGCTTCAACGGCATCGTAGAAACACTCTTCTACTGTGCTTGGCGTGATAACGACTTTTGGAATGTCACCGTGAGTACCATAAATCATCGCATTCACGTCGGATTGCTCGATTTTGGTAGGCATACCTGTAGATGGGCCACCACGTTGCGTGTTCACGATCACAACTGGTGTTTCTGTGATACCAGCCAGACCGATTGCTTCCATCATCAGAGCCAGACCAGGACCTGCAGAAGCAGTCAAGGAACGGGCACCACCGTAGTTAGCACCGATTGCCATTGTAATCGCAGCGATCTCGTCTTCCGTTTGGATAACGGTTCCGCCCAATTTTGGCAGCTTTTTGATCAAGTATTCCATTACTTCGGAAGCAGGTGTGATCGGGTAAGCTGGCATGAAGCGGCAGCCTGCTGCTACAGCACCCAGAGCGATCGCATCGTTACCGATCAGGAACAGTTGTTTTTGCGGATCTGCTTTTTCCATTTGGAATTCAGGCAGTTGACCGCCAGTCAGTTCATTTACGAAATCAAATCCGCGACGAATGGCATCCATGTTCTTTTCAACCACTTTTTCGCCTTTGCGGAGGAACATATCTTCAACGATAACACGGTAACTTTCCACTGGAATGCCGAGGATTGCACTGGACGCACCAATCGACACCATGTTTTTCATCAGGGAAGTTCCCAGTTCATCAGCAATCTCAGTTAGTGGTACAGTGAAGAAGCGAACTGGCTTCAACCCGTCCGGCAACTTTGGATTGAATTTAGCATCCGCGATAATGATGCCGCCTTCGCGCAGCTCATGCGCATTGAAATCGATCGTCTCCTGGTCAAACGCTACGAGAATGTCCAGATCGTCAGAGATCGCACGCATTGGTGTTGTGCTCACGCGAATTTTGTTGTTCGTGTGTCCACCCTTAATACGGGAAGAGAAGTGACGGTAGCTGTACAGATGGTAACCCATCCGGTTCATCGCCATCGAGAAAATCTCACCAGTACTCTCGATACCCTCCCCTTGCTGTCCTCCAACTTTCCAGGAAAGTTGACTAATCATTCAGATTCCACCCTTTCAGTGACTGTGAGAAAGCTGCCCATCTTACCCGAAAAGATTGATAAGATGTGACAATTCTGTGCATAGACAGTAACAATTGTAGTCCTGTCCCTGTCAAATTGCAAGTGCTTTTACTCAACTTACTTTTGACCTGAATTTTAATGTTGAACTTGGTACATTAATATCCTCATGTATTATTGTAGCACGTTTCCGAAAACACGCAACCAATTTCCTCGCACAAATTTCAATACTTCCGCCTCTTTGTAACGTCTAAGCAGAGCTTCTAGTAATTGGGAATACGCTGCTGAGGAAGACAGGTCGCCAAAGGTGTTCGTGATGCCGTCAAAGTCGGAACCAAACGCAACATGATCGACTCCGCCCAGCCCGCATACGTGATCCAAATGGCGCAGCAAGTCATCAATCCATGCCGTCCGCTTCTCTTCCACCGTGAAAAAGTCGACAAACGTCAGCCCCATGACTCCATCCTTGGCAATCAAGGCGCGAATCTGCTCGTCCGTCAAGTTGCGCGGATGGCGGCAAATTTGTCGCGCATTGGAGTGGGAAGCGATGACAGGTGCTTTGGAAATCTCCATCACGTCCCAAAACCCCGGATCGGCCAAGTGGGAAACGTCGACGATCATCCCGAGCCGATTCATTTCTTCTATTACTTGTCGACCAAATGCGGTGAGTCCACCCGGGTTCGGTTCCCCGCTGCCATCTGCCACACAGTTGCCGTGGTTCCAGGTCAATGTCATTCCGCGAACACCAAGGCGATACCATGTGCGAAGCTGTACGAGGCTTTCCTCCAGGGCGTGTGCTCCTTCTACAAACAGAATAGCCCCTTTCTCCCCCTTTAATACGCGCTCGTCCAAATCAGCTTTCGTGTAAATCGGGCGGAATTGTTCACTCGCCACCTTTTCATAAAATATATCGATCATTTCTAGTATCGTATGAAAACGGCGGCCATAAGGCACATGAGTAGGAACAAAACAGGCAAGCACCTGTATATCTACACTCCCTTTCACGAGAGCGGGAAAACCAGCCTGCAAAAAATCGTCTTCTTTATAGAAGTCACGCTCCGGCTCTTTCCACAGCTTGCACAATACATCGCAATGCGCATCGAATACGTTCATGATTCTCTCTCCTTCTATGTAACCGCATATTTGCACACGAAAAAACCTGTTCATTCTTCGAACAAACAGGCAGGCGATACGTTTGCAGTTTTATTATCTGGGTTCTACGATTAGTTTGATTGCAGTACGCTCTTCTCCATCAATCACGATGTCGGTAAAGGCTGGAATACATATGAGGTCAACTCCACTCGGCGCTACGAACCCTCGTGCGATTGCTACGGCCTTCACAGCTTGATTAAGCGCCCCAGCGCCAATGGCTTGGATTTCAGCTGCACCGCGTTCTCTAAGAACGCCGGCAAGGGCACCAGCAACGGAATTGGGGTTAGACTTTGCTGAAACTTTTAATACTTCCATCCTTTTTGAACCTCCCGTCTGATAGGAATCCTGTCATCATTAGAATGATATTCGCATAACCCCTAAAAATTCCTGCTAACTCGCTAGAAAGATTCAAAAAATTCTAATCTTATGTTTATTATTCCATAAACGGGTGGTCTACGTCAATTCTGATTCGCTGCAATTTCTTCGCGTGACCAGTGGCTTTATCCAGCGTAATCAGGACAGCGTTCAACTGCGCCGGATCAGGCGCCACTTCGAAACGGACAGGCAGCTGGGTCAAAAATTTCTTGATCACGGCTTCCCGCTCCATCCCGAGAATGCCGTTGCTTGGGCCGCACATGCCGACGTCGCACAAAAAGCCTGTTCCTTGCGGCAAAACCCGTTCGTCAGCCGTCTGCACGTGCGTATGCGTACCAACAACCGCGCTAACCCGCCCGTCGAGGTACCAGGACATGGCTTGCTTCTCCGATGTCGCCTCGGCGTGAAAATCGACAAAAATCAATTTGGTGCGTTTGCGCGCTTGCTCAACCAGTTTGTCGGCCATCTGAAACGGACAATCGAGCGGAGGAAGGAACGTCCTGCCCATCAAATTGATTACCGCCAGTTCTCCTTCTGGCTGCTTAATGTATGTAATGCCCTTTCCAGGCGTTCCTGCCGGAAAATTCGCCGGACGAATCATTCGCGGCTCATCATCGATAAAGTCAAAAATTTCTCGTTGATCCCACGTATGGTTTCCGAGCGTAATCGCCTGGACTCCCCATTCGAACAGCTCTTTCGTAATTTTTTCTGTAATCCCGCGACCGTGTGCCGCATTTTCGCCATTGGCGACGATAAAGGTTGGTCCGTATTTTCTTTTCAAAAGCGGCAGGTACGTTTTCACGATTTCTCTGCCGGGCGATCCCATAATATCTCCGATAAACAACAGCTTCATCTGACATTCACCTCATTGCTAGTATACACAACTGCACGCGTTTAGAAAAAAAGTAAAGTGGCCATTAGCCACTTTACTTTGCATACTCGACTGCCCGTGTTTCACGGATGACCGTTACTTTGATATGTCCCGGGTAGTCCAGTTCATTTTCAATTCGTTTTGTGATCTCCCGTGCCAGACGGGTAGCTTCCGCATCGTCAATCTTGTCAGGTTGAACCATTACGCGAATTTCGCGCCCCGCTTGAATCGCATAAGACTTTTCTACGCCATCGAACGACTCAGAGATTTCTTCGAGTTTCTCCAAACGTCTGATATAAGTTTCCAATGTCTCACGGCGTGCGCCTGGACGTGCAGCAGACAGAGCATCTGCCGCTCCCACGAGCATGGCAATGACGGAAGTTGGTTCGGTATCACCGTGATGAGAAGCAATACTGTTGACAACAACATGATGCTCATTGTACTTCTTGGCCAGCTCCACACCGATTTCCACGTGCGAGCCTTCCACTTCATGGTCAATCGCTTTTCCGATATCGTGCAGAAGACCTGCACGTTTGGCCAGCTTCACGTCTTCTTTCAGTTCTGCTGCCATCAAGCCAGCGAGATGAGCCACTTCCATCGAGTGCTTCAGCACGTTCTGACCATAGCTGGTACGATAACGCAGTCGTCCCAAAATCTTGATCAGATCTGGATGCAGGCCATGTACGCCAGTTTCAAATGTTGCTTGTTCTCCGTATTCACGGATACGCTCGTCTACTTCGCGGCGCGCTTTTTCCACCATTTCCTCAATGCGGGCCGGGTGGATGCGTCCGTCTGCAACGAGCTTGTCGAGCGCTGTTTTGGCGATTTCCCGACGGATCGGATCAAAGCCAGACAGGATGACTGCTTCCGGAGTGTCGTCGATAATCAGATCGATTCCCGTCAACGTCTCCAAAGCACGGATGTTTCGTCCTTCCCGTCCGATAATCCGTCCCTTCATCTCATCGTTTGGCAACGTCACCACAGAAACGGTTGTCTCTGCTACGTGATCAGCTGCACAGCGCTGAATGGAGGTGGTAATAATTTCGCGAGCGCGCTTGTCCGCCTCTTCTTTGGCCTGCGTCTCTATCTCTTTGATCATCACGGCCATTTCGTGGCGAACGGTATTTTCCACGTCAGTCAGAATGATATTTTTCGCCTCATCCTGCGTCAATCCGGAAATGCGTTCCAACTCGGAAACTTGTTCTTTATATAAGTGCTCTACCTTGCTTTGCAGTTCTGCGATGGTGCGGTCGCGCTCAGCCAATTCTTCCTCTTTGCGCTCCAACTGTTCCATCTTGCGGTCCAGCGTTTCTTCTTTTTGAAGAATGCGCCGTTCCTGACGCTGGATCTCGTTGCGTCTTTCGCGCAACTCGGTTTCTGCTTCAGAACGAAGTTTGAACACTTCATCCTTGGCTTCCAGCACCTTTTCCTTTTTAACGGCTTCGGCGTCCCGTTTCGCTTCCTCGACGATCTGGCGTGCAGCTTCCTCCGCACTGGAGATCTTTGCTTCCGCAATCGATTTTCGAATGAAGTAGCCAGCACCCAAGCCGATGAGCAGGGCGACGAGCACGATGACAACTGTTAGTATAGGCTCCATAGACTTTTTCGTTTCACCTCCTTATTGTAAGATCTCCCCGCTTTCCAAGCATTCGTTTTTCATGGAGTGCCGCTTTCGTTTTGCTCTCACATAGAGCATTCGCTAAAAAACAAGACCGATTTTACTCGGTCCGCTGAATCCGTACTGCTATCGCACGGTTGTTCAGTTGTTTCACAGGCAACGAGTGAGCAAAGCGTCAAAAGTTATGATACACCAAGTAAATACAAACCTATTTTATTATTTGTGAACAAGAATTGTCAAGATCATGCAAATAGAGTCAGCGCTCTTCGTCCCTTCTCTGACGCAATTCTGTGCGAACTTGCTGGATGATGGAATGCGAGAAGCCCTTGCGCATCAGCATGGCGAGTAGTTTTCGCTCCTCGTCAGGATTCGGCGCTCCTGTGATCCTCCGCGCTTTCTTCTCTATCAAAGCGCGGGCAGCCTCCAGTTCAGCCTCTCTTGAAACGCCTTGCACGGCATCTTCGGCAATCGCCTTGTCTACCCCGCGTTGCGCCAGCTCCATGCGCAGCATGTAAGAGCTTCGCGGCTTCAGGCGCAGCCGTTCTTCCACCCACTGCTTGGCAAATGCTTCATCGTCTATGTATCCGTGATCTTCGCAACGCTGGCAAATCTCATCGGCAACTTTTGCATCAAAGCCTTTGTCCAGCAAATACGCTTGCAACTGACTGCGGGTGCGCGGGCGCATCCCCAAGTATTTCAGGGCGCCCAAATACGCCTTGTGCCGCTCTTCCGCCACCAGCACTTCACAATAAAACGACTCGTCCACATCGGTGCCTTTAAATAGGTTGTACTTTACCAGTATGTCTTCATGTACCGTAAACGCATACTCCCCATCCAAATCAATGTGATACCGCTGCTTTTGCTTGTTGTCGCGGTGAACGGCAGTGATTTGGCCGCTCTTCATTTTGGCCCACTCCTTTCTTCGGCTTTGTTGTTCAATCTAATAGAACATAGAAAAGCCTCGGGACGTCTGTCACAGAAAACAGCCTGTCTCATCGACAGGCTGTTCACTTATGCTCCATTACTCAAGGTCAAATGCTGGCTCTTCGTCTTGCTCAGGATCGACGACTGGTTCTGCTTCAGGAACAGAGCCTGGATTGAGGCTGAAATACTCGCGAACCTTTGTCTCGATTTGGGAAGCAATATGCGGGTTTTCTTTGAGGAAGACTTTCGAGTTTTCCCGTCCTTGGCCGAGGCGCTCCTCGTTGAAGGAGTACCAAGCACCACTTTTTTGTACCACATCGATTTCGGAACCGATATCGAGGATGCTGCCCTCTTTGGAGATCCCTTCCCCGTACATGATGTCCACTTCAGCGACTTTGAACGGTGGCGCTACTTTGTTTTTCACGACTTTGATCTTGGTCTTGCTGCCAAGGATGTCGTTACCGACTTTGATCGATTCTGCTTTACGAACATCCAGACGCACGCTGGCGTAGAATTTCAGAGCGCGTCCACCTGGAGTTGTCTCTGGGTTACCGAACATCACGCCTACTTTTTCACGCAGCTGGTTGATGAAGATCGCGATTGTCTTGGACTTGTTGATCGCACCGGACAGTTTGCGCAAAGCTTGCGACATCAGGCGGGCTTGCAAACCTACGTGGGAATCTCCCATCTCGCCTTCAATCTCTGCTTTTGGAACCAGTGCTGCTACAGAGTCCACTACGATGATATCTACTGCACCGGAGCGCACCAGCGCTTCGGCAATTTCCAATGCTTGCTCCCCTGTATCCGGCTGGGAAAGCAGCAACTCATCGATGTTCACGCCCAGCTTCGCTGCATAGACAGGGTCCAGTGCATGCTCGGCGTCGATGAAAGCCGCTTGTCCACCTTGACGTTGTACTTCTGCGATTGCATGGAGCGCTACGGTTGTTTTACCGGAAGACTCAGGACCATAAATCTCGACGATACGGCCACGTGGGAATCCACCTACACCCAATGCGATATCCAACGCTAACGCACCACTGGAAACGGTCGAAATCTGAACGTTGGACACCTCTCCCAACTTCATGATGGAACCTTTTCCGAACTGCTTTTCTATTTGACGCAATGCACTCTCCAAAGCTGCGCGACGATCTGACAAATGGTACACACCCTTTCACTTTTCGCATCTCTTTTGCTTGTCTTCATCATACATCGAGATAGAACCGTTTGCCAAGTGTTTTTTGCGAACAAATATTCGCATCGTAAAAAACAGCCATTTTCTGGATAGTTCCAGAGAAATGGCTGTCTGTTTTTCACCTGAGCAATTAGGAGCGTTTTGCACCGCGCGGCTTTGCCGGCTCCAGGTTGATGCGTTTGCCGTTGATGCGGGTTTGGCGCAGCGACTCGTAAACGAATGCCGCCACTTCTTCCGGCACTTCCACGAACGTGAAGTTCTCGAAAATGTCGATGCGGCCAACCGATTTGCCAGGAATGCCTACCGACTCGGAAATCTCGCGCACCAAATCTTGCGGCTTCATGTTCGCATTGCGGCCTACGTTCAGGAAGAAGCGAACCATGCCTTTTGCAGCACCCGTCTCTCCGAAGTTGTACGCTTCTGCCTCCTGCATTTGGCCTGCCTCGGAATGGAAAGCCAGATGCAGCGCAGCAGCCGCGACTTTCTCGGCCGGGTATTGGGCGACGAGCGATTCCGCAACCTTTTGGTACATATCCGCGATCGCATCGCTCTCCAAAAGGCTTGTCAGCTGCTCGCGAAGCTGTTCTTGCTTGCGCTCCGCCACTTCCTCAAGCGACGGTACGTTGCGGGACAGCACTTGCGCTTTTGTCTGCTTCTGGATGAACATCATCTGTCTGACTTCGCGCGGCGTCACCAATGTCATGGCGATTCCTTTGCGTCCTGCACGACCTGTACGGCCGATCCGGTGCACGTAGCTTTCGGAGTCTTGCGGAATGTCGTAGTTGATTACGTGCGAAACGTTGCCTACGTCGATCCCGCGCGCTGCTACGTCTGTTGCGATCAAAAATTCAATCGAGCCTTCACGGAAAGAGTTCATCACTTTGTCTCGCTGTGCCTGGGACAAGTCGCCGTGCAAGCCGTCTGCCAAGTATCCGCGGGATTGCAGCACTTCGGACAGCTCATCTACGCCGCGTTTGGTACGGCAAAAGATGATGCCAAGCTCTACATCTTCGCTGTCGAGAATGCGACACAGGCTCTCTACTTTGTTTCGGTCGAACACTTTGTAGTACACTTGCTCGATCAACGGCGCTGTCACTTCTTCGCGGCTGACAGCGATCGTTTGCGGCTGTTTCATGTAACGGGTAGCCAAACGCTTGATTTCAGGCGGCATCGTTGCAGAGAAGAGCAACGTCTGGCGCTCTTCCGGCATATGATTGATGATTGTTTCGATATCTTCGATGAAGCCCATGTCCAGCATTTCGTCCGCTTCATCGAGAATGAGCGTATGTACATTCTCCAGCTTCAGCGTTTTGCGACGCAGATGGTCCATGACGCGTCCAGGGGTTCCCACCACGATCTGTACGCCTTGACGCAGAGCGCGAATCTGGTGGCCGATGGACTGTCCGCCGTAGATTGGCAGTGTGCGCACTTTGTTGTACTTGGAGATGCGCAAAAGCTCTCCGGCAACCTGGATGGCCAACTCGCGAGTCGGGGTCAACACAATCGCTTGTACTCGATTGGCTGGTGTAATTTTTTCTACAAGCGGAATCCCAAAAGCCGCTGTTTTTCCCGTTCCGGTCTGTGCTTGACCGATCAAGTCTCCTCCGTCCAGCACTTTCGGAATGCAGGCTGCCTGAATCGGCGATGGCTCTTCGAAGCCCATATCGTGGATCGCCTGCAAAATGGATTTATGTAAAGGAAAATCAGAAAACATCGTCATGAAAACGTCACCTTTCTTTTTGCATTTGCAGCGCATAAAATAGCGCAAATTTGGCGGCACGCCCAACAATCGCCTTTCTTCTGCCTGCAAGGCGAAGCTCTTTGACTACTGTTGGCATCCCTTCACCCGCAATCCCTACGTAGACAAGACCTACAGGCTTGCCTTCCGATGGATCGGGACCAGCCACACCCGTCACGGAAACTCCGTATGTGGCTCCCAGCTTGGCTCGTACATTCTCCGCAAGCAGCTGCGCTGTCTGGCGGCTGACTGCGCCGTCTGTGGACAACACTTCTTCAGGCACGTCGAGCAGCTGGTTTTTCACATCGTTTGTATAGCAAACGATGCCTCCTTGGAAAACAGACGAACTGCCAGGAACGGAAGTAATGAGCGAAGCGATCGTGCCGCCTGTACAGCTCTCTGCACATGCGATGGTCTCGTTTCGCTTTTTCAGTTCGCTTACCAATACATCGTGCAGGGAAGAATCCTCCCCCATCCCGTACACATACTCGCCAACGCGCTTGCGAATCTCCTCCTCGACCGGCAAAATCAAGGCTTCTCCTTCTTCTGCCGTTGAGGCCCTCGCCGTAATCCGCAGCGTTACTTCAAATTCTTTTGCATACGGAGCAATCGTCGGGTTGTCCTGTTTTTCAATCAGATCCAGCAACCGCTCCTCCAGAGCAGACTCACCGATCCCGTAGAAACGCAGCACATGAGAATGAAATACTCGCTTCTCCGGCAACAGATCCGTCAAGTACGGCATGACGTAATGCTCCACCATCGGGTACAGCTCGCTAGGCGGTCCAGGGAGAAGCACGAACGTGCAACTGTCATGACGGATCGCCATCCCAGGCGCCATCCCGAAGTCATTGGGGAAGACATGGCTGCCTGAGAGAACCAGCGCCTGCTTCCGATTGTTTTCCGTCATGACAATCCCACGTTGCAAAAAGAATTGTTCAATTCTTTCCATGGCTTCCGGATTTGTCTCCAGTCCGACGCCCACGTGCCCTGCCACTGTTTCTTTTGTCAGGTCATCCTGAGTCGGTCCAAGCCCACCCGTAAAAATGACAAGATCGGAACGGTCGGCTGCGAGGGCGATCACCTGCTGCAACCGCTGCGTGTTATCGCCGACAACGGAATGAAAATACACTCCGACACCAATTTCCGCCAGTTTTTGCGAGAGAAACTGAGCATTGGTGTTGGCAATCTGGCCTAGCAAAAGCTCGGTACCTACTGCGATAATCTCCGCTCTCATTTTCCTCATCCATTCTCTTTGAGAGTAGAAAAGCCTCTAACCAAACAGTTTATCACCGATAGTGGCGCAAGAGAAGAGTCTTGTGAAAAAAGAGACCAATACCCGTAACTACGAGTATTGGATGACGTTGCGATTTTTCGCAAAGTAGTCGTACCCGGAATAAAGCGTAATCACAACCATGGCCCAAGTGGCTACCTCATCGAAGGGAATCCCGAAAAAGCCGAATGGGAAATTGCGGATCATGACGGCTGTAATCGCCACGATCTGCACCCATGTTTTCAGTTTACCCAAAGCACTGGCAGCAATTACCTGTCCTTCAGCCGCAGCAACAAGGCGCAAACCCGTTACAGCAAACTCCCTGCTGATAATCACAATCGCAATCCACGCCTCCAGCCGCTGCATCTCCACCAAGGAAATCAAGGCAGCAGAGATGAGCAGCTTGTCGGCAAGCGGGTCCAAAAATTTTCCGAGATTGGTCACGATCTTGCGTTTGCGTGCAATGTAACCGTCGAGTCCGTCCGTACTGGCTGCTAGGATAAACACCAAAGCCGCAATCAGCTCGTTATACGTCATCGTCAGGCTGCCAATGGAAAATGTCCCGATGTTGTAACGCACCAGCAGAAAAAACATAACTACCGGCACCAGGAAAATCCTGGCGAGGGTGATGCGGTTGGCGAGATTCACCTAGACTACCTCCCCGGCCAAATCGTATTCATAGGAGTGTGTGATCTTTACCTTTACGATTGAGCCTAATTTGCCTTTGAATCCGGTTACGAATACTTCCCCGTCAATTTCCGGGGCATCGTATTGCGTCCGGCCTACATAAATGTCGTTGCGCCCTTCGTAACGCTCAATCAGGACGTCCAGCTCCTGGCCGACAAAGCGGCCATTGCGCTCGCTTGCAATCTCACGCTGAATTTCCATCAGCATGTTCGCCCGCTTTTCCTTGACCTCTTCGTCCACATGATCAGGCAGACGGGAAGCCGGGGTGTCCTCTTCATTCGAATAAGTGAACACACCCAAACGGTCAAAACGGATGTCTTTCACGAAGTCGGACAACTTGGCAAAGTCCTCTTCGTTTTCGCCAGGGAAGCCTACAATCAAGGAAGTTCGCAGGGCAACATCCGGTACTTGCGCGCGGATTTTACCGACAAGCTCGCGAATATCCGTTTGGCGACCCGGACGACGCATTCTTTTCAGAATGTGGTCTTCTGAGTGCTGCAATGGCATGTCGATGTATTTGCATACCTTTGGATTCGTAGCAAACGTTTGAATCAATTCGTCTGTAAAAAAGCCCGGGTATGCGTAATGCAGACGAATCCACTCGATTCCCTCCACTTCGGCGAGCCGGTTGAGCAGCTCGGGAAGCATCAACTTGCCATCGTAAATATCTGTACCGTAGTTCGTGGAGTCCTGGGCAATCAAGCTGATCTCCACAATCCCCTGCTGCGCCAGATGGCGGGCTTCCTCCAGAATGGACTCGATCGTCCGGCTGCGGAATCCGCCACGCATCAGGGGGATACTACAGAAGGTACAGGCATTGTCGCATCCCTCGGCAATTTTAATGTATGCCGAATACGTGCCTTCTTTCACTTTTCGCTTGACGACATCTTCGTACGCAAAGATTGGGTTGCCCACAAAAATCGGACGCTTGCCTTCCAGCGATTCTTCAATGATCCCTGTAATCGACATAAAATCGCCTGTTCCGACAATGCCGTCCACTTCAGGGATCTCGTTCAAGATATCCTCTTTGTAGCGTTGTGTGAGACAGCCTGCCACCACAAGCGATTTCAGCTTGCCGGCTTCCTTCAGCTCGCCCATCTCCAGAATCTTGTTCACAGATTCTTCCTTGGCGGCATCAATGAAGCCACAGGTATTGACGATGACCACGGTTGCTTCTTCCGGATTGTCAACCAGTTCATAGCCTTTTTCATCTATCAGATGGGCCATCATGTCGGAATCGACCAAATTCTTCTCACAGCCCAGCGTAACAATCGCTACTTTTTCACGCGTGCCTACCTTCTCTGCCATCTTTTTTCCTCTTTCCTCCAATTGGTCATACCAGCCCATATTACACCTATCCAGTATAATATAAGCCTAAAGGAAGTGTCAAAAGAGACGAAAGTACGAAAGGCAAGCATAATGCTTGCCTACTGTGCTGTTGCCTCTTTCATTTTGATGGTAAGGTTCGACGGCATGAACTTCATTTTGGATGTATCGACCGCAGCTCCGTTCACGGTCAGCTCCAAGGCCGTCGGCTTTCCGAGGCGGACATACGCCGATTTCTTCAATTCAATCGTGATCTCTTCCTTGGCGCCTTTTCGCAGTTCGCCTTCCTCCACATACTTCTTGCCTTTTCCTTCCGATACACCGAACCAGCTTCTGTCTTCCTTCACTTTCAAATGAACCGTAATTTTCTCTCCGCCTTGCAAAGAGTAATTGTACATGGAGCCTTGCTGCGACTCGAATGTGATTGTCGCTGAAGAGGCTACCTCTCCCGGCTCCGGCGTTGTCGTTCCCGGATCAGGAGTAGGTGTGACAGTAGATGGCGGTTGCGGCTGCTGCGCAATCGGAGAAGTAGTAGCCCCTCCACCATTGCCCGGAGTGACGATTTCCGCTCCAGGATTGACCGTTCCGCTTGGTACAGGCTGGGTGATTGTATTGCCGTTGTTATTTACCGCTGCGATGTAAATAACGCCAATAATCAAGGCAATGAAAAGCACCAGCAACGTCTTGGTAACCCATCTTCCTGCCTGTAGCGGGTTGTTCGCGGAAGCAACTCTCCTGCGACGCAGTCTTTCCACTTGCTCCGTAGGTGGCTGGGCTGGCAAATCGGCCTGAAAATGCGTCAGGATGTGATTCGGGTCGAGACCAACGGCTTCCGCATAACTCTTAATGAACGCACGCGCGTAAAAGTGGCCGGGAAGTACATGAAAATGACCTCTTTCAATGGCTTCCAAATATCGCCGCTGTATCTTGGTGATTCGTTGGATGTCGTCGAGCGTGATTCCTTTTTCTTCGCGGGCCCTTTGCAGGACTTGACCTAGCTCAGACACAGCTGCCCCTCCTTAATTCATGTCAAAATTATCGAAGCCGCGATTGTTGATCAGCTCGTATGTAATTTCCTCATCCGGATAGTGACGAAGCTCGATAATGTAATGAAAATCAGATATTTCGTACTCTGATTCTCTTACAAAAATGTCCGGATGCTCGATGATCTTCGCGGCAGGAAAGTTCATAATCTCCCGAAGCAAGGTGTAATGCTTCTCTGTCGATCGCAGCGTTGAAACAATTCCATCTATCAAATATACATGATCAGTAGACAATTCATCAATGGCTAAGGAATTGCGCACTGTCTGCCGCAGCAAAGTAGATGAAATAAACGTCCAGCGCTTGTTCGCAGACACGCTGGCTGCAATCATCGATTCTGTCTTCCCGACACGAGGCATTCCCCGGATTCCAATTAGTTGATGGCCCTCTTTTTTCAAAATCTCAGCCATGAAGTCTACCAACAGCCCCAGCTCGTCACGGACGAAGCGGAACGTTTTTTTGTCCTCGCTGTCACGCTCGATGTAGCGTCCATGGCGAACAGCGAGACGATCCAGCATGGTAGGGGGACGTAACCTCGTTATGGTTATGTTGTCCATTTTTTGCACAACGTTGCGCAAAACCTCCATTTTTTCATCGTCATCTGTCAAAAGCAACATGCCGCGGCGCATCGTATCGACACCGTTGATCGTGACGATATTAATGTTCAACATCCCCAGAATAGAAGACACGTCACCCAACAAACCAGGACGGTTACGGGCAATTTCGTACTCCATGTACCATTCTTTTTTCGCTTCCATATAGAATCCTCTCCGCCAAGACAGAATAATCTTCCTCTGTAGTATATCACGTTCGTATCGTTCGACAAACAAACGCGAAAAGAAAAATCCCCGTGAATAGGGGATTTAAAAGACTAATTGCCTTTGTTCAGGCTATCTGGATTTTGCACGAGCTTCACCATGAGGGAAGCCAGCGCTTGTTGTTGCTGTTGATCGCCCGCGTCCCAAAGCTGTTTCAGCAAGCGCTCCTGATCATTTTTCGGATCAACCTGCTCGGCGAGATAGCCTCCAATCTGATACGCTACGTTTTCCAGCGTCTGGCTTTCCATCCCAGCCTGTCTGGCCTGTTCTACTCGGTCTCCGAGAAATTCTTTCCAGTCGCGAAAGTTGTCCAGAATCGACATAAGGAAATTCCCTCCTTTTTTCGTTGGGGCAATAGAGTCTTCTGCTGCCCACACAGGAGGTAGATTTCCACTATTTCTCGGAAATTATGCACGCCCAAGCTTATGTATACCAGCCGCCGTTCGGGCTAATGATCTGCCCCGTCACATAGCTGGCATCTGCCGATAACAGAAACCGCACAACAGCCGCCACCTCGCGCGGATCGCCAAGCCGGTTCGCCGGAATTTCCTCTGCGATCATCTCCACTTCGTCAGGGGAAAAACGCGCCATCATCCCGCCAGCAATCGCGCCGGGGGCTACGGCGTTCACCGTGATGCCATTGGGCGCCATTTCCTTGGCCAACGCTTTGGTAAACGTGTTGATCGCGCCCTTCGTCAACGAATACAGCACTTCGCAGGAACCGCCCGTAAGCCCCCAGATCGAAGAAACATTGACGATCCGTCCATATCGCTCACGGAGCATGGCCGGCAACGCAGCCTGGCAGACCAAAAAAGCAGAGCGAACATTCATCGCCACCAGCTCGTCAAACATCTCGACCGACACGTCGGTAAACAGTCCGACGTGATCGGCCGAAGCGTTGTTGACAATCAACAGCGGCGGTGACGGCATCTGGGCAAACATCGCGGCAATTTGCGCCGGGTCCCGCAAATCCGCCTGTAGCTTGCAAAAAGGTACATTTCTTTCCTGGCACAGCTGCACCAAACGATCCAGCTTGCTTTCCGAACGGTTGTAATGCAGGTAAAGGGGAACCCCTGCCTCAGCCAGATAGGTGCCGATCGCCTGGCCGATTTCTCCAGAGGCTCCCGAAATAAACGCCCATGGCGTCTTTTCCATCATGCCCACTCCTTACTCTTGCGGCGAAGCGGAACGCACGATAGAAACTGCCATCTGTTCCTCCAGAAAATGCTCGTTCAGACGTTGACCCACTTCTTCCAATGTAATCGACTCCAGCGTCGGCACGACGGAGAACAAATCGTTGCCGTTGAACTTGAAGCTTGTAAACTGGTTCGCGATAAACTCCACGGAATTGAGCGAGCGCAAGAAATTTCCGATCTTTTTCCGCTTGGCCCGCTCGAACTCTTCCTGGTTGATGCCTGTTTGCTTGAGTTGTGCGATTTCCGCTTTGATAGTCGCCACCAAACGGTCCGGGTCTGGCGTATCTCCCCCGATAATCGTATAGGCGTAGTCTTTTTCGCTGCTGTAGTCAAAATCAAAGCTCTCCGTAATCAGTTCGCTTTCGTACAGCCGCTCGTAGATGGCGGAGCTGGTTCCAAACGCGATGTCCAAAATGAGCTTTGTCGTCAAGTCCCTTTTCAGCAGCGCTTCCTTCGACAGTCCCGTTTCTTTTTCCTTGATGCCGATCATGCACTTCGGAAGACCGACCGTGAGAAACGCTTCGACTTTGGCCTGCGCCACAGCGGCAGGCTCATCCGGGAACACGCGGGTAATCTGCGGAGCAGGAGGAAACTCCTTCTTCGTCTGGTTCTCGCGGATCAGCTTCATGATCGACTCCGGTTCGAACGAGCCCACCACCAAAAGCAGCATGTTCGACGGATGGTAAAACGTCTCGTAGCACTGGTAAAGGTACTCTTTTGTGATATGCGAGATCGTCTCAATCGTGCCGGCAATCTCGATGTTGATCGGATATTTTTGGTACATGGCTTTGAGCAGGTTCATGTAGACTTTCCAGTCCGGATTGTCGTCGTACATCGTAATTTCCTGGCCGATGATTCCTTTTTCTTTCTCCACGCTGGCATCTGTAAAGTACGGGTCTTGCACGTAGTCCAGCAGCAGATTCAGGTTGTCATCCAGCTTGTCTGTGCACGAAAACAGATAAGCTGTGCGGTTAAAGCTCGTGAAGGCGTTGCACGATGCCCCGTTCTTGCTGAACTCGTGCATGACATCCCGGTCTTTTTTCTCAAACATTTTGTGTTCGAGAAAATGGGCGATCCCGTCCGGCACATTGATTTCTTCCCCGCTGCGCGTTTTGAAATGGCTGTCGATCGAGCCGTAACGCGTAGTAAAAACAGCGTACGTCTTGCTGAACCCTTGCTTGGGAACAAGGTAGACTTGCAGCCCATTGTCCAATGTTTCGTGGTAGACGGTTTCATTTACTTGGTCAAAAACGGTCGTCTGCATGATTACGCCTCTCCCTTCTTGTCGCGCAGCAAGTAGATCGTATCGATCGCTACCTTGTTCGCCACCCGTTTGATATCTTCGATGCTGGCCTGTTCAATCCCGGCGAGCAATTCGTCCAGCTTCCGCTTGCGGCCGCTGATGACGCCATTGTAGGTAAAATCGATCATGCCGCGTGCACTGTCCAGCAGCTCACGGAACTGGTTGGACAACGTAGCTCTCGTCTGCGACAGTTCTTCTTCGGAAATGTTGCCTGCGCGCATCTGCTCCAGCTGTTCCTTGATGATTTCCACCGCGCGCGAGTATTTGCCCACCTCGATGCCGGACATGATCATCATGATGCCTTTGTGGCTTTCCAGACGCGATACAGCGTAGTAAGCGAGGCTCTCTTTTTCCCGCACATTGACAAACAGCTTGGAGTGCGGGAATCCGCCCAAAATGCCGTTGTACAAGAGCAGCGCCGGATAATCGTCATCCTTGTACGTGACTTGTGTCCGGCAGCCGATATTCAGCTTAGCCTGATTCACGTCGAGTCGATCGACGACTTCTTTTTCCTCCGAAACCGTCTTGGCTGCGCCACCAATTTGCAGCTCGCCAACTTCTTTGCGCTCCAGCGGGATATGGGTGCGGATCGCTGCGGCCACTGCGTCTGGCTCCACGTCCCCCACTACGAACACGTTGATCGGGTTGGACGTTGTGATTTCTTTAAAATAGCGGTACAGCTCTTGTCCCGTGATGGCAGACAAGTCTTGCACCCGTCCTTGAACCAACAGGGCAAAAGGCTCGCCTTTGCACATCTCTTCCGTTACCCGCTGGTTGGCGTACTTCATCTTGTCATCAATCAGGCTTTCGACCCGTTTTTTCAATGTTTCTTTTTCCTGCGACACATACTTCTGCGCAAAAGCATTGTCTTGTACATAAGGGCGCACCAGCATGTCGCCTACGAACTGAATCGCCTGTTCCAGAAGGGCATCGCCTTCGGACAGGTACTTTTCATTCGGCACCTCCATGTAGATTTGCAGGATTTGCCGTTCGCCCTTTTTCATGACATCCACATCAAAAATGGCGCCATACAAAAAATCGAGGTGCGCGCGCAGGAGCTTCGTTTCCGGAAAACGCTCGCTTGCCCGTTTCATGACCATGGCCAAAAGCGCCGTCTTGGTCACGTGTTCCTCCGACAAAGCCTGCTCAATCATCGTCACAATTGTCGTTGTTTTGAATTTGGCGGTCGGAAGGATATGTACGTTCATCCCGTTAATTTGGGAGCTTTGAAACGCGATATCAGACGTCTGTGCTTTCATTGCAACTTCTCCCTTCTCCATCTGCGTATACTTCTCTATTGTAACCAATTGGCAGGCCATCTTTCATCAGAATCTTCCATTATAATTGCCCCGTCTTCCATCGTATGCTCCCCTGGCTTTCCGTACGACTCTCTTCCTCGCCGTCTTGTGCTTTGTTTTCTCCCTGTTTACAAGCAAAAAGAGCAAGCCGCCCTTTTCCGGCGCACTCGCTCTTTTTGCTACAAATCCATATAATCCCAGTCGCGGGTGTTATCTGAAACAGCGTCTTCCTCCACGAATCGGCCGCAATCGGAAGAAAGGCAAAGCACCCCGTCCAACTGCTCGTCGTGAAAAGGCAAACCGTGATTTCCGCCACAGTACGGACAAATCCACATACGAAGTCCTCCTTTTCATTGATCAGGATTCCCTATCGTATAGTCTGTCCCATTAAGCAAACAAGCTTACTACTTTCTTTTGCTCCCAGAAACGCAAATAGTCATACGGATCGACAGCCCGTCCGTTGTCGTTGCGATACAGCCCAAAGTGCAGATGCGGAGCGAACATCCCCACGGTGCCCGTTCCTCCGTAGCCCGTATCCCCGACAAAGCCGATCAGCTGTCCTGCCTTGACCTCGCCGCCGATTCGCAATCCCGGTGCGTAGGCGCTCAAGTGAGCGTAATACATGCGAAACTGCCCATTTTTATCCGTAATATTGACTCGCCAGCCGCCGTAAGTGTTCCAGCCCACCCGATTAATCGTCCCATCGGAAACCGAGTAGACAGGCGTTCCTTTCGGGGCCATGATATCGATGCCTTCGTGCCTGCGGACGCTTCCGCTATTGCTTTCCGTCCATTCGCGATCCGATCCGAAGCTGTCCCCGTAAGGCTCGTACCAGCTCGCATCGTCAAAAGGAAACGAATAGCCTTTTCCTAGCAGACGCTGATCTCCCACTTTGCTCGACAGCGGGTGCTCCGCTTTTTTCGCAGCGTGCGGCAAAAACAAAATTTGCCCTACTGTCAACTGATCGCCTGACAAGTAGTTGTTTTGCTTGATCGCACTCATCGTCGTCCCGTGCCGAAGCGCAATCGCTCCCAGCGTATCCTTTTGCTGAACCACGTACGGATTCCCGGCTTCCGGTACGCTTACGGCGCGATCTTCGACAGGCTTTGTTTGCACATGGGCCACGGAAGCGAGTGCATCCCATTCGACCTGATAGCCGAGCGCCTCGCTGACAAACCGGAGCGGCACCAGTGTGCGTTTGTTGACAATGATCGGCGCCGTCTCCAGCGTGACGCGCTTCCCGTTCACATAGGCGAGTCGACTGTTTATATCCAAAGACACGTGTTCGCCTTTTTGATTAAACGCTACTCTTCGGTTGGTGGCATCATATGTAACCTGCGCGCCAGTCGCTTCTCCGATCACGCGAATCGGCACCAGCATCCGTCCGTTCTGCTTCAGCGGCAGCACATCCGAGTCCACTCCCCGTCCGTCCACCACAATCGATATCACCGGACCTGGTTCTGTTGCTTGCGCTGTACCGATTGCCACGAAACAAAGACAAACAAAAAATGCGCCCAGAATCCCGGCAGAACGTAAACGGCTGTGCTTTTGTAGCCAGCGGTTCATTCTATTCCCTCCCCGTGCAATCTCACATCAAAAATTATCGCACAGGGGATGGAACCGGTTCCAGACGCAAATTATGTCAACTTTTACTTAACGAGAGCCTGTATCGTACGGCTTGCCCAAGGCAGCTGGAGCGCTGGAGCGTCCAACCAGACCGGCCATGACCAAGATGGTCAGCACGTACGGAAGCATGAAAATAAATTCAGTCGGAATGTACTTGGTCAAACCGAAAATCTGCACCAAAGACTTGATCGCCTGGGCAACCCCGAAGAACAGAGCTGCTCCCATGGCTCCAGCCGGATGCCATTTTCCGAAAATCAGCGCCGCAATGGCGATAAACCCTTGTCCCGATACGGTGTTATGGGAAAAGTTGCTCGTCGTGGTCAAAGAGATCGTCGCACCGCCCAATGCAGCCAGCGCGCCACTGATCATGACAGCTGTGTAACGCATTTTTTTCACGTTGATCCCCACTGTATCAGCAGCGCGTGGATGCTCACCAACTGCGCGCAGACGCAGACCGAATGGCGTCTTGAAGATCAAATACCAGGTAAAGAACACGGCAATAAACGCAAGGAAGCTGGTTGGGTACGCCTCAAAGATGGCATGTCCCAAATACGGAATGTCATGGAGAACCGGAATGCTCCATTTTGTAAAGACGCTCGACAAGGTCGTTGTCTGGCCTGCGCCGTTGAAAATAATTTTCGTCAAGTAGACAGACAAGCCCGCCGCCAAAAAGTTCAGGGCCACGCCGCTGACCGTTTGATCCGCTTTAAAGGTGACAGAAGCCACCGCATGCGGAAGCGCGAAAATCGCTCCGGCAACCCCGGCCAAGATAAAGCCAATCCAAGGAGCCAAAGGCCCCAGCGAATCCTGAAACGCGTAGGTCAGCACGGCACCTGTAAAAGCACCGATGATCATCATGCCTTCCAGGGCAATATTCACGACACCAGAGCGCTCCGAGTAGAGCCCGCCCAAAGAGGCAAAAATCAAGGCAGTGGAAAACACGATGGTATCATGAACGAGGTTGCTAATAATTAATCCCCAATCCATCAGTGCCCACCTTCCTTTTTCTTCTGCAAGATTGGTTTAACAAAAATCTTCACGATGCCGTGTGCCGCCACGAAGAAAATAACCGAGGCGATTACGACACGGATCAACTCAACAGGAACGCCCGCGCCGAATTTCATTCCAGCCGCCCCAAACGTGAGGATACCGAACAAAATCGCGGCAAGCACGACACCCAATGGCGTATTTCCGCCGATCAGGGCAACCGCAATTCCATCAAAACCATAGCCAGGCTGCGCCGTCATGATCGCTTGATAATGGAAGACTCCCAAAATCTCGCAAGCTCCACCGATTCCCGCAAACATTCCACCAATGAACATCGCTTTTACGACATTGCGGTTGACGTTCATCCCGGCGTATTCGGATGCGTGCGGATTCAGACCTACTGCGCGCAATTCATAGCCCGACTTTGTTTTCCAAAGAATGACGTAGAAGAAAATAGCGGCAAGGACAGCAATCAGTGTTCCCCAGTGCAGACGGGCACTGTCAAACATTTGCGAAAGCCATGTGATCGTGATCATCGATGATTCCTTGATCATTTCCGAACGTTGTTGGCCAGTTGGAATGAAGAAAGCATTCATCACCCAGTTAGCCAAATACAGAGCAACCCAGTTCAACATGATGCTCGTGATTACTTCGTTCACGCCGCGAGCGGCTTTCAAGTAACCGGCAATGGAACCCCACAAGCCACCTGCTACCGCACCCGCAATAACAGCGAGCGGAGCGTGGATGTAGGCAGGCAGGTCAAAA
Source organism: Brevibacillus parabrevis (assembly GCF_022701015.1). Classification (NCBI taxonomy): domain Bacteria; kingdom Bacillati; phylum Bacillota; class Bacilli; order Caryophanales; family Paenibacillaceae; genus Brevibacillus; species Brevibacillus parabrevis. The sequence goes on along the minus strand of NZ_CP064090.1, from coordinate 3,417,525 downwards.
GAAACCCCAACGCTTGTAGCAGCGATCATCCCTACGATGAACTGCCCCTCAGCCCCGATGTTGAAAAGGCCTGTCCGAAAGGCAAACGCCACTGCAAGACCCGTAAAAATCAGCGGCGTAATTTGGCGAATCGTTTCCCCGAAGTTGTACGCGCTTCCGAATACTTTTTCAATCAGGGCCATGTAAGCCTGAATCGGGTTGAAGCCCCCTGCCAGCATCGCAATCGCACCCGTCAACAAGCCGAGAATGATTGCCACTACAGGGACGAGGAACGATTCTTTTGTAAAGACGGCTATCACTTTATTCATCGTTTCCTCCTCCATGCATTCGTTTTCCACCGGACATCATCAAGCCCAGCTCTTGTTCACTTGTCGCTTTGGCATCGACGATTCCTACAATGCTGCCTTCGTAAATAACGGCAATCCGGTCGGATACGTTAATGATTTCATCCAACTCAAGCGAGAGCAGGAGAACCGCTTTTCCGTTGTCGCGCTGTTCAATCAGACGTCGATGGATGAACTCGATCGCCCCGACGTCCAAACCGCGAGTAGGCTGCGCCGCAATCAACAGATCAGGGTTCTTGTCCACTTCGCGGGCAATAATCGCCTTCTGCTGGTTACCACCGGACAAAGCGCGCGCTGGCGTGTAGATCGAAGGCGTGCGCACGTCAAATTCTTCGATGAGTTTGGCCGCATGCTTGTCAATCGCGCCATAATCGAGAAAACCGTTTTTGTTAAACGTTGGATGGAAATACGTTTCCAATACCATATTCTCGCTCATGGTGAAATCGAGAACCAATCCGCGCTTGTGACGGTCTTCCGGAATGTGGGACAAGCCCGATTCGGAAATGCTGCGCGGAGATTCGTTGGTGATTTCTTTACCATTGAGAAGGACACGGCCGCTGGTCGCTTTGCGCAACCCGGTCAATACTTCAATCAGTTCGCTCTGTCCGTTGCCGTCTACGCCTGCAATCCCGAGAATTTCGCCTGCGCGAACTTCGAGGCTGAGATTGTTCAGTGCGTTGACACCCCGGTTGCCCATCGCTGTCACGTTTTCGACAGCAAGGATCGTTTCCTTCGGTTTTGCTGCTATCTTGTCCACGTGGAAGCTGACTTCACGTCCGACCATTTTCGCAGCAAGCTCATCCGGATTGGTATCCTTAATCAATACAGAGTCAATCACTTTTCCGCGTCGGATGATGGTGCAGGCATTACATACCGCCATAATCTCTTTCAGCTTGTGGGTAATCAAAATAATGGTCTTGCCCTCTTTGACCAAGTTATGCATGATTTCAATGAGTTCATGAATTTCTTGAGGGGTCAGAACAGCAGTCGGCTCGTCGAAAATCAGGATGTCGGCCCCGCGATAAAGCGTTTTCAAGATCTCTACGCGTTGTTGCATACCTACGGAGATATCCTGAATCTTTGCTCTAGGATCAACCTTTAGTCCGTATTGATTCGAAAGCTTTTCCACCGCTTTTTCCGCGCTCTGGATATCTATTTGCAACCCGTTTTTCGGTTCGTTTCCCAATACAATGTTTTCTGTTACCGTAAACGTCTCCACAAGCATAAAGTGCTGGTGTACCATCCCGATGCCAAGTTCGTTGGCAACGTTCGGACTTGTAATTTTCACTGCTTTTTCGTTGATGAGGATTTCGCCCTCATCCGGTTGATACAGGCCAAACAAAATGTTCATTAACGTCGACTTGCCTGCGCCATTCTCGCCGAGAAGCGCATGAATTTCGCCTTGCTTGACAGAAAGCGTGATGTTATCGTTTGCCACAATCCCTGGGAACCGCTTGGTAATCCCTCGCATCTCAACTACTTTTTTTACCGAACTCAACCATGCTCACCCCATTTTTTTGGGTTAATGTGAAGGTAAAGAACAAGGCCAGTTCCTCGAACCAGCCTTGTCCCTTTGCCGCTTCATCGTTTTACTTGTCTGGCACTTGGATTTCGCCTTTAACGATTTTTTGCTTGTACTCATCAACCAGCTTCAGTACGTCTTCTGGAACGTTCTTCGTGGATGTGGAAGCCAAGCCTACACCGTCTTCAGCAAGACCGAGCCATTTGATTTTACCGCCCTCGAATTTACCTTCGGACAGGTCTTTGGATACACGATATACAGCTTCGTCAACGCGTTTTACCATGGAAGTGAGAGTGATCTCATCGCCGAAAGTCAGGGATTGGTCTTTGTCTACACCGATTACCCAAACGTTTTCGCCTTTAGCTTTGCGGTCTTTTGCTTCGTTAAATACGCCATCACCTGTACCGCCGGAAGCGTGGAAGATGATGTCAGCGCCTTGACCGTACATTTGGGAAGCAGTGGATTTGCCAAGGTCAGGCTTGTCAAATGCACCTGTGTATACTTTGATTACTTTTACGCTAGGATCAGCAGCTTTCACACCTGCTTCGAAACCAACTTCGAAGCGTTTGATAACTGGAATTTCAACGCCGCCCACGAAACCAACTGTTTTCGTTTTGGACATTTTCGCTGCAACTACCCCAGCGAGGAAAGAACCTTCGTGCTCTTTGAAGAGTACGGATTCTACGTTTGGCGCGTCTACTTCAGCATCGATGATCGCCAGTTTTGCATCTTTGTTTTCGTCAGCAACTTTTTTCAGGTGGTCGCCCATCAGGAAACCGATACCCCAAGTCAGATCCCATTTGTCTTTTACAAATTGAGTCAGGTTAGGTACATACTCAGCATCACTTGTAGATTGCAGGTAGTTAACGCTGTCTTTCGGCAGATTCATGTCGGCTTGGAATTTTTGCAGACCTTCCCAAGCACTTTGGTTGAAGGAGTTGTCGTTTACGCCGCCAACGTCAGTAACCATACCAATTTTGACAGCTGTTTTGGCACCGCCTTCAGCGCCTCCAGTTTGACCTTGAGGTTGTGCTTCTGGTTTGCTTCCGCATCCGGCAAGAACCAGCGACAGGCTGAGTGTTGCCACAGAAAGCACGGATAGAACTTTCTTCATCTGAGATTACCCCCTGTTTTTAGTTGATGAAAATTGTTGAGTGAGGTTTCCCTCACGGTTACAACCGTCTCCGCACGACGTGAAAGTGAATTTTGTCAGCTCTGAAGTAGTTATGGGAGTATAAAACAGGCTTTTCACTTTCGTCGTAATGAATCTGCTTGAGCAAGAGCAGCGGTGTGGATTTGTCGCAATGCAGCAGATTGGAAACCTTTTCATTGTAGCCCATGGGTACAATGTGAGCCACCGCATAAGCGATCCGCACCCCAGTAGCGCTCTCCAGCCATTTGAAAATGGACTCTCCGCCAGCCGTATAGCCTTCTGGCACCAAGCGCGCGGGAATACGGTCTATGCAATAGACCACAGGTTCGCCGTCAGCTGTCCGAATGCGTTCTACCATCAGCACGCCTTCGCCTGGATTCAAGGCCAAGCTCTTACGCTCGTCTTCCCCAGATTCGCCAAAGGATGTCTTCAGGATCATTGTTCCTGCCGTGTACCCTTGACGCTCAATTGCATCCGTCACACTAAAGAGTTCCCCAATTCCCCCTGAAAAAACAGGTTTTGAATTGATAAAAGTACCGACTCCGTGCCTACGAATGACAATTTTCTCTTCTTCCAGAAGACGAAGCGCCTCGCGAAGTGTTGCCCTGCTTACACCTAACTGTTTGGATAGTTCGGCTTCGGACGGGAGGCGTTCACCAGCACGCAGCTGTCCGCTTTCAATATCGCTCTTGATTTTATCCATAACCAAGAGGAAAAGTGATCGAACGTTTCCTTTAATGCTCATCGTCAATTCACTCCTGTTGTCCTTCGAGCCATCCCAACAGGTAGGACGTCAGACCTCTGATTCTCATGAGACGTGATAGCAACAATTTCCCTCAATCTGTTAAAAATTTTACATGAGGGGCGTGTATCATGCAAGTCAAATCTTTTTGAACAACGGGTGGAAACGAAAAAAAATATCCCTCTCGCCAGCGGAAAAAAGACTTTGCTGGCTATGTTTTTCCAGCAAAGTCCATCCCTAGGATATATTGGATTCGATAGAAGGACGCGGAACGCGAACCTCTCGCGGTTTGGAGCCTTCATACGGCCCTACGATCCCTTGCGCTTCCATCATGTCGATCAACCGTGCGGCTCTCGTATAACCGACCCGCAAACGGCGCTGCAACAGCGATGCGGAAGCAGTCTGTGCTTCGGACACGATTTGTACAGCCTGATCGTACAGCTCGTCATCCACGACAGCCTGCTGTTCCTCTTGCACTTCGCCAGGAATCATTTCTTCGTTGTAGCGAACTTCCTGCTGCTCTTTGACAAAGCGGACGACTTCCTCCACCTCTTTGTCCGATACAAAAGCGCCCTGAACGCGAATCGGCTTAGATGCTCCCATCGGCAACGACAGCATATCTCCTCGGCCGAGCAGCTTCTCGGCTCCTCCCATATCCAAAATCGTGCGGGAGTCCGCCATGGAAGACACGCCGAAGGCAATGCGGGAAGGGATGTTCGCCTTGATGACACCCGTGATGACATCGACAGACGGGCGCTGTGTGGCAATGATCAAGTGAATCCCCGATGCACGCGCCATCTGTGCCAAGCGGCAGATGGCGTCCTCCACTTCACCAGGAGCTACCATCATCAGGTCGGCAAGCTCGTCGACGATGACGACGATGTACGGCAAAGGTGTGCCTTGCACCTGGGCGTTGTACATTTCGATGTTGCGGCTGCCCGTTTTCGCAAACAAGTTGTAGCGCCGCTCCATTTCGGCCACCACTTTTTTCAGGGCGACAGACGCCCGTTTCGGGTCGGTCACTACCGGAGCCAGCAAATGCGGGATTCCGTTGTAAATGTTCAGCTCGACCATTTTCGGGTCGACCATCATCAGCTTGACTTCGTCCGGTCTTGCCTTGAACAAAATGCTCATGATCAAGCCGTTGATGCAGACAGACTTCCCGCTTCCCGTGGCTCCGGCCACAAGCAAGTGCGGCATTTTCGTCAGGTCAGCGACAATCGGCTCGCCAGAAATATCACGGCCCAAAGCTACGGTGAGCTTGCCAGGCGCATCCTGGTATTGCGGCGCTTCCAGCACTTCTCTCAGCGATACGACCGCTACCTCGGAGTTCGGTACCTCAATCCCGATTGCCGACTTCCCTGGAATTGGAGCCTCGATACGAATGTCTTTGGCAGCCAGAGCCAAGGCCAAATCGTCTGTCAAACTGACAATTCTGCTCACTTTTACCCCGGTAGCAGGCTGAACCTCGTACCGGGTGACTGCTGGCCCGCGGTGCACTTCGGAAACCGTCGCGCTGACGCCGAAGCTTTTTAGCGTCTGCACAAGCTTGGCCGCATTCGAGGTGTGATCGACGTCTTTGGCTGTACCTGCTTGGCGCGGTCTGGCGAGCATCTGCAAGCTCGGCAGCTCATAAGGTGCGGCTGGCTGTTCTTCTGCTGTCTCCAGCGTCCCGAAAATCTCTTCGTCTCCCTCCAGGGCAAACGTAATTTCCTGTGTCGCTTGCGCTGTGGCAGTCTTCGCCGGACGTGCTGCTGCGGCTGGCTCTACAGTCTCTTCATCCTCCAGAGCAATCCGGTCGGCAAAGTCGCGAATCACCGGGATGACGAGCTGTTCATTTGCCTGCTCATCGTGCGCCGTCCTGATCTCTCTAACAGGTAGCGGAGTCGCATCCTGATCGGCGGTCTCTGCCAGCTTTTGCTTGCGTTGTTCGTCGGCTTCCTTCGTCGCTTGTTTTCTGCGCTCGCTCTCTTCCTGCAAAAGCTGCACGGAGTCTTTGACGGTCTCCTTTGCTTTTCCGTAAAAAAGCGCCATTTTGTCGCGGAGAAACATCACAATGTTCACATAAGACAGATTGAACAGAAACATGAGGCCGACGAGGAACAAGAAGACGATAATCAAGCCCGTCCCGATCGTCCCGACCAGACCGTTCGTGACGGCAAAGAACAGAGCGCCTACCATGCCTCCGCCTACTCCGGTTGTGGATACTTTTTGACTGTGATCCAGCCAGACCCGGTCCCAGGTCACACGGATGATGCTCTGCTCCGCGAACTTGCCGTCTGCCGTGATCTGCTTGTACAAAATCATGTGGTCCCACGTCAAAATCGCCACCATGATCAGCACGATGCCAAGCACGCGATACGTCAAGCGCGGTGCCTGGCGGGTAAACATCATGAACACAGCCATGACAATCATCAGCACCGGGAGCAAGAAATCCCAGGAGCCCGCAATAAAGCGGAACAGAAAAGCCAGAACGTTTTTGCCCAGCCACCCGCTTTCGAGCAGTCCGATCAAGGACAGCACAATAATGAGCAGTCCCAGCAGCTCTATTTTGACAACCGAGGCCAATGCCGCTTGCGACCGCTCTTTTTTTCTTCTACTCAATGGCACGCCTCCTTCTTGTGCTTTTTCCAGATATGTACAAAATGGTAAAAAGGCAGCCGTATTTTGTTCGGCTGCTGTTCGTACACAATTAGTATAACACAGGAAATTCATAGAAATACAGGACTTCTTAGACGAGCCATTCGGGGCGAAATTGAACTTTTTGTCCAGGGGCATAGTGCGGTTTCAAATAATCTTGCGGGTCTGGACTGATCAAACGGACAATTCTTCCTTCATACGGTCCGGTGCGCTCTACCAGCATCGTCGCGTGACCGTTCGTAATTTCTTCCAGCTCCTGCTTTTCGACCTGCTCCATATTGGCAAATACCGTTTCCGTCGGGATAATCGAGTACAAAATCATTGGAGAACGCGCTCCTCCCCGCTGCGTGCTTTCTCGATCAGCTCATTCAGCTTTTTCAACGCCTTGCCCAAGCCTCCGACCTCATCGATCAAGCCGTACTTGACGGCATCGACACCGATGACGTTTGTTCCGATGTCGCGGGTCAACTCGCCTGTGCGCGTCATCAACTCGCGAAACTTTTCTTCGGAGATGTTGGAGTGGCGAGCGATAAAGCTGACGACGCGATCCTGCATTTTGTCCAGGTATTCAAACGTTTGCGGCACGCCGATCACAAGGCCAGTCAAGCGGATCGGATGAATCGTCATCGTGGCTGTCTCCGCGATAAAAGAATACGAGCCGGCAACTGCAATCGGCACGCCAATGCTGTGTCCGCCGCCAAGAACGAGCGTCACGACCGGCTTGGACATCGACGACACCATCTCGGCGATCGCCAGCCCTGCTTCAACGTCTCCCCCGACCGTGTTCAAAATGACGAGTACGCCTTCGATTTTGTTGTTCTGCTCGGCTGCCACGAGCTGCGGAATGAGGTGTTCGTACTTGGTCGTCTTGTTTTGCGGAGGCAGCTGAATATGCCCTTCTACTTGCCCGATAATGGTCATACAATAAATATTGCTTTCCAGTTGCGGAACATTCGTTTGCCCCAGCTGGGTGATGGAGTCCAAGAGCTTTTTCTTCGGATCTTCCTGCGCAGGCGCTTCAGGCGGAGCAACGGCAGGCTCCTGCTCTTCCGGAGGTGAGCTTTGTGGCGCTGGGCCTTTGTTATTGTTCAGTGCTGTGCTTGCAAATGGGGGCTTATTTAAAAATTGGTTGTATGGTTGCTTCGACATGGATGATACTCCCTCCCTTTCCTCTGTAGTATGGATAGCAGGTGGGAAAATCATGCGCCCGGGCAAGCCAAAAAAAGCCAGGAACCCCTGTGGTTACAGAGGATTCCTGACTCTTTGCTTGCTTACACTTCCATGATAATCGGCAAGATCATCGGACGGCGACGAGTTTGTTCGTACAGGTAACGTCCCAACGATTCTTTTACATTGTTTTTGAGGGATGACCATTCATTTACGTTTTCTTCCATGCACTTGACAAGTGTTTGGGTCACTATGCGATTCGCTTCATCCAGCAATTCCTCGGATTCACGCACATAGACGAAACCGCGAGAGATGATGTCTGGACCAGAAAGAATCGTGCCATTTTGTTTGCTGAGTGTAACGACAACTACCAGTATGCCATCTTGTGACAGTAATTTGCGATCTCTAAGTACGATGTTTCCTACATCGCCGACACCGAGGCCGTCGATCAGGACATTGCCCGCGTGGACTTTCGGGCCGTAACGCGCCCGTCCACCGGAGATTTCCACCGTGTCGCCGTTATCCAGCAAAAAGATGTTCTCCTCCGGGATGCCAACCTGTTCAGCGAGGAGCGAGTGCGTTTTGAGCATCCGGTATTCGCCGTGAACAGGAATAAAGTACTTAGGCTTCATTAAATTCAACATCAGGCGCAACTCTTCCTGGCTGCCATGACCGGAGACGTGGACGGTTCCGTTTGGTCCATGGCCGCCATAAATGACGTCAGCGCCAATTCTCGAAAGCTGGTCAATCGTGCGTGCAACATACTTTTCATTCCCCGGAATCGGGGTCGCTGCGATGATGACCGTATCTCCTGGAAGGATGTCAATTTTCCGATGGGCGGATCGGGCCATGCGTGTGAGCGCAGACATTGGCTCTCCTTGGCTTCCAGTAGATAAAATAACGACTTGCTCAGCAGGCAGCTTGTTGATTTCGTCGCTCTCGACAATCAAGCCGTCCGGAACGAACAAATAACCCAGCTCTCTGCTGATATTCATGACATTTTGCATGCTTCGGCCAACAACCGTCAGCTTGCGGTTGAACTGCACCGCTGCATCCACGACCTGCTGAATGCGGTGAACGTTGGATGCGAAGGTAGAAACGACGATGCGTCCCGTCGCCTTGCTGAAAACATCCTTGATCGCGATGCCAACAGAGCGCTCCGATCCGGTAAATCCTGGACGTTCTGCATTGGTACTGTCCGACAACAGGCACAGCACTCCACGATCGCCAATCATCGCCATTTTGGCCAAGTCGGCTGCCTGGTTATTGATTGGTGTTTGATCGAACTTGAAGTCCCCGGTGTGGACGACGTAGCCTTCCGGTGTGTCCAGGCATACTCCCACGCAATCCGGGATACTGTGATTCACCCGGAAAAAGGTCGCTTTCATTTTCCCGAGGACAACCTCTGAATCACTGTTGATCAATACTCGTTTCGTTTCGTTTAGAATACCCGCTTCTTTCAATTTTGCATCAATCAGACCGAGGGTAAGTTTTGTCGCATAAACCGGGACTTTCAAATGCTTCAGCACGTAGCTGAGGCCGCCGATGTGGTCTTCGTGTCCATGCGTAATAATAATACCCCGAACTTTATCACGGTTCTCTTCCAAGTAGGTGATATCCGGAATCACCATGTCAATTCCCAGCATTTCCTCTTCCGGGAATTTCAATCCGGCATCAATCACTACGATGTCGTCCCCGCTTTGTACCACGTACATATTCTTCCCAATTTCGCCGACTCCGCCCAGGGCGAAAATGAGAACAGAGTGATTCGACTTTGCCAAACGTGTAACCTCCTATATTTAGTTGTCATGTCCACTCAAAAAAACCGCCCCAAATCACTTGTTTTCATTATACCCGAAGTGAAAACCTGAACACAAGGAAAAAGAGCCATCCCGTTTATGGAATGGCTCTTGGTCTTCTTGTTATTGGGCTTCTTAGGCGAACAAGGAGTGGACAAACGCTTTTTCCTGTTCGTTCAGCTCGACCAATGGCAGACGAACTCCACCAGTGGCTACCCCGAGCTTTTCCAGAGCGACTTTTGTCGGCCCAGGACTTGGATAAGCGAACAGTCCGTCGAACACAGGCACGAGCTTGCGATGAATGCTCGCCGCTTCCGCATGGTTGCCCTGGAAAAAAGCGTCCATCATCTCCGTCATTTGCCGGCCGACAACGTGACTGGCTACACTGACAATCCCCACTCCGCCAATGGACAAAATCGGCAAAGTCAGTCCGTCATCACCGCTGTACAGCTCAAAGCCTTCCGGAGCATGCTCGATAATTTGCGCCATTTGGCTCAAATTGCCGGATGCTTCTTTGATGCAGACCACATTGGGCAGCTGGGCCAAGCGCAAGGTCGTCTCCGCAGTCATATTCACGACAGAACGGCCCGGCACGTTGTACAGCATGACCGGAAGCTCTGTGGACTCTGCCAGCGCTTTGAAATGAGCGTACAGGCCCTCCTGAGACGGCTTGCTGTAGTAAGGAGCAACGACCATCACGGCATCTACGCCAATCGATTGAACAGCCTCGGTGAACTCGATGCTCGCTGCGGTGTCATTGCTGCCTGTTCCAGCGATAATATGGCACTTCCCTTTTGCATAAGCGACTGCGTGGCGAAACAGCTCCAGCTTCTCCGCACGGGAGAGCGTCGGCGATTCGCCAGTTGTGCCGCTCAGCACGATCCCTGTCGTTCCATTTGCGATCAGGTGATCGATCAGGCGTTCCGTTTTATCGAAATCGATCTGTAATTGTTCATTAAAAGGCGTTACCATCGCGGTAACAAGCCGACCAAAACGTGCCACTAGCTTTCCAACTCCTCTTGTTGTGATCAGTAGGCATCAAAAATGAAGATAAGATCGCTCACATATGGTGGGCATGGAGATTGAACTGCTGATGCAAGGCGCGTACGGCCCGCACCATATCCATCTCATGCACCAAAACCCAGATGGTCGTATGGGAGTCAGCTGACTGAAGAATCTGGATGTCTTCCTGCGTCAATGCCTCTACGATTTGTGCCATGACGCCCGGCACTCCCGTCATTCCTGCCCCGATTACCGACACTTTCGCGCAATGCGGCAAGAGCTGCGGCTCATATCCCATGTCCGTCAGCAGCTCGGCTGCTTTGGCTCCCATCTCATCGTGAACCGTGTAAGCAACCCCTAACGGATTCACGTTGATGAAATCGACACTGATATTATTGGTTGCCATGGTTTTGAAAACTTGCAGCTGTGTATCGTAGTACCCTTCCTTGTTGGCTACCTTGATCTGCGTAATATTCGGCACGTGGGCGATCCCCATGACGACTCTGTCCTGAACCGAGTAGCCTTTTTTGCCGATCTCCAGCATGGTCGTCACAAGTGTACCAGGGTCGTCCGAAAACGTAGAGCGGACACGAATCGGCACGTTGGCCTGCATCGCGATTTCTACCGCTCGTGGATGGATGACTTTTGCTCCGAGGTGAGCCATGTTGCAAATTTCCGTGTAAGTCACCATTTCCAGCGGCTGCGCTTCTTCGACGATCCGCGGGTCCGCTGTCATGATGCCTTCCACATCGGTAAAAATGTCCACCATTTCCGCTTGCAGGGCAACGCCGAGCGCTGTTGCTGTCGTGTCGCTGCCGCCGCGGCCGAGCGTCGTAATTTCCCAATCGACCGTCCTTCCCTGAAACCCGGGAACGATCACCACTTGACCCGCTTGCAAGTCTTGCAAAATGCGGCTCGGGTCAATGGTCGTAATTTGCGCGTTGGTAAAATCGTCGCTGGTCACGATGTTGGCCTGACCGCCTGTCAAAATCGTCGCTTTGATTCCACGCGCGTTCAACATGCTGCACATGACTGTAGCGGAGATGATTTCCCCCGTATGCATCAGCATATCCATTTCACGACGAGGCAGTTGGTTCCCATTGGAGCGAACCAACTGCAAAAGAGTATCGGTTGCATATGGGTCACCCTTGCGCCCCATGGCCGATACGACAACGACGAGGGCATAGCCTTCGTCGATCGCCTTTTCTATATGGTAGATTGCCCGCATCCGGCAATCTTCCGTCGTCAAGGAAGAACCACCGAACTTCTGGACGAGAATCTTCACAAACCTCTCCCCTATGCTCTTGCTTTGATGAGTTCTTCAGCGATTTGTACTGTATTCCATGCTGCACCTTTGAGAAGGTTGTCAGATACGATCCACATATGCAGTCCTCGAGGGTGATGGAGATCACGACGCAAGCGGCCGACAAAAATATCCAGCTTGCCAGTAGCATCCGTAGCCAGAGGATACTGCTGTTCTTGCGGCGCGTCTACCACCACTACGCCAGGGGCGTTTTCCAAGAGTGCTTTTACTTCGTTCAGGTCGTAATCCTGTTTCAATTCGACGTATACCGACTCACTGTGTCCGTAAACGACCGGAATGCGTACGCATGTGGCAGAAACCAGCACCGTGTCATCACCGAAGATTTTTTTGGTTTCATTCACCATTTTCATCTCTTCGTAAGTAAAACCGTTGTCGGTAAACACATCAATTTGCGGAATCGCGTTAAAGGCAATTTGATGGTGAACAGGCAGCTTGCCAACAGGCAGAACCTGACATTGTGCCTCTTTGCCGTCAAGCACGTCGCGGCTCTGTTCGTGCAACTCATTGATTGCCGATTGGCCTGCGCCAGAAACTGCCTGGTAAGTAGAAACGATAATGCGGTCTATTCCAAAACGATCATACAAGGGTTTCAGAGCGGCTACCATCTGAATGGTGGAGCAGTTCGGATTCGCAATGATTCCATTATGGGCGAGAGCGGCATCCATGTTTACTTCAGGCACCACCAGAGGAACATCCGGGTCCATCCGGAACGCGCTGGTATTGTCAATGACGACAGCACCGTGGCGCACTGCATGATGAGCCAGTTCCTTGCTCACGGAGCCACCCGCGCTAAACAAGGCAAAATCGATTCCCGCAAAGCTATCAGGAGTTGCTTCTTCCAGGACAACTTCTTGTCCCTTGAACGTGACCGTCTTGCCGGCAGAACGTCCAGAAGCAAGCAGCTTGAGCTGTTTAATGGGGAAGTTGCGCTCTTCCAGCAAGCGAATCATTTGTTGTCCGACTGCGCCAGTCGCACCGACTACTGCTACATTGTAAGTCAGTTGGTTAGCCATCTCTTACTCTCCTCCTAATCGCAAAAAAGCAGGTAAATTGTTTTTTCTGTCGTTTTGTTTAGTAGTTGAACCTTTCGATGAGCAAGGGTTGCAATTGCCTACCTTCCAATGCTGCCTCGCATGTTTCCAGTAACAGATCCATGCGGGCTACGAGCGAGTTTGGCTTTTTATCCGGAGCATCCTGCCCGAATGGCACGAAATAGATATTCTTCGCCGCCAACAGCTTGGCAATATTGGCAGCATTTAATCCCAAACCATCGTTCGTGGAGATTGCGATGACAAGCGGTCGCAAATTGCGCATGGTCGCTTTGGCCGCCATGAGGACGGCGCTGTCGGTAATCGCGTTTGCCAGGCGGCTGGTCGAGCTGCCTGTGCATGGTGCAATCAACATAACGTCCAACAATTTTGAAGGGCCCAAAGGTTCTGCCTGGGGAATCGTTGAAATCAGTTCCTCCCCTGTCAAATCCTTGATTTGCTGCTGCCAGCTTTGCGAGGTGCCAAAACGCGTATCCGTCGTCATGATTGTATTCGAAACAATCGGGATGACTCTTGCTCCAGCATCCACAAATCGCTTGATCTGCGGCATCGTCTCTTCAAACGTGCAATGCGATCCAGACAATCCGAAACCAATGGTCTTCCCCTGCAGACTGCTCATGATGATGACTCCCCCCTGGTTTTCCTCTGCTCCGCAATGAGACGAGACAAAGTCTGGGCCAAAATCTGCCCTGCGGTTTTCGGTGCAACGATTCCAGGCAATCCGGGAGCGAGAAGCGCTTTAATGCCTCTTCTTTCGGCGTATCGAAAATCTGTCCCTCCCGGTTTGGAGGCAAGATCGAGAATAAACGCCGACTGCGGCATTTGAGCGATTACCTCTGCCGTGAGTAGTAGCTGCGGGATGGTATTAAAAATGAAATCAGCATTCGTGACTTGTTGCTTTAGCTCACTGATCGGGAAGGGAGTCAATCCCATCTCATAGATGCGTGCCAAGTGTTCCTGACGCCTAGCCCCCACTCTTACACGGGCTCCCAGTGCATGCAGGGCCCGGGCCATAGACAAACCTGTTCGTCCCAATCCCAAAACAATTGACGAAGATCCATGAATCGTGATATCCGTATTTTGAATCGCCATCATCAGCGCTCCCTCCACAGTAGGGATGGAGTTGTATATGGCTACGTCATCTCGATCCAGCAGTTCCACAAGCGGAACTTGCTTGGATGCCAACAGTTTTTTCAGGTAAGGTTTAGCCATTCCCGTATATACCACACAATGCTTAGGCAAGCTCTCCACGTGTTGATCCAGAAGCTGCATTTGTTTGGAGCAAAAAATGCTTTCCACAAAGCCTTGGTCATCGGTTCCTACGATGGGCAGGATGAGGGCGTCCACGTCTTTCAACACATCGCATGTTAATGGTCTCTTCGTTGCCCCTGTAAAATTGCTTTCCAGGTTGTCGAAGCCAACTAACGTGACACTGGCGTCCAGCTGAATGCATCGCTTGATGACTTCCAGCTGGCGAGCGTCTCCGCCAATGAAGGCAACATGTATGCCCGTTAGCATGCTGCGTTCCCCTTTCCACACATTTTACTGCATTAAATGATCGGAACGCAAAGGTTTTCCTTTTGAAAAAGTTGTCGGAAGTCCGTGCGCTCTACCCCCATCCTATTCGGCTTGCGCTACTTCGGTGACAGCAGAGCCTACTTTTGCGAAGCCTGTGTCTCTTCTTGTCCGAGCGAGACGATGACCATGTCCGGACCGATTTTCACGATGGAGCTCCACGGGATCACCAGGTCTTCGCGTTTTTTGCCGAAGCCAAAAAAGCTGCTGCCTGGCAAAATGATCGACTGAATCGCGCCGTTTTCCGGCTGGATGACGAGGTCGGAGTCGCTGATCACCCCCATTTTTTCCCCGTTGTCCAAGCCGATGATTTCTTTGCCGCCCAGTTCGCTAAGCCGCATTGGCCAAGCCCCCCTTTGTCCTTGTTTGCGTTACTGTTGATATACGCAAAAAAATCCGGGCTATGCCGGATTTTTCGCAAAGGGAAAAGCTATAGCAAAATGTCGTTTTTCACGTTGGCAGGGTATCCCTCAAGCGGGCTTACCATCGCCATCGCCAGCTTCGAGCGGAACAGCTCCTGCGCGACAGCCAGGACAGATTCGTGCGAGACGCGGTCGATTTTGGCGATGATCTCGTCCAGATTGAGGTGGCGTTCCAGGAGCAGCTCGTTTTTGCCAAGGCGGCTCATCCGGCTGTTGGTGCTTTCCAGGCTGAGCATCAGGCTGCCTTTCAGCTGCTCTTTTCCTTTGTTCAGCTCTTTGTCGGAGATGCCGCGGTCAGCCACATCGCGCAGGACGTTTGTCACGATATCGAACACTTGACCCACGTGCTCAGGCGCTGTGCCCGTATACACAGTGAAAGTTCCCGCTTCCTTGTAGGAAGAATGGTACGAATAGACCGAGTATGCCAATCCCCGCTCTTCGCGAATTTCCTGGAAGAGACGCGAGCTCATGCTGCCTCCCAATACGTTGTTCAGCAAAATGAGCGAGTACACATCCGGGTGACCGACTTTAAACCCTGGCAGGGACAGGCACAAGTGCGCCTGCTCAGTCGCTTTGTTGTGGGCGATCACATTCGCAGCAAACTCGGGTTCTGACAGAGGCGCCAGCTTGCCTTGGCGCGAAAAGCCGCTGAAGCGCTTCTTGATCTCTTCAATGAGGTTGTCATCAAAGTTCCCTGCTACCGTCACCACTGTATTGGATGGAAGGTAGTGGGCGTCGATGTAGCTCAGCAAATCGTCGCGTTTCAGACTGCGCAGAACGTCTTCCGTACCCAAAATCGAGTAGCCGAGCGGGTGGTTGCTGTAAGTGGCTCTAGCAATCAAATCGTGGACGAGATCGTCAGGCGTATCCTCGTACATGCTGATTTCTTCAATGACGACATTTTTTTCTTTTTCCAGTTCCTCTGCGTCGAAGACAGAGTGGAAATACATATCGGAAAGCACGTCTAACGCGATCGGTGCGTGCTGGTCGAGCACTCGCGCATAATAGCAGGTGTACTCTTTCGATGTGAATGCGTTTACGTTTCCGCCGATCTCATCAAAAGTCTCCGCGATTTCTTTCGCAGACCGGGTACTTGTACCTTTAAAAAACATATGCTCAAGAAAATGGGAAATCCCGTTGTTTTTCTCCTGTTCATATTTCGAACCGGTCCCCACCCAGATGCCCAAAGCAACAGAGCGAACGGACGGAATTTTTTCCGTCACAATTCGAAGACCGTTTTCACATGTATGACGTTGTATCACGCAAATCCTCCTCGGTTGATCATCTCTCTATCCGCAACTTCCGGGAAATGGCTGTAAACACGTCTAACTATAGCAAACTTCTTTTGTCTCCACAATAAATGAGCTTGTTTTCCCATCACGGGAGTCGGCGGCTGGACAAAACTTCCGAGACGGTGACGGGCTGAAGCCCCTTTTTCTTGGCGATTGTCAGCAACTGGTCGAGACTCGCCTGTGACGCGGCTGTCGGGTGCATCAGCACCAATGTTCCGTTGCTCATCAAACCGCTGATCTTTTTAATCACGAGGCTGGGAGAAGGCTTTTTCCAGTCTACCGTATCCGCCGTCCACATAATCGTCTTCATCTGGTACGAGGAGTGGGCAATTTGAACCACCTGCTTGTTGAATGCACCGGAAGGAGGGGCGAACAAAATGGGCTTGATCCCCAGCGTCTTGGTGATGATCTCCTGTGTCCGACTGATCTCTTGATGGATGCGCTGCGTGCCCAGGGTGCTCATGTCAGGGTGCGAGTAGGCATGGTTGCCAATCTCGTGTCCGCGCGCTGCAATTTTTTTCGCCTCTTCCGGATAGCGTTTGACCCACGAGCCATCCAGAAAAAACGTCGTCTTCACTTGATGCTTATCCAACGTATCCAGCATGGAGTCCAAATATTCGTTGCCCCAGGCCACATTTATCATGAAGGAGATCGTCGGCTTTTTCGGATTTCCGCGATAGATCGGCTGTGCTCCAAGCTGGTCAAGTGAAATCGCGGGAGGTACTTCTTTATATACCAACATTTCCGGTCCTGCTACTCCCGTTGCCAACATTTTCTCGACGGAAGCGTCCACATCGACGATTCGCCCGTTGTAGCCGGGAATGGCTTTCCATGTCGGATCAATGACCGCGTCGATCGGCGCTTCATCCCGCTCGGCTTTCCACTTCTCCACCTGGGCGCGCAACCGTTCTTTTTCATCCAAAATTTTTTCCGCCGTTACGGTCTGTTCCTTTTTCACAAAGCTGATATATTCGTGAATTGGCTGGTATTGCAGCAGCATGATCATTCCGACTGCGACAAAGACCGTAACCCAAAGCCTGCTCTTTCTTTCCGCCATCGTGGAGCCAGCCCTCCTTATGTACGTACAAGTCTCTCTTTGTCCAATGTATGAGCATACCGAGTGACTTAGACATTTTTGGCCAAAAGAAAAAAGCTTCCGTACACGAATTTCTTCGAGTGACGAAGCCTTTTGTTTGTTGATTATTCTGCTTGGGTCGGAGCATTTTCGGCCTGAGCCGCAGCTTGCTCTTTGAGTACAGCTTTGCGGGACAGATTGATGCGACCTTGATCGTCAATCTCTGTCACCTTCACTTGCACCTTGTCGCCAACAGCAACTACGTCTTCCGTCTTGGCTACGCGTTCTTCTGCCAATTGGGAGATGTGGCACAAGCCTTCTTTGCCTGCAAACAGTTCGATGAACGCTCCGTACTTCTCTACGCGCTTGACGGTTCCCAGATAAATCTGGCCGACAGCAACCTCGCGAACCAGGTCCTCGATGATTTGTTTCGCACGCAGATTCGCTTCGTGATTAATCGAAGCGATGAAGACTCGTCCATCTTGCTCGATGTCGATTTTCACGCCGGTTTCTTCGATAATCTTGTTGATGACGCGACCTTGTGGGCCGATGACATCGCGGATTTTCTCCGGATTGATCGACATGGTCAATATCTTAGGCGCATAAGGAGACAGCTCTTCACGCGGTTTGGAAATGGTGCTCATCATATGCTTCAGGATGTGCAAACGACCTTCACGCGCTTGCTCCAAAGCTTGCTCCAAGATTTCGCGGTTGATCCCGGAAATTTTGATATCCATCTGGATCGCGGTTACACCCGCTTCGGTGCCAGCCACTTTGAAGTCCATATCGCCCAAGTGGTCTTCCATGCCTTGGATGTCTGTCAAGATCGAGAAAGACTGTTCGTCCTTGCTCATGATCAAGCCCATTGCGATACCTGCTACAGGCGCTTTGATCGGCACCCCTGCATCCATCAGAGCCAATACGCTCGCGCAAATGGAAGCTTGCGACGTCGAACCGTTGGACTCGATGACTTCGGAAACCAGTCGGATCGTGTACGGGAACTCGTGTTCAGATGGAATGATCGGCTCAATCGCGCGCTCACCCAACGCCCCGTGCCCGATTTCACGACGGCCTGGAGGACGCAGTGGACGAGCTTCACCTACGCTGTATGGCGGGAAGTTGTAATGGTGCATGAATCGCTTCGACTCTTCCAGACCGAGTCCGTCCAGGATTTGCACATCACCCAGCGCCCCAAGCGTGCACACGCTCAAAGCTTGTGTTTGACCACGGGTGAACATCGCGGAACCGTGCGTACGGGACAAGATGCTTGTCTCGCTGGAAAGCGGGCGAATTTCGCCAAGAGCCCGTCCATCCGGACGAACTTTTTCTTCGGTAATGAGGCGGCGAACTTCGTCTTTGACGATGTTGCCCAACACTTCGCCAATCATCTTTTCCTGCTCCGGATAGTTTTCCGGATCTTTGGCAGCGAAATGCTCTTTCGTCTCGTCCTTGATCGCGTCAATCGCGTCGTAACGAGCCTGCTTTTCTTCAATCCGAACCGCTTCTTTCAGACGTGCTTCTGCAAATGCGCGCACAGCCTGATCGATTTCCGGATCGACTTCATGCAGGATGACTTCCATTTTTTCTTTGCCGATTTCTGCCACGATCTGGTTTTGGAACTCAACCAGCTTCTTGATAACCTCGTGACCTGTCATGATTGCTTCGAGCATGACAGACTCCGGCACTTGATTTGCGGCAGCCTCGACCATGTTGATCGCTTTGTGTGTACCTGCGACTACGAGGTGAATATCGCTTTTTTCTGCCTGCTCCACAGTCGGGTTGATGATGAACTCGCCATCAATGCGCCCAACGATGACACCGGCAATCGGACCTTCAAACGGAATTTCGGAAACGCAAAGAGCGGCAGACGTACCGATCATAGCGGCGATTTCCGGTGAGCAGTCCTGATCAACCGACAGAACAGTATTGACAATTTGTACGTCGTTACGGAATCCTTCTGCGAAAAGGGGACGAATTGGGCGGTCAATCAAGCGGCTTGCCAAAATCGCTTTTTCGCTTGGACGACCTTCTCTTTTAATAAAGCCGCCGGGAATTTTTCCGACTGCATAGAGACGTTCCTCATAGTTAACAGTCAACGGGAAAAAATCAAGAGCTTTTGGCTCTTTCGAGACTGTAACTGCAGACAGGATTGCCGTATCGCCGTACCGAACCAGAACCGATCCGTGAGCCTGTTTGGCCATTTTGCCAAATTCCAGGGTCAGCTTGCGGCCTGCCAGTTCAAAATCGTATGTACGGTATTGTTGCTCCATGATGCTAGCAGTCCTCCTTCACGACAATGTGCATATCTACACTTTGTTTTCTACCTGTATGTATTATTTCCTGCCACCATGAAAATTAAATGGTGAGCTTTGGCAGTCATTTTGGATAATAAAAAAAGCTTCTTTTGAAGCCATTTTCATCACGCTTGAATCACTTTATTTGTATCGTTTCAGAGAGCCTGACAACAGATGTGCCAAGCTCCCCTACACGATAGAAAAAGCGGGAAGAACCCGCTTTTTGCAAAACGCTGACTAGCGGCGCAGACCCAGACGGTCTACAACCGAACGATAGCGTTGAACATCTGCTTCACGCAAGTATGTCAACAGGTTACGGCGTTGACCTACCATTTTCAACAGACCACGACGGCTGTGGTGATCTTTTTTGTGCGTACGCAAGTGTCCGTTCAGGTTGTTAATGTTTTCGGTCAAGATAGCGATTTGAACTTCCGGAGAACCGGTGTCGTTGTCATGAGTACGGAACTCTTGAATCAGTTGAGTTTTACGCTCTTGAGACAATGCCATCATGACTCACCTCCTTTTTTTATATCCCGTTAGCCGAGTCTGCCGTCGGTGAGCATCGGACAGCCAAGCTGCGGTTATCTGTACAACGTTTTGAATTATAGCATACCATTTTTGAAAAAGCAAAGAGATTCGTTTTACGAGACTCCGCTCGCAAACTTTTGCTTCGCCGCGTCTACATCCCGGCCAATTTGCGCAATCAGAGCTTCCACACCAGCGAATTTTTGCTCTTCGCGGATATAGAAGAGGAACTCTACTTCTACCTCTTTGTCGTAAATCTCACCAGAGAACTCGAAAATGTGTACTTCTAGCGATTTTTCTTTTTTCTCCAGTTCAAACGTAGGCTTGATTCCCACATTCATGACCCCGTAGTAGCTTTTCGCATCGACTGTAAACCGCACTCCGTACACGCCGTTTTTGCCGATCAAATACGGAGCGTTGACCCGAACGTTTGCTGTAGGGAAGCCGATTGTGCGCCCGCGCTTGTCGCCGTGCACGACTTTGCCGCGAACCTTGTACGGACGGCCAAGCAGGTGACGCACTTGCTCTACGTTGCCGTGGTGGAGATACTCGCGAATGATCGTGCTGCTCACTTTTTCGCCCAAGCGGTTAACCGGGCTGATGATGTCGAGGCCATAGCGGCCTTTGCTCATCTCCTGCAGCGTGTGGGCCGTTCCCATTCCTCTGTATCCAAAAGTGTAATCAAATCCGACCACAACATGCTGGCAAGCGAGCGGGAGCATGCACTCGGTAATGAAGTCCTCCGGGTAAACCGCAGCAAACCCGATATCGAACTTCATGACATACGTCGTGTCTACCCCCATCTTCTCGAATTGTTCCAGTTTGTCCGACAGAGGAGTCAGGTAGCTCGTATAGCCGCTCTGCCCAAGAACCTCGCGCGGATGAGGGTCAAAAGTCAGAACGGTACTTTCCCATCCGTTCGCTTTTGCTGTATCAATCGCCTTTTGAATGACTCGGCGATGTCCAATATGTACACCATCGAAGTAGCCAAGTGCAATTGCGCACGGCTTCGCTTGCAATTCATTCGGTAGTGGATAGGTCAGGGAGATCGTTTTCACGGTTTACACCTCGGCTGGAAAGACTTTTTCTGCTTTGGCGAAAAGACCTTTGTCCCCACGGCACACGCGATGAATGCCAAGCAGCTCTTCCCCTGCAAACAGGCAGATCAAGCTGCCAACCTCGGCCGTTACACCCGGCAGTGCAGTCGCCAGTCCGTTGCGTACCGCGCGGGTTCGCTCCGGCTTGACCTGATAAGACGGCAAAAATGAAATCGCCTGTGGGATGGAGACAAGATAACGGGAGAGATCCTCCCCATTGGCAGCCCGCTCCTCCAGTTCCTGAAGAGGAATCGCCTCCCCTTCCATGAACGGACCGCTCTTGATTCGCCGAAGCAGCTTCATATGGGCAGGATACCCCAGAGAGCGTCCGAGGTCAACACATAAGGTGCGCATGTATGTACCTTTCGAGCACGTGCAGGAGAAAGAGATGTCGACATAGTCTTGGTCTGTCTTGATCTCGTGAAGCGTCAACTCGTAAAGCGTAACTTTGCGCGCCTGTCTCTCAATCACAGTGCCTTCTCGCGCCAAGTCGTAAAGACGCTTTCCGTTTACTTTGACGGCTGAAAACATCGGCGGCACTTGTTCGATTTCACCCAAAAAGGAGGCAAACAAGCTTTCGATGCGCTCCTGCGTAATGGACGCAGCGTCTACTTGCGCCTGTTCCAGCAGCTCTCCCGAAGCGTCCTCCGTCGTAGTCGCGGAGCCGAGGCGCATGACCACCGAATAGCGCTTGGGCAGTTCTTGCAAATACTCCACCAGCCGGGTAGCGTTCCCGACACATATCGGGAGCACTCCGGTCACATCCGGATCGAGTGTTCCCGTATGCCCGACTTTTTTTGTACCATACAGCCGACGGATACGCGCCACGCAGTCGTGGGAGGTCATACCCGCCGGCTTGTCGATTACCAGCACGCCATGGTTGCTACTCATCGTGTTTCACTCCTAATGCTGGTTCCAATACGTCCCATACCTTTTGCTTCGCTTCTGCAATCGTTCCCTTGACCGTGCAGCCGGATGCTTTGGCATGCCCTCCGCCGCCAAGCTGCTTGGCGATGGCAGACACGTCGACGCGATCGCGGGCGCGCATACTCACCTTGACGACTCCCGGCTCTGCCTCGACAAAAGAAACGCCTACCTCGACGCCCTCGATATTGCGGCAGTAGTTCACCAGACCACCCGCATCCTCGCGTTGGGCATTTGCTTCCGAAAAATCGCCGACAGATACGGCAATGAGACAGCTTCTCGCCGCTTTGACATGGGCAGGCAGCGCTCCGCAACCTCGCCCGGCTTCACGCCATAGCTGAGCAAGCGTGCGGCAATTTCCATGACGCGCGGCGTCGTGTTGGAATAGCGAAAACCGCCTGTGTCCGTCAAAAGCCCTGTGTAGATGCACAGAGCGAGTTCTTCGTTAAAAGCAATCCCCGCCTGCTCTGCCACATCGAACAAAATCTCCGCCGTAGCTGCCGCTTCCGGACGAACGAGATTGACGGTTCCGAAATCGTCATTTGTCGGATGATGATCAATATTCAACAAAGCGGCTCCAGAAGCAAATAAAGACCGTACATCGCCCATCCGTGACTCATCGGCACAGTCTACGGCGATTACGGCCTCAAATGTTTCAGCAAGCGGTTGTTTGCGAAGGTCCCGCAAGCGGTCAAAACGCGGCAAAAAGTTGAACTTGAGCGGCGTTTCCCCTTCGTTTACCACCACGTATTCTTTTCCCAGCTGCTCTAGCATGAGCACGACTCCCAGTGCGGAGCCGGTAGCATCGCCATCTGGACTGATATGGGAAAGAACCAGGAAGCGGTTATGCTCCCGCAAAAAACGGGCCGCTTCCTCTACTGTTGCTTGATTACGATTCATCCTGTTTCTCTCCTTCTGTGGAGATTTCCCGCAGGATCGACTCAATTTTGGTACCGTAGTCAATCGACTCGTCCAGCTTGAAGACGAAATCAGGGATATGGCGCAGCTTCACGCGTTTGCCAATTTCGGTACGCAGGTAGCCTTTTGCTTTTGTCAGTCCTGCCAGAGAGGCTTTGCGCTCTTCCTCAGACCCAAAAATGCTGACGAATACTTTGGCAAGCTGAAGATCGCTGCTTACTTCTACATCCGTTACTGTGACAAAGCCGACGCGAGGATCTTTCAATCCACGCTGCAAAACGAGGCTCAGTTCTTTTTTGATTTCTTCACCGACGCGGCTAATCCGTGTTTTGTTCATTTACTCTCACCTCCGCTGGCTGTCCTATTCGTAGTATTCCGTATCGACCCGAATCAACTCGGCATCGGGATGGTTTTCCACAAATCGCACCACAGCCTGCATTTCTTGTTGTAAAAATGACATTTCATTAGCAACGGCAGCGATACCCAACACGGTACGCTGCCACTGCTCGTAATAAGCCACCTCAGCTGCGGAGACATTGAAACGGCTTCGCAGCTTGGCAATCAGACTTTTGACGATGGCCCGTTTTTCTTTCAAGTTTTGGCAAGCGGGCAGAAACAGTTCGATCTGCACCCCTGCTATCATTATTGCTTCACTTCAACCATGACGAAAGCTTCGACAACGTCGCCAACTTTCAGGTCTTGGAAGCGTTCCAAGGTCAGACCGCACTCGTAACCTGCGTTTACGTCTTTAGCGTCATCCTTGAAGCGTTTCAAGGTGTCCAGCTTGCCTTCGTAAATGACGATGCCTTCGCGAATCAGACGGGCACCTGCATCACGGCTCAGCTTGCCTTCGGTTACATAGCAACCAGCGATGTTTCCGACTTTGGATACTTTGAATACTTCGCGGATTTCTGCCTGACCGATGATGTTTTCTTTGTAAACAGGGTCCAGCATGCCTTTCAGGGCTTGCTCGATCTCTTCGATGACGGTGTAGATAACGCGGTGCAGGCGAATGTCGATCTTCTCTTGTTCAGCCATGCTGCGAGCGTTTGGCTCAGGACGCACGTTGAAACCGATGATGATGGCATTCGATGCGTTCGCCAAGGTTACGTCGGACTCGGTAATCGCTCCGACACCAGTGTGAATGATCTTCACGCGGGTACCGTTGACGTCGATCTTTTCCAGGGAGCCGCGCAGAGCTTCTACAGAACCTTGCACGTCGCCTTTTACGATCAGGTTCAGCTCTTTGATATCGCCTTCCTGAATGTGTTGGAACAGATCGTCCAGCGATACGCGAGAGCTTTCGCGGCGCTCGGATTCGCGCTGTTTGACTGCGCGGGCTTCCCCGATCGCACGAGCTTTTTTCTCGTCTTCAAATACGCGGAACTGGTCGCCAGCTTGCGGCACATCGTTCAAACCTGTGATTTCCACTGGCGTAGATGGGCCTGCTTCTTTCAGACGACGGCCTTTGTCGTTCACCATCGCACGAACACGGCCATAAGCAGAACCGACTACGATCGGATCGCCGACACGCAGTGTTCCTTGCTGTACCAGGATGGTCGCTACAGGACCGCGGCCTTTGTCCAGCTCGGCTTCTACTACGGTACCACGCGCGCGCTTGTCAGGGTTTGCTTTCAGCTCCTGAACTTCTGCGACGAGCAAAATGTACTCCAGCAATTCTTCGATACCTGTACGCTGTTTGGCAGACAGAGGAGAGAAAATGGTTTCGCCGCCCCATTCTTCTGCAACCAGTTCATACTCGGTCAGTTCTTGCTTGATCCGGTCGATGTTGGCTTCCGGTTTGTCGACCTTGTTCACAGCTACGATGATCGGAACGTTCGCTGCTTTCGCATGGCTGATCGCTTCAATGGTTTGTGGCATAACACCGTCATCGGCTGCAACCACGAGAATCGTGATGTCCGTAATTTGCGCACCGCGCGCACGCATCGTTGTGAACGCCGCGTGACCAGGCGTATCGAGGAACGTGATCTTCTTGCCTTTGATCTCTACCTGGTAAGCACCGATGTGCTGGGTGATACCGCCTGCTTCGCCTGCTACTACGTTGGTAGAGCGGATGGCGTCGAGCAAAGTCGTTTTTCCGTGGTCAACGTGACCCATGATGGTAACAACCGGAGGACGCTCCAAAAGGGTTTCTGGCGCATCTACTTCTTCCAGCGTTTCGAAGTTTGTCTCGTCGATGATGATTTTTTCTTCCACTTCTACGCCGTAGTCAGCGCAGATCAACTCAATCGCTTCGCGTTCCAAATATTGGTTGATCGTTGCCATGATCCCCAAATTAAACAACTTTTTGATGATTTCCGCCGGTTCTCTGCGCAGTTTCACAGCCAACTCGTTCACTGTCAAGGAATCGGTAAAAGTGATTTTTGTTGGTGGTTCAATCACAGGGCGCTGCGCTTTTTGGGCACCGCGCTGGTTGTGATTGCCGCCACGACGGTTGTTTTGGTTGTTGCGGTTATTGCCGCCACGGAAAGGCTGGCTCTTTTTATTGTCTTCAAACGTCTTTTGCGTTTGCGGCGCTTTTTTGATTTTCTCGCGCTTTTCCATACCGACGTTGGATGGGAGTTTTACTTTGTCTTCAAACTCATCACCTGTGCGCGTCTCGGTTTGGCTGGTCGCAGCAGCCTGTTGCGGAGGACGCTGTTGGTTTTGCGGTCTTTGCTGTTGGTTCTGTGGTCTTTGTTGGCCTTGGCCTTGTGGTCGTTGTTGGTTTTGCGGTTTGCGGTCACTCGGTTTCGCAGGTTGACTTCTCATATGGTTTGGTCTTCTCTCCTGATTCTTCCCCTGATTTTTTCCATGTTGAGGACTTTGCTGATCGGGCTGTTTTCCACTTGCTGTGGTGTTGACTGGACGATTGTTGCTGGTAGCAAAACCGCCGCGATCGTTTTGTCTATCGCTTTTGGCAGCTTGTGACTGCTGACCTTGCCCCGGCTGTTGCTGGGATGGGGTCTGCTGTCCTCTGGATTCGTTGGGGCGTCGTTGTTCGTCCATTGGCTTTGGTCTTGCATCACTTGGCGTATTGCGTCCTTCCGGCTTGGAACCGGCGCGCAATTTGGCCATGTGATCCTCGATCCGCTTAATCGTCCCTTCTTCCATGATACTCATATGATTTGCTACTTCTATGTTCAATCGCTTTAGCAAATTGAGGATTTCCTTACTGCTCATGTTGTGCTGTTTGGCATATTCATACACACGTGTCTTCAAATAAACTTCACCCTTTCTAAGTTAGGTGAGCAGACGCTGAATGCTTTCAGCCAACTTCCCATCGGTCACCGCCACGGTAACGCGCCCATCTTTTCCGATTGCGTGTCCCAATGAATGTCGGTCGCCTGTGGTTATACATGAGACCCCGTAATAGGAACATTTATCCTTGACTTTTTTGGCGGTATTGTCTGATGCATCTGATGCGAGCAAAACCAGACGAGCCTGGCCATTGCGGATAGACGTAATGACCAATTCCTCTCCTGTCACGATTTTTCTCGCGCGCATCGCAATTCCGAGCAGCTGAGCTGCCTTCGGGATCATCGTCCCATCATCTCCAGCCACTTCTCGCGAAAAGCGTCGTACTTTTCTTCCGAGATGGACATGTTGAGGGCACGTTCCAGCACTTTTTTCCATTTTCCCGATGCGAACGCATCCGGCTTCAGACAGCTTTCCTGCCGACACACATAGGTACCGCGTCCTGCCGCCTTTCCCGTCAGATCGATGACGATCTCTTCAGCCGGCGTTCGGACCACGCGGATCAATTCCTTTTTCGGAAACATTCCTTGGCAAACAATGCATTTACGCAAAGGGATCTTTTTTTGCTTCATGACTATTCGTTGTCGACTCCTTCATCGCCCTCTACTTCTTTCGGGTAGACGATGCCTTCTTGATCTGCCTGGGATTCGCTCTTGATGTCGATCTTCCAGCCAGTCAGCTTGGCAGCGAGACGAGCGTTTTGTCCACGTTTACCGATCGCAAGCGACAATTGGTAATCCGGCACGATGACACGGGTTACTTTTTCCGCGAGGTTGACTTCAACGTGAAGCACTTTCGCCGGGCTGAGCGCGTTGGCTACGTACTCGGCCGGATCTTCAGACCAGCGGACGATGTCGATTTTCTCGCCCTTCAGCTCGGTGACGATCGTCTGTACGCGCATGCCTTTTGGACCAACACATGCCCCTACAGGATCTACATCCGGGTTGATGGAATGAACAGCGATTTTGGAACGGTCGCCTGCTTCGCGAGCAACGGACTTGATTTCAACCACACCATCGTAAATCTCTGGCACTTCCAATTCAAAGAGGCGCTTCAAAAGTCCCGGATGAGTACGGGAAACGACGATTTGCGGACCCTTGGTGGTTTTTTCTACTTTAATGATGTATGCCTTCACGCGATCTTGCGACTTGAAATCTTCGGACGGCATTTTCTCGGTGATCGGCATAACAGCTTCCGCTTTGCCAAGATCGATGTAATAATTGCGGGCGTCCATGCGTTGGACAACCCCTGTAACGATATCGTCTTCGCGCTCGATAAACTCGCTGTAAATGAGGCCGCGCTCCGCTTCGCGAATGCGCTGTGTCACCACTTGCTTCGCGGTTTGTGCAGCAATTCGTCCGAAGTCACGAGGCGTAACCTCGATTTCCACGATATCTTCCAGTCTAAAATTCGGATCGATTTCTTGGGCAGCTTCCTGGGAAATCTCCAGGCGCGGGTCAAAAACTTCTTCCACCACTTCTTTGCGTGCATACACGCGAACCATACCTGAATGACGATTTACATCCACCCGTACATTTTGGGCCGAGTTGAAGTTACGTTTGTATCCAGAGATAAGAGCCGCTTCGATGGCCTCGATCAGCACGTCTTTGGTGATGCCTTTCTCTCTCTCAATGGCTTCTAGAGCCTCGATAAAATCGCCGTTCATGACTTTCGTTGCCTCCTCCTTTACTTACCCACCGACCACCAGCAATCTAGAAAACGATTGCCATTCGTGCCGTGTCAATTTGCTCTTGGGAAATCACGTACGTTTTTTTCGCTTCTTTAACAGTCAGTTTGCCGTCCTCGTACGATATCAGTTCGCCCTCGAACTGGCTTGCTCCTTCTATCGGCTCTTTGGTTGTAATGTGCACATGCCTGCCGACAGCTTTGGTAAAATCCTTATCCTTGCGCAACGGACGCTCAGCACCCGGCGAAGATACTTCCAAAAAATATGCAGTCGGAATCGGATCTACTTCGTCAAGTTTTTGACTCAGCTTCTCGCTGACAAGGCTGCAGTCATCGATGTCGATGTTGCCAGTTTCATTGTCGATAAACACGCGCAGAAACCAGTTGCTGCCTTCCTTTTTGTACTCGATGTCAACCAGTTCCAAACCCAATTCGTCAACAATGGGCGTGACCAGTTCGGTGACGATGCCCGTTACCTTGCTCAAGCAAGTACCTCCTTTACGTTTGAACCATGAGGTGTAACCAGAAAGAAAGAGTGGGTTTCCCCACTCTCGATCTGCCATGCGTATAAAACCAGTATTTCCAAAAAAATTATAGCATAACAGCCCTTCGCTGACAACCTTTGGATACGCGGGCCCGCTAGGCCGGACTAGAACAGCGACAGCTGGTTCGATTCCGGCAGTCCTTTCAGAGCGCCTTGTTCCTCCAGATACTCCAAAATCGTCTTGGAGATGCGGGAACGGGACAGCAGGTCTTCCTTCGACAAAAACTCTCCTTGTTCTCTCGCCTCCACGATGCTGATCGCAGCGTTCGTGCCCAAGCCTGGCAAAGCGTTGAACGGAGCAATCAGCGAGTCGCCTTTGATCAGGAAGCGTGTCGCGTCCGATTCATACAGGTCGACGTTGGCAAACCGGAAGCCGCGCTCCACCATCTCCAGCGCCATCTCCAGCACGGTCAACAGCGCTTTCTCTTTCGGCTGCGCGTCGTGGCCCTTGCCTTCGATTTCGTCGATTTTTTGCCGGATGGCAGCGGAGCCTTTGACCATCAACGGGATATCGAAGTCATCTGCCCGCACGGTGAAGTAAGTCGCGTAAAATTCAAGCGGACGATGCACCTTGAAGTAGGCAATCCGCACAGCCATCATCACGTAAGCCGTGGCATGGGCTTTCGGGAACATGTACTTGATGCGCTGGCAAGACTGGATGTACCAATCCGGTACGTTGTTTTTGCGCATTTCTTCCTGATCCTCTTCCGGCACGCCTTTCCCTTTCCGCACAGACTCCATGATTTTGAATGCGCGGGACGGTTCCAAACCTTTATAGATCAAATAAACCATGATGTCGTCACGGCAACCGATAACTTCAGGCAGTTTGCATATGCCGTTGCGGATCAAATCCTGGGCGTTGTTCAACCATACATCCGTACCGTGAGACAACCCGGAAATCTGGACAAGCTCGGCGAATGTCGTCGGCTTCGTATCCTCAAGCATCTGGCGAACGAACTTGGTTCCAAACTCGGGGATTCCAAGCGTCCCCATATTCGTCCCAATCTGCTCCGGTGTCACACCCAATGCTTCTGTCGAGCTGAAAATGGACATCGTCTTCTTGTCGTCGAGCGGGATCGTTTTCGGGTCCATGCCTGTCAAGTCTTGCAGCATGCGAATGACGGTCGGGTCGTCGTGTCCGAGAATATCGAGTTTCAGCAAGTTGTCATGGATCGAGTGGAAGTCGAAATGAGTCGTGCGCCACTCGGATTCATTATCATCTGCCGGGAACTGGATCGGACAAAAATCTTCAATTTCCATGTAGTCAGGAACAACAATAATTCCGCCCGGGTGCTGCCCAGTCGTCCGTTTGACGCCCGTGCATCCGTTCACAATCCGGGATATCTCTGCATTGCGCAAAGTCATGCCCCGCTCATCAGCGTACTTCCTCACATAGCCGTACGCTGTCTTCTCCGCGACAGTACCGATCGTTCCTGCGCGATATACGTAGTCTGCGCCGAAAAGCTCCTGCGTGTATTTATGGGCTCGCGGCTGATAGTCACCCGAGAAGTTCAAGTCAATATCGGGAACTTTGTCTCCCTTGAAGCCAAGGAACGTCTCGAACGGAATGTCCTGTCCGTCTTTTGCAAAGCTGGTTCCGCACTGCGGGCACTCTTTGTCAGGCAAGTCGAAACCGGAAGCGATGGAACCGTCCGTAATAAATTCGCTATGCTTGCAATTCGGGCAGCGATAGTGCGGCGGCAGCGGATTTACCTCGGTAATTTCCGACATCGTCGCCACGAAGGACGAGCCGACCGATCCACGCGATCCGACCAGGTAACCATCCTGAAGCGACTTGGTCACCAGACGCTGCGAAATCAAGTAAATAACCCCGAAGCCGTGCGTGATGATACTGTTCAGTTCCTTTTCCAGACGCTTTTCCACCAGCTCCGGCAATGGATCGCCGTAGAGCAGCTTCGCCTTGTTGTAGCACATTTCCCGCAGTTCATCATCTGCTCCCTCGATAATCGGGGTGTACAGCTTGTCTGGAATCGGGCTGACGTCCTCGATCATGTCGGCTATGGCATTGGTGTTCGTCACGACGATTTCTTTGGCCAGCTCTTCGCCGAGGTAGGAAAAGGACTCCAGCATTTCATCTGTCGTGTGCAAATACAAAGGCGGTTGATTCCCCGCTGTCGGATCGCCTTTTGACAACAGGAACACATCGCGGAAAATTTCATCCTGTGGATTGAGAAAATGAACGTCGCCTGTCGCAGCGACCAGCTTGCCCATCTCTTTTCCCATGTCCACGATCATTTTGTGATAGTTTTTCATCGTCTCCAGCGAAGGAATCTCTTCATTGCGGAGCAGCGGCGAGTAATGAGCGATAGGCTGAATCTCCAGGAAATCGTAAAAAGCAGCGACTTCCTTCAATTCTTCGGGCGACTTCCCGCGCAAAATCGACTGCATCAGCTCTCCGTCTTTGCACGCCGTCCCGATCAGCAAGCCTTCGCGGTATTTGCTCAGCTGGCTGCGCTGGATGCGAGGCCAACGGAAGAACGTCTCCACGTGGGAGCGGCTGACGAGCTTGTACAAGTTTTTGAGACCTTCCTTGTTTTTCACCAAAATCGTGGCATGGAAAGGACGTCCGCTCTTGTAATCGGCTTCTTCGTTGCTTTTTTCGTTCAGCTCGGCGAGTGACTTGATCTGCGCTTCCTTGATATCTTTAAGCATTTGCTGGAAGACGTGTGCGAGTGCGACTGTATCGTCCAACGCCCGGTGAGCGTTGATCAGCTCGACATTAAACTTCTTGGCGAGTGAACCGAGACGATAGTTGCGCATGCCTTTGTACATCATCCGCGCCAGGGGCAATGTGTCCAAAAACGGGTTGTTCCACGGCTCCATCCCGATGCGCTTGGCACACGCGTTAATAAACGCCTTGTCAAACTCGGCGTTATGCGCAACCAGCACAGCGTCGCCGGTAAAATCCTTGAACTTGCGAAGCACGACGTCGAGCGTGTCTTGACCGCGCAGCATCTCGTTCGTAATCCCCGTGATCTCCGTCGTCTTTGGCCCGATCTCCAGTTGCGGATCGATCAGCTCTGTCCATTGATCGACAATTTCCGACCCTTTCATTTTTACCGCAGCGATCTCGATAATCGTGTGCTCGGCAGCATTCAGCCCCGTCGTCTCCGTATCGAACACGACGTATTCTGTCGTCTCGTCGATTGGCAAGTTGTTGTCTGCATTCAAGTTGTAGACGATGTCGATGCCATCTTCCACCACGTAGGCTTCCATGCCGAGAATGCACTTGATGTTGTTTTTCTTCGCGATCGAATACGCCTCCGGGAACGCCTGCACAACCCCGTGGTCGGT
Organism: Brevibacillus parabrevis; assembly: GCF_022701015.1. Lineage (NCBI taxonomy): Bacteria > Bacillati > Bacillota > Bacilli > Caryophanales > Paenibacillaceae > Brevibacillus > Brevibacillus parabrevis. The sequence goes on along the minus strand of NZ_CP064090.1, from coordinate 3,385,858 downwards.
AATCGCGATCGCCTTATGACCCCATTTGGCCGCTGTGGAAACAAGCGACTTGACGGAAGCTACTGCGTCTAGCGCGCTCATCGGCGTGTGGCAATGCAGCTCCACCCGCTTTTCTTCCGCCTGGTCGCGGCGAATGACCTGCTCGATCTGGTTCAAGTCATTGGCATTCATCACCAGCTCGCGGATAAAGGTGTCATGCTGAACGCTCCCGCGCACCTTGACCCACATGCCGTCTTTGAGTGCTTCCAGCATCTTGACGTCTTCTTTGTCACGCGAAAACATTTTGACCGTCAATGAATCCGTATAGTCTGACACGTTGAACGTCAGCAAGTGACGGCCGCTGCGCAGCTCTTTTACTTCCACGTTGAACACGGCACCTTGAATCACGATTCGGCGCTCTTCCTCCTGAATCTCGCAGATCGGGATCGGGGCGTCTTTGATCTCGTAGCCCATCATCAATGTCGTGATGGCTTCTGTTTTGTCGGAGCCTTTGCTTTCCTGGGCTGCCGCCGTCATGACGACTTCAACCAGTGCCCGCTCTTCTTCATTCCGCTGCTCGACAAAAGCCTGGTACGCTTCATCGCTCTCCTCACCATGAAAAGAAAACCGCATGGAAGTATCCGTCGCTTTTTGGAAAGCGGCAAGCAATTCGTTGTCAGCGCGCTTTCGCTTGGCTACTTCGACTGTCATCTCGGTCGGCAAGTACACTTTTACTTCTTGCTGTTCCACCTGTTTTCTCGCGGTACGCAACGTTGCAGCCAAGGAATTGAGCGTCGGCTCCAGTCCCCCGACGAGCAAGTCCCAATACTGCTCCACGACAAAATCAAGCGCAGGCTTCTGCCTGTAGCAAAACCTGGCATCGACTTTCGCCAGATGGGAGAAGGACTGCGTCAATCGCTTCGTGAAAGCTGCATAAGCTTCGACGGGCAAAAGCTTGGGCAAGGTAAAATGGAAAACCCACTCTTTGTTTTGTTTGTACAGCTCCAGCTTGTCGATCTGCCCGTCAAGAAAATAGCGGTTGACCCATTCTTCAGGTACTTCCATTTGCTTGAGTAACAGAGAGAAACGCTGTTTTTGCTCTTGTATACGGTCCACGGTATTCCACCCTCCCAAAAACAAGAAAAAGAGGTACTCCCATTGTGACTAGGGGAGTACCCCGTAAAATTCGACAAAATCTTCCTTCAATCCTGCAAGCTACTCGATGCCAAACAGGGCGGCTCCCGTATGATCCACGCGAGCAAGCATCGCTTTCACTTCGGATACGAGGTCTTCCAGCTTCACGTTTACGGTTTCTCCATTTTTGCGGACGCGTACTTCGATCGTGCCTTCCTGCGCCGCTTTGTCCGATACGGTAATGCGCAGCGGCAGTCCGATCAGGTCTGCATCCTTGAACTTCACGCCAGCACGCTCAGGGCGGTCATCGAACAATACTTCCACGCCTGCTTTTTGCAGGGCTTCCGTAACTTGTTCGCTGATTTGGCGCTGCTCCTCTACTTTAACATTGACCGGGATCACATGTACATGGAAAGGCGCGACAGCTACCGGCCAAATAATCCCATTCTCATCGTTGTTTTGCTCGATGACCGCTGCAATCGTCCGCGATACGCCGATACCGTAGCAACCCATGATCATCGGCTGGCTGCGGCCGTTCTCATCCAGGAAGGTAGCGCCCATAGCCGTAGAGTATTTCGTTCCGAGCTTGAACACGTGTCCAACCTCTACGCCGCGCGCAAACTTGATCGCGCCACCAGTACGCGGGCATTCATCGCCTTCTGTGATGTTGCGCAAATCAGCATAGCGGGAAACGGCAAAATCGCGGCCTGGGACGACGTGCACCAGATGGTAGTCCGTCTCGTTGGCGCCGACGATGCCATCGTGCACGTCCTGCACAAAGTTGTCCGCAACGATTTCCACTTTTTCGGCATCGATACCGACAGGGCCGACAAATCCGGCAGGTACTCCCGTCACGGAAACGATGTCCGCTTCTGTCGCCAATCCAACGAAGGTTGCATCGTACATGTTTTTCAGCTTCACTTCATTCAGCTCATGATCGCCGCGAACGAGCACCATCACCAGCTTGTCGTCTACGCGGTAGATGAGGCTCTTGATGATTTGCTTCGCTTCGACTTGCAAAGCTTGTACGAGTTGATCAATCGTTTTGCTGCCTGGCGTGTGCACTTTTTCTTTTGCTGCCGCTTCTGCAGCTGGTTTTGTTGCTGGCTTGTACACGACTTCTGCTTTTTCCAGGTTGGCGGCAAAGTCGCCTTCTTCGGAATAAGCAATCGTATCTTCCCCGATGTCGCACAGTGCCATGAACTCATACGTGCCTTTTCCGCCGATCGCGCCTGCATCCGCTTCTACTGCACGGAAATTCAGGCCAACGCGGGTGAAAATGTTCGTATAGGCGTCGTACATCGCCTGGAAGTTGCGATCCAGTCCTTCTTGGGTCGTATCAAAGGAATACGCATCTTTCATGATAAACTCGCGGCAACGAATCAAACCGAAGCGCGGACGCACTTCATCGCGGAACTTCGTCTGAATTTGATACAGGTTGATCGGGAGTTTTTTGTAAGAGTTAATCTCGTCACGAACCAGACTGGTAATGACTTCTTCATGCGTCGGTCCGAGCGCAAAGGAGCGGTCGTGGCGATCGCGCAGACGTACGAGTTCCGGCCCGTACACGTCCCAACGGCCTGTCTGATGCCACAGCTCAGCCGGCTGCATCGCTGGCATCAACAGCTCCTGGGCGCCTGCGTTGTTCATCTCTTCACGCACAATGGCCTGGATTTTATGCAGGGTCCGAAGCGCCAGTGGCAGGTATGTATAAATACCGGAAGCCAGTTGGCGGGCCATACCGGCGCGGAGAAGCAGCTTATGGCTGGCAATCTCCGCATCCGCAGGCACTTCCCGCAAGGTAGGAATCAACATTTGACTTTGCTTCAACACGTGCGTGTCCTCCTTATGCCTCGTCAGCAATCAACAATGATCAGCCTACTTCAGTCGGCTTTTTCTCGTTGACCATTTCGTTAATTTCTTTCATCAACTCTTCGAACAATTCGTCTTCTTTCACTTTGCGAACAATTCTACCATTGCGGAAAATCAGACCTTCACCGTTTCCGCCCGCAACGCCGACATCCGCTTCGCGCGCTTCCCCCGGCCCGTTTACAGCACATCCCATGACGGCTACTTTCAACGGAACTTTCAAAGTAGAAATCGCATCCTCGACCTTTGTAGCCAAGCCGATCAGATCGATCGCACAACGGCCGCAAGACGGGCAGGCAATCACGACAGGATCGTTGTTCACGATATCGAGGCTGCGCAAAATCTGCTTGGCAACCTTGATTTCTTCTACCGGATCAGCCGTCAAGGATACGCGGATCGTGTCGCCGATTCCCATCGACAGAACTGTACCGATGCCGACGGAAGACTTGACCGTGCCGGAGAACTGTGTTCCTGCTTCTGTCACCCCAACGTGCAGCGGATAGTTGCGTTTTTGCGCCATCAGCGAATACGTCTGGATCATCGTCGGCACATCGGACGACTTCAAGGAAATGACGATATTGTCGTAGTTCAGGTCTTCCAAAATTTCCACGTGGTCAAGCGCACTTTCAACAATCGCTTCTGGCGAAGGATATCCGTACTTCTCCAGCAGTCGTCTCTCGACCGAACCGGAGTTTACCCCGATGCGGATCGGAACGTTCCGTTCGCGGCAAGCCTCCACAACGCGCTTTGTTCTTTCAATGGACCCGATATTTCCCGGATTGATCCGGATTTTGTCGATGCCGCTTTCCAGCGCAGTCAACGCCAGCCTATAGTCAAAATGGATGTCGGCAACAAGCGGCAGCGGGGAACGCTCCTTGATTTTTTTGATGGCGAGCGCTGCGTCTTGATTGATGACGGCTAGGCGGACAATTTGGCAACCAGCATCGTGAAGTCTTTGAATCTCGGCCAGTGTTTTTTCTACATCACGCGTGTCTGCTGTCGTCATCGATTGAATTACTACGCTTTTTTGGCCACCGATTTGCACGCCTCCCACAAAAACCGGTTTCGTCTCCTCGCGCTTGTACATTTTGCACCATCCTTTAAATTTGTCTGTATTCTACTCATCATGATAGTACGTTATTGGAAGAACAACCGTTGCAGATCGTTCCAGGTTACAACAAGAATCAGCAACATCAAGAAAGCAAAGCCCAGAAAATGAACCATTCCTTCTTTATGCGGATCAACCGGACGTCCACGCAGCGCTTCTACCGCGAGGAAGGCGAGTCTTCCTCCGTCCAGTGCCGGAAGCGGCAACAGATTGAACAGTCCGAGGTTGATGGAGAGCACGGCTGCCCATTTCATCAAAATGGCCATGCCTTGCTGAGCAAACTCTCCGGTCATCTTGAAGATGCCTACTGGCCCGCTCAGGTCGTTAAGCCCGACTGAACCCGTAAAGAGCATCCCTAAACTTTTCAAAATCATCGCCGTGAACTCGTAAGTCGAGGACGCGCCGTACTTCAACACTTCTCCCGGGGCGTACGTCAACGGATTCGTCACCATGATTTTGCCCACGTTATTTTCGTCTTTTCCGACCTTGACCAAAACCGAGTTGCGCTGTCCATTGCGCTCGTACTCAAACTTCATTTCCTTGCCCGGCGATGTACTGATAATCTGGACGATTTCTTTCCAGGAAGCCACAGGCTGTCCCTGAATCGAAATAATTTTGTCTCCTTGCATCAAGCCAGCTTCAGCCGCTGGTCCATTTGCCCTGACTTCGCCCAGGTACGGGATGTCTTTCGGCACGCCGTACAGCAGACCGATAGCGATGAACAACAGAAACGCCAGCAAGAAGTTGGCAAAAGGCCCGGCGAAAATCGCCCAGAAGCGCTGCGAGATCGTCTTTCCTTTAAACTGTCTGTTCAATGGCGCGATCTGCACCTCTTGTCCATCCTTGACCAACTGCGCCTGCGGATGAATGGAAAACTGGCGCTCATCTCCTGCCACATCCACTACGATATACAAATCGTTTTCCAAGTCAAAACGAACCACTGTCCCCGTGATCGCACGAGGGGAAGCAGTACCCGGTCCGTCCAGCAAAATATGGGTTACCTTTCCTAACGCATCCCGCTCCAAACTTACTTCCATGTGCGGTTTCAACATATCCATTTCGGGGTCTTCGCCCGCCATGCGGACCATACCTCCAATGGGGAGGAGGCGAAGCGTGTATTCCGTTTCTCCCCGCTTCACGCGAAAGATTTTCGGCCCCATTCCCAGCGCAAATTCGCGGCACAGAATCCCGGCTCTTTTAGCCAAGAGAAAGTGCCCCAGCTCATGCACGAAAACGAGCGCACCAAAAACGACGACAATCGCGAGAATTGATTCAACGGAATCCATGTTGGGAAAAGGCAAGTGAACAGCCACCTTTCGTTGGAGTGTCTAGATCCAGTCTCTTAAACGGACGCAAGCGCATGAGCGCGCGCCCACTGATCAGCCGCAAAAATCTCGTCCAGCTCGGGATTATGTACTCCCTCATGGGCCTCACACGTCTGTCTGACAACCTTTTCGATGTCGAGGAACGCAATGGCGCCTTTCAGGAAAAGGTCGACAGCGACTTCATTGGCTGCATTCAGGACAGCGGTATGCGTACCGCCCGCTCTCCCGCATTCATACGCCAATTGTAGCAGAGGATAGCGTTCAAAATCCATGGCAGCAAAATGAAGCGAGCCGATTTTGACCAGATCAAGAGATTCTGTACTCAAATTTTTTCTGCCGGGATACCCCATGGCGTACTGGATTGGCACCTTCATGTCAGGTGTGCCCAACTGCGCCATAACGGCCCGGTCTTTGTATTCTACCATAGAGTGAACGATACTTTCATAATGCAGCACACAGTCAATGTGCTCGTACGGCATATCAAACAGCCAATGGGCCTCGATTACTTCGAAGCCTTTGTTCATCATGGTAGCCGAATCAATGGTGATTTTTGCGCCCATACTCCAGTTCGGGTGCGCCAGTGCTTGCTCTACCGTCACCTGTTGCAGCTCCTCTCGGCTCAAATGGCGGAACGAGCCTCCGGAAGCAGTCAAGATGATACGGGCTACATCTTCTGCTCTTTCTCCTTGCAGACATTGAAAGACAGCAGAGTGCTCGCTGTCGACAGGGATGATGGAAACCCCTTTTTCTTTCGCCCGCTTCATCACAACGGGACCTGCGCTAACCAGCGTTTCCTTGTTTGCTAGTCCAATCGTCTTGCCCGCTTCGATAGCGGCAAGAGTAGGAGCCACGCCTACGCTGCCGACCACCGCTGTCATGACAAAGCTGGCGGCATCGTGGCAGGCAACCAGTTCAAGCCCCGCTGATCCGAAAACAATCTCGGGTTTATGTCCGCTTCCCAACTGTTCGCGAAGCTGGACAGCCGCTTGCTCGCTCCCCACCGAAACAAGCTCAGGCCGAAACTTTTCGACCTGCTTGGCAAACAGCTCCACATTCGTCCCTGCTGCCATTGCGACGACAGCAAAATCTTCCGGGTGCTGTTCAACCACTTCCAAGGTGCTTGTTCCAATCGAGCCAGTCGAACCCAAGAGCGCTATTTTTTTCACTGATTTCACCCTCTATATCTCTTCTATATGCACCAGGTTTCAGACGATACCTAGTAGATGCAAAACCGGAAAGACAAGCAGAAAACTGTCAAAGCGATCCAGCACGCCACCGTGTCCGGGAATGAGCTGTCCTGAATCTTTTACCTGAAAATGACGTTTGAATGCCGATTCTACCAGGTCGCCCATTTGTCCAATGATGCCGGCAACCAGGGCAATCGTTAGTGCCTTGTCAAATGCTATGCTGCCGAAGCAAGCATTGATGACGATCACGATCAGAACGGCCGCTGCCAGCCCGCCAAGCGCGCCCTCGACCGTTTTGTTCGGACTGATCTCGGGCCAGAGCTTTCGCTTTCCGATTGCTTTCCCGACAAAATAGGCCCCCGAATCTGTGGACCAGATCGCAGCAATCACAAGCGCAGTGAGCATCAATCCGTCTGGAAGATTGCGGGCTGCGGCCATGTATGTAAAACCGAAGCCTATGTATAACGCCCCCACCAGTGTAAGGGCGACGTGTTCAATGTGAAACTGATTTTTCCGCAGAACGGAGTAAATCAACAAAAGCAAAAGGACAGGCAGCATCAGATCCGGCATGCTGATGCGAAGCCAGTCAGAAAACGCGAGCGATGGCCACAGCAAACTGGCCATGAGCACGTATCCGAGTATCCCTGCCACATTGAATGGCTGAATGCCAGCCATCCGCATAAATTCAAAATGGCCTATGACGGCCAGTAATAACACCAAAAGTGAGTACCAGGCTCCACCTTGGTAGATAAAAAACAGAAATGCCGCTCCACCAATCAAGCCTGTTATGATTCGTTGCTTCAACTGATTCCACCTCTCGGCTATACCGCCCCGTAGCGACGAGCTCGGCCTTGGTATTCCACAATCGCTTGATAAAAGTGTTCACGGGTAAAATCAGGCCAGAGCACATCCGTAAACCACAATTCTGTGTAAGCCAATTGCCAAAGCATAAAATTACTCAAGCGAATTTCTCCACTGGTGCGGATCAAAAGATCAGGGTCTGGAATATCGCTTGTATACAGATAGCGGGAAATCGCCTCTTCATCCAGGTCTTGTGGATCGAGTTCGCCCGCTTTTACTTTCGAAGCCAATACGGAAACAGCTTTGACGATTTCGTCGCGGCCACCGTAATTCATGGCAAAGCACAATTGAAGCCCTTGATTGTTTTGCGTACGTGCTTCTGCTTCCAAGAGAGCATCTAGTGTATGCGACGGCAGCTCGTCTTTGCTGCCGAGCATGCGGATACGCACGTCCCGTTCGATCAATTCATCCAATTCTGTCGACAAAAATTCCTGCGGAAGCTTCATGAGAAAATCCACTTCGTCCCGCGGTCGCTTCCAGTTTTCAGTAGAAAAAGCGTACATGGTCATGTAGCGCACGCCGATCTCGTCAGCAGCTTTTACGACTTCCTTGACCGTTTTCATGCCTGCTCGATGCCCGGCGACCCGGGGTAAATTGCGCATTTTGGCCCAACGACCGTTGCCGTCCATAATCACCGCAACATGCTGCGGGATTTTCCCGGAACGATCCAACTCGGCTGGTACCGTTTGTTTTTCCTTGCGGCTCCATTTGCGCGCCAGATGTTCTAACATAAAGTGTTCCCCCGTAATGAGAGATATAGACGTGCATCCCCCTCAAATGAGGGGGATCGCCCTAAAATTTATACTTCCAAGATGTCTTTTTCTTTGTCTTTTACGATCTTGTCGACTTCAGCGATGAACTTATCTGTCGTTTTTTGGATCGTTTCTTGATGACGATGGGATTCATCCTCGGAAATGGTCGCAGCCTTTTCCAGCTTTTTGATGTCATCGTTCGCATCACGACGGATGTTGCGGATGGCAACTTTCGCTTCTTCTCCGCCTTTTCCAGCAAGCTTCACCAATTCTTTGCGGCGTTCTTCTGTAAGCGGAGGAATGATCAGGCGAATGATTACCCCGTCGTTGGATGGAGAAATGCCCAAATCGGACTGTTGCAGCGCGCGGTCAATTTCTTTCAGCGCTGTTTTGTCCCAAGGCTGGATGGTCAGCATGCGCGGCTCCGGAACGCTGATGTTAGCCAATTGGCTGATTGGCGTTGGCGAACCGTAGTAGTCAACCATGACGCGGTCCAGCATCGCAGGGTTAGCACGGCCAGCGCGGAGGCTGGACAAGTCTTTTTTCAAAGCGAGGATCGCTTTGCTCATACGATCTTCCATGTCTTTTAGCACTGTTTGTGGCATCGTTTATTCCCCCTTCACTAGAGTACCGATTTTATCGCCCATTACTGCCCGACGAATATTACCTTCTTCGGAAATGTTAAATACGATGAGTGGGATGCTGTTATCCATGCACAAGCTCGATGCGGTCGAATCCATCACTCCCAATCCTTTGTTGAGGACCTCCAGGAATGTCAGCTTATCGTACTTCTCTGCATTTGGGTCCAGGCTTGGGTCAGCGGAGTAGACCCCATCGACCTTGTTTTTCGCCATCAAAATGACCTCTGCTTCGATTTCAGCAGCGCGCAGGGCAGCCGTTGTATCTGTAGAAAAGTAAGGATTACCCGTTCCCGCAGCGAAAATGACCACGCGCATTTTCTCCAGATGGCGAATGGCGCGTCGGCGTATGTATGGCTCGGCTACCTGTCTCATCTCAATCGAGGTTTGAACACGAGTCGGGACGTTCACTTTTTCCAACCCATCCTGCAAGGCGAGTGAGTTCATAATCGTGGCCAACATCCCCATATAGTCGGCAGTAGCCCGATCCATTCCTTTTGAGCTTCCGGAAAGTCCGCGCCAGATGTTACCTCCTCCGACGACTACGGCGACTTGTACTCCCAATTCTACGATTTCCTTGATCTGGTTCGCTACGGAGAGAATCACCTTCGGGTCGATTCCGTACCCGAGGTCTCCCGCCAGTGCTTCCCCACTCAACTTTAACACAACCCGTTTATAGGCAGGAAGTGGCATGTGAAACGGCCTCCATTCATGAATCATTCTCTGTGCGCCTCCTGCATTCCTTCTGCAAGCTGCGGCACACATTGCTTTTTACGTGCAGGAGAGTTTCACATGAAGTGAAACTCTCGCTTTGAAAATAGGGAACACGAAGGTGTTCCCTATACCTTTATTACTGCTTATTCACTTGAGCCATTACTTCAGCTGCGAAGTCTTCTTGTTTCTTCTCGATACCTTCGCCTACTTGGAAGCGAGCGAAGCCTTTCAAGGTAGCTCCTGCTTCTTTCAACAGAGCAGCTACTTTCTTGTCTGGATCTTTTACGAATGGTTGCTCAACCAGTACGTATTCTTCGAAGAATTTGGAGAGGCGGCCTTCCACCATTTTCTCAACGATGTTAGCAGGCTTGCCTTCAGCCAGCGCTTGGTTTTTCAGAACTTCGCGCTCGCGTTCGATCTCGTCTTGGGAAACTTCTTCGCGATTAGCGAAACGTGGGTTGGACGCTGCTGCGTGCATGCCCAGGTCTTTAGCCAGCGCTTCGTCTTGTGTACCTTCCAAAGTTACCAGAACGCCGATTCGTCCACCCATGTGCAGGTAAGTACCGAATACGCCGCTATCGGATTTCTCGGACAGAGCGAAACGACGGAAGGAGATGTTTTCTCCGATAGTCGCGATTTTTTCGTTGATGACGTGAGCCAAAGACTCGCCAGCACCTTTGAACGGTTGCTCCAGAGCTGCTTCAACGGATGCAGGGCGTTGGGATACAACGTGTTCTGCAATGTCTTTCACGAGTGCTTGGAACTCAGGGTTTTTCGCTACGAAGTCTGTTTCGCAGTTTACTTCTACAACTGCTGCTACGTTACCAGCAACTGCTGTAGCTGTCAAACCTTCTGCTGCGATACGGCCGGATTTTTTCGCCGCTTTCGCGATACCGCGCTCACGGAGCAAGTCAATTGCTTTTTCCATGTCTCCTGCTGTTTCTTCCAGTGCGCGTTTGCAATCCATCATACCTGCGCCTGTACGCTCGCGCAGTTCTTTAACCGCTTGTGCACTAATTGCCATTGAGTGAAACCTCCTTGGAAAGTTACGATCCTAGTATAGGGGAAATGCAAGTCAACTGTTACAAATGCTTGCTAAGAAAAAAAGGGTGGCCGGGGGCTCTGACACCCTCAGTCCACCCTTTTACACACTTGCTTACGCAGTTGTTGTGGCTTGTTGCTCTGTGCCTTGGTTGCCTTCCAGCAGAGCGTCTGCCATTTTTGCAGTGAGCAGTTTAACAGCGCGAATTGCGTCGTCGTTACCTGGGATCACGTAGTCGATCTCATCTGGATCGCAGTTAGTATCTACGATAGCAACGATTGGGATACCCAATTTGCGAGCTTCTGCTACAGCGATGCGCTCTTTACGAGGATCGATGACAAACAGTGCGTCTGGCAATTTATCCATGTGAGCGATACCGCCGAGGAATTTCTCCAGGCGATCCATTTCTTTGCGCAGTACGATAACTTCTTTCTTAGGCAATACTGCGAAAGTGCCATCGTTTTCCATACGTTTCAGCTCAGCAAGGCGAGCAGTACGTTTTTTGATGGTAGTGAAGTTAGTCAAGGTACCACCCAACCAACGTTGGTTGATGAAGTAGTGACCTGTGCGCTCAGCTTCTTCTTTTACGGATTCTTGTGCTTGTTTCTTCGTACCAACGAAGAGCACTTTTCCGCCGTCTTGAGCGAGTTCACGCACGAAGTTGTACGCTTCCTCTACTTTTTTAACGGTTTTTTGCAGGTCGATAATGTAGATTCCGTTACGTTCGGTGAAGATATAGCGAGCCATTTTCGGGTTCCAACGGCGAGTTTGGTGACCGAAGTGTACACCAGCCTCGAGCAATTGTTTCATCGAAATTACTGCCATATTTCACACCTCCTTCAAAAATGGTTTTTGTGATGCCTACCTCCGCCTCACCGCATGTTCCAAGCAATTCTGCCAGTGGCAGCACCGTTGCCGGAATTGGTGGACGTGCGATTTCAACACCGTAAATGAATATATCATATGGGTCTTTCAATTGCAACAAACGAATCCCATTATTTTTGCAAAAAAAATACCGCCCTATTTTTTCGGCGGCGTAGTAATCAGCTTGACGATCTCTTCCTCAGAAGCGGGCAGGGAAACCTGATACGTCCCTACGCGAATCCGATTCAGCTTGTCCATCGTACGCAGCTGGTCGACAAAATGATTGTTTGCAGGCAAAATACCTTCCTTGACGAGCGTAGCTGCAACACCCTCTGCCGTCGCCTTGTATGGCACGGTAAAGGAAGCGGTCTTTTTCACGACGGGAGTCTCGACCGCAGGTGCTTGTGGCGTCTCTGTCTGTGCCGGAGCTGCAACAGACTGTACCTTGCTCTCAGCGGCTGACGACGTCTCCTGGACGCTATTCACGCTTGGCGGTATCACTTCATTAACTCCAGGAGTTTGGGGCTTGGCAGCCGCAGGTGTCTTCGTCTGCTCGACGTTTGGTGCCGCCGGAGCTTTTGGCGCGTTTGGAGCAGGCTGCACGTTCACTTTCTTTTCTTCCTGCCACTGCTTGTATTCTTCAGGCGTAAGCACGACCATTTGCAGCTCGGTGGCAGCCTGCTTGATTTCAGCCTCGGTTAGCGCAGGACTGGGCGCCCCGCTTTTCGGAGCCATCAGCCCGAGAGCCGAAGCAGCCACGATCAAGCCCGCGCCGAATCCAAATAACAATTCGCGTTTACGCATCGGCAAAACCTCGCTCGTTTCTTTGCGCCAATGAGAAAATCAGGTCGATTTCTCCCCGGCCCGCCCCCAGCCGTTTCGCAATCTCGTCTGGAGCGAGCCCTTCCTTGCTTAGCTCAAAGACGCGCCGATAGCGTTCCCGCAAGGCAAGCATGTCGACTTGCTCCTCTACAGGCTCTGCGCTTTTGACTGGCGGATCCTCTACAGCAGCGGCGGTTTCGCGAACGACTACTCTTTCATCCAACTGTTGTTCCAGTTGCTCCACGCGCTTTTGCAAAAATTCGATTTCACGAAGCAAATCAGCCCTTGTTTCTTGCCATTCGGCAGAAAGAAGGGCGGTCTCCTGCTTGAACTGCTTGTTCAAGCGTTGCAGGTTTTTTTCAATATCTGCCTTGTCAGTTGATCGTGATGTCTGGATGGCGGCAGTATGATCAGCAGGCGACTTTCTTTGGATGAACAAAGCAAGCAGCATGGTGATGATTCCTGCGCCAATCAGGATGATGTACACTTGATCCATGTTGGCCACCTTTACTTCTGGCTTGTCAATTTCTGTTCCTTTTATAAGGAAATATCAATGAAGCGTCCGCGCATCGGATCTCTCATGGAGACCGAGGAAGGGGCATTTTGGTCTTTTGCTGCGGCATTCTTCTGTCCTGCGGAAGAGCTGTCACCTGACTCATCATGCTCTCGCTGTTGCCCCTGCTCCCTATCGCGAATCTGATTTTTTTGCGTTTCATCAATATCCGTCGCACGATGGCGCATGTGCGCGTCCAGTTCTTTGCGCTGATCGATCATCGATTGCGTTTCATGCATGGACCGTTGCATCTGGTGCTCTTGGATTCGGCCGACTTCCAAGGTGCGTGGCAATGCCACCTGCAATTCCACTGCTTTCAAGCTCATGCAGCCCAGCCCCTTCCTCGCCTCTCGAAATCACATTCGGCTATTAGATGAGTGTTGCTGTACTGATCTCCCCATCGAGAACGATAAATCGCGTACGTGCATACTCGTGTTTGATAAAATGCACAAGCTTGCCGAATGTCATTTTGATCCCGGGGTACATGACGTGGTACGCTTCGACTGCCGCAGGGCCTTCCCCTTTCAGCTCGCTCTCCAAATCTTTTCTGCGCGCTTCCAGCTGCTTGCACTCTTTTTCGAGAACAAGCCGCGTGTTGGTCAGCTTGATTTGCATGATTCTTTTCTCGGTGGTAAGCTCCTTGCCTGTTTGCAAAATTTGATTGAGCACACCCAGGCCTTGATCCGTTTTGCGTAAATTTTCATACACATTTTGCAAATCTTTCTGGATGTTCGAAAGTTCCTGACGCAGTTCTGGCTTCACGCCTACTTCCAAGAGTGTAGGTGTAGCACTGGTGTTGCCGAAAACTCTCGCAGCAATTTTCTCTCCCGCTTGCAGGACGCCCCCGATGATAATTCCTTTCGGGCCTTTGCAAATAATTTGCTTCCCTGCACGCACATTGGAAAACATGATGCTTTGAGACACAATCACCTGATTGCCAGCGGTGACGTTCGCGTTTTGAATAAAGGATGTACGAATGTCCTTGCCGGCAACAATCGCCCCTTTATCTTGGGCAACAATGCCACTTTTGATCTCGATAGAGCCCTCCGCGTACAACTCGGCGCCTTCCACGCTTCCCAGTACACGGATGTCACCAGACGCCTTCACCCGAAAACCGTTTAGTACGTTCCCGCGAATGACCACCGTTCCCACAAAATCGATGTTGCCTACACCAAAATCGACATCCCCTTTTACTTCAAAGACGGGAAAAACATTCAGCTTGTCGTGGTCGGTAAAGGAAACCTGTCCATCAATAGCGGCGTAAAGCATCGTGCGCTCCTGATTGTGCACGACATTTTTGCCTGGCTTGAGATTGATTTCCTTGCCTGCTTTGGGAGCGATGGGCTCTCCGGTAACTGCTGTCCCTGGAGTTCCAGAGCTAGCTGGAGTCTTGCGGGCCAAAAGCTGTCCTTTGGCGACATTCGGAATACTGGTTATGTTGTAATAATCGACGCGGCCGTCTTCCAGCTCTTTCGGCCCTTCATTGTCTGAAACAGTCGCCAAGTACGGGTACTCGATGATGGCGTCTGCGCCTGGGACTGGAGCCACTCCGCGTGCAATGGTAACCTTGGCATTGGCATACTTCGCCGGAAAAGTACATAGCCCCTGCACGACGTCTTCCAAAATGCCAGCCTTCACTTTTTGCTGTTGCAATGCGTTGTAAATATCCGATTCCACGACGACAATGTTGTCGATGTCTTCTTCATCTACGCGCAAAATGATATCTGCTTCTAATTTGTCTGCGGATAACTTGACCTCTAGTCTATAATTCCCGATCCCTTCCATACATTCTACCCCTCTCAAGCTTGGGTAAATTTCTGTTTACAGTAATTGCGACTTCCATCTTGACAATGCGGAACGAAGTCGGAAAAGCGCCTTTGAATGAAGCTGGGAAATGCGTGAAGGCGACAAGCTCATGATCTCAGCAATTTCCGACAGCGTCAGCTCCTCGAAATAAAACAGGGAGACGACGAGTCTTTCTTTTTCAGGAAGCTTGTCAATCACACCGACCAACACTTCTTTCAGGCTGCTGACTTCTGCTACCGATTCCGGGCGAGGAGTCAGCTCGTCCACGATGTAGGAATGTCTTGCGGTTTTTTGCTCGTCCTCTTCCCCTACTGCCTCGTCAATGGAGACCATGCTAGCCAAAGAGGTTTCCAAAAACACCTGCTGCAGATCTTTTTCGCTTATTCCGAGATATTCGGACACTTCCTGATCGGTTGGCATTCGCAGCATCTGCTGTTCCAAAGTGGTGTACGCTTCTTCGATTTTTTTGGCTTTGTCTCGAACGGTGCGAGGAATCCAGTCATTTTCGCGCAGGCCATCAATCATGGCTCCACGAATGCGCCACATGGCATACGTCTCGAATTGCAGTCCCCGCGTATGATCGAATTTGGCCAAAGCATCCAACAGCCCAAATCGTCCGTAGCTAATCAAGTCGTCCTTGTCCACATTCGCTGGCAAATTGATCGCCAGACGATTCGCCACTTTGTCCACCAGCGGCAAAAATTTAGTGATCAGGTCAACTTCCGCCTCGCGACTGCCCTCTTGCTTCCACATGACCCATTTATCGAACTCTTTTGCTTTTTCTTGACTGGTTAGCCGTGCCACGAATAGTCACCAACCTTTACTCATCTGTTAAGCGCCTAACGACCTCTGCAACGGTGGCTGGGTCCTCTGACGGATGGATCGTTTCCAGCTTGGTGAAGGACAGCGGAGAAAATGCTTCTGCTGCCGCTTGCTCTCCCGTTTGACCTGGCGGATTCGCCTCATCCCCGCCATCGGCCAGAGGAGCATTCAACTCCTCTTGGCCGCCTGCTTCTGCAGACTGGGCTGGTGTTTGCGTGACGAGCGCCAGCACAAAGCGAATCGGGAAAGCGGCAAGGAAGAATATCACCAGAGCAATGCCGGCTCGCTCCAAGGAGACCAACCAGACATTACTCGCAAGCGCCGTGCACAATGTAATGACAAAAGCGAGCAACCCCATGCCTGTATTTATCCAAATGGTTCCCAACATTCTTATACTTCCTTCACACCTTGATTTACCGTACGGATTTGAAGAACTCCATTTGTGGCATCCATCTCTATCGTCCGACCGCAGTTTCCCCCTGTATCTTCTGCCACGATTTTAATGTGTGCGTCCTTCAAAGCCTGCTTGCAAGCCTCGACGTTTCTCGGCCCAATCCGCATCGTATCACTGTTTCCCAAGAAAGCGAACATTTGTGCTCCACCCGCGATTTTGGCAACGATGTTTCGGGTTTGCGCCCCTGCCTTTTCCATCAGATTGATCAGATGGGGAATAGCTGTATCTGCGTACTTTCCAATCGTCAGTTCTCCGCTTTTGGCCAGCGAAGACTCTGGAAGCATAACATGTGCCATTCCTGCAATTTTATGGGTCTGGTCGTAGAGGACAACCCCTACGCAAGAACCTAGACCAGTAGTTCGTAATTTACTCGGCGGCTTTGCCACACCGAGGTCGGCCATACCTATCTTAATAATCTCCATCGAACGGAACCCCTAATGAACGAAATAGAATAGGAAGCGATTCAGGATCAGGTATAAGGAAAAAATTCCCTTTGACTTTCTCGTTGCCTTCAAAAAATGCTGTGTCAATCGTGAGGGCAAAGTCACCCGCTTGACCCAACGCTATCAGTCCGTAGCTAAGAATAGCTCCAGCCATATCCACAGCGAGTGCAGGCACGGAAGGCTGCAAATTAAGCTGTGTAAAATCCGCCAGCGAGGAGAGATAGGAACCTGTCAAAATATTGCCGATCTCGTGAAGCGCAGAAATCTCTAGCTCTTCCCATTCATAGACATCCTTGCTGATTCCCGTAATTTGTTCAAGCAGGTATCTCGCGGAATCCAGATCGAGAATGAAGAACATGTTTCCCGGACAATCGCCTTCCACACGAAAAAATACGGCAAGGACAACTGCTTCGGCTCCGCCGACACAATCTGCCACTTTGTCAAACGGGATGATGTTGACCTGGGGCACTTTCATGTCGATCTCTTTTTGCATCAGCTTGGAGAGCGCCGTTGCAGCATGTCCTGCACCGATATTCCCGATTTCCCGCAGCACGTCAAATTGGAAATCTCCAAACTTTGTGAAATAGGCCATCTTTCTTACCCCTCAATTGAGTCCAGCTGTTTAATTTCCTCTGTGCTCAATACTTTATCGAGATTCAACAAAATCAAAAGCCGCTTGTCCAGTTTTGCTACTCCTCGCAAGTAAGCCGCTTCCACGCCGCCTACAACCTCAGGCGGCGGCTCGATCGCGTTGACCGGAATATCGATAACGTCGTTGGCTGCATCGACGATCAGCCCGACTTCCAGCTCGCCTACCGCTACGATGATGATGCGCGTCGATTCGGAATAGAGGCTTTCTTCCAATCCGAAGCGATTGCGCAGGTCGATGATCGGCGTCACCACTCCACGCAGGTTGATTACGCCTTTGACAAATGGAGGCGTGCGTGGAACGCGAGTGATGTGCTCCAATTTTTCGATGGATTTCACCTGGTTGACTTCTACTCCGTACTCTTCATCTTTCAAACGGAACACAATCACTTTGACTTCGCTTACGATTTCTTTTTGATCGAGCATGTGACTGCCCCTCCCTCTACTTAATCAGTGCATTGCAATCAATGATGAGTGCGACCTGTCCGTCACCCAGGATCGTAGCGCCTGAGATCGCGAAGACGTTGACCATGTACTTGCCAAGCGATTTGAGGACGATCTCTTGTTGCCCGATGAAGGAGTCAACGACCAGTCCGGCCATCTTCTCGCCTTTGCGCACAATGACAACCGCCACTTCATCTTCTTTATCCGCTCCGTTGTCCGGCACTTGGAAAATGTCTTGCAACGAAACGAGTGGAACGACACGTCCCCGGAAGTCGATTACTTTTTGACGGTGGGCCATCATGATCTGATCTTTCTTGAACACGGCTGTTTCAATAATAGAGGAAAGCGGCACCGCATATTTCTCGTCTTTGACTTGTACGAGCATGGCGGAAATAATCGAGAGCGTCAGCGGCAACTGAATCAGGAAGGTCGTGCCTTGTCCGCGAACGGATTCAACACCTACGCTTCCGCCAAGCGATTCGATTTTCGATTTGACGACATCCAGACCGACACCGCGGCCAGAAATATCCGAAACCACTTCAGCGGTACTGAAGCCTGCTGCGAACAGCAGTTCATGAATCTGCTTGTCCGACATGCTGTCAGCGTTCGCCGGATTGACGATGCCGCGCTCAAGCGCTTTTTTCAGCACCTTTTCCTTGTTGATGCCTGCGCCGTCGTCTTTGACTTCGATAAAGACGTGGTTGCCGCTGTGGAACGCACGCAGTACGATAGTTCCTTCCTCCGGCTTCCCTGCTTTTTTCCGATCGGCAGGCGATTCGATTCCGTGGTCGAGCGAGTTGCGCAGCAAGTGGTTGAGCGGGTCGCCGATTTCATCGATAACGGTGCGATCCAGCTCGGTTTCCGCCCCGATGATTTCCAGATTCACTTTTTTATGTAGATCTTTTTGCAAATCGCGAATCATACGCGGGAAGCGGTTAAACACTTGCTCGACCGGAACCATGCGCATGGTCAGAATGATGTTTTGCAAATCGCCGCTGATGCGACTCATATGCTCCACAGTCTCTTGCAGCTCGCTTTTTCCGATCTCGCGTGCAAGCTGTTCCAGACGACCACGATCGATGACCAGCTCACTGAACAGGTTCATCAAAATGTCCAGGCGATCAATGTCGACGCGAATTGTTTTTCCGCCAGCCGTCGCTTTCTTCGCAGCAGCTGTCTGGGCGTTGTCTGCCGGCTTTTTCTCTACAGGCGCGGCAACTTCTGTGACTACCGGAGCCGGTGGCGCTTCACTTTTCAATTGAATCGGTTCAATGACAACATCCTGGATTTCCGAAATGTTGAGAATTGTGCTGCGCACTTTTTCGACCGACTGCATGGTGACGTAGGCGATCTCAAAAGACTGCTCGAAACGCTCGTTCTCGATATCCTCTACCGATGGCTTCGTCTTGATCACTTCACCCATGGATTCAAGCTGGTCGAACACCATGTAGGAGCGCGCCGCTTTCAGCAGGCAGTTCTCATTGAGCGTCACCGTGATCCACATCAGGTTGTTGCCCAGCTCCTTGGACTGCTTGAGCACCATCAGAGCGTAATCGTCCAGCTCGTGATCCTCGGCTGGCGTTCCTTCCTCTTCGGCAGCTTCCACTGCTTCTGCCTCGGCTACCGCTGTCGCCGCCGCTACTTCCTGGTCAGCCGTATAGTCGCCAGCCACAATCGCTCTCAGTTTTTTCACCGGAGCGGATACGTCAGCGGAACCATCTCCGCCCTCCGTAATGTCGATTACCATGCTCTCAATCAAATCCACGCTATGAAAGATCACATCCATAATGTCACTGGTAATCGTCAGTTTTTGGTTGCGGATCAGATCGAGCACATTTTCCGCTTCGTGCGTCAGGCTGGCCATGTCTTCAAAACCCATGGTCGCCGACATTCCCTTCAACGTGTGCGCCGAACGAAAAATCTCCTTCACGTGCCCAATGTTTCCCGGATCACTTTCCAGCAGCAACAAGTTGGCGTTGATTGCTTGCAGGTGTTCTTTTGATTCCTCAATAAACATGTCCAAATACTGATTCATATCCATCGGTGATCCACCTCCCAAAATCAGTGCAAGAGCTTGCACAACAGCTCTGGAATTTTTTCTAATGGGGCCACATGATCTGCCAGTCCTGCCTGGATCGCCGCTCGTGGCATCCCGAATACGACACAACTCGACTCGTCTTCGATAATACTGGTAACAGGTCCAAACTCCTTCATTTGCTTCAGACCTTTGGTCCCATCATTTCCCATGCCTGTCATGATAATTGCCCATTTGTCTACATTTGTCAATCGACTCACAGATTCAAAAAGGACATCTACGGAAGGACGATGGCCTCCTCGTGGCTCTTGCTGGTGCAGGAGCGCTTGCAGCTTTCCACTCACCTGCTGTACCTCAAAGTGATATCCGCCCGGTGCAATATAGGCAGTGCCCGGCTCCAGCCATTCCCCGTCGGTTACCTCTGTCACCCGAATCTGGCACAGAGAGTCGAGCCTTTGCGCCAGCGACTTCGTAAACCCGGCCGGCATGTGCTGGACAATCGCGATCGGTGCAGGGAACCCGGCCGGAATTGCCGTCAGCACATTTTGCAGCGCTTTCGGTCCGCCTGTCGATGTTCCCAGTACGACCAACCTTGCTTTCCCGTTGTTTTGGATGCGAGGCAAAGCATTGATCACCGGCTGCGCAGGGCGCAACGGAGCGGGGGCAGGAATTGGACTTTGGCGCGTTGGTTCCGGCGCGGCAGGTCGACTCGGTCTGAGCGTCCTGCGCATGCGGCCTTTTACAGCAGCTGCCGCTTTGACTCTTTCGATCAGCCGATCCGCCACTTTGTGGATATCGAGTGAGATCGGTCCGGAAGGTTTGGTAATAAAGTCAAATGCTCCAAGCTCCAGAGCCTGAATCGTCGCCTCAGCTCCCTCGCGTGTCAGGCTGCTCAGCATGACCACTGGAACCGGACAGTCAACCATGAGCTTTTCCAACGCTTCCAAGCCGTTCATCACTGGCATCTCGATGTCCAGGGTGAGGACATCCGGACTGAGTTGCTTGCATTTCTCCACGCATTCGAGTCCGTTCTTTGCTCGATCAATCACTTCAATTTCAGGATCACCTGATAAAATGTCGCTAATAACTTTACGCATGAATGCAGAATCATCTGTGACCAGAACTCGAATTTTGCTCAATCGAATGTCACTCCCTTCCTACCTATGTGTCTCAACGTATGAAGTGTTTCAGCCTCGCAAGAAAGCCTTTCAGTCCATTTGTTTTCGCATCCTGTCCGGTCGGGCTGTCCAAGTATCGGTCAACCAGGTTCCGAATGCTCTTTGCGGCTTGCGATTGCGGATATGTAAGTAGAAAAGGACGCTGCTGCTTGACAGCTTTTGATACGTGCGGGTCGTCTGAAACATATCCGAGCGACTGGATGTCCATATCCAGAAAACGTTTGGCTACCATCGCAAGCTTGTCCGCTGTCATTCTGCCTTCTCTTTCCGAGGAAGCCCGGTTAATGACCAGACGAATCACAATCGCAGGGTTTCGCGCGTGAAGCATCTTAATGACGGCATAGGCATCCGTAATCGCTGGCGGTTCTGGCGTCGTCACCAGAATGACTTCGTCAGACGAGAGCATGAAGCGCAACGATTCTTTGGAAAAGCCTGCTCCCGTATCAAAAATGATCGTATCCGCATAGCCCTGCAACGGCTCAAGCCTTGTAAACAGGCGATCTAGCTTGGCTTCGTCCAGCTGCATGATCTGGGTGAAGCCCGAACCTCCGGCAATAAATTCCAGTCCGCCTGGCCCATGCTCGATGATCTCCCACACATCCGTGTCCGGCTCAAGCAAGTGAAACAAGTGCTTTTTCGGGGTAATCCCCATCAATACATCGAGGTTGGCAAGCCCGAGATCGACGTCGAACAATACGGCTTTATGGCCCCGTTCGAGCAATCCAAGTCCAAAATTCAAACTGAAATTGGATTTGCCGACCCCGCCTTTTCCACTCGTTACGGTCACCAACCGCGTCGTTTTTTCTTTCGCACCTGACTGCTGCATGCGCATCCGAAGTTGTTCTGCTTGGTCTCTCATCCAGTCAATCTCCCATAATCATCGTTGCTACCAGCTCTGGTGTAGCCACTACGATATCATCTGGGACGTTTTGTCCCGTCGTGAAGTAGGAGAGTGCAAGCTTGCTCTCGTGACAAATGTTCAAAACGGAACCGTAGCTGTTTGTCTCATCTGCCTTGGTAAAAATGACTTGCTTGTCAGGCACCTCTGCAAAGTTTTCCACGATCGTCTTCATATCGTTGTACTTCGAGCTGAGGCTCAGCACGAGGTAATTCATGCTGTTCTTCCCATGCTCCACCAGTTCCCGGATGCCTTGCACGTACTCATCGTTGCGGAAGTTACGGCCTGCGGTGTCGACAAAAATCAGGTCGCAGTCGCTTAAACGCTCCATGGCCGGAACCATTTCCTTCGGGGAAAACACCACTTCGAGCGGCACATTCAAGATGTTCGCGTACGTCTTCAGTTGTTCCACCGCAGCCATCCGGTACGTGTCCGCGGTGATAAAGCCGATTTTGCGCTTTTCCTTCAACATGCTGCTCGCTGCCAGTTTGGCGATCGTCGTTGTTTTGCCAACGCCTGTAGGGCCAAAAAAGAAAGCGTACTGCACATCCCTGCGAATCCCTGATGTTTTTGGCGCATACGAGGCAACGATGGAAGAAATGATGCTTCGCGCCTCGCCAAAAGCCGTCTCCTGATCCCACGTTTCCTCAGGCTTCTTCGCTTCCAGCAGCTTGCGGATGATTTCCGCGGTAACCTCTTCCCCTACTTCCTGGCTCACCAGCCGGCTGCGCACTTCTTGAACAGCAGGCGGGAGCTGTTGGCTCAGGTCATTGACCAAAAGCTTTTGGAACATTTGCCGCATATCGCGCACTTCATTGGCAAGGGCGTCATTTGCCGCTTTGTTTCCGGCAGCACCTGTTGATTCCAGTGATACATGGGGCACTTGCGCCGGAATTTCCGCCTGTTGCACCGATGGCTGTTCTCTCGCTTCCGTTCGAGGAGCTACCATCGGTGGAGCTGCTTTCGAAGCAGCTTCTGCTCTTTGCTCATTGGGCAAAGTCGCGGTCTTCTCGGCAGGCTCCTTCGCCAGATTCGCCTTCCGGTAAGCCTGTTGAGCCGTGTAGGTGCCGGCCTGTCCTTTGGAGGAGAAAACGTCCTTCGACCGATGTTCATCCGCGACCAAGGTGTTCCCGCGCTCGGGCACCTTTTCATCGACGGCAGCGATCACTTCGATTTTTTGTTTGCCAAACA
The DNA here is from genome assembly GCF_022701015.1 of Brevibacillus parabrevis. Classification (NCBI taxonomy): domain Bacteria; kingdom Bacillati; phylum Bacillota; class Bacilli; order Caryophanales; family Paenibacillaceae; genus Brevibacillus; species Brevibacillus parabrevis. The sequence continues at coordinate 3,363,091 of NZ_CP064090.1, read as the reverse complement.
TACCGAACAATCCGCCCGTCTTGATCGATTTGGAGTTCAGGATGACTGCGTCTATCCCCAGATCGAGTCTGATTTTTTCCATCGCTTCTGGCATCGAATCGACAATGTAACGTTTTACTCTCACGAAATGTTCACCATCCCTACGCTTTGCACTTCAACATGTGGCTCAAGCTCGCTGTATGACAATACAGGAACGTCGGGCATCATTCGATCAACCAGCTGACGCAGATACATGCGGATCGCCGGAGAACAAAGGAGAATCGGCTGTTGACCGGAGTTGATCATTTTGCTCACTTCTGCCGACATACCCTGAAAGATTCGTTGCGATGTATCAGGGTCCATCGCCAGATAACTTCCTTGCTCCGACTGCTCCACCCGCTCGGAGATTGCTTTTTCCAGACCAGCGCCTGCTGTCACTACCCGCAAAGGCTGCCCTGGCTCTGTAAACTGTAACGTAATCTGCCTGGACATCGCCTGTCTCACGTACTCGGTGAGCACATCCGGGTCTTTGGTAAACAAGGCATGATCCGCCAAAGCTTCGAGAATGACTTGAAGATTGCGCACGGACACTTTCTCCCGCAAAAGCTTCTGGAGCACCTTCTGCACATCGCCAATCGACAGCAGTCCCGGAATGAGCTCATCCACCAGAACTGGCGCCACTTCTCGAACGTTGTCGATAAGCGCTCGCGTTTCTTGGCGGCCAAGTAGCTCATGCGCATGGCGCTTGACGATTTCGGTAAGGTGTGTCGCCACCACAGACGGCGGATCGACTACCGTGTAGCCAGAAAGCTCTGCAATCTCCTTATTTTCTTCTGTTACCCATAATGCGGGCAATCCAAACGCAGGTTCTACTGTTTCGATCCCGACAATGGAATCATCTTCTATTCCCGGACTCATGGCAAGGTAGTGATCGAGTAAAATTTCCCCTTTTGCCACCTGGTTGCCCTTGATCTTGATCATGTATTCATTTGGCCGCAACTGAATGTTGTCGCGAATGCGGATGACGGGAACGACAATCCCCATCTCCAACGCAATCTGCCTGCGGATCATGATCACGCGATCCAGCAAGTCTCCCCCCTGTTTCACATCTGCCAGCGGAATCAGACCGTAGCCGAACTCGAACTCGATCGGGTCGACTTGCAACAGGTTGACCACGCTTTCCGGGCTGCGCACTTCTTCGATTTGTTGCTCCTCCACCTTGTCCGCCGATTCCTGAATCTCGATTTTTTGCTTTTTGTCCATGCGCCATGCGGCAAATCCCATAATCCCCGACACGGGCAAAACTGGCAGAAGACCGATTGGCGTGAAAAGGCCGAGCAAGAGCATGCAGCCTCCCACGATGTACAACAGACGCGGGAAGGAGAACATTTGCCGAGCGATGTCCTCTCCCAGACCTTCTCCGGAAGTAGAGCGAGTGACAATAATACCTGCAGCAGTCGAGATAAGCAAGGCAGGAATCTGGCTGACCAGCGCGTCCCCGACCGACATGGTAGTGAAACGGGAAGCGGATTCCTGGAAGCTGAAGCCATGCACGAGCATCCCGATAATAAAGCCGCCGATGATGTTTACAATAAAAATGATAATTCCCGCGATTGCATCCCCTTTTACGAATTTACTCGCACCATCCATGGCCCCGTAAAAGTCTGCTTCGTTTTCGATCTTTTTTCTCCGCACTCGCGCTTCTGCTTCCGTAATCATCCCGGCATTCAAATCTGCGTCGATACTCATTTGCTTACCTGGCATCGCATCTAGCGTAAAACGTGCAGCTACCTCTGCGACACGCTCTGAACCTTTTGTAATGACGATGAACTGAATGATGATCAGAATCAGAAACACGACAAATCCGACGACCTGGTTGCCTCCGACAACAAAGCTTCCGAAGGTTTCAATGACTTGCCCGCCTTCCCCGTGCGACAAGATGTTCCGTGTAGTGGATACGTTCAGGGCGAGACGAAACAACGTCGTAATCAGCAGAACTGTCGGAAAGATGGAAAACTCCAGTGTTTCTTTTGTGTACATCGACACAAGCAAGATCGTCAACGCAAGGGAGATGTTCAATATCAGCAACAGATCAAGCAGCCCAGAAGGGAGTGGGATTACCATCATGACAACAATGCTTATTACAAATAAAATCGTACCTACTTCCTTGATTCGAAATCCCACTGTTCATCCTCCTTCCTCGTTATTTCACTTTCCCTTGCAGCTTGTAGACGTACGCGAGAACTTCCGCGACCGCTTTAAACATCTCTTCGGGAATTTGTTGTCCAATTTCAACTTGACTATAGAGAGCCCGGGCCAGGGGCTTGTTTTCCATCGTAACAATCCGGTGCTTCTTGGCCACTTCTCTGATTTTCAGCGCCATGTAATCCTGGCCTTTGGCCAATACAGTAGGCGCGCTCATTGCACTGGCATCGTAGCGGATTGCGACGGCAAAGTGGGTCGGGTTCGTGATGATCACGTCTGCCTTGGGCAGTTCCTGCATCATCCGGCGAAGCGCCATGCTCCTTTGCCTTTCACGAATTTTCCCTTTGATTAACGGGTCCCCTTCCGCCTGCTTGTGCTCGTCTTTAATATCCTGTTTGGACATCCGCAAATTCTTTTCATGTTCATATTTCTGGTAGGCGTAATCCATAATCGCCAGGATGAACAGCAGCAAACCGATGTAAATCCCGAGCTTGGCTACTTCGTTTGCCGTAAACGACAGGACGCTCCCCAGTGAGAGCAAAGAAAGCTGGGTTACTTGTTCCTTTGAATTCCACAAAATAACATAGGCTACGTACATACAAGCACTGATTTTTAACAGCGACTTCAGAAGCTCAACGACTGATCGCATGGAAAAAATGCGTTTGGCTCCTTTGATCGGGTCCAACTTCTCCAGTTTCATCTGGAGCGGCTCTGTACTGATCATCCATCCCACCTGCATGTAGTTGACAGCAAAGGCAAGCAAAAAAGACAGCCCCAGGACAGGTCCCACAATTTTTATCGCCTCGAAGGTCATTGTCATGACGATCACTTTGAGATTCTCTTCGTTCAACTGCCAGCTCGTGAAAGTAATCAGCGCTTCACGCATGAGGTTCTGAAACGTACCGAGCATGGATGAACCGAGCATCATCAGCAAAAAAAAGAATCCTGTTAGCGCGATGGAGGGCGACAGATCCTGGCTTTTGGCCACCTGCCCCTTTTTTCGTGCATCTTCTTTTTTCTTGGGAGTCGCCTTCTCCGTTTTTTCTCCGCTAAAAAATTGCAGGTCTACGGGTAAAAGGAACCTCTTCTGCGTCATGGTGATCCTCCGAGCGATTTCATCATTTCCGCGAGTGCCCGGAACATGTGGTCGAACAATCCGCTTAGCGTCAATAAAAAGGCGGGCATGACGACAATCAGGAGCAGGAAGCCTGCAAGCAGTTTGATGGGCAATCCGACAACAAAGATATTAAACTGCGGGACGGATTTGGCGATAATACCAAGAGAGAGGTCTACGAGAAACAGTGCGACCACGATGGGTGCCGCCATCATAAAGGCGCTCAGAAACATGTTCTGAAACACTTTTACCGCCGTCATCATCACAGCCTCGCTGCCAAAAGCAGCCCACATCTTATCAACCGGGATTACCTGATAGCTGCTCATGATGCCGCGCAGCAGCATGTGATGTCCGTTGATACTGAAAAAATACAAGACAGCGAGCATGTTTTTGAAGTTACCCGTAATCGGGACATACGCGCCTGTTTTCGGGTCGATCACGTTTGCCATGGCCAGACCCATCTGCATGTCCATCAGTCCTCCGGCAACTTGGATGGCGATGAACATCAACTCACAAATGTAACCGAGTATGACGCCAATCAGCGCTTCCTTCATCACATACAGTACAAACGTCAGGTCCAGAGGAATTTGTCCTTGTACAGGCAACGTTTGAAAGCTGATCAGGGCAACGATGAATGCCAAGCCAATTTTAAAGTGGGCTGGCACACCCTTGATCGAGAAAAAGGGAGCTGCGACGAAAAAGGCACTCATCCTGACAAACACGAGCAAGAAAACGGGCAAATATACGAGATAAAGATTCATAAGCTATCCGACAAAACGATGAAGGTTGCCAAAAATCCCCATCGTAAAATCAAGCATGACGCGCAGCATCCACGGTCCCACTGCCAAGATGGTAATGAACACGGCAACAATTTTAGGGATGAATGCAAGGGTCTGCTCCTGGATTTGTGTCGTTGCCTGAAAAACACTGACCATCAATCCGACCAGCAAGGCAATCCCGAGTGCGGGTGCGGATATCAGCAGGATGGTATAAACAGCGTTTTGGGCAATTTGCATTAATAATTCCTGTGTCATGTCTACCCTCCTGGTCCCTTCGGAATGCCGCTAAAAACTGGTCAAGAGCGACTTCACAACTAAATACCAGCCGTCCACCATAATGAATAGCAAAATTTTGAACGGCAATGAAATCATGACGGGCGGCAGCATCATCATCCCCATCCCCATCAAAATACTGGATATGATCATGTCGATCACGAGGAATGGAATGAAGATCATAAACCCGATCTGAAAAGCTGTCTTCAATTCACTGATCGCATAAGCAGGTACGAGAGCAGTCAGCGGAATATCTTGAATCGTCTTCGGTCTCTCCGCTTTGGTAAATTCCAAAAACAGCGCCAAATCTTTCTCGCGTGTTTGCTTGGCCATAAATTCTTTAAAAGGAATGACAGCCGCGTTGAATGCCTGTTCCTGTGTCAGCTTGCCCTGCATAAACGGTTGTACAGCCGTTTCGTTCACCTTCCCGAAGGTCGGTGCCATGATGAAAAACGTCAGGAACAGCGCGAGTGCCACCAGTACCTGGTTGGGCGGCATTTGCTGTGTCGCCAAGGCATTTCGCACAAAAGACAAGACAATGACGATTCGGGTAAAGCTTGTCATCAGGAGCAATATAGCTGGCGCAACAGAGAGCACCGTCAAAATTAGCAAAATCTGGATCGCTGAAGATGTCTCCTGTGGTGTCCCATTGCCGCCGCCAATTTGCAAATCAATGCTCGGAATAAGCGGTGATCCCGCTGGCGCAGCAAGCGCTATCTCTGGTACCAGGAGCATCACAGCGACAAGCACGAGCACCTGCAAAAAATGTTTCATTTTCGGTCCCCTCTGTCGGAAGCTTCCTCTTTGTCCCACGATTCGGAGTGGAGTGGCCGTTTTTTCACGTTGTCCCATTGGCCTTTCAGCAGGTCTTGAAACGTTTTTCCATCCACATCGGATGAAAACAGCAACTCTTCGTCAGCCTGCTTTTTTTTGCCAAAGGGCAGCCAGCTTAGCGAAAGCGGATTTTTTATGGGCCCGATCTCGGCATCAGACAAGATCAGATCCACTTCTTCACCCGGTTCGATTCGTCTAAGCAACTGGACGTTATCACCCACACCTACAATGTACAAGGACTCTCCGATCATGACGACTTGCAGCGTCTTCCCGTTGCCGAGAGCGGCTGCGCTGATGATCTTGATCGGCCCTTGACTTTGTCCGACTTGACGCCGTCCGAGGAAACGGAGCAGGAAAAAGATCAGAACAGCGATAAAGCCTAGTGAAAAAACGACTTGAACCAGATAGCCGATCATACTTCCTGTTCCGCTGCCCGGAATGGCCGCCGGCTGTTCGCCGCCGGCGGGCGCATTGCTCTGTTCTGTGTTCTTCTGGTTGTACGCATCGGCAACAGTACCTTCCGCATGGACGGCAATGGGCAGGGCTAAGACAGACAGCAACAGGATCAGACAGAAGACCCAGGATAGTCTCATCCCTGCATTCCGGATCTTCATCATTAGCTCAAAGTCTTTTTGATCGCTTCCAATACGCGATCCGCTTGGAATGGCTTCACGATGAAGTCTTTTGCCCCCGCCTGAATGGCGTCAATAACCATTGCCTGTTGTCCCATCGCAGAGCACATGATCACACGTGCGTTTGGATCGAGTTTTTTGATTTCCTTCAGAGCGGAAATTCCGTCCATTTCCGGCATGGTAATATCCATCGTAACCAAATCCGGACCCAATTCTTTGTATTTTTCTACTGCTTGTGCGCCATCACTAGCTTCCCCTACGACGCTGTATCCGTTTTTGGACAAAATCTCCTTGATCATCATACGCATGAATGCTGCATCATCAACGATTAATACTTTGTTCGACATGGATAGATCCTCCCCAATACTTGACTCTTGATTTGTTTTTATTGCAATTTTTGAACACGATCAAACTGGCTGATGATATCTGTTACGCGAACCCCGAAATTCTCGTCGATAACGACAACCTCGCCCCTGGCAATCAGCTTGTTGTTTACCAAGATATCCACGTGTTCACCTGCCAGCTTGTCCAACTGTATGATGGAACCAGCAGACAAGTCAAGAATTTCTCTGATCAGCTTCTTGGTCCGTCCCAATTCCACGGTTACTTGCAGCGGAATGTCATGCAAAAGGTTCAAGTTTTGATTGTCTCCTGCATACATAGGCGTTGTTCCAAGCGGCGCAAACTGTGCAGGAACGACGTTTGCCTGGTTAACCGCAGGACTGCCAAAATGCTGAGGCGGTGGCGGTGCCATCGGCGGTTGCTGATAAGCACCTGGATACGGCGCATAGCCCGGTGGCATCGCATACTGCGCATAAGGATCTGGGTACATCGGTTGGCCTGGGTATGCAGGCGGTGGAGCATAGCCTCCAGGCGGTTGTTGCTGCACCTGTGGCTGCTGCACAGGAGGCGGCGCTACAGGCGGTACGTGGCTCTGTACAGGCTCCTGATGCACGGGTTGGGCTGGTGGAGCCGACTGGGTAATTGCCGGTATAGAAGGCATTTCTGTCTCCGCTACAAGCGCTGCTGCTGCTTCCCCTTCTGATCCGCCAACCAGTCGATCGATCATCTTCTTCGCGAACGAAAGCGGCAAAAGCTGCATGATATTGGAGTCAATCAATTCTCCCTGTTCCCCGACCTTCAGACGGAAGGAGACTTTGACCAACGGACTGTCATCGTCCGAGAAGCTGTCTCCGCCCTTGCCTTGGGCCAAATCCATGACATCGATGCCTGGAGGCGTAATATTGATGAACTGGTTAAAAATCGTCGACATGGACGTCGCCGCAGAACCCATCATCTGATTCATCGCTTCCTGTACCGCACTGATGTGCAGCTCGGACATTTCTGTATTGGCAGGTCTGCCGTCGCCGCCCATCATCAAGTCTGCGATGACAGCCGCATCTTCCATCCGAATAACCAGCAGGTTAATCCCTTTGAAACCGTCGGTGTACTCAACGTGGACCGCTACATGGGGAATCGGAAACTCACTTTCCAATTCATCCACATTGACAACGGAAACCGTCGGCGTGGTGATATCTACTTTTTGGCTTAACAAAGTCGATAACGCAGTCGCTGCACTACCGAAGGAGATATTTCCGATTTCGCCAAGCGCATCCTGTTCAAATGGGGAAAGAAAATCGGCCACATCCTGACTCTCCATGGGTCCTGCTTCCTCTTCGTCCTCAACCAAGTTGTTCGCGCGAAGCAGCGCGTCAATCTCGTCTTGAGAAAGCATATCTCTACTCATTTTGTTCCTCCCCCTCCTCTATGACTTCATCAATCTGCACAGCCATTCTGCCTTTGAGTGTCCCTGGTTGTCCCAGGAATTTCAGCTGATCGCCAATCTTGATTTTCAGCTTGGTATCAAGCGACTGATCCAATTGAATGACGTCTCCTTTTTGCAGTTGCAAGAAATCGCCGACTGTAATTGTAGCGGTTCCCATTTCTGCAATAATCGGCAGTTTGGCAACCTTGACTCGCTCTTCGACCCGCAGGCGCTCATCCTCATCCCGCGTCTTTTTCTGCTTGGAGAACCAGTATTGCCCGGAGAGCTTGGTCATGATTGGCTCCAGTACAACGTGAGGCAGACAGAGGTTGATCATTCCTGTCGTATCTCCAATTTTGGTACTGAACGAGATTACGACGACAATCTCGTTTGGCGAGACAATCTGCATGAACTGGGGATTCATCTCCAGTCCTTCCTGGTACGGATCAAGCTCAATAATTTGCTTCCATGCCTCGTGGAAAGTATCCAGCGCTTTGCCGAATACTCGCTCCATCACCGTTGTTTCAATTTCCGTAAGTGCACCCATTTTTTCCGGGATTGCACCCTGGCCACCAAGAAGCCGATCCAGCATGGTATAGGCGATGTTTGGATTGACTTCCAAGACCATTCGTCCTTCCAAAGGTGGAGCTTCGAAGATGTTCAAGATGGTCATCTTGGGAATGGAGCGGATAAATTCGTCATACGGCAATTGATCGACGGAGGCAACCGTAATTTGCACGAAGGTACGGAGCTGAGCTGAAAAATAAGTAGTCAACAGCCTCGCATAGTTCTCGTGGATTCGCGTCAAGCCACGGATCTGATCTTTGGAGAACCGCAACGCGCGTTTGAAATCATACACTTTGACTTTGCGCTCAGTCTCTTCTTTTTTCAGCTCGTTGGCATCCATCTCGCCAGATGATAGAGCGGCCAACAACGCATCAATCTCACTTTGTGAGAGAACCTCGGCCATATGTCGTCACCTCCTTGCTATGTATCCGTGTGATCGCTTCCTTTATGACAAGACGCGCTTGGTCGTCACAACTTGCACGATCTTGCCCTCTTGCATCAGGGAGCTGATTTCATTCATAATTTTTGCTTCCAGCTTGTTTACGCCTTCTGTTCCTTTTATGTCTTCTGGCGTCAGGCCAGCCAACGTTTTGATAATGACCTGATTGACCTGGGGCAAACGTTGCTCCAGCTCCGCTTTCGCATCCGAGCTGTCCGCTGTGATGCTGAAGCGCACGATCATGTAGTTGTTCGTCAGCAGATTGGTCGTAATTTCGCCTGTGTCAACGGAGTACTCTTTCATTTCCTTCGCGGACAAAGGCTTCATTTCTGTTTGTTCCGTGCTGGCCGTCTGAGCGGCCGGAGAGAGGTATGTTTGCCAAAGGACAAACGAGATTACTCCCAGTAGCGAAATCGCGATGATGATAATTAGAGCCATGTTAAACAAACGATTTTGAAACATCGCAATGCCTCCCGCTATTCATTTAAGTCGTCCGGCAGCTTGGGTGCAGTCGCTATCGGATGAGCATTTTGATAAAAAGCCTGAACACGTTCAGCGATCGATTCGATAGAATCCTTCACGATGTACTTCCTGTCGTTGAACAACGTAATCACAGTGTCTGGTGTCGCTTCAACAGTTTCAATGTGAGTAATGTTCAGATAAAAAGCAGTGCCGTTAAAACGGGTCAGTTTGATCATCGTGTGCTCCTCCTGGGATCAAGCAGGGGAAGGAGTCAATCGCTTCCCCTCCCTAACCCACTGCAAGAAGTTATCGTTTCAGGTTCACCAATTCTTCGAGAACGGAATCGGAAGTGGTAATGATCCGCGAGTTGGCCTGGAAGCCGCGCTGCGCGACGATCATTTCCGTAAACTCTTCGGAAAGGTCAACGTTGGACATTTCCAGTTGTCCGGCAATGACGCTCACTTTTGCTGTACCTGGGGTAACAGGTGTCATTGGATCTTCATCACGCGCTCCCGCGTTCACTGTGTTCTCATACAGGGAGTTGCCGACCTTTTTCAAACCGCCTGGGTTGTTGAAGGTCATGACACCGACCGTATTGTCGGAAGCGAGCGTTCCGGCTTCATCTACAGTTGTGATTACGCCGTCCTTGCCGATCGAGTAAGAAACAATCCCGTCAGCCTGGTTGATTTGAATCGGAGCAGCGTCCGAGTTCAACAGCTTGAGTCCTTGCGGGTTTACCAGGAACCCTTGGGAATCGCGGGTGAAGTTACCAGCGCGTGTATAGTAGATCGTTGCGCCATCATCCGGAGTCACCATGAAGAAGGCGTCACCCTCAATGGAAAGGTCCGTTGGCAAGTTGGTCGTCATCGGGCTTCCCGCAGAAAACACGGTATCAATCGATGCAATCGATGAACCAAGACCGATTTGAGTCGGGTTGGTACCACCTTTTCCTCCGTCAGTAGGAGCACCGGCGCCTTGCACGTTTTGGCTCAAAATGTCTTGGAACATCACGCGGCCCTTTTTGAAGCCCACTGTGTTTACGTTCGCAATGTTGTTACCAATGACATCGAGCTTTGTTTGAAAGCCACGCATACCTGAGATACCTGAATACATGGAACGAAGCATGATCTGTTTCCTCCTCTGCTTTCTCGCTTGTCTAGATTACCTCTGTCGTTCGGTAACCATCAGGCTTCCTCCTGGGAGGTCCAGCCCGTACAGGCCATTTATACGAAGATGGCGCTGTCTATGTTTGTAAATACGTTGTCTTTCATGCTGCCATCGTCCACAGCGGTAATGATCTTCCGATTTACGATACTCACGACATAAGCCACGTTATCCATGATGATAAGAGATTCTCTGGCGCCTTTGGAGGCTGCCTTTTGAACCGCTGACTCCAAACGCTCCATCTGCTGTCCGCCAAGGGCAATTCCACGCTGCTGCAAGCGGCTAATAGCGTGCTGACTGAACGATAGTGGCTGTGTCTTGGCAGTTGGCGATGTCGCTTCCGTCAAATACTGTTGAAACGATTTGCCAGTCCCCTGAGCTGTTTGGGCAGCCGTTTTGGTGACGTGATTCGTTTTCGGAGGGAAATAGGGCTGCGCGACACGAAATTGGTTCATGCTGCTTCCTCCTTCATTCCAATCCTAGACGAGATCGTTCACTCCGCGGGCCGATTCCCGCAGGCGATTCCAGAGCGACTCGCTCGTTTCACTGCTGTCTACGAGTGCGTCCAGAGCAAACTCTTGCTCTTCCTCTTTCTGTTGCTGCTGGTTTTCTCGTTGTTGTCCAGCTTGCTCACGCTGCTGCTGGAAGTTGAATGCGGTGTCCTGCTGCTGGTTGACTTCCAGTCGATCCACCTGCAAGCCTTGCTGCGTCAATGCCATCCGCAATTGCGGAAGCTGATTGTCGAGCAAATCTTTGCCTGCCTGCGTTTCAGCGTGGAACTGAGCAGTGATCACGCCATTGTGCGACGTAATTGTCACGTCTACCTGTCCAAGTGATTGCGGGTTCAAGATCAGCTTAGCTTCATGCACACCGTTTTGCCCGCCGAGTTGCAATTTCGAGACAAACAGCTGTGTGAGCTGCTGCGGCAATTGGTTCGCATTCACATGATGCGGCTGTGCTTGTGACTGTTGGAAGGAAGCGTTTTGCGTTTGCGTCGTTTGCTGGGCGACAACCGGGTTTTGGTTGGCCATCGTCAAGCCGCCGTCTTCCTGATTTCCTTCTTGGTTCAACAGGCTGCCGGAAAGTGCAGGTTGAACCGTTTGCGTGGCTACTCCCGCCTCCAGCTTGTAGGCAGCCAAGCCCTGATTCATTCGCAAAGGCGAAATCGTCTTGAACCCTTCTTGCTGCGAAGCATTCAGAACGGGAACCGCTTCGGAACGCAGTTGCAAAACCCCGTTCTTTTGCTTGCTTTCATTGCCTTTCTGGTTCTTCAGGGACTCGAGAAGTGCGGCCAACTTGTTCAGTTCCTCGGAAGAAGTCTCGCTTTGCGAAAGCTTGGACAAAAGCTGTTTCAGATCCATTCCGGACTGTGCCTGAAGTTCCTGGCTAAGCCCGGACGCTTTTCCCAAAAGCTGTTCAACGGCTGCTGCTTTCTCTTCTACTTGTCCATTCAATTCTTGATTGCCTTGTTGACTGGCGGCAAGCAGTTGAGCGATCAGCGCCATCAGTTCATCCAGCAATTTCTGGTCGTCTTCTGACAAGCCTTCTGGAGCCGCAACGGCGCCTTTGGAATCGAGCATCGCTTCAAAAGATTGCAGCATTTGCAACGAAAACAGTTGTCCCAAGCCAGCTTCTCCATTGCCCGCAGTACCGGTGGCAGATGTTACACTACCAGCCGAGCCTACCGGCGGAGTCAGATTGGCTACATTCATCTCGTCACCTCCTTATGGTTGATTTGTTGCTTATTTTAACGATAACGAGAAGCGAAGCTTTTGTTATCGAAGCAACTCTTCCGTAATGCGAGCCGCCAAATTGTCTTTTTCTTTCTTGTCCTCTTTGGCGATCGCTGAGAGAGTTTGCGCCCGTTTGTCCGCAGGCATTTCTTTGATCAGTGACAAGGCTCTGCTCTTGTTCGTCGCCATCAGCGAGCGAATGACCGCCGCGGAATCTTCCGCAGGCATCTGAGCAAACGTGTCACTCAACACTTGATCGTTAGCGCTCGCGGAAGTACCGCTGCGCGTTTCGCTGAGTGCTTTCGTCAACACTTGAACGCGCTCCTGGAGAGCAGCGATGTCATCATCTTTGTTGACCACAGAGTCTTTTAGCAGAATGGAAATGTCAGCCGCTTTTTTCGGGTCCATTTTGGCCAAAATGTCAGCGCGCTGGTTTGGCTTCATTTTGGTCATGACCGTGACAGACTCATCCAGGCTAAGATTTTCGATGATGGCTGCTGCATTTTTCGCTGACATGGTCGTGTACACCTTGGCGAGATCAGCAAATTGCTTTTGACGCTCCTCCTCGGTGGACCTGCGATCTTCCATAAGCTTGTTCAAGTCTTGCACTTGCTTTTCCAACGCTTGGATCGTTGCATCCTTTTTGGCTGCTTCTTCTTTCAGCACGGAAATTTGCTGCTGGTTTTTCGCCTGATCCTGCTGCAAAGTCGCAACCTGTTTCTCGGTGTCGGGTTTCTTTTCTTCACCGGGTGTAGCCGCGTATTCGTCCGGGACGAGCTTTTCCACGTACGGTATGGAGTTAGCCCAGTGGAGAACATTCCCTAGCACGTTTACTCCCAGCAAGCTCAGGAGTACGCCGCCAAGGAGGCTGGCAAACAGTGCAGGAATGACAATCATGTAGAAAAACCATTCCCACCTGCCGTATTCCCGTTCTTCTTGGATTTCTTCCATCTGGTACCTCCCTTAGTTGCTGCGGCGAAGATAGAGCTGAGTGCCGATTTCATCCAATTCTTTTTGTTCGCGCTGACGCTGTTCGTCGAGAAATTGGTAGAGAGATTTTTCACGCAATCGATGCCATAGCTTTGATTCCTTCATTCTCTCCGTCAAATGGGACTGACATCGTTCCACATCCTGCTCACATCCGCGCAACGTTCGCTGCTGTCTCGTTATCGATCTGGCAACCGACTGTTGATACTGCGTGATTGAAATCAGTTGGGCGGCACTGCATGTCTGCATTTGCGTTTCCTCAAGCATATGGGTCATCTCATCATGCTGCACTGTCAATTGCGCGAGCTTCCACTCTTCTTCGTTCTTGCGTTGAACCGATTTCCCAAATGCCCACTCTGCCTGCTCTTTCTCTTTTTCCTTCAGATCGAGAACTTTTTGGAGATGAAACTGAAACACTTTCACATTAGTTCACTCCTCCGAAATGGGCTAACAGCGCCTTGACCGCGCTTTGTAATGTCGAGGGCTCATGTGTCCCTTGAGCCGTAAACTCGGTAATGATGTCTTTGTAGCGGACGGCAGCATCAATATCGCGGTTCGAGCCAGGCTTGTACGCTCCGATATTGATCAAATCTTCCGCCTCGCGAAAAGTGGCCAAATGTTTTTTCAACTGTCTTGCCGCTTCCTTGTGATCGTCTGTAACGATCTCTGACATGACACGGCTGACGCTCGCCATCACATCAATGGCAGGAAAGTGGCCTTTTTGCGCGATTTTCCGGTCGAGCACAATATGTCCGTCCAAAATTCCTCGCGCCGCATCCGCAATCGGGTCATTCATGTCGTCGGAGTCGACGAGCACCGTGTAAAACGCCGTAATGCTGCCTTTGTCGGCTGTCCCTGCCCGCTCCATCAGCTTGGGCATCAGCGCGAACACAGACGGTGTATAGCCGCGTGTTGCCGGCGGTTCTCCGATAGCAAGTCCTACTTCCCGCTGCGCCATGGCAAAACGGGTTACCGAGTCCATCATGAGCATCACATTCAACCCGCGGTCACGGAAGTATTCGGCGATCGATGTGGCAATCAAGGCTCCCTTGATGCGGATCATCGCAGGCTGGTCGGAGGTCGCAACGACTACGACAGACCTCTTTAGACCTTCTTCCCCCAGATCGCGCTCGATAAACTCCATGACCTCGCGGCCGCGCTCCCCGATCAGTCCGATGACGTTGATGTCCGCCGTAGTATTGCGGGCAATCATTCCCATCAAGGTACTTTTCCCTACCCCTGATCCGGCAAAAATTCCGACCCGCTGTCCTTTTCCGACAGTCAACAATCCATCGATGGCGCGTACGCCCACGCTTAGCGGCTCTTTAATGCGCGGCCGCAAAATCGGATTGGGCGGCAGATTGTTCGTCGGATAGGAACTCAAGCCAAACGGCAACGCTCCTTGATACGGTCTACCGAGGCCGTCGAGGACAGATCCCAAAATTTCCGGCCCTACCTTCACTTCCAGCGACCGCCCCGTAGCCACTACATCACAGCCCGGTCCGATTGCTGTCAGCTCGCCCAGCGGCATGAGCAGCACTTTATTTTCGCGAAAGCCAACTACTTCAGCGATAATCGGCTCTTTGCTGTTTGCCGGATACAGATGGCAAATTTCGCCGAGCTTTACTTCTGGTCCCTGGGACTCGATGGTGAGCCCCACAACTTGCGTCACTTTTCCATTCACGCGCATCGGATCAATCTCACCCAGCGCCTGCTTGTACTTCGTTATGTCTAGGAAACTCATCGGGACTCACTTCCTCCGGCAATCGCAAGCAATGCTTGTTTGATCTCTTCCAGCTGTGTATCCACTCTTGCATCCACACTTCCGAGCGGCGTCCGAATCACACACCCGCCATCGGAAATCGTGTAGTCAGGATAGACGGAAAGCTCCGCCTGACCGTCCAGCAGGGCAAGCAATTGGGCTCGGTGGTCAGAAACGTAATCAAAGTAGTTGTGATTGACGCATATCGTTATCTCCCCGTGAACCCGGGAGCGTCGCAGCGCTTTTTTGGCAATCTCCATGACTTGTTCCGGATTTTGCTGCAATTCTTGCCCAATAATTTTTTTGGCAACATCAAGGGCAAGTTCCACTAAAAAAGGTTCCCCTTCGGCTATAATCTGCTGCTTGCTGCTGTACGCCTGCTCCAGAATTGCGCGCGCGTCAGAGAGTGCTTTTATCTCCTCTTCATACGCTTGGCGCTTCCCTTCCTCGAAACCTTTTTCCTGTCCTTCAACAACCGCTTGCTCCTGCACAGAGCTGAACAATTCGGAAGCTTCCTGCTGCTTTTGTTCCCACCATTGCTGGATCTCCAGGAGTGCTTCCTGCTTCAGTTGCTCAGCCTGCTCGGATGCTTGTTGAAGGATGTTTTGCGCGGTTTCTTCGGCATCTGCGAGGATCGTTTTGGCCTCAATTTCAGCTTGTTGTAAAATTTGTAGATTTTCTTGCAACCTTTCGGGATCATTTTCCGTCTTTAGTGGTACAGGCGTCACCGAGAGGAGAACAGCGTCCTCCGAAGGCCGATAATTAGCCACTTTGATAATCCTAGACAATGATATCATCTCCTCCACCGCGGGCGATGATGATCTCACCAGCCTCCTCTAAGCGACGGATAATGGCAACGATACGAGATTGTGCTTCTTCTACGTCGCGCAGACGAACTGGTCCCATAAATTCCATTTCTTCTTTGAAAGTGTCCGCCATCCGTTTGGACATATTGCGGAAAATAACTTCCCGAACTTCTTCGCTGGACACTTTGAGAGAAAGTTGCAGATCCGCATTTTCTACATCGCGGATTACGCGCTGAATCGAACGGTTGTCCAGTGTAGCGATATCTTCGAATACAAACATGCGTTTCTTGATTTCTTCGGCCAATTCGGGGTCCTGAATTTCGAGAGAATCGAGAATCGTGCGCTCCGTCCCACGATCGACACCATTGAGTACAGCCACGATTGCTTCGATCCCGCCTGCTTGCGTATAATCCTGCGTGACAGTGGCCGAGAGCTTCTGTTCGAGGACTTGTTCTACCTGTGCAATTACTTCCGGAGAAGTGCTGTCCATCATGGCAATCCGCTTCGCTACCTCAGCTTGCCGCTCTTGCGGAAGCGCGGACAAAATCATCGCTGCTTGCTGCGGTTCGAGATAAGAAAGAACCAGGGCAATCGTTTGCGGGTGCTCGTTTTGGATAAAGTTCAAAATCTGGCCTGGATCAGCCTTCCGGGCAAAATCGAATGGCCGTACTTGCAGGTTGGCAGTCAAGCGATTGATAATATCCATCGCTTTCGTCTCGCCCAAAGCTTTTTGCAAGATTTCTTTCGCGTAGGTGATCCCGCCTTGCGAGATTACTTCTTTTGCTACGGCGATTTGATGAAATTCGGCCAAGATTTTATCTTTTTCTTCTGTATCGACTTTTCGAACGTTGGCAATTTCCAACGTCAGTTGCTCGATCTCATCCTCACGCAAGTGCTTGAACACCTGGGCAGAGATTTCCGGCCCTAGTGAGATGAGGAGGATAGCCGCCTTCTGTCGTCCAGACAACTCTTTAGCGCCGCGAGCCATATCTTTCACTCCTTAATCTTCTGCTAACCAAGTACGAAGCAGAACAACAAATTCATCCGGCTTGCTTCGCGCCAATTTTTCAAGCTGTTTTCTGACCACAACCTGATCTCCGTCTTCCTGATAAATCAGATCCGGAATTTCGGTAGGTTGACCAGGTGCCAGCAAATCGGACATTTCTTCTTCCTGCTCCAGCTTCGCTTGATTGCGGCGGCGGATGATGAGGAAGGCAACAGCGGCGAGTGCCAAAACGGCAATACCACCAACGGTCCACAATACAGCTGGACTGAGTGCGCTGGATTCTTCGACAGCCACTTTTCCAGAGAACTGACGCGGAAGAACGGAAATATGCTTGTCCAGTTCTTCTTCGCTCAAATCGACAGCCTTGTCGCTTAACGTTACACGCACAACATTGCGCAGCACTTGCTTGATGCTTTCAAGTGTAGCCGCATCCAATTCTGTGCCATTCGGAGGCTCAACCCCGACGTTGATCGTCAAGTCTTCGATTTTGTACGGGCTCAACGTAATATTCCGAGTAAACCGATTGACTTCGCGATTGATTGTATCATTCAACTCTTCATACTGGCTGTTGCTTCCTTGAGGATTGTTCCCCGGGTAGTTTGGAACGGCATTCGCGCCTGTACCTGCGATGCCCCCTGGCGGTTGGCCTTGACCCGAGAAAGCTTTTGATAATTTTTGAGAAGAGATGATAAGTCCTTCGTTGTTCTCTTTGTCAGGCGCTTCCACGAGATTTTCCACGCGAGTTTCTTTATCAAAGTTCATTTTGATAAAAGCGTGAACAATCACTTTATCGCGACCCATGATTGTACCAAGCAGGTTGTACAGATTTTGTTGAATCTTCTTCTCAACCTCGGACTTGATCGCTTCTTGTTGTTTAAAGCTGCTCAAGCTTCCTTCTGCTTCTTCGCCTTCTGCGCGCTCCAGCGGATTCGAATATTGGTCCGTAATGGCAATCGCATCGATCGGCAACTTCGGAACGCTTCGGGAAACGAGCAGGTAGAGCGAGTTAATTTGCTTTTGCTCCAGGGTCGTGCCTGGTTCTACATCGACGATGACGGAAGCAGTTGCCGTATCCGGTGTCTCTGTTACCCAAACGCTTTCCTGTGGCAGTGTAATCATTACCTGTGCCGAGCGAACGCCTTTTACTCTTTCAAGCATCTTGCGCAGCTCTTGTTGCAAGGCTTCTTTTTTCATCACATCGAACTGTCTGTCCGTAACACCCAACGTATTGGAAAAAACTTCGGAGTTGATGCCTGCTTGGCTGGGGATTCCTTGTGCGGCAAGATCGACAATGACGTCTTGGGCCATTTTTTCCGGTACTTCAATGCTTGTCCCATTTCCAGTAATCCTGTATGGAATTTGCTGACCTTCCAACTCTTTCTTGATCGCGCCGATTTCCTGTTCACTAAGTCTCTGATCGTAGAGTGGCTTGTAGACCGGCTGAGAAGCGATGTATATGTATAAGCCCAGCGAAATTAACAGAAAAAGCGAGATTCCGACAATCATCCATTTTTGCTTTTTGGAAAACTGGTTCCATTTAGACGTAAGCTGATTTCTGTATAAAGCTAAACGTTCGTTCATGTTTCACCTCTCACTGGATAAAACGACAATCAAATCGGCATGCGCATGATTTCTTGGTAAGACTCAATCACTTTATTCCGGACTTGCATCGTCATTTGCAGCATCACGGAAGCTTTTTGGCCTGCAACAGTCAGTTGGTGCAGATCCGTAATTTCGCCAGCCGCGAATTTGTCTGCCAGATTGGCCGACTCTACCTGCGCCTGATTCACCTGGTTCATGGCGTCTGTCAAAAAAGCGCCAAATTCTTTTGTGACTTCCGCGGTGGTTGGCATTTTGTTTGCGACAGGCATCTTGACCGGAACCGCTTGTGAAAGTGCGTTTATGTCCATCTTTTACTGTTCACCCGCTTTATTTGATTTCCAATGCCTTCAACATCATCGCTTTCGTTGCGTTTAAAGCAGTGACGTTCGCCTCGTAGGATCGCGAAGCGGAAATCAGGTCCACCATTTCCTTCATCGGATCAACGTTTGGCATGAGCACGTAGCCGTCTTGATCTGCATCCGGATGGGAAGGATCGTATACGCGCTTGAACGGAGTGTTGTCTTCTTGAATCGCTGTGACCCGCACCCCTTGTTCTCCTCCTCTGCCAGACACCGTCCCAACCGCCGCTTGCAGAAAGCTGTCGAATGACTCGCTTGAGCGCGGTGACATTTCGATCATTTTTCGACGGTACGGTTGCCACTTGCCATCGACAAAAGTTGCGCGCGTCGTTTCTGCATTCGCAATATTCGACGCAATCGTATCCAGGCGCAACCGATTTGCAGTCAAGGCTGAAGCACTTGTATTAATTCCTTGAAACAAGCTCATCGTTATTTCCCTCCACCCTCAATGACACTGCGCAGTTTCTGGAAATGGCCCGCAGTCAGCTGCGTCAGGCCGCTATACCAGATTTGGTTTTTCGCCAGCTCCGTTGTCTCCGACTCCAAGTCCACATCATTCCCACTGTTTTGAACGTAGCTATTCGGATTGGAAACGACCTGTGGCATCGCGAACCCGCCAGCGTTGCTAAATGGAATGTGGCGTTCATTGGTTCGATAGGCCGCAAGCTTTCCAGTTCCTATTTTCCCATTTAGTTCCTCTTGCAGATAGCCCTCAAAAATTACCTGTTGACTTTTGAATTGAGGGGTATCGATATTGGCAAGATTGTTTGTGATCGTCCGATGGCGCAGTGTAGCGGCGTTCATCGATCTCTCAAGGACCTGCAGATGATAACTATCCAGCATGTAGCCTTCTCCCCCAATATGTGTCAATTCGTTTTCGCAAATCTGCCTATAATTCCTGTATTTTCGACAGCCAAGATACGATTCAATCATAGCAAAATCGTAATAGTGAAAAAAGCCCCTATTGATGGCGATTTTCAAAATGATTCAATGGCACTAAATCCCTGAACTTTCCTGTTTTTTTACTTGTTTTTACATGCAAACCATATTCAATGCGCTGTGATTGCACTTATCCCGAAAAATCAATGCATAATTTCTGGTAAAAGATTGTCGGACAGTGTTGCAACTAGGTATAATTACCCATGAAAAAAGGTACAGCAACGGCTGTTGCTATACCTTGAAGTTCACTTTGGCTAAACTTTTATTCTAGAAAATCTTACGAGGTTTTCAGCTTTTCCAGTTCAGGAAGCAGCTTTTCATTCAATACTTTAATGAATGTTCCTTTCATCCCCAGGGAGCGGGATTCGATTACGCCCGCACTCTCCAGCTTGCGCAGCGCGTTCACGATAACGGAGCGGGTAATGCCGACACGATCCGCAATTTTTGACGCTACGAGCAAGCCTTCCTTGCCTTCCAGCTCTTCAAAGATGTGCTCGACAGCTTCCAATTCACTGTAGGACAGGGAACCGATCGCCATTTGAACGACAGCCTTGCTGCGCGCTTCTTCTTCAATCGCTTCAGAACGCTCGCGCAAAATCTCCATTCCTACTACGGTTGCGCCCACTTCTGCCAGGATCAGGTCATCGTCCACGAATTGATCGTTGATGCGGCCGAGAATCAGCGTACCGAGGCGATCGCCACCACCCATGATCGGAACGAGAGTCGTCCAACCGGAGCGGAATACATCTTTCATTTCCACAGGGAAAATGGTGTATGGGCTTTCTACGTCCAGGTTTGCAGACGTTTCTTCCACTTTCAAAAGACCTTGGCTATACTCTTCCGGAAAACGGCGCTCTTCCAGCATTTTGCGCATACGTCCGTTATCCATCTCTTGGTGGATCGCAAAGCCAAGCAGCTTCCCTTTGCGGCTTACGACAAACGTATTTGCTTCAATCACATCGCTCAATACTTGCGCCATTTCATTAAAATTAACGGCATGACCCGCAGATTTTTGCAACATGCGGTTAATTCTTCTAGTTTTCGACAGTAGATCCATCTGTATTTCCTCCCAATGTATGTTACTACCTATCCAATGCTTACAAAATGTATTGACTCAAGTCTTTGTTCCCCGCGATTGTTCCCAGCTTTTGACGGACGTAATCCGGGGTGATCTGTACAACTTCCAGATGAATTTCCGGGGCTTCAAACGAGAGATCCTCCAGCAGCTTTTCCAGTATGGTGTGCAAGCGTCTCGCGCCGATATTGTCTGTACTCTGGTTCACTTCAGCAGCCATTTTGGCGATCTCCTGGATGGCTTCCGGCGTAAATTCCACTTGAACTCCCTCTGTTTCCAACAGGGCGACGTACTGTTTGAGCAGCGCATTTTTCGGTTCTGTCAAAATTCGCACAAAATCTTCGATGCGCAAGCTCGTCAGCTCGACCCGAATCGGAAAACGTCCCTGAAGCTCAGGAATCAGGTCGGACGGTTTGGCCATATGGAATGCTCCGGCTGCGATGAACAGGACGTAATCTGTTTTCACAGGTCCGTACTTCGTCATGACCGTAGAGCCTTCCACAATCGGCAAAATATCCCGTTGCACACCTTCGCGGGATACGTCCGGACCACGTCCGTCCTTGCCCGCAATCTTGTCGATTTCGTCGATAAAGATAATGCCATGCTGTTCAGCCCGACGAATCGACTCCTGCGTAACTTCGTCCATATCCACCAGTTTTTGCGCTTCCTGCTGAATTAATACCTTTCGGGCATCTTTAATTCGCAATTTTCGCTTCTTCGTCCGTTTAGGCATCAGGCTGCCGAGCATATCCTGCATTTGCATCCCCATTTGTTCTGTACCCGGAACTTGGAACATGTCAAACATGTTTGGCGACTGATCTTCTACATCTATCTCGATCATTTGTTCTTCCAGCTGTCCATTCGCCAGTTGCCAAGCCACCTGCCTGCGCTGTTGCAGGACGGAAGCCTCTTCCTGGTCATGCGACTCTTGTTGTTGCTGCTGTTGTCCGCCGAACAGCATCTCCAGCGGATTTTTGAACGAGCTTTGCGGTTTGCGGGATGGAACCAGCACATTGACGATCGCTTCATTCGCGAGCTTTTCTGCTTTTTCTTTCACTGACTCCATTTTTTCCTGCTTCACAGTTCGGATGGAGGCTTCCACCAGATCTCGCACCATCGACTCTACATCGCGTCCTACGTAGCCAACTTCAGTAAACTTGGTCGCCTCTACCTTGATGAACGGCGCGCCGGTTAATTTGGCAATGCGGCGGGCAATCTCGGTTTTACCCACCCCGGTTGGCCCGATCATCAAAATATTTTTAGGAACGACCTCGTCAATCATCTGTTCCGGCAAAAGGCTGCGCCGGTAACGGTTGCGAAGGGCTACAGCTATCGCTTTTTTCGCTTGTGCCTGCCCGACGATGTATTTGTCCAGATGCTCTACGATCTTACGCGGAGTTAATTGCTCAAGATTCAGCACAGAAGTTCCTCCCTTTCGCTCAATTCAACTCATCCACCACAAGATTGTTGTTCGTGAACACGCAAATCTCGGCAGCAGTTCGAAGTGATGCTTCTGCAATTTCTCGGGCACCAAGATGCGGCGCATATGTTTTCAGCGCGCGCCCGGCAGCAAGGGCAAAGCTGCCGCCAGAGCCAATCGCGAGAATGCCGTCATCCGGTTCGATGATTTCCCCGTTCCCGGAGATGAGCAAAAGATGCTCTCTGTTGCCCACAATCATCATGGCTTCCAGGCGGTGCAGCACTTTATCCAGCCGCCACTCCTTCGCCAGCTCGACAGCCGCTCGCTGAAGGTTGCCGTGGTATTCCTCAAGCTTGCCTTCAAACTTTTCAAACAGCGTGATTGCGTCAGCAACTGAGCCAGCAAAACCTGCTAAAACTTCTCCACGATAGAGCCTTCTTACTTTTTTAGCACCATTTTTCATGACCATGCTGTTTCCAAAGGTAACCTGACCGTCTCCGGCCATTGCGATTGCCCCATTGTGCGAAATAGCGAATATGGTTGTTGCGTGAAACTGTTCCATTACTGATTCCTCCCGTTATGTCCGTTTGGCGGAACCTGTACTATTCGGGTTAGCCCGCGGGTGAGCGGTGTCATATACATGGCGAAGTCGCTCCTTGGTCACATGCGTGTATACCTGTGTCGTGGAGACATTGACATGTCCCAGCAGTTCTTGGACCGTACGGAGGTCAGCCCCTCCATTTAACATATGGGTCGCAAACGTATGACGAAAGGTGTGCGGTGAGACACGCAAATGAGAAGCGCACATATCTACGTATTTGTCTACAATCCGGCGAACACTGCGGTCAGATAGCGGTTCTCCGCGATAATTGACCAGCAGGTTGCCGTGATCTACTCTTCCGGCCAACAGTTTTTCTCTTCCATACTCTAGGTATTGCCTAAGAACATCGCAGGCATAACTTCCCACAGGCACATACCGCTCTTTTGCCCCTTTTCCATATACAAGCGCGACGCCCATGCTCGGATTGATGTCGTCAACTGACAAGGTCACCAGTTCCGAAACGCGCATGCCGCTCGCGTACAACAGTTCAAATATCAGCCGATCACGTATTCCTAAAGGCGTTGATGTATCTGGCAGATCAAAAAACTCTTGAACCTCTTGCGGATACAAAAAGGAGGGGAGTTTCTTCTCCATTTTCGGAGTGGAGACGAGTTGAAATGGATTTTGTTCCAGCTGACCCTCACGCAACAAAAATCGATACAAGCTTCGCAAGCTGGAGAGCTTACGCGCAACACTTCGCCGGGATAACCCCCTGCCCGCCAAGTGTGCGAGAAAGGATCGACCATGCAAATAAGAAACAGCAGCAAATACGGAGATTTGGTGCTGTTCCATAAAGGAGACAAATTCGCTGATATCTGCCATATACTGCTTTACCGTATGAGGAGAGGCGTTTTTTTCTACTCGCAAATAACGGGTAAACATCGCAAGATCCGCAGAAATTTGTTGCGAAATGTCCATATGGGATGCACCCTCCTCGAAGCACCTATATAGTAACACAGACGAAATTCGGATATCAACGTTAATTGTGTCGTTATTGTGTAAAATTCTGAATTGTATCTAGCGCCCGCTCAGCGAGCTTTTCGTTTTTCTCACGCTTGTTTCGGATGCGTTCTGGCCACTCTGGAACCAGTCCGAAATTCGCATTCATCGGCTGGAAATGTTTCGGATCAGCCGTCGTAATATACCGCGCCATGCTGCCCATTACCGTTTCAGGCGGGAGGACGATCAACTCTTCCCCTTTTGCCAGTCGCGCAGCGTTGATGCCTGCGAGCAGTCCGGATGCAGCCGATTCCACATAGCCTTCCACTCCGGTCATTTGCCCTGCAAAGAACAATGTATCGCGTTCCTTGTACTGATAGGTCGGACGAAGCAGCTTGGGAGAATTGATAAAGGTGTTGCGGTGCATGACGCCGTAGCGCACGATTTCGCAGTTTTCCAGTCCCGGGATGAGCGAGAAGACGCGCTTTTGCTCAGGCCACTTCAAATGGGTTTGGAAGCCGACGATGTTGTACAAAGTAGCCGCTCCGTTGTCCTGGCGAAGCTGAACGACTGCATACGGCTTTCTGCCTGTGCGGGGATCGGTCAAACCGACTGGCTTCATCGGTCCGAAAACCATCGTTTGGCGTCCGCGCTTTGCCATTACTTCGATCGGCATGCAGCCCTCGAAGAAAATTTCTTTTTCAAATTCCTTCAGCGGAACAGCTTCGGCTGCGATCAGCTCATCGTAGAAGCGATTAAATTCTTCCTCTGTCATCGGGCAGTTCAGGTAGGCAGCCTCCCCTTTATCGTAACGGGAAGCGACAAACACTTTGTTCATGTCGATCGAGTCTTTTTCGATAATTGGGGCTGCAGCATCATAGAAATATAGGTATTCTTCCCCAGTCAGCTCTTTCAGCTTTTGGGACAAGGCTGGCGATGTCAGCGGGCCAGTCGCAATGACGACAATCCCGTCAGCCGGGATGTCCGTGATCTCGTCGGTGATCACTTCAATCAGTGGATGATTTTTCACCGCATCGGTAACGTAGCCGGCAAACTCATGTCGGTCTACCGCGAGTGCTCCACCCGCCGGAACGGCGCAACGGTCAGCAGCCCGGATAATGACCGAGTCCAGCCGACGCATTTCTTCTTTTAATACGCCGACTGCATTGGTCAAAGTGTTCGCTCGCAAGGAGTTGCTGCAAACCAGTTCCGCGAATTTGTCTGTATGATGGGCAGGCGTTTGGGTTTTCGGCCGCATTTCGTACAGCTTGACAGGAATCCCTGCCTTGGCGATTTGCCAGGCAGCTTCACTTCCTGCCAACCCTGCGCCTACGACTGTGATAGTTGGTGTTGTCATGCTGTTTTTCCTCCAAGCTACAAATTGTACCTCGTCCAATCAGGAGTCTGCTTCTTCCTGGTAATCGCATTTGGTGCAGACGACGCTGACCCCTTGCTTCTTGCGCTTTTTCTCTACCATCAGGCTTGAGCATTTCGGGCAAGGACGGGCAATCGGTTTGTCCCACGATACAAAATCGCATTCCGGGTATTGGTTGCAACCGTAAAAAATACGGCTCTTTTTAGATTTACGTTCAATAATGTGTCCGGTTTCACATTGTGGGCATTTTACTCCCGTTTCTTTGACGATCGGTTTCGTATTCCGGCAATCCGGGAAGCCGGAACAAGCGAGGAACTTGCCAAAACGTCCGAGCTTGTAGACCATCACGCGACCACAAAGCTCGCAGGTTTCATCAGACTCTTCGTCTTTCAGCTCGACTTCCTTCATCTCTTCCTCGGCTACGGCTACCCGCTTGGCAAAGCCTCCGTAAAACGCATCGAGAATGTTGACCCAGTTGGCAGTACCTTCCTCGATCTCATCCAGATCAGACTCCATGTGAGCCGTAAATTCCGCATTGAGAATCTCCGGGAAAAACTCCTCAATCAAAGTAATGACGATCTCACCCAACTCCGTCGGAATAAAGCGTTTTTCCTCCAAAGCGACGTAGCCGCGCTTTTGGATTGTTTCCAAGGTAGGCGCATAGGTAGAAGGCCGTCCGATGCCGCCTTCTTCCAGCGTCTTGATAAGACGTGCCTCGGAGTATCGCGGCGGCGGTTGCGTAAAGTGCTGAGCCGGGGTGATTTCTTGATGTTCAAGGGTCTGCCCTTCATCAATCGGCGGCAGGAAGCTTTCTTCTTCTGTCCCGTCATCGTTTCCTTCTATATAAACCTTCATAAATCCAGGGAATTTCACTTTCGAGCCAGTCGCCCGGAACATGATGCCCCCTGCATCTATATCCACACTCATCGTATCGAGTACAGCCGAAGACATTTGGCTGGCGAGAAACCGTTCCCATATCAGGCGATACAAACGCAACTGATCCCGCGACAAAAATTCTTTGATTTCATCCGGTGTGCGAGACACAGACGTAGGACGAATCGCTTCGTGCGCATCCTGAGCGTTTTCTTTTTTGGCCTGGACGCGAGGTTCAGCCGGTATGTAATCAGCGCCGAATTTTTCCTGTATGTACTCTTTCGCTTCATTTTGTGCGGTTTCGGATAAGCGTGTCGAGTCTGTACGCATATACGTAATCAAACCGACTGCGCCTTCCTTGTTGCCAACATCGATCCCCTCGTACAGCTCCTGGGCGATGCGCATGGTCTTGGCCGTACGGAAATTCAGTTTGCGGGCTGCTTCCTGTTGCAAGGAGCTGGTGATGAACGGCGGAGCCGGATTGCGTTTGCGTTCGCGCTTGATCACCTTTTGCACGACAAACGGCTGGTCCTTCATTCTGTCCAACACTTGTTTGACATCTTCTTCGGATTTCAGCTCTACCTTTTCGTCCCCATAGCCGTAAAACTTCGCTTCAAACTCTTTGCCATTGCTTGCGAGCTTGGTGGCAATCGTCCAATACTCTTCAGGAATGAACGACTGAATTTCACGTTCCCGATCCATGATCAGCTTGACCGTAACTGATTGAACGCGCCCTGCACTCAAGCCTTTGCGCACTTTTTTCCACAAAATCGGACTGATGTTGTAGCCGACAAGCCGATCCAGAATGCGGCGGGCTTGCTGGGCGTTGACCAAATCCATATTGATGTGTCGCGGATGCTTGAACGCTTCTTTGATCGCGTCTTTCGTGATTTCGTTGAACACAACCCGAAGCGGCTGGTTCAAATCCAGATTCAGATACTGCGCCAGATGCCAGGCAATTGCTTCCCCTTCGCGATCCGGGTCGGCAGCCAGATAAACTTTTTTCACTTTTTTGGCGGCATCCTTCAAGCTCTTGAGTACATCGCCCTTGCCGCGAATCGTTATGTATTTGGGTTCAAAGTCATGATTGACATCTACCCCCATCTGGCTTTTCGGGAGGTCGCGCACATGACCCATGGACGCTTTCACGATATATTTGCTTCCCAGATATTTTCCAATGGTTTTCGCTTTCGCAGGGGATTCTACGATTACGAGCGTATCAGCCATTTTTTTCCTCCCCTTTTAGTAAGGAATCTTCCCTATTATTAAATATGCTTATCCGATTTGTCAAACACTTGCAAGGGGTAGGGAGTTCGCAGCACATGTGACACAAGCCTCAACGCCGTGCAAAATACCCCCCTGGCAGGGCAGTCAGCGCCCCTTTTGCCTCCAGTCTGAGCATCAACTGATGGATGCTTTTGCGTCGATCCGGTTCCAATTGCTGAACAATCTCGTCTACATGAACGCCATCGTACGTTATCGATTCTACGATTGCCTTTTCTTCTGGAGACAGCTCGCTGTCATGGCTCTTTTTGGCAGTTGCTGTTCCAGACGGCACATCTGGTGGCAATACAATCGGCAATTCCTCCAAAATGTCGCTTGCACTTGTTACTAGCTTTGCACCTTGTTTGATCAAGTTATGCGGGCCAGCGCTCAACGATGAAAAAATAGGTCCGGGAACGGCAAAAACGTCGCGTCCTTGCTCCAAAGCACAGTCAGCTGTAATCAGCGATCCGCTTTTCTCTGCCGCTTCTACAACCAAAACACCCAAACTAAGTCCGCTAATCATTCGGTTTCTTTCCGGAAACAACCCGGGAAAAGGAGGCGTATGCGGCGGATACTCAGACAAAAGTAGTCCGAAAGATTCAATTTTTTGATAGAGCGCTTGATGTCTCGGCGGATAAACATGATCGAGTCCACATCCGAGCACGGCAATCGTTTTTCCTCCTGCCGCAAGAGCAGCCTGATGCGCTTCCCCATCGATCCCGTGCGCCAAGCCGGAGACAACGGCAAGACCTGCACGCACCAGCTCCTTCACCAAAAACGCACTGCTGGCCCGCCCGTATGGCGTAGGCTTCCGCGAGCCCACAACGCCGATAGACGGCACTTCAAGCAGCTTGCTATCCCCACGGTAAAACAAGGTCAATGGCTGATCAGGAATATGGCGGAGCGAAGCAGGATACGCTTCGTCCCACACGCACAAGAAACCGACTTTTTTCGCTTCCCGTTCGCCAAGCATCCGCTCGACTACAGCTGGATTGGTTTGCGCATCAACTTGTTGAATTAGCTCGATCGACAGCCGCAATTCTTCTCCGACCAAACGCCATTCATCGACAGCATTCTGCAAAGAGCCTGCCAGCTCATGAATTTGTCTAATTTTTTTGCGACCCAGGCCAGAGATCATCGTCAGGATGAACAACCAGTCTCGCTCGCTGATTTTCGGTTTACGCATGCAAAACTCCCTCCCGCGGAACGCCGTTTGGTGTAACGGTTTCGAGAGTCATTGTACCGAAAGACAGCGGCCTCCTTCAAAAAAAGAAAAAGTGGACAAGCCTGTGCCTGTCCACTTCTGCTATCTTCGTTCTTATTTGTTGAGAACTTTGTCGAGCATACCGCGCTCTGTCAACAGTTCTACCAGTGTTTCACCGATAACTGCTGGCGTTTTCGCTACGCGAACACCGCACTCTTCGAGCTTGGCGATTTTCTCAGCCGCAGTACCTTTACCGCCGGAAATGATCGCACCAGCGTGGCCCATGCGTTTTCCTGGAGGCGCAGTTTGTCCGCCAATGAAACCTACAACTGGTTTTTTCATGTTCGCAGCGATCCATTCAGCTGCTTCTTCTTCCGCAGTACCACCGATTTCACCAATCATGATCACTGCTTCTGTGTCTGGATCTTCGTTGAACATTTTCAGTACATCGATAAATTCCATACCTTTTACAGGGTCTCCACCGATACCAACAGCAGTGGATTGACCAATGCCGCGAGTAGATGTTTGGTGAACCGCTTCATACGTCAAGGTACCGGAGCGGGATACGATACCCACTTTACCAGGAGTATGGATGTAGCCAGGCATGATACCGATTTTGCACTCGCCTGGAGTGATAACGCCAGGGCAGTTAGGTCCGATCAGCTTGGTTTTCTTGCCTTCCATGTAACGTTTTACTTTTACCATGTCGAGGACAGGAATACCTTCGGTGATGCAGATTACGAGATCCAGCTCAGCGTCAACCGCTTCCATGATCGCGTCAGCAGCGAATGGAGGAGCAACGTAAATAACGGATGCGTTTGCACCAGTTTTTTCTACTGCTTCTGCTACTGTGTTGAAAATTGGAATACCGTCAACTTCAGTGCCGCCTTTACCAGGTGTTACACCGCCAACCATTTGTGTACCGTACTCAACGGCTCCGCGAGTGTGGAACAAACCTGTTGCACCGGTAATCCCTTGTGTAATTACTTTTGTATTTTTGTTAACGAGAATACTCATCGCGTATTTTTCCCACCTTTTTTAACGTATCTACTCGCAATTGCTTACTTTACCAAGGATACGATTTTCTCAGCGCCATCAGCCATGGATTCAGCTGCAACGATGTTCAGACCGGACTCATTGAGGATTTTCTTACCGAGATCCACGTTGGTACCTTCGAGGCGCACAACGAGCGGTTTGTCCAGTTGAATTTGTTTTGCTGCATTTACTACGCCGTTTGCAATGACGTCACATTTCATGATGCCACCGAAAATGTTAACGAAAATACCTTTAACTTTTTCATCGCGCAGAATGATTTTGAACGCTTCGGTTACTTTCTCTTCTGTAGCACCGCCGCCTACATCGAGGAAGTTGGCAGGGTCTCCACCGTAAAATTTCACGATGTCCATCGTTGCCATTGCCAGACCTGCACCGTTTACCATGCAACCGATGTTACCATCGAGTGCGATGTAGGACAGATCGAATTTGGACGCTTCGATTTCTTTCTCGTCTTCTTCATCCAGATCGCGCAGAGCTACGATGTCAGCATGACGATAGAGAGCGTTGCTGTCGAAGTTCAGTTTGGCATCGAGTGCCATTACTTCACCGTCGCCAGTAACAACGAGCGGGTTGATTTCAGCGATAGAGCAATCTTTGTCAACAAATGCTTGGTACAAGCTCAGCATGAACTTCGCTGCTTTGTTGATCAGTTCTTTTGGAATGTTGATTGCGTAAGCCAGGCGACGTGCTTGGAACGCATTCAGACCTGTTACCGGATCGATTACTTCTTTGAAGATTTTTTCTGGAGAGTGAGCAGCTACTTCCTCGATCTCCGTACCGCCCTCTTCGGAAGCCATCATAACAACGCTGCCAGTCGCACGGTCAACAACGACACCAACGTAGTATTCTTTTTTGATATCGCAGCCTTGCTCGATCAAAAGGCGTTTTACTTCTTTGCCTTCTGGTCCTGTTTGATGAGTTACCAACACTTTGCCAAGAATTTCGTTGGCATATGTACGAACTTCATCCAGGTTTTTCGCCACTTTTACACCGCCAGCTTTACCGCGGCCACCAGCGTGGATTTGTGCTTTTACCACAACTACTTGGGTGCCCAGTTCTTTCGCTGCTTCAACAGCTTCATCCACTGTGAACGCTACGCGACCTTCAGGAACTTTTACACCGTACTGCTTAAGTATCTCTTTACCTTGATACTCATGAATGTTCATTCTCCATCCTCCTATGGCAGATAAAGATCGGCAGGCTTTTAGACCGGCTAAAGACATCTGCGTCTTCCTCCGGTCGAAGCCTCCACTATCAGTGCAACGTAACTATTCTACGACAAAAAATGCAAAAGTGGTAGTAATATGTTGTCCTTATCGTGACCATAACTTCGAAACTTCATGAGGAACAACCATCATTTTCTAAGACTTTGAAACAATTTCCACTGATTTTCCGCGATTTCACTGTGAATATACCATTTTGCGTCCAGTTGAAAATAATTGGCGTACAAGACGACTTCGCGCTCTTTTCCATTCACAAAAAAGGAGAGGCGATACTGTTCGTGCCCCGGATCTTTCGGTGCTTCTTTTAACAAATCGGCTGCTTGTAAAAGCCGCACGGCCTGGTGTGCGATCCCTTGCTCCACTGTCGTTTTCTTACTTCCACTTCGATGTTTTCCGAAGCGGCAGCACCCGTAGCCGAAATTCGGATTTGGCTGGCCTTGAACAGCTGCTCAAACGTTTTGTCGCCTGTATCCGCGGGAGGAATCCACTCCGTCAGCTTGGAGAAAAGTCCTCCATCCACGCGAAACGTATGGGTTTCTTTTCCAAAAGGCACACTGATCAATGTCGGCGTGAGCACCGTCACTTCGAGCGGCCTGTCTGTTGCGTTGATTCGCATCTGGTAATTCGGATAGAGCGCGTATTGCTTGTTCGCTGCCCCCGGCTCAGGCGTGGCCGTTGCCAGCACCTTGCGGATCAGGTCCGCTTCTGCTTCGCCAAGCGCCCTCGTCTTGCCCAAATCGTCAGCCGAGAGCAACACGGTATCAATTTTTTGCGACAGCAAGCCTTTTCCTGTCAGCTTCTGAATCCATTGATAAAAAGCGACAGCGCCTGCTCCCCGATATGTATTTTCGCCAAACTGGCTGGCTCCTTCTCCTACCGCCACCACTAGCGGAGCTAACTGCTTCCGGTACAATACAAGCGTAAAACGCACGTCTTCCTGCTTCAAAGCTTCTTCTGAGAGCTGCAAATCCTTGCCTTGATTAGACAGTTCTTTCATGAAGGTAGGCAAATCCAGCATGACTTCCTGGCCGTCTGTGGACATGACTGTCGCCTTTTCTACGGCGCCTAGCTCCGTCTCGATGCGATCGTTCATGTCAGCTGGAACTTTGTCAGACTGCGCACAACCGGAAACAAACATGCTTGCAACCATCACGACTAACAAATAAGCACGCAAAGACGATACCATCAGCAACCTCCTTCGAGTATCAGCCCTGCCCGATGAATCTAGAGAAGTCCCAGTCGTCGGCTGATCTCACTGCCAAGTTTTCGTTTGACGTAAATTTCGCCAATCTGATGCGGGTCTTTTACCACAACCGAGCGATTGTTCGTGCGGATCACAACGTATTTCTCGCTGTTTTTGTCCAGCCCGCAAATCAGCTCGGAGGAAACCTCCACAAAAATAGCGACAACATGCTTTCCGTCGACTTTTTTCAGGGAGATTTTAGGGAAAGGTGTTAAAAATGGCGACGTCTTGTCCTGAATGTACTGAGTAATGGCCAAAAGGTATTTATCCGGGTCTCCGTATTGCTCAATCTCGTGATCAATGCCGCAAATGCTGCCTTCATCGGTAATTCCCAAAAAAAGATTGCCGTTGTTCGAATTGGCAAAGGCCACAACTGTTTTAATAATTCCGCCTTTGGACAGCAAAAAGTCGCGCTTGAACTCGATCATGTCGTTTTCGCCAAGAGAAGTTGCTACAACCGGATCATCGATGCGTCCAAGATAACGAAATCGGCTGATCGCTCCCAAACGGTATACGTATTCTTCGAAGATATCAGCAGGCAAAGACAGGTCTTCCAGACTCGCATCTGTATTCTGCCATAATTTATACGTCTGGGGAGCGAAGCACATGTCAAACAATACATTTCCACCCAAAGATCGTATGTTCATTCCGATGGAAGCAGGCTTTGTCACGCTGGGCTGGTAAGGAGGATCGTTCTCGACCTCCAGCACACCGGAGTGAAACAAATAGTCGAAATAGTGCCGAGGGAGCTTGGCATGCTGTCTGAGCAGCTCTCGTTCGGTTGTCCCTCTTCTCATCTCCTGATACAAGTCAAAACGCACAGATTGTCCATCCAGTCCGTGTACGATTGCAATTAAGGAACAAATATGGCGCATGGTTTCCCTCGTTCTTTTCTTTGGAATACTTGTCATTGTTTGGTCATATTTTAACGCAACTATTCGGAATTTGACCAGTTTTTTTCCGTGACTGACTTGTGACGGGCGGCTAACAGCACCGCCGGATTGGTTTGTCTGTTCACTCGTTTCCTGCTCTTAGAGAGGATGTCTGGTAGCTGTACAGCAAAGTCTGCAGCTTTAAAGACAGCCCCATGTCCCCTTTGATTTTCAATTTGCCCGTGACGAGGGCCGCAGCCGGATTAAGCGTTCCCTGTACCAGCTTGATGAAATTTTCGCCGGACAACTCCAGCGTGCAGCCTGCCTGCTCAGTAATCCCTAGCCGATAGGTCGCTTCATCGTTGCCGAATTTGATTTCATACGTCCCGTTCTCTTCCCCGCCAAGCACAAAATGATACACGGCGAAAAAGCCGCGAATCGGTTTGGGATTCGCCTTGATTTTTTGCGCAAGCTCGACCAGTGTTGCTTCTACAGACACATTTATCACCTCAGTCTCTTAGTCCAGCTTACCTCATCTCTGCCATTTTAAACAGTCCGTAGCATGGCTCAGGCCAGCAGCTTCTGCCTTTTTACCACATACAGCGCAAAAAAAGAAAGCCGGGCATCTGCCGGCTTATTTTACACGTACTGCTGTTCCGGTCGCTATGACCATCATCATGCCTTCACGGAGTGTTTCAAAATCGAGATCGACGCCTACTACTGCGTTTGCGCCCAGTGCGCGAGCTTTGTCCTTCATTTCTTTCAAAGCCATTTCCCGGCCTTCCGCCAGCTTGCTCTCGTACGATCCGCTTCTGCCACCGATGATGTCCGTAATCCCTGCCAAAAAGTCGCGGACTACGTTCGCTCCCATAATGACCTCTCCGCTGACAATGTCCAGATACGCTTCGATTTCTCTTCCTTGCACAGTGTTGGTTGTAGTAACAATCATGTAAATAGCCTCCCCTGACCGAACTCGTCTCGTTATGTCATTAAGAAATACGAATAAAAACAGAGTTGGTTTCACCAAGTGTATGCACAATCCTGTTCTCTTATCCGGCGCTTCTGTTACGAAGGAAGCGCCGAAGCAGTCTTCTGTGCTTTGATAGCAGAAGACTCAAGGCTTGCCTGGGCGATCAGTTCTCTCCAGGATCGTTTGAAAAAATCAGGATCTTCACATCCATTCACATGCCCAACGGCTGCGGAAACCGTGATGTCCAGCACGTTTGTCGGCCGGGAGATCAAATCGATATACTGCTCGATCAACGCGATTGGTGCAGTGGAGATCAGGACAAATTCATCCCCTGCGTAACGGCACAAATGGTCTCCCTGATCCTCGGCAATCGAGGAAAGCACAGCGGAATAGGTCCGGATGACATCATCACCGAACGGATGACCGTATTGCTTATTGACTCTGCCAAAGTCGTTCAAATCGATAAACAGCAAATGAAACGGAATCTGCTTACGCAAATAACTTTCCCCGATAAACTGGATATAAGGTGCCCGATACAAGCCAGAGAGCGGGTCCTTGTATTCCGCTATTTTCATTTCTACTGTTTCCTTGGTAATCATCCCGCTTACCTGCTCTTCGTCGAGGACAATCGCCAATTTGACATTTTCATTGAGAAAATAATGATGGGCTTCCCAAATATTTTGGTCCGCCAACAAATAATGCATTTGATTACACATAGCATCAGCGACAATTCGATTCGGATGAGCAGTGAGGACATCTCTGGAAGTCACTAATCCTACGAGCTCTCCATGGTCAATGACGACGAGCGAATCCATCTGGTACTGGCTCATAAGCCTTGCTGCGTGGGAGACGGATTTGTCAGAGGAAATGGAATGAATCGTTGGAATCATGATCTCTGAGATGTTCATAGCAAATCCACCTCGCGTTGTACCGACAATGCAATTTTCAGCTCAGATCGCAAAACCATGGATTCACTGATCATCCGCTCTGATTCTTCCAAAATAATTTTCATTAGCAATTTTTCGTCCATCATTTGCAAGAGCGAGTTTCTCAACAACACAGCTTCGATCTTGGGATGATCGATCTTCAGCAAAGTAAACTGCTCCGGCGACAAGGCTTCTGCCATTCTCCGCACTGCTTCCGGCCCGATTGGCGCTTTCCTCCCTATAATCAGCAAATCCTGCATGGGAGGGACTTCAAATTCAGATATTTTTAAGGAAAGGGTCGCTTTCCTCGAATATACACTACTATCACCAAACATTAGTAATTCCTCCAATTCTGCTCCCCCCTCTTAATCCTCCTGCAAACGGCCGGGCTTGCCAAAAAGGTATCCCTGACCCATTGCAATTCCCAATGAAGAGGCGCAAGCAAAATCTTCTTCTTCTTCAACTCCTTCGAGAATGAGTTGAGGTTCATGCTTGCAAAATTCGACAAACAGCTTTACGACTTTTTGTTTTTCTTGCGAAGTCGAAAGCTCCTTGGAATAAAAGCGATCGATTTTGATGAAATCCGGCGAAAGATCGGTAATCTTGTGAAAAATATTTGCTGCATCGCCTACATCATCCAAAGCGATCAAAAAACCCATTGCTTTCAATTCACTGATGCGTCGCGTAAAAACAGGTTCGTGCCAGCATTCTCCCTCCATGATGGACTCGTTGATCTCCAGCACGATTCGCGTCAAATACGGAAAAAAAGCTTGTCTGATCTCCTCGATGAACGCTGGAAACGAGTCCTCCACAATTGTGGTGGGAAAAATGTTCACAAACAGGAGTTCATGATTGTGCTCCATGGAAGCACGAAAAAAAGTCGAGAGCGCATGCCGAAATGATTGGGTGTCCAATTCCGGCAACTTTCGTTTTTCCTTGGCCGTAGAAAACAACAACTCCGGGTTCTGCCCCGCTTTGCTGCGCAAGAGCACTTCATACCCTATCCGGTTTTTTTCCGGAAATTGGCATATCGGTTGAAAGGCGTGGTAATACTCTCTTTTCTCAAATAGTTCCGCAATGCTCTCCATCAATTTTCCTTTCCCTTTCCTAGCAAATATGTACACAGAGAAAAGCTTTCCAAGTGTGAGGTGCATAGGATGTACGCCCAAACCATTTGGAAGTGCTGGGAAGTTCAACAAACAGTCTGGACCGTAAAAATGCCTCTCGACACTCTGGAAATCCTTTGACGAAAAAACTAGGCAAAAGAGATTACAAAATCCCTAAAACATTCGACATTATGTGTCTTTATTCCTATACATTCGCCATTATTTTGCAAATCCCTTTCCAAATCATACTAATTCGGCCGAAAAAAATGTGCTCCGGTATGACGTGTTCCTTTTTTCACAATGCTTTCCTTCGTTTTTTTCTATATGTATCAATTATTTTTCACTCATACTATGCTTTGCACATGTGGGCATTTGCTTCCTTTTTACATACAGTATCAGGAGACTTTTTCTTCCGGAAAGGACGATGGATCATGGCATTAAGCTCTACCTTCACTTTGCAAGTCCAAAGTGGGCATGTGTTTCCCATAGCACTTGAGGCGAATCCTACGACTGGTTACCAGTGGGCGCTATCCAATCCTGTAGACGAGCGCTTTCTCGTTTTCCAATCCACTGAATTTGTCCCTCCTGCCCAAGCGGCACGAATCGGGCAAGGCGGTCATCAACGCTTTGCGTTTCGGGCAATCAACCGCGGCGTGACTACTCTTTCTTTTAAATACTGTCGGCCTTGGGATCAGTCAGATTGCGCGAGCTTTGTCTTTTATATCGTGACGATTGTTTAGAGTGTCTGGGTCTGGGGCTAGGGCTGGGCACTGGGGCCGAAACTGACACTTGATAAACACGCACGCGCGTTCTATAGGACTGGTGTTATTAGCATGTTGAATAGTCTCGCTTCCTGCTTCCTGCGTTACAGTTAGAGTTAGGGTTACAGTTTCAGCTTCGGTTTCTGCTCTTGCCTCTTTTTTTAAAAACAGCCATGCCAGCCAAACAGCCCGCTCTAGCAGGTTAAAGCGGCACTCCCCTGTCCAGCGCCCTGTACCGGATCGCCTCCGCGACATGCGCTGCGTCAATGTGTGAAGAACCATCCAAGTCGGCGATCGTTCGCGCTACTTTGACGATTCTGTCGTAGGCTCTCGCACTTAATCCCAATGTCTCAAAAGCGAGCTGCAACATCTCTTGGCCTTCTTTGTCCAGCCTGGCAAAATTCCGCAGTTCTTCTGCATTCATCATGCTGTTAAAAGGATTTCCCGGTCGGTGCCGATACCTTTCGCACTGAATGGCGCGCGCCTGTTCAACTCTGGCTCGAATATCTTTCGACGTTTCTTCGGCTTTTCGATTGTGCAGCAGTTGAACAGGTACACGCGGCACCTCTATGTGCAAATCAATCCGGTCGAGCAACGGCCCTGACAGCTTGGAACGGTACTTGTGTATTTGCTGGGGCGAACAAGAGCATACTTGTTTTTCCCTGACAGCAAAAAATCCGCATGGACAAGGATTGCATGAGCCGATCAACAAAAATTGGGCCGGAAACGTAAACACCTGCTTGGCTCGTCCAATCGTAACCTTGCCCGCTTCCAATGGCTGGCGCAGCACTTCGAGGACATGCCGGGAGAACTCCGGCATTTCATCCAGAAACAAGATTCCGCCGTGAGACAGGCTGCATTCACCGGGTCGGGGGATTTGCGCCCCGCCGCCAATCAAAGCTGTTGCTGTAATCGTATGGTGGGGAGCGCGAAACGGCCGTTCTTCGATCAGTCCGCCCTCGCGCGTAAGATGGCCTGCGATACTGTATATTTTCGTCACCTCGTACGATTCATCCATCGTCATCTTGGGCATGATGCCCGGCAAGCAGTTAGCGAGAAGTGTCTTGCCACAGCCAGGTGGACCGACCAAAATCACGTTATGAAAGCCTGCTGCCGCAATTTCCAAGCCGCGTTTGACGAAATGCTGACCATAAACATGGGATAAATCGGGAGCGTGATTGGAATGGGAAATGTTGCGGAAGGTTGCTGGTTGTTCTGCTGTTTCTTGCCGATTTTGCGGCTGGAGTCCTTCTTTCCAGTAATGGACGGCTTCCGTTAAATTGCCAGCTGGCAAGACGATCATATCGACAAGCCGTGCTTCTGCTGCGTTGGTCTGCGGCAGGATGACGTGGGTAAAGCCTGTCTTTTTCGCTTCCAGCAGGATAGGAAGAACGCCGGAGACAGGGCGCAAAGAGCCGTCGAGTGCCAGCTCTCCGAGGACGAGAATACGTTCTGGTCTGGTTGCCAATTGTTTCGATGCAAGCAAAATTCCCAGCGCGATGGCAAGATCGAAGCCTGAGCCTTCCTTGCGCTGATCCGCTGGTGCCAGATTGACGGTAATTCGCTGCATCGGATATTCATAGCCTGCATTTCGCAAAGCAGCGCGCACACGATCGCGCGCTTCCTTAACCGCTGATCCGCCAAGCCCGACCAGATCGAACTGCGGCAATCCGTTGGCGATATCCGTTTCTACCGTTACCACCATTCCATCAATTCCGAAAACCGTTCCAGAATAACTGCATGCGTACATGTTTCTCTCCCCCTTCCCTTTTAAGAGTAGGAAAAGAAAGTGGGGGTGGGCAAGTTTATTGGTGAGGCATGGAGATTAGTGCAAAACGGCTGTTTCACTGCTTGGAATAAAAAGCGAAGGCGAGCAAGCTTATTGGTGGGCACGCAGATTAGTGCATAATGGCTGTTTCACTGCTTGGAATAGAAAGCGAAGATGAGCAAGCTTATTGGTGGGCACGGAGATTAGTGCAAAATGGTTGTTTCACTACTTAGAAGAGACAGTGAAGGTGGACATGTCTATTGATAGACACGGAGATCAGTGTATGAACGGCTACCTCACTACCTTGGTAAAGACACCCAAGGGGAGCAAGTTTATCGGTTGGCATGGAGATCAAAGCAAAAATGGCTGCCTCACTGCTTAGAAGAGCCTCTGAAGGTATGCAAGTCTATTGGATGGCTGACACGGAGATCAGTGTAAAAATAGCTGCTCCACTACCTTCGTAAAGACACCGAAGGCGAACCAATTTATAGGAAGACACGAGGAGCCGCGCTCACGCGAGGAAACTTGAAACAAACCAAAAAAAGACCTGCCCCTGATCGGCAAGTCTTTTTGGCTAACCCATAATTGCAAATTCGATTCATTACCGTTGGAACGCATCGGCGCTGCGAGGGCTGACCGCGCCTCTCAGGAAAGCTCTTGTTTCATGTTGGCAATCAGCTTGTCCGCGTTGTTCTCGTCGTTGTCAAACATCACGAGATCGTGCAGCACAATGCCGTCCACGTTTTGAATCGCTTGCGACATCGAGTCGGCAAGCTGTTGCATATCGATTTTTTCCGCTTTCTCCACGTCCAATACAAGTACAAGCTTTTTCTTCATGTGAAAATCCTCACTTTACGATAAAAATGATAGTAGCGCCAAGAACGTATATACAACGGCATTATACCAAATAAATGGCGGAGTATCGACAGCGACAATGGATGGAACGTGCTGTTCCCCTGACGTCATTGGACGTTCTCACTACGTTTGCCAAGCTGTTTGCAAATAGCGCCGAAACACACTATCGAGCACAGGCGTACAGTCTTGCTGACGGTCTGTAAACTCCTTGGCATCTTTCGTCAGTCTCTCCAGGCTGTCCTCAATATACTCGTGAATGACGTCGATTCGCGGTTCCATCCGAAGCTCATCTCCCGCCATTTTTCTGCGCAATAACTCATCGATTTCCCGCTTCAAGGCCGAATCGCTCACCATCTCGGATACCAACTGCTGAAACAGGAGCGGCGGATTCGTTTTGTTTTGTTTGATCCATTCGCAAGCGAGGAGCGGACGCAGCACATAAAAATATTTTTTGCTTTTTACATGATCGCCTTGCAAATCTTTTCGGTAATTCCCGCTCGCCATGCTCAAGTAATGGTGCATGGCTGTCTTCGGTGAGAACAAATCGCTGCTCAGACGAATAAGCTCATCACGGAAACCGAGGTCATCCTGATAAACGATTTCGGAAGCGAGCCATTCTTGCAACGCCGGATTCGATTTGCGAAACAGCTTGAGCGCTTTTCGAATGTCCCAGCCGTTTATATCCAAGACTTCATCAATCGGCAGCTCCAGAACATCTCGCTTGTCGTCGATCGATAAATACCACTCCGGCCTGTGAATATAGACAAAGCGCACGTCATAGTCGCTATCCTGCGACGGGAAACCCCAGGCCCGGCTCCCGGACTCGACAGCAAACAATATTTTCAGCGCATGTTCTCTTTCCATCTCCGCCAGCTTTTGCTGGATGACTTCCTTCATCGTCCTTCCCCCCTATTTGCTCTTCATTTAGATATGATGATGCAAAAAGCCCGCTGAATCGTCAAGCTTTGATCCAGCGAGCTTTTTTTGGCTGTTATTTTACAGTTACTTTAATTTCAACTTCTTCGCCTTTGTACGAAGCAGTAATGGTTGCTGTTCCTTTTGCTTTCGCTGTTACTTTTCCGCTATTGGATACAGTAGCTACCGAAGACTTGGAAGTGCTCCAGCTAGCTTTCGAACCAACGAGCTTTTTGCCGTCATATTTCAGCGTAATCGTTTCTTTGTCGCCTTTTTTCAGGCTCAAGCTGGTGTCGTCTGCCTCCAGCAAATCGCTGCCGCTTTTTGTGCCAACGGTAACCTCGATTTTCACTTCTTCGCCTTTGTAGCTCGCAGTGATAGTCGCTGTTCCTTTGTTTTTAGCAGTGATCGTGCCATCATCATCAACAGAAGCTACAGAGGATTTGGAAGATTTCCACTCAGCTTTGTTTCCTTTGATTTTTTCGCCGTCATAGCGGAGAGTAATGGTTTCCTCTTCGCCTTTTTTCATTTTGAGCTTGGTTTCGCTAGCTTCCAGGTCGCCAGACTCGTCGCCACTGTCAACTTTTACTTCAATCTCGATTTTATAGCCCTTGTATTCTGCTGTAACGGTTGCTGTTCCTTTGCCTTTGGCTGTGATTACGCCATCGTCGTCAACCGTAGCTACAGAGGTCTTGGAAGACTTCCATTCCGCTTTGGAGCCAGCCAGCTTTTCATCCTCATAAGTAAGCTTGATCGATTGACGCTCGCCTTTTTTCAATGAAATTTTGGACTCGCTGGCTTCCAGCTTGCCAGATTGATTCGCCGTTACTTTTACGCTAATGTCGACGCTTTTTCCTTTATAGGTGGCAGTGATGACTGTCGTTCCGCTTGCTTTTGCGGTAACAACGCCTCTTTTTACGGTTGCCACAGATTCGTTGGAAGAAGACCAGCTTGCATCGATTCCGTCAATGGTTTTGTTGTTGTATTTTAAAGTGATGGTTTGTTGTTGTCCTTTACGAATGCTGACAGATGAGCTGGAAGCATCCAATGTTGGCTCTTTGGATACCGACGCACGGATACGAATGGATTCGCCATTGTATCGTCCTGTAATGATAACCGTTCCTTCTTTGTAGCCGGACACGATGCCATTATGGACTGTCGCAAGCTTGCTGTTCGAAGTTGTCCAAGCAACAAGCGCTCCGTCCAGTGGTTGTCCATTGTAAGTCAGCTTCAGCTTGTATGGTTGACCGATAGTCACTTCTGCATAATACGAGCTTGCCTCAAAGCCTTTTTCCGATGCTTTTGCCACATAGCTACTGTTGTTCACAGCTTGCGGAGCCGATACTTGTGCGGAAGCGATGCCTGTCACAGACAGCTGAACCGTAAAAATGGTCGCTACAGCGAGAGAAATGTTTTTCATTGTTTTCATTTTCATCTTTTTACCCTCCACTTTGTTTCCTTCATCAAATAAGACGCACGAGTTGGAAAAATGTCACATCAAAATCATACGTTTTTTAGAAAAACATTTGTTTTTCAAAAAAACTTTTATTTGACGAGGGGTCTGTGGAGAAGTCGTTGCTCCCTATATGTATCGGCACATTTTCGATGAGCCATTTGCCCGCGAAAAGAAAAAATGCCTTCCAGCCTATGCCTGGAAGGCGAATGATGATGCTTGGAGGAGTTTCATCGCGTCGAGTACAGTACATAGTACGCTGGCAATGCAACGGTTGCTGTAGACATATCCCCATAAAACAGGGTGGCCCGGAGCCCGTTTTTTAAAAGGCATTCATAAAATGCTCAATTACCGGCTCTGACGGCTCGCTTCGGTCGTTGCCGCCAGGGTGAAAAATGGCGACGACATCAAAGCGGAAAGAAGCGATCGGCTGCTGCTGGGCCTGTATGTACGCCATCGCCAGCTGTCGCAGCTTTTGCTTCTTTTTCCACGTCACGGACTCAGCCGCAGTTCCAAAGGCCCAGCTGCTCCGCGTGCGCACCTCTACAAAGACGAGCGTCTTGTCGTCTTGGACAATCAGGTCGATCTCGCCTTGTTTCGTCCGGGTATTTTGCTCGACGATCCGATACCCTTTTTGCGCCAGATAACGCATCGCCAGCTGCTCGCCTTTTTGTCCGAGAAGCCTGCGGCGATCGCTCATCCTTTTGCGCCTCCCTTGTCAAGCCGATACACAAAGGCTAGAATCTCCGCTACAACCTGATACAGCTCGGGAGGGATTTGCTGATCGAGATCAAGCTTTCCCAGCACTTCTACCAGGGAAGGGTCCTCCTGGATCGGGATATCGTTCTCTTTGGCTGTTTTCAGGATGTTTTCGGCAACGAAGCCCTTTCCTTTTGCCACTACTTTAGGCGCTTCCATTACACCTGCCTGGTATTTGAGAGCGACGGCCTGTTTCCGTTTGTTTTCATGGTTGGGGGATTGGTTCATATGCGCACATCCATCCCTCTGTAGTCGGCAAATAGGGCCCCTTGCGCCTGACTGCTTCCTGCTGGCTTGCTTTGCCTGTCAGGAACAGGCTGGATTCGCATGGCGGACAGATGATAGCCTACATCGTTCAACTGTTGGGCAAACCGATCCTTTGTGCCTTGAGCCAGTGCCTCCAGCCAAGGGGAGTCATTGAAGATTTGCAGGTTCACAATCCGATTGACGATCCCGACGTCAATCATCGTCGTTCCCATGCCTTTCAGCTCCAGGTGGAAAAACAGTCGGCAATTTTCCGGGTCCAGCTTTCCACTTCCCTGCTTCTTCGATTCGATTTGGACAAAAGCGGTCTCTTCCCCTTCTGCCTGGCGAATCGGAATTTGCAGCACGATCTGGGACAGTGCCTGGTTGCTTGGCTGAACCATCATCAGTTGTTGTCCGGTTACTTGTTGCAACAATTGATCAGCTGCCTCGCGAAGCGCAGCGGGCACTGACTGTGCGGGAGCCTGGTTGATCTGCAAAAGCAACGATTTCACTGTCTCGATCTGCTTGTGCGTCCCTGCATCTGTCTGCTGTTGGCCCAGTGCCTGACCCATCAGCCCGCGTTCGTGGTTAATCCCGAGGTGTCGGAACAGTTCCACGAGCGGATTGGAGGATGCTGCACCGGATGCATTTGCCGCCACGGCTGGCTGGACAAGCGCAGAGGTCGACTGACCGCTTGCCGTCGCAGCGGCTTGCTTGTCAACAGGAGAAAGTCCGGCCGTTTGTCCCGGATTCGCCGCTTGTACATGTGGCGCACCAGACATCTGACTGTTGCCAGTCGCTCCAGCCAGTGCCGTGCCTCCAGTGTTCGGAGTTTCCGGTTGTACGGATGGGGCTACAGCAGCAGTCGTTTGTCGAACAGCAGGAGAAATGTCGGGAGCAACCGTCTTCTCCCCTGCCACGAGAGCTTGCGTAGCGCCGGGCAAATTGGTTTGGGCAACGGCACGATCAGCCCCTTGCCCTGTCAAAGCTTGTCCTGGCGCTGTATTCAGTGCGCTTGCAACTGGAGCAGAGCCGCCAGTGGGCGCTTTTGTCTGCGGATTCGCGATAATGGTCTGTGGCGCATTTTGACTGGCATTGCTTCCGGCAGCCTGCTGTCCGCCCGTGCTCGCTACTCCACCCTGCGTCACTGGTTTGGAGCCAGCCCCAGCCTCTCCGTTCTCTCCAGCCGCTACCAGCAAAGGCAGCGCCGTCAGCTTTTCCTTCAACTGGCTGACCACTTGACGAATATCCGCACTCGTCACTCCTGCTGAGTGAGCCTGCCCCATAGGAGCCGTCTGGCCCGGCAGTTTGTGCTCGCCACTTGCCTCCTCGCCCAAAAACATCGCGGCTTGCTGCAAAAAATTTTGGATCGTCTGCCCCAGCGGTTTGCCGGACATAAAAGCCTTCAAACCCGCAACCGAATCTGGTGTGAGCGGCAAATTTCGTTTCATTGCCAAAAGAAACGCATCTACTGTACTGTCATCCATCCCGATGCGCTGCGTCACTTGCGAAAATGCCTGAACGACTTCCTTGGTGACAGGCAAATTGGCATTTACCAGCGCTTGGACAATCGCTTTGCTCTCTTTTGTCTCCGTAATCCCGAGCGACCGCATCAAGTTCTCCAGAGAAGCTTCCTTGCCAGGTGCCTCAACAGGCGTATCCAGTACCTTCAAGGTTACGACCCCTGTTGAAGGCTGTACTTGCAGCCATGCCTTTTGACCCGCTTCGAGATTCGCTTCCAGCTTTGCCTGGACCTGCATTCCACCGATCTGAACCAGCGCCATTTGATCGGGATAATGCTTGACGACGGTTCCTTTGAATACTTGTCCTGGCGTCAGCTCCACCGGCTTGACTGTGGCGGAAGGAGTCTTTTGCACAAGGGATGATATAAGTTGCGACGGGGAAAACATACACTTCTCCTCCTCTGGAAAGCGCTCGGTAGTCGTTAGGCGTGCTCTTTCACCCCGGTAAATGTCACGCGGTGAAGAGGGGTTGGCCCGTATGTAGCAATCGCAGCCAAATGCTCCGCTGTGCCGTAGCCGGCATTTTTGTCGAAGCCATACTGCGGATACTGTTTGGCGTATTCCGCCATCATTCTGTCTCTGGTCACTTTCGCCACGATGGAGGCTGCTGCAATCGAGACGCTTTTCGCATCTCCGCCAATGATCGGAATTTGCTTGCACGCGACATCATTCAGTTGTACAGCATCGATCAACAGCACGTCAGCAGGTACTCCGGCATCCTCGATTGCGGCCTTCATCGCTTCCTTCGTAGCGGCCAAAATATTGATGGCATCAATGCGGGCGGCATCGACAATACCGATTCCGACCGCCACGGCATCCCGCATGATCACTTCGTAAAAAGCTTCGCGCGTAGCTACCGGAACTTTTTTGGAATCGTTCAAGCCTGGCAAATAAAAATCGGGCGGCAAGCAAACGCAGC
Source organism: Brevibacillus parabrevis (assembly GCF_022701015.1). Lineage (NCBI taxonomy): Bacteria > Bacillati > Bacillota > Bacilli > Caryophanales > Paenibacillaceae > Brevibacillus > Brevibacillus parabrevis. Next base: position 3,318,336 of record NZ_CP064090.1, on the reverse strand, counting down.
TTGCGACGACAGGTCCTGCCAGCGGCCCTCTGCCCACCTCATCCACTCCAAACACGTGTGAATATCCTTTTTCGTGCAGCGCACGCTCGTATGCCGTCATCTCTGTCCACATTTGCGCGAGCTTGGCCCGACGCGCCATCGCCGCTTCTGCCTGCTTGGCCAGCGCCTGAACACCTGCCCGTTTATCTGCTTGTAAACATTGTAAAAAATCATTGGATATCTCGTCCAACTTTTCGATCGCCATTCGTATTTCTTTTATCGACATATCTGCCAGGTTCATTGACTCATTTCTCCTTCTTACGAAAAAAACCGTCTATCATCTATGGATAGACAGGTTTTCGTGTACGTCAATCGTGATCCGTCAGTGACAGCGGCTTTCCGATCGGCTCGTCCATCTCCCAATCGATCGGACGTTCCACGGAAATCGGGCCGAGCTTCCCTGAGCGCAGCTCTCGCAAAAAGATTTCGGCTGCTTTATCGTAGTCGATGTTGCCGCCAGAGATAAGGCAACCGCGTTTTTTTCCGACTTCCTCCAGCATGGAGACGCGGTCTTCCGGCAGTTCCTTCAGCTTGAAGCGCTCAAGCAAACGCTCTGGATAATAATGCATCATATAGGCGATGACGAACAGAGCTACTTCTGTGAAGTCGATCAGCTCGTCCTTGATCGCGCCACTTGCTGCCAACCGCAGTCCGACCATCTGATCTTCGAACTTGGGCCACAAAATTCCCGGTGTATCGAGAAGTTCCAGCGTGTCGCCCATCTTCACCCACTGCTGCGCCTTCGTGACAGCCGGACGATCGCCGGTCGCCGCTACAGAACGCTTGGACAGTCGGTTGATCAACGAAGATTTTCCTACGTTGGGGATTCCTAAAATCATGATGCGAATCGCGCGTCCCTGCATGCCGCGTTCACTGCGCTTCGCCAGCATCTCGGCCGCCAGCTCCTTGCACAGCTCTGGCAGCTTGTTCACGCCTTTTCCGCTCAAAGCGTCGATCGGCAACGTGCGGATGCCTTGCTTGCGGAAGTAAGAAATCCATTCGTCTGTAGCTTTTTCATCCGCCAAATCGGCCTTGTTCAGCAAAATCAATCGCGGCTTGTCACTGACAATCTCATCAATCATCGGATTCCGACTGGAAAGAGGCAGCCGCGCATCCAGAAGCTCGATAACCACATCAATCAATTTCAGCTTTTCCGTAACTTGCCGGCGAGCCTTCGCCATATGCCCGGGAAACCATTGGATCGTCATGTTGTCTCACCTACCTTGAAGCTATGCTTTTATCTCGTCATGCGAATACTTGCGAACGGCCAAAACGTAAACTCCGCTCTGCCCACTACCGTGCTGACAGCGACAGGACCAATCGCCCTGCTGTCATGGCTGTTGAGCCGATTGTCGCCCATCACAAAAATGTGACCCGCAGGTATCGCTACAGGGGAAAAATCGTTTGTGAAAAACGGCTCGCCCTGTTGTTTCGCTTGTTCTTTATGTTGTGCAAGATATGGTTCTTCAACCAATTTGCCGTTTATGTACAGCTGATCGCCTTTCACTTCGACGGTATCGCCCGCTACAGCGATGACGCGTTTGATGTAATCGCGCGTCTTCTCTGCATGAAACACGATAATATCTCCCGGCTTCGGCTCTTGCAAATAGTAGATGGCCTTGTTTACGACCAGTTTCTCGCTGTTATGTAACGTCGTTTCCATGGACTCGCCCTCGACAATAAACGGAGCGAACAAAAAGGTACGAATGAGAAAGGCGAGAATCAAGGCAATCCCGAGCGCCTTCGTCCATTCCCATAGCTCATTTTTCTTCGTGCGACTGGAGGCTACTTCTTCGCTCATCACTTACGCCCTCCCAAGATAGCTCGTCCAACCCTGTAAATGGAAAAAAGAGGCCTGGCAAGCAGACCAGTCCCCTTTTTAAGCGTTTCGCTTATCGACGAATTTCTTTAATACGAGCTGCTTTACCTACGCGATCGCGCAGATAGTACAGTTTCGCACGACGTACTTTACCATGACGCACGATTTCGATCTTGTCGATCTTAGGCGTGTGTACTGGGAACGTACGCTCAACACCTACGCCGTAAGAAATCTTACGAGCAGTAAATGTTTCGCTGACACCTGTACCGCGACGGCGAATAACTACGCCTTCGAACAGCTGAATACGCTCACGCTGACCCTCGATAACCTTAACGTGTACACGAACAGTGTCACCAGGTCGGAACGCAGGAATATCCTGTTTCAATTGCTCTTTTTCCAATTCACGGATAACTTGGTTCATTTAAATTCCCTCCTTCCGATAGACGTTCTTACTCGTCTTGCCAAATGGTCTCGGTCATCCAGTGGAGCCGAGTCACGAGTAGCGGACCGCCTTAGTCAGCGGGCAAAATTGCCACAAGAAGTATATTAACACAGTAGGCGCTAAACTACAAGGCCCGTTCTAACTTTTTTCCTCTGCGCTTTTCTCCTGCCCCTGTTCCCGCTCCAGCTCGGCCAAAAGCTTTTTCATTTCACCAGTCAGCTCAAGCTTCGAAAGCAAGTCGGGTCGGCGCGCTTTCGTTCTGCGCAGTGATTCCTTCAAGCGCCAGCGCTCGATGTTGGCATGATGACCGGACAGCAATATATCTGGCACCTTCCAGCCGCGAAACTCGGCTGGCCGCGTGTAGTGCGGATATTCGAGCAGCCCGGTGGAAAACGAATCCTCGACAGCAGACGTCTGGTTGCCGAGAGCGCCCGGCTGCAAGCGAACGACACTGTCGATCACCACCATTGCTGCCAGCTCGCCGCCTGTCAGCACATAATCGCCAATCGAAATCTCATCCGTGACCAGATGCTCGCGAATGCGTTCGTCATATCCTTCGTAATGACCGCAAATGAACACAAGATGCTCCTCCTGCGCCAGCTCCTCAGCGAGGCTCTGGTTGTACGGCACACCTTGCGGGCACATGAGGATGACGCGCGGCTTCTTGCCCCCTGGCAGAGCCTCTACTGCCCGAAACAACGGCTCAGGCTTGAGCACCATTCCCCCGCCGCCGCCGTACGGCGTATCGTCGACTGTACCGTGCTTGCTCTCGGAAAAATCGCGAAAGTTGGTGACCTGAAAGTCAACCAGTTCCTTCTCGCGAGCTTTTCCCAAAATGCTGCTGGACAAGACGCCCGCAAACATTTCGGGAAACAGCGTAAAAATGTCGATCCGCATCCGAAGTACCTCCTACAACAAGCCTTCCATCAGATGGCAGACCACGCGTTTGTTTGCAATGTCCACTTCTTTGATGCACTCATCGATAAACGGCAGCAAAATCTCGCCACGCTGCCCTTTTACGACCCACACATCGTTGGCTCCCGGCTGCATCACATCGACGATTTTGCCGAGCGCTTCCCCTTCGTCCGTGACAACCTCACAACCGATCAGCTGATGGATGTAAAACTCGTCATCGTCCAGCTCCATCAAGGCTTCTTCCGGGATTTTCAGCTCTCCGCCCTTGTATTTTTCGATATCGTTAATGTGGGAGTAGCCTTGGAAACTCAAAATCTCAAAGTCTTTATGGGCGCGACGGGTCTCGATTTTCAGTTTCAACGGCGCAGAGAGAGAGGCATGGAACAAAAACAGCTCGTTTCCTTTGCGAAACCGTTGATCAGGGAAATCAGTTGTTGAGGTGACACGTACTTCTCCCTTGAGCCCGTGCGTATTGACCAGCTTGCCCACCGTATAAAACTTTTGGTTGCTCACCGTATCCACTCCTTCTATTCTTCAGCCCGATGGCCTGGCGTCCGCCGAATTTCATGCACACGTCCGTCTTTTATCATGATTTCCGTTCCTGCCATGATTTCATCCCAAATATCGCCTTCCTGAATGGTAACAGGACTTTCCACGGTCTGATAGTCCATCTCGCTTCCCTCGGGAAGGCTCTCGGCCTGTTGCAGGGAAAAAGAGATTTGGGCGATTTTTTCCTTGCGTCGCCGCTCTTCCTGGGCGATCTTTTGTTGCGCGAGCGCATATGTATCCGCAGACTTTTTCTTCGCCTCGGCCAATATTTTTTTCGATTGAAATTGCCATTGCTCCCATTCGTCTCGCTGCTTGCGCAGTTGTCTGCTGTACTTGTCGATCAACACAGCACGGGAAGCTTCTGTCATAATGAGTTTGACTTGTACCGACCGAAAAATCGTGAGCATGCCCTGCCACTCCTTTCGACGTATCAGTCCACCATCTCGATTCAAACATCTCGCTATTCTTATTCAACCAAAAAAGACTGGGAAAGCTCCCAGCCTTTTTCTCAGACAATCTCAACCGTGACACGCTTGTCCGTTTCCACGGATGCCGCCATCACGACAGTGCGCAGGGCTTTAGCGATCCGTCCTTGCTTGCCGATAATCTTCCCCATATCATCCGGGTGCACCGACAATTCAAAGACGAGAGTGCGCTCTTTGTCCACTGCATTCACACGAACCTCATTCGGATGATCGACGAGAGCTTTAGCGATCGTTTCGACCAGCGCTTTCATCATCAGACCTCCAGATGACCGACTTATTTGCCGTATTTGGTTTCGTGTACTTTTGCGAGCACGCCTTCTTTGGAGAGAAGGTTACGAACGGTATCAGTTGGAGCTGCACCATTCAGGATCCATTGTACCGCTTTTTCGGTATCAATTTTCACCACTGCCGGTTGAGCAACCGGGTTGTAGTAACCGATTTCTTCAATGAAACGGCCATCGCGAGGGGAACGGGAGTCAGCTACTACTACACGGTAGAAAGGAGCTTTCTTGGAACCCATGCGTTTCAGACGAATTTTAACTGCCATGTTGTGTCACCTCCTGTATGGATCAACGCAAGATGAACATCTGCGTTGGTGCTACTATATCTGAACCATCGCGCTGTCTGACAAGTCAGCGGCGCGAAGAGATCATGCAATGCTTACTTGAACGGTGGTTTGAAATTGAAGGGGAAGTTCATGCCGCCTTGGTTGTTTCCTCCGCCCTTGCCCATGAACGGTAGTCCGAAGCCGCCTTTTTTCTTCGACTTCTTGACCATTTTGTCTGCGGCACCAGAGAATTGCTTCATCATCTTCTTCATTTCCTCGAATTGTTTGATGAACCGATTCACTTCCTGAATGCTTGTGCCGCTGCCGTTTGCAATGCGCTTGCGGCGGTTGGCGTTCAACAGATCAGGATTGGCGCGCTCCGCTTTGGTCATGGATTTGGCGATTGCTTCCACGCGGGCAATCTGCTTCTCGTCCACGTTCATTTTGCCTTTCATCTTGTTCATTCCTGGCAACATGCCGAGAATGTCTTCGAAAGGCCCCAAGTTGCGTAACTGCTGCATGGAATCCAAGAACATGTCGAAGGTAAATTCCCCTTGACGCATCTGGCGCTCCATGTCGCGCGCTTTCTCTTCATCCACAGATGCTTGCGCCTTTTCGATCAGGCTGAGCACATCGCCCATTCCCAAAATGCGGGAAGCCATGCGATCCGGATGGAACGGTTCGAGCGCATCCAGCTTTTCACCCATCGCCGCAAACTTGATCGGCTTTCCAGTGACAGCTTTGACGGACAGTGCCGCACCGCCTCGGGTATCACCGTCGAGCTTGGTGAGAACCACGCCAGTCAGTTCGAGCTGGCTGTTGAAGCTCTCCGCTACATTGACGGCATCTTGACCTGTCATCGAGTCCACGACGAGCAAAATCTCATCGGGCTTGGCAACTTCGCGAATTTGCTTCAACTCATCCATCAGCGCTTCATCGATGTGCAGGCGACCTGCCGTATCGAGAATCACGACATCCAGATGGTTTGTTTTCGCATGTTCGATCGCTTGCCGGGCGATATCAACAGGACTGACTTGATCTCCGAGAGAGAAGACGGGAACATTCAACTGCTCCCCCAAAACTTGCAGCTGCTTGATCGCAGCCGGACGGTAAATGTCCGCTGCCACCAGAAGCGGCTTCTTGTTTTGCTTTTGCAAATACTTGGCCAGCTTACCAGTTGTGGTCGTTTTCCCTGCCCCTTGCAAACCTGCCATCATGATGACAGTCGGCGGGCGGTGCGCCATCGTCAATTGAGCGACATTGCCACCCATCAGGGCGACCAGCTCTTCATTCACGATTTTGATAACCATTTGACCTGGTGTCAGGCTTTTCATGACTTCCTGGCCGACTGCGCGCTCTTTGACGCGAGCGACGAAGTCTTTTACTACTTTGAAGTTAACATCTGCTTCCAGCAGGGCAAGGCGAACTTCCCGCATTGCTTCGTTGACGACTGTTTCGTCAATTTTTCCTCTGCCGCGCAGTTTGTCAAATGCGTTTTGCAGCCGATTGGCCAAGCTTTCAAACGCCATGCGAGCCCTCCTAATCCATCTCTGACAGTTGGTGGAGCAAAGTATTCAGCTCGTCTCTTGTCTCGCTCTCTGCAAGCCCATTTACAAGCTCATTCATTCGTGCCAGCACTTCCATCCGCTTCTCGTGGCGATGTGCCAGATTAAGCTTCTGGTCGTATTCGAACAACTGCTTTTCCGCCCGCTTGATGTGGTCGTAAACAGCTTGTCGACTGACCTCGTGCATTTCCGCGATTTCTCCGAGCGACAAGTCATCCAGATAATACAGCTCCAGATATTCTCGCTGCTTGCCTTTGAGTAACGGTGCATAAAAGTCAAACAAGAGATTGACTTGATTGGTCTTTTCTAACATGAAACCAATCCTTTGCTGTGAGGTACTCGTTTCGAAACTGTAAAGGCTTTTTCTTTACAGCACGTAGATTATAGTACCTAATTCCACACCTAGTGTCAAGCATTTTTGTTGACATCTTTTTTTGACGTTCCAGACATTATGATATTACGCGTTTTCTTGCTCTTCGGCTTCATCTTTTTGAATCAATCCGGCAAACAAGGCGTGTACAAACTGTTCCGGATCGAATGCTTGCAAGTCATCCATCTTCTCGCCCAGACCGACGTATTTGACCGGGATGTTCAGCTCATTGCGGATCGCGATGACGATACCGCCCTTCGCCGTTCCGTCAAGCTTGGTCAGAACGAGTCCGGTCACTCCGGCAGACTGCCCGAATGTTTTCGCCTGGGACAGCGCGTTTTGGCCTGTCGTCGCGTCGAGGACGAGCAAGACTTCGTGCGGAGCGCCTGGCAGTTCGCGCTGCAAAACGCGGTGCACCTTCGCCAGTTCTTCCATAAGATTGACTTTGTTTTGCAGACGTCCAGCCGTATCGCACAAAAGCACATCGACTTTGCGCGATTTGGCAGCCTGGATCGCATCGTAGATGACGGCAGCCGGATCGGAGCCTTGCTGTTGCTTGATGACGTCGACACCGACGCGCTCTCCCCATACTTCCAGTTGCTCGATCGCTGCCGCCCGGAACGTATCGCCTGCTGCGAGCAGCACGTTTTTCCCTTGCTGCTTGAACATGTGCGCCATTTTTCCGATGGTCGTGGTTTTGCCCACGCCGTTAACGCCGACAAACAGCACAACGTTCAGACGTCCGTCCTCGATGTTGAGAGAGCTGTCTGCTGCTTCGTCGTTTTTCAACAAGTTGACGAGCTTCTCGGAAAGGATCGGTTGCAGGTCCAGGGCGTTTTCGATTTTTTGTTTACGCACTTCCGACCGCAAATCGTCGATCAGCTCCATTACGGTGTTGACCCCGACATCGGACGTGATCAAGATTTCTTCCAGTTCATCAAAGAAGTCGTCGTCGATTTTTTTGTAGCGGCGGACGAGGTCCTCCACTTTTTCCACCAGCAAATCTCTCGTTTTCGCCAATCCGTCGGTAAACTTTTGCGTTACCTCTTCGGATTTTTGCACGATCGCGTCACGAAGGCGCTTGAAAAAACTCATGATCATCTTCCTTTGCGGCTATTGTTTTCTCATCCATATTGCGCTTGGGCGCAAGAAATGTCACGCCCCGTTACGAGGCCGACTCCACGAATTTGTCGCTGTCCTCCAGCTTGACGGAAACCAGCTTGGACACGCCGCCTTCCTGCATCGTGATTCCGTACAGGACGTCAGCGCTCTCCATCGTGCCTTTGCGGTGTGTCACGCAAATAAACTGCGTCTGGCGGCTGAAATGCTGCATGTACTCGGCAAATCGGTTGACATTGGCTTCATCCAGCGCGGCTTCCACCTCGTCCAGTACGCAAAATGGCACAGGTTTGACACGCAGGATGGCAAACAACAGAGCCATCGCCGTCAGCGCGCGCTCGCCCCCGGAGAGCAGAGCCAGATTTTGCAGCTTTTTGCCCGGCGGCTGCGCTACGATGTCGATCCCCGTTTCGAGCAGGTTGTCCGGGTTGGACAGAAGCAAGTCGGCGCGACCTCCGCCGAACAATTGCACGAACACATCGCGGAACTGCTCGGAAATCGCTTCAAACGTCTCCTTGAAGCGGCGCGACATCTCCGCGTCCATCTCCTGAATCACCTGGTAGAGCATATCTTTTGCTTCATTCAAATCGGCTTCCTGGGCGCTCAAAAACTGCTGGCGCTCCGAGAGACGCTCGTACTCCTCGATGGCTCCGAGGTTTACGGTGCCGAGCGCAGCGATTTGCTTTTTGATTTTGGCGACGATTTGCGTTTCCTCTTGCAAGTCTCCGCGTGGCGGGTATTTCTGCTTCGCCAGATCGTAGCTCATTTCGTATTCTTCGGAGAGTTTATTCAACAGATGGTCGAGTTCCACCTCACCCCGGTTGACTTTCACTTCTTCCTGGTGAAGCTTCTCTTCCAGACTTTTGACTTCTCTGCGAATTTCTTTTACATGTACTTCAACCTGCTCTTGTTTGTGGAAAAGGGTCGCCCGCTCGTTGCGCCGCTCGGAAATCAGCCCGGCTACCCGCTCTTTGTCCTGGCGCAACTCCGCGATGCGCTGGTCCAGTTCCAGTCCTGACGATTCATTCGTCTGTTCCAGCTCGTCGAGAGCAGCCAGATTCGCATTTTGCTCCTCCCACTCGCGCTGAAGCAAGCTTTTTTGTTCCAACAAGCGCTCCGTTTGCTCCAGTCGGGATTGATGCTCCTGCTTCACCTGGGCGTTCAATACTTTGAGGCTGGTAATTTTCTGATTCATCTCTTCTTTTGATTCCAGCTGCTCCTGACGCTTGGCTTCCGCCTCGGCAATCAGCGCATTCAGCTGCTGTTCCTCTTGTTCCAGCACAACGAGGGAGGCTTGCAATTGTTCCTGCTTCTCGGAAGCTTCTTCTCTTTCCCGCTGGTAAGCGGCGATGTCCTGCTCAACCAGCTTGGCCCGCTCGCCCAGCGAACGCCCTTCTGCTTCCGCCTGCTGCAACAGGCCCTTGACTTCCTGCTCCTTCAACCGCAAGGCTTCCCCTTCCGAGCGAAGCGTTTCTTGCTCTTCTTCCATACGGCCAAGCTCACTGGTCAGTTGCTCCATTAGCGTAGTATGTCCAGAAATTGCCTCTTCGATTTCACGCATCTGCGCTTCCAGCTCATCTGCCTGCCGATTGCGGCCGAGAAGGTTGGTGCTGTTTTTCTTCAGCGCTCCCCCTGTCATCGAACCGCCTGCGTTGACAATATCCCCTTCGAGCGTAACGACGCGATACCGATAGCCGAGTGTACGCGCGACACGGTTGGCCTGCTCCAATTTTTCCGTAATGATGACATTGCCGAGCATGCTCTCCAAAATCGGGCGGTACGTTTCCTCAAACGAAACAAGCTCGCTGGCGATCCCGACAACGCCGCCTTCTTTTGCCAGCTGCTGCTTGTCTTGTGCCTGCAAGGTGCGCGGCCGAATGACATCCAGCGGCAAAAAGGTAGCGCGGCCTGCATTGTGCTGCTTCAAATAAGCAATCGCTGCGCGCCCGGCTGCCTCGTCGTCCACGACGACATTTTGCAATGCCCCGCCGAGCGCAACTTCAATGGCTGTCTCGTATTGCTGCGGCACGACGACCAGCTCGGCTACCGCACCGTGGATTCCTTTGAAGCCTCGCTCACGGGCTTTGAGAATTTCTTTTACCCCTTGCTGGAATCCGGCAAATTCGGACTGCATTTCCTTGATCAGATCGAGTCGCGACTTGGCCGCTTCCCTGCGCTGTTCGGACTGGCGAAGCTCCCGGCGAACCTGCTCCATCCGGGCTTGTCCGTCGCGCAGACCGTCCAGCAATTGCTTGTACCTCGCCACCGTATCTTGTATCGTTTGCTCGATTTTGGCCAACCGCTCTTGCAGTTCGGCGATTTTGACCTGACGCTGCACTTCTTCGAGATCGAGCTGCTCTTTTCCAGACAGCTGACGGTCGACACGCGCCTGAGAAGTTTGCACCAATTGCTGCTGGTGACGAATTTCGTTGCGCAGGTTCGCCATTTCGTTGAGCTTTTCAAAATAGTCGCCTTTCAAGCGCTCCACGTCATCCGTCAACGATTGCACCATGGCGAAAAACTGGCCTTCGGCTTCCTGCAAGGAGGCATGGGCCTCTGTCATTCGCTGCTCCGCTTCCTGCACGCGCTGCTTTTCTTCTGCAAGCTCTGCTTCGAGCGCATGCTGCTTTTCCGTCAGCTTGTGCATTTGCTCCATCGTCTGCTGGCGATTGGCACTCAAGTTGCGCATCCGCTCGCGCAATACTTCGCGCTGGCCTTCTACTTTTTCGGTTTCCTCGCTCACGGTCAAAAGAACTTGCTGCAACTCCTCAATCGACTGGTCGATTTGCGTGACAGAAAAGCGGGCTTGCTCCAAATCCGCTTCGTGCTTGCTCGCTTCCGTCGTTTGCGTAATCAGTTGCTCGCGCAGTTCCTGCACACGCTGCGAGGCAGCCTCCCACTTCGTATGGGCCGCCTCGATTTGTTGCACGTACAGAGCCACTTCATGCTCGACCAGCTTGCGGTGCAGCTCCTTGTAGGTTTTCGCCGTCTCGGCCTGCTCCTGCAACGGTCCAATCTGCTCCGTGATCTCGCTGACGATATCGTGGATGCGAATCAGGTTTTGCTCCGTGTCGTCCAGCTTCTTCTCGGCCTCTCGCTTGCGGGTCTTGTACTTGACGATTCCCGCTGCCTCTTCAAAAATTCCCCGGCGATCTTCCGATTTGGTACTGAGGATTTCTTCGATTTTTCCCTGACCGATAATGGAATACGCTTCTTTTCCCAGACCCGTATCCATAAACAGCTCCATAATATCTTTCAAGCGGCACGATCGGTTGTTTATGTAATACTCACTGTCGCCAGAGCGGTACACTCTGCGCGTAACGGAAACCTCCGAATATTCCACATCAAGCGAGCGATCGGTATTATCCAAGGTTAATGTCACTTCAGCAAAATTCACTGGCTTGCGCTTGTCGCTGCCCGCGAAAATGATATCTTCCATCTTCGCCCCGCGCAGCGATTTGGCGCTTTGTTCCCCGAGCACCCAGCGAATCGAGTCGGAAACGTTGCTTTTGCCGCTTCCGTTCGGGCCGACTACTGCTGTCACTCCCGGTACGAACTCCAATTCCGTCCTGTCGGCAAAAGATTTGAATCCTGCCAGCTCCAGACGTTTCAAATACATACGTACGATCCTCCTTACCAAACCCCACCCTGTTTGCTCGCCACCTGCTGTTATCCGCCGAATCCGGCAAAACACGCGGCCCAGATTGGATGGGTACCCGAAAAGAGCTCCTGCATGAGACAGGAGCTACTCCACTGCGAGGTTTCTTGGGTCTTTCCCCGTTAAGTGTATCATAGAAAGCCGTCATCACGCAGTATTTTCCCAGCTTTTCCAAGTCGGAACAAAGAAAGCTACACCACCTGCCTTTCGCAGATGATGCAGCTCCCTTTTCCGAGCTTTTATTTATCCCCCAGCTTTACCAATGCCCGCGCGGCGGCCTGCTGTTCCGCTTCCTTTTTGGAGCGGCCCGAGCCGATGCCAAGCGAACGATTGTTCAAAAGCACCTCAGATACGAACTCTCGATTGTGAGCTGGTCCTTTTTCTTCTACAATGCGATACTGGATGTCTCCCAGATTGTCCTGTTGAACAAATTCCTGCAACTGGCTCTTGAAGTCTGTAACCTGGGCAAACTCTCCCTTGTCGATTCTCGGATAAACGTATTTTTCCATAAAAGAAAACACGGCATCCAGGCCCTGATCCAAATAGAGGGCGCCAACAAAAGCTTCAAATACGTCCGCTAGCAAGGCAGGTCGCTGACGGCCGCCCGTCAGCTCTTCCCCTTTTCCCAGCAAAACGAGATCGCCAAAATTCAGTAGCTCAGCAAATTTAACCAGAGAAGGCTCACAGACAATCGCTGCCCGCAGTTTTGTCATCTCTCCCTCGCTCATCTTGGGAAAAGTTTTGTACAAAAACTGGGAAACCGTCAATTCGAGCACCGCATCTCCCAAAAATTCCAGCCGTTCATTGTCTGATATCCGTTTGCCGCGTTGCTCGTTCACGTAGGAAGAATGGGTGAATGCCTGCCGCAGAACGCTTTCATCATGAAAGCGAAAGCCGATCTTCTCTTGCAGCTGCGCAAAATTCATCACCCTCACCACCATTCCAGGAGACTGCCTACTTTTTCTCTCAGTAGGGCTCATTTATGCTTCGTATCGCTTCAGGATCACCGTAGCATTATGACCGCCGAATCCAAATGTATTGGACACAGCCACATGGACGGTCGCCTTGCGCGCATGGTTAGGAACATAGTCGAGATCACATTCCGGATCAGGATTTTCCAGGTTGATGGTAGGAGGAAGCACCTGATCGCGCAGAGCGAAAGCAGTCGCGATCGCTTCAATACCGCCTGTGGCGCCGAGCAAATGGCCTGTCATCGACTTGGTGGAGCTGACAGCCAGCTTGTAAGCGTGTTCGCCAAAGACGTCTTTAATCGCCTGCGTTTCTGCGATATCCCCTTGGTCAGTGGAAGTTCCGTGTGCGTTGATATAGCCTACTTCTGTCGGGTCGATTCCCGCGTCACGCAGGGCGTTTTTCATGCAGCGCGCAGCCCCTTCTCCCCCTGGAGATGGAGAAGTGATGTGATGGGCGTCAGCACTCATGCCATAGCCGATCACTTCGGCGATGATGTTCGCGCCGCGCTTTTTCGCATGCTCGAGTTCTTCCAGGATCAGGACGCCTGCCCCTTCTCCCATGACAAAACCATCGCGATCCTTGTCAAAAGGACGGGATGCTTTTTGCGGCTCGTCGTTGCGCGTGGACATCGCTTTGGCGGAACAAAAGCCGGCAAACGCCATCGGGCGAACGGTCGCTTCCGCTCCACCTGCGATCATCACGTCGGCATGATCAAACTGGATCAAACGCAGAGCGTCGCCGATTGCGTTCGTCCCCGTTGCACATGCGGTAATCGCACTGGATGTTGGCCCTTTTGCACCGTATTGGATCGATACTGCTCCAGACGCCATGTTCGCAATCAGCATCGGAATAAAGAACGGACTCACGCGGCGCGGTCCTTTTTCCAACAGCACGGAATGCTGCTCTTCCCATGTAGACAGCCCGCCAATACCGGACCCGATGTATACACCCACTCGTTCCGCATTTTCTGGCGTGATTTCCAGTTTCGCATCCTCTACCGCCATTTTGGCAGCAGCCAATCCAAACTGAACGAATCGGTCTGTACGTCGTATTTCTTTTTTGTCCATATACAGCTCGGGATTGAAGTCTTTTACTTCTCCCGCAATCTGTGTCGGATAATCAGTAGCGTCAAAAGCAGTCAGGCGGTCAATGCCTGATTTTCCTTCCAGCAAACTGTTCCAGAAGGTCTGCGCGTCATTTCCCACCGGAGAAATAACACCGACGCCCGTAATCACCACTCTTCGTTTCATTACGATCACCTCTATATGAAAGTCAGCAGTCAGCCTGTTACTTACACTTCATGCCCAACATAGCTTCCCCGTATGTATTCTCTGCAATTGAAGGAGAAGTCCCGTATGGTACGGGACTTCCAACTGATGGATCTACTTGTGAGATTCTATGTATTTAACAACCTCACCAACAGAAGTGATCTTTTCAGCATCTTCGTCAGAAATCTCTAAATCAAACTCGTCTTCGAGTTCCATTACGAGTTCCACTACATCCAGGGAGTCAGCGCCCAGGTCTTCTTTGAAAGAAGCTTCCAAAGTAATCTTGGACTCATCTACACCCAGACGATCGACGATGATTTTCTTCACGCGTTCCAATGTATCTGCCATCTTGCTTCACCCCCTCTCCCGTATTATAGTGGATGAGCTTTCAAAAAACCAGTTTACATATACATGCCGCCGTCTACATGCAAGGTTTGGCCTGTCATGTAGTTGGCTGCATCAGAAGCAAGGAACAAAACAACAGACGCGATGTCTTCGGTTTGACCGAGACGGGCGAGTGGAATCTGGCTGATCAGGCCCGCTTTGATGTCTTCCGGCAGGACGTCTGTCATTTCTGTAGCGATGAAACCTGGCGCTACCGCGTTCACGGTGATGCCACGGCTCGCCAGCTCGCGTGCAGCAGTCTTGGTCAGACCGATGACGCCTGCTTTGGCCGCTACGTAGTTTGCTTGTCCTGCATTGCCGAGTACACCTACAACGGATGTGATGTTGATGATTTTTCCCGAACGCTGCTTCATCATCGGACGAGTAGCTGCTTTCAGGCAGTTGAACACGCCTTTGAGATTCGTGGCGATGACGTCATCCCACTCTTCTTCTTTCATGCGCATCAACAAGTTATCGCGGGTAATCCCTGCGTTGTTGACGAGAATGTCGATGGTCCCGAAGTGATCGAGCGCCGCTTTGAACATGTCGCCCACTTCTTCTGTCGAGGACACATTGGCGCGAACCATGATGGCGTCGCGGCCGAGCTCCTTGATCATCGCGACTGTTTCACTGGCTGCCGCTTCGCTTCCTGCGTAGTTAACGACCACATTCGCTCCTGCTGCGGCCAGCTTGAGTGCGATCGCGCGGCCGATTCCGCGGGAAGCGCCTGTGACGAGTGCTGTTTTTCCTGTTAGCATAATACCCCTCCGTTCAAAAGCTCAGTCAAGGACTCCATATCCTGTACAGAAATAATCGTCGTGTCTGCCGGAGCGATTTTTTTGATCAGTCCAGCAAGCACTTTTCCTGGCCCGATCTCCACAAAAGTGGTCACGCCCGCTTCCACCATCCACTGTACGGAATCCTCCCACAGAACTGGAGCCGATACTTGCGAAACCAGTTGTTCCACAATCGCCGCCGCTTCGGTAACAGGTCGCGCCGTTACGTTTGCCACGACCGGAACGGTTGCTTCCCGGACAGATACGCCTGCAAGCACGGCCTGCAATTTATCCGCAGCAGGCTGCATGAGGCTGGAGTGGAACGGTCCGCTTACGTTCAGCGGCAGAACACGCTTCGCCCCCGCTGCCTTCGCCTGCTCGCCAGCCAGTTTGACACCTTCGGCGGAACCGGAGATGACAATTTGGCCCGGACAGTTCATGTTCGCCGGTTGTACCGGGTGTCCGGAAGCAGTCACGTCTTCGCAAATCGCTTGCAAAGCGGAGCGCTCCATGTTCAGGACAGCTGCCATCGCGCCCTGCCCTGCCGGAACCGCTTCTTCCATGAATTGACCGCGTGCACGGACCGTTTTTACCGCGTCAGCAAAAGACAACGCTCCTGCTGCAACCAGTGCCGAATATTCGCCCAGACTGTGTCCAGCCACGAATGCCGGAGTGAAGTCAGGACGCTGTTCTTGCAAAGCTGCCAATACCGCGACGCTCGCCGTCAAAATCGCCGGCTGCGTGTTAGCCGTCAGCTTCAGTTCTTCTTCCGGGCCGTTGAAGCACAAGCCGGACAGCGAAAAGCCGAGCGCTTCATCTGCCTGCTGAAAAATGTGGCGGGCTGCCTCCGACTGTTCACTGAGCGCCTGGCCCATTCCTACGAATTGCGAGCCCTGCCCCGGAAAAACAAATGCTACTTTCCCCACTACTGTCCGCTCCCTTCTGCTGGCGTGGTCGACCATTTCAAGAGTGTCGCTCCCCAAGTCAATCCGCCGCCAAAGCCTACGAGAATCACATTGTCGCCTTCTTTGATGCGTCCAGCTTCGACCGCTTCATCGAGTGCAACCGGAATCGATGCAGAAGACATGTTGCCGTAACGGTCGAGGTTGATCGCCACTTTTTCTTCGGACAAGCCGAAGCGTTGCACAGCCGAATCGATAATTCGCTTGTTCGCCTGGTGCGGCACGAGCAGGTCGATGTTTTCGCGGTCTACGCCCGCTTTGGCAAGAACCGCTTCTGTGGCAGAGTTCATCACGCGCACAGCGAATTTGAACACCTCTCCGCCCGCCATGGCCAAGTAGTGCAGATCGTTTTCCACCGATTCGCTGGAAGCAGGGATGCGCGAGCCGCCCGCTGGCAGACACAGCAAAGGTCCGCCCGATCCGTCTGCACCCAATTCAAACGACTGGAAGCCGAAGCCTTCTTTCACTTCGCCGATGACAGCAGCACCCGCGCCGTCGCCAAACAGCACGCAAGTATTGCGGTCTTTATAGTTCGTAATTTTGGACAGCGTTTCAACCCCTACCACCAAAATGTGCTTGTAAAACCCATTGGCGATGAACTGGGTCGCTGTCGTAATGCCGTACAAAAAGCCGGTGCAGGCAGCAGACAAATCTACCGCAGCCGCACGCTTTGCTCCCAGCTTTTCCTGCAAAATGCAGGCAGTGGATGGGAACATCGTGTCCGGCGTCACCGTAGCGACGATAATCATGTCCAGTTGCTCTGCGCTGATGTTGGCTTTTGCCAACGCTTTTTTCGCAGCTTCGTAAGCGAGATCAGAAGATGCTTGCTCAGTCGAGCAGATCCGGCGTTCCCGGATTCCAGTACGGGAAACAATCCACTCATCAGATGTTTCCACCATTTTTTCCAGATCGAAGTTGCTAAGCACCCTGTCAGGGGTGTAAGAACCTGTAGCCAAAATGCCTACTGAACGCTTTTTATCCATCTGCCTCACTCGCTTTCTCCCGTTATATTTTTCTGTAGTGCCTGCGCAATGACTTCATTGACATCTTGCCGCACAAAGCGAGCTGCGCTGGCAATCGCGTTTTTCATCGCTCTCTCGTCAGAGGAGCCATGAGCCTTGATCACAGGGCTTTTCAAGCCCAATAACGGCGCTCCCCCGTATTCCGCGTAGTCCATTTTCTTCTTGAAGCGCATGAGTCCCGGCTTTAAGATGGCCGCTCCTACTTTATTAATCAGACTCGAAGTAAACTCCTGCTTCAACTGCGAAAAGATTGTGGAAGCAGCGCCCTCTACCGCTTTCAGCAGCACGTTGCCGACGAAGCCGTCACAAACCAGCACGTCACATGCCCCTTCCATGACGTCGCGCGCTTCCACATTGCCGACGAAATTCAGGTCTGCCTGGGACAGCAGCGGGAACACCGCTTTGGTCAGCTCATTCCCTTTGCCTTCTTCTGTCCCTACGTTGAGCAGTCCTACTTTTGGATTTTCGAATCCAAGCACTTTTTCTGCGTACAGGCTGCCCATCACCGCGTATTGCAGCAGGTGATGCGGCTTCGCATCCATGTTGGCCCCCACATCAAGTGTGAGTGTTACGCGGCCTTTTTTATTCGGGATATAAGCGGCCAGCGCCGGGCGCTCGATGCCTTCCATGCGGCCTGCGTACAGCAGACCTGCCGTCATGAGCGCGCCCGTGTTTCCCGCCGAAATCGCTGCATCCACGATCTTTTCACGTGCCATCTCAACTGCAACAACCAGCGAGGAATTTTTCTTGCGACGTACAGCTCGAACCGGCTCATCATCTGGCAAAATCACTTCTGTCGTAGGAACAATCTCGATGTTTGCCGGCGCGTCTTGCGGCAAGTGGTTCCGAATGGCTTGTTCATCTCCCACCAGTACAACCGTAATGGCCGGGTTTTCCTTGATGGCAGCAAGTGCTCCTAATACTGTACTTTGTGGTGCGTTGTCGCCGCCCATCGCATCAACTGCAATTCGCAACCGTGTCTCCTCCTTACCTCTCATTCATGCCGATTTTGTGCGACAGTCATTTCCACAACCCGGAATGTCGCTGTAAAGACCAATTCACCTTGAACTTTCGTCTCCACGCGCACTTTGCACTCGTCGCCGTCTCGGCTGCGTACTACTGCCTTCGCGACCAGCTTTTCGCCAATGCGCACGGGGCGCACAAAGCGAATCCGGGCTGTAGCTGTCAGCGCCACATCGGCATTAATGACTGCTACTGCCAAAGAGTTAGCCTGGGCAAAAATATAATGGCCCCGGGCAATTTGTGTTTTGGAAAAAACGTGCTCTTCTTTTATTTCCAATACGGAAATAGCTTGGGAATCGAGCTGCAAGTCGATGATCTCCCCGATTACTTCCTCAATCCCTAACGACTTCACGGGATCAAGGCTTTTCTCCGCAACCGATTTGATCCGCTCCCGAAGCTCCGGAATCCCAAGCTCCAATCGATCTAGTCGTATTGTTTGAATGCTGACATGAAATAACTCAGCCAGATCTTCGTCCGTCGCAAATGGATTATCCGCCAGCGACTGCACCAAGCGGGTCTGGCGGTCTTTTTTTGGCAAGCGGGCGATGCGAAACACCCCCTAGCAAGATTCTTGTTTCGGATATGTATGATTGCGAGCTGTTTTTAATACCAGGTACCAAAACAGTATAAGGGAGAACGTTGGCAATTACAAGTAAAGTTCTTGAAAATGGGTAGCTCTCCCTAGCGGTACATTAGCCGAATGATCTCCTCAATCCCGGGTTCTTTCATCTGGATGTCCAAAGGCTCACCCCAGCCAGCCACTTCTGCCAGGATGCGCGGCGAAGAAATTTTTCCTTTGTCAAAATGAACGGACAAAACATTGCCGGACAACTCCAGCCGTTCAATCCCTGCCAACTCGGCACCCAGGCTTGGCGGCTGGCGATATTCAACCTGAATCAGACTGGGCAAACCGATTTGGCGGCGCATGTCATCCAATGTCGTGTCCATCATCTTTTTGCCGTGATTGATGACGATAATCCGCTTGCACAATTGCTCGATATCGTCCATGTCATGCGTCGTCAGCAAGATCGTCTTTTTCTGCGTCTCGTTCACTTCTTTTAAAAAGGCGCGGATGCGCGTCTTGGCGACCACATCCAGCCCGATTGTCGGCTCATCCAAAAACAGCACAGGCGGATCGTGCAAAAGCGCTGCTGCCAAATCCGCTCTCATCCGCTGTCCGAGCGACAGTTTGCGCACAGGTGTATCCAGAAATTCGCGCATATCCAGAAGCTCCTGGTAAAGCTCCATCGAGTGCCGATACGTGCGCGAATCGATTTTGTACATCGCCTGCAAAATCTCGAACGAATCTTTGACGGGCAAGTCCCACCACAACTGCGTTCGCTGCCCGAAGACGACGCCGATGCGCGAAGCGACCTGTATCCGGTCTTTTTGCGGACTGTAGCCGCCGATGCGGATTTCTCCCCGACTGGGGTGCAAAATGCCGGACAGCATCTTGATCGTGGTCGATTTCCCCGCTCCGTTCGGGCCGATGTAGCCGACGAACTCCCCTTCCCCGACGGAAAAGGAGATGTCGTCTACAGCCTTGACCTCACGCTGCTCCCGGGAAAACAAGGTGCGCACCGAGGCGAAGCGGCCTTTTTTCTCCGGAGACAAATAGAACGACTTGCCGATATGTACAGCTTCTATCATGATGAAAAACCTCCTCAGCTTCCCGTAGAGTGATAATGTCGTATACCTACCTTCCAAAAGGTGAGTGCCAAAAACAATGCGGTCGCCGCCGCAACAGGCGCCAGCAGCGGGTAGTACCAGCCTCCCCCTTTTCCGAGCAAGGCCAGCATCGGCAAGTAATTCATGTACGCGATCGGCAAGGCGGTAAAAAACAGCCATTTCAGCCAGCCTGGATAGAGCGAAATCGGATAGTTGGAGGCATTCGCCGGCGCGTAGATCGTAAAAGTCAGGATGTCTCTCATTTGATGCGTCCAAAAAGAGAGAGCCGCCGAAGACAACGCCATGGAAAAATAAATGACCCCGCCCGAAAGAATCGCGATCGGGGAAAAGACGATCAACCAGAGCAAATCTGCCCCTTCCCGGGCAAGTCCCGCAAGCGAGAGCACCAGCACTGCCACGCCTTGCACGATGCCGCCAATCCGCGAAAGGTCGAGATTGCGCGTAAGCAAAAGCAAGAGCGGCGATACCGGGCGAATCAGCATCTGGTCAAATTCTCCGTGCACGACATACTTCTCAAAATCGTTCACTTCCGGAGCAAACAGCCGATACAAGGAGACAGATGCCGAAGAAATGCCGTAAAGCATGCCGACCTCGTAAATATTCCAGCCAGCCACATCGTTGAAGCGGTGCAAAATGGCGGAAAGAATCACAAAATCGAGAACCATAATCATGCCGGTCGTAGCCGCGCTCGTAATGAAATTCATTTTGTACTGCATTTGCGAGCGGAGACTGGCTGCGATCAGCTTTCGATAAAGCATGAGCACGTCGCTACCCCCCTTGTATTTCCAGCTTTCTTCTTGCTTGCTTCGTCACAGCGAGAGCGACTGCTGTCAAAATGACAGCCCACAGCAGCTGAACCCCGATGCTGTAGGCCGGAGCAAGCTCCAGCCAGTTCATGACCGGATAGTAAATCATGGCGGCAAAAGGCAAAAACGGAGCCAGCTGCCCGAGTACCCCCGGCATCAGATCGACAGGGATCATCTGCCCGCCAAAGCCGAAAACTAGCGAGAGCAAAATGAGGTGCAGCCAGCGCACCTCGGTCGTCCAGAAAGAAGAAATGCCGACCAAATAAAAAAGGAGCATGCCTACGTAGGCAGCCAGCAGAAGCGAGAGCAAAAACAAGAGGTACGCAAGCGGATCGGAGGGGAAAGAAAAGCCTACCGCAAGCCCAAGCAAAAGGCCGATCGGCAGACTGCGGTAACAGGCGTTGTAGAGCAGGCGGCCAAACTCCTGGCTCAAGGTGTACCACAAGTAATGGACAGGCTTGATCATGTCGAGGCTGACCGCTCCGCTGCGCACCCCGACCTGCACATTCAGCCCGGGCGACATGAACGTCGTCACCCAAAGCACGCTTTGGCAAATCGCGATGTAGCAGGCCATCGTTTCCGCGTCGTACGGGCCGTGAACGGCTTTGCCTCGCAGGACTCCCATCCAAATGGCAATAAAAACAAGCCCAAAAATCGAGCTCGCCACATTGTTGATCAGATGAGAGAGACGATACTGAAGATTGCGTCGATAGCTTTTGCGGATAATCCGCCAGTAAACCATAAGAACCTCCTCGTGGAAAAGTCAGGAATAACAGGATAGCAGGGCTCCTATATGATTGCAAGCAAAAAAAGAGAAGGCTCTTCAAAAAGAAGAACCTTCTCTGATAAATCCATCTGCTGTCACGCGGGGTCTCCCTTCACGCCAGCCAGATGAAATCTACCCGCTATTTCATGCGTCTTTGCCGTTTTCAGCGGCTACCAATACGTCTACCTCGCTCTTGTCGAAGGCTTCGGCCATTTCCCGCCCTGGTGCGCGGTCCGTCACGATCAAGTCGATCTGATCCAGACTGGCTACCCGGTACAACATGCTTTTTCCGAATTTGGAGTGGTCAGCGAGAATAATCACCTGATCCGCTCGCTTCATCATCTCCCTGATCACATAGCCGTGATCTTCATCCGGGGAAACAAGCCCGCCCGTCGTCAGCCCGCAAGCTCCGACCAGCAACTTGTCGACGTGGTAATTCGCCAGATTTTCTACGGTTCGGGTGCCGTGCACACACTGATCTTGCGGGTTCACATCCCCGCCGAGCATTTTCACAAGCACGCCTTCCTTGCGCGAAACACTGGCTGCTGTAGCCAAGGAGTTTGTAATGATGACATGGTCTTTTGTCTGCAACGATTCTACCGTCAGTTGAACCGTCGTGGATGCGTCAAGCAGCAAATAGTCGCCGTGTTTGATCAAACGCGCGGCAGCCTGCGCAATCCGCCGCTTCCCTGTCAAATCGAGCTGCATGCGCTCCTGATGAGAAAAGCTTTTTTTGCTCAAGCTAGGCAAAATCGCTCCACCGCGAGTCCGCAAGATTTCTCCCTGCTCCTCCAGCTTGACGATATCTCGCCGGGCCGTATCACGGGAGACGCCGAATTGCTCCACGACTTCCTGTACACTGATTCGGTGGTGCTGCTGCAAATATTGCAGGATCGCGGTCAATCGCTCTTCCTGGTACATCACGGTTTCACTCCATCCTTGCCTTTCTTCCTCATTGTAAGTCATTTACGCATTTTAAGCAATATTATTTAAGTATTCATAAGCATTAATAAGCAAAATGAAGGCACAAAAAAAGCAAGGTGATTGCTCACCTCACTTTTTACGCAGCAAAGCTTACTTTGCTACTTTCACACCTTTGTAGTGACCGCAGCTTGGGCAAACACGATGCGCAAGCTTGTATTCGCTGCAATTATCGCATTTGATCATGCCTGGAATCTCTAATTTGAAGTGCGTACGACGCATTCTTTTACGGGTTTTGGAAGTTCTCCGTTGAGGTACTGCCATCTTCCTTACACCTCCTTCAACTGACAAATGCTAAGATGCTCTATTGGGTGGACAGTATAGGCCAAAAGCTTATGCCGTCCTTCAAAAATGAGACGCTGCATCCGAAGATCGGCGCCTCACCTTGAAAACAAGAGAATACTACTTGCTGTCCTTGAAAAAGTCAGCCAACCCGGCCAAGCGCGGGTCAATCCGCTCATTCTTGCAGCTGCATGCCACTTCGTTGCGGTTTACGCCACAACTCGGGCACAATCCTTTGCAATCTTCCTCGCACAGCGGGAAGGTTGGCATCGCGAGCAAAAAGTCCTCTTGCAACAGCGCAGTAAGCTCGATCTCGTCTCCTTCCAGTGGAAGGATGTCGCTGTCTTCGTCCTCGCTTATGATAGGATCATCTGCCAAAGCAAAGGTTTCGGAGAAGTCTATTGCCGCGTGATGGGTAAAAGGATTCAAGCATCGGGCGCAGACGAAATCGACATCGGCCTTCATGCTGCCTTTTACATAGTAGAGGTTACCGAGCTGTACAGCTTCACCCTCGGCATTCACAGGAGTGATCCCGCGAATCTCGTTATGGCGACCTTTCAGTTCTGCTGCATCGAGCGTCAACTGAAACGGCAGTGCCTCTCCTTTTCGGTGTTCCAACTCTGCTAACTTAATGTTCATAGCACTTCACCTCATGCACAACAAGGATGATTATAGCCCGTGCAAAAAGCTTTGTCAACCATTTTTCCTTGACAGCTTGTTTGCTCAGGAAGATTTCGGTTTTTGTCCATCCAGATACGCAATCGCATCCTTTACTGTCTTGATGGGAACGATCTGCATGGAAGTTCCAATCCGTTTTGCGGTAGCCAGCGCTTCCTGATAATTGGAGGTTGCATCAGGCGTATCCTCGGGTGCAAAGAAAATTTCCGCCCCTGCTTTGTCAGCCGCGATGACCTTGTGGTTGATCCCGCCGATCCGGCCGACTGTCCCATCCAGTGAAATCGTGCCTGTACCGGCGATTTTATAGCCTTTTGTCAAATCCTTCGCCACATCGAGCTGATCCAAAATCTCCAGCGTCATCATCAGCCCGGCAGATGGTCCACCGATCCCTTGCGACGCGATCGTTACTTTTTTCGGAATCACGATCTCTTGCTTGTTGTCCGGACGCACCCCGATGCCGACGGACTTCGACTCTGGCAGTGGTTCCAAGGTTACCATCGTTTTCCCTTCTTGTCCATCTCTTGTATATGTAATCTCGACCTGATCGCCTGCCTTTTTGCTGGCGAGAGCTTGCAGCAAATCTTTGGCTTCGGCGGTGCGCACTCCATCGACGGCGGTGATGACGTCGCCGATTTTCAGCACTTTTTTGGCGGGAAGTCCTTCGATTGTGCCCATGACCCAGACGCCTTCTTTTTCGATCTTGACATCGTAGCCAGCCAGGCGAAAAGCGACCGCTTCGGCGATCTTTTGCGAATTGTCCATCACGGCTTGCTCGCGGCGGACGAAGTCTTCGTTGTCCTCCCCTTTGCTGACCACCAGCTCTTTCGGCATCAGTTCGGCATCAGGCGACATGTTCGCGTAGACGTACCAAGCGAGATTCGCCTCACCCATGCGCACAGTCGTAAGCATGAACGCGCCTGTTTCGTCCTTTTTGCCGCCTTCTACGTCGATCATCGGGCCTAGCGCGATAGCCGAGCCTGGCCTTGTCACATAGTAATTGGTCGGGATAAAAAAAGACAGTCCAGCCACAATCACAATCAAGGCCAAAACCCAGCTAAAGCCTCTGGCTCCTCGCGATCTGCGCGTTTGTCTATAAAGTTGGTCCTCGTTCATCCGTTTTCCTCCCAGTTCGCAATCAGTTGCTGGATGCGCTCTGCTTGCGCTGCACCCTCGCGTTCCCCGAGTTCGATGATTTCCTCCACGCCAGAGTAGGCAATACTGCTATAATGTCCAACATCCGGGCGGATTACGATATCCGCAGCAATGATCCTGTGGCGGAGAATTTCCCGTTCCATCACATCAATCGTCTGGGCAATGACGTCGAAGATGCTGTTCACCTTCATTGGCGTATCGACCTGGGCCACATCGACTGCAATGACGATATCCGCTCCCATGTCTTTCAGCACCGTCACAGGCACGCGGTCAATGACACCGCCATCGACCAGCAGACGCCCGCCAACCTTTTCCGGGACAAATATGCCTGGAATGGAAATGCTCGCCCTGACTGCCTGATCAATCGGCCCATCGCGGAATACAACCCGTTCGCCGGATTCGATGTCAGTCGCCACAATCGCCAAAGGCTTGCCCAGCTCCTCCATCCGCTTCCCGTGAGTGAGCAGCTTGATCAACTGCTTGATTTTCTCTCCCGCGACAAACCCCATGCTCGGTACGGTCAGATCAAGCCAGTGCTTGCGCTTCAGATTGAGCGCGAGCTTCGCCATCATGTGCGGCTCGATTCCGTTTGCATACACCGCCGCAATCAAACTCCCCATACTGCTGCCCGCAAGCATGTCGATCTCGATTCCTTGCGCCTCGAATGCTTTCAAGACACCAATATGCGCAAAACCGCGGGCCCCGCCTGAGCCTAGCGCTACCCCCACGGTTGGCTTTCGCTTCGCCGTCATGCAAACACCTCCTGTAAACAGCCTATGTGACCATTCCCTGTTCCTTTCACACTTGAAAGATACAAGCCTCACGCATAGATCATCAGCCTGTCACGTAGACATGTACTATGATCTTTTCGTCGACACAGGAGGATTCCATGTCACGCCACTCACCGTTTTTCACCTTGTTGCTTGCCCTCTCGACAGTCGCGCTCGTCTTGACCCTTGTCATTTACTCGCAAATTTCTTTTGAAGCCGCCGTCCGTGGACTCAAAATCTGGTGGGAGGTCGTATTCCCGTCCACGCTCCCGTTTATCGTCCTCTCGGAAATATTGATGGGACTCGGAGTCGTTCACTTTGTTGGCGTGCTGTTGGAACCGTTGATGCGCCCTTTGTTCAATGTTCCGGGAACAGGCGGATTTGTGCTCGCCATGGGCTTTTCATCGGGATATCCGGTGGCAGCCAAGCTGACTACCCGCTTGCGCCAGCAGAGCAATATCTCCAAAGCGGAAGGGGAACGGCTCGTATCTTTTACGACGACGGGAGATCCGCTGTTTGTCATGGGCGCGGTGGCAATCGGCTTTTTCCACAGCGAGCAAATGGGAGTCGTCCTCGCCTTGACCCACTATTTGTCGGCAGTCATCATGGGGCTGATTTACCGTTTCCACGCGCCGTTTGCTGCCATAACCAAGCCTTTGGAAAAAACGAATTTGCCCCTCCCGCTCCGCGCGCTGCAAGCCATGCACCGGGCGCGAATCCGCGACGGTCGGCCGTTTGGCAAACTCATGGGGGATGCCGTGCAGTCAGCGCTCAACACCTTGCTCATGATCGGTGGCTTTATCATCGTGTTCTCTGTGTTGATTCAGTTGTTTCAAGCGATTCACCTGACCCAATTGATCAGTACGTTTCTCGCTATTTTCCTCGGTCCCTTTGGCTTTCCTCCCGCCTTTTCCAAAGCCATCGTCGCCGGGCTGTTTGAAGTCACGTTGGGCGCGCAGGCAGCCAGTGTCGTTCCCGATGCCGTATCCATGGTCTGGAAAGCTGCGATCGCCAGCGCCATACTGTCCTGGGGCGGACTGAGCGTCCATGCGCAAGTCGCCAGCATTCTCAGCGAAACAGACATCCGGGTAGCGCCTTATTTGATTGCGCGTGCTCTCCACGCTTTATTGGCTGCCATTTTGACCTTTGTTTTCTGGCAGCCGCTGGTCAAAGCGAGCAACTGGTTTTTGGAAAAAAGCGTTCCCGTCTTCGTGCCGACCACTTCCGGAATCCCCGTTACAAGCTGGTGGGAGACGATCGCTTTTTCTGGCACGCTCGCGGCAGGGGTGGCTGTTCTGCTTTTCGGCATCAGCTTGCTCACCCGTTACTTTCGCAGCAGCAAGCCGAGGTAAACTCGGTTACTCGCTGGCCAATTTGCGCTTGAGCGCTTCTTCAATCGCTGGCGGCACCAGATCGGCGACACTTGCCTTGTACCTTGCCACTTCTTTTACGATGCTGGAGCTGAGATACGAATACTGATTGTTGGTCATCATGAAAAAGGTCTCGATCTGATCGTCGAGCTTTTTGTTGATGGAAGCAACCTGCATTTCGTACTCGAAGTCGGACACAGCGCGAAGACCGCGAATGATCACTTTGGCTCCGCGCTTGTTCATGTAATCGATCAGCAAGCCGTCAAAAGAGTCGATCTCCACATTGCTCATGTCCGCTGTCGCCTGACGAAGCATCTCGACGCGCTCCTCTACGCTGAACAGGGAATTTTTTTTGGAGTTGATCAGAACTGCCACGATGACTTTGTCAAACACTTTTGCCCCCCGACTGATAATGTCGAGGTGTCCATATGTAACCGGATCAAAGCTTCCCGAGCAAACGGCAATCGCCATGTTGCCTCCCCCTTTTTTCTGTGAAAAACGTCTCGACGTTTTTCATGAAATGGAATGCGACCGCAAAAAGCGAGGCGTTCCTATGCTTCTTGCTGCGGCTCGTAATAGTACAAAGTGACCGCTGTCTCGCCGTACGTAGCCTCGCGATCTTTGACGCAATCGCCGATGGCAGCGGGAAACGAGTCCTTGCTGTCGTGTTCGGCGACGATCCAGGCACCTGCTGCGAGCAGACCAAGCTGTTGTAGCTGAGTGATTTCTTCCACGATGTTTTGCTTCGCATACGGCGGGTCCAAAAAAACGAGATCAAACGGCTGCTCCCGCTTTGCCAATTGCCGGATGGCTCGATCCGCATCCATGCGGTACATTTCTGCGTATGCATCAAGGCGGCAGGCGCTGACATTTTGCTTGACGACAGAAAACGCTTTGGCATCGCGCTCGACGAAGACAGCTTTGTCCGCTCCCCTGCTTAACGCCTCAATGCCCAAGCTGCCTGTGCCGGCATACAAATCCAATGCCCAGCCCCCATCAAAGTACGGGCCGATCATGTTGAAAATCGATTCTTTCACTTTGTCGGTCGTCGGACGCGTTCCGCTTCCAGGGACGGCCGCAAGTTTTCTACCTCTGTGTTCTCCTGCGATGACGCGCATAATTGTTCACCTGTTCAAAGAAGTTTGTAGAAGATAAATGCCGCCTGTACCAAGGCCGTTCTGCCTTCAGGCTGATATCATACTATCACAACTGCCTACCCCCGTAAAATTGGCAACTGGAAAATTTATGCCGGCTTCAGGTATACGAGACGCAAAGTTTGGAAAACATGATGGATAGCGACGCAACGGTGTCGCTGACAACCGCGGAGAAGACTTACGTTTCCCCATAAGCTCTTCCTCCGGTTTCTCCTCTCCCATAATTGAAAGGCAGTTCACTTAGGCGCGCGGCGTGTCTGATAGGAGCATTCCGTGCCATCGCTCCCTTCGCGGGAGGAGTTGAACAGCTGCCCCATCGTCATTTGACGAGGGGGTATTTTTTTGTTCCCGGCATGCGCATACTACTTGCACATGTTCCAAAAGGGGGAATTGACATGGCAGCAAAACAACCGTCCGAGCAAAAGCTGAAAGCAGCCAAAGCCCAGTCCATCGCGGATCGTACAGGCATTGGCAGCGAAGCGGCACGCGAAATGCAATCGCGGGCGGACCAGTCCGACATCGTCAAACACGGGCAGTAAAATCGGGCAAAAAGAACGCAACCAGCCGTCCCATGCGATCGGCTGGTTTTTTCATGGAATGGAAAGCAAGCTCGTCTGTGTCAATGTTTCCCGCCTGCATTTCCCTCGCGGCTTCGTCTGGCTGCCTACAAACAATAAGCAAAACGGCCGCACCCATCTCATCACTTACCTCGTGGCAGCATCCAGCCCCAGCCTTATGCCACTACCGAATCGGGAGGAATCGTATGCACACCGTCTGGAAAGGATCAATCAGCTTCGGCCTGGTCAACATCCCGGTTCGCATGTTTACGGCGACAGAAGAACGGGATATTCGCTTCCGCCAGCTGCACAAGGAATGCAACACCCCCATCAAATACACGAAAATGTGCCCGCACTGCCAGCGGGAAGTGGACGCCAGCGAGATCGTTCGCGGCTACGAGTATGAAAAAGGCCACTTCGTCATGATCAACGACGAGGACCTGGAGGCGATCACCCCCGAAACCCGCCGAGCTATTGAGATTCTCGATTTTGTGGACTTGTCGGAGATCGATCCGGTTTACTTTGACAAAAGCTACTTTCTGTCTCCTCAGGACACAGGGGAAAAAGCGTACGCCCTGCTTCGCGCCGCGATGGGCCAAACCGGAAAAATCGCGATTGCCCAGGTGACGATGCGCAATCGGCAAAGTCTCGCCGTCATTCGGCTGTATGAGCATTGCATGATGCTGGAAACGATTTTTTATCCTGACGAAGTACGGCCAGTCAATCAAGTGCCTGCCTTGCCAGAGGCGACCATCCCCTTGGCGGAAAACGAGCTGAAAATGGCAACCGAGCTGATCGGCAATATGACCGTTCCGTTTGACCCAGCCAAATACACCGATGAATACCGCAGCGAGCTGCAAAAAATGATCGAGAAAAAGCTGGAAGGCCAGGAGATTGCCACGGCACCGACCGTCGCTCGGACGAATGTCATCGACCTGATGCAAGCGTTGAAGGAAAGTCTCGCTTCTACCGCAGGCACTTCGCCTGGTCCGGTAAAAATCGAGCCTGAGCCTACGCCAGCAGCAGCGAAACCGAAGCCAAGCCGCAAACGCGCAACTCCCGCAGAGCCGACCGCAGCAGCTCCCAAGCAAATGCCAGCGCAAAGCGAGGCGATGACCACAACCAAAAAGCTGCGTCGCAAAAAAGCGACTCCCGTGTAACGCCATGCAAAAAACCTGCCCGATACGGACAGGTTTTTTGCTTATTTTTCGACCAGTTGCTGCTCTGGCTCGATATGAATATGAACGGTATTGATTTTGTGCACACGTCTCATGCGTTCTTCGATGTGTTCGGTGATGGTGTGGCTTTCTACCACATTAAGGTG
The DNA here is from genome assembly GCF_022701015.1 of Brevibacillus parabrevis. Classification (NCBI taxonomy): domain Bacteria; kingdom Bacillati; phylum Bacillota; class Bacilli; order Caryophanales; family Paenibacillaceae; genus Brevibacillus; species Brevibacillus parabrevis. The sequence goes on along the minus strand of NZ_CP064090.1, from coordinate 3,288,892 downwards.
CGGCTCCACATGGATCACGACGTCAACCAGCACGCTGCTGCCGTGGTAACGCGCTTTAATATCGCTAATATCTTTTACTCCGGCGATGGACGAGATCGTCTCTTTCAGTTCCCCCAACTCTTCTACGTCAAAGCCGTCGGTCAAGCGATGGGTCGCTTCCCGGAAAATATCCCACGCTGTTTTCAGGATGATGACTCCGACTACCAACGCAGCCAGCGGGTCAAGCCAGTAAAGCTGGAACTGCGCCCCCGCAACGCCCACAAACGTCCCGATGCTGACGAAGGCGTCCGAGCGATTGTCAGCGGCCGCAGCCAGCAACGCCTGGCTGTTTGTTCGCAAAGCGAGCTGACGGTTGTAGCGGTACACGCCCAGCATGATCGCCGCTGTCGCCAATGCCGTCCAGCCTGCGAGCAAATCCGGTGCCGTCGTTTTTTGATCAAACAGCGAAGGAACCGCTTCCGTCACGACTTGCAAGCCGACAAACAGCATGATGAATGACGCGACCAAGGCCGAAATCGTCTCCGCGCGGAAATGACCGTACGGGTGATCGTGGTCAGGCGGCTTGCGGGCAATGCGCAGGCCGATCAGGACCGCAATCGATGCCACCACGTCTGTCGAGTTGTTCAAGCCATCTGCCATCAACGCTTCCGATCCCGTCAGCACAGCAACTCCTATTTTTAACGCCGAGCAAAAGATATAGGCAATAATACTGACCCACGCGCCCCGTTCCCCTTGCTTCAGATCCGAATATACATCCACACTCCATCACCTCAAAAATCTCAATCACTCCGTTCGCTCAAAAGACAAGAACGAAGCGTCATAAAGCAGTTTCTTTTTGATCGAATTACATCGTAACAGACGCGATTCGTGTGGGTCTACAGAAACAGTTTTAGTCCGATTCATGAGTATAGAGGGGGGGAAAATGTGTTGCCCTGTGGCAATTTTTGTTGGAAACTTTTTCTTGCCAACGATGGGCGTTCTCCGGTATCCTAATCTTGCAATCACAACCACAAACAAGCACGGGAGCTTGGAAATCACCAGGCTGAGAGGATGGTACTGTGCCATCGACCGTTGAACCTGAACTGGGTAATGCCAGCGGAGGAATGTCCATATGACACGACAAGTGACGTGTATCTTTTTGCAAAATACCCGTTGCTTCTCTACTCTCGCGTCTGGCGTCGCATGCTCCCATGCGGCGTTTTTTTCGCGACGGGCCTCTTTCGCCTCCCTACAAGGTTCGCGCTTCGTGCAACCACGCCAAGGAGGTTTTTTCATGTCATCCATTTCATCTTTTCCCGGTAGCCGCAAAGTATACGAGGTCGGCAGCCGCCCTGACATCCGCGTGCCGATGCGCGAAATCACCCTTCAAGCAAGCGAAGGGTTGTTCGGCTCTACCCCCAATCCGCCTTTGCGCGTCTACGACACGAGCGGCGAATACACCGCTGACGGATATGTCGCGGACATCGAAAAAGGCTTGCCGCTAGTGCGCAAAGCGTGGATCGAGGAACGCGGCGATACGGAAAGCTATGTCGGCCGGGAGCCACAACTTGTTGACGACGGAATCAGAAGCAGCGAAAAAGCGGTGACGATGCCAGCTTTTCCGCGCGAAGGCTATCGGCCCAAACGCGCTTTGCCAGGAAAAAATGTCACCCAGCTTCACTACGCCCGCCAGCAGATCATTACGCCAGAGATGGAATACATCGCGATTCGCGAAGGAGTGACCCCCGAATTTGTCAGAGCCGAAGTAGCTGCCGGGCGCGCGATTATTCCGGCCAACATCAATCACCCGGAAGCGGAGCCGATGATTATCGGGCGGAATTTTCACGTCAAAGTCAACGCCAATATCGGCACGTCGGCCGTAAGCTCCTCGATGGAAGAGGAAGTGGAGAAAATGATTTGGTCCGTGCGCTGGGGCGCCGATACGATCATGGATTTGTCGACCGGAAAGCACATTCATACGACCCGTGAATGGATCATCCGCAACAGCCCCGTGCCAATCGGTACCGTGCCGATTTACCAGGCGCTGGAAAAGGTCAATGGCAAAGCGGAAGACCTGACCTGGGAAGTGTATCGGGATACATTGATCGAACAGGCGGAACAAGGAGTCGATTACTTCACCATCCACGCTGGCGTTCTGCTGCGCTACATTCCTTTGACGGCAAAACGCGTTACCGGGATCGTCTCGCGTGGCGGCTCCATTTTGGCGGCTTGGTGTCTCGCCCACCATGAAGAAAACTTTTTGTACACCCACTTTGAAGAAATTTGCCACATTCTCAAAGCGTACGACATCAGCGTCTCGCTTGGAGACGGTCTGCGCCCCGGCTCGATTGCGGATGCCAATGACGAAGCGCAGTTTGCCGAGCTGGAAACACTCGGGGAGCTGACGAAAATCGCCTGGAAGCACGACGTGCAGGTGATGATTGAAGGGCCTGGTCACGTTCCGATGCACCTGATTCGCGAGAACATGGACAAACAACTGGAGATGTGCCACGAAGCTCCTTTTTACACGCTCGGGCCATTGACCACTGATATCGCTCCCGGTTACGACCACATCACCTCTGCGATTGGCGCAGCGATGATCGGCTGGTTCGGGACAGCAATGCTCTGCTACGTGACGCCCAAAGAGCACCTGGGACTGCCGAACAAGGAAGATGTGCGCAACGGCCTGATCGCCTACAAAATCGCCGCTCATGCAGCCGACCTAGCCAAAGGACATCCGCGAGCCAAACAGCGTGACGACGCGCTGTCCAAAGCCCGCTTCGAATTTCGCTGGAACGATCAATTCAACCTGTCTCTCGATCCTGAGCGCGCCCGCGAATATCACGATGAGACACTGCCTGCGGAAGCAGCCAAGTCTGCGCACTTTTGCTCGATGTGCGGCCCGAAATTTTGCAGCATGAAAATCTCGCACGACATCCGTCAGCAAGCGCAGGAGCAGGAACAAAACGAGCCTGCGGCTATCGCGGCAGGCATGCAGGAAAAAGCCCGCGAGTTCCGCGAGCAAGGAAGCCAGTTGTACCAATAAACGCCTGGAGGTGGCAAGACATTGAATGAAGCCTTGCGTTTGCGCGCTGAAATCGCTCGCCTGGAGGTGGATTTGGAAAGTCTGAGACGCCAACTGTTCCATTTGCAAAAAGAATGCGCGCACGAGTTCGTCGAAACATCGCTGGCGCGCACCTGCTCCAAATGCTTGCAAACAGAAAGCCTCTATTATTAGAGCACGTATGACATAAAAAAGGTCGGAATCCCTCGTCATGGGATTTCGACCTTTTTTGCCTGCCGGATTCAGCGGGAAGCCTTGACCTGTAGCGGCAACCCTTCCTTATAGTACAGCTCAGGCGACAGCAGGATAAAAAAGAGATGGACGTTCTCGAAGCCTTGCTTCTGCAAGATGCGATTCATCGTGCTGGCAATCTCATCGTGCTTGTTCTGTTCTCGCGGGAACATCATGATTTCCAGAGACAACGGGCTGTTCGTCAACTGCTCGACCAGCAGAAGCTCCAGCTTGACTTTTTCCTCGCTCACTTCAGCGATGCGGGCAAACTCTTCTATAATAAGGGGCGCAACCGATTGCAGCTTTGCTTTTTCAAAACCTTTAAACCGAAGAAATGGCAAGTCAATTCCTTCTTTCCGTAAACATGCGGCTCGCCAGCTTCCAGCAAGTCCAGGCTGTTCCTCAAAATCATTACCATAGTAATTATAAACTACAGTCTATTTCTAGATCAATGAAAAAAAGGGCTATATCCAAAGAACGACTCTCCCCTTACGCACTGTGGTGGACGTACCACGATTAGGAGGTTTCAAGCCATCCGGCGGATATAGCCCATCCATACTTGTTCATACTCTCTTCATATGAATGTCGATTCATATGAAATTTTCTCTAGTATACCTTATATTCAATACTTAATCAACTAAGAAGTTTCGTAAAATTCGATCACAACTGCTGTTCAAGACTCTTTGCATAGACCGCAAACAATCGTGGGACTGTACGAATACGAGCGACCGCTCCAGCGGAACTTCAAGCAAAGCAATTACGGAGGCCCTATGCCACTTGAACCGATCACCCCTTTTGAACCGATCCAAACCGAAACGATACCAGCCGGAAGCAACTGGATTGCCCAGGTGAAGTGGGACGGGGTCAGAATGCTCACCTACCACGACGGCAACAAGACACAGCTCATCAATCGCAAAAAGAATGATCGCACGAGGCAATACCCCGAATTTGCCCGGCTCGAACGCTACTGTTCCGCCTCATCTGTCATTCTCGACGGAGAGATGATCGCTTTTGACAGCCAAAAACCGTCTTTCCACGAAATCATGAAAAGAGACAGCCTGCGCAAGGAACTGAGCATCCAGCTCGCCATCGAGCAAACTCCCGTCACCTACATGGTGTTTGACGTCCTGTATTGGAATGGCAGCTGGGTAACCGACAAACCGCTCGGCGAGAGACAAGAGATTCTAGCGCAGATCATGCTTCCCGAGCCAAATGTGCAGATCGTACAAAATGTCAGTGACCCGCACAGCTTGTACGATGTGATGAAGCAGCATCACATGGAAGGAATCGTCTGCAAAGACTTGACGAGCACCTACCTCCCGAGCGGAAAAGATGCGCGTTGGCAAAAACTCAAGATTTTTCACGATCTGTATGCCGCAATCGGCGGTGTCACGCTGCGCGATGGCGTCGTGAATGCCGTCCTGCTTGGCTTGTTTGACGACGCCGGAAGACTTGTGTACATCGGTCATGCAGGCACCGGGAAGCTGACCCAGCGCGATTGGCGCGACCTGACCGAACGGATCAAACCGCTGCTCCTAGACAGCATGCCTTTTGCCAATCAACCGGAACGAAAAAAAGACACTCTCTGGCTAAAACCGGAGCTGATCGCCAAAGTCCAGTTCATGGAATGGACCTCCGGATTGACGATGCGCCAGCCGAGTATTCAGGCGTTTGTCGATGGCAGTTTGGCTGACTGTACGTGGAAGCAAATCAATTGATCGCCGACTCCCCGCCTGCTACTGCCGAAAGTTTCCTTGTTGTTTGGGACGGCCCAGCCTTTGTTTCCCGTGATTAAGGGCCTGCATTTCTCCGTAACTGGCAAGGAGCGCAATGACCATGAAAATAATGTAGGCGATCGCGGTGGCAATTCCCGCTGCGGGAGATTTGTCGCTGAGCATGTCTCCAAGCAAGATCGTCAGAATACAGCCTGCGAAGCTGATCGCTCCTCCCCACACCATCATGCGGTAAAATCGATGCAGCTTCGTTCCTCTGGGGATCAAGGTCTGGCCTTCCTCCCGCTTTTTCCTGCGGGCGACGATAAACAAAAACAGAAGCAACGGCACCTGAAACAAGATGACGATGAAAGGAAAGCTGTAGCTGATAAACTGGTCGATATCAGCGACCTTCGGAAAAGCAAGCAAGGTTGACACAACCAGAAAACAGCCGCACGGCGCATTGTACGTATTGTAATGCAGCTGTCCGCCAAACGATCCAACCCCTACGAGAAAAGCCAAATACGCGACGATTACTTTAATGCTGAACGCCGGGAACCACAGGCTGAACAAAATCATTTCCACCCGGTCAAGAAAATCGGTCAGATGAATTTGCTGGACGAGAATATAGATCGGAAAATTAAGCCTGCTCGCGATGACGTATCCCATCACTCCAAGCAAAATCAAGATCATGATCGTCGTCGTGAAGCACACAATCATGATCCCGTGCTTCATCGCCGCAAACAGAAGCCTTGGCTCGCTGCTGGCATGCAAGAACGCCCCGAATAGCAATATATCCCCATAGACGCCGAGCGGGAGCAGATTGCTCACTGCAATCCGTTCGAGAGTCGTACTGAGGATCGGTTCCAGCCGCTCGATGCTGTACTCGTTCATTAAAAGAAAGTACAGCATCAGGCACATGATAAAGTAGGCGGGAAAGTAAATCTCGTTTACCCGCGCTGCCACTTCCAGACTCGTCTTGCCGTAATACATCAACAGCAAAACGAACACGAGCAGAATGATTTCCAAAGGCGTCTGCGGCAGCAGGGAGACGTGCAAAAAGTCCGCGGCGCCTTTTATATCGAGAGCGAGAATGATCCAAATGTAAAAGAGGATCAACAGATTGATGAATCCACCGATCCATTTGCCGCAGATGATGAACACTATCTCAAACAAATTTTTGCCGGGGTAGGCGCGCACCAGCTCCGACAAGACATACGCTACCAACAAAGCGTAGCAGGCTGGGAGAATTTGCGAGAACCATGCATCCATTTTGGCGACCTGCACGACTGTCCGCAAAAAGCTGATCATCATCCCTGTCATCAACAAACTGCCGACCAACCAGGCAATTTGCCGGTGATTGACGACTTGCTTATGTATCATGCTCTCCCTCCTCTACAACATATGTTCGATCCATGTTTTCACCTGAGGCGTGAAGATGTTCAGAAAAAATCCGGTCGAGAGCATTTTGTCGTGCTGATATTGCACAGCGTATATCCCGATGACGGAAAGCGCGTAGAGGGAGTAGATGACGATTTGCTGTTTTCTCTCCATATGCTTGCGCTTCAGTATAAAATCCCAAAAGGAACAAACTAGCATCAGCCCAAACAAAAGCAGGAACAGTCTATTCACGTCCGCCTTCTTCCTTCGTTATGTTTTTGGTCGTTTGCCCAACGTCTTGCACGACGACTTTGCTGTGGATTTGGAACGTTATGTCCGGCAGGTGATCATTCCAGTTTTTTCGATACGTATCCCGCCATTCTTTCGGGAACTGTCTGGCTAAAATGATCCCGAGTCCGATCGTGTCCGTCCGATACTTTTGCATCAAATTCAACGTGTCCTTGACGCTGACCTCGACTTCTTTTTTTAGCTTGTTCTCGATTAAGGCAATATTTTTTTTCTGATCCAGATCAAGACTCGTCATGTTTTCAACCACGACACTCGTCGCAAAAACCGTAATATCGTAATGAATGCGCCCTTTTTTAATGACAGGCTTCAAGTCCGCTTTCCCTTTGGAAAAGTAGACCGTCAGCCGCTCTTTGTCATTCAGGGAAACGACCACCGAAAAAGGGGTGAACGTTCGTTGGAACCAGCGAAGACCTTTGATCGCCTGAGATTTTGCCATATAAACAAGCTTGTCCCCGCGAAACAAGCCAATCCCCATAAACTCCACTTCTTTTGACTTGCCCTTCGGATGAGAATCAACAGCATCAATGATGGGCAGAAAGGCATCGACCCCCGGTGTCGTCAGCATCTGGGCTACATCCTTGAGCGATACGGCAATCGCCTCCATCTTGACCAGTTCACGCATCGCCTCTCCCGAAAAGCGCTCAAACTGCGGCTGGGCGTTCAACAGCTCAATCCCTTTTCCTTTGGTCATGACCAAATAGGCCGTTAAACGATTCTCGGGAAATCGCGCTACGATATCCAATACGTCGCTCATTCCCTCCTTGGCGAGCTGTTCTCCGATGACAATCATGCGATGGTGGGAGTAGTACAGTTGACGCGACATCCGCGACTGAATAATATTGTTCGCTTCCCGGATCGTCTTGCCCACAGCGGAATCAACATAGTAAGACTTGTCACCGCTCGTCCCGCCGCCTCCCCCCGACGTCGAGCCGAGACTGCTGACAAGCGGCACCTGGACGGACAAGCGGTATTGCCCGTTTGGCTCCTTGTCCATAGCCATCGCAATCACGAGTGCCATGTCGTTGACTTCACGCCGATCCCAGCAGCCTGCCACAGGCAAGAGACATAAAAGCAACACGACTATCGGAGTAAGACGTCTCACGCTTTTCCCTCCCCGTCAGATTTCCCGCCGCTCGTAGTCCCTGCCTGCCCTCCTCTTTGCTGGACTTTATTGGAAAAACCCGCGTTCATCTTTCGCGCATTTTGGATTCCTAGAAAGCTGGGGCGTTTTTCCATGAATGACCAGGGCACTCGTACCAGGACGTCTTTCATGTCTCCAATCGACATAGGCGCAAGCGGAGACAAATAAGGCACTCCAAACGAACGCAGGTTGGCCATATGACCCAAAATCAGCAAGACACCCACCAAAATCCCGTAGATGCCGAGAATCGAGGCTGCGATCATCAGCGGAAACCGAAGCATGCGCAGCGAAATCGCTACATTGAAATGCGGAATCGTAAAAGACGCGATCCCCGTAAGCGAAACGACAATCACCATCGGCGCCGAAACAATCCCCGCCTGTACGGCAGCTTGCCCAACTACCAGCGCGCCCAAAATACTCACGGCCTGCCCGACCGTTTTCGGGAGGCGAATCCCCGCTTCGCGCAATGCTTCGAAAGCGATCTCCATGATGAGCGCCTCGACAATCGCCGGAAAAGGAATCGCTTCGCGCGCAGCGGCTACGCTAAGCAAGAGCGTGGTCGGCAGCATTTGCTGGTGGTAGGTCGTAATCGCCACGTACAAGGCAGGAGTCACGAGCGCAATCACCATAAACAAATAGCGCAGCCAGCGAAGCAGCGTCGTCATCTGGAAGCGCTCGAAGTAATCCTCGCTCGCTTGCAGCATCATCCAGAACGTAGCCGGGGCGAGCAAGACCATCGGCGTGCCGTCCACAAAAATCGCGACCCGTCCCTCCAGCAGCGAAGCCGCTACCGTATCCGGCCGCTCCGAGTACATCAGCTGCGGAAAAGGCGAGTACACGTTGTCCTGGATCAGCTCCTCGATATAGCCACTCTCCAAAACCGCATCTATGTCGATATTGCTGATTCGCCGGGAAACTTCATCCACGACTTGCGGGTCTGCGATTCCTTCCAAAAAAGCCACCACGATGTTCGTGTTTGTCTCGCGGCCCACTACCAACGATTTCATTTTCAATCTGGGCGTGCGCAACTTGCGGCGAAGCATCGACGTATTTGTGCGGATGTTTTCAATAAAGCCCTCGCGAGGTCCACGGACGACCGCTTCCCCCTCCGGCTCGTTGACCGATCGCTTTTCTGCCCCGCGGATGCCGAGCGTGAGCGCTTCCACATTTCCATCGACCAAAATTCCTGTATCTCCAGACAGTACCGCCTGCAAAAGCTCTTTGTAGTCGCTGACCCTGTCAATTTGTGAAACAGGCAGTAGCCGTTCCTCGATAACGCGAATATCCTCATCCCCGTCTTCGAGCACCATCAGAGATTGCAGCGCCTGGTTCACTTCTTTGGTGTCAATCAGTCCGTCAACAAAGATCGCTGCCGCGCGCTCGCTGTTCCTTTGCCGGAACTCCCGTATGACAAAGTCCGAGCAGTCGGAAAAAAGCTTTTCCAGCACTTCGATGTTGTCGTCAAGGCTTGGAAAAAGCGGAATGCCTTCCAGCTCAAGCAAGCTGCAAGTGTCAATCGTCTCCAACAATTCTTTTGTCTTGCTCTTTTTCTTGAACTCCATCTCATCACCAGCCACTGGAAAGCTAACCGTATTATGGGTGATTTGCTGGAAAGATATGCAGTGCGCCTGCTGCTTGCATAGCCGATCGACCATCAGGAGAAAGTAGGAGCACATCTGCCGTCCAAAGGAAGGTGCCGCCGTGGCTTATGCAACCAAAGAATACGAGCTGACCATCGCCGAACGTACAATCAGCATCAGCAACCCTGAAAAACCGCTCTGGCCGGAAGCAAACGTGACCAAGCTCGATTACTTGCGTTACTTGCTGACCGTTGCTCCCTACATGCTCCGCTACGCCCATGATCGGCTGCTCACCGTGATCCGCTACCCGCACGGGATTCACGACAAGCATTTTTATCAAAAAAACATCCCGGACTATGCGCCTGACTGGATCAAGACTCATACGTGGGAAAACGTTCGCTATGTGCTATGCAACGATGAAGCCACGCTGCTCTGGATGGCGAATCAGGCCGCTTTGGAGTGGCATGTTTCCTTTCACCTGGCTGCCGACGAAACACCGACAGAGCTGGTGTTTGATCTCGATCCATCCACAGACGACTTCTCGGTGGTGATTGAGTCAGCTCTTCTATTAAAAGAACTGCTCGATGAGCTGAAGCTGCCCGCTTACGTCAAGACGTCCGGTGCAAGCGGCCTGCAAGTGTACGTTCCGATTGAACGCCGCTATGCGTTTGAACAAACGAGACAGGTCGGGCACTTTATCGCTTCCTATCTCGTCAGCAAGCATCCCGCTTTTTTGACTATCGAGCGCATGGTCAAAAACCGCGGCACCAAGCTGTACATCGACTACCTCCAGCATTGGCGGGGCAAGACACTTCCTGCGCCTTATTCCACACGGGCAAAAAAACTTGCGACCGTCTCTGCTCCGCTGCGCTGGGAAGAGCTGCCGCAGGCTCATCCCTCCGCTTACACCGTGCACACCGTCCCGGAGCGGCTACGCGAGCTGGGGGATCTCTTTTCCGCCGTCTCCCAACCGGACAAGCCAGCATCCCTCGATCCCATCCTTGACTTTTTGCACGCTCGCTAGTCTTCTAGTTGGAATCATGCCGCCCAGATGTGCTATACTGTGCACAGACGTTTTCAGGCAAGGAGGCATTTTCATGATTGATCCGATCGCAATATCGCTCGGACCCCTTAAAATTCACTGGTATGGCATTATTATGGGATTGGCTTTCTTTCTCGGGACATACCTCGCGAGGCACAATTCCAAACGTTCCGGCATCGATCCTGACCACGTCCTGAACATGGTCGTTCTGATCATCCCGGCAGCGATTGTGTGCGCCCGTCTGTATTATGTTGTATTTGAGTGGGCGCAGTACAAAGACAACCTGATGGATATTTTCGCCGTCTGGAAAGGCGGACTCGCCATCCATGGCGGGCTGATCGGGGGAGTTCTGGCGGGGACGTACTACATTCGCAAGCACAATCTGCCCTTCCTTCGCCTGGCTGATATTTTCATGCCCAGTGTCATTCTGGGGCAAGCTATCGGCCGCTGGGGAAATTTCATCAACCAGGAAGCACACGGAGAGACGGTCTCTGCTGAGTTCATGGCGAAATTTCCGGCATTTATCCGCGATCAGATGTTTATCGGCGGACAGTATTATCACCCGACCTTTTTGTATGAATCGCTGTGGAATCTTGTCGTCTTCGGCATTTTGATGCTGCTGCTCTACCGTTTGAAAAAATTCGATGGTCAAGTGCTGTTCAGCTACATGATCCTTTATTCAATCGGACGCTTCTTCATTGAAGGAATGCGCACAGACAGCCTGCTGATTGCCGACACGCTCCGGGTCGCCCAGCTGGTCAGTCTGAGCCTGATCGCTCTCGGCGCCATCCTGATGCTGGTCTTCGCTCGCAAAAGCAAGCAGTCCAGACCTTCTCAAAATTCAATGGAATAGCAATCAAACCAATTGCAAAAACCACTCTCGCCTCGCTGGCAGAGTGGTTTTTTTCGTCTCCCTCGTCTGAATTGTCGCAATGCAGGAAATAACTAAGAGAACAGGAGGGGTTTTCAGATGGATGACAATCTATTGGAAGAGTATTTGGATCGGCCCGTCCGCATCCATTTTTCACCGGACAAGGTTGGACCCGGGCTTGCCTCGTATGTGGACGGAAAGCTGTACGATTACAGCGTGAACGGCATCTTGATCGAGGAACGGGACGGCTCGCTCGACTACATCCCTTTTTCGGCTGTGCGGCTCGTGCAAATCAAGCCGAAAGCCAGCTTGTGGGAGCGGTTGACCGGGGCTGGATAAGCAAAAAGACACCTCGCTACGAAATCGCTTCGTAAAAAGGTGTCTTTTTTGACATGTATCGTTCCCTTTACAGGAAAACGTCCAAGACAACGTAACAGGCAGCTGCGAGAAGACCCGTCACCGGAAGCGTAATGATCCAGGTAACGATGATTCGGCCAGCCAAGCCCCATTTCACTGCGTTCAGCTTTTGTGACGCCCCTACCCCCAAAATGGAGGAAGTGATTACGTGCGTCGTACTGACAGGCAGTTTCAAAGTAGTAAAGATTGTGATAATCAAGGCAGAAGACAGGTCGGCGGAAAAGCCACTGATTGGCTTGATTTTCATAATCTTACCACCCATCGTCTTGATGATCCGCCAGCCGCCAAAAGATGTTCCCAAAGCCATGGCAAGCGCAGCAGACAGCTTCACCCACAACGGAATGGTAAACTCGCCCGGCTCCTGCACGAGGAAGCCGCCAGAAAGCAATGCCAGTGTAATGACACCCATTGTTTTCTGGGCATCGTTGGCTCCGTGGCTGAATGACTGCCAGGAAGCGGACAAGACTTGCAGCATTCGGAAGCTGCGATTTGTTTTATGATAGGCCGTATTTGCCACGAGAGCAGATACGATTTTGATCACAATAAAACCGATAACAAAAGCGACGATTGGCGAAATGATCAATGCTTTGACGATCTCAATGAAGCCTTCCATGTTGATGGAGCCAAAGCCGGATGCGCCAACCGCAGCACCAGCAACGCCACCGATGATGGCATGCGAGGACGAGCTTGGGATACCGAACCACCAAGTGATCAAATTCCACAAGATCGCTGCTGTCAAAGCGGCCAAAACGACAACCAGTCCATTTTCCAGCTTGAACGGGTCCGTAATTTTTCCCCCGATCGTCTTCGCTACACCCGTATACGTCAAGGCGCCGAGCAGGTTGAATAGCGAGGCGATCACAATCGCTGTACGCGGGCTCAAAGCTCGGGTCGATACAGAGGTTGCAATAGCGTTGGCCGTGTCGTGAAAACCGTTGATGAAGTCAAAGCTAAGCGCCATGATGACGACAAGAACGAGAATGATCACCTCTGGCGAAAGATCAAGCATTCTTTAACACGATCCCTTCCACCAGGTTCGAAACGTCCTCGGCAAAATCGGCACAGTCTTCCAGCTTGTCGTAAATTTCCTTGAGCTTGATTGCTTCGATCGGATTCGCATCTGGCGAGTTCAGCAGATCGGACACCATTTTGCGGTAATTCGAGTCGGATTCGTGCTCCAGGTCTTTGATTTCTCTAGCAATTTTCGAGACGACTTGATGATCGAGCTTGCGCAAGGTGCGGATGAGTTCGATCAGCTTCGCGGAGCATTTCACCAAGATGTTTGCTTGCGCCAAAACGCGAGGCTCTGGCTGGCGAACCTGATAGAGGTACATGCGATCGGCAACCCCGTCAATGTAATCGATCATCGAGTCCATTGTATGAGCGAGCTGGTGAATGTCTTCCCGCTCAAGTGGAGTGATAAAGGTAGAATTCAACTCGTTCATGATTCGGCGAACGATTTCATCCCCTTCTTTTTCAACAGCTTTGATTGCCTTAACCTTGGCTTCTACATCCTGATAGTTGCCTATCATTTCATAAAAAAGATGAGTCCCTTTGTGCACCGTGGCAATCTGCTGTTCAAACAGATCAAAGAAGATATACTTGTTAGATTTCAACATACGGTCCTTCTTCACTCCTTTGGATAAATCACACCTAAACGATTATATCGAAAGTTATTGTTGACGTAAATTTAAATTCAAGGGCAAGTGTGTAGATTTTTCTTTAAAATAATATTAAGTTTTTGTAAACCTCCTTTACAATTGCTCATAAAAACACCTGTCTCCCCAAAAAGGATACAGGTGTTAGTCTTGCCATCTATTGTTTTTTTATCTTTAATGAGTGGCCACGATCATGCAATCTTTCTGTTTTTTGGCCTCGTACATCAACGTGTCTGCCTTATGTGTCAACTCCTCAGCTGTTGCAGCATGATGCGGGTAGGAAGCGACGCCGATGCTTGCCGTTACGCCGGACAGCGATTGTCTGACCTGGTTTTGAATCCGCTCGCCGATTGCCAGCGCTTGCTGTGTATCCGCATGCTTCAGCAATACGACAAACTCTTCGCCGCCCCAGCGCCCGACCGTGTCCTGGCTGCGGACACTCGCTTGCAAAATCGCAGCGAACTGGCAGAGCAACCGATCCCCTTCCATATGACCATGGCAATCATTGAATTTTTTAAAGTTATCCAAATCGATGAATAAGAGCGTAACGGGATATTGCTGGATTTTCGCCAGCTTGATCTCGCGGATCAACTTGTCCAAAAACCTGCGATTGACCAACACGCCTGTAAGCGAGTCGTGATAGGCCATTTGGCGCAGACGATTTACGTATGTTCCCAACCTGTACCCAGCTGCGATCTGGATCATAGCGGCCAAGGCGACGAATGACACCGTCGACAGTTCGGTAGGCAACCCACATACAAAGAGCCAAATCATGATAATCAGACAGGACACACCCATGCCAATCCAGCGTGAGTCCAAGGCACACTCCACCTCCGGTCCATCCAATGTAGCAATACATTACATAAGACCCACCGAAACAATCGGAAATGGGTCCTTTGTCCTTATTGTTAGGAATATTTTACCTATGTTTATGTCACTGTTCAAGAACCAATCTGCTAAATCTCATGTTCATCTATCTGAATTAAGTGAATTATACTTGTTTTGTCGGAATTTTCCCATTTATCTCAACCCTCTTTTTTTTCGCTTAACGGGTACGCTATACTTACAAAATAAACTTGATCGATCAGGGGGAATGAATTGCATGGCCTGGTTTCATCACATTCTTGCCCGCTACGACACCACCATCTGGATTCGTGTCATCGGGACCATTCTTACGACTTTTGCAGGCTTTATGCTTCGCCCATTCCTCGCCTTCTATCTGTATGACAAGATGGACGGGAATCTGCTCGTGGCTGCTATGGTCACCAGTCTGCAGCCGTTGACGAGCATCGTCTCCGGTTATTTCGCCGGAAGTCTCTCTGACCGCTACGGCCGAAAGCCGCTGATGATCGCCGCTTTGCTGATCGAAGCGATCTCGATGGCTGGATACATCTGGGCCGAGTCGATTTTTACGTTTGCCGCCCTGACCGTCCTGAACGGAGTCGGCGCTTCGCTGTTTTGGCCTGCTGCCAGCGCGCAAATTACGGATGTCGTCCCTGAGGAAAAGCGCAGCGAAGTTTTCGCCCTTTTGCACACAGCCCTCAATCTCGGCGCTGCGGCTGGCCCGCTCATCGGCGTCGCCATTTACAAAATCAATCCGGCCATCGCCTTTGGCCTCTGTTCCTGTACGCTGTTCGTCTACAGTCTGCTCATCTTCTTGAAGATTCCTGAGACACTGCCAGATCACATCAGAGCGCAGGCGAAACAGTCCGCCAAAACCGCTCAAGGCCCTCGCCTCAAGCTTTCCGAGCATCCGACGCTCTTCTGGATGACGCTTGCCGCCATCCCTGTCTCGCTTCTGTACTCTCAGGTAGAAATCATTTTGCCTCAGCATTTGCGGACACAGTACACGGACTTTCTCAATGTCTTTGCCACCCTGATGACGATCAATGGCGTGCTGGTCGTCTGTTGCCAAATCGCGATTGCCAAGTTCGCGGAGCGCTTCCCTGCGCATCGGGTCATTCTCGTGGCTTACCTGTTTTTGGCCTGTGTCGGGTTTGGCTATGGCTGGGCACCTGGCTTCCTCATCCTCGTGCTCGCGGAAATTTTGTTCACCATCGGCGAGATGCTGTACGGGCCGCAAATTCAGAAAGCGATTTCTGTGATGGCCCCCGAGGAGTACCGCGGCCGTTACTTCGCCATCTTCGGGGCAAACTGGGGGATTACCGGAACGATCGGCCCTTCTGTCGGAGCCGTCGCTTTCAGAGGAATCGGCGGTGCGTTCTGGTTCTCGATTCTCGGACTGCTCCTGTTCATCGGCGGACTTTTTCAATACCGTTTTGTCAAAAAAGCGACGCTTGCCGAGCATGCGGAAAGCGGGCAGTCGCTATCCCAATAGCATCGAATCTGATTACGCAAAAAGCCAGATGCGGAAGGCGGGGTGCCACTCGTCAGCATGCTGGCTTTTTCCTTTGCCCAGTTGTGTGTTCAGGTGAATTATGATTGCGAAAACAGACCAGCGTTCCTCGTTTCGTTTCTGGCAAATGCTATCGGCTGCATCGTTTCGAAAACGATGAATTGGGATCAATTGGAAGGGGAAGCCTATTTGTATTGCCACAAACTGACAAACGGGAGTGAGAAAAACGTATGCCCCGTATCGATGCGGTTTCGACAGCCGTTCCCCCTCATGAGATTACCCAGGAAGATTCCATGCAGCTGGCCCGGCATTTTTTCCAGGATGCTTTTCCTGATATCGATCGGCTGCTGCACGTATTTGCCCATAGCAACATCCAGAAACGGCATTTTTGCATGCCAATGGATTGGTTTTCCGACGATCGGCCTTTCGCGGAAAAAAATCAGCTGTACATCCAGCATGCAGAAGCTTTGTCGCTTGAAGCAGCACGAAAATGCTTGCAAAAAGCCGGGCTGGAACCGACCGATATCGATTGCCTCGTATTCGTATCGAGCACAGGGATTTCTACGCCCAGCATCGATTCGCGCTTGGTCAACAGCCTGGGGCTGCGCTCCGACATTACCAGGATTCCCCTGTGGGGATTGGGCTGTGCCGGAGGAGCGATGGGCTTGTCCCGTTCCTGCGAATACACAGGCGCCTATCCTCGGCGCAGAGTGCTGCTCATCAGCGTGGAGCTGTGCGGGCTGACCTTTATCCGGCAAGATTTGTCCAAAAGCAACCTCGTTGCCACTTGCCTGTTCGGTGATGGAGCAGCCGCTGTCGTGGTTAGCGGCGACAGCGTCCCTGTCTCAAAAGGCGCTTCTGCACCGAGCATACAGTTTTGCGACGCTCGCACGACAACGTGGCCGGACACCCTTGACGTCATGGGCTGGGAGCTGACCGAGCCGGGGCTGAAGGTGATCTTTTCCCGCGACATTCCCACGCTGATTCAGACGTACATGCGCGAAAATGTCGACCGTTTCCTGACGCCGCATCAAACGACAGTGGAGCACTTGCGCCATTTTATTTTTCACCCAGGCGGTGCAAAAGTGATCGACGCCTATCAATCCTCCCTTGGCATCGACGCTGCTGCAACCCGCCACTCCGAGGAGGTGCTGAGCCATTTTGGCAACATGTCATCCCCGACTGTGCTGTTTGTTCTGGAAAAAAGCATGGAGCAGCCGTGGAACCGCGGCGATCGCGGCTTGGTAGCTGCGCTTGGGCCTGGGTTCAGCTCCGAACTGCTCCTGCTGGAAGCGAGGTAGATGAGATGCTGTTCTTTTGGTTGGTGATCGCTGCTGTCGGTCTGCAACGCATGGGCGAACTGCTGCTCGCCGCGCGCAACGCCCGCTACGTTCGCTCCATCGGCGGCGTGGAGATTGGAGCCGGACATTACAAGTACATCGTGCTTTTCCATGTGCTGTTTTTCGCAAGTCTCATAGCCGAAGTCGCCTCCACGAATCCGGCCGCTGCCCTTCCCGCTTGGTGGGCGTATAGTTTCGGCTTGTTCTTGGCCGCTCAGGTGCTGCGCTACTGGTGCATACGCAGTCTGGGCAAACGCTGGAACACGCGAATCCTCGTCATACCGGGTGAACAGCCGATCCGGCGAGGCCCTTACCGTGTCATGCGCCATCCGAACTACCTCGTAGTCGCAGTTGAGCTGATCACCCTGCCGCTGACGTTTTCTGCCGTGACCACAGCCATTGTCTTCACGATATTAAACGCCTGGCTGCTGTTGCGCGTAAGAATACCGCTGGAAGAAAAGGTCGTTTATGAAAGTGAAAAATAACCATGCAGATATTCGAAAAGAGGGATAAGCGGAATTACCATGTGTAAAATTCCGCAAATGGTGAGTATGCGAACAAAATCAAGCCGCACAACACTCTGTTCGTATGCCGATTATGTCAGCTACGCTGGCACTGGGGCTAAATAGACACCATGACGCAAGAATGTATATTTCAAAGATTAAAGGAGGATCATTGAACTTATGTTCATCGGTAAAGTGTTGACCCTTATTTTAAGTCTAAGCATTCTTCAGCCCATTGCTCCGAAAGACCCATTAGACGTTGATCCCAATAAACCATTAGGAAATGTTGCTCCGCTTAAAGTATCTGTATCGCAATTTGAAAAAACTTATCACAAAGACATTTTACTCCCTCAGTCCATTCCTTTTACCCCCACGCATACAGGTGGTCGTTTTAATGAACTTCTTCAGCGATTAACGGTTGATTACTACAACACTCAAACAAATGAGCTACTCTCTATATCCATTTATGTACAAAGCAATAATCCTCTAAAAATCCAACCGGAAATGATCACCTTGGTGGATGGTACCAAAGCTGAGTATCTTCATGCAGATAATTACATGGCTGATTTTATTCGTTTCAAGAAAAATAATTTATTTTACGAAATAGGAATTGCAAAAAATGGTAAGAGCGAAAAAATGGATGATTTATTAAAAGTAGCAAATTCTCTTGAGTAGCAAAAAAGGCGCTCGAGTCATGTTTAACCCGAGTGCCTTTTTTTAAAGTTCATATCGAATAAATCCTGACCCTTTACATCCAGTTTGTCCTTCGCCACCGCAGTTTGCTTTTAAAAAGTAATTACCCGTATAAGGTGCTGTGAAAGAATCCCAAGCACCACCGTTACCAGATCCAGCAGTTTTATTTGCTATCAGTGTGCTAGATTGACCATCAAAGTAATAAACTCCAAAACCTACACCATGCGTACTCCCACTATTTTTCCATTCATAGTAAACGCTATCACCTTTAAAAATAAACACAAAATCTCCAATGACAGAATGTTCAGTTGGAGGCATAGTAAGCTTATAATCTTTCGCCGAAGCTATTACAGAACCAATCGTCAGCATTAATGAAAGGGCAAACATGAAAACGATGCGAACTTTGGGATTATTTAGCTTTTTGACCACCACAATCCCTCCACCTTTCGATTCAATCCATAATTTACCATATACAGTTTCGTATGTATACTGAAAATAAAGTCTATTTATGTCGAATACTAGATTTTGTTCCTTGCCTTCATTGAAATCACTTTTTCGCCTTTTGTAGGTGATACTCGCCAAAAACAAATGGTTACATTCATACAAAATGTTGTCCAGTGGGTAAGTAAAATGAATAAAGAGCAGAGAAGTTTCCCTCCTGCTCTTTCTGTTATATTGTGCAAGGAATGAGTTGAGCCGCAGTTCCGCTATTTCGTCCACTCGCTTAACAAGACTCTTTCTCAAACCTGCCCGTTAGTTTACTTGGCCCCATCAATCAGTCAAACATTTTGTGTGTGATTACTTATTTTTATTGGTTATAATGAACTTTCTATTTTTCAATTCTACAGACTTTTTTCCTATTTTCATGTTTACTTATGGGCAAATCGAGGAATAGAAAAGAAAAACGTTACCCATACCCGAGAGGTGGAGCCATCGTGAATCGTACTAATATAGTGGAGCCTCTGGACACAAAACGAATGATTGTTCGCGACTTCTGTACCTTGATTGAGACTTTGCCCAATCAGGATGACGCTGCCAGCATCCAAAAGTTTCTCCGTTACTTGCAGAGCCTGCTCCGAATCAAGCAAGTCATCCCGCCCATGGTGGAGATCATGACGATTATCAAATCGCTAAAGCCTACTCTCTATCATTCGGCCCGGCGCACGATCATGCCTACCAGCAATCTGCACATGCTCTTCCAGCTTGAGATGGACATGCAGTTGGCGCAAGAGAGATTGCGCCAATATGACAAGTAAAAGATAGCGTCCAGGCTTACTTCAAGTTCTCCGGATTGAGGCACTCCAGTTCCGGGATGACGAATCGGCCATCTTTACGGATCAGGACGCCATCAAACCAGATTTCTCCCCCGCCCCATTCCGGGCGTTGGATGGAAACCATGTCCCAGTGTACAGAAGACTTGTTTCCGTTGTACGCCTCGTCGTAACATTGCCCTGGCGTGAAGTGGAAGCTTCCGTCGATTTTTTCGTCAAACAAGATGTCTTTCATCGGATTGCGAATGAAAGGATTGACCCCGATGGCAAACTCGCCGATATAACGAGCGCCTTCGTCTGTATCGAGAATTTCGTTCAGTCTTTGGCTGTCGTTTGCGGTTGCTTCCACGATTTTGCCATCCCGGAAGGTCAGGCGAACATTTTCAAAAGTGAAGCCGTGGTACGGTGTAGGCGCATTGTGGGTAATGGTTCCGTTCACCGAGTTTTTCACCGGAGCCGTATACACTTCGCCGTCAGGAATGTTGCGCAGTCCTGCACATTTGACCGCAGGGATGTCTTTGATGGAGAAAGTCAGGTCTGTTTCCGGTCCTACCAGACGAACTTCATCTGTCCGGTTCATCAAGTCAACGAGGCTGTCCATCGCCTTGTCCATTTTTGCGTAGTCCAGATTGCACACCTGGAAGTAAAAGTCTTCAAATGCAGCCGTAGACATGTTCGCCAATTGGGCCATAGACGGGTTCGGATAGCGAAGCACGACCCATTTTGTCTTTGGTACGCGAACGTTCATCACCGGCAGCTCGTACAGGCGGGAGTACATGCCCAGCTTGTCGCCCGGCACATCTGCCATTTCGTTGATGTTGTCGGCTGCGCGGATGCCGATGTAGCCTTGCATTTTTTCCATCAGAGCTACTTCGTGTGCCGCCATTGCTTTTAATTGCTCTTCGTTGCAATTCATGGCGATCTCACGGCTGACAGCCGGATCGATCAGCTGAACGTGCGGGCTGCCTCCTGCCTTGTAAATCTCACGAACCAGGGCCGCTACCAGTTCAGGCGTTTTTCCTTTGGCATTGATCAGGACATTTTCTCCTGGTTGTACACGAACGGAATAGTTAACCAAGTTGTAGGCCAATTGCTCCAAGCGAGAGTCTCTCATGCGTGACACACCCTTTTTAAATTTTCTGATTCCAATTGTATTTTTGCTGATAAATCTCGACAAGTCAATAAAATTTATTTTATCAAATACACACAACAACAAGCCAGCCTTCGTCTACCGAGCATGCTGGCTTGTTGCTGTCATCACTCTTCCTTATTATTGCGCTGTGCCTCTGTCCTCGATCGTCCCCATTTTGTAAATGTCGCTCAGCAATTCTTGCGTAGTCGCCAATCCCTCTGCGTCCTCTTCGTCCACCTGATACAGCGTTGCGTCCATGTTCCCTGCCTGCGTGATTTGCCCGCTCGGTGCTTGCTTGCGTTCTTCTCTCATCTTTCATCTGCTCCTTCCGCTTTTTTCATCGGTATAGTGTGCGCGAGCCCCGCCTGATTTAGCCATCGCGGGAAAAAGATGAGAAAAGACGCCTTGCCCAAGTAGGCGAAGCGTCTTTTTATCGAGTGATTTACTTGTCGCTGTCAGATGCAGGAACCATTGGGCTCCAGCCAGTTCTGTTTGTGATATCTTGTGTTGCGTTGCGTCCGATTGTAACACTCTCATCTTCTTTTGGAGCAGCAGCCCAGCCAGCTGAAGGAGAGAATACTGGTGTTTTGTCACCGAGAATGACGAATTGATCTTCATTCGGCAGCGCAGCCCAGCCGGAGTTTGGTGCTTGCACGACTTGGAAGCTGTTTTTTGTAACGAACTGGTCTTCTACTGGCATGAAAGCCCAGCCGCTGTTAGGCGATTGCACGATTTGGTAATTGTTTGTCGCAACAAATTGATCTTCGTTCGGCATGAGTACCCAACCGGATGCGGAGTTTGCCGAAGGAACGAATGTTCCGCTCACAAATACATACTCATCTTCACCTGGAAGCTTAACCCATGCGCCTTGAACAGGTGCTCCTGCTTGCGTTTGGTTAACCACTGGTGCTGTCGTAGTTGGTGCCGCTGTTGTTTCAGCTGCTGGTGCCGCAGTCGTAGTAGAAGCTTCTGTTGTATTCACGGAAGCTTCCTCGGCACAAGCTCCTTGTGCAAACAATGCTGCTCCCAAAACCAAAGTACCCATCATCAGTGTGCTGCTTTTTCTCATATGTGTACACTCCATTCTCCTAGTACACACATTGTCTCCCGAAATGCCCCTGACCTGCTACCCGCTTGACAGTGCTACATGCATTGCTTCATTTTGCGCAAGAAGTACGTGAATTGCTCGACTTCTTCATCGCTCAGGTTTTCTAGCAGTTTCGCAACCAGTGCCCTTCTCTGGCACAAAAGTCCTTCCAGCATCGGAATCGCTTTTTGCGACAGCGTCACCCAGACGACTCTTCGATCCAGCTCGTCACGAACCCGATCGATGTAACCGACTTTCACCAGCCGATTGAGAGCAATCGTGGTTGCACTGTTGGACTGCTTGAGTATGGTCGCCAGTTCAGAAACCGTACTTCGCCCTTTTTGATGAAGCACGCGTAGCAAGATAAACTGCTTGGGACTAATCAACCCTTCCTCTTCCAGCCAATGGCTGATAAAGAAGCGGGCCATCTCGACAAATGCTCGATCCAGTTCCTCGATTTTACTGGCGCGGGACATGTCGCTCACAACATCACCTATTTTCAGAAAGTAAATAATATAAGTACTTTTACTATAAAACTATATAGGCAAAGTACATGAAGATCAATAGACCTTCCAAAATTATTTCTTTCCGCGAAAGATATGTATGAGCCGAGACAAAGTGTTTACTATTTAATATTTTTACTGTAAAACTTATCTGCAACATCATCTTACCTCAAACAGGAAAAACTGACAATAGGCGAAGATGGCAAAATCGTGACAGCAACTTTTCTCCTGGCAAGCAGGCATTTATTTCCTTGAATCTTATTTCGTATCCATTCGTATTGCATGTATAATAAAGGAGCAGTCTCGTCTACTGGACGCCCTTTTGTCCACGGCAATCCGTTGCCAAGAAACCATGTACATAGGAGATCAAGTCGATGGAACAAGCCAAAAGCTCAGCGAAATGGAAAACAGAATTGCTCGACTGGTTAAAATCGTTTGCCTTGATTGGTGGTTTGACTGCCTTCATCTACGTGTTTGTCATGGCTCCCTACGTCGTTCAAGGACGCTCGATGGAGAGCACACTGCACGACCGTGAACGTGTCATCGTCAACAAGGCGATCTATTATCTCAAGGAGCCTAAGCCAGGCGATATCGTCATCATCCATCCGGATGCGAGCGGCGATAACTGGATCAAACGTGTCATTGCCGTAGCCGGAGATACCGTCGAGGCCAAAAACGATCAGGTGTACATCAACGGGCAACCGCTCAGCGAAGAGTATTTGACCAACAACAAGCTGCAAGCATCAGCTGCCGGAGTGGTGTTGACGGAAGACTTCGCTCCGATTACGATCCCGGAAGGTAGTGTGTTCGTGATGGGAGACAATCGCAACAACAGCATGGACAGCCGCGTCATCGGCCCCGTCAAGCTTGACCACGTAGTAGGTCGTGCAGAGGCCGTCTATTGGCCGCTGACGGATATCCGCCTGCCGAAATAACGACCTGCTGTCTCACAAGCATATGCAGGAATAGGAAAAGCCGCTCCTTGTAGAGCGGCTTTTTTCTGTGAAAGCGGCGAGACATTTTCGCTGAAAGGGGGGTGGTTACTTTTGAGCCGTTGCCTTTGCAGACAAGTAATCTTCCAGCGTCAGGCCCGCTGCCATGATGTCTTTTGCCATGTCTTTTCCTACATAGCGCAAATGCCATGGCTCATAGGCGTATCCTGTCGTGTCTTCCTTGCCTTTTAAATAGCGGATGACGAAGCCGTACTCACCACAATGCTCGGCCAGCCATTTCCCTTCCGGCATTTCTCCAAACGATTCCTCCAGCCTCGTTTTCACATCGGCGCCAGAGACGTCCATCGCAAGCCCTGTCTGATGCTCGCTTTTTCCCGGCACAGCGCTGTACGCCGCGGCGTGCTCCGCTCCTTGTGTCTGTACATACGTCTCGTACAACGATTTTTGCGTCTTGTACGAACGATAGCCGGAAACCGCGTACAGCTCGATGCCATCCTGCTTGGCAGCTGCAAACAGTTCCTCCAGCGCCTGGGCGGCTTCTTGGCGCATCATGCGTTTTTCCACTTTTTCATCAAAAGGAAACGGGACGTTCGGCTCCACCAGATCAGGTGGAATATAGTCAGCAGGCAAGGCCCGCTTCTTGTTTACGACAACGGCGAGATCAGTCGGGTTCGTAACCGTCGGGACTCCATTGACGTCCTGGATTGTCTCCGCCAGTGATGCCCATTTGCTGCGAGAGGAATCTCCCGCGGTTGGCTCCGCTGTGTTTGTTTGTGTACCATCTGCCGTTGTCGCTGTATTCCCTGCTGGCTGGGACGGATTGTTTGTCGAGAGCAATCCATCCAGCGATGGTGCCTCACATCCACTGAGCAGCGCTACGGATAATGCGGCGACGATGGCAAGACCATTGGTGCGATTCTTGTTCATGACCTGTCCTCCTGGTTCCATACAGACACATATGTTCTGCTTTACCTTACCATGGAGTTAGACGAAAAAAAAGGACGGATTGTCACGCTTTTGCATGCATTGTTTCTTTTGCAATCGTCTGAATAAGCGCTGGCAGCCAAGATTCGAGGGTCAAAAAGGCAAATCCTGCGGCAGCTGCCTTGCTGTTGTCCATGAAAAAGGAATGGGGAAATCCAAAAGGCGACTGGTCGGAAGGAGCGGTTTCTGGCTGAATGCGCGCCGGTTTCCCCACGGCTTGCGCAATGTTGTCGAGCAAAGCTTGCAGCGTCACCGTGCCGTGCGAGTTGGCATTGACTGGCCCTGTCACAGAACCCGTTCCCGCCCATTGCAAAAATCTCGCGGCTTCGCCAGCGTGAATAAAGCACATGGTCGCTTGCGGATTTTCCAGCCCGATCGGCTGTTCCTCGTGGACATGTTCAACGTGAAAATGCAGTCGGCGCGTGTAGTCCTCTTCCGCAAGCACGATCGGAAAACGCACGGCGACAACAGGAAAGGCATCCGTCTGGAAAAATACCGCTTCGGCCTGGCGCTTGCCTTCCTGATAGCTGACGCCCTCGCGAGTTCCCGGGCGCAGCGGATACGTATACGGATCAAACTCTTCCTCTTTCAGCGCCTGCTCCGCATAATCATAGACGGACAAGGTAGAGGTCAACACGTATTTGCCGACCTTGCCGCGAAAAACTTCACATGCGTCCAGCGCATTTTGATAGGAATAACAAATGTTGTCGTACACGATATCCCACTGCTCTTCCCCCGCGATTGCCAGCGAAGCTTTATCGTCGCGGTCAACTACAAGCCGCTTCACCTGCGGCGGCAAGTCTACCTCGGTCAAGCCTCTCGTCGCCACAGTCACATCTGCTCCCGATTCAATCAGCAGATGCACAAGACGCTTGCCAAAAAAGCGGGTTCCCCCGAGTACCAATACTTTTTTCAATGTCGCTTCCACCTTTCGCTCATGCGAATTTATTTGTTCAAGGCGATCACTCTCGCGCGCTCATCCCAGCTAACGGCATATCCGAGCTTTTCCGCGACTTTTTTGACCGGGAGATACTCCATGCCGTTTACGGTGAGGGCGTCTGAACGGAAGTCTTCTGAGCCCGCGCCCAAACCGAGCAGCAATTTGTCCGCTTGCACATACGCGATGCCTTTTGCGACCAGCTTTTGCTCGGCCAAAAAAGGGTACGTCTGCCCATTTACCGAGATGGCAAACGGCTCTCCCGCTTCATACGAAACTTCCGGCGGTTCAGCGGCTGTATAGGCGATGGCGTCGACGCCCAGCACAGTCCCTTCTCGCGTATTGTCCGCTCCCCCGTACATTTTGCCTGTCTCAAAATCGTAGACGATCGCCTGCACATTGCCGATATCCGTCGGCTCCTCGGCAAAGACATGACCTTTTGCCATCAACTGCAAAATGGCGTCCTGATCAATCCCCGCTTCCCAGGAGACATGCGGATATTCGCTGGAAAAAAGGCGTGGCGCACGGATCGCCTCCTCAATACTCATGCCGTGGTCAATCACATTCAGAATTGTCTGCGACACGGAAGCGATAATCGTCGATCCGCCTGGCGAACCGATAACGAGGAACGGCTTCCCGTCTTTCAGCACGATCGTCGGTGTCATGCTGGAGCGCGGACGCTTGCCAGGCTCCACCTGATTGACACCTCCAGGTACCGCGTCAAAGTCGGTCAGCTCATTGTTGAGCATAAAGCCGTAGCCTGGCACCATCACACCGCTGCCAAAGACGTCCTCAATCGTTGTCGTGTACGAGACGAGATTGCCCCATTTGTCCATAACGGAAAAATGAGTCGTCTGCTTGACTGGCGAATTGTCGATCAGCTTGAAGGCAACCTCAGGCTTGCGACCAGAATCGAATCGCCACGGATCGCCAGCCGTTACTTGCGAATTGGCTTTTTCTTCTCCAATCAGCTTGCGCCGTTCTTTTATGTAATCGTCGTGGAGCAGTCCCTGCTTGGGCACGGGATACACATCCTCGTCTGCCATGTACGCCGCCCGGTCAGCGTATGCGAGGTGGTTCGCTTCTATCAGATGATGCAAATAAGTCACGGACCCGAAGCCGTCCTGCTGGTTGTTGTACCCTTCCATCAGCTTCAAAATCTGGATCATGGTCAAGCCACCCGAGCTGGGCGGAGCCATGGAGATCACCTCATAGCCGCGAAACATGCCGCGGATCGGCTCCCGTTCCTTGACCTGGTAAGCCTTGAGATCATCCATCGTCATCGTGCCGCCTGTGCGCTGCACTTCCTGGACAAGCGCTTGCCCAATTTCCCCTGCGTACAGAGCGTCCGGTCCTTTGTCGCGAATCAGTTTCAACGTTTTTGCCAGATCGGGCTGCACGAGAATTTGCCCTTCCGCAAGCGGTTGTCCTTGTGGAAGGAACACCTTCGCCGCAGTCGCATACTTTTCGAGCTTGTCGCGCGACTTGGCGATGTAGTCTGCCGTCACCCAGTTGACGCGCACGCCTTTTTCCGCCAGCTCGATGGCAGGTGCAAGCACTTGCGGCAAATCCCACGTACCGTAATCGTCCAGCGCTTCTGCCACGCCAAGCAAAGTCCCGGGCACACCGACTGCCTTGCCGCTAGTATGCCGCTGTTCAAACGGGATCGGCTTTCCGTCCGCTTGCAGAAACATGTCAGCGGTCACCTTGGCCGGAGCGACTTCGCGGCTGTCGATAATCGTAATTTTATTCTGATCCTTCAAGTAAATCAGCATAAAACCACCGCCGCCGATTCCTGACATGTACGGCTCTGCCACATTGAGCGCCAGCTGGATTCCGGCAGCGGCATCAATGGCATTTCCGCCCTTGGCCAAAATGTCGCGGCCAACCTGTGCGGCCGCAGGGTGGGAGACCGCTACGATTCCTTTTGTGGCGCCATCTACGCCTTCCGGAACGCCGGGAACTTTGGCAATGGCAAACTGCGCAAGCGAACAAACGACAACGAACGAGAGGGCTAGCACTGTCCTTTTTTTCATACGATCCCCCCTGGTTATTGCTTCCTTTTGCTATTATTATAATTTTCAGCATTTTTTCCGGTCAACCCGTCCACTCTCTTGCCAAGAAAAAAACACTCTCCCGAACGCGAGCGCTGTGCCTCGTCGGAAGAGTGTGCATCATTCCAATCGTTTTTTGATTTACGGCATGATCACCAGATTGCTGACAACAGGCCGTTCCTTCCCGCCAGAAGGCTTGTTCAACAGTTTGCCGTTGTAATAAAACGCGCTGGAACCGCCGCCATCGAGATTGTATGCATCGACAACGTGAAATTCTTGCAATTTGCGCTGTGCTTCTTCGAGCGTAACCCCATTGCTCCAGCCTTCTCTTCTGCCATCGATCACGATGACGAGCAAGTCGCCGTTATCGAAGTGACCGATGAGCGTGCGCGGCTGGCGAGCGTTCGCCCAGGCGCGGGGAATCGGCAAGCGTTTCCCGTCCTGGAGCAGCCTTGGCAAGAAGCTCGCCCCTTGCAAAATGCCCTGCTGGGTAATTTGCGCCTGGGTCTTGATGTTCGCTCCCACCAGGTGGCCTTTGTTGTTGAAGCCGACGAAGCTCAGATTCGAATTGTTGGAAAACGTGCGAATCTTGCCGTCAACAACGGTAATGCCGAGCGGCTGGAGATAGCCTTTGCTGTCGCTCATGAAGCCTCCGGCATTGATCGCCAGAACAGCTCCCGTGCGCTTGCCGGCATGGCTTGTCGTCTCGCCTTTGCTTTTGACCGAGTTGTTCGCCAGGACCATCTTCAAGGCGCTCGGGTCCTGGAGGCGAACTTTCGCCATATATCCGCGATAGCCCGCTTCTTGCAGCGAATATACTTTGACGGTCGACTTTTTCCCGAAAGACTGCCCGATTGGATTGCCGAGCATGTTCGACAAAATCGTGTCCAGCACATCCGCCGACTTTTGTGTCTGCGATCTGCTCGTCACAAGCAAGTTGTTGATGTGCTTGTTTTGCTCTTCGTAATCTTTTTGCTCCGCCTTGGCGCGATCGCGAATATCTTCCACGACAATCTCGACGTTGCGCAGCTTTGTCTTCGTGTCATCCAATTGCTGCCCCAAGTCATCCGCCAGCTTTTTCGATTCGTGTGCCGAGAGCGCCAAACCTTCTGCCTGCAACGTTTCCGCAGGCTGGATCGTGGAAAAGGCAACGAGGAAGCCGAGAGCTGGTGCCAGCAGGAACAGGAAAAAGCGGTTGACTTTACCAAGCACGAGCGGCATCCTCCAGTTTTTTCAGCGACGCCTTCAAATCAACCAGTTGCTTGTTCAGCTGGTCAATCCGATCCTGCAAGGCTTCTTTTGTTTTGTTCGTTCCGCCGATTGTTTCGCCTGTCAATTGCAGGTCTTCCTCCAGATTGCCAAGACCAGCCTGCACCGCTTTCATCTCGTCCTGCACCGTCACCAGCTGCTCTCCCAAAGCTTGCATCTGCTTCTGGTTCTCTTCTTGTATCTGATTGATCCGCAGGTTCACAAATTGCTGCTGCTTGTCCAGCGTATGGGCAGCAAAGGCGTAACCTGCATAAGCAAGTCCTACCCAAACCAGTACAGCGAGTGCGATTGGCAGCAGTGGTCGCTTGCCTTCTGTTCTGGAGGGAAACAATGCCTGCAGCAGGCTGCCTCGTTTGCGTCTTCCCGCCTGCTTCCCGTTCGCCGGGAGTGGCAACGTAGTTGACGAAGTCGATGAAGTTCCCATGTATTTGTCGTTCATCGGCCCCCTCCTCCTTTCTGTGACATAGAATGAGGTTTTATTATAACATAGATTATTTTTCGACAAACCGTTTGCGAAAAAAGTGGAATTTTTGGTCAAAAAAAGCAGATACCATCGCGATTCGTTGCGACGATATCTGCTCTTTTCGGTTGCAAGTCTCTCCACGTATTCATCAAAGTGGGTGGGCCCGCCTGGTTATCGCTATTTTCCCAGAGTCCACTCTCTTTCCAGCGTACGGTACAGCTGCTGCAAAAACAGGAGCGGCTCCCCGGAAACGGCATGCTCTTCCTTGTAGTCCAGCTTCTTTTGCAGCATGCTTGCGAGCTGTCTTCCCAGCTCCAGCTTCTTGTCTTCTGACAGCGTCGCTTGTCTCGTCATAAAGGTAGAAAGGAGCACCCAGTCCTCCCGTGTGAACGACTGTTTTTGGCTTTCGGTCAGAAGTAGCGGCTCTTGGAACGACGCCAGGCTCTCCGCTTTTTTGCGCTTGTTTTTTTGGAAAAGGCCAGTGCGTCCGCCACCCTCTACCACGACGATCGTACCTGCGACCAGATCGCCGATGCGCTTGTCTCGCGGATGAAAAAACGAGACCAGTGCCCCGAGAAAATAGCCGGATGGGAGGCCGTCAATGATGCGGAACAGATTGCGAATCGTCGAAGACAAAAACGTCGCTGGCTGGCCGTTGTCGCGGATGACGCGAATCCCCATCCATCTTTTCCCCACGGTTTGTCCCGACCAGAGCGCCTCCAGAAACAAGAAATAGCCGAAGTTGAGGACAAAAATCAGGAAGAGCCCGATCGCGAATGCATAGTTGTCCGCATCCAGGAAAAAATTATCTTTCCTCCCAAAAATGACTATACCGATCACAATAAATACAGTAAGATTAACCAGGAACAAAATGACGGTGTCGATGAGCTGAGCGGCGGCACGACTGCCCAATCCCGCTGTCTGGAATCGCAGCATGACATGCTCAGGTGTGACAACAGACGCTTCTCGGCTCGCCTGGTTCATGGATGGATTTTCATTCATGCCGGTTCGCTTCTCCCTCTCATTTTACTAGATAAGGAGGCCATATCCATGGATATTACCTCGTTTTGGCACAAGCATAAAGCAGCTTGGGCCGAACTGGAACAACTGGTCGAACGATTCACCCGCAAGCAACGGCACATCACAGCCGCAGACATAGATCGTCTGACCCATTTGTACAAAAAAGCTTCCGCTCATCTGGCGCTGGTTCGCTCGTATCATCCAGCAGACGAAATCACGCTTTACCTCAATCAGCTCGTCTCCCGCGCCCACAACTTGACGTACAAGCAGCAGTCCGGGAGCTGGCAGCAGCTCAGACATTTTTTCGGCGTCCATCTGATTGCGCTGATGCACACTCGGATCAGCTTCATCGGGATGGCCGCCCTGCTTTTTGTGATCGGCGGCGTATCGGGATTCGTCGCGGTGCTGGCTGATCCGCTCAACCTGTACTACGTGCTGCCGCAGGGAATGGCCGAGCAGATCGATCCGTCCAGACTCGGCGAGGGGCACGACGCCATCAACAGTCCCGTTATTTCTACGATGATCATGACCAATAACATGAAAGTCGCCATTCTCGCTTTTGTGAGCGGGATTACGTTCGGACTCGTTCCGATCTATCTGCTGCTGTTCAACGGACTGTTGGTCGGAGCATTGGCTGCCGTCTATTTTCAAGCCGACAGCAGCTACGCTTTCTGGGCGTACATCTTGCCGCACGGCGTCATCGAGCTGACTGCGATCTTCATCGCCGGAGGAGCAGGCTTGCACATGGGTTATCGTCTGCTTGTGCCAGGCCGCTACGACCGCAAACATCAGTTTTTGGAGGCAGCCAAGGAATCAGCCCAGCTGTTGCTCGCCACTTTGCCGCTGCTGTTTGTGGCGGGGATCATTGAAGGCTATATCACACCTTCCTCGCTGTCCCTGGAGGTAAAATACCTCGTCGCGGCTGCCACCATGCTGTTGCTCGCCCTCTGGTATTTTTTCGGGCGAAGACGCCAGGCTCACAATGCCTCGCGCGCTTTTATATCCAAATAAGCATTGATCACCGCGAGCGTCAACTGATCGGCCGGAACATCGAGTACCTGGATGCCCGCGCCGGTCATTTTTTGTTGAAAAGCTTTGCGGTCGAGCTGAAAACGCTGTGCGACTGCCTTGACGTACGCCAATCGGCTGTTTTCCACCGGGACTTGACTCCACTCGTGCAGCACCGGATCGGCTTGCGAGAGCAGCAAAAACAAGTGCGATCGGCGCATTTTCCACAAATAGCCGACGAGCAAATCTTCCACCAGGTAATTTTCCATGTCGGAAAAAAGCACCATCAAGCTGCGCCGCTTTTGCTGGCGATGCATAAACTCCAGCGCCTTGGCCGGGTCTGCCTCGACAAAATCGTGGGACAAGTCGTAGCTCGCTTCCAAAATCGTGTGCAAATGCCCCATGCCTCGCCCTGGCGGTATGTACTTCTTGATCTCATGCGAGTAAGCCAGAAACGCTACCTGATCTCCCTGACGCAGTGCGACAGCGGCGAGCGTGATTGCCGCTTCCAGCGACTGGTCAAGCCTGCTCTGGTTGTTCAGCTCCACTCCCATCAGCCTGCCACAGTCGACGAGAATCGTAATGACTTTCCCGTGCTCCGGCCGATACTGGTTCGTCATCAGACGCCTGGAGCGCGCAGACGCCGACCAGTTGATCGTGCGCGGATCATCGTCCGGCACGTATTCGCGGATCGCATGAAATTCAGAGCCCGCCCTCGCCCGCCGCACAATTTTTTTGCCGTCGACAATCAAGCTTTCCTGCAACGAGTTCAAATAGCCGCGAACTTGTGACAAGTCCGGGTAAATTTTGATCGCCTGGGGAGCAGCAAAACGGCTTTGCCGATGCCACAACCCGATCTTTCCGCTCCAGCGCAAGTACAGCCAGCGAAAATCATAACGCCCCCGCTCCGTGCCGCGCGTCTGGTAGCTGATACGCGATTCGCCGCTTTCCATGATGCCATGGATCGGCCCTGTTTCCGCAAAAGACAGCGGCAGGTCATCCTGGAGAACAAAAGACACGGACTGACCGCTTTTGTTTGCCAGCTCCACCTCGACCATGAACGACTGTCCCATATCGCTTTGCTCAGGAAGCACGCGGCGAAGCTCCAGGTCCTTGCGCTTGGGCAGCGTCAGCCAATCAAACAGGCTCGCCAGCAAGATCAAGGCGTTGTACAGCCAAAATGCCGTAAAGCCCGCCTGAAGCACAAAGCCGACGATAGCAATCGGCGCGCCGAGCAGCAACAGCACGAGCAGCCGCTTCGTCGGCAAAACGAAGCGGTCTGCCAACAAATCAGCGAGGAACCGGGATAGCGGCCAACGTTTCTTCGATGATGTGGTCACTGGTACCCCCCTCCAATTCTACCTGGGGTGACAGGATGAGACGGTGCCTCAAGGCAGGCCGGGCAACCATCTTCACATCATCCGGCGTCACATACTCTCTGCCGTCCAGAAGCGCCCAAGCCTTGCTGGCCATCAAAACGGCAATCCCCGCGCGCGAGCTGGCTCCGAGCAGCAGCCGCTTCGTTTCTCGCGTCTTGCGAATCAAGGTGGTAATGTACTCGAAAATCGAATCGTCGACCACAACGTCTTGCAGCTTGCGGCGCTGTGCCAAAATATCGTCCAGACTGTAGACTGGCGCTTGTTTTTCTTCTTGCTTTCGCGTAAACGGCGCGTGTTGAATCAGGATTTGCTTCTCGCTTTCGTGCGACGGATACTGCATCGTCAGCTTGAACAAAAAGCGGTCGAGCTGCGCCTCTGGCAGCACGTAAGTTCCTTCGTACTCCACCGGGTTTTGTGTCGCGACGACGAAAAACGGATCGGGCAAAGGGTACGTGACGCCGTGAATCGTCACTTGCCCTTCTTCCATCGCTTCCAGCAAAGCTGCCTGGGTTTTCGGCGGCGTGCGGTTAATCTCGTCTGCCAGGAGCAAATTGGCAAAGACAGGGCCTTTGATCGTCTCGAAGCGATTGTCCTGCATGTTGAATACGACATGGCCGATGATGTCAGAAGGCATCATGTCCGGCGTAAACTGGATTCGTCTGCTCTCCCCGCCGATCAGTCCCGACAAAGCACGAACCATTTTCGTCTTTCCGATTCCCGGCACTCCTTCCAGCAAAACATGGCCGCCAGCGAGCAAGGCGGTCACGAGCAGCCGGATGTTTTGGCGTTGTCCAACCAATTCTTTTTCCATCTGTTGCAACAATGGCTCCACGATGTATACGTCACTCCTTCATTAATTCCGTAATCATTTCATCCAGCAAAAGACTGTCTGCCAAAAGCTGCTTCGCCGAGTATTTCTCCTGGCTGCGCACTCGTTCCAGACGCTCCAGCACATCAGCGAGCTTCTGGACGCGCGGTTCGCTCCACCGCTGCTTGGCACTGTGCAAAATTTGTGCGCGGTCCGCTTTTTGGTGAATCCCCCAGCGGTCGTGCAGCAACTGGCGCAAGTACGCCTCCCTGTGCGCGAGCGCATCACGCGCAAGGCTTCGCCGCTCATACCAGCTCGCCACGGCGAGAAGCGTTTCGTCCCCGCGTCGCACCGTCCATTCGCGCAAAGTGTAGACAGGGCCAAACCGTTTCCCTTTCCACCAGACGAACAACAGCAACACAAGCGACAGCTGAATGATGGTCGCCACCAGCCAGCCGGGATAAATCGCCAGCAAACCCGGCGTCTCCTGCAACCCGTGGTGATATTCGTCTATCCAGATCACGGACCAGTTTTCTTGCAAATGCGGCCATACCGCCTCAAAATGGGACAATTCGTTTATTTTGCGGTTCGTCAACCAATCCGGGACGAGAAAATACGAGACGCTTCCAGCCCCCAGCTCGACTTTGCCTGCAAGAATCCCTTGCTCGTCATAAAACAGCGGCTCCAGCCCATCTGCTTCCTGCCATCTGACAAGCGTCCTGGCTTTTCCGCTCTGTCCTTCTGGCAGTCCCTGGCCTTGAATATTGCGTTCTTTGCTTGCACCTTCGCTGAATTTCGGCTCAAAGGGCAAATCTTCCCAATCGATTGGATGCTCGGAAAACAGAAGCAGGTCGTTTCCGCTCTCGACCCACTCAAGCAGGGACTCCTGTTCCTTGTCCGTCAAGCTTTGCGGCTCCACGACCAGGAGCGCCTGTCCAGACGCTGTCGGCAGCATGTGAGTGGGCTGACGCCATTCCTTGACCCGTCCGCCTTTCTCTTCCAGCAAGAGCAGTACAGCCTTGATTCCGTCCGGCTGAGCGGAAGACGCCAGGTAAGGCGGCAAGTGGGTCGCTGCGGGCTTGACCACAAACCAGCCGACGACGATGAGCAGCACGATCGCCACGATGATGCCGATCCGATACGTTCTCAGGCTATTCATGCTGTCCCTCCTTGCCAAAAATCTGCTCCAGCTCGCGAATCCGCTCTGCATAGCCGGATTGATCTACTTCTACTTGCCCGTACCAAGCCTGCTCGAAGGCGCGCGCAAAACGGCGAAACTGCCCTTCTGCCTGCGGCTGGTTGAGTTCGATTTCCGCTGCGTATTCCCAGTTCGTCTTCCATTGCTCGATCCGAATCCACGACTGCTTTTGCATGTAGACAAGCAGCGCCAAAAACAGCGAGCGCTCCCCTGCACGCCAATCACCGCGGGCAGCGCATTCTTTTGCTTCCCGCAAGTAATCGGCGTGCGTGCGAATTTTTTCACCGTGAACGAACAGGGGCGACTGCCGCTTTTGTTCCCATACCATTCTGCGGAACAGCCAAAAAATGACCGCGATCAGCAAGCATGCTCCGACGATCAGGACAACGGTGGATGCCGTCGTGGCAGCCCCCGCCGGAACTTCTGACCACGAAAAAAGTTTGGAAATCAAGTCGATCAAAAAATCGATCACTCTCTCCCAGAGGCTTGGCCCGTTGTCCTGAAGAGCGTGAAATTCGTCCCTTTGCAAAATTTCCTGCAAATGCTCCTTGTCCGCTGTCCAAGGGTTTGCGTTACTCATGGGTAGCTCCTGAATCTTTTGCCAAAAGGCGGTCGATATCTTGATCCAGTTGTTTGCTCATGAGGGCTTCCAGGTCCGTGCCGTCTTTGCGGACGCGCAAATCGAAGTAGGCGAGCGCATAAACAATCGCCATCCACGGCATCAGCAGGCAACTGAGCACGACCATGATGATTTGGGAGATGACAGACGTTCCCATAATGCCCATGACAGCCACCTGGATGCCGCCGGAAAAGATCGAATACAGAATGCTGAGCACGAGGTAGATCGCAAACAATCGCCAAAAATTTCCTTTTGTCAAATTCCAGCTTTTGTCGATCCCGATGCCGTTTCTTTCAAACAGGACGAGCGGCAGGTAAAAGCTCCATCTGAGCAGGAAATAACCCGGGACGAGAACGATTCCGGCCAAAAACAAGATGTAGCCGAACAAAAAGACAACGATAAAAATAAACGGACTCAACGTGCTGTCGGAATCGAAGAACGTTTCGATCGAATTTCCGGTAGCCAGCACCAGCAAGAAGCCGATGAGCATAAAGACGAGCAGAAAACCGATCGTCAAGGCGACCGCCAGCAAGCCGTAAACAATCGTGCTCCCCACAAGCGGCCAAAATCTGCCCAATGCTTGCTTCAATCCCGCCTTCAAATCAACAGGCTGTTCCTCCAACGCAGACTTCGTCATGAACGTGGCACCCGCGATCAATTGCGGATAGGCAACAACCATCGTCAATGGCGCAACGACGAACGCATACAGAAGCATCATGGCTACGTTTTGGGTGAGCAAATCTTCTTGACCACCAAACTTTTCACCCATTGCTTCCCAAAATTCCAGCCCTTCCGTATCCTGCATGAGCAGCGGAATGCTGCTGACATCGATCAGGAGCAACTGCTGCACCAGCAGAAAAGGGCCAAACCAAATAAGAGCCAGGAGAAAGAACGCTCCGAAGTGCTGACGGTAAACGTTAAAGCTTTTGTCCAATAATTTCCCCACTCCCATTGGGGTCATTGGCATTTGATTCATGGTAAATCCTCCATCTCTCTTTTTGAGATTACCTGAATAGTATACACGATTTTCCATTTGATTTTAAAAATTTCCGCTAAATTTACCGATGTTTTCCTGCCTGATTTTCGTTCTCTGCGGGTATTTGTCCATTTCGGTCCGTTTTTGTGCTGAATAGGATAAAGCAAGACAGTAGGAGGTGTATTCTCTTGAAATCAGCCAAAAAGAAGGCCAGAGCGAAGTCAGCCGCGAGCAGCAGGCGCCGTCAGCCCGGTAGCCGGACTGCCAACCGCTTGCTAGACAGGCTGCACCGAATCGTCCGCCTCCACGTGCGCGCACCCCAGGTGAAAGTGACGACGCCTGCTCCTCATGTATCCGTCACCAGCGCCACCCCGACCGTTCAGGTAGAAGCGCCAATCGTCCAGTTCGAAGCGCCCAAGCCGTTGGTCATTCCCGCTCCGATTGTCAAAGTGGACGTAGAAGCAGAGGATACTCCCGAGCAGGAAAGCGTGGCTGGACTGCGCAAGGAACTGCAAAAATGCATGCGGCAAAACCGGACCATCGAAGTGATCCTTACTTCCGACTGGGGGCCGGACAGCCGCCCTTATCGGGTCGGACAACTAAAGAGAGTAGACGATGGAATCATCGAGCTTGCGCTGGACGCCAACCACGGAACTTGTATTCTCATCCCGCTGAACCGCATTGCCGCGATCATCCCGGATGCTCCACCTCCGGCCGAGGCATTTGCCACGCACGAAGAAGACGAGGCTGAACCCGTCGTATTGAAAGTGATCGAAGGATCGGCAAAAGCTTTGTAAGGTACGCGCCTTCCCCCGTTCTCCCACTCCTTTGCCTCATGCGACGTCCTCTTTATGCAAAAACACCCCAGGAGTGGGAGCTGCTTTTTGCAGCGACAGCTTTTGTTGTTTTGGACAAGCTCTCGAAGGCTTGAATAAGCAACCGTAGGCTTGTCTTTTCTGCGGGAAAAAAACGAGCCATAGCCCACTTCTCCGATCCCGTCTCGTGAAAGTGGGCATTTGTCTCCCGTCAGTTTTCAAACGACAAGCTCCTCCATACATCCAGCACTTCCTCGGCCACCCGATTCCACGTAAAGCGTTGCTCTGCCAGTTTTCTGCCGCTGTTGCCCATTTTGCGCTGCAACTCACGACTGGCGAGCAACTGTTTCAACTGGGTGGCAAACGACTGCGGATTCTCCGGTTCTTCCACCAAAAGCCCGTTTCCTCCGATGATGACTTCTGCGTTTCCACCGCGCTTCGTCGTCACAAACGGCAACCCTGCGGCCATCGCTTCGTAATGGACGCGAGCAAGCGGCTCCTCCCACTGCGAAGGACAGACGAAAATATCTCCCGCCCAAAACCAGTGGTGAATGTTTTCTGCTGCCACATATCCAGTCGTAATGACCGGAATCGGCAAACGGTCGGCGAGCGCGCGTACATACGCTACGTAATCGCTGATCTTGTCGACGCTGTACCACGAACCGCCTACGAGCACCAGCGCCAGATTGTCATGATGGGCACCAAGCTCATTCATCGCCCGCACCAGAATGTCCGCCCCTTTTTTCGGGGTGAGCCTGCCGACGAACAAAATGACTTGCTTGTTTCCCAAATTGTGCGCAATCCGCAGCTCCTGACGAATTTTTCGCGCGGTCTGCGAGCTTTCCCACGGTACGAACGTCTGCAAATCGACGCCTGAATAGATCGTGCGCAGCTTGCCTTGGGCTTGCGGGTAGAGCGACGCGATGACGCGGCCGACATAATCGCTGATCGTGATGATTTTTGATGTGCTGGCAATGGCTTGCGCCGCGTCCTCCGGAGAGATTTTGGCGGCATCAAACATGTCGTTGTGCATGCTCAACACGATTCGCGCATTCGGGCACACTTCCCGAATCATCGGCACGAGCCGCGGCCGATTGAACACGTGGATGACATCGTACGCATTCGCCCGCAAAAACGCGAGCACTTCCTGCGCGTAGATTTCGAACACGCCGAGTCCGTGCACACGCGCATAACGGACGTTCCGCACCCTTTCGTCCATGGCGAGAGTCGGGTCAGACGTCCCGAGAATGGTCAAATCATGGTGCTGTCCCAGCGTGTCCGCGATTCCCGCTATATACGTCTGGATCGCACCGCCCCGCACCGGAGGAACGGGCAGTTTTTCCGTACAGATCATGACTACCTTCATCCGAATTCTCCTTTCCTATTGCGACTCACAGCATGTTTCTGCCTGTTTTTTGCGCTTTTGCCGAACGCGGCTTTTTTGCTTGGCTGCTGGCTGATTTCCGGCTTGGAGCTGCCGTTTTTTTGTATGGATGCGTGACGGCTGCATGCTGAGTTTTCCGGGGAGAACCGGACTTTGCTACCACTTGGTTCCCTGCTTTTGCTTTTTCGCTCGTTTTGGGAGACTTGTTGAGCGGTTTTTTTGCTTGCAGCTTTGTAATTGCTTTTTTGGCAACCGCTTTTTTGTTCGTTGCGCTTTGTTTGCTTCCCTGACTGGACGCTTTCTTCTTGACTGGCTTATCTCCCGTCTTTGCACGTTTTGCGGGTGCTACTTTTGCTTTCAGGCGCGGGCCTTGTTGCTTGGCAGGCTCCGCTTTTTCAACGGGTGTAACAACCGGGGCCTTGATGAACCAGCTTGCCGGAGGAGTGGTTGTTTGGACAGCAACCGGGGTGCGTTCTTTTTCTTGCTTGACCGGCTCTTTGCGCGTTTCCGGCCGCGCCTTTTCTCGCTCCTTCGGCTCCTGCGGCTTCTTCACTGTAGCGGCGCGGATCGGCTCAGGCTCAGGAATGCGCAGCGCCTTTTTCGCCTTGACTTCGTCTGGCTTGTGCTCGACCTTCGCTTTTGGTCGGCGGGCGTCTGCTGCCAGTACCGCTTTTTCTTCCGCGACAGGCACAAGCACTTGACTTTGCTCTGGAACTTGACTTTGCTCTGGAACTTGACTTTGCTCTGGAACTTGACTTTGAGCAGGAAGCTGCATTTGGTCAGCAAGCTGCCAGTTGGCCTGATTCTCTGTACTCGCAAGCGATTGCCGTTCCGGTGAACGCGGTACGACCACTTGCGTGTAATCGCCCGGCTGGTATTGACTGCTGTCTTTGGCTAACTCCGCAAGCGCCTGGTCTTTTGTCTGATCGGTTGCCACGACCCGCTGCAAAATACCCTCTGCCTCGGTGTTCAGGAAGGTGACCGGATCGTAAAACATTTCTTTTAAATGCTTGTAAAATTCGTTTGGCACGGACATATCGAGCAGCAGGATTTCGAAGGACTCACGATCGAGCGGGTTCGCCCGGTGATACGCTTCGATCATCCCTCTCATCCATGTCACGTCCCAGACACCCATGTCGTCCATCGTGCTGGTAATCAGCTTCCGCAGGTCGCGAAACGGCAAGTCGTACGCCACGCCGTCCAGGTCGATAACCCACAGTCCGCCAGGTCCGTTCTGTCCATTGGACCAGCCGTAGTCCTGGTGAACCAATCCCCAGTGCGGCTCGCCCATTTGCACCATTTTCGGATAGGAAGATGCTTTCAGCCGCTCCAGTGCTGCGATTGCTTGCTGTTCGTATTTGTCGACGACCGCCAAGATCGGACCGCTTGCCGCCGTTTCCCGATACGCTTTGGCCATTTCACGCATCCAGCCGATTTTTTTGGCGATCTTTTGATAGTAGTTGGGCCAGCGATACAGACGGGAAGAGTTTTTGGCCCCTGCTGGCGGCACGTACCCTTTGGTGTGCCGATGAAATTCGCCCAAGCCGTAGCACAGCTCCTGCGCCCCTGTCAGGTCGACTTTGGCCGCTGGTTCAAGGGAAATCCAGTCGGTGACAATCCACAGCTTTCCGCCCTTCTCCACAAACAGCTTCCCGTCCCTGGCCGGAATCAGCGCTGGCACCCTTGCTCCCTGCCTGACTACGTATTCCTGCAAACCTACGCTGTAGAGGCTTCTCTCTGGCGTCCGGTGGAGCACTTTCAGACTGCGCGGGCCTTTGTTCGTCTCGATTCGCCAGATGGCACCGCCTTTGTCAGGCTTCGAGGTAATCAATGTCCTGTTGTGAACGGTCATGTCGTATTCCTTTATGACAAGCTCAGCGACTGCATCTACTTCCGGAGGTACTTGCATATCCCAATCGACAGGAGTGGGCTCGCTTCCATCTCTAGTGTCCCATGGTTTGATCACATACTGTTCCATTCCATTCCCCCCGTGTTCCTAATTCAAGCGCTCACCTTCTTCATAAAATATTCGTGTATACAGGTTGACGAAACGGACAAATATCCTTGGCAGTTTGCCAATTCCTCCAACGAAAAAGCGACCCGTTCTGCGCAACTTGGCAGACTGGCCGCTTTTTGGTCATATCATCAAAATTTCCCGCAGGTCTTCTTCGCTCATCGTCGAAATCGCTGCTTCTCCGGGGGCGATGACTTCCTCGATCAAATGCTTTTTCTTTTGCTGCAACTCGTACATCTTTTCTTCGACCGTCCCTTGAGCCACCAGTCTGATGACCTGGACGACCCTTTTCTGGCCGATCCGGTGCGCCCGGTCTGCTGCCTGCTCCTCAACAGCCGGATTCCACCACAAATCGTACAAAATGACCGTGTCCGCTCCCGTCAAATTCAGACCCGTCCCCCCTGCCTTCAACGACATGAGGAACAAGTCGCATTCTCCGTCGTTGAATCGGTTGCACAGTTCAATCCGTTCGGCGGCTGGCGTGTTGCCATCCAGGTAAAAAAACGGAATGCCGTGATCGCCAAGCTCCCGACCAATGATGGCGAGCATCTCCGTGAACTGTGAAAAGAGCAGGACGCGCTTGCCTGCGCCGAGACATTCTTCCAACACCTCAAGCAATTGCTCGAATTTGGCGGAGCTGCCTTCGTAGCCTTCAACAAACAGGGCTGGATGACAGCACAGCTGGCGAAGTCTGGTCAAGCCCGCCAAAATCTTGATCCGGTTTTTGTCAAAAGTTTGTTCGTTCAAATGCTTCACGGCGTCTTGTTGCAGCTTGGCCAAATAGGCGATGTACAGCTTTTGCTGCTCCGGCAGAAGCGCCGTCGCTTGCAAGGTTTCGATTTTTTCCGGCAGCTCCTGCAAGACCTCTGATTTCAGCCTGCGCAGCAAAAACGGTCTGGCCCGCTTGGCGATGACTTCTCTTGGCAAGTCCTGAAAAGCTTTGCGCTGGGGAAACAGCTCGGGAAACACAACGTCGTAGATCGACCACAGTTCCTCCAGCCTGTTTTCGATCGGCGTTCCGGTCAAGGCAAAGCGCTGCCCGGCCTGAATGCTCTTCACAGCCTGCGCCGTCTGGGTAGTATGGTTTTTAAACGCCTGCGCCTCATCCAAAAACAGCGTGTGAAACGTGCGCTCGGCATATTCGGCGTAATCCCTGCGCAAAAGCGGGTAAGACGTGATCAGCACATCCACCGCTTCCGCTTCCTCGCGCGCCGTATTCCGTTCCTGCCGACTCCCGTCCACGATGCGGACTACAAGCTCCGGAGCGAACTTGTTCAACTCGTTGCGCCAGTTGTACAGAAGCGAGGCAGGCGAAACGATCAGGATCGGTTGTTTGCGGCTGCGAATGTCGGGGAGCTTGGCTACCATGTACGCGATGCTTTGCACCGTTTTGCCAAGCCCCATATCATCCGCCAAAATGCCGCCAAAACCGTAATGGGCGAGCGTCATGAGCCATTGGAAGCCGAACTTCTGGTAGTCGCGCAAAACTGGTTCCATCCTGTCCGGTACGCGGAAGTCGAGGTTGTCCGGGTTGCGCATATTTTCCAGAAAGCTGCGCAACGTTTTCCCGAACTGCACCGTCTTGTCCTGCGGCGTGTCCAGCAAGCGCAAGCCGTGCAGCATCGGCAGCGAAAAGCCGCTGGCGATCCAGTTGGCGTGGCGCACTCCGATTTCGTCGACAAGCTGGTTGATCCGCTCAAATTCTTTCGTCTCCAAAGGCAAGAGCGCCCCTGTTGGCAGGCGGTAATATTTGCGCTTTTCTTCCAAAGCGAGCAGCAATTGCTTGATTTCAGTAGGCGGGAAGCCTTCCACGTCAAAGCGGACTTCCAGCCAATTCGTCCGCTCATTGATCTCTACCTTGACCTTTGGCGGAACGTGCATGGAAGCCAGCCTCAGCTTGACCGCCGTGGTCGCGTACACTTTGCACCATTTTTCCAGCTCGGGCACGACCGTGTGCAAAAATTCGTATTCGGCTTCCTCGTCATCGAGAAAATAGCCCGCTTCCGTCTGGACGAAGGCACTCTGCTCCATCAGCTCCAAAATCCGCTGCTCCTTCTCTCCGTCGCGCATCAAGATCAGATCGTTGTCTCTGTTCTGTCCATTCGTGTCTGTGACAAGCGGATTGATGACGATATCGCCGTACTGAAATTCCAGTCCGGCCAGCAGCCGATCGCGTATCCGGTCGAGATAGAGCCTCGCCTTCAACTGGGTCTGCACGATCCGGTCGGCAACAGGCTGGGCAATGCGGACGCTGCCAAGCTTCATCAAGCCCGGAACGACCTTGGTCATGAATGGCTCCATTTGCTCCTTGGGGACGACGATGTCCTGTCTTTGATGCGCTTCCAGCATCTGTTTCAACTGCTGCAGGTTGTTGCAGGCATCTGTTGACTGCTTCATCCACACGCCGTCATGCAAAATACATCCGTATTCACGAAGCACGGTCAAACCGGACAAGCCCTCGACTGTCAAACGGTATTCGGCTTCGCTGTCACCCGCATCGAATGCAAACTGCAACGGCACCTTCCCGCTTTGCGCCTGAAACGTTTCATACGTCTGCTCGCCCTGTACGACGCGCACGCCAGGAGCTTTGAGCAGGTGAGCAAACAAGCTGTCCCAGGCAAAAGGCGGGACAATCAGCGTTCGCTCCGAGCCTGCCGCTTTTGCCTCCTGATAGCTGTATCCTGCTGTCTCGCGGTACAGCTTTTCATGATGATAGACGTGAACAAGCTCTTCCATGATCGGTTCATGCGCCTGCAAAAAGCGATGACACTTCGGATCGTAAGTAAAATGGGCGGAAAAGGCGTACGGCTCCCCTTTTTCCATTTTCGCCAGGAAGTCCCGAATGTTTTTGACGACGTACAGCCGTTTTGGTCCTAGCTTCAGCTCGATTCCGATCACCGCTTTGCGATAGCCGTACGGCACGATTTTGCAAATGATTTCCGCTTCCAGTACCGCCCGCTCGTCAAGCAGTACCTTCCTCATGCTTGTCCCCTGCCGTCTTGCTCCGCCAAACAAGTCGAGGATGCCCTGTGTCAATTGATCGTCCCGGTCTGCCGTCGCGCTTTCCCTGGAAGCTGGCGTGTTCACGCGGTTCCCTTTTGGCGAAAACTCATCCTGCGGCAGATCACGCACAGTCAACAGCACAGCCGCAATATGC
Source organism: Brevibacillus parabrevis (assembly GCF_022701015.1). Lineage (NCBI taxonomy): Bacteria > Bacillati > Bacillota > Bacilli > Caryophanales > Paenibacillaceae > Brevibacillus > Brevibacillus parabrevis. Next base: position 3,245,585 of record NZ_CP064090.1, on the reverse strand, counting down.
TGGCAATACTGTTCATAGGAACGCAGCGCAGGACAGCTGCACGTCGCCACGATCCCTGCCTCATCCCCTTCCATATGTACCTGGTAGTCGTGTTTGCCTGCCTGAACGGTTGCCCGAACGATCATCGGCTCAGGCTGAAACGTATCGACGCTCACCTTTTGCGAGCGATAAAAGGCTTTGCCCCGCTCGTAGGAGAGGCGACCGCACCATTCTTTGATTTTTTGATGGCTGATTGAAAAGCTCATGGCCTGTACCTGCTTCCTAAAATATGTTTCATGATAGCAGATTTCGAAAGAAAAAAGATACGCCTTGGCGAGCGTATCTTTTTTCGCTATATCGAATGATTAATCTTCGTCCTCGTCATCTTCGTCGTCGTTGTCTTCCAAGACCGGATCTTGATTCCGCGAGAAGATCCATTTTTTCTTCGTGCCATCTTCGTATTCCACTTTTACTTCGATTTCTTCAATGTCCTCGTCCTCACCAACGGCGTCACGCAAATACCGCAACCAATCCATGACTACACCTCCTGGTACCGGATGATTTCATACAGCCTCGTCAGCGGCTTTCCCGTCGACATTGATACTATATGACGGCTGCCGCTTGCATGTATGGTTGATTGTCCCTTTTGTGCGCGTAGATTTTTACACATCTTGCCACCTCGCTCTGGCTGATCGATGTCGCCATGCGCTTCGCAGCTGTTACATATTTGCAGATGGACTGGACAAACTTTGGATGGAAACGTCTGCGAGACCGTCATGACGATATGGACAAAGAAGGGAGTATCGCATCATGAAAGCACACTGCACAAGGCTCCTCAGAACGGGTGTCATTCTCATGCTTGCGTTGGCGTTCACCTTGCCGCTTTCCGCGGCTGTCGCCTATCAGGATCACCCGTACCATTTCGGCTTCAAAAAGAGCAAAAATGGACAGCTTCCTTCTATTAACGAGGAAGGCTTTAAAGGAATCGTGGATCGGCACGGCGCGGTTTTTTTGGGCGACACCAGCAAAAAAGAGCTGTACTTGACGTTTGACAACGGATATGAAAACGGCTTTACCCCGGCCATTCTTGACACGCTTCAGGCGAAAAAGGTCCCTGCTATCTTTTTCGTGACCGGACATTACGTGAAGGAGCAGCCTGAGCTGTTGAAACGGATGACAAAGGAAGGGCACCTGATTGGCAATCACTCCTGGAGTCACCCTGACATGACCACCGTACCGAACGAAAAGATCAAGGAAGAGCTGAATCGGGTCAAAGAAGCCGTCAGCCAAGTGACCGGACAGGCGACCATGCGCTATCTCCGCCCCCCGCGGGGAATTTTTAGCGACCGGACTCTCGCGGTCAGCAAGGAACTCGGCTACACCAACGTCTTTTGGTCAGTTGCCTACAAGGACTGGGATACAAAAGTACAGCGCGGTTCCCGCTTCGCCTTCGACAGCGTAATGGGACAGCTGCATCCGGGAGCGGTGATTCTTTTGCACTCCGTCTCCAAGGACAATGCCGACGCGCTCGGCTCGATCATTGACGAAGCTCGCAAGCGCGGCTACGAGTTCAAAAGTCTCGACCAACTGCCGCAACATCAGCAAAGCTCCCCATAAAAAGCTTTGGACGAGATCAACAGGCTTCGCCGCTCGCATGCGCGATAGCCTGTTGCTTCTGTCGGCAACAAAAAAACTCCCGCTGCCTCGTTTTGCACAAGGGCGGGAGTTTTCTTGCGTTTGCTGCTTCTACTGGCGATCCAACAGGGAAGCGCCGGCGATGCCCGGGTGGGTCATCTCGAACGGGTCCAAAATGAGATCGAGTTCTTCTTCTGTCAGGACGTTGTACTGCAAGCACAGCTCGCGCACCGATTTTCCGGTGAGGATCGCTTCGCGCGCGATGCGGGCAGCCGTTTCATAGCCCAGATGCGGGTTGACAGCTGTGATGACGCCTACGCTCTTTTCTACGTATTCTTTCATGCGCTCGCGGTTTGCTTCGATGCCTTCCAGGCAGTAGCGGGTGAACGCGCGGAACGCGTTGTCCATGATGCTGATCGATTGCAGCAGGTTGAAGACAAGCACTGGCTCCATCACGTTCAGTTCCAGTTGGCCCGCTTCGGAAGCCAAGCAGATCGTGTGGTCGTTTCCGATTACTTGGAAGGCTACTTGATTGAGCACCTCGGCCATAACCGGATTGACTTTACCTGGCATGATAGAAGATCCTGGCTGACGTGCTGGCAGCGAGATTTCGCCCAGTCCGGCACGCGGTCCGGATGCCATCAGACGCAGGTCGTTGGCGATTTTTGACATGTTCATCATGCAAACTTTCAATGCAGCAGACACTTCTGTGTACGCGTCTGTGTTTTGCGTCGCATCTACCAGGTGCTCCGCCCCTACGAGCGGGAAGCCGCTGATGGTTGCCAAATGCTCGACAACGGTTGTAATGTAGCGCGGATCGGCATTCAAGCCTGTCCCTACAGCGGTCGCGCCCATGTTCACTTCGTACAAATGCTGGCGAGATTGCTTGATCCGCTTGATGTCGCGTTCCAGCACGCGGCGATACGCTTCAAATTCCTGGCCGAGACGGATCGGAACCGCGTCTTGCAAGTGCGTGCGCCCCATTTTGATGACGTCGTCAAACTCTTTTGCTTTCTGGCCAAATGCATCGTGCATGGACTCCATCGTTACGAGCAGTTTTTCCAGCAAGTCGAGCGTCGCGATATGAATCGCAGTCGGGAATGCGTCGTTGGTCGACTGCGACATGTTGACATGTGTATTTGGACTGAGATGGAAGTAATCTCCTTTTTTCTCTCCGATAAGCTCAAGACCGCGGTTGGCGATCACTTCATTGGCGTTCATGTTAATAGATGTTCCCGCACCACCCTGGATCGGGTCCACGATAAATTGATCGTGCCATTTCCCTTCAATGATCTCCTGCGCGGCAGTCACAATCGCATTGCCCAGTCGCGGATTCAGACGGGAAACCTCCATATTCGCAAGGGCTGCTGCTTTTTTTACCATAGCCATTGCGATGATCAGGGAAGAATGAAGACGGTATCCGGTAATCGGGAAGTTCTCTGTTGCCCGCATGGTTTGGACACCATAATAGGCATCTACAGGAATTTCTTTTTCACCGAGAAAGTCTTTTTCCGTGCGAAATGTTTGTTGTACCATTCTTATCAGACCAGCTTTCTAGGAATAGTGGTTAATGCTACCTCCCCATTCTAGCACAGAATCGGAGTGGTATGACCAGTAGTTTGAAACACAATTTGGCTTTTTTACGTCATACTAAGAGCAAGACTCGCCATATCTCTACAGAATCGAGGGGTACGTTTATGAAAAAACTTCTTTTTGTCTTGTTGACCGTCGGCCTGTTGCAAGGCTGCACCAGCTCTCCCCCTGCCCCGGAAACTCCGCCTGCAACCACGCAGCCCGAGACTCCGGCACAGCCTGAGACGCCTGCTCCCTCTAACCCGCAAACTCCGGCTGAAAAACCGCCTGCCGAGCAGCCTGAAACAAAAGAAACGGTATATGCCAATGATATTTTTCGCAATGTCACCGTGAAAAAAACGGGGGAAGACACGTTTGAAGTCAAAGGGCAGGCGCAAGTGTTTGAAGCAGTCGTCAATTACGTCGTGGAGGATGGGCACAATGAGTTGACCCAAGGCTTTTTCCAAACCTCCTCCGGCGCTCCTGAATGGGGCGACTTCACCCAGACGGTCAAGGTGAAAAAAGCCGAGCCGAACAGCACGCTCATGCTCATCCTGTTCGAAGCGAGCGCCAAGGACGGCAGCCGCCGGAGTGAACTGATCATTCCTCTGCCGGAAAAGTAGTTCGCTCGGCGTGATTTCGTTCTCCCCTTGTCCTGCCATCTGGATTATAATGGGAGAGATTCATGATATGTGGGGAGGATGACTGTCGGATGAAAAAGACTGCCTTGCTCGTTGTCGATGTGCAAAACCTGCTCGTGGAATACTGTCACCAAGGCGAGGAAATCGTTGAACGGATCAAACATATGATCGCCGAGGCGCGAACTCGCGAGCTTCCTGTTCTCTACGTGCAACATAATACCGGAGAAACGGATGAACTGGCTCTCGGATCGCCAGGGTGGGAAATTCCCGCTTCCATCAAGCCGGAAGAAACCGATCCGGTGTTTCATAAAATGGCGCCCGACTCGTTTTATGAAACAGGCTTGCATGAAAAGTTGCAGTCACTCGCCATTGAAAAGTTGATCATTGCCGGGTTCCAGACGAACTATTGTATCGATACAACGAGCAGAAGTGCCATCTCTCACGATTATGACGTGATTCTCGTCGGAGATTGCCACTCTACCACTGACACTTCCGTCCTCAAGGCACCAGACATCATCGCCCACCACAACAATACATTGAGTGGCTTTGGCAGCCCTAAACATGCCATCACAGTCAAACAATCAGCCTCGCTTTGGGAAGCCTAGTTTGCTTGCACGCCCACGCCAAAAACCATTGGACGACATGCGCCAATGGTTTTTTCCATATTTTCCAATTCGCTCGAATGTGTGGTATCCTTTTTTAGGAAGTTTCCTTCAAAATTCAAAAACCCTCTCGCTTGGAGAGGGCCTTGACTGTCAGACATCTATTTATTCGTGTGGCAACATGCTGACTTGCGTCGTGCTGCTACTTTTGCTCGCTTTGTTCTTCTTTGTAGCACTCCATGCAGAGGGCACCATTGTTCTCGATTTCGTACTCTGTCAAGCGAGCCTGGCAGGATTTGCATTGTTTTTCTGTGAGCACCAAGTTCAAGACTATATCTCCTCTCAATGATGTACGTTAGTCTATTTAGATTATAACCGAAGATTGATATGGAATAAGCAGCTTTGTGTTAAAATTTCGTGAATTCTTTCAATTACAAAGGGAAAAGCTTGCACTCGCCTTGCAACTGGCTTGCCCAGCTTTTCCTTTTACATAAACAGATAAACAGACACCGCCTGGGAGGCTTTCATGAACTCGCCTTACTTTTCGCTCTTCATCTCCGGTGCGCCTTTTCAACTCTTTTCGCTGTCGCACCTCATCGCCTTGCTTGCCACTTTTGGCACAGCGCTCCTGCTTTACTTGCTTCGTCACCGCCTGCAAGCACCTGCTGCCAAGCGGACGATCCGCTTTTCGCTGGCTGGGCTGCTGCTGCTGACGGAAGTGGGCTTTCAGCTCTGGCATGTCTATACGGGAAGCTGGTCGGCTGCCTACACTTTGCCGTTGCAGTTGTGCAGCGTCACTTTGTTGCTTGCGATCGTCATGCTGCTTTCGAGAAGCTACAGCTTGTTTGAAGTCACGTTTTTTGCGGGCATTGGCGGTGCAGCGCAGGCATTGATTACGCCAGAACTGTTTTACCCGTTCCCGCACTTCCGCTTTTGGCATTTTTTTCTCGCTCACGCAGGGATCGTTCTCGCCTGCCTGTACATGACGTGGGTCGAAGGCTATCGCCCGACTTACCGCTCCGTCTGGAAGACGATGGGCTTGCTGAACGGGCTGTTGGTCGCGGCACTCGCCGTGAACAGCTGGACAGGGGGCAATTACTTGTTTGTCTCGCACAAACCTGAAAATCCCAGCCTGATCGACTTCCTCGGCCCGTATCCGTGGTACATTCTCTCGCTTGAAGGTGTAGCCTTCGCGATTTTTTCGCTCATGTACTTGCCGTTTCTGCGAAAAAAACAAGCGGCGGTGCCCGCCACGCGCGATTTGCCGTCGTAATGCCAACTTATCCTTGTTCGCGCACCCACTCGGTTACGACCTGCAAAAAGCGCTTCGCGGCGGGCGACTGCTTCTCAAACGATGTCGCTGCCACGCCGAGAGAACGATAATGCTCCCCTTCCAGCGGAATCATGCGGATGTTGGGCGGGAGGCGAAACAGGATCATCTCCGGGAGAATGCTGATTCCCAGGCCGTTTTGCACCATGGCGATAATGGCGTGGTCGTCGCCCACTTCGTACTTCACGCGCGGCTGTAGCTTATACATGGCGAGCAGCCTCTGAATATCGTTGTCGCAGCCTGCTTTTGGCATGATGAACGTTTCTTCCGCTAGACGGCTGACGTGCACCCGCTCTTCCTCGTAGAGCGGGTGCTCCTTCGTTACGAGCAAGTACAGCTGGTCCTTTTTCAACGGGATGGATTCCAATTCCTCAGTCGTCGGCAAAGAGACGAAGCCCATGTCGACCTCCCCCGCCTGAATCCAGCTTTCGATCCCGTCGTAATAGCCTTCCAGCAGCTTGACTTCGATGGCGGGATACTGGTCCTGAAACCGTTTCAAAATGCCCGGCAGCCATTGGGTGGACACGCTAGTGAACGTCCCGATTCTGACTGTCCCCACTTCCATGCCGTTGATCGCATGAACTTCTTGCTTCATCCGCTCTTGGGCGCGCAGCATCTCGCGCATATAAGGGAGCAGCCGCTCGCCGTTGCTCGTCAGACTGATGCCGGAACGACCTCGCGTCAAAATGGAAAACCCAAATTCCCGCTCCAGACTTGCCAGGGCGTGACTGATTGCGGATTGCGTCAAGCCGAGAATTTCGCCCGCCCTGGTCAAACTCCCCGATTCGATCACGGTGACAAACACTTCGTACTTGCTCAGGCTCATCTTGCTCTCCCACCTTTTGCATTAAAACTTTTCATGAAAAGCATGATAAACATTCATTTTTCTTATTCAAACATTACTCGTATACTGAGTATTGCGCAATACGAATACTTCATGGTCGCGCCTGGTCAACCGGGCAAGGAGGCACAAATGAAACCGCAAGTAAAAGCCGATCTGGCAATGCTGCTGGTTACCCTGTTTTGGGGATCGTCTTATTTGTTTATGCAAATGGGCTTGAAAGATTTGGAGACGTTTAACCTGATCGCCATCCGCTTTGGCATTGCTTTTGTTTTGGCGGCAGCGATTTTTCACAAACGGTTGCGCAGCACCAGCCGTAAAACATTGCTGCACGCCTCGATTCTCGGCACGCTCCTGTTTGGCGTGTTTGCCACGATTACAAACGGGGTCAAATCGACGACGGCTTCCCAAGCCGGGTTTTTGGTCAGCCTGACGGTCATTTTCGTCCCGCTGCTGTCGATTTTGTTTCGCCACCGCCCGGAAAAGCGCGTGTTTGTCGGGGCGGGACTCGCCATGGTCGGCATCGGTCTAATGACGCTCAACACCGAACTGCGGATCAGCCAAGGCGATCTGCTGTGTATCGCCGGAGCGCTCTGTTACGCCATGCACATTACCGTGACAGGCAGATTTGCCTCCTTTTCGGACACGATTCAACTCGGCATTTATCAGCTTGGCTTCACCGCCTTGCTCGGTTTCGTTTTTTCCTGTTTGTTCGAATCGCCTGTGTTGCCGCATTCGACAGAAGGCTGGGTCGCTGTGCTCGCTCTCAGTATTTTGTGCAGTGCCATCGGCTTTGTCGTCCAGACGGTGGCTCAAAAATATACGACTGCGACTCATACCGGACTGATTTTTTCGCTGGAGCCTGTATTCGCTGCCCTGTTTGCCTTTTTGTTCGCTGGCGAGATTTTGACTACGCGCGGGTATATTGGCGCAGCACTTGTACTTGCCAGCGTGCTGATTGCGGAAATCGATCTGGGCAAATGGCTGCGCAGCAAGCGGCAGACCCGTTTGTCAGCCTGACGAGGTTGTTCGTTGTTCGCAAATTTGCCCATACAAAAACCGGCTCCTTGTGCGCCCTGCCCCCAAGTGTTGTTACGTACAACCGGGAGGTGCAGCGCATTTTCGAAGAGCCGGTTTTTCGTTGATGCTTCCTGAGCATCTGAGCTTTTCGTTAGCTGCTATAGCAAACTTTTCCGCCAATGACCGTCATGACGGCTTTCGTCGTGAGCAATTCATCCGGATCGATCGTGAACAAGTCCTTGGAATAAACCGTCATATCCGCATATTTTCCGCGAGACAGCGTTCCTTTTACTTGCTCCTCGTTTGTCACCTGAGCGCCTCCCAATGTAAACAAATGGAGCGCTTCTTCCATCGTCAATTTTTCCTCCGGGAGGTAGCCGCCGTGTGTTTCGCCCGGAGCCTTGCGCGTCACGGCCGCGTGAATGCCCAGCAACGGATCGATCGGTTCCACTGGCGTATCTGATCCTGCCGCGCAAATAATTCCCTTGTTCATCATCGTCTTCCAAATGTACGAGTACTGGATGCGCTCTTCTCCCACACGGTCGATCACCCACGGGAAGTCGCCTGCGAGGAAGCGCGGCTGAATGTCGGCAATCCGGCTTGGCTGATTCAGTCTCTCCAGCAAATCCGGGCGCAAAATTTGCGTATGGATCAATCTGTCCCGATACGCGACGGTCGGAAACTGATCCAGACTGTCGAGCACCATTTCCAGGGCCTTGTCGCCAATCGTATGCACCGCAATCGGCATGCCGAGCTGACGCGCCTGCCGGACAAGCTCGGTCAGCTCTTCCTGTTCGTGTACCGGGTACCCGCTCGTCGATGGATCGTCTGCGTACGGTGCGGACAAGTAAGCGGTTCTGCGCCCCAAAGCCCCGTCTGCGAAAATTTTCACCGCGCCAATCTGTACGTGGCTGTTTCCATAGCCGGCGGTCATGTTCAGGTCGCGCAGCTCATGCATGTGCGGGTAGTAAACGAGCAGATGGGAGCGCAGCGCAAGCTCTTCCCCGTTGATCAGCTCGTCGTAAAGGCGATACGTCTGCGCCAGTCCGTTCAGTTCGCGCAAGTCTTCTGTATGCGCTCCGGTCAAGCCGTGCTGCATCGCGTAGCGGATGGAGCTGCGCAAGCTTTTTTTCAATGTATCGTAATCAGGGCGCGGAATATGCTTGGTGATCAGATTGGAAGCCGTTTCGAGGAGCATCCCTGTCGGCTTTCCGGTGAGCGAATCGCGCACGATCACTCCGCCAGCGGGCACCTCGATGTCAGGATGATATCCGGCAAGCTCCAGCGCTTTTGTATTGACCAGATTCGCATGTCCGCAAATGCGCGGCAAAAAGATCGGGCAATGCGGCGCAGCGGCATCAAGCTCCTCGATGCTCGGGATTCCTCCGCCGTCGACAAACAGATTCTCGTCCCAGCCAAAGCCTTGTATCCATTCATTCGCTTTTGTCTCATTCGCCTTTTGTCGGATGAGGTACAGCATTTCATCCTTCGATTTCGCCTCGCGCAAGTCGAGCTGCAAAAAGGTCAGCCCCAGCCAGCCCAAGTGCAGATGACTGTCGATCAGCCCCGGTGTTGCCGTGCAGCCTTGCAAATCGATCACTTGCGCATCGCTGCGTCCGTATTGCAGCAGCATGTCCGCATCGCTGCCCAAATCGTGGACGATCCCGTCACGAACAACGAGAGCCTCCACAAACAAATGCCGCGAATCCCCTGTATAGATGCGTCCGTTTTTGAAAATGGTCGTCGCCATGTATGCTCCTCCTCGTGGATGTACGATCCGTATTCTTGCTCGTCTTCCCCTCTCCTTATTTGTTTGCCGCTCACCTTTTTCCTTCCTATTCTGAAAAAAACTTCGCCGATGACGGAAACGCAAGGAAAAAAACGGTACTTTCGCCGATTCCTGTTGAAAGCCCGCCAGGAAGGGTACGTTATGTTCAACTCTTATTTTTGAAGCGGGGTGATCGTATGCAGCAAAAAACGAAGAACCGCCTTCCTGCCTTTTTTCCGGCGATGAACAGCACCTCTTCAAAAGCGCCTGGCTCCGCTGCTCCGAAATCTCCCAAGCCCGGCGAACTGGACAACCAGGCTCGGCTTTTGCTGTTGGTGAATGGATTGTTCATCGCTGCCGGCGCTCTCTCCGGTACGTTCGTGAACGTTTATTTGTGGAAGGTGAAAAGTCAGTTTGCGCCCATCGCCTGGTTTACATTTGCTACCCATTTGGCTGGCGCCCTGACCTTTTGGCTCGCTGGCGCGTACGTCAAGCAGTTCAACAAAATGAACATCCTGCGCGCGGGGATGGCCGGGTCGGCGCTTTTTTACTTGCTTGTGCTCCTCGCTGGCCCGCAGGCTGTGTCGTACGCCGTCTGGCTCGGGCTGGTTCAGGGGATGGCTGTCGGCTTTTTTTGGCTCGCGTTCAACGTCGTTTACTTTGAAATCACCGGGCCAGACAACCGCGACCGCTTCAATGGCTGGGCAGGACTGTTGGCTTCCGTAGGCGGCATGCTCGCTCCCTGGCTGTCAGGCTGGCTGATCTCCCGTCTCCCCGGAAACAATGGCTACAGACTGATCTTCGCCCTCTCGCTCGCTCTGTTCGTCGTCGGCGGCATCATCAGCTTTTTTCTGAAAAAGCGCCAGTCGGAAGGAACGTACTCCTGGGGCTTTTCCTTCCGCTGTCTGCGCGAGGAACCTAAGTGGCGTCTCGCTGCCGCCGCTCTCGCCGCACAAGGCATGCGCGAAGGCGTGTTTGGCTTCATCATCGGGCTGTTTGTCTACATCGCCACGAAAAGCGAAATGACGCTGGGGAATTTCTGGCTGATTACCTCGGCCGTCGGGCTGCTCAGCTACTATGTGGCGGCCAAATGGTACGCCCCGCGCTACCGCAAATGGGGCATGCTCACAGGCGCGGTCATGATGTCCGGCATCTTGCTCCTGTTTTTCTGGCAGGTCAGCTATACGACACTGCTCGCTTTCGGGATCGTCGTCTCGCTCGCCTACCCGCTTTTTTCGATGCCGATGATCTCGACTGTTTTTGATTTGATCGGCACGAATGAACAGAGCGCGAAAAACCGGGTGGAGTACGTCGTCCTGCGCGAATTTGCCCTGGATGTCGGTCGGCTGGTCGGCATTTCGCTGTTCCTGCTCGTCACCGCGATCAGCGTCTCGGCCCCGACGTTAAACTGGCTGGTGTTCGCGATTGGAACCGGGCCTGTGCTCGCCTGGCTGTGCATGAAAAGCCTGTTTCCCGGGCCGGGCTCAGACGATGCCAAACAAAGCCGAACTTAGCAGGCCAGGTCGGGGCCAGCCGGACAACAGAGACGCATGCGGCGGGATTGTTTCGCAAAAGTTTTTTCTTAGCACGCTTGTCCTAGATTGGTATAATGAACCAAAGGGCAGTTGATCTCCGCGGTTATCGCCCGTGGATGAACTGCCCTTTTCCCATGCGGCGAACCAGCGATTGTCGCAAAAACGGACCAAGGAGAGCAACGTGCGAATCAAACGAATTTTATTCACCCTCGCTGTTTTGATCGGGATCGGATTGTTCAGTCTGTTAACCGAGCAACAGAACAGCCAGACCACAAACACGTCTGTGCAAGCCGATGTCGTTCTGACCTTTCCCCGCGAGCGCTATCCCGAGACGGCAGAGCACATTCGCTCTGCCATCGAAAAAGGCCAGTCTGCTGTCTGCACCATCGACCGCAAATCGGCGGACAAGCACCGCGAAGATTCCTTGCGCGGCATCCCGACCAAACGCGGCTACGATCGCGACGAATGGCCGATGGCAATGTGCAAGGAAGGCGGCAAGGGAGCAGATATCGCTTATATTTCCCCTTCCGACAACCGCGGGGCAGGTTCGTGGATCGCCAACCAGCTCGAAAAGTACCCGGATGGCACGCGCGTGCAAATCGTCATCGGCGATCAGCCTGCCCGCTAGAAAAAACCCCGCTTGGCGCATCGGCCAGACGGGGTTTTTCGTCACAACGCGTTACGAGGAAATGTGCCAGCCGCTTGTTTGCTGCTGCAATCCCCACAGCTTCGCATACAGTCCGTGGCGGGCAATCAGCTCGTCGTGCTTGCCTGCTTCCACGACACGGCCTTGATCCAGCACATAAATTTGGTCAGCGTGGCGGATCGTTTTCAAGCGATGGGCAATTGCGATGACCGTCCGGCCTTGAATCAGCCTGTCGATCGCTTGCTGAATGTGCGCTTCGTTTTCCGGATCGAGGGAAGCGGTCGCCTCATCCAAAAGGACGATCGGCGCATTTTTCAGCATGGCCCGGGCGATGGATATGCGCTGCTTCTCCCCGCCGGACAACGTGCTTCCTCCCTCTCCCACCATCGTCTCGTAGCCGTTTGGCAGCTGCATGATAAACTCGTGGCAGCACGCCTGCCTGGCTGCCGCTTCGATTTCTTTTTGTGTCGCGTCCCTTTTGCCGAAGCGAATGTTGTTGGCGATCGTGTCCTGAAACAGATACACATCTTGAAAGACCATCGAGATGCGGGACAACAACGCTTCCGGGTCCATTTTTGCAAGCGGCTGTTGTCCGAGCAGCACTTGCCCGCTGGTCGGGTCGTAAAATCTGGCAATCAGGCGGAGCACGGTGCTTTTTCCGCTGCCGGACGGCCCGACCAAAGCGGTGAACGATCCTGTCGGCATGTGCATGCTGACGTTGTCGAGCGCCAGCTTTTCGTTGTATCCGAATGATACGTGATCGAGCGTCACATCGTTTTCGTCCGGCGGATGCAGTTCGCCCAGCATCGTCGGTTCAGCCAGCAAATCGACGATCCGCTCGCCGGCCTGCTCGTGATAACGAAATTCTGCGTAATTGACGAGCGCCGTGGTCAGCGGATCGAAAATTCTTGTTCCTACCAAAAGAAACATGACAAACGTGATCAAATCGAGGTTGCCCCCAGCCAGCAAATACGTGCCAGCGATTACCATGAGCGTCAGACCCGCCCGAATGCAGGCGATGGCCGCCAGCACGATCGGCCCGAGCAAGCCTTCGATGCGGATGCTCTGTCTCATGAACTCGCGAAAAGACTTCTCCAGCCGCACGAAACGCTCGCCTGTCAAATTGTACGCTTTGATGACGCGAATGCCGTTCAAATATTCCTGCAAGCGGTTCGCGGCATCAATTTTGGCCCGCATATGCTGGGCGCCGAGCTTGCGCTGAATGCCAGACGTGAGCAAAACGAGCATGATCGCGACAGGAAATGCGGCAAACAAGGCGAGCGCCATCCGCCAATCGATGAAAGACAGCCCGACGATGGCAATGACCGGCATGATCAGCGCCCCGATCATTTGCGGGACGAGGTGGGATATCCCGTGCTCGACCATCGCAAAATCGCCCATCATCATATTCGCCAAGTCGCCGGGGTCCCGCTTGTTCAAATAACCGAGCGACAGCTTGCGCAAATGCTCCGCAAGTCTGGCCCGCCCTTCTGCTGCCACGCTGTATGCGCCGCCGAACTGCGCCCGGTAGGCGGGCATTTCCGTCAGAAACAGCAGCACCAGAGACGCGATCAGCCATGCGCATATCCACCATAAACGCCCTGTGTTCAGCGGTGCGTCCGGGTGCACAAACGGTTCAAAAATCAAGCGCGCCGCCTCTACCAGCAAGACAAACGGCACAATGCTGGCAAGGTTCGCAATCGTCGTGTAAAAGACAGGCTTTAGCAATGCGCGGGGTTTACCGGCTGTTATATTGCTTAACGTGCTCATCGGCAGCCAACCTCCCTCTCTCTTTTCCGATCTGCCAGTTTTGCGCATCGGTGTACGCCGACCACATCCGGGCGTACAAGCCGTTTTGCTGTAGCAGCGCCTCGTGTTTTCCCTGCTCGACCAATTTGCCGCCTTGCATGACGAGAATCTGGTCGGCTTCTCGGATCGTGGACAGGCGATGGGCAATGACGATCACGGTCTTGCCTTTCACCAGTTCGGCCAAGGCCAGCTGCATTTCGTATTCGTTCTCGGGATCGGCAAAAGCTGTCGCTTCATCGAGGACGAGAATCGGAGCATTTTTCAAAATCGCCCGCGCCACGGCCACGCGCTGCTCCTCTCCCCCTGACAAATAGACCCCGCCTTCGCCGATCAGCGTATCGTAGCCTTGCGGAAGGTTTAGAATAAACTGGTGGCACTGCGCGGCCTTCGCTGCCGCATAGACCGCTTCGGGCGCAGCATCGGGCAATCCTACCGCGATGTTGTTGTACACCGTGTCATAGAACAAAAACGTCTCCTGGAACACAAAGGCCACTGTGTTCATCAAATCGGTGCTGGACAGATCGCGAATGTCCACGTCGCCAATGCGAATGGCGCCTTCCTGCACATCCCAGAAGCGGGGAATGAGATTGGCTACCGTCGACTTGCCTGCTCCCGACGGGCCGACGAGTGCGGTCACCTGCCCGTGCCGCGCCAGGAAAGACACATGCGAAAGGGCTTCTTTTCCTTGCTGTGCCTGTGCGCCCTCTGTGCCTTCTGTTGCGGTTGCGCTCGCATAGGCGAACGAAACGTCGTCAAACGCGACGTCAAAATGCTGCGGCTGTTTGGAAGCGAGCGGCTCGGCAACAGGCTGTTCGGCAAAAATCCGATCCATCCGCTCTACCCCTTCTCCAATGTCGCGCAGCGTCGAAGTCAAAAACATAATTTTGAACATCGGGGCGGACACCCCCGGCGCCATCACGAGGAAAAACAGCAGGACAGACGCGAACGCCACATTGTGCGGATCGCTGCTCAACAGAAAAACCCCCACAGGGAGGATGAAAGCGACGAACGAGCCTAAAATGACCTTGAACGTCAAATATCCGTTTTGAAAATCACGTGTATGCTTGACACAATAATCGCGGTACGAAATCATGTCCGCGTAAAACTGGCGAAAAGAGTGGACGGTTTGCCCAAACACCTTGATCGCGGGCATGCCGCGTACGTACTGCACGGCGGAACCGTTCATCCGCTCCAGCGAGTCGTAATATTTTTTGATGTTTTCTTTCGTCCGCGTCCCTTGAAACGACAGCACCTGCACCAAAAGAGCCAGCACGATCGGCACTACGCAGGCGAGCGCCAGCCACACATTCAAGTAAAACATGACACCGACCATGACGACAATCGTCACGACCACCTGAACCAAATCGGGCAATTGGTGGGCGATGAACGTCTCGACTTTTTCCACGTTTTGCTCCAGCGTTTTCTTGACTGCCCCCGTCGACGTGCCACTCAGCCAGCCAAGCGGCAAACGGCCGATATGGGAAGCCAGCTTCACACGCAAGCCGTACAAAATCCGAAAAGCGGCAATGTGCGATACCATCCCTCCCGCGTACATCAGAATGAGGCTTCCCACCAGTCCGAACAGGGCAATCACGCCCCAGCGAATCATGTACGCCCCGTCTGCATCGGCCACAGACGAGGCATGCAGCAGCAGCTCCTGCAAAATAAAATAGACAGATGCGTAAGGCACAAGCATGCAGATGGCGCTCAACGACGACAAAATGGCCGAAACGATCAGCAAGCTCCGCTTCTCATCCGCAATCTCCAGCAGTCGAAGCACGCCTTTTTTCTCGCTCATTCCTCTTCCCTCCCTTTCCATGCTTTCTAGACCACCAAGCGTTAGGCAAACATTTTGAGAAACGAGATTTCCCCCAGCAAACCAGCAAAAGCCAAGCCTGCAACCAACAGCCCCGACAAAAGCCAGAACAGCAGGACAAACTGCCAGTCTTCCCCCTGGAACACGCTTGCCCGATAGTAAGTGCGCCGCGGATGGACTGCAAACCCGCGCGCATCCATGGACAAAGCCATCCGTTCTGCCTGCCGGATCGCCGTGACCAACAGCGGAAGCGTCGTCCCTCTCACTCTCTCCCCGTAAGACAGACGGCTTTTTCTCGCTTTTTCATTCAAGCCTCTCACTTGACGCGCCCAGCGAATCGTCCGATGCTGCCGCTGCATATCCGGCACAAACCGCAAAATCGCCAGCACGGCGTATCCGATCCGGTCATTCACTCGCCAATTTTGCACCAGCGCCCGCACGAAATCAGGCGTCTCGGTCGTCAGCGCAAACAACAGCATGACCGCATACAGCGAAAGCAGCCGAAGTCCCGTAGTCAATCCGAGCAACACGCCTGCCTGCGAGCCTGGCTGGTTGCCCCCGGCTGCGCTGTCGATCATGAATGGATACGTGAGGAGAAAACCGATCAGAAACGGGAGCAGCACGACGATTTTTTTCATGTAGGAAAACAGCTGGACGCGCCCGAGCCAAACCGTCAGCAAGGCGCTTGCCACGATAAAGGCGACGGGCGTCCACACATTTGTCACCAGCGTTAAAAAAACAGTCACAGGCAGCGTCGCTACCAGCTTGGACAGTGGATTGAGACGATGCAAATACGAAGCGGAAGCTCCCGCGACACACTGATTCTCGCTCATCTTTTACGCCTCCACCCCCGTCCGCTCGCCCAGCAATCGCAGGCAGCCTGCTCGCACATTTTCGTAAGTCGCAATCTCGGCCAAGCGCGGATCGTACACGGACAGCTTTTGCGCCATTTCTGCTGCTGGTGGCAGACGCAAGCTCGCCTGTTTCACAAGCTCCGGCTGCGAAAACAACCGAGCTGCCGTGCCGTGGAAGACGAGCTTCCCTTTTGCCAGCACAGCTACCCGATCGGCATACTCCGCAAGCAGCCAGAGCGCGTGCGTGATCAAGACAATCGCCACTCCTTCGCGTTGCAGGCTTTGCAGCATCTGCATGATCTCTCTGGCATTTTTTTGATCCTGGCCAAAAGTCGGCTCATCGAGGATCAGCACTTTGCGCTCCTCTGTCAGCATCGTCGCAACACTGAGCCGCCGCTTCTCTCCCTGGCTCAACTGGTACGGACTGCGCCCGGCAGCAGAGGCAAGACCAAACCGCTGCAACAGAGACTGGGCCTGCACACGGGCTTGCTCTTGATCCCGTTCCGGCATGCCGACGACAAGCTCCCTTTCTGCTGTCTCCGCCACAAACTGATGCTCGGGGTTTTGAAAAACAAACCCGATGTTTCGCACCAGTTCGGCCATCGATAGCCCTGTCATGTCTTTGCCGGACAAAAAGAGCGCTCCTTTGTGGGCGGGCAACAGCCCCATCAAGTGCAAAGCCAACGTCGTCTTCCCGGCGCCGTTTGCTCCCGCGATGGCCAACAGCTCGCCACTGGAGATGGTCAGCGCTCCCACTGATTTTTGCAGCACGCCCGAAGCGGCGCGGGACAGCATTCCTTCCCTGATCGCAAGCAGCGGGACGCCTGCTTCGTCTTCGGACGATGCGGAGCGTCCAGCGTCTGCCCTTTGCTCAGCGCACGCAGCGGGACGAGCGCCCTCCGACCAGCTTTTCTCTTGGATCAGGCTGCCAAAAGCAAAGCCGTTGCCCAGCCTTTTTCCGATCTGTTCCGCCACTTCATCCGCACAGAGCGCGACGGGCGACAGCCCCAACTCTTTGCTGAGCCGCACCGTCTCCGGCAAAAAGACGCCCTCTTCGCAGAGCCGCTCATAGCTTTCGGAAAAGACGCGTCGCGCTTCCCCTTCGGCGATTACCTCTCCTGTCTTGCCGAGCACAAGCACACGATCGGCCAATCCGATGCATTCGTCCAGATGGTGCTCCACGAGAACGAGCGCCTGCCGCCCGCCTTGCTTCAATCGCTCAATGACGGCGAACACTTCTGCGCGGCCTGCCGGATCGAGCAGCGCTGTCGGTTCATCCAGCACGATCACTTGCGGCTGCATCGCCAGCACAGAGGCAATCGCGAGCCGCTGCTTTTGACCGCCGGACAGGTGCTCCACTGCCTTTTTGCGCTGATCAGAAAGTCCTACTTCTGCCAGCGATTGCGTGATGCGCCGCTCCATCTCTTCGCGGTCCAGACAAAGATTTTCCAGACCGAAAGCGACCTCATCCTCCACCGTAAAAGCAACCAGTTGCGCTTCCGGGTCTTGAAACACCATCCCGACATGCATCGCCAGTTCCCCTACGGTTGCCTCGCTCGTGCTTCGCCCTGCTATCCGCACATCGCCCTCATAGCTCCCCTGGACGGCGTGCGGGATTAATCCGTTCAAGGTGAGGGCGAGCGTGCTTTTGCCCGCCCCGGATGCCCCCATGATGAGCAGCAGCTCGCCTGTTTGTACACGGAATGTCACGTTAGTCAGGACAGGCTGTTCGGCGGCATCGTAGCCGAAACAGACATTCCGCACATCCAAAACACCGTTATCCATCAGCTATCGCCCTGCTTTGTTCGCGAGGCTCACACGATAGTCCGTCAGCAAGCCTGCCTGCATCAGCGAATGGCACAAAGCGCGGGAGAGCCATGCAACCAAGGCGCAACTGACAGCCGTCACCGCGAACAAGCCGACCTGTGATCCAAATGACAGGTTCGCATAGCCTGTCAGCGGGTACTCGCTCAGGACTGCCAGCGCGCCTGTTACGGCGGCGGCTGTCAACATAAACCGTCCGCTGTACGTCCGATAGCGTGCAACGGCATAAGGCAGCTCGCAATACAATCCGTTGATCGCTTGCCCGATCAGCATCATCCAGCCGTAGGAGGTGAACGGAATCATTACCAGACCCGTTACCAGTTCAGCCAGCACGCCTGCTCCCGGTTTGCGGATAAGATAGAGCGCCATAAAGCCCGGCATCATGTAAAAACCGATAAGGACACGGGAATAAATCGGACCCGTAAGCGAAGTGGCCAGCATATACACGTAATTGACCCCGATAATGACGATGGCAAAAACCACTCCCAAAAGCCCGGCCATCAGCAAGTCTTTCGTTCTCCAAGCCCGTTGTACTCGGCCAGCGTTCTCCAAGCCTGCTTTCATTTTTTCACCTCTCCTGTGTTTGCTTCTCTCTTTTGCTGTTCCTTCTTTATCATAGAGTGAGGGGCAGCCTCTTTACCGCCATTTCGCGGAGAGAGACTGCCCCTAGAGGGAGAAAATGCCCGCAACAAAAAAAGACGCTCGCGATTGAACGTCTTTTTTGCGATGAAAAATGTCTCGCCGTTTTTCATGAAATGGGATGTGGCCGCTTGCGGTCAACAAAACGGTTGTGACTGTTTTGTTGCTTTTACGGTTTTTCCAGCCGCTTGCCGTACAAGCTAGGATTCACCCCGTACGTTTTGCGGAACAGCGAAGCAAAGTGGCTGAAGTTGCTGTAGCCTACGAGCAATGCCGCCTCGCTGACGCTGACCCGCTCTCTCTCCAGCAAAAGCTTGGCTTTTTCCAGCCGCTGCTGCCGCACGAAGCCGAACACTGTCGTTCCGAACACTTCCTTGAACCCGATTTTCAGCTTGTAGTCGTTGATCCCGACTTTTCTCGCCAGATGTATCAGGCTTGGCGGATGATCCAGCGTCTTTAGCAGGATGTTTTTCGCTTCATGGATGCTTTTGACGTCATCTGCCTTCAGCGAAATCCGCTGTTCCTTTTCCAGCTCCGCCTCCTGCAGAAACAGCGCCAACAGCTCCATGGCCTTGCCTTCTATAAACAGCTTCTTGATCGTTCCCCGATACGGATTGCTGATCACCTGCTCGATAATGTGCGTCATCCCAGGGGTGATCGTCGTTTCCAGCCTCGCAAACGACTGCTCGGGGCACGCGTTCATCGCTTCCAGCAGCTGGCTCCACAGCTTGTAGTCAAAGCTCAGCTCCAGATGGGAAATTCGCTCATGTTTCGGCATCTGGGCATGGCACGTCAGATCGTTCATGTAAATCAGCTGAGCGCTTCCTGTCTGTGAGCAAAACTCCTGCTGCCCGCCATTCACGGTCCAGTTCGCTCCGCTCTCGATATTGAAAGCCAGCTCCAGATGAGGGTACTTCATTTTCGTCTCCATCGAAAAAGTTTGGTGCAAATACATGTTGCTGTAATCGAGCCTCAGTCCCTCGCGCACCGCCACATGCCGATGGTACCCTTCCCCATAGTGCGACGGCAGATCGTGCAACCGCTCCATCCCGTCGATTTCCTCTGAGCGGGCCCATTCCAGCTGGTCCGTGATCACTTGATTGTACTCGGTAAACTCGGAAAACTCCGCTTGAATATGCATGTTCCTCATCCTTTTTGCCCCTCTTCTATGTCAAACGATTGGTACGCATTGCCTGCCACATTTTTCTTCATTATATTGATTTTGATTTTCATTATCAATTGATAATCACACAAAAAAACCTTTTCTGCCTCTTGTTTCCAAGGCTGAAAAGGTTTTGTCCGTTCGATTGCGCTTAGGCAGTGGTTGCTTTTTCTTTTGGTTTCGTCACGATGTGGTGACCGAGCGGCAGACCGCGTTGCTCCAGCTCTTCTGCTGTCACAATGTGGAGCGTCTCGCTCTTGCAGGGCATGGGCATCAATCCGCCCAAAGGGCTCATTACTCGTCCGATCGTGTCCGTCTCGATGAGCACGTACAAGCCTTTTTCCTCCAATTGCTGAATAAATTCCCCCCAACGCTTGGAAGTAATTTGATCGGCGTGCTTGGTGAACATGACACCCATTTCTTGTGCTAGCATGTAAAATCTCCTTTGTTCTATCCAGCAGTTATCTGCTTCAAATGATATCCTAACAATACAGGGAAACATCCTGTTCTGGCAAAAAGCGTTTAAGCCAAAAAAAGACGAAAAACGGTTGTTTTTGACCGCTTTTCGTTTCAGGAATCTCACTGCTTCTTTACACACATCGTTTCAGCGCGGCACGCTGTTTTTTGCCACTTGCTTTGCAAAAAGGGGCCTATTTTTGTCCATTTTCTGAATCCTCGTGCCCCTGTTCTTCCTGCATTTCCCGCTCAAAAACCCGAAGCCAGCTCTACTTGCAGCAAACACGCAAAAGAAAGCCAGTGAAACCCGTCGCCTGTCTTGAGCTTCAATCGCCGGGCCGCCTGATCGATATGTATGACGTGGGCAGACAAGTGCCGCGGCTCGCGTCCGTCAAAGTATGTCAGCTTCAAGAGGTTGTTCGCCTGAAATCCTTGCCAGATCAGCTCGCTCATCGCTCCCAACTGCTCCTGGTCAAGCTCGGGCGGCACGTACTTCTGCTCCTCTTCCTTGGCGCGCAAATACATTTCCCGATGTTCTGGGAGGACAAATCGGCTGGCTACAAACACATTCTCTTTTTTGGATACGCGCTTTTCTCTCATGCTCTCTTCTCTCCTCGCTGCTGATTTCGCATCCACCAATCGATCAGCTCCTGACACTCTGCCTGCAACATTTCAATGGTGTACCGGGCTTCCCGTACATATCCGCGCTGCTGGTAGTGCACCATGTACACGTGCCCCTCGCGCCTGGCGCGGACTACTGTGCAGTCGCGCTGCTGCAAAAGGCGGCGCATTTGCTGCTGCTGCCGCTCAGCCCAGCGCGACAGCTCCTGAAAAGCCCCATCGATCATGGCCTGGTAAGAGAGCTTTAACGGCACAAGCTGCAGCCGGCTCCAATCGACCATGACAGCCTGAAACAAAATGCCGAACAAAATGTACTGCCGGACAAGCTCGTACTCTTCCTCTTCTGTTGCCAGCGGAGTCGTCACTTGTAGTGCCCCCCGATCTTGCGTGCGCGTTCTTTCGCCTGACCAGCCTCCGTGACAGAGGCTGCCCGCAAAATCGCATCCGGGCCAAACCGCGTCCGAATCTCGTCGATCGTCCGGGCGAGCGAACGGCGTTTGTGGTTGTCTGTGAACAAATTTAGCTGCACGGCATGATCGGAAATCAGCTGCTCCAGGTTGATCCCGATACTGCGCACAGGCGTCTGCTGCCAATGGCGATCAAACAACCGGCAGGCTGCCTCGTACAGCTCCATGGCATCATTCGTCGCTTCTGCCAGCTTCATCTGTCGGCCAAAGCCTTCTCCTGCCGACAAGTTCGCCCCGCGGCAGCCAACCGACACGACGGAACCCATCAGCTCCTTTTTGCGGGCTCGCCTGCATACTTCTTCGCACAACTCCAGCAGCACGACCTTGATGTCTTTGGCCGTATGATAATCGCGCGGCAGCGTCATATGATGGCCGATCCCTTTTTGCGTGCCGTACACATCGAGGGAGACAGGCGAATCGTCGAGGCCATGCGCCGTACGCCACAGCACTTCGCCGTTCACTCCCCAGTGGCGGGTAAGCACATCTGGCGAGAGCTTCGCGAGCTGACCGATCTGGTAAATGCCCATCCGGTGAAAATGCCGCTTCATCCGCGAGCCTACGCCGAACATTTTCTCTACCGGAAGCTTCCAGAGCGTTTCTTCCAGCTCCTCGCGTTTCAGCCAAAAAATGCCGTCCTTCCGCTTTTTGGCGAAGTTGTCACAGGCCATTTTCGCGAGTACCTTGTTCTCCCCGATTCCTACCCGGCAGCGGATGCCCGTATCCGCCCAGACCCGTTTTTGAATCTGCGCTGCCAGCTGCAACGGGTCGCCGAACAAGTGAAGGCTCCCGGTCACATCGAGAAACTGCTCATCAACCGAATACGGCTCCACCTTGTCGGTAAACGATTCGAATATCGCGGTAATGTGCATGGAAATCTGGAGGTACATCTCCATGCGCGGACGCACGACTACGAGCTTGCGGCATTTTTGCTGCGCCTGCCACAGTGCTTCTGCCGTAATCACGCCGTACGACTTCGCAATCGGACAGGCTGCCAGCACTACTCCGCTTCGCCGCTGCGGATCTCCTGCGACCACAATCGGCTGATTGCGCAAGGCCGGATTGGCCCCTTTTTCAATACTGGCGTAAAAGCTCTCCATGTCGATCAAGAAGACGCACCGTTTGTTCGCATTGGGCATCACCATCATCCCCTAAACAAGAACTTATGTTCTTATTATAGCAAACGTATGTTCGTTTTTATACCTGACCCGCCGAAAAAAACATTGGTAATTATTTCTGCAAAAGAAACGCACACGCCAGCAGGTGTTTCGGCAAGCGTGTGCGAATCTGATACGAGGATGTTATTTTTTGACAACAGGAATCCAAATCTCGCTGCGAAATGTCGGCGAAGTCGTATCCTTGTCGGCATTCCACAGCAGTTCGGGACCTTCCGCCAGCTCGTAGCCGGAAGAGAGAAACCACTCGGCATAAATGCGGCCCCAGACGTCTTGCAGCGTATCGGGAAAAGGTCCTACGGCTTCAAATACCGCCCAGGTAGAGGCCGCCACTTCGAGCTTCGCGAAGTGCTCTGGACATTCCTTTGTCGTGGCCACGCCGATGTAATGATCCAGCTCTCCGTGCTCGCCCTGATTCAACCGCTTTTCGGAAAAATTCGTGGATGCGCTCAACAATCCTACAGGCTCGGCATTGGACAAAGATTTGAGCTGCTCGATTTTTTCAGCATCCAGCGAGGCCCACATCGCAGCAATCTCGGGATTCACCCCGTTGTACATCAACGGAACCCGTTTCTGCAAGCCGACGATGCGAAATCTCGCTTTCTCTTCTATACGATAGTTCATGACACTGCCTCCTTTGATAGACAGATGGAAGGTCATGCGCGGATAAGCTTTCAGCGACTGGCCGCTGGCTCTCGCTTCGGTGGGCGTTACCCCGTGCATGTGCACGAAGGCGCGGGCAAACGAATCCGGCGAGCTGTACCCGTACTTGATGGCGACATCAATGACTCTCACCCGCTCGTCTTTCAGCTCGAAAGCAGCCAGTGTGATGCGCCTGCGCCGGATGTACTCGGAAAGCGGAATGCCAGCCAGAGAGGAGAACATCCTTTTGAAGTGGTATTCCGAGCAGCAAGCCACGCGTGCGGCCTGCTTGACATCAATCTCGCCAGCCAGATTTTCCTCGATGTAGTCCAGAGCTTCGTTCCATTTTTGCAGCATATCCATCAACATGACCTCCCTCTCCACCAAAGAGTAACAGACATACCGCGAAGCGATCCGACATTTCGTGCCCGATGATGCAGGGTGGCTTCGCTACATGTAGCATCCCGATTCCCATACCGTACCGAAAGGAAGCGAATCATGCCCATGACCACTTCTCCTTCTCCGTTGCACTCCGAGATCGGAGCCATTTTCATCGCCGTCAGCGATATTGAGCGTGCGCGCGACTGGTACTGCCAGCTGTTGGGCCTGCCGAAAGACGGCGAGATTTCGTTTGGACACCTTTATTGCATCCCGATGAACAACGGCTCCAACCTGGTGCTGGACAGCAAAATTTTTCCCAAACGCACCCCTGATGATGCTCCGCTCTTTCACTTCAACACGACGGACATCGAAGCCTCCTATCGTTACCTGGAAGAGTTGGGGGTGGAGCTGGTCGGTCCGATCCAGCACGGACACTGGTTCACGTTCAAAGACCCGGATGGCAATCTGCTGATGGCAGCCAAATGCTGACAAAGAAAGGGGAAACCGACTGTGACGATCCGCCTGCGCCTTACCGTGCCAACAGACCTCCCGTTCGTTTGCGATGTGGAGCAAGCACCCGAAAACGCCCCTTTTCTCGTCGTCTGGAGCGAAGAACGGCATCGGGAAGCTCTTGACGATCCCGATATTTTGCACATGATCGCTGAAAAAGCAGAAACAGGCCACCCCGTAGGCTACGTCATCATCGCCGGGCTGGCCAATCCGCATGATTCAATTGAGCTGAAACGCATTACGATCGCAGTCAAAGGTCAAGGCTACGGCCGCAGCATCTTGCGCCAAATCAAGCAATGGGCTTTTCAGGAACGAAAAGCCCACCGCCTTTGGCTGGACGTCAAGGAAACAAACGACGTCGCCCGCACGCTCTACCTTTCCGAAGGCTTTCGCGTGGAAGGAACGTTGCGCGACTGCCTGAAGACCGGAGATACGTACGAATCTTTGCTTATCCTGTCCATGCTTGCCGACGAATACGAATCGTGATGATCGCGATTTAAGGAGCAAGCGTTCGGTCCGTCATCACGTACAACCATTTGCCATCCGCGCTTGCTCCCAGGATGGAAAGACCCGCAGGAAGGCCCGACACGAGCACGGACTGTGCTTTTGTATCGGCGTCAAACAAGTACAGCGATTGCTTCAAGTCGGTTTCCTGCGCGGCTTTTTCCCATTCCGTAAACAAAAAACGGTGCGTGCCCGGCAGCCAGAGACCATCGCCGCGCATGTCCATCAGCGGCACGTTGCCTTTGAACAGACCTGCGTTCCAGTACATTTGATACGCGCCATCCGTCGACTGCACATACCCGGACCAGGAATCGGCCGGAACAGGCGGTGTCCATGCGATGACCTTGCCGCTCTTCCACTCATAGCGCAGACGTATTTCCTCAAAGCCTGATTCTTCGCTTCTCATCGCGAACGTGGCGTAGCGGCCATCGTCCTGGAAGGCGACAGGCAAAATCTCCCCGTTGGACTCGCTCGTAGGCACCCATCCCTTGATCGCTCCAGGAATGCGCTTTTCCGTTCCCTTTTCCAGATCAAACACAACGAGATCGAGGTCTTTTTTCTGCTCGGCTTTCCCCACTGCCATCAGCAACTGTTTCTGATCGTAGCTGAAGCTCGCACCATGCACATACCCTTGTACTTGAACGCGAACGGCGCTGTCGCTTGGCGGAACAGTGATTCCTTTATCCGGCTGTGCATAGAAGAAGCCCCGGCGATCTGCGATGAAATCGCCTGCTCCACGATAGTTGTCCGCAAGCTCCACTGGGTAAAGGGTGCGTTCCTTTGTTTTTGTATCGTAAATCGAATAGAGCATCGGATACCGGGCGTCGCACTCGCAATATTTCGTGAAACGGCTCTGCAGCACGTACCGTTGCTCGCGGTCCAAAAACTTCATATTGGTCATGACGGAAAAGTCAGTCAGCTTCTCGCGCACTTTGCCGTCGACAGAGATTCGCCAAATTTGCGAAGGCGCAAGCACAACAGCGTGAAAAGCATTCGCTGCACCAATCACCGTGCCTTTTGTCGATTTGGCTCCCCCGGCACTCAGAACGTATTCCGTCCAATCCCGCTCTTTTCCGGCGGTAGCAGGAAGAGTTACCAGCACTTGCAACTGACGGTTGTTCAACCAGTGAAAAGCAAACGTCGGTTCAATGAACCCCAAACCTTCTCTCGCCGCCTCTTCTTTCGCGTGCTTGCGAATCATCGTCTCCACGCTTCCCCGGTCCATCTCCTCCCGGAAAAAGAGCGTGTACGACTGCGGAGTCGGTCCGACTACCGTGCGCAGCGGCGACTGCAACCGCGTGTCCTCATCTAATTGAATAACCACATCTGCTTTCATGCTTGCATAATCGTAAGGGCGCTCCTTTTGCTTCCAGTCATCCGCTGCCTTCGGTGTCGTGCCCGATGGTGCGGCTTTGCCGGACGAAGCGCCTGTTGCTGGATTTGTGCCCGTTTGTTTTTGTGCCGAAGAGGCTGCGGCCATGCTGCAACCCGTCATGATGATCAAAGAGAAGCCCAACGCGATGCTCATTCCCCGAAGATTTCGCAAAAACACAAAATTCGCCTCTCTCCCCAGTAAATTTTTATCCGTGAAGATAAGACGTTTATCCTTGCCATTTCGTCACATTTTTTTCCTGAAAAAAATCGTTTTATCACTAAAAAAGAGCCTCCCCCGCACACAAACGTGCAAAAGAAGACTCTTGCTTTCCATTTTTAATCAAAGACGATGCCATCCAGCACGCCTTCACGCTGCAAGTAATCGCGCAGCCACTGATGAGCTGGCTCCCGCCAAAAAGCGTCCTCGGCCACGAGTCTCGCGGTTTCCTGTCTGGCGACTTCCAACGCTTTGTAGTCGGCAAGCAAATCCGCGACTTTAAATTCCGGCAATCCGCTCTGCTTCGTGCCGAAAAAGTCACCCGGTCCGCGCAATTCCAAATCGCGCTGCGACAGCTCAAAGCCGTCCGTCGTCTCGCACATGACGCGCATCCGCTCTTTGCCGATCTCGGATTTCGGATCGGCGATCAAGACGCAGTACGATTGCTCCGAACCGCGACCGACCCGACCGCGCAGCTGGTGCAGCTGGGCAAGCCCGAAGCGCTCGGCATCGTAAATGACCATGTACGTCGCATTCGGCACGTTGACTCCGACCTCGACGACAGTGGTAGAAACCAAAACGGCGTGCTCCGCTGCGAGAAAAGCTTGCATCACCGCCTCCTTTTCCTTGGCAGGCAAGCGACCGTGCATCAGCCCGACGCCAAATTCCGGGAAGACATGAGTGAGCTGGGCGTGGACGTCGATTGCATTTTGCACATCGAGCTTTTCCGACTCTTCAATGAGCGGACAAATGACGTACGCCTGGCGTCCTTTTCGCAATTCATCGCGCATCTGCTCCAGGACGGCCGGAAACTGGTCGTGCTTTTTCCACGTTGTCTCAATCGGCTTGCGGCCTGCCGGCATCTGGTCGATCGTCGAAACGTCCATATCGCCAAACGCCGTAATCGCCAACGTCCGGGGAATCGGCGTAGCCGTCATGAACAAGACGTCGGGAGTCAGTCCTTTGTTGCGCAAAATGCGCCGCTGCTCTACGCCAAAGCGGTGCTGCTCGTCCGTAATGACCAGGCCGAGGCGCGAGAAGAACACGTCCTCCTGGATGAGCGCATGCGTCCCGACGACGACATCGATCAGCCCCATTTGCAGCGAGCCGATGACTTCGCGTCTGCGCTTGGCTGTCAACGATCCCGACAGCAGTGCCACCTCGATGCCGAAGTCTGACAACAGCTTCGTCAGCGACTGCACATGCTGCTCGGCAAGAATCTCGGTCGGCACCATCAAGGCGCCCTGATAGCCAGCTTTCACGGCAGCGAACAGCGCGATGGCCGCCACTACCGTTTTCCCCGAGCCTACGTCACCTTGCAACAGTCGGTTCATCGCGTGAGGCGCGAGCATGTCGTCCAATATTTCTTTGACAACCCGCTTTTGCGCGTCTGTCAGCGGAAAAGGCAGCCCTTTGACAAACTGCCGCACTTCGTCCATCGGAATGGAAAGAGCCACACCTTCCGACTGCTGCCGATTGATGCGGCGAAGCGTCTGTATTTTCAACTGGAACAAAAACAGCTCTTCAAACATGATCCGGCGGCGCGCCTGACGTCCTACTTCCGCATTTTCCGGAAAGTGGATCGAGTGAAACGCTTCGACGCGCGGCATCAGCCGATAGCGCTCCACGATGTCTGGCGGCAAAATTTCCGGGATTTCCTTGCCGTATTGCCGCAGCGCCTGCTGGATCGATTTACGCAGCAGCGTCGT
This sequence comes from Brevibacillus parabrevis, assembly GCF_022701015.1. NCBI lineage: Bacteria > Bacillati > Bacillota > Bacilli > Caryophanales > Paenibacillaceae > Brevibacillus > Brevibacillus parabrevis. The sequence continues at coordinate 3,217,859 of NZ_CP064090.1, read as the reverse complement.
AGTCATATCTCCGCCGAGCGGATAGACCGGAGACAGCTCGCCTCGTTTCGCCGCTCGCTCCGAGTCTACCTCTGTCATCTCGCTGACCGTAATCTGGAGCTTGTGCTTGTCCCATTTGCCCGTCACGAGAATTTCCTTCCCGGGCGACAGTCTCGTTTTGACAAACGTCTGGTTGAACCAGACAGCCGTCACGACCACCCGATCCATCACCAGCTTGACAGAGAGGCGCGATTTTCTTTTTCCATAAAAACGAACAGAGGGTTCGCCGTACACCGTACCTGCCAGCGTGACCCTCTCTCCATCTTTTACTTCTGTCAAATCGCGCACGCGGTAATCTTCGTAGCGGGAAGGGAAATACTCCAGCAAATCGCCGATGCTGTGAATCCCGAGTCCCGCAAATGCCTTCGCCCGTTCCTCCCCTACCCCGTGCAAAAGGGAGACGGGTGACTGATAAGCCCCAGCCATTTTACTTCTCCATCCGTACGCCGAACACTTTCGCTTCGATCATACGGCCTGTCTGGGTTGCTGCCAATCCGCCCTGCGCGGTTTCCTTCAAGGCAGTCGGCATGGAGCAGCCGATCCGGTACATCGCATCAATGACTTCATCTGTCGGAATCACGCTCTTGATTCCCGCCATCGCCATGTCCGCTGCGACTGTCGCAATCGCCGCTCCCATCGCATTTCGTTTGACACACGGCACTTCTACCAGTCCGGCTACGGGGTCACAAACCAGACCGAGCATATTTTTCAAGGCAATCGCCACTGCCTGCGCCGATTCTTCCGGGGTGCCGCCTGCCATCTCCACAATCGCAGCCGCTGCCATCGCGGTCGCCGAGCCTACTTCTGCCTGACAGCCGCCAGCCGCACCGGAAATAAACGCATTGTTGGCGATGCAATAGCCGATCGCTCCAGCCGTGAACAAGTAGTTGACCATCTGCTCGCGGGTTGGTTGCAGCTTGTCTGAGACGGCAAACAGTGTTCCCGGCACAATCCCACAGGCACCCGCTGTCGGTGTCGCTACGATCGTTCCCATCGCTGCGTTCACCTCGTTGACCGCTACCGACATCGACACGGCGTTGAGCAGAGTCGGGCCGGACAAGAAAGGCTTGTTCTTCATATATTCTTGCAGTTTTTTCGCATCGCCGCCCGTGAGTCCGCTATGGGAGCGGATATCTTCCGTAAGGCCGCGGCGCACTGCTTTTTCCATCACATCGAGATTGGCGTACATGTCTTGCATGATGGCCTCTTTTGTACGCTGGGAAACTTCCATTTCCGCTTCGATCATCACCTGGGAGATCGGTTTCCCTTGCGATTCGGCCAATTCTACCAGTTCAGCTACATTACGAAACATCTGGTTGATTTCACTCCTCTGATCCTGCTATTCGTGCTTTGGCTCGGATGTTGGCTAGAGCGAGAGCAGGGAAACATCAAAAATATGGGGAATCTGACGAATTTCCTCCAGCACTTCTGCGGAAACCGTCGAGTCTGTCTCAATCGCCATCAAGGCGCGGGAGCCGCGTTCGTGTCGGGACACTTCCATGAATCCGACATTGATCCGGTGCTGCGTGAGCACTTTCGCTACAGCGGCAATCATGCCGAAGCGGTCTTCGTGCAAAACGAGCAACGTCGGCGTGTCGAAACCGAGCTGAAACGAAAAGCCGTTCAGTTCCAGCACCTCGATTTTTCCGCCGCCAATCGATACGCCTACCAGTTCAACCTGGTGCTGATCGTCAGACAGCTTGATCCGCGCCGTGTTCGGGTGCTCCGTCAAAACGTCGGAGGTAGTCAGCGCGACTTCCATCCCGGCTTTTTCTGCAAGCAGGAGCGAATTTTTCAAGCGCAGATCGGATGTATCGAAGTCGAGAATCCCTGCAACGGTCGCCACATCGGAGCCGTGTCCCTGATAGGTTTTCGCGAATGAGCCGTAAAAAGTAATGTCTGCCCGCTGTGGCTGACGTCCGAACAGCTTGCGTGCCACCCGGCCAATCCGGGCTGCGCCAGCTGTATGGGAACTCGATGGTCCAACCATGATGGGGCCGATGATATCAAATACGCTTTTATACTTCAACCGGTTCTCCTCCTGAATGACAAGGGGTTCAACAAGATTCACTCTCATTGTATCCTACAGGCTGTCAAAGCGCCACATGGGAAAGTGTAGCGTGTGCTGTCATCGCCCTCGCCGCTTCACTCGCGTAAAAAGCCTCCCATCCACCGGGAGGCTTTCTCTCATCTGATTCACTTTGACTTTTTATTGCTTGACCATCACGACGCCCAGAAGCCCTGGGCCTGTATGTGTGCCGATTACCGGACCGATTTGCTCCAGATGTGACTCGCTTACCTGGAACTCGTTTTTCACCCGCTCCAACAGCTCGCTTGCTTGCTCGTGGGCACTGCTGTGGAGAACCGCGACTCTTACAGGCTGACCCTGCGCATACTCTTGCAAGGCTTCCAGCACGCGGTTGAGCGCTTTTTTCGTGCCGCGCACTTTGTCAAAAGCAGCCACGTAGCCTGCCGGGTCGAGCGTCAAAATCGGTTTGATATTGAGCAAAGAACCGATGACAGCCGAAGCTCGGCCAATCCGGCCGCCTTTTTGCAAAAACTCCAGCGTATCTACGATAAAGTACACTTGCACGGAATCGAGATAGCGGTCGATCGCATCGAGGATTTGTTCCTTGCCTTTTCCCGCTTTCGCATCCTTGGCCGCTTCCACGCAAATCATTCCGTGCACGAACGACGCTTTGCGCGAATCGATTACGGTAATATCGATGTTTTCGTCGAGCATGGACTTCGCGATCATCGCGGACTGATACGTGCCGGACAAGGAACCGGACAGAAGAATGGCAATGATTTGTACATCGCTTCCGTACTCTTCCCGGATGGCTTTGTACGCCTCGGCAAACTCAAGCGGCGATGGCTGCGAAGTAGTCGGCAAAGCATGAGACTGCTTCAGCTTTTCAAAAAACTCGGATGAAGAGATCGTCACTCCGTCCAAATACGTCTCCGAGCCAAACATGACCTTCAACGGAACGGTCACGATACCGAGCGACTGCCTTACAGACGCGTCGATGTCGGACGCGCTGTCAGTAAGAATCACAACTGGCATTCTGGCGTGCTCCTCTCCTCGTTACTCCACGGAAAAAATGAAGGGATACAGCGGCTGTCCGCCAGGCTGAATCTCCACTTCCGCATCCGGGTATGCGTCTGCCACAGCTTCCTGCAACGCTTCGGCATGCTCTTCTGTCGCTCCTTCTCCCAGGAACACGGTGACGATTTCCGTCTCTTCGTCCACCATCCCCAGAAGCAGCGTCTTGGCGCACTCCAAAAGCTCTGGCCCAGCCGTGACGATTTCTTTTTCTTGCAAGCCGATGAAGTCGCCTTCCTTGATCGTGACTTCACCCATTTGCGTATCGCGAACCGCATGTGTCACCATTCCCGTCTTTACCTGGGAGATGGCTTTTTCCATCGCGGATGCGTTCACAGACGGCTCGGCGTCTGCGTGGAAAGCGAGCGCCGCCGCCAAACCTTGCGGAACGCTCTTCGTCGGCACGACAGTAACCGGAACCTCTGCGAGTGCGGCAGCCTGTTGTGCCGCCATAATAATGTTGCTGTTGTTTGGCAATATGATGATGTGCTGGGCAGACAGTCCTGCGACAGCTTTCATGAAATCTTCTGTGCTCGGGTTCATCGTCTGGCCGCCCTCGACCACGACATGCACACCCATGCTGCGCAAAATTTTGGCGATGCCTTCGCCCGCAGCGACTGCAATCAATCCGTAAGGGAGCTGTTCACTCGCAGGCTGGACAGCTGGCTCTGCCGCCTTCGCCTCGCTTTTGCCCTCTTCCGCTTTGAGTATGTTCGCATGCTGCTCGCGCATGTTTTCGATTTTGATCCGGTGCAGGCTTCCGAACTGTTGCGCGTATTGCAACACTTGGCCCGGATGCTCTGCATGAATATGTACTTTGACGATTTCGTCGTCGGAAACTACCAGGAGCGAGTCGCCCATCGTATCCAGATGACCGCGGAACAACAGTTCGGAAAACGGCTTTTTGTTCGGCTCTGTGCTATGTGTGACATGAACCATAAATTCCGTGCAGTAGCCGTGCTTGATGTCCTCCGTTTTCAGATGGACTTGTGCATTGTGCTGTTCGGAAATCAGCTTGTCCAGCTCTTCCGGGCGCACGGACGGCTTGGCTTGTTCTCCGCGCTCGGCAAGTTCCTCGCCGCGCAGGGCGCGCAAGAACCCTTCATAAATAAACAGAAGGCCCTGTCCGCCTGAATCGACGACGCCCACCTCTTTGAGTACAGGCAGCATTTCTGGCGTGCGCAAGAGCGTAGCTTGCGCCTGCTCGTACGTTTTTTCCATTACAGAGACAATATCATCTGACGTGCGCGCTGCACGCACAGCCATCTCCGCCGCTTCGCGGGCAACAGTCAAAATCGTGCCTTCCACAGGCTTCATCACTGCTTGGTACGCAGCGTCCACACCTGCTTTCAAGGCATCGGCAAATTGACGGGCGTTCACCTCGTCTTTTCCATTGACTGATTTGCTCAGGCCACGGAAAAGCTGCGATAAAATGACACCGGAGTTCCCCCGCGCTCCCATCAAAAGACCTTTTGCCAGAGCAGCAGCACTGTCCGAGATGCGGGGAGATTCCTTGCGTCTCAGCTCATCCACACCGGATGTGAAAGTCAAATTCATGTTTGTCCCCGTATCGCCATCCGGCACCGGAAAAACGTTCAAGCCATCTACTACTCTGACGTTGTCGGATAATAGGTTCGCCCCCAGGTAAACCATCCGGCTAAACAGCACGCCATCTAGATGCGTATGTACCAACTGATGTTCCTCCTTACGAATCTCTGTCTGTACGAACTCCCTGCACAAAGATGTTTACGGCAGTGACGTCGATGCCTACCGTTTGCTCCAAGGTATATCTCACTCGGCGTTGCACGTTGCCTGCCACCTCGGAAATTTTCACGCCATAGCTGACGATAATATGCATGTCCAAAACCACTTCGCCGTTCGTATTGTGCACGACGACACCTTTGCTCAAGTTGTCGCGGCCAAGAAGCTCGGCAATTCCATCTTTCAACGCCTTGCGGGAAGCCATGCCCACCAGCCCGAAAACTTCCATGGCTGCGCCTCCGGCAATTCGTGCAATTACGTCCTCTGTAACATCAATTTTTCCTAATGATGTGCTCATTTCCACTGTCATTGAAGGACTCCTCCTCTGTTAAACAGCTTGCCTCATAGGTAAGCGTACCCATGCTTCCCTCAATTCTACACTAACGGATGTGAGAAATGAAGCGTTTTGTCGATCCTACCAACCCTATGAGAAAGAGCTGGCAAATCATCTTGTCAAGTATTGCAATTGACAGCAATCATGTGCTAATATAATCGAGTATTTGTATTTCCCATCAAGGAAATCCCGTTTAGATGCAACAAGGGAGGTGGATTGTAATGGCACGTCGTTGTTTTGTAACAGGTAAATCTGCAAAAGCTGGAAACGCTCGCTCCCACTCCATGCGCGCAACTCGCCGCACTTGGGGTGTCAACGTACAAAAAGTGCGCATTCTCGTTAACGGTAAACCGAAGCGCGTTTATGTAAGCACTCGAGCACTGAAATCCGGTCTCGTAACTCGCGTATAGTTTTTCTAAACGACGCGAAAAAAAGCACCCTCGAGGTGCTTTTTTGCATTTCTCCGACGTTCCTTTTCCATCTTTTCATGAAGGAGGCCGCGTCTTCATTTTTTCTTGTTGAATGCCTCGATGATGCCGCGAATCATGCCACCCAGGAACTTCGGCAACTTGATGGTGTAAAACCGCATGCTACCCCTCCTCACCGAAATTACTTCCCACGATACAAAAACCAGCCTGCCCCCATGAGTGCCGCCGCCAACAGGCTATACCAAACCCACGGAGGTGCCATGTACAGGAAAATGGTGATTCCCCCGACAGCCAACGCAACCCCGAGAACACGTCGCAAGGCGCCCCCCTGTCGCAGGCGATAGGAGCGCAATCCCATTTCATTGTGCACCTCCTTTAGGTGTTCTCCCAAACGTGCATATTACATCATATTCTGCTGTCGGATAAACATGTATCCTGCCACGCGAAAATGTCGATGTCCACCAAAAACTCCCGTGGAATCGCGCCACGACAAAATGAAAAATCAGGCAACATGATTGCTGCCTGATTACATTATGAATCCGCTGTGCCATTTATGCAGGTCCAACTAAGCTACTCTGTCTCGCGCAGGGAACAACAGTTGGGAAGCGCTGCCCAGCACGACTGATAAGACCACTCCCGCGATGATCATTTCGGGAATGAGGTAAGTGATGTTGTAAACAAACGAGTACAGCGCCACATTCATGCCTTCAGGCGCGTACTGCCCAAACCAGATGACGCCGGAAGTAAAATGGCAAGCCAGACGGCCGAGCACGCCGATGAGCAAGCCGCCCCAGAGCACGGCAACCCGTTGCTGTTTCTTTTCATAACGGGACAAGCGAACCAGTCCCGTCAACCCCAGGAAGGCGAATGCCAGCGGATAATCCAGCAGCACCTGCACAGGGTTTACCAGCGTGCTTCCCAGCATGAGCTGCAGCAATCCGACGAGCGTGCCCGTCACGACGCCTGCGGTCAAACCGCGGCGGACAGCGATCAGCGCAATCGGCACCATGACCAGCGAGACAGAACCGCCCTGCGGCATTTCAAAAACTTTAATCTGGCTAAACACGAAAGCGAGCGCAGCCATCATCGCCATTTCCAGCAAGATGATCAAGCGTTGTCGATCCAACTATCTTCACTCCTTATAACCTAATGAACATTCCAAATCAACCTGATTCTAGCCCAAGTGCATGCCCCTGTCAAAGAGAAAAGCCGCGGCCCCAAAGCGGCACCGCGACTTTTTTCCACTAGCGAACTTTCTCCAGAAACTGCTTGGCCCGTTCGCTTTTCGGATTTTGAAAAAACTCTTTCGGAGGCGTCTCTTCCAAGAGTCGGCCATCATCGATGAACAGAATGCGATCAGAAACTTCTTCGGCAAAACGCATCTCGTGCGTCACAATCGCCATCGTCATCCCGGTATGAGCCAGCCCTTTCATAACTTCCAGCACCTCTTTGACCATTTCCGGGTCAAGCGCGGAAGTCGGCTCGTCAAACAGCATGATTTGCGGTTCCATGACGAGCGAGCGGGCAATCGCCACCCGCTGCTTTTGTCCACCGGACAAGCGGGACGGGAACACGTCGGCTTTGTCAGCCAGACCGACACGCGCCAAAAGCTCTCTTGCCTTCTTCTCTGCTTCGCTTTTTGCCATGCCTTTCACCTTCATCGGCGCATATGTCAGGTTGCTGAGCACCGTCATGTGCGGGAACAGGTGAAAATGCTGGAACACCATCCCGATCTGCTGGCGAATCGCCATCACATTCGCTTTTGGATCGGTAATGTCTTGACCGTTGATCGCGATTTTGCCGCTGGTTGGCACCTCCAGCAAATTCATGCAGCGCAAAAGCGTGGATTTTCCCGAGCCGGACGGCCCGATGATCGCCACGACTTCCCCTTTGCCGATCTCGGTGGAGATGCCCTTGAGTACGTTTAGTTGCCCGAAAGACTTGGTAATGTTCTCGATCTTAATCACTGCGTCTCATCCTCCGTTCCACAACGCGCGCCACCCATGTCAACATCATGACCATGACATAGTACAAGGTGCCGGCGATAATGTATGGCTCAAAGTAGCGGAAGATGGCCCCTTTTACCACGTTTGCATTTTGCATGATGTCGGACAAGCCAATCGTGGAGACCAGCGCCGATTCCTTCAGCAGCGCGATCGTCTCATTCACCAGCGCAGGCAGGATGTTCTTGATGCCCTGTGGCAAAATGATGTCGAGCATCATGCGGCGGTACGGAATGCCGAGCGCTTTGGCCGCTTCCCACTGGCCTTTGTCGACCGCCATGATTCCGCCGCGAATCGTCTCTGATATGTACGCGCCCGAGTTCAGCGTAAACGTCAGGACAGCCGCTTCCAGCTGCGAAATATTGTAGCCGGTAAGCTGCGGGGTCGCAAAGTAAACAAAGGTCAGCTGCAAAATCAGCGGCGTGCCGCGAAAAACGGACGTATACGCGATAGCGAGCCAGTTCAGCGGTCCGAATTTAGAAATTTTGATGAGTGCGAGGATCGAACCCCAGACGAAACCCAGTACGACGGAAATCAATGTAACAAGCAGCGTGCCCTTTATCCCCTGCAAAATGAAAGGGATATAGGGCACGATTTGCGCAAAATCCAAATTCATGCCCGTTCTCACCTCTTGCTACGTTGCGTAGTAGTTACTTCGTTGTGACCAGAGATTATTGAGCGAACCATTTTTGGATCAGCTTGTCCATTTCTCCGTTTTCCTTCATTTTCTTGATGACTTCGTTAAACTTCGCTACGTGCGGAGAGCCTTTTGGAAAAGCGATGGCGGAGCCGTTTGTTTCGTCTGTTTCGAGCGTCGTGAATTGCAGGCCAGGATTGCTCTCGACGAAGCTTTTTGCCACATGGTCCTCGATGATTGCCGCATCGACACGGCCTGTTTTCACTTCTTCCACGATCTCACCCAGCTTGTTGAGGGAAGTGACTTGCAAGCCTTGTACCGTTTTGCTCATCTCTTTGGCTGCTTCTTCCTGGATGGAACCGAGCTGAACCGCGATTTTTTTGCCAGCCAATTGCTCCGGCTTTGTAATGTTGCTTTCTTTTTTGGAGACAAGCGTGTTTTTCGCATCGTAGTAAATATCGGAGAACTCCGCGTTTTTCTGGCGCTCCGGTGTCGGCGTCATGCCTGCCATAACGAAGTCTGCGCGATTGGTTTGCAGCGCCGGAACCAGTCCGTCGAAGTTCATGTCTGTCACTTGCACTTCGTAGCCAAGCTCATTTGCGATGTATTTGGCAATGTCGATGTCGAAGCCGACAATTTCGTCTTTTCCGCTTGTCAGGTCGTGGTATTCATACGGCTTGTAGTCAGCAGATGTCGCCATGATCAGCGTCTTTTTCTCTCCTGCTTGTCCTTGGCCAGCCGGTTGCCCTTGTCCTGCGCCCGTCTGAGGCTGATTTCCCGTACCGCATCCTGCGATCATAGCCGCTGCCAAAAGAGAAGTTACTGCAAGAGAAAGAATCGAAGTCCGTTTTTTCATTGTGTACCCCCGGTAAAATGATTTACTGCAAAAGCAGCCATGCTTGACTTGAATATTTTGCACAACAACTTATATTTATGCAGGATAATGACTATTTTAATCATTTACTAAACAATTTCAATCATTTTTTCACCATCTGCCAATTATGCAAAATACAGAATTTTACACACAAATCACTCTCCCCCTTTTTCTCACGGTGCTTGCTGCTTCGCCTAGTATGCCCAACCTCGGCAAATATCGTGACGGCTTCGCGGATTTTTCTCTGGCGAAAACAGGAGAGAAGATTTATAGTGCAGTATGAAAAGCTCGTACATAAAGGAGGAAACTAAGATGAGTACGAATTGGACGTCCTACTTTCGCGAGCAGCTCCCGGACATGGTTGAAGAGCTGCGCACCTACGTGGAAATGGAGACACCGACTCACAACAAGGAAGCTGTTGATCGACTGGGCCTGTATATCGCAGAGCGTTTCCGCGAGCTTGGCTGCCGCGTCGAGCGCCTGCCGCAGCAAACGTACGGCGATCAGCTCCGCATCGAATACGGCGAAGGCGAGGAGCAAGTGCTCATACTCGGTCATTTCGATACTGTAAAAGAAATCGGCACGCTGCAAAAAGAGCCTTTCCGCGAGGAAAACGGGCGGCTGTACGGGCCTGGCACGTACGATATGAAGTCGGGGATCGTCTTCGCCTACTTCGCTCTGCGCGCGATTATCTCGCACGAGCTGCCGCTGTCCAAAAAGCTCGTCTTTTTCTGGAACACGGACGAAGAGATCGGCAGCGTCTCCTCCGAACAGTTGATCAGAGCGGAAGCCAAGCGAAGCAAATACACGCTGGTTCTGGAGCCAGCGGCAGGAGACGGTTCCTTGAAGACAAGCCGCAAAGGCGGCGGGGAATTTTTCCTGACGGCAACAGGACGAGCCGCTCATGCCGGCAACGACCACGCTATCGGGGTAAATGCTATCGAAGAACTGGCGCATCACGTCCTGGCGATTCAGTCGTTTACCGATTATGCGGCTGGCACTACGTTGTCTGTCGGCACGATCAAAGGAGGCAGCGTCTCCAACGTCGTACCCGACTGGGCGATGGCAGAAATCGACGTTCGCATCGAGAGCCGTGCGGAAGCAGAGCGGATTACCCGATTGATGAATCAGCTTGCACCTGTTCTGCCCGGCGCGGAGCTGAAACTCGAAGGCGGGATTGCCAAGCCTCCGATGGAGCGAAGCGCTGGCACCGAGAAACTGTTTTTACTGGCTCAGGAGCAAGCGCGTCTGGAAGGCTTCGAGCTGACAGAGCAGGGCGTAGGCGGAACCAGCGACGGCAATTTTGCCGCAGACGCCGGATGCCCTACACTCGATGGGCTTGGCCCTGTCGGGGATGGCGCACACGCTTCGCACGAGCACATCGTCCTCGATGCGATTCCGGGACGGGTTGCGGTCTTGCTTCGCCTGCTTACGGCCCTGTAAAGCCGCTCCGCTCCCCTGCCTACTCAGGCGCCGGAGAATCGGCAGGCTTGTTTCGTGAAATACTTTCAAGAGATCAGACATATATATTCCCTAGCCTACAATGAAAGGAAGGGTACATATGGAAAACGTTGCACCAGTGCCAAGCAATCCCGTCGGTTTTTGGCGGCGTCTCGGAGCATCCTTGCTGGACGGCCTGATTATTGGCGTGCCTCTTGCTCTCATCAGCTACCTCATTACTGGGGATACAGAAGGCAACATCGTGACCAATCTGATCTCGACTTTATACAGCCTGCTCGTTCCGGTGTTCTGGTACGGCTACACGGTCGGCAAAAGAATTGTCGGCGTGCGCATCGCCCGCGTAGACGGGGAACGCGTCGGAATCGGCACGATGCTTTTGCGCGTGCTGGTCGGCATGATGCTCATTTACGGCATCACATTTGGCATCGCTGCGCTTGTCAGTCTGGTCATGGTCTGTGTGCGAAAAGACAAGCGAGCCATTCACGACTTGGTTGCTGGCACGTACGTAACTTCTGATCAGCCCTGACGCTCGCTTCCCACGAAAAAAGCCGACTGCTCGAAAAATGGCAGTCGGCTTTTTGCTATGCTTTTTATCCGCGAATGGCAGAAATCGCTTTCGCCCGGTCTTGCTGGTTGAATACGGCACTTCCGGCGACGAGCACAGTTGCCCCCGCTTCTTCGCACAGGCGAGCCGTTTCCACGTTGACCCCGCCGTCGATTTCGATCTCGACATGGCCCAGTCCGCGTTCATTCAGCAGCTGGCGCAGCTCCTTGATTTTCGGAACGACGCTGTGAATGAATTTCTGGCCGCCAAAACCCGGATTGACTGTCATCAGCAAGACCACGTCCAAGTCAGCAAGCACAGGCTCGATCGTCGAAACCGGAGTGGCCGGATTCAGGACTACACCCGCTTTTACGCCCTGCTCTTTGATCAGGTAGAGCGATCTGTGCAGGTGGCGGCACGCTTCCTGATGAACCGTGATCCAGTCTGCACCGCTTTTGGCAAACTGCGGGATGTAGCGGTCCGGTTCTTCAATCATCAAATGAACATCCAGCGGCAGCTTGGTCACAGGGCGAATCGCCTCGACGATCAATGGCCCGATCGTAATGTTCGGCACAAAATGTCCGTCCATGACATCGACGTGAATCCAGTCTGCTCCCCCGCGCTCGACATCGAGAATCTCCTCGCCCAGACGGGCAAAATCCGCTGACAGGATAGAAGGTGCGATTTTTACCATGGTTTGTTCCTCCGTTGATATTCTTTCAGCTCTTCACGGAACTGTTTGTAGTGGGCATAGCGCTCTTCGCACAGCTCGCCCGCAGCCAGCGCCTCCTGTACGGCGCAAGACGGCTCGCTCACGTGGAGACAGCCGCGGAACTTGCAATCCGCACTAAGCTCGGCGAAATCGCGGAACGACTCTGCCAGATCCAGCTCGGTAAAATCGATGAACTCGAGCGAGCTGAAGCCTGGCGTATCGGCTACATATCCGCCCCCGTCCAGCGGAATCAGCTCCACATGGCGGGTCGTATGCTTTCCTCGGCCCAGCTTTTCGCTGACGTCTCCGGTCTGGAGACTGACACCGGGAAACAGCGTATTGATCAGCGATGATTTGCCTACCCCTGACTGCCCGGCGAAAACGGTAATCCGGTCGTGCAAAATCTCGCGAACCTCGTGCAGCCCGCGTTCGTCCACGGTCGAGGTCGGGATCACGCGATAGCCGATCTTCTCGTATTTTTGCACAATCGCGTCCACTTCTTCCTGCGGCACCTGATCAGCCTTGGACAGCACGATGACGGACTCAATCCCGACATGCTCCGTATGAGCCAAAAACTTGTCCAAAAGAAGCGGACTGAACATCGGCTTGTACATGGAAAAGACGAGGACGGCCTGATCTACATTGGAAATGGGCGGGCGGACCAGTTCATTGGTCCTTTCGCCCACCTCCATCACATAGCCTTCTTCTTCGTTGATCGCATCGTAGACGACCCAGTCGCCTACAAGCGGGTTGACCTTGGCATCTTTTTTCTTGAACAGCCCTCTTGCACGGCAACTGTAGATGCGCCCTTCATCGGCTACATAGTAAAAGCCGCTCAGCGCTTTCACAATCCGTCCCTCTGGCATTCATGTCCCTCCACTTGTTTTACGGCAGGCTGTTGTACGAGATCGGAATCGTTTGATATTCCTTAAATTCGGTTTCGTTCTGCCTTTTGACCGTTGCTTTGACCAGCGCGTCTTTTTGTGGCGATACGACTACCGGAACGTCGTATTCCTTGTTCTCGGCAATCGCCTCCTGGTAGAGCACTTTTGCATCGCCGCGCGCGTCTGTCACTTCAATCTTCACTTCCAGCGTCTCGCCAGGCACGACTTCGACGTACACAGGCGCGACGGCGGACTTGGCGTCCTGCGGATACTGTCCGTTGCTGACGGTCAGCGGGACAGCCACCCCTTTTTGCACTTGCATGCCCGGGTCATAAGGATGGGTGCTCAGCACTTCCCCCTCTTTGTCGGTCGAGTACGTAGGCACTTTCTTGATTTCCCCGACGTTGAGCTCTTTTTTGAACAGCTCCACTTGCGCCGCTTCGACCGATTTGCCGCGTACATCCGGCATGGTCACGAACGCTTTTCCTTTGCTGATCGTCACCGTCACGCTTGTTTTTCCTGCATACACCTTCTCATTTGCTTCCGGCGACTGCTTGATGACGGTTCCCACCTCGGCCTTGTCGTCCTCTTCTTCGACGAACTTGACCGATTCCAGCTTGAAGCCATTCTTTTTCAACGTCTCTTCCGCCGTTGCCCGCGGCAAGGTGATCAGGTTCGGCATGTCGATCAGCTCTTGGCCTTTGCTGACGTACAAGGTGACGACGGCCTTTTCCTTCAACCTCATCGGCGGAGCCGGGTCTTGCCTGATGACCATTCCTTTTTCCATCGTATCGTTCGCTTCCTCGACGATTTGCGGAACGAGATTCGCTTCCTGAATCTTTTTCTCAGCCAAGGACACCTCGGTTCCTTCCACATAAGGGACGGGCACCTCCGGGACAGATGGCACGACATTCAACAGGAAGTTGAATCCGAAGAACGCCAGCACGAAAAACAGTCCGATTCCGCCGACCCAGAGCAGCGCCTTCACCCACCATTTTTTCTGGGGTCTTTGCTCCTCGTCGTCTCCATTCGGCTCCTGGCGGCTGCGCTGTCCGCCTCCGGTCCGTCCGTGCGTGTGCCCTTCCATCATTTCCGGCGTAATAATCGGGACGACACGCGTCATCTCTTCATCAATCGGAAACGTCAGCTTTTCTTCGTTCAACCGTTCCGGAAACAGGCACGTCTCCAAATCTTCAAGCATTTCGCGGGCCGAGGCGTACCGCAAAAACGGGTCCTTGACCAATGCTTTCAAAATCACGTTTTCCACGCTCTGCGGGATGTTCGGATTCACCTGGCGCGGTTCAGGCAGCGGTTCCTGCAAATGCTTGAGCGCCACGGAAATCGGGGAATCCCCGGAAAACGGCAGCTCTCCCGTCACCATTTCGTACAAGACAATCCCCAACGAGTAAATATCCGACTTTTCCCCTGTAATCCCGCCACGCGCCTGCTCTGGCGAAAAATAATGGACAGAGCCAAGCATGGCGTTGGTGTGGGTTATGGTAGCAGAAGTGACTGCTCGCGCAATTCCGAAGTCCGTTACCTTCACCCGACCGTTTTTGCCGATCATGATATTGTGCGGCTTGATGTCTCTATGAATAATCTGGTTCTGGTGCGCATGATCGAGTGCATCGCAAATTTGTTCGGCGATGCGCACGGCCTCTTCCACCGGCAATGCCCCACGCTGGATAATCACTTCTTTCAGCGTGTAGCCTTCTATGTACTCCATCACCATGTAATGCGTGTCGCCTTCCTGGCCTACGTCGTAAACCCCGACCACATTGGGGTGAGACAAGCTTGCTACTGCCTGAGCTTCACGCCGGAACCGGTTCACAAAGTCTTCATCTGTACCAAACTGCGAACGCAGCACCTTGACGGCCACTGGACGATTCAGTATCAGATCTCTCGCTTTGTATACGATCGCCATCCCGCCTCCGCCGACGCGGGATTCCAATTGGTACCGTCCTCCCAGTCGTTGACCTTCCATCTCTCTCACCCCTCTTTCTGACCGACGTCAAGCTTTTTTTGGACAGCGACCAGCGTAATGTTGTCTTCCCCACCGGCTTCCAGCGCTTCTTGCACCAGACCGTCCACTTTCGCTTGCAACGATATCTGTTTCTGCAACCAATTTTCTAAAGAGGCATGGGCTACCTTGTTGCTGAGGCCGTCTGAGCAAATGAGGACGATATCGCCCTTCGCCCATTCAAAGTGCCCCAGATCAATCAACACATCCGGCTCGGTGCCGAGCGAACGCATAATGACGTTTCGGTGTGGATGGACAGAAGCTTCCTCTTCCGTGATTTGTCCGCTTTTCAAAAGCTCGTTCACAAGAGAGTGGTCCTCTGTTTTCATGACCAGTCCGTCTGCGTTGTAAACATACAGGCGACTGTCGCCAATATGGGCCGTAATGACAGATGTTTCGCCAAGCAGCGCGGCCACTACTGTCGTTCCCATCCCGCTGCACTCCGGATGATTCAAAGCGTAATCGTACACTTCTTTATTCGCGGCCAGGACAGCATTCATCAACTGCTCGCGCGCATCTTCTGCGTCAAGCTGTCCATCCAGGTGCCGCAGTTCTTTTACTATTCGCTCAACGGCAAGGCGGCTGGCAATGTCT
This sequence comes from Brevibacillus parabrevis, assembly GCF_022701015.1. Lineage (NCBI taxonomy): Bacteria > Bacillati > Bacillota > Bacilli > Caryophanales > Paenibacillaceae > Brevibacillus > Brevibacillus parabrevis. The sequence goes on along the minus strand of NZ_CP064090.1, from coordinate 3,202,465 downwards.
CCAGCCTGATGCCCGCCCATACCGTCTGCAACAATGGCCAGCACGCGTCCGTTCAGATCGGCAACACAGGCATAGTAGTCCTCATTTACCTGGCGGACGCGGCCGACATGGGATTTCATCGCGATTTCCATGGCTTCACCCCACGGTTTCTTTAGCGTGTTGTGCCCTCAGCTGACCGCAGGCAGCGGCGATATCGCTGCCTTGCTCGCGTCTGATGGTCACATTGATTCCCTTTTCATCCAAGATGCGTTTGAACTGAAAAATTTCGTTGCGCGGCGTGCGCACGTAGTCGCGCTCCGGCACGTAGTTGACCGGAATCAGGTTGACGTGGCACAGCATGTCTCCAATCAGCTCCGCCAGCTCTTCGGCGTGTTCAGGCTGATCGTTTTTGCCTCCGAACAGACCGTACTCGAAGCTGATCCGGCGACCCGTTTTGTTGATGTAATGACGGCACGCCTCCATCAGCTTGTCAAGCGGGAAGCCGCGGTTGATCGGCATCAGCTTGCTTCTCAGCTCTGTATTCGGGGCATGCAAGGAAATAGCGAGATTGACTTGTCCGCCGCGTTCGGCAAACTCGTAAATCTTCGGCACGATCCCACTGGTAGAAACGGTAATGTGACGAGCGCCGATGTTCAGCCCGCGGTTGTCGTTGATGATGGACAGAAAAGCCATCAAGCTCTCGAAGTTCTCGAACGGTTCGCCAATTCCCATCACTACGACGTGGCTGACGCGTTCCCCATCGGCATCCAGTCTGCGCTGGGCCATCAGCACCTGGGAGACGATCTCGCCTGCATCCAGGTTGCGCTTCAATCCGCCGAGCGTGGAGGCGCAGAACGTGCAACCGATCCGGCATCCGACCTGCGTCGTCACACAGATGCTGTTTCCGTAGCTGTGGCGCATGATGACCGTTTCGATCGCATGCCCGTCAACGAGCTGGAACAAAAACTTGATTGTGCCATCCGTTGATTGCTGGTGCGTAATTTCTGTCAAAGAGTCCAGACGGAATGTCTCAGCAAGCTTCTGCCGCAGGTCTTTGGACAGGTTGCTCATCTCATCAAAGGAAGTCACACGCTTTACGTACAGCCAGTCAAAAATTTGCTGGGCGCGAAAAGCCTTGTCACCTACGCTGATGAGCCACTCTTTCATTTCGTCTTGGGTCAAGCTGTAAATAAGCGGCTTAGCGCTTGTAAATGTCGTGAATGGCATTTCTTTTCCACATCCTCAAAATCATTGCTTGCACAAATTATCATTCTATCATTGTACCTCGCCACGCGTCCCGCTTCAAACGGTTTTGGCATCCATTTCAGAAATGCGTCCCTTTTCCTAGTGTAAACCAATCCGCACATGCGCAAACAAAGGCAAAGGAGTGGCATTTTCCGCAATTGGCACGCCACCCCTCCCTTGCTATCCTTTTCGTTTCAATCGCGCAATAAAGAAGCCGTCACTGTCAAAATGCTGAGGCAAAATCTGCACGCAGGCACCAGACTCGTCCACTTGATTGCGAACGGCGTCAGGCAAGTCTTGCCCAAGCGTATCATCCAAAACAAACTCCGGGTGCTCTTTGACGAAGCGCTGGACAATTTCTTGGTTTTCCTTTGGCTCAATCGTGCACGTGCTGTAGACGAGCACACCTTCTGGCGCAAGCATCGGAGCCAATGCCTTGAGCAGCTCGTACTGGAGCTGGGCAATCGTCCGCACGTCCTCGGGTGTTTTGTTCCACTTCAAGTCGGGCTTGCGCCGGATGACGCCAAAACCGGAGCACGGTGCATCCAGCAAAATCCGGTCAAATGCCCCGAGTCCTCTGTCTGGCAAATCGAGCGCGTCGCTTGTAATCGGCTCGATAATCGTGATCCCCAGCCGCTTGGCGGTTTGGGCAATCAGCTCGCGCTTGTGCGGATGCAAATCGCTGGCGATAATTTGTCCGCGATTTTCCATCAGCTCCGCTATATGCGTCGTCTTGCCGCCTGGAGCCGCACATGCATCGAGCACGCGCATGCCTGGCTTGGCAGCGAGTGCAGGGGCGACCAGCATCGAGCTTTCATCTTGGATCGTAAAAAACCCTTCCCGGAACAAACGCGATCCGGCCACGTGTCCGCCAGCCACCACGATCGCTTGCGGGCTCAGGGCAGACGGCTGCGCTACCGCTTCCTCTTGCGCAAGCTTGTCCAGCAGTTCACTGACCGTTGTTTTCAGCGAGTTGCTGCGGATCGAGCTGTGCGGCGTGCGGTTGTTGGCTTCGCAAATCGCGATCGTCGCTTCTTCGCCGTACACTTTCAGCCACTCGCGGACGAGCCATTCCGGATGGGAATGCGCAACGGAAATTTGTGCGGCGCGGTCGCCTTTTGGCAAACGCTCCCACACATCCGGCTGGCGCAGTACATTGCGCAAAACCCCGTTCACCATCGAGGCAATCCCTTGATGTCCGCGACGCTTGGCCATTTCTACAGCCTCGTGAACAGCGGCGCGCTCTGGAATGCGGTCGAGGAAACGAATTTGGTACAAACTCAGACGAAGCAAGTTGCGCACCCACATCTGCAGCTTTTTGTTCCCGACAAAATGGGACAAAACATGATCGAGTGTCAGCTTGCGCTGGATCGTCCCGTATACCAGCTCGGTCACCAATCCCGTATCCGCCGCACTGAGCTGCGCGCGATCCAGAACGCCTCTCAGCTCCAGATTGCTGTACGACTTATGCTCCTCTACCCGATTCAAAACGTCTAGCGCAATATCTCTTGCTCCCTTTTTTGCCACGGACTATTCTCCTACCTTTGTGCCGATTTCAATGCTGCTGCCCGCTCCGCGCAAAAAGTCGAGAGCACTCATCCGTTTTTTGCCTTCTGGCTGCAACTCGGTTACTTTTACCGCGCCGCTTCCGCAGGCGATGACCAATCCGTCCTCTTCGCGGGCGATAATCGTGCCCGGCTCGTATCCGCCGCCAGCCTCCAGCCTTTTTTCCACCCACCACAGCTTCCACACTTTGCCTTCGCAAGTCGTGAAGGCGACAGGCCACGGGTTCAAGCCGCGCACCTGGTTGTAGATTTGCGTAGCGGTTTTCGTCCAGTCGATTTTTTCATCCGTCCGCTTGATGTTCGGGGCAAATGTCGCTGCCGAATGGTCTTGCGCTTCCGGCTGAATCTCTCCGGCCAGCAAACGAGGCACCGTCTCCAGCAAAAGCTGGGCACCCGCTACCGCCAGCTTGTCATGCAACAGCCCGACCGTATCGCGCTCCTCGATCGGCACTACGACCTTGGACAGCATATCTCCCGCATCGAGCGCTTCTACCATGTACATGATCGTCACGCCGGACTCGGCTTCGCCGTCGACGATTGATTTGTGAATCGGCGCGCCACCGCGATATTTCGGCAAAAGCGAAGCGTGCACGTTGATGCAGCCAAAGCGCGGAGCATCCAGCAAGCGCTTCGGCAAAATTTGCCCGTATGCCGCCGTGACAATCAGATCAAAAGACAGCGCGAGCACTTCTTCCAAAGCTTCTTCCGCCTTGATTTTTTCCGGCTGCAACACAGCAAGTCCATGACGCAAAGCCGCCTCCTTGACGGGGGGCGGCGTCAGCACTTGCTTGCGTCCTACGGGACGATCCGGTTGCGTAACGACTCCAATCACGTTATAGCCTGCTTCGATGAGCGCATTCAGGCTCGACACCGCGAAGTCAGGCGTACCCATAAACAGGATGCGAGCATCTTTCAAATCGATTATTCCCCTTCCTCTTCCGGGTTCACCTGATACACCTTGTCGGCTACATCGATGAACAGGACGCCGTTCAAGTGGTCGATCTCATGCTGGGCGCAACGGGACAAAAGATCGTCTGCCTCCAGCTCGATCTCGTTTCCGAAGCGGTCTTGCCCGTGCAGCTTGATCCATTTATGGCGGCGAACGTCTCCGCGCAGTCCCGGGATGCTCAGGCAGCCTTCCGGATAGTCAAACTGCTCGCCTTTGTGCTCGACGATTTCCGGGTTGACGATTTCGATCAGTCCGTCTCCGCAGTCCATCACAATCACGCGCTTGGAAATCCCTACTTGCGGTGCAGCCAGACCTACGCCGTCTGCATCGTACATCGTGTCAGCCATATCGTCCAAAAGCTTGTGCAGGTTCGAATTGAACTTGGTCACTTTGATCGCTTTTTCACGCAAAATCGGATCTGGATGTTTTACAATTGTGCGAATCGCCATGTGAATCATATCCTCCCTAAAGCAATACGTATGGATCGACGTCAATCGTCATCAATACTTTCTGCTGTTTGTTCCATTCTTCAAATGCCGCTGTCGCCTGAGCAAGCAAGTCAGACAGTTGCGGTTCATCCCGATATTTTAGCATGATCTGAAAGCGAAATCTATCCTTCACGCGCGCGATGGGCGAAGCGACAGGCCCAAGCAAGATCGTCGTTTGGGCAAGCCGCGGGCGCAAAAAGTCTGCCAAGGTGTGGGCGCCGCGTATCACGACAGGCACTTCCTCATGGCTGAACGTGATCAGCACCAGCCGGAAATACGGAGGGTATCCCGTGCGTCTGCGCTGCAACATTTCATCGTGATAAAAAGCCGGATAGTCGTGCCGGGTGGCGTGGACGATGCTGTAATGCTCCGGCGTGTACGTCTGGATGACGACATCGCCTTCCAGTTCATGCCGACCGGCGCGTCCGCCTACCTGGGTCAGCAGTTGGAACGTCTTTTCCGCCGCGCGAAAATCAGGCAAATGCAGCGAGCTGTCCGCCGCGATAATGCCTGCCAGCGTCACCCGCGGAAAATCGAGTCCTTTGGCGATCATTTGCGTTCCCAGCAGCACATCGCCCTGTCCGTTGCGAAATTTGTTCAACAGCTCCTCATGTGCGCCTTTTCGCGAGGTCGTGTCCACATCCATGCGAATGACGCGAATGCCTGGAAACAGCTTGGCAAGCTCGGCTTCGACTTTTTGCGTTCCCGTCCCGAAAAAGCGGATATGCTCGCTCTGGCATTCCGGGCAATGGGTAGGCTGGGCGATCGTGTAGCCGCAATAGTGGCAACGCGCCGTATGGTTCGTTTTATGGTAGGTAAGCGAGATGTCGCAATGAATGCAGCGCATCGTATAGCCGCACGAACGGCACATGACGAACGTGGAAAAGCCGCGGCGATTGAGGAAAATGACCATCTGCTCCTCTTTTTGCAGACGATCCGCAATCATCGCATGCAGCTTCCGGCTGAACATCGAGCGATTCTCGGCTTGCAGCTCTTCGCGCATATCGACGACGTGCACCTGCGGCATCGGGCGATTTCCGACGCGGTCTGGCATTTGCAACAGGCCGTAGCGGCCACGCGTAGCCAGCGCATACGTCTCCAAAGCCGGAGTCGCGCTGCCCATAATCAGGACAGCATCGTTTCTTTTCGCCCGCCAGAGCGCAACCTCCCGCGCGTGATAACGAGGTGTCTCCTCTTGCTTGTAGGAGCTTTCATGCTCTTCGTCGATCACGATCAGGCCGACATTGCGAAAAGGAGCGAAAATAGCGGAGCGTGCGCCCACCACGACTTTTACTTGATTGCGAATGATTTTGCGCCATTCGTCGTACCGCTCCCCTTGGGACAAGGCACTGTGCAGGACGGCAACATCGGCCCCGAAGCGCGCTTTGAACCGCTCCACCATCTGCGGCGTCAAAGAGATTTCCGGAACGAGAAAAATCGCCTCGCGCCCTTTTGCCAGCGTCTGTTCGATCGCCTCCAGGTACACTTCTGTCTTGCCGCTGCCCGTAACCCCGTGCAGCAAGTACGAGGAGTAAATCCCCATTTTTATAGATTGCAAAATCGGTGCCAAAACCTGCTGCTGGAGCGGGGTAAATTCCGGCTTCGGCTTCTCGGAAAAGCGCCGATTGGCGTATGGATCGCGGTACACTTCCACCTGCTCAATGACGAGAATGCCTTTTGCCTCCAAACTCTTCAAGGACGCCCGGCTAATGCCGTACTCCGCTTGCAGCATCTGGGTCGAAAACGCTTGCCCCTCATGCATGCGAAACAGTTCGAGCGCTCGGCGCATCTGCTCGGCACGCGCTGGCAAGGAGCGGATCGCTTCTTCCAGGCCGGATGCATCCAGCAAACTGCGCACAAAAGATTGCTGCTTGCGGGTAATCCGATCCGTCACCTGGTATTCCGTCGCCAAAAGTCCGCTGGAAATCCAGCCCGGAACGAGCAAATACTCCTCCGGAAACTGTTTTTCCACCTCTGCCAGCGGAAGTTGCCGTTTTCGCGACAGCTCCCATAAAAGCCCCGACTGTCCGCATGCGTCAGCGTCCAACGCCTCGGTCGCGACCAGCCATTTCTCCGACTTTCCTTTCAGGACAGCCGGGATCATCGCCTGAACAGCAGTCACCCACGGGCACAAATACTGTTTGGACATCCACTCGCCCAGCTCCAGCAGTTCTGGGCTAAGCGGAGGCGTATCGTCGAGCACTTGCTCCACATCTTTCAAACGGGACGACGCGATTTCTCCGTCCGCTAGTTCCACAATTCCGGTCACATACCCTTGCAGCTTGCGCGGGCCAAACGGGACGATTACCCTGCTGCCCACACGGATGAGCGGACTAAGCCAAGACGGTACCTTGTAGTCAAAAGGCCGATTCGTTCGATTGACAGGCACGTCTACAATCACTTGAGCGATCATGACAGCTCCGACAGCGGCTTATGCTGCAGCTTCAACAGCACGGCATCAAACAGTTTGTCAGCTACCGCCCGCTTGCTCAGTTTATCCAGCGCCACTTGCTCGCCTTCCCGCGTCAAAAGGGTGACGATATTCGTGTCGCTTCCCATTCCTGCCCCTTCCAGCAGGACATTGTTGGCCACGATCATGTCGAGATTTTTGCGTTCGAGTTTGGACTGCGCATGCAGCAGAACATCTTGCGTCTCGGCAGCAAACCCGACCACGAACTGCTTCGTTTTGCGCTCGCCGATCGTCTTCAAAATATCCGGCGCTTTGTCCAGCTCCAAGACAAACGGACCGTCGCCCTTTTTCATTTTATGCTCCTGCACCGTTTTCGGACGGTAATCGGATACAGCCGCCGACTTCACGACGATATCGCTTTGCGGCAGATGCTCCATGACCGCGTCGAACATCTCCTGTACCGATTCTACCGCTACGAACTCGACACCAGCGGGACGGGCAAGCGAAGTCGGCCCGCTGATCAGCGTCACTTTCGCTCCCCGGTCGCGTGCAGCTTCGGCAATGGCATAGCCCATTTTCCCGGAGGCGTGGTTGGTAATGTAGCGAACCGGATCGATTTTTTCCCGGGTTGGCCCTGCTGTCACCAGTACGTGCTTGTCCAGCAAGTCCTGCTTGATCGCCGCTCCTGCTTGTTCGTCCGGTTGGGCAAAAAAGCGTTGAACCGCTTCGACGATTTCCTCCGGTTCAGCGAGACGCCCTTTGCCGATCCAGCCGCACGCCAGCAAGCCTACCCCCGGCTCCACGAACCGATAGCCGAAAGACGCGAGCTTTTCCATATTCGCCGCGACCGCCGGATGGTGATACATATTGACATTCATCGCGGGTGCGACCATCACCGGGGCCTTGGTTGCAAGCAAGGTCGTCGTCAGCATGTCATCTGCGATTCCGTTCGCGATTTTGCCGATCACATTGGCCGTGGCAGGAGCGATCAGCACGAGGTCAGCTTTGTCCGCCAGCTCAATGTGGCTGATGACGTGCGGGTCTGGCTCCGTAAACGTATCGGTGTAGACCGGCAGATGCGACAAAGCTTGAAATGTCAGCGGCTGAACGAATTTCAAGGCGTTTTCCGTCAAAATGACATGCACTTGTGCCCCTGCCTGTGTCAGCTTGCTTGTCAGCGCCGCCGCCTTGTAAGCCGCAATGCCGCCACAGACTCCGAGCACGATTCGTTTTCCCGAGAGCGTATTCATCATCTGCAACTCCCCCTTTTCTTCCCTATCCGAAAAAAACAACCTGCTTGGAGGTTGTTTTTAAAGGTAAGCTCTTATTTACGTCCGTCCAAAAACTCGTGCACCAGTTCGTCGGAGATAAACTCTTCGAGAGCCACGCCTACAAACTTTTTGGATTTTGGTCTGACTACCTGCATTTCGCTGTTTTCGCGCAATTGGCGCGCGCGTTTGGAAGCGACAGTCACCAAAATGTACTTGCTTTCTGCTTTCGCAGTCAATTCGTCAATAGATGGATACAACATGATCTATTCAACCTCCTTTAACCATTTGCGATATTTGTGAACCTGGCGATCTTTTTTCAGATGCTCGGCTGTAATAATAGCCTGAATGCGATCGCAGGCAGACTCGATAACATCATTGACCACGACGTAATCGTAATGATCCATCAGCTCGATTTCCGCGCGGGCTACTTCCATCCGCTTGCGGATAACATCCTCTGTCTCCGTGCCCCGTCCTACGATCCGGTTTTCCAGCTCGTGCAAATCAGGCGGAGCGAGGAACAGGAACGTCCCTTGCGGAAAGCTTTCCTTCACTTGCAGCGCGCCCTGGACTTCGATCTCCAGAATGACATCGCGTCCTTCGTCCAGCATCTCATCCACGAATTGGCGGGGCGTGCCGTAGAAGTTCCCTACGTATTCTGCCCACTCCAGAAGAGCGTCTTGCTCAATCATTTGCTTGAACTCTTCCTGTGTCTTGAAAAAGTAATTGACTCCTTCCACCTCGCCCGGGCGCGGAGAACGTGTGGTAGCCGAGACGGAATACACCAGCTCGGGCATTCTTTCCCGAAGCGCCTTGCATACCGTGCCTTTGCCCACTCCCGCAGGTCCGGAGAGAATCAAAAGGAGACCGCGATCAACCATGCTCATTGTGTACACTCCTACTTTATTCGTCCGATTCGTCATCCTTCGTCGTCAGTCGCTGCGCCACCGTTTCCGGCTGCACCGCCGACAAAATGACGTGATCGCTATCCGTAATAATCACAGCGCGCGTCCGGCGCCCATACGTTGCATCCACCAGCATATTGCGATCACGCGCTTCCTGGATGATCCGTTTGATTGGGGCAGATTCCGGACTTACAATGGAAATGATACGGTTGGCATTCACAATATTGCCAAACCCGATATTGATTAGCTTGATTGCCATAACGGCCCAGCCCATCCTTTCATGCTACTCGACATTCTGTACTTGCTCTCTCATTTTCTCCAGCTCGGTCTTGATCTCGACAGCGAGGTGCGCGATTGGCAAGTAATTCGCCTTGGAAGCAATCGTATTCGCTTCCCGGTTCATTTCCTGGAGCAAAAAATCAAGCTTTCGCCCGATCGCTTCGCTTGCCGTCAATTGCTTTGCAAACTGGAGACAATGACTTTCCAGGCGGGTAATCTCCTCGCTGATATCGCTCTTGTCAGCGAAAAAGGCAACCTCTTGAGCCACACGCGCAAGGTCCAGTTCAAACGGAACCTGGCTGGCCCACTCCCCCAGACGCTGCTGCAGGCGGGTTCGATGTTCCTCGATCCCCATAGGAGCCAACTGTTGAAGCTCCGCTACCCACGCTTGAATCTGTGCGAGCCGACTGGATAAATCAGCGTACAGTTGCTTGCCTTCCGCCTCTTTCATGGAAAGCAAGTCGATCGCCGCAGTTCGTACCTGATCCAGCAGCCATTCGGCTACTTCGTCATGGTCGTCTGCCGTTTCTTTTGTATGTATCACGCCAGGGAAGAGCAAAAGCTCCTTGACGCCAAGCGGACTTTCCAGTGAAAAGCGCTCAGCCATCGTGCGCGACAACGAAACAAGCTGTTCGGCCATCTGCCAGTCAATATCGATAGCAGAAGCCGCCTGGCTTTTTCCGTCGATCGCGATGGTCACATCGACACGGCCTCTTCGGACGTACTGGCTCACCAGCTTGCGCACCTGATCCTCCAGCATGCTCCAAGCTTTTGGCAGTCGTACCTGTATCTCGGAATACCGATGATTGACGGCGCGAATCTCCACAGTCAAACGCGCAGTTCCCCTGCTATCCTCTTGCCGTCCATAACCTGTCATGCTTCTAACCATCATTTTCACTTCCACAGACGCAAAATCGTTAATTTATTATAGGAGACAACTCTTGGCAGTGTCAACCGAAGGCGCAAGGCGACAACAAGATTCCTCCCTCTCCCGCTTTATGCTACACTGTGACTGGCAAACATTTTTCCATTCGTTTTTCCTTCTCGGCATTTTTTAGGATAGAGGTGAGCTATAGTGGCATTTGACGGCGTAGTGACCCGTGCCTTGACACGGGAATTACATAAATGTATCGGCGGACGCATTTCCAAAATTCATCAACCGCATCATAGCGATATTGTCATGCAGGTGCGGACACCGGGGGAAACGGTCAAGCTCCTGCTCTCGGCAAACCCGACGTACCCGCGGATTCACATTACGACAGAAGAATTTACAAATCCGCTGGAAGCCCCGATGTTTTGCATGCTGCTGCGGAAGCATTGCGAAGGCGGCGTAATCGAGTCCATCGAGCAGATCGGCATGGAACGGATCATCCACATCGACGTCCGCACCCGCGACGAGCTGGGAGATACGGCGACCCGCCGCATTATCATGGAAATCATGGGCAAGCACAGCAACATCATTCTCATCGATCCGGCTACCGGGACGATTCTGGACAGCGCGATGCACGTCACCTTGGCGATCAGCCAGTACAGGCAGGTCACACCCGGCAGGACGTACGTCTCCCCGCCGAGTCAAGACAAGCGCGACCCGTTGGCTGCGACCGAGCAAGAGTTCATTTCCTCCATCGATTGGAACAGCGGACGCCTGGACAAGCAGATCGTCGACGGCTATACGGGAATCAGCCCGCTTTTGGCAAAAGAGATCGTGCACAGAGCGAAGCTGGCAAATCGGGAAACGCTGTGGGAAGCTTTTTCTGCGGTCATGGAAGCAGTCAAGGCGCACGCATACGCTCCTTCCATCGTGGAACACGCTGGCAAAGCCTACTTCCACGTCATCGAGCTGACGCACCTCGCCGCGGGCACGACAACGCCGTACCCATCCGTGCAGACATGCTTGCAGGCGTACTACGAAGGCAAAGCTCTGCGCGATACGGTCAAGCAGCGCGCCCACGACTTGATTCGCTTCGTGACTGGTGAACGCAACAAAAATGAAAAGAAAATCGAAAAGCTGGAGCAAACGTTGCAGGAGGCGCACGACGCTGACCAATTCCGCCTGTTCGGCGAGCTGATTACCGCCAACATGCACCAAATGAAGCGCGGCGACACCGAGCTGGTCACGGTCAACTGGTACGACGAAGCGGGCGGAACCATCACGATTCCGCTCGATCCGCTGAAGACGCCGTCCGAAAATCTGCAAGCGTACTACAAGCGCTACAACAAGGCAAAAAACAGCCTGCAAATCGTCAGTGAGCAAATCGAGCAGGCCAAAGCGGAAATTCTTTACCTGGACGGCCTTTTGGTTCAGCTTGGGCATGCCAGCCTAAAGGAAGCCGAAGAAATTCGCGACGAGCTTGTCGAGCAAGGCTACATGCGCGATCGGAAAAAGCGCGGGCCGCGCAAGAAAAAAGATACGCGCCCTGAGCTGGAAACGTACGTGTCCACAGACGGAACGGAAATTTTGGTCGGAAAAAACAACAAGCAAAACGAATTTTTGACGAACAAACTGGCCGCTTCGCATGAGACATGGCTGCATACGAAGGACATTCCCGGCTCTCACGTCGTCATCCGCTCCCGGGAATACTCCGAGCAAACGTTGCTGGAAGCGGCAAATCTGGCCGCCTATTTCAGTCGCGCCAAAGAAGGCAGCCAAATTCCTGTCGACTACACCTTGATCAAGCACGTCAAAAAACCGAGCGGCGCCAAGCCGGGCTTTGTCATTTACGAGCAACAGCGCACCTTGTACGTCACACCGGACGAAGCCCTCGTCCGCCAGTTGAAAGCGAACGCTTCCTCCACGCATAGCGAAACCCGCTAAGCTCATACTAAGAGCAAAGAAGCATATCTTCGTGGTTTCAACTTTGGAAGGAGGATCAGGATGAACGTCATTGGCATCATCCAGACTGATCTAAACGAATTCAGCGTATTGTTTGAGCAGCAAAACGGTGGACAAGGCGGCAGCGGCGGTGGTGGCGGACAAAACGGTGGCGGCGACCAGCATTCGCAAAGCGGCGGTGGACAGGATTTTCAAGATAGCGACTCCATGTTCCTCAGCTTTCTGGACGAACAGCCCAGCTCCGGGGAAGGAAGCTCCACTAGCGGCCAGGGCGGGCAAAGCCAGGGGCAGGGGCAAGGTCAAGGGCAGCAAGGCGGGCCACAGGAACTGACCGTGCGCATTAAAGGCATACCCGAAGGCCAGAAAGCAAACTTCCTGCAAATGTACCAAATCCTTCAGGACGCTCAAGATTCTCAATCCCTGGAGCAAAGCTTGACGATTGTCAACAACAACGATCAGCAAGACGGACAAGATTCGTCGAGCCGCAGACAAAACCAAGGCCAGGGACACGGTTCCGGCAAACAAAACAGAACGACTCATTGATCGCCATGCTGCGAAAATCGTTTCGTCGACAACAGAAGACATAGAAAAACCACCTGGAAATCTCCAAGTGGTTTTTTCATGCTATCGGCAAATCTTTGCTTTAACATGCTTTCAAGTCCCCGCTTTGCCGTTGACCTCATGTTTCTATAACCTGCGCTCACACAGGTGGGTGACTGGTCTGCCCTTCAGCCTTCCCATGCATCCCCAAAAGGGAGGTGGGCCTGACATCCATCACAAATTTTCGTCTCCCGAAAAACACGTATAAGGTTAGAAACATTTACGGCCTTACGTACATCGCAGGATCTTGATACAACTACTTTACCACAGAATTATTCCACGCTCAACGGATTTTCTTTCCTTTCGTTTCCCATTCTTTTCCCACACCTTTTTGTAAGCTTGGACCCATCAGGCCAAAAGGAGTGAGGATTGTGTATGGATGAGAATGTGAAGCGGCTGTACGACAAAACCGGATTTGGCAGCTACACGGGCGGAGCCGGCCTGCAAGCGGAGATCAAACAGCTCGTGACTGCTGATCCGGCTCCCCGCTGTTTGCGTCTGCGACTGCCCTGGAGCAGCCTGCTGGCGAATCAGGCGGCAAATATGAGAACGAGTCTTTTCGCAACATATCGGTGACGAAAACGGGAGCGGGCCAATACACAGTAAAAGGCGAAGCGCGCGTATTCGAGGCGACCGTCCGCTTTGTCGTGACAGATGGAGACGCCACATTGGCCGACAGTTTTGTTACCGCCAGTCAGGGCGGGCCAGCATGGGGTACGTTCAGCATCAACCTGAACCTCGACGCCTCCAAGCTGAAGGAGCCTGTCCTCGTCCTGTTTGAAGAAAGCGCCGAATCAGGGCAGCGCATTCACGAATTGAAAATCCCGTTGCCAAAATAAAGCTTACGTCCGCTTCCTTTTGGCACGAACGAGCGACTGAAACTCGGGATGGGCAATCAAGGACGGCTGCTGCTGTTTTTCCCAGGCAAGCGCGTACTCCAGGCCGTTAAACTGGCACCGTCCCAGCCCTTCCTTCGTAACTGCGTAAGCCTGGCTTGGCAAGCGGCGCACCATGGACACCAGTGCTTCCACTTCCTGCTCGATCCGCGCAGGCTCCACAGCTCGATAAATCAGACCGATTTGTTCGGCTGTTTGCCCGGAAATTTTTTCGCCAAGCAACGCAAGACGTTTCGCCCAAGCTGTTCCGACGAGTCGTGGCAACAAATAGGTGCCGCCGAAGTCCGTCGTCAGTCCGATCTGTACAAACGGTTCTTGCAAGACCGCATCTGTCGCCGCGATGACAAAATCCGCGTGCAGCGCCAAGTTCAGCCCCGCCCCGACTGCTACCCCTTCCACGACCGCAATGACTGGCTTGGGCATCTGATTCAACCGGGTAATGAAATCGTTGATCACCGAAAGCGCGTCATCTGCCTCGCTTTTCTCGCTCAGCGATGTCAATACGGTCAAATCGGCTCCCGAGCAAAAATGACCGCCCGCTCCCCGCAGAATGAGCACTTCCACCTCCGAATCATCCGCCGCCTCCGCAATCGCCTGTTGCAGCAAGGAAAACATCTCCACTGTCAGCGCATTCAGCACATGCGGGCGATTGAGCGTAATCGTGCAGACTCCCGCTTCTTTTTTCACCAAAAGGCTTTCTGCCTGTCCTGTGTGTTCCATTCTTCTCACTTCTCCTTTCTATTGGGACGCTTCCGGAATAACGCCTTGACGCTGTAGCTTGCGCAATCCTTCCTCTGTCCGCAAATTGAGCGAAATGCTCTTGTGGTTGTGGTGCGAACGCAAGGAAAACGCTCCGCTTGCTTTCTCCCCTATTTTCGCGATGAATGGTCATTCACCCTGCCTTTTTTGCGAGAAAATTACGAAAAAACCGCCCCTCAACGGAACGGTTCCCTCTTTTTGCTTTTCATTTCACAAAGCGCAGCGTCAGCGGATAGCGGTACGGTTTGCCCTCGTTTGCCCGGATAGCGGCGATGACAACGAAGACGATCCAGAAAATGAACAAGGCGGTCAATAAGATCGCGCCGATAAAGACAATCAGCAACAAGCCGGAAATCGCGGCATAAATCGTAATCGAGATGCCAAAATTGAGCGCTTCCTTCCCATGCTCTTGAAAAAACTCGCCCTCTTCCCGCTTGACCAGCCAAATAACCAGCGGCCCCAGCACATTGCCAAAAGGGATCAAAAAGCCTGCCAGAGCAGACAGATGCACAATCATGGCCCACATTCGCTCGTCTTTTCCGCTCAAATGATTCATCGTTTTCTCCCCCATTCCATTCCCGTTACTGTAAGTGTACGATATCTTCGCTTGAAACTTGCGAAAAAACGAAAAAAGCGCCCAAAAGGCGCTTCCCTCGCTATTAATATTTGCCACCGTGACTGTGTCCACCCCAAGAGGACCCAAAATCGCCGCCATGTCCACAGCTTTCACCGTGGTGGTGATGGTGACCGCAGCCACCGCGACCTGTTTTACATTCCATTTTGTAGTAAGGCTTGTAGTAGCAATGTTTTTTGTAGTATTTCTTCTTGCAGCACTTCTTGTAGTAGCACTTGCAATGAGACTTTCTGCATCCGCAACCCATGAACCTCACCCCCTCCTGATCGTTACATCTACAAGGTATGTAGGTGAAGGTGCATTGGCATGGTACACTTGTCTATTGTTGAGCCAAAATCAGCGGGTGTCCTGCCTGGCACAACAAAGCCGACAGAGCATCTGCCGGCGGGGTTTTGTCTATGTGTATGAAGAAAAAAGCTCTGGCAGGCGGCCAGTGAATAAGTGCGGGGATGAATCGATCATTGCGTGACAATTTTTCGCAGCTCGTTGATTCCGTGATGATCGGGAATTTCCTGGTATTCCTTCACTTTTGGCAAAGTCAGCAAATGCGGCCTGACCATATAGCCAGGCTTCGAAATATACACGACATCGCAGTTTGTAATCAGCTCGAACACATCGGGATGATTCGCTTCGATCGTGCGAATGTCCAGATGGGTAATGCCCGCGTTGTACAAATCATTGATCATTCCTGCCGCCCCGCGAATGGTAGCACAGACCAGTCCCACTTTTGTATGCCGGGGGTACGCTTCCATGGCGGGAATTACCGTTGTCGGGTCGGGTATAAAGTCGAGACTGACGACTGGCGGGGCTTCGCGCGGCAGCCGATGCTTCGCGCGCAAATTCACGGAAGGATGCGTCACAATCGCTTTGTATTGTTGCAAAAAGCTCGGGTCCTGCTCGACTCGCTGGGAAAAATCCTCGAAGGTTCGCCCTTCCAGCATGACACTCGGAAGATGGTATTGCACCAGACGCAAATATTCGGCAAGCTCCAGCTCGGTGAAGCGCAGAAACAAAACGGGAAACTGGTTGATTTCCTGCATCACACAAGAGAGGACGCGGGTAAACTCATCCATCGAGTACCCCATCGCCTTTACTTTGTGCAATGTCTCTTTGGCCAGCAAGGCGAGATGCGCCGGATTGCGGGTCAATAGTGGATCGTTGACGATGTTGCTGACGATGGTCCCTCGCCCCTG
This sequence comes from Brevibacillus parabrevis, assembly GCF_022701015.1. Lineage (NCBI taxonomy): Bacteria > Bacillati > Bacillota > Bacilli > Caryophanales > Paenibacillaceae > Brevibacillus > Brevibacillus parabrevis. The sequence continues at coordinate 3,186,462 of NZ_CP064090.1, read as the reverse complement.
TCGCGAGTCCACCATACCTTCCTGCTGCAAGCGGAGATAAACGCTGCGGACCGTGTTGTAATTGACCTTCAGCTGCGCAGCAAGCTCCCTTACTGTCGGCAACTGTTCATTCGGCGGAAGTTCCCCGCTGCGAATCGAGGAGGCAATTTGTTGGTAGATCTGTTCGTGGTACGAAACATTCGAATCCTTTTGCAGGGTCAGGCGTAGCATGAATTCACCTCTTCATCCATCATTGAAAACATCGTATATGAATTTCGAATCGAACGTCAATAGAAGCCGTCGGCATGATCCGTTCCTTCGCGGCAATACTAAGGCTGATCACACATCACGAGAAAGAAGGTGCCCTGATGGGAGAACAAAGCCGTTTTCGTGAAGGCGACAAATCACCGAAAAATGGCGTGTACATGGAAATCGGGGAGACTGGCGCCAGCGTACAAGACCCGATGATCATCGAGCTGGACAGAGGGCAAAAGTTTCCCGCTACCCGCAACAAAAACCGGGTATGGACCCAAAAGTAGGCGCTAGTCCCACGCTCACGATCAAAAAACCAACCTTGCTGACACAGCCAGGTTGGTTCCTTTTTAGTTCTCGTCGTCTTCGTCCTCGTCCTCATCTTCTTCATCGCCACTCAAATAGATAATGGTGACCCCGAGGCTTTCCAGAAGACTGATCACTTCTTTGTTCAGCTCCTGATCCATCAACAGTCCCAGGCTTTCCACCAATTCCAGCTCTTCCAGATCGCCTTGCTCGGCATCCTCAATCAATTCGATAATTTCCGTCATCCGCTTTTTTTCCAGGACGGCCATGAGTTCATCTCTTGTCATAAAATGTTTCACACCTCGATTTCTCTTCTCTATGCATTATAATAGTACATAACGAAACGGTTGAAAACAAAACGCTCTTGATCGTTTGACTGACCGCAAGCGGCGCACCCGCTTTCGCGAAAAAACATCGAGACGTTTTTCCCAAAAAAGAGCGAGGTGAAGTCCACCATGTATCCTGAGCCGTATCTGGACTACCTGGTTCAGTTTCATGTCGAACGCGACTACTTCGAGTGTCACGAGATTCTCGAAGAATATTGGAAGAGTGCTCCACCAGAAAAGCGCCAGCCTGTGTGGGTCGGCCTGATCCAAATTGCCGTGGGCCTGTATCATCACAGACGCGGCAACCTGAATGGCGCTGGCAAGATGCTCACAAGCGCCCACGCGTTGGTCAAAGAACACCATGAAGAGATCGAGCGCCTTGGCTTGGACAGCACTGCCCTGCAGCGATTGCTGGCAGAGCGCCTGGATGAGATTCAAAAAGGCATGCCATACCGCAGCCTCACCTTGCCGATGCAGGCCGCAGAGCTGATATCCGCGTACAAAGCGGCTTGTGCCCGGCAAAATCAGCCTGAGCACCGCGACAGCGACATGAGCGATCCGTTTTTGCTGAACAAGCATACGTTGCGCGACCGCAGCGACGTGCTCGCAGAACGAGAGCGGCAACTGCAACTGCGCCAAGGAAAGCAGATCAATCCGGCGGACTAATACGCTTCTTCTGTTACAAAAGCGGCTGGAATCGCATCGCTGTACAAAAATGCTCCGCTCCCTTTGAAAAATCGGATGCCGGTTGCCCTCGCCTCTGCCGCCTGCACGGTCAGCACAGAGAGCGTGTCTTCCGGCATCCCGATCTCTTCGATCGTGAGCGCAAGCTGCACAAAGTCACTCGCGATGGGCAAAAGTCCGCCCGTGAGCACTTGCCGAACAAGCTTTTCGTGCGTGCCGTAGTACAGAAGCGCTGGAGGCTCCACCTCTGCGAGTCGGCCTGCTGCCTGGACTGGGCTTGAAGCAAAGCCGTAGGTGGCGCGAAGCAAAACGCCGCCATCCCAGTCAATTTGCCGCTGCGGGTCATTTTCCACGACTTGCCACAGATCGGAGCGGCGAATATTTTCCCACCCTTTGATCGAGCGCAAATAAGCGAGCAATGGTCCTGTTGGCGTGAATCCATATGTATCGAAGTAAAGCTGGACGTGCTCATTCTTTTGCCGCAGGATGCCCAGCAGACGCTTGCGCAGCTGGACTTCTTCGTGTGGCGCCAGCATGGCTTTCTCTCCTTTCCCCTATCTTCCCGCTAGTAAATCCACAAAACAACCGCCAAAGCCAGCCCCAAATCTGCGAGCAAATGACTGAACCAGGTAGGATATATCGATGGGAACAGCCCTTTCAGCCAGCCCCAAATAACCCCGGCCGCGTATACTGCGCTAGTCAGCAGCAAGCCTCGCCACAAGCCAAACAAGGCTGTCGTGACAATCAGATGATAGAGCGTATAAAAAAAGCTGGTCAAAAGCACGGAGACGGCACGGGAAAGCGAACGAAGCATCCGTTGCAGGACAAAGCCTCGCCAAAACAATTCTTCCAGCAACGAGTTCACGAACACGAGGTATAGGGCAAACCAGCCGATCCATTTGCGGCTCAACCCCCACGATTCCAAACCCGCCCGCACAGCAGCAGGCAAGCCCTCCGCTTGCAAAAGCAACCACAATCCAGCCTGAATCCCCGTAAAAAACAGCACGCCCAGCGCGATTCCAAACAGCGCTCCCCGCTTTTCGAACCGGCCCCACGCCAACTGCCAATTTTCCTGCAAACTTTTCTCCCACCAGCCGTGCAGCAGCGGGATTCCCACGCATACGACCAGATGGAAGGCAACAAACGTAACAAACAAGCTGTGCCGCTCTACCAGTCCGTAAAAGATGGCAAGCGTGGCAGCAAATCCATACCCGATCAACAGAAGCAGCGTACGTTTTCGCGCCATGCCGATTAGCTCCTTTTTTGCGTAATCGCCGCTCATTGTTCCAGTAATTTGCCCGTTATTGCTAGGAAGCATACATACAGCGTCAATAAATATACAAATATTTGGGCAGATGCTATACTGGGTTTTACCGTTTTGAAAAACTCGATCGGTTCATTTTTTTGTCAAAAACCAAAAAGATATGGAGTGGCTCTCATGTTGTGGCGCAACCGAACCTTTCTTTTGCTGATGACAGGGGAGATTGTCGCAGGTGCAGGCATGTGGATTTCTATCATTGCCAATCTGGCGTTCATGCAGAGCCTGATCCCTTCCGAAACCGTGAAGGGTCTGATTTTGATGAGCGGTCTGATCGCAAGCATCCTGTTGGCTCCGAAAGCGGGCGTCGTCATCGATATGTACGACAAGGGAAAAGTGATGCTCTTTGCCAGCATGGCCCGGACTTTAAGCCCTGTGTTCATGTTTCCCGCTCTCGCGTACGATTCCATTCTCTGGATGATCGTCTCCCTGATCGTCATGCAAGTGTCTGCGGCGTTTTACTTCCCGACCGTGCAAGCCTCCTTGCCTGCCATCTTGAGCAAAGATGAGCTTTTGAAAGCGAACAGTGCGTACTTGAATATTTCCACCCTGTCACGCATTGGCGGAACGGCTCTCGGGGGTGTGCTCGTCGTCTCCATGGAATTGCCCATGCTGTACATCTGTTCGATCATTGCCTACGCGATTTTGGCGGTCGTCACCTTGTTTTTGCGGATTCCGCCCGTTACCTCGCGGAATATGAAGGAAAAAGTGGAGTTCCGCGAAGTGCTGATGATTGCCCGCAAAGACCCTGCCTTGTTTGTCGGATTGATCAACAACGGTTTGATTACGTTGTTTTTGGGCGGACTCAATCTGATGATCCTCAACCTAAGCGAGATGCAAAACGAGCCGCAGCTCATGGGCTGGATTTACGCGGTCGAGGGCACGAGCATTTTGATCGGCGGACTGCTCGCCAAACGGTGGATCGGCGGCAAAAATCTGGTCGCTGCCTCTACGCTCATGCTGTTTTTCTTCGCGCTTTCCCAATTCGGAATGTCCATGGCAGACAACAAAGCGATGGTGCTGTCTTCCTTTTCCGTGTTTGGCTTGGTCGTCGCCTTCTTTTTTCCTGTCATTGCGACGATCTTTCAGAAGCGCTTGCCAGCCCACCAGCAAGGACGGTTTTTTTCCTTCAAAAGCATGCTCGACCGCGGCTGTTTTCTGCTCGCGCTGGGGATTACCGGGGTCGGTCTCGACCTGCTCGGCATCACCGGCTACCTGCTGTTTATCGGCTCGCTGACGCTCTTGTCCGGCCTCTTGACGCTCCTCTACAGCAAAAAACACAAGCTCGATGTCCGGGCCAGCGACGAAGCGGCGGCTTAGCAAAAATGCCGCTTCGCTGTCTGCGGCTTCCCCATACGTCTCAATTTGGTGTAAACTAGACAAGACAACATTGAAAATTTGTTGAAAGTCTATGGAGGCGTTTTTTCCATGCAGATACTCACTTCTTCATCCTTTGGCATTTTGGTGCCGCTGGTGATGGCAACCGCGGTCATCTTTTTGCGCATGCGCCGGCAAAAAAAGCCTGTGTCTGCAAAAAGCATCATCCTGCCGCCGTTCTTCATGGCTACTGGCTTTGCCATGTTTTTCTTTCCGGAAGCGGCGCTGCCACCGATGTACGATCTGGCGGCTTTTGTAACCGGATTGATTTTCTCCATTCCCTTGATTATGACTTCGCGCTTTGAGATCATCGGTCAAGACGTTTACCTCAAACGTTCCCGTGCGTTCTTCTTTATTTTGGCAGGACTCCTGATCATCCGGCTGATTATCAAGCTGGTGATCAACGACAGCTTCACCCCGATCCAGACAGGCGGCTTGTTCTTCCTGCTGGCGTTCGGCATGCTGGTTCCGTGGCGCATTGCCATGCTGTACATGTACCGCCAATTGACGAAAAAGACGTTCGGAACGCATTGATCGCCGGCGATGTTGATGTCGCAGAAAAGAAAGAGCAACCTGATTCCTTTTTTCGCAAAGGGAACGGGTTGCTCTTTTTTCTATGATTCAGTTATTCAGTCAAGTGCGTTTGGAAAAACTCAACGATGTGGCTAATCAGTTGCAAAAAGCTCTAAGGCCCGCCGTGAATGAGCAAACACACTCACTTTTTTCTCAAAACAAAAAAGCCGTCCCTGTTCGGACAGCTTTTTGCCTGCTGATTGATTTCGACTGCTCTTTTCACTACGTCTCATACTTGCCCGTTTGCCCTAAAACTCCACGTAAAACGGATGCTTTTCCTCCTGCAAACATAAAGAGATGCGCTGTCTGAAATTGCTCCAGGTCACCTTTTGCAGAGCTTCCTCGACCGGAAAGAAGCCCGACTCCAGACACTCAGGCGTTGTGATTAGTTTTCCGCCGATCGGTCTGGCGAGAAACAGGGCGTTGCAGATCGACTTGCTGACATTTTGAAACACGCCGCAAAATTTCGTCACTTCAATGTCCAAGCCGCATTCTTCCTTCGTTTCCCTGATCGCTGCTTCGCGGATGGACTCCCCTTGCTCCACCTTTCCGCCGGGCATTTCCCAGCCCCGTCTCGGTCCTTTGATCAGCAGCACTTCGTTGCGATCATTGACGATAATCGCCGCAGCGGACAAAGAATGCTTGGGTGATGTCACAAGCTCGCCTCCTTTGCGCCATTTTCTTGCTTTGCCCCTCGTTACTTTCTAGCAAATTCAAATCAGGTACGTCCCGCCACAAATGGAGTGCGATTCGTGAAGCGCTTTTGCCGCGCCTACTCTTGCAAAAAAAGGACGCTCTCCGCGCGATTGCAGCATCCGCTTGGCCGATCCATCCTGCTGCGGTTCACACAGCACGATATTTCCGCCAGGTAAAGCAAGCGTCAGGCAACGAGCGCCCATTTGCTCATCGTCGAACACTGCTTGGCTCGGCAAGCCGAACCACCGCGTCCAATCCGCTGCTGCCGCTTCCAGATCGGAAACAGCATAACCAACCGCTTGCAGCTCCGTCGCGCCATTTGGATGCGGAGCGATGATGCCGCGCTGTGTCAAATCGGCTTTGCGCTCCTCGTCTGTCTCGCTCCATTCAATCAGAAACGGCATTTGTCTCGCACTGTGCGGGTCTTCGGCAAACAGCATGCGCCACTGCAAAATCTTCCCGTCGTCTCGCGTGCGGCTGCCCGCTACCGGCCCTGTCACTTTGAGACCAAGTGACTGAAATCGCTCTACCCACGCGTCCATTTGCCGAGTGCGCAGGGCAATTTGCCCAAGTCCCTCACCGCGATTCGCCTCCCAGACCAGTTGCCGGATGAGCGGATTGTCGGATTGCTTGGCGACAGCTGCCTCCTCCACCGCCAAAAACTCCACATAAGATAGTCCCAAGTAGCTGAGACTGTTCCATGTTCCCCAATGGGTATGACGTCCGCCCGCGACAGCGTGAAAGCCTGCTTCCTGAAAAAGCCGGGCAGCCTCTCCAGGGGGACGGTGCACGAAATGAACCAGATGATCGAAGGAAAGCTGCATCTTTTTTCGCCCCTTTTCGTATTAGCTCTATAATAACAAATTCACCCATTTTTCGTTACCGTTGAAAGGAGCATAATGAATCAGACGCAGCAAAGCCTAAAGCACATCCGGCGAAAACAACGACAAAAGAAGTGGCAAAGGATGGCGAAGCAAACGCTCTTGTTCAGTCTGCTCGTCATCCTTTGCTCAGGGATTTACTTCGCTTTCGACAAGCTGGGAAGCCATTCCGCCTCCCCTGAACACGATTCCGCACCACCTCCGGCTGTTGCCCACGAGCCGACTGTCCGGCTGACCTTCGTCGGAGATGTGATGATGTCCGGAAATGTGGAAAAAACGTTGCTCGAAAAAGGCTACGACTACCCGTTCACGCACGTCCGTTCCCTGTTTTTGCAGGATGACTTTACCATAGCCAATCTGGAGACGCCACTTACCACAAAAGGCACGCCTGCCGACAACAAACAATACGTTTACAAGTCCTCTCCTTTGGCTGCGCCTGCGATGAAAGCAGCAGGGATCGATGCGGTCAACCTGGCAAACAACCATTCGATGGATCAGGGCGTGGCCGGATTGCTCGACACGTTTGACGCGCTTGCCAAAAACGGGATCGCTTACCTCGGCGGCGGCAAAGACTCTGTGGAAGCCTTCACTCCCGTCGTGGTGGAGCGAAACGGCATCAAGCTCGCCTTGCTCGGATTCAGCCGGGTCATTCCCGAAGTCAGCTGGTTCGCCACGGAGAAACAGCCTGGACTGGCTGGCTCCTATGATTCCGCCAAAGCCGTCCAAGCGATTCAACAAGCAAAGGCACACGCTGATCTCGTCGTCGTGATCGCCCATTGGGGCAAGGAACGGGAAGACTTTCCCGTCGATCACCAAAAAGAATTGGCCAAAGCTTACATTGACGCAGGAGCAGACTTGATCGTCGGTGGTCATCCTCACGTCCTGCAAGGCTTTGAACGCTACAACGGCAAGTGGATTGCCTACAGTTTGGGCAATTTCATTTTCACCCGCTCGACGGAGCCAAAAACGTGGCAGACGATGGTACTGCAAGCAAGCTGCACAAAAGACGCTTCCTGTGAACTGACGATGCTCCCGTTCCATGCCGAGCTGGGACGAGCGGTACCGATGAATGACACGGATGGGGCAGCGCTTCTGCAACGAATCGAATCACTGTCGGAAAACGTTCAGATTGAAGCCGATGGTCACGTACAGGCACGCTCATGATAAATGAGGCGTGCCCGTTGCCTTTTTTGGCGAAACTTTTCCATATTGCTTTCGTAGACCATAGTAGAACCACTTTTTCCAGCGAAAAGGAGGCGGCACATATGACCGGATTGATTATCACCGTATCGGCGATCGGCCTTATTATACTCTGCAGTTATTTCATGACCAAATGGGAAAAAGTCGTCTTCCCCGGCAATCAGAAAAACGGGCCTTCAGATACCGATCAACAGCTCTCGGATAAAAAAAGCAAGTAGAAAGGATCAGCGCTGATCTAGACAGACTGCGAGCTATGCCGATTCGATCAGCGGGAAGCAGCGCACGGAAAGTCCGAAGTCACTTTTCAGCACTTGCTCATGCTCTGCGCGAATACCTGTAACGATCAAGCCCGCGCGCAGCACACCGCCCAAGTCGAATTGCACCTTCAATTTCGTCACGTTCACGCCAGCCTCCCGCAAGAAATGCAGCACGCGATCAGGTGTGGCGGCGATACACGAGCCTTCCAAATAACACAGCACCCGTTCGTCTTGCCCTTGCTCCAACTGAGCCGCGGCATTTTTTTCTGTCCAAACAGGATGCGGCGTAAATGGCTGGGTCAACAAGTAAGCCAAATCTTCAACGACAGCGCTTGCGGTCGGCAGTTCGCCTGCACCCCGGCCCGTAAACAACAGGTCGCCCACGATGTTCCCGGAGAGCTGCACCGCATTGAACGCATCCTGGATTTGCGCCAACGGATGGGCAATGGGCAGCACAGTCGGCTGAACCGAGAGGCGGATGCCTTGCTCGGCTTTTTGTGCCTGGGCAATCAGCTTGATCCGGTAACCCAGCTCACTTGCGATCCGGATGTGTCCGGCAGACAAATCGGCGATTCCTTTACGCACGACATCCGCAAGCGGCAACGACTCCCCGTACACAAGCTGCGCAAGAATGTACAATTTGTACATGGCATCGAAACCTTCCACATCCGAACGCGGATCAGCTTCCGCATAGCCCAGCTCCTGCGCCTGCTTCAGCACTTCCTGATAAGAGAGCTGTTCCGCCTCCATTTTCGTCAAGATGAAGTTCGTCGTCCCGTTGAGAATACCGCGAACTCCTTGGATGTCATTTGTGCGCAAAAACTGCCGCAGCACGCTCAAAATCGGAATCCCGCCAGCCACGCTCGCTTCATAAGCCAGATGCACCTGATGCTGGTTAGCCAGATCGACAAGCTCAGGGCCGCGTTTGGCGAGCAGCTCTTTGTTCGCCGTTACCACATGGCAGCCTTTTTCAATCAGGGCACGCACGTAATCATACGTAGGCTCGACACCGCCCATTACCTCCACGACAATGTCCACATCGCTTTTTAGCACATCCTCAAAATCGGTAGTCAAAAGCGCAGGATCAACCTGAACCGCCCGTTCTTTTTCCGAATCGCGAACCAATGCTTTGACAATCTCGATCCGTTTGCCCAACCGCTGCGCCAGCTTCTCCTGTTGCGAGCGAATCGTTTTGATGACGCCGCCCCCTACTGTTCCCAATCCCAGCAATCCTACTTTGATTACACCTGCGCTCATTATTACCACCTCATGTCATGTTTTGGAAAAATAAGAAAAACCTTCTTGCTAAGAAGAAGGTTTGGCATCAAGGTCCTTCTCCTTATCTCCCAGAACGATTTTCGTCCTGCAGGAATTGGCACCTTGTCACAAACTGCGTAACGGTTGCCGGGCTTCATCGGGCCAGTCCCTCCACCTCTCTAGATAAAGAAAACTATGAATTTTTGTTCTTTGCTAGATGTCAGTTCTCTCTTGTCTTTGAAATTGGGCAAATGTTTGCCTCGTTCCCACTTTTTCATACATAAAAAACCTTCTCCGCTAAGAAGAAGGTTCGTCTTGACTGCTACGAGGCACCCGCTTCTTATCTATCGAGACGAAACGTCCCGCAGGAATTGGCACCTTGTCGCAAAAGCAACGGTTGCCGGGCTTCATCGGGCCAGACCCTCCACCTCTCTGGATAAGAACTATGATTTGCTATTGAGCCTATTCTAAGAAATTCCAATGCATTCGTCAACACAATTCTTTTTGTTTGCTGACAAGACTCGCAAGCAGGAAGAACGGACGGCAACTCCCTCAGCAAAGCAGCCGTTTCCACGCGCAAACACACTTTCCACCTCCGCCGTGTTGCAGCAAGCGCACGTAACGATTCCTGCTTCGCTTTCCTCCGGCACCTCTTTTTCTTCAACATAGCCGCACCATGGACATATGAAAAGCTGAACCACGCCACTCCCTCCTTTTTCACGGCGACAATCTGGCAACGATATCCTTAAAAAGGCTCCGGTTCGCAAGCTTGCGATCCCTCACATTCGTACAAGATCTAGTCAAGTTGAATTTAATCGCGAGTCATCGTAGCCTCTTTGACAGGTAGATCAACCGCGAGACGCCCTGGTCCATTCGACGAACCGCTGCAAGCGAGAGGCAGCTTCAGCTCAGCTCTTTCGATTTTAGCCGCTTCTATCGCGAAGCTACTCCAGCGCCTCGATTAATCGCATCAATTCCGAGACAAGTTGCCCCCTTCGACAGACCACACCAATCCCCCAAACAAAAAAAGCATTTTCCGACGACCGATACGATCGTTAGAAAATGCGCAAGCAAAGAGAAACGTATTCGTCCCCCTGCTGTCATGGCGAGTCCTCTAACACCTCCCTATCTCCCGTAGGTCCATCAGTGTCGTCGAAACAGGCAGGTCTCCTGACTTTGGGATCATCGTCTGGCGCTGCCTTCCCCATCCAAGTCTGGACAAGTGGCCTGTATGCGCAAAACTCCCCTCTTACAGTGGCGGGACCGTGTCGGATTTGCACCGAGCTTCCCTATTATCCTTGCGGCGATATACCTCAAGGAACCTGTTCCCACATATGAAATTGGAAAAATCACTACTGTTATTGTACCCTACCATTGCCGAGATAGGGAGGGCAAGTTGCGAGCGGCAGCGAAAAGATAGCGAGGAACACGCAGCGACAGCTGGAAAGCGAAAAACGAGAAACGAAAAGCGAGTAACAAAAAACGAGAAACAGAAAATGAGCGACGGAAAACAAGCAGCAGAAAACAAGCAACGCAAAACGAGTAACGCAAAACGAGTAACGGAAGCGAGTAACGAAAAGCGAGTAACGAAAAGCGAGTAACGAAAAGCGAGTAACGAAAAGCGAGTAACGAAAAGCGAGTAACGAAAAGCGAGTAACGAAAAGCGAGTAACGAAAAGCGACACACAGAAAGCGAAACAGCGGGCTTCTCCCGGCTTACAGCGAATACCGTTCCCGCAAAATTCTACAGTGGTGCGCCTCGTGTCCGGCGATAATATAGGCCAATGTGCGTGCCGACAGCTTATTGCCATTTGCTGTGCCCGTTCTCGTCCACGCCTCGGCAGCGATCCCCCGCAGTTGGGCCAGCGTCGACTGTCGCACAGCGTTGTATTCTGCGAGCAAATCCGTCAGACTGCGCTCCTGATAGAAGCCTTCTGCTACATACGTATTTTCATCGAACCCCGCCAGCTCAGTCTGATCCCCTCTGGCGATTCTCAGCAAGCGATAGCTCATGATTCGCTCGGTATCGATGATATGGCCCAGCACTTCTTTTACCGTCCATTTGCCCGGAGCGTAGCGATAATCGATTTGTTCCCCTGTCAATCCGGCGAACATCTCCCCTGTCTGTGCTGCCTGTTGTTCGAGAATCGTCAGCAGATCACCTTCTGGCACTTGACTGACGTAGGTAGCAAAATAATCTTGGTACTCCTCCCGGTTTGGGCGAATCAGCATGCTCATGTCCTCCTCGGCTTCTCTCTATTTATCCTTCTTGCCAGCCTTCAAACAGCAGCACCCGCGCAGGAGCTGCATCTGTTCCTACAAGCTTCAGCGGAGCAGCCACCATAAAGTAGAGGCCCGGTGGCACATCGCGCAGACGCAGCCCTTCGATCACGACGATACCTGCGGCAAACAGCGTTTTATGCGTCGGATGCCCCTCTTGGCTCCGTTCAATCCCCAAAGCATCCGTGCCAATTCCCCGTACGCCTTTTTCAGCCAAATAAGCAGCGCCATCGTGCGCCAAATAAACAAATTCAAACGAAAAGGCGTCGTCTTGCGAATTTTTCGTTTGAAACAGGAGAAACTCTCCCGGGGCGATATCAAACTTTTCCAGCTCAGCCCGGCCAATCTGGTCTTCAACGTGCGTCAAGTCAAGCACCCGGCAGTTCCCGACCAGTTTTTCCAGCGAGATGCTCTCAAATGTCTCTCCATCGTTCACCATGTGCAGCGGCGCATCTACGTGGGTGCCAGAGTGCACATCCATATCGATTCTGGACTCGGTTACGTACCCATTCGTAACCGTCTGTATTTTCGGTTGCTTTTCCGGCTTGTTCTTGTACACCGTCATGCCTTCAAAGATTGGTGCCGTCACATCGAACATTCTCATCGCGTTTTCGCCCCCCTTGTTTTCCTGCTTTTTTATGATTTAGCTGTTCCCTTCCTTCAACGCGGCAAATCAGCAGGGTACACAACACCGATTTGTCTTCGCGCTTCGTCCATGACCTCCATGGCCCAGCGGGAAGCTGTATGTGAATTTGTCTCTGACTCTCTCAAGCCTGCCTCAGCCAAGCGAATGAACTCTCTGATCTCGTAGTGCATCGTTTTGGGCGTCTGGGGCCTGGTCACATCCTCGATCCTCCCGTCGCGGTAGCGAATCTCGATACGCGTGAGATGGTTGATTTTATCGATCACCATCGTCGCGTCCTCCCCCTGGATCTCCGCAGGCTGGTACGAAGTCGTGATCTTGGAAAAGCTGATGACGGCATCCATATTTTCGTACTTCAACAGCATGCTGCCCTCGCCATCTACCCCTGATTGCAGTAGAACGCCTTCCGCCTTGACCTGTTCTGGCTTGCCAAACAGCACAATCGCAGGATAGAGACAGTAAATCCCGATGTCCAGCAACGCTCCGTTGGAATAGGCAGGATCAAAAGCTCGCATAACCTGGCCCTGTCGGTAGGCATCGTAGCGCGAGGAATACTGGCAGTTGCTTGCGATATATCGGCGAATGGTGCCGAGCTTGGGCAAATGATCCCGGACTGTAGAAAAATTGGGCACGAGGGTCGATTTGACGGCTTCCATGAGCAGCACATCATTTCTTTTCGCTGCCGCAAGCATGGCTTCGACTTCTGCCGCGTTAGAAGCAAACGGCTTTTCGCACAACACATGCAGCCCCATGTCCATGCACAGGATCGCCTGTTCCGCATGAAAGCAATTGGGGCTTGCGATGTAGATAGCATCGATGGTTCCGCTCGATGCCATCTCTTTTATATCCGTGTATACAAAAGGGGCTTGGTATTTTTCAGCAAATTCCTGGGCGCGTTCGCTCGTCCGCGAATAGACCGCCTGAAGAGAAAAGCCTTCGACGGTCAAACCTGCCTGGATGAACTCATCTGTAATCCAGTTGGTGCCGATTACGCCAAAACGCATGAATCGCTTCCCCCTTCTTTTTCACTTGACTCACCCCTGGCTTGAGCCAGTCTCAACCCGAAATGAGCAAGACACTCGCATAAGCCGAGGTGTACAGTCAGCCATTACCGATGCATCGGCTCCGGCTCCCTCTCTTCTACTTCATCCAACCACCAGGAAAATCCTTCCGCTTGCAGCAATTGTTTCGCTGCATCCGGCCCGTATGTTCCCGCTTCATACGAGACAAGCGGTACGAGATTGCGCTCAAAAGCCGTCAAGATTGGCTCTACCCATTTCCACGACAGGCGCACTTCATTCCAATGGGCAAAATAGGTCGAGTCTCCACGCAGCGCATCGAACAAGAGGCGTTCATAAGCCTCTGGGACGTCCTTCTGCCCGGAACTGAAATCAACGGTCACAGGCTCAATCTTTCCGCTATTGGCCGGATTCTTACTATTCAGCTGCAAAGCGATTCCTTCCTGTGGATTCACATGAATGATCAACAAATTCGGCGCTGTCTTTTCCTGTTGCTCCCGATACAGCTGCTCCAGCGGGTTTTTGAACTCAATGACGATTCGCGTCGACTTTTCCTTCATCCGTTTCCCTGTGCGAATGTAAAAGGGCACTCCGCTCCAAAACGGGTCGTCAATCCAGACTCTGGCTGCGATATACGTCTCCGTCATCGAGGTCGGCGATACTCCCGGCTCTTCCCGGTAGCCTGCCACCGGAACTTCCCCCATGCTTCCTGCGCGATACTGCCCCCGCACGATGTTTTTCGCCACTTCTTCAAGCGCCAGAGGCCGCACTGCTTCCATTACTTTACGTTTCTGCGCGCGAATGTCTTGCGCCGTAATCCGCTTGGGGATGTGCATGGCAACCATCATCAGCATTTGCAGCATATGATTTTGCAACATGTCACGCAGCGCCCCAGCCTGTTCGTAAAAACCAGCCCGCTCTTCTACCCCGACCGTTTCGCTCGCTGTGATCTGTACGTTTGCAATGTGACGATTGTTCCAGAGAGCGGCGAAAACGGGATTGGCAAACTCCAACGCCTCCAAATTTTGCACCATCGCTTTGCCCAAATAATGGTCGATCCGGTAAATTTCTTCTTCGGAAAACGCTTTGGCCAGCTTCTCATTCAAGTCTTCCGCCGATTGCAGATCGCGTCCGAACGGCTTTTCGATGATCAGGCGCTTCCAGCCGGCAACAGAGCCGAGTCCGCTCGTCTGGATATTGGCAGCAATCACCTCGAAATACTCAGGGGCAACCGACAAATAAAACATCCGATTTTGCGGAAGCTTGCATTCGTCCTCTCGCTGCTTGACCCGTTCCAGCAGTGGCGTGTAAGCTTCTGCTTTCGTCACATCGACAGCTGCATAAGAAAAGGCTGCCAAAAATCGTTCAAGCTGTGCCTGATCAATCGCATCTCGTCGGGAAAACTCCCGGATAGACTGCTCCACACTGCGAACAAACTCCTGATCAGACCAAGCTCGCCTGCCCACACCGACAATAGAAAAGCTACCGGGAAGTTTGTCATCTACGTATAAATTAAACAAGGCCGGATAAATTTTGCGTTTTGCCAAGTCTCCTGTCGCGCCAAAAAGAACAAAGCTCATCGGTTCCATTTGTGTTTCCATCCTTCCGTACACTCACGATGCGGAATGCTTCGTTGGTTTACACCGTTATTATTAGAGAAATTCGCTTTATTATCAAGACAACTCTGCTTGACGAGTGCACCTCGACTTTTTCATGAAAGTGGATACAACCGCTTGCGGTCAACACTTTTCGCAACCCGCAGAGAGGAAAAACCGAGGCGTAGCTGTTTGCTGGAAAGACAAGTCCCATCCCCGAAAAAGAATTGCGCTTCGATATTCACTGTCGCGCATGGGACGTGAGGAATGCTTCATATACATGTACTATTCACCTTGCTTTTTCAATCGTTTGGTGAACAATCAAAACGAAAAAGGAGGTTTCTCATGGTGCTTTCCTTGCGTCCCCGCGAGCCGATCGATGATGCCCTGGCGGGAGTCCGCCGTTCATCGTCCATTTCGTTATTTTTGCAAAAATGGCTGTTTCGAATGCGAAGATAGCAGATTTGTCACCAGGGAGGAGGACTCTATGCGAGTCGCAATCTTAGGAGTAGGTGGAGTCGGACAAGTAAGCGCGTGCGAGTTGATCAAATCCCGTTTTGTCACCAAGCTTGTCCTGGCCGATATAGCCATCGGCCCAGCAGAAGAACTGGCCCAGGAGCTGCGCCGGGAGACGAATGTGGAAATCCAGGTAAAATGTGTGGATGCCCGCGACGTGTCCAGCGTCCAATCCATTTTGGGCGACATCGACCTTTTGCTGCACATCGGCTTGCCAGAAAACAACCTGGCGGTGATGCAGGCTTGCCTTCACACACGAACTCATTATATTGATACGGCGTCTTGCGGCCCGCAATGGCTGCAACAGCAACTGTCCTGGAACGACCGTTTTCGGAAAGCAGGTATTTTGGGAATCATGGGACTCGGGTGCGACCCCGGTTTTTCGAACATCGCCGCACGATACGCTGTCGATTCGCTCGATGAAGTGGACGCCATTCTCATCCGGGATGGAGATAATTCGGTAGTGGATTACGACGGCTTCTGCTCCTATTTCAGCCCGCAGACGGCCATACAGGAATGTCTGGCAAAGCCCAACTTCTGGACGGCGGCAAAAGGCGAACAGTATTTCCCGACACCTTTTGCCAACAAAGAAGAATTTGAATTTCCGGAGCCGATCGGCTGGCTGGACTGCTACAACGTGGAGCATGAAGAAGCCACTACGCTCGGCGAGACGATTGGACGGGCAAAAGGCTGCAAATACGTCGACTTCAAATACGCCCTGCACCCCGATTTCGTCAACACCTTGAAAGTGTTGCGCTATCTTGGGCTGGACAGCGATGAAGAGATTGAAGTAAAAGGAGTGCGCGTTGCCCCGCGCGACGTGGTCGTAACGACGATGCCCAAACCAGTAGACCTGGCAGGCAAAATCCACGGCTACTCCAGCGTCGGCGCGCTCGTCAAGGGCAGAAAAGATAACAAGCGAAAAGAAGTTTACGTCTACACGATCGCCAATCATGACGAGGTTTTCCAAAAAACCGAATTTCAGGCAACGATCTGGCAAACCGGCATCCCGCCTGTCGTTGCCGTTGACATGATGGCAGAGGGACTGCTTTCGATGACAGGCTGCATACCTCCAGAGCTGATCGATCCGATCCCGTTTCTCGCCAGACTGAAAGCGCGCGGCATGAATTGGGACGTCATTGAGAAAACTTCCCCCCTCTTGCAAATCACGTAGAGCGTAAGTTGAAATAAAGTTAGGAAGAAAACCGTTCATGCCGCTTTAAGGTATGAGCGGTTTTTCATCGCTACAGCCTATCGGCGCAGGACAGCCCGCACAGGACTTCCATCAGCACCAGCCAAGGCGAGCGGCAGTGCGATCAATTCATAGTCGCCAGGCTCGATGGCATCTAGCAGCAACCCTTCCAAAATATAAATGCCATGCTGGTGCAGCCCGTGGTGGGCAGGCAGCTCCTTGCTCTCTAGCGGATCGACGGAAGGCACGTCCAGGCCAAGCAGCCTGATTCCTTTTTCTGCCAGAAACGGCGGCAGATCAGGACGAAGGTAGCAAATCTCAGCAGGAAACGTCTCGGGTTCGGACCACGACATGGTTTTGAGCAACAATCGGGTTACCCCTGACAAGTCGATTCCCGCCAGATCATCCGCTCCGATGCTTGCACGCCCCGACACATCGACTACTCTGGCTGCTCCTACGTACAGATCAAGCGGCAATTCCAGCGTCGTTTTCCCGTGATCATCAAAATGAAACGGCGCGTCCACATGCGTTCCCGTGTGAATGCTCATCACGAGCTTCCCGACATTGACGGAGCCGCTTTCTGATTTGGGCCAGTTCACGGTGTACTGAAAAGCTGTGTCCCCCGGCCACGTCGGCGTAGCTTTTGTGAGTGGTCGAGATATATCATACAGCTTCATGTCGATTCCTCCCATTCCTTGCTGAATCAGCTCGATTACCCTCAGATTATAGAAAGACAGTCGTTGCGTCAATATTCTTTCTATTTCAAGAAAAACGGCAGGACCCCCTCACGTTTTTCAAGTGAGTCCGGTCCTGCCAGTCAAATGCGCCGATGCATGTCCAAATATTGTGCGACAGCCGCATAATGTCCGTCTCGGTTGATTTCTTGCAAATGTTCTTTGACCGTCCGCAGCCACTCGATCGTCGTCGGCCGAGTGGCTGCGATCGATTCGCGCAAATCGCTCATCTGAATGGGCCTTTCCACCCCTTTGGTCAAAAAATCGTGCAAGACTTGCTCGGTAGCAAGCTCAACTACGTACTCAATATCCGCTCCTGAATAAAATTCCGTCCAGCCTGCCAGTTGCGCGTAATCAATCGGCTCGGCGGGCCTGCCTCTCAGCTTCAACCGGAAAATTTCTGCCCGCGCTGCCCGATCCGGCGGACTGACAAACAGCATTTGCGCAAAGCCGATTTCCCGCAACCATGCGATGTCCAGCTCCCAGGGAACGGTAGTCGCTCCCATAAGGAACAGCCCTCGCTCAGCCTGCTGCCACTCGCCCAGTTTCGCAAGCCATGCAAATTCCGTATCCACCTGCTTATGATAGGCGAACTGTGGCCCTTGTCGCCCGTCCAGCTCGTCCCAAAAGACAAGCAGCGGCTTATTTTGATAGCTGTCTGCCTCCGCGACAGCAGAAAAGGAAGACTCAGCGAGATAGGACATAACGTCGCTTCCTGCCGATTGCGCTATCGGAAAAAACGGAACGCGGCACTCCTCTGCCGTCGCTTTAGCGAGCAATGATTTGCCACAACCGGATGGGCCGTAAAGCAAAATCCCTCCTCGCTCTCCCCTTTCATGTACCACGCCTTGCTGTGTCAGGGCAGCGAATGTGTTTACGATCACTTCTTTTTCAGCTTGCAACCCGCCAACCGAATGATAGCCGGTCGTAAAGTCGGGCAACGCGCAACCATGCTCAACTGCTTTTCCTTTGCCCCCCTCTATCACCTGGATTCGTCGCGAGGGCCTCCAGCCAAAAAGAGAAGCCTCCCAAGAAGCGCTTCCTTTTTTGCTTTTGGAAAACGGCATTTCCCTTTGCAGCTTGTTCAATTCCACTGCAACTTTATCTTTTATTTCCCCATCTCCGAGTGAGAGAGCTTGCGTAAAAGCTTGCAATGCTTCCGTGCGATCCCCCAGTTCCGCATGCTCCATTCCCAAAAGAAACCATGCATGGGCATTTCCCCGATCATTGCTCAGCATGCTTTTTATGATCTCTATTTTCGCCATGTGATTCATCCTCTGCCATCAATATCCTGTGTCGTTATGTATGTCAGCTTTTGTTTTGCATGACTTCCATGCTAGGGAAAAAGTCTTCCACCCCATCCGAAAAAGGAGCGCGGACGTCTTTATTATAATGCAAACGTCCTGCAAGCAGAATATGGAAAGTCGGGATTGCGAACATTGGCGGACGAAGGACAAAATGACGTTGCAAACCGTTGCTTCGCCTGTCTAAACGAAAACGCTTCGTCTCTTTGGGAGAAACGAAGCGTTTTTGCCAGGTAACGGTTTTTTAGTCTTTGCCGTTTCCTTCGTTGTCCTCGGCATTTTGACCATTGTCTTTGCCAGATCCATTGCCATTGCCGGAACCGTTGCCTGTACCGCCGCCGTTGCCAGTTCCACCGCCGCTGCCGTTTCCTTTGCCGCCGCCTTCTCCGGTTCCGCCGCCGTTACCAGTTCCTTTGCCGCCGCCTTCTCCGGTTCCGCCGCCGTTGCCGTTTCCTTTGCCGCCGCCTTCTCCGGTTCCGCCGCCGTTGCCGTTTCCTTTGCCGCCGCCTTCTCCGGTTCCGCCGCCGTTGCCAGTTCCTTTGCCGCCGCCTTCTCCGGTTCCGCCGCCGTTGCCAGTTCCTTTGCCGCCTTCTTCACCAGTTCCGCCGCCTTGGCCTGTTCCACCACCGATGCCTTTGCCGCCACCTTGGCCTGTTCCACCACCGATGCCTTTGCCGCCACCTTGGCCTGTTCCGCCGCCTTGGCCTGCTCCGCCACCTTGGCCTGCTCCACCGCCTTGGCCTGCTCCGCCACCGATGCCTTCACCGCCACCTTGGCCTGCTCCGCCACCTTGGCCTGCTCCACCACCGATGCCTTTGCCGCCACCTTGGCCTGCTCCGCCGCCGATGCCTTTCCCGCCACCTTGACCTGCTCCGCCGCCAAAGCCTTTGCCGCCGCCTTGACCTGCTCCGCCGCCAAAGCCTTTACCGCCACCTTGACCTGCTCCGCCGCCGATGCCTTTGCCGCCACCTTGACCTGCTCCGCCGCCAAAGCCTTTACCGCCACCTTGACCTGCTCCGCCACCGATGCCTTTGCCGCCACCTTGGCCTGCTCCGCCGCCGATGCCTTTGCCGCCTTGGCCTGCTCCGCCACCGATGCCTTTGCCGCCGCCGCGGTGTGGATTGGAAACGACTCGATCATAAGAGTAAACCATGCGATTAAGCGTGCGCTTGTCCACAGAGCCTGTCGCAGGCAAGCCGTGTTTTTTCTGGAAATGCTTGACGCCGCGCACCGTGACATCGTCGTAGTATCCGTTGATTTGTCCAGAATAGCTACCTAATGATTTCAACATCCCTTGAATCACATATACGTCTGGTCCCTGCGCGCCTTTGCCTACCGCGAGACCTGTGCTCGGGATGAAAAAGAGCAACGCCAGTGCCAGAAAGCAAGAGCCGAATACCTTTCTGATTTTCCCTACTGCTTCGCGGGAGACTGCGCTCCCCGTCCATTCCTTCATGACATAAGCACCTTCCTTCAACTTATTTGTAACCCCTCTTACTATTCCCTGATTTGCTTTTCCATTACATGAATCACAGCGAGAGCTGTTGCGGAAAAACCTTTGCAAATCAGCCGTTTTGAAGGTTGCAAAAAAAAGGAAGGAGGATTATAATACGTTCAAATGATTAAGTTTATTAACGGAGTGTAGCTATGAATCATCCAACCTGTAACGAAAAAGCGATCCACCTTTTTATGCAGCTGAGTCCTTATTTCCAAGGGCTAGGTGATCCCGTGCGCCAGCAAATCGTCGCCCTGTTGATTGACAAAGAAAGCTTGAACGTCACGCAAATTGCCGAGCATATCCCGATGTCCAGGCCGACCGTTTCCCATCATTTGAAAATATTGCGGCAAGCCGGATTGCTCCACTCCGAGAAAAAAGGAACAGAAATTTACTACCGCTTGGAAATTACAGAGGCGATGCTTCTGTTTAAACAACTCGTCACATTTGTCGAAGAAGAATGTTCATAACGAGCAACTGGCAAGGGACAGCGCGTCCCTTTTCTTCTTTACTTTATGTTGATAAACTTAAACAAATAAACATACAAACGGAGGAGTTTTCTTTGGCTGAGAAAAAAGGATTAATTGTCGGCGGGTATGGGACTGTCGGCAGCCAAATTGCCCGCATTTTACACGAGCAAAATCACGACTTGCAATTGCTGCTCGGGGGCAGAAATCCGGGGAAGCCGCTTCCTTTCGCCTCTCCCCGAGTTCATTCGCTTTTCGTGGACAATACGGCAGCAGACCCGCTTATTGATGCGCCAAAAGACCTGTCTCTCATTATTAATGCCGTCAACGATCCTGATGACAGGCTGCTGCTCGCAAGCGCTCGGCGGCAAATTCCGCTCGTGGACGTCACCCGCTGGACAGAGCGATTCTCGGGAGCCATCGACCGACTGCGAAGCGTTGATCTTCGTGCGCCAATCGTCCTCGCCTCTGGGTGGATGGGAGGAACGCCTGCCCTTTTCGGCAAAATGTACGCCGACGGCTTGCAGGAAGCGTCTGTCGATATATACGCCCTTTACTCTTTGCATGATAAAGCAGGGCCGGATTCTACCGCTTACATGAACAGGATGACGATTCCTTTTCACGTTTTCGAAGGAAGCCAAACGCGAACCGTTCTGCCTATGACAGAGCCGCGTCCGGTTACTTTTCCGAACGGCTTTCGGGCCAAGTGCTATCGGCTGGATACGCCCGATCATGTGACATTGGTACAAGATTCGTCCGTCCGTTCAGCAAATTTCCGCATCGCTTTCGATCAAACATGGTCCACGTCCGCACTCGTTTTCCTCGTACGGAGCGGAGTGTGGAAGCTGCTCGGGCAAAAGGCGCGGCAAAGCATTTTGTACAACCCGGGCACAGGCGCTGCGCACCATGTCACCGTCCAGATCGAAGGACGCGACCAGCACGGTGTGCTCACACGTAGACAGGTGGAGATCACCGACCCGCAGGGACAAACTCACCTGACGGCTACAGGAGCTGCCATCCAGGCGCAAAGAATCTTGATGGAAGGCAACAATCTGGCTACTGCTGGCGGCATCTTTTTCCCTGAACAACTGGCTGATCTGCGAGAAGATCAGACGTGGATCACCCGCTTTTTCGAAGCAGAAGGTGTTCAGATTCGCGTCCGAAATCAAGTCTGACGGGCGTTTCCACTGCTACGCAGAACAGGCAGGCAAAAAAGATGGCCCCTGGATCGGGCACTCTTCTGCGCTCTCCAGTTGCGTTTGCAACGAACCATTCGGATGTCTTGCTTTTCCATCTGGCGACTTTTTTCCCCGAAGCGTAAACTCTCGCCCAGTCCGCCACTTTGTGCGTGCCGAGACAATCCTTGTTGGTCGTTTCCAAAAAACAAAAAGAGTGGAGCCGTTACTTCAACGGTGTCCACTCTTTTCCGAAGCCAAATCAGTTTTTATGCAAAAAACGTCCGTGGAGATTTGCGCCATTCGCCCAGCACGCTCTCCTGTTCCGCTGTGATTACGCCTTGTTCTTTTGCCGCCTCAAGCAGTGCCGTGTAGTGGGAAATCGTCGTGCAAGGAACGCCTGCTTCGGCAAACAAGCTTTCCGCATCCGGGAACTGGTAGCTGAAGATCGCTACAACACCCAGTACTTCGCCGCCCTCTGCCTGAACGGCTTGCGCTGCTTTCAGAGAGCTGCCGCCTGTAGAAATCAGGTCTTCGATGACCACTACTTTTTGTCCGGCGGAAAGTGCGCCTTCGATCTGGTTTTGGCGGCCGTGTCCTTTTGCCTTGTCGCGCACGTAAATCATTGGCAAATCAAGAACTTCTGCCACCCATGCCGCGTGCGGAATGCCAGCCGTAGCCGTTCCCGCCACAACTTCGGCGTCTGGATACTTTTCTTTGATCAGCTCGGCAAATGCCTGGGCAATCGCCCGGCGTACGTGCGGGTAAGACATGGTGATGCGGTTGTCGCAATAAATCGGCGACTTGATTCCCGATGTCCAGGTAAAAGGCTGTTCCGGGCGCAGGTGAACCGCTCCGATCTCCAGGAGGTTCGCTGCAATTTGTTTGGCTGTTGTGTTTGTCGTCATTTCTCTTCATCCCTTCCGGCGTGAATGCTTACGCGCGATCTGCTTCTACCGCTGCCACGATACTTTGCCAGACGCCTGCGGGATCTTTTGCCCCTGTGATGGCACGTCCGATCACGAGATAGTCGCTGCCCAGGCGGAAAGCCTGTTCCGGTGTCGTAATCCGCGTCTGATCTCCTTGATCTGTTCCCAAAGGACGGATGCCTGGCGTCACGGTTACGAAAGACTCGCCCGCTGCCTGTTTGATCATCGGCACTTCCAGTGGAGAAGCGACAACCCCGTCCAATCCGGCTTGCTTCGTCATCATGGCGTAATGCACGACGACATCTTCGACGGAGCCTGGGATCGCAAGCTCCTGGTTCATCGTCTGCATTCCTGTCGAAGTAAGCATCGTTACGCCGATCAGGAGAGGACGAGCAGCACCTGCCGCTGTCCCCAGCTCCAATCCTTCCCTCGCCGCTGCCATCATTGCCACGCCCCCGGCCGCATGCACGTTCACCATGTCAGCGCCAAGACGCGCGAGGCTTTTCATCGCCCCTTTGGCTGTATTCGGGATGTCGTGAACTTTCAAGTCCACAAACACTTTGAGCCCCTGCTCTTTCAAATAGGACACGATGGCTGGCCCTTCGGCGTACGCCAGCTCCATCCCCACTTTTACGTAGCGGATGTGCCCGGAGAGCGGCTCCAGGCACTTCTTCACTTCATCCATGGTGGAAAAGTCGAGCGCAACAATCATGCGCTCCCGAACATCTGTCAATTGCTGTTGCACACTGCTCTCCCCTTTTCTCGTCCGGTCTGCTACTCTCGAACCTCGTCTAGGATACGGTTGCTGCCACTTTCGCACCTGCGCGTTGGGCAGGCATTGCTTCTGTCGAGAACGTGATCGTTTCCAGCACATGCAGAAGGGCAGAAGCTGTGTCCAGCGAAGTCAAGCATACCGCGCCGTTCTCTACTGCTTCGCGGCGGATGCGGAAGCCGTCGCGCTGTGGCGTTTTGCCTTTTGTCAGCGTGTTGAGCACGATGTTCGCTTCGCCTGTATGGATCACGTCGAGCAGATTTGGCGTGCCTTCGGACAGTTTGTTCACGCGTGTAACCGACAAGCCTGCTTGCTCCAGATAATCAGCCGTTCCTGCCGTCGCCATCAGCTTGAAGCCGAGGTGGCGGAAACGTTTTACGATGTCGAGCGCTTCTTCCTTGTCTTTGTCTGCTACTGTTACGAGCAAGGTTCCTTGTGTCGGGATGTTCATGCCAGCAGCGACCAAGCCTTTGTACAGCGCTTTTGCCAGCGTGCTCTCCCGGCCCATGACTTCCCCGGTCGACTTCATTTCCGGGCCGAGCGTAATGTCTACGCGACGCAGCTTGGCGAAGGAGAAGACCGGAACTTTGACCGATACAACCGATTCTTCCGGATGGTAGCCCGGTGTGAAGCCTTGCTCGACGATCGAGTGGCCGAGAATCGCTTTCGTTGCGATGTTCGCCATCGGAATGCCTGTCACTTTGGAAAGGAATGGCACCGTACGGGAAGAGCGCGGATTCACCTCGATGACGTATGGGCGATCTTTGTAGATGACGAACTGGATGTTGAGCAAACCTTTGACTTGCAGCGCACGCGCCAGCTTCGTCGTCATGTCGATCAGTTCATCCTTGATCGCCTGGGAGAGCGATTGCGGCGGGT
Organism: Brevibacillus parabrevis; assembly: GCF_022701015.1. Taxonomy (NCBI): domain Bacteria; kingdom Bacillati; phylum Bacillota; class Bacilli; order Caryophanales; family Paenibacillaceae; genus Brevibacillus; species Brevibacillus parabrevis. The sequence goes on along the minus strand of NZ_CP064090.1, from coordinate 3,162,357 downwards.
AAACCGCGATAGAGTCGCCAGAGTGAACCCCTGCGCGCTCGATGTGCTCCATGATGCCTGGGATCAGCACGTTTTCGCCATCGCAGATCGCATCGACTTCTGCCTCTACCCCGACCATGTAACGGTCGACCAATACCGGGTGATCCGGGTTGACCTTCACTGCTTTTTCCATATACTCACGAAGCTCGGCTTCGTTGTAGACGATCTCCATTGCCCGTCCGCCCAGGACGTAGGATGGACGAACCAGTACCGGGAAGCCGAGGGATTCCGCTGCGACTACCGCTTGCTCGACAGATGTTACCGTCTTGCCAGGCGGCTGCGCGATATCCAGGCTGCGCAGGAGCGCTTCGAACTTCTCGCGGTTTTCTGCCGCATCGATGTTTTCCAGGCTCGTGCCCAAAATTTTGATGCCGCGCTCGGCCAGCTTGTCAGCCAGGTTGATCGCTGTTTGTCCGCCGAACTGCACGATCACGCCTTCCGGTTTCTCGACATCGAGAATGTTCATGACGTCTTCGATGTACAGCGGCTCGAAGTACAGGCGGTCGGATGTATTGAAGTCTGTCGAAACCGTCTCCGGGTTGTTGTTGATGATGACCGCTTCATAGCCCGCTTCGCGCAAAGCCCAGACAGCATGCACGGTTGCGTAGTCAAACTCGATCCCTTGACCGATCCGGATCGGGCCGGAGCCAAGTACGACCACGCGCTTTTTGCCTGTTTCGATGCGCTCATCTTCTACCTCGTAGCTGGAGTAGTAGTAAGGCGTTTGCGCTTCAAATTCGGCTGCGCACGTATCTACCATTTTGTATACCGGAACGAAGCCTTTTTCCATGCGGAGCGCACGTACTGCTTCTTCGGTTTCGCCGCACAGCTCGGCGATTTTCCGGTCGGTGAAGCCCATCCGTTTTGCTTCGAACAGTTTGTCGGCAGTCAGTCCGTTTGCCAGCTCTTGTTCAAAAGCGATCATTTTGTGGAACTTGTGCAGGAAGAACAGGTCGATCTTCGTCAAGCTGTGCAGTTGGTCGATGGTCCAGCCGCGGCGCAGTGCTTCCGCCAGCAGGAACAGGCGCTCATCGTCGGCCTGAATCAGACGGGCTGTCAGTTCCTCTTCGGAAATCTCTCCTGCCCCTTTGATCTCGATGTGGTAGGAACCGATTTCCAGGGAGCGGATCGCCTTCATGATCGATTCTTCAAAAGTGCGTCCGATCGCCATGACTTCGCCTGTCGCTTTCATTTGCGTGCCGAGCTTGCGGTTGGCAGACTGGAACTTGTCAAACGGCCAGCGCGGGATTTTGCTCACGATGTAGTCCAGAGTCGGCTCAAAGCAAGCGTACGTCTGTCCTGTCACCGGGTTTTTCAGTTCATCCAGCGTATAGCCGATGGCGATTTTCGCTGCCATTTTCGCAATCGGGTAGCCAGTCGCTTTGGAAGCCAGCGCAGAGGAACGGCTTACGCGCGGGTTTACCTCGATGACGTAATATTGGAAGCTGTGCGGATCAAGCGCGTACTGCACGTTGCAGCCGCCTTCGATGCCGAGTGCGCGAATGATGTTCAGCGCGGAAGAGCGCAGCATTTGGTACTCGCGGTCAGCGAGCGTCTGGCTTGGCGCTACGACGATCGAGTCACCTGTGTGAACCCCTACCGGGTCGATGTTTTCCATGTTGCAGACCACGATGCAGTTGTCGTTGGCATCGCGCATGACTTCGTACTCGATTTCCTTCATTCCGGCAATGCTTTTCTCGATCAGGCACTGGGTAATCGGCGAGTATTTCAGACCGCTTGCGACGATCTCGCGGAGGCTTTCTTCGTCGTCGCAAATTCCGCCGCCTGTTCCACCCAGGGTGTAGGCTGGACGCACGATGATCGGATAACCGATTTCGTTGGCGAAATTGACCGCTTCTTCGACTGTGCTGACGATCACCGATTCAGGAACCGGCTCGCCCAGCTCGTTCATGAGTGCGCGGAACAGCTCGCGGTCTTCCGCCTGCTTGATCGATTCCAGCTTGGTGCCGAGCAGCTTCACGTTTTCTTGCTCCAAAATGCCTGCTTCTGCAAGGGCAACCGCCATGTTCAGGCCTGTTTGACCGCCAAGGGTAGGCAAAAGTCCGTCCGGCTTCTCCTGGCGGATCACGCGCGCTACAAATTCAGGCGTGATTGGCTCGATGTACACTTTGTCAGCCATGTTGGTATCAGTCATGATAGTCGCCGGGTTGGAGTTGATCAGGACAACTTCCATGCCCTCTTCTTTCAATGCTTCGCAAGCTTGCGTACCAGCGTAGTCAAATTCCGCAGCTTGCCCGATGACGATGGGACCCGATCCGATCACGAGGATTTTTTTCAAATTAGCGTGTTTTGGCATGAGTTTTTTCCTCCTTAGCGGTTTCCATCATCGCAAGAAACTGGTCGAACAAGTAGCCGGAGTCGTACGGCCCTGGAGCCGCTTCCGGGTGATACTGAACGGAGAAGGCGTTCTTCGCTTGGTTGCGCAGTCCTTCAATCGTCCCGTCATTCAGAGCGATATGGGTAACTTCCAGCTCGGTTCCCGCGAGCGAATCTTCTTTTACAGCGTAGCTGTGGTTTTGGGAAGTGATGTATGTGCGTCCCGTCGGCAGCTCTTTCACCGGATGGTTGCCGCCGCGGTGGCCGAATTTCATTTTCATCGTGTCTGCGCCGGAAGCGAGGGCGAACAGCTGATGTCCGAGACAGATGCCGAACAGCGGGTATTCTCCCAAAATGCTGCGGATCATCTCGCTTGCTTGCGGTACATCTTTCGGGTCGCCAGGGCCATTGGACAAAAGGATGCCGTCTGGCTGAATGCGGCGAATTTCTTCTGCCGTCACGTCGTACGGCACGACGACTACATCGCAGTTGCGCTTGGTCAGTTCGCGCAAGATGCCGTGCTTGGAGCCAAAGTCAACGAGTGCGACGCGATGTCCCGTCCCCGGGCAGCTGAACACGCTTTTTGTAGAGACGCGGGAAACTTGATCCGTCATCAAGGTCGTGCTGTTGAGCGCTGCCACCAGCTCGTCAAGCGGGGCTTCACTGGTCGTAATCATGCCTTTCATCGTGCCGTGGTAGCGGATTTTTCTCGTCAGCATCCGCGTGTCTACTCCGGCGATCCCCGGGATGTCGTATGTTTTCAGCAGCTCATCCAGCGTGTTGGTGTTGCGCCAGTTGCTCGGCATATCGCAATGCTCGCGGACGACGAAGCCGTGAATGTACGGACGAACAGCTTCAAAGTCGTCGCGGTTGATCCCGTAGTTCCCGATCAGCGGGTATGTCATGGTTACGATCTGCCCGCAGTAGGACGGGTCAGACAGAACTTCCTGGTATCCTGTCAGTCCTGTATTGAAAACCACTTCCCCGTAGGATTCCTTCGTCGCTCCGAACGCTGTTCCGATAAATTCTGTTCCGTCTTCCAAAATCAATCTTGCACGCATCTATGCTCCTCCTTCATTTTCGTGTAAAAGCTGCCGTCTCTCCCGTAGGTGCCCGCTCGCTTGCTAGTTGACAGGCTGAGTCGTTTTACACGCCTTGATGTACGATCTTGCCGTCTACCAGTGTTAGGATCGGCCAGCCTTTGCACGCCCATCCCGTAAACGGTGTATTGATTCCTTTGCTGGCAAAGGTTGTCGGATCAATTTTCTTTTCTGTCTCCAGGTCGATGACAGTCAAGTCTGCCACCGCGCCTACTTCCAAACGTCCGGCCGACAGTCCGAAAGCTTTCGCTGGCTGTACAGTCAACAGCTCAACCAGTCTTTGCAGCGTCAGCTCGCCTGTTTGCACCAGGTTGGTGTAAAGCAGCGGGAAAGCTGTTTCCAGACCGACGATGCCGAATGGCGCGCGAGCCATGCCGTTTGCTTTTTCTTCCTGCGTATGTGGAGCGTGGTCTGTCGCGATCATGTCGATCGTGCCGTCTTTCAGCCCGGCGATCAGCGCTGCGCGATCCTCGCGGGAACGCAGCGGCGGATTCATTTTCCAGTTCGTATCCAGATTTTCCGGGATGTCCTCGTCACACAGCAGCAAGTGGTGTGGCGTTACTTCGCAAGTGACGTTCACACCTGCACGCTTTCCGTCGCGCACGAGTCTTACAGATTCTTTTGCGCTGATGTGGCATACGTGGTAGTGCACACCTGTCTGTTCCGCGAGCAAAATGTCGCGTCCGACGTGGATGGACTCGGATTCGGACGGAATGCCAGGCAGTCCGTGGCGCGCTGCGACCACGCCGTCGTGCAAGGCTGCTCCCGGAATCAGCAGGTCTTCGTCCTCGCAGTGGGCGACAATCGAAATTCCCAGCTCAGCTGCTGCTGTCATCGCTTTTTTCATCATCGCCGTGGACTGCACGCCGACACCGTCATCTGTCAGTGCAAAAATTCCCGCTTCCTTCAAGCCTGCGAAGTCTGTCAGTTCTTTTCCCAGCTGGCGTACGGTGATCGCGCCGTAAGGAATCACGCGGGCCTTTCCGGCTGCACGCGCTTTGTCCAGGATCGAGGTCACTGTTTCCACACTGTCAATGGAAGGACGGGTATTCGGCATGCAGCAGATCGTGGTGAAGCCGCCACGCACGGCTGCTGTCGCTCCTGTCTCGATTGTTTCTTTATGTTCAAAACCCGGCTCGCGCAGGTGGACGTGGACATCAATCAATCCCGCACTGATCATTCCGCCTTTGCAATCTACCCAGTCATGACCTTCGCGCGGCAGGCTTTCTCCCATCGCTGCGATTCGTCCCTCTTCCACCAATATTTCTACCGGGATCAGTTCTCCCGCCTGATTTAGTACGTTGCCGTTGCCAAGGATGGTTCCCATTTTGTATCGCTCCCTTTCAGCAGAGTTTCCAGTACAGCCATTCTCGCTGCGACTCCATTGGTTACTTGTTTTTGGATCAAGGATGTTTCGCATTCTACCAGGTCGGTGTGAATCTCGACTCCGCGATTGACAGGAGCCGGATGCATGATGACCGCGCCTTGCTTCATCATGGTCGCCCGCTCCAGCGTCAGCCCGAATGCTTTGTGGTACTCTTCCTTGGAAGTGTAGAGCGATTCGGTGTGGCGCTCCAGCTGGACGCGGAGCATCATGACTACATCTGAAGTTTGGATCGCTTCTTCCATGCTCACTACTTTGACGCCTTGCGGGATATCCGCTGGCATCATCGCAGGCGGACCAGCCAGCAGCAGATTGATTCCCAGCTTAGGCATGGCGTGCAGGTGCGAACCGAGCACGCGGCTATGGCGCAAGTCGCCGATGATCGCCACCGTCAAGCCCTCCAGCATGCCGAACTGCTGTTTCATCGTCAGCAGGTCGAGCAGGCATTGGGTCGGATGCTCGTTTGTCCCGTCTCCGGCGTTGACCAGCTTCATGTCTACCGTCTGCGCCAGCTCCTGCAACAGCCCTTCCTTTTTCGTACGGATCACCGCAGCCTCCACGCCCATCGCTTCCAGCGTGCGGATCGTGTCATACACCGTCTCGCCTTTTACTGTAGAGGAGGTTTCCGGGATGAAGTTCAACACATGTGCGCCGAGTCTCTTTTGAGCTACTTCGAAAGAGAAGCGGGTTCTGGTGCTGGCTTCAAAGAACAGATTCGCCACGAAGCGGCCGCGCAGGATGTCTGCTTGCTCACTGGGTCTAGCCGCCCAGTATTGCGCGCGGTCCAAAAGCTGGACCAACTGTTGTTTGGACAAGTCTTTCAAGCCAATCAGGTGCGCTAGGTTGTTCATCGAAAATCCCTCCGGTTAATCTGATTTATCGAAAGAAAAAGCTTCTTGACTCACGTTACCTATAGAGAGGTAGCAGAGACAAGAAGCCGGACGGATGCCGATTTTGGGCAGCCAAAACAGCGTTCTATGCCTTGCCAGCCTCTCGGGACTGGATTTAAAGGAATGGGGAACGTTTACGCGATTTGTTTTTCGTCTTCGCGGGATGCTTCCCCCATCGCCGACTCTTTGCCAGGCAGGATGAGGTGCAGGAAGATTCCCAGGAAGGTAGAGAATGCGATATTGTCAATGGTCAGGTCGCTGAAAAGACCTCCACCTGCAAAGCTGATCTTGTATCCGCCGATCCCGGTGACGAGAATCGCAGCGGCGACAATCATGTTGCGTTTATTGGCAAAGTCTACTTTGTGTTCGACGTACATCCGCAAACCTTGTGCCGCGATAATCCCGAACAGGATAATCGACACACCGCCAAGCACCGGAGTCGGAATCGTCATCAACAGCGCGCTGATTTTGCCGATGAAGGCGAACAGGATGGCGAAGACGGCTGCCAGACCGATGACTACTTTGCTGTACACACGAGTGATGGCCAATACCCCGATGTTTTCGCCGTACGTTGTCGCTGGCGGCCCACCGATGAACGCGGCCAGCGAAGTGGCAATTCCGTCACCGAGCAAGCTGCGGTGCAGACCTGGATTTTTCATCAGGTCACGATCCATGACTTTGCTTGTTACCAACAAGTGGCCCAGATGCTCTGCCAGTGTGACGAATGCGACTGGCGCGATAACCAGTGCGGCGATCCAGGCAGATCCGTTGCCGATCACACCCATTACTTCACCGAACTTGAACGGTGGCGCAACGAACCAGTCGGCTGTAACAACCTTTTGAAAGTCAATCAGTTCCGGGTGACGAATCAGCGTGTATACATACCCTGTGATAATTCCGATCAGGATCGGGATGAGTCCGAGGAAGCCGCGCAGCATAACCGCTGCCAAAATGGTGATCAGCATCGTCACCAGAGAAATTTCGATGGAGGTCAGAGACATTTGCGACTGTCCATCTATCGTTACCTTCGTTGCCATGTCTACCGCTACACCAGCCAGGCTCAGTCCGATGACGACGATGACCGAGGCGATCACAACCGGAGGCAGCACTTTGTCAAGCCACTTGACGCCTGCCTTTTTCACAATGCCCGCGACGATGATGTACACGATCCCGGACAAGAAGCAGCCGAGCAGTGCAGTGCCTACTCCGTGCGAGGCCGTTACGGCGATGATCGGGCCGATGAAGGCGAATGATGATCCGAGATAGTTCGGAATTTTTCCTTTTGTAATCCAGAGGAACAAAAGCGTGCCGATTCCGCTGGTGAACAGCGCCGTCGCTACATCGAGCCCGGTCAGGATCGGCACCAGTACCGTAGAGCCGAACATCGCGAACAAGTGTTGAATGGATAGCGGCAGCAGCTTGGAAATCTGTGGTGTTTCGTCTACATCAACATAGTGTTTTTGGCTCATGGCCTTATTTTCCCCCTGTGTTTCATTTTCTTCCCTCGTTCATACAAAAAGCCTCTTTGTGCGGACACAAAGAGGCTAGCTTCACCATACACATGGGAAGTTTCTTGCCTCTTGTCGACCTCACGGGATCGCTGTTAAAGAGGATTCATTCAGTTAGATCAGCTGTCGGATGGACACGATGTCCATCACGTCTACTTCAGCCAGTTGCACGTCGACGATTTCCGTCCGCGCAGTCGGCAAGTTTTTCCCGACAAAGTCAGGGCGAATCGGCAGTTCGCGATGACCGCGGTCAACGAGCACAGCCAGTTGGATCATCCGCGGGCGGCCGCTGTCAATCAGAGCATCCAGCGCGGCGCGTACCGTTCTTCCGGTATAAAGCACGTCATCCACCAGAATGACTGTTTTTCCTGTAATTTGATCGGGGAGCTGCGAGCCTTGCAACACCGCATCCTCCGATTTGTGTTGCAGATCGTCGCGATAAAAGGTAATGTCCAGCTCGCCGACTGGCACTTTTACGTTCTCGATCATCTCGATTCTTTCGACCAGACGCTTTGCGAGGTAAATTCCTCTGGTCTTGATGCCTACGATGATACAGTCCTCGACACCCTTGTTTCGCTCGATAATTTCGTGGGCAATGCGAGTAAGCGCGCGGCGGATTGCCGCTTCATCCATGATGACACTTTTGTTGATCATCTCGATATCCCCTCCTCGACGGGAACAGTGGCTTTACGAAAAAAGGCTCCTTGTCAGGAGACAAGAAGCCCTCGGACAAGGAAGCCAGCTTGCGCTAGACCTCGCTTGTCATTCCGTGCCCTTGCCAGCCTCACGGGACTGGATTTAAAGGTTCCATTCGTCAAATAGGATTATGTCACGAAACAAGCCGGGTGTCAATGGAATGGCAAGAAATCTAACTATTCCAATAGACGGCGATCCACTCCGGCAAGTAATTGGCGTAATAGCCGATGTCGCCCGTGATCCCTCTGACTAGCTCGGTTTCTTTTCCGTCTGCTTGCAGGAACAAGGAGCCGTCCTCGGCGGAAGCGAGGCGCAAGAACAGGAGCTGCTTGCCGTCAGGAGATGGGGATGGATAGTAATCAGCCGTCTGCAGCGAGCCTTTCGTCAACGGCTGCTCTGCCCCGTTTGCTTCTCGCGTCCAGATACGCTGACCGGGCACCATCACCTTTTTCGGGTCAAAAGCGTACGGCGTCGCTTTTCCTCTGGAGAAAAACAACGTGTACGGCGGCTTTTGCATCCAGACGGGATACGTGTCGACACTGTCTGCCGGACTCGCCGAAACGACTTTTCCATCGCGGCTGGACAGCTTCAAGTGTTTGTTTTCCGTCGCCATCCGGTCGTTTCCGTCAATAAAAGCGAGTTGCTGGCTGTTCGCCGTCCACGCCAGCCACTGGGAGTAGGCCAAGCCTGAGCCTAGTTCGAGCGGCTTTTTCGCAGGCTGCTTCAGATTGAACAATTGGATCGGCACGCCGTCCGCAGACAAGGAAGCGGCGTTGTAGCGCACGTAATAGGCGACGAGCTGACCGTCAGGCGACACTTTCATGTTCGTCGCAGCCAGGGCGTAAATCCCATCTTCGACATTCGGCGCCTCTGCGATCGGATACGCAGCGACAGGTTTGCCCGCCAGATTTTGCAGCACCAGCTTCATCGGGCGATTTTTTCCTGCTTCCCACGAGGTCAGGATCGTTTCGCCGTCCGGCATCCAGGTGAAGTCGAAAAACGCAGCAGATGTCTCGCTCGTTGCGAGCACCTCTCCGGTTTCCCGCACTTCCTTGATGCTGAACAAAGTGCGCGGCTGTTCGGCTGTACCGACATTGACTGTGTAGGCCACCTGATTTTTCTGCGGCGACCATTTCGGCTTTCCGGTAATCGCTCTGTCATCGATTTGCACCACTTTGCTGCCATCCGCGCGAACCGCCCACAAATAGCCCGGTTCCGTATAGTTGTCGTTTCCTTTGTATTTCACAAACAACAGCCATTTGCCGTCAGCGGACCAGCCTGCGATTTCGGCAAGTCCGTCTTTGGTGATTTGCTTCGGCGCTTTGCTTTTATCCTGCCCGTCCAGCAAAAACAGATGCTGATTGCTCGTAAAAGCTACGTGCGCCGGGACGCTCACTTCCTTGTTCACTCGTTCCGGAAGCTTCACCTGTTCTTGCGCCATCGCCTGCCCGCCTGCTGCCGACAGCATGCCAAGCATCGTCAAAACAGCAGCCGCCTTACGCCACTTCCCTCTCATCTTATCCCCTCCTCGACATCGTTTGCGTCAAAAAAAACGCCAGAAGAAAGCCGTTTCGTTGCTCTCTACTAGCGTTTTCGAATCATACAGCGTTTATGTACAATCACAAGCTGGCGGGTGAAAGCAGCAAGAAGCGATTGCCGTACAAATCCTCGAAAATCGCCTCCATGCCATAAATCACTTCGACAGGCTCGCTGACGAACTTCACGCCGCGCCCGCGCAATGTTTCGTAGGTAGTGGAAAAATCGTCTGTCTCCCAGACCCACATCGGATTTTTGCCGACCGCAGCGAGCATCTCGCGGGCAATTTCCTCGCGGTGCCAGTGCGTCGGATCATGCAGGACGATTTCCACTTCCTGGCCCGGCAATCCGACCGTAAGCCAGCGCGAGCCATCGTCCATGCGCGAATCCATCCGTTTTTCAAAACCGAGCTTTTCCGTATAAAAGACGAGAGCTTCCTCGCAATCGCGAACGTACAGTGTCACATGCGCCAATCTTTTCAGCACTTGCCTTCCCCTGCCTTTTACGCTTGTCTGAGAAAATTCACGATATCGGTCAAGTCCGCTGGCATGTCCGCCTCAAACTCCATCCGTTCCTGCGTACGCGGGTGTGTGAAGCCGAGCGTCTTGGCATGCAGTGCCTGTCCGTCGATCTCCAACGTGTTTTTCGGACCGTATTTCGGATCGCCCGCCAGCGGGTATCCGATGTATTTCATATGAACGCGAATTTGATGCGTTCGGCCTGTTTCCAGCTTCAACTCTACCAATGTGTACTCCTTGAAGCGCTCCAGCACGATAAAATGCGTAATGGCCGGCTTGCTGTTCTCGAAGACGACCGCCATCTGTTGGCGGTTTTTCGGATCGCGCCCGATCGGTGCGTCAATCGTGCCCATCTCGTGCGGAATGACACCGTGGACAATCGCGACGTACGTGCGATTCACCGTGTGCTCCTTCAATTGCTCCGCCAATCCCATATGCGCCTTGTCGTTTTTGGCGACCATCAACAGTCCTGACGTGTCCTTGTCGATCCGGTGCACAATACCGGGGCGAAGCACGCCGTTAATGCCTGACAAGTCCTTGCAGTGGGCCAAAAGTCCATTCACGAGCGTCCCGCTGTAATGGCCGGGAGCAGGGTGAACCACCAGTCCGCGCGGCTTGTTGACTACCACGACATCGCTGTCTTCATACACGATTTCCAGCGGCATCGGCTCTGGCTGGATCGCCATTTCTTTTGGCGGCGGCACGCGCAGTGTGACCTCGTCCTCCGCCTGAAGCTTGTAGTTGCTCTTGATCGGCTCGCCGTTCACGGTGACGCGGCCTTCCTTGATCCATGCCTGCACCTGCGAGCGGGACCAATCTTCATTTTGCAGCGTGATGTATTTATCAATCCGCTCGGTCGCATCCTCGGGTTCAACGTTCCAATCATACCGTTCAAACAATTGCGTGTCGTTCATGTTTGTCTCCTCACAAAGTTACTTCGATCCAGGTGGTTACCGTCCGCTTTTTCTGCCTTCGAGAAAGACATCCAGCAGCAAAATACCGACACCGATCGTAATCGCCATATCAGCGACATTGAAAATCGGGAAGTTGATCAGGGTGAAATCGAGAAAATCGACGACTTGTCCGGTTGTGGCCCGATCGATGAAATTCCCGATCGCTCCGCCCAATACCATCGACAGCGCCAAAGAAGCTCGCGGCTGTTTTTTCCCGAGGCGAATCAGGGAATACACAATGCCAACTACTACAGCAATCGTAATGACAATAAAGAGCCAGCGCTGATTTTGCAGGATGCCAAAAGCCGCCCCCATGTTGCGATGCGAGGTGAGATGAAACACATCCGCGATCAACGGGATGGAATCTCCCCTCTCCATATTATTTACTACAAGGTGCTTGGTCCATTGATCAAGCGCGATAATACCTGCTGCAATCAGAAAATACAACAATGGAATGTCCTCCTTCACCTGCTTCGAGCAGCCATGCAAACACAATGTCAAATGATCATTTTACCAGAGTGCGCTCACCTGAACAAGCGCCTTGCCTTTTTGTACAGCCGATACCCTTTGCGGATTCCGTTCAGCACCCACAGGGGGACTTTCCAGCCGCGGTCTTTCATAAAAGGAAGGTAAATCTTGTAGTACGCCTTGCGCAAGTCCCGCCACTTGCTGTCCGGAACGTTCTTGTAGTAGTCCGAGACGTCAATGAGGTACCCCCGCCCTTGATCCATCAGCACATTTTTGCCGTGGACATCGTGTGGGAACAGCCCTTTTTCGCGCGCTTCGTCCAGCGCATCCTCCACATCCTCGATCACCTGTGGCAGAATGGGAATCCCAAAACGGACGCAGTCGAACAAGGAAATGCCGTTGATTCGTTTGATCACCAGATAGCCTTTGCCATAATCGTACAAGACCGGGAACGAACGAGTCTCGCCCAGCTTCTTGTACACTTCGATTTCATTCTCCCAGCCTGGCCTGCCAGGGGCATACAGCTTGATCACCACACGCGGGTAATCGGGATGGGCAAAAACCGCGGCATAATTTCCTGTCCCAACCAGCTCCCACGGATAGGGCGTGTGGACAACGACGACAGGATCATCCGGCGACTGGCTTTCTACTTTTACTTCATGCAAAAAAGCTTCCAACACTTCTTGGTCAATGCGCATAGGTCCCCATCTTTCATCTAATACCGACTTCTATAAGATGATTCTAGCAAAATGAATTTTTTTAAAAAACCCCGTACGAAAAAAAACTCGAAACAGAGTGAAAATACAAAAGAAAGAACGGCGCTGTTGGGCGTCCGTTCTTCCGCTCTTTTCTTGCTCTTTTTTATACATTAATTTCCGAAAACCAGTCGCGGATCGCTTCCTGAAGCTTGGCAAGCGCTGTCGCATTCGTCGCCTCGCAGTATATCCGCACCAGCGGCTCCGTGCCCGAAGGACGAATCAGTACCCAGTGCCCTTCCTCAAGCAGCAGCTTGATTCCGTCCATCCGGTTGATGCCTTGCACCGCGTATGGCCCGATCCGCTGCGGTGGCGTGGTGACCATCTGCTGAATCCACTTTTCTTTTTCCGCCAGGCGCATGTCGAGGCGCGTATGGAACAGCTCCCCGAACTCATCGTACACATCGCGCAAAATCTGGTCGATCTCCTTATTTTCAAAAGCGACCATCTCGGTGAGCAACAGATTGATCAGGACGCCATCTTTTTCCGGGATATGGCCGAGGATGCTGGCTCCCCCGCTTTCTTCTCCCCCGATCAGGACGTCGCCTTGGCGCATTTGCTCTCCGATGTATTTAAAGCCGACAGGAGTCTCTACCAGCTCCAGCCCGTAGTGCTCGGCCATGTGATCCAACAGGTGCGTGGTCGCAACTGTTCGCACGATCCGCCCGGTCAGCTTCCTGTTTTTCACCAGATGATGGGTCAAAAGAACAAGCACATCGTTAGGCGGTATGTAGGTGCCAAAACGGTCGACGACTCCGAAGCGGTCAGCGTCACCGTCATTCGCCAGCCCGAGTGACGCTTTGCGCTCCAGCACTTCTTTTTTCAACAGGCCAAGGTGCTTGTCGTTTGGCTCCGGCAAATCTCCGCCAAAAGCGGCGTCCGGCGTTTCCCGGATTCCCACCGTTTTGACTCCGGCTTCCGCAAGCAGCGAGCTGACGTAGCCCATTCCTGCGCCGTGCATCGCGTCCACGACGACATGCAGGGCGGAGTTGCGCAACACATCCATGTTGACCATGCGCCGCAGATGGGCCTCGTAGTGAGGTCGCAGCACAATTACTTGCAGCAGCCTGTCGCGCGCGGCATCCGACAAAGCGACTGTCTGCACTGGTTGACCGGAAGACGCGATCTCGCTGATCCACGCTTCCAGCCTCGCCGTGATCTCCGGTGTGGCTGGACCGGCGTATTCGGGAATGTATTTGATCCCGTTGTACTCGGGCGGGTTGTGGCTGGCGGTGACCATGATCGCCCCGCTGGCCGCAAAATGCTTGACTCCGAAGGCGACCGCTGGCGTAGGAGCCGCCTCGTTCACCAAATAAGAACGAATCCGGTTCGCTGCGAGCACACTGGCGATCTCCTCCGCAAACCGTCTCCCGAGAAAGCGCGTGTCATATCCGATCAAAATCGGCTGCTCCTGCTGGCCGACTTCTTTTGTGTAGCTGGCGATTGCTTGTGCGACGATGCGGACATTAGCCATCGTAAAGCCGTCCGCCACGATGTCGCGCCAGCCGTCTGTACCGAAACGGATTGCCGTCATCTCCATCTCTCCCCTCGTTAGCGCAACTCATTCACTTTTTCCAAATAGCGCAGAACAGTAGCTACGAACGTAGCGTGCGACCAGGTCAAAGGCGCAACCGATACGGGGGCACCCGAATACGGGTCAAGCTGCTCGGACAGCACGCCGCTTTGCAGCGCGTGACGCACGACCCAGGCGAGCCTGTTTTTCGGTTCCTGCAATTCGTCGAGCGATTTTGCCTTGGCGATCTCCCAGTCAGCTACCCATAGCGTGCAGATGATCCACGGATTGCCCGGCACTTTGGCAACATCGTGCGACTTTTTGAAATAGTAGTCTCCCTGATAGCGTGCGAAGCCGCCTACCTCTGTATCGACGCGCAGACTCTTTTTCACAGCCTCCATCGTGCGCTGCACGCGCGGATCGTCTACAGGGAATACATCGAGGGCAAACAGGGCGTGCAAGCTGCTCTCCACAGTGAAATCTTTTTCCACGCCACCGTCGGGCCGCACGTAAATTCCCCGCAAAAACCGTCCGATTCCCGGATCGTACAAATGCTTTTCCATCGCAGCGCGGATGCTTTTCGCCCCGTCCTCGTAACGCTTGTGTCGGCGGTCATCTCCGAACAGTTGGGCAAACCGCGCCGCCGCCATCAGCCCGGCGTACACCGTGGCACTGGTGAACGTGAAGATGCCGCGGCGCTCCTCCCACAAATCATAGCTTGGCTTGGGCAACTGCAACGCAGGATGGACGTACTCCAGCAAAAAGCGGGCAGCGGGACGAACCAGCGTCGGATACAGCGCCTGGCAGTCTTCAATCTGCTTGCCGCTCTTGTACTGCTCCCAGAGCGCGTACAGAACGAGAGCTGTTTCATCCTCCTGAATCGGCAACTGGATTTCCCCGTCGACCACGTATGGATGCCAACTGGAGCCGACAGAGCCATCCGGGTTGTACTTGTGCTGCAAGTACCCTTCCTCATTGAGTGCCTCGGCGCAAAAGCGGAAAAACGGAGCGACTGCTCCCGTATACCCCGCTTTCGCCATCGCGCTGGCAATCAGGGCACCGTCTCGCGGCCACATGTAGCTGTAGTGGTCGCGATTGAACTGGAGGATGTCGGAATCATTTGCCGCCAAAATCGCTCCGTTCTGGTCGATCTGCGTCCGCACCAGAAGCAAGCTGGTCTTGTACAGATGGACGATCTCCTGGGGCAGGTCGGCGAAGTCGCGCTCCTCCTTGTTGACCCAGCGCCTCCAGTAGACGGCGACGCGACCAAGCAGCCGGTCCGGGTCATTGTCCAGCACGTACTGATTCAGCGTCCGCACCGCGTCGTACGATTCGCCGACGCACAGCCAGTAGTACATCGTTTTTTCCTCGTGCGGCTGCAACACCATCCGAAACGAGATCGTGCTGTCCACAGAGCCTTGCGCAATCGGATTTCCCGCGAGCAGGCCGTCTTCTGCGTCTCGCCATGTTCCTTCTGCGTAGTTGAACCGCTTGATCCCGACGCTGTACTGGTTGATTCCGCCTTCCGGGGTGACCCCGTTTGCCATCATGTACACATTGCGTTTGTAGTGATACACAGTGCCGAGGCGGGGATCATACACCGCGGTGTCCCCTACCTCCGTCTCGTTCAGGCTGAAATCGTGATTGAAAAACAGCCGGAACTCGCGCACTTCATTGGCATGATTGCGAACGCACACTTTTTTCAAATAAATCGGATCGCGCTGGTGCACCCCGTCTGCGATCTGCAAGGAAACCGCCAGATGCTCATGATGGGCATGAACATCTGTGACGAGCGATTCCCGGTCGTAGCCCAGCTTGCGTGTCCAGCCGTCTTCATCGAGCCAGGAAAAGCGCCCCTGCACCCATATTCCCAGCTTGCTGAAGTGTCCGCCGACGTGATTTAATTGGCCCACATACGGATAGTACAGATCGCGCATGTGCAGCTTGTCGTCAAAATTGATCAAAAGTCTTCCGTTCCCGACGACGAGCGGTCTCGGCATGCCTTCACATCCTTCCCGTACTCAGGCTGTCGATTCCCTTTATCCTCACTGATACTCCGCAATTCGTCTCGCATAGGACGAGGCGAGTGTTGCCGCTGTCTCTGCTGTCGCTCCCTGCGAAATGACTTTGACATGCGAATCCTCGGAGTCGGGCAAAATCAGTACCCAGCCATTCGTGTCATACACTTTGATTCCGTCCACAAGCTCCAGCAGCTTGCCTTTGTTCTCTTCCAGCACTTTTCGCATCACTTTGCCTTTCGCACCCCACGGGCAAAACACCGTTTTCCGCTCCATGTGGCACGCAGGCAACAGCTCAAGCAGCAGGCTAAGCGGCTTTTCCTCCTGGGCGAGATAGGACAGGATGCTCATGAGACTATACACGGCATCGAACAAAGGATGGAAGTGATCCTCCGCCGCCACTTCCATCATGGAGCGCGGCGTCACCTTCGTTCGGATGACCTCGATCTGCAAAAGCTGCGCCAGATGTTCCAGCTCCATCGGGGCACTGACAGGAAGACCGATGCGTTGATGTCGGCCGCTGCATGCCAAAAGCTGCAACGCCAGAAGCTGTTCAGCAGAGAGCTTCGCGCCTTCTTCTGTGAACAGAGCCAGCGCTTCGCCGTTCTTATCCAGCCGAATCCCCAGATCGGCTTTCTTTTTGCTGATGCCATCCTGAATCGCGCCATACGTCACCGTCACTCCCATCTCGTGGAACAGCGGGGCGAGGAACGTGGGGAAAAAGCGGGTTTCGCTGTCGATCAGCAAGTGAAAACGCTGGCGCTGGATCGCCGTCATATCCAGCTGCTGGGCCATAGTCAGCAAGTACGCCTCCTGGACTTGATGCTCGACATGCAGCTCGCCCAAATGATGCAAGTTGCGCACGTACGTCTCCTGCCAGTAGGCATTTTCAATTTTCCGCTCCATATCACGCGTGATGGGCAGTCCTGTCTGATCGATGAACTGGATGACGATCTCTTTTTCGTCTAAGGCTTCGTTCATGAACACGTGGATGCCGCCGACGCAACCGAGGGAGCGCACACCATAGCGGATGAGCGGGGAGTTGCCGACGCCAAAATCCACCGTATCAATGCCGGAGGAGCACAAGCTCGTCATGATGCTGTGCTTGAGCAGCTGCGCAAAAGGATGCGAGCACGCGGAAAGGGCAATTTTGCTGCCGGACTTTTGCAAATAGGCGTACGCCGCAGCCAGCCGGGTGACAAACTCCGGCGTGATGTCCACGTTGGCGAGCCCTTTGATCCCGTTGTTTCCGAACAAGTTTTTCGTCTGTTTCATGCCGTAAATGAGCGAGGTCGTGACCGTTGCGCTTTCCCCCACCTCTCTGTCCGGCCAAATTTTGACGCCTGCCTTCACGACTGATTTCGCTCCGATCTGGCAATTGTCTCCGATGACGGCTCCCTCGCCTGCTTGCACGCAATCGGCGAGTCGGACATTTTTGCAAAGGGTCGTTCCGGTAATTTCCGTCTTTTTCCCGATCACGCTATTTTCCCAGAAGATCGCGCGGGAAAGCTTGCTGCCGGAAGAAACGACCGTGTTGCTGCCCAGGACCGTATAAGGCCCCACAGCTACTCCCGCTTGCAAGTGTACATTTTCACTTATATAAACCGGCCCTTCCAGACGTACCGAAGAGTCGACGCGAACGTGATTTTCCAGGTAGATGCGCGGGGCGATTTCCTGGGCTTTGATTTCCAGATTCACACGGCCATCCAGCAGATCAAACTGTGCCTGGCGGTATACTTCAAGCGAGCCAATATCCGACCAGTAGCCGCTCGCCTCATAGCCGTACAGCGGTTTTTGTTCCTGGAGGAAAAAGGGGAAAATTTCTTTGCTGAAGTCGACTTCTTTGTCTTCTTCTATATAAGAAAGCACTTCCGGTTCGCAGACGTACATCCCTGTGTTGACGGTATCGCTGAACACTTCTGCCCAGCTTGGTTTTTCCAGAAAACGATTGATCCGGCCCTGTTCATCCGTCATGACCACGCCAAATTCCAGCGGCGTCTCCACCCGGGTCAAGATGAGCGTAGCCAACGCTTCTTTTTGCTCATGAAAACGGATCGCTGCTGACAGATCCATATCGGTCAACGTATCTCCGCTGATGACGATGAACCGTTCGTCGAGAAAATCGGCGCAGTTTTTCACACTGCCCGCTGTTCCGAGCGGCGTCGTTTCTTCAAAGTACACGAGAGAAACACCGTAGCGCGAACCATCACCAAACGTATCGCGGATGACATCAGGCAAGTATTGGAGCGTGACGGCAATCTCTGTAATTCCGTGCTTCTTCAACAGATCGATCGTGTACTCCATGCAAGGCCGGTTCAAGAGTGGCACCATTGGTTTTGGAGTTTGGGACGTTAACGGACGTAGACGCGTACCTTTACCACCAGCCATAATTACTGCCTTCATCTTTTTTCCTTCCTCCTTCATCATCGTTGCGATCATGCGCTGTCAGTGTCTATTTCTCCGATAAGGCCAGGCAAGCAACGCCGAGCAATCGGTATTCCTCCATCGTCTGGATCGCCAAAGACGTCCAGTTGTAATGTTGCAAAACGTCATGTTGCGCCGTCTGCGCCATCTGCCGCCGCTTTTTCGGATCTTGCAGCAGCCAGCGCAGCTGATCGGTGAGCGATTCCGGATTTCCGGCGTACATCGTCGCTCCGTTCTCCCCATGTCTGACGATTTCACGCAGTCCGCCCGTGTCCGCTGCCAAAATCGGCACGCCCAAAGCCATCGCTTCCAGGGCCACAATGCCAAATGGCTCATACAAACTGGGAAAGACCGCGATATCAGCAAGCAAAAACAACTGATCTCGACGTGCATCATCGACAAAGCCCAGGAACTTCACGCGCTCAGCAATCCCCATCTCTTCCGCCCGCTGTTGCCACTGCCCCTGCATCGGCCCTTTGCCCGCGATGAGCAGCGTCACATGACCAAAGTCGTAGCGCAACCTGGCCATCGCTTCCAGCAAAAGGTGAACCCCTTTTTCCTGGACCAGACGCCCGACAAAAAACAGGATCGGCCCGTCGCCAATCGACAGCTCTTCGCGCAATCGATTTTGATCGAATGCTGGCGGCTGCGCCAAATCGACGCCGTTGTGAATCACCCGCAGTTTGGCTCGCGGAATGTCGAACAAACGCTGCACTTCATTCGCCATGTAGTGGCTGCAAACAATGACTCGATCCGAAGCGTGCGCAAGAGTGCGCTCGCTATTGTGAATCCGCTCTTGCAAAGGCGTATGAATCCCTTGATGCCGCCCGTGCTCCAAAGCATGGATCGTACTGACCAGCGGCAGCGAATAGCGTTCCTTGATTTCCATGGCGGCCCAGCCGACCAGCCAGTCATGAGCGTGAATCACGTCCGGTCTGACGCCGTTTTTCCACAGCTGTTCCGTCGCGTCTGACATCGCCAGATTGAGCTGGAACACCCATGACAGGAAATCTTCCTGCTCTGCCGGAATGTACGTAGGCAAACGGTGTACATGGACACCATCCATGACTTCCTCCGCCACGCTCCAATCCGATGCCCGGGTCAGGACGTGCACGGCAACACCTTGGCGAACCAGATGACGGGCGAGATCGTAGACGGCACGACCCAGTCCGCCTACCACGTTCGGCGGAAATTCCCAGGCGAGCATCAGGACAACTCCCGCAGGTTCCGCGCCTTTGCTGGCCGCTACCAGTTGATGCGATACGTTCACTCTATGCGCCTCTTTTGGCAAATAGTACGTCTCATCTATGTGGGGAAAGATCGGGAAGGCAGTCTCCATCTGTGTCAATCTCTCTGTATCCATTCGGTCTTCGCGCACCATCGCAAGCAGCTCCCGCATATTGGCGAGGTGATCATGGGTGCGACGCACAGCGTATTCGACAACGGTTTGACCATCCATGATAAACGCCCAGTCGCTGCTTTGCGCAAGCATCAGCTCTCGGCCCGCCTGTTTCAAGGCGCGGCTCGCAAGCTGGTCACGCTCTTGCTCCTGGCCCTTATGCTCGTAAAAAGCCGTCACGACCTCGATCAAATCGCGCTCCGCCTGATGCAGATGCCGATACAGCCAGCCGTTTTTTTCATTCAGCCAGACTTCTCCGTAGCCGTTGCGTCCCCAGGTCGACATCGGCAAATGCCCCAGGTCTTGTTCCTGATATTCGTCCAAGTATTCGGACGGGGTGATCAGCTTCACAATCTGGGAATCGCATGCCGTCTTGCGCAGCAAGTAGTCGAGAAATTGCGGACCCTCGTACCACCAGTGTCCAAACAGTTCAGCATCATACGTCGCGACAACGAGCGGCTTGCGGTCCATCCAGGCAACTGCCTCTTCGATTTGCCGTTCGCGGTGATAGAGGAAATGCCCCGCGTGAGAGGCTGCCTTTTCCCGTGCCCAGTCAGGTTCGTACAGCTGCTTTTCCACGTCTCGTCCGGTAATCCGGTGGTATTTCAACCCGGTATGTATACGGATTCCGGCGGGATGAATGTACGGCTCGATATAGTCCATGTCCCGGTCAAACCCGATATCCCGATAATATTCCCGGTAATCATAATCGCCCGGATAGCCGTCAAAAGTGCTCCACACCTGCTGGGATGCGACATCGTCTCTGGCGAAAGCCACCACCCCGTGCATCGTGCCGAGCGGAGCAAGCAAGCCTCTGCGCGGCTGTGGTGTCGCGTGTTCGATCGTATGGGAATCGACAAAAAAGTATTGCAGCCCCACCTCTCGGAGCAACCGATCTACCCCTGGCGTATAGCCGCATTCCGGCAGCCAAATTCCTCGCGGTCGCCTGCCCAAAATGCGTTCGTGCGTGTCCATGCCCGTACGCAGCTGTGCCAAAATCGCTTCCTCTGTCTCCACATATGGCAGAAAAGCGTGTGTCGCCGCGCATGTGATCAGCTCCAGGCAGCCGCTGTCTGCCAGACGTTTAAAGCCTTCTATCAGCCGATAATCGAGCTTGCTGCAAAATAAAGCGATAGTACGAAACTTTTCCAGGTACATCTTGGCGATACGCTGTTCAGCCGGGTTGTTTGCCGTATGTTTTACTTCTTTGCCTGCAAGCTCTACTGTTTTGGCGAGATAGGCGCGAAACCGTGTCGCGATCAGCTCGTCATCCAGCATGGACAGCAAAGTCGGGGACAGCACCATTGTCATGCGAAAGTCGATTTTGTCCGAGAGGAGCTTGTCGAAGACCATGAGCAACGGGATGTAGCATTCCAGCATCGCTTCGTACATCCAGCGCTCTTCCAGGCGATCGTCCCGGTCCCCGTGTCGTACATAAGGCATATGAGCGTGCAACACAAGGGAGAGATAACCGTTGTGCACAGTTGACACCTCACTTATTTGGATGTTTTGGAGTAGAGTGAATACGAGGAAAAGTTTTCGAACCACGCAGGCGCAGAGCGATCAGACGCTGGCTCCACCAATGGTTCGCCCCAGGCAGCTTTTGTATTTCGAGGAGTCACGACCACATCCGAGCGCAGTATCGGACAAAAGCGGCCATGCTCAAATAGACCGAAGTCGATTAAGTACGTGCGCCCTGGCAGCACATCGTTCACATACCAGGAATGCGCGTCCTCGCAGACGTAAATATCCCGGACAGAATGGGCATTTTGACCATCAAACAGCCGCTCTGTCACGTCGTACAAGCGCAGCCCTTTTTGAATCTGCCGGAAGTCTGCCTGTAGATACGATGCCACCATCCTCATCCTCGGCCATGTAATTTCCCAGTACACAAACAGCACGGTCGGACTTTGCGCCATCACCTTGACGATATCGCGTCCGTAAAAAGCTGGCAGTTGCCAATTTTCTTCTCGTCGGGATGCCAGCGATGACATCTGTCGATTCTCTGCCGATACACTCTCCACCTTCGCTCTGTCTTTTTGCAAACGATATTTCACCTGGCCTATGGTTAAGCCGCATTCTTGGGCAATTTGTGCGATGGATTTGGATTGTGCACGCAATTCAAGAATTTTTTCCAGCATCGTGATGCGCTCCTTTCCGCCAAGTTTCCCTTCCGCTATCCACTTGTCTGTCGTCTTTGTATATGTACAATGTCATCATAGCGAATGCCGCTAACAAAGACTGTCGAATGATGCATGCACATCCCTTCTTCTTTTGTCGATAAACAATCATATTTTCGTCATTGCCAAACAAAAGTCGAGAAAGCCGCTTTGGTAATCGCTTTCATCAGTCGAATGTTGCTCCGCTTTTCTCCCGCTGTTTTTCGCGTACTTTACATCTTACAAATGACAAAGGGCTTCCATACTTTGCTTTATGAAAAATTCATTACAAAACGGAACCGGGCGTGACCGTTTTGTCGATCGCAAGCAGCGCATCTCCCGCAAACTTCGCTGTCCGCTGAGCCAAACATAAAAAAACCCGCCATCTCAGCGGGTTTTGGGTGACGATTATCTGCGTTTGGTAATGCGCCCCGAGCTTCCTGCTTTTGTTCGCGGCGGTGATTTGCTTTTCGGCTTGGAAAAAATCGAGGAGCTCTTCGAGGAAACAGACGAGCCGTCGGAGGAGCGGGTAATTTTGCCTTTGCTTCCGCTAGAGGATGAGTCCTGCTTTTTAAACAGGTTGCCATCCTGACCGACTGAGCTGTCACTTTTCTTTTTGCTGTCGCTGCGCTTGAAGATGCTGCCCGTTCCTTCTTTGGTAATCGGCGGGGCAACCTTTTTCTCTGCCTCGCTCGGGACGTGATAGCTGCCGGAGGGCTTGTAAATCTCTTTGCTTGAGTAGCCCCGGTAGCTGCCTTTGTAGCTTTTCTTGTGTCCATCGAACAAATCGTCGAGAACACTCGCCAAAATGTATCCTTGCAAAAAGGATGAATCGTAGTTTTCCCGAACGTACTCCTTCGTGTCGACCTCAATCAGCGTATCGGACGGCTTCGCCTGATCTTGCTGCACATGATACAGCTCATCCGGATAGACGAGAAACATGTGTTGGTCGTCTTCTTTGGAAATCTCGTCCGGCTGCTTTTGGTCAGCAAGCTCCTGCGCTACCTCCGGCACCGTCTTGTTTTCGGCGCGATAAATGCGCGATGTCTGCCCTTTGTCCTTCGTGGAGACGGATTCAAGCGGGTAGCTCTCGCCAATTCCGGGGCTTCCGCAGCCAGCCAGCAAAAGCAGGAGCACCGCCGGAATCAGCAGGAGCTTGATCGATTTCATCCAACGGTTCGGCATGCTCACTCCTCCTTACGTTCCGCGAAGTACCTGGACATCCGCAGGTAAAACCGACTCTCCCTCGTACAGCATGAATCTGCCGTCCTGCCATTCGATCCGCAAAAGCTCGCGGCCATCGGATTGGAACTGCCAGATGTACTGATCACCGGAAGTATGGAACGGAGCTTTTCCGACGACGAGCACTCTGCCGTTGTACTGTTCTTCCAGATGATAGGTCACATCGTCCATTTCGATTGTCGTAGGCACCTCATCTACGGAATCCAGTCTGCCGTCGATGACCGTGTACAGCTGGTAAACCGTTTTTTCGCGCTCTTCGATGTATAAATAGCGGATGGTCGTTCCATCCTGCAAAGTCAGCATCGTCGCATTGCGGCTCGCATTGGTCGACTTTCCCGTTACCTGGTAGGTGACGAGCGAGACTTCCACCACGTCGCCAGGCCCTACCGTCAAAATGCTCTTTTCCGGGGCAGGCGGTTCATGCTTGGCAAATATATTTTGAATGCGCTTGAACAAACTCATCTGGTCCTACTCCTTCCTTGCCCGGTTTAGACCAGTGCGCCCAGAATCAAGGCGCCGACCAGGTGGAATGATCCCGCCACCATGGCGTGTGCGACTTTTCCTTGCTGGGTTCCACGCTCCAGATCAAGTCCGGCAAAGCTTTTCAACAAAATTTCCGCGATTTTTTGCAACAAGAGCAAAATAATAAATGAGACCACAGATGCCAACAGGGCGTTCCACAATTCATTCGAGTTCATGATCGATTGCGATAAAATATAACCTTGCGCAAACAGCTTCATGACAAACCGGGTCGTCACGGCCACGTTCCCGTTTTTGATTTCAGCCATATCCTTGTACTTCGTAAAAAGCGTGTCAATCCACATCAATACAAACAGCAAAATACCGCCTGCTCCGGTCCACACGAGCATTCCGAGCAATTGTGTCCACGACACGTCTATCCCCCCGCAGCAACTAAGATAGTAGAAAGTGCGGCTTCGCCAGCCTTTTTCGTGGCGAAGCCTGTGCTTTCTCATTCAACCTTTCAAGGAAAAAGGGGCCCCGCCGAAGCGGTTTACCCCTCGTATTTTTTCATGAGCGCTGCCAGTTCGTCTTCCACCTGCTGGTCTTTGGAGAGTTTCGCGATTTCGTCGTCGAGCGAGCTTTGTTTTTTGTACAGCTCGCCGCTTGCTTCCGCTTCCGCCTCCATCTGCAACGCTTTTTCTTCCATCCGTTTCAGCCCTGCCATCGCAGAGTTGCTGTCGAATCCAGCCATCGTCTGGTTGATCGTTTTTTGCGCTTTGGCAGCATTGACGCGAGCCACGAGTGTTTCGCGCTTGTTTTTCAGATCGGTAATCTGTTTCTTCATTTCAGCCAGCTTGTCGCGCAGCCCGTCCGCAGCCAGCTTGTTTTTCTCGTAAGCCTCTTTGTACTCAGCCATTTTTTGCTCGGCGGCTTTCTTTTCTTCGAGAGCGCGGCGGGCCAGATCGATGTTTTTCGCCTGAGCGGCCACGTGCGCTTGCTCTTCGCGCTTTTTCACCAGCGCTTCCTGCTCTTCGTACAGCACCTTGAACTTTTTCTCCAGAGCGATTTGGGCAGCAACCGCTTTTTCCGCTTCACTCAAATCCTCTTGCATATCGCGCAAATATTGATCGGTCATTTTAATTGGATCTTCCGCTTTTTCAATCAAGGCATAAAGATTGGACATAGTCAGATCGCGAAGTCTTTTAAAAATGGACATGTGATTTCCTCCCTCAATACGTGCTGGGTAATTCGGCCCACATTTGCCGAACCCTCTATACATGTATCTACGTTACTTACGCAAGCAAGTTTCAAAATGATGTCTTTTTCTTCTATGCATTTTTTTCCGCCAAGGCTGGCATGCTGACTTTCGCCTTTTTGTCCGCTTCATCCCACTGCAAGTACGCGTCGAAGCGCTCTTTCCCTTTGACAAAGCCTTTGATCAGATTGGTCTTGCCTGTTTCCATCAGCTTTTTGGCCGCAGCCGGAGTAATTTTTTTCCCCATGATCGTCTTGGAAATAGTGACGGTACACTGGGACTTTTTATAGTTGGCGCACCCGTAAAACTCTCCCTTGTCTACGAGATCGCCGCCACACGCCCGGCAAGCAGCCACTTTCGAGCCGATGGAAAACTTGGACGCCTGCTTGGATGTGGGCAATGCTTCGACGTCGTACGCTTCCAGCTTCCATTCGCGGGACTGCTCGACGGCATCCTCGACGATCTTGTGCGAGAGCTTGCGCACCTGTTCCATGAAAACTTGCGCGGAAGCATCGCCCTGCCCGATTTCCTGAAGGCGCTGCTCCCATCTGGCTGTCATTTCCGGGGAAGCGAGAATTTTGTCGCCGATGACGTCGATGAGCAGCGTCCCTTTTTGCGTTGCGAACACCTGGTTTTTGCGGACTTCAATATACTTGCGTTCCTTGAGCATGTTGATGATCCCAGCTCTGGTCGCCTCTGTCCCCAAGCCTTCTGTCTTCATCAGCACCTTTTCCAGCTCCTGATTGTCGAGGTGCTTCCCGGCTGTCTTCATCAGCGTGATCAGTTGGCCTTCCGTGTAGCGTTTGGGCGGCTGGGTCTTGCTTTCTTTGGCTTCTACTTTGTGCACTTTCCCCGTCTCGCCTTTGGCAAGCGGAGGCAGCACAGCTTCCTTGTCATCCTTTTCCTCATCAAACAACACTTCGCGCCAGCCAGCCCTGATTTGCACCTTGCCTTTGCTGATGAAAACGGCGCGGCCGTCGACCAGCGTGTTCACCGTCGTATAGTCAAACAAGGCGCTTTCCTGATGCGCGGCAATGAGGCGTCTTGCCACCAGGTCGTAAATTTTTCGCTCCTCGTCGCTCAGCCTGGAAACGGTCGGCACTTGCTCGGTTGGGATGATCGCATAGTGATCGGTCACCTTTTTTTGGTTGACGTACCGTTTGTCCGAGGCGATGGATGCTTTCGCCAAAGGAAAGTGTGGCTGGTACTCCGGCTGCTTCGACAGTTTGTTCAAAATGTCGGGAAACGTCTTCGCCTCCTCCTGGGTGACAAAAGACGAGTCGGAGCGCGGATAGGATAAAAGCCCCTTCACGTACAGCTTTTGCGCAATCTCCAACGTTTTTTGCGGCGAATACTTGAACATTTTATTCGCCGTCGCCTGTAACGAGGACAGATTGAACAAATAAGGCGGCAAAAATTCTTTGCGCTCGGTTTCCACCTCGCTAACCTCGCTTGGCTTGTCCCGGCAAAAAGCGGCAATCCGCTCTGCCAACTGCGGATCGAGGATGCGCGACTCCCCGTCTTCTTTGTGCCAGACGCCTTCGTAGCGCTTCTTGCCGATGGCAAACGTCGCCTTGACTTCCCAGAAAGGCTCCGGCTTGAACGCCGCGATTTCTTTTTCCCGCTTGACCACCAGTGCGAGCGTTGGCGTCTGGACCCGTCCCGCCGAAAAGACGTCTTTGATCCCTCTTTGCTGCAACAACAACGTATAGACGCGCGATGCATTCATGCCTACCAGCCAATCCGCACAAGAGCGGCTGTACGCCTCATGGTACAGATTGCGCGTCTCTGTCTCCTCAAGCAAGGCCGCGAAGCCTGCGGTTACGGCTTTCTCCGTCAGGGAGGAAATCCACAGCCGCTTCATCGGTTTGCGCACTTTGCACATCTCGACAATCGTGCGGACAATCAGCTCCCCTTCGCGCCCGGCGTCGCCCGCATGGATGATTTCGGTCACGTCTGAACGCTTCAACAGCTGTTTGATGATGCCAAACTGCTTCGCTTTTGACTTCATCACCTGGTGCTGAAACGATTGCGGCACTAAAGGCAGTGTGGCAAGCGACCACTTTTTCCACGCCGGGTTGTAGGCTTCCGGCGGCACCAGTTCACAAATATGCCCGACCGCCCAAGTAAAAAAGGCTCCTTTCGGAAACATCCGATTCGGGTGCACTTCAACGAAGCCTTGTTGTTTTCTATGGGCAAAAGGACTGGCAAGCTTCATGGCCTGGTCCGGTTTTTCTGCTATGACGACTTTCATGCATGCTCTTCTCCCTGTGTTCAATCTGTCTCTATTCTACTACATCGAGCCAAAGATTTTCCCTTTTGCCAGCACAGCCAGCTCGATTTTTTCAATCGCCTGGCAATAGACGCCTTCTGCATCGGCCAAAACAGGCGGTGTATCTGCTGCGGCGAATGCCAGTTGCCGCATGACGCCTTTGCTGCCTTCGTACCAGTCTATGTCCTTTGGCGCTTCGTGCTGTACCCGTTGCCATGCTTGGCGCAGCGCAGGAGAGTAGAGTCGCTTGGCGCCAGGCAAAAGCGCGCACCCGCGCACCGTTTTTTGATACGGCTTCCCTGGCATTGTCTCGCGCAAATCGTGGAACAGGTGCGGCCAAAAATCTTTGCGGGAGCCGGAATGTGGCTTCTGCTCTGCCCACTTCTCTACTCCCTCCCTGGTTTTCGTGTCGCGATACAAAAGGCTGTACAGTCGTTTGCCCAACTCGATTCGTTCAACCAGCGAGGCAAACTGAAGCACTTGATCGCCGAGCAGCCGCAACGGAGCGTTTGACCGTCCCTCCGCTTCGTACGGAAACAAGATCAAGTTGAGCCGAAGCACTTCCTGCAAGGCAAAAGGCCACGTTTTGACCACGCTATGGCGGTACGTCGCATCTCCCATCATCTGCGTCTCCAAATAGTTTTGCTCGTTCACAATCAGCCCAATAGTGAGCAGCTTGCTGTCGCCTTTCTCCCAGAAGTGGTTCCAGAGCGCTTGCATGAAGCGGGAGACGCCGAATTGGGGCAGGAGGTGAAAAAGATTGGTCTGGCGCTTGACGCTCTCCTCATACAGTAGTAATTGAGGGTAGGCATCTTGAAAAATAAGCCAGTTGCCCCGCTCCAAAAAAGAAAAATAGTCGTGCTGTTCTTTTGTGGAAAGCAGCCTGGGCAGCAGTTCGCCGCGCAAATCTGTCATGCTCCATCCGGCATTGCGCGAAACGAGATGCGCCAAAAGTGCCCAATGAACTTCGGGATGCCGGCGAAAAAAAGCCAAATAGGCGCTCGTCCTGTCCAGATTGTCGCCGTTGCTTTCCTTTGTTTTGTTGCGAATGTCCGTGACCGTGTCCTGGTCTTTTTTTATGAGGGGATTGGCAGCCTGACTCGCTCGCTTTCCTTTTCCAAGCTCGCGTGCAAGCGGCCACAGAGTCGCGTACGTTTGCCATGCCCGGCCCATCATTCGTCCCTCCCCTCTGGCAAAAGCATGTGTGATGGAGGTGTTTGTCATTGCTGCAAGTACGGCAAGAAATCAACCGCATTCAGTCTCTGCTCCTCAGCCAGCAAAAACAGGATGGCTCCTGGCGCTTTTGTCTGGAAAGCTCCCCGACGACTGACGCTCACATGATCATCCTATTGCGCACGCTCGGAATTGATGATGAGCGATTGATCGATGGACTTGCGACCCGCATTGCCGCTCTCCAGCAGGAAAATGGCGCCTGGAAGCTGTATCCGGACGAGGCGGAAGGGAATTTGTCGACGACGCTGGACTGTTACTACGCCCTGCTGTTCTCGCGCCGCTACCAAAAAAATGATCCTCGCCTGGTTCCCGCTCGCGAGTTCATTCGCGCCAAAGGCGGACTGACCGAAGCCAATTTGCTGACCAAATTTGCCGCTGCCCTGACCGGACAGTACAAGTGGCCCGCTCATTTTCTCGTGCCTGTAGAAATTGCCTTGCTGCCCCCTTCCTCGCCTGTCAGCTTTTACGATTTTGTCGGATATGCCCGCGTGCATCTCGCCCCGATGATGATTGTTGCCGACCGCAAGTTTGCCAAAGGAACGGCGGACACGCCCGATTTGTCTGATTTGTACGTGACGGCTCCGATCTCTCCCGGCCTTTATCCGCACCGCTTGCTGGATCGTTTTGCCCGTGGCGGCCAGCCTTTCCTTGCTTCGATCCACGAGCATGTCATGCGCCTGCCTTTGCTGCCCGGCTTGCTGCACGAGCTATCGCTGCGCAGACTGGAGCAGTTTATGTTGGCTCGCGTGGAAGCCGACGGAACGCTGTACAACTACTCCACCTCCACCTTTTTCATGGTCTTTGCCCTGCTTGCCCGCGGCTATTCTCCCCGCGATCCGCACATCGCGAAAGCGGTCGTCGGGCTGCGCGACAGCGTATGCCAAACGCCGGAAGGCTCTCACCTGCAACTGGCGACTTCCGCCGTCTGGGATACTTCCCTCCTGGCACACGCTCTCCAGCAAAGCGGCCTGTCCGCCAATCACCCTGCTATCGCGTCAGCCAACCGCTACTTGCTTGCGAAACAGCAACATACGTACGGCGACTGGAAAATTCGCAATCCGGCAGGACACCCGGGAGGCTGGGGTTTTTCCGACTTCAACACGCTGAACCCCGACATCGACGATACGACAGCCGCTTTGCGGGCATTACGCGCCCAATCGCGGCTGGACAAAACGACAGCCGCCGCCTGGAAGCGCGGACTCGACTGGATTTTGTCCATGCAAAACGACGATGGCGGCTGGCCTGCCTTTGAGAAAAATACAGACTCCGCCCTGATCCGCAACTTGCCGATTGAGGGGTCAGATACGGTCAGCACCGATCCTTCCTCTGCTGATTTGACCGGAAGAACATTGGAGTTTCTCGGTCGATACGCCGGGTACAAGGAAAGCGACGCCCCTGTGCAAAAAGCCGTTCGCTGGCTGCTCACCCATCAGGAAGCGGACGGGTCGTGGTACGGTCGCTGGGGGATTGCCTATGTGTACGGAACATGGGCGGCGATTACCGGACTTGCCGCAGTCGGTGTAACGTCCACTCACCCCGCGGTCCAAAAGGCTGTCGCCTGGCTGCTCGGCACGCAAAACGCTGACGGGGGCTGGGGCGAATCATGCCACAGCGACGAGAAAAAAACATACGTCGCTCTCGGCGCAAGCACGCCTTCCCAAACAGCCTGGGCGCTCGATGCTCTCATCGCCGTCTCCCCTGAGCCTACGCCCCCGATTTTGCGAGGGATCGACTTTTTATCCCGGCAAAGTCAGGCGACGAGCTGGTCTGTCACGTATCCGACAGGAGGCGGACGGCCTGGCGGCACGTATTTTGCCTATCACAGCTATCGCTTCATCTGGCCGTTGCTCGCTCTTGGCCACTTCGAGCACAAATATGGTTCATCCCGTTAGGCGAGGCTGTCATCGGCCTCGTCTTGTTGGTGCTGGTGGTGTCGTCGGTCGAATCGGTACCTCTTTGCTGTAGATGAGCGAGTCTTTTGGCGTGTCAAAAACCGATGTGCAACTGATCACGTCCGCATCTCCGATCAAAACAAGCGATGACTGCTGCACGCCCCCTACTTTGATGTCTCCAAGCGCAATCTTTTTATTGTTGACTTTCATGTTCATTCTGCTCGTTCTCCTTTTTCCTTCATCGCACTTTTGCTCTATGCGGGATTTTGTATTGTATGCCTGCACTGCCCAGCGCGGACCGCGAACCCAAAAACAGGTATGAACACCCAGTGCCCTCCCACATACAATACAGAAAGGCTCTTTCGTAAAAAGGATGTGTCGAAGATGCCAGCCATTGTTGGGGTCATCAATGTAAACAGCATAAGCGGCGTCTTCAATGTCGGAGACGTCCGGAGAATTTCCCCTGTCAGCTACTCCAAAACCTTTGCAGGAGGAGGCTCGTTCAACTCTGGCACCAATCTTTCGTTCAAGATTCCGCGCAGCGTAGTCTACGTGAACGAAACGACCAGCAACGAACTTCCCATCTTCGTGGAGGATACGAGCGATTCTGCGGCAGAGGGACGGGATTTTCCATGAATTTTTTTATTCATCAAAACATCGTCATCCACAATTTGAAGATTGATGGCATAACCAACTCATCGGTTTGTCAAATCGGCAGTGCCGGCATCATCAAGCCGCTATCCCAGCTTTACAACACAGGCGGATTCACGGAGCCGGCCCCCGCAGCCGGACCGTTGCCCGAGACTTCTTCGGCAGAATTTATTCCGCTTGTCCCATTGGTTGAGCCTTCACGCTGACCAGCTTTATGTTTGATGAAGAAGGATGATCGTCATGTACATCGGTTCCGAAGTGATGCAGTATTTGCAACAGTTACATGACTATATACAAACACAGAACAAAAAAATCGAGAAAATGAAGCAAATGATAGAAGAATTGCAGCAAGATATCAAAGACTTGAAAGAGAAACAGGTTCCTTCTGTAATCAAAAACGAGTACAAGTTTGATCTGTTGAAGGTGGAACGGCTAGAAGGAACGCTCAATATCGGTCTCAACCCGAAAGGCAACGATTCGGGAATCGGCGAGCTTTCCATCAATCAGACGATGAATGTGCCGTCTGACGAGCAAAAAAACTCGCCGCTGTTTGACCGCGTGCAAAAAGAAATATACCGCTACCTGGAGTCGGACGCCTATCACGTGCTGGAACGAATCGAAGAAGAGTGCGGATATCCACTGAATGACGACTACCGGGCTTTTATATTGGACGATATCAAAAAGCAAATTGATCAGCGCATCCGCTATTACGTCAATCAGCTTCCCGCCGATGACCTGGAGCCGGAACAAATCGACGCCTTGGTGCCAAAAATAGTCCAGAAGGTCAAGCGGGATATCGAAAAAACGTGTGAGAGCTTCGTCAAAAATCTGCCTCGCGAGGTGAACGAACCCTGATATGATCTACCAGGTGATAAATGGTGCCGTCTGCGTCGGCAAGCTTTCGATTGATGCCTTGTCATCCTCTGCATCCTTGTTCATTGGAGATACAACAACGGTCAAACTGCTGTCCATTTATGAAACTCCGCCAGAATCGATGATCATTGGAGCGGTCCCGGTTGATACCGCGCTCACTCCGCCATAAGGAGGCGACAGCTGTTGTACCGAAGAACAAGCCACGTCAAAAAGTTGAGCAGCATCTCCATCGATTCTTCCTCTGTTTTGCAACTTGGCGATTCCAGGCAAGTGCATACCCAAGCCAATATTTTGGCGATTCAACGGGAAAAAGCGATTTTTTTCAAAAATGAACTGCCTTTTGCCGATTACGATGTGTTCAGCGTTCCGTTAGCAGCTCCTTGCCCCGAGGAGCCGATATGCATCGATACGTTTCACGACTGCACACATCTGCGCGTGCGAAAAGTCGACGTGCCGTTCGCTGCGGCATCTTCCGTGATCCATATCGGTTCCACCGAATGCCTGACCCTGGAAACACGCGTGAAAAATATCCGGCATTTGCTTCGCGACGAACCAAAGCCGAAGAGAGGGGATTAACCAGTGCCTTCCGTGGTGGGAGCTGTCAATATCAACAGCAACTCGGGAACTGTCAACTTCGGGGATACCTTGAACATCTCCCCGAAAAGCGCAACGAAAACCTTTTCCGGCTCTGGGGGCGGCAATACGGGCAATGTCGTCAATACGATCAACGGCGCCAATGCAACCAATACGCTTGATCCGAGCATTGTCGATCAGCCGCTGGTAGGGAATATATGAACGAACAGTGTTAATGGCTTTCATTAGCACTGTTTTTGCCCGCAGGCGGACATGCCTCCTTTTCGCCTCGGGAAACCGCAAAAAAGAGGAGGTACGTGAAGTCCTCCCCTACAGCTTCGCCTTGAATGTCGTTTTTCGCTCCCGATAGTCCGCATCACGGTGCAAAATGATTTCCAGCAAGCCATCCTGGTACTGTGCTTTCATTCCTTTTGCGACCACCGGAGCTGGTAGCTCGATATTCCGTTGAAAAGAGCCGTAGCTCCTCTCTGTTTTCACGCACGCGCCGTTGTAATTCGGCTCTTTGACTTCCCCTTTGATTTCGAGCAGCTTTTGCTCGACCAGTGCCAACTCCAGGCTGTCGCGCGCGAAGCCCGGCAATTCGCAGCAGACGATTACCGCTTGCTCCGACAAGAACACATCCGTGACAGGATAATCAGTCGTTTCTTCCTCCTGCACGACCCGCACTGGCTTGCCTTTGGGCTGTTTCGCGCTCTTTTGGCTGGTCTGCACGACCTTCGTCGTCTTCGTGGTAGAGGTCGTTGTCTGATTCGGCGTTTGTTTGCTGAGTGCCGCTACATTTTCCCAAAAACTCGCGTCCATGATTTGATTCATCTGGCGCAAAGCACCCCACGGATGCTCTTTGTCCAGATTTAATTTTCCCAGGCTTTGCGAAGCCTTTTGCAACTGCTTCAACGTCTCTTGCCAATTTTTCAAGGACGTGGCCTCCTTCCCTCAAGCTGACATACGCCCGTTTTTGGCAGTATATGTGGCTCGCTTTGGGAAGGGTGCACAAAAATCATTATGTCTGCCCATTGTCACTGACATCTGGCGCGGGTGCTGGCGGCGCGATAATGTCAGGAGGCGGCATGTCGCTCGGGTACGTCTCGCCGGACTGCCCGTTTCCTCCATCCGGTACGGGAGTTGGCTCTGGCGTCGTTTCCGGTTTAGCTGCCGGGGTTGTCGGTTTCTCCGATTTTGGCTTCGTTTCTTTGGTCGGGGATGAAGTGGACGGCTTTGGCGTCGTCGGCCTTGTCTCTGTTTTCATCTCGATCTTGGCAACTTCCGCAACCGACGCGTTGCTCAGTTGGTTCGTTGATTCGGCTACGCCCAGTTCCTTTTGCAGCGTACTGCGGACCGCCTGCATGTTCTCCCGCGGCCACAAGGAATACGGCGAGCTCCAGATCGCCCCGTTTTCCAGCGAGACGATATTATCCGAAGAAATCGTGCCGAAATCCATGGCCATGCCTTTGATTTGATCCTTCGACAAATCTGTTTTAATATGCTGTCCAACCGTTTCCATCACCGATGTCAGACGGGTAACTCCGTCCATCGAGATCATTTTGTCCGCTACTGCGCGAATCACTTGCTGTTGACGGCGGTTGCGGTCAAAGTCGCTCGAATTGTAAGCACTGCCGCGCCTGTCGATCCGGTGTCTGACAAAGCCCAAAGCCTGTTCGCCATTCAGCACCTGGGTTCCCTTTTTCAAATTTCGGTAGACGCCTTGCTTGGGAAGCTCATAGACGAGATCGCGATCCACATCTACCTTGACGCCGCCAAGCTTGTCAACCGCTGCCGTAAAGCCCTCGAAGTCGAGCTGGACGTAATGGCCGACAGAGATTCCAAACATATGCTCCAGCGTTTTCTTGAGCATCGTCATACCGTTTTCCGTCACAGG
This sequence comes from Brevibacillus parabrevis, assembly GCF_022701015.1. Classification (NCBI taxonomy): domain Bacteria; kingdom Bacillati; phylum Bacillota; class Bacilli; order Caryophanales; family Paenibacillaceae; genus Brevibacillus; species Brevibacillus parabrevis. The sequence continues at coordinate 3,128,310 of NZ_CP064090.1, read as the reverse complement.
TTTGCCTTTGCTTTCTGCCAGCTTTTTCTGACCTTCGCCAAGTGCAAAAACTTCATTGATCTTGTGATAACCTGGGTATCCGGGAATCTCGACCCGCGTGTCGCGCGGCAAGGATACCATCGTCACTTTTTTCGTCACAGGATTCGCGACCGCGACAACCAGTACGTCTGTGTTCAGCATCCCGATGTTTTTCCGCGTGTCCACCCCGACAATGACGAACGCAATCGATTTCTTATCCTCATACGGCTGCTCGACGACGGGCTGATCGGGAAGCTTGTACGGATCTTCCGTCACGACTTCCAGTGTCTGGTCGACCTTGTTGAGCGCGTATCCCGCCCCGACCGCCAGCAAGCAGAGAAACAGGCACGCAGCCAAGAGCAGATACATCCGCTTGCTTCGCTGTCCGCGTTTTTTGCGTGTACGCGGCTGTTTCACAGGGGCCCTTTGTTTTTCGTTCTTGGCCTGCACGCAGGTTCACTCCTTTTCACATGCATGGTGTCACAATTCTATTCATTTTTTTTATTATTCTGGAAAAGCATGTCCTATTTTACCACATTCTGCTGTCAGATTGTAGCTGATGCCCGAGGGATCGCACCTGTTTTGTCGTTTTAGCGGCGAGTCCTTGCACTCCTTAAACGAAACAGGTAGTCTAAAACTATTGGGAAAACCGGAAAAAGAAAAGATCGGGGGACTGGAGAGTGGAACACGTACAGGTGCTGATCGCAGGCGGCGGCATCGCGGGGTTGTCTGCCGCTATTTGGTGCCAACGATTGGGGTTGTCTTGTTTGCTGGTAGAAAAAACAGATCGGCTCGGCGGCCAGTTGCATCAAATTCACAATGAAATTTGGGATTTTCCTCCGCGTGTGTATGCGCAAGGGGCTTCTTTGCTGGAAGATTTGTCCCGGCATCCTTCCGTGCAAAAACTGGCTGTCCGCTTTGAAGAAGAGCTGGTAGCCATCGATCGGGTCGCCAAAACCGTGACGACTTCCAAAGCGCTCTATCGCGTAGACTATTTGCTCGTTGCCACTGGTGTTGCCCCTAACCAAATTCCGGCTCTGGACGGCTGCCCCCGCGTCTTGCCACCCTCCTTCTCCACGACGGCGGAGGCTACGTCGGTAGCTGGACTGGACTTGGCTGTGATTGGCGGCGGAGATCGCGCTGTCGAGAGTGCCGTGAACCTCACCAAGCATGCTCGCCACGTCACCTTGCTGATCCGCAGCAACCATCTGCGTGCCCGACCCGATTGGCTGCGCAAAATGGCCGCGCTCCCCAATTTGACCGTTCTGTGGGAGACGGAAGTGAGCGGCTTTTTGCACCGCGAAGACCGGCTATGGTTGACATTGGCTTCGCGTCGGCCGGAAAATCCGCAACACTTGCTGGTCGACTGGATTTTGCCGCGCATTGGAGTCCATGGCAATTGCGCCGGGTTGGATGGATTGACCATGTTTGGAGACGGCTATTTGAAGACAGACGATTTTCAACGATCCGACGATGCGTGGATATACGGCTTGGGTGACGTCACCAACGGCGCTGCCTATGCCAGCCTGTCACTGGCTGTCGGGCAGGCTATGAAAGCCGTCAAGCATATTTCCATGCACGGCCGCTCGTCTACTCCGTTTTGAGCTTAGAAAGGAGCGCTGTTCTTGTACGTTTTTTCAGATGATTTCGGTTTGCCTGTGCAGCTTACCTTCGATCCGGACGAGTATCGCTCTCACCCGGCTGGGCACGTGCTCATCGTTCCCTTTTATCAAGGCAAGCTGCTGTTTACCCGTCATCGCAGCCGCGGTGTGGAGCTGCCCGGCGGAAAAGTCGAGCCTGGCGAAAGCAGTCTGGCGGCCGCCGTACGGGAAGTGTATGAAGAGACAGGTGCTGTCCTCGAAGGCATTGAGCGTATCGGGCAGTACACGCTGAGCGGCGGGCAACGAAAAGATATTTACATCGCAAAAGTGCTTACATACGAAAAGAACCCTCCCGGTGCTGACGTCCAGGAGACGGTCATGTTCGCGGATATTCCCCGGGACATCAAGAACGACGAGCAGTTTAGCCGGATTTTGCGCGACGACGTGTATCCGTTGACATTGGAGCGCGCCCTGCGGCATCCGTTTGCGGCCCACTCCGGCCAGTGAGCAAGCTTTTCTTTCAAGCGTCAGGTGAACAAAAACAGGCATGTCCGAACTGCAAGCCCTCCCTTTCTGGTGAGAGACTGCGGCAGGACTGCCTGTTTTTAATTTTTTTCTTTTTCCTTTTTCCCGGACAACAGGCGTGCAAACAGATCGTTCACATCAAGGCCGTACTTTTTGAGCGCATTCGCACGCCGCTTTTCCTGCTCGGTCTCCGGTTCGATTCCGAGCACCTCGGAGATTTGCCGCCATGCTTTCGTCTCTTGCTCTTTGGCAGCATCCTGCTCCGTGCTCTGCCCGGTCTGCTCAGCTTGCTTGGGCTTCAACAGGAAAATCGCCACTACCCCGAACACGAGCGACAGACCGGCGATGGAAAAGAACATGACGTTTCGCGAAATCCCGAGCAGCCACGTAAACACGGGCGGCCCGACCGCTACCCCCATAAAACGCACTCCGCTGTACAGGGATGTAATCATCCCCCGCTCGGCTTTCTGCACCGCTCCGACAATCATCGAATTGAGGCACGGCAAGATCATTCCCGTCCCGATGCTCCCAATGATGAGAATCCCGATCAGCACATAGGCGCCTTTGACGAAGCTGGCCAGTATATACGATGCCGACAGCAAAAACATCCCGATGATCACAAACAGGCGCATGAGGCCGAGCTTTTTGCGAATAATGACTCCCGTCAAATAGGCAGCAATACTCATGACCAAAAGCGGGATCGCCAAAAATCCGCCTTTGATGACACCGTCGATCTTGTACTTTTCTTCCAGCAGATCGGACAGGTAGAACAACACGCCGAACAGCGTGAACAAACAAATGCTGCCGATAAAAAACGCGGGGATCAGCCATTTTCCGTGCTGCTTGAACACTTCTCCGATCCTGTGCAAATACTGCTTGATGACAAGCGGCTTGCGTTCTTGCTTCTTTTCTTTTGTCAAAAACAGAAACAGTACAAGAACCGCCCCGCAAATAATCGGAAACGCGAGGAAGACCATGTACCAGGAAATCAAGGCGAGCAAGGAGCCAAAAATCGGACTCAACACTTTGCCCAATCCGTTCGAAGTCTCCATCAAGCCGAGCGCTTTGCTCTCCGAAGCTCCCTCAAACAGATCGCCCACCAGTGCCATGGCAATCGGCGCCGTCCCTGCTGCCCCAATCCCCTGCAAAACCCGTCCTCCCATGATCAGCATGTACGGCTGATCCAGCCACATCGCCCCAAGTCCTGCCAAAAGCCCCCCTACCCCGTACAGAGCCAGCGAAAACAAGATGACGATCTTCCGGCCAAAACGGTCAGACAAGTATCCTGCCAGCGGAATCACAATCCCCGCGGCAATCGAAAAGGCTGTAATGAGCAGACTGGTTTGCAGGGAGGTTAGGTGCATTTTGTTTTTCATCGTGGGCAAGACGGGAATGAGCATCGAGTTGCCCAACACCATCACCAGCGGGATTCCCGTCAGCCCTATCAGGTTTTTCGCATTTTGTGCCATACGAAACTCCTCATCTCACGCATAGACGCTGCCATCCCAGCGCATCGCGTTGATAATTTCCCAGTTCGGTGCAAGTCCGATTCCCGGTCCATCAGGGACGTTCACTTCGCCGTTGACTGGATAAAGGGGAAAGAGAGCTGTGAACGGATTTTCCATCACATCCCACTCGATCGGCTCAATCGGCTCGCTGTCCATTTTGCTCCAGGCCGGCAGACAAGCTTGCGCAAACAGCGTATACAATCGCGCCAAGCCGCCGTCAAAAGTATGGGGCGATACCCGGTAGCCAAACTGCCGCGCTGCTTGCAGCATGATCCGGTAGCTCTCGATTCCTTCCGTATGCAATACGTCCGGCTGCGCGATGTCAATCGCTCCTTGCCTGAACAAAGCCAAATAGTGCGTGCAGCGAATCAAATTTTCGCCCCCCGCAAGCGGAATCGGCAGAGCGGCCCGCAGCTTGGCGTATTCGTCGACATGCTCCATCGGCATCGGCTCTTCCAGCCACATCCAGTTGGCATAGCGATCCAAAAGCCGCGTCCACTGTCTCGTCGTTGCCAGGTCGTAGCTTTGATTGGCGTCAAGCGCTACCTGAACCTCCTCTGGCAGCATATCCATCATCCGGGCAATGTGTCGCTGATCTTCCTGAACCGAGCGTCCGCCGATTTTTACTTTGACTTTGGAAAAGCCCGCTTCTGTCACCGCTGCCACTTGGCTGAGCGAATGCTCGATCCAGTCTTCACGCTCGGAGTAAGACTGAAAAGAGGCGTAAACAGGGATGGTGCGATGAATCGCCCCGCCCCATAGCTGACAGACAGACATGTTCGCCGCTTTGGCGACAATCTCGCTCAAAGCCATGCTGACGCCTGAAGCCGATCGCTGATGCCATTTGCTGATCACATCCGCGATCATCAGTCGGTCAGAAGCGTCCTTGCCTAGCAAAAACGGGATGATCCGTTCCCGAAACCCTCTGTCCAATGTCGGCAACCAGTCGACGATTTCCCCCCACCCATCGATGCCAGCTCGTGTGATGATGCGGACGAGAAACGTGCTGCGATAGCGCTTGTACCCATTGGCGTCACCGTATGCTTGCGGCAAGCGATACAGGAGTGGATAAGTTTCGACGCGCTCGATCAGGAAACGCCGATCAAACGAGGTCATCGCGTCCCTCGCGCTGCTCGATTTGCTCTTCGTACTCGTCGTAGGAAAGGAAATTCCCTTTTCCTTCGCCTTTTCGCATGTAATCCTCGTATGTTTCGCTGCGCATGAAGTGAACACTGTCCGGCCCGTGGTAGCCGTCCATGTCGGTGTAGCCGATTTCTTCTACCGCTTCGACATACCCGTCCGGCTCGTCGCTTTCGATGTACATCTCGCCATAATCGGCTTTGTCGCCTTCCTGGAAGGAGAACGGGGTGCTGGACGTGCCCCACGACTCGACGATTTGCCAGGCGTCTTCTCCATCAAAGCCGTTCTGCCCCTCTTTTTCATCGAGCGATGTGCGACCAAAAGGCGGCTGCAAAAACTCTTCCTCGATCGGTCGCGACTCGTTCACATGCGGGGCAGGAGCGTGTTCCTTGCACGTTTGCGCCTGGGGCAATGCTTCCAGCCTCTCGTGCGGAATGGGCTCGCCACAGACCGTGCAGAGGCCGTATGTCCCTTCTTCCATCCGGGTCAGCGCCTGGTCGATTTCTTTCAGCGTCTCCCGGTCAAGGCTGTCGAGAGCCAAATCTTTTTCGCGTTCAAACATTTCACTGCCTATATCTGCCGGATGGTTATCGTACATGGAAAATTCCTGCAAGGAGGTAGTCATCGGTTCTCGCATGCCGTAGTGATCTTGCACGCGATCTTCGAGTTCTTTTTTCTGCTCCAGCAGTTTTTCCCTGAAGCTGGCCAGCATTCTGTGATCCAAATCGGGCACCACCTTTGTTTGGTTTCCTCAACAGGTAGTATGGCTCAGCAGTGGGGAAATAACCATCGCATGCAAGCACAAAAAACCTGCCACCCCGATTGGAATGGCAGGTTTGAAATCATTACGATTCGCTTACATGTGCGTAGTGTTGTTCCACGATGTCTGCGCAGCGCACGCAGAGCGATGGATGCGCTTCGCGTGTACCCACGTCTTGCTTCACGACGCGGCAACGCTCGCATTTTTCACCGTCAGCCGCCGAGACGACAACTGCGATGCCTTCGAGTTGTGCTGCCTCTGCCGGAGCTGCTTCGCCCTGGGCGTGCAGATCGACGTGAGCGACGATGAACAGGTCAGCCAGATCGTCCATGGCAGCCAATGCTTTCGCTGCTTCTTCCGTTTGCGGATACAGCGCCAGCTTGGCATCCACGGAATTTCCGAATACTTTGTTGCGGCGCGCTTCTTCCATGGCTTTGAGCACTTCATCGCGTACAGCGAGGAAAGCGTCCCACTTGCTTTCTGCCTCTGCGGAGAAGCTCAGGTGCTGCTCGTCGCCTTCTGGCATGTCTGTCAGCTGCACGCTTTGTTCGGACACTCCCGGAATGAACGCCCACACTTCGTCAGCGGTATGCGGCAAGAGCGGCGCTACCAGCTTCACCAGGCTGAGCAGGCAATCGTACATGACGGTTTGTGCTGCGCGGCGTTTTACACTGTCAGGTGCTTCTACATACAGACGGTCTTTGCAGATGTCCAGGTAGAAAGCAGACAAGTCGATGACGCAGAAGTTGTGCACCGCATGGAAAACGGTGTGGAACTGGTATTCGTCGTATGCCTTGCGGGAACGCTTCACGACTTTCGCCGCTTTTGCCAGCACATAACGGTCCAACTCGCCCAGCTGCTCATAGGCTACGCGGTCTTTTGCCGGGTCGAATCCGTCCAGGTTGCCGAGCAGGAAGCGGAACGTGTTGCGGATTTTGCGGTACACTTCGGCGATCTGATTCAGGATCGCGTCAGAAATGCGCACGTCTGCCTGATAATCAACAGAGGCTACCCACAGGCGCAAAATATCGGCGCCCAGCTTGTCGATTACTTGTTGCGGCACTACTGTGTTGCCAAGCGACTTGGACATTTTGCGGCCTTCCCCGTCGAGAGCAAAACCGTGGCTCAGGACAGCCTTGTACGGAGCCGTGCCATAAACCGCAACTCCCGTAGACAGAGAGGAGTTGAACCAGCCGCGGTACTGGTCGGAACCTTCCAGGTACATGTCAGCCGGCCAAGCGATGCCGCGCTCGCGCAGAACAGCCTGGTGGGAAGAGCCGGAGTCGAACCATACGTCCATGATGTCTGTCTCTTTGCGGAAATCTTTGCAGTCGCATTTGCTGCAAGCAAGACCTTCCGGAACCAGCTCGTTTGCTTCGCGGGCAAACCAGGCAGAAGAACCTTCTTTGCGGAACAACTCGGCGATATGGTTGATCGTCGCGTCGTTGATGATTGGCTCATTGCAAGATTTGCAGTAGAAAATCGGGATCGGAACACCCCATACGCGTTGACGGGAAATGCACCAGTCGCCACGATCTGCAATCATGTTCGCCAGGCGGGTTTCTCCCCAATGCGGAATCCACTTCACGTTTTTGATCGCTTCCAGCATTTGTGCGCGGAAGCCGTCGATGGAAGCAAACCACTGTTCTGTCGCACGGTAGATAACCGGCTTTTTCGTGCGCCAGTCATGCGGGTAGGAGTGCGTGAAGAAGCTCAGCTTCAAGAGCGCTCCATTTTCTTTCAGCTTTTCGGTGATGACCTTGTTCGCATCCTCGTAGAAAAGACCTTCGAAACCCGGTGCTTCACTGGTCATTTTTCCTTCGTGGTCGACAGGGCAAAGTACACCCAGATTGTATTTTTGTCCGACGGCAAAGTCGTCTTCCCCGTGTCCAGGAGCGGTATGCACGCAACCCGTACCTGCATCGAGCGTCACGTGTTCTCCGAGGATCAATGGGGATGTGCGGTCGTAGATCGGGTGCTTGGTCAATACGCCTTCCAGCTCCTGACCTTTGAAGCTGGCGACAATTTCCACGCCTTCCCAGCCGATTTCCTTGCTTGCCGCCTCGATCAGTCCGTTGGCAACGAGGAATTTGCGGCCGTCTGCTTTTACGACGTTGTACTCCAGTTCAGGATGGAGCGAGATCGCCAGGTTGGCCGGGATCGTCCAAGGTGTCGTCGTCCAGATGACAACGCCTGTCTCTGTATCCAGCTTGCCTTTGCCATCTGCTACCTGGAAGCTGACGTAAATGGACGGAGAACGCTTGTCCTTGTACTCGATTTCAGCATCCGCCAGTGCGGTCTCAGAAGACGGGGACCAGTATACACAACGCAGCCCTTTGTAGATGTAGCCTTTTTTCGCCATCTCGCCAAAAACGCGAATTTGGTTGGCTTCATACTCAGGGAGAAGCGTCACATACGGATTTTCCCAATCGCCGCGAACACCCAGACGCTTGAACTGGTCGCGCTGCTTGTCAATGTAAGACCAGGCATACTCTTCGCAACGCTTGCGGAAGTCGTTTACCTCGATGCTGCGGCGATCCAGACCTTGTGCGTTGACAATCGCCTGCTCGATCGGCAATCCATGCGTATCCCAGCCCGGAATATACGGCGCGTAGAAGCCGGCCATGGACTTGTAGCGAACGATGAAGTCTTTGAGAATTTTGTTCAGTGCGTGCCCGATATGAATATCTCCGTTGGCATACGGAGGTCCGTCATGCAGAACGAACGAAGGACGGCCTTCGGTACGCGCAAGCACTTGTTGGTAAATGTTTTGCTCTTCCCATTTCTCCTGCATTTGCGGCTCGCGGCTTGGCAAGTTTCCGCGCATCGGGAAATCGGTTTTTGGTAGCGATAAGGTTTTGCTGTAGTCCATAGCCTGATTCACTCCTAGAAAATAAATAAAAGCCTTCTCCCATCCCCAAAAAGGGACGAGAGAAAGCTCCCGTGTTACCACCCTGATTGAACCAAATCGCTGCTCATACAAAGCAGGCGTGATTGATTCCACTCGTTCATTCGTAACGGGAATGACTCGCTCACTTACTCGCCGATGCCGTCGCAAACTCGCGGCATAAGCTTTCGGATATTGAACTCCCGGGTGATTTTCGGCGGGGCAACTGGTCGGGTTTTCACCTGGTCCCGACTCTCTTTGGCAGTGCTGTTCCGCGTACTCTTCCCGTTCATCGTCTCATGTTTATATGGGCTGATTTTTTTGACAAAGTTGTTTTACATTATAGTACCAATATCGGCACATCGTCAATGTTTTATTCAACAGCGACCGCAGAATCAGCCTGCTCGATATCATCCCAGGCGCCCTGCTCCAGCATTTCCAACTGTGCTTCCAAAAGAGTGCGGAAGCGCATGCGGTACACGGACGCGCGTTTTTTCAATTCTTCGATTTCGATGGCAATCTTCCGGGATTTGGCCAACGCTTCGTTGACAATCCGATCCGCGTTTTTCTCTGCTTCCTTCAAAATCAGCTGTGCTTCCTTGCGGGCATTGGACTTGACGTCCTCCGCTGTCTCCTGGGCGACCAGAATCGATTTGCTCAAGTTTTCTTCCAAGCTCTTATAATGGTCCACACGCTCATTGAGAATAGCGATTCGTTCTTCCAGTTCCTTTTTCTCTTTAATGAGAAGTTCGAAGTCCTTGATCACCTGATCGAGAAATTCGTTTACTTCGTCGACGTTGTACCCGCGAAAGCCTGTGCTAAATTCTTTATTGTGTATATCCAATGGCGTTAATGGCACATGAACCCCCCACTTTTCCCGATAATTCGTACTTATGGTTTCGACAGAATCGGCTTTGTTTCCTGCCTTATTTTACATTTTTTTGCGGCCTGCTTCATTTTATGTAACCAGTCCGACAATCATGCGAAGTCTTCCACTGCGGGTTGTTCCTGTTACCTCGATGATTTTGAACCGTCCGAAGCCGGCAAGTGACACCATGTCGCCTTCTGCAAGCTGAGTCGACGGATCTTCGGTCACTTTCCAGTTGACCTTGACTTTGCCTGCGCGAATCGGGACCAGTGCTTTTGCCCGGGACATGTTGTGCACTTCTCCGATCACCGCATCCATTCGCGGCGAAGGAACGGTAATTGTCTTTTCGACCAGGCGGGCAGCAGGCGGCGTGAACGACTCCCACGCCACGCGTTCAACCTGCACGGAAGTACGGTGAATCTGCGTGACTTGCAGGCAAACGAAGTCAACCACTTCCTCCGCCGCAATGACATAGCAAGTCCCGGCGTCCGTCAGCATGTCGCCGAATTTTTCCCGCTTCATCCCGGCACTCAGGACAGCTCCCATCACATCGCGATGCTCCAGCGTGTGAAAGCGTTGATCTGCCTGAATCGCCAAAAGGGCGAGTCGGTAGTCGTCCTGCTCGACCTCCATGTACTCCGGGTGGATGATCACACGCACGCGTTCCGCGCCTTCATAGCCTCCGCTGGCGGATATTTTCACATCGCGAACTTGCGAGCACAAGCTTTTTAAAATCAGCAATTGTCTGGGGTCCACAAAATCAGTAAGGCGCATGGCCTGCTTCCGCTCTACCAGCGTCAGCATTTCCAGCGCCCGTTCCGCAAAGGGACGTTCTTCTTTTGCAAAATGATCAAACACGCTCATCCGTTATCCACACACCTTACGCCAGCTTATCCAAAATGCTGATCAAACCGAAATAAGCAAAACGCAAGGCGAGCAAAGCGACGATCGGAGAAATATCAATAAAACCAAGTGTCGGGATAAACCGGCGAAACGGAGCCAAATAAGGCTCTACAAGCCTTTCCAGTAATTGCCCGATACCTGTCTCTCTCATTTGTGGAACCCACGACATCAAGATGTAGGCGATAATCATAAATTGATACACACCGAAAGCATAATCTAAAATGGTAAATACGTAGTCCATTCGCTCACCCTTTTTATCGTGTTAGTCCGTTACTCTTCCAGTACGCTGGAGATCGTCCCTTGAATGTCTACATGGTCAGGCGTGCATACAAAAATCGTATCGCCAACCTTTTGAATGTCGCCATTCAGCGCGTAGACGGTTCCGCTCAAAAAGTCGATAATTCGCTTCGCCTGATCTTTTTCCACACGATGCAGATTGACTACAACGGGTCTGCGATGACGGAGATTATCGGCAATGTCTTGCGCATCGCTATAATGACGGGGTTCGCAGAGAATCAAACGGATTCCCTCCTTTTCCCGCGCCTGGAACGGCACCACGTTATTCGCCCTGCTGACAGGCTGATGCTTTTTATTGCTGGAATCGTATTCATCCCGTTCCTCTTCGACTGTGGTTTCTTCGATGTATTCCTCGTTTTCCAAACCCAGAAACCCCATCAGCTTGTTCATTACACCCATATACTGCCTCCTCTCCTGCTCGTTGTCGTGTCTGACGGTTCTTTTCCCTATTCCGGCTTGACCAAAACAGAGCCCAGACGAATATATGTAGCTCCCTCTTCAATCGCCACTTCAAAATCACTGGACATGCCCATCGACAATTCTTCGATATGAGCATGGGGGAATGCGCACTCATTAATTCGTGCCTTCCACTCGTAGAGGCCGCGAAATACTTGTCTCGCTTCCTCCTGGTCATCGACAACAGGCGCCATCGTCATCAATCCGACGATCTTTATATGTTTCATATTACTGGTTTCACGCAAAAAAGCCAATACATCGTTGGGACTAAGCCCAAATTTTGTCTCTTCACCGGATATATTGACTTGCAAAAAGCAATTTACGACCTGATCAATCGCCTCGGCGCGTCGATTCAGCTCTTGTGCGAGCGAAAGGCGATCCAGCGAGTGGATGTACGGGAAACGCCCGACGACCTCTTTGGCCTTATTCGTTTGCAAATGTCCGATAAAATGCCACGTGCCGCGCTCCTTGTGCAACTCGTATTTGGGCAGGGCGTCCTGCACGCGATTTTCCCCGATATGCTCGATTCCGACATCCAGCAAATCACCGATTGCCTGCTCATCGACGTATTTCGTTACGGCAATGATTTTGACGTCCTCGCGCTTGCGGTTTGCTCTGTCGCACGCCGCCTGAATCCGCGCTTCGATCGCTTCCATTCTTGCTTTCAACAATTCCTGTTCCTTGATTCCCACGACTTTTTATCTCCCTTCTGTCTCTTTCCATCCGATGTAAGAAGCCATTCGCCCTGTCGTCCCGGCCGTTCCGGCTTCTTTTCGATGCGAGAAGAACAAGTCTGTACGGCAGCTTGTACACCAGTCTGTTACGAGCAAATGCTGCTTGGCAATCCCCGCTTCCAGCAAAATCTCCGTGTTCAGCTGGCGAAGATCCAGCATGTACTTCTCTGCTGCGGCAGAAGCCGTTACCGCGGTCTCCCAGTTTTGCGCGCTCGTCCGCACTTGCGTCATGATCCGTTCATCCACTTCGTAGCAGCAGCCCCCGATGGACGGCCCGATGGCTACGCGAATGTCCGCTGGCTGCGCCCCGCAATGCGCTTGCAGCGACTTGACCATTTCCTCGGCAATACGTCCCACTGTGCCCTTCCAGCCTGCGTGAGCCAGACCAATCGCCCCTGTTGCCGGGTCCAGAAAAAAGAGCGGTACGCAATCAGCGTAAAACGAGGTGAGCAAAACGCCCTTTTCCCGGGTAAACAAGCCGTCTGTGGCGGCAATGACATCGTCCAGACTCTCCTTGCCCGCTCCGCCAGCACTCACCTGGCAAACGCGGTTGCCGTGAACCTGATCCGCGCACGTCCAAGCATCAAAAGGCATCCCGACCTGCTCGGCCAGCTTTTTCCGATTTGCAACAACGCGGCTTGCCTCGTCTCCCACATGCAAGCCCATATTAAACGAGCCGTACGGTTGTTCACTTTCCCCGCCAAGGCGAACGGTAAACCCCGCCACCAGGCCCGGAAAATGCTTTTCCCAATCCGTCAGCGTCAACACAGATTTATCCTCTTCCAAGCCAAACGGTTCTCTCATCCTGTCACCTTCCTCATATGGCTTATCATACCATAGCCGAAAAGAAAAGAAAGGCTAACTGACGCCTTTCCCCCTCTACTCCCTGTATTCATCTGCGCCAGAAGTTCTGGCTTCTACCTTCAGTGCTTCCTCCATCCGGACCAGCACCACATCTTTTCCGATCTTCACAATATTGCGCCACGGGATAACATAATCATTCCCGGAGGAAAAAAATCCGAGGAATTTGCCCGGCCCCGGCACGACAATGGCTTCCACACGTCCGTGACGCAGATCGATCTCCAAATCGGATATCGTTCCCAGCCGCTTCCCATCCAGGATATTGACCACTTCTTTTGTCTGGAAGTCAGAGATTTTCACCATTCTCCTCACCCACTTTTCTCCGTTACTCTCAGTATATGAACCCGCCGGAGAATATGTCCTTCTTCTCCGGAAAAAACAAAAGGCAGCCACGAATCGCCAGCCATAAAAAAACCCAACGGCACGAAGACCGTCGGGACCTATGTAGCTTCTCATTACGATTGCACGTGCTTTTGCATATGAGCGATCGCCGCTTTTTCCAACCGGGAGACCTGTGCCTGCGAAATTCCGATTTCTTCTGCTACTTCCATCTGGGTTTTTCCCTCGTAAAAGCGCATGGATAAAATCATTTTTTCCCGATCACCCAGACGTTGCATTCCTTCGCGGAGCGCGATTTCTTCTACCCATGTGACATCCTTGTTCTTCTCGTCGCTGATTTGATCCATGACGTAGATCGGATCTCCGCCATCCTGATAGATCGGCTCGAAAAGCGATACCGGGTCCTGAATGGCATCCAGCGCGAACACGACGTCTTCCTTGGCAACGTTCAATTCTTGAGAAATCTCGGTAATGGTGGGCTCTCGCGAATGCTTGTTGGTCAGATTGTCTCGCACCTGAAGGGCTTTGTAGGCGATGTCCCGCAACGAACGGGAAACGCGAATCGGGTTGTTGTCGCGCAAATAGCGCCTGATCTCCCCGATGATCATCGGTACCGCGTACGTGGAAAATTTAACGTTTTGCCCGAGATCAAAGTTGTCGATCGCTTTCATCAATCCGATGCAGCCTACCTGAAACAGGTCGTCGACGAACTCTCCGCGGTTATTGAATCTTTGGATGACACTCAGCACCAGACGCAGGTTGCCGTTGACCAGTTTCTCGCGGGCAGCCAGCTCTCCGCTTTGCAGGCGCTCAAACAAATCCCGCATTTCCTTGTTTGTCAGCACCGGCAGTTTGGAGGTATCTACCCCGCATATCTCTACCTTATTGCGCGTCACGTCTTTCCCTCCTCGAAGCAAGAAAAAAGTCCCTAACCCGGTTGTCTTGAAAGGCCGCGTACTGACGCGTAGCCGCCAAGAAGGTGGCAAAAACCACCATCTGTTACGGTTTAGGAACAGTATCCCCTGAGGCTGGGAAAATATGCGTTAGACCATTTTGTTGAACTCTTTTCGCAACCGTTTTATAATTCGCTTTTCCAAACGGGAAATATACGACTGGGAGATCCCGAGCAAGTCCGCAACGTCTTTTTGCGTCTTCTCCTCTTCCCCAGCGAGGCCGAAGCGCAGCTCCATGATGATTCGCTCCCGCTCGGACAGCTTATCCAGCGCTTTTTTCAGCAGCTTGCGGTCTACCTGGTCTTCGATATTTTTATAGATCGTGTCATTTTCTGTACCGAGCACATCGGACAAAAGCAGTTCGTTGCCATCCCAGTCGATATTGAGCGGTTCGTCAAAAGACACCTCGGAGCGAATCTTGTTGTTGCGGCGCAAGTACATCAAAATCTCGTTTTCGATACAGCGGGAGGCGTATGTCGCCAGCTTGATGTTTTTCTCCGGGTCAAACGTGTTGACCGCTTTAATCAAGCCGATCGTCCCGATGCTGACCAAATCCTCGATGTTGATCCCGGTATTTTCGAATTTGCGGGCGATGTAGACGACCAGCCGCAAGTTGCGCTCGATCAGCATGCCGCGCACGGCGGGATCGCCCGAAGGCAGGCGGCCCAGAAGCAGTTCCTCTTCTTCTCTCGTCAACGGTGGAGGCAATGCTTCACTCCCGCCAATGTAATAGACTTCTTCAGCGCGTGCACCAATCCACAGCAGGAAACGGTACCAGGTCAACTGGAGTTGTAGGCGAAGTTTTACATACATGATTAGCCCTCCTGTTTGAGAATAAAGGTAGGTTCTTGCGTATATGCTTCCATCATGGCAGGATGTACGATCGCCTGGTACTTGCCGTCTGCCGAAAGCGGAATCGGGTTAAGCCCGATCAGCACTTTTTCCGTTTCATAGCGAAGTCCTTCCTGTACAACCATCACATGATCCGGCTTGATCGCAAGCAAAAAATCCATTCCCCGCGACACGCTCCGGTACGGGATGAGCCGTACCCGAGCTTGCCATTCCAGCGGCAGGTCATCCCAGGATCCGTCCAGCTTCTCCCACACTCCACCGTTTTCATCGGTTTGTCGGAGAAGCGACGGCGGAAGCAGATGAGCCAGCATGCGGCTTTCGATAATCATCACCGGCAGACGCGTGATCGGCTCGTGCAGCTGATTGCCTGTATCCACGAGACCGCGGCAAATGACTTTTTCTTTTGCGACAGTCACCACGACATCGACGAGGAACGTCTCCATTCTTCGCGGCTCCTGAATCGCTTTGTAGCTCTTTTTCCCGAGGAAAAAGACGAGCAGAAACCCGATGACCACAATCGCTAGGGTAGGCTTGAAGCCCACTCCAAAACCGTCGTTGTGCGTCACAATCAATCCGTTGACAATTTCGTTTCGCGGCGCCAAAAAGTATTGAAGCCCGAATACTCCTCCGCCAAAAACAAAAGCGACAAAATAAAAAATGATCAAGTTTTGCGCAAAGGACAACAACCTCCTGTTCCCGAATGCGATCCACAGCATGAGAATGGAAAACAACAGCTTGACTGACCATTGATACATAGGCGAAAACGCAGGGAAAAAGAAAAAGACCAAATACGAACAACCGAACAATGAGGCCGCGATCATTCTCCACCACACCACGCGCTCTTTGCGAAAATACGCGGTAAACCAGAGCAACAAGGTATCAATAGCCAGGTTGAGGAGTAGAATGATATCAAGATACACAACCACTTGCCCTCACCTCCGATCTGTTTTCGCCTGGGCGAAAATCCGAGAGCTGCAAGAGTTGCCGTATGTGTAGCGCCAGGACGCCGCTTTTATAGCGCTGGCTCTATCAGTAAAAGCAGTATATATCAATGTGTATGTAAAGTCTGTCAATTCTTGACGGTGTTTTTTTGGATTTTTTGTCTAACGTTTTTGGTTCTATTTCAAGCAAATGCACAGCGTCGAGACGTTTTTCACAGAAAAAAGCCTTGTCTCCGAAAAGAGAACAAGGCTTTTCCACTTTTGTGGCCTATTTTTTGTTGCGACGACGATTTCGCAGGAATGCTGGAATATCGAGGTTGTCGAGATTGCTCATGGAGAAGAAGGACTTGTCATCCTCTTCTTCTTTGGCACGGCCCGTATTCGTGTTGGAAATCGGTGTCGGACGGTTGCCAGCGGTATTGATCGGTTGTTGCTGGCGGCGCGGTGCTTCCGGTACGCGCTGGGAATGCTCGAATCCCGTTGCAATGACCGTAACTACCAGTTCATTTTTCAAATCTTCGTTGATGACCGCACCGAAGATCATGTTTACATCTGGGTCTGCTGCCGAAGAAACGATATCTGCTGCTTCGTTTACTTCGTACAAGCTCAAGTTGGTGCCGCCTGTGATGTTCATCAGAACGCCGCGAGCACCGTCAATCGATGTTTCCAAGAGCGGGCTGGAAATGGCACGGCGAGCTGCTTCAGCCGCACGGTTTTCCCCGCTGCCTACGCCGATCCCCATCAAAGCGGAGCCGCGCTCGGTCATGATCGTCTTCACGTCTGCAAAGTCCAAGTTGATCAGACCCGGTACAGCGATCAGGTCGGAAATCCCTTGAACCCCTTGGCGCAAAATGTTGTCCGCTTCACGGAACGCTTCGAGCATAGGTGTGTTTTTATCTACGATTTCCAGCAAACGATCGTTAGGAATGACGATCAGCGTATCCACTTTTTCCTTGAGTGCCGCAATACCAGCCTCACCGTGCTGGGAACGCTTGCGCCCCTCGAAAGAGAAAGGACGAGTCACGACACCCACCGTAAGAGCGCCCATCTCCTTGGCGATCTCAGCGACAACAGGGGCTGCACCAGTACCGGTTCCTCCGCCCATTCCCGCCGTAACGAATACCATATCTGCACCGCGCAGAGCATTTTCAATCAAATCGCGGCTCTCTTCCGCCGCCTTTTTGCCGATTTCCGGATTCGCACCTGCTCCGAGACCGCGTGTCAGCTTTTCCCCGATTTGCAGTTTAATCTCGGCACTGGACAATTGGAGCGCCTGTGCATCGGTGTTCAGGGTGATAAATTCTACCCCTTTCACGCCGCCTGCAATCATGCGGTTTACAGCATTGCTGCCGCCGCCGCCGCACCCAATTACTTTAATTCGTGCAAAGGATTCCATGTCCATATCAAATTCCAGCATATTGCTAGTCCTCCCCAATTCAACATAAAAACTTGTGGCCCAAGAAGCCGATTGACAAACGAATGGGACATCCCGTTATTCTCTTCCATGATTTCAAAAGAACGAAACGTTCCAATTTTCGCCATTGTGCTAACTACGGCAAAGCGACTAAATAAATTCGCTAAACCAGTTTTTCACTTTTTCCATCAAACCGCCGCCTTCTTTTGGCTGCTTGGCAACGGTTTGCTTCTGAGTGCCCTTGAATGAGGGGGTGACGCGTACGCTGCGGCGCTCCATCAACTGCAAGGCATATTGAATCAAACCTACCCCTGTGGTGTAGGCAGGATCCCGCACTCCGATGTAATCAGGAATTGCGATGCGAACAGGTGCGTCCAATTCTTCTTTTGCCAATTCCAGCATGCCAGGCATTGCTACTGTACCGCCAGTCAGGACGTAGCCGCCTGCAATCTCGTCGCGGAAGCCCATCTTGTAGACAGCATCCTCGACTAATTGGAATATTTCTGCAGCGCGCGGCTCAATGATATTGGCCAAGTCTACTTGGGTAAACTGCTTTTCTACTTCACTGCCAATCCGGTTCACCTTGAATTTCACATCTTCAGAAGCTTCATCGATCAACGCACAACCGTTTTTTATTTTCACGCGGTCTGCCACATCCGTATGGGTACGCAATCCTAGTGAAATGTCGCTTGTGATATGGTCGCCACCGATGCCGATCACGGTGGTAGCGGCCAGCTTACCTTGCTCGAATACACCGATCGTGGTAGAACCCGCACCGATGTCGACAAGAACGACACCCATATTTTTGTCATCTTTGGATAGGGCAACCGTGCTAGCCGCAAGCGGTTGCAAGAAAATTCCAGCTACACGCAGATTGGTTCGTTGAGCACAGCGAACGATGTTATGTACAACCGTTTTCAATCCGGTTACAATGGTCCCTTCCATTTCCAGTCGGACACCAATCATCCCGCGAGGGTCTTTGATACTACCCTGCCCATCTACGATATACTCCTTTGGAACTACCTCGATGATTTCACGGTCCGGCGGAATCGCTACAACCTTCGCTGCCTGAATGACGCGTTGGATATCTTCTTCTCGTATCTCACGGTCTTCGCTGGATACAGCGACAACCCCTTGGGTTTCATGCAACTCGATATGGTTTCCAGTGATCCCCACATACACTTCTTCGATAGAAACGCCAACCATGCGTTCAGCATGATCGACTGCTTCCCGGATGGCATGCACGGTTTGGTCGATGTCAACAATCACGCCCTTCTTGATGCCTTCTGAGTGTGATTGTCCGACGCCGATGATGTTGATGGAACCGTTGTTGATCTCGCCGATCATGACGCGTACTTTGGATGTTCCAATGTCTAGGCTGACGATGAGTTCATTACTTACCAAACCTGTGACACCTCCCCTGCTACGTCTTTTGTCTTGCTAAAATGAGAACACCTGCATAAATTATTCCACACAGGACAACCATTCCCTTTTTTTCATCTAGAATTTTTGTAAAAAAATGACCATCTTCCCATTTGTTCGGGCTATTCCTGCTGATTGATCCAACGGGATAGAACTATTCTCCTAATCACAGCCAGGTTATTGAAGAGACGCACCCCGAAAGCCACGATGGCCGCCAGGTACAGATCAATCCCGAGGAAACCTCCGATGAAGGCCAGCCCAGCTGCAAAGAGCGTATTGAAAAAGAATCCGGACATGAAGATCCGAACGTTGAAGGTGCGTTCCAAGAAGGAGCGAATCCCCCCAAAGATCGTATCCAATCCAGCCAACAGAGCTATGGAAAGATAGCTGCTATACTCCTGGGGCACGCGCCAATCCAGAAGGAAGCCGACAGCGAGACCGACAATCAGTCCGATAAGCGGGAGCCACATGGTTACGAATCTCCTTTTTCTTTAACAGGTTTCATAAATTGGATGACACGTGTTTCTTTGTTTGCGGAAATCAACAGCTTGTCCCGTTTTTCGGCCAACACTTTTTTGTTCGCCAGCTGAAAGTTCTCTTCGACACCCTCCAGCTTCATCGCGGACAAAAGCACGTCAGGCTCTCCCAATGCTTTTATTTCATATGGAGGCTGTATCGTCCTCGTATCAATCTGGATGACAGCCCCTACATTGCGGATCGCGGAAGTGGCAATCAACCGATGATCGTTAATGGACACCGCTTGCGCTCCGTTCGCAAACAGGATATTGACCAGCCAACGCAAATCTTCATCGTCAATCGTGTATTCACCTACAACAGGCACCTGCATGTGTTCGTCCAGAATCGGCTCTGTAGGCGTGTGGGCATCGACAACTTCCAGCACGATGCCTTCCCCCTCGACCTCTACCATTCCAGCCATTCGACGGTTTCGCTCCAGCTCTTCCTTCATGACCGAAATGCTCTCGTCTTCACTTAATGCGGTTTCGTATTGGTAGTACAGCTGATTGTACTTGGAAATATCTGCAAGCAGGTTTTTGTGTTTCTCCAGCTCTTTTTGCAGCGTGGTCCGGAGTTCCGCAATGCTGCGAGACTCCTTATGTACCGGATGGAGGCTGCTGCGCAATTGCACAGCCAACATCACACCTATGATAGCACTAATAATGGCAAGAATAAACGTGATTTTACGGCTTTTTTGTAACATAGGGCAAACGCATCCTTTTACCTTTTAGGAGTGTTTCGTTTTGGCGTCACCAACGAAGGCCGGGAGCTGCACCTTCTCTTTTTTCGCCAAGTCGATTTGAACAAAGTCTTGCAGAGATTGCAATACTCCTCCTGGCAAATGGAGGGCACTCTCCATCGTCTCAGGATTGCCGATTGCCGAGATGACAAAAGGAGCGGCAGACTTGATTCCGTTGACGATGATCGTCGGACCGACACAGCGGATGGAAGAGTTGCTTACCAGTCTCTGGCCGTTGATGCTGATCGCCTCGGCTCCCGCTGCGCGCAGTTCATTGACGACCAGACGCACATCTTGCTCATGCACGATGTAATTGGCGATGTCCGAGCTGCTTGCTGCCGATTGGCTGTCCTGCATCGTGATGACAAGACCAGGGCCTTCTACAGCGACCACGCCGGAGAGCATACGCGCAGCCTCCAGCTGGGCGAGTGTGTCGGCTGCCTCAGATTTTTGCTGAGCCATCGCTTCCTCGACTTTGCCTACCTGGCGCTGCAAATCAATCAGCTGGTTTTCCAAATGCCTGTTTTGTTCTTTTTCGGATAAAATCCGGTCATTCAATTGTGTTTCCTGCTGGAACAGCTGATCATTCAACCGCTCTTTGCGCGTGAGCTTGGTAGTCTCAAACGAGGTTGCTACCAGAAAGCCTGTACAAAGCGTCACGACGGTTAAATAAAGATGAAATTTGCGGCGACGACTCATTGTCTGCTACCCCTTTTTTCTTTACTGCGGCTTTTCTGTCTGCTCCTGGTTGCCTGCTATCGGAATGGCATCACTTCCCGCACCGTACGGAACAAACCACGGCTGCTCGAACATGGAGAGCACCCCTTTTGTTCCTGCCGGCAGCTCTGCCACGATCGCCGGATACCAGTTCAACATTTTATCCAGCTTGTAGACCACGCTGCGCACTTCGTTTCCGTCGCGCATGTACAAGGTTACCCGCTGCTTATCGTACACCGTTGGCGTCAGAGTTATGTCCGAAATTTCGGCGAGCACATTCGGTGTGAGGCGGGACAACGCTTTGGCGAGATTGGGGAGCAGCTCAGGCGCTGCCCAGGAGCTGATCAAGGGCCTGTCCACCACGCGATCGGCAAAATTCACCTGCTTCAGCACCTTGCCGTTTTCGAGCAGCGGATAGCGGCTGCCGTCTTGTCCATTCCAGAAGGCGACGCGCTTTTGCTCCGTTACGTGCAGCCGGATCACTCCCGGAAAAGAACGGCTGACCGTCACGTTCTTGACGCCCTCAAGCGGCGCCAAATTGCTTTGCACGCTGCTCTCCCACACATTGAGAAATTGCATGTCGCGTTGCAGACCCGATTGCTGGACGATTTGCTCTGTGGTGTAAATGTCGTTTCCGATAACCTGGATTTCCTGCACCTTGCTGTACGGTGAGCGAATAAAAACAATGATAAGTACAGTAAGAAAAAACAGCACGAGCCAAAATACCAGTTTACGGTTTCCTTTTCGTCTGGGACGTTGCTGCTTGACTTGCGGAATGCGTTCCTCAATTACCGCCATGGCCGAATCCTTCCTCATGCATTCTAGGCTCATCGCCCGCAAGATAATTCATCCAAAAGGGAATAAATGGATTTCTTCCAAATAAATGTAACTATACAAAACAGGGAAAGCGGCATAGCACTATGCCGCTTGACTTCCCTCGATCATATCGAAACCCTCGTGATGTCGGCTCCCAGCCTGCGCAATTGCTCTTCCAGGCGATCGTATCCACGATCGATATGATGAATCTGATTCACCGTCGTAATGCCTTCTGCCGCAAGCCCTGCCAATACGAGAGCAGCGCCTGCTCGCAGATCTGTCGCTTCCACATTCGTGGCGGTCAGCTTCCCGACGCCGCGAATGATAGCAGAGCCGAGATCTACGTATATAGAGGCGCCCATTCGCGCCAATTCATTCACATGTTTGAATCTTCCTTCAAAAATCGTTTCCTTGATGACGCTGGTTCCCCTCGCCTGTGACAGAAACACCATCAGCTGCGCCTGCAGGTCAGTCGGAAACCCTGGATACGGCGAGGTGATGATCCGGTCGTAAGCACGAGGACGGGAGTTGCTTTTGATTTCCATTATATCATGGCGGGTCTTGATTTCAACACCACAGCTACGGGCAACCTCAATCAATGCCGTGAGTTGCTCAGGCAATGTATTGGTCAGCTCCACATGCCCTTGGGCAATGCCGACCGCCAGCACATACGTCCCCGTCACAATTCTGTCGGGAATGATCCGGTAGCTGACGGAGCGAAGCCGCGGTACGCCGCTGATTTCAATCGTATCGGTTCCTGCCCCTCTTATTCGCGCACCCATGGCGTTCAGGAAGTTTTGCAGGTCGATAATCTCCGGCTCCCGAGCCGCATTACAGATGCGTGTCGTCCCTTTTGCCAAGACTGCCGCCATCATGATATTTTCCGTCGCGCCCACGCTGGGGAAGGAAAGAAAGATGTTGGTCCCGCGCAATTGCTTTGCCCGAAAAGTAATGTAGCCTTCGGATTCTTCTATTTTAGCCCCGAGTGCCGTAAGACCAGACAAATGCAGGTCAATTCGGCGTTCACCAATGTCGCAGCCACCGGGACGCGATATGGTGACTTCACCCAACCTGGCCAGAAGCGGCCCGGCGAGAAAAATAGAAGATCGCATCTGGCTCATTAAATCATCTGGCACATGCGGGACGGAGACAGACGTTGTATCCAGATCGACGCAACCGTCCACGTGCTTCGTGTTGGCCCCCAGTGCCGTCATTATCTCCAGCATGACTTTGATATCTTTCAAATGGGGGACATCGTAGATATAGAATTGCCCTTCCGCAAGAACAGCAGCGGCAAGGATGGGAAGAGCAGCGTTCTTAGCTCCTTGGATCCGAAGCGAACCGGACAGAGGTCTTCCGCCTTCGATCGCAAAAGTCTCCAAACTTTCACCTCCGTGTTACCCCTCGCCCACCACCAGAACTTCCGGATGCAGATCAATTCCGTATTTCGCAAGAATTGTGCTCCGAACATGCTCAATCAAGGTGAGGACGTCGGTAGCCGTGGCTCCCCCGCAATTCACGATGAAATTCGAGTGTTTTTCTGAAACCTGAGCTCCACCGATTTGATAGCCTTTCAGCCCCGCTGCTTCTATCAGACGCCCTGCGTGATCGTTCGGCGGGTTGCGGAACACACTGCCCGCACACGGCATTTGCAACGGCTGTGTCTGGCGTCGCCGATCCTTGTTGGTCGCAAGTGTCGCGGCAATCTGCTTGCGATCGCCTGGACGCAGTTGAAAACGGGCTTCCAGCACAATCCCTTTTTCTTTTTGCAAAAGAGAAGTCCGATAGCTAAAGCTCAGTTCGTCGTTACTCAACACCTTACATTCGCCGTTTGCGAAAAGAATCTCGGCTTCAATAAGAATACGTGAAAGATCAGATCCGTGTGCCCCTGCATTCATATAGACGGCTCCGCCTACCGTACCAGGAATCCCTCCTGCGAATTCCATCCCTGTTAATCCCATCTTGCCTGTCTCCACCGCCAGGCGGATCATGGAATATCCGGCACCCACACACACCTCTTCACCCCTGAACTCGCAGTGGCTCAAGCCCTCAGCCACTTTGAACACGGCTCCGCGAATCCCTCCGTCCCTCACCAGAAGGTTGGAGCCGCGCCCGATAACACTCCAAGGAATTTCATGACGATGGATGATCTGCAAGGCTTTTAGCAAGGATTCTTTGTCCTTGGGCTGGATTAACAAATCAGCAGGACCGCCAACCCGCCATGTCGTATGATTGGCGAGAGGCTCATTGGTCCACACTTTTCCGATCCCTGCTTGCTTCAGCTCATCTGCAATATTTATCATTTGTGAACCTCCTGATACGTTTGCTAGGTCGGACCTGTAAGTCTTCTCACGTGTTTGCTCCATACTATGCGATCGCCCAGATCGGCGTGACAATCGCCCATCTGATCATTTTTTTGCGGAGACTTCCTGCAAGGTGCGCACGATTTCCGTGGCTGCTTTCGGCATTCCCAGCGACAGGGCGCTCTCTTTCATTTGCTTCCACAGCTCATCGCTGTGCAGCAAGCTTTCCACTTCCTGAAGCAGGCGCTCTCCTCTCAGCTCCTTCTCCACAATGACTCGCGCTGCACCTGCACGTTCAAGGCCGCGCGCATTTTTCTCCTGATGGTTGTTCGTCACATACGGAGACGGAATCAAAATCGACGGAACGCCGAGAGCCGTCACTTCTGCCAAGGTAGATGCACCTGCACGTCCGACCAGTATATGTGTCGCCGCCAAAACGTCCGGCATGTTATGGACGAATGGAAGCACGGAAATGTTCTCGGGAAGCTTCCCTTTTGCGGCAAGCTCGCTGGAGATTTTATCAAAGTGAACATCTCCGGTTACGTATACAAAATGAGTATCGGCATATTTGCCCAACTCGGTAACAACAGAAAGCACCGCTTCATTGATCGCCCTCGCTCCCCGGCTGCCGCCAAAGATCAGGACGATTTTTTTGCCAGCGTCTACCCCCAGAAAGCCACGGCCCGCCTCCGCGTTGCCATGCATCACTTCTGTCGCCCGCGGATTGCCGGTAAACACGGTTTTCCCCTCTGGAAAGTACGCGAGAGACTCTGCAAAAGATACGGCCACCCGGGTAGCCGAGCGCGACAAAAATTTGTTGGTCAGACCAGGAACGACGTTTTGTTCGTGGATCAAGGTCGGGATGCCCAAGCGCGAGGCTGCGTAGACGACTGGCCCGCAGACGTATCCCCCCGTGCCCACGACGACATCCGGTTGAAAATCGCGCAGCATTTTTTTCGCATCCGACACGGCCCGGACGAATTTCCACAAGGTCTTCAGGTTGTCCAGCGACAGCTTCCGCTTCAACCCGCTGATCTCGACGGACTGAAAAGGAATTTCTGTTCGCGGTACGAGCTGGGCTTCCAACCCTTTTTTACTGCCGATATACAAAAAGGCAGCCTGCGGAGTTTGGCGAGAAACTTCCCTCGCCACCGCAAGCGCCGGATAAATATGTCCACCTGTGCCACCGCCTGTAAGGACGACGCGCATACTCTCACACCCTTTTTATGCAGAGAAAACAGATTGCCCACGTGCGAAGCATCGCACCTTTTTCCTGCTGTTCATTCATGATCGAGAAAACCGAGATATGTTCAGGAGAACGCCGACACCTGTGAGCATCAGTGTCAGGGATGATCCTCCATAGCTTAAAAACGGCAGCGTGATCCCCGTCACCGGAAACATGCCTGTCACGACCCCGATGTTGATGACGACCTGAATCGCAATCATTCCGATGATCCCGAGCGCCAAAAGGCTGCCGAACAGATCGGGGGCCGTGATCGCTGTGCGCATCCCTCTCCACAAAAGCAGCAGGAACAACAGCAAGATGAGCGTACCGCCGATGAAGCCGAGTTCTTCCGCCACAATGGAGAAAATGAAGTCATTGTACGGTTCCGGCAAGTACAGATGCTTTTGCCTGCTTTGTCCCAAACCGAGGCCGAGCAAACCGCCCGGGCCGATCGCATACAGCGATTGAATGATTTGGTAGCCTGTATTGAGCGGGTCAGACCAAGGATCGAGAAAAGAAGTAATCCGCTTGATGCGGTAAGGAGCTGACAGTACCAGTCCGATGAAGCCAACCACCCCGATCATGCCCAAGCCGACAAAGTGGCTGATTCGCGCTCCTGCCGCGAAAATCATCACAATCGCCGTGCCTGTCAATACCGTGCCTGTACCCAGGTCGGGCTGAAGCATGATCAGGCCGAAACAAACCATCGGAATCGCCAGAGCGGGCATCAATCCTTTGCGGAACTGCACAATTTGCTTCTGGTTGTCGGACAGCCACCGCGCCAAAAACGCGACGACGCCGAGCTTGGCAAACTCGCCAGGCTGGATTCCGAAAGCCCCGAAGCCAAGCCAGCTTTTCGAGCCGTTCACTTCAATCCCGACGATAAGCACCAGAATCAACAGCCCGATACTGGCGTAAAAGCCCGGCTTGGCCCATTGTTTCCATACCCAATAGTCAATGTTCATCGTGATGTACATCGATGTGATGCCGAGCAAGGCAAAAATCAGCTGCCGCTTGGCAAAAAAGTACGGATCGGAAAAGGGTGGCTTCTGGGCGACGATCGCACTGGCGCTGTACACCATCACGATGCCAATTCCCAATAAAAAAAGTGTTGCAAAAATAATTACGAAGTCGGGGGCAGAGCGTACCTTGCTCATAGTGCCAGGTCATCCTTTCTCATGCCGTCCCGTTTCACGCTGTATTCATGAAGCTTTTGTGGGACGTTATGCTAGGCTTGTTTTAAGTCTATGCACGCCGTCCTTAAACATGCTCCCCCGTGCTTCAAACGAGGGGAACATATCCCAACTCGCACACGCCGGGCTGAGCAGCACCACGTCACCTGATTGCGCCAACCGGGAAGCAGCAAGAACGGCTTTCTCCACAGTATCGACATGGATTCGCTCGTTAATCCCTGCTTCTTCCGCCCGCGCAAGCAAAATCGGTGCGGTCTGTCCCAATGCGATGACCGCTTTTACCCTGCCCTTGATGACAGGCAACAGTTCCTTGAAATCAACACCGCGATCCAACCCGCCGCAAATCCAGACGACAGGCTCCTGGCACGCCTGCAAGGCACGGGAAGCCGCCTCCGGATTGGTCGCTTTGGAATCGTTGAAATACTTCACTCCGGCGATGGAATCCACGTATTCCATGCGATGTTCTACCCCGGCAAAAGTCGAGAGCACCTGCACGATCGCACGCGTATCAGCGCCAGTCAGCTTCGCTACCAGAATCGCGGCGAGCGCATTGTCCAAATGCGGGACCGTGATCTCCTCGACAGCGATAATCGCCTCTGTCCCGCCCTGTCCATCGGCGAACAAAATGACGCCATCCTGGACGAATGCCCCGCGCGAGACTTGCTGCGTTTTGCTGAAATAGTACGTCTGTGCGGGAAGCTCGCCGCATTTCGCGAGAATGTCCGGCTGGTCAAACGGCAAAATCGCCATATCGTCTGCGGTCTGATTGGCGAACATTTTCAGCTTGGCGTCGAGATACTCTTCCAGCGTATGGTGGTAGTCGAGATGAGCAGGGTACAGATTGAGCAAAACACCGATGTGCGGGCGAAATTCTCGCGTTCCCATGAGCTGAAAGCTGCTCAGCTCTGCGACCAGCCACTGGTCTGGCCCTGCTTCCTCCGCAAGACCGCAAAGGACGGTTCCGATGTTGCCGCCAACGAGCACATCAAGACCCGCTTCCTTGAGAATTTGTCCAACGAGTGTCGTCGTCGTCGTCTTTCCGTTGGAGCCCGTGATGCCGATGATCGGTGCCTTGGCAATCTGGGAGGCAAGCTCTACCTCCGTCACGACAGGAATACCGAGCGCAAGCGCCTGCTTCACTGGCGGCGCTTCATAAGGGATTCCCGGATTTTTCACAACGAGAGACACCCCCGGATGAATCAAATCTTCCGGATGGTGCCCGCAAATGACGGTAATTCCGAGCGCTTCCAGCTCCTCGATCCCGCTCGCTTCTTCCCGCGGCTTTTTATCGTTAACCACGACATGAGCGCCAAAGCGGTGCAGCAGTTTTGCCACTGCTACACCGCTTTTCGCCATTCCTAAAACGACTACGTGCTGATTATGATAACGCATCATCTGATTGTCACCACCTCAAGGTATACACCCAATCCGGCAAAGAACATGCCGACCAGCCAGAAGGTGACGACGACACGCCACTCGGACCAGCCTGTCAATTCAAAATGATGGTGAAGCGGGCTCATGCGAAAAATTCGTTTGCCCCGTGTCTTGAAAGAAACGACCTGCAAGATGACAGACAGTGTCTCCACGACAAACACCCCACCGACAATCGCCAAAAGCAGCTCTGTTTTCGTCATGATCGCAATTCCGGCGAGTGCTCCCCCCAAACCGAGCGAGCCTGTGTCCCCCATGAACACGCGGGCCGGATGGGCATTGAACACGAGGAAGCCGAGAACCGCACCGACGACGGCTGCACTGAAAATCGCCGTGTCGTAATCTTGCCCGAACCAGGCAATGATGGCGTACGCCCCGAAAGCGATCGCTCCCGTACCAGCCAAAAGGCCGTCCAGACCGTCCGTAATGTTTACGGCGTTGGTCGTGCCGACGAGCAAGAACAAGAGGAACGGGAAGTAGAAATAGCCCAGCTCCAGCTTCCATGGCGTGCCTGGCAAATGCAGCGACGTGTCATGCCCCATCATCAGCAGCAAAATATACGCGCCGATAGCCAGCACAATCTGACCGGCAAACTTTTGTCTGGCGGTCAAGCCGAGGTTGCGCTTCTTCCTGATCTTGATAAAGTCATCCAAAAATCCGATCAAACCGTAGCCGAGTGTCACCAGTAGCAGGAAGTAAATTTCCATTGTAGCATTGGCAAACTTCAACACGGTAAATATAAGTGCCAGCAGAATGATGGTGCCCCCCATCGTAGGGGTACCAGCCTTCTTGAAGTGGGATTGCGGTCCTTCCTCCCGAATTGCCTGCCCAAATTTCAGGCGGCGAAGGAAGGGAATAAACAGTGGGCCAATCAGTACGGCAATGAGAAACGCGGCGACGATCGTGACGATTAGGACGTTGTCAGCGAACATGCCCGAGCCTCCTTTCTTTCGATGCCAATGTGTCGCATCTGTCTCTATTCTTGGTTGTACCGGGCAATCGCTTCCCGCGCAACTTCACGGTCGTCGAAGGGCAGTACTTGATCTTTGATGATTTGATACGTCTCATGACCTTTTCCGGCGATCAAAATGACATCGTCCGGCTTCGCCAAGGAAACGGCATAATGAATCGCTTCACGGCGGTCCGTCACTGCCGTGTAACGCGCAGCAGACACATCGCGCACGCCTGCGAGCATGTCGGCAAGGATCGCCTGCGGCTCCTCGGAGCGAGGATTATCTGATGTTAAGACGGTCATATCCGCGTATTTCGTTGCGATTTGCGCCATAATCGGGCGCTTCGTGCGGTCGCGGTCTCCCCCGCAGCCCACAATGCAGAACACGTTGCCTTTGGCAAATTCCTTGACGGTCATCAAGGCGTTTTCCAGACTGTCCGGCGTATGCGAGTAATCGACGAGAACAGCGAACGGCTGACCCGCATCTACGGCTTCAAAACGTCCGTTGACACCAGCTACTGCTTCCAGGCTCGCCTTGATGTCTTCGAGGCTCACGCCTTCTGCAAGTGTAACCGCCATGGCTGCCAATGCGTTATACACATTGAATTTCCCCATCAGCTTCAGGTTGAGGTCAATCGTACCCGCAAAGGTTTCCGCCGTAAACGAGGTTCCTTTGCTCGTAATCTCGATGTTTTTAGCCTGGACGTCTGCCGGCTGGTCGATGCCGTACGTCACGACGCGCGCAGGTGTCACGGTTGCATACAGCTTCGATGCCTCGTCATCTGCGTTCAGCACGGCTGTCTTCAGGCAATTCGGATCGTAGTGGTTCCCGAGCTGGGAAAACAGCAAAGACTTGGCGTAGCGATAGTTTTCCATCGTTTTATGATAGTCGAGATGATCTTGCGTCAAATTGGTAAAGACCGCGGTATGGATGTCGCAGCCGCGCACCCGTCCCAACTCAAGCGCATGAGAGGACACCTCGATGATCGCATAGTCTGTGTTCACATCGCACATGCGACGGAAGCTTCTTTGCAGATCCACGGCATCGGGAGTCGTATTTTTCACTTCTTCGATAACATCCCCGATTCGCATGTGGATCGTGCCAATCAAGCCTGTTTGCTTGCGCCGATCGCGCAGGATCTTGTCGATCAGATGAGTGGTGGTCGTCTTCCCGTTTGTACCCGTAACCCCAATCACCTTTAACTCTCTTGTGGGAGATCCGAAAATACGATCAGCCAGCATAGCCATTGCCCGCCGGGTATCCGGCACCCTGACAATAGTCGCTGGCACGTCCAGATCTTGTTCGGATAACACGGCAACGGCGCCATTTTTCACCGCCTGGGCCGCGAACGTATGACCATCCACGGTATACCCTGTCAGACATACAAACAAGTAGCCCGGTTTAACCTGGCGCGAGTCTGCTGTCAAACCCGTAATCTCCATACTGTCATCCCCCGAAACCTTCACTGGCAACAAAGGCATGAGCAGATCCCGTAGAAACATGAAACAGGCACCCCATTCTCCAACTTAGTATAGACAGAAATTTGCCCTTTTTTACCGAAATGACACGAATCCGTTTTGGTGACGAACAAAGGCAGAGCGATTGTAGACAAGCCTACTTCCCTCCGCCTTCGAAATCTCATTTTATAGCTAATTGCTCAATTTGTCACCAAGATGTATGCGAATTTTTCCGCCCTCTTCAATTTTTACTCCCGGTGCTGGCGACTGCGCAATCACATAGGTGCCTTTGCCCGAAACGACCAGCGGAAGCGTCTCGTACGTCTGGACGACATCTTTCATCGTCTGCCCGACCATATTCGGTACTTCGATCGGTTCCCGCTCGCCCAAAGCTTTGTTGATTTCCTTGGCAATCCCGTCTTTGCGCTTGGGCACATTCAGGTGCTGCAAGGAAGATTCAATGATGCTCTTGACGCTGGGCGCGGCAATCAGTCCGCCAAAAGCCAGTGCTTTCGGATTGTCGACTGCAAAATAAACGACAATTTGCGGATCGTCTGCCGGAGCAAAGCCGATGAAGGATACGATGTACTCCCCGTCCATGTATCGCCCGTTCTTGACCTTTTGCGCGGTTCCTGTCTTCCCGCCGACACGGTAGCCTTCGATGTACGCCTTGTTCCCTGTCCCTTGGGCGACGACACTCTCCAGGGCGTACCGGACTTTTGCGGAAGTCTCTGCCGAGATGACCTGCCGCACTTCCGTCGGCAGCGTCCGCGCTACGATATCGTGTGTGACACTATCGCGCCATTCCTTGGCGACGAACGGCTTCATCAGCTTCCCGCCGTTGATCGCTGCCGAAACAGCCGCCATTTGCTGGATGGGCGTAACGGAAACGCCTTGCCCGAACGAGGTCGTGCCCAGCTCAACCGGACCGACGCGGTTCAGATTGAACAACAGTCCGTTCTCTTCTCCGATCAAATCGATTCCTGTTTTTTGTCCGAAGCCAAATTTTTTGATGTATTCAAACAGGCGTTCTTTTTGCAGCCGCTGGCCCATCGTCACGAAACCCGGGTTGCACGAGTTCTCCACGACTTCCAGCATCGTCTCCTGGCCGTGTCCTTGCCGTTTCCAGCAGCGCAGCCGCTTTCCCGCGACCGTAATGAAGCCGGGGTCGTAGAAGCCTTCATCGAGCGATACGACGCCCTCGTTCAACGCCGCAGCGAGCGTGACAATCTTGAATGTCGAACCTGGCTCATACGTTTTCCAGATGGGCAAATTCCGGTTGTACACTTCCGTCGGGTAGTTCTGATATTCGTCCGGCTGGAACGTCGGGCGGCTGCCCATCCCCAAAATTTCCCCCGTCTTTGGATTCATCGCGATCGCCAGAACATCATCCGGCTGATAGGCGACCACAGCCTGATCCAGCTCCCGTTCGATGAACGACTGGATCGCACTGTCGATGGTCAGATACATGTCCATTCCGCTTACCGGAGCTACGTAATCTTCGGAGCCGCCGGGCATCACGCGTCCTTTGGCGTCAGAGGGAAACGAAATGTGTCCGTCCGTTCCTTTTAAAAATGGATCGTAAATCTTTTCCAGTCCGGTCAACCCTTGATTGTCGATCCCGGTAAAGCCCAAAATATGCGCGGCCATGGAGCCATTCGGATAAAAGCGCTTGGAATCCCCGGCCAAGTAAATCCCCGGCAGGTTCAGCTCCTGGATTTTTCGCGCTTTTTCGATCGGCAGCTTTTTCCCGCCCGGAATCTTGTCATTGCTCATTTGTTTCTTCGTGATCGCCTGGTACACATCTTCTTCTTTTTGCTCCAAAATGATCGCGAGCTGCCGGGCTGTCTCCTTCGCATCCTTGATTTGTGCGGGAACGGCGACAACCGTTGGCACTGTCATGTTGGAGACCAGCTCATTGCCGTTCCGATCGAGAATCCGGCCGCGATTCGGCTTGAAGTCGATTTCCCGATTCAACAGCTGGTCAGCCATTTGCGCCAGCTTCGGCCCTTCTACCAGTTGCACATACCCGAGTCGGGTGATGAGCGCCGTATACAGGACAATGCCGATGACAAGCGATATAAAAATGCGACGGCGTACAGTAGCATTGGATACCCGCAAAGCGAGTCCCCCCTCGAATAGGTTGTCTCTTCCTTACCTTATTCGTCGGGGGGACGGGATAGAACTATGGAGTTGGACTTGTCTGACCTGCTTGTGTACCAGTTGGAGGAGCTTGCTGGTTGGACCCGGTGCTTCCCTGCTGTCCGCCCTGCTGACCCGCAGGCTGCTCTCCTGTCGGATTCGTCGGCGCAGTCGTTCCAGTTCCAGACGCTGGCGGCGGCGTAGCGCCATCAGGTGACGCTGTGCCTGCTGGCGCTGTGCCTTCCTGCGGTTGTGGCGCGGGCAGCGGCTGCGACTCTGATTGCAGCGTAATCAGCAGCTTCTCTTTGCCTGTGAGCGCCGTGCCCGGAGCGATGCTCTGCTGTACGACAAAGCCTGTTCCTGCGGCTTGCACGTCGATATTCAAAAGCGAAGTAAATTCCATGACTTCGCGCAGCGACTTCCCTTTGAAATCAGGCATCTTCGCCCCATCCAGACGATCCGTCACCAAAATGATTTGCTTGCCAGGCACTGTTTGCTCGTAAGCGGCAGGATATTGCTCCACGATTTTCGTGCCTGTTCCGAGCACCGTCACCGTCAGATTGTCCTGCTTCGCGCGCAGTTGCGCCGCCGTCGTCGACATCTCTTCAAACTTGGGCAAAGTCTGACTCGCTACAGGCTGAGCCGCCAATACTTGTGCTTGTGATTTCTTGTCGTTTTTCCCGTTTCCTTTATCCGCTTCCACCCGCGAGAAATCCGGCTGCTGTTGCAAATATTGCAAACTGCGCTCCATGATCGTCTTGAACGTGGGCGCAATCATCGTTTTTCCCCAGTATATATACGAATCACTCGTTTCCGGGTCATCAATGACAACGTACACGAGCAGACGCGGGTTGTCTTTTGGCGCAAAACCGATAAAGGAAGCGATGTAGTGGCCATCCATGATTTTGCCTGTGTTCGGGTCGTACTTTTGCGCCGTTCCCGTCTTCCCTGCGACGTGGTAGCCGTCGATCGCGTACAGCTTCCCTGTTCCGTGCTCGCCTGTCACGACCGTTTCCAAAATATCGCGGGTTTTCTTCGCGGTCGCTTCTGAAACGACCCGTCTCTGCACTTCGCGTTCACTGCGCTTCACAACCGCTCCTGTGTGCGGGTCGCGCAATTCTTTGACGATATGCGGCTTCAACAGCTCGCCGCCATTGGCAATCGCCCCGACTGCGGCGATCTGCTGAATAGCTGTAACTGTCACCCCTTGTCCGAAAGTCGACGCTGCCCAGTCACGCGGAGAGCGCGGCTTCTCCAGGTTGATCAGGTTTCCTTCTTTCTCGTAAGGCAGTTCGATTTCGGTCAAAGAACCTATCCCGAACTTTTTAAAGTACGCCCTGAGCTTTTCCAGCTTGAGGCGTTCGTAGCCGAGCTTCGCGAACATTACGTTACTGGAACGCTGAACCCCTTCCAGAAACGTGATTCTTCCCCAGCCCACCCCGTTGTTGTGGTCGCGGATCGGAACTTGTCCCTTGATCGTGTACTTACCAGAGTCGTACGTCTCATTTGGATTGAACAGCCCTTCTTCAATCGCGGCTGCAAGCGTAATGATCTTGAACGTGGAACCAGGCTCGAACATGGAAGTGATCGCATGGTTTGTATAGTTGGTAATCCCGTTATAGTATGTATTGGGATTAAATTGCGAACGATTGCCCATCGCGAGAATCTCGCCCGTCTGCGGATCGGAGACGATGACTGTCATGCCTTTTGGCTTGTACTGGCGATCGACGACATCCAGCGCTTGCTCGACGTAATCCTGGATTTGCCTGTCAAGGGTGAGGTAGACGTCGTAGCCGTCTTTTGCCGGGACGTATTGGCCCTGGCTGTCCGGAAGCTGATAGCCTGCCCCGTCTCTTTTATACTCCATCTGCCCTTGTTCTCCGGCCAGTTCCTTGTTGAGCTGAAGCTCGATTCCCATTTTCGGCTGGTCGTACAGGTCCAAGTACCCGATTACGTGTGAGGCAAAGCTGTTGTTCGGGTACACACGTCTGGTCGTTTCATTTAAAAAGATCCCCGGAAGCTGGTTTTCTTCCACTTGCTGCCCGCTGGGAAGCTTGGGAAATTGCAGCGCCAAAATCCGGTTTTTTTGTTCCTCGCTAATTTTTCTGCCATAGCGGCCCAGCTCGACTACCGTGTTCGGCTTGGTCAGCATTTTCACAAGCTCAGGAACCGGAGCGTTGAGGATCGGGGCAAGAGCATTCGCTGTATAGTAAGGGTCCTTGACGAAATCCTTGTCTTTGTCATCGCGCCCCTTCAACCTGGCGTTCACCGTGTACGCCTTGCCATCGAAAGCGAGAATTTCGCCGTTTCGATCCTTGATCGCTCCGCGCATCGGTTGCAGCGTCCGGGCCCGATCCCATTGTTCCGTAGCCTTATCCATAATTTTGCTTGCTTCCACCGTCTGAATCCAGTAAATCCTCAGACTCAAGGTGGAAAAAATCAAGATCAGGCACAACGCACAAATAAGGATGCGCCAGTTCACCAGTCGTTTCGTATCCATTTCCACTCACTCCATCACGTCATTGATCGGGGGTAAGAAAAAAATGTTACCGCACAATAGACGCAGTAACATTGATTTAAGGCTGGTTTGGCTTTTGTTGAAGCGAACTCGCCTTTCCGTTCTCCTGACCAATCGTATGTACGGCATTCGCATTGTACACCATGCCTTGTCGCTCGGCTTCTCTCTGGATGCGATCGCGGTTGCTGAGTTGCTCGATTTGCAGTTTCAGAGTGGCGTTGTTTTCGGCTATCAGGCGATTCTCTTTTTTGGTGCTCTGGATTTCATAGTTCATTTGGGAAATTTGCGAGTATCTTACCCCGACCATTCCCAGACCGGTCACTGTCAGCGAGATAAACAAGAGATAGAGCAACTTTTCGCCTGTCGGAATGGTAGGCTTGATTCGGACTGTTCGTTTTGTTGTTTTGGTGACGGAGCGGGATTCCTTTTCCAGTTCCATTGCCAGATTGCCTTGGTAGTAATAGCTCAACGTTTTCTCACCCCTTCTTCCTCGTCGCTTTTGCTCACTCTAGACCTTTTCCGCTACCCGCAGCTTCGCGGAGCGTGCGCGCGGATTGACTTGCAGTTCTTCTTCTGACGGCAAGATCGGCTTGCGCGTGATGATTTTGACGATCGCTTCGTTTCCGCATGTGCAAATCGGGAACGCTGGCGGGCATGTGCAGCCTTTGGCATAATCCTGGTACACTTGCTTGCAAATGCGATCTTCCAGCGAGTGGAACGTGATGACACTCACGCGGCCAGCCGGATTCAAAAGCTCGATCGCATCGATGACGGCTTCTTTGAACGAGTCCAGCTCGTCGTTGACGGCAATGCGGATCGCCTGAAAAGTTCGCTTCGCAGGATGTCCGCCTGTGCGTCGCGCCGCTGCCGGAATCCCTTCCTTGATCAGCTCGACCAGTTCGCCTGTTGTTTGAATCGGCTGCTTTTTGCGCTGCTGCACGATTTGCCGGGCAATTCGCCGGGAAAATTTCTCTTCTCCGTACAGCCAGATGATCTTGGCAATCTCTTCTTCGTCCCATTCGTTGATGATGTCATAAGCGGACAAGGGCGCTTGCTGATCCATTCGCATGTCGAGCGGCGCATCGGCGTTGTAGCTGAAACCGCGCTCCCCCTCGTCAAGCTGTGGCGAAGACACTCCCAAATCGAACAGGATGCCGTCTACACCTGTAAGCCCCAAATCTTTGACAATCTCCTTCAGATGGCGAAAATTGCTTTTGACCAATGTTACCTTATCCATATAGGGAGCCAGGCGTTCCCGGGCATTTTCATGCGCCCAGTCGTCCTGATCAATGGCAATCAAACGACCGCCATCGGTCAAACGGGAAGCAATCAGGCTGCTGTGACCAGCTCCGCCAAGTGTGCAATCCACATAGATGCCTCCAGGCCGAATGTTCAGGCCGTCTACAGCCTCATCCCTCAATACTGTTACATGATGAAACGACAATGTCGTCACTCCTGTTCTTCTCGCTGCTACAAATTAAAATCAACCAGTTTCTCAGCAATTTCTCCAAAAGAGCCTTCCGACTGGGCGAAATAATCTTCCCAACGTTCTTTGCTCCACACCTCTACGCGGTTGGACACACCGATGATCACACATTCTTTTTGCATGCCCGCATGCTCGCGGAGATTGGGCGGTATGTTTACCCTTCCCTGCTTGTCCCACTCGCATTCGGTTGCACCGGAAAAGAAAAACCGTGTAAAAGCGCGTGCATCTGCTTTGGTGAAAGGAAGCGTCTTGAGCTTTTCCTCCAGCTGCTTCCACTCTTCCAGCGGATAAGCGAACAAGCATTGGTCAAGTCCGCGGGTAATGACAAAGGAAGCTCCGAGTCCTTCACGGAATTTCGCAGGGATGGTCAGGCGGCCTTTTTCGTCGATGCTATGCTGGTATTCCCCCATGAACACGCCCTGGTCCCCCACTTTCTTGTCCTGTGGCTCCACTTTCCCCCACTTTTCCCCACCTTGTCGCCTACTTGCTATTATAAAAAAAAATCCTGCGTTTGTAAGCAGGATTTTTTCGCTGATTTTTTTGCCGGGAAAGGACGGGTTTCGCGTCTTATTCGACCCAGCTATCGAGATACGATTTTTGCTCATCGGTCAATTTGTCGATACCGATGTTCAATGCTTCCAATTTGTACTGAGCAACCATGGCATCCAGCTCGTAAGGCACGTTCAGTACCTTCTTGCCGATTTGCTCGTACTGTTCATTGACGTGCGCCAAGGAAACAGCTTGCAGCGCGAATGTCATGTCCATGATTTCAGCTGGGTGACCGTCGCCTGCTGCCAGGTTTACGAGGCGGCCTTCTGCCAGAAGGTACAGTTTTCGACCGTCTGCCATGACAAATTCTTCGATGTCTTTGCGCACGATTCGTTTTGATGTCGACAAAGCGCCAAGCTCGACTTTGTTCACTTCGACATCGAAGTGGCCAGCGTTGGACAAGATTGCGCCATCTTTCATCACTTCAAAATGCTCTTTGCGGATTACATCACGGTTTCCGGTTACGGTCACGAAGTAGTCGCCGTGTTTTGCAGCTTCGCTCATCGGCATCACTTCGAAGCCATCCATGTACGCTTCTACCGCTTTGATCGCGTCGATCTCGGTTACGATTACTTTCGCGCCAAGACCTTTCGCGCGCATAGCTACCCCTTTGCCGCACCAGCCGTAGCCAGCAACAACGACCGTTTTGCCTGCTACTACGAGGTTTGTCGTGCGGTTGATGCCATCCCATACGGATTGGCCTGTACCGTAGCGGTTGTCAAACAAATATTTGCAGAAAGCGTCGTTCACCGCTACCATCGGGAACTCCAGCTTTCCTTCTTTTTCCAGTGCTTTCAGGCGCAGGATACCTGTTGTCGTTTCTTCTGCCCCACCGCGCACTTGAGCCAGCAGATCGCGGCGCTCGCTGTGCAGGATGGTCACCAGGTCGCCACCGTCGTCAATGATCAGGTCAGGGCGAGTTTCCAGCGTTTTGATCAGATGCTCTTTGTATTCAGCAGGGTCTGGATTGTACTTCGCAAAAACGCGAATGCCGTCTTCAACCAGAGCCGCGCAAATGTCGTCTTGGGTAGACAATGGGTTGGAGCCAGTGATGGTCACTTCTGCGCCACCAGCTTGCACCACTTTTGCCAGGTAAGCTGTTTTTGCTTCCAGGTGCAAGGAGATTGCCACTTTCAGTCCCGCAAACGGCTGCTCTTTTTCGAAGCGCTCGCGAATGCGGTTAAGAACTGGCATATGCTCTTTTACCCAGTCAATTTTCAAATGGCCGCTATGGGCAAGCGACATGTCTTTTACAATGCTTTCCGAAACCGTGTTCATGTATGGGTAACCTCCTTTATCTCATAACACAACCTTGTCTATCATATCATACGCAAGTACAACCATCATCTGTTTTTCCTATTCCCGCCAATTTTGTCGCACATCGCTTGTAAGCGTATCGTCTCGCCGCTTCCCTAGCGCGCAGCGGGCAAGTCGCTTTTTCCTGGCAGCGGCTGCGGCGGAGCACTCGCCGTCAACAGTTCGAGGAAGCGCAGCAAAGCTTGCGGCATCCATTTTTTCTTATGGTAGACCAACTGTCGGTAAACGCGGACATCCGGGTGGGAAAAAGGCAGGATGACAAGCGTTCCGTTTTTCACCTCTTCGCCAACCGCGATAGCAGGGATGAGCGCAATCCCTAAATCATATGCGACGCATTGCTTGATCGCTTCCAGACTCCCGAACTCGGAGGAAGACTCGATCGCAGCCCCGGCATCGCGCAAAACCGATTCCATGATCGAGCGATAGCTGCAACCTGCTTCGGTAAAAATCCAGTTGGCTCCGATAAAATCGCGCGCTTCGATCTTTTCTACCTGTGCCAGCGGATGGTTGGGCGCAGCGATGACGACCAGCTTTTCTTCCCCCAGATTCACGTTGACCAGCTCGGGATGGTCTTGCAGCCAATCCAGCACAAAGGCAAAGTCGTGATGCCCTTCCTTGACGCCTTGCCGCAAGTCATGACAAATTCCCGGCTTCAGCAAAATCCGCATGCGCGGGTGTTCTTGGCGAAATTTTTGCAGGAAAGGAGGCAGAAAAAACGCCGCAAGCGATTCAACCGTTCCGATGCGCAGCGTGCCAGCCAACTGAGCCTGCTCGGACAAGTTGGCCCTCGCTTCATCGAGAACGGCCAACAGCTGTTCACTGTACGCAAGCAACGCTTCTCCAGCGTGGGTCAGCCTGATTTTCCGCCCCCACCGCTCAAACAGCGTCACTCCAAAATCCGCCTCCAGGTTCTGAATCTGCGTCGTGACGCTTGATTGCGCGTAGCCCAGCACCTCTGCGGCCCGGGTAAAACTTTGGCATTTTGCCACCTCGCGGAACGTCAGCAAGTAGCGCGTATCCATGAACGGCTCCCTCCTTTTTCATCGAAAAATCCGATTTCAATTATCTAATATTATAGATAACTCCGATGATAATGTCTATGCTACACTACCTCTACAAACAACCGAACATAAAGAGAGGGAACATTCATGGAAAAAGCAACTGCGCAAACTGCGGGCTTGGCCAAAACGTTGCGGCTGCCGCAAATCGTCGCCCTGTACATCGGCGCTGTCATCGGGTCCGGGGTCTTGCTGATTCCCGGATTGGCAGCGGAAAAAGCAGGCCCAGCCTCGATTCTCGCCTGGCTGGTCATGTCGATTCTCGTTTTGCCGATGGCGATTACGATGGGACTGCTATCTGCCCGCTATCCAAGCTCCGGCGGCGTCTCCACTTTTGTCCGCACGGCTTACGGCGATCGTTTCGGCAATATCGTCGGCTGGTTCTTTCTATTATCTGTGCCTATCGGCGCCCCGATCCTCGGCGTGACCGGAGCGAACTACCTCGCCCTGTTGCTCGGCTGGGGCGACACGCAAATTTACACCGCTGCGGCACTGATTTTGACCGCAGTCGTGATCATGAATATTCTCGGAATGCACGTAGCGGCACGCGTCCAGACCATCGTCGTCTCCCTGATTATCGCCATCCTGATTTTGGCCGTAGTCGCTGCCCTGCCCCACGCTTCCGTCAGCAACTTCACCCCTTTCGTTCCCAACGGCTGGCTGAGCGTCATCCAGGCGGCAGGTCTGTTATTCTGGTGCTTTATCGGCTGGGAGGCGGTTACGCATTTGTCGGAAGAATTTGTCGATCCGGCGAAAAATGCCATTCGCGGTGTGCTGTGGAGCGCCGGAATCGTCGCCTTGCTGTACTTTTCCGTAGCGTTCATGACCGTAGCCACCCACAGTTACGGGGCAGGCATCTCGGCTGCTGCGCTCTCTGTCATGGTTCAGCTCACACTCGGCCCTTTAGGCGGTTGGATTGTTGCGGTGACGGCTTTGTTCATCTGTATTGCCACGACCAACGCCTACATCGGCGCAGCGTCGCGCATCGCCTATTCTCTGGCGCAGGAAAAGATCGCTCCGCGCTGGTTCGGGCTGCTGCACGCCAAATACCGGACACCGCTCGGCGGGCTTTTGTTTCTCTCCCTCTGCTTTGTTGTCGTGCTGACGGTTTTGTACCTCGGACTGATTGATTTGGCACGACTGATCGAACTGCCCAACGCGACTTTTTTCGCCACTTACATCGGCGGCTGTCTCGCTGGTGTGCGGCTTTTGCGCGACCATCGCTTCGGGCGGCTGGCTGCCTGGACGTCGCTTGTTTTCACCGTCGGCCTGTACCCGTTTCTCGGCTGGTCTGCGCTGTACCCGCTCGTGATCGCTGCCGTCTTGCTCGTCTGGCAAAAACAAAAGCAAAAAGCTTGATGATCCAAAAACATGACTTTCGCAACAGCAGCGACAGGCTGCCTCTTCCGCTCCGGGAGAAGCGCCTGTCTTTTTTTCGCTTTAAACAGTTTCCTAGCTTATGAATCTTGTGCACCTGCTTTCTCCGTGCTACAATGACGACATTCCCAATCATCGGATGTTTGGAGGTTTCGTTCATGACATTGCAAAAACCCGTTCGTTCCTCGCTCGTCAAGCAAATCGCGGAGCAGCTCGTCGAACGAATCGAGTCTGGCAGCTGGAAGGTCGGGGAACGCATCCCGCCTGAGCCTGAATTGGTCGAACAGCTAGGCATCAGCCGCAATACGCTTCGCGAAGCGGTACAGGCACTGATTCACACTGGCATGCTCGAAGCGCGGCAAGGGGACGGCACGTACGTCCGCGCAGCGAGCGAGTTTGGCGCGGCGATGCAGCGTCGGCTCAAGCGCTCGACTTTACTGGAAATTTTGGAGGTGCGCTACGGACTGGAGCGCGAGATCGCCAGACTGGCGGCAAGCCGCAGGACAGAAGCCGAT
This sequence comes from Brevibacillus parabrevis, assembly GCF_022701015.1. Classification (NCBI taxonomy): domain Bacteria; kingdom Bacillati; phylum Bacillota; class Bacilli; order Caryophanales; family Paenibacillaceae; genus Brevibacillus; species Brevibacillus parabrevis. Next base: position 3,087,519 of record NZ_CP064090.1, on the reverse strand, counting down.
TTGCAGACGATCCGGCAAAAGCTGGACACGTCCCTCTCGCTCAGGCACGATCCCCAGGGCTATATCTCGGCGGATGTCGCGTTCCACATCGCGGTTGCCCGCGCGACCCACAACAGCGTGATGATCGATCTGTACGAGCAAATGACCGAGTCGCTGCACATGTCCGTAGGCGGTACAGTCGATGTAAAAGAGTTGATGGACGAACAGGCGCAGACACATGGAGCGCTGGTTCAAGCGATTGCGGAGCAAAATGCAGACGCAGCCGAGGAAGCGGCAAGGAGCCTGATTCAAGCAAGCAAAACCGCTCTTTTGGAACAGATACAGAAAGGAAGTCTTGACCTATGAGTCCGACAGCATTGGCAACTGCGAAAAGCAACGCGCAGCCAGCCACCCCCAAACCGTTTCTGATCATCGCCGGAATCATTCTGATTACGTTCGCCATGCGCTCACCGTTGACTGCCGTCGGGCCGTTGGTCGGCTCCATTCAAGGCGATCTCGGGCTGTCCAACAGCATGTCCGGGTTGTTGACGACGGTTCCTTTGCTCGCCTTTGCGCTGCTCTCCCCTCTGGCTCCGGGGATCGGGCATCGGCTCGGCTCAGAGCGAACACTTTTTGCCGGACTGCTTGTCGTTCTCATCGGCCTGATTTTGCGCTCGTCCGGCTACGTCTTCACCTTGTTTGCCGGAACCGCGTTGGTGGGAGCTGGCATCGCGATTTGCAACGTGCTGCTGCCGGGGCTGGTCAAACAGCGTTTCCCGCAAAAAGCCGGCTTGATGACCAGTGTGTACACGACTACGATGTCCATGTGCGCCGCGCTTGCTTCCGGCATCAGCATTCCGCTCGCCAGTACAGGGAATTGGGGCTGGCAAGGCTCGCTCTTTTCCTGGGCGCTTCCCGTCCTGTTCGCCATCGCTGTCTGGCTTCCGCAGCTTCGCTCTGCCGGAAGTGCTTCTGTCAAACACGCCGGGCAAAAAAAGCAGCCAGGGCTGTGGCGTTCCCTGCTCGCTTGGCAAATTACGCTGTTCATGGGGCTGCAATCCTTTTTGTTTTATTGCACGATCGCCTGGCTGCCCGCTATTTTGCAGCAGCACGGCATTAGCCAAGCCAGCTCCGGGTGGATGCTCTCGCTTGTTCAGGCCATCAGCTTGCCCGCGAGCTTTTTCACCCCGGTGATCGCTTCCCGATTGTCCAATCAGCGTCTGCTGGCTGCCGTCATCGGGCTTTGCTCCCTCTTCGGATTCGCCGGGCTTTTGATCGGAAACAGCACGGTCTTGCTGTATGCCTGCCTGCTCTTGCTCGGCGTCTCGCAAGGCGCAGCAATCAGTCTCGCCCTCACGTTTATCGTCATTCGTGCACAAGACGTACGCCAGGCAGCCCGCTTGTCCGGCATGGCCCAGTCCATCGGCTACTTGTTGGCCGCGGTAGGACCGATTGTCGTCGGACTCGTCTACGACTGGCAGCAATCGTGGACACTGCCCCTCAGCATCCTCTGCTTCGTCAGCCTGTTCGTAATCCTGAGCGGAATCGGTGCCGGGCGTAATCAGACGGTGTAAAAACAAGCTTCAAAAAAGCGTGCAAGAGCCCTTCGAAGGCTTGCACGCTTTTTTGTTCGGGGAGCAGAGTATCTACCCGCCCTGCCCTCATGGTAAAATATAGAAAAAGACCCTTGCGAGGAAGGAGCCTGGAAAATGAAACGTCTGCTGCTATGTACCGCGATGACTCTGTCGCTTCTGGTCGGCTGTGCCGAACCGCAATCAAACACGCTTCCCTCGGCTATCGAAAAGCAGATGGAGGAGCAAATCGGTATGGATATCGCTGTTCCTTCAAACGGCAAGCTGGTCGTCAAGTATGCAGAAATTCGCTATCCGCCCATCGTAAACGGGCAACAAATCGCTGGCCCCTCTATCGCAACCATCGTGTATACCGATGAAAAGGGAGAACTTTTGCCAATCACGGACGAGCAAAAAGCGGAAATGCGCAACCGGCAGCAGCGTGAAATCTTTTATGGCGAGTACGCGGGCAGGCCAATCATCATCATGGAAATCAGCACGATGAAAAACTCCTTACATGACGCCAAGACAGCCGAAATAGAAGGAATCACAGTCGAATACGGGCAAAAAGAAGCCGCCTCCGGAACGTATGCCTTTTATTCCTTTCACCATCAAAACGCCTCTTATATGACTACCTTCCTGCTCAATGACACGACTACGACTGATGACGCCGTTGCCTTCAACCGGAAACTCATCCGTCAGCTTCAAGGAAAACAGTAGCCCCTTTTGCAGGCAACAGCAACAGCGCTGGCAGCAAAAAAAGCAGGGAAGGCCCCCTGCTTTTTCGCTTTTCCACACCCGCTATTCATCTTTCCCAATCAATCGGAACGTCTTCCCATCCTGGGAGGACAGGTAAAAGGTCTTGTCGACGCTTCCGCCAAGCTCTCCCGCATAGTATTGCACGGTCAGCCTGTATTTGTTCGTGCCGATTTTGGCATAGTACATCAATTCATTAAATCGCGGGAACCGCACGTAATCGTAGACTTCGTACTTCATAAACGAGAAGTGCTCGCGCAAAAACGGTTCGCTGACATTCAGCTTGTTCTCTTTGACGTAAGCTTGCAGATCAGCATAGCGTCTGATCTTTTTTTGCTCCATTACTTCGCGGACAAACGCCGATACCGCATCGGTCATCCCTTTTTTCTCGCTCGCCGTCACTTCGCCCGGGAACAACTCTTCGATTTTGCTGTCCAGACGCGTCAGCATCACGACCGCCTGTGCCCGACTGATCGCACTATTGGGACGGAAGGAGCCGTCCGGGTATCCGGCGAGCAAGCCCATCTTGTACGCAGGGTACACGGTCATGACTTCCTGTTCGTTGGCGGTAGACAAATCAGAGAAAAAGCGCGTGGTCGTTCCCCGATACTTTTCCCCTTCGGATTGATGTCCGAGCGCCGCCAAAAGAATGCGGGCCGCCTCCAGTCTGGTCATCCCGTCTGTCGGTTTGCCTGTCGACATAATGCCTGCTGCCGCCAAATGACGGTACGTCTGCTCTGACCAGCGACCTACGGAAGGAGCCAAATACGTCTCTTTGACAAAAGCGTCAGGCTCAAATCCGCTATAGGATGGCAGCACACGCTCCACCAAGGCAAGAAATTGCTCTTGCGTAACGGTTTTTTCCGGCTGAAAAGTGCCGTCCGGAAAGCCTTGGATCAACCCGCTTTTCGCTGCCAATTCAATCTCTTTTCCTGCCCAGTGTCCTTTTGTGTCGAGGAAAGAGCCTGCGGAAGCCACGGGTTTTTCCTCCCTGGCCTGTGCCCGATTCCACTCACCAAATGCCGCGCCCGCCCATGCGATTGACCAGGCAAGCGCCAAAACAGTGGCTTTTTTCCCGACTTGTCGCAACTTGTTCTGCATCTCGAGTACCACCTTTCCTCACAGGAATTGCCTTATTCGTAGGACGCAAAATTTGTCGGAAAAGTTTCGGTCTATTCGTTAGAAATTTTTCCCACAAGCGGTGCAACAACCAAAATGGTCATGTCCGTTTTGTTGACCGCAAGCCAAGCAGGCACATCCCATTTCCTGAAAAACATCGAGACGTTTTTCATAGAAAAAAGCCGACGTTTCGTCCAGGACGAGCAGTCGGCTTTGGCGATTTCTAGACAAAAAACAGTTGATGAGTCCCGTCATGGGTGAATGGCGCTTCGACCATGCGATCAATTAATTCCAATCCGTACTTGTTTGCAAAAGGGAAAAAGCACAGCTTGCGTTCTTGCAGACCGCCCTCCGGCAACAGCGTCGTCTCGATTCGCTTGATCCGGTTATAGGCCACGTCTTCTTTTTGCTGCAAGGAACGAATCAGCCGCTCCTCCAAAAAGGAGACTTGTTCGAGCAAGAGCGTGCTGTTTTTCTCCGACAGCCCGCGCATTCCCGGGTCCAGCCGGATCACTTCGTCCACGAGCGGACGGTAGAGCTGCTCAATCGATTGGCGCACTTGGGCGAATTGTTCGTGCAGCGGATGCGGGCCTTGTTTCTTCTCCCAGTCAGCTTTCCATTCGGCGAAGCCGGTCAAAACCTGCTCGACAGACAGCTCCAGACCCTCCAGCAAGCGCAAATGCGCCCCTTCCACCAAAGTGATCGACATCCGCGGCAAAACGATCGGCATCTGCATCCCGAACAACGCAAAAACTTCGCGATAATACGCCCAGTAGGCGATTTCACCGGGTCCGCCAATGAACGCAAGCGTCGGGAACAGCTGCTCCTGCATCAGACCGCGCGTGACTACATTGGCACTGAACCGCTCCGGCTGTTCCTGGACAAGCGCAAGCAGCTCGTCGCGGCTGTACGACTGCCGTCTGTTGACAAAGCGATCCAGATGGCGGGAAAGCAAAAGTCGATCCTCGCCTTCATAAATAAACAAGTTGGCCTGATGTTCGTCGACTTCAAGCTGCAACGGGTAGCCCGCTGTGGCAAGCCGCTCGGAAGCCTGCACCAGCAACTGGGCCATTTGCTCGTTTTTCTCGATCACCTGCTGAAATACGGGACGTTCCAACTCCCGGACAAAAGGCAGCGATGACTCGACAAGGATCAAGCCATGCTTGCCAAACAACTGCGCCAAAAGACGCGCAAACCACTCCACTACCGTGGATGAGCTTTTCGCCGTTTGCGTCAGCAATTCCCGTACGTTTTTCGTTTCCGCCGTCTCGGTTTGTTCCTGGAAAAACGTTTCCAGGAACTGCATACACACTTCCTCTTCCAAAGGAAGCTTGCTTGCAGACGCACGACCTTTCTTTTTCAGCGACAGCCGCTCTTTGTGCAGACGCGTATCGCCATCCGTCGTCCAGTACACGTGGTCGATCTCATCGATGTCGTGATCTTCGCCCGCGATCCAAAAGACCGGGACGACGTTTACTTGCAGCTCGGCAGAGAGCTTTTTGGCCGCCTGAATCAAATGGACGGCCTTGTTGATCGTATACAGCGGGCCTGTCAGGACGCCTGCCTGCTGACCGCCGATGACGACATATGTATCCTGCTGCTTCAACAACTCGATTTTGTCCAGCGCTTCGGGGTGGTTTCCGATCGCCTGATTAAAGTTATGTAAGCCTTCCGCCAGTTGGAGCCGATTGAAGGTTTGGGTGGACAGCCACTCCAGCCGCTCCCGGTATGCCTGATCTCGGTAGGGATTATGGGCAAAAAATGACAGGGCAGACTCGTTTTGCTGCTGGTACTCTCGCGCCAGCCGATTTGCCAATGGAAGCGCAACGCGTTCAACATTCATGCTAGCTCACCTTTCTTAGGGCGATGGTCACTGCAAATTATACCACGCCAGGCATTCACAAAAAACAAGACAACCCGCTTAAATGGGTTGTCAAAGTGTAGAGCTGGCATCTTTTTAAAATTGCGGCGGAGTAACAGACCAGATCAGGACAGCTTCCACCTCGCCGCTGTTTTCAATCGTGTGCGACTTGCTGCTGTCAAACGAGATGCTGTCTCCCGCCTCCAACACGTGCTCTTCATCATTGAACCTCGCTGTCACGCTACCCGATATGACGGTAAAGCACTCCTCGCCTTCGGACTGGACGAATTTGTCTGTGACCATTTCCTTCGGCATCAGACGCACTTCCAGCATGCCCAGCTTGGCGCTTCCTCCCATCGAGAGCAACGAATACGTGCCGGTCGATTCGGGAAAAACCAGCTGTCTGCGCTTTTGCAGACGTGTCACGTGTACTTGCTTTTGGTCGATGTCTTCGAAGAAATGAATGATCGGAGACTCCAGGGCCTTTGTAATTTTCCAGAGAGAATCCAGTGACGGTTGGGATATCCCCCGTTCCACTTGGCTGAGCAGCCCTTTGCTGAGCCCTGTTTTGCCTGCCATGATCTCCAAAGTAAATCCACGTTCTTTTCGAATCATCCGAATCTTATGTCCGATGCTCTCGATGGGAAGTCGCATAGTTCCAACCTTCTTTCTTATCGGAATAAATACGATATGTATCAGTCAGTGCGTTACACGACACCCATCGTCTTGATTATGCCGGTCGTAAACAGCACTATATAGACAAGTCCAAACCAGAGAAACGACAACCGCCAGGCGGAAAACCCGACCTTTTTCAGAGATAGCTTTCCTTTCAGCTTGACCTGGAGCCATCCCAAAAGCACAACGGCGCCGAGGAAAAAGCAGCTCACCCACCACCAGGCTGACATCGCCTCAGGCCAGATGAGTTCGTATGCGGAAACAGCGGAGCGAATCACCAAAAAATTCGTGATATTCACCGCCCAGCGACCGGCCAATCTCTTGTTCCGCTTCCACATGTACACGATCAAGTAAACTAGCGGAAACCCCAAGAAAGGCACTACGGTCAGCGTACCCCAAAAATAGGACCAGAAAGTTGTCCACACGGCCATCTACTGTCGCCTCCCCTCCTTCCCTATTCCCATGCTTGTCTTGAGAAGAATGACGCGAAGCAAGGTTTCGTGCAACGGAGTAGGAATCCCGGCTTCTTTTCCCCGCTTCACGAGGTAGCCGTTGATTGCTTGCACTTCCGTCGGTTTTTGCCGCTTCACATCCTGAAGCATGGAGGAAAGATTACGGGAAGTATTTCGGCAAATGGCGACAATTTCCTGCCATTCGGGATCGCCGATTTTCTGTCCGGAAAAAGCAGCTACCTCCACAGCTTCATTAAATAAATCACGCATCAGTCCTTGCGTATATGAACTGTCGAGGAGGGCGCCATTCGGAATCTCAAACAATGCCGTGAGCGGATTGATCAAGGCATTGGCCAACAGCTTTCTCCACGCATGCGGTTCGATTGCTTTTTCATAAAGCGCTGTGATGCCTGCCTCGACTGCCCATGTGACGAATGCGTCAATCAAAGCATCGCGGTCTGCCTTTTCCTGCCAGGGACCAACACGAAGCGTCCCTGTTCCGGTATGCTCCACTTCCGTAGCAGAATGTCTTCTGGCTCCTTCTGTATGAATGGCGAAGTAGCATTGCGCATCCTCCAGTACAGATGCGAGCAATTCCTGGTGTCCCATGCCGTTTTGCAAGGCAATGACACGCGCGTACGGAGGGATTTCGGCAAGAGCCGGGAGTAGCGAGGGCAAATCGGGCTGTTTGACAGTGAGCAAATACAAGTTCCCTTCCGGCAATCCATCTGCAATCGGTTGGGCTTGTACGTTTACTCTGTTTTTTTGGCCGTCCAGACTGTGGAGCCACAGTCCTTGCTCCATGAGTTGATTCGCCTGTAGTGAACTGCGCGTTACGACGGTCACGGACTGACCAGCGAGCGCAAGCCTTGCTGCATACAGCAAACCAACGGAACCTCCGCCAACGACAACCACTTGCAAAGCGCTTGTATCGGGTTGCATTTGTTCACCTACATTAATCAATACTTATTTTATAAGAATAGCAGAGTTTAGGAGATTGTTCAATTGATTGGAACAAAAAAGATCAAAATTATCGAAAAATTTCTATCAGCCACGTTCCTTTGTTTTTCAAGCGGTCAACTGCTCGCCGTTTTCAATCTGCTCAAAAAAGACTGCCGCGGGATAGCGACAGTCTCAACGAATATTTATACAGGATAAACGGGATGCTTGCGGTCAGAGAAAACTTGCCGTTTCCCCTTGTAAATCTCGTAGCGCGAAATCAGATCATGGCGCAAACCGCTCGGCGGCACAATCGCGTCGACGATCAGGTTGGAAGCCAGCAAATACAAGTCGATGTCCTCCTGGTATTCCTTGCGCTTCTCCTGAATGAACGCCTGACGTTCTGCCGGATCCTCGATCGCCTGAATTTTGTTGCTGTACACAGCGTTTACGGCAGCTTCCGGGCCCATGACCGCGATTTGCGCTCCAGGCAGGGCAATGCACGCGTCCGGTTCAAACGCCGAGCTGGCCATGGCGTACAGTCCGGCTCCATACGCCTTGCGCACAATCACGGAAATTTTCGGTACGGTCGCCTCGGCCATAGCGGAAATCATTTTCGCCCCGTGACGGATGATGCCCGCCCGCTCTACTGCGGTGCCGATCATGAAGCCTGGGACGTCGGCCAAAAACAGCAGCGGGATTCCAAACGCATCGCACAAAGTAATGAAGCGCGCCGCTTTGTCGGCGGAATCGACGAACAGGACGCCGCCTTTGACCCGTGGCTGGTTGGCGATGATCCCGACCGGCTTGCCATCCAGACGGGCAAGACCCGTAATCAGCTCCTGGGCGAACAGCTTCTTGATCTCGAAAAATGAATCCGCATCAACGAGCGATTGAATGAGATCGTGCATGTTGAACGCGGCATTTTGGTTTTCCGGTACGATAGTAGTGATGTCTTTGGCCGTCTCGATCGGCGCTTTTGCCGCCTGGAGCGGAGGCTGCTCGCTGTAGTTCGCCGGGAAAAAGCTCAAGTAGGTGCGCGCAGACTGAATCGCTTCCTCTTCGTTTGCTGCCAGCACATCGCCGCAGCCGCTCACCGAGCAATGCATCCGGGCGCCGCCCAGCTCTTCCAGACTCACCTTTTCCCCGATCACCATCTCCGCCATGCGCGGCGAGCCGAGGTACATGCTCGCGTTTTTGTCGACCATGATCACAATGTCGCAAAAAGCCGGGATGTACGCGCCGCCCGCAGCAGATGGGCCGAACAAAATGCAGACTTGCGGAATTTTGCCGGACAGCTTCACTTGATTGTAAAAAATGCGTCCCGCTCCCCGTCTGCCGGGGAACATTTCCAACTGGTCGGTAATGCGAGCGCCTGCCGAGTCCACGAGGTAAATCAGCGGTACGCGCATTTTTTCCGCCGTTTCCTGGATGCGAATGATTTTTTCTACCGTCCGCGAGCCCCAGGAGCCTGCTTTGACCGTAGAGTCATTGGCCATGACGCATACCGTCTGGCCGTTTACTTTTCCAATCGCAGTCACGACGCCATCCGCAGGCAAATCTCCCGCCATGACATTGGCGAACAGCCCGTCCTCGACCATGAACTCATCGTCGAACAACAGCTTCAGCCGATCGCGCACGAACAGCTTGTTCTGCTCCTTGAGCTTTTCGTGGTATTTGGCATCGCCACCTTGCTTGATATGCGCGATCTTCTCCTGCAACGTCTCTTCCAAATGCTTGGTCATCGGCTACTCCCCCTCGTCACTCTCCGAGATAGATCGGTTTTCGTTTTTCTGCAAAAGCTGCCAGTCCTTCCAAACGGTCCTTGGTCGGAACGAGCAGCTGGTACGCATTGCTCTCCATCATCAATCCGGTTGCCAGCTCTACTTCGCTGCCGCAGTCGATGGCAAACTTGGCCTGGGCCAGCGCCAGCGGAGCATTGCTCGCAATCTGCGCTGCCAGCTCCATGGACACATTCATCAGTTGCTCGTGCGGCACGACGCGGTTGACAAGCCCGATCGCCAAAGCTTCCGCCGGGAAAACGCGCCGCGCTGTAAAAATCAGTTCTTTGGCGATGCCCTTGCCGACTAACCGCGGCAGCCGTTGCGTGCCGCCCGCTCCCGGGATAATGCCGAGAGAGGTTTCCGTCAAGCCCATTTGCGCCTGCTCGCTCATGATTCGCAAATCGCAGGCGAGCGCCAGCTCCGTACCGCCGCCAAGCGCCAAACCGTTGAGGGCAGCAATGACCGGCTTTTGCAGTTTTTCAAGCTCGCTGAACGTGTCGCGAATCGTCCGAATGTACACTTCCACCTGTTCGGGCGACATGCCTCGCCGTTCCTTCAAATCCGCGCCGGAGCAAAATGCCTTGTCTCCCGCCCCGGTGACGATGACGACACGCGTGCTGCGATCGCGGGCAAGTTCGGCGATGAGCTTGCGCAGTTCCGTCAAAGTCTCCAGGTTCAAACAGTTGAACACATCCGGCCGATCAAGCGTCACGACACCGACCAGCCCGTCTTTTCGATAGGAAATCGTCATGTGGCCCTTCCTCTCTACGTATGCTCCTCCTGCTTTTGCTTTGCCAGGTTTGCTTTCAAAACTTTGGAAGTCAGCTCCCTGCCCAGCTGTTCCTGGATGTAGGCACCTGCCTCTGTCAGCCGATTCAGGTCAACTCCGGTTTCATAGCCCATTCCGTGCAGCATGTAGACCAAGTCTTCCGTCGAAATGTTGCCTGCCGCCCCCGGTGCGTACGGGCATCCGCCCAAGCCGCCGATGGAGCTGTCAAAAATCCGGATGCCTTCCGCCAACGCTGCGACGACATTCGCCAGCCCGGTTCCTCGCGTGTCGTGAAAGTGCCCGGCTAAGCGCTCGGTCGTAACATCTTTCACAAGCTCCTGAAAAACCTCGTGCACTTGCTTTGGGGTTGCCACGCCGATCGTATCCCCGAGCGAAACTTCGGACACGCCCATCTCGACGAGCGCATGGGTCACTCTTCTCGTGTTGTCAACAGGGACGGCTCCCTCATACGGACAACCAAACACGGTGGAGACGTACCCGCGCACGCGCATGCCGAGAGCGAGCGCTTCCTTCGCCGCTTCCGCCAGCACAGGAAATGTTTCCGTGATGCTTTTGTTAATATTTTTGCGGTTATGGCTCTCCGAGGCAGACATGAACAGGGCAACTTCGCTCACGCCGCACAGGCGCGCCCGCTCCAGCCCGCGAACGTTTGGCACCAGCGCACTGATGCGCACGTCCTTTTTGCTGGCTGGAAGTATTCCTTGCAAAACTTCCTCGGCGTCCGCCAATTGCGGAATCCAGCGCGGATTGACAAACGAGCTGGCCTCGATCCGCACAAGCCCGGCGTCGATCAGCTTCTTAATCAACTCGATTTTTGCTTCTGCGGGTACGATGACGCTCTCATTTTGCAGCCCATCGCGTGGGCCAACCTCTACGATTTGCACGTTCACAATCTTCCCGCCCCTTTCCTAGCGACCGCTCAGTTTGGAAAGAAAAAAATTATTCGAGAACGACGATAATGTCGCCATCGTTGACAAAATCACCGATATTCGCTTTCACTTCCACGACTTTTCCCGCTTCCATCGACTGGACAGGCACTTCCATTTTCATCGATTCCAATACGATGACATCTTGCCCCTCGCTGATCGTGTCACCTGGCTGCACCAAAACAGAAATGACGGTTCCTGCCATATTCGCTGCTACTTGTTTCATCCAAGACCCTCTCCTTACTTGTGGTTGGTTTTCGTTGTCCGCTCCGTAATAAACCAGGTGGTGTAGTCTCCGCCCCGGAACTGTTCATCCGCCAATACTTCCTGCAAAAATGGAATATTCGTTTTAATACCAGTAATCAGAAAATGATGCATAGCTTCCTGCGCCCGCTCCACAGCTTCTTCCCTTGTCTCGCCGGAAATGATCACTTTGGCAATCATCGGGTCGTAAAAAGGCGTAACCTGTGTTCCCGACTCTACCCCGTCATCGATCCGCACATGCTCCATGGCAGGCGGCTGATACAGGCTGATCGTGCCTGGCGACGGCAAAAACGTCACCGGGTCTTCCGCGTACACACGCAGTTCAATCGCGTGCCGCTTCGCCTGAACATCGCGCTGTTCGACTGGCAGCGGCTGTCCATCGGCAATCGCCAGCTGCATAGCGACCAAATCGTATCCGGTCATCTCTTCGGTCACGGCGTGCTCCACTTGCAAGCGCGTGTTCATTTCCAAAAAGTAAAAATTTTTGTTTTCATCTACGATAAACTCGACCGTTCCCAGCCCTGTGTAGCCGACAGCCTTCGCTGCCTTGACGGCTGCCTCGCACAATTGTTCTCTCGTGGCAGGATCAAGAAAAGGCGACGGGCTTTCTTCCAGCACTTTTTGATGACGGCGCTGAATGGAACACTCCCGCTCCAGCAGATGAATGACATTGCCAGCGTTGTCGGCTGCAATCTGCACCTCGATATGCCGCGGGCGCTCCACATATTTTTCCACGTACATCGCATCGTTGCCGAAATACGCTTTGGCGCGACCCTTTGCCGACTGATAGGCTTGCAATAGCTGCGACTCTTCACGGCATATTTGCATGCCGATCCCGCCCCCGCCAGCACTGGCCTTCAACATGACCGGATAGCCGATTTGAGCGGCCTGCGCTGTCGCTTCTTCCACTGTCGCAAGCGAATCTTCGCAGCCTGGCACGACAGGCACGCCTGCCTCCTGCATGATTCTGCGGGCCGTCAGCTTGTCGCCCATTTGCCCGATGACCTTGGGCGAAGGTCCAATGAATACAAGCCCTTCTTCTAGAACGCGCCTCGCGAACGCTTCGTTTTCCGAAAGCAGTCCGTAGCCGGGATGAATGGCATCGGCATTCGTGCTTTTCGCCGCCGCGATGATAGCCTCTACGTTCAAGTAGCTGTGCGGCACTGGCGGCGGGCCGATATGGACGGCTTCATCCGCTTCACGGACAAACGGCAGGTCGCGGTCGGCATCCGAGTAGACGGCTACGGTTGCGACTCCTTTTTCGCGGCAGGTGCGCATAATTCTTCTGGCAATCTCACCACGGTTTGCGATCAATACCTTACGCATGGCAACGCTCCCCTCTTTGACAAACCGACTCCAATCGAAAGCGTTTCCAAATTGTTTGCTCGGTTTGTTTCATGTGATGCTTACTTCTATTTTGCCATGAGAATGAACATAGTTCTAGAAAGAATTTTTAAATTTTTTCCATGAACCTTTTTTCGCTTTCTGACAATTCCGCAACGCGGCAAAGAAAACGCTTCGGAAAATCCGATCATGGTGTATAATAAAGGGGAGTGGCCTAAGCCGGCCAAGGCAAAGAGCTGTGAGAGGAGTGGCTGACCATGTTTGAAGTAAGACGTTTACAGATCAACTACAAGACACTGGAGGAATTTCAAAAGTTTCGCGAATTTGGCCTGGAGGAGCTTTCGATGAAGGAAGACCTGGAGGCGAACATCGTGGAGAACGATTCGGAATCTCCTTTTTACGGTATTTATGACAACGATCTTCTGGTAGCACGCATGAGCCTCTATAAAATCGACGGGAAATACGACCGTTATTTCCAACCAGCCCAAGATTACTACGAGCTGTGGAAGCTTGAAGTCCTGCCTGATTACCGCAGCAAAGACTACGGCACGGCTTTGGTTAACCACGCAAAAAGCTTTGGCGCTCCTATTAAAACAAACTCCCGCTGTCGTGCGGACGAATTTTGGCTGAAAATGGGCTTTACCCCTGTCAAATACAATCCGATGCGCGATCGCGGCGAAAACCCTTACGTCTGGTTGCCAGAGAATGTGGAGCTGCAAGACTAGCTCTTCCTTTGGACAGGACAGAAAAAAGAAGCGGAATGTAACCGCTTCTTTTTTTGTTTGCTGCGCAGCATTTATTTTTCCACTCGCTCCAGGTTGCCGTTCTCATCCATTTTGAAAATAGCTTTGGAGGACTCCTCTTCCTGCAAAAAGGCCAGCTTGCGCGCGCGATCCATGATCTGAACAAGCGCGCGGTAATCGTCATTTACTCCCTGCACCTGCTCCAGTTCTTTTTTGGCTCGCTCATGCGCATCCTTCAATTCTTTTAACTCCAAATCTTTGCCTTCCAACTCTTGTTCCAGTTGTCGCAAGCGCCTTGCCATTTCCTTCTGGTTGACGAGCATGCGAATAACCGATTCGATTTGCTCTTCTTCCACTGATTCCAGTTCAGAAGCCTGCATCTCGGCAACAGCAGGCGGCAATTGCCTTTGCGGCAACAAAACAGCCTCTGTCTCCACAGTGGTAGCTGGCGTTTGAATCCTGCCCATCTTCTTCAATTGCTGTCTCTGACTTTTGGCTATCGAGATTGCCGCATCGTAACGTTTGCGCACGCAACTATTCCAGCGAAATCCGCACGCAGCTGCTGTCCTGCCCAACCTTTGACCCACTTCTTCAAATGCGGCAAGTTGTGTACCGCCTTCGCGTATGTGGCGCAAGGTGACTTCCGCCAACACGAGATCGTCATCTTCGGTCCATGCGTCTTGTCTGGAAGCTACCATATGAGTCCCTCCCGTTACCTTTAAAAAGGATGATGTAGTTCATCCTATGCTTTTCCCTACTCTTGTAGAATCGCTTTCTACTAGAAAAAGTATGTCCAAGCAAATAAATGTTTAAACGAGAAGAACCATCTGGCGGGCGGTTACTGCTTGTTCAGAAATTTTTCCACGACGGCGACATGCGCCGGACTTCCCCATAGTTTTGCGCATTGATCCACTTCGCGCTCGATGCGCTCGGCCCGCACGATTCCTTCCCGCTTCCAGCGAACGAGCTGCATGTACGCTTCGATCCCTTCCAACGGCTGCGCGGCGATTTTTTTCGCGAACGCGTGCACAGCCGCTTGCAGCTGATCGTGCGGGTAGATTTCGTCCACGAAGCCGTACGACTTGGCCTCTTGCGCCGTCAGCCTTTCTCCCGCCAGCAAAAGAGCCAACGCTTTCGACTCGGGGAGCATGTCGAGAAGCCTGCTTCCCCCGCCCCAGCCTGTCGTAATATGCATGCCGATCTGCACAAAGCCGAACCGCGCCTGCTCGCTGGCGAAGCGAAAATGGCAAGCGCCTGCAAATTCGCATCCGCCTCCGACAGCAGCGCCGTTGATCATGGCAATGACAGGCTTGGTGAACGTGTCGATGGCAGACAACAGTCCCGCCACCTTGCTCAGCAGCGGATACGCCTGATCATATCCGCGCGCCGCGATAAACTGGTTCAAGTCTCCCCCGGAGACAAAACTTTTGCCTGTACCTGTAATGATGAGCACCTTCACCTGCGAATCTGCCTGGCAGTCCGCCAAAACATGGTGCAGCTCGTCGACCAGCTCCATGCTGACCGCGTTATGTACGTGCGGCCGATTCAGCGTAATCGTGGCAATGCCCGCTTCTTTTTGCAGCAGTACGGTATCCATGAGCGCAATCTCATCCTTTGCTTCGATTTTGTTTGCTTTATTTTACTGGTTTGCGCGACAAAATCATATCGGATGCGGTTAAAAAAAGAAAAGAGAAGGCAGTATGCCTCCTCCTTTTCAGGACAACAAGTTTTTCATCGCGGAAGAATTGAAGCCGACAATCAAATTCTCGCCATCTGTCAAAATCGGGCGCTTCAGAAGCTGCGGCTCTTCGCTCAGCATCTCCAGCAACTCTTTGACAGACATGTCATTAATATCGACGTCCAAGTTTTTGAAGCGTTGGCTTCTCGTGGACAAAATCTCGTCCAGTCCGTTTGTCGTCATTTTGATGATGTCGAGCAGCTCTTCGGCTGTCGGCGGGTTTTTAAACAGGTGACGCTCTTCGTAATTGACGCCATTCTCTGCCAGCCATGCTTTGGCTTTGCGACAGGATGTGCAGCTCGGATACGTGAAAAACGTTAATTTTTGTGTTTGAGTACGTTCAGCAACTGCCATCGGTTACCCCTCCATCTCATCTATACCCATTTGGTTTCGTGTATTCTTGGTGTTTCTGTATGCTCTTTTGCCAATTGCCGGATGCAATTGCTTTGAGCTATTAACTCACAAAAAGTAAGCTAATAAAAATTCTTTCCTTACTTTGGATTATAAATCTACAATAAACACTATGTCAATAGTAGTTAATCTAAAAACTAGGCAGAAAATTTGGGGGATGTGTTGTTATAGCACACTGCCACCTTAACAAGCCAAACAAAATCGGATACACTTATGTGGATGTGAAATTTTTTCAAACAAATATGGAACACGGTTTGTCACTTGAGAAAGGGGTATCCGGCATGGACCACGACGCGCATAAGTTAACCAGTGCTTTGGCAGACCCCACCCGCTTCTCCATTTACCAATTTGTCGCGTACAGCAAAGATCCAATCACTGTCCAGGATGTCGCAGACCACTTTTCCATCCATCCGAATGTGGCCCGCCTGCATCTGACAAAGCTGGAGGACGTGAATTTGCTCACAGCCGTCTCGGACAAAAGTGGCAAAGGTGGACGTCCCAGTCGATTGTATTCCCTGTCTGAACAGGTGGTGAGCCTCCAGTTCCCACCTCGCGACTATCAGCTTCTGGCCGATATCGCAATCGAAAGCCTGCTGTCGCTCGGCGAGGCGGGCGAAGCCGCTCTGATCAATATGGGGCATCGCATTGGTACAGAGATGGCGAAACGGGCGGTTGTCCAAAGCGGATTGAATCTGCAAACGGCTACTTTGGAAGAGAAATTGAACCTGATCCATCGACTCGTCGTTGCTCAGGGATTGAAACCCGATATTGAAAAGCTGGACGAAGGCACCCTTCGTTTTCGTGTAAACAACTGCACGTTTTCCGACACGGCCAAAAAATATCCGCGCGCGGTTTGCGAGATGCATAACGCTCTGCTCATGGGAATATTCGAAACGTACTTAGGGAAGATTGAATTACGTGAGGATGGCTCGATGATCAGGGGCTGCAAATCGTGCAACTATACGGTTATCCATTATTGAGAATGATCCTCACCCGGACGGTGATTTGAAGCGTTTTCCTTCGCCCCAAATCCGTCATACCTTTATCGTTTACACGTCTTCGCCTGTCCTTTATAATGGGGTAGGAATCTTGTAAATCTTACCGATCTAGGCAAAAAGGGGGGACAACAAATGGATCGTATGTATCGCGTGCTTGGTTTCTGGACCATCGTTATCGCGCTGATGGCGTTCTGGGGCGGTCTGTACCCAATGTCGCTCATCTTCTTCGGTCTTACAGCATTCTTCGTAGCGTTGAGCTACATGAGCCTGACTGAGCGAGTGTATCTGAACATTTTTTTCGGCTTCATGTTCCTGTCTTTTGTAGGGTTCACGTACTACACGTTCTTCGTAATGCCTGTAGGCCCGCAAGAACACGCTTTCATGCAACTGATGATGTAAGAAAAAAAGATGCTCATCTGCGAGCATCTTTTTTTATGCAAACGACCTGAAAAAGCTTGCCGTATCCAGGCTGTTCTCCACGCCTTTTTGCTGGATCATGACTCGAAACCGTCCGCCCAGCCCGGCAGGATCAATCAACTGCAACAACGCCCGGTTGCGTTTCATCGCGACACTTGTAAACGGGTCTGTATCGTGATGGACGACCGCTTTGGTCAAAAGACCGCTCTGGAGCAAAAATTTATCCTGGCGCATATACAAAACCTCTCGCAACCCCGCCGCTTCGCCAAAACGGCTCCATGCGGAAAAATTGACGTGCGCCGTTATATCTTGTTCGCCGACGTGAATGTACGGATTATCGTGGGCTTGATGGCGGTAGTAGCACATCAGTGTCCCGTTTTTCCGGCTGGCATGATACAACTCCTCTTGTCTGTCGCCGTAATCGATCGTTATGACATATCCTTTGGCAAGCAGGCGTCCGACCTGCTGCGCCGCCTGTTCCAACGCGAGATTCACTTCGATGCGCATCCCGTTTGGCATCGCGGTAGCAGCCTCGATTTCTGTCAGGCTGTTCAAAAGCGTGGCTCCCGGCTCTTGCAGCACCTCCGTGAACTGCCCCTCCTCGCATGTCACCGCTACTTCCTTCCAACCCGTTTTCGTCTTTTGCGCCAAGTGGACGGGAAAAGCATCCAGCCATTCATTGGACACGATCACTCCTTCTAGCCCGCCTGCTTGCGCTGCTTCTTCCAGTGACGAATACCATATTTTGCGCACCTCGTGCTCGCAAAGGGCCTCTTGCTGTTTTTGGCGATGATACGGGCTTGCTTCTATCAACACAACCGTAAGCTTGGCGTACACATCTGGCGCTGCTTCCTGTATGCGGGCAAGCATGCTTTTGCACAAGGAGCCAGTCCCGCCTCCGATTTCAACGAGCACAGGCTGCTCAATCGCCGCGGTGCTCCACAGCTTTATCACGGCATCCGCCAATGTTTCCCCGAAGACAGCGTGTACGGTCGCGCTGGTAAAAAAATCGCCATCTTTGCCTACCTTGGGCAAGTCCGACATATAATAGCCGTAGGAGTCGTGGTAGAGGGCCAGTTCCATAAAGCGTGCGAACGGGATCGCGCCTCCCTCCTGGCTTTCCATTTCACGGCGAATCATAGCGTTTATATCCATGGGCTCTTCTCCTGCTATCCAAATTCAACCTGATAAGGCTATAATACGAAAAAGAAGTCATACAATGTGGAAAGGCAAGCGACTTCCATCATGAAAGCAAAAGGTGAAAACATGCGTAAATTTTTGCTCGTCTTGTTCCTGCTTGTATGTCCGCTGACTGTGTTCGCCCAGGAAGAGACTGCAATTCCGCTGGAGCAGTTGATCTTGCAGCAGCATTTTACCCAAAAAGAACTGGAGCGAACTCTCACCTTGCTCAAGGATGAAGAGACGCGAACCTATCGGGATATCGCTCAAATCGATCTGGACCTGCAACGCCAAAAGCTGGTGATTGAAGCGATGCAGCGCCATGCCGGCGAGGTGGCACGGGCTTATTACATGGGTGAACGCGCCAATCTTCTCACGCTTTTACTCAATGCGGAAAATTTCAATGAGTTTTTATTGATGTTCGATTTCTACCAGCTCGTGTACGAGTATGATATGAATCGGCTCCAGACGTACCACGCCGAGCGAGTGAAGCTTGCCACGATGCAGACAGACAAGCAAGCACGACTCACTCTGCTCCAGGACCTCCGCAAAAAATACGAGCTGCAACTGGCGGAGATGATCGCCATTCAGGCGGAAAAAGAAAAAAACGTGCAAAAGCTTGACGATCCTACCACCGTGGAAGCGCTGATGGATCATCTGATCAATGATTGGGAAAAACGCGGCTTGCCCGCTTTCCAGACGTTTTTTGGCATGCTGGCCAAAGTGATGGTGCAAGTACCGGAGTTGGCTACGCCTGACCGGATTCAGTCCGACGGCTTTTTCTCGCACACGTTGACGATCAAGCAGAGCGATTTCAACCAGTTTTTGATGCAAAAAGACGAATTGTTCAAGCAATCCCGTTTTTCTTTTGAAAACGACAAGCTGACTGTCGAAGGCACGTATGACCACATGGAGCTTCGGCTGGTCGGCAACTACGAGCTTGTCTCTCCTACCCAGTTGAAGTTCCACATCACGGAGCTTTATTTCGACGGGTTCGCCCTGCCGCAAGCAACTGTCGACGAAATGGAAAAGACGTACGACCTCGGCTTCTACCCCGAGCTGATCTCCCCGAATATTCAGGTGCAAGGAATCAGCCTGCAAAACGAAGAGCTGAAGCTTCAACTGAAATTGAATCTCCCCTTCGGCTTCGGAAAGAAATAAGGCCAGCTAACGGTTAGCTGGCTTTTTTCTTGGAAACAGCCATATTCATGTGAACAGGCATCTCCTTTTGCAAGCGGGTCATGTACTGGATGGCTTCTTTCGTGAGGCCCGGATACTTCTCCCCGCGCTGCAATCCCTCCAATGTCTCCGCCACGGGATAAACGACATAATTGCGCTTGTTGTTTTTGCGGAAAAAATGAACGTAGGTCGGCAGCATTTCCGCCTGTTCGATACTCGCCTTTCCAGACTCGTCCTTGTGCAGCGTAAGCTTGAGAATCGCGCCGACATCTTTGTAATCCCATCTCTGGGCAGAGACGAAGTTCCCCAGCGAATACGTAATCAAGCCTTTGTGTTGTGTGCCGTCCTCCCGCGTAACGGTTTTCCATTCGTACGGCTGAACCACGTGCGGATGCGCCCCCAAAATCAAGTCGGCTCCGTACGTCAAGCACAGCTCGGCTGTCTTGATCTGCTCCGCATTCGGCAACCGCTGATACTCGACCCCAAAGTGCAGGGCGACGGCAACGAGATCGGCTCCCTTTTCTTTCGCACGGGCAATGTCCTGTTTCATCAACTCAGGCGAAATCAGGTTGACGAGGTATGGCTTGTCCTTGGGGATGGCGATTCCGTTCGTCCCGTACGTATAGGAAAGCAGAGCGAGCGTAAATCCGTCCTTGGTCAAAAGCAGCGGCTCTTCGCGCTCTTTGGCACTGGCAAACGTCCCTGTGTGCAAAATTCCCGCCTGATCGAGGTACTTGAGCGTTTGCAGCACGCCTTGCTCTTTGCGATCCATCGAGTGGTTGTTCGCAGTCGTTACCGCAGTGAAACCGACTTCCTTCAATGTCTGCCCCAAAGATTCCGGGGAATTGAACATCGGATATCCCGAGTAGCGGGCCTGACTGCCGCTCATCGTCGTTTCCAGATTGCCGATTACCCAGTCAGCCTGCTGAAACAGCGGCGTGACGTAAGGAAAAAACTTGTGAAAGTCATACGTTTTGGTCGCCGGGTTCCAGACGGCATCCATTTGCTCCTGGTGAACCATGATATCCCCGACCGCGAGAAGCGAAATCCGCTGTTCCGGAAAACGGGATGGCGGCGCTTCCCCAGTTGGGGGGACTGTATCGGATGGCGAGTCAGTAGTCGGTTCCTCTGCTGTCTGCGGCGTGGCATTGTCGGACGGACTCACTTGCAGGACAGGAGCCTTGGAAGCGTGGCTATCAGGGGCTGCTGGCGGGACACATCCGGCCAGACTCATACAGCCTAACGTTGTGATGATGACCCACTTGTTCCATGTTTGCTTCATGACAATAGCTCCTTTGGCGATAATGTAACCCACTTCCTTTTCGCCGTCTGCAAGCCATTTCCTCTTCTTTTGCCTCATAAACAATCGTGAAGTCTTTTAGCGCAGCATGCCTGTCACGAACGGATTGTACGTTTTTTCGTAGTCAATCGTCGTCTTGGGACCGTGTCCAGGGTAGACGATGGTGTCATCTTCCAGCTCAAACAGCTTGTCTTGAATGCTGATCATCAGCGTCTCGTAGTCGCCTCCGAACAAATCGGTACGGCCGATGCTTTGCTGGAACAGGACGTCCCCGCCAAAGCAATGCTTTCCGATCACAAAGGAACAGCTTCCCGGAGAGTGCCCGGGCGTATGCAGCACCTGGATGTCGAAACCAGCCAGAGCAAGCGTTTGCCCATCGGCAAGCTCATGCTCTGCCCGCTCGCAAACAATCGGCTCAGGCAGTCCCCAGCGGCTCGACCCGTTCAGATCAGGATTGGTCAGCCACTCTTGTTCCAGCGGGTGAATGTACACCGGAGCTTTGGTCAGCGCTCTTACTTGATTCAGCCCTCCGATATGGTCGAGATGCGCATGGGTCAACAAGATCGCTACGACGTTTTTACCGGCAATTTCCTGGAGCAGCCGCTCTGGCTGCATACCTGGATCAATGACAATCGTTTCGTTTGTTTCTTTGTTGGTCAAGACGTAGGCATTCGTTTGAAAGCCTCCCAAGGCAAAAGATTGGACGGCGAGATGTTGGTCGCTCATAAGAATAGGAACCTCCCTGATTTTTTGATACGATAAAAAGAAAGCTTGCGAAAAGGATGAAGGATATGCGACATATGTACGGAATCGAGCTTGCGATCCCCGCCGGGAAACTGCCCGGGTTCTATGCTCAAGTCATACATAAAATCGGAGACCATGTCAATGTCTTTGCTCGGGACAAACTGCTTTTTATTGTCGAGAGCGAAGAAGAGCGGGACAAGCTTGCGGCGATCTTGCAAAAATCCAACATGCTTGGGGAGGAGTTCTCCTTGCTGCTGCTTCCTCCCCAAGCCGTAATAGACGAGGGGGCTGACATCGGCTTCGTCACGGAAAATGGCCATACGTTTGTTTATGCAGATCAAGTCGCGCTGTTTACGGCAGATAAAAACTCCGGCTCGCCCGACGATCGCTGGGCAGCGGCCGAGCAATGGAAAGAGCATGTCAAGGGCACGATCCCCCAGGCGGATCAAGCGGACACCATCTACCTCATCGACAGCAATCTGGCGGAGCTTGCCGCAGGGATCGCCAAGGCATACAAGGTCAAGCTGGACTTTCTGGCTTTGTCGTAACGTGCCTTCGCGCCGCGCATAAAAAAGCAGGCGGGCTCCCTTTTGGAGAACCCGCCTGCTTTTTTGCCGAGACGACTACTTGCTGTCAAAACGGAACCAGACTACCTGACCGCCCGAGACGCCGAAATTGGCCGTATATTTGCTGCCTTCGTACACAACCTCGGTTTCTCCGGACCCTTCGCCGTACAATTTTTTCAGTTGTTCCTTGCTGTCGTACATGGACAGCCCGCGGAGCGTCTGAAAGCGTGCCGCATCTTCTTTTGCCACGCCGCCGAGCATGATCGAGATCAATTCGCCTTTTCTGACCTTGACGAGCAGCTGTGTGCGATCGATCAAAAGCATGCCCATGACCGCCTCGCCCTCGCCTTTTGCCATTCTCTCCACCGTATAGCCTTCGCGGGAGATCATGTCCATAAAATCGGCTTTGGTCGGCTTTAGCAAGTCCATCGCTTCCTTGATGTTTTGGCCGAGGTAAACCCCGCTGACGCCATATTCCTGCTGATTTTCCGGATCAAACGCCCCGGCTGGCCCTGCTTGCGACGAACAGGCTGCAAGCATACAAGCAAGCAGTACAAACAGTCCAAGCATTCGGAATGAATTTTGCCATTTCAACGTGCCCACCTACTTTGCGGTATGTACTTTTGCTATCTTACCGCACGCTGCAAGCATGGTTCAACCAGGTTGTGCTCACTCCCGCGGACCGCTTACCTTTTGCCGCGGGCGATTGGGTGGCTGATTGTGATTGACCGATTGCTTGAAGCCTTCCAAAATTTTCAGGACGGAAGCGAAAAACGGCGAGCCGAACACCGCGACGATGCCCCACAGCCACGTTCCCACCTGCCACGGGTCTTCGACATACGCCGTCTGTGCGCCCGTCAAGATCAGGGCAGGGTCCAGACCGAGCATGCCAAAAATGACGCCTGCCGCCAAAACAGAGATGAGCAGGTTGAAAAATCGCTTGTAATTCATCAGCCGCGCCGCATGGTTTTGATCCTCCCAGCAATCTTCCTTCGGCTCATAGTCCGTCGACAAGAACGGAATAATCGATTTGAACGCTTCCGTCACACCTGCCGCCGCACTGGAAACAGCCGTCACATACACAAAAAAGGCGATGGATGAGTCCAACGTGACCATATGCGCTCCCTCCTTTTTACATGTGTATGAAGGCAGCGGGACAACCTTGCAAAAAATAGCGGGAGCTTGTTTTCTGAATCGTCTTTTTACGGTAACATGGAGAAGAATGGAAATGGATGAAAGGTGGTTTTGTCATGCAGGATTACTCATTTGTATGGAATCAGTATGATATGATTCGCGGCATGTTTCTTGAAGGCTTGTCCAAAACATCCGAGCAAGAGGCAGAGATTGTTCCGGCAGGATTCAAAAACAACATTCACTGGAATATCGGCCACATCTTGCTCACGCAGGATTACTTGCTGTTCGGACCAGCCGAAATGAAATGTCCTCCGTCGTATGCCGCTTTGTTCAGCCCCGGCACAAAGCCCGCAGACTGGCAAGGCGATGTGCCATCCATCGAGGAGCTGGCGGCACAATTGAAGGAGCAGCACGCCCGGGTAAAAGAACAGTTGCAAACGAAACTGAATGACCCGCTGCCCAAACCGTTCCAGTTGGGTGACAAAGGTGTCATGAACACGTATGGCGAGATGATGGTCTTCACCCTGTTCCATGAGGGCATGCACATCGGCACCATTTCCGCTTTGCGCAAAGCAATCGCCCATTCCAACGCTTAACTTTTTGACTCATTCGCCAACAAAGCAAAACGCGGAACCATTCCCACGGTTTTTCGCGTTTTTTTATGGCCCTCTTACCAAGCAAAAATGAAACCGCCCCCAGATTGGGAGCGGTTCTTTGTCGAGCCCGATTGCTTATGGGGTTTTACCGGTTATTTCTCTTTGGCACTTCAACCTCCCTGAAGAGATTAGGTTACCCAAGAACTCGGCTTATTTCCATTCGACTTTCGTCGATTGCTAATTCATGATTATCCACGGATCTTCGCCTCCTGCAAGGCATTTCGCCGTTTGCTACATGAATCTGACGGGCTCGACAACTATAGTATGGTCCGCAAAACGATTTTCATACACGCTTTTTACAACAAATCGGCCGCGAGTTGTGCAAGCACGCTCCGCTCGCCTTTTTCCAGGCGGATATGCCCGGCCAGCTTCTGGTCTTTGAATACTTCCACTACATAAGTCAGACCGTTGTTGCTTTCGTCCAAATACGGATGGTCGATCTGCTCCGGGTCGCCCATCAAAACGATTTTCGAGCCGTCGCCTACCCTGGTCAAAATCGTTTTTACCTCGTGCTTGGTCAGGTTTTGCGCTTCGTCAATAATGATAAACTGTCCCGGAATGGAGCGGCCGCGAATGTAGGTCAACGCTTCTACTTGCAAGCTGCCCATTCCCGCCAAAATTTTGTCGAGATCGCCTGGGCGCTTTGTGTTGAATAAATATTCCAAATTATCATAAATCGGTTGCATCCACGGCCGCAATTTCTCTTCTTTCTCGCCGGGCAAATAACCGATGTCTTTTCCTAAAGGAACGATAGGTCTTGCTACCAACAGCTTTTTGTACTTTTGCTGATCTTCAATCTGCAGCAGCCCCGCAGCCAAAGCCAGCAACGTCTTGCCTGTTCCCGCCTTCCCCGTCATGGTCACGAGCGGAATATCATCTCGCAGCAACAGCTCTGTCGCCATTCTTTGCTGCACATTTCGGGCCCGGATGCCCCAAATCGGATCGTCATCTGATACAAGCATTTCCAAAGTTTTGCCGTCAGGGTCTACTTTTCCAATCGCGGAAATGGACGGGTTGCACTCGTCCTTCAATACGAGAAACTGGTGCGGATAAAAGCGATAGCGAGGGAAACAGGTAGCCAGATGAAGCTTGCGCGTCGCGTAGTAAGACTTGATGATCTCCGAGGCTACCATCATCTTTTGATAGCCGGTGTAGATGCTGGAAAATTCACCTACGACGCGATCCGAAAGAAAATCTTCCGCTGAAATGTTCAAGGCATCTGCCTTCACACGCATGAGCGCATCCTTGCTCACCAAAATGACGGGTCTGGGCTGTGGGGATTGGTTCTCCTCCTCCTGCAAATTGAGTGCGACCGCCAAAATGCGGTTGTCGTTCGTCATTTCCGTAAATTGCTTTTGCAACTGATGGAGCGAAGAATGGTTCAGCTCCACCCGAAAGAGCCCGCCTGTCTCCAGGGTAATGCCTTTGTGCAAATGACCCAGCTCACGAAAACTGTCAAAGAGCCGCGATACGTACCGTGCGTTGCGGCCAATTTCATCCATGTACCGCTTTTTGGAATCGATTTCTTCCAACACCACTGCGGGTATGACAATTTCGTTGTCAGCGAAAGAGAACATCGCCCGTGGATCTTGCAGGAGTACGTTGGTGTCCAGTACGTAGATTTTCTTCAAAATCTCGCCTCCTATTACCCTTCTTATATACGGTATGCAATTTTTGGAGGGATGCTCAATTGTGGCGACGTGATGTACTACAGTCTATGTTCGGTCGAACAGAGATAGACGACCCTTGGCAGAATGAAATGGGGCGGAGGGGAACAAAATACAGGTAACCTGCCCTCCTGATCGGAGGCACTACGGGGAAAGGGAGTATGCGTGTGAAACGGATCATCATTGGTTGCCTGGGTGCGAGCCTTGTTTTGTCAGGGTGCATGGCGGGCAACAAAGCGAACCAGGCTGCGCCACAACCCAACCAACAGCAAGCGCCCCATACCCAGCGCGTTCAGCAAACGGCACCGGAACCAGCTTACAACCAATCTTCGCAGGCGACCGCCGACCGTCTCGTCCAGTTGGCTACTCGCGTGAAAAAAGTCAATGGCGCCACAGCCGTGGTTATTGGCAAATACGCCGTCGTCGGGATCGATGTAGACGCCCAATTGGATCGGCCGGAAGTCGGCGTCATCAAGTACACCGTGGCAGAAGCGCTGAAAGAAGACCCGCAGGGGGCCAATGCCGTCGTAACAGCCGACCCGGACATCGTTCAGCGGCTGAAAGAAATGGCGGCAGACATTCGCAGAGGCCACCCGATCTCCGGCTTCGCAGAGGAATTGGCCGACATCGTCGGACGGATCATTCCGCAACTGCCGCGAGATGTCAGAAGGCGCGAAGAAACACCGGCGCAGGAAAATCAGCAACAACAGATCAACAACGATGGGCGTACCCCGCAAGGAAAAATCAACGTAAATCGCACTGGCACTCCATAAGAAAAAGAGGCATAGCCCCCGGTTCGTTACACCCGGGAGTATGCCTCTTTTTTGCTTGGAATCGCGGATGGCAAAGGCGGCAGTGCTTCCAAAGCCTGTTTCAAGTCTGCCAGCAAATCGTCCGCGTCTTCCAGACCTGCGGACAACCGGATCAAACCGTCTGTAATGCCGCGAGCTTGCCGCTCCTCTGCTGGCATCGCCGCATGCGACATCATGACCGGATACGAGAGAATCGTCTCCACCGCGCCAAGACTGACCGCTACAATCGGCAGCTTTACGCGGTCAAACAACGCTTTTGCCCGCTCGCGGCTCCCGACGTCAAAAGACAATACGGCGCCGTGGCCGCTCGCCTGTTTTTGCTGAACGAGATGTCCCGGATGCTCAGCCAAGCCTGTATAGTAGACGCGGCTCACTTCGGGGTGGCAAGAAAGCCATTCCGCCAAAACTCCGGCAGACTTCGTGCTGACATCCAGACGCGCTTTGAGCGTCTTCAGCCCTCTCATGACCAGCCAGCAATCCTGAACGCCGAGAACGGCTCCCATGCCGTTTTGGATGAGGTACAGCTGTTCGCCGAGCGCTTCATCGCGGGTTACCGCCAGACCTGCAACAACGTCGCTGTGGCCGCCGATAAACTTGGTTGCACTGTGGATGACGATATCCGCCCCCAGCTCCAATGGCCGCTGATAGTACGGCGTCAGGAACGTATTGTCCACGATGACGAGCAGGTCATGCTCTTTCGCAATGGCGGAAACGGCAGCGATATCGGTCACTTTCAACGTCGGATTGGACGGAGTTTCCAGATAGACCCCTCTGGTAGCCGGAGTGATCGCCGCGCGCACCGCTTCCGTTTGTGTCGCATCCACAAACGTGACAGAGATTCCCATTCTCGACAGCACTCTCGTCAGAAAACGGAAAGTGCCGCCGTACACATCTTCCGCGACCACGATATGATCGCCCGCCGAAAAGAGCATGAACACACTGGAAATGGCCGCCATGCCGGAAGAAAAGGCGAACCCGCGCGCTCCGCCTTCGAGTGCGGCGATCGCTTCTTCCAGCGCATGTCTCGTCGGGTTCCCCGAGCGGGCGTAATCGTATGTGCCCGGCTGATCGATATCAAACTGATGAAAAGTGGAAGCCTGGTAAATCGGAACCGACGACGCACCTGTAAACGGATCGATGCCTGTGGAGCCATGCAAAACTTTTGTCGCGAAATTCATCGAACAGCCCCCCCAACGACGAGACTTGCATCCAGCGCTTGAAACAAATCAGCGATCAAATCATCCGGATGTTCAATCCCCACCGAAAGCCTCAGCAATCGATCGCACACGCCGACATACGCCCGCACTTCCTCGGGGATGTCTGCGTGAGTCTGTGTCGCCGGGTACGTACACAACGACTCTACCCCGCCAAGACTTTCCGCAAAGGAGACGACGCGCAAATTTTGCAGAAACAAGCCCACCTGCTCCTGGGAGCGTACCCGGAACGAAACCATGCCGCTGTATCCGCTCGCCTGGCTCGCCTGAATCTCATGCCCGGGATGCTCTTCCAGTCCGGGATAAAACACTTCGGCAACGGCTGGATGTTCTTTCAGCTTTTTCGCTACCGCGAGCGCATTCGACTGGTGTCTGTCCATGCGCAGCGCCAACGTTTTCATGCCGCGCACCAGAAGCCAGCTATCCTGCGGCCCCAGCACGGCGCCGATCGAATTGTGCAAAAACCGGATTTTTTCCGACAACTCCTCGCCCTTTGTAACGATCAACCCTGCCAGCACATCGTTGTGTCCGCCCAAATACTTCGTTGCGCTGTGCAAAATCACATCAGCCCCAAGCTCTAGCGGGCGTTGACAATACGGAGTCATGAACGTGTTGTCTACAATCGTCAGAAGCCCGTGTTGCTTGGCCAGGCTGGTTATTTCACGAATATTTGTAATCTGCATGAGCGGATTGGTCGGCGTCTCGACGAAAATCGCTTTCGTCTCTGCGCGCAGCGCCTTTTTCACCGCTTCCAGATCGCGCAAATCTACGTAAGTAAAAGCAAGCCCGTAACGGGAAAGCACTTGTTCAAACAAGCGATACGTCCCGCCGTACAAATCGAGCGATACGATGAGGTGATCGCCTTGGGAAAACAACCCCATTACCGTATGGACTGCCGCCATCCCGGACGCGCAGGCAAAGCCGGCATCGCCTCCCTCTGCCTCAGCGATTGTCTCTTCCAAAACAGAACGGGTAGGATTCGCCGTCCGCGTATAGTCAAAACCTGTGCTCTGTCCCAGCGCCGGATGGCGATAAGCGGTAGCGTAGTAGACGGGGAAGCTCACCGCACCCGTTTTCTCATCTTTGCCTACGCCTGCCTGAATCAATTTTGTTTCCAGTCTCATACCGTAATTCTCTCCCTCCAATGATGTCGAGGGGCATGAAAAAAGCCCCCTTTCCTCTGAAAGAAGGCTTTGTTTACGTCGCCGTAAGCAAGACCTTCTCATCTTTCAGAGTTAAAAAACTCTGCAGGAATTAGCACCATTATCTCCCCGTATGAACGAACATACAGGTGATTGGTTGCCGGGCATCATCGGGCCAGTCCCTCCGCCTCTCTGGATAAGAAGTTTGCTATTCAATTTGAATGACCTAATACTAAAGGATAGCGCTGTTTCTTGTCAACAAGATTTTCCACAAGAGTGTGACAACCGCGCCTACGCTTTTTTCAAGGCGTCCATGACCTGATTGTCCAGCTTCGCTGCGGCATTTTTGTCGTATGTCTTTTCGTACTGAGGCTCTACGGATATGCGCGAACCGTAAAACATCACGTCTCTGACAGAGTCAATCGCAATCTCCGCCATCGCAAGCTTCAGGGGAACCCCTTCCAGCCGTTCTGCCTTCAGCTCGGCGCGCCCGTTGATCGCAAAAGAAGAGCCTGCCCCGATCAAATGCAGCACGACCTGCGGTTCTTTGGCGATATTGGCGAGAATGCGGGAGCGGCTGTCTACAGCAAAACGGATGAGTCCGCTGTTCACAGCAAAAGTCCAGGACAAGGAACTGACGGATGGCGCACCTGTCTCGTGATCGACTGTGGCCAACGTCACAAAGCGCTCTTTTTGCAGGAGCGCGAACAGTTCTTCCGATAAGGTTTGGGATACGGTTTCAGCCATTCGGATGCCTCCTCGTATACTTTTGTACGTCTATTGTACCCCTCCCGCAAGCCGGAGGCAAACCTTTCCTCCCCGCCTTGATTCTGGTCGGCTTTTTCCCTAAACTGGTAGAAAACAATGCTTCCAGGAACAAGGAGGTTGAAACAAGTGGCTCCTACGCCTACAGATCGGCTCATGCACAAAATAGATCAAGTCCTCCACGAGCTTCAGGAAGTGCGGAAAATGAACGAGCGCATGGATAAGATCGCCATGTTTTTGGAGGATATCCGGCTTGCTGATGTCATCCAAAATTACACAGCCCCGCGCAAGCTGCTCTGGATCAATTTCCTCGCAGGTCTTGCCCGGGGTCTTGGTTTGACGATTGGGACTGCTATCGTTCTCGCACTGCTCGGTTCGCTACTGACACAATTTCTCTCGATCCCGATCCTCGGCGACTACATCCGCGAACTGGTCGATTACGTCCAGACTTACAAACAGCCGTAACAGCAGCTACTTGTCTTTCTTTTTGTCACGATCGTCGTCATCTTCGTCACGATCGCGGTCATCGTCGTCCCGATCGTCATCGTCCCATTTGCCATCGTGTTTCTTCCAGAAGCCGTACGCTTTGCCATTCGGATGCTTGTGCTTTTTCTCATCCTCATCATGCTCAGGCGGCGCGACGATGACCTTCGTGCTCAGGACGATGTCTGCTTGCTTGACCAGCTTGTCTTTTACATACAGTTCAAGCTGAATCGCTTTGGCCGTGTACGAGCGATCTTTGTACGTCAATTCCAGCGTGTACTCGCCCTTGTCATTGGGCTTGATCTCTTTTTTCTTGCCGTCTGGTTTAATCGCGAAAAGCTTCGCCTTTTGCTTTTTGTCCCAGCCCTTGACGGTACCTTTCAGTTCGATCTGCTTTTTCTTTATGTCGTGCACAGCTGTGCCCGCAATGCTGTAGTCTACTGCCGGATTGTTGTCCGGTGTCTTTTTCGGCTCAATCGCAATCGAGTCCTCGTCCACCTTTTTCCCGGCCTCATACACTTCGATCACAGCCTTGCTGCTCTTGGCATCCGTCGTCGGATTCTCGAAAGTCACACTGAAGCTGTCGACGTTATCGAGCAGCTTTTTCAGGCTGGCCTCTTTTCGCACGCCGTTATACGTGACGACAACCCGCTCCGCCCCGTGCTTGACAATCCCTTTGACTTGCCACTCTGCTTTTTTCGCGTCATAAACCGTGAACATATGGAGCAGCCTGTTTTTGTCCTCTTCCGTTTGCGCTACGAGCTTTACTTTCTCCGTGTCGGCAAGCACGCTTCCCGCAAAAGCCTGAACGGTCACATACTGCTCGGCGGACGTACCGACGGCAGGGAAGCTGACGGTAAACGAGTGCTCGCTGGTCGGCACCGTCTCGATGATATCACCGTTCGGCTTGGTCACGACCACCTTGGTCACGTCCGGTGTCACAAGACCTTTGATGTACACCTTGTCGCTTTTCGTCTGGGCGCTCACGCTGACCAGTTGCTCATCCGCTTTCGGGCTGCGCACTTCCAGCCAGATGTCGTTGTAGTAGTCGCGATAAATCCGCTCCCATTCCGCCTTGTTCGTTTCCATATACGATTGCAACTTTACGTTCAAATTAATTTTATCGACGATAATGTACAGATGGTCTGCCTGTGTTTTCAGGAGCGTGTTCAGCGTAGCCGGATCGCTTTGGACAAGCTCCTTGAGCTGATATCGGGTCGCTTTCTGTCCTTGCTCATTCATGACTACCTTAGATGTTTCGGCTGCTCCTGTCGAGCTTGCGTCCGCCAGAAGCGGTGTCAGGCAACCGATGAGTCCCGCCGCTGTTACGACAGCCAAAACGGGCCTGGTCATGATTTTTTTCATTGTTGTTCCCCCTCTATTCTGCCAGTCATTCCCTCTGTGCCCAGGGCAACCATACAGACGGCGCATTTTTTTCAAAAGTTGCATCCGGAAGAAAACCACTCCTAATGGCCCATTTTCCGCTTGCAGAACCAGTTTGTTTTGAGGCTAATCACCCGCACCTGGATTAAAAAAGACTCCCGCAAGCCTCGGATTCGTCCCCAAGGCTTCGGGAGTCTTTTTGTTTCGCTCATCAACAGTTGAATTTCAGCTCGTTTTCAATTGCAGCCAGCAGGCTCTCCACCGCTTCCGCGGGATAGCGGTTATCTACCGCACCCGCTTCCTGCTTGCCCGACAAATGATACCAGCCGTTTTCCACCCGGTACGAAAGCTCGCTGATGGCATGATCCTCCAGCAACAGCTGGGCAAAAAACGCGGCAGTGTCGAGCGCAGACTGATCGTCGGGGCGGGCTTCTGCCACAACCTGAATTTGCAGCCAGTTAAAAAGGGCATCTTCACGCTTCATGAGAAATCCTCACTTTCGCTCTGTTTGCTCCGGCTTGATGCGCAATTTCACAACGACCAAAATCGCAATGGCAACCAGCATCGCGCTCTTCACCGGCAGTTGGACATCCAGAATGGCAAAAATAAGCGCACCTGCGAACAGCAAAATGTACAAAAGCAATGTTTTCAAAATCGGCATGCGAATGCGGGTTGCAAATCCAAGGTAGTACACGATAATCAATTGCACAAACAAGATCCAAGCCCGGTTATGGTCTGCCCACAGGCGGAAGCTGTCAAACGCCGTGAGCTGATCCGGGTTGGCGGGTACGTAAGTTGAAGCAAGCTGTATCCAGTCCATCCTGATCTCTCCTGTAACGCAAAAGGATTTCTCGTTTCACATGCGGGAATCGACTGTTTCTTTTGCATCCTCTTATTCTGTTTCCACATTTTTATGTATCCTTTTTACTTTATCAGGTAACCGTTTCATTTGTCAAAATAGATCGGCACACACTTTGGCACGCGCCAGTTACTGCCTATTTTTGGGCGAACATGCTATGATGGACAAGTCAAGTATGCCAAAAAGGTGGGAATCCAATGAGCTTGTACGATATTGCCGTCCAAACGATTTCCGGAGAAGAGACGACGCTTGCCGCTTACAAAGGACAAGTGCTTCTGATCGTCAACACAGCCAGCCAGTGCGGTTTGACTCCGCAGTACAAAGGACTTCAGGAACTGTACACAAAATACAAGGACAAAGGCTTTGCCGTGCTCGGCTTTCCTTGCAACCAGTTTGCGGGTCAAGAACCAGGCAGCGAAGCAGAGATCGCTTCCTTTTGCGAAAGTCACTACGGCGTGACCTTCCCGTTGTTTGCCAAGCTTGAGGTCAATGGCCCTGGCACCCATCCTTTGTACCAGCACCTGAAAGCACACGCATCGGAAGGCGAAAGCGAAGACATCGAATGGAACTTCGCAAAATTTCTCGTCGACAAGGACGGACAGGTGGCCAAGCGCATCGGCGCCCGCGTGCAACCGGAGGAACTTGCAGCCGACATCGAAAGTCTTTTGTAGATCAACCAAAGTCAAAAAAAGCCGCTTCGTCCCGATCAGGGCAAAGCGGCTTTCTTGTTATTCACGCTTAGGCTTGCGGTTGTGCTTCCCAGCGTCTTTGTTTTTCATAGCGCTCACGATCCGATTTGTTCAGATACTTTTTGCGCAGGCGAACGGAATGCGGAGTTACCTCGCACAGCTCGTCGTCATTCAAGTATTCCAAAGCTTCTTCGAGCGTTAGCAGACGTGGCGTCTTCATTTTTACCGTCTCGTCTTTCGTTGCGGAACGCACGTTTGTCGCATGCTTTTCCTTGCAGACGTTCACAGTCAGGTCATTGTCGCGGTTGTGCTCGCCCACGATCATGCCTTCGTATACTTCCGTACCAGGCTGGATGAACATGATTCCGCGATCCTCTACAGACATCAGTCCGTACGTGGTCGCTGTGCCTGTCTCATGGGAAATGAGCACCCCGGCATGGCGTCCACCTACCGCGCCTTGCACCAGCGGACGATAGCTGTCGAAGGAGTGGTTGAGGATGCCGTAGCCGCGAGTAATCGTCAAGAACTCTGTCCGGTAGCCGATCAAACCGCGGGATGGAATGATAAATTCCAGGCGAACTTGACCGAAGCCGTTGTTGATCATGTTGACCATCTCAGCCTTGCGTTGGCCAAGCGTCTCCATGACTGGCCCGGTGTACTCTTCCGGTACGTCGATCACGAGAAACTCTGCCGGCTCCATTTTTTGTCCATCGACCATACGCACGATAACTTCCGGCTTGGATACGCCCAACTCGAAGCCTTCGCGACGCATGTTTTCGACCAGGATGGACAGATGCAATTCGCCGCGCCCAGATACGATGAAAGCATCTGGAGAATCTGTTTCCTCGACACGAAGAGATACATCTGTCTCCAATTCCGCCATCAGGCGATCACGCAGCTTGCGGGATGTTACGTGCTTGCCTTCGCGACCTGCAAACGGGCTGTTGTTCACCAGGAAAGTCATTTGCAGTGTTGGCTCGTCAATTTTCAGCAATGGCAATGCGTCTGGATGGTCTGCATGGCACACCGTTTCCCCGACGTTGATATCGTCAATCCCTGCGATCGCTACGATATCGCCCGCTCTTGCTGTTTTTTGTTCCACGCGCTGCAAGCCGGAGAAGCCAAACAGCTTTTGAATCCGCGCTTTTTTCACTTCGCCTTCGCGTGTGGTAACAGATACCATTTCATTTACGTTCATCGTTCCGCGATAAATGCGGCCGATCCCGATACGACCCAAAAAGTCGTTGTAATCCAGCATGGTTACTTGCATTTGGAGTGGAGCCGCTTCGTCGGCATCAGGTGCAGGCATATGCTCAACAATGGTGTCGAAGAGTGGACGAAGGTCGCCTTCCAGCTTATCTGGCTCCATGCCTGCGATACCTTGCAGACCGGAAGCGTAAACGATCGGAAATTCCAGCTGATCTTCCGTCGCGTCCAGATCGATAAACAGGTCGTACACTTCGTTGATGACTTCTTGAGGGCGTGCATTGTCGCGGTCTACCTTGTTCACGACAACGATTGGGGTAACTTTTGCTTCGAGCGCTTTTTTCAATACGAAACGCGTTTGTGGCATACAGCCTTCAAATGCGTCAACAATCAAAAGAACGCCGTCCACCATGCTCATGATCCGCTCTACTTCGCCACCGAAGTCGGCGTGGCCCGGGGTATCCAAAATGTTGATGGTGAACTCATTGTATTTCACGGATGTCGTTTTCGCCAGGATCGTAATCCCGCGCTCCCGCTCCAGGTCGTTGGAGTCCATCATTCTCTCCTCTACCTGCTGATTGCTGCGGAATGTGCCCGATTGAATCAAAAGCTTGTCAACCAAAGTAGTTTTCCCGTGGTCAACGTGGGCAATAATCGCGATGTTGCGTATGTCAAGACGCTTCATGTGAACCTCCTCTGTTATGCATACCTTCCATATTAACAGGTCGTGAAACCCGGCACAATGGGCATTTTTTGACGGAAAGCACTTCCTGATTAGCATGTGCCACAAGCGCCATACTATAGACAGGAGGTGGTCTGCCATGAGGAAAAAAGGGCCGAGCTATTTAGCAGGCTTATGTTTGATTGCAGCAGCGCTGGTCGGGTGCGCAACTTCCAAAGCAGGTCCCGACACAGGAGCGCAGACGCAAAGCAGCTCGTATTCGAAGACACCGCTGACGCGATCCAGCATCGCGCACGATCATAACGCTTATACACAAGGAATCAACGCGCAAAACTACCTGAAAGGCTACACCTCAAACGGCTTCAATCAAAACCTCGCTGAACAGCTGACGAAAGCGGCAGACGACGTTCCCGGCGTAGATCGGGCCACAGTGGTCGTCAGCGGCAACGACGCCGTCATAGGCGTCAAAGTGCGCGACAACCTCGCCCAGCCCCAGGCAGAAGTGATTGAGCAACAGGTGCACTCGGCTTGCCGCGCAGTTTCCCCTGCCTTGCAGCTGCAAGTATCATCCGAGCCATCCGTATTTGATCGGGTACGCGCGATCAATGCGCAAATTTACCAGGAAGCCACCAATCGCACCAACGATCTTTTGCACGAAGGCGGTACGGCCGGACAAAAAGTGATGAACACCTCGACGGAGTTCACCAGACTCCTGCACGATATGGGCGCGACCGTCAAACAGCCGTAATGATGTCGCTCACTCACGTAAAAGAGGTGCGGAATGTGGTTCCGCACCTCTTGAATACTCTTCCGTTTGTTACTTGCTCACAACTTCAGCCACTTTGATTTCTGGCTCAATCACTTGCAGTTCACCAATTCCGCGAACGAGTTTCTTCGCGTAGGTTTTCTCCGGCTTCAGCACGGATACCAAGTAGTCGATAGCAACTTGCGGATCGACTGTCTCGCCACAAGTGTAGCAATCCAGAGCAGCAAAACCACGCTCAGGATAAGTATGAATGGACAGGTGGCTTTCCGAGAGAAGAACCAGTACGGTAGCACCCTGAGGAGAAAACTGCTTTGCTTGCACGCTAAGCACCGTAGCTCCGCATGCCTCAGCAGCTTCAATCATTTCCTTTTTCAAAAATTCTGCGTCGTTCAACAAGTCAAACTGAACTCCCCATGTGTCAACAGCAACGTGTCTTCCGAAAGTCGAGTATTCCATCTTTCGGTTCCCCCTTCCTAACGAGTGTAATGTTAAACATCGCTAGGACCTGCGTCATTCACTAACGGGGGCGGTTTCCCTCTTGTTATCCACCCTTTGAAGTGAATCCTGGTTCCTAATCCTGTTTCCAACGAAAACAACAATACCATGTATTTGCCTACTTTGACAATACCCTTTTCAAGAAAAAGTCCAAGAAAAAAACGGGCACCATCTGGCACCCGTTTTCGTCGAACGTTCCTACACTTCTAATTCAAACAGCCGCTGCGACAATGACACTAAGCGTGCATCGATTGCTGGAAGCTTCTCAGGCGCAGCTCCCTTTGCCCAATTTCGCAAATCCAGCCAGCGGTCCGTCTCCTGACGCAAGGACTCGATCTCTCTTTCGCTGCCTTCTTGCTGGAACAACGACTCCAGCTCGCTCGCCGCGTTCAGAGAGGTATTTTCAAAGATGGACGTCTCCTCATCCCCAGACAATTCCTGAATGCTTACAACAGAACCTTGGTCGTAATGGTAGACCATGGTGAAGCCTTCGTAAATTCTGTGGACGATTCCGTAGCCCCGAAACGTTTTCATCGCTTTTCGCATCGCGTTTGCCAGCTGTCTGTCCCGAATGAGATAGGAGCTATCGCAGGAATAGCGGTTGCCCGCACGGCAAAAACTCAGTTGAATTTCGCCGTTATGGTCAGTCAGAATCACGTCGCGGTCGCCGTTGTCGCATACTTTGACATCGACTGAAATGTGTTCATTGGTGAAGAGCGAGACGAATTGGTTCAGCTCCTCTTCATTCACCGTAAAATAGGCCTTGGCGTAGTTGGTTGCTAAACGCTGTGCCATAAATATCTCCTCAATTCTTTTGGTTTCCGTGGGCCGATTACGACCAAACTGTGTCCAAATGTAGAGGAGATACGCTAAGTGTCAACGAAGGAACGCTGTAGAACCTGGCCTTGCCCCGCGAATCGAAAATCGATTTGGGTAATGAAGGCGGATCACCTACTTTTTGTTTTTCCGAAAAAAAGCCATCCTTGACACCTTTATTATACAACAGGCGCCCTCAAAAGTCTTGATGAAAAAGCAGATGAATTTGCGCAAAAATAACGAATATCTGCAATATAGCGCAGGGAGACGAAAGGATCTCCCTGAATCATTCATATGCTTGCGGTTTCAAAAGAATTCGCTAGGAGTTACAATCCAGGATTGGCAGTCATCGCCTTTTTGATTGCGGCCTGTTCT
The DNA here is from genome assembly GCF_022701015.1 of Brevibacillus parabrevis. NCBI lineage: Bacteria > Bacillati > Bacillota > Bacilli > Caryophanales > Paenibacillaceae > Brevibacillus > Brevibacillus parabrevis. The sequence continues at coordinate 3,050,640 of NZ_CP064090.1, read as the reverse complement.
TCTTCGGACAAATGGTAAGTGGATGCGCCCGCTTCAATCGGCTTGGCATACACGCGCGATTCTTCCCGGCCGAAAATACTGGTGATCACCACGCCGTTTTGGGCATCGTCCAAAATCGCCATGGAAAAGCTGAGATCGCTTCCGACATCTCCAAAAGCGTTGTAGCGAATAATCGCTACTTTGCCACATTGGGCTGCAATGCGCTGCGACAGGCGATTAATCGTAAACTGCTGATCACTTTGCAGCTTTTTCACTTCATCCACCTGATCAAGCAATCTGTGCAGTCCTTCCTCCAGGTTGGCTCCTCCGGTACCTGTCATCAGCCTGTTGATCGATTTGCGCATCCGGTTGATGCGAACGGATTGCAGGATGATGACGAGCAGCAAAATCAGGGTCAGCGCGATGACCGCCAAGAGCAAAATCGCTACATTGGAAGTCTGGGATAGGAATGGTTCCAAAACATTTTCTTCCTTTCTGATACGTGCGTGCGTATAAGCAGTCAAAACCTCCTCTATTGTACCTCCGCATTGCCTGGCGTTCAAACAAAGTCTTGGGCAAAACAAGAATTACTAAAATTTGCGCAACCAAAAAAAGCGACACTCTCCATTGTGAGATGTCGCTTTTTTTAATTCGCACGCCTATGTGTCAAACTCATCGTCCTATGGTTATCCTCCAGTCTACCTACGCTTCCAGCAGCAGCATTTCCCGACGAAGCTGTTTTAGTATTTCCATGGATTTGCCAATTTGCGTCTGATCTTCTGCCTGTATCGCATCAAACAACGTCGCCAATTCGTAATCAAGCTCCAGGCGCAAGACAGGAATCCGTTCTTCTGAGTCGCGTCGTTTCAAAGCAGCAATCACCTGGTCCATCGTCACGTTGCAAAATTTTTCGTAGATCATTGTTTTCTCAGCTCCTTTAATTTCCACTATTCTGACGACTTCGCCGTACTGGACGTGCTTCACCAAGATGCAGTCTTCAAACGTGACCTTGATGATGGCGTGCCCCTTGGCTTGCTCCACGAAGCGGTATAGCACCAGCGCCACGCGGGAGTCATGCACCGGAACACCTGCCACTTGCAGCTTGTAAGACCCGTTTAATCGCTGCATTTTCCAGTCGGAAAGGCCGTCTGTGGTATTCACGAGGAGGTGAAACTGCTCGGGAGATTCCTTCCACGTGACGCTCACCCCCGCTTCCACCAGGGCCTGCACCATCGCGTGCAATGTTTTGCGATCAAACCAAACCGCGAGATTGTAATACTCCAACTCCATGCCGAGATTCATCCAGGCCCCTCCCGTTGACAGAATACTCAGATTTCACTTTCGCTGTAAGGGAGTGAGTGGTATATCATATTATTCACGCTTCGGTTTTGCTATTCATATCCCGGCAAGTATTTTTTTCCTGCGTGGTATGATATCATATGGAGGTTTCCAAGCTCCCTTGACAAGGACGTTCGCCCTTTTCTTTTGCATGGCGATCGATCATGGATAAATTGAGGTGTTTGTTTCATGACTGCTTTTTCCGGCTTTCACCAGGAAGACTTTGACGTTTTTGCCATTGATGGACTCGACCAGCGAATGGACGCCATCAAAACGATTGTTCGTCCCAAGCTTGAAGCGCTTGGCCATCATTTCGCGCCTGTCTTGTCGCTTAAAACCGGGGACGAGATGTTTTTTCATGTAGCCAAGCACGCTCGCCGTACCGTCAACCCGCCAAAAGATACGTGGGTTGCCTGGGCCAATGACAAACGCGGGTACAAAAAGCATCCCCACTTTCAAATCGGGCTATGGCAGACTCACCTGTTTGTCTGGTATGCTGTGATTTACGAAGCGCCGGCGAAAACCGAGATCAGCCAGTCGCTCCAGTCCAAACTCGACGAGGTCATGACGCTCGTGCCGGATACGTTCCACTGGTCGCCTGACCACACGGAGCCAACGAGCCATTCTCAGGCAGAGCTGGGCAGAGACGGCGTGAAAAAGCTGGTGGACAGGCTGGCTCAAGTAAAAAAGGCGGAGCTGCTCTGCGGCATTACGATTGATCGCCATGATCCCGTGCTCGCCGATCCGGAAGCCTTGCTGGAACGCCTCGAAAACACGTTTACCGTCCTCGGCAAGCTGTATACAATCGGTCGTTAACCTTTCATCTATCGCCTCCCTGGCATTTGGTTAAGGTATATGCAAAAGAACAGGTCCGCTTTCTTTTGAAAAGCGCTTGCCTGTTCTTTTGTTTTTGGCACACCCTGACGGCACAATAACGGGCATTCTAAAATAGGCTCGCTTACCTGCCTATCTGCCCTGAAGACTGTTCAATCGCCCAAGTCCGCCTTCCACCTCTTGCAGCATCCGCTCGAACAGCTGCTGCACGGTCGGGATGTCGTCGATCAGGCCGATGACTTGACCAGCCCAGCCAAAGCCGTTGTCACAGTCGCCTTCGTAAATAAAGGTGCGGTTATTTTCGCCGCTGATGAAGCTTTTCAGCTCTTCATAGCCGGCTCCTGCTTTTTCCATTTGCAAAATGCGGTCCGATCCTGGCGTGCGCACGACCCTCGCCGGGGCTCCCAGCGTCCTTTTGATGACGGCGGTATCTTGCTCGGTTCCGTTCAATAGAGCCTGCTTGTACGCCTCATGGGCATGCACGCATTCCTGTGTGGCGATGAAGCGTGTTCCCATCTCCACCCCTTCGGCACCGAGAGCGAGCGCAGCGAGAAGCCCGCGACCGTCACCGATTCCGCCGCTTGCCAGCACCGGAATGTTTACAGAGTCCACGACGCGCGGAATCAGCACGAACGTACCGATATCATCGCGTCCAAGGTGGCCGCCGCCTTCCTGTCCGACCGCCATGACCGCGTCTGCCCCGATCGCTTCCGCTTTTTGCGCTTGCCGCACGGAAGCGACCAGCACGAGCTTTTTGATCGGATGACCGTCCAGCCTGCGCAAAAGAGGTTCGGGATTGCCTCCCGTCACGGAGATGGCTGCTACGCCCTCCTCGATGGCAACCTCCAGCGCCTCCTCATAAGGGCGGTTGTATTGGCCAATCGCGAAGTTGACGCCAAAAGGTTTGTCCGTCAACTGCCGCACCTTGCGAATTTCTTCGCGCAGCGCTTCTGCCGAGGGCAGCGACATCGCGGTGACCTGTCCCAATCCTCCCGCATTTGACACAGCTGCTGCCAATTCTGCGTATGCTAGATAGGCCAATCCGCCCTGAACTACCGGATGGTCGATTTTCAGCAGTTCCGTTACTCTTGTTTTCATCCCCATCCCCCCATTTTTGTTATGCTTCTCGGCTACCAGAGGAAACTCCTGCTGCCACACGCGAATATGAATAAAAATTCGCTTGCTTTCCCCCCCTATTTTGCTATACTCAATTTGTTTGTTTTATCCCCTTTATTCTTGATTCGTAAAGCGAGGCGATCGTAGTGAGACAAATGAAAACTCCTTTGTTCAGCGGGTTGTTGGAGCACGCCAACCGGAACCCGATTCAATTTCACATTCCGGGCCATAAGAAAGGTATGGGCATGCATCCGGCATTTCGCGAGTTCATCGGGGAGAACGCTCTCTCGATAGACCTCATCAACATTGCCCCGCTGGATGACTTGCACCATCCGAAAGCAATGATTAAAGAAGCGCAAGAACTGGCTGCCGAAGCGTTCGGCGCTGACCATACATTTTTCTCTGTTCAAGGGACGAGCGGCGCGATTATGGCGATGATTATGGCGACGTGCAGCCCTGGAGACAAAATTATTGTGCCGAGAAACGTGCATAAATCCGTCATGTCGGCGATTATTTTTGCCGGAGCGGTACCGATTTTCATTCATCCAGCGATGGACGAGCGTTTGGGGATTTCCCACGGGATTACAGTGAAAGCCGTGCAAAAAGCGCTGGAAGCCCACCCTGACGCGGCTGCCCTGCTGGTCATCAATCCTACTTATTTCGGGATTGCCGGAGACTTGCGCGAAATCGTGCGCACGGCCCACAACTACGAAATTCCGGTGTTGGTGGATGAAGCACACGGCGTGCATATCCACTTCCACTCTGAGTTGCCGATTTCAGCGATGCAAGCCGGGGCTGACATGGCGGCAACGAGCGTTCACAAGCTGGGCGGATCGCTTACGCAAACGTCCATTCTCAACGTCCGCGAGGGATTGGTCGATGTCGATCGCGTCAAGACAGTGCTGAGCATGCTCACGACGACGTCTACCTCGTACATTTTTCTGGCCTCGCTCGATATGGCCCGTCAGCACTTGGCGCTCAACGGCAAAATGCTGGCTGACCAGGCCATGCAGCTGGCGAACAAAGCGCGCGACATGATCAATGAGATTCCGCGCATCTACTGTGTCGGCAAAGAAATTCTCGGGAAGCCTGCCACCTACGCCATGGACCCGACCAAGCTGTTGATTCACGTCCGCGATCTTGGCATTACGGGCTGGGAAGTGGAAAACTGGCTGCGCGACAAGTACAACATCGAAGTGGAAATGAGTGACTTGTACAACGTGCTCTGTTTTGTTACCGCCGGGGATACGGAAGACTCCGTTCAATCGCTGGTCAACGCTCTGCGTGAGTTGTCAGTGGAGTTTTCCCACGTGCAGGCAGAAGAAAAGCCAACGATCTCCCTGCCGAACATCCCGGTGCTGTCCACGACACCACGCGATGCGTTCTATGCCGAAACCGAAACCATTCCGCTGGTGGAAGCGGCAGGCCGCGTAACTACCGAGTTTATCATGGTCTACCCGCCAGGCATTCCGATTTTCTTGCCGGGAGAAGTCATCACCGAAGAAAACATCGCCTACATCCAGGAAAACATTCGCGTCGGACTTCCTGTACAAGGCCCGGAAGACGAATCGCTGAAAACGATCAAAGTCATCAAACGCCAAACCGCCATTTCGGGATAAGCTCGCCGAACTTGCTTCCCAAGCCGTTGCCTCTGCGGAGACAACGGCTTTTTGCTTTTTTGGGCATGTATCGCCTGAACCTTTTGAGATAAGATAGAAATGGGAAAAATCAGGAAGGTGTTGATCCTTTTGCCAGACTGGTCCTATCAAACGTTGTTTCGGCCCTTGCTTTTTCTGCTGCCAGCCGAACGCGCCAGAAGTCTGACCCTCACCGCCATCGGCACGCTGGCAAAGCTGCCTGGCGGCTCGTCCATCATCGAGCTGATGGGCCATATGCATCCGCCTGCAACTTTATCCAAAACAGTCGGCGCACTGACCTTCCCTGCTCCGGTTGGCCTGGGAGCTGGTCTGGACCCGGCTGGAACAGCGCTTGGAGCATTGTCGCGCTTCGGTTTTGGCTACATCGAGCTGGGGCCAGTTACGCTTGCGCCGCTTGCCGATTCCGGGCAGACGGCTCGGAACGTAGGTGCTTCCGCCATTACGTACAGGACACCGCTTGAAAATCCGGGAATCGAAGCCGTAGAAAGCCATTTGCGCCAATCCACTTCCACGCCGTCAGCGATCCCGCTCGGAGCCAGATTGGGGTTTCGTCCGGGGGCAACATTAGAGGAAGCGACAGCGGAGAGAGAACAGCTGATGGCCCGCTTGCAGCCGTACTGCGCCTTTTTTTCGTTGGACTGCCGCGCCATGGAGGGAGACAACCCGTGGAGTGACGCCGAGTGGCAGCATCATCTGGCCTGTTTGCGGCAAGCTACCGAGCTGCCCGTCCTGCTGGCGCTCCCGCCTGACCTGGAGGAAAACCAGTGGCTTCGTCTGCTCCGCCTGGCCTGGCAAGCAGGGCTGAACGGCGTGATCGTATGCGGGGGCGTCAGAGGCGTAGGCGTACAGCAGCGGGAGCGGGATGCGGAAAATGTGCATACTGCTGCATACGTCACAGGCGAGCCGTCACACGCAGCTTCTCTCCAAGCTGTTTCCCGGACAAGAGCTGTCTGGCCTGAATGCCTTTTGATCGGCTCTGGCGGCATCCTGGAACCGGCAGACGCTCTTGCTTTTTTTGACGCTGGCGCTGACTTTGTCCAGTTGCACAGCGGCTTGGTCTACTCCGGTCCTGGCCTGCCGAAGCGAATCAACGAAGCGATTTTGCAATCCCGTTTCGGCGCATGCGCTTCGCTGGACTGTCCGCTCCCGGACATGGACAAGGAAGCAGCGGCAGTGTCTGAAGCGACCACGACTACGAAAAAGCCGCAGGAACGATCCGCCTTGTGGCTTCCTTCCTGGCTTTGCGGGCTGCTTTTGGGCATCGGGATGATCATCGGCGGCGCACTGGCGTGGCTGATTGCCGTTGCCAGCGTCATCCTCCCGTACGACGAACGTTTTTTGCAAATGAGCGCGGAACAACTTGCTTTGATCAGCCCGCAGCTGCTTTCGTTTATGGCTCACGACCGGATCAGCCTGGCGGGAACGATGATCTCGATCGGCATCATGTATGCGCAGCTATCGTATCACGGCTTGCGCAACGACATTCATTGGACACGCGCCGTGCTGCTCGCTTCCGGAGCGGTCGGATTCTCCAGCTTTTTCCTGTTTATTGGCTACGGCTATTTTGACTACATGCACGCGATTCTGGCGCTGCTTTTGCTCCCGCTGTTCTTGCTTGCTCTGCGTACGCGAGCCAACAGACATATGCCTGCCCTTCCGCCAGACGTACATAACGACCGGACGTGGAAAATGGCTTTGTGGGGGCAGCTGCTTTTTGTCATCATCGGCTTTAGCCTGACGGGAGCTGGACTGATCATTTCCCTGATCGGGATTACTGGCGTCTTCGTTCCATCCGACTTGGTCTTTCTTTGCGTATCCGCAGAAATGCTGAACGCCTTTAACGAAAAGCTGATTCCGCTGATCGCTCACGACAGGGCAGGTTTTGGCGGTGCACTTGTATCGGACGGTCTCGCTGTCCTCTTGATCAGCTTGTGGGGCTTCCGCCGCGGTGAAGCGTGGGTGTGGTGGACGCTGTTCCTCGCTGGCATACCGGGGTTCGCTGCGGGCATCGGGATTCACTTTGCCGTCGGTTACGTCGACTTCTGGCATTTGTTCCCCGCTTATGTGGCCGTCCTTTTGTTTCTGGCCGGATTACTGCTGACAAAGCCGTATTTATGCCAAATTCCAGCAACTCCCCCTGCTTAGAAAACCTGGCTGCGCCAAGCCTTTGGCGCAGTCTTGGTTGCACCTATACTAGATAAGCATCTGATCAATTCTTATCTGTGCAAAAAAGCGCTCGCGCAGTGCAAAACGGTTTGCACGCAAAAAAGCAGACAGCTGGAAAATGTCCACTGTCTGCTTTTTGCTTGCGCATTCATTCTAGTAGGTGACGCGCACCACGACTTCGTCCACGTCGCTTTGCTTCATGTAATTGTCAAAACGTCTCTTGTCGTTTACGACCTCGCGCATGGTCATGGTAACTTCCTCATCTGTTCCTTCAAAGAACACATACACAAAATTGTTGTAGCCGACTTCTTTGAGCAGTTTGCCCAAAGTGTTGTTATTGAGCAAGTCGACATACTTGAACTCTTTTACTTCACCAGGCTCCGGCTTTTCTTCCCCTGGCTCCTCTTCCTCATCGCTATCTTGCGGTTTCGCAAATGCCATCGTGTACACAACCGGATCTCCATCGCGCTCATCGATCCAAACAACGCGGTTGCCGCCGATTCGCGCACTGGACATTTCCGCTTTTTCGTTCCATTCGACGTCGCTGAACGAACCGTCTTCTGCATCATACAGCTCATAGTAGAAATCATTGTCTTTCTTCGTCAGGCGGTTGTCTTCAAACAACACCATATTGCGGGAAGCTTGCGGATTTTTTTGATCGCGATCGTTGAAACGCATCAGCAAATCGGTCCGTTGGCGATCCATGTTGTAGCGGTACAAATCCCAGCCAGTCTTGGACTTGTCGCTTGTTTCGCTCCAAACGACAAAATCGTCACCGATTTGCGCCGATTGCACGTTAACATTTTTGCGGATTTCTGTCGTGTCTTGTTCATCGATTTCGTACAAATAAACGCTCGCCGTTTTCTTGCCAGTCTCTGCCACCCAGGCAGCGTAGTTTCCGTAAATATCGATGGAGAGCGGCTCACTCTTCAAGCTCTCGATCTCTGTTGTTTTTTCTGTCGCCAAATCGGTAATCATCAGATCAGCCCGGCGATTGATGTTCACCCAGAAAAGGTTGTCGCCATCGACTTCGTACAGCTTGTCGCTCGGCTCCTGATCTTCATCTTCGTCCGTAATCTGTTTGGTTGTCCCTTTGCGAATATCGTAGGCAACCAGCGCGTCTTCCTTCTGGTCATACCAGACGACGTAGCGTCCACTTACAACGGCTCTTTCCGGATCGGAGTCCTCGCTGCTGATCGTTTTGCTTGTACCTTTTTCTGTATCGTACAAAATGACAGCATTGCCCTTTTTGGCTTCTGCCACGTACACGACATAACGGTCGGAAGCGTCTGGTTGAATCGGCTTGCCGGAAGTGGTCCCGAGCGGAATGACTTCTTGTTCGTCCAGGTCGTACAGACTCAAGCGCAGTTTTTTGTTGTTGTCCTTCTTGGCATACAGCACGTAGTCTTCGTAAAGGCGAGGACCGACCTCGTCAAAAATGTTGCTGACGATTTCTTTGCCAAACGTTTTGTTTAATTGGTGGTAAACCAAATCGTCATCTTCCAGATAGACGACTCTGTCTTTGAAAATATGTACGAATCCCTTGCTGTCCGAACTATCTGTAAGCTGTTTGTTTTTACCGCCGCTGATCGAATATTGGTAAATTTGTTGGCTCGTACTGTTCTCGTACACGATCTTGTCGTTGTAAATGCTTGGCTCGATCTGATCGCCTTTTCCGGAGACTGCCGCTTTTTCTACTCCGCGCTCGATGTCGTAGTAGTAGATGTCGTAGTTGCCTTCTCTCTTGTCTGCCCAAGCTACATAGCTGTCGCCCACGGTTGGAGACTCGGCTTTCCCGCTTGTGGACACGCGTGTCGTATCACCTGTCGAGATGTTGTACAAATAAATGTCTGTGCCTTCATCGCTCTTGTCTGCCCAGGCGACTTGCTTGCCTGTGATTTCCAGACCGCTTACCGAAGCGTCTTTTGTCAAACGGATCTCTTCGTCTTTGGCGATATCGTACAGGTATACATCGGAGCCTCCGTTGCGAGAGTCGATCCAGACGACGTATTTCCCGTCCACTCTCGGGCTTGTTTTGTCGGACTTTTTATCACCGATTTTCAATTCTGTCTGTTTGCTGAGGTTGTACAGGGTGAGTGTTTTCTCGCCTTCCACTTTCCATACGGCATAATCTTTGGAAATGTCGAAACCATCCTCAGAAATTTCAGGTTGACTAGCGTCTATTTTGATTTCCTCTCCGACACTGTTAGCGAACGCTGGCGTCCCGGTCCACAAGGAGCTGACCAGTAGCGCTGCGGCCATCAGTCCTTGCATGGGCTTTCGTTTCATGAAACAATTCCTCCTTTTGCAACGATTATCACACTTCCCCATTATCCTTCAATATGAAAAGGTTGTCAAAAAAAACAGGCCCCGAACTGAGTGGCCTGCGCGTTTTATCCTATTCTTTTTCCTGTCTCTGATCAGGTCGGCACTCGCAGTTGCAAGCCGCATAAAGCGTTTTCACTGAGTTGCTCTCAAAATGCTCGATGATGGTCCCGCAAGTCTGACATACGATAGTTCCCATCTGTGTCCCCTCCGCATTGGATTCCTCATGAAATGTGATAACACATATCCTTCGATTCAACGTACTCTCATCTTAATATGCCACACCATTAGGAGTCAATACGGTAATTGCACACAATTTGAATTTAATTAGTATGTCACATTCGTTTTGGCGATTTCATCCAGCCAGTTGCCGATTTGCCGGAGTACATCCTCGCGCTCCGGCTCGTTCAGCACCTCGTGGCGCAAGCCTGGCAAACGCCGAAACGTTTTGTTTCCCTGTATGCCTTCGGCGAAGCGCTCGACAGCATCGGCATCGACGAGAGAGTCGTCACCTGCCTGGAGCACCAGCACAGGCACCGCAAGCTGTCCACTTTGCGCAAAAGCCATGTTCATCGCTTTGTGCAATTCCTGAAACCACCGTACACTGACCTTTGGATAGTTGAGTGGATCGCTTTTGTAAGCAGCCTGAACCGCCACATCCCGCGAAACCATGTCAGGGCTGATCCCGTTGGCGATGGCAAGCGTCGGCCAAACGCGGTCGAGCAGACTCGCCACCCGCGCCTTCCACGCCGGAACCGCCAGCTTCAGCGCAAGGCACGGAGAAGTCAGGATCAGTCCCGTCAGCTCACGAGCGAGCTTCTCTTCCTGCACGAAGCGAGTCGCAATTAATCCGCCCAGGCTGTGCCCGAGCAAAAAGACGGGACGCTTTCCGGCGCTGTCTTGCAGGGCAAACGCCGTCCACTCCCGCACCCTTTGCAAATAATCGTCAAACGAGTCGATATGCCCCCTGATTCCCGGCGAACGCCCCCAGCCTGGCAAATCTCCTGCATACACATCCCAGCCTTGCTGATTCAAAAAAGCGGCGACATGCTCATACCGCCCGTGGTGTTCTCCTGTTCCATGCACCAGCACGATTGCTCCTCTCGGCTCGCTGGCCGCCCATTTATGTACGTTCATCGATCTGGCCTCCTGTTCCTTATCCCGATTGTAAGCCGGGTCGCCCGCCTTCGTAAACAGGGTACTCCGCTTGCTTTCGAGACAGCCACGGCGCTCTAGCAAAAAAGACGGGCAGAAGATAAACTTCTGCCCGCCTGCTAGTACTGATTCTCTTCAAATGAAATGGTCGGTAGGTACTGTTGGAAAAATTCAGCGAGCGCCTGGGCTTCGCTTTCCGAGTCCAGTCGAAAAACTTTTTGCAAATATCCCGGCTTTACCGCATCCTCTGAACAGAGAAGGGTTGATTGCCCCGTTTGCATACAGACCACCAACGGCTTTCCATAAAACTTGTGTGTAAATACAATCCCAAAGTCGTGTCTGGTTCCCTCAGAAACAAATCCGAGAAAACGGACATTCGCGTTCTCAGAAACGTCGTATAAGTGTTCGTAGTGCTCCATCAGCAATCCCTCCTCATCTTGGTTTTCACTCCGGAAATATTTCAAAAATATTCGGAGTATTTAACAGTATACACGAAAATCGGCTTTTTTGCCACCCTCTGCTCCTTAACTAATCAGATGAGTAGGATTCATCACGCGATCTTCGCCCTCCTGAATCCATCTCACCTTCTCCGCTCCGTGCAGCGATTGGGCCACAAAGGAGAGGCATTCGAAGAACAATTCGACTACTGCTGTACTGTATCGTTCCTCCATTTTCTCCAGGGCATACGTCAATCTGAAAATTGATGGGACATTTCTTCTGCTTTCTTCCAAAACTTCTTTGCCTCGCTGGGTTGGGTACACATGGACGACCCGTCCGTCCAGCTCAGACTTTTCAATCGTCACCATCCCTTTCTCCATCAACTTTTTGATGTGAATGACGATCGAAGACGGGTGCCAGAAAGTCCAATCGGCAATTTGGGTGACACGCACTCCTTCATAACAGTAAATGATCCAGAGAATGTTTAACTGCACGGAGGAATCCAATTCGGCTTCCTTCGCCGCCCGCTCCCAGTCTTCCTTGTTTACCACATCAATGGCGCGCATCGTGTTCAATGCTTCAAATACGTGTCTAATCGAGGCCTCCTGCATGGGCTTACTCCTCCATGATCCTTTATCGTTCACTTATCGACTATATAAATAGTATTTATATTTTACACTTTTCAGAAAAGACACGCAATTGTTTTCGTTTCGCAACTGTCTCATTGCCAAAGAGTGGAAGCAATGCTACACTAAACGCAGATATTCCCGGTACTAGGAGGGTGCAATCGTGAAACTTCAATCGGCCTACATCTATTTTGTGAATGGCTCTACCGCCCAATCTGCAACTATTGAAGACGTGAAAGCCAAGTTTACGCGATATATGGACATGACCGCTAAAACAGGGCAGCAACTCGGCTGGTCCTATCAAGAGGCAGCGTTTCCATACACCATAGAAGAACGTCCGGAAGGCAAGGAATCGTGGTTCCTCCTCAAGGGAAAAGACCCGAGCATGTACAAATCGATCGTGGTCGGAGTTGGCAGCGCCAACGAAGATGGCACCGAGAAGCATTACATCCAGATTTCGCTCCCGGAAGCTGCCACGAACGGAGACATGAACAAAGCCAACGAATACTGTCGTTACTTGGCCCGCGACTACAAGGCGGAGCTGCATTTGTTCAACAAACGCGTCCAATATTTTCAACCTCGCAAACCGTAACCATGAAGCAGCAGGCTCTGACCTGCTGTTTTTTTACGTCTGCATGCGTGCGCTGCTTTCCTCGCGGAGCTTTTTTCGCTGCGCCCGGCATAACATGGGTACAGATAGCCGAATTTGCCAGTACCCACCGCCAGAGGTCAGCGACGACGAAAGAGGTGAAAAGCGTATGGAGCCGCAAGCATTCATCGAGCTGGTGGCAGGCTCCGCCAGGCAGTCTTACTTGAATTATCACATTTTCCCTTCCATCACGATTGCGCAAGCCATTTTGGAATCAGGCTGGGGGCAAAAAGTGCCTGTTGATTCGACGACAGGCCGCTCCTCCTACAATTTGTTTGGCATCAAAGGCACAGGCCCCGCCGGATCGGTCATCACCGTCAGCAAGGAAGTCGTAAACGGGGAAACCGTGTCCCACCCATCCGAGTTCAAAGCTTATTACAACTATCAACAATCCATCGACGATCACGCCCAGTTTCTGCTCAAGCCCGCATACAAAAAAGTGCTGATGGCCCAGACGCCGCAGGAAGCTGCCCAGGCGCTGTCAAAAGCCGGATATGCCACCGATCCGCAGTACGCCGACAAGCTGATTCGGCTGATTCAAAATTACAATTTGAGCGCCTACGATCAATTTACGCCTGAAGAGCCATCCCCTTATCCCCCCTGGAAGCTCGATCTCGGCAAACGGGCATTGCGCGAAGGTTTGATTACGTCGCCGGAATGGCTCGGCAAGCTGGATGAGCCGCTGCCTGCCTGGGCGGTCTTCGCTATCGCGCTTCGTCTGCTGGACAAACAGCGCCAAGTGCCATAAGCCATCCGCCGCAAAAATAAAAGCCCCGTTCCAGCCACACGAAAACGTGGGCCAGCGGGGCTTTTTCCTTATAAGAAAACGGGTACTACTTCCTATGCGGCTTCCTTGGATCACACATCCAAACAGCCAAATCAAACGAGCACGTTGATCAAATCATTTGAGATCTTGACAGCGAATAGAACCTTCCATCCACCATCCGAATGCCGAGATCGACGCAATATTCCAATCCTTGCGTGACTCCGTACAAAATCCATTCGGAAGAGCGGTGATTAATATCAAAATCAGTGTAAAGGTCTGTGCCATCGTTACGGATCTCTTTGCGCTCAGTCACGTCAAAAAGGCGCAGGACAAACGGCAGTTCGGCAAAAGGTATCGCAAATTTCTTCTCCACTTCCTGCTCGAACTCCTTCGTCATACTCCACTCTGCCTGAATCGAATGCTCATCTTTCCAGGCAATGTGTATACTCGGGCCTTCTACATCCGTGGACGATCGCGGGGGATTTGTCTCCATCTGCTCCCATCGTTCCTTTCTTTCATGTACTTGCTTTCAACATGTATATTGGTTTATTCAGTCTATTATACCATGTGACCAAGCCAAGTGGGAACGTTTCCAAGCCATTTAATTTATCGCCCTACCGTAAAAGTGTTTTCGCCTACTACGACATACGTAGGGAACTTCTCCGACTTCATTTGGACTTGCACCTTGTAATTGCCGTAGTCCTCCAGCTTGGTCGAAACAAACGGCTCGGCGAAATAGAAGCTGTTCGCGTTTTGCGTCGAATACTTCAGCTCTTTTCCTCTGCTTACTTCTTTGCCATCCGGTCCGATCAGAACCAGTTGTATACGCAAGTCTTTGGCGACGGGAGCTTCGTCCACTTCGACAAAGACGTTGAAGGTGCGCGGAACATTTTTGTCACTGTAGCCTTTGATCGGGTTGCTGAACACGATTGTTTTGTTGCGTGTCTGCTGAATCCCTTCCAGGACAATGATGTTTACATTGGGCTTGACTACTTGCAGCTTTCCTGTTTTCTGATCGTAATCGACGAATCCGCCAAGCTTATTGACCAACGATTCAACCGATTCAGCTTTGGAAGCCGGCATGTCACTCGCAATCGTTTCTGAGCCGACAAATACGCGCAACGCACCTTCTCCCAAAGCAGCGGTAGTCCCGACTCCCGCTACAGTCAGCGCCAACAAGGCCGATAACCATGCTTTTTTCATGTCATAATCCTCCTGTATGTGTGCGCGGCAGCGCTTGTTCTTCCGGAATTTCTTCTCTCTAGTTTATACGTGAAAAACGGCAAATAGTTGTGGTGCAAAGACAAGTTTTTTCAACAATATCCACAGAATCCACAAGCAACGGCCGCACAGGAAGAAAGACTTGTTCACCATTTTGTGAATAACCACTCCGGACTCTTGACAATGCGGGCGTATGGCCGTCCGCACACTATTGGTATTGGCCGATAAAAAAAGAACGGCCAGCACAGCCGCTCTTCTTTTGCCGTCGCACGCTAGTCTTGCTGCGAAAGCCAGGTAAAATACCGGGAGACGAGACGAATGGCGACTTCGATCGCTTCCTCGCTCGGCTCGATTTTGGCATGATGCAAACCGTAGGGGGTATGAACGCCCAGCCAGAACAAAAAGCCGGGAATCTCTTGCAGGAAGTAGCCGAAGTCTTCTCCGGTCATCGCTTCCTTGCAGGCGATCAGCGTCACATCCTCCCCATGCTCGCGCACCCAGTCCATGAACGCTGTCGTGAGCTTTTCTTCGTTGTACACCTGGCAGTAGCCCACGCCGTAGTCAATGGATGCTGTACAGTCGAAACCGGCCTCGATCCCTTTTACTAGCGATTCAATCCTCGCTTTGACCAGAGCCATGGACTCTGTCGAGAACGTGCGAATCGTCCCTTCCAGCCGCGCCTTCTCGGCGATGATGTTCTGCTTGGTTCCGCCCTCCAGCTTGCCGATGGTCACGACAGCGGAATCGAGCGGGTCGATGTTGCGCGAAATGATCGACTGTAGCTGCGTCACCAGATGGCTCCCGGCAACTACCATGTCATTTGCTTTGTGCGGGAACGCCGCATGTCCGCCTTTTCCGACCAAATCGATGTACAATTCGGACGTGTTCGCAAACAAAATGCCCGGCTTTGTAGCAATATGGCCCACAGGATACTCGGGAGCGATGTGCAGGGCAAAAATGCAGTCGGGCCGCCAGAGCGCAAACTCTTCGCTCTCCATCATCGGCAGGGCGCCGCCTGGCCCTTCTTCCGCCGGCTGAAACAGGAACAGCAGGTGATCTGCGATCGGCTGCTGCACAAAATGCGTCAGCAGCCCGAGAGCAATCGCCATGTGCATGTCGTGTCCGCACGCATGCATGTACCCTTCATGCAACGAGCGAAACGGATAGGACGTCTCCTCTGCAATCGGCAAGCCGTCCATGTCAGTCCGCCAGGCAATCGTCCGCTTCGGATTGGTTCCGGCAACCTTGACCAAAATCCCGGTGCGCCATGTCTTGATCTCCAGCCGATCTTGCGGAAGCTTCTCCAGGTAATCGAGCAAATACTTTTGCGTTTTTACCTCTTGAAAGCCCGGCTCGGGAATTTGGTGCAGATCGCGGCGAATTTGGGTAAACAAAGATGTCGTCATCGCTTACGCCTCCCCTTTTGCCCCTTGAAGCTCAGCCAGTTCCGCTGCAAAGCTTTCCAGGAAACGGTCTACGTCTTCCTTGGTCAAAGTGAGCGGCGGCAGCAAGCGAACAATCGTTTTTTGCGTCACATCCACGAGAACTCCCCGATCCAGCATGGCTTGCTGCAAGCGGCTGACCTCTTCGGGAGCAGCACTGAGCGGGATTCCCACCATCATGCCTTTGCCGCGCAGCGCCTGAAGCTGTTCCGGGAGGCGCTCACGCAGTGCTTCCAGTCCAGCCCACAGGTAGGCAATCACTTCGTCTACGCTCGCTGCAAATGCGGGATCGAGCAGTTCGTCCAGCACGACATTGCCCAAAGCAGCCGAAAGCGGAGACGGCGCAAAAGTCGTGCCGTGATCTCCCGGCTTGAACTGGTTCATCAGCTTCGTCCCGGCAATGACGCCACCGAGCGGAAGTCCGCCGCCTACTCCTTTGGCAAACAGGATCAAATCTGGCGTCACGCCTGCGTGCTCGTAGGCAAACAGTTTTCCCGTCCGTCCCATGCCTGTCTGGATTTCATCCATGGCAAACAGCATGCCTTCCTCTTGGCAAATGGTCGCCACCTCGCGCAAAAAGTCTACAGACAAAGGCACGACACCCCCGGAGCCAAGAACAGGCTCCATCAGGACGGCTGCTGGCTTTGCCTCGCGACAGATGGCGCGCAATCCGGCTGTGTCCTCCGGATCAAGCTCGTACACGGGAAAATCCGGCTGCGGAAAATCTTGATAGACGTGCGCTTGCCTGGTCAGCCGAACGGCGCCCAGCGTCCTGCCGTGAAAACTGTTGCGCAAGACGACGATCCCTTCGCGTCCGGCTCCGTCGGTCTTCGTCCATTTGTGAATCATTTTGATCGCGGACTCGGTCGCCTCTGCGCCGGAATTGGTGAAGAACACTTTTCCCGGGATCGTCTGCTCGACCAGCCGCTTGGCCAACAGGATCGCCGGCTGGTTCAAAAATACGTTGGAAATGTGCAGGAAACGTTCTCCCTGATCGCGCAGCGCCTGAACAATCCGCGGGTGGGAGTGGCCCAGCACATTGACTGCCAGGCCCGTAAACAGGTCCAAATACTTGTTGCCCGCTGTATCGTACAGGTAGTTTCCTTCCCCTTTGGCGATCGCGATAGGCAAACGTTTATAAGAAGAGACGATGTATTGTTCGTCGAGCGTACGCCAGTCCATGTGAGCTCTCTCCCCTACAGCTGACGTAGCTCCTGCTTGATCTCCGTCTTGGAGCGAGTTTTGTCGTCGATTTGTTTGATGACACGAGCAGGTGTGCCCGCAACAACCACGTATGGCGGCACATCCTCAATCACGACCGCGCCTGCTGCTACGACCGCGCCTTTTCCTACGCGAACGCCTTCGAGGATAACCGCATTGGCACCGATCACGACATCGTCTTCGACAACAACCGGCTGTGCGGAAGGCGGCTCAATAACGCCTGCAATGACAGAACCAGCGCCGATGTGGCAATTTTTCCCGATTGTACCGCGTCCACCTACAACCACGTTCATGTCGATCATCGTGCCTTCGCCAATTACCGCGCCAATATTGATCGAAGCTCCCATCATGATCACCGCGTTGTTTCCGATGGTAACCTGGTCACGGATGATCGCGCCCGGCTCGATGCGAGCCTGGATGCCTTTTGTATCGAGCAATGGAATCGCGGAATTGCGGCGGTCGCTTTCTACCACGTAGTCCTCGATTTTGTCGGCGTTTGCAGCCAAAACAGGCTCGATCTCTTTCCACTCGCCAAAGACGACGCCAGTAGAGCCAGTGATGAACGTTTTTGCGCTGGCACCGAAGTCAATGCCCTCCAGATTGCCTTTCACGTATACTTTCACAGGTGTTTTCTTTTCGCTTTTTTGAATAAACGCGATAATTTCATTTGCATCCATCATGTTCACAGGTAAATCCTCCTTTTTGGTCAAAACCTTGCCTTGTTTAAATTGACTAAAAAAAGCAATGAGTGCATTCGCTATCTCATTGCTTTCCAAACTGCCCAAGCAAATCGTAAATAGCGCTCCACAAGAAGACAATCGTCTTTTGTGACAGGATGTTCATTGTTCATGAGCCACCCCAGCCGCTGCTGTTCGAGGGGAACAACAACCGCTTCGGCGCTTTAGCCTTTCCTCCTTTTCCCGCCCCCCGGCAGATGACGAAAAGATGTACTATTCTTCGGCGCACCTCTATTTAGACTTCCAATATTATAATTTCATTTAACTCTACCAAAATCATTCCCATGTGGCAACAGCTTTATAGAAAGAAAAAAAATCGTTGACAACGAGAATCATTTTCATTATCTTATTTTTGTGAGAATGATTTTCATTATCTTATTTGGAGGGTTTCAACCTTATGAGCCGCATTTTGATGGTTTACGCAAGCATGACTGGAAACACACAAGAAATTGCTGAAGCGATTGCTGAGGGTATTCGATCCACAGGAAAAGAGCTGGAGATAAAAGAAGTGATGGACGCAACAGCCAAGGAACTTGAGGACTACGATGGCATCCTGCTCGGCGCTTACACTTGGGGCGACGGCGATCTTCCGGACGAGTGCCTGGACTTCTACGAAGAGATGGACGACATCGATCTGACTGGCAAAAAAGTAGTCGCATTCGGTTCCTGCGATTCCGCTTACGAGCACGTTGGCGCTGCCGTAGATACTCTCTTGAAAAAGGCGAGCGAGCGCGGTGCGGAAACACCACTTGAAGGCTTGAAAATCGAGCTGTCCCCTACAGCGAAAGAAGTGGAAACCTGCAAGGCGTTTGGCGTTTCTTTCTCCGAATTGCTGGGCTAAGACCAGAAGGCCGCTGAAAAGAAAAAGCCTTTCCACTTAAATCAAGTCATGGTACAATGTCGATCCGACTTTTTCCAGGGAGGATTGATATCATGACGCTACATACAGAAACGGTCTATCTGCGACCTCTGGGCATGGACGACGCAGCCGAGCTTCTTGAGCTTCGGCTGCGTAATCATGCTTTTTTGCAACCTTTTGAACCGATTCGGTCGTCTTCCTTTTTGACGCTCACGGGCCAACAGGAACAAATCGCCCAGGCGGAAAAAGACTTTGCCGCTGGCACAGGCTACGCTTTTGGCGTCTTTCTGCGCGAAACGGACGACATGATCGGCCGTGTTGCCCTGTCAAACGTCGTACGCGGCGCCTGGCAAAACGCGACCATCGGTTACTTCATGGATCAAAGCTGCAACCAAAAAGGCTACACGACAGCCGCCGTCAGGCTCGCTCTCGCTTTCGCCTTTCAAGAAGCCGGTTTGCACCGCGTGCAAGCCGCTGTCATGCCTCGCAATACGGCCTCTATTCGCGTTTTGGAGAAAAACGGTTTTCGCAAGGAAGGGTTGTCCTTGCACTACTTGCAGATCAACGGCGTGTGGGAAGATCATCTGATTTTCGCGCTGACAGCCGAAGACCTGGCTTAATCACGCTGCGCTGTTTCTTGTGCCCGCAATCGCTCCAGGATTCGCCGCTTGCGGTAAAGCATTCTCCCCGCTTCGGCGACATCCTGTACGGTTGAACGATTCAAGTACGCTCCGAACAAAATACCCGCAATCGGTACCAGCTGAAACAGCTTTTTCCACCCGAAATTTTCGGTGTACGTCACGACGACCTCCCGCCAGCCTTGCAATTGCGCGATGACGTCTTTCTGCGCAGCTGGCTCGTCAAACCGGGAAAGCTCAGCCAAAATCGCTTTTTTCCCGACAATATCCGAGGAAGCAAATTGAAGACACTTGACCACGAACAGGCGCTCTCGCTTTTCTTCTGGCCGATATCCGTAGCAGAGGGCCATTTCTTGCAATACTTTCAACGAGGTGCCCAAAAGCAACGGAATGTCGATAGCCAATGTAAAAATTCCGCCGATCCCCGTCGTCGCACCTTGCACCGTGGCAAAAGTCGCCCGCGACTCTTTCAGATTAAGAGCCACTTCATCCATGAGCACAAGCGGCGCTCCTGCGACCTCTTCTGCTCGCGGCTGCCTCGAACCGGATTGCTCCTGCTCAAGCCGCTGAGCGAACTTGCTGTAAATCGCCGCATCCGAAACGAGATACGTCCCTCCCGTTTCAAGAAATGCCGCCATCTCGTCTACTGCCGTTCCCAGCTTATCCCTGACGAAATTGGGCGTTATTTTATCCAGCCAGACGAAAGGAAGCCTGCCCAGCTTTTCCCAAAACCACAAGTCGTTTTGATCTTTCTCCCATGCTTCTACCGCTGCCAGCTCCTGCTGCAAATATGCTCTCGACTCCATCTGTCCCAATCCCTCCCACACCTTTCCGCTCTTCTGTTTCTATTGCTCGCCGCGCTTTTGCTTCCATAAACACTGATTGCGAAGCAGCTGTTTGATATGCTCCTGCAACTGCTCAGGCGTGGAAAAGCGTGCAAATTCCTTACTGTCTGTTACGATTCCCAGCTTCAAATGTTTCACTTGCTCCCCTTCGATGCAAAAACCGAACTGTTTCAGAATGGCGATCTGTTCACTGGTCATCTCGCTTGCCCTCCCCTTTGAGCACTTTTCCCAACAAAAACCCCCCTGCCAATTGCAAGGGGGACGTTTGCTTATTTCACTTCTACTTTCAGAGACATGGTTTCATTTCGTTCCTGGACGTTCAAGTCTTTCACGTATTTTTTGTCTTTTAGCACAAGCGAGCAAGTCTTGTACGTAAGATGGTTGGTCACCTTGATTGTGTAGACGCCTGCTTTTCCGTCGTTGTCCTCGATAATTTGCCGCAAATCGAGGGATGACATTCCCTCATCTTCGTATTCATCATCCGGGTCTGACTCGAAAAGCGCGATTTCCTGTCCTTCATAAAACACTTGAACCGTGTTGTCGGATGAAATCGTCGCTCCAACAGTCGTCTGATTGGAGCCAACTGGCGTCTCTCCGTACGTCCAGACGAGGTTCGGCATGTAGTAAGCCGTGCCGTTGCGTCCCGTTCCATCCCGCAGCTTTTTGTTTCCGCTGCGTTTTGCGTACGTAGCTTTTAGCCGCAGCTCTCTGTCATTGTCCAGCTCTGCCAAGGAATTGACTGAAATGGTCTGCCCGTCGCGATATTCCTTGCCGCGATTGTTGATCAACAGCAGCGGCGATTGGGTAGGAGCCAAGCCTGATTCATCCTTGTCGCAGGCGGGGACAGCCGGGATTGGCCGGACATCTTCAATTACTTGAATATAGCCGCACCACGACTGGCGAGGCTCCCGCTTGCTGTAATAGTTCACCTTGAGTCGGCCTGGCTTGTAGCTGGACAGCAGGAGCGCTGTATGATCCCAGTTCAGCTTCGATTCATCCACCACCACGTTGTCAACGGCCCAGAAGCCCGGCCCTTCGTCGTCTGACGCTTCACTGCCATGCTCCACATGCTCCGCCGCTGTCGCCAGCCAGATCACATGTACAGGTCTTTGGTAAAGCTTCACGGTAATATCGGACGAGGACAAATTTTCCCGCTCGACCATCATCGAGGATTGCGCATTTTGCTGCATCAGCACATCCATCGTCGCAGTTGCACTCGCTGAATCACACGAGTTGGGCGCACCGGGAACCTGAATTTTTACTTCCGTTGCTGAGCTGCCCCAGATGTTGTCAGGATTGGTTGTCTGATTCGGCTCAAAAGTGACCGTCATCGTCATTCCCGCCATCATTTCCGGAATCGCCACCTCGAAATGCTGGGAGTCGGTCAAAGTCTGTCCTGTCCCATTCGCCGACCAGCGTCCGGCAACGGGAGAATACAGCGGAACCACTCCCGGAGCCGCAGGGGCAGAGATTTGCTGGCCTTGCGAGAGCTTTTGACCATTGGCGTCCGTTCCCATGTACAGTTCCGCCATGCCGACGCGAATATTTGTCGTCCAGATGCTCATGCTCATGTCATCGGGAGTGAACACGAGATCGTATTCTCCATTTGCCAGCGTTCCCGTCGCAAAAACGGTTCCCGGTACCGCTTTAAGCTCGGCACCTGTTGCTTTGTTGGTCATTTTCCACGTTCCCGGAACCGTGCTGGCAAAATTCGTAGAGCCCATCATGCCGAAAATAACTGTCTGACGGCCGGCTGGAACTTCCTCGCCCTCAGCCTTCTCCCCTTCAAAAACGCTCGGGTAGTTTTGCGCTTCTACTTGAAAGCGCACATGCACGGTGCTTTTCTGCCCTTTGGCATCTGATACGACAAACGTGAGTGTATGCAGGCCAGCCGTCAATTTGGCAGCCGGAATGGAAAAGCGGGGAACTTGCCAACGGAACGTGCTTTGCGAAGACTGCTGTTCGGCCTGGTACTCCGGCATGGCAACACCGTCAAGCATCACCTCGCTTTTATTGAGGTTCGTGCCGCTACCATACGTCGTTTGCAGCAGGTCGATATCGAGAGGAGTATCTGGCGGAAGGATAAATTCGTCATTTTTTACCCAGTTCCACCCTCCTGAATCCTGGCCAGCCACTTGATAGTCGTTAAAGATAATCATATTGTGAACAGGCTGCGAAACGGGCTTTGCTACTTGGCTGTTTTTCTTCATAGATGTTGCAGCCCCTGCTCCCATGGCTGGCGGAGCCGATACTCCCGACAAAAAGGTGCCAGTAGCCAGACACACAAGAAGTGCTTTTACAACCCATTTTTTCACGGAATATTCTCTACCTTTCTTTGCATTCGCTGTAGTGTTTCCACTCGTCTTTCTTCGACAAAATGAGCCTGATTTCCTGTGCCGTTTGAAAAAATTCCGCGCCATGCACATAGGTAAAAACTATTCGTTTGATCATTTTTATAGATTTGATTTATACCTATAAAACTGGTAAAACAAGAGAAAAGGAGGGAGACAGATGAGTCTCACGAATCAATGGAATGCCAAGCTCTACGATGACAAGATGAGTTTTGTGTCCGCTTATGGCAAAGGACTTTTGGAGTGGCTTTCCCCCGTGCCCGGCGAAAACATTCTCGATGTAGGCTGCGGCACCGGGGATTTGAGCGCGCAACTGGTAGAGGCTGGCGCCAAGGTGACAGGCATCGACTTTTCCGCAAGCATGATCGAGACAGCCAAACAAAAATATCCACAGATTGCCTTTTCCGTAGCCGACGCCCACTCCTATCAGTCAAACGAGCTGTATGACGCTGTTTTTTCCAATGCGGCGCTGCACTGGATGAAAAAGCCGCAGGAAGTGATTCAGTCTGTCTGGCAGCTGCTCGTTCCCGGCGGACGCTTCGTTGCCGAGCTTGGCGGAAAAGGCAACTGCGAATACATCCTCCAAGCTTTGCGGATCGCATTGAGTCGGCACAATATTTCGGCAGATGAGCGCTCTCCCTGGTATTTTCCAAGCACCGGCGAGTACACTGCCCTTTTGGAAAAGCAAGGCTTTCGCGTCACACTGGCCTCCCACTTCGACAGACCAACCACCCTGCCAGATGGCGATCAGGGGTTACAGCATTGGCTGGATTCCTTTTGCAGCCCTTTTTTCGCGGGACTGTCCGCGCAAGCGAGGACGGACATCCGCGAAGAGGTGACGGAGCTGCTGCGCCCGGCGCTTTTCCACGCTGGCAGCTGGGTCATGGACTACAAGCGACTGCGCTTCATCGCCCGCAAGGAAGCCACGCCAACCTCTTTGCAGCCGGATGCCAGCCGATGAAGCGAATTGCCTGCTTGCACGCGCACCATTCGAATATTGCGCTTTTAGCCGATGCCTTCGCCGCGCTCGACGTCGAACTTGTTCATTTCGTCGATCCGGGCATTCTTTTGCAAAGCACAGGAGCTGTTGTCCTTGCGATCGAGCAGGCGCACGCGAAACTGCGCGACCATTTGCAGTGGATGAGTCGATGTTCGGCAGACGCCGTGATCATCACCTGCACCCAGTACGCTTCTTACCTAACCCCAGAAGACGAGGCCAGTTTCGCGGTTCCCATTTTCACCATAGACGGCCCGCTTCTTCAGGAACTGTCGCTTGATCCCGGTGCGAAGCTGCTTTTGTTCAGCAACCCGGCCACAGTCGAACCGACCATGAACCGCTTGCGGAGCTACGCGCAAGCAGCCGGGAGCGATCCCGCAATCGAGCTTCACATCATCGAAAATTCGTTTGACCTGCTGATGGCAAACAGACAAGAAGCATACTGCGCCAAAATAAAGGAAGCGCTCCATCACCTTCAACTTGCCCGTCCTGGCATAGCCTTGGCAGCGGCGCAGCTGTCCATGGGTCCGGCAGTTGAGCAGTTCAGCCGCGAGACTGGCCAGCTGGTGGCTCATCCTTTGAAAAGCTTGACCTCAAACGTCTGCGAGAGACTTTCATTGACCCGCTATCGCTAAAAAAGACAACAGCCAACGCGATCCGTTTGCAAGACGGGTACACAAGGCTGTTGTCTTTTCTCGTTGCATGCTCGTGCTGTAATCCTTACATGCCTTCCGGATTCATCATCAATACTTCTTCGCCTTCATTCAGGCCATTGACAATCTCTACAAAGTCCGCGCCTTCCAGTCCGATCTCAATTTCTTTCGGTGTCGGCTCTCCAGACGACGGGTCTTTGACCATGACGGTTGCATGTCCTGCTTCCATGACCTCAACGGCATTCAGCGGCAATCGCTTCACGTTGTCTTTTTGCCCGACGTAAATATCGCAGTCACCCGTCATGCCGTGCTTCATATCGGCAGCCTCGCTCAACTCCACCTTGACGGCGAAGCGAACAGACTTGTCCTCTTTTGTCCCTTCTTTCGGAAGCTCGGTGACTTTCCCTTTGAACGGCTTGTTGCCAAAAGCATTCAAGTAAACATCTACGCTTTGGCCGAGCTTGATCGCTGGAATATCCATCTCATCTACCGCAGCTACAAAGTAAACAGAGGAAGTATCCATAATAACGGCAACTGGCTCAGAACCAGGGGTTTCGCCTTCTTTGACATTCAGCTTCGTGATGACCCCGCTGATCGGCGCTTCCACTTGCTTTTTGGCGATTTCCCGCTTTTTCTGCTCCAGGTTCAGCAGCGCTTCTTTCAAGGAAAGCTCTTTGTCTTTCAGTTCCAGCTCGGAATCGGTCAAATCCATTTTGAACAAAAGCTGTCCGCTTTTGACTTCGTCTTCCTTGTCAATCTCCACTTTTCCGATCTTGCCATGCGTTCCGGCCAAAATCTCCATTTCATCCGACAATTCAAACGGAGTGGCTTGCTGACTCATGTACAGCACCCCTTTAGGGTCTGTGTACTGAACTTGCCCGATATCTCCTGCGTAGAGTGCACCCGGCTTCTTGACCAGCACTTCGACGTCGTGAACGCCACCCACGCCTTTTTCCTTTTTCCCGATCTTGTCGACCTTCGTCACCACTCCATCCACATAATAGAGAGAGGCGGTGACAAACACCTTCACAGGCTGGCCGACGCGGAACTGATCCGCTTCAAACGCCGTAAACTTCCCGACAATCTTCAAATTGTCGGTGTTGACCAGCTTCGCTACAACCGTGTCAGGAGTAACCGAGTCTCCTTCTTTTACGAGCAGCTCTTTCACCTTCCCGGCTTTGTTGGAGACAATCCGGTCTTTCTTGTTTTTCAGCTCACTCAACTCTTTTTGCGAACGGGTGATCCCCAGCTCCAGCTTTTGCAATTCGAGCTGGGCGTCCATACTGTCTACAGTAAACAGCACGTCGCCTTTTTTCACCGCTTGTCCTTCTTTCACGAGCAGTTTCTGCACCTTGCCGCTGCTCTCGGAACGGACTTCCTCACGCGCTTTTGCTTCCACGGTCCCGGAAGAGAAAATCGTTTTCTTCACTTCCCCTACATCTACGACAGCCGTCGGGAAGGAAGGCTCTTCTGCCGGCGGTTCTTCTGCCACCGTGTTTTGCGACTGGTAGTATGCGTAGCCACCGTAGCCGCCCCCTCCCAGAACGACCACGATTGCTGCCAGTATGATCCATTTTTTCTTGTTCATCTTCGTTCCCCACATTTCTTATTCTGATCGAATCGCTTGAAGTGCGCTTAAACGGGAAGCCCGAATAGCCGGGAAAATCCCTGCGAGCAAACCGATAACAAAGGAGAAGCCGATGGCAAACAGTGCCAGCCAGGCTGGAATGACTGCCAATTTGCTCGGTTCGCCTTCCGGTCCGCCTCCGCCATACCCCATGTTCAAACTGTCCATGATGCCGCCCGAGGCTCCGAAATAATTCACCAGTTCTACAGCGCCCCAGGCCATGCCAAGTCCGGCCAATCCACCGATCAGACCGATAAAGCCCGACTCCATCAGGAACAGCCAGCGAATGTTGAATACCGTTGCGCCAATCACTTTCATGATGCCGATTTCTTTCGTTCGCTCCAAAATCGACATGATCATCGTATTGACGATCCCGATCGTGGCTACCAGCAAGGAGATCGCCGCGATACCGCCCAAGACCATCTGAATCACGAAGAAAAATTTGTTGATCGTTTCCAGCTCGCGCGCTGGCGACCAGACTTCGTAGCCTTTTTCTTTCAAGGCTTTGACGACGCTCTCTACCTGCTCGCGCGATTCCACCTTGACGGTCATCTGGTCAAATTCGAACGTGTCTTTCTTCGCTTGCTCGCGCGTACGGCGCGGTGAGCCTTCATCGCTCTCGTTGCCCCGGCTGCGGTTGACCCAATCGTTCAGCTCTTTGACGACACTGAGCGGCACGTACACAGCGCTGGAGTATCGGAAGTTTTCCGATTTGCGCAACTGTCCGACGACTCTCACCCGCAGTTCTTTTTTCTCAAACTTCGGTTCGTCGTCGATGCGGTATTCCCGCGTCAAAACGAGTGTGGCCGCTTTGTCGACGATGTTGAAGGCTGCTCCCTCGCCACCGCCGCCCATCATATCCGGCGGCATGTCGGACTGCCTGCCGCCTCCGGAATTTCGTCTGCGCGCCTCGCGTTTTTCTTTTTCCACATCGCGCATTTCTCTTGGAACATCGTACGCCACAACAACTTCCTGCGGAGAGCCTGTCAAATAGTTCCCTTTTTCCACATCGTTTTTCCGGTAGGCAGCCGATTCATTCACGTCTACCCCTACCAGCTCCACGTAGCCCTCGCGCCTGCCTACTTTGAGCTTCGCCTGCTCGTTCAGTCGCTTGACGGGCATGACGCTGGCGATTCCCGGGATCTTTTTCAGTTCTTGCACGGCTTCCATGTTCAGCCTCTTGCGCTGGTCATCCGGGATCGGCTCGTCCTTTTCCTGATTGTAATACATCGGCTCGACGTCCATTTCCGTCAGGTTCCCGAAGTTTTCCAAGCTTTTCACAGCGCTTTCCTTCAGGCCCAGACTGAGCGCCATCATCGCGACAATGGCCGCCGTTCCGATCATTACACCGACGGACGTCAGAGCCGTCCGCAGCTTCATTCGCCACAGATTTCTCCAGACGATGCGAAACGAATCTATTACCTTCACAATATGTTCACCTCATACCCTCGCCTACGCTGGTCTCGTCCTTTTTTGTACAACCCGGCCGTCTTGCAAGTAAATCACGCGGTCGGACTGTTCTGCTACTTCCTGCTCATGGGTAACGATGATGAACGTAGTCCCATTTTCCTTGTTCATTTCCCTCATAAGATGAAGGATTTCTTGCTCCGTCTTCGAATCGAGGTTCCCCGTCGGTTCGTCAGCCAAAATGATATCCGGCTGGTTGACCAGCGCTCTCGCAATACTGACACGCTGCTGCTGACCACCGCTCAGCTCGTTTGGACGGTGATGAATCCGCCCATCCAGCCCGACGCGATTCAAAATCTCCGTCGCTTTCGCCCGACGCTTCTTGACGCTTTCGCCCGCGAAGATCAGCGGAAGCTCCACGTTTTCCAGCGCAGTCAGGTTGGGCAGCAAATTGTACGACTGGAAAATGAAGCCCATGTTTTTGCGCCGAAACAGACATAACTGGTTTTCGCTAAACTTGGAGATCTCCTCTCCGCTTACCGTCACGCTTCCTTCTTCCGGCTTGGTCAGGCCCGCGAGCAGATTCAGCAGTGTGGACTTCCCTGAACCGGACGAACCGCACAGAGCCACAAACTCGCCGCGATTGATGTGCAGGTTAATATCAAACAGTACGGGCACCCTGAGTTTCCCTGTTCCGTAGCTGTGATTGACCCCGGTTACTGTCAGCTCTCCTTTTGTGTTGGCCATCTTTTACAGCACCTCATTCGTTCATTTCTCATACTAAAGACGCAAAAACGTTCAAAACGTAACGGCTTTTTGAAAAACAATTTTTCCCTTGTTTTGTTACAAAAAAGATGCAAGATCTTCAAAATCATGTAACAAACGCGTAACCAACTGCTGCCAAATCCGTACTACAATAAGAGAGTGAAGAAAACACGGAGGGTCGATGACCGATGACAATCTACCGCTTTTTATTTGAAACCGCAACGCGCAGATGGGTGGAAATCATCAAGGCACCAAGCATGTTTGAAGCAGCGAAGCAAGCCAAACAGCTCGCTACCAAGCGCTCCCGCACTCTGTCCACGCCAATCAGCTTTTCCTTCCACCACGCTGCTTCCAATTAATTGCATACACACATCTGCAACCGCTCCTCATCTCGGGGAAGCGGTTTTTTATTTGTGGAGATATTATTGACATCGCCGTTTTTTTCCTCTTAATATAGAGGGAGACATTACAGTGCATGACAGTAAAGATCTGCATTCACTTCGCTGCTGCACATAAGGGAGATAATCAAAATGACCATGAAAAAAGCACTCACGATTGCAGGCTCCGATACCAGCGGCGGAGCTGGACAACAAGCAGACCTCAAAACGTTTCAGGAGCTTGGCGTATTCGGATTGACAGCGCTTACTGTCATCGTGGCCCAAGACCCGCACAACAACTGGAACCATGAAGTGTTTCCGATCGATGTGGCCATCCTCGAAAAGCAGATCGAGACGGTACTGGCCGGAATCGGCGTAGACGCAGCAAAAACGGGCATGCTCGGTACAACCGAACTGGTAGAGCTTGCTAGCCGCAAAATAGAACAATACCAATTGAAAAACGTTGTCGTTGACCCGGTGATGATCTGTAAAGGCGCTGAAGCGCTCCACCCGGAAATCGCCATCAGCTTGCGTGAAGTTCTGCTTCCGCGTGCGACTGTGGCAACCCCGAACTTGTTCGAGGCGGGCATCCTCAGTGAGATGGGCGCGCTGAAAAGCGTTGATGATATGAAAGAAGCGGCAAAACGCATTCATGACTTCGGCACCGCTTACGTTGTCGTAAAAGGCGGCACCAAGCTGGAAGGCGGCCATGCCGTCGACGTTTTCTATGACGGCCAATCCGTTGAAGTGCTTGAGTCCGAGCGCATTGACACTACGTTTACACACGGAGCAGGCTGCACATTCTCGGCTGCGATTTGTGCCGAGCTGGCAAAAGGCAACTCCGTGCGCGGAGCCGTTGCTGTCGCGAAAGATTTCATTACAGAAGCGATTCGCCACTCCTTTGCCCTCAATCAGTACGTCGGTCCAACCGACCATGGCGCGTATCGCCGCAAACAGCAAGCCTAAGCTTTTGCGCAAACAAAAAACTCCTGACCGGACGAAGCATATGCCTCGGAACTGGTCAGGAGTTTTTTTCGTTCACGTTCACGCCTGCTTTTTGATCGCCACTTCCTGTTTGATCGGAGCAGCGGCCGGTTTTTTGCGCATCGAGCTTGCGGTAAAAATGATCAGCGCAGACCAGATGCAGGCAAAACTGATCAAATGCGTGGTTGTAAACGGTTCTTTATAAAGGAAGACGGCCGTGAGCAAAGAAATCGTCGGAGACAAATACTGGATGAAGCCGACAATCGACAGCGGCAAGCGCACGGCAGCCTGCGCAAACCAGTACAGCGGCATCGCAGTCGCAACTCCTGCGAGCGCAAGCAGCAACATTTGCCACCAGGCGAGAGTCGCGATCGTCTCCGTTCCGTTCGCCTGGAGCATAAGCAAATAGCCGAGAGCGATTGGAGCGACAAACAAAGTCTCCCAGGCAAGCCCGATCATCGCTTCTTGCTTTACGAGCTTTTTCGCCAGACCGTAAAATGCGAACGTCACGGCTAAAGAGAGCGCGATCCACGGAACTTCGCCGTATTGAAAGGTGACAAACAGGACGCCACAGGCTGCCAGAATGAGCGCAACCCACTGCCCTGCGTGCATTTTTTCTTTTAAAAAGATGACGCCGAGCAACACGGTAAACAACGGGTTCATGTAATAGCCGAGGCTTGTTTGCATGATCTGGTTGTTATTGACCGCCCAAATGTAAATCAGCCAGTTCGCACTGATCAGAAGCGAACAAATGGCAAGAGCCGCGAACATCTTCCCCCCGGTTACCGAGCCCCACATCGTCTTCCAGCGTTTCGTTACCTGAATAATGATTGCGACAAAAAGAACGGACCAGACGATGCGGTGAGCGAGGATTTCCCATGCACCCATTGACTGAAACAGCTTCCAGTACAGAGGGAGCAAACCCCATGCAAAATACGCCGCAACCGCATAAAAGATCCCCTGTTTCATTTTTTCTGCCTCCACCGAGTTTGCCATGTGCCACACATATAGAGTAGTGTACCGGAATTGCCGCCAAACGGCTATGTATTCATGCTCAATATAAGCGTTTCAGACACTTTCCTTCGCTACCATAGTAGTGAGTTACCTAGATAGTTGATTACCTCAGTAACACAATAAAGCGAAGCTAAATTTTTCATTGTACCATTTTTCTCACTGGTGTACAATAGGCATTATTCAACCGAGTTTAGTCATAAGAAAGGAATTTTTACCTATGACATACTGGCGTTCTGTTCTGTTCGTTTTGTTTGGCGCATGCAGCTATGGCGTGTTGTCGCTGTTCATGAAACACGCATTTGCCCTGGGCTTCACTCCCTATGAAATGAGCGGAAGTCAACTGGTTTTCGGCGGCTTGATCATGATTGTGGCGGCCTTGTTCTTCTCGCGGGAACGATTCCAGTTCAAATACTTGCTGATCCTCGCGCCTGTCAGTCTGATGATGGCTTCTACCAGCATTTTTTACCATCAGGCTGTCAGCCGCGTGTCTGCTTCGCTCGCGATCGTCCTGTTGTTCCAATTCACCTGGATCGGGGTTTTGCTCGAATCCGTGGTCGATCGCAAGTGGCCGTCAGCTGCCAAATGGGTTTCGCTGCTCATGCTGGGAGGCGGAACGGTGCTCGCCAGCGGGCTTAGCGAAGGCGGCTTGCAAAACGTGAGCGTCACTGGCCTGATCTACGGACTGCTGTCTGGCGCTACCTTTGCCCTGGTCATTTTCTTCAGCGGCCGCGTCCTGCCCGGCATGAATCCTTACTTGCGCAGCGCGATTACGATCAGCATGGCTGCCGTCATGTTGTCCATCGTCTACCCGCCAACGTTTTTGCTCAACGGACGCCTGCTGGAAGGTCTGCTGCCGCTCGGCTTGCTGGTCGCTGTATTCGGCTCCGTCATCCCGATCTTTTGTCTGGCTGTAGGCGTACCCCGGATCGGCAACGGACTTGCGACGATTTTGAGCGCAGTCGAATTGCCGACGGTCGTTCTCTTGTCCAGCTTCGTGTTGCATGAAACAGTTACTCTCTCCCAGTGGAGTGGCGTTCTGATGATCCTGGCTGCCATCTGCGTGCCGCAAATCAAATGGCGCAAACTGTTTGCTCCGTCACATGTCCTGGAGAAAAAAGGAATGTAACCGAAAAAGCGTGTCAGTCCACCGGGGACTCGGCACGCTTTTTTCTGTGAAACACGTCTCGACGTTTTGCATGAACGGGGATGTGAGCGCTTGCGGTTAACAGTTCTCTCTCTTTTCTAGCTGATA
This sequence comes from Brevibacillus parabrevis, assembly GCF_022701015.1. Classification (NCBI taxonomy): domain Bacteria; kingdom Bacillati; phylum Bacillota; class Bacilli; order Caryophanales; family Paenibacillaceae; genus Brevibacillus; species Brevibacillus parabrevis. Next base: position 3,019,200 of record NZ_CP064090.1, on the reverse strand, counting down.
GGAAATCGGGGTGGTCGCATGGAATGGTATGAAGAGATTGCGATTCCTACATGAAGGAGGCTTGTGAAAAGATGACGCTTGCCGTTATGCCGATTTTTCGCATTTTTGACGAAGCAAAAGCGAAGGAATTTTACGTCGACTTTCTCGGATTTCAGGTCGATTGGGAGCATCGCTATGAGGACAATTTTCCGCTGTACATGCAAGTCTCCTCGCCTGACTGCGTGCTGCATCTGACTGAGCATCACGGAGATGCGTGCCCGGGTGCGGCGATCCGCGTGCAGGTCGAGGACATCGAGCTGCTTCACCAGACACTGGCTGGCAAGTCGTACAAATACGCCCGGCCGGGTTTGGAAAAGACGTCATGGGGAACGCATGAGGTGTCTGTGACAGACCCTTTTGGCAACCGGATTCACTTTTTCCAGCCGCATCCTTTTCCGTAAGCTGGGGAGAAGCTGTTTCCCGCGAAAAGACGAGAACACAAAAAAGCCCAGCCAGGCTCGTGCAAGAACCTGCTGGGCTTTTCCCTTTTGATGTATGGGGCGATCGATGGGACTTGAACCCACGAGTGCCGGAGCCACAATCCGGTGCGTTAACCCCTTCGCCACGACCGCCATGGACACAATCAGATCAGGTAGCGGCGGAGGGAATCGAACCCCCGACCTTTCGGGTATGAACCGAACGCTCTAACCAGCTGAGCTACACCGCCAAACGCTATGGAGCGGGTGATGGGAATCGAACCCACGCGACCAGCTTGGAAGGCTGGAGTTCTACCATTGAACTACACCCGCAAAACAAAGGCACGTCCACTCGCACGCTTCTGCGACCTACTCGCCAGCGCAAGTGGCTTTGCGAACTTCTGGCTCATCTTGCGCCCAGAGGTTCTTTTCTGCATTTTATTGTAACACACGTGAAAATAAAGTCAAGAATAGCGAAAATAGACCCGCAAGACCCGTAACCCGTAGCCAAGCCCGCTTTTGTTACGAGTCCTGTGGAGCAACAGCGCACAGCAAGCTATGCCGAAACATTCAGACAGAATCGGCCTGAGGAACGATCCGGTACACACAGCGATTATGCCCAGCCAAAATATGTTCGTCCCGCGTTATCGTCAAGCCAGCGCCGAGCACGGCCTGAAACATCTCCAGCTCCTTGTTGCACAAGCCGGAACAGGCTCTCGCCGCCTCGCAGATCGGACAGTGCTTCTCGACAAAATAAAACGAGCCGTCTTCGTTGGCAATGATCTCTGCCATATAGCCTTCATCCGTCCGCGATTTGGCCAAAGCAAGCAATTTTTCCTGCAACGGCAAGCTAAGCGGCGCCTTGCTCTGATAGTCCAGCACTTGCTTGCGGTTGCGAATTTCAATCAGCTTCTCCAAGCCTTCCTCGCCGAAAGCTTCCTTCATCGATTCGATCAAGCTGACAGTCAAATCGGCATAGCCGTCCGGAAACAGGCGGTTTGCCTCAGAGGTCAACGCCCACATTTTGGCCGGTCGGCCCATTGAGCGCGGTTCCTCGGAAAAAGTGACGAGCCTTTGCTCTTGCAGGTCGTATAAATGCTGCCGCACCGCCATGGCGGTCACCCCCAGCTCGCTCGCCAGCTGATTGGCGTCCATGGCGCCGTTTTGCTTGAGCAGATTGATGATCGACCGCCTCGTTCTTTCTGCCCCGTCTTTTGCATTTGTGTTCGACTTTTTCAATCCCATCACCTTCAAAATTCGGACTGTCTAGATTATAAAGAAAAATATTGACAAAGTCAAAACGCAGGTATAATTTGTTAATTAAAGAAATTTCTTTACAAAGTATCCGGATACTTTGCCGCTCTGTTTACAATCCGCGAAGGAAGGTGACCAGCTTGTCTGCACAAAGCATTTTTGGCCCGCGTTATCTTGCTTTATCGATTGGGATCATTTTGTCAGCGATGGCGATCGGTTTCGAGGGATTGGCCGTCACAACAGTCGCTCCGGTCATTGCTGGCGATTTGCAAGGGATTCATTTGTTCGGCTGGATATTCAGCGCTTATTTGCTGGCGCAAATTGTCGGTACGCTCGTGGTCGGCCGTCAGATTGACCGAAAAGGGCCTGCCCTGCTTTTCACCATCGCGGTCGCTTTGTTCGCGCTCGGACTCGTCGCAGCCGCCATCGCTTCCAACATGTACGTCATGATCGGTTCGCGCGTCTTGCAAGGCTTCGGTGCGGGAGCCATGTACACTTGCATGTACACGGCCATCTCGCTGAGTTATCCCGATGAACTTCGCGCCAAAATATTGGGTTCATTAGGCACTGCTTACGTGCTCCCTTCCATGCTCGGGCCCTATGTAGCGGGATTGATTGCCGAACACTTTTCGTGGCGATTCGTCTTTTGGGGCGTGCTGCCTTTCGTGCTTCTTGCCGTGCTCCTCACGCTGCCTGCCTTCCGCAAGCTGACGATCCCCGCTGCTCCAGCGAAAGACGAATCCGGCGTGGTCGGCCTGTCTGTGCTGCTCGCGGTCGGAACCGGGCTGTTTTTGAGCGGACTCGGCATGCTGCCGCAAGTATGGGGAGTCGCGCTCATCATCGTGGGCCTCGCTTTGATGGTTCAACCTCTCCGCAAGCTGCTGCCCTCAGGAACCTTTACTTTTCAAACTGGCTTGTCGGCTCTGCTCGCTTCCCGCGGACTCTTTTTCGCCGCCTATGTCTGCACGCAAAATTTTCTCGTGCTCGCTTTGACAAAAACGAAAGGGCTTGCTCCGGACAAAGCGGGGCTGATCGTGGCAAGCGCGGCGTTCAGCTGGTGCATCGTGGCGATTTTGCAGGCTCGCTGGGACGCAGCCGATCAAGGTCGCGGACGCTCGAAGCGAATCACGCTCGGGATTTTGCTGATGCTTGTCGGGATCGGCGTCATGCTGTGGGTGCCATCCCTGACGATTGCGATGGCGGTAATCGGGGAAGTCATCATCGGGATCGGCATCGGATTGGCGCATACCGTAAGCGGAACAGTCGCCTTCACTCTGGTCAGGGAAGGGGAAGCTGGTCAAGTATCTGGCAACCTGCAATTCGCGGACTCCTTTACCCCCGGCGTGGCGGTCGGGATCGGCGGAGCCGTAGTCGCCATGAGCCAAACCGCCGGAATGTCCATGGCCGCAGGAGTTACAATCGCCATGGCCTTTAACCTCGCGCTGATTTTGCTCAGTTTGGTGGCGAATGCGCGAACCAGGCAAAGTCAACCAAGCAAACAAACATCTGCCTAGCCTTTTTCCACAAAAAAGTCCCCGCTTTCCTGCGTCTGGCAAAAGCTTGCCGTTCGCAAGGAAACGGGGTTTTTCATGTCCACATGGCGGGAAACTGCTCCAGTGTCAAGACGCTGGTGAATGCATCGTCCAAGTTCCAAAAGCCGAAGCCATGCTCCACTCGGGCTGGCAGCATGGCTTCGGCTTGCTTGACCTGGACTGGCATCAGCAAGAGCAGTCCGGCGGGGAATCGGCTTGGCAAAAAGACAGCACGGCATTTCCGGTCACATCGGCGAAATACGCTTCCACGACGCAACGAAAATGTTGCGCAGCACGGGAAATATACCGACTTTTGTGCCATAGCAACGTAATCTCTCGTGCCAGCCGCTGATCCTCGATTCGCAAATAGTGGACTTGTTCGTGCAGGCTCCTCCCTGTGCACGGAATAAAAGCGATGCCGATCCCTGCTTCCACGAAAGTGACGAGCCTCGCAGGTTCATCGCCCTCGTACACATAGGCAGGCTCAAATCCGGCTTCGTGGCAAACCGCATCCACCAAGTCGCGCGTGGCATACCCCCGTTTGACTCCGACAAACCACTCGTCTTGCAGCTCAGCCAAAGCGACACTTCGCCGTCCAGCCAGTCGGTGGTTTTTGGGCACAGCGACGAGAATCGGATCGAGAAACAATGTCTGGCATTGGATTTCGTCGTCCTGTACCGGAAAAGACGACAGGCAAAAATCCGCCTCCCCGCGCCTGAGCGCCGTCAGCATCTCTTGCGTAGTCACCATTTGGACGTGAAAGTGAATCATCGGCCATTGTTTCCGAAATTCACTCAAAATCCCGGGCAGCGTGCTCGCATTGGTCACCGCCAACTTGAGTGTTCCGTACTCAGCCTGGGTCCAATCGCGAATTTCCCGTTTGCCTTCTTCCAGTTCCAGCAAAGCCCGCTCAGCCCGGAGCAAAAATCGGCTGCCGTGCTCGTTTAAACGCAGCCTTCTGCCCACTCTATCGAATAGCGGAGCCCCTAAGTCCTCTTCCAGCCGCTGAATCGTTTTGCTTAACGACGATTGCGTCACATGCAGGCTTCGGGCAGCCTCGGTCACATGCTCCAGCCTGGCTACCGTGAGAAAATATTGCAACTGCAAAAGTTCCATGCCGCCATCCCCCTTCCATTCATTCCTTTTAATCAATGAAAGTATAGCATCAAATGCGTTGGAATAAATGAATGGTTTCCCGTACGATGACAGCAATAACGTATGGGAGGAACAAACATGGAGATTCGTCAAAAGTGGCTGATGGTCGCCGTCGGACTGGGCATCTTGCTGAATCCGTTAAATTCATCGATGATCGCCGTTGCCATTGCCAGACTGCAACAAGTGTATGCTTTGGACTTTGCTACCGTTTCCTGGATTCTGTTTTCGTTCTACATAACAAGCGCAATCGCGCAGCCCGTGATGGGCAAGGCCAGCGATCTGTTTGGGCGAAAACGCATTTTTCTCGTCGGGCTGGTCATCGCCGGGATCGCTTCGTTGCTTGCCCCCTTCTCCGCCACGTTTGGCTGGCTTCTTGTTTGTCGCATCGGGCAGTCGATTGGCACGAGCATGGTCGTGGCAGTCGGAATCGCCATCGTGCGGCATCATGTTACGGAAAAGCAAGGGACGGCGCTTGGCGTGTTATCCTTGTTCCAGTCCACGGCGGCTGCCATCGGGCCTTTTATTGGCGGAGTGCTCATTCATTGGTGGGATTGGCCTTCTATCTTCTTCGTCAACCTTCCGTTTGCTTTGGCGAGTTTTTTGCTCGTGTGGAAAATGATTCCGCGCGACGAGCCGTCCACGTCCGTAACCCGGCAGCTTTCCTTGCGCCAATGGATTGCGCTGTTGGACATCCCGGGAATTGCCTTGTTCACAGCGGGGCTTGTCGCCTTGCTCATCGGCTTTTTCCAGGCGAAGTCGGCCGGGCCTCTCGCTTATGGCAACGTCATTCTCGGCGGAATCGGCCTGGTGATCTTGGCGGTCTTCATTCGTCACGAGCTGCGGGTATCGTCACCGTTTCTGCCTTTGCGCGCATTCGCCAAATACCGTGCCATGACATGGGTTCATATCCAATTTGTCCTCGTCAACGTCGTGTTTTACGCGATATTTTTCGGCCTGCCGGTTTATTTGCAAACCGTTCGTCACGTCTCCGAGCTGCATACCGGACTCTTGATGTTAAGCCTTGGCTTGGGGTCGTTGATCGCGTCGCCATTAGCCGGACGCTGGATCGACAAGTCTGGACCCCGCCCTGCTTTGCTCGTCTCTGCTGTCTTGATGCTCTTCGGCGCTGTCTGGCTCGCGATGTTGAATCCTGCCTCCCCGATGATCAGCGTCTGTGTGGCATTGGCAGCGTTTGGCGTAAGCAACGGGCTGAACAGCGTAGGCATGCAGGCCGCCTTGTTCCGCTCCACGCCAAAAGAGATCATTGGCGTCGCCACCGGATTGTTCATGACAGCCCGTTACGCCGGGACGATCCTCGCCTCGCTACTGGTCGGCCTCATTCTTCAGGCAAAAGGGGTTGTGCTTTTTGCAGCCGTCCTCTTCCTGCTCGCCTTGTCTCTCTTGTTCATCAACGGACGACGCAAAAGCTTGGGACAACCAGGGGAATCATAAACATGCGAAAACGGACCGAAACAAAGCTGCTTCGGTCCGCTTCTCATTCCATCTCGCTTGCAAGGCTTTCTTTTCCGGTGGCTGTTTCGCCTATTTCCCCGCCAGCTTGGAAAAGTTGTCGGCAGCCAGGCGGATCGCCAGCACGCTGCCTGTATTCAACGAGTTATCAAACAGTAAAACCTGGTTGTTTTTGACTGCCTTCAACGAGTTCCATACAGCCGATCCTTGCTTGTCCTGGATGGCTGCTTGGGCAGCGTCAAGCTTGTGCTGAATGATGATGTAGTCGGGATTCATTTCCGCAAGAGCTTCCAGGGAAAGCTCGCCCCCCTCTTCCGGGTACTGATCTGGCTTTTTCAGGCCAAATCCTTCTGTCTCGTTGTAGTAAACCGTATTTTTCGTCCCTTGGGCGGTAAAACCGTTTTTGCTGCTCACCCGCAACAAGGCAAACGTTTTTGTTTTCAGATCGCCCAGCCGCTCTTTTGTTTTGGCGATCTTCTCTTTCGTATCTTTGACGAGCTGTTCGCCCAATTGTTCTTTTCCGATCGCCTGTGCGCACAGCATGGTGGCGTTTTCCCATTTGTCACTGTAGTCAATTTGAATGAAGGGCGCGATTTTCGACAGATCGTCGTACTGGGCATCGCCATGGCCTTTGAAGCTGACAATCAGGTCAGGCTTTGCCGCAATGATCGCTTCCATGTTCAAATCTTTGCCGCTGCCCAGATCGATAATCTCCGCCTTGCCCACATACGGCTGCAAGGTCGCGTATTCTTTCAGCGCACTCTCTGCACTGCCCGAGGCAATCGGCGGCACGTCCAATGCGAAAAAGTAGTCAAGGAACAGAGGATGCAGCACAGCAATGCGCTTCGGCTGCTCCTTGATCGTCACTTGATGGCCCGCACCGTCGGTAATCGTCCTTGGCCATTCGCCTTTTGACGAAGAACTCGCGGAAGGCGTCTGCTCCGTTCCCCCTCCAGCGCAGCCAGCCAGCACTCCTATCAGCAAAACTAGCGAAAAAATGATTCCTGTCCATCTATTCATGTCGGTTCCTCCAGCATCGTTTCATTCCTGTATTGAAAACCTGGCCTTGCGCTTTCCGTTTGCTCCCCTGCTGCCGATCATCCCTTTCTTTTGCCATGGCTGCCCGCCTTGTCTTCCTCAAAGCAGCAGCACTTTCATGACGAGTCCAATTGATAATCATTCTCGACAATTAGTGTAGCAAGGGCGCTCGCAATTGGAAATACACAGAAACCTAAAGGGACATGCACAATTCTCCAAAAACGCCGCTGTTCTGGCGCGACAGACGCGGATCGCCCTTCCGGAAACAGCGGCACTCATCAGGGAGCAAACACTTCGGAATAGCGAAATCGGCCCGTCCTTTTGGAAAAAGGCACGAGCCGATTGGCGAGCTATGATGCGGTTGTGTGAATACGGGTTGCGCTTATAATTTGTGCTTGCCCTCCACGAGCATATCGGCAATCAGATTGATTTGCGCTTGGACAGCAATCGGGTCGTACGGCCAAAAATAATCGGTGTCCATCTGGTAGACATGCCCTTTTTTGACGACGTCCAGCGTATTCCAGATCGGACTCTCCGGGTCAAGACCCGCCTGCTTGCCAGACTCGACAAACAGGTAGTCGCCCGAAAACTCTTTGACCTGCTCCAGCGAAATCGTCATGTTCTCCTTGCCCTCATCGACGAATTTTTGCACCTGTGGCGGCCGTTTCAGTCCGAGGTGCCTGTACATCGCTTCGGCTCCTCGCCACAGACCTTGCCCGTAAACGACCAGCTGCTTTTCAAACCCGCCCATGATCGCCACGGTCGCATTTTCGTCGACGACTCCCTTGATTCTTTGTTTGGCTTTGGCAACGGTGTCGTTGAAGGAGGCAATCCACGCCTCGGCTTCTTTTTCCTTGCCCAAAATCTCGCCAAACGTCCGAATTTGATCGCGTGAGTCTTTGAAGGTCGTATGGACGAAAACGATCGTCGGCGCGATTTTGCTCAGCTGCTCATACAGCTTGGGATCATCGCTCAACGTAACGATCAAATCGGGATTGAGCGACAAAATTTTCTCGACGCTGCCGGCGTCAATCGTTCCGATATCCTCGATGCCAGCCGTCTGTGATTTGATATGCGGCGAATCGATATCCCAAAACGGCGCTCCGACAGGCTTGACGCCAAGCGCCAGGAACGTAGCCAAATATCCTTGGGCGACAATCCGCTTCGGCTCAGCGGGAATTTCGATTTCTCCGTTGACGGTCTGTATTTTTCGGGTGGCTGGCTTGCTCTGTTCGTCAGACGCAGCAGCCGTGTCTTTTTGCCCCTCCGGTTGCGGATTTGTTCCTGCGGTACCGCCGCATGCAGCCAGCAACACCGTCATGACCAGCAGCCACATGGCCAATTTCATCAGCGGCCGGGATACTCGCTCGCTTGTTCTGTTCATCCTGCACAGCCCCTTCTTGCTTCATAATGAGAAAAGATCAAAGCAATAACGATAATCATTATCATTAAAATCCGTACTCATCATAGCAAGCTTTTCCACAGGCCGTCTATTTCATAATGTTGCCGCTTTTTATGGATAAATGTTCACTCCGTCTCACCAGCGATCAGGCAATTCGTCTGGATGCGCAGTTGCCGCTCCAATGCCAAGCCGCCGCTGCTCCAAAATTCGTTCAAGGACAGTCGGTACACCCGTCCCTTTCCATGCATGCTCGCCAATACATGCTCTCCCTCGTCACTCTGGTCGTCGCGGGCATCGATCACAAACATATGGTCTGCCATGTAGTCGGGCAGCCTGTCTTCCGTTATCCAAAGATGCTTTCCTCGCACGAGTACATCGCGGCGCACAGTTTCAGGCGGGCGGATGCCAAGAGCTTCGTACAAGTTAAACGCTCCGCGAGCTGTTTTGTCCCAAATGAAGATGCCGTCGCTACGCCATTCATAGACGGCTGCCGTCTCCCCTCTGTCAATCAATGCGCGCAGACTTTGTCTCGCTTCGTCAACTTGTGCCTGATATTTTGTCAGCCATCGCTGTGCTTCCGATTCTCTGCCAATCAGCTTGCCGATCAGCTGCATTTCCGCCAGAGGGTCCAGCTTGGCCCATTCCAGAGTGAGGACAGGCGCGATCTTCTCCAATTGCTTCATCCGGCCAGGCGTATGGTAAAAGTATGTAGGCGCCAAAATGAGATCCGGTTTCAGCTTGCCGAGCTGTTCGTCATCGTACGCTCCCTTTATGATCGGAACATCGCGCAATTCCTCCTGCAACAGGAGCGAGCCGCGCACCAATTCGGCATCTGTGGCTACAGGCGTGACACCGAGCGCCAGCAAGGCCCCTGCGAATTGAAAGGCCGCGATTTTTTTCGGGGCCGGACGACTGCGAAACTCGCCGGGAGACATGCCTGTCAGCTGCTTGAATTTTCGGCTCAAATATTCGCCGTTGCTGTAGCCGACCTCAAGGGCAATCTCGTTGATCGTCATGGTCGACGCCAGCAAGTGCTCTTTTGCCCGGTCAATCCGTACGCGATTCAAATATTCGGAATAGCCCCACCCCAGCTTTTTGGCAAACATCGTGGAAAAATAGCTCGTATGAAACCCGGCCAGACGCGCCAGCTCGGAACGGGTAATCGGGCTTCGGTAGTTCTCGTCGATATACGTGATCGCCCTGTGAATGGAAGGCTCCCAATCCAGCTCAGGTGTCGTCTCATAGTGCAAAACGAGCTGCATCAGCTCTTTGAAAAGGTGGTGGTGCCGCTCCGCTTTTGCCGTATGCCCAGACGGATTCGCCTGCAAACGCACGAGTTCGTTCACGAGCACAGTTGCCCGATACGGCAGTTTGTTGGTGATCCAGCCGCTCGCAGGCAAACCGCTGCGATCATTGCGGTACATAATGGTGTCGTCATCGTGCTGGGCCAACCGATAGCTTTCGAAGCAAATGCGGCAGACAGCCGGAAGTTCCGCCCCGTCCCGGACCAACGTGACCGAGTCGCCCGGACGCAAAAACATCATCCTCATCGACTCCAGCTGTAGCGTTTTCTTGCCATCGTTCACGCGAATCCGGCCCGTCATGGGAGTGAGGATCGTAGGCGCAAAGCACGTAATCTCGATGGACGGCTGCGTGCTTTCCCACTGCATGATGCCGCCTTCTTTCCAAACGTGAAGGGTTGCTTCCATAAAAGGAATGTCACCTCTTTCGCTGCCAGTTCTTCTTTTCTAGTTATACCACAACTCCCGAGTGGCACAAGACGTACGCCAGCAGGAGCAGCTTGAGGCTCCAACTGTAAAAAGCCAATCTTCCTGTTGGGGAAAGTCGGCTATGTTTCTTCTATAGCCTTGCCGTGTTGCCAAAGCAAAGATTGTCGTGCTAGTATACCAATTATTGGATTGACACTTTTTAGCAATAAACCAGCATCTCGTGCAATCCATACTAACAGTACAAACACGCGAAGGTGAACAAATGCTAAAAGTAAACCGCGATGACGCCCGGCCCATCTGGCAGCAACTTTTGGATCAGGCGATTCATAACATTACAACCGGAAAATGGCCGCCAGGCGAGCTGCTGCTCCCGTCCCGCGAGCTTGCTCCATTGGTTGGCGTTTCCCGTTCAACCATACAGATCGTTTACGAGGAGCTGTACAGCCGGGGCTACACGGTAACTTCTCGCCGCGGCGGGACGAGAGTAAGCGAATGGATTTATGCAGCTCGTCCGGCAGAGGAGGCTTCGCCCCCGGAGCTTTTTCCGCCCGAGTTGCCTTTATTAAACGATGCAGTCGGCCAGTTGCACAGTTGGTTCGGCGCTAAAGACAATCCAAAAATAGCGATCGATTTCACTCCCCACGAGCCGTATTTGGATGAGCATTTTCAAAGAAATTGGCGGCAATCCTTTTTGCAGGCTACCACAGAAACAAGCCTGGACAGTTGGGCTTACGGCGATCCTTATGGATTTTTGCCGCTGCGGGAGCAAATTCAACGCTATTTGTCGCTCGAACGGGGCGTTCATGTGGATAGCGACCAAATCCTGTTAACCTCTGGCGCACAGCACAGTCTCGATTTGATCGCGCAAGCGCTTTTGCAAGAAGGAGAAACGGTTTCGGTAGAAGATCCCGGCTTCCCTGCTGCCTGGATGGCGATGAAGTATCGGCGCATGCAAGTTGTTCCCGTTCCGGTCGACGAGTACGGACTTTGCGTCGACCATGTTCCCCCTGCGTCCAAGCTTGTGTTTGTTACCCCATCGCACCAGTGTGCGGTTGGCGTCATTTTGTCGGAACCTCGCAGGCAACAATTGTTGCACATGGCTGCCGAGCGGCGGTTCTGGATTGTCGAAGATGATTACGACAGTGAATTTCGCTATCGCGGTGATCCGCTTCCAACTTTGTTCAGTCAACGACCTCAAAACACGCTGTACATGATGAGTTTTTCCAAAATGGTCGCTCCCGGCATTCGCCTGTCGGCCATCGTTGGTCCCAAAGCGGCCATTCGCCAGCTCGCTCGCGTTCAGGAATTAACCTACCGCCATCTTCCGATCATGGAGCAATTGACGCTTGCTCATTTTATCGAACACGGTCATTTCATGCGCCATATGCGGCGAGTTCGCAATGTGTATCGGCGCAGGCACGAGGCTATGACAAAAGCGATTCTCTCGACGGGGCTTGGCGAACAGTTCACACTGAGCGGCGTGGAAACGGGCTTGCACATGCTTCTTGAAGCCGAGCAATCGTTTGCCGAAGAAGCCGCGACGAACCTGGCGCTCGAACAAGGAATCCGGGTTTATCCGCTCAGCAAGTATTGTTTGGAAAGCGACCGGAAAGGTTTTGTCCTCGGTTTTGCCAAAGTAGACGAACGAGCCATTGCAGCAGGCATAAAACGTCTAGCGGGGATGCTTTTATGACGCAAGCATCCCCGCCTGTTTTCCCCTAGTCGTCCTGACGCGCATGTTCATTCCAGTAATAACTGTCCGGCAAGTAACGCTGGCCGAACACTTTCGTTCCTACGCGAATGATCGTAGCCCCTTCTTCAATCGCTACCGTGAAATCGCCGGACATTCCCATCGACAGGATGTCCATTTCGACTCGCGGCAGCTTTTTCTCCCTGATCTCTGTCTGAATCCTTTTTAATAGTCGGAAACAGTGGCGGGTCTCGTCGTTTGTCGCATTCAGCTTTCCGATGGTCATTAAGCCTTTTATGTTTAACGTCTCAAACTGCGCCAATTGCTCGACCAGTTCCAGTGCTGCTTCCGGTGGCGCACCAAATTTGCTTTCTTCGTAGGACGTGTTGATTTGCACCAGTATGTTCATCGTCTTGTTCTCTTTAAGGAGCTGCTGGTGCAAAGCTTGCCCCAGTTTCAGACGGTCCACAGAATGGATGAGCGTCACATATTTGACGACGTCCTTCACTTTATTCGTCTGCAAATGCCCGATAAAATGCCATTCCACCTGCTTGTACTGCTCCATCAGCGGAAATTTGCCGCGCAGCTCCTGCGCTTTGTTTTCTCCAAACAGCGTTTCCCCCGCTTGCATGGCTAATTGCAATTTTTCCAGCGGGACGGTTTTGGTCGCCAACAACAGCTTCACGTCCTCAAGCTTGCGTCCCGAGGCTTGGCAAGCCGTTTTCATCTGCTGCCGTACAGTTTGCAGATTCTCCGCAACGAGATTTTCCATCTTCCCTGCCTTCTTTCTGATGAAGATTCGGATGAGGCGTTCCCCCACGCCGGGCAGAGTAGCCTCTGTCTCCTACTTTTCCGAGATTGCCGCGATCAAGCGAATGCAAGCCGCCGGATTTTCATACCAGTCACACCGTTAGTCCCGGTTTGAACATTTTTTCTTCCTCTATTGGATTTTCTTTGGCGGTGATGTGCTGTGGATCAATTCGATACACCTGCACCGGGCCACCGAATACCGCTGAACGGTATTTGTCTACGTGCTGCTTGGGCAACGGCCGTTTATAGTAACCAGGCACGTATTTATGAATCATTTCTTGCAGCATGTGTGTCGCTTCATCCAGATCGGCGACGGGTTCTGCCTTGCCAAAAACGATGACACTCATATACGCTGTGTCCGTCTTGGCTGGCACCGGATCAGTAATCGTTCCGTATTCCTCGCAAACCGTAAAACAGACCTCCGCATTCGCGCTCATCACCTGATTGCGTCTCCCGCCAGTGGCTCCATGGAAGTAAAGCTTCCCATTTGTCCAAACAAAATTGAGCGGAACCACATACGGCAACTGTCCGTCGACCATGCCAAGATGCCCGATTCGCGCTTGCTGCAAAAATGCCTCAATCTTGCTCTTGTCCAACACTTCTCTTACCTTGTAACGCACTCCATCCATTTTCTTCACTCCTCATGAATTGAATTGATGTATGATGTAGGCAAGTTTAGCAAGTATTGGAGTGAAGAGAAACGTCCATATGTGTTGAGTTTGAGCAATCCATAATACACATTGATCATTAATTCACTAAATCAATTAGATTTATATAATGGAAATATGAAAAATGTGTTTATACCAAACACATAAAAAACAAAAAACTCCTGAGTTTCCTTATAAGGAAACCCAAGAGCTTGTTCATCACTGGACTTGAATCTCCACAATGTTACCACTACTAGAATCTGAACGTTCTACACCATCATAACATGAGCGGGACTCATTTAAATTTGCCTCCGTTAAAATTCTTGTAAAATCAAGGTTTATGATCTTTTTTATTCATTTCGAGACCTAGACAATTATTCAAAAAGAGACAATAATCCAAGCGAATTGAGCTATTTGTGAGAATTTAATACGAACTGAACCTGCTCTCTATTAATTTAATTGTAAGAGGCAATACACGATACATAGCCGAGATGATGGACGTGCTGGTGTTGTGACAACTGCAATGAATCTAGTTTGTTGATTCTTTAGATTGCGTGAATATTTTTCTGCTCCATCCAATTAGTCAGAACAGATAATGCGTCCTCAGAAAGTTCTTGTGTGAACAGTATTGCCAGTCGTTTCATTGGTCGAGAAATGGCAACATAGAATAGATTTCTATTCCTCTCATAAAAATCCACTTTATTGTTAGGTATAGTTTCTGGGGCCTTTGAAAGTTCAAGAAACTGGTTGAAATTATATAGATCCCATCCACGCCCAATAACTACAAGTACATTCTCAAATTCAGCCCCTTTTACTCCATGCTTTGTTGAAAACGGGGTCTTTTCCTTAATGTAATGAGTTAAAGCAATGACTTCACGGTAAGGTATGCTCCTTAACATTCCAAGACGTTCCATTGACTCATTCTGCTCATATGAGCTATTTAATTTATATTCATTATATTTTTGTTCTCTCTCCTCCACCTTCGCTGATAAACGTGGTCGTTTAACATTTGTAATATAAGCTAATACTTCGCCAATTGTCCCATTGAGCCGTAATTGAATCAGAGCCTCCATGTCATTAACCCATTTTGTTTTATCACTAAGTGAGGTTATATTTGGTGTACGTCTATCGAGTACTTCAAACATTGTTCCATACTGCTTACTCTCAAAAGCAGAACATAACGGTTCTAGAGTATTCACAAAAAAATCAATGTGTGGGTCTTCCTGCCTTACATAATCATCATTTCTTCCTTGAAATACCTTCGCAATACCAGAATACCCTTGTTCATTGGCCAAAAGATTGTTAGTCAGCATAAGTATTTTAGTTTTTTCAGGTTCGAACCCCCATCCTTCTTTCATTAAGATGTCTCTTGTCATCTCAAGCTTTTCGTGAGCAATGTCTGCAGGCAAATCGCCTTTCCATGGCCTCTTAGTCAATCTTTCACCCGACCACTCATTAGTGTGAAATACCCTCACTGCACCATTTGATTGAGGATCTTTCACAGCTTGTTTTAAATCTGGTCTCACAAGGTTCAATACATTAACGATAGCTTTTTCGGAACGAAAATTAGCTTGTTTATATATATAGTGCAAGTTCTCATTCTTAATTGCACCACATCCATCGCTATAAATTTTTTGCCAACCATCACCGTAAAATCCGATTAAACATCTCGACTCTTTATTGTCTACGAAATGATTAAGGATAGCCTCTGTAAAATCTTTATTTGTGTCTTGGTACTCATCGATAAATAGTATAGGATATCGCGAACTTAGTATATTTCTAAACTTATTGTTTTTCATTAATAATGCTGTAAGTAAAATGACATCATTGTGCCCTAGTGAAATTTTTTCACTTTCTACTTGTGGATAACCAAAATCGTACTCAATTTTTCTAGGATTTCTCACGCTATCGTTCTCAAAGCGTTCAATCCATTTTGGTAAATTACAAAGTTCATGCCATAGTTGTGACTGA
Organism: Brevibacillus parabrevis; assembly: GCF_022701015.1. Classification (NCBI taxonomy): domain Bacteria; kingdom Bacillati; phylum Bacillota; class Bacilli; order Caryophanales; family Paenibacillaceae; genus Brevibacillus; species Brevibacillus parabrevis. The sequence goes on along the minus strand of NZ_CP064090.1, from coordinate 3,004,046 downwards.
AAATCCTTAATCAAAGACCAACAAAATGCATGAATCGTCGATGCTAAAACTGCTGGATGTCCATCCACTCTATTTTTAATTTCATCGCATGCAACATTCGTATATGTAATACATGCAATTTGCTGACTTCTTTGGAGTAAAACGTTTCCTTGCTTATTAACTATATATTTAAGAGCTTGAATTAAAGAGTACGTTTTACCTGCACCAGCACCTGCCTCAAGTAAAAATGACTTATTCTGATCCAAGCATCTATAAATTTCTGCAATAGCTCTTTCTGCAGCTTCTTCTGCTGGATTTTTATTACCAACCTCAATCATGAGATTCCTCCTTTGCAACAGCAACTTCAGCCATATTGAATGGAATAGGAATATTCGAGGGTACATCCGTATCGTCAATTTTGTTAGCCCCTAGCCATAATAAACCTTCCTTTATATATCTTGGAATGTTCCATTCTGTCTTCTCTAAAGCATATTCTAATGCAAACTGTACCTTTTTCACCTTTCGAGCGATATCCCATGCTTGATTTTCAGCTTGATCTACGTGGGTTTCATTGATTCCAAATAACTGTAAATTAGCCAGAATAAATGCTTCCTCGAAACTACGCCCACAAGGCATATCGTCTTGTTCAAATTCCGGTACTTGATATGCAATTCTGTAAACCCCGCTAATCTTTTCTTTGACGGTTTTCTTAATAAGTTCGTTTGGTGTTATTTCAGGTGCCTGAAACCATGTCTTTATGCAAGCATTGCTTGTCCTGTTCCCTGCCGATACTTTGCAAGCACTATTATTTTGGGTGCTATCAACTGTGTCTAAATCAGTAATGATTAAGGTTTTAAGCTCTAGGAAGTCCAATAATTTAAAAAAGTTATGTGCGTAGGCTCCTCCTACTTCCATTACAGTTATATATTGACTACCAAGATTAATCTCTCCGTTATCTTTATCTAGTTTCTCGATCATTTTTGGAAGAAGCAGTCTTTCCGTAGAACCTTCTATCAAAATTGCCTTATCTGCAAACAGTAAATCGCATCGTGTCAAAGTCATATATTGTTGTAAGAATGCTACTTCATTACCTAAAGCACCTGCTACACCTGCTTTAAAATCCTTAACTTTCGTAGTATAAAAATCGCTTGTATTATGGTTATTTGTCGTCATAAAATAGCGCATGGACGAGAATTCTGCTTTATTCGCCATGTGAGACGAATGGGTCGTGACTACAAACTGCACAGGCCATGGTTCCCCATTATTGTATTGCTTAGAAAAAATCGAGGATAATTCGTTGAGTTTTGAAATGAACACTTCTTGCATTTGCGGATGAAGATGCGCTTCTGGCTCTTCAATAAATATCAGATGTACCATTGGTCTTGGTTTTTTTGCAATAAACTCTTTGTAAAATTCCAGCATTCTCAACAAAATAAAGATTAAATTTCTAGCGCCAAGACCATTATAAGATTCGGGCAAGTGTACACCATTGAGACCTGAATAACGTATCTTAGTATAGTTCTTCAATAATGTATCTATATTAAGAAGCGTTTCAGTGATCAAGTTAGGATCACGCAATCCAGGATAACCGAACAACGAAATTGCAGGTAGTAAATTCTTTAGTTGATTATTAAAATCAATGTCAAGTTCTCCTTGAATTTTTTGAATTGTTATATTTATGTTTTCAGTCACTTTTCGGTCATCTAAACTTGCCGATTCTGACTTTGCCGAGTTAAAAAGTCCTTCAAGAATTTTACCAAGTACATCCTTTTCTTTGTTCGTCATATCTCCTAATTCTCTTTGTGCATTAACAAAACTACCTCGTACTAAATCCTGTATCTTTTTCCAATCCAACTTTTTTTGATTGGTAACGTCATTAGGATCTACTGCCATAAGAAACATTTTGTAAAATCGAGGCACTCTTTCTTTTATAACTCTGAAAAAAATTCGTTTCTGTTCTGATTCCGAAAGTGTGGAGTCAATCCTAATATCATCAAAAAAGGCAGTCATCTTTCCTTCTTCTAGCTGATAACACATCTTTATATGCGCCACAGTACAATTAGGGTTTAAATCAATAATAAAATCGCTAAGCACGCCATAGCTCGAATCATTCTTATAATCAACACTAATTTCCATTTCGATACTAGGAAGTGTCTTTCGAGCGCGCTCCTCATCTTTATGATTCTGCTGTAAAATGTTATACGCTTCCCAAAACTGAATATGCTTGCTCATTGTAAAGTCTTCTAATTTAAAATTCGGCGAACTTTCGGTTGATATTCTACGAAAAAGTTCAGCAAATGATGTCTTACCACTATTATTACGACCAACTATGACTGTCGCCTTCTCATCAAGAGAAATTTCAATATCTTCAAGCAGCCGAAAATTCTTAATATGAATTTTTTCTATATGCATGGCATTAACAGCCCCTTCCGTTCATTTAGTTGCCCGCAATATCCGAAATACTATTCAACTTATATAAGCATCTTTTACAAAGTGATCTGGCGGCGCTCTCTGTTCCCCCTGCAGTGCAATGTGCACCATCACCACTAACAGAGGATTCCAACTTGCATTTGTTTAATGTGGTAGTAGCAATTTAAATATTTCTTAAGTATTGTTCTAGATTATCCTTTCCTTTCACCGAAATCGCCTCAACGAGTTTCATTCATTCCACCAAAAGGACTTTAGCCCCACTTGAAAGGTCCCTATCTAGAGTACATCTCCCTTTCAATCAAACTTCTGTACCATTTCATATTTAGACGAAACCCAGAAAATACCTGCACATCCAGTTATAAAAATAACTTGATCAAATGTCTTATTTCTCACTTCCCAATCAGACTTTATACCCAAATGGCACAACTATAGCGTTTTATTATGCTCACCTCTCCATGTAAAACCCAATAAAATTCCATGTATCAACACGGTTGCCAAACTCTACATTTTTATTTTTGGCAGGAGTTCGATCTCCTGTTTGATAGCGTAAAAGGCTGCTGCTCTAAATCGCCTCACTAACAAGCCAGGATAGCCAGGCGACTTATCATCTAGCAAAGGACGATAACGCTCATCTAACACCAAAAGCGGCTTGACACGATAAAGGCGATTGTCCCCCTCTCTGCCAAGCCGCGGTTACAAACAAAACAGCGGGCACTGCTTGCTTTTCCTTCTATCTGACAATCTGACAGCGTATCGCTAACCGAATAAAACATAACATTTCCTTGCTTCACTGCCGGAATCGTTTTCCATATCCCAACCGAGTCAAGCTGCTTTTCCAGCACGTCTGCTTGGGGCGCAAAATTCGTGTATGCGATGATGTCAGCGTCGTACAAGTATTCCCCAATCACTTCCAGCGAAATCGGCGAATAGTAGCCTTCCGATTTTGGATTCTCTCGGTTGAAAAACTCTTTTTCAACCATGGCCGGAGCTTTCATCCCCAGATCTTCATAGATGATTCCTCGCGTTTTGTCTCATACTGTGCGATAAATTCCTTCGCTTGCTCAGGCATTCCGAATACTTCCCCGAGCAAAGTCATCCGCTCTTCCAACGTAGACATTTCATTGACGGTCCCTATCTTTTTTCTCCTTTTATAAGAATAATCGTTGTAATTGAGAATTATTATCAAATATAATGAGTAGCAACGAGCATTATGGACTTGAGCTTGGAGTTGGAAGGGGCTAGGCGAAACGAATGAAACTGGACGATCATCTGTTGCTGTGGAATCAGGCTTCCGTCAAAGTGATGGATATACGACATAGAAGCATGGAAAGCGGCGAAGAGCTGCTCGCCTATCGGCTGCCAGCCAACGCTTTTTTGTATGCGACCCGCGGAAGCGCGCAAGTAAGGCTCGACGGAGTGCCGTACGATGCGCAGCGGTTTCATCTTTTTCACGGGGGCAAGGGCGTTTGCCTCGATATTGCCGCCAAGCAATCATTCGAATATTACATGATTTTGTACAAGGCATCGGCCTCCCTTCCTAGCCGCAAAGAATTGATGCGGCAAGCGGAGCTGGACGATCCGTTTCGCATGCAGTACGGATTTGCGCCGCAATATCCGATTTTTTTGCTCGATATCGCCGAGCGAATGGCCAAGGAATGGATCGCGGCTGGTCTTATCGACAAATTGCATGTGAAGTCGTTATTTTATCAATTCGTCTACGAAGTCATGCGACAGCTCGACCAGCAAGGAATCGAGCCGATCAAGCCGGACCCGGTCACCCAGGCGGTGCTGTTCATGAACCAGCATTACGCCCGGCCGATTACGCTCGAATCGCTTGTGGAGATGCTCGACTGCAATCCGCGCCAATTTTTGCGCTGGTTCAAGCGACGCTACGAGACGAGCCCGATCGATTACTTAATCCAGCTTCGCATGACGAAAGCGAAAGAACTGCTGCTTGGGACCGATTGCACGCTTAAAGAAATTGCCGAAAGCGTCGGTTACCCGGACAGCTACTATTTCAGCCGCCAGTTCAAAAAAAACGAGGGCGTTTCGCCGACCGCTTTTAAAGAAAAGGCGCTGAAACAGGAGCAACGTCTAAAAAATCCATCCTTCCTGTCCACATCTCCCATTGTTGCGCGAGAGCTTCAACGGTATAGTGTTCATGTAATTGATAATCGTTATCAACATGAGAGAGAGGGACATTTATCGATGCGTAGAAAGACCAGAACATCTTTAGCCGTTACACTGCTCTTTTGCTTCGCTTTGCTGCTAAGCGCATGCTCCGGAGGTACGACAAATCCGGGTACGGGGGCCAGCGGGCCGGCAGGACAACAGCAAAATACAGAGGCGACAGCCCCGGCGTCCCAGACTTCGTCGGATAAAGAAGCGCCCCGCGTCATCAAGCACGCGATGGGCGAAACGACAGTGAACGGCACGCCGAAGAGAGTCGTCATTTTGACAAACGAAGGTACGGAAGCGCTGCTTGCTGTAGGCGTGAAGCCGATCGGCGCCGTCCAATCGTGGGTCGGCTCGCCGTGGTACAACCATATCAAGGACGAGATGCAAGACGTCACGGTCGTCGGCGACGAGTTGCAGCCGAATATCGAGATGATCGCAAGCTTGAAGCCGGATCTCATTATCGGAAACAAAGTCCGGCAGGAGAAAATATACGAGCAGTTGAACCAGATTGCGCCGACCATATTCGCGGCTGACCTGGCTGGCGACTGGCAAATCAATTTCAAGCTGTACATGGAAGCGATCAACAAGAAGGACGAAGGCGAAAAAGCGATGGCGGACTTCAACAAGCGCGTTGCCGACGTGAAGGCGAAGCTGGGCAGCAAAGCGGCAACAAAAGTGTCGGTCGTCCGCTTCTCCGCGTCGCAGGTGCGGATTTACCAGAAGCAGACATTCTCCGGGGTGCTGCTCGATCAACTCGGCATCGCTCGCCCGCCCGCTCAGGACAAAGATTCGTTTATCGAAGTGATGACGAAGGAAACGATCCCGAGCATGGACGGAGACGTCATGTTTTACTTCGTGTCGGAACAAGCCGGGAAAAACGATGCGGCGAAGGTTGTGGAGGAATGGAAAAACGACCCGCTGTTCAAAAACTTGAACGTTGCCAAAGCGAACAAGGTGATCCAGGTAGACGAGGCGATCTGGAACTCGGCAGGCGGCTACAAGGCGGCGAACTTGCTGCTCGATGAGTTGGCCGCTTATTTCGAAGTGAAGTAACATAAACGCTGGCTGGCGTCGGCTTGAAGCTGACGCCGGTTTTTTTCTTGTTCAGAACACGAAAAGAGGTGAAGGACAATGGGATAGTGATGCAAAGTCGCAAGCGAAAATGGATCGGGCTTGCCGTCGGGTGTGCGATCCTTCTGCTCGGGATGCTGGCCAGCGTCCTGTTCGGGCTGCAACAATTCGGCCTCCGCGACATCTGGCTCGCCTATACACAGTTTGACGGCTCCAACGAGCATCTGATCGTGACGACTACGCGTGTTCCCCGGGCGCTGATCGCCGCCGCCGTCGGAGCGAGCTTGGCCGTTGCCGGAGCGATCATGCAGGTGCTGACGAAAAACCCGATAGCCTCGCCTTCTCTGCTCGGGATCAATTCCGGTGCCGTTCTGTTTATCGTTATCGGACTTGCCTTAACCGGATCGTCGCTGCCGATGAGCAGCATGATCTGGATCGCGCTCGGCGGAGCGGCGATAACTTCCTTGTTCGTATACACGCTGAGCATGCAGGGGGGCGGCGGTTTCGAGCCGATCAAGCTGACGCTGGCCGGGGCGGCTGTTGCTGCCTTCGCGTCCTCGGTCACCTCAGGGATTATGCTCATTCACAAGCATTCGCTGGAAACGGCGCTGCTCTGGATGATCGGCTCTGTATCGGGTCGAGAGCTGGGCCATCTGCTGTTCGTCCTGCCGTACTTGTGCGTCGGCTGGCTCCTCGCAATGCTGATCGCAGGCTCCCTCAATGTGCTGGCGCTAGGCGACGACAACGCCAAGTCGCTCGGTCAGCGGCTGACACTGATCCGGGCCGCCTCCGCGCTCGCAGTCGTCCTTCTGGCTGGCAGCTCCGTAGCGGCGGCGGGACCGATCGCCTTCGTCGGACTCATCGTGCCGCATCTGTGCCGATACGCAGTAGGCAGCGATCACCGCTGGCTGCTTCCTTACAGCGCCTTGACCGGAGCGATTTTGCTGGTAGCGGCTGACCTCGCCGCGCGCTTCGTCCTTATGCCGAAAGAAGTCCCGGTCGGCGTGGCGACGGCGCTGATCGGCGTTCCGTTCCTGATCTTCGTGGCGAGAAGGAGGAAGTCATGAAGAGACGTCCGACATGGAAAAATGCGACGATCGTAAGCTCGCTTGCCGTTGCGGCTTTGATCCTCGCCGTCTTCTGTCTGTCGCTCGGCAGTGTATCCATTCCGATTCGGGACGTGGTCCTGTCGCTTGTCGGCATGAACAGCGAAGGAAGCGATCTGATTATTACACAGTTTCGTTTGCCACGCATCGTAGCGGCGCTCCTGATCGGCGCGGCATTGGCTGTTTCCGGCAGCCTGCTGCAAGGAGTGATCCGCAATCCGCTCGCTTCTCCGGACCTGCTCGGCGTTACGGGCGGCGCTTCGGTAGCGGTGGTCGCTTTTATGACCGCCTTTACCAGCTACAGTATTCATTACGTGCCGATCATCGCGATCGCAGGGGCATTCGCCGCTGCTTCGGTCAACTACTCGTTCGCCTGGAAAAAGGGAGTCACTCCGTCCCGGCTCGTGCTAATCGGTATCGGCATCTCGACGGCGATGAGCGCCTTGACGATGTTTTTGCTGCTGAGCGGCCCCGCCTATCTCGCCGCCCAGGTGCTGAACTGGATGACGGGCAGCTTGTACGGGACGAACTGGAGCTATATCAAGGCCATCTGGCCGTGGATCGTCGCTTTGATCCCGCTGTCGCTCTTGTATGCCAAAGAGCTGGACATTCAGGCGCTCGGCGAAGAAACAGCGATCGGTCTCGGCAGCAGACTTCAGATGAGCCGAATGGTCGCGATGCTACTCAGCGTCGCCCTCGCCGGGGTAGCGGTCGGCATCGCCGGAACGATCTCCTTCATCGGCCTGCTTGCCCCGCATATGGCGAGAAAGCTCGTCGGCAATCGCTACGGAATCGTCATCCCGACGGCAGCGCTCATCGGCGCAATCGTGCTGCTGCTTGCCGATCTGGCGGGACGAATGCTGTTCTTGCCGCTCGATATTCCTGCGGGCGTATTTACCGCCGGAGTGGGCGCTCCGTTCTTCCTGTATCTCTTGTTCAGGCGCAAACGGCCAGGGTCATAATCGGCAGAAGCGAAAAGGAGTCGGAGGCTGACCCCCGACTCCTTTTTCTGTATGGATGGGATTTTTGTTTTGCAAGGCCAAATGCTTGTACATGATTTGGAAATAGCAAAAAGGCTCCTGCTCTGCCAGAAACAGCAGAACAAGAACCTTTCATTGATAAAGCGATGCGGTCGAGAGGACTTGAACCTCCACGGTGTTGCCACCACTAGAACCTGAATCTAGCGCGTCTGCCAATTCCGCCACGACCGCGTATGAAAATGGTGGAGGCTGACGGGATCGAACCGCCGACCCTCTGCTTGTAAGGCAGATGCTCTCCCAGCTGAGCTAAGCCTCCACAATACCCCGACTTTCGCCGGGGCCCCAACAAGTTGTTGGGCTTCCAGGTGACCCGTAGGGGATTCGAACCCCTGTATGACAGCGTGAAAGGCTGCTGTGTTAAACCGCTTCACCAACGGGCCAAGATGGCGGATGGAGTGGGATTTGAACCCACGAGACGGGTCGACCCCGCCTACACGATTTCCAATCGTGCTCCTTCGGCCGCTCGGACATCCATCCATCTGTATCACTTGCCGAGCTGTACAGCTCAGGCAAGAATTAATCTATCATATCTAGCAAACGATTACAAGATATATTTTAAAATTTGTGGGAATTGCCTAAAGCAAGTTTCTCCCTCCGCCAATATGCTACCAGTAATCATCTATGTTGCGGAGTGATGACAGGTGGGCAGAAGACGACGGCGGGCAAGACGTATCCCTTGTTTGTACGGAAATTGGTGCGGGCCAGGCTGCTCTGGACCAGGCGCACCTATCGACGATATCGACCGTTGCTGCAAAAAACATGACTACTGCTACCAGAAGCGCGGCTACTTTTCGTGCAGCTGCGATCAGGAGCTGCTGCGCTGTTTGCAGGACAAGATCGATATGAGCACGGAAAAAGGCAGGATGGCTGCGATGATTTCCGCCTATTTTTCCCGATCGAAGTGTATTCCTGACGACATGAAGTAGCCTTTTTACGAATTGTCATTCTTATCATTCTTTATACAAAAAACGGTAACTACTTGGACATAATTCCGCCATATTTCCCGTGATTTTCCTTGGCTTTTTTTGGTACTCTATTGAATGTCCAAGGAGGTTACACGCCGTGGAAGTACACATATGCACCGACGCCCGTGCTGCACTGTCGCTTAAAAGAGAAGTGATCTGCCATGGGATTTCCTGCTTTTACGTCCGCAAGTTTGAAAATGATCAAGTAGAATTTGTATTCCTAGCGCTCTCGGAGCACCAAAAGAAGCTCTTATGCTATACGCTGCGAAATTACAGCTACGCCCTAACTTATCTAGCCTAATCATAGCCATACAGTCGCGATCATTTTCGTCCCCTGGAAAACAGGGGATTTTTTCATGCCCAAAAGCACATGCCCAAGCGGTGAGACGGGAAGAAGCTGCTCTTCCCGCCCCACCCAAGGCAACTTGCTGCCAAAATCCGGCTTCTCGGCTTCCGAACAGCGACGAGTCTGCTTTCGGTTCTTACAGCTTATGCTGTTCGATCTTGCCCAGCCGATGGATATCGTCGGCCGATACGGAGGACAGCGCATCCAAAAACTGAATCTGGAAGCTGCCCGGACCGTCTGTCGCCGATTTTTCCGCTGCTTTTTGCGCAGCCACACCGTATGCGACGAGCGCAGCAGCCCCCGCGGCCAACGTGTTTTCGGCAACAGCGGCAAAAGCCCCCATGACGGAAGTCAGCAGGCAGCCTGTTCCCGTCACTTTGGTCAAGATCGGATGGCCGTTGTCGATGGCGTACACCGTACTGCCATCTGAAATGACATCCACCTTGCCCGTGATCGCCACTACCGTCTCCAGCTTCTCGGCAGCTGCTTTGGCGAGCGAAGCGACATCTCCGCCTGCCTCGCCTGCGTCCACGCCTTTAATCTCCCACGATTCCCCGATGACGTTGGCAATCTCCGCCGCATTTCCGCGAACCAGGGCGATATCTAGCTCGCGCACGATTTTTTGTGCCGTTTCGGTTCGATACGGGGTTGCTCCTGCGCCTACCGGATCGAACAAGACCGGAACGTGGTGCTGATTGGCCGATTTGCCCGCAATCAGCATCGCCTTTACTTCCCGCTCGCTCAAGGTGCCCATGTTCAGGACGAGTGATCCCGCGATTTTCGCCATGTCCGCCACTTCTTGCTTCGCATAGGCCATGACGGGAGATGCTCCGAGCGCGAGCAAGCCATTGGCTGTAAAGTTGGTCACGACAACGTTGGTGATGTTGTGCACAAGCGGATTGCGCTCCCGTACTTTTTCAAGCAGTTCACTGATCGCTTCAAGCTTCACGTTCGCCTTCCCTCTCTTTCCTATCTACAGAGCGGGGAACCATCTTGAACACTTCCACGATTTTCCCCAGCTCCGGATGATCCTGTCTTACTCCTATGATGATATAGGAATGATGCAAGACAGGCAATTCAGGCGAGCTGGCAACCACCTTCCAGAGCGTGTCCGTATCGTCCCGCACCTTTGCCAAAAAAGAAATGCGCCCCGCCCGCTGCTGCAAAATTTCAAAGTCCTCCAGCGTACCGCAAATCTTCAAACGTTCATCCGGATGCGCGATCCGGTTTTCCTCTACCCATTTTTCCTTCAATTCCTCGACTTTGAGCGATTTCCACCGATCAAGAAACTCCCAATCTTTGGAATGCGGGAAAATATGCTTCGTCTCTTCCAGGAAGGTGTTGTATTCTCCATGCAACTGATCGACGTATTCGTCCACATCTTCCGAGATGACGCGGATGGAATCCTCCCCGCAAGTGCGGATGTGATGGGCCAGAAACTTGAAGGACTCGATCATGTCAAAGTTCCCCCACCCCCAAGGCTGTTCGCCGAAAACTCCCCCCCGGGTTCGGCACTTTTGGCAGGTGAAGTAATAGTATGTAGCCATATTTGTTCCCCTATCTCCCCTATAATGTCTCCTTTTTGATATCGGTTGCACAAGCCATGCAATTTATGTTACATTCGAACCTATTTTGGAAAAATCAAAAGATGGCCCCCGCGCGACACCGGGAACCACCTCTTCTTATACCCCTTTGATTGCGATCAGCGGCTTGCATTTGGCTACGACAGACGCCAATTTTGCCCCGACGACGGAATCGATAATTTGATCCACGTCTTTGTAAGCTTGCGGGCATTCATCCAAAATCGCTGCGAGCGAGCGGTGATTGACCATGATTTCGTCATCCTCGCCTACCCGCAAGGCGCGCTCGAACTGATCAGTCGTCACGATTTCTTTCGTAGCCTTGCGGGAGCGCACGCGTCCTGCGCCATGGCAGATCGAGTAAAAGTTTTTCGCTCCGCTGTCTGCCCCTACCATAATGTAGGAAGATGTTCCCATCGAACCAGGGATCAGCGCCGGATGCCCGGTCTTTTTGTACGCCTTCGGATTTTGGAAGTGGCCTGCCGGAAGCGCCTTGGTCGCCCCTTTGCGGTGGATCAGCATCGGCGTGTTGCGGTGATACTCCTGAAGGGCGTAGTTGTGCATCAAATCGTACAGCACCGGGGTCGAAAAGTCTTTTCCCAGCACATCCTGAAAAGCCCGTTCCACGGAGTAGCCGATCAGATGGCGGTTCGTAACGGCGTAGTTCAACGCCGAGTACATCAGGTTCAAGTATCTTTGCCCTTCCGCCGTCTCGATTGGCGCGTAAACCAGATTCGGCTCCGGGTTCTCGATCCCCCATTTGAACATCGCTTCCTTGAAGCTTTTCGTGTAATCTCTTCCCAGCGTCGCTCCCCAGGCGCGGGAGCCAGAGTGGATCATGATCACGACTTGCCCGTCGAACAAGCCCCATTCTGTGGCGATCTCCCGGTTTTCTTCCGCGATTTCGATCGCCTGGATTTCAATGAAGTGATTTCCTCCCCCCAATGTTCCGAGCTGACCCCACGCCCGCTGCCACGACTTGACCGGAATGTGTGCCAACGCCGCATGATCGAAGGCAAATGTATGCTTTTCCACGTGTGTAAGCGATCGGCTCACTTCTCCCGGCTCGCCTGTCGGCTTCGCCAAATACGCAGCAGGCAGTCCGTTCAGTCCATGCTTCACGACTTCCTCGATCGAAATGTCCGTAAAGTCCGTTTGTCCGCGCTCAGAGGTCGGCACGTACGCTTCTATCGCCTCGATCAGCTTCCGCTTCAAATTTTTGTCCTGCAAGTCGTCCCGGTGCAGCGGCGTCATATGCACACGCATGCCGCAGCCGATATCCGAACCGACAATCGACGGTGACACAAATCCGTCGTGCATATTCCAGACCGCAGTCGTCCCGATGCATGTTCCAATTCCGACATGGGCATCCGGCGTGTAAGAAAAATACACATTGCGCGGGATGCGCAGATTGTGCTCTGCCATCTCGTATACGCGTTCCCCAAAGCTGGCAAACACTTCATCGTTGGCAAACACATGCACGGAGCCAGAGCCGAGCTGAACCTCCCGATGGTGCTGTCCGTGGTTTATCGTCTTCATAATCGTGTTCTCCTCTCTTCCTTCCAGCGGGCAAGCTTTGCGTGCCCTTCCTTCTCTCTGTCGTTATCTTCGCTCATTTTTGCATGGATGAACATGGCAAAAGTATTACGACTTGACTTTGGCTCTTGCTCTTTCGTAATATGAGGACTAATTTGGAAAAAATGGCACGGATAAGGATGAATGTAAATGGCTAGAGAAGGCTTTGACAAAGAAATGCAGCTGCTCAGGCTGATGTTTTTGACCGCAGGCGCCTACAATCGGCAACAGTTGGCGCAAAGACTGGGCATCTCCGTACACACGCTGGATAAAACGGTGAAAAAGCTCAAGGAAATCCAGTCCACGATCTACCAGTACGTGACGGATGAGGAGAAGAAAGGTTACTACACACAGTTGCGCTACAACCACTTCGCTGTCACCGACAATTTCCTGATGTTTCTCTATCACGCCAAATCGTTGAAAGAGTCGGAAGTGGAGCGGCTTTCCCGCCTCTTGGAGCAACTCAGCCAACAGCCGTGCTCTACCAAAGAGCTGCTGGATTGTTTTCTCTCCACGCCAACTGGCGAAGTTCCGGATGAAAAAACATTGCGGCAAGATTTGAAATACTTGGAAGAACTCGGCGTCATCCAAAAAAGCGGGGAAGCCCGTCCGTTCGTCTATTCCTTCGCGCAAGACCTGTGGAACTGCCTGACAGAAGACGAGCTATTGGACTTGCACGACTTCATCGACATCATGGCAAACACGCAACTGCCTGCTGTGCCCGGCTACTTTTTGCGCCACAAGACACAACGCTTCCTGGACAGACGCCTGCAACGCGAGGATTGGCAAGCCTTTTTGTTCAAATATCACTTCGTTTCCCGCATTCTTGACGAGCAGCAGGCGCTGATTCTCGCCGCTGCGATCACCAGGCAGCAAATGGTTGAATTTTGCTATTTCACGCCCAAGCGCAGCAAATTTTACGATTCGCAAAATACGAATCCGGCCTTCCAGCGCGATTCGTCAGGAAAGCCGCAAAACGTGTATCCGTTGCGGGTCATTTTTGACCATCAGTACGGGCGCTGGTATTTGCTCGCGCAGGAACGCGAAAATGGCCCGCTGAAAAAATACCGCGTGGAAGGAATGACCCAGCTCGCTCTCGGGAAACAAGCCCATCCTGACGCTTTTGCCCGCATGCAGGAGCGCGTAGACAAGCAAATCCAGACGAGTTGGCTCATCGACACAGGAGATCCCGTGACGATCAGGCTGCGCTTCTTCCACCCCAAGCACACGCCGCATTCTTTCATCAAGGAAAGAGTCGAGGCGCAAGGTCAGTGGGGCAGCATCACAGAAGAAACCAGGGACAGCTTCGTGTACGAGATCACAGTCAACGGCACGCAGGAGATCACGCCTTGGATTCGCAGCTTCGGTTCCAGCTGCGAGGTGCTTGCACCAGCTTTTTTGCGCAGGCAGTTTCAAAAAGAATGGGAGGAGCTGCTCGCTTACTATGAATCTGTTTGATAAAATACACAACTACCAGCTTGTTGCGCGGCTGGACGAAGCGGGTCTGTATCCGGTGACGTCGCACGAGAAAGCATGGCTTGCCATGATGCTTGCCCACCCGGCCGCCGCCCACTTTTTTGCAGCCGATACTTTGCAAAAGCTCCAGCAACTGACCGCCACGCACGAACGATCAGCCGATCAAGCATCGTTTGTGGAAAAAGCGGGCGCGTCTACCAAGCAAGTCTGGCACCCGCTCATCCGCAAGCTGCGCCGCATCATTCTCGACAAAAATCACATTTTGGTTCATAGCGCTACCCGAAAAGGCCCGGCTTTCCGCAAGCAGCGCGGCGTCCCGTACAAGCTGGAGTATTCCCTGGTCAAAAAAGACTGGTATCTGATCTGGTTGACAGTCGATTCCAATCAACTGCTTACCACGCCACTCTCGCTCATCCAGTCCATCAAGGAAATCTACATCGAGGACGAGTGGTACGACAGCTTTTTGCCTGTCATTGCCGGAAAACTGGCGGCGCGCAAAAAATCGGCGAAAATCTTGGTCGTGCGCCGCTACAATAACGAGCTGCAACGCATCTTGTACGCCTTTTCCTGCTTTGACAAAGACGTCGCCTACGACCCGGACACACATGAATACACGATCACCTTGCGCTTTTTGCAGGACGAGCAAGAATTTATTTTGTCCCGGCTGCGCTTTCTCGGCTTGCGGGTCAAAGTGGTCGAGAACGATCAGCTGAAAAAGCGCATGGCTGAGTCAGCCGCGAACGCTTTGGCGCGATACGTTCCTCCCCTCCACTAATTTCCTAAGCAAAATCAGGAAAAAATGCCCTACTGGCAGGCTGCTTTTCCCTTTATCATTGTCCAAAGAGCAACTGACAATCGATGACCAGAGGTAGACATCATGAAACGAACAAGCAAAACAGCGTCCCTGCTCGGCGCGCTGACCGTATGTTTCGCTGTGGCCGCTTTCACGGAGCCGGCACAAGCAGCGCAAGCGCAAGCCAAAGTCGTTGCGACCTCCCTGAACGTCCGCAGCGAACCGGCTTTGCAGTCGTCCGTCGTTGCGACGCTGAAGTACGGTACATCCGTGACCATCTCGGACGAATCGCATGGCTGGGTGAAAATCAACTACCAGGGCACGAGCGGCTGGGTTGCCGGCTATTACTTGCAAAAAGGCGCGGCTGGCACCGCCTCCTCCCCTGCGAAAAGCTCAGGCACATCCGTGCAAGCCCCAGCAGCTTCTGGCAGCAAAAAAACAGGCTTCGTGACAGCCGATGCGCTGCGCATGCGCAAAGGTCCCGGACTTACGCATGACATTTTGCATGTACTGTCTGCAGGCACTCAGATAGAGATCGTCAACAAGCAAGCAGACTGGCTCCAGGCCAGAACCGCCGATGGCATAACAGGCTGGGTATCGTCGAGTTACATCCTGGAAGGGAAAAGCAGTCCAACCACAGGCAAAACCAACAAATCAGGCGGACTGCGGGGAAAAGTCATCGTCCTTGATCCGGGGCACGGCGGAAGCGATGTGGGAACGCTCGGAACGAAGTGGAACACCGAAGAGAAGATACTGAACCAGAAAACAACGGCGCTGTTGGCGAGCAAGCTGCGTCAGCGGGGGGCGCAGGTCATTTTGACGCGGACGAGCGATTCGGAAAAGCCTTCGCTCTCGCAGCGGGTGGCGATCAGCGAGGCGCGGGGAGCAGATGCCTTCGTCAGCATCCACTACAATTCTTCCACCAAGCCAAACAGCGGCACCTTGACCTTTTTTTATGCGCAAAACAAAGACTATGACCTCGCCCGCAGCATCGAATCGCGCCTGGCAAGCGGCATAGGCTTGAAAAGCAACGGCATCTCCTACGGCGACTACCACGTTCTGCGGGAAAACGACAGGCCGTCCGTGCTCGTGGAGCTGGGCTTTTTATCGAATCCGAAAGACGAAGCGCTCGTTCGCACGTCCTCCTATCAGGAAAAAGCCGCGCAAGCCATCACAGATGGACTCGCCGACTACTTCGGAGGTTGAGCATAAGGCTGTATGTTGTAGGAGAACAGCTTCCGCTCGAATTTGCCTTTGGCGCCGACCAACTGGTACCACGTTTCCCCGATCAACAGATCCGTGGCGAAATCTTTTTCCAGAAGCTGCGTGATCCGGTTGATGACTGCCTGTTCCTGATCGGCAGTGGACTTGCAAGATAACGCCAGCACAAAATACGGCTGGTCGTCCTCCATCTCCAGCATCTGCAAAAATGCCGTGCCGTCGTGCTTGAGGTTAAACGCATCGATGACACGAGCCAAGCCTTGCCGCGGCTGAACCTTGAACTTCCCGGCTTCCTTCCAGCACGTAATCAGCGAATCGTACAAGGAAAACGTCAGGATGAAATGGCGGCTGTAATCGCTTGGATCAAACGCTTTTGGCCCCGCTCCCTTTTCTTTTGCCGGGATGACCACGAACGCTTTGTAGTTGCCAAAAAAACGATCGCTCATTGCTCCCCCGTCCTTTCCGTCAAAACTCTCGTAAGGGTTAGTATCCACTACTTCGCCATATAGTTATGTACGTAGAAATGGCAAAAGGCCAAGTCGACAGCTAACCCGACTTGGCCTTTTGCGCGCATGTGTATAGGCATGTTTTTCAACTGGATTACTCATTTTCATTGGTGCGTCACAGAGACGTTGCCATGAGCGTGCGCCTCTTCCTCTACGGCGATTCCTGTTCCGGATTTGACCGTCCAGGTAATCACTTGGCTGGAAATGACTACAGCTAAAATGGTGTACAGCATCTCTTTCATCGGCACATACCAGAACGACAGGCACAAAACCATCACGTCCAGCAACAAGAAAATCGTACCGATGGACAATCCCGTATACTTGCTGAGCAACAGGGACAAAATGTCGTCGCCGCCCGTCGCTGCTCCGTAGCGCAAAACCAGTCCCGTGCCGAGTCCGGTCAATACGCCTGACAGTACAGAAGCCAGGGGCATCATTCTGCTCATGTCCATGACAATCGGGGAATACTGCTCAAACAGCTCGTAAAACCCGGTAAAAGCCAAAGAGGCAAAAATCGTATCCCAGATGAATTGTCGCCCTCTCACTAACCAGGCAACCAAAAACAGCGGGATATCCAACAGCAGCACCATTAACGCTGGCGACAGGTCAAAGACGTATTTGGCCAACAGGCCCAAACCAACAAAGCCACCTTCAGACAAATGGTTCTGAAAGTTAATGTGATAATACGCAAATGCCAGCAAACAAGCTCCAAACAAAATCATACCGTAACGTTGAACAAATTGCAGCGCTCTCCTCATCATCGATTCCTCGCATTTTTGTCGGTTTTGGCACAGACGACCAACCGACTACGGAGGAACATCGCAAGTATAAGTCGCTACTCATACAAAGGGCCTCGCTTTCGTAGTAGATTGGTCGTCCAAGTGACGATCGACTACTACGAAGCTAGATGTAGGAGAGGTCAAAACGTTTCCAGATCGTCCTATGGGGACGCATGGTATCCTGATCCCTTCCATTGCTTTTCTTATATTATAGCATAAAAAAGGGAAAAAGACGACTCGAACCGTCTTTTCCCCTGCTTAAAAGCGAAACGCCTTGCTTTTGATCTCCAGCGGAATGCCTGCCGTGAGCAGGAAAACCTGATCGGCTGCCGCCGCCATGCGCTGGTTCATCAGGCCCGCCAAATCGCGGAACATGCGTCCCAGCGGATATTCCGGAACCAGTCCGTCTCCGACTTCATTCGTAACGAACAAAATCGTTCCGGGAAAATGTTGCAGCGCTGCAATCAGCTCATCTACCTGTGCAAGCGTGCGTTCCACTGCCTGCTCCTGTTCGTGGCGGATCAGCCAGTTGGACAGCCAGACGATCAGGCAATCAACCAGCACGACTGCCTGATTTTGCTTGAACTCGTCTCGCTGCTGCAACGAGCGAATCACGTCAGCGAGTGCATAAGGCTCCTCGACTGTCTCCCACAGAAAGCCGCTTTGCTGTCTTCGCGCGCGATGCCTTGCGATCCGCTCGCGCATCTCCTCGTCAAAAGCTTGCGCGGTGGCGATATAGACGCCTGCTTTTCCCAGATGAGCCGCATATTTTTCCGCAAACGTGCTCTTGCCGCTGCGCGCACCGCCTGTCACAAGTACGATCATTCCAACGTCTCCTTACGCCCGGGATTGCAGCATGATTTGCGGCAAATGATGGACAGGGTGCTCCATGACGATCGGTCTTGTCCCGTACACCGCTTCAATCTTGTCCGTTTGCAGCATGTCTTGCGGCGTTCCTACCCCAATCTGCACTCCTTTGTGCAGCATCAGGATGCGGTCGCAGTAGAGCGACGCCAGATTCAAGTCGTGCAGAACTGCCACGACGGTCACTTGCGTCGTCTTTTGCCACTTGCGGACAATATCCATCAGTTGAATCTGGTAACCGATATCGAGGTACGTAGTCGGTTCGTCCAGCAGCAGCAGTTGCGGTTTTTGCACGAGCGCCTTGCCCAAAGCCACGCGCTGCTTCTCCCCGCCGCTCAGCTGATCCAGCGTGCGCTCCGCCAGCGGCACAAGCCCCAGCAGCTGCATGATTTCCTCGATCAGCGGCGTGACGTCATCCTTTTCCTCACCGAGCCAGTTTTGATAAGGGAAGCGTCCCATCTCCAGCACTTCGCGGACACGGAAACCGACAGGAGGCAGCCCTTCCTGTTCCAGTACGGCGAGAACACGAGCCAGCTCTTTGCGCGTATAGCGGGCAAGCGGCTTGTCAGCGAGCGTAATCTCTCCCGCATCAGGGGCAATGACGCTGGAGATCATTTTCAGCAGCGTCGATTTGCCGCTGCCATTCGGACCGATGATGCCGAAAAACTCGCCCCGCTTCACGTCAAAATCGATTTCTGTTAAAACCGATACATCCTGGTAAGCTTTTTGCAAACCTCGTACGTGGATCATCGTAGCTACCTCCTTCCGGTTCGTTTGTTTTGCTTCAACAAATAGGCGAAAAACGGCGCTCCCAAAAACGCGGTCACGACGCCGAGCGGGATTTCCGTAGGAACGAGCAGCATCCGCGCCAGCGTATCCGCCCACAGGACGTAGATGCCGCCGCCAATCGCCGACATCGGCAGCAGGATGCGATGATCCGGCCCGACCAGCATCCGCACCAGATGCGGTACGACGAGGCCAACGAAGCCGATGATCCCTGAGATCGAAACCGCTGCCGCCGTCAACAAAGTCGATACGAGCAAAATAATGAGCTTCGTCTTGTCGACATTGACGCCCAGATGCGCCGCCTGACGCTCACCCAGGGCAAACAGGTTCAAGGAGCGGGCATAGCCAACCAGCACGATTACGCCGATCAGCACATACGGAATCAGCACATACGTAAAAGCCCAGCCGCGAAACGACAAGCTGCCCATCAGCCAAAAGACGATTTCGTTCACCGTCTGGTTCGACAAGGACACCATAAAAGAGACGAGCGAACCGAGAAACGCCTGAATGACGACCCCGGATAAAATGAGCGTCTCTGTTTGCAGCTTGCCCTGCGTCTTCGCCAGCGACAGTACAATCCACAGACTGCACAGCCCCGTCAAAAAGGCGACCACAGGCGTGCTCCATTCCCCGAGAAAAGCGAATTGCAAGCCAAACAGGATCAGAAAAGCGGCACCGACAGCAGCTCCGGATGCCACTCCCATCGTAAACGGGTCTGCGAGCGGATTGCGCAGCACCCCTTGAAATCCGGCGCCCGCAAGCGACAGGCAAGCCCCTACCAGAATCGCCAGGATGACGCGGGGAAAGCGCACTTTCATCACGATTTGCTCGGACGAATCCGGCCATGTCACGGCAACCAAGTCCGACATGCCGGGGAGCTGATGCAACAAGATCAGCCATACTTGCGAAAGCGGAAGCGATGCCGCTCCCATCGAAATGCTGACTACCGCCGATGCCAGCAGAATCAGACTGCTGGCTCCTCCCCATAAAAGCAACTGCTTCTTCATTTTATTTCACCAGATCAGGGTAAATCGCTTTGGCTACCTCGATCAAACCTTGGGTAATCCGCGGTCCCGGGCGCGAAAGCAAATTTTGCTCCATCCCGAAAATCTGCTTGTCGCGGATCGCCTTCATCTTGTCCCAACCGTTGCGGTTCGCAATGATGTCCTCCAGCTTTTTCCCTGTCTTGTCGTCCGTAATGCCTTTTGCATACAAAATGACGTCAGGATCGCTTTTTAAAATCTTTTCTTCGCTGATCGGGTTCCACCCTTGGGTATCAGCGGCAATGTTTGTCGCGCCTGCCAGTGAGATCAGCTCATCCAGAAATTCCCCTTTGCCTACCGTCCAGCCCGGCGAAAATTCCAGGTACACTTTTTTCTTGTCTTCCGGCTTCACCGCTTTGACCGCTTCCTGCACGCGCGCGATGTCCTGCTTCATGCTTGCGACTACTTTTTCCGCCTGCTCCTGTCTGTTTGTAATGACACCCATCGCCAAAATGTTGTCAAATATCTCATCCATTTTTTGCGGGTGAGTCACGTAAACAGGCATGCCTAACGTTTTCAGCTTCGCAGCGACAGGCTCATCCATCGAGATTCCGCCGATGACCAGATCAGGCGACTGGGCGAGAATCGCCTCTTCGCTCGGCTTGACGACACCGCCCACTTTCGGCTTCGTGGCAGCTTCTGCCGGATAATCGTCGTAGTCGGACACCCCGACGATCCGGTCGTTCAGGCCGAGTGCGAACAAAATCTCCGTTTCACCTGGAGAGGTGGAGACAATCCGCTGCGGCTCTTTTTGCAAGGTCACTTCTTTTCCCGTCGAATCTTTGACCGTCAGCGGGTAGACAGTGGCTTTGGCCGTTGTTTCCTGTGGTGTTGTCTGTGGCGCCTCTGTCTTTGGAGCAGGGGCTGTTTGCGTGTTGCCATTGCCTGTGCAGCCGACCAAGCTTGCAGCAATGACCAGGGGCATGAGCAGTTTCCACGAACGTTTCATATGTATAACTTCCTTTCTGGGCAACTGGTTGATTCTTAGCATAGAAAAACCCCTTCGCTTCCAGCGGGAAACAAAAGGGTCGACTTGCCAGGACGATCTGGTCACGCCAAAAAGTCCTGAACGGGCCGAACCTTTCCGCGAAGGCGCAGGCACATCATGCAAACAGGCAGGTCTCCTGGCTTGCGGCTTGCGACAGCCGCTTTACAGTGGCGGGACCGCGCCGGATTTGCACCGGCTTCCCTTTTCACCTCGCCCATGACAGACGAGGCACCTGCTTGCTGTATTCAGTTGTTTGTACCTGCAAGCTAAGACTCACCCACCATCATAGCATTCCTTGGCCAAAAAAAGAATGCGTCATTTTGCAGCAAAACGCAGGTCCAGGCTACCCGTCAACCTGCAGCAGCCACTAGCCTTTTGCCTAACCGACGAAAATTACTGCTTGCGCTTGTGCAAGTAATCGATAATTCCCATCGCGCACACCTGCAAATCCAGTCGCAGGACGTTCATCACTTCATGCTGCTCGGCAATGCCGCGCGCTTGCAGATGCTGGCTGACAAGAGCGAACAGCCTGTCCCCCAATTGCTCCGTGCCAAGCCCGGCGGAAACGGCCGCCTCGCCTTCTGCCACGAATACGGGAAGCCACTCTGCCACTTGCCGATAGACGTCCTCCACTTCTTCCGTCATGCCAAAATGCCCGAAGTAGATACGCTGGAGTTCGCGCTTGCGAAAACGCTCGATAGACGCAAGCATCGCCTGCGGATCGAACTGGTTTGGAGACGTGGACGGCAAAACGAAATGCAATCCGTCTTTTTGGAGTTGCGGATAAAAAACGCCCGCTGTATCACCTGTGAACATGCCGCGGCTAACCGGATCGTAAATGCTGAAATGATGGTTCGCATGGCCGGGCGAATCCAAAAATTCAAGGACACAGTTCGGCCCGATCGGCAAGGTGTCTCCGTCTTTTCGCACCAAGATTCGCTCCTCGGGAATCGCCACAATCGGATCGAACAGGCGGTTGAAATCGTCCTGGTAAACGGCTTTCGCTCCCGCAATCAAGCGACTCGGGTCCACCAGATGGCGCGCTCCTTTTGGATGCACCACGATTTTGGCCTGCGGGCATTCGCGCAAAAACAAGCCTGCCCCACCCGCGTGATCCAGATGAATGTGCGTCACGATGATGTATTTGACTTGCTCCGGCGAAAAGCCGAGCTTGTGCAATCCTGCCACAATGTACGGTACGGACGGGCTTGGCCCTGTCTCGACAAGCGTCAATTGTTCCTCTGCTATTACATACGTTCCCGTCCGCTCCGCCCAGCCCATGTCAAAGCCGTCAATCAGATGGATGCGGTGCCCCAAGGAAATCGGTTCAGTAGGTTGCATCGATTTTTCTCCCCCTGCCAACTTGATATCGTGTGAATATTTCCACTTTACCATTGATCGTGCCCGGATTCGAGAGGGCTTTGCCGTTTCTTGGCTGGTTACGGGCGGGAAGCGATGCGCGCTACTTCGCCATTCGTCATTTGTACCAGTTGCTTTGGCGTCAGCGAAAAAACAGCGTTCGGATGCCCGGCAGCCGCCCAGATGACTTCGAAGCGAAGCAAATCCTCATCAATCCACGTCTCAATCGGTTCCAGATGTCCGACGGGCGAGACACCGCCGATGACAAATCCGGTTTTTTCGCGCACAAAATCGGCATCTGCTTTTCCCGGCTTCTCCTGCATCCATTGCGCGAGCAGCTTTTCGTCAATCCGGTTTGTGCCGCTTGCCACGACCAGAACAGGCTTGTCCGTCGTCTTCCGGCGAAAAATGATCGACTTGGCAATTTGCGCGACCTCGCATCCGATCGCTTGCGCTGCCTCCGCAGCTGTGCGGGTGCTGTCCGGCAGTTCGACCACCTGATTGTCATACCCCAATTGTTGCAATCTCGCTTGCACTTTCTGCGCGCTTTCTTTTAATCGCTGCATTAGTTTTGCTCCTTTCCTTTTACACGTTTTCGTTAAATGAACGACAGGTATGGTTATAGCTAAGGCTCTGCGTAATACATCACGACCTGAATGACGGCTTGCTTTTCGCCTTCATTGCTGTACTGATGGGGAACGTTTCCGGCAAAACGGATGCCGTCACCTTCCGACATGCGAAACAGCTCGTCCTTGATTTTCAGGCAAAACTCGCCCGCGCTGACGGTAATGTACTCGTAGACGCCTTCATTGTGTGGAGCCGACGAGTAGCTTGCCCCCGGGTCAAGCTCGATGCGAAACATTTCCAGCTTGGTCATCGGATCAAAAGGAAACTGCAAATACGCCCGGCACAAGCCGTTGTCTTCGATGATGGGCGACACGTCTGCGATTGACACAAAAGAAACGGCACTGTCCGGCGCCTTCAACAGCGATGAGAACGACACTTGCAGACCTGTTGCCATTTTCCACAAGGTCGTCACCGTCGGCTGGGAATCGCCGCGCTCAATCTGGTGCAACATGCCTTTGCTTACGCCTGTCAGCTCCGCTACTTTATCGAGGCTCAAGCCCCGCTTTTTGCGAATCGTCTCCAAGTTTGCTCCAATGATCGTCTGTATTGATTCCACCAGAGTGCTCCTCTCTTTGCATTTTGTATCAGATAATGAACAATTATATAACATAACAAACACAAAGAAAAATAGCGCCCAAACAAAAAACTCCCCCGAACCGCCAAAAGCATGCGCGGTTCAGGGGAAGTTTTTCGCTAGTCATTAGGCTTGTGTGTAAATGACGACAGCGTCGCGCAGGAATGCTGCCAGGCCAGGCTGCTCCTTGTCGTAGTAAGCCGTAAATCTCGGATCATCGACATACATCTGAGCCACGCCTGCGTGCGCCTCCTTGCTGTAGCTGTCCCAGTAAAAGCTGAGCCACTGGCGATGCAAATCGGCTGCCTGCTGGGCCAGCTCGCTGCCCGGATCGCCGCTGGCAAACGCTTGCTTCAGCGTCGCGTGCAGCTTTTCGTTCAATTGCTCGACTTGCGCATACTCTTCCTCGCTCATCTCTTTGATTTTCCGATTGGCACGCTCTACTCGCTCGTCGCCGTACTTGGCCCGGATTTCTTCGCCGTACTGCTGCTCGTTGTCGTGAATCAACTGCTGTTTGAAGCCTTCGAATTTCTGTTTGTCTGTCATTGTTTTCGTCCCCTCTCGCTGCGCCAAAGTCAGATCGACATTCGCAATCAGCCGATCCAGCTGCGCCCGTTTTTCCAACAGCTTCTCCCGGTGCTCCCGCAGTGCCCGCTCCGCATCAAAGGTGGGAGAACTCATGATTTCCTTGATCTCCTCCAGGCTGACACCAAGCTCGCGGTAAAACAAAATTTGCTGCAACCGATCCACTTCTGCCTGCCCGTAAATACGATACCCGGATGAATTGATTCTCGCCGGCTTGAGAAGGTCAATCTCATCGTAGTAACGCAATGTCCGGGTGCTGACACCTGCCAGGAGACCCAGCTTTTGCACGGTATATTCCATCTTGTATCCCTCCTGACAAATTCATCGTACACATTTACGCACCGGCAAAGTCAACAGTAGTAGCAGCAGGAAAATAATGTTATTGTAAAAGCAAGCCATTGTGAAAAGGGGGAATGTCTTTTGCTCTATTTTCTCATCGCAGTAGCAGCCACCTTCCTCGCGGCCTTCTTTTTTACAGGGTCTGTCAGCTTGCGGGCCAGAGACAAGCACGCCGTCCACCACTACAGCGACGACGCCTATGCTCACCAGACGATGCATCATTTGCAACAACACAACAACAATCCGTTTTGAATGCATGAAAAAAGCTGCCCAGACCAATGTGTCCGGGCAGCTTGCTTTTTTCTAACAATTACAGAGCTTGAAACGTATCTGTCAGTACAGGAACGATTTGCTTCTTGCGGGATACAACGCCTTTGAGCACCGCTTTGTTGTCTGCGAGCGTAACGTTGTACGCTTTTTCTACTGCCTCGGTTGCTTTGCCGAGCGCCAGCGCAACGGAATCGTTGTTCAAGATGTCTGTCACCACGAAGACGAACAGGTCCAGACCTTTTTCCGCAATGATCGCGGAGATCGCTGCTTCCAGCTCGCTTTGGCGGGCCAGTACATCGTTGACGTCCACGGCGTTTACTTGGGCGATTTCCACTTTCGCGCTACCCATTTGAAATTCTTTTGCATCCAAAGAGAGCAGTTGAGCGATTGTTTTGTCGCTCAGGTCAGCGCCTGCTTTCAGCATTTCCAGGCCGTATGCTTGCAAGTCCACGCCTGCGATCTCAGCCAGTTCGTGAGCTGCCGCAACATCTTGCGCGGTGCAGGTAGGGGATTTCAGCAGCAACGTGTCGGAAATGATCGCAGACAGCATCAGGCCCGCGATTTCTTTCGGGATGTCCACGCCGTTTTCCTTGTACATTTTTTTCAAAATCGTAGTCGTGCAACCGACAGGCTCTGCACGGAAGTACAGCGGGTTGCTCGTTTCGAAGTTCGCAATGCGATGATGGTCAATTACCTCGACTACTTGCACCTGCTCGATGTCGTTTGCGCTTTGTTGACGTTCATTGTGGTCGACGAGAATGACTTCGTTGACTTCATTTCCTACTGTTTCCACGAGACGCGGCTCTTTTACCTGGAAGTAGTTCAAGACGAACGCTGTCTCGCTGCTGATGACACCGAGGCGAACCGGCTCTACATTGTCGCCGAGCTTGGTTTTCAGATCAGCGTAAACGAGCGCCGAGCAAATGGAATCCGTATCTGGATTTTTATGACCGAAGATTAGCTTTTTTTCCATCATCCATACTCCTTAGTCGTATATTGGCGTCAAAATTATACCATGGAATAGCGGATATTCCCAAGGAAAATTCCAGAAGCCGACCTTTGTTTGCAAACAAAGATCGGCTTCCGGCGCCGCAACAAACTTAGTCGTCCCACTCCATGCTCAATATGTCGCCTGTGGTGGCCGATATTTCCAGCTCCGCTTCCTGGCGGTTAGAGGTACGGACTTCCACCTCGTACACGTACTGTCCATCGTCTTCATCCAGCTTGATTTTCTTGATGCTTCCGTTCACTTTGGACAAGGCGATCTTTTGAGCTGTCTCTGCGGTGATCTTCACCATCTGCTGCTTGCGGGCCGGATCATGCTCGCGCCACGCCTGCCCGGTTACGGCATCGACGTACACATCGGTCTCCTTCCAGTTTTGGACGACTTCCGCTTTGTACACGAGCGCCGTTCCCGCGCGATCCAGCTTCCACTCCTTGATCACTCCGGGTTGGACGCCGAGCGCGATTTTTTGTGCCTGCTCGGAAGTAAGGCGTACTTGCTTCGCCCAGTCTGCCGGGACATCTTCATCTACTTCCAAAAAGACGGGCATAGCCTGCTGATTCGGCTGAGGAACGTGCTGATGCGTCTTCGCCAAGGCTGTGACGCTAAAACTTCCTACGAGCATGATACCTGCTGCTAACATGACGATTTTTTTCATGGAAATTCTCTCCTTTTTCTCTGCTGTCTTCATGCTACAAGACGCAGATGAGCGAACAGAGAGAAGAAGATTAAAATTTGCTGAGAACGGACTTAATCCTCCCACATGATTGACAAAACCTGTCCCGTCAGCGGATCGATGCTTACTTTCACTTCCCGGCTTTCGGCGGTTTTGATCTCTACCTCGTAGACGGTTGCGCCGTTTTTATGCTCTACTTCGATGCTGTCAAACGTCCCGGCCACTTGTTGCAGCGCGATTTGTTTGGCGCGATCGAGTGAGATTCCGCTTTTGGCAAGCTCGTTGTTCGCAGGTGGTGTAGGAGGGGTTTCCTTGCTTTCGTCCACGGGCTGTACGGTCTTGTCCGGGGGTGTCTGCTTTTTCGCCAGAGGGGTAATCCGTATCACCCGTCCCGTCTCGGCGTCCGCGACAACCTGGTACGTTCCCGTTTCATTTTCCACTGTCCCGACATATACCTCTCTGCCTGCCTCCCCGGTCTTCTCCAAAGCGGAAATGACTTTGCCGTAGCGAGCGGATAGAGACTCCTCCACTTCCCGGATCGTGCGCCCTGCTTCCGGCTCTCCTCCAGCAATCCGGGAGAGGGCGAAAACAGCTGCCGCTGCGAAGAGCAGGGCCAAGAGCCACCACACACGTCTTTGTTTCAAGCGTTCTCCCCCGCTTTCTCTTGGGCTGCTCTGGGCAACGTCACCGTAAAACGGCTGCCTGCCCCGACTTCACTCTGGACATCCAGCCTGCCGTTGTGCACATCGACAATGCGCTTGGCAATGGACAGGCCCAGTCCTGTGCCGCCTGTATCTCTTGCCCGCGCTTTGTCCACGCGGTAAAAGCGGTCGAAAATATGGACAAGGTCTTCTTCCGGTATGCCCACTCCCTGGTCAATCACAGACAAGCTCACCGTGTCTCGCTGTTCGGCGATCTCGATTCGAATAGCCTTTTGGCTGTAGGTCAGCGCATTGTCGAGCAAAATTACCAGCAGCTGCTTGAGCCTTGACTCGTCAGCGAGCGCGTAAACCGCTGCGCTTTGCGCCTCGACGCGGATTTCCTGCTCGTAGGTGCGCCTCATCCATTTGCTCGTCTCTTCGCATAGCTCGACCACGTCTACTGCCCGCATATCCAGATTGGCTTCCTCGTCCGGGTTCGCCAGCATCAGCATTTGCCGCGTCAGCTTTTTCATCCGCACCGCTTCGGAATAGATCGCCTCGACAGACTCTTCCAACAGCTCCGGCTTGTTCATCCCCCATCTTTTCAGCATGGTCGCATATCCTTCGATCACCGTGAGCGGGGTCTTCAACTCGTGGGACGCATCGAGGACGAACTGTTGCTGCTTCGTGAAATGCAGCTGGAGAATGTCCATCATTTTGTTGAACGTATCCCCCATCTGGTACAGCTCGTCGTTGGATTTGACGGGCAGCTCCAGCTTTTTGAACTGGCCTTTTTTCTGGATTTCTTCCATCGTGCGAATCAGGGAGCGGATCGGCTCCACGATGAGTTTTGCGAGCATCCGGCCGGCAAGAAACGACGGCAGCAAGACGACGAGCGAAGCGACCAGCAGCACGATGAGCAATGTTTGCATCGTTTCCTGTACGTGCGACAAGCCCGTGGTTACTTCCAGAGACATGACGCTGCCGTCACCCGCAATCATCGGCACCTGGCCGACAGCATGCAGCACGCCAGCCTTTTCCACAACCTGGTACGTTTCTTGCGCACTGTATACAGGTCGCCAGCTGGCATAGTCCACATCTTTCGTCGCTGTCACTACCGGATGCGACTGTTGATTCACGATACGGATCATCTCAATCGGCGCCAAATACGCTTGCAAAAGCTCAGTCGCATCTGCCTGACTGCCTGCTTCATGCAGCCGCTGCGCGATTTTTTCGCTCTGCAGTTGAAGCCGCTCCAATTCCAGCCCGGTCATTTGCTTGTAAAAAAGCCAGTAGATCGAGGTGTTGATAATACACAGCACGAGCACGAGCCACACGGTTGAAAACAGATGAATTTTGCTGCGAATCGTCATCCCTTCTACTCCTTCAGCGAATACCCGATTCCCCGCACCGTCGAGATGAGCGGAGGATGAGCAGGATCGTCCAGCTTTTTGCGCAAATAGCGAATGTACACATCGACGATATTCGTATCGCCGTAGTAGTCATAGCCCCACACTTCGTTCAAAATTTGCTCCCGGCCGAGTACCTGGTTGACATGCCGCACCAGATAGACGAGCAGATCGAACTCTCGCGGCGTCAGCTCCACTGGCGATTCGCCGCGCATGACGAGCCGTTTCTTCTCGTCGACAAACAAATCGCCCACGCGCAGCGGCGCCTCTTCCTCTTCTTTTTTTCGCGCCCCAGCCATGCGCAAGCAC
Organism: Brevibacillus parabrevis; assembly: GCF_022701015.1. Taxonomy (NCBI): domain Bacteria; kingdom Bacillati; phylum Bacillota; class Bacilli; order Caryophanales; family Paenibacillaceae; genus Brevibacillus; species Brevibacillus parabrevis. The sequence continues at coordinate 2,975,528 of NZ_CP064090.1, read as the reverse complement.
GCGCGAATCCGGGCAAGCAGCTCCTCGATGGCAAACGGCTTCGTGATGTAATCATTCGCCCCCAAATCCAGTCCGCTGACTTTGTCGGGCAGCGAATCTCTGGCGGTCACCAAAATGACCGGAGTCAAGGTGTCTGACGTGCGAATCCGCCGCAGCACCTCCATCCCGCTCAGTCGCGGGATCATCACGTCCAAAAGGACCAAATCCCACGCTGCGCTTTTGAAACAGTCCAATCCGGTTGCTCCATCCTCTGCGACCGTTACTTCATATCCTTCGTATTCCAGCTCCAGCTTCAGCAGGCGGGCGATTTTCTTTTCATCTTCAATCAGCAAAATGTTGGCCTGACTCATGCTAACGACTTCCTTTCGCTGCCGCGGGACACGGCATGCCATACGCAATCTGATACCGTAGATTAAACCATAAAAGCCTCGCGCAGTGCGGTTTTTTTCCAGAGATTTTTCGAACATAACGTGCGGGGGATTGCCAGCGAGTGCGAGCTACATACAACACGAGCGCGAAAAGTGGCTTGCCCGCCATGCCCTTTCCCGCCGGAAAATCGCCCAAAATGCGGAAATGGCGACTTTGCCTGCCGTTCTGCGCGAATCGTATAATAGAGCCATCGAGAACAAGAAGGAGAAACGATTTTCGTTGGAATTACCCAATTGGAAAGCCATCTTTTTTTGAACGTACCTGATCGTGACCATGCAAGCGGTCGTCACATCGATGATTACGCTGGAAGTGACCAACCCAGCGCGTGTGCAAGTAGCCGCACCGCTGAACCAAGCGTCCGGATCGGCGCCTAGCGAATGGTCGCCTAATCGGAAATAAACGCGATAAACGAACAAAAAGGCCCGGACCTTTGGCACATCCAGAAAGTCCGGGCCTTTTTCTGTCACGAACGAAAATAACCTCGCCGCCGAAACGAATGAGTCTGTCGTGCGAAAAATCGAAGTACATCCTTATGACCCGCGTTGGGCTGCACAATTTGCCAAGGAGGCCGAACTGCTGCGGAATGTGTTTCAAGACAATCTCGTCACCATCCACCATATCGGCAGCACAGCTGTTCCTGGTCTGAAAGCCAAACCGATTATCGACATGCTGCACCCCGCAGGCTACGTCGAAGGAAAACATGATCTGGCACTGTCCTTGGAACCAAAAGCAATGGCCTCAGAAAGAGCGCAGCCAAGCATAAAAAGAACACCTCGCCCAAAGCAGGAGCGAAGGTGTTCTTTTGTAAATGCCTCTCGTGCATACATGATGCGTTTGCCGAGTGGCTGGCGTCTACACGCAAATCAGCGATGCCAGGTCGCGCGGATAGTACGTCAGCATCTCGATGCCGTCTGCCGTAACAGCCACCGTGTCCGAATGGCGGAATCCGCCCAGGCCGCGCACGTATATTCCCGGCTCTACGGTCAACACCATGCCTGGCTGAATAATCGTATGGTCGCCCAGGTCAAAAAACGGCGCTTCATGACCGAGCAGCCCGATCGCATGTCCTGTATGGTGTGCGGTCAGATGCTGAATATTTTTTTCTTTAAAATAGGCTTGCACAGCTTCTTCCACCTGCGACATCGGGATACCCGGCTTGATGTGTTGAAAAGCGACGTCCTGGGCTTCCAGCATGTATTGAAAATACGTTTCCTGCTCTTTGCTCGCTTCCTGGACAAACATCGTCCGCTCCAGCTCGCTGTGGTAGCCCCACACTTCTCCTGCCGCTCCCGTGACGAGCGTATCGCCTTTTTTCAGAACGAGATTTTGCGTCACGGCGTGCGGGAAGGCCGACATCGCGCCTACCTGTCCGCGGAAAATCGCGTAAGCCGTGTTGCCGTGCGGCTTGTAATCCGGTCCCAGCGTCTCGATCATCGCCATCGTCGCCTCGGAGCTGGCGCGAGTCGTAATCTCGATCTCGCTTAATCCTGGCTTCGAATACTTTTGCAGCAAGCGGTGGGCGAGGTTGCCCCAGCGGCACGATTCCTTGATCAGCTCGATTTCCGCTGGCGATTTGACCACGCGCATTTCTTCCACGACACCGTATATCGACGCAAACGACTCTGCTTCCAAAAACTGACTCACCTTCGGACCGCGATACCCCATCGAAGAGCCGTAACCATCTGCGTCAAACCCTACGCGTTTTCCCGCAAAGCCAGCTTCTACGAGCGCGTCCTTGAAATACTCCATCGGGTGGCGCAGTCCGGGGTATTCCGGATACGAGTGCACCTTGTTGACGCAGGCAAACTCTTCTGCGTGCTCATGCTCCAGGGCAGGAACGAACAGATGGGTTTCCTGATTCGGTGCGATGAAAAAGCCGATCGGCCGCTCTGTCGGGTGGAAATGAAAGCCCGTCAAATAAAAAATATCGGTGACTCCAAACAAGATCGCGCAGTCGAGCTGCTTCTCCTGGACTTTGGCAAAAAACGTTTGCTGGCGCTGCAAAATTTCGGCTTTGGAAATCGCGAGTAACATGAACATCTCCTCTTTTCTCTCAAAATGGTCAGATCGGCAAAATGGGATTTACGCGTACAGGTGGCAGGCGACGATGTGCTCGCCCAGATCGACGACGGGCGGCTTTTCCGTCCGGCAAACCTCCATGCACGCGGGACAGCGCGGATGAAACGTGCAGCCTTGCGGCGGATCGAGCGGGCTTGGCACATCGCCGCTGAGGATGATCCGCTCTCTCGTATCGTCTGGATGCGTGATCGGAACGGCAGACAAAAGCGCCTGTGTGTACGGATGCTTCGGTTCTTGGAACAGCTTTTCCGTCTGCGCCTGTTCTACCAGCTTGCCAAGGTACATGACTCCGACCCGGTCCGTGATGTGGCGAACCACACCCAGATCGTGGGAAATAAAAATGTAGGTCAAATGAAACTCGCGCTGCAATTGCAGCAACAGATTGATCACCTGCGACTGGATCGATACATCCAGCGCAGATACTGGCTCATCCGCCACAATCAGGTCAGGCTGGAGGATGACCGCCTTGGCGATCCCGATTCGCTGGCGCTGTCCGCCGGAAAATTCGTGCGGATACGAATGCAGATGATAGTCAGACAAACCGACAATTTTTAAAATCTCGCTCGCCTTTTTCACGCGTTCGTCCGGGCTGTACAGGCCGTGCACCCGCAGCGGCTCGGTTAAAATTTGCAAGATCGTTTTCTTCGGGTTGAGCGAAGCGTACGGGTCCTGGAAGACCATCTGCATCCTCCGGCGGAGGCGGCGCATCCTTTCATACGGCAATCGCGCGACATTTTCCCCGGCAAACCAGATTTCGCCCGCATTCGCCTCTTGCAGCCGCAAAATCGCCCGGCCCGTCGTCGATTTGCCGCATCCGCTCTCCCCTACCAGCCCGTACGTCTCGCCGCGATACACTGTGAACGAGACGTCATCGACCGCTTTCACCTGCTGCTTGGGCGAAAACCAGCCCTTTTTCAACTCATAATATTTTTTCAGATGCTTGACTTCCAAAAGCGGCTCAGGTCGCATGGGCCACCTCCTCCTCGCCCGCATACAGCCAGCAGCGACATGACTGCCTCGGCAAAGCCACAAGTGGCGGCCTGTCATGACGGCACCGTTCCATCGCCTGCGAGCAGCGCGGCGCGAAGGTGCAGCCTTGCCCGACCTCATCTGGGCGCGGGACGCTTCCCGGGATCGATTTCAGCTCCCCCTTGCGCTCGTTGGCATTTGGCATCGAGGCCAGCAAGCCTTGTGTGTACGGGTGGCGCGGCTGGTCAAAAATCGTCCGCACCTCCGCACTCTCTACCACCTGCCCGCCGTACATGACGACAACCCGGTCGCACATCTCCGCGACGACGCCGAGGTCATGCGTGATGAGCAGCATCGCCATTTGCTGCTTTTGCTTGATCTCCTTCATCAGCTGCAAAATTTGCGCCTGAATCGTCACATCCAGAGCAGTCGTCGGCTCGTCGGCGATCAAAAGCTTGGGCTGGCACAGCATCGCCAGCGAAATCATGACGCGCTGACGCATCCCGCCCGACAACTGATGCGGATACTCGTCGATGATTTGCCCGGCGCGGGGAATCCCTACCGATTGCAGCATTTCCACCATTTTTTCGCGGATTTGCCGTTTCGTCAGACTTGTGTGCTGCCTGAGCGGTTCCGCCATCTGCTGTCCGATCGTAAACACCGGATTGAGCGAAGTCATCGGCTCCTGAAAAATCATCGACATCTCATTTCCGCGCAGCTTGCGCATCTGCTTTTCGGGGAGATGGGTAATATCGCGCCCGGCAAAATGGATCGTGCCCCCCACAATCGCCGCGGCCGGCTTGGGGAGCAGCCCCATCACCGACAGCGATGTAACGCTCTTGCCGCAGCCTGATTCGCCGACAAGCCCCACCGTTTCCCCTGCATATACGGTCAAATCCACGCCGTTCACCGCTTTGACGACGCCATGGCCGCTGCGAAAATGGGTTTGAAGCTGTCGCACCTCCAAAATCGGGGAACGATTGCCCATGCTGCTCACCTCCTTCAATGTCCTTTCAGTTCCGGATCGAGCACATCGCGCAGCCAATCCCCGAACAGATTGACGCCCAAAGCCGTCATGACAATCGCGACGCCAGGAAACGTAATCAGCCACCACGCGCTGAAAATGTAGTCTTTGCCTTCGCTGAGCATATTGCCCCAGGCTGGCTGCGGCGGCTGGACGCCAAAGCCGAGAAAGCTGATCGACGCCTCGGCAATGATGTAGGTAGCGATCTGCAACGACGACAGGACGATGATCGGCGTAAACAAGTTCGGGACGATATGCTTGACGATGATTTCCCAGCGCGGGACGCCTGTCGCCACACAGGACAAAATAAATTCCTTTTCGCGCAACGCCAGCACTTCGCTGCGCACGACACGCGCATAGACGATCCAGCCTGCGAACACGAGCGAGATGATGATATTTTGCAGTCCCGCTCCGATCACGGCATTGATGACCAGTACAAGCAAAATGAACGGGAAGCTCAGCTTGACGTCGACAATGCGCATGATGATGATGTCTGCCCAGCCGCGAAAGTATCCGGCAACGACTCCGAGAATCGTCCCGATCAGTCCGGCGAAAAGGACCGTGCAGCTCCCGATGATAAGCGACACGCTCGTGCCATGAATCAGCCGGGAAAAGATGTCTCGTCCCAATTGATCCGTCCCGAGCAGGTGACCATCTGTCAGCGGCGGCAGCAGCTTTTTGGCAAATTCAGCCTGGTTCGGATCGTAAGGAGCAAGCCACGGGCCGAATATGCCGAGGATGACCACTACGAAAATGATGAGAAAGCCAGCCAGCCCTGTCGGACTTTTGACCAGCCGCCGCATGTAGGTTCGCCACGCTGGCTCCCTTTTTCGGGAAAGTGGGGCAGGGCGTGGATTCACAGCGGCTTCTGTCAGCGGCGATTGATTCATGCGGCACCCCCTATTTGAAGCGAATTTGCGGGTTGACGTAAGCGTAGAGCAGATCCACGACAAAATTGATGACGGCGTAAATAAAGGCGATCAAAAAGACCCCGGCCATGACGACAGGAAAATCGCGGTTCAACAAAGACTGCATCAATAACCGCCCCATCCCCGGCCAGGAAAAGACGACCTCGACAATCACCGCCCCGCCGAGCAACACGCCCAAATCGAGTGCAACGAGTGTAATAATCGGGATGAGCGTGTTTTTCAGCGCGTACACCGAGAGAATTTTGTAGGTCGGCACACCGGACGCCTTGGCTGTACGGATGTAGTCTTTGCGCAATACATCGAGCATCGTGGAGCGTGTAAACCGGGCAAACCTCGCCACGCTGTACGCCGCCAAAGTCAGCGCCGGGAGAATCAAATGAACCAGGGAGCCGCCCCCGCCTGTCGGCAGCCATTGCAGTTGGACCGCAAACAAGTAAATCAGAATCAGTCCGAGCCAAAAGCTTGGCAGCGCTTGACCGAGCACGGTCGCGGCCACTCCAGCCTGATCGAACCACGTATTGCGCCTGTAAGCGGACTGGATGCCGATCGGGATCGCGATCAAAAGCGACAGCCCGAGCGAGGTAAAGGCAAGCTGAAACGTCGCCGGAATCCGGTTGATCACCATTTGCAGCGCATCCTCGCGCGTCCGCAACGACGTTCCGAAATCTCCCTGGACTGCTTTGGTCATAAACTCGGTGTACTGCACATGCAAAGGCCGATCGAATCCGAGCTGCTTGCGAAACTGTTCCAGCTGCTCGCGCGGGGCATCAGGCGGCAGGAAGAGCGCCGTAGGATCGCCTGACAGCCGAATGATGAAAAAGACAGCAGTCAGTGCCAGGAACAAGACGACTACGACTTGACCCGTTCGTTTGATGACATAATCGAGCATCGTATCCCCCCTTCCATGAGACGGCTTTCGCTTACTGCCCCCACTTCATTTCAAACACGAGGAACTTCTCGTCCGGTCTTGGCGCAAACTGCAAGTTTTTGGCCACCGCGTACAGGTCGCCCTGCTGCCAGAGCGGCACCCAAGCCGCTTCTTCCACCAGACGATGCTGCAGCTCGTCAAACGCCTTCTTGCGCTCTGCCGGATCGAAAATCGGCAACGCTTTTTGAATCATCGCTTCCACGTCTTTGTCGTAAAAGCCGCTGTACGGTGCTTTTTCCGTAAACAAGTTCTCAATCGTTCCCTGCGCGTCAAAAGCAGGTCCCCAGCCGAGAATGAACATGTCTTTCATTTCATGCTGGCGAATTTTCGCGAGATGGTTCCCCCACTCGTTCGCCTGCACGGTTACTTGAATCCCGATCCGTTGCAATTGCGAAGCGATGGCTTGCGCGACGTGCGTATCCATCGGATAGCGGCCGTTCGGCGTATCAAGAGTCAGCTTCAACGTCTTCGGATCGATGCCCGCTTCTTTGAGCAGAGCAACCGCCTTGTCCGGATCGTAGCCGTAATCTTTCGTCTCCGTATAGTCGGCATTGACTTTGGAGAGCGGGCCTGTCATCTTCGTCCCGTTTCCGTTCAGCACGGATTTCAGCAGTTCGTCCACATCAATCGCGTAGTTCAGCGCCTGACGCACACGCTTGTCTTTCAGCGGCCCCTCATAAAAAGTGTTCAGCGCCAAATAGTTGATTCGCGAAGATCCGACCAGCTCGATCTTGCCGTTTTCGCTGCTTTTTACGCGCTCGACCGAGTCGACCGGCACGTTTTTGAACAAGTGAATTTCCCCGCCGAGAAAAGCGGACAGCCGCGCGCTAAACTCGGGAATAATCCGGAAGGTTACCCGCTTGATCGACGGCGCTCCTTGCCAGTATTCTTCATTGGCGACCAGCTTGAGCGAATCGTCCCGCGTCCATTTGTCAAATTTGTAAGCTCCTGTGCCAACCGGGTCGGTAGCCGCTTTTTCCAGGCCGACTTCCTTTGTATGCTTCGGGGCCATGATCAACAAATCATCGGCGACCCTGAGCAAAAGCGTCGGGAATGGCTGCGATGTAATCACTTGAACAGTCTGGTCGTCGATGACTTTGACTTCCTTGACGTCCTTCCATCTGGAGCGGTAAAACGAATTGTTTTTTTCATCCAAAATGTAGTCGATATTGAATTTGACCGCCTCGGCATTGAACGGCTCGCCGTTCGTAAATTTCACCCCTTGGCGCAGCTTGAACTCCCATGTGAGCGGGTCGATGTTTTTCCATTCCGTTGCAAGGACCGGAATCAACGCGCCTTTTGCATCTCGGTCGATGAGCGGATCGTATATGTTGCGAATTTGAATATCTGTCACGTAGTTCACGTCCGTATTCGCCAGCATCGTGGCAGCATCTGCCTCGAAGCCGATCACCAGCTCTTCGGGAACGGAAGCGGGGGCTGCGGTGTTTTCGGTTCCGCCTGCAGGCTGTGGAGTGGCTGGCGCAGTAGGCGTGGTGCCCGCCGTCTCCGGTGTGCAGGCGGCGAGCAAAACGGTAAAACAGATGAACAAGAGCAGAAACAAATGATTTTTTCGTAACATTTTCATCCCCCTCGTCTTGTATTTCGGAGTGATATAACGAAAAATTCCGAATTAACTTACATTTTAACAAAGTGACTGTTTCTTGCTACGTATGTTTCTATGAATTTCGCGAGGAAAACTTGTAAGTTTTAACGAAAAAACCGAGACCGCCATAGTCATTGCCCCCGGGATTTTCTATAATGAAAGTTGGATGAAGCTTCCATAAGCGATTATCAAAATTTTGCAAACAAAAGGGTGGCCCTATGAAACGAGAGCTGAGTCACAGACAGTTGCAAATGCTGATTCAAGTGTCCAACGCGATCAACTCTACCCTGAATCTCGATATGGTCTTCAACACGATTATGCGGGAGACGCTGGCCGTCATCGAAGCTGCGGATGAAGGCTATTTGTTTTTGTACGATCCAGAGGAAGACATGCTCGTCGCCAAAAGCATTTTCTTGCGCAGCAACGACATTCTCTCCGTCGTCCGCCTCAAGCCGGGAGAATCGATGACCGGCATCACTTTTTTGAACAAGGCTTGCACGCATTTCCCTGACCGGGACAGTGTCTATCAGGCTACGCGCACCATGTCACCGGGCAACCAGGCCAGGCTCACGGCAGCCGATCCGATTTTTCCGTACTCAGCCGCCTGTGCCCCGATCATGACCAACGGCGAGTGCATCGGAGTCATCACGCTGGACTGCTTCCACCCGCACAAATCGTTTCAGCCGGAAGATTTGCAGCTTTTGGAGGCGATCTCCCATCAAGCCGCTGTCGCGCTGGAAAAAGCCAATCTGTACCGGGCGCAAGAAAACTCGATTTCCTTGCTGGAAGAACTGAACGTGCAAATGAATCGGCAAAACCAGCTGCTGAACCGCTCGCTGGAAATTCATCAGCACCTGGCGCGACTTGTGTTGCACGGAGAAGGCTTGCAGGCGATCTTTACGTATTTGCATCAGTTGCTGGGAAAAACGTGCCTGTTGCTGGATCAGACGGGTGAACTGATTGTCGCTTCGGTCGAGCCGCTTCCAGCAGCTACGCAAAATCAGCTTGCCAACCTCCGCGCTTTTCTCCACCCGCTGCTCGTCAAGGCGACCTCGCTCCCGCTGCCGGAAGCGCCCCATACCTTGATCGATTGCGTCCTGTTCCCGATCGGGGCGAAAGCGAATTTTCTCGGCTATCTCGTCATCGTCACCACGGAAGCGCTGGAAGAAGTCGATCGCGCAGCTTTGGAGCATGCCAGCACCGTCATTTCCTTTGAGCTGGTGAAGAAACAGGCGATTTTTGAAACCGAGCAAAACTTGAAAGGACAGTTTATCGAAGAATTGTTTGCGGGCAGGATGAGCGAGCAGCTGACTGAGCAGGCGAAGCATTTGCAGCTGGATGCGAGTCGGTTTTATCAGGTACTGACGATTCATTTCGAAGCAGACAAGCTCGACTTTGCCGAGCTGTACTCTTTGATTTTGACGGTACGCAGACACTTGACACAGCTGGCGGCAGACTTGTTCCTGAAGCGCTTCCCGCACGGCTTGATCGTAGCCAGACACGATCACCTCATTTTGCTGCTGTCCTATCCGCAATCGGTTGCCGAAGCAGAGGCTCAACGCTACTTGAAGGAACAGTGCCAAATGTTTGCCGACTACGTGGCGAACAAAAAGTGGGGGCTGCGTGCAGCCTTTGGAATCGGCAGCGTCAAGCGCGGGCTTTCCGAGGTGTACAAATCGTCGGAAGAAGCGGTCAAGTGCCTGCAATTTTTGAAAAATTACAAAACAGGCTCGTCCTACATCAGCTACAGCGAGCTGGGAGGCAAGCGCCTGCTCTTGCAAAACAGTGCGGACGAGCTGACCGACTACGTGCTGGAAGTATTGGGGCCGCTCCTCTCCTATGAAAAATCGCGCAAACGGGAATTTTTGCAAACGCTTGCTGCCTATGTAGCCAACAGCCTGAAAATGAAAGAAACGGCGCAAAGCTTGAACATCCATCTTAACACTCTTATTTACCGGATCAGGCGCATCGAGGAAATACTCGGTATCTCGCTGGCTGTCAACAAGCACTTCATGGACGTCTGTCTCGCGATCGAAGTGTACGGGCTGCTGGAGGTGCAAGTCGAGCAGCGGATGAGTCAGTTGCTTTCGCCTGCCCGTTAGTGTGGTTGGTGTGCCTGTCATGGTTGATTTGCTATGAAAAAAAGCGAGAGTCTCGCTTCTGAACTGCCCTCTGTAAAATAGACAGGAAATAAAAAAACACGTTAAGTAACCTGAGTCTGTCCGTCTGTATGAATCACGAACTCAGGTTACTTCATTTTTACTAGAAACGCTTACGGTTGTAGGTTAAAGGGGGAAATAAAGGTGAACAAACTATTATCAGCCCTATTTACTGCTATTTTTTATTGTGCCTTGTTGGCTTTTATAGAATACACTCCAATGAATATGCGCGAAGCAAATACATATTACTTTTCATACTTTAGTTTACTGCTTATATATCTCACGTACTCGGTTCCGTTTTTGATAATCGTCGGGATACCTTTCTCCATCTTCATTGAGAAAATGGAAAGTAGAATAGCATTTACCTCTCTTGTCAAAAGGTATTGGTTTAATGTCGGTCTATATATCCTATCGGGGATCATGGTAGCATTATTTTTCTCTTTGCTCTCGAAAGGAAACATCCTGTTGAGATTACTCGATTTTGAAGGATTCTTTATTTATATCATTCCCTCAATTCTTTACTACCACTTTTTACCACTTAACAGTCTATGGATCAAAAATTAATTTGTCAGGAAGACAGGAAATAAAAATCCATGAAGCAACCTGAGCTCAGCATTCATCGAACTCAGGTTGCTTCATGTTTACAGATGCCATCATCCATCGCAAGCTACAGGCGTCACTTGTCGAACTGACGAACTAATGCCCCACCATCCAAGGCCGCTTGCTCCCGTGCTGGCGAGCAGGTGCGTGCTGCCCGTGGGCATGTCCGTGGCTGCATCCCGCTCCGTGATGTCCATGCGACTCTTTTTGCACCACTTTCGGCTCCACGCCGCGCTCGATTCTTTGCCGCAGTGCTTGTGGCGTAAAAATCAGTCCCGGAGCGGAATACAGCCGCTTTGACTGCTTTTGGCATTCCGGGCAGTCGACGGAATCAGTCACTTCGCTTATTTTCAACCATTGGATGAACGGGCCACATTGTTCGCACAAATAGTCGTATCTCGGCATCGTCTCTGCTCCTTTTTCGGCAATTTTTCCGCTCGGTGGTCGCCTTTTACCTCGGCAAAATATCGCGGTCGAAGATGCTGGTCGGAATCGAAATCGTGCAGCAAGCGTTCGGAATGTCGACGATTCCGGCGATCCGTCCCTCCACTGGCGCGGTTCCCAGCAGCATGTACGCCTGCTCGCCCGTAAAGCCCATCACGGTTTTCAAATACTCAATCGCGTTCAGGCAAGCGTTGCGATAGGCAACATGCGCGTCCATGTACAATTGCTGTCCGGTCGTCTCGTGTACGGAAATTCCTTCAAACACGAGGTATTCCGTAAAGTGCGGCTCTACCGGGCCTGGCTTGAACACCGGATTGTTGATGATGTTGTACTTCGCCATGCCGCCCTTGATCACGTCGACATGCAAGTCGAGCCAGCCCGCCATCTCGATGCCGCCGCAAAACGTAATTTCTCCATCCCCTTGCGAAAAGTGCAGGTCGCCCATGGACAGCTTCGCGCCTTCCACATAGACAGGGAAGTAAATTCTCGTCCCTTTGGACAAGTTCTTGATATCGCAGTTGCCGCCGTGCTCGCGGGGAGGCACGGTACGAGCCGCTTCCCGCGCAATTCGCTCAAACTCGGCTCCCTTCAAGCTGCCCAAAACAGCACTGTGCGGGGTGGGCAGATTCGCCAACGGCGGCACGCGCTCCGGATCGGTCAAGACCAGATCGCGTTCTCTGCGGTTCCAGCGATCCAGCAGCTGATGAGACGGCGCCGTTCCGATCAGGCCGGGATGGAGAATCCCCGGAAATTTGACTCCCGGCAAGTGGCGGGAAGAGGTGTAGATGCCGTGAAAATCCCAGATCGATTTCGCGGCTGTCGGGTAGTGATCGACGAGGAAGCTACCGCCATTCTCCCTGGCGAAAATGCCGTTGAAGCCCCATTCCGATTGCGGCAACGCTCCAATATCCAAAATATCGACGACCAAAAGATCGCCAGGCTGTGCTCCGTTGACCCAAATCGGCCCGCTCAGCACGTGCACGCGATTGAGGTTGACGTCGCGTATATCTGACGGATCGTCGTTGTTGCTGATTTGTCCATCCGTCCAGTCTTTGCATTCGATGCGGAAAACCGCTCCGGGATTGACGGATACTGTCGCGGGAATGTCAGGATGCCATCGATTGTGTCCGGGTGTATCCTGTTCCTCCATCGGTTTGTTCAAGTCGACGCGAAATAATACTTCTGGCATGCTGCATCCTCCTTTATCTGCTGTAGAATGAGTGCTGCTCAGTGAAGGATGGAAGCAACATGCATGCCAATGACGGAAAATTCTTAAAAATTAACCATTCGCGATTCTTTTGCCTATATTTTTCTGTATACTAAGTGGAGAGCCTGTCGCAAAACAGGTCAGCTTGCGACTGCCCATGCTTGTTTTCCCCTGTTTTCTTTTCGTACACTTGTCCCACAATCGGACAGCCACAATCAACCATTTTACCAAGAAGGGATGCGAGTACCATTACTGAAGCCGGCGTGCTACTCTCGTTAATCGGAGCTTCATCCGTCATCGGGCGTTCGCATCATCGCGCTGTCTCTCACGCACTCTATCACCCTCCTGATTCCTTTTACCAGCACAGATTGCACCACCATTCACACGTGCAAACGATTCTTTTGTCATGCACGGCTCCTGCCTGCTCTTCCTCCGCCATGCCAGACAGCCTTTGCCCTATACACCGCTTACAGCGAATGGAAGAATGGCACAACCCTGCTTGCTCCAAAACACCGCTGCCGTTCTTGTTCACACCAGGTTCAAGCTTTTGCCCTGCCTCTCGTCCCAACACACCTTCTCAAGCAAGCAATCTGTCCGAGTCAGCTACTAGCTTGCATGTCGCGCAGCACACTGACACTGCCTCAAGCTTGTCCATCCATCCGCAGCCCGATTGGCGCCGCTTGCTCTTTTTATGGGGAGAAAAAAGCCGCGAGCCGATCCTTGCGCTGGATGCAGCCCGCACGGTCGTGTTCGCCTCCCGCACGGCTCGTGAGCAATGCGGTCTTCACACCGGAATGACGTTGGAAGAACAATGGTGGACTTCCTTGGAAAAAGACTGGAGCATCGAAGAACAGTCCTTGGAGGATGCTGCCGGGACGCGGCTTTATTTGTTGCGCACGCGAACCGCTCCCTTGCCTGCCCGCACAGAACCGCATGTTTTCCCGGCGATCGCCACGAACAGTCCGCTATACCGCAAGCAGTTGCAAACAGCGCGGATTGCCGCGGCTTCGCTTTCCCATACGCTGTTATTGGGCGAAACAGGTTGCGGCAAAGAAGTGTTAGCCAAAGCGATCCACGATTCCAGCCCACGCAAAGACGGGCCGTTCATCGCGGTCAATATCGCTTCGCTCCCCAAAGATTTGCTGGCGAGCGAGTTGTTCGGCTATGCAGATGGTGCCTTTACGGGGGCAAAAAAGGGCGGGCAAATCGGAAAATTCGAAACGTCAAACCACGGCACCTTGTTTCTCGATGAAATCGGAGAAATGACGCTTGAACATCAAGTGCTGCTGTTGCGCGTGCTGGAGGAGAAAAAAGTCACGCGGCTTGGCTCCCATACGGAAAAAGAGCTGGATGTGCGGATCATCGCCGCGACCAATCGACTTTTGGAGGAGGATGTGCGAAACGGGTTGTTCCGCGCTGACCTGTTCTATCGGTTAAACGTCCTGCCGATTCGCATCCCGCCGCTGCGCGAGCGAAAGGAAGACATCGCCGCTTTGGCAAAGGAGTTTCTCGGGCAACTGCACGAACAATACAAAGGCGGGCCAAACGCCCTTTGCGAAACGGCCCTGCTCGCCCTGCATCAGCACTCCTGGCCGGGCAATATCCGCGAGCTGCGAAATGTGATGGAACGCGCCTTTTTGCACGCCTTTTCCGAAGCAAGGATTTCCGTCCAACACCTGCCGCCAGAGTGGGCTTGGACGACCAGCACTGAGCAAGCACCCCAGGCAGACGATCCGTCTCCGTTGCTGCGGACGTTGGAGAAGCAAACCATTCTCCAGGCGATTCAGGATGCTCCTTCCATGAGCGCCGCAGCGAAAAAACTCGGCATCGCCCGCAGCACCCTGTATCGAAAAATGGGCGAGCTGGGGATCGGACAGCTGAGCGATAGCCGAGCCTGAAAACGTCTTTTCCATACATGGCGCGCCCGCAAGCCTTAGCAAGATTCGGCCAGGGCGCGCTTGATTATGTCCCTCGCCTCTTGTGCCACCCGTGTATCGCCCGTGTCTTTTGCCTGCCTGTAAATCAACATCGGAATGTACACAGCCATCAGACGAGCCAACAGCTTCGTTTCCTCGTCCACTTCGCCGTATTCACGGAAAAAATCATCCCGCGCCTCTGGCGGCAAAAAGCTGTAGGCGATGTTCAGATCACAGCCGGGATGTCCGATGCACATGTCTCCCCAATCAACGATTCCTGCGATCTGCCCGTTTGGAGTCACCAGCATATTTTTGAAGTGCAGATCGCCATGCATGAACACTTCCTTCGGCTGCAGACGTTTCGCATTCAGGTCGTGCAAGTAATCCATAAGGAGCGATCGGTCGCTTTCCTCGAAAGGCAAGTGCGGATCAGCCAGCAGCTGGACCATTTTTGCTTTTCGTGCTGCAACATCCAGCAAGGCCCGGTGATCAGCAAGCACGCCGTTCTCTTTGGCAATTGCTACGGGGAAGGCATGCAGCCGCTTTAAAAATCGCGCCAGGAGCGGCCCGGATGACGCCCGTTGCTCGTCAGTCAGCCCTACTGGAAACTCTCCCTGCACATACACGTACCCCAAAAACGGCACGGGATACTCGGGCGTCCCTTCCCCGTAAAAAAGCGGCTTTGCATACGGGAGTGTTACGTACGGAGCAAGCTTGGGCAAAAGTCGGCCTTCTCGTCCGATCAGCTCCACGGCGAGTTTTCTGCGCGGGAAGCGAAAGACGTATTTTGCTCCAACCAGATAAACCGTATTGTCCCATCCGTCTCCCAGCCGCTTTACCCGCATGGACGAAAGCGCGGGAAACTGGCTGTAGATCAATGCTTGCGCCAGCTCCTGCGTGACGTCCCACTCCGCTTTCCACGGATTTGCCTGTGTCATTTTTCTCACCTCTTTTTTGGTTGAATAAACTGGCAACATGGCATCCCGCAGGCAAAATAGTCTCACTTGCTGCTAATAGCCACGTGCCAAAGCTTTTCCATTATACGTCAGATGCGAGCGGCATTTGAGCTGTTTTTCCTGTAGATCGCCAGCGGGCTTCTCTCCGGCTGAAGGCAGGTGGAGCGATGGAACGGCGCGCGCGTTTTTTCTCCACCTTGTCTTTGGTTCAGCCTGGTTTTATGGACGATCTACGGGAGAGTGTGACTGTCGTTCTGACCCGCCTATTCCTCCCGGTTCTTTCAAATAGCTTAACGAAGCTGTGATTGTCTTATTTATAATTTTTACCTTACCATTCTTTCAAACAACCTTCGAGGCTACGCCTTTCCGTCTTGACTGCTCTTTCCTCCTGATTCTTTCAAATATCTTCGGGAGCTACACCTTTCGCCTTGACCGCTCTTTTCTCCCGATTCTTTCAAACCATCATCGGGAGCTACACCTTTCGCCTTGACCGCTCTTTCCTCCCGATTCTTTCAAACAACCTTCGGGGGCTACGCCTTTCCGTCTTGACCTCCGATTCAGTCTCTCTCCCAGTTATTTCAAACAACCTTTTAAAGCTATCCCTATCGCTTTGAGCACTTATTCTTCCCGCTTCGTTTCGATAGAAAGTCCGTCCACATGCTTGCGCCCCATCAGCTTGCGTTTTTTACGGTTTTCTTTTGTTTCAAACACGATGTCCATGTCGTAATCGTCCGGATACAGCTCCTTGCCCTCAATGTGCAGGGTGAGACGCTTTTGGTTGATTTTGAATTTCTGATTTTGAATCAGCACGCCCACGTTCCCTTTGCCATCCTCCACCGTGCACACGATACCCGTCCGGCCTAACGAAGACACGAAGACGCAATCTCCGATGGCAAAACGCTTTCTGCCGCTGAGCGCGGGGGGAGGGGAGTCTGCCTGTGACTCTTGCTTTGCTAGTTCTGTGCTGGCTGATCGAGCTGAGCTATCAGACCTTTTTTCGCTACTTGACCGTTCTCCGTCACCATGCCGATCTCCGCTATCCAGTCGTTCTCCACCACCTGACCGTTCCGCGTTACCCAGCCACTCTGAGCTACCCAACAACTCCGATTCTACCGCAACCACCTGTTCGGCAGAACCCATCTGCTCCACCAAAGCTCCCCCCAAGAAGCCTTGCCCTTGCCCTTGCCCTGCCTCCCTCTCCGCTTCCTTCTCCTCGACCCGATGAACAAAATCCTCCCCTCCTGCTTGCCCCACCTCGGAAGCCATCCCCGCTTGCGTCCGGGCAAAACCATGCTGGTTAATCTCTTGCGAACGCTCGATCATGGCTCGCGGAATCCCCAGCTTCATCGCGATTAAAAAGGCATAGCTGTGGCCCGCCTCGCCAATCCGCAAGCGATAGAGCGGCTGCAACGTCTCTTCGTCAAACTCCATGCGCGCATTTTGGAAGCCTGCGGTCGCACTTGCAAAATTTTTGATCTCGTTAAAATGAGTCGTCGCGATCACCGTCGCGCCCCGCTTGTGTAGCTCCTCCAAAATAGCAATCGACAAAGCCACCCCTTCCCCCGGATCGGTGCCGGAAGCCATCTCGTCAATCAGCACGAGAGTCGAATGATCGGTGACCTGCAAAATTTCGATGACGTTGCGAATGTGCGCGGAAAACGTACTCAACGCATGCTCGATGCTCTGCCCGTCGCCAATATCGACGGCGATGTTGCGGAAAATGGCAAACTGGCTGCCTTCCTTCACAGGCACCAGCAAACCCGATTGCACCATCGCGGTCAAAAGGCCGACCGTTTTGAGCGTCAACGTTTTTCCGCCCGTATTCGGCCCGGTAATGACCAGCGTCTGAAAGCTTTTGCCAATCTGAACATCGAGCGGAACCATCTGCCGCCCCATTAACGGGTGACGCGCTTCCTTGACGTCAATCCGTCCCTGTTCATTCAACTCCACATTCACTGCGCCCAACGCCAAGGCGTACTTCGCTTTGGCGAACAAAAAGTCGTACATCCCGACTGTGTCCACGTTCACATGCAGCTCTTGCGAAAATTCTTCGGCCACTGCCGACAACTGCATCAGCACTTTCGTCACTTCCCGCGCCTCTTCTGCTTTCAGCGCGGACAGCTCGAACTGCACCGCTCCGATCTCCGCAGGCTCCATATAGACCGTTTGCCCGCTCGCCGATTCGTCCAGCACACTGCCTGCCACTTGTCGGCGATGCTCTTTTTTAATCGGCAGCACGTATCTTCCGTTGCGCATGCTGATCATGTTTTCTTGCAAAATCGAACGGTATTTGTTCATCAGCGTATCGAGCTGCCGTTTGAGCCGCTCTTCAAAGACGACGATTCGCTTGCGTGTTTTCAGCAAATCTTTGCTCGCCGTATCCACCACCTGACCGTGCCGGATGCACTGCTCGATTTCCGTCTTCAACCGACTCAGCGTGTACATCGTCGTCGCGTAAGAGCTGACACGCGGCGCCGCTTCCGCTTTGCTCGCCATGTACTTGGAAAGCTGGGCGCAGCTCACGAGAAACTGATGCAGATGGGAAAAGTCTTGTTCCGTGAACACATACCCCGTTCCCAGCAGGGACAAAATCATCTCCATTCCTTCCAGCGAAGGAACAGGAACGCTCGCCCCTTGCTGCAACAGCGCTTTGGCCTCGGCGGTTTCGTCCAGTTTTTTGCGCAGCACTTTGGCTGAATCGAGCGGCTGCAGCTGTTCGACGTGCTGTCTCCCGGCGTACGATACGGCGTACTCCATCAATGTTGCTTTGATTTTGTCGTATTCCAGTCGTTGCAATGCTTTTTCGTTCAAAGTAAATCGCTCCTTTTGCTTTTATCGTGTATGCCCCTCAACGAAAAAAAGGGCGGAGAATGAACAAACGTCATTCTCCGCCCTCTTTTTGGGTCCATCCCTACCGATGCGCACGCAAACCGTACCCTAACAAGACCGCCAGCCGCTTGATCAAAAAGCAGGCAAACGATCCAAAAAGGGAATAAAAAAACCGCGCTGAACACAGCACGGATTTGGGCGCAATGATAGGTTGAAAACCTGGAGCAGTGATGATATCCGTTGTTCTTAACTAATTCCAAGGCAGGAAATGGGCCAACGCAAATAAACTTTGCAAACAGCGCAAAATTTTGGTGGGATTACTCCTTGCCTTCGATATGGAATTGATCTAGTTAAGAACTACCGCCGACATCAACATCTCTCCCTTGATAAGGTTAGTTTCACTATAGCGCACCGTTCCGGCAGCCGTCAAGAATGACAGCGACCCATCGCTCTTGACTGGCTGTTTCGCTTCGCACTAGGAGCGCAGCCGCAAAAGCTTCGCGGCTTCCTCGTAGCGCTTCTGCCTTTCCCGGTCTTGCTCGGTAGGCACTGCAATCCGCGACAAGTCGAGATTGTCCTCGATGTCGCCCAGCTTCACCACTCGGGCAATCGGGTCTTCGCTGGCCCGCCTGATAAAGTCTGGATAGCTTTCGCCTTCGCGTCTGGTCAGGGCAATCACGGCTGAAACAATCGCTTGGGAAAAACCTGCCGCCCGCAAATCTTCCTCCGTGATCGCCGTGTCTTCCAAAACGTCGTGCAAAACCGCCGCGATTCGCGTCTCATCCGTCGGCATTTTCAGCATGACCCGCAACGGATGCAGGATGTACGGGTGATTGCCTTTGTCGGTTTGGCCCGCATGCGCTTGAGCCGCAAGTGCAATTGCTTTTTCCACCGTTCCCATCTTCCTCGCCTCCTTGACACTAATAAGCCCTTGTCCTTCTATGAGCAGCGCTCCACCTCAGACCGCCTTTTTCTTCTGAGGGCAAACAGACACAGCCCGTACAGCACAGAAGCTGCCACGCCCATGTAATACATAGGCGAACCTGCGCTAAAAAATACCCCGCCGACCTTCCAGAACAACAAGACGGTCACGCCTATTCCGGCTGCACCGTAAAGAGCCAGCTCCACGAAAACCACTCCGGCACTCCTGTTCAGACGCAGCAATCGCATCAACCGATCGATCACGAGGGAAGCAGGGATGCCACACGCAAAAACCAGCGGAAAGGTAATCATGGCTGTAGGCAACATCATGAAGCGATCGTGAAAAAAGATGAGTGCGGCGCCGAGCGTAAACAGGAAGCTGGTCATCACAGCGGCTATAAAACGGTCTGCCATGACGAAACATCCCCCCTTCCTATGCCTTGCCTGCTTCCGCCACTGCCAGATTTTCGCGCACAAACAAGTCCGGATACGCCAGCACAAGCCCCTGCTCATCGACCGTGATGTTTTCCACAAATGAACCCGCCCGATACTCAAAGACAGACGAACCCGCATCAGCCGAAAGCAGCGTATATTGCTGCCTCACTCGCCGCCAAGTCAACTCGTAAGCCGAAAAGTACACGACGTCAATCTCCTGCGGCACATGCGGGGCAAATGACAGCCTTCTGATCGGCAGCGTATTCGTAAACGGCGTGCAGGAAATGTCAATATCCACACAGCCCGCCAGTTCGGGGATTGGCTCACCTTCCGCATTTGTCCACTCCCCCTGCCCATCTGACAAAAGGCACAGTCCGTCTGTTTTTCCCAGGTGACGAATCGTTACTTTTCTCGTCGCCCACTTGCTATCCAGTTCAATGACATAGTGGGTTCTCACCCATTCGCCCTGTTCGTTCATCCCCATTACAAGGCTGTCAAAAATCAACCGCTCATTGCTCTCGCTAATTTCCAGATGCTCGAAGCCCAATCCGCTATGCGGCTTCCAAATCACATTAGCAGGCAGCATGCCTATACCCCCGATCACACGTTCTCATTTCTTTCCATCCCCAGTTTACCACGCATTGGATGGAATTGGAATCTAGCAAACACAATTGCGCCCAGCGCAGAATACGCTATTTTCACAAGCAGAAAAAGGAGAAGCAGCATGGAAAAGACTTCATCACCCTTGAGCGAAGCGCAGATGCTATCGATCATTCGCGATGGCCTACCTCGGACAACACAACCGAAAAAGGTTTTGATCGCAGGCGCTGGCATCGCCGGTCTGGTAGCCGGCTCGCTGCTGAAACAAGCCGGGCATCATGTCACGATCGTGGAAGCCTCGGAACGAGTAGGAGGGAGAGTGCTTACGCTGCGCGCCCCTTTTACAGACGGGCACTATGTGGAAGCAGGAGCGATGCGCATTCCGAACACTCACTTGTTGACGATGGCGTATATAGCCAAATTCGGCCTGCCACTCAACGAGTTCATCAACAGTACGCCGAACGATCTCATTTACGTAAACGGGATCAAAACACGCCGCCGTCTGTACGAGCAAAATCCTGATCTGTTGCACTTTCCCGTCGCTCCGCACGAAAAAGGCAAGTCAGCCGATGCCCTTGCCCTCATGGCCATCCGGCCGCTTATCGATTTCATCAAAAAACATCCCGCCAAGCATTGGCCCATCGTCATCAAGGAATACGACCGCTACTCGATGGAATACTTTTTGCGCCACAATCCGATCAGCACGTCGCTCTCAGCCGCTGCCGTCGACAAAATCAAAGTGATGAGCGGCTTCGAAGGATTCCCGGAGCTGTCTTTTCTGGAGATTTTCCGCGATTTCATCCTGTTCGATACGCCCACCCGCTTCTATGAGATCACGGGTGGATTCGACTTGCTTCCCCAATCGTTTGCCCCCTCCCTGAACGAACGTATCCGCTTCCATCACAAAGTGGACCGAATCAGCCAAAAAGGGCAGCAAATCGTCTTTTCCGGGGTGGACACCGCCACACGAACGCCGTTTGAGCTGACAGGCGACATCGCGATTATTACGATTCCGTTTCCGGTCCTGCAATTTATCGACGTCGAGCCGTCGAACCTGTTTTCTTTTGGCAAATGGAAAGCCATCCACCAGTTGCACTACGTCTCGTCGACGAAGATCGCCTTGCAATTTTCCCGCCGCTTTTGGGAAGAGGCTGGTCTGTACGGCGGGCAAGCGATCTCAGACCTGCCTTTGCGCTTTTCCTACTTTCCAAGCCATGGATTTGACCAGTCTGGCGGAGTCGTTCTGGCGAGCTACACGTGGGAAGACGATGCGCTCCCCTGGCTTTGCCTGTCCCATGACGAAAAAATTTGGCAAGCGCTGCGCCAGCTTGCGGTCCTGTTCGGCGAGCAAGTCTACAAGACGTTTGTGACCGGAGTTACCCATCATTGGCTGCTGCAACCTTACGCGGGTGGCGGCTTCGCCCTGTTCAAGCCGTTTCAGGAAACGGAGCTGTCGGCAGCCTTGACCTCGATGGAAGGGCCGATCATTTTCGCCGGAGAGCATACTTCGCCCGCTTATCACGGCTGGATTCAAGGCGCGATCGAGTCGGGGGTGCGCGCGGCTGTGCAGGGACATCACTCGCGCATCGGCGATTTCTAAATGCCTGAGACGGAAAGCTCGGTCAGACCATTTCCTTCTGCCGTTCATCCACCTGCACTCGCACACTGCCCGTCAAAAGCTTTTGCATCAGCTCTTTTTTGATCGCGATGAGCTGTGTTTGTTTGGCCTTTTCCATCGCAAGCTTTGCGAGCACGCTTTTGATCCCGGCCACGATTTTGTGCTGTTCGGTGAGGCTCGGCAAAGGAATCAGGAGCGTCTCCACCCGTTTCAGACCGAGCTTGGGCACTCCCGTCACGCCTTTTAACGCGGCAATCTGTTTCTGGCAAAGCTCCGAGCCAAGGGCAAACATCAAAAAATCAAGGTCGATCCGGTCGGAGGTCGGGGTGATCTTGGCCGCATTTTCTGTCAAAAGAGCGCCGTCCAGACAGTCGGGAACACGGCCCGCCACTCCGAGGTAAATGCCCGCGATCGACAAGTACATATCTTGCTTGGAGATCGTGTAGCGCTTGATTTTGCCGTAAATTTCTTCGCTCACGTATTTGAGTTGTTTTTGGCTCACGGTATAATCGCGAAAATCGGACACGCGGATGTACGGATACGGAGTCTGCTCTTCCAGCAGGCTGTAGCCTTTGGGCACTCTTTTCCCGCCCTTGACTCTGGCAATCTCCTGGAGCTTGACCAGCGACCAGTCCGCCGGGATCGTTCCCAACTCGGTTTGCCGGAAAGAAGTGTGACCGATTCCACGCGTAAACAGCTGCTGCATCAGCCCTCTTTTCACGACCTCGACTTGTTCGATCATCGCTTCTGTCTTCTCGATCACCCCATCTACTGCGGCGAGAATGGAGGCGATTTTTTGCTGTTCAGCCAACGGCGGATACCAAACCGGAATGGATTCAAGCTGCTTCGTGCTGATATTGAGCTGGGCCACGCCAGCCGCCATCGTCCACACTTGATCGCGAAACCACTTGGAGGTCACCACGTATTTCAAATATTCGCTGTGCAGCAACGAGCTGTCTTTTATTTGCAACCTGCCTACCCGCTGGTTCAATAGCGCGGGGAGGTCGGTCGCTTTGACCTCGGCAAAGTTTTCGATACTGCCTGACATGCCGAGCAGCAGATCACCCGGTTTCAGCAAATACGCCGAGTGCCCAGCCAGAGCAGTCTCGTCCATACATTTGGCCTGTGTCAAGTCCAGGCGGCCGTTCTTCATGTTGCTCATCCGCACGACGGGAACCCCTTCGTCCACGAACGCAGCGGAGGGGAAAGGATAACCGCCCTGGACATGCACAGCCCAGCCGAGCGGCCCTTTTTTCCACTCAGGCATCATATCCCAACTCCTTTAAAAAGCCGAGCATTCTGCCCTCGATCTCGCTGCGTTCTTCCTCCAACCTGCGCAGCTTGACAAGCGCTGCCCCCACATCAATCTGCGCCTCCTGCTCGGACGAGTCGATGTAGCGTGCCAAATTCAAATTATAGTCATTTGCCTGAATTTCGCTTTCGTGGACCAACCTGCAATACTTTTCGATGTCCCCCCCGCGTTCGTAGGCAGACACGATGCTCTCCACGTCGGAATCGCGCAAAAAGTTTTGGTTTTTTCCTTCGTGATAGCCCCCGGTGGCATTCAGGAAAAAGACATGCTGCCTTTTCGCCGCTTCTTTGTTCTTGTTCAACAGCAAAATGCAAGCCGGGATTCCCGTGCCGTAAAACAAATTCGGCGGAAGGGCGATCACCGCTTCCACCAGGTCTTCTGCCAAAAGTCCTTTGCGGATGGCCGCTTCTGCACCGCTGCGAAACAACACCCCGTTTGGCACCACGACGCCTGCCTTGCCGTTTGGGTTGAGCGTTGCGACCATGTGCTGGACGAAGGCGAGATCGCCTTTGTCTTTGGGCGGTATCCCGAAGCGAAAGCGGGACAGTTTATCTGCCTTCGCTTCTTCCTGCCCCCAGTTGCTCAGGCTAAACGGCGGGTTGGCGATCACCCGGTCGTATAAAATCAGCTCTCCGTCTGCAAGCAGCTTCGGCTCGCGAATCGTATCGCCTTTTTCAATCCGGTGGTCGCACAAGCCATGCAACAGCAAATTCATCTTGCCAATCGCCCACGTCTTCAGATTGCGCTCTTGTCCATGCAGCGCGATACGGCGCGGATTGCCGCCTTTTGCCCGGATGTAGTCGGCCGTTTGAATCAGCATCCCGCCAGACCCTGCCGTCGGGTCACACACGCGCATGCCTTCCTCCGGTTTGATCAGCTTGACGATCAACTCTACCACTTTGCTCGGCGTGTAAAACTCCCCGCCCTTTTTTCCCGCATCGTCTGCAAACTGTCTGATCAAATATTCGTACGCCCGTCCCAGCATATCCGGCTCGGTCAGACTGGCGTTTCCTAAAGAAATCGCAGAAAAGTGCTTGATCAGCTGCTGCAACAGCCGGTCGGGCAAACGTTCGGAATCGTTGTAATCGATCGTCGCCAGCACCCCGGAAAGCGTGGCGTTTTCCTGTTCCAATGCCGCCAGCGCTTCGTTGATTGCCTCGCCGATCCCTTCCGTCACGCTCTGGATTCGCTGCCAGCGAGAGCTTGCCGGAACGACAAACTGGTGAGCGTCATGCTCTGCCTGCCGCGCCTCCTCGCCTGTTGTTGGCGCAATATGCACCTGGCTTTCCTCAAACACATCGTTCAGGCGTTTCAGAAAAAGCAGTCCGAAAATATAGTTTTTATAGTCAGCGGAGTCGATGCTTCCGCGCAAAATATTGGCTGACTCCCACAGGTGAGACTCCAGTTGCGATAGCGTTAGTTTGGACATGCTGACCTCCCGATTTACCATAAAGAACCACTATTCATTCATAGTGGTTCCCTGTCCTCGCATGAGCATAAAAGGGATGAGTTCTGTTGCTCGATTTTCACTTTAGCCGATTTTCCCCATGTTTACTAGCGAACACATTTTGAAAACAGGATCTCAGAAGAGCTTCGTACCGAGCACTACATAGCCTCCTGCCAAAAACCAGAGAACGTTGACGATTTCCATGATCCCGACTGTTTTGACAGGCAGTTTGACTTTTTTCGCCGCGATCGCCATTTTGACGATGCCTGGAACAAAAATCAGGCTGAAAAGCGCAGGAACTGGCAACACCAAGGGCAGTGCGAGCAAAAGCAGATGATAGACGATACCGACGCTTTGAAACATCCGGTTGTTCTTTTCGCGGAACACGGCTTTCACGAAAAAGACGCTCCCTGTGAAATACGCCACGTTCAACGCCATCGCTGTGAGCAGTTCCTGCATGGGAGCGCCTCCGCCAAGCGCAGCGGAGACAGGCAGCAGCATCGTCAATCCGACGATTCCGAGCAAATCGTTGAGAAAATGCCGCTCCTGCTTGCTGCGGATAAACCAGATGCTGCCCGCGGCGCAGATTCCCATCACGACGAGCGGCCAAAAGGCCAGCGCGTTATGCAGCAGCGGATAGGCCAAACATATGGCGGCCACTCCTCCGAATACGAGCAAGGTGCGCAGCACTTGACGCGCGAGCTTTGGCTGCCGCATCAAGACCAGTGCCGCGTTGACCGCGATAAAGCCGCAGAGCAAGCCCGGTCCGGCCAGCAAATGCAAAACATTGTTTTCCACCAGAAATACGCCGAACAAGTACGGCACGACAAACATGGCCCAGACACCGTGTTCGCGGGGCATTACCAGGGAAGCCCCGCCTCTTTTTCCGTTCGCCACCTTTGTTACACCCCTCTTCCTGTTTCTTTCACGGCTTCCATGATCGCCGCTTTTTTCGCCTGATCCAGCACATGCTCTGCCATCGGAAACAGCAGCTTTTCTTCTTTATGAAAATGATCGTGCAAAAGTCGGTACAGCGTCGTCGTGACTTCGCGCAGTCTCGTCGTTTCGCGCCCGGCACATTGGCAACATACGGTTTCTTCGCGCAATTTGCTCAGCTGGCTGACAAGCTGGCGGTGCTCCTCCATCATCATCTGGACAGGCTGCGCCGTGTACCCCAGCGACTCCGTCAAGGCGACAAACAATAGCTCCTCTTCCCGTCTGTGATGCTCCTGCAAGCTGTCCACCAGCTGTGCGATTGTCAGCCGAAACTCTTCCACCGTTTGCGCGCTCATGATTCGGCTTTGATAGACGAGCTGTTTCAGCTTTTCCATCGATTGCTCCAAGCTTGCGTGCTCCGAAGAAAACAAATGACCAAGCCGCTCTTCTCCATCCGTTTGTTGACCGTTCATACGGGTCCCTCCCCCGCCGCTTTCTCAAAGACCTCTTTTAAGTGCCTTACAAGCTGTGAACACCCTTACAATTGGAGTATAAGACGCTAGGAAAAAAAAGCCAACCTATCATGCAACGGTTGACTTCATTTGGCAAAAGTGATCGTGTACTTGAGTTTTCCCCTGCGATCAAGTGCGGTGAGCACGATCGCGTCCTTTTCCAGCGCGAATCCAACTTCTTCTTGAACCGGAACAGCGAGAAACTGGCAATGGTTAAAATACAGGCGAACATGCTCACCTTCTTCTGTAAACTCCCATTTCGCCAAATGTCTCTCGATGATCGGGGCTGGTTGAAGCTCTGCATCTTCCGCCAAGTCTGTAATGCCGATTCGCATGCGAGCGTTTGTCAGCTGTGACAGCTGCTGGTCGAGCATCAACTTATTCATGGCTGCGCCCCTCTTTTCGATAAAGAAATACCGCCAGCGGAAACAGCAGCAGATTGACGACGGAAAGCCCAATCACTTCTTCATATCGCGCAAAGTAAAACAGGTTGACGGTATATTGGGTGCAGATCAGGTTGGCAAACAGCACGAGACAAAGCAGCAGTACCCCGCGATAGCTACGCTTCATACAGCTTCACCCCAATCGCGTATATCACGCCATGTTCAACCGCCAGCTCGATTTCCGGAAGCGGTCGGCGCGGCGGGCCCGCCAGCGGATTTCCTGTCTCGACATCAAATTTGCCATGATGGCACGGGCAGAGCAGCTCATGATTTTCCTTGCTCCAGAACACCGGGCATTTCAGATGGGTGCAAGCGTTTTGATAAGCTTTGTACTCGCCTTCCCGAACACAGACGAGAAGGGCGCTGTCATGCGTTCCCGGATAGGCAAATTCCTTGGCATCCCCTGCTCGCAATGCAGCCACTTCCGCAATTTTTTGCCTCGGCTGCTCACCTGCTTCCCCATGCAGCAGCTTCTGGGCCGCCATCGCTCCCCACGGGAGAGTGGAGACGGCGAACAATCCGGCAGCACCGACCAGCGTTTTCATAAAGCCCCGCCGATCGAGACTCCGCTCGTTCGACTTGACGATGTTGTGGGTATACGTATCATTCCGATCGGATCGTGGTTGTTTCTCTTCGTTCATGCTGCAGACCTCCTTCGACTAGAAAAGCTTCTGCACCCCTTGCAAAATACCGGGCAGACTGATTTTTACGTTCGTCTCGCTCTCCAGCGGCTCCAGGCTTTGACTGGCGATCCATTTGCCGCCTGCGAGCCGGTGCGCGGATTGTTTTTCGGCAAGCTCGCTCTCCGTTAGCCACTGGAGCGTGTTGGTCGGACAAACCGAAGCGCACATCGGCGGGATTCCATCTTTGGTCCGGTCGTAGCACAGATCGCATTTGTACATCAGGTTTTGCTCCTGATCAAACTTGGGAATCCCGTACGGGCAAGCAATCGTGCAGTTTTGACAGCCAATGCACTTCTCCACGAGCGCCGAGAGCACTGCACCAGTGTCGGCGATTTGGATCGCTTGCGCCGGACAACTTCGCGCACAAGCGGGATTGACACAGTGCAGGCACATGAGCGGGATCGTCTGACGCGTTTGCATCGGATCGACATCCATGACGTAGTTGCGATTTCGGCTGTCGTGTCCGCCGCATTGCGTGCAGGCAGCCAGGCAACTGCGACAGCCGATGCAGTTGTCCATTTCGATGTAGAGCAGTTGTTTAGCCATGCTGCCGTTCCTCCTCTTCGAGCTTGACGATCTCGGCTGCGCACGCCTTAAATTCCGGCATTTTGCTGTACGGATCAAGGGCAGGGTTCGTGAGCAAATTGATCGATTCATGCTTGCCCCAGTGGTACGGGACAAACACTGTATCCGGCCGGATCGCCGCGATGACTTTTACCTGGTATACCGCTTCGCCCCGTCTTGTTTTCAGCAAAACCTTTTCTCCGTGGGCGATTCCGTATTTTTGCGCGGTATCAGGATGCACTTCCAACAGCGGGTCCGGGTACATGTCACGCAAAAACGGGATTCGCCTTGTCTGATTCCCTGACAGGTAGTGATAGACGACGCGGCCTGTCGTCAGGCGCAGCGGATACTCTTCATCCGGTTCTTCGGCTGGCGGACGATAAGGCAGCGCACAAATTTTCGCCTTGCCGTCCGGATGGTAAAACGTTTTGTCGAGAAACAAATGCGGCTGTCCCGGGTCTTGTTCATCCCTGCACGGCCAGAACACGCCTTGCCGCTCTTCGATTTTCTCGTAAGTAATTCCGTAGTAGTCAGCGGTGCCGCCTTGGGAAACGCGGCGCAGCTCATCGAAAATTTCACGCGGCCCGCTCAGATGCTCGAAATATTGACCGCGGCCCATCCGCTTGGCGATTTCAATCTGTATCCACCAATCCGGCCTGGACTCGGCATACCAGCTTTGGGCCTGGCGATGGCGGATGACGCGCCCTTCCAGATTCGTCGTGGTGCCATCGTCCTCCGCCCAGCTCGTCGTCGGCAGCACGACATCCGCATATTCCGCTGATTCCGACAGGTAAAAGTCCGAACAGACCATAAAATCGAGGCTTTTCAGAGCTTCCCGGACATAGTTCAGATTGGGGGCACTGACCGCCGGGTTGGAACAGAGCAAGTACATCCCGCGAATCGTCTTGTTGTGCATCAGTTCAAACATTTCGTAGGCAGATACGCCTTTTTGCGGCATCTCCGCCACGGGAATCCCCCAGGCGCAAGCCACTTCCTGCACGTGCTGCGGATTATCCATTTTCCGATAGCCAGGCAACTGATCTGCCTTTTGACCGTGTTCCCGTCCTCCCTGGCCGTTGCCCTGCCCGGTAAAGGTCGCCACGCCTGATTTCGGACGGCCGATCTTGCCCGTCGCAAGCGCCAGATTTGTATAGGCCGATACGTTATCCGTTCCTTTGGATTGCTGTTCGACACCCCGACAAAACATCACGATTGCCTCAGGTGCCTTGCCGTAAATCTCGGCTGCGCGAATGATTTTTTCCTGCGCAATGCCTGTAATCTCGCTGACGACCTCAGGTGTATACATTTCGACTAACGCTTTTGTTTCGGCAAAGCCATTGGTGTGATTGTGAATAAATGCCTCGTCGGTAGCGCCATTTTCGATCAAAAGGTGCAGCAGTCCGTTCGCCAATGCGAGGTCTGTCCCTGGCCGCAAATCGAGGTGGACGTCAGCGCGGCGGGCAAGCGGTGTCTCACGCGGGTCCACTACAATCAAGTAGCCGCCGCGATTTTGCACTTCCCAAATCCGAAACATGCTGGTCGGATGGCATTCCGCCGCATTGGAACCGGCAATCAGCAAACAATCGGTTTGGTGAATATCTGTCCACGGGACGGTTGAGCCACGGTCGATGCCAAAGCTGCGGTTAAACCCGGCAGCTGCTGACGACATGCAAAACCGCCCGTTGTAATCGATATATCGCGTTTGCAGCCCCACGCGGGCGAATTTGCCTGTCAAGTAACACTTTTCGTTCGTCATCGAAACTCCGGAGTAGACAGACAGCGTATCTTTGCCGTATGCTTCCTGCAATTCCGTGAATCGGCTTGCAATGAAAGTGAGCGCTTCATCCCAGGACACCTCTTCGAAGCCTTCCGCCGTTCCTTTCCATGCCGGATTGCGGCGGATGAGCGGCCTTTTGATCCTGTCAGGATGGTTGACCTGCTGATAAGCGGTAACCCCTTTTGGGCACATTTTGCCTAAATTGACCGGGAAGTCGTAACGCGGCTCTACCCCGATAATCGTATTCGTTCTCGTATCGACACGCAGGTTCATCCCGCACTGCATGCCGCAATAGCTGCAATGCGTGCTGACCAGCTTTTCTCCCGGATGGAGCTTGTTTTGGATCTCCTTGAAAAATTTATCCTTTTGCATGCTGGTTCGCCTCTTTCTCCGATCGGTGATGGGTAGGAATGCCGGTAAAACGGAAGATGCGATATTTTCTGCGACAAGGCAGGCACAACTCCGCAAGATGGAAGCCTTCTGCCGTTTCGAAGCGAATCTGGTTTTCCTGCAAGACATCGATCACGTCACCAGACTGCTCGGCGGACACAAACCGCTCTCCGCACACCTGGCAATGCTTCATTTCCTGCTCGGCATAATGCTCGCGATAATTGCGGGCGAAGACGCTCATCGGCCGGAACGGAATGTGCGCCAGCTTGCCAAAGGGCAAATAAATCAAGGTGACGATGACGGAAAACTGATGGATCATGCTCATCACCGGATGGCCGAAGCCGTGGAGAAACAGGTTGCTCACCGTCAAAAGCAAGCCGGTGATGCTGATGAACAGAAGCAGATAGAGCGGCAAGAAATCGTACAGAAAACTTTGCTCCGCACGGGCCTGCCAGTTTTTCAAGCGGCGGTACAGCGCCATGCACACTCCTGCGATCACCATGAACGCCGTAATGTTAAGCGCGTTGTAGAACAAAAAGGCAATCCAGCCATCCGCTTTGACTTGCAAAAGATCAATGCCCATCCCGACGACGGTGTAGGTGCCGTTATCCCCCATGGTGAAGTACATCCAGCCGAAGACGAGCGGAAATGTCACCAGTGCCGAGAGAATGCAGCCCCAGCCAAGCAGGATGTGCTGGGTCCAGCGATACCAGCCGCGATTCCAGATAAAGCGGTAGGTCGCCAGATGATCCACTGCCGTTTGCGGTGTGCTTTTGCGCAGCAACAGCCGCAACCCTTTTTTCAGGATAATGTTCGTTGGCGGTCGGTCAGCCCAAGCCGAGAACCGATAAAGAAACCCGCCGATGAACACGACTGTTCCCACCATGTAACCGTACAAGGCAAAATCCATGTGGGTAAAAAAACGAGAACCTAGGTACGAAGCCAAAAACAACACACAGACTGTATAGAAAGCCCTTCTGGCCACTTTGGACGCAAATGCCCGCTCCATGCGAACAACCTCCTCTGGTACAAAGCTTTGTCGATCGTTGGCTTTATTGTAACAAGGCCGCTGGCGCTCCAAAGTGACATACCTCACACCTGCATGCGATCGCCCAGAAGATGACACGCCTTTGTCAAAATCTCCGTGCTATAATGGGGCAGCAGGTTATGCGAGAGCAGAGCGGCAAGGAAAGCAGAGGTGCAACGATTCATGAAAAGTCTCACGTTTATTGAGCAGGTTTCTCCTGCTTTTGTTCATCAATTGGCACAAATCGGCACGAAGAAAAAAATGTCCCCTACAGAGTCCGTCCTGTTTATCGATGGGGAAGTTGCAGATAAGTTGTACTTGCTGGAATCAGGACAAATCAAGCTGACCAAAGCGACAGCCGACGGCAAGGAATTGACCTTGCAAGTATTTGGGCCAGGCGAGCTGGTCGGAATGGTCGGGCTTTTTGAGTCAGGCGTTACTTATACGTCTACAGCGACCATGCACGAGCCGGGCGAGGTCAACGTCATCCAGCGGAGCGCACTGGAGAAGCTGCTCTTGGAAAACGGTGAGTTTTGCGTCGACTTTTTGCGCTGGATGGCCATCATGAACCGGAGAATCCAATCCAAGTTCCGCGACTTGCTGTTGAACGGCAAAATCGGAGCCTTTTACTCCACGCTGATCCGCATGAGCAATACGTACGGAGAAGAACGAGAGGACGGCATTCTCATCAAGCTTTCTCTCACCAATCGCGATCTTGCCCAATTCATCGGCCTCACCCGCGAAAGCGTCAACCGGATGCTCGCCGATTTGAAAAAGCTGGATGTCATCGAGATCATGCCGCACGGATACCTGTTGATCAAAGATGTGGAGTATTTGAAAGAAGCAATCTGTTGTGACGATTGCCCGCCGGAAATTTGCCAAATGTAACAACGAACGCTGCACCGTTTGTCTCCTCCAAGCAGGAGAGCGCGTGCAGCGTTTTTTTGTATAAAAAAGACAGCCACGCGAACATGGCTGCCTTTTTTTCTAGCTGGTCGCAGAAACTGCCGGATTGCCTGGTTGAAGCTGTTGTGGTGTCAACTCGGTAAACATGCCTGCGTAATACTGGACGTCTCCCGCTTCATCCCGGATCGAGCTGATCGTCAGCCATTGGCGATAAACCTCGCCGCTCTTGCGCCTGTTCCAGATTTCGCCCTGCCAAAAGCCTGTGGCGGCAATCTGCTGCCACATCTGCTGGTAGAAGCCAGGTTCCTGCATCCCGGATTTTAACAGCTTCGGATTTTTGCCGACCACTTCATGACGCTCGTAGCCCGTCACCGCAGAAAAAGCGGGATTTACATCGCGGATGATCCCTTTCGTATCGGTGATGACGATGGCTTCTCCCGTGTTGTCGACGATCGTTTTGGCCAACTGCATTTTTTCCTGATAGTACATCCAGAAGACGAGGATCAGACTGGCTAACGCTACCTCGGACAAGGCCATGAACCCGATAGCGTAGTGACCTGTAAGGCTAAATAATAGCGAGAGAATCAATGGCGGGAAAAATCCGCCAAGCCCGCCCATCGCGGAAACGATCCCGTTGACGATCCCGGCTTGCTTGGAAAAGTAGTACGGAACCATTTTGAAAATCGTCCCGTTCCCGATTCCCGCGCAGACAGCAATCGCCAGGCACCCGATCGAATACAGCTGCAACGACGGCGAGAACGACAGAACGACCCCGAACAAGCTCAGTCCGGCAAAGACCACCATTAACACCTTCAAAGCATTGAAGCGATCTCCGAGCCAGCCTCCCAGCGGCCGGGCGATGGTGGCCAGCGCAATGAATCCGGCTGTCCGCATGCCCGCGTCTATTTTATCCAACCCGAAGCTGCTGACGAGAAAGTTTGGCAAATAGACGGTAAAAGCGACGAACGAGCCAAACGTAATAAAGTAAAACAGGCTGAGAAACCACAGCTTTTCATTTCGGTAAACCCCTTTGATCTGCTCCATCACGGGAGTCTTAACCCGCGTTTCTTTACGGTCGCCCCAGACGAAGTTAAGGAGTGCAAACAGCACGAGCAACCCCAGATAAAGCTTCACAGTGCCCGACCAGCCAATCTGCTTCGCCACGATGGGCGCGAAAAACGTGGAGAGCGCGGTCCCGGCATTGCCTACTCCGTAAATGCCGTTGACGAAGCCGTGCTTTTCCTTCGGATAATATTTGGGCAAGGAAGTCACGCCTACCGAGAAGATCGCGCCGCCAATCCCCAGAAAAAACCCTCCGATCATCAAATCCGCCGCCGAACGTGCTTCACTTATGTAGTACACAGGCACGAGCAGCAGAAGAAAGCTGACGGTAAACAGCAGTCTCGCCCCGAAGCGATTCGTATAATAGCCAATCGGAATACGCAACAAGGAGCCTAGCAAGACAGGTATCGCCGTAATCCAGGCGATTTGTCCTGCTGACAATTGCAATTCCTCTTTCATAAACGGCATCAAAGAAGACAAGATGACCCAGACCATGAATCCAGCAACGAGGCTGAATGTTTGCAAGGGTAGCTGAATTTTGCGAACCATCTATCACCACTCCTTTTCGTTAGGAAAAAAACGGAGTCGGCCAGACGAGGATGTTTCTGTGTCAGGCCGAACTCCCAATGCTCATCCCCCTTTTTACCTTATCCTCATCCTCGACGCTTCGTTGTGAGGAAAATCACAATCGCGCTCATTCACAAAATCGTTTGGAACCGTGTGATCGTACGCACAGTCAATTCAGCTCGTCTTGACCTATGCTTGGGGCACGACTGAGTTCGAGGTGACATGAGATGATGACAATTGCCGATATACAAGATGTCTTTTTTCTATGCGGCTTTCCCTATTACAAGCAGCTGTCGATCCAGGGACAGCAGGCAGACTGTACGTTTTACAGCATCCATTCCGACTATCGGAAAAAGGTGGTTCTCCAGCTGACAAGCAAGGCGGAGCTTCAACACCAGATTGCCCTGGAAGTCATCAAGTTTTGGGCGCACGATCTGAAAGCGCTTGAAGAGCAATTCATCGAGCACAGCCTGGTTGACTAGAGGGCTTGCCTTCGCTGTGCTCACAAGCGCTCTGGGTGTTGCGGCGCGATTTTTTCCAGAAGCTCCTGCTTTTCCTCTTCATTCAGCAGCTGTTGGGCCATGGGAAACAGCACTTGCTCTTCTTTTTGAAAATGCTGGAGCAAAACCTCGACAGCGCTTTGCAAATAGTCAGGGAAGCCATCCTCCAAAAAGCGGTTCAGAAAGCGTTTCGCCTGTTCGTGCTCGTATTCCATCACGGCAATAGGCCCCGCCTCCCTCCCGACATACTTGGCCATCATCGTAAACAATACGTCCTCTTCCTTCGCGGAGTGAGGCTCAAGCTCGGCAATAAAGGCGTTTGCGTTCGTTTGCAGTTCCGTTAGCAATTCTTCTTTGCGAATCGCGTCGGCAGCCACAAACTGTGTGGCAAGTCGCTGAAGTTCCACCATTTTTTCCACGAGCGGACCGTGTTCTGTTTTCAGTTGGGTTAAAGCGGCACAAAGAGCGTTTTCTTCCGGAGTCATTCCCATGGAACATCCAAACGGCATCATGCTTCCCCTCCCTTTTCTTTTCACAAATCTACTGTAATGGAAAAGAGGGGGAGACGCTGTTAAGTACGTCACACCTTCCCCCTTGCGCCCCCTCCTTTTTTCGGCAAACAAAGAAAAATGACCGCCCCACAAGGGACAGCCATCTTTTCCTGCCATTAATGCACGCCGAGCATTTCTTTCATGTCTTCTTGGGCATCGCCAATCAATTTGATCCGGAACAAATCTTGAAGCACGGTGAGCACGCCTGGCTGGATAAACTCCGGCAGCTTGGGACCAATTCGGATATCTTGAATGCCCAGGCTGAACAATCCGAGCAAAATTGCGACGGCCTTTTGCTCAAACCAGGAGAGGACGATGCTCACAGGCAATTCATTGACCCCGCAGCCAAACGCTTCCGCCAGCGCTGTCGCGATCTTGACTGTAGAACCGGAATTGTTGCACTGCCCCAGATCGATGTAGCGCGGAATATTGGTGCCCGGAACGACGCCGTAATCCACATCGTTGAAGCGGAACTTGCCACAGGAAGTTGTCAGGATGACGGTTTCTGGCGGCAAGGAAGTAGCCAATTCCCGATAGTAGTCGCCGCCTTTGCCTGGCGCATCACATCCGGCGATGACGAAAAAGCGTTTGATCTGCCCAGCCTTGACGGCATCGATGATTTCCGGCGCGATTCCCAATACCGTCTCGTGATGAAATCCGGTCGTCAGCGTCTGCTCCGATTCGATATGGGCTTTTGGCAAGGCAAGCGCCCGTTCGATGAGTGGCGTAAAATCGTCGTGTTCAATTTTGGTCACGCCCTCAAGCCCCGTAATATCGTAGGAGAAGAAGCGGTCCGCATAAGTGCCTTTGATCGGCATCACACAGTTGGTCGTCGCCAGGATCGCCCCCGGAAACTCTTCAAACAATCTCCGTTGGTCAAACCACGCTTTGCCGATATTGCCTTTCAGATGCGGGTACTTCTTCAGTTCGGGATAACCGTGCGCTGGCAGCATCTCCGAGTGGGTGTATATATTGATGCCTTTGCCTGCGGTCTGCTCCAACAGTTCCCGCAACGCAAACAGATTGTGCCCGGTCACAACGATGCAGTGTCCCTCGATTTTGTTCTGGGAGACGGTAATCGGCTCTGGAATGCCAAAGCGATCTGTGTGCGCCTTGTCCAGCAATTCCATCACTTTGATGGCTGCGCCCCCGACTTTCATTGCCATTTGCAAGTGTTCCTCTAAGTTAAAGTTAACGTTTGTCAGCGTGAAATATAAAGCTTCCTGCGTGATCCCATCCACTTCCGGATCGATGTACCCCAATTGTCTCGCATGTGTCGCATAGGCGGCGATCCCTTTCAGGGCAAAAATGATCGTGTCCTGGATGCTCGCCAATTCCTCGTTTTTGCCACATACGCCGATTACCTTGCAGCCGCCCGTCGGTGTTTGCTCACATTGATAACAAAACATCTTCATTTCCTCCTCTGTGTTGGCTGATCTTCATCTTGATCATACGGCGGCTGCGACTTGGGCGTGGTGATAAACATCACACTTTCGGATGCTTTGAAAAAATCAGCTTCTTCACGGCAAAAAACCCGCCAAATCGCTTGGCGGGCTTGTCTTTTACACGTGAATGGAGCCGTGTTACTCCACTGTATCGAGAATCGTCTGAATCTCGCGCAAGCTCACGATTTCGTGCACAGGGGCGATATCCCCCGCCAAAGTCGCGCCGTGCCGATTGATCCACATGTTGCGCATGCCGACTGCATTCGAGCCTTGAATATCCGTCGTCAGCTTGTCGCCGATCATGACGCCCTCTTCCGCTGTAATGCCCAGCAGGCTCATCGCATGTTCAAAAATTTCCGCCGCGGGCTTGCCTCGTCCGAAATCGCCGGAGATGACGATATGGTCGAAATAAGCGGCGAGGTTTGGCACGCCAGCCAGCTTTTCCTTTTGCAAGTCAGGCGAACCGTTTGTGAGCAGCAACAGCTTGTACTTCGCTTTCAACTGGTCCAGCACTTCGAACGTTTCTTCATAGACGATCGGGCGGCTTCTCCGCTCAGCGACGAACAGCTCTCCCAGTTTGTGTCCAAGCTCCTCGTCTTCTATGCCAAGCGCACGCAGGCCGCGCGTCCAGGCTTCCTTCCGATACGTCGGAACGAACGATTGCAGTTGGCGAAATTCCTGCTGCTTGCCTTCTGCAAATTGCGCCCACAGCCCTTCGAACGGGTTAATGCCAATCATTTTCGTAAAAGGAAATGCTTCAAACGCTTCGTACATCGCCCGTGCTTCCTGGCGCACGGCCGCTTCCAGACGTTCCCCGTCCAGCTCGTAATGCTTGGCAGCTTCCGCGCAAGTCGCCTGAAACGCCTCTTTTACACTGCGCTCATCCCACAGTAACGTATCGTCCAGATCAAATAAAACCGCTTTGATTGCCATTTCTCTCGGTCCCCTTCTCCTGCTCGTCATCTGTCTCTCCCTCTATGATTACGGAAATCGGCTGTTTTATCAACAGACTTCTGCGAAAAATCAGCCGAAGCTTCCTACAAGCTGTCAGGCTGTTCCTGCTCCTCCGCCGCAATCGGCAAGACGGTCGAAGATTTGATCTCTCGCAGCGACAGGTTCGTCTGCAACCGGGAAATGCCCAGTCGGTTGAGCTTGCGGATGAAGCTGTCCAACCCTTTGCGATCCTTGATGGCGACCTTGAGCAAGTAATCGTACTCCCCGGTTAAACAGTGGCATTCCAGCACCTCCGGCATGGAACGCAGGGCGCTCTCCAGCGTCTCCAGCTCCTTTTCCTGGTGAATGTTCGTGCTGATAAACACGAAGCACAAAAGGTCGAAGCCGAGCTTCTCCTGATCCAAAATCGCCACTTGCCGATTGATATAGCCTTCCGCTTCCAGACGCTTCACCCGGGTATGCGTCGCGGGAGGCGACAAACTCACTCTCCGCGCCAGTTCGGCATTGCTGATCGTCGCATCTTTTTGCAGCACATCCAGGATGTGAATGTCGACCTGATCCAGCACCTTGCTTACAAATGCTTCCATGCGGTTCCCCCCTCTTTTCATTCTTCCAAAAACGCCAAAGATTCCTTGTCTGTAACGAATGAAATTTCCTGTATAGATACTTTATGTGTGTTTTATCTCGAATTTTCCTTATTATACAGAATCTTATTTTGAATGTTCAACAAAAATGTTATGTTCATTAACAAGCTGATTCCAAACGACACCGTTCATGAAAAAGGGGCTATTTGCTATGCCAAATCGTTATGTACTGTTGCTATTGCTCACCAGCCTGTTGTGGGGCGGAAACTTCGTCCTGGGAAAATCGCTCGTCGGGCACGCTTCCCCGCTTACGTTGACCAGCCTGCGCTGGCTGATTGCGATCGTGTGTCTGTTGCCAATGGTCTGGTGGAAGGAAAAAAAGCTTTTGCCGCCAAAAGCAGCCGTGCTGCCGCTCGTACTGATGGGCGTTACAGGTGTCGTCCTCTTCAATCTGTTTCAATTTCTTGCGCTGGAGAGGACAACTGCGACGAATGTCGGACTGATTTCGACGTTAAACATGATCTCGATTGCGCTGTTTTCTTTTCTCTTTCTGAAGGAACGAATCAACATGTTCCAAATCGGCTGCATGGTTTTCTTGCTCGCAGGCGTGCTGCTCGTCTTGTCCAAAGGCAATGCCGACTACTTGCTCTCCCTGCGGTTCAACTCGGGTGATTTGTGGATGCTGGCCGCTGTTGGCGTCTGGGGCGTGTACTCGATTTGCAGCAAATGGGCCATGACGAAGACGACTCCGATGATGTCGATTCTTTACTCGGCTGTTTTCGGCCTGGTGATCCTCCTGCCTTTTAACCTGGCTGACTTCGCCGTATCTGATTGGAATGGCTCGTTTGTCGGCTCGCTTCTGTATACCGGGGTCATCTCCACGGTCGTGTGCATGGTGCTGTGGAACATCGGAGTGCAAAAGCTCGGCGCGACTACTTCCGGCCTTTTCCTCAATTTCAATCCGATCTTCACTTCAATCTTGGCGTTCCTGTTTCTCGGCGAGCAGATGACGTGGATTCAAGGAGTGGGCAGCAGCATCGTGATTGCGGGATGTTTTCTGTTTTCATATGGCAAAACGAAAGCAAAAGCAGTGGCGACCAGCCAGTTGACCGCCCGGCAAACGTAAACACGAAAAAACCGACCCAGTTTTAACGACAGGTCGGTTTTTATGCTTTTGCCTTCCCCCAAAGCTCCTGGCCGCAACGACTCGTTTACGTCCGCGACCAGACATCTTTGGCGTATCGGCCTTCCGCTTGCAGCTGCTCAAGCCACGCTTGCGCCTCCGCCGGGTCCGCGCCACGGACGCGCTGGTAAATCCGCAACACAGTCGCTTCCACATCCGGCGCCATGTGCGTACCATCCCCGCACACATACAAGCGCCCTCTGTTATCGAGCAAGTCGACCAAGTACACGTCATCTTGTTCGAGCAGGTGCTGGACGTACGTTTTGACCATGCCGGGAGAGCGGGAAAAAGCCGTATGCAAGGTGACGATGCCGTCTCTTTGGTATTGCTCCAGCTCCTCGCGGTACAAAAAGTCCAGTTCGTTTCGGCAGCCAAAATAAAGGTGGGCTTCGCCAAGCGGCACTCCTTGTTCTTTCAAAGCAGCTCTCGCTTGCAAAAACCCGCGAAACGGTGCGATCCCGGTTCCCGGCCCGACCATGACGATCGGCAGCAGCGGATTTTCTGGCAACTGGAAGCCCGACTCGGGAGTACGGACGAACATCCATATTTTTTCCCCGGCGCTGCGCTCTGCCAAAAAGGTAGAAGCTACTCCGTGGTATTGCCCCTGGCCGCTCCAGGCAGGCCCGTTCACTACTGCCACTGTCAAGCTGGCCTGATCTTCCCAGTGCATCGGAGAGCTGGAGATCGAGTAATACCTGGGCCTTAGCGGCGGCAGCAGGTCCAGGAACTTGGCAAAAGGCAATTCGCAAGCCTCGTACTTTTCGAGCAATTCGAGCATCGTGAGCCGTTTTTTCAACACTTGCTCGGCGTAGACCGTCTCGTCCAGCAGCGCTTCCAGCTCCCGCTTGTGCGGAGGGCACACCGTGCAGGCGGCCAGCGCTCGCAACTGGGCGCGGGTAGCTGCTTCCTGCACCTCGACGCTCGTCAACAGCAGATCGCGCAAGCTGACGGGACGATCCAAAGGGAGATGGACGGCGCTTCGCCCGTGAACGCGCAAAATCAACTGCTCCGTGCCTTGCAAACGGAATCGGCGCAAAATCCGCTCGACGATCTCCGGACGATTGTTCGGCAAGATGCCGATGTGGTCGCCCTCCTGATAGATGACTCCCGCTGGCAAGGCAAGCTCGATGTGCCGCGTGCTGCGACCGCTGCCTGGCTGTTGCAGTTCGCGGTTCGCCAGCACAGTCGCCTGGACGCAATCATACGCTTCCGCCAGCGGAACGGTTGGATGTCCTGCCACAAACTGGACTTGCAGCTCCGTCTGCTCGCCTTCTGCCTGCTCTTCCCGATGCAGGCCGAAAGCGTCCGTCAAGTCGTTCCACATCGTCTCGCGCCAGTCGTCCACCTGTTTTTCAAAATCTCCGCCCGCATCGGCTTCCCCGCGCCCGGACAGTCGCGTGCCGCCCTTTTTCGCGAGCTGCTCGTCAATGAACACAGGGACACTTTGATACGTATTCGACCAGTTCCGATCTCCGCATCCGAGCACAGCGAACTGCACGCCCGCAAGCTCCCCCGGCTGCACCTGCTCCAGCCATTTGACGAAGCTGGCCGCATTTCGCGGAGGCCTGCCGTTGTAGGACGCGGTTACGATCAGAACAGCTCCTTTTGTCGGCAGCTTTCCCGCCCAGTCGTTGAGAACGCCTACTTCACTGGCAAAACCGTACTGGCGCGCCGCATCCGCCAGCTCACGCGCTTTGCCTTCGGCCGTTCCGAGATTCGATCCGTACAGGACGAGCAGCGGAATGGCCGTGGCACCTACTGGCGTTTTCGCTGCTTGCGGCTTCACGGGAGCTTGTGCGTTTCCTTTTGCCTGCTCGCGGTGCTTGTCAGCAGGTACGCTCACTGCGCTTCTGTCTGTGCGCTGCCGGACGCGAATCGTAAAGCCATCCGGCTTGATCGTGAGCGTCTGCGCTACTTTCAACTGGTAGTTGGCGTAGTCGACCAACCGGAAATTTTGCAAAATCATCCCGAGCACGAGCGTCGCCTCATACAGCGCAAACTGCATGCCGATGCACGCACGCTCGCCGTTTCCAAACGGCTTGTAGGCATGATGCGGCACTTTTGCCGGATCGCTGAACCGCTCGGGACGAAACTCTTCCGCATCCTCGCCCCACGCATCCTTGTCCCGATGAAGCTGCGGCAAAATGACGCTGACCGTCTCACCTTTTTTGACCGGATACATCCCGCCGATTACCGTATCTTCCCTGGCGAACAAATCGAATCCGGGCGCGGTCGGCCACAGGCGCAAAGCTTCGTTCAGCACCAGCCGGATGTATTTGAGCTTTTGCACTTGCTCGTATTGCGGGATCGGCGTCGTCATCACCCGATCCACTTCCTCGTATGCCTTTTGCAGCACGCTCTCGTTTTTCAGCAAGTAGTACAGCGCAAAGGAAAGCAGTCCGCTCGTCGTCTCGTGTCCGGCGATCAAAAACGTAATGATCTGGTAACGAATATTCTCGTCGTCCAGCCCTTCGCCTGTCTCCGGATCTTTGCCATGGAGCATGCGTGCCAGCAAATCGGCTTCACCGCGATCTCCGTTCCGCTTTCTTTCCTCGATGATTTTGTCGACCAAGGAAAACATCGTCTGGATATCTTCCTGGAACTGCTGGCGCGTCTTCACCATCAACATATTCTGGATCGCGAGCCGCGAGCTTTTGTGCATCGCTTCGTTCAGCGCGCGCACCATGCTCTCGATAAACGGGCTGTGCTTTTCTTTGTAAAAACTGTTGAAGCGGTAGTTAAAGCCGCATATCCCGATCGTGTCGAGGGTGAGCCGGGTCATGTCGTCGGCCACGTCAATCGTTTCATTTGGATTGAGTCGCGCCCACTTTTGCACCAGTTGCGAAGCGATATCGACCATCATGTCGTGGTAGCCCTTCATCGCTTGCTGGCTGAACGTCGGCAGCAAAATGTTGTGTGCCTTTCGCCAGTTCGGCTCGGTTGTCCGGCTCGTAAACAAGCCATCCCCTGCAAATACGCGCACATTTTCCAGCACTCCGCTGACTTCCTTGTCAAAGCGGGTAATGTCACATACTTCTGCCACCAGCTTGTGCCCTGTGACGATCAAAGTAGTGAAACCGGGAAGCGTAAGACGGTAGATCGGGCCGTATTCCTTCGCCAGATCGCCCATGGACAAAATCGGTTGACTTTGGTCGATAGACGGCAAATTGCCAAGTGGACCGTACGTTTTCGGTTGCGGAATCATGACTGCTTCGCTCACATGCAACATCCTCTCGCAATGAAATGGCCTTGCTTCCTGCCGGACGGCGATGACTTCGTTACCTGGCGCTTACCCCGTGAAACAATGTATCCGTGACCAGTTGCGCTGCCGGCCTTTTGGCGAGACGCCCATCCTGCACCTGCTGCCACGCAATGAAAACAAGCATGTACAGCGCATTCCAGACCCAATCCACGCTCATGTCCTGGCGCACGATCCCTTTTTCCTGCAACAGGCGGATCGCGTAGCAAACCGGCTCTTTGAGCTTGTGCTCGGCCGCGATAATTTCCTCGCTGTAATAAAGCGTCGCGTCGTGCGTCAGGAAGTAAATTTTGTCGCCAAGCGGAATCAGCGCCTCGATCAGCGCCGGGATGTAGTCCTCCAGCTTTTCCTCATCGAGCGGGATTTGTCGCATGCTCTCCCCCACAACTTGAAGGGCACGCAGCCCCAACTGAAGCATCAGTTGCTCCCTGCTCTCGATGTACCGATGCAGCGTAGCGATGCCAATCCCCGCATATTCGGCGATTTCGTTCAGCGACGCTGTCGGCTTTTGAATCAACAACTCGGTAGCGGCATCCAAAATGGCGCGAAGCCGCGCTTCTTTTATGGCAGATCGGGAATGGTTCACTCAGCAGCCCTACTTTCTCATGCTCGCACATTCATGCTTGTTTTTGATAGTTTTATCTATCATTCGATACAAATGTATATCAACTTCCAATTTCTTTCAACACAAGAACCGCATTGGTCACGGATTGTTCAAGAATCGGCTGGCTTGCAAACCGAACTGCTTCTTTGGAACTATTTGAGAAAAAAAGGATGAATTGTATACTGTTTCAAAACGAATCGAGGGGGGATTGTTCGTGAAATTCACGGATGCTCCAAAATGTTTTTCCTGCAATCAAGCCATCAAAATAAACGTGCACATTCGCCCGGTCGGAAACTCATCTACGTTTGGCACAATCGCTGAGGTGAGGCTTTTGAACAAAGTGGAGGGGGG
This sequence comes from Brevibacillus parabrevis, assembly GCF_022701015.1. NCBI lineage: Bacteria > Bacillati > Bacillota > Bacilli > Caryophanales > Paenibacillaceae > Brevibacillus > Brevibacillus parabrevis. The sequence continues at coordinate 2,932,825 of NZ_CP064090.1, read as the reverse complement.
AGAGGAAAAGCAGCTGTACCTGAGCGCCCGAGCTCAGTGCTACAATTACGCATGCCGAGCCGTCAACCTCTTTTACTACGTCGTCGGCGAGCAAAGCATGCGCTACCAACGGGTATTTCCCGCTTTCACAAGCGCAAACGGTTGATGCTGCTGCAATAAGCAAGCCCCACGTAAAAATCCCTGTCCGCGGATCACACCATGGACAGGGATTTTCTCGTCTTACTTCAACAAGTTTATCGTCGTAATAATAATCGGCATCGCAAACACGTCGATCAGGAAGGCCCCGACAATCGGCACGACCAGATAAGCTTTTCGCGATGGGCCGAAGCGCTCCGTCACTGCCGCCATATTCGCCATCGCATTCGGCGTGGCACCGAGGCCATGACCCGTAAAGCCTGCCACCATCACAGCCGCATCGTAGTTTTTGCCGAGCAAACGGAACAAAACGAAGATGCCGAACAAGACGATGAAGACCACTTGCACGAACACGATCACCAGCATCGGAAGCGCCAGGGCAGCTACTTCCCACAGCTTGATGCTCATCAGCGCCATGGACAAAAAGATTCCGAGTGTCACATCGCTGATCAGATTGATGCTTTTCATATCAATCGCATCCGGTTTGAATTTGTCAACGACATTGCGAACGATGACAGCAACGAACATCGCTCCCACATAACCAGGCAAAACAAATCCTGTCGCCGTGGAAAACAGTCCGCCCAAGTATGTGCCCACCGCCATACAAAACGTGATCAGCAATACTTGCGTGAAAAAAGCGTTCGTGGCGATAGGCTGCGCCGCCTCTTCCACGTTTTTCGCTGTGTCCTCCACTTCCGTCGGCTTCAGATTGTGCTTCGCAATCAAATACTTCACGGTCGGCCCGCCGACCAATCCCCCGGCTACAAGACCGAACGTAGCGGCAGCAATCCCGATCGCGAGTGCAGATGGAATCCCCAAATCTTCCACCGTTTGACCAAAAGCCGTCGCAGCACCGTGACCGCCTTCCATGGAAACGGCGCCAGCCATCATGCCGATGAGCGGGTGAATACCGAACAGCGAGGCCAGCGAAACACCGATCACATTTTGCGCCAAAGCCAAAAAGCCACAGGCAATCCAGTAAATGACGAGCAGCTTCCCGCCCAGCTTGATCAGCTTGAAACTCGCTCCCAGTCCCACCGTGGTGAAAAACGTGAGCATGAACAAGCTTTGCAAAGACGTGTCCAGGGAAATCTCCACTGCCCCGCTCGCTTTCAACACTGTAGCGACAATCGCAAACAACAGCCCGCCGACCACGGGCGCCGGAATGCAAAATCGTTGCAGCAAGCTTGCTTTTTTCACCAGAAAGCTTCCCAAAACGAGCAAAGCGACAGACAGAAAAATGGTACTGACCTGATTAAGTGCGAGTGTCATTGTTGTCTCCTCCTAAAAATCCCGCGATGGCCTCGTTCGTCAAATAAGCACCTAGCTTCACCGTTTTCCCGTTTTCATCCAACAGCGGATTCACTTCACAAATATCGAAAGAAAGCGTTTTCTTATGAGCGGCAACGGTACGAATTAAACTGCGGACGATCAAAGGCGTCAAGCCAAAAGGCGATGGGGCACTCACTCCGGGAGCGCTTGCTGCACTCAGCACATCCGTGCACAGTGTGAGCATGATCGCATCGCGTTCTTCCATAAAAGCGTTAAGCTGGGACACGATGTCCGCCATCCCCGCTTCCGCCATCTCTTCTTCCAAAATATAGCGGACGCCCAGCTCGTCCGCTTTGTCGAACAGTTCCTGCGTATTGCCAAACCGCTGGATTCCGAGCACAAAGTAGTCGCTGTTCGGGTCTTGCTCCAAAATTTGTCGAAACATCGTCCCGGATGAAGGCTGCCTATCGTAGGCCCGCAAGTCAAAATGAGCGTCGATATTGATGATGCCAAGCGATGCTTCTGTTCCGATATGGCTACGGACACCTGCATAATGTCCGTACAAAGTCTCATGTCCTCCGCCCAAAATGATCGGTGTTGCTGATTTTGCCAGTATCGCCGCTACCGCTTGCCCCAATTCCTGCTGCGCCTCTTCCAGTCGTTCATGCGGGCAAGCGACATTTCCCACATCCAGGAGACGGCTGCTTTCGCTTTGCCTCCACGGCAGGCTTGCAAGCGCTTGCCGAATCGCGCTTGGCGCTTTTGCCGCCCCGACTCGCCCTTGGTTGCGGCGTACGCCTTCATCGCATTCAAAGCCGACAATCGCGCAAGCCCTGCCTGGCGTTGCCTGCAAGTGCGTTAGTTCGATCTGTTCCACCACTTGATGGTAGCGAAAATGGCTTCTTTGCGTAGGATGGTCTGTCCGCCCGGTCCATATCGTCGCTGAAACATGCTCTCTCAAGATGTTCATCCTTTCTGAACCTTCTGAAGTAGATTTTGTTTATTGATTATATAATGGCGAACTTATTATGACTAATATATAATTTTAATAAATTAATAGCTTGAAGCTATAAATCCGAAGGAGCGACTCAGGTGGACATCAAGCAATTGCATTACTTCGTCACGGTTTCCGATTTGTTGAGCTACTCCAAAGCCGCACAAAAGCTGCACATTTCCCAGCCTTCGCTAAGCAACGCGATCAAAAATCTGGAACAAGAGGTGGGCTCGCCCCTGCTGGAAAGAAACACGCGGAAGATCGAGCTGACGGACGCTGGAAACATTTTGTACCGAAAGGCGATCCTGCTTCTCTCCCAGATGGACACGCTGAAAAAGGAAATGGAGGAAGTCAAGGAAACCGGGAGCGGCCAGCTCATCATCGGCATCATCGAGTCGGCCAAGCATTGGGTGCCCAAAGTCATTCGCAACTATCAGGAACACTTCCCGTCCATGAATATCAAGCTGATCGAAGTGCTGAGCGGACAGGCTGTCAAAGATTCCTTGCGCAAATACCACACCCATCTGCTCATTACAAACCAATCTATCCAGGAAGACGATCTCGAAACAATTCCGCTCTACATCGAGAATTTGGTGCTTGTCCTGCACAGGAGCCATCCGTTAGCGCAGCAAGAGTCCGTCTCGCTGAAAGAAGTGGTGGCTGAGCCTTTTATCATCAGCACAGAAGGCTTCCAGACTCGGGAAAACATCTTGTCGGCTTTTGCCATGGAAGATGTGGAGCCGCGCATCAAATTCGAGATCGAACGCTTCGAAACCGCGCTGTCGCTCATCCGGGAAAATCTGGGGATCACGATCATTCCCGAAAACTATTTGGCTGGCGTAAGCGACCCGTCCATTGTGCGGAAGAAAATTGATTCATCATTTTTGCAAAGAACCGTTTTTTTAGCTTACTTAAAAAATCGTTACTTGACTCCGGCGGTTCGGGCATTTTTGGCAGGGATACAAGAGGAGTTTGGTTGTGGGAGACGAGAGTAGTTTTTGTCAGGAAAGGCAGGGAACGTTTGACTTTTGCTGCGGGTGCGTTCAATCTGGTCAGCTTTTTCATCCGCCTGCTCGAATGATTGATTCGCCACGCTTTGGTTGTAAGAATGCTCTTGCTAATTTTCTTCTTCATTTCCTTGCTATTTCTTTGCTGTTTCCTTCCTATTTCCTTGCCGATGCACGTAACTAACGGTCCTCACTCGCTTGCGTTACGGGAACTTCCCATTCCCGGCCGCAAGCGGGCCGTTCTCATCCGTTTCCCAGTTTGTGGTATAATGGAACAGACAAAAAGGAGGGAACATTTTGACGATTATTCGAAAAAACCCCGAAACGGTTGCACCACCTGTAGGCTCCTACACGCATTTGACGATCTTGCCAAGAGATGCCGAGCTACTGGTGCTGAGCGGACAGGTTGGCATGGACCCGTCTGGCAACCTCCCCGATGAAGTCGAACAACAATTGCGTCTCGCTTTACAAAATGTGACCCTCATCCTGCAAAGCGAGGGAGTCTCGCTGGACGGAATTGTCAAAATCAACATCTGGATGACCGAGAAACTGGAGCGCACCAGCTTCCAGGCAATCTGGACCGAATTTCACGGCGGCAATCCGCCTTCGACCACAGTAGCCTACGTCTCTGCCCTGGCCCAGCCAGCATTGAAAGTAGAAGTGGAAGCGTGGGCAGCGCGATAAGCATGAGGAGGTGCCAAGGTGCTTAAAAAAATCCAGGAATCCGTGTACATGGTTGTCGTCTCGCTTTCAGTCATTATGGAATGGTTCGCATAAAAAGGTGGACTTGTCTTTCCAGGATGTGCCCGGCATGATGATGTCTCGGGCTTTTTTTACGAGGTGGTTCGCTTGTGCAGGTGCATCCGCACCTTGCTCGGGCTGGCTTCCTTTTGCAGACGCATCTACCTTGCACGCGCCGCTGGCTTCCTTTTATAGCCGCATCCACCATCCACTTTCTAATGCAAACAAGCCAAATTTCCCAACCAGCACACATGCAGCCGGAGTGCCACTTACTTTCATTTTCAAGAGGTGCAAGCTATGTTTTCCCCCATTATCAGTATCTTAATGAGCATCTGACTGTACAGAGAAGCAAAGCTTCGCAACGAGCCGCGAGTGCTTTGGGCGATTTCCGGGCTGCTCTTCTCTTTTTTGGCGATGGGTGTGTTTCACTTGAAATACGGGAATCGCACGCAAGGCATTGTCGCTTTGTTCTTCGGGATTGTTGTTTATTCTTTTTGGCTTGCGGATTTTGTGCGTGCATAACGCTTCTAATGCCAGTGGAGCAGCTCCCTGGTTTTTTCTTTTGTCTGTTTGTCTTTGGTCTGTTTGTTTCTGGCCTGTCCCAGCTTTTTCCCCCTGTCCAATCGCACTTTGCCCACTCTCTGCTCCGCTCCCCTCGCCTGCCATTTCTGCCATGGCCGACTCGCTCTTTCTGTCCTCATGAAATGAACCAAGTCCCGCATACCTGAAAAAACCCCCGGATATCCCGGAGGCTGTTGACGGATGTACTGAAAAACGGCTGCGAAATGGTGTATTTACCAATCCGGCTTCTTTAATAGAGAACTTCCAAAACAAATTCATTCGATCGAAACAGCATTTCCAACGACTTTTCCTCAATCCTGACCCTGGCAATGAGTTCTTGCGGGTTGGCAAAGCATGCGGCATCCTCCGCGCCATATTGGCAAAAACAGCGGCCGTTTGAGGTATTCGTGATGGAGTAGCGTTTTTCTTTATACGTAAATTCCACTTCTCTGCCTTGGAACAAATCATGCGTAAATTGGTCGTATGTATAAGCCATAAGCGCCTCCGCGAAGATTAGTGCCTTTTCATGTGGATGCTTGTTTTGTCATAAAAACAGCTTTTCGCTGCCGATTAAACTTGCTCTCGCGTCTCTTGCCCGCTTCGCCTGGTTGTTCACCTGCCGCTGCCTGTAACCAATCTCATCCAAACACGTACTTCATGGCGAAAGGAGCGCTCGGTATGTATGACTTTTTCTCTGCCGTGTTTGTCGTCATCTTTCTTCTTGCCTGGGGTGTAATCGTACAGGTCAGGTCGCTGCCGGGAAAATGGCTGTGTCTCGTTGTCATGCTGCTGTTTTTGTGGGGGCTGGTCGAGTTGCTGGACTATATGTATCCTTCGGCGCCGCACTACGAGTAGGCATCTTGTCTTACCAACTTGTTACGCGGTTACGCCCCTCTGATCCATCCCCTCGACATGCTGGCCGTTTTTTAGGCTTGAAGACGGCATCACCTTTATTCCTTGTTCTTAGCAAAATACCCTTCTTCAAATACACACACGGTTTCAACGGGAAGACTTGTGTTCTCGAAGGCAAATTCGGCATAAACACCAAAGCCCAATGCTAATGAAACAAAACCCGTTCCGTTCGTTTGGATGTCAGGATCATATTGCCTGACAAACGTTTCTGCTTCCTCGTAAGGAATATTCATGAGGTTTTTTCCATGAAAGCCCGCACGAGGTTGAAAATTCAGCGCGGCCTGCACTTCGTCGGGAGTCATGCCAAGCAACAGCTCTCCCGCCCCTTTGTATGGGTCTATATGAAACTCTGTAGTTGCCGGATATTCTGTCCTATTTCTCGGAGGTGGGAGTCGTTGCTCCGAGTTGAATGGCGTTGGTTCCTCCAGATTGTATTTCTTTTTCAACCGTTCTTTTACATCATCGGGAATCATCTGCACTCTCCCTGCTCTGGTTAATGTTCCCCCAATCGCTCCAGCCACTTTGCGAGTTGTTTCTTGGAGAACTGCACATCGTGGGCAGCGTGTGCTCCTTCTTGGCTTACCCACTTTTCCGCAATCTCCATGACGATGTCTATGGTCAATTCGTCTGTCTGCTGAAACAAGTCATCCTCATCTGCTCTCCAGCGCGACCAAAAAAGCCAGCACCATTCCGCCAGTTCCGCCGCGGTGTGCGAGTTTGCTTGGGCACATGATTGCTTTAGCAAGTGGAGCAGGCTTTCTTTCGTGTGCGGGTAGTCTTTCAAGGGGATCATCGTATGTTCACTTCCGTTTGTAAAATTGGGGGAGTTTGTTTGTTGAGCGCTCATAAATTGGTATAATTTACAATAAACGAAATCAATTCGAATTTCAATTTCAAGCAAAAGGAGGGCATTTATTTGTACTACTGGCGAAATCAGCGGGGCTACTTTTTGGCGCTAGTTTTGATGTTATCGCTTTACTTCACGGTTCAAATCGTCTGTTCATACAAAGGCATCTTTATTGACCAACATTTCGAGCTTTTTTTAACACTACTCGCAACAATACTTTTGATTCGTCTCATCTTTTCCCCAAAAAGATAACATTCTTTGGCTTGATACACGTTCTTACAGTCCATGAAAAAGCGCTTTTCTCTGATTGGGGGCGCACTCTGCCAACAAAAAAGAGGCGCAATCGCAGCCGCCTCGTTCGCTAATTCACTATCGGATTTTTGACGCTCAGTAACAGCTTATCTTCTTTTCCAAAAACATCGATCGTCTGCACGTGCCCCTGGAGCACGGCTCCGTTTTCATTGACCATGCCCAAAAACGGATGCGTCAGCTGATCAGCGATTTTCTTGCTTTCTTCTGATTCCGTCAATCCGGTGTAAAGGCCAAGCTTGTAAAAACCTTGCTCGCCCTTCGCGATCGCCAGTTTCAGCTCTTTTTGGTACCACGATGTCATCGAGAAGTTTTCGTGATAGTCCTTTAGCATCACTTTTTCAAGCTCGGCCAATTTTTCAGCCGGAAGGACCGCGGACTCCTCCGCCCCCTTGGCCGGAACTGCCTTTTCCGTCGATTCATTCTGTCCACTCGGAGCAAAAAGCCCCAGCGCGATGGAAACAAATCCTACAGCCGCAATGATGTTCATTCTCTTAAAAATTCGTTTGGCTTCATTCTTTTGCTTCTGCGCGTCCTTCCTCATCCCGACAAAAGCCATGACAATGGCAACAACCACCGCGATAAACCCAATTGGCAAAAATAATACAAAAGACACGCTGTTCCCCCGTTTCCTCGTCGTTTTCCGGCGTCTTCTTCTATCGCTATCTGCATCGATTGTACCATTAACCTCTTGGTAATGAAATCGAAGCGCACAGCAAGAAGGCTTGGCCATCGTTAACAGTTCTTTTGGGGCTTTTTTTCTTTTTCAGCACTTCCATGCAAAAGCAAGTCGTAGACGCACCCAAATGTTATACTATTCACAATTCAACGAACAAAAGAAGCGCCACAAACCGCAAAAGGATGATTGGATTGAAAAAACTGCTGCTGTTCCTCTACGACTCATTCGCAGAATTTGAAGTAATTACATTAGTCACGGCACTCAAGAGAACCGACTACACGCTTGTTACTTTTTCGACCAAGCCGAAAGGAGAGGCTGTTACAGCCTTATCTACGCTATGTTACCTTCCTGCCCGATCCGTTCAAGATATCGATGTTGACGAATTTGCAGCCCTGGTTATTCCGGGCGGCGCCCCCCATCCGTTTCTGCACGCCCAAAAATTGATACAAGTTATTCGGTCATTTTACGAACAAAACAAATTAATCGCAGCGATTTGTGGTGGGCCTTCCTTGCTCGGCGCAGCCGCCATTCTCAATGAAATTGCCTATACTGCCTCTATTGAACCGAGCGATCTGGAATACGAGCACGTGATGAATTGGGAAAACAAGCGAAATGAACGGCTTGTCATCGATAAGAACGTGATTACAGCTACAGGCTCCAATTATCTTGATTTTGCGGAGGAAGTGTTGCGAAGGCTTGGCGGTGTAGAGCCTGAGGACAAAAATCCCTTGCAGTACTTTAGAGAGCCGTCGATGTCGTAGGTGCAAGTTGCTATCGATACTGCAATCGGTCAAGGAACCACTCATCATAGAAGCACTCTCAACCTCTTCTACTTTTCATTGTAGTTTAGGGGTTGAGAACACAGCGGGTCGTTTTTGTAGCCTTCAATCTTGGAACATCACCAACGAGTAGTTTTGGTTCCAATAACACAGGTATATATAGATTGGTTAAATCGCCGAACAGATTTCCTTGTTTGTTTGAAATGAAGAACCGTCTTATCTGACGGAAACCATAGTTGCCTTGCAAAAGGATAATATCTTCTGCTTAGCTTATCAGTTAAAGCATCTCAAACCAACCAATAACTAAATATTAACAATTTTGGTTTTTTCTCCGATACTCCTAATATATTCTGAATAATGATATAGGAGTGAGGCATTTATGGCAAAAAATATATCTATTCGTGATTACACACCTAGCAAAAGTAACACTTCGCAAACTACAAAAGTTACAGTTCCAACTAAACCAGCCTCTCCGCCTAAAGAAGTAGCCGTAACAACCACAAATCCAAAAAGTGACTCCGTTCAAATTAGTCCAGCAGCACAACAAGCTTATAAGAGCAGTCAAGTCACACCAGCCCTGTCCACTCCCCAAAATGAAAAAAATCCGACTGTCCAACCGAAATCAACAGTAATCGCCAAATCCATTCCAGAAGGCACTCATAGCGGGAACTCAGGCTCAATAACCACCGATAATAAATCCTCAAAACAAGAGCCTGTTGTAAAAGAACGTATTGACAAAGATAAAGAAGCACATGGTGTTGTTGTGAAAGACCATAGAGATAAGGATAAAGATTTACATGGTTATACCAATACTAAACCGAAATCTAACAAAGACACCTATGACCCCTATGCCATACTTAAGCTGAAAGCACAGACTACGCTCCCCAATAAGAATCTAATCAAAATACTTAGCAATCAACCTTCTCAGCCTTCTATAACAAATTCTAAGTCTGAATACATAAAACAAGAGAAAAAGGTCTCAACAAATACTTTTGAAGGTCCTGTTGGAGAAATTGATTATATTTCATTTGGTGGAAGTGCAATTGCAGGCGGTGGTGGTGGTGCCGCAATCACAATTGACAAAAACGGAAAGGTATACATAGGAGGAAATATCGGGATTGGCTTTGACGTCGGATTCAGTGGTAAAGCTGGTTACATACCTGATGATATTAAACCAGAAGATTTCATCTCAGGAACTGCAATAAATGAAAGCATACAACTTGGACCAATTTCAGGAGGGCTCACTAAACCTTACAGTTCTACAGGTAGTTCTCCAACGGGACTCGAAGTTGGTGTAGCAGGAAAAGTACCAATTGGTGGCAGTATTACTTACGGAGGAACTAAAGAAATTCTCGATATTAAAAGGGACATTGTAGAGCCTGTTAAAGACATTGTTGAGGACGTAAAGGACCTATTTAGAGAAAAAAGATCAAGAGACCGAGAAGAAAAGGAGAGTAACGATAGAAATATTGTCGAAAGAGTAATTCGATCTATTTTTGGTTAATCAAATTAAATCATCAATAGTAGGAGTGTATATTTCTTGAATGACTCGCCTTGGATATTAATCGCACTTGTAATCCTTTCCACTATAGGTTTTTTCACTGCGTTCAGAACCAAGGACGTCCAAAAATTACGTTCTAGAATAATTGGATCAGCAAGCGATCCTCATAGCCAATTTGATTATTGGTTATTTAAAATCATTGGATTCTTGATGTTTGCTATTGGAGCACTCGTAATAATAGCGAGAATATTAAACCTACTTATTTAGTGTCCCCCTCTTCTGCTTGTATAGCAAATGCAAAGCATGTAGCTAGAAGATGAGGGCATCGTTAGAAGTCCCTTTGGGGCTTCTTTTCTCTTAATTACTGCTAAGTGGGTTACTTGCTAGATCAGTGAATCCGCTCAGCATTTCTCATCTTGTGACGATGATGCAATAAGGCCCTATTCAGTTGCCTGATCCGCCCCTGACTTTGATTGTAATCGTCCGTCCATAAAATCATCTCGGCAACAATGTTGCTTAGACTTAACTAAGAAAAACTCTCTACCTTAGGCTCAAAAAATTTCCATATTTTGTTTTGCAAAAACTAACTCAGTGCTCTATATTTTTATTGGTTCCTATTATCTTTTTTTGAAAAATAAGAAGGGTTCTTGTGCGTCTTGCAAAAGGGTATAACTCAATTTTAGTAAGTCTTGTACTGGCATTTTCTATCTTATTTTCGGGACAAAACATTGCTTTAGCAGAAGATCAACAGCCTACTAAAGATCTTGTTCCAGCAATGACTGACTTCGATAAACCTGCTCCCATCGTCATTAGTGAAAGCGCCCATTATGGGTCTGGTGGACGTAATGATTATGGATGGAAAGCATTTGATGATTCTGTTGATTTTAATCACTTAGATTTTTGGTACGTTTATGCAACAACACCGCCTGAAGGCGGCCATTTTTTAAAAGTTGATTTCGGTTCAACTGAAAAAAAGAAGGTTAATCAAATTACTATAACCCCTTTGTTCCACAATGACTCCGTAAAGTCACTTATCAAGGACTGGAAATTATATGGGTCAAATGATAATACAACATGGGCCCTTGTTACCGAAGGGAAGTTAGAAAATGATAGAATTCCAGTAACAGTAGAAACGAATAATAAGAAATACTTTAGATACTATCGTATCAACGTTTTAAATAGTTATTATGATCCGACTGGGAGTTCTGTAGGAATTATGGAATTGGAAATGATCGGAGACACACTCATAAACACTGATCCTGATCCAACTCCCGATCCTACGCCAGCTGGAGAGCGTGCATTACTTGTTATTAAAATGATTAGTGGTCTTGAAAAAGAATTTGATTTATCTTCAACTGAAGTAGAAAGTTTCATTAATTGGTATAATAATCGTGCAGATGGACGCGGCAACGAAACATACATATTTGAAAAGAACTTTAATAAGGGGCCGTTTACATCACGAAAAGATTACGTAGCCTTCAACAAAATCCAATCCTTTGAAGTCATGGAATATAGCAAATAACATAAACGGCACCCTCCATGAGGGCGCCGTTTATGTACTTACGCCTTTACAGCTATTATATGATTCATGGATATTCACTAGATTTCCTCATCATTTAACAGTTGAAGTTCCTATCGATTCGATCAATTCACTCAACATTGCACAAAGTTTTAGCGGCTGATCATGAATTATTCCGCAGACGATGTAGGATGTTAACCATAGATAAACAAGTGCGACTTCGGGGAATATTTCCCACGCAGCAGCCTCACGACTATGATAAAACAGATAAAAACGAAGACTCCCCCAACCTTGGAGGAGCCTACAACTAGCTAAATTGGCGCTACTCGAAACATTCCGGTTAAAGCAGGGTACTGCTGAAAGCCGTATTTTTCATACAGTTTCTTGCCTTCGTTAGACGAAAAGAGACCGATAAAAGCTTGGTCGGGAGTATTCTCTTTTAGATAGAGCATGAGATTGTCCATAATCATTGTCCCTATCCCCATTTTTTGAAACTCCGGACGCACAACAATATTTTGCACATAAAAATAAACGTACCCCAGCTCCGAGTTTCAAAGCGTTTCTCGCCCAAAGCGATCAGCGTCGCCCATGGCTGGTGAATGGTAATTGCTTTCATCCCGAACTCCCCCCATTTGATCGCAGCTATCGATGTTCCTCGTCGTCTTCAGCCGCAATGCCGCACACAACAATCATATGTGCTGATACGTATGTACCGATGGCTGCTCGCTTGCATTCACGTTCCCTGAATCAGCTTGGCACTTTCGCTGTCTGCCCCTCCCGATTATCCGATCGTCCATTATCGTAAAACGACGTTGGCAGAGATATCGGTGAGAGATCCTTCATGATTTTTTCCACTTCCTGAGCACAAAGCGGTTTGATTTGACTGAAATACTTCTGTTTTGCAAGCGACATTACAGTTGTGCAAATATGCGTATTTGTCACCGCTGGAACTAATACAAATTGTCCATGCGGCAAAAATAAACACTCGCCCAGTCCACACACCTACAGCGGTACATACGTATAGCAATAAGGCACCTCGTTTACGGAAGGAGTGATTCGATGCCCATCGCGAATGACAACAGGCAGCAGGTTTTGCAGACATTCGGAAAAAGTCGTCCTTTTTTTGTCCCGAATGTCGGCCAGGCGGATTCCCGACTTCATTATTACGTAAAAGGAGCCGATTATGAAGCGTACTTCATGCCGGGAGAAGTTCTCCTGACGTTTCAAGAGAAGCCTGCCGGAGATTTTTCGCCCACAGCAGCCCTCGGCTCTATTTTTCCTCAATCCGCGGAGAAATGGAACAAGCAGGTACGCGGAGTCCGGCTGTCTTTGGCGTTTTTGGACTCCAACCCGGCAGCAAAGCCGACAGGCCGCAAGCTCGCTACAAGGACAGTCAACTATTTGAAGGGCAACGATTCTTCCAAATGGCATACAAATATTCCTACGTATGAGCACGTCGTCTATCCGAAGCTGTGGCCGGGAATTGACCTCGTGTTTCAAGGGGATAACGGCCGGATCAAATACGAATTTGTCGTTCAGCCCGGTGCGAAGGTGGCAGACATCCGTTTTGCCTATCGCGGAGCAAAATCGTTGTCTCTGGATGAGCAAGGGAATCTCCTCATACACACCGAAATCGGGGAGCTTCGCGAAGCACGTCCGTTCAGTTACCAGCAGATCGGCGGGCGGAAGGCAAGCGTCGGCAGTTCCTTTTTGCTCGAACAGCAACTAGATGGCGCACCCGTCATCCGCTTTCAGATCGGAGCTGACTACGATCCGTATTACCCGCTCGTCATCGATCCTGAGCTGGAGTACTCCACCTATTTGGGCGGAGGGAATTTCGAGATCGGCTTTGCGATCGCGGTCGATGCAGCGGGGAACGCCTACGTGACAGGCTCTACAAACACTCCCGAAACGGCTGCCGTTCCTTTTCCCATCACTCCCGGGGCCTTTCAAACAACATTTGGCGGGACATCGGATGCATTCGTCGCGAAACTGAATCCCGCCGGAAACACTTTCCTGTACTCCACTTACCTTGGTGGAGGGGGGATCGACCAAGGTTCGGCTATCGCCGTCGACTCCTTGGGAAACGCCTACATCACAGGCAACACGAACAGCTCTCAAACGAATCCGGTTCCGTTTCCCATCACTCCGGGGGCCTTTCAAACGACTTTTGGCGGAGCGCTGGATGCATTCGTTACCAAACTGAACCCTGCGGGCAACGCCCTCGTTTACTCCACCTACCTTGGCGGGGATTCCATCGATTTCGGCTCGGGTATTACCGTCGACGCCGCCGGAAACGCCTATATCGTCGGCACTACGGCAACTTCTCAATTGGATTTCACACCTTTCCCCATTACTCCCGGCGCGTTTCAAACGTCATTTGGAGGGAACACAGATGTGTTTGTCACCCAATTGAATGCCGCGGGCAACGCGCTCATCTACTCTACCTATCTGGGCGGAGGATCGTTCGATTCCGGGGCCGCCATCGCGGTCGATTCCTTGGGAAACGCGTACGTCACGGGAAGTACCTCTACTCCCGAGACCGATCCCGTTCCCTTCCCGATCACCCCGGGTTCCTTCCAAACGCTTTACGGGGGAGGCAGCTCTGACGCGTTTATTGCCAAACTGAACGCCACTGGCAGCACGCTTGTCTACTCTACCTACCTGGGCGGCGGGCAAAACGATGCAGGAGCTGCCATCGCGGTGGATACGGCAGGCAACGCATACGTGGCCGGAAGCACCGCTACCCTCCAGACCGATCCCGTCCCTTTTCCAATCACCCCGGGCGCCTTCCAGACGGTCTACGGAGGGGGGCTCTTAGATGCGTTTGTCACCAAGCTGAACCCGACAGGCAGCGCGCTTGTGTTTTCTACCTATCTAGGCGGCAGTCAGGACGATCAGGCTTTCGGGATCGCACTTGATTCCTTGCCAAACGTCTACGTGGCGGGTATCACCAACACACCTCAAACAGCACCCGTCCCTTTTCCGATCACACTGAATGCCTTTCAACGCAACTACGGGGGCGGCAGCCACGATGCATTCGTGACCAGCCTGAACACCGCAGGCAACGCTCTCCGCTATTCCACCTACTTGGGAGGCGGGCAAGACGACCAAGCTTTCGGCATCTCCGTAGATGGATCGGGAAACGCCTACGTGACAGGCATCACTTCCACTCCTGAAACAGATCCGGTTCCGTTTCCCATTACTCCAGGGGCAGCGCAGACTTTATTTGGAGGGAATCTGGACGCATTTATCGTCAAAATCATCGTGCCAGCTCCGCCGATCCCTATCAACGTCCTCGAAGTCTGCATCCGCGTCCCCAAAATATACGACTGGGTCTACACTGCGCTCTCGGGCCGAAACGAAGTCCGGATTCCAGACGAGTGCCGCCCGCTGGTGGAAGCCGCAATCCTGGCCGGTCAGCGTATCGATATCCAATGTACAGCGCCGCTTGCTCCACCATCATCCGGACACGTCCAGCCACCGTGCTGTTCAGACGCTGCTTGCTCGATTATCAGCATCCGCCGCGACACCAGTCTCGTTTACGGAAACGCAGTGCGAATGGGCATCGTCCACTTTCTGCTTCGCTCTACGCAGTTGATCCGCGTATTTGCCGACGGCGCGCTGCTGTGCGAATTTTCAGCTCCTGCCCAGCTCGACAGCGAAATCGCGCTTTGTTTGCCCGAGCCTCTGAATGCCTCCAACATCCGCTACCACATCGTCGCCAGCGAGTGTACGCCGAGCAGCCATGTACTGTTGGACGGCAGGGTCGTCATGGACATCGTCATCTGCATGCAGATCCAGGTGGAAACGGATGTGAAGCTGGAAGTGCTCGCCAAACTTTGCGCACCTCGTCCAAACTCGTTCCCGGTTCCTGTCCCGTCCCCATCTTTCCGTTGCCCGCCCATTGCTTTCCCGCCGCAATGTCCGAGCCTGTTCCCGCAATGAGCAACGATCGTCAAGCCGGGAGACGTGCGTTTTTTGCAAAAAGGCAGCTGGCGCTTCGGACTTTTCATTCTCGTTTCAAGCTCGGCTGCCTTTTGTTTGCTGTCCGGATAGTCCCATTTTAGTCAGTGATCGCCGCGCTCAAAATTTTGTATCGCAAGAAGCGCGAAATGGAAAACATCAGGAATCCATATTATGGTATAATTTTCGGTTGGCAGGAGCAGTCTGGGATTACTCCCGACCTTCGCAACTGTTCAAGTTGTCCGAAGCTCCATCGCACGCAAAAATCAAATTGGTAATGGGTGACCGCTCAATGATAAAACAGTTCGCAGTTAAAATGCCTTTGGTCTATAAACTCAGAATCCTTCAGCTTCGTTTAAAGAGAACGACTCGCAATCTGTTTGTGAATTTGCCAATAAGCGAATGGTTGATCGCTTCCCCCATGTAGTCAAACGACATCAATCGCTTTTAAGGAGAAAATTGGGTACATCCGATCCGATGTTACAGGAAAATAAAATTACCAATCTACGCATTGCCCTAAAATCCATGGACGGGATTGTTTTGAAGCCAGGTGAAACCTTTTCGTTTTGGCATTTAATCGGGAAACCGAAAGCGAGCAAAGGGTGTATTGACGGATTGTTGTTATCGCAAGGTGAAGTGAAGACAGGTATTGGGGGAGGATTATGCCAGTTAGCGAATTTGCTTTTTTGGCTTGCCTTGCATACACCGTTAGAAATCACGGAGAGACATCATCATAGTTTTGATCCGTTTCCAGACGAGAATAGGGTCTTGCCTTTTGGGAGTGGGGCAAGCGTATTTTTTAATTACGTGGATTTGCGTTTCTTTAATCCCACCAATGATCAATTTCAATTTCACGTTTGGCTAACCGACCAACATCTAAAAGGAATTGTCTTTTGTGAAAACGAGTTGCCCTTTTCCTACCATTTGGAAGAAAGAAATCATCAATTCCATCATATAGACGGAAGAATTTTAGAGAGAACGAAATACGGAGGAGAGTCATTGATAAACGAACTGGGAATCTTCTGCATGAAGAATTGATGATTCACAATTATTCTGAAGTCAAATATGAAATAACTCGGTAGGGGCATCAAGAACCTATCTAGATTTGCCGTAATGCAAAAGTTGTTGAATGGTCAACACCCGCTGTTCCGTTCTGCCAAAACATTTGCTATCTTGCCTGCCCTGTTTCCTGCCCCCTTGTTTGCGGTACGAATGTAAAAATTCTCTCGCCAAAATCTTTACCCGTTAGCTGACACTCGATTAGACGTTCAGCCACTTCAGGCTGTTCAATTTGGGATGTTTGGCACGACCGAAATCGTTGCGAGCCATAAGCCATAAAGGAAGGAAGTCCAGCTCGATTGTGCCTCTCTTACTTGCTCCTCTGGTGATTAGGGCAGTTATTGGCAAATGTCCTCATTACCTTTATTCATCTTCCTTGTCAAAAAAGCCGCTCGGTTGACCGACTCTTCCGCACTTTACTCAAGCTTTTCCAAGAAAAAACCCCAGATAAATCCTAAGGATCAGCCGCCAACGACTAATTTGTTTGGATCAACAAACGACATGACCGTTTTGTTGACCGCAAGCAGTCACATCCCGTTTGCTGAAAAAAGTATCGACGTTTTTCACAGAGAAAACCCTGCTCCTTGGATACTTGAAATATTACCCGCCGAATCCTCCGATACTAAATAAAGTGTCCAATATCCTGGCTCGGTAATAGTAAATCCATCCAAAAGCACCTGTTTCCGTTGATCGGCTGTTACATTCAATTGTCCAGATCGTACGATTCTCGGATCATTGGCCATAATCAAACTTTTATTAGGCATAACGTTAAAATCCGCGTCCCTAACGAACATATAGTAAATAGTCCCGGGCTCATCTGACCAAACCTCAAAATCTGCCGTGGTCGATGTGTGATTTCCAAGCATTGCATTCACGTTTGGAGCAATTGTATCATCGTGCGGTGTAACGATATGCAGTTCGCCTTGGGCAATATTGACATTATTCTTGTAAAAATGAAGCGTGATGTCATAGCTTGTATCCGCACGTAATGTTTTAATAGCACCAAATCCATAAGTCTCCCCGTAATTGAAGACCCTGTATTCCTGCCCATTTACATAAGCCACCATGTAATCGGCATAGTCGCTATCTGACCACCTCCATCTAAATTGGACTTGCTCCGCACTTAGTGCTGTCTGTTCGATTGTTACTGATAAGCTATTTCCAGGTCGCCCTGGACCTACACCGTGCGAGCGACTTTCATCGCACACGGCGTTCCATCAACAAATAAGAAGATAACGATTTACAACGGGCAGATTTAGGGTAAAGGGAGCAAGCTTATCTTGCAGCTAACTAAAGTTATCGTTTCAACCCGCGCGATTTGATGAATGGCGGGATAATTGAATCTCCCAGCCCCATGCCAGAAGATCAGTTAAACCAATGGATGATCATTTCAATTGCCATAACGACGGGCCCAATTCAGAAATTTTTTCATCATCACAATCTCCTCCTTAGTTTAGCGCTTAATAGCGCCTTCGCTAAGTAAGGACATCGGGAGAAAGATTTTAATAAACGACGAGAGGTAACCGGTAACAGGCATGAAGAAGCGTGAGCGGAAAATTTTTTCAAAATCGCAGCGCGAAACATCCTCAGCGGCGATGTTACACAGCTGGAACTAATCCACTTTCAGAGCATCACAAAAATGTCCAGCCGTTACATAGATAAGAAGTACATCACAGAGACGCTCCCGTAGTGGAACGACCAGGTCGAAATCCGAAAAAATATGAACCTTGCTGACGGGAAGTACCCCACTTAAAAGAGGCATTTTACCAGTTTCTTGTCTTTCTTCAGCTGAAGGACCCCTTCTCTTTGCTTCGGCAGAACAAATCGGATCGAGAACGGATTGTCTATCTGGAATGCCCTCTCAACACACCAACCCTTCCATATGTTACAAGAGATCAGACAGCATGGCGGTTCGCCACTGACTGTACCGCAAGGATGTTGTCGATTACAAAGACACGCGGCGCTTTTCTCGTGAGGCAGTACGCTTTTAGTCGGTCGTCTGAAATTTCGATGGGACGCAAAGTTCGCTGTGTAGTGCGGCCGTCACTGCCAAGGTAAATAATCCGGATGTACTGATGCTGTTGTATGGCTCTTTGCAGTTGCCTTTTCATGCTGTTCGCCTCCAGATAGGAACGTTTGTTTGTATTATATGCGAACATAATACGAACATGCAAATAAAAAAAGCTCCACACTTGTGGAGCTTTGCTGAAGCGTCGAACTGCCCTATAGCTACCCGTTTAAAATTTTTCAGGGAATTGTTTGACGATGCCTTCTGTCAAAATGTCCGCCAAATGAATCATATGGATCTCGTTTTTGTCCGTTGCTGCAATATCCGCTTTCCAATCTCCTTTGAGACAGTTCAGGACTATTTCCGTAATCAATTGAAGGTGCGCATAAAGCATATCTTGCAGCGTTTTAAACTGCCAGTTCGGATTCGCTGCACTTAAAAATTTCGAAATATCGTCAGCGTTTCTATGCCAATCCGCCTCCAGCTTTTTCACATCCGCCTGATTGCCCGCTTTGGCAGCCGCTACAATTTTCCCAGCGATCAAAATATGCTCTCGGAGAAGATCAGCCAGCTTATTTCCGGCGGCTTCCCCATAATAAGGCTTGATCAGATTCCCGATATCCTGCTGGTTCTGCAAAAGTCGGTCCAAAACGTCCTGCTGGTCTGGACGATTCGATATGGCACTGACAATGTAGCTTCTCGTCCATATTGTATGGTCGATCCAGACTTTCTGCATATCTGTCTTCAACTGCACCATTTTGGGACTGAGGCAAACTGAATCAGCTACCTTCCCCTCTTTAGCTTGCACGGATACTACTGCCTGCATCATGCTAAAAACGAGTGCCAAGGTCAACAGTAACGCAAGCAGTCGCTTGATTTTCATATTCATCTGCTCCTCTGTTCATAGGAAATAAGTCTTTTCAGGCTGTTTTATTATGGTTGAGATACCTGATTTTATACATTGCACTTGCCACTTTGAGGTTATTTAGGGTTGTTTTCAATGGTTGCCAAAAGATAGATGAAATGCTCATGGAGTTGTTCAAACAGGCAACAGCCCTCCCCGGTTATCCCCTGGACGGAGGGCTATGTTTTTTCTGTCATCCGGTCAGGCATCGTAAACATGAGCCAGGGCAACTCGCTCAGTCCGCCTGCTGGATCGTTGGTCAATCGCTTTTTCCAGGCGTTCGAGTTGTTCAGTAGTCTTTTGGCAGTCAAACACTGTCAATTGCCTTCAAGCCGGCTTCACGTTTCCAGCCCTCCAGCTTCAAGGCCGTAGACGTTTCTTTATCGATAAAATTGTCAGGCTTATCAACATCATACTTATCTGGCCTATCCGTCTCAATCAACTTGATCAAATTATGCGGGTACAGTAGGTCAAGCAGCGTCACCCGTCTTCCATATCTTCTGGAAAACGCTTCTGCTGAGTGATCCAAGTGACACAATTCTACTAGCACTTAGCGGAATCAATGCATAAGCTGTTGAAGCGTCATGTCCTGCTGCCATTACTGGCCCGTCTGGTGAGAATGTGACAGGTGCACTGTTACAGTCCGCGCCTGGATGAGTGAACAAGTAAATAAAATGATCCTGATCCAAGACTTTACTCGTATTTTGCACCCAACTTCCAAGTGATTCTAGAACAACCGTGTTCCTTCCCCCTTTCCAAAAGAAAAAGCCGCTCGGTTGAGCGACTTCGAAAGTAATGGCTATTAGAGTGCTGTCTAATCTGCAGTACCAGTATAGAAAGGCAAACCGATAGGCGAAAAAACATTGTGAGCTGCATCCTCAGCTGTTACATAAAGAGTGTAGTTGGTATTGCCAGGAGTCAATCCGCTTAGATGGACATTATTTGGGCTACTAAAACTCGCTGCGATATAACCGCTATCAACTGCAAGGTTCCCTTGTCCGTCAGTTCCTGCCTTAATCTGAGAGCTGTTCGGTGCGGAAGCATTGCTAGGAACTACAACAAAATAGAGGGTTCCATCCTCATTCACATTGAACTTCAGATCAGCATCCGTGGCTCCAATCCGATAATCGTGATTCACAAATGTGACCGTTGGTGGTGTCGTATCGCTATTCTCGCCTTATCCCTTTTCTATTTCTCGGTTTATAACGAGCCTACACCGTACAGGCGACTTTCATCGCACACGGCGTTCCATCAACGGATAACAAAGAAGATTTACAACGGGCCAATTAAGCGTAAATATTTACAGGATTTGAATGCAACATTTGAATCCACGTAGCAAGTGATAACAAAACAGCCGATTGGATAAATCGGGGAGCCACTCGACAATCAGCTTCATCAAGGAACAGTCAAAAGAAGTTTTCACTGGGTTCGAACCAGCGCCCCACATCTCTTACTTACTTTGTATAAAAAAAGACTTTTAATAAAAGTCTCGTGGATTTGAATCACATTCTATTTTTAAAGGCATAAACCAATTTCTCAGGAATTTTCGTGTATCTGAAACTGTTATCGGAACATCGCCTTTTTGAATATCGAGGTACAGGCTATAGCCTCCATCAGATTTAGACTCAATTGGAATCAAGTCAATAAATTCGTTAAAATCTTTTACTGCTTCGCTGGCGCTATCTATTTGTGGTTTGGTTACATCACTTACAATCATCAAAAATTGTCTCTTCAACAATACACCCCATTGTTTTTATTTTCATTATATCACAGTAATGAAAAGCAGGTGGGAAACGAACAGTTGGCGACTTATCGATCTTATCAGAAAATGGTGGCTAACCGCCGCCCTTTGTATTGAGGTTTTGGGTGGGTCATTTGTACCTCTGGTGGCACTTCACTATCCCTACGCAAGCTGAACCGATCTTTATGTGAACCTGGAAAACTTCGATCACAAAGATGTGGTTAGCGTTTCTTCTTTCCTAAACAAATTGCCGGATACAGATGTAGATTGGGACCAGCGGAAAGGAACGTTAGATACCGCAAGTGGTTTACAATTGGGAAATGATCGCTGACGCGTATCGCAGAGCGAATCGCGAAATGCCTGACCGCGATGAGTTCTACCAATACCATATTGTAAAAAACTGTAAAATCAAACATCCCTCAGCGGAACTCTGGTCTTCCCCCTGTCAAGTAGACAGTTTGAAACAAGCCCTCGTTTAGGTGTTCGTTGAAAATTAAGTTTTAGACTAAGCCTAATATATGAAACAGCGGCGACTTAAGACCTAATAATAAAGTCTTGAGTTCACCGCTGTTTTTATTGAACTATCGAACCCATTAGCGTAACTGGCTACCCGCATGAATGTGACTGTTCCTAAGCAAACGCTCAGTTATCCAAATGCTGGAGGAATTCGAGTACACGCTTCAACAGCAGCGTCGTTGCGTTGGCGTCATATGACGGCAAACTGCTATCTGCGAAGAAGTGCTGATTTCCTGGGTACAAAAAGAGTTCGGCATGATCGGCTGTAGCCACGAGCTCGCGTGCCGCCTCAATGTCGCCCTCATCAACGAAGTAGGGATCAGCGTCCATGCCGTGAATCTGCACCGGCAGTCCCGTCGGCCAGGGAAATTCGAACATCGAGGTCAGAACGCAAGAGTAAAACAACAATGCACCACGAGCACCTTCACGAGTCTGAGCGAGCTTCTGAGCCGCAACCACACCGAGCGAAAACCCCGCGTAGATGATCTCACGCGGAAACTCACTGGCCACACGTATACCTCGCTCTGTTATCTCTTCGAAGCCGATCTCATTGACATAGGCCATGCCATCCTCAATCATGGTAAACAAATGACCGTCGAAAAGGTCAGGAACATGAACAGTGTGACCTGCCCGTCTGAGCTCGTCGGCAAAATCATTAATACCCTTTGTTAGTCCCAATGAGTGGTGAAACAAAAGAATCTCTGCCATTTCTCTTCTCCTTCCAAGATCCAAAATTATGAAAATTTTGCCTCAATCGATTTCGCTTCCTTACTGTCGTTATCCTGCCGCTGCCCGTTAGCGTAATGGCTTAAGTTAGTCTAAAGCATTATTTTCTTAATCTACAACTAGATTTTCAAAGTCTAATACATTATTTTCAGTGAATACTAGGCAATTTGAGTTCGGTAAAGAACCGGGCTCAGATTGTTTAGCTGGACTTGAATACGCTCGTAATTATAGAAGCGTATGTATTGTTGTATTGCCTTCTTCCCCCCTTCTTCCTGAGTAAAAACATTTAAATACAAACATTCTGTTTTGAGGTGGCTGAAAAAGCTTTCGATACAAGCATTATCCAGGCTCTCTACGGCCAAAAAACTTCCGTTTCCTGCGAATACGCGATTGAATCCTCATCTCCTTCATCAGTCGATACACTCACTTGTGATTGAGTGGGATGCCATGTGATTGTCGGAACCAAGCTTTTATTCGTGGATATCCATAGATACCCTTGGATTTTTGGTAGCCATCGATAATCAACGACTTATCTGCTGTTCTTCCTTTATGTTTAGTTGTAAGATGTTCCTGGCATCGTAACCACTTGTAATAACCGCTTTTCGAAACATGAGCGATCTTGCAAAGGAGAGAAACAGGATGCCGTTTTGCCATCTCTGCAATGATCTGAAATTCTACCGTTTTCTCCCTTGCCTGCTTTCCCCCTTTCTGGCTTCTAAGAGCTTTTTTAAGAATTCTATTTCTGCCTCAAGTCGTTGTATCCTCTCTCCTGGGGGTAGCAGCTTTTCAAAAGTGCCATCTGTTTTTCTCGGTCTTCCCCTTCTATCTTCCAGTCCTTTTAACCCATTATCCCGGTATTTCCTTACCCCTCTTCGGAACATCCTCAAATCAAGCCATATGTTTCTTTAATCTCGTTATATGTAGCCCCTTGTTCAAATTTTTCTACTACATGGTGTTTGAATTCAAGGGAGTAGCTCTTTTTTATTTGGCCCATAAAAATTCCCCTCCAAGTTAAACAGTAAAGGGCTTTCTTATTAGTGTCTACTTAAAGGGGATAATATCATTTCGCCAGAGGGCATTCTTGTTTACAGGTACTGTTTGGAGCCAGTATTGCCTTCTGGCTCCGTAACCATGTAGGCGACAGAAGACAGGCGGTACTTCCATAATACCAAGGTCGCTGTTTTCACCAGGCGGCCTGTTCCAGACCACCCGAAACATGCACGTGACCTCCTACCAGTTGATTGCATCGATCTGTTCTTTTGTTTCAACCACTTCGATCTGAACTTTCAAGCCCCCATACTTGGCTTGGCAATTTGCTACTGCTTAATGTCCAGCCACCAGTACAACTTCGATTTCGAAACGGTCATCCTGCGTATAAACCGCAGCTGTGATTACCTTCACTTCAGCTGGCACATTGTAGGTATATGCTTCCCGCCGGGTCGCCAGCGTCTTTTCCGCTGTGATCGACATATTGGTCTAAAAGGAAAAACCGCCCATAGGCGGTCTAAGTTATGTTTCAAACTTTTTCGTTAAATCAGATGTAATTTTTAACCATTCATAAAAATCGAGCAGGGGCAGCCAATTGCGGAGCGTATGGGATGGTCAAGTGTGAAGATGTTGAATCGCTATTCGCACATTACACCGCACATGCAAAAGGAAACGATCGAAGCTTTCGGGGAAATGTTCTTTTCGGCACCAAATGGCACCAAGAAATCTTTAGTTGAATAAAGGGCACCATTTCGGCACCAATTTGCTATTGTTCGCACAAAAGGGGAACAAGCAGGGGCGCTACAAAAATAAGAAAAACCCTTGATTACCAAGGGCTTCAACGTTCGATATATGGTGATCCGGACTGGGTTCGAACCAGCGACCCCCACCCTGTCAAGATAATTTGGTGGTTTTCAGGGATTCGGGATTCCTTATCGAAAACCCAGTCGTATCAAGGGTTGAGACGCTTTTTTTGTTTTCTGTTCGAGGATGACGAAACAGAAAAAAATCAAAATTCTTGACCAGATTCTTGACCACAAACCATTTCCATTTAGAGCAGTTTGAAACATTAGGCCTGTTGCCGTATTGTTCTTATTATACACAAAAAATCTCATCAATCCCTATCTTCTTTTTCAGTACCTTCTTCTTCTTCCTCATCTTCAGTTCCATCTTGTTTGGTTACCTCGGTCTTCTGCTCTGCAATTCTTTCCTTCAACAATTTCTTATCTGAGGTCAAAGTTTCAGCAACATACTCCTCTAATTCAGAGGGAAATTTACCAAGACCTGTAGTTAGAATGATTTGAAAATCTGTAGCACCTTCTACTACCTTCAATATCTGCGAGAGGCACTTATTTAAGTTGTCTCGGTCTATCCCTAGGTTCTCTGGAGTATCGATAAGCAAAAATCTAGGGAAAGGCATTTCATCATTCGTGATAGCCATTTTTAGCAAGGAAAGAAAATAGATAAATCTTTTCGCTACATTTGAACTAGCTTGTCTATATACGCCACCATTAATCACAGGCATATAATCTTCGTCTATATAGGCAGTTATTACATCTTTGTCAGCCTCAATTAGTAACTCACGATATATTTCACTAAACTCGGCAACTTGCTTCTTAAGCAAAATGTTAACCCCAATCTCCATTTTTGCTAACTTTTGCTTAAGCTCTGAAAGTTGTTCTTTCGCATCTTGAAGGTTATTGTCCAACTCTTCATATTTCTCATAAAGAGTTTTCTTCTGTTCAATACTTTGAATAGATTCCTTTACCTCCAGAATCTTTTCATTTACTGCATTAAGCTCGCTATCGCTAGCGTTTAACTGTAGATCTTTTTCAACTTGACGTAGCTGAGTCATGATTTTTTCCTTTTGCAGATCAAAGCGAGCAAGCTCATCCTCAAAATAAGACAGTTCTTCTTTGCACGATCCTATGGCTGCCTCAATTGTTTCCACTGACTTTTGTTTCGATTTCAGAATATCTAGGTATTCCTCTGAATCATAAAAGAATTTCTCATATTGGGTTTCGTCAATCGGCGACCCGCAAATACAATGATTCTCCTGCCTCTGAATATCCCTTAAACAGCAAGGGCAAGTATTAGGAGAGAATAGGTTGAGTTCCTGATGAGCCAATATTATTTTTTTAATTTGAGTGGCTTCCAGTATGATGTCTTCTTTTAATTGCAACAGGTCACTCAATTCAAGTGAAGTATTTCTTTTATTCAGCTTTAATTCTGAATATCGAGTTTCTGCATGAACTAACTCATTTCTTAGTTGTCGTACGTGGTTGTTCAACTGTGAAGAATCATAACGCTTTTCTTTCAAACTTTCTCGATAAAAGTTCAATTTTTCAAGCTGATGATTATATTCACGTATCTGATTTGTTAACTCTTCTGGATTCATCTTATTTACTTGATATCCCATCTTACTGGTCATATCTAAGTAGCTGTCTAATGTAGCTTTATGCGTATCTTTTTCGCGTTCAATCCTGTTCAATTCGCCCATCATCGCATAATATTCAGAAAACTGATGCCCAATTAACAATTCAAAGATTACTTTTCTTACAGTAGTTGAGTCAGAAACAAAGTTGTTGTCATTTCGATGTTCTTTGTAAATTTTCGATACACTTGTTTCTTGATCATAATGGATTAATCGAAATAAGTCGGAAAAGTTGATTTTAAACTTTTTAGTTCCTTGATAGATTTCACAGACTTCAATTCCCAATTTGGATAGGATCCAGTCTGAAAAGGTTACATCTTCTTTATTTGTCCGATATATTGGAAAAGAATCCTCTGTACCATCTTCACCTTTGATAAATACTGTATTTTGTTGGGTTTGAAAGTATCTTGTAAGTTGATATAATTTGCTGTCAATAAGAATGTCTATCAATATATAGTTGTTCGTATCGCTTGATACTTCTTTATGAATTTCGGCCTTTTCCTTAAAATCAAACTGTCTAACATACATTCCGAGCCCATAACAAATAAAAGCGCTGAAAGTAGTTTTCCCAGCCCCATTACTTGCCTGAATAATCTGTAGTCCCATATCAAACTCAGGTGAAGAGTAATGGTATTTATCTCCCCAATAAGTAACCCTTCTAATCGCTAAACTTCCCATACTCTCACCCCTTTACTTGTATACAAGCTCTCAAGCAACTTCTTAACGGATAAAGATGTTAGATATTGAATCTCATTTTTTATCCTCAATGAGTTCTCCTTTTCAATTTTAAAAATCGATGCATGTAGGAACATTTTTGGAATTTTATCTTTGTTAATCCATATGTCAATACAACTTCTTCTATCATTCTTTTTTAAACCGATGATTTGATTATGTTCCAAGGCAAAAAAGATCGAGGTTAGAAGTTTTAACCTCAATCTGCTTTTAATGTAGGTATCACGTAAGATTTCTGTTTCTTCCTTAGAAGGCTGTCTTTGTAACAGATTGTACTTCACAACGATGTCCAATAATCCATTGTTGGATACAAATGGGATAATATAAGCGAGTTTCGTGTAATCGGTAAACTTCTTCTTTTCGCTTGTACACCCTAATGTGTTTAGGAAGACCAACACATTATATGTTATGAAATAGTAGTCTTCCTCTTTGTTAAACATAAGTCTTTTCTTGACATTAAGTTTCTGTTGTTTATCACTCATAAGGTTCACCCTAATCGAAGGCAAGGAAGCAGCTATCAAATAATTCCAAAACTGCATTCCTTAAAGTATCTTTACTCTTAAATGCGTACGAGTAGTCTTTAGATTTATCAGTCAGGTGTTGTTCGGCATGCGAAACCAATTCATCAATGATGGAATCGACTTTATCCGGCGGCAAATCTAGTTCTGCAAACTGATCCGCCAATTCAAATAGTTTTTCTTCACAAGCTTCAAAAATCCTGTAAAGATATGAACCACGGTCTCTGTGATCTACCTTTTGTAATTCCTTCTTTACAGCACCAATTTTTCTTGCAAAGAACCCTAACTTCTTTTTAGGGTAATTCGAACAAATTGATTCAATTTTTGCATCCAAGTTTCTTTTGTCTTCTGGTGGCTCCTCTTAAGCCCCTAAATTGGATTTGAGTCATTACTCCTTATCTTGTTAAGCTGATATCAGAAGAACAGAGGGGGATTTTATATGCAACGGAAACGGTATTCAATCGAATTCAAACAACAACTGATCCAAGAAGCCCAAGAAGCAGGAAATACGAGCCAGGTAGCCAGACGGCATGGAATAGACGTTAAAATGTTGTATCGTTGGATACGTGATTCCAAGCACGCAGATTGGCAAAACACTTCTGCCGAAGCCAAAGCTGTAACGAGTTATACACCAAGTCCAGGTGAGTTTCGTGAACTGGAAACAGAGAATGATAAACTGAAAAAATTACTTGGAGAAAAGGATTTGGAAATCGCGATCCTTCGTGATCTTGTAAAAAAGGTAAACCCAGCTTATCGGACAAAATGGAAATAGCCGACAAGTGGATACAGCTGGGGTACACAACCAAAATGGTGCTACGTATTGTCGGCATCCTTGAAGCAACCTACTACTACCGAATAAACAAAGCCTCCCAAAAACCTCGTGTCTACCACGGAGGGCGGCCAATACCGGGTTATTCTTTGTCCATTGACGGACAAGCTGTCTCCGACGAGCAAATCAAAGAATGGTTATCCGAACTGATTGCTGATGAAGAACCTGCTTATGGATATCGAAAGCTTACAGTCTGCCTACGACGAGACCACCATCTGATCATTAACAAGAAAAAGGTTTACCGCTTGTTAAAAGAAGAAGAACTCTTGCAACCACAGCGACAAAAGAAAAGCAAGCATCCTCGTAAGCTTGCGAATAACCGCGAGATTACCGCTCCGAATCAATTGTGGGAGATGGATGTAAAATACGGCTTTATTATAGGTGAACATCGTTTCTTTTTCCTGATGAGTCTTATTGACGTCTACGATCGAGCGATTGTGGACTACCATATTGGCCTGTCATGCGAAGGAAAACATGCTGCCGAGGTTCTTCAGCGAGCTTTGTGGAAACGACAGCAATTCGACCATGAAGAACGACCAGTTATCCGCACGGATAACGGTCCACAGTTTATTAGCCATGCCTTTGAAGGAGCCTGTCAGCGTTTCCGAACAGTGCATGAGAGAATCCCTCCAAAAACACCCAATAAGAATGCTCACATTGAGTCATTTCACAGTGTTTTGGAGAAAGAATGTTTGCAACGAAATGAATTTCAGAACTACCAAGAAGCCTACGAAACCGTAACAAACTATCTGCTCTTTTACAACCAACGCCGGATCCATGGTAGTTTGTACGATTTATCACCCGTAGAATTCAGCAAGGCTTTTGCACAGCAACGTGTAAAACCATTTGTAGTAAAAGTATAGTCTGGCAATGGAAATGCACAGCAAGCCTTTCTTCAACCTAGCGGCAAAACAGGAAGAGATAAGTCTGGAGTCAAGCGTACTCCTTGACGCTAGACTTATCTCTTCCTAGACTCCCAAAAGGTTGAAGAAGGATGCAAGACTACGACAAAGCGAGAATAAGGGAGAATAACTCAAGTTTTGAGGGGTTAAACCGCCTAAAGTAAAACATACTTTCTACATTTGCTGTCAAATAAACCATCTCCCTTATAATCAAAATTATAAAACAGCTATATTTGCTGTTTTTAATAGGAATACAAAATACAACAGAGCTATGATCCAGCTTCGTGTGTATGATGTGTATGAAGGTAATAATATTAACTTGTTTATTAGAGCTAAACGATTGAAAAGCCAGCACAAACGATCAATCTAAGTCCAAAACATCATTCTTGAAGATTCTAACACATAAAAAATTGACTGTTTTCCATGTAAAGAAAACAGTCTAAAGGTCTATTTCAATGATCATTTTATCGTTTGTATCATCCCCAAAAATCATTTTACCAAAGTTTCTTGCAGTCTCTTTTTGCATACTTGGCAATAAATGAGAATACGTGTCTAAGGTAAGCCTTACATCTGCATGACCCAGCCTTTCTGATACAATTTTGGGATTTACCCCCTGTAACAGAAGGAGAGTAGCATGTGTATGCCTCAAATCATGAAATCGAATCTTTGGAACATTGGCTTTTTTGATAATTGAATTGAAAATTCTGCGTAAATTGCTTTTGTTAGTTGGTGTACCTATCTCAGTACATACAACCAGATCCAAATCACAATAAGCGTTTGCTCCAACTGCTTGTTTCTCCTTGGTTATTAGCTCTTTATGTTTTCTTAGGTGTATTATCGTCTCCTCTGGTAAGTCAATCGTTCTGGCACCTGATTTTGTTTTCGTGTAGGGGAGAATTTCCTTACCATCATTACTAAGTGTTTGCGTAATTCTTATACATCCATTATCGAAATCTACATCTTTGAAGCGTAGCCCAAGAACTTCGCCTTGTCTTGCTCCAGTACTCAATGCCAATAAAAAGGCAATTGAATATCTGCTGTATCCATCAGCATGTTTGAGAAATCTCTTAACCTCCTCTACCGTCCAAACAGTTATTTCTTTCTTTACTGCTTTGGGCCGATCAACACGTGCAGCAGGATTCTTCGGTATTAAATCCCAGCGCTCAGCCTTCCTCAAAGAATCATTAATGATTGTGTGTACTTTCTGGATATTTTCGTCGGAAAGAATCTTCTCTTCTGTTAATCGATTATATAATCCCTGAATGATCATTGGAGAGAGTTTTGTAAGTTCAATGTTTCCAAGGTCATTTAGTATGTGCATTTCAACTAACCATCTGTACGTTCGAAGAGTTTGCTTCTTCACCCTGGTTTGCTTATCTTTAAGCCAATGATCGAGCATGTAGTCCTTATATAGCATTTTTGAGGGTTCAATATAGGTTCCATTCTCAAGAGAATGTATAAGTTCATTATATGCTTTTTGAGCCTCTTGTTTTGTTTTAAACCCTCTTCTTTTGTACTGCTTTTGTTTTCCGTCGGCTTTTTTTCCATATGTTAAAACGAAGTACCACGTTTTACCGTCTTTCTTTATTGTGCTCCCAGCCATTTGATTTCCTCCCTAAAATAGTTGAGTAAGTCTAATCTGCTTTCGTAAACACCAAAAAGCAGCGGATGAATTCCGTCCGCTGCTTGATTTGGGTTTATTCCTTTCTAATCAGAGTTCATTTGGATTTTGGCAAGAATGTATTCTTCGATACAAATCTTAGGGATTCTATAAGATTTCCCTAGTTTTATTGATTTAATTTGCCCTGATTGTAATAGTTCATAAGCTTTATTGCGACCTATAGCAAGGATTTCCATCATGTCATCAATACGGATTATATCGTCATAATTTTCGAATATTTTGTCTTCTCCTTTCATTCTGATATATAATATAGAGTTTAAATATATAAATTTACTATATTGTTTAAATTAAATTAAGTTTAATTAAACTAACTGTCTATCGCTTTATTTTGTGCTTTTCAGTATTAATGTAAGTGTACATTTTTAATAGAGATTTGCCATTAATGCAGTTGTCAAGAGTTATAAAAATCAAAGAACAGCCTGGGAACTATCTGGGAACCGTTTGGGAACTTAATCTTCCGATCGATTCTATTAATGTGTCGAAATAGGTTCATTATTGAGTTCCCAAAATCCCAGAATTCCCGAGTACCCGCAGAAAATTTCCTTGCAAAATCATAAGAATCATCAGTTAATCTTTGGTATAATGATTCTACACATTGGCAATGTAATTGATGTGTTGTT
Source organism: Brevibacillus parabrevis (assembly GCF_022701015.1). NCBI lineage: Bacteria > Bacillati > Bacillota > Bacilli > Caryophanales > Paenibacillaceae > Brevibacillus > Brevibacillus parabrevis. The sequence continues at coordinate 2,901,946 of NZ_CP064090.1, read as the reverse complement.
TCATAGGAAATGAAAAAATATTTCGGACTGGGAGTCTCGGGATGGGTAAACAAAACTACAATATTCATTTTTTTATAGATAAGTATATAGATCTTATCAGAATTGAAGAATTTCATGATAGCTTCTCAAAGGAGATACACGATTACCGCCTTCAATTAAATCGTCTTTTGCAGAGGGAGACGTTAGGCATTGATTGGCTAGGGAACACGGTACTTCTTAATAATGTCGATGATGAGGAAACGGAATATGGGAAAGATAACAAAATGGATATAAAACTATGTAATTTTTTTATCGTTCCTACCCATCGTCTATACATAAAAGAAAATCAAACCATACGAGAAGAAGGATTAGGCATTAAGGTTTATACAAAGTTAAGCAAGAAAAAATATAAATGTATTTATTTAAACCTCAATCAAGAGATGATAGAAAAGGGATATTGGGTAACTGCCTCATTTTTAGATCATGATTTATTTTTGTACGATAAATCGTACTATCGATACTTGAAAATGGCTATAAAGCTTTCGACTAGAATTTTATTAGATAGTGATTTCAAAATATTTGATGGAGAGTGGTGGTTTGAAAATCGGTTTTCAGATGTAACAATTAATGATTTTGAGGGCTACCATCAACGAAGACCGGTACTGCAGCTTGTACATCCAGTAACTACAAATGGCGTAATAAAATCATTCTATAACCTATCCAACAGTGAAAACTTAAATATTAGTGATATAAACACACTAAAAAAACAAGATGCCATCATTTTTTTGAAGGAAATTTTAGCACTAATTGAGGAACAACCTTTAACGAAGTTAGGAGAAATTCCTGAAAATGAAGTTGATAATCTGGGGTGGCAAGATGATGATAAATATTATTTACCATACAAAGAGACATGGGATTTGGTTGAAACTAGGCTAAGACATAGAGAAAAGTACTCACTCTTAGCAAGGAAAGAGCTTGATTTGTTCCTATTCGACGAGAAAATTATTGAGATTGAAGAGGAGAAAAGTGGTAGGAAAAGAGCAGATAAATTAGTGACTGTCTATCCTAAGACTAAAATACGAGTTTTTGTTATAAAGAAGACGAAAATGAACGAATACCTGAATACATAATCAGATTAAAAGAGAAAAAGTACAAGGAAAGCGAACAATCGCCACCTTGTACTTTTTTATTTGCCTCTAACAGATAAGTAAGCGCTGGACTTGCTTAAAGATATACCACCCCGTCAACAGTGGTCCTTGCTACGTCCATGGTTACCTACATCATTGAGAGGATTGATTAGTTAATGATTGACACAATGACTATTTATTATCGAATAACCAAAAGTGAGTTTAACAACTTATATACAAATCTAAATGAATTAAGCATCGAGTCTTCAGGGAGAAAACTCCATATTGATAGAAAGGATAAGGACGCTTTGGTAACTTATTCGTTCGCAAAACTCGGTTTTCAGATCATCAAACTTAGGTATGTTAAGGAATATAATTACCGGGCTATTGAAATCACACTAAAACCAAAACTTCTAGTTGATGAAGGAAATGCTTTCGATGTAACGGACTTGGATGAGATGGAAGAGGTCAGAAGAGAATTTAAAAGATTCGTGGATCTATTATCCTTACCTGACCTTTTACAATGGACGGTCAAAAGAATTGACTATGCTATTGATTTGGAAATTAATCAAGATTTAATTCCTATCTATATGTTCGTGTTTAAACAAAGTAATATCCCAATTTATATGCTTAAAGATCCTATAACCCAGATGTACCTGGAATCGCCGACAAACTTCTATCTTTACTCAAAAAATCTTACTGTCAATTTTTACAACAGGTATAGTACTTTGAAAGAGAAATTCGAAAAAGGGGAAATTCATAAAATAAACCTTGACGCAGTTAAAAATAAACTCAGGTTAGAAGTCCAGCACAAAAATTGCTCAGGAGAGCTGTGTGAATATCTCAGTGTAGAGAGATGTAAAAAAAGCATTTGTTACTTTTATGATTCAATCATTGGCAATGGTCACTACTATAATTTTGAAAAATCGCTAGAGCTAATAACTAAATCTACAAGAAGTATTAAGAGAAGTATTGAACTCAAGGAATTCATAAAATACATTCATCAGACTGGGAGTGTCTGGTTGGCAAGAGAGTCCTTTGCAAAAAGCAAAAAATTTGATAATGAATTGAAGGCTAGAAAAATCTTTAGTCGCAATCTAAATTTGCTTCGAGAATTAAACATTAACCCTGTCACATTGACAAATAGTTCAGGTATATCAATGCTTGAAAACCTTTGCGAGAGAATCAACAAGAAATTTAAACTTGACGAAAGGAATGTCAATTAAAAGAGTGTATAGTATCAATTTCTTTATCGGTGATATGCTCCAAACTAGCGTTTTGTGAAATGAATTACCCGAACAGTAAAAAACAAAAAGCACTTTTCTCTAAGAGAATCGTGCTGTTTTCTATCTATCCATATTTTCTAATAGTTCTAATATCGCTTCACCAATACTCCTAGCTAGCAGCGGCGGGACAGCGTTTCCAATCTGCCTATACTGAGCATTTCGCCCTCCAGAAAATACATAGTCAGGAGGAAAAGACTGAATAAGAGCCGCTTCATAAGGGGTAAAAGTTCTAGGTTGATCTGGGTGAATAAACTTAAGACCATCTTTCTCCATATGAGATAAAATTGTATTTGATGGTTTATTCCAAGAATGTCTCACATAAGTGTCGACATGTTTCGTTCGATCATATGGATAGAGTTCATCCAGAAATTTATCATAAAATAAAGAAGCTTTATTCATGAATTGCGCTGAAGAAGAACCTGGTTTCATCATCGAAAACATAACAACATCCCTGATATTATGTTCCCTTGAAATATGAGATTGCCTGTGTGCTAAATGTCGTTCCACATATTTTTTACTAGATTATTATATCCTCGTAAAAACTCTTCTAAGTAAATCAGCTTTTTATATTTCTTACTCAGTAATTTCGGTAGACATTCATCAAAATACCGTATGATCTTATTAAATTCATCTGAATTGACTTCTGGTTGCTCCTTATATGTGTCCTTCAAGTTCTTGATACTACCTACAAATGCATAGAGGCTTTTTTCTAAATTTTGCGTAATTACATTTAGATTGATTAAAGACTTCATTCTACTTACACTAATTTCTGGAAGAACTACAGGAAGTCTCCCTATGGCTTGTAGTAAGGTTTGATCAATCTCGTAATTTAAAACATCTAGCGTTGGGTTAAGCTGGTTTTGATTATTTGCGATAATAATAACTCTTTTTCTCTGTTGAGGAACACCGTAGTTGACAGCATTTAATACTTGGTATCTTTTTACAAGGTCTCCTTCTATTCGTGTTGAGTATCCCAAAGATTCCAGTTCATCGCAAATCACTTCAATAGCTATTTGCTGTTTCTTAGACAACTCTTCTTCTGTATCAAGTTGTTTTGAAATAATCCCCTCAACATTCTCAAATACTACAATTCGTGGACGTATTTGACCAACTAAATCAAAGAAATGCCTAAATAACGTATTCCGGGGATCGGTTCTTAATGCCTCTCTCATTTCTGGTTTTCCAGACCTTGCAGGTCCAGCGAGAGAGTAAGTTTGACATGGAGGTCCTCCGATAATAACGTCTACGCCAAGGCATTCAGCAATGATTCTATCTTTTATCTCTTTTTTCGTTAAGTCTCCTTCGATAACTTTATTTTCGCCTAAGTGGTTTCTAAGCGTATTACATGCATCTTCATTCAATTCAACTGCTTTGATAATCTCAAAGCGGGAGTCTCCTCGTCGTGCCATCTGGAACCCCGTAGAGAAGCCCCCTCCACCAGCAAATAAATCTAAAACAGTATAAGCCATTTACATCTTCCTCGACAAATTTCGATAGTCATAAGTTATTATAACGCATCACCAAATATTCTATAAATCTATTTTTTTAGTAAACTGGTGAGTGACTAGTTTTTCAAATGCATTTGCTACTTTGTTTACATCTTGCCCTGACAACATTACTGCTAATTCATGATTTTCAAAAAATCCCCTTCTGGATATATTTGAGGAACCAATTATTGCTCGTTCACGATCTACAACTATCATTTTTGCATGCAGATCAAACCCGTCTGGATGAGTAAAATCATAGAGCTTATAATTTATAAATTTTCTCGAAAAAGATGCTAACATTGCTTGAGCTGCGGAATGGTGGTTATGAAATTGATTAACCAAAATTCTTACATCAACGCCCCTAGATAAAGGGGCGTTAATCAATTCTAAAACGTCTGATGCTCCTGTGCTAATTTTGTAAGCACAGATCATTATTTCGTATTGTGCATTTAGAATCAGTTCTTCCAAGTTGGCTGTAATAGATTCGACACCGTTTCCCAACCAGCCAAGTCCAGTAGCTAATATTTTAATCTCCATAGTTAAGGTAAATTCTCCATAAGCAAATTTCGATCAAGTAGCATATTTCTATGCTCACAAGAAGTTTCAGAGACAAATTGACAAACATAACAAGCCGCACCGTTAAGTTTATTTGGAGCAAACTTCTCTTCACCACACAATGGATCGTTAGAGCATGTGTGAACATTTCTAAAAACTCTATTCAAGACCCTGTTAAACTCTGGAACCAATCCAATAAGACCGCCTAAAGTACCATCCCCACCAGGTTGTGTAGTGTATAATAAAACCCCACCACTTATCCTATCATCTTCAAATTTAATAAATACTCGTTCTCTAATAGAAGCGGATGAGTATCCCGAATCAACCGATAAAGAACTTATTAATCGATGGGCCAAGGTATGCCACCAAACAAAAACAGGGTGGAGTTGTTCAGGATCAACTACTCCGCTTTTTACCCCATATTGTTCGGGATCTTTAAATGCTATGAGCCAATTTTCATAATCTTTTCCACTCATAGCAAAATGGCCTGTACCTATCTCTTCAGTTGGAGCCAGATCAATAAATATCCCCTCCCCAAATGTCTCAACACCAGGATACCAGTCCTTTATCCCATCATGATAAACAGTCGAGACAATATCTCCGTTAACCAGATCTAAACGACGATAACCAGTTTGAACCATAACTACTCTTAATCTACTAACGGGGGTAATTCTGAGCTTTCTACCGTTTGGTCCTGCAAATATTTTAATATCTTGTCTAACTACCTCAAATTGAGGTGGCGAGCCTGGTGTGGAAGAAACTTGTAACGGGGCTCCTCTTGTTGCAGCTATTTGTAGGGCATTAAACTCTGCAACACGATAATCCAGCTCGTTTTGAATATCGATTGGCTCACATACATCAGCTATCGCATTTATTATTGCAGAATTATCGTAACGAGATATTTCGTCATAAATGTTTTGCTGAACTCTACGACGATCCACAAGGGCTTTAATTTTGGTTAAAAGTTCCTCTTTACTACTTATCTCTGAGGTGTAAATCAGATTTATTATACTTGAATGCGCTAATAATTGATGAAGTCGCGTATCCCGATTTGGTATGGTAAGTGAAGATATTATCTCTCCGACCCTTAAATTAGATGCGCCTCTTTGCATCATCCGAGCCGGTTCATCGCAACCTGGTCTATCATTCCCCATTTCAGGATAGCGACCAGTACAATCTAATTCAGTTGCATATGCAGTCCCTAAATTAAATTCTCCGTCACAATCAGGACATACGATAGTTACATTTTTAAGTGCTCCACCTCCTCCTTTCCAAATTAGAAAGTCTGGATAACATGGCTTTTTTTTGTGTTTAACGAGACCGCCCCAATTTACATCATCAAGATGACCTTTTGGACATGCTACTACAAAACGAATAGCTTCCCTTCGGGATTTTTGCCATCCTTCATATGAATTATGGAATCGACCGCAATCAGGGCATCCTATCTGTCTACTAATATTGTATCGGTATAATTTGTTATGGTTCTTTTTAATGCACAAGGACCATTCAGGGAAGTGCTTGGTTTCATAAATTGCTCTTGATTCAGCAACTTGTAATTCAGCATTAGTAGGTAATCGAATAATCCCTGCACCTTGAAGCAAAGATTCGGACAAACGCTGGTCAACTATTTCAAGCTGATCCAACGATTTATAATTAAGAATTCCTGATTGAGCAATATTGTTTATCACTCTTGGTCCATTTGGCCCCTCTAATATTGCTCCTGGCCCGTAAGTTGTAATATATTGCGACGGTCTAATAGATTGTCCCATTTCGTCACCTCAGCTCTTAAAGTTTGTCGTGCCCTCAACGTCTCGTAATGACTGAGGCGCATTTTCAAAAGCAACATCTAGGCCTTGGAAATAATGTTGTGGATCACCTAGCACGACTGGGTGAGTTGGTTGCCTATTCATAGATGATTCGTTATATAGGAGGCGATTGGCATGTTTTTGAGCTAGCATATACCATCGATCTAATTCAGAGCGAATTTCTGAGATAATAGTTGATCCTTCTGGCCTTCTTCCATCAGGTTGTTTACTAGCCCTCTGAGCAAATAAATCAATTACTCTTGATACTTCTTGCGAATGACGTAAATTTCGCATATTTACCGCAGCAGACTCGGTGGTTTGCCCTTGTAATCGTTGTTGATATCTCCACTGATTGGATACTTTGGCACCTAGAATTCTTATGGCATGTCTTAATAGAGCGACACTTAAAGGACCAAATGCTTTTTCTCGCGCTCTAGGCGAAAACGGTGCTACCGTCACAGGTTCTACATATTTGTATAATGCCCTGTGGTAACCTGTAAAAAATTCATAATGGTCTAAGTCCCGCGGGCGACTTGCTCTGAAAAATGCTACAACTAAACCCGCGTGTTTCCGTCCAACACGACCAGAAGCTTGTATATAAGACGACGTAGACTTTGGCTGTCCGTTAATCACCATTAATCGTAGTCTATCCACATCCACACCTGTTCCGAACATACTTGTTGCTAATACACCATCTTCGGGATTACCTGTATCAATATCTTTTCCGAGTAACTCTAACAATCCTGGTAACTCGGTCGAACTCTTTCGACTTGACAACTCTAATGGGTTTTCACTTAACGTTCTACTACTTGGACCATTAATGTAACTTATTCTTTCTGGAATGTCTTGTCGATACAAAGAGGCTGCACCAGCTAATTCGCGCACAGCATTAAAGTAACCGACAACGGTAAGAAATCCATCTATTCGTTCTGGAGGCATTCCTGTATTTTTTAACGCATGTGCGGTCTGTAACAAAGAAGACCATATCCGAACCAAAGGTGTTTGTGCCCCTTTACCAGGAGCACAAATCCCCACGTAGAGACGTCCCGCATTTTTACTATCTAATGGGTGGATTTCCTCACTTGTCGAAAAGAAGTTATCATTAACATCAATCCCCGAGGGAGGAAATTGAGCAAATTCTCTACCAAATAAAGACTTCACTTGTTTTTCTGCTTGCCGTACAGTTGCTGTAGAAACAACATATTTAGGAGAAACTCTTTGGTTCTCCCCTTGCTTTGTACAGAGCTCATCAATAATGGTTTCGTACAGTCCGTATAAGCTTCCCAAAGGCCCCTCAATTAAATGCAACTCGTCTTGTATAATTAACTGAGGTGGATCGAATGCATCTACTCTTTTATGCAATGATTGACCTCTCTGGTACCCTGGAGGATTGTCCTGTAGTGAGGTTGGCATACCTCCTCCGTGATTTGGTGGACACATCTCACGATAATATCCCCATCTAGCATGATAATACTCTACATTACCGAAAATCGAAGATGCTTTCGGCTCTGATGGTAGTTGTGCAAATTTATCTGCAGTAGCAATAATCATTGAAGGGCAGCGATGGTATATCTGATCATCCACGGTATAAGCAGGAATAACAATCCTCGATGAAATGGATGGCTCTCCTGGCACCTTAAAGGCATCCATAATTTCTTGGAACTCTGTATCCCCAGATGTTGATAAAAACTGGCTTCTAACACTTGCAGGAACTTTTTCCGCCCAATTTCCTCTATTCAAATCACATTCTGGATTAGGGCATATTATATCGAAGTTAGCTTCTTTTTCAGTATTCTGCATTGTATAGAATGTTTGAAAGAAGTAACCAGGTCGAGTAGGTCTAGCAGATAATAATTGTGCATTACGAATGATCCCTTTGATCTGGTTATTCCAAAGATCATCTATCGAATCTGATTCTATATGTTGATTCTGATCAACAACAAATGTGACAGAAGCAGTATAGAATACATTACCATGTTTAGTAATGGTTATTTCACTAATTGTCGCTTCCCCTAGAACCACATCAGATGCTTGAAGCCTTGATATTGTTGTTGTGGCCTTAAACAGAAAATGAATAGTATGGGTGCCAGGACCTAGGCCTTCATTTGGAATGGCCACAAAAGAATTACAGCAAGGACAATTTAATACTTGGGCAGGTTCACCTTCATTATGTTTCCCTTTGCTCTTTAGAAGATCAAATGCACCTAGAATGTTAATAATACGACCGTTTTGATCTGGGAATTTTAAGGTATGTAAACCGTTAGGAGTAACACCTCCACCAACCCATAGTCCCACTGAAATTCGTTCCCCACCCCAAATGTAGTCACTCATTTCCTTACAACCAGAGGGCCTCCACCCAACCTTCTTCCCACTTTTTAGCAAACCGTCCACTCTTAAATATTCAGCAGCGGTTATGACGCGAAGAGCCCTACGAAACTGCTGAATGGTTAAAAGACGTAGTGTATATCTTGAAAGTACATTAACACCTGCACCCTTTTTATGCCCTTGACGATCTATTCTTGCACGGCGTCTTTGCAGAGCGATTGTGAACGCTGCTAATCCTAAATAACTTTCTGTTTTACCTCCACCAGTTGCAAACCAGAGTAAATCAGCAACTCCTCTATCGGGATCATTATCATCAGCAACCGCAGATACATTCAATAATATAAACGCTAGCTGGAACGGTCTCCATGGGAATACCTTTTTATTTGCCCATAGGGATTGTAAAGCCATGACCTTATTCGCAAAACAAAATGCTAGTCGTACATCTTCGTCTGTACACAATAAATCAATTGATCTTGACATTCTGCCAATTGCATTCTCGATTAGGAGAAAATGTTTATGGGCTGCCCTTTGAAGATTTTGACTTAACTCACGACTTGAATTCTTGGCTTTTTGTTCTTCAAGCCACATTTTATAACCTGAAACCAAAGGAAAAAGTCTATCCCTCAATTCTTTCGGTTCCCAAGTTTCAGATAAAATATCAGGGTTAAACTCAGGCTTTGGCCCATATTGTTCCCTCCACACCATACTGGGCGCTTCCATCGGGTATGTCGGAGTGTAGTCGGTCCTCAAATCTGGAGAATTAAACTGTATTCTAATCTGTTCTGGAACGATACAGCCATCACTCCAAATAAACGGTGGAAATGTTAAATCTTTTAGCTTTGGGTGTTCTCTTTGAATATCAATTGATTTCCAAGTAGCACCAACTAAATGTCCTCTAGCAATAGCAGTCCTTTCCTTATATAGAAGTTTAAGTGAATCCTCCTCTTCAAGTTCACTTACACTTGCATTATCATATATTGTTTCGTCATCAAGAGCACAAAACTCAAATCCAGACACTTTATTTATGCGGATTTCAGGTTGAAATACGAAATCAGCTGTAGTTGGCTTAGAATGGTTATCCAATGGAGTATTGTTAACCAAAAAGATAGAAATCTTATAGCGATCAGTTGCAATTTTAAGAGTCCTTACAAAAAACTCTACACCAGTTTTTTCATTATCACACCAATAATGATTAGTAGTGATATTGAACTCTTTATGGAACCAATATGGCTTTCGAAGCCACTCAGTCCCATTAGATATGTATCTTCCCCATGTAAAACATACATTAGCCAAAGCATTTTCAGATGAAATTTCTGCGACGAATGAAATTCCCATCGATTTAGGAAGTGATTTTGGATCTAAAGATGGTGAACCAGCTATCGCAGGCTCAAAAGAATCATCATTTGAATCCTGTTCATCATCTTCCCCATCATTCATTAATTCGGCTTCAGCATCAATGTCTCTAGTTGTATTCGCACTCCTTGGCGAAAGTACGCCAACAATATATTCATTTCTAGGATCAAAGTCATTTGGTAAAGTTTCATTAGCTCCATTTCGGGGACCTAATACTTCTCTAATTAGTTCCCCTAGAATTATTGCTCTTTCCATTTGATCAACCCCTTGTCTAATTTCCTAGTACAAAGGGCTTGTATTCGAGATAAAACGACAAAAATCCTCTTCCAGTAAACAACAATTATAGAAAAGCCCAGCAAAAACTTTCACAGTTTTTAGAAAATACTCAACAAGTATTAGTATTGTTTTACCAATGAAAGTAATATTGTGTAAAAAAGTTAGTACAAATAATTAGCTTACCCCTTTCCGTTTTCTGAAAATATGATTCTATCTAAATAAAGGATAACATCACTTGATAATACCAAGAAAGCTACGCCCCAGAAAGTAGACTATTCGATCTGGAGAAGGCATACACCTTATGAAAACAAACTAGAACTTATAGATGGTGGATGCTTTTGGGGGGACGAACAGCGTAACAGAATGACATTAATGCTTGTTTATAACATGGGACTTTAACAGTTAATCCAGATACTCCTCGATGAATCCATAAACGAGTTACGCAAATTATTATCGTAACTATGTTAAGCTGGAAACATTAGTCACTATTGACCAGAATACTATTCTTGACCAATTCTTGACCACGAAAACTATTTTAGGGGGCGCTCCCGATCACCCTACTTCAAGACAAAAAGAAAAACCCTTGAATAACAAGGGTTTTATCGTTTGTTTTATGGTGATCCGGACTGGGTTCGAACCAGCGACCCCCACCCTGTCAAGATGGTGCTCTCCCAACTGAGCTACCGGATCATGGGATATGTATGTGACCTTGTGAAACGTATGTACTCACTTAATGGTGGGCCCTGTAGGACTCGAACCTACGACCAATCGGTTATGAGCCGACCGCTCTGACCAACTGAGCTAAGGGCCCCAATCGCACCGGACGTCGATCACATTTATTACTATACAGCATCCTAAATTGGATTTCAAGAGGAAATGAATAATTTCTTGTAATTTTTTTCACTCTGACCAAAAGAACTTGAAAAACCCGCTTAAAACCTACTTTATTGCGTATTCACCACCTATAAAACTCAAGCTGTCTCCCCTTTCTGCTGAAAAATAACCGATAAATTTTTCCTCGCCCTCCACTCCTCAACTTTTCCAAGTTGTTACTGACTGCCCCCCTTTTCTAAGTACACTCCTAAATCATTGCTACATCCATCAGTTTTGGGGCTTGGGGAATGAAAAGTGGGGATCGGGAGGGAGTGCCGTCGCATTGCTCTTGTTCTTGTTCTTGTTCTTGTTCTTGTTCTTGTTCTTGTTCTTGTTCTTGTTCTTGTTCTTGTTCTTGTTCTTGTTCTTGCTCTTGTCCTTGCTCTTGCTCTTGTCCTTGTTCTTGTCCTTGCTCTTGTCCTTGCTCTTGTCCTTGCTCTTGTCCTTGCTCTTGTCCTTGCTCTTGTCCTTGCTCTTGTCCTTGCTCTTTATCCCTCTTCTTCCCCTACTCCAACACTTTAACTTCCCCCTCCCCCTACTCTCACCCCCGAACCCCAAAAGCCATCCCCGCCGCTCCTCTCCCCACCCTTCCTGCCTCTCGCTCCTGCAAGCGGCAGCCCAAATGGGAACAGCACCAACGAAAAAATGGCTCTTGATTACTTTATACAATTTACTATTTTTGGATCTTCACTAGATTTTTACAACGCTCTATCTTTTTACCATCTACTACCTTTTCAAGACCGACAGGCTTTTCACAATCCCGCCAACAAAATTCCGCTTCCTTGCTCTTTCTTACCTTACCCCTGCTCTCTAATCCCTGCCCAAAACAACCACACAAAGATAGGTAGGTAACAATCCAAGCCACCTAAATCCTCTCAACCATCAAAACCGCCAACCTACGCAGCAACGCATTTACCCCGCCTGCTCGGTTCCCCCGGCCTTTTCCTCCACGCGCAGCTTGGCTTCCCCGCGCTTGAGTGCTTCGGCTTCCAAGCGGGCTTGTTCTGCTTCCTGCTCATCCCGCATGCGGTGAGCCATGCGGCTGGAGGCGTTTGCGGCCACGCTGGCTACGAGATCGTCGAGGAAGGTGTGGACGCGGCCTTCTTCCGACTTGGTGTCCAGTCTTTTGATGACGCCCACTTTATGTTTGTCCAAGTGACCAAAAGTGGTAACTGCGATGCTGCCGTATCCGAAGACGGAGCCTAGTGCCAATGTCTCGTCGCATCCGAACAGGCCTTCGTCCGTTGCGATGATCGATTGGAGCGGCTCGGACAACAGTCCTTTTTCCGCCAGCGTATCCAACTCAACGCCTACCAAAATGGCGTGCTGCATTTCCCTTTTTTCCAAGACGGCTTTTACGCTCTCGATGCACGGTTCTATGGTCAGGCCAGGGTGATAGGGGGCCTGCATGAGATAGACAATCTCAGCGATATCCTCCACCGTGACGCCACGTTCTGCCAGACGGTTGAGAGCAGCGTTTCTGACTTCGATGCTGTGTACTTGCTTCTTCATATAAGAGACAACCCCTTCCACAAATCGAGTGAAGTCGTTTCCTACCATAGTATCACATGGTGACAAAATTGCGACAATCTTTCGCCCAAATAATTGGTAATTCGCCCTCCTGCCCCGCCACAGCAAAATGCTTGAAGGGCAAACTAGCTCGCGACGATGCGCTGGGGCACACGAAAGCATTGGGCAGGTTATGTGCTCTCCTGTATAATAAATTTTGCGAAGAACACCCAGAAGGAGGACACTGCTGTGGCCCTTGAGGAAATCGTCTTGGACAGCCGGCTGCTCGGAACGCCGGAAAAATTGATTGTCTATACCCCGAAACGTTACTCGCCGCTTTACTCCTATCCGGTTCTTTACGTGCAGGATGGCGACGATTACTTGGCAATGGGCAGAATGGCGACCTTGCTGGATCAGATGATTGCGGACAAAGAAATCCCTGATCTGCTCGCCGTTTTTCTTCCCGTCGACAAAGCCAAACGCTTCGACCGCTACCATCCGGATGGGAAAGAGCATTTTGCCTATTCCCGTTTTCTCGCGGATGAAGTGGTCAGCTTCATTGATTCGCATTACTCCACGCATCCATTGGGCAACGGACGCACGTTGCTGGGTGAATCGCTTGGCGGCGTCGTTTCGCTGTTCACCGCGCTTGCTTACCCGCATACGTTTGGACAAGTTGCCAGCCAGTCAGGTGCTGTGGACGAGCAGTTGAACCGCCGGATCGCCCAAGCTGATCTCACCGTGTCCCAAACGTTCTACCTGGAGATTGGGACAGAAGAAACAGCCGTGAACTCTTCTCGCGGCGTCTTGAACCTGTACGCAGCCAACGAGGAGCTGCGGGCGATTTTGCAAACGAAAAAAGCCACCCTCTATTACGAAACATTCGAGGGTGACCATACATGGGGCCACTGGCAGAAAAATTTACCGCGCATGCTACGGACGCTTTACGGGTAAACTTACCGTGGCTGTTCTTCCTTGGGACCTTCATCTTTTAAAGGCGAGACGAGTGCTTCTTCGAACTCTCCTTTGCGGATCGCTGTCAAAATGGTGAAGGTCAGGACGGACAACAAAAGCAGGACGAGAAAAATGAATGTAATCATCATGGCCGTGTACATGCAGCGCGGCACCTCCTTGCACTACACAGTGTTTCCTGACGCGGCTGGAATATACGGATCGGCGCATAACATTACACAAATGAAGAATTTTCTGTTAAAATAGTTTCTTGTAGAGCATGATAGATAGTAAGGAGGAGTGGTTCTTATGTTGTACAGTATCGTAGTCTTTCCATCCAGCAAGGTGCAGGAAGTAGCCAACTCTTACCGGAAGCGTTATGACCCGGCATACGCATTGGTCCCTCCATATATCCGCTTGAAAGAAGCTTTTGACCTCGATGAAGCCAAACTGCCAGAACTGGTGAGCCATCTGGAGCAGGTTGCCTCTTCTTCGGAGAGCTTTACAGCGCACTTCCATCGGGTATCTTCTTTCCATCCTACAACAAACGTGATCTACCTGGCTGTGCAAAACAAAGAGCCTTTTACCGCACTGCACGAGCAAATCGTGAACAAGTGTGTTTCGGAAAAGGAAACGTATGCGTACGTTCCGCATCTGACCATCGGGCGCGATCTGTCCGACGATGAGCTGCGTGATGTAACCGGACAATTGAGCATGGCCAAAATCGATTTGACCAGCGAGATCGATCGCTTCCACCTGATTTATCAACTGGAAGACGGAATCTGGAGCGTTTACCAGACATTCCTCTTGAACAAATAAAGCATTTCTCTTCCCCTCCTCGCGAGCCTGACTTGCCGGGAGGGATCTTTTTACTGCCACCAGAAAAGGACGTGTCCCCACAGTGAAACAACAATCTTATGCGATTCAAAAAGTAAGCTCGGAAAAAGAAATGCAAGATGCGCTCACGGTGCGCAAAGCAGTGTTCATCGACGAGCAGCAGGTTCCTGCCGAGCTGGAAATCGATGAGCATGACGAGCAGGGCAGCGGCACGGTGCACTTCGTCGCTTACAACGAACAGGAACCAGTCGGAGCGAGCCGCTTGCGTCCGTACGCGCCTGGCGTTGGAAAAGTCGAGCGCGTCGCTGTGCTGCAAAGCGAACGCGGAACCGGACTTGGCCGACAAATCATGCTCGTGATGGAAGACGCGGCAAAAGAACTCGGCTTCGACAGCCTCAAACTAAACGCCCAGACGCACGCGCAGCGTTTTTACGAAAAGCTCGGTTACGAGCCGCACGGAGACGTTTTTGATGAAGCGGGCATTGAGCATATCGCGATGGTCAAAGCTTTGCGATAGATGCGTTGCCCCAGGCATCATAGACGTTCCTAGCGCTACATAAACCACTGGCAGATCGCCTCCTTAGCAACCTGAGCTTTTCTTTTGCCCTCCCCTCTTTGCCAAAGTAGGCGGAGGGCGTTTTGCTCTTGACGACTTTTGCCATCTGAATTAGGATGGAAGCAAAACATACGCAACCGTATTTTTAGAGGTGAAGCATGCAATATACGCGAGAAGATTGGGTTCGCGCAGGGCTGAATACGTTGGCGGAGGCGGGAGTGGAAGCTGTGCGCGTGGAAGCCATTGCGCGGAAGTTGTCCATTAGCAAAGGGAGCTTCTACCACCATTTTGCCGACCGCCAAGATTTGCTGCACGCCATGATCGACTACTGGGAGCTGCACGCCACGGAGCGGATCATTTCCGCGCCGGAAGCCGAGCAGGCTACGTTGGAGCAGCTCTTGTCGTTCGTGTTTGCAACCGAGCGCAAGACGGAAGCAGCGATGTACGCCTGGGCCAAGCAAAACCCGGAGCTGGGCAGGCGCGTTGCCGGGATTGAAAAACGCAGAATCGGCTACGTAGCTGCCTTGTATGCCAAAAAAGGACTCTCCCCGGACGAAGCAAATGCCCGCGCTCACCTCGCTTACCTCGTCTACATCGGTTGGCTGGTGCGCGGGGAGCTGGACGAGCCGTTTGACATCGCTGCGCCGTTGCAGCATTTTTTGAAATGGACAACGTGAAGCTTGCCTTGCTGTGGAGACTTCGTAGAGGTAGGGCTGTGCACGATGATGATCCGTATGGTCTCCATCCGGCAACATAAGAACATTTCTTTCTGCGTGAACTTCCTCGTGCCGGGCACGATGATGTACCGTACAGCTTCATCTGACAACATGAAAGCATCCTTTCTTTCTGCGGAACTTCCTCATGCTGGGCACGATGATGTACCGTACAGCTTCATCTGACAACATGAAAGCATCCTTTCTTTCTGCGGAACTTCCTCGATCTAGGCACGATGATGACCATATGGCTCCATCTGACGACCTGAGAAAGTCCCTATCTGCGGCGAACTTCCTCATGCTGGGCACGGTGATGTACCGTACAGCTTCATCTGACACATGAAAGCCTCCTTTCTGCGGAACTTCCTCGATCTAGGCACGATGATGACCATATGGCTCTATCCGACGACCTGAGAACGTCCCTTTCTGCCCCCTCCCTGCACAGGGGGATTCTCGCACCCAAAACATACGCTTGCGTATCTTCCGTAAAAAAACGCCCACGAAGCTTTAACCAAGGAGGCACTCGCATGACCACATTCGTCGTCTTATCTACTGCGATTATCCTGGCCGTTCTGTCATTGTTGCATGTGTACTGGGCATTCGGCGGCCGTTGGGGACGGACTGCCGCCATCCCCGTTACTGCGCACGATTCCCGCCCGCTATTTCGTCCCGGAAAGATCGGGACGCTCATAGTCGCTGGCCTGCTGCTTTTCGCCGACTATTTGCTGCTCACACAAAGCGGTTATCTTGCGCCGCTGATTGCGCCCGCCTTGATTCAATGGGGCTGCATCTTCGGTACTGCCGTTTTTTTCTTGCGTGCTGTCGGCGACTTTCGTTACGTGGGCTTCTTTAAAAAAGTCCGGCACACCGTCTTCGGCCGCCAAGACACCAGATTGTTCACTCCGCTCTGCCTGTGGCTCGGAATGGCGTTTTTGCTGACGGTTCTGTAATCCGCCAGTCACGGTAGTTGCCGACATTTCCCAGGCACAAGGCAATATGTAATTTGCCAGACAAAAAAGCCCCTTCATCCGGTTCAGCCAATCGTCTGACGGATAAGGGGCTACTTTTCTACTTTTCTGTTCCAACAGGCAAGGGGGCTACTGCGTTATTACTTTTTGCTCCAACAGACAAGACAAGCCCCTGCGTTCTTACTTTTCGCTCCAACAGACAAGCCAAGCCCCTGCGTTCTTACTTTTCGCTCCAACAGACAAGCCAAGCCCCTGCGTTCTTACTTTTCGCTCCAACAGACAAGCCAAGCCCCTGCGTTCTTACTTTTCGCTCCAACAGACAAGCCAAGCCCCTGCGTTCTTACTTTTCGCTCCAACAGACAGGCTAAGCCCCTGCGTTCTTACTTTTTACCCCAACAGACAGGCTAAGCCCCTGCGTTATTACTTTTTGCTCCAACAGACAGGCTAAGCCCCTGCGTTATTACTTTTTACCCCAACAGACAGGCCAAGCCACTACGTTATTACTTTTTACCCCACCAGCACAGGCTAGACTGCTGCGTTCTTACTTTCTACTCCAACAAGCAGACCAAGCCCCTGCATTATTACTTTTTACTCCGACAGACAGGCCAAGCCCCTGCGTTACTACCTTTCACTCCAACAGGCAGACTAAACTACTGCGTTATTACCTTTCACTCAACATATAAACCCATCTGCTCCAGTTACCCCTTCCGCCTCCGAGCAATCTCACGCAACTGCTCTACCGCCTCTGTCGGCGCCGTGTGCGAGCCGAGCATGGCGTGAAAAGGCTCCTCGCCGCGCCAGCCATGAAAGTCGGAACCGCCTGTCACGACGAGGCCGTGCTCTTGTGCCCACTTGCTGTAGCGCAGCTTTTGCAGCTCATCGTTGTCCGGATGGTTGACTTCGATGCCGTCCAGCCCGAAGACGATCAGCTCGCGCACAAGCTCGTCATCGTCATACAAGCCTGGATGCGCCAGCACAGCCGCGCCGCCCGCCTCCTTGATCAGCGTGATCGCCTCCTGGGGCGAGATGCGCGGAGGATTGACGTAAGCCGCTCCCCCTTTGCCCAAATACTTGTCAAACGCCTCTTCGATTGTGGCCACGACGCCCAGCTCGATCAGCTCTTCGGCAATATGCGGGCGACCGATGTTTTTATCTGTGCCTTGCTTGCGGCGGTAGACGTTTTCCAGCGTAATCGGAATGCCCAGCTCCTGCAGGCGGGCAATCAGCAACTCGTTGCGCTGGTGGCGCGTTTCTCGCAAGCCCACAAGTCGCTCTTGAAACGCCTGATCCTCATACGGAACAAAATAGCCTAACACGTGAATGTCTTGCCCGTTTCCTACCGAGCTTACTTCCACGCCCGGAATGATTTCCACCCCGAGCCTCGCTCCCGCTTCGATCGCTTCTGCCACGCCCGCCACTGTATCGTGGTCGGTAATCGCCAGAGCGGCAAGTCCCGCTTCTTTCGCCAGGCGCACGTTTTCCGCAGGTTCGCAAGTCCCGTCCGACGCCTTCGTATGTGTATGTAAGTCTGCTTGCAACAGCATATTTTCTCCACTCCTTCTTTTCTTTTTCTTCAAGTCTGAAATCTGCCCACCGCACATAGGATGGTAGCAAACCCGAATTTCTCACAGGTTGAGCCGAGGAGGATGTCCATGCGGTTAAAAAACAAGACCCTGACCGGTGTCGTGCAGCCACTCTCCTATGTCGACAAAATGCTCAGACAGCAGGGGTTTCACCGATCAGGCGGGGACGGCATGCCCACGTACGATGTCGTCATGTACGATTCTGCCAGCAGCAGCACGTATTTCCTGCGCATTCCCACCAATTTTACCACCTCGTCCACTGGAAAAGGCGAGATGACAGTCAAGCTGGGCCATCCGTATCTGGAAGCAAAATTTTATATGAACACCTCTGAAGAGATTTTTTTCATCCCCAAATCCGTTCGGGAAGCAGCCGAGCATAAATTGGCCGAAATTGCCGATTATCTCTCTTCTTCGTCTGGTCCATCCTGAACCGTGCTCCACAACCATCTGTTGGCACCAAAACGATAGACCACTCTCTTTTCTTTTACCAAACCGACGAGATAGCCCATGAAAGCCGTCCGAAACAAGGCGTAGCTTCCGGCGTTTTCTATGGAAATGTGCAAGCGTTCACACAGGAGGGCGAGAGCGTCTTCTACTCCGCGCTCCTCTCTTAAAATGTCTTCGATGACAGCGTAAATCCGTTCATGCCATTCCATATTTTTGTGCACCGCACCTTGAGAGGAGGTGGTGTACGCTCCGTGACCTGGCAAATATCCTGTGCATGTGGTCGCAAGGAGCTTGTGCAAACTGTTCATCGTCTCATGCGCATCCACAAGAAACGGCAATTTGTGCTTTTCCAATACTTCCTCACCCAAATAGCTGTCGGCTGCAAAGCATATGTCGTCGCAGATCAGACCGACCTGCTGATAGCTGTGCCCCGGCAGAGAAAGGATCGTAAAAGGCACACCGTCGATTGCAATCGTTCCTTCTAATGGAAGGAGGTGGTCCACCCGGGAAGCTTGCGCCAGCAAAAACTTGTTTTTCAAATCGGCAAGAGGTTCTGCTCCCATGTTCAAGTAGATGGGTTCCAGAATCGGATAGCGAATGATCGCTTCTTCCAGCGGTGGTGCGTATACTTTGGCTTCGGGCCAGCATCCGAGCAGGTAGGCGTTTCCTCCGAAGTGGTCGGCATGAGCGTGTGTTTGAATGATCGCGCACAAGGGCTGGGCTATCGCGTCCAGCCCTTTTTTGATTTTCTTCGCCGTTTGCGCCTCCAGCCCGGAATCAATCAGGATGGCCCCGCTCTCCCCTATCACCAACCCGATGTTTACGTGACCGGGAAAATAGCCGACCCGCTCCGTAATCATTTGCGGTGTATGTGTAGACACAATGTTCGCCCCTCATTTCATCCTTTTCCTATTTATTTTCTCCAAAAACTTTGCTTCCCCTGCCCTGGTTCTTCCGGTTTGTTTTGCGCGTACAGATGCGAGCTGTTGTCTTTTCCTGTAAAAAACCGGCAAGACAGGAAAGGCTCGCAACCGTTCTTTGCTCCGCTCTGCGCGCAAAGTGTGCAGCGGGCCAACGATGGTATAGGGCGGATGCGGACGCCCGATCCCGCTGAACATGTGTGTCGTGGCTGCGACAGCGACGATTGTCAGCAGCGAAAAGGCGGTGCGCACAAGCCCGATCGTATGCAGCGAGCAGGCCACGATCAGACCGTCAATCACCAGGATCAGCAAAGCCACGGGCAGGCGAAAGCGCCGGGCCAAAAATTGCGCCACCAGATCCGTTCCTCCGGTATTCGTTTCGAAGGCGAGCATCAAGCCTACTCCCATGCCGATCAGCAAGCCCCCCGTTACAGACGAAATCGCCGTAGACCAACTGTTGAAATCGCGCAAATCGGACAGGACATCGATAAAAAAGGCTGAGATCAGCATCCCGTGAAAACTGTGAAAAAACAGCCGACGATCGTAAAAAAACACGATGACATACACCGGAATACTGACGACAATCATGATTATCCCGGGCGGCCACTGCATGTAATACGTCGCCAACAGCCCGATCCCGATCATCCCTCCGTCCATGAGGCGGTGCGGCACCAAAAACAGATTGACGCCAATGGCAACCAGGACACTCCCCATGACGATCGCCACGCTTTTTTGCAGCCAGTACACACGCCTCCCCTCCCTCGGACAACTGCTCGTTTATGTGTATGAATCGAGGGATTCCCGTATGTCCGGACAATGTGCAAAATGCGCCCGGGCAAATCGGAACGTTTTGACTCTTCGGTTGACCTATTGGTATACTTACCTGTAACAAGGAAGTTACGAATGTTTATTCCTTTTGGTTCGTACATTTAAAATACAATTAGCGTAACGGAGGTGAATTCTCCACCTTTCGCACCGCGGAAGGCTGGAGGTGCGCTTGGAGAGTCCGATAGGGGAGATTACGCTGAATCTGCTGCTCGTGGTGTTTTTGGTCCTTTTGAACGGCTTCTTCGTCGCAGCAGAATTCTCGCTGGTTAAAGTTCGCCAAACTCGTTTGGCCCAGCTCGTCAGTGAAGGCAACAACAAGCGTGCCCACTACGCGCAAAAGGTCACCCGGGAGCTCGACGCCTATTTGTCTGCCTGCCAGCTCGGCATCACGCTGGCATCGCTTGGATTAGGCTGGGTTGGTGAGCCTGCAATCGCCCATTACGTCGAACCCATGATGGCATACTTTCAATTCCCGCCGTATATGGTAGGCCCTGTTTCTCTTGCCATCGCGTTTGCTATCATTACGTTTTTGCACATCGTTTTCGGAGAGCTTGCTCCCAAATCGCTCGCGATTCAAAAAGCGGAAGCGACTTCGCTCTGGACAGCTGCTCCGCTCATGTTTTTCTACAAGCTCAGCTACCCGCTCATCTGGTTTTTGAACGGAGCGGCCAACCTCTTCATCCGCCGCTTGGGCATCGAGCCTGCTACGGAGAGCGACCCGGCCCACACGGAGGAAGAAATACGCTTGCTGGTCAATCAGAGCCATAAGAGCGGCCACATCGACCAGACAGAAATGGCCCTGGTGGACAACGTCTTTGATTTTTCCGAACGACTTGCCCGGGAAATTATGATCCCGCGCATCGACATGATTTGCTTGTACGATGACAACACGTTTGACGAAAATTTGCAAATCATCCGGGAATCCCGCCACTCACGCTTCCCTGTCGCCCATGAAGACAAAGACAGGCTGATTGGCTTCGTGCACACTTCCGACTTTTTCCTGTCGGCGCTGACAACCGGGAAAGCCGAGTTAAACGATTTCCTTCGTCCCCTGCTTACGGTGCCAGAGTCCATGGAAATCAGCCACGTGCTGCGGCTCATGCAAAAGCGCCGCTCGCAAATCGCGATCGTCATCGACGAGTATGGCGGCACAGCAGGGATTTTGACCATGGAAGACATCCTGGAGGAAATTGTCGGCGACATTCAGGATGAATTTGACGAAAATGAACGGCCTGAAATTGAAGAAAGTGCGAGCAATGCCCTCTCGGTTTCTGGAAAAACACTCTTGAGCGAGTTGAACGATTTTCTGACGATCGAGATCGTCTCCGATGAGGTCGATACGATTGCCGGCTGGCTCTACAGCCAACTGAACGAAGAAGTGGCATCAGGCAAAGCCGTCATGTACGAAGGCTACCTGTTTACAATTAGCGAGTTGGAAAATCACCGGATCACACGCGTGGCGATCACCCATCTGGATGAGGAAGAATCGGCCGCACTTCCGGAGGACACGATTTTGCTGCACGCCCAGTCATAGCGAACAACATTTGGCAAGTGTCCCCTTCAAGCCAGGGGGCATTTCTTGTTTCCACAGTCAGACCGTTGACAAAGAAGCTGTTTTTTCGAGGTGCCTACATGAACTATGCGTTACTAGACAACAAACCCATCCTGTTGCAGCCTGACACTTACAACCGCATACCGTTTTGGCGCATGGCAGCCCGACAGGACAAGGTTCGCTGTCCGGCCTGCGGCTCCCCGTTGCGCCTGGTTGCGGGCATCAGCTTTGAGCCTTATTTCGCGCATTCGCTGGAAACGGACTGTCCGCTTTTGCCGCAAAACAGTCCTGCCACTTTTGAGTGGCTGCAAGCGTTGGACGAGACGGCCGCGGCTGCGCTCCACCCCATCGTCACTGGCACCGCTGCTGTCGCCAGCACTGACGCAGCTGTAGAGCATACGCCAGCAGATGCAGATGGTACAAGCTCTGCAACTGGCGCACCAGCTGACGATTCGCTCGGCCGCGCGACGGAAAAAGCATCCGGCGAAGACGATCGCACGGAAACGGAAACAGACACCACAACGATCGGTTCCTTTCGCCTCCCGAAAAAACGGACGATTGGCAGCAGCGTCACACCAGCTCCGCCTCCGCCAAAGCCCCCGGTCTTTCGCAAGCGCTTCATGCCGAAAAAGACGATCGCGCACTTGGCGGAGCAACAGCTTGACCAACCGCTCCACCCTACGCAGCAGCAGGCTGTGCATGCGACAGATGGGCCGCTTTTGATTCTCGCCGGAGCCGGCAGCGGCAAGACCCGCGTGATGACAGCGCGCACCGCCCACCTGATCAAAGATCTCGGTGTGGAGCCAAACCGGATCATGGTCGTGACCTTTACCACGAAAGCCGCGGAAGAAATCCGTCTGCGCATTGCCAGACAGCTTCCGTCCGGTCAGGCTCGCGAGCTGATTGCCGGAACGTTTCACAGTATTTTTTACCGCATGCTCTTGCACCATCAGCCGAACAATTGGGATCAGCAGCGGCTTTTGAAAAAAGACTGGCAAAAGTGGCGGCTCCTGCGCGAAACCGGGTCGCTGCTCGGACACGACGAGCTGGCTACCTTAAAAGAAACTGACATCACCGAAGCGCTCGGCATCGTCAGCCGCTGGAAAAACGAATACATCCTCCCGCGTGAGGTTGCCTACCGCGAACTGGCGACCGATGCGGAAAAGCGGGCGGCACAGCTGTATCCGCTCTACGAGGAAGCGAAGAAAAAGCACCAATGGTTTGATTTCGACGACATGCTGCTCGGCTGCTACGAGCTTTTGCGCGACAATCAAAACTTGCTGCAGCGCTACCAGGAGCGGATTACCCACGTCATGATCGACGAGTTTCAAGATATTAACCGCATCCAGTACGAGACGGTCAAGCTGCTGTGCGCACCGCAAAACAACCTGTGCGTCATTGGCGATGACGATCAGTCGATCTACGGCTTTCGCGGCAGTGATCCCCAGTACATATTGGGCTTCACCAAAGATTTTCCCCAAGCCTCTACGATTACACTGGAAGTGAACTACCGCTCTCACTCTTCCATCGTCAGTCTCGGCTATTCGCTCATCGGCCACAATCGCGCCCGCTGGGACAAGGCGTGCCGTTCGTTCCACCGCGAGGAAGGCGACACGTTTTTGTTTGAACCGGACGACGAAGAAGAGCAGGCATCCCGGATCGTGGATGAAATCATCCATCGGCGCGAGCAAGGAACGGCTTTAGGCGAATGCGCCATCCTCTACCGGACAAACGAGTCGACGCGCCCGCTTTTGGAGCGGTTGAGCGAGGCGGGCATCCCGTTTCACTACACCCAGGAGGAAGAGTCGTTTTACCAGCGTCAGACGGTTCGCTGGACTTTGCACTACTTGCGGCTGGCGCTCAATCCGGACGACACGGATGCGCTCAGGGAAATCTTGCCGACGCTGTACATTTCCGGCGAGACATGGAATGCCGTGCGCAGCCAATCCATTTTGGAGGACAAGCCCGTTTTGCATATCCTCCCGCACCTGACACAGCTCAAACCGTACCAGCGCAAGCATATGCAAGTGATCAACGACATTCTCGCCGCGTGCAAGGATTGCCCTCCTGCCCAGGCGCTGGAACTGATTTACGAAGACGGAAAGCTGCGCGACTACTTGAAAAAGCGGGCCCGTGACCGGGAAGATGGCCGGGAACGCTGGAGCGACGAGCTGCAACAAATTCTCGCCGCCGCCAAGCGGCACGCCACGATCAGCGACTTTTTGGCTTACATCGAGCAGATGACGCGACAAGAAAAAGAGTGGCGCAATATGCGGCCACTCCCGGGCGAAGCTGTTCACGTATTAAGCATTCATCGGGCAAAAGGGCTGGAGTACGACCATGTCTTCCTGCCAGACCTGGTGGAAGGCGCTCTCCCTCACGAGTACACGCTGGATGAACTGCGCAAAGGGCAGACGACCGCCATCGAAGAAGAACGCCGTCTCCTATACGTTGCGATTACCCGTGCCCGGCGCAGTTTGTGTATCGGTATCCCCCGGGAGCGCTTCGGCCGGAAGACCCGCCCCTCCCGCTTCGTCTCCGAAATGGGCAGGTAAATACTGAAAGCCGCCGCCCATGTAAATCAAAAATTCTTCCATGTTTGTAATCAACGGAAACATAAAAAGGCTCCCTTCGTCGCATTTTTGTATAGTATGCGAGCGGAGGGAGCCTGTTATTCGTTTAGCCGCCGATGATGCTGTAGCCAGCGTCTACGTGCAAAATTTCGCCCGTGATGCCGCGGGAGAGATTGCTGAACAAGAAGAGGGCCGTGTCGCCTACCTCTGTCTGGTCAATCGTGCGACGCAGCGGAGCTTTTTCTTCGATTTCTTTCAGGACCGCATTGAAATTGCGGATGCCTTTTGCCGCCAGCGTACGGATCGGGCCAGCAGAAATCGCGTTCACGCGGATGTTCTCTTTGCCGAGGTCGTTCGCGAGGTAGCGTACAGATGCGTCCAGCGCCGCTTTTGCCACGCCCATGACGTTGTAGTTTTGCACCACGCGCTCGCCACCCAGGTAAGTCATGGTCACGATGCTTCCGCCTTCTGTCATCAGCGGACGAGCAGCACGCGCTACCGCTACCAGCGAGAACGCGCTGATATCCTGTGCCAATGCGTATCCGTCACGGGAAGTGTTGACGAATTCGCCTTCCAGCTCCTCTGTTTTGGCAAACGCGATGCAGTGTGCCAAGCCGTGAATGACGCCCACTTTTTCCCGGATCGTCGCGAATGCTGCTTCCACTTCTTCGTCCTTGGTCACGTCGCAGTTCACCAGCAAAGATTCCTTGCCCAATTTGGCAGACAGCTCTGCTACGTTTTCGCGCAGGCGATCTCCCTGATAGGTGAAAATCAGGTTCGCTCCCGCGTTGTGCAAAGATTGGGCAATGCCCCAAGCGATGCTGCGGTGGTTCGCTACACCCATGATTACGATATTTTTGCCTTGCAACAGTGTATTCATTATGTATTCGCCCCTTCCCAAGCTATTCCCCGCCATTATAACCGATCTTGTCCTTCGTTACGAGAGGGGCGCGTGAAAAGAGCAGGAAACGCTTCGTTTCGACATCGGCTTCATCAGCTTTGGCGAACTACTCGGTCGCCGCCGAAGACTCGCTCGGGGT
The DNA here is from genome assembly GCF_022701015.1 of Brevibacillus parabrevis. Lineage (NCBI taxonomy): Bacteria > Bacillati > Bacillota > Bacilli > Caryophanales > Paenibacillaceae > Brevibacillus > Brevibacillus parabrevis. Next base: position 2,876,403 of record NZ_CP064090.1, on the reverse strand, counting down.
GGGAACGAACGTCCCCCACGCTTCGTCAAAAGGATTCAGGGAAGTTCCCATGACCGGGAACTCGCTCGCCGCCTGCGCGGTTTCGTCGACTTGATTACGATTTTGTTCATTCATGCTCACCAAGGCTCCTTTGCGTCAATCTGTCATGCCATTCTGTTCATTAGGCTGGCAAGGAGCGCCCTGGTTTATGCATGAAGATGATTCGCGTGCAAGTAAGCAGACAACACGATATAGACCAGGACGGAACCAAAAAAGTAGACACCGTATTCCGCTCGCCTCGCCTGCACAATGTATGGCACCAGATGACTGGCCGACACGTACAGGAAAATTCCCGTGGTCATCGCAAGCATCACATCCGACCAGTTCGGCGGAAAAATACGCTCGGCAACTCCGAAGCTGCAAGCTCCGACAATCGTGGCAATCCCCAGGGAGGTCGCGGCCCAGAGCGCTTTTTTCCGCGAGTTTGTAGCCGCGAGCATCAAGGAAGCGACCGTGACCCCGTCCGGTATTTTGTGCAGCAGCATAGCCAAAAGGACGGACATGCCTACCTCCGAATCCACCGTCAAGCTTGCCACAAGCGACACTCCTTCGACAAAGGCGTGCAGCAAAAATCCGCTTACGACACCGATGATGCTTGTCGAACCGATTTCTCCTCCGGCTTTCCCGAGCAATTCCAGGGCAAACATCGCCGCAAAACCGACGAGCACAAACGGCATCATCCGCATATTCGCGCCCTGGAGCACGTGCGGCATCAAGTCCAGAAACGTAATCGCCAAAAGCAGGCCCGCTCCGGCGCTGATCATGGCGAACAATGCCTTTTGCGACCAGACGCGCAGACAAAGCAACAGTCCGCCCACGCAGCTTGCCAGCGCGGCCGCAAGCAAAACTACCCAAAAGACAGGTTGCATCATCCAGTCCTCTCCTCATCCCGCATGAGTATGGGACGTGTATTCCCTCCATATGTACGCGCCTGTCCGGGCCATTATGAGTGGAAGCAGCCATTTCGTCCTGCTCGCGACTCTGTGACAAAAAACAACGGTCTGTCCAAATCAGACGAAATGCCACTACTTTTTAGAACCTTTGTCGATTCTCTCTTACCCGGAAAAAAATGGTGCTATAATGAGTCCACCGGGAATACCCAGGGGAAAAAGGAGTGATTCGGGATGGATGTACAAGTTTGGATGGCTTCGAAAGAGGTAGCTGATCGCCTTGACGTGCACGTTCGTACGCTGCGCAACTGGCTGGACTTGTTCGTACCTGTCAAGGAACGTCTGAAAAATCCGCAGGGTCACTATTTGATCAGTGAAGCAGGCTTCGCCCTGCTGCGAGAAGTAAAAGAGCGCAAAGATAGCGGAAACAGCTCCCTGAAAGAAATTCAGCGACAGCTCATAGATGAAGGCCGTTTGTCGGAAGAAATGCTGGCAGTCGAGGAGTGCGCCAGCGCGGAAGAAACGGCTGTAGCTTTCAGTGCGGGCACCCAGGTGGAGTCCGGCATGCGGGAAATGGAGCTTGCCGTCCACGAGACGCTGGTGAAGTTTCAGCAGGAACTGACGCAGCTGTCGTCTTTGAACAGCATGCAATCGACCATTTTGCAAAAGATCGCGGATATCGAGGAAATGCAGGAATCATTGCGCCTGGAGATGCGCCGCGTCACATTTGAAATGGATTTGATGCAGCAGCGCCTGACTCGTCGCAAGGAGCGCTACGCCCGTCACGAGCCGCGCTGGTCGTTGAATCCGTTCCGCTGGTTTACCCGCTCCGACCGCGCCGCCGAGCAGTAACAAGTGGAAAAAAACGACAATTTGGCGAAGTGACAGGAAGCGGTAGTGTCCCGGTCTTTCCATATGATAGAATTAGACTATACGATGTGACTGAAAATCAGGACTATTTACATTCTATCGACAAAGGACTGGGGCTTTCGTTGTGAGAAAATTGCATATTACTTCAGTAAAGCCGGGAGATATCATTGCCAAAAGCATTTTTCAGGAAAACGGAAACGTCCTCTTAGGTCTGGGTGTACAACTGACTGAACGCTACATTGAACGTCTCAAACAATTGGGGATTGATACGCTCTACATTCAGGACAAGCGCACCGAAGACATCATACCCGAAGACACGATCCGCGACGAGACGCGCAAAGAAGCCGTCGATACCGTCTACAAAACAATGACGACGCTGATGGATCAGCCGCAGATCAAGCGCCGCACATCCCTTCCTGATTTCGGGAGCACCTTTCAAAAGGTGTTCCGGGAAATTATGCAGGACTTGAGCAGCCGCAAAGACGTTTTGGTCAATTTGTCCAATCTTCATGTCATGGACGGCTATTTTTTTCACCACGCCGTCAACGTTGCTGTGCTCGCAGGAGTCGTCGGTCTGGCCAAAGGCTACAACCAGCAGCAAATGATGGAGCTGGGGATTGGCGCTCTGCTGTTCGACATCGGAATGACGCAGGTGCCAAAGGAACTGTGGAGCTTGCGCAAGGAACTGACCGTCGAAGAACGGCAGCGCCTGCAATACCACACGGAAGACGGCTTCAACATTTTGCGCAGCCAGCACAATATTTCTGTCGTATCCGCGCACTGTGCGCTGCAACACCACGAGCGCTACAACGGGACAGGCTACCCCCGTCAGCTCTGTGAAAAAAACATCCACGAATACGCGCGGATTGTCGCGATCGCGGATGTGTACGATGCGCTGATCTCCCCGCGTCCTTTTCGCAAAAGCTACTCGCCGAGCGATGCGACCGAGTATTTGTTTGCTTCGGGGAACACGTATTTTGACCTCGACCTGCTCAAATTGTTCTTGCAGCATGTCGCGATTTTTCCGATCTCCTCTACCGTCTTGCTCAGTTCCGGGCATACAGGGGTCGTCTCGCGGGTCAATCCGCTCGCGGTCAATCGGCCGATCATTCGCATCCTGACCAACGAGGACGGCTCAGAGGTCGCTTCTCCTTTTGAGATCAACCTGTACGACAAAGACTGGATGAGCGTGACCATCGTCAAAACGCTATAGATACGTTGTTATAAAAAAGCAGCCTCTTCGCTGGAAGAAGGCTGCTCTTTTCTTTTATATGGGCAACTATTCGTTCAACAGACGGAACACTTGCTCGACGTCTTTGTCGCCTCGACCCGAGAGATTGACGATCAAAATCTGCTCCCGCGAAAGCGTCGGGGCGAGCTTGAGGGCATGGGCAATTGCATGGGCGCTCTCCAGCGCTGGGATGATGCCTTCCGCCTTGGACAGCTCCTGAAAAGCTGCCAGCACCTCTTCGTTCGTCACTGTGTAGTATTCGGCTCGTCCGCTCGTTTTGAGCTGACTGTGCTCCGGGCCGATTCCCGGGTAATCCAGACCGGCTGCAATCGAGTACGTCTTCTTCGGTTCCCCTTGTTCATCGAGCAGCACCAGACATTTGAACCCGTGCAGCACTGCCGGAACCCCTTCGTTCAAAGTCGGTGCCTGATCAGGCTCGACGCCGATCAAGCGCACGGAAGGCTCGTCGATGTAATGCGCGAACGCACCGATTGCGTTGCTTCCGCCACCTACCGCAGCGATCACGGCATCAGGCAGGCGACCTTCCTTCTCCAAAATTTGGCGCTTGGATTCCTCGCTGATGATCGCCTGGAAGTGCTTGACCATCGTCGGGAATGGATGCGGCCCTACAGCGGAGCCCAACAAGTAAAACGTATTTTCGTAGTTTTCCACGAGGTCGTTCAGCGCTTCATCGACGGCGTCCTTCAGTCGGCCTTGTCCTTTGGACACCCCGATGACTTTTGCCCCCAAAAGCTCCATCCGAAACACGTTCAAGGACTGGCGCTTCATGTCCTCTGCACCCATGTAAATGATGCATTCCATGCCGAACATCGCGCAAGCTGTGGCGGTAGCTACACCGTGCTGCCCCGCGCCAGTCTCCGCGATAATGCGATGCGCGCCCATGCGCTTTGCCAACAGGATTTGCCCGATGACGTTGTTGATTTTATGTGCACCTGTATGGTTCAAATCTTCGCGTTTCAAGTAGATTTTCGCGCCGCCGAGCTTTTCTGTCAGCTGACGGGCGTAGGTCAGCGGATTTTCCCGCCCCACGTATTCTTTCAGGTAATACTTGAACTCTTCGTTAAATTCGGGATCGTCCTTGTACTTTTCAAACTGCTCCGCCAAATAATCCAGCACTTCCTGAAGCTGCGGCGGCACAAAGCTTCCGCCAAATTCGCCAAAGTATCCTTTTTTCGTCTGTTCTGTCAATGACATGCTCATCTCTCCTCAGCTAAAACTAGACTCTTCTAATTTTTTCAATCATATAAGATAGAAAGCGGATTTGTCAATGAATGTAAAGTTTATTCTGAAACTTCCTTTTCACAAAAAACGGGGAGCACAAACGCGCTGCTTCCCGCTTCATTCCTCCCGCTTGTCAACTCGCTTTTCCTTTTGACCGCTGCCTGTACCCTAACAGCAATACCGCCAAAACCAACACCGCTTTGACCAAAAAAGCCAGCCCCGGATACGGATCGACCCAGGCCCGAACCGTTTCCTCCGTCAAAATCATATTGGCCGCGGCGAGTGCGAGCACACCCGAGCCGAAGTAGACGAGCCAAGCAAACCGCTCCATCACGCGAAGGATCAGCTGGCTGCCAAAGACCATCAGAGGGACGCTGATGAGCAATCCGATGACAATCAGCAAAATGTTTCCCTGGGCTGCGCCCGCGATCGCAAGCACGTTGTCCAGCCCCATCATGATATCCGCAACTACGATTGTTTTCACGGCAGAAACCAGATCCTCGCTGGCATCAATGTCGTCCTGATCGTCTCCCTCGCGCAACAAATTGTAGCTGATCCACAATAATATCGTCCCGCCAATCAAATACAAATAAGGAATTTTCAACAGGTACACAGCGAGAATCGTCGCAATCACCCGCACGATGACAGCCAACGTCGTTCCCCAAACGATCGCCTTTTTCTGCTGCTCGGCAGGCAGCCTGCGGCAAGCAATCGCGATGACGACTGCGTTGTCTCCGCTGAGGACGATGTTGATGGTGATAATCAGCAAGAGCGAAGAAAAGAAGTCAGGATCAACCAAGGATAGTTCCTCCGTTTCGGTTTACTCGGTTCTGCTACTGCCATGAACAGCTTGTCCGGGCTTGTTGTCACTCCGCGATTTCAGTATGATGGTAACGAGGAGGGTTGTCGAAATGTCGAAACAATTCGTTATTGAAGCGATTATGTTGGCTATCTACGGGGAGTTGATGGTCCCATCGCAACCGGTAGAATATCTGATACCCGCGTCGACAATCTATGAATTGGACGAATTTATCCAGAGTCCTGAGCCAATCATGCCCTACTCCGGTGACGATCAGTATGTGCGCCGGGTCATGCAGGAAATGAGCCAGTTTTTTGCCGATCCATTCAATCGCAAACGACTGGAAAAAGGACTGATTGCCCCTTGGTCGAAAGTTCCTTTTGCCTTTCCGAACGGCGTTACGCTGACCGTCATCAAGGTAGAGGACAATGCCATGTGGGGAGAAATATTTGATCCTGTCGAGACGCAGCTTTTGCTGACGTCCGTACGCTTTGAAGTCCCGCTGCTCACAGACCAGCCCGATTTTCAGGATCGGATTTTGGAATATATCGTGCCTGTTCAATTTTACGATGTGGATGATTTTGATTTCGCCCTGGAGCAAGGCATTTCGCTCAACGACTTGCGCGAGCCGTAATGCGCCAAAAAACAGACGAACAGACTGACGAGCCTTTTCGCTTGTTGGTCTGTTCGTTTTCTATTATGGCTGTTTCTCCTAAGAAAAATTGCTCGCTTGGCAAACCGGGCACGAAGATGGAAAAAATGCCGCCCAACAGGTTTGTCCATGGTACAATATGGGTAAAGACATAGGAAAGTGGTCCGGGGAGGAATTGTATAGATGGAACTGACAAAGCGAAACAGCGGCACAGATTGGGAGGGGGAAGCTGCAACGGCCCAATCGATCTTGTTTAAAATGGGAAGTGAGTATTACGGGCTGTCCATCGCGCTGGTGCGCGAAATCATCAAGCCATTGCCGATCACCCGTTTCCCCAAATCGCCTGAGTATGTAGAAGGCGTCATTGACCTGCGCGGACGAATTTTGCCGATCGTCAACCTGCGCAAAATGTTTGGCCTGGAGCCGCTGGAACAAACAGACGACACCCGCTTTGTCGACTTGCAGCTGGAAGGGCTGAACATCGGGATCATCGTCGATGCGGTATCCGAAGTCATGAACATTCCGCAGCACCTGATCGAACCGGCTCCCCCTATCGTAGCGGGTGTCGAGGGCAAGTATTTGCAAGGCATTGCCCGTCTGGATGACAAGCTGATCATGCTGCTGGATATCGATGAAATTTTTGGTCAGTGGAAAAAATAAGCAGACATTTATGGCTGAAGGAAACCAGTACACGTCGTTGGTACTGGTTTTTTGCTGACTCTGTTCCTTTTTGCCGAGGATGTCACGCCAGGAAACTTGAACGCGACCTGGTTCGTACTAGCTGTTGAGATTTTTTGCATACGGAGCGTGATTTTCGATGCTTGCTCACCCGCTTTTCCCGCTGGCTCGTGCCATCCCGCTTGCTTTGAGCAGCGGACAATACTCGGCGCTGTATGACATGTGCAGCAGCGCTTTTCGGGACGAGGTTAGCAGGGAAGAATTTATTTCCTTCGCCGCCGATTTTCATCGCGATCTGGAATGCTACGAGGAACAGCCACTGTCTGTCGTGCCGCTGAATGCGATGACGCGCTTCGTCTGGACGGCTTGCGACGGACAAAAGGGCTTGTCTGCCGCCATCGATGCAGACGGGATCATTCACGGGCTGCGCCTTTCCCACCTGACGTCTCATCCCGACACAGACCAGGCTTGCAGCCGCCATCTGTACCGCCTGCCTTTTCAGGGAACGTGGTTCACTTTTTGGGGCGGCAAAAACGAACTGATCAACTATCACTACGCCTACGACAACCAGCGTTACGCCTACGACTTTTTGATCATGAAAGAAGGGCGCTCCTGTCACGGCGATCCTGCTGTCAACGAGAGCTATTACGCTTTTGATCAGCCCATCGTGGCTCCGTGCGCCGGAAAAGTGGTCAAGGTCGCAAGCGATGTGCCGGACAACGCGCCAGTCGGCGTGATGAACGAGGAACAGCCTGCGGGAAACTTCGTCGAGATCGCTCACGGGCAGGGCGAGTTCAGCCTGCTCGCCCATCTGAAGCAGCATTCCATCACGGTCAAGCCCGGTGATATCGTGTCGGCAGGAGAAATTATCGGACGTTGCGGCAACTCTGGCAACTCCAGCGAGCCTCACTTGCATTTTCAAGTGTCGAATGCCGTGAACTTGTACGCGGCGATTTCCATCCCGATTCGCTTTTCGGAAAAGGAACCGATCATCCAGGGCATGTTCGTCGGCGGCTGAACCGAACCGTCCCTCCGCCCTAGCATCGCTCAACCAACCACTCAAACAAAAACAGGACGGGAGAGCCATTTGCCCCCGTCCTTTTCTGTCGTTACTCCCTGCCTCCGCTTGCCAAGTACGCATAATTGACCCATACCATTTCCTCAATCCCTAAAATCTCTTTGAAAAGATCGACTGAGTCGTACAATAGTGAAGCCCCGGTCTCATCGTCTACGTCTGTCAGCAGTTGCAAGTCGAACAGCGAGCGCAGCTGCTGCACCTGTTTGGGGCCCGCGATCCGGTTGAAGGATTGCGGTTTGATGCGGGTAATTCCCTTCCCTACCTCTCGCCGATACAACTCCGAACGCACAACCCGGTCCAGTATGTCTTCATACTTTTGCCGAACGTCCTCGCTGTCTGTAATTCTTTCCTGCAGGTCAATCTCCGGATAAAGTCTGCCGAACTCCGCCTCTGCCATCTCCACATCCAGTGAATAGCTGATCGTCGCCGAAGAGACCTCGAAGCCAGCATCGAACAGACGAAACCCCCAGCCATTGTCTTCTGCATCATGAAACCAAAGCAGCGGCACGAATTGCTTCGACAGTGTAAGCAAAAAATCAAGCGTCGAGGAGGTTTCAATCCATTCATCCTGCAGGAAAAATGCGTTCCAGTCGCCATTGATGTTTCTGTGGAAGTACGGTTGCGAAGACTTGGACAAGGCAATCAGCACTTTCGGTTCGTATTTGCGTGGATAAAGAATGCCGGTCGTGAACTCACCCATCCGTTTTCCACCGCTTTCTGGAAAGCTTTCCCCTGGTCCTTTTCTTAGTCTATTCAGGTACCGCTCGTTTTTTGCTGTGATCTTTATCAAACGTGCTCGTATGAATCACGGTATGCACGGCTCCTTCTGGCAAAAGCTCCGAACGGTACAGATGGACATGCCGTACTTTCCAGCGCGGCGAATCGGGAGTCAAAAACCGCTCGTTCCAGTCCATGAGCGGCAGTCCTTCGCTTCCTGCCTGCGGCCCGCGGGCAAGCGTGATGTGCGGCCGATAGCGCTTGCGGTCATACGCCACGCCCTCATGCAGCTCAAAACGTCTGGCGAGCAAGAGATGCAACTGCTTCAGCGGATTCGTTTGCCCGCGCAGTCCGAGCCACAAGACGCGAGGATGCTGGGCGTGCGGGAATGCGCCAAAGCCGCCGATGCGCAAGGTGAACGGCTCGATAATCGCGCTGACGATGTCCATGTCCTCGCAAACAGCCGGGACAAGCCGCTCGTCCACCTCTCCGAGAAAATGCAGAGTCAGGTGCAGATTGTGCAGCGGCTGCCATCTGTCTGCCATCACTTCCGGCTTGAGCCGTTCTTGGACAGCGGAAATATATTGAACCGCTTCTTCTGGAATATCCAATGCCACGAACAAACGCATAGACGTCTTTTCGTCCTCCTTTTGACTGCCTTCTTGCCTCAACGAAAAATAGCCCTCCTGTGACGGAGAGCCATTTTACCATCTACGCCGCTTTAGGCAGCCATCATCTTTCCGGTTACGATGCCCAAAACGCTGCGCACATATTCGCCCAGTCGTCCAGAGCCAGGTTGATAGGTGAAGCGAAGTGTCAGCTCGACGTGCCCGACATGCCCCGCCGGAGGTATGTTCCAGAACAGGTCAGCTTCGCCGTACAAAATTTCCTCAATCCGCAGTTTCTTGCCCTCGATGTCCAGTTCCGGATCATGAGACAGCGAGAATTTCATCATGATGGAAAATGAATCTTTTTTTACTCCGCCCCGCAAGTTTAGTTTGCCGTGGATCGCGACGAGTCCCGCTTCCCCCCACAAGTTGTACTCCAGCAAAGCCTGGCATTGGGGCTGCACCTGCAATTCAAGCGCAGGCAGACCTCCCTCAATCGTTAGTGCATGACGCTTTGCCAATTGTTCGATCTCCCCTTGAAAACGGTGAGCGCAATCGGAAACAGCCTGGAACAAATCGGGCTCTACAGCGTACATCGTCGTCACCTCTCCCCAACGGATTATCTACTTTATTACTTCGTACTTCCCCTTGTCGTATCCTTTGTTGAAAAATGACTTATTTACCCTTATTTCATCGAAGGGCAAAAGATTCCTATGAAAATGCTATTTCACAATGTTGCAACATTTACTGATACGGGACAGGCATGCCCGGAAACGCTTTCACGAACAGGGTTTGCAGATGCGCCTGTACATTTTCGTCCAGCTCCAAATGATAGAGCACGCCATTTTCATAGCGCAAAAGCGGATACGCGCCCAGACCGAGCGCAGAAACTTCTTTTGTCTCCACATATTCCGGCAGCGTCAACAGGAAGCGGGAAAACGGATTGGCGTCCTCCTCTGCCATGTGGATGACCTCAAACAAGTGCCCAAGCCCTGGGGTGACAATCAGATCGAGCAGTTCGCCGCGCTCCGCCACCCATACGGTAAACGCGGACTCCCGCACCTCGCTGCGCGCGTGTCTGCGCATCACCCAGACAGCCTGGCGAACGGTGCTCATCAGCAGGTGCTGGGCGCCTTCTTCGCCATGTACGGCCTGCATCCGTCTGTAGTCGAGGACAAAAGCCAGCCCTTCTTCCGTGAAAACCGTGTCGGGAAAAGACAGTGCCGCGATGCTTCGCATTTCTTCCTCGCGCACCTGCGCTTCCTGCGGGATCGTCTCGACTTTCCCTTCAAAAAGGGAACGAATCATTTCCCGGGTGCGCTCGACTTCTCCTGCGGAAAAAAAGATGGACTCGGAGTAAATATGCGTCAGCTCGCCTTCCCCGTAAGCCAAATAGTGCAGGAGCGTACAAGGCTGTTCCAGCATTCGCAACGCCATTCCCCGCTGCTCCGCCAATTGGATGTCAAAAGTGAGCGGAAAGCCGAGCGGCTGGAGCGGATCAGACAGCGTCCAGATCACGCCCAAAAGCTTGCCTTGATACGTCTTGAACTCAACAGAGACAGCATCCCGCGTCTGCTCGACAAAAGCGTCCACCGATTCAAACACCAGGTACAGCTCGACCTCTCCTGTTCCGTTCATGCGGGCAAAATAAGGCAGCCCCGCTTCGCTGGCGAGCTGGTACAAGTCGAAAAAATCGTGCTTATCGAGAACCTCGCCCTGCGTCTCCTTGACGGGAGAGCGCAGAGCCGGGTCCGGGGCAAGCACGGGATTGAACTCCTCATTCATCTGGCTGCTCCCCCTGCTTTTCCCATGGCTGCATCAGCGGCCAGCCGTCCATCTGCTTGAGCAGCGAACGATCCGTGGCATCGATATGGACAGGCGTGACGGCGATGTAATCATGCTTCACCAGGTCGTAGTCATACGGCTCTGCAATCGGCATCACCTGCGGGTACTCCCGCATCAAAAAATATCCTTCTGCTGCTTCGCTGTACTTGTCCTCATAATGATGCAGCGAAAGCGTCGCCGGAACAATCCCTTTGACTTGCGCAAGCGGGACGTGCGGAATGTTGATATTCCAGAAAACTTCTGGCGCCAATTCGCCTTTTCCGGCTCGCTCCGCAAAATCTTTCACGAGCGGCGCGATCATCTGTACGACGTCGCCGTAATTTTCCTGGTCGTACCAGTTGTCATAGGACAGGGCAACGCCGGGAACTCCCAAAATAACCGCTTCTCTGGCCCCGCTGCATGTGCCGGAGTAATATATGTCGCGCCCCAAATTCGTCCCTACGTTGATTCCCGAGAACACGATATCGGGCTTTTCTTCTGCCGCAAACAGCAAATGATAGGCGGCTTTCACGCAGTCGGCGGGATTGCCGTTCACCGCCCACGCTTTGACGGGAAGACCGTAAAAGTCGCGTTTTTCCGTTGCCAGTGGCGTGCGATAGGTCACCCCGTGGCCAACGCCGCTTTTTTCCTCATCGGGAGCCACCACAAAGATTTCTGCCTGGTCCAGTACGAGCAGCGCTTCCACCAGCCGCTTGATGCCCAATGCCTCGATGCCGTCATCATTCGTAACTAAAATTCGCAACATAAGATCTCCTCCTTCATCGTGGCGCCTAGTCGCATTTGCTTCACACTTCCTTTTATTGTACTTTAGAAAGCTTTGCCAAGCCAAGCTTCCCGCCCGCAACTTGCGACACATCTGGACAATAAAAAAGACCCCAATGCGATTGGGGTCGTAATTAGTCGCCGACGATCTCTTTCCAGCGATCGCGCCAGGCGATCCCTTCGCGAATCCATTCTTCCACTTGCGCCTGCTTCTCCTGGGAAATGCCGATCAGGCAAGCGATGCGCGCGATTTCCTTCGTCTCCAGCGGCGACAGCTTCCGGTCAATCAGCGCCATATGGTACAGCTTGCGCATCATGACGAGCTTCTCGCTCTGGCTCAGGTCGACCATGTCTTCTACGATCACCTCGGGACGTTTCGGGTAATCGATGTCATCCATGAGGATTTGCCGCTCTTTTAGCGTAAAATGTTCCGAATTGACAATGTCATGAATGCGGTCAACTTCCCGGGAACCTATATAACCGTCGGCATGCCCGACGCAAATCATCAAGCGCAAGGATGCAAACAAAATATGTTTGTCTTTTTCCGTTTTGGTATACAACGTGTCGTTCCTCCTCCGAACAAGTAATAAACAAACGATGATATATACATCTAATAATACGATAAAAAAGGAAAGCGGTTTCATATGAATGTGTGACAAATTTTTGCTTCTCTTTGGCTGGGAGGCGCGATTTCGCCACATTTTCGGGCGAAGTCGGCCATTCCCTATATGAACAAAGGCAGAGAATGCGATTATCGCCCAAAGACCGTCCGAAAATCGATCCAGCCGTACGCGTCCAGGCTGATTCCCGACAGACGAGGGTGTGCTTTCATCTCGACGCGATTGGCGTACAGGGGCACAAAAATATGATCAGCCATCAGCTTTTCCATCATCGTGCGCACAATCGTCTGACGCTCCTCTGTCAGCGTAGTTTGCCCCAAGCTGCGAATCAGCCGTTCCAGCTCCGCTTTGCCGTGTGCAGTCAGATGGTGCGTGATGCTCAAGGCTTCTGCCAGCAAAAACTCGACGAGCGACAGCTCCGTTCGCTCGTCCACATTGGCGCTGTCGACGACGAGATCAGCGTGTTGCAGCAAGGCAGGTAAAGCCAGTTCTTCCGGAGTGGCGTACTGAATCTCGATCGGAATGCCGTACGCTTTGGCCTTGTCCCGAATCCATTCGGCATCCTCGATGTGATCCGCGTCTGGATAAGTGTACAGGCTGAGCGTCTCTTTGCCGTAGCCTCTGGCATCTACCAGGCAGGCGATTTCCGCTGGATCGTCTGGAGTGGAGCCTGCCGTCTGCCGATATCCTCCCCATACCTCCGCCTGCTCCCTGCCGCCCTGCAACTCCTCCCTGAGCGCAGGGCCAGCCAACAGCTCCGCAAGCAAGCTGCGAAAGGAAGCGTCCGCCAAAGGGCCTTTTTTGGCTGCATTCAAACTGACGTACTGAAAGCATTTCTCCTGACGGGCGACTTCGTTCCACGCAAGCTCTGCCTCCGCTTCCTGGAGCGAACTCGCTTTCGCCACAGTCAGCACGCTCTCATCTGCCCAGTCCGCTTGCCCCATGCCAGGGACGCACCAGATTTCAATTTTGTCCAAAAACGGCCGCCCGGCAAAATACGGCGCGAACGCCTCAAGGACAAGCATGGAATCGTCGTGGCGCACAACGCGAAACGGCCCTGTCCCTACCGGCAACCGCGAGAACTGCTCTCCCATCTGCTCGGTGTAGTCACGCGGGACAATCGACAGTTGTTCTTTGCTCAACGCTTGCAAGAACAGCTCATCCCGCTCTTTCAACTCAATCGTCACGACATAGTCATCACAGACGTTTACCGACTCGATAGAACGAGCCAGCCAGCGATGCTTGAACGATTGCTCCATCAGGCGCAGCAAGGAAAAACGGACGTCGTCAGCAGTCAGCAGGCGGCCATGGTGAAACAGCACGCCTTTTCGCAAGTAAAACGTCCAGTGCTTTCCGCTCTCGTCCGTCTCCCAATGAAAGGCCAACTGCGGCTCTATTCGCTTCGTGAGCGGATCAAACCGGACAAGCGTATCGAACAGATGCTTGACCAAATGCGTTTGCGAACGCAGCAAAACATGAATCGGGTCCAGTGCTTCAAACGGGCGATCGAGCAGCAAGCGCAATGTATCGACTCGGCTATTACTACCCTTTTCCCGCGTCACCCGCGCTCCAAACTGACTTTTCATCCAGAGTGAAAAATTTTGCGAAAAAGTCGGCCACGCCTCCCCGTATTGCTGCATCAGTTCCTGGGACGCGCGAATTTCCCCTGTTTGGGCAAGCTCCTTGGCTACAGACAGCAGCAAATCTGCCGGTTCCAAAAGGAGGGTCAGAACGGAATGATTCCCCCTGCCTCGTCCCGGCTGCCAGCCGAGCCAGCCGCGGGCTTGCATTTTTTTCAATGTCAATGTGGCATTGCGCAGCGTACAGCACAAAATCGCCGCGACTTCTGCCAGCGTGATCTCCAGCGGACGACCGACCGAATCGGTTGGCCTCAGCGCACATAAACGAATATATTGTTCAACCAGTTGCATCTCATTTCACCGCCAATAAAAAACATGAAAAAATGATTCTCCTAATCGTACGCTTTTTCTGTGTCGTCCGCCAGCTTACAATTCGAAGAACCAACCACCAAGCCGGAACCTCCGGAGAAAGGACACACGTCTATGCATCTGCTCCCCGCTTCCTTCCGCAAATTTATCGCGGAATACCCTGCCTTGCTGTGGGTTCGTCTGTTCGGGGAAACGCTCACTTCCCTGTCCAGCACGATGATCGCGCCTTTTCTCGTCCTGTACTTGAGCGAAAACATCAGCGGCTCCGTCACACTCACCATGCTGGTGATCGGCTTGCAGCCGTTTTCCGAGATTTTGCTGACCTTGTTCGCGGGCGGATTGACTGACCGGATTCGGCGCAAAACGATGCTGCTCGTTGCCTTGCTGATTCAAGGCTTCGCCATGCTCGGGATGGCTTTTGCCGATTCTATCGCCGCTTTTGCCGTCCTGTACGTGCTCAACGGCGCTGGCCGCTCCCTGTTCATCCCGGCAAGCCGCGCCCATCTGGCCGATACGATCCCGCCTGGGCAAATGGCAAGTGCTTTTGCTCTGTTGAATACGTCCTCAAGCATCGGGGCAGCAATCGGGCCACTCCTTGGCGTGATTCTCTACAAGTACGATCCGGCGATGGCTTTTCTGTTTACCGCGATCTCGCTTTTCGTTTACGCGGCGGCGGTCTTGTGGAAAATCCCGCAAACACCGTTGCCGGAATGGGCGGAAGCAGCTCACGAGAAAGCGCCACGCTTCAGTAGAGGAGCATGGAAGGCATACCGCCCGGCATTGGCGATCATGACGCTTTCACTGCCGATCAGTCTGTTCTATGCGCAAACCGAAACAAATTTGCAGCTGCACATGAAAAATACGCTGCCCGACTATTTGCAAGCTCTCGCCTTGCTCATCGCTGTGAAGGGGATTTTGCTCATCCTGTTTGAATTTCTGCTCGTCAAGTGGACACAGCACATGCCCGCTCGCTGGCTCATTACTGCATCATACGGCTGCTTCTTCCTCGTCGCTCTCGGTTATGCCTACATCGATTCCTTGCCGCTTCTGCTCGCCATGCAAGTGCTGCTCGTCATCGGCGAAAGCGTCGGCTTGACCCAACTGCTCGCTTTTGTCACGCGGATTGCGCCATCCTCGATGCGCGGCCGATATTTTGCCATCACCGGAACACACTGGGATATTTCCCGCATGTGCGGCCCGTATTTGGGCAGTCTGGTCTTGCTGCACTACGGCGGTACGCTGCTGTTTACGATCGTCGCTGGCATCCTGGTCATTGGAGCGTTCGCCATGCACCGCTATTTGACCGTCAAAGAAAAAACCTTCCCGCTCGCGCAGGAAGGCTGATGAAAAGCGTTAGGTCAACAAGAATCGGTCTTCGCTGAAGCTCTCTCCGCCACGGGCTGCCTCGAAGGCGCGCAGCAAGTCTTGCGGCTTCATGGTTCGTTTTTTCTCATCCGGAATATCGAGAATGATCCCGCCGTCGTGCAGCATCAACAGGCGATTCCCCATGTTCAGCGCTTGCTCCATGTTGTGCGTGACCATGATCGTCGTCAGCTTGTGGCGAGCGACAATCTTGTCAGTCAGCTCGACAATGAGCTGCGCCCTTTTCGGGTCCAACGCTGCCGTATGCTCATCCAGCAGCAAAATTTTCGGTTCCGTGAATGTAGCCATCAACAGGCTGAGCGCCTGGCGCTGACCGCCGGAAAGGAATCCGACCTTTGTTTTCAAACGGTTTTCCAGTCCTTGGTCAAGCTGCTTCAACTGCTCGCGGAACAGCTCGCGCTTGTGGTTGTTCACTCCGAAGCCTAGCGTGCGGCGGCGTCCACGCCCGAGCGCGATCGCCAAATTTTCTTCAATCGTCATGTTCGGTGCAGTACCTGCCATCGGGTCCTGGAACACCCGGCCGATCAATTCGGCCCGCTGGTGCTCGCCCAGGCGCGTGACATCCTTGCCGTCAATCGTGATCGTTCCGCTGTCCGGGAACAGCCCGCCGGAGATCATGTTCATCATCGTCGACTTTCCGGCTCCGTTACTGCCGATTACGGTGATGAACTCTCCGCGCTTGACGTGCAAGTTTACATTGCGCAACGCGATTTTTTCATTGACGGTGCCCGCATTGAACACTTTGTTAACATAGGAAATTTTAAGCATTGCTGTTTCCTCCCCTTACCGAGCGTACCGCTTGTTTTTTCCAGATTCCTTTGGCAACGGTCGGAACAGTCAATGCGACAATCACGATCAAGGCGGTAATCAGCTTCATGTCGGACGGATTCAATCCCGCCTGCAAAGCCAGGGCAATCACCAAACGGTACACAATCGAACCGAGAATGACAGCGAGTGTGACGCGGAAAATGGAGGAGCTGCCGAACAGCACTTCCCCGACAATAACAGAAGCAAGACCAATCACAATCATCCCGATCCCCATGCCGACATCGGCAAAGCCCTGGAACTGGGCAACCCAAGCGCCAGACACAGCTACCAGACCGTTGGACAGCGCCAGACCGATAATCGTGGTCGTGTCCGTATTCACTCCGAAGCTGCGAATCATTTTTGGATTGTCCCCTGTCGCCCGCAGATCGAGGCCGAGGTCGGTGTGCAGGAACCAGTCAATTACCAGCTTGAGCACGAGAACTCCGACGAAAAATACGATGGATACGCCAGTCAGCAAAGTGACGCCGCCTACCGTCAAGTCGGGAATGCTCAAATCTTTTACATAGGTGAACAACGTATCTTCACGCAGCAAAGGCAAATTCGCCTTTCCCATAATCCGCAGGTTGATCGAGTACAGCGCGATCATGGTCAAAATCCCTGCCAGCAGTGCGTTGACCTTTCCTTTTGTATGCAAAACGCCGGTAAATGCCCCTGCCAATCCCCCGACGATGAACGCCAGGAGAGTAGCCAGGTACGGGTTGGTTCCATCGATGATAAACTTGGCTGCGATCGCTCCGCCCAAGGCGAAGCTGCCATCTACCGTCAAGTCAGGTACGTTTAGAATGCGAAAGGTCAAATACACGCCCAGAGCTAAAATTCCGAATAGCAAGCCCTGCTCGATGGCTCCCATTATTGCCAAATTCATAGAAGAAATCCTCCTGTTGCTGCGATTATTACTCGATCACTTCGCCAGCGCGGTCGAGCATGGATTGCGGAATGGTCACTCCCATTTTCTCCGCTGCTTTTTTGTTCAATACGAGCTTCATGTCTGCCTGCATCTCGACAGCCATGTCTGCCGGCTTCGCTTCGCCCTTCAAGATTTTTGCTGCCATGTCTGCTGTTTGTTCGCCGAGCTTGGTGTAGTCGATTCCGTAAGTAGCAATCGCACCGCTCTTCACGGAGTTTTCTTCCCCTGCGATGACCGGAATTTTTTGCGCTTCGGCAACGCTCAGGACTGCTGCAATCGACGATACGACCATGTTGTCTGTCGGCACGTAGAACGCGTCTACTTTGCCTACCATCGACTCAGCCGCTTGCTTCACCTCTGTTGCGCTGGTGATCGCTGCTTCCTGAATGGACAGGCCCAGCTTGTCCGCTACTGCTTTCGCCGCATCTACCTGCACTTTGGAGTTCACTTCGCCGGAGCTGTAGATAACTCCAACTGATTTCGCATCTGGCTTCAATTCTTTGATCAGCTTCAATTGCTCTTCCACCGGGTTCATGTCGGAAGTACCTGTCACGTTTGCTCCCGGTTTATCCATCGCTTTTACCAGACCTGCCTCTACCGGATCGGTTACTGCCGTAAACAAGATCGGAATGTCTTTGCTTGTTTGGGCAGCAGCCTGAGCGGTCGGCGTCGCGATCGCCAGTACGAGGTCTACTTTGTCAGACTCGAATTTTTGCGCGATGGAGATTGCTGTATCCATGCTCGCTTGCGCTGATTTGACGTCGATTTTCACTTGTTTGCCGTCTTCGTATCCGTTTTTGGCAAGCTGCGCCACAAAGCCTTCGCGTGCTGCATCCAATGCCGGGTGCTCTACGAACTGAGAAATCCCGATTTTAAACTGTTTGGTTTCAGCAGCTGGCGCCGGCTGGTTCGAAGCAGGTGGAGTCTGCTCGTTGCTCGCCGGGGTAGCGCTTTGCTGTCCACATGCGGTAACAGACAAAAGCAGCAAAGGAAATAAAAAACTCTGAATTTTTCTGATAGTCTTTTTCTGTTTGAACATGTGATAAATGCCCCCTTGAAAAATTTTTTCTAATTTTAACACGGATAAAACAGTTTTAAAAGAATAAAAAGAGAGCTTGACGCTCTCTTTTTACTTGGTGATTTCTTTCGCCTGCTGTTTGAGTGCCTCTGAAATCGTGAGACCAAACTTCCCGGCTGCTGTTTCATTGATGTACAGGTCGGCCTGCTTTGAAATTTCGACAGGAGTGTCTGCAACCGCTTGTCCTTTGAGGACACGGGCAGCCATTTCGCCTGTTTGCTTGCCAATCTGGTAGTAGTCGATGCCGTACGTGGCTACTGCGCCGCGTTTTACGGTGTCTGTGTCGGAAGCAAAAACAGGAATCTTGTTCGCTTCCGCTGCTCCCAGTACAGCCTCAAAAGAGGACACGACGGTATTGTCAATCGGAATGAACATGGCGTCGGCTTTTCCAGCAAGTCCCTGAGCTGCCAATTGCACCTCGGAAAGCTGCGAAATGCCCGCCTTGATGATTTCTACGCCTTCTTTGCTCGCTGCCTCTTCCAGCTCTTTTACCTGTACCTCAGAGTTGACCTCGGAGGTGGTGTAGATCACGCCCAGCTTTTTCAACTGGGGCAGGAAGGTTTTGATCAGCTTCAATTGTTGTTCCATCGATACTTTGTCGCTCGTTCCAGTCACGTTCTTGTCCGGTTTTTCCAGACTGCTGACCAGCTGAGCCGAGATCGGATCTGTTACGGAACTGAACAAAACAGGTTTGTCGGTAATCGCCTTGGCTGCAGCCTGAGCGGATGGAGTCGCAATCGCTACGACCAAATCCTTCTTGTCTCCGGCGTACTTCTGCGCAATCGATACCGTGTTGTTCATATCGCCATGGGCGTTCTGGTAGTCAACCTCCAGATTTTTGCCCTCTTCGTAGCCGGATTGTTTCAAGCCATCCAAGATTCCTTGATGAATCGCATCCAAAGCGGGATGCTCTACGAATTGCGTCAAGCCCAGCTTCACCGTTTGGCCTTGGCCGGAACTGGTCGCTGTTGCTTCATTTTGTCCACCTGTTTGATTGCCACATGCTGCCAAAGAAATGGCCAGCAAAGTGGTCAGTGCCATACTGACTGCTCGTCTCATCTGTACTTCCTCCTCTAAGCTCTGCTCTCTGTGCCTGATCACCCTCTGGTAACAAGGCATCTTGCATTTGTGCAACTTGTGTCCCATTATAGCATATTATTGCGTCCTGAAAAGCTTTTTTCATCAATCTTCCGTTCCGGTTTCTTCCTCTGCATTTGGCATTTTTTTCACGAGAACCCTGGTAATCCGGTAGTGATCGACTTCCCCCACCACAAACTCGAACTTGCCCTCCCGCACCCGGTCGCCTACGCGGGGCGGATGGTCGATTTGCATGTAAATCCACCCGGCCAGCGTATCGACCTCGCTGGATTCCAAATCGAGGTCCAGGTAGTCGCCCACTTCCTCCAAAAGCATTCTGCCGTCAAGCGACAGCATGCCGTCGTTCTTTTCTACTTCCGGACGCTCGTCGTCAAATTCATCCTGGATATCGCCGACGATTTCTTCCATAATATCTTCAAGCGTCACCAAGCCAGCCGTGCCCCCGTACTCATCGATGATGATCGCCATTTGCCCGCGCTGTTTTTGCAGCATCGTCAGCAGACGGCTGATCGAGATCGTCTCGGGAACCGTCAAAACCGGGCGCATCAACGTTTTCAGATCGCTGTGCTCGCCTTCCAAAAGCCCTGTCAGCATGTCTTTGATGTGCAAACTCCCCACGACGTGATCCTTGTCGCCATCGACGACCGGATAGCGGGTGAATCGGCCGTTTTGCACGAGGCGGACATTTTCGTCAAACGGATCGCGCACGTTGAGCACAACCATATCGGTTCGCGGAACCATAATCTCCCGCGCCATCGTCTCGGAAAAATCAAAAATGTTGTCTACCAGCATCAGCTCTGTCTGGTCGATCAGGCCGCTTTTGTGACTTTCGTTGACCAGAATACGGATTTCTTCTTCTGTATGCGCCTCCTGATGCGGCTCCATGGAAATGTGGAACAAGGCGAGGATGCGGCTTGCCGACCAGTTCAGCAAAGCGATAAACGGATACATGACTTTGTGAAACAGCTGGATCGGCCGACTGACAGCGAGCACGACCATTTCGGTGCGCTGAATCGCAAGTGTCTTCGGAGCCAGTTCGCCCAGCACGATATGCAAAAAAGTGATCACGGAAAACGCAATAATAAAGGAAATGCTGCTCACCAGCGTCTCGTTCAGCTGGAAGTAGCGAAATACCGGATGCAGCAAGTGAGCCACAGCAGGCTCGCCAAGCCAGCCGAGTCCGAGCGAGGCGAGAGTGATGCCCAATTGGCAGGCAGACAAATAAGCATCCAAATTGTGGATGACTTGCTCCACGTTCTCCGCCCGTTTGTTGCCTTCTGCCACGAGCTGGGCAATGCGCGACTCCCTCACTTTCACCACGGCAAACTCGGTTGCAACGAAGAAGCCGTTGAGGAAAACGAGGATCAAGACCAAACCCAAGTTAAACAAGCTTCCCCACATTCCCATTCTCCCCGCCTCCCTTTCCGACCATTGCTTTGGGATATTGTTTCCCATCCTATCGCAAATGTTACCTGTCTGTTTTTCTTTCTTTTCCGGATTGTGATACCATAGTGCTGATTCATATGCCGTTTGTAACGAGGTGAATCTTTTGTCTTATCGTCCAGACTTGCCGATGATCGTCCAAAGCGATCGCACTGTATTATTGGAAACACAACATCCGTTGTTTGCGGAGGCAAGACAGGCCATCAGCGGTTTTTGCGAATTGCTGAAAAGTCCGGAGTACATCCATACATACCGGATTACCCCGTTGTCGCTGTGGAATGCGGCAGCCAGCGGACTTTCCCCGAATGAAGTAACAGGAGTGCTTGGCGCATACAGCAAATACGGCGTGCCGCCAACGCTCGTCAAAGAAATAGAAGAAACGATGCGCAAATACGGGCTGATTCGGTTGGAACGTCACGGGGATGATCTCGTATTAAATAGTGACGATCCTCTTGTTCTCACAGAGCTGACCGGATACAAATCGATCGCGGCCTTGTTCGAAGAAGGCTATACACTCAAAAGCTACGCACGCGGGCTGATCAAGCAGGAGCTGATCAAGCTTGGACTGCCTGTGCAGGATTTGGCGGGGTATTCGCAAGGAGAAGCCTGTCCGGTCAGCTTGCGGCAGACCAGTGCGTCGGGCAAGCCGTTTGCTTTGCGCTCCTATCAAAAAGACGCTGTCGATGCTTTTCACTTGGGCGGCGCGGTTACGGGTGGCAGCGGCGTGCTCGTCCTGCCCTGTGGAGCCGGGAAAACGGTCATCGGCATTGGCGCGATTGCGCAATTGCAGACCGCTACCCTTATTTTGACGACGAATACGACCTCCGTGCGCCAGTGGATTTCCGAGCTGCTGGACAAAACCGAACTGGACCCCGATCTTGTTGGCGAATACACCGGAGATCACAAGGAAGTAAAGCCGATAACTGTGGCAACTTATCAAATTCTCACATACCGCCCCACCTCTCTGGATGAATTTCCTCATATGAAACTCTTTTCAGAGCGTGACTGGGGGCTTATTATTTACGATGAGGTGCATTTGCTGCCTGCACCTGTCTTTCGTGTTACTTCCGGCATCCAGGCTACACGCCGACTCGGGTTGACCGCCACGCTCGTCAGGGAAGACGGCCGGGAAGAAGACGTCTTTACGTTGATCGGCCCGAAAAAGTACGAGGTTCCCTGGAAAGCGATGGAGGAAGCTGGCTGGATTGCGGAAGCGCGTTGCCGCGAAATCAGGCTGCCTTTTGAGCCAAAATGGCGGGAAGCGTACGCACATGCAACCGCCCGGCAAAAGTTCCGGATCGCTGCCGAAAACCCGAAAAAGCTCGAAGTGGTCCGCAAGCTGCTCGACCGCCACGAGGGCGACAGAGTGTTGATCATCGGCCAGTACGTCGATCAACTGGAGCAAATGGCAACCGCCTTGCAGCTTCCGCTGATTACGGGCAAAGTCCCGGAAAAAGAGCGCGAGACGCTGTACGAACAATTTAAAAAAGGGGAAATCACACGCCTGATCGTCTCCAAGGTAGCCAATTTTGCCGTCGATTTGCCGGACGCCAACGTCGCGATTCAAATTTCCGGCACGTTCGGCTCCCGTCAGGAAGAAGCACAGCGCCTGGGACGCATCTTGCGACCGAAAACGGACAACAACACTGCCCACTTTTATACACTCGTTACACGCGATACGAGAGAGCAGGAGTTTTCGCTCCATCGTCAGCTTTTTCTCGTAGAACAAGGCTATCCATACGAAATTATAGAAAACGAGATGCTGGTCTGAAACGTTTCGACAGAAGCCAGCGTCACATAGAGGGAAGGGAGGCCGGAGATTCAATGCAATCCGACGCCGAAATCATTCAGCGGATTCTTCAGGGCGAAATTGAAGGGTATCGCGACCTCATCCAGCGATATCAGCATATGATCTACGTTTTTATCTACAAAATGGTGAACAATCGCGCTGATGCAGAAGATCTTACTCAGGAAGTGTTCGTCAAGGCGTATGAAAAACTGTCTACGTTTCGAGGCGACTCGCAGTTTTCATCCTGGTTACATACGCTTGCCCGCAACAAGAGTATCGATTTTTTGCGCCGCCGAAAGTTTCACGACTCTGACGAGCAATTGGCGTACGTGCCGTCCAATACACGAGACGAATCTCCGCAGGATTCGCTCATGAACAAGGAGCAGCGCAGGGAAATCCAGGAAGCATTCGCCTTGCTGTCGGATACTTACCGGGAAGTAATCGTTCTGCGTTGCACGCATGAGTATCCGTTTGAAAAAATTGCAACTCTTCTCGGCATCGCCGAGTCTACAGCACGCGTCCGCTACTTGCGCGCTCGCCAAGAACTCGCAAAATTGTTAACCCGCAAGGAAGGGGGACTCGTACATGAACTGCCAGGCATTTAGAAAAGCATGGCTAGATGACACAGACAGCGATATTTTCTCTCATATAGAAACTTGTGAGGAGTGTATCGCATGGATTGAAACGCAAATGACAACAGAAGAGGAGGTGCAGTTCTTGAAGGAGGTTCCACTACCCCAAGCGAACCTGGAAGAGCGGATTATGCAAGCCATCTACCAGAACGCAGGACAAGGTGTGCCCCCTCATGCCGCCACCGCAACCGTCGCTGTGCTTCCACAGCAAGCGGCAGCACCAGCAACCAGCAAGCGTCGGCCCAAAGGCTTCCCTTCATTCGCCTGGGTCAGCGCCGCAGCAGTCCTCCTGGCAGTGGGCTTCCTGAGCTATCAGCAGCTTCAGGACGATCAGATGATGCAGACAGCCGCCCAACCGGAAGCCAATCAGGCAAACGCAAGCAATCAAATCGTGGCGTACAGCGGCACTGCGACGCAAGCGCAAGAGACAGCTCCAGCCGCTCCTCCTGCACCAGCCCAGGCGACAACAGGTGCGGCGGGCGGCAGTCAGCCAATGGCGAAGCAAAACGAAGCGGCTACTCCGTCCACAGAAGCGGCAGCAGCAGTTAATCCGAACGGTGATGCCGCGCCAGCTGCCGCCAATGCCCTTGTTGCGCTGGACGACACGCAGCAAAGCAAAGCGGCGCCGCCGCAAGCGCGCACCGCTCAGCCGGAAAACCAGGGGGCTGCGGCTGCCCGAAGTCAACCGACTGCCAAAGTACCTGCGGTGAATGCCAAAGAAAACGCGGCAAGCGAAGAAAACGTCGCCGAGAACGCCCTGATGGCTGCGAAAAAAGGCGGGGCACCCGCGATCACGGCCGATCAGCCTATGGGAATGACAGCCGTGCCCGAGCAAGAGAACAGCGAAAACGGACTCGTCGGCCCGTCGTTGGCCATGGCAGCCAAACAGCCGATCACGCTGTCGACCTTTACGGATACAGATACAGCCGTACAAGCGTCCGATATGCCCGTTCCCGTGCTGGCCCAAAACCCGAACAGCTTTTCGCTAAGCTCGATTTCCGTGCAATACGAATCAGAAACGAGCCAAAAAGTAACGCATCTGGCCGCTGATTACAAGCGCAACAACGACTGGATTCGGATCGACGTAGTACGGAACACACAAGGCAAACGCAGCTTGTCGATTCCCGGAACGTTTTCCGCCACTCAGCTGTTTGCAGTCAATGGCGAGCAAGCTATTGCCGTCTCGTTTGACAACAAGGACGCGAAAAATGCGGTCGCGGAGCACGCGGTCCATTTCAACGCCCAGTCCAATAATCAGTCCCTGTACGTAGTGATAACCGCCCACGGTGTTTCGCTGGACGAATTGATTGAAGCTTCCAAGCAACTGACCTGGAAGCCTTAACGAAAACACGATTTTCCAAAGACACGACCTGTTCCATCAGGCTCGTGTCTTTTTTTATTTGCCAAGCCTGGCTTCGAGCGGCCGGGTCGGGGGATGAAAAAGTTTTAGTACGGTATTGATCACTTTAAACTAATGTGTATAATGTTTGTTATAACATAAACAAAAACAATTTTTGTTTATTAAAAAGGAGTGCACCCACATGTCTAATGCTTCACCTCCCCGCTCGTCCCTGTTTCAAAATACGTATTTTCGCACCATCCTGTTGTCAGGAGCGCTTTTGCAAATCGGCGTCTGGGTTCGCAACTTCGCGATTCTTTTGTTTGTCATGGATCAGACGAACAACGACCCTTACGCCGTTTCCCTGATTTCCGTCGCGCAGTTTGGCCCGATCTTTCTGTTTTCCATCATCGGCGGGACATTTGCGGACCGCTGGCGCCCGAGAAAAACGATGATCATCTGCGACTTGCTTAGTGCGCTCTCTGTTGGCGCTGTGTTGCTCACCCTCGTGCTCGGCACATGGAAGGCAGTCTTTTTCGCCACCTTGATCTCGGCGACGCTCTCCCAGTTCTCGCAGCCTTCTGGCATGAAACTGTTGAAGCTTCACGTTCCCGGACACGAATTGCAGCCTGCCATGGCGATGTTTCAGACGATGATGGCAGTGTTCATGGTAATCGGTCCGGCTCTCGGCACTCTCCTCTACCAATCTTTCGGGATCTCGTCCGCCATTGGCGTGATGGGCGTCTCTTTTGTCCTCTCCGCTGTCGTTTTGTTCCAGCTCCCGCGCGACGAGGACGGGCAAAAAAATCACACTGGCGAAAGCTTCTGGGCCGAGTTTGCAGCCGGGTTCCGCTATGTGTGGTCAAAACCTTCCTTGCGCGCGCTCGGCGCGATCTTCACTTGCATCGGGCTGGCATCTGGCTTGATTCAGCCGCTGTTTGTCTTTTTGGTCGTCGAACGCCTCGGGCTCCCCAAGGAATATTTGCAATGGCTGATGATGGTCAACGGAGCCGCGATGCTGATCGGTGGCGGTGCCGTCATGAATGTCGCGAAAAAAGTCTCGCCGCAAATGCTGATCGCTGCCGGTCTGCTCATAAGCGCCATCGGGACTTTCGGGAACAGCCTGTCTACCGCATTGTGGGCAGTCATGTTTTTCCAGTTTATCAACGGTCTGTTCTTCCCGTGCATTCACGTCGGAATCAACACGCTTCTGCTGAAAACGAGCGATGCAGCGTATATCGGCCGGGTAAACGGCGTCCTGACTCCCCTGTTTATGGGAACGATGGTCGTCTCCATGAGCATCGCGGGATGGCTGAAAAGCCTGTATTCCCTTCCCTTGCTTTTCGGTGGTGCGGGCCTGTTGTTTGCCGTCAGCATTTTGTTTGTCCTGCCTATGCTGAGACGTAAAGAGGTGCTGGCTGCTCCTTCGCAAAAAGCTTGAACGATTAGACAAACAGCTTTCGCGTCTTCTCCTTTTGCCCTGTTCGCTTCCGACTGTCTGCTATAATCAAGAGGGTTGTCCTTTCAGAAACAGGAAAAGGAGAAAAGATATGCAAACTTTTCATATCGGCTTCGGCGATTCTGCGTGTGGGACGTTGCGCGTATTTCTGCGTGCAGCCAGACTGCCAGGCTCGATCATTTGCCTTCGCGATGACTTCTCGATCGGCCCGATTGCCCATTTGACTACCGAGGATGGAATGGAGCAACGCTGGCAATGGTTCAAAAACTTGCTCGTCGCAACAGAACCTGACTTTCAGGAGGATTTGGAGCTGTTCGCCCAACAATTTCAGCAAGACCGGACGTTCGCTGCCGACATCCCCGCAGGCAGCACGGTTGTTTTGTGGCATGGCGGACGGTGCACTTCCGATCAGCTCGGGATACGTTACGTCGTCTCCATGCTCCAATCCAAATCAATCCGCTTCGAAGCCGTGGATGTGTCCGCCTATAGTCAGCGCATCCACTACACCGTCACAGATGAAGAGAACAACACCATTCCGTATGTGATCAGAAGTGTCGGCGAGATTTATTCGGAACGTCTCCATGGTGCATGGGAGACAAAAGCAAGCTTGTCTAGCGCTCAAATCGAGGAATGGGTGCATGACTGGGAAGCTCATTGGCTGCACTCCACCAGCCGCCTGCGCATTATCGAAAACGGGCTGGTTCAAGCGGTGCCGGAAGATTACTACGATGCGGCACTGCTTCAGTGCTCCACCCGTTCGTTCCAGAAAGCCGGCCGCGTCATTGGCGAGGTGATGGGCCGCAGCGAGCAGTGCATCGGTGACATGTATTTGCTGCAACGGATTCAGGAGTTAATCCGAGCAGGAAAACTGAGCTATCGGGGCGAGCTTGCTCCTATGCGATACTTGGAGATTCGGTTAGCCGACGCCGCTCTGACGGAATAAGGTTTTTGCACACCAAAAACGCCGCCTTTTGCCATGAAGCACAAAAGGCGGCGTTTCTTCTTTTATTAATGGGTCTGATTTTTAGCCTGGTTCCACTGCTTGATTTGCTCGATAATCTCTCTGATCTGATTGCGGGCATCCTGATGCTCCGGCTCGCTGCCCCAATGCTGGATGAGCGGCGGCATTGCTTTTGCCATCGTCGTATACAAACACCATACTTTCACCATCTCGATCCGCTCCGGCGTCGCTTCGCCTGTCAACAACTCGGTAAACTTGTGCAGCAACTCCTCCAGTTCAGGCACCAGCACTTCCTTTTTCTCACTCATGAATGATCCCCCGCTTTCCTATGTTTTCCTTATTCATCTATTGATCTTCGTATGCAAAATTTCCACTAGCCAAAAGCAGCGGTTGCCTTCGTGGGCCTCTACAGTGTGAGGAACGTAAGCAAGCCGTACGCAACGGCTACAGTCAGGATGATGCTCCATAAAACAATGCCGATCGACATCCACCACATCAGCTTGCCGACTGGTGCGCCGAGCGAAATCCCGATCGCAGCACCGAGCGGAGCGCCAGTTAACAGTGGCGAGGCCAGTCCAAGTCCGATGACGCCGTACTTCTCCCAAATGCGCCCCATTCGTCCTTGGTTTTTCCCCTTTTTCTCCACCCGTTTCATCAGCCAGCTTCGCAGGGAGCCGCCCAAAAAGATGACGATGCCCGCGCTTGCTATTGCACCAATGGCACTGAACAGCCCCGTCAAAAACGGCGGCAACTGCAATAAAAATCCAATGGGAATCGCTCCCCACAATTCAAGCATGCTTGTCAAAGCGACTGTCCCGCATTTCCATAATACGTCCATACTCTCTCGTCAATCTCCTCTCGTTGCCATTCCTGATCCTCTCAGTAAATACGAACGAGAAGGAAAAAGGTAGCGCTTTTTTCCAAATTAGGAAGTGACGTCCCGGCGGATAAAGGCGGTGTAGGCTACGATCAGAGCAGCTACGGCCCATATACTCAGCACAGTCAAGGAAAACGGAAGCGTCATTCCTTTGATCGGAGGCAGTGTGCCGTTCAAATAATCGGTCAACTGCAAATTGACGACGAACAAGTATTTGGACGACTCCCAGGAAGAGGCCATCTGGGTCAGGATCATGCCGCTGATCAGGGCCGCCATCATGACTCCCATCCCGGCGGCGGCGCTGCGGATCAGCACGGAAACCATGAACGTGATCGTTCCGACTACGAGGCACACGAACCAGCCCAGTCCGTACTGCATGAGCAAAAACTGCCACTGCGGCAACATGAACGCCCCTGCTGTCTGCAACTCTCCGCCTGCCACTTCGAAGCCGGTGAGCACAGGCAAGTCCCATCCGGAATAGCCAAAGACGAAGCCTGACAGCGAATAAGCCATAAACAGCGTCATCACCACGGTCAAGGACGTAAACAGCAGCAAAGTGATGTACTTGCTGGTCAACACCTTCCAGCGCCGAACGGGTCTGGTCAACAACAGCTTGATCGTCCCTTCGCTCAATTCCGCCGAGACGATATCGACTGCCAAAATGACGATGATCATCGGCAAAAACATGGAGATCGTCTGATCCATAAAGCCGCGGGCAAAAGTCGGACCTCCAGGCGCCATCGGGTTGATATCGTGGTCGAGATAATATTGCTGTTGCTGAATGCGGATTTTAATGATGTCGCGCCATTCGTCCGGGAGGCGGCTGGAAGCAAGCCTGTTTTGCATATCGACGATTTGCTGGGTCAAAAGCGGACGCCAGTCAGTCGTGCCCATGCGCTCCTGGGTGGTGATCACGGAACGATACTGCGCGTATGTAAAAATCGGGATGAGGATCGCCAGAATCAGCACGACGACGAGGAAGCGGCGGCGGCGCAGCAGTTTGACCGTTTCATTTTGGACGAGGCCCAGCATGCTTGGATTCATTTTTCTCCCCCTCCTGTCAACGTCAGGAACAAGTCTTCGAGCGTCACCGTTTTCGTGGCAATTCCCACGACCGGAACGCCTGCCTGAACCAGCGCCTGGTTGACTTCTCCTACCCGTTCCATATCCATGTGCGTTTTCAATCGGTCTTCTCCGACCGCGGCAATCTCCGTCACAGCCTTATGCCTACGCAGCACGTCCATTGCCTTTTGCATATGCGCAGCGGAGATGGTCCATTCCACCTGA
Source organism: Brevibacillus parabrevis (assembly GCF_022701015.1). Lineage (NCBI taxonomy): Bacteria > Bacillati > Bacillota > Bacilli > Caryophanales > Paenibacillaceae > Brevibacillus > Brevibacillus parabrevis. The sequence continues at coordinate 2,847,342 of NZ_CP064090.1, read as the reverse complement.
TCGGCAAACTGCTCCATCAGCTCAGTCACCAGCCCAACAGAAATAACCTTCCCCTGGCTAATAATCGCTACCCGATCGCACATCATCTCGATCTCGCTGAGCAGATGGCTGGAAATGAACACAGCAAGTCCCTCTTCCTCTGCAAGCCGCCGGATAAACTGGCGCATTTCGCGGATGCCAGCCGGGTCCAGTCCGTTTGTCGGCTCGTCGAGAATCAAGATTTTCGGTCGGTGCAACAGCGCCTGCGCGATTCCCAGCCGCTGTCTCATCCCGAGCGAGTACGTCTTGACCTTGTCGTCAATCGCCCGTTCCAGATCGACGAAGCGCACGATCTCCTCTATCCGCTCCGGCGCAATCCCGCCGCTCATGCGGGCAAATTGCTCCAGGTTTTCTCTTCCCGTCAAAAATTTGTACAACTCGGGATTTTCCACGATGCAGCCAACTTGCGCGATCGCTTCCGGGAAATTGTCCCGCAGCGATACTCCCCCGATGCGAATGTCTCCGCCATCTGCTTTTGCCAGACCGACCAGCATGCGGATCGTCGTCGTCTTGCCCGCTCCGTTTGGCCCGAGAAAACCAAACACTTCTCCGGCGAGCACTTCAAAAGTAATATCGTGAATAATCTGCTTTTTGCCGATTGTTTTTTGCAATCCTGATACTGCGAGGACCGTATCGCCCAATGTGCGCCCTCCTGTCTTTGTTTGCGCTGCCCGCGACTGACGCAAGCTCTGCGTTTATGGTACACTGGCATAAGATGTCCAACCACATTATACCATGTCTGTTCACTTCACATCGAATAGGAGGATAGCCGATGCGCACATCCGGCAAACTTCTCTGGCGGACCGCAGGGTTGCTGTCATTTCTGTCCTTTTTGCTCTTGGCTACAGGCTTTGTCCTGGCGATGAACCCGCAGCAGCTGGCACCGGCTACAGGAACATCCCCTGCCGAATCCGCGAAAACGCCAGCGCCTTTGCCTGCTGAAGGCGTCCGCAAAATCGTCGCGCTCGGTGACTCGCTCACACGCGGTGCCGGCGATGCAAACGGTCAAGGATACGTCGGGCTCGTCCGGCAAGCGTTGGAAAAAAAGGCGGGCCACTCGATCACGTTTACCAACCTCGCGATTAACGGACAAGAGTCGACCGACCTGCTCAAGCAAATGTCCGAAGCACAGGTCAAAACGCTGATTGCCGATGCCGACCTGATCTTGTTCACCATCGGCGGCAACGACTTGTTCAGGCAAACCGGAGGACTTTACACGATTGAACAAGAAAAAGTGGCCGCAGCCATTGACAGGCTTACGACCAACTATGAGGAGATCATTCGACAAATTCGTGCGCTGAACAAAAAGGCGACGATCGTCTACACTTCTTTGTACAACCCGTTCGGCAATACGGAAGCGGCTGTGGATACGGTGCAACCTGTCCTGGACTGGAACAACTCCGCCTCGCAAATCGCGGCCCGCTACCCGCAAGTATTCGTCGTCCCGACTTATGACATGTTCTTGCGCAAGGAACAGTCGTACTTGTACACCGATCATTTCCATCCGAACACGGAAGGGTATTCGCGGATCGCCGAGCGGATCATGCAGGCGCTAGAGTGATTCCGCCCGCGCCTCGTTCAGCGATTTGCCGTGCGTGGCAAAGTACACCCGCTGACCTGCCCACTGGAAGGCGCTGCTGACCATGGAAAAGGCGGCTACGGTCAAGAACAGCGTCGTCCCGCCGTAAAGCCCGAGCAGCATGCCGCCCATCCACGGACCGATGAACTGCCCGAGGTTGCTGAAGCTTTTGGCACCGTAGTAGCTGCCGCGCATTCCTTCCGGCGCCATGCGGTCAATCAGGACGTCACCTGCGGTAAAGGTCAAGATTTCACCGAACGTAAACAACACCATGGCGATGATGAAAAGCGCCCAGGAGCCAGCGAACGCGTAGCCGATATCGCCCAGTGCATACATGACGTTTCCGACCACAATTGCGGTGAGGGGCGTCTTTTTTTCTGCCCATCTAGTCAAAGGCATCTGCATGAGCACGACGACAACTGCGTTAATGCTCATGAGAATCGCGAACAGCTCCGCACCGGACGCCACTGTCATCTCCGTGAACTTGGCGAGCGTGGAGGACATCTGCGAATAGCCGACCGCTCCCAGCACCCCGGCAATCATGTACAGGCGGAATGCCTTGTCGTTCACGACTACGCTGAAGGCGCGGCCAAAAGTAATCGTCTCTTTCTTTTGCCCCTCGATTTGCTTGATCCCGAACTTGTTCAGCAATCTTTGCAAGCTGATGACGTACAGCAAGTAAATGAGCGCGGTAATCATAAAAGGCAGCGCGACGGACGTCTTCGCCAGCACAGCGCCCGCAATCGGACCGACCGCTACCCCTACGTTGATCGCCGTATAGCGAAGGCCGAATACGCGAAACCGTTTTTCCGGCGGCGTCACATCCGCCATCAGCGCCTGCGAGACCGGCTCATAAAACGAGCGACAGAGCCCGCCAGCCATATTGAGGAACAGCAAGACCAACGGGTTTTTGCTGATCGCAAAGCCGATAAAGACGAGCGTCCAGACGTACAACGCCCCCAGCATGACCCGTCTGCGTCCGATTCGGTCCGACAACGTCCCGGCAATAAAACCGCCAATCGTCCCGGCTAATGGGCCAGCTCCGATCGTCAAACCGATCATCGCCAAATCCATATCGGTATGATTCGACAAGTATAAAAACAAAAACGGCATGCTCATCGAACTAGCAGCCCTGACAAACACAGTCCCGACAATCAGCGACCAGACGATCGGGTGGTACTCCTGCAAACGTTTTTTAGTCCAGCTCATGCTCTCTTCTCCCCACAACTGTTCTGCTTGCGCCTTGCTACCAGAACAGACGCTCTGTGATGTTCCTATTGTAGTGAGGAGTCTATGGTTCGTCAATGAGCATTCAAAATTTTTGGATTATGAAAAATTTCTATGAGACTTATCAAAAATTCGATAGCTGCTAACTTGCAAAAAAAAGCCGGGGATCTCCCGGCCTTTACGCTTCTATTTTGATGTGCTCGATGATTTCGCCTTTTTCATTGAGCTTGACCGCCCGGTAGACGGCGTCGTGATAAAACGTGAACCAGGCGCCTTGCTGGATGCCGCCGAGTATCCATTCTTCTTTGGCGAAAATCGACGTCATCGGGTAGTCGTCGTACGCCATGACCCACAGCGGATTGTGGTGGGTGTGCGTCGGCATGATGTCTGCGAGATGCAAAAGCAGTTGACCGCCGCTTTCCATGCGGACGATGGCATGTCCCTGGCTGTGGCCGCCCGTGTGATGCAAGCTAATGCCGGGAACGACCTCCAGCGTGTCGCCGTATGTTTGCACTTGCGCTTCAATCGGGCGCCAGTTTTCTTCCCAGTATGTATTGCGGGAACGAATGTTGGGCTCTCGCATTTCCGCCCATTCCTGCTCTTGCACGTAAATGACGGCGTTCGGAAAAGTCGAGACATGCTGCCCGTCCTGTACGGATACGAGTCCATTTGCGTGGTCGTAGTGCATGTGCGTCATGATGATGATATCAATATCAGCAGGCGTCAAGCCTTTTGCCGCCAGCGATTCTTTTACTTGCGATTCTTCCACGAGGCCGAAGTTGCGCTTCTGCTTTTCTGTCAGCCGATCGTTCCCCATGCCGGATTCGATCAAAATGCGTTTGCCATACGCCTGAATCAAAATCGGGTCTGCCCGAAGCGGAATCTGATTGCTTTCGTTGGGCGGATAGCGTTTGCTCCACAACGGCTTGGGAACAACGCCAAACATCGCTCCCCCGTCGAGCTGGGTCAAACCGCCTCTGAGCCACGTAAGTTGCAGCTCGCCTACTTGCCATTCGTTTGCTGTCAAATTCTTCGGCCTCCTCGCCTGTATCTATGTAGAGGGAAAAAAGCGAAAAGCACCCTGCTCAGGGTGCCTTACAACTTCTCTGCCACACTCACAGTTCTGGTCGCTGGCGCGATTTCCAGCAGCAGCTCGCTGGAGACGGCCTGCACGGTGACATCTGAGTCGGAACGTCTATGATGAAGCACGAGTTGAGCAACCTTTTCATTTTCACGGTAAACGCTGATAAGTGTCTGAAGTGGGTTAGCACTACCACCTGCAATCATCTTAAACCCCGGGGCAATCGTAAACGTCCATCCCTCCACTTCTGCTACAGGTGCAGTGGAGTACAGGAAGTAACGCTTTCCTAATAGAATGCCGTTATGGTTCATCAAGGCGAAAGCCCCCAATCAAATGAATTTGAACAGTATGCTTCCATTGTGCAAGAATTTAAGTATGTTGAAAAGTGATTCGACAAAAGTTCTAAAAAGACGACATACTTTTTTCATCATACACGATCCAACGTATTTTCGGAATAGAAAAACTTTTGCAGGGCATCAAATCGCCCTTCCCACCTGTGCTCCTTCCAAAATCGCCCGCTTGGCGTCCAGCTCCCCTGCCTCTTTTGCGCCGCCGATCAGATGCACCGGAATGCGTCCTGCAAGCGCGTGATACAAGGCATCATTCGGCGTAGCTCCCGCCGCGATGATCACCGTATCAGCCGGGATGACCTGCTCTTCGCCATTGCGGGTAATGTACACGCCTTCTTCGGCGATCCGCTTGTACTCGATCTCGGTCAGCATCTCTACGCCGTTTTGCTTTAAATAGGCCAAAGTCGCCCAGCGCGTCGTTTTGCCCAGCCCGGTGCCGACGTGCTTGCCCCTGCGCAGCATGAAGACCTTTCTTTTGCCTGTTTGCAGCTTGTGCAGAGCTTTCGCATCCAAAATCCGATACGCGAGCAAATACTCCGCTGCTTCCGGTGAGATCACCTCGTCATGGACGAGCAAGTGGGACAAGTCACAGGCAATTCCCCCTGCGCCCACGATCACGACCTTGCTGGCGACCTTCACCTTGTGCTCAAACACTTCATTGTACATGACGACGTGCGGCAGCTCCTGGCCCGCAATCTCCGGTCTGCGCGGAACAACGCCTGTCGCGATGACGACTTCCGCAAAGCCTTCGCGCACCAATTCGTCCGCGCTCGCTTCCGTGCCCAGCCTGACTTCTACCCCCAGCTTGACCAGCTGCGTCTGATAATAGCGCAACGTCTCGTTAAATTCGGCCTTGCCTGGCACTTGTCGCGCGTAGTTCAGCTGCCCGCCGATGCGCTCCTGTTTTTCGAACAGAACAACCTCGTGCCCCCGCTCAGCCAGCACGCGGGCTGCTTCTAATCCGGCAGGGCCAGCGCCTACGACCGCGACCTTTTTGCGGACTGCTGCCTGTGCCAACGCCCACTCCACCTCTCTGCCGACCATCGGGTTGACCAGACAGGATGCGACCTTGCCATCGAAAATATGATCGAGGCAAGCTTGGTTACAGGCGATGCACGTATTGACTTCATCAAAACGTCCCTGAACGCTTTTCGCGACGATTTGCGGGTCAGCCAAAAACGGACGGGCCAGCGAAACGAGATCGCAGCGGCCAGCCTGCAAAATTTCTTCTGCGTGACGGATGTCGTTGATCCGGTTGCTGGCGATGACCGGGATGTGGACAGCCTCTTTGACTTGCTGGGCGACCCACACATACGCTCCGCGCGGCACCATCATGGAGATCGTCGGCACTTTCGATTCATGCCAGCCAATCCCGATATTGAGCGCGTCAACCCCAGCCTCCTCCAGCATCCGGGCGAATTGCAGCGTCTCTTCGATCGTGGTGCTGTCCGGAATCAGATCAAGCCCGGACATTCGGAACAACACAGGAAAATCACGGCCAACTGCTTCCCGCACGCGCTTCGCTACTTCCACCCCAAAGCGTGTCCGCCGCCCAAAGTCTCCTCCCCATTCATCCTGCCGCTGGTTGGTCACAGGAGAGAGAAACTGATTGATCAAATACCCTTCCGACCCCATGATTTCGACAGCGTCAAAACCAGCTTTCTGCGCCCGCACCGCACCACTGGCAAAAGCGGCAATCGTCCGTTCAATGCCAGCCTCGTCCAGCTCCCGCGGCTGTGTGCGATTGATCGGCGCCTGCAACGGCGAGGGAGCTACCGGATCGAGTCCTGTCACCTCTTTGTACGCGTAGCGGCCCGCATGGAACAGTTGCAACGCGATTTTGCCCTTTTGCTGGTGCACTTTTTCTGTAATGATCCTGAGCTGTTCGATATGTTCATCGAGAAACACGTTGCAGTAGACCTCACCCATGCCACCCTCCGGCAGCACAGCCGCTCCTCCCGTCACGATCAATCCTGCTCCCCCGCTGGCTCGCTCCGCATAAAAATCTGCGAGGCGCTCTACGCCGTTCGGCAGCTTCTCCAGCCCGACGTGCATCGAGCCCATGATGATCCGATTCGGCAGTGTCATCGCTCCGAGCCGGATCGGCTGTTGGACATTTGCAAGCTTCATGATAGGACCCCCTCAAACAAGAATGAATGCTCATTCATTTTCTGTTTAATCGATTCTGCATCTCTGCCCGCAAATCCTGCCCGCTGTTTCCGCAAAACAAACAAAACATGGGGAGCGCCTGCCGCCTTTGCAGCAAACCGCTTGCCTTTCTTTCTAGACCGGGAAGCAAAAAAAGCCGAGAGGTGTCCCTCCCGGCCTGTGCTTCGCTTTGCTCGTCCCGGCTTATCCCAGCTTGACCAGCTCTCCCAAATCCGCTGCAAACCGCTCCAGCGTCTCGTTCAGCGCGGTCTCTTGCTCTGCACGCTCTGGCGTCTGCACGACAAAGTGGTAGTCCACCTGTACAGATGCCTCCACCAGCTTGCCTGGCTCGGTATAGCGGCGTTTCTCGGTAACCGAGCATTCTGCTACCCGCCCTCTCGCCTGCTCCCACAAGTCCTGAACCTGTTTTTCCTGGAGTTTGCCCGGATATTGAATCTCTACCTCAACTTCGCAGCTCTGCTCGTCTTCCAGCAAAAAAAGATGAATCGTTGCCGTCGGCTGTTCCTCTTCAAAAGAGCTTGCGAAGGTGATCATGACCTCGCGCATTTCTTCGTCTTCCAGCAAGGAGCGATCCGAACGCAAAACGACATCCGTAATCATCCCTCGTGTAGACAGCAGTTGATTTAGTTTTTCTACCAATAATTGCAGCACGGTAAATGGTTCCTCCTGTAAATGCGTTATTCCCTATCCAGCTAGAAGTATAGCACGATTGCCCGGTGCGCGAAAAACCCCTTCGCTCAGGAAGGGGTCGGTGTATTGTTCATATTTTTTTGATTCATAAATTCAGAGAGCCAGGCGCGTCTTACTTCTTTGTTTGGGCAATAGCCTAAAATGTAGCTTTCCCCGCGCATATATTTTTCCTTGATCCACTCTTTATGCTTGCGGAAAAAGGCGTGTTGGAAATCGATCGGCATTTGCTGATATTCTTCCAGCGCTGAGGGGTTCTGGAGGAAAAAATCTTCATCGTACACAAGCTCTTCATTTTGTTGGCGGCTGATCAGGTACACAAAGGCAATCACCAGAAACAGGTTCACCAAGAAAATCGTCATCCAAATCCCTCCAGTCAGGTAAGTATTTTTCTGATTAATCTGTCTTATCAGCATATTATTATTGTACCACGAATTTGGTGTTTTCTAAACCTTTCGTTTCATTTTTTATAAAAAAAGTTCTATTGAAAACAGAAAAGGCTTGGCAACGTTTTGCCAGCCTCATTAAAAAGCACCCGCTCTTTTTCAAGAAACGGGTGCTTTGCCTGCTTGCTATGATGGAGTCGTTGTCGGGTTCGATGCTGGTGCTCCGCCGTCCTGTCCGGTTGCAGGCGGAGAAACGATATCGGGAGGTGGTGCCGTAGTCCCGCTATTTCCTGCTGGAACGGCAGGAGGCTGCTGGATGACAGTCCCATTCGGAACTGTCGTCTGCGACTCAGGTGTAGTCGTCTGGCCCTGCTGTTCCGGATTCGCTACATCTGGCGGTGGAGTCGTTCCATCCGTCACGCTTTCCTCGCCCTCTGCGACTTCCTGCTCCGTCGACTTTTTCGTCTCTTCGCTTGCTTTCGGCTTGGCCGAAGCTGCCGACTCCGTCGTTTTCTTTTTGGTCGATCGGTTGCTGCTCGATGCCGACACAGTTGATTCCCCTGATCCCAATGTCGGGGAGTTGTTCAGCTTTGCTACTACATTGCCGGACACGCCCATTTCCGCTTGCAAGGAATCGCGAATCAGATCGAGCTTCTCTTTTTCCAGGAACGTATAGCCGCCTTGCCAATAAGCGCCGTTGTCCAGCGTCGTCAGCGTCGAAGCGCTAAATCCTTTGAAGTCGTACGCGAGTCCCTTAATTTGTTCTTTGGACAGGTCCGTATGTATATGCTTTTTCCCTACGTCCATGATGTTGAAAACTTTGGTCAATCCATCCAGGGAGCCTACCTTGTCAACGACGGCACGAATCACTTCCTGCTGGCGTCGATTGCGGTCGAAATCGCTGGAGTAATACTTGGTTCCCCGATTGTCGTGGCGGTGGCGTACATAACCAAGCGCCTGCTCGCCATTCAGCTTCTGCAGTCCAGGATTGAGGTTGATGTGCGTATCGTCAGTCGGATCGTCGTAAACGAGCTTGCGGTCGACATTGACCTCGACACCGCCCAGCTCGTCGATCACAGCTTTGAAGCCATCAAAATCGACCGCTACGTAATGTTCGATGGGAATCCCCAAAATTTCGTTCAATGTTTTCTTCGTGAGCGAAATTCCGTCCTCTGTCGGCGTCTGCTTGTTTCGCTCGGCCTGTCTGCGCTCAGCCTCGCCGTTGGCGTAAACCGAGTTGATTTTGTGATAATCGCGATATCCCGGAATTTTCACACGCGTATCGCGCGGGATGGAGACCATCGTTACTTTTTTCGTCTCCGGGTTGGCTACCGCGACAATCATCACGTCCGTGTTCATCGAGCCTGTCTCTGGCCGTGAATCGGAGCCGAGCAAGACGAAGGACATCGGCTTGTCAGAATGATAGACCGGGTCCACATTTTTGGATACTTCAGAGGTAAAACCATTTTCTACAGGGCTCGTTACTTCGTCCAGAGTGTCTTCAATTTTCCAATAAATTGCTCCAGCGACACCGCCGACCAGCAACAGAACCGTCAAGGCGAAGATCGTCAGGAATCTGCGCAGCTTCCGGCTACGGGTTGGCTGCTGCTTCTTCTTGCGCGGAGCAGAAGCGCGTGTTTTTGCAACAGTTTCTGGCATATGTATCAATCTCCTTGTTCGCGCACGCTTTTTGACAAAAGAAAAGGGAGGCACAATTGGGAACAGTGCCACTTAACCAGATGAACTAATATTTTCTTCTGTTGGTAATCATCTGATTCAGGTATTGTACCATAGGATTGTCTGCATTTGTAGAAAAATGTTCCTTTCACGCAAAACTCCCCTACCGTTTTTGTCGATAGAGGAGTTTTTTTCTGTGAAAAACGTCCCGGCATTTTTTGCCGAAAAAAGAGGTGACCGCTTGCGTTGGGCAAAGCGGTCACAATCGGTTTGCTGTTTATTGCAGACCTTTTGGCGCCTGGCTAAAACCTTGCACTGGCCCATCTGGCTGCTTTTGCTTGGAGCGGTGCGAATCGCCGCCTTGACGCACGTGGCTTTCTTGCTTGCCGTTCACATCGTTGGACTTCTTTTCCATGTACACTCCTCCTCGGGACAAAATACCCAATTAGTGTACGCCGTTCTATGTACCCTCATTCCCGCTCGAAAATTTGCATCTCTTTTCCAGTAAAAGACTGTTTTCGCTGCATGAGCAGTTCCAGATTGTAAGGGCGATGTTTGTCGCGGCTCATTTCCGCAAGCGCCATTCCGTAGGCCGCTTGTTCCCGCAGCAGGGGCGTCCGATGCTGCGCAAAAAGAATGCCCGCGGCAAAAGCGTCGCATGCCGCTTCGCGAATCGGCGCAGGAGGAGCGGCGATCCAGATCGATTCGGCTTCCCGGCACAAATACAGGCCCGCTTCGCCGCAGTTGATCATCAACTGGCGCACGCCTTGTTCGAGCAATCGTTTCGCGCATACTTCCACATCGTTAAAGGAATGCAGCGATTGGCCGGACAATATTTCTATCTCATCAATGCTCGCAATCAGCACATGCACCCCATGCAAAAAGGGCCGCCATTTTTCCGCCTTTTTCACGGAGACAGGATCGACAGCAACGATTTTTCCCAGCCTGTTTGCCTCTTCCAAAAAGGCGTGCATGACCGGCACGGGCAAGTTTGCATCCATAAACAGACCGGCAGCTTGCGGCAGGCGCTCCATAGCCTGACGGACAAGCTCCTCTGTCCACGCCTCGTTGACTTCCATGTCTGCCACTGCTGTGTACAGCTCTCCGTCGAGATCGCGAATCGCCAAATACCTGCCAGTCGATTTACCAGCAATCCGCAACATCCCGTGGGTCGATACTCCGCTTTTGGCCGTCACTTGCCGCAGCCATTCCCCGTCAGCATCCTCTCCCACAAGAGCAAAAAGCTGTACTTCTTCCCCAAGCCATCCCAGATTTTCTGCCACATTACGAGCTACTCCGCCTGCCACTTGCTGAACATGCCCCGGATTGCTCGTTCCAGGCAGCAATCTGGCAGAAGTGACTCCTTGCACGTCCACATTGGCTCCACCCACGCATAGCCAGTATTCGGTAATCCCTTTCAGCACTTCGGCACTCCTCCCAGCCTTTTGCTCATGGTCTCGTCCTTCATCTTTTCGACAACGCATTTGCATTTACCTACCGATCCCAAAACTTCATCGTGGAAGACGAAGCGTATATCTCGTCGGCATATTCCATCCAGACAGTGATGACGCCTCCAGCCCATCCGTGCTACAGTGAGAAAAAGTCAACGGCAACTTCTCACTGAACAAGAAGCTGCACGATTTTCCCACTCTGAATAATGGAGATGAACTGACATGAGTGCCACATCGACACCGCTGCAAGCGTCTGGGGCAACAACAGCAGCACCTACCGTGTATCGCATGCTGTTTGCCATCAGTCTCGTTCATTTGCTGAACGACAGCTTGCAAGCGGTCATTCCGGCCTTGCTTCCCATCGTGGAAAAAAATCTGGCGTTGACCTTCACACAAGTCGGCTTCATTCTTTTGGTCATGAACTTGACTGCATCCGTCTTGCAGCCTGTTGTCGGTTACTTCTCCGATCGCAAGTCACAGCCGTTTCTGCCTCCGCTTGCCTTGCTCGTCTCCGGGCTCGGGATGCTCGCTCTCGCTTTTGCAGGCAGCTACTCCTTCGTTCTCGTCGCTGTTGCCTGTGTCGGTATCGGCTCCGCTGTCTTTCACCCGGAGGCGTCCCGTTTTGCGCATCAGGCATCCGGCCCGCGCCGCGGCTTGGGGCAATCGATTTTTCAGGTCGGCGGAAACGCAGGCCAAGCGCTTGCTCCGCTCATGACGATTCTCGTCTTCGCCAATCTCGGCCAGCCGGGAGCGGCCTGGTTTTTGCTTCCGGCGGTTTTGGCAAGCGGCGTTCTGCTTTACGTGGCGCTGTGGTATCGCGGTCAACAAAGGCTGAAAAAAGCCGCTGCCGCGGTCGTGACGTACACGAACCGAAAGCAGCGGCTCGTCGCCTTGTGGCTGCTCATCCTGATCGTCAGCGTCCGCTCCTGGATGAATGCGGGCTATCAGAGCTTTTATCAATTTTACTTGATGTACGTCAAACATATGGATTATTCCAGCGCCCAGCTAGTTGTGTTCGGCTTCCTGCTCGCCGGAGCCATCGGCACCTTTTTTGGCGGCCCTCTGTCGGATCGGTTCGGAAAACGCAATCTGCTGATTCTCTCGACACTCGGCGCGTTGCCGTTGACCTTGCTGACGCCTTACGTCTCCGGCTTCTGGTCTTTTCCCCTTCTGCTCGTAAGCGGCTTCATCATGCTGTCCAGCTTTTCGGTCACCGTTGTTTATGCCCAGGAGCTTTTGCCAGGCAAAATCGGCACCGTGTCCGGCTTGATTATTGGCTTGGCTTTCGGCATGGGCGGCATGGGTGCTCTCGCTTTTGGCTACCTGGCAGATATGTTCGACCTTGGCTTCGTCATCACCCTCTGCTCGGTGCTCCCGTTAATTGGTCTGGTCGGATTTTTGCTGCCGAAAGACAAAACCTTGCAATCGTGGGTGCAATAACAGCACGCTTTTGCGTCAAAAGAAAAAACCCGAGGAGCGATTCCTCGGGTTTTGTTTTTATACCAAGACGCCAGTCGGCACACCCAGCAAATGGGCAATCGCTGGCGGATACAGCTCAGGCGTGCTGTACAGACGCCAGTTGCCATCCTCGCCTTTGCCAAACACGCCGGAAATCATCCAGTCAGGCGCCAGCACGTCTTTTCCGTCAGCAGCGATAGCCAACGTGATTTTTTCACCATCAGGACGTTTGGCAACCCAGCCGTTTGCGGCTGTATCCAGCAAGAGCAGCGTTTCCTCTGCTACTTCTTTCGGAGCGGAAGTGTTGCCGTACAAGTTCTGATTGGCTTCCTTTTCCAGTACGCCACGCAAACGGTATGCTTCTGGCAGCGTCTCTTTCAGCTCTGCCAGCAAAGACTGCATGTTCGCGTACAAGGCACTGGCTCCTTGCTTGTCCAGCCACTTGAAGAATGCGGTCAGAACAGACAGCAGGTTTGTTGCCAACGTTTTCGTCGCAGCATCTGCACGGGTAAAAATGTCATGAACGAGGAAATAAGCAAGCTCCTCCTTGCGCAGCTGCTCCCAGGTAAACGCAGGGCCAAACGCGCCTCTGACAAAAGAGCGGAAGTTGTTCATAACCTCATCATATTTTTTGACCGTAGCTTCCGACTTGCCTTCTGTCATCTCTTGCACGAAGCGATTGATGTCAGCGAGTCGGTCAGGATGCACGGTGTACACACTTTCTGGCAAGCCTTCGATCAATGGTCGGTTGAGCAGGTTGTTCACGTGCAGGCTGGCATTGGACAGGCTCAGGCGCGGACGGAGCATGTCCATCCGAATGAAACGGGCAATGCCTTGTCCTACTTTGTGATCCTGTTCCATTTGCACCAGGAGGCTTTCCAGCTTGGCGTGAAGCTCTTTGCTGTCTGACGCCGCCACCAAAACAGGAGGCAGGTCGTCGAGCGCATCCTGCGGGTTCACCAGCCATTTTTCCGCAAAATACGTCTGCACAGCCCATTGCAATACTTTTGGCGGCAATGTCGGCTGGCTCGTAATGAACAAGGTTCCTTTGGACAGTCTGGAACCAGTCGAGGTCAGGACGCGAATCTCTTCCTCTTTTTCGTAAGCGAGCAGCAAAAGCAGCTGCGCCACTTCCTCCAGCTCCGAAGCGTATCCTTCCAGATACAGCTTGTCGCCTTCCAAAATTGCCTCTGCCTGCACTTCATACAGTTCAAGCAACGCATCTTTCAGCGCCGGGAACAGATGCTCTTCCTTGCGTGTCGCATATACCCAGATTTCCTTGGCGCCATCGGACTTTTTCAGCTCGAAAGCTGGATTGGCCTCGATCGCTTTGGAAAGCTGATCGCGATTGGGCAACACATACGTGCGGCGCAGCAAGGTGCCTTGACCAGATGCTGGCTGTTCGCTGCCTGTTTCTGTCCCGCCGAACTGAACGATGAAACGGTACAGCTCCGTCGTATACACTCTTTTGCCCGCGTCTTCTGCCGCATGCTCCACTTCCGGATGCTGATTCAGCCATTCCAGCAAGCTTTCTTTGACATGCGGCTGCAAAATGATGCTGCCGGAAAAGAGCATGTTGCGCAAGCCGAGGTTCAACAGGCGACCGACGATCATCTGGCCTGGCATGACATTCAGGCTATTGGAACGCAAAATGTAATGCTTTTCCAAAGTGAGCGGATGTTGAACCGTCATGACATCGCGGTCTACTTCCGTGATCTCGTATACGTTCAGATGCAAGCCTGCAAAAGCACGACGGAGGTCAGGCTCCATCCGGCGGCCGTGCTGCTTGATGTAGTTCTCCAGCAGCGTGCTTCCGCCTGTTCTCACATCCAGGACACACCAGTTGAAGAAATGCGCAGCCCACTCTGGACGCGTGACTTCTTCTTCGGTCAAGCCCACTTCTGCTGCAAAACGGCTGCGCGCTTCGGAAATGGTCTCGCTGGTGACATTGCCACCTACGAAATGGTTCAGACGCTCGACCCAGCCTGCATATTCTTTCTGCAATTTTTGTTCATGACGGCTGCGCAGTTCGGTAATCGGTGTAACGACTCCGCAGCACTTCTTGTATTTTTTTCCGCTCCCGCACGGGCACAGTTCGTTTCTTCCTACTGACATAGAGGGTTTGGATCTCCTTTCCATCCCACGCGGCATGCGCGGGGAATCCTACACAATCCCCCTATATTACCGCATTTTCCATCATGTGTTCAAGTGTTCTCGTTTTGGCTCATGTGCGATTCCCACATCGCCGTTGCCTTCCCACTGGGAAATAAACAGCTCCAGACGGTTCATCAAGCGGACGATGCGCTGCTTTTCGCTCATGCATGTAGATATAGCAGAGAGCTGGTTGGCGGCAAAAAGTTCCACCACTTCCCGCTCCATGTCTTGAAGGCGAATCCGATAACTCGCGATGATGTCGCGCAGCAAATCAAATCGCTGTTCCAACCGGATCATGGCCTCAAGTTTACTCATTGTTGCTCACTGGTTGCCAGTACTTGCTGAATGCCAAGTACGATTTGCTCATGCTTATGTTTCTCTTTCATCAGCACTTCTATAGCTTGCATATTGCTTTGTTGGAAATGCGCGACGACTTCCTGGGACATCTCCTGATTGCGGCCTTCCAGGCGGCTGATTGCTTCTTGCAGCAATTGTTGTACTTCCTCCAGCACTCGTACATTCGTAGCGTTTGTCATGTTCGTTTCCTCCTTGGTAAAAATTGTTTCTTCTTGTTTCAGTTCCTGATGCAACGGGCTTGCTGTTTCGGGTGCAACTTCCTCTGTTTCATTCTCGATGACGGCTATCGATTCAGAAGAGTCCGCCGCTGCGATTTCTTCCGCAGCCAGCTCCTCATCGGTTTCCTCACTGCGAACAATGATATACAGCGTTTCTCCCTCGACCCGGAATCGGTCATCCAGCAGGGGCAGAAAAGCGGCATCCCCGGCGATCCCCACCTCTTGCTCCAGAAAATGGACAAGCGAGCGGGCAGCTACGTGCGTGATGCCGTTATCCCGGCAAAAATCGTAGACTTGGTCGTTTGCCTGCGTCCACTCTGCCAGGAACCATCGGTCGTCGCCTTGATACTGAACAAAGCGAGGGTCGCGTTCCAATTGCAACATGCGAAGGATCTGATTCCAGCCAAACTGCGTCTGACGGCGCAACTCAGCGACGATCTGTTCCAGCTTTTTAGGCGTTTGGGTATCGCGCAAAAAGCGGTGCGCCAAATCGTACACCTGATGCGGCTGGTAAGTGATCTCCACGATCGCCTCCGAGCTGGCAATCCGTACAGGCGACTGCTCCATCTTCAACACTTTATCAAGTAGTGTCGCGCTATCCAGATCCAAAAAAGCCGTCAGCTCATTCACTTCCATCCGGGAGCAAATCTCCGTACGTGGGAGGGAGCGCTCGCCGGACCGGAACACCTTTTTGACAATACTTGGTAGGGTATAGGTTGGCCGTTTCATGCACTTTCTCCTTCTCGTGATCGGCATTTTTGCCAAATCAAATGGGAATCAAGAAGATATTCTACAAAAAGCAAAAAAATCCTACTAGCTGTGAAGTGTTTGTCTATTTTGAAAAGAAAGGCATGGGACAATCCATGCAAACAACCCGGCAGCACACAGCCACGCCGGGTCGTTGCCTGTTTTGGTTACTCGGTCAGCTCACGCCAGCTGTCCGCTACTTCGCCTGTTTTGGCTTCCACCTGCAACGCTTCCGTATCCGCCGTCGGCACATACGCGAGCTGCGGAGTGGCAGCTGTCTGCCCGCCGATCTGCGGATAGAAGTACGCAAGGCGCAAAGCAGCATGCTTCAACAACAGCTCTTTGGCTCGCTCCTGACCGATGACCCCTTGTTTGTCCAACGCGGCTGGCATGGCGGCTGTTTCGTTCACCTTTGCTCTGACGACGTTCCCTTTTTTCGCGTCTACTTCGATGGTAAACAGCGGAGTAGACGCGCGGATTCCAGTGGCCTCGGGATAAAAATCGTACTGGTAGAGCGGCCGCACCACATTTTGATCGGCCCATCCGGGCAAGTAGTCAACCGGGCGAGTTTGTTCGACCACAAAGCTCTGTTCCCTGGACAACAAATTCGTTTCTGCAAAACGGAGGGCCAACGCTTTTGCTTCATCTTCACTCAGCGGTTTTTCCCGTTCGCTTTGGGCCGAGCCATCCAGGGAAAAGGCAAGCAACGACTTCGTTTTCCGCTCTACCAGCACGGAGGCACTCTGGTACATTCTCGCGTTCCACTCGTACAGATCGGTGTCGCGTTTCTTTTGTTTCACGGATGGGGCCTCGAATGTCAGGCTGCTCATTTTCAGCGCGAAGTTCTTCGCAAGCCACTCTTCCATTTTAGTGCGATCGCCCCAGCTTGAGTTGCCAGCGGTTCCTTTCAGCTTGACGGTTTCCGTTGCCGTGACAGTGACTTCCGGGACGATTTCTCCGGTCAGGGCATCCACAACCGGGAGCTTGACCGGCTCGTATACGAGCTTGCCCGCAGCGGTATCGTAAACAAGCTGCACGTCCAGGTCATTGCCCCACGCGCTCGCCGCCTTTTCCAGAGCGATCGCTTTTTTCGGGTCAGCTACCTCCGTTGCCAGTGGAAGCTTCTTTTTCTCTTGCCAAAAGTGCACAATCTGTCCCGAAGCATCGATATAGGCGCGACCCATCTCCTTTTTCACCCAGACGCCGTTGAGCACCGGATAAAACGGCACGACTGCCAAGCGGTCGAGTCCCGCTTTCCGATCTGTAGAGAGCCTGGGCTGTGTCGCTATGACGATATGATCAGGCACGTTCTCGCGAATAAAATCCGTCAGCTTTTTGTAGGTTGCTTGTTTGTCCCACTTTTGCTGATCACGGTCAGCGCCATTCAGTTTTAAGGAAGTAATGTTTCCATCTGCATCGACGACGAGATCGAGAAAAATATTTGCGGTAATCACGCTTTTTCGGTCGGACAGAGCAAGGATCGTCTCGGACTTGCTGCCTTTTCCGATCGCATCGACGTGCAGGTCGGACAAAAGCGGCACGTAATCTTCCTTCAAATCGACCAAAAGCTTGCGTATATCGTCAGGCAGCGGAATGACTTCGAGATCAGATTTGCCGTCGTAGGCATAGACAGGTGCCGCTGTTCCAATCGCAGCTCCCGGCACGGCGAGAACTGTCGCCACCAGCATTACTTCAATTATTTTGCTGCTTTTTTTCATAGCAAACTCCTCCTTTGCAAGCCAATCTTGTAGTAAGACGGTACAGGAAGGAAAAGGTTTCAGAAAATTTGTTCGGCACAAAAAAGCCAACTGCCTGATTCGAGCAGTTGGCTTTCTGGTTTTGGTGCTTTTCCTTTTTCATGCTGCCAGATGACGATTAGTAGCCTCGCCAAACTTTTCGTCTGAGCACACCTGCGTACGCCCACTCGTCTTCCTCGCCCATGTCGGCGAGTGTTTGCCCGAGTGCGTTCATTTTGCTGTCGATCTGGTCCAGGTAATGGAACAAGACAGCCGTCGGAGTCTTGCCGGATACGGCGCTTCCCCAGCCGTTCTCCACTTCCCCATGATGACTCAAAATGCAATGTTTGAGATGAAGCACCTCGGCGTCTCCGAGCGGAATGTCCAGCTTGCGGCAAATGCCGCTGACCATCTCGACGCCCATCACCAGATGGCCGATCAGCTGGCCTGGCGTGGTGTAGTCCGGCGCAATCGGGTCTGACAGCTCGTACAGCTTCCCGATATCGTGCAGGATGCAAGTGGCGTAGAGGACATCTCTATCGACCTGCGGATAGAGCGGAAGCAAGCTTTGCGCCGCTGACAGCAAGGAAACGATATGTTCCAGCAGTCCGTGGTAGTAATTGTGGTGCATTTTTACCCCTGCCGGGTACTGCCTCAGCCGCTCGCTGATTTCCTCCGTAGCCAACGCCTCGCGGATAATCGCTCGCAGCGTGTCGCTTTTCAAGCTGTCTACCGTCTGCATGAGCTTCGTCCACAGCTCGTCCACCGGAACCGGGGATACAGGGATCAGCGACTCCATCAACACTTCATCCGATGCGGCTGCCGGGCGAATGCGCTGGATCACCAGCTGCTTTTTCCCACGGTACATCTGGACGGCGGCGTCGATTTTCACCACAGATTTTACGGCGATCCACTCTTTCATTTCAGGGCTGACATCCCACAGCTTGGCCATGAGCGTGCCGGAGCGATCTCCCAGCTCCAGGTTCAAATACTCGCTCTGGTTGCTCGCCACGCCAGCCTCTTTGCTTTTCACCAGGCAAAAGGCGACGACTCTCTCTCCCTCTTGATAATCCAGCAAATATTTTGTCATTCGTGTCCCATCCTGTTTATTTTTTTCGGAACAGTGTCTCTTCCAGCTTTTTCACGATTTTTTTGCCAACGAGGTCATCTGCCGACTTTACGACCTTCGTAATGACACCGAGCAAGTCTTCCTTGCCATTCCAATGCTCGCGCACGATTTTTTCATCCACGTCCACCAAAATTCGCCGCAGGGCGTAAACTGCCAAAACGACGTCGTCCAAAAGCCCGACGCCGCCGACGAGCGCTTCCGGGATAAAATCGATCGGCGTGATGAAATAAGCGACCGCCACCCCGGCAATCGCCTTGGACTGAACGCCTACCCGCTTGTCCAGAAGCAGACGGGCGAGCAACACGAACAGATCCGGCGCCAACAAAATATAGTTCGCTGCCGTGTCATTGACGCCTTTGTCTTTGATGAAAGCTTCGATTTTGGCCCGCAGTTTGTCGTAGAAACGCTGATGCACCTCGGGTAATTGTAGCGGAACCAACTGCTCAGGCTCGCGAATCACTGGCAGGTTATTGTCTTGCCGATTCTCTTCACTCATTGCATTCCCCTCCGTTTTTGTTTCTTCAAACTTGCCCGATGCCGCAAATAAGACCAGCCGGCAATGATTGCAAACAATGCGATAAAGAATATAGCCAGATTGCGCGAGATGAGATCGAACAGTTCATCCCAGCGCTCTCCCAACTGCCAGCCCAAGGTGACGAACAACAGGCTCCAAAACAGCCCGCCCGTATACGTGTACAGCAGAAATGTCGGAAACGGAAGTCTCGTAATTCCCGCGAAGTAGGCGGTAAACTGTCGCACCCCAGGGATAAAATAGCCGAGCGGCAGCGCCCATTTTCCTACCCGATTGAACCATTCTTCCGTTTTTTTGTAGACGGTGTATCCCATGCCGAGCCGCTTCCCGTACTTCTCTAAAAAAGGGAAGCCCAGCTTTCGCCCGATCCAGTAGGCCGTCGTCATCGCTGATATCGAGCCGAGAAAGCAGACGAGAAAAGTAGGCCAATAAGCCAGTTGACCTGTCGAAACCAGAAAACCGGAAAAAACGAGCAGCGTTTCTTCTGGCAGCGGCATCCCCAAAATTCCCAGAAAAAACAAGCCAAACAAGGCTCCGTATCCGTATTGCGCAATGTAGTCGCCAAATGTAGTCATCACTTCTGCCATAACTTCCACCACTTTTCTTGCGGGTCTGCCCTCTCCATTATGCCAAAAGATAGCAGCATTCACAAATGAACGCTCCTCTCGGTCGGCGTGGACAAAGGGGTATCAATTTTTGCCAGGAGAACTGGACATACTTGTGTTAATTGGCTTCCCCCAAGCGAAGCCTTTTTTGGGAAAAACAGAACATGAGTTCAGACAAAAGAGAGGCAACTATGTGGAACAAACTGTACCGCAAACTGAAATTCGAATACTACAAGCTGATCAGAATGAAAGGGGCGCCTTCTTTTGTCGCCCGCGGCTTTTCCGTCGGGATTTTTGTCGAGTTCATTACCCTGCCCACCTTCGGCCTCGCTTTTTTGCTGCTCTTTCCGCTGGTCAGGCTGTTTCGCGCCAGCCTGCCTGCGGGTTTGATCGCGTTTGTCATCGGAAAACTCGTGCTGCCTATCTTCATGGTCGTGAACTACAATATTGGGTACGCTTTTGTCGGAAAACCGTTACAGTCTCCCCCCGCCCCTCCGCACGAAGCGTGGCCGCAATGGCTTGTCTGGATGAAAGAAAAAGGGTTGGCCTACTTCACAGGAAGCGCGATTATGGGCATGGTCGTCGCAGTCGCCAGCTATTTTTTGGTACATGGCGCTCTTCTGATGTATCGCCGGAAAAAACTGCGCCGCTCCGTGACCCACGGCCGCACCTCTCCCTGAAAATTCGGCGGCTCCACCGCTTCGCATTAGAAAACTTGGCTGCGCCAAGCCTGCGGCGCAGCCTTAGTTGCACTTATACTGTATAAAAAAGACCGGAACTGACAATTTCTTGTCCGTCCGGTCTTTTTTATGTACGCAATCTTGCGTTACGCCAAGTAGCCTTTATCCCGCAGTTGCTCGATGATTTCTGCAACAGTAGCGTCTTGTTTCAACAGTTCCATCGTAACTTCCACTTGTTCCGGGGACAGGCCGTTCGCTCCGAGGCTTTCTTTTACCAACACGTCGTTAGGACGGCGGAAATACGTTTGCAACGTACGTTTCACGCGGCCTTCGAGGCTCGTTCTCAGCATCAATTCAGTCGTCGACATCTGTTCCACCTCTTTCCTAGAAAGTTTTGTGCGTAACTTCTATTATCGTACAAAACTGCCTAATAATCAACCTGTCAGTGAAACAGCTTCCTTCATCAGCACGATGCGGTTTTGCTCGTGGGAATCTTGCAAATACTGGCCGATCGGCGCACCGTCGTAAGAGATTTGCCGAAAGCTCTCAGCCAGCGCTTCCTCGCTCATCCCCGCCGCTACGCCTTCGAAAATCAGCTTCCGGGCAGCAAGCAAATACTCTTGGTCCCGTCTGATCCGGTGCAAAATTGACTCGCGCCCTTTTGCCGGGACGCCGTGCCCCGGAATGAGCTCTTCAACCTCGCCGTCCACGACCAGCTTTTCAATCGCTTGCAAGCTCGACAAGTACGCGCTGCTATCGTCCACAAACGGAAATTCCAGGTTGGAAAGCATGTCGCCGACGACCAGCAGTTTTTGCTCGCAAAAGAGCGTCGCCAGCTGATCAACCGTATGGCCGGGAACCGGGATAAACCGCACTTCTTCCCATGCTTCCACCTGCTCGACCAGCTTGTCAAACGCGGGAGGATTCAGCTCGTACGGACGATTCACATAATACGAGCCGTCAAACTTCCTCGCCTTCTGCAGCTTTTTGGCAAGCCGCTCAGGGTCGGTAATCTTTTTGTGCCCAATCAGCTTGGCATCGGCAAATCGGGGATAGCCCACAATATGGTCCCAGTCGCCATGCGTCAAGACGAGAACAAGCTCCCGTCCGTTTCGCACACTTTGCACATACTCGGCAATCGCCTCGATCTCGTGCGGAAAATAGGCCGGGTCAAACAAATACAGTCGGTCAGGCGTCGAAACGACCGCACTCGTCGTCTGCCACAGGCAGCTCGTAAACAGCTTGTAATCGCTCATCTTAAATACCTGGCATCAGGTTGCGTTTGTGTTCGGATATGCGGTGCAAGTAATCGATGCGCTCTTTTGCCTCCGGTCTGGTTTCTCCGGTAATCAGCAGGCGGTCGAGGTCTTCGTACGTAAAGCCCATTTCCTGCTCATCCGTTTGGCCTTCCCACAAATCGGCGGAAGGAGCTTTCGTAATGATCGCTTCCGGCACGCCAAGCGCAGCGGCGAGAATGCGCATTTCGTGCTTGGTCAGGCTCGCTACCGGGTTGAAGTCAGCCAGACCGTCTCCGCCTTTTGTCATGTAGCCGACATGAATCTCGCTGCGGTTGCACGTATCGGCAACCAGATAGCCTTTCTGGTTAGCTACGGCGTACAGCACGGTCATGCGCAGGCGTGCTTTTGTATTTCCTTTTGTCTTGTCGTCGAGCGCGAGCACTCCTTCAATAGCTGGAACAAGCGCATCGTACGCAGCTCCGACATCGACTGTATGCAAATTCATTCCGATCGCTTCAGCCAAACGCTGTGAATCTTCGGCGTGAACGTTTTGCGAATACGCTGGCAGCCAGATGCCAACGACTCGTTCGCGGCCCAGGGCACGCACGCACAAAGCCGCTGTTACGGCGCTGTCGATGCCGCCGGAAATGCCTACGACTACGCCGCCCAGCCCGTTTCCGTCAATCTGCTCGCGAATAAATGCGACGCGTTTTTCGATATCGTCCTTTACATGAATCTGGTAGTTCGCCAGATGTTCTTGAAACTTGTCCACGCTACCTACCCCCAGGTTGTTTAGTTCTTCCTCATCCTACCATGCCGTTTTCACTGTGGCAATTAGCCCCAAACAGGTCTACACTGTATACTGTATAGAGAGCATTTGAACTTACGCGAGGACAAGGAGAGAGTCGATGATTATCCTCAAGACACCCGAAGAAATCGAACTGATGCACGCAGCAGGCAAGATTTTGGCTGCCTGCCATCGCGAGATTGCGAAGATGATTCGTCCTGGGCTAACCACTTGGGAAATTGAACAATTTGTAGAAGAGTTTTTGGCGAGCCACGGCGCAACACCGGAACAAAAAGGCTTCCACGGCTACCCGTACGCCACCTGCGCTTCCGTTAACGACGTGATTTGCCACGGCTTCCCGAAAAAGGAACCGCTGCGCGATGGAGATATCGTCACGATCGACATGGTTGTGCGCAAAAACGGCTGGCTGGCGGATTCGGCCTGGTCGTACGAAGTGGGCACCGTCTCACCGGAAGCGAAAAAGCTGCTGGAAGTCACGGAAAAATCACTGTACCTGGGCATTGAACAAGCGGTTGTCGGCAACCGGATCGGCGACATTTCCCACGCGATTCAAACGTACGCCCAAGCACAAGGCTACTCGGTTGTACGCGACTTTACCGGCCACGGAATCGGACAGGAAATGCACGAGGAGCCGTTCGTTCCGCACTTCGGCCCTCCAGGACGGGGTCAGCGCCTGAAAGAAGGCATGGTCATCACGATCGAGCCGATGCTCAATATCGGCACCTACCACGCCACTGTCGATGCCGACGGTTGGACGGCCAGAACCCGCGACGGCAAGCTGTCTGCCCAGTACGAGCACACGATTGCTATTACGGCGAACGGGCCGGTTATTTTGACGAAGCAATAAGTACAGGACTCAGTTGCATTGCTCAATCCACCTGCCAACGAGTCAAGGGTTTGCCTCACCTCACTCCCTTGACTCCGCTGGCTATGGTAAATCTACATTCTCGCCATTTTCATATGGCCCTCCCCCATTTCGCCATCAGCAACAGCTCTTTGTCTCCCCATTCCCGTTCTCGGATTCAGGCGTGCAGCAAACTGCTGCAATCTCCCGATGAGTATCTGCATCTGCTTTCGTGTAAAAGAACTCCCACTCGTTTCCATCCGGGTCGTGTACCCAGAATTTATCCTGGGTTGCATAACAGCAGGTAATGTTCCTTTCATCTTTATTCGAAAAAAGATTGCGCTTCTCCAAACGTGTTTTATGGATGAGGACGTCTTCTGTCGAAGCGACTTGAAATCCAAAGTGGCTCACTTGATTCCCGGTCACTTCACGGCTTACATTCAGCGTAAAATTCAAAGCTGGAGAAGACAGAAGAAACTTCGCGTAATCAGGCTTTACTTTGACAGGTTCAGCGTCAAACAGCTTAGAGTAAAACGCGATCGACTTCTCCAGATTTGTTACGTTAATCCCAATATGAGCATACAACATGACTGTTCCTCCTCAATATCAAAAAAATTTGATTTAAATATCAAAAAAAATTGATGTTTTGAATAAAAAAATTTTAGTAACAAGTGTTGCTAGACCGGAACACACAACAAAGCTCTTCGGAAAGAAGGTGATTGATCTGAGTTTCGTTTAGCTGATAGTAGTTCCATGTTCCATCCGTCTCTTTTTGGATGAGATTGGCATCGAGAAGGATCTTGAGATGATAGGACAGTTTGGACTGTGCCATATCCATCACTTCTGCCAAATCACATACACAAACCTTGCCGCGCTGCGTCAGTTCGTACATGATTTGCAGTCGCTTCCGATCCGCAAGAGCTTTAAATTTGGCTTCATATTGTTCAAATGTCCCGCTTATATCTCCTTGCTTCATCCTGTCTCACCTGCATCAACTTTTTTTGATGTATTAACTGTATCACCAAAATCTTGCAAAAGCAACGGATTACATCAATTTTTTTTGATATTGGAAAATGCCCCCGCTTACCTATCCGAGAACCGGGGGCATTTCATGTTATTTTCCTGCTTCCACGAACTGGACGACACGCTTCCTGATGGCATCACGAACGGTTCGGAACTGCTCCTTTACTTCCTCCTCTGTCCCTGTTGCCTTGGCTGGGTCATCGAACCCCCAATGCAGCTTGATTGCGTTTTCGTTCGGGATCAAAGGGCAATTCTCATCTGCATGCCCGCATAACGTAATGACGTAATCCGCTTTTTTCAAAATGACAGGATCAATCTTGTCGGAAGTGTGATGGCTGATATCTACTCCTGCTTCTTTCATCACATCTACAGCCCGGGGATTCAGCCCATGCGCTTCTAGCCCCGCACTCATCACCTCGTACTTTCCCCCGCCAAGCGCTTGTAAAAAACCGTGGGCCATTTGGCTCCTGCAAGAGTTGCCCGTGCAAAGAAAATAGACGAATGCTTTGTTAACCATGTTGGACTCTCCTTTACTTTTGGCCTGGATGAAAATACTTCTTCTGAAACCAAAGTGCCAAATTCACGAGTGCAATCATCACGGGCACCTCTACCAGTGGGCCGATCACCGCAGCAAACGCAGCCCCGGAGTGGAGCCCAAAGACGCCCACGGCAACAGCGATGGCCAATTCGAAATTGTTGCTTGCAGCGGTGAACGCCAGCGTAGAGGTTACTGGATAAGGAGCTCCTGCCTTTTTCCCCATGAAAAACGACACCAAAAACATAATGACAAAGTAAATCAACAGTGGAATCGCAATCCGCACAACATCCAGCGGAAGCGCGACGATGACGTCCCCTTTGATCGAGAACATGACAATGATCGTAAACAGCAGAGCGTTCAACGTGATCGGACTGATTTTTGGGACAAACACGCTCTCGTACCAGGTACGCCCTTTTCGGTGGACCAACGTATAGCGTGTGATCATCCCTGCAAGAAACGGCACCCCCAAATAAATAAAGACGCTTTTGGCTACTTCAGCGATAGTTATGTCAACCACCATCCCCTGCAAACCGAACCACTCTGGCAAAACTGTAATGAAAATGTACGTATAAACGGAATAGAACAAGACCTGAAAGATTGAATTGAAGGCAACCAGTCCCGCCGCGTATTCAGTGTCTCCCTTACAAAGATCGTTCCATACAATGACCATTGCAATGCAGCGAGCGAGCCCAATCATCATGAGACCTACCATGTACTCGGGATAGCCTTGCAAGAAAACAATCGCTAGCACAAACATTAAAATCGGACCAATCACCCAGTTCTGTACAAGGGATAACCCCAGCACTTTCCCGTCGCGAAACACCCGCCCCAATTCTTCATAGCGCACCTTTGCAAGCGGCGGATACATCATCAAAATGAGCCCGATTGCGATCGGAATAGATGTAGTTCCGACCTGAAATTGATTCAGGATGGCAACCGTATCAGGAATGAAAACGCCGACTCCAATTCCGAATGCCATGGCAAGAAATATCCACACGGTCAAATAGCGATCTAGGAAAGACAAACGCTTTCCTGTGTGTTCACCCACTTTTGCCCCTCCTTTCTTACTCGCACGTCACTAGCAAACCTTGCTTACCAAGTTCCTCGATCTCGGCAGAAAGGTCGGGCAATTGACTCAATCCGTATCCTACTTCTGCCAATCTGCTTCGATTCAAGGAATAAATCACCCACTGGCCTTTTCGAGTTTCCGTGACAAATCCAGCAGCCTTGAGCCGCCCGACATGCTTAGATACCGCTGGCTGAGAAATTTTGAAGATCGGAACAAATTCACAAACACAAAAGTCCCGGAGCTTCAATAAAGCAATCATCTTCAGCCTCGTGGGATCGCCCAGCGCTTTTAGACTGTCTGCCAACTCCAAAATGTCCATGCTCCATATCCCTCCTCTCTTCACAAAGAGTATAATATAACTATAAGGTTATGAATCGTTTTTACGGGTTTCTTTACAAATCCTTTACACTGGAACCAGATCGCAAATGTGCTGCCACAGCCGATCGAAACATTGACAGCAGCCTCCCCTCCCCGTAAGATGCAAGTACGTTTGTTACTAACCAGTAACATTCTGACACCCCAAAAGGAGGGTTCCCTTTCCATGAGCAAAACATTGCGCGATATTCCGCTGTCTGTGCTGGATCTCGCTCCTATTGTAGAAGGCAGTACAGCTGCCCAGTCGTTCCAAAACAGCCTTGACCTCGCCCAAAAAGTCGAGAAGTGGGGCTTTCACCGTTACTGGCTCGCGGAGCACCACGCCATGCCCAGCGTTGCCAGCTCTGCTACCTCTGTCCTGATCGGCCACATCGCGGGAGGGACATCGACAATGCGCGTTGGCTCCGGCGGGATTATGCTGCCCAATCACGCCCCACTCGTCATCGCGGAGCAGTTCGGCACTCTCGAATCGCTCTATCCGGGGCGGATTGATCTCGGGCTGGGCCGCGCTCCCGGAGCAGATCAGCGGACGGCGCGTGCGTTGCGACGCGACCTGCGGATTGGCGGGGATGACTTTCCTGAGCTTTTGGAAGAACTGCGCGAGTATTTGCGGCCGCGTACGAGCGATGCTCCCGGTGCCTTGCGCGCGATTCCCGGCGAAGGCTTGAACATTCCGATCTGGCTGCTCGGCTCCAGCGATTTTTCCGCGCGTCTCGCTGGGCTGCTCGGGCTTCCCTTCGCTTTTGCCGGACACTTTTCCCCCAACTACACATTGCCTGCCTTGCAGACATACCGCCACACCTTCCGCCCTTCCGAGGTATTGTCCGAGCCTTACGCGATGGTGGGCGTCAATGTGATGGCGGCTGATACAAACGAGCTTGCCGAACGATTGGCCACCTCGCACTACCAGGCGTTTCTCAACCTCGTGCGCGGCGACTTGAAACCGATCCAGCCGCCCGTGGACAATATGGATGAGCTGTGGAGCGAGTTTGAGAAACTTTCGGTGCAGGCCCAACTCCGCTCCTCAATCGTGGGCGACCCCGATACCGTGAAAAGCAAACTGTCTGAGCTTTTGGAAGCGACCCAGGCGGACGAGCTGATGATTACGACGCAAATGTACCGCCACGCCGATCGGGTGCGTTCTTTCGAGATCGTCGCGGATATTTGGAAATCGTAACAGAGAGCAGGACGCTGCCATGACCACAAGCAAACGAACCCGGGTGCCCCGCGCCAAAGCGCAAGAAATCATTTTGAACGCAGCCGAGGAACTGTTTTACCAGGAAGGCATCCATGCCGTCAGTGTAGACGCTATCGTGGAACGTGCCGGACTGAACAAAATGAGCGTCTACCGCCAGTTTTCCTCGAAGTCAGACTTGATTTTGGCCTACATGCAAAAGAAGCAGACCGTTTTCTGGCAAGAGTGGGAGCAAAGCATGGCCAAGCATCCCGACCAGCCTCGGGAGCAATTGATCCAGTTTTTTGCCGACCTGGCTGCCAAGGCGTCTTCCCCGGAATTTCGCGGCTGCTGCTTCATCAACGTCTCGATCGAGTTTCCCGACACCGCCCATCCGGTTCGCGAACTGGTTTGCACGCATCAGAAACGGATTTCGGATGCCTTCCTGGAACGCACAACGGCGCTTGGTGCCGCGAATCCATGTGAGTTGGCCTACACGCTGATGCTGTTGATGGAAGGAACGTACGCCGACAGTCAGACGTACGGAACAGACAGCGCCGCCATCCGGATGGTGCCGACGATTGTGGAAAAGCTGCTCGACGCCGCGCTTCGCGAATAAAAGGCAATACGCAAAAAAGTGGCTGACTGCCGTTTGGGCGGTCGCCACTTTCTCTGTTTTCACAAGCCTGCATCCTTTTTTACGCGCATCCTTAATGCTGGCCGCTTGTTGCGTACTTCTCTTTGTTGGTCATTTCTTCCAAGGCCTTTACGTCTTTCTCCAGCTCTTGGATGTCTTCTTCAATCAGCTTTTTCAGGTGCTGCTTTTCCCGCAAAACTTTGCGAGTCTGCTCCAGACGCTGATTCAAATCGAACACGCCGAGATACACTGCCGTTCCCTCCCTATGTACATTCTCCACCTTACATGTTATGCACCGGGATGCCGAAGTTGACTAGATTTCCGCCAATAATTTTCCTCAGCCAGTTGCGCCCGAACAGCTTGCCTTTTCGCCAACAGAAAAAGGCTCCCCGTGCCAAGTAGACAAGGAACCCTTTTTGCTGCTTACAAGCCTCTGTATTTGCTCAGTTCTTCCCGCAAACGATGCACTTCCTGCACCAGCGCCTGCTTCTCCAGACGGTCAATTTCCGAATCGAGATCGTTCATCCGCGAATGTCCAGCCTTCGGAGTGTCGTACAAGCCAAATCCGTCACCGGCAAATGCCCAGCTCGGTTCTTTTGGCATGATCATCGCCATGAGCAGATAGATCAGGATCGGAAATCCTGTACAAACAGTCAAAATGACAACGCCTACACGTACAAGCGTCGAATCAACGCGCAAAAACTGGGCAATGCCTCCACAAACCCCAAACAGTCGCTTGTCTTGCGAAGAGCGGTATAAACGTCTTTCCATGGGAACCAATCCTTCCTCTACAATATCCGCTTGCCTTATATGTATTAAGGATACCCTAGTGCGTAGCGCGGCAAAATGGCCCATAGAGGGATTTGTCCTCAGCCCCTAGACGGATATCGGCTTTTCGCGTATGAAAACCGCGCAGAATAGTCACGCTACTAACGAGGTGAAGCATGATGCGGTTTCTTCTGTTCCTCTTCACAGGCTTGCTCCTTGGCGGCTGTACGGCTGATGGGCAGGAACGCTCCTACATCCAAAGCGATCGGAATTTGTACTACCAGCAAAGCGTCGTTCACCCGCTGGGCCAGGAGCCGAACGCCACTCCTTATGGCACGCCTGCCAATGCCGGGACTTCCTCCGATTACGACAGCTGGATCAGACCCGATGCCATTTCCCGTTATCCCGGTCTGAACTAGCGAACAAGAGAACGCCAAAAACCGTTCCAGCTGCCTGCCGGAACGGTTTTTCTCTGTCTACAAGCGCGATTACTTGGATGCAGGGTCAGGCTCGTAGACGGGACGCGGGCGGTCAAACAAATCTCCCAAAGTGGCATACGTATGCCCCGCCAGCCTGCTTACGGGTGCGAAGGCATGGGCGTCAATTCGCCCGGCGTGATACAGCTCGTCGGCTACATGTACGTGCACAACTTCCCCGATGATCAGGTCGGATGTAGTCGGACTTCCCAACTCGACGACCTGGTGCAGCTTGCATTCAAAATGAATCCGCGATGCCAAAAGTCTTGGAACCGCAACAACCGACGAAGGAGCAACGGCAAGGCCGAGTGCGTCGACCTCGCTCACTTGTGGCGGATAGTCGGCAGATGTCTGGTTGACGGCGTCCACATTGTGAACATCCACCATGTTGACGACAAACTCGCCCGTCTCCACGATGTTTTGCGCCGTATCTTTGCGGACGCTGCCCGGCTTGCGCATGACAGCGACAGACACCATCATCGGCTCGATGCTCGCCACATTGAAATAGCTGAAAGGAGCGGCGTTGATGACACCGTTGCCATCCTGCGAAGTCACCCAGGCGATAGGCCGGGGAATGATGCAGCCGATCAACAGTTTGTACTTCTCCTGCCTTTGTAACTCGTCAATCCTGATTTCCATCGTGATCCCGCCTTTTTTACGCGAAAAACGTCTCGACGTTATTTATGGTAAGTGCTGCGACCACTTGCGATCAACCGTAACGCTCACAGCCGCTTTTGTGTTCACTCGGACGGCAGCCAGCTCGACATGTACGCTTCGTCCTCCACTGCCAACGCCTCTTTTGTGACGTAAAGCGGCTGGAACGTATCCAGCATGACCGCCAGCTCCATCGTTTCCTTTTTGCCGATGCTCGCCTCGATTTTGCCCGGGTGCGGCCCGTGCGGAATGCCCATCGGGTGCAGTGTGATCGAGCCTTCGTATACGCCTTTTCGGCTCATGAAGTTGCCATCCACATAGTATAACACCTCGTCGCTCTCCACATTACTGTGGTAGTACGGAGCGGGGATCGCCTGCGGATGGTAGTCGTACATCCGCGGCACGAACGAGCAGATGACAAAATTTTGTCCGGCAAACGTCTGATGCACCGGAGGCGGCTGATGGATGCGCCCGGTAATCGGCTCAAAATCGTGAACACTCAGCGCGTACGGATACAAGTAGCCATCCCAGCCTACGACGTCAAACGGATGGAAGTCGAAAAAGTAGCTGTAGACAACGGATTGGCGCTTGACGCGCACTTCGAACTGGCCGCTCTCTACGTGTGTCACCAGCTTTTCCGGTACGCGAATGTCCCGTTCGCAAAAAGGGGAATGTTCCAACAATTGACCGTGCTCGTTGCGATAGCGCTTCGGAGGGACGATTTCGTTTTGCGATTCAATCACCAAAAAGCGGCTCTGCACACTAGGCACGATCCGATACGTCGTGCCGATCGGAATGACCAGATAATCTCCGGGACGGTAGGTAATCGTGCCGAAGATCGTTTGCAGCTCGCCCTCTCCCTCGTGCACAAACACGACTTCGTCGCCGTCTGCGTTGCGGTAAAAGTAATCCATCGGCTCTGTCGGCGAACAAACGCCCATGACTACATCGCTGTTCCCCAGCAAGTAGCGGCGGCCAAAAACCGGATCGCCTCCTTGTGCCAGGTCAAACGTTTTGAAATGCTGGTGCTTCAAATCCGCCTGCTCTACAAATTCCAGACGCACATCCGCATATTTGCGCGTCTCGCGCACTTGCGTCGGCGGGTTGTGATGGTACAAAATCGACTGGATGCCAGAGAACCCTTTCGTTCCCATTACTTGCTCGCGGTACAGCTGGCCGTCCGGTTTGTAAAAAGTCGTGTGCCGTTTTTGCGGCAATTCTCCCATGCGGTGATAAAAAGCCATCCTGCTTCCCCCTCTATTATCGTGATTCGCTGATCGTATTTCTGAGCACGCCCAGGCGCTCTACTTCAAGCTCTACCACGTCGCCCGGCTTGAGCCATCCGTATTGCTCCGGCCCCAGCTCCAGAATGCAGCCAGTGCCCACTGTCCCGGAGCCGATGACATCGCCCGGATACAGCATGCAATCTTGCGAGGCCCTGGCAATCATTTCCGCAAACGTATAGTGGATGTCGAGCAAATTGCCGCGGGAATACTCCACGCCGTTCACCCGCGCCACCATCGTCAGATCGTAGCGCTCGCCTTTTGCTCCCGCTATGCGTACATCCTCCAGCTCTTCCGGCGTAACGAGCCACGGCCCCATCGAAGTAGCGAAGTCTTTGCCTTTTGCTGGCCCAAGCCCGACCTTGACCTCTTCACGCTGAATGTCGCGGGCACTCCAATCGTTGAGGATGCAAAAGCCTGCTATATGCTCGTGGGCACGCTCTGGCGGAATATCTGCCCCTGCCTTGCCAATCACGCACGCGACTTCCAGTTCGTAGTCGAGCCATTCTGTCGCTTTTGGCTGCTGGATGCTCGCGTCCGGGCCCAAAAAGGCTGCTGCATTGGAAAAGTAAAAGACCGGGAACCGATACCACTCGGGAATCATATCCAGTCCGCGCCGTGCCCGGGCTGTCTTCACATGCGCTTCAAAGGCGTAAAAATCGCGAAAGCTCGCCGGGCGCGGCAATGGCGAGCCGAGGAACACGTCCTCTGCGGCCAGACCCGTTGCTTGCACGTCTGCGCTTTGCGCAAGCGTCAGCAAACGCCCTTTCCATTCCTCCCACTGTTCCAACAATCCGAGCAGCGTATCGGGTGCGCCCGGCAGCGCCTGCGCGATGTCTGTGATTTTGCCTTCCGCAAGCAGTCCGGCGCGCCACGCTCCCCTGTCGTTTTGTCGATAGGAAACCAGTTTCATGCGCTTCCCTCCTTCCTTTTGTTGCACAAAAAAACCCAGCTCGCCCCCGTTCGCTCAAATCGGTGCATGACAAAGGAAAGGGGTGTCCCTGTATCTTGTCAAAAGCTCCGAAACGTGCGTCAGGCGCAAGCTGGGTCTGTCTGCTACCGAAAAAAATCTTGCGGGATTTTTCCCCGCAGACAACCAGCTGTTTCCACAGCTTATTTGTTTGTTTCTTCTATCATATCGAAAACGCTTTCTGCTTTCCACAGAAATTTGCCGAATTTTTTTGCGACTTCTTTCTAGCTGCCCGCAGGCCGTTCCGGGAAAAACGTTCGCAGCAATTGCTGCATATCCGCTGGCAGCGGCTCGGCAAATTCCATAGGCTCGTTGCTGCGCGGGTGAACAAAAGACAGTCTTGCCGCGTGAAGCGCCTGTCTTCCGATATGCTCCCGTCCGCCCAGGTAAAGGTCGTCGCCTGCAAGCGGATGACCGACGCTTTGCATATGTACCCGAATCTGATGCGTACGGCCTGTCTCCAGCTTCAGCTCCAGCAACGTCATGCCCTCACCGCGAGCCAGTACCCGATAATGCGTAACAGCCGATTGGCCATCTGGCCGGATTTGCCTTGTGATAAACGAATTTTCCGCAAGCCCGATTGGCGAATCAATCGTGCCTGCATCGTTCGCAACGATCCCTTCGGCAATCGCCTGATAAAAGCGCTGGAGCGTCCGCTCTTGCTGCATGCGGCTGAACTGCTCGTGCGCCCACTGGTTTTTGGCGACAATCATCAAGCCTGACGTATCTTTGTCCAGGCGGTTGACTGCGCGAAACCGCCGCGCTTCGCCCCGCTTTTTCCAATAGGCAATCACCCCGTTGGCAAGCGTACCTGACGGATGGTTGCCTGTCGGGTGCACGACCAGTCCAGCCGGCTTGGCGATGACCAGCAAATCGTCGTCCTCATAACGAATGCAGAGCGGCATTTCCTCAGGAGCTACCGTCTCTTCTGTTTCTTCTTCGACCATGACAGCCACTTCGTCTCCGGCTTGCAGCTTTTCATTCACGAACACGAGGACTCCGTTGCGCGTAATCGTTCCTTTGAATTTGGCACGGATCAGCAAGCGGCGCGACACACCGTAACGCTTTTGCAGCACATCCCGCACCGTTTGTCCTGCATCTATCTCATCCGCTGTAAAGCGTATCAATTCTTCCTGCATGTTGTCTCTCCTTTGGGATTTTCCCTGTTGTCCAGTATAGCAAAAAGTCCCGGTGAGTAGACAACCTTCGCGAGGTTAAAGCGGGCGATTTTCCCTGACCTCAATCACAAAAGCATGTCCCGCATCGCCTTGGCTCCACTGCCCGCGAACGTCAAACAAATACCAGCCCGGCTGCTCGGGAGCATTCCATTGGTTTCCGTTTTCCAAAAGCTGTTCGATCCGCTTCGAGCCGATCCATTGCGCGACCGTAAGAGACTCCGTCGTGGGCGGGGGCGAATATGTAACGGTTAGCATGGCGCCGGGATTCACTTGCAACGGCTTGGGCTTTTGTTCCCCGATCACTTCCGGCGGAGCGGCCATGTCCATGCAGACACCCTCGTTTTCGTAGTTCCAGCAGTATGAGGTCGGAACCGTCACGGCTGTTTTGCCTTTCCACGCGATGACAGGCGCGGGCGGTTGGGCCAGCTCTTGAAAAGACGACTGATTGAGCATGCCAAGCTGACAGCCTGTCAGCAGCAAGACAGCTGCCATGTACAGCGGGGCTATCTTTTCTACCTTTTTCATCCAATCACCTCTATTATGAGACGCGAAAAAGAGCGGTTCGTTTCAACCGCTCCTGGCAATTTGTGCTATCGCTTTATCGAACACGTACAGTGGAAGGAAACCAACTATCGCAGCGTCTTGATGAGCAAACAGCTGACGCCCTCATAAAGCCCGGCTTCCTACTGCCACACACTCGTCGGGATGGAAAAGGCACGGGACATTTCCGCCAGGTACGCATCGAGCTGCTCGGCGGGATTGTGTACCGCCTGGCCGTGACATACTTCCAGCCGAAGCGGGTTCAACTCTCGCACGATTCGGCTGCTTTTCACCGCTTCTGTCATGTCGGCCGTAAACATCGGCATCGGGCGGTGCAGTTTTCCCCGCTTGGAGGTAAACAGATCACCTGCCAGCAGGACGCGATCTTGCTCGTGGTAGTAGACGACGTGACCAGGCGAATGCCCTGGCGTGAGGTACGGCTTGAGTCCAGCGATCGCAGCCAGTCCTCCGTCCTCTGTTTCCGCGAGCGGCTTCGCCAGGCCCGGCTGAACGTTCGCTTCCAGCTTTTTGCGGCGCGGATACAGCTCTCTGCCTTCCATGTACGGAATCTCGATCCGATGGGCATACACCGGAACGGGCATCGTTTCCACCAGCCGCTTGACGGCTCCTACGTGATCGGAATGGCCGTGCGTCAACAAAATTTGCTTCAATGGCCCTGCTCCCTGTTTTTGCAGAAACGCCGCAATGCCTTTTGCCATGAACGGCATCCCCGCATCAACCAGCGTCACGCCGTCCTCTTCTACCACCGCCCAGACACGAACCGGAATCAACATCCAGCTGCGGATGCACCAGATGTGCTTGGAGATTTGCTCGATCTTCATTTTTCACCACTCCTTGTCATCGTTTGTTTGCTGCCCGCGAGGATGACGTCCACAGCCAGATCGAACGTCGGCGCCAATCTGCCTAGCAACTCTTCCAGCGATTCCTCCGAATGGGTATACGTCCCGACGATGCCGTGCAACGTATAAAAATAAATCCGTGCATACGCCAAAGCTTCCTCTTCCCCGACCTCAGGCGGCAAGCAGAGCAACACGGCTTTTCTCAACAGCCCGAACAAGTGCGTGCGCAGCGCCTGAAGCTCTTGTTCCGGCTCTTCTTCGTCTATGCGCGATGCTTTGATCATGAAAAACAGCGTGTACATGTTGCGATTCCCCAGGCAAAAGCGGATGAACTGGCGACTGATTTCACGCAGTTTTTCCTCGGATGACCGCTTTTCATCCGCAAGCGCAGCTTCCATTTCCTGTGCCAACGTTTGCAGCGGCCCTTTGGAAAGCTGATGCAGAAGCGCTTCCTTGTCTTTGAAATAAATGTAGAGCGTCGTATGTGAACAGCCTGCCGCCTTGGCGATTTCCCGAATCGAGACGGCCTCGAAGCCCCGCTCCGCGAAAAGTTGTGTCGCGGCCGCGAGAATCGCCCGCTTCGTTTCCTCTGATCGCACTTCCTGTCTGCTTGCCATGCAAGACTCCACTCCTGACTTCCACCGAACAAAATAACCAGTGGTTAGTAACCATTGGTAATAATATAACCATTGGTTACTAAAATCGTCAACACATTTTTGCAGCTCCCCAAAAAACAGGCGCCGCCTGGACAAAACAATCCAAAACAAAAACCCCCTCCTCGTCTCCATAGACGAAAAGGGGGTCTGACTCTCAGCAGATTGCTTGCGAAAAAGCTTACTTCGCAGCTTTTGCAGCAGCGATTGCCGCTTCGTAGTTTGGATGCTCACCAGCAGCAGCCACATACTCCGCATGAACCACTTTGTCATTTGCATCGATTACGAATACAGCGCGGGACAGCAGACGAAATTCCTTGATCGCTACGCCGTAAGCTGTACCGAAGGACAGGTCTTTGTGGTCGGATACAGTTTTCACTTTGTCGATGCCAGCAGCACCGCACCAGCGGTTTTGCGCGAATGGCAGGTCAACGGAAACAGTCAGAACTGTTACGCCTTCCAGACCGGCAGCCTCTTCGTTGAAACGACGAGTTTGCGCGTCGCAAACACCTGTGTCGATGGATGGGATTACGGAGATGATGCGAACGGTTCCTTTGGAATCGTCCAGAGTTACAGGGGACAGGTCGCCGCCTACTACAGTGAAGTTAGGAGCAGTATCTCCCACTTTGATTTCCGGACCGAGCAGGGTAACAGGACCCCCTTTGAAAACAAATGCGCCTTGACGCTCAACAGCAGTTGTCATGATTTCTTCCTCCTCACCAATACTTTCATATGTACCTCATTTATCATACCCTATCATTCACTTTTTTTCACTATGCCAATAGTAGAAATTACAGATTCACTTGCACTTTCCCGGAAGCTTTGGCATCTACCTTGACGATGCGCTTCACTTCGTGCTCATACTCCCAGTCTGTTTTCGCGTTCAGCTCGTGGCAACGCATCAGCGCATGGTAAAGCGCGAAGCCAAAATCGACATGCTTCATCTCGTAGCGCGTAGCGTGTGCCTTTGGCAGTGCCGTATTGAAAATCTCGATCTGATACGTAGCCTTTTCCCGCTTCTCCCTGACCGGGACGATGTAGCCCATCTGCTTCAGGACAAATCCGTAGTCAAACTCGCCCTCGTCGTCAAAGTCAATCGTATCGTCGGACGTCGCCAGACATTCCAGCAGCGTGCCCATATCCAGCATGTCAAAGCAGGCCGGCTTGGGCAGCGCCAATACCGAGCCATCCTGATTCACGAAGTAAATATGGTCGCGATAGTGAAAGATCAGCTCATCCTCGGGAACTTCCTCCGTGAACATCCAAAAGCTTTGCGGAATAAGCAAGCGCCAGATTTGCGCAGGTTTCGCGTTCATCAATTCCATGGCAGGGTCCCTCCTTTTCCCTACCAGTTTTGGCAAAACGCGCCTCTGCTATTCAGCCCGCTCCATGAAGGCGCGCCAGTCTCCGTGCTCCACTCTGGTCCCGACCCGCTTCACATAGGCTTCATCCAAATAGCGGTAAACGTACACCTCTACCTCTTGCCCAGTCTCTCGGACACAGGCTGTTACGGGAATCCGCTCGTACTCGTTTCGCGAGTCTCCCTCGCCGTAGTAGGTTTCCAGCTCGTCGAGACCAGCCAGCGCCTTTTCGTACACCTCAGGGGCAAAATCGACGATCTCGCCTGCCACTTCTCCCGCGTCTGTCATGAGCAAGCCGGGGTAGCCTTCTGGCAAATGATAGATTTCCCCCTTGATCGTCGCCCTTGTTTTGGTATGCGGGAACGGTTTGATATAACCGCTGTCATTATGAAAGCCGGACAATAATGTGCCATAGACGAAAACAGGCAGTTGCTTTGGCAAAACGATTCACTCCAGTCAGTTGGCTG
This sequence comes from Brevibacillus parabrevis, assembly GCF_022701015.1. NCBI lineage: Bacteria > Bacillati > Bacillota > Bacilli > Caryophanales > Paenibacillaceae > Brevibacillus > Brevibacillus parabrevis. The sequence continues at coordinate 2,810,164 of NZ_CP064090.1, read as the reverse complement.
ATGTTGTAAAAGAAAAAAGGGTGTCTTGTATCACGAAAATTTTGTATATTTATGCTATATATAATTTTTTCATGTCTCTCAAAGAGACAAAGGGGGAGAGAAATTTGGAAAAGAGAAAGATTAATCGGCTGCTGGTAGCAAACCGCGGAGAAATTGCGATTCGCATTTTCCGTGCGGCTACCGAGCTGGGCATCCGTACTGTAGCGATTTACTCTGAGCAAGACAACGTCTCGATTCATCGTTTCAAAGCGGACGAGTCCTATTTGGTCGGTGCCGGAAAAGGCCCGATCGAAGCTTACCTGGACATCGACAGCATCATCGAGATCGCCAAGCGCAACGATATCGATGCGATCCACCCCGGCTATGGATTCCTCGCCGAAAACGCCGATTTCGCCAAACGCTGCCAGGAGGAAGGAATTATTTTCATCGGTCCTTCTTCCGAGTTGATCGAGAAATTCGGAGACAAGGTCGAAGCGAGAAAGCTTGCCATCGAAGCACAAATCCCGGTCATTCCAGGCACGCCGGAGCCGATTGAGACTTTGCAGGAGGCCCTGCTGTTCGCCAAGGAATACGGCTATCCGATCATCATCAAAGGCGTCTCCGGCGGTGGCGGTCGCGGGATGCGCATCGTCCGCAGCCAGGACGAGCTGCAAGACTCGCTTGATCGCGCCCGTTCAGAAGCGCGTTCCTCCTTCGGCAACGCCAAAGTATACCTGGAGCGCTATCTGGAGCAGCCAAAGCATATCGAAGTGCAAATTCTCGGCGACAACCACGGAAACATCGTGCACTTGTTCGAACGCGATTGCTCGGTGCAACGACGCCATCAAAAAGTGGTCGAAGTGGCGCCAAGCCTTTCTCTCGACGATAGCCTGCGCGAAGAAATTTGCCAGGCAGCTCTCACCCTGATGAAAAAAGCTGGCTATTCCAACGCAGGGACGGTCGAGTTTTTGCTCACGCCGGACAAGCGCTTTTATTTTATTGAAGTCAATCCGCGGATTCAAGTGGAACATACGATCACCGAGCTGATTACCGGCATCGATATCGTGCAGTCGCAAATTCGCGTCGCGGAAGGACACGCCCTCTCCGATTCGGAAATCGGGATCGCCTCGCAGTCCCAGATTCAAATGAGCGGCTATGCGATCCAGTGTCGCGTAACGACAGAAGATGCGGAAAACAACTTCCTGCCAGACGCGGGCCGTCTGTCAGCCTGGCGTTCCGGCGGCGGCTTCGGCGTCCGGCTCGACGGCGGAAACGGCTACCCTGGCGCGATTATTACGCCGTTCTACGACTCCTTGCTGGTGAAAATCTCCACGTACGGAACCAGCTTTGATCAAGCTGCGCGCAAAATGCTGCGTACGCTGCGGGAGTTCCGCATCCGCGGTGTGAAAACCAACTTGCCTTTCCTGGAGAATGTCGTCACACACGCTGATTTCCTCAGCGGCAACTACGACACCTCCTTCATTGATACAAAACCGGAGCTGTTCGTGTTCCCCGGCCGTCAGGACAGGGGTTCCAAATTACTATCGTACATCGGCAATACGATTGTCAACGGCTATCCGGGCATGGCAAAGCCGGACAAAAAGCCGCACTTTGACTCGCCGCGCATTCCGCGCACACCGTTTACCCAACCGTACCCGGATGGAACGAAGCAAATTTTGGACAAAGACGGAGCGGATGGCCTGGTTCGCTGGATTCAGGAGCAAAAGCAGGTGCTCGTAACCGATACGACATTCCGCGACGCCCACCAGTCGCTGTTTGCCACGCGCGTGCGCACGTACGACCTCGCGTCGATTGCCGAAGCGACGGGCAAGCTTGGCTCGGGACTGTTCTCTTTGGAAATGTGGGGCGGCGCTACGTTTGACACCTCCATGCGCTTTTTGCAGGAATCGCCTTGGGAGCGGCTGCAGATTTTGCGCCAGCGCATCCCGAATGTGCTGTTCCAGATGCTTTTGCGCGGGGCAAACGGGGTTGGCTACACGAACTACCCGGACAACGTCATCCATGCGTTCGTGAAGGCTTCGGCGGAAAACGGCATTGATGTCTTCCGCATCTTCGACAGCCTGAACTGGTTGCCAGGCATGCAGACGGCCATCGACGCCGTGCGCGAAACAGGCAAGGTGGCGGAAGCGGCGATTTGCTACACAGGCGACATCCTCGACCCGAGCAAAACGAAATACACGCTGTCTTACTACGTCAACCTGGCGAAAGAACTGGAAAAAGCAGGCGCACACATTTTGGCGATCAAGGATATGGCCGGATTGCTGAAGCCTTACGCCGCTTACGAGCTGGTTCGCGCCTTGAAACAGGAAATCGGCATTCCGATTCACCTGCACACGCACGATACGTCTGGCAACGGTGCGGCCATGCTGCTCAAAGCCGTCGAAGCAGGAGTCGATATCGTCGACGCGTGCGTCAGCTCGATGTCGGGCTTGACCTCGCAGCCAAGCCTCAACGGATTGATCGCGAGCCTCGCCCATACCGAACGCGAGACGGGTTTGTCGCTTGATTCGTTCAACAAGCTGTCCGATTACTGGGAAGATGTCAGACCGTACTACCAAGGCTTTGAAAGCGGCATGAAAGCGAGCAATACCGAAGTATACGTGCACGAAATGCCAGGCGGTCAGTACACCAATCTGGAGCAGCAGGCAAAAGCTGTCGGCTTGGAAGGCCGTTGGGACGAAGTCAAGCACATGTACGCCGTCGTCAACCAAATGTGCGGGGATATCGTCAAAGTCACTCCGTCTTCGAAAGTCGTCGGCGATCTGGCCTTGTTTATGGTGCAAAACAACCTGAACGAAGAAAATATTTGGGAGAAAGGCGAACGCCTCGACTTCCCTGATTCCGTCATTCAGTTTTTCCAAGGCTATCTGGGTCAACCGCCAGGCGGCTTCCCGAAAAAGCTGCAAGAACTCGTGCTGAAAGGCCGCGATGCCTTTACAGCTCGTCCTGGAGAGTTGCTTGCGCCAATCGACTTCGCCCAGGTGACATCGGAGCTGGCAGAAAAAATCGGCCGCGAGCCGAGCGAGCTGGATGTGCTCTCGTACATCATGTACCCGCAGGTTTACCTGCAATTTGACCAGCGCCTGAAAGAATACGGCGACCTGTCCGTCCTGAACACATCGACGTTCTTCTACGGCCTGCGTCCTGGCGAGGAAACCGCGATTACGATTGAGCGCGGAAAAACGTTGATCATCAAGCTGGTCGCTGTCGGCGAGCTTCATCCGGATGGACGCCGCATCATCTACTTCGAGCTGAACGGTCAGCCGCGGGAAATTTTCGTTCGCGACCAGTCGGCAAAAGTCTCGGAGACGATTCGCCGAAAAGCAGACCCGCAAAATTCCGCTCACCTCGGTGCTTCCATGCCAGGCAAGGTATTGAAGGTACTCGTGGCAGAGGGCGACAAAGTGCGCAAAGGCGAACACCTTCTCGTCAGCGAAGCGATGAAAATGGAGACGACGATCCAAGCACCGCAAGACGGCAAAGTCAAAGCCGTTTACGTAAAAGCGGGCGAAGCGATCGAAACTGGCGATCTGCTCATTGAAATGGAGTAGTCATCGTCTATAATGAAAGGTAACAGACGATGGTTTCCATCGAAATCCAATTGTTCGTGGTGAGGTGATCGACTTGAAATTGGACCGAGTCAGCCAAATTCCTTACAGCTCCCGAGTCGGCCGCTATCATTTTCAAATGGTACAGGCGAAGCTCAGCTCTCCTGTCGAGCCGATTTTCGGATATAGTCTGCAGCCTTACTATACCCGGCAGCAACAGTGGATGACTGATCTCTCCGATTCCTTGTCCCGCCTGTACCGCTTTTTTGCTGACCTGGATCAAGCTGCCCAAGAGTTTGACCCCGCGCGACCGGAAAGTGCCATCAACCAACGGACTGTCGTCTCCTCTCAACCGGAGGCGGCAGCCGTCAAACCCGGTCCGCGAGCAACGAACGGCACGCACCGTCTGTCCATCGGCTCCCTGGCGAGTGGACAGACCAACACAGGCACAGCATTGCCGGGTGATTTCCCGACACTTGTAACCGAAGGCCCGCAGCAGTTTAGCCTGCACTTCGGCGAGCAAGAGGAGTTGTTTGCCTATTATTCGCATGGCAACGACACGCACGCGGACAGCCTGCGTTCGGTTGCCGAAGCACTGCGCAACAGCTCGCTTCCCGTAGATGTCCGCCAGAAATCCGAAGGGCAGTATGTGGCGCTGAGCGTTTCTTCGCGCAAAACAGGAGCCGGCGAGTCTTTTGCCTTGCAGGATGTGAGCGGAAATACGATCCGTGTGCTCGGCCTTGACCGCGCGACGACAAGCGCCGCTGACGCTGTGTTTGTGTGGAATGGAAGGCGGGATTCAAGCCCTTCCAACCACGTTTGGCTCACGAACGATGCCGTACAAGTCTCCATGCTTCAAACAACAGCTACAGACATTGTCGTCGAGATTGCGCCTGACTACGATCGGCTTTTGCAAAAGACGCACGCGTTCGTCAACCGCTACAACCAGTTGCACGACTTTTTGACAGAGCAGGCATCTGCCTTGTCATCGCAAAAGCTTGATCCGTTCGCACATATAACCCGGGCGTCCAGAGGAACACTCGACCGTTACGGGCTTGGCTTTCGCAAAGATGGATCGTTGTCCTTCGATGAGCAAGTCTGGCGTGAGGCCACTTCTGCGCATGTTTCCGGCTTTGTCGACGAAATGACTCGCCTCTCCCGCGCGATTCGCGAGGAGGTCGTCAAGGTGCAGAGCAAGCCGTTTGGCTCGTTCTCCCAAGCCTACACAGCCGCAACATCGGCCAATCCGTACTACAACACTTCCGCCTCGGGAATGAACTACCGCTACGTGGCGCAAACAGGCTTGTTCCTCAACCAGCTCTGGTAGAGAAGCGTGCTGATGAAAGCAAAAAACAGGTATGCCCCGCAATAGGCGCATACCTGTTTTCATTTTTTAACCCCGGTCCATCAACTCTTCCAAGTCGTGATCGTCTACCCTCTTCCTTCCCGGATGGGACTGAACAGGCATCTCGTCGTGCTTTTTAAAAAGCGACTGCATCTTGTCCACAAACTGCGGAACGGAGTCGAGAATCCGGTCGTACAGATGCGTCGTATTTTCCAGCGGTATGGAGCGTATTCCTTGTTTTCCGACGACCAAAAAGGCCACGGGTGTAATCGAGACACCGCCCCCGCTACCGCCGCCAAACGGATGTCCATCGATTCCCTGGTGATGCTGGTCGTAGTGAAATTCGCTACCTCCAGCAGCAAAGCCGAATCCCACTTTGGAGATAGGGAGAATCACACTGCCGTCCGGCGTCTCGACAGGATCGCCAATAATCGTGTTCACGTCCACCATTTGCTTGAGATTTTCCATCGCTGTTCTCATGAGGCCCTGAATCGGGTGGTCTGCCATAGTAAGCTGCTCCTCCTTCCTGCATGTCTCATCTATTAACATTCCCCCAACAATTTCAGAGCATGTACAGGAACGCGGCTACATGACGGAAAGCGTCACGTTTTTTTGTGCTGGTTCATGCTTGCGATGGGCTTGTATGCCATTTGCGCTGGCCCGTTTTCCTGATCCGCCAGGCAATTTTCAGCAGCGAAAACAGAAAGTGCCCCAAGTAAAAGCGAAAGACACAGCGAAACGTTGTCTGGATCACCGCATCATTCCACACGGGCTGGACGCTCATCGCAGGCATCGTCCGCAGCGAGATCGAGTGTGACAACACCCCGACAATCAAGCTTTTCACGCCCCAGATCACTCCGGTGATGGCTCCTGTTTCCGCAGCCTGCCCTGTGCCGAGCAACGTATGCCATTCCAGCTTGGTGCAGTGAATCTGCTTGCACAAGTCGCGAAAAAGCGGCAGCAAATCCCGTACGCGATCGACCAGCTCCCGATAGTTGTGATACCATCTTTTTACTTGGCGGCGGGTAAAGTCTTTGATTTTTTCCTGCACCTTGCTTCCTTGCTCGATCGTCTCCACCTTTGCCACCAGCTCCGGGCCTGCCGGGGACACTTTGAACAGCAAAATCGGCAACTCGTATTTTCGGGAAAAAAGGCCATGCCACGCCTCAAGCTCCACTTCCAGTTGATCGTCTTCCTCTTTTCGATGATAATAGCAACTGATTTTTACTGGGGTAATCACAAGCAGCAGCAATAAGACAAGCAATCCGAGAAATACCCAGGCCCACAAAAAAATCCCACCCTTTCCACGTTAGTATGAGTGGAAAGAGCAGGAAATATGTCCGTGACGATATGTTAATCCAGCACGTATACTTTGACGCCCTGCTTCATGCCGTAGTTTTCGGCTTCCTGCAAGGTCGGCAAATACAAGTCGACGTGACGCTGCTTAACGGCACCGCCAATGTCTGCGGCAACTGCGTAGCCGTAACCATCGATGTACAGATGGCTGCCGAGCGGAATGACAGCCGGATCGACAGCGACGACACCTTCACGGAGCGGGTACTCCAAATACGACAGGATCGGCTGGTTCGGGTTGCTGTAGGCGGTCGTCTGCACGGTCAGCGCCTGCTTGTAGGCCGTCCCGTTGAACAGCTGCTGCCCGCTTTTGGAAGCTTGGCCGCTGACGAGGTGCACGGCCGCATACGTGGCTGCCTCCGCTCTCGTCATCCGGTTTTTCGGCTTCAGCGTGCCGTCGCCATAGGCGCTCATCAAGCCTTTTTCCAAGGCGTACACGAGCGGACGCTGGTAACCTTCATCCACGCTGCGCCCATCCGGGTATTTGGCCAACGTCTGAACCGTCGTCGACCATTTAAGCTGATTGACGACACCGCTATCGCCCATCGTTCGAATCAAAATCGAAGCAAGCTCCTCTCTCGTAACAAGCTCCTCCGGTTTCAAAAATACTTGGCTTCCTTGTTTGGTGCCATGGACGATTCCAAGGCGATAGGCAGTTTCCGCATATGGTGCCATCCAACTGTCTGACGGAATGTCAGCAAATGGTGACTGGCTCGCTGTGCCTGGCTCTATCCCTTTTGCCTTGACAAACATCGTTACCAGTTCTCCGCGCGTAATCGGATCATCTGGCCGAAACGACTCGGTATCGCCAATGACTCCCGCTATGTATAATGTTTCAATTTCCTTTTTGGCCCAATGCTCTGCAATGTCTGTGTACGGTGTACTGCTCGTCTCGTTTGTCTTTGCCTCTGCAACCGGCGCGCCAATGACCAGCAAGGCTGCCAGCGAGGCCAGGATCATCTGTTTCCTCATCATCATCCTCCAGAAAAAAGATTCGAAGCCGTTTCGTTTCATTTTATCGAAACATTTCGTGAAAACAAGGGACAATTCTTCCCAGTTGCCTGTCCCTTCCCGCCAGGCGCGAACGACGCGCATTGGGGCTTTTCAGGAAAAAAGACTCTTGCTTTCCGCTGGCTGTCGCGGAAAAACAAGAGTCTGTTACGTCGCTTCTCTTCGTCACTTGGCAAAAATGTGCTTGCCGATTTGCACCACTTGCGGACGCGACCAAATCCATTTGGACGTGGCGGTCGCCGGGTTGAAGTAATAGAGGGCACCATTGGTTGGGTCCCAGCCCCGCACTGCTTCCCACGCTGCCCGGTAAGCCGTCTTGTTGGGGCTCAACCAGTACTGTCCATCATCGACTGCGGTAAAAGCGTACGGCTCGAAAATGACGCCCTTGAGCGTATTCGGGAAGTCTTTGGACTGAAGACGATTCAGGGCGACGGCCGCAACCGCTACTTGCCCCTTGAAGCTTTCGCCCCGCGCTTCCGAATAGACGAGCTGAGCGAGCATTTGCATCTCGTTCTGATTGACCGACACTTTTTTCAGTGAACGCCATGTATTTTCACCAGCGATCCCATCGGCTGGCAGACCGTATGCTTTTTGAAACTGGCGCACCGCCTGAGCCGTGTTCGCCCCAAAACTGCCATCCAGCTTGTCCTGATAGTACCCCAATATTTGCAGGCGATACTGCAAGTCCCACACATCCCCGCTCTCGCTGCCGCGCTTTACAAGCGATGCCGCGTAAGATTCGGCAGGGAAGACAAACGCGACGGCAAGCATCGCCGCGAGCAGGGTCGTCAATGTTTTTTTCTGCCATGACATGAACATCCCCTCCTAACGCCACCATTCTACCCGCTGGCGAAAGTAGGTTCAATTCAAGCATTTTGGCAACAGAGGTAACATCTGACTCGCTTTTGCCGACTTTATCCTTTGGGCCGGAAGATAAGCGCCATCAAAAAGCCAAACACAATGGCAGCGGATATCCCCGCACTGGTCACCTCAAAAATGCCGGTCACAACGCCGATCACCCCATGCTGCTCCGCTTCGGCCATCGCCCCGTGAACGAGCGCGTTGCCAAAGCTCGTAATCGGGACGGTCGCACCTGCTCCCGCGAACTGAACCAGCGGCTCATACAACCCGAAGCCATCCAGGACGGCACCTGCGACAACGAGGGACGACATCGTATGGGCGGGGGTCAGCTTGACCACATCCATGAGGAATTGCCCGATGACACAGATGATCCCGCCTACGAGAAATGCCCATAAAAACGTCATGCTATCACTCTCCAGGTTACTCGGACTCTATGGCTACTGCGTGCGCGATACACGGGATGCTCTCTCCTTGCTGGTAGGAAATAGGCGATAACAACGCACCTGTGGCAACCAGCAGCATCCGCTTCCATTCGCCTGCCTTCATCCTCCGCAGCAAATGTCCGTAGGTGACCGTCGCAATGCAGCCACATCCGCTCCCGCCCGACCAGACGTTCGGATTGTCGCCGTAGATCAGCTTCCCGCAATCGACGTAGCGTTGCAGCGGAACCATGACATTATGCTTCGGCAGCAATTCCGACAAAATCGCGTGGCCGACTTTTCCCAAGTCACCCGTCACGACCAGATCGTAATAGTCGTGTGGCAACTGAAAGTCACGAAAATGCGATTCGATCGTCGTCAGCGCTGCCGGAGCCATGGCTGCCCCCATGTTGAACGGGTCAGTCATCCCCATGTCTACAACCCGTCCAATCGTCGCCCCTGCAATGTGCAGCCCCTGGCCTTGCTTGCCGACGACTGCTGCTCCCGCTCCGGTAACGGTCCACTGTGCCGTAGGCGGCTTCTGCGAGCCGTACTCTGTCGGGTAGCGGTACTGCTTCTCCGCCGCTCCATTATGGCTGGAGGTTGCCGCAAGCACGCAATCCGCAGATTGGCTGTCTACCAGTTGCGCAGCGAGCGCCAAGCCTTCCATCGCTGTCGAGCAAGCCCCGAAAATTCCGAGAAACGGAATCGCCAACGTCCTTGCGGAAAAGCTTGCCGAGATGATCTGGTTCATCAGATCGCCCGCCAGTAAAAAGTTGATCTGCTCCTTCGTCAGATTCGCCTTTTCGATCGCTTTGGAGCACGCCTCTTCCAGCAGCACTTTCTCCGCCTTCTCCCAGCTCTCCTGTCCTATCATCAAGTCTCCGTGCAGCGTATCAAAATCCTCGGCCAACGGCCCCTGAGCCTCAAATGGCCCGCCGATGGCAGCGTGGCCGAGAATGACCGGCCTGGAAGGAAACACCCACGACTGATGACCCTGGCGCATGTGTCACCCTCCCATCGTAATCAATGTTTTAATCAAGCCGATGACAAATGCGGCAGCAACACCAAACACAATCACAGAACCTGCGAGCTTGAACATGTTTCCCCCTACCCCAAGCACCAAGCCTTCGCTGCGGTGCTCAATGGCGGCTGAGGTAATCGAGTTGGCAAATCCGGTCACCGGGACACTGGTGCCCGCCCCGGCCCATTGGGCGATCCGGTCGTACACGCCCAGTCCCGTCAAAAGCGCCGAGAGCAGAATCAGAACCGCGACAGTCGGGTTTCCCGCCGTTTTCTCGGTAAAGTCAAAGTAGCGGATGAACAGCTCGGTAATCCCCTGACCAATCAGGCAGATGACGCCGCCCACGATAAAGGCGCGGAAAAAATTGCGCACGAGAGGTCGCTTCGGCTCATGTCGCATCGCCAACTGCTGATACTCCTGCTGCACGGGGGTTAAATTCTTCTTTTTTTGATCGGCCATTCTTCTCTCACTCCTTTTTACCGTATTAAAAATGGCTTGACCTGGTCGATGATCGTCTGCAATTGTTCAGCGTCGCGCTGATACGTCTGTTTGGCTGTGTCGTTTTTTGTCCCGAGAGCAAACAGCTCCAGATCAGCCTGGCATTTTTTCAGAGTCGCAAAAGTCAGCTTCGTTGCCTGCGGAGCCGGAACCTGTATCTTGTCGTCATACAGATCGAGGTACAGCTCGCCCCCTTTGTCTACCTGGGCGAGAAACACATTTTCCAGCGCCACACCCGCTTTTTGCAGTTGCGTGCGGACCCATCTGCGGTTGTAGCCCGCCGTTGCCAACGGCTCGTCCATGATCACCCCATCCATGATGACGACCTGGCCTTCTTCTGCTGGCGGTACCGTCAGCTCCAACTGTTGAGCCGTCAGAGGCTGGTTTTCCGACTTCAGCAGTACACTCAGTTCCCCGTTTGTCTCCATGAGCGCAAATTCGACGTCTGCCACCCGAAACACATTTTTGATTCGAAGCTGTTCCATTAAGTCTTCTGCCGTCAGCCGCTCCCTTTTCAGGTTGTCCTCCATGATTTTCCCTTCTTTGATCAGCACGGTTGACTTGCCTTCGAACAAGTCGCGCATCACCTTGCTTTTCAGCGATACCCATTCCATTAAAACGGGGAAAATCGCAAACACACCCATGGAAATCAAACTGTGAAAAACAGGCCCATCCATCTCCGTTGCCATGAAGGCTGCAATCGAGCCGATCGTAATCCCGACGATGTATTCAATGAACGTAAGCTGCTTGATTTGCCGCTTGCCAATAATTTTGGTAAGAAGGAACAAGTACGCCAACGCTCCTATGGAACGCAGCAAAATATTTAACCAGTCAGGCATGCTCCACCTCCATCAACCGTTGACCCTTGAAGAAAAGCCAAGAGAGAGAGCGTCTCTCCCTCTTGTTTTGCAGCATGGCTAGAAGCCTTTGTACTGTGGCTCTTCGTTCTCCAACTCGGTAACACGCTGTTGCAAGTTGTCCACAATCGTTTGCGTCTGCGCAGCTGCATCCGTGTACAATTGCTTTGCTTGCTTGTTCTGCGTGCTAAGAGCGAACGACTCCAAATCTGCCTGTGCCCCTTTCAGGCTGGCAAGAGCCTGTTTTACCTGTGCTCCAACTGTCATAGCCAATCACCTCCCAACACATATAGAATCAGCCAGTACCGCGGAAATATGCGGTTAAGTTTGGTTTGTCGGCTGTAACGTTTTTCCAAGGCTAGTATGGCAAAACCCAATTAATAATTTTCAACAAGTTTGGAGTCGACAAGGAAAGGGCAATTACTGTAAAAACTAAAAACGCCCGAATTTTGGGCATTCGGACGCTTGTTGGATTTGCTTAATGACACAGGTCACACAAATCGCTTGCGTTTAGTTTTGCCTGACGAATCCGCCGTATGTCACTAGCCACCAGCCTCCACCAGCATCTATAGCCTTGGTGAAATGTAACGTTCCTTGGTATCCCTGGGCGTCTTCATAGTTGATTTCTTCTGGATAGACACCAAAATATTTGTCTGTTACAGTAACATACTTTGACGCTAATGGCTTGACATTCTCAGTTTGAGTAGTTGTATGATTAGCAGCATAAACACTTGGATTCGCCGCAAGAATAGTTAAAATTAAAAGAAAACTCAAGAAAATCTTCTTAACCATAATTAGAAATCACCTACTTCCGCAACAATTCTCACATCACTACCATTATCCAAATCATACGGTAAAGAAACCAACATTCGGGATCCTCCAAAATTAATGGTCGATGTATCTAGTTCAACATCAGCACCATAATAAAAGGCATCCCAGACTAATTTGGAACAATAAGTGGACGTTTCATAATCATATAAATCGTCGATGTCATACTCTAAATGCCTGAAATCCTCTACATAGTTCTCTGCCCAGTCTGCTGCATCTGCAGCATCGGACGAATTATAATACCTCACAATTCTGATTCCTTTATCACCGCCTGTCCGGTCGTCAAAGAAATCCTGTAAATCTGTGAACTCAGGATTATAACCAAAGCCACGAATTTCAGCAACAGTTTCTGTATCCGTTACAATGGCGGCATGACCAGTAAAACTTGGACTAGAGTTCTTATCTGAAATGAGTATGTCACCTACTCTAATTTTAATTTTAGTATCCGGATAAGTAGGATCATCTGTGCCTAAGGGCGCGACTATGTTTGTTTTTTCAGCAGCAAGTACATTTCCTGAAAGGGAAAAAGCAATAGCTGAAAAAATACTTAAACTCAAAGGCAAAATTCTTTTCAAAGTCCCCACCTCATATGGTAAATTTTAGTTATATACACAAATTATATAATTTTCATAATAATATGTAAATATATAGTCCAGAATTAAGGAGGAAGTTAAATGAAGAAAGCTATTATATTTTTTTTGTTAATCATTTTATCAATCCCCATTTTATTGAATATAGAGTGGATAATCGGTGGCTATCCATGGGTGAAGACTAACATGGAGCTTGATGTACGAAACCATTTAGCATCAAAGGGCATAAACCTAGAAAATATTCAGGATCTAAAAGCTGGCTATAATCGCAAGTTTGGAACTTACACTACTCGTGTTACTTTCCATGACGATAATAATAATGTTTATTATTACGACTACATAAATCAGGAAATCAATCAAACAGGTGTTTCCACCTCTAATCGTTCGGAAGCTAAATATCTTGAAAAGTAGTGGAGCAAGCATTTTTCGGTCACCTGCTTCCCCATAAAAAAAGGAAAGACACCCGCAGGTGCCTCTCCTCATCCACTTATGCAATTAGCCACGGCCAGCCAATTGTTGTTCAGCGAAAGCAACGAGACGTTTTGTGATCTCGCCACCAACTGAACCGTTTTGACGGGAAGTGGTGTCCGGACCAAGCTGAACGCCGAATTCAGAAGCGATTTCGTACTTCATTTGGTCCAGCGCTTGGTTAGCTTGAGGAACCACCAGATTGTTGCTGGATCTGTTGTTAGCCATCTGTAATCACCTCCTCGTCGTTGGTAGGTTTAATATGCGTGAAGTTTTCCTTGTTCATTCGCGATTTTTGTTTCCAATTTTAGACTCCAGCGAAAAAAGGACGTGTGCGATCTCAACTGCTGCCTCCGGACGCCGCAGCTTGTCCATGTGCGCGGCAAGCTCTCCCATGCGCCCAGAGCCGCGCAAGCCCCGAATGACTTCGCGAATCTCCTGCGGAGAGCGAGCGAGAATCGCCGCTTGCTGCTCTGTAAGAAACGCACTATTGTACTGCTCCTGCCCTGGCAAAGGCTGATGCAAAATGAGCGGCGTCCGCAAAGCGAGCGCCTCCGCACAAGTGATTCCTCCCGGCTTGGTCACATACGCATCTGCCGCCCCGATCCATTGCCACATGCGCTCCTCGTAGCCTTTCACGACAAAACGGTGCCGCTCGCTCCACGGCGAAATCACGGTCTCCAGCCGCTTTTGCAAACTTGCATTTTTGCCCGTGATGACGACAATCTGTAACGGCTCCTCTTCCTCTGCCAATGTGCCAATCACTTCTTCCATCTGGCCGTATCCGCCCTCGCCGCCGCCAATCAGTACCGTAAATCGATCGACGGCAATGCCGAGCTGACTTTTCCAATCCGACTTGGTCTTACTCGCAGCATAATGGAAAGCATGGCGAATCGGGATGCCGCAAACATGCACTTTTTCAGCGGAAATGCGATAGCGATGCGTCAGCCTTTCCGCCATCTGCTCATGCGCTACCATATAAGCGTCAATTTGCGGGTGTATCCAGAAGCGGTTGACATGAAAGTCAGTAGGGACGCTCACCAGTTGAAAAGGCTTGTCCGCCTTTTGTTTGGCATAGGCGAGCGCCGACAGGCAGTAAGCATGTGTCGCCACCACGACATCCGGCTGCTCCGCACGCAAAACACGCTGGAGCAACCTTGTCGAAAGCCACCAGCCGAGTGGCTTGGATAACGATCTTCCCCACATCTCATCTTGCTCGTACATTTTGTGCCAAACTGGCTTCGCATACCGCAGCATGTTCAGATAAAAAAAACGGGACAGCACCCGCAATCCCGGGCTGGCCGTCTGTAAGCCTCCGATCACCCGCGCAGATTGTGCGCCGTCCATGTTTTGCAATACTTCCTGGATCGCCTCTGCCGCTACTCGATGTCCGCTGCCTGCCCATTCCTCCGTGACCAGCAAAAAGCGCTTGGCCATCAGAAGGCATCCCCTGTCGTCGGTTTGCTCTGGCCGTAACGCTCCAAGAGCAATTCCTTGGACATGTAGACGCGCTTCAGCGGCATATCTTGCTTCCACGTCTGCACGCGCTTTTTCCCGTTCGGGTGGACGATTCTGAGCATCAGTCGCAAATACCAGCGCTTGTAGCGGAAAAACCAGCTCATCGGTACGTCGGAAATGGAAAAGCCCAAAGGAGCCACGCCTTTGTGCAGCATGGTTGTGCCGACGATTCCCTTGATTTGCTCCCGTTCCTCCATCGCTTCCAGAAAAGCCGCCAGCCTCGGCAAGGATTGCAAAATATGCCTGCGCAATAACAAGGCTACTTTCAGTTCGTCTTTGACGCCCCTGCAAAGAGTGGCAAAGTAGTAGTTGTGAATATGTATTTTCAAAATCAGATCGCCGTCATGAATGATCCGCTCGTCTGACGTACGCAAAGACTCACCCCGATAACGCAAGGGAACGACCCGAAAAATATTGTTCCCTTTTTCAATATAGGTAAGTCTGGTGCACCGTTGGTAGATTTCATCCCAGTATCCCCATAGCATCAAGAGATTTGTGTTCATATGCAACGGTTCCTTTCCAGCGATGTTTACTTTGTAGTATTCCCCACTACCGCTTCCTTTCATTACCTGGTCAGGCCCTTTTCATCCGCCCCCACAGCATGATCAATGCGGCAGCAATCACGGGAAGCCACATGTGATTCAACATCAGCGGATTGAGCCATTTCCACACGTACTGGTCTTCCAGACACATGTCCACAGCCGTAAACGCCAACACGCCGCCACCGATGATGACCAAACCTGGGAAGCGGTTCATCAGCCGCGCGACCCAGACGCTTCCCCACATCAGCAGCGGGATGCTCATCCCCAGTCCAAGCAAAACCAGCCATATATCGCCATGTGCGGCTCCGCCAACCGCCAAAACATTGTCCAAACTCATTACAAAATCTGCTAATATAATCGTTCTGACCGCTTGGCCGATTGTCTGATTGTGCGCAACCTCTGTCGTCTCGTCGTGGCTGCTCAGCATCAGCTTGCAGGCAATCCAGAGCAGCAGCAACCCTCCGATCGCCTTTACAAGCGGAATGTCCAGCATCCACGTCATCACGCCTGTCAAGCCAATTCGCAATACAACAGCCCCAATCGTTCCATACATGATTGCACGGCTTCGCTCCCGTAAAGGCAAGCCCCGACAGGCCATTCCTATGATGACAGCATTGTCGCTGCTCAGTACCAGATCAATCATGAAAATATGCACCAGACCCAGCCAAAAATGCTCTCCCATCCCTGCCTCCCTGGTCCATGAAATGTTTGTCCATTCTACTTTATGCGACTAGAATCGGACCTATGATTGAATATTTTTCCGAAAAAAGGCGGTTTTCAGCGGATTTTGTCAACAAAAAAATTCCACAAAAAAACATTTTATCGCGAAATCGGGATATTTATACCTTGTCTAATCTTACCTTTTTCCCTTACGATTCTAGTGGGGTGGATAATGAGATGGTGGAGACTGTGACGCTTAACTTATTGCACGTTTCACGGAAAATTTTAGACTTGGCTCCAAGAATTACTACGATATGGATGCAGGAAATTGTTCGCAGTATGGAAATCCCTGTAACAATTCCTCGTGATTTTGCGGAGAAACGAACGGTTCTCTTAGCCCGTTATCTGGTGGAAGACGTAGACCAGGACATGCAGAACTGGGCACTGGATATGGGAGAGTGGCTGCGTTCGCAGGAGTTCCCCTTCTCCTCCATTTTGCGCACGTATCAGTTGTATCGAAACGTATTCTGGCGTGTGCTTCAGCCTGAACTGCAACATTGGTCCCTCTCTCCCCAGGACATGCACTATCTGGAAAAGCAACTGGGCAAAGCGATGGACGAGAGTGTCTTTTGGGCTGTCTATCATTTTGAGCAAATGATCAACAAAGAGCTCGTTCAAAAGGAAGAAACGATTTCTTACCTGCACAACGACAAGCTGACCATGCTGGGGAAAATCGCGGCCAACATGGCCCACGAGCTGCGCAATCCGCTCTGTGCCATTGAAGGCTTTCTCAAACTGATCAGTGAGTCGACGCAGGAACAGGCACAATTGCAAACGTACATTCAGGTCGTCATGCATGAATTTGAAAACTTGCATCGGCAAATTACCGGCTTTCTCAGCTTTTCCAAAAAACCGATTCTCGATGAAATTTTCAAAACTGTCCAAGTTGAGCAACTGCTCGCTGAAGTAGAAACGCTGATTACTCCGAGACTTTTAGGAGAAAACATACGATTCGAAAAACAAATCCACCCCTGCTCTCTGGCTTGTTATGAAGAAGGCTTGAAACAGGTCGTCGTCAACTTGCTGAACAATGCGATTGACGCCGTGCAAAACCGAACGGACAAGTACGTCCACATTATCGCTACTGCTTCGGATGGCTGGCTTTATTTAAGTGTGGAAAACAACGGTGAAATGATTCCTCCCGACATTGTGGAGGTTCTGTTCCAGCCGTTCTTTACAACCAAACAAAACGGGACGGGCATTGGCTTGTCCATCTGTAAAAATATTATTGAGAAGCACAACGGCACCATCCATTGCGACTCCAACGAGAAGCGCACCCGTTTCGTCGTATCGCTTCCGATCGTAACAGTAGAAGAAGCTGTAGAGCCTGTGGAAGCGACCAACTGAATCCTGGTGGGTTAGTATAATAGTCAAGTCAATCGCGCTTCTGTGAACACAAAAAAGCCTCCTGGTCATCAGGAGGCAATGCAAGAGATCCGTTACCTATACGTTCGGTAAGCGACCTTAGCCTTACTGTACACGAAAACATATGTTTCTACCACTGAAACCGTCAGACAGCTTTCGACATCGTTTTTCTGAAGCTTTTACGTTCATAAGCACTAAACCTGCTGCTTCGTTCATTCGTCTCTCGTCGGATGAAAGAAACCCGGACTGATTCTGTTTCTTTTTTGTTTTTTATACTTCCGCGAATAAAAGACCTCTGGCATGCTGGACTGACGCAGCCACACGAGGTCTTTTTCTGTTGGATCGGTTGCTTGCAGATAGAGATGGGACAATAACGAAAAAAGCAGAGAGGTAAATGGCTCTCTGCTTTTACATATGGAGCGGGTGATGGGAATCGAACCCACGCGACCAGCTTGGAAGGCTGGAGTTCTACCATTGAACTACACCCGCATCGAACGAACTTGGTGCCGAGGACCGGACTTGAACCGGTACGGGAGAAACTCCCGACAGATTTTAAGTCTGTTGCGTCTGCCCATTCCGCCACCCCGGCAGCTTTTCACAAATCGTTAGGCAAATCATGGTCGGGAAGACAGGATTCGAACCTGCGACCCCTTGGTCCCAAGCCAAGTACTCTACCAAGCTGAGCTACTTCCCGACTTTGCTATTTCTCTTCCCTTTTAAGGTAAAGAGGCGTGCCCTGAGAGATTCGAACTCCCGACCTTTTGATTCGTAGTCAAACGCTCTATCCAGCTGAGCTAAGGGCACATGATATGGAGCGGACGACGGGTCTCGCTTCTACTGGCGCTGCTTCGTCGATTTCCTGCCCGACAAGCCAGATCTGAAGTGCCCGTGACACTCTTCATTGATGCTCTTCAAGGGTAAACCCGGAACGGGTGAGAGACCCGAGAACATCTATGGAGCGGACGACGGGTCTCGAACCCGCGACCTTCGCCTTGGCAAGGCGACGCTCTACCAATTGAGCTACGTCCGCATGCTTGATAAGAAAATATGGTGCGGTCGAGAGGACTTGAACCTCCACGGTGTTGCCACCACTAGAACCTGAATCTAGCGCGTCTGCCAATTCCGCCACGACCGCATATCCATTTTGTAAAAACTGGTGAGCCATGAAGGACTCGAACCTTCGACCCTCTGATTAAAAGTCAGATGCTCTACCAACTGAGCTAATGGCTCAAATACTGGTGGGGAGAGACGGATTCGAACCGCCGAACCCGGAGGGAACAGATTTACAGTCTGCCGCGTTTAGCCACTTCGCTATCTCCCCAGTAAATGGTGCCGGCAATAGGACTTGAACCCACAACCCCCTGATTACAAGTCAGGTGCTCTACCAATTGAGCTATACCGGCATACTATTTGATTATAGCATATCTTTCATAAAATGATCAATGTTTTTTAGTTTGATTAAAACACATTGTCATTTCATGAAACCGACCACCTTGTAAAGATGGCGGAGCTGACGGGACTCGAACCCGCGACCTCCGGTGTGACAGACCGGCGTGAACTCCAACTTCACCACAGCTCCATGTTGTTAGTCCAAACCCAGTAAGGCGTGCGAATTTTGATCGCTTGGGCAAAGAGAAAATTTGGTTGCGGGAGCAGGATTTGAACCTGCGACCTTCGGGTTATGAGCCCGACGAGCTACCGAGCTGCTCCATCCCGCGACGATTAGGACAACCAAGTGTCAGTGTCACCACAAAATGCGAGGGTTTCAACTGACCGTCCTGCTGATTTATAAATGGTGGAGGCTGACGGGATCGAACCGCCGACCCTCTGCTTGTAAGGCAGATGCTCTCCCAGCTGAGCTAAGCCTCCGTACTCCCCCACAAAGTGAAGAGATTGCGTTGTAGCAACACCAAGTACTTTGCGAGAGCCCCAACAAATAGTTGGGTGTATAGGTGACCCGTAGGGGATTCGAACCCCTGTATGACAGCGTGAAAGGCTGCTGTGTTAAACCGCTTCACCAACGGGCCATGATTGTTAGGATGACTTCTGGTGCTCCCGACAGGAATCGAACCTGCGACCTCTTCCTTACCATGGAAACGCTCTACCGACTGAGCTACAGGAGCATCATATGGCTCCTCGGGACGGACTCGAACCGCCGACCGATCGGTTAACAGCCGATTGCTCTACCAACTGAGCTACCGAGGAACGTTGAAGGATTTATTCCTTCAAAACTGAATACGCATGATTGCTAAGCATGTGTGGATAAGTCCTCGACCGATTAGTATTCGTCAGCTCCACGCGTTACCGCGCTTCCACACCGAACCTATCAACCTCATCGTCTATGAGGGTCTTACCAGCTTGCGCTGTGGGAAGTCTCATCTTGGAGGGCTTCACGCTTAGATGCTTTCAGCGCTTATCCCGTCCGCACATAGCTACCCAGCTGTGCCACTGGCGTGACAACTGGTGCACCAGCGGTGCGTCCATCCCGGTCCTCTCGTACTAAGGACAGCTCTCCTCAAACTTCCTACGCCCGCGACAGATAGGGACCGAACTGTCTCACGACGTTCTGAACCCAGCTCGCGTACCGCTTTAATGGGCGAACAGCCCAACCCTTGGGACCTACTTCAGCCCCAGGATGCGATGAGCCGACATCGAGGTGCCAAACCTCCCCGTCGATGTGGACTCTTGGGGGAGATAAGCCTGTTATCCCCAGGGTAGCTTTTATCCGTTGAGCGATGGCCCTTCCATGCGGAACCACCGGATCACTAAGCCCGACTTTCGTCCCTGCTCGACTTGTAGGTCTCGCAGTCAAGCTCCCTTCTGCCTTTACACTCTACGAATGATTTCCGACCATTCTGAGGGAACCTTTGGGCGCCTCCGTTACCTTTTAGGAGGCGACCGCCCCAGTCAAACTGCCCACCTGGCATGGTCCTCTCGCCCGATGAGGGCGACGAGTTAGAAACTCCGTACATCAAGGGTGGTATCCCACCGACAGCTCCACAGAGGCTGGCGCCCCTGCTTCTCAGCTTCCCACCTATCCTGTACATGATGCACAAAGTTCCAATACCAGGCTACAGTAAAGCTCCATGGGGTCTTTCCGTCTTGTCGCGGGTAACCTGCATCTTCACAGGTATTATGATTTCACCGGGTCTCTTGCCGAGACAGCGCCCAAGTCGTTACGCCTTTCGTGCGGGTCGGAACTTACCCGACAAGGAAT
>NZ_CP064090.1:2310000-2785000 GCF_022701015.1 Brevibacillus parabrevis | reverse complement strand
CACTGCCCGTCGCTCCATTGCAAATCGCGGGCAGTCACATCAATGGCGCACGTAAAACCGAGGATGTACTCATCCGCATCGGCAGCCTTCACCTTTTTTGCTTCCTTTTTGATGACAATGGCCAGTTCGCCTTCGTAATGCAGATTTTCGGTCAGCTTCGGATAAACAATCGGCTCGCCCGGACCCACGACAGCAGACGAAGGCTTCAGGAACATCAACGGCTCTTTTGGCAGATCAATCCCCATCTCTGCCGCGTGGTCGCGATAATTCAAGCCGATGCACACCACTTTGCTCGGATCGCACGGCGCTTTCAGGCTGATTTCGTCCAGCGGCAGCTCCAGTCCCGTCATGATCGGTTTGGCTGTTTGGATTTTATAAATATCCCCTTCGATCACCCGGACCTTCTGATCTTCTGCTACCATCCACCCATGCTTGACTTTGCCGTTTCGCTCATAGCGGATAATCATGACTCTTCTCCCCCGTCACGCATTTTTCTCTATCGGCTAAAACAAATCCGTCGTCGTTTCTTTCGGCTTGGTTGTGATTTCTTCGATGACAGTGCCTGCTACTGCCTTTTCCACTAGAGCGTCCACATCCAGCACTTCTTCAAATTTGGCAGCCAGATACGGTTTCGGTCTGGTTACCGGATTTTTCGGGGTAAACACCGTGCAGCAGTCTTCATACGGCAAAATGGACAGCTCATACGTATCGATTTTACGCGAGAGATCGGTAATGTCGACCTTGTCCATCCCGATGAGCGGACGAAGCATGGGAATGGAAATCACCTTGTTGATCGTGTCCATGCTCTCCAATGTTTGCGAAGCTACCTGTCCGAGACTTTCGCCTGTCGCCAGAGCCTTTGCTTTCGTGTTTTCCGCCACACGCTCGGAAATGCGCATCATGAAGCGGCGCATGATCGTGATCAAATAATCTTCCGGACACTTTTCGCGGATCGCGGTTTGAATCTCGGTAAAAGGAACAACGTGCAGCTTGACGGTTCCGCCCCACTTGGTCAGTTTTTGGGCCAAGTCACGCACCTTTTGCAAAGCGCGCTCGCTGGTGAACGGATAGCTGTGGAAGTGGATCGCTTCCAGCGTAACTCCGCGCTTCAGCATCATCCAGCCAGCTACAGGGCTGTCGATTCCCCCCGACAAAAGCAGCAGCACTTTTCCGCTCACGCCTACTGGCAAGCCGCCTGGCCCCGGAATCGTTTCGCAGCTTAAATACGTGCCTTCTGCGCGAATTTCCACATTGACGATCGTTTCAGGCTCGTGCACATCTACTTTGATCGCAGGCAGCGCCCGCAAAATGTGGGTGCCGACGATTCGGTTCACTTCCATGGAAGGAATCGGGTAGCGCTTGTCCGCACGACGAGTGACCACGCGGAACGTGCGCGGTTCCGGCTGCAATTGACGGACCATTTCCAGCGCTTTTTCCTTGATCGTCTCGATATCCGGGTCCACTTGAACGGTCGGACTAAAGGAAGAGATGCCGAAAACGCGCTTCAACCGTTCCATGACCGCATAAGCATCCTCGCCATGCAGCTCGACATACATGCGCCCGTAGTTGCGTCTCACCTTTACTTTGAAAAAGGAGCGCAGCACGCTTTTCACACTTCTGACCAGCGCTTCTTCAAACTGATCGCGGTTTTTGCCTTTAAGAGCAAGCTCGCCGTAGCGAATCAAAATAACATCGTAGTTCATGATAATCTCCTTTGAATGGGTTCTCTTCTCTTATTTTCTGCGATCCGGGACCGTTTGCGGCTTGATAAACGAGCGCAAGGTTTCTACGCACGCTTCCAGCGCGGTCAGGAACTGCTCGATCTCCTCACGCGTATTTTCCCTGCCCAGGCTGATGCGCAAAGATGACAGGGCACAATCCCGTTCAATCCCGACAGCCGTCAACACCCTGCTTGGCTCATTCGCTTTAGACGAGCAGGCTGACTTGGTCGAGACGAGAAAGCCTCTCTCTTCCAAAGCGTGCAGCAACACTTCCGCTTTTACTCCCGGTACGGACAAGTTCATAATGTGCGGAGCTGCCCCTTGCTGCGGCGTGTTGACGATACAGCCCTCGATTCGCTCAATGCCTTCGCGCAGCCGTTGGTTCAGGCTTTGCAGTCTCCCGGCTTCGTCCTTGCCCAGCTCCTCCAAAACCCGAATGGCTTTGGCCATGCCAGCGATCGCCGGAAGGTTTTCCGTTCCCGAACGCACCCCAGCTTCTTGTCCGCCGCCCATCATCAACGGGTGGATAATCAATCCTTCGCGTTTATACAGGATGCCCACTCCCCGCGGGCCATAGAACTTGTGGGCAGACACACTCAACAGATCGATGCCGGAGTCGTGCAGAGACAGCGGCACTTTGCCGATCCCCTGGACGGCATCCACATGGAACAAAACCTTCGGATACTGCTTTAGCCACTGTCCGATTTCTTCCACGGGCTGAATCGTCCCCAGTTCGTTGTTCACATGCATGACAGACACGAGAATCGTGTCCGGACGGAGCGCACGCTTTACATCCTCGACAGACACGCGCCCTTCGCGATCCACAGGCAGATAGGTCACGGCAAACCCGATCCCCTCCAGCTGCTTGCACACATCGTAGACAGCCGGATGCTCGACTTGTGTGGTAACAATATGCTTCCCTCTGTTCTGATATTGAAAGGCAATGCCCTTGATTGCCGTATTATTGCTTTCTGTGCCTCCGGAGGTAAAAATGATTTCCCCTTCTTTGCAGCCCAGGTACTGTGCAGCAACCTTCCGCGCCTGCTTGAGTACGTTTTCGGCTTCCACCCCTTTTTGATGCAAAGAGGACGGATTTCCATAATAGTTTTCCATCGCCCGTTTTACTGTCTCAATGACCCCTGGATGAGGCCGGGTTGTCGCACTGTTGTCTAAGTAAATCACCAGTCCACACCTTCCTGAGGGCGAGCTGCCCTAAGTCTACCCTTCATCATAACACGACTGTCCATGTGGAACATACTACCCGAGTGTACTTCCTGATTATTTTCCCCTGCTTTTTGCAGGCAACCAGTCGTTTTTAGCCAAGCCTGAGCAAGCGTTCACATTCTTTTCACAACTAAAGCGCTTACATCCAAATTTAAGCTATTTACAATGCGATAGCCTTTCGTTAGAATTGTCAATAAATTTAGAAAAAAGATACCTACACGGGAACAAGGAGAGAGCAGCGATGACAACACAAGCAATGCAAGAAAAAATCAACAAGATGGAAGCAGAACTGAAAAGATTGCAGGCTGAACTGGCCAAAATGAACAAAAGTACCCCTCAATACGACCAAAATGATGTCGCATATCTAAATGAGGTGTACAACGGGTGACTTTTCGCTTATTTTATTTGCGATAGCGTGGGTGCGGGCAAGACGATTTGGCCGCTTCCACGCTATTTTTATGTCTATAAGCACAATTTTCGGTTAATTTTTCATTTGGAAAAGGAGGAGTTTTCACCTCTGCTGGGAGAGGTGACCAATCGAGGGTAGATTTACCTGATGAAAGCAACGGTTTCCACTGCGTACAATCAAGATGAACCACTACACCACGCTACGGCATCGAGGAGGCTTTCATGTTCAAAACAACGCGCTGGAAACGTCTCGCCCTGCAAGCTACTCTGGTTGCTGGCTTGCTCCCTGCTACATCTGCCTTTGCCCAAACGATTCAGGTCGTCCCTGGAGACACACTCGGCAATATCGCGTACAAAAACCAGATCACGGTCGAACAGCTCAAACTGGCTAACCAGTTGCAATCGGACATGATCATGGTCGGACAAACGCTGTACATACCTCCGCGTTCCACCGTTTATACGGTCAAAGCAGGCGACGTCCTGTGGAAAATCGCCTACAACCACGGCGTAAGCATTCAAACTATTGTGAATACAAACAAACTGCAAACGACGGAAATTCTCATCGGGCAAAAGCTGCTGATCCCCAAGCAAGAGCCAGTCGCCGAGACACCTGCGCCTGCGCCCGCCCCCAAGCCTGAGCCGGACAAGCCTTGGGTAGAGAGCACTCGCTATCAGGTTGCCAAAGGAGATACGCCTTGGACGATTTCGATTGCCCACGGCATCCCGTTTACCGAGTTTTTGCAAGCCAACAAGCTGAGCGAATCCGATTATTTGCAGATCGGTCAAATCGTAACTGTTCCTGTGCACCACATTCCAAAAACCGAGACAGCAGGAGCCAAGTACGGTGAGTATCTGGACTGGTTTGAAGCGGCCCAGTATTTGTTCCCGATCAACGCGACTGCAAAAGTGACCGATTTTGCTACGGGCAAAAGCTTCATGGTCAAACGCACGATCGGCGCTTCCCATTCTGACACGGAACCGTTGACTTCAGCGGACAGTGCTACCATCAAAAGCATTTGGGGCGGCAATTTTTCCTGGAGCATCCGGCCTGTCATCGTGGAAGTCGATGGCCGACGTCTGGCCGCCTCCATGTCCTCCATGCCGCACAGCATCGAGTATATAACGGACAATGCATTTGACGGGCATTTTGATATTCACTTCCCTGGCAGCCTGCGCCACAAAGACAACCTGATTGACCCCGACCACCAAGCCGCGATTCGGATTGCGGCAGGAAAATAGGCAACTGACAGGCGAAAAGCCGTTCCATCGTCATGACTGGAACGGCTTTTTCCTGTTTGCTTATTTATAAGGAATAGGCCCGCTGTACACACCTTGGAACACTTCTGTGGCTGGCCCTGTCATGTAGACGCGATTGTCTTCTTCCCGCCAATCGATAAACAGGTCTCCTCCTGCCAAATGCACGGTAACCGCTCTGTCGACCTTGCCAGCGAGCGCTGCTGCGACGGCCGCTGCACAAGCTCCGGTTCCGCACGCGAGGGTCACGCCAGATCCCCGCTCCCAGACGCGGAACAAGATCTCTTCCCGATTCAATATTTGGATAAATTCAACGTTGGTGCGTTCCGGGAACCATTCGTGGAACTCGATCTTCGGTCCGTACGTGCGCACATCTTCGTCGCGCACTTCGTCCATGAAAATAATCGCGTGCGGATTGCCCATGGATACAGCCGTCATCGTAAACACAGCCCCGTCCACTTCCAGCACCTCTTCGTGCGCCTGCTCTTCCGGTATGCCTGTCATCGGAATCGCCGAGCGTTCAAAACGCGGCTCTCCCATATCAATCGTGACTTGCTCCACTTTGCCGTCAGCCCCGACAGAGACAACCGGCTTCATCATCCCGCCCCATGTTTCTACCGTAAACGTGGTTTGCGCAGTCAAGCCGTGATCGTACACGTATTTGCTCACACAGCGCAGGCCGTTGCCGCAGTTTTTTGCCTCGCTTCCGTCGTTGTTGAATACGCGCATGCGAAAATCAGCGCGCTCTGACGGAAGAATCAAAATCAGGCCGTCTCCGCCAATGCCGAAGTTGCGATCGCTTACCCGTCTTGCCAGTTCGGGAAGATCCACTCCCGCCAACGTTTCCTCGAAACAGTTGACGTACACATAGTCGTTGCCCAAGCCATGCAATTTGGTAAATTTCATCTGCCACTCCCCGTTTTCTCTGTAATTTCTGACTCTCTTTATATATGGACTTATCTTAACACAACAACTTCCGTTTGGGGGAAGTGGTATACTACCAGTAATCAAGAGCAACCGCTAACTGTCGAGGTGACCTTTGATCCAATGAATGACGCAACATTACGCTATGTGCTCGGCACGAAAAACGAAGCAAAGCGGCTGGCCGTACAAAAAGCCACGGGCATCGACCCGATTTGTCTCGCCGTTCCTTCGGGAGTGCCTGCCCAGCCCATGAGCGAACAAGAAACGATTACCGGAGCCATCAATCGGGCAAAAGCGGCTCTCGCCCTTGCTCCGGAGGCGCAAATCGGGCTTGGTCTGGAAGGCGGCCTGATGTATGACGAAGCGTTTACCGGACAATGGTATTTGATCTCGGTGTGCGCAGCCTGGAACGGAAAGCAGCTGTTTTTGGGCAAAGGTCTGGCTTTTCCCATGCCCAAACAGGCGATTGAGCGCATTGTGGCAGAAAAGACGGAACTGAGCGTGATTATGGACGAGTGGGGCCAAACGAGCGGAAGCAACCATCGCGGCGGAGCTTACGCGCTTTTGACCAACGACCGCCTCAACCGTTCCGATGTTTTTTGCGAAGCCGTCATCGCTGCGATCACACCGTATCAATCCCGTTTTTACACAAGCTGATCGAGGGCGACGTCAAAACAAAAAGCCTCTTCGGCTGTTGCAGCGCGAAGGAGGCTTTTTGCTTTTTGCGGTCTGCTGCTGGTTACTACCGGGCCGTGTAGTACGGGTAGATGACCAAAGCTCCCAAAATGGAGATCGCACCTACAATCATCGCCCACGCCCCCAGCGTTCTCGAATCGCGTCGATACGCCAAATAGCCAAGCACCATCCCGATTGGCGCCACGAGATACGGCATCAGGAACAGGGACAGGATCGATAGCCCCAGACCTGTCATGCCGATACCGCTGGCCCCGCTTTCCCGGCTATCTTCGTCATCGCTGATCTCACGCACAGAACGACGCGAAGGAATCGGCTCGGCGATTTCCGCCGCTGCCTCGATGTCGTCGTCTCTTCTCGCGGTGACCGGCGCGCGGTCTTCCCTCGTCAGTACAACGCCATCCAATCGCTCCGAAAAGTCGTTCTCCACCCTGTCCTCTTCGCCGGAATAACGCTCTGTCAAAGAGTGAGGATCGTAGTGAATCCTTCGCCTTGAGCGTTCCTCATCTTCGTCGAAAGCGGCCTGGGTCCAGGTGTCTACTGCAAATTCCCTGTCGTGCTGATCTACCGTGTCGGAAAAGCCGGTATCTTCCTTCCGCTTCGCATTCATGCGTTCGTGTCGATCCAACATACCATGCTCAGCCCCTTTTTTGGTAAAGGATTTGTTAGTGAAGGAAGTAGCCTTATTGTCTGCCTGCGGTGTACAATTTAAACTGGAGGCGAGAGGATGAAACCAGAGAAGTTCCTAACCATTGGCATTGATATTGACGGAACGGTCACTTCACCCAGCAGTATTGTGCCGTTGATGAATGAAAGCTTTGGCAGAGATTTACGATATGAAGACTGTCTGGAGTACAATTTGGCCAACGTGTATCAGATTACAGACGAGGAGTTTGACAACTGGCTCGCCCAAAATGGTGAACGCCTGTACGACGAAGCGCCTGTTCACGGCATTGCCGATCAGGTGTTGCGCAACTGGTATCCGTTGCACAAGCTGATTTACATCAGCGCCAGGGAAGCGCACCATCACGATGTGACGCTGAACTGGTTTGCCCGTTATCAAATCCCTTACCATGAAGTGGATTTGGTCGGCTCCCACGACAAGCTTGCCGCTGCCCAAAAGTGGGGCGTGGATCTGTTCCTGGAAGATCGGCTGGAAAATGCCCTGCAACTGTCGGAAGCCTTGCAAATTCCCGTGTTTTTGTTCGATACACCGTACAATCAGGCCCGCCTCCCTGAGCTTGTGCACCGCGTGACCTCCTGGGAGGAAGTCGACCACAAAATCAAGACATTGTCGCTTGGACAAGCCCGTGTCTAAGTGTATGCAGCAAAAAGACGTATCTCCTTGTCGGGATACGTCTTTTTGGACGTCCAAGCCTTACTTTGCCGATTTCTTCGGCTTGAACGTCAGACAACAGGTTTCAGACGAAGTGGTTGCTTGATCTTTATGGTCATTTTGACCATACTCACCCGCAAACTCTTCCTTCAGGTTGGCGTTCGCGTGGGCGTCGATCTCCACCATGATTTCGTCGGCGCTGCAAATATTGCCTTGCGCCCAATACTCACAGTTTGCTACGCTGCATTTTACTTGTGGCATTTGGATTCACCTCCTAGACGCTATCCTTCACCATTCGTCTAAGGGATATACTTGTGAAAAACAAACAACCACAAACGATACAGAAAAGAGGGGGAGCCATGCATACACCCCGCGTAGTCGTCATCACCGGAGCGTCTGGCGGTCTAGGTCAGGCGCTGACCCGCTTGCATCTGGAAAAAGACGATCTGGTCATCGCAGCATCGCGTAAACCCGTAAATCATGAGTCGCTGTCCATTTCTTCCGCCAATCGGGAGCGATTGTTTTCCTATGCGCTCCACGTCGGAAACAACGAGGACGTCCGGCGCTTTGCAGCCTGGGTGCATGTGCGCTTCGGAGCGTGCGACCTTTTGTACAACAATGCGGGCGTCGCTGTGTTCGAGCCGCTCGTCGACATGACGATCGACGAACTGGAAGAGACGTTGCGAACAAATATTGCCGGCGTGATGTACACCACTCGCGCTTTTTTGCCGATGATGCTCGATCATCAGCAGGGACATATCGTCAACGTCGCCTCGCTCGCAGGTCAGGTCGCTACCGCCAAAGCGTCCGTATACGCCGCGAGCAAAGCCGCCGTGATCCGGTTCAGCGAAGGCTTGCAGCATGAGCTTGCAGGAAGCGGCGTCCATGTGACCTGTGCCCTTCCCGGCCCGATCGATACGCCTTTTTTGGAAAAAGCGGACCGGACAGGAGCGTATCGCAGCAAAGTAGCCCGTTACTTGCTCTCTGCCGATGACACGGCCCGCCTGATTTACAAGGCGGTAGAGAAAAAGCGTCCGGAAGTAGCCATGCCTTTTCGCCTGAAGATGCTATCCGTGCTTTACAGCCTGCTGCCGCAACGTTTGAAACAGCTAGTTTCCCCGCTCCTCAATCGCAAGTGACTGATTTTTGAGGTCCCGCAGCATTCCGAAGGCGAACAAGCCGCACACCACGCACATGACCGCCCCTGCCCCGAACAATCCTTGTACCCCGAGAAAAGGAATCAACACCCCCGAGACTGCCGCCCCAGCCGGCATTCCCGTTCCCGTAACCGTCCGGATGCTCGTCATCACTCTTCCCAGCAAAGCATCCGGGACCTGCCTTTGCAAATAACTTCTGTACATGATGTTGTAAGGAGAATAACTGAAGCCTGCCAAAGCCATCGCGACCATCGCCACCTCCAGCCGGGAAAAGAAAGCGAGCGGCATCGTGGTCAGCCCCCACAAGACCATGATTCCCGCAAGCGTGCCCCCGAGCGGGAATTTCCACGTAATCGTCGAGAAGAACAACGACCCGAGCAGCGCTCCGATGGCAAGCGACGACCAGAGCATCCCCAGCGCAATCGAGCCACCCTCCAAGTTTTGATTGGCATAAAGCGGCAACGCCACCTCAATCGGCCCGTAAGACATATTGAACAAAAACGTGAAGAACACGAGAGCGACCATTTGCTTGTTTCCGAACAAGTAGCGGTAGCCTGTTTGCATATCGACCAACAGCGAGCGCAAAAACTTGCCCGCCTGCATGTTTTGCGGAACGCCGGGGTTTGCGCTTTTCGTCAGTTCTTTTGGCAGGCGCGAGAAACAGAGGGCGCAAACAAAAAAGCTGGCGGCATCAATCAGCAGTACGTAAGCTTCCCCAATCAATCCGATCAGCACCCCAGCCAGCGCCGGGCCGAACATGTAGATGATTTGCCATTGACTCTCCATGACGCCATTCGCTTTGACCAGATGATTTTTATCCGCCACCAGCCTCGGCAACAGCGTCTGGGCACCCGCTGTACTGAGCGGAGACAGCGTTCCGGCAATGACAATCAATATGTAAATCACGAAAAGCGGAACGTGGTCGACCTGCAGCAAAGC
The DNA here is from genome assembly GCF_022701015.1 of Brevibacillus parabrevis. Lineage (NCBI taxonomy): Bacteria > Bacillati > Bacillota > Bacilli > Caryophanales > Paenibacillaceae > Brevibacillus > Brevibacillus parabrevis. The sequence goes on along the minus strand of NZ_CP064090.1, from coordinate 2,775,344 downwards.
CACCAGAGCGATAAAAATCACCCCGCGGGCTATATTGTCCACCATAATCAACTTGCGGCGATCAAACCGATCCAGCAATACCCCCGCCACCAACCCCGCAAATACGGCTGGCAGCATGTACGCCAGGACAACTCCCCCCATCGCAGCGGGAGATCCGGTCTTGTTCATCACAAACCAGGTAAGCCCCATCCAGCCGAACTGGTCACCCAATCCCGATAAAAACATGCCGAGCCAATACCAGCGAAATCCGCGCTGTCTCCATAATTCTTTCATCCTGCATCTTCCTTTATCTCTGTTTCCATTCATTGTATACACAATTTCATACATTTTCAATATTTATGTTTATTAAATGATAAAGTAAGCAAAAACACAAAAAGCCCTCTGCCCATTCGGGAACGGGCAAAGGGGAAACTCATTCCGGATGAACCGACGATTCCTGCTCCTCCAGACGATGCAATTGTTTGCGGCTCCAGAGCCAAAAGACACCTGCTACAACACCGAACAAGCCAAGCCACACCGAAACAGCAGCGCTCCCGACCTGTTCTGCGCAAAAGCCGAGTACGAGACAGCTCGCTGAAAAGGCTCCCATCGTCGCCATTTCCCTGATCGAGAAAACACGGGCCAAAAAGGCAGGGTCCGCCAGCTTTTGCAGCTTGGTAACGGACAAAATCGAAGAACTGAACGACGCGAATGAACAAAACAGGATGGCGACAGCAAGCCCAAGCAACGGCTTGATATGAAACACCGCGACAATCGACAGTCCCATCGCGATCAGCGCCCAGCCCTGGAAACGAGATATGCCCTGTTCATTCAATCTCTCCGCCAGTCGGCCAGCGGCGATTCCGGCGATCACGCCGCCCAGCCCCAGCGGAATGTCGAGCAAACCGAATACGTACAGCCCTTCGCCCCGCTCCTGAAGCACGTAAAACATCAGCATGATGTAATAAGCGGCGCAGACCCTCTCTGCCATCTGGTACAAAATAACCTGCCCGATTCTTCTGTTGCCGCCGATATAGCGGAAGCCTTCCTGTAGCCGAGCGAAAAAATGCGTGCCTGCCTTGTGCACCACAGCTTCAGCGATCGGAGGAAGCCGCAGCAGAATAAACAAGGACAGCAAATAGCAAGCGGCATCAAGCAAAAAGTTGTAGCGATAGGAAAAAAGATAAACGAGTACAGCAGCGATTCCCTGGCAAACAATAATCAAAAACGAAGTCGTCCCTTGCAAAAGCGAATTGGCTGCCAGCCGCTCCCGTTCTTCAACAGAGCTGACGATGGCTACCTGCATCGCAGGCTGAAAAAAGGCGCTGCAAATATTGACGAGAATCAACAGCAAAAAAGCGATCCACAAATAAGTCACAGACGTGATCAAGAAAAACAGACTGACAAGAATCCCCCTAAGCAGGTTGACGATCAGCATGACTCTGCGCTTGTCCCAGTTCTCCACCAGCGCTCCGGAAAACAGGCTTGTCAGTACATACGGCACCATCCGAAATACCGTGCCTGCGGCAAAGGACAAACCGGAACCGCTCAAATCGTGCAAAAGCCCTACAACCGCAATAAACGTAAACTCATTCCCTATAATATGAACAATATGGGCCGCATACAGACGGCGAAAAATCGGGTGCTGTAGCAAGGTCATCATCGCGCATCCTTTCCAAAAAGCTTACCCAGTCAACTTTCTCCCCATTGTAGCACTTGCCTGAAAATAGCGGCAAATTGTTCTTGTCAATGAGTCAGGCTTTAAGTTATTATACGTTCAAAATAAATTGAACGTTTTTATATTTCATTACGTTCATGATTATTAAAATGAGGCAGGTGCGCCATGAAACGTTTTTTAGTCATCGAAACTTTGGATCAACTGAAAGTCGTCAGCGATGCTTTGCGGATGGAAATCATCACCTTGCTTGTAAAGGAAGCGTATACGGGCAAGCAGCTCGCTACCTTGCTCTCCCTCTCTGCTTCCAAGGTGCACTATCATCTCAAGGAATTGGAAAGCCAGGGCTTTGTCCAGGTCGTCCGTACCGAAGAGAAAAACGGGATTGTGCAAAAATTTTACCGGGCGGTCGCCTACGATCTCAAAGTCAGTGAAGAACTGCTCCCTTCCCTCAGCGAAAACAGCATGCTGCTCCAGGAAGCGATGGTCAACCATTTGCGCTCAAGCCTCACCCGCCTGTACAACGCTCCCGACGAATCGTTCATGCAATTCGCGGACAAAAGCAAACGCGCCCCTGCCATCGCTTTCAACGCAGAAATAAAAGCTCCGCGTCACGAAATCCAGCAGTGGCTTGACAAATACCATGCCCTGATTGACGAGCTGGGCGATATGGAAGCACGCCACTTGCAGCGAATCGCCGCCGGAGAAGCGGAGGACACAGAGGAAAACTTTTATATCGTAACAGTCGGCTTTATGACAGACGAACGCATTTACGTATCGGAAGACGAATCTTTGCCGGATAACTACGAGCACTTGCCGAGCGACTACAAGCATATATCGAGCAAATTCGTGGTCAAAAAGAAGCAGGAGGCGCAACAGGATGACGACGATTCCAACTAATGCCTTGTGGAAAAATCGCTCGTTTCTTTTGCTCTGGTGTGCGACGATCTTGTCAGCCATGGCCGATGGCGCATTCTTTTTGCTGTTGTCCTGGTTTATCGTCGATCAGACGGGATCGGAAACGATGCTCGGAACCGCGCTTATTTGCATGTCGATTCCCCGCCTGCTGTTCATGCTTGCGGGGGGAGTGGCCGCAGATCGCTGGAATCGGAAGTGGATCATGTTCGCTTCGCTTTTGGCTCGCTGCATCATCCTGCTCGGTTTTGGGCTGGTTCTCCAAGGCGAGACGCTGGAATGGCTGTTCCTGCTCATCTACGGGATCGCCGCCCTTTTCGGCACTGTCGACGCTTTCTTCTGGCCGGCTCGCAGCTCGATCCTGCCCTCCCTTGTCTCTCGGGAACAACTCGCTCCTGCCAACAGCATGATGGAAATTTCCCAGCAAATCAGCATGGTCGGCGGTCCTGTCGTCTCCGCGCTGTTGATCCGCACCCACAACTATTCGCTCATGTTCGTCATATTGGCGCTCGCCTTTTTCACAGGGGCACTGGTTTTGCTCGCTTTGCGCCTGCATGCTTCCTCACGCGACGAGACTCGCGCAACCGCTTCGCCGTCTTCTGGCGCAGAATCGTATTTTCAGGATATATGGGGCGGGATTCGCTTTACATACGGGATTCCGATCCTGACTATGCTGCTCGTCACCTCGCTCGTGATCAACATGATGTTTTCCGGGCCGATCAACATGGGGATACCGCTGCACGTCAAAGACCTCGGCTGGGATGGAAGCGCGTACAGCACACTTAGCACCTCGCTTGGCGTCGGCACGATCGTCGGAGGGATTTTGACCGGACTGTGCAAAGGCTTTCGCGGAAAATTTATTCTGCTCCCCTTTTTCCTCGGCGGCATGGGGGTCGCGATGAGCTCGCTCTTTTTCATGCAGCAGCTTTTGTTCGGATTGCTCCCGATGTTCTGCATCGGCATGATGCTCAGCATGACGAACATCCCGATCATCACTTACATCCAGACCATCGTCCCTTCTGCCATGCTCGGCCGCGTCATGTCGCTGCTCTCCCTGATGTCGCTTGGCTTCGGTCCGGTCAGCTACGCTCTCTGCTCGTTCCTTTTGGCCTCGAAAACGGCCACTTCCGGCGTTCTTCTGCTCGCTGGCGGAATCATTTTCAGCCTGTCATCGCTTTGCCTGCTTTTGTTCCGCACCTTCCGCAACATGGAGCAGCACCCTGACTGGCAGCGCTCCGCTGCGGGAGAAGCGATTCATTCCCATGCCTCGTCTACATAGGGGGAACGTTCGCGCTTAGTGGCTTAGTGGCATAGCGGCATGGCAGCATAGACCGTAAGATCATAACAGTGCAGTGCCAGCACCTGAAAAAATCACGCGCCCCTGGCAAGCAACTTCCATGCTTGTCAAGGACGCGTGTTTGGTCTTTACACGGTCTGCTCTTTTCCTACCGACACTTTGGGCAACTGCCGGAAGCCGAAGCCCATCCGGCTGATCTCGCCCGCTTCATCCCGAAAAAACCGGATGTACGAATCTGTCTCGCCCCGTTTGAACACGAAGCCGTCCTCTCCTACCGCCCGCAGCGGAAGCTTGCCACCCATCGCTTTGAGCACCAAACCGTTTTCTTCGATCTCGACGGTTACGTTGGCCCCTTCCGAGGAACGATACTCCCCGACATACGTAGCCAGTCGCTCGACAGGCAGTTCGTAGTCTGCGTAAGGGAACGGAGGAGTTGCAGCAGGTTGGCCGCGATACTCGTTCAACAAGCCATGCATCAGGTCAGTGGCAGGCCCGCCGTCCACGTTCATGAGAATCGCCCCTGTCGTGTCGCTTTCCGGAATCGTAAAAATTTGCGCGCTGACCCCTTTGATCGCCCCGCCATGCTCGATGAGTGTACCGCCGTGGCCATCTTTGCCGATCATCAGCCCGTACCCGTAGCCTTGAAAAGGAGTGAGCGGAGCGTAAGGAGTTGTCATGTCCTTGACACTGTCCGCCGAAAGCAACCGCTTGTCGCCTACCAGACCACCCGTGCGGAACAACTCCGTGTAGCGCAACAAATCGCGAATGGTCGATTTCAAAAAGCCTCCCGAACGCATGGCCGGAGCGTCCCACCAAGCTGGCGAGCGAAACACCGCCCCGCCTTCCTCAGGACTTTTGCGGGTGAAAAGAGTTGCCACCTGCGCATCTGCTGGCAGCTCCTCGATGAGAAAAGCGCTGTTCGTCATGCCGGCAGGCTCCAGAATATGCTCGCGGACAAATTGTTCGTACGCGATTCCGCTCACCCGCCCGACAATAATTCCGAGCAAGGCGTAGCTGTCGTTGGAGTAGCTGAAATGTTCGCCAGGAGCGCCGAGCAGCTCATATTCGAGCTTTGCCATGTAGGCAAGCAACTCGTCGTAAGTCTCGATCGCTTCCGCTTTGTCCAGGTCCCATTGCAACCCGGAGCTGAACGTGCGGTTGGCCGTATCTTCGAGCATGCTGTTTTTCATCGCTCCGACGAGTGAATCCAACGGAGGGAAGCCTGCGGTGTGGGTCATCAGATGATGAATCGTCATCGCGCGAGTATAGTCTTCGTTTGGTGTGGACAGCTCAGGGATGTATTTGCGAACCGGATCGTGGACATGCAGCTTGCCTTGCTCCTGAAGCTGCATGATGGCAACGCAAGTAAATGATTTCGTGACAGAGCCGATGCCAAATACCGTGTCCGGCGTCAACTCCAGCGCGTCTTCTGTATCGTCCGCAAGCCCGAAGCCGCGGAAGTAGTCCATCTGTCCTTGCTTGGCCAAACCAACTGCCGCACCTGTAATTTTTGCCTGGGAAAGCAACTTTTGCGCATACTCCTCAAACGATTCCACCCACACCGCCATCTTTACTTCTCCCCTTTTTTCCCTTTATTTAGAAAAATCGTGAAGCAAGCCTAGCTACGGCCGGAAATTTTGCGAACGCAGGACGTAGTTCCCGACCGCTCGCTTGTTCAGTGCATAGCCGATGCCAGGTCCTTCCGGTACCGCCAATTGCCCTGGAGCAATCAGTTCTACCCCGTTCTCCACGATGTCTTCTTCCCAGTAACGGCTCGATGCCGCTGTATCGCCCGGAATTGTGAAGTTCGGCAGAGTCGTAATGGCGATATTGTGAGCGCGGCCCACTCCGGACTCGATCATTCCCCCGCACCAGACCGGAATGCCGTGTGCCTGGCACAAATCGTGAATCCGCTTCGACTCGGTCAAACCGCCCACGCGACCGACTTTAATATTGATAATGCCGCAGCTGCCCAACTCGATTGCTTTTCGCGCATCTTCCACACTATGAATGCTCTCGTCCAGACAAATCGGCGTGGACAGCTCCCGCTGCAGCTTGGCATGGTCGATGATGTCATCGTGAGCCAACGGCTGTTCGATCATCATCAGTCCGTAGTGATCCAGCTCCTTCATAATATCGACGTGCTCCATCGTGTAAGCGGAATTGGCGTCGGCCATCAGCGGCACATCGTCACCGAACTGCTTGCGGATCGCGCGAATCAGCTCCACATCGAAGCCCGGCTTGATCTTTACCTTGATTTTTTTGTAGCCTTCCGCCAAGTGCCGTTCCACTTTCGCCAACACTTGATCCACCGTCGGCTCAATTCCGATGCTGATGCCCACGTCGATCACCGCTTTGTCGCCGCCGAGCGCCCTGGCCAAAGAAATCCCTTTTTGCTTGCTGTACAAATCCCAAATCGCGCCTTCCAACGCTGATTTAGCCATGTAGTTGCGGCGAACGGGAGCGAACAGCCGATCTACGTCTTCCGGCGTCTCGATCGGGTTGGCAAACAGCTTGGGGATGAGAAAACGCTCCATCATGTGCCAGGCAGTCTCGGTTGTTTCTTCATTATAGTAAGGATCAGGCATCGCCACGCTTTCCGCGTAGCCAACCTCGCCCTCACCGTAGACGCTGACCAGAATCAACTCTTTGACAAGCGTATAGCCAAAGCTCGTTTCAAAACGGAAGCGAAGTGGAATATGGAGTTGCTGCAACTCAATGCGCTCGATTTTCAATGATCTTCATCCCTTCTGTTTCATATAGGTGGCATGCGACAAAATGACGGGGCTGTACCTGGCTGGGAACGGGACGAATCGTACGGCAAACTTCCGTGCTGTGCGGACAGCGGGTGTGAAAAGAGCATCCTGCCGGAACCCGCGAAGGACTGGGCACATCGCCCGTCAGTACAATCCTTTCTTTGCGACGAAACGGATTGGCTTTCGGCACAGCCGACATCAATGCCTGTGTATACGGATGAAGCGGGCCCGCAAACAAATCTTTCTTGTCGGCGATCTCCACAATTCGTCCGAGATACATGACGGCGATTCTGTCACTGATATGCCGAACGACTCCCAGGTCGTGGGAAATAAACAAGTAGCCAAGTCCAAGCCGTTCCTGCAAATCTTGCAGCAGATTGACAATTTGCGCCTGAATGGAGACATCCAAGGCCGACACAGGCTCATCGGCAACGACCAGCGAAGGCTGCACCGCCAAAGCCCGGGCAATGCCGATCCGTTGCCGTTGCCCGCCGCTGAACTCGTGCGGATAACGGGCAGCGAACTGCGGATTCAGCCCGACCAGTTGCAGCAGTTCCTTCACCTGCTCCCTGCGCTCGGCAGACGACATTTTCGGCTCCTTTACCCCCAGCGCTTCCTCCAAAGCCCCCTGCACGGTCATGCGCGGATTCAAGGAAGCGTACGGGTCCTGAAACACGATTTGCATTTTTTTGCGAAACGCGCGAAACCGACTCTCTGGCATGGCGGTTATTTCTTGATCCTCAAAATGAATCGTCCCGCCTGTTGGCTCAATCAAGCGCATGATGCTTCTGCCTGTCGTCGATTTGCCGCAGCCGCTTTCCCCGACCAGCCCCAGCGTCTCGCCTTTTTTCAACTGGAAGGAAACTCCATCGACTGCCTTGACCACTTCGCCGCTCTGACCGAACAGTCCTTTCTTGATCGGAAAATACGTCTTCAAATCGTTTACGGACAACAAAACTTCGCTCATACCGCCATCTCCTCTTTCGCGTACAGCCAGCAGCGGACGGCTTGCGTTCCTTTGCCTGACAGCGGCGGTTTTTCCAGATGACAGCGTTCTTCTGCCAAAGGACAGCGAAAGCGGAACGCACACCCTTGCGTCACTTCTCCGAGCAAAGGGACGCTGCCTTCGATCGGGTCGAGACGTTTTTTCTCTGCTTCATCCAAGTCCGGGATACAGCGCAAAAGTCCGGCGGTATACGGATGAAGCGGCTGCGAGAACAGGCTGGCGACATCTGCTTCCTCCACAATCTCTCCGTAGTACATGACCAGGACGCGGTTCGCCATCTCCGCGACGACGCCGAGATCGTGTGTAATCAGGAGCAGTGACGTGTCGGCCTTTTCCTTCAAGTCGTTCATCAGCTCCAAAATTTGCGCCTGGATCGTCACGTCCAGAGCTGTCGTCGGTTCATCCGCGATCAGCAAATGCGGGTTGCAGGCCATCGCCATGGCAATCATCACCCGCTGCTTCATGCCCCCCGACAACTGGTGCGGATATTCCCGCATAATTTCCTCGGCACGCGGAACTCCGACCTTTTTCAGCATCTCGATTGCCTTGTTCTGCCGTTGTTTTTTCGGCAAATCGGTGTGCAACCGATACACTTCCTCCAATTGCCTGCCGATCGTGTGCACCGGATTGAGGGAAGTCATCGGCTCCTGAAAAATCATGGCGATCTCTTTGCCCCTGATCTCTCGCATCTCCTTTGGCCCAAGCTGACCAAGCTCCTTGTTCCGAAAGCGGATGTTCCCTTTCATTTGCGCAGACGAGCTGGCCAACAGCCCCATGATCGCAAGCGAGGTGACGCTTTTTCCGCAGCCGGATTCTCCTACCAGGGCTACTGTCTCGCCTTTTTTGATCTGAAAAGAAATGCCTTGCAAGGCGGGCAGCACACCGTTTTCCGTGCGAAACTGCACCCGCAAGTCATCGACTTCCAAGAGAGAGTCTTTCATCTGTCCATCCTCCCTTACCTCGTTTTCGGGTCCAGGGCGTCGCGCAATCCATCCCCAAGCAGATTGAAGCCCAGAACCACCAGCATGATCGCCATTCCAGGGAAAATCGACATCCACCAAGCCTGACTCAAAAACGACTTGCCGACAAAAACCATCGCCCCCCATTCAGGCATCGGCGGCTGTGCGCCCAAACCGAGAAAGCTCAAGGCCGCAGCAGCCAAAATACTGACGCCAAACTGGATCGTCGACAACACGATGATCGGCGACATGATGTTCGGCAAAATGTGCTTCAAAAGAATTTGCCAATCCCGGATGCCCAAAGCGCGGACGGCTTCGATGTACTCTTTTTCCCGAATCGACAGCACCGCGGAACGCACGACCCGCACGTAGGACGGGATGACCGCGATCACGACGGCAATCATCGCATTGGCCAATCCTGGCCCGAGCACGGCAATGACTGCGATCGCCAAAAGCAAGGCGGGCAGCGACATGAGAATATCCATCCCCTGCATGATAAACAAATCAAGACGCCTGTAATATCCGGCAATAATTCCGAGCGTGACCCCAATCGTGGTCGACAACACGACCGTTATCAACCCCATCAAAAGCGAGATGCGACCGCCATGCAACAAGCGGGAAAAAATGTCCCTGCCAAAATCGTCCGTTCCCAAGAGATGGGTAGAACTGGGAGCAGCCAGGCGTTGATCAAAGTTCATCTGTTCGACGGGATGCGGGGCGATCACGGGAGCGAGCAGCGAGCCGAGTGTAAAAACAAGCAGGATGATCGCTCCGGCCATAGCTGTTTTATTGCGCTGCAATCGCTTTCTGATCCCTGACCAGTAAGACATGTGACGACTGTTATTCACGATAATCCTGCTCCTCCCCTAATCGAAGTGGATGCGCGGATCAATCCGGCTGTAAATCAGATCCACGATCAAGTTGGTCAGTGCAAAAATCAGCGCCATGAAAAATACCATCCCTTGCACCGTCGGCATGTCTCGCTTGCTGATCGCTTCAATCGCTAGGCTGCCGATGCCTTGCAAGGAAAATACCGTCTCCACGACTACAGCGCCTGCCATCAGCGAGCCGAATTGCAAGCCGATCATCGTCACGACCGGGATAATCGCATTGGGCAAGCCGTGGCTGAAAATGAGTGAAACGAGCGAAGCCCCTTTTGCTTCGGCTGTCCGCATGTAGTCCTGTTTGATCACTTCCAGCATGCTTGCCCGGGTCATTCGGGCGATCATCCCCGCTTCCGCCATCCCCAAAGTGATGGCTGGCAGCAGCAAGGAATGAACGCCCTCATAGCCGGAAATCGGAAACAGCGCGAGCTTGTAAGCAAAAATCCAGATCAGGAACAGGGCGATCCAGAAGCCTGGCGCGGAAATCCCGACCAGCGAGAGCAGGACGACGAATCTGTCCACCAGCGTATTTTGTTTCACAGCGGCAATCGTCCCGAGCAAAATACCGAATATTGCGGCAATCAAAACACTGAAAATAGCAAGCTGCAACGTGATCGGGAAGCGCGTGACAATCTGCTCCCACACACTCTCTCCCGTAAAGAGAGACGTACCCAGATCCCCCGTCAAAAGTCTGCCCAGAAAGCCGACATACTGCTGCCATAGCGGCTGATCCAGTCCGAGCGCCGTGCGCATCTGGCTGATGGCTTCCGGCGTGGCAAACTGTCCCAATATTTGCGTCGCAGGATCGCCGGGAATCAGGTGCACCATGAGAAATATCAGGACAGATACGCCCAGGAGCGTGCCCAATAGAGAAATCAGCCTTTTCACCACATAGCGGCGCATACCATCACCCCTGTTTCTCTATTTATCGAGAGTGACATCATTCAAAATGAAGTATTGCGTGTAGGAATTGAGCCCAAAGCCTTTGATGCCTCTCGTTGCCGTCACGACTTCGTTCACCCAGAGCGGCACCCATGGCGAATCGTTCAGCAAAATTTCCTGTGCCTGTTCGTAAATGCGAATGCGTTCCTCTTCGCTGGAAGCTTCCCGCCCTTTGTTCAGCAGATCGTCCAGCTCGGGCCGCGTATAGTGCATGCGGCTTTCGGCGTTGCTCTTTTCAAAAATGAGAAACAGAATGTCGGCATCGTACCAGCCGTAGTACATCAGTGCCATGTCGTACGACTTTTTGCTGATCCGGTCTTTGATTGTCGTCATTTCCTGAACGGTAATTTTGAGATCGATTCCCGCTTCTCTCAGCTGGCTTTGGAGAATTTGCGCGGCTCTGGTAAACGCTGGCTGCTGTGACACCAAAATCTCCACCGACAACGGTTTGCCGTCCTTGTCCACGATGCCGTCGTTGTTGGTGTCCGTCCATCCGGCATCTGCCAGCAACTGCTTGGACTCCGCTACATTGCGGGTGTACATTTGCTTCGCCTTGTTCTCGATCGCCTCGCTGTAGCCGAAAATCGTCGGTGCCAACGGTCCGTATATCGGTTTGCCGAAACCGTTCAACGCTACTTGTACCAGCGGATCGCGGTCGACGGAGAGAGCTACCGCCTTGCGCAGGCGAACGTCACTGAACAGTGGATGCTTGTTGTTAAAAGCGATGTACTTGATGCCGATGTCCATCGTTTTCTGAATGTCGACGCCAGGCAATGACTGCAATTCAGCGACAGAGTTTGCCGGAACATCGTGCAGCACGTGAATCGTCCCTTTTTTGAACTCCATCATGCGCGTATCGTCGTCTTTCAAAAAGCGGAACAAAACGTTGTCGATATGAAGCGGGCCTTTGTTTGCGACGTACTCCGGCCCCCAGTTGTACTCGGGATTTTTCTTGAACAGAAGCGATGCGCCCCGCTCCCGCTTCTCAAACTGGATCGGCCCCGTTCCCGATGGCTTGTCGCCAAAACCGTCGCCCAGCTCTTTTGCCGCCTTCGTGTCCACAGGAGAAACCATTCCGCTAATGACGACGTTGATAAAAGGAGAAAATGGCTTGCTGAAATGAACTTTCAGCGTCTGCTCGTCTGTTGCCTCCACTTTTTCGATCGGCCCGACGATCCCTTTGACAGGGGAGATTTCCAGCATCCGGTCAAACGACTCCTTCACAGCGGCTGCCGTCACAGGATTGCCGGTGTGGAAGCGGATATTTTTGCGTATGGTGAACGTCCACGTTTTGCCGTCCGGCGAAATCTCGTATTTTTCCGCAAGGCCGGGGATGATTTTTCCCGAAGTGTCCCGGCTCAGCAGCGGTTCGTACAAAAGGCCGTTCTCGTTGCCGAGCCAGGTTGTTTTGTGCAGATCGAGCGTGTCCGGGTCAATCAGCGATGAGACAACGAGCGTGTTGCTCGTCTTGCCCGCCTCATCGGTTTTCGGCTGCGTCGTCTGGTTGGCTGTCTGCGATGAACAGCCTGCGATGACTGCCGTTGCCAGCAGTACGCTTAGTGGCCCTGTTTTCCACCAGCTTTTTTTCATACCCTCATCCCCTTTTTTCTCTCAGCGTCACATGTCGGTTTCCCCCACGAAGGGATAGATTTGGCGACTCGTGTTTTCGTAGTTTAGCAGCCGTTCTTTCACCTGCTCGCCATCGGCCTGTACCACACCGCTGACCAGTACGCTCAGCATGGAAAAGATCGCGGTCATTCCTTTCAGCGCGGTAGGAGCAGGTGCATGAACTTTCAAGACTTGATCGGCAATCGGCCCGACCGGAGAAAGCTCGTCGTCGGTAATCCCCAAAACGACAGCCCCTCTCTCCTTTGCCGCCTTGGTGAACAAAATCGTTTCACTGACATAGCGGGGAAAGGACAAGGTAATGACCAACCAGTCCGAATTGATCTGGGTCAGCAAATAGTTCGCATCGTCGACAGGTCCTCTGTACAGGTGCGCATTTCCTTTTACGACATTCAGTGAAAAAGCGAGCCAATTGGCAGGGGCATACGAGCTGCGGAAGCCGACGACGAGAATGTGCCTGGCGGCCATGATGCTTGCTACCGCCTGCTCCAGCTGTTCCTTTTTCAGTCCGCCGAGCGTTTGCCGAATGTAGGCGACGTCCTGCTCCATGTTGAAGGAGATCAGATCGTCCTGATCGCGCAAATCTTCCGCTGCTGCCCGCAGGCTGTCAATGGCATTTTCTTTTTGCACTTTATCCAGCAAGGAGCTGCGAATTTCTTGCTGCAACTCGCTATACCCGGAGTAACCGAGCGCGTAGGAGAGGCGAATGACTGTCGTTTCACTCGTGCCGCTCAGCGCCCCGACCACCTTTGCGGGTTTTTGGGCTACGACTTTTGTTTCGGCGAGAATGTATTTGGCGGCCAGCTTTTGCTGGTTTGTCAATTCCGGATAATGTTTGCGAATGCGCTCCTGTACGTTTTCCATCTTCTTCTACTTCCTTGTCAGTTGTGGTAGGGTCGGATCTGTGATCGGGTCTAGCGGATAAAGTGGGCGATTTGCCCGTTTGTATTGGAAAAACCGGAAGTTCAGCGTCGTCAGGCCGGGTGAATCAACCGTGATGACTTTGGCGCTGATCGGTTCAAAGGCGGCCCGGAAGTGCGTACTCGACTTGAGGGCAACGATCTTGTAGCGCGTGACATCAATGCCGTGCAGCTGAAAAATTTGTTCGTCGAGCACCTGCGATTTGACCGAGCAGACGAGCACATCGACACCGCCGATTTGCAAGCGGACAGATTTGCCGTAGTCGATACGCGCTCCTTGGCCCATCGGCGTCGTGGCGACAAACTTGCCATCGGTCAACGCTTTGACGTACGCGGTTACTTCAAGCGGCTCGCCGTGCAGATGGTCGGTTTTCCCGCCTAGGCTAATCTCCAGCGTGGCCCCGACTCCCGCTGCAAATGCTTGTTGCACCACTTCTGGATCGTACATGTAGCCGAAGCAGGCGTTGGTCAACTGCGCGTCGAGCATGGCCCGCAACAGATGCGTCCCGTCGCCGGGAGTTCCTCCGCCCGGGTTGTCCGATGTCTCGTTGATGACAATCGGCATTCCTTCTGTAGCGAGTGCTTGCGCGATTCCTTCCGCAGGAGTCGGCATGATCAGCTCGAAGTCATCCCTGTGTTGCCAAACGAGCTTCGCTACATCCTCGCTCACTTTGCGGGCAAGCTCGCTGTCGTTGTTCGTGACCGTCAAAACCGCCACTCCCAGCTCCGGAATGTCCGTGTACGGGAAACCGTGAAAAAAGGCGCAGTCGATCACGTTCTCTTCCTTTTCCCAAGCCCAGCATGCCTCGTTGATTTCGTTCGCCGGAAAATGGTGGGTAGCAGAGGTAGGGATCAAAAGCGGCAATCGGGTGAGATGCATCGTCGGCTTCCACTCGCCTGCGACCATTTTGCTGGCGACGTCAATCGCCTCCAGGCCGCGCTCATAGCAGTCAACGTGCGGATACAGGTGAACGCCGAGCAGCGCGTCCGCCTCCTCAACCATCTTCGGAGTCATGTTGGCATGCAAGTCGAGCGTCACGACCAGCGGAATGTCGTAGCCGACCACGCCGCGAACGGCCGCGAGCAGATCGCCTTCCAGATCGTCGACGCCTTCTGCAACGCCCGCTCCGTGAAGCGCGAGACAGATCGCATCCGCATCCTTCGCCAGCCGCAGCCCTTCCAGCAGCTCGTTTTTCATCCGCTCGTACGTCTCATGCGTGATCGTGCCAGCCGGGTAGGCGAACGTGGAGAAAGTCGGCAAAAGTTCAATCCCCAGCTCCTCCGCCCGGTCGACCATTCCGCCGAGGAAGTTTCGGACTTTGCGGTTGCGTGAAAGGATGACCTCTCCGTGATCCCACTCCCAGCTTTGAAACAGGTCTAGCGTAGAAGGAACGTTGGAAAATGTGTTCGTTTCGTGCACGACGCCACCAATTGCCACTTTCAATCCGATCTCCTCCTCAGTCATTTTCCATTTTGAAGTTTAAACTTTAAATTTAGAATTTTTTGAAGTTATTCCTTTTCGCAAATTATATCGGCAAAAAAATCACGAATCAATGATTAATTCATGAAATTTTGTCAAGCTGGATTGTACTCGTTGAACTGCAAAACAAACGCCAAAAGACCCTCCTGCAAAAAGGAGAGCCTTTTGTCTGCACCGATTGAATTACGATGTTTTCCACTTGGCCAATTCAGACGGGAACTTGTCATTCAGCACTTTGATGTATGTCCCTTTCATGCCGAGCGAGCGGGATTCGAGTACGCCAGCGCTGGCCAGCTTGCGCAGCGCGTTGACGATGACAGAGCGCGTAAGCCCGGCCTGATCCGCCAGCTGGCTTGCTACGAGCAAGCCTTCGCGCGCGTCGAGCTGCTCCATGATTTTCTCGATGGCAATCTGTTCACTGTAGGAAAGGGAGGACAATGCAATTTTGGCAAACGTTTTGTCCCGCACTTCATTTTCAATCTGCTCCGTGCGCTGACGGACAATTTTCATCCCGATGACCGTGGCGCCGATCTCGCCCAAAATCAAATCTTCTGTCTCGAACTCGCCGTAAGCGCGAAGCAACACGAGTGTGCCCAGTCGGCTTCCGCCCGCGTTAATCGGGACGATCGTCGTCATCATTTGCGGAAACAAACTGCCCAGCTCTTTTGGCACAAAGCTGTACGGGCTTTGAATCGACTCGTTCGCCAACGTTTGCGTCACTTCCAGCAGCTTCTGGTGTACTCCGCTTTGCAGGTGGGTCTGCCCTTCTTCATTCAGGGAAATTTCCTGATTCATTCCGCTGCCGAGAATCGAGCCGTCAGCCGTAATGATGTACACATTGGCCGAGATGACTTCGGACAAAAGCTTGGCGAGGTCTTGAAAGCCGACACCGCTGCCTCCCATTGTTTTTTGCAGCATGACATTGATTTTTCTCGTTTTTTCCAACAAATTCATAATAATATCCTCCTTGGATTTCTTCATGCTCACAGTATTGTCAGAAAAATCCAGCCCCATACATGCAAATCAAAAAATTAGAAAGACACCTCATGCAATCGGTTTTTCGCCCGAAAAATGGGTGTTTGCCTGAACACGTTTGCCCCTGTCGGCGACTATTCTATATAGGGAACAAACATCACGTCACGGATTACGGGAGGATTTCAAATGGGGCTGTTTAACGGAGGCTTTAACGGGTTGTCTTTGATTCTTGTATTGTTCGTCCTGTTGACGATCGTCGGCGCAGACGACTAATTTGCTCGCTTTTTCGCCCATACAAAAAGGCTGCCTGGTTTTCTCCCAGACAGCCTTCTTTTCTTTTTCGCACTCGCTTGGCTCTTAACTCTTAGCGCAGCTGTTTCTTGATCAGCTGCTCGATCGCATCCGCAATCACATGTGTCGGTCTGTTCAAATCTTCGTCATGCAGTCGGAAGCGCACGTAGCGCTCGTCGAGGTTAAACGCTTCTTCAAAAGCGCCCAGGAAGCCGCGCGCACGCTTGTCTAGCTCCAGCAACACTTCCAGCTCTCCCTCGCGCAAGTAGAAGATTGCCTCCAACTCTTCCAGACGGCTGCGGTACGGCCCGGTCGGACGAAACTCGAACTCTTGCACAAACGGATACGATTTGCCCAGATGGCGATTGTACTCGCAATCTACTTTGTACAGTTGGAAGCCAAGGGAAGAAACAGCATCCAGCACTTTTGTCATCAACGGATGCGGACGCACTTCGATGAAATCGGAATCGCCAGGATCAATCGCATTTTTGATATCCAGTCCGGTTCGCAAATAAACAGGCTGGCGCCCCATTGTCAGCGGGGTTTCATAAGGAAGCGGGAAAGCAAAAGGAAGGACTTTGCTCTCTTTTGGCTGCAGGTACACGCGCTCGGTCAAACGGTATTTGACCAGGGTGCATTCTTCTTTCACCTTGTTGTCGTTCACTTCTCGTTCATAGTGGGTAACAACGTACATGTAGATTTCGTCGATTTCCTGTGCTACATCTCCTCCTGTAAGATGCACCTCGCCTTTTACGAGATCCCCGGGAACGAGCGACTCCTCCTCCAAACGGGTATCTACTTTCGCAGCTCCAATTCCAACACTCGCCAGCAACTTCTTGAACATGGACATGTACTCGCCTCTCCTTTGCGTTGACCCCAGACCTTGATCGATCTGCCTTCAGGTATCTATGTAGAAATATACGAGGGAAGAAAAAGAAAGTTTCGCGCAACCTTTTGCCAAACATCATCCGATATGACCTCTGCCGTGACGAAGACTTGCAGCGTCCGCGCGATGAAGACCGTCTTGATTCGCACTTCGACCATCGTGCGATCCGACAGGACGTACTCCCTGCGGCGCAGCATCTCATGCAGAACCTGGTGAACTTCTGCGACCTGCTCCGCTTTTTTGCCTTTGAGCGAAGCGAAGTCTTTTTCCACCATATCGACGACTTGTACGACAATCGTGGCATGCAAAGGCTGCTTCTGATCCGCCGTCAGCACAAAAGCGCGAACCTCCTCGATCACCTGATCCTGGTTTTTGCGGTAGACGCGCTGGTTTTGCTTCAGCTCCTGGTTTTCTTCGTACAGCTTTTTGTTTTGCAGCTCCAGGCTTTTGCGCACCAGCATCATTTGTTCCATCTCGCGCCCGTACACGAACAAAATCACGGTGCCGCCCACAAGACAGCCGATGAGCAGAAGCGCGAGGTATCGTTTCCAGAAGATGACCATCATGAGCGCACCTGCACGAGCCAGTGCACGCAAATCGTTCCGATATGAGCGCCCAAAAAAGCCACGACGATCATGACAAGCTGCTTGAATACGGGCGAGAAGTTGCCCATCAATATTTTTTCAATTTGCAAAAAGGAGTCGAAGGTGCCGCCCAAAGCGCCGACCAGCCCCCATATTTTCAGTTGGTCTGCCAGTTGTACCATCGAAAACAACGGAGGCTTTTCTGTCAAAAACGCACCCAATCCTCCGCACAAGGCTCCTCCCACGACAATGCCATAGGCTACAAAAAACGTCAAAATGACTTGTGCCATGCTGATCCCCCATCCTCCCGACTGCATGACGTATGCTTATCCCTACGCGGCTTGTCTGGTTTTTATGATCGAAAAGCCTTCCCGCCCCTGTCATCTGTTCTCTTGCCACGGCATGCCCTCTGCCAAACTCCAAAAAAAGAAGGCATGCTTATGTCGGTAGCATGCCACTGGTACTCATGGCTTGTTCCTGCCCCATCTGCGCAGACGTTTTTGGATGCGCGGGGAGTTCATCACCATAAGATCCATAAACAAATTGACCATATTCGGATTGCTTAACACTTGTTTGAACACTTCCGGATTTTCTTTGAACCATTGCTCATTGGCCTTGATCCATGCTTTGAAGCCTTGATTGGAGCGATAGTGATTGTTCAGGCGGCGAACTGGCCGATATGCGCTCATCTCAATCTATCCCTTCGTCAAAGAATATGGAGAGGAGAAAGATGATCACGATAATCCAGATCACCACTTCAAAGCCATCTTGGTTAAAAAAACCAAAACCTTTCATGCGAGATCCCCCCTTCACACTAGCTCGAACCATTGCACCTGGCATACCGCCCATGGCACCTTTTCTCTATAGGTATATGTATCGGGATGAATGTTGGATTGGACACCCGCCTGCCTCGCGTGCACATTTGTACGCTCGCCCATTTTTGTTGCATAGAGACAAACCTTTTCCACTCATACTAGAAAGGATGTTGAACAACTAGAGGAGGCGATTATGACAGCCTCACAGGGAGCACTCTGGCGCAACAAGCCTTATTTGATCTTGCTGCTGCTCGTTTTTTTCATGCACATGGCTTCGTATTTGGTCATCCCGGTGTTTCCGATTTTTTTGCAAAAGGTGCGGCTCTTGCATCTGGCTCAGGTGGGCTTCATTCTCGGGGCAGGCAGCATCGCCTATCAAATCGGCAGCCTGATCGGGGGGCCGATGTCGGATCGGTGGGGTAGACGGGCGATCATCGCGTTGGGAGCCTTGCTTCAGGGCAGTGCCATGCTCGGCTACCATTACAGTGCGAATTACGGGTTTTTCCTGTTGTTTTCGACGGTGAACGGGCTGGGGCTCGGACTGTTGGCCCCCACGATCAAAGCGATGATTGCCGATGAAGTGGCGGAAGCGCAGCGGACGACAGCTTTTTCCTGGCGGGGCATTCTCGCCCACAGCGGGATTATCGTAGCAGGTCTGGTGATTACGTGGATGACGGCGATTCATCAGCAGCCGTTTATCGTCTCTGCCATCGTTTTTGGCCTGCTCGCTGTTTTGACGTTCTTTTCCTTGCCGGATGACCGCTGTGTCGGCCCTGACTGTCGTCGCACGCCGATCTCGGAATATCGGCATATTTTGAAGCACCGCAGCTTCCTGCTGTTCTCGGGAATTACCTTGCTGATGTGGGCGCTGTACGCGCAGTTCACCATGATCCTGCCTTTGCGCGGCGAGCATGTACTGCATTCCGCAACGCTCATCGGCCTTGTCTGGACGATCAACTCGCTCTGTGTCGTTTTGCTGCAAGGCTTTATCTCGCGCTTTATTCTGCAGCGGATCAATCCGTATATCGCACTCGCCATCGGAACGACCTTGCTCGGGGCCGGACTGACCGCGATGGGCTGGGCCAATCACTTTGCCACGCTCAGTGCCGCGGCCGTCCTGTTTATCCTCGGTGAAATGCTGTTCATGCCTGTCCAGGATTCGCTCGTTACCCATTTTGCCAAAGAAGAGTGGCTGGGAGCGTACTTCGGCTTCTCCAACTTTGTCTCCGGAGTGGGAACCGCCATCGGGACAAGCCTTGGCGGCGCCATGGTCGAAAAACTCGGCGGAGTGGCGAGCCGAAGTCCGTGGATAGCTTACGGCATCGTCACCTTGTTTCTGGCGGCACTGCTCGGGTTGTTTGCCGTCTATGCCATCCCGCGCTACAAAAATCCGGCGCAGACCAACGAGTCCAGCACGAAAAGAAAGGAAGGTGCGACGTAAAATGACTCAGTCAAAAAATCAGCAGCAGCAGCAAAACGGGCAAGATGCGGAACGCAACCGTCAGCCCAAATCAGTGCAAAACGATGCCCCTGGCTACGGAGACAAAAAGCTGGAAGGGCCGAATCGCCCTTCTACTTGAGAGCTTCCCGCTTTGTTTCTGCACGAAAAAGCCATTTCCCCGATGCAGAGGAAATGGCTTTTTTCATGAAATCGGATGTAACCGCTTGCGTCAACAAAACAGTCATGACCGTTTTGTTTGGCTCGTCACCGTCTCGTTCAACTGATGGGCACGAGCTTGTATGGCAGAGAGAACTCCGCGAGCTTTTGCAAAAAGCTTTGGCTTGCCTGTTCGTCAGGGGCAATCAGCTGCAAATAGCGTGTGAAGTAAAACACGATTCGGTCTTCGTCGCCTTCCTTCAGGCGGTAATGCGATAGTTGGGCGATGTCTGTCAGTTCGTAAAAATACGCGTAGCGCTCGGGAGTCATCGGCGCTTGAAAAGAACGGCTGACGACGATTCCGTTGCTGAGATGTTCCTTGCTGTTCTCTCTCGTCGCCCCGAGGAAGCGCAAAGTTTCCCCCGCCCGCTTCGCTCCCAGCTTTTCTGCCAGCATGCTGTCGTTGTACTCCACTTCCAAATCGGTCAGTCGGTCGCGGACGGACTCCAGCATGGACATCAGCACTTTGCGGACAGCGAGATTTTCCGTTGCGAACTGGTTGTCAAAAACATTAAATTCGTAAGACGTCGCCTGACCTTGGCGCTTCGTATACAAAATAATTGCGTTCAAAAGCGCCACCTCCCCTCGTTATCTCGGCAAAATCGCTTCAAAGGTCGCCCGATCCAGCTTGCGCACGATCGCGAACAAGAGGCGCTTGGCCGCTTCGTAGTCTTCCCGATCGATGATCGAAGCATGGCTGTGAATGTAGCGGGAAGGGATTCCGATGACGGCGGACGGCACTCCTTTTCCGTGGTGCTGCACGACCCCTGCGTCTGTATAACCTTTGGCAATGTAAATCTGGTACGGGATGTTTTCCTGCTCGCATGTAGAAATCAACAGTTCCCGCAAGCCGAGCGGCATCATGTACATCGGATCGTAAATCCGCATCAGCAGGCCGCCGCCCAGTTTTCCGCCTTCGTCTTTCACGCCGGGAATATCGGTCGCCGGGCTGGCATCCAATGCGAGGAACAAATCCGGCTCGATAACGGCTGCTGCGGTTTTCGCTCCGCGCCCGCCAGACAGCTCTTCCTGAACAGTTGCTCCCACATACACCACGTTCGGATGTCCTGGCCGCTCATGCAGTTCTTTTGCCAGCTCAACAGCCAAGCTGCACCCGTAGCGGTTGTCCCACGCTTTCGCCATGACGCGGCGCGGGTTGGTCATGACCTGGAGCGGGCAGACCGGAACGATCTGCTGACCCGGACGCACGCCTGCCTGCTCGGCTTCTTCCCGCGTATCGACTCCGATATCGATGTACATATTGCGAATGTCCATCGGGCGATTGCGCTGATCTTCACTGAGCACGTGCGGAGGAATCGAGCTGATTACGCCTTCCACCGCGCCTTTTTCCGTTATGATTTGAACGCGCTGGGCGAGCAGGACTTGTCCCCACCAGCCTCCCAACGTCTGAAACGAAATAAAGCCTTTTTCCGAAATGCGCGTCACCATGAACCCTACTTCATCCATATGTCCGGCCACCATGATTTTCGGACCGTTTTCATCCCCGCGCATCACGCCGAGCATACTGCCGAGGTTATCGTATACGAACTCGTTTGTATATGTACCCAAGTATTCCCGCATGATATCGCGAACCGGACCTTCGAAGCCGGGTGCTCCCGGCGCTTGGGTCAGCCGTTTCCACAGCTCCAGTTGAAAGTCGTTTTCCATTGTGGTCAAGCCTCCTGTCATCCCTTGTCGGATGTTTGTCTATCTCTCCTATTATCCGTGAGGCTGATTTTGGATGCAACCGTTCACAAGCAGGAATGTGCCGCCTTCTGTCCGAATGAAGTAAAAATACGAATTGGATAGGGGGAAAAAAGAAATGGCGATCACGTTGCGAAGATTGACGGAAACGAGCGAAATTGAGCAGTTGGAAGCGATGGAAGGGAAAATATGGGACCCTGCTTCTGCCATTCCGTACCACATGACGCTGACCATGCACAAATTTGGCGGACTGTTTCTCGGGGCGTTTGACGGAGACGAAATGATCGGGTTTTTATACAGCTTCCCAGGCTACACCAACGGGGAGACGCATCTCTGTTCGCACATGCTGGGCTTTTTGCCCGAATACCGCAAGCAGGGACTTGGCGTGCAGATGAAGTGGCTGCAAAAGGACGAAGCAAAAGCGATGGGCCATTCCAAGATTACCTGGACGTACGATCCGCTGGAAACAGTGAATGGCGTGCTGAACATCGTCAAGCTCGGCGGGATCGTCCGCACGTACTTGCCCAATTGCTACGGCGACCTCGATGACGACTTCAACCGCGGCTTGCCGACCGACCGTTTTCTCGTGGAATGGTTCATCGACAGCGGACGGGTAGAAGCCCGCCAAGCAAACGGAGCACCGCGACTGTCTTATGACGGCGCTCCAAATATTTTGCACTATGAGATCACGGATGGCATCCCGACCCCTGTTGCTCTGGCGACCGATCGGGAAGAGTCTGTCCTGCTCTTGCCCGTCCCTGCCTTCTTCCAGCAGGTGAAGCAGGCAGACATGAGTGTAGCCGCTCTTTGGCGCAAGCAAACCGGCGAGTTGCTCACGACGTATTTTGCCAAAGGATACATGGTGACGGATATCGTCCGCGATGAGACAATCGTCCGCTACGTGCTTACGAAAAAGCCGCTCGCAGACATTCTCGCCTGACGCACAGGCATCCCCCTTTTACGCCCGCGGTTCCCTTCGCTCTCTTTTGGGCGAGAGAGCAGGTGTTGTGGTAAAATGGGGGATGCCTCACCCTACACCATAACTAAGGACGAAAACGAAATGAATCGATCACAGTACGATTTTGATGTCATCATTATCGGCGGCGGGCCTTCCGGGCTGATGTCCGCTGTTGCGGCTTCGAGTCAGGGAGCGCGTGTCTGCCTGGTAGAAAAAGGCGGGAAGCTCGGGCGCAAGCTGATCATTTCTGGCGGCGGCCGCTGCAATGTTACCAACGCCAAGGAACAGGACGAGCTGATCAAGCAAATGCCAGGCAATGGCCGTTTTATGTATAGCGCTCTGACGCAATTCGGCAATCGGGAAATCATGCAATTTTTCGAGGGCTTGGGAGTCGCCCTGAAGGAAGAAGATCGCGGGCGAATGTTTCCTGTGACGGACAAGGCGGTTACTGTAGCGCAGGCGCTCATTGACCTTTTAAAGCGGCAAAATGTCACCATCCGGCTGAACTCTCCCGTCCAGGAAGTGCTCTATGAAAACGGCAGAACGACTGGCATCTTGCTGCAAACGGGCGAAAAGCTCTCAGCCCCTTGCGTCATTATCGCGGTAGGCGGCTGCTCGGTTCCTCAGACAGGCTCGACGGGAGACGGATACGCCTGGGCCAAGGCTGCCGGACATACGGTGACGGACTTGTATCCAACAGAAGTGCCGCTGACCGCAAACGATTCGTTCATTCGCGACAAAACGCTTCAAGGACTGTCTCTGCGCGATGTGACGATGACGTTGTACGCCCCGAACGGCAAAAAGATCAACACGCAGGAAGGCGACATGATTTTTACCCATTTCGGGCTGTCTGGACCAGCCTCGCTGCGGATGGGACACTATGTTTCTACCAGCCAACGCAAATACGGCGCGATCCCGCTGTCGCTCACGCTCGATCTGATGCCAGCGAAAAGCAAAGACGAGATCAACGCGGAAAGCTGGCAGCTTTTGGAGGAGCAACCGAAAAAAGCGGTCAAAAACGTGCTGAAAGGCTACTTGCCTGAACGGATTATCCCCTTGCTGCTGTCGCTTGCCGACATCTCGGAAGACACGACGTACAGCCATATGAAAAAGCAAGATTGGGCAAGCTTTGCCGGCATCATCAAAGCATTTCCACTGACAATCACAGGCACGCTTTCCTTAGAAGAAGCTTTCATTACGGGCGGCGGAGTCAGCGTCAAGGAAATCGACCCGCGGACGATGCGTTCGAAGCTGATGGATGGCTTGTACTTCGCTGGGGAAGTCATGGATGTTCACGCCCATACCGGAGGCTACAACATTACTATCGCCTTTTCATCGGGACATTCCGCAGGTACGCACAGTGCGGAAGAAGCTTTGGAATTTTTTTGCGAGAATAACGTTTAGGGGAAGACAAATCGGGGAAACTAGCAAGCAGGTACTCTTTTTTGCGAAAGAGTGATCAGCACCTTACTCCCCCCTAGTTGTAAGGTGCTGGTTATCAGACCTTTACTCCCTTTATCTTCCCTAGATGGAGCATCGCCCTCGTGAGCGATGCTTCTTTTTTTTTTGCACAAAAAAACACCTGTCGCGTACGGAGCGCATTCCGCCTGCGATCAGGTGTTTTTTATGGAAAATGCTAGGTTAGGCTGCCATCCGGAACAAGTAGGCAAAGCCTGCTAAAACAAAGGCCAGGCCGAGCAAAAAGAATGTGTTCGCCCTTTGCTTCACCCGCTTTTCATTGCCCCGGAAATAGTGGTTCATCCGACTTTGCCATCTTTTCGTTCGGGGCTGAAGCATGACAAGCACCCCTGCGGCCATCAGGAAAAAGGGAAGGAGCTTCATCGGTGGCTCACCCCTTTTTCTTTCTGCGCAAAAGCCAGCGATTGTCTTCCTCGGCTGGAGCGCCTTCGATGACAAGACGCGCTTCCTCCGCCAGTTGGTATGCTTCCGCGAAAGCGAGCTGTCGGAATGATTGCTCCGCTTTTGTCAGCAGTTCGTTGACATGCCTGTTTTGGCGGCGGTAGCGGTTGGTGTACTGGATAGCTCCTTCCGCCAGCTGGCAAGTCGAAATAATTTGCTCCGCCATTCGCTCTGTCTCTACGACCAGCTCGTGCGCATCCTGAACCAAAATCGCCACTTCCTCCAAATCGTAACGATACTGCTCCATGATCATCTTGATCCGGCCCAAAGTTTGCACGACTTCTTCAAACATGTACTTCAAATGATCGGGAATGCCAGGCAGGTAGCTTCGCTTGATTTGCTGGCGTACACGAACTAATGTACTCGAAATCCGCTCCAGCTCGTCGAGAGCATCGTCCTCTGTCTCGATCAGCAAATAAGCTTGCTCCTGGACTTCCTCTTCATAGACTGGCTGCGGCTCAGCCTGGGTTTTCGGGATCACCAGCTCGTACTCCGTCTCTTCCTCGACGTCACGGCTCGGCTTGGTCGGCGGAGCATGAACCGAAGTCGCTTTTTCCGAGTTGGCAGGCTTCTTGAGTGCTTGCAGCAGCACAGCCCGTTCCGCTTCGCTCAACTGGTCGCGTGTTGCAGTTGCAATCATCGGCGCCGCTTCCGCAAAAGTCTCGTCAGCTTGCTCCTGATCGTACACTGCCGCTTTTGGCGCTTCATGCACGAACTCTTTTGGCTCTGGCTTGTGGATCACAGGCGCATGCTCGTCTTTGCTCGCCTGATTCCATACTTGTGCAGCCTGCTCGATGATCGCTGCCACTTCTGCATCGCTGACTTCGCGTTCTTTGTCAGTCGCAGGGGCATGCTCTCTTCCGGCTGCTTCTTCCTCGCTCTCGCTCCACTCATCTGCAAGCGGCTGCTCCAGAACCTGTGCGGAAGCGGAAGCCGCAGCAGCCTCGTGCTTGGCCATTACTCCTTCTTCAATTCCTTGATAAGTAGCGTCCAGCAACACATCGAAAGCTTTGGAGTGAGTCAAGACCATCTCCAAATTGCCTTCTTCCAGTGCGCTTTTCGCGGACGAAAGCAATTGCTTTGCCTGCAGCAGCGCCTTATCCAGCGCGTCCTGCTTCAAGTCAAAGCCGTCGCGAGTCGCTTGGCTGATTCCGTCCTCCAGCTGCTTGAACTCCTCCGGCATCGCCTTTTTCACGCGATGCACCAACGTCGGGAGTTGCTCCATCGTCTGCCCTACGCGTTCCAGCAGCTGCTGTGCCTTGATCGTCGTATCGTAGGCAGCGATATCGTCGCCTGCCGCCCGCGCCGTTTTCACCAGGCTTCGCATCGTCTCGACCTCATCCAGCGATGCTTTCAGCTCGTGAAACGACAGGCCGTATTCCAAACGCAAATCGGACAAGCGGCGCTCCATCTGCTCCACTTGCTTGCCGATTTCCGGGATGACAACTTTGTTCTCCTGTTTGGTAATCGCGACTTTTGAGGTGTCTTCCTTCAGCTCGTTCAGTTCATCCTCGATCTGGTTCAGCGTCTCGCGCGCTTCATCGAGCATGCCGAGCGCCAGCGAAAACCGGAAGCGGTCGCACGCTTCTTCCGCATCGAGAATCATCATCTCCACATCGGGGATGCGGATGCGCAGCAAGTTTTCCTTTTTGTCTGCCAGGTGGTGATAGCGCACCTCTGTCATTCCGCTGGAGCGGCGCAGCGGCTTTTCCACTTCGATGACATTGATTTTCTCTATCAGCTCATCCTTCCAATCTTCTACGTCGTCGACTAATTTAAAGATCGCGCGGCGACGAATCATGGCGTAGACCAGTCCGATTGACAAAGCCGCAAAGACAGCTCCGATCGCGTAAATCCACCACGGGATGCCGCCAAGTCCGTCTTTTTCCTCCGTCTGTTCCTGTGCTTTCGCATCGGTTGCACCCGCAGGAGCGGCAGCCTGCTTGTCCGAGATGCGGCTCAGTTCCCGGTTTACTTCCCCGATCAAAGTCTGAATGCCGTTCAAATACTGCTTCTGATTGCGGAATGGTTCGTAGTACGACGTCATTTTTTCATGCAGCATTTCCATCGATGCGCCTTTGGCCTGCAAGGCTGGCCCTGCATACATCCCGAGCTGTTCGGTGTTGTAGTCCAGGACGACCATCATGGCGTCATCAGCCAAATTGTAATTGTCAAACAGCTTCTGCGCGTACATGTCAGGGGATTCTGCTTCCGGTGCTGTGCTTTCCACTACGACAACTTTGTAGCTGCCAGGCAGATTTTGCATCGACTTCGCAAAGTTCGCCTTCTCTTCTTTTTTCAAGTAGTTGT
Organism: Brevibacillus parabrevis; assembly: GCF_022701015.1. Classification (NCBI taxonomy): domain Bacteria; kingdom Bacillati; phylum Bacillota; class Bacilli; order Caryophanales; family Paenibacillaceae; genus Brevibacillus; species Brevibacillus parabrevis. Next base: position 2,748,805 of record NZ_CP064090.1, on the reverse strand, counting down.
CGGCGTCCTGCACAACTTCCTCTTTTTTGTCAGGAAAAGGCGTGGCGTAAGCCGGATTCGTATATAGCAACATGCCTGCCAGACAGAGCAGGAACAGTTTTCGTTTCACTTGTCAAACATCCCCTTAAAAAGTAAATTCATGGGAGAGGGCGCACCTTATGCCGGCAGCAAAATCCCATGCAAAAAACGCATGATGGAATCTTGCAGCCACCTGGCGAACTCCTCGGAAAACGGCTCCAGGTCATAAACCTGCCGAACCATCTGCGGTTGTAAAAACGGATATATCATCTGGCTGCTTACGGCCAGCACTATACGATCAATGGATACGGGCAAAAAATCACCCGCTGCGACTCCGCCTTCCAGCACCCTCGAAAGGCCGTGCTTCCAGCGGCTCATGTAAAGTGTCATCACTTCACGGGCAAGCATCGACTCGACACTCAGTTCCCGATGAATCAGCCTCGTGATCGGCGCGTGTTCCATCTGAAAACGCAAATACAGCTGAATCACCTGTTCAAGTCGTTGAATGGCAGAGACGTGCTCCTGCATCGTTTCCTGCTCCTCCAATAAACGAAACAGCGTCTCGAAGTAGGAAGCGATCAAGGTCTCCAGCACTCCCTGCTTGCCCTGGAAGTGATAAGAAATCAACGCGGAATTTACTTGTGCCTCGGCAGCGATTTGTCTAACGGATGTCCCTTTGTAGCCATACGTGTCAAACAGTTTGGCGGCTGCGGACAAAATACGCATTTTCGTCTGATCCATCGCTGAATTTCATCCCCTTTACACCCCGGCTGTGGCAAAACCGGAAAGCGACCATAGCCAAAAGAGTAGCGGTCGCAGTAGACACTCGATTTTCAACGGACATCTTTTCTATTGTACGGATGATTCGACGCAAAAAGATAGACCTGTTGTAAGTTCGACAAAGTTTTCCACTATTCCTCCTAGGAATAAAGACCGTCTGCGAAAAAAGCGGGGAACAATCCGGCCCGGCTCCTCGCAAACAATAAAGACGGACAACAACCCGAAAGCGTTACTTCTCCGATTGGAAAATTGCACCGTGTACCAGACGGGGGCAACAGGCTTTATTCAGACAGTCAAAGCAGCCGCAAACACCTCGCTTTTGCAGACGTGCGGGCATTTCTGGAAAAAGCTGCCTCACGACTCACAGAAAAAAAGACGCTCCCTTGCCCGCAGACATGGAAGGTGAGCGTCTCTTTCTTCTGCTGCTTATTTGCCGCCTTCTGCCGCAGTTGGCACCGGCTTGGCCCGACCGTAATTTTGCAAATACGTTTCTACCTGGGAGTGCTCTTTTACCCGCTGGTCGTTCAAATCGTATGCGGAGCGAATCGACATCGTCATGTTGGTAGGCAGCATCGTCTTCTTGTTGTAGTAAATCGTGTACTCCGCTTCCACATCCATCTGATCGACCATCGCCTTCACGTCCTGCGCCTGTGCTTGTTTCGCCTGAATCGAGACACCAGCCCCAGGCGCAGCCGCTCTCGTCCAGTTTCCGTCTGACAGCTGCATCGCCAGCTTGACCCTTGGCTTGTGGGAGGCGAAAGGGCCCGCTGCGGACTGAATCCGCGAGCCAGCCCCGGCTTGTTCCTGCATTTGCGCAGCCAGCCATTCTTTCAATTTGAGCGAATCCAGCGTCACACCGATTGCTTCGAGATCGTCCTGCGGATTTTCATCGGGCAGCTGGCGGACGCTTTTTTTCAGCTCGTCCATTTGCTGAAAGCAAAATGGCGGACTCCAGTTGTTCATCTCCTGCCGCAAAGCAACTCCTTCGCCCGGGACAGGCTTCCATTTTTCTTCCTGGCCTTGTTTGGCGTACAGCTCGCTTCCTTCGGAGAGCAGCGACAAAGTCTCCACTCGCTGCTGTTCTGGAACGGAAAACTTCACGTTCATATACACCGCTTCCCCGTCTTTTCGCCCGGAGAAGTTCACCATGTTGGCATTGGCGCTGTTCGCTGTCAAAAGCTTTGTCCTTCCGTAAAACGCGTACGAGTTCTGCGCCGCAAACTGATCGCGCACCTGTTCAAAAGCTGAATGGGGGTCTTGCTTGACGCCCATTTGATTACAGCCTGTCAAAGCGGTGCACGCGATGGTCAAAAGGCACATGGTCCAATACTTGCGCATCTGGTTCCTCCCTCGGCTACCCCGGATTATGCCACTTCCAGGTGGTTGCAGGGTAATTGTCCCTTTTATCGTTTCCGGGGAGGAATAGGCTTATTCTGCTTGTTTCGCCAATGCCAGGAATCCGTCAGGCTACAGGTGATAGTACAAGACCCCGTCTTGTTCGCGCACCTCGATCTGATGCAAGATCATCAGCAAATCGATATGCCCGAGCGTCTCGGAAAGCGTCAGCGGCAGCTCTTTTTCATAAATAGCCGGAAACAGCAGCGTCGTCAGTTCATACGCTGTCAATTCCTTGTCAGCAAGCAGGCTGCGCAATGTGTCGGTCCGGCTCCAGTTTTTTTGCAGGCGAGAGGAAATCAGCTCGCGGTGGTTCCGGACGATCTCGCCATGACCCGCCAGCACCTGCTCGATCTCCATGTCCGCGCACATCTGCAAAGCCGTCCGGTACTGAACGAGTGTCAGCGGACGCGCACCCGAACGATCCCGCGGTGGCTCAATAAAGGCATTGGACGAAATATGTCCGATAATGTGATCTCCGCCGATCATCGTGCGATCCCGCTCCCGGTACAAGGACAGATGGCTCTGGCTGTGCCCCGGCGTGTAGAGAACCTGCCATTCCGGAAGATGCGGCACTTGTTGTTCATGCTTGAGCTTCAAGTCAATCTGGCTTGGCTCGGAAAAAGTCGTCATCAATTTGTGGAACTTCTCGATGATAATCAGCTTGTCGCTTGGCACGCCGCTTTTTTTGTACAGCTGCAAAAAGAACTGATCGTGAAAATCCATGAACTCCGCATCCAGCTCGACGTACGGCGCTGCCTGCGGATGCGCCAGTGTCAACGCCCCTGACTTTTGCCTCACTTTTTCCAATTGGCCGCAATGGTCAACGTGATGATGGGTCAGCACGATCTGCTCAATCTCTTCCACAGAGACGCCAGCCGCTTGCAGCCCTTCTGTGAGCGCCTGCCATGCCTCGTCTGTCTTCGGCCCCACATCGATCAAGGTCAGCTTCTCGCCTTTTACCAGATAGACGTTGACCGCTCCGACATTGAAGGGAGTCGGGATTTCCAGACAGTAAATATCCGGCGTGATTTGTGTCGCCTTGGTGTGCCATTCACGCATGTCCATTGCCAATTCCTCCATCTACCTCTCAAGTTTGTCCGATTTTTTTCCGAAAAAGAGAAAAGAGCCATTTATTTGGCTCTAGGCGAGAACAACTTGGTTTCGACCAGAATTTTTCGCTTCGTACAACGCGATATCTGCTTGATGGAATAAGGCTTCGACGCTCAGATTCACATCCAGCTCCCGGTTCCATTTGGCCAGACCGCACGAGATGGTCACGCGCGGAGAAGTTTCCTGCTCCACACATTCCCTGATGCGCTCGGCAACAGAGTGGGCGGTCGCTTTGTCAACGCGCGGCAGGTAAACCGCAAGCTCCTCCCCGCCCCAACGCGCAGCGATATCGCTGTCTCTGATGCTGTGGCGAATGAGGTCGGACACCTGGATCAGCACTTCGTCGCCTACCTGGTGACCAAACGTATCGTTAACCGTCTTAAAATAGTCGATATCAATCAAAATCAACGAGCCGTAGCTGTCTTTTTCAAGCGAAGCCCTGACTCGCTCATTCAAATACCGCCTGGTGAAAAGTCCCGTCAAGTTGTCGGTAATGACCATCCGTTCCATCTCATTGTGCAAAACGGCATTGGTCATGGCAAGACTTGCGTGTTGGCCAAAAATTTCGAGCAGCTTGTAGTCGTCAAAACTAAAAAAATGATAGCGGGAATCTGCGACTAAAAGCACTCCGCTAATCTCACCCTCAACGACGAGCGGAACTCCCATGAGCGAGCAGCAGGAAAACAGCGAAAATGGCAGCGGACCTGTCCCTGGCTGAGCCAAAAGCAGCGTTTGCTTGCTCTGCATGATTTGCTGAAACGGCTTTTCCAATGCGTTGACGACTGTGCCGTTAAAGGCGGGAACAGATGAAGAGAGGACGTCGAATTTGTCTTCCCCTGGCTGTTTGCGGAGAATCGCACAAAACTCCGCATCAAAGGTCGCCTGCATCATTTCTGTGACAAAATCTAGAATTTCCTTTAAATCAAGACTTTTATTAAGCTGTCGCGCCATTTCATTAATGAGACGCAGTTCACGAATGAGATTGCGCGATTGCTGATACAGTTGGGCGTTCTCGAACGCAGTGCCCGCTGTATCTGCCAAAATGGAAATGTAGTCCTTCTCGTGCTGGCTCAACGAAATCGGCTGTTCCGAAGTCACCTGCAAAACGCCGTAGATGCCTTGCTTGCCGAGGAGCGGAGCGGCAATGACAGTCACCCGCTGATCGCCTTCTCCCACTTCTTCCGCGATCAAGCGCCCTTCCAGGTACGCTTTTGTGCTGGTGGACGGCTCCACTTCCTGGAATGACAGCTGCTTGACGGGCGTAGTGGCATTCGGCTCTACCGTCAGGAACAGCTCGACGGAGAAATACGGGTACAAGCTGGGAATGCTGGTGACGATTTCGTGCAAAACGTCATTGACATCAATCGACGCCTGGATTTTGGACATGAGCTGGTACAACAAATCTTTTTTGCTGGCTTCACGGCGCAAATCGTCGGACATGATCGCCCGCCAGAGAGCGCAGCTCGACTTTTCCGCCACCTCCTGCAAAAAGGCGATATCCCGCACATCGTAGACGCAATCCTTTTCCTCGGGCGGCAGGTGCATAAACAGCGCATAGAGCGGGATGTCATTGAGGCTCACCGGAACGACGATTACCCGGTGATCGTCGAGAACCGAAGACGTCACAGGCGTATTGCCTACCCGCGAGACCAGCTGGTGGATGTGAGCCTGCCCGGGTTCAGCTTCTTGCGTGGTGACGATCTCCTGGGGAATCAGCACCCCGTCCTCGGACAGCTTCACTGCCGAGCAATGACCCTTGGAAATGATGTGACTGATTTGTCTCGTCAAGCTGCCGAGCAAATCCCGCGCGGTGTCATGCAGGGTCAAATCCGTGACAATCTGGCCGGTGGCGTGCTGGATGTACGCATCGTATCCCATGCGGATGAGCGGCTCCAGTCCGCGCATGTAAGCACGCAGATCGAAATCGATCTCTCGCTGTGGAATGAGCATGCCAATGACAGCCCGCACGCTCCCGTCCAGCTCCTTCAGCGGAAAAGCTCCGCAGACCAGCGTGTTCTCTCTCTTCGTCTTGACGACAATCTCTTTCGTGCTCAACGCTTCCGATACATAATCGCAGACTTCTTGTGTCTGCATGTAATGGCGTGCAGCGTCGGACAGAGAGCTTCCAGATTGACTATCATGCATGTCCATGAAGTTGATTATGCGGCCCCCGGAATCTGTCAAGAAAAGGATGCCTGGGCGCTTTTCCGGCCAAGATTGTAAGATAAAATGGGCCGTGTAGGAAAAGACCGTCTCTAACTTCCCCAACATTTTACTTGACACGAGAAACTCCCTCTCTCAGCATTTTCTCAAGCTTCCAAATGGTCAGTATCATTTACCTGGAGCACTTCCCACCTGCGATCGACGTAGCGGAAAACGGATATCCCGGTGTTGTCGATCCGCGTGATGCCAGTTCCTTGCTCCCCTGCTGTTACGTAATGCAAAAAGCTGTTGATCAGGCCGCCATGAGAAACCACGACAATCGCTTCATTCGGATGCTTCGCTGCCAGCTCGCTGAGAGCAGCAACCGCGCGCCGCTGCATGTCTTCGAAAGTTTCAATTCCACACGAAGCCTCATCCTGACTCTCAAAACGCTCGCGGATTTCCTCGTAGGTGAGCCCCTCCCATTGTCCGTAGCAGCGCTCCCGCAAAGTCGGATGCGCCCCGACGGAAAACGAGAAGTTTTCCGCTATTTTTGCTGCCGTGTCACGTGCCCGGCTTAAATCACTGGAATAAACTGCGTGAATCGTCTCGCTTCGGAACCTTCCGGCTACCAGCTCGGCCTGCCGCATGCCCAGCTCGTTCAAAGCGATGTCGCTGTGTCCTTGAATACGCCGAATCTGATTCCACTTTGTCTCTCCATGACGAACGAGGTACATGATGGTTTCCAAAACGCAATAGCCCCTTTTCTGTGGAAACCGCCCTGCATCGCCTGCCAAGCACAAAACAGAGCGGGGTTATTTTCAAAACATGCAGATGACCCGTTGCGGTCATTGGAACAGTCGAAACTGTCTTTTTCAATTGTAGGATGGATAGTACTACTTATTATATAAGATGGTTGTTCACAATTCTAGTTTCATCCGTTAACATTTGGTACAAAATTCCTATGTTTCTTGCTTTTTCGCAAATGCGCTCTCTTTTTTCTCGTTTCCAGATGAAACGATTCCACTCTTCCTCTCGTCAGAGGTTGTAAAGCAAATGATATTAACATCGTGGGGGGAATTTTCATGAAGCCTTGGATAATTCGATCCAGCTCATTCGTATTGACAGCAAGCCTGCTGCTTCCCGCAGCACAAGCATATGCCCAAACACCTGCAGCCGCTACAGGCAAAATAGTCGCTGCCAATCCAGCTGACAGCACTCTGCTGGCGGCGGCAAGCAAAGTAAAGCTGTCCAAAGAAGCGGCGCTTACTCTTGCGGCAAAAGTGGTTCCGACCAGCGGGCTCACACTGACAAACGTGTCGTTTCGCTCCTCTGACAGCTGGCGCGCCTTCCCGGAGTGGTCGTTCAGCTGGACAAAAAAGGACTCGAAAAATGAGCAAACGCTTCTGTCGTACAGCGTCAGCATCCATGCCAACACTGGCGAGTTGACCTCTTACTCCTATTACGATCAAAGCAGCAGCAACCTGCCTTACGCCAAAAGAGTGTCCTATGAAGATGCCCGCACTGCCGCCGAGCAGTTTTTGAAAAAGCACAATCCGGGCAAGGCTGCCGAAACTCGCCTCTACCTGCGCGAGACGCCGGAGCAAAAAACGCCGCTCAATGCCGATGCTTCCTATACATTCCGCTTTGTCCGCGTGGTGGATGATGTTTTGTTCCCGGATAACGGAGCAGACATCACAGTAAACGGCTCAGGGGTCGTCAATCAATTCTCCTTGTCGTGGAACGAGGTGAAATTCGAAAAGCCTGACCAGGCGATTTCTTTGGAGGAAGCGGAAAAGCTTTTCCAGGAACAGGCAGACCCGCAGCTTGCTTACCTTTTGCCCTGGAATCGTTCCGGTTCTGAAAAAAACAGCGTCTCACTCGCCTATAACAATCCGTTTGCTTTCTACATCGACGCCAAAAGCGGCAAAGCATTGAACACTTCATCCCTCACTCCCCGCAGCGAGTTGAAGGAGCCTGTCGCCGTCAGCAGCAAACCGCTCTCTCCGCGCCGCTCCGGCGGGGTACTGAGCCAGGACGAAGCGGGCAAGTGGGCGGAAAAGACGTTTGACCTCGCCAATTACGAGCTTCGTTCCGCCAACTACAACGAAAGAGATTACCAGGCCAACCGCGCGATCTGGAATCTTGAATACGCCCAAAAAGGCAAGGAAGGCGACGGCTACGTATTTGTCTCATTCGACGCCGTAACAGGAGACATCTATTCGTACAGCAAAGATCGGCCTGTGCGAAAAGACGGGGAAAAATCCGGAAAGACTGCCGATGCGAAAAAGCTGACGGAAGCGGCAATGGAAACCGTGCGCAAGTGGACGCCGACTTCAGCACACCAGTTGTTTTTGCTTGATCGTGGCGAGAGTGAAGCAGAAGTAGAACCGTATAACTCCGACCGCTTCCGCATCTCGTTTGAACGCTATATCGACGGTGTCGCCGCAGCCAGCGGTTCTGCCTACCTTACGTACGACTCGGAAACAGGCGAACTTTTGTCCTACAACGCTGATTTCGGCGGCGAAACTTATCCGACGAAAGTACCAAAGCACTTGTCTGCGGAAGAAGCTGTCCAGTCTTGGTGGAAAGAATCGGAGGCAGAAGCGGTTTATGCCCTTGAACCGCTCAGCGAGGAAGACAACAAGAAAGTGCAGAATCAGCCTTCCTACATTCCGAAACGAACTGCGAAGCTTGTTTATCGCGTGACCGCAACGCCGTTCGAGCAGCCTTACTACCTCGATGCGACGTCAGGCGAGTGGCACTCGACTGCATCTGGAAAAGCGATCAACCTGCATCGCCAGGCACCGCTTGATCTCAAAGATCATCCCGCTGAAAAGGAACTGCTTTTGATGTACGAATACGACGCCCTCTCTCTGGAAGATGGCAAAATTTTGCCGCAAAAACCGATCACTCGCGGCGAAATGATCGAAATGTTGATGATCAGCCTGAACCAGGGCCAGCAATACCCGGTGTACTCCGCCGAAAGAAAGGCGACTTACAGCGACGTGGCAAACGGCTCCCGCTTCTTCTCCGCTGTCGAAGGTGCTGTAGACCGCGGCCTTTTGGACAAAAACGCGTCTGCCCTGAATCCTGATCAAGCGATTACGCGCGATGAATTGGCCGACATGATCGTTCGGGCGCTTGGCTACAACAAGCTGACCGACTACCCTGGCATGTTCCAGTCGTCGTTCACGGATATCGCAAACGCCAAGCACCGTGCTTCGATTATTATCGCGACGGCCATGGGCATCGTGCCTGCGGAAAAGACGACGTTTGCGCCACAAGCAGCCGTATCGCGTGCGGATGCGGCCATTACGTTCACACGCTTTTTGGAAAAACGCGGAACCCCGGAGTCTCTGTCAGCTGCCCTCCGCGACTAATAAGACTTTTGCGCCATCGCTCTTATAGGATGGCGCATGTCTTTTCGCATGTCTTTTCGCATGTCTTTTCGCATGTCTTTTCGCATGTCTTTTCGCATGTCTTTTCGCATGTCTTTTCGCTTGACTTCCCCACACCTCGCCTAGTATGATTAAGTGTATGTGTACAGGGTAGCATTGATTGTAGGTAAAAACGGAAGGATACACCTTCTTAGTTCCCTCCCTTTACAGACTGCGGCTGAATATCTGTGAGGAGCACGATGCGGAAACGCTACCGTCCGAAGTTCGTGTAGATAAAGTAGGAACTAACCTGCCGGAAGTAAACACCTACGAATCCAATTTAAAGGAGACTGAATACATGTCACGTTACACAGGACCTCGCCACAAACTGGCTCGTCGTCTGGGCATCTCCCTCGACGGTACAGGAAAAGACATCAAGCGCAACTTCCCTCCGGGCCAACACGGTCACAACAACCGTCGTAAACTGTCCGAGTACGGAATCCAGTTGCAAGAAAAGCAAAAACTGCGCCACATGTTTGGCCTTAACGAAAAACAATTCCGCCGCACTTTCGACCAAGCTAGCAAAATGGCTGGCGTAGTCGGTGAAAACTTCATGAAATTGCTGGAATCCCGCCTGGACAACCTGGTATACCGCATGGGCTTCGCTCCAACTCGTCCTGCTGCTCGTCAGCTGGTAAACCATGGCCACTTCCTGGTAAACGGCAAAAAAGTGAACATCCCATCTTACCGTGTTCAACCGGGTGATGTGATTTCCATCCGCGAAAAGTCCCGTGGTCTGCAACTGATCAAGGACTCTTTGGAAGCTCGCAACTTCCTGCCAAACTACGTAACATTCAACGATGCTGCTGCTGAAGGTACTTACACTCGTCTCCCAGACCGTGAAGAAATGCCTTCCGAAATCAACGAAGTTCTGATCGTTGAGTTCTACAGCCGTTAATCGTCTGGACATAAAAAGAGCAGTGCCGCCCGTCGGCCTGCTCTTTTTTCTATGATCTGCCCTCTTTCGCTCCTCGTCCATCCGTTGCAGAAAATCACCCCGAATAGTAGATGGCCATGCTCACGCGGACCAGCTCCGCTCCTTCGTTGCGATAGCTGTGCGGCCTGTCTGCCTTGAAGCGAAGCGCCAGCCCGCAACGTATACATCTCTCCTTTGATCTCGACTGCCAGCTCCCCGGAAAAAACCGTCAAAAACTCTTCCGTTCCCTCCTGATGAGCACCAGAGCCTAACGAGCCTCCCCCTTCGATTTCAACAGCCCCTCTTTCGATCTGCCCGATCATCCGCCGCTCAACTCCGCTCGTTTCTCCCGAGAAACAAGCGCGGCTTTCACATCACCATGGCTGTGCTCCTGGTGGCAAGCTCGATCCTGCTTCTCGTATAAATCTAAACCGCGTTCGGCCATAAACAGGCAAAACGCAACACTTTTTGACAGATTCAGACGATGCACGGAACTTCTCTGTAGACGCTATCATCGCTTCTACCCTCATGGTTCCTCGTATGGTATAATTAGGGGGTATGCTAGGGGGTCGTAGACTATGTCGAATAACCACACATCTTCCTCTGAACCGTCGAAAAAAAAGCGACGCCGTAGCCGTGGCAGAATAATATGGATCATCGTACAGATGGTGTTTCTGCTTGGGCTTATGGGGGCAGCTGTCGCCGGAGGAATCGTGACAGGTTATGTTGCCGCACTCGTGAAAGACGAGCCAGTGCGCAGCAAGGAGGAACTGGAGGACAAAATTTTCACCAATTATCTGACTGGATTCGCCTACTACAACGACGGCTCTCTCATCGGCCAATTGCGGGCTGAAGAAGGCGATCGGCGCTTGGTGAAAAAGGCAGACGTTTCTCCTTATTTGATCAATGCCATCATCGCAACAGAAGACAAAACCTACTACCAACATTCCGGCGTTTCCCTTCAATCCACAATGCGTGGAGCGATCCAGGAATTCACCAACCAACCTGTCGTGACAGGCGGTAGTACGATTACGCAGCAGCTCGTAAAAAATACGATCCTCTCCGCTGAAGTGAGCCACACCCGAAAAGCGCGGGAAATCTTCAGTGCCATCCGGATCGAGCGCATGTTTTCCAAAGATCAGATTTTGGAAGCCTACATGAACGAAATTTACTTCGGGAAAAACGCCAACGGCTCCAACGTCTACGGTGTACAGGCTGCCGCCAAAGGGATTTTTGGCAAAGATGTGAAGGAACTGAATCTCAGCGAAGGCTCTTACCTCGCTGGCATGATTCAAAATCCTGGCGCGTACTCTCCATTTCGCGCCGAAAGCTATCAGCGCGGCAAGGAGCGCCAGAAAATGGTGCTGGACCGCATGATGGAAAATGGCTACATTACCCAGGCCCAGTACGATGGTGCGCTCAAGGCCGACCTGAAAGCGCAGCTGGCCAAGCCTGCCCAGCAAGCGTACCGCGAAGTTCCGTTCCTGATGATGGAGATCGAGGATCGGGCCGCCCGTCAGCTGGTCGATGCTGATCTCGCGGAAAAAGGGCGCGACAAGTCCACCATCGGACGCAACGAATACCGTCAACTGGTCGAGGACAAGCGCCGCGACATTTTGCGCAAAGGCTACAAGGTCCACACCACGATTGACAAAAATGTCTACAATATTATGCAAGCTGTTGCGACCGATCCGAAAAACTTCGGAAAAAACCGCACCTACACGATTCGCCGCTCCAACGGCAAGACGGAGAAAATCGAGAACGCGCTGGAAGAAGTCGGAGCCATGCTCATCCATAATAAAACGGGCGCGATTCTCGGGATGATCGGCGGACGCGATTTTAAAGTGGAGCAGACAAACCACGCGACTGTGCCGCGCCAGCCTGGTTCGGCCATGAAGCCGCTGGCAGCCTACGCTCCTGCCTTTGAACTGGGGCTTTTGCAGCCAGCTTCGCCAATCGATGACGCACCCGTGCTGCTCGCAGACGGCCAAAACGGCTCTCACCTGCCGAAAAACTGGAACAACAAATGGCAAGGAATCATGAGTGCACGTGAAGCGCTGCGAATGTCCTGGAATATTCCCGCGATCAAGACGTACTTGAAGGTCGGGATTCCTACCGCACTCGAATACGTCAAAAAAATGGGGATCACCACGCTGGTCGATGCAGACAACCACGCTGCAACAGGCGTAATCGGCGGACTTACATACGGGACGACGGCGGAGGAAATGACCAATGCCTACGCGACGTTCGCTAACCACGGCTCCTTTGTGGATGCATACCTCATCGACAGAATCGAAGACAGTCAGGGCAAGGTAGTCTATCGTCACGAGGCTCAGCCTGTTCAAGTCTACAGCGAGCAAACCGCTTACCTGATCACAGACATGATGCGCTCGGTCGTAAACGCGGGAACAGGTACCCACATTCGCAAATTTGTACCGCGCAAAGTCGATGTGGCAGGCAAAACCGGGACAACCAACAACAGCAACGACCTCTGGTTCGTCGGCTACACGCCGGAGTTGTCCATGGGTGTCTGGGTCGGATTTGACGAGCCTTACCCGATGCCGGATGCGGACAAATACGTGCCAATGGTTGTCTGGGGCAAGGTCATGAAAGAAATCATGGACAAGCACCCGAACTTGTCTCCCCCTGACGCAACCTTTAAAAAGCCGGCAGGGATTGTCAGCGCAACAGTCGATTCCAAATCCGGATTGCTGCCAAGCGAGCTGTCCAAGCAGGCAGGACATGTGATTACCGACTTGTTCAACCGCCGCTTCGTTCCGACGAAGGTGGACGATTCCCACCAAAAGGCTAGATTGATCACGTACAACGGGGAACGTTATCTGGCGAAGGAAGGCACTCCGGACGATTTTGTCACCGAAGGCATTTTCTACCGCTCGCCTGATCCGCTTCCTTCCAAGGAACAGATTCAAGCCAAAAACAGCAAAGTGGCAAGTCAGCCGCCTGACTGGGAGCAGCGTCTCCCGGACAAGGAAGACCCGCGCACAGAGGTTGGCGGAGCGCCGTCAGCGCCAAGCGGAGTGACCGCAAGCGGCTCTGGCAAACAGATTTCGCTCTCCTGGCAGTCTGGCAAGGAAGCCGATCTCGTCGGATACCGCATCTACCGCGCCGATCCGCAAAACGGCTTTGTCAAAGTCGCAACAGTGAAAGATCCGGCCGAACTGACCTTCGCCGATTCGGCATCAGGCAGCGGTGATCTGGGCTACTATGTCACAGCAGTCGATATCGCCGGAAACGAGTCCTCCCCTTCTGCTATCGCTTCTGTCGGCTCGTCCTCCCATACGTGGGAGCTGCCGGGCACAGACACGGGAACGCAGCCGGGTGACACGACGACTCCACCGACAGATAACGGCAGCGGCAATAACAGCGGCAACAATCAAACGAATCCAGGCGAGCAAGGGGCGGGAGACGACACAAACGGCAATTCGAATCCAAACCCGAATACGCCTTCCGCTTCACCTCCTTCCGCTCCGAAATCGCTGTCGCTCAAGGCAAGCGGCAACAACGTGAAGCTGTCCTGGAAAGGCAACAGTTCCACAGAGCAGGTCATTGCCTACAACGTGTATTTCAGCCCGGATGCGGCAAGCGGCTATTTGCTGCTCGACACCGTATCGGCAACGAGCTACACGCACGCAACAAACGTTCCGAACGGCAGTTACTACATCACCGCCGTCAACAGTTACGGAGAATCGCCACATTCAAACAACGTAACGGCAACCACCACAGAATAGACTAGGAAGAAGAATCAGCAGAGATGGTCGCAATCGCCATCTCTCTTTTTCTACAAGCAAAGGGGGGGAACTGATGGAACACGTCAAACGCTATCATTCTGCGAGCATGATCGTGAACGGAAAAGAGCTTCTCATCGAGGGACCGGTTACGGGGAGGCATTTGGCTGACCTGCGCTTTGATGAAGGGCTGAAGGCATTCCGCATCCCGGAGCAGCAACACGAAGCTCTGATCGAAATTGCCGATCTGCCGGAAGGACGCATTATTTTGGCGCGGGAAGGCGACCTCGTTCTCGGCTATGTCACCTTCCTCCATCCCGATCCGCTGGAGCGCTGGTCCATGGCCAAGCTGCCCGACCTGCTTGAGCTTGGCGCCATCGAGATCAGTGACAAAGTTCGCGCGGGCGGCGTAGCCAAGAAGCTCCTTGAAGTATCTTTTGCGGACGACGCGATGGAAGACTACGTGATTATCACGACCGAGTACTACTGGCATTGGGATCTGAAAGGTACAGGGCTTGATGTCTGGCAGTACAGAAAGGTCATGGAAAAAGTAATGGGCAGCGTCGGACTTACCTGGATGGCGACAGACGATCCGGAAATATGCTCTCATCCCGCCAACTGTCTGATGGCCAAAATCGGAAAACGAGTTCCTGCTGAAACGGTTGTCGCTTTTGATGCCATGCGTTTTCAGAATCGCTTTCTTTATTAGTCTGGACATCTTTTTCAAAGGATGCAAGGAGGCCATCACTCATGCGCGTAGAAGATATCATGCGAAAAAACGTCGTTACCACCCAACCAGCTACCACGATCGGAGAAGCCCTCTTGCTGCTTCGAGCCAACCGAATCAGGCACTTGCCTGTTCTGGATGACGATAAGCTGGTGGGCATCGTCTCGGACCGCGATCTGCGCGATGCCCTCCCCTCCCGCTTGCTTACCCACGACGATGACGATACCGTGCTGCACAAGCCTGTTGCCGATATCATGCAAAAACAGGTCATCACTGCTCACCCGCTTGATTTCATCGAAGATGCCGCCCTCCAGATTTATGAGCACAAGATCGGTTCCTTGCCGATTGTGGAAGGAAACCGCCTCGTCGGGATGATTACGGAATCCGATCTGTTTTCCAGCCTGATCGAGCTGTTCGGGGTCAACAAGCCCAGCTCGCACATCGAAGTAGAAGTGGATGATCGCGTCGGGATGCTGGCTGAGGTCAGCCAGATTTTCCGCGAAGCACAAGTGAATGTCACCAGTGTCATCGTGTTTCCAGGAAAAAATCCCGGCAAAAAGAATCTGGTCTTCCGCGTCCAGACGATTGACCCGCGCGTCGTGACACAATTGCTGCTCCAAAGAGGATTTTCTGTCGTCGGACCGACGGATGGGGGGGTAATTTTGTGAGCCGGAACGCTCGTCTGATCTACTCCCCCGACTACACCACGTATTACTTTAACGATGACCACCCTTTTAACCAACGCCGTCTGCTCCTCATGCACGATCTGATGAGCAGCTACGGCCTACTCGCTGAGTCAGACATCATTGCCCCGCGCATGGCAACCGACGAAGAGCTTGCTCTCGTTCATGACGCACGCTACATCCAGTTCGTCCGCGATCAGGGCCATAGCGAAAAAGAGCTGCCCCAGGCAGCGAGCTACGGTCTTGGCACGGAGGACGTCCCCTGTTTTCAGAACATGCACGAATCGGCTGCCCTCATTGTCGGAGGGACGTTGAACGCCGTCGATGCTGTCATGAAGGGACAAGCAGAGCACGCCTTCAATCCTGCTGGCGGCCTGCATCACGCGTTTCGCGGGAGAGCCTCGGGCTTTTGCATTTACAACGATTGCTCCGTCGCCATCGCCTATTTGCGCAAACATTGGAACGCACGCGTCATGTACATCGACACCGACGCGCATCATGGAGATGGCGTACAATGGGCGTTTTACGATGACCCGAACGTCTTGACTGTCTCCATTCACGAGACGGGAAAATACTTGTTTCCGGGAACGGGGAATCTCTCGGAACGCGGGGATGGAAGCGGTTACGGATTTTCGGTCAATGTGCCGCTCGATGCGTTCACAGAGGACGACTCCTTTCTGGAAGTGTACGGCGAGCTAGTGTCCAAGCTGGCAAGAGGCTTCAAGCCGGACGTGATTTTGACCCAAAACGGCTGTGATGCCCATACGTTTGATCCACTCACGCACCTTTCCTGCTCGATGCGCATTTATCAAGATATCCCAAGGCTCGCCCACCGCCTCGCTCACGAGCTGTGCGATGGCCGCTGGATCGCGGTCGGCGGCGGCGGCTACGACATTTGGCGAGTGGTGCCGCGGGCATGGACGCTTGTGTGGAGCGAGATGAGCGATCAGCCACTGGAAGATGGCGACCTGCCTTCTGGCTGGCTCAAGCGCTGGCAGCCGCAGACGGACTTGCCGCTGCCAACCCGACTGTTTGACGAACCGTTTCCCGCTATCCCCCGCCGGGCAGAGATTACGGAAAAAAACCGGATCACGCTGGAGCGCGCCATGATGTACGCGCCTACGGAAGCAAGCAAATAGCAGATGACATTTGCGAAAAAACATACGAAAAAGCGGGGAGATCGCGCACCGAAACGATGCTGATCTCCCCGCTTTTGTGTGATTTTATGATTGCTTCACCAGTTCTTCCAGCTCGGCTGGCGCAAAGCCTTTGACCGCTTTGTCGCCCACAACGGTTACCGGAACGCCCATGAAGCCAAAACGCTCGACATCCTCTTGGTAGGCGCGGCTGGTCATGACATCGCGCACTTCGAACGAAATCCCTTTTGCCGTCAGCCACTGCTTGACCATGTCGCAATCGACGCAGTTTTTCGTCGAGTAGACGATTACGCCTGGCTCGGACGAACTGGCATCGGACAGCAGCATGTTGCGGACAATCGCATACGAACGCTGCGAAGCAAGCTTGGTAAACTCGACGAAGTTGACATGCGCAGAGCCGTCTGCCTTATCGGACATCGATCGCACGACGACAAACGGCACGCCGTTCATCGCACACACTTGTCCGACTGCCGCTCCTTCCATCTCCGTGCAATGAGCCTGGAACTGCTCGTACAGCCATTGTACCTTTTCCCGGCTGGCGACAAACTGGTCACCGGACAAAATGCGGCCGCTCACTACCTGAACACCCGCTTCCAATCCTTTTCCAGCCTCGATCGCTTGCTGCATCAGCTCCTGGTCGGCTTGCCATGTCCATTGCTCCGTAAACGGAATTTGCCCCGGGGCAAAGCCGAGCGGCGTCACGTCGATATCATGCTGCAAGCAGTCTGTCGACACGACAATATCGCCAATGTTCAATTCCGGGTGAACGGCACCAGCTACGCCTGTAAAAATGACGCGCTCCACCTGAAACTGATCGAGCAAAATTTGCGTCGTGACCGCTGCATTCACCTTGCCGACACCTGACTTGCAAAGCACGACTTCTTTGCCTTCCATCTTCCCGCTATAGTAAGCCACTCCGGCTTTGACCGTCGTCGTGGCTTGTTGCATCGCTTCCAAATACAGCGCAATTTCTTCGTCCATCGCGCCGATAATTCCGTACCGCATCCACTTATCCTCCTCTTGCTGGCAATCTGTTGCGGGCGATGCGATCAAGCCTGCTGCGGCTTGGTGCTCTCCCGATACTCGATCCGGTGCGGCAACAGCACAACGTGCTCTTCCACGTTTTCGTTGTTCATGTACTTGGTCAGCAGGCGCATCGCGACCGCACCAATATCGTACATCGGCTGAACTACGGAAGTCAGGCGCGGGCGCACCATTTCCACGAGGCGAATGTTGTCGTGGCCGATGACCTCGATATCGCCCGGCACGTTCAGACCGGAATCCTGGATGGCATGGATCGCTCCAATCGCCATTTCATCGTTGGCAGCAAAAATCGCTGTCGGCGGCTCAGCCAGCGCGAGGAATGCCTTCGTTGTCGAAAGCCCTGACTCGTAAAAGTAGTTGCCTGTCGCAACCAGCTCCTCGTCCAGCTCGATCCCGTTGTCCTTCAACGCCTTTTTGTAGCCTTCGTAACGCATCAGGCCGTTGAGCGGATCGTTCGGCGGGCCTGAGATCATGGCAATCCGCTTGTGTCCGCGCGAAGCCAAAGCTTCCGTCGCATCGTAAGCGGCCTGGAAATGGTCGATGCTCACAGAAGGCAGCACGTTGTCCGCATCGCGGGTAGCCGCAAGAACGGTCGGCACCGAAGTGCTGGTCAGCGCCTGAAGGTGGTCTTCCTTAATCTCCGCCCCCAGGAACAGCAGCCCGTCCACTTGCTTCTCCAACAGCGTATTGATCAACTGCAATTCTTTTTCCATCCGCTGGTCAGAGTTGCAGAGGATGATATTGTATTTGTACATCGTTGCAATGTCTTCGATTCCACGGGCCAATTCGGAAAAAAACAAACTGGAGATATCCGGGATGATGACACCGACGGTTGTTGTTTTTTTGCTGGCGAGACCGCGAGCAACGGCATTTGGTCGATACCCCAGACGTTCAATCGCAGCCAGTACCTTTTTTCGGGTCAAAGGCTTTACGTTGGGATTCCCGTTGACTACACGGGAGACAGTCGCCATCGAAACCCCCGCTTCTCTTGCCACGTCGTAGATTGTAACCGGCATCACACACCCTCACTTTCCCTATATTTTGGTTTTCATAGTTATTTTCATAAATATATGCACCTATGATACGACAAGCCGTATGCGGTTGCAATCGTTTTTACGGGCTTTGGCGCCGCTATTTCATTAGTTTGTTCATCGTTTTCAAAAGCTCGTCAATTACTTCGCTATCCCCTTGCTGAATGCGCTCGATGACACAAGATTTCATATGTCCTTCCAGCAGCATTTTGCCCACGGCATTCAAGGCGGACTGCACAGCAGCGATCTGGTTGAGGATGTCGTCACAGTATACGTCTTTTTCCACCATTCCGCGGATTCCGCGAATTTGTCCCTCTACGCGGTTGAGCCGCGAGACAAGGTTGGACTTGATTTTATCAGGCCGCACGGTGGCGCGATCAGACGAGCAGCAGTGATCTTGATCATTCATCTGGCATAGCCTCCTTCGCCGTTATCAGCACTTAAATCCTAGCTTACTTGGTCGACCTCGGGTTCGTCAAATCAAAAGGTCCTCCCTGCGCGCAGGAAGGACCAGCAAACTCACATCAAACTGTTTCGTTATCCTCTGGTTGCTACCACTTCGCCTTTGTACAGGCCGGAAGCAAGCAATTCGTCCACAAATTCGTTGAACTGAGGAATGTTGAGCTGTTGCTTTGCATCAGACAGAGCAACATCCGGGTCCGGGTGAACTTCTACCATCACACCGTCGGAACCGATTGCGAATCCTGCTTTCGCGCAAGGCAGCAGCAGGTCGCGACGACCAGTAGAGTGGGTCACATCGACGAAGACAGGCAAGTGCGTTTCTTGTTTGAGCAACGGTACAGCAGAGATATCAAGGGTGTTGCGAGTCGCTTTTTCGTACGTGCGGATACCGCGCTCGCACAGCATGACTTGCGTGTTGCCCTCAGATACGATGTACTCGGCTGCGTAGATAAATTCTTCGATCGTTGCGGACAGACCGCGCTTCAGCAGGATAGGCTTGTTTACACGGCCTGCTGCTTTCAGAAGCTCGAAGTTTTGCATGTTGCGCGCACCGATTTGGATGACATCGATGTATTTCGTCGCCATTTCCAGATCGGCTGGCGTGACGATTTCGCTGATCGTTACGAGGTTGAACTCGTCACCGATACGCTTCAAGATTTGCAAGCCTTCTTCTCCGAGACCTTGGAAATCGTATGGGGAAGTGCGAGGCTTGTATGCGCCGCCGCGGATTGTTCTCAAGCCGCGTTTGGCATGGTTTTCCGCTACCGCTCTCACTTGCTCGTAGCTTTCTACGGAGCAAGGTCCTGCGATCAGGATCGGGCTTTTGCCGCCGAACTCGACGCCTTTTACTGTAATGACCGTGTCTTCCGCTTTCTTCTTGCGGCTGACCAGCAGAACTTTTTTCTTGTCTTCGTTTTGCAAGTCCAAGGATACTTGGAAAATTTGCTTGAACAGATGGCGAACCGTGCTGTCGTTGAACGGACCTTTGTTATTTTCTACGAGCAGATTGAGCATTTGGCGCTCGCGCTCTGGATCAAAGCGGTTGCTGCCCAGCTTTTCTTTTTCTTTGCCGAGCTCTTGCACCAAAGTCGCCCGCTGGTTGATCAATTCCAAAATTTGCAGGTTGATTTCGTCTATCTGTTTGCGCATGGTCTCAATTTGATCGTGTGCCATTGTTTCTCTCCACTCTCCTCTTTTTATATAGGTCTGCTAGGTGGTTGCCGATAAATTAGGGTTATTATAATCGATTCAAACTCCCTTGTCAGCAGTTTAGCGCCAAAAAGCGCGAAAGTAAATTATTTATGTTTTTTTACCTTTGCAAATTCTTCGCCAAAAAAGGGATAATTCCTTGTTTCGACAGGATTCTTGATAGCTGTGGTCGAATCCATTGGATATATGTTCTAACGAAAGCCTTCATCTATTTCTACTGATCGACACGAAAACGAGGGAGTGACTTACCTTTGTCAGCCTATAACGAAACAGGCTCCCCTGAGCTGATTTTTTCACTAGATATTGGCACACGCAGTGTGGTCGGACTGATTGTGGAAACGACCGGAGATCAATTTCGCGTGCTGGACTGCGCCATTCGCGAGCACGATGAACGCTCCATGCTCGATGGACAGATTCACGATGTGGTTGCCGTTGCCAAAGTGATCAAGCAAATCAAGGACGAATTGGAAGAAAAGCACGGGCAGCTTCATCAAGTAGCTGTGGCAGCAGCCGGTCGTTCGTTGCGCACCCGCCGCGTACGTGTGGATATGCCGCTGTCGAGACACGCCTTTATCACGCGGGAAGATGTGGTCGCACTGGAGTTTGCCGCCGTGCAGGAAGCCCAGGCAGACTTGGCAAAAGAACTGCGCGAGCTGGATGCGACCCGCTATTACTGTGTCGGCTACAGCGTCGTCAACTACTACCTGGACCAGGAACTGATCGGCAGCCTGATCGATCAGCGCGGAGACATAGCCAGCGCAGACGTGATTGCCACATTTTTGCCGCGGGTAGTCGTCGACTCGCTGATTGCCGCCTTGAAACGGTGCGATCTGGAGATGCAGGCGCTCACGCTGGAGCCGATTGCGGCGATCAACGTACTCATCCCCGTAACTATGCGCAGACTCAACATCGCGCTCGTCGATATCGGCGCAGGCACATCTGACGTCGCCTTGACCGAAGAAGGTGCGATTACCGCCTACGGCATGGTGCCTGTAGCCGGAGACGAGATCACGGACGCGCTGATGAATGCCTTTTTGCTCGATTTTCCGATGGCAGAAGAGGTCAAACGTCTGCTCACCACCCATGAATCGGTGACGTTCACGGACATTCTCGGCATGGAACACACGATGAGCGCAGCGGAAGTAACCAGCGCCATTGAAGGAGACGTTTCCCAGCTGGCAGAAAAAATCGCGACGAAAATCATAGAGCTGAACGGCAAGGCACCACAAGCTGTCATGCTGATTGGCGGAGGCAGTCTGACGCCGGGCTTGACCGGAAAAGTCGCCCAGTTCCTGAACATGCCTGCCGCTCGCGTCGCTGTGCGTGGTGGCGATGCGATCAAGCAATTCGTGGGAGACAATCCGCTGCTTAGCGGGCCAGAATTTGTCACGCCAGTGGGAATCGCGGTAGCAGCACGCCGCCACCCGCTCCGCTACGTGACTGTTACCGTCAACGATGTGCCGCTGCGCATTTTTGACTTGCGGAAAATGTCCCTAGGAGATTCTTTGATCGCTGCCGGACTGGACATTCGCCGCCTTTACGGAAGACCGGGTCTGGCGATGAGCGTCACGGTAAACGGCCGGATGAAAATGATTCCTGGCGGTCACGGCACGCCTCCTGTCATCATGAATAACGGAGAAGCGGCCAGCCTTGATTCACCGATTGCCGATGGAGACACCATCACGGTTGTCGCGGGAAAAAACGGCGAGGACGCCCATGTTTTCGTGCGCGAGCTGCTCGATCAGCTGGACACGTTGGATATCGTCTGCAACGATCGCCCGCTGTCGCTGGGGCCAGTGATCCACGTCAACGGCACGCCTGCGCAGCTCGACGACTCGCTGGCCGATCGCGCGGAAGTAGAAATCCGCCTGCCCCGCACCGTTTCCGAAGTGCTGGCGGCAGCTGGTCTTTTGGCGCCTGATGAACAGCCAGCGCCATCCGGGCTGCACTTCAGCGTGAACGGGCAGTCTTACACCCTCCCAGCGCACAACCCGATTCTGCTCTTAAACGGCAAAACCGCCACTTTCAGCGATGTCGTCCGCCAGGGAGACGAGCTTTCCTATCGCCTGGAGGAAATCGCACCGCCAGCCATCCGCGACGTCATCCCGCTGGAAGAATGGGTGCAAGAAACGATGACCGTCTCCTTCAACGGCGAGCGAGTGATGCTGCCCGTCGCACAGGTGACGATCACGTTGGACGGCAAAGTGGCATCCGCAGACGAGCTTGTGCCTGATGGGGCCGTCATTACGGTCAAATCTGCCCCATCCGCCCCTCCGGTATTCAGCGATGTGTTCCGGTTCGTCAACTTCTCTCTGGAGAAGCCGGACAATGAGAGCATCTCCGGCTTCGTCATGCTGGTAAACGGACAGCAAGCCAGCTTCCAGACCGAGCTGAAAAGCGGAGATAAACTGGAGCTGTTTTGGGAGTAAACACAAAAAAGAGCTGCGCTAAAAGCGACAGCTCTTTTTTCGTAACAAACTTTTTCGATGCGGAGACTAGGCGCCGACTGCCTGCTTGATGGCATCCTTGGTAATTTTCCAGTGAGAAGTATGCCATTTCACTTCTCCGTTTTCCAGCAGGAAAATTTGCGGAGACTCGTGTTTGATCGCAAAACGCTCCGCTACTGCGTTCGATACCGGACGATCTTCGCGCACGAGAATCACGGCCGCTTCTACGGAATGATCCAGCAGATACGCCTGGAACTCTTCATAAGCGGATGTGCTGATCGGGCAAATCGTGCTATGCTTGAACAAAAGCTGCTTCCCCTTTTGCGCAACGAACTGATCCAGTTCCTCGATCGAGTGGAGTTGTTTTTGGGCCACCATTCATCTCTCCTTTTGTCGCTTCCTCTGCGCCTTTCAGTATACCGAAATCTGGATGGCAAAGTCTACGCTTGCGGTGCACGGGGGCAAAAAGGGGCAGAAGCTGACGTCTCGACTGCGCCAACAAAAAGGAGCCGCCTGTTACAGCGCCTCCTCTTTCGTGTTTATACCATGATTTTGGTCAATCGCTCCCGCAGTTCCAGCATCCATCTCTCATCGCCTAGGGACTGCGCCAACAAAAACAGATCCAGAAGCTCGTTGACCCTCTCGCCCAGCACTTCACGAACAGAAGAATCTGCCTTTTCGTTAGCAATCAATACCAATAAGTTGGATAACTCTGACATTTCTTCAAATTCGATCGCCTGGCGCTGCGGATGTTGGCCCAGTTCCTCCATGAGTGATTTCAAATCTTCTTTGATGACATCTACCACCTGGGAATGCGCGCAGCAATCGTCGACGCAAACGTGTACCGGGACGTTCATGATTTTGACCCGCTTTTTATACACGACATTGCGCAGCACGATCTCCATGTCATTCCCGCAGCGGCTGCATTTCTTTTGCACAAAGTTCACCCCTAACTCTATCTACATATGTATACCTCTCATACTATTCGAGGCTCCTCCCTTCAATCCTGCTAAAACGCAGGTGGTACATGGTGGATGCAGTGGCAAATATCGTCCATCCCTGGAGGACGTGTCAAAGCAAAAAGCGATGCCCGTTTGAGCATCGCTTTTCGTGTATGTGCCACTGTCTCGCCGCTTACGCGTAAATGGCGTTTACTTTTTCACAGTGCGGGCAAACCGCTACCTTGCCGGAATGCCCCGCCTCATCTTCCACCCGGTATCCTGTAATCTGCTCCGAGAAGCAAAACAGGCATTCCGTATTGAAATCCATATCGTACTGGGCTTTCCACACAATGGACTTGAAATCCTCGCCTACATTAATCGTAATGGGAACCAGC
The DNA here is from genome assembly GCF_022701015.1 of Brevibacillus parabrevis. Classification (NCBI taxonomy): domain Bacteria; kingdom Bacillati; phylum Bacillota; class Bacilli; order Caryophanales; family Paenibacillaceae; genus Brevibacillus; species Brevibacillus parabrevis. The sequence continues at coordinate 2,725,159 of NZ_CP064090.1, read as the reverse complement.
TCGTGCTGAAGACTCGACAATGATCTTTGCATCGCCATAACATCCTTTCGTTTTTTGCAAAGTCTTTTCGTATCCTCTAGCTTTTCCTGATTTTCAGAATAATAAACATGCGCAAGCAAGCAGATGGCATGGAAAGAATCTTCGCAAAAATGGGCGGATGCCCGTATCGGGACTGTGCATAAACCCATATGTTATGGATGTAAGCACAAGAGGCTTAACACACAACAAGGAGGATGTTCATCCTATGAGTAGCATTTTCAATGGAGACCTCGATGATTTCACCTTAGTGTTGATTCTTTTTATCCTGTTGGTCATCATCGGCTGCGGCTGCGATTGACATAGCCATATTGGCGCAGGACCCTGCATATACATGAAGAACCGAATCCTGTAAACGCGTTTCCTCCGCACGCTACCCTGGTATGGGTAGCTTTTTTCTATGCGATTTGTGTACAATACATACTGATATGATATGGAAAGCGAGGGATCCCCTTCCTATGAAAGATCCACGTATTGAGCAATTAGCTGACGTCCTCGTCAACTACTCCACCAAAGTACAAAAAGGTGAAAACGTTTTAATCTACTCCATCGGCGATGTGACTGACTTGACGAAAGCCGTAATTGCCAAAGTTTACGCAGCGGGAGGCAATCCTTACGTTCAACTGATTGACCAAAGCATTCAGCGCGAACTGCTTCTCGGTGTCAACGAAGACCAGCTTGGCATCATGCGTGAAGCTGACGTCTCCTTTATGAAGCAAATGGATTGCTACATCGGTATCCGTGGCGGCGACAACATCAGCGAGCTGGCTGACGTGCCGGGCGACAAAATGCAAATGTACTCCAAGCTGTTCGCCCGCCCTGTGCTGGACGTGCGCGTGCCTGAAACCAGATGGGTCGTGCTTCGCTACCCGAACGCTTCCATGGCCCAACTGGCCAACATGAGTACAGCCGCTTTTGAAGATTTCTACTTCCAAGTGTGCACGCTCGACTACGGCAAAATGGACAAGGCGATGGACAGCCTCGTCGAGCTGATGGAAAAAACCGACAAGGTGCGCATCACAGGACCTGGCACCGACCTGTCCTTCTCGATCAAAGGCATTCCTGCCATCAAATGCGCCGGAGAAGCCAACATCCCGGACGGGGAAGTATTTACAGCCCCAGTGCGCGATTCCGTCAACGGCACGATCTCGTACAACACGCCATCCCCATACCAAGGCTTCACTTATGACAACATCAAGCTGACCTTCAAGGATGGCAAAATTATCGAAGCGACTGCCAACGACACGACGAAAATCAACGAAGTGTTCGACACAGACGAAGGCGCCCGCTATGTCGGCGAATTTGCGATCGGGGTCAATCCTTACATCCAAAACCCGATGAAAGACATTTTGTTCGATGAGAAAATCGACGGCAGCTTCCACTTCACGCCTGGACAAGCCTATGACGATGCGTTCAACGGCAACAAGTCGTCCATCCACTGGGATCTCGTCATGATTCAACGCCCTGAGTGGGGCGGAGGGGAAATCTGGTTTGACGACCGCCTGATCCGCAAAGACGGACGTTTTGTCGTGCCAGAGCTGGAGTGCCTCAACCCGGAAAACCTGAAGTAAACAAAAAGAAGGCTTCGCCACTTTATTGCGGCGAAGCCTTCTTGCATGCGTGTTCAACCCAATTGGTCAAATCCCTGCTCAGATGGAAGCAGACAATGCTGGTTGTTTGGCTAGCGAGGGCATTTTGTGCTCCAAAAAGGAAATCGTCGACTCCAGATGATGGATCGTATATTCCCAGCAAAAGCGCTGATATTCGTCAAAATGCAGCTCCAGCTTCTTGAATGAGGCTCGGCTTTGTTGAAGCATTTGGCGCTGAAGGTTCAAACAGCTCTCCAGCATGTCCTTTTGCTCCTCGGGGGAACGGCTCTTGCCAAAGAAAATTTTCACCAGCATGTCAGAGCGCAACACAGGAGGCAAAATCGGCGTCTGGATTTCTTGACGGAACGTGTCCTTGCCCTGCTCTGTAATCTGATACAAAATTTTGTTCGGCTTTCCAGACTGGATGACCTCTTGCTTGGTGACCAGTCCTTCCTCTTCCAGCTTGCGCAGTGCGGGGTAGATCGCGCCAAAGCTGGCATCGTAGAAAAAGCCGATGCTGTTGGAAAACGCCTGCTTGATATCGTACCCACTCATTTCTCCATAGCTCAAAAAGCCGAGTATGATCGTTTTAACATCCATCTCTTCGCATCCTCCATTATCTTTCTTTTTCTCTCTCTAGCGACAAAGCAGACAATTGCCTTTTTTCAGACAGAAGTGAATATCCATCTGCTAAGCCTTTATGTTCAAAATATTCTCTAACTACATGTATTATAATTCGATTCTAATAATTATACCAATGCTATTTCTTTATTATATCAATCAAAAATAATGATATAACAAACGCCGCGCTCAAATTGGGCGTCCCTTCCCTTTCGCCCCTCCATAAGATGATATATACCTAACTGCTGTAGGGGGAGAGATTGGTGAAAAGTAAAAAATGGTCCCAATATACGCGAGTAAAGTACCCTGTGAGCAGCAGCAGTCTGCACCCGTTCAATTTTTTTGTCCCTATTGTAGAGCGCGTACAGGAGGGAGTCGTTTCCATCGTCACGGAAGACGCTCCCCTAGCTAAAGACGTCGATTCTCTGATTCGCAGTCTCATCGACCAGGATGATAATACTTCGTCACCGCCTACCGAGCGCAGTTTCGGCTCCGGTTTTATCTTCCACCCGAGAGGCTATATTTTGACCAGCGAGCACGTCATCGGCAAATCGAAAAACATTTTTGTCAAGCTGTACAACGGCAAAGTATTTGAAGCCAAACGCATCATTGCCGATCGAGTCAGAGACTATGCTGTTATCAAAATCGACGCGGACTGCAAGCTCTATCCTTTGGCACTCGGAAACTCTTCACACACCAAGGTTGGTGAATGGGTCATCAGTGTCGGTTCCCCACTTGCTTCCAAAGGAACAAAAACCAAGCTTCTTTCAGACCCTGACACGTTGTTCCCTCTGCCCTACATCCCCGGTCTGTCTCTTGCGGGCGAGATGGAGAGCGAATTGCACAGGCCGCTCGATCGCCTTGGCGTACGTGACCATATCCCCCATTTGGCGAAATACTTCCCGCCCCGGTTTCGGATTGACCTCGATCAGCCAGACGCTCCCGTCTACAGCGACACCGATATCCAGCCCGAACTCCATCATTCGTCCAAAGTAATCCTCCAGCGTCTTCGCCACCTCATGGGCAAGCGAGTGACACTCCTTCGTGATCAGCTGTGCTTGTCTCTTGCCGAATCGCTGCTCGATCAACCCTTCAAAGGAAACAGCGCGCCCTCCGCCGTGCAAATTGGAGGTCGAACTGCCAGCCTCCCCGATCCGTACCCCGGAGCCAGTCACCCTCCACTCCCCTGCCTGATCCTTTTGGATGAGCACGCGCACATCTGCCACATGATTCGGAATCAATCCGAGATCGATCCCTTGCTGCACGAGAAAATTGCCATCTGCAATCTGCTGCTCGACTACCCAGCGGCCAACCCAGTTCTCCACGGCACTGACGCTGTCCAGCTTGGCAGTGTGCGTCTGATATTGCTTGTCGCGCCCGGAGAGGCTAAATTCTTTGCCCTTGGCCGATATCCGCAAAATGCTTTTCCCTCCGGAGCCGTTCCCCGGCTTGACGTACACGAGTGGATATTTGCTCAGCATGGTTGCAACTCGCTTTTTTTCGTACAAGTGTGTTTCCGGAATCCAGTGCATCACCCGCCTGTCCTTGGCCAAAAGCTGGGTGACCCGCCACTTTTTGCTGAACGGGCTGTTGGCAAAGAAAAGCAGGTCGCTGTTTCGCAGCCGAATGTACTCGGGGACACGCCGCCGATAGCGGTCGATGACGACCTGTGGCCACGGAAACCATCTGCTGCTCCAGCCGCCGCCTGCTTTGGGAAGAAAGCCTTTGATCTTTTTTTCCTTCATGTTTACGTCCTGATGCGAAAACAGGTAAATTTCCGCCCCCAGCTTCTGCCCTGCCAGCACCAGCTTGCGCAAGTAGTCCGGCTCGCCAAAGCGCTGCCCCTGGCGCCAGGTCAAAATCCCGATCACCGGTTTTGGAAGCATCCTAACACCCTCTTCTTCTCGTATCGTTCGCCACAGTCTATGTGCATGTGCCTGCCTGTGAAACGATTTTTGCCGGAAACGGGCTTGGCTCGTGCGGGCAATCCTATTTCCAGCATAACCCCGCCCCGGTATGGCAAACATAGATAAGCACATGCCAAACACTTCGTTACTTACTTTTTTCAAGTTTATCTGCTACAATAAGCGTTAACATAACCATGCTGTATAGAGGTGACACCAACATGAGTCAAGAATTTGCTGGCGAGCACATGTGTCCCAAGTACGAATGCGCCATCAATGTCCTCGGCAAGCGCTGGACAGGTTTGATCATCCACGTTTTGCTTCGCGGCGCTGTTCGCTTCAAAGATATTCGCGAGATGGTTCCGCACATGAGCGACAAAATGCTTTCGGAGCGACTGAAGGAGCTGGAGGAGCTGGGAATTTTGGAACGAAAAGTATACCCGGAAATTCCTGTGCGCATCGAGTATGAATTGACAGAAAAAGGAAGAGATCTGCGTCCGGTCATTGAATCCATTCACGAATGGGGACAAAAATGGATGTAGCGCAGCCCCACTTGTCCAATCAGGATAAGCGGGGTTTTTTTGTGCGCAAAAAATCCAAGTTTTCCAATCTGTCCAGGCATACAAAGCGCTGTTTTGCTGTAGACTCTAGCAACCTCAGTTGATGGGAGGAAATCCGATGCGAACGGCTGTCTACATGCGCGTCAGCACCGAAGACCAGGCACGTGAAGGATTTTCAATCCCGGCCCAGCGGGAAAAACTGTTGGCTTACGTCCACTCACAAGGGTGGGAGGTTGCCGCCATCTACGCGGAAGAAGGCGTGAGCGCCAAAGATACGAACCGCCCTGAACTGAAACGGCTGCTGAAAGATATCCGCGAAGGGAAGACCGATGTCGTCCTCGTCTATCGTCTCGATCGCCTCACCCGCTCTGTGCTGGATCTGTACCGGCTTCTCCAGGAGTTTGAAAAGTATGACGTGCGCTTCAAAAGCTGCACAGAGGTGTACGATACGACTACCGCCATCGGCCGACTGTTCATTACGCTGGTGGCGGCGCTCGCCCAGTGGGAGCGGGAAAATTTGGCGGAGCGAGTCAAGCTCGGCATGGAGCAGATGGCGAAGGAACGAAAACGGCCAGGCGGCCCCCCGCCTTTTGGCTACGAGCTGGTGGACGGGGCGTTGACCATTCAGCATGCGGAGGCGGCTGGCGTCCGCGAAATGTTTGAGCGCTATGAGAAAGGCGAGTCGCCGCGGCAGATTGCGGAGTGGGCAAATCGCCAAGGACTTCGCGGAAAAAATGGCGCAAGCTGGGGGGCAAGTTCTGTCCTGCGCCTGCTGAAAAATCCGGTGTATCACGGGGCGCTGCGCTGGAACTACACCGACGGGCTTCAGCGCCAAAACTCGCCGGATCAATGGATCGTGGAAGAGGCCGCCCATCCGGCGATTATCGACAAAGACCTTTTCATGCGCATTCAGCAAAAAATGGCTGCGCGCAGCTCGCTCCACCCGCGTGTCCTTGGCTCCACCTTTTGCTTTTCCGGTTTGCTCTACTGCTCCCTGTGCCACTCCCCCATGCGCGGCAAGACAGCCAACACCAAGAGCGCGGGAAAGCGTTACGTCCATCGTTATTATGTATGCAAAAACAAGCAGGCTGGCCGCTGCGACGCCCCTGCCATCCGGGAAGACCGTCTGGAGCAGGCCATCCTCTCCGAGCTGATGAGCTATTCGCACGAAGCGCGTGCTGCTTTGGAAGAAGTCCGGGCCTCGCTTTCTTCTGTGGTCCCTTTTGCAGATGCAGAAGCGCGGGAACAGAGGCGAGCGCTCAAATTGCGGCGCTGGGAAGCAGCTTACGAGGAAGGACTGCTCACCCTCGAAGCATTTCGGCTGAAAATCGCTGCCCTCGCCAAAGAAGCTGACGCTCTGTTCCCCGATCCACCTCCGTCTTTTGCCAAAGCTGCCTTCCCGCCCTACAGTCAGCTGACCAATTGGCCGCTCCTCTGGTCCCATGCCAGCGATGAAGAGCGCCGCATGCTCATGACGGCACTCGTCAAACGCGTGGAAGCAGCCGAAGCTCCCGGCAGGAACGCACACGGCCGGACGATTCAGCTGCAGCAACTGGTCTTTTTGTAGTTTTTGTCGCTATGTACACAGGCGGTTCCCCGCTTGGGTTGGAAAACTCTGTAACGGCCGGAATTATCAGCGCCAAAAACCGTCGCCTCCAGGTGGCAAAACGAATGTATGAAGAGATTTTCCAAACCGATGCCGCCATCAACCCCGGCAACAGTGGTGGGCCACTTATCAATCTGAATGGCGAGGTCGTGGGGCTGAACGCCTTTATCATCCAGTCCAGCCAATGCCTGGGCTTTGCCATCGGGATTGACGCACTGAAAACGCAGCTTGAGCAGTATGTTTTCAAATAAGCGGAGAAGCAGATATTGGGAAAATAAAAAAACCCCGTCTACGATGACGGGGATTGCTTCTCAAATGCGATCAGGTACACATTCTCGCCTTCTGAATTGAGTTGTTCCTCTGCCTGTTTCAACTGTTGCAGCTGCACGGCCGTCAGCTGCGCAATAGGCAGTTCGCTTAAACGATTTTGCTCCATGCGCCATTCCTCCGTTGGTATCAGACTCAAGTGTTAGTCTGTCCACCTGAACGGGTATGTATTTACGCCGTCAAATCGAAAGCTTTGGCAATCGCCGAACACGAGCGCTTGCAGAATACGATTGGCAGCTCACGATCCTTCGCCTGGTTTTTCACGGTTTTCGCGAGGTTGTGATTGACGAAGTCGGTCAAAACGAGAATCATATGAATGCCCGCAGGAATTTTCACACCTGTTTGGGAGCTTTTGCGCCCCGTTACGTGATGAATATCTTTAAACCCTTGTCCGTGCAGCAAATCTACGATATTACCAAGGCGATCTCCGCCAATGACTAAAATGGATGACATAATGTTTTCCTCCTTAAAATGGGTGAGTGTCGATGTATGTTCTGGTTCTCTGTTTTCTAATTGATAATGAATATCACTATTATTGATAAATATTATCATTCCCAATTAGCTTTGACAATACTCTCCATGATAACTTTTTTGTAAAAATCCAAAACTAAACGTATCCACCCCAGTCGTGGCGTGGCTTGAGGCGATGTGCTCCCGGCAAAACGTGCCATTTATTAACAGAAAACGCCGAAAATCTACATATGTATTGCCCGGTTCATTTTTCCAACTGTATAATGAACAAATAGATCGTGAATGAGGAGGTGGCGGAGGGTGCAAGAAATTACACAGCTGCACGCCATTTTTGATCGCACCAGAGGTTACATCAATCGTTTCATGGGCATCATCCAGCCGATTATCGACGCTGCACAGGACGAGCACACCCGCTTGTACTACCATCACATTTTGGAAGAAGAAGAACAGCGCATGGGACGTCTCCAGGAACTGGTTCCTTACCTGGAAAACGTATCCGGAAAAGAATCGCTTGCCCAACTGAGCGACCGCGAGCTTTCTCAGTTGCTGTCGGATGTGAACCTGGAGCGGTTTGGCCTGCACAATTTCCGCGAGCATCTGGAGCTTTCCCTGTACGAGTTTCAAGATGACGAAACCCGCACGACATTGGACGGCATGCGCGAAAAAACTCACGCCGACTACTTGCAAGTAAAAGAAATCATGGCTTCGCTCAGCGGACGGTTCTCTGACGGGTCCCATCCTGACCTGACCGACCACGATGAAGGCCACGATATTCATCAGGTGGATCACCTGAAAGCTTCTGCAACGGCTGCTCACGGTGTTGCTTCCGTCATCAAACACGCGGCTCCTGCCAAGACTGCCGCTCCTGGCAAAAAGGGGCTTACTGTTGGAAGTTTGAAAGGACATTAAGGAAACACCGATCTTATATGACCTGGAGGTTACGCTATGGACAAGCTTCGCAAATACCCAGACTCTCCATTAACCAATGAAGAATGGAGCCAGCTGGACGCTACTGTAGTCGACATGGCCCGCCGTCAACTCGTGGGACGTCGCTTTATCGATATTTACGGCCCGCTCGGTGAAGGTATCCAGACGATCACCAATGACGTATACGATGAATCGCGCTTCGGCGGTCTGTCCTTGCGCGGCGAATCGCTGGAAATGACACAGCCTAGCCGCCGCGTAAGCATGACAATCCCGATTCTTTACAAAGATTTCATGCTTTACTGGCGCGATGTCGCGCAAGCTCGCACACTGGGCATGCCGCTTGACATGAGTGCCGCTGCAAACGCCGCTGCTGGCGGTGCGCTGATGGAAGACGACCTGATCTTCAACGGAGCGGCTGAGTTTGATCTGCCTGGTCTGATGAATGTAAAAGGCCGCCTCACGCACCTGAAGAGCGACTGGATGGAATCCGGCAATGCGTTCGCTGACATCGTGGAAGCGCGCAACAAGCTCTTGAAAATGGGTCACAGCGGTCCTTATGCGCTGGTCGTGTCCCCCGAGCTGTACTCCCTCCTGCACCGCGTACACAAAGGCACTAACGTGCTGGAGATCGAGCATGTGCGCAACCTGGTGACAGACGGCGTATACCAATCGCCTACGATCAAGGGACGCTCCGGCGTGCTGGTGGCTACAGGCCGCCACAACCTCGATCTGGCGATTGCCGAAGACTTCGACTCCGCTTTCCTCGGAGACGAGCAAATGAACAGCCTGTTCCGTGTATACGAGTGCGTAGTGCTGCGCATCAAGCGCCCTAGCGCCATCTGCACATTGGAAGAAACAGAAGAATAAACAGCCTCGGATGGCGCAAACAAACCATCCCGGCCAACACGAAAAACGTATCCATTCGATCTGATCGCTTGGATACGTTTTTTTATGGCTTTTTCTCATATTTTTCTATTTCCCTCTTGCTTTTTCCAGATCTTAGATTAAAACAAGAACAAACGTTCCTTTTTTAGTTATGGAACGCAAAATCGGCGGGAGAGGTGTTAGCCAGTATGATTCAGTCACTGCACAACATTGACTTTTTTCAAGAACAAATCGGTTCCGGCGTTCCGATTGTCATGCTTCACGGTTTTTCGCTCGATCATCACGTCATGAAAGGCTGCATGGAGCCTGTTTTTGCTGAGCGCGAAGGCTTTCGCCGACTCTATATCGACCTGCCCGGTATGGGAAAGACGAAAAATTACGACAGCGTGCAAAATACGGACGACATGCTAGAGGCTGTTCTGCACTGGATTGATCGTGAACTGCCAGGCGAACCGTTCCTCCTCGCTGCTGAGTCGTACGGAGGTTATTTGGCGCGTGGAGTCATCGAAAAGCGCAGAGAGCAAGTCAAAGGCGCCCTGTTCATCTGCCCGAGTGTTTTCCCCAAAATGAGCCAGCGCACGCTGCCAGACAAGGTCATTTTGGTAGAAGAGCAAAGCCTGTGGGACAAGCTGACAGAGTCGGAGCGCGCCGAGTTCGAAGCCATGGCTGTGGTCGCCACAGAAGAGACATGGGACCGCTACAAAACAGAGATTATAAGCGGGTACAGCATCGCGGACTTCCCCTTTTTAGAACGACTGAAAACATCGTACGGCTTCTCTTTCCCGCTTGATACGCAGCCTTTTCCCCATCCTGGATTGTTCGTCGTAGGCAAGCAGGATCATGTCGTCGGCTACCAGGACGCATGGAGCTTGCTTCCTCACTATCCGCGCAGTTCTTTTGCCGCGCTCGATTGCGCTGGACACAATCTGCAAATCGAACAGCCCAAGCTGTTCACAGAGCTTGTCCATGAGTGGCTGAACCGGGTCGAAAGAGAGCTTTCTTTGTCCTAACAATAAAAAAGACAATCAGCTTTTCAGCAGCATGATTGTCTTTTTGCATCCTTTTGCTTTTCACTTACACGCCCCGGACGCTATTGCGTCACGAGACTTTTGCTGTACTCTGTAAACGCTTTGCCGAGTCTTGCGATGGCGAGCTGCGTATCTTCGCGGTTCAACAGCGTGTAGTTCAAGCGCATCGTGTTGTGCTGCGGCTCGGCGGCGTAAAACGGCTTGCCTGGCACGAATGCCACGCCTTCTTGTACAGAGCGGGCCAACAGCTTCTCTGCGTCCACATCGGCTGGCAAGTTGACCCACAGGAACATGCCTCCGCGCGGCTTTTCCCACTGCACGCCATCCCAGCTTTGTGCGAGCAAAAGCTCGTTCATCCATTCCATGCGCTCTTTGTAGGAAGCGCGGATTTTTTCGATGTGGCTTTCCAGATCGAAGCGGGAGAGCAACTCGTGCAGCGCGATCTGGTCAATGGTGCTGGACTGGAGGTCGACGGCTTGCTTCGCTTTTACCATCATCGAAATGACGCGCTGGTCGCCGATTGCCCATCCGGTGCGCAGACCAGGAGCAACGATCTTGGAAAACGTGCTTGTATAGACGACACAGGAATTGGTCGGATGTTCGTCGAGCGAGAAAATCGAGCGGTACGAAGCTTCGCCGTCAAACTGGATTTCGCCGTACGGATCGTCCTCCAGAATGAGAATGTTGTTTGCCTTGCACTGGGCGAGCAAGCCCTGGCGGCGTTCGAGGCTCCATACTTTTCCCGTAGGATTCGCAAAAGTCGGAATGACGTAGACCATTTTCGGACGATACTGCGCGATCTTTTTCGCCAGATCCTCCAGGTCCATCCCTTCCGAATCACCTTCCACCGGAATGGCGCGAATCCCCCGGAACTGGAACAATTGGACTGCAGCCAGATACGTTGGATTTTCTACCAGCACGACGTCGCCTTCATCCAAATAGACTCGACACAGTAAGTCGACGGCCTGCTGGGAGCCGGTGGTCAACAGCATATTGTCCAAGCCTACGTTCATATGTTTTTGCTTCATTCGTGAGGCTACCCACTCCCGAAGCGGGATATATCCGTCTGTCAAACCGTATTGCAACGATTTCGCGCCCAGATCGAATGCCCGATTAAACGCTTCGCGCATTTCCTGGATGGGAAAAGAATCCTCGGCTGGCAGGCCACCTGCGAGCGAGAGCACTTGATTGCCTTGGGTCAGCTTCAAGATTTCCCGGACAGCCGAGGAGGATAATGCATCTACTGATTTCGAAAATGTGTACTCCATGTTCCGTTCCCCCTTGATTTTGCTTATTCTTGTTTTATCACTGTCGATAGGCAAAGTCCAATCCCCGCTGGCTATGAGCGGATAGGTTTTGGCTATGTCGAGCGATTGTTCAATCGACTGCTTCCTCGGCTAAGGTGATCAGGATGCCGCTAACTGCTGCCTAGTGTGCCGTGCCGTTGCAGGCTGTTTTCCCATGTAAAAAAGCCACTGCCCGCTTTTCGCGCAGGCAATGACCCTACTTTTCGATGCACCAGTCCGCTGTGCGAAAATCTGTGTACACCCCTTTTGTCTCGGTCGAGCAGGAATAGCTTTTGTGGTGAGTGAGATCGAGCAGCGTCAATCTGACGCCGTGCTTCGCCCCGGTATCAATGCCGATCCGGTCAGCTTCTGCCCAGATGTCTCCCGGCGCAACCCCCATGCGATAGGTGGGAGTGTGACCAAAGACGACGATCCACTCGTAGCGAGACGGGCTGTTCCAAAACTCCTCGCGAATGGAAAGCAGATCGACCTGCTGCTGGGCAGCGAGCGCGATTCCCGGGCGAATGCCCGCATGGACGAACAAGTATGGCCCGTGCTCGATGTACAATGGCAATCCGGCGACAAAGGCAACGGCTTGCTTGATCGACTCTGGCTGCTCTCCTGCCGCATGCTGGTCGAGAAACCATTGCTCCAGATTGCCCCGCACGGCTGCCGCCCCTTCTTGCAGCAGTCCTTGCACAAAAGAGAGCGTCTCCCACGTCTCCGGGCTTTTGTCGATATAGTCGCCGAGCAGAAACAGCCGATCGACTTTCGGATCGTACTGGGCCAGCTCCAGAAGCTGCTTTGCCCCTGCACCGTGCCCGTGAATGTCTGAAATGGCAAGGATACGTGACATGACTTCGCTCACCTTTCGTCCAGATGAGGAAACAAGTAAGCGGCTGATGGCTTCAGGCAGACGTATCCCCGTTCCGTATTTTCCAGTCGCTCCGCGTGAAAAAAGGCCAAAGTCTGCCCTCCGCCGATTTCACCGAGGATGCGCCAGCGGTTGCCTTCGTATGTGCTGTGCACGACGCGAACTGGAAAACTGTTTGCCTCCGGCTGCTGCGCCCACTCTGCTTCTTCGGGACGAAACAAAAGGTCAATCTGCTCGCCGTCTGCAAGCGCTGACTGGACATGAGCGCGATCCCCGCTTCCTTTTGCGGCGGGTATTGTACCCTCGACGAGCGCTTCTCCGATGAGCGCGATGTCGCGGCCAGCTGCCTTGCGCAACGTGCCCGTCAGCTGATTGCCAGCCCCCAGCAAAGACGCGGCAGAGCGTGTCGCTGGCTGCTCGTAGCAATCTTGCGGCGCTCCCATCTGATCGATCGCCCCCGCTCTCATGATGACCAGCCGATCTGCCATGGCAAACGCTTCATCCGGATCGTGTGTCACATGAAAGACGGTTGTTCCCAGACGGCGGAACAAGTAAGCCATTTCCGTGCGCATGCGGATGCGCAGCCGCATGTCGAGATTGGATAGCGGCTCATCCAGCAAAAGCAAATCCGGCTCTGTGGCAAGCGCGCGAGCAATCGCCACACGCTGCTGTTGGCCTCCTGACAGCTGTGGCGGCAGGCGTTGCTCCAGTCCTTCGAGACGCAGCAAGCTGACAAGCTCGGCAATCTTGGCCTGTATGTAATCCGCTTTCGCTTTTTTGCGCTGCAATCCATAAGCGATGTTCTCGTGGACCGTCATGTGCGGCCACAGGGCGTAGTCTTGAAACACCATGTTGATATTGCGCTTTTCTGGGGGCACCAGTCGCGTAGGCGAAGCGACCTGCGCACCTCGCAGCTGCACTTCTCCCGCATCTGGCTGCGTCAGCCCGGCAATGACTTGCAACAAAGTCGACTTCCCGCAGCCGGATGGCCCCAGGACGCTGATGATTTCTCCCTTTTGGACGGACAAATCAATTCCGCGCAGGGCAGCATAGTTGCCAAACGATTTGTGTACTCCGCGAACTTCCAGTATCGGATTCAAGCATGATCTCTCCCAGCTTTCCATTTTTTCGGCTGAAACAACAGCTCGACAATGACGATGATCAGGACGACCAAACCGCCGCCCATCAAGGTCGAAGCCGCCGCGTAAGCGAATTTCAGATCTTCAAACGCCTTGTTAATAAAGACGGGCAAGGTCATAAAATCAGGCGGGAACAAAATCGAAGTCGCCGCCAAATCAAACACACTACTGCCAAAAGCGGACAAACCTGCTGCGACGAGCGCCCCGCGGATCAACGGCAGCAAAATCCACCTCACGCGCTGGACGAAGCTTGCTCCCTGCATTTGCGCAGCTGCCAGCAGCTGCCCCGGCACTTTTGCCATCGCGCCGACAATGACCCGCGTAATGATCGGAATGGCACCTGCCACACTTGCCAGCGCGAGAATCCACGGCGTTCCGTACAGCAACAAGCCGATCGGTTCGAGCCAACGCTGATTCCAGACAAAAATATAGCCAATGCCGAGAACAACGCCAGGTACAGCCAGCGAGACCAGCGAGATAACGTCGACAGCCCTGCGGTATTTGAACGGCGAATACGTCAGCACGTAGGCGACGAAAAATCCGACGATCAGTCCGATAATGCCTGCGGTAGCGGCGATGCCAAGCGAATGCAGCAAGCCGTCCAGCAAGGCTTCTCCATCGGCAAACAGCTCTTCGTAATGACGCAGAGTCAATCCTTGCAAGCCCTGATCCATGCTCGATGTATCCGAGATGGACATGAGCAGGTTCGCCCCGAACGGAATGCCGATGACGACCAGCAAAAAGCTGATGCAGCCGATATTCAGCCACAGGCTGCCCCGCTTTGTTGTCTTGCGCTCCTGTCTGGTCGCCCGGGAGGACAGTACATCAAACCGCGCCTTGCGCATCACATAAAACTGAATGCTCATCGCAGCGACAATCAGCAGCACGAGGTAAAACGACAGCACTCCCGCCATGTCAAAGCGGATGGGCGACGTGTACAGAGCCGAATAAATCGAATACGGCAGCGTCGGAAAACGGAAGACAGCAGCAATTGAAGCTGGCAAGCCGAAGTCGCCGATCGTATCCATGAACACGAGCAGCGCCCCGGAACAAATCGCAGGCAGCAATAGCGGCAGCTCCACCGTGCGCCAGACCGTCCAGAGCGAGCCGCCGCACAATCTGGCTGCCTCTCCCAATCGGTCCACCTTCCATTCCAGCGCACTCGCAATCGCCAAGTAAGCGAGCGGGAATTTGCTGAGCGACATCACCACAACCAGACCTTCTGGCGAAAAGACGAGACTTGTGATCCAGGTCCAGCCCAGCCAGGCGTTCGCCAGACCATCTGCCGCAGCAAACATCACCCAGCCTTGCGCCAAAATGAACGATGGCGTAATCAGCAACACCCAGACCGCCAGATCGAGCAGCCTTGCCGTTTGAAACGACCAGCGCGAACGGACGATAGCCAGTGCGCAGCCGAGCGCTGTCGCAAATACCGTCGTTCCTACGCCAAGGTATAAGGAATTTTTCAAGGAAGCCAGCCAGAGCGGCCGGGTGAACACGTCCAGCAGCAGCGATAAATCCCCGATGTTCCACTGCCCGAAAAACACACCGGGCAACAACACTTGAATGATGACAGCAGCAAGCGGCAATAAAATCAGGAAAAAGAGAATGGCCAGCACGAGCCAGCCCATTCGGTTTCCATATGTCCCTAGCAATCTCATCGCTTTACTTTACCGCTTTGTCGGCAAACCATTGCTTGATTTCCGCTTCATGCTCGGAAGCCCACTCTGGATCGGCGACGACCAGCTTGGCATTCGCAGCCCGGTCTTTTTTGGCAACGGCTCCTTTTGCGGACGGCTCGAAGTAGCTTTCTTCTCCCTGATCGATCAATTGCTGCTGGACCTTCGGATCGAGAATGAAGTCGATAAACGCTTTCGCTGCTTCCACGTTTTTCGTATCCTTCTGAATCCCGGCTACGCGCACAGATGCAGGCGCTCCTTCTTCTGGCCAGATGATTTCAACAGGCTCTTTTTTGTTTTTCAGCGTGTAGGCATTGCTTTCTTGCAGGGCTGCCAGTTTGATCTCGCCCCCTGTCAAAGCTTTTGCCACATTCGGATTTTTCGGGTAGACGCGAGCGCCGTTTTGCAGCAGCTGATCGAAGTAAGCTTTGCCTTTGTCCATGCCCTCCTGCTGGAAAAACCAGGCGACAAACGGATAGGCTGGAGCAGCTACCGCCGGGTCCGCCATGCCGACCATATTTTGAAACTCCGGCTTGACCAGATCGTTCCACGATTTCGGAGCTTTGTCTGCCGGGAGTTGTTTCGTATTGGCAATGATGACACCCGCTGCATGTGCACCTGTCGGGTAGTACGTTTTGTTCGCTGGAACGAGCTTCGCCGCAAAGTCTGTCAAGCCCGCAGCGTTATTCGGCGTCCAGCCTTCGAGCAGTTGTCCGTCTTTGCCCAGCTTGTGAATCGACGGCATCGCGTCCATCCAGACGACATCCCAGTGCGGATTGCCTTTTTCCGCTTCGATCCGCGACATGATTTCTGCTCCGTTGCCAGAGACGAGTTTGACTTTGTAGCCTGTCTCTTTTTCAAACATCGGGCCGATGATCTCATCGAAGTCATTGAGATAGACGACGAGCGGCTCTCCCTTCGACTTGTCTTCTTTTGTTGGCGCGCTCCCGGTTGTTGTGGATGCTGCCGGCTGATTGCCCGCTTTGTCTGTACCTGATGCTGCCGGAGTGGTGGAGCCTTGTCCACATCCTGCAAAAAGCAAAGACGTGGAGACGAGCAGCGTCAATACGGACCATTTTGGCTTGCGATTTTTCTTGTTCATTCCGTTTCCCTCCCATTTCTTTTCCTACCGACAACTTTACGCGATTAGTGTGAGCGGAAAGTAAATGAGATGCTAAGCTTGTGTTAAATAACGTCTATGTTTATTGATGGAACGATAGAGAGTATCTATACTGGTGGCGGAGGGATCGACTCGATGAATATTCAGCAATTGCGCGTATTTGCCGTTTCCGCTCAGTGCAAGTCGCTGACCGAAGCCGCCGAAGCTTTGCATATCAAGCAGCCAACCGTCAGCTTTCACCTGAAAAAACTGGAGAGCGACCTCGGCGTGGAGCTGTATTACAAGCAGCCGCGGCACTTTCGCCTGACGGAAGCAGGAGCGGCGCTCTTGCCTTATGCCCGCAGAGTGTCCACTTTGCTCACAGAGGCCGGACAAGTCATGGAGGAGTTTCGCCACGGCGGCAGAGGAACGCTGAAAATCGGGGCGAGCTATACGCCTGCCACCTACTATCTTCCCCCTTATCTGGCTTCATTTCAGGCGGAGCATCCGCACGTCCTGCCGATTTTGACCGTAAAAAAAGCGCGGCCGCTCATGGAGCTGCTGCGCGATTTTGAGATCGATTTGGCGATTGTCTCGTTGTCCATGCAGCCCCAGGACGGTCTGCATGTCATTCCGCTGCTTGCCGACGAGCTGCGCCTCGTTCTCGCTCCGCAAAATCCGCTTGCCCAAAAAAGCGTGATCGAGCTGACTGATTTGCAATCCGAGCCATTTCTCATTCACGAAGCAGGCTCCACCTCACGCGAGCTTGCTGAACTTTGGGCCCAGGAAAACCAGCTGCGCTGGCAAGTGCGCATGGAGCTGGGGGCGATTGAGACGATCAAGGAAGCGACCAAACACAACATGGGCGTCAGTGTCCTGCCGTATCGCAGCGTCGTGCGCGAAAGCGAGACTGGTGAACTGATCGTTCGCGAACTGCCCGGCTACGTCAATCGCCGGCACATTTGCCTCGTCTATCGCCAGGACGACATCATGCCTTATCCGGTCCAGAGCTTCATCCGGTTTTTGCAGCATCAACGCCCGCACGCAAAAAGCCCCTCTCCGCTGTAAAAGGGAAAGGGGCGATTATGTAAATCAAATAGCTATTCTACGCGATGCGAACAACACGAGCCTTTTCTGCTTGCGGCAAGAAAGACAAGTCTACGTGTCCACGTGCTTCATCCAGTCCGATGTCCTCTGCCAAAAGCAGCGCTTCTTCCTGGAAAGTCGGCGTACAGCTTCCTTCGTTCAGCTCACAGAGACGCTTCAAACGCTTCAAGCGATCCGCGCATTTCTCTGCACGCATGCATTCATTGGTCAGCTCACATACATTTACATGGCGCGCATCTGCGATCATGCTGATATCATCTACGTGCACAATCAGCCGCTTGCCTTCTTCTGTGACGAATCCGATCGAGCAAAAATGCGCACCTGACATTTCCAAACGAGTGAGAACCGCATTGGCAAAAATCTCTCCCGTGCGCAGTCGAACCTGAGCTGCTTCAATGGCTCCACCGATCTTCCGCTCGTTGGCGATCACCGTATACATGTCCGTGTAACCGTTAATCTGATAGCGCATAGTACCCTCCCGCTCTTGCTGAGATCAATTATCATTACCATCCTATAATGAAAATCATTATCTGTCAACGGTGAGAATGATTTTTATTCGCCTTGCCTGTCTTGGTTTCCAAAAACGCATGGCCCTTACATTTTACCCAGAAAATCTCCTGCTATCCCCTGATTTCCAAACAAAAACCGCACTTTCTCATGCAGGAAAGTGCGGTCCGTTCTCATCCTATTTGGTATTGGCAAACAGTCCTAATTTCTCAATGCGCTGTACCGCTTCGGCCAGACGTTCTTCACTCGACAACAGCGCGGCGCGAACGTATCCTTCCCCGGTAGGGCCGAAGCCGTCACCGGGAGCAACGACGACATGCGCTTTTTCCAAGAGCAAATCGGAAAACTCGATGGAAGTGAATCCGGCTGGAACCGGGAGCCAGGCAAAAAACGAGCCTTGGGACGGCGGCGCTTGCCAGCCGATGCGGTGCAGATTGGAGAACAAGGCGTTGCGTCTGCTTTCGTAGACAGCCACCAAATCCCGAACGCATTGCTGCGATTCGGTCATCGCGGTTACCGCGGCCATTTGCACAGCACCGAACAGGCTGACGAAATAATGATCCTGAATCAGATTGATCAGTCTCACCAGCTCGCGGTTGCCGACCATCGCCCCTACGCGCCAGCCAGCCATGTTGTACGTTTTGGACAAAGTGTAAAACTCGACACCGACCTCTTTTGCCCCTGGCACCTGCATGAAGCTGACCGGCTTTTTGCCGTCGTAGCTGATCGCGCCGTAGGCAAAGTCGTGGCAGACGACGATCTCATGCTTGCGGGCAAATTGAATCGTTTCCTCGTAAAATTCAAACGGCGCGTTCACCGCTGTCGGGTTATTCGGATAGTTCAAAAACATCAGCTTGGCCCGATCCAAATCGGCTTGCGGAATTTTGCTGTAGTCCGGCAAAAACTGATTTTCTGCTGTCAGCGGCATCATCGACATCCGACCATTGACGACCGCCACACCCGACCAGTAATCCGGATAGCCCGGGTCCGGTACGAGCGCGACGTCGCCTGCGTTCATCAGCACCTGGCAAATTTCCACCAGTCCTGTTTTGCTGCCGAACAAAACCGCTACTTCTTCTTCCGGATCAAGGTCTACGTCAAATTGTTGTTTGTACCAGTGCGCAACAGCCTGCTTCAGCTCCAGTCGGCCGGAAAAAGGCGGGTACTTGTGGTGAAGCGGGTTGGCTGTATGTGCTTGTAGCGCTTCTACGATGTGGGGAGGAGTCGGCAAGTCCGGGTTTCCCTGCCCCAGGTTGATCACATCGTGCCCGTTGGCGATGACTTTATTTACTTTCGCTACCAACGTCGCGAAAAATTGGGTTGGCAGTCGGTCAATCATGTCGGAAGGTTGGATACGCATTTCTCTTCAGTTCCTTTCTTTTCGCCCATACAGCAAAAACCCCCTTTTTCCGTACAGAAAAAGGGGGAGATCAGCTTGGTCACGTCCTTATCTGTCAGGAATGCTCCTGCTGGAATTGGCACAGCATCTGCATCGCTACACGCGCAGATCCGCTGCCGGGCTTCATAGGGCCAGTCCCTCCGCCTCTCTTCATAAGTAAATCACACGGAATATACTGTTTTTAATCTTCTTCATACTACATTGCCTGCTCTCGACGTGTCAAGATGCTTCCCCGCAGGCGCTCGCCTTTTTTCGCTACATCTTTTCTGCGGTTGGCACAGCCACCTTTTGACGGCGATTCAAAAACGTTGTGTGGAAGGCGAAAAACGCCACGGACAAGAGCGCAAGCCCTGCCATGATGTACAAAAGCCCTTGCGCCTGGAAGTGCTGGAAAATGATCGCGCCGAGCAACGGTCCGAGCATCCTCCCTGCCGAGCCTGTTCCCGCGATCAGCCCTTGAATAAAGCCTTCCCGTCCTGCTGGCGTAATTTGCGCCGCTACGGCAGGAACGGCTGGCCAGACGAGCATTTCGCCCAACGTCATGATAAACATCGCGGCGACGAAGCCCGCATAGGAGGTCGACTGCGACAAAATCAGCATCGACAAGGCAAAGACGTAGGAGCCGAGCAGCATTTGCGCTTTCAGCGTGCGAGCAAAGCGGCGAATGACCCAGGCGATCAGCGGTTGACCAAACAGGATCAAGCCGCCATTCAGCGTCCACAGCAAGCTGTACTGGCGCAAGGAGATGCCCAAAGATTGCATGTAAGTCGACAACACCGTCGTCCATTGCACGTACACAATCCAGCTGATCAGCAAGCCGCTGCACAAAAACAGCAAGGCTCCCCAAACCACTTTTCGCGTTGGCTGAAGCTCTCCTGCGCCATGTGCGCCAAGCTGTCCGTCAGCATCGGTCTTGCTCGTGTCCGACTCGCCCGCTGGCGAAGCAGGCAGTGGCCGATTCTCCGCCGCTTTCAGATGGCGCGGCAAAAAGATCACGAAGATGGCGAGAACGATCATTTGCGTGAGTGCGTTCCCGAAAAAGGTCCAAGAAAACGATACGCTCGCCAAAAGTCCGCCCAGCGCCGAGCCTGCCGCCACTCCCGCATTCAACGCGACGTAAATCATGTTGATTCCTTTGCGCCCGCCTTCCGGCCACAAAACGACCGCCAGCGCGTTCATGACAGGAGACAGCGTTCCGTAGAACAGCCCGTTTAACAGCAGCAGGATCGTATACACGGTAAAATCGTGCGTAAGTCCAAGACCGATTGTAATCAAAATAATGCCGACAGAGCCGATTATGATCGTCCGCATTCTTCCCCAGCGGTCAAACAGCATGCCACCCGTGATGCTTCCGATCAAAAACGCGCCCTGGTTCAATAACAGCAAAAAACCCGCTACAGGCAGCGGCTTCCCCAAGTAATCGTGAATGTAAATCGTGACGAGCGGCCATATACATGCCATACCCGTAGAAAAAATGATGGCAGCAACCGCCAGAAGACGAATGCTGCTCGGATAGGATTCCCATTTCTGTCTCATGATCTAGTTCTCTCCCCGACGAAAATCGCCGTTCTTCCCGCCTGATTTGCTCAACAGACAGGTCGGCCCGATGACCATGCCTTTGTCCATCGCCTTGCACATGTCGTACACCGTAAGAGCAGCAACGCTTACCGCTGTCAAAGCTTCCATCTCGACGCCTGTTTTTCCGGTCGTCCGCACGCTTGCTTCCAGGCCCAGCGTTGTCTCGTTTTCAAACGTGAAGCGAATATCAATCCCGGTCAAGGAAAGCGGATGGCACATCGGAATGATGTCCCACGTCTTTTTCGCAGCCATGACTCCCGCTACTTGCGCGACTGCCAGCACATCCCCCTTCTCTACCCGCCCTTCGCGAATACGCTGAAGCGTCTCGGGCTTCATGACGATTTTGCTTTCCGCTACGGCCTCCCGCTTGGTGATGTCTTTTTCCGAAACATCCACCATGCGCGCACGGTTTTGTTCATTAAAATGCGTCAGTTGATCACTCATGTTCCTGTTCGTCCTCCATTTGTACGATCCCGTAACCCGCTTGCAACTTTGCTTCTTCTACCTTACTCCCGCCGCTTGCGAAAAGCAATGGGAACACCGCGAGATTTGTCTTTGGCAAATCATGTCGCACCGCTTTCACTATCTTGCTGATTTATTGCCGAAAACGTACGGAATCGCGAAAACAAAGGTATACTGTGCGTACATCGGCAATCGTTAAGGAGGCGCAAACAAAATGAACAAAAATCAGCACATATACTGGGCAAAAGTAGAGCATGGCGAGTGGAGTCTGCACATCGCAGCAACAGAGAAGGGACTTGCTTTCGTCGGCTCCAATCACCACCCGATTGACGAATTGGCACAATGGGCAGCGCGGCGCAAACCCCGATACGCTCTCGTCCAGGATGCGGCTCGGCTGGCTCCGTACGCCAAAGAGATCATCGAGTATTTGCAGGGAGAACGCCAGCAGTTTTCAGTCGCTCACGATCTGTCGGGCACTCCTTTTCAACAAGCGGTTTGGCAGGCGTTGCAGCAAATTCCGTACGGACAGACGGCCTCTTACTCCGACATTGCTGCCCATATCAACAACAGCGCGGCTGTCCGGGCAGTGGGCGCAGCGATTGGCGCCAATCCGTTGTTGTTGACGATTCCGTGCCATCGGGTGGTCGGAAAAGACGGGAAGCTTACAGGCTATCGCGGCGGCCTCCCCATGAAAACAGAGCTGCTCAAGCTGGAGAAAACGAGCGTGAAACGGAGCGCTGTCCATGTCTGACACGTTGGCGAATCGAATCGACGCGCAAAGCTGGGAGCAGATCGTTCATGAGTTGGATGCACAAGGCTACGCCACTCTCCCGCGTCTATTAAAGGAAGAAGAATGTCAGGAGTTGATCGCGGGCTACTCCGCTGACTCGCTTTTTCGCAAAACAATCCAGATGGAGCGCTACCGCTTTGGCAGCGGCGAATATCGCTACTATCAGGCTCCGCTGCCGCCGCTCGTCCAACAGCTCAGGGCAAGCTTGTATCCCCGGCTGGCTCCAGTAGCCAATCATTGGGGGCAACTGCTCGGACATACGGCTGCTTTCCCTGCGGCTCTGACTGATTTTCTCGATCATTGTCACCAGCACGGACAGACCAGGCCGACGCCGCTGATTTTAAAATACGAAGCAGGCGGCTACAATTGTCTGCATCAGGATATGTACGGAGAGCTGTTTTTTCCGTTTCAGGTTGTGTTTGTCTTAAATCAGCAGGAAAAAGACTTTTCCGGCGGGGAATTTCTCCTGACAGAGCAACGACCACGCGCGCAAAGCAGAGGTCATGTGATAACCTTGGAGCAAGGGGCGGGATTGATTTTCCCCACCTCCTACCGCCCTGTAGCCGGGACACGCGGCTACTACAAAACGACGATGCGTCACGGAGTCAGCACGATCACGACAGGCACGCGGTACAGCCTGGGCATCATTTTCCACGACGCTACGTAAAAGAAGGGATTAGCTTGAAAAGCACGCTCTTTTACAAACAACCGAAGTCGCTCCTGAATAAAGGCAGCGGCTTTCTCGCAGATTACACGCATTCGCTCAACCCGTACACAGGCTGTTCGTTCGCCTGTTCTTACTGTTACGTGCGGCAAATGCCTGTCTCGCTGTTTCGCGGTTTGGACTGGGGCACGTGGGTCGACGTCAAAACCGAAGCAGCCACGCTGCTTGCCAAAGAGCTGAGCAAAGCAAAGGCAAAAGGCAAGGTCACGATTTTCATGTCGTCGAGCACAGACCCTTATCAGCCTGCGGAGTACCGGGAAAAAGTGACACGCTCGCTGTTGGAAGTCATGGCGGACAATCCACCCGACTTTTTGCTCGTTCAGACGCGCAGTCCGCTGGTCACACGCGATATCGATTTGCTCGTTCAACTCGGAGAGCGTGTACGGGTCAGCATGACGGTGGAAACCGACCGGGAGGATATGCGCAAGCTGTTTTCGCCGCAGGCCCCGCCGATTGCGGCTCGGCTGAAAGCGTTGGAGCGACTGGCTGCCGCTGGCGTCCCGACCCAGGCGACGATCGCTCCGGCCTTGCCGAGCACGGAAGCGTTTCCCGACTTGCTGCGGCCGCTGGTCACGCGCGTCTGCCTGGACGACTTTTATATGGGAGACGGCAGCGGCGGCAAACGGACGAGCAAAAACGGCATCCCCGCCCTGTTCAGCGAAGCGGGACTAGAGGAATGGGCGGGACCTTCCGCGTATCGGATCGTCTACAAGCGGCTGTTGCGCGTCTTCGCCCCTGACGAAGTCAAAATCAGCCAGGAGGGATTCGCCCCCTAGCCCTTTTAGCGTGCACCTTGCAGCCCTTCGCTCATTGGCATCTCTCTCCGATTGTGATATCGTCAAGCCATAGAGAACTGTCATTTACAAGCGGAAGTGAGGAATTGCCTTGACGATTACCGTATTGTTGTTTGCCGGACTGGCCGAACGCGCCAATGCCCGCGACATCCAATTGACTTTGCCAGAAAACGCTACTGTACACGATCTGCTGCAAGCAATCCGGGAAGAGTACCCTGTCCTCGCCCCGCTGCTCGGCAGCAGTTTTGTTTCCATTAATCACGAATACGCCCAGCCTGATCGCGTCATTTCCGCTCAGGATGAGATCGCTCTTTTGCCTCCAGTCAGCGGCGGTGAAGAAGTGCCCTTTTTTGCCGTTACCCGGGAAAAGCTCTCGGCGGACAAGCTGGTCAGCCTCGTGAGCAACCCGCACGCAGGCGCGATTCTCACCTTTGTCGGGACGGTGCGCGAATTTACGCACGGACAGCGCACGGTCTACCTGTCCTATGAAGCGTACGAACCGATGGCAGTGGAAAAAATGAAGCAGGTCGCGGACGAGATCAAGGAACGCTGGCCTGGCGCGACCGTCGCGATGCATCATCGCATCGGAGATTTGGCTGTAGAGGAAATCGCAGTCGTCGTCGCTGTCGCTACTGCGCACCGCAACGAGTCTTTTGAAGCAGGGCGCTACGCCATCGAACGACTGAAGCAAATCGTTCCGATCTGGAAAAAAGAAATGTGGGAAGACGGCAGCGAATGGAAAGGCCACCAGCAAGGTCCGTGGAATCCGCTTGCCTCCGAGTACGGAAAGGAGGAGTAGTCGCTTTGGATACACGCTATTCCCGTCAAATCCTGTTTCATCCGATCGGACGCAGCGGGCAGGAGAAGCTCGGACAAAGCCGTGTGGCCATCGTCGGCATGGGGGCGCTTGGCACCGTGCTGTCGAATCATCTGGTTCGCGCCGGAGTAAGCTTTGTCCGCCTGATCGACCGCGACTTCGTGGAGCCGAGCAACTTGCAGCGGCAGATGCTCTACGACGAGACGGATGCCGCCGAGCATTTGCCAAAAGCGATTGCAGCCCACGCCAAGCTGTCGAACATCAATTCATCCGTCGTCATCGAACCGATTGTCGCCGATCTGTCCGCCTATAACGCCGAGGAACTGCTTTCTGACGTCGATCTGGTGCTGGATGCGACAGACAACTTCCAGGTTCGCTATCTGGTCAACGACGTCTGCGTCAAGCACGGCATTCCGTGGGTGTACGGCGGTGCTGTCAGTGCGACGGGCACGTTTACCACGATCCGTCCCGGCATCACGCCATGTTTGCGCTGTTTGTTCCCGGAAGCTCCCAACCCGGGCGAAATGCCCACTTGCGATACAGCGGGCGTCATCGGCCCGATCATTCATATCGTAGCTTCGTATCAAGCTACCGAAGCGTTCAAGCTGTTGGTCGGCGCAACAGACGACCTCAACTTGAATCTGGAGCATTTTGAAATCTGGCAAAACCGCCACCAGCAAATCAAAGTGGCGAATGCCCGCCGCAGCGATTGCCCAACCTGCGGCAAGCACGAATACACCTTTTTGCAGCCCGAATCACAGGACGGACAGGCAGTCTCTCTCTGTGGCCGAGACACGGTGCAAATCTCGCCGGGCGCTGCTGTCTCGCTCGATTTGGACGCTCTCGCAGCACGGCTCGCTCCACTGGGCCGAATTGAGCAAAACAAATTCCTGCTCCGCTTCCACGTCGATGCTTACACCCTCGTCGCCTTCCCGGACGGGCGCGTACTCGTGCAAGGAACGGATGAGGTCAGCGTAGCAAGATCGCTGCACGCCAAATACATCGGCGCGTAATGCCACGAAAAAAGACCTTGAGAATGTATGGCTCTCAAGGTCTTTTTCTTTTTCGATGCTGTTCCTCGGCGCCAGGCTGCCCATCTGGTTGAGCGTCCGCCTGCTCGCTCGGCCATGCTACTGTAAAAGTCGTTCCTTTTCCCGGCTTGCTCTCCACGGAAATGGTCGCCTCGTGCATCTCCACAATTTTTTTGACGATGGACAGTCCAAGACCGCTTCCGCCTGTTGTGCGATTGCGCGACTTGTCTTCCTTAAAAAACCGCTCAAAAATGCGTTCGAGATTTTCTTTGGCGATGCCGATCCCCGTATCGGAAATGCGCACCTGTACAGCGCCCTGCTGCTCGTGCAGTGCGACGCGAATCTGTCCGCCCGGCTCGGTGAACTTGATGCTGTTGGCAAGCAGATTGTTCCACACCTGGCTCATCATGTCCTCGTCAGCCACGATGTACACCTTTTCCAGATCAAGCTCCATTTCAATTTCTTTGTCCAGCCATTGCGGCTCGCACGCCAAAATGATTTGTTGCAACTGCTGATCGAGACGATAGCGCTTGCGTTCAAACGGGTGATGCTTGCCCTCCAGCGAGGTCAGCTTCAACAAGTTGTCGCTGATTTTGGACAAGCGGTTGCTTTCCGTTTCGATGATCTCCAAATAATGTTGACGCTCTTCGGCGCTCAGGCTGTCGTTTTGCAGGGCGCGGGCGAAGCCGCGAATCGAAGTCAGCGGCGACTGGATTTCATGCGAGACATTGGAAATGAACTCTTGGCGCATGTTCTCCATTTCCTGCAATTGCTCCGCCATGTGATTGATGCCCGCCACGAGCTGCCCCCACTCCCGCTCCACTTTGAAATCCAGATTCACGTTGAAATCCCCTTTGGCAATCCGTCTTAACGCATCGATCAGCAATTGAAACAGCTCCAGATGTCGCGGACGGACAAAGCGAGAAATCACAGACGCTATGAGAATAAACAAAACGAAGCTGAGGAAAGAGCTGACTACTGCCCGAATAAATTCGCTCTGCGTAAGTCCCGCATAGTGGAAAACGAAACCGGTCGCCCAATACGCCCCAGCCCCGCAGGCGATGAGCAAAGCCACCAGCCCGACCAGAAACAGCAGTTTCAGAACGATAAACTTGCGACTGGAATGGGACAAATGGTTCGGCATTTGTTTTGGCTGTTTCATTTGTCCAGCTCCAGTCGATAACCGAGGCCGCGGACGGTGCGGATGCGAAAGCCGTACTCCCCTTCCGGAAAACGCTCGCGCAACCGATTGATGTGCACGTCGACGGTTCGTTCGTTGCCTTCAAAATCGTAGCCCCAGATTTGCTCGATCAACTGCTCGCGCGGAATCGTCTGCCCCGGATAGCTCGCCAGCTTGAACAACAGTTCAAACTCTTTCAACGGAATCGTCCACGCCTTGTCCTGACACGCAATCTCGAACGTCTTGCGATCCAACTGCAAAAGCCCTGCCTGTACTTTGTGGGAGGCGGCGATTTTGTAGCGCTTGAGCAGCGCTTTTACCCGCACAGCCAGTTCTGCCGGCTCAAACGGCTTGACGAGATAATCGTCCGTTCCGAGTTCGAAGCCTTTGACTTTTTGTGCCGTCTCTCCTTTGGCCGTCAGCATGAGCAGCGGGGTATCGTAATGTTCACGCAATTGTCGGCACAGCTCCCAGCCGTCCATCTGCGGCATCATAATATCGAGGATGACCAGATCGGCACCGGGCGATTCCATTTTTTTCAGCGCCTCGACGCCATTTTCCGCTTCCACGACCTCGAAGCCCTCGTTGCGCAAAAAGACGCGGACAAGCTCACGAATGTGCGGATCATCGTCCACTACCATAATTTTCGTCATGTCGCCTGCACCTTCTCCTTCATCAGCAATTGCTGGCTAGCCAGCTCCTTGTACATGTCGTGCGATTCAAACAGTTGTTCGTGCGTTCCCATTCCGGTTATTTTGCCTTTTTCCAGGAAGATGATCTGATCCGCGTCCACCACGGTAGACAGTCGGTGGGCAATCACGAGAGTCGTGCGCCCCTTCATCAAGTTTTGCAATGCTTGCTGAACGATGATTTCCGACTTGCTGTCGAGGCTTGAGGTCGCTTCATCCAGCATCAAAATTTGCGGATCGCGCAGCAGGGCGCGGGCAATCCCGATGCGTTGGCGCTGTCCTCCCGACAGCTTGACGCCTCGCTCTCCTACTTGAGTGTCGTAGCCATCAGGCAATTCGTCAATAAACTGGTCCGCGTACGCCATCGCCGCCGCTTGTTTCAGTTCTGCTTCGCTAATCGGGCGGGAAATGCCGTAGCAAATATTTTCCCGGATCGTCCCTGCAATCAAAGGGCTTTCCTGGGAGACGTAGCCGATCTTGCTGCGCCAGGACGCCAGCGAAAACGCATCGATCGGATCATGTCCCAAGCGAATCTCGCCTTCTGCTGGCTGATAAAACCGTTCCAGCAAGGCGAACAGCGTCGTTTTGCCGCTTCCGCTCGGCCCGACAATCGCCGTCACTTTTCCCGCCGGAATCGTGAAGCTGACCTGATCGAGAATGCGCTCCCCGTTTTCGTAGGCAAAGCCCACTTTGTCCAGTTGGATCGGCAGCGCTGCATTTTCCAGTGTGCGACCTGTCTCGTGATCTTCCTCCGGTTCCTCCAATGTAGCTATGATTCGCTCTGTTGCGCCCATTGCCTTTTGCAGTTGGGTAAAAAATTGGGTAAACTGCCCCAGCGGCATGATGATCTGAACGAGGTACAAAATAAACGCGACAAGTTCGCCAGCGCTCAGAGCGCCAGTCGCAACGCGCATCCCGCCGTAGCCCATGATCACGACGAGCAACACCATCAAAACAAACGAGATCAACGGCCCGATCATCGCCTGCACGCGGCCTTCTTTCAGCCCGTAACGGAACAGGTTGCCAATCCCCCGGCTTCCGGCTGCGTACTCATGCGGCTCGGCGTTTTGCGCCTTGACCAGCCGCACCTCGGACAAGACTTGATTCATAACTGTAGTAAAGCTCGCTGTCTCATCTTGCAGCCCTTTGGAGATTTTGTACATTTGCCGGCCTAACGGGACGAGAATCGCGATGGACAGCGGGACGGCGATCAGCATCGTCAGCGTCATTTGCCAATCGAGGTACAACAGCGTTGCCACCGATCCGATGATGGCGATAATTCCGGTAAAAAAGTTGGCGAGGTGCTCGCTGATCAGCCCTTTGACAACCCCGGTGTCGTTCGTCATCCGGCTGATCGTTTCTCCCGTGCGATGGTTGTCATAATAAGCGACGGGCAGGACGAGCAGCTTTTTCCACAAGCGCTCACGCAGCGCAGCCACAATGCTCTGGCCGACGTGATTCAACAAGTAAATGGACAAGCCGCTGGCAATGGCTTGCGCGACGAAAGCAATCATCAACAGCGCAATTTGCCCCTGGCTGATCGTCGAAAGGGTGAAGCTGTCGACGAGGTCTTTCGTAAACATCGGAATGACCAGACTGACCACAGTCGTCGCGATGCTCATAAACAAGGCGATGCCGAGCTTCATTTTGGACGGCTTCGTTGCCTTGATGAGTTGATAAAAAGGTCGCCAATTTCCCAATCCGGGTCGTTGGTTGGTCGTTTGTTCTTTCATATAGCTGACTCCTCTGCTTGTTTTTCGTGACAAGTGATACGATAACGGATGAATGTAAACGAAATATAAACGGGATAATACATGAAGTCTGGATATTTTTCCTTCATTAAATACAACGGGAAACATACCGGTTTGTTTTTTCTCCCATCATTTTTGTATATAAATGATGAATTTGGGGTAGAAGCCGGGAAACAAATCGAGTATAATAAGTTCGTAATAAGGAAACGAAACTGCGTTTCACCAGATGAAACCCCAAGTTACAATAGGGAGGTTGTATACATTGGCTAAACAAGATGCTTACAAAGTGAAATCTTCCCTGCAAGTAGGCGACAAGTCTTTCGCGTACTATCGCCTGCAAGGATTGGAAGAACAAGGACTCGGCGATGTTTCCAAACTGCCGTTCTCCATTAAAGTTTTGCTTGAGGCTGCTGTACGTCAGTTCGATGGCCGTGCGATCACCAAAGAACACGTACAACAACTGGCGACCTGGACAAAAGGCCGCGACGAAAACCAAGAAGTACCACTCATGCCAGCTCGTATCGTCCTGCAAGACTTCACAGGCGTACCTGCTGTCGTTGACTTGGCAGCGATGCGTATCGCGATGAAGCGCGCTGGTGGAGATCCAAAACGAATCAACCCGCTCGTGCCTGTTGATCTCGTAATCGACCACTCCGTGATGGTTGACGATTTCGGTAATGCAGCAGCTCTGGACAACAACATGAAGCTCGAATTTGAACGCAACCAAGAGCGCTACCGTTTCCTGCGTTGGGCGCAAACAGCGTTTGACAACTTCCGTGCTGTTCCTCCAGCTACTGGTATCGTTCACCAAGTAAACCTGGAGTACTTGGCAACTGTTATCGCTACTCGCGAAGTAGATGGCGAACTCGTTGCTTTCCCTGACTCTCTGGTAGGTACTGACTCCCACACCACTATGATCAACGGTCTTGGTGTTCTTGGTTGGGGTGTCGGTGGTATCGAGGCAGAAGCAGGAATGCTCGGTCAACCTCTGTACTTCGTAACACCAGAAGTTGTCGGCTTCAAACTGACTGGCACCCTGAACGCTGGTGCAACGGCAACTGACCTCGCCCTGACTGTTACGCAAATGCTGCGTAAAAAAGGTGTGGTAGGTAAATTCGTGGAGTTCTACGGCCCTGGCCTGTCCAACATCTCGCTGGCTGACCGCGCTACCGTAGCAAACATGGCTCCTGAGTACGGCGCTACAATGGGCTTCTTCCCTGTAGATGCGGAGACACTCAACTACATGCGTCAAACTGGTCGTGAAGAAGACCTGATCTCTCTGGTAGAAACTTACACCAAAGCACAAGGTCTGTTCCGTACCGACGACACTCCAGACCCAGTCTTCTCCGAAACATTGGAACTGGATTTGTCCACTGTCGTACCAAGCTTGGCTGGTCCAAAACGCCCGCAAGACCGCGTAGAGCTGACTGCTATGAAGGAATCCTTCAACAACAGCCTCCGTACGCCAATCGACAAAGGCGGATTTGGTCTTTCCGAAGAGAAAATCGCAGCAAGCGCACCAGTTGCTTATCCAAACGGTGAAACCGCTACGCTGAAAACAGGTGCTGTCGTGATCGCAGCGATTACTTCCTGTACCAATACATCAAATCCTAGCGTAATGCTGGGTGCAGGTATCCTGGCGAAAAAAGCAGTGGAAAAAGGTTTGAAAAAGCCTCCTTTCGTGAAAAGCTCCCTGGCTCCAGGTTCCCGCGTCGTAACGCAATACCTGACTGACGCTGGTCTGATTGATTCTTTGGATGCGATCGGATTCAACGTAGTCGGCTACGGTTGCACCACTTGCATCGGTAACTCCGGTCCATTGCCGGAAGAAACCAGCAAAGCAATCGCTGACGAAGACCTGACAGTAGCAGCCGTCCTGTCCGGTAACCGTAACTTCGAAGGACGTATCCATGCACAGGTAAAAGCGAACTACCTCGCTTCTCCTCCATTGGTTATCGCCTACGCACTGGCTGGTACTGTAGACATCGACCTGACTACAGAACCAATCGGTACTGGCAAAGACGGAGAGCCTGTTTACCTGAAAGACATCTGGCCAACTCCACAAGAAATCTCGGAAGCAATGGGCAAAGCAATGAACCCAGACCTGTTCCGTGCCGAGTACGGCCAAGTGTTCACACAAAACGAAGCTTGGAACAAAATCGACGTTCCAACTGGCGATCTGTACGAGTGGGACGAAAAATCCACCTACATCCAAGAACCGCCATTCTTCAAAGACCTTGCTGGCGAAATCGCAGCGATCGCAGACATCAAAGCAGCGAACACCATCGCTCTGTTCGGTGACTCTGTGACAACTGACCACATCTCCCCAGCTGGTAACATCTCGCCAACCAGCCCTGCAGGTATTTATCTGCAAGCAAATGGCGTAGAGCGCAAAGACTTCAACTCCTACGGCGCTCGTCGTGGTAGCCACGATGTCATGATGCGCGGTACGTTTGCCAACATCCGTATCCGCAACCAAGTGGCTCCTGGCACTGAGGGCGGCGTAACGAAATACTTGCCATCCGGCGAAGTTATGTCCATCTACGATGCTTCCATGAAGTATCAAGCAGACGGCACTCCACTCGTTGTACTGGCTGGTAAAGAGTACGGTACTGGTTCTTCCCGTGACTGGGCAGCAAAAGGTACTTTCCTCTTGGGCATCAAAGCGGTTATCGCTGAGAGCTTCGAGCGTATCCACCGTGCGAACCTCGTAGGTATGGGCGTTCTGCCTCTGCAATTCGCTGACGGCCAAAGCTGGAAGTCCCTGGGCATCGACGGCACTGAGTCCTTCAGCATCCTGGGTCTCTCCGACGAAGTTCAGCCAGGCCAACGCGTAAAAGTAGAAGCAACCAAACAAGACGGCAGCAAGTTCGAGTTCGAAGTAATCGTTCGTCTCGACTCCATGGTAGACGTAGACTACTACCGCAACGGTGGTATTCTGCAAACCGTTCTTCGCCAGCTGCTGGACGAAGGCAAACCAGTAAACGCGTAAGTTTTCGCGACACAAATAAGTTCGTAACAGCACCCACCCAAAAAAGCAGGCCCCGGAGTTTTCGGCGGCCTGCTTTTTCGTGTTCTGGAGCACGTACAAAAACCACCACAAAAAGTCTGTGGTGGTTACTGATTTACTACTCTACTGGCGTTTGGTTTGGAAAGAAAGCAGTTCAAGTGTCACGGAGCTTTGCCAGCGGAGGCTGGGAATCCCGCACTTTTATTAGCTTACCTGCGTCTCGCTGTCTTGCGAAAACTGGCTGTTGTACAAATCGGCGTAGAAACCGCCCTGCGCCAGCAGTTCTGCGTGATTCCCCTGCTCGATCACCGTGCCCTTGTTCATGACGAGAATCATATCGGCATCGCGGATCGTCGACAGGCGATGGGCGATCACAAAGCTCGTTCGTCCTTCCATCAGACCAGCCATCGCTTTTTGAATCAACAGCTCTGTCCGGGTATCGACGCTGCTCGTCGCCTCATCGAGAATCAAAATCGCCGGATCGGCGAGGAACGCCCTGGCAATCGTCAAAAGCTGCTTCTGTCCTTGCGAGATATTCGATGCTTCCTCATTCAGCATCGTCTCGTATCCTTCCGGCAGTGTCCGCACAAAATGGTCGGCATGTGCTGCTTTCGCCGCCTCGATGATCTCGGCGTCGCTTGCCCCCGCCCGTCCGTAGGCGATATTTTCCTTGATCGTTCCGTTAAACAGCCACGTGTCCTGCAACACCATGCCAAACTGGCTCCGCAGCTCGCCCCGCGGCAAATCGCGGATGTCGTGTCCGTCAATCGTAATGCGTCCGCCATCAAGCTCGTAGAAGCGCATGAGCAAATTGACCAAAGTAGTCTTGCCAGCCCCGGTCGGTCCGACGATCGCCACCGTCATGCCTGGCTGTACATCGATGTTCATATCCGTGATCAGCGGTTCCGCTTCCTTGTAGCCAAACGACACGTGTTCGAACTGCACATGCCCCTGCGAACGGACAGCGACAGCTTCCGAGCGCTCATCTGCCGACTCCTCTTCTGCGTCCAGCACTTCAAAAACGCGTTCGGCAGCGACAAGCGTTGACTGGATGATGTTCGCAATGTTGGCCGTTTGGGTAATCGGCTGGGAAAACTGCTGGGCGTACTGGATGAACGCCTGCACATCCCCGATCGTGATACTGCCGCGAGTCACGAGCACGCCTCCGACTACACAGACAAGCACAAATCCGATATTGCCGACAAACATCATCAAAGGCATCATGATCCCGGCAAGAAACTGCGCCTTCCAGCCTGATTGATACAGCTTTTCGTTAATCGCATCGAACTTCTCGATCGCGCTTTTTTCCCGGCCAAACGCTTTGACGATTTTATGCCCTGTGTACATTTCTTCCACGTGACCGTTCAGTTCGCCGAGCGCTTGCTGCTGTCCTTTGAAATGCGGCATCGAGCGGGAAGCCACCAGTTTGATCACAACGACGCTAAGCGGCAAGGTCAGCATCAAAATCACTGTCATCAGCGGACTGATCGTCAGCATCATGACGACTACCCCCACCAGCGTGATGATCGACGTGATCGTCTGCGTCAAGCTTTGCTGCAACGTCCCGCTGATCGTATCCACATCGTTGACGACCCGGCTCATGATCTCGCCATGCGTGCGCTCGTCAAAGTATTTCAGCGGCAGCCGCGCCAGCTTTTCATTTACTTCTTTGCGCAAAGCATACACGGTCTTTTGCGCGACAGAAGCCATCACGTATTGCTGAATATAGGCAAACAGAGACGAAAACAAATACAGCCCGATCAGCGTCACGATAATTTGCCAGATCGCAGAAAAATCGAACGTCGCCCCAGGTACTCCCTTTACCTTGCCCATGAATCCTTCGAAAATCGTAGTCGTTGCATTCCCCAGCAGCTTCGGACTGAGAATACCGAAAATCGTACTGAGTGCAGCGGTCAAAAAGACGATGAACAGCTGGAAGCGATACGGCTTCAAATAGCCGAGCAAGCGGCGCAGCGTCCCTTTGAAATCTTTTGCCTTCTGACCAGGCATTGTCAGCATTCCAGGCCCGCCGAAGCCCATCGGCCTTTGCCCGCCTGGCCCTTGGGGAGGTCGTTGTTGATTTTCCTTCATGCGAGTTCCTCCTCTGTCAGTTGGGATGTGACAATCTCCTGGTAGATGCTACAGGTAGCAAGCAGCTCGCGGTGTGTGCCGATCCCCGCCACTCTGCCTTCCTCCAGCACGATGATTTGGTCAGCGTCCATCACCGTGTTGACCCGCTGTGCCACGATGATGACCGTCGCCTCCTGCGTTTCGCTTTTCAAGGCAGCTCTCAGCTTGGCATCTGTTTTGAAATCAAGCGCCGAAAAGCTGTCGTCAAAAATGTAGACGCCCGGCTGGCGAACGAGCGCCCGGGCAATCGAAAGCCGCTGCTTTTGCCCGCCGGACAAATTGGCTCCGCCCTGCGAGAGCACCGTATCCAATCCGTCCGGCATGTTCTCGATAAAGTCTGTGGCTTGGGCAATGTCCAGTGCGTGCCGGATTTCCTCTGTTGTCGCCTCTTCTTTTCCGTAACGAATATTGTCCGCAATCGTCCCGGTGAACAGCAGAGCCTTTTGCGGCACGAAGCCAATGTTTGTCCGCAGCTCGCTTTGCGGCCAGTCGCGCACATCCGTGCCGCCTACTTGAACACACCCGCTCTCGACATCGTAAAAGCGCGGGATCAGGCTGGCAAGCGTGCTTTTCCCCGAGCCGGTTCCCCCGATCACGGCCGTCACCTGTCCACGCCGGGCCACGAAAGAAATGTCGGAGAGGGCGGGCTTTTCTGCGCCTGGATAGCGGAACGTCACTTGGTCAAAAACGACGTCTCCCCCTGTGCTTGCTTTCCCTACACTTGCCTGCTCGCGGTCGACGATGACCGGCTCAGTCGAGAGCACGTCGTGAATCCGCGCCGCTGAAGCGGAAGCTCTCGGCACCATGCTGAACATCATCGACGCCATCATCAAGGAAAACAAAATTTGCATCGCATACTGCAAAAAGGCCATCAAATCGCCTACTTGCATATGGCCCGTGCTAATCCGCAATCCGCCAAACCAGATGATCGCAATCGAAGTGGCATTCATCATCAGCATCATGACAGGCATCATCCCAGCCATGATCTGGTTGGCTTTGATCGCTGTCGCAGTCAAATCTTCGTTCGCGCGATTGAAGCGTCCCCGCTCGTGCTCAATCCGATTGAAAGCCCGCACGACGCGGATGCCTGTCAACGACTCGCGCAGCACGAGATTGAGCTTGTCGATTTTGCCTTGCATGGCTTGGAAATACGGAATCCCTTTCGAGCCGATCCCGAAAATCGCCAGGACCAAAATCGGAATCGCCACAATGATCACGATGGACAGCTCCGCGTCTTTGGACAAAGCCATGATGATCCCGCCGATACACATCATCGGAGCCATGACCATCATCCGCAACATCATGTTCAGCACCTGCTGGACTTGGGCAATGTCATTGGTCGTTCTCGTGATCAGCGAAGCGGTCCCGTGCTTGTCGAACTCCTCCAGCGAGAACCGTTCAATATGACTGAACACGCTGCTGCGTATCCGCATCCCGAAACCGGAAGCAGAACGGGATGCCATGTAGCTGGCCGCGACAGACAAAACTGCAGCGCCTGCCGAGACAAGCAGCATGAAGCCGCCCGTTGTCCATATATAAGCCGTATTTTCCTTCACGATCCCTTCGTTGACGATATGTGACATCAACGTCGGGAGATACAAGTTCGCAATCGACTGAAGCAACATAAACAACATCGTCAGAAAGACCATCTGACGGTATGGCCGTAAATAACGCAATAATTTCAGCAAAAAAATCCTCCTTTTGTCCTTCAGCTACATGCGCGGTTAAGGCCGGAGCATGGAGACGCACGATTCAGTTGCCGCTTCAATCTCATCCGTGAGCAACGCCTTGATTTGTTCCATATCATGTCCGTCCGCGCGCAAGTTCTTCTTTTTCCGGTGCAAATAACCCATCGCGTGCATCATCGCTCCCCAAAACTGCTCCGCGAGCAACTCCGGCGACATTTGACGCACATCGCCTGCCTCCATCCCTTGGCGGAGCGCATCTACCATGACTTGCAAATTGTTGTCGCGCCACATCAGCCCACGCAGTTCTTCCCCCG
The DNA here is from genome assembly GCF_022701015.1 of Brevibacillus parabrevis. Lineage (NCBI taxonomy): Bacteria > Bacillati > Bacillota > Bacilli > Caryophanales > Paenibacillaceae > Brevibacillus > Brevibacillus parabrevis. The sequence goes on along the minus strand of NZ_CP064090.1, from coordinate 2,689,157 downwards.
TAAACAGCTCACGCAAATCATGGCGCATGCGAAAAAAGAACATGACATGCAAAGAGCGTTCAAACAAATTATGGAACATGACGAGGGCAAACTGTTTGCACAGTTCTACCGCTGTCCCTTCCTGCGAAAAATGATAGCGGGTATGCTTGTTGGAGAGCTGAAACATATGCGCAAACAAATCGCGAAACAACGAGCGCTTGTCTTTGTAGTAGTAATACACCAGTCCTCTGGCTACTCCGGCATGCTCAGCCACATCCTTGATATCTGCGGCTGCATAGCCCTTTTCCACATAAACAGCAAGAGCGCCCTGCATGATCGCTTCCTTTCGCTGGGCGCGAATTTCTTCGTTCTGCTCCTTTGAGCGAGGCACGAGCTGCTCCCCCCTTTTTTCATTGACTTTCGTGTCAGTCAAAATATAATCCTGTTAGCAGCGACTGTCAATAGGTGAAAATCGTCGCTGTAAAACGAATGCATGTTCTCTTCCCGCTTGAGCCACCCTTATAGGGAAGGAGGGATACGATCATGAGCGAGCAAAACTTTGAACAAATTTATGCGGAATACAAAGCGGCAGGCGAGCAACAGGCTTTGCGCGAAAGCGACCAGGGCTACCTCCCGTCTGCTGCGGGCAAAGAGCAAATTGTTGCCGTGCGCAAAAATGACGATGGCGATTTGATCGCCTTCAAAACAAACTCGGGAAGGGAGCTGGATTACCTCACCGCTTTGCAGGAGGCCAAGGCGGGGAACCTGGCGCATGTAGACGTGTTTCACAAGTACGGACGGGATATTTTGCGCAGCGAGCCTGACGGCATCAAGGAAAACAACCTGGACAACCTCCCTGCTTTTTAAGTCGCCACACCCTGTACAGGCCATTGATCCGATGGCCTGCTTTTATTTGCTTCGCGAAAAGCAGGCCACGCCTAAGCAGCAGGGGCAGCGAATATTTATGGAAAAAGCAGGATTTCTCATTTCACCAAATGGGGAGGAACATACTGTGAAACAGTTGTTTCGAGAAACGTGGATCGAAGTCAATCTCGATGCGATCAAGAAAAATATTCGGGCGTTCCGTCGCTATATTCCCAAGCAGACGAAAATCATGGCGGTGGTCAAGGCGAACGCTTACGGACATGGTTCGGTAGGCGTTGCCCGCCACGCTCTGCAGTACGGAGCAACCTCTCTTGCTGTCGCGATCATCGAGGAAGGCATTGTCCTGCGCCAGGCGGGAATCACCGCCCCGATCCTTGTGCTTGGATTCACCCCGCTCTCCCGCGTCAAGGAAGCACTCGCCTGGAATATCGAGCTATCCGCCTTCCAGGTAGACTGGATCAAAGAAGCGCAAAAAATCGTCCGCGCATCCGATTTCAGCGGCCGCCTGAACATTCACGTCAATATGGACACAGGGATGGGACGTCTTGGCGTACGGACAAAGAAAAATCTGCTCTCCGTCGTAAAAGCATTGGAGGCCAGCCCGGACTTGCACTGGAATGGCATTTTCACCCATTTTTCCACCGCCGATGAAGCCGACCACACCTTGACCAAGCTACAGCACGAGCTTTTCGTCAATGGCCTGCGCTATTTGGAGCAACACGGGTTCAAGCTCCCGACCGTACACATGTGCAATACAGCCGCCGCCATCGCCTATCCGGATTACAGCGCAGATATGATTCGCCTCGGCATCGGCATGTACGGACTGTATCCGTCCGCTTACATTCGCAGCCTGAATCGCATCAGGCTCGTGCCCGCGCTCAGTTTGAAGTCGCGTTTTTCGTATGTGAAAACGATGCTGTCGGAACCGTACACGATCAGCTATGGAGCGACGTACATAGCGAAAAAAGGCGAAGTCATCGGAACGATTCCCATCGGTTATGCCGACGGCTACTCGCGCGCTTTGTCGAACCGCGGGTTTGTGTTGTACAAAGGCAAGCGCATGCCCATTGCCGGGCGCGTGACGATGGATCAGCTGATGGTCAGTCTCGGCGAGCGAAAAGCGAAGCAAGGCGAGGAAATCGTCTTGTACGGCAAGCAAGAAGGCGGAGAAATTACCGTGGATGAAATCGCGGAAATGCTCGGAACGATCAACTACGAAGTCGTGGCTACTTTAAGCAACCGCATCCCGCGCTTGTTTTTGGTCAAAGGAGAAGTCGTGGAAATCACGCATTTGCTGCCAAAAGGATAACCGCTTGCCCACTCCCCTGTACGAACAGCACCCGCTGTCAGCAGGGGAGTTTTTTCGCATAGATTAGCCGCCAGCAACAAAACATAAGAGAATCTTGCCATGGAAAGGATTGGATTGAACCCATGAAGTCACGATGGACCTGCGCCATTCTTGCCTTTTTGCTGCTCAGCCTGCCCCTTTTCGGCTGCAAGGCTGGTGAACCATTTCAGCTCCAGGAGAAAAAGGGGCCAGCCCCGCTTTCTGACGACGGCTCGGTTCAGGCGCATAAGCCAGTCGTGGTCATCCTGATCGATTCGTTAATGGACAAGCCCCTGCAAGAAGCCATCCGCCAAGGCCGCGCTCCTGCCCTGGCTTTTTTGCAGGCAAAAGGACACTACTTCCCGCGCATCGTCAGTTCTTTTCCCACGATGTCTGTCACCATCGACAGCACGCTGCTCACAGGAAGCTACGCCGATCGCCACCACATCCCCGGACTTTCCTGGTACAGCGAAGCGGAAAACCGGATGATTTACTACGGATACGGCCCGAAAGAAGCGCTGAAAATCGACCAGCCGCAAGTGCTGCTCGATGCCATTCAGCAATTGAACCAAACCCAGCTCGGCAAAGACACAAAAACGATCCACGAAGAACTCGCGGACCTGGGCAAAGACTCTGCTTCCATCAATGCGATTGTCTGGCGCGGAAAAACAGCCCATACCTTGAAAATCCCTCATCTGATCGAGGTGGCCGCTCAACTTCCCGGCGAGCTTTCGGTTACGGGACCGACATTCATGTCCTACGCCGCCTTTGCCCAACTCGATCCGAATCAAAAGCGGCACACGCGAATCTGGCGCAAATACGGCATGAACGATGAGTTCTCTGCGCAGGAAACCGCCTTTTTGATCGATCATAGCCGACTGCCTCCGCTGACCATTGCCTACTTGCCGGAAAATGACGCAGAGGTCCACAAAAAGGGGCCAGCGACGATAGACGGGATTGAAAATGCGGACAAGGCGCTGCAAAGTCTGCTTGATACTTTTGGATCGTGGGACCAGGCGGTCGAGGAAGTGCGTTGGATCGTCATGGGAGACAGCGCACAAAGCGCGGTAAAAGCGGATCGGCAAGCCGCTATTATCGACCTGCGCAGCTTGCTCGCGCCTTTTCTCATCCCCCCGATCAGCCGTCCTCCGCAAGCGAATGACCAGGTCGTCATCGCCGCCAATGAACGGATGGCGTATGTGTACGCCCTTGATCCAAAACTCTCCCTCTCTGCGCTCGTCACTCAGCTTCAGCGTGAGCCGAGGCTCGATATCATCGCGCGCAAAGAAGGATCGTCCATCGTCGTCTCCGCTGGCGGAAGCGATGGCAAACGCCGGGTGGCGTACAAGCCAGGCGGGCCTTTTCAAGATGAGTACGGGCAGTCGTGGAGCTTGCAGGGTGACGCGAGCGTGCTCGATATCAAGCGGGCAAAAAAGCGCATCACGTACGGAAAATACCCCGATGTGCTTGCCAGGCTGAACGGTGCCTTGAACTCCCATCCTGGGCGCTACGTGGTTGTCACCGCCCAGCCTGGCTACGAGCTGGTGACAGAAAGCTCTCCTGCCCATCTGGGAGGTGCTGCACACGGCTCGCTGCATGAAGTCGATTCACTCGTCCCGCTCTTGGTCACCGGGACGGACAGCCGACCGAAAACGAACCGCATCGTCGATCTCAAAGAATGGCTGCTTCGCCTCGTAAACGAATAGGCTTGCCGACGCGCTTATTCTTTGTTGATTCGCTGTCGGGCTGATTCCCGCTTGCCTGTGGCGGGAACCAGCTCTCCCACTTCTCCCAGGCCAAAAGCAGGCATATTGACGTACACGCACTCGTAGTTTCCTGCTTCCACCAGATACGTCTCGTGATAAATCCCTACCGAGCCATCCGTCCCTACCGCCTGATTGAATTTTCGCCACGCTGTCAGGTGAAGGGGCGCATGCCGCGCATACTTTTCCAAATGCTCAAACGACCGCCAATATTGAATCTGCGTAATTGTCCGCATGTTGACGCTGGAGCGGCTGCCCAAAAACCCGAGTTCGGGATTTTGATACAGCTCCTGCATCATCCCGCCCATTGCCTTCGCCACCGGAACCCATTTGTGCACTGCCAGCAGCTGGTTGATTCGCATACCGATAATGAACACCACGTAAGACCCATCCACTTTTGCCGTATACCGCCCTGGCATTACGTTTGCCATCTGCAATCCCCTACCTTGTCAACGTTTTGAGATGAAGCTCATAGTAAGCCATGAAATCATCAGAATGAAACAAATGCGCCGACAAATACGCTCCGTAAAACATCGAGAATAACAAAACGACTGCCTCTTCGTTGCTGACATGAGCAACCAACTGTCCGTCTTCGCGCGCTTCCTGCACACACTGCTCAAAAATCTGGTGCATGTTCTTGCCGCCGATTTCAGCTCGCTGCGCCGCTTCGACATCGGGGAACAGCAAGGACAGTTCCGCCTCCGACAGTGCCGGAACGCACGGATGCATCTTTTGCTCGGCGAGAAAACTGATCAGGCTGAGCATGATTCCAGGCTGCTTTTCCGCATATTCCGCCACCATGGAAAAAGCGTGGCGCACGGCGGCAAAGCCTCGCTTCCCGTTGTCTGCCAGCTCTTTGTAACACCGCACCTGCCAAATGCTCATAAAATAAATCAGCAGCTCTTCTTTTTGCGGGAAAAATTTGAAAAAGGTCACCTTGGAGACTTCTGCCTGCGCGCATATGTCATCCACAAGCACGCTGCGGAATGTGCCTTCGTTGATCAGCGCAAGCGCTGCCTCCAGCAAGGCGAGCTTCGTCTTCGCTTTCTTTTTCTCACGCAACGAAATCGTTTCAGCCATTGTTTCCTTCCCTTCCAGTTACACCCAAGACTAGGATAGCACTTGAGTTAACTTTAGTAAAGTTTTTTATTAGAGTAAACAAAACTCAAAATCGCTTGCTGATTTCTCCTCCCCCAGTAGCCAATGGCCCAAAAACCCATACGATAGGGAAAGAGCCTTGTTGAAGGAGAGAATCCCCCGTGAGAATTTGTTTTTCCTGCAATCTCATCGAGTTCAAGCCAAAGGGGAACGTCCTGCAATTTTTTATTTTGCTGCGCTCCCTCGACCGCAAAGTGGCGAAGCTTGGGGCAAACGAACGCAAGCGGTACGTGCTCGACTGCGTCCTCCCTTTTCAGTTTCGCAACGGGATGGGCGGCTTTACGTTTGAACACGTCCGCTTTTACAAATCCGACCAGCTCGTCGACGACCTCATTGCCCGCGACCAAAAGCACAACTACGACTTTTTGTTTATCCGCGGCCGCAACGAAGCGTTTCATCTGGTGGAAAAAAAGCCGTCCCTCGGCAAAAAGCTGCTGTATTTGGCCGTCCAGTACAACTTGCGCGATCCGTACATCATGGGCAGGCTGGATCACATCTTTCAGCATTCCCGTGTCGTTTTTTTCCAGACCGAGCCGAACGCCGAGCGCTATCGCCGCTACCAGTTAAGCAAAGCCAAATACGCGGAAAAGGAACTGAACCGCAAAATCCAGGTGCTGCCCCAGTTTGTCGAGCATCAGGAAGACGGGGCGCTCATCCGTCAGCCGGGAGATCCGCTGCACCTGATCTGGGCAGGCGTCATCCGACCGCGCTATGGACTTGCTGTAGCCACCAAAGCGATCCGCCTGATCCGCAAATCGGTTCCGCAGGCGAAGCTGCGCGTCCTTTACCCGTCCATCGTCGGGAGCTATCAAAAGAAAGCGCGGCTTCTGCTGCGCACGCCCGGAGTGGCCGACCACGGGCAAAAATCGATGTGGGCGACGAAAAAAATGATCGTCCAGAGCGGGATCGGCATTGCGCTGCTCTACGACAACACTCCGGACCAAAACCCGTCCCACTCCTACTTGTCGCGGATCATCGAATGCATGGCGCTCGGCGTACCCGTGCTGACGACCCGGACGCTCGGCAATCTCGCTCTGCTCGGAGAAGCGTATCCCCTTTTCGTGCAAGATGCCCACGACATCGCTTTTCATTACGAAAAGCTGCGCAACCCGGCCTATTACGCGGACATGAGCGCGTACGTGCGGTCGCGCGGGGAGCGCTTTCTCGCCGACAACGCCGTCCAGTCTTTCTGGCGCGTCCTGCAAACGGAATTTAGCTACCGCAAATAGCCAAAAGCCAACACGCTCCTTGAGCAGAAGCTGTGTTGGCTTTTGGCGTTATTTCATCATTTTTCCCATGCGATAGGCTGCTTCCATAATGTACGGCGCGTACTGGCTCATTTTTTCCGGTGTCAGACGATTGGACGGGCCAGAAGCCGCAATCGATGCGACAAGCTGCCCGTTGCGGTTGAAGATCGGAACCGCGACCGCCGCTGTCCCAAGCTCCCGTTCCTCCACACTGGTGGCAAATCCTTGTCTTCTGATCTGGTCGAGCTGCTCGATGTACGCTTCCTGATTCACGAAGTCGGGCCAGTTCGGATCGTTCAAGACTTGCTCCAGCACATACGGATCGGCATAAGCCACCAACACCTTGCTGGACGCTCCCACAGCCAGTGGCATGCGCGCCCCGATCGGAGCGACCCGGCGAATCGGTTGTCTGCTCTGCACAGCCTGAATACGTATCCGCTCGTTTCCATCTCGCACATACAGGCTGATTGTTTCTTCGACCAAATCCCGCAATCTCTCCATCTCAGGCAAGAGAAGCGTAGCCGGATCATCGTTATGCGTCAAATTGGCCGAAAGCTCCCAGATTCGAAAGCCCAGCCGGTATTTCTCCGTCTGAACATCACGGATGAGAAAGCCCTTGTTCTCCAGCGTCGCCAGCAGACGATGCACGGTGCTTTTATGCAAGGAAAGGCGACTCGATATCTCACTAAGCCCAAGGTCTGTGGCGTCCGTAAAACAGAGCAGGATATCCAAAGCACGTTCGACAGAGCGAACGTTTGCTTTTTGTTCATCCATTGTTTCTTACCCCTTCTTCCTACTTGGTTCCGTTCGTTTCATCTGATGAAACAAATATGCTACTTTTCAGTATACAAAAATTAAAGGCATAGTAAAGAGCGAATCTTCGCCCTCCCCGCCATATCCTACCTATTTTTTGACAGCAAGGACATTCCCACAAGCGCTGAAACAAGCTGCACATACATTATGAAGAAGCAAAAGACGTTTCATGTTTCGATTGGGGGAATGACCTCTTTGGGCAAAAAAAGCGAGTCCAAGCTTACCAAATACTACGTCTTGCGCGCAAGCTCCACCCTGTCCGGCGCATTGCCGCGCACGCGTCCCTTTTCCAAACGCGCCTTGTACGATTTCCTCGATCGCTACAGCAAAGTGATCGCCAAGCCAGCCGCAGGCAGCGGCGGAGCCGGAGTCATTCTCGTAACCGGACTGGGGCGCAGCAAATACCGCATCCAGCGCGGTGCCAAACGCAAGACCAAGCACAGCAAAAAATCGACCTACAAGTATTTGCGCAAAAAAATTAACAGCCGCTATCTCGTGCAGCGAGGCATCTCTTTGGCTCGCGTCAGCGGATCTTTGTTTGACGTCAGAGTCATGGTGCAGCGAAAAAGCGGTCAGCCTTGGGTCGTGACCGGAATGCTTGCCAAAGTGGCCGGACGCGGCTATATCATAACCAACATCAAGCGCAGCGGCGGCAAAGTGCTCCCGCTCTCCACAGCCCTCCACCGCTCGAACATTCGCGGCGCTTCTCCCGCTGCCGTCATCGCCCGCATGCGGCAGGTTGCTCTGCTCGCTGCCCAGCGTCTGTCCCGCTACTATACGAGTCAGCGCGTTTTCGGCCTGGACATGGGCGTCGATGCAAAAGGGCGGGTGTGGATCATTGAAGCAAACTTGCGTCCTGACATCTCACTATTTTTGAAGCTCGCGGACAAAAGCGTGTACAGAACGATCGTTGCCTATCGCGGGCGCAGATAAACCGGGCACAAGCTCCTGATCGGGACGAAATCGTCCGGCGGGGGCTTTGCCTTTTTTGAGCACGCCTTGCCTTGATCTTGTTCGACCAGGAAAAGGCAAAAGAAAAGGGGCACATCCCCTTCGTCTGCGCGAGACGTTCGGGACAGCCCCCTGCTATTATCACCGTGATTTTAGAAATCGAAGTTGTCCGGGTCTGGCCCAAAGCGCTTGTTCTCGTTCAACGCACTGATTTTGTCCACGTCTTCCGCGCTCAACGCAAAATCAAAGACGTCGGCATTTTGCTCAATCCGAGCAGGCGTGATCGATTTCGGGATTGTGACGACCCCGTTTTGCAAATCCCAACGAATGACGATTTGCGCAGGCGATTTGCCGTATTTTTGTCCCAGTTCCACCAGCAGCGGATGATCGAGGTTTCCTTGCATCAGCGGGCTCCACGCCTCCAGCTGGATAGCGCGATCCTTGCAGTACGCATGCAGCTCCTTTTGCGTGAGCAGCGGATGGTATTCGACCTGGTTGACAACCGGCGTAATTTCGCTGTGCTTGCGCAGCTCTTCCAGATGGTGAATGTGGAAATTGCTCACGCCGATCGCGCGCACGTAGCCGTCCCGATACAGCTTTTCCAAGGCTCTCCACGTGTCCACGAACTTGTCTTTTACCGGCCAGTGGACCAGGTACAAATCAAGCGTGTCGAGCTTCAGCTTTTTCATGCTCACGTCAAAAGCTTTGAGCGTCGACTCATAGCCTTGATCCGCATTCCAAACCTTTGTCGTGATGAACAGCTGATCGCGATCGATTCCCGCCTGACGGATACCTTCTGCTACGCCTTCCTCGTTGCCGTAGACAGCTGCCGTGTCCACACTGCGGTAACCCGCCTCAATAGCCGAGCGGACTGCCACTGTTTCGTTGCCTTCCTTTGCTTTCCAGACACCCAGGCCCAACCAAGGCATTTCCACTCCGTTGTTCAAAACGGAACGATCCGTGATTTTTGTTGCCATCCGATCTCCTCCCGACTAACGCTGTTTATGTACTTACATTAAGAAAGTATATCACAGGTTGGTCGATCGGAAAACTTGTCTCATACAAGCTGGCAAAAAGCCCACCTTTTAGTACAACCGATTTTTATAGCTATCCTGCAATCCCTCAGCCACTTCTTTCGCCCCTAAACCGGGCAGCTTCACATGATCCGCGATCATTTTGGCGATATCCGGGGTCGTTCCAGCCTCAGGCCACGTGTCCGGCTTCCACAGCCCGGAGCGCATGAACGCCTTGGCGCAATGGGCGTAACATTCTTCCACTTGCACGCCGATTCCATGCGTCGGCACCTTGCCTTTGACCGCCATTTTCTCCAAAATATCCTGATCCTGGATGATGCACGCCCGACCGTTGATCCGCAGCGTTTCTTCCAAGGTCGGAATCAAAAAAATCAGGCCGATGTGCGGATTCACGAGGATGTTGGTGATCGAATCCATCCGCTTGTTGCCCGGGCGCTCCGGGATAACCAGATGGTGGTCGTCGACGATGTGCACGAAGCCTGGAGCATCGCCGCGCGGGGATGCGTCACAGTTTCCTTTTTCGTCGGCAGTCGAGATAATCAAAAAAGGCGACTGGGCTATATAATTGCGGCAATGGTCGTCCAGTTGGGTAATCACCTTGTTTTGCACCAGACGGCTCGGCTCTCCGAAAATTTCCCGCAATTGGGTTTCCGATGTGATTACTTCACGAAATATTCCGAATCCTGACATGATAGCACCTCTTTTTCCTTTTGTGGAAAAGCTCTCCCCTTCATCATACCATAACGATCGGCGGACAAGTCCGGGGATTTGCTTTGCTCACTGCCGGAAGCCTTCGACGAATTGCTGAATGTACTGCACCGACTGGACATTCAAGAAGCGATCTTCAATCAGCAGCGGCAAAAAACGCGCCTGCCTTTTCAAATAAGCACCGACGATGCTGGTGCAGACAATCAGCTCGGGCTTGGCCGCCAGCACTTCATCCAGGGATGAGGGGTACTCCATCGTGCCGACCAAAAGCTCCAGATGAGTCATCCCGGCATTCATAATCGACTGGCGGAAATTGTGCGCGCCCTCCCAGGTCGTGCCCCCGATTCCGACCAGGCTTCCGGGCGGCAATTGCTGAAGCTCGCGGATCGACTGGAGATTGGAATCCAACAGGCAGCCGATGACGATCGGCACGTTGTCTCCTTCCAGACGATCCAGCCATTTTTGCACTTCTTCTATATGCAAAAACGTCGTGACGACGAGATCGTAGTAGCCGTTCACGATGCTTGTGGCAAACTGGTCCAAGTCTTTGATCAGGCATGGCTTCACCGTGTAGCCTGTCGCTTTTTCCAGCTCGACTGCGTACTCCTGCACTTGCACGACATTGCACTCGGCAAACAGGATCGCTGGCTTCGTCCTTTCCTCCCGCTTGAAGCTGGCCGGATGTCCCGGCTTTCCTGAAACGGGCGGTGAAACAGCGGCATCCTTCTGCTGCTCTCGCGAAGAAATGCCACTCGCAGCGGGCAATCCGCTTTTTCTCGGGAGCGGGTCCGCAACCACTGCTTCGCCATCGTTTCCAATCGTGACGTAGCCCTCTGCTTTCAGCGCCTCGTACGCCTTTTGCACGGTATCCTGATTCAGCCGCAAAAAGCCGGATAGCGCACGGACTGCTGGCAATGTTTCGCGTGGCTGATAAATTCGTTGTTCCATCAAACTTTTTAGCTGCTCTTTCAATTGAACAGAGACAGAGATCGAGGATGAATCATGGACAGGCATCTGCATCAAATCACCCCAAGGAAACGGTATCGCAGTAATATTCTGTCATCTTACAATAGGTCAATCGGACAAAGCAAGTGCCAGATGCAGGGCAGCTTCGCATCTGGCACTTCTTTTTGAGATCAGGCTTTTGTTACGGCTTTTGTGGAAATTCGCCTTCCAGACAAATGATATAGTGAACACCCAAAAACGGCTGTCGATTGTTGTGCGGCATTCCTTCACCCGCAACTGAAATCGCGGCTTGGCTGAAAGGAGTCTGCTCCGAAGCGTTCGGCGCTCCATAGGCAAAGACACGTCCTCTGCCTTCCGTGTTCGCCCAGATCATCCCGTCCGGATTGTTCGTCGTCGGCTTTTCCGCTGCATTGGGAATGTGCGTATGCGCAGGCATCTCCTGAATCGTCAGTCCGACCTCGCTGCTCCCGCCCTGCTCGCCAATCGTGCGCGGCGTCAAATCCGGCGCTGCTCCATGGTGCATAGGTGCCGCCCCTTGCAAATTAGGCAGAGCAAAGGTGTTTATGCCATCTCCGCCAAATCTCGTGCCCAGGATGGCGTACAGAGCGGTATTCTGCCGAATTTGCATTAAGGCTCCATCGCAAAAAGCCCAGCCTCTTGGAGCGAACTTTCCTGTAAAAATGCGAATTTCCCCGTAATAGGCTTCCATTCGTTTTCCTCCTCTATCAATCGCGGCTCGGATATACTCCTTGGGTGGCAATGCAGTAATTGAACACCTGATACGGCTGCATGTTATAGTGCGGCTGGCCCCCGCCCGTTGTGAGCAGAGCATCCTGGCGCATCGTCGCATTAGGCTGGGCAGCAAATGCCTGATAATCCGTCTTGGCCCATACGTTCGCAACTGCTTTTTCCGTTACGCCCGTTGTGACAAGAGGCTTGGCCACGTGCTGATGCTGCGGCATTTCGCGAACCGTCAGAGCATGGACCTCCTCACCGCCAGCTTGTCCATACCCCACGCCATTTCCGACATGCACAGGCACTCTGCCCCGCAAATCCGGCAAGGCAAACGTCGTTTTTCCGTCCCCTCCGTAGGTTGTTCCGATAATGGAGTACAGCGCCTGATTTTGGTTGATCGGCAAAATCTGCCCATCGCACAGCGCCCATCCTCTCATCGGAAAAGGAAAAGCAAAGGCGCGAATTTCGCCGACATACGGTTCTGACATGATCGTCAACCTCCAGTGGTTAATAGTTTCCTTATGATTGCGGTGGATAATAGCCTTGCGTGGCAATAATGAAGCTGATTACGGTAAACGGCATCATGTTGGAATGCGGCTGGTTTCCGCCCTCAAATGTTACAGAGCCTGGGCTCATCTGGATTGCGGCGGGATTTTGCGAGAATTGCACGATTCGTTTTGCCCATACGTGCTGGCCCGGCTCGATTTCTGTGCCTTCTGCTGACGACACGTTGACCGTGTGGGTGTGGATCGGCAATTGGTTTGTCTGCAGGTGTACCGTCTCTGTTCCCCCTTTTGCCCCGATAGAAAAGGTTGTTTGCGTACGCGGATTTTTTCCCTGATGGACGGGAACCCGCCCACGCAAATCAGGAAGGCCAAACGTAGTCATGCCATCGCCGCCATAGGTCGTCCCAATCAGGTTGAACAATGCATCATTTTCCGCGATGCTGAGCAATTGACCGTTGCAAAAGGCCCAGCCTACTGGCGCAAATTCTCCGGCAAACATTCTGATTTCTCCCAAAATTGATTCCATCTTTGTCGCTGCCTCCTTGATTGCTTGTGGCGGATCAGAAAAAGCGCACATCCTATTGCGAAAGGGCCAGCTAAATCATCCAGCTGGCACCTCTCTCCTGTTGCTTGCTACTGCCTGACCTCTACTGTGATTTTGGCTGTCTTGCCTTTGTAGGTGACCGTAATCGCAGTTCTTCCGGCTTGTTTGGCGACCACATTTCCGTCGACTACTTCCGCAATCTCGGGGTCCTCGACCGCCCATTCCACTTCTTCTGCAATGAGATCTGTATAGCTTTTGCTGTATGTTCCGATCAAAGTAATCGGCTTTTCCTGACCTTCTTTCAGACGCACATACGAAGGAGCAGCCTCCAAGCGAACCGGGATTTTCTCCTCTACAACCATGAGGCGAACCCGGAATTTGCTCTTGTCCACTTTTCCGGAAATTACCGCGGTACCAGTCGCTTTGGCGATCAGCTTGCCTTCTTCTGTTACCTCCACGACTTCAGGATCGGAGGATATCCAGTTTGCCTGCTCGGTAATATCTTCGGTCTCGTCACCGTCCAGCATGACAAGCTCCAGCTGCCGCTCCTCGTCTACTTCCAGCACGCCTTCGCTGCGAGTCAGCAGCTTGATTCTGGCGTCTGTACCGCTTGCAATCGTAACGGGGATGTGCAGCTCTTGCCCTTCATACGAAACCGTGATTATGTCTTTGCCCGTTTTGCTGCCTGCCTGAATCTCGCCCGCTGTCACCGTGACAAGATCGTTTTCGGTGGAATACTCTACCGCTTCATCCGTGGTGATGTCGACCTTTTTAGCGCCATCCACCTTGAAGATTTGGAAGCTTTGCCGCTCTTTGGGCTTCAGGCGAAATGCTTTTTGTGATGCCTGCAAAACGTCAGAAACAGTTGCCTTGACGGTTACGTCCGCCGTTGCGGTATAGCCGCCGTCTGCCGTTGTGACGGTGATGCGCGCGGTACCAGGTGCTACGGCCACGACCTTGCCTTGCTCATTCACTTCTGCTACGGCACGATCGCTGCTCTCCCACTTGACCCGCTTGTCAGTCGCATTTTCCGGCTGAATCACGGCCTTCAGTTCGTGCGTCTCGCCAGCTTTTAGCACCAACTGGCGAACGTCCAGCTCCACACCCGTTACCTTGACCGCGCTTGGCGGCTGATAGACAGACAGCCTGATCTGCGCTTCCAGCTCGGTCGTGTTATGCGCTTCGTCGCGCAGTTGCAGCAGCACCTTTTTCATGCCATTGCCATACGCGAGCCGCCAAGACGTGCTTGCAGCGACCTGTTGCCAATCGCTCCAGCCCTCGTTTTCATTGGCAAAACGCATTTCTACCGTCCCTAGCGAGTCCGTGGCGGTTACATTCAGCGTCACGTAGACGGAGCTGGATGTTTGCGCGCCGCTGTTGATGGCAAACGTGCCTTGCGGAGCAGTCTTGTCAATCGTAAAGGCAATCCGTGTGACATGGCTCGCGGCATCCGTGACGACAAGCTCATGCTCGCCTTCACTGCTTACGGTCGTTCCGCTGGTAAACGGCTGACCGTCGAGGGTTGCCGTCCCTTCGTTGAACGTAATCTGCACATCGTCTTTGTAGCTTTTGCCGTTCTCCACGCCCAAAACGACAGGCGCTTCCATATCAAGCTCGATGTTGGCGGAGACGTCGGCTACATTGCCCGCCTTGTCACGCATCTGCATGTGGACGATTTTTTGCCCGTCGTTAGCAGAAAGCATCCACGTCTGTGTCGGAACCGCATCGTTCCAGGCGCTCCATGCATTACTTTCGTTGGCGAAGCGAACCTGGACAGGTCCATTGGCATCAGTAGCGGTGACAGTCAGATTGACCGTTTGATCCTGCGTCACGCTGGCCCCTCCATTAATGCTGAGCGACCCTGACGGCAAGGTTGTGTCCAACGTAATTTCATCTTGCATGTTCGCGATGTAACCCGATTTGTGCAGCAATTTCACATAGACGGTTTTGACACCGTCACCGACTGACAATTGCCACGCTTTTGTTAGTGCAAAAGGTTCTGGCACGCTCCATGTAGTACCGTCCATCGAGAAAGACATGCTTGTGTCAGCTGCACTTTTGCTTGTTGTCACGTGCAAGGTCACGTCTCGCGAGGTGGTGAACGGCGCATCTTCATTGATCGAGAAGGCGCCAAACAGCGGCGTCTTGTCGATGGAGAAGACGACGATCGTCTTGTTTCCGGCTTCGTCTGTCACGACAAGCGTGTAGTTTCCTTGCTCCGTGACAGTCGTGCCGCTCGCGAATGGCGCGCCGTTCAGCGTAGCTGTTCCTTCCGAGAAAGTAATCAGCCTGTCTGAGTTGTACACGCCCTCATCGTCAACGCCTGTTACGACAGGAGCAGTCGCATCGAGAGTAATTGACTTTTGCAGGTCAAGCACGTTGCCAGCACGATCGCGTATTTGCAAAAATACCGTCTTCGCGCCATCCCCGTCTGACAAAGTCCACGATTTTGTCTCCTGTACCGCTTCCCATCCAGACCAATCGCCGCTGCCTGTCGGAGAAAAGCGCATTTGCAACTGATCGTCGGCATCGGCGTATTGCAGCTTCAGTGCCACCTGCTTCGCGTTTGTCGCACTCGCGCCGTCATTGATCGTGAAGCTTCCGGTCGGAGCCGTCTGGTCGACGATGACGGTCGCTTCCAATGTAGCGGTATTCCCTGCTGCATCTGTTATGTTTGCCGTGACTCGCTTCTCTCCGTCTCCGGGAGCAAGCGTCCATGTCTTCGTGCTTGCGTACGGCTCTGGCAAACTCCAGTTGGCCCCGTCATTGGAATAGACAGTGGTCATGGAAGTCAAATCCGTCACGTTCAACTGCAAGCTGACTTGCGATTGATTCGTGTGAGTGTCGCCATTGCCGATCGTCATCGTTCCTTGCGGCTTCGTCTGATCCACGGTAAAAGACAGCGTTGTGACATTGCCCGCCTCGTCTGTGACGACAAGCGTGTAAGCCCCGTCTTGGGAGATCGTATCCCCGCCGCTGAAAGGCTGGCCGTTCAGCAAAGCTGTTCCTTCCGAAAACTGAACCGTAACAGCCTGCTTGGAAATCTGGTTCGCCGCAACTCCTGTCACGACTGGCGGAACCGTGTCCAGCAAAATGCTCGCTGATTTGCTCGTTTCATGCCCGGCCTGATCGCGGAATTTGGCGTAGACGGTTTTGGTGCCGTCGCCATTCGTGAGCGTCCAGGACATTTCCGGTTGCACCGGCTGCCAGCCGTCCGCGAACACGCCGTCAGTGTTGGACAGGCTCACCTCTACCGGCCCGTTAGCGTCTGTCGCTTCGAACAACAGCTTCACTGCTGCCGTGGAAGTCGCCGTATTGCCCGCATTCGTGCCTTTAATGGACATGGTGGCTACCGGAGGAACCGTATCCAGCATGATGCTGTCAGAATATTGCTGCTCATGCCCTTCGCCATCCTTGAGCTTCATGTACACGGTCTTGTTTCCGTCTCCAGCAGCCAGTTGCCATGCTTTGGTGGCGGCAAGCTGCTCCCAAGTAGACCAAGTCGTTCCGTCATTGGAAAAGCTCATCTGGATTTGTCCACTTCCCGCGCCGTCTGTACCCGTGATCGTCAGTGCAACGTCCCGTGTCGTCGTGAACGTCTTGCCGTTTTCGATCACAAGCGTTCCCGTCGGAGGAGTTGTGTCCAGAAAAAAGCGAATGGTCGTCGTATTGCCGGCCATATCTGTCACGACCAATGTATGGTCGCCATCTGCCGTTACCGTTCCGCCGCCGACAAATACAGCGCCGTCCAATGTCGCTGTTCCTTCGTTGAATGTGATTGTCACTGCTTGCGAGTAGGAGCCGTTATTGCTCACTCCAGATACCACAGGAGGTGTCGTATCCAGCGTGATATTGGCGCTCGCGGAAATTTGGTTGTGAGCCTCGTCACGCGCCTGCATATAGACGGTCTTCGCTCCGTCGCCCGCAGTCAGCGCCCAGTTATAGGAGGTAGCCGCACTGTAAGGCTTCCAGTCCTCCGTCCACTGATCGGACGCATTGGAAAAACGCACCTCTAACGGCTTGCCCGTATCGGGGTCGACAACGGTTGCCTGCAGATTAACCTGACTGGAACCGGTGGCCAGCATTCCGCCATTGATTTTCAGCTCGGCAGAGGTAGGCGGCTCCTGCACATCCTCGATTTGAATGGTAAAAGCTTTGGTGAATGAGCCTCCCGACGGATCGCTTACCTTGATCGAGACGGAATAGCTGCTTTTCGCTTCGTAGTCAAACGATTGCGTTGTGTACAAATTGTTGTCAACCAGCTTGAAGGCGCTTTGATCGCCCCCTGCGAGCTCGAAGGTCAAATTCCCTTGGTCTTCGCTGTCAGGGTCTGTCGCGCTCAATGTTCCGACCAGCGTGTTCGGTGGCAGATTTTCTTTTACGGATTGTTTGCTGAGTGAAATGTCTGTCGGTGGGGAGTTATCGACATACTTGATTTCGAGTCTGGGAAGCAAAGGTGAGTTGTTGGAAGCTTTGTCGTAAAAAAGGACTTGTACTTGCGCATTTGGGATAGGCGGAGCGGTTTGAGCACCCTTTAGCACAAAGCTCGCCACTTTGTCGTTCGATTGGAGCTTGATGTAATCAGTCACATCAAAAGACACCCAGCTGTCCTTTTGCAAACTCGAGCCGGACGCGGGAGCTTTTCCAAGGGCAGTGCCGGTAGCAGGCAAGGTCATGTCCAACTGCGACCAGGAGTCATTGTCCACTCCATACAGGTCGAGAAAAGGCTCGCCCCCTGTCCTGTCCACTTTGGTCAGGTAAAGCTTCAATTGGGCAGATTCGATCTTTCGGCCAAAGTCCACCTTGTCTGGCCCCAAATGAAACTTCATTGCAGCATTCGAAGGTCCAAAAGCAGCGTCATACCCGACAAATACACGATTGTTTCCTCCTAGGCCATCTGCTTCCCCGTACGGATACGCACCCATAGGATCTACAAAAAAATCTTCATCGACAACGATTTGAAACGGATCTTCTACCTTGGCTACGGCAACACGCTCAGGCAACACCATCGGCTGCACCAGCGAAAAAACCAACAACATGGACAACAGCCTTGAAAGCATCTTTTTCATATCGGCCTCTCCATTCCTCCTTTCGCAAATAGTAAAAATGGCTCATTCCCTCGTCTTCTGCTGACTTTCTTCCGTCATGGATAACCCAAGAAATGGCAAGTAAATTCTACCAAAATTTGCTTGAAAAAGAACCTTACTAAAGTTAGCTTTTTTTCGACAAAAAACCGCTGTCCCTCTGTCAGCAGCAGAGAAACAACGGTTCGCCAAGCAAAAAAACATTTGCAGGAGCAGATTTGACGCCAAAAATTACTTTCGCTGCCGATATCCCGTCAAAAAGGACAGCATCACATGAACGGCTGTTTTGACTGTCGCCTCCGTCCGGTCTTTGTACGGGTCGAGACATACGATGTCCATGGCTTTGACCTTCGGGTGCAAGCCTGCCTCATAGACGGCGTCAAACAGCTCGTCGACCCGCATACCCCCGGGAGTAGAAGCAGGGACGCCCGGCCCGTAGCCGATGTCGAGCACATCCATATCGACGGTCAAATAAATCGTATCGACTTGTGCCGCCAGCCGTTCGAGCGCTTCCTGCACGGTTTGGGCAACGCCTTTTTGCCGCGCCTGGCGCAGCGTCGTATAGCGCACGCCTGCCTCATCCGCGTAAGCCTTGAGCGACCGGGCATTGAAAAAGCCGTGCAAACCGATGTTGTGAACGTCCTCGGCCTGGATCGTCTTGCTTTCGATCAAATTGCGAATCGGCGTGCCGTTCGAAGGTCCGTTATCCGTCAGGTCGCGCAAGTCAAAATGGGTGTCCAGCTGCAAAATGCCTACCCGCTCGTCCGTGTGAACGTCCTTGTAGCCTTTGATCAGCATGGCCGTAATCGAGTGATCGCCGCCCATCATCATGGGCAAAAGCTGAGGATGGTTCGTGCGCATGTGCGCCATGGCTTCGCGAATGTTGCGGTGGCACTGGGCGATGTCGGTAACATGCTGCCTGACGTCGCCCAGATCGACCACGCGAAGCGATTGCAGGTCGACATCGTAATCGAGATTGTACGTCGTAAAATATTTCCACGCCCGCCGCATCGCATCTGGATTTTCGCTGGCGGCCGAGGCCGAGATGGACGAACGGGAAAGCGGCACTCCGAGCAGCGCTACGTCGTAGTCGCTCCAATCAGTGCTGCCCGCCGTTGCCACCTCTAGCGTCTTGATCCATTCGCTCACTTTTGGCTCGGCTGGCGCGGCACTCCTGTCCCAGGCAAAGCTGGGCGGTTTAAGCAGCGGGTACGGGTATGCCGTCATACGAGCCGCCCTCCCGCCACGACTACTGCTCCGTTTTTGATTACCGTATCCACATGGTTCACACCGTAACGGTATTGCAGCGTCATGAAGTCAGGCACAGCAAAAATGGTAACATCGGCTTTTTTTCCGGCCTCGATGCTGCCGACCTCGTGGGCGCAACGGATCGCGTGTGCCGCATTGATCGTCGCCGCCGTCAGCACTTCTGCCGGGGTCATGCCCATTTTCAGGCAGCCGAGGTTCATGATGAGCGGCATCGAGACAGTAGGCGAGGAGCCGGGATTGCAGTCGGTCGAGATCGCGACTGCCACGCCACGGTCAATCATTTTGCGGCCGTTTGCGGACTCCGCCATGAGGAAAAAGGCCGTTCCCGGCAGCAGTACCGCGATGACGCCTGCTTCCGCCATTCGCTCGATGCCCGCATCTGACGCCCGCAACAAATGATCGGCGGACACCGCTCCCAGAGACGCCGCCAATTCGGCTCCCTCGTACGGCTCGATCTCATCGGCGTGAATTTTCGGCAAAAGGCCGTGCTCCCGGCCCGCTTCGAGAATGCGCCGCGACTGCTCGGGAGTGAACACGCCACGCTCGCAAAACACATCGTTGAAGACGGCCAGCTTGCGGCGCGCTACTTCGGGAATCATCTGCTCGATGACGAGATCGACAAACGCATCCGGCGTTTCCTTGTACTCGCGCGGTACCGCATGTGCGCCCATGAAGGTGCTCACGAGATCGATCGGGTGGGTTTCATGCAGCTTTTGCGCTACTTCCAACTGCTTGATCTCGTCTTCCAAAGTAAGGCCGTAACCGCTTTTCGCTTCGACCGTCGTCACTCCGTGCAGCAAAAACTGGTCGAGCCGCCGCTTGCTCTGCTCATACAGATCGTCATGCGTCGCCTGTCGCGTCGCAGCCGTCGTGGCGTGGATTCCGCCGCCGTTGTTCATGATTTCCATATAAGTAGCGCCAGAGAGCCGCATGTTGAACTCGTTTTGCCGCGTGCCTGCGTGTACCAGATGTGTGTGTGGATCAATCAGGCCAGGCGTAACCAGTTTGCCTGTGGCGTCAATGACATCCGCTTCGTGGGCGCGTTCGCGGAACCACTCAGCCAGTTCTTCATCCGTGCCGACGCGTTCGATTACACCGTTTTCCAGCCAGACGCTGCCATTTTCGATGATGGACAGCTCGTTCATTCTGGCACCTGTCACCGGAGAGTGAGTGCCGCCAGCCAGCGTGGCAAGCTGGCTGGCATGGCGAATCCATACTGGTTTGTTCATCGCTTTTACTCCTTCAACATCGGGATGTGGACGCCTTTTTCCTTGGCGGTCTGAATCGCCAGCTCGTAGCCTGCATCCGCATGGCGGACGATGCCCATTCCCGGGTCGCTGGTCAGGACGCGCTCCAGGCGACGCGCCGCTTCCGGCGTGCCGTCTGCCACGATGACCATACCTGCGTGCAAGGAGTACCCCATCCCGACGCCGCCGCCGTGATGCACCGACACCCAGCTTGCGCCGCCTACCGCATTGATCATCGCGTTCAGGATCGGCCAGTCGGAAACAGCGTCACTGCCGTCTTTCATCGCTTCCGTCTCGCGGTTTGGCGAAGCGACAGAGCCAGAGTCGAGGTGATCGCGGCCAATGACGATCGGCGCTTTCAGCTCGCCGCGCGCCACCATCTCGTTAATGATTTGGCCAAAACGCGCCCGCTCGCCATACCCCAGCCAGCAAATCCGGGAGGGAAGTCCCTGGAACTGAATCCGCTCCTGCGCCATGCGAATCCAGTTGCACAGATGCGTATTATAGGAAAACTCGCGCAGAATGACTTCGTCCGTCTTGTAAATATCTTCAGGATCGCCGGACAGCGCTACCCAGCGGAACGGGCCTTTGCCCTCGCAAAATTGCGGGCGGATGTAAGCCGGCACAAAGCCAGGGAAGCGGAATGCGTCCTCGACACCCTCGTTTTTCGCTACTTGTCTGATGTTGTTGCCGTAGTCAAACGTAACGGCCCCCTTCTCCTGCAAAGCCAGCATGGCGCGGACGTGGTTGGCGATGCTCGCTTTGGAACGTCGCTCGTATTCTTTCGGATCGCGCGTGCGCAGCTCTGCTGCCGCTTCCAGGCTCATGCCCTCCGGAATGTAGCCGTTGAGCGGGTCATGCGAAGAAGTCTGGTCCGTCAAAACGTCCGGTATAAAGCCGCGGTCAAGCATCGCATTCAGCACTTCCGGCGCATTGCCCAAAAGTCCGATCGAAATGCCTTTTTTCTCCCGCTTGGCTTCCTCCGCCATTTTGATCGCTTCATCGAGGCTGTCTGTCATCACATCCAGGTAGCGTGTATCCAGTCTGCGCTGGATGCGTGTCGGGTCGACCTCGATGTTGATGCTCACGCCGCCATTGAGCGATACGGCCAGAGGTTGTGCGCCGCCCATGCCGCCGAGGCCAGCGGTAACCGTGATCGTGCCAGCGAGTGTACCTGCAAAATGCTGGCGAGCCAGCTCCGCAAACGTCTCGTACGTTCCCTGGACGATCCCTTGGCTGCCGATGTAAATCCAGCTACCTGCTGTCATCTGTCCGTACATCATCAAGCCCTTTTTGTCCAGCTCGTGGAAGTGCTCCCAGTTGGCCCAGGCCGGAACGAGGTTAGAGTTTGCCAAAAGCACGCGCGGCGCGTCCGTGTGGGACTTGAACACCGCCACTGGCTTCCCGGACTGGATCAGCAGTGTCTCGTCACTCTCCAACGTTTGCAATGTTTTGACAATGGCATCGAAACATTCCCAGTTGCGCGCCGCTTTCCCGATCCCGCCATACACGACCAAATCTTCCGTACGCTCCGCCACGTCGGGATTCAAATTGTTCAAAAGCATGCGCAGCGCCGCTTCCTGAATCCACCCTTTTGTATGCAGTTCAGTGCCCGAGTAAGCCTGAATCAATTGCTCAATGGATTGTGTCGTTGTCATCCTGCTTCCACCTGCTTTTCCTTAGAGTGTGTATCTCTTAGCTATATTGTAAAAGCCGGAAAACAGACAAAAAAGGCACCGTGCTTTCGATTTGGTGCCTCTTCTTTCGATTGAATCAAGGGAAGCAGATTGAATTTTCTAAAAAACTCTCTTTTCTTTCGATTTCTATCTTTTCTTTTGATTTCGTAACAAACGTGGGGTTGTACCCGTCTTTTCCTTAAAAATTTTACTAAAGTAATTGGCATTGACGAACCCGCTGCGCTCGGCCACCTCCTGGACGGACAACGCCGTTTCCAGCAGCAGGCGCTGCGCTTCCTTCACCCGCATCGCCGTGAGAATTTGCCGGAAGGAGCTGCCTTGCTTCTGCGCAAACAACGTGCTGAAATAAGCCGGGCTGCGGTCGACATGCCGGGCCACATCTTCCAGGCGCAAAGCCGGATCGGTGTAACGCCCCTCCATGTAGCGCAGCGCTTGCTCGATCACATCCGCTTTGATCTCGTCGCCCCTGTTGTTGAAAGTATCGAGCAGTTCGTTGATAAAAAGCAGCAGCTCCGTCACGATCCGGTACAAGATCGGGGCGTACAAAATCGTCTCAAACACACGATGGTACGCTTCTTCGAGTAAAGCGCTGTCCAGCCCGTGCGACTTCATGTAGCGCCTGACCTGCGCGAGAATGCTGGTCAGACGAATGCGCAACAGCCCCGGCTCGGGGTACGGCTCGTCCTTGTAAAAAAAATGCGCATACAGCCACTGCTTCAGCTGCTCGCGATTGCCGCTGTGCAGCATGTCGATCCACGTTCGCTGCTCGCCTGGCGTCAGGAACGGGTCGATCATCAGCCAGTTTACGCTGCCTTCCACCATGCTCACTTGCCGATAGCCCTTGAAAAAACGCAAGTGCAGCGCCTGGCTCGCCTGCTCGTATTTTTGCTGCAAGCTCTGCTCGGAATCTTCGGCATCGTGGATGACGAGAAAAAGCGGAGCATCGCTCGACGCCTCCCAGTCCATCAGCAAGCGCTTGCCGAATTGGTGCCACTGGGACCAGGACAAGGTAGCGTCTGCCGGAAAAACAGCGGCAATCGCGTCTTTGGTCGGCAACAGCACAGGCTTGTCGCGAAACGGGTAGCCGGAAAAAAAGTCGAGCAGCTCCGAATGTCTGCGGGCATCCTCCAATTGGGCGAGCATGACTTTTTGCTGACCAACTGGCGACGATCCGGGCAAAAACAAGTCGAGATACGAGATTTCCTTGCGCAGCCCCTGGACGCTCCCCGCTCCTGGCTCCAGCCGTTCGTCTCCTGAGCGTTCCTGACAGCAGCGCGTCAAAACGCGGCGGATGTATTCAGGTGTTTGCGGCTTCAGCCACAAGTCCCGCGCGGAAAGCTCGATTCCTTGCATCGCCCGCTCAAAGGTCGCTTCCGAAGTCGTGACCAGCACGATCGGCCGATATTGGGCGACCAAAAGTTTGAAGCGCTCCCAGTGCGCCTTGTCAATCATATCCAGTTCCATGCAGACGACTTGCGGCAGGTGTGCTTCCATCACCTGAAACACTTCCGCCATCGTCCCGGCCGTATGTACTTGGTCATACGGGATGGCGCAGCTTGCGACGAGCCAGCTGATCCCGGCCCGCTCTGTCGCGTCCCTGTCTGCAATCAGTATGCCGGGCATCGTCAGCCCTCCTTTTGCGGCTTGCCAGAAAAATGCGAGAACTTCTCTTGTTGCAAACAAAGGTTGCCCGTGAATGGACAACCTTTGCTCCTGCTATTTCTCTTCGTTTGTAAACGGATTTTGGATCATCGTGCCCATGATGTGATCAAGTGGAATAAAGCCGATCTCACGGGAATCCGTGCTATGGTTGCGGTTATCCCCCATGACGAAAATATGGTTGGCTGGCACTGTCACTTTTCCATCGGATACGTACTCCATCGTTTCCTTGATGTACGGTTCGTTGAGCACCGTGCCGTTGCGATACACCTGATTGTCTTTGAACTCCAGCACATCGCCAGGCTTGCCAATCACTCGCTTGACGTACATCGAGTGGTCGTCGTCCGCTTTCCCTGTCACCAGCGCCACCAATGGGTGACTGACGACATCGTCCACAAGGGACCTTTTGCGTTCCACGCGACTGTCGATGACGACGATATCGCCATAGTCCGGCAAATACGAAAACGTATGCGATAGCTTGGACACGTAAATGCGTTGCTGGTCTTGCAAGGTAGGGTCCATCGAATGACCATCAACCTTGTACGGCTGGAACACGAAGATTCCGAGAACCAGAGCGAAGACGATTGCAAAGGCAATCGAACGGACCCATCCCATCAGCTCTTTCATTATGCTATGCCACTCCTCTCATACAACTTCGTTCCCCTATCCTCTACCCTCTATCATATCACAAAAATGACGCAAACCCAAAAAGCCGGTCCCATAAGCTCCCCGGCTCTTTTCGCTCTTCATCCACGTCAGCACGCGAGAGTCACAACAGTCCGTACTCGCGCATTTTCCGAAACAGCGTCGCCCGGCTGATCCCGAGCAGCGCGGCTGCTTCTTCCTTTTTGCCCTTGCGCATCCGCACTTCATTCAAAGCTTGCGCCACAGCAGACTTTTCCAGCTCTTTGAGCGTCGCGATCGGCTTTGGCGCTTCGCTGCTATCTGTGCGTCCCGTTCTTTCCGCAGGCTTTTGCAGCCGGAATGTGTGTCCAGGCAGGCTTGCCGCTTGTATCCAGTCGGAGTTTTCCAGATTGGCCGCGTATTCAACCGTATTTGCCAGCTCGCGGACGTTGCCAGGCCAGTCATGGCAAAACAGCACGGACTGCGCCTCCTGGGAAAAGCCGCGAATCGTTTTCCCCAGCGTTTTTGTATACGCAGCCAGAAATTCATGGGCGAGCAAAAGAATGTCTTCCCTGCGCTCCCGCAAAGCAGGCAGTTGAATCGGAATGACGTGCAGGCGGTAATACAAATCGAGGCGAAACTGGCCTTGCGCGACCCGCTCCTGCAAATCGAGGTGGGTCGCGGCGATAATCCGCGCTTCGACGGGAAGCGTTTTTCCGCTGCTGCCCAGCCGCTGGAACTCTTTTTCCTGCAACACCCGCAGCAGCTTGCCTTGCAAGTGCATCGGCAAATCCCCAATTTCGTCGAGAAACAACGTCCCTTTGCCAGCCGCCTCAAACACGCCTGCCTTTCCGCCTTTTCGCGCGCCGGTAAACGTGCCGTCTTCATAGCCGAACAGTTCGCTTTCCATCAGATGCTCGGGAATCGCCGCGCAATTGATCGAAATTAGCGGCTGTTGCCGCCGCGGACTGGCCTGATGGATCGCTTTGGCGAACAGCTCTTTTCCCGTGCCGCTCTCTCCCTGGAGCAAAATCGTCGATTCGCTGCCCGCCACTGTCCGCGCGATCGTTTTGGCCTGGAGCAGCGCAGGGCTGTTGCCGGAAATCGCCGCAAAAGCATCCCCTGCATCTGTGGCCGTGACCCGGCGCGCCATCTCGACGACTTCCTGCGCATCGTCGAGCGTAATGACCCACTCCTTGATCTCGTCGCCAAGCTGAACAGGGCGGATGGCAAACAAAAACGTTTTGGCTTTTCCGCCAACCGAAAGCACCACTTGCTTGGGCGTGGGCTGCGAGCCATCGGCCAAGCGAATGGCGGCAATCCATTCTGCGGCCTGACTGTCGTCTGCATCGAGTTGCAAATATTGCCGCGCCCGCTGATTCGCTTCGACGATGCAGTTTTTTTGATCGATCAAAAGCATTGCCTTGTCCATTTCATCCATGACGACACGCAGCTTTTCGGCAATGAGCTGTTGCCTGGTGTACATGATGTGCTCTTTGAGCTTGACCGCAATCAGCTCGGCCATTTTTTGCAAAAAGCCGAGAATCGCCTCGACATCGGCGAACAACCGCTCCCTTTGTTCGTCGTCAAAAGCGAGCAGCCCGATCACGCCTACGCTTTGCCCATCCAGCCGGATCGGACAGCATATTTCCCCCGTCTCCGCACAGCTTCCATAATGCGTGCAAGGGCGGCATTTTTCATCCTGCCCCGGTCGGGTAATCACGACAGGCTCGCCATTGACAAGCGACGCCCGGTAAATATGATCTTCGCCTGCCATCGTGCGCAACACGCCGGATTCGGTTTTGCCCGTCCCTGCAATTCGCAAAAAATCGCTGTCGGCAATCTCTACTTCCACTCGCAGCACGGCGGCGACTGCCTGGGCGATTTTTTGCACGCTCTCCTGAATCTCCCGCAAGGACATCGGCTTGTTCCTCCTCTGCTTGTCTTTTTCTCATTATAACGCGGCGACAGGAGGAACCGCCTGTCTACTCCTGGCAAAACTCGCAAATGGTTTGGGCCAAAATATAGCTCATGTCCACGAGGCTATCCACCTCGACGTATTCCACTGCCGAATGCAGTCCCGCTCCCACCGGGCCGAACAGGACGGTCGGAATCCCCGCTCCTTGCAGCAGCGCGGCGTCTGTCCAGCCGGAAAAGCCGCAAATGCCGGGCGCTGCCCCCAGCCGCTTTTCGCAAGCCGCTTGCAGGGCGAGAAAAATCGGCTCGGCCAGTGCCACCTCAAACGGCTCGCGCCAAAACGTCAGCTCGGCACTCGCGCGGAATGCCGCGTCCTCTGCCCGCAGCTTCGCAAGCAACGATTCGATTTCCAGAGCCACTTGTTCTTGCGTCTCGTTCGGCACCGTTCTGCGCTCCCAGTCGATCCGGCAATAGTCGGGATACGTAGACAGTTCTGTTCCGCCTTGAATCAGCGACGCGTGAACAGATGGCGTCCCGAGAATCGGGTGCGGCGGCTCTTGCGCCAGCTTTTCCGACAAGCTTTCCAGCTCGCGCAGCACCCTGCCCGCGTGAACGATCGCATCGATTCCTTCTTGTGGCCTGCTGCCGTGCGCCGCCTTGCCGAACACCTCGCACTTGACCCAGACAAAGCCTCTGTGCACAACGCCGATTTGCAAATCAGACGGCTCGCAGCAGATCGCGGCATCTGCGGAATAGTCTTGCACCAATGCTTCCGTCCCGATGCTCTTGTACTCCTCGTCGGCGACAAACGCCAGGATCACATCGCCCGCAAGCGGAACTTTCGCCTGGGCAACCGCTTCGACTGCCGCCAGCATCGCCCCGAGACTGCCTTTCATATCCTGGCTGCCTCTGCCGAAAATTTTGCCGTCGGTTACAGTCGGTTCAAAAGGCGGGATCGACATGCGCTTGGCGCTCACCGTGTCCATGTGCCCGTTCAGCATGAGCGACTTGCCGTTTCCACTCCCGCGCAAAATCCCGATGACGTTGCACGCCGTCTCGTTGATCGGAATGACGGCTACCTCAAGCCCGATTGACTTGAGCTTTTCAGCAATAAACGCAGCAATCCCGGCTTCTCCTGCTCCATCCGCGTCCAGGTACGGATTGACCGAATCGATGCGAATCAACTCTTGCACAAGTTGAACGAGTCTTTCCCGGTCGATCGTGACATTCATCGTCGCTTCCTCCTTTTTACTTGTCGTCAGACGAACACGCGCCCTCCCAAACAATGCGCCGATAAGAATCCTGGTCCGTATCTCCTTCGGTGCTGAAGCACAAGACGACCGACTCTTCGTTTAGCCCCAGTTGCTTGGCAAGTCCTCTGTACTCCGGCTTGTTCATTAGCGCCGCCAACAGCCCTACTCCAACAGCACCGCTTTCGCCACTGATGACCTGCGGGTCGCCTGCTTTTGGCGCAGCCAGCATCCTCATCCCGTTTGCCGCGATGAAATCAGGGCAGCTGACGAAGAAGTCGGCATGGTCGCGCAAAATTTCCCAGGCAACCGGATTCGGCTCGCCACAAGCGAGTCCGGCCATAATCGTCGCCAGCTCCCCGTGCGCCACGTGCGGCTCTCCGTCCGCTGCTTCGGCAGACAAAACCATGCAATTCGCCGCATGCGGCTCGACGATGACGCTGACCAGCTCCTCCCCGCCAGCTTCTGCGACGAAGTGTCCCAGCACAGCCGCCGCCATCGAGCCAACGCCCGCCTGCAAAAACAAGTGCGTCGGCTTTTTGTCCGGCAAAAGGGCATCCAACTGCTCGCGCGCTTCTGCCGCCATCGTCGCATAGCCTTGCATGATCCAGCCCGGAATCGTCGTGTAGCCCTCCCAAGCCGTATCTTGCACCACCTGCCAGCCGCGCTCCCTGGCTACTTTTTCCGAAAGGCGGACAGCCTCGTCGTAGTTGCCATTGATGACATGCGCCTGTGCCCCCAGCGAGCGGATCGCTTCCACCCGTTCTGCTGTCGAGCCTTTTGGCAAGTAAACGACTGCGCGCTGGCCCAGCTCCCGCGCTGCCCAGGCAACCGCCCGGCCGTGATTGCCGTCGGTCGCGGTGACAAAGGTCACTTCTCCGATCTGTCTTCTCGCCTCTTCCTCGCCGAGAGCAGCGAAGCTCATCCCCTCGGGCGTGTGCCCCAGCTTTGCATACAAATACCGGGCCATCGCATAAGACGCGCCCAACACTTTGAAAGCGTTCAGCCCAAAGCGCAGCGATTCGTCCTTCACCAGCAAATGCCCAACTCCCAGCTCGCGGGCGAGTTGCGGCAGCGGGACGAGCGGCGTCGGCGCATAGACGGGACAAGACGCGTGAAAGTCGCGCGCAGGCTGTGTTTCCTCTGCGGACAAAAAGACAGGGATTGCCGGGCGCTCGGCTTGCGAGCCGCGCTGCTTTTTCGTGTTTGCCACTGCTCGTATCGTTTTTTCTGCTGACATCGGCAGTTTCCTCCTTTTGCTGGCTTTTGCCATTCTGGTTGACTATTTGAATTGCAAGGAATGTGCCAAGGCGGTTGAAGGCATGAGGATAGGCAGCCCGGCGATTTGCTCATCCCGTTCCGTTTCTTCTGGACAAAATATCCATATCAAAATGAGATGACAGAAGGATCATTTTGAGACTTTTTGTATCAAATTGAGACTATCGCATAAAAAACTTGGCTGCGCCAATGGTGGTGACAGAACCTTTCGCTGGCTGGTATCCGCCCTTTGCATTTGCGCGATACGAATTTCCATCCCGGTTTCTTTAGCAAAAAAACGCCGCCCGCACCTTCACTCCCAAAGGAATGAAACGGTACAGGCGGCGCTCTCCGTCATTCTGTTTTGCCTAAAAAGGCGCGCTACTGCTGCAAGCTATCCGCGGCGCGCGCTGCCCCCTCACTCATTTTCTTCCAACAAGAACCGTAAACTCGACGGAAATCTCTCCGCCCTCCAGCTCATGCGCCTGTGCCAACTGCTGTGGCGCGCCCCCCCACGTCAGCGGCGTCATCTGGACCAGCGCGGCCAGGCTCGGCTGGTCCAGCCGAAACGAATACGCCACCTGCTCGCAGTCGATCAGCGAAAAGCTGGCGGCGAAGCGCTGGATCGTCGCTGCATTGGAATACACCTGCTTTACAGGCTGGGCATAAAGGCGCTCGCGCAGTTCCAGCAAATATCGCTCGCCCGGCACGACCTTGATGACGAACCCGTCTTTTATCAGCATTCGCGCAAACTCCCGCGTATTGGACGGCGACAGCACGTTGAGGATGGCCGCAAAGCGATTGTCGGCAAACGGAGCATTCGCCAGATCGCCGACGCACCAGATCAGCTCGGGGTGCGCCTTGGCTGCGAGGGCGATGCCCGCTTTGGACAGATCGACACCCGCGCCGACGACATCGGCTGACTGTCGCGCTATCACCTCTTCGCGAATGCGGGCCAGGTGCGAACCTTCGCCGCACCCGGCATCCAGCACGTACAGCGGCTCGCCGCTGGTCGCTGCGTACTCCGCCAGCTTTTGACTGACAGCAGCGTGCAGCGGAGAAAAAAAGCCTTGCTCGCAAATCGTTCTTCTCGCCAAAAACATTTCTTGCTCGTACTTCGATCGGTAGCCCGCATTCGCCAGATGCACATAGCCGTGTCTCGACACATCAAAGCAATGGCGGTTGGCGCATACAAGGCTGGCTGTATGGATGAGCGTCAGCGCCCCGTGGCAAACCGGGCATCTAAGCATCCCGCTATGCCGGGCCAGCAGTTCGGCCTGCCGCTCTTTTTTGGTTGGAAGCATAAAAAAAGCACCCCATTCATTCGAAATCGGTGAATGAAAAAAGGCACAGTCAAATAAACCCCGGCTCTCCTTTTGAAAAAACGAGCGGGATCAGGCTAGACTGTACCTTTTCTTACCGATAACGCATGAATTGGGGACTCATAGTCATAGCGGACGACACTCCTGTCAAAATGCTCACGGGGGGCATTTCTCCCCCGTACCTTGCATTGTACAACAGATCGCCCAAGACCGCCGCGCTTTTTTACATCTCCTCCCCCGCCAGCCGACTGCTGTGGACGAGCATGACCTGATCGTATTTCAGCATGATCGTCCCTGCTTCGTAGTCGCCTACATTCGGCTTGCTCGCCTCTTTGCGCAAATTGCGGAACAGAGCAGCGACGGCGTTCACGCCGCTTTCGTGTGCATGAGGATAGCCGCCGCCAAACCGCGGATTGATCTCGGAGATCACGTACTGGTCCCCGAGCAAAAAGCAGTCGATGTCGAACGGTCCGCGAAGCGGCAAGACAGAGACGAGCGACGCGGCCAGCGACGTCAGCCGCTCGTCCCGGATCGCCAGCGAGCGGTCTGTCTCGCCAGCACGCATGCGAATTTTTTTGCGCGTAAAAAGCGTCGTCAGTTCACCCGTGACGAGATCGGCGTAGCCGTCCACGCCGTATTCCTCCGCCTGCAAAAACGGCTGGACAATCAGCTCCTCTGTCTTTTGCGCGAGTGCGGCAAGCTCCGACCCGCTCTCGATACGGACCAGGCCCAGGCTGGCGCTGCCTTTGCGCGGCTTCGCCAATAGCGGATAGGCAAGCTCTCCGCAGGCAAGCGCCGCTCGCGCCTCTTCCAGCGTGTAAGTAGGAACGCACGGAAGCCCGTGGTCGCGCAAAAAATCGCAGGTCGCCTTTTTATCGAGGCACAAGTCCACCACGTCCGTCCGAGAGACGACGGCCTGCACGCCAAGCCGCGAAAACTGCTCGGCATGGGCGGCGAGCACGCCAAGCTCGGGATCGATCAAGGAGAGCACCGCCCTGATGTCATAGCGCAGGCAAATTTGCTCCAATGCCTGTACGTAATCCGGGTCGTCGATGCGCGGGACGATCTGCCTGTGATGGGCGGCGAACAGCGCGGGAGCCGTAGGATCGCAGTCCACCGCGATAATTTTGCCGGCACTGCCCCACTCTTGGACGAAATACTCGATCAGCTTGACCCTGCGGCCTACGCTCGTCATGAGCACATTCATTGGGCGTATCCTCCTGTTTTGCCAGCCTGGCCAGCCGGAAATTCATAGAGCGACTCCGGGAAAAACTCCGCCAGCGTCTCTTTGCGCCTGGCGACGACGACATCGCCGCCTGCGATAGCCAGGACAGGCGGCCGCTCGCGAATAAACGGCGGATTGAATACGAGCGTGTACGCCCCCGTGTGCCCGAACACGAGAAAATCTCCCGGTTCCGGCACTTTGCCGCGAAAGCCTTGCAGCAAATAGTCTTTTTCCATGCACGTATAGCCTACGACATGGTACGTCCCTTCCCTTGCCTCGCTGCTCTGTGTCACGACGGTGGCGGGAAGCCGATGTGCATGCATGGTCGGCTTGATATTGTGGACACTGCCGTCTACAAGCACAAAGCGATCGTTGCGGTTCACCTTGACATCCACGACCTGGCAGACGAACTCGACCGCATCGGCCACAAGCGAGATGCCCGGTTCCAGAATCAACTGCGGCAAGCGTGCCGCCTCCGCCAGTTCGTCCTTGAGTACAGAAGTGATCGCTGCAGCGTAATCGTCAAAGCTCGGAACGCCGACCATCCCGAACGTGACGGGCAGCTCGCCGTAAAATCCGCCCCCGATGTCGATAAATTCAAGCCGCTCTCCGAGATGCGCTTTGCCCAGTCGGCACAGCTCGCGGGCAATTTGCCGATACACCCCCACGCTGCGGTTCGTGGAAAAATGCCCGTGCAAGCCCGTGACCCGCACATTCGGCACAGCAGACAACAGCGCCAGCGCTTGGGCAAAGCTGCCGTTTTCCACGCAAAAGCCGAAGCGGCTCACTTCATAGCCGTTTTGCAGCGGACTGACGCCGCCGCGCGTCAAATCGAAATTGACGCGCAAGCCGACGCGGACCGTCTGTTCAGGGTGCTGTCTTGCGTAGGTGAGCACAGGGGCAATCTCCGAAAACGAATCCAGATTGACCAGGCTGCCCAGCTCCAAAGCCAGCTGAATATCTTCTGCCGTTTTCAGCGGCCCGTTGAAAACGATGGCAGCAGGCTCGACACCAAGCTTCCGGGCGAGATCGTACTCCAGCCTGGACACGACCTCCGCCTGCGCCCCGAGCTGGTGCAAAGATTGGCAGACATACGGCACGTAGTTCGTCTTGTACGAGTAGGCAACGCTCACCTGCTCATAGCGACTGGCAAACGCTTCGTAAAACCGTCGGTAGTTGTCGCGGAGCCTGGCCGTATCCAGCAGGAAAAACGAAGATTGACAAAGCTTTCGCCACTCGGCAAGCTGCTCATAAGTGTACATGACCGACCTCCTTCGCGCGTCCCGACAGGCAACTCCTGATCACGGAAATGACCCGCTCCTGCTGTTCGTCGCCCAGACTGGAGCCGGAAGGAAGGCAGACGCCACGCGCGTACAGCTCGTCAGACACGCTGTACCCCAGCTCGTGCGGGTAGTAGCGGCACCCTGCAAACAGCGGCTGGCGGTGCATCGGCTTCCACACGGGCCGCGCCTCGATGTTTGCCTTTTCCAATGCATCAATCAGTTGCGTTGCGGTAATTCCGGCCTGCTCGGGGTCAACCGTCAGCGCCGTCAGCCAGCGCGTCGCTCTCCCTGTCGGAGATTCCGGCATGAAGGTGATGCCAGCATACGGCTGAAGCGCCGCTGCATAGCGTTGATAGATTCGCCTTCTCGCCGCCACCCGCTC
Source organism: Brevibacillus parabrevis (assembly GCF_022701015.1). Classification (NCBI taxonomy): domain Bacteria; kingdom Bacillati; phylum Bacillota; class Bacilli; order Caryophanales; family Paenibacillaceae; genus Brevibacillus; species Brevibacillus parabrevis. The sequence goes on along the minus strand of NZ_CP064090.1, from coordinate 2,656,325 downwards.
CTCCAGCACGCGCAATTGCCCTCTGCCGACAGCCGCCAGCAAATTGCTCAACCGATAGTTGTAGCCCATCTGCACATGTTCATAATGGCGTTCCCGCTCGCGGGCCTGCATCGCCCAAAAGCGCGCTCGCTCCAAAGCTTCGAGATCGTCCGAGACGAGCATGCCCCCGCCGGAGGTCGTAATGATTTTGTTGCCGTTGAACGAAAAAATGCCGAAATGCCCCAAGGAGCCGCTCATTCTCCCTTTGTAGTCGGCGCCGAGCGACTCTGCCGCGTCTTCCACGACCGCGACCTTGTATTGCTCGCACAGCGCAATGAGCGGCCCCATGTCGGCGCTTTGCCCGTACAAGTGAACGATGACGACAGCCTTGGGCAATTGCCCTAGCTCGTTTGCTTCTCGCAGCGCTCTCGCAAGCGCCGCCTCCGACATGTTCCAGGTCGCTTCATCGGAATCGATAAAGACGGGAGTGGCTCCCAAGTACAAGATCGGGTTTGCGCTCGCCACAAAAGTCAGACTGGAGCAAAACACGAGATCGCCCGGCCCGACCCCGGCCAAGCGCAGCCCCAGATGGATAGCCGCCGTGCCTGACGAGACGGCAAGCGCTCCTTTTGTCCCGACATACCGGGCGACTTCGTGCTCAAACGCATCGACATGCTCCCCGAGCGGCGCAATCCAGTTGGAGGCGAAGGCGTGGGCAACAAGCTCCTGCTCCTCTGTTCCCATGTGCGGCGGCGACAAAAAAATGCGCGATTGTTCCCCCATATTCATTTCCCCCATGCGCGGTAGGCGGGAAAAAAAGTCGAACTTCCCGCGTCATCCGCCCGATTTTGTTCGCATAGCACCTGGTACACCTCTTCGTCGTGCACACGCTTGCCCATCCAGTAAGGATAAGGCGCATCTTTTGTAAACGATGCCTTGAAGCGAAACAGACCGTCTTGCTCCTGATTTCCTCCCCCGAGCAGCAAGTAATCCAGTCCGTCCTCCTTCGCCAGCGAAATCATCGCATCGAACAGCAAATGATTGATCCCGAGCGGCATGTCCTCCGTGTGCGATGCTCCCAGATGGAAATGGGCATAACGGCTGCCGCACAGCATGATCGCGCCCGCTACCGCGATGTCATCGTGAATCGCCAGCAACAGTCGCGGCTTGCACAGCGCCGTTTCCTGCAACAGTCCGGCAAAAAACGGATTGTCATAATAATAGGAAGCGCCAGCGTGATTGCGCTCCATCGTCTCGCGATACAACGAAATGAAAGCCGCGAGGTCATGATTGCTTTTTCCTTCCACTATTCTCACCGCATGGTCTTTGGCCTTTTTCATATTGCGCCTGACATTTTGACTGTACTGCGCCTGAATCTGGGCGAGCGAGGGCCGCACATCGACAGCAATCGTTTCGCGCACGAGATCAAGCTGCATCTGATCGCGAAACAGTTCGGCGTTGTTCAAAAGCGGATGAAAACGCACCGTTTCTGTGACGTACTTTTTGCTCTGGCAATAGGCGTGAAACTGCGCGGAAAACGACTGGACCACGCTTTGCTTGGAACACAGCGACGGGCCGCCGTACCCGATCGATACGATATCCGAATAGCCCGGGAGGAACGAGTCGAGGGAGCGCACCACATACGGATAAAAAATCCGCTCCTCTCCCTCTGAGAAGAACACTGCTTCCGGCACTCCCCCTTCTCGCTCGGCGTACAGGCTTACGTACTCTTTTGTGTAGGAAATGTCCAAATGCGCCACCTCGCGCATACAGCACGTCCAGTCATCCTGATTCGTAAGCACGATCAAACTCACGCAAGTCCCTCCTAGCCTGCTCTGCCTGTTTGCTTCCCGTGAATTTTTCCATCGTGACGCAGCCTTCGTGACTGATTCCGGTTTTTTGCAAGACCCGCTTGACGGTCAACAGCAATATTTTCATGTCGAGGAGAAAGCTGCGATTTTCCACGTACCAGACATCCAGTTCGAATTTTTGCTCCCATGTAATCGCGTTTCGTCCGTTGACTTGCGCCCATCCGGTAATGCCCGGCAGCACATCGTGCCGTTTCATTTGCCGGGGGGTATACAGCGGGAGATACTCCATGAGCAGCGGCCTCGGCCCGACGAGACTCAGCTCGCCCTTCAACACATTCCACAACTGCGGCAGCTCATCCAGGCTGTATTTCCTGAGCATCATGCCGAATGGCGTCAGCCTCTGGGCGTCTGATAGCAACTCGCCGGACGTGTCCCGCTGGTCGGTCATCGTGCGAAACTTATAGATGAAAAAGGGCTTTCCGTAGCGGCCCGGGCGCTCCTGGACGAAAAAGACCGGGGCACCGAGCTTGCAGCGAATCAACACGGACAACACGAGCAGCAGAGGCGAAACCGCGATTAACAGCGACAAAGCGACCAGCCGATCAAACAAAAGCTTCATGCCGCCCCTCCTTTTGCTTGTTCCAGTCCGCTGCCGCCTCCTCCATGCTGAGACTCTGCATCCCGTACTGGCGGCGCAAATCGGCAAAATAGGCGAGAAGCCGCTCCAGAAAACGCACATTTTCCGCCGGATAGCTGCCGAAGTTTTCCGGGTGCCACCACAAGTGATACAGTCGCTGATGTTTCGCGGCAAACAGCAAGTCGCGCCTGAGCCGTGCATACCGAAGCTCTTCCAGCCAGCGAAGCTTGGGCGAATAAGGCCGCAAAAAACGGCTGGAAGGGACGTTGACAAGCCCTTCCCGACTCGTGAACAGCTTGTCGTAAGCGTGATGTCCGCTCAAATTGACGTACGAGTCGGCAAGCCGCAAAGCCCGTTTGAACAGCGAGTCTTCCGCTCCCGGCCCGGCGCGGTACATCCACGCTGACTCGTTTCCGCGGTACGAAGTGAAGCCGTGCTTTTTGCAGAGCGCCAAATAGGCAGGCTGGAGCTGGTTGCGCGGAAAAACGATGCTCGTCGGGGAATGTCCTTTCTTGCGCGCCACTTTTTTGCAGGCGGCCAAATCTGCTGCAAACGTCTGGGCGGTCTGTCCCGGCTCCAGGCAATAGTAGTGGGAGTGCGTGTGGCTGCCGATAAACTGGTGCGGGTAGGAGGAGATCAGTCGAATGAGGGACGGGGCGTAGTGATACGGATCGGCCTGCTCGCGTTCTCCCACTGTTCCCGACTGCAAGTAACGGTAAGGCGACAAGTTGGCGTCTGCATAGTCTGGCAACAGTCCGGGAAGCGTGCTCATCAGTTCCTCGCGCGACTCGCAGAACAAAAAGCCGACCGTCGCCCAGGTAGCGTGAATCTCGTATTTTTGAAAAAGCTCCAAAATGGCGGGAATGACCTGGCGAGTTCCGTGCAAATTTTCCTGGCAGGAAGACAGCGCTCTTTTGTCGCGCACGCCCCAGTACAGTTCAAAATCAAGGGATATGACCAACGCTCCTGTTGTGCCCAATCCGTTCGTCAACCTCCTTTTCCGTGCGCGGCGGCTTTGTTTTGACGGCGATCAAGTCGGCGAACAGGCGGGCTTGCCTGTCGAGGACATGTCGCTCGTTGAAATGCTCCTCCGCAAGGTAGCGGCTGTTTTGTCCGTACGCTTCGCGAAGCCTGGCGTCCAAAGCGAGCTTTTTCAAAGCCTTGTACAAATATTCGCTATGCTTTGGCTCTACCAAAAGTCCATTCACGCCGTCCGTCACTTCTTCCCGGCAGCCGCGAATGTTCGTGGCGACGATCGGCTTGCCCATCGCCATCGCTTCGATGATCGACCGGGGCAAGCCTTCGCGGTGGGAAGGCAGGACGAAGATGTCGCTTGCCGCAAGCAACTGCGGGATGTCCGAGCGAAATCCGGTCAGGACGATTTGCGGATGCGACAGGCAAAGCTGCTGCAAATCTTGTCCGCGCTGGTCCCGCTCGCTCGCCAATACTTCCCCCACCAGCAAAAGACGCACGCGCGACGATTCTCTCGCCAGCCTGTGAAACGCCTCCAGCAGCTCGAATATCCCTTTTTCGCTCACCATCCGGCCCACGTACGCGATGACCAGCTCTTCCTGGCCGATGCCGAGAGCAGCGCGCACTTGCGCAGCCTCCTCGCTCGTGACTGCCTGCGGATGGAAGCGGCGTTCCACATCCACCCCGTTTCCGAGGTGCACGATCCGCTCCGGAGGGGCAAAACCTTCCTGCACGCTCAATTCGTAATCCTCCCTGCTTTGCAAGAGCAAGTAGTCTGTCAGGTGCTTGGCGAACCACTTTTCCAGCCCGTAGTAAAACTGGTACTCGCCCCTGCTCATTCCGTCGTGGAAGTAATAGCCGTGCGCCGTATAAATGACCGGACGGACGCCCGCGAGCTTCGCTGCCACCCGCCCGAGAACCGCGGCTATCGGCGTGTGAACGTGCACCGCATCGTACTGCTCCTGCTTCATCAGCCGGTACAGGGCGTGGATGGAACGGCAATTGGAGACGGGGGCGATTTTACGTTTGATCGGGATATGCCAAAGGACGTGGTCCATAGCCCGCAGCGACGCGAACCGTCCGGTATCCGTGCAAGCGGTATGCACTTCGTGGCCTTCGTCCGTCAGCTTTTCGATCAGCGGCAGCAGCAAGCTTTCCACTGATCGGTCAATTGCGCAAATTTGCAAGATTTTTCCCATGCAGGTCACCGCCATTTTTGATTGAGCCAAGACTCAGTCCGGCTGTCACACAATAGAGCGCCAGCAAGATCCAGAAAAACGTTTCGCGGATGCCGTTGTGCGTCAAGCCGTACACAATTTGAAAAAAGAGCGGATACCAGGAGTACAGCCGATGCCCTCTCACGCCAGCGTACAAAAGCAGCAAAAACAGCAGCGTGCCCACAATGCCGTACGAAAAGAACAGATTGGCAATCGTCGAGTGCAGTTCGAGCGTAATCGTGCTCTCAAACCGCTCATACTGCCCTTCTCCGGCACCGAAAAACACGTACTGCGGATGATTGGCGATCCTGTCGTAGCCTCTGGATGCCAAATTGTCGTCCGAGTCCTCCCCCAATGTTTCCATCCGCTCTTTTACTTGTGTGTAAATGGTCGCATCGTGCAATACGTTTTCATTCGTGTACAGCGATACGCAAAACAGCAGAAAAAAGAGAGCGAGCACACACACCACGTTTTGCCAAAAAAGCCCTGTCCGCTCTTTTGACGAGACGAACAGAAACACGAGGTACATCAGCACGGCACTCAAGATCGCTGCTTTGGACAACGAGGCGGCAATCACGCTCAGCGAGCAGCCGATGACGAGAAACAGGTAGAGCGATTTGACAGGAAAAAAGCGGGCGCAAAACAGGCAAATCCCGAGACAAAGCAAGCCGTAGTAGCCGAGCTGATTCGGGTTGTTGAAAAACAGCGCCTGACGGAAGTCGTGCTCCCCCGGGGCAAGTCCAAAGAGCAGCGCAAGTGTCTGCACAGCAAGCGAACAGGCGACGGCCCAAAACAGCCATTTCGCATAGCCGCGGGGATCACGCTGGCCCAGCACGATGATGGTCAGCATGACCGCTCCGTTGTACAAATACCATTTCGTCGACTCAAACACTTCCATGACGCCGCCCAAAGCGATCGCCCAAATCCCGTTCACCAGCAAAATATCGTATAAAAATAACAGCGTAATCACGACGAAAAAACGGTATTTGCGTTCCAGCCATTTCAGCTGAAACAAAAACGTATACGCGATGAGAAGCATCATGACAAAATCGGCAATTTGCGGATTTCCGCTCGGGAAGAAGTAGAAGGGCTTCAGCAGTACGTAGAGAAACAGCAGAACTTTGTCCAGCGAGAGCTTTGCTTTAGCCATCGCCTACATATGTGCCAAATGATTCGTAAAATGAAGAATCCGCTTGTAGTCCTCCCATGTATCTACCTCTGCCCAGAACAGCCCCGGCGGTATTTGCGCCACATGCACGTCTCTTTCTCCCAAAAACGAATACAGAACATTTTCCCACCACAAATCGTGCTGCCGCTGCAAAATCAGACTTTGCAGCCGCTCCTGAAAGATCGGGACAAACTCGCGGTGCAGCCGGGCAATTCCGACGTATTCCCCTGTCGTCTCCTCCAGGGGGAGTTCTTTGCCGTGCTTTTGCAAAAGGCCGTTTTCGTAGCCGAATTTGTAATCGCCTTCCGCCCTGCGGGAAGGGTCGGCGAACATGACCGGACTCCTCGTCTCCTGGAGCACGACATCCAATACTTGCTCTTCAAAATAAACATCCGCGTTGAGCAAGAGGCAGTCGCTGTCCGTCAGAAAATCGCGGGCAAACCACATGGAGGCGATGCTGTTGGTGCGATCGTAAAACGGGTTGTGAAAAAAGCGGATGTTTTCGCCGCCAAGCAGACTGGTAATCACGTGAGCACGGTATCCGACGACCATGGCAATCTCGTGAATCCCTTTTCGCTTCAACTCCAAAATCGTATTTTCGATCAACGCCTGGTTGCCGATATCGATCGTGCATTTCGGGCTGCCGTCAATTTGCCCGCTGATCCTTGATCCGAGTCCTGCCGCCATGAGCAGAGCCTTCATGTGCTTCCCCTCCCTCTTGTCTCGATGAAGTGACATACTTGATGTTCAGTTTCAGCTTGTATAGCGCTCTGAGGAGTCCCACCAGCAGATGATACCCCGTCCACAAATCGAGAAACTGATGCTGTCCGCTAAATGCCCACATGAGCGCGGCGATCAGCACGCCACTCTGGAAGCCTGTCTGGGTCAGGAACAGAAACACTCCGGCATCGAGCCATCTGCTGCGCTTGCGCATGGATACGGTTTCGTGCGAGATTTTCCCTTGACCAAAAGCGAGATCCGAACCGTTCGTCGCCAATATTTCCGTAAAAATCGTAAACAGGATCAGGTAGATCAAGTACGGCCCGAGCGTCGGCTGGCTGCTGGCGACGCCGTAGATGACGCTGAACGAGACGAGGTACAGCGAGTAGTTCAATCCGATATCGAGCCAGACGCCCCCTGCGCTGTTCTGGTTTTTGATCCGGGCGACTTCTCCGTCGACGCAGTCAGCGAGGTAGCACATTTGGTAGAAAAAACACCCGATCAAAAAGGCCGCGGCCGATCCGTACATGAAAGCTGCGGCGGCGATCAGCCCGGCAGCGATTCCCGCGATCGTGATGGCATTCGGGGAAACCCCTTTTCTTTTTGCCAAAAACAGACTCAAGTAAATCGAGATGCGCCTGGAGAAATAGTACGACCAAAACTCCTCGCGAACCCATGGCTTTTGCACCTGAATCCGGCAATCTCGAATCTTCTCGCTGTCCCAAAACATGTTCGGATACAAGTCTTCCTTCACCGTAAGCCACCTTCTTCATTACCTCGTCTTCGTATCAAGACGGAATTTTTTTCAGAGAAGAACGGGATATACCACGTGCGGAAACCGAAATATCGGTATGCCCAATACGAAGCACAGATATCTCGACAGCTCAGGCTGATAGCGGTGGCGATTGCTGCTCCTGTAATGCCAAGCCAGGGAATCAACAGGCAGTTGCCGCAAATGTTGAGCAAGGCTGAAAAAACGAGGATGTTGCGCGACGTTTTCTGGCGGCCCGTCATCGTCAAAAGCGGAATGACGCTGCCGGAAGAAAAGTTGATAAACTGCCCCAGACAAAGAATGACGAGGACGAGACTGCTGCCAGCGAACTCTTCGCCGAACAAGGTAAGCAACGGGGCGGCAAAAATGGCGACCAGCAAATTGATCGGAGCAGATGCGAAAAAAATGAGCCGATTGGCAAACGCAATCATTTTTCTCAGCCCGTCCATATCCCCACGGGCGTACATCTCGGAAAATTTCGGGGAGAGAATCGTGTTGATGGAGATGAGCGCAAAGCTGGTCACCATCGAGAGACGAATGACGACGCTGTACACTCCGACTGTTTCCGCGTCTGTAAAAATCCCCAGCATGATCGTGTCTGTCCAACTCATGATCAGCTCCATCGAGGCGCTCAGGTACATCGGAATCGCCATAGCGCAAAGCGTGCGAAAGCCGATGGCCTGGCCTTCCTCCATCTCGCGCGGCTGAATGCCCGCGTTCATGCTTCGCGACACAACATGCCACTTCCCCATGCCGATCAGCGTGTTCAAAATGACAGCGACTGCGAGCAAGCCGATCAACAGATTGGGGGTCGGAGCAAGCAAGGGCAGCGCGATCACGAGAAACAGCAGATGGAGGAAGCGCATGCCCACCGTATCGACGATCACGGACGCCGTCACGCGATGCAGGGCGCGGAAAGCCGAAGCGTACAGTCTGGCAAGCGAGACAAACGGCAGCATCCAGGCCATCACCCGCAGCGTTTGCGCAGGCAGCTCGTTGGCAAACACATAGCTGGAGATCGGCTCGGCAAACAAATAGAACAGTCCCGAAAGCAAGAGAGAGGGCACGAATGTCCAGACCGCAACCTTGTTGAACAGCTGCCGAATCCGCTGGGACGCCCCCTGCGCCCGATACTCGGCCAGCAAGCGGATGATCGCCGTGTCGGTGCCAAACAGCGCCAGCACCATCCCGATGTTGAGCAGCGTGATCGTCAGCGAGTAAATGCCCAGATTGCCTGCCCCGTACTCCCTGGCAATAAACAGCTGCAACGAATAGAGCAGAACAAACCCGAAAAGCCGGAACAGAAACGTAATCGCTGAACCGTGCAATACTTCATGAACGTCCCGATTGTTGCGGACTTTGGCCAACTGCTGCTGCCAAACAAGTTTGAGGGCATTCATCCATTACTCGCCCCCGCTTCTGACTTGACTATTCCATATACCCATAACCGTAATAGCCTTCTCTCTTCCCGAGCTTTTTGTTGTTGAGAACAACCCCGAGCAGGTTGGCCCCGGCCGTCTTCAGCTGCTCGACTGCGCGAACGGCCGAATCCCGCTTTGTTTTGCTCGCGTCCACGACGAGAATGCACCCGTCCGTCTCTCTCGCCAGCACCATGGCATCGCTCACAATGAGCGGAGGACTGTCCACGACGATCATGTCAAAGTTGTTGCGCAGCTGCTCCAGCAATTCCCCCAGTCGCGGCGTTCCCAACAGTTCAGCCGGATTGTGGGGAATCGGCCCCGCTGTCACGATCGACAAATTCGGAACGCCCGCATCCTGAATGATGTCGGAAAACTGGCACATCCCGGTCATATAAGAACTGATCCCGTACAAATTCGGCATCTCAAACGTGAAATGAATGCGCGGATTGCGCAAGTCGAAATCGATCAGCACCGTCTTGCGCCGATCTTTTGCCATCATCAGCGACAAGTTGGCTGCCGTAATCGTCTTGCCCTCCGATGGCCCCGGGCTGCTCACCAAAACCGTCTGCAACCTTTGTCCCTGTGTGGAAAACGAAATGTTCAGCTTCAAGGTGCGGTAGCCTTCCACCAGGGGAGACAGTGGCTCCCAATGGGCGATCAGCTTCTGGTAACGATCGTCAGGCTTCTGCCTTCTCATACTCGCTTCTTACCTCCTCCGCCCTTTTTTGCCGCAAGTGCTTCTTTGTCTTTTTGTCGATGACGGCGATGGTGGCGAGCACAGGCAGGCCCAAATATTCCTCCACTTCCTTTTCCGATCTCAGCCGTGTATCGAGATGCTCCATGAAAAACACAACGCCTACAGAAGTAGCCAGCCCAAGCACAAAGCCGATAATCGAGTTGAGCAGCGGCTTCGGACTGACAGGCTTGGCTGCCGGGTTATCGCGCGCTTCCGCCAAAATGTGCACGTTGTTCATGCTCAACATTTTGACCACTTCTTCCTGGAAGGTCGTGGCAATCGTGTTGGCAATCAGCACGGCTCGCTTTTGATCAGGGTCTTCCACTGTAATAGAAATGACTTGCGAATCTTTGACCGGCTCTACTTTCGTATGCAGCAACAGCTCATCCATGCTCGCTTCCGGCCCGAGTGTCTGCACGACTCTCTCCATGATTCGCGGACTCTCGATAATGACCCGGTACGTCTCGATCAGCTTGAGATTGGAGTCAATCTCGGCAACCGACAGCACTCCCTCCAGATTCGAGTCCAGCGAGCGATTCACCAAAATTTCCGTTTTTGCCTGATAGATCGGCGTCAATGCAAAAAAACTGATGAGTGCCGTTCCTATCGTAAAAATGGAAGTAATGGCGAGAATCACGCCCCAGCGTTTGGACAAAACCAGCAATATTTCCCGGAGATTCACGGTTTCATTCATTTTGCTCCCCCCTTCGCCCCTCCATGCTGTCACTCGCTTGATTCGGCAGTGGCTTGGCCTCACCGGCTTTCTCTGCGCCTTTCTCAACGACTTGCTCGCGAAAGGCAGACAGCCGACGGATCAACTTTTCCCGCTCCCCCTGGCTTATGATGTAGTAGTAAATCCCGTTGATCAGCTGGCCGTTTCCTTCCATCCGAATCGTCTCCACGCTTGATACGGCCGTACCGTAGCTTTGAACAAGCATTTTCATGTCGTCAAAGGTCATGTTCGTCTTCACGTATTTCCCCATGGTATCGAGGACTCCGTTCAAGGTAGAGGGAGACGCCAAAGCCCCCTTTTTTTGCATCAGCGCTTTGATAAGCAGTTGCTGTCGCTCGTTTCTCCCCAAATCTCCCCGCGGGTCTTCATAGCGCATGCGCGCATACACGAGCGCCTGCTTTCCATCCAGGTGAATCGGCCCCAGCGGAAAGTGATAATCGGCGTAGGTAAAAGCGAGCTTGTTCTCGACATCCACACCGCCCAACGTGTCGATGATCCCGGCGAAGCCTTCCATGTTGGCGGCCACCACGTAATCGACAGGCGCGGAAATAAATTGCTCGACGGTGTCAACGGCTTGTTGCAGTCCGCCAAATGCGTAGGCGTGGTTAATTTTATCCAGCGTTTTCGAATGGGCCAGCTGCGTGCGCGTGTCCCGTGGAATGCTGACCAACAGCGCCGATTTTGTCTGCGGATTGACCGTCAACACGAGGATCACATCCGAGCGCCCCTTGTCGTTTTCCCGTTCATCGATCCCGAGCAAGAGCAAGGTGACGGGTTCGTGCACTTCTGCTTTCTCTGGCTGCACAGCAGGTTGTGCAGGCTGGGCTTGCTTTTCTGCTCGCTCTTGCTGCCTCACGGTTGGCGCAGGAAGGGAAGACGCCTTGGTCTTCTCCGTCCGCAGCGGGACGTACATGCTGTTTACGGTCTGTTTGATCGAAAAATAGACGTAAGTCGCATACCCTCCCAGTCCAACCAGACAGGCAATCCCCCCTGCCAGCAGGATGCGCGCCCACTTTTGCCTCGCTGTCCGCGCGATTCGCTCTTTCCTCGTCGTCTCTTTCATCCTGTGGCTACCGAGAAAGGAACTGGCTTGGCGTCGTCGACAGGCTGGGAGGCAGACTGATAGCTCGGAATGACCGCCTGCAAGATTTCAATCATTTTCGAGTGATCCTCGATCAGCCCGCCCTTTTTGGCCAACTGCTCCAAACGGGAAATCGCAGACAACAGCTCGCTCCAGGAAAAGTCGAGCGGCTTTCCGATGAAAATGCGGTCGTGGCACGTCGAAGTCAGCCCTTCTTCCGCCGTCAAAAGTTCCTCGTACAGCTTTTCACCCGAACGGATGCCTGTGTAGACGACCGGGATATCTTTTTCCGGCTCCAGGCCCGCCAAGCGGATCAGGTCCTTCGCCATATCGACGATTTTGACGGGTTTGCCCATGTCGAGCACGAAAATCTCGCCACCGTGCGCCAGCGCGCCAGCCTGAATGACCAGTTGGGCCGCTTCGGGAATAGTCATGAAATACCGTTCCATCTCCGGATGCGTGATCGTCACCGGACCGCCCGCCCGAATTTGATCGAGAAAAATCGGCACGACGCTGCCTCTGCTTCCGAGAACATTGCCAAAGCGAACCGCCGCAAAACGAGTGTGACCAAAGCGGTTATATCCCTGGATCAAAAGCTCGGCAATGCGCTTCGTGGCGCCCATCACGCTCGTCGGATTGACGGCCTTGTCGGTGGAAATCAGGATGAAGTGCTCGGCTTGCGCTTCCAGGGCGCATTCGGCCACATTTTTCGTTCCCAAAATGTTGTTTTTCAACGCTTCACTCGGGTTTTGTTCCATGAGGGGCACATGCTTGTGGGCGGCGGCGTGAAAGATGACGGCAGGACGATACTCGCTCATGATCGCAGCAATCCGCTGCCGATCGCGTATATCTGCGATGAGGCTTGCTGTAGACAATTCAGGAAATGCTCGCTTCAGCTCCAGACTGATCTCGAAAATGCCGTTTTCCTCATTTCCAAGCAAAAGCAGTTTCCCTGGGCCAAATCTAGCGATCTGACGGCAAAGCTCCGAACCGATAGACCCCCCGGCTCCGGTAACAAGTACGACTTGCTGGCGCAAATAACCCGTGATTTCTTCTAAATTCATTTCCACCGTCTCGCGCCCGAGCAAGTCCTCCAGCTTAACGTTGCGAATCATGCCCATGCTGATTTTCCCGCTGAGAATATCCGAGACGTGCGGCAAAATTTTGACGCTTGCCTTCGTCGTCTTGCAAATATCAAAAATGTCGCGGATCGTTTGACGCGACGCAGACGGCATGGCGATCACAATATCGGAAATCGCGTGCCGCTGTACGATGCGCGGGATGTCTTCCCTGCTCCCGATTACGGGCAAGCCGTACACGCGCAAATTTTGCTTGCTCGGCTCGTCGTCAATGAAAGCGATCGGCCGTTGCTCGGACAGCGGCGACCGCCGCATCTCCCTGGCAACGAGCACGCCTGCGCTGCCGGCCCCGACAATCAAGGTGCGCCTACGATCCAGGCTCCTTTTGTCGCGTTCCTCATACCACCATTTCCACAGAAAACGCGAGCCTGTGATCCCGGCAAGCACGAACGTCCAGGCAATCAAAAACAAAGATATCGGAAACCGGATTGGCATCCACAGCCAATGCCCCAGCGTGTTCAGGAAAAAAGCGAGAATCAGGATGGACAAACTCGTCGCCTTGACAATCGAGGCAAGCTCGCCCGCACTGACGTAACGGTAGACGGGTCGGTACAACTCGGCGAGATGCATCCCCGCCAAAACGAACAGCACATGTCCAATGATCAAATAAAGAGGGCGATGCTCGTATATTTCGGCAAAAGAAAAATCAAATCGAACCAGGCAGGCCAGCCAAACAGCCAAACTGATAATTCCTGCGTCCGATAAGCTTAACCAGAATCTTCTCTTCCGGTAGCTCATATTCATCCGCTCCAGGCAGTCTAGATTCGCAATCGTGGCTGCATCTACAAGCGCCAGACAACGATATCAGACGGGCATGTTTTTTGATTCAACACGCTTTTCACATCTGCAATCACTCCGCAGTTTTGGTGCAGCAAAGACGACAGCTCAGCCCAGCTCAGATGGACGTATTTCGCGTGCGGCACAGCCAGAACCAGCGCATCGGCAGGCTGCAATTCGTCCCATTCCCTCAGCTTGATGCCGTACTCTGACCATGTCTTCTCCGGGTCTGCCAAATCGTCTGTCACCTGAACTTCCACGCCAAATTCCCGCAGCTCATGGACGATGTCGATCACTCTGCTGTTGCGAATATCCGACACATTTTCCTTGAACGTCATCCCCAAAATCGTGACGCGTGAGCCTTGAATCGGAATATGACGCCAGATCATCTGCTTGACCAGGGAGGTCGCGACGAATTTTCCCATCCCGTCGTTGATGCGCCGTCCCGCCAAAATCACCTGCGGATGGTAGCCTACGCGCTCCGCCTGATAGGTCAAATAGTAAGGGTCCACTCCAATGCAATGACCGCCGACCAGTCCTGGCGAAAACGGAAGAAAATTCCATTTTGTTCCAGCCGCCTCCAGCACGTCGGCTGTTTCGATTCCCAGTCGGTCAAAGATGATCGCCAATTCGTTGATCAACGCAATATTCAGGTCGCGCTGCGTATTTTCAATCACCTTGGCTGCCTCTGCCACCTGAATCGAGGACGCTTTATGAATCCCTGCTTCGACTACCAGCCCGTACATTTGCGCGATCTCGTCACACGTTGCCTGATCCTGCCCGGAGACGACCTTGACGATCTGGGCGAGTCTGCGCTCCTTGTCCCCCGGATTGATCCGCTCGGGCGAATAGCCGACAAAAAAATCGGCACCTGCCCGCATCCCGGATGAGCGCTCCAGCGCCGGAATGCACGTTTCCTCCGTCGCGCCAGGGTATACGGTCGATTCATAGACGACGATCGCTCCTGGCTGCAAATGCTTTCCTACTGTCTCGGAGGCGAGCAGCAACGCCTTCAAGTCAGGGCGCTTGGCGTCATCCACAGGCGTAGGCACGGTCACGATGATAAAGTCGCATTCCGCAAGCAGCCCGGGATCATCCGTATACGTGATGCTGGAACGTGCCAGCTCGTCAGCCGTCAGCTCTCCCGTCTCATCCCGCCCTGTCTGTAGCGCGGCAATGCGCGCAGCGTCCACGTCGTAGCCGATCACCGGAACCTTTTGCCCAAAAGCAGCCGCAACAGGCAAGCCCACATACCCGAGTCCTACGACTCCTACTTTTTTACGCATGGGCATCACCGTAATAATCAAGATACCAATCGACAAAACGGGAAATTCCTACCTCGACCGGAGTATCTGGCCGAAAGCCCGTTTCTGCGAACAGCGCATCGACCGAGGCGAAAGTAGCAGGCACGTCTCCTGGCTGAATCGGCATGTACTGGCGGTTGGCTGGCCGTTTCAGCTTCTGTTCCAGCAGTTCGAGGAACGAAAGCAGCTCCACAGGCCGATGATTCCCGATATTCAAGACTTTGTGCGGCGCCTTTCCGTCTTTTGGTTCAGGCAAACGATCCATGAGTCGCAAGATGCCCTCGACCACATCATCAATGTAAGTAAAGTCCCGGATCATTTTTCCGTAGTTGAAAATGCTCACTGGCTCCCCCGCCAAAATCGCCTTCGTGAACGCATAGAGCGCCATGTCCGGGCGGCCCCACGGCCCGTAGACGGTAAAAAACCGCAGCCCGGTCGCCGGAATGTTGTACAGATGGCTGTACGTGTACGCCATCAGCTCGTTCGCTTTTTTCGTGGCGGCGTACAGGCTGTTCGGCTCATCCACCCGGTCGCCCTCGGAAAAGGGGAGTTTCTTGTTCCCGCCGTAGACGGAGCTGGAAGAAGCGTAGAGCAAGTGCTTGACCCCTGTGTGCCGGCAGCCTTCCAATATATGCAAAAATCCCGTGATGTTGGAGGACGTGTATACGTGAGGGTTTTCCAGGCTATACCTGACTCCAGCCTGCGCCGCCAGATGGATGACCCGCTCCGGTTGCATTTTGCGGAACAACTCGTCCATTGTCGTCTGATCGGCTATATCTGCTTGATAGAAGTGGAACTGTTCGAACTCTTGCAGCATCGACAGTCTTTTTGCCTTCAAGCGGGGATCGTAATACTCGTTGCAATTATCCACCCCCCATACGACTTCCCCTCCTTCCAAAAGTCTTTTCGCTACGTGAAATCCAATGAATCCAGCAGTTCCTGTCACCAAAATCGACATACATTCCACCTCTTTGCTTATTCATACGGAGGTTCTAGGACAAATATGCCAGTAGGATGAGGACGGCCAGGAACGGTTCAGGAAGACTAGGACACTTTTGCCAGGCAAACAAGCTCTTGCCTGTTTTGCAAAATGGTTGTCAACTTTTTTCGTTTTTTGAATGAAATGAAAGAAGACAATCTAATCTTGTCTGACTATTTTTTCAAAGTGGAGGAGATTGATGCATGATGCTTGATGTAAAGTCCTACGGGGCGCGAGGAGATGGGGTGACAGATGATACGCAGGCGATATCCGCCGCGCTGGCAGCCGCGGTCAACCAGCAAATTCCGCTGTATTTTCCCCCGGGAACCTATATCATTGAACCGAAAAGACTGGCTGTCACACTAGGGAAAGGCAAAAGCCTGGTGCTGCAGGGTGCCGGTCCTTTTTCCGTTTTGAAACGAAAAGCCAATTCTACCGCCGAGGACTGGAGGTGGCTGTTTTCGATCACCTCAGTGGGCGGAGACGCTGATTCGTTTGTCGTGTCCAATCTGAAAATCGACTCCAATGCGCGCGAAAATCCCGTTCCGCCAGAACCATATGCCTATGAGCACTCCGCCGACTTCTACATTCGCGGCGACGGACCTGGAAGCTATATCAACTACGTGCTGCTGAGTCACATATGGTGCACCGATGCCGTAGCCGATCATTTTTACTTCGCCGGAGAAGCGAACTGCTACGTCCGCTCCGTGTCGATCAGCGACTTTACGAGCGACAACCGGACACGCACCCGCTCCGACATCACGGTCACCGGAGGCTTGGAGCGTCTGAACGCTGTCAATGTTTCCTGCGACCGCTTTGAAGTAGAGCTGAATGAAGCATACGACGGCAAGCTCCCGATGATCGCCAATCTGAGCAATATTCACTGCCGCCAACAGCTCGATCTGGAAGGGATTGCGACAGCGCCGATTCGCGTCCAGGGAAGCCACCTCGTCTCGCTTGCCAGCTTCAGCCTGAGCTGCTTGACTGGCACGATCAGCGCCTCTACCTTTTATACCGCTGCCGCGCAGAAAAACCGGGTCAACTTCATGCGGAACATGACTTTCCACCAGTGCAACTGGGTTCTGCATACAACCTCGCAAGGCGCAGCCAAAACAATCGGCAGCGGCCTGACTATCGACTACAACAACGTCGGTCTTGTGTTTGACGGCTGCTGCTTCGAGGCCGCCGATAGCGCTGCCGTGATCGATGGCTACGCGCTCAGCTTTGATCCATGGGATGTCCCGGCGCAACGAATCGTGACGGTCCGCAACTGCGCGTTCGACCCCCGCCTCAAGCAAAACCTGTACCTGAACCGCTGCGGCAATGTGTATCTGGAAAACAACCGCTACTCCGGCAGCGATCATGTGATTGCGCTGTACGGCTCCGGTTCATACCCGCTTTTTCTCACCGTGGACGGCGGAGATTTCAGCCAGGTCACCGGAAAAATGTTTTATCACAAAGCGGCTGACAAAGTCACACTTTCCATGAAAAACGTGCCCGTACCCGTCAGCCTGACGAGCGGCTACAACTCTGACAACTCTTCCTACCTCCCCAACGTGGCGATTAACGAGCGAATCGTCTACGTCAGCACTCCTCCCAGCTCGTCGGTTAAATACGGAGGGATCAAAGGCGACACGCTCCGGCTGATCACGCCTGTCAACGGGCAGCCGTGCGAGTGGATCGCTACCACGACAAACAAGACCGCCTGCACGTGGCTGGCGACCAAAACCGCAAAAAGCTAACTTTCCAGCACAAAAAAACATCCCTCCTCCCCGGTGAACTTGCCCGGGCGAGAAGAGATGTTTTTTATTAGGCAATCCGCTCCAGATCCGGATTGTATCGCTTCACATAGTCATAGATTTCGTCACCGATGAGACGCACGTGGTTCAGATCGCTTGTCTTTTCGGACAGGTGTTGAACCAATTGTTCGGTGCCTTGCTCAATCCGTCTTTTGGCTGCTTCTGGCAAGGTGAGGACGTGCGGGACGAGCAGTTGCAGGTACCAGTTCCCTTTGTCCTCCTCGGATACATCGATTTCCAGCTCCATATCTTTGCTGTCGAAATCGTAGAGGTGATTGAACAGCGCTTCTCTGATTTCCAGCGTCAGCGCGGAAATATCGATTTTTGCCACACCCAGATAATACTCCTCGTTGAACAACACGATCTTCTCGTCAATTTGCTGATACTTTTTTGCAAGCGGATTCATTGTCTCGTTCCCCTTCCAGCTATCGCCACAATCTATCCTATAGCATACTATCTCCCCGAATCATTCGGCAACAAATTCGTCGGAAAATGTTGAATAGACAAAAAAGTTGCATGTTCAAGCGGCCTTTCCCTTATGTTTGTTTCAACGCCTGATTTTCCGCAGGCGCAGGCACCTCTCGCTGAATCAGCAACGAAGCCAGCAGACCTATGCCGAGGAGCAGCGCCAGTAACGCAAAAGTCAGCAAGTAGCTGCCGCTTTCCATCAAACGGATAGAGATAATAGGGCCGAGACTTGTTCCCGCAAATAGAACAAACGTGTAGACCGAAACGGCAATTCCGCGCGCCTTGCCTGCCAATTGGCCGACGAGAGAGACGAGCGCTGGAACGGAGAGCGCAATGCCCGCCACAAAAATGACACTCATCGCAATCAGCAAAGGCAAGCTGGCAATCAGCCCCAACGAAGCCAAGCCTGCCATCGCCAGCAGCAATCCGCCTCGCAGAACCGCGCGAACCCTAAAGCGCATCGCTACTCTTCCAGACAAAGGAGAAATCAGCATGCCCAAAACACCGACAGAGCGAACATAAAGAACTTCTGCTTTATTCAGGCCAAAATCGGGACCGCTCAAGTAATTGCCCAAAACGGTGTACATGCTGACAAAAGACATGAGCAGCACCAATGCCACCACATAGCACAGAACAAGGTTTTTTTGCGAAAATACTTTACCGATTTGCTTCAAAGGTTCCCATATATTCGCGTGTGGCTGTTGAATCTCTCCTTTTGGCAAGAAGCGCAGAATCAGAACCGCTGTTAAGGCATACACCCCTGCCAGGAGATAAAATACGGCGTTCCATCCGTGCTGTTCACTGATGAGGCTACTGACAACCTGCCCGACGATGCCTGCGACCAAAAACCCGGTGCTGATAAATCCGATCGTCGTCACCCGTTTGTCTGCCGGAAACATTTCTACCGCATAAGCAAGGGCAACTGGCGAAAACGTGGCTGCCGCAAAGCCTTGCAACCCTCTCAGCACAATCATCCAGGAGAAGCTTTCGACCATGCCAAGCAGCAAAGAGATGGCCGCAAGCGCAACAAGTCCAATCAAAATGACTTGCTTGCGTCCGTATTTATCCGATAATGCGCCATAAATCAGGCAGCCAATCGCAAAGCCGACCGAAAAAACACTTCCTGTAGCCGCTGCCTGCGTAGGCGTAATGCGATAAAGCTCGGCAAACAAGGAGATTAAAGGGATCGTTACATACAAACTGGACATGACGACCATGCCAGACCAGCATAAAATCGCCGCCATGAGCGAAAAGTTTCTTTTCGTTACTGCTGAACTCGCTGCTTGTGACATAAGGCACCTCTTTTCATAAATGTTGGAGCGTAAATGGACTAAGCTAGAAGCGTCTCCTTCGCTTTGATCATTTGCGGAAACTGCTTATCGTATAACGTTTTGTATCGACCGGAAAGGGTCAGCAGTCCTTCGTGCGTGCCCGCTTCGACAATCCTGCCTTTTTCCAAAACTACGATGTGATCGGCGCTTTGAATCGTGGAGAGACGATGGGCAATCACCAGGCAGGTTCGCCCGGGAAGCAGAGTGGAGAGCGCGCTTTGGATCAGTTGTTCCGATTCTGTATCCAACGCCGCTGTCGCTTCATCCAAAATAATCAAGCGTGGATTTTTCAACAACGCCCTCGCGATCGACAGCCGCTGTTTTTGACCGCCAGACAGCTTGACGCCCCTTTCTCCGACCAACGTATCGTACCCTTGCGGAAAAGCTTCAATAAACTCCAGAGCATTCGCAGCTCTCGCCGCTGCCTCGATCTCTTCGCGAGTGGCCTGTGGCTTTCCGTAGGCAATATTGTCCCGAATCGTTCCGTTAAGCAAGATGACATCCTGTGATACAATCCCGATTTGCGTGCGGAGCGATTCAAGCGTGACATCTGTTAGTGGATACCCATCGATGAAAATCGCTCCTTTTTGCACATCGTACAGACGGGCAATCAAGTGCGCGATGGTCGACTTCCCGGAACCAGACGAGCCAACCAATGCGGTAACTTGTTGAGGCTCTATTTGCAAATAAAAATTTTCCAAGACTGGCACGCCTTTTTCATAAGCGAAATCCACATTGTCAAACAGAATCTCTCCTTGAATGGGTGGTAAAATGATCGCTCTCTCTTTGTTCCGCACTGCTGGCACCGTCACCAGCACTTCATGGATTCGTTCATAGGCAGCCGAAGCTTGTTGAATTTTACTAACCATTCGGCTGAAGGAACGAACAGGTCCTTGCAGCAGACGCAAGTAAGCCAAATAGGCGACAATGTCTCCTACAGTAATGTGGTTGTGCATCGCCTGCCACGCACCAAAAAGCAGTACGAGTGTCATTCCGATGTAATTCAGCCACTCGATAATCGGCGGGAAGGACGCGGACAGCCGGGAAGCTTTCACGATTGAGGCCCGATTGATCTCGGTCAGTCCAGCGAATCGATCGATTTCATCGTTCTCGCTCGCAAATGATTTAATCACGCGAATCCCTGACAACGTATCCTGCAAATGATTGCTCAATTCGGCAGAGGATTGTCGTACCGTTCGATAGACCGACTTGATTCGTCCGCTGAAAAACCGCGACGTGTAGAACAGAAAAGGAAACGTGCTCATCAGCAAGAGCGCCAGTTGCCAGTCGACATACAGCAAATAACCGCATATGGCGATAAACGTGAAGAAATCGGCCACAATGGATAATGTGTCGGCCGAAACCAGTTCCTGCAACTGGTTGACATCACTCGTCAATCTGGACATGAGATCGCCGGTGCGATTGCGATCGAAAAAGTTCAAATCCAGGTTCACGGTATGTCGGTACAGCTTGTTCCGCAGTTGTGAAATCGCTCCTTGGCTGACAATCGTCATCACGAAGCTGCTAACAAACCGAAACACTCCCAACAGCAGCGCAGCTCCAACGATCGCGGCTCCCAGTTCAAACAAGGCAGCAATTTGTTGCTGGGGGATGACCTGATCAATGACGACTTTCGTCCACTGCGGAATGATAAATTCAAGGACGGAAATCGCCAGGATAGACGAAGCGGCTACCAAAACAAACTTCCATTGCCCTTTTGCTTGAAAAAACACCTCCCGGAGCATTTCTGAAAACAATCGATAACGGTGGGAACGGGATTTCATCGCATCACCTGAATTTCTCTTTAAAATAGTAAGACTATCTAACTATATGCACAAAAAAATTATCTGCCCACCCCTAACCTTTTTTCTATACTTCCATTCAATTTAACCAGAATTTTCTCAAACAGCTTGCGTTCCTCCGCATCCAAGTCGTCGAGCAAGGAAGCGCAAGTCGCCCAAAAGGTCGGCAGCACATTGTCAATCAAGTCCACTCCTTCTTCGGTAATACGGACATGAATCATGCGGCGATCTTTGGCGCTTTGCTCGCGGGCAATCCATTTTCTTTTTTCCAGCCAGTCGAGCAGAGCTGTTACAGAAGCCCGGCGAATCCCCAGCCGATCTGCGATGGCCGAAGGAGTGACCAGTTCTCTTTCCTCATGCAGCAGAAGCAAAAGCAACAAATCCAGCTTGCTCTCGGTAATTCCGAACGCAGACAAATCCTCGTCGATCACATCCAGGACATTGTCACTGAGCCACAACATCAGCAATCCCATCTGAGCCGATTTGCGATCCGTTCCCTTTGCCATCGTGTTGTTCATCAGTTGCAAATAAGGAGCGATCCCTAATTTGGGCAACTGTTGATCCACTGTGCTTTCTTTTGCCATGACATCACCTCTGTAATTCAATTAGATTATCTAACTAAAATCAGTTATATCTTATTTTGCCTGATCTTGCAAGCAGGAAACTTCTCGGTGAAGCCAACGGACACCTCCCTAACGAAATGAGGTTGCGCGGGTTTGGCACGACGGGAGCGTCCTTCTCTGGGCGCGGTGCCTTTTTATATATTCTGCTGTCTGTTTTGCAAAAAAGCTGCCACAGCAGCGTGTTTACACGCCTCTGCCTACCTGCCTCGGTTAGCAAAAAGAGCCTGCCACCTTGGGCAAGCTCCTCTGCTTTTGCAACATTCTTTTACAACAAAGTCGAGCCGTCCGCTACAGCCTGGGCGTCCTCGCGGGTGATGAGAACAGCTCGCGCCTTGCCTCCGCTCTGTCCAGCGACGTAGCCGTCCGCCTCCATCATCTCGATCAGGCGGGCAGCGCGGTTGTAGCCGACCCGGAAGCGGCGTTGCAGCCCGGATGCCGAAGCCTGACCCTGGTCTGCCACGAACAGCAGCGCCTCCATATACAGCGGATCATCCCCTGCATCAAAAGATTGCACCTGCTGCTCCAAATCTTCCTTGCTGAACAGGTACGACGGCTTGCGCTGCTTCTTGATCGCCTGCGTAATGCGCTCGATCTCATCGTCAGAGACGAAGTTGCCCTGCAAACGCACCGGGGTGGTGCCGCTCTCCAGGAACAGCATGTCGCCTCGTCCCAGCAACCGTTCCGCCCCCGACTGGTCGAGGATCGTGCGGGAATCCACCTGCGAGAATACGGCAAACGCCAAACGCGTCGGCACGTTTGCCTTGATGTTGCCCGTAATGACGTCCACCGAAGGCCGCTGGGTCGCGAGCAGCAAATGAATGCCGCAGGCGCGCGCTTTTTGCGCAATCCGGATGATGCAATCCTCCACATCCTGCGGGGAGACCATCATCAAGTCTGCCAACTCGTCAATGACAATCACGATATACGGCAGCTGATCGTCTGTCGTCTGGTTGTAGCGGTCAATATCCCGCACACCTGCGTCAACAAACAGGGCATAGCGCTTTTCCATTTCCTCGACCGCCCATTTCAGCGAGGCTGTCGCCTGCTTCGCGTCGGTCACAACAGGTGTGACGAGGTGCGGCAAATGGTTGTACGGTGCCAGCTCGACCATTTTCGGATCGATCAGCAAAAGCCGTACTTGTTCTGGCGTCGCTTTGTAAAGCAGGCTGACGATGATCGAGTTGATGCAGACGCTTTTCCCTGATCCGGTCGAGCCTGCGATCAGGCCGTGCGGCATTTTTTTGATATCCGCAATAATCGGCTCGCCGCCGATGTCCATGCCGAGGGCTACTGCCAATGGCGACGAATGCTGCTGGAACTTTTCCGATCCGATGATCTTCTCGATCAGTACAGGCTGGCTCGCCAAATTCGGAACCTCGATCCCGATCGCGTTTCGTCCCGGGATCGGCGCTTCGATCCGAATGTCCTTGGCCGCCAGATTCAGCTTGATGTCGTCGACCAAGCCGGTAATTTTGTTTACCTTCACGCCAGGAGCAGGCTGCAGCTCAAAGCGCGTGACGGAAGGGCCTTTGACGATCCCGACGACTGTTGCGCTCACGTTGAAGTTGGACAACGTTTCTTCCAAAAGCAGCTTTTGCAGTTGCGTATGCTCATCGTCGTCATCGCTTGGCGGCGGGCTCGGATTCAACAGCGCAAGCGTCGGCAAGCAGTACGGAGGTTCCGCGATTTCCGCTTCGCTTGGCTCGGATGGTGTGCTTGATTGCGCCGTACTTGCAGGTGGATTCGCGCTCGGACCCGGTGTTGCCACCCCGGCGGCTGGCGATGTCTGGAAGCCAGTCTGTTGTCCAGCGTTTGGCAGCTGGATCACGAGTGCTTGCTGTGCTGGTTGGGCGTTCTCTGTAGCAGCATCCGCCGCTAGAACCGGGGTTGCTTCGGCTGTTTCTGGCTTCGCTTCTGCCACGGTCAAGGTTGCTTCGGCCGATTCCAGCTTTGCTCCCGCTACGGTCAAAGTTGGCTCGTCCGATTCCGGCTTCACTCCTGCCACGGTCAAGCTTTCTTCGCCCATTTCCGGCTTCGCTCCCAACATGGTCAAAGTCGCTTCATCCGACTCCAGCTTCGCTCCTACCACAGTCGACGTTGCTTCATCCGACCCTGACTTCGCTCCCGCCACGGTCATTGTCGCTTCATCCGACTCTGGCTTCACTTCCGCCACGGTCAGCGTTGCTTCATCCGACTCTGACTTCACTCCCGCCACAGTCAGCGTTGCTTCATCCGACTCTGGCTTCACTCCTGCCACGGGCAAGCTTTCTTCGCCCGTTTCTGTCTTCGCTCCCAACACGGTCAACGTCGCTTCACCCGACTCCGGCTTCACTACTGCCATGGTCAAGCTTCCTTCGCCCGTCTCCAGCTTCGCTCCCACCACAGTCGACGTTGCTTCATCCGCCCCTGACTTCGCTCCCGCCACGTTCAGCGTTGCTTCATCAGACTCTGGCTTCGCTCCCGCCACGGTCATTGTCGCTTCATTCGACTCTGGCTTCACTCCTGTCACGGTCAACGTTGCTTCATCAGACTCCAGCCGCTTCACGCTCGCCACAGACGAAGCTTCACCGCCCGACTCCGGCATCGCACGCGCCAAAAGACGGTTGACATCCGCATCAAAATGATTGTTGCTTCCCGTAACAGCAGGCTTGGCGCTATCGACTATTTGCCCTTGTCCGTGAACAGCCGCGAAGCCCTCCTCGATTCCTGTGCGCACGGCGTCGCCTAGCGCTGCGATCAGCTTTTGCTGCGCCTGCGCTTCGCTCTCGTCGGTCACCGAACGCCCCTGCGCTGTTAACGTCGACTCCGCTGCTTCCGCGGTTTCAACCGCTTCACCTGCACCCGCTTGTTCTCGCACGACCACAAGCTCCACGTCAGGCTGTGCCTGCCCCTCCGCGATCTCCGCAGTTGCCGCGGCTTCGTGAAGTTCTCCCTCTGCCCCGGCTTGACCCGATGCAGATGCTGACTCTGGCTCCACTCCTGCGCTTGCGCCGCCACGTTCCGCATCCGCCAACTCGCCATCTGCTTCGGTTGCCGTCGCATGGTCGGTCGAGAGCACAACCGCTTGCGTCTCGCCTTCCTGATGAACCGCGCCGCTCGCTGCCCTTTGCTGCCATTCTTGCGTGTTTTCTGGACCTAGACCTGACTCATACGCCCCGTCCAGCTGCTCTGTCTGCCCTGGTTCAGTCGTCCATTCAGTTAGCTGCCCGACTTCTGTCTTCTCGCCGTCTCCGTGTTCACCGCCAACCATTTCTGGCGGCTCCACAACAATACGTCCAGGCTCCGAAACCGCTGCTTCCGCCTGCGAAGCCACAAAGGCCGCTGCTGCTGCCTGGTCCTGTGCATCCGCGATTTCCTCTGCTGCTTGCTCAAGCGGAACAGCTTTTTCCCCACCTTGCTCGCTGACCCGGCTGTCCGCCTTCGTCGCGCTTGCGGCATCAATGGTTGAATCGCTCGCAAAATCGTTTGCGGGGTCGCTTGCTGAACCCGCATCGCTCGCTGAATGCACATGCTCCCACGTCTCATCCGGGAAATAACGCTCGCTAATTTCCTGCTCCCACTGCTTGAGCTGCTGGAGATGCTCCTCCTGCTCCAGACGCGGGTACACGATACCGCCTGTCGTATGGATGCGATGCTCAGCCTCACGGGTAGCCGGGGTGATTTTGCCATACACGGGCGACACAATCTCCGATGGCTGGTACGCCTTCTTTCCTTCCGCAATCGAAGGCGCGCGCCCTGCGCTGTCCGGCTGTTTGACAGGCTCCCTTCTCGGTGTCTCGCGCTTGTACTCGGTGGAAGCAGACGGCTTTTTGTCTGCGCCCGTCTCTATAGGCTTGTCCGGTATGTATTCTTCGCGAGCAGCACGAAAAGACTCGCGGGAAGACTCCCTGACGCTTGGCTCCCGCCGTTCACGCACGGGCGGCTGAACTCGCTGGGCCTCTTCTGTCGCCTGCTGCTTCATTCTCTCTTTTCGCTTGTTCTCCAAATAATCGTCTGGCACG
The DNA here is from genome assembly GCF_022701015.1 of Brevibacillus parabrevis. NCBI lineage: Bacteria > Bacillati > Bacillota > Bacilli > Caryophanales > Paenibacillaceae > Brevibacillus > Brevibacillus parabrevis. The sequence goes on along the minus strand of NZ_CP064090.1, from coordinate 2,630,855 downwards.
ACAGGAAAACGAAACTGACGATCCCTGCGTGGACGCGCATCCTCTATATTCCGGCTACTTACCCGCTCTTTCGGGTAAATGCTTTTCGTCTTCGCTTGGGGCTGGCGGGGAGCCGGGCTTGCAGGAGGAGGACTCGCTGCCGGACGCCCTTCCACTACTTCATCTTGCTCCTCTTCGCCCTGAAAAAATTTCATCAGCTTTTGAAGCCACAACCACATGCTGCAACGTCCTTTCTTTGCTAACCATCTATTCCCTTTCATCTTACCATGAAATCGGCACCGAATTAGACCGATTGTGATTTTTTTCCGTATTTGCGAAACCTTTTCTTTACTAAAACGTAATACATAGAGGAACAAAAATACAAATACATAGGGGAGGAACACAGCATGTGGAAAAAAGGAAGTGCCCTACTGCTCGCAGGTATGCTGGTACTCACTGGATGTGCTGGTGAGGCTTCACTGGTGCGCGATTCGATCGTGGCATCCATCGATAAACCAAACTACGACTTCCAAGGCACTGTGAAATTGACCGGAGACGTAGACAAATTGCCTCAGGCATTTGGGGAAACCAATCCTGACAAAGAAGGACAAGCCATTTTGTCCGCTTTGAAAGCAGGGGTAACAGTAAAAGGCTCCCAGCTTGACTTGAAAAACGCAAAAGTTCAACTGGAAGTAAACGACGACAAACTGCTGCGCGACAACAAGCTCTGGACTGGCGACAAAAAAGCGTCTGTTGAGCTGCTCGTAAGCGACGACAAAGTATTCGTGAAATCTCCGCTCGACAACAAATACTTGGCTGTGGATGCAAACACTTCCGGCGCTTTCACTGGCGTAAGCGGAAACGACAAGGCAAACCCGGCGAAACTCAAAGAATACCAAGACAAAATGAACAAGCTGACGCTTGACTTCATCAAAAAATACGTAGGCAAATACGGCTACAAACTGGCTGATGCGAAAAACCTCGGCACAGAAACCGTAACCTTGCCAAACGGCGAAAAAGTGGAAGCGACTCACGTAAACGTGAAGATCGATGCCAAAGAACTGGTAAAAATGTTCTTCTTCACTGCCAACGACGCGGTAGCAAGCCAAGACGTCAAAACGTTCGCAATCGACATGCTGGTGCTGACCAATTCCCTGACAGAAGAAATGTATCCGGAAATGGGCAAAACGACAGAGGCAGAAAAACGCGCCAATGCCGAAGCTACCATCAACGAAGGCTTGAAAGAAGCAAAACAATGGCTGGAAGAGACAGGCAAAACATACACACCTGAAAAAATCGTAGAAGAAATGAAAAAAGAAGGCTTCCACAAGCTGGCTTGGAACCTCGACTTCTACGTAGACAAAAACAAAATGCCTGTTCACCAAAAGAGCGACCTGAGCGTAACGTTCCAGGCGCCAGAAATGAAAGAGCCTTTGACAGTCGGTCTGTTTGCTGATCAATACGCGTTCAACTTCGGAAAAGCAACCAAGTTCGAAATCCCTGCAAAAGACGCTTACCTGACAGCGGAAGACCTTTACAAAGACGAAAAAGCGATCAACAACTTCAGCGACAAAGGCTTCATGCGTCACTTTGCACAAAGCCTAGTGGACGATCTGAAATGGCAAAAAGAACTGGAAGCGGAGTGGGCTGAAGAAGTAACTCCAGCTACTCCTTAACAGCAGCCTTAGCTGCACTTGTACAAAAAAAGCACGGCGCATTTACGCGTCGTGCTTTTTTTCGTAGGTGAGGATGCCCGCCTGCTCCAGATAGGCCAGGACCGCAGCAACCGACTCCTCAATCGACTGCTCGCTGCTGGCGACGACAAGCTCTGGCTGATCCGGCTCCTCGTAGGGCGCCGAAATTCCGGTGAACTGGCCGATCTCCCCGCGCCGCGCCTTTTGATATAGCCCTTTCACGTCTCGCCGTTCGCATTCTTCCAGCGGACATTGGACGTAGACTTCGATAAATTCCCCTGCTGCTACCAAACTGCGCGCCAGCTCGCGATCCGAGCGATACGGCGAAATAAACGCGGTCAGGACAATCACGCCTGCATCCACAAACAATTTGGCAACCTCGCCGATGCGGCGAATGTTCTCTTTTCGGTCCTCTTCCCCGAATCCCAGTCCCTTGTTCAAGCCGTGACGGATATTGTCGCCATCCAGCACATAGCTCGCCAAGCCGCGCTGATTCAGCTCGTACTCGACCGCGTTGGCCAATGTCGACTTGCCCGCCCCGGACAAGCCCGTGAACCAGAGAACAGCGCTTTTATGTCCAGCGCGCTGCTGCCGCTGTTCTTTCGTCACCGTTGTCGGGTGCCACACAATATTCGCAGCACTGTCGTTCGCCATAGTCGTTCCCCTTTCTTCCCTTCCTTGCCAAAAAGCTGCTTGCCTGGTCATACGGAGATCGGCCGCAACCCCTCGATCAACACTTGCGCCACTTCCGGACGGCTAAATTCCGCTGGCGGAGCTTCGCCGCGAGACAGCATTTCCCGCACCTTCGTTCCCGACAAGGCGACATGGTGTTCAGCGCTGTGCGGGCACGTCTTCGCAGATGCCATATTACCGCATGTCTTGCAGTAGAAGCTGTTCTCGAAAAACAGAGGCGTGATGCCCAGTTCCTCAGGCTGGAACTGGCGGAAAATATGCTGGGCGTCATATGTACCGTAGTAGTTGCCGACACCCGCATGGTCTCTGCCTACGATAAAATGAGTGCAGCCGTAGTTTTTGCGCACCAGCGCGTGGAAAATGGCTTCGCGCGGCCCGGCGTAGCGCATCGCGGCAGGAAACACGGCCAGCTCGACCCGCTCAGCCGGGTAGTATTTGTCCAGGAGCACCCGATAGCTTTTCATCCGCACTTCGGCCGGAATATCATCGGATTTCGTCTCGCCCACGAGCGGATTGAGAAACAGGCCATCGACGGTTTCCAATGCCGATTTCTGGATGTACTCATGCGCCCGATGCACAGGGTTGCGCGTCTGGAAGCCGACGACCGTTTTCCAGCCTTTGGCGGCAAACGCCGCTCTCGTTTCCACCGGGTCGAAATGGTGAGCAGCAAACGCCCCTTTATCAGCTCGCCGCACCAACGTAATCGGCCCGCCGAGATACACATCAGGACGTTCCAGCAGCTTTTTCACGCCGGGATGGTTCTCGTCGTCCGTGCCGTATACGAGGCGCGCTTCCTGCCGCTTATCCGGGGAATAAATGTCGGAAATTTCCAACAGGCCGTACACCTCGCCCTGATAGACCAGGCGCACCGCGTCTCCTGCTTGCAGACTTCCTGCCACAGCTGCTGAAACGGGAAGCGTGATCGGAATGCTCCAGACCGATCCATCGACCAGCCTCATGCGTTCCACGACAGATGTATAGTCGTGCCGATCCAAAAATCCGGCAATCGGACTGTATCCTCCGATCGCGATCAGCTCCAAATCTGACAGGGCAAAAGCATCCAGTTCGACCTCTGCTGTCGCACGGGACAGGTCAGCGGTCGGATCAAAACGGTTTACCAGTACGTTGCCATGCGGAATGCTACCACTCACTTTCAAGCCCTCCTCATCCATATCCGTTTTCTCTATCTTCACACTCACTTGGCGAGATGCAGCCCGCACTCTGTCTTGCCCAGATGCGACCAGCGACCAGCCCGTTCGTCTTCGCCCGCTCTGACCGGACGCGTGCATGGCGCGCAGCCGATGCTCGGATAGCTTTGGTCGTGCAAAGCATTGTACGGCAGCTCGAACACGCGGATGTACTGCCACACCTCTTCTGCCTTCCAGTGAATCAGCGGGCAAATTTTCAGCGACTGAAACTTCTCGTCGCGATTGACAAACTGGACGTCTGCTCTTGTCGCAGACTGTTCGCGGCGCAGTCCTGACATCCAGGCCACTGTGCCCTTCAACACGCTTTCCATCGGCAACACCTTACGCAAGTGGCAACACAGATCCGGCTTCGCGATCCACAGTTCGTCGCCGTGCTCTGCTGCCTGCTGGGCAAGCGACAGCTGCGGCTCCTTGATCGTCAATTGCAGCGCAGGATAGCGGGCACGCACTTTTTCAATCAGCTCATACGTCTGGGCAAAGTGCAGATGGGTATCCAAAAACGTGACGCGGGCGTCTTTTTTCACATCGCTGATCATATCGATGAGCACCATGGCTTCTGCCCCGAAGCTGCATGAATAGATCAGATCATCGCCAAACGTCTCGTAGGCCCACTTGATGACATCGACGGTATCTCCCTTTGCCAGCGTTTTGTTGATCGCGGCAAGCTGCTCGGCTGTTGCCGTGTCGTAATGTAAACGGCTCATATGCCCCCTCCTTGATCGTTGATGGAACTGTTTTCCCTGCGAATCAGCCGGATCAGTCCTACGAAGCCCAATGTCGCTACGAATACGCTCACGAGCACGACGAGCGTGTACAAATCCGAGCGCAAAAAGAGATGGACAAACGCGAAGGAAACGACCAGCGAGGAAACAGGCGAGACAATCCAGACCATGAGAATTTGCTTGATAATCCCTTTTTGCCACAAAACAAAACCTCGCTCAGACGTCCCGACACCCAAAATCGCGCAAGTAGTCGCCTGCGTCAGAGGCACGGGAATCCCGAACAAAGACGCGACAATCACCAATGTCCCACCCGTTGCCGATACGGCACTCCCTTGTAAAAGCGACAGCGACGTAATTTTCTTGCCGTTCGTTTCCAGCACTTTTCCGCCCAGCAACAGGCACCCGGCAGCGACGGCCAAACCGCCGAGCCACACGCCGGAGTCGGTCGACATCAAGCCTGCTCCCACTAACGGGCCAACCGCATTCGCTACGTTGTTCATTCCGGCTGAAAACGCTTCGTATACCCCACACAAAACGAGCAAGATCGTCAGCCAGCGCTCTCCTTTGGAGCCTGGTTTTTGCAAGTCTGGCCAGCGCCGCTCCACACGGGAAATGACCCTCCCGGCGACGTAGGCTCCGATAAAAGCCGCGATTGGCACCACGATCCAAAAGAACAGAATGACGAGAATGTGCCCCACAAACAGCGACTGATAAGCAAGCCCTACCCCGACGATCGATCCGACTGTCACTTCGCTGGTCGAGAGCGGAATCCCGAGCAGGTTTGCGCCGAAAAGCGTCAGTGTGGCGGAAGCAAGGATGATCACGACGACCTCGATGCTGAGCAAATTCGTCGGAATAATTCCTCCGCTAATCGTCTTGACGACCTCGCCGCCGCCAAGCACAGCTCCAAGCAGAGCCGCGATGGCGACGAGAATCATCGCAAGCAGCTTGCTTTTAACCGCTCCGCTGCCGTATGCTGCACCCATCGAAGCAGCAGTCCCGCTTGCGCCGATATTCATTGCAAAAAACAAAGCGATGGCGATGGCGACGTAACTCCAATCCACGAGCAGCCCTACCTCCTGTCATGCCAATCTGTTTTTCCAAAAAAGCAGGGGCGCCGGATTCGTTACACTGGCGATTTGCTCATGCGGATGGATTCCTTGGGCAAAGCTTTCCAGGCTATCGTCGATGACGATGCGCCACCCCATTTTTTTCGCCACCTGCTGTGTACGCTGGTTGGCGCAAAAGAGTGGCACATTCTCCCAGCCAGCCCCTGCAAAATCCGCCAAGGCAGGCAAAACCTCGCCGTCATCGGCTGCAAACCAGTCAAACGGCCGCTTTTTTATCCAGGAAACAATCGGATGCGTCTCCTCCCACTCCAGGACTCCCCCTGCTGTGAGATGGATGACATCTGCCGACGGATGGGCAAGCGCTGCCACGCCTTTTGAGCGCAGATGCAAAACCCGCTGTTCCCCGTTCTTTTGCACAAGCTCCTCGATCAAAGCCGACGAAGCGAGCGACTCGGCAAAGACCCGCTCCGGATACAATCCTCTCTCCGCCAGAAACAGTGCTGTACGCTCCCCGCGCACGGCGAGCTTGCACGTCAGCTTTCGCAGGTCAAAGCGGCGCCTGCCAAGCTCCGCGAGAAACGCCCTCGCTTGCCGCTCGTCGTCGAGCAGCACCCAGCTGTATGCCGCCATGTCTTTTGGCACGCCCAAGCATTCCGCTGCCAGCAAGGGTCGCTCCGCAAGCGGCAGGGGGACCACTTCTGCCCCGAGCTGCTCCAGGCGGTTCGCCAGCAGTTGGCTGCCTGATCCTGTCCGGGTTGCCACGGCCACCCGCTGTCCGAACAGTGGCCGAGACTCGTACCAGTTCAATTGCTCGCGAAGCTGCACCACTTCGCCGACAATGATGATCGCAGGTGCCGAAAACCCTGCTTTGGCTACATCCTGATCGATCGTCGCAAGCCTGCCGACCAATGTTTGCTGCTCGCCAACCGTGCCCCATCTGACCAGGGCGACTGGGGTATTTCCCGCTTTTCCGCACGCAAGCAATTGTTCTTGAATGTGCGGCAAATTTTTCACGCCCATGTAAATCACGAGCGTCTCCACTCGGGACAATGCCTGCCAATCCGCTTGCTTGTCGGCATTTTGCTCGCAGAGATGTCCGGTGACAAAAGCGACGGAGGAGCTGAACTGGCGATGGGTCAACGGAATGCCCGCATAGAGCGGCGCAGCCATGCCGGAGGTAATCCCCGGCACGATCTCATACGCCACGCCATGCTCCACGCACATTTGCGCCTCTTCGCCGACCCGGCCGAACATGCTCGGGTCCCCGCCTTTCAGGCGCACGACGTTATTCCCCTGTTTGGCTTCTCGTATCAGCAGGAGGTTGATCTCTTCCTGCGGCAGCGTATGGCTGTCTCTTTCCTTGCCGCAGTAAATGAGTCTGGCTTCCCTTTTGACATGGGAGAGGAGCAACGGACTAGCCAGACGGTCGTAGACGACGACATCCGCATTTTGCAGCGCCTCCATCCCGCGGATGGTAAGCAGTTTCGGATCGCCGGGGCCTGCCCCTACAAAGACGACTCTGCCAGCATTCATTGTTGATCACTCCTCCTTGACGCCTTCCTAGCATGAAAAGCAAAGCTGCCTGTTTCACATCCGGTTAGCTGAACCGGGATGTCTCCACGACGTAGCCGACTCCCTGACGGCCGAGCGGCTTTTTCTCGACCAGGCTCAGCTCCTTGACCTTCGGCGGGACAATCGTGTGCCGAAGCAGGTTGTTTTCCGCAGTGGAAAAGGCACGCTCATCCGATTTCGCAATCACGACCACGGTCAGCAACTGGCCTTCTTCCAGCACAGCCTCCAATTTGTACAAATAGCTCTCGGCTTGTTCCTCTGCCATGGTACTCCCTCATTTCCTCAGATTGCGTTTTTCGCTCGGCTTGGTTATGCGGTTTGCAAAATGCTGTCGACTTGCTCCTGAATCCGGGCAAGCCCGACCCGTTCGACGTAGCGCCAGTATTCCTCGCCCTCCAGCCGATCTTCCTTGTAAAGCGCGATCAGCTGCGCCAGGAAAGCCCCCAGCCTGTCTACGGTGACGCGCGCGTTCAGCTTGCGGTTGAATTGCGGCTCTTCCAGCGTTCCGCCTACGTGGACATCAAAAGCTTCGACCATCCCGGCTGGCGTCTTCACCAGCGCGCCTTGCAGACCGATGTCGGCAATCTGGCGTTGTCCGCACGAGTTCGGGCAGCCGATCATGTGAATGCGCAGCGGTGTGTCGAGCGAAACCGCATCATCCAAATATTGCGCCAGCCCGCGCATTCTTTCTTTTGTCTCGACGATAGCCAGATTGCAATACTCGATGCCTGTGCAAGAGACGGCATATCCGACAAACGTATTCGGCTTTAGTTTGAAACGGTTGACAATCAGCGGTTCTTGGCGGAACGCCGCCACTTTTTCTTTGGCGATGTTACGGATCAGGATATTTTGCGTGTTGCAGGCTCCGATCGTGCCATCCCCGTATTCGTCCGCCAGACGAGCCAGTTCGATCAGCTCCTCCGCGTTCATCCGCCCGACGGGAACAGACAGCCCTGCGTAGTACAATCCTGGCTGGCGCTGCTCGTGCAGACCGTAGAAGTAACCGCCGTTCCAGCCTTTCGTCAAATCCTCTCCGCCAGCTTCCAGCTCGCCTACCAGTTGGACAAGCTCTTCCTTGAACTTCTCCGGTCCCCAGTCCGCCACCAAAAATTTCAGGCGGGCATGCGTGCGCTTCTGCCGATAGCCGAAGTCGCGGAACAGCGTCGTGACGCCTGCCGCCACTTTGACGACCTCTTCCGGACGGACGAAAATATCGAGCTTTTTCGCCAAATACGGCTTTGCCGACAAGCCTCCGCCCACCCAGACGTGAAAGCCGATGACTTCTTCGCCAGCGATGACTTTTTTTGCCGGAGTAAAGGCGAGATCGTTGATTTGCGCATGGGCAGCGTTGTAAATGTTCGCAGATACGGACATTTTGTATTTGCGCGGCAGGTTGGAGAAGTCGCGGTTAAGCAGGAAAAACTGCTCCAGCTCGGCTACGATCGGGCGCGTATCCAGCACTTCATGCGGATCGATTCCTGCGAGCGGATTGCCCATGATCTGCCGCGGACAGTCTCCGCAAGCTTCGAAGGACGACATGCCAGCCGCACCGAGCCGATCAAAAATGTCTGCGAGCGACTCTACGGTCAACCAGTGAAACTGGACAGCCTGACGCGTCGTTACGTCGACCAGATCGCGGCCGTAATCCTGGGCGATTTTGGCAAGCACTCTCGCTTGCTCGCTGCTCATGATCCCGCCAGGTATGCGCACACGCATCATGAAGTGGCCGTCTTTCGGGCGTTGCTGATAGACACCGGCCCACTTGAAGCGGTCCATATCAGAAGATTCGATCGATTCGAAGCCTTCTTTGGAATAAGTGTTGACGATTGTCTCGATGACATCCAGTCCGTCCTTTTCCAGCTTGGTAAATTCCATTTTGTTCAGGGACGGATCATCTGCCCACTTCCACTGTTTTCTCTCTGCCATGCTCATACACGCTCCTTTGCGTAAAAAGGTCTGTTACAAGTGCCATGCGAATCGATTGGGCAATCCAATCAGCAATCAGCGGATGGGGCAAATACGCGCTGCCGTTATACCGATACGACAACTCTGCCAGCCGTGCCGGAATCGCCTTGCGGGTGAAATACCCTTGACTGACAAACAGAGGGAGCACGATGACCTCTCCTTTTTCCGAGAGCGCCACGACTTGTTCCCGCAGCGTGTCTGGCCGAAGCGTCGCATATCCGGCTGCAGCAAAGGCATAGCGGTTTTGCAGGCGAAACGTCATGCGGCGCAGCAGCTTTTCCCACCGCTCCTGGCATCCCGGCCAGTCGCTGCCGTGACCGACGAGCAACAACGCTTCCTTGCGAGGATCTTTTGCCAGCTCCATGGCGCGCTGTCCGACGATCTGCTCCACCAGCGAATGATCTTCCAACGGCGGACACCATAAAATCCTCGCCCGAACAGGAATGCGCACCTGCTCCGTCTCCCAGGTGGGCCAAGGCGTAAGCCCCAGCATCGCCCGTATCTCTGTCACATGATTGCTGCCCGCCGAGGCAAACAGAGGAACCACGACAATCCGCTTCGCTCCGGATGCCTCCAGACGCTTCCACTCGTCGCTGATGCTGCGCCCCTCTACTCCCCCCAGATAGGCGACCCGGGTCGGCAGCTCGCTCTGGCACTGCCTGACTGCTGATTCAACCAGATTCAGCCAGTCGGGATCGGGAGAACCGTGAGCGATTACCAAAGCCGCAGTTTTTGCCATCGGATATACCCCTCATCCAAACTTATTTAGTAAATCATATGTGTTTACTCGGAATTATAAATGGGTTGCTTTTCCGCGTCAACAATCAATTCGTATTTCTTCGGTATAATCTTCACGAAAATAGCTTCTTTTCTGTATTTTCCCCCGAAAAGTCATGAAAAAAAGCTGCCGGCGCACCGACAGCTCACTCTTCTTCGTGTTTCTTTCTCGTTCGACGATACAATAAGTCCAGACTTTCTTTTAACGTCTCGTACTCTTCTTCCCGCAAGCTCTCGATTTGCTGGATGTAGGAAATCGTCTGCTTCCGGATTTCTTCTGTCAGTCGGTCGGTTTCGGAGTCGCTTTTGGCATCGTGCGTCTCCGTCCAATGGGTCGCAAAGTTGGCTGTCAGCGCACCGATCATGCCAATCCCTGTCACCATCAAAATCGTCGCCATGATCCGCCCGCCTGACGTCACAGGGGAAATATCCCCGTACCCTACCGTCGTCGTCGTCACGATCGACCACCAAAGCGCATCGGTGAAGCTCTTGATATTTTCGTTCACGCCGTATTCCAGCAAATAAATCGCTGTCGAGCTCCAGAGCATGATAATCGTAACGACCCCGAGAACTTGCCGCATAGGGCCGGAGCGGATGACGCCAAGCAAAAACGGAGAAGCCCGCACAATGCGCACCAAACGCAGGACACGCATGAACCGGGCCAAATACAAATACTGGTCCAAGGGAATCATCGCCACCAGATCGAACCAGTTGGAGATGACAAACTGCCGCTTGTTTTTTGCCTTCCACAAGCGAACCATATATTCTGCGATGAGCATGACGATAAGCCCGTTGTCGACCCAATGCATCAATTCGTCTGTCAGCAGCGGGTGGTTCGAGAAATCAGCAAAAAGCAAAATTGCATACGTAATTACTAGCATGATGACGAATATCTCATACATGACGCGCCAAAACACGAAGGACTCCTCCCGAGGACCGATCCCGCTTTTCTACTATATCTTAGTAGCTGATGAGAGCCGCCATCAGCAAGCCTGCCGCAATGCTCAGCCGGGAGGCGAAAATGCCGACAGAAACGTTGCCGTTCGGGATTTCCGACACCACTTTGAACGGCGTGATCCACTCGAACAAATAAAAAATAACGACTTGAAACACCATGCCAACCAATCCCCACACGACCAGATCCAACAGGTTGACGGAGTGATAGACAGCGGATGCAAGCACGATCGCCAGACCGATAATTTTTCCGCCCAAATCGTGTGCCGCTGCTTTCGCCGCCGCCATTTTTTTCGGGTCGTCTGTCTGTGCCCCGTCTTTGATCAACGCAAATTCCTTATACGGAGTCGTAAACGTAAAAACGAAAATGCCGACTGCCAATATCGGAATAGTCACGGCCAAATAGGCCAAAAAATTGAGTATGTAACTCCATTGTGTAATCATGCCGCACTCCTCTCCTTTTCGTTACCCTTTCATGCCGACCGGCAAGTAATAGGACAAGTTGTTGGTGATCGGGCCGCCGACACGGGCCACGACCGCAGACGCTTCTCCGCCAATCCAGAAGGAGCCCCACAACAGCCTGCCTTGATACGGGCCTGACAGCGTCTGTACCGTAATCTCGGGCAATTCCACCCGCTTTTGATAAATCATCGGCTGCTCCCAGTAAAATTCCTCCTGATCTTTTTCGACCAGTGTCCCATCGGCTGCAAACAGCGCGACACCGCCACCCTCTCTGCCGAAAATCGGCTTGGTGACATAGTCATTCGCTCCTGCAAACCGATTTTCGAAGTACGTTGGAAGCATGTACGTCTCGATGATCGCGTGTTCTTCTTCCTGGAAAAATTCGCCTGCCTCGTGCAAGTTCCAGATCAGCGCCTGGAGCGCTTTCGTCTGGATCAAAAACGCAGACGGCGGATTGATAATCGCCAGTTTTTTCGCAGCGATCAGGGAAAGCACGTGCTCCCCTGTGGGATAGCCGTCTTCGTCCCGCTCTTCGGCCAGCTTTTCCAAGGCGTGCAGCCGATACAGCACATCGACGGGAAGCAAGCTGCCCTCTGCTTCGACGTACAGTCCGTCTTCCCAGACGCGAAGCTTTTCCAGCGGCGCAAATCGGGCGTCGATTCCCGACTTTTCCATCAGATACAAGGTCGTTCCCTTGTCTTCCTCGTGCCAGTCCAGCGAGCTGAACCAGACGTGCTCAACCGGATAGCCCTTGTCGCTGTAAGCTTGCATCAGCCTGGCAAAAGCGCGTTGCAGCTGCGCGTCCATCCCGGCATTCGGGTTTTTCACCCCGAAGTAGCGACACGCGTGTTCGTTGACGTGAAAAGCTTCCACAATCCCTGTCGGGGTATCGCTGTTGCATTCCAGCATCTTCAGCCCTTCGCTCGTGCTGGCGAAGTCAAAGCGGCCGATCGCTGTAGGCAAATCTTGCAGGACAGCGGTTCGCACGGTTTGCAACGCTTGCGCCGGAACGCCCAACTCAAGCAGAAGCGCATCGTCCGCGCGTTGCAAGACAGGCATCACTTTCGTAAAAATGCGGCCGAGCTTTGCCGTTGCTGTCGCAAGCTCCTCCCGAAACGATTCGGAGATGAGGTGGATATCCGCCAGCGCATACTCTTCCCCGTACATCCAATCCCACAGGAAAATTCCTTCCTCGCGCAAAGGGCCGTACAGCGCTTCTCTTCGGTTCTTGTTATCCACTTCCATCACCCCGAGCTGGACACGCCCGAGCTGCCGATTCCACCTTTGGAGCTGCTGGGGCTAATGCCGCTGGATACTCCTGACGACTTGCTTTTGGACGAACTGCCGCCGTAGTAGCCGGACGATCCGCGCGAACTGCTCCCGCCGTCGTCGCAATATCCGTCATTGTCATCGTCGTAGCAATCGTCATCATAATCAGACGAGCATCCGCTAATAGCCAGCGTTGCCGCCACAAACAGACCGACCACCTTTGCCGATTTTGTCAGTGCCATGCTTTTTCCCTCCTACCCTGCCGGCTGTGCGTAGTAAATGTACACCTGACGATCCTCATCCACCTCAGCCGAGGTTTTTTCCCATTCGCGGCCATTCAGATACAAATAGTCGCTTTGCAAATGCAGGAGAGCATCGTCGTCATCTTTGAACGAAAACGTGTGCACGAGTGGGTAGAGACGTGTGTTCTCCCTGTATTCGCGCATCTCGATCTGGATGCTCCCCCAGCGCACGGACGGTCTTTCGGCATAGTCCACCGCCGTCTCCTCGGACGAGTGGCGGACGTAGATCACATATGTCCCGCCCTCGATGGCGCAAGAAGTCTTCTCGTAGACGACATGCCCCTTCACCAAATAGTCGCAGGCAAAGCGCAGCGACACCTCGTCCTTGTCGATGCGATCGTAATAAAACAGGACAGGGTACCCGTTCGTCTCGTCCAGCAGACGATATTCCAGTCTAGCCATGCTGTCACCCCATTTCTCAGTAAAATGATGCCCTTTTCAAGATAGCACCAATTTATACGCATCACGGAACAAATGGTTGCCGAAAAAACACGAAATTCGGCTAAAAAGGGAAAAGCTGGTGCAAGAGTCCCGTCTCCTGCCCCAGCCTTGGCCATTTTTGTGAAGGCTCTTTTCGCAAATTTTGTTGCTATTGCTGTTGTGGAAACGTGTGTTCTATAATGAAAATCAGGAAGTCTATAGGATTTCCATTTACCGTGAATGCACGCTTCGCTTGGTACTATAAATATCAAGCAACTCACGGCTTTTCTAAAAGCAACAATTTCTTAGAAAAGAGCGTTTGTGAAAATGGTCGCGCTGTTTGTATGTGGCTTCCAAGCCTACCGCTGCACATTCGCCACGTGCTGCTCCACTGTCATCGCGCGGATCGTATCGTGCAGCTGACCGTTTGTCGCTACGAGCGAACGCGTCTGATCCTGGAAAAACGGCTCGTGTCGGTAAGGCTCACCTTGCCAATCGGTTATGGTAGCGCCCGCTTCACTCGCGATCACGATTCCGGCAGCCACGTCCATGATCCCCGAACGCTGCATGACGATGTAGTCGAGCCAGCCATTGGCGAGCAGGCACCAATCGAGTGCCGGAGCCACGTTGCGCAACAGACGCTTCGTCTGGAGCATGAACGGCTCTGTAACAGCAAGCTCCTCCTGCCTGGTCACGGTTTCGCGTCCGCGAATGTACGTCCCTGCTGCCCGCGTCAAGTCTGTCCGGTTGTTGATCGAGATGCGTTTGCCGTTCAGGAACGCTCCTTGCCCTTTTTCCGCCCAGAACATTTGACCTGCTACCGGATTGTACACGACGCCAAGGGCGAGTTCGCCTTTGTGCTGCAAGGCAATCGATATACTAAAATACGGATGGCCGATAAAATAATTGTTCGTGCCGTCCAGCGGATCGACAATCCACAAATACTCCTCGTCGCGGCTGACCATCCCGATCTCTTCGGAAAAAATCGTATGCGTCGGGAAGTGACGGTGCAGCACTTCAATGATGCGCTGCTCGCTGCCTTTGTCCTCCGGCAGTTTCACATCGTTATGCAGCTCCTCGTCAGGGGTGAGCTGCTCCAGAAAACGCTCCTTCAAAAAGGCTCCTGCCACACTTGCTGCTTCCTTGGCAATTTCCAGCATCGGCTTTTCGCTCCTTCATTGGGTCGTTTGTCCATTGTTTTCCCTTGCATTCCTCATGCGCACATCACTATGATAGAATGACACCCATCGCGAAAAAGACAAAAGACGCAGCGCAGGCGAGCGGGCGCAAAGCCAGGCTTTGGCGCATACAGCCCGACGCTTTTTAGGAGGGGAAAAACATGAACAGCGACTTCATTCGTCTGAAAAATATGGAGGGTGAGCTGAAATTCACCCAGATGAACAATAGCTACGGCTTTACGGTCACGACAAAAGAACTCGTGTTTTTCAAGCCGCACCTGACCTACCACCTGTTTTTGCACGATATCGTCAGCATGGTGCCGCATACGCTCGATACGGCGCCGATGTCGTTTCGGCTGAACAGAGAAACCGTCCACACGACCTTTGGCTCCCAATACTACAAAATCGGCGTCAAATGGGCGCGGATCGTCTCTCGTTCCGGCATCGTGGAGAAAGAAAACATGGAATTTATCGTGCCCCTCTCCGGCAAGATGCTGACCTATATTTCACAATACAGCGGACTTGTTGTGATCCGGTGAAGTTCAGGTAAAAAATTTTCGATTTAAAACGATAAACGAACCCGTGCCGTGCGCGATCCGATGGTTACGCTCGTCGTAAACGCTGCCTTCCATAACGACCAGCGTCTGTCCCCGATGCAAAAATGTCGCTTCAGCGCGCAGCCGTTCCCCTATTCCCGGACGCAAGTAGTTGAGCTTCAACTCGGTCGTGACCGCGTACTGCTCCGGGGGCAGGGAACGGTTGATCAACGAGCCCATGGCCGAGTCGATCAGCGTGGCGAGAATCCCTCCATGTACCGCGCCTCCCGAATTGTGCATGAACACCGTGAGCGGCAGTTCGAAGCGATACGACTGCTTCTTTTCGTCGATAAACTCTCCCTTCAAGCCGAGAAAGCCTGAAAGATAGGCACTTTTGCGCTCGCGCTTTTGCCGGATAGCCTGCATCGCCAACTCCAGTATTTTGCGCTCCTCATCGCTGCCTTCCTCGCAAATACTTTTCAATTCCTCTATCATTTTGTTCACTCCAACAAAATTAAAATTCGTTCTCTTATTGTAGCTGATAAAGCTTGTTTTCGCCATGCTGCAAGCGGCATGGCAAGCTGCCTGCAAGCGTCAGACTGAGCAAATGTTCAGACTTTTACGGTTGTTTCTACTAATAAAAATTGATAAGATAGTGCAAAACATAAGACAGGTCATTTTCAAGCAGGAAGGGAGAGCTATACATTGGCTAGACAACGCAGTGACATGATTAAAAAAGGTTTCGACCGCGCACCGCACCGCAGCTTGCTCCGGGCGGCAGGCGTAAAAGACGAGGATTTCGACAAACCGTTTATCGCCATCTGCAACTCTTACATTGATATTATCCCAGGCCATGTGCACTTGCAGGAGTTTGGCAAGCTGGTCAAAGAAGCTGTTCGCGCCGCAGGCATGGTTCCATTTGAGTTTAATACCATCGGGGTTGATGACGGGATCGCCATGGGCCATATCGGGATGCGCTATTCCCTCCCAAGCCGCGAGATCATCGCAGACAGCCTGGAAACGGTCGTAGCCGCGCACTGGTTCGACGGCATGATTTGCATCCCGAACTGTGACAAGATCACTCCGGGAATGATCATGGGCGCTCTGCGCGTCAACATTCCGACTGTCTTCGTGACAGGCGGACCGATGAAAGCAGGCAAGACAAGCGACGGCCGCTCTATCTCGCTTTCCTCCGTATTCGAAGGAGTCGGGGCGTACCAGGCAGGTCTGATCGACAACAAGCAGCTGGAAGAGCTGGAGCAATACGGATGTCCGACTTGCGGTTCCTGTTCCGGTATGTTTACCGCCAACTCGATGAACTGTCTGCTCGAAGCGATCGGTCTGGCGCTGCCAGGCAACGGCACCGTTCTCGCCGTCTCTCCGGAGCGCCGCGAACTGGTACAAGCCTCTGCAGAAAAACTGAAAAATTTGATCGAGCGTGATATCAAACCGCGCGATATCGTTACCCTCGAAGCGATCGACGACGCCTTCGCGCTCGATATGGCGATGGGCGGCTCGACGAATACCGTTTTGCACACATTGGCAATCGCTCAGGAGGCAGGCATCGAGTATCCAATCGAGCGCATCAACGAAGTGGCGAAGCGCATTCCGCACATTTGCAAACTGGCGCCATCGTCCGACTACCACATCGAGGATTGCCACGAAGCAGGCGGCGTCTCCGCTGTTCTCAAGGAAATTGCGCGAAAAGAAGGCGCGATCCATCCGAACCGCATCACCGTGACAGGCAAAACGCTCGCGGAAAACATCGCGGAAGCGGAAATCAAAAACGACCAGGTGATCCGCCGTCTGGAGAACCCGTACAGTGCCTCCGGCGGTCTGGCCGTCCTGTTCGGCAACCTCGCCGAGCAAGGCTCGATCATCAAAACGGGCGGTGTCGATCCTTCTATTAAAAAGCACGAAGGACCAGCGATCTGCTTCGACTCCCAGGAAGAAGCGCTGGCGGGCATCGCGGCAGGCAAAATCAAGTCCGGTCACGTCGTCATCATCCGTTACGAGGGACCAAAAGGCGGCCCGGGCATGCCAGAAATGCTGGCTCCTACTTCGCAAATCGTCGGGATGGGACTCGGCAAGGAAGTGGCTCTCGTCACAGACGGCCGTTTCTCCGGCGCTTCCCGCGGCATCAGCATCGGGCACGTCTCCCCGGAAGCGGCTGAAGGCGGCCTTATCGCGTTCGTCCAAGACGGCGACATCATCTCGATCGATCTCGAAGAGCGCACGATTCACCTGAACGTTGACGAGGCTGAACTGGCCCGCCGTCGCGAAGGCTGGAAAGAATTTGAGCCGAAAGTGAAAACAGGCTACCTGGCACGCTACTCCAAGATGGTAACGAATGCGAGCATGGGCGGCATCCTGAAAATCTAGTACGCGCACGACCTAATAGAAAAGAGAAAAGCCCCCTTCCCTCTGGCCTAGAAGTAATGGCCGCAAAGGAAGGGGGCTTCTTCTTATTCATTCATGAACGAAACACTTGCCGGACTCAAATCACCCAGGCGCCACAAAGCGAGCTTGTGGTAGCCTTCACTGGCAATGACTTGCGACCAGGTTTGCAATGTCGTCTCGTCGGCATACCAAACCGTGTGCTTCTGTTTTTGCTCGTCTACGTACTGGAAATAAAGGCTGCCACTCGCCTCGTCACGCTGCGGTTGCGCCATATTGACTTTCGCCAAATACACGGCTTGCTGCTCCGTTACCTGGACCGCCTTGCCCGAAGCTGTCCAGTCAAACCCGCCAGACGCAATAGCGATTACCTTTTCTCCCGGCACGACCTTCATGCGGGTTGCCAGTTCTTTGATAAACGCCCGGTCCGCTTTCGGTCCTGGCCCGGTCGAGGTTCCGTACAGGTTGTACGCCATCATCACATAGACGGGGCCTTTGGGCAGCGCGAGTGTTTCAATCGGCGTCCGCGGCTCCAGCACCACCCGGAGGGTCTTTTCTTTTGCCTGAAGGCGCTTATGCAGTTCCTGGATAAACAGCAGCATGTTCTGCCAGTCTTTGTCCGCAACCCGTTCGTAGTCGATCTCCACCCCATGGAACTGGTACGTCGTTACCGCCTCCATGATCTGGTCGATGTGCTTCGTCCGGCTTTGCGGCGTCGCCATCAGCCGCGTTACGATCGCCGGGTCCTTTTGGCTGTCCGTGCCATTCTTGCGCTTCTGATCGTTCACGATCGTCAAATCCACATGGACGAGACTGCTTTTTCGCGAGATTTCCTGGACTTTGGGCAACCCCTCTTTGAACATATCGGTAAACAGCAGTTGATCCGCTTCGTCAAAATAGGCGGCAAACATCTGCACACTGGTCAAACCGTTCGTCATGCCTTGCAAATCCGCGGAGCCGTCCATCCATTGCCAGTCCGTGACCCAGGCTGTCTTCTCCATCGGCTGTTCTGCCGCCTCCACACTTTTCCACGAATCGGAAGTGCTTCCCAAGATATCGCAGCCCCCGAGTAACGTCCCAATAGCACTGAGGCATACTGCGAGAACAATCGTCTGTTTTTTGAACCGCTTCTTCATCGTCACCTGACCTGGTTCCCCTTTTCCTTCTATGTTAGAACGTTTCGATGACCCAGTCGATGGCAGCATGGAACGCTTTCTCCGATACGTGCACCACTTCATCCCAGCCCGAATACGAATTTTTGAACAGGATAGCATCGCTCGCCTCGCCATTGGTCGGAACAAACACGCTCATGTCCGTAAAAATCGCATCGTAAATGTCATCTTTTTTGTTTTGCTTGCTGTACTGGGCTTCCAGTGCCAAGCCGCCTTTCTCCATGGTAGCATCTATTTGCTGTTTGTCTATCAGCAGCTGTTTGTCCACAGCCACAGATAACTGATTGTCCCGGAGAGTGATGTCAAGCAGCCTAGATTGTTGAATATTGATCGGGTATCCCTCGTCTTCCTTGGGAGCACCCGCTTCCGTCTGGGCCTTGCTGTAGACGGTCGCCTTGTCGTACGCCAAATCTTCCGGCTTCCATTGTACCTCGCCGAGCTTGGTCTTGGACAGCTCTTTTACAGCGCTGCCGGGCTTTTTCTCTTCGAGCTTGAGTTCATTGTTTTCCAAAGTCAGGCGCATGAACGAGTTTTTCTTGCGGTCATAGCGCAAATAAATCGCTTGCTTGCCGACGACGTTGCCTTCGAGCTTTGCTGTAAAGCCCACATTCTTGTAGTTTTCGCTGTCGCGCAAATAAATCTGGCCGTTCTCGCTCGGCGGGGAAGTCAAAATCAGTCGGTTGTCCTTAAATTCTTCCGCTCCGCTCATGCGCTCCCATTGTTTCGCCTGGTTCTCGTCTCCCAGCACGAATTTCATCTTTTGCTGCGTATCCTTCTGAATTTTCATCAGCAAATGATTGGTCGACCAATAAGGGGCAGGCTGCACGCGAGTCAAGTTGTACAAGCTCTCGTCACGCGAATTGTACACGTTGCCTTCCCGGTTGAAATGCATGGCGAACAGCTTGCGGATGTTCGCATCATTGACATCGGAAACGAGCCGGTTCATCCCTTGATAGAGCGTATTGGCGTGCATGATCATGTACACGCGCGGGACAGACCCGAGCTGCTCGGTGTAAATATCTTTCATCAACTGATAGTCGTGGGTAATCCGTTCTTCCATCTGCGTCCGATTTTCCACCGGAATCATGTCCTGATCGCGGATGAAGTCCATCAAAAAATGGTTGTAATACTCCACGTGGTTTTTCGTAGGCAGCTGGTTTTCGTCTCTCACGCCGATAAACGTGCCGTCCCGGTCAAAAATATTGATGTAGGTCAGCCGATAACCGTTTGTGCCCATTTCCCAGAAGCCTTTTTCCTGCATGCGCAGCAAATCTTTGGGCTGGAGAAACTTGTTGTCGCTGTTGCCCATCTTGTTGGCGTACGTCAGCGCAGTTGCCTTGTAGTTGTACTTTTCCAGAAGCGGCTGAGCAAACAAATGAGAGTCGTTTCGCCCATCTTCAAAAGCGAGAAACAAAGCTTTGTCTGGCAGCGGCTTGTTTTTTTGGTAAAAATCCAGAACATCTTGTTGCGAAATCGTCACGTAGCCTTGCTTGCGGAGCGCCTTCAGATGTTCATCCAGCAGCTCTTTGGCAATCAGCTTCGGTGTGCCGTTGCGCCCGACGCCAAAGTAGGAAAGGGCAATGAATCCTTTTTGATTTTGCCACTGTGTCGTATCTGCCTGCACGTATTGTTTCGTATCGAAAACGGCTTGATAGACAATCATGCCGACAAGCAGCAAAATCGCAAATTGCCAGACAGTGCGAATCTTTTTTCGGCGATCCTTCTTTTTGTAATCCAGGGCGGCACTACGCTTTCCTCTCATCTCATCCCCCCCTTGCTCTCGAAATCTCCCACGCAGCAACTGTGTTTAAAACGGCAAGCTGAATCCTTTTTTGCCTTTTTGCTTTCGGGCTTCTTTTTTCAATTTCGCCTCAATGTCTTGCGGTGTCTCCCGTGTGCCCCAGGTCGATTTCCAGAACGTCACCCAGGCGACAGGCATTTGCCAAAGCAAGACAAATTCGTAGAACACGCAAAAAACAAACCCGAACACCCACAGCTTGCTCCTGCGGAACAGCAAATGAGCCAGACTCATCAGCATCGCCATCAGCAAAAGCCCCATCAAAAACGTTCCGGGGAACACGTGATGGACGAGCGGAACGTATCCGAGGTTGTACAACACGATGACAGGTGCTGCAATCGGAACAATCAGGCCAATGTAAAAGAATAGCGCCATGAACGGCTCTTTTTTCCAGATGAACATGCTGGCCCGCAGCGATTCACGCAGCCACGAACGCTTCCAGCGCATTTGCTGCTTCAAGAACACGCTCATCTTCGACGGCACAATCGTCGAACAGATGGCCGAGTCCTGGTAAGAGGTTCGATGTGTCTGCAAAATGTAGTTGGTCATGCTTCGGTCGTCGCCAAAAGTCGCAGGCTGACCGAGAAACTTCTGACTCAGCCAGGCATCGGAATGCTTGGTGATCAAATCTTTGCGATAGCACGACAGCGGCCCGGACAAGCACGTCACGCTGTCAAACCAGGCTTCTGCCGCTTTCATGATGCGAAAAGCGATATAATACCGAACCGTTTGCAGCTTCGTAATCGAGTTCGTGTATTTGTTCTCCACGTCTGTCCGCCCGGCTACGCCGCCCATTTTCGGGTCCTGAAAAGGCTGAACCAGATGGCGGATCGCGGTCGGCTCCAGGAAGCTGTCCGAGTCCACAAACACGACCAGATCGTGCTTCGCCATCTCCACGCCTTTGACCAGAGCGACGCGCTTCCCGCCATTTTCGGGCAGGACATGCATGCGCACCCTTTCTCTCGTCATGAAGCGGTCGGCCTCGTTATGGATCATCTCGATGACCTTCTCGATCTGCTCCACCGAGCGGTCCGTCGAGCGATCATCGACCACGATTACTTCCAGTTTGTCGATCGGGTAGTTTTGATTGACACAACTCAAAATCGTGCGGTGAATCCATTCCTCTTCGTTAAAGCACGGGATGATGATCGAGACTCCCGGCGTAAAGTCCGGATTGATCGGCACATCCCGGTACAGGGCGCCAAAAAAGTAGCGGGTCAGCAAAAAAGCCGCCGCGATCAAGCTGTACATGTACAAAAGAATGTTGTACTGGAAGTAAATCACGCTCTCCGCGCGCATGAGCATGATGAAAATCGTCGAGAACAACAGCATGGCGCTGGAGCCGTAAATGGCGTAGCCCCATCGTTTTCTTTGCAGATATTCTGTCAGCGGCTTGGCAAATTCAAACGCCACCATCAGCTTCTCCTGCTCATCCTCGGTCTTCGTAAAGTTTCGGACGACCTTCGCCTCTAACTTGACGGATGATTCAAATCCTTCCGGCATCGTGCCTGGGGGAATATCGCAATGAATCGAAACCGTTTTTCCCACAAACAGCCGCTCTTGGGCAGCTGGCCCAAATTCGCACAAAAGACCTGTTGTGGAAATATCGACTGCGCGCCCCTTGAACGCGCTTTTTTTCTGTTTCTTGCGCGTGTAGACCACGACATCAAAATTGGCCATGTAACGCAGGCTCAGCATCCGCAACCTGTCCAGGTAAGCTGGATCATCCTGAGCCACATCCGCAGCCTGTCCTCTTCGATCTGCCTGTGTCCGAATATTTTCTGGGTCTGGAACATTGGAGAGGAGTCGCCGATCCGCTCGAGAAGCCGTCAGCACTTCATCTGTATTTTTCTTTTTCTTTTTGAATATCACTGTCGCTTCTCCACTCCCTCTTACAAGCTCCAGTAATGGTAACCCTTATTCACAAAATCGGCTTTTTGATAAACTCCTTTGATATCGAAAATCATTTTTGTCTGACCGCTTCCGTACATGGCATCGAAGTCGTCCACACTCATGCTGGCAAAAAAGGCGTGCGGAACCGCTACGATCACCACGTCCAATTCTTTCAGCGCATCCGGGTGGGAAAGCTCGATCCGGTATTCCTCGTACGCCAGTCTGGGATCAGCCAGCGGATCGACGACAAGCGGCACAATCCCGTACTCGTGAAGCTCGGAAACAATATCCACTACTTTCGAGTTGCGAATATCCGGGCAGTTTTCCTTGTAGGCCAAGCCCATGATGCCGATTTTCACGTTTTTGACGTCCAGCTTCATCCGTACGACAGACTTGATGATTTGTTCCGCGATGTATTTGCCCATCCCGTCATTGATGTGGCGACCCGCCAAAATGATTTTGGAATGGTACCCGCTGTCTTCTGCCTTGTAGGTCAAGTAATACGGATCGATGCCGATACAGTGCCCTCCTACCAGACCGGGTGTGAACGGCAAAAAGTTCCACTTCGTCCGGGCAGCCTGCAGCACGGCCTTCGTATCGATGCCCATCTGATGAAACAGCATCGCAAGCTCATTCATGAACGCAATATTGATGTCGCGCTGGGCATTTTCAATGACCTTGGCTGCTTCGGCGACCTTGATGCTCTCCGCCCGATACACGCCCGCCTCCACAACCAGCCCGTACACCCGCGCCACCGTATCCAATGTTTGTTCGTCCATGCCTGATACAATCTTCACGATCGATTCAAAACGGTGCACGTCATCGCCCGGATTGATGCGCTCCGGCGAATAGCCGACTGTGAAATCCTCTCCACAACGCATGTTCGATTCGCTTTCCAGTATCGGGATGCATATTTCCTCGGTCACTCCCGGATACACGGTCGATTCGAAGACGACAACCGATCCTTTTGGCATATGTTTCGCTACCGTCCGCGTCGCCGCCTGTACGTAGTGCAGATCAGGCACATTGCCGCTCTTGATCGGCGTGGGCACGGCGACGATGAAAAACCGCGCTTCCGACAGTCTTGTTTCATCTGACGTAAAGTCAATCGTACTGGCTCGCAGCCGCTCCTCGTCCATGCTTCCATCCGGGCATAGCCCGTTTTGGTAATTATCCACTTTTGCACGATTGACATCAAAACCGATTACAGACACTTTTTCTGCCAACGCAACTGCTACTGGTAACCCTACATATCCGAGTCCGACGACAGCAATTTTTTCCTGGCGCTCTACAATTGCGTCAAACAGATCCATGATGTTTCTTCCTCTCTCATTGTCGATTACGAACCAAACATTTCTGACATTTTCACAAACGTATAGCCTTTCTCTTGCAGCTTCTCAATGATGGTTGGCAACGCGTCTACGGTTTTTATGTCATCGAGCATGTGCAGCAGGATCACACTTCCATTTTTTGTTTTCTCGATGACGATGTTTGCAATTTCGTCCGCCGTCTTTGTTTTCATGTAATCGGAAGGATCTACATCAAAGTTCGTAATGGTATGGTAACCAGTCGCTGAAATAGCTTTTAATGTATTGTCATTAATGGCTCCGGTCGGTGGTCGGAAGTACATGGTCGGCTTTTGCTGAATCGCGCCTGTAATGATCTGATGCGCTTTGACGATTTCTTCCTGCATCTGAGCCACTGTGATTTTGGTCAAAACGGGATGAGAGTACGTGTGGTTCGCCACATCGTGTCCTGCTTCATATATCGCTCTGGCGAGGTTCGGATTTTTTGCCACCCCGTCGGCCCGCAAGAAGAACGAAGCTTTAATCTGGTACTTGTCCAATGTGTCCAAAATTTTTGTGACAGTAGCATCGCTTCCCCAGTCGTCAAAAGACAGGGCGATCTGCGGCTTGTCTGACTCGTCTCTTTGTACATATCGATAAGTAACATTTTGAACATCCAAATTGATTTTCGCAGCGTCATAGCCTTCAATTTGCTCAGCTGGCTTTCTCTCTTGGCTGCCTGCAATCAAGTCTTTCAAAGGAACAAAGCGATATCCGGCATCGTTTGCTGCCCGCGCCAAAAGAGCAACATTCTCGGCGAGTTGCTTGCTCTCAACGGTGTCCATGGTTATGATCCCGCCACGATTGATGTATTTTCTGACGTAGCGCATTTTTTGTTCTTCTGTCTCTTTTTCCCAGTTATGCAAAAACAGGCTGGTGGAGATAACAGCTTCATGGCCTGCGCCCGCTGCGGCCAACAAAATGTCATCGGTATAGGTCGCCGATTTTGTTCGCACGTAACGTGTTTTAATCCCTGCCTTCTTCTCAATGACATCTTTGGCCAGCTTGATCTCGGAGCTGATCTTGTCATAGGGAAGCTTGCTCAGATCGAGCAGATTCAGTGTATTGTTCTCGACCTCATGGCCGCGCGCAGCGATTTCTTTTGCCAGATTCGGCTCCTCGGCTACACGCATGCCAGGCAAAAAGAAAGTCGCCTTGATCTGCTGCTTGTCCAGTGCATCGAGCAGTTGTTTCATCTTCTTGCTGTCAGCCATCCCGTTAAAGGTAAGAGCCAGTTCTCGCTTGGTCGTATAGACGAAAGGAATGCCCTTGCTTTTTTCTCCTGTATAGCGAATGATCTTTTGAGTCGTTTTGGTTTTTTGCGCAGCGTAGCCAAATGGCTGGCCCCGATCGTGCAGCGGAGCGCATCCTGCTAACACGGCAATCGCAAGCATCGCCATGGCTATGGAAAACAAGAATGATTTTTGGTTTCTTCCTATCTTTTTGGGCATGTCTTTTCTCCTTTTCTCCCGATATACGCAAAGAAAATTCCTCGACTACAGTCCTTCATACTACTCCTTATGAAAGAAAACAGCTATAGTCAATTCCAGGCAGTTTTCCCGCGTTTTACTTTGGAACCATGTCAGCCATTTTGACGAATTTGAAGCCTTTCTGTTTCAGCTTTTCCAAGGCAACAGGCAGCGCTTCAACTGTATGTATGTTGTCGAGCATATGAAGCAAAATGACGCTGCCGTTTTTCGTCTTGGTCATGATTCCGTTGACGATATCATCGGCGCTGTGTCTGGCATCCCAGTCCAGCATCGTCACGTCGTACATCGCGATGTTTTTGTATCCGACTGCCGAGATCAATCGGGCTGTCTCGTCGTTAACGACTCCTGTCGGTGGACGAAACAGCATCACAGGCTGCTGCTGAATCGCATCTGTAATGACACGGTGCGCTTTCACCAAGTCTTCTTGCAACTGCTGCGGCGAAATCGTCGTGACGACCGGATGGCTGTAACTGTGGTTCGCCACGTCGTGCCCGCCTTCCACCATCGCCCGCGCCAGGTTGGGGTTGTCCTCTACCCCTTTTGCCCGCAGGAAAAAGGTCGCGACAACATCGTGCTCTTCCAAAATATCGAGAATCTTCGTAACCGTCTTGTCGCTGCCCCAGTCGTCAAAAGTCAGGGCAATTTTCGGTTCGTTCGTCTCCATCTGATAGATGAGGTGATAGGTGGCATTTTTCGTGTCGGGATTGATTTTTGCCGCATCATAGCCAGGAATTTGTTCCAGCGGCTTGCGCTCTCCTCCGTTTTTCACAAGCTCCCCCAGCGGAACGAGCTTGTAGCCGATGTCATTGGCCGCTTTCGCAATATAGGAGATGGCGGGAATCACTTCGGGATTGATGTCTGTATTCATCGTAATAATCCCGCCCCTGGTCATGAACCTCTCCACGTACTCGCCAATCGCCTTTGCATCCTTTTTCATGTCCCGGTCTTTCGGATTGATGCTGTAGCTGACTACGCCTTTCATTCCCAACGCAGCCGCAGCCAGACGGACATTATCGGTAACATCCCCCGATTTGGTGCGCACATAGCTTGGAGTGACTCCGGTCTGCTTTTTGATTACGTCGTTGCCAAGCTGAATCTCTTTGTAGATTTGCTCATAGCTGAGTTGGGCATCGTCCAAGTGATTCAGCGTGTTGTTCTCGATTTCATGCCCTCGCTTGAGGATTTCCTTGGCGATCTCCGGCTCTTCCGCAACCCGCATCCCCGGGAGAAAAAAGGTCGCTTTGATCTGGTACTTGTCCAGCTCGTCCAGCAGCTTCTTCATGGTTGCGTCATCCCCCATCCCGTTGAAGGTCAGGGTCAGTTCTTTCTTTGCTGTATATACAAAAGGAATGACTTTGCTCTTCTCACCGTTGCTCGCGGGAATCGTTTGAGTCGTATTCGCTTTCGGAACGTTGTTTGCTTCTTCAACCCCAAACTGGCAGCCGACAAGCAAAGAGCTTGCAATCATCCATGCACTCCACGGCAGAACCCGCCGTTTGCGTGGCGTACGCGTAGTAACCATCAAGTTTCCTTTCCCCTTGTCATAAAATATGTACAAGAATGACAATATAGGTAATTTTACCTATGAAAAAAGTTCCAGAAAAGCAGTTTTCTTTCTAATTTCGCACTATACACTACTTTTAAAGAGGTAGTAAAGCCCTAAATTCCACACTTTCCCTGCGTATGCCTGTGTTCATTTTACATAAACGGCTTATGAATGAACAACATACATATTGTAGTTTACCATAAACATTATCAGTCACTTTTCTACCATTTTCGCACGTATACAAAAAGAACGATCCACAAAGGATCGTTCCGAGAAGCATTGCGGCTTGTTCTTTTCCAAAATTTGCTTGCGCTTTTCTCGCAACAATCTGCGCTGCGAGACGTATTACTAAGTAAGAGAACAAAGAATCAGCTACAGAACACGTCGCGCAGAAACGAAGCGCTTCTCCCAGGACGTTCCTTTAAATGCGGTAAAGGTCACACCCGGTTGCCCGTAGGTATGTAGAATCTTGTTGTTTCCCGCATAAATAGCAACGTGAGTAATCCGCTTGGACTTCGTCGTCGTGCTCGCCTTGAAAAATACCAAATCCCCTTTTTTCAGGTTGGCCTTGGACACACTCACGCCTTTTTTCGCCTGGTCACGCGAGGTACGTGGCAAGCTTTTGCCTACTGCTACACGGAATACGCGCTGCGTGAAAGAAGAGCAGTCAAAAACAGCTGTTGTCGAGCTCTTTGCACCAAATTTATAGGGGGTCCCCAGATATTTTTTACCTGTGCTGATGACTTTGTCTGCCTTCGCTTGCGTCCAGGCTGCGTGAGCTACATTTTGCTCTCCTGGCATTGGCAGTGCAATCGCTGTTACTCCTAAAGTCAATCCCATTACGATTCCGATGAGGGTTTTTCGCAATTTCATGTTGTTCATCCTCCCTTTTGACAGAACGCGCTTCTACGAGATGGTTTCGGTAGAAGCTTTATTTATGCAAAGTTTGGGTGACCTCTCACTTGTTCTCTACTTTACCAAAGCTGTCGCGCTGTGAAATTACCAAAAACTTGGCAGAAACCGATTGAACAAATGGATGTGATTTCCGCTTGACGCCCTCAAGCCCGCTGTAACAGGCATTCCTTAAATTTTCAGTTTATTTTCATGCCAAAATGTTCCTCCGGTTTTGTCCAATTGTATCCAGTGCGATTCGCCGATTGTCCGCATCATATGCGACTTATGACCTATACCCACTTGCAAAAAATCCCTTTTCGCGCTATTTTCACGCGGGCAAAAATGGTTTCTTCCTTCTCTCTCTTCTCTATGCTTGCAACCTGTTGAGAGTCATCGTAAAGTAGATAGGAGTTCGTTTTGAAGGAGGAACATATGCGACTGCGTAACATCCCAGGCGCCGAAGCGGCCCTGCGTGAATATCCGACATTTGTAGACAGCCCGCTTTCCTATAAAGGAAGATGGAAGGAACGCTTCGGAAATGACCATCCGATCCACGTGGAGATCGGCTGTGGAAAGGGACGCTTCATTAATACACTGGCAAAGCGTCACCCTGATACGAATTTCATTGCGGTTGAACTGAAAGCAGAGGTTGTTTTGCGGGCCTTGCAGCGAACCGAGTACGAGACGATTCCGAATCTGGCATTTATCCAGTTCGACGCCTCCAAGCTCAGCGAACTGTTCGCCGATCATGAAATTGCCCGGATTTATTTGAATTTCAGCGATCCGTGGCCAAAGGCGCGCCATGCCAAGCGCCGCCTCACCTACGCCAGCTTCCTGAACAACTATCGCCAGGTGCTCACCCAAGACGGCGAAATTCATATGAAGACCGACAACGAAAAGCTGTTTGAGTTCTCCCTCAATCAATTCGCTGCCGAGCGCTTTCAGATGAAGAACATCACCTTTGATCTTCACCAATCGAAGCTCGCAGAAGAAAACGTGATGACCGAGTACGAAGAGCGCTTTTCTTCCAGAGGACAGCGAATCTACCGGGTAGAAGCCAGCTGCTTGATAAAGTAAGCGAAGCGCAACGCTTTTACAAGTAAATGACTCCCACGCGAACACGCTATGGATACAGCTCGTGCTTGCGTGGGGTTTTTTCGATCTTTCAAGCAAAGGATTGAGAGAAAAGCATATGAATCGCTACGATGATGCCTTTCACGAATGGAATAACAGCCTTTTGTTCGCGCGGTTACGGATGACCTCGATATTCTTGCTTTTGTGCTATCCCGTCTTTCTGTACGTCGATCTCGTCCTGCTTAAAGACGTCGGCAATCCGCTGTTTCTTTACACGCTTACTTCTATACATACATCAGGCTTTATCGCCTCCTTGATTCTCGTCTTCATCTATCAAAAATTTCAGAAGAGCGAAAGCTTCATGCGCTCCTCCTGGCCGCACTCTCTGATCATTTTGTTCGTGGCGGGCTACGTCCTAGCAAGCGCTCTGTCGTCTTTGAACAGCCACAGACTCTCGGGAAATATTGACGCCTACGTCGTCGTGCTCATCGGGGTTGCAGCCGTCTTTCCGCTGCGCCCGCGGTACTTCGCCTATATTCTTGTGCCTTGTCACTTGCTGTTTCTGTATGTGTTGGCGCAAATTCCCCAGGATGATTTCTCGCTTCACGCCAAACAGATCAATACGAGCATGACGGTGTGCATCTCCTTTTTCATCGTGCTTGCTTTCCATTCTTATAGAAAAAAAGAGTTCAACTACAAGCGTGAGCAAAAGGAATCAGCGGAAAATTTGCGCAAATTGTTTGACATCAATCCGTACCCGCTGCTTCTCTCCCGCCTCTCTGACGGGCGCATTTTGCTGATGAACGAGCGCGCCCAAAAAGAATGGCCCTGCACAGCAGGTGACGAAGAACGTTACGACACGAGCTATGTTTTTCAAGACGCAGCAGATCGCCAGGAAGTCGTCGAGCAACTGCGCAAAACAGGCAGCATCAAAAACCACGTGCTCCAGCAAAAAAGCGCGCCGGGCTTTACCCGTTGGGCCATGGTTCACTATGAAGTGATTGAGTATGACAACATCCCGTGCATTTTATCCGGGATGACAGACATCACCGAGTTGAAAAAAGTAGAAAGCGAGCTGGCAAAGCACGCCTCGATCGACTTGCTGACTGGTCAGTTGAATCGCCGGAGCGGGATCGAAGCCCTGCAACAGATCGTCGCTGAATCCCGCAGCTCCTGGATTTCATGCACGATTTGCTTCGTCGACATCAACAATCTCAAGCAAGTAAACGACCAGTACGGACACCGGGAGGGCGACGCGCTGATCACGACGGTGTGCGATGTGATCAGAGGCGTCATCTGCGCTGACGACATTTTGTTTCGCTACGGCGGTGACGAGTTCATCATCCTCTTTACCGGCAAGTCGCAAGAAGCAGTCGAGGCGCTTTGGGACGTCATCTGGCAGCAGTTTTTGGCGATCAATGCCGCCCAGAAAAAGCCGTACCTCATTACGGCGAGCCACGGACTGTTTTATTTCTGCTCTGGTATGGATGTAACGATCGAGGACATGATCGAGCAAGCTGATGCAGCCATGTACAAAGAAAAAACCAGACGGAAAAAGGAGCTGTCCGACATGGTCGGCGGCGCTCATCCGCTGGTTTAATCCTGAAAAGCCGCTAGTTGTTCAGTTGCCGTCTTTTCGCCCGCTCACCATTCTGTACACACGTTCTGGCCGTCCAACCACGCCGTAGGAAAGGTCAGCGACGGCTTCGCCAATAGCAACCAGATACTCCAAATAGCGACGGGCCGTTGAACGGCTGATGCCCGTTTCTTTGCTGACCAGCTCGGTAGTAGCTTCTTGTGTTTGCATCAGATAGCCGGATATTTTGTCCAGTGTAATCTGATCAATCCCTTTGACGGCTCTTCCTTCCGCTGGTTTTTTGCTGCTTGTCCGGGAAATCAGCTCATCAATCTGGGCCTGGCTGATTTGCTCCCTGTCCTGTTTCCACTCCCGCACTTTTTGCCTGAACTCCTGGTAGCTCTGCAAAGTCTGTTGCAGGCGGGCAAAAATCAGCGGCTTGGTGATGAAATCAAAGACGCCGTAGCGTATCGCTTCTACGACGGTATCCACCTCTTTGGCTGCTGTTAGCATGATGCAGTCGCACGCGGGAAACTGCTCCTTGATCACAGACAAGAAATCCAGTCCGTCCATGTCCGGAAAATAAATGTCCAACAGCACCAAATCGGGCTGAAGCAGCTCCAGCTGATCCCTGGCTTCCTGGGCATTGGTCGCAATGCCGACAACCTCGTACCCTTCCACCTTTTCCACAAAGCGACGATTTACTTCGGCAATCCTCAAATCGTCCTCTACAATCAAAACCCGTATTGCGCTTTTTCCCGCCATGCTCTTCAATACAGCTCTCCCTCCTTCATCTGCGACGTTCAAACCTCTTTCGGCAGCGTCACCGTAAAAATAGTTCCGCCCGCCGGATTACCTGTATGCGTAATATTGCCATGCAGCTTGGAAACCGCTTGTTGCACCAGATGCAGGCCGTACCCGTGATTCGGCTGCTGCTTGGTAGAAAAGCCAAGCTCGAATACCCGCTCGGCATGTTCCCGCGAGATGCCTGGGCCGCGATCTTCTACTTCGATCAACAGCACCTCTTCCATATCGAGCAAAAAGATCGTGATCTCCTGGGCAAAGGCGCCCGGTGCCCAGACGGCATCCATCGCATTATCGAGCAAATTTCCCAAAATGACAATCAGTTGGGCGCGATCAATAGCCGCTGGAATTTCGCGGAAGTTGCTTTCCGGATCGATTTTCAGCTCAATTTTGCGCTCATTGGCCTGATTCAGCTTGCCGAGCAAAAGTCCGGCGATCAGCGGATCTGGCACCTCTTGCAAAATGAATCGCGTGTGGCTGACGTGTGCATCCAGCTCGGACGAGATAAACTGGATTGCTTCCTGATACGACTCCAGCTGGATCAAACCGGAGATCAGGTGCAGCTTGTTGGAATACTCGTGCGTTTGCGAGCGGAGCACTTCAGCATATTCCTTTACCCTGGACAGCTCCTGCGTCACCTCGAACAATTCCGAACGGTTGCGGAAGCTGGCGACAGCGCCCGTGATCTGGTTGTTCGCATCCTTGATCGGCACGCGGTTGACAATCAGCACCTGCTCGTTCACCAGCGCTTCGCGGTCAAACTCGGCTTCCCCCGTCTCGATTACTTCCGTGAGGCCAAGCGCGTGCACCAGGTCGTCCTGCTTCTCTGTCAAACAATCGCGCTCCTTTTCCTGCTTTTGGCCGAGCAGTCGTTGCGCCGTCTGATTGGCAAGCGTGATCGCCCCTGTCTCGTTGACCGCCACAATGCCTTCGCGAATCGATTCAAGCACAGCCTGGTTCTCCTGATACAACCGTCCGATGCTCGCTGGTTCCAAGCCGAAAATCGCTTTTTTGACATTCCGGGCAAGCAGCATCGTACACACGACGCCCAAAAGCAGCGTGATGATCCCGACAAGCACAATCCGGTCGCGGTACGCTTCAATCGTCTCATTAATATCGGCAAACAAAAATCCGACAGATACGACTCCTATCACTTGCCCTGCTTCATTATAGATCGGCGTTTTTCCCCTGAGGCCAGGCCCCAGCGATCCGACCGTTTCCGAGATGATCGAGTTTCCTTCGAACACCGTTTCGTTATCGCCCCCGACCATCGGCTTGCCGATTTCATCCGGGTCTGGATGGGAGTAGCGAATCCCTTGCAAATTGCCAACTGTAATAAAAGCGGCGTTTGTGCTTCCCCGGATTTTTTCCGCAATCGGATTGATGATTTTGGCCGGGTCCTCTGTGTAAAACGCCTGCTTGATTTCCTCCATTTGCGCCACGGTTTTCGCCGTGTCCAACGCCCGTCTGCCAATCTCTTTTTCCAGGGCATCCGCGAGCATCAGCTCAAACGTAATCCCCAAAATCACGATGACACCCAGCAGGAGCGAACAGATGATCAACATCAGCTTGCTGTGAAAACGCACGTTCCTCCCCCCTTCTTCTCATTGTAACCCAATTTTGCGTCCAACTGAAAAAGAGGCCCTTCGCCCGGCCTCTTTTTCCCGCAAGTTCGCAAGTTCTCTGCTACAACGTGAGCACTCCCGTAAGCAACGCGACAACGATCATGACAAGCGAAGTGCCGAATGCCCATTTCATGATAAAGCGCTGCGTCTGCGCGTAGTCCACGCCAACCATCCCCAGCAGCAAATATTGAGCGGCAAACAGCGGACTCAAAACGTGCAAGGGCTGGCCGAGAATCGACGCCCGCCCGATCTCTGCCGGATCGACTCCATACGCTGCTGCCGCATTTGCCAAAATCGGCACCACGCCGAAATAATAGGCGTCGTTGGACATGAAATACGTAAAAGGCATGCTGGTCAAAGCGACCAATACAGGCATGTGCGAGCCAAGCGAGTCCGGCAGCCAGGAGACAACCGTATTCGACATGGCGTCAATCATTTTTGTCTCGGTCAAAATGCCCGTAAAAATTCCGGCAGCGAAGACCATCGAGACAGTCGCGAGAGCGTTGCCCGCGTGCGCTGCGATCCGCTCCTTCTGGTCTTCCATTTTGGGATAGTTGATCAACAGCGCGATGGCAAACGCGATCATGAACAAGATGGGCAAAGGCAAAAAGCTGGTGATAAGTCCGAGCATCAGCGCAACGGTCAGCAGCAGATTAAACCAGAGCAACTGTGGACGCTTGCTCGCAGTTGCTTCATGAGCCGCCGCCAACTCGGCTTGTGCTGGCGACGATGCGCGAGATGCACCGCCAAGCTCGATAATCCCCAGCCGTTTCCGTTCTGCTTTGCCCAATATACAGGCGACGAAAATGACCCAAGCGATCCCGGCAGCCATGGCAGGAATGAGCGGAGTAAACAGCTCGGATGCGTCCAGTCCCAACACACTCATCGCTCTCGCAGTCGGACCGCCCCACGGCGCCATGTTCATGACGCCCAGCGCAAGCATCGGAATGACCGCCAAAATCATCGGTTTGATCCCCATTCGTTGATACAGCGGCAACATGGCCGTGACCGTAATCATGTAAGTCGTCGTACCGTCTCCGTCCAATGCGACCAGACTGGCGAGAATCGCCGTACCGACGACGATTTTCAGCGGATCGCCCTTGACGATCTGCAATATTTTCGCAATCAGCGGATCAAACAAGCCAGCATCCATCATGATTCCGAAGTACAGGATGGCAAACAGCAGCATGATTCCCGTAGGCGCAATCTGCTTGATACCGGCAAGCATCATCGTGCCAAGCTGATCCGCAAAGCCGCCGAGCAAAGCAAACACAACAGGAACCACAATAAGTGCAACCAAAGCCGAAAGTCGCTTCGACATGATCAAATACATGAAAACGGCTACCATTAAAAAGCCAAGCCATGACAGCATACCTTTTTCCTCCTTGGGAGAATGCGCTTACAACAACGTGTACGAATGCGCTTTCATTTGCTGCTGTCATTATAGCAATGTTCGTAAAAATCCGAATACAATTTGCGCATAAACAGTTTTACCCGCATTTTTGTCATAAACGTCATAAAATTCACGATACGCCTGTCTGCTTATTCGTTTAAATGGTACAATAGTGACAACCTATATTTTTCCAAACGGAGGTTTGCATGCTCGATTTCGGAATCGCATCCATCCCACTGTTCATCATGCTTTTGTTTTACGGCCTGATCATTTATTTGCTCATTAGCCTGATCCGGTTCATGAACAACAAAATTGCCCTCGACCAAGAACGAAATGAAAAGCTGGACCAATTGATCCAGCTTCTACAAAAAGGCGAACAAAAAGAACCAGCCGCTCCCCCGCAATCCGACCACCTTGACACACGCTAGACCGTCCTGTTGACCGCAAGCACTCACATCCCATTTCATGAAAAACGTCTCGACGTTTTTCCCAGAAAAAAGCCCGAGTCCGTCTCTTCACGGCTCGGGCTGCTATTATTTTCATCTTTGTGCGATCTACACATCCCGCTTTCCAAACAACCGGACAGCCAGCGCCAGCGTCGCCGCGCCGTAAAACAGCGTGTAGAAAAACATCAACTGGCTTGGCGGAGACGTGGTGCCAAATATCCCCTGGGAAGCAAACGAAATCGGGTCCTCCGCTGCCTCGAAAAGCGCGACCGTCGATTGTCTGAACAGCGAATCGGTAGGAAACAACAAGCTGGATATAATCCCGATGTTGATCAGTGCGTTCTCCCCCAAAATCGACCCGATCTGCTCGACAAACCCGCCGATGAAGCTGATTCCGTACAAAATGATCAGGATGATGCCGCCTGTTACCGTCGTCGTGATGCTGCTGAGCAGCAAGGAGACGCAGACGAGAATCACTGGCATCAGGATAAAATACCCGAGCGACGTCCCTATTTGCTGCGCACTCACGTCAACCGCCAGCATGCCTCCGCCAACCCATTGATTGATCCCGAGAATGCCGAGAAACATCAGGAGCGCATAGAGGACAAGCATGCTCGTCAATCCGCCGAACTTCCCCAGGACGTATCGGTGGCGCGGCAACGCCCGGGCCAACCACGTATCAATCTGATGACTCTCGACTTCGTGGGCAATACTGCCGACACTGCTCAGGATCGCGAGCAGCGCCGTAATGAACGAACCAAAGTACAGGCCCATGCCGAGCAGTTGCGTGGAGAAAAAGTTTTTTTGCAGCAGCATGTCACTTGCCCTGCCACCCCATGACTCGTTCATTTCCCGCGCCGCATACCAGGTCGCTACGCCAAACAGCAACAGGAAAGCCAGCGACATCAATATCGTAATCGTAAAAATCCGCTTGGAGATCATCTCCCTATACGTGATTTTCATGATCGGCCACATGTGCTTCCCCCTCCTTCTTTTGCACCCAGTACAAAAATACTTCCTCCAGCGATTGCTGCTTTTGCACAACCTCATGTACCGCCGCGCCTCGGCCAACCAGCGCCTGCAAAAGAGCCGGAACCCGGTTGTCCTGATCCAGAGTCAAAAGCCACGTGGCACGAGAAGCAGCTTCCCTGAGCAATCTGCTCTCTGTCACGAATGCCGGAAGCTCCTCCCCCGCCGAAAAACTCGCCGCTTCCACCGTAAGCTCCACCTGCGGGGCAACGCTGCTCAGCTTGCGCCAATCTCCATGCACGACCAGCTCGCTGCGGTGAATAATCCCTACATAGTTGCAGACGCTCTCCATCTCGCTCAGCAAATGGCTGTTGAGAAAAATCGTTTTTCCTTGATCGCGGAGCCTGGTAATCAACTCGCGCACTTCTTTTCGTCCAATCGGGTCCAGCGCCGAGGTCGGCTCATCCAAAAAAATCAGCTCGGGATCGGACAAGAGCGCACAAGCGATTCCGATGCGCTGCTGCATACCTTTGGAATAGCCGCGAATGCGCTCGCGCTCACGCCCTGCCATCCCTACCTGCTCCAGTACATCCCGGATGACCGCTCTGCCCTGGGAACGGGACAATCCGCACAGCTGGGCGTGGTGCTCCAGGAGCTGTTGGCCCGTCAGCCAATCGGGGTAGCGAAACAGCTCCGGCAAATACCCGACCTTTTGCCGCGATTCCACCGTGCCGATCGGATGCCCAAGCATGACGGCCTTGCCCGCTGTCGGGTGCAGCAGACCGAGCATCGTTCTGACAAACGTGCTTTTCCCCGCGCCATTTTGCCCGAGAAATCCAAACACACTGCCACGCGGCACTTGCAAAGTGATGTTTTTGCAGCCCGCCTTGCCGTTGTACTGCTTGGACAAATCCCAGGTCTCGATTACGTAATTGGACATCTCATGCCTCCTAAAACTTGAAACTTGAAACTTTAGCGGAAAACGGGACAAAGCAGAGCCTCCCCTACAGGAAAACTCTGCCATTCCGCTTTATATTTCGCTTTATGCTGCTTCTTTAGTTCAGCTGTTTTGCCAAAGCCAGAAGTTCTTCTCCACGCTTTTCGCTGCCATCCAAAATGTGGATTTTCCCGTCTTTTTGCCAAACGAGATGCGTATTGTACTCGCTTGTGAGCAGCATGCCCTCTTCGCCGTTCACTTTGACTTCTTTCATGTCGCTTTTGCCGTCCGCCATGTACGGAACAGGAATCGTATGTTTCCAGTCTTTGATGTCAAGCATTTGCTTTTTCACTTGCTCCGGGATGAACGGCAGAGCCAGCATCGTCTCGCGCAGCTTTTCCAGATCTACGCCATCGGGAGCTTTCAGCTCAGGCGCGTCCACAATCGTGTAGGAATAGCTCTCTTTTCCGGTGCCGATATATGTTGTTTGCATTTTCGGCACTTCCAGCGAGATGCGCTTGCCATTCAGCTCGTCGTCGAAGCGAGCATCGATTTGCAGTTGGGCAAGCAGCTTGTTTGCCCGCTCGGTGTCGATTTCGAGATGCATGCGATACGGCGAGGTAACTTCTACCCCTTCCACAGCCATGTCGGCAGGCACTGACGGCAGCTTGACTCCCGCTTTTTCCGCAGCTTCCCGGTTGTTGTAGTAGTGGTTACGGCTTTCCTGTTTGTTGTCATCCATTCCGTCGATTTCGATCTTTCCGATTCCTTTCAGATCGATCTCCCCGGCTTTGCCGCTTGCCATCCAGTTTTCCACTTCTTGCAAGTCTTCTTGCGTCACTTTGACAAATTCGACTTTGCTCATGCGAAACATGGACAAAAAGTCATTAGCCGCCGCCTGTACTTGCGGAAAAGACAGAGACACGGCGACCACAGCTGCTGCCGATGCCGCTGTTACCCAGCGTTTCGTCGATTTGTTCATTTCGTTCCAGCTCCTTTTTGCTTTGCGCTCTTTGTGGTGATTCCACTCACGCAACTGATTGCTCTTGTTTGCCTTTCCTACTGTTTGCGAAAACCGCTGCCAAGCTGCGTCCGTGTTCACTTTCGCCTGATCGGCACGGGCGAATACGTCTGCTTCGATCTGTTCCCGCGACCAGACGTCCAAAGCCATCAGCTCATCCAGGCGAGCGCGGCATTGCTCGCACTCCGTCAGGTGACTGCGGAACTGCTCGCTCTCCCGGGCTTCGCACTCTCCATCCAGAAAAGCCTGGATAAAGCCCGTATCTGCACATTTCATCCCTCTTCCCCCCTGATCCGCTCGTATAGCCTGCGAAATTTGTTTTTCGCTCGCGCCAAAATCGTTCCGACAGATTGAACCGGAGTTCCAGTCGCTTTTGCCAGCTCGGCGTAGGGAAAGCCGGAGTATTTCATGACCAGCAAAGTACGCTCACGCTCATCCAGCTCGTCCAGCACCTCTTGCACGTGGCTGATCGCTTCTTTTTCCAGCCATGCTTCCTCGGATGACGGCGTGGTGTGCGCCTGATCCGCAGTAGTGCGCTCCTGCCTATCCTGCCTGCGCTTCTCTGATCGCAAATAGTTGCAGGCTGCATAGAGTGCCGCTTTGGATAGCCAAGCCGGGATATTCTCTACAGTGGAGCGATCTGTATCGTAAAAGGAGAGAAACACTTCCTGAGCGACATCTTCTGCTGCTTGCTGCTCGCGGACAATCCGCATCGCCTGCCGGACAACGAACGGGTAGTAAGCGGTAAACAGATCGTGAAACGAGTCTGCATCGTCTTGCACCCGCGTCTGGTTCATCGCCAGTTTTGCCTGCACCTCCATCACGTCTCCTCCTTCCTGCAAAGGCCGCTGACTCAGCTTCTATCGCGTTCTACACCTTATAGAAACCGCCGGGACCTTTTTTG
The DNA here is from genome assembly GCF_022701015.1 of Brevibacillus parabrevis. Taxonomy (NCBI): domain Bacteria; kingdom Bacillati; phylum Bacillota; class Bacilli; order Caryophanales; family Paenibacillaceae; genus Brevibacillus; species Brevibacillus parabrevis. Next base: position 2,592,769 of record NZ_CP064090.1, on the reverse strand, counting down.
TGACAGGATATTTTAAAAAAAATCGTTATTCGTCTAAAAAAGCAGCCGGCTTCTCCAAAAACCGCCGGGTCAGTTGGTAGTGCTCCGTCTCCTGATACCGCACTTCCTGCACAGGCGATTCGTCAAAGCTGAAGATTTTCGCTCCGGGAAAGCCCATCAAAATCGGGGAGTGAGTCGCGATCACAAACTGCGCGCCCTCTGCCACCAGTTCCCGCATCAAAAACAAGAAGGCCAGTTGACGTTTGGGCGACAGGGCCGCCTCAGGTTCGTCCAGCAAGTAAATGCCTTTGCTGTTGAAGCGGTTGGTGAACAGCGACATGAACGCTTCCCCGTGCGATTGCGCGTGCAGCGACCTCCCGCCGTAACTGCCGCTGCCGCCGATCGAGTCGATGTGGCTGGCAAACTGGTAAAAGCTCTCGGCCCGCAAGAAAAAACCGTTCGTCTGCTTCGGAAGCCAGGAAAGCCGGATATAGTCGCCCAGACTCGCTTCGGACTTGTGGACGTCATAATAATTGTTGCGCGATCCGCCAGCCGTGTGAAAGCCGCACTGATACGCGACGGCTTCGAGCATCGTCGACTTGCCCGAACCGTTTTCCCCGACCAAAAAAGTCACGCTCGTGTCCAGCTCGATCGCCTCCAAATTTCGCAGCGACGGCAGGTCAAACGGATACCGCCCCGCCTCGGGAAACTTCTCGCGTAACAGCTTGATCGTCCGTAAATAAACCATTATTTTCCCCTCCACACTCACTTTTTTGCCGAGCCACGCCGATACAACCATATAGGGGGGAGTATCGGTGGACAAGGTTTCCTTTCTTCAGGAAAAAAGCGCCTTTCATATGAAATATCCAGAGCAAAGCGACCTCTCCTTCTACCGGTGGTTTACCCAGCAACACCCGGATGAAGCGATTGGCTGGTACCATCTTGGCCAAGCAAAAGAAGCGCAAGGCGACACGCAGCAGGCGCTCGCCGCTTACAGACAAAGTCTTTTTGCCAAACAAGGCCCTTATTTTAACGAGGCGCGAGACGCCTATCAAAAATTGCTTCGCGAGCAAAAACGCCAGAACTGGCGCAACCAGGCACGCTTGCTTCTGGCGGCACTCGCCTTTTTGTACGCCCAGTTTGTGTTCTCACCCGGGCCTTTGCAAGATGCCGCTCCTGCTGCCCGCACACAGACAGCGGAAAAGCCTGTCGGCACTCCTGCTGGATCGCAGCCTCATGTCGAGGTGATTGCGGTTCCTGCGGCACTTGACCCGAAACAATTGCAGAGCCAGGTTCGCCGTTATGTAGAGGGGCGTCGTCCGGCGCTGACACAGCCGTATACAGTCATCGTCGTTCCGGAAGTGCCCGGATCGCCGCTGTTTACGCCACTGTTGTTTTATCAGCCCAAACAGGTGAAAGGGATTGTGCAATACAATCCCGCCAGCCGGAGTGTCATCAGCCAGCGCTGGTTTGCAGCGCCAGCCAGCTTCGCTCAGGAGGCGGCGCTTGCAACAGCGCGCACAGACCTCGTAACCGAGCAGCAAACACTCCAGCACGTGCTGACATTGCGCAATGCCCTCTATCGCTACTATCAGCAAAAAGGGACCCTTCCAACCAGGCTGGCAGATTTGGCAGCAAGCTACCCCGGCAACTATTTGCCGCAAATCCCTGTTCCGCCAAAACGTCTCTTGCTGGAAAGCTATCCGTATCACCCCGCTGCTTTTCAGAGCGGAGCGGCATGGGCAAGCTTGCGCGATGTCCTGCCGCTTCCCGGCTATCCTGAGCCGCTGTCGCCTTTGGAACCGCTGCAAGTTCGCCTTGCACAAAAGTCGCACACGCTCCAGCTTTTGAGCGGCACGCATCTCGTGCGCAGCTATCCGGCGGGCATCGGCAAAAACGACTCGACGCCAGAGGGGTACTATACGATCTTGCAAAAAATCAACAAACCGCGCGGCCATGACAACATATACGGCACACGAGGGATGGTTTTTCAAGGAAACGGCTATGCGATCCACGGCACCAACCATCCGGAGAGCATCGGAACCTCCGTGTCTCTCGGCTGTGTGCGCTTGCTCAATGCCGCTGTGGAGGAACTGTACTCCTTCGTCTCACTGGGCACCGAATTTATCATCTCGGATGCCCCTGCTCCCGCAAGCCCGTGGAGCAATCCGCCTTTGTTCGTCCTTCCGGCGGGACCGGAAGAAGAAACGCCACAAGTCATTTACACCTGGCTGCATTAATGTGCAGCCTTTTTCCTTTGAAAAGACGAATCAGCCCTTCGTCTGGTTACGTGGAGATTCCATCCAAGCCAGTCGCCGAACCCGCATCCGCGGACGAAAAAAGCGCGCTCCCCAAGCGGGAACGCGCTACTTGTATTTGGTCTTATTTTTCTTCTTCCAACTGACTGATCGTTTCTTCCTGTTCTTCTTCCGGATTCCAGTAGTCGAGCACTTTGCCTTGCAGAACCTTGCCTTTGATAAACTCCACCTGCTGCTCACTGAAATCTTCTGTCCATTCGACGCCTAATTCCTCCGCCAACCGCACGACAGTCAACAGCTCTGACCAAGCGACGTAGCGTTTGTACCAGAAAAACTGTGGCTGCTCGTTCATATATGGGTACAGGTCGTCAAAATCGGTATGTTTACAGTCGAGAGCTCGCTCAAAATTCACTTTGGCTCGGCTAAGTTGTTCCTTGAAAAAAGTGGGCAAATCTCTTTGTGCGAAGTCAGACATGGACTGTCCCCCCTGTCTCCCGATTTACTGGTATTGTACCACGCGAAAGAAGATGTGCAAATAGCTGAATCTGTCGAGTTGTCTATCCTATGCCGCTCAGCCGCCGGTTGTTCCATTTGCTGGCGGCTGCTGTTGGCCGCCGTCTACAGGCTGTACTGGCTGCTGGCTGCCGTCAGAAACTCCCCCCGGCTGGTTGGCTCCCGGATTGGCGATATCAGGCGGAATCTCTCCAGGATTTCCCGGGTTTCCCGGGTTGCCCGTATTGCCCTGGCCCGGATTCGGATTCTGACCGTTCGGCTGGCCGCCGTTGTTGCTGTTGTTGCCCTGGTTGTCGCCGCCGAAATTCGGCGGAATCGTCACAGAGCCGTCGCCATTGCCGTTATTGTTTTCATCCGGATTTTGTCCCTGATTGTTGCCGTCCTCGTGGTGCTCTTCTCCGTCGTTAATCAGGTTTTCCAGATTTTGCATGTTAATCTTGGTGATCGGGGAAGGAGTCTGCTCCTCGCCCTGGGCGTTGCGCGGAACCACCACATAGCGATACTGGTTCGGATCATCCAGCACATCGACATAAGTCGTATCCTTCAAGCCGGAAGCGATCAGCACGCGCTCGTCATTTTGCTTGACGCGATAGACGTCATACGTGTAATCAGGAGAACCGCCAATCCAGCTCAAGACTACTTTCATCTGGTTGTTTTCCATAGTCAGGTCTGCTGCCAGTTGCAGCGGCTGCACTGCCTCTTCTTCCGGCTGTTCTTCGACGGCACCTGCTGGCGGTTGGAAATCTGTCGCCTTCACGCCCTTCAAACCTGCTGCGAGCACTTTGGAGAACATTTGCGCCGTCAAGCTGCTTCCCTGACGCATCAGATGCTGTTTGTCCTCGGGATCGAAGCCCATCCAGACCGCTCCGACGTATTCTGGCGTATAGCCGACAAACCAGGCGTCTTTGTTCACACCGCTGTCTCCGGCAATCGATTGGGTCGTCCCGGTTTTTCCGGCTACATGACGGCCAGAGATTCGGGCAGCTTTCCCCGTCCCTTCCTGAACCGCCCGCTCCAGCATCGTGTGAACCGTCCACGCCGCCTGCGGCTTAAGCACTTGCGTTTGCTTGTCTTCGTATTCACGAACGACGCCTTCGCTCTTGTTTTCGATTTTGGCAATCGTGTGCGCTTCCGACATAACCCCGCCGTTGACAAAAGTCGTGTACGCCTGCGCCATTTTCAACGGAGACGTCCCTTGGCTAAGACCGCCGAGGGCGATGGCCAGGTTGCGGTCCTCCGGCGCCAGGTCGACGCCGAATTTTTTCAGGTAATCCAGCCCGTTATTGACTCCGATTTCATTTAACAGCCAAACAGCAGGCACGTTGAGCGAGTCGATCAGGGCGCGGTTCATGCTCACCGTTTCGCTGTATTTGTTGTTGTAGTTGCGCGGCTCATAGCCGTTGAAGCTTTGCTTTTTGTTGCTGAGGGAAGAGTTCGGCCCCCATTTTCTGCCGTCCATATCAACCGCAGGCGCGTACACCGCCAGCGGCTTGAAGCTGGAACCTGGCTGACGCTTCATATCGGTCGCGTAGTTAAAGCCTTTTGCGGCGTAATTGCGGCCGCCCATCATTCCGGCGATCCCGCCGTTTTTCGCATCCACGACAATCATCGCGGACTCGACGCCGCGTTTTGCGCCGTCTTTCGGGAAGTTTTTCGCGTTGGCGTACTCCGCGATCATCGCATCCTGTACTTTCGGATCGAAGGTCGTATAGACGTGCCAGCCGCCACGGTACAACTCTTCCTCCGTCACGCCGTAATTTGCTTCCGCTTCGTCCACCATATGGTCGAAGAAAGCGCGGTAGCCTTTTTTCAGGCTCGCTCCAGCCGTCTCTGTCGGCTCGGTAGGCAATGCCTCCGCCTGCGCTTCATTTTTTTGTGCCTCGGTAATAATGCCTTGCTCGTACATCAGGCGAATGACCGTATCGCGCCGCAGCTTCGCCTTCTCTGGGTTGTTGAACGGCGAGTACGTCGTCGGCGCTTTCGGAATTGCTGCGAGCATCGCTGCTTTGGCAACCGTAAATTTATCAGAGCTGACGGACATTCCGAAGTAGTAGTTCGAAGCGTCCTCGATCCCGAACTCCCCTTCACCCAAGTACACGCGGTTGAGATACATTTCCAAAATCTGATCCTTGGAATAACGGCGCTCCAGTCCGATCGCAATGCTCATCTCTTTGGTCTTGCGCCAAAACGTTTGGTCCAGGTTGAGGAAAACGTTTCTGGCAAGCTGCTGGGTGATCGTGCTTCCCCCTTCAGCCAATGAACCTTTTTTAATGTCATTGATGATAGCTCCGCCGATCCGTACCATATCGACGCCTTTGTGCTCGTAAAACCGTTTGTCCTCGACAGCAAGGAATGCGTCAATCAACACTTTGGGCACTTCGTTGATCGGTTTGTATTCACGGTTTTTTTGACGAATCAGACTCGTCATCTCTTCACCGTTTTTGTCATATATGACCGTTGGTTCTGCTTTCAAGTCTTTCAGCTTCTGTTCGTTTTCCGCAATCATCCGGTCTCCCGCGTACAACAGGGAAAAGTATCCCCCGATGACGCTCAAGATGAGAAAGACGGCGAATCCTACGGCAATCATCAGCAAGTTGTTCTTTTTCTTCCTGACTTTCTTCTTGGCCTTTGTTGCCATTTCTTACCTCCTGGTTTTCTCTCTCCCCCGCATCTTATATAGACGGATGCTTTTGAAAAAAGTTTCTCCCTTTTGGCACGTGTCTATCATTCCACACTGTTTCGGTTTTGTCACTGGAAAAGCCTATCTCCTTGTGAGAGATAGGCTTTTCTTATGAAGCAAAGGCAATTTATTTGAGCAGCCCTTCTGCTGTAGCCACTACATTTTCTACGGTGAAGCCGTATTCGCGCATGATGCGGTCGCCAGGTGCGGAGGCGCCGAACTGGTTGATCGCGATCACTTTTCCGCCATCTCCAGCATAACGTTCCCAGCCCATAGGAGAGCCCATCTCTACTGCTACACGCGCTTTTACTGTCGGAGGAATGACCGCATCGCGATACTCTTGCGGCTGACGCTCGAACAGGTTCCAGCTTGGCATGGACACGACGCGTGCCTCGATTCCGCGGGAGAGCAGCTCTTCACGCGCTTGCATCACCAAGGATACTTCGGAGCCGGTAGCCAGCAAGATCAGTTGCGGATTGCCGCTTGGAGCGTCTGCGAGCACATATGCCCCTTTGCTCACGCCTGCTTCCGCTTTCTCGATGGTCTCTGGCAAGACTGGCAAGTTTTGGCGAGTCAAAACAAGTACGACTGGCTCGTCTGTGCGGGAAACAGCGTATTTCCAAGCTTCGTTTGTCTCTACGGCATCAGCCGGACGCATAATGGTCAGTCCTGGCATCGCGCGCAAGGACGCCAATTGTTCGATCGGCTCGTGAGTCGGGCCGTCTTCCCCTACAGCGATGGAGTCGTGCGTGAACACGTACACAACCGGCTGTTTCATCAGAGCAGACAGGCGGATAGCCGGACGCACGTAGTCAGAGAAGACGAAGAACGTACCTCCGTATACTTTTACCCCACCGTGCAGAGCCATACCGTTGAGTGCTGCCCCCATGGCGAACTCGCGAACACCAAACCAGATGTTGCGGCCATCGTAGGAGCCTGGCAGGAAGTTGCCCGCTTCTTTGATCACTGTGTTGTTGGAGTGAGCCAGGTCTGCGGAACCGCCGAGGAAAAACGGCACGGATGTTGCCAATGCATTGATTGCGTTTCCGGAAGCGACGCGGGTTGCCAGCTTCGCCCCTGCTTCGTATACCGGCATGTTGGCATCCCAGCCTGCTGGCAGGTGGCCTTCCTGTGCTGTCGTGAATTGCGCAGCCAGGTCCGGATATGCTTTGGCGTACTCGGCAAACAGGTCACGCCATGCCGCTTCCGCTTTTTCGCCCGCTTCTGCCAGTCCTGCGTAGAAGTCAGCCACTTCCGCAGGAACGTGGAACTCTTGGTCATGCGACCACTCGTAGTTTGCTTTTGTCAGCTTCACTTCATCTTTGCCGAGCGGTGCGCCGTGGGAAGCGCTGGAGCCGCCTTTGTTCGGGCTGCCGTAGCCGATGACAGTTTTGACTTCGATCAGCGTAGGACGATCCAGATCTTTTTTCGCTTCAGCGATAGCGGCATCAATCGCTGCCAGATCGTTTCCGTCTTCTACGCGCAAATATTGCCAGCCGTACGCTTGGTAGCGTCCTGCCACATTTTCCGAGAACGAGCGGGACAGTTCGCCGTCCAGCGAGATATCGTTCGAATCGTACAGCACGATCATTTTGCCCAGTTTCAGGTGAGCAGCCAGGGAAGAAGCCTCGCTGGATACGCCCTCCATCAGGTCGCCGTCGCCGCAGATGACATACGTGTAGTGGTTCACGATGTCAAACTTGTCGCGGTTGTAGACAGCTGCCATATGTTTTTCCGCCATGGCCATACCGACCGCCATCGCGATCCCTTGTCCCAGCGGTCCAGTCGTTGCGTCAACACCAGCCGTATGTCCGAACTCCGGATGGCCAGGCGTTTTGCTGCCCCACTGGCGGAAGTTATGTAGGTCTTCCAGAGAAACATCGTATTTCATCAAATGCAACATCGAGTATAATAGCATAGAGCCATGTCCCGCAGACAAGACAAAACGGTCGCGGTCGATCCATTGCGGATTGCTTGGATTTACTTTCATGAAACGGCTCCACAGAACATGAGCCATTGGGGCAGCGCCCATCGGCATTCCCGGGTGGCCGGAATTTGCTTTTTCGATGGCATCAATAGCCAGCGTGCGGATGGTGTTAATGGATAGCTGATCGACAGACGTATGCTGAGTCATCTCGCGAAATCCTCCCTGTGCTTTTCTATAAAATCATACCTAGTATCGGGTAAAACACACTGTGCCATTATAGCACAGTTCAAAGTCAGATTCATGCTTGCTTTCATAGAATAAGGAGGTCTTTTTCGAATGTCTTCTACGCTCTACCTCATCATTGGAATTGTTTTGGCCATCGCCGGTTTCGGCATGCTGTTCGCAGCGATGAGCAGTTCCCCTGCCCTGAAGAAAAACCGGGAAAAACTGCGCAGAAAAGCGGCCGAAAATCATCGTCCCGAAGAGCATTGAGAAAGGAACCTCGTCATGCGAAACTACTTTACGATGCCAGTTGCCGTGCACCTGTTTTTGCTGCGCGGACAGGAAATTTTATTGCTTCGCCGTTACAATACCGGATATGAAGACGGAAACTACAGCGTTCCGGCTGGACATCTGGACGGCAATGAAGAAGTCAAGGCAGCAGCCATTCGCGAGGCCAAGGAAGAGTGCGGGATCGACCTCGCACCAGCGGACCTTTCGCTTGCGGGCGTCATGCACAGACGGTCTTTTGACGAGCGCATCGACTTTTTCGTCGCCGCGCGTAACTGGCAGGGCGAGATCGTCAACGCCGAGCCTGACAAGTGCGACGAACTGATTTGGGTCGACCTCGACAAGCTGCCCGACAATATGATTCCCTATGTGAGACAAGCCATCTCCAATTACAGAAGGAACGAGTGGTTTGACAGCTTCGGCTGGGAAGCTTCCTCTGCACACGCCGCCAATTGAAAAAGGAGCCAACTGTACCTGCAAGCTCTTCGCTCAGGCAGTCGGCTCCTTTTTCAATTGTTGAGGGCAATCCCCGCTTTCCTGCGAGTCGGCAGGAAGCATAAAGCAACGCAGTCGTATGTACTGGCGAATCACCATGTAGACAGCGGCTGCCAGTGCTACCGTCGTCAACGTAATTTTGCTGTAGGAATACACGCCTGCAAGCATCACATCCAGCTCAGCGGCAAACCAGTAGCCCATGAGAAAATAATGCAGCGTCCAGACAAACGTGCTCGGTAAAAAGAAAGCCAAAAACTGTCTGAGCGGCATCCGATACAAGCCCGCGACGATTGGCACGATATGGCGAATCACCGGAATAAACATGCTGATCGCCAGCACCCAGCCCATGTATTCTTGCTCCCAGTCCATGAGCCTGACGTGCTTGTGCCAACGCTTGCCTGCCCATTTTGCCAATACGGGCGCTCCCAGCCAGGCACTCACCAGATAGCCAGCCCCCACTCCCGCGCTCACGGCCGCAAACACCGCTGCATACACAACCAAAAACCCGGTGTCCGCATGCGCCATTCGTGCGCCAAAGCCGATCACTGACATCTCATCGGGTGAAAGCTGCCAAAAAAATTGTTTCCATAACGAATGAAACATGATTGCAAAACTCGCCTGCTCCACAGCCGCTCCCCCCTCTCCGATTCCCTGCTTCTATCGTAGCGGGTAAACCTTTCTAAAAGAGAGAGAATGCCTTAAGTTTTCTAAAAGGAATCCTGAAGAATTTCTTAAGAGAGCGGTACGGGTGTGAACAGGCGCACAAAACAAAAAACGCGCTTATCATCGCCGCGTCGCAAAACGGCAGATAAACACGCCTGTCCCTGGTTTATCGGGCTTCCATCGCTTTGCGCTTGCTGTGCACAGCTGACATGGCCTCCATAAACTCTTCTTTTTCAATCACATTCAGTTCGTACAACTCGCGAATTTCGTCTTCTATCAGCAACAGATCCCCCACCGGGTCCCCCGTGTAGATGAACAAGCCGAAGCGGTGCAGAAACGCCTTTAAATCGAAATCATTGGGGTTGGCTTTCAATAGGCTCCCTCCAGATCGATTTCCATCCTCGCGAGGACGGCATCGTAGTCAAACTCGACAGCAAAGCCGGTAATAACGATGATCTTCGCATACGGATACGCCTCTTTCCACGCCTCCTCCTCAACCGGTTTCAATCCGACAAGATAGAGCGGATCTTTGGAAAGCTCCGGGTGCTCCTGGCACAGACGCAAAAACTCGCGGCATCTGTCCTGCTCCTGTGCCGCATTCAGAACGAGTACCGCGCGTTCCACTTCCTTTGACTCCCGTTGTCCGGCAATCAGTTCAAACGTTTTTGCAGTAGGCACCATCGCGTTCACTTCCGGAAAACGGTCGAGAACCTCATCCAGCCAATCATCTTCATGCCAGGCCAGGTAGTACAGCATTGCAGTAGACATGATCACAAACACCTCATGGATATATACTAGACAACTTGCCAAACGATTCTTCTTTCTTTTCCATTATAGCACGAGAAGTGCACGGCTGCCCACGCCGCTCGCTTGACTTCGACAGTTCGTTCACGTAAGGTGGAAAATGCAAGCAACTGATAGTGATGATTTTTGTGTGAAACGAGGTAATTTGTTGTGAAGAAGAAGCATCTTGCCCTCTTGTTCTTCGTCGCATTTTTGACCATGCTCGGATTCGGTATTATCATTCCCATCCTTCCCTTTTTTGCAGAAAAACTGGGTGCGACCTCTTTTCAGATCGGCGTTCTGTTCGCCAGCTACAATATTATGCAGCTGTTGTTTGCACCCGTTTGGGGAACTCTGTCGGACCGGATCGGGCGCAAGCCGCTCGTTTCTTTCGGGCTACTCGGCTTTGCCGTGACGTTTATCCTGTTCGGAATGGCGGAAAGCTATACGGAAATGCTCGTTTACCGCATTCTGGGCGGAATCGTCTCTGCTGCCGCGTTGCCGACTGTAACGGCGATGGTTGCCGATTTGCTCCCAACTGAAGAGCGAGCAAAAGGGATGGGGGTCGTCGGCGCGGGCATCGGGCTCAGCTTTGTATTCGGCCCTGTCATAGGCGGCCTGCTCAGCGGCTACGGCTTTGCCGTTCCGTTTTACGCTTCGGGGCTTGTCGCGCTGCTGACGTTTTTCTTCATTCTTTATGCGTTGCCGGAAAGCTTGCCGAAGGAAAAGCGGACGAGCCTGCGAAAAGAGGCCAGTCAAAACCCGCTGGTCTCGCTCTTTGGCTCCCTGTCTCTTTTGTACGGCATTTTGTTCGTCGTGTCGTTTGCCTTTTCCGGTCTGGAAACGACTTTTGCCCTGTACATCCATGACTTGTACGGCTTCACATCCAAAGACCTCGGCTACATGTTCCTCGTCATGGGCATTATTGCAGCCTGTGTGCAGGGCGGCTTGATCGGCCGCCTGGTCAAACAGTTCGGGGAAGCGGCCATTCTCACCGTGGGGATGATTTTTTACGGGATCGGCTTTTTCGCCATTCCGCTGTCGGGAAACTTTTGGGTACTCGCTTTGATTCTGTCTTTGTTCGGCGCGGGCCAAGGCATGATTCGCGCAACTGCCACCGCGATGATTACGCAGCGAACAACGGAAGGCCAGGGGATCACAAGCGGAGCGATCAGCTCGATGGACAGCCTCGGTCGCATTCTCGGCCCGTTGGCTGGCGGCGCCGTCTACACCTTTTCGCACAGCGGCCCGTTTTTCCTCGGCGGCGTCCTGATGGTGCTGATTCTGCTCTGGTTCCAGTTGAGCCATCGGCGGTTGCCGGACCCGGAGCCGACGGTGCAAGCTTAGAGCCATAGGCGAGAGCTGGAACAGCAGCCGAAAGTTCGATCTTGAGGCGTCGGTGAGGACTGCTGAACCCGGAGCCAATCATTCAAGCCTAGTCACATCGCCAGGCAAAAAGCGAGGCAGCAACAGTCTTATTGACGACTGTTGCTGCCTTTTTTATGAACATAGTCTCTAACCTTTTCCAAATCGACGCACTTGCCGCCTGCCTTACACTTCCTGCATGCTCACCCAGGCGACGTAGCAGTCATCGATTTCTTGCTGGACGTGCTCGATTTCTGTTTGCCACGCAGCCAGTTGCTGATAGTCCGTCTCTGCTTGGGAAAGCAGCCCGGTCAAGCTCGCCTTTTTCTCTTCCAGCTTGGCAATTCGCTGTTCCAGCTCAGACAGCTTGTAAGTGTTCGGGCGTTTTGGCGCTGCTTCTGTGGCTACCACTTCCCGCTTAGGCTCTGGCGGCTTTGGCTTTGCTGCTGGCTTGGCTTTTGCTTCCCCCGCAAGTCTGTCCGCCCTCTTCTGCGAACGTTCCTTTTGCTTGGTTCTCGCCTCTTCATACGTGCCTACGTCATGCACGATCCGCTTGTCTTCCACCCAGAAAACGCCGTCTACCATTTTTTGCAGAAAATAGCGGTCGTGGGAAACAATAAACAGCGAGCCGTGGAAATCGGCGAGCGCTTCCTCCAGCGTTTCCCGCGCTTCAATATCGAGATGGTTCGTCGGTTCGTCGAGAATGAGCAGGTTGATGTCCTGATGCATCAACTGGGCCAGGCGCAAACGCATTCGCTCGCCACCGCTCAGCTGGCTGACCTTTTTGAACACATGCTCGCCGTAAAACAGAAACTTCGCCAGCAAATGTCTCGCCTCTGCTTCCGTCACTTTCGCGACATCGCGGAACGCTTCGATCAGCCGCTGGTTTTGATCCCCTTCCAACGCTTGCTGCGAGAGATAGCCGACTTTGACGCTGCTGCCGATTGCGAGCCTGCCTGCATCCGGCTCTGTCTCTCCCAAAAGCATGCGGATCAACGTGGACTTCCCGCAGCCGTTTGGCCCGAGCAGTGCTTTGCGCTCCCCGAAACGAAGCAGCAAGCTGGCGTCTGCAAACAGCTGCTTTCCTCCGTACGTCTTGTGCACGTCTGTTACGATCAGCACGTCCTGGCCGCTGCGGTCTGTCTTTTTGAATTGCAGCCCCATCCGGTCCGCTTCCATTTTCGGCCGCTCGATGCGTTCGATCCGGGCCAGCGCTTTTTCCATGCTTTTCGCCCGACGGTGAAACGCCTCGTTTGGCGGATTGGAGCGATTGCCCCACTCTTTTAGCCGCTTGATCGTCTCTTTCATTTTTTTAATCTTTTTCTGCTGCTCCTGGTAGGCGGCAAACTGCCGCAGCAAACGCTCCTCCCGCTCGGTGGCAAAGGCGCTGTAGTTTCCGATGTAAAACTCCGCTTCCCCGCCGTCCACATGGTAGACAGAAGTAACGACTGCATCCAGGAAATAGCGGTCGTGGGAAATAATCAGCACCGTTCCCGGATAGCTCTGCAAAAATTGCTCCAGCCACTCCATCGACTCCACGTCCAGATGGTTCGTCGGCTCATCCAGCAGCAGGACATCGCTCTTTTGGCACAAAAGCTTGGCAAGCCCCGCCTTCGTTTTCTCCCCTCCGCTCAGTTGGGCAAACGGCGTAGCGAGCAGCTCTTCGCTTACTCCCAATCCTTGCACGACCTGAGTCATACGCGTCTCCCACTGGTAGCCATCCTGCTGCTCAAATTCGTCTTGCAACTTCTGGTAACGCTGCATCAGCCGATGCAACGCCGCTTCGTCCTCGTAGAGCAGCGCCATCTGGCTTTCCAGCTCGCGCATCTGCTCCTGAATGTGGCGAACTTCAGCAAAAGCGCTCGCCACCACATCTCGCCCCGTCCACTCCTGCGGATACTGCGGGGATTGCGGCAAATACGCCCACACCGTTCCTTTTGCCCGGTACAGCTCGCCTGAGTCCGGACTTTCGATGCCTGCCAGCAGTTTGAACAAGGTCGTCTTGCCCGCACCGTTTGGGCCGACGATTCCTACCCGCTCGCCCGCTTTTATTTCCAACGTAATATTTTGCAAAACCGGATCGGCTCCGTACGATTTTTGTAATTGGGTAGTTGCGACGATAATCATGATTTTTTCCTCCCTGGTATGTGGTACGGTTCAACATAATGGTCTTTCCTGGCCGGCCCCGGCGATTTTTGCCCCCATATGCCATCTGTCTGCCAAAAGGCAAAAATGGACGCAAAAAAGCCGCAGGCCATTACCTGCGGCATCGCGAGGGGAAGATATCGTCAGCCAAAAATGCTGCCCGAATCAGTCACCCATTATTGACAAGAACAAACCGTCCCTGGTCGATGCATGGTACGCCTATGGAAACTTCGTTCAGTTGTATGCGCAAAAATGGGCAGACTGGTCCCGTTGAAAGAAAAATCATGCGTCATACTGGAAGTTTCTACCACAAACCACGCCTGAACGGTTCCGAACACGTACACACACCTCCATTCCCAAGGATTAGGTAAATCTTATCCACCATCATAGTACAGCTGCGAGCGAAAAACAAGGGGCAGTCAGCAAAAGAAACGGCTGCTTATTGGTTGCTTTGCGTCCCTTCAAACAAAGGTTTGTTCGTATCGGCATCGATGAACACAATCGTGTTGTACGGCGGGAGCTTCACTTTTGCCGTCAAGTACGGATAGGTGATCACTTGCGGATACATCATCCCTGGAACTGGCTCTGTCAATTTCACGTAGACCAAAAGCTGCTCCCAGCTCTGCTGCACCTTCGTGACTTGCAGGCCGTAACCGGGGTGAGGAGATTGGCCGCGCGCGATCACGTACAAGTCTCCCTGTTGGTGAATGCCTTGCTTGCCTTTGACGGACTCGACGAACTCCTGCTCTGCTTCGGTCAACTGCTTTTCATCCACGAGGACGAACGAATCATTTTGTCCGGATGACACAATTTCCACCGCCCTTTTCTCGGGATTCCAAGCAATCTTTTGGCCTGCCTGCTCCACTAGCCACCTCAGCGGCACATACACGTCTTTGCCGCGAAGCAGCGCTGCTTCGCCACCTTGAACCGCCTTGCCGTCAACCGTCACCGCTCCGGAATCCAGCTGGTAGGCGATCGTATAGTTGCCGACTTTCATCTGTCCTGTTTGTCCTTGCAGCGTCCACTTCGCTTTCAGGATGCTCGCTGCATCTTGGGCCAGTACGTACGTTTTTTGCTGATGCAAAACGGCCTGTTTTTGCAAAGCCGCCGCTTTTCCATCTACGGAAATCGTTGCCGTCTGTGCCTGGCTCCCGCTTGTCGCTGCCGCCACCGAGTAGACGGACACAAGCTGGAGGCTGAGGGCTGCAATCAGCCATGCTTTTTTGTTCATCTTCGTTCCTCCATTCCTTTTTGCCGGGATTCATTCTATCTTCTATCTTGTTAGACTTACCTCAGGTCTTATTCGTTTCAGTGCTCTTGCCACGAAAAGAACAACCGGCCTGACCAGGAAGCAGACCGGTTGTCCATGGAAAAAACAAATTAGTGCAACAGCCAGTTGCTCATCAGCACAACAGCCGGAATCGTCAAAAGCGCCAGCAACGTCGAAAAGACGGTCGTCATCGCGCCCATTTCCTCATCTGCCTTGTAGCGTCCAAACAAAATCGAGGCGAGCGTCAAAGTCGGCATGGCCACCTGTACCAATGTCACACTGACGATATCGCTGTCCAGCGAAAACACGGAGAGCAGCAGCGCCGTCAAAAGCGGAAAGACAAACAGCTTGAAAGCAAGCGGCATGCCAAGCAGCGGCAATGATACTTGCGGCTTGCTGCGCAAAAACAGCGGGAGCAGCATCCCGATATACATCATGGCGAGCGGCGAAGCCAGTTTGGCCAGCGTGCCAAACAGGTGCTTGACTGGCTCAGGCGGGGCAAAGCCGATCAGCGCGGAACCAAGCCCGAACACGATGGCAATCATCGGGATGTTGATCAGCGTTTTCAGCCCTTTGAGCGAAAACGAGCCTTTTTCCTGGAGCATCATGACCCCGACTGTCCACAGCACGACGTCGACGCCAGCGTCAAAAATGGCAGCCAGGAGCGCACCTTTTGGCCCGAACAGCGCTGCGCACAGCGGCAGACCGATAAAGCCCGTGTTGCCGAGGCCAGACAAGATCGCGATTTCCCTGCGCTTTTTGGCAGGCAACGGCAATGTCCTCGCTCCTGCCCAGCCGAGCAGGATGCCCAAACAGTTCAACACAATCGAAATGACGAATATTGCAAAAATTTGCACCAAAAGCTGGTTATCGATCTGGGTTTGAAAAATCCCGTCCAAAATGATGCAGGGCATCGCCACGTTGATAATGATCGTAATGACGAGCTGCCGCGAATCGGCCGTCAACGGCTGTCGGTAACCGATCAGGCTACCGATGCCGATGATGACGGCCATGATGAGTACGGATTGCTGCAACGTCTGAAATTCCATCGCACCGTCCCCCGCTTACATTTCGATCGGGAGCCATTGCAAATTTGCCGGCTCGCCTTTATCGCATGTCCGCAAAACATCCCCGCAAAGCGGAACAGCTTGTTCGAGCGGAACGCACCAGGAGAGCGGGAACACCGCTTCGCTGCCTTCAATCACGAGCGATGCCATCACCGCGTTCTGCTCGCCATTCGTCAGCACAAAATGCTGCTCGCCTGGCTCGTGCTCTTTCCACTGGACAAGCACTTTGCCGTTGTTGCCGCCAGCCACCACCAAATCCACGTGGTCACCGTATGCGGCATGCACCAGCGTGCGATTCTCGCCATTCAACTGCGCGATTTCCTTCAATACTTCGTGCCAGGCTACATGCTTCTGCTCCGTTCCACTGCCATCGGTATACATACGCCAGTCGTTTAACATGCTGATTGACTCCTTTTATCCATTCATGGTTGTCTTTGTCCCAAAGCATCAAGATGTTTCGTCCGAAAAAATGGGCAAACGCCCAAGGTCGTACTTATTGTACGCTATCTGCCCCCACAACCTCAACCACTACTTGCAAGCCCTCTGACGCTCCTGCACATAGCGATAGGGCAATTGGAGAATCCTGAGAAAGGAACCGTTTGCAGGCCAAGAAATTCACAGTAAACAAATCGGAATAAATATTTTTATGATTGACAAAGACCGATGAGGCTACTACTATGAATCCATGAAATTCGATCAGCATAAAGGGGATTTAATCATCATGAAAAAAGTCGTTTTCTCTACTTTGCTCTCTTGTCTGTTGGTAGGAATCGTTGGTTGCAGCAGCTCTGGCGCCCCTTCCCAAACCGATAGCGCTACACCGCCGGCTGCTTCGCAAAACTTGCTGGAAAAAGTAAAAGCGGAGAAAAAGCTCGTCATCGGGACAGAAGGCACTTACTCGCCGTTTACATACCACGATCAGTCCGGCAAACTGACCGGATACGACGTGGAGGTCGTAAGCGAGGTTGCCAAACGGCTCGGTGTAGAGCCTGTTTTCCAGGAAACGCAATGGGACGCCATGTTTGCGGGTCTGGATTCCAAGCGCTTTGACGTGGTTGCCAACCAGGTAGGGATACGCCCTGACCGTCAGGAAAAATACGATTTTTCCCAGCCGTACACGATCTCGCGCGCTGTTCTCGTCGCGCACAAAGACAATACGACGCTAAAAAGTTTTGCAGGCATCAAAGGTTTGAAAGCCGGGCAGTCCATGACCAGCAACTACGCAGACCTCGCCCGCTCGAACGGGGCAGAGATCGTCGCTGTCGACAACTTCAACCAGGCGATTGACCTGATCGCGCAAAAACGCGTCGATGTCGCTATCAACGACAACTTGTCCGTGCTCGACTTTTTGAAGCAAAAACCGGATACGCCAATCCAAATCGTCACTAAAAACGACAAAGGCCAGCCAACCGCCTTCCTGTTCCGCAAAGGCAGCACAGAACTGGTCGCCGAGATTGACAAGGTGCTGGATGAGATGAAAAAAGACGGCACGTTGAAGGCGATTTCGGAAAAATGGTTCAGCGAAGATATCACGAAGTAAACATTCATTGACAAAATTGTCTGTCCCTTTTAGTATGTTCCTAACAAAAATCATATCGGTTTAGTGGGGGTTTCATTTATGAAAAAACTATTGTTTTCCGTTCTCACATCTGCTTTGCTGGTCGCCTTGGCCGGTTGCGGCTCCTCTTCCTCTCAGGCGCCACAAAACAACGCTTCGCCTGCTCCAGCTGCCAGCGAAGAGAAAAAAGAGCAAAACTTGCTGGAAAAAGTCAAAGCGGACGGAAAAATTTTGATTGGTACCGAGGGTACTTACTCCCCCTTCACCTTTCACGATCAATCCGGCAAGCTGACCGGATATGACGTCGAAGTCGTAACCGAAGTCGCCAAACGCCTTGGCGTTGAGCCAGTGTTCCAGGAGACACAGTGGGACGCCATGTTCGCGGGACTGGATTCCAAGCGCTTTGACGTCGTAGCGAATCAGGTCGGAATCCGCCCTGACCGCCAGGAAAAATACGACTTCTCCAATCCGTATACCGTATCGACAGCGGTGCTCGTCACTCACAAGGACAACACGACGGTAAAAGGCTTTGAAGATATTAAAGGCTTGAAAGCAGCGCAAACGCTGACGAGCAACCTCACCGACATCGCGAAGAAAAACGGAGCGGAAATCGTCGGAGTAGAGGGCTTCAACCAGGCGATCGACCTTTTGACTTCCAAGCGCGTCGACATTACGATCAACGACGGTCTTTCCTTGCTTGACTTCCTGAAGCAAAAGCCTGATACGCCAATCAAAATCGTCGCCAAAGATCCGAATGTAGCGACAAACGGGTTCCTCTTCCGCAAAGGCAGCACAGAGCTGGTTGAAGCGTTCAACAAAGCGCTGGATGACATGACGAAAGACGGTACACTCGCAAAAATTTCCGAGAAATGGTTTGGTGCAGATGTTTCTAAGTAACTTCTTTGACAACCCGGAACGCCTGAACCGATGGATCGATATCGCGCAAAGCTCCTTTCTGCCTCTGCTGAAAGGAGCCTTGCTCTATTCTTTGACGCTTGCCATCGTTTCCTTTTTCTTTGGCCTGATTCTCGCTGTTTTGACCGCATTGGCCCGCCTGTCCGGCATCAAGCCGCTGGTTGGCCTTGCCCGTTTTTATGTATCGCTCATCCGTGGAACGCCGCTGTTGGTGCAGCTTTTCATCATTTTCTTCGGTTTGCCGAGCGTAGGAATCATGATCGATCCGTTTCCTTCGGCCGTCATCGGCTTCTCGCTCAGCGTCGGCGCCTATTCCTCCGAGGTCGTGCGCGCCGCGATTCTGTCCATTCACAAAGGACAGTGGGAAGCCGCCTACTCTCTCGGGATGACGTACTGGCAAGCGTTGCGCCGGGTCGTGTTGCCGCAGGCAGCGCGCGTTTCGGTTCCCCCTCTGTCCAACTCGTTTATCAGTCTGGTCAAGGATACGTCGCTCGCCGCAGCCATTCTCGTTCCCGAGATGTTTCGCAAAGCACAGGAAATCGTCGCCTCGACCTATGAGCCGTTGCTTGTCTACTCGGAAGCCGCGCTCATCTACTGGATGATTTGCTTTGTCCTTTCCTTTATTCAAGACCGGATCGAAAACAAGCTGGACCGCTACGTCTAAAAAGCAGGTGAACGCAGATGATTACCATCACGGATTTGCATAAACAGTTTCACAACTTGCAAGTGTTAAAAGGAATTTCGCTGACGGTGGAAAAAGGCAAGGTCGTCGTCATCATCGGCCCTTCCGGCTCCGGGAAAACGACGCTGCTGCGCTGCCTGAACGCACTGGAAGTACCGACCAGCGGCAGCGTGCAGATCGGCGAAGTCAAGCTCGACTTTTCGCAAAAGGTTGATCGTTCAAGCATCCCGCGACTGCGCAAACAGACAGGCATGGTGTTTCAAAGCTACAATTTGTTCCCGCATATGACCGCGCTGGAAAACGTCATGGAAGGTCCCGTGACTGTCAAAAAGGCAGACAAGGACAGCGCGCGGGCGAAAGCAGCCAAGCTGTTGTCCAAAGTAGGTCTCGGAGACAAGCTGGATCATTACCCGGCGCAGCTTTCCGGCGGCCAGCAGCAGCGCGTGGGAATCGCCCGCGCCCTGGCGATGGACCCGCAAGTCATGCTGTTCGACGAGCCGACTTCCGCCCTCGATCCCGAGCTGGTCGGCGAAGTATTGAAGGTCATGAAGGAGCTGGCCCAGGAAGGCATGACGATGGTCGTCGTCACGCATGAGATGGGATTTGCCCGCGAGGTGGCGGACGAAGTCATTTTCATGGATCAGGGCGTAATCGTGGAGCGCGACACTCCTGCCAAGCTGTTCGCCCAGCCGCGCGAGGAGCGCACTCGCCAGTTTTTGCAGCACCTGAAAGCGTAAAGCAAAAGACTCTGCCAGCGCAGTAAAGCGGGCAGAGTCTTTTTTGCTAACGTCTATCCGTGCTTAGTCATCCCAGAAAGAAGTGACCAGAAGAATGATGAGGATGATCCAAAAAAACCCGCCACCTCCGAAGCCGAAACCACCACCGCGCCTGCATCCCATGGCTTTTCTCTCCTCTCTTCTCACGTCATCAAGCAAAACTGGCCTCGTAAACTCGCAAAGAAGCCAGCGCTTCCTTTCAGCTTATGACAACCTAACTCTGTCCGCATGGATGCCTGTCTAGTTGACTCGCAAAATAAAAAAAACGGGTGCTTGCCCTTCTCGCCCGCTTTTCGCCTAAAATTAACAAATGCTTCATGCTGGCTCTACTCTCCCTTAACATGTCCGGTCTATGATGGTATTGTCAGACCCTACGATGGACATTACGTCCTCCATTACCGCCCGAATAGCCCCCTTCTAGATCGGGCGGGCTTTTTTTCGTGGCTTTTTCGCGGGCTGGTGCCCCTTTCCCAAATCCGCTACAATACATAATAGTTGAACAATTCCCTGAATTTTGTTGTGGAGGTCATTTTCGCCATGGGTTATCAAAAAGCGCTTGAACAGTACATCGCCGCTACGAACACACACGACTTTTCCCAGGTGGAAAAAGTCTTGCACCCACATGCCGTCTACTGGTTCTCGGACAAGACCTGCACATCGCTTGAAGAAATCGGCCGTTACTTCGAGAATGCCTGGAATGTGATCAAGGAAGAAGTGTATTCCGCTGTCGATGTGCAATGGATCGCGGTAGACCAGCATTGTGCGACCTGTCTGTACACGTACCAGTACGAGGGCTACTACAACGGCCAGTTCGTCACCGGAAGCGGCCGCGCCACCAACGTGTTTACGAAGACAGCAGACGGCGAGTGGAAGCTGATTCACGAGCATCTGAGCAATCAGCCTAAATAAAAGACCGGAGAGAGGAACTGCCAGGAGCAGGATGGTTTATGACAACACATCCGGTTCGTACAGTTCCTTTCTTTGTTTTTCGATCAGTCTGCACAAAAGCGCAATGCCTTCCTCCAGCTTGTCGTCCGGGACCGAGCCGAAGCCGATCCGGATATGCCCGCCTCCTGACAAATCGGTAAAACAGGCTGCCCCCGGCAAAAAAGACAGACCGTGCGGCTTGGCGAGAAGCGACAGCGCCTCTGTATTCGCACTCGTTTGCAGCCAAAAATTAGGGCCAGCCTGCGGCGCTTCCCATGTGAGCGAGGCTCCGCCATGCTGCCGCAAAAGCTTGTCCACCCGCTCTTTTTTTCGCTTCATCTTGGCGCGAACCGACTCGAAGTAACGCTCGTCTGATACAGTTTGCAACAAATGATAGAAGCTGCGCTGATTGAACAGCGGCGTCGCCAAATCCGCGATCGCTTTGACATTGGCCAGCCGCAAAAAGACAGACCCTCTGGCAACCAGACAGCCGATGCGCAAGCCAGGCGCAATCACTTTGCTGTAGCCTTTCAAATAGATGACATGCCCGTTTTGATCCATGCTGCAAATGCTTGGCGGTATGTTTGCCGTATAATGCAGCTCTGACCACGGATCATCCTCGACGATCAGGCAGTGAAAACTTTCAGCCAGCGCAAGCAAACTTCTCCGCGTCTGCTCGCTCATGATTTTTCCGGTTGGATTTTGCCCGGTCGGAATCACGTAGATCAGCTTGGGCGGCCGCTGGTCGAACATCCGTGTCAGCAGATCGATGCGGATTCCGCTGCTGTCGCAAGGAATCGGCAAAATCGTCGCCCCTCGCGAGCGAAACGCATCCAAAGCAGCAGGGTACGTCGGAGATTCCACCATGACGATGTCGCCCGGCCCTGCGAAGGTGCGAGCCACGAGGTCAATCCCTTGCTGGCAGCCCGTCGTCACCATCAGCTCGCTTTCCGTAACGCGTATGCCTCTTTGCTGAAAAGCATGCGCCAAATGCTCGCGCAGCGGCAGATCGCCGAGTGGAGAGGAATATTCGGCAAAAGTATGCGGATCACGCGCTGCCAAAGCGGTTGCCTTTTGCAGCGCTTCGAACGGAAGGTGCTCTTCTTTTGACAAGGTCGCAGAGTGAAAAGGAAAAAGCAGGCGGCTCCCGCGCGGCGTCTGCTGCCCGAAAATCGACCTTCCCACGTAATCGTAATACGACTCTTGCCACTCGTAGTCGTGACTGGCAGCGGGTGGAGCCGCTTTTTCCAGCCGCCTGACGTATGTTCCCTTGCCATGCAGCGTCACGGCATAGCCTTTTTCCTCGACGATTTTATAGGCGCGAATGACCGTCAACACGCTGACCCCGATTTCTTTTGCCAGCTTGCGCACAGACGGCAACAGCTCGCCCGCCTCGTATATCACGGAGCTAATCCGTTCGATCACGGCTTGGGCGATTTGGACGGTCAACGATTCTTTCCCGGTTTTGTCCAATGAAATATGCATCCGTTCCCCTCCTTACTTACCAACTGTTTTACCACGAGCTGTACTGTTATAACAACGGTTTGCTTTACTGGAAGAAAAGATGAGGGAGTGGATGGCAATGGTCAGCAAAATGCAAGCAGATCAGCAGGATTTGGCGGCCCTTTTGAATCGGGTGGTGCAGGAATCGCTCCAGTTTTTTGCCGGACTGGAAGAGCGGCCAGTCGCTGCGCAAGCGAAAACGGAAGCGGTGGAGTCGTTGCCGTCAGATGGCCGCGGGGGCTTGCAGGCATTGGAACGGTTTCAGCAGCTGTATGCGAAAAAGTTGAGCGCAAGTGCCGGGCCGCGTTACCTCGGATTCGTCACAGGCGGGGCGACCCCGGCTTCCATCGCGGGCGACTGGCTCGTCAGCGTCTACGACCAGAATCTGTCCGGGATTTCCGATTCGATCGCAGGTTACGTGGAGCTGGAGACGATCGCCATGCTCAGAGAGCTATTCCTGCTCCCGGACGATTTCAGCGGAGCATTTGTCAGCGGCGCGACGATGGCGAATTTCGTTGGTCTGGCCCAAGCCAGGCAGTGGGCTGCCCGCAAGCAAGGGGTGGACGTGGCAAACGATGGCCTGTACCAGTTGCCTCCGCTCAAAATCGCCAGTGGCGCTCCGCATTCCAGCATCTATAAATCTCTCTCCATGCTCGGCATCGGCAGAAAAAGCATGCACTTGATCCCGTGCCAGCCGAACCGGGAAGCAATCGACATCGCTGCGCTGCGCGCTTTTTTGGAGGAACATCGCAACGAGCCGTGCGTGGTCGTAGCCAATGCCGGAACCGTCAACACGGTCGACTACGACGATCTTGCGGCCATCGCCCGGCTGAAAAGCGACTATGCTTTCTGGCTGCATGTCGACGCTGCTTTTGGCGGGTTCGCGGCATGCTCCCCTCGCTTCAGCCATCTCGTAAACGGCTTGGAGCACGCTGACTCCATCACCATCGACGCGCACAAATGGCTCAATGTCCCGTACGACTCCGCCATGCAGTTCACGCGGCACAAGTCGCTCCAGGTAGACGTTTTCCAAAATAACGCCGCGTATTTGGGCAGCGCAATCGCCCAACCCGAATTTGCTCATCTCACTCCGGAAAACTCCCGGCGTTTCCGCGCCCTCCCCGCCTGGTTCAGCTTGCAGGCTTACGGACGCGCTGGGTACAAAGAAATCGTGGAGTCAAACGCCGAGGCAGCCCGGCTGTTGGGCGAAAAAATCGCGGGCAGCGACAGCTTCGAACTGCTCGCGCCCGTCAGGCTGAATATCGTGTGCTTTTCGCTGAAAAGGAAAACGCGTGCGGAAGAACCACTGACTATGAATGACATCACTCGGTTTCTCGACCATCTCAGTCGGGATGGGCGTGTGTTCATGACCCCGACGAACTATCAAGGAAGACCGGCAATTCGAGCCGCCTTCAGCAACTGGCGAACAGTCGGCCAAGATGTGGACGTGATCTGGCAAGCGTTGTGCGATAGTTTTGCCGCCTATTCGCGGGAAGGGTGACTGCTTCGTCAGCATGCAAAAAAGCGAGACCCTGTGTGGGCCTCGCTTTGCACGTCTTTTGCTGAACAGGAAGATAGCTGCTGCTATTCAAATCTTGTAAACTTTTCTTCTGCTCTCGTCCGCGGACGAGCTTCCGGCACGTCTTCCTGGTCGAAAAAGCCCAGGTGCAAAAAGCCGACGATTTTCTCGCCTGGCGCAACGCCCAGCAGCTGGTGAGCCTTCGGGTCCCAGTTGTGCGCGTTCGTTTTCCAGACAACGCCCAAATCGCGCTCCCAGGCCAACAGCTGAAAGTTTTGAATCAACGCGCAAACGGCGCTGAAATCTTCCTCCCACTGTTTTTGGCGCGGGTCTTCCTTCATGATGACGATCAAGTAAGCAGCCGGCTGGTTGTACATTTCTCTGCGCGCCTCGTGCGATTCGGCCGGATAGGCTGTAATCAGTTTCTCTACAAAAGCGGCCTTGTTCTCCGTCGGCACAAACAAGAAGCGCCATGGCTCGCGCAAACCGTGATTCGGTGCGTATACAGCATCATTCAACAGTTCCAGTACGAGTTGTTCGGGTACGGCATCCGGTTTATAAGCCTTTTTAATCGAGCGGCGCTCGCGAATGACTTTGGCAATGGACACATCGTTCACCTTCTTTGGACGGACATAATTATATCCTGATAATGGTTATCAGTATCATATGTTATCGTTTGGCTGGGAGAAAAGCAAGGGGAAAAGATTGTTGGCTGCACTTTGCTTTTTGGGAAGCAAGGTTGGTAGGGCAGGAGAAAAAAGCTTCACCCTGACCACCTCTTGTTTCGCGTCTGGGATGAAGCTTTTTCTATCTGTTTGACGTATGCGAGCAAATAAAGAAACTTACACAGCCTGTTAACTATTCTTCATCGTATAGTTATAGAGTTTAGCTAAAAATTCACTGAAGCTCGCTGCCAGTGGGCTGATCGCTTGTCTTTGCCATTCATTTAATGTTTTCTCTTGCAGATCCGATTCATCTAAATCTGATTCAGAGATCAAAAATTCATGGTCAGCGTACACGACCACCGGGTCAGAAAGCGTTCCATTCGTATAGTCAAAGCAGATATCACCACCGCCAGCATCGTAACCAATCGGAATGACCCCTTCTGGCAAGTAATTCTTGGTGGCATTATATGCATCAAGTATATAGTAATGACCAACTGCATCACTCAAGCTATAAAATGTATGAAACACTTTCCCTTCCACTTCGCCATAATCAAACGCGCAAGGAACTGGGGAACCATCATTATTTTCCAGCATGCATTCTGTAAAATCCTTGGGGAAAGTTACTCCTAGCGCAGCTTCAACTTTTTTTATATCATCCATTGTGATTTTTTCACTGCAATTTTCAAAGATCACATGGTTCCACTTGTTCATTTTCATAGCCTCCAAAACTTCAGCAATATAAAAAAATAGACCAACAAGAAATGTTTTTCTAAATTCAATCTTTTATCAAACATACCATAATTCGGAATCTATCTTCAATCAGTCTTTCTCTTTTGTTTCCCCGGTAAATAAAAAAGGATGGCCTCCTCAGCCATCCCGCTTTCCGCCATCACTTCGGCCGCCGCTCCTCCAGCCAATGCCCTCCGGCGATTTTGCCGACGGACGCCATCAATACGGACAAATGCTCCTTGCCATCGATTCCCAAAAATTCGTTCATATCGTGATCCATCCAGTGGCCGACCGTGCTGACTCCAAGTCCCAAAGCGTTTGCTGCCAGATGCAGGTTCTGCGCGGTGTGGCCGGAGTCCCACCAAATGTAGCGGTAAGCCCGTTCGTTGTATTTATGCCGCACCCGATCCACTTTGGCCGTCCAGACAAAATTGACGGCTGCGCGCCGCGTCATCTCCTGCTCCTCTGTAAGCTGATAGGCTACTTCAGACACGTCTTGTTTTTTCAGGCCTTCCAGGCACCATTTTTCCACGTCGAGATGATACAAGCCTTTTTCCAAACCTTCGACATGGTTGATCAGCAAAAACGTCTCGATCGGATACAAAGCGCCTGCCGAAGGAGTCGTGCGCAGCTGGTAGTCTCCCATGTCTGCCGTGATGCCTTGCGTGCCCCAGAGCAGCAAGTTCAGCTCGTTCAGGCTGAGCGGCTGGGGCAAAAAGTTGCGTTTGGAGCGGCGATTTTGCAGAAGCTCCCACAAATCAGCCGAATCACCGGAGCTTGGAAAGTCGGGCTCGCCCAAAGGAATGCGCACAAACGCCTCTTCATACTGTAAATAGGTCGGCGGCCGTTTGGAAAAGTCGTAGCGGGCAGCCCAGCCCTTTTCCAGATCACCCAGCCGATACGATGTAGCCTGGATAAATTCATTCGCAATTCGTTGCCATTCAGGATGCATGCCAAAATCCTCCCCGTTTTTCAAATCGTTGTTGGTCTTGCTACGTCTTTTACTATACGGGGAGGTTTTCTATCAGTAAAACAATGCTTTATAATACATTCCATAAGATTTTACTAATGGAAAAGGAATGAGCCATGATGACGCTCACTCAGCTTCAGGTACTGGTCGCCGCAGCCAAGGCAGGCAGCTTTACTCGCGCTGCGGAGGAAATCGGTTTTACGCAATCGGCTGTGTCGCAAATGATTCAGGCGTTGGAAAAAGAACTCGGCGTCTGCCTGTTTCTGCGCAGTCGCAGCGGCATCACTCCGACGAGCATCGGCGAACGGATGCTGCAGCATGCCCGCGACATTTTGACGATTACCGCTTGCATGACGGAAGAGGCCAATCTGGCGAGGGGGCTTGCGTCCGGTACTTTGCGCATCGCCTCGATTCCGAGCGTCGCTTCGCGCTTTTTGCCGGGACTTCTCGGGAGCTTTCGCAAACGGTTCCCGGCGGTGGAGATCATGCTGCTCGAAGGCGACAGCGACGAGATCGACAAATGGATGAGCAGCTCGGTGGTGGACATCGCTTTTACCGCGATTCCGGGCCGCGAGCTGCAAACGATGCCGCTGCTGTTGGACGAAATGATGGTGATTTTGCCTGATACGCATCCGCTGAAAGATCGGGCGACTTTGCGCTTCGACGAGATTGCCGATCGCTGTTTTATCATGCCAAAAGACGGGTGTATCAAAAAGATGTTGCAGGAAAACGCGATTACGCCCGCGATTACGTTTGAAGTCCGGGAAGTGTACACGATTTTGACCATGGTTCAGGAGTACATCGGCGTCACGATCATGCCGGAGCTGTATATGCCCGCTGTTCTGCCCAAGGTCGTCGCCATTCCGCTCGACCCGCCGATCCGGCGCGAGGTCGTTCTCGCGGTGCGCGACTGGCAGACGATCTCCCCCTTGACCGCCGAATTTGCCGTGCACAGTCAAAAGTACGTGCAGGCAATGGAGCCGTTTTTGCCTGACCGCAAAGCTGTTGGGGAGGTTTAGTTCGTTGTCGTCAGGGGGCGGCGAATCTGGTGCCGCCATTACAGGAACAAGAGCGGCTTCTGTTTGACTGCAAAGCTGCTGGCGGGGCTTAGAGGCGTGGGCAGGCTTGCGACAGCAAAATTGATTGCCGACGTTACAGGCAATCGAGCTGTTACTGTCTGACCGCAAAGCTGCTGGCGAGGCATGGGAACGTGGGCAGGCTTGCGAATTAATTGCCAGCGTTACAAGCAATGGAGCCGCTTTTCCCTGATCGAAAAGCTGTTGGGGAGGTTTAGTGACATGGGCAGGTTAGCAGATTAATGACACCGTTACAAACAATGGAACCTTTTCTCCCTGCACAAAAAGCTGCTGGCGCGACATTATAGCCACTGGCAGGCGAGCAAACCAGCGCCGCTGTTACAAGCAATGAAGCCGCTTCTCCTTGACCACAAACCTGCCAACGAGACACAGCCCGTTGTCACCAAGCCAAGCGAGCGAACCCGTTGCCGCCGTTACCGGAACAGGAGCTACTCTACTCGCCCTCCTTTATTTCTGCAAAAGCGCAGCGACAATCTTGCCGAGACGCTCGATCCCGGTGTGCAGCTCTGCCACCGAAGCGTAGGCATAGGACAGGCGCACGTACCCTCCTTGCGTCTCGCCGTATATATAGCCCGGATTAATCAGCAACCCTTGGCGCTGCGCCGCGGTAAACAGCTCCGTCATGGACAGCTTGCCATTGATTTTCAGCCAGATAAAAAAGCCGCCCGCGGGCACTTCCCAGCTTGCCAGCCCGTTCATGTGCATGTTCAGCGCGTGGACGGCTGCCTCCTGGCGCATGAGCAGCTGCCAGCGAACCTCGTTCATCTGCTGCTCGTACATGCCGCTTGCCAGCCACTCCGCTGCCACCCGTTGCGACAGCGAGCTTGCCCCGTAATCTGTCTGCATTTTCAGATCGGCGAGCCTGGCAATCACAGGCTCCGGGCCAACTACCCAGCCGATGCGCAAACCAGGCGTCAGCGACTTAGACAGGCTGCCGAGGTACAGGACGTGCCCATGGCGATCTCTGGCCTTGAGCGGCGGTGGCGGCGGTTCTGTCGTCCACAGCTCGCGGTATATATCATCCTCGATGACTGGCAACCGTTCTTGCTCGCACACCCGCAGCAGCTCGCGGCGGCGGCGTTCTGTCATCAGGATGCCTGTCGGGTTGTGAAAGCACGGATTCGTGTAGAGAATCGCTCCGCTCCCCTGCTTGTTCCCCGGTGCAAGCTCGTCCGGGACAAGCCCTTCCTGATCCATCCGCAGACCGGACAGCTTCATGCCCGCCGATTGAAACACGTGCAAAGAGTTCAAATAGGAAGGCTGCTCCAGATAGACCGTCGAGCCGCGATGCAACAACCCGACAGATATCAACTGGAGCGCCTGCAAAGCTCCCGAGACGATCAAAATAGACGAGGCGGACGCCTGGATGCCCAACCTTTTCACGTATTCGCTCACCGCTTCGCGCAGCGGCAAATACCCTCTCGGCTCCTCGTAGCCAAAGCGTGACAGCCGCTGCGTCACCCGCTCCATCACCTGCTTCATCCCTTCCAGCGGGAAAATCTCCGGCGACAGCTCCCCTTTGCTGAGTTGAATCAGTTCGCTGTTAAATTCATCCTCGTTGATCTGATGCACAGCGGTCTGGCTCGGCTTGTGCAAGCCCGCCTTGACGTACTGCTCCCAATCCGGCGGAGGCGTCGTGGCGAGCAGTGTCCACGTATTGTTGACGACCACCGTTCCCATCCCCAGCCTGCCCTCGATCAAGCCGTCCGCAGCAAGCTCCTCCAGCGCCGTGATGACCGTGCTGCGATTGACCCCAAAAGTAGCTGCCAGGACGCGCTGGCTGGGAATTTTGCTGCCGATGGGCCATTCCCCTGACGAGATTTTGCTTTTGATGTAAGCGATAATCTGCTTGTATTTTGGCGTTGCCTTGGCGCCGTTTGGCCCTTCGCTGCTCACTTGTCCCGCTCCCCTCGCCTTTTTCTTTTTGAGCAAAAGTGGTTGGTTTTTTTGTTGCCCGAGTGGTTGCAGCTATTTTACCACTTCTTGATTACCATGGAAAAAGCAACTCAACTGGTTGGGTTCATTTTATAGCGAGGGGATGTTGTACACGTGTCGGCTTATTCCAATTCCAAAGGACGAGTGTTGGCCGCTCACGGCGTCAGCCTGGTGCTGTGGGCATCTGCTTTTGCAGGCATTCGCGTCGGATTGCAAGGGTATTCGCCGGAGCATCTGTCGTTGCTGCGGTTTTTGATCGGTTCTGCGTTTTTGCTGGTGCTTGCTCCTTTTCTTCGCCTGCCGCTTCCCGCGAAAAAAGACATTCCCGCTCTCTTTCTGCTCGGAGGGCTTGGCTTTTCCGTTTACCATACGGCACTCAATATCGGCGAGTTGACGGTCAGCGCCGGAGTTGCCAGCCTGTTTGTGACGACTACCCCGATTTTTTCTGCCCTGTTTGCCTTTCTGTTCTTCCGGGAACGCTGTGGGGTGCGAGGCTGGATTGGGGCGCTGATCGCTTTCACGGGAGTCGTTGTTTGTTCGCTAGGAACCGACAGCTCCTTGTCTTTTAATAACGGAATATTCTTGATTTTGTTGGCAGCAGTGAGTGAGAGCATCTACTTTGCCTTTCAGCGAAACTATGTAGAAAAATACGGCGTCTTCGCGTTTACCGCCTATACGCTCTGGGCAGGCACGCTGTTCATGCTCGTTTTTTTGCCGGGGCTTGGGAGCGCTATTTTGTCCGCCCCGTGGGCTGTCACGCAAAGTGTCCTGTACTTGGGCATCTTTCCGAGCGTCGTCGCCTATTTGGCTCTGGCTTACGTCACTTCGGCTGTCGGCACGAAGGAAGCGACCAGCTCCCTTTACTTGACGCCTGCCCTGTCCTTTTTGATCGCCTGGGGCTGGTTGGGCGAGGTTCCTTCCTGGCTGTCCATCGCGGGCGGTGTTGTGACACTTGCAGGCGTGCTGCTTGCCGTGAACAAAAAGCTTCCTCAACAGCAAATAAAAGCGGATGCTCCATTGTAACTTTCTACCAGTCAAGTGCGTATAAATGAACGGGCTTGTCGCCTTTTCCACTAACGCTTGCAAACAGCAAAGGAAGTGACTGAAAAATGAAACCTTATTTGCTGGCAATCATGGCTGTCTTGTTTGCCACGCTGTCCGTTTTGCCTGCCAGGGCGGCAACTTTCACCGACGTGCCTGAACAACACTGGGCCAAAGATACGATTGCACGCGCCGTCGAGCAAGGCATTGTACAAGGCTATCCGGGAAATCGCTTTGCCCCGGAGGAGCACGTTACCGTCGCCGCTTTTTTCACCATGCTGGCCCGGACTTATCGCATCCAGATTCCGCCAAGCCAAAAGCAAGCCCTCCACTGGGCCGATCCCATTTATAACGCTTTGGCGCCTTACCACTACCCTTACTCAACTTTGCAGCAACAATACTTGTCCCGCTTCGAGCGCAACCAGTATTTGTACCGGGATCGACCGATTACCCGATACGAGGTAGCCGAAATCATCGCGGGTGCCGATGGCGAGAACTATCATGGCGATTTTGCCGTTCACTACCTGCTTGCCAAAGGCTATGCCAGCGGAAAAGCAGCGGGGCAGGCCAGCATCCAGTCTTACCAGGGCCAAAGCTATTTGACACGGGCAGAAGCCGTCGCCTTTTTGGAGAAGCTCAAAAGCAATGGCTTGAAACAATTAAAGGTTCGTCCCCAACAACCTAGCGATCCGCAAAAATTGCCGACGCTCTCTGGCCAGCAATTCGCCGATCCAAAAGAAGAGAAACTGTACACGGTGCTTTTTCAACACCCAGGCTATTTTGTGGAACGATACCAGCCGGGAGTAAACAGCATGTTCCGAACCATTCAACGCGAAATCACGCCAACCGAACAGGATGGAGACGACACGCAGGCCGTCCTCTATGTTCATTTTGACGATACTTCCGAATTGGGTCCCGATTTCCACGGCTTCAAAAACGAGCAAGACCAGCGTCTGGCCGGGCTGACCAAAATTGACATTAACGACGTCCAAAACCAGACTGCGGTGCAAATCGCCATGGATGTGCTCCGCCAGTTCGGAATCGAGCCTCCTCCCCAGCTTCCGGCTACCATCAGCGAGATGAAGCAAGGCCCGGAGGACAAGGTGCTTTCTCACAGCAAGGTGCGCTTTGTCATCACATACAGACAACACAACTCGCTGTCGATTGCCTGGCAAAAAGAATAAAGCAAGCCTCCGCAAACAAAACGCGGCCTCCCGCCCAGGAGTGCCGCGTTTTACGTTCCAGACTCAAGCAGGCCAAGCTCAGCCGCAAGAACGAGAAACATCGCGTGCGACCACAACAGGGGAACCGCAGGCTGACCAGCCCTCTCTACCCATGCCGCATACTGCTCAGGCGCCAGCAAATGCTCCTGCACCTGTTCAGGCAGTCCCTCCGCTGCTTGCTTGGCGACAATCCAGTCCAAAATCTCTTGTGCCCTGTCCGTTTTGCCTGCACGCACATAGTACCAGCCAAGCCAGGCAGACAAAAGCAGCCACTGTCCTCCTCCGTAGTACGTATCCGCCGCATACCGATGCACGCCGCAGCCGAACAGCAACTCTTGCTCGATCGCCTCTACCGTTTTCACCATGAGCGGGTCTGTCACCTCGACCAAGCCGTACGGCAATGCCAACCACAAAAGACTGGCGTCTACCGCGTGATTGCCGACAGATTTGAGGAATTTTCCGTTTGCCGTCCCATGCTCAAGCACGTACTGACGAATCCGGTCCGCCAAAAGCGCAAGCTCGGATGCGCGCTCGGGCAGATGCCGCTCCATCGCTTTGACTCCGGCAAAAAC
Organism: Brevibacillus parabrevis; assembly: GCF_022701015.1. Classification (NCBI taxonomy): domain Bacteria; kingdom Bacillati; phylum Bacillota; class Bacilli; order Caryophanales; family Paenibacillaceae; genus Brevibacillus; species Brevibacillus parabrevis. The sequence continues at coordinate 2,561,002 of NZ_CP064090.1, read as the reverse complement.
GGCTGCGAGCGTGACAGGGTGAATCCGTTCGCCCCATTCCTCCCAGCAATCGAAATTGGGCAGTGGCCAGCAGGCAGACAAGTAGTCCAAAGTCAGCTCAATCGCCGGGGCGAGCCTGTCGATGATCGCTTGCTCCCCGCTCATCCGGACATGCTCGGACACCCCCCACAGCCATGTCCCATAGCCATCGAGTTGAAAGCTGCCCCACTCGCCCGCCACTTCTTTGCCATCCACGGTGTAGCGCGTGTGCAAAAACAGCTCGTTGCCTGCTTTGCCATCCCACTTGCCTGACTGTACGGCCAAAATGGCTGCTCTGGCCTTTTGTTCATGCCTGACGATGACATCTCCGCACCATTCATAAAAGCGGGAAGCGCTGTCATGTTGCCCTGCGCGATTCATCGCATACGCCGTGAACGTCCCGTCGCGCAGCCAGGCGTATTGATAGTGGAGAAAGCCAGGTGACGCGAGATACGCTCCACTCGCCGCTTGGTGCTGCAAGATCAACCGTACACTGTCAGCCATCAAGGTTTTGGCAGCCACACTCTTTCCCCCTTTTATGAGACAAGCCTTCTCCATGGAAAGCCTGACGATTTGTGCTCTCTTGTGCTCTGCTCGCTTTTTTGTAGCATATGCATCAAGCCCCGCGAAAGGCACCTTTTGCGGCGCTCGCCTAGACAAAACCCACTGGCAGCCTGTGTCCAGTGGGTTTTGTCCGATGTGTTGCTCCCCTAATCGGTTTGCGTATTTTCTGCCACATGCAGGTATTGCTGCAATTCTTCGTAAAAAGTCGGGTTGCAGGCCATTACGCTGCTTTTTTCGTTGTAAGGAAGCGGCGTGCCCGTCATTGTCGTGACCCGGCCTCCTGCCTCTTCCACCAGGATTCGCCCCGCGCCAAAATCCCAGGCATTGAGCGAAAGGCTCACATAGCCGTCCAGCCTGCCTGCCGCCACGTAAGCCATCTCCAAGGCCGCGCTGCCGAGCAGGCGCATCCCGCGCACTTTTCCCGCGAGTTTTTTGACGATCAAGTCAATGCCCATCTGTTCGGCGCGCTTGTTCCAGAACACGCTCGTGCACAAAAGCGCCTCTTCCAGACTGACGATGCGGTCCAAATGAAGCGGACGGTCGTTCAAGTACGCCCCTTCGCCCTTCACCGCGTAAAACAGCTCGTCGCGGGAAGGATCGTAAACCACTCCAACCAGGCCCTCTCCCTTATGATAAACGGCAATGGAAACGGAAAAATTGATTTGCTGGTGCACGTAATTGGTCGTTCCATCAATAGGATCGATGACCCAAAGTGTCTCGAACTGTGCGGGGTCTTGCGCAAAAGTGCTCTCTTCCCCCAAAATCCCGTGATCGGGAAAGCGTTTCAAAATCATGCTGATGACATGCTTCTCCACTTCTTTATCTACTGCTGTGACAAGATCGGAGGCAGACGTCTTATATTCGACGGTAAAAGGCTCTTTCATTCGCTTCAGACTCAGCTCACCCGCTGAACGGGCGCATTGCAGAGCCAGCTCTTTTAGCGCCGCCAGAGTTGATGCTTGCACGCATATCGCCACCTAAAACTTGACTTTCTTTTTAGTGTACCATACTTTACCTGTTGATACACCACACGCAAAATCTGCGGTCACACTTGAATTTGCGTCTTGTTCACCGCGTACAAAAGGTGCCCACCCGCCATCTGCTGATGACAGGGGCACCTTTTGTTACAGACGTTGCAAACTAGCAGCAGCGCGTTACCCCGCCTTTTTCAAAGCGCTCTTGCAGGGCGTACATGTAGTATTCTCGCTCGGTCATCGGGAAAATGCCCGGCGCGCCGTGCGTCTCATACCAATGCTTGAGGTAGCGGTCGTAGTCCGGCATGCCGAAAATCGTTTTGATCGCAGAGCTGACCCGCCGCAATGCCTTGCGCATCTCCCTCCACTTTCGCCTCATGCGACATGATGTCCTTTGCCGTCAATCACAACGCCTTTGGACTCGATGTACGGCGACTCGTGCAGCGGATACTTCTTGCCGCGCAGGATGTTGATCCACACCCGCGCTCCATCGAGAATAATCCCCGCGGTGATGACCATGAAAATCGCGCACACCGCTGCGTCGATATGGTCGTTCATGATCATTTTTTGCGCGGCCTCGATCGTCTTTACCCCGTTTGGCAGCGTTCCGGAATCCAACGCCTTCTGGAAAGCGTCTGCGTGAGCGAGAAAGCCGATTTTCGGATCGGCATGGAACAGCTTTTGCCAGCCTGCGGTCAAGGTAGCAGTCGTCAACCACGCCATAGGCACAAGCGTGACCCACGAATAAGCGGCCTTGCCCATTTTGAAAATCAGCGTCGTGCCGACTGTAAAGGCGATCGCGGCGAGCATCTGGTTGGCGATACCGAACAGCGGCCACAGCGTGTAGATGCCACCGAGCGGGTCCATGACGCCCTGGAGCAGGAAGTAGCCCCAGCCGAATGTAATGATCGCCGAGCCGATCAGGTTCCCCGGCAGCCAGTTGACTTGCTTCATTTTCGGGATCACGTTGCCGAGCATATCCTGAACCATGAAGCGGCCCACCCGGGTTCCCGCATCAATCGTCGTCAAAATGAACACCGCTTCAAACAAAATCGCGAAGTGGTACCAAAACGCCATCAGTGCTTTTCCGCCCAAAATGCCGGAGAAGATCGTCGCCATGCCGATAGCCAGAGACGGTGCTCCGCCTGTCCGGGACAAAATGGTTTTTTCCTGAATGTCGTTGGCAAGCGTCGTCAAATGGTCGGGCGACACGGTAAAGCCCCAGCCTGTAATCGTCTGCGCGGCGGCCGCAGCATCGACGCCGATGACGGCAGCAGGCGAGTTGATGGCGAAGTAAACGCCGGGAGTCAAGACGCAAGCGGCAATCATCGCCATGATCGCCACGCCGGATTCCATCAGCATGCCGCCGTAGCCAATCAGCGGAGCATGCGATTCTTTGGCGATCATCTTCGGTGTCGTACCGGATGAGACCAAGGCGTGGAACCCGGACACCGCCCCGCACGCAATCGTAATGAACAAGAACGGGAACAGATTGCCTGCAAAAACCGGGCCCGTTCCATCGATAAACTTGGTGAGAGCTGGCATGTGCAGCGGCGGCAGCGTCAACACGATGCCTACCGCGAGCACAGCGATGGTGCCGACCTTCAAAAACGAGCTGAGGTAATCACGCGGCGCCAACAGCAGCCAGACTGGCAAGACGGAAGCGATAAAGCCGTAAATGATGATCATCCAGGCGAGCTGGACTTTGCTGAACGTAAAAGCTGGCCCCCACGTTGGCGATGCAGCGACAAGCTGGCCCAGCCAGAGGGAGAAAAACAGCAGCGCCAAACCGATGAGCGAGCCTTCCATGACTCGTCCGGGGCGAATGTAGCGCATGTACAGGCCCATCAAAATCGCGATAGGCAATGTCATGAAAATCGTGAAAGTAGCCCACGGAGATTCCGCGAGAGCGTTTACAACAACCATCGCCAAAACGGCAATCAAAATGACCATAATTGCAATAATTCCTACCAAGGCGAGGACGCCGCCGACCGGACCGATCTCCTCCTTGGCAATCTGCCCCAACGTTTTCCCGTTGCGACGCATGGAACCGAATAAAATGACAAAGTCTTGTACTGCCCCGCCGATGACGACCCCGACAATGATCCAGATCGTCCCTGGCAAATACCCCATCTGTGCCGCCAAAGTCGGACCTACCAGCGGCCCGGCTCCGGCAATCGCGGCGAAGTGGTGCCCAAACAAGATCCACTTGTTCGTCGGCACAAAATCTTTGCCGTCGTTGTTCACCTCGGCAGGTGTCGCCCGCTTGTCGTCCAGCCCCATGATTTTTCGCGCAATAAATCGGCTGTAAAAGCGATAAGCAACCGCGTACGTACAAAATGCAGCGGTCAGCAACCAGAAGGAATTGACTGATTCTCCACGGCTGAGCGCGATAATCCCGAAGCCAACCGCACCCAAAGCGGCAATCCCGCCCCAAATCAGGAGAGAGAGAAGCCATTTTTTCATTCGAGTCGCCCCTTTCCATTTATCCAAAATTCAGGCAATTCACCTTGGTACAAGGTATCACGAAGGGGTTTCCTCACAGAACAAAAAATGGCTGAACCGTACAAAACCATGCACGAGATGCAACATATCCGTTTGAGCGAAAACGCATACATTTTCTTTCCCATACCGAAACCTTTTCCCGCCTCGTTCGTAAACGTAAGGAATTGGATGATGCAAAAACGGAGGTACCCCATGCTGGCGCATTCTTCCGCTCTGGTCCGCACATGGCTGGCAGCTCTTTTGCTTGCCTGTGTGTGCCTGTTGCCCACGGCCTCGCTGACAACGGAATGGACATCCGCAGATGACTCTGCTACATATACCCCCGCCCATCAGGGGATTTTTCATTGGGCTGGCTACCGTCCGCCTGCACCGATCGCTTCCTGCGACCTCAGACTCTCTCGGGCGATCCTGGTTGAACCGCCAGCGACGGTTCTGTTTTTGCTAGTTTTCCTGCTCGAACTGTTGCTGTTCCTCGTGCAAAAAAGACTGCACTGGCTCAAGCTGATGCCGCTCAAATTCGGGTCGCGTTTTTTGGACAACGCTCTTTTTCGGACCATGTAACTATCCGGAAAAGGAGCGTCGTCTAACTATGAAATATAGCAAAAAAGAAATGGAAATGATTCAGGGCACGGTCAAGAGCATCAAGATTTTTGCCGTCAGCCTGATCTTTGTCGTGATCGGTCTGTTTGCGTTGAAGTATTATATCGGATAAATCGATTCAGAACTGGCAGCCTCTCTCGCAATCTCCGGCGAAAGAGGCTGCTGCAGTCTGAGACACCCTCCGTCCCAAGGCCGATCCACGCTCCCGCCAATCGTGTTACACTTAGACATAATTGCCATTCCCACCCAAAAGGAGAACACGTTCATGCGACAAATCGGAGGCTATTTGCTGATTGGAATCGGCGCCATTTTTGTACTGACGACCTACCTCGGCATCCCCCTGGCCATTGACAAGCTGTGGCCTGCCTTTCTGCTCATCCCTGCTATCGGCTTTCATCTGTTTTTCTTCATGGACCCCAAGCCTCATCGTGCCGGGCTGCTCGTTCCCGGCGGCATTTTGCTCGTCTATGCCCCGCTGTTCTTTTTCAGCGCGGTGTTTGCGGACGGAGACATGAGCCATACGTGGCCTTTCTTCTTGCTTGGACCAGCGCTGGGACTGTTCGAGCTGTACGTGTTTGGCGGCCGCAGGGCAGCGCTGCTCATTCCCATCGCCATCCTGACGATTGTTGCGATCGTGTTTTTGATGGCCAACTTCCTGTCGACGCAAATCGGAGGAACTATCGGACTTTTGCTGATTCTCGTCGGCGGCTTCCTGCTGACGAAAAAGAAGCAGGATCAACAACCGTTCTAAACAAGCATTTCCGCTTGCCAAAAAGCCCCTTCTGCCCGACACGTTTTTCCGTGCGGGAGAGGGGGCTTTTTTTGCAAGCTCCGGCTGTCACTTCGCCCGAACGACAGTCCAGGCGCCAGCCGACTTGAGCAGTATACGGACGATTGACGCCAGTTCCTCGCGTCTTGCGATGGAATGCTTTGTTGGCACGTACTTGGGCGACAGGTAGATAGCCGCACTCATCATGCGCTCACCCGATTGTATGGCGCATAATCGCTACGCCCTCTGCTCGCCGCGTCAAAACCCCAACCGCTTCTTCAACTCCTTCACGACATTGCGGCTGACGGGCACCTCTGTTTTGCGGCTGTCCTGCATGACCAGATGAATCGAGCCTTTGAACCACGGAACCAGTTCCGCCGTCTTGGCCAAATTGACGATGAACGCCCGATGCGTCCGAAAAAACTGCTGGCGCGACAGCCTGCTCTCCAATTCTTGCAAAGTAAAGCTGGTGGCGTATTGCTCGCAATGGGTGTAAATGCTCGCATACCTGCCTTCCAGTGTGGCAAAGACGATCTCGTTCGGATCGATCAGCATGATTTTCCCGTTCTTCTCGACGGGAACACGGCGGGGCTGCTGATCAGCCAGCACGGTTTGCAGCAGGCTTTGCAATTGCTCCTCGGAAAAGCGGACCGCCTCGGCAGGCGCTTCCATCGTCCGCAGCATTTTCCGGACGCGGTTCACCGTCTTTTCCAATCTCGCCTCGCTGAACGGCTTGACGATGTAATCGACCGCTTCTGTTTCAAACGCGCGAACGGCATGAATCTCGTACGCACTGGCAAAAATGATCACGGGCGGCCTCACCATCGACTCCAACAGCTCCTGTCCTACGTCGACGCCATCGCGATCCTGCAAGTGAATGTCCAAAAAGACGGCATCCGGTTCCAGCTGCATGACTGACTCGATCGCTTCCTCGCCGCTGGCAGCCTCGCCAATCACCGACACCTCAAAAAATTGCTCCAGCAAATAGCGCAACTCTTCTCGCGCAGGTGCCTCGTCATCCACGATGAACACTTTTAGCACTACTACTCACTCCTATTGGCAATTGTATCGTACACGTCGTCCCGCTCCCTGCACTGCTCTGGATGACGATTCCGTATGGCTCGCCGTATATGGAGGCAAGCCGGCTTTTCACATTCGCCAAACCGATTCCCGACAGACGCCGCCGCTCCCTGTTTGGCGTCTTCGCCTGTAAAAACGGGTCGGTATCCATCCCTACTCCGTCATCCGCCACCGTCAGTTCGAGCGTATCCGGCTGAATTTTTCGCGCCCGGATTTGAACGGTCCCGCCCTCGCGCTTGGGCAGCAGCCCGTGCTTGACCGCATTTTCCACCAGCGGCTGCAAAATCAGTCCGGGAACTGTATAGCGTTCCACCCCGTCCTCGATGTCGTATTCGACGTGCAGCTTTTCGCCAAAGCGCGCCCGTTCAATCGCCAAGTACGCTTCAATATGCTCCAGCTCCCCCGCAAGGCTGACATAGCCGCTGGAATCGTGCAGGTTGCGGCGAAAATACTCGCCGAGATGGATCAGCAGCTCGCGAGCCTGCTCGGGCCGGAAGCGGATAAACGAGACAATCGTGTTGAGCGCATTGAACAAAAAGTGCGGGTTGATTTGCGCGTGCAGCGCTTTGATCTCGGCGTCTGCCAGCAGCCGCGACTGCTTTTCCAGCTCGGCCAGCTCCAGCTGGGTAGAAATCAGGTTGCCCAGTCCGCGCACCAGCTCCAAATCGACTGCCGACAGCATGCGAGAGCGATCCTGATACAGCTTGAGCACGCCCGCAACCTCCTGTCTGCGCATCAACGGGACGATAATCGCATAGCGCAGCGAACAGTTCGACTCCTTGCAACCGATCTCTTCTTTTGTCCGGGCGATCATCAGCATTTTTCTTTCCAGCACTTCCTTGGTCGCCTTCGTCGTGATGCCTTCTCCCACCACATGATGCGACGAGCCTGCCCCTACATGGGCAAGCACGCAGCGTGTATCGGTGATCGCGACAGCGGCCACTCTCGTCGTGCGCAAAATTTCCTCTGCTACTTTTCGCGCGGATTCGTAGGTCAATCCTTCCCGCAAATAGGAAAGCGTCTTGTCCGCTACCCGCATCGTTCTTTGCGCTTGAAGCGCCCCGATCCGGTCTTCTTCTTTTTTCGCCAGGTCAATAATGATGATCAAAATGGCGATGCCGAACGAGTTGACCACAGACATCGGAACACTGATCGACTGCACGAGGGCAAGCGCATCCCCGTACGGCTTGGCGACGAGCAAAATGATGCCCATCTGCATCCACTCCGCCAAAAACCCGACGACGAGCGCCGTTGTCCAGCCGATCTCCTGATTGCGGTTGCGCCGAAACTGATAAATCCATCCGGCCATTACGCCTTCGCTGATCGTCGAAATCGTGCAGGCCAAATCCGTAAAGCCTCCCAGCGAGTAGCGGTGAATGCCGGCAACCAGCCCTGTCATCAGCCCTACCCCTGGCCCTGCCAGCAGTCCGGCTACCACCGTGCCGATCACGCGGGAATTGGCGATCGCGTCCTGATACCAGATCCCGTTGTACGTCCCGAGAATCGAGATCGCGGAAAAAATCACGACCATCACGGCTTTTTCCCGCCAGGTCGCCTGCTGGTTCAAAATGCTGCGGAAAGCCCGCACGCGCGTAAACAACAAAGCGACTACGATCAGAACTGCTGTACGCTCCGCCAGTGGAATCATCAAAAATACATCCATCTGCTCACCCTCTTCGCTCGCGTCAGGACGGGGCCACCTCCGGCTCGTCCGCCTTTGCTCCATTATCTACAGCGGGCAAAGATGCGGTCAAGACAATTGTCAGAGTAGGCTGATTAGGCAGAATAAAAGAACGAGACACAAACAAAGCCATCCATCGTGCTTTTGTGCACAACAGATGGCTTTTCTTGGGCGATGGAACGTATTACAGGTTGCCCCTGCGCTCTTGCTCGCGCTCCAATGCCTCGAACAGCGCCTTGAAGTTGCCGTTGCCGAAGCCGCGCGCTCCTTTGCGCTGAATCACTTCGATAAACAAAGTCGGGCGGTCGACGATTGGCTTGCTGAACAGTTGCAGCAGGTAGCCTTCATCGTCTCTGTCCACCAGGACGCCCAGTTTTTTCAGCGCCTCGATATCTTCGTCGATCTCGCCTACACGCTCCTTCAAATCCTCGTAGTACGTGTCTGGCACGGTGAGGAAGTCTACGCCATTATCGCGCAGCTTGGAGACGGTTTCGATGATATCGTTGGTCAACACGGCAATGTGCTGTACGCCTGGTCCTTGGTAGAACTCAAGAAATTCCTGGATTTGCGATTTGCGGCGTCCTTCTGCCGGCTCGTTAATCGGGAACTTGATTCGTCCCGTACCGCTTTGCATCACTTTGGACATCAAAGCCGAATACTCGGTGGAAATGTCGTCCTCGCTGAAATTTTGCACAGCGGTGAATCCCATGACCCGCTGATAATAGCCAACCCACTCGTCCATCACTTCCACGTTTCCGACGATGTGGTCGATTCCGATCAGCCCGGTGCTTTCTCCTGTGACCGGAGCCTGATAAGCGACATAGCCCGGCAGGAATGGACCGTTGTAATTTTTCCGTTCAATAAAAGAGTGCACGTTTTCGCCGTATGTTCCGATTACCGCTTTTTTCACCGTACCAAATTCATCGGTGTACTCGGTTGGCTCCATGATCGGGATCGCACCGCGCGAGACGGCTTCGCGGTAGGCTTGCTCACAGTCGTCCACCCGGAGGGCAACGTCTTTGACGCCGTCTCCATGCTTTTTCGCAAAATCGGCGATGGGGCTGTCAGGCGTCAGAGCGCCACTGATGACAAAAGTCATGTGCTTTTGCTTGAGTACATAGGAAACTTTTTCGCGCGAGCCTGTTTCCAGCCCGGCGTACGCTACTGCTTCAAAGCCGAACGCTTTTATAAAATAATGCATGGCCTGCTTAGCGTTCCCTACATAAAATTCCAAATAGTCCCAGTCCTGAATCGGGAAAAAATCGGTATTGCTCATTGCCTACCCCTCCGCTTTCCTTCTTTTTCAATAATTATTACTTTTTGGTTTATTGGGATTATTTTGTCGTTATATTGAGATTACATTGGAAGCGCTTCCTCGTGCAAGAACACGGAACAACGCGAAAACGCTCAAACGCTTTCACCAATTAAAGTACGCAATTGAGCGCCCGCTTGGTACAATAAAGCCAGTTCACACTTTCATTAGGAGGTGGAAGAGTTGTCAGGTCAATGGAGCAAAGAAGCTGCCAGACAATGGGATGAGTTTGCCGCCGACTGGCACAAAAGAAGCGAGCAGATGTGGGAAAAAGGAAGCCGCAGCACGATTCTCCCGTTTTTACAGCGACATGTGTCGGCAGAACAAGGGCCGATTCTGGATGCAGGCTGCGGAGATGGCTACGCAAGCTGCAAGCTGGCCGAGTACGGATATCAGGTCCAAGGGGTCGACATTGCCGGGGAAATGATTCGTCTCGCCCAAAGCAGGCAAACCGCTTTCCCGGAAAATGTCCGCTTCCAGACAGCAGATATCAGCAAGCTTCCCTTTGCAGACGGCACGTTTGCAGCAGTCATGTCCATCAATGTCGTCGAATTTGCGCCCGCTCCCTTGCAAGCTTTGCTGGAGCTGCATCGCGTCCTCGCTCCAGGCGGGATTCTCATCCTCGGTATTTTAGGCCCGACAGCAGGCCCGCGCGCCCATAGCTATCGGCGGCTGTATGAAGAAAATACGATTCAAAATACGATGATGCCGTGGGAAGCCAAGCAGCTTGCGGCTGAAAACGGCTTTGTGCTGCTTGCGGAGGAGCCTGTGTACAAGGAAGGCATTACTCCGGATATCGCCGGGCACTTGAGCGTGGAGCTGCGAGAAGCTGTCAGTTTTCTGACTTTGTTTGCCCTTCAGAAGCAATAGGCAGGATTCCATAGCAAAAGGCTGCGGGAGCTAACTCTCCTACAGCCTTTTTTTGCCGTGTCTTACTGGGAATACGCGATGTTGTTTTTTTGCATCCATACTTGCTTGCTCGCGATCAGCTGAGCGATGGTTGGTTCCTCCATGCCGTGAAGCTGTTGATACAAGCGCTGGGTTTCTACCAAGTCGTTGTAAGTCAAAGTCGGATAGTCCCGCCTTCCGAAAGTTCCGTTCGGGAAGTAGGCATAGTGCAAGTCGCCGTTGGGAAGAATCCATTTGCTTCCCAGGTTAATGACCCCTGTCAGCATAACATCAGCCAAATCTTTGTCTGTCGGATTGCCGAATTGCTGGTAGCTGCTGTACAAGTAATTGATTTCCGCCAGCTGATGGTTGAGCGACACATGTGTCTGAATGCCAGGCTTGGCCGGATGGGCATAATCGGCCACGAGCCAGCCTTCCGTTACGCCTGCTGCTGAATAATGATGTTCAGCCGCATATTTATGGAAATACGCGCTATATTTTTGCGCCGCCTGGCAAAATTGTTCTTCGTTGTATTTCTGGCAGCCCCGCAGCATCAATTCGGCTGCCCCTGTGTTAAACCGCGTGTCAAAAAAGCCTTCGGGAATCCCGTAATCGTCGCTCAGCCATTGGGAAAGAGGCAGCGTCTTCCAATCTCCCTCCGGCTCCTGCTGCAACATGCTCGCCTTCAACATGACGTATGCCATGTTTTCTCCCGCTCTGGCACCGCCCGTGTACAAAAAGGAGCGCAATACATAATTTTCTGGAATCCGCCAATAAGAAGTATCCGAAGTCGGTACATAGGTGGACGGACTTTTATAGTAATAGCCGTCCTGCAACCATTTCGCATTTTGCGAAACATCGAGTGCGAGCCAAATTTTGTCATAATGTTTCTCGCCCCACGGCACGAGCGGTTCCCTGAAGTCAAGCGCCCACATCTCGCTTGTATACCCCGCCCTGATCGGCAGCTTGATTTCCAGCTCGACCCCTTTTGCCTTCTGTTTGACTTCAACTGGCAGGGCAAGCTCGATATGTTCCTGTATCGTGCCCTGGCCTAAGTGGGCATATACTGTCGGCATTCCCAGCCAAATATACCGCCCTTCTGTTTCCACGAATCCGGCAGCCAATGGCAGCTCTTTTACCTGATCGAGCGAAACGGATTGCCAATATGGCTGTTTATCCTCCGTGTAGGCTCGATAGCGAAACAGCATGTTCTGGCTGTTGCCCTGGATCGGAACGGTAATCACGTGCGGCTGCTTATCTTGCTTGCCCGTGATCTGCTGGCTCCAATACACTTCGCCCTCGCCGAAGACAAACTCCCGCGTGGAAAGAGTACCGCCATTTACTTTGCTCGTTGTTGCTTTTTCAGCAGGCTTTTGCCAAAACTGCGCCGTAGCCGAACCGTAAAGAAACGAAGATACGGCAATCGTCACCATCAATAGAGTCAAGAAGCTCAATTTTTTAACCATCTCATCCTCCTGTTTGAAAAAAACTCCTCCATTTCATACTTGCGAATCAAACATTTCTTGTATCAGCTTGAAAATGATACCATCTAACGCGAAAGGACTCCCACGATGTCGCGTCGCACAGACTCAACAACAGCCGTCCTGAGCAACTCGATCAAGTTTCGACTGGCGCTTACCCCATGAGCGCCCAACCATATCCGCCTATCACGAATGGCTGCCAAGCTGGATCGGCTCGGCGTACACTGCCAGGTGTTTTTTTCCATAAAAAAAAATCCCTCACCTTTAAAGACTGTGCTGAGGGACTTTTCGTTTCTAAAAAAATGAATTAGGACAATACTTTTTTGAGTTCCTTCAAACTTGCCTGCAAAAGATGATCGACCACACCCGCTTCTTTGACGTGCCCGATCAAATCGTCGTTCAAGCCGTCCAGCAAGTCCCGCGCTTCATTGACCTGGCCGGAAACCTCATCGGCAAAGCGTTTTTGCTGCTGGATGATCTGCATCACGCCTGCCACTTCGCCGTTGACTTCGTGGAAAGCACGCGCGATGCCCTCCATTTTCTCCGATGCTTCCTTGCTGATGGACAGTCCGCTTTTGATCGCGTTGCCGCTCTTCTCGCTGTTGGCGAGCGCTTCCTTCGTCTCTTCCTGGATTTTGCCGATCAAATCAGCGATCGTCTTGGTCGAATTGGCCGTCATTTCCGCCAGCTTGCGCACCTCATCCGCTACTACGGCAAAGCCGCGGCCTTGTTCACCCGCACGCGCCGCCTCGATGGCTGCGTTGAGCGCGAGCAAATTCGTCTGGTTGGCGATGTCGCTGATCACTTTGACGATGCTGGTAATTTCCGAAGAACGTTCTTCGAGACGGCTCATGGAGCGGGATGTGTTCGTCGATTCCTTTTCCAACTGGCTCATGACATCTACGACTTCTGTCATCGCCTTTTTGCCCGCATCGGAACGCTCTACGGACTCTTTGCAGATAGCCGTCAACCGCTCGCCACGAATGGAGAGCTGGTTGGCGGATTCATCGTCTTTTTCGTTGATGGCCTGAATTTTTTCTACGACGTTTTTCATTTGTGTCGCCAGACGGGCAAGCCCATCATGCTGGGCATTTACTTCATTGTGCTGCGAAATGATGGCGCCCATCTGCTCGTATAACCCGCGAAGTTCCTTTTTCCACGTGTCTGCCTGGTGTGCTGCGCTCTCTTTTGTCACGGTTGTCACTGCTGCCGCTGCTGCTGTTTCTTTTTCCGCAAGTCCTTTGTCCTTTTTCCAAAACATCCGCTTTCCCTCTCCTTTTTCGCTTTACATGTCTTTTCGCCGAGAATACGCGCGGGATTCGGTGATCCCGGGGTGCTGCTTGGCGAGACTCAGCAAATTCTCCAAGAAATAGTAATGTCCCTCCAACAACTCCACGTCTTTGCGCTCAAATTGCTTGACCTGCAAATACTGTTGCATTTCCAGGGCATAGCGCTCCAATCTATCGTGAAAATCGTTGGCTCGAAGCATCTGATCCACTTCTGGATATTCTGTTTTTAACCGGCTGATTTCGCTGTACACTTTGCCGCCCTCCAAAATCATCTGGTAGGCCGTGCGCTCCAGCGAAGCAGCCGTAGCTGCCTCCTGCTCCTCACGCTCCTCGCGCAAAGCGGACAAGTACGTGATAAAATGGTAGACAGTCAAAAACAAAGGCCCTAAAAATAGAATGATCCCTGCCTTGTACACATGCTGATTGGACAAGTTGCTGATGAGCAGGAACAGGTGAAACAAGATCGCCCCCAACCATACATAGATGATGATCTGGTGATTGATCTTCCCTGCCTTTTGATGGCGGGAAAAGGCAAAGGTAAGCCCGAGCAGGTAAAAGGCGAGCAAAGTAAAGCTGGCCGAAAACAAAGCCATCTCCATATCCACAAGCCAATCTGCATCGGCGGGAATTTCGATGAAGAATTCAAAAGCGAGCACCAGCAGTGAGAAAAGCAACCCCATGATCCAAAACCGGCTGACTTCCGAGTCGTTCCTCCGCCGGGAGCGGTAGCGTTCTGCACGGGATCCCTTCATAAAAGCTCTCACCTCATTTTCTATGATTCGCCATGATTCTAGCTTTTCCTTTTACTTGCGGCCAAAATCTGACAACGGAGGCATTTATGACACAAAATCTACCCGGACTCTTCACAGAACGTATGAAAAGCCTGCTGAACCAGGAGTTCGCAGCGTTCCTCGCATCCTACGACCAGCCTGTTACGCACGGATTGCGGGTCAATCCGCTCAAAGTCGCGCGCGAGCAGTTTCTGTCCCGCTCGCCTTTTGCTTTGGAGCCGGTACCCTGGTGTGTGAACGGGTTTCGCTACCAAGACCAGGAGCGTCCCGGAAAACATCCGTATCACGCCGCTGGGTTGTATTACTTGCAAGAGCCAAGCGCGATGTCTGCGGCCGAAGCGCTGGACGCCCAGCCAGGGGAACGCATTCTCGACCTGTGCGCCGCTCCGGGAGGCAAGTCGACGCAGCTCGCTGCGGGCCTGAACGGTCAGGGCTTGCTCGTTGCCAACGAAATCCATCCGGTTCGCGTCAAGGCTTTGGCGGAAAACCTGGAGCGCTGCGGCGTCAAAAATGCGGTTGTGACCAACGAGACACCGGAAAAATTGCAAGAGCGCTTCCCGCAGTTTTTCGACAAGATTCTCGTGGACGCACCGTGCTCGGGCGAAGGCATGTTCCGCAAGCTGCCGGAAGCCATCGAAGACTGGTCGCCCGACAAAGTGACAGAATGCCACCTCATGCAGCAAGACATTCTCGACGCTGCCAGTGCCATGCTCAAGCCCGGGGGAACGCTGGTCTACTCGACGTGCACGTTCGCGCCGCTGGAAAATGAGCAGTCTCTCGTCGATTTCCTGACCCGTCACCCGGAATTTACGGTCGTGGAGCTGCCTGAGCCAGGATGGTTTGCACCGGGGCAACCCGACTGGGCCAATCCTCGCTGCGAGCCGCTCGGCAAGACAGCGCGCTTGTGGCCGCACCTTTTGCAAGGGGAAGGTCATTACCTCGCCAAGCTGCAAAAAAGCCGCGATGCCGACTCCAGCGAGCTACCAGAAAAGCGCAAGGACAAACGCGCGGCAAAAGCCAAAACCGCTCCCGCCGGACGCAAGGAAGCGCTCTTGGCCTGGCGCGCCTTTGCCGAGGAAGCGATGCCCGAGCTTCTCGCCGAGTTTGCGGACGAGTCCGCATTTCTTTTGTTTGGCGAACAGCTTTACTACTCGCCGCTGCCTGGCTTTGATTGGGACAAGCTGAAGGTCGCACGCGTCGGACTCCACCTCGGCACCGTGAAAAAAAATCGGCTGGAGCCAGCCCATGCGCTCGCGCTCGCCAGCACACCCGCACAGGCAGCCCGCGTAGCCTCCTACGCTTCGGACGATCCGCAAGTCGTGCGCTATTTGAAAGGCGAAGCCCTCGCAAGAGACGGAGCAAACGGCTGGACACTTGTCACCGTCGACGGCTTTTCGCTCGGCTGGGGCAAACAGTCCGAGGGGCAGTTGAAAAATCATTATCCGAAAGGACTGCGGTGGCTGTAGCCAGCACTGTCATCATTACACTGGCACAATCAAGTCTGAATCTTGATTACACAAAAAATGACCACCCTTATGCATGCAGAGCACGGGCAGTCATTTGCTGCAACCTATTGAACCGAACCTTTCGGAAACGACCGTCTTCATGTACTGAGGCCAAGCTGCGTGCACAGCTCTGGCCTCTTTTTAATTTGTCCACACACCGTCTTTGTACTGCGAAAGAGTGCGTAAACACGCTGGAGGATCTTTTTAAATAGTAATGGGCTGGATAACAACCGTTTCGATTTGCTTTTCGTGTGTATCCAGCGATTTCCTATATGTGTTGCAGAAAGCATCGACATTTGCTATTACTCCATGCTTATCGTAAATAAAGAAGTAAATGTACTTTTCTTGATAATGAAAAGCATCCGATCCGATTTGCTCGGTTAGCTCACGTTCTTGCATCGATGGCCGGGAGCATTTGACTTCGATAACCGTTTCGTATGCATCAAAAAAAATATCATAGCGATAACTTTTATATCCACCATCCCCGTAGATTTCAACTCTTGCATCAGGGAAAATCGGGCGGATTAATGAATAAAGCATACGTTGCACATCGTACTCATTCCCGAGAACAATCTTCTGTAAGTCCGCTTTTGTCAATGTCCCTCTGCCATGCACAGGCTTTTGATACATTTCCTGAATATGCTTATAAAAATTGGCAAGGATTCTCCGAATAATGATGTGAAAATGCTCCACGTCAATTTCATCTCGGGTTCCATTAGGTTCGAATAAACCTTTATTTATATCACGAATCAAGCTTTCAAGATAAGATACTCCAAGTAGATGGGAATCCCTCTTCATTGACCCAAAGACGCTTATTGCAAAAGACTGTCCGATTGTCTGATCAGAAAATAAGCGTTCTAAACCTCTGGCGGTGGTCGTTTTCCAAGAAGAAAATTGTTCCTCCAGAGTTAATTTCCGCCCTTCGTCTATCAGCTCTTGTATTGCTCTAATGGCATCAGCTTTACTTTGAATTAACTTAGTCAAGATGATCCCCCTCTTGAATAAACCTGTGCTTGCTACGTTCAGTTAAGCCTTCCCCAGCGCAAATAGAAAAGGAAAAGAGGCTCTAGTATATAAACCTCGTCGTCTTTATATTCAAATACTTGATACATTGGTTCACTGGTTTGCATGATTGACTGTACTTGACCAATTGTCGTTTTGATTTTTAATCGATCCGGTTTATCTGTATCACTTACCAATGCATCCATTCTTCTTTTCATTTCATCGATAAAAAAACTTACCTTCGGCGGATCAACACTTAATGCCTTTAAAAGCAATTCGTAAATATCAACTTGATTACCACTGTTAATGGTGTACGTTTTCCGCTTTTGTCCTCTCGGATTGGGGCCATTTTTGAGCTTTCTAGCAACTTCTCTGTAAGAAAGAAGGTTCAAAGAAGTCATCTCATATGCTTTTTTCAGCATGGATGAATCGAGTTTGGGGTTATCTTTGTTGTCTATATCAAGTAACAGGGAGAGATTTAGGCAAATGGATTGCATGAGCTGTGGTGAAGACAAACTTTCTTGCGCCATGTTATTCGCTAAAGCAGAATTTATATTTAGCCCAAGTTTACCAAATCCAGTTACGGCGATTTCTCGCAATTCCTTCGTATTCCAAGGTTCAATATTGATCAAATTCAATCTACCGCTCAAATCTGAGTTTTTTCTAATCGCGTCATCAGATCGATGGGGTAAGGAAATGACCACTGTCTTAAAATATTTGCGTATGGCGTCTTTTAGCTGATAAGCTATTTCCATTTGCATATTTGGGGAAGCGTAATGAAAATCATCTAAAACCAGCACCCAATCATTTTCGAGAAAATATTGAATGACTTTGTCTTTATTTGAATGATACTTTTCTGTTATTGAAGATGCTACACCCTCTCTAGTACCAGCGATCCCCTGTCCTTGTATCGTCCTTTGCTCAGTTTGGTCACTCTCAAGTGGCAATCCAACTCTTTTTGCAATTGTTACCCAAAAGTCTTCGGATTCCTTGAAATCACTTCCTGAAAAATCCTTCATTTTATCAATACCTATTACTTTTTCACACAATACGGTTTTACCCGTCTTCGAAGGACCGACAATTGAGGTAAGAAAGCCAACTGTGTTTAAAGATTGGTTTAATCGAAATTCATAGGAAATATCAAATTCGGACGATTGCCGAGAAATATACGTATATTTAGGGAAAGCACCCGGAATAAATACTTCATTTGCTTTTAATTTCATGTAATCACCCCTGAATTATCTAAAATATTCCATTATATGAGTGTAAATTATTCCCTCCTCCTAATTATAAACCTTAAACTTTGTTAATTAAACACAAATGACATCCTTTTCAAGCAAATACCCCTAAAAGTAACTAAAAGTCATCTTAAACCATATGAAATTATACCGTATGTAACCTGAGCAAAATAAAAAACAGCCCATTTCCGAGGGCATGTGGAGGCAAGCACGATTGACATTCATATGAGATACTTACTGGCATGCTCTTACAAGCTGCTGGACACCATTTGCTTTCAGCACAATAAAGCCCGCACGCTCACATGCTTTTACGCATGTTGCCGCGTGCGGGCTTTTCGCCCATCTCCGGTTCAGTCAAAACGCCGTCCTCTGCGCGACTGATTGTCCACGACGGTCAGGGAGCCATTTTTGATGTAGCGCAATATTTTCGAGACGGAGATGCCCGTCGCGTTGGCAATTTGCATCGCATTCGAATTGGGATAACTCCGCACGTAATTGCGAATCATCCGATAGTCTTCCATTTCGTTTTGACCACAGACGTGACAGCTATATTCGTTCGGATTCATTTTGCTTCCGCATTTGAAACACGTATCCATCATCACTCGTTCTCCTCACGCCCTCTACGATCCATTGCTTTCTCGCACACGGTTCTATCTACCTATATATTACCCTCATTCTACTAGGAGGAAAACACTATTTCACAACATTGCCTTATCTCTGCTTGTCTGTTCCATAGGAAAAAGGAGCCTCCCTGACTTGAGAGGCTCCCCTTGTTTTCTTGCGTGTCCCGGGCCAGCGGGCACGATTTATTCGGCTACCTTTTTCGCCTGGCGGAAATCCGGCTCCCGCGTTACGCTGTACTGGATTCCTTCGATTTTTTTGCTGTTCAAGTAGTTTTGTGTATAGAAGTAGACCGGAATGATCGGCAATTCTGCCATCAATACATCTTCTGCTTCATGCAAAAGCTTGTTGCGTTTTTCCTGATCCTGCTCCACTCTCGCCTGTTCGATCAGCTGGTCGTACTTCGCATTTTCCCATTTGGTGAAGTTGCTGGAGCTTTTGCTTGTGTACAGTTCCAGCACAGCCAGCGGGTCCAGATACGATCCGGTCCAGCCCATGCGCGCGATCTGGAAGTTCATTTGTTTGTACGTATCGATGTAGGTCTTCCACTCCTGATGCTCCAGCTTGATTTCTACGCCCAGGTTTTTGCGGAACATTTCTTGCAGAGCTTCTGCTACTTTTTTATGCGTCTCTCCTGTGCTGTATTTCAACGTAACGGCAGGGAGCGTCGACCAGCCTTGCTCCTTCATGCCTTCTTCCAGCAGCTTTTTCGCTTCGGCTGGATCGTTGCTGTAATAAGGCGCTACTTCATCGCGGAAGTCTTTGCCGGATGGCGTGGTCACGCCGTAAGCGACGTAGCCGTAGGCCGCTTTCTGATCGCCTTTGGTGATGTTATTGGTGATCGCCTCGCGGTCAATTGCCATTGTGAATGCCCGTCTGATTTTCGCGTTGTTGAACGGCTCTGCGGAAGTGTTGAACGTGTATGTATACACGCCAAAGTCAGCGACTGCCTTGTACTCATCCTTGCCTTTTTCCTGTTCGATCACATCGGTTGGCAACGTATCGATCAGATCAAGCTTGCCTGTCTTGTACATTTGATAAGCGGTCGTGGCATCGTTGACCATTTTAAAATGCACGGTTTCCATCGTCACGGCATCTTTTTCCCAATACTGGTCGTTTTTCGCCAGCGTCAGTTCGTTGTTGTGCTCCCAGGCGCCAACTTTGTATGCGCCGTTTGTCACGATGCTTTTCGCTTCTCCTGCCCAGTTTTTGTCCGCTTGCACGACTTTCGGGTTCACAGGCAAGTACGGGCGGCCAATCGCCACTTTCGGGAAGAAACTTGCCGGATTTTTCAGGCCGACGACGAGCGTATATTCATCCGGCGTCGAGATTTTCACCTTGTCCAGCGGGCCTTTTCCTGTGTTGTACTCCTCGGCGCCTTCGATGTAGTACAGGGCAGAAGGCTCATATGCCGCTGTTTGCGGGTCCAGTACCCGCTTCCAGGCAAATTCGAAATCTTTGGCGGTCAACGCATCGCCGTTGGACCATTTCAAGCCTTTGCGAATGTGAAAAGTGTACGTCTTTCCGTCCGGGGAAATCTCGATTTTTTCGGCTGCGCCTTCCACCAGTTCTCCCTTGTCGTTATAGCGATACAGCCCTTCGTACAGATGGTCGATCACCCAGTATGAAGTCGAGTCGGAAGCGAACGCCGGGTCGAGTGTGTACGGCTCTCCTTTGAGGTTGGCGGTCACTTCTTGCTTGATGGCGGCCGCTTGCGTAGTCGTTTGGCCTGTCTTTGTATCCGAAGCTGCTGGCGTGTCCTTACTGCACGCGGCCAACCCTGGAACAACCAGCATCAGCAAAGCAGCAGCGGTAAGTAGTTTCTTTTTCATGTCTCTCTCCTCCGTATGTTTCTCTCTCAATTACTCGTATAAAAAGCAGGCTACCCAGTGCTTGGCCTCCACCTCCCTCCAGGTTGGCGCGATTTGTTTGCAAATGCCCATAGCCTGCGGGCATCTCGTCTGAAACGGGCAGCCTGTTGGCGGATTGATCGGGCTTGGCGGTTCGCCGATGACAATGCGTTCGCGTTCTGCACGATGCTTCGGATGAGATACCGGCATCGTAGACAGCAGCACTTGCGTATACGGATGCAGCGGCTTGGCAAAAAGGTCATCGCTTTCAGCCAGCTCCATCATGCGGCCCAAATACATCACGCCGATCCGGTCGCTGATGTATTTGACCATAGCCAGATCGTGGGCGATGAACAAATACGTCAGTTGGCTTTCCGCTTGCAAATCGGCCAGCAAATTCACCACTTGCGCCTGAATCGAGACGTCCAGGGCGGAAATCGGCTCATCCGCCACGATGAAGCTGGGCTGCACAGCGAGCGCCCGGGCAATTCCGATCCGCTGCCGCTGTCCGCCGCTAAATTCGTGCGGATACCGCTTCGCATGGTCCGGGTGCAAGCCGACTTTTTCCAGCAACTGGTGTACCCGCTCCGCTTTCTCGCGGCCTTTTGCCAAGCCGTGGGCCTCGATTCCTTCCGCGATGATTTCGCCTACTCGCAGGCGCGGGTTGAGCGAAGATTGCGGGTCTTGAAAAATGAGCTGCATCTGGCGATTGATCTCGCGCTTTTGCCTGCCGCGTGCCGTAGCCAGATCGGTTCCCGCAAAGCTGACCGAGCCGCTCGTCGGCGGGTACAGGCCGACTATGGTCCGGCCGAGCGTCGACTTGCCGCTGCCGCTCTCGCCGACCAGTCCGAGCGTCTCGCCTTTGCGGATCGAAAACGAGATGTCGTCTACGGACTTGACCTGTCTGCCGTTGCCGATCGAATAATATTTGCGCAGTTCGTTTACCTGTACCAATATGTCAGACATGCTGCTCCCTCCCTGCACTCACCAGTTCCTCCACGCGGTGCGCACGCCGATCGTGCAGCCAGCATTTGGCCTGATGCTGCGCTGAAAACGCCGTGCTTTTCGGCATGTACTGCGCGCACACTTCCATCGCGTGATCGCATCTGGCGGCAAACGGGCAGCCCGCAGGCGGCGCAAACAGATCGGGCGGTGCGCCCTGGATCGGAATGAGCCGTTCCTCGCTCGGCTGATCCAGACGCGGCACCGATTGCAGCAGCCCTTTTGTGTACGGATGCTGCGGGTTGTCGAATATTTCCTCTACTGGCCCTTGCTCGACGATGATCCCGGCGTACATGACCGCCATCTGATCGGCCACTTCCGCCACCACGCCCAAGTCGTGCGTGATCATGATGATCGACGTGCCTTTTGTGCGCTGCAAATCGTTCAATAGAGCCAAAATCTGCGCCTGGATCGTCACGTCCAGAGCGGTCGTCGGCTCATCCGCAATGATCAGCTCAGGGTCGCAGGCCAAGGCTATGGCGATCACGATCCGCTGTCTCATCCCCCCGCTGCATTCGTGAGGATACTGCTCGTACCGTCGGGCAGGCTCCGGGATGCCGACCGCCGCCAGCAGCTCGATCGCCTTTTCGCGCGCCTGCTTTTTGGCCAGCTTTTGATGCTTGATCAGCACTTCCGCGATTTGCGTCCCGATCTTCATCGTCGGATTCAGCGAAGTCATCGGGTCTTGAAAAATCATGCCGATTTGTGCTCCGCGCACTTGTTGCAGCTCTTTTTTCCCGAGACAGGACAGCTCTCTGCCCTGCAAACGGACGCTCCCCTTCTTCACGCGGCCCCGCGGCGCTTTCACCATGCCCAAAATCGCCCGCGCCGTCACACTTTTGCCGCAGCCGCTCTCCCCGACAATCGCCAGTGTCTCGCCTGGCCGCACGGCGAAGCTCACGCCGCGAACTGCCTGGATTTCCCCGCCATAAGCTCGGAAGGAGACATGCAAATCTTCCACTTCCAGCACATTCCTCATCTGTCGTTCCTCCTTCAAGCTTTGCCGCCCCTCGGGTTGAAGGCGTCCTGCAATCCGTCTCCGATCGCGTTAAAAGCAAACATCGTCAAGGAAATCATGACCCCCGGAAAAAACAGCCTCCACCATTGCCCGCTCAAAATCACGGCTAACCCATCGTTTGCCATCGTGCCCCAGCTCGCGGTCGGAGCCTGCACGCCCAAGCCGAGAAAACTGAGGAATGATTCGGCAAAAATGGCCTGCGGGATCGTAAAGGTCAAGTTGACGATAATAATCCCGGCGACGTTCGGAATCAGGTGCCGCCAAATGATTTTCGCGTGCGGCGTTCCCAGCTTTTCCGCCGCCAGCACGTACTCCTGGCCTTTTACCTGCAAAATTTGCCCGCGTACCAGCCGAGCCATCCCGACCCAGCCCGTGATCGACAACGCCGTAATAATCGTGGCCAGTCCAGGCTCCATAATGACCATCAGCAAAATCACGACCAACAGATACGGGATTCCGTACAAGATCTCGACCAGCCTCATCAGGAAATTGTCAATGCGATCGCCCCATTTGCCGCGACCCGCCATGTAACCCGACAACCCGCCGACCACTACGCCGATAACCAAGTCGATCAGGGCGGCGACGACTCCGATGAACAGGGAGATTCGCCCTCCTTCCCAGGTGCGCACCCACATGTCGCGGCCGAGGTCGTCCGTTCCAAACCAATGCTCGGCTGACAGCGGCAAATTGCCCGAGACGAGAGATTGCTCGCTGGCGGAGTAAGGAAGCATGCCCGGCCCAAAAGCGGACAAGATCACGATTGCCCCGAGCAAACAAAAGCCCAGAACTGCCAGCTTGTTGCGAAAAATTTTCCGGATGCTTTCCAGGCCGTAGCTCGCACTCGGACGCATGGCGTTGTGACTGTCGAACCGGCTGCGATCAAGCGGGCGAAAAAGTTCATCTGGCACTTGTGATACTTCTGCCATCGCGCTATTCCCCTCCATTGGCTAATTTGATTCGCGGATCGACGAATCGGTACAAAATATCGGTGACAAACAAGGTCAAAATCAGGACGGCACTGTAAAAGACAGAAGTTCCGAGAATAACCGGATAATCGCGATTGAAAATACTTTCCACGAAATATTTGCCGATGCCCGGGATCGCGAAAATCTTTTCGACGACAAATGTGCCCGTAATCAGGTTGGCAAACAGCGGGCCGATAAACGTAATGACCGGAAGAATCGCATTGCGGATACCGTGGCGGAACACGATGTGAAAAGTCGAAAGTCCTTTTGCCTCCGCCGTGCTCATGTAGTCCTGGTCAAACACCTCGATCATGCTGGTGCGGACAAAGCGGGCAATAATCGCCAGCGGCCCGATCGCCAGCGCAACGGACGGGAGCACGGAGTATTCCCAGCCATCCCAGGACGCTACCGGAAGCAGCTCCCACTTCACCGCAAAATACTTGATCAGTAAAGGAGCCAGGATGAAGCTCGGAACCGAGATGCCGAGGATGGCAAAAAACATCGCCGCATAATCCATCAGGCGGTTGTGAAACAGGGCTGCAACGACTCCGAGCGCGATGCCCCCGGTCAGGGCGATCACCAGCGACTGCAAACCGAGCACGGCTGACGCTGGAAAGCCGCTTTGAATCAACGTCGTGACGTCCTGCGACTTTTGTTGAATCGAAGGGCCGAGATCGAGATGAATCAGTCCATTCATATACTGGACATACTGCTCAATCAGCGGTTTATCGAGGTGGTATCGCTCCCGCATGTTCTGCACCACCTCTTCCGGCAGCATGCGCGCTTCCGTCGCGAACGGATCGCCGGGAATCAGATGCATGATGACAAACGTCAATGTGGCGATGAGCCATAACGTTATGACCATCGACAGCGACCGCTTGAGCATGTATTTCCACATAATCGCTTCCTCCCCACTACAACTAATCAGATAAAAATAGTATGATTTAAATTGCGAACTTAGGTTAGAGTCTAATCGATAAAAAGATTTTATTCAACATTATTCCGATATGTTTTATCAGAATTAATATTTTTGCACTTTTGTTTTATGGTTCAAATAATTCCAACAATAACTCGCCATCGGACACACGCGAAAAAGGCCCAGCTCGCACGAAGCGAATCTGGACCTTTTTTTATGCTTGCATTAACCTCTGGACTTGCCCGAATCTTGACGGAACGGTCTTGCCCCTTTGGCAGAGCGGTTTGCTCCGCCTTTTCCCGCTTTTTTGGCATCTGCCGGCTTTGCCGATTTTCCTGCTTTTCTGGCAGCAATCGCTTCTGCCTTTTTGCGGTTTTTCTCATACTGCGTCTGAAGCTCGCCCAGCTCGCGCGCCAGCTTTTTCTTGTAGCCTGGCTTTACTTTCGCTTTTTTCTTCAAAGCTTCGCGCACTGGAGCGAACTCTTTGTCTTTTTCCTTTTGCTGTTCTTTCGCCTGTTGGGCGCGCAGCTCGATGAAGTGGGCCTCGCGCTCCTGCGCACGCTCGCGACGGCCTGCATCCAGATGGCGGCCTGGCTCCAGAATGCGCTCTTCAATCGACGCCTTCGTCGCTTTGGCAAAACGACCCATCAAGTTTTTTTGGCGCGGGGAAATGAGCGAGATCGCTTTTCCGCTCTGTCCCGCACGTCCTGTACGGCCTACGCGGTGAATGTAGCTGTCGACGTCGTTGGGCAAATCGTAGTTGATCACATGCGTGATGCCTTCGACGTCCAGCCCGCGCGCCGCGATATCGGTAGCAACCAGGTACTGGAAGCGCATCTCGCGGAACTGTCTCATCAGCTGCTCGCGCTTGCTTTGCGACAAATCTCCGTACAGCGCTTGCGCGGACAGTCCGTTTTCCTGCAAACGAGCCGTGAGCTGCTGCACGCGGACTTGCGTGTTCGCGAACACAATCGTCAAAAACGGCTGTTCCTGCTCCACGACATCGACGAGCGCATCTGTTTTGTCACTTTGGTTGACGACGTAGTAAAATTGCTCGATTTTCTCTACGGTCTTTTGCTTGCCCTCGATTTTAAGATGTGGCGGCTGCTTCATGAAGCGATGAGCGAGCCGCTTGACCAAATCGGGCATGGTTGCGGAGAAGAGCAGCACTTGACGCTGCGATGGCGTGTGGACGATCACTTGCTCGACATCCTCCAAAAAGCCCATCTCCATCATCTTGTCCGCTTCGTCCAGTACAAGCGTGGAAATCCGTCCGAAATGCAGCGAACCGCGCTTCATGTGATCGAGTACGCGGCCTGGCGTCCCGACGACCACATGTACCGTCGCTTTCAGCTTGCTCAGCTGTTTGTCAATATCCGCTCCGCCGTGCAAAGACAGTACATTCACATCGAGGTGCTTGCCCAGCTTCTCTACTTCTTTGGCAATCTGAATGGACAGCTCGCGCGTCGGGGTCAAAATTAGCGCTTGAATGTCGCGCTTTCCTTCCTCCAGACGGTTCAGGATCGGCAGCATGAACGCTGCTGTTTTTCCGGTTCCGGTCTGCGCTTGTCCAATCACATCTTTCCCTTCCAGAATCAGCGGAATCGCTTCCTCCTGGATCGGCGTCGGTTCTTTATAATACAGGTCTTGAATCCCTTGCATCAGCTCCGGTCGAAAGCCAAAAGACGCAAACGATTTTGCCATCATATCCACTTCCTTTCACATCACACGCGGTCCCGTTCTGTACACCCTTGGCTGCATGGACAGCGGGTGTGAATCATCCCAGGCAGGTTGTACCCTTGCGAAATCCTATCCTACCTATACTATAGGAGTCGCTTGAAAAATACAACCAAACCATTCGACACGCCTTCGCTTTTTGCCGTGGTCAGGAAGGTGATTTCTGCTGGAAATTAGTCGATCAATCGCGCTACCGTATCATGATCGAGCTTTTTGATCACCGCCGTCAACAGCTCGGCGGCCTGTTCAAAATCTTTTTTGGACATGATCGAATTATGGCTGTGGATGTACCTGGTGGCAAAACCGACGACCAAGGACGGGCAGCCGACACCGCTCGTATGGAACTTGTCGGCGTCCGTTCCCCCGCCTGCCATCGCATCGACCTGCACGCGGATTCCCAGCTCCTCCGCCGTATCCATGACGAGATCGCGCAGTCCGGTATGCGGAATCATCGTCGCGTCGTAGAGGAAAATCAGCGGACCGTCGCCCATATTGCACGTGAACGGATGCGACTCGCTTCCCGGCGTATCGTAGGCGACCCCTACATCCAGGGCAAAGGCAATGTCTGGCTGCACCAAATGGGCGACCGTACCTGCTCCGCGAGAGCCGACCTCTTCCTGCACGGTTGCCCCGGCGTATACGACATTGGGGTGCTCCTCTGTCTGCAAACGCTTGAGAACCTCAATCGCGAGCGCGCACCCTGCCCGATTGTCCAGCGCCTTGGCTACCCACAACTCTCCGTCGCGCATCGTCGTGAACTCGCTTGCCGGAACAGCCCAATCGCCGGGGCGGACGCCCATCGCTTTCGCCTCTTCCTCGTTTTTAGCCCCGATGTCGATGTACAAATCTTTGAGCTTCATCACTTTTTCCCGCTCCTCTTTTTCCAGAGAGTGCGGCGGTTTCGAGCCGATGATCCCCACGTATTCGCCTTTTCGCGTCTTGACCTTCACTCGCTGCGAGAGCAAATTGTGCGGCCACCAGCCGCCAAGCTGCATGAAGCGCAAGTAGCCTTTTGGCGTAATCTGCGTAATCATGAAGCCGATTTCGTCGAGGTGTCCCGCCAGCAAAATTTTCGGGCCGCCCGCATCCCCCGTTTTCGCACCGAGAACTCCGCCCAGCCGATCTTTTACGAGCTGCTCGCTAAGCGGCGCCAAATGCTCCTCCATCTTTTTTCTCACTTCGCGCTCGTGTCCGGGAACGCCGTCCACCTCTGTCAGTTCCTTGATCAATTTGGTGATGTCATCCATCAGAAAAATTCCTCCTATTGGAAAATCAATTTTTTCTTTATTCTTTTTCGCGACAGCCCAGCTAATTCCCTTGAACGCTAGACAGAGAGAAAGCAAGCTCAGGCTCCGGTCTGGATCGGGGCGGCAGAAGTCTCGGGTTCTTGCGCAAGCCGTTTGGTGATAACTGCGAACATGCCCACGCTGACAGCTCCCATGCAGGCAAATCCGGCACTGAGAAGCAGCGGCGGCACCCAGGCGCTGATGAGAATAAACACGCCGGCGCTGCTGACTCCCACGATGTTGAGCAAGGAATAAACCGCCATGTACGTGCTTCGCGCATCATCTGGCACCATGTTCGCCAGCATCGTTTGCTTTGTGGGAATGTGCATCAACTCGCCGATCGTCGCTACAAGCATCGCGAACAGCAGCAGCCATGGCGAGGCGCTGTAGCTGATCACCGTGTAGCCGCTGAAAAAAAGCACAAGACCCCACAGCAAGCTGGCGCGCTCCTTGACCTTTTTCATCAGCAGGGAGACGAGTCCGGTCAGGCATACAACCAGGAGCGTATTCTCCGATCTCAGTATCCCCAGCATGTTCATTCCGTCTACCTGAAAGGCGAGAAACGGCAGGAGCGCTTGCGGTTCCGCCAGCTCCTTCACCAGGCGAATCCCGATGGCGTTCGTCAATTGTTCTTCCACCGAGATGATCAGCAAGCTTGCCAGGGCGAACCACATGAACCATTTATGGCGAAAAACGCTCGCGTACGCCGTCAGCATCCGACTGAACTTCCGCCCTTCGCCGCCTCTTGTCTGCGCTTCCTTTTTGCCGGGCTGGCTTTGGCTTTTCGGCACATACGTCTCGCCAATGTACAAAATCGTGATGAGCAAAGAAATAGCCGTGCTGCAAGCGACTCCGACAAACAGCCAAAAGTGATGCTCCTTGAACAAAAAGGCTCCGATCATGCCGCCAGCCGCACCCGCGAGATTGTTGAGCCAGTACAAAGCCGTAAAGATCGCGCGCCGATTGTCGGGACGGCTGACATCGATAATCAGCGCCTGGTAAACAGGTCCCGCCGCGCCTGTGCACAGTTGAATGAACACAAACAAGCCAAACGTCACATACGGCAGCTGATACTCCGGCGCATTTACCCAGGCAACCGCACTAAAACCTGCAAAAATAACCGCTTCACATGTGACGATCACTTTTTTCCGGCCGATCCGGTCCGCTGCATATCCCCCGGCAAACGTCCCGAGAATGCTCGCCGCCATGACCCCGATGAACATCATTCCGGTGACGGCCGTTCCCAGTTGGCTGGAGAAAAAGACGATCAAGTACGGCACAACAGACATCACCGCCAGATTCGTCCAAAATTGCAAGACCATCCGAATGCGAATCGTTCGGTCAAACGCGAAAATGCCCACGCGCGATTCCTCCTTTTTACGATTGATCAATCAATCATTTATTGGTCATAAAAAGAGCGAACACGGTTAGTCGGTCTTCGCTCCAAAAAGCTGCATGGCAAACGGCACAAATTGTTCCCACATCTGGCTGTCTGGCGAGTCGATGAGATTCACCCGCAGGCCGATCAAAAAGCTGGTGTAGGCAGTCGCAGCGTACTTGGCATCCTGGATTTGCAGCTCGCCTCGCTCCTGGCCGTTTTTCACAAGCTCGCCGATTTTCGCCCGAAACGTATTGTGAAAAGCGTCCAGCTCGGCAAACGCTTCGGCAAAGCGGTTGTGATAGCCGATGACCTGCACGACCAGCCGCAAGTACGGGCCGAAGCTCGAAAAGATTTTGATATGCTTTGCCACCATGTTCCAAAGCTCTTGCGTCGGCTGCTTGGCGTTCGGATCAAAGTCGAGCAACTTGGGTGCGTACACTTGCAGCGGCTCCACGACTGCCGCGAAAAAGAGCTGGTCTTTGTTTTCAAAATACGTAAACACACTGCCAAAGCTGACGCCAGACGCCTTCGCTACTTTCGCAATCGTCGTATCGTTATAGCCGTGCTCGGCAAACATCAGAGTGGCTTGCTCCAATATCGTCTCGCGCTTCTGTTTCATTTTTTGGACTTGCGAATCGGACAGGGCCATGCAAACACGTCTCCTCATGGATGATTACTCAATCAATCGTACTTCCAAAGTATAAACCGCGCTCCCACAAATTGTAAAGGGGATGCAGCCAATCGCCGCATCCCCGGATTATCCTGTCGATTATTTTGCCAGCTCGTAAATCGCCTGAGCGTAGATCGCTGTCGCCTTGACCAGATCGTCGACCAAAATGTACTCATCGCGCTGATGGGCACTGTCCGGGCGTCCCGGGAACAGCGGGCCAAACGCTACGCCCACATCCAGGGAGCGGCCGTAGGTGGCACCGCCAATAGCGATAATGCCTGCCTCTTCCCCTGTCTGTTCCGTGTACACCTTTTGCAGGGTAGTGACCAGCGGGTGATTCGGGTCGACGCGGTGCGGAGTCAGGTGCTCCACGACTTGCAAGTCAAAAGCAGCCGCAGCGAATCGGTCTGCGAGAGTCGTCGACCACTTCTCGAACGAGATCGAGTGCGGATAGCGAATGTTCAAGCGGAACAGCGCGTCTCCTTCCGCTTCATACTCCAGCACGCCCGTGTTCAATGTGAGCGCGCCCATCTCCTCGTCGTCATGGGCGATGCCGATCGCTTGTCCGTCATGCTGCTTGTGCAAGTAGCGATCTGCTGCGGCAACGTACACAGCCGCACGCGCGTCCAATGTCAGTGTGTGCAGGAAGTGGAGCAGCTCCGTACCTGCGTTGACCCCTTTTTTCGGGTCCATGCCGTGGACAGAGACGCCTTCCATATGCAGCACGACCAAGCCGTCTTTTGCTTCCGCCTGCCCCTTCAAGCCTGTTTGTGCCAAATGCTTCTCGTAACGCTCCACAATCGCCTGACTATCCAGTCCCTGTGGCGCAAGCTTCGCTGTTCCTTTGTCCGGCACCATGTTCATGCGCAGGCCGGATTGGAAGGACACGAGCTTGGCGTCTGCCTGCTCGACAGCCGAAGCGCCGAGCTTTTGGAACGCTTCATACGATTGGGACAGCGTCAAGTCAGTCAAACCTTTTTCGGCATAGATCAGCGGAAAATCGGCGTCAGGCGTGAAGCCCATCGTCGGCATTTCTTCCGTTTCAAAATACGTTTTCACGCATTGCCAGCTGGACTCTTCGTCCGTCCCGAAAATGAAGCGGACGCGCTTGGAAAGAGGCAGTCCCAGTCCGAGCACCACTTTGGCTGCAAAAATCGCCGCCATGGTCGGCCCCTTGTCGTCAATCGCTCCGCGCGCGACCAGCTTCCCGTCTACGATTTCGGCGGCGTATGGCGGAGTGCTCCAGCCATCCCCTTCCGGTACGACATCGACGTGGCTCAAAATGCCGACCAGCTCTTCCCCTTGCCCGAACTCGGCGTGAGCGGCATACCCGCGAACATCCTTGGTCGTCATTCCGGCTTGCTTGCATACGTCCAGGGCAAAATCCAGCGCTTCGCGAATGCCCTTGCCAAAAGGCGCTCCTTCGCCAGCCGTAGCAGGGTCGAGCACGCTTTTGATCCGCAAAAAGTCCTGCGTCGTCGCGATCAGCTCATCCTTGAGTTTATTCGTTTCTTCCAGCCAATTAATGGTCGTCATTTTCGTTTTCTTTCCTTTCGTGTGCGCTGCTTTCCATCATTCCAGCGTCAATGTCCAGGTCCAGCTCCACCAGCGAGAGCAGCGATTCCATCGGCACTTCCTTTTTCGTGAACTCGGCCTGTGCTTCCTTGATCTCGTCGCGGATGTTGTTCATCTCGCTGTCCAGCTTGTACGAAGCTTTGGCGGCCTCAAACAGCCGCTGGCGAATGTTCGACGGAATGATTCCTTCGTATTTGTAATTCAGCGAGTGTTCAATCGTCGCCCAAAAGTTCATTCCGAGTGTACGAATTTGGATTTCCACCGGGATCGTCACTTGTCCGCCCGCCATCATGATCGGGTATTCGACCGCCAGGTGATAGCCGCGATAACCGCTTTCTTTTGGCGTGGACACGTAGTCTTTTTCCAAATAGACGCGCATGTCGCCGCGCTTGCGGATCATCTCCACCACCGCGGGAATGTCGTCGATAAACTGACAGATGACGCGCACGCCCGCGATGTCCCTGATCTCCCAGCATATATTTTCATCAATCGGAAATTGCAGGCGGTTTGCTTTGTTGTAGATGCTCGGAATCGATTTGACCCGGCCCACGGCGAACTCGATAGGCGAATGCTCCTTGCGCTTGCGCAGCTCGTTGCGGATATTTTTAATTTTGACTTTGATCTCTTCTACAGCTTGCTCGAACGGCAGCAAATAAAGTTCCCAATCTAGTTTGTGCACGCTTACGTCCCTCCGGCCCGAAACTCTCCATCGTCCTTATCATTCAACATTTTGTGTGAGATATCCTTCCAAAATGCAAAAAGAGCCGGGAAAACGAACATTTCCCGGCAACGTTATGCGATTTTCCCCGCCTGGTTACTTGAGGACAAATGCGGCCAGCGAGCCGCGCAAATCGTCGGCCAGCTTCGCCAGCTGATCGGCAGATTGGGCGATCAGTTCCATCGCTGCGCTTTGCTCCTCCACCGCAGCAGAGATGCTTTGCACGCCTGCCGTAGCTTGTACGGAAGCAGCCGAAACTTCTTTGGCGACGACGACGACTTGCTGCGCATCCGGGGCCATCCGCGCGAAGGCGTCGCTGACCCGCCGGATTTCCTCCGACACGCGCAAAATGTTTTGCTCGATATGCTGGAACATTTCCCCCGACTGGCGGGCAGTTTTCATGCCGTGCGCCGTCGTCTCTGCTCCCTCGGCCATTTTTGCCACCGCGATCGCCGTGTCGTTTTGTACGTCATTGATCATGCGCACGATTTGCTGCGCAGCCTCGTTCGTGCCCTCGGACAGCTTGCGGACTTCTCCGGCGACGACTGCAAAGCCTTTGCCGTGCTCTCCGGCACGCGCTGCCTCGATCGCCGCATTCAAAGCCAGCAAGTTCGTCTGTCTGGCAATTTCCGTAATGACCGCAATGATCCGCGATATATCTTGCGAGCGCTGCTCCAGGACGTGGATCACAGAAGTGGCAGCTTCTACCGAGCGGTTGATTTCCTCCATGCTGAGAATGACCGCAGTCACTGCTTCCCTGCCTTCCTCTGCGTGCTGCTTCATCTCGGTCGAGGACAGCGTGACTTGCTGCACATTTTGCGTGACCCCCGCTACGTCATTCGTCAAGTCCACGGCCAGATTCAGCGTTTGCCCCATTTTCTCCATCTGGTTCTCACTCGAAGCTGCCACCTGATCGACCACCTGCACAATTTGCTGGCTCGATGCGGCAATCTCGTTCGTGTTCCCGTGAATTTCCCGCACGGCGTGTGCCACAGATGCTGCCGCTTGTCCGACTTGCAAAAGAATGCCTTGCAGTTGCTTCTGCATCGCCGACAGCGAACGGGCAAGCTCGCCCAGCTCGTCTTTGCGCTTCAAAAGTTTGCTTGGAAACGAGGTCGTGAAGTCGCCTTTTCCGATCCGTTCTGCGGCCAGGAGCATTCCGCTGAAAGAACGGCGCAGCCAGCCTGCCGTGTAGAGCGAAATCGCCACGATGAGCAAGAGCACCGCCCCGTTGAAAACGACCATCGCCGTTTGAATCCGGCTTGGCCCCGCCAAAATTTCCGTCATGTCCATCTCGGCGAGAATGACCCATGTATGCTTCGCTACTTTGATCTGGTCATAGGAAACGAGAACGGGCTGTCCGCGATAATCGACACTCTCCTGCGTCCCTGAAAACCCTTCGGACTGGAAAGCCTGCCCGATGATCGGCGTGTCTACGACCTGCTTGAGAATCGTCTCCTCGCCGCTTCCCAACTGCGAACGCATCAGCTTGTCCGGCCCGACGAGATAAATTTTTCCGGTTTCGCCCAAGCCCTCTCTCTGGTTCAAGAGGCGGGAGATGTAATCGAGCGGCACTTCGACCGCGAGCTGCCCCATCATATAGCCTTTTTCGTAAATCGGAGCCGCAATGTAGACACCTGGCACATTGCCTGACGGTTCATACCTGCCCAGATCAGACACCTCGGCGCTCTGTCCCTTCACGACCTGCTGAACAGTCTTGCCCAATACGGAGCTTGCATGCGGGCCTGTCAGCAAATTGGTGCCAAAATCCGCTTGCGGCTTTGTCTCGTACACGATCTCGCCTGTTTCACTGAGCAAAAAGGCGTTGGAAAACCCGTAGCGCGCGACTTCCATCTTCAACTCTTTGGCGTAGGACAGCTCTGCCTCTTTGTAGGCGGCAGACTCCCTGCCTCCTTGCCACAACTCGGAAAAGACAGAAACGGCAGAGATTACTGTTCCGGAGGCCGCCAGCGTATCGACGTTTTTCGTGCGCTCCCGCAAGTAATTCTCCACCTGCTCCTTGTTGCTGATTCGCAACGCTTCCAGCTTGGCTGCACTGCCATTCAGCAATTCCTGTTTCGTCTCTTGGTAAGCAAACACTCCTGCCGCGGTCAATGGTACGATACTCGCGACCAGGAGCACGATCAGTACGCGCGCGCCCAGCTTCATGGAAAGCCCCCCAATTCGAACATCTTTTCTGATTCAATATTCTCTATATTTTTATTATTGTTACGAATATAGTACCAGAAAAGAAAAAAGGAAGGCTATACCAAATGTATCAGGCAGTCTCGAAAATCATTGCGATTTCGTCGCACATGGGCAGCTTGGAACAGTTAATGCAGTCTTTCCACACTTTTTGCGGCAACGTTTCCTTCGCTACGATCCAAAATCCGCACTTTTCAAAGAACACTTTTTGATAGGTTAGCGCAAGCACACGGTTAATGCCCAGGTTGCGGCACTGGTCTACGAGATGAAGGACGAGATGCTTGCCCACGCCCATCCCTTTTGCTTTTTCCGATATCGCCAGGGAGCGGATTTCCGCCAGGTCCTCCCATAAAATATGCAGTCCGGCAACGCCAACCACTGTATCTCCATCATGAGCGACGATAAATGACTGCAAATTTTCACAGACAGAAAGTTTCGTTCGCGGCAACATCAATCCCTGTTGTGCATATTCATTAATGATTTCCAACATGGCATCGACGTCCTTCATCATTGCCTGACGTACTGTCAGCGCTTTTGCAACGCTCATTTTACTCTCCTCCACCCCATGCTCTAACAGCTCGGTATGATTAAATATTTATTCATTATAGTATATAAATATACATTCGAC
This sequence comes from Brevibacillus parabrevis, assembly GCF_022701015.1. NCBI lineage: Bacteria > Bacillati > Bacillota > Bacilli > Caryophanales > Paenibacillaceae > Brevibacillus > Brevibacillus parabrevis. The sequence goes on along the minus strand of NZ_CP064090.1, from coordinate 2,526,733 downwards.
TCGCACAGAAGTCTATCCCTTTTTTTGCCCTTTTGCTCCTGAAATGTACGGAAAATTCTTTTGTAAGTAAGTGTTATGTTATAATCATACAAACGAGCAGAGGAGGTACTACCTTTTTGACGACGAGACGGGAGAGAAAAAAGCGGGAAACACGCGAAAAAATCTTCAACGCTGCCATCAAGCTGTTCAAGCAGCACGGCTTTGAAGCAACGACCATCGACATGATCTCGGAAGAAGCAGATGTCGCTCGCGGCACCATTTTTCTGCATTTCACGTCAAAGGAAGCAATCCTCGCCAACTGGGGATATGAACGGCTTCACGAAATCGAAGAACGCCGTGCGGAGTGGGACTACGGGGACGATTGCAAATCCAAGGTTCTGCGGATTTACAAAATCATGAACGAAGTGACGATCACCAATTTTGATTTCATCAAAGTCGTCGTGGAATCGTCGATGAAGCATCGCAAAGTGCTGGAGAACGAAAAGAACATGTACTTTGAGCTGCGCCAGCTTTTTGCAGACCTGATCGAAGAAGCGCAGGATCGGCAACAGCTGAAGGCCAAGTTCAATCCGCTCGTGGCGGCAAACATGTTGGAAAACATCTACTACAACGCGCTGTATGACTGGGTGCGCAGCGAAGGCGCCTGGGCGCTGGAAGAAATAATGGAAGAGAAGGTCTCGATTGTATTCGAAGGGCTGGTCGTGGATTAATCCAAGCGACCAGCCCTTCACATTTTTGTTAGGAACGATTATTCAAAATAGGCCCATTTGTACTGCGCATTGCCCAGCCCGGAAATGACGACATCTTTCAAGTTCGGATTTTTCGCGTAAACTGTGGATTTGAAGTAGAACGGAATTACTGGCATTTCATCCACCAGCAGCTTTTCTGCATCCTGCAAGATCGCCTTGCGTTTGGCAGCATCCTTTTCCTTGGAAGACTTGGCGAGCAGCTCGGCGTATGCCTTGCTTTCCCATCCGGTGTGGTTGTTGCCTTCTTTCGTGCGGAAAATTTCCAGGAAGTTGATCGGATCGTTGAAATCGCCTGTCCAACCCATGCGGGCTACCTGGAACTTGCCATTTTTCACGTTTTCGTAGTACACGTTCCACTCTTGGTTCTCCAGCTTCACTTGTACTCCGAGATTTTTTTGCCACATGTCTTGCACGGCTTGCGCGATTTTGGTCTGCGCTTCTTCTGTGTTGTAGGAGAGCGTGATTGGCGGCAGCTTGTCGGCGCTCGCGTATCCTTCTTCCTTCATGCCTTCTGCCAGAAGCTGTTTCGCTTTTTCCACATCGTTGTCCTTGAACAAGCCTTGCGTGTTTTCTGCAAACATGGTCGGAGGCACTACGGCTGTCGCAACCAGTTCGCCGCCTTGCGTCACGTTGTCGACGATGTCTTGGCGGCTGATCGCCAGTGCGAACGCTTGGCGAATTTTTTTGTTATTGAACGGTTTTTGTTGCGTATTGAACTCGTACCAGTACGTTCCTGCTTTCGGCGTAATCTCCAGAAGACCTTTTTCCTTCAGCGTCTGCATCGCGTCGAGCGGCAAGTTTCCGGTAGGCGCTCCTGCCCAGTCCAGATCGCCGTTCTCCAGCATGGACAACTCGGTATTGGCGTCATTGATGATGTTCATTTCGATTTTCGTCAGCTTGACTGTGCCAGCATCCCAGTAGTTCTCGTTTTTCTCCAGCACCAGCTTGTTTTTGTGATCCCAGGAAGTCAGCTTGAACGGTCCGTTCGAAGTGTAGTTCGGACCTGCGTCCTTCGCCCAATCCGGGTGCTCTTTCGCTACTTTTGTGTTAACCGGGAAGTAGCTGTAGAAAGCGGTCAGCTCCAGGAAAAACGGCGTCGGGTTTTCCAACTGGACGACCAGTGTCTTGTCATCCGTCGCTTTTACCCCGATCTCTTCCGGCTTTGCTTTTCCGCTGAATGCCGCTTCTGCATTTTTCACATAAAAGAGCTGGTAGGCGTATTCGGAACCGTTTTTCGCGTCCAATACCCATTTCCAGGCGTTCTCGAAGTCGTGTGCCGTTACCGAATCACCGTTTGACCATTTGGCGTTGTCCCGCAGTGTAAAGGTATAGGTGAGCAGATCGTCGGACGCTTTGATTTCTTGGGCAATCGCCGGTTGTGGCACGCCGTCTTTGTCGATTCGTGTCAGTCCCTCAAACGTCTGGAAAATGACATTGGAAGACCATACATCTGTAATCATTCCCGGATGCAGAGAAAGCGGCTCCGTAAAGTTGTTCAGTCGGAGCACCTGCTCAGGCTGTTTGGTTTCCTTCGCTGGTGCCGGCTGAGTTGTCGCCTGTTGCGATGGCTGGGCTGGTTTTGCGGCTTCCGGTGCCTGTCCGCACGCCGCCAGAGATACGGTCAAGCCTGTCGCGAGTACCGCTTTGACCGTTTTATTCCACCAGTTGCTGTTCTTGTTTGCTGTCATCATCGTTTATTCCCCTTTTTTAGGGAGCCGTTGTTGTCCATTCTGCTGTTGCCATTCTTTCAGCTCGTCTTTGATTTGGTATAGTTCTGCCCGGGTTTCAAGCTTAAACGCTTTTAACTCGCTTTTGATGCAGGCAAGCTCATGAAACAGCTTGTCCCACATTTCCTGGTCCTGTGCCATGTTCGCCTCCTTTCTGCGCTGCTGTTGCCAGTTGTCATTCGGCTAGATCACGAGCCGAGCTATAAGCTGTGCAAACGATGGCTATAATGGTGGGGAAGCTTGTTGCTCAAAAAAATCCACGAATTTTGTCGATTTGGCTGATCATTCCATTGTGGAATCTTTTGATTTTTCTTACAGAATACCATCAAACTCACACTTACTGGAAGCGACAATTTTCAACATTTGGAGAAGTGGAGGTTTTTGTTGCGGGAGCAAGGACATTTCCCTATGATGAAGAAGAGCTTTTTTTAAAGACCTTGGAGGTAATGACATACACATGCGAAACAACATAAAGCGTGAAGATATTGAGCTGTTGGCCCCCGCAGGCAACTGGGACTGTTTGAAAGCCGCCGTCGCGAATGGTGCCAACGCCATCTTTTTCGGTGTAGAAAAGTTCAACGCACGCGCACGCGCGGAGAACTTTCAAATGGCTGAGCTGCCTGAGATTATGGCTTACTTGCATATGTACGGTGTAAAAGGTTTTCTTACCTTTAATATTCTCGTATTCGAAAACGAGCTGGAGGATGCCCGCGAACTGATTGACGCCTGTATTCACGCCGGGGTGGACGCGGTTATCGTCCAGGACCTCGGTCTGGTGAAGCTGATTCGCGAAATCTCCCCTGACTTCCCGATCCACGGCTCCACGCAGATGACGATCACTTCCCCGGAAGCTGTCGAATTTACGAAACCATTCGACATGGAACGCGTCGTTTTGGGCCGGGAAAATTCCTTGAAGGAAATCAAGAAGATCGGCGAAAAAGCGAAGCTGCCGATGGAAGTTTTTGTCCACGGCGCTTTGTGCGTCTCCTACTCTGGTCAGTGTCTGACTTCGGAAATGTGGGGCGGTCGCTCTGCCAACCGCGGCGAGTGCGCCCAGGCTTGCCGACTGCCGTACGATTTGATGGTGGACGGCGTGCAAAAGGATATGGGCAACATCGCCTACGTCCTCTCGCCAAAAGATCTGGCTGCCGTCGACCTGGTTCCCGAGCTGATCGAGGCAGGCGTCACTTCTTTTAAAATCGAAGGGCGTCTGAAATCTCCGGAGTACGTAGCCAACGTGGTCAGCAAATACAACGCGGCAATCGAGCGCTATTTTGCCGGACAAGACACAGGCCCGTCGGAAATAGAAATTCGCGAGTTGCAGCAAAGCTTTTCCCGTGGTTTCACCCACGGATTTTTGGAAGGAACGAACAACAAGCAGCTCATAGACGGATCGTTCCCGAAAAGCCGCGGCGTCTTTTTAGGCACAGTGAAAAAGTTGCTGGGCACAAGCGTGCTCGTGGAAATTGCTGCTCCTGTCAAACGCGGTGACGGCATCGTGTTCGACGCGGGCGACCCGACGCAAAAAGAAGAAGGCGGACGCGTCTACGATATTTTGTCCCGCGGCAAAAAGATCGAGGGCGAAGTGGAAAAAGGCGTGTACGAGATCGTGATGGGCCGAAACGACGTCAACCTGAAACGACTCCACGTAGGCGACCGCGTCTGGAAAACAAGCGATCCCGAGCTTGACCGCCGCCTGCGCAAAACGTTTGAAACGGAAAAGCCGTACCGCACGTTCCCACTGTCGGTGCATGTCAGCGGCAAGCTGGGCGATAAACTCTGCATCACCTGGGTGGACAAACAGGCGAACCACGCTGTCACCGTTCCGTCGGAGAAGCTGCTGGAATCTGCCGTGAAGCGACCGCTGACGCACGAGCTTTTGCATGACCAGCTCAGCCGTCTGGGCGGAACGGTTTACCATCTGGACGCTCACGATTTGACGGTTGACCTTGCCGGAGACTTGATCGTTCCGGTCAGCGAGCTGAACCGGATGCGCCGTGAAGCGGTAGAGCAGCTTGTGTACTTGCGTTCCAAGCCGCCTGTCTACCAGCATCGCGATGTGAATGTGTATGCGGACGTGCCTCGCTCGCAGCCGGTGGAAAAGCCGCTGTTGACAGCTTTGTGCCGCTCGCTGGAACAGCTGGAAGCTGCGGCGCAGACGGACGTCGATTTCCTTTACGCGGACTTCGAATTTGTCAAACAGTATCCAGAAGGCGTCAAGCTGGCGCACAAATACGGCAAGAAAATCGGGATTGCCACGATGCGCATCCACATGCCGGATGAAAACGGCGTGCTCGCCCTGATTGCCAAAAGCAAGCCGGACGCGATTTTGGTGCGCAATACAGGGGCACTCTACTACTACCTGTCCCGCAAGGATGAGATCGACATCCCGCTGATCGGCGATTTCTCCCTGAACGTGGCCAACCATAAAGCGGTGGAGCTGTTCCTCGAAGCTGGCCTGACACGGGTCACGCCTTCGTATGATCTGAACATCCAGCAAATGGTGGACTTGCTCAGCCGCTCCAACGCAGCAAACATGGAGCTGGTCATCCATCAGCATATGCCGATGTTCCATACCGAGCACTGCGTATACTGCACGTTCATGAGTGAGGGAACCGACCATACCAACTGCGGAACCCCATGCGAAACCTCTCGCATCTCGCTCAAGGATCGCGTCGGCTTCTCGCATCCGGTGCGGGTAGATACCGGCTGCCGCAACACGGTGTACAACGCCATCGACCAGTCTGGCGCGGAGTATTTGAAAGAGTTCCGCTCCCTGAATGTAGGCAGCTACCGCATCGAGTTTCTGGAAGAAGAACCGGAGCGCGTGCGTGAAGTCATCAGCCTGTATCGTAAGGCTCTGCGCGGAGAAGTTAGCGGCACACACGTATGGCGCACGCTGAAAGCGACCAACCAGCTCGGCGTCACGCGTGGACAGCTGACCAAATAACAAGCAGCGTTGGAGAGGAGACCAAGCAATGGCAGATTTGAAAGAGGCAACCCAGGAAAATTTGGCGGTTCTGATCGAGGGCATCAAAGCCAAGCTCAACATGGCGAACACAGCGGTTATGCGCCCGGAAGATTTTGACCTCGCCCACTACGAAGACCTTTTGTACCTGTACAACATGGTGCAGAAAAAAACGGCGTTTGGCATCAATGAGATGACGGCGATCGTCGAAGAATTAGGGGCTATGAGAAAACAAGGCTAGTACGCAGCACGCGTCAAAAAGCGGCGCCTCCCTTTTGCGGAAGCGGCGCTTTTTTTATGTTATGGTTTTTGGTTTTTTTATGGCTTTTGGCGGACTGCGCTTGCTTACGACGGCTGGGGTACTCTTTTTTGTGCGGCAGCCTCTTGTCTTCGCGGCGTTTTGTTGCCGAGGAACAGCGCTAAAACGAGCGCGATGACGGTAAACAGCGTGGCGATCATAAAGGCATCGTTTGTGCCCATGGCAATTCCTTGCTTCGTCGCCAGCTGCATCTGGGCGAGGTCAGCCGGGTTGAGGTGCTGGCTTCGGACGATATCCGCCGTGTGGGCTGCGCTTTTCGTCGTCATGATCGTGACGAACAACGCTGTGCCGAGCGCTCCCCCTATCGCGTTGATCGTGTTGGACATCGCCGTCCCGTGCGGATTGAGCTGCAATGGCAGGGCGTTCAAGCCTGACGTCATGACGGGCATCATCAGCATCGACAGTCCGAACATGCGCACGGTGTAAAGCGTCACCAAGTAGCTGTAGCTTGTCGAGAGGCTCAGCTTCGTGAAGCCGTAAGTCGTGACGATCGTGATAATGAGTCCGATCAGGGCGAGCCATTTTGCGCCAAACTTGTCAAACAGCTTGCCTGTGATCGGAGACATGATGCCCATGATGATGCTCCCCGGCAAAAGCAGCAAGCCTGATTGCACAGGTGTGAAGTGCAGGATGTTTTGCACGTAGACAGGCAGGAGAATCATCCCCGAGTAGAGCGACATGTTGACCATCAGGCTGATCAGGACGGCCAACGTGTAGGCCGGAGTTTGAAAGATGCGAAACTCCAGCATCGCATGGTCAATCGACAACTGCCGCCAGACAAACGCCCCCAAGCTGATACAGCCCACGAGCAGCATGCCGATGACTTCTGCACTCCTCCAGCCCGCCGCGCCTGCGGAGCTGAAGCCGTAGAGCAGCCCGCCGAAGCCGATCGTCGACAAGACGACTCCCCATGAGTCCAGCTTCGGATTTTGCGTCTCGGTCACATTTTTCAGGACGAAAAAGGACGTGACCAGCACGATCAGCGCAATCGGCAGGACGACGAAAAACAGCAAGCGCCACGAGTAATGCTCGACAATCCACCCGGACAAGGTCGGCCCGATCGCCGGGGCAAAGACCATGGCAATCCCGACGATGCCCATCGCGGAACCGCGCCGATCAGCGGGGAACATGTTGAAAATGACATTGGTCATGAGCGGCATGAGAATCCCTGCCCCCGCTGCTTGCACCACGCGTCCGATCAACATGATCGAGAAGCTGGGGGCAATGCCGCAGATGAGCGTTCCTGCGGCAAAAAGGCTCATTGCGGAAATAAACAGCTGTCTGGTCGTATATTTTTCCATCAGAAAAGCCGTCGTCGGGATCAGGACGCCGTTGACCAGCATGTAAATGGTGATGACCCATTGGGCTGTGGAGGTAGTGATGTGGAATTGCTCCATCAGCTTGGGGAGGGCTACGTTGAGGAGTGTCTGGTTCAGCAGGGCCGCTATCGCTCCGGCAATAATGACGCCGAGAATCGGTGCCCGCTGGATGTTTGTTTCTGTCGCTCCCTGCTCGTTCGTCATGAATGATTCCCCTTTTTTGGTTCTGGTTTTTGTTAGTATGCTGCCTTTTTCCTAGGGGCATTCTTGGAGTTGGCGGGGGGTTCTAGGCGGAATGGTGAATGACTGAAAGATTGCTTGGGATCGTGCTTTGGAGTCTGCTTTATTTCGAAACTTCGGAGATCGCGAAGAAAAGGATGAAGGATTGAAAGATTGGTTTGGGGGGGCGCTTCGTAGTCTGCTTCGTCGGTACTTTTGGCGTGGCGAGGAAAGAGACGAATCGCTGTAGCTTCTTGGGATACCCCCTGTTGACTTCACTGCACGGCTCCGGGGAAAAGCGAAAACACGCCAAAAAAGAGATTTCTCATCCCTGATCAACTTTCAAAAAGCACTATCCAACCAAAGCTACACGTCGGCCGAGGAAACAGGGGAAACAAGCGAAAGGGCTTTGGGACTCTTACCGAGACGCAGGCGAAAAAGGAAAACACGCTTTTAAGCGGCAACGTGCGTCCGCTTCCCTGATCTCTTATCAAGCAAAAAAAAGAGCCTCCCCAAACACCCCGGAAGACTCCCTCACTCTAACTTTCTGACTTCCTTACCCCTCGTACTTCCGCAGCACAATCACCGCATTGTGTCCACCAAAGCCAAAGGAGTTGGACATCCCCACGTTCAGCGCCATGCGCCGGGCTGTATTTGGCACATAGTCCAGATCACAGACGGGATCGCGCTCGTCCTGGTTGATCGTCGGCGGTACGACTCCCTCCTGAAGGCTCTTGATCAGCGCAATCGCCTCCGCGCCGCCTGCCGCCCCGAACATATGCCCTGTCATCGACTTGTTGGCCGTGATCGGGATGCGCCCGGCGTGGTCGCCCAACAGACGTTTGATCGCCAGCGTCTCCGAACGGTCACCGACTTCCGTACCTGTAGCGTGAGCGCTGATCACATCCAGCTCCGCAGGCTCGATTCCCGCTTCCTCCAGCGCCCATTTCATCGCCCGGTATGGGCCAAGCCCTTCCGGATGGGTAGCAACCATATGGTAGGCGTCGGAGCTTGCTCCGTAGCCGATTACTTCCGCGTAAATCCGAGCGTCACGCTTCCTTGCATGCGAGTAAGACTCCACAATCAGGATACCCGCTCCCTCCGCCATGACAAACCCGTCACGCTTGGCATCAAAAGGGCGGCTCGCCGCAGCCGGATCGTCGTTTCGCGTGGACAAGGCAGTCGCATTGCTGAAGCTCGCCAGCGATACCTCGTTAATCGCGGCTTCCGTTCCTCCGGCAATCACTACGTCAGCTTTGCCCGATTGGATCAGCCGATACGCTTCGCCGATCGAAGTATTGCCAATCGAGCAGGCCGTGACAGGCGACATCGTCGGGCCGTATATGCCGTATTTGATGCTGATCATTGCTGCTGCTATATTGGAGATCAGCATCGGCACCAGCGTAGGGCTGACCCGCTCCGGCCCGCGGCTTCTCAGCGTGTCGTACTGGTCCAATAACGTCTGCACGCCGCCAATTCCAGAGCCGACATAGACGCCTATCCGTTCGCGATCGCAATCGTCGAGCCGGAGTCCTGCATCTGCCAGCGCTTCGTCCGCCGCTGCAATCGCAAACTGGCAAAAGCGGTCCATTCTTCTCGCCTCTTTGCGCCCGAATCGCGCCTCCGGGTCAAAATCCCGGACAAGACCCGCGATTTTCGTTTTAAACCGGGATGTATCAAATATGTCAATGTGGGAGATGCCTGACTTTCCTTCAACCAGGCTGCTCCAAAATTGCTCGACATTGCTTCCGATAGGGGAAATGACGCCCATCCCCGTAACCACTACTTTCTCCATCATTATCCTCCTTTACAAGCCCTTATGGAAACCATCTTGTCACATGATTTATCCTATTACAAGTTGTTGTTTATCCTAGTATAATAAGTAACAGTTTTACCCATTTTCGACTTGGAAAGGAAGTCCGCATGAACAATCAGACACGCCTGCAGGCACTCTCGTCCTTTTTAAAAGCGCAGCGAGCAAAAATTTTGCCTCAGTCCGTCGGGCTTGCTCCTGGCACAAGGCGGCGGACGCCTGGCCTGCGCCGGGAAGAAGTGGCACAATTGGCAGGGGTAAGCTCCACCTGGTACACGTGGCTGGAACAAGGCCGGGATATCAAAGTATCCCCCTCCGTTCTCGATGCCGTATCCAAAGCACTGCAACTGACTGTCGACGAGCGCAAGTATTTGTACGCGCTCGCCTTGGAAAGCGGCACAACTGTCGGGACCACGCTGCACAAAGACGAGTCGCCCCAGATCAGTCCAGCCCTGGAGCGAATTGTGAACGAGCTGCACTCCTGTCCTGCCATCATCTCGGACAGACGACTCCACATCGTCGGCTGGAACAAAGCGGCAGCGCATGTCTTTCTCGATTTCGAGCAAATACCAGTGGAAGAGCGCAATCTGATCCGATTGTTGTTCACGCGAAAAGAGCTGCGGCGGCTCGCCGTCAACTGGGAGCACTTCGTCAGCGGCTTTCTCGCGATTTTTCGCGCGTACTACGGACAGTACGTGGAAGACGAATGGTACGAGCACTTTTTGCGCGAAATGAGAGACGTCCACCCCGACTTTCATCGGCTGTGGGAACAGAGCGACGTCAGCACGGCTCCTGAGGTGCTGCTGGAGTTTCGCCATGCCAAAGCCGGAAAAATGCAGTTTCACCTCACCTCCCTGCAAGTACAGGGCAGCGCTGACTTGCGTTGCAGCATTTATACCCCGGACCCCCAATCGTCGACCGAAACAAAGCTGCGCCAGCTGATGGACCGCCCCGCTGCGGAGACGCCAGACTGAGCTGGCACGCGCAACGCAAAAAAGACCAGCCCACGCTCATTCGGACAGCCTCTCCTGTTCGCTCTGTCTCACAACAGGAGGGCCAATTCGCTGAACTGTAGCTGGTCATTTTTAAGCGTGCGTGTGTGCAAACATGCCACGCTTCCTTGCATTTTTGTTCCCTTTACATGGGGTGTTTCCAACTAATGATTGACGATTCCGACCCGCGCCTCTGCTGCGGACAAATGTCCCGCTTCCTCGCAGCCTTCCCGCCACAACAAGTAGCGAATACTGTCTGCGAGCGCCTCCCAGCTTGCTTCGATTACGTTGGTAGACACCCCGACCGTGCTCCACTTCTCCCCGTTGCTTGCCGACTCGATCAGCACACGGACTTTTGCCGCTGTCGCTCCGTTTTCATCCAGAACACGCACCTTGTAGTCGGCCAGATGCATGTTGGCGATACAGGGGTAGTAGCTCTCCAGCGCTTTGCGCATGGCGTTGTCCAGCGCGTTGACAGGGCCGTTGCCATCCGCGGCTGTATGTACGCTCTCCCCGTTTACCCGCAGCTTGACTGTCGCCTCGGACGTGATCGACTGAATGGCCGCCTTTTCCATCAAAATCTTGAAAGAATCGAGCGTGAACAAATTTTTCAGCTTGCCGGCAGCCTCAAGCAGCATGAGCGTGAGCGAAGCTTCCGCGCCCTCGTACTGGTAGCCCTGGAACTCGCGCTCTTTGATGCGCGTGATAATCTCGCGGGTCTTTTCCCGATCCAGCGACAGATCGATCTCCAGCTCTTCCATTTTGGCGAGCAGATTGCTCTGTCCGGCCAGCTCGGAGACGAGCACGCGGCGCTTGTTGCCGATGTTTTCCGGCTCGATGTGCTCGTACGTTTTCGGATCGCGCAATACGGCGCTGACGTGGATTCCGCCTTTGTGGGCAAAAGCGCTGTGTCCGACAAAAGGCTGGTTGTTCGGCAGCGTCATGTTGGCGATCTCCGCCACGTAGCGCGAAAGCTGCGTCAGCTCTTGCAACTGCTCGCTGCTCACGCACTCGTAGCCGAGCTTGAGCTGCAAATTGGGCACAACAGAAATAAGGTTGACGTTGCCGCAGCGCTCCCCGATCCCGTTGATCGTTCCTTGCACTTGCTTGGCTCCCGCCTGAATCGCGGCCAAAGCGTTCGCCACAGCTACGCCGCTGTCGTTGTGCGGATGAATCCCCAGCGGCGTACGAAGTTGTCCGGCAGCCGCCTTGACGATCTCGTATACTTCGTGTGGCAGACTTCCTCCGTTTGTATCGCAAAGGACAATCCAGTCGGCCCCCGCCTCTTCGGCAGCCGCAAGCACCCGCAGGGCATACAGCGGGTTTGCTTTGTAGCCATCGAAGAAATGCTCCGCCAAAAAGAGTGTCGTCAAACCGTTCTGTTTCAAAAAGGCCACCGAATCAGCGACCATGCGCACGTTTTCTTCCAAAGTCGTCTTCAAGGCGTCCGTCACGTGCAAGTCCCATGACTTCCCGAAAATCGCCGCAGCTTCGGCACCGCTGGCGATCAGCGCCAGCAAGTTGTCGTCTGCTGCTACTGCCACATTCGGACGACAGGTGCTGCCAAAAGCCGTCACTTTGGCGTGCTGTAGCGGAATCTCGCGGATGCGCTCAAAAAACGCCATATCCTTTGGATTGCTTCCAGGCCAACCGCCCTCGATAAAATCAATTCCGAACTGATCCAGCCGCAGTGCGATCTTTATCTTGTCTTCCACCGACAGGCTGATCCCCTCTCCCTGCGTACCATCTCGCAGGGTGGTATCGTACAGATACACCTTGCTGTTCATGTTTCTTCTCCACCTATCTCTGGTATTTTCTGAATAGTCACATCATTTGAATCTTTTGACGTTACCCAGTATACCATAGCCCAAATGGATTGAAAACGCAGGAAAATCCAGGCTTTTTCTATGTCCGCGGGGTACGGACAAAAGCCGCCGTTTGCTCAATGACCGCTTCCAGTTGCGGAGAAGTTCCTGCAAACGGATGACGCGTGTTCCACGTATGGTCGCCGCCTTCTATCCAGTGCAGCTCGCTGTGCTTCGCCGCCTGATGAATCCGTTTGGCACCCTCTACCAGACGGACAAAATCTTTTTCTCCGCTCAAGATGCACAAAGGTGTTTCCATCGAAGACACTTTCGCCAAAATGTCATACGCTTCCCGGTTTTGATCCACATCCTCGATCACCGTCCGCGTAATCGGCATATCTTGCCCGGTGCGCGCATTGGCGATATAGCCGACGCCTGTTTCCGCGATTTGCTTGCGCAGTCCCGCATCAAACAAGTTGACATCGGCAATTCCATTCCAGGTCACGATTCCCGCCACGCGCGGATTGCCCGCTCCGAACAGGATGGCATCCCCGCCGCCTTTGCTGTGTCCAAGCACGTACAGTCTGGATTTGTCCACATAGTCTGGCCAGACAAACTCACCGGAATCGATCCATTCGACCAGCGCTTGCAGGTCGGCAAGCTCACGCGCGTACGTGTTGCGGCCGAACTTTTCCAGCTCGTCAAATTCGGTCAAGCTCTCGCCCACACCGTTGCAGCTAAAATTAAAGCGGATCGTCGTCACGCCTCGCTTCGCCAGCTCGTCTGCCACATAGGGGAAGCTGCCCCAATCCTTGAAGCCCTTGAACCCGTGGCAAAACAGCAACAGCGGCTGGTCGGCACCCGCTGCCTCGTCTGTATGTACATTCCCCCGAAGCGTCAAGCCTTCGCCCAACTCAATCGAAAAAGCTTCTTGTCTCATGCTCATCTCCTCCATTCCTTTGTTTGTGAACCTTGCACGCCGTCAAGGAGCACGCATCCACCTGGCTATTATTATGCCGCATGCCTTGCGCAAAAGAAATGAAAAAGACCCTCCAAGCTGTGGAGAGCCTTTTCACCCGAGTCCGAATCGCTGGTCTTTCATCCGCTCATTTTTTTCGATCAAATACAAGGCGTATTCCAACGGCCTGCGCACGGCCTGCCGATAGCGCCGATGCTCCCCGAGCTGCCGGAATATTTCCCTGCCAGGCTTCGGATTAATCTCGATAATCCACACATGGCCGTGCACATCGATGCCTAAGTCAAACCCGAACTCCATCATCTGCCCGAAGTGCTGCTCGATTCTGCCGATAGTCAGCATGACAAGCTCTTTGCATTCGAGCACGATTCTTTTGGCGGCTTCTTGCCCAAAGCGGCTCGCCAAAAAAGGAATGGCCGGCATCGCCGTCCCGCCGCCGTGCAAATTGGACGTCGAAGAGCGCGTCGAGCCGATGCGTATGCCCATGCCTGTCAGCCGCCAGATGCCTTCTCCGTCTTTTTGCGCAAGCACCCTGGCATCGACGGTTCGCCCAGGCACCAGAGCCAATTGCAAACCTTGCTGGAGAAAAAACTGCTCTTTTCCGTTCTTTTCTTTTTCCATCCACGCTTCGAGCCGCTCGCATACTTTGCTGATCGAGGACAGCTTTTCCCTGCTTTTCGCCTGCTGTTTGGTTCTGCCATGCAGCAGATAGCCCTCTTCTGTTTTTTCCACGCGCAAAATGCTTCGCCCGCCCGAGCCGTTTGTCGGCTTGAGATACACCTGGCGATGGCGTTTCAGCATCGAAACCAGCGTGCTTCTTGCGTAAGCGAACGTCTCGGGCAGCCATTTCGTCAAAAACGGGTCTTCCAGCAAAATTTGATGGAGATTGAATTTATTCGTAAAACGGCTGTTGGCATAGCGGAACAAGTTTTGCTTGCGAAACGGCGGATAGTGGCTATGCTTCGCCAACGGATAATACCGATAGCGGTCTATGACAATGTCCGGCCACTCAAACCATTCGCTCTTCCAGCCTTTTTCGGCAGGGATGAAGCCTTTGATTTTCCGCTCGGACACATGCACATCCTGCGGCCCGAAAACAAAGACGTCGGCGCCCAGCTCTCTCCCTTCCTTGACCAGACGGCGAAAAAATCCCGGTTCGATAAAGCCGGATTCTCCCCGGTAGGTCAGTATGCCGATCCGTTTTCTCACTGGAGGCAGCCCCCTCCTTTGCTCATCTGATTGCCGTGTGCGGTATGCGATGCCTCATTTCAACAGTTTATGGCAAGACGCCAAAAAAGCGCCATTGCCACTGCTAGGCAAAAGCGCATCTTTGCAAGGGAAAGGTTTATACTACCCCTCTTTTTTCTCCAGATAGAGCAAAGCTGTTCGTCCGAGCAGCTCTCCGGCGATGAGCATGGAGTCTTCGTCGATGTCAAAATGCGGGTGGTGGTGCGGATACTTCGCCAGCTTCTCCGGGTTGCCGGCCCCGACAAACAAATACGCCCCAGGCACCTTTTCCAAATAGTAAGAGAAGTCTTCTCCTCCCATGAGCGGCTTCATCGGTTCCACGCGCTCCGGACCAAAGGCAGCCAGCGCCGCTTCACGGGCGATTTGCGCTTCCGCTTCATGATTGATCACCGCAGGATAGCCGCGCTCGTACGACACTTTCGCCTCTGCGCCCATCATGGCAGCCGTGCCGACAGCGATTTCCGTGAGGCGAAGCTCAGCGCGATCACGCACGTCCGGCAGGAACGAACGCACCGTTCCCGTCAGGCGACAGCTGTCTGCGATGATATTGTTGTTGTCACCGCCGTTGAACGTACCGACCGTCACGACGACGCTTTCCAACGGACTGACGTTGCGGCTGGCGATCGTCTGCAAATTTCCTACGATTTGCGAGCCGACCACGATCGAATCGACTGTCTCCTCAGGAACAGCGCCATGACCGCCGCGGCCCTTGATTTCGATCACAAAGTCATCTGTATTCGCCATGATCGGGCCACCGCTGATGAACACTTTGCCTACTGGCAGCATGGACCAGAGATGGACGCCAAATACAGCGTCTACGCCGTCGACTGCGCCGTCCGCTGTCATCTGGATCGCTCCGCCTGGCGATTCTTCTTCCGCGTGCTGGAACAAAAAACGGATTTCCCCGGCAAACTGGTCGCGATGCGCCGCCAGCACACTCGCCAAGCCCAACAGTTCGGAGGTATGGGCATCGTGGCCGCAGGCGTGCATGACACCAGGAACCGTCGATTTGTACGGAACATCTTTTTGATCCTGAATCGGCAACGCGTCGAAATCAGCCCGCAAAGCGACGACTTTGCCCGGACGGCTGCCCTTGAGCACTCCGATGACCCCGCGGCCGCCCACTCCGGTTTTTACTTCGTCAAACTCCAGGCCACGCAAAATTTCCGCGATCATCGCCGGAGTTTTTTCCTCTTGAAAGGACAGTTCCGGATATTGGTGAAGATGGCGGCGCCACGCGATCATTTGCGGCTCCACCTCTTTGAGCAACGATTTCAAACGTTCCTGCAACGACATGCTGTGTTCTCCTCCCGCTGGATGCATATTTATACGCTTGTCTCTATCATAGCAAAAAAGCGCACCTAGCGGGGAAGTCTGCTATTCAATCTCCATCAGGCTCCTTTTTCTGTCAGCAAAAACGGCTAAGCTGGCATATCCTGCGCGCCTCAGCTGCATTCGCGCTTCTGCGAGATGCTGCCCGACCTGATCAGGAGCTGTCGCATGGGAGGACAGCGTAATCGGCACTTCATGCTGCGCCAATATTTGCAAAAAGCGATAGCTCGGCGAAAACTCCCGCTGCGTCTGTCCGCGCACGCACGCTGTGTTCAGTTCGGTTGCCGTATCCATCCGCCGCAATGCCCGGGCGATCCGCTGATAGTACGGCAACAGCGTCATTTCATCCGCTTTCGGGTCAAACGCCCTGACCCCGTCCAGATGCGTCAAAACATCGAACAGGCCACTGTCAATCGCCTGCTCCACCACATCAAAATAACGCACGAACCATCCGGGTGATGCATGCACTTCCAGCTGCTCCTGGAGATTGCGAACGAGATAGCCTTTTCCGCCAGGGAAATGGACGGCTCCCATGCATACGTCCCACGGATATTTTTCGATCACCTCGCGCAGCTCGCCTTCCCCGCCCGGAAAATAATCCAGCTCGATCCCGATGCGAAGCGCCACCCCATCTTCCGCCCACCGCTCGCGCTCCTCTGCAAGAAACGCCACATAAGCTGGCAAAGAGTCGTTCGCCATCTGTCCAAGCCACTGCCGCTGCGCTTTGCCTAAACGGTCGTGCCCCACGTGAATAAATTGCTCATAATAAGGACGAAAATCGGCAAAGCGATACAAATGCTCGACGACGCACACTTGCGAGATGCCAGCTTGTTTCGCCCGCGCCCGGTACAAATCCAGCCACTCCCTGGAGTAAGGCCCTCTTTGGAGCCTGTGGGCAAGCCCCTTGACCAGCTCGTGTGCCCAGCCCCTGCTTCCGCTCTCTTGCTTTTCGTCCAGAAGCGGCCGCAGTGCGCACGCTTGCCCGACCAACCAGTCCAGCGAATACGGTCCCTCTTCCAGATGCACATGAAAGTCGACTTTCATCCCATCCCCCCTGCGGTTTGTCCAACCGTTTTCTACTGTTTGTATGCGCGAAACCGCCGGGATATGTATGAAGGCTCTGTGTCGTTCCTCCCAGGCTGCGAGCCGCTTGTCCGGGACTTTTCGATCTGGATACAACAAGACGGTCACATCCAATTTCATGAAAAACGCCGAGACGTTTTGCACAAAAAAACCCCCTGATGTTCAGGAGGCAGTTTGCCCGGTTTCAACGGGAAGGGCTAACCATTTTTGCGTTCATACACGTAAAACGTATGCGGGTAGGCATTCTTTTCATCGACAACACCTTCGCGCTTGTCCACAAGCACAAACGCGTCTTTGTCCCACGCAGGGAAAAACGTGTCGCCCTCTGTTTCCAGCTCGATTTCGGTAATGTACATGCGATCTACCACGTCCAGGAACTGCCCGTAAATGTTGGCGCCGCCAAAAATGATGACGTCGCCCAGAGCGAGCACTTCTTCCTTCGTATGGACGACATCGACACCTTCCGGATGAAAGTCGCGGCTTCTCGTCAGCACGACATTTCGTCTGTTCGGCAGCGGTCTGCCGATCGATTCGAACGTCTTGCGGCCCATCACAATCGTGTTCCCTGTCGTGATTTCCTTGACGTTTTTCAAATCGGCGGGCAGGCTCCACGGCATGTCGCCATCTTTGCCGATCACCTGATTTTTCGCGTAGGCCACAATCAGACTGATCATACAGCCACCTCGCCTTTGATGTGCGGATGGGCCTCGTAATCGACGATTTCAATGTCGTCATACGTGAAGTCAAAAATGGACGTCACTTCTGGATTAAGCTTCAGCTTAGGCAACGGCTTCGGCTCGCGAGTGAGTTGCAGCTTCACTTGTTCGATATGGTTTGTATACAAGTGCGCGTCTCCCAGCGTGTGAACGAAGTCGCCCACCCCAAGTCCGGTCACATGGGCAACCATATGCGTCAAAAGCGCATAGGAAGCGATGTTGAACGGCACCCCCAAAAACGTGTCGGCACTGCGCTGGTACAACTGGCACGACAGCTTGCCGTCTGCCACATAAAACTGGAACAGCAAATGACACGGCGGCAAGGCCATCTCCGCGAGATCAGCCGGATTCCACGCACTGACGATCAGGCGTCTTGAGTCGGGATTTTTTTTGATTTCGTCGATCACCCACTGGATTTGGTCGACCGTCTTGCCGTCGCGCCCGACAAAAGAACGCCACTGCTTTCCGTAGACGGGTCCCAAGTCGCCGTTTTCATCTGCCCACTCATTCCAGATCCGCACCCCATTTTCCTGCAGGTAGCGAACATTCGTGTCTCCGGCCAAAAACCACAGCAACTCGTGAATGATCGATTTCATATGTAGTTTTTTCGTCGTGACCAGCGGGAAGCCCTCGCTCAGGTCAAAACGCATCTGGTGTCCAAAAATGCTAATCGTTCCTGTGCCTGTCCGATCCTCTTTCGTCACGCCTTCTGTCAAAATGCGCTGGCACAAGTCTAAATATTGTTTCATCCCCACCACTCCTTCCGTTCTCTATACTAAACAAAGCTGCTCGAAAAGGAAAGCCTTCCATTGCGTGGTATAATAGGCTGGATGATTTTGGTTTTGGAACCGTTTGGAAACCTTTTGAAAACCGGAAACGACCACGTACAGAAAGCAGGATTGGCATGGATGACAAGACAGCAGGGCCAAAAAACAAGCCTTTATATAAACAAATTGCCGAACAGATCGAGCAGCGCATCAGCAGCGGCGAGTTCGGCCCGGGCAGCAGTCTGCCCTCGGAGCGCTCACTGGCAAAAGAACTCGGGGTCAACCGTTCGACGATCGTCGCCGTCTATGATGAATTGCAGGCCGCCGGGATCGTAGAGCGCAAGCAAGGGAGTGGAACACTCGTCAGTCAGGACATCTGGGGGCTGGCTCGCACGCGTGTGCCGAACTGGCGGCATTTGACGGAAACCGGGTCGTTCAGGCCCAATTTGCCGCTGATCCGCAAAATCCGCAGGGAGACGCAGGAAAATGAACTGATCGATCTGGCGAGCGGCGAGCTTTCGCCTGACCTCGTTCCCCGCCACACGCTGTCGCACTTGATCAGCCCGGACGATTTTCCCGATCACCTCGGCTATGAGCATCCGCAGGGCAACTGGTCGCTGCGCGAAACGCTCGGCAAACACATGAAAGAATGGCGAAACATCGAAGCGCCTGCCACGTCGATCATGATTACATCGGGAGCGCAGCAAGCCCTCCACCTCGTCGTGCAATGCCTGCTCAAGCCAGGTGACGCCGTGGCGATCGAGGCGCCATCGTATTGTCACTCCCTGCCGTTGTTTCATTCAGCAGGACTGCGCACCTTTTCGCTGCCCGTAGAGCAAAACGGCATCGATCCGAACCATTTGGCTGAACTGCATCGCAAGCACCGGATCAAAATGGTGTTTCTCAACCCGAACTTTCAAAATCCGACAGGCACTTTGCTGTCGCTGGCCCGGCGGCAACAGCTGCTCGCTTTTTCCGCCGAAAACGGCATCCCGATCATCGAGGACGATCCGTACAGCTTGACTTCGTTTTCCAAAGAGCCGATCCCTACCCTCAAATCGTTGGATAAACACGGCACGGTTTTGTATATCAGCTCGCTGACCAAAATCGTCGCTTCCGGCTTGCGCATCGGCTGGATCGTCGGGCCGCAGACGGTTATCGAGCGGCTGGCGGATGCGAAGCAGCAGTTTGATTTTGGACACAGCATTTTCCCGCAGTGGCTGGCGGACCGTTTTTTGGCTTCGCCTGACTTTGCCCAGCACGTCGATCGGTTGCGCACCCAACTGGCTTTGCGCCACGATCAGCTGCTGTTTTCCCTAGAGGACAAGTTCGGCGAGCAAGTCGCCATGGCAGGTGCACAAGGCGGCATTCATCTGTGGTGCCGCTTTGCCGGAACATGGAGTGAGCAGCAGCTTTTGACGGAAGCGGTCAAGCGCGGCGTGGTCTTCGTACCCGGCCACTTGTTCGGAGCAGAGCCGGGCCACGTACGCTTTACTTTTGGCAGAGCTTCCCTTGCGCAAATTCCTGCTGCTGTGGAACGGTTTGCGGAAGCTTTTACCGCAAGTGGATGAGCAAAAAAACAGCCAAGTGGATGGCCCCTTTTTTTGACGGACGGTATATGATCAAAGCAGAGTGATACAGAAAGGACGATTGACCGTCATGAGTATTTATCCCTTTATTATTGCCGTCATCATCCTCGTGGTCATCGCTTTTGTCGCCACGTTCCTGATCGGTTTGAAACCGACGGAAGGCAAGCAACTGAGCTTCAAGCAACGTTCGCGCAACCTTTTGCTCATATACGGATGTATTACGTCGATGCTTGTCATTGCTTTGGCTGTATTTCTATACAATGTATAAGTCTGACAACGCCAATCTGTTGCGAATGGAATCGAATGGATGATCAACAAAGACGCCGTCTGCCCTGGCTGGGTATGACGGCGTCCAGAATGGAAAGATGACGGCTTAGGTCATCTGCTGTTTGTAAGTGACTGAAAAAGTTGTGCCCTAGCTTTTGCGCGCTACGTTGGCTGCTTGCAATCCTCGCTGCCCATTCACAATCTCGAAGACAACCTGCTCGCCTTCCTCCAAATTCCGGTAGCCTGTGCCGGTGATCGCTGAATAGTGCACGAACACGTCAGGTCCTCCATCCCGCTCAATGAAACCGTATCCTTTTTCCTTGCTGAACCATTTCACTTTCCCTTGAATCATTGCGTTTCCTCCCTGTAATCAGTGCAGCTCTTACGCTTACCTCATCATATGCGGATGCGCCGAAAGTGGATATACAGTAAAATAAATAAAGTACGCTATAAGAGCGCGTGAAAGGAGTGGAGCAACACTATATGAAAAAAGCATGGATCATTGGCTGCGCGCTGATGCTTACAGCATGCTCGGAAATTTCCGAAGGGGTGCAGACGGCACAGCAGGCAGTAGAGACAGGCAAGCAAGCGATTGAAGTCGGCAAACAAGCCGTGGAAGCAGGGAAGCAACTGGCAGAATCGGAAGTTGCCCAGCAATTGCAAACGTACCTCCAGCAAAAGTACGAATCGTCTGAGTCGCTGCGCAATGCGATGTTCAGCGGCGACGGTCAGCTGCTTGTCGACGAGTTGCAAAAGACCGAACTCGCTACCTTCAGCTTTTACAAATCCGACACGTTCGGAGTGGAATACACAGGCAAGCTTGCCGCAAACGGATCGTTTCAGGTGCTGAAGCACGACCTGAACAATCCAAGTGCAGAGCCTACCGTCGTGAAGGAGTTTAAAGTCAGTCTCGACAGCAATGGACAAATTCAAGTCCAATAAAAAAGTAAATAATTAGCAAACGAACCTGCGATAGCGATATCGCGGGTTTTTTAGTTCAATTAAAAACTTTTTATTGCTTCTCTACACAATTTTCTGTGTTTTGTTCTAGATTTTCATATCTGGGCATGATAATGTGTAAGACGTTACTATAATTTTTATAAATATACAACACAACAAGAGGTGCTATCCATGAATATGCTGCTCGCGTCCATTATTGTGTACATGCTAGGCATGCTGCTCATCGGCTACTATGCCTACAAGCGTACCTCCAATCTGACTGACTACATGCTCGGCGGTCGGTCACTCGGCCCAACCGTCACCGCCCTGAGCGCGGGAGCCTCCGACATGAGCGGCTGGCTGATGATGGGCTTGCCCGGTGCGATGTTCGCCTCTGGTTTAAGCGCATCGTGGATTGCCATCGGACTGACTCTCGGTGCGTATGCAAACTGGCTGTATGTAGCGCCGCGCCTGCGAACGTACACAGAGGTAGCCAACAACTCCATCACGATTCCGGCCTACCTGGAAAACCGCTTCGGGGATAGCTCCCGCATGCTGCGTCTCGTCTCTGCTCTCGTCATCATGGTCTTTTTTACGTTTTACGTCTCGTCCGGTCTCGTTTCTGGCGGCGTCCTGTTTGAAAATACGTTCCACATGGACTACCACACTGGTTTGTGGATTGTCGGCCTCGTTACCATCGCGTACACGCTGTTTGGCGGCTTCCTCGCCGTAAGCTGGACCGATGCCGTGCAAGGGCTGATCATGGTCATCGCGCTCATCCTCGTTCCGCTGGTGACGATTTTGACCGTTGGCGGTGTGGGTGAAACTTTTACAACGATCCAGGCGGTGGACCCGTCCCTGCTTGATATTTTCAAAGGGACAAGCTTGCTCGGCATCATCTCCCTGTTCGCCTGGGGGCTTGGTTACTTCGGGCAGCCGCACATCATCGTCCGCTTTATGGCGATTACTTCTACAAAAGAAATCAAGAAAGCGCGTTCAATCGGAATGGGCTGGATGATCTTCTCGGTTGCCGGAGCCATGCTGACGGGTCTGATCGGTATCGCCCTGTACTCGAAACAAGGCTGGACGATTGCCGACCCTGAGACGATCTTCATTCAGCTCGGCACCGTGTTGTTCCACCCGATTATCACCGGATTCTTGCTCGCTGCGATTTTGGCTGCGATCATGAGTACGATTTCGTCCCAGTTGCTCGTGACGTCCAGCTCACTGACAGAAGACATTTTCAAGACGTTTCTCAAACGCTCTGCAAGCGACAAGGAGCTTGTGACCGTTGGCCGTCTCTCCGTCCTGCTCGTCGCTGTCATCGCCTTTTTGCTCGCATTGAACAAAAATGACACGATTCTCGATCTCGTCGGTTACGCTTGGGCCGGATTCGGCGCTTCGTTCGGCCCTGTGATCCTGCTCTCTCTGTACTGGAAGCGGATGAACAAATGGGGCGCACTCTCCGGCATGATCGCCGGCGCCTTGACCGTCATCATCTGGACGCGCTTCGATGTGCTGAAAGACTTCCTGTACGAAATGGTTCCAGGCTTTGCGATGAGCCTGCTTGCCATCGTGATCGTCAGCAAGCTGACCAGCTCTCCATCCAAAGCAGTAACCGATCAGTTCGATCAGTACAAAAAAGTAACGGAATAAGCTGGACGAGTGAATGAAAGAAACGCCCGAGCCTTGCCGATTGTGCAAGTGCTTGGGCGTTTTGCTGTCGCGAGCGCAGCCTGCGCTTGCTTTTCCGCTTCCCATCGTGATGATTCCTGATTCTCCGGGCACAATCGCCCGCTACGCGTCCGACCACGCTTTTGCCAGCAGGCGAATCCCTTCCCGTATATCGTCCTCCTCCATCCCGCCAAAGCCGACGATGATGCGCGGCAGCTCCATGTCCGGGGCCGTCATCCAGTTGCGCCCGCTCGAATACACGCGGATTCCCGCTTCCCAAGCCGCTGCGATCAGCTCTGCCTCGCACTGCTTCGTATGTACCGCAAGCAAAATGTGCAGCCCGGCAGAATGGCCGAGCACCGTGACGGTAGGTGGCATATAGTCGCGGATTGCTTGCAGCAGGATCGCATGCTTGCGCTGATAGATCGTGCGCATTTTCCGCACATGCTTCTCCCAGTGCCCTTTTTGCATGAACAGCTGCATCGTCCGTTGCAGGTGACGCGACACCACAGCGGGATAGGCTTGAAACGATTGCAAATAGCGCTCAAGCAGTTCCGCTGGCAGCACCATATAGTCCATTCGCAGAGCCGGGGAGAACGCTTTGGAAAAATTGCCGACATAAACGACGCGCCCCTCCCGATCCAGTCCTTGCAAAGAGGGCGTCGGCTGCACATTATAGCGAAATTCTCCATCGTAGTCGTTTTCGATGATGATCCCGTTTGTGCGCTCCGCCCATTGCAACAGCCGCTGCCGCTGCGCAATCGGCATGACCATTCCGTACGGATACTGGTGCGAAGGTGTCGTATAGACGACCGTTGCCCCGCTCTGCGCAAGGCATTGGATAGATAGCCCGTCAGCGTCCAGCGGAATCGGAACTACCTCATACCCGTGCTGCGAAAACACAATCCGCGCATCGGCATAGCCGGGTTCTTCTACCGCGATCACGCGATGCCGATCCGCAAGCAACAGGCACAAGAAGCTGAGCGATTGCTGCAATCCCGTTCCGATCCATATTTGCTCAGGCGTACAAGCGAGCGTGCGCGCCCTGCGCAAATAGCTCGCCAGCTGTTCCCGCAGCTCCCACTCCCCCTGATCGTCTCCGTAAAAAGCGAAATCGTCCGGATAGCGGTCCAGTGCTTCCAGCATGCACGACCGCCAGGCTGCATACGGAAAATGCTTCGTATCCACGACGGAGCCGTGAAAATTAAAGCGGCAGCTCAAATGATCGCCCTTTTTCTTTTTCAGGCTCCATGCTTTTTGCCGAATGTCCGCCCCTCCCTGCTCCGGCTCCCCCCACACTTCCACCTGTGCGGCAAAAAAACCGCTGCGCTCCCGGCTCGTCAAATAACCTTCGGCAAGCAGCTGCTGATAGGCGGCTTCTACCGTATTTTTCGCTACACCGCTCGCCTCTGCCATCTGGCGGATCGATGGCATCCGCGTGCCCGCCGCAATCTCGCCCGACACGATTTGCTTGCTGATTTGCCTGTACAACTGCCGATAGAGCGGCTCACTGGCATCGTTATGTAAAGTGGGCGTAAACTCCATGTGCTTCGCCTCCTTTTTGTCCCTATTAAAAACACGCACTCTGTCCCTATGTATGCAGAACATTTTCCCGTACAGTAATGGTAACAGATTGTTCAAGCAGAGAGGAGAAAAATCATGCACGTCCATTTGCAAGGAAAAAAAGTTTTGTTGCGCGACATCCGCCATGAGGATATCGATACGCTCTACTACTGGAACTACGAAGCGAAAGACCGGGAGCATCTCAACTGGAACGGCCCGTACAAGCCGCTCGATCCAATGACGCTGGACGAGTACCGCACCCTGCCTCGCCACGCGGAATCACTCGCGCTGGCCGGCACAGATGCTCCGCGCACACAGCTGATCATCGAGATCGACGGAGAGCTGCGCGGCAGCGTCGGCCGATATTGGGTATCCCAGGAGACGAACTGGTTTGAAATCGGCATTGTCATTTACGATTCGCGCTACTGGTCAAATGGCTACGGGCAGGAAGCGTTCGCGATGTGGATGGATTACTTGTTCACCCATATGGATACGGTGCGGCTGGGAATCGGCACCTGGTCGGGCAATGAGCGCATGATCAAGCTCGCCGCTCGACTCGGCATGCAGGAAGAAGCCAGAGTGCGAAAAGCGCGGATCGTTCGCGGCGAATACTACGATGCGATCAAAATGGGCATTTTGCGCGAGGAATGGGAGCAGCTTGCGCGGAAACAATAGCCACATCGCCAAAAGAAGGCAGGCTGCGCCCCCCATGCTCAGGCGCAGCCAACAACAAAAGGCAGTCACGCCCGTCATTTGCCTGACGAGAGCGCGAACTGCCTTTTGTCTTTTGCCTTATCCTTTTGACTTGATGAGGTGTTAGGAAAGCTCTGCCGCTACGCGATCTACTTTCGCTCCCAGCTCGTCCAGATCGACCGTCATATCCAGCGCGGCGAACAATCCTGTGAAGTATTCGTTGATTTGCTCGACTACCCGGTTGCGCTCCGTGGTGACAAGCTCGTTGAACAAAGCCGTAAACTGCTGATTCAACTGTTCGCTTCCGGTCGCCACGTAAGCCGTTACAGGCTCCTGCATGCGCTTTTCCAGTTCTTCGCGCAGCTTCAGCTTGCCATCCAGTTCGAAAAAGTCTTTCGTGTTTTTGAACAGTCCGAGCGCTGGCTGGAATGCCCCTTCCGCTACAGGCAATTCCTCGGCAAAATTCAACGTCTCTACCTGGCGCTGCTGGTACGGCGCCAGTGTCAAGCCTGCCGCGAAAGCATGCACATCTTTTTGCCAAGCGGAAACGAGCGCTGTTCCCTGCTTGCTCAAAAACTTCTCCAGGCGCAGCGTGGTCGCACGCAGCTCCTGCGCCAGGTCGTAGCTGATCGAGCGCAACAGATCGGTCATGCAGCCTTGGAGGGCTTGCTTCATGTTGCGTCCGTCTTCTTTCAGGACAGCCGGGTTGAACGCCACATTGAACAACTCGTTAAAACGGAAGAACAGTCGCTGCTTGACGTAGTAGAGCAGCTCTTCGCGTTCTTTTGCCAAGTCGCGCTCGTACGAAGCGGTCGCCAGCGCGGAAACCGCAGCCAGTGCCCCTGATTGGGCCTTGCTCGCCGCTTCTTTGCGCGCGAGGCGCTCGTCTTCGCCAGATTGAGCCATGCGCATGAACTCGTTCAGCGTGTCGAAAGCGCGGCGAATTTCGCCTGTCGCTGCGTTCACGGCAATTTGCGTCAGTTCCTCGATAGTAAAACGCAGGAACTCTGCCTCAAACGAAGCCATGCCGGACAGCTTGAACGCTTCGTCTGCTGCCATGAGCGGCTCGCCTTCTGCTGTTTGCGTGCGTTGACGGTATACTTTTTCCGCCGAGGCAGCCAGCTTGCCTTTTTCGTGCATGCGCGCCAACAGCGCAGTCTGGCTGGATACCGGATAAATGCGCGGCAAACGGATGCCACAAGTGAGCAAGTTTTTCTCTACGTGCGTAATCACGCCCTGCAACTCTTCCTGGGAAGCGGCGAGATCGGCTGCATTGACGATGAAGAACATCTTGTCCATCTCGAAGGTGTCCTTGACCCGGCCCATTTGCAGCAAAAATTCGCGGTCTGCCTGGGAAAACGCATGGTTGTAATAAGTGACGAACAGAACAGCGTCCGCGTTTTTCATGTATTCAAACGCCACGCCCGTATGGCGGGCATTGATCGAATCCGCCCCAGGCGTATCGACCAGCACGATGCCCTGGTCAGTCAGCGGGCAGGAATAAAACAGCTCGATGTATTCGGCGAAGCAAGCTTTTTCTTCTTTGGCAACAAAGCCTTTGAACGCCTGCATGTCGACAATCAGCTCTCCGCCCAGGTGAGCGTTCATCTCGCCCAGCCCTTTTGTGACGGCTTTCAGGAACGTATAGTGCGGCTTAGCTGTCGGCGGAATTTGCGCCACATCGATCTTGTCCAGCTCGGCCAAAGCGCTTTCCAGACTGGAAGCGTGCAATCCGAAAACAGCGAGCGAGCGCAGCACATCCTGCTCGATCGCTTCCCTGCTTTTCAGCACCACGCGGACTGTGCCGTGCGGATGCTCCTCACTCGGCGGCATGATTTTGTTGATCGCTGCCGTAGTCGGATTCGGGGATACAGGCAGGACGAGATCGCCCATCAAGGCATTGGCAAAAGAAGATTTACCCGCACTGAACGCGCCGAACAGCGCAACAGTGAAGCGGTTCGCTGTCAGACGGTCTGCGCGATCCAGCATCGCCTGCGCCTGTGCTTGCATCCCTGGTACGGAAACGATTTCGTGACTCGCGCGCCGCAGACGTTCTGCTGCCGCAACTAATTTGTCTCGTAGCTGATTCATGATTCTTGTTCTCCTTCACGCATGATTGCCTGCAATCGCTCTCTTATGTTTTCCTCGCTTGCAGTAAAGCTGGCCAACTGCCCGTGCACCGCGGCCATCTCGCGCAGCACGTCGAGACGCTCCTGCTGCGAAGCGCTCTCCGCCTGCATGTTGGTCGCAAGGCGCGCGGTGACTTCCTCGATGAACGCAAGGCCAGCGCGTCTGTACTCCAGTTTGATCGCGTTGGCGACATCTGTACAGTAGTTCATCACATATTCGCGGGAAGCCGCTCCATCCTTGATGTGCTTGGCAAGAAACTCGCCCGTAATCACAATCTCGGTCGCATGGACGCGTGCGTGGTAATCTTCGTCGCGCAGCTCGTACGCTTGCAATTGTTTGCTCATCAATTCCTTGAAATGGAAGTCGAGATTGCCCGCCACCTTTTCGCGGAACTCGGCCAGAAGTGCTTCCTCGCGGCGCTGACGCTCTTCCTCCGTCTTTTTCCCTGCGAACAAAAAGCCCATTTTGAAGCCTGGCTTGCGGCTTTCCAGGTAGCTTGCCGCTGCTTCGCTCGTGCTGTAGTAAGTCAAGCGGGCGTTGTCGAGCAAAACACCCAACTCTTTTTCCATCTGGGCACGCGCTTCTGCCGCACGGTTGCCAAGCGACTGCATGATCGCCTGCGCCTGTTCAAGCGCAGCGGCGACGGCATGTGCGTCGCGGCTGTCTACATCCGCCACATTCAGGCTGTCCAGCTTGTTCTCAAGCTCCTGGCGCGTTTGCGCATGGCTTGCCTTCACTGCCTGCACGTGCTCCTCGATCAGATGCTCGGCGGCACTGCGCACGCTTTTTGCTACCAGTTCTTCGCGTCCGGCAATCAGCGAGAGCAGCTTTTGCTTCAGCTCCACGTACTGATTTTCCGGGTGGTCAGGCTCAGCCAGGGACGTGTAAAAAATGCCGTCCGGATGAATGTTCCAGGTCGCAAACGCTTCCTCCACACTTTCCTTGTAGCTCTCGAAATCAAGCTCAAAGTCAATGTGCTTGTCGATCATGTTCACGACCAGATACACTGGTTTGCCGCGGTCTTTCAACGTTTTCGTAAAATTGAAGTTCTCTTCTGCCTGGACGTGGTTGTAATCCATCATGTAAATGACCACATCTGCAAGGTGCAGCGCGGATTCCGTAGCGATTTTGTGCGCGGCGTCCGTCGAGTCGATCCCCGGGGTATCGAGCAGGCTGGAGTGTTCGTCGAGCAGCGTTCCGGGATAGGAAACTTCCACCGATTCAACGGTATCCCCATCGACCGCAAACTGCTTGAGCTTCTCCATCTCCGTATCCGGATCAAACGTCACGACATCGCCGTTCATTGTATAGACGCGAGCGGCTTTTTCGCCCCCGCGGATCTTCACTACATTGGCGCTGGTCGGTATGGGATTGGACGGCAGCAAGTTGACGCCCAGAAGCGTATTGATCATCGTGGACTTTCCTGCGGAGAAGTGTCCGCAAAAAGCGATGTTCAACTCTGCTCTCCTTGTTTTTTCAGCCAACTGTCTCAGTTTGGCAGGGGTTGTCGCATCTCCCTGCTCCCCCATCAACTGCGCAAGCTGCTCCCATGTAAGCGCGAGTCTTGAAAAGTCTGTATCCCGAACCAAAACTTGACTGTCAAGCACTACTATTCCACCCTTCTCCGTCATTCCTACTCTCTCTACTACTCTCTATTCTACCATGCCGAATGTATCATACCTCATAGGGTTGTTCAATTCTTTGTGCGAAAGTTTGTCGTGGAACTTTCATCCGCATAATTTCCCTCTGTTCTGGAAAAAATCGCACTAACATGCTATTCGCATTTTGAACGGGAGGGAATGCCATGATGCGAAAATTTTTCGCCCAGCGACGCCAAAAGAAAACCTCTCCCTTTTCCCAGCACACGCAACAGCGGCAAACGCCTGAATTAACGCTCTCTCCCAACCTTGCGGATAACTTGGAGCTGTTCCGTACTTTATTGGGCAACCCCCACGATTTGCTGATCCGCACGTTTCTCATCGGCAATACGAACCATACGTGCGCGGTCATTGCCCTTGACGGATTAGCGGATTCGGATATGCTGCATAACCAAGTCCTGGGGCACATCCAGTTGATGATCTCCACCTCGGAAAAATCGGTTCCTACCGAACCTGACGAGATCATCCAGCTCCTTTTTGAAGAAGTATTGTCCGTTGTCGAGATCAAAAAAGAAACATCGCTTACCGCAGCCCTCGACTGTATTTTGTCCGGAGACACAGCCCTGTTTGTCGATGGTTCCAGCGAGCTGATCCTCATCGACAGCAAAGGCTGGAAAACCCGCGGCATCGAAGAGCCAGTCTCCGAGGGACTCGTTCGTGGCCCACGGGACGGCTTCACGGAAAGCATCCGCGATAATACCGTGCGCATCCGCAGACGGGTAAAAGACCCCAATCTGCGCTTTGAAAGTTCATGGGTAGGGACACGCAGCAAAACCGAGCTGATCATCGCCTATATAGATGACATCGTCGATCACGAAATGCTGGACGAGGTCAGACGGCGGATTGCCACGATTGACATTGACGAAGTCGAGGAATCCGGTTTTATCGAACAGTGGATCGAGGACGATTTTCTCTCGCCCTTCCCGCAGGCTCACAACACCGAACGGCCGGACAAGGTCAGCGCTTCGCTGTTTCAAGGACGCGTAGCGATCCTGCTCGACGGTACGCCGATGGTGTTGATCCTCCCTGTCACAATTGGCCTGCTTCTGCACTCGCCGGAGGATTACTACGAACGCTGGATCGTCGGTACACTGGCACGGCTTTTACGCTATCTGGCCGCTTTTTTCGCGGTGTTTTCCCCATCGTTGTATATCGCGCTTGTGACGTTTCACCCGGGCTTGATCCCGTCTGATCTCGCCTTCTCGATTGCCGCCACGCGAGACGGTGTTCCGTTTCCCGCCTTCATCGAATCGATCATGATGATCACGACCATGGAGCTGCTTCAGGAAGCCGGGCTGCGCCTGCCCAAGCCGATCGGACAAACAGTCGGGATCGTCGGCGGTTTGGTCATCGGAGACGCAGCCGTATCCGCCGGGATTGTAAGCCCGGTCATGGTCATCGTCGTCGCGCTAACAGCCATCTCCTCTTTTGCGATCCCGTCCTTTCAGTTGGCGATCGCTTTTCGCATGATCCGGTTTTTCGCCATGTTTGGCGCGGCCATCTTCGGAATATACGGGGTCATTTTGAGCTTGATCGCCATCATGATCCACCTGTCGAATTTGACGAGCATCGGCTATCCGTACCTGGCTCCGTTTGCGCCGCAAATGCCCAGGGACTGGAAAGATTTGATCTTGCGCGCACCTGTGACCTTCTTGAAAGAGCGTCCGCAAGCCCTGCATCCAGAAGATGAAATTCGCATGAGAACAGGGGATTCCAAATGAGTGCACAAACCTTGTCGGAAAAAATGATTAGCAAAAATCATATGGGCATCAACATCGCCTCGGTTACAGTCGGGGTGGGCATCCTCACTTTTCCCCGCGCCCTGGCGAAAGCAACGAGCGGGTTCGACGGCTGGATTTCTGTCGTGATCAGCGGGCTTGTCGCTTTATTGATCGGGTGGTTGCTGGCGAAGCTGGCGGCACGCTTTCCCCGGCAAACGTTTTTTGACTACACCGCTATCATCGCGAGCAAACCTGTCGCCTATGCGCTGACCTTGCTCGTCTGTCTGTACACGATGCTGTTTGTGTCGTTTGAAATCCGCGCGATCGGAAATATCGCCAAGCAGTATTTGTTTTACAGTACGCCCGTCGAGATGATTACCCTCAGCTTTTTGTTGATCGTACAATACGCCGTGGCTGGATCGCGTATCGCCATGCTGCGGCTGAACCTGCTTTTTCTGCCCGTCGTCCTCGTCGTGATCTTTTTCGTTCTGGTGTTCACCACGCAACTGTTGGAAATCGAAAACATCCGGCCTTATTTTTCTTCAAGCTGGAAATCACTTCTGGAAGGCTCCAAAGCGGTCGGGCTTTCCTACTCCGGTTTTGAGATCATTTTGTTCTATACGATCTTGATGAGAAACCCGAAGGAAGGGCCAAGGGCAATGGTTCTGGGGCTATTCATCCCCGTCTTGCTCTACGTCACCATCTACATTTTTGTCATCGGAGTCTTTTCTGCCGAAGTCGCCAAAAACCTGACTTACCCTACCATCGATCTCGCTAAAGAAGTGGAGATTCCCGGCGGTTTTTTTGAACGGGTAGAGTCCATGTTTTTCACGATCTGGATCATGACCATTTTCAATACGTGCGTCATGTGGCTCGACATCACCATTCTCAATCTGACCTCCATGTTTCGCAAAGTGAAAAAGATGGTCTGGATTTTGGCCCTGTCGCCGATCATTTACTTCGTGGCGATGTTGCCGCAAAACCTGGTCGACTTCTTCGCTTTTGCGGACGCCATCACGTATTTCGGCATGATCATCGTCTATTTATGTCCGATCTGTCTGCTCCTGATCGCCATCATGCGCGGGGTGAAGGGGCATGAATAAACGCTTTGCCTTGCCGACCATCCTCGTCATCGTCTCGGCTCTGCTCGCCGGGTGCTGGGATCAGGTGCAAATCGAGGAACGCGGCTTTGTCGTCGGAATTGCGATTGATGCGCCCCGGACAAAAGAAGTGGAAAAACGGGCGGCCAAAGAGGCACCGCGAAAACCGAAAGTGAAGCAACGCTTTCTCGTCACCCATCAGCTCGTCATCCCCGGAGGATTGATCGCGGGTAGCCAGGGAGGCGGCGGCGGGCAAAACACGACGAACGAAGCGTTTTTGAACCTCACCTCAGAGGGTGACTCGCTCTTCGAAGTGTCCCGCGAGCTGGCTACGCGTACGAGCCGCGCTCCTTTTTACCAGCATCTGAAAGTGCTCGTCATCTCCGAAGAAGTGGCGCGTACTCCCAACGGCTTCGCCAACGCCATGGACTTTCTGCTGCGCGACCCGGATTCCAGACGGAGCGGCAAAGTGTTTATTGCCAACGGGTTAGCCAAAAGCATCATCGAGGTCAAGCCGAAAACAGAAAAGCTGCCCTCGCTCTACATCAATTCGATTGGCGAAAATATCGAAAAAAACGCGCGCATGCTCCCCGAGGTACGCATCGGCGATATTCATGAAGAATTGCTTAATCCGTTCAGCTTCGTCATCCCCCGAGTACGGGCGGAAAAAAATGAAATCAAGATGGCAGGAAGCGCCGTATTTTCCCTCTACAATCAGATGGTCGGCTTTCTCGGCGAGGAAGAGACGGAAGGCTTGAACTTTCTCACCGGGAGCATTGATGGAGGACTGTTGAAAGCCAAGGTAAAAGGCGATCTCGTCGTATTGAACATTCAAGGAACGAAGCATGAAATCGTGCAAGACTTGCGAGACAAGCAAAATTTCAAGTTCACCATCAAAATCGAATGCGAGGGCATTTTGGCGGAAGCCTACGCGCTCATGGATTTTCTCAGCAAAGAAGAGACGAAAAAGCTGGAGCGCGCCTTCGCCAAGGAAATCGAGCGGATGTGCCTGGACACGCTGCAAAAGGTGCATAAGGAAATGAAAGTGGATGTCATCAAGCTGGGCAGCAATATCCGCCAAAAAGAATACTCGCTCTGGAAACAAATCCAGAAAGATTGGGAGAGCGGACAGCGCCTATACGAAAAGAGCACGATCAAAGTCGAAGCAAAGGTGTATTTGCGCAATGTCGGCTCCGTCAACCGATCGGAGAAAGAAGAAGGAAGGTGACAAGTATGTTCAAATACTTCGGTTCTCTGCCTCCGTTTCTCACTTTCGGCGGAGCCTTGCTCGCTTTTTTGATTCCGTACCTGTTTTATGTCGCAAGCAACAAGCTGCACGAATGGGGCGATCCGCCCTGGAAAAAAGACAGAAAAACCAACTCGTGAAGAGCAAGCTGTCTGACATAGAAAAGGCACACCCGCTTGATCGCTGCGGGTGTGCCTTTTCGTTCCACTCGTATATTCGGATTGCCTGCTTGCTACTGTGCGAGCAAATCGGCGAAAGCTTTGGCGTACGCTGGCAAATCTGGCGGACGACGGGAACCGACGATGTGTCCATCGACCACGACCTCTTCATCGATCCAAATCGCACCAGCGTTTTCCATGTCATCCTTGATGCCTGGCGTCGACGTTGTTTTCACTCCATGCAAAATTTTTGCCGAAGCGAGCACCCACCCTGCATGGCAGATGTGACCGATCGGCTTTTTCGCCTCGTGCATGGCACGGACAAACGCGAGCACCTCCGGATAACGCCGCAGCTTGTCCGGCGCCCAACCGCCCGGAACGAGCACGCCGTCGTACTGCGAAGGATCAATCTCGCTCATCGCCTTGTCCGCTTCGCATGGCACACCGTATTTTCCGATGTAGACATGTCCCGCTTTCGGTCCAACCAGATGAACAGCCGCCCCTTCCTCGCGCAGCCGGAGCACCGGGTACCACAGTTCCAAATCTTCAAATTCGCTTTCCACAAAGCAGACTACTTGTTTTCCTGCAAGTCTCACGCGATCCGCCTCCTTTTCCTCTTTATTGTACGCTCTTTTCTAAGAAATTGTTGCTTTTAGAAAAGCCGTGAGTTGCTTGA
The DNA here is from genome assembly GCF_022701015.1 of Brevibacillus parabrevis. Taxonomy (NCBI): domain Bacteria; kingdom Bacillati; phylum Bacillota; class Bacilli; order Caryophanales; family Paenibacillaceae; genus Brevibacillus; species Brevibacillus parabrevis. The sequence goes on along the minus strand of NZ_CP064090.1, from coordinate 2,493,286 downwards.
TATTTATAGTACCAAGCGAAGCGTGCATTCACGGTAAATGGAAATCCTATAGACTTCCTGATTTTCATTATAGAACACACGTTTCCACAACAGCAATAGCAACAAAATTTGCGAAAAGAGCCTTATTGTAAACAAACGAAAGAGCAATTGGAAAGGCTGCGAGCTGCAACGTCCCTTTTTCGGACAAAATGAAAAAGTGAGAAACAGGTCTACTCACTGTTTCCCACCTTATAACGAAAACCATATGTATAGATTGCTGGTGCCGGTAGAGGGACTTGAACCCCCACGGTTTCCCTCACGATTTTGAGTCGCGCGCGTCTGCCAATTCCGCCATACCGGCCTGTTCGTGTGTAAAATGGTCGGGAAGACAGGATTCGAACCTGCGACCCCTTGGTCCCAAGCCAAGTACTCTACCAAGCTGAGCTACTTCCCGATTTCCCACACGTTATTGCTCCTTCTATTCGACAAAATCTGATAGGAGTCGCAACACTTAGATATTTTACAGGCAAGTCGTCCCAAAATCAATACCGTTTTTTAAAATGATCTGCCTGCCCGCTCCTTGTCCGTTTTTTGGCGCTAGATCGCTTCCGGTTCATATAGGCGCAAGGACGTGCTGAACAAGCAGCGCAAGTTTTCCCGCCTGCTTTTTTCGGATGTTTTTTGCGCAGCCAGTCCATATACAAATGCCGCGCCGCTTTGCAGCCCCACGCCTGAGCCTGCCGGGCAGCTTGAATCGAGAGGGAGAGCATGGCACGGTGACAAGTCTCCTGCAATAACTCTTCGGCAATTTCGCGCAACCCGCACACCCGGTACAAATAACGATACAGTGGGTGCTGGTGCTCAGCGATCCATTCGCTCCATAATTGTGCCTTCATCTCCCACCTCCCTTTCATCCAAACGAAGTCAGTACGAAAATATCACCACTTCTTTCCTGAAAATTTGCGATCGCTTCTCAGGCGCAGCATGCGCTCCTGCGTTTTGTTAGCGCCGCCCTCGCCCTAGGCCGCACCTTGCCCCTCACCCGCCGCCTGCATCCGCGCACACACGGCTTGCAGCAACCCGGCACGATTCTGAACAGTTGGTTTGGCAAATTGAATGGATAGTCCAAAGGATGACGCCCGACTATAATCCAGCGGCCGTCCGGCAGCTTTTTCAACTGATACACGCGAAAAAAGCGGTCGCTCGGGTCAAACTGAAACCAGACTGCGATGGTCACGCACCTCGCACTCTTTTTCAACACCTGCGATTTGACGATTGGAGTCGCTCCGATCCCGTCTCCAACCGGAACGGCAAGCTGGCCGTTGATCCTTCTCAGATCGAGATTGCCGATCACGCGGTTTGCGAGGCAAGGCGTCATGAATCTCGTCAAGAACCGGCGAATTTTGCTGACGGAATTAAAGCGTTTGGGCAAAATGACGCCTCGATTGCCTACACGCTTGTGTGCTGAAAACACGATCGTCCAAAAAGCCTGCTCCGCTTGCCGGACAACCCCAACCCACTTTTTCTTCATCTCGCATTCCTCCCCTCCTACAAGGGTATGCAACCACCAGCGCAAACGGTTGGGCACATCCCCCATACATAATTGCGGGCAAACAGGAGAAAGTAGTACGGTGTGCCACATCAACCATCTGTTCAAGGAGGAACAAACATGCCAAGCCAAATCAACACAGACTCTCTGAAAAAAGCCGAAGTGGCGACCACTCTCGCGAAAAATATGATTACGCAAGCCATCGAGCAATCCGCTGCCAACCCGCAACTGGCCGAGGAAGCATTGAAGCAAGCTTCCCAGGAGATTGCCCAGGCGCAAACGATGGTGTCGCAAGTCCAATCCACGCTGCAAACACAAGCCCAGTCGCAACAGAGCCAATCCTAGCCCTGGTGCTTGAACAGGCAAAACAGGCAGCCGCATGGTGCGGGATGCCTGTTTTTGCCGCTCGCTATTCGCCTGTCCTGTCCAGTTGTCCGATTGATCGTCGTTGGCATCCCGCTCCTTGTTACCGTAAAATAAAGGCAACTTGTGTGCAAAGGAGAAAGAGGCGATGGCTATGCAACCACTGGGCGGAATCAACCATTTTCTGTTTTCGGTAGCCGATTTGGAACGCTCCTTTTGCTTTTACCGTGACGTGCTCGGCGCCAAGCCGCTCGTCCGCGGCAGAAAGCTGGCCTATTTTGACTGGAACGGCTACTGGCTCGCTTTGAACGAAGAACCCGACATCCCCCGCAACGAGATTTCCTTGTCCTACACGCATCTGGCCTTTTCGCTTTCCGAAGCCGCTTTTGACGACTGGAAACGTCATCTGCAACAGCACCGCGTCCCCATTTTGCCGGGCCGGGAACGCGATGAACGGGACAAGCGCTCGCTTTATTTCACCGACCCCGACGGGCATAAGTTCGAGCTGCACACTGGAACGTTGCAGGATCGGCTCGCCTACTACCGCGAAGCTATGCCACACATGACTTTTTTCGATTGAAGCAGCCTGACTTACATAAACATTTCACAAATTCACAGTAGTTCCACAGTATCATTTCTTCCTCGAATGGTATAATCAGGTAGGTAGTGAGAACTATTTTGGATGACGGTGGCTGACCTATTCCGTGGCATGGATAAAAAAGCGGAGGGATTCTATGTTTGGCAAGCGTTGGGCGCGATCACAAACGGCCCCGATCCAGGAAAGCGATATCGCGATGACAGAGCAATTGCGGGCAAAAGTAAACTTTTTGCAGATGAACAATGACGATCTCAGGCGGCTCGCGCAAATCGAACCGCTCATAACCGAGCATATCGACACGATTACCGAGCGGCATTATCAGATGCTTGGCCACTATGCGAATTTGATGAATATCATTGAAGTCCATACTACTGTAGGACGCCTCTCCGGTTCCTTTCGCCACTATTTGCAATCGCTTTCCAACGCACAACTCAACGATGCCTACGTCGCGGGACGGGAAAAAATCGGGGAAGTCCACAGTAAAATCGGACTCGCCCCAGAGTGGTACACCGGCTCTTACATGCGGCTGTACGAATGCTTTATTCCCGCCATCGTCCATACTTACAGCAAAAAGCCGGACGAACTGTCTTCCATCTTGCTTGCCTTGATCAAGCTGCTCACGCTCGACTCCCAGATCGTGCTGGAAGCTTATCAAGAGGATCACGACTACAAAACGATCGACCGCCTGGGCAATGTCCTGGAGCTGGTCATGCAAATCGATAAAATCAAGCATGTACTCGATACCATCGACACGACAAGCGTCGAAACCGGCACGGTCAGACACGCAGCCGAGCAATTGTCCGAATCGGTGCAAAAGGTAGCCGCCTCCGCCGTGCACGTGGCGGAAAATGCTGCGACGACCATGGAGCAGGCCACAGCCGGGCAAAAAATCATCCAGACGTCATTGACAAGCTTCCTGTCCATGGCGGAAGAATTTAATGAGATGCAGGCCAAAATCTCGTCGCTGACGACTTCCATCGAAGCTGTCTCCCAAGTCGTGCAAGTGATCAAAAGCGTCGCGGATCAGACGAATTTGCTCGCCTTGAACGCCTCTATCGAAGCTGCCCGGGCGGGTGAGCATGGGCGCGGCTTTTCCATCGTCGCCGAGGAAGTGCGCAAGCTCGCGGAACAAACCAAACATTCCGTACAAAGCATCACCAGCACGATGGATACCGTCCGCCATGAAGCGAGCCTGGTCAAAGAAACGGCGGCTCTGCTTGGCACTCATTTCAACGACAATGCCACTCAGACACGCGAAGCGATCGAGTTGTTAGGCGAGATTGTGCAAAATATCGAACAAGTAGGCCATGCGACGGGACACATCGCTTCGTTGACAGAAGAACAGTCAGCTTCAACCGAAGATATTTCCATGCGAATTTCCCAGGTGGAGAACAATATGGAACAAATTTTCACCCACGTCTCCCACGCAGGCAAAAACGTCTACGAAATCGGGGCTGGCATCAACGCCCTGCACAAAAACAGCATCAGTCAAATTACACGCCTGAAAGCCAAACACAGCTTGCGCATCGTCAAAACCGACCATCTGCTCTGGAAATGGTGGGTGTACAACTTCTTGCTCGGTTATCATTCCATCACGGAAAAAGACCTCATCGATCACCACAATTGCCGTCTCGGGCTTTGGTATGACGAGGCGAAACAAAACCAGGCGATCAGCTCCCTCCCCGCTTTCAAACGGCTGGCAGAGCCGCACAGAGGGTTTCACGACGCGATTCGCCATATTTTCACGCTGGCTTCTACGGGCAAACAAAAAGAGGCCGAGATGGCATTTGCCATCCTGGAAGCACGCTCTGCGGAGGTGCTTGCCTGTCTGGACGATCTCGCTTCCGAAATGAACCAGATTACTTCCTAACCTTTTTCCTGCGGCGAACAGCGCGTTTTCTGGACGAAAGCGCGGAAGCAGGCTGGGCCACCCGCAAGCCAAGCGCGCGCATCGCCCGGTGAATCGGAAAAGCGATCGACAGCCTGCCGTCTGCTGAACCTGCGAAGTTGACGGCAGCGGCGTAATTGTTTGCGGTCAACCAGACAGAGCCGGAATCACCTGGCAGCGAAATCGGCGCTGCGCTGCGGATCACGGTCTGGTTGCGGAAGCGAATCGTTCCCAGTCCGCCGTAATCTCCGTAATCGACGTTAATATCGGTGTGAGTCGACTCTACGACTCCATGGACGAAGCCCGTGGTCCGGCCTACCTTTTTCAAACGGCTGCCGATCGCATAAGAGCGGACATATCCGGGAATCGTGCCGACTTTCGCATAGCGCGGAGCAAGCAGGTTATTGGAAGTCGGAATGCTGATCGCCACATCCATATCGTTGACGGCATTTTTTCGCAGCCGGACAAAACGGTACAGTTGTCCAATCCGGTCGCGTCCGGAACGCCCGCCATCCGATCCTCCCGGCTGGATCGTCTCCGTGTAGCCTCCGGTATTGTTGCGGTTCAAAACGTGGTTGTTGCTCAGCAAAAAGCGTTGTGCCCGTCTGAGCGCTCCGGTCACGATCAGGCCCGCCGTCCCGGACGCTCCCGGATATCCTACGCTGACGCCTGCTATCACCGGACGAATCCTCCGGCGATAGCTCGACGTTGCCCGCCATTTTTGATGGCTGCTGCATCTCCCGGATGTCACTGTTCGCACAGGGACAGCCACATGGGAAGTAATCTTTGGCCGCTTTCCGCCTTTTTTCCGTTTGACCGCCACGCAGCTCGGGCAGCCTTTTTTCACGGCGGCACTAGCGTCCAGCGTATACAGTACGACACAAGCACCCTTTTGGTTGTTCCTGCCGTTTACATATCCGACGCCAATGCCCATGACACCGGGCATTCGCTTCCATTTTTTCACGAGATGGTTCTTCGCTTTCAGCGCCTCCCGAAAGGTAGCCATGCACTCATCTTTCCTTCCCTGTTGATTTCGTACATAGCCATCGTATGTCTGACTTGGCCAAGGCCATTAGACGCTTGCCAACCTCGGGAGAGCCTTTTTTATCGCCAAAAAAACCGCCATCCTCTGCACACAGCTAGAGAATGGCGGTTTTCATCTTTTTAATGGACTGACGATTGCCTGACAAGCCTCAGGAAGCTTCTGAGATCGTACTCGGCACAGGAGCCTGTTGCACTTTTTTATTCGTATGAACGAGCAAAATGTTCAAAATCACAGCAGTCAGCGAGCCTGTCACGATGCCGTTTTGCAGCATCATTTTCGCCAAAGTCGGCAGTTGGTCAAACATCGTTGGAACAGCCGCGGAGCCAAGACCGACTGCGATACTGCAAGCGGCAATCAGCAAGTTTTCGTTTTGGCGAAGATCCACCTGCGACAAAATGTTGATGCCGGACGCTACCACCATGCCGAACATCGCGATCATGGCGCCGCCCAGCACGGCATTCGGCACAACGGTCGTCAGGGCAGCCAGCTTCGGCAAAAGGCCGAGGACAACCAGCAGGCCGCCGGCTCCGATCATCACATCGCGCGTTTTGATGCCTGTCAAAGAAACCAGACCAACGTTTTGCGAAAAGGCTGTGTACGGGAAGGCATTGAAAACACCGCCCAAAACGATCGCGATTCCTTCCCCGCGCAAACCTTTGACTACGTCTTTGTCCGTAACCTTCGTATCGGTTACTTTTCCAAGCGCAAAATAAACGCCAGTCGACTCAGCCATACTGATAATGTTGACCAGAATCATCGTCACAATCGCCACGATGGAAAATTGCGGGGTGCCGAAGTAGAACGGCTCGACCACGCTGAACCAGGACGCCTCCGCCACATTGGCGAAGCTGACCATGCCCATCGTGTACGCCACGACCGTACCGATCACAAGGCCGAGCAGGACAGAAATCGCCCGAATAAATCCGGTAAAGAAACGGTTAATAACCAAAATGATGACCAATGTACCCAAAGCGAGGAGCAAGTTTCGCGGGGAACCGAAATCAGGCATGCCCTGGCCGCCAGCCGCGTTGTTCATCGCCACAGGAATGAGCGACAAGCCGATAATCGTCACGACGGAACCTTGCACCACCGTCGGGAAAAACCGCAGCAGCTTGCCAAACAGAGGAGCTGCCAATACTACAAACAAACCGGAAACGATAATGGCCCCGTAGGCCGTCGCCAAATTGCTCGTCGAGGCAATCGCAATAATCGGCCCTACCGCTGTAAACGTACACCCGAGCACGACCGGAAGACGAATCCCGGTGTAACGCGTGCCGATCACCTGCAACAGGGTGGCGATCCCACACGTAAACAAGTCAGCGGCAATCAAATAGGCAATCTGGGCGGGAGTCAGGTTCAAAGCCCCGCCAATAATGAGCGGCACGACAACAGCACCGGCATACATCGCCAAAACGTGCTGCAAACCTAAAGTAACTATCTTTTGTTTGGATAGCATGAAGTAATCTTCTCTCCTCTTGATCGATCGGTTTTAGACGCGAACAGATTCCGGTTGAATAAAGTGAATGCCTTCTGGCGACATGGACTCGATACGGGCCAACGATTCAATGCGCACACCCGCTTGCTCCAGCAGTCCGCGACCTTCCTGGAAGCTTTTCTCGATCACGGCTCCGATGCCGATCAGATGAGCATTCGCATCTTTGATGATTTGGGTCAACCCAATCAAGGCTGCTCCTGTCGCAAGGAAGTCGTCGACGATCAGCACGCGGTCATCGGCAGACAGGTACTGCTTGGACACACTGATCTGATACGTTTCCTGGCGGGTAAACGAGTGCACAGGAGCCGAGTACACGTCTTCTGTCAGCGTCACGGCCTTTTTCTTTTTCGCGTATACAAAAGGCACACCGAGGGCAAACGACGTCGCCAGCGCAAAATGAATGCCGCTTGCCTCAATCGTCAATACTTTCGTAATCTTTTCACCTGCGAAAAGCTCGGCGAAGCGCTCCCCGATTTTCATCGTCAACTGCGGGTCTACCTGATGGTTCAAAAACGCATCCACCTTCAACACGGATGCGGACAACACTTTGCCGTCCTGGACAATGCGCTCTTGCAATTCCTTCATCTGTTCTTCCTCCTCCATCAACACTCGGACGTTGCCTGCCAACGCCACTCGCTCAAACCTGGTGAAAAAAATAAAAGCCCCGAACGGACAGTTCACAAGCAGGCTCAGGTAATAAAACCAACGCCAAGTGAAACTGTCCCTCGGGGCATTTTTCCCTTTAGGTGCAGCACGCCAACAAATGCGTGTCAGCGCCGTTCGGATCGGGATAAAACCACTCCTTTTGTTGCGAAGAACAAAGGAACGGCAGCCGCGATGCCAAACAGACGCTATTTCACTCGTAGTCAGGCGATTTACGGTCACCCGGTAGAAACTGTTGGGCCTTATTCCCAAAATTATACGAGCACTTCTTCTGCCTATTACCCAGCCTGTTTGCTGGGTCTTGACCAAATCTATCACAACTGGCTTGCTGTGATCAAGGGTAAATTTCTGAAAGTCTACCAAGCTGTTTTTGCTTGCTGAAAAACGGAAAAAACCCCCGAAGCTTCGAGGGTCATTTCGTTTATCGCTTAGGCTTTTTGCTGCGATGCTGCATCGTCATTTTCTTCCATTTGTCTTTCTCGGCCGCTGCCAGCCTGGCGTCTTCCTTGCGCGCCAGATGAGCCAGTTCCCGTTGCAGTTTCAAATAGCTGTCGAAGCGAGCCTGCTCCAATGTGCCATCCGCAATCGCTTCCCGGACGGCACAGCCCGGCTCCCGCCCGTGCTGGCAATCGCTGAATCGGCAGTCTTCCGCCAGCTTCTCGACATCGTCAAAAGCGCCACGGAATCCTTCATCGGCTTCCCACAGCTGCAATTCTCTCATTCCCGGCGTGTCGATCATGAGAGCGCCGCCTGGCAACTGGAACAGCTCGCGGTGCGTCGTCGTATGCCGTCCGCGATCATCTCCGTCGCGAACGCCGCTTACTTTTTGACGGTCTGCTCCGCTCAGCTTGTTGATCAGCGTCGATTTGCCGACCCCCGACGAGCCCATGAGCGCCACCGTCTGTCCGCTGCCCAGGTAAGGTGCGAGCTGTTCCAGCCCTTCTCCCTGCTCTGCACTGACTACGTGCACAGGCACGCCGATCGCGACGGTTTCCACTTCAGCCATGCACTTCTCCAGATCGTCGCACAAATCAGCCTTGGACAGCACGATCACCGGATTGGCTCCGCTTTCCCAGGCGAGGATGAGATAACGCTCCATCCTGCGTATATTAAAGTCGTTGTTCAAGGCAGTCACCAAAAAGACCGTATCGACGTTGGCTGCCACGATTTGTTCTTCGACCGTTTCCCCGGCCACTTTTCGCGAAAACTTGCTCTTGCGCGGGAGCAGCGCATGAATCGAGGCTTTCTTTTCCTCGGGACGCGCCTTGATGACTACCCAGTCTCCTACCGCCGGATAATCCTCGCGACCCGTCGCCTCATAGCGCAGCTTGCCCGTGACTTCGCCCAACAGCTCGCCATGCTCGCTCATCAGACGGTAAATGCGTTTATGTTCCAGCGAGATTCTTCCCACGCTGAAGCCTTCTTCGGCATAAGGGGCAAACAGATTGGCAAAATGCTCATTCCAGCCCAAAGATTGCAATGTTGATTGATTGGTTGCTTGATTCACTACGGATTCCCCCTGCAAATGGTTAATGATTGGCCGTACGCCAACACCAGTCGCAGTCGAATCCTCATTTTGTGAACGGTGTTATTTTCCGCTTGAAAGGAGGATTCCTGCGACGAAACTTCCTACACTCTGAGCGTTTTTCATGTTTGACATAAAACATCTCTCCTTTTCAAGACCGCACCATTTATGGTTTGGAATCATTTTCCCAATCATTGTAACATACAACGCGGCGTGGCAAAAGCGTCAGTCTCCACCGCCGCCTCCGCCGCTGTCTCCGCCTCCGCTATCACTGCCGCTGCTGCTGCTGCTGCTGCTGTAGTCACTGCCGCTGTCGCTGCTTCTCCAATCTCCATCTGTATCACGGTCGCGATGGTGATGGCTGCTGTCGGCGTAGAAGGAGCTGCTGCTATCGGTAGAATTTGAGTACGAGCGTCTGCTTGTGCCAGTTTTGGCTTTGTTTGCAAAGACAATGACTAAGATTACAAATACGACGACGATGAGAATAAAAACTTCCATCTGTACCCACTCCCTCTCCATCCTACAAGAAAAAATGTTTGTTACCTAAGTATACCACAAGCTTGCTCCCACTTTTGGAATCAGTTGGAACGGTCAGCCTGCCCACATGCGCATTAAAAAGGCATGCAGCCCAATCGCGGGACACATGCCTTTCCTTCATTCATTAGATGCACCGTCTAACGTTTACGCAGCACTCGACCGAACACAGCGAGAATCGGAATCAGCAGCAAGCCTGCCGTAATCAGGGAAGCGCGAATCGACAGCCGATGCCCGATCCAGCCGACTACAGGTCCCCCCATCGTCTGTCCAAGCGCGTTGGACTGGCTCATCATCGACAAAACCGTCGCCCGCACACTGCTCTCGATATTCAAATTCAGCCACGTCTCGTACAAGGGACTGGTGAGTGAATCGATCACGCCGATCATAAGCAAGGCAACCAGCGCCCAGCCAAAATCGGGGGCGGTAGCAAAAGCGATGACCGCCGCGATTTTCAAGGCCGTCAACACGAACATGCCGACGACGACGATCCGCTCGTTGTTGACATCCAGCCGCTTCTCGGCAAAGCTGACAGCGAACAGCCCAAGCAAGCTGGACAGCGCAGCGATGATTCCGAACCACATCGCCATGGAAATCCCGGCAACCTGCGGGAAGCCGATCTCGGAAATCAAATGCGCTTCATGCAAGCGGTCATACCCTTCGGAAGCTGCTCCTGTAAACAGCGTCACGAGCAAAATCAACAGCAAAATCGGCTCTTTGCGAATGACGCGCGCTCCCGACAGCCACGTCTCGCTCATCTCTTTCCACTGGGACGTGCCTTTTTCCCTCTCTCTTGGGGTAAAGCCCGTTTCCTTCATAAAGAAGATCAGAAAAACGCCCAGTGCCAGGTAGATCAACCCGCCAAACAAATACGGCAAGTTCGGGGCCAGCGTAGACAGCCACACACTCAGCCCGATTCCGAGCATATTCGCCAAAAGCGAGTAACGCTTCGCGCGCATAAAGATGCTGCCCAGCTTTTCCTCGCCCACTTCATCCACAATCCACGCTGTGTCGGCTCCACTGACGAACGTATCGCCCACGCCAAAAAACAGTTGGGCAATCAAGACCCAAACAAACGCAGAGACAAAAGGCAGCCAGCCATCGAGCACAGGAAGAATCCCTTGCAGCGCAAAGCCGATCCCCAACAGAAACATCCCGATGATGATGGACAGACGGCGGCTGTACGTATCGGCCACCACGCCTGTCACGCCCTCAAACAGCAGGACGGACAGCTCCAGCACCATACCGACCAGCAAAAGCTCGAACGGGTTCAGGCCCAATGTCGCGATGTAAAAGATCGCGTAAGTCGTAAACATCGTCGTGTTGGCGAGTGACGCCATAAAACGTTTGACCATATATACAGTCGTTGCATTCATAACCATGGAAGCAGTCTCCACCTATTCTGGCAGAGGACACGTTCCGTCATTTTTCAGCCGTGAACAGGCTACTTCAATCGTTCCTTATCGCGAAGAAAAACCGCACGTGCCGCACTGCCGATTGTATTGTTTTCCTACCTGTTTACTTGCTTGCTCCAATTTGATGACTGACATCATTTAACACCTCCGAAAGTAATTAGTCATAATTATAAGGAGATTCCGCCCAAAAAGGTAGGGGAAAATAAGAAACCGCGCAGCATGTTGCTCGCTGCACGGTTTTTCCCGCCGTGTTTCTTCTCCGCTACTCTCTCTTATGCTTTCTTTCTGAACAGCCCCACGATGGAGAGCAAGAGCGCCAGTCCGGAAAGCACCAGAGGCAACGTGTTGCTTGTGCCTGCGCTTGCTGCTGCTTGACCGGTCGCAGGAGCCGGAGTTGTCGCTTCTGCTGCACCATGGCCATGATCGTGTCCAGCCTCGCCAACACCTGCTTTGACAGTCGTCACGGACGCTGGAGTCTTGGCATCCTTGTCGCCTGTCCACTCCACTACCTCGCCGTCCGCATACGTTTGGTACGCTTTCCACGCCAGCGTGCCTTCTTCTTTCGGATTCGCCCCGACAAAAGCGAACTCCATGAACTCGTGCGCTTTGATCCCGCCGTTTGTCGCTGTCCAGACAAGTGCCGTGTTCACGCCGTCCTTGTCTTTTTCAAATTCATAGCTCCAGCCAGGAACAGGCTGAACGGTGTTTACTTTTACGCCAGCCGGAAATTCCAGCTTTACCTTCACTGTGTTGACGTCTTTTTCTACAGGAACGCGAACGGTGTATTTTTCATACGATCCGGTAGTCGTTTCTTTCGGATAGACGTTGACGTGCGCCTGTGCTGCTGTCGCGAGCGTCAGGACAGCTCCTGCCACCAATACACTGCTCATCCATTTTTTCATGTTCATCGTGAAAACCCTCCTAGTTTGTCGCTGCTTGCATAAGCGGCTTGTGTGTTTGTCGCGTCTGTTTTGTTTGTCGCGTCGGTCGGGTAGTTGGTTTGACTCATCCACAGCCCTGCCAACACAGCGACGATGCCAAAAACGATTTCCCAGCGCAGCCACTTCCTCTGCAACTGGTTGCTTCCCCGCCAGCGCTTTGTCTGTCCGTAGGCGAGCGCCAGCATGATGACGACGCTGACGATTTTTCCGTACAGCAGGTAGTTCCAGGCAAGCGAGCTTGCGAGAATGCTCGTCACGTCCGTTTGTACGAGCAGCATGAATACTCCCGTCACAACAGCAAGCACAGCCGCTGTCGCAACCAGGCGCAAAAAGAACCGCTTGAACGGCTCATTGCCCCGCTCCGCCTCTTTGGACACCAAGAGCAGGTAGACGAGCGCCCCCAGCCAGAGTGCCACTGTGAGCACATGCAGCAGCCGCAGCACGATCGACAGCCAGACGGGAGCAATTCCCCAAGCATGACCGCCAAAAGCTTGCGCGCTGATCAACAACACCCATATGCCCGCATACCAGCCAGACACCATGCCCGGTATCGCCAAAAGCAGCAAGAGAATGAAGGAGACGATCAGCATGACGGCAAAGGGAGACTGCATCAGCAAGTTGCTGTCCAGATGCAGCAAGGCGTCGGTCAAAGAAACAGCCTTCAGCGATTCGTCGTACAAGAACCAGAGAAAAATAAGTCCCACGATCGCAAGCGCCCAGCCGATCTGTCTGCCGATTCCGATCAGTGCCGCGAGCTTCGGCAAGCCGTAGCGCTGTCCCCACGCTGCGATCAAATACAGTCCGCCGCCCAGCAAAATGATCCCTTGGGCGAGGTAGCGATACACAATCAAGTAATTCGTGTCAGTCTTGTTTTCACCCGGCGGCACGACTACCGCGCTCTTTTGCCCGATGGAAAAAGTCAGGCGCTCCTCTACCGGATGGCCGTCCTCGGACACGACCGAGACGATGACGGAATACGTGCCTTCCGCCAAATCGGCCGGAAGCTGCGCATTGACCTGCGAAGCGTCTCCCGGCTGAAGAGTCGGGCGTTGCATTTGTATTTCTTTCCCGTCCCAATCAAACAAACGTATGGTGACAAGGTCAGGCTCCAGTGTTTCGGTAAACCTCATGGAGATTTGCCCCGGATTCGTCTGTAGCAGCTCGCCGTCTTGCGGACTGCTGCCCATCATGCCGGCATGGGCGTAAGCCAAATTCGTTCCAATCGCAAGCACCAAAAAAAAGGCCAGCGAAAGCACGGTCCATAGTCGCTTTATGCTGTGCATCAGCATATCACCTACTTCCTTCGCCTTTTCGTCCTTAATCCTATCAAACTCGTCTACTTTTCTGTATGGCTCCATCGGGCTATCTGCTGTGACGATTTTTTGAAGCAAAAACTGGCGTTCCCGCCCTTCTTTCCCTGGTGCAGGTAGTTTTTCCATAATCGTCCTGACCCCATCCGTGCCCAAAACAAAAACCGAGACAGGATGCTTCATTCATCCCATCTCGGTTCTTCTGCTTGTGGCAATTCGGTTTATCGGCCGCTCTTCATCTCAGTCCAGTAGCGGTCGTATTCTTGCAACGTATCTCCGACATCAACCAGCCACTCGGCGCGGGCGATGTCCGCTTTGTCCAGGAAGATCATTTTGTTCGCGCGATATTCTTCGCTGTGCAGTGGATATGCCTGTTCGTTCGGGTTGCTGTAGCCGATCGACTCGTAGTTTTTCACGCTGACTTCCGGCTCCATCAAGTAGTTGATGAATTTCTCCGCCAAATCTTTGTGCTTGGCTCCTTTTGGAATCGCCAGCGTGTCTGCCCAGATCGTCGCGCCCTCTTTTGGAATGACGTACTCCACATCCGGGTTTTGTCCGTTAATAATCGCAGCGTCGCCAGACCAGACCGTACCGATCCACGCTTCTTCCGCGATCATTTTTTGCTTGATGTTGTCCGTATCAAAAGCCATGACGCTCGGCAGCACTTTTTTCAGATCAGCAAACGACTTTGCCAGCTCGTCCTTGTTTGTTGTGCTGTTGGAGAAGCCGTTTTTGATCAGAGCCATCCCCATCACTTCGCGCGGGTCGTTCAGCATGATGACGCGACCTTTGTACGCTTCGTTCCACAGATCGTTCCAGCTTGTCGGCGTTTCTTTGACATACTTTTTGTTGTAGGCAATCCCGGTGATTCCCCACGTGTACACGAGCGAGTATTTGTTTTCCTTGTCAAAAGGAGGCGTCTTGAACGTAGACACGATGTTTTTCATGTTCGGAATGTTTTCTTTGTTCAACTCTTCGAGAAGGCCGAGCTGAATCATCGTTGCCACCATGTAATCGGACGGCTGAATCAAATCGTAGCCCGATGCGCCAGCCTGGATTTTTGCCAGCATTTCCTCGTTGCTGCCATACACGTCGTAGTTGACTTTGACATTGTACTTTTGCTCGAAATCTTTGATGACATCCAGGTCAAAATTGTCTGCCCAGCTGTAGATGTTCAATACTTGCTGCTCGGGTTCGGACGACGAGGAGCAGCCGACAGCTGTCACTGCGAGTACGGCGGTCAAAGCGCCGATCATCATGGATTTGAAACGTTTCATTTTTTCTTCTCAACCTCCAAATCGGTATGGGATACGTCTGGTCAACTAAAAGTGAATCTGACCGTTTTTGGAATCTTTGCGGCGGAAAAGCTCGGCAATAATCACCAGCAGCACCGTGCTTGCGATCAACAGCGTCGAAAGCGCATTGACTTCCGGGGATACGCCGCGTTTTACCAGGCCGTAAATGTACAATGGCAGCGTGGTCGAATTAGGACCAGCCACGAAGAACGAAATAATGAAATCATCGAGCGACAAAGTAAACGACATCAAAAAGCCAGCGACGATTCCGGGCATGATCAATGGCAGCGTCACATGACGCAATGTTCCCCACGGGGTAGCGCCCAAATCTTGCGCCGCCTCCTCCAGCTCTTTGCCCATATCGGCCAGGCGGGCGGAGACGATCACCATCACATACGGCATGGAAAAGGTCACGTGCGCCATGATGAGTGTCCACTTGCCCAACTCCATGTGCACCTGACTGAACAAGACGAGAAGGGCAAGTCCCATCATGATCTCGGGAATCACAATCGGCAAGTAGATCAGCCCGTTGACGACATTGCGCCAGCGCAAGGAGTAATGCTTGATGGCGAGCGACGCAGCCGTGCCCAAAACCGTTGCCAGCACGCTGCTGATCACCCCGATGGACAGGCTGTTCATGAGCGCCTGCATGACTTGTCTGTTGTCGAACAAGGAGACGTACCACTTCCATGTAAACCCGTTCCACGTCGCGTTGATCCGCGAGTCATTGAACGAATATAGAACGAGAATCGCAATCGGCAAGTACAAGAAGACCAGCATCAGCCAAGAGTAGCCGGAAAGCGTATGTCTGCGCCACGTTTTCATGCTGCCCCCTCCTTTGCCTCGCCCGCTTTGACAGCGCGGAAGTACAGAAGAATCAGGAGCATGGACAACAGCATCAACACGATCGACAATGCCGAGCCAAACGGCCAGTCACGCGCCGAAAGGAACTGGTTCTGAATCACGTTTCCGATCAGGGCCGATTTCGCCCCGCCCATCACGTCCGGCACGACGAACATCCCGATCGAGGAGACAAAGACGAGAATCGATCCGGTGACGACGCCTGTTTTGGTCATCGGCAGCGTAACGTGCCAGAAAGCTCTCCACGGAGTCGCTCCCAGATCGTACGCCGCTTCCAGCTTGCGGCGATCCATCTGCTCCAGGGACACGTAAATCGGCAGCACCATGAACGGCAGCAGCGTGTACACCATCCCCAAAAGCACCGAACCGGAATTGTACAAAAGCGGCAATGGCTCCGTAATAATCCCTAATGATTGCAAAATCGTATTGACGACCCCTTGGGAGCGCAGGATGATCACCCAGGCGTAGGAACGGACCAGAAAGTTGATCCAGAACGGAATCATCACAAGCAACAGCCAAATTTGCTGGGACGACTTTTCCAGGCGGGAAATGTAATACGCAAGCGGATAGCCGCACACGATCGACAACACCGTTGTCAAAATGGCAACTACCAGCGTGTCCGCAAAAATTTGCCCGTACAGCGGGTCCCAAATGCGCACGTAATTGTTCAGCGTAAATTCATAGACAACTTGCCCGTATGTGCCTCTTTTAAGGAAGGACATCAGCGCAATCATAAGCATGGGCAGGACGAAAAGCACACCCATCCACAAAAGGGCGGGTGCTGCGAGCAGTTTTACCGGCTTTTTGTTCAACAAGTCAGGATCACCTCGTCCGTCTGCGCCCAACCAATGGCTACCCGATCTCCCACCTTCCAGTCCAGACCGTCTCCTGCGTACTGATGGGCCATGACTGTCATGTCTTGACCGTCGAGGCGGATGAACACTTTGCGCAGGTTGCCGAGGAATACCGCGTCAGCAATCGTTCCCAGCTTTTTGTGCTTGTCCTTGTCTGCTTCTGGCTGGTACAGCTTGATCTTTTCCGGGCGGACAGCTGTATTCGTCCCATTGTCGCGGAAAATGTTGTTTTCCCCGATGAAAGTAGCGACGAACAGCGTCTGCGGATGGTTGTAAATCTCGGCAGGAGAAGCGATCTGTTCGATCCGTCCTTTGTTCATGACGGCGATCCGGTCCGACATGGCCATTGCTTCTTCCTGGTCATGGGTTACGTAAATAAACGTGATCCCGAGGTTCTTTTGCAGATTTTTCAGTTCCAGCTGCAAGCTTTTGCGCAGTTGGTAGTCCAGGGCGCCAAGCGGCTCGTCCAGCAAAAGGACGCGCGGATTGTTGATGATCGCCCGGGCAATCGCCACACGCTGCTGCTGGCCGCCGGACAGTTGCTTTGGCGTACGTTTTCTCAGCTCGGTCAGCTGCACGTACTGCAAAACTTCCTCCAGGCGCTGTTTTTGCTCTGCTGCACTTACTTTTTTCATTTTCAAACCGAACAAAATGTTTTGTTCGACAGTCATATGCGGAAACAGGGCGTACTGCTGGAACACCATGTTCATATCCCGCTGATAAGGCGGCACATGGGTGAGCGGCTTCTCGTCGAGGAAAATATCCCCGGAAGTCGGCTCCTCAAACCCTGCAATCATCCGCAAAAGCGTCGTCTTGCCGCAGCCGCTGGGGCCGAGCAACGTCAAAAACTCCCCTTCTTCAATGGAGAGAGAAAAAGAGGGGACGACGACAGTACCGTGAAAGCTTTTTTCAATTGAATCCAGATGAATAATCGTTTTCATTCCGTCATCTCACCATATGTCATTATACTCATAGCAACAATCTAGGTAACTATATCGTGTATGTCGACTTTTGTAAACAGTTTCACCCGCATTGGTCCTGATTTTTTTGCGGCTGGTCCCTCCTGTCAGCGGACAAAAACAAACGGAGCAGCCCAACAGTCTCTGCTCCATTTTTCCTGTGCGTTTGTTCTTACAAAGATTGCGATTTGAGCTTCCCGTTGGTGTCTACCGCGGTTCCTTTTTTCTTTCCCAGGAAATTCGTCCCGATGACACCGAGAATGATCATGAGCGCTCCGAGCAGGTGGTAGTAGGCGATCTGCTCCCTGAGAAGCACCACACCTCCGGCAATCGTCACGAGCGTTGACAAGTTGTTGAAAACACTCATCTTCGACGCTTCCATTTTCGACAAGGCAAAATTCGTCATGAAAGATGTCACCAAAGAAGACAGCACACCCAAATAGAGCACCGAGATAATAAACGACGAATGCGTGAGCGGCAGGAAAAACTCCGACAGCGTGCCGTTTGCGCCATGCTGGATCAAGGCCAGCGCGTTGAAGGCCAAAAAGCCGATTACGGAAACCATATACGTGACGTCTATATAATGGAAGGCTTTCGTCATCTTCTTCGCCAACACGCTATACCCCGCGAGCGACAAGGCCGAGAGCAAGATCAAAATGGTGCCGAGGCTGCTGCCCATCCCTACCCCTGCGCCCTTCATCGCGAAAATGAACACGACACCTGCTACAGACAGCAGCGTACAAAACTTTTGCAGCCACGTAGATGTCTCGCCGAGAAAAAAAGCGGCCATGACCATCGTGAAAATCGGAACGGTGGCGACAATGATCCCGGCTTCCGACGCGGTCGTGTACACCAGTCCAAACGTTTGCAGCCCGAAAAACAGCGCCGGATAGAGCAAAGCCAATGGCAAAATGACCAAAATGTCGCGCGGCTTGATCGACAGCCGGACCCATCCGAACAAAACGGGAATCGTCGCGGCGACAAAAGCGATCGTAAAGCGGTGCGCCATCGCGTCCATCGGAGTGGCTGACGTCAGCGCCATTTTTACGAAAATAAACGACAAGCCGACGATCATGGCATTCAAAAGTGCGGCCCCTATAGCTTTATGTTGATCCTTCAAGCTGATCTCTCCCCAATCGTTGCCTATGCAGCAATTATTTCCTGCTTTCATAGTAATGGGGCGGCAATCATGCTACAATGCAAAAAAAGACGATCTGTACCGATACAAAGTCCATGCGCCAGGAAGGGATTTCATGCATAAATATTTGCAATTGCAGAACGAGTTGGAGACGCTGATCGAGGGCAACACCTACCAGGATGGCGACAAGCTGCCGTCCATCCGCGAGTTGGCAACCCAATATCAATGCAGCAACAGCACGGTGATCCAGGCGCTGAACGAGTTGGAGAAACGTCATCTGATCTACTCGGTAGACCGCAGCGGCTTTTACGTCGTCAAAAAGCAGCGAGACAGCGAGCCAAACAACTGTAACAGCATCGACTTCGCCACCTCTGCCCCTGATCCTGACGTGTTTCCGTACCTTGACTTTCAACACTGTATCAACAAAGCGATTGAGACATACCGCAACGACCTGTTCCTGTACGGCACCGCCAAAGGGCTGCCTACGCTCATCCCCGTGATCGCCAAGCATTTGGCCAACCATCAGGTTTTTGCCAAGCCAGCGAACATCTTCATCACATCCGGCGTTCAGCAGGCGCTGTCGCTTTTGTGTACGATTCCGTTCCCCAACGGGCGGGAAACCGTCCTGATCGAGCAGCCGAGCTACCATCTGTTTATCGATTACTTGCAGATGCACAACATTCCGGTGACTGGGATCATGCGAACGGCGCAAGGAATTGATCTGGACGAGCTGGAGCGCATTTTCCGGACAGAAAAGATCAAATTTTTTTACACGATGCCGCGCTTTCACAGCCCGCTCGGAACGTCGTATACCCGCAAGGAAAAACAGCGCATTGCCGAACTGGCCCACCGCTACAACGTTTACATCGTGGAAGACGACCATATGGCAGATTTGGAGCATGACAGCAAGGCAGACCCGCTGTTCTCCTACGATCGTTTCGAGCGGACGATTTACATGAAAAGCTATTCCAAAATCATTTTTCCCGGGCTGCGCCTCGGTGTCGCCGTCATTCCCGATGCGCTGTGCGAGTCGTTTTTGCAGTTCAAACGGCTGCGGGACATCGATAGCTCCATGCTGTCCCAAGCCGCGCTGGAAATTTATTTAAAAAGCGGCATGTTTGAACGGCACAGGCAAAAAATCCGCCAATCGTATCAGCTCCGATCGAAGCTTCTGACAGAAGCGCTGCTCGCCCATGCAGCCCGCGCTGACGCTCTGTTTGCGTTTCGCCCTCTGCCTTATCCGGGGATTCACACGCATCTTGTGCTGGACCCGCGAGTTGACGCATCCCGTCTGATCCAGCTGGCTAAAAAACGCTCGATCTTGTTGGAAGCGGCAGACAGGCATTATTTGCCCCTGTTTCCCCGGGAAAATATTTTGAAGCTGAATGTATCCAACGCCAAGGCCGAATCGGTGGAAAAAGGAATTGACGAGTTGATGGCAGTATTGCATGCGATGCGGTTATAATGAAAGAAAAAAGTTTTTGCAAAAGCAGCAACCGTAACCATATTTCGGGAATATCCGTCTTAATTTGTATACAACATCGTTACGCCACACGACTCTACCCATTTTTATCCGTCGCAGCAGGCGGATCGCATGAGATGGACAAAGGAGAATGAAATGGTTCAGAACGTTTTAGATTTTTTGATGGAATACGGCATTTGGGGAGTCGTCATCCATTCTTTTGCAGACGCCGTCATCTTCCCCATTCCTGTATTCTTTCTGCAAGTTTCATTAAGCCTGATTGATCCATCCGCTGCTTTATGGATTGCAACCGCAGGATATATCGCGTGTCTGGTTGGTACACCCGTCGGCTACTTTCTCGGCAAACTGCTCGGCCACTCTGTCCTGTACAAACTGCTCAAAAAAGAGTGGATTGACTCGGCAACCGAGATGTTTCAAAAAAGAGGCGAAGTCGCCATTTTTGTCGGCTCCTTCACCCCGATTCCGTTCAAAGTATTCACGATCTTGTCCGGCTGTCTGAATTATCCGCTCTGGAAGCTGATCGGTTATGCCGCAATCGGCAGAGCCGTGAAATTTTACCTCGTCGGTTTCCTGTTTTACTTTTACGGGCGGATGGCGGAAAATATGGTCGGTCACGCCTCCCTGTACGTGTTCTTGCTGATGATCCCGATTTTGCTGATCGGACTTTTGGTGCGAAAAATGCGGGCCAAAAAACAACTGATGCAAACTGCCAACAAGCAAGCAGGGGAATGATCAGCTTGTAGCCTGGCTTGAATCATTATTCAGAAAGGAGCTGCAATATGAGCCAAACATATAAAGTCATGATTCAGCACCGAATAAACTACCCTACCCCCATTGAATTGACTCAAGGTCAAACCGTCATACTCGGTCGAGTCGACGATGATCCCGACGGTTGGAGGAACTGGAGGTACTGCTATACGCTTGACCATAGCATGGAAGGCTGGGTGCCTGAACAGATTATTCAAGCAAAGGACAAGGAAGGCATCATTACGGAAAATTACTCCGCAAAAGAGCTAGATGTAAATGAAGGAGATACGGTTGAGTTGCTCCAAGAGCTGAATGGCTGGGGATGGTGTATGTCCACCAACCGGGAATACGGATGGGTTCCGATGCGAAATCTTCAGCTTGCAAGCCAATAGCAATCTCTTTTTGTGCAAACG
The DNA here is from genome assembly GCF_022701015.1 of Brevibacillus parabrevis. NCBI lineage: Bacteria > Bacillati > Bacillota > Bacilli > Caryophanales > Paenibacillaceae > Brevibacillus > Brevibacillus parabrevis. The sequence continues at coordinate 2,472,231 of NZ_CP064090.1, read as the reverse complement.
CTCGCTTCTATCTCTATATAGGAAAGAAAGAGTCCCTGTCTAGCCGACAGGGACTCTTTTTGGGACAAACCCTTATGCTTTTTTCACGCGAATCGCTTCTTCCTCAACTTCCACCACGATCTTGCGCACATCCGCTTCCTCCATCAACAGATCGGCGATGCCATCTTCGACCTGCTGGGCGATCACGCGACGCAGCGGGCGTGCCCCGAAAGCGGGATTGTAGCCCAGCTCAGCCAACATTTCTTTGGCAGCGTCTGTCACTTCAAGCTCGACTCCTTGCTCGCCGAGATTCAGCACGACTTCCTGGAGCAGCAGCTCCACGATTTGCACCAAGTCTTGTTTTTCCAGATGAGCGAAAGAAATAATCGAGTCGAAGCGGTTCAAAAATTCCGGTTTGAAGTACGCTCCCAGCGAATCAAGCACAGTGCCAGGCTGCTGTTCCTCGGCGCCGAAGCCTAACGCTTTTTTGCGCTCAGCCACTCCGGCATTGCTCGTTGCGATAATGACCGTTTCCTTGAAGCTCACGGTGCGGCCCTGGCTGTCTGTCAGGCGGCCATCCTCCAAAATTTGCAGGAACATGTGCATGACGTCCGGGTGCGCTTTTTCGATCTCATCCAGCAAAATGATGCTGTACGGATTGCGGCGCACTCGCTCGGTCAACTGTCCCGCTTCCTCGTGGCCTACATAGCCTGGAGGCGAACCGATCAGCTTGGAGACGGAATGCTTCTCCATGTATTCGCTCATGTCGAGGCGAATCATCGAATCTCTCGTGCCGAACAGCTCCTCGGCGAGCGCTTTGGACAGCTCTGTCTTCCCTACGCCAGTCGGTCCGACGAACAGGAAGGAGGCAATTGGCCGATTTTTCGGCTTCAACCCGGCGCGGCTGCGGCGAATCGCCTTGGCGACCTGTGCGACAGCTTCCGATTGCCCGATGACTTTGGCTTCCAGATGCGCAGCCAAATTTCTCATCCGCTCCTGCTCGTCGCTTTGCAGCTTGCGGACAGGGATGCCTGTTTTTTGCTCGATCATCTCCTGAATATCCGATACTTCCACTTTCGTGCGATTAGCGGCCCCATCAAGCTGATCCAGCTTGCCGAGAATTTCCGCTTCCTCATCGCGCAGGCGGGCAGCTTGCTCGTAATTTTCTTGCTCGGTCGCTGCTTTTTTCTCCTGGTTAATTTGCGCCAGACGCTCATGCAGCTGGCTCGTATCTGCCGCAGAAGAGCGGAGATTCAGCCGCGATCCGGCTTCATCCATCAGGTCGATCGCCTTGTCAGGCAGGAAGCGATCCTGGATGTAACGATGCGAGTATTCGACGCAGGCGCGGAGCACGTCATCGGAGTAAGCGACCTGGTGGAAAGCTTCGTATTTCGGACGCAGTCCTTGCAAAATCTCGATAGCGGCCTCCACTGTCGGCTCTTTGACCATCACAGGCTGCAAGCGGCGCTCCAGCGCGGCATCCTTTTCAATGACGCGGTACTCTTTTAAGGTAGTCGCCCCAACCAGTTGCAGTTCGCCGCGCGCCAGAGCAGGCTTGAGAATGTTTCCGGCGTCCATCGAGCCTTCCGCAGAGCCTGCTCCCACCAGCAAATGAATTTCATCCACGAACAGGATGACGTTTTTGCGCGATTGCAGCTCGGCAATCACTTGCTTCATCTTTTCCTCGAATTGTCCGCGAATCCCCGTGCCTGCGACCAGGGAAGCCACGTCCAGCACGTACACTTGCTTGTTTTTCAGCTTGGCAGGCACTTGACCTTCCGTAATGCGCAAGGCCAGACCTTCGGCAATTGCTGTCTTCCCTACCCCCGGCTCCCCGATGAGCACCGGGTTGTTTTTGTTGCGGCGGTTCAAAATCTCGATCACACGCTCGATTTCCTGGTCGCGTCCGATGACCGGATCAATCAGCCCTGCGCGGGCCGCATCGTTCAGATTGCGCCCCAGTTCGTCCAGAAGGCCGCCTCTGTCCGCAGTTGTCGCCTGTCCCTTCATGTTCGGCTGTTGACCGCCTTTTGCATGGGCCTGCGCTTGTGCGAAGCCTTGCAGGAAGTCGTCCAGACCGGAGAAGGAAGAGAACGGGCTGAAGCCCATTCCTACTCCCATTTTGCTGCCGAGCTTGGCATTGCACTCCCGGCACAGGTTGTAGGCTTGCTGTTTGTCTTGCACGCGTATATGGACGGACACAGTTGCTTGTCGTTGTTTGCAGATTTCACATTGCATGTTTCATACCCCCAAAATCATGCTTTTGGATTTTTTCTTATTTGTGTGTTCGACAGGTCAACGGTTGTTTGACCATTTCTGACCTTCGATGACTTTATTATAGTTTGACCTTCTTTGACTTTCAAGAGGGTAACTTTGGATTTTCTGCTTTCGCTTGGGAGAAGCTATACAGGACGCAGGTTCTCTCTTGCTTCGCCAGAAAACCCTTCCTATAATGAGGTTGATATTCGCTAAAGTCAGGGGGCTTTTCACTTTGAACACACTCGCGTATGGACTCCTCGGGCTGGTTGCCCGCACACCAAGCTCCGGCTATGATTTGATGCTCCAGCTGCAACCATTTTGGCAGGCCAAGCACAGCCAAATTTACCCGCTGCTGGCGAAGCTGGAACAGGAGGGCTATCTGGAGTTCACTCGCATCCACCAGACGGATCGTCCTGATAAAAAAGTGTATTCCATTACAGAAAAAGGACAGATTGCACTAAAAGTCTGGCTTAGCGAGCCGGCAGCAGAGCCTGTTTTGCGTGACGAGCTGGTGCTGAAAACGTACTGCCTCGGATTGGCGGACGAAAAAGCGGCCTCTACGATGTTTGTCGAGCGCATCCAGCAATGTCGCGAGCATTTGGACATGTACGAGCACTACTTAAAGGAGTACGAGAGTGATTCTGCCGAACATTCGTATCCGCCCGACCATCCGAACCATCCGGAATTTGGGGATTATTTGCTGCTTTCATGGGGATCACGGCGCATGAAAGAGGATATCGCCTGGTGCGAGTGGGTGTTGGAGCTGTTGCAGAAGCGTTCCTAAAAACAAAAAGCAAACGCGTCTTTGGAACATTGCGCTCCAAAACACGTTTGCTTTTTCTTTCGTTTTCGTCCATGACATGATAGAAAGATACAGACGCTCGCTAAAAGGAGTGCGCCTCTACTTCTGCCAGCGTGGGCAGCGATGGCTGCGCCCCGCGTCTAGTCACGACGATCGCAGCCACTTTGCTGGCAAATCCGGCTGCTTCCACATCCGACATCCCTTTTGCCATGCCCACGGCAAAAGCTGCGGTAAACGAATCGCCTGCCGCAGTCGTATCCACTGGCTCGACCCGACAAGCAGGCACATGCACGGTTTTCTCCTCCGTGACCAAAAGCGCGCCTTTTTCGCCCAGGGTGACAATGATCCGTCTCGGACCGCTTGCCAAAAGCTTTCTCGCCGCTTCCCCGGCTTCTTCCGGCGTCGTGACGGGCAGACCGCTCAAAATGGCCAGCTCTGTTTCATTCGGCGTCAAGGTGTGCACATGCTGTAACAGTTCCTGCGAGAGTGCCCTTGCCGGAGCCGGATTCAAAATGACCAGCTTGCCGAGCGCAGCTGCCTTTTTCACGACGTATTCCACGACGTGGAGCGGGATTTCCAGCTGCAACAGCACGACGTCGCTCTGCTCGATAATCGACAGGTTCTCATCGATGTGCTCTATGCTCACTTGTGCATTGGCTCCGGGAACCAGCACAATGTTGTTTTCCCCGTCATCGCTGACATTGATGAAGGCCATGCCAGTCGTACCCTCGCGCTTGATTCCTTCGACATGAACCTGCGCCTCTGTCATGCCCGCAAGCATGATGGTGCCATTTTCATCCTCGCCCACCATTCCGATCATGGATACGTGCGCGCCCAGACGTGCGGCAGCAACTGCCTGATTCGCCCCTTTTCCGCCTGGAATCAGCATAAAGTCATGGCTTGCAATCGTTTCTCCTGCCTTGGGCAGATGGTGGACGTGGGAGACGAGATCCATATTGATGCTTCCTACTACTGCGATTTTCACAACGTGCTACCTCCCCCAGCCGCTTTTTACAGCATGGTCTCTACAAATTCTTCGATCGTCAAAATTTGCTTTGGCAAGCCGAGCGTATGGCTCAATCTGCTAATGTGCGGCTGCTTCAGCATGCTTTCTTCCAAAATCGCGTGATTCCAGAAAATGTCCCGCTTGTTCGTATCCGCTACTACATTTTTGTGGGCCATGACGATGACACGCTCAAAATTTTGCACGACAAACTCCATGTCATGCGTGATCGTAATGACGGTTTTGCCTTCGCTTTTCAAGGCGGCGATCAGGGAAGAGATGCGTTGCATCCCTTGCATGTCTTGGCCTGCGGTCGGCTCATCGAGAATGATCACATCGCAATCCATCGCCACTACTGCCGCCATGGTCACGAACTTGCGCATGGAATACGGCAAATTGTACGGGTTTTCCTGCAAGTACGGCTCAATCCCAGCCAGCTTCGCCGCTTTCATGACATTTTCCTTCGTTTGCTCTACAGACAAGCCGAGGTTTTTTGGCCCGAACTCGACTTCGCTGTAGACATCGCTATGGAAGATCTGGTCATCCGGATTTTGGAACACGTAGCCTACCTTGCGCGAAATTTGCGCGGTCGTATGCTCTTTTGTATTCCAATCATCAATAATAACATCGCCTTTGGTCGGCTTCAACAAGCCATTCATCAGCTTTACCGCCGTCGTTTTGCCCGCGCCATTTTGGCCGACGATGGCGACCGTCTCGCCTTTGCCAATCTCCATGGAGACGTTTTCTACCGCTGTATGTCCGTTCGGATAAGCGAAAGTGATATTTTTCAAGGAAATGAAGCTCATATGCGGACTCCCCTTTCTGCCATCCACCAGTTCATTTCTTCGACGGCCTGCTCTTCGGTAATCGGGATTTTGCGCAGCGGCACTCCGCGTTTTTTCAGCTCCAGTCCCAGCATGGCGTACTGCGGAAGCATGACATCGTAGGAGAGCGCCTTTTCATCGGAGAGGACGTCTTGCGTTGTGCCCTCCATGACGATTTCGCCATCGTGCAGCAAAATGACGCGATCCGCAAATTCGGCAATCAGTTCGATTTTGTGCTCGACCAGAATGATCGTCTTGCCTTTTTCCTTCATGATCTGGATGATCTCGAAAACTTCTTCCGTACCTTGCGGGTCTAGCTGCGAGGTCGGTTCGTCGATGACCAAAATGTCCGGCTCCATCACGATGATCGAGGCCAAAGCGACGCGCTGGCGCTGACCGCCGGACAGTTCAAACGGATTTTTGTCACGCAGATGCTCGATCTTGACCAGCTTCAAAATCGCTTCTACTCGCGTTCGAATCTCGTCAGGATGCACCCCGAGGTTTTCCAGTCCGTAGGCGACTTCCTCGAACACGGTTTCTTTGACGCCACTGATTTGAATGAACGGATTTTGGAAGACAAAGCCGACAGACAACGACAACTCGCCCAATGTGCTCTCGACGATGTTTTTCCCGTTGACGAGCACCTCGCCGCGCAAGTCCCCCCGATAAAAATGCGGAATGAACCCGCGCAGGACGTTGCAAAACGTGGTTTTCCCTCCGCCGTTGGGGCCAACCACAGCGTACAGCAGTCCTTTTTCGATCTCGATGTTGATGTTTTTCAGGACGTCGATCTTGCCCGTCGGGTATTTGTAGCTCATGTTGGATATTTTGATTACGCTGTTCATAACAAAATCCTCCCCGCAATCAGAATCAGCAAGGCAACGAGCATTCCGATCCGCACGACCGTGTCATGCTTGGTTTTATATATTTCGTACAGGTGTGTTTTCTTGACTGGCGCAGAAAAAGCGCGCGATTCCAATGTAATCGCTCTTTCCTCCGTGCTTGCCAGCGAAGAGAGGATCAGCGGACTGATTGTCGGGAGAAACGCTTTTGCCCGCACCATCATCGTCCCTTCCGTTTCCACACCTCTCGTTTTTTGCGCATCCATAATGACACTCGTCTGCTTTTTCATTTCCGGAATGATTTGCAGTGTCGCCAGTACGACATAAGCCCCTTTTGGAGGCAGACCCAGCTTTTCAAGCGAATACACGAAGTCTTTGACAGAAGTAATGCGGAAAAACAGGATGAACGCCGAACCGATCGCCAAAATCCGCGAAGTCATATTCAAGCCGTACAAAATGCCTTCCTGGGTGATTTTCAGAATGCCTGCTTGCCACAAAATTTGCGCGCCCGGATAGAAAAAGGCTTGCATCAGGAAGATAAACACGAGCAGAATCAACAGCCCGTTGCGAACGAGTGTGATAAATTCCTTGCCCTGCCCCGCCGCGATGGCGATGATCAGGCACACTGGCAGCATCGCATAAGCGTACCAGTAGGTTGGAACGATGAAGACGGAGAGCGCGATGAACAAAGTAAACAACAGCTTCGTTGTGGGATACAAGTTAAGGATGTAGTTGGTCTTGGCAGCTTGCGACATAATCCTTACCTCCTCTTCCATGGGGTAAAATGAATCGCTGCCTGGCCCCCTCGAACAGATGCCCAAAGAACCAGACAGCGATGAATCACGTTTAGTCTTTCATATAAATTTGTCCGTAGTTAAGCTTGGACAAATAGCGGTCAGACATGTTGCGAACGATCAGGAAGCAAATGAATGCCGACAGCAGCTTGTCGCCGATTTCCTGAATGAACTGTGTGGAGAACACAGCCGTCCAGATTTGTTGGCCGGATGCCAGCAAGACAGCGGTAATCGCTCCGCCAGTCGAACCGGTAACGCCGCCAAACAAAATGACAGTGATCGGAGCCGCAATAATAGTAGAGACGAATGCCAGGATAATGCCCGCGATAATTACTTTCCAAACCTTCTTGAACATCCCTTTCATGGAAAGGAAGCCTGCTGCCAAGCCTACTGCCATGGAAACGAGGGAGAAGGGGAGATAAACCGGGTTGAAGATCGAGTTGATCAGGTTGGTAATCAAGCCTGCCACGAGCGCTACCCACGGACCTGCTACCATGGCGATAACCAGTGTGCCGATGCTGTCCAAGAAGATAGGCAGACGAAGCAGCTGAGCAATTTGGAAGCCGACCATGTTGATGGCGACGCAAACAGGAATCAGCAGGATTGCCATGAGAGTGAAGTCATTCTTGATGCCGGTTTTCATACCAGAATCCTCCTTTTGCTGAAAAATTTTTATACAAACTGCTTGATGGCAGCGTGTAGCATATCTGCAAAACGTGCTCTGTCAATCTCGAACAGCACTTTGGCGTTCGCCGGTTTGCCCGTCACGCGGTTGTAGTCCACGACGGTGCAGCCTGTGGTCAAGCGGCCGGATGTTTCAATCTCGACGTAGCAGTCCAGTCCGCGGAACAGCGTCGGGTCAAGCAAGTACGCGACTGCGCAAGGATCGTGCATGTGCAAGCCCTCCACATGTCCCGGCTCTGCCAGAAAATGCGGCGTGTTGGAAAGATTGAAAAAGTCGAGCAAGCCTGCCATGACTTGGCCTGTCTTGTTGCCGATGTGGCGAATGCGGTCGATATCTTCCTGGAACAGCTGCGCTTTCAGCGTCACATCAAGGCCGCTCATGATGATCGGAACTCCGGAGCGGAAGACGATATCGGCTGCCTCCGGGTCAACGTAAATGTTGAACTCGGCTGCTGGCGTGATGTTGCCGCCAAAGCAGGCCCCGCCCATCAGCGAGATGCACTCGATCTTTTCTTTCACTTCCGGGTAGGCGTTCAACAGGATCGCCACGTTGGTCAGCGGCCCGGTCGCCACAATGGTAACGCTTTCTTTTGCATTCAATAAAACATCACGCGTCGCATCCAACGCGCTTCTGTTGCTGGCGGCAAACTTCGCCTCGCCCAAGTCCGCGCCGTCAATGCCTGTCTCTCCGTGAATATCTTCGGCAATAATCAGGTCGCGTACCAACGGCTTGGGAGCCCCTCCTGCCACTTCGATATCGGTTACCCCGATAAAGCTGAGCAGCTTCAACGTGTTGTTCAACGTTTTGTCCGGCGTCTGATTGCCGGCACTTGTCGTAATGAGCTTCACATCCAGCTTGTCCGATGCGAGCGCCAGCAAGATTGCCAGCGCGTCATCGTGTCCGGGATCGCAGTCCATGATAATCGGTCTTTTCATCGCTTCCCTCTCCCTTTTTTGGTGGCTTGGTGACGATTACAGTTTGGTTGTGCTCTGGCGGATCATCAGCTCCGGCTCCCAATACACGACCTTTTGCTTGATCCCCTTTTTCTTGATGCTTTGAATCAAGATTTTCGCCGCTTCCTTGCCCATCTGGTAGGCGGGCTGGCGAATCGTTGTGAGCTTGGGCATCAGGGTGGAAATCAGCCTGATGTCGTCAAACCCTACGACCGATACATCGCGCGGAATGCTTTTGCCAAGCTCCTGCGCGGCTTCGTAGACGCCGATTGCCATCAAGTCGTTGCAGGCGAAAATCGCAGTGACCTCTCCGTCAGCCAGCATTTTTTTCGCGACCTCATAGCCGCCGTCGATCCGATAGCCGCCAGAGACGATCCATGATTCCTGAACGGAAATCCCTGCTTCGGCCAACGCTCGCTTGTAGCCTTCGACACGATCCTGGGAGTTCTGCACGCTTGGCGGCCCGCTGATGCAGCCGATCCGCGTGTGGTTTTGCTCCAGCAAATGCTTCGTCGCCATGTAAGCGCCTTCTTCATTTTTCATGTAAACACCGCTGTAAGCGTCTCCGGATTCTCCCCGGTCAATCAGGACGACTGGAATGTCGGCCGCGATCAGCTCGTCATACAAATCCTTGGAATACTTCGCCGTGCTGGAGAAGATGATGCCGTCCACTTTTTTCTCTGTCATCAACTGGACGTATTTCTTTTCTTTTTTCGCATTGTCATCAGAATTGCCTAGGAATACGCTGTAGCCTGCCTTGTTTGCGGCATCCTCAATCCCGCGCACCAAATCCGGAAAAAACGGGTTGGTGATATCGGGAAGAATCAGCCCGATCGTGCTTGTCTTGCGTGTGATCAACCCGCGAGCCAATGCATTTGGCTGATAATTCAGCTCCTTGATGATCGACTGGATGTACTCCCGCGTCTGCGGCGAGATGCCTTCCGATTTGTTGTTGATCACCCGTGAAACCGTTGCGGTTGATACGTTTGCTCTCTTGGCAATGTCCTTAATCGTAATCGCCATGCCCTCACCCTTTTTAGGTAAACGTTTACGTAATCGTTTACTTAACAAAATAGTCCTTTTCACACAGGTTGTCAACGTATTGTTTTTGCAGTTTTCCGAAAAAAATACTCCTTGCTTCACCCTACTCCCCGATTTATGATGGGACTACTATGGAGCTTTTCTTGGACAAACCTCCTTGCTAAGTGCCTCACCCTCACCCTTTTTCTGGTGCAGGACTTTCTTGACAGGAGAGGGGAAAACTCCATGAATACCGCACACTCCAGCTTCAAGCCCGTCTTGGCTGGCATCGTCTCGTCACTCATTTTCGGCTTTTCGTTTCTGTTTTCCAAAGTGGCTTTGGATGAACTGCAAAACAATACGATCCAGATGATCGCCTATCGCTTCGGCATCGCTGCGGTTGTGCTCGGCCTGTTGAAGCTTGCTGGCGTCATCAAAATATCGTATCGGAACAAGAGCATCGCCCCGTTGCTTTGGCTCTCGTTTTTTTATCCGTTTCTGTACTTTATTTTTGAAGCGCAAGGCATCCGCTACACCTCTTCCTCCGAAGCGGGTACGATGATCGCGCTGATTCCGATTGCCGTCACCATCATGGCGACGATCTTCCTCAAGGAAAAAACGACGCTTTTGCAATGGCTGTTTATTGTATTGTCCGTCGGCGGCGTGCTGTTTATCAATTTGATGAAATTCGAGGCGCAATCCAGCCTGACAGGCATCTTGTACCTGTTGGCGGCCATTGTCACTTCCGGCGTCTACAACATTTTGTCGCGCAAGTCCTCAGCGCAATTCAGTCCGCTGGAAATCACCTACGTCATGATGTGGACAGGCGCGCTTATTTTTAATGCGATCGCGCTCGGGCAGCATGCCGTGAATGGCACGGTCGACCAGTATGTCGCACCGCTCGCCAATCCGGCTCTCTTGCAGGCGATTTTGTACCTCGGCGTTCTCTCGTCTGTGGTCGCCTTCTTTTTGATGAATTACATGCTGGCCAAGCTGGAAGCCTCCAAGGCAGCCTCCTACTGGAATCTCAGTACGGGTGTCTCCATCATCGGCGGCGTGCTGATCTTGCACGAATCGTTTTACTGGTACCAGGCGGCAGGGATTGTCTTCATTCTCATCGGCGTGTGGGGTGCGAACCGTTTTGGACAAAAGCAAAAACAGCAGCCAAGCCAGGCCAAAGCTCATTAACGGCAAATGACATCCAAAAAAGCCAGCCCTCCGAGTGCGGGGCTGGCTTGATTTATCGTTGGGCTGTAAACTACTGGTAGTTCTTTTTTGCGAGATCACTTCAGTCAGGAGGTCACCAAATGCAACCCGTCATCCACCATCCGTGGACTCTCACGGAGCAGGAAGCCATTTCTCTGCAACAGCAACTGGCCCTGCAAGTCAAAACGGAAGATCAAGTAAAAGAAGTGCAGCATATCGCCGGAGTCGATGTCGCCTACCATGTAGCGGAAGATGTGCTCGTCGCCGGAATCGTCGTTTTGGATGCGGCAAGCTTGCAAGTCGTGGAATCTGTCGTCGTTTCGGATTCGGTAGCTTTTCCGTATATTCCGGGTCTGTTCTCGTTCCGGGAGCTTCCTCCGCTGATGAAAGCATTCGAAAAGCTGCAAACCGTGCCGCAACTGATCGTTTGCGATGGGCAAGGCATCGCTCACCCGCGCAGATTCGGACTTGCCAGCCACGTCGGACTTTTGTACGACATTCCTGCTATCGGCTGCGGCAAAACGCGTCTGCTTGGCGAGTACGCACAGCCCGATTCACACAGAGGAGCCTGCTCTCCCTTGCTGGACGAGGGCGAGATCGTCGGCGCTGTTTTGCGCACGCAAGCGGACACAAAGCCTGTATTCGTCTCCGTCGGGCATGGCATTTCCTTGCCGACTGCCTGCGAATGGATCACGCGGCTTGCTCCCAAGTACCGTCTGCCGGAGACGACGAGACAAGTCGATCAGTTGGTGAACAAAGCATTGGCTGGCTTGGGCAACTAAGCGCTTTGCTCTGTTTTTTTGCTTTGCCGCGCTGCGCGGACAGCTTTTGCCTGGACCGGACAAGGACAAGTCAAACCCTCGCAGCGACGTGCTTTAATGCAAGGTCGGCCAGACGTTTTCGTCATGCTCGTCAAGCACCGCTTCCAGTTGCTCGCCATCGAAAACAGCGAGATAACCGGGAGGCAGCGCCAGCACTTGCAAGACAGACGGGCGGTGTTTCAACAGTTGGAAAATGTAGTACGATTGCAAATCATCGCTGTCCACTTCCCCTTCCACTGGCCCGAGATACCAGCCTGAATCGCCGTCGCCTGCATGGTCGCCACGCTGCAAATAAATCCGTTTTTGCTCCAAGGCGCCTTTGGCGACGACGATCTTGTCCTGGAACAAGGCGGCTTCACCCGCGATCTGCAACGTTTGCAGGCAATGGTTTTGCGCCAGTTGCACATAGAGCGACACGGACAAGTCCGGATTGGTGTCCGTGAACGGATTGGTATCGTAGTCTGGTGCCACGACTTCCATCTGCCCATCGCGTTCGTTCACGATGAAAATAGTCCAGCCCACTTGAATCTTCGCGCCATTTTGAATCGGCCCGCTCTCGTTTTCCACATCCGCCAGCAATTCGAGCAAAAAGTCGGCCTGCTTCGCGAAAAACTCCCGGCAAGTCACCACGAAGGTTCTGTTGCCGATTTGCCGGGAGCGTTGACAGAAAGCAGACGACTGATTGTCGGGAAACGGTTTGTTGCTCATCGTTACCATCCTTTCTCCATCGGTATATCGATATGTATGTTTGTATGAAAATAGTTCACTCACAGGCAAAACATGCACGTTCATTGTCAATAGGGTAACACGATTCCAACAGCAGCGCAGCATTTTCCCGTTGAAATGGCGACGCGCGAAAAGACGCGTTTGGACGGGTAAACCGTCGCTGGGTCGCTAGGTCGTTGCTTCGTTCGTGCAAAAGAAGCAGGAAGAGGGATGCCCCCTTTCGCTCTGCCCGAGGCAGGTTCACGGAGCGATCCCTCCCTTGTTCTTTATTTTTGTGTGAACGGCGCTTCCAGCAATTGCGCCAGCCTGCTTACATTCGGCTCCATCATGCAACTGAAATGGTTGCCCTCAATCGTAATGACGTCCAGCTCGCCAAGGCATACATCCTGCCAGAAGGACAGCGTCGTGTCATCTGTGCGCGGCAGGAACAAGAACGGTTCGCTCGCCAAAAGGAAGCGGATGTCGCCCATGTACGGCAACGGCGTGTAGCGGGCGGCTTTGAAGCTTTGGCGGAACACCTGGCACAAGCCCTCCGCCATCTCGATCGGCATTTGTTCTCCGGTTGTTCTGGCCTTCGCTTCGACATAAGCCTGGAAGCGCTCCGCTTTGCTGACCGCAGCCATTTTGCCAAACAGCTCTCCTACCTGATCCAGCCCGGCATCTCCGCCAATCGTCACGGCAGCGCCTTGCGGAATGCACTCTCCGTGCCGCTCCACGAGCTGCATGACGCCACGAGCCAAATCTTGCTCATCCACCTTGCCAAAGCCTGCCTGCTCCAGCGAAACATTCAGGTTCGGGATAAAGAGTGTTTCGACGAGCAAATCGTCATCCACTTCGGTGAAGATCGGCGGAATGTCGATCAACACAAGATCCGCGACCTGCACGCCCCGCTCCATCAACCGCCTTGCCACTTCGACGGCGATCAGGCCGCCCAGGGAATACCCGATCAGTTGCAGTTCGCTGTGCCCTGTTGCCATCAGGCATTCGGCGTAATCGTCTGCAACTGTCTCGATCAGTTCTGCCGAGTCAAGCGAGCAGTAGCGTTCCATGTCAGCAATCGCCACACCTACAATGCTGCCGATCCCTTGCGCTTTGAGGTGCTCAAGCAGCGGACGGAAAATGTCCATCGTCCCGAGCACAGCGTGGAACACGACGCGCAGCGGCCCTTCCTGCGCCGTTCCGTACGGAATCAGCACAGCGTTGCTTGCACTGTTTTGCTGGTGGATCGTCCATGCTTCCTCGGTATGCGGCTGCTCCTCTTGTTCACGGGAGCGAATAAACTCAGCCAAGTCGGCTACCGTTGGATAGTTCAGCATTTGCCGCAGCAGAGCGTCGAACGGGATGGCTTGTTGCACCGGGTCTTCCGCCAGCTTGTCGCGCAGTCTTCCCGCCACCTGCGCCATGATGAGCGAATCCGCGCCATGCTCGTAAAAGCTTTGCGAGCGACCGATGGAAGCCAGCCCGAGCGATTCCGCCCACAGCTTAGCCAGTATGCTTTCCAGCTCATCCAGCTTCTCCTCGCTCGCAGCGACCATCTCTTGTGTTCCGCTTGCAGCGGGACGCCATTTTGCCAAGGTGCGCCGATCGACCTTGCCATTTCCGGTCAGCGGAAGCGCATCGACTACTTGCAAATGCTGCGGCAGCATGTACGCAGGCACATGACCTTTCAAAAATGCTTCCAGCTCTTGCGGACGAACCGCCAGTCGTTCCTGCTTCATCCGTTTGGCGAACAAATGGAACCCGAGTGCAGTCAGCTTGTCGTCTTCTTGCGGCAGCAGCAAAATCGGCTCGCCTTCCTCTTCTTGCAGTTGGGCAAGCCAGTCATGGCGATCCAGATAGGACGACTCCAGGCGCAATTCGTCTCCTGGCTCCATCATCATGAATGCTTGCGAAGCCAAAATCCACAAATGCTCAATCGTCGGCTCCGTGAAAACAAGCCAGCCGTCCGGGCGAATCAGCTCCCGCAGCCTGCTCATGCTGGCTGGTATGTCACGGGCATTTTCCAGTACCCCTGCCGCCAGCACGACGTCGAAGCTGTTCGGAGACAACCCTTGTGCCCGGTAGTCTTGGTCAACATCGAACACGCCGAAGCTCACGTGCGGATACTTGGCGAAGCGCTGCTTGGCTCCGGGAATGAAAAACGGCGCGACATCGGTAAAGACGTACTCGATCGGGTAGCCTTCCAGCGCTTGCAAAACGTTCCCCGTCGTCGCTCCTGTTCCGGCCCCGACCTCCAAAATGCGCAGCGGCTTGCCTTCGTGTCTTTGGGCGATTTGCTGCAAAAGCAGGCACATGCAACGGTTGAGATAACTCGCCATGATATGCTCAATATACAGCGTATGGACGTGATCCCATTTCCCCTCGGGGAACAGCAACGCGACCGGGTCCTCTTCGCCAGTCAAAAGCTCTGCCAGCTTTTCTGCGTTTTTGCGAACGTAAGCGGTAAAGCCGTCCGTTCCCAACATTTTCGTCCAAATGCCCTCCGCGGACGCCCAGCACTCGCCGACGAGCTGCTCACTGACAGTCTGTTCGCTGCGATACTGCTCAGCAGAAAGCGCGGTCAGCAGCCCGGCCTGCTCCAGCCTTGCAACCCAGCGGCGTACCAGCCAGTGATATTTCGGCAAAATTTTCTCTGGATGCAAAACCGCTGCCAACGGCTCGACTCGATTCGCTGCAAAAAACCCGAGCTTTTGCAACGCATGAAGCATGGAATGGAGCACAGCCTGATCCAGACTGGTCATCGCCGCTTCGATTTCCTGCACGCTGATGTGCGCCGCGATCTCCCCTGCCGTATCCCCGATGCCGCTGACTATTTGGGCAAATTCGGCCGCTTCCGCGCTGCGGTCGCGTTCCGGTTTGCGAGCTGGCTCCACGATTGCAAGCAGCGTCGGCTCGTCGCTCGCTTCATCCAGGACCACTCCAGCGGCGGCGACAGCAGGGTGCTTGAGCAGAGCAGATTCGATTTCTCCCAGCTCGATGCGATGCCCGCGAATTTTCACTTGGTTATCTTCACGGCCAAGGAACTCAATCTCGCCGCCCGGCCGATAACGTCCCAAATCTCCGGTGCGATAAAGTCGCTGCCCATCTTCGGGGTGCAGGAAGAAGCGTTCCTGGGAAAGTCGCTCGTCACCCGCGTAGCCTTGGGCCAGGCCATCTCCGGTAATGTACAGCTCGCCTGTGACCCACACCGGGCAATCGCGCATGTGCGCATCGAGCACCCGGAAGCCCTGGTTAGCGAGCGGCTGTCCGTACGGAATGCTGCGCCAGTCGGGCAACAGTCCTTTGTACACATGATAAATCGACCAAATCGCCGCTTCCGTGGCTCCCCCCAAGCTGACTGTCTGCGCGAACGGCAGGCGCTTCGTCATCTGATCCGGCAGCGACAGGGGAATCCAATCGCCTGAGAGCATAGCCAGCCGCAGCTTGGACAAGCATACTTCCGGCGTGCCTTCCAAATAGGTGACGAGCATTTGCATCATGGCGGGAACAGAATCCCACACGGTGACTTCGTGCGCAAGAATCAGCTCTACCCAATGCGACGGGTCTGTTTGCCTGTCCGGTTGCGGCAGGACAAGCGCGCCTCCTACCGACAACGGGCCAAATATGTCGTAGACGGACAAGTCAAAATTGAGCTGAGCCAGTCCGAGCACCTTGTCATTCTCGTTGACCGCAAAGCGGCGATTGATGTCGACAATCGTGTTCGCCGCAGCGCGGTGGCTGACGACGACGCCTTTTGGCTGCCCGGTAGAGCCTGACGTGTAAATGATGTAAGCTGGCAAGTCAGGATTCGTGTCAGGCAAAATGAGCGGCGTCTGCTGCTCCGCCACCTGGTCGACGTCCACGCGTTGAAGCGCCTGCGGCCACTCTGCGTCTGATTCGGAGGCAGTCAGCACAAAACGAATGTCGGCTTGTTCGGTCATCGCCTGCCTTCGCAACAGCGGTTGCTTGGCATCAATCGGCACGTACACGCCCCCGGCAAACAGCGTGCCCAGCACGGCGGCTACCTGATCGACGCCTTTTTCCAGCGCAATCGCCACGCGATCCTGCTCGCGGCAACCAAGTTCTTTCAGCTTTCCGGCGATCGCCGCAGCACGTCTGACCAGCTCTGCATAAGTCAGTTGACCATTTGCGTCAATCACCGCCGGGCGGTCCGGCGTCGCCATCGCTTGCGCCACGATCGGCTGGTGCAGCGCGTAGTCAGGCAGCGGAGCCTGTGTGGCGTTGATCTTTTGCCGCTCTGCTTGCTGCCATTGCGGCAGGGCAAGCTCGCCGCCCTCCTCCCAACGCTGTTCCGATTCAACCAACGCTTGCAGCAAATCGGCGAATGCCGCAAACATGTCGTCTACCATCTTTTCCGGAAACACGCCTTCCCGCACGTCCCAGTTGACTTGCAACCCTTCGGCGCTGTCCATCGCCTGGCAGTCGATGAACACTTGTGGCGTCTGGCTGATGCCGTATTCGCCGATTTTGCCGGAAAGCCGCTCTCCCTCCGCGATTCCGACAAGTCCGATCGCGCTGGTGAAGACAATCGGCATCAACGCTGCTTCGCGCCCGCGTCTGCGCGCCACCTCGCGCATGACCTCGACGCCGGAATAGAGACGATGATCCAAATCCTCGAACAATTGCTTCTGAATCGCTTTTGCCCGTCCCTGGAAGGAACGCTCCGCTCCCCAGTCTACGGCCAGCAAACTGACCGAAGTGAAATCCCCGACGATATCTTGCACGCGATCATGCAGCGGCTGGCGGTTCAACAGCGTCAAGTTCAGGCTGAACGCCCGATTTCGGCTCCAGCGCTCGATGACGGCGGCATAGGCAGTCATCACAGCGGCAGTCGGAGTCAGTCCGCGCTTTTGCGCCCGCTGCTTGAATACGTCCCATTTGGCCGCATCCAGGCGAATGAACTCCCGGCGAAAACGCGCCTTGCCCGCCTCAACTTCTCCCTTGGCAAGCGGCAAATCCGGGGTCTGCGGCAAATCATCGATGCGCGACAGCCAATACGCTTTGTCCCGCGAATAAGCTACTGTCTCCCGCAACGTGCGTTCCGTCAGCACGTAATCGCGGAACGTGATCGGCAGCTCGGGCAGCCTTTTTCCCGGCTCCTTGTAGAGCGTCTCAAATTCAGACAGCAACAGCCAAATACTCGCCCAGTCAGCAATGAGAAACTCCATGGAAACATGCAGCACGGCGCGATCTGCCGTTTTGGTCACGGCGATGCCGTAGAGCGGCCACTTGTCCGTGTCATAGACGCGATGCCCCATGTTTTCGCGGATCGCTTCCAGTGCACTCCCGGCTTTGGCTTTGTCCAACATGCTTGTGTCTGTATAAGGCACCTTGAAGCGCGGCACTTCTGCCATCACCCGCTGTTGTCCGTCGGAGTCAATCGTCGCACGCAGCATATCGTGACGCGCAATCAGTTGATTCCATACTTCCTCGACCCGTACCGGATCAAGCTGTTCGTAATCAAGCTCCAAATAAATGTGGCACGCCACGCCGCCGTAGCCGAACAGCTCATACCGTCCCAGCAAGTAAGCTGATTGCACATCTGTCAGGGGAAAAGGCGTAAAGCGGGCGGCCGGATCAGGCACAACCTCGACTGGCTGCGCCTCTTTTTGCAAAAGAGCCACGATTTCTGCTTTTTGTTCGCGAAGCATCTGCAAATCTTCGGGGGCCAGGCTGCCTTTTGGCGCCTTGTAACGCAGGTTCCCCGCTTCTTCCCAGATAGACACACCTTCCTCGCGAAGCCGCGTCAAAAGCTCGATACTACTGATCTGGATGTTTTGGGACATTTGCACACACTCCTATTTGGTCAGCTTGGCCATATCGTTGCAGTTGTCGGTGAAAACCAGTTCCCGCTCCGTTTTTTCTGCCTCTTGGCCTTTTTGGATGACAAACAGCTTCTGGCCGAGCAAAGCCAGCGGATGATCTTCGCCGGGCAGCACCGCAAGCTCGCCCACACCAGCGCCATGAAACACATCGCGCCACTGCTGAACAGTCATGAAGGTCGATTGCGTCTGTTTCCGATCATCGACAGGAGGCGTCATCATGAACGCCTGGGAGATCAGCATTTCCGTAAATTCTCTGGTCGGCTCGGTAATGAGCATCCACCCGCCAGGCACCAGACTCTCCATCAAACTGCGAATGATTTGATCCGTGTCGCGCGCATTGTTCAGCATGCCAGCCGCCACGACGATATCTACACTCCCTGGCTCCACACCTTGTTCAAACAAATTTTTGTCAATATCGACCACCGCAAAGCTCATCCACGGGCAATCCTTGAACCGCTGGCGGGCAGCCGCAAGGAAAAAGTGGGACACGTCCGTGTACATGTAGTCGACACGCAAACCTTTGGCAACTAGCGGTCGCAAGCGCGCGACGACGCCGTCAGTCGTGGCTCCTGTCCCTGCGCCTACTTCCAAGATGCGCAGCGAACGTTTGCCGGAAGCGATGCGGCTCGCCGCCTCTGCAACCGATTTGTTCAAATACTTGGCGACGAGCGTATCGCGGTAGAGCGCGTTGGCGACATCCATCCGGCCTTCCGGGAAAAGCAGCAAAGCTGCTTGCTGAGTGTCATTCATCAGCGCGGGAAGCTGATCGGCGTTGCTTTTCAGGTAGTCGATGACAAGTGGCGAACCGAGCTTGCCACTCCACGCTTCCTTCGCCATCATCCAGCGGCGTTCCACCTCTTCCCGGCTCATCCGCTGTCCGCACCGAAAAGCATCTTCACGGGCATCTATGTAGTTTTTGTCTTGCAAAACGTGCAGCCAGCGCCAGATGACAGGTTCGTGACGCGGTGCCACTTGAGCGAGCGAAAAAATGTCGGAGCTGCTGTATCGCCTATCGGGCTCAGCTAACGCCCCTTGCGATTGCAATGCCAACAGCATGGACGCCAGGGCAGCTTGCTCCAGACGCTCTACGCCTTCTTTCACCACTCCCGCATCCACGCCTGCCAGTTCGCTTTCCGCCACCGTCGAGCACGTAAACACATTGCGGTTTGCCTCTCCCCCCTGAACTGTCGACTCTTCCGGTTCAGGCAGGTCATCGGGAATCTGCAAAGCCGCCTGCCGCAGCACGTCCAGCGAAATCGGCTGATGCTTCCCGTTTGCGCGCAGCACCGGATAGCCCAATGCCTGCGTCCAGTCTTGCCAGCCGCGAGAGCAAAGCAGCTCCTGCTGCGCCCGCATGTCGATCGCCGCCCGATCCACGTTGCCCAAAATCATCTCCCGCATCGCCAGCAGATCACGCCCGATCGCTTGCGGCCATTGCTTGGTCAAAATATCGCGATAGCTTGCCGTCTCGTACGTCCCGAGCACTTCTGTGCTGCTTTCGAGCATATGGGCAGGCGGAGAGGCCGCCAACGTTCCGTGAATATCCGGCAAATCAGGCACATGCAGGCGCGGCTGCCAGACGACCGGACCGTGTGTATCCGTGAGCGACAAGCTCCCTCCTGCTGTACCGATCGTAATTTTGTGCAACAAATGCAAATGATTGTCGGGATCATCAGGGTCGACTTCATTGTGGGCCAAAAGCGTCACCGGAATTTTGCCGAGCTGTCCGATCAGCACCTGAAAAGGCCCTTCGTCTTTGATCACATGGTTGATCTTCCACGGGCGGATCGTCGGCAGCGCCTCTTGCAAAATGTGCATCAGCGGGTACGAAACTTGCGTGGCGCAAGCAGCCTCGATGTACAAGGCAGGCTGTTTGGCGAGCAGTTCTTTGGCGCAAGCGATAAATCGCCGGACCGCAGGAAGATGCACATACAAGTCACCCGTCATGAAATAAACGCCGGATTGCCGCGCTTGCTTCAGGCACGCCGCCAAATCTTTTTGATGAATCGGCTGCTCGGACAGGACGTGAATGCCGCGCTCCAAAAGCTCCAGCGCCAGATTCGTGCCCTGTCCGCCCATCACGGTCGAGCGGAGAACGACGCACGCGAGATCGAGATTGGCCGGAAGCTGCCCCACTTCTGTAAACAAGGGAACACCCAGACGCTCGGCGCACTGTCGCGAACGCTCGCTGCCTTTTGCCAGCAAGCCGACCAGTTCATACTGCTCAGGCAGCGCCCGCACTGCTTCCAGGTAAAACTGTCCAAAACGAGTGCCGCATACGACGACACGCAGCTTGCGATTTGCTTTTTGAGTCATCGGGCACCTCCCGCTGTTCTTTCGCTTCGTTCAAGCGCAAGCTCCACGCCTTGGCGGCAAAGCGCCTGAATCAAAGCTGCCTGTGATACGCCTTCGGATACGTAGTAGCAGCCCGCTTTTTTGTCCGCTTCTTCTGTCACGAGCTGGGCAACCGTCGCCGCCACGATGCCCGACAAACGGTTCCAGTCACCCCGGTACAAGAGCGTCGCTGTCAGCCGAACGGGAGCGCCGTCGCGAAGTCCGTCTGCATGCAGATGGAACATCGTGTAATCGTCTACGTTCGGCTTTTTGGCTGCGAACTGCTGCAACAAAAGCTTGGCAGAGTGCTGCTTTTGCTCCTCGGTTTTGTACTGCTGAAGAGCCTTGATCATGACAAACTGATTCAAGATGCCGCTATGTTGATAGCTGTTGTAAAAGTAAGCCGCCTTGATCTCATGGGCATGGGCCATCCGGCAAAATTCTTCGGTCAGGACGGGATACGTGTCCCGTTTGCCCGCTGGCTGGGGAAGCATGCAGCTTTTATGAAAAGGCCCGTCGATTTTGCGCACCTCTCCGTCACGGCAATAGCTCATCCCGTAGCCCGTGTCTTCCTCGATGCTGCACACGATGTCATAGGCAGCGTTCAAGGAAAAATCGCCCTGACCCGCAAAAAACAGTTCCAGCTGCTCGGTGCTGTCCAGCTCTTCCTCTGCTATGTATGAAGGGAATATCTCTGACAAGCCAGGGTACACTCCCGCTGAGATGACGAAGCGCAGTCCTTTTACCTCGATCTCCGCTTTTCTCGTCAACAGTAGCCGATACAAATGCTCGTCGCCGGATACATCGACGTAGTGAACCCCTTTTTCCAGGCACGCCACAGCCACTTTATCGAGCACTTGCTTGGCAGGGCCAGCGCAGTTGATCACGATATCGCAGCGGCTGCAAAAATCAGCCAGTCTGGAAGCGTCGAACACGTCCACTTCCCAAAAATCGCCTCTGTCCTCGCATCCCGCCAGCAGTCCCCGAAGCTTCTCGGGATTCCGTCCTCCTAGCAAGACCCGATGCCCGGCAGCTGTGAGAATTGTCGCCAAAGCTGCGCCGCCAACCACTCCGGTCGCGCCGAGAATGCCGATTGTTTTTTTCTCCACGTGTTCTCTCCCTCTCTCGCCTGCTCGCTGCATCGATTCCGGCAAAAAAGCCGGGCTGCGCCCTTTTGCGCCCATGTGCGCAGCCCGTGTTGCCTTTTTTGCTGGTTGAGCTATCCTTCGCTCAATTTGATGCTTGGCAGGCTTTCTTTTCCTAAATGGTTCCCTCGTCGTAGTTCATATCCGGCTGCTCGGCATCGGTTGCATTCGCCTCGATGAACGCGGCAAGCTGTCCGAGCGTCGGTGCTTCAAACAAATGCTGCAAGGACAATTCCACCTGATGCCGTTCCTTCAACAAGTTCAGGCACTGGATGGCGCGCAAGGAGTCGCCGCCGCGCATGAAAAAGTTGTCGTGGATGCCGATATCGGAGCAACCAAGCACTTCTCCCCAGATGCTGGCGATCATTTTCTGCGTGTCGCTTTCCAGGACAGCAGGCGCTTTGCCTGGCGAACTCGTCTTCTTCTTGCCGAGCTGCGCCAGCGCTTTGCGGTCCACTTTTCCATTGGCGGAAAGCGGCAGCTGGTCAAGCTGTACGAACTCTGCCGGAACCATGTAGTCCGGCAAGTTTTGCCGCACGGCATCCGCCAGTTTCTCCGGCTGGAACAGCTTCACGGCAAGCGGGGCCTGCGCCACGAGCAGATGTCGCTCGAATGTCTCCGCCGTCTGTCCGGCCTGCGGGAACGCTTCGACGCTCGTAAAGCCGTGTTTGTCCAGCAGCTTCTGCCATTGCCCGACGGCGAGCAGCGGGAGCTTGCTTGCTTTTCGCTCATCCTCCAGATGGGAGAAGCCATCTTCGAAAAATCCGACAGTGGTGAGCAGCAAACGGCTGTTGCGGGTGGCCTCGACGAGCAGCAGGATGCCTCCTGGCGCCAGGAGCGCTTTGAGATAGTCCAGTGTCGCGTCGAGGTTGCGGGAACGGTGCAGCGTGTTATCCGCCACGATCACGTCAAAGGAATGCAGCTCATAGCCTTGGGCAAGCGGTGCCTGATTCATGTCAAACTGACCGTATTGAAGCGGTTCCGCCTCGCCAAAAGCTTGCTTCGCCCTGTCTGTAAAGAAGGTCGACTCGTCTGCGTACAAATACTTGCTTCGCTCGGCTGGCAACACCGATACGAGCGCTTGAGTCATGCTGCCAGCCCGCGTGCCGATCTCCATGATGCGCAGCTCGCGCTCTGCGGGGTGGCTGTCTGCGATAGTTCCGAGCACCTGTGCAGCCAGGCCGTGGTAGTAGTCGCGCGTCAAATCAAATTGGCTCAGGCCGGCAGGGGTGAGAAACGCCTCTTCGGCCAGGAACAGCTCCAGCGGGTCAAGCTCTCCGGTCAACAGTCCGATAAAGAGCGGATAATCCCGGCGATAAACGGCTTCCAGCGCCTGGGCAGCCTCGGTGCGGAACGAAATGTCGAGCATCGCGTCACTCAAGGAGCGGACGCAACGATAGACGCCGTCCTCCGCTTTTTCCAGCAGCCCTTCTGTGCGCAGCGCCTCCAGCCAATGTTGCAGCAAGCTTTCGAAACGCGGGTGAATTTGCAAGTGTCGCATCAGCTCAGCCGTAGAGTAGCTCTCCTGCTCGCGGGTGAACACACCCATATGCTCCAATGTTCGGCACATGTACATGATGCTCACCGATTCCGCTTCGCAGAGGAACGTCTGCACAATCTCCGCATCCAAGGCAGACGGGATACGGGCGGCCTGCTTTTTCCCCGACTCGCTGATTTCCTGCAAGCGAAGCGAGCACGCAGCCGGATCGGCTTTGGCTGTCACCAGCAGCTCGGTTTCCTGTTGGCCATCGAGGACGACGTAGCCGACGAGACGCTTTTCTTCCCCTGATTCATCCGGTACGGCTACGATCGCTTCCTTCACGCCGTTCTGGCGCTTGAGAACTGCTTCGATCTCGCCCAGCTCGATGCGGTGCCCTCTGATTTTGACCTGGAAGTCCTCCCGGCCGAGAAACTCCAGATTGCCATCTGGCAAGTACCGTCCCAAATCGCCTGTGCGATAGAGGCGCTCACCTGTCCGCGGGTGGCGGATGAACTTGTCATTCGTTTTTTCTTCATCCCGCCAGTAGCCTTTGGCAAGGCCAATCCCGGCAATGTACAGCTGCCCCGGCACCCAAACCGGGCAGTCGCCCATCCATTCGTTCAGCACGTGGAAGCGCTGGTTGAGCATGGGGCGTCCGTACGGGATGCTCTTCCATTCCGGTTCGACCTGCTCGATCGGGTAAAAGTTCGACCAGATCGACGCTTCTGTCGCTCCGCCAAGCCCGATCACTTGCGCATGCGGGAAGTAGGCTTTGATTTTGTCCGGCAAATCGAGCGGAATCCAGTCTCCGCTCAACAAGACGAGACGCAGGCTTGGCGCTACGCTTGCCTTTTGGCCGGAAGCGTACTCGATCAGCATCTGCATCAGCGCCGGAACCGTGTTCCAGACGGTCACCTGCTCTTTTTCCAGCCACTCGATCCAATGCGCAGGGTCTTTTGCTTTGGCGGCATCCGGCATTACAATCGTGCCGCCTGCGGCAAGCAAGCCGAACACGTCGTACACAGACAAGTCGAAGTTCAGGTTGGACAGGGCCAACACTTTATCGGTTGTGCTTACGGCAAACCGTTCGTTTATGTCGAGGATCGTGTTGACCGCGCCGCGATGGTCGATCATGACTCCTTTTGGCGCTCCCGTCGAGCCGGATGTGTAAATGACGTACGCCAAATCTTCCGGTCGTTCAGGGAATGACAGCAAGCTGGAGGCGCTGCCTTCGACCCGATCCACAGCCAGGCACTGGACATCGGCAGGCCAGCCCAATCGCTCCGCAAGCCATGATTGCGTCAGCACGAAGCGGACTTGCCCGTCACGCAACAGCTGGGCGCGTCGCTCTTCCGGATGAGCGGGATCAATCGGCAAGTACGCAGCACCCGCTGCCATAATGCCCAAGGTGGCGGCCACCTGCTCCCAGCCTTTTTCCATCACGATCCCGACCAGCGTGCCAGGCTCTGTTCCATGCTGCTTCAACCATTTGCCGATCACGCTCGCCAGTTGGGACAGCTCCGCATACGTCAGCGTCCGTTCCGCCGAAATGACGGCTGGCTGGTTCGCTTTGGCCGCGACTTGCTTGGCAAACAGTCCGCCAAGCGTCTCGTCAGTGAGCGGCGCGTCGGTGGCATTGGCTGCCCGTCTTGCTTCCAGTCGCGGAATGGCGATCAGGCTTGGCGCTGTCTCTTGCCATGCGGCCTGTTCTTCCGTCAAGCGGTGCAAAAGCTGGCAATAAGCGGCAAACATGTCAGACAGCATGCCTGCGGGGAACAGCCCTTCCACGGCGTCCCAAATGAGCAAAAGCTCGCCGTCCTGCTCGACGACTTGATGATCCAGCCAAATTTGCGGGGTCTGGGTAATGTTGTAGACGAGCTTGCCCAGCCATTTTCCGTCCGTCCCGCTGCCGCTCCACTCATCTACGCCAAGCGCGCTCGTAAAGACGACTGGCATGGAAACGCCGTGATGCTCGCCGCTTCGTCTCGCCAGCTCCCGCTGCACGGTCACCCCGCCCACGAGCGGATGATCCAGGTCGCGCCACAGCTGCTGCTGCAAATTGCGGCCCCGTTCCAGCAGAGTCGCCCCTTTGGACAGCTCCACAGCCAAAAGCGTCAAGGTGGTGAAGTCTCCGACGAGCGCATGCACCTGCGGATGCAGCGGAAGACGGTTGAACTGCGTCAGGTTGATCGTAAAACGCGAGCTTCTGCTCCACGCTCCGAGCGTCTCGGCATACGCCGTCAGCAAAATGCCCGATGGGGTCAGCCCAAACTCGGCTGCGCGCTCCTTCAACTTCCGCCATTTGTGGCGATCCAGCTTCGCTTCCAAGCGCTCAAACCGCTGTGCGGTCATCGTGTCGGGATTTTGCGCGAGCGGCAACTGCGGAGCTTGCGGCAAGTCATCCAAGCGCGCTGTCCAGTAGTCCAAGTCGCGTTGGTACAGCGCTGACGACTTCAACTCCTCCAGTGCGAGAACGTAATCGCGGAAGGACAGATCGAGCTTCGCGAGCGGCGCGTCCGGCTCATGGTACAGCCGCGTCCATTCGCTCAGGAGGTGGAACATGCTCCAGCCATCGAAAATCAGGTTGTCGAAGCTGATATGCAAGCGAACCCGACCGTCATGCAAGCGGGATGCCCGCACGTCAAACAGCGGCCAGACGTCAGGCGCAAGCACCTGGTGCGACATTTCCTCGCGAATCGCCAGCAGTTCTTTCTCCACGATCTCCGTTGGCTGCTGGCGCAAGTCCGTGATCGCAATCTGGTAGCGCGGCACCTGCGGCAAAATTTGCTGCTGCAAGCCGTTTGGCAAAACGACTGCCCGCATCATTTCATGGTGGTCGATCAAGCGCTGCCAAGCTGCGTTGATCCGCTCCAGATCGAGATTTTGCCCGTCGATCTCGAAATAGCAGTGCGTCGACACATTCCCCAGAGCGTAAACGCCGCTGCGGCCCAGCCAGTACGCCTGCTGGATGTCCGTCAGCGCAAACGGCTGCTCTCTCTGCTCGGGGGCAGGCACAATTTGCGGCCAGACAGCGGTTGTCTGCGCCTGTTGCCCGTTTTCTTCGAGCACCGCCTGAACGTGCGCCGCCAGTTCGGCAATCGTCGGCTTGTCAAAAATTTTGCCCAGTGAAAGTTCCACGCCGATGCGGCTGCGCACTAACGCAGCGAGCCGCGTCGCCAGAAGCGAATCCCCGCCCAGTTCGAAGTAGTTGTCGGTCATGCCCACTCGCTCGACGCCAAAAAGCTGGCACCAAATCGCGGCCATCTCTGTTTCCAGCGGCGTTTGCGGTGCGGCGAACGCTTTCTCCGCTTTCGTCCGCGTCAAACTGTCCGGCGCAGGCAATGCCTGGCGATCCACTTTTCCGTTTGCCGACAGCGGCAACGCATCCAGCAGGAGGAACGCGGTCGGCACCATGTAATCAGGCAGTTTGTGCTTCAGGAAGTCAGCCAGCCGCAGCGGATTGAAGCGCTGTCCATGCCCGGGGGCTTGCGCCACTATTACGTGCTGTCCAAACACATTCGCCGCGTCGCGCTCGTTCGGAAACGCCGCTACTTGTGCAAACGACTGCTTCAACACGCGCTGCCACGCAGCTTGTGCCAAAAGCGGCTTCTGGTCATGGCGACGCTCGTCTTGCAACCCGGTGAAGCCGTCCTCCAAAAATGCCGTACTGACCTGCTGCAAACGGCTGTCGCGCGTCAGCTCCAGCATGAGCAGCACGCCGCCCGGTGCCAAAAGCGACTGCGCGTGGCTGAGCGCCACTCCGATATCCCGCGCCCGATGCAACGAATCGGCAGCGATGATGACATCGTATTGATGGGCCTCGTACCCTTGAACAAGCGGGTCTTTTTCCAAGTCGAGCAACTGGCATTGCACATGAGGCAGCTTGCCGAATCTGCTCTTCGCCTCCTGCATGAAGAAGGTCGACTGGTCTGTGCACGTATACGCCGCTACCTCTTCAGGCAGGACCGCCAGGAAAGCCTCGGTCAAATCCGCGCTTCTCGCCCCGATCTCCAAGATGCGCAGCGGCTTTCCGCTTTCGGCAAACGGCGCAGCCAACTGTTTCAGCATCAGCTGCGCCAGGCGATCTCTTTCTTGGGCAAAAGGAAGCGTCTGCAACAGCTCTCGCGGAGCAAGACCTGGCTCCGTGGTGAAGAAATGGGTCAGCGGGTCCACCGCTCCGGTCAACAGCCCGGCATGGGCGCCGTCCAGCTTTTGCAAATACGCAAGCAGTGTTTGTGCGTACGTCTCCCATCCAGCCGGCGCTTCACTCGCCACAGGCGGCTCGAACCATTCGGCGCGAATCTCGCCGACCATGACGTATGTACCCGCTTCGCCTTTTTGGACAAGTCCCTCTTCCGCAAGCGAGTTCAGCCATTGCTGGACAAGGGCGCGATACCGTTCCAAAATGCCGCATTGCTGCATCAGTTCATCGAGGGTAAAGCTGCTGCCAGGAGCAAGCTTTGCGCCTGCTTGCTTCAATGCTTTGCACATATACCGGACAGCCAGTTGTTCCAGATACGCCCAAAAAGCTGCGAAAGCTTCCGGGGTCTGGATGTCCGGATCGCCTTGCCACTGCTCGGCCTGATCTTTTGCCGAGTCGAGCAGACTCGTCCACACCGCTTCCTGGAAGGCTGGCTCCGCTTCCATCCGCTCAAACAGCCCGGCATCGGCTGCCCGATCGGCAACGAGATAGCCTACCAGATGACGATTGCCACGCGGATCGCCTACAGCGGAAACGACCGCATCCCGCACGCCCGGATGCTGCTTCAACGCTGTCTCGATTTCGCCCAACTCGATCCGGTGACCCCTGATTTTCACCTGGAAGTCTTTGCGTCCGAGAAACTCAATCGTTCCGTCCGGCCAGTACCGTCCCAAGTCGCCTGTGCGGTACCAGCGGCCGCCCTGCCCATTTACGAAGCGCTCTGCTGTCAGCTCGGCATCGCCGCGATAGCCGAGCGCCACGCCCGCTCCGCCAATCCACAACTCGCCAGCCACCCAGTCCGGGCAATCCCGGCCTTTTGTGTCCACCACGCGATAAGACTGGCGCGCCAATGGACGTCCATACGGAATCGAAGTCCACTGAGCAGGGAGCGGCAGCTTGACGTCGTGCGCATTCGACCAGATCGACGCTTCTGTCGCACCGCCCATCGCCACCAGCTCGCTCGCTGGCGCTGCTTCTTTCAGCCGCCCTGGCAAATCGAGTCCGATCCAATCGCCTGACAGCATCGCCAGTCGAATCGGCAACGGCCCATGTCCCGCACTTTTCGCTGCAATCAGCAGCATATCGAGTAGCACAGGCACCGAGTTCCAGAGCGTAATCTGGTGCTCTTGGACAAGCTGCGCCCACTTGCTCGCATCCCGTCTGGATTCCTCGTCGATCAAGACGATGGAACCGCCTGCCGCCAAAAGTCCGAACACGTCGTAAACAGACAAATCGAAATCGAGCGAAGACACGGCCAGTACACGGTCAGAAGACGTGACCTGATAGCGCCTGTTAATCTCGCAAATCGTATTCCACGCCCCGGCGTGACTGATCTCCACTCCCTTTGGCTCGCCTGTGGAACCGGACGTGAAGATGATGTACGCCAGACTGTCGACCGCTGCCGTTACAGGCTCAGCCAGCGCTTCGGCTTTTTGCGCATCCGCCACCGTCAAGACTTGCGCCCCGGTCGGCCACTCCAGCTTGGCAGCGTGTTCGGCATCGGTCAGGGCGAAGCGAATGCCTGCTTTGGCAAAAATCCGCTCGCGTCTGCTCGCTGGCTGCCCGATCCCTACCGGAACGTAGCATGCGCCAGCCGCCATAATGCCGAGCACGGCCACGATTTGCTCAAACCCGCGCGGCAAGCTGACCGCCACTGGCTCGCCGTTCGCAATGCCCTGCCCGCTCAGAAAAGCCGCGACCTGCAAGGCTCTTTTTGCCAGTTCGCCATACGTCAGGGGCGTTGCGCCGTTCCCGTCAATAAGCGCCGTGCTCTGCGGGTGTTGTCTCGCATTGCGGAAAAAGGCTTCGTGCAAACATTGCGGCGCAAACGGCGCAGCGTGCTCGTCCGCTGGCTCCTGCCTCTGCTTGGCGAGATCAGGCAAACATTGCGGCGCTGCCTGCCAGTCGTTTTCCGGGGCAACCAGCCAATCCATCAGCTTGCCAAAAGCGGCAAACATCTGGTCGATCATGCCAGCAGGGAACAACTCTTCGACCGCGTCCCACGCCAGCAGCAATCCCCCGTTCATTTCGTACGACTGGAAATCGAGCCATACTTGCGGCGTCTGCGAGATCATGTAGGAAAGCTCGCCCAACGTATCGCGGCATTCCTCGTTGATCAGCGGCGTCCCCAAATTGCACGCGAACACTACCGGAGCGAAATCGCGCTCTCCCTGGCGAACGCGGGCAAGCTCACGCTGCAACTGCACACCTGAATAAGCTGCGTGGGCCACATCCTCGTGGAAGCGCGACTGGATGGCATGCACCCGCTGCAAAAACGACTCCGGCTGCTTCATGTCGACCGCAAGCAGCAGCAAATTGGTGAAGTCAGCGACGACTTCCTCAATCCCCGGCTCACTGGCTTGGCGATCAAACAGCGGAATGTTGATCAAAAATTCCGAGTGCGTGCTCCAGCGATCGAGCACTTCCGCATAGGCTGTCAGCAAAACCATCGCAGGCGTGACTTTGTGCGATTGCGCCCGCTTTTGCAGGCGCATCCAGTCCGCTTCATCCAGTCGATGCGTTCTTCGCACGAAAACAGGCGACTTGACCATTTCCGGCTTCACGGCAAGCGGCAGGCCAGGCGCTCCCGGCAACGTCAGCAGCCTGTCGTGCCAGTAACGGGCAGCCTGTTCCACATCAGCCGCTCTTCGCTCTGACTCTTGTTGCAAATAGCGGGCAAAGCTCCACTCGGCAGGCGCCGCAGGATCAAGCTCGCGCCCGTAGGCAGCTGCCAAATCGCGCAGGATGATGTGCAAGCTTTGGACGTCAGCGACGAGCAGATCGAGGTCGAAGTGCAGACGAGTCCGGTCACCCGTGAGCAGGCTCAGCTCCAATCCCGCCACTTCGCCAAGCTCGACCGCCAACTTGCGGTGGGAAATCCGCTCGCGAATGCGCATAAGCTCCTGTTCTTGCTCGTGCTCTGCAAGGGCACGCAAATCATGGACAGGGATTGCTTTTTCGTAAGGCACTTCCAGCACCTCTTGCCGTCCATCCGCCAGGAATCTGGCCCGCAGCATCGGATGGCCGCGCAGCACTTTTTTCCACGCTGCCAAAAGTCGCACATGCTCTACGCCAGTTCCGTCGATCTCCAGGTAGGCGTGGCAGCCCACTCCGCCAAGCGGTTGATCATCCTGGCGGCCAATCCAGTACGCGTATTGCACATCTGTCAAGGCAAACGGCTCATTCTTTGCTTCTAGCGTCTGTGGCTTTGCCTGATTCGCTTTTGCATTCGTTGGCTCCGTTGCTTTCTGGCTGCTTTTTTGCAAAAGCGCCCACCATTCTCCCAGGCGCGGGGAGGCGATCAGTTCGGCAAACGTCACCTTCGCCCCTTCCTTGCGCCACTTGTTGACCATCCTCATCATCTGCAAGGAGTTCAGTCCCAGCTCAATCAGGTTCTGCTCGTCAGCAAACTCGACCGCCACAGGCAGCATGGATTGAATTTGGCGGCGCACCGCGTCATAGTCCAGAGAAGCGATCGCCCCGGCGGAATTGCTGTCATCAAGCACTTGCTTCATCACGGTTTCCTCCTTTCTGTCAAAAGTGCCCCTATTGTTGCTTCACGGCCTCCAACACGCGGCTCGCCATGACGAGCTGACGGGAAAAACTGCTCAGCTTCTCGCGCGTCTCTTCCAGTTCGCGCTCAGGCAGCGACATTTCGACCACGCCAGCCCCGGCATGCAGCCACGCTTGGCCGTCTTTTTGGTAGATCGTCCGCAGCACGAGCGCCGCGTCCATCGCTCCGCTCTGGTCATACGTCATGACGCATCCGCTGTACAAATTGCGCGGGACGCTCTCCAGTCTGCCGATCGCTTCGATCGACTCCCGTTTCGGAATCCCTGACGCCGTCACAGCCGGGAACAGCGCCCGGAACGCATGCCAAGAATTGCGGCCTTCCATGAGCTTTCCTTTCAGTCTGGAGGCAATGTGCTGCACCGTTCCTCTGCTCGCCACCGTCATGAAATCAGTCAACAAAATCGTCGAAGCATCGCAGACGCTTCTCATCTCTTCGAATGCCAGCTTGACCGAAACGGCGTGCTCGGCAATTTCTTTTGGATCGTTGAGCAGCTCTTCTTTCAGCTTGTCGCTCTCGGCTTCGCTTCCCCCTTTGGAACGCGTACCCGCCAGCGGATAGGTGCTGACCCAGCCTTCGCTGTCCACCTCGACAACCGTTTCCGGGCTGAAGCCCGCCGCATTCATCCCTTCCAGGCGAACCAGGAACGAACGTGCCGGAGTGTTGACTCTGCGCCCGGCGACGTAGCTCGCAACCATGTCCAGCTCTTCTGACACCGGAATTTTTCTGGACAAAATGACCTTGTGGTATTTGCGCTCGGAAATTTCCCGAACCGCTTCCGCTACTCCCTGCATGTACGTCTCCGCCCCGTGCGTCTCTGCCTGCGGAACGGCCAGCTTTTCTTTTCCTGCGCGCTCTGCGAGACTGCTCTGCGGTTGTTTGTCAGCCAATTCGGCGAACACTTCTCGCAAAAGCTGCCCCAACTGCTCGCTGTGCTCTTGTGCAAGCGTCCGCAAAAGTACCTCGCCCTTGTGGAACCGCACCTCTGCTTGCGGGATGAACAGCTTGAGCAGATTCGGGTCTTCGGTAGCAAGCGGCAGTCCGTTATAGTAGCGGGCCATGCCGAAATTCACCGTGCCGTATGCGCGCCAGTCGGCCAGCGGCACAGCAGCGAAGGCTCGTTCGATCGTCTCGCCGAGCTCTGCGTTTTCGTAGGTTGCCGTCTCGCCGCCGCAAACCATTTTCGTCTGCTGCGCATCTACGGTAGCCAGAGCGTGGATGCCCATTCCGATCGACAGCTCATCCCCGTTTTCGTAGAGTACATAATCTTCAAAAAGTCCACGCTCGACGATTTCTGCCGCCGCCAAATGAACATCTCCTGCAAAAGCAAACGTTTCTTCCCGATAAGTGTTGATCGGCGCAGTTGCCTCCACTTGTTTCGCCATAGCCATCTCCTTGAGCTTGTTTTTATTGACCTTCCCCACACTGGTCAGCGGCCAGCTGTGCGCAAATTCCAACTGGTCAGGCATTTTGTAGCGCGCAACGCCCTTCTCCTGGAAAAAGGCGTGAATATCCGCCAGCGTCAACTCCGGATTGTCCGTGATGACGAATGCGCAGCTTCTCTCCCCCAGTGTGGAATCTGGCAGTGTAATCAGAGCGGCATCCCTGATGTCCGGGTGCAGACGCAAGTACGACTCGACTTCGGCTGGCATGATTTTTTCGCCCGCGCGGTTGATCATTTCCTTGATCCGTCCGCCTACCTGGATATTGCCTTCCGGCGTGAACCGCGCTTTGTCTCCCGAGCGGTAAAAGCCGTCTTCCGTGAAGCTTTCACGGTTTTGTTCCGGTGCCAGGTAATAGCCGCGAATCGTGTACGGCCCCCGGACGATCAGCTCCCCGTATTCGCCTGGTGCAACATCGTCTCCGTCCTCATCGA
Source organism: Brevibacillus parabrevis (assembly GCF_022701015.1). Classification (NCBI taxonomy): domain Bacteria; kingdom Bacillati; phylum Bacillota; class Bacilli; order Caryophanales; family Paenibacillaceae; genus Brevibacillus; species Brevibacillus parabrevis. The sequence continues at coordinate 2,439,885 of NZ_CP064090.1, read as the reverse complement.
CGATCCGTACTTCGTCCGCCTCGGAGATCGGACGCCCCTGGCTCGTCATGATGACTTCGTCGGAATCGTTTAGCGACGTGCCGCAAATCAAGCCTTCCGCCATTCCGAACACTTGCTGGAGCTTGCACGTCCACTCCCGCATGATCCGGCCAGCCACCTTGTCATCGAGCATCGAGCCGCCCACCTGCAACACCTTCAGGCTGGACAAATCGCTCTCCGTATCCCATTCCAGAACTTCCAGCCAGACGTTGACAAGCGCAGGCACCAATGCCGTAATCGTCACTTTTTCTTTTTCAATCAGCGGAAAAGCCTCATCGCAGCTGGTCGTTTGACACAACACAACCTTGCCGCCGACCGAAAACGCGCCGAGAATGCCAGGGCAACACAGCGGAAAATTGTGCGCGATCGGCAGAACAGCGAGATAGACGCTCTCGTCCGTCAGCTCGCAGCGAGCTGCCATTGCTCGCGCATTGTAGGCGTAGTCGGTGTGTGTGCGCGGAATCAGTTTTGGCGTGCCTGTCGTACCGCCCGACAACAGCAACAATGCCGTATCTGTATAAGCCGGGCCGTCGAACAACATCGGCGGGCCGCTGATCGTCGCCAGATTCGTGCCGATGCCGCTTTCTCCATCGGTCAAAACGAACTGCACGCACGCGTGTTTTTTGACCAAATGTTCCGCCAGCTTTGTATAGTCAAAGCCCAGAAACGTGGTGGGAATAATATAGGCAACGGGCTTAGCGAGCGAAAAAATCCCGTCCAGTTCCGCCTCCCTGTGGGCAGGCAATACGAGAATCGGCACTGCCCCGATGCGAAACAGGGCAAAGCATGTCAGGACAAAAGCAGTCCGGTTCGGAAGCTGGACCGCGACTTTGTCGCCTTTGCGGATGCCCATGCGGTACAGGCCAGAGGCAAGCGCATCTGCCTTCGCATCCAGCTCCTGGTAAGTCAGTCTCGCTTCATCCTCGACCAACGCCACTTTGTCCTGATACTTTTCCGCCCAGCGGCGCAGTTGCTCCCCCAGAGTCAACGGCTCCCAAAACCCGCGTTGTACATACGTTTCTGCTGCTTGCTCAAACCAATCGGTGCTTGCTCTCATTCGTTCCTCCTCCAAGATAGCCGCGGGTGTATGTCCGTACCCCAAGCCGAATGATGCAGGTCATTGCCAAATTCGCTGTCGGTCATGCTGGTTTGTCTACCAACCAAAATATTGATACTGATTCTCATTGTCAATTCCTTATGTAGTCTATTTTTTCTACATTTTGGAAGGAAACGGCGCATTTTCTTCCACTTTCTCCCGTTTCCTTCATTTCTCGGGGATGATTTTACATTTACTTACATAAAAATAAGGACTTTCAAAAACCAAGCAAGTTGATATGTATAATAGAAGTTTCTCGTTTCCACACGGTTTTTCTCAGCGGCTAGACACGCAAAAACACTGGATGTATCTGCTGTTCTCCCTGATCAAAAGCAATCGCCGCGGAATATCCTGCTGCCGCGCTGAAATCCAAAATCGTCCATGTATTCCGAGCTGCTCCCTCTCCATTTACGCGAAAAATCCCCTGCTCGCCATCCTCTGCAATCCAAAAAGAATCGAGGGGGCGTGACAAGCCCTCCCCCGTCGCCTTGACAAACGCTTCCTTGCGCGCCCAGCAGTCGAAAAACATTTGCTGCTGCTTCCCGGCGGCAGCCGCATGCAGCAGCTTCTGCTCGACGGGATGGAATTGCTGCGCCAACTGCGGCCATTCGGGTATGTCCCGAATCCATTCCACGTCAATTCCCACGCTGCGCCCTCTCGCAAAGACAGCCGCAACCAGCTCCCCGGAATGGGACAGGTTAAACGCGAGCTTCCCTGCTCTGCGCTCTGTGCGCAGTTCGGGCTTCCCGCGATGATCCGCCGCAATCTGGACGCGCTCGACAGGCATGTCTTCATAGCGCCCGCACAAGGAACGCACGAGGGCATGGGCGACGGCGAATCGCTCCCGATCCGCCGCAAAATAAAACCGCTCCATCCGCTCGACTTCTTCTTGGGTCAGCGCCTCGCGCAGCGCATGTTCCTTCCCGCGAAAGGCAGGGACGTGCGCCAGCCAAATGTGCAGCTCCGCTTCTGCAAGTTGCAGAGCTGTCCGATCGGCATGACGATCCATTTGCCACTCCGCCACGATCACTTTCGGGCGAGCGTTATCGGCGGTTGACCTCATCTCCGCTCACTTGCTGCTTCGTTCCCTGCCATTTTCAGATGCCCCGCCAAAATCGGGGAGAGCTGCCGCAACAGTTCCTCTCTGTTCGTCGTCAGGAAAAAATGCTCGCCTTCGATGATGCTCATCGTAAAGTCGCCAGCCGTATGTTGCGCCCAGGCCGCCATTTCCGCCTCGCTCGCCTCTCGGTCATGTGTGCCGCAAAAAGCAGAGATCGGACATTCGAGCGGCGGCTCCTCTTTGAACAAATACGTGTCGTCCAGCGTGAAATCTGCGCGCAACAGCGGCATGAACAGCTCCATCAGCTCTTTGCTGCGCAAAATCGCCTCCGGTGTCCCGGCAAACCGCCGCAGCTCCTCGACGAACAGTTCCTGCGGCAAATGGTACAGCGGATTCGGCTCCGGGATATGCGGAGCACGAGCCCCTGACACAATCAAACGGCTTGGCGCCAACTGCCAGTTTCTGCGGACGGAGCGCGCCAGCTCGAACGCAATTTTTGTGCCCAAGCTATGCCCGAAAAAAAGAAACGGCCGATCCAGGTAAGGCTGAATCGCCTGGCTAATCGCCGCAACCAGCGTATCCATCTCGCGGATGGCAGATTCCATCAGCCTGTTTTCTCGGCCAGGAAGCTGAATCGGGTACACCCCTACTCCTGCGGGCAGCTCTTGCGCCCATCCCCTGTAAATCGATGCTCCTCCCCCGGCAAAAGGGAAGCAAAAAAGGCGGATTTGGTCGTGTTGATCAGGCTCGGCAAGCAGCCATCTCTCAGCCGGTTTCACCATGTCCATAGTCATTCCTCCATTCGGTTTTACAGACGGTCAGCTATGTCGTGCGCCATTCGTCCATTGCTTACGTAACAAGCATGATAACGATTATCACCTTTTACAAATTTATACAATGTCCATTTGGCTGCTTTTTCGCCAGATCAGGGCTTGCTTCCTCTCTCGTTCTCGCCTTAGGTCGTTCACAGTCATTTTTTTACAATCGGGAGGATTCACTCATCCCCTTCCATGCCAAACGAACTAGAAATTTTAACTGCGGACGAGAAAAAAGGAAAAAAAAGGAGATTATTGGCGATATTTGAGAAAAAACGTCCCAAAAAATAGAAATTTTAGCTTTCTTTTTAATCTGATAACAATTATCATTATCAGTGTCTTGTACTTTTTCATACTTCCGTGACATCGACATACCTTGTGACCATGCTTTGTTGGATGGGGATTTTGGGAAAAGGAGGAGATTGAACTCGCTTGTCTCATCCGTCTGGCCAACTCGCCGACGGACACCATTTTGAAGAAGAGGAAGGATGCTACATGCAAGCTCAAACGCTGGCTGTCCCGAATAGATGGACCATGCGCGACTTTATTACCTTGGCTATTTTCAACGTCATCATGCTCATCATCATGACTTTTTGTCCCGCCGTCTCGGTTATTTCGCCCCTTTTGGTCGGCGGTCTTACCGGCTTGCTCAACGGCCCGTTTTACATGGTCATGTCCAACAAAATCAGAAAACCGGGAGCGCTGTTTCTCACCGCGATCATTACGGGTCTGTACTTCGTCGGTTTCGGCTATGCCAACTACATGCTGACACTCGCTGTCATCGGGCTGATCGGGGAACTGATCCTCTGGAAAAAAGATGTTTCCGTCCATTCCGCTCGCAATGCCATCGCTTACGGAATTTTTTATGTCGGCTATTCCTTGTGCGGAGTCGTTCCGCTTATTTTCTTCCGCGACTCGTACATGGCGATTTTGAAAAAAACGTACTCGGCGGCGGCTATTGAAAACATGCTTTACTATTTCGATACGCCTAAAATGATCTTGCTCATGTGCTCGATCTCTTTGGTCGGCGGACTGCTCGGCGCTTACTTTGGCCATCTGATGCTGAGAAAGCACGTAAAAAAAGCGAAGCTCGTATAAACAACGGAGCGAGAAAGCAGCGACAAAAAGAACCTTGGCGGACAACGCCGCTCAAGGTTCTTTTGACATATTATGTGGGCGTGCTCGGGCTTGGCAAATTTGCAAAAGCAGCTTTGTTGATGCCCGCCAGATTCATCGTTTTGCGCAGCTCTTGGGCAAACTCCATGTAGAACAGCTTCTGGTTGTTGCCTCCTGCATACTTTCTCAGCTCGTAATCATTGATCAGCAAAGGATACAGATCTGCTAGATCATGCACCAATACTTTTTGCATATCGTGCTTCGCAATCGATGGCTCAAGCCTGCATTCGTCCACTAAAGCCTGCAACGTCTCCGCCAACGCCTGTTCATCGTACGCTGGATGAGCCAGCAAGTAGTTCAAATCGTAGAGGTCTTTAAATCGCGGGCGCACGATCGTCTGATGCAGCTTCCACGCCACCTGGATCGACAGCGGCACCGTGTACGGTACGCAGAAGCTGTCGCCCAGCACAGGCTGGTACTCCAGTGAGACAGGCGCAAGCTGCATGTCGAGGTGAAAGGAAATGTCCAGATACAGCTCGTGATACCGATTGGCTTCGCGCTTTTCTCCCGCAAAATAGTAGGCGATATCGGTATTCACAGTCGGAAAATCGTCCGCCATCGCATAGTCGATCCTTCGCCAAAAGGCGTTCTCGCGGAAGCTCCTGAACACGATGCCATCTTGCAAATCCATCTCTGTCGCCCGGATTAATGCGCTTGTAAACGTCTCGTGCGCATGCTCTGCATCGCGAATTTTCCCCGCGTACAAAAAATCGATGTCATCCACGTCCCGCATGTCCGGATTCGCCAAATACTGCCGTGTCAGCAAGCTGCCCTTCAAGACAAACGGCATGTTCACCAAAGCCATTCTTTTTAGCAACGCTTCCAACACGACAAGTTCCCTGGTATCCTCATCCAGGCTGCTCAAGTTTAGATGCAGCTTTTCATTCCCGTTCATAGTGCTATCCCCTTCCTTTCCTGCGCCCTACGAAATCCAGCCGCTGTCCAGTTCCTCTCTGCTGTCGTAAATGCACAACTCGAATTGTTCTTTTACAAGCGCGATTTGCTTTTCCTGCAAAGCAATATGAATCTGCTTGACCCGCTCGTAAAACTGCGCTTCGCTCTCGTACTCCCGAACCGTCACAAACCTGACTTTTCCGTTCGGATTGAGCGAGTTTCGAGAGATATGTCCAGCGGATGGCTTGCACAGTTGTTTCAGTCCGTCGACATCCTCGATCTCCACTTTTCCATGCCATTCAAAATACGGCTTGAATCGCTCTGTAATCGGCGCGTGAAAATAGGCCGTTTCTTTTGGCGAAATCTCTACTTTTTTACGGACAACCGTAAATCCGCCCTCCTGAAACACAGCGGCAATCCTGTCCATCTCGCGCTTGGCTGCCTGAAAGTCCGGGCGCTGGATCACCCCCGTCATCATCGGCTGGTGGATGTAATTCCCTTTGTCGAGGACAATCATCAGCGGTTTTACTTGCTGCTCTTGGCAGATGCCGATAAACGCTGCTTTGTCTTCTAAAGCGACATCGTCAAGTGTGACGTGAAATTCGAACTCCATGGAGTCACTTCCTCTGTTTGCTGATTTTTGCCTTTGTTTTTTCCACTTGGAAAAAGTTGCTTCTCTCTCCTTGTTAACGGCAAATTTTTCTCCAGATTTTAGGAGTTTACGAGAGTCGGGCGTAAAAAACCGCCAGTTCCTTGGCGGGTTGGCGGTTTTTTATTGGTTGTTTTTTCGCTTTTGTCATTAACGCTCACGATTTTTGTCAAGTTGGAGCTCTAGCGAATAGCTTGGCCTTCGTCTTGAGCTTCCCGTCCTTGAGGGGCGTGCCTTCCAGCAGGTCATTTTTGCCGGAGCCGTGCAGGGGTCCGCCTCTTCCCTTTCCGCCGTCCGAATCACTATTAGCGTGCGGCTTTTTGGAACCATGCGGCGCGTCCACATCCAATTTCGCCACCGATTTGCCGCCTTTTAATGCTGCTGTGCCCATTCCACCGCTATACACCGTCAGCACGGCTTCCGCTACGACCATGTCTTTCTTAAATTCGTTTTGCCCTTTTGCGTAGCTTTCTTCGACCGAGCGGGTCCACAGACCGCCGTGCAAATTATCCTGTTTGTACTTCTCGTCTTTTACAAAAGGGTCGATGTAATCGTTGTATAATCCTGTCCCGATCGAGACGGCTGCGTCGCCTGCATCTTGGGCTACGTCCTGCCATGATTTTTTGCCTGAAGCCACGTTCTCTACATATTCGATTGTGTTCGTGGCGACTTCCACCGCTCCTTTGGCCAGATTGTTCCTCTCGGTCAGCGAACCGACTTCGGAGCCGCTCACAAACTCATACAAGCTTTGGGCTGGGCGTCATCGCCTCCCAAAACCCCCGTCACAACCAGGTCGCCCGCGTCTACCGCCGCGCCCCACAAACCAGCCAACGTATCCTCAAAAGCAGCAAATTTCCCTTCCACCTCTGCGATCTGGTTATCCAAGGTTCGTTTCGCCATGACCGCGAGAGTCTCGTTTGCCGCTACATCCCACTCATACCTGCTCCATATATGCTCTTGGATGACAAAAAAGCTCATTCCTACTCATGATTCAAGTGGGAATGAGCTTTTGAACGTTTATTAGTGTCTGAATGGTTTAATGCTTGGTTTATTGGTTGTATTGTATGATCTTGTTGTTGAGGTTGTAAATAGGCTTACAAAAAAATCTGGATTCTACCCATTATTCTTAAATACTATATTTCTCTTTAATTCTCAATAAATATTCGTTAACTTCATCTTTTTTGTCTTCGTTCTTTTCAATATAGAAATTACATGCTACCTGCAAGTAATCATATAGTTCTTTATAACTGACAATATCATAAGTATCATCTACACCATAATAAAACAAAATGCAATTTTCACCAAAATACCCTTCATCCCCTACATCGTATTCATCTGAATAGATAACCGCCATATAATCTCGTCTCTCAACGTACTCGTTTAAAAAACCTTCTTATACGACTTGTATTCGTCACGCTTGACCATTCCCTGAATCCAAAGCGTCAACTCTCGCTCGTTTACCTGCTTCCGTATACTCCTAATAAACTCATGAGTCTTTTCTGACATAAGCAGATATGGGTGGCAATGCAGATAATTTGGCAGGAAATACGTGTTGTTCTTACCCTGACTGACCAGAATCATCTTCTTGTCTGCCAATTCCTTGATATGGCGTTCTACTGACTTTGAACTGCATCCGACATTTCGGGCAATCATTTCGATGGTCGGATAGCATTGACGTTTGTCGCTCATATAAGCGATTAGGTCAATCAGAATCAGCTTCTCATAATGTGTTAAGCCGTAGCACCGATGGATTTTATGCGGCACTTTTGTAAACCCTTTATGCTGTGATGTGAACTGACTCTCTTGACTTACCTTGTCCATTTACTCATTAGCGGCTTGACAATTCTGAATTTGAACAAAATCCTTCATTCCCTTTACCTTCCTTCTCGCAATTTAGTTCCGCCTCGGAGCGGCTATGAAGTTAGGAAGGCGGCTAGCCTACACGTTACCTTACCTGTTATATGTCAACTGGTCGTCACCAGATTCATTTCTTCACAGTAACAATCGCGATAACTTGCCATTCAGTTGCTGATAAAATCAAAAATATTTTCGATGTAGCCCCCACTACTATTAATTGTCGTGCTACACATCCTTAAAGGTGCGATTGGTTAGTTTCTCATCCTCTCTAATAGGGCGACATACCGTACAGTTACGATTGAATTCAAAAAACTGCGAGAAAACGAAGCTAACAAAAAACAGATCAATCATGGTGGTATCTGAGCATAATTGACCTGTCACCTGTTTAATGTATCGGAATAGCACTTTTTAGGGTATAAAGCCAAAGCATTGATGTGCGTACAAATAAAATGAAAAAGTCTTTATTCGAATACAACTTGAGTTAAGTCTACTTAGATTCATCTGCCCTACTCATTCGGCACTGGGTGGGGTCTACCCATCAACAAACCGCAATAGGATAAAAGACCACGATACGTTCGGCTATCTCGCATTGTGGCTTAGTCGGTTCTATTGCATTATCTTTTTGTTGTTGTATAACTCCATACAAATATCTTGACTATAGTTTACTCAACACATCCTTAATTCGACTAGATAGGTCTCTCTTCTCATCTTCCGATAATTGTTCCCCAATATCATTCAAATCGAACTTCTCTAATTCACTTTTTATAATTCTAATATTTTCATTTGCTCGTATATTATTTAGTAATAATAATTCAGCTAAAGTTGTTTTGACAGTTATGTTTTCACTTGACGTATTTCTACTATCCTCTTAAATCGTTCCAAGACATTATTAACAATATCTTCTCCACTACATGCTTCAAAATTTTGATTTTGAAAATACTCCCTAACGTTATTTGTCATTTCAAAATAATACCATCTTACTACAGGATAATAATCCAATGGCTTTGTATCTATTTCTTGTAAGATTCTATCTCTACGGATAAGTAAATCCTTAAATTGCTCATCTGTTACTACGTTTTTAGCTTATTTAAATCTAGTGAAAGTAAATCTTTTTGTTGTTTCTTTAGCAGTAACTAGTACCTTTGATTGCTTTAGTAACAATTCTCCATATATAATGTGGATAATTGCCTTCTCCATCTCTCCTTGATTTTGGATTGCTTCATACACATTGTATGTTCTAGCAAGTGATTCAGAATCACTCATATTTGCGTTTTTATATGAAAATAATCTTCCATAAAAGATTCAAATAACTCCTCGTATTCCCACTTCAAACTCATTCCAAAATTACCACCTTTTAATTTATTTTTCGGGTTTCGGAAGTTCTTTAGGAGGCACTAAATTGCCACTATTATGAATTACCTCAATTTCAATTCTCGGATATCTTTCTTTAAATTTACCGATTATATTGTTACAGCTTGCGCATGTATCTCTTTCGGTAAATATCTTCACTTTCCCTGTAGCATTAGGATTATATCCAATCTTTTGGGCTAAATCATTCATTATTTTGTATTCTGAATCTTCTAGTCTTTCAAAAACACTTCCCTTATTATCTGGTGCTTTTGTAGCATTAAACACAGGATCATCTGGTAAGAAAGAAAAACCATTTAAGTTCGGATTCCCTGATGAAAAATCAACTTGACTGGAGGCATAAAACTCTCTTTGATTTACAGTCGGAATGTCTACTTCAGCGTATCCAAAGTTTCCTCCCTTTTTTAATACTGTTTTAGATAACCGACTTTTCAGTTCACTTACTCTATCAATAATATAAGCATCGGCAACAGGATCAACTTTCCTTGTTTCTAGCCACTTAAAATTAATTAACTGGTCCGTATTCGGATCAAGTGCGTACCTATATTCAAGTGGTGTTGATCCATGTTCTACAATAGGTTCACCCGTCCCCTCAGCCCCTGCCTTTTCCTTCTCATAAGGCTGATTTTTATTAGCATCATTACCCTTCTTATCAGTAACTGGCTCATCATGATGAGAATGCCCGAGGTCTCCGCTCGCCTTTCCTCCTTTTGGCGACGTATTCTTGCTGGGAACATCCGTATCCGTAACTTTACCGTCATGCCCCTTTGATGTCCCCGAACTATGCGACCCGCCTTGCCCTGTCCGATCTTTCGAAAAGGAATAGCCCTCCCCTTTCTCCCAGAAGAAAATGGATCGGCTACACTGAATTGGACAATTCTCTTAGGGTCTAGTAGATTGAAATCAAATCGACATGGAACGGAGAGAATGTCATGGGGAAACGTGAGCGTCGGTCATTTACAGATCAATTCAAACAGCAGATGATTCAGCTTTATGAAAATGGCAAACCACGTGCAGATATTTTGAGAGAATATGATCTGAGTGTATCTGCGTTTGACCGTTGGGTCAAACAGAGTAGAACCACAGGTTGCTTCAAAGAAAAGGACAACCGAACAGAGGAACAAAATGAACTCATGGCGTTGCGTAAGGAAAATCAACGGTTGAAGATGGAGAACGATATTTTAAAGCAAGCAGCGCTGATCTTCGGACGAAAATAACAGTGATCCGGCACAATGCACATAAATACCCCGTGTCTGCCATGTGCACCATCCTCAAGGTGAATCGGAGTACCTACTATTATGAAAGTAGCCAGCAGCCATCTATCGATGATGAGGTGGAGCAAGCAATCATCCATATTTTTGATGAGAATCAGCGCGTGTATGGAACCAGAAAGATCAAGGCAACCCTACAAAAAGAAGGATGGATCGTTTCCAAACGGCGGATTGGACGCTTGATGAAAAAGAATGGTCTTGTATCGGCGTATACGGTTTCCCAGTATAAACCGCATAAGTCACCGTGTAACGATTCACCAATCCAGAATGAACTGAACCGCGAGTTTACAAAAGATGAACCACTAGAGGCGGTTGTGAGTGATTTGACGTATGTCCGAGTCGCAAACAAATGGCACTACATCTGTCTGCTCGTGGACTTATTCAATCGGGAGATTATTGGGTATAGTTGTGGAACCAGTAAAGATGCTGCGCTCGTCTACCAAGCTTTTGCAAGCGTAAAAGGAGACCTACGTCAAATTCAGCTCTTTCACACGGATCGAGGCAGTGAGTTTACCAATCGTACGATTGGTGACGTCGTCCGTATATTCAACATCAAGCGCTCGCTAAGCATGAAAGGCTGCCCCTATGACAATGCAGTCGCAGAAGCAACTTTTAAGCTGATTCAAACGGAGTTTGTCAAGAATCGAAGATTTGGGTCACTCGCACAGTTGAAGCAGGAACTAGGGGCATACGTGAAATGGTTCACTCATCAATCCGTAATAAGCCCCAAGCGGCACATCCTTATATTCCATGACAAATTTGTCTATGGATACACTTGCATTCATCACACGCTACACTCCCGTTCTCATACGCTTTTTTGCTCCATGCGATTGTAAAATGTAACACTTACTCGACTAATTAAGTAATTATCGGACGCTGTCCATTTGAGAATGTTAAACGCAAAAAAGCACTTGTCGTCCATTACAGACAATCAAGTGCTCTAAGAGTTGAAGTTTACCAAGTTAGCAGTATCCCCTGAACCACAATCGAATACTGTATGAGGAATTATGTCACATGCTTTGTTTGGAGTCAACAATAACGTTTAATCCTATGAGATGGTTCGCTCTCGTTTGTATCTCCCCTCATCGGTGTCATTTGTGGTAATCCTACATGAGAACGTCGTCTCGCCCGGTTCTCGTGGGTCTGCTGTGGAGTATGCTCGTATCCTAGTCGAGTACGCCTAACTCACGACGCATTTCAATCTCCAGTTCACGTAACCGCTTTTGCTTGGTAACCAATTCCTCAAACCATTTCTTGTCCTCCATGGCTAGAGCCATGTCAATCATTTCGTCGTAGTCTTCAGAACACATCATCATCCGTTCTTTGAATTCGCTCATTTGTCCAGCCTCCCAATGTCTACGTAATGATTAGCTGACCTGCCTTGCCTTGTTCCACAACTGGCGACTAATGATACGAGGGAACACATCTTTCTGTCTAATGCCGTTCTGCTCTTTTTGCCCGTTGTACATGTTGAACCCTGTGTACGTCTCATTGTTCAAAATGTTTTGTACCTGTACGACTGTCCAAGCCTTTCCTGTCTTGGTTTGGATACCAGCGTTGTTCAGCAACTTGGCGATGCGATAAGGGTTCGTTCCTTCTACATATTCCTGAAAAATGTATTTTACGGTGCTGGCTTGCTGTTTATCCAGTTCAATGTTTCCGTTCCACAGCCTGTAGCCATAAGGAATACCTCCGCCAGCATATTGATTCTTTCTAGCCGTAGCGATTCGTCCGTTTCGGGTACGTTCATTGATGGTTGCACGTTCAAACTCAGCAAAACCGCCAAGCATTTGCAAGAAAATCTTCCCTTGCGGAGTCGAGGTATCCATTCGCTCCGTCACACTAATGAACGCCATGCCGTGTGGTTCCAGTTCCTCTTCGATCAAGTCCAGCAGATGATTCAATTGACGATGGATACGGTCTGATTTCGTCACGACAATCCCGCCAACCTCATGTTCGGGCTGCTGAATGTAATGCAGCATATCTTGATAACCGTCTCGTTCTATTGTGCTCCCACTAACTCCTTCGTCCTTGAAGATCGCTGCTAGTTGCCAGCCCTGACTCACGCAAAACGCTTCAATCTGCCTTACCTGTTCACTAATAGATGTGTTCTCCATCTGACTGTCCGAGGAGATACGCACATAGCCTACCCATTTCTTGACCTTCGTTTCCTTCATGTAAATGCCTCCTGTTTTTTGTAACACCATACGACCTTACGGAAGGCATTTACAACCCTCTTTATCCTTTTTGCCGCTCGTTAACCGTGATCGTGGTAAGACATTTTTACATTCATTTTTAGATGCCACGCCTTCTGCGGTAGTAAAAAAGGAGCGAAACAAAGCGTGTGCTCTGTCTGCTCCTGTCTTCATCCTTGAAACTTGCTTCTCGCTTGTTGCAATATCTCGACCAACTGGTCTAACGAGCCATCACTTTTCTGCTTCTGCATACCCCTGAGTTTACCGTTCTCCCGAATCAGTGCCGCGACATTCATCTGCACTTTGGTGATGGCATCTTCAATGGCTCTAATTTCAGCAGGGTCAGGCTTGTCCTTCTGTTCCTCCTGCTGAATACGCATTAGCATACGCCGTATCCGTAACTCTGAAAGCCGATACTCGCTATCCACCTGTACATTCGGGTCGGTTGAAACCTGATGGTACAACTCTTGTTCTTCCTCCGTTAGCGTATCTAGCCAGATCGTTTCATACAGTCCATGTTTCAAGGCGTTTTTGTTGCCTTTTAGACGTTCGCTATGCTTCGCCCTGTCCTTCGGGCCAGTAGATTTTCCACCATGCAACCTGCAACGTCCATTCTTTAGAGCCGCTTTTTTACAAGCTTCACCGCTTTTCGTCTTGGCTCCGCATTGTTTCTGTTCCATTTTTATATCCCCTAACCTCATTTCATGGGGTATCGTTTCCCCGACCCGGGGGAGGTCATCCTGCCTCCAAGCTGTTTATCTATCTGTTTCAATACATGTTCACTATTCTTGTTCATCTTCTTCAAGAAATGACTCCTTTAATGCTTTCCTTCTACTTTCTTCCCTCTGTTTCTTATGCAACCGAAACTCCTCAAGCTGTTCCGTTTTAGCAATAAACGTAAAGCAGTCAAAGTACATACGTGTTAGTTCTGCTTTCGTATTAATCTCGTGAAGTAACAGTTCCCATAAGAATTCTTCATGTTTTGTCATTGTGCTATTTCCCCCTGTGACGTTCATATTTGGTTGCTCTCGTGGTTTCGTGCCTGCTGCGGTAAAATGTCCTTGGTTGTATGTTTGAATCGGTGCTCAGCCTAAGAGCGCCTGGCTGCATGTGTTATTCCTTAGACTGCTTCGCTTTACGTTCCCAGTATCTGTGCTCGTATTCTTTTTCCTTTAATCGGTTCTCTGGCTTCTGCCGCCATTTGCGCCGATATTCTCGTTCATACTGTCTTCTGTATTCCCGACGTGCTTCTAATGCTTCTGGACTTAGGTTCAACATCTCTCTATTCCTCCCTCTGGTTACGTTCTCCCTGTAGCGCTATTCATCGTTTCACGTACTGCGTCCTGAACTGTCACTCTCAATTCTTCTGTTGAGTCTATATCATCAACTTCAATGACTTCACTATCGTCTACGATCTCAATTACAAAGCTATCGCTGCTCTTGTTGGCCTGCATCGTACAGGCTCCCTTCTCCGTAATCAGTTCAACTCGTTTGCCTGTGCCCTTAAGATTCTGCAACAGATCGCGCATCACGCCTTGATATTTTTGAGGTATCCCGTTATTCATTCACCTAGCTCTCCAGTTCTGCAAGCTGAGCCACTTTTTCAGCCAATACATGCCTTGTTTGTGCCAGACGCTCTTCTGCATCCTGAATCATTTTCACCGCTGCTGCCTTTGCATTTTCAAGTTCTTGCTCCTGACGTGCTTGAACTGCCTCGTTATACCGTATAAGCTGCTTGCAATCTGATGCTTCTTGCTCTAGTCTGTCTATGAGTTCTAGTGCTTGCTGGCGTGGCAGTCCATCCTTCTGATCTGCTACCGCGTCCAAATGCTCCGCTCTGTTCAACAACTGCTGAATCTCTTCGCTAATCTGAAAATCTGTACGTCCTGATCGCTGCAACTTTTCCGCCTGTTCACGTAATTCCCTTGCTTGCTGACAGTACCCACGAATTCCATCCATTAGCTGTTCGTATGCTGCGCGAGCCTGGGCAATAGACCTCACTTCTTTTTCTCCTTCCTGTGCTAGTTGCTGGTTCTTCAACTCTTCTGCCACTACCTGTTCACGTTTTGCCATTCGTTTCATCCTCCTTTGATTTTGGACATGCAAAAAAAGCTCATTCCTACTCATAAAACAAGTTGGAAAGAGCTTTTGAAAGTTTATCAAGTGTTTGAATTATTTAGTGTTTGGTTTGTTGGTTGTATTGTATGATCTTGTTGCCACATTGTAAACCCAATCTATATTTTTGCATGGGTTACTGATTGAATGATTGTTTTAATCGTCACTAAGCAGTTCAATCAATATTGAAAAATGTAACAATAGTTTACTCGGCACAACCATTATCTAGCGCATCCAAGGTTTCATCACTAATATCTAGTGGTTCCTGTTTATCCCAAGCAACATCTGCAATTATAATAGAATTACCATTTATATATATATATCCTTCCCTTCTATAGAAAAAGCCACCTCTTTCATATAGCTTTATTGCCGGCTCAAACAAATCCTTGTTATCCATAGCAATTGGATTTTTTTCATCAATAAGAGCGCATAATTCAAGATAACTCGTAACGAGAGCTCTATGGTAAGAATTATTTATTTCATTCAGTATTTCAATCATCTCAATGTTTTCTTGGGGCTCAGTGATCGAATTTGAAATCATAATAAAAGGGGGTACACAAGTACCTGGATAATCTCTTAAAAATTTGGTTGCTCTTCTTAAGTACTCTCGACACAAATAACTTTGTGACATGGTTTCCTTTTCTCCAAGACAGCCCCAATCTATTACGGAAATACGTTTAATCGCCTGATTTAAATATCCCACATTCATTCTCCTTTTTCTTTTTCTAGTTGTTTTTCTATCTTACCTTGTTCTTTAAGATTATAGCTAAACGCCCCATCAAACTCACCTTTAGGTTGAGGATCAGCTGCGTCGTGTGCCCCTGGAGGTTTAGAACCAAAGGTATTCGAGCCAGGATTGTATGCACCAGGATTTTTATATGGATATCCTTGCTTCATAAGTTCAATTTCCGTAAGCTCATGTTTAATCATTTGTTGTAACCACTCTTTTTGTGATTGTGTTAACTCTTTCTCTTTTTGTGCTTGCTTCCATGCGTAACCAAAATCAGCATCTGGAGTAAATTGCCCTACTCTATAGCTTTTATCATTCAATGGTATTTTATGTGAATCAAAAAAGATGTGTTGCTTCACTGCCCTTATTTCTTCTACTGATAAACCAGTATTTTTTGCAACCTGTTCAATATCTTCCATACCCACGCTTCTAATCTCATCATAGTGCTTTGATGCAAGCCTGTAATTTGCTTCATCAAATATAGTTTCAAAGGTCGGTTTATAATTATCTACACGGTTATATTTGCTCCAATCAATTTTTTCAAGTTCTATCGGAGCATTACCCGTCCCCTCAGCCCCTGCCTTTTCCTTCTCATAAGGCTGATTTTTATTAGCATCATTACCCTTCTTATCAGTAACTGGCTCATCATGATGAGAATGCCCGAGGTCTCCGCTTGCCTTTCCTCCTTTTGGCGGCGTATTCTTGCTGGGAACATCCGTATCAGTAGCTTTACTGTCATGCCCCTTTGATGTCCCCGAACTATGCGACCCGCCTTGCCCTGTCCGATCTTTCGAAAAGGAATAGCCCTCCCCTTTCTCCCAGAAGAAAAAGCGTTGGCCCGTCATCGCATCTTCCATCACGACCAGTCTTCCATTTAACTGCTCGCTCATCTTTTCGAGGAACTTTGCAATCGTTTCGCTCAGCTCTTTTAACACATCATCCAGCAGTTTGGCCTTCGTCTTGAGCTTCCCGTCCTTAAGGGGCACGCCTTCCAACATGTCATTTTTGCCGGAGCCGTGCAGGGGTCCGCCTCTTCCCTTTCCGCCGTCCGAATCACTATTAGCGTGCGGCTTTTTGGAACCATGCGGCGCGTCCACATCCAACTTCGCCACCGATTTGCCGCCTTTTAATGCTGCTGTGCCCATTCCACCGCTATACACCGTCAGTACGGCTTCCGCTACGACCATGTCTTTCTTAAATTCATTTTGCCCTTTTGCGTAGCTTTCGTCGACCGAGCGGGTCCACAGACCGCCGTGCAAATTATCTTGTTTGTACTTCTCGTCTTTCACAAAAGGGTCGATGTAATCGTTGTATAATCCTGTCCCGATCGAGACGGCTGCGTCGCCTGCATCTTGGGCTACGTCCTGCCATGATTTTTTGCCCGAAGCCACTTTCTCTACATATTCGGCTGTGTTCGTGGCGACTTCTACTGCTCCTTTGGCCAAATTGTTCCTCTCGGTCAGCGAACCGACTTCGGAGCCGCTCACAAACTCATACAAGCTTTGGGCGTCATCGCCTCCCAAAACACCTGTCACAACCAGGTCGCCCGCGTCTACCGCCGCCCCCCACAAACCAGCCAACGTATCCCCAAAGGCCGCAAACTTCCCTTCCACCTCTGCGATCTGGTTATCCAAGGTGCGTTTCGCCATGACCGCAAGAATCCCGTTGGCCGCTACATCTTGCTCAAACGCACTTAACAGTTGCGGAAAAGAATGCCGGGCACTCGCTTCCAGCTGAATGTTTTCACTGCTCGCATTTGCTTCTTCGATTAACTCTAGGGCATCTCCTGCCGTTTTGACCGTCAATCCTTCTGTGCCGGACAAATGAACAGCCGCACCGCTCAGGCTCACGGCGCCCTTTCCTTGAATCCGCACCTGCGAAGCACTATTGAAACTGACGCCCGCATCCTTATTCATGGAGATGTACAGCATGCCCTCCTGCGCCGTCATCGTCAGCTCTTTGTCGCCCAGCGTGAACTCTTTGCCTTGGGGGTTGCCGAACGATTTGACTCCCGGGTCCTGCATTTTTTTCGCTTGCTTCTGGACGGCTTCGCCTTGCGGGGCGTGGCGCACGGAGTTCATGACCATGCCGTCGTCCTCTTCGGCACCAGGGAAGTACAGCTTGACCTTGGAACCGAGCTCTGGCATGAGGTATAAAATCTGGTTGCCTTCTGCGGCGTACGGGAACCATTGGGCTTTGCTTGCGTCCTGTTTTTGGTCCATATTCAAGTGAATTTTGACCTGGTTGCGGCCAACCTGAATGATTTTGCCGTCGATGGCTGCGCCGATAATCGCGGAGTTGTACAGCTTCGTTTGCTTGACCGATTCAGGCACAGCGCACACGTAAGTCCACTTCAACAGTCCCTGCTCCAGCGTTCCGGTAACCTTTGTGATGACAAACGTTCGTCCGTCACGCTGCACCTCATCGCCGATGTGCAGCCACTCGTCGTGAGCGAAGGTGTACGTCGTGTACTGGTATTCGGACAGCGAGGATGCGCCGTTCGCCGCTTTTTTCATGTACGGCGCAATCGCCCGGTTGACCTCGTACGGAGCCGCTTCCAGCTTGATTTGCTTGCGTCCCTCCGGCATCCCGATCCAGAAACGCACCTTGTGGTCACTGACATCCGGGACGAGGACGGCTCCCACATGCGAAGCGATGCGCCTGACAAACGTCCAGTCCGTCTCCTCGTACTGCATGATGAACTTGCCTTGCTTTTTCTCGTCAAAAGCTTGGTCGATGAAATCCCCGCCCGGATAGACGGACAAAGCTTCCTCGACGACATCCCGGTACAGGCGGTCTACCTGTTGAAAAGAGCGCGTTTTCGGACTCAAGTCCATCGCGTATGTATGGGAAATCGCTTGAATCGTCACGTAATGAATATCCCGGACGACTTTGATCTCCACATGCTGCAAGCAACCCATGAAAATCGGCTTTTTCGCCGCGCCCTGTTTCCCGTACAGCCCGATGCCGTCGTGGTTGCTGGCGAGATGGATGATTTCCTCTTCTTTGTCTTCCGGGACGATTCCGGTCAGGCGCAAAGTCGCATGCGTGCCCGTCTGATGCAAAAATGTCAGGCTGTCCAGCCGGATCGGCCCATACGGCCAGACGACTTGCAAATCGTGATAGGCCATGACGCCATCTGTTGCCTGCATGTCATTTCCCTCCCTTTTTCAGGTCGCAGGTTGACGTCAATCTTGTCCGTCCTTGTCAATGGTGATGATGCCTGAGGCAGTGCAAACCAGCCGCGATTTGCTCAGCAAAGCGGGTTCGTTATCCACCAGCACATCCTCTTTTCCGTCCGTCCACTTTTCCGGCGTCTGCGGCACGCACTGGCTTCCCGTCAGCTTGCAAAATCCGAAGCAGCCAATATTCGCACCCGAAGCGTGATCTGCGACGTTCATGACAGGCTTTCCGCGACTGTACACTCCGTGGCACGTAGGCAAGTTTAGCACCCCGGGGTCTGTTCCTTGCGAGCATTTTGCTGTCGCGCCGCGTACGACATACGAATACTCTTCGCCAAATATTCCTGCACTCAGCGCCCTGAGCAAGTTTTCCAGCATATCCCTCTCTCCTTTCCCACTCATTCACCAAAAGCTTATACGCCCTCGCTTATCTTGAGAGTCCGGATCAATGCGGTCGCAAGCGGCTGCCACACCCACGCTTCACTCGCCGAAAACACCAGGCTGCCAAAAAAAGCTCTCCCGTTTAGCGACGTCGCGAACATGATCTGATAAAAGTTACCGTCTGGCTTCGGAACGACATATTCGTAACTCGCCATTAACCGCCCAGCTTGCTCCCACACATCGTTTTTTACGATCTGCAAACCTGGCGTCTTGCTTTTGATCTGTGCCGTCATCTCACGCAAAAAAATTTCGCTCTCATTCACCGAAAGCGCATGGATCATATGGTTGAGACCAAGCAAAATCGTGCCTGCTTCGTCCTGAAAAGCCAGCTGCTCATGCTGCTGTGCCGTGCTGCTTTTGCCTACCAGTCCTCTCGGCATAAGCTGGAGCGTGCGCGGCAAAATCATGCTTACCTGTCCGTCGAAGATCACTTTCTCCTCAAACGCGAACGTGCGCCCGTCATGCTCCATGCTTCCAAGCTCCGCAGCCGCCAGACATTCTTCCCAGGTCAGTTGTGGTCGCTGCCGACTCATCTCCTCCAGCTGCCGCTTCATTTGCAGCTCATTCCACACATCCAAAATTTTTTCATCCCAATGTTCTGTCATGTCTGTCTCCCCGACTCGATCTCCACTTTTTGCAATACGAAACCAGTCAAGCCTCTACGCAGAAAACTTTCCGCCGCATCCAGACTCACCACGATGTACGGCTCCAAAATGCCTTGCACCGAGAAGAAATGGTGTCGCTTTACCTTTTCGTAGTCCAGCACCATTCTTTTCAACGCTCCATTCTGGTGAAACTCGCTGCCCGCGGATAGCGCATCCACCGGGGGAACCTGCATGATCCAATACACATTCCGATCGTTTTGTTGTCGGTCGATCAAATCGACGCGTTTCCAACGAATGCCCAGATTGTACTTGGCGGTAATGGATTTCATCCGGTCGGACAGCATGTACAACGGCCTGTCCAACCAATCCGGATACGTGAGGCTCCCCTCCGACCGGACTTCCAAAACAGTCACGGGCAAAAGCGCCTCGATCCCCTCTTCCAGTGGCAAGCCAGTGGGCTGCACCTTCCGCGAGATACGCCTGTCCTCCGTGAGCAAATAGTAATCCCGCACCGTGATCACCTCCTTCATTCCGTTGCCCAGCAAATCTCTTCCCGTTGTTCGTCCGTCAACGCAAACCGATCCTGATCCCGTTCCAAAAAGATCGCCTGTCGTAAATTTGCTCCGCAGAAGCTTGCCCTGTATAGACGAGAATGGCGAAAATCCGCCCCCTCCAGATTCGCCTGATCAAACCGGATGCCAAGCAAGCCTGGTTGCCTATACCGTTTGTCATTGCTTGTCTGTCCGTCTGTGTAAGTGAAATTGGCCCCACGAAGGTCGCTTTGGCGAAAATCGGCATCGCAAAGCAACGAATGGCGAAAGTCAGCGTTTGTCAGCTTGCTGCCGATCCAGCGCGTACCCATCAGCACGCATTGACGAAACTCGCTGTTAGCCAGATCACTGCTGCTAAAGTCGTTGAATCGCAAATCCAGCCCGTCCGCCTTGATCTCGCGCAACTGCATGTTGGCAAATGTTTCGTGCGTACACTGCGCCCCTTTTGTTTGCTCCAGCAGCTTTCTCGCTTCCTCTTCTTCTCTCGCCTGGATATCTTCCACATAGACCGGCTCGCTCAAATCTTTAAACTCGCCCACCCGGATTTGAAATCGCTGCGCTTTTTCCAATTGCTTGTACTCTGGCAGCTTGACCACTTCTGATAGGGAGAGACGGGCAAGAGCTGTCACGAATTGGGCAAAAAAGTCCAACTCCTTGAGCACCATCCGTTCTACATCCGGTGCATCCAGCACGCCCATGTACCTTTTGCGCCGCTCTTCCAAAAGTCGCAGAAGTCCGGAGATTTCTTGAAAAGCCCAGCCTGCGTCATAGCGGGAAAAGCAAGCCGCCTCATCCCAATACCATTTGTCTGTATAAGCTTCGAGCAAATATTGGTTTGATCCGTCCAACACGGACGTGCGCAACAGCGAAAGGTGAATAAATCCGACAGCTGGCATAACACCTCGTGCCTGCCTTTCTTTAATCTGGATGGCAAACTGCCGCATCGCTTCCACAAAATCCGCTACGAGCCGCTCCCTGTTTTCCAGAAAAAAAGATTCCAAAGCCGCAACACATTCTTCCAGCGCAGGCAAAGCGACCTGCTCGTACAGATGCTGGAGCGCTTCCGCTTTTTTCATGGCTGAACGAGCCTCCTAGTTCATCTTGATTTCCGAGCCCTTCATTTCAATTTTGTCTTCCAACGTAATCGTGTTCCCTTTGCCTGTCAGCTCGATCTTTTGCGCATTAATGTGTATCGTGTTTCCAGACATGTTGATGTCTTGTCCGGCTGTAATGTTCACGTTTTGGTTGCTCACAATCGATATTCCGTGCTTGTCGCTGATCGTAATCGACATCTCCCCCGCGGAAATGACGATTTTATCGGGAGCCAGCACAATTTCTTTTCCGTATTTCGTACGAAACGTCTTGACCGCCGGATCTTTCATCCGATCGTTTCCGCCGCCGCTTCCTCCTGCGGCAGCAGCTCCGCCTCCCGAGCCGCCTGACTTTTTCTTGGCATCCGGTTTGGCGTCTGGAATATCCTTCAGAACCGAGCTGATAGCTATCCCGTCCTCTTCCTTCTTGCTGGGAAAATAAATCCGGATTTGATCGTTGACCTCCGGCATGACGTACCAGCCCGTCTGGTTTTCGGATGTGTAAATCGTCGAGTACGGAAACCAGTAAGCTGTGCTCTGGTCTTGCTGGTCATCCATGTCCAGCTTGGCCCGCACATTGTCATTTTGGATCTGGAGCACGCGTCCCTGGATGGAAGCCCCGATGATCGCATGATTGTACAGCTTCTTGCGGTACATGCCTTTGCGCGGAAACAGCTTGTACGTATGCGTCAAAATGCCGTCCTTGATTTCTGAGACAGCTTCCCCGACCACAAGCGGCCTGTTTTTGAACTGGACTTCGTTGCCTACCTCAAGAACTTGCTCACTCTCTACCTCGTACACCGTATAGTCTTGCTCGTTGATTCCGGGAATCTTATTTTCCGAATCGCTTTGGAACTCGCCCACCCGCTTGTGGACGGTGTAGTGGCCAGCCGTCAATTTGCCCTTGTCCTGACCGCTTGGCAGTCCAAAGAAAAATTTAGGCAGCGGAAAAGTCGTGGCGGGAACAAGACCGGTATAGAAGCGCGAAGCCATTCTTTTCAGAAACTGCCAGTCTGTCTCCTCGTATTGCATGATAAAGGTGCCAAGCGTTTTGCCTTTGGTAACCGAGTCGATAAAATCGGCTTTACCATACGCTGACAGTACCGTCTTCACCAGATTGGCATACGTCATCGCCGGGTTTTGGAAGGAGCGCTTCTTCGTTTTGACATCGAGCAAATACGTGTACGAAACCGCCTCTACCGACAAGTAATACACGCCCCGACTCGCTTTGACATTGACCCGCAGCACGATGCCCTCAAACCAGGCTGTCGGCTTTCCCTTTCCGTCCGTCAAAACGATTTTGACAGGTGTTTGCGAATTGGTTTGATTCACATAGCTATCCTTCTGCTCCTCGGAAATGATTCCGGTAAACCAAAGCCGTGCGTGCTCGTTCATTTTTTTCACGACTTTCAACGTTTGCAAATGAGTCAGTTCATACGGCATCACTTGGATGTTCTTGTAGGTGAAAAACTGGCTGCTCATCGAATCCCTCCCGTCTGGCTACTGCCTGATTGTTGCCATCCCGCTTCCGCTAATCCACAATCACCCGCTGCCGCCCGGACGCCCGCCACTCTTGTTTGGGCTTGTCGCCGCTCTTCGCCTCTTCCAAAATACGCCCCAAATAGCTGACGATCTGCGGGTTGGAGCTGGCGCGATAGCCGAAGCCCAACCGGGTGCCTATATAATGAAGAATCAGGTCGCGCTCCACTCGCTCGGCGTTGATTCCTTGTGTGGCAAAAGCGAGGTCGAAGGCGTTTGTCGTTTTGGTCTTCAACAGCTCGTGCGAAAAATAACGCAAGATCGCCGGAGCGAGTGTCGGGTATTGCTGGCCTGCATATTCCACATTCGTGAAATTCCACGTGTTGTACTCTGTTGTCAAATCGAGAAAATACGGGTAATCCGAGCGCAGCTTCGCGCCTTCCTTGAGCTTGAAACGGCCCAGCTCGCGCTCATCCGTCCCGATGTCCATGTTCGTATCGAGCACATAGTGCGTCTCGTACGCCAAAAAGTCGGTCAACGTCGTCTGCTCGTCGAAACGTATTTTCAGCATCGTCTCCTTGCCTGTCGCTTCGTACGGGAGCCGTTCCTCGCGATCCAGCAAATAAATCCGGCCTTGATGCTTGATGATGCCGCGGCCGACGACGAGCTGTCCGTCCTCGACCGCAACGTCCATGCCGGAAATAATTCCGTCCGTGTAGGCGAGAAAATGCAGCTCGGCGAGATGTCTCGGATAGTCCCGCAAGTTTTCGAGCATTTCCCGCTTGAGAATTCGCCCCTTGTGAAATTGGGGAGAGAGATGGGAAAACAAGGCTGTTCCCCCCTTCTTGTTCATATGGATTAGGTTGACTCGCTATTTCATCCCGTCGAAAAAGTCCAGCTCGGACAAATCGCTTTCAAAGGCGAAGAACACTTTTTTCCCCAGAAGTAGCTGCTCGTTTTGCCGAGCGACTGGCACCACGTGGAATCCCCATTCGCTGCCGCCTGAAAACACGAAAAACTTGACCTCTCCGTTTTGAATCGAGTCGGTTTCTTCCTGGGGAATGTGGCTTGCGTACTTGGCCTGGATTTCTTCGTAGAGCACAGGCTTGTACGCGCTTCTGTCGTCCGTGTACAAATAGCGCTTGCGCAAAAGTCCGTCGCTTTCCTTGAGGAAAAACTCCACCTCGCTCACTCCGTACGGACGGGAGATGGCCCCATGCACCTGGCTCAGCTTTTCCTGACTGCGAATCAGTATCCGCTCCTGTCTGTTGTGCGTGAACGCCGTCACCGAGTAAGGAACGACAGGCGCGTGATTGGTGATTTGCGCTTCGATGAATCCCGCTTTTTTCGCGCTCTGATAACGAAGTGCGCCGCGCAGGCAGGACAGCTTCAGGTCGGGTACTTTTCCTGCGTCCTCGGACCTTTGGCGAAATTCGATGCTGCGTCCCGGCACGAACTCCTTCAACGCTTCGCGAAACACGTCAATCCGGCACGACTGTCCGGTCAGCTTGATGATGGAAAAGTCCGCGAGCTTTCCTTCCTGATAAAAATCGTCGAGGAACACCCGCAAAATCTCGTAAATGTCCGCCTTGATCAAATGGTTGATCTCTTTGCTGTTGAAGACGACGTCAGGCAAGTCGTACACATCCCGGAAGCGACCATCCTCGCGTATCGACAGCACCCAGCGCTCGACTGCTGTCAGCTTCAAATCCTGCTCCTGACGCTGCTCTCCTTCGGCTGTAAACCGGTTGCGCAAAATGCCCGTCTGACGGAAAAACTCCTTTTTCATATGGTCTGCCAGGTCCCATAAAAAGTGAAAGTTGTTGCGGACGCGCTGATAGTCGTCGCGGCTTTTGTTCTCGTAAGCTTTGTAGCAGGTGGGCAAAAGCGCCTCTGCCTCCCGGTAGCGCCGTTCGAATTGCTCGTAGACAGCATCGACGCCAAACTCATCTACATGCCGGAATATTTCCGAGCCGGGGATGTCGATCAGTTGGTCGATGTCGGTTACGTGGCGGCCTTTGCTGTAGTAGTCGGCAAACACGATTTTCATGAACTGCATGATCCGGTATGTGATGTTGTTGCCGCCAAAGTTCGTATCGCCGTTTTCGTAGGTCGTGCTAATGTCGATGCGATAGGAGATGTGGCCATCCTCGATGCGAAAGCGGCACGATGACAAGTCGGTCGTTCCTCCGCCGCAGTCAATGACCAGCGCTTGGTACGTCTCGCCGTCGAGGAAGCTGTCTTTGTCAATCTGGTCCGCGATCGTGTTGAACAGCACCGCCATCCCTTCATCCAGCGCATCCTGCGATTCGATGCGGTATTCCGGCAAAATGTCCGTAAACATCTCGATGAACTGCGTTTTCAGCTTCACAGGACTGGTGATATGCAAGTGCCGAAACCGACACTTGAACTGATGCTCCGCCGTCTGGATGACATGCAGCAGGTACTGCCGCAAAATGTCGCTACGTTTGACCATGGCCGTATTCCCTTGGCTGTCCATCACTTCTTCCAGCTTGTGATAGCTGTTCACCCAGCGCTTCAATCCGAAAAATACGGTCGCATGCGAGCTGTATCCGTTCTTTTTCATCTGGCGCAGCGCTTCGTAGCCGATGTGGTAGCGCACGTCTTGCGCGACGGAGCAGTCTGCTACCTGGACAACGGTCGGCAATACCTCGATCCACTCTTCTGTTTTCTGGGTCGTGTCTGGAAACGCGACGTAATTGATCGCATTCAGCTTGATCCGGCCATTCAGCAAATCGTTGCTGGAAGGGGCGCTGACATACTGGTGGTCCAAAAAAGCGCCAGCGGTCGTGGAAGAAGTGCCGAAATCAATCGCCAGCACAGCATCCGTCTCTTCCAGCTCCCTGATTTCCAGATCCGTTACAGGCACTTTGTAATAGTGCAAGTTGACAGGGGGGAGCGGCTTATCCTCGGTGTATGCTTTGTACAAATAATCCGAGTCTTGCTTGCGAAAAAAGAGCAGGCTGTAGCTCTGATTCACGGTTTTGCGCCACGGGACGTCCTTGTGGGAAAACAGCATGTACCGTCCCTGCTTGTCTGCCTCTTTGCGCAGCTGAAAAATGCCGCACAGCTCCATGTAGTCATTGACGAGCAGGACATTCGACTCGGACAAGCCTTGGGCCGACTCCACCCGATAGCCATCCAGCCTGTCTACAGCCAGCCCGGCATACAAACTCATCTTTGCCGGGATTTTGATGGAGTCCGCCCCAGGCAGCGGCGTATTCAAGTAGGCATGCAAAGCCGCTTCGATCCGTTCAAAGCCGCCTGTTGTATCTGCTTCGATAAACAAGCTCTCCTCCGCGCTGCGAAACCGCAAGATCGTGTTCAGCAATCCTTCCCGATCGAGATTGTTCACAACCGAGCCAACCAGCTTTTCCTTGTAACAAATATTGCGCAGCTGAAAGGTCGTCATCTCCATCAGCTCATCTCGCGTATACGTGGTTTCGTTTCGCGGGACGTCCATGCTGCCTTTTTGAATATGAAGCTTGTACGACATTTTACTCATGAGAACGCTCCTCCCACACCCACATGACTTTCTAGCAAAATCACGTGCCTTCTAGTACATTGCCATGCTGTCGATTTGCATGGTTTCCTCCACATCGAGAATGCCAAAGTGGTTGCGCCAATACACTTCTGTCTGGAAGCGAACAGGCAGGAAAATGTCCTTGATCAGCTCCAGCCTTGCCCGCGCTGCTGCCGTCTCCTCCTGCCCGACATACAGAAGCAGTTCATCCTTCTCCTCGCAGTTTGCGTAGATGGTCGAGCGGGGAAAAATTTTTCGCATCGTGTCCCGCAGCAAATAAACTGCTTCTCCCGTCTCATACAGTCGCAACAAATTGCCCGCAATGATTTCACGTTCTTCCTGGGTGAACAACCGAATGTGATCCGCCGTCCTTTTGCCGAACAGTCCCGCTTCGAGATCGCGCAACACAAAGCGGATGTAGTATTCTCGCTTGTTCATTCCTTGCACCAGATCGATATCGGCCAACAGGTGAATGACGATGTCAAACAAGACGTGACGCAGTTCAGGCTCATCCGTGTAATTGACATCAAACAGCTCGCGGAAAATATCGTCAAAGCGATAGAACGGGTTCACTTCTACCGTCTTCTCCACGGTTTTGGCGTTGATCGCTTCCTGGCTCAGCTCCATGTAAGGCGAGTACACCTTCGCCGCTTGGAACGTAATGTCTCTTTTGGCAACTCCGGCGCGCCTGGCCTTGATGACCAGATCCCAGATGTAGTTCACGCCCATTCTCCTTCGCACTTGTATTCCGGGAAATACATCTGAATCTCGGACACGAGAAAGCTCATCATATCCTCTAAAATAAAGCTGTCGGTTCCGCGCTTGCGAAAGCCGAGATGCATGATTTTTTTATCGTGCTCCACGCGGACATTGTCGCTGATAAACGGATTCATCTCATACGTAGCGGCCGTCCCTTTGCTTTTTTCGCGAATTTCCACATGCACAAGCTCCAGCTGCTCCGCTGCTTCGAAGGAGTGGACGATGCGAATGATCTCTCCCTTGGCCCGGACCGGCATTCCTTGCTTGCGCGCGAAGCTGGTGACAAAGCTGCTCTTGCGGCGGTTGGACACCAGTTCATAGTGCAGGCGGGACGTAGGCGTCTCGACAGGCTGGGTAATTTTGCAGACGTGCCAAATTCCCGACTTTTCCTGGGGAGACACGATGGTCAATTCTTCGGGCGTGCGCTTGATATAGCGGATCAACGCTTCGTCGCCGTCTACCAAATACCCGTGCTGGCTCCCTGTCTTGCGCAGCGACAGCACGTGCTCGAAGTTCACCCGATCGGTAGCAGGCACGGGGAAGCCGATATTTTTCAAGGCCAGCCGTTCGATGTTCCAGAGCGGGATGACATCCAGCTTTTTGTAAGGCTCCCACTCTTCCAGGTGGACGGACACCTCCACGATCTCCTCGTCCTCGCCAAGCTCGCCCTCGCAGGAGACGAGGATGACGTCGAAAAACTTGTTCGCGTACGGATGGTTTACGGTTTTCCACGGCATGCCGTTTTTTTGAAACATGTTGTACAGCTTTTCCAGCTCGTTTACGTACAGCGGGTTTGGCTGCAAGCGCACTTCGATCGGGTACGAATGCTCCGCTGTCGTCAAACGCCCCTGAAAATGCCGCTTGCCATGCGCAAGCGATTGGAGACGGCTGTACTCGCACTCCAGAAAAATCGTCATGAGCACCGCTTCTTCCTGTCGGGCGAGTTGCTCAAACAACTCCTTGCGATCGAACCATGTTTTTTGTTCGTCGCCCGGAATCATCGGGTACAAATAGTCGTGAATCGGATCGAAGTCATCCCGCTGACATAGCGTGACGTAAATGTCGTGCTTCTCTTCCTTGTCCTCAAATTCGGAGAAGACCCGCTGCTCCAGCTTCTTTTGCATGTCCTCCTGATATTCGACCAGATGCAAAAACACGCTGTTCATCATCTGCTTCAGCATCCTGCGCTGTTCCAAATCTTCCATTTTGTTCAAACGGTCCAGTACGATCTCTTTCATCATGGTGCTTTGACAGCCTCCTTTTGCGCCGGATTGGCTGGTGATTCGGCAGCGGACTTGCCCTCGACTGGCCGAGCGGAAGGAGCCGGACTGGCGGATTGACCCGGTTTGGGTGCTTGTTGCTGCGCTGCCGGGGGTGGAGTTGCTGCCGGACTCGGGGTGGTGACATGCCCTGCATTGCCCCCTTGCTGCTGTACCGCTGGGGCGGGAGTTGCGACCGGACTCGGGGTGGACGCATGCCCCGCATTACCCCCTTGCTGCTGTACCACCGGGGCGGGAGTTGCTGCCGAAGTCGAGATGGCCGCTTGACCCGGTTTGGGCGCTTGCTGCTGTACCGCCGGGGGTGGAGTTGTTGCCGAAGTCGGTGGGCTGGCTTGACCCGCATTGCCCGCTTGCTGCTGCGCCGCCGGGGTTGAAGTTGCTGCCGGAACAGAACTTGCGGCATTCCCCGAGTGACCCGCTGGCTGCTGTGCAGCCGATGGCACAACCTGCGGCGTGCTTTGCTCAGCAGCAACAACAGGCACTGCAGCTGGCGGATTCAGCTTTTCCTCCACCTTGGTCACTTTGCGCTCCATCGCCAAAACCTTTTCCAGCACGCCGATTTCCTGATACATCTCCTGCGCCATCGTGTACGATTCGACGGCCGCTGCAAAATCGCCAGCGGCGTAGCTGTCGTCGCCTTTTTTCTCCAGCTTGTCTGCGGACAGCATTTTCTGCTCTTTGCTGATGCCCGTTTTCTTCGCTTCCACCTCGTCCAGCTTCGCCCGAATCTCTTTTTCCCCCGTGAGGTAGGACGATTCCAGCGCCAGCTTTCTCGCCTTTTGATAAAAGGCGGCAGCCCCTTCGTAGTCTTGCGCCTCGAACAGCATGTCGCCTTCCTTCTTCCACTGCATCACGAGCAAATACGATTCGGTCTTTTCCTTTTTGGCAGCAATCTCCGGCTCGTTGAAATCGTCCCGGCCTTTCATTTCCTTGAGCGCCTTGTCGTATTTTTCCAGCGCTTTCTGATACTGCTCGTCCTTCATCGCCGTATCCCCGTCCACGATGAGCTGGGTGATTCGCTGCTTTTTGTTCAAAAGCGCCGCGTGGATTTTGTCCTTGACGATGTTGGCGGCATTGCGCGCTTCGCTGTATTCCTTGAGCGCTTTCGGATAGTCGCTTTCTTCGATAAACGCATCCCCGTTCTGCTCGTGCTCGAACATGCCTGTCGCAGCATCGGCGATTCTCTCGGCTTCCTTCATCTTGAACAAAAGGGCGCCGCCTCCTGTCAAGGCAAGCAACAGGACGATAATCGCGACCCGCTTGATAATCCGCCACTTTTTCTGCGGATCGGTCTTGAAAATCTTGTTGGCAAAAATCGCCGCAGCCGTATAGTTGTTCACCACACGCTGCTGTTTGCTCAACAAGACATCCTCCACCGTATCGATCAGCGCTTCGGGATCTTTTGCTTCCTCAAGCGCGTCCTGCATCTCGGCTGGACCGACTCTCTCCCACACCCCCGGAGTGGTCAAAAGCAAGACGTCTCCGTCGTACAGCGGCAGCTTTTTGGAAATGTACGGGCGAAATTCATCCGGCGTTCCCAAGTAATTCAACAGATTGTGGCGCTCCTCGTGGCAGTCAAGCACGTCCTCTGCGATTTCTTCTCCATCCGCCATCTGTTGCGACAGACTCTGGTCTTTGCTCCGCAAATGCAGCCGTCCGTTGCGAAACATATACAGTCTCGTGTTCCCGGCCACACCGTAAACGACGCGGGCATAGTCGGTGACGATCAGCGTCAGACTGGCCTTCAGCCGCACCCGATGGCTCTCCTGCCGGAGCACGCGATGCGCTTCCTGCAAGTAGCGGCTGATGCGATAGCGGGAGAGAGACGGCTTTTGCATAAAGTGTCCCAGGACGCTTTTGACCGCAAGCTCGGCGCTCTGCACTTCCTGATCCGCATCCAAGCCGCGGGCGATCACCCAGCAAGCAATATCATCCAGTTCGGTGTAGGCAAAGTAATCCTTGTTGCGCACATGCGTGCCTGACTCGGACAAAAATCCGGTTACAAATTCACTGTTGTCCCTTCTCATCCTTAACTACCCGCTCCTCCTTCTCTTCCGGATGCTGCTGCCCTCGATCTCACCAACCTTTTTCCAAAATCAGAATGGTCGCGTTGTCCTGGTTGGCTTTTTGCTTGCTCTCGACGGCATCGATGATTTGCTCGGCAGCATCGTGGGAGGAAATGTTCTGAAACAAGATTTTCTCCAGCTCCACTTCTGTCAACGTATCGTAGACGCCGTCGCTGATCAGAATCACCTTGTCGCCCTTCTCCAGCGGAAAAGGTTCGCGGCCAATCTCGATATTATGAAAGCCTTCGTAGCCGAGGTAATTGATCAGCTGCTTTTTCTTTGGATGGCTGATCGCTTCGTCTTTGCTGATTTCCCCGGCGAGAAAACGCTCTTCCAACACCGATTCGTAAATGTCCTTTTGATTGATCGGAATAAATTCTCCCCCGCGAAAAACAGTCAGGACACTATCCCCGACCGCGCCCCAATGCAGCATGCCGTCGTGAATGACTGCCGCAACCAGCGTAGTGCCTCCCCGGCTGCCTTTTAGCGCCTGCAAAATCTCCCCGTTGGCAAGCGTAGCGGCTCGGGAAAAGAAAAGAGAGAGGTGGCGCGGATGGTCCAGCTTGGCGAACTCGCGAATAAACGTCTGGACGGCCAAAGTCGATGCCAGTCTGCCGTTGGCAAGGCCGCTGATGCCGTCTGCCAGCACAGCAATCGTTCCGTGCGAGGTCGTTGTCGTGGCAAAATAGTCATCCTGCTCTGCTCTTCTGCCAATCGTCTGTCCATTGCCAATCTGAATGACCGGATGCTTTTCCTCTCTGATCCAAGCGGCACGAACGCGAAACAACCAAATGATGACGGCTATGACGGCAAACACAACCAGATAAGGAATGATCTCCTGTGCAAACATGCTCATCCTTCCTTGCCTTTGCTTACGTTGTCCCATTCAAAGTGAACCCCGCACAGCGGGATGAAAATAAACGTACTGCCGCCAAGCTGGATGACGTCATAGGCAGTCAGCTCGACTGGCGTGTACACCGCTTCGTTATTGTGGTAAGCCAGACCGGAGGCATCGCCGGGGAGCAGGTAGAAATTGCGCTTTTTCGGATCGTAGACGATGACGGCATGGTTTCTGCGAGAAATTTTGTTATCCCCGATGATGCGGATATGCATATCCTCGGAGCGTCCGATGAAGTTTTTTTCTGCCATGATGCGATAGTCTTGTCCCTGCTGTGGCCCATCGATGCAGACCAGCCAGCCTGTGACAGGCTCGATGCCTTCTGTCTCCCCCAAGTAAGGCATGGTCTTGTCATCTTCGTCGCCGCCCCTGGCAGGCATTCGGTTCTCCGCCTTTGCCGCAGGCTCTACCACCAGGCTGCAATACGGGCAAGTGCTGCCGTGTTTTCTCGTGCTAAACATGTGTCCATTTGCGCATCTCGTCAAACTCATTCAAGTCTTCCCCCGTTTCGTGTCTCTCCACCTGCTCGTCTACTTCAGCAGCAAGCGTGTATTGGCTATGTAAATGATGTCGCCCGCCTTCACTTTGTGCGGCTGCTCGATTTCCAGCTTGTTCTTGTCGCGGCTGTTCGGCTGTTTGATTCCAGTGCCGTTGCGGGAGTGAACATCCTCGATAAACCAGTTGCCCGAAGCATGGTTGAGCACTGCATGCTGTTTGCTGATCAGAGCAGCGTACTCGGCGTCAGACAAGTCGATGTCGACTTCGTTCTGGTTCGTGTTTTTGCCGATCAAAAGCGAGGTCGCTCCCTGGATAAACCACTCCTTCACGCTCTCGCCGTCCTCATCCAGCAGCACGAGCTTGGAAATGCCTGTTTCCTTCCTGTCCTCCTTCTCGTCCGGGCTTCCGACCGTGACAATAAACATGCCGAATAAAAAAAGCCCAAAGGCAATTCCCGTAAAAATCTTCAGAGCGTTGCTGTCCGTGTAGCCGAAAACATAAATGAGTTCGCCAAACAAAAGAATTGCAATCAACAGCTCGATCAGCTTTACCCTGACAGATTTTTGATAAGCCTTGCTTTTCTTTGCCATCTTGAGTACCCCCCTTACGAAAAAGTGCCCCAAGCTTTGGGAGAATGGTTTTTTGCTGACATCCATCCAAAGAAAGGAGCAGGTTCGGTGCTTCTATGTCCATAAAAGAGCGGCCATCCGCCTTGTCATCGTTTCGGTCTCTTCGCCTGCTGTCAGGATGTCGCCCGATTTTTCCTTTTTAGGTATGCCGTCTGTTTGGTTAGCTGCTCTGTCTTGGGTGACAGCGTCTTATTTTTTCTTCATGCGAAAAAACTGCTCGAACATATCTGTGGTATCCAGCGGATTTTTTTTGCCGCGGTTCATGCTCTTCTCGTTGACCTCTCCTGTTTTCGGATGAAAGCCGAAAAACTGCTCAAACGTCTTGTGCAAATCTTCCATCGAAGCGCCCGGATTCGCTCGCTGCTGGTTCGCTTTCGCCTGGCCCTGCGCCCTTGCTTGCTCAGCGCCGTTTCTTTCACGGGCTTGTCCTCTTCCCTGGACAAACGCTTCGTAACGCGCGTCGTAGGCTTCCCGCGCAGACTCGTCCTGCAAAGTCTGGTACGCCTCTGTTATATCTTTGAAAAGCTGTTCGGACTCCTTGCTCCCCGCATTCACATCGGGATGGTGCTGCTTCGCCAACTGTCGGTACGCTTTTTTGATGTCGTTTTGGGAGGCCGTCTTCGCAAGCCCCAAAATCTCGTAATAATTTTTCACCACAGCACCCTCTGTCTGGCTTTTTGGAAAACCGTACCTTGAACACGGCTTTCAAGGTACGGCTCGTTTACTCTTTTGAAAGAAAAGAAGCTGTGACCGCTTGCGGTCGATCCGCTGGACGCGACCGTTTGGCCAGTCCTTCGCGGCAAAAGACTAGACAGCGTAGCCGCCTTCGATTTTCGCGAACTCGGTTTTGTCTTTCTTTTGTTTGATGAAGATGCTGAATGTACCAACACCTTCTGTATCGCCGAATGTCTCGTTGTAATCGACGACGAAAGCGTTCGGGAAGTAGATTTTGCGAATGACCTGGTCAGCAGCGATCACTTCCAGTGTCACTTTGCGGTAGCAGTCTGCTTTTTCCGCTGGAACCAAAGACCACAGAGCCAGCTTCATCGTGTCATCGGCGCTGTCGCCGTCCGTTGCTGTAATGATTTTGCCTGTCAGACGCAGTGTTGCCCCTACGTCAGTGGAACGAGCGTTGGAATCATCTGGAGTATCCGTGTCGTACTTGACTGTTTGGATGTTGTCCATTCCCAGCTCGATTGTTTCGGAACCTTCTACTTTGAGTCGAAAACCCATGAAAAAAACCTCCTTGGCGTATATGTGTGCTCTCGAATGACCGGATGGGCTTCGAGGCTTATGTGTAAGGGTGCGCTTTGGAAAGCACACCTCTAGCCACCTGCGTAATGTGTGAATCCATTTCATAAAAAGCTCTCCCGACTGAAATCAGGTACTAAGCTTTGACAGGAGTCGTACCCTTCGTGATCGTGACTTCCAGATTTTTCACATTGCCATTGAAGATCAGATCGATGTGGCACAGATTGCTCTTGTCGTCGATGATATAGCTCATGTCGTCGCCATCCTGAATGATGGAGTTGACAAAGCCGCGTGTGCCGAGCCATTTGCTCTTTTGGCTGCTCGGGTTGTTGCTGAAAAATTTGACGATGTTGTCGTGCTTGAAATCGCCCGTCTGGAAGCGGAGAATCCGCTCGATGTAGGTGCTGACCAGCGTTTTGTAGATGGAATCGAAGCCATCCTCGGCCATCGCCAGGCTGCGCGCCTTGTACACCGTGATTCGCTTGATGTCCTTGCCCTGGATTTGCGCATTTTCCGAAGAGAAGACAAAGCCAAAGTTTTTGCGGTTGATCGAATCTTTGATGTTGTTCGTAAAGCCGGAGATTTCCTTGGCCATGGTCGTAATCGCCCGCAGACCGTTTTCGCCCGCTTCGATGTCAAAGCGCACGCCTGGATACTCGCGGCTGACCACCTTGAATGCTTCGCGCAAATACTCCGGACACTGATACGCCGCCACAATCCCTGCCGCTACATAGCTCGCTCCGACGTAAACGCCTTCGATCCACAGCTTCAGGATGTCTTCTTTTTCCTGCGACAGCTTCACGCCGTCTTCGGTTTGCAGCATGCGGCTGTCGATGACCACTCCCGATTTGTCCTTCGGAATAATCGTAAAGTTCGGAACGCACGGGATCGCAAACTCGCTGTACTCCTTGCGCACAAGCACGCCGCACTTGTCGATGTACTTGTCGATGCCGGCAGTCGCCATGCTGTTGAAGGTCGTCTCTTCGCCCGTGCTGAAGCTGAAGAAAATTTGGACCTTGAAGTCTTTGACTACTTGCAGCAGCATCGTCAGCGATTCCATCGTATTGCCGTCCTGTTTGACGACCTTTTCGTTGCCGCGGAAGCGCTCGCGTGTGACTTTCGCTTTGGCGCCAGCTTCCATGTCGATGGAAGGCACGATTCCGAACCAGATCGTATCGGTGAAGTCGTTTTTCGCGTTGACAGTGTTGAGATACGTCTCCAGGCGCGGGATGTTGCTGCTTTTCACCAGCATGTCCAGCTTGGTGTTGGTGATGAGCATCGCAGGCTGCATGCCTTTGTTCTTGGTCACGTACTGATCGAAGAACATTTTCACGCCGAGAATTTTCTCGACCAGCGGCTTGACTGTTTTCACGAAGTCATCCTTCGCGTTTTTATAAAATTCGAGGTACGTGTTGTAGTTTTGCACCTCTGTCTCAATGTCGATCTCGCTATGAACGGCAGGCAGCGGGCAGAACGTGCGCACCACCAAGTCTTTGACATAGGAGGACGGCGTTTCGGTAATCGACTCGTAATCATCCTCGAACACGTTCATCAATCCGTTGCCGTTGCCCTCGTCGAGAACCATCAGCTCGCGGCTGTCGCTTTTCGGCGCTTCGATGATTTTCAGCTCACCGTTTTCCCCGATCGTCAGCATCCCGATCTGAATCGCTTCCGACTGGTTCTCCTCTTGCGCCCCGCCGAGAAGCAGACGGGTCTTGATATCTTCAATCGCGAGCGGGAGCATGGCCATGACGTTGTTGTAGTTTTTGCTCGCATCTTCAAACATGATGTTCAGCTTGTCGCCGAGATCGAGCTTCTTCGGATCGCCATCGTCCAGCTTTTCGTAGTGGCTGTACAAGTAGTGAATCTCTTTGCGCACCTGACGGATATCGTCCATCACTTTTTTCGGGGAGATCATGTCCAGAAGATTCTCGAATTTAAAGTCGACGTTCGTGATTCCCTGGCTGCGCTTAGTATCGATCAGTGTGAACAGCATTTTCAAAAAGTCATTGCTCTGGTCGATCTTGATCTCGGAGATCTCATCTTCCGCAATGCCATCAGGCTTTTTCAAGGTGTACATGACCTTTTGGTTTACGGCGTTGTAGAACGAATAGACAGTCGGGGAGAACTTGTCCAAAAACTCATCGAAGCTTTTCACAAGCAAATGCTCGTTGATTTCCTTGATCTTGTCGTCGCTCAAACTGTCGATGCCCTTGACGTCGCCTACAATCGTGATGAGGTCGAGTTTCTCCGGGTTAATCTCTTCGAACAGCATGGTTCTGTTGGTCTGGTTAATAATGTCCATAAATGACCCCTTCCTTTTGTCTCTCGTAAATGCGTGGTCCTAACTCAGGAGTGTATGAGTCCTACTTCCACAATCAATTACAGTTGATTACATAAATCCCAATAAAACCAAAAATCTTGCCTCTAAATTAAACTCGCTCGCCATATTTTGTCAACAAACCCTCTATTATGACAATTTTCCTATGTGCACCATTACCGTTTCTGGTATTTAGACCCATTTTATTCCACTCATCTTCCTTTTTCTGGTTGAGCACTTTATGCTGAATCCAGGGAGTCTTCCCGCCTACTTTTCCCGACAAAACCAGCATCACGCCTTACTTTGTCCCTACTTCTGCCGCCCTGCCCGCACAGCGCCGGATGCGCCCATAACTCGAAATACTGACAAGAAAGGACAGGATGAACCTTATTTTTACAAAAAAGGCTATTATTTCACTTTATATACCTCGGCAAAATGGTGCCCGCCGTTTAGCTGGAAGTTGATTTATGGGCAAATAGTCCTGTTGCAACAAAATGTGAACAATTTGCAAACTTTTAAGGAAAAGAGTGAAAACATGTACAAAAAAACTGGACATCCTCCTCCGTTCTCCCTGGCGTTCAAATGGGTGGTTAGCGGTATCCTCCTGCCTTTCCTCCTCCTTTTCTCTCCCCTTCCAAGCGGGGCAACCGGGACGGGTGAAGCAGGAATCGATGCGGTTTTTGTCATTGATACGAGCAATTCGATGAACCAGACAGACCCTGGGAAAACAGCTGCCGAGGTCATGGGCATGTTTATCGACATGAGCGAAGCTAGTCGTACCCGGATCGGCTTTGTCGCCTATAATGATCGAATCGTCCAGACGCAGCCGCTCACCAGCATGGCGGAGAGCAGACAGCGCGAGCAGTTGAAAAGCAAGATTCAAGGGTTGCGTTATTCGGGATATTCCGATATGGGGCTTGGCTTGCGAAAAGGGGAAGAGCTGATTGCCAGAGCGAAGGATCAATCGCGAAAGCCGTTTTTGATCCTGCTCTCGGATGGGGGAACCGATCTGCGCCAAAACGCCAATGGCAGAAGCGTCGCGGCATCGAACAAAGATGTGGAGTCGGTTATGGCAAAAGCGAAAGCGGAGGGCTACCCGATCTACACAATCGGGCTGAACAGCGATGGCTCTGTGCAAAAAGAGCAGCTGAAAAAAATCGCGGAGACGACAGGCGGGACTTCTTTTGTCACGCAAAGCACAGATGATTTGCCGGAGATTTTCAATCAAATTTTTGCGAAGCACATCCAGTCGCAGCTTGTGTCGGTAGCAGCCATGACGGCGACGGGAAGCTTGCAAGAGGTCACGGTAAACATCCCGAACGCCAGCATGCAGGAAGCGAACATCGTGCTGTTGTCGAACCATCCGCTGCTGGAGTCACAAGTCTACTACCAGTCGAAAAATGTGCATTTTATCCAATCGAAAAAATACTCGCTGATGAAAATCGAGCAGCCGACAAAGGGGAGCTATCTGGTCAAATTCCGCGGACGGCCGGGCGATCTGGTCAAAGTCAATTTGCTGGGCAACTACAGTCTGAAAGCCGATGTACAGGTTGCACCTGATCCTGTCTCCAAAGGCAATCCGACGACCTTCACGACTTATTTGACCCAGCTGGAGGGCAATCAGCGCCTGGAAGATCGGGACGTCTACGGTTTGATGCAGGCCGAATTGATCGTCACCGACATCGCGAAAAAGCAAACCGAAAAAATTCCGCTGAAAAACGGGGGAACGGTCTTCACAACCGACTATGTGTTCCCGCACTCCGGGCAGTACCAGTGGAAAATTTTCATGAGCGGCCCGGACTTTTACCGCGAGACGGCAAGCAAAACATTCGAAATCGCCAACATCGCGCCCGTGGCAGTAGCCAAAAACGAGCTGACCATCGAAAAGGAAAACGGCGAGCAGACGATTGACCTCGCTGCTTATTTCACCGATGCCAATCAGGACAAGCTCACCTATGCGATCGTCTCTCCTACTCCCGCCGATCATTTTGGGGCAAGCATTCATGAATCCGGGTTGAAGCTCGTGCCGGGCAAAAGCGGCACTTCCGCGATCACTATCACGGCTACCGATTCCGAAGGGGCAAGCGTGACGGGTCCGCTTGTCATCACGGTTCATTCTGTCTGGGATCGCTACATCACAATCGGACTGATCGTTCTCGCTCTTGCCGCAATTGGCGCAGGCGCCTACTGGTTCATGCGCCCGAAACCGAATTTTAGCGGCCGTTTGGAAGGGTATTTTCTTCACACCGCCAGCGGCAACGACATTCCCGTGAAGTTTTGGCCGCTCGCCGCGTTTGGCAAAAAGCAACGCATCACGCTCCACGAGCTGTTTTCAAGCCTCGACGTCAACGAGCACCTGCCGGAAGCACACAAAATTTACTTCCAGCCAGGGAAAAACCAGACTTTGGTCATGATCAGCCACAGCCAGTGCACACTGCAAAAAGGCAAGGACATTTTGCCTCGCCATAAAAAAGTGGTGCTCCACTACAACGACAAAATTTACGTGACTTTTGAGGATCATGTCACCGAGATTGAACTGCGCTACAAAGAAAGCAAACCCAGTCCCCACCAAGCTGGGAACTGGGAAACGGCATAACGGACTATTTGCTTTTGCTTGCGAGAAAGGGGGTCTGCAAGCGAGACTTGCCCGCTCTCAACAGATGCTCCGCACGGACGGCTGCTGCCAGCACCCGAAGTGAGGGGCATCTTTTTTTCGCCTCGACTGCCATGCCCCACGCAATGACATTCGCGATCAGCCGCGGCACAGTCGGATTCAGCTCGCGAACGGACGGCAGCCGATCCTCGATCACCCGCGTCGCCACATCGGCCGGACGGTGCCTGGTCAGGCAAAAATAGAGAGTAGCCGACAAGCTGTACACATCGGAAAAAACACCTTGTCGGGACTGGCTGGAATAAAATTCGAGCGGAGAGTATCCTTCCGTCGTCACGATCTGGCGGGGGGCGTCGGTTGCAAAGCGAATAGCCGAGCCGAAATCAATCAGCATCGGCTTTCCCTCATCGGTCATCACGATGTTTTGCGGCTTGATATCCCGATGGATGATCCCTTGCTTGTGGATGTAGTCCAAGCTTGCCAGGAGCGGGAGCACGGTTGTCTGCACGAAAGCAGCGACATCCAGCTCCCCTTGCTCTTGCACAAACTGGTCAAGCGTCTTGCCTTTGCAATACTCCACGACCAGATAGCCTGTCCCATTTTCTGCAAAGTGATCGACATAGGGAGCGATATGCTCATGGCGCAGCTCCTGCAAAATCGCCGCTTCCTGCCAAAAGCTCTCCAGCAGCGTCTGAAATCGCGCTTTTGACGATGGCTTCCGGCAGATGACGCTGCGGTTATCCAAGTCGCGCATCGCCAGTGCTCTCGGGAAAAACTCCTTCACAATTCTCGTCTTTTTGGCCTCCATGTGGTAAACGAGATACACATGGGACAGCTCGCTCGTGGAGACAGTCTTTTTGATCCGGTAGGCTCCCCGCAAAATCGTGCCTTTTTTCAGCTCCATCCGTCTTTCGGTTCACTCCTCCCTGGCATCTTTCTCGTTCTCAGGAAACGATACCAAATACCAGGGGCAGGTGGCAATATGTGGAGATTTATCCTTGGCGATTCGCTGCATACAGCAGGGCCGTGTCACGGTCAGCCGCCAGCTTGGAGGCACTCGCTTTTGCAAAATCAGCAACATGGTCGTAAAAGTCATTCCCGATGCTCAGCCGCTTGACTCCCCACTCTGCCAAGCGCTCGGCATTCGTCAGGGTGGGGCGCGACAGGACATTCAGCGGCGCACGCACTGCTTGGGCAATCGCTCTGATTTGCTCCTCCTCGACGATCCCCGGAACGAAAATGCCGCTCGCCCCGCTCTCGACGTAAGCCAGTCCGCGCTCAATCGTTTCCGCGAACGGGTCCTCTCGCCGGAAATACGTGTCGATTCGCGTATTGATGTAAAAATCAGCGAAGCCACGGTTGTCGAGAGCAGCCCTCATCGTCTGCAAAAGTTTCGCCTGATCGGCGATCTCTTTTAACCCTGGCCCTCGTTTGAAAGAGTCCTCGATGTTGATCCCGGCAACCCCCAGGTCAGCCGTTCGCAGCACGTTCTCG
The DNA here is from genome assembly GCF_022701015.1 of Brevibacillus parabrevis. NCBI lineage: Bacteria > Bacillati > Bacillota > Bacilli > Caryophanales > Paenibacillaceae > Brevibacillus > Brevibacillus parabrevis. The sequence goes on along the minus strand of NZ_CP064090.1, from coordinate 2,399,921 downwards.
ACAATTTGCCCGTGAGTCTCTGCATAGCCCGCCTCAATGTCGGCGGAAACCGGAATGTTCACGTGATCCACGATCAGCTTGATGATGGACAAATGCAAGGCAAAGTCAATGTTTTCCCCATCTTTGTATCCGAGAGAAGCCGCAACGCCCCAACTCGTCGTCCCGATGGCCCGAAAGCCGCTCTGCTCCAACGTCCGTGCCGAAAGGACATCCCAGGCATTTCCCAAAAACAACATCTCGTCTGCATGATGAAGCGCTTGAAATTGCTGAATGTGATTCATTCTAATCCCTCTTTTTAAATCATGATTTGTATAGGTTGTTCACAATCTTGCGTCTTCTGCTGACGCTGTTCCCACAGTCTTTGACCGCGCTGGAAAAACGGCAAGGCCAAAAAAGTCAGCAGCATCAAGATCGCGAAAATAACTGGCCCTTGGTCAAAGCCCAATTGCTGAAGCAGCAAACCGCCGATCCACGCAGTGGCGCTCTGCCCCAGAAAAGCGAAGCCGCTCGCGCCGTAATAGGCACCTCGCATATGTTCGGGAGCAATTTCTCCGATCAGTACATCACCGATGACAAAGCATAAAATTTCCCCGATGGTAAAGACCACCATCGACACCGACAGCCAGAACAAATTGGTGAAGAGTCCGAACCCGAACAAGCCGAGTCCGAAAAGGAGGCAGCCGACTTTCAGGGCCGTCATGGCAGAATAGCGTTTCATCAGCCTGGCAAGCGGATATTGAAAGACGAGGACAGACAACGTGTTCATCACGAACAGGAAGGAGTAAGCCTCGACCCGGTCGTGACCGATGTACTGGGCAAGCGTCGTATCCAGGTGCGTATAGGCTCCAGCCACAAACAAATTGCCGAGCAACAGATACAAAAACACTTTGTCTGTGAACACGATCCGCGCCATCTGCCCCATCGGAATCGAATCGGAATGCTCCCGCAGTTGTTGCTTGAACAAGATCATGAACACGACCAGGATGACCGCATACAGCGCCATAATCACCGCACTGATCAGAAACGGCAGCATGGAGGACGAACTGCCTGCGCCGAGCTTCAACCCAATCAGCGGCCCGATCGCTCCCCCCAGATTGATGGCAAAATACCTGGCGTTGAAAGCACCCCTGCGCTGGCTGTCCGGGGTAAAATCAGCGAGCAGGGCACGCGCCGTCGGTTCAAATACATTGCGGCACAAACCGTTCAGCGCACTCAAAAGGAAGAACATCCACGTCTCGCTCGCCAGCGTGAAGCCGACCAGGACAAAGCTCCAAAGCCCCATAGAGGCGATCATGACCGGATAGCGTCCCAACCGATCTGACAACGCTCCCCCAGCGAAGCTGCTGACCGTGCCCACCAAAAGGCTCATCGCCAAAATCGCGCCAACTACGGCCGGGTCGATTCCCTTTCCTTTGCCCAAGTAAATCCCGAGAAAAGGCAGCGTCATGAAAAATCCTGTGCGCGATAAAAAGGTGCCGATGATGACGCCCCATGCCACGGGATGAAAGCGCGGTAACGGAAACCTTTTGCTCATCTTGTTTGCTCTCCCCATTCCTGTTTTTCGTCTGTCGTGTTATCTTCAGTATATTGATCTGAGAAAAGCGAAAAAGGGTAAGGTGTAAGCAAACTCTGTCACCTTTTCCCAAAAACAAAGGGGGGCCTTCATGGTTACCGTTCTCTACTTTTTGGAGCTGCGCCTGTTCTTTCAGCAGGAAGAAACGGCCAAACCGTTCCCCGTCACGATTGAAAAATTGAGCGGACTTTGGCACTGTACGCCCCGAAACGCGAAGCTGATCGTCCGCAAGCTGGCGGAAATGGGCTGGATCGACTGGCAGCCTGGGCTTGGCCGGGGCAATGCCTCCGTCCTGACGTTTCTGGCGGATGCCGATGCCATCTTGCTTGCGGAAGGAAAGCAGCGCATGGAGCAAGGCGATGTCACAGAAGCTATGGAGCTTTTGAATCGCTTCGGCAAGCCCGCTGTCAAAGAGCAGTTCATGGAGTGGCTCTCGGCAGAACTTGGCTATTGCACGCCGAGCGAGTCGAACCATTATCAGGACACGCTGCGCTTCCCGGTCTACCGCAGCATTGTCACGCTGGACCCCGCGCAGGTGTACTATCACTTCGATGCGCATTTGGTCCGCCAGCTTTTCAATACACTCGTTCACTTCGACACGGACAGCCGGACGATCCATCCAAGCATTGCCCACTCGTGGGAAATGAGCGCGGATCACAAGGAATGGACGTTTTATTTGAAGAAAAATGTCGTGTTTCACCACGGTCGGGAGCTGACCGCGCACGATGTTGTCTTTTCGCTGGACCGGCTGCGCTCGCATCCGGAAAAGTATGAAGCAAGCTGGATGCTTGGCGATATCGCGCAACTGGAAGCAGTTGATGCCAGAACGGTGCGGATTTTGTTGCAGGAGCCGAACTACTTGTTTCTGCGGATGCTTTCCACTACGCCCACCAGCATCGTCCCGGCAGAGATCGTTCTGGAGACGGCAGGCGAGTTTGGGAAAAATCCGATCGGGACTGGCCCGTTCCAGCTCGTCCGTCTGGATGAAGGCATTTGCATTTTGGAGGCTTTTTCGGGACATTTTCAGGGGAGGCCGCAGCTTGACCGCGTGGAAATCCTCCTGTTCCCCGATCTGGAAACAGGCATTCTCCATGAACCGGACTGGACGTCTGTCATGATGTCCCACGGTGTGGCCACAAAAGCCGAAGCATTAAGGGAAGCAATCATCCGCGACAGCCGCGATTGGTGCGATCTGGAGACGCTGTTTTCCTGCTGCAACCTGCTCGTCTTTAACCAATGGAAAACCGGGCCGCAAAACCATCCGCAATTCCGCCAGGCGCTCGACTTGCTCATCGATCGCGAGCAGATGATTGCCGAGCTTGGAGGAGATCGCGTCTTTCCGGCAAAAGGCTTCCGCCCCTTCTCTCCGCAGCTTGCGACTTGGTCAGCGGAACGAACGCCCCGCCCAAGCGCTGCGCAAATTGCCGCCCTGCTTGCGGAAAGCGGCTATCGGGGAGAGACGCTGCGCATGGTCATGACGTCCTATCACGAGCCGGACGCCTTGTGGATTCAAGCCCGCTGCAAAGACTACGGCATTCACCTGGAAATCGACGTTCGCGAGCCGTTTGAGTTTGCGAATCACGACTTGCTGCCGGAGCACGACTGCCAACTGTTCGGAAACGTTTTTAGCCATGATGAAATCAGTGAACTGGAAATGTACTTGCAAAAGAACTACTTCCTGCCCAGCTTTGACGCACCGTTAGCCGAAGCGGTTCATCAAGAGACCGCTGCCCTTTTCCGGGAAGCAGATGAATCCGTCCGGCAACAAAAGCTCGCGCACATAGAAACGCTGATCCAAGAAAACCATGCCGTTTTGTACCTTGTGCAAAAGAAATCGCAAGCTTCTTTTCACAAGTCGGTTCGCGGCGTCACGATCAATCCGTCCGGCTGGCTGGACTTTCAAAAAGTCTGGTTTCACCCGCATGCTTCGCAGCCCGTGCAGCAGTAGGGGGTACAAAAAAACAGCCCCGGCGCATTGTTTCATCCACGCGCCGCCCTGCCCGTGCAGCAGTATACGACAAAAAAAAGCAGCCCCAGCGCATCTGGGCTGCTTTTTTACGCCTATGGATTGGATTACTGAGCGCGTTCGTATACGCGTTTTCCGGCAACGAAGGTCATCGCCACTTCAAAATCGTCATCCAACACGATCATGTCGGCATCGTATCCGGCTGCCAGCCGACCTTTTCGCTCCCCGTATCCGAGGATAGCGGCTGGCGTATGCGATGCCATCTCTACCGCTTCCGCCAGTGGTACACCGCTCAGCGTCACCATGTTTGCTACGGCTTTGTTCAAGGTCAAAATGCTGCCAGCCAATGTCCCGTCCGCCAACTGCGCCTGATTGTCGCGGACGCGAACCTCTTGCCCGCCCAAGTCGTAAGTGCCTTCGCCGAGCGCAGCAGCGCGCATCGAGTCGCTGACCAGCGCGAGCCGCTCCGGCGTTTTCACCCGATACAAAATTCGCATGACCGCAGGATGGACGTGGATGCCATCGGCAATCAACTCGGTGCTCAAATGCTCGTGGTACATCGCAGCACCGACCACTCCCGGCTCTCTGTGATGCAATCCGGTCATGGCGTTAAAGCAATGCGTGAAGTGGCGCACGCCCGCATCCACAGCTTCAGCCGCCTGGACAAACGTCGCCCCTGTATGGCCTGCCGAGACGATCACGCCGCGCTCCTTGAGCCAGGCAATCGCTTCGAGCGCTTCCGGCTGCTCGGGAGCAATCGTCACGACCTTGATCAGCCCTTGGGCCAGCTCGTACATTCGCTTCACCGCATCCAGCTTGGGCAAAGAAATGTTTTCTTCCTTTTGCGCCCCTTTGTAACGCGGATTGATCCACGGCCCTTCCAGGTGAATCCCGATCGCCTCTGCCCCCGGCAAGCCAGCCTGGCTTGCGCGCGCAATGTTTTCCAGCACAGGCTCAAGCTCGGCGTAAGGAGCCGTCATCGTCGTCGCCAAAAAAGAAGTGACGCCATATCGGGCAAGCGCGCCGGAAATGGCCTGCAAAGATTCCGGCGTCCCGTCCATCGTGTCGTGGCCGTCGATCCCGTGCATGTGCATGTCTACCAGTCCTGGGCAAATCCGCCCGGTTTCCACCGTCAGCAGCTGTGCAGGACATTCGCCCGCATAAGCTTCGGCTTCCCCTGCGTACACGATCTTCCCTGCCGCCACTACGACAAGCCCGTCCCTGATTTCCTGTCCGTCTGCAATGATTGTTCCTCGAAGAGCGTATTCCTGTTCCATCTCCATTCCTCCGTCAACGCACTGCCGTAGTCTGTCCGTAATGATGCCGCACCTGTTTCCTTGCTATTCCTGCACAAGTCCTGCGCATGCACGCTTCGTTTCCTCTACGAGCCGCAAGACCAGTTCGCCTGCGCCAAGCTCCCTGCCAAGCGGTGCCGCCTGTCCCGCCCACATCGACATATACGCGGATTTCTGCTGCTTGCCCGCAGCGGCGCGAATGTCTTTGGTGAGGGCATTTTGCACCGGGTAGGCGGGCAATTCCTGATCCAGTGGCGCCAGCTTTCGCATGAACTCGTTCTCGATGCCTCTCGCCCATTTGCCGGAAAAAGCCCGTGTCATGACGATGCCCTCTTCGCTCGACTCCCGGATGGCTTGCTTGTGCAAAGCATGCGCGCCGCTTTCCGCACACGTTAAAAATGCCGTTCCGAGCTGAGCCGCCTGCGCTCCCAGTGCGAGTGCGGCTGCAATGCCTCGCCCGTCCATCATCCCGCCCGCTGCGATCACCGGAATTTTGACGCGATCCACGATCTGTGGCACCAATGCCATCGTTCCGATCAGATTGCTCGGGGAATCCGGCAAAAACGAACCGCGATGCCCGCCTGCTTCACTGCCCTGCGCTGCGATCATGTCCACGCCGCCCGCTTCCAGCACGACTGCCTCGCGAACCGTCGTCGCAGTCCCGATCACCGTCACGCCTTTTTGCTTGAGCGCTTGCAGTGAACGCGCGTCGAGCATGCCAAACGTAAAGCTGAAAACCGCAGGCACTTCCTCCAGTACGACTTGCAGCTGTTCCGCAAACGACTCCTGAAAGCGCGTGACTTGCAGGCTTTCGGGAATGTCCAGCTCACGGCGCACCTCATTGAGCGCGGAAGCAACCGTGTCTGCGATCGGCTGGGTCGCGTCAAAGTCTTCCGGGATGAACAAATTGACGCCAAAAGGTTTGTCGGTCAAATCGCGGATCGCATGTATCGCTTCACGGATTTGCTGTGGAGTCATATAGGCAGCTCCCAGCGTTCCCAATCCCCCTGCTTCCGAGACGGCCGCGACCAGCGCAGGAGTTGTCGCACCGCCCGCCATCGGTGCCTGGATAATCGGCCATTTGATTTTCAGGCGTGACGTAATCGGATTCGCTTTCCACATGCTTCTTCCACTCCCTTTTGTCTATTTCGTTCCATTCACGCACGAGGGCAGGGTCATGGCTCGTGGCGAATCAATTCAAGAAAATGGGCCAAAACTCGCGCAGTAAGCCCCCAGATGACTCGTCCGTCCAGCTCGTAAAACAGATGCTCGACTGTGCCTGTGCGCCACGGATACTTTTTGCCGCCCGGAATCAGGTGATAAGGGAAATCATCCTCCGGCTCGTTCACAAGCGCTGAAGTGTATGTCGCAGGCTCAGCGGCAGCCAGTCGTTCCAGCGAGATGATAAACACTTCTCCCACTTCATCGGGATTCGGCTTCATCTTCGCTATGTCCTCCACGTAGCCGACAAACGGGTAAATCGCAGAATGGCCCGGACCGATCAACCGATCCAGCTCGCCGACGTAGTGAATGCTTGTGAGCGGCACTCCCAGCTCCTCGCTCGTTTCCCTGCGGGCTGTCGCCCAGCGCGATTCGTCGCCCTCTTCCGCCCGTCCACCGGGGAAACAGATTTCATTGGCCTGCCTGCGCATCGTGCTTGCCCGCTTTTCGAACAAAACCCCCAGCTTGCCGTCCTCCATCTTCACCAAAGGAAGCAAAATGCCAAACACACCCGTTTGCTTCGCTCCCATAAACCCCGGCTCGCGCTCGTTCAGCACTTGCAAAATCCGCTGGACGCCCGGCTCTTGCTTAATTGGGTCGGCTGCTTCGCGCGTGTCCACATCGGTCCCTCGCTCGATCGGTTCAGCTTCGCGTGTGCCCACATCCGCCCCTCGCTCAATTGACTCAGCTACGCGTGTGTCCACATCCGTCCCTCGCTCAATTGGCTCAGCTTCGCGTGTGTCCACATATTCCGCCACTTCGATTAAATTCCGGTCGGGGTCGCGCACGTAAACCGAACGGATCAGTCCCGCTGCACCTGTCCTGTGCACTGGCCCTTCCTCGATGTCCACCCCGCAGCTGGCAAGCTTGGCGATGACTGCCGCAAGCGGCACAGAAGCGATCAAGCACAAATCAGCAGAGCCTGGCAACGGCTGTCCCGCTTTCGGCTCAAACTCGTGTCCTGCCACATGCAGGTTGATTTTTTGTGCGCCAAAATGCAAAGCTTTTCTGCCATTGCCGAAGGTGACAACCTGCATGCCAAGCGCGCGCTCGTAAAACTGGCAAGTCGCTTCCAGGTCGCGGACGGTCAACACCAGATGGTCCAATCGGTCGATCATGCTTACCATTCCTTCCTGTCCCGCTACATGCTCTTGCTATGTATTATAGCAAACAGGGAGCTTCTATCGTTTGATTCGACTGCAAAACACCCTCCAACTTGTTCCTCACCAACTGGAGGATACGCTTTTCTTTTCACGAACATGTCTACCCGTACATTATACAATGATTTCCTTGTTTACAGCTGCTTTTTGCCCCGCTTGTACAAGGCGCATAACTTAGCATATAGCACAGCAAAACGAGCGTCCCCCGCCTCATGCGGAAGAACGCTCGCTTTTTTTGTGGAAGAAACGCCACGGACAATCACAGCCGTTTCATCGTCTATGAACTGAACTGCGCTTGATGCAGCCTGCTGTACACGCCTTGCGTTTGCAAAAGTTCGTCGTGGTGCCCTTGCTCGGCGATGCCTTGTTCGGCGACGACAATGATCCGGTCTGCGTTCTTGATCGTCGCCAGGCGGTGGGCGATCACGAGCGTCGTGCGTCCGTGGGACAGCTCTGCAAGCGCCTGCTGAATCGCCGCTTCCGTCTCGGTGTCGAGAGCAGAGGTCGCTTCATCCAAAATGAGGATCGGCGGGTTTTTCAGGAACATCCGGGCGATCGACAACCGCTGCTTTTGACCGCCGGAAAGCTTGACGCCCCGCTCCCCGATCAGCGTATCCAGTCCTTCTGGCAAGGCGCGGATCACGTCTTCCAGTTGTGCCCGTCTGGCTGCGTCCCACAACTCTTCATCGGTCGCGCCAAGCTTTCCGTAGGCAATGTTTTCCCGGATCGATCCGTCAAACAGGAAGACGTCCTGCTGCACGATTCCGATATGCGAACGAAGCGACTCCAGCGTCATGGAACGAATGTCGATGCCGTCAATCATGATCGAGCCGCTGTCCACATCGTAAAAACGGGGAAGCAAGCTGCACAGTGTCGTTTTTCCTGCCCCGGAAGGTCCCACGAGCGCGACCGTCTCGCCAGCGCGAATGGACAGCGACAATCCCTGGAGCACTTTTTCCTTGTTTTCATAGCCAAACGTTACGTTCTCGAAGCGGATGTCGCCGCGAAGATTGCTGACAGGCTTCGCGTCTGGCGCATCGTCGACGTCAGGCTCTGTCTCCAGCAACTCCAGGTAGCGCTTGAATCCGGCAACACCTTTTGGAAACGTCTCGATGACGTTGTTGATCTGCTGAATCGGGTTCAAAAAGACGTTCGACAGCATCACGAAAGCGATAAACTCCCCGTACGTCATCTTTCCTTGGATGACGTAATACGTTCCGCACACGAGGACAAACAGCGATACCAGCTTCATCAAAATAAAGCTCAACGACGAGTTCCACGCCATGATGCGGTACGTGAGCAGCTTGGTCAGGCGGAAGCGCCCGTTGTTCTCTGCAAAGCGTGCGATTTCATGCTTTTCGTTAGCAAACGCCTGTACGACGCGAATGCCGCTGATGTTGTTTTCCACGCGCGCATTGTAGTCTGCTACATCGGCAAACATCCGGTCAAAAGCGCGGGACATTTTGCGGCTGAAATACATCGACAAATAAATCATTAAAGGCACGATGATAAAAGTCAGCACCGCCAATTGCCAGTTGATGCTGAGCATGATACCGAAGGCGCCCAGCAATGTCATGACCGCGATGAACAAATCTTCCGGGCCATGGTGAGCGATCTCCCCGATATCCATCAGGTCGTTCGTCATGCGAGATACGAGATGTCCGGTCTTGTTGTTGTCGAAAAAGCGGAACGAGAGCTTTTGCACCCGATCAAACAGCTTTTTGCGCATGTCCGATTCAATATTGATGCCGAGCTTGTGTCCGTAATAGGTAACGACGTAGTGCAAGGCCGCACTGACCACGTAAATGCCCAAAAGCCCCAGGCACGCGTACAGGATCAGCAGCCAGTTTCCGCTCGGAAGCAAATCGTCCACAACCCGGTTGACAGCAAGCGGAAACGCCAGTTCAAGCAGCGCGGCCAAAATCGCGCAAGAAAAATCTGCTATAAACAGCCCCATATACGGCTTGTAGTACGCAAAAAAGCGACGCAGCATACCGAATCCTCCTCCTCTTCACCGCACGATGAAAGCCTTTCTTTTTCTCTACGACTTCGAACGGGCAAGCAAGTACAAGAAGTACGGGGCTCCGATGACAGCAACCACAATGCCTGTTGGAATTTCAGACGGCTGCAAAATCCAGCGTCCGATCGTATCAGCAACAATAACCAGGAGCGCGCCTGCCAAGGCCGATGTCGGCAGCAGCATTTCGTGTTTCGGTCCGACAAGTCTGCGCGCCAAATGCGGGCCAATCAGACCGACGAAGCCGATCCCGCCGCTGACAGCCACGCAAGATGCCGCCAGTCCGACCGATGCGGCCAACAGCTTCAACTGTTCTCTTGCGACCGGAGCGCCAAGACCGATGGACAGCTCTTCTCCCAAATTCAGGACGTTCATCACACGCGCTTTGTAAAAGACAAACGGCAGCAGGACGACAATCCACGGGAGCAGCGACAGAACGAATTTCCAGTTGGTTCCCCAAATGCTTCCGGCAAGCCAGGTTGCGACAAACTGGTACTTGTCAGGGCTCAGCTTGAGCGTCAGCACGATCATCGCAGCGCTCATCCCCGCTGCGACCGCGATCCCGGTCAGCAGAATGCGAATTGGCGACAAGCCTTTATGTCTCTTGTAAGACAGCACAAAAATCAGGGCTGCGGTCAAGCTTGCTCCGACCAGCGCCAGGACAGGCAACAGGAAAACAGGAGCGGCAGCCGTCGACGGATAAAAGGAAATGAACAGCATAACCATCAAACCCGCACCTGCGTTGATCCCCAAAATGCCGGGGTCAGCCAGCGCGTTGCGGGAAATCCCTTGAATGATGCAGCCGGAAACCGCCAAACCTGCTCCGATCAAAAGCGAAATGACGATGCGCGGCAAGCGGAAGTCGAACAAAATCAAGCTTTGCTTCTCGGTGCCAGACCCGAACAAGGTCATGAGCAAATCCATTGGCGACAAGCGAATATATCCTGTGTTCATGCTGATGATGAACGCAATCAAAATGAGCACAGACAAAATCATCATGACGAGGATGCCCCTGCTGCGTTTGCGGGCATCGATTTGCGCAGTAGCTGGTTGCATGATTTACATCTCCCTTCTTTCTTTACGAGCCAAGTAAAGGAAGAACGGAACGCCAATCAGCGCAATCAGGGCGCCCAAAGGTGTTTCGTAAGGCGGATTCACCATTCTGGCTGCCAAATCGGCAAAAACGACGAGCAAGCTGCCCATAATGGCAGAGCAAGGAATAATCCACCGATAGTCGACCCCGACCAAATAACGCGTCAAGTGCGGGATAATCAGTCCGACGAAGCCAACCGCACCGACGACAGCGACAGCCGAACCTGCCAAAATCAGGACGATGACCGTACCCGCCAGTTTGACGAGCGCTGTTCGCTGGCCCAAGCCTTTGGCAATGTCCTCGCCGAGACTGAGCATCGTGATGGAACGCGACAACACAATCGCCCCGAGGATCGCAGCGGCAATCCACGGGAACATCACTTTGAGCTGGAACCATTTTGTCCCGGCTACCCCGCCTGCGTACCAGAAAGCCAAATCCTGTCCAATTTTGAAGTAAAGCGCAATCCCTTCGCTAAGAGCAGACAACAGGGCGCTAAGCGCTGCCCCTGCAAGCACGAGCCGCACCGGAGTAAGCCCGCCTTTTGCCATCGAGCCAATTCCGTAAACAAGTCCTGCGCCTACACCTGCGCCCAAAAACCCGTACAAGATCAAGTACATGAAAGGCAGCCCCGGGAAAAAGGCAAAGCAGAGGGCAATGACAAAACCTGCTCCCGCATTCAGCCCGAGCAAACCGGAGTCGGCAAGCGGGTTGCGAGTCATCCCTTGCATGATCGCCCCTGCCACAGCAAAGCTGGCCCCGACCATCGCTCCACCGAGCAAGCGGGGAAGGCGTATTTCCTGGATGATCTGATGCTGCGTAATATCTGGATTAAAATGAAAAATAGCGTCCCAAACGACAGAAAACTGAATATCTGCTGCCCCGAATGAGACAGACAGAAACATTCCGAGAATCAAGGCAAAAACTCCGCCCGTGAGGATCAGCGTTGCTGCCCATGGCCGCGAGCGAAACTGTTCCTGTTTTGATGTACTCCCCTGCTTCAGGGTGTGTGTCTGTTGACCCATGCTAGCCACCTTTTCCATTCATTATGTACATGCACGAAATGTTGCTTTCCCCTTCCCTTTCGCTAAATTCATGAAATTGATTCTTATTATCATAGTAGGATTTTAGGCGATTGACAAAAAGAGTGTCAATGGACAAAAGAGTGGTCTTTTTTGTATGTTTGCAACAATCGTGGTCCATGCTAGGCCAGCACGTGCAAAATGTGCTCGATTTTTTTCTGGTTGGCGATGATGCCGTGATTCATCCACGTCATGAAATCGACTTCGTACGCCCGCTTGTCACGCACAGCCCGCAGCGATTGCCAGACGGGGTGGTGCACCTGGAGCTTTTCCGCATCGGTTCCTTCTCCATGCCATTTGTCAAAAGCGTAAAAAATATGGTCGGCGTCAAGCGCAGAGAGCCATTCCCACGACACCCCGGCTCTTGCCTCCTGCACAGAGAGCGACCTGACCAGCATATGCGGCTGCATGCCCAAATCGTCGAACATGACAGGGGCCGAGTACGACTTTTCCACGCTGATCATGTCTGCCGATACGCGCAAAAAGGCGACGGTCTGCCCTTTCATGCTGCTTGACAGCTTGCTGCGGGCAGCGGCGGCTTTTTTTTCATAATGCTCGATCGCCTTGTCGGCTGCGTCTCGCCGATTCAGCCAATCGCCCAAAATCCGCATCGTCGATCGCCAGTCTGACCCGAGCTCGCGCACCATGCATGTCCGCGCGATCTTGGCACATTGCTCGTAGTGAGCCGATTCCCAGCCTGTGCAGGAACGCAACATGATCACATCCGGGTTGCTGTTGGACAAAGCGTGCACTTCATCCTTCAGCACGTCAAACGTCGGGACGTCTTGCAAGCCGAGATAGTCCTGCTTGCCCCAGTACGAATGCGCCCATTGCACAATCGGCGTAATGCCAAGCGAACACAAGTAGTCTTCCATAAACAAAGAGACGACGCGCAGATCGTCGCGGTGGACATTCCGGTACTTGCCGGGAGCCAGCCCGACCATTTGCTTGAAGCGGCGATTGAAGTAATATTCGCTGTTGAACCCGACATTTTGCGCGATCTCATGCACCCGATCCGCTGTCAGAAGCAACAGCTGTTTGGCCCGGTTGATCCGCAAGCCGTTGATATAATCGAGCGGAATTTGTCCGGTCAGCTCTTTGAACAGCTGCGTATAGCGCCAGCGCGGAACCGCTGCCTCATAAGCAAGCTGCTCGACCGTCAGCGCCTCCTGGTAATGCTGCTTCACATATTCAATCGAGCGCTCCACGGCGCGAAGCGGGTCCTGCATCGGCCCTCCGGTTGCATTTTGCTGGAAAAGGTCAGACAGAACCGTCTCGAAGCGTACGTGACTGCTGTAACGCACCAGCCGATCCGTCTCATCCCGCACGGCGTATATTTCCTCAATGCCCTCGACTAATTTGGAAAAAGGAGTGCAGACCATCTCTCCTGTGCGAAACCAAAGCTCCTCTTCTCCCTGCGGTTGCAATGGCACCATCCGAAAGGTCAAGCGATAGTATTCCAAATCCCGCTCGGCTGTGCAGATGCGCACATGCTGACCAGGCTCCGTGATCCAGCAGCTCTCTCCCCCCAGCCGATAGCTGGTTTGATCGATTTGCAGGACACCTGAACCGTCTGTCGTGACGAACATAGCATAATCATTCTGTTCATGGCTGTCTTGGCAAGCATGCGATGCAAGAACCCCTCGCTCTATCCCCGTCAGCACGTATATGGACGACGGATACAACTGATTCTCTGTCCCGTTTGTATACATATCCTCACCTATTATATGAGAATGATTATCATTGTATATTATACGGGGATAAGCCGGGTTTGCCAAGCAAAAGAGCGGGTCCGAACCTTTTCAAATGTGCGCTTCCCGTGAAAAAAGAAGGTGCCCCGCGCAGCTTCACCTGCCTTTCGGGACACCCTGTCTTTGTTCTGCTCGCCTGTACAGCTCGGTTTATTTGACGAATGTCTTCACCAGATCGTCGGCTTTCATCATATTGGCCAGCATGGCGCCAGACTGCCAATGCGTCCGGTTCATCTGATAGACGTGGCCTTTTTTCACGGCAGGGACGGATTGCCACAGCGGGTCTTGAAGAATTTTCAGCGCCTCTTTGTTTTCCGCAGAATCCCAGCCGCCGTTCGACGGGAAGATGATGATGTGATCGGCATTGATTGTCGGAATCGCCTCTTCGCTCAAGACGACGTGCGTGTCCTGATTTTTCGCCGCTTCATACGGGGCAAGTCCAAGCTCCTTGTAAATGATGCCAGTGTACGCATTGCCTTCTCCGAACAGGGCAAGTGTCGGCTTGTCTCCTACGTTAAGACGGATGACGGCTACGCTTTCCTTGCCGATTGCTTTTTCCAGCTTCGCGCGGGCATCGGACATTTTTGCCTCGTACTTTTTCACAGCCTCATCGGCTTTTTCCGGGATGCCCAATACGTCCGCGATGTTTTTCAGCCGACCAATGGTGTCATTGCGCAGTTCGTCCGGGATTTTATACGTAGGCGCGACTTTGCTGTATTGCTCGTATTTTTGCGCATCCGCGCCCCCGTCTACAATAATCAGATCAGGGTTTGCCGCGATCAAAGCTTCCATGCTGCCTGTAATGTCAAACTGCGGGACGTTCAGGTTGAGGTAATCTTGCTTGCCCCACGCCGGATGGTACCATTGCACGATCGGCGTCACACCGAGCGCGAGCAAGTAGTCTTCCTGGTAGATGGCTGCGACTCTTTGCGGATGGGCCGGGATGGTTACTTCCCCGTACGCATCGCGGACAACTCTTGTTTCTGCCGCTGCTGCCTTGTCGTCAGCGGCTGGTTTTTGTTCAGCTGGCTGCTGCTGTGTCGAGCCTGTCGCCTGCGGCTCCGCTGCTTTCTCGCCGCACGCTGCCAGTCCTGCCATCGCGATCAGCAAGATAGCCAACCATGTCATGACGATCTTCCGACTATTTCTCCCCATTTTTTCGACCCTCTCTCTTCTGCTGATGAGCTTATGATGATTATCATTCTCACAACTTTTTTCATCATGATCATATGTGGTTCCATGCCGACAAACAATGCACGTTCTCCAGTTTTTTTTGTCCAAACTCACGATCCGCACGATCAAAATGTTTTTGCCGCTTCTGTTTGGACAAGTCAGGCGCTGCACGCCAAAAAGCCGGATTTCTCGCACAAAGAAATCCGGCCTGTCTCGCTTGTCGTTATTTACAGTTCTTTGGCTACCAGCCAGGTAACGCCTTTGGCTTGCAAATCGTCGCTCCATTCCTCGGGAGCCGCCGTATCGCTGATGACCATGTCGATTTCCTTGAGGTCGGCAACCTTGCACAACGTGCTGATCCCGATTTTGGAATGATCGGCGAGGACGATGTTCTCGTTCGCATTTTCAATGTAATGCTTCGCCAGCTCTGCACGCTCCGGGTCATAACAGGTCAAGCCCTTGTGCAGCAAAAGACCGTCCATGGACAGAAACGCTTTATCCACGTAGAAGGACTTCATCATTTTTTCAGCAAACGGACCGCCCACACGGTAATGCTTCGCGTTCACTCGGCCGCCCAGGAAGTAGACCTCTGCGTTGAGCAAGCCGTTGTTTTGGTACTCGATGAGCAGATTGAGCGCCGTGATCGAGCTGGTCAAGACGGTCAAATCCTTTTTGTTGAGCAAAAAGCTGATCATCTGGAGAGGCGTCGTGCCTTCATCGATCACGATCGTATCGCTGTCCTGCACCAGTTCGGCCGCTACCCGCCCGATTCTCCGCTTTTCTTCTGCCTTCATGACTTCGCGGCTGAGGTGGGATGGTTCTGTGCGATCTACGTTCAGCTTGATTGCTCCTCCATAGACGCGCTTCAGCTTTTTCTCCGCTTCCAGCTCTTCCAGATAGCGGCGAATCGATTCTGAAGATACTTGCAGCTTTTCTACCAGCTCGTTTGTCCTTACCTTGCCATTCGAATTGACCAACTGCAATATGATCTGCTTACGCTCTTCCCCGAACAACGACACCGGTCTTGTCCCCCTATTTACGTACTTGAAGCCAGATGGGCGGCTGACCATCGCTGCCGTCCCATTCCTGACGTGAATCTTGCCGTTTGCACCTGCTGTCAGCTTGAGAAGGAAACAACAACCATTTTATTCCGTTTTTTCCCCTCTCTTGAATTGTAGTGGTATTTGCCGCGACAATCAAGGATTGTCCTGTTGGATTATTGTTGATTTCGTTGGTTTTCGGGTCAAAAAAAATCGTCTACAGCCAAAATCGGTTTGCTTCCACTGCTGTCAGCAACCGCTCCATATCCGCCGGGTACACTTCGCCGATATTGCCGATGCGAAACGTATTTGCTTGCGATATCTTTCCCGGATAGATGACGAAGCCCGCCTGCTTCAATCGCTCGTACAGCTCTGCAAAAGAGAACGACTCCACCTCCGGATAGTAAAAGGAAGTGATGAACGGAGACTGGGACTCTTTTGGCAACAGAACGCGCAGCCCGAGACGCTCCATGCCCTCTGAGAGAATCGCCTGATTTTGCTTGTAGCGCTCATATCTTTTCGCTACTCCGCCTTCTTGCTCCAGCTCAAGCAACGCCTGGTAAAAGGCCCGGACTACGTGCGTAGGAGACGTATAGCGCCACTTGCCGTTTTGCTCCTCCATCGTTTTCCACTGGTCGTACAGATCGAGGGACAGCGTGCGGGCCACGCCAGCGCATTTGTGCAGCTCGGACGTCTTCGCGATGACGAAGCCGAAGCCTGGTACGCCTTGAATGCACTTGTTGGCGCTGGAAATCAAAAAGTCGATCGACAGCTCTGCCACGTCGAGCGGAATGCCGCCAAAGCTGCTCATGGCGTCGACGATGTACACCTTGCCGTATTTTTTGACCGCCGCTCCAATCTCGGCAATCGGATTGAGCATGCCTGTCGTCGTCTCCGAGTGAACGACAGCCACATGCGTAATCGCGCCATCTGCTGCCAGCGCCTGTTCGACTGCGCGAGCCTCCACCTGGGCCAGCTCGCCAAAATCGATCACCGTTGTATGAATGCCATGCACTTGCGCCATCTGGACGATCCGGTCGCCGTACGCTCCGTTTGTCAGCACCAGCAGCTTGCCCGCTTTTGGAATCACGCTGCTGATGACCGCCTCGACACAAAAGCTGCCGCTGCCTTGCATAAGTACACTTGTATAATCATCCGTCTGCGTGGTTGCCAATCCGACCAGCTTTTGACGCGTAGACTGCACCAGCTCGTTGTAGTCGCGATCCCACGTGCACCAGTCGCGCATCATCGCTTCCCGCACGGTTCGCGAGGTAGACAATGGCCCTGGCGTCAAAAGCAAATACGGGTTGTCGGTTGTCGTTGTTTGCGTCATGCTTCTCATCCTTTCTGTCTTTCGTGCCTGCTGGAACCTTTTGACGTTACGGACGCTCTCCCGCCTTCAGGCGCAGCTCGATTTTCGCTAACACGTCATCCAGCCGTCCGATTTCTTCGATTACATAGTGCGCTCCTGCTGCCTGCAATCTGGCGGCAGCGCTTGCAAGCCGCTCTTCCAGCTCGTCCGCTGGCATGTTCGCTACTTCCTGCTGCGACAAACCAAGCTCGCTTCCGCCTTTGAGGACGCCTACTGTCCACATGCCCGCATTTCTGCCTTCCCGCATATCGCTCGTCGTGTCGCCTACTTTGACCATTTCGCCAAACGGATACACATCGAGCTGGATCGCATTTTGATAGCACATCCACGGATACGGTCTGCCTGCGGGCACTTCGCTTGGCGTCACGAGGCAATCCGGCTCGTAGCCTTGCTCTTTCGCCGCTGCGGCGACGACGTTCATCATTTCCCGCGTATAGCCTGTAGTCGAGCCGATCTTGATTCCCCGCTCGCGCAGCCGCGCCACCAGCGCAAGCGCTCCCGGCACAGGAGTCGCGTAATCGTGCAGCGTCGCCATCAGCATCGGCTCGAAATCAGCGTACAAGTCGTCTACATCTGCCTCGTTCGGATAGCGGCCGAATTTTTCTTTCCACAATTCAGCGACCCTCTCCATCCGGCACAGCGCCGCAATATGATCGCGCTTCAGCATCCCCATCGGCTCGCGTGCCTCTGCTGCCGTCAGTTCAATCCCTCTTTTCTCAAACACTTGCAAAAACACTGCCAACGGCGCAAAGCACCCGTAATCCACCATCGTGCCTGCCCAATCGAAAATGACTGCTTTCATTTATGCCACCTGTCCTTTCTCCTGCTCTGTTCTTGCCGTGCGCTTGCGCAGTCTCGCGCTGATCCACTCCGCGCCTGCACGGGCGATGATGTTGAGGACGACAATCAATACCGACATGGCTGCCGCCGGGGCAATATCGCCCGCGTCATCCATATTGACGATGGAGACGGACGCCAGCTTGAAATCCGCTGCGTACAAAAACACGACCGCCGAGATCGTCACCATCGCGTTGATGAAAAAGTACACGAGCATTTCGATGATCGCAGGCATGCAAACCGGAACGGTCACCCGCCAAAACAGCTTCATTTGCCCGATGCCCATCGACTCGGCTGCCTGCTCGAACTCGGGATCGAGCTTTTTCAGCGCGGTTGTTGCCGTGATGAAGCCTACCGCGAAAAAGTGAATGACGTTGGCCAAAATCAAAATCCAGAGCGAGCCGTACAGACCGTGCAGCGGGTTGGCCGGATTGTTGAAAAAGAAAATGTAGGCCAGGCCGATCACAAGTCCGGGAAGCGCCAAAGGAAGAATCGACAGGAAATACCCTGCCTGGCGCAGCCCCTTCCACACCTGCGACTTTTCAATCGCATACGCGGCGACAAACGTCACGCATGTACCGATCACCGCCGTCAATACAGCGACGACAATGCTGTTCCACAACGGTTCGATGCCTTCGCCTGCGACATTGGAAAAATCGTAGTGAACCATACTGAAGTCGAGATTGTACGGCCACACCTGAATGAAGGAAGCCAACACCACTGTCGCCATCAGCAAGAGCAAAAATCCGCTGACGCCCAGGCAAACAACCGTATAAAACAGGTCGCGCCAGCCGTTTGCCTTGATCCGGTACTCTTTGGACTTGGCTGTGACGGCTGCATGCTGCTTGCGCTCCACGATTCTGTCCACGATAAACGCCACGAGCGCCGGGATGATCAGCAGCAGTCCCACGGTAGCTCCCATCGTCATGTTTTGCTGCCCGATGACTTGCTTGTAAATATCGGTGGCCAGCACGGAAAACTGTCCGCCCACTACTTTTGGCGCCCCGAAGTCGGTAAACGAAAGCGTGAAGCAGACGAAGCAGGCGCTGACGATCCCGTATTTGACGCCGGGAAGCGTGACCGTCATCAATTTGCGCACATGTCCGGCGCCGAGCGTATCCGCCGCTTCGTATAGCTGGTAGTCGGCAAAAGCGAGCGAGACGGCCAAAATCAGGTACGCCTGCGGAAACACGTAGACGATTTCCGCCAAAACGATCCCGACTGGCCCGTACAGATCCACGTCCCACTGAAACGGCAGCAAGCCGAAAATCCCCGTCGTCACCAGTCCCTGATTGCCGAACAAATACGTCAAGGCAATCCCGTGCATCATCGTCGGTGCGAACAGCGGAAGCAGCGCGACCGCCCGGTAGAAGCCTTTTCCCCGGATGCCGCTGCGCGTCAGGGCATAGGCGAACAAAAAGGCGAGTGAAACGGCGATTGCCGTAGTCATGGAGGAAATATACAGCGTGTTGTGAAGCGACTGCGACAGCGCTGGAGTGGAAAAGTAGGTGATGAAGTTATCCAAGCCGACGAACAGGCCATTTTTGTCGTAAAACGCTTTGGAAAACAATTGGATGAGCGGCAGCAGCACGCTGGCAGACAGCCCGGCCACGACGAGCACAATCAGCCACTTTTGCCCCGCCTTGCCTTTTGGCGCGGTAACAACTCCGTTCATTGCGCTCACCCCCGTCCTGCGCTGGCGTCTGCCTGCTCAAAACAAAGCAGATTTTCCAGCGGGAACTCCAGCCACACTTTTTGCCCGCGCACAAGCCCCAGCTTGCGGGCCTGGGTCGCCAACAGATCGAGCGTCAGCACATCAGGCGCGCTCTGACCGCTCTCTTCCCAGGCGAGAAACATCCGGTAAAAGGAACCGCGAAACTCCATCTCGGAAATGATTGCCGGGATGCCGCACTCCGATTCGTCCGGCAAAAGCCGCACATGCTCGGGACGGATGGCGAACAATCGCTGGTTGTCTGCTTGCTTGTGCTCAAAGCGATCGGGAGCAAAAAAGTTGATCGCTCCGATAAAATCGGCGACGAACGGGTTGGCAGGCTTGTTGTACACTTCTTCCGGCGTACCCACCTGCACGACCTCGCCGTGATTCATCACGACGATCTTGTCTGCCATGGTCAGCGCTTCCTCCTGATCGTGCGTGACCATGACCGTAGTCATTCCGTATTGTTCATGCAAACGGCGAATCTCCCGACGCAGCTTTTGCCTTACTTTTGCGTCCAGCGCGGACAACGGCTCGTCCAACAGCAGCACATCAGGCGACAGCGCAATAGCCCGCGCCAAGGCAATCCGCTGTTGTTGGCCGCCCGAAAGCTGTCCGGGATATTTGGCGGCGGCATGAGACAAATCCACCATGTCCAGCGCCTCTTCCACTTTCGCGGCAATCGCTTTTTTGCCCAGCTTTTTTTCCTCTAGCCCAAAGGCGATATTTTGCGCCGCAGTCAAATTGGGAAACAACGCATAAGACTGGAACATCATCGCGATGTTTCGCTTGGCCGGAGGCAGAGAGGTAATCTCCCTGCCGTCCACGATCATCCGGCCTGTTGTCGGTTGCTCCAATCCTGCCAGCATTCTCAGTAATGTCGTTTTGCCGCAGCCGCTGGGGCCGAGCAGACAGACAAATTCATTTTTGTCGATATCGATGGAGATGTGCTCCAAAGCGGCAAACAAACCGAAACGTTTACTGACCCCTTGAATGGATAGATAGGATGGTGTCATGCTGTTCTCCTCGCTGCTTACTTGGGTTCGCTCTTGGTCGCGTAGCGTTTTTCCCACTCAGCCAAAACTTTGTCGCGGTTTTCCGCCGCTTTTTTCAGGTCGAGCTTGACCAGTTGCGAGATCGGGTCTACGGAATAGCCTTCCGGCAGTGGCGCGCCGTCCTGCTTCACGCTGACGATGGCATAGTTCTGGTTGTAGGCTTTCATCGCTTCATCCGTGATTGCCCAGTCGAGGAACAGTTTGGCCTCTGGTTTGATTTGCGCTTTTTTGATCAAGCCGTTCGCTTCCACGTCCCAGCCGGAGCCTTCTGTCGGGAAAACGACTTCCACGGGAGCGCCTTTTTTCTTCTCGGTAATGGAACGGTAGCCGAAGGAAATGCCGATCGGATACTCACCCGACGCCGCCATTTTCGCTGGCTTCGAGCCGGAATGCGTGTAAATCGCCATGTTCTCGTGCAGCTTGTCGAGGTAAGCCCAGCCTTCCTGCTCGCCTTTGAGCTGCATGATCCCGTTGACGGTCAACAGTCCTGTGCCGGACGAAGCCGGGTTCGGCATGACGATCAAGCCTTTGTACTCCGGTTTGATCAAATCTTCATAAGTGCGGGGGATCGGCAAGTTGCGCTTTTCCAGCTCTTTGGTGTTGACGGCAATCGCCGTTTCCCAGGCGTCAATCCCTACCCAGCTGGCAGGCTCTTTCGTATCTTTGAACTCAGGGGAGACACGCTCGATTCCTTTTGGCGAATAGCCTTCCAGCATTCCTTGCTGTTCCAGTACCAAAAGGCTTGTCGCCGCTGTACCCCAGACGACGTCTGCTTGCGGATTGTCTTTTTCCGCCAAAAGCTTTGCCGTGATGATTCCGGTCGAATCACGCACGATGTTGACCTTCACATCCGGGTACTTCGCTTTGAACGATTCCAGGTATGTCTTGATCTGGTCGTCCTCCAGCGCGGTATAAACGGTAATCGCTCCCGAAGCAGCTTGCTGTTGGCCCGCCTGACTTGCCCCCGCTCCTTGTGTGTTTGCTTGGGACTGTGGAGCTTGTCCGCATCCAGCCAAAAAGGCGATCGACAAAAAGGACGCAAGTAAAGGATAATGCCACTTTCTCATTGAGAATCTCTCCCCTGTGTGGAATATTCATTTCCTGACCTCACGTCCCATCTTACGGGCCTAATATTAAGTGGATGTGAATCCAGCGTAAAGGAATTGTTTTTAAGTGGTTTTTGTTTGTTTTAGTTGTGTAATTCTTTTCCTGCTCTCGCCTGGTTGACGAATGTCTCGCGCAAGTGGCAGGCGAGCTGGATTTTCAACACGTCTTCCGGTCGCTCAAAAGAGAGGTCCCCCTAAAAACGCTGGCTGCAAAATAAATAGCCCCGTTCCTCCATGCCACCAGGCAAAGAGAAACGGAGCCTTCTTTTTTCTGTGAAAAATGTCTCGATGTTTTTCATGACATGGGCTGTAGCCGCTTGCGCTTGCGGTCAATCAAACGGTCATGACCGTTTTGTTTGCACTTACAAGGTGTAGTCGCGCTCTACCTTGCAAATGCGCGTGATGTAATGGCCGTACCACATCTGTCTTCCTTTTTCCTGTGCCACCCGGTGTTCCTCGTTCCGCTTCCATTCGCGAATCGCTTCCAGCGAGGCCCAGTAGGAAACAGTAATCCCGAAGCCGGATTCGTCGCGGACGCTCTCTACTCCCAAATACCCGGGTTGCTCCGCAGCCAGCTCCACCATCCGGTCCGCCATCTCCCCGTACCCTTGATCTCCCGCTGTTCGCTGGGAGGAAAAGATGACGGCGTAGTAGGGCGGTTTCGGGGTCTGTGCAAAAGGATTCATGCTTACTCTCCCGCTTTCAGCAAAGCCGCTTCTACCGCTGCCTGCGCATGAATGAGAGATGTATCAAAAACGGGAACCTCGCAATCGTTGGCCGAAATCAGCAAGCCGACCTCTGTACAGCCGAGAATGACACCTTCTGCTCCTTCGCTGATGAGACGGTTGATGATTTTCATATACTCGCTCTTGGATTCCTCACGAATGATTCCCCGGCACAGCTCTTGGTAAATGACGTCATGCACGATTTTTCGTTCCTGCTCATCAGGTATGAGCACCACGATGCCGTGAAGCTCGCGCAGGCGATCCGTGTAAAAAGATTCTTCCATCGTAAAGCGGGTAGCAAGCAGGGCGACCCGCTTGATTCCTTGCGCGGTTATCGCTTTTCCCGCCGCATCGGCAATGTGCAAAAAGGGCAGCTTCGTCGCGTCCTCGATATAAGACGCCAGCTTGTGCATCGTATTGGTGCACAGAACGATCAGATCGGCACCTGCCGCCTCCAAACTCCGCGCTGCTTCTGCCATCTGCTCTCCCGCCTCGTCCCAGCGACCATCGCTCTGCATGTCTGCGATTTCGGCAAAATCAACGGAATACATGATGCTTTTGGCGGAATGCAGCCCACCCAGTCGTTCTTTTACAGCTTCGTTGATCAGTCGATAGTACACGTGAGAAGACTCCCAGCTCATGCCGCCGATTAATCCGATCTTTTTCATGTTTTTCGCTCCTTTGTCTGCCATCCGTTTTGATCGCTTTTCCGGAAAATTCATTCCAAGTGTGGCAAAAGGTCAGAATCGTTTCGCCAGTGCAAGCGCAGGCGCACATCCTGCCTCTTTTCTAATGCCGTTCTGTTTCCTTTGCCGCGCTGCACGCTGCTTCCCCCACTTGGCGAAAACGCGTGCGCAACAACGCATTTGCCCTGCCTGTGTTCAGCGAGGTATCCAGCGGAATCCCTTTTTCCCTGGCTTCTTCTGCATCCAGGCGATCCTCTGTCACTAGGCGAGAGTCAAGTCCGAGCGCTTTTGCCAGCGTGACAGCAAAAGAATAATAGCTTTCTTTTTGCGCGGGACCGAGGTGCAGCGTCCCGACGAAAGAGCTGTCGGCCAATTCCTTGATCGCTTGAGCGGCATCCTGTACATGCAAAAACGTTTTGAACAAATTGCTCGTACGGGTGATCGGTCGGCCAGCGGCAAGCTCCTGGCGAATCGTCGCCGCTCTTTTGTCCCATTTGCCCAGGGAATTGCAGCCGTAGAGCGGGCCGATGCGAACGATGACATGCTGTTCGCGGCGCTGCCGGACAAGCTCTTCCCCCAGCCATTTTGCCCGCGAGTAACGGGCCAGCGGATTGCGTTCAGAGAGCATCAGCGGCTGGTCTTCCTCCGCAAAAGCACCCGTCCCTTGTCCGAAAATGCCGTCAGAGGAAATGAAAATGACTCGGCTCTTTGGCGGCAGATGCGCCTGCAAAATGTCCAAACCTTCTGTAATCAGAGCATGCTCATCGGTCGCGCTCATCAACGCCCAGATGACGACCTCCGGCGCAAAGTCCGCAAGCAATGCGGCAAACGCTGCGGGATGAGTGACGTCGACCTGCACGAGCTGCTCTCCTGTTGGCGGAGCAGAATAACACGTGCCTACAACCTCGTTATCTGCATCCTGCTGTAGCTCATGGAAAATTTGCGCTCCCAAATATCCACTGGCTCCCAGCAGCAACATACGCCGTTTTTTCATGCCAGCCTCCCCTCTACTCGCGGTTTCCAATATGCTCCAAGTCTACTATAGAAACGCAGTTTGCGGAAATGGGAAAGTCGGCTTTTTCCGAACAAACTGCAAAAGCACCAGTTGCTTGCCCGAAAATGCCGTCAGTGGATATGCAGATGACTCGGCTCTTTTGCGACAGGAGCTTTAGCAAGGTATCCAGGGATTCGCGGTCGAATCGGGGAACCCCCTCCCTGATTTTATAATCCTAAATCTCCCGCATTAAGGGACTCCCAGTGCCGACTGATTTTCAAGGAATCATTTTCCTTTGTTATAGTCACTTGAGCCTCCTACTTCCTTTTTTATCCAAGGCACAAGTATTTTACGTTTTCCCATATAGAAAGGTTGCAAATAAAGAGTGTCCAGACAAACAACAAAAAGCTGTGACCCCGTTTCGGATCACAGCTTTTCTTTTTCGCAACGCAGCCGCAGCCAGCTTATGCCTTCGCGTCTTTTTCTTGCAGTTTAGCCAGCGGTGCGTTTTTGTCCATCATGTATTTGCCGACAAAAATCGCTGCGACCATCAAGTACGAGTAGACGAACTGCATGGACGAATCTAGGGCAAAGCCGACCGTTGGCGAGTGGATGATGCCAAACAAGGACAGAGCGGCCCCCGCCGCACCAGCGATTGCGCCCCGCAACGGCTTGTCTGTAATCGCAAAGATCGCGATGCACCCCCAGACCATGCTGCTGATCGGCGCCCCGTTGCCAAGATGCATCAAACCGTTGTAGTAAACGCCTTTGTTCGCCATCACGTCCACCCCTACCTTTGCCCCGGTCGTTCCGGCAGCGGACAGCACGTTATTGGTCAAGGTCAACGCCCAGTTGGCAATCCACGGGAACATGCAGATGAAGATGACCGGGACTTCCAGCTTCGGCGTCTCCCGCACGACCTGGTTGGCTGTGACGATCCCGATATAGACGAGAATCGGCACAATCGCCGCTACCGGAATGACCGCAAGCAAGAACGCCCCGATTCCGAACAGCGAGATGATGAACATCGACAGGCCAGTCGCGACGGTATAGCCAATTCCGGCGCCGAGAGATTTCCAGCCGGCATGTCCAACGTACACAGTGACCGGGTACGGATTGCCGCAGAAGCAGCCGATGATCGAAGACAGGCCGTTGGCAAGCATCACTTGTCTTGTTTTGTACTCGTCGCCGGCAGCGTGCGCGCTTTCGATGTTTTCCAGGTCAAAGATGTAGTTGGCCAAGCCCAGCGGCACCGCAGACGCCAAGTAAGGCAGAGCGTGCGGGATGCCTTGGATCAGCGAGTCGACATGCACGGTCGGCGGATTGAAGCCAAACGATTGCATCGATGCAGCAATCGCTGCCGGATCTTGCAAGCCAAATGCCCAAGCGAGAATCGTTCCAGTCGCCAGCAGCAAAAAGCCTGTAGGAATTTTCGCCAAAATCGGCTTTTTCCCGAACCAGTTCAAGAAAATGATGATGAGGACAGCAAACGCGACAACAGGCGTCTCGAACGATTGCAGCATCGGATTCATCGCGAGCAAAAGCAGGCCAAGCCCGGACAAGCAAGAGAGCAGCACCGTTCTCGGAATCATGCGGCGGATCGTATCGCCCAAAAAGGAACCGACGACGAGAATCATCGCTTCAAAAAAGCACCAGACCAGGGCAATCTGAAAGGCAAACTCCGCATTTTTGGTAGACAGATAGACGGGCAAAATTACGAGAAACGTCACGGTAAAAATCGAAGGAGCGCTCGGGCCGGACGGCAGTGCCGTCACATCTTTTCTCCCGGTCGTTTTGGCGAGAAAATAACCGAACACAAAGTAGCAGATGCTGGCGAGAAAGATTCCGAGGCCGAACGCAGGAACGACGCGGCCATACACGATCTCTTCCGGAAAGCCGACAACAAACAGCAACAAAGCGATCATGGTCAGAAGGTTTGTCAAGTTGTTGGCAAGCAGGCCGAAGTACGCGGCCCAGTCACCCTTTTTCCACAGCAATCCTTGCAATGATTTATCCATGCTGCCTCACCCCAACTGTTTTCTTTGAAATGGCGATTACTTTTGCGTTTTGTTCAGCTCGTGGAAGTACGTAAACAGGTGATCGCAATCCTCGCGCTTCTCCACCTTGATCATGTTCAGGACGCTCTTGTCCTTGCCAGTCAAGTAGTCGCGCAAGTGCATGTCGGAAAAGCCGTGCTCATGCGCATCGTGAGAAGTCGAGCAATAGTGGACGACCTTGATGCCGGACCAGATGATCGCGCCTACGCACATCGGGCAAGGTTCGCACGTGGCGTAAATCTCGCAACCTTCCAGATTCATCGTGCCAAGCGTTTTGCACGCTTCGCGGATCGCGACCATCTCGGCATGCTGGGACGGGTCCATATCCGCCATCATCCGGTTGCTGCACACCGCGATAATTTCATCGCCGCGCACGACAGCCGCTCCGAACGGCCCGCCGATTTTGTTTTCCATCCCTTCGATAGTTTTCTCTACAGCCAGTTTCATGTAATCCACGATCATGCGTCCTCCTTGCATCGGGTTATTGTTTGACGATGTGCGTGCCTGCTTTGCCGACGATCGCGTCTTTCAAGCTCTCCGGGTTGGTGATGATGACCCGCGACCCGCGATGCTCCAAAAAGCTCAGGCTCGCCTCGATTTTCGGCAGCATGCTGCCTTTGGCAAAATGCTCTTCCTGCACATACTGCTTCGTTTCTTCTATCGTGATTTGCTCAAGCGCCTTTTGCTCCGGCTTGCCAAAATGGATGCACACTTGCGGAACGCCCGTCGTAATAATCAGCGTCTGCGCGTCGATTTGTTCAGCCAGCAGGCTTGTGGCAAAATCTTTGTCGATCACGGCGTCGATGCCGTCGTACGTATTTTCCCCCGTCTTGACGACCGGAATGCCGCCACCGCCAGCCGCGATCACCACGTATCCGGCTTCGATCAGCGAGCGGATCGCTTCTTTTTCCACGATGTCGATGGGCTTCGGCGATGGAACCACTCTTCTGTAGCCGCGCCCGGAGTCCTCGATGAACACCCAGTCCGGATGCTCGGCTTTCATCGCTTCCGCCTGCTCCAGCGTAAAGAAGGAGCCGACTGGCTTCGTCGGATTTTGGAAGTTCGGGTCTTCTTTGCTGACTTCCACCTGCGTAATGATGCTCGCCACTTTTTTGGCAATCCTGCGTTTGGCGAACTCGTTGGTGAGCGCCTGCTGGATTTGGTAGCCGATGCCCCCTTGCGTGTCTGCCACGCAGTTGACGAGCGGAATCGTCGGCATTCCCGACACTTCATGGGCAATCTCGCAGCGTCGCATCGCGAAGCCGACCTGCGGGCCGTTGCCGTGTGTAACGACAACCTGGAAGCCTTGCTCGACCATGTCGGCAATGTTGATCGCGGTTTCGCACACCGCTTCGTATTGATCCGCGATCGAATCGCGACCGTTATCTCTCACCAATGAGTTGCCACCGATAGCAACAATAACGAGTTCTCCCATTGGTAAACCTCCTTTTCTTTTTGCAAAAAGTCATGCTGTTTGCTTGCCAAGGTCGTCCGCTTTCTTTACTGCTTTTTGTAAAAAAGCGTGTAGAGCACGAACGACAAAATCAGCCCGCTGAAGAAAGCAAATTGGTTCAACATGGACAAAATCGCCACCTGGGGCAAGAACGCCCCGGACATCGGGAGCAGGAAGCTGATAGCCATGACCAGGCAAGCCACTTTGTTGTAGCCGCTGGCATGCTCGCCGTTATCTCCCGGCTTCACGTAGATCGTATCCAGGTTGAGCTTGCGCCTGCGCTCGATGTAAAAGCTCGACAGCATGATTCCGGCGATCGGGCCGTACATGGAACCGATAAAGCTGTAAAACAAGTACAAGGTAGCCGTGCTCTCGACGAGCTTCCAGGGCAGGATGAGCGTGCCGATGACTGCCGTCCAGATTCCGGCCGACTTGACGGTAAACCATTTAGGTAAAAGCGCTGTCATTTGCAGACCTGCCGGCAACAAATTTCCAAAAACAACAAAGCCGGTCGCCCCGACGTTCAAAGCCAGGATCAGCACGATGACAGCAAACGGATTGTCAATTTTGCCAATTGCGTCGACGATATTGAAAATAGGTTCTCCAAAGGCAATCTGCGTTCCGACGATCAACCCGATGCACGTAACGGCAAACAGGAGGTAGGAAACGATCATTCCGATCGGCAAGCCATAAAGCGGAGCCTTCGGCGATTTTGCCCGCTGGGTCAGGTCAGAGATGTTGACAATCGGCCCAGCCCAGTTCGATACAAGCGCACTTACGCATGCGATGAAGACTAGCCCATTTTCCATCGGTTGGGCAGGAACGTACTCCATGATCGGACCGATTCCGCCTGCGATCGTAATCGCCCAGATCGCCGCCCCGATAATGAAGATGTAGACGACGGGTGACGAGTATTTGCTGAAAACGCTGAGAATGTTCATTCCGCCCAAAAACAGGGCCACAGTGATGATCCACAAGAAAAGATAGGAGAGCATCGTCGGGAAATTGAGTCCGAACAGATCGAATCCGGCTCCCCACGTCATGTAATCAGGAAAAATTCTCGCAAAAATGACGTTCAACGATTGGGCGCCAACGACCGTTGTCGCACCGAAAAACACAACTCCGGCAATCAGTCCGCGGCACAAGGCAGGAATAATCGAGCCTTTCACGCCAAAGGAGTCGCGGAGCAGCATGGCAAAAGGCACGCCGTACTTCGCTGCCGAATGACCGTTCAGCACATAGCCGGCCGAGACGATCACGGCAGACAGCATGACGGCCCAAAATACTTGCGGAACACTTAGTCCCAGCGCAAAAAATCCGGCGACTGTCATGTACGACATGATGTTGTGAACAGCGCCCATCCAAACGGTAATGTAGTGAAACACGCCCCAATCTCTTTGTTCAGACGTCTTGGGCAAAATATCGTCCGAATACCCGTACGATTTCAGCTGCTCCGGCGAAATCTGCTCTGCGGGTTGTCCCATGACTTTCACCTTCCTCGCACTATAGGAGACTCCCATCCATGGAAGAAAAGAGTCTCACGCGGGAAAGCCTGCTCGCGGCGCTAACTTCTTGCTGTCGCGCCGCGAGCGCAAACCGCCTTCCTGCGCCTTGTTGGTCCAAAACGTTTTTAGCTGATGCTCTCCGTCAAAGCCAGGAGAGCTTTTTCAAAAGCTTCCATCGGCGGATACGTGATACCCGCGCCGATCATGCCGATGCCGGCGTCTTTGTGGGCAATCGCCGTATTGATGACTGGCAGGATGCCTGTTTGGATGACTTGGCGAATGTCGATTCCGGTAGCTACCCCTTGGAAGTCCAGCAGCGGGATCGTCACATTCGGATTTTCCGCTGTCGTGATTTCTTTCATCGTGGTAGAAAAACCGATCGCTTCCTCAACCGTTCCCCCTACGAGCGCTACGATTGCGGGAGCAGCAGCCATGGCGAAGCCGCCGATTCCGTATGTCTCCGTAATCGCGCTGTCTCCAATATCGAGACCGGAGTCTTCCGGCTTGTAGCCTGCGAACATCGGACCGATCACTTTTTGGGCAGGACCAGTAAACCAGGTGTTGCCTGCCATGCCGCTCACGCGAATGCCAAACTCGACACCATTGCGCGCCATTGTCGTGACAATCGTGCTGTTTTCGATTCCGTGCGCCGCATCCAGCGCGCATTTGCACAAAGCCATCCACGTCGGGCCGGAGAAATAGTCGCTGCTTGCCACAAATTCAAATACTTCGCGTTTTTGCTCGGTCGTGAAGTCAGTCTGCAAAATATGCGGGGTCAGCGCTTGAATCAGCAGGCTTGTCCCGGCGTTGTTGCGGTTGTGGCACTCGTCGCCCATATGGAGAGCCTGTGCCAGCATGAGGCGCAAATCGATTTCGCCTGCGATCTTCATCGCGTCGCGCAGCATCGGCCCGAGTACGTCGCGCATCCAGTTCAGGCGCGTGATGACGCTCTCGTCATTGGCACCCATGCGCAAAATTTTTGCCATTTGCTCGCTCATGTTTGTGTAAGCGACATTGCCGTACGTTTTGTTTTTCACTACGTGCATGAACATCGAAGCAGAAGTGACACCAGCCATGGAGCCTACGCAATTGTGCTCGTGGCAAGGAGAGAAAGTAATTGCGCCGGAAGCGGCTACTTGCTCTGCTTCCTCGATGTCTTTTGCCAAACCTTCGAAAACGATCGCCCCGGTTACGGCACCTTTCATCGCACCGCACATTTTGTCCCAAGTGATCGGAGGTCCTGCGTGCAAAATCGTCGTTTTGGTCATGCCCGGCACGACGTTGATGGCCTGGTCAAACCCGACGAGCATCGGCTGCGAGTTGATAATGCGCTCCACTGCCAGCTTGTTGGCCGCCGCGATTTTGTCTGCCAGCGCCGCGTTCTCCAGTCTGTCGAGCGCACGGATCAGTTCAGGCTTGCCGCCGCCTGGCGGTTTCCACTCCAGGTGCGTGGCATTCGCATTTTGCTTGATGATATCGTCTTTGAAAAATTCGATCCCTACGTTGATCGCATGGATGTTCCCGGCGAACAGCTCGTTGATTTTGCTCATGTTTATGCCCCTTTCACTACAAATTCTCTGGCCAGAAGTCCAGCGTTTGTGCTGCTGCTGGCAATCGTCACGCCTGCGTCCATCAGCTTTTTCACTTGCTCGTCGAAGTTCGGCGTATCCAGGTCGGTTCCCATTACGTAGCCGAGAATCTCCAGATGTCTGCCTGCTTTTGCCGCTTGCGTTTTTGCCTCCACAATCGCTGGCAGCATTACGCCGACAGGGTCTTCGTGCGAGCCGAAGCCGAGAATGAAGTCCATCAGGATGACGCCGACAGACGGATCTTTCGCTTCCTGCAAAAATCTGGCGATGCGCAAGGACGGGTCGATCATCGGGTGCGGCTTGCCGTTTGTGAAGTCGTCATCGCCCATGTCGAGGTACGTGTGCGCTTTGCTTTCATGAATGTTTTTCAGCTTGTAGTCGGGATTTTTCTGGATGTTGCTGTAGACGTCCGCGAACGTTTCCATGGCGAGATACATCGCTTCATCGCAAAGAGTGCCGCCGCAGAACAGGCCGCGAACGTATTTTTGCTCAGGCGCAAGCTTCGCGCGCACTTCTTCGATCAGCGGCCAGTTGAGGGCGCGTTTGTTGATCTCGTCTTCATTGGCCCCTGCGAGCACGACTGCTTTGAGCGCCGCTTCTTTGGTTGTTTTGGCAAAATGGCCGCCTGCCGCCACCACGGCTTCTTCGTCTCCGCCGATGAAGTAGACGACTACTGGCTTCGTGCAGTTTTTCACCTGCGCCAGCACTTTTTCCTGAACCGATGCGGCTGGCGGCTTGGAGATGAGCACAATCACTTTCGTCGCCGCGTCCGCTTCCAGCGCCTTGATGCCGTCGATCATCATGATGCCGCCGACTTGCTCGCTCAGATCGCGGCCGCCCGTGCCGATCAGCTGTGTGATCCCGCCGCCGAAGTCGTGGATGCGCACGCTCACTTCCTGGCTGCCTGTTCCCGACGCGCCCACGATGCCGATGCTGCCTTTGCGCACCGCGTTTCCAAAGCACAGGGCAACTCCGTTGATGATCGCCGTACCGCAGTCTGGCCCCATCATCAGCAAGCCTTTTTCATGCGCGTATTGCTTCAGGGCAATCTCGTCCTCGATGCTCACGTTGTCGCTGAACAGCATGACGTGCAGATCGTTTTCCAACGCTTTTCTCGCTTCTCTCGCCGCGAAAGCGCCATTGACGGAAATGATGGCGAGATTCGCTTCGGGGATGCTCGCCGCAGCAGAATCGATAGTCGGGTACTTGATCTCGCTCGCGCCTTTGCTGCCGCCTTTTTTCTTGGTGAACAGCTCTTCGATTTGCACATACGCGCTCTCGGCCAGCTCTTCTGTCGCCGCCTTGACGACGATCATCAGGTCGCTGCTTTTCGCCGCTTCCAGCTCCGGCGTGAGCAAGCCGACGTTTTTCAGCACTTCCTTGTTCATCTCCGTACCCATGGCAATCACTGCCTGTTCCACGCCCTCAATCTGATTCGCTTTGGTGGACAAAGACATCAGCGACACGGAATCAAAATACGTGCTTTGCTTGATTACAACTTTGGTAGACATACATTCCCTCCGGCTTCTAGATTTCGTTCCAAACCGCAAATCAGTCCCAGGGCCATATCGGTGCCTGAAGAAGAACCGATGCCCACGACTTTTTCCAAAGCTGGCAGCAGCTCTTCGCGCGAACCTTGCGTCAAGCAGCGAAGCAAGTCGACCAGCGACTCCCTCACTTTTCCGCTCGCTGCCTTTTTTAGCGTGATGGAACTGATTTCATTCGTCAGCTCTCTGGACGACTCGACCACTTTTTCAAAAAAACGGCATGACAAACAGCAGGGAATGTTCTGCATCTTGTATACAATGCACAATCCCACCAAAAAATCGTCTCCCGATGGCGTCAGCCCCGGCCCCAGTCCGACAAGCCGGACAGCCTGCTCGCTGGCTGACTCGCTGTTGCCCTTCGCCAGCTCGATTGACAGCGCCTCGGCACGCTCATTCAGCATGCGGGACGTCTCCCTTTCGAACAAACTGGCAGGGCGGGAAGACATTTTCATGCCTCCCGTTTTTCCCTTCGCGTCCACATACTGCTTCATGAACGCTACATTTTCGCGCAAAACGTCTATGTCACAAGGATAGGAAGGCAAGTGCGCTTCCCACTTTGTTGCTTGCCTTATGCAGATGAAGACGCCCGATCCGACAATCAGCTCGTCGCCTTTCCCGTAAACAGGATCGCCTTCCGCCACCTCCATGCCAGAGAGGGAAGGCAGATCGATCACCAGTGTGTTAGGACCGTTGTCCAGCTTGTTGCAGGCAATCGTGTACAGCTCATTGTCGTCGAGACATTTCAGATTGATCGTTCGCTCAAAAACACTGTGCACGAACCCGTGAAACGAGGAGCTTGCCAGCTTCTTGCAAAAATCCGCATCGCCAGACAATGCCTGAATGCGCATAGCTTGTGTTACTTCGCTCCTGCTGCGAGCAAAATTTGTTCGATTTCGGTGTAGCCTTTTCTTCTGGCAAGCTCAAGCGGTGTGACCCCGTATTTATCCACCATTTGCACGTTGACGCCATGCTCGATCAAGAGCTTGATGATCGTCTGCTGTTTTTCGCCGCCATCGCCCAAAATGATCGCTTCGATGAGCGGTGTCCAGCCGACGAAGTTCGTATGGTTTACATTGATATCTGTCGTGGTAAGCAGCTCGCGCACGATGTCTACATGGCCTTTTTCGCAAGCTGGCGTCAGGCCGACACCGCCAAAACGCGTCAAAAGTTCCAGGTTTGTGCCCGCTTTTACCATCATTTGCACAAGCTCCAGCTTGTTGTGAATGCAAGCGTACAAAAACGGGTTGAAGCATGTTTCATCCTGCAAATCGATATCCGCACCAGCTTCGATCAAAAATGAAACCGTATCCAAATGATCGTGCATCGCAGCCGTCAAAATAGCGGTACGCTTCTGTCTGTTTCGCGCATTGATGTCGACGCCTTGCTCCAGGTGCTGTTTCAGCGCCTCGATGTTTCCCTCTGCGGCAGCTTCGAGAAAAGCCTGCACTACGCTTTGGTCTGTCATGGTCGCCCTCCCATTTTCTCGTGGTGTTCACCGTTTTTTCTCGCAAAAAAATTGGACAAGCCTTCTGTCTTACAGCATTATTTTAGACAGGGGGCATGAAAACGTCATTGTGTATCGAAACTAAAAAAACGCGAAGGTCATTGTGCACATTGCATAAATAGCTTCTGTCCCGACACGAAGGAGTGATCCCGGATGTTGACCATAAAAGATTTGCTCCAGATCAAATCCATCGAAGGCATCAAGATCATTGCCGGAGAACAAGGCATCGACAATGTCATATCCATCGTCAACATCATAGAGAACCCTGATGCCTTCGACTGGCTGTCTTCCAACGAGCTTTTGCTGTCAACCGGGTACATTTTCAAGGACAATCCCGAACTGCAAAACAAAATCATCAAGGAACTGGCAGAAATCAACTGCTCGGGGCTGTGCATCAAAATGCAGCGTTACTTTGATCAAATCCCGCAAAACATGATCGACCTCGCCAACCAATACGGCCTGCCGCTTTTGGCGCTGCCTTTTGAATACACGCTGTCCAAAGTAATCGCCATCATCAACGAAAAAGCATCGGGACGTTACGATTTGCTGAACCGCAAGACGCTGGACATGCACAACGCGCTGTTTCGGATCGCGCTGGAAGGCGGCGGCCTGGACCGCATCTCCTCCGAGCTGTCCGAGACGATCAACAATCCGGTTCTGTTCCTGGATCGGGACTGGCATCTGCTGCAAGCGACAGAAGTCGCCGAGAATCCGATACCGCTCGCCTCCTGCCTGACGCTGAACAAGAACAGGCCCGTTTTTACCCGCGAGTTTACCGATTCTGTCCCGAAAAATATCAGCCAGATCAAAAAATCGATCAAGCGGATTTACCACGCGAAAAACCAGGACGTCAAATGCCGAATCTTGCCTGTCGCCGTCGCCAACTACATTTATGGCTACATCGTTGTCTGGCAAACGGTTCGCGAGCTGAACGAATTTGACTACATCGTGCTGGAGCAAGCTTCTACCATCGTAGCGCTGGAGCGGATCAAGGCGCGGGAAATCGAGGAAGTGAAGCTGAAGATCAGGCAGGACTTTTTCGACGATCTTTTGACGGGCAAAATTACCTCGGCTGAATCGATCCAGACATTGTGCGATCTGCACGGACTCAATTCGGCTTACACGTACTTCTGCATGGTCATCAACATCGAGCCTGTCGAGCTGGAAGAGATGGCCGATATGGTCGATCGCAAATACGAGCTGGACCGGATCGCCAAAAAATGCGTGGATCTGGTCTACGACTACTCAAGCAAAGCGCCTGGAGAGGTCACTTGCT
Source organism: Brevibacillus parabrevis (assembly GCF_022701015.1). Taxonomy (NCBI): domain Bacteria; kingdom Bacillati; phylum Bacillota; class Bacilli; order Caryophanales; family Paenibacillaceae; genus Brevibacillus; species Brevibacillus parabrevis. The sequence goes on along the minus strand of NZ_CP064090.1, from coordinate 2,365,133 downwards.
TTTACCGCAACAACCGGATCATTATTTTGCTCGGGCAGCATGAGCATCGCCCGCTGATTTCCGTCAGCGAAGCCAAGCAGTTTGCTGGCGAGCTGTACAGCGCTCTTGCGGAGAAAATCAAGAAGACCTTGTTTTTCATCGGCATCGGCCGATCCTACAAGACGATTGCTTCCTTGCACAAAAGCTTTTCCGAAGCGCACGAAGCGATCCGGCTCATGCAGCGCTTCAACAGCAAAGGCGATGTCTCGCATTTTGAAGACTACTCGGTCTATCATTTTCTCGATTCCAACATCAAGGACAGCGAGTTGGAGGACTTTTTCCTCAAGCGGCTCGGCAAGCTGTACGAGCACGATCAACAGTTCGGCACGAGCTTCATGGTGACGCTGGACCAATACTTTTTGCATAACCAAAATGTCAGCGAAGCGGCAAAAGCGATGTTTATCCATCGCAACACGTTTATTTATCGGATTGAAAAGATTAAGGAACTGCTGAACATGGATTTGAAAAATTCAGAGGAGCTGTTGCAAATTCAGCTTGCTTTGAAAATCGGGAAGCTGCTGCATAAAGACTGAAAAAGACCCTGTTCGAACGAAATGGCCGGAGAAGCTACGGGAAAAGGCTATCTCCCCAAGTCAGATTGCCTGGAGGAGATAGCCCTACCCTGTCGCGCTCATCGCTTACGGATTAAGCGCTCTTGCCATCGCATTCACATAGTTTTCAACAGCACGCTGGCTTACTTCTGCCTGCGGAACGAACCCTTCAAAAACGTGGAAGCAGCCGGGATACAACTGAAATTCGACGTCTACGCCCGCTTGCGCGAGACGCGTCACGTAGTCAATCGTCTCATCACGGAATACGTCGAGCTGACCGACGCATGTATAGGCAGGCGGCAGCCCGGCCAAGCTTTCCGCACGCGCTGGCAGTTCGAGCGCGGAATCAAATCAGGCGAAATCGCCCCGCCAATAGACGCCAACGCTGTGTCCCAATCGCTGATCGTCTCGTTGATCGGGCTGACCGTCCTTTTGAACGCTCGGCCACAACGCTCTTTCGCGAAAAATACGATACAAGTCATTCTTCAAACACTTGGTTAACGAAAGGAAAAAAGAGCGCCATCCATGCAGGGTGAGCGTTGCGTTGGCAAAACGCCGCTCTTGAAAGCTCTGCACGGGACACTCCCTCTGTCATTTCCAGTTTTGAATATATGTTTCAAGCACTTTCCCGAAGTCTTTGACGACGTACTTTTCCCTGGCACCCACCAGCCAGTCGAAAGCGTACTGATTGAGCGGCCTGAGCTGGGACGCAGTTGTTTCATATAACGAAGTAGTTAACTTTTCTTATCTCTTAGCTTTGCTATTGCGGCGTCTACTTTTTTATGCAAATTTAATTCTGTGTTAAAAGGCACATAAAAAATCAAGGCATTATCAACCTCATAAATAAACGGAACGATCATATCTGTTCTCTCTCTTATTACTTCAAATTCCAACCGCCCTCTTACTCGCTCTTCATAAGATTCATAAACGTATATATGAAGATGCTCCATCTCACCAATTTGATAACTTTCCGGTGTTTTTTTATTCAATGGAAAGTACGATAGTTTTGCAGGATTTAACGGTAACCCGTTGTCTTTAAATGCCTTTTTAATTTCCTCTGAACTAAGCAACCTTGTAATCTTTGCTTTCATTACTTCTACATTTTGCTTTTCGGGATTCCATTTCGTTGTGTAGCCTAAACTTTCAGCGAGTGGCCTCAATGGAACATAAGTTGTCCCATTATAATTTAATGCTTGCTTTGCAAGAGGAAGCTTTTGACCGTCAACTATTACATCCTTAATATTAAAACTAACAGCAATTTGATGCAGAGGTTCAGCAAAAACACTTATGGAAGTAAATAGCACACCTCCGACAATAAAGCCTGATAAAAATTTTTTCATGTAATATTTCACCTCTTCACGATAATCAAAATCCGTTGGAGTACATAGCCAACGGATTATTTTTTATTTATTCCCAATTATACTTCTGAACTACTTTATCTTTTAATTTTTGAAAATGATTCAAATTATCCCCAATAATTTCTTCATTTGCTACATCATCATATATTGCATCTTCAAAATCTGTTATAAACGTACGATTTTTAACATTATCGTTAATTGAGTGATCGTACTTTCCTTGGTACATTCCGACAATTTGGTAGGAGTTTTCTTTTGGAGTATCTCGTAAGAACAACGTGTACTCTCCTTCTTCATTCATTAAATTATACCCTTCAACCGTAACAAACTCATTTTTCTCGCTATCTATTGCAGCTGGCTCGAAGACCAGCACATTGTCCTCTTCCTCAAGATCGCCTTTCATAACCTTTTTAATCTTAACTTTTGATTTCGAAAAAGGTATGAAATCGGTGACAGAATCTCCGAGAATTGTTTCTCTTTCTCCGGTAAATTTAGCATTTACAATTATTGGGGATTGACTCTCTAATTCTTCAATATCTTCATAAACTTTATAATCGGCATGGTAAGAAAATACTTTCATTCCTTCCGTTTTCGCCATAAGCGTACCAGATGTGTAATTAATTCCGACAATTGCTGCAGCCATTGCAATTATTCCAATAGTTAGTTTAGTCCTTTTATTCATTTTATTATATCCTCCTCATTAATACTTCCATTGAAGGTTTGATATATCTAATTGCTGAAGGTCAGGATAGCTGATTTGTCCTGAAACCATGACTGATTTCACACCATCATACTGATGCTCCATAGCAAAGGCATGACCAATTTCATGAATAGTAGTTTTATTGCGCTCATCCGAAGTAAATTTGTGCTGTTTCATCATATAATCATTCAACCAAATTTTTGCATAAGCCCATGTTTCATAATTAGATGCGCGCTCATAGCTAGTAGTTTTGGGATCAATTTTAAACGGGATCATAATCCCGAATGCATCTCTTGCATACTCACTAGAATTTTTTTCATCCATCACTATACTTAACATTTCACCGTCACCACTTGATAATTTCCTAAATCCAATATTTGCATCACTGATTGAATCAAATTCATTTACAGCATCATCGACATATCTAGAGTACCCAAGTCTATCTACAGCGTTACTAGTTGAATATGTTAATTTTGAATATTTACTATTAGAAAATCCACCTCCTGGCCAAAAAGCGTTCGCATTTGTTTTTCCTTGAGATCCAGACGCTGGGATTGAGAAGGCACTTACCACAAAAAGAATGGCAACTAACGATGGTATTTTCCTCATAAAAACAAACACCCCAATATTTGTAAATTTCACTTTCATTATAACCAACTATATTCACTTTCTGCAATTACTACAGATTTACAAAACTCGACATTATTCCTTACCTATACACAAGCTTTTATCCTCATTTCGATAATCTTCTCCATTAAATCAATTAATTTGCCTTGGCTCTTGCCCTTGGTTTTTGCCCTTGGTTTTTGCCCTTGGTTTTTGCCCTTGGTTTTTGCCCTTGGTTTTTGCCCTTGGTTTTTGCCCTTCGCTCTTGCCCTTGGCTTTTGCTCTTACCTCGCCCTGACTACTTACTCTCCCCCCTTTCCATCCCCCTCGCCCCTCTTGTCATGCTCCAAAACAAAAGTGCCACCGCGCTCACCGAAGCTCCAAGCAAGCACACTCCGTCCCAACCGTAATGCGTATATACATAAGTAGAGCTGATCGAGCCAACAGCGCTTCCGATGGAATAAAAGACCATGTATCCCGCCGTCAGCCGACTGCGTGCTTCTGGGCGGATCGGCAAAATCATGCTTTGATTCGTGACGTGGACGGCCTGTACCGCCAAGTCCAGCAGAACGATGCCAATAACGAGCACCAACAGCGACTGCTCTGTATAGCGGATGAAAAACCAAGACAGCAACAAGAGGCTGAGAGCAACGCCAGTCGTTTTTTGCCCGTAACCCAGATCAGCCAACTTCCCTGCCCGCGCTGCCGCCAAGGCGCCAGCAACTCCGGCCAGTCCGAACGCCCCGATGGCCGTGTGCGAGAGAGACAACGGCGGCGCACTGAGCGGCAATGCAAGCGGTGTCCATAAAATGCTGAACGCGGCAAAAATCAGCAGGGCCAAAATCGCACGTACCCGCAGGATCCGCACCTCGGCGAACAAGACGAACACGGACTTCAGCAACTGGGAGTAGGATAGCGGCTTTACCGTTCGCTCGATATTCGGCAACACCTTCCACAACACGCCAACGACCAGCAGCATCAATGCCGCGAAGACGAGATAAACGGCGCGCCATCCAGCCAAATCAGTAAGCGATCCGGCAACGGTTCTGGCGAGCAAAATGCCAATGACGATTCCGCTTGTGACCACCCCAACGACCCGGCCGCGTTCGGCAGACGACGCCATGGTCGCTGCGAACGCCACGAGCGTTTGCGTCACGACCGCCAACAATCCCACAAGTGCGATACCCGCGTACAGAATCGCGCTGCTGGAAGCCGTTCCTACCAGCACAAGCGCTAGGACAGATAACAGCATCTGTGTAATGATCAATCGCCGCTGGTTCAACAAATCGCCTAACGGCACAAGCAGCAACAATCCCGCTCCGTAACACACTTGCGTGACCGTAATCACGCTCCCGATAACAGAGTAGTCGATGCCAAACTCCCTCGACAGATGATCGAGCAATGGCTGGGCGAAGTAGATCGTAGCTACCGACATCCCGCATGCCACGGCAAACAGCCACGTAACCAGCCTGGAAATGCCAGAGCCTTGAACAGCATCCGAATCGCACAGCGTCGGCTGTACTGGCTGCTCCAGTTGCGCCGGTTGTTCTAGATGCGCTGACTGTTCCAGCTGCACCGACTGTTCCAGCTGCTCAGACCGACCTAGCTGTTCCGACTGACCTAGCTGTTCCGGCTGCTCTGACTGTTCCGGCTGGCCTAGCTGTTCCGACTGGCCTAGCTGTTCCGACTGTTCCAGCTGTCCCGGCTGCCCTAGCTGCACCGACTGTTCCAGCTGCTCCGACTGTCCCAGCTGCTCCGACTGTTCCAGCTGCTCCGACCGACCTAGCTGTTCCGGCTGTTCCGATTGTACCGACTGACCTAGCTGTTCCGACTGTTCCATCTGTCCCGGCTGCTCCGGCTGTTCCGATTGTTCCAGCTGCACCGACTGTTCCAGCTGCGCCGACTGCTCCAACTGCTCCGACTGTCCTAGCAGTTCCCGCTGCTCCGACTGTTCCACCTGCATCGACTGACTTAGCTGTCCCGACTGTCCAAGCTGCGTCGACTGTCTCAGCTGTTCCGAATGCACCGACCGATCTAGCTGTCCCGATTGTTCCAGCTGTCCCACCTGCACCAACCGACCTGGCTGTTCCACCTTTTCCAACCGCATCGGCTTTTCCAAATCCACCGACTGTCCCAGCTCCACCAAATCCACCGCCCCGTCTACCCGAACCGCCTCACTCTCCATAGCCTCTTTCATTTTGAACTCACCTCGATTCTATGCTTAATAAAAAAGCCAACCACCAACAACAATACAGTACCGATCAGTACGTTATTGTGCCCAGAAAATATATCCCATCTCTTCTTCCCCTGTCAATAAAAACATCCACAAACGCAAAACCCCGCAACAACACCGCTTCTCCCTCGAAGCCAGGATACTCTCATTTGACAACACTAGCCAAAAACCATAAAATATATCATACCGATAAGTAATAAATTCATTCACCCATATCGAGAGGGACAAAAACAAAAATGGCGAGAACACGCGAGTTTGACGAAGAAAAAGTATTGGATGCTGCCATGCAGCTTTTTTGGGAGAAAGGGTACGAAGCGACTTCTTTAAGCGATCTGACAGCCAGGATGGGTATCCAGCGCCCCAGCATCTATTCGGCTTTTGGCGACAAAAAGGAACTGTTTGAAACCGCCTTGCGCAAATACACGATGTCGCACGCATCCGAAGTGCGGAATCGGCTGCAGAGCAAGCCATCTGTCAAAGAGGCGTTTCGCGCTTTTTTTGAACAAGTGGTGGAAGAGGAGTATGCAGGTGATCTCAGTCGGGGCTGCTTTTGCATCAATACGATGGTCGAGCTTGCTCCGCACGATGAGAAATTCGAGATTTTGACCAGAGAGCATCAGATGTATTTGGCGGTCATCTTTCAGGAAACGATCGAGCGCGGAATCAAATCAGGCGAAATCGACCCCGGCATAGATGCCAAGGCCGTCTCGCAGTCGCTGATCGTCTCGTTGATCGGGCTGACTGTCCTGTTGAAAGCCCGTCCACAACGCTCCTTCGTGGAAAATACGATTCGCGTCATCCTTCAATCACTTGGTTAACGGAACGGAACTAAAAAAAGAGTGCCATCCATGCCTGAGCAAGCATCCGTAAAACGGCGCTCTTGAAAGCTCTGCATGGGGCACTCCCTCGATCGTTTCTAGTTTTGAATGTACTTTTCAAACACTTTGCCGAAATCTTTGACGGCGAATTTCTCCCTGGCGTCCATGAGCCAGTCGAAAGAGTACTGATTGATCGACCTGAACTGGGACGATACATCTGCCTGATGGCCTGTGACTCTGCTCAGTGTGCTTTGCGCAATGCTCAGACTTTCTTGGGCAATCTGGAGCGCTATTTCGTTCTCGCGCGTGATCGAGGCGATCTTCAGCAGCGCCTTGTACAAATCTTTCAGCTCTTCCAAATGCTTTTTATTCACGTCAATCGAGTAATGCACGTCGCCGATGGAAAATTTGATTTCCACATCCAGGTCGACGGTGCCTGCTGTTTCCAAAGCGACGTTTGCGATTTTGTGCGTGCCGTAAGAAAAGCGGCGCAGCGTGCGCTTTTTGCTGGTTGCACTCGTTCCGTCCAGGTGAATCAGCGCCAGGTTCGTAAAGCAATATTCGTCTGCTTTGGATTTGATCAAAAAGTAGATTTTTTCGTTGTCTTCATGCATGACGTAATCGTCTGCATCGACTTTGTCAAAGTCGGCTGGCTTTACCACTATCCCGACATTGCTCAATCCGAGCGCGTCTGCGGCCAATTTTCCGAACATGCGCAAAACCTCCCTTGTATTTTGGGCTTATGCCTATCCCCCATTATTGTACGTGCCAAACAATCCCAGGTTGTTATTTATTTCAGCCAGTCAGCGTTACAGCCAGGTCGTCTTCTCTTCCGCAGCCACACGGTTTGTCACAGGCGCATCCGCTTCCGGGTAGCCGATGAACAGCGTGCCTACAACCTTTTTGTTTTCCGGCGAGCCGAGAAATTCCAGCAAGCGCTCGTCGCGCACCAAGCCGATTCCTCTCGTGCGCCAAACCATGCCAAGTCCAAGCTCCTTCGCCGCGAGCCACATGGAATGAATCGCGCAGCATACAGCGTATTCGTTGTCTTCCGATGAAGCCTCGTCGCCCGGAATTACATCCGATGTGACGACGATGACCAGCGGTGTTTTTTCCAAAACAGCCAAAGAGTCCTGGACGAGATTCGGCTTGGTCGGAAAACGCTCCAGCAAAAACGCCTTGGCGATTTCCTCAAACCGTTGCTTTGCCTCTCCTCTGATGACGTAAAAATGCCACGGCTGGCGCAAACGGTCATTCGGGGCCAAAACGGCGCAATCGAGCAGCGCCTGGATTTTCTCTGTTTCGACTTCTTTCGGAATATAGTTGCGGACGGCTCTTCTCTCTTTCAATGTTTCGACTACGGACACGACTGTTACCTCCTCGCTTTCTTTCCATTCATAAATTTCCCATTTCATTATATCGAATGGCAAATCGGTTCGTATAGAGCGGCCGGAAGATTACGCTCCGAACCCCGTTTTTTTTCATTTGGAATGAATCGCCATATGCGCCGTGTGCTCGTCTTCTTTTTTCACGTAAATATCGTACTGGGTACGATCCTCGCGCGGAAACATCCCTGCGCTGTCTGCTCCCAAGTGACTCCGACCATATGAGTACGAACGAGTCCGAAACTTCACCCCGTGGGCGGACAACTTGTGGACGATTTGCAAATATCGCTCGTGACCGAACGCCGTATAAACCAGGCACTTGTATTTGGAAAAGAGCGTGAGAAAAAAGTTCATGAACGCTTCTCCCTCCCTTTCATCTGGCACATGCCAAACAGAAACGAAATCAAAATTAATAATTGACAGAAAATTATCCACTCGTTACTATGAATTATACAACTAACCATACAACTATACATGTATTAGTCTTCTTGTTGTATGAACTTTGGAAAAGGAGGTTGCGATGCACAAGCCGTCAACACGTCAAAACGTCAAATCCAAGGAGGACTTATGAACAAGCCAAAATATGTCTCTGCCAACATCCTACTCGCTCTCATTCTGCTTTTTGCGGGCTTCCAGCAAAGTACATTCGCCCAGGACAAGATTTCTGCAAACCAAACAGCTGCGATTACAGCAACAGAAAGTCCCGTCTCCATCGCCAACAAGTCGTACGTCGTTCCCGGAATTTTGACAGTGCCTTCCACAGCAACAAAAGAACATCCAGCTCCTGCTGTGCTGCTCTTGCATGGCACGGGCGGAAACAAAAACGAGCTGGGGGATATATACAAAAGACTGGCATCCAAACTGGCCGCAAACGGGTACGCATCTTTGCGCATCGATTTTGTCGGCGGTGGCGACAGCAAGGTCCCTTATGTCTACAACAACTTTGACGATTCCGTGCTCGATGCCAATCAAGCTATTGCTTTTCTCGCAAACAACCCGCTGGTCGACAAAACAAGAATCGGCGTTCTCGGCTGGAGCCAAGGTGGCCGGATTGCGCAAGTAGTGGCTGCGAGAAACGAATCGGTCAAAGCGCTCGTGACGTGGGCATCTGCTTCTTCCAACGGCGCGACAGACTTCGAAGATATGTTCAAGTATGAGGAGCAGGCAATAAAAAATGGCTACTACGATTTCGTATTGCCATGGGGCAGCAAGCTTCGCCTTGGCAAGCAGTGGTTTGTGGCAATGAAAAATTCAAAAGCAATGGAAGAAATCAAACAGTACAAAGGCCCGCTGTTAGCCATTCACGGCTCTTTGGATGTCATTGTGGTTCCTGCCAAGTCACGCGAATTGCTGAAAAACGCAGGCAGCAACGATGCGACTTTGCGCATTTTGGACAAGGCAGATCACGGATTTCTCATTGTCAAAGGCGACAGCCTCAATCCTGACCAGTCCACACCGGAAGAACTGCTCAAAATAACGGTCGATTGGCTTGCCGAAAAATTATAGCAACCTCTCTCTGACGATAGCGAAAATCCCATCAGCGCACCTTCTGATGGGATTTCTGTCATATGCCGCAAGTATAGGGCAGACAGGCAGGCGAAACACATTCGCTGGCTGCTGCTTACCGCTTTCCTAATGCGTGCAGATCGTTAGCTGCGCGTCCTCTTCCGGAACAAAAAATTTATTGTGCATCAGGATGTTCCCCGTCTTATCGTAAATCACTTCCAGAATCAAGACGAACCAATTGTTTTGGGAAGGCATTTTATGCGTTTTAATGAGGTCGTTGCCTTTGACAAACTTGATTTCGAGCTTCGTACTGTGCGCGTGTTCATAGATTTGCTCGTCTACAAACGCCGCGAGCTGCGCTTCTTCGGCGTAGTTGATTGAGTATGCCTCAAAAGTGTCGTAGGGAATCATCGTGAATCCGTAAGCTCTCGCCCGTTTTTCATGTTCATAGAGCCGATCAACGCCCATAACCCAAGGGACGATTTTTCCAAGCGTATTGATCACATAATCATTCGGCACATCGATCCGATAGCTGATCGTTGCCAGCTCAATCTCGTACTGTGAGCACTTATAAACGGGATTCGTCTTTTTTTCCAACCCGGCATGGTTCACGTTAGGTGTCTTGCTGACATAGCTGCCTGAGCCGTGACGCATGACGATAAATCCGTCTTCCTGGAGCAGTAAAAGCGCCTGCCGCAAAGTCATCCGGCTGATCCCGAGCATCTGGGACAAGTCTGTCTCGGATGGAAGTTTGCTATTTTCGGGATATAGACCGCTCTGGATCATGTGCAAAATTTCGTTGTACGCCTTAATATATCTCAGAACTTTGCTATCGTTTTGCCCTTTTTTCGGATTTGTGATAAACACTCACCTCTTCTCTTCCCCTTCCTCTCATTATATGCCCGCCGGAAGCGGTCTATCAAACAGATGATGTATACACCGTGGCAGACATGGTTGAAAAAAGCGGCTGCTCTCCGCGCAAAAACGCCGGATCGCAGCCGCCACGCCAAATAACAGGCATATTTTCAGTTCTACTGAACGGGCCAAAGACACCCTACAACTCCATCACCGGAATCCCTTTCGGCGCTCGCAACGGCTCAATTGGCTTGCCCGCCGATCGCACCAGCGTGTAGTATTCATAGCAGCCAATCACGGTAAAGTCGCCATCAATGACGCCCGGATAAGCGCGGTTGACGGAATACACCTGGCTCTGGTGGGCGCGCAGCGCTTCGCCTTTTTGTGTCCGGTAGTCTGTGATGTCTACCTTGCCTGTAATCGGAACCGCAGGCTGCGGGCCACTGTCCGGGCAATGGTCGTAATAATGCGGGATCGACACGTAGTACAAATCCGGATATTCATCCGCCGCAAGCTGCGCTTCTGCTTGTTCGACCGCAAGCGTGGTCGCTTTGCAGGTGACGATATGATCGGGGTGTCCGGTCACGCCGTCTGGCGGAAACGTGATGACGACATCCGGCTTCCACTCCACGATCGCCTCGCGTATTTTGGCTGTCAGCTCAGCCAGATCGGCATGCTGCAAAGATCCGTCCGCATAGCGGAACAAATCCAGCCGCTTGATGCCGAGCACTTCCGCGGCTTTTGTCAGCTCCTGCTCCCTGTGGCGAGCCAGCTTTTCCCGGCAATCGATCTCAAATGGTCCGGATCGCCCTTTGCAACCAGATGTGATGCACAAGTAGCAAGTCTCTTTGCCCTCTGCCTTGCATTTGGCCAGAGTGCCGCCGCAAGCGAAGGACTCGTCATCCGGGTGGGGGAATACTACCATCAGTTTTTTCATCTCGGGCACCTCACTTGCCGCCTGACTGCCGCTCCAAATACGCCAGTCCTTTTGCTATGACACCGTAGATCGGGTCGTTTTGCGCCTTCTCGATGACCACCTGGGCAGCATACTGCTGGACACGCTCGACGACGATTGTTCGCACCCGATCGTCGTTTTGCAAGACGCCGCCCTGCATGATCATTTGAAACGGTTTTTCCTTCATATCCAGAGCGTCGATCACGGCACGAACGGCCGCAAACAGCTCTTCTCCGGCAACTTGCAAAATCCGGGTCGCTACCTGATCGCCCGCCAGTGCGGCTTGGCTGACCAGCGGAGACAGCTCCCCAACTTTTTCCACGGAATAAAAGTCGCTGTACGTCCAGTTGAACAGTTCATCGACACGCTCCAGTCCGGCATGCGGAAGCAGCAAATCTTGCAAAAGCGTCGGCTCGCCGCGACCGTCTGCCGCCCGCAGGACAGCCATGATCGCCTGCTTGCCGATCCAGTATCCGCTCCCCTCGTCACCGACCCGATGGCCCCAGCCTCCAGAACGCGCTGTTTCTTGCGCGTCGTTTACTCCGAAGGCGATGGAGCCAGTTCCGGCGATGACGAGAATGCCCGGCTTGCCGCCCGTCGCTCCGAGCAAGGCGGCAAACCCGTCGTTTTCCACGATCAAATGCTGGACGCGGATGCCAAGCTGATACAGCACCTTGCTCACCATCCGCGAGATCACCCGCCGATCATGCTCTGTATCCAGACCTGCAATCCCGATCACGGCGCATTCGATTTCCCATTCCAGCTCGCCCGCTGCCTGTTCCAGGCCAAGCTCTTTCCCTGCTCCACGGCTGACCGCATCGGCCATCGCTTGCCGAATGGCTGCGATCAATTCGCGGGCGGCCGCTTCCTCGCCGATTCCTTGATAGTTGCAAGAGCCGGAACGGCCTTGGCCGACTTCTCTTGCGGCTCGGTCCACGAGCACCGCCAAGCATTTGGTGCCCCCTCCGTCCACTGCCAGAAGAGGTATCCGCACCACTGCCATTACCCCACGCTCCATTCAGCTATCATCTGATCCAGCCTGTTCATGCCATCTGCAATGGCTTGTTGTTTCTTTGCGACCCACGCACTTTCCTGCCCGAGAACAGCCCGGCGCTCGGTGATCATCCGGTTGATTTCTTGCGGATTCGGTCCGCCTGGCAGCTTGCGAATCATGACAAAATGCACAGGATCAAGCGCCAAGCGCAGCTCTTCTTCCGTGATCGACAATTCGCGGCCGATCACTTCGACTGCGGCGCGATTGACCAGCTCCAGGCTGATCTGGTTAGCCGCCAGCTCGGCGCTCATCGCTTCTTTTACGACCCGACTTACGATGTGGTGCGATTTGCGGAACGAGAGGCGATCCGTGCGCACCAGCGTATCGGCAAGCTCTGTTACCGTAGCGAAGCTCGCTTTTGCCCGCTCCAGCAAGACGTCCTTGTTGACATCCATCGTCCCGACGACGCAAGCCATCAGGCGGTACATCTGCTCCAGCACAGCCATGCTCTTCCAAGCGTAAGGCTGCATGTCATCTTCTGTATCGACAATATCACCAAACGGCGTATTGTGCATCATCGTCAAAACAGTCGTGGCATTTCCAGCGCTGCTGGACAAAAGCGAGCGCATGTGTTCGAACGATACCGGATTGCGCTTTTGCGGCATGATCGAGCTGATCTGAACGTAGGGACTGGCGACTTTCAGGGCGCCAAATTCCTGCGTGCACCACAACAGCATATCTTGTACCGTGCGCCCCAAATCGATCGCTGCCAGTTGTACGGCAGTCGCTACCTCGCCCAAATAGTCGGCACCGCAGACGGCGTCGTATGAATTTTCCACCAGTTCGTCAAATCCGAGCAATTCGCGCATCCGCTCCCGGCTGATGCCAAAACCGGATGTAGTCAGAGCTGCTGCTCCCATCGGGGAACGGTTGCACGTCTGATACGCTTGGATGAGTCGCTTGATGTCGCGGCTCAAAAGATCAGTTGCTGCCATCATGTAATGGGCCATCGTCGTTGGCTGCGCCTGCTGGGTATGCGTATAGCCGATCATGACTGTCTCGGCGTGCTCTTGCGCAAAGAGGAGCAATTGCTCTTTCAGATAGAGGGCAGATGCGATCGTCACCAGCAATTTTTCGCGCAGCACCATGCGATAGATGGTGATTCCCATGTCATTGCGGCTGCGTGCCAAGTGCAAATTGCCTGCAACATCTGGCGCCAATTCCAGCAAACGGCTCTCTACCTGAAAGAACAAATCTTCAAACTGCCCGGTGTAAGTAGCGCGGCGCAGCTCTTCCATCTCGATCCCGCAAAGGGCGCGGGCAATCTCTTTGGCTTCGCCGTCCGTAATCAATTCCTGTTCGCGCAGCATGATCAAATGCGCTTTGTTGATTGCCATCATCGGCTTTAGCAGGTGGTGCTTCGCCTCATTAAATGCCGGCTCCAGCACAGCCTCTACGTATGTCTTTCCCGGGAAACTGGCTCCCTCCTGCGAAAATATGCGTTCCCTGTAGTCCATCCTACTCGCATCTCCTTTTTACGCCGAATCGTCAGCTACACATGTTTCAGCGATGGTTTCGTGATTGTTTGCTTCGTTTGTTTTCGTCCAGGCGTTGGCAGAGTCAAAATAACTCCCGGGACAAAGGAGGCGACCCAAACGAACAAAGATCGCCTCGCTTCGCTCCCAGGCAAAACGTGAGCCGTCGCGTCGGGCAAGCCCTGCGCCCTGTCCGGCTTTTCTACTGCTTCAAGCTGACCATGTTGACAAACATTCTGATCGCGCCAGGCACGAGCGCCGGAATTTCCCGGTACCAGACCAGCGAGCTGTACGTGTACGTTCCTTTGCCATACTTGGCGGAGAGGAATGTACCTGTGAACTCTTTTTCACCCGGATCGCCATTGGAAATCAGTGTGGTATACTCTTTGCCCCACTCTGCCGGATTGTAGGCGGAGCGGTCCTGAATCCAGTTGTTCCAGTCTTCCTCGGTAATTTTGTTCGGTGCGTTGAACAGAGGGTGATCCGGTGCGAGCATGGTCACTTTCGAATCTTCATCGGTGACGCGCCATTGGATCAGCGGCGTGCCGATTTTGATCGGATAAGGAGCCAGCTCGCTCTTCCAGTTATCCTCCGGTTTGTGGTATTGCACGACGAGATTGCCGCCGTTCTCCACGTATTTCAGCAGACGGGCATTGCTTTGGGTAAGCTCTGGCCGGAAACCGTAGGCGCGAATGCCGAGAACAATCGTGTCGTACTGGCCGAGATCGCCCGACTCGATGTCTTTTGCCGTCAGGTTGGTCACATTGACGCCAAGCTGGGTCAAATATTGATCGATGTTGTCAAAGCCGCTGGACACGTAGCCCACCTTCAAACCTTCCGGCACCTTCAGGTCAAACGCCTGGACAGCAAGACTTGCAGGCTGCACGAAATACGTTGTGCCGATGTGCGGATAGCGAATGACTTGCGCGCCATGGCGGCTTTCTTTTCCGTCACCGGACGCCACTGCCGTAATCGTGTACGGTGCAGGCTTGACGGAAGCCGACGCTTTCACCGTAAAGGCTACCGACTTCGTTTCTCCCTTGGCGGCAAAAGCAAGCGGCGCTGCTTTCGGCTCCACCGACCAGCCTTCCGGCACCTGCAAGGACACGTTTGTCTTCGCTGCACCCGGATTGTAGTTTTTCACAGTGACTTTGACAGGGATCGGTTCTTGCGACTTCAACGTGTTCAACACCGTTGCGCTTGGAGCAAGCGACATCGAGAACGCCGGAAGCACCGCAACAGCATCTGCCGGCGTGACATGGCTGGTTGCTTTTGATCCGGCAAAACTGTAGCTGACGTCAGCCGTGATCGCCGGAGCAGCATACGGTTGGAACAGACTTGCATCAGACGGAACCGTTACTTCAAAAGTAGTCTTGACTGTCTGATTGTAGGACAGGGAAGAGAAGCTCGTCGTGGACAGGGCTTTGGCCTGCCAGCCTTTCGGAACGTTCAGCGCCAGATTCACGCCGCTCACCTTGGCTTGACCGCCGTTGTACGCGCTCACCGTGACCTTCGTGGTTTGGCCTGCGACCAGCTCGTTTGTTTCCGGTTTGACTTTTGTCACCAGAGACAGTGCCTCCGCGCTGGCTTTGTTCAACTGCGCTTGCTTCACATCCAGGCGATGGAGCAAATCGGTTTTGCTTGCTTCGGGAAGCGAAGACGATTGGACGTCTTTTTGCGCTTTCTGCACGTCAGCGAGCATCTCGTGCGCTTCCTTGGCTACAGCGGCAAAGCTCGGATAGGCGGCAACCACTTCTTCCGCATCCTTTTGCAGCTTCTTCAATTCGCTTGCTACTTTTTCGCCGCCAGACTGGCTTGCCGTTTCTTTGGCCAGGTCGTCAAAAGTGAAGGCGATGCCTTCAAAAAAGTCAGCTTCCTTGGCTTTCGTCTGGACGATCGACTGATCGAGCTTGTAGTAGCCAAAGCTCGGCCCTTCGTCATAGTGGCGGCCCATCCCTTGGCTTTTGTGCATGAAGCGGGATTCTTCTCCCAGTTGCACATACGAAGCGCCGTAAATCTCGTCATACGCTCCGACAGGAACACTGACGGAGTAATCTTTTTCCTGGGCAGGCAAATACAGCTTTTTCACCTGCCACGGGGACAGCCCTTCTTTCAACTGCTCGGGGAAAACGTTTGGATCAGCGGCATCCTTGAATGCCCGGACAGTAATGACATTAATAGCGCGATGATGGCCGTGAGTCGAAGGTTCGTTCAAAAATGCGGGAATCACTACATCCGGTCTGATTGTGCGGATTTTGCGGATCAGCCTTTCGTAGGCTATATCCTCGCCCCACTTCTGCAAAGTTTCGTCCGGACTTTTGGAAAAGCCGAAGTCGAAAATGGGGTCATCAATCTTCTGGCTGAGATTCTCCAGATGGATGTTCGTGATCTTGGAAGCCTCCTGCAATTCGCGGGTACGGATAATGCCCAGCGCGTTGCCCAGCTCGCTGCCAATCTCGTTTTGTCCTCCCTCGCCGCGATTGGCAATGACGCTGGACGTGTCTACCCCTCTGCCGAGCGACAAATAGGCGAGCATGGAACTGTGCTCGTCATCCGGATGGGCTCCGGTATTCATCGCGCTGGCAATCGTCGTGAGCGGCTTGATCGCTTTCCACAAATCGACGACTCCCCGATCGGCGTGCGCCGTTTGTGGCGCCAACGGGATGACCAGAGTCGTGGCAAGCGCGGCCGCGGCCGCAATGGTGTAAAGCTTGGCAAGTTTCCCCTTCCTCAATGAACTCTCCTCCATTCGCTTTTACGATTGATGTCTATATCAATCATGGCGCTATGTATGCGAGTGTTTCGTTGCTGCTGCCATGGATCGACCCACGTTAGATCAGAGCTTTTTCAAGTGAATGGTCTTGATCGTTACTGTTTCTGGCTGATCATGTTGACAAACAGGCGGAAGGCCCCGGGCACAAGCTGCGGAATCTCGCGGAACCAGGCGAGCGAGCTGTACGTGTACGTCCCTTTGCCATAACGGGCCGTCAGAAAAATTCCGCGAAACTCCGGCTCCCCCGGATCACTGGTGGCAATCAGCTCGGTATATTCGCTGCCCCAGCGTGAAGGGTTGTAGATCGAGCGCTCCTGCACCCAACCGTCCCAGTCTGCCTGGGTGATCGGGTTAGGCTCGGAAAACATCGGATGCTCGGGTGCGAGCATGCGCACGTCTGACTGCTCATTCGTGACGCGCCAGTCAATCAGCGACTCGCCGATGAAGATCGGGTACGGCGCGAGCTGCGGCTTCCACTTGTCCTCCGGTTTGTGGTACTGAACGACGAGATTGCCGCCGTTTTCCACGTATTGCAGCAGACGCTGGTTGCACTCGATCAGCTCTCTGCGGAATCCGTATGCGCGGATGCCGAGCACGATCGTATCGTAGCGGGACAAATCGCCTGACTGGATCTCGTCTGCGTCGAGGTTGAGGCAATGCACGCCTACCGCGCGCAAATATTTGTCCAGGCTGTCAAAGCCGCTGGCGACGTAGCCGATTCGCCGATTTTCGGGAATCGCCAAATCGAATGCCTGAACGGTGAGCTTGGCAGGGCGGATGAAATACGTCCGTCCGACGTGCGGATACTCGATCACCTGCACATCCTGGCCGCTCTCGGCCACTCCATCGGCGCGGGTTACTTGCGCCTTGACCTCGTACTTCCCGTTTTCCACCTGCGGCCCTGTATGCACCGTGAAGGCAATCGTTCTCGTCTCTCCGCGAAAAGCAAACGGCACATCGATAAACGCAGGTTCCGCCGTCCAGCCTTCGGGCACAGCGAGGGACACTCTTGCTGTCGTGCTGCCCGGCCGATATTGCTTCACTGTTACTTTTACCGGGATGGGCTGCTCTGTATGCAGCGTGTTCCGCACAACGGCAGAAGGCGTCAAAGTCAATGAATAAGGCGGCAGCACAGCGACGCTGTCATCCGGCACTACCCGGATGGTGCTTGCTATATCAAAGGCGAAGTACAATGCCTCGACTTCCAAAATCGGCGGCCGGTACGGGTGAAAAAAGGCAGCTTCGGCCGGGACGGACACTTCGTATACGGTGCAAACGGTCTGGTTGTAAGGAAGCCGCGGAAAAGTGGTCGGCGTAAGCGGCTTGGCTGTCCAGCCGGGCGGAACTCGCAGGCGCAGCTGCACATGTTCGACTTCGATTGCTCCGCCATTGTAGGCCGTCACCGTGACTGTCGTCGTCTGCCCGGGAACCCACTCGCCCGTCTCCGGCTTGATTTTGACCACAAGCGACAGCGCTTCGGCACTGGCGCGGTTGAGCTGCGCTTCCTTGATCCCCAGACGGAACAGCAAATCGGTCTTCGTCTCCTCGTCGAGCGAAGAGCCGGGCACCGCCAACTGAACGGCATGCAGCAACGCCTTCATCCGGTGGACGCGGCTTGCCACCTCCGCAAAGCGCGGATACGCCGACAGCACTTCATTCGCCGCATCGTGCATCGTATCGAGGATGCGAGCCAGCTCGGATTCTCCTTTTTGGGCGACGCTTCGGGCCAGATCGGCAAACGTGAACGGCAATCCGGCAAAAAAGTCTCTCTCTTTTTCCGCCGCCGGAACGACGGACGCATCGAGACGATAGTAATTGTAGGTCGGGCCTTCATCGTAGTGGACACCCATCCCTTGGGTCTTGTGCATGAATCTCGATCGCTCACCAAGCTGGACATAGGAGGAGCCGTAGTTTTGATCGTACTCCCCGACAGGAACAGCCACATGATAGTCTTCGTTGTCCATGACGGGCACATACAGCTTTTTCATCTGCCAGGGCAACAAGCCCTCCTGAATGTGAGCAGGAAACGTCTCAGGGTCTGCCGCACCGTGAAAAGCTCGCTGTGTCAGCAACGTAATCGCCCGATGGTGTCCGTGCGTAGTCGGCTCATTTTCAAAGCAGGCGATGACGACATCCGGGCGAAGCTCCCTGATTTTGCGGACAAGTCGCTCGTAGACGACTTCCTCGCCCCATTTGCGAAATGTTTCCTCCGCGCATTTGGAGAAGCCGAAGTCGTTGATCGGATCGTCCAGCTCTTCACTCAGGATGCCAAGCGTCACATTGCCGAGCGCAGACGCCTCTTCCAGCTCCCGCGTGCGAATGATGCCGAGCGCAATCCCTTGCTCGCAGCCGATTTCATTTTGGCCGCCCTCTCCCCTTGTCGCGATTACGCTGGACGTGTAAACGCCCCGTCCCATCGCCAAGTAGGCGAGCATCGCGCTATGTTCATCGTCGGGATGCGCTCCCGTATTCATCGCGCTGGCGATCGTCGCCAGTGGCTTGATCGCTTTCCACAAATCCAACAGCCCGTGTTCCCCCTGCATCGTCCGCGCAGAGGCGGGGATAGGTGGGCAGGGCAGCCTGGTCGGCTGCACCACCGAAGCACTTTTGTCTATCGATTCACTGCTTTCCACGTGAAGCTCCTCCTTTTGCCAATTCCCGTATGCTGCCGCAGGGCTTGCGCAAAAGCCGTTTTCCGAAGCGATCTAACCGATTGGTCGTCTGCTAGATGGCCGTTCCGGCTTTGTCCTTGGTCAGTTTGCTAGAGATGAACAACACGAGGATGATGACCACGATTTGCAAGACGCCATAGGCGCAAGCAGTTCCAAATTCAAAGCTGTACATGCGCTGGAATACCGCGACAGACAGCGGAGTCGTTCGCGGGGTAAAAATCAGGATGGAAGCGACGAACTCCCCGATACACTGTACAAACGCCAGCAACGTTCCAGCGAGAATCCCGCCAAGCGCCATCGGGAACACCACTCTCCTGAAGCTGTACCACCACGATGCGCCCAGATTGCGCGCGGCTTCCTCCACGGACGGGTCCATTTGCAGCAAGGTTGCCGATGTGGAACGGAAGACGAGCGGAAGGTGGCGCACAAAATACGCGAGCGGGATAATCCAGAATGTTCCGATCAGCACTTGCCCGAAGCTGAACGCCGTCGGCTCGCTGAACGCGGCAATCAGGTTAACCGCCACAACCGTACCAGGCAATGCCCAAGGCAGCATGATCAGCACGTCCAGAAGCGTTTTCCCGCGGAATTTGAGACGCACCATCGCATAGGCCGCCGCTACCCCGAACAGGACAATTCCGACAGAAGCAATCGCCGACAACTGCAAACTGTTCAAAATCGGACGCCATGTTTTGCTGTCCGTAAATAAGTCCATGTAATGATCCAAAGTGTATTGCGGAGGCAATATTTGCACCGTCCAGGTCCCATCCACCGAAAACGAGATGAGCACCAGCACGAGAATAGGCAGCATTAGAATGACCGTGCCGATAAACGACAGCACAATCGTTGTGTAACGGCCTGCTTTGCTCTTGATTTCCGTCCGGTGTACGCTCACGCCTTTGCTCAAGTTCTGATAATTGCGGGCGCCTTGATACCAGCGCATGATCAACAGAAACGCGATCGATACAATGGACAAAATCGTCGACTGCGCCGCCGCCATGTCGAGATCGCCATTCGTGCGGGACAAGTAAATTTGCATCGTCATCGTCCGGTCGATACCGAAGATGAGCGGTGCTGTGTACGACGCCATGGAAATCATGAAAACGAGCAGTGAGGAAGCGACCATCGCTGGCGTAAGCATCGGCAAAATGATGCGCCGCCAGACGGTAAAGCGGTTTGCCCCGAGGCTTGCTGCCGCTTCTTCCAAAGAAGGATCAAGCCCTTTGATCGCGGCTGTCGCCGTCATGAAAAAGTAGGTGTACATCGTAAACGTATGGACGACCACGACGCCCCAGATGCCTTTCAATGAAAACGGCACTTGGGCCAAGCCGAGCAACTCCTTGATCGCCCGCGGAAAAATTCCGCTCTCGCCGTACAGGAACGTAAACGACAGAACGCCGATCAACGGAGGCAAAGCCATCGGCACCAGAGCCAGTACAGAAAGAATTTTGCGGCCCGGAAACTCGTACCGTTCCAACAAAAAGGCCATCGCCACCCCGACGATGCCGCAGGTGATGACACTCAGTACAGAAATATAGACGCTGGTCCACAGCGCTTCCAGATTGGCCGTATGCTCCAGGCTGAAAAAGCGCGTGTAGTTTTTCCACGTAATTTGCTCATCGACGCTGATACTGGCGACGAACGTCTGGAATAACGGATAAATGACATAAGCCAACAAAATCAAAAAGAGTGGCGATACCAGCACATAGACGAAGGCGGGTGAAGCCGTGATGGACTTTCGTCTGGCCGATGTCGGCGCTTGCTGCAATTCTGCTCTCAAAAGCTTTTTCCCCCTTATCCGGCGAAATAGATGCTCTCCTTCGGTATGTGCAGTCCGATGGCGTCGCCGCGTTGCTTGATTGGACGGCCGAGGTTGATGGACATGCTGCGCAAGTTTTCCTGACCTACTTCCGTCACGTAGTTCACGCATGCGCCAGTGAACTCGGACATGACGACCTTGCCTGTGACGATATTCGTTCCTGCTCCTTCGCTCTGCTCCTGGACGGATTCAGGACGGATGGACATGGTCACCTGCTCGCCGACTGCCAGCTTGGCGCGAGGCGACGCATTTTTGGCAAAACCGCTGAGCACTTGTCCCGAGGAGATGCGCACTTGCACTTCATCCCGGTCGATGCCGACCACAGTCCCTTCCCACAAATTCGTCTCCCCGATAAACGAAGCGACGAAACGGTTCACCGGACGATGGTAAATCTCGTGCGGAGTACCGATCTGCTGCACTTCTCCGCCCTGCATGACCATGATTCTGTCCGACATGGACATCGCTTCAGCCTGGTCATGCGTCACGTATATCGTCGTAATCCCCAACTCCAGCTGAAGCCGTTTGATTTCAAAACGCGTCTCTTCTCTCAGCTTGGCGTCCAGATTGGACAGCGGCTCATCCAACAGCAGAATCTGCGGCTCGATGACCAGCGCCCGTGCCAGCGCCACCCGTTGCTGTTGCCCACCGGAAAGCTGGTCGATGCGCCGCTCGCCATAGCCTTCCAGTCGAACCAGCTTCATGATCCGCTCCACGCGCTCTTTCGTTTCTGCCTTGTTCACAGAACGCACCTGCAAGCCGAACGCGATATTTTCAAAAACGGTCATGTGCGGGAAAAGCGCATAGTTTTGGAACACCATGCCTGTATTGCGCTTGTGGGGCGGAACGGAGGTAACCTCCTGGGAACCGAAGCGGATTTGCCCTGCTGTCGGGTAATAAAAGCCGGCAATCATCCGCAAGGTAGTCGTTTTGCCGCAACCACTCGGACCGAGAAACGTAAAAAATTCACCTGATTCGATGTGAATGTGGACGTCTTCTACCCCTTTTGCATTGCCAAACTTTTTGTGGACGTGATCAAGTGTTACGCTGCTCATCAGGTTTTGTTTCCTCCTTCATGGCCATTCCTGGCTGCTTGGCCTAAGACGTTGGCATAAGCGACTAGACGGAAAGGAACGCTCCTTCCCGTCTAGTCTGTTGCGAGTTACTTCTTGCCTTTGCCCTTGATGTTTTCATCCCAGTGCTGCATCCATTCTTTCTCTTTGGCAGCCATGACAGCCCAGTCGAGTTCGAGTGGTTTCAGCTCCAGGTTTTTCATGAAGTCTGGCAATTCATCCTTGCTGATATCCGTGCGGGCCGGGAACTGGAAGCGCTCCTTCGCCAATTGGGAAGCAATCTCAGGACTCATCAAAAATTCCATAAAGTTTTTCGCTGCATCGAGGTTTTTCGCGCCTTTGACGAGAGCGATACCGTCTACGAGGATCGGCGCTCCGCTCTTTGGATAGATGAAGTCGTACGGATGGTTGTTCTTTTTGCTTTGGAGCAGAACATCTTGCAGGTTCCACAAGGAAATGACGCCCTCTTGACGGTCAAGCTTCAGGTAGAGGTTGGTCGGGTCTTGCGTGTACTCTTTCGTGTTGGCATCCAGCTTTGTCAGCCATTCGTAGCCTTTTTCCGGCGTATCTGCACCTTGGCGGAAAATCATCGCGGAGTAGATCGTCCGCATCGTGCCGGATGGCAAAACGTTGCGGATGACGATTTTGTCCTTGAATTTCGGATCGAGCAGCTCATCCCAGTCTTGCGGAGCTTCTTCCGGCTTGAGCGCCTGCGAGTTGTACATGATGACCTCTGGCAAAAGCATCTCGCCGTACCAGCGATCTTCCTTGTCTTTGTACAGGTCAGGAATCTTGTCGGCAAAAGTCGGCTTGTACGGCTCCAGCAATCCTTCGTCGGCCGCTGTGCTCAGAGCAGACTGTGTGCCGCCCCACCAGAAGTCAGCTTGCGGGTTCGCTTTTTCCGCGCGTACGCGCTCCAAAATTTGCTGAGCGCCCATTTCGAGCGTTTCCACTTCAATATTCGGATACTTTTCCTTGAACTTTGGCAGCACGATCTCAAAGATGTTTTTATCCCGTCCGGTGTAAATAACCAGCTTTTGCGGTTCACCGGATGGAGCCGGAGTTTGCGCAGCTGGCTGCGAGCCCGTTTGGCCGCCTGCGCCGTTGTCGGCAGGCTTTGCTTCCTGTCCTCCACCTGAGCACGCGGCCACAGTCAGAGCCAAGGAGCTGGCGAATACGCCTTTCATCCATGATTTCAGCTTGTGATTGACCTTTTTCAAAACTGACTCCCCCTCTTTTTTCTCACTCTTTGTCAAGCAGTCGTGTGAACGGAAACGCTTCCAATACACTGTGGACGGCACCAATCAAACCTGCTCGCTCCCCCAGAGCAGCCTTTTCGAGACAAGGCACCTCTGGCACCCACTCGGTCAGCCAATCGTGAATTTGCTTCACCCCTTCATCATCGACGTGGACCATCTCTCCGCTCAAAATCAGGATTTCCGGGTTCAAAATGCTGATGATATTCGCCATGCCGTAAGCCCAATGCCGATACACTTCCTGCAAAAGCGCTTTCGCTTCGCTGTTTTGTTTGGCACAAAGCATGAGCTGTTCTATGACACTCGACCCTTCCTGAAGGTCAGAGAGAAATCCCTTTGCCTGCTGCGCGATTCCCGGTATGGAAAAATTCGTCTCAAACACTCCGGACGCGCCATTCGGGCGGTTATGTACCGGACCGATCATCATGAAGCCGATCTCGCCTGCTGCTTCCCGACTCCCCCGGTAAAACTGTCCATCCAGGATGATCCCCGCACCAATGCCCGTTCCCACATACATGTAGACGACGTTGGAATGGCCAGTGCCTGCTCCGCGAACGTATTCGCCCAAAGTCATCATGTTTACATCGTTGTCGATGATGACGGGCAGCCCCAGTCGCGACTCGATGGTTTGCAATATCGGCGACCCCATCCAGCCCGTACTCGGCGAAAAGCTGACCGTACCGCTTCCCCGCTGCGTGACCCCTTGCAATCCCACTCCCATGCCAAGCAGTCGCTCGCGCGGAATCCCGCTCTCGGCAAGCAAGCGATCCAAACCTGCTGCCAAATCCTCGATGACGGTCTCCCCGTTCGCCGGCTGCGCCAGTCGCTTGCGATGACGGGCGAGAAACTCCCCCTTCATATCCGCAATCGCCATGTCCAGTATCGACCCTTCGAAGATCGCTCCAGCAATCGCATAAGCCTGGTAATTGTATTCCAAAAGAATCGGCTTGCGGCCGCCTTTGGAATCCCCCATGCCGACCTCTTGCAGCAATCCTTCCTGAATCATTTCATCGACCAAAGCGGAGACGCACGGACGGCTGAGCAGTGTCTGCTTGGAAATATCGGCGCGGGAAATCTGACCGTGTTGGATGACCTGTTGCAAAACTTCTTCCTTGTTCAGTTTCTTTACGAGTTTACTGTTGCCTGTTTTTCTGGGAGCTCGCACGCCTTTACAATCACCACCACAGCAGTTAGTTAACTTTACTAACAAAGATAACCAAATTATACCTACGCCCATTCAAATAGTCAAACAATTTACATTTGTTCCTCAGATATTTTCTGGATTTTTTACTTTATATCTCCTTTTGTACATGTAACTTCAATTTCAGTGAACAAAAAGCACAAAAAAGACACCTCTGCTCTGGAGGTGTCTGCTCTTGCCCCGTTTTCTTGGCTGCCGTCCGCAAGCAAAATCGGTTTGTCTCCCACGTCTCAACGGGTTTGAAACGTCACGGGAAAACTCTCCACGCCAAAAACAATCGGACTCGGAATCGGAGTCAGCGCTGTTTTTGGCGATGCGATCTCGTGCAGCGAAGACAAAATCCTGTCCAAGGCAATCTGCCCTTCCAGCCGGGCGAGAGGCGCTCCCAGGCAAAAGTGAATGCCGAAGCCAAAGCTGAGATGGGCATTCGGCTTGCGGTCAGGCAAAAACAAATCCGGCTGCTCGAACTTGCTCTCGTCGCGATTGCCCGATACGACCCAGGAGACGACCTGCTGGCCCGCTGCGATCTTTTGTCCGCCGATTTCCACATCTTCCACTGCGCGGCGGCCGACCACAACGAACGGAGGATAGTAGCGCAGCGTCTCCTCGATCGTCGATTTGACCAGCTCCCTGTCTTGGCGCACTCGCTCCTGGATGTCCGGCTGCTCGGTCATGACGCGAATCGTGTTCGTGATCAGATTGGTCGTAGATTCGTTGCCTGCGACCAGCAGCAAAATACAGAAGCGCAATACTTCCTCTTCGTTCAGCCGCTCTCCGTCGATTTCGGCAGCGAGCAAGGCGGAGATGAGATCATCTTTTGGATCAGCCCGCCGCTCGGCCAATATCGCCCGAAAGTAGTGGAACAGCTCTGCTTCCGCTTTTTCCTTGTCCTTGTGCATCTGGATAAGAGCCTCGTCTGTATCGGCTTCCGCTCCTTTGACCATCGTATCGGACCAATCCTTGAACAATCTGCGGTCTTTTGGCGGAACGCCGAGCAGCTCGGCAATGACAATTACAGGCAGCGGATAAGCAAAATCGCGCACCAAATCCATTTCCCGCTTGTCCTTGACCATGTCGAGAAGCTCCGTGACGATCGAGTCAATGCGCGGGGTCAAATCGGAAATCGCTTTGGGCGTAAACGCCTTGTTCACGAGATTGCGCATCTGGGTATGCTTCGGCTGATCCATCGTTAGCACCGTTTCTTTTTTCGCATCCGCGATCCTTTTGGAGGAAAACGTCGTGTGATCCTTCAAAATTCGCTGAATGTCGTCGTAGCGAAACACATCCCACGTCTGGCGGTTTTCATCGTAGCGGACAGGAGTTTCTGCGCGCAGGCGGCGAAAAATCGGGAACGGATGAAGCCGATCCTCTTCGCGCACCAGCTCCTTCATGTAAATGCTGTTGGCATAGCGCACAGGCGCTTGATCCTTGTTCGTAACAATCAGCTCCTTGCTGTTTCTGGTTCTGCTGCAACACAAGCTCCCAGAAATTATGCCCGTTGCCAATTCAAAACATGTAAAGGCGTCCGCCACTCATCCGGCCTACTCTTCCCGCACCGAAAGCCACACGTCTTTTACCAGCTCCATGAACGTTTGAATCGCTGGTTCGTCGCGCCGCCGCTCCAGACAGACGAGCGAAGTTTCCGCCTTTTTGGAAAAACGGTACAACTCGACAAGCTCGCCCGTTCGCAGCTCCCCCTCCACCAGCGCCGTACTGAGCAAGGCGACGCCCGTCTGATTGAGCACAGAGCGCTTGATCGTCTCCTCGCTGCTGCACTTGATGACAGAGGGCGGGACGTAGCTGATCTCCAGCAGACACTCCGTAATGAAGCCATCGAGATTACACCCTTCCTGATAGGACAAAAACGGGAATTGCGTCAGCGTTTCCGTCATCGAACGGCCCTGCACCATATCCGGCGCAGCAACGAGAGCAAATTCCTCTAAATCGACGACCATGGAATAAATCCCCTGCTGCGTACTGGTTCCGGCAATAATCCCGATGTCCGCTGCGTGGGCGCGAATTTTTTTCAACGCTTCCTGACTCGTGCACGAGATGACCTGCAAGTTCACTTGGGGATGTGTCTCCACATAAGCCTTGAGCATTTGCGGCATGTACTGGGTACAGTAAAATTCGGGCGCGGCCACCACGAGCGGGCCGACAGGCAGATGCAGGTGGTTCAGCCCCTCCTCCATGCGCAACAGGACAGAAAAAAGCTGATCGGTATGCTGCTTCACCAGCTTCCCTGCCGGGGTCAAAAAGGTGCGCTTGCCGACGCGGTTCAAAAGCGGATGCCCCAGCTCCCGCTCCAGTGCCTGAATCTGCAAAGTAATCGTCGGCTGGCTGTACCCGAGCAGCTCGGCAGCCTTCGTCAAGTTCAAATGCTCCGCTACGACCTGAAACGTTTTCAAATTCCGCAGCTCCATGCCTTGCACCACTCTCCCCCGCTTCTTCGTCTATACGGAAAAGTGTAGCCGAGAGTGGACGTGAAGTTCAACCTGCACAGTGCACCACTATGAATAACGGGATACGCTCCCCGCCAGCTTGGCGGCGTCCCCATTGCTGCCGCTTGCAATCGTCAGCACCTTTTTTCCAGGCAAGCAATCCGCTTATCGCCTAGCTTCTCTCCCGCAAAAACTTCGAGACTTGCGCCAAACCCGCCTGGAGCACCTCTGTGTCGCAAGCGTACCCGATCCGCACCCAGCCTTCCATGTCAAAGCAGCTTCCCGGCGTCAAAAACGCGCCTGTCGCACGGAACAGCTCGATGCAAAACGCTTCCGACGGCATATCCAGCTCGTATTTGAGCATGGCGGTCGTTCCCGCTTTTGGCTTGACGTAAGAGATGAGCGGTTCCGCCGCCACCCACTCGTCCAAAATTTGCAGGTTGTCCCGCACGATTTTCAGATTGCGCTCCATGATCTTGTCCCTGTTTTTCAGCGCATGAACCGCCAGCATGTCGTCGAGCATCCCGCAGCTGATCGTCGTGTAATCGCGGTGCGAGAAGCAGTTTTTGATGACGTCGAGGGGCGCGGCGATCCAGCCCAGGCGCAAGCCGGCCAGCGAAAATACTTTTGACATGCTGCTCGTCGCAATCCCTTTTTCATACAAATCTACGATAGACGGAACCTCGATCTCCGGGTCCTGATGCAAATGGCGATACACCTCGTCACACAACACGTAAGCGTCGACCGAACGGGCAATCTCCACAATTTCGCGCAACGTCACCTCATCCATCAGCGCACCGGACGGGTTGTTCGGATTGTTGATGCAAATCAGCTTGGTCTTGTCTGTGACAAGCGTGCGCAGTTCATCCAGGTCAGGCAAAAACTGCTTCTCCGGCACCAGTCGCAGCAGCTTCACCTCAGCGCCGAACGACGCAGGCACTTCGTAAATCTGCTGATAAGTCGGGTGGACAGAGACGACTTCATCGCCAGGGCCGACCAGCGAAAACAGCGCAAGAAAATTGGCTCCGATCGCTCCGTTCATCACCAAAATATTGTCCGGCGTCAGCGTCTTGTACATGCCCGCGACGAGACTGCGGAACTCAGGCGAGCCTTCGATGTGGCCGTACGTCAGCTTCTTTTGCGCCATCTCGGCAAAAAAATCGGCCGGCTCTGCCGACAGGCGAATCAGCTCTTCCACGGTCAGGGAGTCCACACACGTTTCCGCGATGTTGTAGACCGCTTCCAGCTCGTAGGCATTCATCCATTCTTCTACTTTAAACGGGGCAATTCTCATCTTTGACCTCTCCTTCGGTTGTTCCGTGCATTTCCGTGTGTATGGATCGCAAGCTGCTACTACAGATCGACGACAGCTCCTGCGCCGCTCGCTTGCGCCTTTTGCAAAATGTGGTGCGCTGTCAGCAAATCTTGCAGCGCAATGCCTGTGCTGTCAAAAATCGTAATTTCCTCCGCCGAGCGGCGTCCCGCTGCCTGTCCGAGAATGACGCTGCCGATTTCCGCGACAATGTCCGCCTGCGAAATCAGCCCTTTTTTCAGCGGAATCTCGGTTTCTCCCACGCTCACAGCCTGCCCGATGTCATCCACGAAGACCCGTCCCATGGCGAAAAGTCGCTCGTCGATTTCCTGCTTGCCCGCCATGTCGGCTCCGATGCACGTAATGTGCGTCCCTGGCTTGACCCATTCGCTCTGAATCAGCGGCGTCCGGGAAGGGGTTGCCGTGATGATCACGTCCGCTTCTCCGACCGTCTTTTCCAGGCTTTCGACCGCGATAAACTCAACCTCGCATTTACGTGCGTAGCGCTCGTAGTCTTCTCCTTCGTATTTCGCTACGAACGCCGTGAGCAGTCTGTCTTTGATCGTTGCCGCGAACTTTTGCGCCTTTTCGTAGGAGCGCGGATGGCTGATGTACACTCGCTTGATGTTGTCCATCGCCATCAGTGTCGCGATGATTTGAAAAGGCGCCTGGTGACCCGTCCCGATCATCAGCAGATTTTCCGCTTCCGGTCGAGCCAAATACTTGGCCCCGATCCCGCCAGCAGCCCCCGTTCGCATGCATGTAATATGCTCGCCGCTCAACAGCCCCAGCGGAACGCCTGTCCGGCTGTCCAGCACCATCACGGTTCCGATCAGCTGCGGCAATCCTTTTTGCTCGTTTTCGCCAAACCAGGAGACGAGCTTGAGTCCGAATATATCCGCTCTGGGCAAATGGCCCGACTTGATATCCATATCCGCTTTGCCTGCCGCAAATTCATGAAAAATCAGCGGAAACAGCGTCGCTTGCTGACTCGATTTTATCTGGTAGGCTTGCTCCACCACTTCGATGACACTCGCCATGTCCAGCAGCTGTTCCGTTGTTGGTTGATTGATAACCCGAAATGGAAACATGTCTTGTGCTCCTCCTCTCGATTTCCTCCACACTAACACAGATTTTTCGGGCAAAAAAATTGAAAGTTCCAATAGTAAGCATTAAAAAACAAAAACCTCCATCCGATGACGTTCGGAAATGGAGGTTGCGATTAAGCGCCGCCGATTCTTGCAGATATGGCGGTTGCTTGCTGCTTTACTTTTTCGATGAGCTGCGGCAGCCGTTCATCCGGGACGCGGAAGATCGGCGCATTGATGGAAATCGCAGCCACGAGCTGATTGCCGTAGCCAAAGATCGGGGCTGCGACTGCCATCGTCCCTTCCGTTTTTTCGCCGTAGCTGATGGCATATCCGCCTTTTTTGGCGGCCGCAAGCTGTTCCAGAAACGCTTCGTGCGAAGGCGCTGGCAGCTGCTCGGAAATAATTTTTTCGATCTCGGCTGCCTTGGAATGGGCCAAAATCATTTTGCTGGGGGCACCGATCGTCAGTGGAATCCGTTCCCCCAAGTTCTCGTCAATGCGAATTTTCAGCGGACTCTCGACCTTTTCAATCGGCATCGAGTCCTTGCCTGCCAGTACGTTCAGGAAAATGCTCTCTTCGACCTCGTTGGCCAGCTCCTCCATGAATGGTCGAGCCACGGAACGCAAATTCAGCTTCTCGTGCAAAATAAAGCCGATTTCCATCCACGTATAACCGGGTTTGTAATGCTTGGTGACAGGCTCCTGCTCAACCAATCCGAACTGGATCATCGATTCGAGGAAACGGTGGAGCGT
This sequence comes from Brevibacillus parabrevis, assembly GCF_022701015.1. Taxonomy (NCBI): domain Bacteria; kingdom Bacillati; phylum Bacillota; class Bacilli; order Caryophanales; family Paenibacillaceae; genus Brevibacillus; species Brevibacillus parabrevis. The sequence goes on along the minus strand of NZ_CP064090.1, from coordinate 2,335,214 downwards.
GCTGATCGGCAGGCCGGTCGCTTCTGCTAACTCCGATATGGGCCAGGCGTGTTTTTCGTCTGATATCAGCACTCTGATGATTTTCATCGTCCGTTCGATTGATTGAACCATAGTTCCTTCGTCCTCCATAAACGTGCCTTATGCTGCGACACTCGTATCCTTGGCCTGCTTTCGCGGTGTTTTTCCCTTGGCAAGCCTCGTCTCCAGTCTGTTGACAAAATAGGTGAACAGCATAATCAGCACGAGATAGTACAAGCCGACGACCATGTATGTCTCCAGCTGTTTGTAGTTGGAAGCCGCCTCACCGAGACCAGTTCCCCACAAATCTTGCATCCCTACGTACGCTACCAGCGACGAGTCCTTCAACCCGATGATGAACTGGTTGCCGAGTGACGGGATCGCCCGGCGAAACGCCTGCGGCAAAATGATGCGGCGCATGGCCAGCGGGTACGACATCCCGAGCGAGCGGGACGCTTCCATCTGCCCGCGATCAATCGATTGGATCGAGCCGCGGAAAATCTCGGCAATATAAGCTCCGTTATGAACGGCGAGCGCGATTGCCCCTGCCCAAAACTGGGAAAGCGTCACCATGTTCGCCAACCCGAAGTACAAAATACAAATTTGCACGATCAAAGGCGTACCGCGAATGACGGTAATGTACAAGTGCGCGAAATAGTTAAGCGGCTTGGAATTGGAAATGCGGAAAAACGCAATGATCAGTCCGACGATGCAACCGAGCAAGAGAGCGACTGCCGTGAGCTGAACGGTCAACCAGGTCGCTTTCAGGAAAAGGGGATAGCTGTTCAGAAAAATATCGATGATCATAGGAAATCCTCCTCACATGAAGCGGAAAAAGGGGGGCGTCCAAACCGGACACCCCGTTGCCCACTTTATTGTTTTTGCAGGATATTGCGGCCAAACCATTTTTGGCTGATTTTTTCGTAGGTGCCGTCTTTGATGATTTCATCCAGCGCTTTGTTGATTCGGTCTACCGATTCCTGATCGCCCAGTCGCACAGCAATCGCCTGTTCGTCGAAGCTGAGTGGCTCACCCACGTCGATGACTTTTCCGCCACCCTCTTTAATAAAGCGCAAGCCTACTACCTGGTCGGTAATGACCGCGTCCAGACGTCCTGTCGGCAAGTCGAGCAGCGCCGTGATATCGCTGTCGTATTGGGTGATTTTATCTTCATCTGTCAGTTTTTTCGCCCAGTCCAAGTAGTTGGAAGCTTTGACGACCCCGATCTTTTTGCCTTTCAGATCGTCCTTGCCCTTGATCGTCGTGTTGCCTTCCTGCACGAAAATCTGCGAGCCGGAGCGGTAGTACGGATTCGTGAAGGAAACCGCTTTTTGACGCTCGGGAGTCACCGTCAAGCTGCCGATGATCGAGTCGTATTTTTTCGCATCCAGACCAGGAATGATCGTCTCAAACGGGTTCGTGATCGGAACGGCGTTCATCCCCATTTTTTCCGCCAGCGCTTGTCCGATTTCTACGTCAAAGCCTGTCAGCTGCCCGTTTTCTTTAAAGCTGAACGGCTTGTACACGCCGCTCATCGCGTAAGTAAAATCTTTTTTGCCTTCGCCGCCCGCTGCCTGTCCGCCTCCTGCCGGCGCGCTGCTCTCTTGAGAGCCACATGCCGAGAGCAGAAGCGAGCCCAACAAAACGGTAGACAACAAAACTCCGGACCATTTTGCACGTTTTTTCATCTGAAATTCCCCCTGTTTTCTCTGTTTTTAACGAATGCTGCGCAAAAACTGCTTGGTTCTTTCGTGTTGCGGATTTTCAAAGAACGCACTAGGCGGCCCTTGCTCCAGGATTTGACCATCGTGCATGAACACGGCGCGATCTGCGACTTCGCGGGCAAAGCCCATTTCATGGGTGACGACGATCATGGTCATGCCTTCTTTTGCCAGTTGCTTCATTACCTGCAACACTTCGCCGACCAGCTCAGGGTCAAGTGCGGAGGTAGGTTCATCGAAAAGCATGATTTTCGGCTTCATCGCAAGCGCTCGCGCAATCGCCACGCGCTGCTTCTGTCCACCCGAGAGCATGTCCGGGTACACATCCGCCTTATCCTGCATGTTTACTTTTTTCAACAGTTCGTTGGCCAGCTCTTTCGCCTCGGCGACTTTCATTCCCTTGACGTGCACCGGAGCCTCGATCACATTTTCCAGTACCGTCTTGTGCGGGAACAGATTGAAGTGCTGGAATACCATCCCAACCTCTGCCCGAAAATGGTTCAGATTGGTCTTGTGCGGGTCAACCTTCTCCCCGCTGATCCAAATCTCGCCAGCTTCATGAAACTCCAAAAAATTCAAACATCGAAGCAAAGTGCTTTTGCCTGAACCGCTGGCACCGAGCAAGACGACGACTTCTTTCTCCTCTACCGAGAGGGTGACACCTTTCAGCACGGTGAGTGATCCGAAAGACTTGACTAGCTGCTTAACCTCAATCATCCTGCTATCCCCCTATCTATCTGTTGCCGGATGGATGGCCCTTTTCACTTTTTCCGAATATCGGAAATGATTTCTGATTTAAATTATAATTGTATATTTTCAGACATTCAAGAAAAATAAAATTTACTGAATAAATATGCATGCCTGAAAGGGCAGAAGCTGGCAGTGCCAAGCTTTCACGCCTTTTTCAGCAAAAAGTCGGGATGTTGTTTGGGACACAAAAAGCGCCTTCTTCCGGTTTTGCTCAGAAGAAAGCGCCTTTGTTCTTTGGCGTTTTGCCACACGAAGCGTTACTTGCCCGGTGTTAGCTCCGCTACGGCTGCTGGTTTTTTGTCCTCACTGCTTTTGCCCAGCTCATGCTTGATGAATAAATAATTCTCGATCTCGCGCAACAAGTAAAACAGCGACGCTCTCGTCTCAAATTCCTCGCGCGTGCGCGGCAGCTCCGACTCCTTGATCTCCTCGCGCATTTGGCGAAGCTGATCGATAAAGCGGTACGCCGTATTGCCCGGGTGCACCGAGTCGCTGATCCGTTCGAGAAAATCAGCGATCCAATGGCTCTGCGGCACCTGCGTGTCGAGTGACGAAACGATCGGCATCATCCGCTCCAACAGTTCAAACTGCTTTTCTCGCATGACAAAGTATTGGTGGTACGAGTCATCGCGCCGCCCCAGACGGTTATCGATGTCGCGCGACGCAAGCCTGAGCGCTTTTTCCAAAAGACCCGGCGCCTCGATCATCTCTTTCCCGTCCCAATCGCTCTCGCCATGCCGCAAGTAGTAGCAAAACTCCCGCAAAATTTGCCTGAACAGCTGCTCGATCTGCTTTTGCATCGCCCGCAGTTCCTTGTCCAGGCTCGGCATGTACAAGTTCACGAGCAGCGCGACCCCGACGCCGATCACCAGCAGTCCCGCTTCGTTCAGCAATAACGGGAAATCCATTCTTTGCGCCGAGTACAGGTGCATGAGCACGACCATGCTGCTGACGAAGCCCTCCTGGATGCCAAACCGCACAGCGAGCGGCAAAAACAGCAGGATGGCGAGCAAAATGGCAACAGGCGAATACCCGAGCAAATAAAACAGCGCCATCCCGATGCCAAGCCCGAGAAAGCTGGACATGATCCGGTTCCACGCTGTGCGGAACGACTGCTTGACCGTTACTTGTATGCAAAGAATCGTAATGATGCCCGCAGATGCGGGGTACAGCAGATCAAGCTGTTGAGCCAAAAAGATCGAGATCGCTGTCCCGATCGCCGTTTTTAAAGTGCGATAGCCGATTTTCAGCTTTAGAAAGCCCAGTCTTGTTCCCCTCCGCTCTGATGTCGCTTTCCTCTTTACTGTATCAAAAAGTTTCCGGGAACCAAAGCCAAGACTTTGTTAAGAAACCGTGTCCTTACACCTTTTTCCCGCAGCCCGGACAGTATTGGTAGCCAGCCTTTACGCGCTGCCCGCAGTACGGACAAAAAGCTTTTTCGCCTGTCGTCTCTGTGTCCGCTTCCGCTTCTCTCTCCTTGCCGAATCGGCGGTTCAACGGGTCGCCTTCCTCGCTGGCGTCCGTAATATCGTACAGCGACATCCGCTCTCTGCCTGTAGCGTTTTTATAGTGATAAACAGCCTGAACGATCCCGATAATGATAAACAAGACCCCAAACAAAGGAAAAATCGTGCCGACCACGGGAAACGGCGAATCTTGCGTGATGAAAAATGCCATAATCGTCCAAAATACTCCGAAAACAATAGCAACGACACTTCCCGCCGCGCCCATTGCCGACGGGCCTCTTCCTGGCTTGATGCTTTTCATTGCAATCCCCCTCTCCTTCCGGCTTAATCGCTTCCCAGCGCAGCCTCTCTCTGTTCTTCACATTTCTCCCATCCTATTACATCTACGTTCCGAGCACAAATCGGTTTCCTGCGGCTGGCAGGCTCGACGCCTAAAAAAGACCGAGCCAGAGCCGATCCCCCGGGCAAAAAAAATCTGCCGATGCGACAACTAGCAGCCGCACAGCAGATTTTTGACAGATGATTACACTTCCAGTTTTTTCGCGAGCGTTTCCTGATTCAGCACGTTACCGACCAGGAAGTTGCCGAACTCGCCAAAACGGGCACTCACTTCATCAAAGCGCATTTCGTAGACGATGTGCTTGAACTCCAGCGGATCGTTGGCGAACAGCGTCACGCCCCACTCCCAATCGTCGAAACCGACGGAGCCGCCGATGATTTGTTTGACGCGTCCAGCGTAGGAGCGGCCGATCATGCCGTGGGAGCGCATCATTTCTTGACGCTCCTGCATGCTCAGCATGTACCAGTTGTCTTGCAAATCGCGTTTTTTGTTCATTGGGTAGAAGCAAATGTGCTCCCATTTTGGCAGGATCGGATACAGGCGATCGCGCACGTGCGGATTTGCCTTCGGATCTTCGCCCGGGTTATGTACATAGTTGCTCAACTCGACAACGGAGACGTAGGAGTACGGAGCATCTGTAAAGGCAGCAAAGCGGGTTTTATTGAAAGCCGTCTTGATTTCTTCGAGTTCTTGCATGGTCGGGCGCAGGAACATGAACACGAGGTCTGCTTTGTGTCCAAGAATCGAATAGAAAGCTGTACTTCCTTGGTTTTCCGCTTCGTTCGCTTCCCAAGTGCGGATCAGCCCGTTCAGCTCGTCCAACGCTGCTTGGCGCTCCTCGGCGGAAGCCGCTTTCCACTTTTCCCAATTGATCGTGCGGAAATTATGATACGTATACCAACCTTCTAATGTAAGCAACGCTTCGTTTGCGCTCATCGAAAATCAGCTCCTTAGAAAAATCTGGTGAACCTTCGTGACAACACTCCCAGTATAGCATAAGGGACAGACAGATATTCGGAACAGATTGGTGAACAACAAAAGAAACAAGCGGCGCCAGACGGCTACCGCTTGTTTTCCACACTTGTCGCAGCGACAGTCAGCTGGCTCGCCGCCGCCTCGTCCACGATGACCGTTACATCCGGGTGAAGCTGCAGCAAGGACGCTGGCACATCCGCTGTCGGCTCGCCCTCCACCATCAGGCGCACAGCCTGTGCTTTTGCCTCTCCGCTTGCCAACAGCACGACCTTTTTCGCTCCGAGAATCGTCTTGATCCCCATGGAAACCGCTTGCGTAGGCACTTCCTCCACGCTGGCAAAATAACGGGCGTTCGCCTCAATCGTGCTCTCGGTCAGCTGCACCACCCGCGTCGTCGACTCCGCGGATGAGCCCGGCTCGTTGAATCCGATGTGACCGTTGTTGCCGATGCCAAGCACTTGAATATCGATACCGCCCGCTTCGCGAATCGCTTCCTCATAGCGCGCGCACTCCTTGTCCAGATCGGCCGCATCTCCTGTTGGGACGTGTGTTTTGTCTGCTGGCAAGTTGATGTGCTGGAACAAATTTTCCTGCATATAGGCGCGATAGCTTTGCGGATGCGCCGAAGACAGCCCGACATATTCATCCAGATTAAAGCTCTGCGCCTGCGAAAAATCGATCCCTTCGTCTTCGTGCAGCTTGATCAGCTCCCGGTACATGCCTACCGGAGTGCCGCCAGTCGCCAGCCCCAGGACGGTCTGCGGATGCTGCTTCACCTCAGAGGCAAGCAATTCGGCCGCTTTGCGGCTCATTTCCTGATAATCTTTGACTATGACAAGTTTCAATTCCTCTCACCTCAATCAATATTTTCGTTCCAATACGGCTTTCGCTGTCCGTTCCTTGTATGTGAGCGCCTTTTCCTTGTTGCGCAGCGTAATGGTCGTGCAGATGACGTCCAGCACGTGCAACTGGGCGATTTTCGCAGCCAGAGAACCGCCCTGCAACGGGCCTTCCTGTGCGGCGGTCAACAGCGTCATATCCGCGACACCCGTAATCGGCGAGCGGCGGTAATGCGTAATGCAAATCGTCGTGGCTCCCGCCTCTTTCGCGACCTTGAGCGAATCGATCGTATCCTTCGTGCTCCCGGAAACAGACAGCCCGATCGCTACATCCCCCGGCCCGAGCGTAGCTGCCGCCATCGCCTGAAGGTGCGATTCACTCATGGCATCCACGCGCAGTCCGATCCGCAAAAACGCGTACTTCGCATCCTGCGCCGTCACAGCCGATGTTCCTACTCCGTAAAAGTGAATCGTCCCTGCCTGCTGCAAAAGCTGGACACAACGCTCGATCTGCTCCAGATCGAACAGGGCAGATGTATCGGCAATCGCCTGTTGATTCGTCGCGGTTATTTTTTGCGCCATCGTCTCCAGCGAATCTTCCTCGCCTACTTCGCCGTGCAAATTTTTCGCCGGTGCAACCAGCTCCTGCGCGAGCGCCAGCTTGAACTCCTGATAGCCGCGAAAACCGATTTTCCGGCAAAAGCGCAGCACCGTCGTTTCGCCGACGCCAGCCTTTTCAGCCAGGTCGATCACAGAAGAATAAATGACGCTGTCTGTCTGCTGCAAAACGATGCTCGCTACCTTTTGCTCCGATTTCGTGAAGGAGGGCAAAAGACTCTGGATGTGCAAAAGGGTGTTTGTCTTGACTCCGGCAACGGTCAACTCCTCTGTATGTCCTGCCATGCTGCGCCTCCTTTTGAAAAGTGACTCCGTTTGGTCGTGCTTACCGTCATTATATCAAAAAAGGAGTTATCCGCCATTACTTTTATATAAAGTGGAGTGTTTCTCCAAAATTTCCGCTCCCGTCCCGCGATCAACGCCCGACCGCCTCAACGTCAGCCCCGGCCAGGCAACAAAACAGTCATGACCTTTTGGTTGACCGCAAGCGGACACATCCCGTTTCATGAAAAAAAGCCTTCCCCTGCAAGCGTGCAACTTGCAAAAGAAAGCCCTATGCATACATTTCCGTTTCCAGACGACTAGGCGAATACACGGTAGCCGAGCATGATGACTACGACCAGCACGAGCAAACAGCCGATGAAAAAGCCGATGCTGCCTTCCTGTCTTTTCGCCCGTCCCAGCGACATCTCGATCAAGCCGAAAGCGACAATCGCGAGCAGACCTTTCACGTAGAAATACACTTCGCTGGCGTGCACGGTAAACAGCATCCACGCTCCGGATACGAGAATAATGACCATCATGAGTCTGAGCAGCATATGTACGATCTTGCCCGCTTTTTCCTTGCCCGCACGATAGAGGAAGTACGCTACGATCAACAGGACAATCGCGACTTCCCAGCCACCCACGTGGGACTCCAGCAACGCTTTATACGGCACAAAATTCAACCCCTTTTTCCCTTGTTTATACTTGTCCCAGCCATTATAACAGAAGTGTCGGAAAAAAGCAGATGCCTGGATGCGTGGCAGTATTGTGACACCGTTATATGCATGAAAAAGAGGCCGCCCAGATCATGCAGCCCCTTTTTCCCCACTCCTGCCATGCCTAGCGCAGCAAAAAGCCGTCCTTTAACGGATCAGTCGGATCGACGACAAACTGGTGCAAGCCTGTGATAAAGGCCCGGCCTTCAATGGACGGAATGACCGCCGGGTAGTCGCCTACCTGCGTCGTTTCCAGTACGGTACCGACGAATTGGCTGCCCACGATCCCTTCGTGCACAAACCGCTCCCCGACTGCCAGCTTGCCTCTGGCAAAAAGCGTCGCCACCCGCGCAGCCGTACCTGTGCCGCACGGCGAGCGGTCAATCTGCTTGTCGGCGAAAACGGTCACGTTGCGCAAGTGTGAGCCTTGCACACGCGGCTCATCCGAGATAATCACCCCGTAAATGCCAGCCAGCTCAGGCTCGAACGGATGAACGACCGCAAGCTTCGCTTCAATCTGCTGCTTGATCCGGCTGCCCCACTCCTGCAAAGTCGCCAGCTGCTCGATTTCGACCTGGACACCGATGTCCTTGGCTTGCACGACCGCGTAAAAAGCTCCGCCAAAGGCGATATCGACGGAAAACAGCTTTCCTTCCCACTCGATCGGCACGTCCTTGGCGAACACAAAAGACGGGACATTCTCAAAAGCGACCGACTGGACGTGCGCTCCATCCGTGTGGGCACGCGCGATGATCCGGCCCGCCGGACTGTCGATCACAATTTTTTCATCCGGATCAGCCACGCGAAGCATCCCTGTCTCGATCGCCGCTGTCACGACCGCGATGATCCCGTGGCCGCACATCGTACTGTAGCCTTCGTTGTGCATGAATAGGACGCCAAAGGCCGCATCCGGGCTGACGGGAGCCGTCATGACGCAACCGTACATCCCGTGGTGTCCGCGCGGTTCGTACATCAGCACCCGCCGGATATGATCCAGCTCCTGGCGAAAATAACGGCGCTTCTCCAAAATCGTTTCGCCTTTGAGAGGCGGGATGCCGCCCGTGATGATCCGCAGCGGCTCCCCTCCTGTATGGGCGTCAATGGTCGTAAACAACTGCTGGATGTTCATAGTCCTCCCACACCTTTACCTGCCAGGTTTCGCTGTTTACCAGGCGTATTTGATCGCGCACGTCTTCGTGGCGCTGTAAAAATCGAGCGCCGCTTGCCCTTGCTCCCGCGTATGCGAGCTGGACTGCTTCATGCCGCCAAACGGAGCCTGGTACTCCACCCCGGCCGTCTCCTGATTGACGCGCACCATCCCGGCCTGCGCCAAGTCCAAAAAGCGGTGGGCACTCGCCAGATCGCGGGTAAACAGCGAAGCGCTCAGCCCGTACACAGACTGGTTGCACAGCTCGATTGCCTCGTCGAACCCATCTGCCGTCAAAAGCACAGCCAGCGGCCCGAACACTTCCTCCTGAACCAAAGCGTGGTCGGCCGCTACTCCTTCCACGATTTGCGGACGGATAAAGTAGCCGTGCTCCGCTCCCGCATAAGCCGGACTTTGGGCAATCAACCGGGCCTCAGACTGGGCGATAGACATGTATTGCCCGACTGTCTCGTACTGCGCCGCAGAAGCGACCGGACCCAAGTAAGCATCCAGATCGGAAGCATCCCCGACCTTGCACAGCGAGATAGCTGTCTGCAACCGCTCGACCAATGGCTCGTAAGCCGCCTTTTCCACAATAATCCGGCTCGTCGCCGTACATTTTTGCCCAGCAGAGCGGAATGCCCCGCTGAGCAAGATCGGCACCGTTTTGTCCAGATCCGCGTCAGCGAGGACAACCGCCGCATTTTTTCCGCCCATCTCGGTCTGGTATTTGATGTTGCGTCCCGCGCAGGCAATCGCGATCTGTCTGCCTGTCGCGGACGAGCCGGTGAAGCTGACCGCGTCCACCGCAGCTTCCTCAATCAAAGTCGTTCCGATTTCCCGTCCTTTTCCGATCACCAGATTGAGCACTCCTGGCGGCAGCTTCGTCTCGGCAAAAATTTCTGCCAGACGTGTCGCGGTCAAAGAACCGTTTTCCGCCGGCTTCCAGATGACGGCATTGCCGCAGATCAACGCGGGAGCGATCTTCCAAATCGGAATCGCGACAGGGAAATTCCACGGCGTAATGACAGCCACGACACCGAGCGGCACTCGACGGCTGTACTGCAAAACATCCGTATCCGCAGACGGGATCAAATTGCCGTTGGCCCGCATTCCTTCGCCGGCATAATAGCGCAACAAACTGATGCCCCGCGCCACCTCGCCGCGCATTTCGCCCAGCTGCTTGCCCATCTCCTGGCTCGCGAGTCTGGCGAGACTGTCTGCATGAGCCTCCAGAGCGGAAGCCATCTGATACAACACCTCGCCGCGAGCAGCACCTGTCTTCCTCGCCCACTCGGCTTGCGCCACACGTGCGGCATCTGCTGCTGCGAATACGTGAGAACGATCCGACATATGCAAGACGCCCACTTCCTCGGCAAAGCGCGACGGGTTTTTGACCGTCACTTCGGCTCCCTGCGGCGTGATCCATTCGCCGCCGATCCAGTTTTTGCTGTGCATGCCTGCCCTTCCCCCTTATCGTCCGCTGGCTGCGCCGACTGCGTAGTCAAACGCCTTTTTGATCCCAGCGTAGTAGTCGTCTGCCAGCGGGAGGCGCGGTGGGCGAGTCGGACCTACAGGGAAGCCAGCCAGCTCCATCATGTACTTGATCGACTGCACGAGCTGCGGACTTGCGTCGTAGTGGAACAGCGGCAGCAGTCGGCGGTACAAAGCCTGAGCCTCCGCAAGCTTGCCTGCGCGCGCGAGTCGGAACAGCTCCACGCCTTCTTTTGGCAAAGCATTCGGCACGCCGGCGATCCAGCCCGTCGCTCCGATCAAGCCGCCCTCCATCACCAAATCGTCCACGCCGACCATCACTTCCAGGTCTGTCTGGGCGAGAATGTCCTGCATGCGACGCACATCCCCGGAAAACTCTTTGACAGCTACCACGTTTTCAAACTTCGCCAGCCGCGCCAAAATATCCGGGGTCAGGTCGATCTTGTAATCGTGCGGGTTGTTGTAGGCGATAATCGGCAATCCGACCGTGTTCAGCGCTTCGTAATGCGCGAACACTTCGTTTTCCAGCGGCTTGTAGTTGATCGGCGGCAAAGCCATCACCCCGGCTGCGCCTGCGTCTTTGGAAAATTGCACCCACTCCACTGCCTGCCGGGTCGACGGCGCTGCCGAGCCGACTACGACCGGAACGCGGCCTTTTGCTGCTGCGATCACCGTATGGATGACTTTGGCCCGCTCCTCGCCTGTCATCGTGGCGTATTCACCCAAGGAACCGGACGGCACCAAACCGTTGACTCCTTCCTGAATCAGCCAGTCGCACAGCTCTGTCAGCCGCTTGTAATCCACCTCGTAATCGCTAGTAAATGGCGTGACAATCGCTACGTATACCCCTTCAAATCTTCCCATCGTTCATTCTCCTCTCAACTTTTTGTATTTAATGGTCTGTGGCCGCCGGAATCAGCAAAAAGCCGTTTGCCAGCTCATCTTCGGGATTGTAAAAAATCGTGTGCTTGCCCATCAGCCAGGCGCTGCCGGCAATGGTTGTCACGACAGCGGGAAGTCCGCCTTCCTCCGCAACCGCCAGCACTTTTCCTGTAAACAGCGAGCCGACGATGCTCTCATGGACAAATGGTTCGTCCAGCCCGATCTCGCCTTTGGCAAACAGCGTGGCCAGCTTCGCGGATGTGCCTGTGCCGCACGGAGAACGGTCGATTCCACCTGGCGGCACGACGACCGTGTTTTTGACATCTGCTTCCGGCGCGCTCGGGTCCGTGTAAAACTCCACGTGCGTCAAGCCGCGGATGAACGGCTTCGCCGGATGGACGACTTCCAGGGACTGGTTGATCGCTTTGCGAATGCGCACAGCCGTGTCGACGATCACAGAGGCATTTCCCGGAGCCAGTTCGAGTCCCAGAGCCCGCGCGTCCGTAATCGCGTAAAAATTGCCACCGTAGGCGATGTCGCATGTAACCGTACCGATCCCTTCCACCGTGACGCTGACATCTTGCTTGTAGAGAAAGGCAGGAATGTTCGTAAACGACACCTGCTTCGCCTTTCCCCCCTCAACCTGGATTTCCACCTCGACCAAGCCTGCTGGCGTATCCAGTTTCAATCTCGTCAGCGGCTCGCTTACCGGAATCATTCCGGTTTCCACCAACGCTGTGCAAAGCCCAATTGTGTCATGCCCGCACATCGGCAAGTAACCGCCCGTCTCGATGTAGATCACCCCCACGTCCGCTTCCGGGTGGCACGGCTCCACCACGAGAGCGCCAGACATGACGTCATGGCCGCGCGGCTCGTACATCAGCAGGGTGCGAATCCAGTCGTACTCTTTTTGCATGTGCAGCATTTTGTCCGCCATCGTCTCCCCCTGAAGCTTCGGCAGACCGCTGATCACCGTGCGGGTCGGATTGCCGCCCGTATGCGTGTCCACAGTCGTAAACACTCTGGCTGCTTTCATGGATGCAGCACCTCTTTCTTCGTGAATCGGTCGTGGCGAAGCGGTTCGGTGGGAATGATCGTGTCCGACTGTCCCTGTAGCATTTCGGACATCAGCTTGCCTGTGACCGCCGCCAGGCTGATCCCATCCCCTTCATGTCCGGCCGCGATAAAAAAGCCGGGCACTTCCTCGACGCGCGAGATGATCGGCAAATGATCCTCCGTCCACGGGCGCAACCCGCAATACGTACGGATCATGGCAAAGTCAGCGATTTTCGGATAAAAGCGCAGCGCCCTTCTCGCCATGCAACGCACCACGTTCAGATCGATTCGCGTGTCAAAGCCGACGAACTGGCGGCTCGATCCGATCAAAAAGTTTTGACTCTCTGTCGGCTCGAACACCAGCGCAACCCCGTATTTTTCCGTCTCGGCGTCGACCTGGCGCACTCCGCCGAATTTGGAGATCAAGTAGCCAAACTCCATCACCTTGCGCATCCCGACCGGAAGCTGTCTGGACGCGACGATCAAGTGTCCTTTTCGCGGCACGACCGGAATGTCGACTCCGACCATCTGCCCGATGAAAGGCGCCCACACTCCCGCTGCATTGACCACCTGCTGCGCTGTCATCGCGCCCGTATTCAGTTCGAGCTGAAACGTTCCCGTCGCCTGATCGCGGCGCAGCGCCTTGACCTCGGTACGCCGCATGATTTTTGCCCCGTGCTTTTTCGCGCCTTCAAACAGCGCAAAGGTCAGCATGTACGGATTCACAGTAGAGTCGGTCGCGCACTCCAAACCTCCCAGCAAGTCGTCGGCAAAGTAAGGCGACTCCTGGCGAATGTCCTGGCGATCCAGCATCCGAAAAGGCAGCCCGGCTTCCTTTTGCCGTCGCACCCACTGCGCTGCCGCTTCCATTTCCGCCTCTGACTCGCAGACGAGAATGCTGCCCAAAGCCCGATATTCAAACGAATGCTCCAGCTCCCGGGTCAGCTGGTCGACGAGCATCTGGCTTTGCAAGGACATCTGGCTGTCGAAGCCGGGGTCTTTGTCGATCGCCAAAATGTTGCCGTCGCAGCGCGAGGACGTCCCTGACGCCAGCTCGCCTTTTTCCAGCACGACCACATCCAGTCCAGCCTTGGCTGTGTAGTAGGCAATCGCCGCCCCGATAATGCCGCCGCCGATTACCGCAATCTGCGCATGGGTTTGTCTTGTCATGGCTGATTCTCCTCAAAAGCTTTTCGTAAAATCGTTGCACTTGTTTATTTTTGCAAATGCCGTGCCAACCAAAAGGAGCGAACATCCGCAAAATTTTTGTCTAAATTCTTTTACAACTCAACAAGCGAATGTATAATATTCGAGAAAGTGTTTACATTTTTATACACTCTTCCAAAAGGAATGATCGGGATGAACCATAAGCTGCCTGGCATTGCCGAGCTGATCCAGACGAACATGCAGATTTACCGGGAGCAACCGCTTTCTTTGCTGCCCTCGAAAGGAACCGTACCGATTGCGTTTGCCCCGCTATCTTCCGGCTGGCACGCCTGTACGCTCGCGTCTACGGACGCCGACATTTTTGCCGACGAAAGCAAGCCGCCAGCCGCATGGGAACAGGTCGGCGTCCTGACTGTTGCTGCTCCGCTTCCTGCTGCGATCCAACTGCTCGGCACCCACAGCTATGTGCTCGTCACCGATGACCAAGGGGAACCTGTCGGATATCTCGACCGCCCGACTGTTCTCCGTGCCGTTTTTACCTCTTATGAAATTTTGGAGGCTTATTTTGAGACGATGATCCAGACGATGGACGCCTCGATCTCCGTCATCGACGAAAAAGCTCGCGTCATGGTCTGGACGGAAGGTGCGGAGCGCATTTTTTCGCTGAAGGCCAAAGACATCGTCGGGCGGCCGATCACGGACTTTTTCCCGCTCGACATGCTGGAGACGCTCAAATCGCTGCATAACGGGCAATCGCTCTACCGCCATCAGCATCAGCCGCGAGAAGACCTCGTCGTCCTCATCAATACGAAACCGATTTATTTGCACGATACAATCATCGGCGCTGTTGCCGCTGAGACCGATATTACCAGCCAGGTTCGCCTGAATCAGGAACTGTTGAAGGCGAACAAAAAAGTGAATCATTTGCAGCAGGAAATGGCGAAGCTCAGCTCCACTCCCGATCCGTTCCAGCACATCAAAGGAACCAGCCTCGCCATCCGCCAGATCAAGTCGATGATCCAAAAGCTCGGCTCGACCCAGGCGACCGTGCTGATTATCGGGGAGAGCGGCGTCGGCAAAGAGCTGTTCGCCAAGGCGGTGCACGATGTGCGCGAAGGCGCAAACGCTCCTTTTATCGCGATCAACTGCGGAGCGATCTCCCCCACCCTTTTTGAGAGCGAGCTGTTCGGCTATGAAAAGGGAGCTTTCTCCGGCGCTGATCAAAAAGGCAAAAAAGGGATGATTGAGCTGGCCCGCGGCGGAACGCTGTTTCTCGACGAAGTGGGCGAAATGCCGCTCGACATGCAAGTCAAGCTGCTCCGCGTCCTCCAGGAGAAAAAGTATTACCCTGTGGGAGGAACGAAGCAGATCGAAGCCGATTTTCGCATAGTGGCCGCCACCAACAAAAACTTGGAGGAAATGATCCGTGAAGGAAAGTTTCGCGAGGACTTGTATTATCGGCTCAATGTCGTCACCCTCGCCATCCCGCCTTTGCGGCAGCGGATCGAAGACACAGTCGAGCTGGCCCACTTTTTTCTCTACGAGTTTTCCTTGCGCTACAATCGGCCGATCCACGCCATCTCGCAAAACGTCATGCAAAATTTGCTGCAATACGACTGGCCGGGCAATATTCGCGAACTGCGCAATGCCATCGAGCGGCTGGTCGTTTTTGCTACGGACGGAACGATCCGCGAGGAAGACTTGCCGTACTCTGTGCAAAGCCAGGCCAAGCAGTTGCCCGTCGAGCTGCCGGACGACCTGTTTTCTTTGCAGGAAGAACTGGAAGCGCATGAACGGCGCGTCATCCTGCGCGCGATCGAGCTGGAAAACGGCAACAAGCAGGCCGCTGCCAAAAGACTCGGCATTTCCCGCGCGACTTTGTACAACAAGCTGAACAAATAATCCGGCGCCAAAAACGAGCCGTGCCCCACTGCAAGGGGCCGCACCGCTCTCCGCTCTCCCTGGCAACAAGCTGAACAAATAATCCAGCGCGAAAGGCGAAGCTCGCTCGCACCTCGTCTTGTGAAAATCAACCTCCCGTCTCACTTTGCCGTGTGAAACGGGAGGTTGGTTTTTGCGTTTTTGCGGCGTGGTTTGCAGCAGCGCGAATGCAAAACGGGCCTGCTTGGGCTAACGGCGCCTGCCCGCCTTTTTGCACTGAAAAAAACGGCGAAAACACCCGCGCAGCTCCCGGCAGCTTCGCCCCTCTTTGGGCGGCAACAACTCAGACAAAATGCGAATCAATTCCACGGTTGATTCCTCCTTTGTCGTTGGAGAACAGCCTTGTCCTGACTGCCTGACTGACTCACGCGCCCAGGTACGCCTTGACGATCGAATCGTCTGTGCGCAGCACGTCTGCCGTATTTTCCATCACAATGCGCCCCGTCTCCATCACATAGCCGCGATGGGCAAGCTTGAGCGCTGCCTTGGCATTTTGCTCGATCAATAAAATCGTCGTGCCTTGCCTGTTGATTTCCTTGATTATGTTCATGATCTCTTGCACAATAATCGGGGCCAGCCCCATCGACGGCTCATCCAGCATCAACAGCTTCGGTCGCGCCATCAAAGCGCGGCAGATCGCGAGCATTTGCTGCTCGCCGCCGCTCAGCGTTCCTCCCAGCTGTTGACTTCGCTCCTGCAAGCGGGGAAACAAGGCAAAAGCTTGCTCGATCCCTTCCTTGACGGCCGCCTTCTCTCGTCTCTTCGTAAATCCGCCAAGCTCCAGATTTTCGCGCACGGTCAGTCCGGCAAAGATCCGCCGCCCTTCCGGAACATGGATGACGCCTGCTTCCACGATTTGATGCGGGGCGCAGCCGACCAGACTTTTGCCTGCCAAAGCAATCTCGCCGCTCGTCGGCCGGACAATCCCGGAAATCGCTTTCAGCGTGGTGCTTTTGCCCGCTCCGTTGCTGCCGAGAAGCGCGACGATCTCCCCCTGGTTCACTTGCAGGCTGATCCCTTTGAGCGCCGCGATTTTCCCGTAATGCGCCTGGAGGCTTTCAATCGTCAAAAGTGCCGTCACACTGCCTCCTCCTTCCCCAAGTACGCTTCGACCACCCGCGGGTTGTTCAGGACAGCTTCCGGAACGCCCTCCGCGATTTTTTGCCCATAATCCAGAACAACGACGTGATCCGATATTTTTTTGATCAAGCCCATGTCGTGCTCAATGATCAGGACGGTCAGCCCATACGTGTCGCGGATGCTGCGGATCAACCCGATCAACGCCTCTTTTTCCTCATAGTTCAGTCCAGCGGCAGGTTCGTCGAGAAGCAGAAGCTTCGGCTGCGTCGCCAGCGCGCGGGCAATTTCCAAATACCGCTGCGCTCCGTACGGCAAATTTTTCGCGATCCGCGCGCAATCTTGTTCCATGCCGACAAAGCGCAAGCAGTCCAGCGCCGTCTGCTCGATCAAGCGTTCTTCCTGACGCTGTGCCCGCGTATGCCACAGCGCTCCCCAGACCGCTTGCTTCGTGCGGCTGTGCATGCCTGCCTTGACATTGTCCAAAACCGTCAAGTTCGGAAACAGCCGCAAGTTTTGAAAAGTGCGCGCCAGTCCGAGGCGAGTGATCTGGCTTGGCTTTTTCCCGACCAGATTTTGTCCGTCCAGCAAAATCTGCCCCGCTGTCGGTTTGTAAAAGCCCGTGATCATGTTGAAGACAGACGTTTTTCCCGCGCCATTCGGGCCGATCATGCTCGTGATCGAGCCTGCACCGATCTCGACTGTCAAGTCGTTGACAGCGACAAGGCCGCCGAATTTAAGCGTTACATTTTTCAGCGTCAACGTTGACATCGTCGTCCCCCCTTCCCGAAAGCGCTGCTTCTGTTTCCCCGCTGGCCGCTTGCCCTGCATCGTATCGGGCGGGCCACAGCCCTTGTGGACGAAACAGCATCATTGCCACCAGCGCAACCCCAAAGATCAGATAGCGCCAGTCTTCCACTGAGCGAAGCAGTTCAGGCAAGGTGATGACCAGCGCAGCGCCCAGAACGACACCCGGGATGCTGCCCAAACCTCCGAGCACGACCGCGAGCAAAATCATGATCGACTGCGTAAAGCTGAAGCTGAGCGGGGCAATCGCACTCATTTTGACGGCGAACACAGAACCTGCCAAACTGCCGATGACCGCTCCGATGGAGTAAGCCAACAGCTTCATGTTGATCCGATTGATGCCCATGGCCTCGGCTGCGTCCTCATCCTCGCGAATGTACATCCACGCCCTGCCGATCCGCGACGTTCCCAGCCGTTTGACCGCGAGCACAGCCAAGATGGCAATGACGAGAATCAGATAGTAAAAATCAAGCTGTCCCGCAAGCACATAGCTCCCGATGGACGGTCGCGGAATGCCGTAAATGCCGGAAGCCGAACCTGTTATGCTCAAGTTGATCGCCAATAGACGAATGATTTCCCCGAAACCGAGTGTGACGATCGCCAAGTAATCGCTGCGCAGCCGCAGAGTCGGAGCGCCAATGATAACCCCGACGACAGCGGCAAGCGCAATCGACACGGGCAAAGTCAGCCAAAACGACCAGCCGTAAACCGTCATCAAGATTCCCGTCGTATAAGCTCCAACAGCGAAAAACGCCGCGTAGCCGAGGTCAAGCAGGCCGGCAAAGCCGACGACCACATTCAGCCCCTGAGCCAAAACGATGTAAAACAAGGCGAGTGTCGCCACATCGAGCCAGTAATTATTGGCGAGAAACGGCAGGATGGCGGCGACAAGCAGCAACAGGACGACAGGCAGCTTTTTGCGATATCCGTTCATCGGCTACATCCTCTCTGTCACTTTCTCGCCCATGATGCCCGTCGGCTTGAGCACCAGGATCAAGATCAGGAGCGAAAAGGCGACGACATCTTTCCACGATCCACCGAATACAAAAGTGCCCGCCGTCTCCATCAAGCCAAGCAAAAGCCCGCCGAGCATCGCTCCCGGAATGCTGCCGATCCCGCCAAGCACAGCGGCTGTAAACGCTTTAAGCCCGATGATAAAGCCCATCATGAAATTGACGGTTCCGTAGTAGGCGCCAGCCATCGTCCCTGCCCCCGCCGCCAGTGAAGCTCCGATAAAAAAAGTAAGTCCGATGACTTTGGGTACGTTAATGCCCATCAGCTGACACGCCGTCTGATCGTGCGCGATGGCCCGCATCGCTTTTCCGTAAAGCGTCCGGTTGATGAACAAGTGCAGCCCGAGCATCAGCAATGCCGAGATGAGCACAAGCCCGATCTGGGTATACGTGATCGTAGCCCCGAACAAATTGATTCCGGCATGCGACAGTTGCAACGGATACACCTGATACTGTGCGCCCCAGGCGATCATCGCACCATTTTCCAGAAAAAGGGATACGCCAATTGCGGTAATCAGGATCGACAGTCTGGGAGCAAGGAGCAGCGGACGGTAAGCAATCCGCTCAATCCCCATCCCGGCAATGCCGACAATCACCATCGTCAACAGAAGTACGACGAGTATCCCGAACAGCCCCATGCCGGAATCGCCGCCGCCAATCATGCTGAGCAAGCTGTAGCCGACGAATGCGCCGAGCATGTACAAGTCGCCATGAGCAAAATTGAGCAGCTTGATGATGCCAAAAACCATCGTGTAGCCGAGAGCGATCAAACTGTAAAACGCGCCGATGACCAAACCGTCTGCCAGCGTTTGGACCAGAATCTCCATGCCACCACCATCCCTTTGCCTGAATGACCTCTTCCTTGCTCTGGCGGCCCTATTTCGCCAATGTGAATTTGCCGCCTGTCACTTTGAGCACAGCAAAGTTGGAAGTATCGAGCGTGTTTTGCGCGTTGAAAGAGATCGTTTGACCGAGAGCTTGGAAGTCTTTCGTTTCCTTGAGCGCCTTCTTGATCGCATCGCGCTCTGTCGAGTTGGCCCGTTTCAAGGCATCTGCCAGCAAATTGACCGCGTTGTAGCTGAGCGCAGAGAACGGCCCAGGAGCAAGGTTGTTGTACGTTTGCTTGTATTCGGTGGTGAAGGCTTCTGCGCCCTCGATAAATTCAGCAGTCGGCGTAGCGGTAATCAACAGTCCCTCTGCGTTGTCCGCTCCGGCGATTTTGATGACGTCCTCGCTGAACGATCCGTCGCCTACGAGGAACAGGCCCGGTACTGCTTTTTGCTTGAACTGTTTGACCAACAGCCCGCCAGCCGCATAGTAGCCGGTAAAATAGGTGGCGTCTGGCTGCAAACCTTTCAGCTTGGTGACGAGCGCGCTGAAATCTTTTTCTTCGGGATTGATCGCTTCATAGGCGATGACGGTGCCGCCGCTCTTTTCCACGGCAGCTTTGGCGAAGTCGGCGAGGTCTTTGGCATAAGCGGAGTTGTCGTGAATGAGAGCGACTTTTTTGGCCTGGTTGGCTGCCATGTAATCTGCTGCGGTTTGGGCTTGGTCTGGGGTTAGGCCATTGATCAAAAACAGGGTGTCATAACCTTGGGCTGGCAATTTTGCCGAGTTGGCTGCCGGGACGATCATCGGGATATTCGCATTTTTGAACACACCGGAAGAAGGAAGCGTAGCACCGGAGCAGTAGCCGCCCACGACTGCGACTACATTTTGCGAGACGAGCTTGTTCGCTGCGGTCGTTGCCATTTGCGGATCGCATCCGTCATCCGCGACTTCGATTTTCAGCTTTTTTCCAAGCACGCCGCCGCTGTCATTCACTTTTTTCACAGCCATTTCGATGGCGTTTTGCATGTCTTTCCCATCTATTGCGTTGTTTCCCGTCACTGGCAAAAGCACGCCGACCAGGATTTCATTGGCGTCCGCTGCACCTTGGCCCTGGTTCGCACATCCCGCAACGGCGAGCGACAGACTAAGCAACGCTGCAACCACTACACTGCCCCATTTTTTCATAGACCTTCCCCCATTCACTTGTTATTCGATCGACGTCCATTTCCAGTCGATTGCGCCCAATCCGTCCTGGAAGACTCCTTTTACCTTGTCGTTTTTCACCCATGTATGCGTGTAAAAGTAGATCGGCATGATCGGCATTTCATCCATCATGATTTGCTCGGCTTCCCGCAAAATCGCCTTGCGTTTGTCCGGATCACCCTCTGTCGCAGACTGGTTCAGCAATTCCTTGAATTTCGGATTTTCCCAGCGCGTGTCGTTGTTTCCGCCGTCCTTTTCCTTGAACAGCTCCAGGAAGTTGATCGGATCGTTGAAATCGCCGGACCAGCCAAGGCGCCCTACTTGATAGTTTCCTTCGTGCATCGTTTCCAGGTAGACTTTCCACTCCTGGTTTTCCAGCTTCACTTCCACACCGAGATTTTTGCGCCATTGATCCTGAATGGCCTCGGCGATTTTTTTGTGACCTTCGGACGTGTTGTAAACGAGTGTTACAGGTGGGAGCTTGGACAGGCCCTGTTCTTTCATGCCCTCTTCGAGCAGCTTTTTCGCTGTCTCCAGATCGTTGTCTTTGAAGTATCCATCCGGGTTGAGGGCCATCGTTGGCGGAACGGCCCCCATGGCTGGCTGCTGGTTGGCCTGGAGTACGTTGTCGATGAGAATTTGGCGGTTGATCGCATAGGCGAACGCTTTGCGGATTTTCACGTTATTAAAAGGAGGTTGCTCTGTATTGAACTTGTACCAGTACGTCGCGCCGACTGGTTTTACTTGCAGCTTGCCGCTGTCTTTCAAGGCTGGCATGGCATCGGTCGGCAAAGAGCTAAGCGGAGCGCCTGCCCAGTCAATTTCGCCGTTCTCGAACATGGACAGCTCCGTATTCTCGTCCTCTACCATGGAAAACTCGATTTTGTCGAGCTTGACGCTGTCTTTGTCCCAATAGTTCTCATTTTTGACCATGACCATCTTGCTCTTGTGTTCCCATGTTTCCATCTTGAACGGGCCGTTTCCGACATGCGTCTTGGCATCGCCTGCCCAAGTTGCCGATGATTCAATCACTTTTTTATTTACCGGGAAATAAGTTTGGAAGGCGGTCAGCTCCAGGAAAAACGGCGTCGGATTGGCAAGCTCCACTTGCAATGTCTTGTCATCAAGCGCTTTGACCCCGACTTCGTCCAGGCTGCCATTGCCTTTGTTCGCTTTTTCCGCGTTTTTGATGTAGTACAGCTGATAGGCGTAATTCGAAGCGGTCTTAGGGTCGAGGGCACGTTTCCAGGCGTAGACGAAGTCATGGGCGGTTACGGGATCGCCGTTGCTCCATTTCGAGTCGCGCAGCTTGAATGTATACGTTTTCAAATCAGGAGATACTTCGATTTTTTCTGCTACTGCCTCCTCTGGCTTTCCGGAAGGCCCGATGCGGGTCAGCCCGTCAAAGAGCGCCTTCACGATTGCGGCTGATGTCGTATCCTCAGCCAGTCCCGGATCGCCTGTCGGCGGCTCGGAGTGCAAATTCCAGCGCAAGACTTGCGCCTCTTTCGGCTTTTCCGCAGGTGCAGGCTGCGCATTGCCTTGTGCTTGTCCAGATTGTGCTGGCTGGCTCGTCGGCTGGGCCGCTTGCTGCCCTCCTCCGCAACCTGCGAGTGCTACCCCCAGTACCGCGATACTGCTGACTAATGCAAACATGCTTTTTTTCACGCGATCAACCCCTCTTCTTATGAACTGTTGCAAATTTTGCAAAATACTGAAAATGCAACATGTGTGCCAAATGGAAATATGCGGGGATTTTTGACACACGGGTGAATAGTGTATAAACATTTGTACACATGGACAGATGCGCTGTTTCATTTGTTAGACACTGTTGTCTGGAATATGGCTTGGGGCAGATTTGCATAGGAAAAGACCCTCGACTTTTCGCTACAGTCGAGGGTCCTGGCTTTTGGCTTTGGCTTTGGCTTTTGGCTTTTGGCTTTTGGCTTTTGGCTTTTGGCTTTTGGCTTTTGGCTTTTGGCTTTTGGCTTTTGGCTTTTACAAAATAATGAGTTCGCGCGGGGAATGCGTCAATACATCGTTGCCTGTATCGGTGACAACAAGGTCATCCTCGATTCGGACTCCGCCAAGCCCCGGAATATAAATACCTGGCTCGACAGTCAAAACCATGCCCGCCGCAAGAATCGCTTCGCAACGTGTCGACATGAACGGCTCCTCATGAATGTCCAGCCCTACGCCATGGCCCATGCCGTGACCAAACCGTTCGCCGTATCCGTGTTGCGCGATGTAGTCGCGAGCGAGCGCATCTGCCGCTTTTCCAGACAGCCCGGGACGAATCCCCGCTACCGCACGATTTCGCGCTTCGAGAACGATGCCGTATATTTCTTGAAGCTGTTCATGCGGCTGTCCGACGGCAACTGTACGGGTAATGTCGGAGCGATAGCCTTGGTACAGAGCGCCAAAGTCCATGGTCACCATATCGCCGCTCTCGATCTTTTTGTCGCTCGCCACTCCGTGCGGCAGAGCAGAGCGATGACCAGAGGCGATAATGATGTCAAAAGCAGAGCCTGACGCTCCTTGTTTGCGCATGAACATTTCCAGCTCATTAGACACATCCAGCTCTGTAATGCCTGGGCGCAAGAACGTCAAGATATGGGCAAAAGCCGCATCCGCTATCTGTGCGGCTGTCTTGATCTTGTCCAGCTCGTCTGCGCTCTTGATCATGCGCAGCCCCTCGACTACGCCAGCAACCGGCAGCAAACGTGCTTGAATCGCATCCGCATACTTTTGATGCAAAGCATACGTCACGTTTTCTGATTCAAAACCGAGGGTCTGGATGCCCATTTCCTCTGCCTGGCGAGCGACTTCGCTGTAAACGGATTCTTTTGTCGGCAAAAATACAATCTCAAAATCGACAGCCTGGGCTTTGGCCTGCTCCGTATAACGGAAGTCAGTGAACAGCTTTGCCTCGTTCCGCGATACAAGCACCACTCCGTATGTACCTGTAAACCCGGTCAAATAGCGGCGGTTTTGCCCGTTTGTAATGAGCATTCCATCCATTCCCAAAGCATCGAATTGTGTGCGCAGACGTGTCAATTTGTCCATGTGGTCATCCCTCTTCGCTTCTGTGATTTTCGTTCTTTTTCTATAAGCTCTATAAGCAATCCTCGTGCCAAGCTTCCTTGTCCATTTGCGCTTTCTGCGGGGGTTTGTCTGTTGTTTTTATTGTAACACTCGCTGCTTCTGGCACGACACTTGCATTTTGCTATCTGACAACAACGAAGGGAGGCTTTTTGCATGGACGCACAGCAGGTGATCATTTGTCGCTGCGAGGAAGTATCTCTGGAAGAGCTGCTGAGCACTGCCCGCGAGTACCAGTGCACCGCTCGCGAATTGAAGCTGCGGACCAGAGCTGGCATGGGCTGCTGCGGTGGCAGAACGTGCCGGATTTTGATCGAGCAAATCGTTGAACAAGCAACAGGCCAAGTGCCTACGCATACAGTTTCGCTTGGATATCAGCCGCCTGTACGGCCCATTTCGTTTCAAACGCTTGGAGGAAAAAGCTCATGAGTCAACGCATCTTCCATCATCCTGTGCTTGGTTCTATGGAAGAAAGAACCGCTCTCCAGTTTCAGTTCAACGGCGCTGTTTATACCGCTTACGAAGGGGAAACCATTGCCGGCGCGCTTTTGGCTGCTGGCGTGCGCACGCTTCGGGTTCATGAAGAAACAGGGACTCCGCGGGGCATTTACTGTAACATTGGCCATTGCTACGAATGCCGTGTGCATGTGGACGGCATCCCGACTGTGCGAGCGTGTATGACGCTTGTTACGGAAGGAATGTGCGTAACAGCAGGCTCCGTTCTGCCGACTCCGCTGAAAAAAGGAGGGCATGCGAAATGAGGGATGTTCTGGTCATCGGAGCTGGCCCTGCTGGCTTATCTGCTGCCATTGCCGCCGCCCGACAAGGATTGTCTGTGAAAATCGTCGATGAGTTTTATCGGCCGGGCGGCAGACTGCTCGGACAGTTGCACGAAGAACCGGACGGGGTATGGTGGAACGGTTTGGCTGAAGCCGCCCGTCTGGATCAGGAAGCCAGAGCACTTGGGGTCAACATCTCCTGTGGTGTTTCGGTGTACGATATTGCCCGCTGCGACGACCGCTGGCGGATTTCCACGACAGAAGGCGAGTGGGAGTCTTCGCTGCTGCTGATTGCTACCGGAGCGTCCGAAGCTGCGGTTCCCGTTCCCGGCTGGACATTGCCCGGTGTGATGTCGATTGGAGCCGCACAAGTCATGACAAATGTGCAGCGTGTTCGCGTAGGCAAAACAGGCGTGGTGATCGGCGTCAATATTTTGTCTGTCGCGATTGCTAGAGAGTTGCAGCTGGCTGGCGTGCATGTCGAGCAGCTGATTTTGCCTCCCCTGTCTGAGGTGAGCGGAAAGGCAGGACGGCCCCATGAGATTATGCGCTCGTTGCTGCGGGTCGCCCATCTCGCCCCCTCGCCTGTCATTCGCCTCGGAAGCAAGCTGATGGGCAGCGAGTGGATGCAGCGGTTGGCGGTTGCTTTTTTTCCGTCCAAAGGTGTGCGCATGTGGGATATGCCGATCCATTTGCGCACAGCCGCATTGGAGATCGTCGGAACTTCACAAGTGGAGGGAGTCAGGACTGCCCGCATCACGCCGGAAGGATTGCCGATTCCCGGGACGGAACGGCTCATTCCGGCTGACTTTGTTTGCATCGCGGGCGGGTTGAGTCCACTCGCAGAGCTGGCGGCCATTGCCGGATGTCCTTTTGCCTATGTTCCCGCCCTCGGAGGACACGTCCCTTTGCACGATGAATACATGAAAACGCCTTTGCCGGGACTGTACGTTGCAGGCAATATTACGGGAATCGAAAGCGCCAAGGTTGCGATGAGCCAAGGGGTGG
>NZ_CP064090.1:1572500-2302500 GCF_022701015.1 Brevibacillus parabrevis | reverse complement strand
AACCCCCATTTCCGCTCCTTCCTTCTCAGTAACATTTGCTGAAGCACAGCAAACATGCACGAGAGTTGGGCTTCTTTCTAGAAAAAAGAGATTGACTAGCCGCACAAACAAATCGATAATTATAATCAAGTAATAATTATTATCAAAAAAAGAGGTGACCTGTGATGGATGAACAACTGGCCAGTGTCACAAACCAGATCAAACACTTCGGAAAACGCCTGACGATTCAAAGACGCGCCGTCTTGCGCTATATGCTGATGTCCCAGCAACACCCTACAGCCAAAGACGTTTACCATGCCTTGAAAAACGAAATGCCCAGCATCACACTCTCAACGGTCTACACCAGCTTGCGACTCCTGGCGAAAATGGGGATCGTCAAAGAGCATGTGCACGCTGATACCCCCAACCGTTTTGAAACGCTGGTCAAAATCGATCCTGTTCAGTTAAAAGAAGTCATGTGAGCAAGCATAACGGAAACTAGCAATAAAAAAGGGAACCCGCTAAAAGGGCTCCCTTTTTATTAACCAAACAACTGCTGCAACCTTATCATCGGTTTAAGCCACGGCATAATCGTACACAGCCCTGCCCAGCAAGCCAAGCGTGTGCAAAGCTGCCTCGGGCGTTACATCCTGCGACAAGGCGGCAATCGCAAACTGTCGCCCCTCTACGAAAAGTATCCCGACGTCGTGCTGCCTGCCTGTGTCCCAACCGGATTTGCACGCCAATTCCCAGCCAGGCAAGCCATCCTGATTGCTCGCGGACGGCAGTTGGGACGGCAAACCGTTCAGCACTTGCTGCTTGTTCATAATCGCAATCATTTCTGTACGCGCCGCCCGGGAAAATCCGCTGCCAGAAACGATATGCTCCAGCATCCGCGCCACATCCCCTGCCGTAATCATGTTGTTGGCCGTCACGTCCTGCGGATAAATCATCACCTTGCGCGAATAGTAACTTCGCTCCATTCCCAGCTCACGCATCGTCTGATCAATCAGCTCTTTTCCCACAAAATCGATCAGCATATTCGTCGCTGTGTTGTCGCTCTGAATAATCATCAGCGTAACCAGATCGCGTATGGACAGCTTCAAGCCTGGCGAGAGCGCGTACAAAAAGCCTGATCCGCCTACCAAATCCTCTTTGCGCAAAGGGAGCTGATCCTCGATCCGGGCTTTGCCCTGCTCACAGGCCGCGTAAACCGCTGCCATAATCGGAACCTTGATGACACTTTCGGCAATAAACAGCTCGTCCGGTTGGTGCTCAAAACAGATTCCCTGCGGCACCGCCAGCTCTTTTACTACGACTCCCCATGTCCCTGCCGCTTCCTGCACGATCTTTGACAAACGTTTCTCCAGCTCCACCGCTCTCCATCCCTCCTGTAAAAGTCGAACACAACCGCCTTTCTATTATCATACAATTCCAAAAACATTCCTTACAAGTTACAAGAACGGGTTCAGCTGATCTTCCGGGACGCGGTCGTTTGTCCCGCTACCCGCTTGGAAATAATAGGGAGATCACTCCACTGAAGGTGAAACCTCATGCAGAAGCCCGGAACGATCGGCACGCGCCAATTCACCATTCTGGTTACCCTGATTACGGTCGGAGATTCGATTCTGATCTTGCCGGCAGCCGTAGCGAAAGAGGCCTCCTACGACAGTTGGCTTTCCAGCATCATTGGTGTATTGGTTGGCCTGGCTGTCATCTATCTGTATTGCATAATCAGCCGTTTGCACCAGGAGCACACGCTGATCGGGAAAAACATACTCATTTTCGGGCGTTGGCTCGGTACGGCTTTATCCATCATGTTCCTTTTCACGCTGCTGATCAACGGCTCTGTTTACGTGCGTGCCATCGGCGATTTCATGACCGCGCAAATTTTGAAGGAAACACCGAGCGTTGCCGTCGTCATCCTTCTCGTGGCGTGCTCCCTGTTCGGTGTGCGCCTCGGCTTGGAGACTTTCGCGCGGACGAGTGAGATTTTTTATCTCTGGTTCGTCTTTACTTTTCTCTCGTTTTTTTTCTTGTTGGTACCACAGTTTTCCCTTCGCAACTTGCAGCCCGTTCTGGAAAACGGGCTTGCCCCTGTCATCAGCGGCTCTTTTTCTGTGATCGCCTACCCGTATACAGAGCTGATCGTCTTTTTAATGATTACCCCTTTCGTCGATGTCCCGCAAAAGCTCACTTCTGCTTTTTTGCGGGGAGCGATCTACGGCGGAATCTGCCTGATCACGATCATTTTGATGACGCTTTTGGTGCTCGGTCCGGTGTTGACTGCTACAGACAATTTCCCCAGTTACTCGCTGGCGAAGCGGGTTCATGTCGGTGAGTTTTTTCAGCGGCAGGAAGCCATGATGGCACTGATGTGGTTCGTTTCGATTTATTTCAAGGTCGTCTTGTACATGTACGGCTTTTGCGTAGGCATTCAGCAGCTTTTGAAACTGAAGGAATACCAGCTACTCACCTATCCTACTTGTCTGCTGTTTGTCGTGGGCGCCATCATCCTTTTGCCGAATGAAACATTTTTGCTTCAAGCCTACACATTTTGGCCGCTCTTTGATTTTTCTGTGGCGGTTGCCTACCCGTTGCTACTCGTCGTCTGGTACCACATCAGGCAGCGACTGCAAAACAAGCCGACTCCTCTGCAAAAGTGAGGGGGCGGCTTGTTTTCATGTCTTTCTTCTATTCTTTTGACAGGCATGCTCGCTTGATCGCAGCGACTCGCTCGCTGTCCACATAGCGCAAAGCTTGCCCCTCTTCCCTGGCTGCGGTACCGAAATGAACCTCTCGGACGCCAGTCAGCCCGATCAGCTCGGGCGCATTCGTCGCGGACAGCCCGCTCCCTGCCAAAATGGACAGAGTCGAGT
Organism: Brevibacillus parabrevis; assembly: GCF_022701015.1. Lineage (NCBI taxonomy): Bacteria > Bacillati > Bacillota > Bacilli > Caryophanales > Paenibacillaceae > Brevibacillus > Brevibacillus parabrevis. The sequence continues at coordinate 2,299,642 of NZ_CP064090.1, read as the reverse complement.
TTTCCGTTTTGCGCACCAGCTCCGCGATGCAATCTGCGCCTTCCATGGCTGTACGTTTTCCCCCGGAAGTCAGGATCGTCTTTACTTGCGGATATTGCAACAAGATGTCCAAAGCTCCAAGCTGGCTCACCGCTTCGTCAAAAGCCCGGTGAAAAGTCACGTTCAGGCCGTTTGCTTCTTCCAGCAACAGCTCCAGTCCGTCACGATCCAATTGCTTGTCTGGCGTCAACATGCCAAAAACAACACCTGCCGCCCCTAGCTCGCGGACGACGCGCACATCTTCTTTCATGACACGCAGCTCGTCTTTGGTATAGCAAAAAGATTGGCTGTGCGGCCGCACCATGACATTGACAGGAATGGAGACAGCCTTGACCGCCGCTTCGATCAAGCCCCAGCTTGGCGTAAGCCCTCCCTCCAAAATGCCGGAAATCAGCTCTAGCCGATCTGCGCCGCCTCGCTCTGCGCGTTTTGCATCCTCCACCGAAGTCGCAATCACTTCCACCAGCATGTGATTTCTCCTCTCGTCCGTAGCTTTTATGGACATTGTACTGAGCGTCGCCACCGTTGCGCAAGTGCGCGCCTAGCATTTTTCCAGAACGAACACGGGCCGCTTTTCCCCGACGACCAACTGGTTATCGTTGACGATTTCTTTCGGGGCCAACGCATGCAACCTGGCAATGGTCTCCTTGTTGTTGTAATCGATCTGCTCCAAAATGTTGGCGATGACGAGCGGCCAAACCAGCTCTGAACCGTCCAGTACCTTCAGCGAAAAGCTGATTCGCTCCTTTTTCAGCGCAAAACCGTATACGCCCATCGCGCCGCCTTTGGCAATAATGTTCGGATCGGTCAGCAGAGCTGTGCAGATGAATTGGTGGCTGGCGATGATTTCCGGGTGGGCCGTCATCCAGCCCGTCACTTTTTCAACCGCCTGGCGATTTTCTTGTTCCGCAATCAGGTCGGGACAGGCCAGCTTCAAATAAGCGATCGCCAAATGCTTGAGTGGCAGGGCATAAACAGGAAAGCCGCAACCGTCGACAGCAAGGCCGATGTGCTCCTGCGGGTACTCGGCGAGACTGGAAAAAGCTGCCAGGGCCTCCTGCTGGGCCGGATGCTCCTGCTTGTAGTAATCGCTGGTCGTATAGCCGCGTTCCTTGGACAACGCCAAAAAGCCCAGATGCTTTCCTGCGCAGTTGTGAAAAAGTCTGCGCTTGGCTACACCTTGGGACAAGCAGGCGAACTTGGGCGCTTCATTTAATGGATACGTCGGGCAGGTTAAAAGTTCGTCTTCGCGAATGCCCGTTTTGGCCAAAAGCGATTCCAGCCCTTCCAGATGATAGGCTTCACCGCGATGAGAAGCCGCGAACAGCGCCGCTTCCCGACTTGTCAGACCGAATCTTTCGTCAATTTTTTGCCTCGCTACCGGAAGCGCCTGAAACGGTTTGGCAGCGGAACGCAGCAAGGCAACATGCATCACATCTCCTGCCGAATAAATGACCTGGCCGTGCTCATCCACGCCGCAAACGATGCCTGAATGAACATTTTCCAATATACCTCCGCGATACTCTTCTACTAATGGGACATCCCGCATTATTCTCACCCGTTCTGTTCTATTTTTCTAATTATTCCATTCGCAGGATAATTGATTGTAATAAAGGTAAAAATTCATTCATTTAAAGTATTAAAACCAGAATTATCCGTCTTTTTATACGCTGATTTTCTCCATTGGTGTTATTAAAAAATACTAGCAGTGACACCATATTCCGTCAATCGTTTTTTCGTTGCCGATTGCCCACGGCAGGCCAATCTATAGTATAATGGCTCAGGATGGCAGCCGCCATCAATCGCATACGAAATCCGCGCGACTGGCGCGGGAGAGGTTCGCGAACTCCCTCTATAAAAAACTAAGGTGGACAACAGTACCGATCCCTTGGTATTGTTTTGTTTTTTTGCAGGAGCAAGTTCAAGAACTCTCTTTCTTCCATTACGATACTGAAGGAGATGGAGAGCATGAAAAAGGAAAAAGCCGTCGTTGTGTTCAGTGGAGGTCAGGACAGCACCACTTGCCTGTTCTGGGCCAAGCAGCAATTCGGCGAAGTAGAAACGATTACGTTTGACTACGGGCAGCGGCACAAGCTGGAAATCGAGTGTGCCAAAGAGATCGCCCGGGAGTTGGGCGTAGCCAACACCGTATTGGACATGAGCCTGTTGAATCAACTCGCTCCCAATGCACTAACCCGCACAGACATCAACATCACCCAGGAGGAAGGCCAGCTTCCATCCACATTTGTCGACGGGCGCAATCTGTTGTTCCTGTCTTTTGCAGGCGTTTTCGCCAAGCAAAAAGGAGCGCGGCATTTGGTTACTGGCGTTTGCGAAACGGATTTTAGCGGCTATCCCGATTGCCGCGATGCGTTTGTCAAATCGCTCAATGTGACGCTTAACCTGTCCATGGATTATCCGTTTGTGATCCATACGCCGCTCATGTGGCTCGACAAGGCGCAAACGTGGAAGCTGGCGGATGAACTGGGTGCCTTCACCTATATCCGCGAAAAAACCCTCACCTGCTACAACGGCATCAAAGGCGACGGCTGCGGCGAATGCCCTGCCTGCCACCTGCGAAAAGCCGGACTGGACAAGTATCTTTCCGAAAAAACTCAATCCGGGGCCAACGTCTGATGAGCGCAAACTTTGACTTTCGCATCGTCGACCGCATGCAGACACTTGGCACCCATATTCAACAATCGCAGCTGCGCTACCACAACAAGCGCGTGCTGGTGAGCAAGGAGTTTACGTTTGACGCCGCCCACCATCTGCACGCCTACGAAGGCAAATGCAAAAACTTGCACGGACACACGTACCACGTCGTGTTTGGCATCAGCGGCTACCCGGATGAAATCGGGCTGGTCATCGACTTCGGCGACATCAAGCAAATCTGGAAGGAACATATCGAGATTTACTTGGATCACCGCTACCTGAATGAAATGCTGCCGCCGATGAACACCACGGCAGAAAACATGGTCGTCTGGCTGTTTGAGCAAATGGAGCAGCAGCTTCAATCTGACGTCTATCGCGACCGCTACCGCGGTGCCCGCGTCGAATTTGTCCGCCTGTTTGAAACGCCGACGAGCTACGCCGAGGCGAGACGGGAGTGGATGATGGAGTGAGCATTCCCGTTCTGGAAATTTTCGGCCCGACGATTCAAGGGGAAGGCATGGTCATCGGGCAAAAGACGATGTTCGTCCGCACCGCTGGCTGCGACTACCGTTGTAGCTGGTGTGACTCCGCCTTTACGTGGGACGGCTCGGCGCGCGATGAAATCAAGCAGTTGTCCGTCGAGGAAGTCTGGGCAGAGCTAACGCGTCTGGGCCAAGACCGTTTTTCCCATGTCACCATCTCTGGCGGCAACCCGGCGCTTCTCGCAGGCATGGGCGAGCTTGTCTCGTTTTTAAAGGAACGCGGCATTCGCACGGCGCTGGAGACACAAGGAAGCCGCTGGCAGGAATGGCTGCCGCTGATCGACGACATCACGATTTCTCCGAAGCCGCCCAGCTCTGGCATGAACACGGATTACGCCGTGCTCGATCGCATCGTGGGCGCTCTGACGGAGCAAAAGCATCCGGGGCTGAGCCTGAAGGTCGTCGTGTTTGACGACGCCGACTTCGCATATGCGCGCGACATCCATCGGCGGTATCCGGCGGTTCCTTTTTTCCTCCAGCCGGGAAATAGCGATCTCGTCAGCGCGGACACGCACGAACTGAGAGAAAAGCTATTGGAAAGCTTTGAATGGCTGATCGACCAGGCGATGGCCGCCCCCGATTTGAACGACGCGAAAGTGCTGCCGCAGCTCCACGCCCTGGTCTGGGGAAACAAGCGCGGCGTGTAGGCGTGTAAATGAAAAGCCAGGATTGGATTATAGATGAAAAGAAGCGAGGATGAGAAACCAATGAACGAACAACAACGCGACCTGTCTTCCCTCACCCTGCTGGGCAACCAGGGAACGACCTACAACTATTCATACGACCCGAGTGTACTGGAGTCTTTTGACAACAAGCACCCGTACCGCGACTACTTCGTCAAGTTCAACTGCCCGGAGTTCACCAGTCTGTGTCCGATCACCGGACAGCCGGATTTTGCTACGATCTACATCAGCTACATCCCGGATATCAAAATGGTCGAGAGCAAATCGCTCAAGCTGTACCTGTTCAGCTTCCGCAACCACGGCGATTTTCACGAGGATTGCGTGAACGTGATCATGAACGACCTGATCAAGCTGATGGACCCGAAATACATCGAGGTGTGGGGCAAATTCACCCCGCGCGGCGGCATCTCGATCGACCCGTATTGCAACTACGGCAAGCCGGGAACAAAGTACGAAGAGATGGCCAGCTATCGCTTGATGAACCATGATATGTACCCGGAGAAAGTGGATAATCGGTAGAGGTTGATGTTGGTTAGAGTGAGAAAACCCTTGATATGCAAGGGTTTTTCTTTGACCGTCGCTGCCGAGGTATATATTTAGATAGAAAATGCCCCAAGCAGTGAGGACTATTTTTAGTTTTGACTAGGTAAGACAACTACAAAAAATCCCTACTAAATAGTAGGGATTCCGTTATAACTAAGTCAAATCGTCATCAAATAAATGTAGCACTAATATCCTTCTAGCAAATTTTCTTATAAATCTGTCAAAATCAATTCAATGGTCCCACTGTTTAGTTTCGCTTGAGAATCAAGATTTCTATAATAATTAATATAATGGTTATGTCTAAAAACTATTCCTGCATCGTTATTGGTCACACGAACACCTGGTTCATAAACATAGTTTTTCTTTGCAGTCTGAGTACCTAAAGCAAAATCAACAACCCACTTAGTATAGTGAGATGAAAGGCTTGATTCATCAATAATATTTGCTGATTTCCTGTTGAAAGTCCAACTCACCGAGGGAACTAACCCTGACAATCCAACAATAACCGAAGTGTCTGTGTCAGTGGTATATGGTCCATATGAGCGGATTGTTTGTTCGTCAATTTCATCACCAAGATGTCTGTATCTCATTGCTAATTCACGAGTTTGATAATCATTCATAGGCTCTGTTTGATTGAAAAACTTAACATCCCAAACAGATACTTTCTTGCCACTTAATGTTGATATACCTCTTCTTGTATAATCTACGTTGCTAGTATAAACACCCGCTAATGTGTTTCGGTTATTATCTCTCACTCTGTATGTGTAAGAATCGGAATAAGTATCATCATCAGAACTTGCTGAGGCTTTTAATGAATTCATATTCCTTGCGCCTTTATTTTCAGCAAGTTCAACTTTTTCTTGAATTTCTTCACGAATTTCTTCTAAAGGGACTTCATCTAGTTGATCAAAGATATAATCAACGTGTCTAGTACCACTTTGTTTATAGACACCTACCCCCATCAATTTTGGTGGAACTCCTTCATCTTCAGACGAACGATTTATTTTGAGTTCAGTCTTAATATAATCCTTTATATCTTTGGGATCTATTTCTTCACCTTCATTATGGATGAAGTAATAAATTTCTTCGCTATCATCATTACTTAATGTTTTTAACGATTTTGAGGAATGCGACTCATCTAATGAGATTTCAACTATATTCATTTTTTTTAGTCGTTCTTTTGCTAATAGATTGTCACTAATTCCAGGAGTGAACACTAATGTCGTAGCCAAGCAGACACACAAAAAAGATGACAACTTCTTCATGAAAATACCACCTTTTACCATTTTGTTTTTCTGTGTTATTATATACATAAAATCCAAAAAAAGGAATATAAACAAAAATGTTCAAATTATTAGAAATACTCATGATTATAGTTTTGGGATTTTTTACTGGGTTATTCTTTGGAGGAGATAGCAACATATTACTTGGAGGTATATTCTGGGCTTTGATATTTATTTTACTTAAGCTATATGATAAATAATTAAATTGCCCTTCCCGGACTCATAGTCCATAGGAGGGCTCCCGCTCCGCTTTTAGAATGCAGATAAAATCAACTCAAAAGCCTTCTAGACACGTTTTGACAAGTACGAAACCCTTAACCCTTATACATCACTGGTTTAAGGCATATAGTTTGTATCCGAAGAGTCGACAATCGCTAGAATCGAAGGAAACTCCTTTCCTGCCAAAGAGTTTCCCTTTTTCATCCAAACAAAATTTAACCTTTTTCAAACTATTTTCATAGATTATAATGTTTGTAAAAAGGGGGTATTGCTATGGCAGCCAACGAGTATAGCTTACCTACATCCCCAAATGCTGTGAAAACGAAAGAGCTTCCTGTATTTGAGGTCCAGCCCGATCAAAATCTTGCGAGCGAATTTCACAAGCGCTTAATTCAAATGATTGCCGAATTTGAGATATCCCTGGATGAACAGCATGAAGTCGGGATGCGGCTGGTATCGTTCGGCCAAAATATCACCTTGCGCGTAGAAGGGATCGGCTATTTCAATCCCAGTCTGATTCGTTTTTTCGGAACAACAGAAGCAGGCGCCCCAGTCGAACTCATCCAGCACATCTCGCAAATCAGCTTTCTGTTGATGGCAGTCAACAAAGCAGACCCGGCAAACCCGCCCAAGCGGATCGGGTTCAACGCTTCCGAAGAAACAAAAGAAGAAGACGTGTAACAGCGTCTTCTTTTTGCATGATAAGGGCATTCGGTCTTTACTGGATACGCCTGGTCAAAATATATTGTAAAAACATGGTAGTCAAGTTAAAGTAGCGTATAAATAGGAACCTACCTTTTCTGTTGTTGGAGGAGATTGCTCATGCATCCAAAAAACATCCCTCGTTAAGCCCGCGGCCCTCCATTCGTGAGCATTTGTCCCATTCCCCCCAATTAAACTTAAACTCAAGGGAGATGTATACAAATGAGCATGAATGGACCAGTAAAAATATCTCGCACCGAAAGACTGCAAACCTGCAAGGAAATTGCCGCCCGATTGCACGAGGTTTACGGCGAAAAAGTCTTGGCGATCGGCGTCTATGGCTCGGTATCACGCGGAACAGACGGCCCGTTCTCTGATATAGAGATGTTGTGCGTCCTGGAAGAGTCAGGCGAAGAAACGGATTTCAGCCACGAATGGTCTGCCGGACCATGGAAAGCCGAAGTGAATGTCATCAGCGCACATGTGCTTTTGGACATGGCTGCTACTGTCGAAGATGACTGGCCGCTGACCCATGGTCCTTTTTTCGCCCCGCTGAGTCTGTATGATCCGAAAGGCTTTTTTCAAACGTTGAAAGAAGCAGCGCACTCTCCTTCTAGAGAAGCGTTCACGCAAGCAATCAACGGCGTGCTTGTAGGTGAAATGTACGAGTTCATCGGGAAGCTGAGGAATATCAACCTGGAAGGTCCCCGCACTTACCTCCCTTACCTGGCCATGCAATTTGCCCAATACGGCGCTATGCTGATCGGGCTGCACCAGCAGACGTTCTATTCGACAGGAGCCAAGGTACTGCCTGAATCGTTGGAACTGCCAGATCGACCGGATGGCTACGACCAGATAGCGACAATGGTGATGGCTGGAGATTTGGCGGATTCGGGCAAAATCGTCGCGGCCTGCGAGCGGTTTTGGAACGGACTCCACGCATGGGCAGCCAAGCATCAGTATGTGATTCACACCATGCGAATCCCATTTTAATGCAAGCAAAAATCGGTTTATTGCCAGTTTGCCTGTTTGGAAAAAGCCTCGCTGTATGCGGGGCTTTTCTCCTTCTCCTGCAATCATGACGTTGTGCCAGAAGCTTACGCCCAATGCTCAGGCCGCGTAAACGAGAGCGGTATTTTCGTGGCAGCATCGCCCTTCGCTGCGTTGAGCTGGGCCTGGGTGAGAAACAGGCTGTCCGTCAGATCGGCGCCGCGCAAATCGGTATCGCGCAGATCAGCGCCAATCAGGTCGGCCCATCTCAAGTTTGCGCCGCGCAAATCAGCCGCGATCAAGTAGGCTCCGCGCAGGTTCGCTCCCAGCAAATCGGCTCCTTTGAGCTTCGCGCCAATCAGATCGGCTCCCCGCCCCACATTTCTCGCTTTGGTGCGTGCGCCTTTCTGCTTGCGACAGGCTTCCGTCCGCACCAGTTCGCTCGCCTCCCGCAACAACTCGCCTACTTTTGCCCGATGTGCAGGTACATCTACCCGCAAAAGCTCTGCCGGAGCAAGCTCCGTGAACCGCTTCGTCTCCCGCAACACATCGTCCAGCTTCGCGTGAAGGGAACAGGCAGCATGAAAAGTCAGCGCTTCCGTCAAATACCAAAGCAGCTCATGCAACTGCCACATGATCGGAAAAACTCCGTACATCTGGCTTGCCAGCTCAGGCGCTTGTCTCCAGTCACGCCCTCCGTATGTCTCTTGGGAAAGCTTTTGCCCTGCGCCGAAGCAATCGTAGACTGTACAGCCGCGAAAGCCGATCTGCCGCAAGCTTTGATGAACCCCGCAGCGAAAATCGGCCTGCAAGTTGCGACAGGGGGTACCTGCGTCTTTGTTGATTGCAAAATCCGAAGAAGCGGCAAAAGGCAGCGCCACACAGCACAGTCCGAAACATTTTTCACAGTCCGCTCGCAAATCATCGCGCAACCCCGCCAGGCTCGGCGCATGATTGCCCTGCTGATCATCCATACTTATCCTCCTGAAAAATAGCCGCTTCGTCGTATCAGCACTCAACTGTCAAAAGAGGCGATAAGGTCAAGCGGGCTAACAAATAATTACCATCGTAGTACGCCGACCGTATCTCGTCAATCTATTGTCGCTTCCTGCCTGATTGTCTCTGTTCTGTCGCACAAAAAAGCACGATCCGCCTTGCGCCGCTGGCAAAAGGATCGTGCTTGCTTTTTGTGAAATGGGAAACAAGTATCGGCGCTTTTGCGAAAACGGATGTGCCTGCTTCCCGCCAACCTGTCTGCCGCAGTAAGCGAAAAACGGCGCGACCATTTGGTTTCTTGCAAGTTACTTGAAGGCGACTTGCGACTCCAGCATGTAGTTGACCAGCACATCGGCAAAAGCCTCTGCCGTATTGTAGCATTCTTCCAGCGTGTTGTTCGTTCCGCCAAACTCCAGAAGCAGACTTCCCGTCGAGACGGACTGGTTGTACACGCCGTTTCCTTCGTTTTTGCTTTTTAAAATGACGCCGCGCGACAGGCCGGGATAGTATGCTTCCAGGCGTGCATGAAGGGCATCGGCCAGCTTTTTGTTCTCCAGATAGCTCGGGTTGGCTGACCCGATGACAAACAGCATGCGCGAATACGTTTTGCCGTTGATCGTGATGGCGACTTTGCTGCGCGGCTCGTCGCTATCCCGGTGAATGTCGAAAATGTACTTGAGATTCGGGCTGGTCGTCGCCGCTGCCGCAACCGCTTTGTACGATTCGGTGTAGGACATCGAGTAGCTCTTTTTCTGCTCCGCCAGTTTTTGCGCGAAGTCGTCCTGGTTGACCATCGACGGGATGCCTTTTCCTTGCAGGATTTCGCCCAGTCGCTTGCCTACCAGCGTAATGTTGATCTCAGGATCGTCCACCGAGCTGCCCTGTGTATTGCGCGCTACATTTCTCCATGACTCGCGGTTGTGCGTGTGGTAAATGTAGACCGTTTCATTGCCGATCATGCCTTGATTGTAGCCTACTCCCGTTGTCGGTCCTGTGGAGCCTGGCGTCGGTGTTCCCGTACCCGCAGCTGGAATCAGATCGACAATCCAGCCGGCGATGTAAGCAACCGAGTTGTCTGGCAGGCGAATGGCGTACCATTGCCCTACGGTTTGCACGATTGGAAAAGTTTGACCAGGCTGGACGTTGCCCACGACATCGTATTCTGTACCGGGGCCGCTGCGCAGGTTGGTGTCGGCGTTTTTCACGCGAACCGTCGCTTCTGCCGGAACCGGAGCAACTGCTGGCGGCTGTGTCGTCTGGCCTGTTCCCCCTTGCGCGACCGGCTTGAAAATATAGGCGTAGGTGCCGTAGTAGTCGATCGTGTACCAACCGTCCGCATAACCGTATTGCGTAATCGTGGTGCCGCCATTGACTTGTCCAATCACCGTTCCCAAAATATCAGGAGCTGCGTACACCTCGTAGCTCTCGTTCAGAACGAGCGGCCCTGCTCCCAATCCGCCTGGTGTTTCTGGTACGGTCGGCACGGGGGTCGGCTGCGGAACGGGAACCGGGACAGGCGTCGGAGTTGGCACTGGCGTCGGTGTCGGCGTTGGAACAGGAGTTGGCGCTGGTTTCGGTGCTGGCGCCGTCGTTTCTACCAAAAAGCGTGCGTTCACCCAACCGCTCGCTTGGTCGGACAGCTTGAGTTGCGCCCACTCCCCCTGCTTTTTCATTTGCAGGAAAACTCCGTTCTTGTCAATGATTTGCACAATTTGCGAGGTGGCGTTTGGCTCTGTACGCACATTCAGCATATCCACATTGCTTTTTACGTATTTAATTTGGGGAATTTCAAGCAATTTCACATACTTGTTGTTGACCCAGCCAGTCTTGCCATTGGCGAGCTTCACTTGCGTCCAGTCTTTTGTTCCCTGCACGATTGGCAGACGTGTTGCTTTGGATATCGTGCCGACGATCTGGGTCGTTGTTCCTGGGGTATCGCGAATATTCAACTGATCAACCGTTACCTCGACATGTGTGGCTGCTTCCGCGAGGGAAGCCGGCAGCAGGAAAATCAGGCAGCAGGCAGCAATAACACTGTTTTTTACGCGTGCAAGCAAGATTCTTGTTCTCCTTTTGTGTAGAGATCGTTAGCGAGATTGGTAAATCTAGCCTGATAGTAAAATTCGTGATTCGCCTGCATTTTCCTTCATCTTCCGACATCTTTTCGGCACGCTTTCCGCGATTGCTGACAAAATGACGCAGCGATTCGTCCGCTCCCCAGACGAATGGACCAGCACTTATGGCTCGATCGACTCTTCCGGCTCCTCCCTGACGATCGCAAGCGTCTGGTGATCCTCCCAGCGCCCGTTGATTTTCACGTTTTTGCGGGCGAGCCCTTCCTTGTGAAAGCCCGATTTGAGCAACACCTTGATCGAACCCAGATTGTGCGGCATCACCCCTGCTTCCAGCCGATGCAAGTCCAATGTCTCAAACGCATAACGGACAACGAGCTTGACCGCCTCCGTCATAAAGCCTTTTCCGTTGTGCTCCTGATCGAGGAAATAGCCGATCCAGCCGCTTTGCAGATTGTAGCGCACCACCTCGGAAAGCATCACTTCCCCGATCACCTGATCCGTCTGCGGCAAACACACGAGGAAAACGTACCCGCGATCCTCCGCGCATAAGGTCATGTACTGGCGAATGCGTTCGAGCTGTCCTTGCAACGTATAAAAGTGTTCGTCCCGCTTTCCGGTAAAAAGTTGAAAAAATTCGCGGTTTCGCACCTCAAGCTCCAAAAGCGCTTGCGCGTCCGACTCTTTGACCAGGCGGACGTAAATGTTGCCTCCATGCATGTGCATCGTGCTCTTCTCTCCCTTGTAGGGCTGGTTTGCCCCAGCTATTTTTTTGCATAAAAAAACACCACAGGTTCATCCCCTGTGGTGTGGCATTTGCTCCGCTGCCAGCTGCAAAAGCGCGATTAACTCACAGGCTCCCCGTTCGTATATCCGTTTTTGGACAGACTTCTCCCGCAGTTAACCGCAGCAAAGAAAACAGCGGTGGAGTAGCCGATGCCTTTGGCCAAAGACTGCAACGATCTTTTTTTCATCTGGACTCTCTCCCTTCCGCTGGTTTCTGGAAAATATACGACACTTGCGCATCCGACTGATCCTGATTTTGCCAGAAGTATACGCTATCGCTGCCACCTTTGGCAAGCTTGTTGTCCGCTACTTGTTCTTTTTTGCCTGCCTCCACAGCATGTAGACATTCGCAAGCGAAGTAACGACCAGACACCCCAAGAGGACATTGGTCACGATTAGCGTGTTCGTCAAGCCGCGAATCGGAGCCTGCATCACGGCAAGCACCCCTGCCAGCTTGTCGGGAAGCTCGTAGATCGCAGCGAGGAAAGCATTGACATCATGTAGGTACTTATCCATAGCAACCGCTCCCTTGTATCGATCACCCACGTTTTTCCTGCCCAGTTGCTATCGTTTGCAGGAAAGGCGCTCGTCATGCTCATTTTGCTATGGATAAAACCATCCTACTTGTGGAACAATAGATATGAGAATATTACAATGATTCATAATTGCAGGGACAAAAAGAAAGGAAGTTTTCTCATGACGATCGAGCGCTTTGTCCGGGAGTCCCGAACTTTTAAAGCCAGCCACGTTCTGCCTCCCGATACGAACAACCACAATACGCTGTTTGGCGGACGGCTGATGGCGCATATTGATGACGTCGCGGCCATTTCCGCGATGAAGCACGCCCGCGGGCCAGTCGTGACCGCTTCTACCGATTCCGTCGATTTTTTGCATCCGATCCGCGTGGACAACGAAGTTTCGCTCGAAGCGTTCGTCACCTGGACACACCAGACGTCCATGGAAGTATTCGTCAAAGTCGTTGCCGAAGACCTTTTGAGCGGAAAACGCACCGTCTGTGCCACCTCGTTTCTCACCTTCGTCGCCATCGGCCCTGACGGACGCCCGACCCCTGTGCCCAAAGTCGTAGCGGAAACCCAGGAGGAGATTTTTCTGCACGACGGAGCCGCCGAAAGAGCCGAAGCACGCCAACAACGCCGCAAGCGCAGCAAGCACCTCGCTGATTTGCTCGGCACAAGACGTCCGTGGGAGCCGTAAAAAATGCATGGCGAACCACAGCAAAAAGTCCCCTTTTCCTGTCGGCGGAAAGGGGACTTGCTGTTTTCCTTCGTGCTTTTATTCCTTCGAGGCCCATTTGAAATCGAGGTAGCCAAGGTCATCCATAACGATGCCCTTCACCTTTTTATCCTGCACCCAGTTGTTTGTGTAAAAATAAATCGGGATGACGGGCATTTCATCCATCAGGAGCTTCTCGGCCTGCGCGAGCAGTTGCTGGCGTTTGGCTGGATCGGCTTGGCTCGCCGCCTGCTGAAGCAGCGACTGATACGCTTTGTTTTCCCATTTCGTATCATTCAGACCGCCGTCTTTCTCCTTGTACAGCTCCAAAAAATTCGCTGGATCGGCATAGTCCGCAAACCAACCGGAACGCCCGATCTGGTAGTCGCCGTTATGCAAGTTTTCCAGAAAAACTTTCCACTCCAACTCTTGCAGCTGGACTTCCACACCTAGCGTCTGTTTCCACTGACGCTGAATCTCGACAGCGACCTTTTGGTGAACGGGAGATTGGTTCAGCGATATCGCAATCGGCGGCAGCTTGGCCAGGCCCAGCTCTTTCATGCCTTCTGCGAGCAACGTTTTCGCCAACTTCTGGTCGTTGTCCTTGAAATACGCTGGCTGTTTGTTTTTGTCGCTGACAGGTACTGCCGTCAAAGCTGGCTCCTGGTTTCCTTTGAGCACCGTATCAACGATCGCCTGACGATTCAATGCGTAGGCGAACGCTTTGCGAATTTTCGCATTGGTAAAAGGCGCTTGCTCTGTATTGAACTTGTACCAGTAAACGGCTGCGAGCGGCTTCGTATGCAGGAGTCCTTTTTCTTGCAAGATCGGCAAAGCATGCAGTGGCAGCTCGCCAAACGGGGCACCCGCCATGTCCACCTCGCCTGCATCAAACTTGGCCAGCGCTTGATCCTCACCTCTGCTGATGGAAAAGTCGAGCTTGTCCAGCTTGACTGCCGCCTGATCCCAATAGCCCGCGTTTTTGCTCAAGGTCAGCTTGTCGTCACGATTCCAGGAAGCGAGCTTGTACGGGCCGTTTCCGACATGTGTCGAAGCTTCCTCTGCCCAGGCCGGGTTGGCAGCCACTACTTTTTGATTGACCGGATAAAAGACGGGAAAAGCAGTCAGCTCCGCGAAGTAAGGAGTTGGCTGCTCCAAAATGACGCGCAATGTTTTCGCATCTACCGCTTTTACCCCTACCGCATCCAGCTTCTCCTTGCCGCTGTTGGCCTTTTCCGCATTCAGGATCGGAAAGAGCTGGTAGGCGTAGCTGCTTTCCGTGTTCGGATCGAGCACGCGCTTCCAGGCGTATTCAAAATCGTGGGCGGTGACAGGATCGCCGTTGCTCCATTTTGCCTCGCGCAAATGAAAGGTGTACGTCTTCAAATCAGCAGACACTTCCATTTTATCAGCCAGCGAAAGCTGCAACTTCCCATCGGGACCAATCCGAACCAGTCCGTCAAACAAGGCTCGCGCCAAAGTGAGCGAATGCTGATCATCTGCCACTGCCGGATCAATCGACATCGGCTCATCCGACAGATTCAGCCGCAAAACTTTCGCGGAATCGGCTGGACTGACGGCCTGTGTCTTCGCCTCACTCGCTCCAGCATGCGCTGCGCTTGCGGCAACCACTCCCGTAGCTACTAACACCGTCAAAGCCCTTTTGCTTCGTAGCTTCATTGTCCTTCTCCTTTTATTCCTGATTATTCAAACATTACATATAATACCAAAACATCCAATCAGAAACAAACCGCTGAGTTTAAACCTACAGCGTCCAATGATAGTGCAAAAAGCCTTGTGCATCAGCCTGCTGAAAGACAAAGCCGTTTTTTAGCAGCACTTTTTGCGAAGCGATATTGTCCGCAGTTGTCTTGGCGTGCACTTCCCGGATGCCAAGCTGCTGCACGTACTCGCCCAGCAAAAGTCCGAGTGCCGAAGAAGCAACGCCTTTGCCTGCGGCCTCTTCGCCGACGCGATAGCCCAGCTCCGCGCTCGCTCGCTTTTGATCGATGTCTACCAAATTCATTCTGCCTAAAATAATGCCTTGCTCACTTTTGATCAGCGAAAAGAACGCTGTCCCTTCCGCTTGTTCTGCGAGCAAAGCCTGCAAGCTTTCTAGAAAATGCTCGTCCTGATAGTACGCTTCGCCACGGCTGGGCACTGTCCGTTCAAAAAACTCCCTGTTCTTGCTCTCGAACGCCAAAAGCGCGCGGGCATCCTCCTGCTTTAACGCTTCGATCAAGACCTTCATCTCTAACACTCCTTTGAAAAAACGTCCCTTCTCCTCATCTGGCAGCGAAATCGGCTACAATAGAGGAAGATAGGGGGAATCACACTTATGGCTTATTTGGAAGAGGGAACTTTTGTTGCCTATCTCGCCTTTTCGATTTTCTTCCTGGTCGCCTACAAGCTCGATCAGATTTCGTTTGTTGCTTTCGTTGTTTCTCTCGTGGTGACAGCCTTGGTGCATGCCGCCTTTTACTTGCTCGTCTTGGAGTATTGGCCGATTTTTTAGCTGAATGGAACCGGACCAGCAAAATGGCACGGGGGATTGCAGAGACTCCCCGTGCCGCTTTCCATCGACTATGTTCGTTTACTTCCCGACTTGCTTTTCATAGGCAGCGAGCAGTTGGGCCGCCTGCTTCTGGTAAGCTGTCAAAAACGGTTGGACGCCCTGTTCCCACTCTGCTTGCGGCAATGGCATCGGCAATTGCTCCGCAGGACGTCCGTTGACCAAAAGCATCGATTCGATCATTTTCTTTTGGGCAAAGGACAGCTCCCCTTGTTTCAGCACCTTGGGCTTCGCCACCTTTTTTCCTGCCAAGGAACGCAGCAGTTCAGAAAAAAACATCTGGTGGTACTCCCGGTACAAATCCATCGTCTGATAGTATTGGTTTCCCCCGCGCTGCAGAACAATTCCCCGCTGTTCGGCCCACCGTGTCAGCTGCTCCGCTGTCATGGACAAGCTGCTTTTTCCCGTCGCCATATAGTAGACGAGGCTGTACATGTCTTCGTCACTCAAGTCTGAACGGCCCTCATCCGGCTTGATGATCGCTTTGCCTGTCAGCGCCGCGAGCACTTCGCTCTTGCCCGCGCCTTGCGGAAGTTCCAGATACAACGCCAGATTCGCGTAGAACTTGCCCTCGCTGCTGCCGCCCTCTGGCCAGCTGTACGGCTTACCGAAGTCGATCAGCTCCAGCGGGTTTTGCTTCATCAGTTCGCTATACGCCGCAAAGCTCGGCAACTGGAGCGGAAGATAGCTGATCGCGGGCTTTTTCGTCAGAAGTTTGCTGGCAAACAACTCTTTGCCCTCCCGATCGAGGTAGCCGAACTGGTCTTTTTTGCTGAACGCAAAAGGCGGCTGTCCTTCCGCCGCAGACCACAAACCGGGAAATGCTTCACTGGACAGCCGGATCGACTCGTACTGAGGAGCGGTCAACTGCTTCCCGTCCTGGGTCAACAATCCGTGCAAGCCCGTCGCTTTATCCCGATAGACGATGGCTTTCGCTCCTTTGTCGCTTAGCCCGAGCAGCTTCAATGCCTGATAGCCCCCTGTCGTCAATCGTTGCAGCGACGACGAGTACACATGCCAGCCATCGCTTTCCGCAATCAGCAGACCGCCAAAGTAAGAATCCGTCTGATATTCGCTTGCGCCCGCCACCTTTTTCACCAACTGGTTGCCTTCTTCGCCCCAAAAGTCCAGCGTGCCGTCCGTTCGCATCATCACGGCGACTTTTTTCTCTCCCACGACTTTGTACACTGCTTCCCGATACACCAAATCGCTTGCGGCCTGCAGCTCCCCATCCGCAATGGTGAGCAGTGCCAGCTTGCTCGTGCCTTCCTTGCCTCCCCACGTGTAAAAGGAATCGCCCACCTGGATGAAAGTGACGGGCGGAGCATCGCTTCTTTCACGCATAAAGGCAATCTTCAGCTGCGTGGTGAGCAGCTTGCCATCGGGAGTGTACAGGTCAGCCATCTGTCCGTCTGCTGCCACGATCAGTTTGGACACGTCATCCGGGTAAACCTGTTGATACAGCTTACTGATCGGCTGATTGGTCGTACGGTTGACAATCACGGTTCCTTTTCCCGCTTCGTATACCCCATTCAACTGTTCAGACAAAGTCTGGACATGTTGCCCGCTCTCCGGCTTGCCGCTAATCCCGCCGAATCGCAGCACTTTCCCGTCCGGCTCGGTCACTACGATATGCCCCGTAGCTTCCTCATAACGAAAACGGCGGTTCTCGACAGGCGACAAAATCAGACCTTCATTTTCCGAATACAGGCCGATTTTACTTCCGTCCTTGATCAGTTGCATACTGTAGCTGCCGCCGATTGGCGCGGCGGAGTCAAACCAAAAGTCAGGCTCTTTGATCGGCTTTCCCCAAGCGGGCAACATCGCCTTTTTCCCATCGCTGCGCACAAGCTGTCGAGCAGCCGGCGGCCCTTCCACTTTCGGATAGACAAACGGGATCACTACTTCCCCGCCGACCTGGAGCACGCCGTACATGCCTGTCTTCGGGTCTTGCCCCAGCACGTAGCTGTCATGCAAATAGGTCGCGCCCTGTTTCAACGCATGCTCTGTTCCCTTGGCGATGGAATGATAGGTGACGATCCCCTTGTCCAGCGTCCAGTACAAATCGGGGTTATTGTACTCAAAGCCGACCTCTTGATAGAGCGGCTCCGCCAAAAATCGTCCGTCCTTCCACAAGCCCGTGCCTTTTTGCGCGAGCACCTGAAAATATCCCTCGTTCCACGTGTAGATCGCCTTGTACTTCGCTGGCAAAACGTATTTCCCGTTTACGTCCACCAAGCCTTCCATGCCGCCTGACCTCACCTTGAGGTAAGCAGTCTTCGGCCCGCCCTCATTCGGAATCAACTGCGTATTCGCCAACGAAAATCTCGGCTTGAACGAAGCGGCATCATACAGCGTGATCCCTTTGGCAGTCGAAGCCACCAAGTAACGCGTTTCTTTTGCCTCCCGATCTCCCGTCGCTTCCGGGGGAATCAGCGAAACGACAGAGAGCTTGCCGGCAAACGGCGGTATGAGCACTTTGCCTGTACTGTCCAAAAGCATGGACGTCTGCCCGACAAACACGATCGCGTCAGCGTAATCCGCGGACAAGGAGTACGTGTGCGCTCCCGCGAATTTGGCAGCAGACAGCTTTTTCGTCGTCAGATCGATGTATTGAAACCAGCCGCCCTTTTGGACGATCGCCACATTGTTGCGCCCGGGAATTTCTATCTGATCCCAGCTGGCAGGCGTGATTTCTTTTCCCGTGCGGGCGTCGAGCAATCCTTTTTTCCCGGCTTTCGTCACAATCACCGTTTGCCCGGCGTACTCAAACTCATCGTACTGGGCTTTGGTCAACAGAGCATGCCCGTCAGTAAACCCAACCTTGTAATCAGTCAAGTAAGGCTGAACCGTAGTAAACGTTGCTGCTTGCACGGGCGCCACCCATGTGCTGGTCAAAAGCATCGCAGCCGTCAGCAGGCTAATCCTTACGCGCTTCATTTGTTTCTTGCCTCCCTGCGTCGTTTTCTTCTGCTAAAAGTCAGACGCTTTATCAGGCAAATGGTTTCATTTTCCCATAACTGGGCAATGAAAAATAAAAAGCGACGCCTGTCTTCGTATTGCGCACTCCGTATGCTGCCTCGTGCAGTTCCAGGATGTGCCGCACGATGGCAAGACCGAGTCCCGTCCCGCCTGTCTTGCGGTTGCGCGAGCGTTCGATCCGGTAAAAGCGATCCCAGACGAAGCCAAGCTGCTCCTCGGGGATTGGCTCGCCTTCATTTTCAATCGTGACGCGCTGGGCGTGCTGCTCGCCTTCGATCCGCACGGTAATTTCACTGCCGGGATTGGCGTAGCGGATGGCATTGACCAGGATGTTGAACAGCACTTGCTCGATTTTTTCCTGGTCGGCAAACTGCGCTTCCTCATTCGCCAAAATCGTGACGATTCGAAGCTCTTTGTCGCGCAGATGGTGCATGAGCCGCTCTCCGATCTCTTCCGTCAGCTCGCTCAGGAAAAACCAGCTTTTTTTCAGCTTGGTCGTCTTCGCCTCCAGCTTCGCCAGCTCCAGCAAATCGCGGACAAGCTCCTCCATTTTTTCCGTCTCGTCGAGGATGACTTCGATGTACCGCTCCCGCTTGTTCTCCCCTACGCCGTCCCGCAGCCCTTCCGCAAAGCTTTTGACGATGCTCAGCGGCGTCTTCAGCTCATGCGAGGCATTCGAGACAAAATCTTTCTGGATCAGCTCCATCCGCTGCTTGTGATCCATCTCCTGACGCAGTTGCTCATTGGCTTGCTGCAACTCCCGCAAGGTCACATCCAGCTTTTCCGACATCGTATTCAGACTGCGCGCGAGGCTGCCGAACTCATCGTTGCGGGCAAGCGGCGACTTGACGGAAAAATCCAGCCTCGCCATGCGCAGGGCGCTTTTGTTCAAAGACAGCAGCGGCTTGGTGACGATTTTGGAAAAGAGCAAAGAAAGCACGAGAATGAGCGCAAAGCCGCCGATTCCGATGTAGATGTAAAACAGCCGCAAAGCATCGTTTGCCTCGCTGATTTGCTGCAAGGAAGTCAGGGCGACGATCAGCTCGCTCAACTGCCCGTTTCGGATCACGGGATGAATCGCGACCAGGCTGCGCACGCCGCTCCACGGTTCCACCCACTCTTCCTCCAGCACCTTGCCGTGTTCCAGCGCCCGTTTCCGTTCCTCTGACAGCGGGAACAAGTCTTTTAACACATGAAACAAAATGCCTTGCCGCAAATTCCACTGGTTGGGCGCAGGCAAAAACAAATCGGTAATTTCACCGCTGACGCTGACCAGTGACGGGGCGGTGTCGCTTGCTTTCAGGCTGCCGATGTCGGCTGCACCCGCTTTTCTGATCACGCGGGGATAAAACATCTCCTGGAGCAGTCCTTCCTCGAAGACGCCAATCGCCTCAATCCGGTCGCCTTTTTGCAAATTCGCGCTCAACAGGGCACTCCGCTCCTCCTCCGGGAACAGCGACAAAGAGATTTTCACACTTTTTCCAGCCTGATCGCGGATGACGATGCGAAACGGATTGTCGTACTTGACCTGCCCGTTCGTGCTGACAATCGCCAGCTGCGTCTTGTTGCGGCTGATGAACGCCGACAGCTCCCGGGCCATGCTTTCGGCGTCCCACTCCCGCGATACATACTGTTGGGAAAAGGCTTCGAGCTTCTTTTCCAGATCGTTCAGCTTTTTGGATTGATAAAATTGCTCGAAAAAAAGTAACTGACCGATCATAATAATCGTATAAAACAACAGGAAAAACGATGCGGTAATGGCAAACAGCTTGAGTGTCACGCCCCATTTTTTCATCGCTCTTCCTCGAACGTGTAGCCTGCCTTGATGACAGTCCGTATGTGTCTGGCTTCGCTGCCGAGCTTGCTGCGCAGCTTCTTGATGTGGGTATCGACTACGCGCAAGTCGCCGAAGTAATCGAAGCCCCATACGTGATCCATAATCGTTTCTCGCGACAGCACGATCCCGGCGTTTTTGATCAGATAGACCAAAAGCTCGTACTCTTTTGGCGCGAGGTCGATCTCTTCTCCCTTGATCTTCATGCGCCGGGCATGCCGATTGATGACGACTTCGCCAAAGCGAAGCAAATGGTCGGTTCCCCGAACGGTGCCTTCGACCCGCTTCATCAGCGAAGTCGCCTTGGCTACCAGGACTCGCGGACTGAACGGCTTGGTGACATAGTCGTCCGCGCCAAGCTCAAAGCCTTGCATCTTGTCATCCTCTTCCGATTTGGCGGTGAGAATGATGATCGGCACGTCGGAGTCTGCCCGGATTTCCTTGCAAACGGTCCACCCGTCCATTTCCGGCATCATGATGTCGAGGATGACCAGATCGACCCGGAGCTTTTCCATCATTTGTATGGCTTGCTTGCCGTTTTCTGCTTCATGCACAATCCATTGCTCTTGCTCGAAGTAGTCCGCGACGATTTCGCGGATGCGACTCTCATCTTCGACAAGCAGCACTTGACGCTTCATGCTGAGTGCCCTCCTTGGTACGTGTTATTTACAGCATTCGCCAAAAAAAGACACAGGAAATACACATCGTTGCGGTAAGCTTATGGAAGAAAAATAGCGCGTCTCGAAATTGGAAAGGATGTTCCCATGAATTTGCCCACCTTCTTGCAAAATAAGGATTTCAGACGTTTCGGTATATTGGCGTTGTTTTGCCTCCTGCTTTATTCGCTCGGAAGCATGATCAACGTTGTTTTGCTAACTTTTCTCGTCACATTCCTGATGGATCGATTGCATCAGTTTCTCACCAAATCCATTCACAAGCTTGTGCCTGTAAGTCCCAAGCTGACTCTCATTTTCCTGTACTTGCTGCTCGCTGTTTTGCTCGTATGGGGCGGGATTCGCGCCTTTCCGGCCTTGATTCACGAAACCGGGCAACTGATTCATCTGATCGAACAAGTCGTGCGGGCGAACCAGCACTCCGAATTTGCCCCGTATGTCATGTCTACCTTAGACAAGCTTGACATGAAAGGGCTGGTCAAGAGCAGTCTTGACTTTTTGACCGTCGTGAAAAATATGGGCTTCAATCTGTTTTTGGCCCTTTTGCTCAGTCTGTTTTTCTTGCTGGGCAAAGACAATGTCGTCCAGTTCACGTCCCAATTCCGCACCAGCAAGCTGTCCTGGCTGTATAGCGAAATTGAATACTTCAGCCAAAAGTTTATTCTGACCTTCGGGAAAGTAATCGAAACCCAGCTGCTGATCGCCTTGTTCAACACCGTGTTTACGTTGATCGGCTTGTGGATTCTCGGCTTCCCCAACTTGTTCGGACTGTCGCTGATGGTGTTCGTGCTTGGGCTGATCCCGGTTGCCGGCGTGATCATCTCCTTGATTCCGCTCAGCGTGATCGCTTTTAGCATCGGTGGGCTACCTACCGTCATATACTTGCTTTTGTTTATCATGCTGATTCACGCGATGGAAGCGTACGTCCTGAATCCGCGCCTGATGGCGTCGAAGACCCATCTGCCGATTTTTTACACGTTCGTCGTCCTGATCTTCTCCGAGCATTTCTTCGGGGTGTGGGGATTGATCGTCGGCATTCCGTCGTTCGTGTTCTTGCTCGACATTTTGGAAGTGAAAAAGATGGGAACGCCACAACCTAAAAACAAACCTGTACCCAGCGAAGCTTTGGACGTTCGGGTCAATGCAAAATAACAAAGGAGCCCGTCTCAAGCGGGCTCCTTTTCTTGCGTCTGGCGCTCGGCCAAGCGGCTCACTTCCTTATTGGCGATCAAACCATTTGATCAAAGCCTGTGTCCCGCTGTCCGCTTCGCCTTTTTCCGCCAACTCCTCGTAGAGCGATTTCGACAAGGCAAGCCCGGGAGTCAACAGCCCCATTTCCTCGGCCGCTTCCAAAGCAATCCCCATGTCTTTGATAAAGTGCTTGATGTAAAAGCCTGGCGCGAAATTTTCGGCTATCATCCGCGGAGCCAGATTGGACAGCGACCAGCTTCCGGCCGCTCCCGCTTCGATGCTGGTCAGCACGCGCGCAGGGTCCAGTCCCGCTTTTTTCGCATAGGCAATCGCTTCGCACACGCCGATCATATTCGTTGCAATGCAAATTTGATTGCACATTTTCGTATGCTGCCCCGCACCTGGCCCCCCTTGGAGAACCACGTTTTTGCCCATGATCGCAAGCAGCGGCTCGACCGCTTCAAACGCTTCCTGATCGCCGCCGACCATGATCGTCAGACGCGCCTCCCGCGCTCCTACGTCGCCGCCGGATACAGGGGCATCCAGCGAATGGAGCGAATGCTGTTTCGCTTCCTCGTAAATTTTTTGCGCGAGGGACGGCTTCGATGTCGTCATATCTACCAAATAAGTACCCGGCTTCGCATGAGCAATGATCCCATCGGCGCCGAGGTACACCTCTTCCACATCAGACGGGTATCCGACCATCGTAATGATGACATCAGCCTGTGCGGCAAGCTCGCTTACCTGTTCCTTCCAGACGGCTCCCGCATCCAGCAGCTCCTGTGCTTTTGCCTTCGTGCGCGTGTAAATCAGCACGCTATACCCTGCCTGCAAAAAGTGCTTCGCCATGCTTTTGCCCATGACGCCCGTTCCCACAAAACCGACGACGGTTTCTTCTGCACGTAAAGTCACGCTACCAGCTCCTCGTTCTCTCTATGCTATCACCGCCTATACTTCTTGAAAGAGGCGGAATATTCCTGCTGTCAAATCAAGGAGCGGCTCCTCCTTACCGCATCAGCTGCTCCGGATTCAATCCAAGCAAAGCTTCATGCACGAACTTCCCGTCTTTGCGAATCAATACATCGTCAAACCAAATTTCGCCCCCGCCGTAATCCGGTCTTTGGATGGAGATCAAATCCCAGTGAATCGTGCTGCGATTGCCGTTGTCGGCTGAATCGTACGCCCGCCCCGGGGTCAGGTGGAAGCTGCCGGCAATTTTTTCGTCGAACAGCGTATCTCCCATCGGATGCAAAATGTGCGGATGAAACGCAATCGCAAATTCACCGAAGTAACGCGCCCCCGCGTCCGTATCCAAAATTTCATTCAGCTTTTGCGCATGGTTGGCCGTTGCCTCGACAATTTTGCCTTCGCGCACGGTAAAGGTGACGTTGTCAAAAGTCGTTCCTTTGTAATGGCTCGGGGTATTGTAGCTGATCGTCCCATGCGCCGAACTCCGCACAGGCGATGTGTACACTTCCCCATCCGGCATGTTCCGCTTGCCGACCGCCAGCTGCGTGCCAATTCCTTTGATCGAAAAAGAAATGTCGGTTCCCGGCCCCAAAATCCGCACGCGATCGGTCTTGTCCATCAGCTCATACAATGGCTGGCTCGCCTGCGCCATTTTCCGGTAATCAAAAGAGCAGACGTCGAAGTAAAAGTCTTCGAAAGCGTCCGTGCTCATGTTCGCCTTCTGGGCGAGAGCAGCCGTCGGGAAATTGATGCGAATGCCTTTTGTTTGATTGTCGATGTAGTGGGCAATATCCTGAAACGCTTCGGCAAACAAACGCTGCTTTTCTTCAGGCACGCCTTTCAGCTCACTGTCATTCGTCTCGCCATGAATGCCGATGTACCCGTGCATTCCCTTCCACAGATCGTTTTCCCACGCCATCACCTGTGCTACGTGCTCTTTGGTCAGACCCAGCAGCCACTCCCGCTCCAGCTTGGGTCTGACGAAGCGCAGGTGCGGATAAGCCCCTTTTGCATACAGACGCTTGACCAGTTCCGCCGCCAGCGGCTCGCCCTCGTCTACTACCCGGATCATGATATGCTCGCCTGCCTGAACATCCAGACTGTACGAAATCAGGTTGTCTGCGATTTTGCCGATTCGCTCATCTCTCATCGTGTAACACTCCTTCAAATCGTTTTGTTTTTTACAGCGTAACGGATGTTTGTCAGAGGAATATCAGCGGGAAGACGCATTCGCAAAAAGAAAAAAGCGATGCAGGCATCGCCCGCTCCGCTTCCCGTTCTATCCCACGCCTTGCTGCTTCATCGCGCTTGTTTTTTCACTGTTTTCCGAGCGTTTGTGTGTGACCTCTTCGAATCGCTGGCTGACTCGGGCCAGCGCGAAGGCCACCATAACGGAGAAAATGACAATCCCGTAAAAGCCCGCTCCGATTCCGATGCCGATTCCGCCCGCGAAAAAAATCATCGCGGCAGAGGTCAAGCCTTTGACCTGCAAGCCGTCTTTCAAAATGACGCCCGCTCCCAGAAAGCCAAGTCCCGTCACGATCTGGGCTGCCAGCCGCATCGGGTCCATCATCGTTCCGCTGTTCGGCGAGCTGTAGAGCTTTGTGCTGTAAATCGAAACCAGCGTGATCAGCGTGCAGGCGACAGAGACGTACATGTACGTCTTCAGCCCGGCAGGCTTGTTTTTGTGTGAGCGATCCCAACCGATGAACATCCCCAGCACAGCGCTCACGATTACCCGCAAGTACATTTCCAGGTTCATGATCACATGCTGCTCGTAAAACACATTCAGAGTTTCCATCCCATCCACCTTCTTTTAGCGATAGAGACATGATATGTGCCGACACGCGATTTAGACCCTTTCTTTTTGCTTTCCCCAATCCCCCCAGATGGCCGATGGAACTGCTTGCGTTTGGCCGCGCTTTTATTAAATGAAATATTCTTAATTTTTATTTTATTATAACACTTCATATTGATTTTTTGTTGTTTTAATTTGTTTTTTATTTTCTTATCCAACTAAATTGTGCTTTTAGTTGTGTTGATGTTTGTTTAATAAGTAATTCAAACTAAAAACACAATTAATTTACAACAAAACACAAGACAAAGCACAAAACTTGTGATATATTCAGTAATAGAAGTGCTGAATTTTTAGACAATTCAAAAGGTCAAAAGGAGGCTTCATCATGAAAGTTCTTTGTCTTGGCGGCGCGGGCCGGATTTGCCGGGAGTCGATTCTCGATTTGGTGCAGTATTCCAGCTTCGAGAAAATTACGGTAGCCGACTTCAATGAAGCAGAAGGCCGCAAAATCGTGGAATCTTTGCAAGACCCTCGCGTCGACTTCATCCAGATCAACGTGCACGATCACGAGGATACGGTCAACAAGATGCGTGGATACGACATCGTCATGGACGGCACCACGATTACTTTGAACGGGCTTTCCACTGCCTGCATCGCGGAAGCCGGCTGCCACGGCGTCAATCTGAACGGCTTTGGCGCTGAAGAAGCCTCCGACCACATTTTCAAGCAAAACGGCAAAACATGCGTGCCTGGCTTCGGAATGACCCCCGGCGTCACGCAAATGATGGCGATGCATGCCGCGAATCAGCTGGATCGCGTGGAGTCCGTGCGCGTCAGCCACGGCGCTTTTCGTCCGATCGCTTTTTCCCGTTCGATCACCGAGACGACTACGTACGAATACGATCCGCTCCTGCCTGGCCGTGTCGTCTTTGAAAACGGCGAGTTCATCCAGGTGCCTCCGTTTGCCCGCCCTCGTGAAATCCAGCTGCCTGAGCCATATGGCCAAACCGTTCAGTACATCATCCCGCACGCGGAGACAAAAACATTGGCAACTGCGCTCGCCGACAAGCACGTACAGCTCATCGAAGTGCGCGGCACGTGGCCCGCGAAAAATATGCAGCTCGTTCGCGCCCTCTACGACTGGGGCTTCATGCGCAACGACAAGATCAACGTCAACGGCAAAGAAATCGGGATTCTCGATTGCATCAGCGAGTATTTGTTTCATTCGACAGAAGGGCAGGAAACCGAGCTGTACGGCTATTCGCTGCATGTGGAAGTCGTCGGGGAAAAAGACGGGCAGCGCGTGCAACACGTTCTTTACCACACGCATCCCGCTTCCGACGGCTCCGTAGAAGGCTGGGAAAAACTGCGTGCCTACACGCGAAACGTAGGCATCCCGATGGCCATCGCAACCGAGATGATCGCCAAAGGCATGGTGAAAAAGACAGGCGTGCTCATCCCGGAGGACGCGTTTGACCCGGCTGAAGTGTTCGCCGAACTGGAAAAGCGCGGCATCTATATTCACGAGGAAATCACTCAGCTGGATGCGCAAACGAGCGAGTCTGTACAAGCTTCCCGCTAGGCTTTTGCATCCATGCTTGCAACGAGAAGAGGGGCCTTCCGTTTTTATGCGGAGGCCCCTCTTTTTCAGCTTAGTTTAATAATGACCACACCCGCGAGGATCAGTCCAATCGAGATCCATTTGACCAGGCTGACCTGCTCTTTGAGCCAGACGATGCCGATCAAGGTGGCGAAGACGATGCTGATTTCACGTACGGATGCCACATAGGTGACAGGCGTTGTTTGCATGGCGTAAACAGCGAGCGAGTTGGAAATAAACACAAAAATTCCCCCGGCCAGCGTATGCCACGGATACTTTTTCAACAAGGCGAGATAAGACACTTTCCTCGCCGCCCTGCGATCAATCAGCCACTTCCCTGCAAACATCCCGAAAAACACGACGTATTTGAACAAAAGCCCGGACATCATCGCTGCGCCCATGCCGTCTACTACACTGCTGCAAGCCGAAAAGCTTCCGGCCAGAAACACCCACTTCATATTGCCCCAGTCTTTGACGATGCTCCCCAGCTCGCGCAGCGAAAACGTCCGCTGATTCATGAACACAACGCCTGCGACAATGACGAGAATGCCCAAATACCCCGTCCAGGCGATCGTCGTTCCGATCACTACGATACTGATGAGCGTTGTCACGATGGGAGCCGTTCCCCGCAAGATCGGGTAAGCATAGCTCAAATGATTTTTCTCGTATGCCTTGCCCAGAGCGACGAAGTACAGCACTTCCGAGCACGTGCTGAGCAACAGCCACTTGATCGCCCCCGGCGGAAAAGACGACGTCTGCCACAAGTAAAGGGCCAAAGGAAAGTACAGGATGACGGAAGCTCCCAAAATCAGCGTAAAAAAGGCGTCCCGCTCCTCGATTTTTTTGGAGAGGGCATTCCAGACCGCATGACAGACAGCCGCAAACAGCAAAATCAGCAAGATCGTGGTCGACATGTTTTTCCCAGCTCTCTTTTCTAAATGGCAAAAGGTGCAGTCTATCCGCAGACTACACCCGTTTTGTTGCTTATTGTTCTCACGTTACTTCATAAGAATCGACAATTCCTACGATGACAGCATCAATCGGAACCTGTCTGTTCTGAAAAACGATCCGCGCAGGCGTACCGCCGGAAACGATGACCTTTTCGCCGATTCCCGCACCGATGCGGTCTGCGGCAATCACCGTTTGTCCACCTTCCCTGTCTTTCCAGTCAATGGGCTGGACGATCAGCAATTTCAAATTTTCCATGCCCGCTTCTTTTTGTGTGGACCAGACGCTGCCGATCACTTTTCCCAAAAACATGAGGCTCCCCCTTTATCGAACGTAGTGCACGACAATTCCTTTTTCTTTGAGCAAATCCGTCGCCAGAGGAGAAACGATCGTTCCTTCGCGCACCACAAGCTGCTGGTCGGGAAAATCGGCTTGTGCCCGAACCCATTCCGCGGTCAACAGCTTGGCAGAAACAATCGTCTGTGCATCAGCACCTGCACCTGACTGTTCACCTGTTTGCGCTTGCGTCTGAGCTTTTGCCCTGCTTTTGCGAATCGCCGCTTCTGCAAGCGACTTTTGCGGGTAAAACTCGACACCTAGCTCCTTCATGGCGCCGATGTGCCGCAAAAACAGCTTCTGGTACGCTGGTGGCAGCGTCAGCGTCTTCAGGCATCGCCGATCCGAGCGCTTGAGTCCCGGCACATCTTCCCCGATCAAGACAGGCTTGCCGAGGACCAGTGCGGAAAAGACGATCTCTGCCTTGATCGTTCCCTTCAACCCTGCCGCCACTCTCGCCGCGTTGTCGAGGTCGATTTCCGGAATGATGACGCCGTCGTACTCCTTCGGCACCTCCAGCGGAAGCGGTGCGTACTCGTCTGCCGTGATGATTTTGCCCGCTCCGCCGCATTCGATGCGATGCATGCCGAGCCAGGACGACGTTTCCCCGTCCAAAAACAGAATGTCGTGACAAACTCCGTTATTTTGCAGTGCGATGAACTGGTCGTCAAACGACTCATGTGCGCGACTGTCACAGAAGATATACAACCATTTGGGCTTGTTCTCCTGCCTGGGGGACTGAATCATCGATTGCAAAAGCTCGCGAGTAATGGACTCGATCATTTGCCGCACGTCCATGTCCTCACCTCCCTGCCGTTCCATCAAGCTTTCCGTTTTTTCCGATGACGAGCACCTGATCATTCGTCTTCAAGCTGGCCGCGTTGGCTTCATCCAGATCGAGATGAAAATCGAGGGCGTACCTCGGGTTGATCCTGACTGTCACTTCCGGAAAAATGACAGGGCGTTCGCCCGTTGTTTGCAGCATCAGCGTATCTTGGTCGCTCACCTGAAAACGCCTGCCATCCTCTGGCGACATGTGCACATGGCTCTTCGCTACGATGACCCCCTTTTCCAGAACGACGCAGCCAGCAGGGCCGATCAGCGTAATGCCCGGCGTCTCCTCCAGCATCCCCGACAACCGCACAGGCGGATGCAGCCCGAGCTGGAAGCCGTCCGTGCGGGAGATTTCCACCTGGCTCACTCCCCGAGCAGGGCCGAGGATGCGCACGCCTTTCATCAATCCCTTCGGCCCGAGCAGCGTGAGCGTTTCCACAGCGGCAAACTGTCCCGGCTGGGAAAGAGGGCGCAGCGGCGCCAGTTGATAGCCTTTGCCGAACAATTTTTCTACATCTTCCATCGACAGATGAATGTGGCGGTTCGATACACCGACGGGGATTGACTTCTGCTCGCCCTCGCTCGCCCGTTGCGAATGAATCTCCTGCGCCTTCAAGACCTCCACGCGGATTCCTCTCCCCTTCAAAAAGTCGGATGCAGCCGGGGTGAATTTATCGTTGACGTGAACGGAAAACGGATTGGGGATTCCCGTTCTCAGCATGGCCCTCAGCGTCGTTTCCGTGATCAAGGCCATCCGTTAGCGACTATCCTTCCAGCTTGGGAAGAATCGACTCGATATCGGAGTGCGGTCGAGGAATGACGTGCACCGATTTCAGCTCCCCCACCTTTTGCGCTGCTTCTGCGCCTGCATCCGTCGACGCTTTTACCGCTCCTACATCGCCGCGCACCATGACCGTGACCAGTCCCCCGCCAACATGCACTTTCCCGATCAGCTTCACGTTCGCCGCCTTGACCATGGCGTCCGCAGCTTCCACCGCGCCAATCAAGCCTTTTGTCTCAACCATGCCGAGTGCTGCCATTTCTCCTGCCATCTAGTACGCCTCCTTACCTGCCGGAAGATTGCAGTTCCAACAGGACGCTTTTAATAATTTCCGCGATCTCATCCCTGCTGATGGCAGGCGCAGCCGCAGCAGCCACCGCCACTGGCATCGCCGCTTCTGTTTGCGCAAGCTGCATGTCCCGCAAGCCGAACGCTACCCGCTTGATGTTGAACAAATGCTGCGGACCGATGTTGTCAGACGTTACGTTGTTTCCCAGCGAACCGCAACCGAGCGTCAGGGAAGGCGCGATGCCTGTAGTGGCTCCGATGCCGCCAAAGGTCGTCCCACTGTTGACCACGATGCGCGACGCTGGCTTGTCGACGACGAACGATTCGATGACTTGCTGATCGCGACAATGAATGCCGAGCGTATGCCCCAGCCCGCCAAAAGCAAGCAGCTTGCTGCAAAGCGTGCTCGCCTCCCGGGTGTCTGCCACGGTGTACAGCGCAAGAATCGGGGCGAGCTTTTCCACGGAAAACGGATAGTCCAGCCCGACGCCTGTTTCTTCCGCGACCAGCAGTGTCGCGTCTTCCGGGACGAGTATGCCTGCCAGCTCAGCCAGCGCCTGCGGCGACTTGCCTACAATCGCCGGATTGAGGCTTTTCCCCGCCAAAATGACCGCCGCGACCCGCCGCGTCTCATGGTCATCCAAAAAGTACGCCCCTTGCCGCTTCAACTCCGCCACGACTTTGCGCTTGATGGATTGATCGACGACGAGAGACTGCTCCGATGCGCAAATCGTTCCGTAGTCAAACGTTTTGCTCTGGACCACTTGCCTGATCGCCGTCGGGATGTCCGCGCTGGCATGCACATAGACGGGCACATTCCCCGGCCCGACTCCATAGGCGGGCTTTCCGGAGCTGTAGGCAGCCTTCACCATCGCTGTCCCGCCTGTCGCCAAAATCAGGTCGGTCAAGGAGTGGTGCATCAGCTCCCGGGAGGCGGCCAAAGTCGGCTGCGTGAGGCAAGAGATCAATCCGGCGGGCGCACCTGCGCGCTCTGCTGCCGCCTGGACGACTCTCGCCGCTTCTTTCGTACACTTTGCCGCCTGCGGATGCGGGCTGAACACAATCGCATTTCCTGCCTTCACACTGATCAACGCTTTGAAAATGACCGTCGAGGTAGGATTGGTTGAAGGAACGATTCCGGCGATCACGCCTACCGCCTGGGCAACCTCCCACACGCGGTTTTGCTCATCGCGATTAATAATCCCGACCGTCTTCATGTTTTGGATCGATTGATGGACGTCCTGGGCGGCAAACAAATTTTTCGCCGTCTTGTCCGCCGCCTTGCCGTATCCCGTTTCTTCTACCGCCATTGCTGCCAGGCGTCCTGCCTCTTGTCTCGCTGCTTCCGCCATGCTCTGGACGATTTGGTCGATCTGGGCCTGGCTCATCCCGGCAAGCCGCTTTTGCGCTTCCTTGGCGGTTTGCAAACACTGTCGCACTTCCTGCACGGATTGCAAATCTGCATCTAGCATCACGATAACGCCACCTCATTTCAGCCGATTGCGATTCATCTGATTGTTTCGTACAGCAACAAACCGTTGCGACTACGACTCCAGCTTTGGCAAAATCAGTTCAATATCCGAGTGCGGCCGCGGAATGACGTGTACCGAAACCAGCTCGCCCACTTTTTCCGCCGCCGCTGCTCCCGCATCCGTAGACGCCTTGACTGCCCCGACGTCTCCGCGAACCATTACCGTAACCAAACCGCCCCCGACATGAACCTTGCCTACGAGCTTCACATTCGCCGCCTTGACCATCGCATCAGCAGCTTCTACCGCTCCGATCAGTCCTTTTGTCTCTACCATTCCCAATGCATCACCCATGACTATTCCTCCTTACTGGTTGGTGTAGCTGTTTTTGCCGCATCGTTTTTTTGCTTGTCAGTCGCCTGTTTTCCCGCTGGCTTTGGCAGGTCTTTGGCCTTTTGCTTTTCCAGCTGTTGCAAGACCATCTGCATCACACTGCGGTCTGGCCGGGGAATGACGCGGGAGTGGCGAAGCTGGCCCACTCTTCTTGCCTCCGCTTCGCCTACCGCCACCGCAGCCGTAACAGAAGCGACATCCCCGACGATATAGATGGTGACAATCCCCGCATCCGCACCCTGATAGGTCACGCAGCGGACGTCTGCGGCTTTCGCAGCCGCATCGGTCGCCGCAACAAGGGCGGGAAAACCCACGGTTTCAATCATTCCCAGAGCGTAGCCGTTTTCTAGCATCTGGATCGCACTCTCCCTCGCAATCGAGTCAAAACTGTCTGAATAAGGCTGTTCTTTTTGAAAATACACGCAAAAGCAAATGTAATCAAGCTAATATTCTGTATTTACGTTTTTTTAATTGATTTTAGTTGTGACTATGTCCAAAAAATAGAGAGCACTCCGTGTATGCCCCTGCTTCAATCTGCCACGATCCAGTTGACCCCTTTTGCGTCCAACTCGTGCAGCCACTCGTGTGGAGCCGCAACATTGCTGATGACCGTATCGATTTGCTTCAAATCCGCGACCTTGTAAAAGGTGCTTACCCCGATTTTGGAATGATCGGTGAGCACGATGTTTTCCTTGGCGTTCTCGATGATCCGCTTGGCAATCATCGCTTTTTCGCAGTCATAGCTGGAGATTCCGTGCTGGGCCAGTATGCCGTCAATCGAGATAAACGCTTTGTCGACGAAAAAGCCTTGCATCATGTTTTCAGCCAGCGTGCCTGCCGTTCGGAAATGCTTCGGCTGTACCCTGCCGCCGATGAAGTAGATTTCCCCGCTGAACATCTCCTTGTTGTGGTACTCCATCATCAAGTTAAGGGCGGGAACGGAAATCGTGATCAGCTTCAAATTTTTGCGATTGACCAGAAAATGCAGCATGTGCAGCGTCGTCGTTCCGTCGTCTATGACAATGATATCGTTGTCCTGCACGAGGCTTGCCGCCGCTCGGCCGATGCGCCTTTTCTCGTCTGCATGCGATACTTCGCGCATCAGGTGAGACGGCTCCTCGCGGTCGTAGTTGATTTTGATCGCTCCGCCGTACACGCGCTTGAGCTGATTTTCATTTTCCAGCTCTTCGAGATACCTTCTGATCGTTTCCGACGATACTTGCAACTTCTCCACCAGCTCGTTGGTCCGCACTTTGCCGGCGTAGTTCAGCATGTTCAGGATCGTGTCCTTGCGCTCTTCCCCTATGAGAGACATGACCTGCTCCTACCAGAACATGTTTCGTTCAATCGCCTGTACCAGATGCTTCATGTCGTGCGGGTAGACCTCCCCGATATTGCCGATCCGAAACGTATCTGCTACCGAAATTTTGCCCGGATAAATCACGTAGCCTTCCTGTTTCAGTCGCTCGTAAAAAGCGGCAAACGTAAACTGCGGGCTGTCCGGGAAGTAGAACGAAGTGATGATCGGTGACTGTAGCTCGCGGCGCAGCAGCGTGCGGAAGCCAAGCGCTTCCATGCCTTCTACAAGTGTCCGCTGATTTTCCCGATAGCGGACTTGCCGCTTTTCCACGCCGCCTTCTTCCTCCAGCTCCAACAGAGCCTGATAAAAGGCGCGCACCACATGCGTCGGCGAAGTGTAGCGCCATTTGCCGTTGTGCTTTTCCATCGTCTCCCACTGATCGTACAAGTCGAGCGAGAGCGAACGCGCCTGCCCCTTGCACTTTTTCAGCTCCTCGGTTTTCGCCAGAATAAAGCCGAAACCGGGCACTCCCTGGATGCACTTGTTCGCGCTGCTGATCAAAAAGTCGATTTGCAAATCAGCTACGTCCATCGCGACTCCGCCAAAGCTGCTCATCGCATCGACGATGAAGACCTTTCCGTACTCCTTCGCGACCTTGCCGACCTCGGCAATCGGGTTCAACATACCAGTCGTCGTCTCGCAATGCACCACGGCTACGTGCGTGACGTCTGTATCCTGCTCCAGCAGTTCCCGCAGCTTGTGCGGCTGGGCTTCGTCCACTTCCCCGAAGTCGATGACGATTGTGTTGACCTTGAGCACCTGGGCCATTTGCGCCAAACGGTTTCCATAGGCACCGTTCGTCAGCACGACCAGCTTGCCGTCTGCCGGAACGGCGGAGCCTACGACCGATTCCACGGAAAAGCTGCCGCTGCCCTGCATCAGCACCGCTGTATAGTCGTCGTGGTTGTTGCCGGACAAGCGCACCAGCTTTTTGCGAATGTCCTGCACCAGATCGTTGTATTCGTTGTCCCATGTGCACCAGTCGCGCAGCATGGCAGCTTTTACGCTCTTGGACGTGGACAGCGGTCCGGGAGTCAAGAGCAGATACGGGTTATCTGGCAATTGTGTGAGTTTCATCGCTTATCTCTCCTTTTGCGCGAGGCGCAAGTTGATTTTCGGAATCAGCTTATCGAGTTCGCCAATGCTGTCGATGACGTAGTCGGCACCGACAGACTTGAAGCGCTTGGCTACCGCCTCCATTTTGTCAGCCAGTTCGTCCGGGTCGCACTGATTCACCTGCTGCTCGGTCATCCCCAGCTCGCTGCTGCCCTTGATCACGCCGACAGCCCATGCTCCCGCTGCCACTGCCTCTTTTATATCGCTGGTCGTATCGCCGACTTTGATGATGTGCTTCATCGGGTGAACGTCCAGATTGATCGCATTTTGATAGCACATCCACGGCAACGGACGTCCGGCAGGCATCTCGCTCGGCGTCACCATGGAGTCGGGCCAGTAGCCTTTCTTCTTTGCCTCTGGGGCCACGACCGCCATCATTTCGGCTGTGTAGCCCGTCGTCGAACCGATTTTGATTCCTGCCGCCCGCAGCCGCGCCACCAGTTCCAGCACACCGGGGATCGGGGTCGTGTAATTTTTCAGGATGGAAAACAGCATCGGCTCGAAGTCGGCGTACAGCATGTCGACATCTTTTTTCTCCGGCAGTCTGCCATACTTGGCTCTCCACAGCTCCGCGACCCGGTCCATTTTCAGCATCGTGTCGATATGGTCCCATTTGAGCATCCCCATCGGCTCGCGAGCTTCTGCATGCGTAACCTCGATCCCCCGCTTCTTGAATACTTCCAGGAAAACGTCCAGCGGCGCGAAGCATCCGTAGTCGACGGTCGTTCCGGCCCAGTCAAAGATTACTGCTTGAATCATGTCTCTTCTCCCACCTTTTTATCTTTTTTGCCAAGCCCCCGTTTTCTCCCTCAGCTTCTTCGTTCCGATCTCGTAAATGATCCGCACCAGCACGTTGGTCAGTACGATCAAGACAGACATGGCGGCAGCGGGAGCAACATCGCCCGCGTCATCCATGTTGACAATCGAGACGGAGGCCAGCTTGAAATCGGCTGAGTAAAGAAAGACGACGGCAGAAATCGTAACCATGGAGTTGATGAAGTAGTAGACGGCGTTTTCCAAGATAGCAGGCAGGGACATGGGAACCGTCACCCGCCAGAAGGTGACGTAGAACGGAACACCCATCGACTCGGAGGCAAGCTCAAATTCCTTGTCCAGTTTTTTCAGCGCCGTCGTCGCGGAAATAAACGGCACCGCGTAAAAGTGAATCACGTTCGCCAAAATCAGGATGACGATGGAGCCGTACATCCAGTTAAGCGGATTGTCGGGATGGTTGAAGAAAAAGATGTAGGCAAGACCGATGACCAGCCCGGGCAAAGCAAGCGGCAAGATGGACAGGAAGTAGCCGACCTGCCGCATTCCTTTCATGAAGCGCGTCTTTTCGATCAGGTACGCATTGATGAAGGTGACGACCGTCCCTGCCACCGCACTGTAAAAGGCAACGAGCACACTGTTCCAGAACGGCTGCATCCCTTCCCCGGCTACCTTGGAAAAGTCGTAGTGCGTGACCGTCATCGTCAGGTCGTACGGCCAAACCTTGACGAGCGAGGCAAAAATCACCGTGATGAGCATCAGAAAAATCGTCGCGGTAATCAGCGAGCAATAGACGAAAAAAGCGTTGTCGCGTCCGCGCTGCGGCACGATTTTGTACGGCGTGGACTTCGCATTTACGGATGAGTTTTGCTTCCGCTCCACGATCCGGTCCACGATGAAGGCGAGAATCGCCGGAAGAATCAAAATAATTCCGACCGTAGCCCCCATGGTCGTATTTTGTTGACCGATCACTTGCTTGTAGATGTCTGTCGCCAAAACGTTGAATTGTCCGCCGACCACTTTTGGCGCCCCGAAATCGGTAAAGCTGAGCGTAAAGCAGACGAAAATCGCGCTGACCAGACCGTATTTCACGTTGGGGAGCGTCACGGTCAAAAACTTGCGCAGCTTGCTTGCCCCCATCGTCTCCGCCGCTTCGTACAGGTTGTAGTCAGCAAAAGCAAGCGACACCGCGAGGATCAAATACGCCTGCGGGAAGGTGTAGAACAACTCGGACAAAATGATCCCGAGCGGCCCGTACAGCTCCACCTCAAATCCGGGAAAGACTCCGAAAAACCCGGTCGTAATGATTCCCTGATTCCCGAACAAATACGTCAGGGCAATCCCGTGCATCATCGTCGGCGCAAACAGCGGCAGCAATGCCACATAGCGGAAAAATACTTTCCCTCTCATATTCGTCCGCGTCAGGGCAAAGGCGTACAAAAAGGCGAGCGTAACAGACAGGATCGTGGTGACGCCGGAAACGTACATCGTATTGACAAAAGACTGCACCAAGGCCGGAGTCTCAAAATATTTGATAAAGTTGGCCAGACCGATGTACTCGCCTGTTTCATCGATGAACGCTTTGCTGAACAAATCGCCAAGCGGCATCAACACCGTAATGAACAGCACGAGGACGATGCATGCAATCAACAGCCGCTGCAACCACTCATCCCGGCCCATTTTTTGTCTGACGGTTCGCGTGCTCATGTCAATCACTCCCCGTCTTCTTCGCCACCGCCGCCTGGTCAAACGAGATCAGATTTTCCAGCGGCAGCTCAAACGCTACCTGCTTGTCGCGCCTAAGTCCAAGGCGATGCGTCTGGGATACGGGCAAATCAATCGTCACCAGCTGCGGATGCAGTCCCTTTTGCTGATTGATCAACTGCATCGTCACACGGTAAAAGGAACCGCGAAACTCCATGTCGGAGACGACCGCTCTCAGGCTGTAGTCGGCTGGCGGCTCCATCAGGTTAATGTTTTCCGGCCGAATCGCAAACAGCCGATCTTGCCCGAGCGCACTGCCGCTGACGACGGATTCCTCCAAAAAATTGATCGCGCCCACAAAATCCGCCACAAACGGGCTGTTCGGTTTTTCGTAGATTTCCTGCGGCGTGCCTACCTGAACGATCTCCGCGTTGTTCATCACCACAATCCGGTCAGCCATCGTCAGCGCCTCGTCCTGATCGTGCGTCACCATGATGGTCGTGATCCCGATCTTTTCGTGCAGGCTTCTCAGCTCGCGGCGCAGCTTCAGCCGCACCTTCGCATCGAGAGCGGACAACGGCTCATCCAGAAGCAAAAAGTCGGGGGACAAGGCAATCGCGCGAGCCAGGGCGACACGCTGCTGTTGTCCGCCAGAGAGCTGGGACGGGTATTTGTCGCGGATGTGCTCCAGATCGATCAGCGCCAAAACTTCTCGAACCTTCGCATCCACCTCTTTTTTAGACATTTTTTTCGCCTGGAGGCCATATGCGATGTTCTGTCCCGCCGTCAAATTCGGAAACAGGGCGTACGATTGGAACATCATCCCGAAGTTGCGCTTTGCCGGCGGCAACGTGGTAATGTCCCGATCATTGACGAGAATTTTTCCGCCCGTTGGCTGTTCCAATCCCGCCAGTATGCGCAGCAAAGTCGTTTTCCCGCAGCCGCTTGGGCCGAGCAAGCAAATAAATTCGTTCTTTTGGATGTCAATATCGATCGATGTGAGAGCTACAAACTTGCCAAACGTCTTTCGGATGCCTTGGATGCTCAAATATGGCTTTGTCATACGCTCCTCCTTTCGCCTGTTGTCGGAAATGGGCTGTTGCATGTACGCCTTCATCAGCTTTTCGGCTCGCTCTTGGTGCTGTATCGTTTGTTCCATTCTTCCAAAATCGCCGGACGCGCTTTTGCCGTCTCGTTCAGGTCGTTGTGGATCAGTTGGGATAGCGGATCTTTCGTGTAGCCCTCTGGCAGTGTCGTGCTTGCGTTGTTGACCGTGATGATCGCGAAGTTTTTGTTGTACTCCTTCATCGCCTCATCGGAGATCGCCCAATCCAAAAACAGCTTCGCTTCCGGTTTGATCTCGGCTTTTTTCACGAGTGCATTGGCTTCTACGTCCCAGCCTGCCCCCTCTGGCGGGAAGACGATTTCCAGCGGTGCGCCCTTCTTCTTCTCGGTAATCCCCCGGTAGCCAAACGAGATGCCGATCGGATACTCTCCCGCCGCTGCCATCTTCGCAGGCTTGGAGCCGGAGTGCGTGTACAGCGCGATGTTGTCGTGCAGCTTATCCATATAGCCCCACGCTTCTTTGTCTCCGTACAGCTCGATCCAGGCGGCAACCGTGAAAAATCCGGTTCCTGACGACGCAGGGTTTGGCATGACGATCAGCCCTTTGTATTCAGGCTTGGTCAAATCAGCGTATGATTTCGGGATGGGCAGATTGCGCTTCTCCAGCTCTTTTGTGTTGACGACAAAAGCGGTTTCAAATGCATCGATGCCGACCCAATGGGCGGGGTCTTTGGAATCTTTGAACTCTGGCGAAATGCGCTCGATTCCTTTTGGCGTATAACCTTCCAGCACGCCTTGAAACTCTGCGCCCAAAAGCTCTGTCGCCGCGGTTCCCCAGACGACGTCGGCTTTCGGATTGTCTTTTTCCGCAATCAGCTTGGCGACGATGACACCAGTAGAGTCTCTGACGATGTTCAACTTGATTTCAGGGTGTGCGCGATTGAAGGCTTCCACATACGCTTTCAGCTGGTCATCCTCCAGAGCGGTATAGACAGTCAGCTCCGCTGAACCTGACTTTGCCCCTGTCGAACCTCCGGATTGTCCACATCCTGCCAGCAAAGCAGCCGCTAGAATCCCCACTACCATAGAGCCAATCCACTTTTTCATCCTGAATCCTCCCCTTTGTTTCTGATCCATGCTCCCCTTCCAAGCTGCCTGACGGTAAAGACAAGACTAATTCCATGTGTGATTAGTTTGTTTTCCCGTTTTTTAGTTGTTTTTGTTTTTATTATATATGTAATGTTCTTAAAATTTCAAATATTTTTTGAAAAAGAAAAATCGAGCCAAAAAGCCCGATTTTACGCGATTCTTTTATATGCATCCCTGCCTGCTCTGCTTGTCTACAAGGAAACTAGCGTCCTTTTTCGTTGCTCAAAGGTTGCGATATGTTGGTATCCTGACTGTTTCAGTGTATTTCTTGCCTGTTCCAGATAGCTGCCCAGGTGGTCGGGAAAGTGCGAATCGGACGAAGTCGTAATCGGCACGTCATGCTCTCGCAAAATGCGCAAAAAGCTTTCGCTTGGGCACATTTCCTTTACCGGATAGCGATAGTACAGCCCTGTGTTGATCTCCGTTGCGACATCGTGCTGTTTCAAAAGCCCGGCGATCCGCCTGTAGAGCGGAACAAGCTTGGCTTCTGGCGGCCGATGACCGAACACTTTCAAGTTGTCCAAATGCGCCACGATGTCAAAAAGTCCGCTGGCTACCGCCTGCCCGACCACCGCAAACGTCTCCTCGTACAAATCAAGCAAAGACATCGCAAGGAAACGCTCCTGCGTCTGCGGGTTGTCGAAGCCCCAGCCGCTGGCAAAATGAATCGAGCCAATCACATGATCCCACGGATAGTTGGCAACGAGCGGAGCGAGCACCTCTTCTCCCCCGGAAAAGTAGTCGGCCTCGATGCCAAGGCGCAGAGCGATCCCGTCCTCCGCCCAGACTGGTTGCTGGGAGAGAATAAACGAGACAAACTCGTCGATCGAGGTGGTGCACACCTGATCGAGCCACTCGCGCTGCAATCGGCCCAGCTCGTCATCTGCGAGATGCATGTGCTGCTCGAAGTACGGCTTGAACTCTCGAAAACGATACAGGTGATCGACCACGCCGACTTCCTGCAAGCCGAGCTGCTTGGCCCGCACGCGATACAAATCCAGCCACTCGCGGGAGAACGCGCCTTGCGCGACTCTTTTGCCTATTCTCGCTGTCATTTCCTCCATCCAGGCAAGCGAATGTCTGGGAGAGTCCGGCTGCTGAAAAAATAGCAACGCTTCTGCTGTGCGGGTGAGCCACCTCAAAGAATACGGCCCTTCTTCCAGATGGACGTGATAATCGACTTTCATTTGGCTTCCTCCCCGGGAACTTTGCGTCTCGAACTGCTCCAAGCTTGCCACGCAAGCTGCTGCTGGCGCTTTGGTGAAAGTTCCGACTTTGTTGTTTTTGTTTGTTTTTATTTTGAAAAGTAGTTTTTTTGTGCTTTTTCATTGATTTTCTTTATTATAAAATCTGCTCCGCCACCATACAATTGTTTTCGCGTAAAATGCTGGGCAAACAAAAAACCGGAAAGCTCCCATGGAGTTCCGGTTGCGTTGCTACGTTTTCGGGTCATCCCACATCTCCTGCGTCATGGCGACAAACGCCCGAATCGCTGCTTCCTGATTGCGTTCCTTCAAATAGATCAAAGACGTGCGCAGTTTTTTGGCAAAACGGTGGAGAACGACCAGCTTGCCAGCCGCAATTTCTTCTTCGACAATCGCCTCGCCCAATACACAGCACCCGGTCTGGCTCAGAGCGGCTTGCTTGATCCCTGCTTCGCTGCCGAACTCGATGATCGTAGTCGGCTTGAAGTCGATTTCGGCATACAGATTGCCGCCGATCTTTTCGACCATCCCGTCTTTGAGGAACGGAACGGTGTGGAGCAGCGTTTGCTTATCGCGCCCTGCAAGCAGTTCAGGCGCTGCCAGCAGCACAAAATCTTCCTCTCCGATCGGGACGACTTCCAGATCGGGGTTGAGGCAATCGCCCGCTATAATTCCCACATCCGCCTGATGGGCACAAACCAGCTTCGTCGTCTCCACACTGTTGCAGGAGATCATTTGCAAGCGAACTTGCGGGTAGTCTTTCAAGTAGCGCCCAATAATGCCGGGCATGTAACGCGTACAGTAAAACTCCGGGCTGGAGACGACCAGCGGGCCATACGGGATATCCAGCTTCCGCAAGTCGTCATCCAGCTCCCCCATGACGGCGAGCAGACGATCCGCATGATGCTTCAGCAGCTTTCCCGCGGGCGTGAGGTAGTTTTGCCTGCCCACCCGTGTGAACAACGGTCGGCCGATCTCTTTTTCCAGTGCCTTGATTTGCAGCGTGATTCCTGGTTGACTGTACCCGAGCTGCTCAGCCGCTTTCGTCAGATTCAACTGCTCGGCTACCACCTGGAACGTTCGGAGGTGACGCAATTCCATCTGTCCAACACACTTTCTTGAAAAAGATTTCCCTCATCGTACCACAGCGCCGCTCTCCTGTCTTTTGGAACGAATCGACCAGTCAGCACTCAGCAGGTGATTCGGTAAGGAAGCTGCGGGTGCGACTGAAAATGTCTTGGCTGACCTGGATCGCTTGCCGCCTCCACCGAGATCGGATGAATGGAAGCTCCCCTGTCTGTCGGGAACCATGGACGGCTTTCTTTGACAAGCACGAGAACCCCTTCCTGGTCGCCGTAGAAGCGAAAAGTGGTTGATTCCGGCTCGAATGCATTCGGAATGGGTATTGATTGTAAAAAAGCTGTGTACGTCGGAACATCAGGTACAGGCATCCCGATTTCCTGGATCGACAGCCAGCTAGTTTTCGCTTCGCTCGGAAAAGCCAGCATTTCCAGGATGTTACCCTCAGGGTCCAAAAAGTAGAGCTGTTTGCCTTTCCATGTGTAGGACTGCATGATCTCTTGCCCGTCTTTGCCGCGCAAAACAAGCCCGCGCTGCTGGATCACTTTGGCTAAAGCGTCAAAGGCCGTCTCGGCAATCCCGCAGGCAAAGTGGTAAAACGGCTTTTCGGCTACCTGTTCAAAAACGAGCAGAGCGTCGCCCACCCGTACAGAAAAGGAGTGCTCCGAACGCTCGGAAAGCGGCATTTGCAAGACGCTTGTATAAAAGGCCAGCATCTCTTCCAGCATGGTTGTCGTTAGCGTGACTTTTTGCCATTTCACTGTCAGCTCACTTCCTTTCCCTTCCATATTAGCATGCCGGATAAAAGCCACGGCAAGCATTAGAAAACTTGGCTGCGCCAAGCCTTGGTTGCACTTGCACTGGATAAGCATCTTATACATTCTTATCTGTATAAAAAAGCAAGCTATCCAAACGAGAATAGCTTGCCTTGCCGCATATGTGCTTTGTCGCCTCAGGCGAATCGCTTCACCAAGTTCAGGAACAGGTCGATGGCCGTCCCGATTTCTTCTTCATCAATGTCGAACTCGGGATGATGATGGGGAAAAGCGCTCTTTGCGCCGCCCATTCCGACCAGCAAATACGCACTCGGCTTGCTCAGCGCGTAAAACGCAAAATCTTCCGCCCCCATAACTGGCTCTACTTTCGTCGCCACTTCGTCTCCATACACTTCGCGAATCACTTTTTCCGCAAACAAACCGAGGTTTTTATCATTGATGAGCGGCGGCGTTCCCAAAATGTAGTCGACTTCTCCCGCTCCCCCGAACGTCAGGCACATTCCTTCTACCAGCTTTTTCATTTCCCGGAAAATGTACTGCCTCGTCTCTTCGGAAAACGTGCGAATCGTGCCTGTGATCACCGCTTCATTCGGGATGATGTTGTAGTTCGATCCGGCGGTCACTTGTCCGACTGAAATGACAGCAGGTTCTACCGGATTGATTTTCCGGCTGACAATCGATTGCAGACCAATCAACAAATGCCCTGCGATATACGTCGGATCGACTGTTTCGTGCGGGGATGAGCCGTGCCCGCCTTGCCCCTTGATCGTGATGCGAAAATCATCGGAGGAAGCGAGCATCGCGCCATGCGAATAACCGAGCTTCCCTTTTGGCAGAGCTGACATCAAATGCAGGCCAAATACGGCATCCGCCGACTCGATCGCGCCTTGCTCAACCAAGGCCTTTGCCCCGCTCGGAGACATCTCCTCGGACGATTGGAACAAAAAGAGAATATTCGCCTTGACCGCGTCCCGGTTTTCTGACATCCACTTTGCTACAGCAAGCAAAATAGCCGTGTGTCCGTCATGTCCGCAAACGTGCGCCACTCCAGGCACTGTCGACAAATACGGCTTGTCTCCTTCTTCGTCAATCGGCAATGCGTCAATATCGGCACGCAGAGCAATCGTCTTGTGCCCATCTGTCCCTTTCAAATAGCCGACCAGATTCGGCGGCTGAAAATCGAGAATCTCGATGCCCAGTTCTTCCAACACGCCCCGGATATAGGCGCAAGTCTGATACTCTTCCCCAGACAGTTCAGGATAAGCATGCAAATGGCGTCTGTGAGCGACAGCCCACTCGGTAAGATTTGTTTCCACAATTGTCCGCATATGTTGCACTCCTCCTTAAAATGGTCCATAGCCAATCGCGTGCGCCAATATGACGGCGACGACTGCAATGCCGTATTGCATGAGCAGAAGCGGGAACAGCCATCTGATCCAGCTCAAGTAAGAGATGCCCGCCATCCCGACTCCCGCTACTGCAATGCCAGGAATCACGATATTGGAAATGCCGTCTCCGAACTGGAAAGCCAGCACAGCGGTCTGACGCGTGATGCCTACCAACTCGGACAGCGGAGTCATGATCGGCATGGTGAGAGCAGCCATTCCGCTTCCCGAGGGGATAATAAAGCTTAAAATCGTCTGGAAACCCAGCATGCCGACAGCCGTCAAGGAAGGCGGCAGGTCCTGGATGACCGCTGCCGAATAGTACAGGATCGTGTCCATGATCTGCCCGTCGTTCAGCACGACGACAATCGCTCTCGCCACGCCGATAATCATCGCCCCCGCGAGCAAGGACGATGCACCTTTCATGAAAGCGTCCACCATTTCATTGACGCTCAGACGGCCAATCAATCCGACGATGACCCCGAGCAGGATGAACAAGCCGGCAATTTCCGTGATGTACCAGCCAAACTCGATCACGCCTACGGCAATCGTGACGAGATTGAGCAAAAAGCAAGCCAGGATCAGCTTGTGGCGCTGCTCAAAAACCACATTTCCGCCAAACATGTCGCGGACACTCTCACGGTTGTAGAAACCGTAAATGCCAAGCTCCGGATTCTTTTTCACTTTCATCGCGTGGCGGTAGACAAAAATAACTGCCACCACATACATGACCACAAACACTCCGATGCGAAAGCCGATCCCCGAAAAAGGCGGCAGCTCGGCAATTCCTTGCGCGATCCCGATCGTAAACGGATTCATGATAGCGGAAGTAAAACCTACCGAAGCCCCCACCAGCACAATGGCAGCACCTGTCATCGCATCGAATCCGAGCGCCACACAGAGCGGAACCAAAATGGCGATGTACGGCAGCGTCTCTTCAAACATCCCGATCAACGAGCCACCTGCGGCAAAAAACAGCATCATCGATGGGATCAGCCATTTTTCCTTGTTGCCAAGCTTTTTCGTCAAGGAATAAATGAACGCCTCCATCGCCCCTGTCGCACTGAGAATGCCGTACGAACCGCCGATAATCAGCACGAAAAACATGATGCTGGCGGAATCAACCATTCCGGTATGAATGCTGTTCAAAAAGCCCATGAAGCCAATCGGCGATGATGCGGTGTACTGAAAAGAATCCGCCTGAACGACGCTGCGTCCATTCACGTCGATTCGGGCATATTCGCCTGCGGGGATCAAGTAGGTAAACAGAACACAGAC
Source organism: Brevibacillus parabrevis (assembly GCF_022701015.1). Classification (NCBI taxonomy): domain Bacteria; kingdom Bacillati; phylum Bacillota; class Bacilli; order Caryophanales; family Paenibacillaceae; genus Brevibacillus; species Brevibacillus parabrevis. Next base: position 2,255,341 of record NZ_CP064090.1, on the reverse strand, counting down.
AGCCAAAATTCCTAGCAACAGCACGAATACATTGATTTCCGTCAATCTGCTTAACGCTTTTTGCTTCAAGACAGCTCGCCCCCCTTGCCCTCTCTTTGTCTCTTGCCATGGTGTATTCGTTTTCATAGTAGCACCATTTGAAATAATGAAAAAATTACAAAGTCATATGTATGGCATTTCAAATCATTATGGAAGGAGACGGGGCGAGAGTGAATGAAGTGCTTGGGTAGCGCTTTGCAGTTTACGTCATCGATACTTTAGGTGTGGCGAGGAAAGAGACGAATCGCTGTAGCTTCTTGGGATACCCCCTGGGGGTCTAGACTGCACGGCTCCGGGGAAAAAGCGAAACCGCGTCAAAAGCAGCTCGTTCACAGATGCAGATTCACGTTGACGCTTAAAACCGTGTTTCGCTTTTTCCTCGAAGCCTCGGTCGGTATCCCAAAGAGCTTTCGCGGATTTCGTCTCTTTCCTCGTCAGGAGCTGGCGGTGGTCGGCGCGGGTTTCATGGAAAGTGCCAAATACATAAAAGCTGGCTTGGGTAGCGCTTTGCAGTTTACGTCATCGATACTTTAGATGTGGCGAGGAAAGAGACGAATCGCTGTAGCTTCTTGGGATACCCCCTGGGGGCTGGACTGCACGGCTCCGGGGAAAAAGCGAAACCGCGTCAAAAGCAGCGGACTCAGAGAAGCGGACGCACGTTGACGCTTAACACCGTGTTTCGCTTTTTCCTCGGAACCTCGGTCGGTATCCCAAAGAGCTTTCGCAGATTCGTCTCTTTCCTCGTCAGGGGCTGGCGGTGGTCATCGGAAGTTTCAAGGAAAAATGCCAATGCAAAAAGCTTGCTTGGGCTGACATTTTGTAGTCTGCGTCACCGATACTTTAGGCGGTGGTGATCGAGGGTTTCAAAAAAGCACAGAAACATGAGTAAGAGTCTTCTTCAAGACGGTCGTTTCCTGCAACCCGTTCATGAAAAAACTTACTCAATTTCTGCTCTGGATTTTCCGCCCTTGAGCAACCTCCAAAAAAACAATATCCGACCAAAGCTTACCGTTGGCCGAGGAAACAGGAGAAACAAGTGAAAGGGCTTTGGGACTCCTTCCGAGGCGCAGGCGAAAAAGGAAAACACGCCTTTAAGCGGCAACGTGCGTCCGCTTCTTCGATCTCGCTGCTTCTGCCGCGGTTTTCCTTTTTCGCCGGAGACGGGCCGTCCATGCTTCCCCGCTAGAGGCCCAAGTCCCTACAGCGGTTTCTCCTGTTTCCTCCCTCCCCCACAGCCGCGATCAACAGGCCAAACCTGTTACATCTCCTTATCTAGCAAAAAAACCTCCTTGGCACACAACACAAGAAGGTCTCATCATGGCGAAAATTCACAGGAAACGGGACGAGAAAGGAGAGTACGGTGTTCGCGGTTGTCCAGCCGTATAGAACGAGTAATCGAGCAGGCGAATAGCCGTCTGGCGATTGGTTCAGTCTCTCATAGTTTTTGTAGGTATGCTCTGTCATACATTTCTATGAGCAGCATGCACTGCTCACAGGGGTCCTTGTCTCGCACAAGGATAAGCGTTTGTCCGCGATTTCCTGTGGCTGAGCTGTACTCAGCTTACAAAACATAGCCCCAAGCTTTCTACGTTTTCTAAGCTAAGCACATGAACCATGCGCCTAGTCTTCCAAATCAATGTACTTCTCGGCTTGCGGAAACTCCAGAAAAATTTTGTGGCACTCGTCTTCGATCAGCTGGGACAGACGCTTGACCTTTCGTTCGAGCTGCAACCCGTTCTCGCGCGCTTTTTCGATATCGTACATGGCGCGGGTAATGGTCTGTTCGCCGCCGTTGTAAAACCTGCCTGTGTTCAGCTCTTCTTTTTTCATCGAGCCGTATCTTTTGAGCGAAGCCGCTTCCTTGCGCATATGCTTGGCGGTTTGCATCGCGGTAAACAAGCTGATCTCCTGCTTGTTCCACAAAATATGATGCGCGAGGTTGGCCCCGTGAATCAGCTCGTCAATCTGGCGAAAGTCTTCGCGGGCTTCCTCCAGTTCTTCCGTGATCAGCGTAAACGACCGGGACGGCTCCTCGGCTTTGTCGCCTTTTATATAGACACAGAAAGCGTTATTTTCACGTTCCTGATCCAACTCCGTAACTTTGTGGGCAATATCTGAACGCAACGGAACGAGGGCAGCAAGAGACAATTTTGCCATTCACAACCTTCCTTTCTCACGGGAAAATCTGTACAAGTGTAAAGACGGCCCAAGATATGGAAAGTTACGCTATCCAGCAAAATTTTCTGATGCTGCGAGCAGGCGCACAGCATTTTGTTGCACGCCATGCGCTCCGCTCAAACGCTTTTCGACTGATTGAATTTCTTTTGATAGTAGCGCGAAAAACCGATGATACAGGGAACGAGTACGATTGTCGGCATGAACCAGACAAGCGGGTGAACCGAGCTAAGCCCCAACAGACGCGGTGCGCCAAATACGGTAAAAGCCGTAATCGTCGCAATACAGCAGCCGAGCATCCCGCCCAAGTGCTCGAACCACCAGTGAAGCTTGCGCCCCGGCGCGCGCAGCCAGTACCAAAGCTGCGAAGCACCGAGGAAAATCCCGATGAACGGAAACCAGGTCAAGAGCGTAAAACCGATGGACGCTCCATACAGGCTCATGGCGCCTCCCGAAAGCAGCAGCAGGGCAGGAAACAGCAAGTCGATCGCGTGGCGGTGCGCAGCCTTGCGATTTTTGTAGCGGAGCACGCGAATCCCGTACCAGGCCGTTGCTGAGCTCAGTATGGCGATAAAAATGAGGAACCAGGCAAAAGCAACCGACTCTCCTGTTTTTTGCGGATCAAAGCCAATTCGCCAAATGCCCATGACCAAAGCCGAGATCGCTACCGCTCCCATCGCCCAGACATACACCCAGCCCGAGCGAACATGTGCCTTTCCGCCTTTTTTGGTGACGACAGGAATCCAGAACACAAGCAAAGCGGTAAATCCGGCGATGATATGGAGCACTTTGAAGATCGAAAAAATGAGCATGGCACAACTCCCCCCTGCTAGTTTTTTGTCAGCGTTTGATGCATGATTTGATGCACTTCATCGACGGACAATCCTTTGGCTTCCGGTGCGATTTGCGTCTTCATTCTGATACCGTACGTGATCATCGTAAAAAGAATGGCGATCTTCTCGGCATCGAGGCTTTCCGGGATCACTCCGGCTTTTTGCCCCACCTCGATCCATTCTTTTGAGGTTTGTATGCTCTCCGCATGCAGTCGGGAAAGCATGTCGCCAATGACTGGATCTTCCCGTTTGCTCAGCAAGTAAATCAGGATCAGGTTCGTCACATCGCGCGGGTCGTGGACATGACTCAAGCTCTGCGAAATAGTCCCCAACGCTTCCGCCAATTCCCCTCCCCCTTCCCTCACAGTCTGGTAAAACCGCTGGCTGATCGCAGCAAATCGCCTCTGTAGCAGCAAGCCCAAAAGCTCATCCTTGCTTTTTACGTAATGGTAAATAGCTCCTTTGGACAATCCCGAACGCTTCATGATGTCTTGCAACGTCGTTTGCTGGCATCCTTTTTCCAGAATCAATTCCTCCGTGGCTGTAAGCAGCAATTGAAAGCTCGGATTTTGATGGATCGATGACATAGTCTCCTCCTGTGAACATGAATGATGGAAGTCCATTTCCTTTCTTTTACTATACAAACCGTCGGTCGGTTTGTCAACTGAATCAAGAAAAGCGGACTCCTGTCGTCCGCCTGGCCTTTCGCTATTCGCCGATTTGTTTATAGTAAATCACCGTGTCGTGCAGTTCTCCGTCCGCCGATTTTGCATACTGGGGAATGCGCCCGGCTTCCTTGTAGCCCATCGCCTGATACAACTGGTTCGACGGATCGCCCGCCCGCGTATCCAATACGAGCAGGCTGCGGTTCTCCGCCATCGCCCGCGCCTCTGCGAGCAACATCAGCGTGCGGCCAATTCCTTGGCGCTGTGCCGAAGGATGCACCATCAGCTTGACGATCTCGGCCCGGTGCAGTCCGTTCGGCCGATCCGACAACTGAAGCTGGATCGTTCCGACGATGCCTGTTTCCTTTTCTGCTACCCAGACAACAACCTGTTCGCGCGGGACCAAAGTCCAATACTTGTACGCTTCTTCCTCCGTCAAAGGCGGCAAAAACCCGATAGAAGCCCCGTCCGCCACGACGTCCACCAACAACCGGGCCAATTCGCGCAGCTCCGCTTCCGAAGGCTGGATCACTTCTCGATACGACAATCCTGGCGTCATGCTTTGAACCCTCCGTTTCATGAGGTATCTTGCAGGTTCCTCTCCACTCCATCATAGCGGACGAACGGAGAAAAGCCAGTGAACAAATCACATTTTATGTAAGAAAATCTAACACGCATTAAAACTGTTATTCACTACGGACGATACCCGTACATGCTAAAGATAAACAGCAGACACATATACACAACAGCTGCCGGGATGAGGGAAAGCGCAACGAGCAGCTTTTTCTTCGTTCCCGAAACGGCCATGAACCAAAGGAAGTAGTTGTACACCAGCAGCAGCAAGAAAGGAACAAAGAAAAAGCCCGTCATGAACCCGACCCATTCCGAATTGGTGTCCCAAAACTGTTTCGGAACCGGCAGCGCATGATACTCCTGGTAAATCTCTTCTTTTCGCGCAATAAATACATATGACAAAACCGCGTAATAGACGATCACAGCGAGCTTGCTCCAGCCATTCATTCTTTTCGTCGCCCACGTCAGCATAAAAATGATGCCCAAGATGAACCATAAGCCCATATATTCCATGTTGATCCCTCCTAGAAGGGATTATATTTTTTCGTTGTCTATGAAATAAGTACCAACTTTTTTTGGTACCTCCCCACGCTTCGTCAGCAAGAGTCGACAAAATTTGGAATCCTTCCTATAATAGACTTGTCTAAAAAAATGCTGTCTTTTCGTAGGAGATGGTCATGATTACATACGCGATTTCGTTTGTACTGTCGTTCGCTATCGTCATGGTGCTGATTCCACCGCTGGCCAAACTGGCATTTCGCCTTGATTTTGTGGACAAGCCCCGGAAAGACGTCGAGCGCAAGATTCACCGCGAGCCGATTCCGCTCACGGCCAGCTATGCCATCTTTGTCGGGTTCGCCGCATCTTTTCTGCTGTTTTCCAAAGAGTCGCCGGAACAGACTGTCGCCGTATTGATCGGCTCGCTGCTCCTTCTTACCATCGGCACCATCGACGATTGGTACAAAACCCAGGGCAAAGATTTCTCAGCCCTGCCCAAACTGATCGTCCAACTGTCGGCCGCTGTGATTGTGTACATGTCGGGGATCACCTTCTCCGGGTTCTACAATCCGCTTAGCGGCGAGTACATTTTGTTGCCGGAATGGCTTCAATTCGTTCTCACGATCCTCTGGATATTCGGAGTAACTACTGTCATCAACTTTTCGGACGGAATGGACGGCCTCGCAGGAGGACTTTCCGCCATTTCTGCCGGCACCCTGTTTGTTGTGGCTCTCGTCAAAGGCCAGAACACTTCCGCAATCATGGCGATCAGCCTGGTCGGAGTCGCTCTCGCCTACCTTCGCTACAACAAGCCGCCCGCGAAAATTTTCATGGGGGATGCAGGAGCGACTTTTCTCGGGTTCATCCTCGCCGTGATCGCGCTGGATGGGGCGTTCAAGCAGGCAACCGTCCTGTCCTTGTTCATCCCGATTTTGGCGCTGGGCGTCCCGATCTTCGACAACTTGTTTGTCGTGATGAAACGCTTCATGCAAGGCAAGCCGATCTACCAGGCTGATGCGAGCCAGGTTCACTACCGCCTGCTGCGTACGGGACTCAATCCGAAGCAGGTCGTGGCTTTCCTTTGCCTGATCAGCGTCTGTTTCTCGCTCACCTCGATCATCCTGCTGTTGCTTGGAGTCTAACGCAAGCGCATAAAAAATGCCGCTCCGGTCGCTATCAATCGTGACCGTGCGGCTTTTTTATTGGCAAAAATGGTTTCAGGACAACGGACGTCTTGCCGTCAGCATCGTCTGGCAAGTCTGAAAGCCTGTCCGTTCATACAAGGCAATCGCCGGCTTGTTGTGCGTTCCGGTCAGCAAATACGGCTGCAATCCTTTTTCCAGCGTCCGGTTTACAAAAAATGCGGCGAGCTGCTTGCCGTAGCCTTTTCCTTGATGCAGCGGATCGACAAACACATCGTAAGCCTCGCCGTGCGGGGTGACGATCAGCGAACCGACGAACGCTCCCGCTTCGTCATAAAACATGTGAATATCGTCTTTCATCTCCGTCAGCAGCCACTTTTTCCACGACTCCATCGTTTGCTCGGAGCAATCTGTCAAGCGGTACGGCTTCAGGTCGATGCCTTTGCGCACTTCGTAGTAGGCATCACTCTGGGACTGGATGTAGCGCTCCAGATCACCCTCGGCAAAAGGCTTGATCGCAAGCGTCGGCTCAGCGAGCATGCCGCCGCTGTATTGCATCAGATGCTGTCCCCACAAAGGCACAAAGCCTCTCCCGGCAAAAAACGCTTCCGCTTCCCCTTCGTCGACACGATAAGTAGCGGCTACAGCCGTCACCCTTTTCTCCTGCTGTTCCAACTGCCGAAAAAGCTGGTCGAACAGACTGGAACCGATCCCTTGGTTTCGCCACTCAGGGCGCGTATAGACATAAATTTCAGCCGTTCCTTCTTCACCAAAGGAAGTGACATCATACATGCCGCAGGCAACAATCTCCCCTTGCTGTTCGTACAGGAACACGGTAGCGGACTTCAAAATCGCGGCAATCTCCAGCGCGCGCCACTGCACCCCGCGTTGCAGCATCGCCACAACCGCTTTCATGTCGCCATCGTGCATGTCTCGAATCATGTTCTCTTCTCCCTCTATTGCGCACAGTCTGTTTGCTAGTGATTCGGTGCCCCCGTCGTTTCGGTTGCTTGCTCCAACTGTTTTTTATGCTGCAAGCATGCCTGGCACCTTCTGCTTTTCCTGCCGAAAGCCGTGTAGTATTTCTGCTTTTTGCAGGAGCGGCACGTCATGTACAGCGGGCTGGACAAATTATAGTTCTCTTCGGGCGTGTTTTGCGACAGGTGAACCGTCTTGTTGTACTTGATCAACAGGTGAGCTGTATGTATCGCATCAACCAGCGCGGAATGCAGTCTTCCTTCCTGGACAATTCCGGCACAATCGATCGCATCCTTGAGACTCATCTGCTTGCGGTCGGCGAGCAGCATGCTGATCGCGGGCTGAATATCGTTGTAATTGCGCATCCAGCTGAAATCCAGCCCAAAGCGGGCGCAATGCTCGATCATCAGCCGCTTGTCATCCTGGCCCCACGAGCACAGGTAGTAGTCCGAATCGGTTCCAATCCACTCCAAAAAGGAATGGAAGCCTTTGCGAAACGGAATAAACGTCGGCATATTTTCCTTGTCCAAACCGACGAACTTGCGGGTGCGCTCCGAAATTCTGCGCTCGATGGCCGGAAACGTATAGCTCTGGAAGGTGTCTACCTCCACGCCGTTTGGTCCGGGAACAATTTTTGCCGCTCCGATCTCGATGATTTCCGGAATCTTGTCTTTTTGATGAGTCAGTGTCGTTTCCAGGTCATATACAATGATTTGCAAGCGTGATCACATCCTGAATGTATTGCTTCTATTATGAACGCTTATGGGTATGGATTGCAAAAGCATCGGCAAAAGATTTGCTTTTTTTATGGAGGAACGGTCTCGAAGCGGTGACTGACCACAAAGAAAAATGGCTGCCGGAAATGGCAACCATCAGATCGTTTTTCGCAGCCAGGCCAGGAACGCCCAGCGTCTTTCCGTCCGGCGCTTGTAGGAGGGCAGCCCCCGGTAGACTTCCACAGCTTCCTGAAAGGACGCTTTCGCCTTGTCTTTTTGCTGCAATTCGCCGTACACCACGCCGAGTTTGAAGTATACCTCGCATGATGACATGTTCATCTTCGCCAGCTCGCCCAAAAATTCCAGCGCTTTTGCCTGTTGTTTGCGCTTCGCATATTCTTCCCCGACGATGAGGTATGGCTCTCCGTACCGGACGCGCGGATTCAGTTGCAAAGCCTTGCCGATCAGCTCCAGTCCTTCTTCCATCCGTCCGACCTTGAGCAAGCAAATTCCTTTGTCGCACAAATATTCAGCCGAATCTTGCATCGCGATAGAAATACCGTCCAGATAGGTCAAAGCTTCTGTGTACTGCCGTTTTTCCATGAGCAGCCGGGCAGCCTCAAGCTTGGCAGGCGTATCGTGCGGATTTAGCCTAAGCTGGCTGTTCAGGGCGGACAGTCGCCTCCAGCGCCGATACGGCTTGGTGATATCGGGCAGCAGCCGGACAAAGCGCAAATCGAGAAAGTACAGGACGAGCAAAATGACGAGCAGCGCAATAAACGGATTACCTGTCAGCCACCATAAAAATGAGAACAAGAACAATTTCCCCAAAAGCTTCCCCTCAATCCTCTATTTTTTTCCTTTTTTACTATATGAGTCTAGCAAGTCTATTGTCAAATATTGTTACAGAGACAAAAAGGTTACTACTACAAGGGGTTGTTATCGCGGAAATTATAGGTTACTATATCTGTGGTAACTTCATTCTTTTATCCAAAAGGAGGTTTGCTCGTCACCGTGAACATGAAAGTATACATTCTGGCCATCGCTGCCTTTGTTGTCGGTACGGTAGAGTTGATCATCGGCGGCATTTTGGACATCATCGCGGAGGATTTGCAAGTCTCCATCAGCACAGCCGGCTGGCTGATTACGATGTTTTCCATTATTTTCGCGCTATCTGCTCCGATTCTTTTGACCGTGACGGCGAAAGCCGAGCGGAAGTCTTTGTACGTCTGGGCGCTAGTTGTGTTTTTGCTCGGCAACGTGATCTCTTTCCTCAGTCCTACTTATTTCGTTTTGATGCTTGGGCGGATTTTTTCCGCAGCGAGCGGCTCGTTGATCATCGTCCTGTCCATCACCATCGCTTCTTCCATTGTCAAAGAAGCGTACCGGGCCAGAGCGATCGGCGTCATTTTCATGGGAGTCAGCGGCTCGCTCGTCCTCGGAGTTCCGCTTGGTCTTGTCATCGGCAATTCGTTTGGCTGGCGCGCTCCGTTCCTGCTCATCTCGGTTTTGACGCTCGCTGCCATCGTCGGCATTTACGCCTTTTTGCCCAAAATTCCGGCAAGACCCACGATTCCGCTGAAAGAACAGCTCGCGACGCTGAAAAGACCGAAGATCATCAGCGCTCAACTGACATCCGTCTTGATGCTGACCGGGCATTTGACCCTGTACGCTTACTTCACTCCGTTTTTAAAAACGGCTTTGCAGCTTTCCTCGGGCTGGGTGAGCATCGTCTACTTCATTTTCGGCATCTCAGCCGTATTCGGCGGCGGGATTGGCGGCTGGGCAGCAGACAAGCTTGGCTCGACGAAAAGCATTCTCGTCATCATCGCTTCGTTTGCCATCGTGATGTTTCTCATTCCGGCCGTCACGTTTTCGCTCTACCTGTTCCTGGTCGTGATGATTGCCTGGAGCATGCTGAGCTGGGCGATTACACCAGCCCAGCAAAACTACCTGATCGAAACCGCGCCGGAGTCGTACGAAATCCAGCAAAGCCTGAACACTTCCGCCCTGCACATCGGCATCGCGCTCGGCTCGGCTGTCGGCGGCTTCGTGATTGAGCATTACTCCGTCGTGGACACGGCTTGGGTAGGCGGCATCTTCGTGCTTCTGGCCTTTGTCTGCGCTGTTTTTTCCGTCACAAGACCTGCTTCCGCCAAAAGGCTCGGTCAATCTATTCCCGTTTAACCCATTCAAGGAGGTGAACGCCGCTGTGTGAGGAACGAGAACGAAAGTAGTCCATGCTCTCGCTCGCCCACACAACGGCCTTATCATGAGCACACATATTCAAGCCAAACCAGGTGAAATCGCAGAAAGCATCCTGTTGCCAGGCGATCCGCTGCGCGCCAAATACATCGCGGAAACGTTTCTCGGCGATGTGACCTGCTACAATCAAGTTCGCGGCATGCTCGGCTTTACTGGCACGTACCGCGGAAAACGGGTATCTGTCCAAGGCACAGGCATGGGCGTCCCGTCGATTTCGATTTACGTCAACGAACTGATCCGCGATTACGGCGTGAAAAATTTGATTCGCGTCGGCACATGCGGTGGCATTCAGAAAGATGTCAACGTCCGTGACGTGATCATCGCCATGACAGCGTGCACCGATTCGAACATGAATCGCCTGACGTTCCCTGGTTTTGACTACGCGCCATGCGCCAACTTCGACTTGCTGAAAAAGGCGTACGATGCCGGAGTCGCCAAAGGGTTGTCTGTACGGGTCGGCAACGTGCTGACAGCCGACGTGTTTTATCGGGAAAGCATGGAGCCGGTGAAAAAGCTCGGCGATTACGGCGTGCTGGCTGTGGAAATGGAAACGACCGCGCTTTATACGCTCGCTTCGAAATACGGCGTCAACGGCCTGTCGATCCTGACCGTCAGCGATCACATTTTCACTGGCGAGGAAACGACTGCCGAAGAACGGCAAACGACGTTCAACGACATGATCGTCATGGCACTGGAAGCGATCGCAAGCGAATCGTAAACATACAAAAAGGGATCGGCCCGCTTCGGCTAATCCCTTTTTTCTATTTATCCTTCTTGACGCAGCACGATCGAAGCCAAAATCATCCCCGCAATGACTGGCTCCCCGCTCTCGACTTCAATCGCCTCTACGCTGCCCGTGACCGGAGAGAGAATGTCCATTCGCCTGCTCCCCTCTGCCAATGTGAACAGCAATTCCCCCTCCTGCACCGAATCGCTCAATTGAAAAAAGATTCGCTCAATGGTTCCGGCAAACGGCGATACCACGTCATACTTTAAACCCAATCGGCTCACCTCGACTTATCTTTTCTTGGATTTCCTGATACTTGCGACTGATCGTGGACTGGCTGACGCCAAGCACTTTGGCAGCCATGGAGGTCGTCTTGAACTCATCCATCGCCATCTTGATCAGCTGCTCCTCCATCGCTCTCGTCGCTTCCTTCAACGGCATGATTTTGGTCAGACGCTGGCGCAAATACTGCTTCTTTTTCGTTTTCAAAAGCGGTGTGATATGGTGCGCCTCAATCAAATCCTCGTCTGCCGTGACCACAATCCGTTCGATGATGTTTTGCAGCTCGCGCACGTTGCCCGGCCAGGAATACGATTCGAGCAAGTCGAGAGCGTCCTGGGACAATTGCGTGGAGCGCGCGTATTTTTCATTGAACGTCTGCAAAAAGTGCAAACTGATCAGCGGGATGTCTTCCGGGCGATCCCGCAGCGGCGGAATGACGACAGGGATGACGTTCAGCCGATAGTACAAGTCTTCGCGGAACGTGCCTTCCTCGACCATTTTTTCGAGATTTTTGTTGGTCGCGGCAATGATTTGCACGTCGACCTCGACGATCTCGGAGCCGCCTACGGGAATAATTTCCCGCTCCTGGAGCACGCGCAGCAGCTTGACCTGCAAATTCAGCGGCATTTCGCCGATCTCGTCGAGGAACAGCACGCCTTTGTGCGCCATCCGGAAGTACCCCGGCTTCCCGTTCGAGTTTGCACCTGTGAATGCGCCCTTTTCGTAGCCAAACAACTCGCTTTCCAGCAGCGTCTCCGGGATCGCCCCGCAGTTGACTTTGACGAACGGTTGGCTGTAGCGCGGTCCCAGCTCGTAAATCGTGCGGGCAAACACTTCTTTGCCGACGCCTGATTCCCCGGTGAGCAGCACAGTGGAGGACGTGTTAGCGATCTTGTGGATGTATTTCATCACTTTTTCCATCGGCTCGCTGGCGTAGATCAGCTGGCGGTTTTTCGCATATTGCTTCTGGTCGCGCAGATGCTCCAGCTCTTTTTTGTACTTTTCCGATATTTTTTTGACTTGCAGCAGCTCTTCCTTCAGCATGACTGTCTCCGTCACGTCGCGCAAAGCGATGACGATCCGCTCCAGCTTTCCGTTGTCAGCGAAAATCGGGTTGCCGACAGCCAGCACGTTTTTGCCCGAGCGGCTTTCCTGTGTGACAGACACCTTGCGCTTGCGCTCCATCACCATGCGGACAATCGCCGAGAAAAACAAGCCCTCCTGTTCCAGCTCCATCAGATTGATGCCGAGCAGCTGCTCCTTGTTGATTTCCCAAAAGTCTTCGATCAGGTTGCCGCTGTAGCGCAGCAGCACGCCTTTTTCATCGAGGACGAGAATTTCGTCGTAGATCGAGGAGAGAATCCCTTGCAAGTCGGTGTTGAGGTTTTTGACGTACTCCATTTCCATCGCCATTCGCTCGATAAAAGGCAAATCTTGCAGGACGATCGTCGCTCCGGTCACCGTGCCATCGTGGCTGTGGATCGGGCAAAAGTCGGCGAGCACGCCGATTCGTTCGTTGACGATGATGTAATTGAGCACCTTTTCCCCGTTTTCAATCACTCGCTGAAAAACGCCCGGGTCCAGCAATTCGCCTACCCGTTGCTGTCGCAACTCTTCTGGCGTTACGCGAACCATCCGCAACACTTCGGAGCTGAAGTTTTCGATCTGCCCCTTTTTGTCCACGATCAAAATGCCCATCGGAATCGAGTTGAGCAAAGATCGCATCCAATCCGGGTGGCCGGACTGATTGGTCAAAATGTAGTACAAGACATCCTCGCGGCGCAAATAGCCTTCGTCTTGCCCCGCCGGGTCGCGGACGACCACGACTTCCTCCCCAAACACCTTGAAGTAGTCGGGTATGCTGATTCCTTGCTGATAATAGGCGAGGTTGGTCTGGTACGGAAGCTCCCGAACGGGCTTGTCCATCCAGCCCGGCTCGGTCAAGAGCGGCAGCATATCCGTATTTCGTATATAAGCAACATACTTGTTTTCGCTTTTGGGATCGGTAACAAACACATAACGCTCGTTGAACCGAGTCATGATGTCCCACACTTCATTCGCAGAAGATTCAAACGATACTGGATACGTTTTTCGTACAAAACAATTGGAAACCATAGGTCCTCCCAATATAGCTTGGCATGTGACTACTATTATACTCAGGGCTCCCATGGAGAAGAAAGGGAAAAGAAGACTGGGGTGGGCAGTCTTCTTTTCCTGTCTATCGGTTAGATTTGGACTTGCGGCAGCACTTTTTGGAAAGTCTCGATGACTTTGTCTGCTTCTTCGTACGTAATCGTGAGGGGCGGTTCGATGCGGATCGTCTTGGCATTGATCAGCGTTCCGGCTACCAGAACGCCGTTGTCAAACAAGCCTTTGGACACCTCGTAACCAATCTCGTCGTTATGGAACTCGATTCCGATCAGCAGCCCTTTGCCGCGCACTTCCTGCACTTTGTCACTGTGAGCCGCTGCTGCGGCGCGCAGCCCTTTCAGCATGTACTCGCCCATTTCCACGCAGCGGTCCAGCAAGTTTTCCTCGATCAGCACGTTGAAGGTCGCAATCGCTGCGGCGCACGCCAGCGGATTTCCGCCAAAAGTCGTCGTCTGCACAAACGGGTTCGGGAAAAAGCTTTTGAATACTTCCTCCGTCGCGACCACCGCTCCTGCTGGCATGATGCCCCCGCCAAACGCTTTTGCCAGGCACAAAATGTCCGGCACCACATCGTAATGCTCGCAGCAAAACATTTTTCCGGTGCGGCCCATTCCCGTCTGCACTTCGTCCAAGATGAGCAGGGCACCGTACTGGTCGCACAGCTCGCGCACTTGCTTCAAGTAGTTTTCCGGCGGCAGGTTCACTCCGCCTTCGCCCTGGATCGGTTCGAGGATCACCCCGGCAATTTCTTCCCCGACGAGCGCGCACGCCTCAAATGTTTTGCGCAGCATGTCGATATCGCCAAAATGCACATGGCGGAAGCCGGGAATCATTGGCAAAAACGGTTTGCGGAATACGCCTTTGGCCGTAGCGGACAACGCTCCCAGGCTTTTGCCGTGGAACGCTTTTGTCGTAGCGATAAACGTAGTGCGCCCTGTGTGCATTTTCGCCAGCTTGATCGCCGCTTCTACCGTCTCCGTACCGCTGTTGGCAAAATAGGCGTACTTCAGCTCGCCCGGCGTCACGTCAGCCAAAATTTTGGCGAGCATGGCGCGCAGCGGATCGAGCAAATCCTGGCTGTGCAGCGGTTGACGGTTGAGCTGGTTAATCACGGCCTCTACTACTTTTGGATGGCGATGCCCGACGTTGTAAATGCCAAAGCCGCCGAGACAATCGATGTATTCTTTTCCGTTTACATCCATAAAGGAGTTCGGGCCTGCGTCCTTCCATTCCACGGCGGCGAACTGTCCGTCTTTCGTAACCGACTTGCGGTAGCCGAGAAAGCCGGGATTTACGTGGTCGCGGAAGTTCTCGACCGTCTGGCGCGTTACCCACTCTGCCTCGTCTTTTGTAATGTCGGTTTTGGCGATCAGATCGAGAATCTGGCTCGTATAGGCGTAGACGTCTTTGTACTGTTCTTGTACTTGTATGTTCTGCTGTTTGCTCTCCACGGTTTTGCTCATCTCGCTGTCCTCCTGATTGGTTGGATTAGTTTTCAAACCAGCCGGTTGGCTGAACTTGCAGGTTGATGTTGATTTGCTTCACTTCCGTGTACTCCTCGAAGCCAAACGTGCCCAGGCCGCGGCCGATGCCGCTTTGCTTGTAGCCGCCCCAAGGCGCTTCGTTGTAGGTCGGATGGTAACAGTTGATCCACGTAATTCCGGCGCGCAGCTTTTTGATGACGCGCATCGCTTTGGCGCCATCCTGGGTGAACACGCCGCCCGCCAGTCCGTACACGGTATCGTTGGCGAGACGCACGGCATCTGCCTCGTCTTTAAAGCGTTGAATCGCCAGCACTGGCCCGAAAATTTCTTCCTGAACAATTTTCATGGACGGGGTCGTATCGGTGAAAATCGTCGGCTCGATGAAATAGCCTTTTTCCAGACCGTTTGTCGTCAGGCGGTTTCCTCCGCACAAGAGGCGTGCCCCTTCTGCTTTGCCCAGCTCGATGTAATGGAGAATTTTTTCCATATGTGCCTGACTGACGACCGGGCCCATCTCCGTAGCAGGATCGTCGCCACGGCCTACGCGTATTTTTTGGGCGCGCTCCACCAGTCGCTCGACGAAGCGGTCGTGAATGCTATCTTCGAGCAGCAGCCGCGATCCCGCCGAGCAAACTTGCCCTTGATTCGCGAAAATTCCGAATAGCGCGTAATCAACAGCCGTATCGAAGTCTGCATCTGCGAAAACGATGTTCGGCGATTTGCCGCCCAGTTCGAGGGAGATTTTTTTGATGTTGCCGACAGCAGCCCGCATGATGCTGCGCCCGGTGGCCGTACCGCCTGTAAAAGAAATTTTGTCGACCAGATGGCTCTCGGCAAGCTCGTTTCCGACCGTTGCTCCCGCTCCGAGCACCATGTTGGCTACGCCTTTGGGAATGCCGACTTCCTCGATGATTTCAAACAGCTTTTGGGCGGTAACCGGAGTGACCTCTGACGGCTTGAACACGATCGTATTCCCGGCGGCGAGCGCAGGCGCAATTTTCCACACACCCATGAGCAGCGGATAGTTCCACGGCACGATCAGGCCGCACACACCGACAGGCTCGCGCACGACCATGGCTTGCACCGGGTCTGCCACGTGATACGTCTGTCCGTCCGGCTTGGTAGCCAGCCCCGCGTAGTAGCGGAAGCAAGCAGCCGCATCCGCGACGTCAAAAGCTGTCTCGCGCAATGGCTTTCCATTGTCCAGCGTCTCCAGCCTGCCGATTTCTTCCGCCCGCTCCTCCAGCTTGTCGGCAATCGCCAGCAAGTAGCGGGCGCGCTCCGCTGCCGGAAGTTCCGACCAGATGCCGCTATCGAACGCATCGCGGGCGATCTGAATGGCATGGCGGGCGTCTTCCACATCCCCTTCTGCCGAGAGCGCAATCACTTCCCCTGTAGCGGGATTCAAGATTTCGCGGGTCTTCTTGCTTTGCGCATCCACCCATTCCCCGTTGATGTACATCTTCAGGTTTATCATGCAATCCATCCTCTCCTTCCGCTGTGTCCCTTCTCAGTCATTCCTTAAAGCAACTCCCGTGCCAATCCGGGAAGCACGACTACCATTGGTGTAAGCCTGGGCACTTGTACGACTGATTTATGCAAAAAATCATCGATTATGCAAAAATGAATAGATTTCTTATTGGCTCGCCAGCTGATTTTGCCGAAGGGCAACCAGGGCGGCAAAGTCGTGAATCAATGTCGCTGCCAACAGCGAAGTAATTTGCGTCGGATCGTACGGAGGCAACACTTCCACGAGGTCAAACCCGATGTAGTTCAGGCCTGTCAGGGAGCGTATGATTTGCAGCGCCTCGTGACTGGTGAAGCCGCCTACCTCAAGCGTTCCGGTGCCGGGTGCGAAGGCGGGATCGATAAAGTCGATGTCAAAAGTGAGGAAGCAAGGAGTTTCTCCAATCTGCGCTTTGATTTGCGCAATGACATCCGCAAATCCGCGGCTGCGCAGCTCTTGTGTCGTGATCACGTTGTACCCCAGCTCGTAGCTGGCCTCGATGTCGCCCGGATGGTTCAGCGTCCCGCGAATCCCGACCTGAAATACTTTGTCCGGCTGCAAAAGTCCTTCCTCATGCGCCCGGATGAACGGGGAACCGTGCCAATATTTTTCGTCGTAGTACGTGTCCCACGTGTCTGTATGCGAATCAAACTGAATCATCGCTACCTGTCCGTATACTTTTTTAGCAGCGCGCAAGGACGCTAATGTAATTGAATGATCGCCGCCCAGCCCAATAGGCACGATGCCTTTTTTCATCAGGTCGAGCATGGCTTCTTCCATCAGCTCATAGCTGCGGTGGATGTTGTGCGGAATGACCGAAACATCCCCGACATCAATCGCTTGCGTATCCTCGAACGGGTATACTTTGTGCGTCGGATGATACGGAAACAGCGTCATGGAAGCCTGGCGAATCGCTTGCGGAGCAAACCGCGCCCCTACGCGAAACGAAGCGGCCGTGTCGAACGGCTGTCCGATAATCGCTACTTTGGCGTTTTCTCTTGCCGACGGTAACCGCATGAACGTGCCTGTCGTGCAAAACTCCGGTTTTACGTCTGGGGAAAGTGGATATTGCATAGGTTGAAGTCCTCCGTTTGTAGATAGTGTGTAGGAGACGGCTGCATTTTGTTCTACGGCGTTGGACTTTTGGTTTGGCTATCTGGTGTCTATCCCTCTGCTCCTGTCCAACGCTGCCTGTATTCGTTTGCCAAGTAATGGCGAATCGGCAAAAGAATCATCGACAGCAGGACGGCAATGAGGAAAAGCTTGTTTCGCATCGCTCGTAACCACTCCTTGTTTCCTTCCTTGCTTGTTCGCGGAATAATTATTGCAAATATTATGCCAATTTGTTTTTCCAGCGAACGCTTGCAGCAAGGGGGACGGCTTATGCGGTTTTGCATAATCTATGCGTTTTTGAATCATCGTTTTTGCATGGACTGGTCATGAAAAGGGCGCTGCTCTGGTGAGCAACGCCTTTGATTTTTGCACATTTAGTTTATTACTCGCTTTGTATACTGAGAGCTTCTTTCTCCTGTTGAAATTCCGTCAGCAACTGTTCTGCTTCTTCTTTGGCCTCTTCAGACTGCTTTGCCTTTTTAGCTCTATTTTTTAAAGAAGCCAATTTCTCTTCAAATTTTGCAACCAGTTTTTTTCGCTGTTCGATTTGCTCTACAATCTCGGTTACTTTTGGGTCATTGGCATCTGCATCGCTGTCTTTGTAGCTTGATTCATGAATGAGTGTCATCTCTTTGAAAACAGCTAACTTACGTGTTAATACATCCTCGGGGTTTTCGGGGTTCAGTTCTTTTTCGAGCTTTCCTACTTCCCACCCCAAGTCTTTGATTTTTTGCCTTTCTTCGCTCGGCGCATTAGGATCATCTTGATCGGCCAATTTTTTATACTCTTCTTTCATTTGCTCAAGCATTTCCGTTTTGGACGAATCATCGGCATAAGCTTGATAGCCAAGAAAACTTCCAGCGCTTAAAATAGCAAGACTGCCTAATGTTAAAGCGAGAAGTTTTTTTGTTCGATGTACAAACATGATTTCATCCCCTTTTAGCGGATTATTTCTTGATTTTTATTGTCACAACATATGCCCCGCCATAATCGAGCCATTCACTTAATGGCAGGTCTGTCCCCCAAGTATAATCACTGTCATTTACCGAATGTTGAGCCATATACACTTCTCCATCCTTAAAGCGATGAACTACTTGCGAATGAATGGTTCTTCCTGAAGCATCAACATACTGAACAATATCGCCTTCGTACAAATCATTGTAAATGTCTCTAAAATTCTTTATTGCATCTTTGACTGAGTACTTTTTGGCTTGATACGCAAATTCCCCTCCTGAACCATTAACTACTGCCCAGTGTTCTCTAAATTGATGAGCACCAGTCCAAGAAGATGTGCGAGATTTTTTATCATTTGTATTTTCCGGAACATTGCGACCGTAATAGTACCAATCTTTGGTGTTCCTGTTGTAACCAGCCTTCCCATGAAAATCCAGACCCCCACCTTCATGTAATACTTGAGAGACAAAGTTCGTGCAGTCACCGCCATCGCCATTACTTCCATAATTTGCATAATTTTTGTTCCCCGGTCGTTCAGCATACTTTTCAGCGTATTTTTTGGCACCTTTTCGATCAAAATTATTGTTTATTTGGGAATCCGTATTTGTAAACATAGTTTCTGGTGCTGCAAATGCTTGTCCAATTAGTAATGTTGATCCTAAGCATGTTAGTACCAATGATTTTTTTAACATCGTCTTCAAGTTTTCCATCTCCTTGCATGTTAACTTTTTAAAAATAAAGCTCAAATCAATTTACATTAAATCAAAATATTGGAAAATATTCAATTTATTTTTATTAAGAGCAGAAGCAAGCGCGACCGTTTTGTATGCATTTTTGGGTAATCCATGAATTTTTGCATGAATAGGAACGCGCACGCTGACCCCTCCCGCAGCAAAAAGCGGGATAGATGGCGCCCTTTCGCGTTTGGCATATCACTTGCTTACATGGCTGAGAGAAATAGTCGCATCATGTACACCACAGTTTGGGGAAGCAAGGGGGGCAAACGGCATGAGGAAAAACGATGCGACCAGACTCCGCAGCCGGGCGGCCGGGGGTTTGGATCGAATAGAAGCTGACCGCGAAATGTTAACCGCTTTCATTTTACAAACAAAGGGGATTGGTCATGGAAAAAAGCCTGAATCATTCAACTGCACCCACATTAAAAAGAAGCTTGAAGCTGTGGCAGGTTATCGTTTTGGGACTGGGCTATTTAACACCTCTGACCGTTTTTGATACGTACGGCATCGTCAGCCAGGAAACAGGCGGGCATGTTCCGACTGCCTATATTTTGGCGCTGGCTGCCATGCTGTTTACCGCATCCAGCTACGGGAAAATGGTGCGGGTATTTCCCGTCGCCGGGTCTGCCTACTCTTACGCCCGTCAGGCGATTAACCCGCACATCGGCTTTCTCGTCGGCTGGGTATCACTCCTCGACTACGTATTTCTGCCTGTCATTAATGTACTCCTCGGCAAAATTTACTTGTCTGCCGCCTTTCCGATGGTTCCGGGCTGGATATTGGGCATCCTCCTGGCTGCGGTCACTACTTACATCAATTTTCGCGGTATTCAGTCTACGGCCAACTTCAATACATTGCTGGTCGTGTTTCAGGTCATCGTTGTCGTCGTTTTCGTCTGCCTGAGCATTTCGCACATTGCTTCTGCCGCCAACGGTGCGCCTGCTTTTACAGCCCAGCCTTTTTACGGGGAAGCGATCTCGCTGCCGACGCTGCTCACCGGGGCTGCGATTCTCTGCTTTTCGTTTCTCGGCTTCGATGCCGTCACCACGTATACGGAAGAAGCGGTTGACCCGCTGAAAACGATCCCGCGCGGCATTTTTCTCGTAGCATTGATCGGGGGCGTCATCTTCATCACGACTTCCTACTTCACTCAGCTTGCTTTTCCGGCGGTGGACCATTTCCAAAATCCGGAGTCGCCTTCACCCGAAATGTCGATGATTCTCGGACAAGATCTGTTTTACGCGATCTTCGTAGCGGGCAGCATAACCGCTGCGCTTGCTTCCGGGATCGCTTCCCATACGAGCGCTTCCCGCCTGCTGTACGTGATGGGCAGAGAAAACGTCCTGCCGAAAAAGCTGTTCGGCCACCTGCACCCTGTCAAAGGCATTCCGGCGCGCAACGTCTTTTTTGTCGGAGCCATCTCCCTGGCCGCTTTGTTTCTCGACCTGGAAACGGCGCTTGCCTTCATTAATTTTGGCGCATTGACCGCTTTTACTGCCGTTAACGCCTCTGTGATCGCCCATTACTATATTCGCAATCAACAGCGTTCTTTGCGCGATGTCGTTCACTACCTGCTTTCGCCGTTGATCGGCACCAGCTTTGTCGCTTTTCTCTGGTACAACCTGGACAGCCACGCGCTGACCCTTGGACTCACCTGGTCGTTGGTCGGCATCAGCTACTTGCTGTTCAGCACCAAATTTTTCACCAAAAAGCCTCCGGTCATCGACTTCGAGGAAGCCATTTAAAGCTCGGCCCCAAATCAAGCACAGGAGTGAGTCGACAATGAAGTTTGAATATTTGTACGATCAATCAGAAAATTTGCTGTCCCGCTTCGTCACTTTTGCCACCGAGCAGCGCCGCTATGATTTCGCCTTTTTCTACTCCCGGCATTTCGATGGAAAAAGTATCGTCATGTCGCTGCAAAACATGCGCGCCGCCTTGCTGTGCTCCGACGATGTCGGCCACGATCACAACTGGGTTCATTCGTTGGCTGTGCATGCGGAAGACGAAGAGGTCGTTTCCAGTTTCCTTGCGAAAGCGCTCTCTTCCTTGTTCAAACACGACGATCTCGATTAATGAAAGAAACTTTCACGAGCTGGTGCCTGTTTGCGGCATCGGCTTTTTTGCGCTGTGACGCCCGGCGATCCTTGATCGTCATGATCGGCGAACAAACAACCTTTTCCGTCTCCGCACAAGCTGCTTGCCGTTCCCGGAAAGGAAACCGTATCGACCGCTTTCACAGTAGCAGGTATCCGGAAAATCGGAACCTTTTCGCATGGCGGCAGGAAAATGCATGCGCAGCCAGTAAAATAACAAACAGCCCGCTTATTCTCAAACGGCTAACAAGGAGGATAACAACCATGTCCCACGATTGGCACATCCAGCTTGCTACGCCACACGATACGCTGGCTGTCATCAGTCTGCTGAAGCAGGTCGCGCAATGGCTGAAAGAGTCAGGGATCAGGCAATGGGCGTTTCTTTTGGAAGGCGGAGACGACGAGGAGATTGCACAAGCGATTGTGGATCAGCACACGTATCTCGTACGGAAAGGGCCGGAGCTGATCGGCACCTTTACCATCGCAGCCAGCCAAACGGAATGGGACCGCCATATTTGGGGAGAAGATGCTTCCGAAAACAGCCTCTATCTTCACAGGCTCGCCCTGCGTCCTGCTACGATGCGAAAAGGACTCGGAGCCAATCTGTTGACCTGGATCACGCAGCATGCAGCAAGCGAGCAGAAGAACCTGAGACTGGATTGCGTAGCGGACAATCCGCAGCTGAACCAGTTTTATCAGCGCAACGGCTTCCACCTGCTCGGGACAACAGACGGACATCACAAATGGCAAAAGAGCGTGGAACCCCGCGCTTAGCGAATTTGGGCTTTCGCCTTCATAGGCAACTGCATACGGTAATAGGGACAGCAACTGGAGAGAGGAGCAATTCAATGTATCCGTCGCACTATGGTTATCCATGGCATCCCCCTGTCACGCCTGTGAACTGGGACTGGGACCAAACGTCTTGGGGACACCACTGGTATCCAGCCTATTATCCTTGGTACAGCAACTGGGAGAGCAGCTGGAATCGGGTCGAGCTGAAAGATTACGGCCCCCACCCGCTGGCGATCAATATCGATGAAGCGACAAAGCAAAACAACTATTACCGCACCGCCTTGTGGACGGGGAAGCATTTGCAAGTCACCTTGATGAGCATTCCGGTAGGTGGAGACATCGGTTTGGAAATACATCCGGACACCGATCAGTTCTTCCGCATTGAGGACGGACACGGGCTTGTGCAAATGGGAGCGAGAAAAGACCGGCTAGACTACCAGGCAAGACTCAATGACGA
This sequence comes from Brevibacillus parabrevis, assembly GCF_022701015.1. Classification (NCBI taxonomy): domain Bacteria; kingdom Bacillati; phylum Bacillota; class Bacilli; order Caryophanales; family Paenibacillaceae; genus Brevibacillus; species Brevibacillus parabrevis. Next base: position 2,233,157 of record NZ_CP064090.1, on the reverse strand, counting down.
TTACGCCGTGATGGTTCCCGCAGGCACGTGGCACAACATCATCAACACCGGAAACGAGCCGCTGAAGCTGTACTCGATCTACGCGCCGCCCCACCATCCGCACGGAACGGTCCACCGAACAAAGGCGGCTGCCATGGCAGAAGAACGGCATCACTCCTGATGAGCCATTTGACTTCAAGCAAAAAAAAGCAAAAATCCCGACTGACCCTGCGTGCAGGAGTCGGGATTTTTTCATGGCAAATGCTCAATTGCTCAGCTTTCGACGAGTGTTTGCGTATGCTCAAAAACCACTTTTCCATCCACGATTGTCAGCACTGCTTTCGTATCCGGGATTTCCTCGACTGGCACCGCGAAAAGATTGCGCGCAAGCACGACGATGTCTGCCAGCTTGCCCGCCTCCAGCGTGCCCAGCTCCTGTTCCCGGAACGAGCCGTAAGCAGACCCGGCTGTGTACGCCCGCAGTGCCTCGGCCAGCGTAATTCGCTCGTGCGGATGCCAGACATCTGCGCCGCCGCTGTCGATCCTGGTGACAGCCCGGTACACCTGGAGCAACGGATTCAGCAGATCGATCGGGAAGTCTGTCCCGAACGCCAGCCTCGCCCCGGCCTTTTGCAGCGTGTTGATCGAGAAGACATGCTTCTCCCGCTCCGCCCCGATCCGGTCGGTATAGACGCCGCGTTCGGACATGGCAAAATGGTCGGGCTGCATCGAAGCGGTGACATCCAGCTCCCGGAACCGGGGAATATCATCCGGGTGGATGACCTCCACATGCTCGATCGAGTGGCGGGCATCGCGCTTGCCGTTTGCTTTTTGCGCTGCTTCGTAGGCGTCAAAGGCAAGCCGGATCGCTCCGTCTCCGATGGCGTGGAAGCGGATCGCGAAGCCTTCCTTGTCGGCATCCACCGCCCATTGTTTGATCGTCTCCGGCGGGAATGACGTCTCGCCCCGCGTGTCGGGCTGATCGGCATACGGCTCAAGCAAATACGCTGTGCGCGCTGTAATGACGCCATCGATAAACTGTTTCAGCCCCGATACGCGCAGCATGTCTGACTGGTACGTCTCGCGAAGCTGTTTGGCTCGCTCCAGGTCGCCATCCAGGGCAGGCCAGAGATGAATCCGCATCGTCAGCTCATCTGCCGCCTCAAACTCGTGGAATACGTCATAGTCCGTCAAGATCGCCATCGATTCCGTCGCAAACAGGTCGTGAACCGCCGTGACGCCCAAGCTCGCCGCATACGCGAGGAAGTTGCGGAACAGTTCGCGCCTTTTTTCGCGGGAAAAGTGATACGCGTGCTGGACGACGGCTCCCATCGCCTTTTCATACAAAAGGCCGTTCGGCTCCCCCTCCTCGTCTTTGCCGATGATCCCGAAAGCAGGGTCTTCCGTATCCCTGTCGATTCCGGCCAGTTCCAGCGCTTTGGAGTTGACCCAGGCGTAATGCCCTTCCGCGTGAAACATGAGCGCTGGCCGATCCGGCACAGCCTGATCCAGCGCGTAGCGATTCGGCAATTGCTGCGTGTCCCAATAAGCCGCATCCCAGACGTTGCCAATAACCCACGGCTCATCCGGTTTTGCCTGGGCAAACTCGCGGATCATCTCCAGCGCCTCTCTTTGCGATCGGGCGGAAAACAAGTTGACGCATTCCATCGCCACTGCCCCGTGCATGATGTGCAGGTGAAAATCGTGGAATCCCGGCATGATCAGCTGGTCGACAAACGAATACACTTTCGTCTCTTCCCCGGCATAAGCGCTGATCTCTTCTTTTGTGCCGACCGCGATGATTTTGTTGTTGGCAATCGCAATCGCCGCTGGCTCCGGCTTCTCGGAAAGCCCGGTAAAAACGGCGTTGCTTGATACGATCAAATCCGCTATTTGTTTTCCCATTGTTTGTCTCATCCTCTCATTTTTCGCTGGAAACGAGTTAAGTTGCCTTCAGCAATGACCGCTGTTAGCCCATCTCGCATCACCCTTTCCTCCCTGCTGGAATGCTCGATTTCGCCCCATTAGTGCACTTCGTCTACCGTCAGCATCGGCGGCGGCTGTCTGAACATTTTCGTCAGTCCAACGAGATAAATAAAGCCAAGCAGGAGCCAACTGCCGCCCAACAACAGGGAATGCTTGTCGAGCTTGATGAAAAACAGGCCGATGAGCGCAGCGCCGATCAAAGGTAGAATCAGGTACAAAATCGTCCCTTTGAACGACCGCTGTTTCTCGCGGATGTAATAATGGGCAACGACCGCCAGATTGACGAAGAAAAAGGCAAACAGCGCTCCAAAATTAATAAACGACACAGCGGTCAGCAAATCGAGAAACAGCGCACTCAACGCGACTAGACCAATGATGGCAATATTGAAGACAGGGGTCCGATACTTGGGCGACAAATAGCCAAACACTTTTTTCGGCAGCACATTTTCCCTGCCCATCGCGTATAAAATGCGCGAGGCGCTCGTCCCGGACGCTACCGCCGACGCGAATCCGGCTGTCAAACCGACTGCGATCACGATGCCGGTGAACACTGTCCCGCCAATGTCCATCGCGATTTCCAGATAGGCGGAGTCGGGGTTTTGAAAAGACTGAAACTGCGGATAAATGAGTTGGGAAAAATAAGACCCGGCAATAAACAACAGTCCGCCGATCAGCGTGATCAAATAAATCGCTTTCGGCAAGCTTTTCGTCGCGTCTTTCGTCTCCTCCGACAGCGTCGTCACCGCATCGAAGCCAAGGAAGCTGAAACAGAGCAGCGGAACGACGGACAACAGCGTCGGGATGCTGATTTGGGCATCGTAAAAAGGCACGGTCGAAAACAGCGTCCCTTCTCCTTTACCACTCTGCAAGCCGTAGATCGCCAAAATGAAAAAGAGCAGAAAAACAAGCAGTTGCAGCAGAAGCATGTACGTGTTGAATTGCGCTGCCAGCTTGATGCCGAGAATGTTGACCGCCGTAATGATGGCGATAAAGGACACAATCCAGACGAACATCGGAATCGAAGGGAAAAAGGCCGACAGCGAGATGCCGATGAGCAAGGAACTGATCATCGGGCTGAACATGTAGTCGATAATGATCGTCCAGCCGACAATAAAACCGACGTGCGGGCTAAGTGTCTTCTGGGTAAACGTGTAGGCCGCCCCAGCATTCGGGAACGCTTTGACCAGCTGCGCGTAGCTGTACGCGGTAAACAGCATGACAATCATGGCGATGGCGTAAGCCGTGGGCATCATTCCGTTCGTACTATGTACGGCGACACCATACGTCGAGAAAAACGTTTGCGGAGCCATAAAAGCAAGCCCGAAAAAGACGATGTGCCTAAGAGTTAGCGAGCGCTTCAGCGTTGGTGCAGACGGATGCTCCATTGATCAATCCCCCAGTTCTTTTGTTTAGCTACTCTCTTGTTCAAGAAGTTGTCCTCTGCATATTTTGTACCAAGTCAGATAATTTAGCAAATTCCGTTTATTTTACTGCCAGGTCTAATTCTGCTGCCGCCGAAATGTATGCAATGGTGCATCGGCTATCCATTTTTGCATACTTACTGACGAACGGTCGTAAGCATTTTCCGCGCTGTTTGGGGAGAAAAGTGGTGACATTTGCTTTTCCGGAAAAATATCGCGTCGTTTTTCGGACACAAAAAAGACTGCCAAGCCAATTGGCAGCCGCTGTCTTCTGTATTTTACTTGTGCACGTTTTGTATGAAACTATTGTCACTCGTTTTGTTTGTGCAGCTTTTGCTTGAAAAGCCATCCGGGCCTTTATTGATAGATCCGCTGAACCCTAAGGTGTATTTTTATGATGAAAAAGAGGCACACATTCAGAAGTTATTCTCACGAGTGAAAGGTAGGGGCGCACTTCATTTTCCAGAGAGGATGTTTTCTTAGATAACACGACACAGTCGATACGAGAAACGAATCACTTTGCTCTTTTCGTGACAATCCATTCTTGATTGTCCTCGTCCAATTTAAATTCAGCAAGAATTAGCTTTCCTTCTCCTTCTTCTTGCAAATATGCCATTTTTCCAAGTGTAAGATCCTCGTTAAGCAAGAGTACGGGTATTGTATCTCCTACTTGAATAATGGGATCCAAGATTTTTTCCTGAACATCAATAAATGACGTCGCTACTTTTTCAGAGTATTTTTCTTCTAACTGCTCTTCAATCAAATTGCTGTGCAGATACGAGACATAGGTCCACTCGTTCCCCTGAGCATCTTTTACTGTATCCAGTACGGGAAGCTCAGAAGCACTTCCTCCCTTGAACGTATTATTGTTCAATTGTACGCCCAGCTTCTCTAACGTCATGCTTTGATACTTTTGCGATGAATCAGTCAACTGCTGAACTTCTTTGTCAGCTAACACACTCTGGCCAACAACAGCCATGACAGCGAGCCCAACGCATACAGGTATTAATTTCTTCAACATATGATTACCCCACCTTTATTTTTTCCAAACCTTGCCAGTCGTCTTGGATATATAGGAATTATCCAGCGTGTATGCCTTGTGAACTGTTTTCACTTCAGCTTCCTTTGTACCTGGCCCTGTATAGTACGATGTTTGTGCCCATGCACCTTCGCCGGAGGAATCTTTTTTAGTCTTATCGGTAATAAATGTTCCGTTTTTGTAAAATTTGGAAGTTGTGCTTACGCCTTTTAAATCTGGCCCCTCGCCTTTTGTGTAACCGCTTAGAAACACATTTCCTGGTTCGGCTTTCTGGTCAACCGCGTATGAGTAGTAATCCTCAAACCCCCAAACATAGTCTGGTCTAGCAAAAGTAGTTCCGCCACCAACAACCAATCCGCTTGCAATTGTGAACAAAAAAACAAATCCACTTATTTTCCTCACAACAAAATCACCTCCGTAATAAGCAATATCATTACACAAATGAGCTAGATTGTCAAATATTGGTAATTCATTCACTTTTCTATCTCAAGCGAAATCACCCCACATATATAAGCGGGAAAATAGCTTCATCTATTGATCTGCACACCAAAACTGTGTACATAACCGTTTGTATCCTTGATTAGCCACAAGTTTTCCGAATCCCCAGTCGAACCGAGCGTTTTGTTGAGCGCAAGCGGTCACATCCCATTTCATGGAAAACGTCGAGCCGTTGTTCACAAAAAAAGACTGCCAAACGAATTTGGCAGCCGCTGTCTTCTGGATGTGCTTGTGCTAGTTTTGCTTGAATCCCACGCGAGCCTTTATTGATTCACAGGCAGCAAAGGCAGACGAATGTGGCTCGGATGCCGTTCATCATGGTAAATGTGCTGCGTGGCGACCACCGTCTCGGTTTCCGTCGCCAGGTTCCCTCCCGTGTTTGGATTCGGGAACGAGAAGTTTTTCGCACCGGATGTGACCGCGACCCGGATTCTGTGGCCCTTTTGAAAAACGTTGGCGATTTTGCCCATGCGGATTTCGTAGCGTTCGATCTGTCCCGGTTCGAGCAGCTGCGGCTCGGAAAACGAATGGCGGTAGCGGGCGCAAATGATTCCATCCGACAGGCGAATCGAGTTGCCCGCTTCGTCCACGTCGCTCAGTCGCACGAGCCAATCCGTATCGCGGGCCGAGCTGGCTGCGTACAGGACGGCAGAGATTTCCCCGGCAATGGCGACCGCTTCCTGCAAAGGCTCCGATGTGTAGACAAGCACGTCTTGACGTTTCTCTACCTCGGCGTAGTTTTCCGGCACGCAGTTTTCGTTCTCGGACAAATCAAGCAAGTACGGCGCGGCATCTAGCGGATCGAACAAGTACGTATCCGCTGGCTGCTCACCGGGAGTCGCAAGCGTCAGGGCACCATCTCCCGCACTCGTATTCGCCTGTCCATGGCTGCTCAAATAAAACGCCGTTTGCTGCGCCTCTGCTGGCGGCCACGCCGAGGACGTCTTCCATTCGTTTTCGCCAACCATGTAATACTGGACGCGCGGCTCGTGTTCCACGCCGTTTTCGATGCCTTTCAAATAGCGGTCAAACCAGCGCAGCTGCGTCACGTCCAAATCGTAGCGAATCGCGTTGTTTCCAAATGGCACGTGATGAATCTCGCGCGTCGTATTGGCTTTGTGGTACCACGGGCCGAGAATCATCCGGGTGTGCTCTGGCATGTTCTGGGACACGACCTTCCACGCCTCGCTTGTGCCCATTCCGTTGTCGTCGTACCAGCCGGATACGAGAAACGCAGGCACTTTTACTTGATCGGCAAACTGCTTCCAGTCGGAACGCGCCCAAAAATCGTCGCCATCGGGATGCTCCATCCATTTTGTCCAGAACGGGATTTCTTTCCCGAGCACTTTTTGCGGAATTTCCTTGATCGGGCGGACTTTCAGCACTTCGCTCCAGTCATCCCGGCTGAGGGCAGCGACATTTCGGCGCTTTTCGGCCATCATGAAAATCCACGATAGCCCCGTGAGAATCGTCCCGCCTTTTCGCGGAATGTCGATGTACGGTGTGCCGACGGTTACGTAGCTGAAAATCGCCTTCAAGTGCGGGTTGCCGCTCGCTGCTGCCGCCCATTGCACATAGCCTACGTACGAACCTCCGAGCATGCCGACTGCCCCGTCCGACCATGGCTGCTCCGCGATCCAGTTGAGCGTGTCGTCTCCGTCTTCGCGCTCATGCACCAGCGGAATCCATTCGCCCTCGGAGTCTTCCCGCCCTCGCGTGTCCTGTACGACCAATGCGTAGCCGCGCGCGACGAATGGCAGACGGCGAAAAATCGCGTCCATCCGGCCGTATGGCGTCCGCAGCAAAATGGTCGGCACCCGTTCGCCCGGCTGCAATCCAGCTGGAATCCACACTTCTGTCGCCAGCTTGATGCCATCGCGCATGGCTACGTCGTGCCTGCCCAGATGCTTGACGCCGTAGCGCGCGGCAGAAAGCTGCGCATCTTGCCACAGCACAAGCGGCGTCATGCTTTCCCAGCCTTCCTGCACGAGTACCACACTGTCTCCCCTGCCCGTCAAGACGAATGCGATGACCTCGTTGTCGCACACGATCAGGTCGATCGGCATCGCTCCGCCGCGCAGCGCCCACACCCACGCCTGCTTGTGCTCCTGCCCGCCAGAGAGCGTCCCTTCGACTCGCTCATGCCGCTGGTAGCAGCCGCCACCAGGCGGATGCATCTCCTCGACAGCCGACCAGTCGAGTGCATTCCACTCGCCAAGCCTGCGGCTCAGCTCGTACACAGGCAGCTCGTAGACCGCTTTGTCTTCGGCGAGCAGTTCGAAGCTTCTCTCTGCCTTTTCTTCCGACTCCCAACCTGTAGGCCGATGCCACACTCGCTCTTTTCCCAAAAGCAAATCGGCGATGTGAACACCTGATTGATAATAGCCAAAAACTTGTCCAGACGGCTGCTTGTTCTCCATCGTAGCTCTCCTCTTTTCTACAAAACGGAATTTATCTCCACACTTCCTGATAGACGCGCAAATAGTTTTTGCCGAGAATGTCCTCAATCTCTTCGTCCTTGTAGCCCCTAATCATCAGCTCGCGCGTAATCAGCGGAATCGACGCATGGCCTTTTACGACGTCAAAAGGCATCTCTGTCGTTTTCGCGATGCGGTCGAGCGGAATGTACTTGGTCAAATCGTCGCACAGGTCAAGTCCGATGCCGATATGCTTGCTGCCGACGAGCTTCTTCATATGGTCGACGTGGTCGATCAGCCGCTCAAGCGTCGCTTCGGCTCCGCTGTTTGCCGTAAACATGCTGAACGCATTCAAGCCGATCAACCCGCCCTTTTCGGCAATCGCCGTGATCTGTTCGTCCGTCAGGTTGCGCATGGTCGGCACCAGGCTGCGGCAGTTGGAATGAGAAGCAATGATCGGCTTGCGGGCCACTTCGATCACGTCCCAAAATCCTTCGTCGTTCAAATGGCTGACGTCGATGAGGACGCCCAAGCGCTCCGCCTCTTCAATCAGGGCAACGCCAAAGTCGGTCAGACCGCCTTTTCTCCCTTCACGCACAGGGGCAAAAAAGCTGCCATCTGCGGCAAAATTTCGCCGACTCCAGGTAAGCCCCATCATCCGTACGCCCAGCTCGTAAAAAATGCGCAGCATGCTCAGATCGTTGTACAGCGGTTCGGCGCCCTCCAGGGAGAGGACAAACGAAACTTTTCCTTCCTGCCTTGCCGCGAGCAAGTCTTGTCCGTTTTTGGCGATGACCAAATAGTCCGGAGATTCCGCCACTTCCGCGTGCAAGGCACTCACCTGATTGAGCGCTTTGCGCAACGCCATTTCCGGCACAAACGCATCTTCCACAAAGACGGCCGCCACGACGGAATGCACCCCGCCTGCCTGAAACCGCGGCAAGTATTCTGTCTCGATCAGCTTCGTCCGACCGTAGCCGCGCTGAATTTCTACATCCATCAGCAGGTCAAAATGTCCGTCCAGCACATGGACGCCATCGTGAAAGCTGCGTGCCTGCTGCAAAGTCGCATCTGCCATTCCCGCTCATCTCCCGTCTTTTTTGTCCAAATAGTTGTAGATCGTGTACTTGGTGACATCCAGCAAATCCGCGACGTGCTGCACGGCTCCCTTGATCAAAAACAGCCCTACTTCGTCGAGCAAATGGATGAATTGAATCTTCTCTTCCTTTTGCATCAGGGCAATCGGTTTTCCGGTCTTTTTCAGGCAATCGTCGATCATTTGCTCCATCAGACTGGTGACCGTCGGTGCGAACTTTTCCGCGGCCCGCCCTTCCTCGGCTTTGTCCGCGAACGCCATCATGTCGTTTAAAGCCGCTTGCGCGATGGCAATGTGCGTCAAGTCCATATTCAGGCACAGGCTGCCGATAATTTGCCCGGTTTCGTCCTTGATGTACAGCGAGCTGGACTTGATCTGCTTTCCCTTGATCGTGTCGTTGCGGTAGTTGAGATCGTAGTCCTCCTGGCTCGTCTTGGCTGTGCGCAAAGCTTGCAGCGCCAGATTGGTGACCGGGGAGCCGACCTCCCTCCCGCTGACATGGCCGTTGTAGATCGCAATGATCGAAGAAGATATGTCTGTCAAATCGTGCAGCACGACTTCACAATGCTGCCCCAACGTCTTCGCCAAGCCTTCCGCGACAGGAATATAGCTGGCTAAAATCGGATGAATGTGTCTCGTCATGAACAGAGCCTCGTTTCTTTCTGCTGTGTTGCTTGTGTCAGCTGACTTCGACAATCAGCTCAATCTCTATCGGATTATTGAAAGGAAGCACAGAAGTTCCGGCAGCTGCCCGCGCATGCTGGCCTGCCTCGCCCAACACTTCGATGAAAAAATCGGACGCGCCATTAATCACTTGCGGCTGCTCGTAAAAATCCGGGGCGCTACTCACCAGCGCAAACAGCTTGACGATCCGCGTGATCCGGTCCAGATCGCCCAGCTCGGATTTGAGCAAGGCGAGCAAATTGAGCGCCGTAATTTTCGCGGCTTCGTATCCTTGCTCGATCGTCACGTCTGTTCCCAGTCTGCCCAAATAAAGCGGCTTGCCGTCCACGTAGCACCCCGCTCCCGAGGTGTACACCAGATTGCCCGTCTGCACACACGAGACGTAATTCGCCATCCGCGGTGGCGGTGGCGGCAATGTGTAGCCCAATTCCTTCAACCGCTGTTCGATCCTCGACATGTCCTCACCCCTTGAATGAATGAAAAGTCAGCAAGACCTGTTGCTGCTTTAACCATACTATTCTGACCACTTTGATTTCAACAATTTTTTAGAAGTTGATTAATTTTTTAAAAGAGAAACACACAAAACAGCCAGACACACTTTTTTCCAAGCGTGTCCGGCTCGCAAGTCGTCGTCGTATGGCGAAAATCGGTCAATAGCGCAGCTGCATCAGGATGCTTCTGATCTCTTCGTCATTCATCATCAGGTCGTAGTGCTTCCTGCTGATCTTCGCCAGCGCGAGATCGTGGTAGAAAAATTCCGTAAACACTTTGACAAAAGGCTTCGCCATCGTCTTGATCGCTTGCCAGGACTGGTTTTCCTCACAGGCAAAAATCACTTCGCGCTCGTCGATGATCAACAGGCGAAACCGCTCCAATGTATGATGCTCGTCCGCCGGAATCAAGGTGTGCACCTTGGCAATGTTCGGCTTCAGCGATCCGACGACAAGCACTTCTACGTCCACGCCCTCTGCTTCCTTTTCCTCCAGGATCGGCAAATACTCGACGAGATCGTCTTTCCATGCCGAGATGCGGATCGAGCTTTTCGCTTCTTTGATGAGTTGCTTGCTCTGCACCCGAATCGAGCTGTCGACTTTCAGGCTCCAGACGAGATCCTCGGAGTAAGCTTTTTTCCTGGACTGAATTTTCAATTGCTTGATGTTGTCCTGAAATTCCGCTGTCAGCTTTTCAATCGCAAGCGCAAGAGGCAGTGCGCTGTACAGCTTTTTCTTTTCGGAAACCGAATCGAGCACCATGCCTTTTTCAATCATGCGCGACAGCACTTCGTATATTTTCGCCTTGGGCACGCCGGAAATTCGGACGATTTTCGTGGCGTCAAGCGGCTCCTCGCTCGAAACCAGCGCTTCAAAAACTTTGCTCTCATACTGCGAAAAACCAAATTTTTGTAACATGCTTCCTCCTGCCCGTATCATCTGGTTATTTATTTCCTATGATAAAGCATAGAAGCAAGCAAATCCAATGACCGTCCCTGAATTGACAGGCGCTTGGCTTCCATGTAATCTGTAACAGGTTACAAGTTACTCCATAGGTAGTAACTAAAATTCACAATCGTTGCACTTCTCTTGCAAAGCGTTTGGAACGCCGCTTGTGAAAGGGACATGCACCTCGGGCAGCATGAGAGACTAGGTAGTAATGGGAGGCAGAAAGTAGCAATGAATGTCGTTTTTTTGTTCACAGGATTTTTGTTCGTAGCAGGCTTGGGCTATGCGTTCAGTCACAATCGCAAAGCGATCCGGCTTCGGCCGATCATCGCCATGATGATCGCCCAGCTGGTGTTGGCCTTCCTCTTGCTGAATACCGGCGTCGGGATTGAGCTGATTTTGTTTATCTCCAAAGTGTTTGATACGCTGATGAAGCTCGGTATCAGCGGAGTCGACTTCGTCTTCGGCGGACTGGAAAACGCCGGAATGTCCACGTTCTTTCTCGATGTGCTGCTCCCGATCATTTTCATCTCGGTATTGATCGGGATTTTGAACCACTTTAAAATCTTGCCGCTGTTGATCCGCTTCACAGGATTTGTCCTCAGCAAGCTGAACGGCATGGGCCGACTGGAAAACTACATCGCTGTTTCCTCGGCTTTTCTCGGACAATCGGAAGTGTTTTTGACGACGAAAAAGCAGCTCGGCCTCGTGTCCAGCAAACGGCTCTATACGCTGTGCACCTCTGCCATGAGCGCGGTGAGCATCGCCATCGTCGGCGCCTACATGACTATGCTGGAACCGAAATACGTCGTCGTCGCCATCGTCGTCAACATTTTGTCGGCGCTGATTGTCGCCAATATTATCAACCCGTACACTTTGACGAAAGAGGAAGATTTGATCGAGCCTGTGGAGGAAACCGAAAAACCTGCGTTCTTCCAGATGATCAGCGAAAGCATTGTCGACGGCCTGAAAATCGCGGTCATCGTCGGCGCGATGCTGATTGGCTTCATCGCCCTGATGAATCTGGTCAACGAGCTGTTCTTGCTCATCTTCCGGATTTCTTTCCAGGAAGTTCTCGGCTACATATTCGCTCCGGTTGCTTTTTTGATGGGCGTTCCCCAGGCGGAGATCGTTTCGGCGGGAAGCATCATGGCGACCAAAATCGTGACCAACGAGTTCGTCGCGATGCTGAACTTCAAGGAAATCGCCAGCAGCCTGTCGCCCAAAACGGTTGGCATCGTCTCGGTCTTTCTCGTCAGCTTCGCCAACTTCGGCTCTATCGGCATCATCACCGGATCGGTGCGGGCACTCAACGAAAAGCAGGGCGACCTCGTAGCCAAGTTCGGCTTGAAGCTTTTGCTCGGCTCGACTCTGGCATCTGTGTTGTCGGCAACGATCATTGGTGTTTTTCTGTAAGTAATCACTGTTTGGCTACGAAAAAACAGGCAGCCCCGAAGTGACCTCGAAAAGTTAGACACCTCTAACAATCGGAGTTCCGTTCAGGCATATGCCTGTTTTTTGCTGTCAGCGGGTGAGACAAGCAGGCTGTGCCGGAATGGCGGCGGATAGGCGGACAGACGCAGCTCCAAGCTCATCACCGTATCGGGTACATGCAAAAAAGACAGGCAGCCCGCCCGGCATGCCTATCTTTCGCTCGCCTATTTTTCTCCCTCTGCTTTGTCGGAAGCTTTCGTCAATTGGCGCAAGGCGTAGCTCATTCTCACGACCTTGCCTTCCCGATCGCGGAAAAAGTCGATCCAGACGGTAGAATCCCGCCTTTTGAAAACGAAGCTGTCCTTGTCAACCGGAGTGAGCGGATAAGCAAGACCGTCCACCAAAAGTTGCAGCTTCCCTTCCCGCTCCTCGATCACGGTGTTCAGCCATTCCGCAGATCGATAGCTCCCGACGTACTCGGACAACTGATCATTCGCCAGTTCGTACGGGGCATACGTGTACAGCGGCGCCGCTGGCGGTCTTTGCGCAAGCGTATTCAAGAGCGCCACGACCAGTTCGCGGACAGATACGCCATCGAGGTTGGCCAGCACTACTCCAGTCAGTTCCATCGACGGAACGGAAAAAATGTGCGAGCTGATCCCTTTGAGCGAACCACCGTGCTCCAGCATCAAGCCTTCGGGAAAAGCCGGAGATACCATCAAACCGTAGCCGTAAGAGCGATGCCCATCACAGCGGGCGTGTGGCGCGAGCATTTGCCGGATACTGTCCGAAGACAAAATGTTCGCACGATTGTTCTCGGCATCCGGGCGAAAAATTTGCAGGTAACGCAGCAAATCGTTTACGGTCGATTTGAGAAAGCCTGCGGCGCGCATGGCGGGAGCGTCATGCCAGTACGGGGCGGCGATCACCTCGTTGTTTCCGTCGACTTTTTTGTTCGTGTACAAAACGGTCACGTCGTCCTTGTCCGCAAGCTCCTCCACGGCAAAAACCGTCCGCTGCATGCCAAGCGGCTGCAAAATGTGCTGCTTCACATACTGCTCGTAAGTCTGGCCGCTCGTCCGCTCGATGATCGCCCCAAGCAAGCCGTAGGCGTCGTTGTTGTAGCTGAACGCTTCTCCCGGTTCGCTGAGCGGCTTTCCTTCAAACCCGGCGATCGCTTGCAATACTTCTTCATACGTATCCAGATAGGGCACGGTCTTCAGCTCTTCTTCCGCTTCTGTCCCGATGATCGCAGGGTCTTGTTCCATGCTGCGCTTCATCGCTCCGTCCAAATAAGGCATCGGCGCCATCCCAGGCGTGTGCGTCATGAAATGGTGGATGGTAATTCGCTTGGTCAACTCGTCATCGCCCGTGCGAAACTCCGGCAAATAGCGGATGACCGGATCGTGGACGGACAGTTTGCCTGCCTCTTGCAACTGCATGATCGCCACACACGTAAACGACTTCGTAATCGAGGCGATGCCAAACACGGTATCGAGCGAAAGCGGCAGCTGTTCCTCCCTGTTGCGGTAGCCGAACGTCTTTTGGTACAACAGCTTTCCTCCGCGCGCGACCCCGATTGCCGCCCCTGGCGCCTGCGCTTCTTCAAGCAACAGCCTGGCGTACTCCTCAAACATTTTCATCTGTTCGTCCACTTTTCATCTGCCTCCCAGCGCCTGGTCGTAAATCGCCCGTGCGATGCGGGCAATCGCCAGCTCTGCCGCCGGCTTTTCCGTCACGGCCCGCGACAATACCGTAATCGCAATTGCTCCTTTATCCTCAGGCAAGTAAATGATTCCCGCGTCATTGACCACCGCATTGACTGTTCCGGTTTTGTGTGCGACCTTCGTTCCTTCCGGCAGCAAATACGGCAGGCGGCTGTTGAACTGTTGGCGGCGCAAAATGTCCAGCATGAGCTCACAGGAGGCAGGCGTCAAAATTTCTTTTCGTTCGATCATCGCAAGCAAGCGGTTGAGGTCGCGCGGCGTAGCCACGTTGTTGTCCCGCGTCGGCAGGGAGACATCGTGAACGATTTCATAATCGCCTGTCTCTTCCCGGCGCTCGTATTCGTCGTAGCCAGCCGCAGACGGAGCAGGCTCATTCATCCCGACACAGTGGTTGAGCAATTGCCAGCAAGTGTGCCGCAAATGAATCTGTTCCAGCCCCAGCTCATGCATATGGGCCTCTACCTTGTCGATGCCGCCGATCAGCTCGATGACCAAATCTGTCGCGTAGTTGTCGCTGACAATCGTCATCAAGGTCGCCAAGTCTTTTACGGTCAGGGCTGCGCCTGCGTCCAGCTCCTGCAAAATTCCCGAGCCTGGCACGCGGTTTTCTTTTTGCGAGGCGATCCGCTGGTCGAGCGCGACCCGTCCCGCTTCGACTTCGCGCATCAAGGTGACGAGAATCGGGATTTTGAATGCGCTCGCCAGCTGAAACAGCTCGTCATCCAGATGCCCGGCCTCCTCTTTCGTCTCCACGTGCAATGCCGCTACCCCAAACACTCCTGGCGCATCCTTGAGCGCTTCATCCAATGCCTGTTGCCAAGCCATAAGCATGCCTCCTCCTTTTTATGGAAACAGCCAACACACATGCATGCGAGTGTCGGCCATCTCTGTCTGTCCTATTGCTCTTTGTAGCCCCATTTGAAGTCGATGTAGCCTAGCGGGTCCACCGTGATGCCTTTGACCTTGTCGTTTTGTACCCAGGAGTTGACGCTGCTGTACACGCCCGTGACTGGCATTTCTTCCATCAAAATGCTCTCCGCCTCGACCAAATATTGATTGCGCTTCGCTTCATCCGGCTCGGCGTACGCCTTTTTCACCAGCTCTACGTAGCGCTCGTTGTGCCAAAAGGTCGAGTTGTTGGAGCTGTACTTTTCCATCATCAGCTCCAAAAAGTTGACGGAGTCGTTGTAGTCGCCTGTCCAGCCTGTGCGGGAAATCATGTATTTGCCGTGCTCCTGATCGTCGAACATGACCTTCAACTCTTTGTTGAGCAGCTTGACGTCCACGCCGAGCACCTGCTTCCATTGGGCTTGCAGTGCTTCGGCAATCTTTTTGTTGAGGTCGGATGTGTTGTACAAATATGTGATCTCTGGCAGCTTGGCGAGGTTCAGTTCCCGCATGCCTTCTGCCAATAACTGTTTCGCCGTCTCCCCGTCATTATCCTTGAAGTAGCCGTCCGGTTTCAGCGAGGCGGAGAGCGGCACAAAGCCCATCAACGGCGTCTGTCCGGCCTGGCCGATGTTGTCGGCAATATCTTTTCGGTTGATCGCGTAGGCAAACGCCTTGCGAATCTTGGCGTTCGTGAACGGCGGCTTTTCAGTCTGGAACAGCAAGTAGTAGTTGGTGGCGCGTTCCATCGTTTGCAGCTTGCCTTCATCGCGCAACGGTCCGATGGCGTCCGCAGGCAATCCGCTGATCGGGCCGCCCGCCCAGTCCAGCTCCCCGCTGTTGAACAGCTCCAGCTCTGTATTCGTATCTTCAATCATGGAAAACTCGATTTCGTCCAGCTTCACGACATCCTTGTCCCAATACTGGTCGTTTTTCGCCAGCTCGATCTTGTTTTTATGCTCCCAGTTCGCCAGCTTGAACGGCCCGTTCGTGACGATGGTTTCCGGCTTTTTCGCCCAGTCGGGATTGGCCTCGACGACTTTTTGGTTGACCGGATAGTAAAAGGTGGCGAGCGTCAGAAAATACGGCGTCGGATTTTCCAGAGTGACTTGCAATGTCTTTTCGTCCAGCACCTTGATGCCTACGTCCTCCGCCTTTGCCTTTCCTTCGAAAAAAGCGCGGGCGTTTTTGATCGGATAGTATTTGTAAGCGGAGCCGCTCGCCGTCTTCGGGTTGAGCACGCGCAGCCAGGCGAAGGCAAAGTCGTTCGCTGTCACCGGATCGCCGTTGCTCCACTTGCTTGCGCGCAACGTGAATGTATACACTTTTTTGTCATCCGACAGCTTGATGTCCGAGGCGACGGAATTGACTGGCTTGCCATCCTTGTCCAGCCTGACGAGCGAGTCGTACAGCGAGCGGATAAAAGCGCCGGAGATCACGTCATTCGACATGCCGGAGTCCAACGTCTCCGGTTCTGAGGCGTTCATGTGCAAAATTTGGGTGGCGGCCGGCTGCGACGGCGCTGGCTGGGACTGTTGCGTGGAATCGGCAGCAGGCTGATTCGTGCTGGCACTGTTGCTGCAACCTGCGAACAATCCCGAGAGCAAAACCAAGAGACTTGTAATGACGACTGGTCGTTTCATGCTTACCCCCATCTTTGTTCAGTTCAGTTCACTTCTAACTTCTGTATAAATATTCTGCAAATTGTGTGCCAGCTGTTTCTGCCAAGCTTGATCCAGCCTGCTTATTCACTGCTGCATACACGGGCCTTCGACTCATCCTGACAAAATGCTGCATAAAGCTGTCCAGCAGCAAAAAGATGGCTCACACGATCAGCCTGCCCATTTTTTCGCCTGATGAACACGCAAAAAAGAAGTATTCAACGTTGAATACTTCTATTCACTCACGAATATTCATTTTGCCTAGCCAATCGCTGGCTGATACATGGCGACGGCATCACACGATCTCCGGCAAAAAACGATCGGCACGTGCTTTTGCTTCGCCAGCTTTTTAATATTTTTGCTGAGACTGTGACTGACAAAGTTGATAAAGACGAGAACCAGCTCCGTATCGGCAGGAATCGTCGCCTTCACGTCCGACTTTTTTCGTCCAGATACGTGATATACATTCCGAAATCCTTTATCCTGCAACAAGCTCTCGATTTCTCCTACCCGATCTCCTCCAACTACAAGAACGCCTGCCATATGAAAGCTCCTCCTCTCTAATCTCCCATTCTCGTCTGTTTTGTCAGTCCGTCGCCTAGCCGTGCGTCCGATTCAACAACGGTCTGTTCTGAGTTGTCTGTCCTTCTTCTTTCTCTTTTTTGGCAGGGAGTCGGTATTTTTCCGTCCGCTCGATCTGAACCACCTGCGAATCGTGAACCACGATATGGATGGAACCAAATTCCAAACTGTCCAAGGCTCGCTCGATTTTCTCCCACAGTTGTTCATTCAGGGCATTCTCTTTTTTCGCCATTCGCTCACGCCTCCCTGGTTATGTTGTGAAAAACTAAATGTTTATTATTCCTACCTATTTAGTATGTTTTATAGCCTAATGTTACCTCTCGAAAGCCTTCTGTTGTCCAGCAACGACGACACCGACTTTTCGAGAGGTCATGTCCTTTTGAAACGATAGCAGCGTTACCCTCCTCCTGTTCATATAGCGAAAGGCTCCCGACGATGCCGACATGGTCTTGTCTGCGCGGGAGCTTTCGGAAGTCCGATCAGCTATTCACTAAAATCCGATGTATTTACTTATGATTAGAGATTATCACAGACCCATTCCATCGGTCAATGCCCCAATGTTCTGATTTCGTCTGCGCAAGCCAGATTAAATGTGCCGCCGTTCCGTAGCTTGCTGTACAAACTGTTTGTGCCGCTCACGCATCCTTTGCTCTGTCGCTTGATCCAGTCCCCAATTGCCAAGGCTGGAAGCTGGCCGCAGCGCTGCGTACAAATCCCAGTACGCCAAGTCCGTATAGTCGAGATCAGGCATCCTCTCCCGATAAAATGCTGTAAAGGCGTCCATCGCTTCGCTGCCAAACGCCCAAAGCAGCTCCAGCCGGGCATTGCCCACATCTGCGAGCGGATCGCCCACAGCCGCATCTTCCCAGTCGAGTACGGCAGTCAGTCGACCGTCCAGCCACATTGTATTGCCTGGCCAAAAATCTCCGTGCAACAAGACATCGCGATTTTTTCGCGCCAAGGGCCAGACAGTGCCCAGCAGCTCGCGAATCAGCCCCTCGTCCAGCGAGTCGTCCAGCTTTTCCGGTGTTTTGCGAAGCGTATCCGCTACCCAATCGGTCTGACGCGGCAAAAAGGTACTGGCTTTTTGTTCAGGGTCGATCCGGTGGATACGGGCAAGCACCTCTGCCAGTTGGGACAAATAAGCGGACAGATTGGCTGGTTGGAAGCCTGTCTGTCCCTCGACGAATGTCGTGACAAGGCACGGCGAGGCAAAAATAGTTGCCGATGCTTCCAGATGGAGCGGCTGCGGCGCAGGAATATGCGCTTCCTGCAACAGTTGCAGCAGCTTGTATTCGTCGGAGGCGATCTGTGGATTGCGCTCGCGATCTGCTGCGCCGTGTTGCCGCACAACCATTTTTTTGCGCGTCCCGTCCGCACACTCCAGCTCTAGCGCTGTCACCGTCGCCGAGACGCCGCCGACAAGCTCCCAGGCGCGAAGCAGCTTCCCGCAAGGTTCGATTTTTCCTGCCAGCTCTCCCCATTTGTCCAGCTTGTTTGCTTGAGTCATGTTTGTTCGTCCTCCTGTCCGCTCTTCGGAAAAAGAGCCATCTAGTGTCGCTGTCAATCAGTCTGGCCGTATCCGCCAGGCTACTTCCTGCTTGCGCTTTTGCAAAAGCTTGTGGCACGCCTCGGCCATCAGCGCTATTCCTTGCTCAATCTTGTCTGTGTCTGTCTGGATGATGCTAAGACGCAATCCGTTGTCCCGGCCAAAGCCTGGCAAATAGTTTTGGTCCGTCGAGCGCACAGAGACGTGCTGCTGGTGCAAAGCAGCGATCACGTCGTGGGCATCCAGATCTTTCGGCAGAACAATTGTGGTAAAAATTCCGCCGTGGGCAGCCGGACACTGAATGCTTGGGTCCAGGTGGCGGCGGCAAGCTGCGGCAAGTGCATCCATCCTCGTCCGATAGCGCTCTCTGACCATCGCGGCATGATGATCGTACATCCCCGAGTTCAAATACAGCTCCAGAGCAGCCTGGGACAAAACGGACGTGCTGGAGTCCGCCGAAGCTTTATGCAGGCGAAATGTCTCCATGACCGCTGGCGGCAAGACGACAGCAGCCAGGCGCAGTCCGGGCAACATGATTTTGGAAAAGCTTTTCACGTAAATGACATGCCCTGACAGATCGTAGCTGTAGAGCGGATCGGCCTTCGCGCTCGTCTCCATATCCGCCAAATAGTCATCCTCCACCACAAATACCCCGTAGCGCTCCGCCAGCCTGGCGATTTGCCTTTTCTCCTCGGCTCCGTAGCTTGTCCCTAGCGGATTGTGAAAGCGCGGCATCGTATAAAAAAATTTGATCGGCTTGCTGCGAAACTGCTGCTCCAGCTCGTCCAGATCGATGCCTGCCGTCGTCCGCCCGATGCCGTATGTCGTGACGCCAAGCAGTTGCAAGGTGCGAACCATGCCGTGAAAAGTAGGCTGCTCGACCAGGACGGCGCTTTTTCCATTGGGAAAAGGCATGGACGACAAGAGGTGCAGCGCTTGCTGCGAGCCGGAAACGACGCAAATCATGGACGGCTGCGCGAAAACTTGCGAATGGGCCAGATGCTTCTCCAGCTCCCGGCGCAAAGAGTAAAAGCCTTGCGGATCGCAATAAGTGAACAGCTGATCCTCGTACAGCTCAATCGCCCGGTTCAGGCAATGCTGGAAGTCTTTATACGGCATGACTTCCGGGTCCGGACTGGCCGCGGAAAAATCGATTTGTCCCTGTCCCGCTCCCGTTCGCGTGACGGCCTGCGGGCGCAGCACCGCGTAATAGCCGCTTTTTTGCACTGCGTACACGAGATGCTCTTTTTCCAGCTCCTGATACGCCCGGATCGCTGTATTCGTACTGCAATTCCACCGCTCGGAGGCTGTACGGATCGACGGCAGCTTTTCTCCGGGGCGTATTTTGCCCGTCAGCAACTGTTGTTTGAGCTGTTGCTTGAGCGCCTCGTATTTTTTCTCCACCCTTGTCCACCCGCTCTCCATCTGTGTGGGTACAGATGCCCTTTTTCCTCGTTTCTCCCTGGTTGTTCCTTCAGTATAGTGAATCGTAAGTCAGTCAGTAAACAGGAGAAAGGATGAGCAACAGATGGAATGGAAGCACCCCGAATTGCCTTACACAATCAGTGATGATCCGAAGCTGCTCGACGAAGAACAAATTTTTGCCTGGCTGTCTACGACCTACTGGGCTGGCGAGCGTCCGAGAGAAATGATCGTCAAAGCCATTTCGCAATCGCTCTGTTTCGGAGTGTATCACGAGAGCGGACAGGCCGGGTTTGTCCGGGTCGTCACCGATTACGCGACTTTTGCCTGGGTGTGCGACGTCTTCATCGATCCCGCCCACCGTGGAAAAGGGCTGGGCAAATGGCTGATGGAGGTCATGGTGCAGCACCCGGCTATTCGCCATACAAACATGACGCTGGCAACGCGGGATGCCCATGGGCTGTACGAAAAATACGGCTTCGTCCGCAAAGAGATGATGCGTAGAATGGCAGAAGCACCGATGCCGCTCTCGTAATGGCAAAAGCATGTTCCGCCAACAAAAAAATCCGTGGGGATATGCTCCTCAACGGATTTTTGCCGTTTGCCTGACTTGACCGTCCCGTTCAATGCTTGCCCCGTACGAAATCCGGTTCAGCTTGTCGATCATGCGCTGCTTGCCTTGACTGTCCTGCTCCGCGGGCTGTCCATTCACGATTTTCACAGGAATGACGCGGGAGCTGGTTTCTTTCTCTTTAAAAGCAAGCTCTACCATCATCGCTTCGCGTCCTTTCGTGTTGTACGAGGTCGTAAACACAAAGTTGCCGACGCTGTAGTAGATCGGGACTTGCTTGTAAAATTCGACGCCCATCACGGAATGGCTGTGTGAGCCGACGATCGCGTCCACGCCGCTGTCGATCAGCTTTTTCGCCAGCTCGCGCGCATACGGCTCAGGCGTGTCCTTGTACTCCAGGTTCCAGTGCATCACCGCAATCGTAATATCCGACTGGGCAACCGCCTGCTTCACATAGGACAGCATCGGTTCGTAGGAGTAGGCGTGAGCAAGTCCCGGCTTGTTTTTGCCCGCGTACCAGCGATAATTGGGCAGCACGTGGCTCAGGCCGATCACTGCCACTCGCTTGCCCTTGATCGTCTGGATCTGCGGCGCAAATGCTTCCGCTTCGTTTTTGCCTGCGCCCACGTAGCCGATTTGCTGCTTGTCCAAATGTCCGAATGTGTCCAGCAAAGCGTCTACGCCGTAATCGAGCGTGTGGTTGTTAGCCAGATTGACTACATCGATGCCGGCATTTTTCAGTCCGTTCAGTGCGCTGGGCTGGGCGCGATACGTAAATTCTTTTTTCTCCGGCTTGCCGCGTGTGCTGACAGGCGTCTCCAGATTGGCGATGGCGAGATCAGCTTGTCGCAGAAACTCCCCTGTTTTTTGAAACGGATAGTCTACCCCGTGCCGTCCGATTTGCACCCCCACGCTTTTATCCAAAATGATGTCTCCCACAAACGCAATCCGGATTTCCTCCGCCGTCTCCTCTTGCTTCGCGTCCGCACCTGTCGCATGGATGGGCGGCGGACTTGCACTGCTGACCGCGAGCACCAACGCAGCAACGGCCACAGCAGCCGCACCGCTCCAACGAACAATCCCCATCCGCCTCACACGCCCTCTTGCTTTTTTATGCTCATTGTAGAAGGCTTGGGGCAAAAAGAGTGTTGAAGCGTGTCTTCGGACTTGCCATCATTTCTCGCCCTCATTTGACGAGACTTTTTTCCATGTCGAAGCGTGCTGTTTTCGCTAGTATAATAAGGACATACCTTTTACGCTGCAAAGAATGGAAAGGAGGAAAAATGGGTCAACCATCCGTTATGTTGAAAACGAAAACAGCGGTCCCTGCCTATCGCTTCGACAGTGTAAAGAGAAGTCATCTGCTGGAACAAATGAACAATGGGCTACAGTGCCGGCTCACGTTTGTAAACGCACCGGCGGGCTACGGAAAGACAACGCTGCTTTGCCAATGGGCGCACGATTTCAGCGGGCAGCTGGCGTGGCTTTCGCTCGATGAGAAAGACAACGATCTCGTCCGGTTTTGGCGCTATATCGTGCATATGCTGACAAATGCCTCTTCCCCGCATCTGGCGGAGAACATGGAAAACTCCATGAAGGCAACCTCTCATACTTCGATTTTTTCGTTTATAGACTCGCTGCTCAATGAGCTGGCGACAACGATTCACCAGCCGCTGGCGATCATTCTCGATGACTACCATGTGATTTCGGAAAGCGCGATCCACGACAGCCTCGCTTACTTTATTGAATATTTGCCAGGCAACTGCCATGTGTACATCGCCAGCCGCAGTGCCTTGCCCTTTTCAACGGCAAAATGGCGTCTTCGGAGCGAGCTTGTTCATCTGACGCCACAGCAGCTGTTGTTCGATCAGGCCGAGGCGTTCAGCTTTTGTCAGCAGGTGCATGGCTTGCTGCTTTCCGAGGAGCAAATCTCCAGTCTCGTCGCCAGCACAGAAGGCTGGGTCGCCGGGCTGCAACTCGCTGCGATTTCGCTTTCCACCTCCGGGAACCACGAGCGGTTTTTTGCCAAATTTACGGGGGCACACCGCGACATCTCCGACTATTTGTTTCACGAAGTGCTGGTGCAGCTGCCCCAATCGACGCGCGATTTCCTGTTGCTGACCTCCGTGCTGTCGCGGCTGGACGCCCACGTATGCAACGCGCTGGTCGGCATGACGGGCAGTCAGCAAGTTTTGGCTGAGCTGTACAGACAAAATATATTTTTGTTTCCCCTCGACGACGATCAGACTTGGTATCGCTACCATCATTTGTTTGCCGATTTTTTGCGCAGCCAACTGGAGCTGACTTACCCTGGCAAAGCTTACGAGCTGCACAAGCTTGCCAGCGAGAGCTTTGCTGCGCGCGGATTTCTGGACGAAGCCATCGAGCATGCGATTTGCGCTTGCGATTACCCGCTCGCCGTGCAGTTGCTTGCGCAGCACTTCCCGACGTGGCTTTCGCGCGGCGAATTTTTCACCTTGCTGCGCGCGCTTACGAGCATCCCGGATCACGGGCAAAATATGCCGCCGCTGCTCAGGCTGCTCTACGTCTTTTTGCTAATCGCTTGCGATCAGACCAGTCTTGCCCAAGCCGAGCTTGACCTGCTGGAAAAAGACTGCCAGAGCATGCCCCCATCCGCGGAGCGCGAGCAGTTTGCCAGCGGCCTGTTTTTTGTCCGGGCCAATCTCGTCTTTGCCAACGGCGATTTCGCAAGCTGGGTAGCCAGCTCGTCCCAATTGCAGGAGGACTTGCCGCAAAACCCGTTGTTTTATCATCTGAACTACAACACGACCGAGCCGTTCATCCGCAGGACGCGATTCGGCTTGAAAGGGATGCTGTCCGAGGAAACGGAGCTGGTCGGCAAGCAGTTTTCCGCTATTCTGGAGGCGCACGGCTGGCAGGACTCCTTGATCAACAAATACGTCGTCCAGGCGCTGGCGGAAGGGCTTTACGAGGAGAACAAGCTCGAAGAAAGCTTCGCGTTTTTGCAAAAAATCGCGCCTGTAGCGCTACAGCAAAAAATTCCCGGACTTTATGTTCCGTATGTACTGACTCATGCCCGGCACTTGCTGGCGAACCAGGATTTCAAGGAAGCGCGAAGGCTTGTCCAGGAAGCGATGGAGATTGTCACGGGGTGGTCGCAGCTGTACTGGATCAGTCCGTTGCGCGCTTTTCAGGCGTACATCGCACTCAGGGAAGGAGATGTGGCCTGGGCCGAGGCAGAGCTTGCCAAGCTGCCCCGCTCCACTTTTCACAAACCCAGTATTCATAAAGAGCTGGAGCAGTTGGCCTATGTCCGGCTGCTGCTCGCCAAACAGCAAGAGGCAGATGCGCTCAAGATTCTTGCCCCTTTGAAGCAAATTGGCGTCAGGGAGGGACTGTTAGGCAGCCAGGTAGAAATCGCCAATCTGCAAGCGATGGCGCTACAGCAGCAAGGCAACAAGCGCGAGGCGTTGGCACATCTGCACGAGGCCCTTGTCATCGGGGCGAAAAACTTGTATGTACGCAGTTTTTTGGATGAGGGGCTGGCTATGCACAGCTTGCTCAGCGCTTACCAGCAGCGGGAAAACTCCAGGACGGAGCAAGCTCCTCCGGTCATTTCTCCCGACTATGTGCAGCAGTTGCTTGAGCTTTTCCCGAAAAAGCGGGCAAGAGCGCATGGCAGCTCATTCTCGCCGCTTCCAGAGCCGTTGACAGGCAAGGAAATGATCATTTTGTCCATGCTCGGCCAAGGGGCGTCCAACAAGCAAATTGCCGAAGAGCTGGGCAACACGGTCGGTACGGTCAAAGTGTACCTGCACCGGATTTACGGGAAACTCGGTGTGGAAAACCGTACCCAAGCGCTGCTCCGGGCACAGGAAATCTCGCTTTTGGAGGCGCCGACAAGCACTATGTTATAAAGCTGAGCTTTAGGATGAGAAAAGGCTTCGCCACGGTTTTGTGGGCGGGGTCTTTTTTCTTTTGGGGATAGTCGGGAGTTTCAAGGAAATTACTGATTGCATGAAAGCCTGTTTGAGTGTCGCTTTGTCGATTGCGGATGCGAGTGATCCAGCCATCTTCCGCCCCTTTCGCGAGCAGCCATAATCCAACGAGCAAAGCCGCGAGGGCGAGGTACCCCCGCTTGTGGTCAGCGCTCCGATCTGCAAGCCTTTATCTGCTGTGGCGAGCCAGCCATCCCGGCATGACTGCCGGAGACAAATACGCCATCATGACTTCCCGCCACAGCACAAACGATTTCGCCTTGCCTTGGGGCGATCCGTCCTCGTCTCAGCGACAGCCGCTGTCTTTGCCCGATGATTCACTCCCATGAATGAACTTCTTCCTTGTTTTTTGAATATATAATTAGGTTCCTAACTATATACCTGTGAAAATGGGCTAGTTTTCCTAGCCCGTCTTTACCTTTTCTTGCTATTTGCTTGCACGTCTTTCTTTTCATCTGTCAGTGCCGAGATGCCTTCTGTCACGCGACCAAGCAGGGACAGAAATACGCTGCGCTCCTCCAGCGAAAGGGAACTGACCATCGCTTCCAGCCGCATGAAATGCTCAGGCGCCATGTCCCTCAGCTTGCTCGCACCCGCTTCGGTCAAAACAACCGCTTTTTGGCGTCCATCCTGCATGCTTTTTCGCCGGGAGACGAGTCCATCGCGCTCCAGCACGTCAATCAGGCCCGTCACCGTAGCGCGGGTGACGCCGAGATTGTCTGCCAATTGCGAAGGCAGCAGCTCTCCGTCGTTGGTTTCCAGCTCCGCCAAAAGCCGATAGCGCCCGGTTGACAAGCCGAAGCGGCCAAAGTGAATTTCCGCTGCGCTGCCGAGTTTCGCTCCCGCCTCCATCAGTCGCGCGGCTACAAGAACTGCCTGTGCGTCTACGTCCAGACTGTAGCGCGCAAGCTGTCGCCTCGCCTGGTCAAGCGAAGGAGCAGAGTCGAAGTCATGCTTGTTTTTCGGTTCGTTGTTCATGCACGTAGTATGGTGCCTAACTACTTTTCGTGTCAACCAAATTTTCCAAACCCATTTTTCAGTAGACCAGACAGACTCGATCGGCTTATTTCGGTTGCATCCGAATCGCCCCGTCCAGCCGGATTGTCTCTCCATTCAGCATCGGGTTCGTAATGATGCTGTTCACCAGCTTGGCGTACTCGTCGGGCTGGCCCAATCTCGGTGGAAAAGGCACGGTCGCTCCCAACACGTCTTTTACGGCGCGGGGCAGCTTGTCGTACATCGGCGTGTCAAACAAACCAGGAGCGATCGTCATCACCCTGATCCCATACGGAGCCAAGTCCCTCGCCAACGGCAAGGTCATGCCGACAATCCCGCCCTTTGCAGCGCTGTAGGCCACTTGTCCGACCTGCCCGTCGAAAGCAGCGATAGACGCTGTATTGACGATCACGCCGCGTTCGCCCGTTTTGGCTGGCTCGTTGCCCGCCATCTGCTCGACTGCCATTCGCACGACATTAAACGTGCCGATCAGGTTCACTTGCACGACTTTGCTGAATGTCTCCAAGGAATGAGGGCCGTTTCTGGACAGCGTCTTTTGCCCCAGAACCATTCCTGCGCAATTGACTGCGGCGTGAATCGTGCCGAAAGCTCCCGCCGTGCGCTCGATCGCCTCCCGCACGCTCGCTTCGCTCGTCACATCCGTCTGTACGAACAGGGCGTGATCGCGTCCCAGCTCATTTGCCAGGGCGTACCCCCGTTCGAGGTCCTGATCAAGAATGGCTACTCTTCCTCCGTGCTCTACCACATTCCTCACAGTGGCTTCCCCCAACCCGGAAGCTCCACCCGTTACAATGGCAACCACATCCCGAATGTCCACGCCATTCTCCCCCTTCCTGCAAATCGACATTCAGGATAAATAAATGCAAGTTGAGTACCAGCCGCGAAAAGCGCTGCCAGCCCTTGCTTCGGGTTACCGAAACTGTCCTTGTGTCCAAGCCGTTCGGACACTCGTGAGACAGTTTTCGTCCGATAAATGGACACGAACCGCCCTTCCTTCCGCTCAGCGCACAGGCTTGCAGTTGTTGGTCATTGGCGTGCAGCAAAGCGGCTGGGAAAAACACAAGCAGTCTTTCACGGTGTCGTCAAAGCCATTCAGAAAAAAGCTGCGGAAGTGTTGCCCATGCCCAAGCAACGCTTTGTCTGGCCTTATCTATTTGGGACACGCTCAGCGAAGTCAATCAGCGAAGAGTCAAATAAACAGGATGCACAAATAACCCCGCAAAAGGCGACTGCCCTTTCTTCGGGGTTTTGTTTGTTCTTGGCCAAAACAATGCCGTGACTCGGCTTCCAGCAGACTGTAGTTGGCGGGCACTGTCAAGCTGCCGAATTACGGCGCAATTTGCTCAACGAGATGAACGATGGCCTGCGCGACCTTTGCTTCGTAGCTCTCCTTGCGGCACAGTTCATCCCATAGTTGCTCATGCTCTTTTTCACCGGGCACATCAGCAGTTTTATGCTCTGCCTGCCCGTCTCCGCCAGCCGCGGCGGCCACCTCGGCATTTAGCGCACGATTGCGGACCAGCTCGTGTACCATGAGCAAGCTCATCAGCTTGTCCATATTCGCCTGATGACGAATCAGGTGCGGCTCCATCCGTCTGGCCATCTCCCACAGCTTCTCTGTTTGATCTTGTGCGGTCAGCATTTCCCTCTCAAACCTCCACACGGAACATAACTAAACAACATTAATTATATCTAATTATAATCAAATATAGAAAGATAAGAAATCAATCCGCGCTATTTTCCTGGACAGGCTGACGGAGATGCTGTGTGGAATCAGGAGAAAGTAGTCCGACCCTATTTTGTTGTATGATGGGCATATGCACGAACTGCTCGTTGGCCGCAAAAGTGTGCCCAACGCTATTTTTTCAACCCGGGAGGAACTATGGATCGCATTCAATATTTGTCGCAGTTCAATTTGTTGCGTTCCCTTTCCAGCGAAGACCTGATCGAAATGGACGAGCTGACCTCGATTACGACTTTTCCAAAATATACATTCATTCAAACGCCCGACACGTTCACGGAAGGGCTGTACTTTGTGAAGCGAGGGAAAGTTCGTTTGTATCGGCTCAATGAGGAAGGCAAGCAATTTACTTTGGATATTTTGCGCGAGGGGAACATCTTTGGCGAGATGGGCGATATTTCGCTAGGGACGCGCGGCCTGTTTATCGAGACAGTCGAGGAAAGCGATATTTGCGTGATGGACAAGGAGCGCTTCGAGAGTTATCTTCTTCGTCGGCCACGTTTCATGCTGAATATGATCAAAGTAATGAGTGAGCGCTTGTCGCACATGAGCAGTCTCGCGCAAAGCCTTGCTCTCGGAAAGCTGCACGACAAAATTATCCACGTTCTGGCGGAGCTTTCCGAACGGTTCGGGGTTCAGGACGATGGCGACGATTACAGCCGAATCGACATGCCCCTCTCCCATCAAGAAATTGCCCACCTGGTAGGAGCTTCAAGAGAGGCCGTGTCTGTAGCGTTGAAAGAGCTTGCGGAGGCGGGCATGCTCCGCACCGGGTTCCGTACAGTGACCGTCCACCGCGACATTCTCCGGGTGGCACAAAAACTCGCTCAGGACGACAGCTTGTGAACTGCATTACATCTTTTCCATTCGTGCTTCTCTTATGATGAAGAAGAGTTGAATGACAGGACGAAATGGAGAGAGAACGAGATGGAAAACAGGCCACTGGCTTCTTTGCAAACAGAATTGGATCGTGCTACCGCGCAGATGGAGCAAAACTTGCCCGCTGAAATGGTCAAGATGTTCGAGCAGTCAATCCAGCAAGTAAAGGCATCCGCTGGTGCTGCTGGCTTGAAAGCCGGAGCACAGGCACCAGACTTTTCGCTGACGGATCAAAACGGTGCCAGCATGACTTTGTCTGAACTGACGGTCAATGGCCCCGTCGTTCTTTTGTTTTATCGCGGCGTCTGGTGCCCGTTTTGCAATATTGCGTTGCGGGCTTATCAACAAGCGTCAGCACTTTTTGCGGAGGCAGGAGCGCAACTTGTGGCGATCAGTCCGCAAACGCCGACCTATTCAGCCAGCATGAAGGCAAATAACGAACTTGGATTTCCGCTTTTGAGCGATCCTCGCAATGAAGTCGCAGCCCGCTACCATCTCGTATTCGAGCTTCCGGAAGCGCTACGGGGAAGTTACCAGTCTCTTGGCATTTCTCTCGACGAGTATCATGGCGATTCTTCGTGGAAGTTGCCTGTGCCCGCGACGTATGTGATCGACCGTGAGAACATGATTCGTCTGGCTCACGTCGAAGCTGACTACAAGCAGAGGCTGGAGCCTTCCCACGTATTGGATTTGCTGACTTCACGAAACGATTGGTAATCACGATTACGGAGGCGGCTATGCTATGACATTCGACGAAATGGCTTCGATTTCAGAAAGGGTGCTGAATCGGAAAGGAGCCAGAAAAGCTGGCGACATTCTCCCGGATGTGCTCGTTTTATTGAATGGCGGACGAATCGAGAGTGTCAATTTGACAGAGTGGTTGGCAGTCGATCATTTGCAACTGCTTAGGCACATCCTGGCTGAGCTTCAGTTGCAGCAGCATGCTGACGCGATGTTATCCGCGCTGGAACGAATCGCGGGGCAGCCGACGATGAAAGTCATCCCCGCCATTGCGGTCGAATGGCTAGAGGTGTTCCGTCAAAAGACTGGCGAGGAGCGTACACAACTGTTCCAACGCTTGGCGGCGCATCCGTCAGATAGCGTGCGCTGTTGGGCAGCTTACATCGTGGGGTTGGATCAGTTGGAACTGGAGCAAAAACTGGCGCTCATTCGCCCGTTTGCCGCCGATAGCCACTTCGGCGTCCGCGAAATCGCATGGATGGCTGTCCGGGACTCTGCTTCCCAACAATTGAAACTAGCCATCCGCCTGCTGGGCGCTTGGGTACAGGAACCGAATGCCAATCTCCGCCGTTTCGCCGTTGAATTGACCCGTCCGCGCGGCGTTTGGGCCAAGCATATTGCGGAGTTGAAGGAGAATCCCGAATGGGGGCTTCCCCTTTTGGCGCCGTTGAAAGCCGATCCATCCAAGTATGTCCAGGATTCGGTTGCCAATTGGTTGAATGACGCAGCCAAGTCGCAGCCGGATTGGGTCGTTCAAGTATGCCGTGCTTGGCTGGATGCGTCCGATGAGAAAGCGACCAAGCGGATCGTGGCGAGGGCGCAAAGAAGTATGAAGGGCTAGGATGGGGGATGCTTTGTAGATTGCGTCATCGGTAGTTTCAAAAAATACCAATGCAAAAAGCTTGTTTGGGGTAATGCTTTGTAGATTGCGTCATCGGTACTTCAGGTGAAGCGAGAAAAGAGACGAATCGCTGTAGCTTCTTGGGATACCCCCTGGGGGCTTAGACTGCACGGCTCCGGGGAAAAAGCGAAACCGCGTCAAAAGCAGTGGCTCAAAGAAGTGGGAGCACGTTGACGCTTAAAACCGTGTTTCGCTTTTTCCTCAGAGCCTCGGTCGGTATCCCAAAGAGCTTTCGCGGATTTCGTCTCTTTCCTCGTCAGCGGCTGGTTGTGGTCGGCGCGAGTTTCAAAGAAAATGCCAATGCCAAAAAGCTTGTTTGAGCTGACGCTTTGTAGTCTGCATCATCGGTACTTTAGGCGGTGGTGATCGGGGATTTCGAAAAAGCACAGAAACATGAGAGTAAGAGTCTTCTTCAAGACAGTTGCTTCATTCAACCCGTTCATGAAAAACTTGTTCAATTTCTGCGCTGGATTTTCCGCCCTTAAGCGACCTCCAAAAAAACAATCTCCGACCAATGCTTACCGTTGGCCGAGGAAACAGGAGAACCAAGCGAAAGGGCTTTGGGACTCCTTCCGAGGCGCAGGCGAAAAAGGAAAACACGCTTTTAAGCGGCAACGTGCGTACGCTTCTTCGATCTCGCTGCTTTTGACGCGGTTTTCCTTTTTCGCCGGAGACGGGCAGTCCACCCTTCCCCGCTAGAGTCCCAAGTCCCTACAGCGGTTTCTCCTGTTTCCTCCCTCCACTACAGCCGCGATCAACAGCTGCACTTAAATTTTTCATCCCTGATCCCCTCTCAAAAAATCACGATCCAACCAATGCTTACCATTGACCGAGAAAACAGTGACCCCCGCCCATTTCCTCCCCATTCAAAAAAACTGCCACCCAGCAGTCTCCAAGCGACTACCAGGCAGCAGTTGTCTTTTCCCTAAAACGATCATTACTCCATCGTCAACACGACGCGGCCGTTAATTTGGCCTTTTTCCATCCGTTCCAGCACCTCGTTGATTTTATCCAGCGGCTGTGTCTCGATGATCGCGCGAACCTTGCCGCGAGCCGCGAAGTCGAGTGCTTCCTGCATGTCTTTGCGCGTTCCTACGATCGAGCCTTTGACCGTTACACCGTTGAGCACCGTATCGAAAATCGGGATAGGCAGCTCGGCATTCGGCAAGCCAACCACCACGAGCGAGCCACCGCGGCGAACCGATTTGTACGCCTGCTCAAACGCTTTTTTCGTTACAGCCACACTAATCGCTCCGTGCACGCCACCGACCTGCTCGGTAATCGCCTCCACAGGATCGACCTCGCTGCTGTTGACCGTCACGTCAGCCCCCAATTCTTTTGCCAGTTCGAGCTTCTCGTTGTGAATGTCTACCGCGACGACGTTGTACCCCATTGCTTTCGCATATTGCAGGGCTACGTGGCCCAGTCCGCCGATCCCGAAAATTGCCACCCAGTCGCCCGGCTTCACATTGGCGACCTTCAACGCTTTGTAAGTAGTCACGCCCGCGCACAAGATCGGAGCAGCCTCCACGTCTCCCAGTTCATCCGGGATACGCGCCACATAAGCCGCTGGCGCCACGCAATACTCCGCGTAAGCTCCGTCTGCGGAATAACCGCCATTCAATTGCTTCTGGCACAAAGTCTCCCAACCCGTGAGGCAATAGTCGCACTCGCCGCACGCGGAGAACAGCCACGGGATGCCTACCCGGTCGCCCAGCTTCAAGGAAGTGACGCCTTCGCCCAGCTTTTCCACGACCCCTACCCCTTCATGGCCCGGAATCAAAGGCAGCTTCGGCTTGACCGGCCAGTCTCCATGCGCTGCATGCAAATCTGTATGGCAAACGCCGCACGTCTTGATTTTGACCAACACTTCCCCGTAACCCACCTCTGGAACCGCTACTTCCTTTACCTCCAGCTTTTGATGGAACTCGTTGACCACTGCTGCTTTCATCTCGACCTTCCTCCTCTTTTCCCCCACGGGCACCTGTTTGTGTGCCGAATGAGCGTTTATGTATTTTCGCTC
The DNA here is from genome assembly GCF_022701015.1 of Brevibacillus parabrevis. Classification (NCBI taxonomy): domain Bacteria; kingdom Bacillati; phylum Bacillota; class Bacilli; order Caryophanales; family Paenibacillaceae; genus Brevibacillus; species Brevibacillus parabrevis. The sequence goes on along the minus strand of NZ_CP064090.1, from coordinate 2,201,482 downwards.
CTATATATTTGCAAGCAGCATGCCAAATTGTAAGCGCTTTATCTTTCGCGCTTTTTCGCCTTGTCTCGCCTTCGGACTGGCCGATTTTTCGGCCCATCAGCCAAAAAAACGGCACGCGAGCCAAGCTTTTGGCCAAAAAAGGGATTCGACCCTGTCTGCGGTATTAACTACATAGGGAAAAAGGGGGTAAGCAGCATGCAAATATCCAAATTTATGACACCGGAGATCATCTTCGGCAACCAATCCATCGGCCAAGTCGGGGAAAGCCTTCGCCGTCTGGGAGCATCCCGCGTTTTTCTCGTCAGCGATCCCGGTGTCGTAAGCGCAGGCTGGGCCGAGCGAATCATCCACTACTTGCAGCAGCAAAAGCTCGACTATCATTTGTGGACCAACGTGACGGCCAATCCAAAAGATTACGAGATTCACGCCGGAATCGCGGCGTACCGTGCTGCCGAGTGCAACGCGATTCTCGGAGTCGGCGGCGGCAGCGCGATCGACGCAGCCAAAGCCATCGCCCTGCTCGCCACCAACGAAGGAAGCATTGTGCAGTATGAAGGAGTCGATCAGATTCAGCATCCGCTCCCGCCGATGGTCATGGTGCCGACTACGGCTGGCTCCGGCTCCGAAGTCTCGCAGTTTTCGATTATCGTAGACAGCGCGCGCAAAGTAAAAATGGCGATCATCTCCAAATCGCTCATCCCGGATATCGCCATCATCGATCCGCAAACCTTGATGACCAAAGACCGACAACTCACTGCCAATACAGGCATGGATGTCCTGACCCATGCCATCGAGTCGTATATTTCGCTCGCTGCGACGCCGCTTACCGAGGTTCACTCCTTGCAAGCCATGCGCCTGATCGCCGAACATCTGCGTCCATCCGCCGCCAGCCAGTACAACGCCTCCGCCAAGCAAGCGATGGCAATGGCGAGCTTGCAGGCCGGAATCGCTTTTTCCAACGCCATACTCGGAGCCGTCCACGCCATGTCCCATCAACTGGGCGGCTTCCTCGACGCCCCGCACGGGGAAGTAAACGCCATCCTGCTGCCGCACGTTCTCGAATACAACTATATCGCCGCTCCCGAAAAATACAGGCAAATCGCCGAATGTCTGGGCGAAAACACTTCGGGTCTGAGCACGCACGACGCCTCTCGTCTCGCCATGAAAGCCGTGACGAATCTGGCAAAAGACCTGGACGTGCCGCAATCGCTGTCTGCCATCGGGCTGCACCCTGACCAGATCGAACTGCTCAGCTCACTCGCCTTGCTCGATGTGTGCATGACAACCAATCCGCGCGACATGAGCGTCCAAGACGTCGCTTCTCTCTTTCGCCAAGCTCTATAGGAGGCCGCCATGCAAAGCAAACAGGAGATACTCGAAAAGCTCACCGGAATATCTTCCTCGCGAAAAAGCTACTACAGCGAGCTTGTCTATCTCGTCGAAGAAATGAAAAAGAAAAACCGCCAGCTCGCGGTCATCAACCAACTGACGCACATCCAGATCGACGCAACCTGGCAGCAAACGAGCAGCTACATAGCCCAGCAGCTATCGCAAATTCTCGCCTTCGAGCACTTTACGTTGACGATTGTCAAAGGAGGCACGCCGACGTCGTACTTGTGCATGCGGACAGACACGGACTGGCAGTGCCACACGTTGACTCATCCGCACTGCCCTGACACGGCAAACTTTCCCGAGCAGCTTCATCACAAGCTGGCGCAAACGTTGCCGCAGCACTATGCGACTTCGGTGTCGCTGCGCAATCCATTGAACCAGACTTTCGGCTACTTGACGCTTTTGCGAGAGGAACAGCGCCCAGCCGATCCCGAAGAAGCCGAGTTGATCCAGCTCGTTGCCCGGCACGTAGGCGTCATCGTGGAAAACAGTCTGCTGTTTCAGGACGTGAACGAAAAAATCAAGATCGAGGCCCAACTGATCCAGTCGGCAAAAATGGCTGCCATCGGGGAAATGGCCGCTGGAATCGCCCACGAGCTGAACAGTCCGCTGACCGCGATTCTCGGCAATTCCCAACTGCTTTTGCGCGAAACAGCCGATGCTCCGACCGCGCCGCTCATGCGCGACATTTATCAGTGCGGCGTCCGCTGCAAAAAAATTATTCAAAACCTGCTGACCTTCTCCCGGCAAGAGGAGTATTTGTTTGAGACTGTCTCCATTGACGAAGTCGTGGAGGATGTGCTCGGGCTGATCGGCTACCAGCTGTCTGTCTGCGGCCTGACCATAACCCGGGAAATGAACGAGCCGAGCCTGCTGTTTCACGGCAGCCGCCATCAGATCGAGCAAGTCGTCATCAACTTGCTCTTGAACGCCAGGGATGCCTTGTCCGAGCAGGAAGCGCCGCGGATTCTCATCCGTTCCTTTCCCGTCGAAGAAGACGGCGTCCGCTACGCAGGCTTGTCCGTTTACGACAACGGGACGGGCATTCCAGCCGAACAGCTCTCACAAATTTTCCAGCCTTTTTTCTCGACCAAAGAACGGACAAAAGGGACAGGGCTGGGCTTGTCCGTCAGCCTTGGCATCGCCGAAGCGCACGGCGGCAAGCTGTATGCGCAAAGCGAAGAAAATCGCTACAGCGAATTTACGCTGCTTTTGCCACTGCTGATCAAAGAGGAGGAACATCAACATCATGGAGCAGAAACGGATATTGATTGTGGATGATGAGACGGAGGTCACTACGTTTTTCACCTATTTTCTCCGGCGCAAAAATTGCGAGGTAGTCGTCGCCAACACGGGCAAGGACGTCCAATGGCTTTTGCAAAACGATTCCCGCGGCTTTCAGGCTGCTCTCGTCGATCTCAAGCTGCCTGACGCGGACGGGCTGGAGCTGCTGCGCAAGATCAAAGCCGTTTTTCCCGCGTGCGAAGTGTTGATCATGACTGGCTACAGCACCATCAAGTCGGCCGTCACAGCGATGCAGTGGGGGGCCAAAGACTATTTGGAAAAGCCGTTCGACAATCTGGACAGTCTGGAACACATCATTGATTCTGTCCTCTCTGCTTCGGCGAACCAAAAAGATGACCTATCCCAAGAAGCCGCGCAATATGGTATCGTGTATTCAGCAGAAAGCCCGATGAGCAAAATGATCGCCATTGCCAAAAAATTAGCAAAAAAGGCGATCCACATCTTGATAGAAGGAGAGACCGGAACAGGCAAGGAGCTGATGGCCCGTTTTCTCCACGGAGCGAGCAACCGCGCCCAGCAGCCTTTCGTCGCGTTCAACTGCGGTGCCGTCCCGGAATCGTTGCTGGAAAGCGAACTGTTCGGGTACGAAAAAGGCGCGTTTACCGGAGCGGTCAAATCGCGAAAAGGGTTGTTTGAGCTTGCTCACAACGGCACGCTGTTTCTCGACGAGATTGGCGAAGCCCCGCTGTCGATCCAGGTCAAGCTGCTGCGCACGCTGGAAACGGGAGAATTTATGCGGGTCGGGGGCGAACAGGTCGGTCAGAGCAATATTCGCTTCATCTCCGCCACAAACCGCAACCTGGAGCACGAGGTCGAGATGAACCGTTTCCGCAGCGACCTGCTGTATCGTCTCGAAGGAATCAAGCTGGCAATTCCTCCCCTGCGGGAACGTGCTGGCGACATCCCGGCAATCGCGCATTCCTACTTGCAAAAGCGCAGCGGCGCTCCGTGCGAGATCGAGCCTGATGCCATGGAGCTTTTGCAACGCTATGACTGGCCCGGCAATGTCAGACAGCTCCTGAATGTCCTGAATCAAACGATCGCCCTGCACGAATGCGAAAAACTGCGCGCCGAGCACCTGCCTGACCAGTTGCGGCAAAAGACGCTGCAAACGAAGCTGCCAGGTCAATCCCACCCCGAACCGAGCAGCGTCGAGCAAGCGATTGAGCGGGAGTGCGAGCGGTTTGTAGAATCGCTCACCCGCGTGCTCCCTTCCATCGAAGGCGTCGATTTCGATTACTTGCAAAAAAGAATCAAGCTGTTGGAAGGGGAAGTCGGACGGGCGATCATCGAAAAAGGTTTGAGCGAAACAAAGGGAGACAGGCAGCTTCTGAGCAAGAAGCTGAACATCACCAAGCGGACGATCCGCTACATTCTCAACGAAAAGGGGTAATGCCTCGCCTGCGCTGCGCTAATCCCCTGTAGGAGGCAATGATTGTGGTACCCCAAAAACAACAGCACTGGTCGATTTCGCATCTCAAAAGCATTCCTGGCGATTTTTCCATCTCGGCCGTCGTCGTCGGCCTGATTGCCACCATCGTGTCTTATGCCGGCCCGCTCCTGATCGTCTTTCAGGCGGCGCAGAGCGCGGGACTCAGCGAAGCAGAGCTTTCCTCCTGGATTTGGGCGATCTCCATCGGCAGCGGCTTGACGGCGATTATTTTAAGCATCTGGTTCAAGACGCCAGTCATTACCGCCTGGTCGACGCCAGGTGCCGTCCTGTTGGTATCCAGCCTGACCACCTATCCTTACAGCGACGCGATTGGCGCGTATCTGTTTTCCGCAGCCGTCATCACGCTGCTCGGCGTCTCCGGCCTGTTTTCCATCCTGATGAAATACGTGCCGCAGTCGATCACGACCGCGATGCTCGCCGGGATTTTGTTGGCTTTTGGCGTCGAAGTGTTCGTCTCGATGCAGCATTTGCCTGCGCTTGCCTTGCCGATGATCTTCTGCTACCTGTTCGCCAAGCGGTTGTTTCCGCGCTACGCCGTCGTGCTGACGCTTTTGGTCGGACTTGCCATCGCTTTTGGCATGGGGCGATTGCAGCTTGATTCTGTGCAAATGACATTGGTGAACCCTGTGTTTACGATGCCAAGCTTTTCGCTCGATGCGATTGTCGGGCTGGGGATTCCCCTGTGCATCGTCACGATGGCTTCGCAAAACGCGCCGGGAATCGGCGTGCTGAAAGCAGACGGCTACGACACGCCTGCCAGTCCGCTCGTCGCGACGACCGGGATTGCCTCGCTGCTCCTGGCTCCGTTCGGCTCGCACGGAATTAACCTGGCGGCGATTACCGCAGCCATCTGCACCGGAAAAGAAGCGCACCAGGATCGTTCCAAGCGCTATATCGCCGGAATCGCCTGCGGTGCCTTTTATCTCGTGTTCGGCATGTTTGGCGCCACGATTACGTCTGTCTTTTTCGGCTTGCCCAAGGAACTGATCGCCGTCATCGCTGGCCTGGCCCTGTTCGCTTCGCTTAGCTCCAGCCTCGCCCAAGCGATGAGCGATATGAAGGAACGGGAAGCCGCTCTGGTCACCTTCCTCGTGACGATTTCCGGCATTTCGATCGGCGGAATCGGTGCCGCGTTCTGGGGGCTGATCGCAGGCGTCGTCACCAATCTGATTTTGAACGGAAACGTCCGCAACTGGTTGACTCGCAAAAAAAATACACAGCCGCTCGCTTAGGGAAATCGCTATACGAGATGCAAAAGGGGCTGTCTCCAAAGTCGGTGTTTCGACTCGGAGACGCCCCTTTTTCCTTTCAAAAACGTTGATCAATCAATGCTTTCCGTTGTTGTTTGACGTCAGCTAAATTGCCCTGTTTGGACAGCAATCCCGACTCCGCCACTTTCCGTTACCAGCTCGGCTGTCTCCTCGATTGTTTCCGGACGCGCCATGTCGGATGGCTGTCCGCGCACGCTTCGGCCTGTCACGTAGACGGTCGCCCCGGCTTCCCCAAGCCCGATGGCGATTCCTCGCCCCGCCCCTCTCGTTCCTCCCGCCACGACTGCTACTTTTCCCTGCAATGCTTTCCCTGTCATACATGCGCCTCCTTTTTGTGCGAACCAGCCATTCACGCTGTGCGCTGCGTCAAAAGAGCTAGATCGCTTGCCGTCAGCCAAACGGACATGACTGTTTGGTTTTGGTTGATAGGAACAGTGTAACCTCACCAATATGACACCATCTGTCATATTGGATAAGATAAAATGAAGCTACTACGAAGTCGTTTTTCAGGAGGGATTTTCTATGCGTGCTGATCGGTTGCTCTCGATTTTGCTGCATCTGCAAAACTGCGGGCGGATGACCACCAGACAATTAGCCGAGAAGCTGGAGGTGTCTGAACGGACGATTCATCGGGACATGGAAGCTTTGAGCGCGTCTGGAGTGCCCGTCTACGCGGAACGCGGCTCGGCTGGCGGCTGGGTTCTCGCGGAAGGCTATCGCACCAGTCTGACCGGATTGAAAATCGATGAGCTGCAATCGCTCATGCTTTCCTCACCTTCCCGCGTGCTGAACGACCTCGGTCTGGCCGAAGGGTACGAGCGTGCTTTTTGGAAGCTGCTGTCCGCCTTGCCGCAACCTGTTCAGCAGGATGCCTGGCAAGTACGTGAGCGCCTGCATATCGATGGAGCGGGCTGGCATGAATCAGATGAAACGTTCCCTTTGCTCGCCACCATTCAGGACGCCGTCTGGCTCAGCCGCAAGCTTTGGGTTCGCTACCAGCGCGAAGATGCGCTTGTCGAGCGGACGCTGCTTCCGCTTGGACTTGTCGCCAAAAGGAGCACCTGGTATTTGGTCGCGCAGATCGATGCGGACTTGCGCACGTACCGCATCTCCCGGTTCACGGAGGCTCGCGTGCTGGAAGAAGCTTTTGTCCGGCCGGAAAGCTTTGACCTCGCCAGCTACTGGGAGGAGTCGACGACACAGTTCAAGGCGAGTCTTCCCCGCTATCCGGCAGTCATCCGCTTTCGCGAAGAGGCGTGGCCCCGGCTCAAACAGGAGCGCTACATGAAAATAGCCTCCACCCATGCCGCCAAAAGCGGTTGGATCGAGGCCGAGGTTGAATTTCATACGCTGGATTCCGCCTGTGCGCTAGTGCTCGGCTACGCCTCGCTCATCGAGGTGCGGGAACCTGCGGAGCTGCGAGCGGAAGTCATCTCCCGCGCTCGCAGTATCCTGCACCTGTACGAAAACGCAACTCGCAGCACACCGGATGCAGCCCAGTGAAGCTGTCATCAATTGGCGCGCGCCGCACTTGCTACTCTTGTTTCTTTGCCATAAATCAGCAAAATCGCCGTACCAATGAACAAGACGATTGTAAAAATGCTAAAAATAAACGTGTAGCTGTAATGCAAGGATGAATAATAGCCGACGAGATACGGGGCAATGATGCTGCCGATTCGTCCGATGCCGGAAGCAACGCCTGCGCCTGTGGCGCGAAGCGGCGTCGGGTAGTTTTCCGGGGTGTACGCGTACAGCGCCCCCCACGCTCCCAGGTTGAAGAAGGACAAAAGGGCACCCGTTACCAGCAATTCCGTCGTCCCGCTGCTTTGTCCGAAAGCGAACGCCATGATCGCTGTCATGAACAAAAAGCTGGCCAGCGTCTTTTTGCGGCCCCAATTTTCCACGAGATAGGCGGCGGCAAAATAGCCGGGCAGTTGCGCCAAAGTCATGATCAGGACGTACTGGAAGCTTTTGATCATGGTGAAGCCTTTGTCTACCAGCACAGACGGCATCCACAGGAACATGCCGTAATACGAGAAGGCAATGGCAAACCAGACAGCCCACAAAGCGATCGTCTCCCGCTGATGCGAGGTCAGCAGCTTTTGCACAGGTACTTGCTCCGAGCGTTGCTGGAACTGGGGCGATTCAGGGATCGTGCGTCTCGCGTACCAGGCGTACACGATTGGCAGTGCCCCGATGATGACCGCGACTCTCCAGCCGTAATCCGGGATGATGAAATACGATATGACCGCCGCCGCAATCCAGCCGACCGCCCAAAAGCTTTCCAGCAAAACAACGGTGCTCCCCCGTTTTTCCGCAGGGGCAAACTCGTTGACCAGCGTGGAAGCAACAGGCAGCTCGGCGCCAAGTCCGAGTCCCATCAGGAAGCGGAACAGCAGCATGGTGAAAAAGCCTGTGGCAAACGCACTGGCGAAGCTCGCTGCGCCAAACAGAAGCAGCGTGAGCAGGAAGACGGGCTTTCTTCCGATCCGGTCTGCCATATATCCGCCCACGATCGCTCCGATCGCCATTCCTACCAGATTGCCGGTCCCGAGAAGGCCCGCTTCTTGTGCAGTCAGTCCCCACTCTTGCCTGAGCGCCACCATAATGAATGATAAAAGGGCAACATCCATCGCGTCGAACATCCAGCCAAAGCCGGCTGCCCAAAACACTTTTTTGTAAGGTGCTGACATGTGTGATTCCCTGCTTTCTTGTCATCTGCGTGTAGCACGCCTTGTAATCATTTCGCGTCTCGTCGCATTTTCCTGCCCGGAAATAAAAGTTCGACGATTTGCAGCTAGTTTTTCCTATGGGGAGGAAAGTCATTAGTTTTGTTGTAAAGGGAAGGTTTCTCAAGGATTGAGAAAATTGTCGAGTTTTTTACGAATCTGTTTCTAATTGCAGCACCAAAATAAAAAGACCGTCATAATTTTGGGGAATTAAGACGATCTTCTACTAATTTAATAACTAGTAGTAATTGTGTAATTCAGCAATGAACTGGACTCTCCAGACTCATCCGTTTTATAGGAATAATCAAAGCAACCTGCACATCCAACATCTTTTTGCAACGCTGTCATTTTTATCGAGTGTGAAACGTACGTTCTCCACTCATCATCTCCAAAATCATCATTATAGTAATCAGCCCATCCTGTGTAAGTGATTTCTGAACTATCAGTATTTGCATCTGGTGTGGAATCATCGTAATCATCTACAAACCAATGTGTATCGAATTTACTTGGGTTTGCAGCCCAGGGAGAGATACTATGGCTTGTATCTTCTAACGTCCCATCTTCATACTCTTTCCACTTTAGAGTAAGCTTGGTTGCATTGACCGGAACTCTAACTGGATCAAGTGTTGTTATCTTAAACCAACCAGTATAATAATTAGCAGCAAGAGCTTTTATTCCACCGTTCAAGCTATCAATATCCTTGTTACTCACATTTTGGGATTTTTCATCTACTCGGTTCAATTCATCATCTAATTCTTGTTTGCTTAACTTCTCTGTTTTATACGTTCTTTTAGCTCGATCAATTGATAATCGGTAACCAATCGCTCCATTTCCCGCCTGTTAATATTTTTTCATAGTGAAATAACCCCTTCACATAGATCTTTACATCCATTTCTTCGTTAAAAATTACAAAGTGCGTATGGTGCTTGTGATATTTGTAATATTTGTAAAATACGGTATTATAATCAATAAATTATCACACCGAAAAAGCAATCTCAATAAATTTATTTGATAAATCTAGACAAGAATTTACAAAGCTCTTTCCAAGGAGGGAAAACTATGAAGACGATTTACAAAAATTTTTATTTGTGGAGTGGCTGCTTGTTAGGGGCTTTAAGCTCCATTCTCAGCATTTACTTGTGGTACGTAGCAACGATCCGTGATGGTTCCATTAAAGGAATGCCGTATATGATGATTTTTTTCATCTTGCTCCCTGCTTGTTTTGCTCTCATCTCCTCTTTGGTAAATCCCCCTGTCATTTTGATCTCATTTGTTTGGGCATCTCCCTTGTCGTTATACATGCTCTTTACCTACTCAAACATCGGTGTGTGGTTTGGGGTAACCTGCATCTGTTATCTGGTGTCCGCTGTTTTAAAATTTCAAGGATTACGCCATGAACAAACTATATAAAAAACAAGCCAGCCCAAACCTGCGTTTGGACTGACCTGCTCCTTCGATCAATGCGCGGATGCGCCCTGACCTTCCCATTCTTCTTTTTTTGGCGGAACCGCCCGCTTGAGGAACATAGATATGATCCAGGCAAGCACGACCAGAGCGAAAGCCAGGAGGAACGCGCTTTTCATTCCTGCCATCATGGCGAGCACCTTTTGGGCTGGCTCGGCTTCTGCTCCCCCGAACTGGGCCAAATACTTGCTCGTGCCGTTCGTCATGATCGTGACGAGCAGCGCCGTCCCGACGGCTCCGGCTACTTGCTGCAACGTACTGATGATCGCTGTGCCGTGCGGATACAGCTTCGGCGGCAGCTCGTTCAAGGCGTTGGTCATGACTGGCATCATCAGCATGGAAATGCCGAGCATCAACAGCGTGTTCCAAACCATGATCGTGAGGTAGGAAGTAGACACGGTAATAAAGGCAAATTGCCATAGCGTATTGCCGACCAACCCAAGTCCGATGAGCGCCAGCCACTTGGCCCCGAAGCGGTCAAAGAGCCGTCCTGTAATCGGCGACATGATCCCCATGACGATCCCGCCCGGCAGCATGATCAGCCCCGCATGAAACGGACTGTAGCCCAAAGCGTTCTGGAGGAAAATCGGCAGCAGCATCATTGCCGAAAACATCGCCATCATGACGATCATCATAATAATCGTGGACATCCGAAATACTTTGTACGTAAAAGCGCGCAAATCGAGCAGCGGCTCATCCAGACGCAGCTGCCGCCAGATGAACAGGATCAGGGAGATCACTCCGATCGTAATCGGAACGAGCACTTCATTGCTGCCCCAGCCTCCATGCCCTTCTCCGGCGCTGCTGAAACCAAACACAATCCCGCCGAACCCACAGGTGGACAAAAGCAGGGAAAGCACATCTACTCGCGGGCGGGATGTTTCCGTTACGTTTTTCAAGCGGAAATAGGCGAAAGCGATGACGAACAAGGCAATCGGCAGCACTCCGTAAAAGAGGGCGCGCCAGCTGAAATGCTCGACGATAATGCCGGACAGCGTCGGCCCAATGGCTGGGGCAAAGGTGATCACGATTCCGATCGTGCCCATGGCCGATCCCCTTTTTTCAATCGCAACGACAGACAAGACGACATTGGTCAGTAGCGGGAACAACAGCCCCGTTCCCGAAGCTTGCAGCACCCTGCCGATCAGAAGCAGCTCGAAGCCCGGCGCAAGCGCTGCTGCCAGCGTTCCCAAAGTAAACAGCCCCATCGCTGACAAAAACAAGGCTCTCGTTGTAAACCGCTGAATGAGAAAGGCCGTCACCGGAATCAAGACGCCAATGACGAGCAAATAGCCAGTCGCCAGCCATTGGGCTGTGCTTGGAGAGATTCCGATATCATCCATGATTTTTGACAAGGCAACGTTCAGCAGCGTCTCATTGAGAATCGCAACAAAAACCCCCAGGATCATCACCATGACCACGAGAAAGTTGCTTTTGCTCCCGAAAGTGCCTTCATTATGCTTTTCCTCTTGCTGATTTTTCACTTGGTTTCTCCTTTCATAATCCAGCTGTAAAGTTCCCACTCCATCTCTTTACGTTAATCAGTAAGCTATCCTAGCCTACCACGAATCATAGGTTATGATTTCTTTTCGATTGCTATGATGTTACTTCGCCACCCGGTTGATGAAATGATCCATCAAGAGCGGCAAGGAAATCAAAATAGGCGGGTCGTCGGGATGAGGCTCGTAGAGGGTAACTTGCTGATGTGGAACGGTATTGTTCGGTGTGACGATGATCGGTTTTTTCGATCGGGTGCGCAACGTGGAATGCGGCAAAAGAAAATCGATCGCCTGCGTGCCCCAATCGACAGAAGTAGCCATCAAATAATACGTGCCAGGCGCGACGCCCGTAAAACAAAAATCGCCAAGGGACGGCAGAAGTGTCCCGTACAAGGGCAGCCCTTCGGGAATCGGCTTGGCAAACAAGCCAATCAAAATGACGCCGTGAAAAGGAGCCGCAGCCGTAACAGTCCCGCTGATCCGCAATTTCGTCTCCGCAAACGACCTCGCCATGCTCCAGTCGGAAAGCAGCTGCAAAGTGCGCAGCTGGTCGTCTGCCCGATGCGCTGACTCGCGGAACTCGCTTGGCGATATGCCCACTTTTTCCGTAAACCGGGTAGAAAACGTCCCGAGGCTTTGCTGCCCGATTTCCAGGCCGATATCGCGGACGCTCATGTTGGTGCGCAACAAAAGATCCTTAGCCTTTTGCAAACGCATCGAGGATACGTAGTACAGCGGTGACAAGCCGATTCTTTCCTTGAAAATGCGCGCAAAATGATACTGGCTGTAGGCGACATGACTGGCCAAACGGGAAAGTGGCAGAGGCTCATCGAGATGTCGATGAATATAAGAAATGACCTCGTCAATTTCGGTGTATCGGTCAATCACAGAAGCTCCACCTTCCTTCCACCTGTCATCGTTTACGAACCGAAACAGAACGCTTGTTCGCCATATAAATTTACCACAATTTTCTCTTATAGAAAAGGACGAATTTCAAAATTTTACATAAAATTATCAGTTTAATCCATAGGTCTCGTTACCCGCTATGTCGTCCGATTTCAGCCAAAAACGATTGCAGCGTGCTGGTCATGGCCGCATCTTTTCGGCGTATGAACATCGTCGTCACATCCCGGTATGGCTTTGGCACCGGATGCATATGGATTTGCCCGCTTTCCGCGAGCTGCCGTACCGCCGACTTGGGCAAGATCGTCATGCCGATGCCTGCTGTGACACCTCCGATGATCGTCTCATACGTCCCGAACTCCATCACTTTTCTGGGAATCACTCCTTCCAGCTTCATCCAGCCCTCCAGCCTCTCCCGAAACCCGCAACCTTTGTTGTATAAAAGCAGCGCCTTCCCTGGCATGTCATCCATGGTGAAGGAGCTTCCTTTGCTGACCAGCACCAACTCTTCGCTAAACACCTGCATCTGCTCGATCAACGGATGGCTGATCGGACCTGTGACGAACGCCCCGTCCAGCTCCACATCCAGAACCATCCGCAGCAAATGCTCGGTCACGCCTGCCGTAAGCGACAAGTCCACTTGCGGAAAGCGGCTGCAATAGGCAGACAAAAGCTCAGGCAGCCGATTGATTGTCTCCACCATCCCGATGGACAGCACACCGGAAGGCTCCGAGCTTTGATGAAAAAATCGGTGCATGTCATCCAGCTTCGTCAAAATATCGCGCGAATATTCCAGCAATCTTCGTCCTTCTGTATTTAATGTCATTCCCCGCTTGTGCCGGTAAAACAGCGGCGTTCCCAGCTCTTTTTCCAACAGCTTGATTCTGGCCGTCACATTGGACTGCACATAGCTCAACTCCGCTGCGGCCTTGCTCACGCTGCCCAGTGTCGCTACCATGTGAAAAATTTTTAAATCGTTCAGCTCCACCCTTGCTCTCTCCCCATCTGCTTTCCATATCCATCACTGAAAATGATGCATTTTTTGATTATCAATCATTATACTAACAGATTTTCATCCCGTATGATGTGGAAGATGCTTCAGATGGAAAGGAAGAGTTTTCACATGAACAACAAGTCACTCCTTGCAGGAACCGTGTTATGCGCACTTGCCAGCGCGTCGTGGGGAGCGATGTTTCCTGTCGCCCATATCGCCCTGCAAAAAATCGATCCGGTTACGTTCGCGTTTTTGCGCTATTTATTGGTCAGTATGCTGCTATGCGGCTTGCTTTTGGCAAAAGAAGGACGGTCCGCCTTTCGTCTGGAGGGGCGCGGCGGCGCGTTGACCTTCTTCGGCACGATGGCTTTTACGGTGTACAACATGGGTGTTTTTATGGGGCAAAAGCTGATGGGAGAGACGGGAACGATTGCGGCGGCTATCATGGAAGTGCTGATGCCGATGATCTCCATCGTCCTGATCTCGCTCAAGACGAAAAAGCTGCCGCCTGCTTACAGCGTCACCAGCATCGCGATTGCTCTCGCCGGAGCGCTTTTGGTCATCACAAACGGAAGCCTCGCATTTTTCATCACGGCAAGCGAGCAAATTTTCCCGCTGCTGCTCATCTTCGCAGGCGTTGTCGGGTGGGTCGTCTACTCCATGGGCGGCGCGCGCTTCGTTGGCTGGTCGACGCTGCGCTACTCGACCTTGACGTGTCTCTTGGGTACGTGCGTTTCTTTTGGCGTGATTGCGTCCGCTATTTTGTTGCAGTGGATGCCCGCGCCAAGCTGGGAGAGTGTGGTTGCGATCAAATATGAGATGGCCTTTATGGTGCTTTTGCCGGGACTGGTTGCCCTGTTAAGCTGGAACGAAGGAATCAAACGGCTTACTCCGCTCAATGGAATCTTGTTCATCAATCTCGTCCCGATCACAACGTTCGCCTTGATGGCGATGCAAGGCTATGAAATCAGCATGTTCGAGTTTTACGGCACTTTGCTCGTCATTTTTGCCCTGATCCGCAACAACCATTTTCAGCGCAAACAGCTCGGATATCGGAAAAAACAGCAAAAGGCGAACCGTGCCAGGGTGCCGAGTGTCTGATTGCCGTTTCCAGCCTCAAACGAACTTGCCGGAAACAAAAAAGGATTCGCGGGAGCATGCCGTGTTCCTCACGAATCCTTTTTCAGATTGCACCCGCTGGCTAGTCATTGTCGCTGTTCATCGCTTTTGCAATTGCTGCACATGCTGCAAGCTGTTGCTCAACACCTCCTGAAAGGGCGGAGCTACGACTTTTTTCCAGCCAACTACAGGTAACTCGCTTTGCGGTTCATCGATTTCGACATACACCAAAACTTTTGGCTGGTCACTCGGCGCGAATCCGATCACCGAAACGGTATATTTCCCGTCAAGTGCCTTCCCTTTCGGATCGGTTTTCTCGACTACACTGTGCTTCGCTGCCACCGTAACATTTGGCAAGCCAAGTCCGATTCCTGAGCCACGCGCGCTTGTGACCACCGATTCCAGCATGTCGCGTACCTTCCGGGCGGTTTCTTCCGAGACAACCTGCCGAACCATGTACCGATTGTGTTCGTCCGTACCTGCCTGCTTGTACAGATGCGGCTGCATCAGCTTTCCGCCATTAGCGATGGCCCCCACAGCTGCCATCTGTTGAAGCGGAGTTGCCGCACCGCCCAGCCCCGTTGCCGCCAATGCCGCCTGCCTCGGTTCGTCCATATTCGGCAGCTTCCCCGCCTCTTCGTTCGCTGCCTCCACCCCTGTTTCGCGTCCGAAACCGAACCGTTCGAAGTATTCCAGCAACGTATCCCCGTGCAAACGTTCGTGGACGAGCTTGGCAAATGCTACGTTGGATGAGCGCAGAAATCCTTCCAGAAACGTGATCTTCCCCCAGCCGATGCCGTTGTTGAAATCTTTGATCGGTTCGCCGGGAATCCCTTTATATGTACCGGACTCGTATATCTCCCGAGGGTCGAACTTCCCCTCTTGAATCGCTGCCGCCAGTGTCACGATCTGATAGGCTGCACCAGGATTAGGCTGCGCTTTTCCTGCGGCGGCAAAACGTTCCGCATCGTCCGTCGCTCCGTTTTTGCTTCGGCTGCCGATCGCCAAAATCTCGCCTGTGCCCGGATCGGAGACAATCACCGTCATTCGCTCCGGATGAACAGCGTCAAATGTCTTCGCGATTGTTTGCTCTATCGAAGTCTGGATTTGCGCATCAATCGTCAGCACAGCAGCTTCTTTCCCTGCTTCTGCTGGCTGCCCGTTGACGTCTGCCCTTGCTGCCTGCGTGCTCTGGCCGCCTGAATGAGCAGGCGCCAGGGAGGATGGGGATGGCAAAAACGGCGAAGCGAACCACAGCATGCCCAATAATGCGGCTACGCCTCCGCCTCCGATGACGTAGCGATACGCAGCACGCCCCCTCCGCTTTTTGAGCAGCTCTTTTTCACGTCGCAGCTGCTGGATCACCTCGCGTTGCTTTTCCTCCTCCATCCTGAGCGTCGGAAAAGATTGCAGCAGACTGCTAACCTGTTTTTCTTCAAAAGATGGCGTCATGCAGATGAACCTCCTTGCCGCTATTGGACATGCGTTTTTGCAGAGCTTTGACTGCCCGGTGCAGCGTGGTGCTGACTTTTGCTTCGCTCCATCCCAAAATTTCGGCTGTCTCTTCCGTCGATATGCCTTCGATCAGGCGCAAGATCAAAACTTCCCGATACGTTCTTTTGAGCTGGTTCATCGTGTGGTAAACCTCTTGCAACTGCTCTTTCAGCACTAAGGCATTTTCGGGCGAGCGCTCTTTGGAGCGGAGAAATCCAAGGACCGTCTCCGGGAACCAGTCGATCATTTTTTGCTTGCGGCTATGGTCAATCGCTGCGTGACGCGCGATGGACAGCAGCCACGTCCGCGGTTGCGCCCTGCCCTCGTAACCGGATAAAGCCTTGAGCGCCTTCGTGAACACTTCCTGAACCAAATCTTCCACATCTCTTCTTCCCGTAAAATACGCCAAATACTGGTACACGTCGTTGCCGTATCGGAGAAACCATTGCTCGATTCTGTCATCCGGCTCCATTGCTTCGCTCCTTTGTTACAGCGTTGTATTGGATTAGACGAAAAAATCCGATTTGCTTACAGTTTTTGTCCAAAAAATGTTCGGGAATAAAAAAACAGGCCGCCAGCTTCGCAGCCAGGCGACCTTTGTGTGCTTATTTTAGCTCGTTCAGGCGCTCTTCCAGGCGATCCCACGTTTCGGTGATGCCTTGCAGCATGCCCATGTCCATAACGGTTTTGAGCGCCTCTGCCGACACGTACTCGGCGCGGTTGACCAGCTTCGTCCGCCCTTCCTGGTCAATAAATTCCAGCGTGACTCTGGTCGATGGCATCTCCGCATTCGCGTTTCCTTCGGCGTCCGAGAAATAGTCGGTGTACACAATCCGGTTCGGCTCGTCGATTTCCTCGTACACGCCTTTGCCCCACGATTCCATGCCGTAAAACTCGCCCTGATTTTGGTCGACACATTTCATGCAGTAGTGCCACACTCCTTCCGGACGAAAATCGATATGACAAACCGGAACTTCCCAGCCTCTTGGCCCCCACCAGCGTTTCAGGTGCTCTGGCTCTTTAAACATTTGGAACACAAGCTCGCGCGGCGCGTCGAAAATACGCTCCAGCACCAGGACACGCTCACCCTCAACTCGCGAAACGATTGCATTTCTGGACATGGTTATTCCTCCTTGTTTTCGTGCATTTGTTCAGGACGATTTTGGCCCTGCAATTCCCGCAAGTAATCCTCTAGGTTGTCGTACCTTTCCTCCATAACTCGCTGGAACGATTTCACCCAGGCATCAAGCGCTTGAAATGGCTCTGGCCGGAGTCTGTAGATTCGACGGTTGGCTTCGGCCTTTACTTCCACGATGCCGTTTTCGCTGAGTACCTTCAGATGCTTGGAAGCCTGGGGCTGACGCAACCCGAGCCGCTCGGCGATTTCGCCTACAGTTAGCGGACCTTCGCGCAAAAGCTCCACGATATTCAGTCGATTCGGCTCAGCCAAAGCGCCAAGCGTCGTCATGCCCATGTCCGGAATGTCCCCTGACATGTTGTTCACCTCATTACGTGATGACCTCCAGATTGCCGTCTCCTATCTCATCATTGTGGTCATCTTTCTGTTATCCTAAATATACACGAAAAGGAATATTCCTTCAAGAGAATGTTTCAAAAAAAGAAAAAGACCGGAAAAAAATTCGTTTTTCTCCGGCCTTGCTTGCTGTCACGCTTGCGTTCCCGACAGCCCGATCCTTTTTCCAGCTCAGCTTGTACGCTTATTGCTTTTTCAGCAACATGCCGCCAATCTCGTCGAGCAGCATTTCCTTGCCGAGCGGGCCAAACGCTTTTGTATTGAATGTTTCGTTCGTTACTTCATAGAGATGGTTTTGTTGAACGGCCTTGTTGCTTTTCCACACCGGGCTCTTTTTCAGCTCCGCGTAAACTTCATCCGCCTTGCCGCCAAAATTGACGAGGAACAGATGGTCAGGCTGGAACTTCGTCAAACCTTCCAGCTCGATCATTTCCATCGTTTTATCGGCAGGTGTGCCTTCTGCCGGCTTCAGTCCGAGATCGGTGAACAAAATATCGGCATATCCGTAGTTGCCGTACACGCGGAACAGCTTCGGCGTTACAGCCAGGAACATAAAGGACTGATCGCCGTAAGCTTGCTTGAGCTGCTCACGCATTCCTTTCGTCTTCTCGTCGTAGCCAGCCAGCCATTTGTTCACGTCTTCTTCTTGTCCGAACAAGCGACCGATTTCCTTGAACTTGTCGCGCCATTTGTCCATGTCGGTTTCCAGCACGACGGTCGGCGCGATTTTCGCCATTTGCTCGTACAGCTTTTGCTGACGGTTGTTCATGATGATCAAGTCTGGCTTCGCTTCGATCACTGCCTCCATATTGATCGAGTCATCCCACATCCAGCCGACAGGTTTGACGTCTGGCAGCTTGTCCGTCAGGTGGGACATGACTTTTGTTTTGTATGTATTGGCCGTAGCAATCGGCTTGTGCTCCAAAATCAGCAGCTCCTCGGCTGCTCCCGATACGTCGGCAATCCGTTTTGGCTCTGCCGGAATCGTCACTTCCCCCATCAGATGCTTGACTACGCGCGTCGCAGGCTTCTTGTCCGCCTCCGGTGCCGTTTGGTTGCTTCCACAACCGGCAAAAACAGCTGTGACTGCTGCAATCAAGCAGGCCAGTACGATTCGTGTTCCTTTTTTCATACGCTCTTTTCTCCTTGCCACTTGGTGTTTTGTGTGAAACAGTTTTCTGATAATAATTCTCATTATCAGCGACAGAGTAGATAATCACATATTCGAACGCTTATATCAATGGTTTTTATTTATGTCGTGAATATAAAAAAGGCTGTCCCATTGTCTTTCGACTTTGGGAACAGCCTCTTTTTCCTTTCAAAAAGCCACTCTATGCGGTACGAGCTTGCGCTTTTCGCCCTGGCTCAGCGCACGTTTGGCGGTCAAACCTGGACAGCACCTGTCAGGCGTTTCGCCGTCTTTTCATGCGTGGCGATGGTGATCGCGGTCAAAAATTTGTTTGGCATCAGGAGCAAGCTGTGAAACACGATGCAAGTAGCTCGTCACGCGCTCGTCATCGTCGTGCGGGTACTCGTAGCCGAAAGCGTCTGCTACCTCCCCCGCGACTTCGCGGAACAGCTCGCCCATCGCGAACAGTGCCGTCCAGACGCCTTCGTAGCTGCCTCCCGGATAAGTGGACAAAAGCTTTTGCCAGCGCTCGGCAGACAAGTGTGCTTCCAAATATTTGCCGCTCTTCCCGATGCTCACAGAAAAATCGGTTTGAATGCCCACCCGCCACTCGATCATTTTCAGCAGCATCGGTCGCACGTACCGATCCAGATGCTCGATGGCAAACAAAATTTCTTTTCGCCACAAGCCTTTTGCCACATACGTCGACACCCACCAAAACTCGTTGCAGCAGTCGCGGAAGAATGCGGCAGAAGGGCGTTTCACCCAGTAGTCTTCATCCGTCGGCGCAGGTACGTGCGGCAAGCATTGATCCTTGTCGAGCAGCACGACCAATAGCTTGTCCTCCTGGCAATAGGCGTCCTTTTCCTCAAGCGGGATCAAGGTCAAGTCGATCCGGTTTCCGTCGGCAAACAGCATCAGGTAGGAAAAACGCTCGCCCAGCTCTGGCGGAAACATGCTCATCGCTTCCGGGGTTTGCAAAATGATTCTCTCGCCGAATCGATCAATCCATGCCGGCTCGTCGAGAAACGACTGCATATCGGTGACGAGAAAGCTGATGTCGTAATCTTGAAACATGTCCTTGGGAGCGCGCGGATTGGTCCGCGAGCCTTCCAGTGTCACCGCGCGAATCCGTTCGTCTGCCCGCGCAAAATCGAGTACCAGCGCCATCATTTCACGTTCTGTTCTCATCGTCTGCAACCACCCTTTTTGCGTGACAACTGCCTCGCCATTTTCCTCCATGCGGATGCGAATACAGCCGCTTGCGGTCGGTCGGCGAAACCGTCACGTCCGATTTGTTTTTTGACTTGCCTTCCGCAAAAAACAAAGTCTGGCGGGCGGGCCGCGAATCTGAGTGAGACGATGAGCGTGTTACACGATCAACAGCGACACGAACGACTCCCGGTCGAGATTGCCGAAAAACTCCTGCAAGTTGACCAGAGCGATCCGCTCGGTGACAGAGGGACGGTCGTACGGCGTGTCGCGCAGCAGCGCTTCCAGCTCCGCCACGTCTCTCACGCCGAAGAAATCGCCGTATATTTTGGCGTCCTTGATTTTTCCTTTTTCGATATCCAGTTGTACTTCGATGCTGCCGACGTTCTCGAATCGCTTGGATTGGCGATAGTTGCTCTTCGGCGATTTGCCGTAGTTCCAGTCCCAGCTTTGGTAGCGGGCTTTGGACAGCTCGTGAATCTTGTCCCAGTCTTCGGCGGTCAGCTTGTACTCTTCCACTTCTCCCTCTCCGAAAATCGAGTGGAGAATCGCCAGGCGAAACTCTGCAATCGTCATGCTTTCCGGCAAAAATTCCGAGATATTCGCAACCCGGCTGCGGATCGATTTGATCCCTTTGGACTGGATTTTCTCGGCGTTTACTTTCAGTGCCGAGACGACGTTTTCCATTTCCGAATCAAACAAAAGAGTACCGTGGCTGAACATCCGGCCTTTGGTCGAATACTGCGCATTGCCAGAAATTTTCCGCTCTCCGACCTGGATGTCGTTGCGCCCGGTCAGTTCGGCTTCGACGCCGAGCTTTTTCAGCGCCTGCACAACCGGCTCGGTAAATTTGCGGAAGTTGTGAAACGATTGGCCGTCATCGTTCGTGATGAAGCTGAAGTTCAGGTTGCCGAGGTCGTGGTAGACGGCCCCGCCGCCAGACAGCCTGCGCACGACGTGGATATGGTTCTCCTCCACATAGGCAGAGTTGATCTCTTCAATCGTATTCTGGTTTTTTCCGATGATGATCGATGGTTCGTTTATGTAAAACAGCAAATAGTCGTCACTTGCAGGCAAATTTTTCAATGCGTATTCCTCAATAGCCAGATTCATGCGAGGGTCCGTAATTCCCTGGTTATCTATGAATTTCATCACGCTGCCTCCATCCCGATTGGATTTACATCCTTTCTATCATACCATGAGTCGCTGGCAAACACCGCAGTTGCTTTCCCTATCATTTCCAGAAGCTGCAATCCTTTCAACGCCAGACCCAAAACGTTCCAAAAACTTTTGGAAAATACGCCAGAACAGACTAAAACAGTGCTTTACTTCTGTCGATAAAAGTCATAAGCATCGTAGTAAAACTCCAGATGGATCGGTTTCCCCTGCTGTGAATCCACAACAAAAAAGCGTCAGCCTGTGGTGATCATCTTGGTGTTTCCTTCATGTCCGAAATCTTTTGAAGCAGCGAGGTGTTCATTTATGAAAGCAGCCAAGCAAGCCAAGTTCGTTTCCTTGCGCACGAAGCTCGTGATGATGTGTTTGCTGTTACTGGCAATCCCCAGCTTAGTCATCGGTTTTCAAGGCTACAATTCCGCCAGCGCCGGAATGAGCGACTTGGGTTCGCGCATCCTGAAAAACAACGTGCATTTGACGATCGAAATGATCGACGCCCTGCAAAAACAGGTCGATGCCGGCAAACTCAGCAAAGAAGATGCGCAAGAGCAAGTAAAGGAGCATATTCTTGGCCCCAGGCAAGCGGACGGCAAACGCCCCATCAACCCCAATATTGATTCCGGTGCAAGCGGCTACATGTTCGTAGTCGATCAACAAGGAATCATGCTCGCCTCTCCTTCCATCGAAGGGCAAAACCAATGGGACAAAAAAGGTCCTGACGGCGTGTACTTTACCCAGGAAATAATCAAGCGGGGCTTGAATGGCGGCGGGTTTACGTACTACCAGTGGACCAAGCCAAACGAACCTGATGTGATGTATCCGAAAGTAGCCTACTCCAAAGCTGATCCGCACTGGGGCTGGATCGTAAGCGCGAGCAGCTACATGGAAGACTTTGACGGTCCCGCCAACAAAGTATTGTACGATCTTTTGATTACCCTCGGCATTTTCCTGCTAATCGGCTTCGCAGTTTCCTGGATTTATTCCGGTCATATTTCCAAACCGATTGTGCAAATGGCAACGCGAGCAAAACAAGTAGCAGAAGGCGACCTTACCGGAGAAAAAATCGAGATCAAAAACCGGGACGAACTCGGTCAGTTGGCCGATGACTTCGCACTCATGACCGACAATTTGCGCCAGTTGATTTCGCGTGTGCGCCTCGGCTCGGAGCAAGTCGCTTCCACCTCTGAACAGTTGACCGCAAGCGCGGAGCAGACGAGCAGAGCCACCGAACAAATCGCCGTCACCATGCAGGAGATGGCGGTAGGAACAGAAGACCAGGCGAAAACGGTCGATGCCACATCCGAAACGATCAATGAAATGTCGGCTCGGATGCAAGACATTGTAGACAATACCGAGTTGGCGACGCGCACTGTAGAGACAGCCGCCAAAACCGTAACCAGCGGAAACCAGGCGATTGAGACTGCCATCGCGCAGATGAACTCGATCAGCACCACCGTAAGCGGCTTGGCCGAATCGATCAAGCTGCTCGGCGACCGTTCAGCCGAGATCAGCAAAATCGTCGAAGTGATCACTTCCATCGCGGAGCAAACCAACCTGCTCGCATTGAATGCGGCTATTGAGGCTGCGCGTGCGGGTGAACACGGACGCGGCTTTGCCGTCGTCGCCAATGAAGTGCGGATTCTCGCGGAGCAGTCCGCCAAATCTACCCAGCAGATCAAAGACTTGATTGCTGCCATTCAGATCGACACGAACAGCGCCGTTCTGGCGATGGAATCGACGACTTCCGAAGTGTCGGCCGGAATCGAAGTGGTGAATGACGCAGGCAAAGCGTTCCACGGCATTTTGTCCGGTACGCAAGAAGTCGCCAGTCAAATCCAGGAAGTGTCCAACGCGACCCATCTCATGTCGGAAGGCTCTGCGCAAGTCGTGTATGCCATCGAAACCATCGCCAAAACAGCAGAATCGACCGCGTTTGGCACGCAAAACGTTTCCGCCGCTGCCGAAGAACAGCTTGCCTCGATGGAAGAAATCTCTTCCTCTGCTGCTGCCCTGTCCGAGATGGCGGAAGAATTGCAGGATTTGGTCAAACAGTTCAAAGTTTAGTTTTATGCTTACGTTCAGCCGCCAGCTTGTTTTTCCAGGCTTGGCGGTTGCGTTGTTTTCCAGGTGATAGCAATGACAGTTCCTTGCCCTTTGGCAGTCTCGACCTCAATCGAGCCGCCCAACGCTTCCACCAACGCTTTCGTGACGGCCATGCCGAGGCCCGAGCCCTCTCCACGGGTTTCGGTATCCGTACCGCGGAAGTACCTCTCGAACAAGCGCTCCGCCGTTTCCTCGTCCATTCCTTTTCCATTGTCGGCAAAAGTCAGCTGAACAGTCGACGACCCGCTCTGCCGCAAACCGACCGTGACAGTTGTGCCCGCTTCGTTGTGCAACAAGGCGTTGGCGACCAGATTTTCCACAATCCGCTGAAACCACGGCTTGTATACGTGCATGTAAAGTGACGTCTCAGCCGCTGGGTCAAAGCGAATCGAACCCGCCGCGTACGCAGGATGGTTCGCTACTTCCCTGACTACCTCTCTCGTGTAGCTGTTCAACTCCACAAGCTCGACAGCCGGAGCTTCTTGTCCGTTTCGCAATCGATACGTAAGCGTCAAGTCATTGATCAACTCATCGAGGTAAGCGGACTTGTCCAAAATGATTTCCGCAAACGAACGCGTCTCCTCTGCACTCCAGCTATACGCCTCATTTCCCAGCAAGTGCGCGTACCCTTTGATCGAGGACAGCGGCGTTTTCAAATCGTGGGATACTCCGGCGATCCATTCGTCGCGGATGCGCTCGGTTTCCTCCCTCAGCTTCTCGTTGCGGTGCAGCGATTGCGACAAGGAATCCAGCGAATCCATGACGTCCTGATACACGCGGTAGTTGCGCTTTCGCCGTCCGCGCTTGTCCATGCTTCGCGCCATTCCGTTTGCGCCCGCAGGCTCGGCATAGCGCCCCCTGCGCAGGTGGGTCAGCCATTTCATCATGTGGACGATCGGGGCGCCAAAGCGTTGTCCCAGCCAGTACGCCACAACCAGAATGACCAGCATCGAGCCAGCCAAAAGCGAGCCTAAGCCAACGAGCAAAACTTGAATCTCCGGTTCCAGCAGCGGCTTTTGCCCAGGCTTCATGCCTGCAAGCGGGGTGCTCAACACCCACGTTTGCCGCTTTTCCTTGTCATAGTAGGAAACGAGCTTCGTTCCGTACCGATCCGGATACACGGAGCGCAAAGCCAACTCTTGCAGCGAAAAGTCGTGAATCGCTTCCGGCGGCTTGTTGAAAGAAGCCAGCTCGTTGCCTTTTTCATCGAGCAATTGCAGCCAGGCGCCCTCGCTTCTCACTCTGTCCGCCAAGTCGGCATCAACTGCAATCTCGGCGCCTGTAACCGTAGAACTGTCGATGAGCAGCTTTAAAAACTGTTCCTGCTTTTTGCCTACTCCGTACACCAGCGTGTGCCGGACGCCATCTTTCTCCTGTATCCACAAAAACAGCTGGTACGGAAACGGACTTTTTCCCAGCCAATAAGCGGTAAGCTCTCCCGGCCCATACGCGTGCGGCACGTCATCGGGCGTGAAAAACGAATCGGTGACTTTTCCCGATTCATCCAGGCGTTGCAGCCAGCCCCCGCTCTCGCGAATCAGCTCCAGCAGCTGCGGATCAAAGTAAAGCTGCCCGTCGCGTGATTCAAGCGTTTGAATCAACTGGTACAGCCCGGCATTTTCAAACTGGCGGTTCGCTTCAATCTGCGTCATGCGATCGATGATCCAGAAAAGCGCCACGCCACCCAGGATCGATAGCAACAACCCGACAATCACCAGCCAGGAGATCAGCCGGATCGCCAGCCGATTTTTAAAGTTCATGCGGCAGCCCTTTCTTCATCAGCTTGTAGCCAAGCCCGCGCACGTTCACCAAATATTCCGGTTGCGCCGGATCAGGCTCGATTCGCTCGCGAATCCGATGAATGTGCACCATGATCGTATTGTCGTCGCGAATGCTGTGTTCTCCCCACACCCGCTCATACAGCTCACTTTTGGCAAAAATGCGATTCGGATTTTTGCACAGAAACAACAGCAACTGAAACACGAGCGATGGGCACGCGATCAGCTTGCCTTCCACATACAGCTCTCCGGCGATTTCGTGCACCTGGAAGCGTCCGAAATCAAAAACGCCGTTGACCGCGCTGGCATCCACAGGCTGCAATTTGCGCGAACGGCGCAGCAACGCCCGAATGCGGGCGACAATTTCCATCGGATTAAACGGCTTCGTCACATAATCGTCTCCGCCCACGGCAAAGCCCGTCAGCTTGTCGAAGTCCGTATTTCTCGCACTCAAAAACAAGATCGGCGCTTCCGTCAGTCTGCGGATAAACGGACATGCGTCGATTCCGCTCATCTGCGGGAGCGTCACGTCAAGGACGATCAGGTCGTAGGCTTTTTTCTCGCAAGCAGCCAGTGCCTCTTCCGCTGTTTTGGCCTTGTCGATCGTTTCGAATCCTTCTTTGCGCAGCACCGTCTCCAGCAACTGGAGGATCGCCTGCTCGTCGTCCACAAGAAGAATAGCGGCATCCTTCACCTTGCATCCGCTCCTTTTTCTAGCTTCATCCCTCATTTTACCATGTCCCTTGCGCCCGCAGCTTTTCAAGCTACCTTAACGGAATCATAATTTTGCCTGTCCGATTTAAGTCGGGCGTAAGTTTCCGTTTCTTTGTGGATAAGAGTAGCTTTTTATAATGGAGGCAACCAAGACGCGAGAGGATGGAAACAGAACATGAAGAAAGTCTCACTGCTGTTAGGAGCGTACGCCATGCTGTTGGTCGGTTGCGGAACCGCTACGCAATACCTCGGGAAGCCGCCCACTCAAGCTGGAACAGCGCAGGGCGCGGCAGAACAATCGGCGACAAAGCCAATCAAAGCTGAACAGCTCGGGCAAGCTCTCCTTGCCGGAAAAGCCGCTGCCGTCTACGATCAGACCAGCGCCGATTTCAAGCAAAGCATCTCCAAAACCGATTTTGAAAACACGTTTCAACAGTTGAACGCGACGATAAAAGAATGGAAGCACCATTCGCAGCTTCGTTTGAACCGCGACAACTTTTACGACACCTGGCTGGATCAGGACGGGAAGTTCGCCCTTACCGCTGTTACGGACTCGAAAGGGACGATTACCACCCTGCTGGTCAAGCCGCTGGAAACCTTCCCGGCTACGGACAACACCTTGACGAAGCTTTCCTATCAGGCGCCGTTCAAGGGCGACTGGTACGTGTTCTGGGGCGGGCAGGATGTGTTGTCGAACTACCATTACGCGATACCGACCCAGCGCTATGCCTACGACATCATCAAAATCAAGGACGGCTACTCCTACTCCGGAGATGCCACGAAAAACGAAAGCTACTACGCCTTCGGGCAAGAAATTCTCGCGCCGCAGGACGGAACAGTCGTGCATGTCGTGAGCGATATTCCCGACAACGTTCCCGTCGGCATCATGAACGACAAGCAGCCTGCCGGAAACGTGGTCGTCATCGATCATGGAAACGGCGAGTTCAGCTATCTCGCCCACTTGAAGCAAGGCTCGGCAAAAGTGAAGGTCGGTGATCGGGTGAAAAAAGGCGATTTGCTCGGCTTGTGCGGCAACTCCGGCAATTCCAGCGAGCCGCATCTGCACTACCAGGTTTCCGACGGCAAAGACTTGTTCTTGAGCAAGTCGATCCGCGTGCAATGGGAGGGCGGGCTGAACCCGCGTCAGGGCGAAACCGTAAAAGCTGGCAACTAGCGCCCCCGAACGAAAGCACCTAATGAAAAAGTCCGCCCTTGGCCTTGTCCCGGCTCAAGTGACGGACTTTTTCTTGTCTTCACACATACATTTCGTTTATGATCGAACTATCAATGTGAAAGCAGGTGGATCGAGATGAGTACCAGTCCGAATATCGCCGAGCTTGCCTCCCTGATCGGCGAACCATCCCGTGTGATGATGCTGGTCAGCCTGCTCGGAGGAAAAGCGCTCCCTGCGAGCGAGCTGGCGCAAAGCGCCAAAGTGACGCCGCAAACAGCCAGCACGCATCTGGGAAAGCTCGTCGAAGGCGGACTTTTGACCAGCGAATCGCATGGCAGACATCGCTACTATCGGTTGGCGAGCCCCGAGGTGGCCCATGCGCTGGAGGCGCTTTTGACCATTTCTGCTCCCCAGCCCGTTCGCTCCTTGCGCGAGTCCGATCAGATGCGGGCGATCCGCTATGCGCGTACGTGCTACGATCACCTCGCCGGAGAAGTCGGCGTCGCCTTGACGCAAAAGCTGATCGCGCTCGGCATGATCGAGGCATCCGGACAAGATTTTGTCCTGAACGAAGCCGGAAAAAGCAAGCTGCGGTCACTCGGCGTCGAGGTCGAGAGCAGCCCGAAAAGCAGACGGCGGTTCGCCCGTCAATGCCTGGACTGGAGCGAGCGTCGCCACCATCTCGCTGGCAGCCTGGGGGCTTCGCTCACCAACCGCTTGTTTGAACTGGGCTGGATCGAACGAATCCCCGGCGGACGTGCCGTGCGCGTCACACCAAAAGGCACGAGCGGGTTCATCGCGGAGTTCGGCCTTGACGTCACAGGCGAAAAAGAACGCGTCTAGGCGAGCTTTCCCGACTCTTCGCGCTGCTTCCGGGGCGCAAACGTCCAGTTGACGAGAAAAATTCCGGCAAAAATCAGGCAACCTCCGGCGTATACGTTCCACAACACAACCTCCCCGAGCAACAGCCAGCCGGACAGCACGCCGAAAAACGGGGCGAGAAACAAAAAAGCGCTGGTGCGTCCAGGATCACCGTGGCTGAGCAAGTAAAACCAGGTGGCAAACTGCACGATGGACGCCATGATCGCCAGCCAGAGCACGATGAAGATCGACTCCGGCGCAATGATCAGCTTGGGCGTCTCCAGCGTCACGCCCATGATCAGGAGCAAAATTCCGCCGCACAGCATCTGGTAGGCCGTCAGCACCCAGACATGAAACCGCACGCCCCAGCGCTTGACCAAAATCGTCGCGATCGACCAGGCGAGGGCCGAGCCGATTCCGAACAGCGTTCCCGTCTCCCATTGCAGATGCGAGCCGAGTGTCAAAAATACGCCGGCAAGGCCGATCAGCACCCCGAGCCACTGGGAAAAACGGTAGGCCACTCCCAGAAACAACGTTCCCCAGATGACGACCAGAAGCGGATTCATGAAGGTCAAAATCGACGATTCCCCGGCAGTAATCGTTCGCAAGCTCAAAAAAATACAGCCCATGACCGCCGCCGTCTGCAAAAATCCGATCAGACCGATCTTCGCCCATTCCGTTCCCGAGCGGGGCAGCGGCTTTTTCCACACCCACAGAGCCATGAGCAGCCCGGCGAGTGTGAAGCGCAAACCGACAAGCAGCAGCGGCGAAAAGTAAGCCAAGCCGATTTTTCCCACCGCAAACGATGAACCCATGAGTGAAGTCGTGACTACGACCAATGTTCCGAACAAGAGCCGATTCATGTGATCCTTCCCCCTTCAAGCAAATGCTTCGCTGCTTTTCAGTGTATAGGGAAGAAGTTACGATCTGCGTCGAAGTGTGTATGAAAAGGCACTACAACTCGTATTTTTCCACCAATTTGATCCCGATTCGCTCAAGCAATACGGCAAGCGTCTGCCAAATCCACCGCCGATAAACAGGCAGGTGCTTGACGTACACAGCCGTGTATTCCGTCTCCCCGACGGCCCCCCTGTCTGCCTTGAACGCCCCGACTCCCGCGCTCTGGTGCAGCAAAAGGCTTCGCCGCTGTGCCTCCTGCACCAAAAGACTCGACAGCATCCGGTACAACCCCGTCTCTTTGGGCAGTCTGGTATCGTAGCCAAACAAAGGAGTCGTCATCACGCCGTTGCGGACGAAATAACCGAGTATGCCGTCCAGCCGCCCGTCCTTTTCCAGTCCGATCAGCGTGAGTGTCCGCTTGCGCATCGCAAGCCTGATAAAGTCCTCCGTAAACTGCGGGTTCAGCCGGGAGTATTTGTCCAGGTACAGAGCGTTGTACAGCTCGACGATCCGCCCTGCCTGACCTGCTTCCAGCTCATCGTGCCAAAGCACCCGGTAGCCGGACTTCTCCAGCATTTTCCGATCGCGGGACAGCGTATTGCGCACCCGCCACGTCCCTTTGCCTGGCCACTCCGGGTGAAACAAGTACACGTAGCGGCTCGGGACCATCAGGCAGCCTGCATCCTTCAGCCCTTTGTACAGCTCGGGACTCAGCTTCTGGCAAACGGAGCGGAACGCGATGATGTGCCGCGGCAGCTTTTTCGCGCAAAAGTGTGTGATTTCCCGCGCTTCCTGCGCCGTCCAGTCGTGGTACAAATTCGTGGACAACAGCCAGTTGTTCACAATCGCGATCCGGTTGCAGCGGCTTGCCTTCATCCATAAGCCAAGCGCGGCCAGCACAGGCGCGAGCAGCCTTTTCCACAGCCTGGAATCGAGCATGTCCAGCTCTTCGCGGGCGTAAGTGACAAAATGGGTGTACGGTGAACAAACATACGAATTGGCGTACTCCTGCTCATTCACCGTCACGGGCACGAGACGCCCTCCTGCGCGCAGGCCCAGCAGCTTTGTTTGCACGTTTTGGATGTGGCGCTCAGGAGAATCTGTCGCGAGTGTCGTCAAATAGTCGCGGGCGTAGTCGCCATCTGCAAGCTGCGTCCAGTCCAGCGCCAAAAGCTCGTCAGGCTCATACAGCCTAATCTCGTCCTTTTTGCTCATCGAAAGCAAACACCCTCTCTACGCGCCGCAATTTTTTAGCGCCCGAATGAGGCTGGTACGGCACAAAATGGATCGCGGGCACGACAGCGCCATAGGAGCGAATGACAGCCGCGAGACTTTGCCGCACCTCTTCCTGCACCTCTTGCTCGGAGTGCTGCCCGTTTACCAACAGCGCGACTTCCACCTGCTCTGCACCAAGCTGGCGAACCGTGTATTCCTCGATCTTCGCGGATGCCACCATCACAGCCCGCCGGATGAAATCCGGGAAGATGGAAATCCAGCGATCCTCGTGTTCATGCCCATGCCGGAACCAAAACAGATCGTCCGAGCGCCCTTCTATCGCTTCCAGTGCCATGAACACGGAGCCGCATGGACACGGCGTGCGCCGCTCCGTCAAAATGTCGTTCAGGCGGTAGCGGATAATCGGCTGCGTCTCGCGGGAAAAGTCGGTCAAAATCGGGAAAAACCGCTCCTTCTGCTCATCGAGATACTCTTTTTCCATCACGACGATATCTTCGTTTACGTGCAAAGTGCCGTACTCGCACGTGACAGCCAGAAGCCCTTCCGTGCACTGGTACACTTGATGAACGGGCTGAGCGAAGCTGTCCTGGATGTACGCCTGATCAAGCGGGTCGAGCACTTCCGCGACCGAAATGACTTTGATCGGCGATACCCGCAGTGCTCCTTGCTGCTTGGCTGTTGCCAGCATGCGCAGCATCGATGCCGGAGCGACCAGCACAGTCGGCTGATAGCGATTCAGCCGCTCGACGTGCTCTGCTAACGAATTTTGCAGATCAAAAAAAGCAAACTGAATGCGCCGTCTGTCTACGGCTGTGTACAAATTGCTGTTCGCCCGCAGGAAAAAGGCGATCCGTTGCTCAGACCAGAGCGGCCCGGGCAGCATTTTGGCCATAATCGTCCCGGCCCATTTGGCCTGCTCTTTTGGCCCGACGAGAAACAGCCCGCGATTGCCGGAGGTGCCTGACGACAAGCCGACCGTGACTCCTTTGAGCTGTGGCGTAAAATCGCGCGTGTTCTCCGCCTGCAGCGCCAGACGGAACGCCTCTTCTTTGGCGATGCGCCGCGTATTCAGCTCGTCAAAATGCTCCATCATCAGCTTTTTGTCAATCGGCGCGAGCTTCCTCCACTCTGCCTTGGACAAAGCGCCCATTCTTTTCAAGTAAAACGGCGACACAGGCAGTATCCGGTTCAGCAGCGCCTTGACCTGGCGATCTTGCCATTTTTCCAGCTGTTCTCGCGTGGAAAAGCGCCGGGCGAGCCACTTCGTCCGCACGTACTGCGCAAGCAGCGTCATGATCTCCATGAAAAATCCCCGCCCTCTTTCGTCGTCTCCCACACTTCGCTGCAATGCGTCGGCATGATCCGCAAGTCGTCTGCTCGATTGCGCGACAGGACATGCAGCTTGTGCAGCTCGTCGCGGTATGCCTTGCGGTCGGACATGATCAGCCTGGCAAGCGGATGCGGCAGCAAAAAGCGGCGGTACGCCTCGCTCGACCAGGCGGCATCCGCGCACAAAAACAGTTCGCCGTGATCGCGGTCACGCACAAACACGCCAAACTGGCCTTGTGCATGCCCGGGCAGATCGACCACCCAAGCGCTCTGGTCGCCAAACAGATCGTATCCTTTTGCATACGGCGCGTACTGCGCTGGCAGCTCCACCGGGGCCAGCCGATCCACAAATGTCACGCGTTCGGCAAAATCGGCAGGCATTAAATCAGGCAAGTACGCCTCGCGCACAGCAGCCAGTCCTGTCTTGTCCTTGATATGCAGATAGGCGCTCTCGTAGCAGTACAGGCGCGCTTTGGGAAAATCGCGCAAGCCGCCGATGTGATCCGCATGAAAATGGGAGAGCAAAATGCCTTTTACCTCATCTGCCGCGATCCCCCGCTGGTTGAGCTGGGCCAGCACGCTTTGCTCAGGCGCTGTCACGACAGGCGTCAAGCTGGCGTAAAGCGAGTACGGAAACGATTGGGTCGCCTGGAAAAACCGCGGCGAGTAGCCTGTATCAAACAGCCAAATGCCGTGCTGCGGGTGCTCGATCAGCCCGGCAAGCGCGTGAAAGCGAATCATTTTCACCCTGCCGCCTTTGCGCGAGAACAGTTCCAGCTGGCGGCAGTAGCCAGTGTCCAGCCACGTCAATTTAACGTCCATGTTCTGCCCTCCACCATGCCGTAAAAGTTTCAATCCCTTGCGCTATGCTCACGCGCGGCTCGTACCCAAGCTCCTGCCGCGCTTTCGTAATATCGAGCGTCTGCGACTTGGCGAGTACCCCGACGGAATAACGGGTCAGGATCGGCTCGCGGTAGCCGAGCACGGTGCGGGACAACAGCTCCAGCACCCAGGCCGCTCCGTACGCTTGCCAGTACGGCACCTCTTTCGCTCGCAGCGGCATGTCCAGTCCCCGGAACACATCCGTCAGTACGTCGATCAGCGTGACAGCCTCCCCGTTTGTAATGTTGTAGGCTTGGCCGAATGTGCTTGCAGGTGAATCCATGCACAGCACGAGCGCATCCACGACATTGTCCACGTAAGTCAAATCGATGAGCGCTTTTCCGCCCCCAATCAGCGGCACGTATTTTTGTTCGTTGGCGCGAATCAGTCTGGGCAAAATCGCATTGTCGCCCGGCCCGAACAAGGCGCGCGGGCGCAGCGTAATCGTCGGCAGCCCCTGCCGATGCGCCTTGTCCACTTCCAGTTCGGCCAAATGCTTCGTTTGCGCATACACGTTGGCAAAACGTTCTGGCAGCGGCGCATCTTCCCGGATGCCGTACGCATCGGCAAACGCAAAGTAAATGCTCGGACTCGACACGTGCACCAGCCGCTCAATCCCGTGCTTGTCGCATCCAGCAATGACATGGACGGTTCCGCTCACGTTCGTCTCGTACATGTCGCGAAACCTTCCCCACGGCGAGGAAAACGCGGCAACGTGATAGACGATCTCCTGGCTGCGGCATGCGTCTGCTACCGCCTCCCTGTCTCTAATATCTGTGCGGACAAAACGGATGCCCTGCTCTCGCAGTTGCCGCCCGATGCCCTCATCCCGTCCCAGCGCAGTCACCTCGTGGCCTTGCTCATGCAGCCGCTGCACCAGCTTTTGTCCGAGAAAACCCGTTCCGCCTGTGACGAGCACACGTTTTTTCATGTGCCTTCTCCCATCCTTTCCAAAGAAACCCGCTCAGCGCGGCACTTCCCCGTTCCATTCGATATCGCTCGTACTGCATGCGAGCATGCTTGTTTTCGTGCTCACGCTTTGCCAGGCCAGATCGCCGAGCATGGCAAACTGGTCAAAAAACGGGCGCAGATCGTCCAGGCGAAAGAGCACATCCCGCGCGCCGGACAGGTCGCGCGCCCACCTTTTCCAACCCGACCAGCCCTTGACATTTGCCAGTCCGTAGCTCAGCATGGCAAGGCCAAGCATATAGGATCGTCCTGTCTCTGGCACGAGCACCTCTTTTCCACCTGCAAAAAAGGCATCCGCCACCTGTTGCTCCGCAAACAGATGAATCCCGCTCGTCAGCCGCGGATTGCATTCGAGCACATACAGTTCGCCTGCATCGCTCTCGATCAGGTCAAAAGCGATCTGCCCGTTGAACTTGTGCCTGCGGACAAACCGCGTGACAAAATCGTATACTCCGCCATGTCCGGCAGAGGCAAAATGAATCGTCGCCCCTTGCCCGGCCGTGTGCACCGTCTCATAGTCCGCGTACAGCGCAAGCTCTCCTTCATGGGCGACCGCGTAGCTGCACAGCTGGCGTCCTGCGATGAACTGCTGGACGAGCCACGGCTGAGCGGCAGACGGGACAGGAAGCCTGGACAACTCCACCCTGGACAGATCGCGGATGATCTGGACATGGGCGGCGAAGCGGGAGTAGACAGGCTTCAGCACGATCGGGCCACTCGCTTGGCGAATCGCTTCGTCCCGCTCGTGCGCAGATTCCACCCGAATCGTATGCGGAACTTTCGCCCCCGCTGCCTGTGCCTGTTCCTGAAACAGCCATTTGTCATGCAAAGCGCGCAGCACAGGAAGCGGCTCCACCAGCACGGCGCCATATGCCCGCAACCGCTCGCGGCCATGCGCGACGTAAAAAATTTCCTCGCAAGTCGGAACGAGCAGGTCGACGCGCTCCTTTTGCATGATCTGGCACAGCTCGGCGATATAGGCATCCGTCTTCGTCCGGGGTGGCGGAACGCGATAGGAGCGGGCTACATAGCGCGAATGAGCGCACAGGTGCCGCCCCGCGCTTTCCGCTACAACGACGCGGTGTCCGCCCGCGTGAAACAGCCGGGCCAGCTCCAGCGTGGCAGGTGCCCTCCCTCCTGTCAAAAGGACCGTCCGCTCAGTATTCAAGCACAATCCCTCCGAGCGACAACCCGGCGGAAGTACCGAGCAAAAGCAGGCAGTCTCCCCTCGCTACCCGCTTCTGGCTGATCGCCTCGTGCAAAGCCATCGGGATCGAAGCGGCAATGACGTTGCCGTGGTCTGCCATGATATCGACCATTTGCTGCTCCATAAAGCCGAGCTTCGTTCTCATGATGCGCAGCGCCATCCCG
Organism: Brevibacillus parabrevis; assembly: GCF_022701015.1. NCBI lineage: Bacteria > Bacillati > Bacillota > Bacilli > Caryophanales > Paenibacillaceae > Brevibacillus > Brevibacillus parabrevis. Next base: position 2,167,491 of record NZ_CP064090.1, on the reverse strand, counting down.
CTCGCCTGGTGGGGAATGACGGCCTGCAGCTGCTTTTTGCTCACGGACGCTTTCGCGAGCAAGCTGTCGACAAAGCCGGTAATCAACTGCGAGGTCAAACGAAAAATTTTGCGTCCGTCCATGTCAAAAGCGAAGTCATCCTCGTGTCCGTTCGCATAGTGGCGCGGGTGCACCATCGTTCCGCCGCCGCGAATTTCCGAATAGTGCGCTCCTTCGCTGTAGGTTTGCATCGCTGAGCTTATAATGCGGGACGACTCGCCTTCCGGTGTCTGCCCCACGACGACCGCTGCCGCGCCATCGCCAAACAGCACGCAGCTTTCTTTTTGCTTCCAGTTCAGTCCCATCGAAGCGATCTCCGTCGAGACGATCAGCACGCGCTTGTATACACCCGCAGCCATCGCGCAAGACATGACATCAAGCGCAGTCACGAAGCTCAGGCAAGTCGAATTGATGTCAAAGCAAGGAATCCCGGTACGGGAAAGCCCCAGCTCTTCCTGGATCAAGGCCGCTGTGCACGGAATTTCTTGCTGCGCCGTTCCGCTCGCACAGACGATGCAGTCAAGCTCCTGCAACGAGACTCCTGCCGCTTCCGCCGCGCGTTTGGCGGCAATCGCCCCCATCTGCGCGGCTGTTTCCGTTGTAACATAATGGCGAATCCGAACCCCGGATTTTTTTTCGGTCCATCCTGTAGCCAGCCCGAGCTGTTCATCCAGCTCTGCCGCTGTCACGACTCGCGCGGGCAAGTATTTTCCCGTGCCCAGCAATTTTACTCTTCTCTCCATGGTCTGGTTCTCCCTCGATTGTCTGTCTCTCACACTGTATGCTGTCACTGACACCCATTTTACGCAAAAGAATGGCAGCTTGTGGAGGGCATACGCAAAAAAGACTACCTTTCGCCTACGCAAAAGATAGTCTACTGTTACAAAGACGTATGTTCAGCTTTTTCGTTTCCCCCACGGCTTGAACACCGACAAAAGAAACAACAGAATCAGCGAAAGCAGCTGCAAGACAATCCCGATCCAGAGCTTTTCGCTGTTGACGATAAACGCGGGATTGCCCATCGCTTCCAACCCTTGCGCCCAGGCCAGGCTGACCGCTGGCAACGTCCAGACGTACATGGCGACGGGGCCGAGCAGGATCGTGACGAGCGTCAGCACTTCTTTGGCGATGAGCCAGTAATAGCGAAACAGCCCCCAATGCGTCCAGACGGAAAGCAGCACGCCTGTGACGATCGTGCCGATGGTCGACGCGCGCACGCTTGTTTTCGCCAAGGTGTGCATCGCGGTGTAACAGGCGGCAAATACCCCGGCATCGTCCGTATTCGCCGCCACGATGCTCAAAACGAGAAACAGAACCGCTCCGCCCAGCATAATCGCTGAAAAGAGCAAATGCAGGAGCAGCAGCCACTTCTTCCCTTTCATGCCCAGCTTGTACATGCCTTCACCTCTTTTGAGCCTCTGTGAGCCGCCGCAGCTACATAGCTACACCTACAGTTGAAAACGGTACCCGACTCCCCAAACCGTTTCGATATACTGCGGCTTCGTCGGGTCGATCTCGATTTTTTCGCGCAGCTTGCTGATGTGCACGGTCACGGTAGCAATATCGCCAAGGGAATCCAGTCCCCAAATTTTCTCGAACAAATCGTTTTTGCTGAACACCCAGTTCGGATGCGTCGCCAAAAACAGCAGCAGCTCATATTCTTTCGACGTAAAGGCAACTTCTTGTCCACGGACGTACACCTTGCGGGCGAGCTTGTCGATCCGCAAGCCGCGCATGCGAATTTCGTCCTGCGGCGCTCGCTGGCTCTGGGAACCATCGGAAACGAGGCGGTCGTAGCGGGCCAGGTGCGCTTTTACTCTCGCCACCAGTTCGCCCAGGCTGAACGGTTTGCTAATATGATCATCCGCGCCAAGCCCCAAGCCGCGGATCTTGTCGATGTCCTCTTTTTTGGCGGAGACGAGCAGGATCGGGATGTTTTTCGCTTCACGCACCTCGCGCAAAATGGCAAAGCCGTCTACCACAGGCAGCATCAAGTCGAGAATGATCAGATCGTATGGCTCTGTCAGCGCTTTTTGCAAGCCGACCTCTCCCGAATGGGCGACCTCGACTGTATAGCCGTTTGCTTCCAGGTAGTCTTTTTCCACCTCTGCGATTACCGTGTCGTCCTCAACGATCAATATGTGCTTCATCCGCTCCACCTTCCGTCCCTTTTTGCAGCGGCAAGGAAAAACAGATGTCCGTTCCGCTGCCGACCTCGCTGCGCGCCCAGACGCGTCCTCCGTGCCCTTCTACCAATTGCTTGACGATCGCAAGTCCCAGTCCGCTGCCGCCCGTTGTCGTGTTGCGCGCAGGGTCCGCCCGGTAAAAGCGGTCAAAAATGTGCGGCATCGCTTCCTCCGCAATACCCGCTCCATTGTCGGCAATCGTCACAATAACTTCGTCTGCTGTCCGCTCCACTCGCACGTCGATTTGTTTCAGTGGTTTGTCCATGTATTTCATGCTGTTGTCGATCATGTTCATCAGCACCCGATGCAGCTTTTCCCGATCTGCCATCACGGCAAGCGGGCCGCCCTCTGTCCCCGCGACGTTCAGCCGTACGTCAGACATACCAGGCTCCAGACGCAGCGCCTGCACCCAATCGGTCAGGTAGGCCCGAATATTGACCGGCTCCAGATGAAAAGGCAGACGGTTCAAGTCCAGCCGCGAGTACAAAAGCAGCTCGTCGATGAGCCGATCCATTTGCGCGGATTTGCTGGCGATCATCCGCATGTATTTCTCCCGTTTCGGCTGCGTATCGGCAATTCCGTCCAGCACAGCCTCCACGCACGCCTTGATTCCGGTAATCGGCGTCTTCAAATCGTGCGAGATGCTCGCAATCAGCTCTTTGCGGCTTTCCTCGTATTGTAGCTGCATGCGGATCGAGTCGTACAACCGGACGCGCATCTCCTCAAAAGCCTCGCCCAGCTCGCCCAGCTCATCTTTTCGCCCGAGTTGCACAGGCCGCTCCAGATGGCCCTCCTTGATCTCGTGAGCCGCCTGTTTGAGCGCGTACAGCGGACGGATGATGCTCTTGGACACCAAATACGTCAAAATCCCGTTCGTCAGCCCGATAATGACGAGGAAGCTGACGATCATGAGCGCAAAGAAAGAGATTCCTGACGAAAACAAGGAGCTGTCGTCAGCCAGAAAATAAAGAGTGCCCTGACTCTTGTCGGCGAAGGAAAACGCATACGTCCTGGCGACATGCCTGTCGCTTTCCCATGGCGGCCACTGGCGCGGGCGTTCTTCAACCGCAGCGAACTGCATGTATTTCGGCAAATCGGCCTGAGCCAGGGAAGAAGAAGCGAACAGCACCGCTCCCTCTTTCGCCAATATGAATGCTCCGCCAAACGGGCGTAGTTGCTCATCCGTTTCGGTCAGCAGCTTGTTGTCCAGCAACCGCTCCGCATCGTGCTGCGCCAAAAAGGCCACTCCTGCAAACAGCTCGTCTCGTCTGTCCATGTTTTGCCGAAACAGCGGTTTCCCCGGTGCTTTTTCGCGCGGGAATGACTCTCCCCAAAAAACCGCCACCAGAGTCGAGGCGACCAGTCCAAAACAGACCACCGGAACGACGATCATGGCGATATAAGACAACCAAAGCCTCGTTTTGATTGACATGGTTCCTCTCCTCCGATGCGCATAATTGCTGTCATTATACTACAGCGCCTGGCAAAAGACGCACGCCCCTGCCTTAGTGCCGCCAGCCGCCTTTTGCCCAGTGGCTGCGCATCTCTTCGCGAGTCACTTTCTCCACTTGTTTCCCCGTCAAATCCACGCGCTCGGGAGTGGTCGCTGCCAAATCCGACAAGTGGACGTCCACAGTCAGTTGCAGCGTATGCACGACGCCGGAAGCGTCCGTCCCGACCAGCTCCACCTTGGCTGTTTGCTGCTCGATCTGGTTTTGCTCGTTGATCGTCGCGTTCAGCACGACTTGCTCCAGATGCACGTCTTCCTGCAAAGCGGGCAGCTCCAGCGCGAGTCCTTTTTCGGCTTCACCCGCCCTCGCTTCCTGGCTGCGTTCAACGATTTTCGCGTACATGATCGGGCCTAGCATTTTGGCGAACACAGGCATTTGCTCCTCGTCGAGCTTCAAGGATACTCGTTTCCCGCCATCCGGCAAGTTTTCCATCGTCGTCCATTTCTCCATGCTTCCGAACAATGTTTTGTGCACCTGCTCGATCATGGCGCTGCTCATAGCGTGCTGATCCTGCTCAGGCTGTTGTTGTTGCCAATCCATTGCCTCCATGACGCGATACAGATCGCGATCCCCTTTTTTAAAAACCATTTGAGTCGGCTCGCGAAATGCTTGAAAGCTTCCTTCGCCGTTCGCATCGACATACGTGCCATCCACGCTGCCCAGCTTCTGCTCATGATCGACTTTGGCCACCCCGTCGACTGCAAAAAGCTTCGTCTGGTTGTCTGTCAACTCCAGGTGAGCGTGCGCAGTCAAGCTCCCTGCTTCTTTCGTCTGCTTTAACGCCGATTTGTACGACTCCAGTGCGCCGTTGTCCGCTTGCGCCGAAACGCTCATCCCCCACGTCGCTACCCCGCCGATTCCGACCGCCAATGCCACCGCCAGCCATTTTTTTCGCACCAGTCATCCCTCCAGTTTCATGTAGAAAGCAGCCTCACTTTCTCTACTAGCGATGATAAAGCGGAAGCCTAAACGCGTTCTAAACGAAATCTAAAAAAAGTGTAAAATCATGCGCTTGGCGCACGCACACAGCTACTCACGCAAAAATCTTCTAAAAATGGTATATTGGTAAAAAGAATTGGATCAACAAGAGTGACAAGTGGAGGATGAAAAACGATGAACAAGCAGGAAGGCTACATCGAAGTTCCTGGCGGAAAAGTATGGTACAACCGCGTCGGCACAGGCAATCACACTCCGCTGATCGTGTTGCACGGCGGGCCTGGCAACACGCACGACCCGCTCCAGTCTGCATTGCACGTGCTTGGCGACGAGCGTCCCGTTATTTTTTACGACCAGCTCGGCTCGGGCAACTCGGACAGACCGACCGACTCCTCGCTGTGGAAAACGGAGCGCTTTGTAGAAGAGCTGGCCTGCATTCGACAGGCGCTTGATTTGACCGAGGTTCATATTCTCGGCCATTCGTGGGGAACGATGCTGGCTGCGGCTTATTTGATTGACGCTAAGCCTGCGGGCGTTGCGAGCGTGATTTTCTCCAGTCCTTGCCTCCGTGCCCAGCTCTGGAAAGAAGACGCTGATCGGCTGATCGCCCAACTGCCGGAAGACGTCCAGCAGACGATTGCCCGGCACGAACAGCAAGGAACGACGGATTCCAAAGAGTATCAGGACGCGATGAAACAATACTACGCGCGCCACGTTTGCCGCATGGAGCCGTTGCCAGAAGTCATGACGCAAAGCCGTGCGAAAGCCAACAAAGACGTGTACATGACGATGTGGGGGCCGTCCGAGTTTTGCCCGACAGGCAATCTCAAGACGTTTGATTACACGCCGAAGCTGCATGAAATCGCGATTCCTGCCCTGTTTGTGTGCGGTCGCTACGACGAGGCGACCCCGGAAGCAACAAGCTACTACCAGTCGCTCGTGCCAAACGCCGGGCTGCATGTGTTGGAGCACAGCTCCCATCTCGGCTATTTGGAAGAAACAGACGAATACGTACAGACCGTCCGCGCGTTTTTGCGCCAAGCGGACAAGCGATAATCCCGGTTGACTCGATATGGAAAACACAAGAAGCCCCGTCTCGTAGCAGTGTGCAAGACAGGGCTTTTTGTGTTTGTTTACCAGCTTCTGCTTTTTTCTTTGCCGATCAAGTAAAGGAAGTACGGCGCACCGATTACAGCCGTCACGATGCCCACCGGAACCTCAAGCGGAGGCAGCAGCCATCTGCCCAGTCCGTCCGCTGCAACCAGCAAAATGGCCCCGAGCAGGGCAGCTACAGGAAGCAGCAAAATGCGCTTGCCCCCGACCAGCCTGCCAGCCATGTGCGGAGCAAGCAAGCCGACAAATCCGATCGAACCGACAACCGCGACACAAGCTCCGGCCAGCGCTTTGCTCCACTTCCCGCAAGCGGCTGGCTGGCAACTCTAGCAGCACCTTTGCCCGGTCGATCCGCAAACGGGTTATATAGTCGGAAAAGCTCACACCTTTGAGCGTCTTGAACATGCGCGAATGCATCCAGACTTTTGTGCAGTTCCTCCATCAAATCCAAAACCTGCGAATGGCTGCGCACGTGAAACGACTTTTCCAGCGGGAAATCGGCTGTTCCCTGGAGAAAAATCCGCTCCGTCCCGGACGATGCTGCCTCCGTCAAAAAGCAAACTCGATCAAAAAGACCTCCAGCTGCTTGCCCGCTTGCGCGCAAATGGAGGTGTCCGTCCACGGCCTGAGAAAAACGACATCGCCCGCCTCCACAGCCTGTTCGGTCGCATTGCTTGTCAGCGTACCTTTGTGACTTTTGACAAACCCGATGCGCTGGCAGGAAGAAGCCGGAAGCGAATGCGGCTCCTGGTGAGCACATGTGACAAGCGATACGCTCTGCACGGAAAAATCATCTGCCGGAACTGTCGATAAACCTCGTCAGCATGCAACGTTGGCCCCTCCTCTCCTGTATCCCTTTTAGCTATCCACTATTATAGCTCGTCTGCCGTGCCCCCGCGCATCAGGGAGCGGGGATGGAAAACAAAGGAGGCCGTAAAAAGCGTAAAGGCTCTCTCGACGGGTCGAAGGGTTAAACTGATTGATTGATTGATTGATTGTCTGCGATTTCCGGATTTTCGGTCGTACTTTTTATTTGCTGTATGGATGGTTTTTTAGGGGTGACATAGTTTGACCTGTTTGTTGCTGTTTCAGGGATGCTTCATGATTCAATGGTATGTCTGTCTTTTCTCTCTATGCAGCCGCACGGATTCTAGCATGAACTTGTCAGGTTAGCTTCTAAAGGCTGGGCTTTTTTTCAACAAAAATACACCCCTTAGGTTGCATCGGATCTACCAGGAGGTTTAATCCAATGTCTATTTTAGGAGGTGCACTTCATTGACCGATAGTTGGTCAGCGCTTTTTGCTTAGCCGCTTTTTTGTATTTATTTTGCAAAAGGACAAGAATGGTATTGCGGGTTTTAATTGCTCTTATTTTACCTCTTCGAAGTCTATGATTTTTCCCTCACTTTTTTCCGTGCTAATTTCATTCCAGCCCTCTTTATCTGTGCCTATATTTTTTGCGCCAACAGTTCGTTTAGTATCAGAGCCTTCATTATTCTTGCTATACTTATGCAAGATATTTGTACCATCCGCTTGTTTTTCCAAAATGTACATCTCATTGTTCTCTTCATCCATATAAATACTTGGCACTACATCACCGTTTGCTTGCTCAAGCATGATATTCATTACTATTTTAGCAATCCCCTTATACTCTTCACTTTTTAAAACCTCTTTGTGATCCAGCTTTTTCAAGTCGTCCAGATTAATGTCAAAGCTGCTTGCAATGTCATTGTCAACCTTTTCTTTAAACTCTGCAATTCTTTGTTTTACAATCACCATGTCATCTTGCTTGCTTGCATTTGCATAACCGATAACGGAAAACGCTAAAGCTAATGCAATTCCACTAAATAAAACCGATTTTTTCATGGTAATATCTCCTTTTCACTATATTAAGGCATCCAAATCGCATCATCGTATGAGTGATTTTCTTCTGTCAATTTATCTTCCTTTTTTGCATATTCTTCATGAAAGCTGCTTATTTCCCAATACCCTTTCTTCGTAGGATTAACTACTTTCCTTTCTCCTGTTTGTTTGACCTTATATGAATTATAATTGGTTGCTCTTTCTGTCTCACCTTGCTTCTTTGCATTGAAATAGATAGTAGACTGCACCGTAATTTTTGCACACTTGACATCAGATTCAGTGATAGCGGTAAATCCCGCCGTATGTTTTGTAGATGTTTCAGACGCTATATAAACGTCCGATGAAAATTCTGTCATTTCAGCATAAACTGTAGCTGCTGAGAACACAGTAAATGCCAGCAATCCTATAGATAGAATACTTTTAACCATACTCTCCCCCATAGCTATGCATCATCTTTACTTTACGTTAAATTCCTGTTCTTCATAATTAATACCGCTATCTGTTGTCCCATCGGTATAGTAAACATCCCCGCTGGCGGCTACCTCCCATATCGCTTTTCCATATTCCTCCTGATTACTAATCTTTGCTTTCAAAGATTTAACATAGGAATCTTCTGTTGTTTTTGAGGAAACTTTCTTCCCGTTTCTAGTAATAATAGCAAAGGAAATGATTTGCTTAATATCACTAGATTTTACTCTAGAGGAGATATCACGCGTAATACCATACGAAGATATTACATAATGTTTTTCTCCCCCTGCCGTAGACAGATTTCCACTGATTGACGCTTCTGATTGTGCTATCCCCATCGGAGTAGCTGCGAATGCAGTAGTGATTGTCGCCAGAACAACGCAAGAAGTAATAAAACTTGCTACAAGCTTTCTATTCAACAATACCCCTCGCTAAAAATATTTTGAAATTTTTTGCATATTAGTCTTTAATTTTTCTATTTTCAACATTTTTTCCATTTATGTTTAAGGCTTCATTAGTAAGACGATGTAGCTTGTATTTTGTTACAATCCCCACAAAAAAACTGCACACAACCGTCCATATTGAAAACGGTTTATGTGCAGCAAGTCTCTCGTGCAGCTTTTTTCGCGTCTTTTATAAGTTTTTCCATTTTTTCCATCTTTTCCATCAAATCTACTTTCTCTAGCATCTTTTGTTGTCGGAGCATCGCGAGCAGGCAAGGCCAGCTTAGTTACAGTCTTCTGTTTTTTCGGATTTGTAATATAACGAGATAACCAAATACGAACAAAAATGCAAGAGCCTTAGTTTCAATTCCGCTTGCTTTTCGGGTCTTCGATGTAACGAGATCCTGGAAAAAATGAAGCGTTATCCAGGCGATGAGTTTCAGTCCCCTAACTTTTCGGGTCTTCAATGTAACATGTCGTCAAGTTTAATCAGCGAAGCCAGCTTATATGGTTTCAGTCCCCTAACTTTTCGGGTCTTCAATGTAACTGGCCACAATGTCCGCTGTTTTCTGCCAAGCAACAACCGTTTCAGTCCCCTAACTTCTCGGGTCTCCAATGTAACCAGGAACAGCATTTCCTAACGACTTCCCGTTTTGCCGTTTCAGTCCCCTAACTTCTCGGGTCTCCAATGTAACCTTTTGAAATGCGAGCAGGTCCACCAACGCTTCTGGAGTTTCAGTCCCCTAACTTCTCGGGTCTCCAATGTAACTTGAAGATAAGAGGGTTCGCTTCTCTTTGGAAATTGAGTTTCAGTCCCCTAACTTCTCGGGTCTCCAATGTAACAACGTTGGCGTCTGCCATGGTCGTCCTAGTCTTCATTGTTTCAGTCCCCTAACTTCTCGGGTCTCCAATGTAACCGCATATCGGACGTGCAGTCGCGTTGCGCCGAGCGTTGTTTCAGTCCCCTAACTTCTCGGGTCTCCAATGTAACAGGGACCGCGAACCATGTTTCGGTTTCTTAAAACGGAGTTTCAGTCCCCTAACTTCTCGGGTCTCCAATGTAACGATTTGGTTATGAGAGAGATGCGTCGGATTGAACGTCGTTTCAGTCCCCTAACTTCTCGGGTCTCCAATGTAACCAATTCCTACGCCTGTCGGTGTCTTTTTATTTTCAAGTTTCAGTCCCCTAACTTCTCGGGTCTCCAATGTAACAGTAAAGGTTGTCAAGCACCTCAATAGAGTTGCCCAGTTTCAGTCCCCTAACTTCTCGGGTCTCCAATGTAACTCTTTCAGCTCGACAAAATCGCGGTACTTTGTTTGTGTTTCAGTCCCCTAACTTCTCGGGTCTCCAATGTAACTCGACGCCAAGCGAACCCGAGCCAGAACCGACAGACTGTTTCAGTCCCCTAACTTCTCGGGTCTCCAATGTAACCGACTTTGACTACCATGCTTAACCTCAATAACGCCAAGGCTTTCCTCATACTCACTGCCAACAAGAACCCGCTCTTTTTTCGAGGATTCACTTCTCGTCAAAAATCACGCCCTATCCTCGAAAATCGGCTGTACGCATCTTGTTCATTTCTTTTTCCTCGCTAAAAGCTAACCATTCGCCCTCATACTTATAATAAAACATTATCCCCCATCTCATCTATCCATTTCTTTACACGATCCAGCACCCAAACAACTTTTCATCCACAAACGCAAATATCTTTCAACCGCCACTTCCTTCATCCAACTCCCCAAACAAATCACTCTCCTTTAATACGGCAAGTCCGCTCCCGTACAAATCCCCCTGCGTGAACAGACCACTTCATTCCATTCCGCTACAATCCCACAAAAAAACTGCACACAACCGTCCATACTGAAAACGGCTCATGTGCAGCAAGTCCCTCGCTCAGTTGCACTCGCGTTCCCTACGAGTTTCTCCAGCTTTTCCACCAGCTCCACGCTTGCGGCTTTCTCCAGCGTCTTTTGCTGTCGGAACACCGCGAGCGAGGCAAACAAAAACCCGCTTTCTGCACGGACGGCTCCGTGACGATTCCCCAAGCAGCCGTACACGCAGCCAATCTCATCTGCTTTTCACCCTCTACTCGCCTGCTCATTGCTCCCACCGCTCCTCTGTCCTTTTCTCTCTGCTTCTATCCTAGCGAAACTAGCGAAACGAAACGCTTGCTCTATGCTGCTTACGCCCCCACGCCCTGCAACAGCTTGGAAAAAATCCGCTTGATTCGCGCATCGAGCACATGGCTGCCGCCGCGGCCTCTGACGTCCTCGACCATCATCGTGACCAGCAGGCGCGGATCATCCACATTGAACACCGCGTACCAACCGTTTTCCTGTCCTTGCTCGCCCTTTTTTTGCTTCAATTCTGCGGTGCCGGTCTTGCCCGCCATGCGGATGCCCGGCACGCGCGCTCCCCGGCCTGTGCCGCGGGGGTCTTCCATCACCTGCACAAGATCGTCCCTGACGATGGCTGCCACTTGGGGCGGAATCGCTTCACGCTTCCAATACCGCTCTTTTTGCTCGCCCTGAAGCAGCGACGGGTACACGATGTTTCCCTCGTTGACAAAAGCGCTGTACACGAGCGCCAAGTGAAGCGGCGTCATTGTCACCTCGCCCTGCCCATAGCCCGAGTCTGCCAACTGGATCTCGTTTCTCATGCCGTTGTTGGCAAGCCGGGACGGATCGAGCGGATACGGGATCGGCACCGCCTCGTCAAAGCCAAGCTGCTTTCCCTGTGCCACGAACGGCTCCTCCCCGATGGACAGCGCCGCCTTGGCAAAATAAATATTGTCCGAGTAGACGAGTGCTTTTTTCAGGTCGACGGGCGCTCCGTAGTCACTCACCCGTGTCACTTCGTATGCGCCCCAGGAGGCGTCCTTTTGCCAATGCAGTCCTTTGACCGAAACAGTATCGGCTGGCGTAATCGCTCCAGTCGCAAGTCCCATTGCCGCGGTAAGCGGCTTGAAGGTAGACCCTGGCGCAAAGCCGCGGGCAAAGCGATTCAGCAAAGGCTTGCCCGGATCGTCATTGAGCTTTTTCCACTCTTCTGTCGACATGCCGAGCACAAATGCGTTTGGATCATACGAAGGCGAGCTGACCAGCGCCAAAACTTCTCCCGTCGCGGGCGAAATCGCTGCGGCTGTCCCAGCATCCTGCTTGAACTCGCTGTAAATCGTTTGCTGAACAGTAGCGTCGATCGTCAGGGCGAGTGGCTGCCCGTTTTTGGCGGGTTGCTCCGCCACGATTTTTTTCACCGTCCCGTCTGCACCGACAATCGCGATCCGGCCGCCGGATTCCCCGCGCAATTGCTGTTCAAAAAGCTGTTCCAGCCCCGCCTTGCCGATGATATCCGAGGCGCGGTAGCCCATGTCTTTGCGCTTTTCGTACTCCTCCTGGCTAATCGCACCCGTGTAGCCGACCAAATGAGCCGCCGCAGCCTGATACGGGTAGTACCTGACCTGCTTTTTCTGCAAAACGATGCTCGCGGTTTGTTGCAAAGTTTGCAGGCGTGCATCATCCTCCGGCAAAGTTGCGATGCGGACAAACGAGCCAGACTTCCCCGCATTGGCACTCACCACACTCATCAGGTTTGCCAGCGGTATTTGCAACAGCTTGCTGACTTGTGTCCTCCCGGCTGGAGGCGTTTTGCTCCATTCATCTGGACGAATCCCGACATCGACCACGATCCGGCTCGTAGCCAGCCTGCGTCCGGCCCGGTCCAATATTTCTCCCCGCTTCGGATACAGCGTGTTGGCGCGCACCTTATCCCCCTCCTGCATGCCGGGAAATAAAAAGGAAGGATTCCAATGGATGTACCAATCTTTTTTGTCGTTTTGCGTCTCTTTGATCAAGGTTGCTTTTCCTGTAAACGAAATCGGTTCGACGAATGTGTCCAGCTTGATCTGGTAATGGAAGTTGATTTTCCCATCCTCAGTCGGGACGACATCTCCGTTGTAAAGCGGCTCGACGAGGATCGGTTTGGCTTCGATCCCGCCGTAAATGTTCTCGTATCGTGAAACGAACTCGTCTTTTGTCACCTTTGCCTTTGTATCCAGTGAAAGCTGTTCGTACATATGTGCAAACTGCTGATTTTTCCAATTCGTCGTATAAGCGGTAAACGCCGCCTTCGCCATTTCCCCGTCCGTTTTCGGCCCTTCCTTCCAATAGTCCCAAAAAAGGAAGACAAATCCCGAAAGAATTACGAGAAAGACACTCCAAAAACATATCCAAGCCTTTTTCACCAGTTCCTCACCTTCCCTTTCCCACGATAAACCAGCCGGATTAGAGAATAAATGGAAGAAAACTGATGAAATCATCAGATCACACTCACAAACAAATGATAAGTGTCAGACAATTCAACAGGAAAAAGCGCATGGAAAAAAGGAGACCACTGGCTCGTCTCCCTTGTTCAATCTTCCCACATATAGCCGAAGCGAGGAATCGTGGTGACCTTTTCCCCGTACTTGCCCAGCCGTTTGCGCAAACGGTACACGAGCGCATTGATTTCGGCGCGTCCCACATCCGGCACGCTATTGTCTGTGTAAATCATTCTTTCCGGCCAGATCGACACCATGATTTCCTCATAGCTGACTGCCTGATTGGCCCGTTGATACAAAAGCATCAGCAAATCCATATCTTTTCCTGTCAAATGAATCCTCGCACCATCCAGGCGAATCTCGCGCCGCTCCAGGTTGATGACCAATCCTGTCGTGGAAACAGTCGAAACCATCGATTGCACCAGCGGAAAAGAAAATTCCCTGGTCACGTCCAACTCACTGCCCTCCGCAAAAAAGACCAGCTCGACGACTCCTTTGGCAAGGCTGATCAGATCGCCGTGAAATAACGGCTGCGGCGCTTGGCGGACGCTCTGCCCGTTGACTTCTGTTCCATGCTTGCTGTCCAGATCGGAAATCGTATAGCTATTGCCGATCTTGCGGATCACGGCATGCCGTCTCGACACGTATGGGCTGGAAAAAGCGATGTCAGGCGCAAGTTGGCTCCCTCTCCGTCCAATGGTGTACTCATCCTGACGAAGAAACTGGCGTTTTTGCACAAGCTCCGGATCGCCTTTTTTGATCAGGACATAGACGCCGTCTTCCAACGTTCATCACCTCAAAAAAGAGTTGCAGCTATCCGTATTAATTACATACCAAAATACCGGAAAGTCAACCCTTTTTTCGCCTATAGTACAAAGCCGCAGGGCATGAATAGTATCAACCACTCGCAAACCCGTCTCTTAATCATAGGAGACGGGTTTTTCTATCCAGTTAAAACTAACTCAACCTCTTACTCATGGATATCAATTAATCTGTAATCACACTCATCGTACTTTGAAACAAAATAATCCCAAGCGACATTTTTTCTATTGGAAGAATGATAAGAGACAAGGGGAATATCGTATCGACCATTATTTGTGAGTTTAGTTACGATGGCAGTGTGGTTCCAGTCTCCATCGCTATCGATGTCGTATTGAACTACATCTCCTAGACTAAGCTCACTTGCGTAATCCAAATCTGACCCGAAGATCGTATACGAGTTTGTAGCTACTTCGTAGAAATCATCGACATTAATCCAACTGTTAGAGACGTCCTATCTATCACGATAATACCATTTTTTATAGTTACCTGATGTAGTACCTCTTTCGGGAATCCCACCATAATTCAGTGCTTGAGAAACAAAGTTTGTGCAATCGTTGTTCCAGGTGTAGTAATTAGGATTTGGATTTAAAGCATACTCCAAGGCATAATCAGCAGCTTCCGATCCATCGTAAGAATATGAAGCTAGGGCAGCACCTTCTGGAGCTTCAATCGATAGTTGTTTTTTTGTATTTTGTTTTTTCATTTTAGCCTTAAAATCTTTCCCCTTCTTGATTACATCCTCACTACTTAAATCTGTTTCAAGGGTGTCAGAAGACATTTTTACAATTTCAAAATCATTTGACGTTTCATTTGAGTCATTGACAAGGCTATTCTTATTCAATGATGCAGCAGGCTTATTAAGCACCACCTTCACATCATCTGCAAAACCAGACTCAATCGAGTTATTTACAACAAATTCTTGGATCAGGTAAATATGTACCTCATAGTTATCCTTGTTTTCAGTTATACCTTTCATATCATAAGACGTTTCGTAATTTGTTATTGTAAAATTTTGAACATCGTTAATATATCGAAAATAAATGGCTGTTTCATCTATTTTATCAAACGGTAGACTGCTAAAATCTCCATTATTAATTGCTTCTTCTCTTTTTTTGAGGAAGTTATCAATCGCTTCTCGAAGTCCTGGTGTAATCTGTTTTTCGTTAACTTCTGCTTTTGCAGCGAAAGCTTGAGGTGGAGCAACACTGAATCCTAAACTTAAGGACAATGCGGCAAATACTGCAAATTTTGCTTTTTTCACAAAAACCACTCCCAATTTTCCATTTATTTGAATGAACAAATCGACTTCATATTACATTTATATGGAAAATATTACAATATTCGTTTTCTAATTAGTAGGCTATTTAGCTGTATAAGTATATCTCTCTTTGATTACTTTCCATTCCAGATCTTCGTATACAAGAACATATTCATAGTGATTTACGCGATTTTTACCTTCACTTGTAATAACATTTTTATTCACATCGATATAATACTTACCTTCAGCAAATTGGACATTGGTATGATTTTCAGCACCTTCATCTGCCAGTTCATTTAATTGTTTGTTGTGCTTATTGATTAATTCTTTAACTGTAAGAAGCGCGCCCATATTTCCAGGTAAGTCTTTGATTTGAAAAAAAATCGTTAAAGCAATTGAAACGAGAGCAACAGCAATAATCCATTTCCTAGTTTTATTCAACATTCTTCATTCACCTCATTTTCAAGTCCTAATGTATGGGTTTGATCACATTCAAATACCATAATATAATGCATTTTCAATAAATTGGAAGTTGCGTACAGACACATATTTCTCAGTAAACATTCTTTTGTAAAATTTTTTTCTATAAAGAGTGAGGGCGGGCGACATTTTGTCTAGGATCGTTTGTTTCATTCAAAAAAAGAATAAAAACTAAAAATTATGAACATGAATGCCAAAAGGGCACCCTGTATAAAGACTACAGCGCACCATAAAGGCTCATATTTAAAAACCAGTTAATATTCGGACTAAAACTATTTTTGCTCCTGCTTTCAATGACTACTCAACTCGTATAATCGTAGTTTTTTCGCCGCCGCTTGGTCCCGACAATGACAGCTATCTCGTTCACGCCATCTATCTTTCATGCTTGCTTGCAATCTATCACGAACAACGCTTGAGCGCCGCCAGCTGTTTCGGCTCGATCACCAACAGATGGCAAACTCCGTTGGGCACGAACCATTTGTACGCCGTTCCTTTTGGTATGACGAGCAATTCGCCAGCCTCGATCCAAATATTGCGCTCATGGGACATCAATAGCAATCTTCCGTTTACGACGAGAATCATTTCGTCCTTGTGGTCGTGCTGCTGCCAGGGATATTCTCCCGAAAGCTGCTCCAGCTTGATCGCCGAATCGTTCAGCTCCCCTACGACCGTTGAACGTAAAGACTGTTGTATCCACGAAAATTGTTCTGTCAGATTTATCTTCTCCATGATGGATCTCTCCCCTTTGTCCCCAAGATAATACAAAAGACGAGGAGGGAAAATAGAAACGATCTGATAGAGTTATGATAAACAAAATCACAAAACGATGATAAGCGGCAAAAAATTCAATCAACAGAGTCAGCCGATTGGGATTGGGGCGTGCCGAATCGTTTGGCATTTCTTGCGCGGGCGCGTTCGATTTCCGTCTCGCGGTTGCGCGGCTCGGCGTTTGTCACCAATGAATCGAGCAAAGTCTGGGCGACTGCTGTTACCTCTTTGACCGCCCGCTGAAACGCCTCTTCGTTTGCTTTGGAGGGCGTGTTGAAGCCCGAGAGCTTTCTCACAAACTGCAGCGCGGCTGCCTGAACCTCATCTTCGGTAGCGGGAGGGGAGAAATTGAACAAGGTTTTAATATTTCGGCACATGGCGATCTCCTTTGGCAGAATGTCTTTTTCGCTCATCATACAACATACACAGTGAAGTCGGTCAAGCGCCGCCTATGAAAAAAACGGACGCCTGAAAAGCATCCGTTTTTTGCTCGTGCCCGCTTTTGCTATTTTTGGTTCTTTTGCAAAATATCTGCCGCTACCTGCTCGATCATCGCCTTTTTCCCGAGGGCAAAAAACGCTTCGTTGTAGCTCTGTTTTGTAGTGACGCGGTACACCTTGCCGTTTTTCTTCGCCTTCATATTGTTCCAGATCGCGGTATCTTCCAGCACATTGTGCTCGGAATCGGCGAGCAGCACGATATGGTCGGGATTGAGCGTCGACAGTCCCTCCAGGTCCGTCTCCTTGCCTCCCCACGGATCTGGCTCCGGTATTCCCGCCGCTTTCGGCAGCTTCAAGTCGGAGAAAATCATGTCAGCCAGCCCGGTTTTCGCGTAGAGGCGAATCCCTTTTTGCGTCGCTTCGATCACTGCGAACGATTCCTCTTTGGTAGTTGCCACAATCTGATCGTGCAGCTGCTTCGCATGGTCATCGTACGCTTTCAGCCATTCGTCCATCTGCTGTTTTTTCCCGAGCGTATTCGCCACAAAGTCGAACCGCTCGCGAAACGCGTTGAAACCGTAAGGCACGCGCACGGTCGGGGCAATTTTGTTCAACTGCTCGTAAATTTTTTCCTGGGCCGGACCCACGAGAATCAGATCGGGATTGGCTGCGGCGATCGCCTCGACACTTACCTCATTTTGAAACCAGCCCGCCACGGTCACGTCTTTTCCCAGCTCTTTTTGCAAAATCGGCGTCAAATCCATCGGGCTTTCATACTGGCTGTTCGCCGTCAGCACGGGACGAATGCCGAGCGCCAACAGCTCCTCAGTCGATCCAGATACGTCCGCGATTCTTTGCGGATTGGCCGGGATGGTTACTTCGCCTGCTGCATCCTTGACTGTCCGCGTTTCTGCTGTTTGCGCAGCCGGCTTATCTGCTGGCGCTTGTCCGCCTTGTCCTCCTGCACTGTTGTCAGCAGCTTGGCTGCATCCCCCTACAAGTAACGCCAAACCGAGCAATCCCGCGATCCAGCCGTGCTTTCTTTTTGCCATACCTTCCGTCAGCCTCCATCATCTGTGATAATAATTCTCAACAACTACGCTTGATCGTACCTTTGCCAGCTGTTTGCAACTACCGGACGAGGGCGAAAACTACGGTTGGCGGGATAATAGAAAAAAGCGAGAGACATCGCTCCCGCTTTTTTCGCTACAAAATATACCTGCCCCGCTTCACATCGGACGGATTCATTCCGTACTGCTTGCGGAACGCTTCGGAAAAGTGACTGAAGTTGGAAAAGCCGACCGACAACGCTACCTGGCTGACATTCATCTCGCCCGAGCGCAGCAGTTCCAGCGCTTTTTCCAGACGCTTTTCCCGCAAGTACGCGAAGACGCTCGTGCCAAACTCCTCTTTGAAGCCGATTTTCAGCTTGTATTCGTTCAGCTGCGCCATGCGTGCCAGCTCGATCAAGGAAGGCGGCGCCTCCATATTCGCCAGCAAAATTTCTCTGGCGCTATGAATTTTTTCCCGATCGCTGCGGGATAAAAAGGGGCGGGTGACTTCCGCCTCTCGCTCAAACAGCAGCATGTCGAAGGCGTGCGCAGCGATTTCCAGCGTCTTGCCTTCCGCATGAAGCCGCCGCAATCTGGGCTGAGACGCAGGCGGCGCGATCAGCTGCTGGAGCCGCATCATCAAATCTGGCCGAAGCGGCATGCGGAACATGCGAAAAGGACGGTTGCCCAACAAGCTTTCAAACGTATACGGCGTCCCTTCGTCGATTTGCGCAAGCCATTCGTTGAACAGCTCGACGGAAATCCCGATCGCTACCGAACGAAACGGCGCTTGGGCCATATAGCAAAAGTCGGCTTGAAAGTCCCGCATCAATTGCAGCGAGCAGCTGTCCGGAACGAGATCGTGCTGGGAACCGCCCGAAACCGCTACCTCCCCCGTTCCTTGCAAGCAAAAGCTCAGCTCCACCATGGCGGCTTCCGAGCGAAAACGCATGGCGTGATCATCCTGAAAACGATGGAAGGAATCGACAATCTCCAGTCCATGACGAGGCATCATTCTGTTGATGTATCCGTTCCAACCGGACAAGTCATCCCCCGCCATCTCCGTCCCGATGTCATCAAGCCGAATGTTCGGCAGCGCGTCAATATAACTGTCGTAGATGGAATGAATGGATGTGGCATGCATGGCAATCTCCCGGTTTTGATTTTGTTGAAAACGATTCTTGTTCTCATCATATAGAAAAAAGCAATGCCTTGGCAACCTTTTCGGTGTGGCGCGATTGCCTCGGCAGTTGAATCGGCTAATGCAGCAGATTCAGCAAGATCGTCAGCGTCCCTACACTGAACACGGTCGTGACCAGGACACTGCTGGAAACAAATTGCGGACGCATGTTGAACTGGATCGCGTAAATCGCTGTCGTCGCAGCAGACGGCATCGCTGCGAGTATGACCAGCACTTTTTGCAGCAAAGGGTCAATCGGGAAAAACAGACAGATCACGTAAGCGAGCACAGGCGAAGCGATCAGCCGAATGACACTGGCGGCGCTCAATCCTTGCCACTCCAAGGCTTTGGACGATACGTTGGCAAGCTGCATCCCGAGAATCAGCATAACGACCGGAATCGCTGCCTGCGCCACGAGATCAATCGCCTGATAGTAGCCCGCTGGAATCACGACATTGCCTTGTTGCAGCAAAATCGCCAGCACAACCGCGTAGTTGGAAGGCTGCTTGAAAATCGCCCGAATCGCCGTGCCCGCGCCACCCCCGCCCCGCGAAGCGAAGTAGACGCCGAATACCCCCATGATGATCGAATGAAAAACCATGATTTGGACCGCATACGTAAACCCGGCCTCCCCGTAAGCAAACAAAATGATCGGAGTCCCGTAGTTCCCGCTGTTCATGAAGGCGGTGGAAAGCATCAGGGCGCTCTCCTGCGATTTGTCGTAGCGAAACAGGCGAGCCGTAAGCTGGGTGAGCACGATCAGCGCTCCGAGCAGCAACAGCGAGATGACGACGATGTAAAACAATTGCAGATCAAGCTCGGTCTTGTAAAACGTGCGAAAGACAAGCGCCGTGGTCAACACGTAGATCGCCAGCGACGAAATCGGCTTCAAATCCATTCGGAACTTGCGCTGAAGAATGTAGCCCGACAAAAAGATCAGCAAGACAGGCAAGATCACTTCGAGAAAAATCATGGTTCATACCCACTTCTTCCATAGAAATGCGAAATTACGAATAGTATATCAAATCGCTCGCCAAAAAAGCCGATTCCCCGTTATTTTCTGACAGAGAATCGGCTGAACCGTGCTATATGCGATTTTCTGCCACAAACCGCTCGACATCAGCCAGCGCTGGCAGCGCCGGAATCGCGCCCGTCCGCGTGGTGGTGAGCGCTCCTGCCGCATTGGCGAAGCGAACCATACGTGTCAGCGTGTCATTGTCCATGGAGCGAAGCGGCTGCTTAGCTTCCAGCACCTGATAAAGCAAGCCCCCCAAAAACGCGTCTCCTGCCCCGGTCGTATCGACAGCATCGACCGCGTAGCCTGGAACCATCCCCTGCTCTTTTTCCGTTCGGAAGTAACAGCCCGCTTTGCCGCGAGTGACGAAGATCGCCTGATTGCGGCAAGTTTCCATCAGCCACTCTGTCGCCTCTGCCAGGCCGCTTGCCGGAGCGAGCAGCTCCAGCTCCTCTTCCGACAGCTTGACGATGTCCGCTTGCCTGATCCCGTGCAGCGCCATTGCCTTCGCCTGTTCCATGTCCGGCCACAAGCTTTCGCGAATGTTTGGATCAAACGATACGAGCAGCTTGTGTCTTTTCGCTATATCTACAGCCTTCCAGGTTGCGCTGCGCGCTGGTTCATGGGTCAAAGACAAGGAGCCGAAATGAAACAGCCTTGCTTGCGCGATCATTTCCTCATCTATGTCCGCCTCGCGAAGCTGCGTATCTGCTCCGGGGTTGCGGGCAAACGAAAACGAGCGCTCGCCACTCGCGTCGATGTGTACAAAGGCGAGCGTGGTCAAGGCAGCATCCGTCAGGACAAGCCCGTCAGTCCCGATCTCCAGGTCCATCAGCGTCTGCTTCAGAAAGCGGCCGAACGCATCGTTTCCGACTGCGCCGAGAAAAGCTGTCTTTTTATGAAACCGCGACAAAGCAGCAAGCACATTTGCCACTGCTCCGCCCGGATTTTGTTCATACGCCATTTTCCCCGGTTCGGGATGGGGCATCGGCGTGAAATCAATCAAAAGCTCGCCGCAGGCAACAACATCAAGCATTTGTCTGTCTCCTTTTCGTCTCTCGTCTCGCAAGCAGCTGCAAGTACACCGTCATCCCTGCTTGGGCAAAAACAGCTCGGACGCCGTGTAAAGTGCCGGAGCGCCACCCGTGTGCAGAAAAAGCACATGGTCATCTTGCGAAAAGCGCCCTTCGCGAATCAGCCCGATCAACCCCGCCATCGCTTTGCCTGTGTAAACCGGGTCGAGCAAAATTCCTTCTGTGCGGGCGACGAGCTGCACGGCTTCGACCATTTCCTCTGTCGGAATCGCATAGCCTGGCCCGACAAAGCGATCTTCGCACTGCACCACATCTGCCTGGATCGTCGCTTGCAGACCGACCTCGGCGGCGGTGCGCGCAAGCAGCTCCTGTACTTTCGCTTCCTGGGCGGCGCGGTCGCGGCTGACATTGATGCCAATCACTTTGGCAGACGATTGTCTCGCCAAAAACCCGGCGATCAGACCCGCCTGTGTCCCGCCACTGCCTGTTGCCGTCACCACGTAATCAAACGGAGTGCAGCTCTCCCACGCTTGCTGCTCGATTTCCTCTGCGCACGCCATGTAGCCAAGCGAGCCGATCTCGTTGGAGCCGCCAACCGGAATCAGGTACGGCTTCCTGCCTGCTTGCCGCAGACTGTCCGCCAGCTTTTCCATCGCCGCAAGCATATCGCCGTCTGCGGGAATGACCTCGATCTGTTCGGCGCCAAGCAAATGAAACAACAGATGGTTCCCGCCCGCCTGCGGATTGTAGTCGCCTGTCTCGGGCGCCGACAAAACAAGCTGGCAACGCAGCCCTTCGCGAACCGCCGCAGCCAGTGTCAGACGGCAATGATTCGATTGGACAGCGCCGCACGTAATCAGTGTATCTGCGCCTTGCCGGATCGCGTCGGCAACCAAATACTCCAGCTTTCGCGTCTTGTTGCCACCAGCCGTCAAGCCGAGCAAGTCGTCGCGCTTGATGAAAATGTGCGGGCCGCCCAGCACCTGCGACAGCCTCTCCAGACGCTCGATCGGCGTCGGGCCTTGCGTATATTTTCTGCGTTCATAGCGAATCGGCTTCATTTTATTGCCTCCTTCAAGCCTGTTTGGGTATGAATACGATCTGGCTACCGCCGATTCCTCCCTTGCCTGGCGAGTTTCCCGATTCCCGGTTGCTTTTTCCATTGACGAAGAAGGCACGATCCATTACCATGATCTAGTCATTTTTATGAAATTCATCCAATTTTAGCGAAGGTGTTTTTCGATGCACGCAACGGCATTTTTTCCATGATCCGGATAACGCACTTCCGCCTGTCCAAACGGGTGAAAAACACGTTTGTTCGCTAGACGCAATCAAACAAACCGGAAAGGAGGGCTTCCTTTTGCCAAAATGGCTGTTTCTGCTTTTTGCCAGCTACCTGTTTTACAGTCTGCCTGCCATGCTCGGCTTCGGCGTAGCCATCCAATTCGCGCCGGGAGCCACTCCGCTTGAAATGGCATCAGCCTACGTCTACGACGGAATTGTCGCTGACTTTTGGCCAAAGCTGTGGAAGGCGGCTCTTACCACCCTGATTATATGGCTGCTCCTGCGAAAAAAGCGCCAGGCGTAAATCGGCATAATCCCCTCGTTGTTCATCTTCCGTTCATCTTCTTTTCCTACACTCAACCGTGTAGACAATCAAGAAGCGAATGGGAGATGATTTTTTATGCTAGTATGGGCTGTCATTTTCATCAATTTGGCGCTCGCCTCGTATACAATCGGAGTCTGGTCGGAGCACCGTGCCAAGGAGCTTGCCTGGAAGCACTTCGTCTTTTTTGGCCTGGGGCTTGTCTTCGATACAGTCGGAACGGCTTTCATGAAGCTGCTCGCCGACGGCAATTCGCTGAATTTGCACGGGATTACCGGGCTGGTCGCGCTGATCCTGATGTTTTTGCACACCGCCTGGGCCGGCTTCGTCCTCTGGAAAAAGCAAGACCGCCAACGCAAGCAGTTCCACAAATTCAGCCTGTTTGTATGGGTGCTCTGGCTGGTCCCTTATTCCATCGGTGTCGCTTTAAGCTTTACACGCTAACCAATCAAATACTTGCCAAACAGGTTGTCTTCGGATAACCTGTTTTTGTTTTCCGAAAATCTCTCCCCCATCGCCACACGCTCCCTACAGGCTGTCTTTTTGCCGTCCGAGAGATTAGACTTCGCGAATTGCGGGTAAAGATTTACAGCAAGAGCTTTCAGAAACAGAAAAAAGGAGTTTGGCATGGGGAAAAGAAGAACCTATACGCTTCGCTTTATTATGGAAATGCTCGTTGTGTTTTCTGTCCTCGCGACAATTTTGATTGAGGTCATTTCTTCTCTTCATGTCAATCGCACCTCGCTCTCCACCAACTACCTGGAAAACAACTACCAGTACGCGAAGAAGCTGGCGAGAAACACAGCAGACATATTGACCGTCCTGCAAAACAACGTCGACACGATTGCCAGACAAGCTGGCGAGAAGCCGCTCGTAGAGAAAGACTTGGACGACTGGTATGCGGCCAACAGACAAAATTTTCATTCCTTGTTCATCACAGACGCTGAAGGTCACATCCAGAAAGTCAGCCCGCTGAAATCCGGCGTTGCCCTCGGAACGTTGCTGACCTCGCATGCTGTGAGACTGGCGTTGATCCAAAAGAAACCGCTGATCTCCGAGCCTTACCGTGCGGTGTCGGGCCGGCTGATTTTGATGATTTCTTCGCCGATTTTTGACAAACAGGGAGTGTACCAAGGCTTTGCGGGCGGAACGATTTATTTGGAAGAATCGAATGTGCTCAACCGGACCTTGAAGGAACACTTTTATGGGGACGGTTCCTACGTATATGTGGTCGATCAGCAAGGGAGGCTCATTTTCCACCCCGAAACAAAGCGCCTCGGAGAAACCGTGCTATTGAATCCCGCCATCCAGCAAGCTCTCGCGGGCAAAAGCGGCTACCAGCAAATCGTCAACAGCAAGGGCAAATCGTATTTTGCCGGATATACGACCGAAAGCGTCAGCGGCTGGATTATCGTCTCCCAGACGCCGACCTCTGTCATTGACGAGTCGAATCACAAGCTGCTCCACAATCTGTTGATGACTTCCTTGCCTTTTTTGCTGCTCACGCTTGGTATCGTCTGGTTGATTGCCAAAAACATCAATACCGCGCTGTCCAAATTAACCCACATTTCCGATGAGTCTGGCGGAATGGACTGTCCTGCCGAGCTTACGACCACCTCCAAAATTTACGAGGTGCAAAAGCTGTACCAAAGCACGCGGCTGGCACTTCGCCAGATGAACCGCAAGCTGCGGCAGCTGCAATCCGAAGTGGAGAAGGACGGATTGACCGGACTTGCCAATCGCAAAACGTTCGATGCCTGCTTGCAAGATGCTTTGCGCAGCGAAATTCCGTTTTCCCTCATTCTGCTCGACGTCGATCGGTTCAAAAGGATTAATGATGCTTTCGGCCATGTCACAGGTGACGAGGTTTTGAAACAAGTCGCCCAAACGATGCTGGATACGACGCGCGAAGACGACTTCTGCTTCCGCTACGGAGGGGAAGAGTTCGGCATTTTGCTGCAAGGAGATCGGCATCTGTTTGCCTATCAAATCGCCGAGCGGCTGCGGCAAATGATTGAAGCGCTCGACAATCCGACGGGACATCCGGTGACGATCTCGCTAGGAATTGCCAGCTATCCGCTGCACGGTACGGAAGCGCTCGACATCATCACCTGCGCGGATCAGGCGCTGTATCAATCCAAAGCGGCCGGGCGAAATCGGACGACGAGCTTTCGGCTCGGCATCGAATCGCTTCAACCGTAGACGCGAACGAGCAGCACGGTCACATCCCATTTCATGAAAAACGTACGTCTCGACGTTTTTCACAGCAAAAAAGCTGCCGACAGATTTTGCTCTGCGGCAGCTTTTTTCTAGCCAAACAAGTAATAGCGGGATAAATCCACGCGGTAGTTTTGAATAATCTCATCGACTTCCCGTTTGCCCCGCATCAGGATTTCCAGGCATTGTGCCTTCTTTTCCTCACTCATCCGGTAAATCGGGCCGGATATGGTCAACGAGCCCATCACATGTCCGTCGTAGTGGAACAGCGGGCACGCGATCGCCAGAACATCCGGCGTATACTCGCCCGTGCTCATCGCCCATCCGGCTTCGCGAATATGCACAAGCTCCTCGCGCAATTTGTCCGGATCGGCAATCGTATTTTTCGTGTACTGCCGCAAGCCTTGCAAAATGATGTGCTCGATTTTCTCTTGCGGCAAGTAGGCCATGATCGAACGGTACGATGCGCCTACAAACAAAGGGGCACGACTGCCTACCGACACGGAGTATTTCACCACATTGTCCGGCTCCAGCGCATCGAGCGTAAGCGCTTCGTCTTCGTCCAGGCAGGTCAGGAAGATCGACTCGCCCGACTCCTCCATCATCCGCTGCAACACAGGCCGAATCAGTCGTGATACATGGAACGACTCTCTCATTGTCAATCCAAGCTCCCACAGGCGAATGCCCAATGAGTATTTTTTCGTCTTGGGATCTTTCTCCAGAAAGCGATTGGCTTCAAACGTAGACAATACGCGGAATACATTTGCGTGATTCAAACCGACTTCCTTGGCGAGTTCCCTTGCTCCCCATTCCGGTTTCTCCTTCGTGAACAGCTGTAACAATTTGAGTGATTGATCCAACGTTTTTAGCACGACGACTCCCCTTATTCACGATTACTTTTCAAACCCGTTTATTGCTCGTACAAAAAGTCAATGGCTGCCGCCACGTACACCTTCGCGCAGCGGACGACGTCTTCGACCAGCACTTTTTCATTGAAATTGTGGATGCTCGGCAAGTACGCAGGCCCGTATTGCAAGACCGGAATGTCGTACGCGCGGAAATGTCTGGCATCGCTGCTTGCCCACTGCTGAACGCCAAAAGCGTGCTCGCCTGTCACGTACGTGATGTTGTCGACGATCGCCCGGCAGACCGGATCATCCGGCGATGTGTAGTTCGCATGGCTTTGCGTTCCCATCGGCACAATTTCGTAATCAATATCCAGCTCGTCCAACTGGCTGGTGATGTAGCCCATGACTTCTGCTCTCGTCACGCCAAACGGCAGGCGGCAATCCACTTCCACGGTGCAAGTGTCAGGGACCACATTTGCTTTCGTTCCGCCCTCAATCGTACCGATGTTGCAAGAGACGCGCTCCAGCACATCCTGGTACGGTTCCCGCTCGGTGCCGAGCATGTATGCTTTGGATACCTTCACGAGTTCCTTGACTTCATCCGGAATCACGACCGGATAATCCCATACGGTGCGAATCCGCTCGATGGCGCGAATCGCATCCATAATCGCATTTTTGCCGGCGATCGGCCCGAGGCTGCCGTGAGCTGGCTTGCCTTTGACCGTGAGCTGGAACCAGCAGGAACCTTTTTGTCCCAAAGTCGGATTGTGCGGCGAGGACGGCTCGGCGATCAGGCATCCGTCTCCCTCGACCAGCTTGCGCTCCAAAATCCACGGAACGCCCATCGCTCCGCCTGTTTCCTCGTCCGGCACGATCGCCAGAATCAATTGTCCCGGCAGTTCGACTCCCAGCCGCTGCAAAATCGTCGCGGCAAAAATCAGTCCAGCCAAGCCGCCCTTCATGTCAGAAGCGCCGCGGCCCAAAATCCAGCCGTCTTTTACTTCGCCGCTGAACGGAGCAAATTCCCACTTGGACAAGTCCCCGGCAGGCACGACATCCGTATGGCCGCAATAAATCAACTTTTTGCCCGATTGCAGATTGCCGATCCGGGACACGAGGTTGTACATGTTTGGCCCTGCTTCATGCCAGTCTGTGGCGATGTCAAAACGCTCCAGATATTCCGTAATAAAGCGACTGATCGGCGCGGAATCGCCCGGCGGATTTTCGCTCGGGAACTGGATCAGCTTGCAGCACAGCTCCATCAATTCGTCCTTGTTTTGTTCGACGGCGGCGATGACCTGGTCTTTTAACGCTTTCAGTTGATCGCTCATGACACGCTCACCTTGCCATCCAGTGTGAGCAGATGCTTCATGGAGCCGTACAGCGATGTCATCCGCGCAAACTCTTCCTCGTCGTAGAACGCGCACTTGCCTGTTCCAAACAGCTTGGCTACCTCGATCACGAAGCGCACGACTTGTTCGACGTGCACGAGATGAGTCGCACCTGTGGCGCAGCCTGCTACTGGCACTTGGGTCGTCAAGGCAATCCCGACAACCGGGCTGTCTGTTACGACACACGGCTGCATGATACTGTTGATGTGGTGCAAATTGTTGCCGTACGGCGTGATGTCTTGTACCGTAATCGGCAATGTCACTGGCATGTTGCCGGACGTTTGCTTCACCAGTTCAAGCAAATCGTTGCTGATGCGCAAGATGTACCCTTCCTTGACCGTCGGGGTGATCGCATAGCCTGTATGATTGAGAATCATGTTTCCTTTTGTGGTGTCGATGGACAAAATCGCGTCCATCTCGGACGATACTTCATTCGCATTCATGATCTGCATGTCCACCGGAGAGTTCATGAACGGCACGGGATCATGCGGAAGAGTCGGCGCATCCGGGCAGATGTGCGTAGTCAGGAGGATGTCTCCTTCCAACGTGTCGCCGCGCTGCTGCATGTCGGCAAGCTTCGCTGCTGCTGCCATGCACGCCAGAGCGCCGTCGCCATCAGATACGAAGCCGACTTGCTCGGGACGGGCGCCAATCCCGCCCAAACGGCCAATGACGCCAAGTGTCGGCGCCGTTCCGCCGCTGCTTTTTCCGTTCTTTCCTTTTATTAATACTTTGACGAAATCGGTCTTTCCTTTTTGTCCAGTAACGGTAGATACTTCTACATCGCGAAAGCCGCTTTGTTCAAAATATCGTTTCAGGTCATCCCCTGTAACGTAAGCGCTGTCCATAAGATCGTACATTTCGATTACATGCTTGAAAGACATAAAAAAGTCTCCTTTTCCATTATGATAGATTTCCTAAAAGATGACAAGAAACCTTGTGCTGCCCTTCATACAACGTGAGCGCAGGCGCTTCTGTCTTGCAACGGTCGGTCGCATACGGGCACCGCTTGTGGAAGTGGCAGCCGGATGGCGGATTCATCGGACTCGGCACATCACCCGTCAGGATGACCCGCTCCTTTTTGATCAGCGGACTTTCCTTCGGCACTGCCGACAGCAGCGCTCGCGTATACGGGTGCTGCGCATTGTGGTAAATCTCCTCGTACGTTCCCATCTCCACGACACGACCCAAATACATGACGGCAATCCGGTCGCTGATGTAGCGCACGACGTTCAAATCGTGGGAAATGAAAATGTAGGTCAGGTTGAAGCTCGCCTGCAAATCCTTCAGCAAGTTGATCACTTGCGCCTGAATCGACACGTCCAAAGCCGAAACGGACTCGTCGCAAATTACAACTTCCGGATTGAGCGCAAGCGCCCTGGCGATGTTGATTCGCTGCCGCTGTCCGCCGGAAAACTCATGCGGGTAACGGGTGGCGTGATAATCGGAAAGCCCGACGACTTCCAAAAGCTCCTTCACCCTTTTTACCCGTTCCTGGTGAGTTCCGACCTGGTGAATGACCAGCGGCTCCACGATCAGCTGCTCGACTGTTTTGCGCGGATCGAGCGACGCATACGGATTTTGGAAAATCATCTGGATCGATTTGCGCGCCCGCTTCATTTCCTTGTCGGACAGCTTGGCCAAATCCTGGCCCCCCATGATGACGGAGCCTTCCGTCGGACGAATCAGCTGCATGATCAGGCGAGCCAATGTCGACTTGCCGCACCCGGACTCGCCCACGATCCCGATCGTCTCCCCTCTTTTCACCTCAAAGCTGACGTCATCGACTGCCTTGACGACTTTCGAGGATTTGCCGAACAAAGACTGATCCTTTACGGGAAAATGCTTTTTCAGCTGATTGATTTGGATGATCGACTCACTCATGCCTGGCTTCCCCCTTTCCGTTCAAGACGGTGGTCGCTCGTCTGGAAGTGGCAGGCTACCAGATGGTTGGGAGCCACTTCGACGAGCGGCGGTTTTTCGCTGAAGCACTTGTCTTTGGCATATGGACAGCGGGGAGCGAAGTAGCAGCCCGCAATATCTTCGCGCAGGTCAGGAGGATTGCCCGGGATCGACGGCAGCTTGCCCGTTGTGTCTGATTTGATCTGGGAATCAAGCAATCCCCACGTATAAGGATGAAGCGGCTTTTCGTACAGCTCTTCTACCGTTGCGTATTCCACCGTGTTTCCGGCATACATGACGAGAACTTTTTGACAGCTCTCCCAAACGACACCCAGGTCATGAGTAATCATGATGATCGATGTTTGCAAATCGTCTTGCAGCTTTTTCATCAAGTCCAAAATTTGCGCTTGTACCGTTACGTCCAAAGCAGTTGTCGGCTCGTCCGCAATCAGCAGCTTCGGGTTGCAGGCGAGGGCAATCGCGATCATGACACGTTGGCGCATCCCGCCGGAAAATTCGTGCGGATATTGCTCCAGCCGTTTTTCCGGCTCCGGAATCCCGACCAGCTTCAACATCTCAATCGCCCGCTGGCGAGCCGCTTTTTTGTCCAACTGCTGGTGCAGGCGGATTACTTCGATAATTTGATTCCCCACGGTAAAAACCGGATTGAGGGAGGTCATCGGGTCTTGAAAAATCATCGAGATTTCGTTTCCCCGAATCTTGCGCATCTGTGCCTGGGAAAGCTTCGTCAAATCTTTTCCTTCAAACAAAATGCTGCCTCGCTCGATTTTTCCAGGGGGAGACGGAATCAGCCCGAGAATGGCGGTGGAGGTCACGCTTTTGCCCGAGCCTGATTCTCCGACAATCCCGATCGTCTCCCCCTGCTTCAGATCAAAGCTCACGCCGTTTACCGCCTTCACGACTCCGGACGAATAAAAATAAACGGCCAAATCTTGCACGCTGAGTAGTACATCTGACTTTGCCAATTCCCCTTCACCCCAATCTATGTCTCACTTTTGTCGCTTACACTTTCATTTTCGGATCGAGTGCATCGCGCAA
Organism: Brevibacillus parabrevis; assembly: GCF_022701015.1. Classification (NCBI taxonomy): domain Bacteria; kingdom Bacillati; phylum Bacillota; class Bacilli; order Caryophanales; family Paenibacillaceae; genus Brevibacillus; species Brevibacillus parabrevis. The sequence goes on along the minus strand of NZ_CP064090.1, from coordinate 2,137,541 downwards.
GCCGTCACCGAACAGGTTGAAGCCGAGTACCGAGAGCAAAATCGCCAGCCCGGAGAACGTTGCCATGTGCGGCGACAAGACGAGGAAGTCTTTTCCGTCCTTCAGGATGCTGCCCCATGAAGCGGTAGGCGGCTGCACGCCCAGGCCGAGGAAGCTCAGCGCCGCTTCGGAAATGATCGCTCCGGCTACGTGCATCGTTGCGTAAACAATAATCGGCGCCATACAGTTTGGCAGGATATGGTGAAAAATAATGCGGGAATCGTTGGCCCCGAGCGAGCGCGTCACCTCGATATACTCTTCCTCCTTGACCGCCAGCACCTGGCCGCGGACAATTCGGGCGAAGCCGGGAATATTGGCAATCCCGATGGCGAGAATGACGTTGAACAATCCGGCTCCAAGCACGGTCATCAGCGAGATGGACAACAGGATGAACGGGAATGCAAACAATCCGTCCATGAGGCGCATGATGATCGCATCCCATTTACCTCCGTAGTAGCCTGCCAAAAGACCGAGCAGCGTGCCGATCATGCCGCCGAGTCCGATCGCAAAAATACCGACGATCAAGGAAATGCGCGTGCCGTAGACGATCCGGCTGAACAAATCGCGTCCGTAGTTGTCAGTTCCGAGCAAATGACCGTCGATGCCAGGCTCGGACAGCGAATTGGCCAAGTCCATGTCGTTCGGCCCGTGCGTCGCAATCAATGGCGCGAACAGGGCGAAAATGACCATGATCGCGATGATGACCATGCCGACCATCGCCAGCTTGTTTTTCAAAAGCCGGCTCCATACACTGTTTTCCTTGCTTTTTTTCTTGGGTGCGTTAGGTGCGAGCGTCGCGGGAGCTGGCGATAATGGTTGCGCGTGGTTGCTCATATCGGATCAGCCCTCCCCTTTATTCGTTAGTTTCACGCGCGGATTGACCACGGTGTACAAAATGTCGACGAGCAAATTGATCAACACGAAAATAACGGCGATGAACAGGACGGTTCCTTGCACGACGACAAAGTCCCGATTTTCAATCGCGTCCACCACGAGACGCCCCATCCCCGGCCAGCTGAAGATCGTCTCCGTCAGGACAGCCCCGCCGAGCATGGAGGAAATTTGCATCCCCATGACCGTAAGCAATGGAGTCATCGCATTTTTCAAGGCGTGCTTCCAGACGACGAAAAATTCGCGCAGCCCTTTTGCCCGAGCCGTCTTGATGTAGTCCTGGCGGATTACTTCAAGCATGCTGGAGCGCGTAATCCGGGCAAAAGTAGCCATCGGAATCGTGGACAAGGCGATGCTCGGCAAAATCAGGTGCGTGACTACGCTGCCGAAGCCTTCGGACAACGAGCCCATCCCGGTAGCCGGAAGCCAGCCAAGATGTACGCTGAAGTAAAGAACGAGCATGACCCCGAGCCAAAAGATCGGCATCGATACGCCAACGAGCGAGAGAATCATGACGGTGTAATCCCAGAACGAATACTGTTTGGTTGCAGAAATGATGCCTGCCGGAATCCCGATGAGCAGCGAGAGAGCGAGCGCACAGGCGGACAGCAAAAGCGTGTTCGGGAAGCGCTCCATGATCAAAGACATGACCGGCTGATTGTAGCCGAGCGAGGTTCCCAAATCTCCCTGCAGCAAGCTGCCGAGGAAGTCGACGTATTGGAGGTACAACGGCTGGTTCAGCCCGAGTGTTTCCCGCATTTTGGCGATTTCATCAGGGGAAGCTTGCGGCCCAAGCAGCACTGCCGCCGGGTCGCCGGGAATCAACCGCGTGATGATGAAAACGGTCGTGGCAACGACAAACAGCGTAGGGATTAAATCGAATAACCGTTTGAAAATCAGTTTGAGCAAGCCACTCTCCTCCTTCCCACTATTCGTTTAAAGCTTGGCCTGGTAAGAAATGCCCGAAGAGAGGGCTTTGTCGCGGCCTCTCTTCGAAGCGTGGAAGCTTTTAGGCGTGTGTATTACTTGTTCAGCCAAACGTTCGTCTCGCTGTTGACCAGGAAGATCGAGCTGTCCGCACGCACTTGGTAATCTTGCACGTATTTCTTCATTCCGGTCGCAACATCGAGCAGGCCCAGTTCGACGTGAACGACGTCATCGTTGATTTGTTTCATCGCCTGGCTGTACAGCTCTTTGCGCTTCGCTTCGTCTGTCGTCTCTGCCGTTGCGCGTTCCAGAAGCTTGTCTACTTCCGGATTGCTGTAAGCGTAGCCGTTGCCGAGCGAACCGATTTGCTTGCTGTGGAACATTTGATAGAGGAAGAAGTCAGGGTCCGGGTACCAGGACCAGCCCATGATGTAGAGCGGAGCTTTTCCTTTGGCTACGATGTCGCTGAACGTTCCCCACTCAACGGTTTTGATCTCTGCGTCGATGTTCAGGTTGTCTTTCAGCTGTTGCGCTGCGATGGTCGCTTGCGGCACGCGGGAAGCGATTACATAAAGCTCGGTTTTGAATCCGTCCGGATAGCCTGCTTCAGCCAGAAGCTGTTTGGCTTTTTGCGGGTCAAAAGCAGGAACGGCTGCTTCGAGAGACGAGTCATAGCCCCACGATGCTTTTGGCAGCGGCAGGAAAGATTTTTCCGCTCCGCCCCATTTGAATACCCCTTTGACCAAACCTTCCACGTCTACCGCGAGACGGATTGCTTCACGCACTTTTTTGTCCTTCGTCGGGCCTTCGATCTGGTTCAAACCCATGTACTCAATGGACAAACCTGGCTTCGTTTGCAAGTTCAAGTTTTGATCCTTCTCGATGATCGCACGGTTTTGCCCTTTGACATCGGTCACCATGTCGATGTCGCCGGAGCGCAGGGCGTTGGTCATCATGTTCGCATCGGTGATGAATTTGAACTCTACGCCATCCAGGTGAGGCTTCGGACCCCAGTATTTATCAGAACGCTTCAAATTTACAGAATCGTCCTGGTTGAATTTATCGATCATGAACGGCCCTGTTCCCACGAGGTGAGTGCCGAACTGATCTTTCCAGCCTTCTACCTCTTCGCGCGGAACGATGATGTTGCCGCCGTCTGTCAGCATGGCAAGCAAAGCGGCGTTTGGCGCGTCCAGGTGAATCGCTACTTCGTTTTCGCTGATGACTTCTACTTTTTCCACGCCGCGCAGACGCTTGAGTGCGGATTGCTTCGCAGAACGTTCCAGACTGTACTTCACGTCCTCGGCTGTCATTTTCCGTCCATCCTGGTATTTGCCAGGCTGGAAGTACACATTGTCCTGGAGCTTGAACGTATACACCTTCATGTCATCCGACACTTTCCACTCTGTTGCGAGGCTCGGTTCAATTTTGGACAAGTCATTCGTGTAACGGACGAGCGTGTCGCCAATACTGCGGATGATGTTGGATTCATAAGCACCCGTGTAAGCAATTGGGTCCAGTGTTTTTGCCGTAGAAGACAAGCCGATTTTCAGCACGCCGCCATCTTTTGGCTGTCCAGCCGCCTGCTGCTGGTCGCCGCCCTTTGCATCTTGAGCAGGAGCGCTTCCTTGTCCACCACATGCAGCGAGTGCCAGCATGGATACGACCATGACAGAAGAAAACAACGCTTTGGCTTTCAACATTTTCCTCACTACGATTCCCCCAGACATTTTTGTGTGTATCAAATAATGAAACACATGTTCAATATGTGTTACGTTTTGGATTATAGCAAATGCTTTTTTTAGTGTAAATAGTCAAAAAACAAAAAAATTAAGACTTGATTAACCGCTTTTTCTTTCAGTACAATCTCTTCAAGATTTACATTTACTAAAAATCAGGAGTGAGCGACCGATGAGCCAACTCGTGGAAATCAGCCGCAATTTGCTGGCGACTTGTTTAGGCGTAAAGGAAAAGGAAGAATTGGTCATTGTTACCGATGAAGATAAGCGTCCTTTGGCAGAAGCTCTCTATGAAGCTGGAAAGCTGCTCGGTGCGGAAACCGTGCTGTTAGTCATGCAGGAGCGCGAAAAATCCGGCCAGGAGCCGCCGCAGGCGATTGCCAAAGCGATGGAGCAAGCGGACGTAGCCGTGTGCATCACGAAACATTCGCTTACGCACACACAAGCGCGAAAAGTGGCCGCTGCCAACGGAACGCGCGTCGCCACCATGCCGGGTATTACCCGCGACATGTTTACCGCTGGAGCGATTTCTGCCGATTATCAGGAGGTCAAACGGCTGACCGAAGAGGTGACAGACATCCTGACCCGCGGCAAACAAGTACGAATTGAAAAAGCCGGCTACGCGCTGGAATTTTCCATTGAAACACGCAATGGCGTTCCCAGCACTGGCATGTATCTGGAAAAAGGACAATCGGGCAATCTCCCGTCTGGCGAGGCGTACATCGCCCCCATCGAAGGCTCGGCCAACGGACAAATTTTGGTCGACGGCTCCATCGGCGGAATCGGCATGATTGACGAGCCTTTGCGGCTTACGATCAAGGATGGTCGGCTGATCAGCGCAGAGGGGCCGACGGGTTCGCGACTGCTTGCCACGCTCGGGGATGGCGATGGCCGCATGCTGGCGGAATTTGGGATTGGAACCAATCACAAGGCGAGAATTATCGGGGTTGTGCTGGAAGACGAGAAAGCATTCGGAACGATCCACGTTGCGTTCGGCAGCAACGCGACTTTTGGGGGTACCATCCAGGCTGGTGTGCACATTGATTTAATCGTAAACGAACCGGATGTGTTCATTGATGGGCAACAACTCCAGGAAAAAGGGCGCTTTCTGTTTGGGGACGAGTAGCTTGAAAAAGCAAAAGCAGAGGCGGATTAAGTCGCCTCTGCTTTTTGCTTTTCGATCCGCATGCGCGGGAAGGGAATTATCTTTCTCTCGTAGGTTTGATGTATTCGTGGGTCGTTGCTTCGAATACATCGTCGGAATAACCAATCGACATTTATACATTCTCTTGCAGGAACTCATCTACTTGAGTGATGAAATCTGCTAAATCACTCGCTCCCTTATCGTATGTAGAATCAGAAAGCAGAACGCAGCTTACATTATATCCATATTTTTCAAGGCTATATTGATAGGCATTTATGGATGGATACACATTTGCGTAATAGGCTTTGAAATCATTGTCCGGCGAATTGTATCTGGCGTTGCTATAATAAATGCTGTTTTGCCATTGTTCTTGCTCGGCGCCAACTCTTTTGCTTATGCTCATGAGAATTACGGTTCCGTTTGTTTGGTTTTTAAATATGTAGTTTTTCTGCCTGCCAAAGATTGACGTTTGCAATTCTTGTTGCTGTGGCCCCAAAATCATATCCGGGGTTGTTAACATGTTTACATCCCCTTGCAATAACTCTTCATAGCCTTCTGGTTTGAACTTTTCATCGATTTTTTTGGTGACATGTACAAACTTATCCCGATCGCTTTCAGACAAATACCCACTTTGCTTGTCTTCGGGCTGAAAAATGACATGATAGGCATATCCGCCGAGCACAAAGACAACGAAATAACTCACCACCAAAAACATCTGCTTCGCTTTTCTCACCCATATCCCCCTTCTATGTTACGGATAGAAACGATTCAATTATTTTCCAACATCAAAAATATACTATATTTTACATAAATTATAAATTTCAGTGTTTGCGAATTGTTCGTGTCAATGTTTTCTTCGTATACACCCACAAAAAAACGCAGAAGGTCACGCCCCTTCTGCGTCCTGGTATACCGCGGTTGTCGCCGCCCATTTTTCTTTCAGTCGCTCCAGCAGTTCTTGCCCGTCGTTGCCCACCACGTTTTTGCCGTTGAACAGGGCAAACGCTTTTTCCAGGCATTGACCGCAATAGTTGACACAGCGCTCATCGATTACTTGCACGTCGGGAAGCTGCCTGACCTCGTCCCTCACCCATTTCAGACTGCCTTCCAGATTGCACGGACAAAACTTGATTGTTTGCACCAGCGTATCCTCCACTCGAATTTTGGTATGCGATTATACCGGAATTTTACAGTCTATTCAGAATACACAGCAAGAGCATGCGTAAAACCACAAACGCTTTAAAGCAGCAAGGAAAAACAAAGCCGGGCTGGTTGCCAGAACCTGTACAGCAAAACCTGCACATGATCTGGAACCGCCCGGCCTTTGTTCATTCAGCTTGAATGGGCCGCACACGCCACAGCATTCCGCTTACGTCTGCGGCAGCAAAAATTGCTTCCCGTACTCCCCGTGATCGAGGATCATCGGGTGCTCGATCTGAATCGTCGAATGCTCGATGCCGTACTTTGTTTTCAACAGATGATTGATGCCGAGAATCACGCAATACGGTTGAATATCTTCCCTCACGAACACATGCGCCGTCAGCGAATAGTGCTCCGTCGATACCGCCCACAGATGCAGCTCATGCACATCGTAGACTCCTTCCACGCTGGCAAGGTCTGCCCGGATTTGATCCAGGTCAAACTGCTCCGGCACAGACTCCATCAACACAGCGAGAGATTCGCGGATGATTTTAAAGCCGCCCATAAAAATGATGGCCCCGATCACCATACTGATCAACGGGTCGAACAAGTAGTAGCCTGTGAAGTAAATGAGAATAGCCGAAGCGATTACCCCGACAGAGCTGAGCAAATCGCCGATGAAGTGCCACAGCGCGCTTTTTACGTTCAGATTGTTTTCTTCCTTCGTGCTTCTGGAGAGAACGACGGTCAGGACGATATTCACGATCAGCCCGATCGAGGCGATCGTCAACATCAGTCCCAAGTCGACGTCTTGCGGATGAATCATCCGGTTGATCCCTTCGATCGCAATCCCGATGGCAATGACGGCAAGAGCCAGACCGTTCAGAAACGAGGCAATGATTTCAAAGCGCAGAAAGCCAAACGTATACTTTTTGTTCGGCTTGCGCGTCGCCATGTAAATCGCGGTCATGCTCAGGCCGAGCGCGATCACGTCCGAGATCATATGCGCCGAGTCGGACAGGAGCGCGAGCGAGTTGGACAGCAAGCCGCCCACAATTTCGACAATCGTAAAAAACAAAGTCAAGATCAGTGTAATCCACAGCGTTTTCTTCGACTTTTGCTGTTCCTTCACGTGATCGAGATGATGATAGTCAGCATGATTCATAAGAAGCACCCCCATAATCAATATAGAACAATTACAATATAATAATTAATTTAATTATAGAGTGTTCCAGTGATTTCATCAAATGAACATTTTATGGATCATACTACTGATTTTCATTCCCATCCCGGCCATTCTCAATGCTTTGCGCCCCCAAAAGGCAAAAAGGCTTCGCCAGTCGCCGTCGCCTGGCAAAGCCTTCGTTACACCGTCTGAATCAGCTATGTCCTCCTCTACCTGGACACATGCCCTTCCATGATCGGTCGAATATTCCCTTTGTATTGTTCCAGCAAGCGCACAGACTCTTCCCGCGCCAACGCTGTTTTTTTCATGACAATCGCCAGCTTGGCGTCTCCATTCGCTTGCGCCAAAAGCTGCTCCGCTTCTTCCGGCGGCACTTGCGCGGCCTCCGCTACGATCTGCTTGGCTCGCTCTTTCAGCTTTTCATTTGTGATCTGCACGTTCACCATCAAGTTTTTGTACACCTTGCCCAAGCGCACCATGCATGTCGTCGTAATCATGTTCAACACCATTTTTTGCGCGGTCGCCGCCTTCAGCCGCGTAGAGCCTGTTACGACCTCCGGGCCGACCACCACGTTGATCGAGGCGTCCACGCCCTCATTGATTTCGGCAGCAGGATTGCACGACAAGGAAATGATTTTCGCCTTTAATCGCCCCGCTTCCTCCAGCGCCCCTTTTACATAAGGCGTCCGTCCGCTCGCGGCAATGCCCACTACCGCATCGCCTTCGCGCACGCCATGCGCCACAACATCTTCCTGCCCCAAATGGGCGAGATCCTCTGCGCCCTCGATTGCTTTCACGACCGCTTCCACTCCGCCAGCGATCACGCCTTGCACCAATGCAGGGTCTGTGCCAAAAGTCGGCGGGCACTCCGCAGCATCCAGTAGTCCAAGACGTCCGCTGGTGCCTGCGCCAAAATAAAACAGCCTTCCGCCGTTTTGCAGGCATTCCGCGATCATATCGATTGCCCGAGCAATGGCAGGCAGTTCTTTTTCCACGCAATAAGCGACTTTTTTATCCTCTTCGTTCATGAGTCTGACGATATCGAATGTCGAGAGCAAATCCAAATCTTCGGATTGCTTGTTCTTTGTTTCCGTGGTCAAGCCGCTCAGTTGATTTCTCATGCGCTACCTCCCCGTCAGTTTTGTTTTGTCACTTGTTTTTGCGCCCAAAGTTTCCATGCTGCTCCTACATCCTGACAGGTAATCGACCAGTTGGCTTTTGCTTGCCAAACAATACATCCGCTACGGCTTCGATTGCCAGCTTGCGATGATCGTACACCGCGAGACAAGCATCGACTTCGGGAAATACGCCCAGGTCGTACGGGTTTCGCAGCGCTACCGCGATCACTTTTTTGCCTTGACCGGACAGTTGCTTGACCAACTGCGCCTGCCCTTCGTAAAGATGGGCGTTGTACGTAAAGACAATAACCGTTTCAAAAGGCGCCATCGCGGCAAAAGCTTGCTCTGCTTCTTCCCGCGTCGGTTGCAGCGAACGCAGAAAATGGCATTGTACCGGGCTATACGCTTGCAAAGACGCTGCCAAAAGTTCCGCTTCCGCCTGCTGATCCTCATCCTCGGCCAACGTCACTCGCCCGACTCGCGGCATGATCACGCCAAGCGTCGCAGCCTGCTTCGGAATGGGGACGATCCCGCGCTCATTTTTCAGCACCGTGACAGCCTGCGCCAGCACTTCCTTCGCCAAATGCTCGTGCCCGGCCCGGTCAAAAGCAGGAGGCGTCGTCGCAGCATACGTCTCCCAGGAAAGAAAACGCCGCTTCAAAGCCAAAACCCGATTGACTGCTTCGTCTACGCGGGCTGGGGAAATCTCGCCGTTTTCAATCGCCTCGACCAGTCGGTCATACGTCTGCTGCTGAACCTCATGCGTATGGGAGACGAGCACCATATCCACACCAGCGTTGAGCGAAAGCACCGCCGCTTCCGGCACGCCAGTGGAGTTGGCAATCGCCGCCATTTCCAGGCAGTCGGTAATCGCGACTCCGGAAAACCCAAGTTCCCTTCGCAAAATGTCCGTCACGAGCTGCTGCGAGATCGAAGCAGGCAGTCCGCTGGCGTCGATGGTCGGCAAACTGACATGACCAATCATGACCACCGGAGTGCCTGCCTCGATGCAGTGCCGAAACGGAGCCAGCTCGACCTGCGTAAGCCTTTGCCAATCGTGCGGCAAAACCGGAATCGCTTCATGCGAGTCTGTATGCGTGTCTCCATGTCCGGGAAAATGTTTTACTGCCGGAATGACGCCGCTCGCCAGCAAACCGTGCATGGCTGCTTCGCCAAATTGCCCGACTGCCGCTGGGTCGGCCCCAAATGAACGAACGCCGATCACCGGATTTTGCGGGTTGTTGTTCACGTCGATGACGGGAGCAAAATTGACGCCAATTCCCGCCGCTCGCAGCTCCGCGCCTGTCGCTGCGTATATTTGCCGCGCCAAGTCGGGATTTCCCGTCGCTCCGAGCGCCATCGCCCCAGGGAATGCTGTCGCTTCGTGCAGTCTCGACACCACCCCGTTTTCCTGATCCGTCCCGATCAATAGCGGGCAGCAGTGCCCGGCCTCCTTTGCCCAGCCTTGCATCGTGCGCACGCGCTCAAATGTTTCCGCGTGCGAACCGATGTTGCGGCTGAACAAAATGACGTTGCCAATCTGCCGCTCCTTGATCCATTTTTCCATCTCTTGTGGCAGATCGAGCGTCTGGTACCCGATCATCAGCAACTGCCCAACTTTTTGCTCCACACTCATCTGCTCTGCGCGCATGGAGATCCCCCTTCTCACAGCTCCTTGCTGTATTTGGCGTACTGCTTCCAGCTTGAATAGCCGAGCTTGGCGTAAAAGTCCACGAGCGCAGTCCAGTCGATGACAATTTGCCGCACGCCGCGCTTGCGCAGCATGGCAATCCCTGCCTGGACAATCGCCAGTCCCAAACCGCTTCCCCGATGCGCCGGGTCGATGCCAAGCGGCCCGATCCCGCCCAATTCCTGCTCAAACAGCGGCGACCAGTACACGTTTTGGGCAATGAACGGCGAGTTGGCATCGTTAATCCGGCAAAAGCCGACGATTTCTTTTTGCCGCTCCAAAACAACGAACTCGCGCCCGGTTCCCCCGCGCTGAAAATAGTGGATCGCCTCGTACTCCCAGCGCCCCGGAAAGCAGCGGTGCAAAAAGGCCAGAAAAGCTTCCTTGTCTGCTTGCGTCAACAACCGGAAACAACCGTCGGAAACTTGCGGCAGCGGCGATGCTTCCTCCTCTGCGGCATAGCGGCAGAGCAGATCGTTTTCCAGCGGCTCCAGCAGACTGTATCCTCGCGCGGCAAACCAGTCTCTGACCGCTGTCGATTCATCAGGGATGCCAGGAAAGTAATGATACGGATCGCGCCCCAGCCAAATTTTTTGCACCCCTCGCTGCTGCAAAGCCCGCTCCGCCCGCGTCAGCAGCTCCCCGCCGATTCCTTGCCCGCGAAACTCGTGATCCACCAGCAACACTTGAATCCAGCCGACACCTTTTCCCAGCTGGACATCGAGTTTTTCCTGCCAGCATTTCGCCACAGCGAACCCTGCCGGACGGCGCGTGGCAGAATCGATGGCAATCCAGGAGCCGGCTTGCAGCACGTTTTTGTCTGCGAAGCTGTTTTGCTGAAAAAGCTCGGGCCGCATCGGGAAGCGCTCGCCAAGCTCCTGGTTCCACAGCTCGCACAAAGCATCCAGATACAGCTCGTCTAATGGTACATAAAACATGCGTTTCATCCGCCTCCTATTGCCTCGCCTACTTTAGCCCGGAAGTTTTGGAACCTTCCACAAAATATTTTTCCGCAAACAAAAAGACGATCAAAATCGGAATCAAACTGATCAACGCCCCGGCAACCAGCAGTTGGTCATCGGTCTTGTACTGTCCGCGCAGCGACAAAATTCCGATCGGCAGCGTAAAATGCTCTTCGGATAGCAAATAAATCACAGGCGCGAGAATCTCGTTCCATTTGCCCATGAACGTAAATACGGCCAGTGTCGCCAGCGCCGGCTTGCACATCGGCAAAAATACCCGCCAGTAAATCTGGAACGGATTGCAGCCATCCAGCTTGGCCGCTTCCTCGTAGTCTTTTGGAATGCTCAAAAATGCTTGCCTCATCAGAAAAATCGCGAACGGCTGTCCCAACCACTCCAAAATCCACAGCGGCGTGAGCGAGTCGAGCATGCCCAAATTTTTGAAGATGATGAACTGCGGGATGATCGTCACAATCCCCGGAATCATCATCGTACCGAGCACGATCATGAACAGCGTGTCGCGAAACGGAAACTTCAAGCGAGCGAAAGCAAACGCGATCATCGAGCTGGACAACAGCGTACCGACTACGGAAAGAACGGCGACAATCACACTGTTCACCGTATAGCTGCTGAAGTTCGCCTGCTCCCACACCTGCGAGTAGTTACTCCACTTCACAGGGTCAGGCAGCCACTCCGGCGGAAATTGCATGTATTGTTTGTACGTTTTCAACGAGTTGAAGACAGTCGTCAAAAACGGCACAACCATGATCAAAGTGCTGGCGAGAACAAACAGGTATCCGAATAGTTTATTGAGCGGAAAACGCTTTTGCATGGCTACCCCCTTTTCCTCTGCACATCCAGTCAAGTTTAGTCATAGTGAACCCATTTCTTTTGCAATTTGAATTGCACCAAAGTAATCGCCAGCAGGATGAGGAACAACACCCAGGCAATCGCGGAGGCGTAGCCCATCTTGTAAAAGCTGAAGCCTTGTCTGAACATGAGCAGCATCAGGACGAGGCTCGCATTGTTGGCGCCGCCCGTCGATCCTGCTTCGGTTGACCCGCCCGTCATGACAAAGATTTGCTCGAAATTTTGAAAAGAGTAGATCGTGTTCAAAATAATGACGAGAAACGTCGTACCGGAAATCATCGGCACAGTCACCCGCCAAAACTTTTGCCAGGCGTTGGCGCCATCAATCGAAGCCGCCTCGTACATGTCGTTGGAAATCCCTTGAAGTCCCGCCAAAAAAATAATCATCATGTAGCCGACCGACTTCCAGATCGCGATGAGCACGAGCACCGGAATGACCCACACTTCGTCGATCAGCCAGCTTTGCGGCGCAATCCCGAAGTGGGCGAGAATGGCATTGGCAAAACCGATCCGCTGGTTGAACACCGCATCCGCCACATAGGCAATTACCGTCCAGGAAGAGATCACTGGCAAAAAGTGCGCCATGCGGAACAGCTTTAGCCCTTTCAGCTTTTGGTTCAGCGCGACTGCCAGCAAAAGGGCCAAAAACGTCTTGGCCGGAACGTACAAAAGCGTGAAGTAGACCGTGTTCCACAGCGCCTGGTAAAACAGCGGGTCCGCGAACAGCTTTTCATAGTTGTCCAGGCCAGTCCACTTGGGCGGATTCAAAATATCGTAGTCGGAAAAGCTGAAATACAGGGAAGCAAGGGAAGTTCCTACGACAAACACGAGAAAATGGATCAGGTAGGGGGAGACGAGAAGCAATCCCCATCTCCCCTCGCTGTCCAGCCATTTCCGCTTCTTTTTCACATCAGGCTGTGCCTGTAGCTTGTTCGGTATCTCCAGCATCGCTCGCTACACTTCCTCCCCTGATGGTTTGCTATTGCTTCTTGAAGAAGTCATCCAAAACTTTTTGTACCCCTTGATCGGTTTTCGAGATGTAATCGTCCACACTCATCTTGTCCATGAACAGCTCGGCCAAATTGTCTGTGACGACTTTCAGCCATTCGGCAAAGACGGCATTCGTATCGATCGTTCCGGCGAAGTCCAGGCTATCCAGGAACACTTTTTTGTTGTCAGGCTTGATGCTCGGATTCAGGAACATCTCGGAGTTGGCGACCGATTTTTTCACCGGGATCGCTTCGCCCACCTCTGCCCATTCTTTTTGCGCCTCGTCCGATGTCGTCCAATACGTGATCCATTCCTGGGCTGCTTTGACTTTTTGCTCCTCGGCTTTTTTGTTGATGACCCACGAGTTGGCGATGACAGGCGCAAAACGTTTGCCGTCCGGGCCTTTAGGCATCGGCGCGACATCGTAGTTCAAGCCTGCTCCGTTCATCGAGGTCGTCGCCGCGTAAATGTCGATCTGCATCGCCGTGGCCCCGCTCAAAAACACCTTGAAATTGCTTTGGAACGCTTTCAGCTCTGCCGGGTTGGGGAACAGCTTGCGCTTCATGCCGTCCGCCATCCACTCCACCGCTTTTTTGTTTTCCGGCGAGTCGATGATCGATTGCGTCATCGTCGGATCGAGAACGCCGCCGCCGTACGCTTTCATAATGTTGAACGCACCGCGCGAGCTTCCGAAGAACGTAAATCCGTACTGCTTCACCGCGTTTTTGTCAAAAGCAGGGTCGTCCGCATTTTTCCCGCTCGCATCAAGCGTCAGCTTGGCGGCAGCCGCCTTCAAATCATCCCAGGTCCAGTCAGCCGTCGGATAAGCGACTCCAGCCTTGTCGAACAAATCTTTGTTGTAGAAAAGCGCCCCGACCTGGATGCCCTGCGGCACGCCCCAATATTTGCCGGAAGCGTCTTTGTTGAACTCCACGCCAAGCACTTCGTCTTTGTTGACTTCCTTCGTGACGTAATCGGTAATATCGCGAATCGCTCCGCGCTGGGCAAAGCCGAATACTTTCGTCCCGTCGCTTTGCCAGATGTCAGGCGCATTTCCTGCGGCGATTTGCGTCGTCAGCTTCTGGTAAAAGTCTTCGTAGGGCGCTGTCACTGTCTTGATTTTGATATGCGGGTGAGACTGTTCGAATTTTGCAATAATTTCTTCCATCTTTTTCTTCGTCGGCGGGTCAGAAGTATACCCCATGTACAGCTCCACCTTGTCTCCCTGCTGCGTCGACGATTGGCTACATCCTCCCACGAGCAATGCCGCTGCCAGACTGGCGATCCCTACTACGGATAAAAACTTGCTTTTTTTCATGGAAAGCCTCCCCTTTTCAAAAAATGTCCTTCTCTCTAGCAAAAGAAAAATGATTGCTTTGCCAGCCGTTCGATTCGTCCCGCTGTACCGTGGCTAATGAGCGTCAACCAAAAACTCCCCCTTCGCCTTCTGCTTGCAGCGCCTCTATTGCGAGAATTTACTGGCAATTTGTTACATACCTGTATTATAGACTCTTGAAACAAAATATCAAGATATCTTCTTAATCATAAAATAAAATTTCAAAATTTCTTTTTCGACACCCGCTGTTCGCTTTTCTCGTTCCGTGTCGAGAGCCAACCTTACACCATTGTAATTTTATGTAATCTAAATCGATTTCTTCTCTGCTGCCCGTTGGTTAGTATTTTCCTATTGTCAAAGAAAGGGGCTGGCTATTTTTGAATTTGATGGAACTCAATGTGCAGTGCTTCCGGGCGATCAACGACCTGGGAAAGCAGTATCCAGAACTGAATCCGGCGTTTTACGCCATCGCGGAATATACGGTCTACGCGCTGGCTCTGTGCGCCCTGCTCTACTGGTTCACGCGAGACTCGCAAAATCGCATGATGGTAATCTGTGCGACAGCCACGTTTGTCATGGCGGAGGTGCTCGGAAAACTGGCTGGGACTCTGCATACTAACAACCAGCCATTCGCCGAGCTTGCCAATGTGAATCAGCTGGTGCAAAAAGCCGTAGACAATTCGTTTCCGAGCGACCATACGATCTTGTTTTTCTCTTTCTGTGTCAGCTTTTGGCTGTTCCAAAGAAAAACGGGCATTCTCTGGATGCTGCTCGCTGTGTGCGTAGGTTTGTCCCGCATTTGGGTAGGCGTACACTATCCGGCCGACGTCCTCGTAGGCGCTCTGATCAGCATCGGCTCGGCATTGACCGTCTTCCTGCTGTTGCCGCGCTTCGCTTTTGTACATAGCTTGCTTTCCTTCTATGAAAAAATGGAAAGCGCTATTTTGCCCGTCAAGCCACGCTCCAAAGGATTGTAAAGCAGCACAAAAAAGCCCGAAGCGCGCTCCTTTTGCTCAGAGGAGTGGATGCTTTGGGCTTTTTTGCGATCTCAGCGAATTTTGTTCAAGTTGCCGAAGCCGTAAACGAGTTGAATGACGATCCCGGCTGCCACGACAGGCAAAAACCATTTGCCGAATCCGCCTCCCCATCCCATGGCGATCGAAACCGATTCCAGCAAAATCGCAGAAAACACGATCAGACACATATTTTTTAACTGATTCACTATTTTTCGACTCTGCAAATAAAATTGCTCCGCGTTGGACTCATTGAATCGCTTCGGGTAGTTGTACACTTCCGGATGCTTTTCCAAAAGCTGCATCAAGCCAAAGATGAATGCCCCGATCCCGGGCAAGATGAGCAGCTCCCACTTGGACCCCCAGCGATCCACTTCTCCCACCGCGTCAAAATGGGCAGGAACCTTGTCCGGCAGTTCCCCCCAAACGAACAGCAAAAAGACGATTCCACCGATATAAAAGAAGGCCCCCAGAATGTCCCATATCCATTCGCTTTTCGACTTGGCGATTTCGATTTTTGGGCGTCCCCACCAATCGGACATAGAGATACTCCCTTCTGTTTGTCAAACTGGTTTGACTTTTCTAGAAATTGGAGATAAGATTCATCCAGTTCCGTTTCCCATGAAACCATTTTGCTACATACAAACAGCTACAATAGAAGGAGAGAAAGCCATGGTGCGTCATTCTAATCATAATTTGCAGCCTTTGCAAAATCAACAGGCCCATTTTCGATGTTTTATCGATTCATCCCATGAGCGACAACGGCTTTACAAGCGGACACTCTTGATCGTCGTCATCTCGCAAATTTTTGGCGGCGCCGGACTCGCCGCTGGCGTCACGGTCGGTGCTCTGCTCGCCCAAGACATGCTGGGAACCGAAAGTCTCGCTGGCATTCCCGCTGCCTTGCTTACGCTTGGCTCCGCGCTGGCCGCTCTGTTGGTCGGCAAAATTTCGCAACGCCATGGTCGCCGCTTCGGTCTGGCAGCCGGCTTCCTCGCGGGCGGAATCGGCGCCATCGGGGTGATCCTCGCTGCCACGACGCAAAATATCGTCCTGCTGTTTGCCTCGCTGCTCGTTTACGGCGCCGGGACAGCCACCAACCTGCAAGCCCGCTATGCCGGAACCGATCTGGCCCAGCCGCAGCAGCGCGCGACCGCTGTCAGTACCGCACTCGTTTCTACCACCTTTGGCGCAGTGGCTGGCCCGAATCTGGTGGAAACGATGGGCCGTTTTGCCACTTCCATCGGCGTGCCGCCGCTGGCTGGTCCCTTTATTTTAGGGGCTGCGGCTTTTCTTTGCGCCGGACTGGTCTTTTTGTTCCTGCTTCGCCCAGATCCGCTGCTGGTTGCCCAAGCGATTGCCGATGCCCAGGCCCGCGAAGAGAAACATCCCGATCATCTGGCGGATAGCCAGTCTGTCGCCAACAGCCGCGGCATCATCGTCGGTGCAACGATCATGATTTTGACCCAAATCGTCATGGTTGCGATCATGACGATGACTCCCATCCATATGAAACATCACGGCCATGGCTTGAGCGAAGTCGGTCTCGTCATCAGCGTGCATATTGGCGCCATGTACTTGCCTTCGCTTATGACTGGCATACTTGTGGACAAAATCGGACGCTCTGCCATGGCACTTGCGGCTGGCATTACGCTGCTCGCGGCAGGAGTGCTCGCTGCTTTGGCCCCTGCTGATTCCATGCTGCTGCTCGTCCTCGCTCTGGCTCTGCTCGGACTCGGCTGGAATTTTGGCCTGATCAGCGGTACGGCCCTGATCGTCGACGCGACTCCGCTCGCTACACGAGCGAAAACCCAAGGGACGGTCGACGTCTTGATCGCCCTTGCCGGAGCATCTGGCGGAGCTTTGTCCGGCATGGTCGTCTCCGGTGCCAGCTACGCCACGCTGTCGCTCGCTGGCGGCTTCCTTTCCCTGTTGCTGATCCCTGTTTTGATCTGGTCGAAAAAGAAGCAAGCGGCAACGCATTCTGAAAACGCACCGCTGGGGTAAGGCAGGCAGCGTTGGACGATTCCCGCAGAAAGAGGCGAAGCTTTTCGCCTCTTTTTGTCATTTTTGCTGCGCTCTCGCCGCTATACGCGCAGCTCCCCACGCACACATCATGTCGTTTTGTAGAGTTGAAAACTGAATTTTTCGGGCGGCCTTCGTGTTGCCCTACTTCTCTCAGCTCCCTCTCATCAAACCGTACGTGAGGTTTTCCCACATACCGCTTTCCGGGCACGCTTCACACAGAAAAAGAGGCAGAATCTCCCGCCTCTTTTCTTTTGCTCATCAGCAAAAATTAGCCCAGCTTGCTTGCAGCATTCCCGATGACAATTCCGTTTAGCTTGAGCGTGACCGGATTGGCAATCGTGTCGCCGACAGGGCATGTCTTCTCCAAAAACTGAATGAATGCTTCCACTTGCTCTCGGGATGCGTCCGTCTTGATATGAAAGGTGTAGCGAATCTCGGAGTAACCGCGACGCACATCGGATTTGTTCATGAAGCCATCTGTATCGAGGTCGCCTTCTACCTCCACCCAAAAGTCGTCGAGCTGCACACCAAACTTTTTCGCATACGCACGCGCTACAATCGATTGGCACGCGCCAAGGGCGGACAGCACCAATTCGACAGGATTCATCGCTGTATCCGTTCCGCCAAGGCTTCTCGGCTCGTCGACCGTTACCTCGAAGTTTCTGGAATGCGCCTTGACGACCATTCCCTCCTGAAGATGCGCGGTTGCTTTGAATGTTTCAACTGGCATGATCCCACTCCCTTTCCTATCTTTCACATCCTATTGCAAATCTTAACACATTTATCCGATTGTTTTAATATGAATTATTGCAAAATCTTGAAAAGATAAAAAAGATAGCAAGTCGAGATGTTTTGTCGCGAAAACTTTTTATCTATTTGGATTTCCTGTGACCCGATGTACTCTTCTTACGGCTAAGCCAATGGCGGAAACTGCCCTTCATTTCGCACCTCTTCCCGCATGCTGGCATACCATTTCTTTCTTTTTTTGTAACTTTTCAACCTTTCGGGCGTCTTCTTATTGCAGAAAGGATGATTCGATGAAAATAACCCGTATGATTGCTCTAACAACATTGTTTCTTGCTGTCTCACTGTTCCCGTCCCTGGCATTGCCGACAGCAAGCGCAGCAACTGCATCGGCAACAGCCACTCCAACAGACCCGCCAAGCAAAATATACCGGATCGGTCTGGATGGCAAAAAGCAGACGCTCGTCGCTCAATTGCCTGCCGTACACCGCGCGAGCATGTCGCCGAGCGGACGTTTTGTGTACGCCGAAAAGCAAGGATTCACAAACAACGCACCGACCATTCCTTATTTGTACGACACCAAAACCAAGCAGTTCAGCCAGTTGAACGGCTTCGCCAAATGGGCTTCTGGCAAAGATGAGCTGTTAATGGTCGAGCAAGCCAGCTTGTACCGCTACAACCCGCTCACCAAGCAAAAAACGTTGCTTGCCAACGGCACGGCCGACACGCCAATCCTCGATTATGCGATGGCACCAGACGGCCATTACCTCGTCTTTGTGCAAGCCAATCTCAAAGAGCCGGATGCCACCAAACGCTACAAACTGTACTTGCAAGACATGAACTCACTGAAAATGAAGGTAAATGACCAATTTTCGCTCAGTGACGACCAACTCAAAAGCTACATGGTACCAGACTTGTTTTATTGGGTGCCGACATCCAAAAAAGTGCTGTACAAGGCAAACGGAGCGATAAAAGAACTCGATTTGCCAACCGGACTCAAGTACACGTATTCTTTTAAAAACTTCCCCTCGTATTCCAACGATATGAAGCTGCGGTTTGAAGACAAGCAAGGACACGGTTTCATCACCGACCTGCAAACCGGAAAGAGTGTATCGACCCAAGATAATTACACTGCGGACCCAAACGATTTGGAGCGTCAATTGACGAGAATCTACTGGTCGCCGACTGGCCATAACTATGTCGCGGACAAATACTGGCACCCCTCGAACGGTCAAGATTTCTATGCCCAGCTTGTGATCAAAACAACAACCAAATCGTTTGTGTATCCATTCGATAATAGCTTTTACATGAACTCAAGCGACAATATCCAGTTTTTAGGGTGGGCAGCTGACGGCAAGTCATTTTTTGTCGGCGATTTGGACTCCGTGCACATGAGCCGTTTTGACAAGTGGGAGTATCGGGAGAGGTAAGACAGATTGGGGAGATGGTGAATGATCGAGCCAAAATATGCAGTAAAAAGCTGCGCACTTCAAGAAGGCGTCGGACAGCTTGAAGTATTTTGGGAAGTTAACAACGTTGATTTACAAATCACATACTTCCTCTTCTACGATTGTGATGGAATGCAGCACCAGTAAAAGGAGCCGAATTGGTCATTAAAAAGCTATCTTAAACGCTATTCCATCAACGTCCCTCGGGTTACCGAGGGGTGTTTTCGTTTTGCCTGGTAGTATCCGAAATTAACACTTTGTTCATGCCCAATTGTTCGCACTTGAAAAAAAGAAAGAGGAGCCACTTTCGCAGCTCCTCAAAATCTTGAAAAAGGAAGTCTTATTACGGTTTGATAAACGTAAACGGAGAGCCTATTGCTTGTCCATCAACGGTTTTGACTTGAACGGACAGACCATCACCAGAGTCGAAACTTGGTCCGGCAGTCATGATGCCAATATCAAATGTTGTTTGCCCTTGAGCATTTGTTGCATCAAGTTGGACATCGCTTATGGTGGTAGTTCTAGCTACACCTTTTACCGAGTAGGTTTCATCATGCGCAGGATCATTATTCGTAATCGTAATGTCGATCTTGAACTGGTATCCCACTATTGGAGTAGAGTAGTTATCTCTCGCTGTGACAGTTACCGTTCTTATAACCGAATCATCTCCAATCGGATTATCGATTATCGCAGTTGAGGTTAATGGATGCACAATTCCTGGCATCGGAGGAGTTATTGGTGGGATCACTGGCGGTATAACTGGTGGCACGCTATTCTCGTCTTTTCCCTTTCTATCTGCGGGAGTATAACGAGCCTACACCGTGCGGGCGACTTTCATCGCACACGGCGTGTCATCACCGGATAGGAAATAGTCCTTTCGATCTATTTTCACAACGGGCAAGTGTATTATATCACGTTAAAATAAGAAAATAGTAGTATTTTTCAGAAGAAAAGTATCAAATCAAACAGAGTTTTCCGTAGACTTCCAGGACAGGAAAATATACTATTATCTTGTATTGATCTATTTTTATTTTAAAGTGAGGGATTTCTGTGATTATTGCGCTTCTGGTCCTTATTGCCGCCGTGTTACTATTCGGCGCAAAAAGTGTGCGGGATTTTATTTCTTCAGCAATCACAGTCGCATTTGCTCTACTAATCCTATTATTCGGAATCGGTTTGATCATGGACAATAGTTGGGGATGGGGAATAGTATGCACCGTATTAGGAGGGGGAATGCTACTCTTAATGCTCTTGATGTTGATCGGGAATACGGTAATGAAAATCATGAAAGTATTTTCTTCTAAATAAAGAAGGCTGAACGGTATCAGGAGCTAACTATGGCATAGCATGTAACATAACAAAAGGCTTATTCCTCTTTATGTTCAAGTGGGAATAAGCCTTTTGAATGTTTATCAAGCTTATCTTATGCCAAAACAGGACGAGCTTTTTAAAAAAACGGCTTGCTTTCGAGTGAACTCGAAAGAATATACTTTGTATATGGAAAAGCTGCTCACTATTCGTCAAGTTGCAAATGCCACTGGTCTTAGTGTACACACGCTTCGCTATTACGAAAACATCGGTCTTCTAAGTTCCATCCACCGTAATAAAAATGGCTACCGTTGCTACACAACAGACGACATTGCTTGGATTGATTTTTTGACTCGACTGAAAGCTACTGGCATGCCGATCAGCGCAATGCTCGAAATTGCCGAGCTCAAGCGCCAAGGGGATTCGACACTAACGAAAAGGAGAATCATTTTGGAGGAGCACTATGCAGCTGTGGAGCAGCATATCATGGAGCTGCAAAATCATTTACAATTGCTCGCAAAAAAGATCGTAATTTACAAGGAGATGGAAAAAAACCATGAGTCAACGCAGTAACTTGCTTCACATTTATTTATACAGGGAAAGGAGGTCGCTTGTATGAACAAGCCGTACCTTGCTTTCTTAATTGCTTTCGGAATATTCGGAATCATAAACACCGAGCTTGGCGTAGTCGGTATTTTACCGCAAATTTCCGAGCACTATCAAATCAGCGCTTCGCAAGCAGGACTGCTCGTAAGCTCTTTCGCCTTAATCATCGCCATCTTTGGCCCGGTCATGACGTTATTCTTTTCTGGATTAGACCGTAAAAACATCATGGCTGTGGTTCTCGTCGTTTTTGCCATTTCCAATCTGATATGTGCCTTTGCCCCGAATTATGTGGCGTTATTGCTGTTCCGGATCGCGCCTGCCTTTCTCCATCCTGTTTACTTCTCTGTAGCATTTGCGGCGGCTGCCAGTTCAGTGCCAAAAGAGCAGAGCGCCCAAGCTGTAGCCAAAGTGTTTGCGGGAGTAAGCGCAGGAATGGTATTAGGTATTCCCGTCATCTCATTTATGGCTGAACAGTTTTCTCTTGAAGTCTCTTTTCTGTTTTCCGCCAGTCTAAATGCCCTGGCTGCCGGATGTATTTTTTGTTGGGTTCCATCCATGCCCGCAACGGAAAAATTATCGTTCCGCGCCCAACTGGGAGTGTTGCGAAAACCTCCGTTATGGTTTAATATTGCGACTGCTTGTTTCATCCTTGCCGCTTTGTTTGCCGTATACAGCTACTTCGCCGAATATCTTGCCCAAGTGACAACCATGGACCGCAAAGTGATCAGCGCCATGCTGATCGTGTTTGGTATTAGCGCAGTTCTAGGCAATCTGCAAGCTGGCAAGCTTTTAAGCAAGAGTGTTACGAAAACAACATTTTTTTATCCCATCATACTAGCGATGATTTATTTGCTACTATTTTTTGCGGGAACGTACACGATTCCAACCATTATGTTGATCATTTTGTGGGGAGCGGTTTTTGCCAGCGGACTGATTATAAGTCAAACCTGGCTTACTTCTGAGGCAACGAAAGCTCCCGAGTTTAGCAATAGCTTGTTTGTATCTTTCGGCAACCTGGGTGTCGCGATAGGCAGCGCGTCAGGCGGCTGGTTCCTATCTGAGCTGGGCACACATCATATTGTCTGGAGTGGGGTGCTTTTTCTCACCCTCGCGTTCCTTTGCATTGTATTGAAGATAAAAATTTTTGATCGACATAATTTATTTGCAAAAGCGTAGTTCATTTCTTGCATCGCAATGCGCTCGCCGACGGCACCCGTTTGCAAACCTGTGCGCTGCCTGCCTTCACTCTTACTAAAAGCAAAGGCTGTCCCGGGGTTCAAGTGCCCCCTATCAGACAGCCTTCGCTTCATTTTTATCCCGATACCGATGCTTCTAGCTCTTACCTCTTATTCCTCAAAAACAATAACCCGAACGCGGACAAGATGCCTAATCCGGCAGCGCCATACGTGTTGATGAGCACTTTCCGTTCCCCCGTTCCCCAGTACAGCAGCCCGTGCAAGGTCAACGAAACGACACAAAGCAAAAATGTCCATTTTACTACTTGCTTCATCGTCGATCTGCTCCTCCCGTCCGCTACTGTAGCACATCGACACGCTCGATATTGCGAATCGACATAAACGCGACCGCCGCTCCGAGTAATGCAAGGCCAATCGGCACCGCTATGATGGAGTATAAAGTGAAGCCGTTGACGTTCTGGCAAACGAGCGTCACCACGAAAATCGATGACACGATGGTGGCCGCGCCTGATTTCTTGCGCATGCCGAAGTAAAGCGGAATCAGGCTTAAAAAGCTGGTCGCCAGCGCACTCATGACGACCGTCAGCAGTCCTTTGGCTGCGACAGGCAACGTGAGCGGCTCTGAAACAACGGGCATAAACAAATTAAATACATAAAATCCAGCGCCAACAAACAGGTTCGTCGCAATATCCGCAATCAGCGTAAACAGCACGACGACAAGCAGCTTGGCGGCGATAAGCTTTTTGCGATTGATCGGGTACATGAATAGCACCATGATCGATTTGTTGCGGAACTCGTCAATGACAAGCCGTGAAATGAGCACTGCCGCGAAAACGATAAACGTTCCTCGAATAAACGTATCTATGACGGAAAACGCCATGTCATAACTTTTAAAAGACATATCTTGTTTCATTTCCGCGTCAAGACTGATCAAGCAAATAAAACCCAGAATCACGACGTTGGCAATGATCGCCCCCCGTATATAAGACCATAGGCGAAGTTTGCGCATTTCGAGCTTCATCAGTTTAAGCAACTACCCCACCCCCACCCAGGATAGAGAGGAAATAGTCCTCAAGTGACCCTTTTTTCTTATGAACCGCTTCGATCGCGACATCGTGCAGCACCAGAGCCTTCAACAGCTCACTTTGTGGAATGCGGCTATCGTAAATGCGGACTTGGCCTTCGTCGGTGATGCGCACGTTGGAAATATGCAAATGGTTCTCAAGTATGTAAGCCGCCTTACTGCTTTCGTTCGTTGTAATTTCAACATATTCTGCCGTTTGCCTGGCGATTTGTTCCATCGAAACCTCCTGCAGCAGCTTTCCCTCGTTCATGACTGCAATCGTGTCGGCGATCAGCTCGATTTCACCAAGAATATGGCTTGAAATGACAAGCGTCATCCCGTACTGCTTGCACAGCATTTTGAACAGATCGCGAATCTCCTTGATGCCTAACGGATCGAGGCCGTTAATCGGCTCATCGAGGATAAGCAGCTCCGGTTTCGTCATGATCGCCCGCGCGATGCCAAGTCGTTGCTTCATCCCAAGCGAAAATTCCTTGACCGCTTTCTTGTCAATCCCGTTCAAATTCACCAGATCAAGCGCCTCGTCGATCGACTTTTTGTTATGGTAGCCCATGTATTCACCATGCAGCTCCAAGTTTTCGTGAGCCGTCAGTTTTTCGTAAAAAATCGGGTTTTCAATGATCGTACCCATCCGTCCCAACAAATGGTACGAATGATCGGTCAGCCTTTCGCCGAAAAGTTCGATTTCGCCCGCCGACGGCTTCACCAGGTTGGTGATCATTTTCATGACGGTTGTTTTGCCTGCTCCATTTGGGCCGAGCATGCCGTATATTTCGCCTTGCTTGATGTTCAAATTGACGTTGGAAACAACTTCCTTGCCCTTATAAGCCCGGGTCAACTGCTTCGTCCTTGCGATATGCGTCATCGTTCGATGCCTCCCTCGTTCTTTACAGGCTTTATTGTAAGCATCGAAATTTGCTTATTCCTTACCTGATTCTTACAAATTCCTTAATCAGTGAATGCGATTCGTTTCAGCTTGACGGTAAACATCGTTTTTTCATAAGGCTTGCTCTGGATGCGAATCGTTCCTCCCTGCGCTTCGACAAGCCGTTTCGTAATCGTCAGCCCGAGACCGCTGCCTTGATACGCTTTGTTGCGGGAGTCTTCCAGCGTGTACATGCGCTCGAACACCCGATCTTGATGCATCTCATCGATCCCTTTGCCCTGGTCCCATACGTCCACGTACACGAACTCGTCGTCGCCCCGCAATGTTAGTCCGACGGCCCTTCCCTCCCCGCCATGCTGAATCGCATTGGCAATCAAATTGTTCAGGACACGATCCAGCGCTTCCTCGTTCCCCCATGCAAGCAGCGGCTTGTCCGGAATGTCGATAACGACTTCGAAGCCTTTGACCGTCAGGGTGTCGTAAAAAGCCAGCATGTTTTTTCCGCAAACGTCGTTCATGTGAATCCCGGAAAGGGAAATCGGCTTGTCTCCCGACTCCAGCCTGGCCAAATCAAAAAACTGGCGGATCAGCTCCAGCACCTCATTTGCCTTGGCGTGCACCTTGGTCAACAAAACTTTTCTTTCTTCGGCGTCCATATCCGGGTCCAAATTGATCGTTTCGATGTAACCAAGCACAACGGTAAGCGGCGTCTTCAAATCGTGCGAAATGTTCGAGAGCATTTTTCGCATCGACTGCTCCATCTTCAAGAAATTCGCCGTCCTGTGCTGGTTGTGCTCCAACAAATGATTGATTGCGATCAAGACTGGTATCAAGGCGCGATCGTCCGTAAAAACGAGCAACTTCTCGCTTGTGTCTCCCGCGATAATTTCGTTTAATTTGTTATGCATTTTCTCCAGGTTGGAGCTTCTTGCTCGATAAGCACGGTATTGAATGGCAATCACTACAGTCAAAATCACAACGAGTACAGCCAGCGCGATCACCATGTCAGTTGCCTTCCCACTTGTAGCCGATGCCCCACAGCGTCTTGATATACTTGGGTTCGGACGGGTTGTCTTCGATTTTTTCCCGCAACCTTCGGATGTGGACGTTAATGACGTTTTCGTCGCCGTAATATTCGTCATTCCAAATAAAACCGTACAGCTGCGCTTTCGTGAACACGCGATTCGGATTTGTGGTGAACAGCTTCAAGATTTCAAATTCTTTGGCCGTCAGTTTCAGGTCAACATCGTTTTTCGCCACTGAAAAATTGTCCAGATCAATGCGCAGCACGTCAAATGTCAGCACTCTGGCCGCTCCAGACGCCTGTTCTGTTGCTTCGGTGGCGATTTGTCCGGCAGTCGAATACGTCGTGGCACGACGAATCGCCGCTTTGATTCGGGCTGTCACTTCAATGAGCGAAAACGGCTTCGCGATATAATCGTCAGCCCCGAATCCAAGCCCGATCGCCTTGTCGACATCGCTGTCCTTCGCCGACATGATGAGAATCGGCACCGAACTTTTTTCGCGGATCAGCTTAATTACCTCGATGCCGTCCAGTTTCGGCATCATCACATCGACAATGACGATATCGAAAGCCTTTTGCCGAAACAGAGAAATCCCCTCCAAACCATTAAACGCCTCCGAGACGTCGTAGCCTTCTTTGACCAAATAATTACGCAACATTTCCACGATCTGGGTATCGTCTTCTATTAACAATATGCTGTGCGGCATGATGCTCCCTCCTAAAATTTCCATCGTGAAAATTATAGCCCGGTGCAAAGAGGATGCATAGAATTTGCGTAAAAATGGAGTGGACCTCTCACACAGGCAATACAACCGTCGAAAAAGCAAAAAAACAGCCAGCACAGAGCGGCTCTGCAATGGCTGTTGACAACGAATGCTGGGTGATTAGCGGTTCATGAGGCGTTTATCAGAAAGAGCTTACTCTATTCATGCATCCGCAATCCACCAAAAAAGAACCCCACCTTTTGGATGGGGCTTAACTTAAACTGGATTGATTACTTCCAACTCAAACGATACCGATCCGCTTCCCCCTTTCCCATCATTTGCGGTAAGCGTTATGACTGCAACACCAGGCGTCTTTGCTGTAACCAGAATCCTTGTACTTGTATTCGGTTGGCCATTAATATCAGTAAAACTCTCCTGACCGATTGCTACGTCCACAATAGTGGAATTACTAGAAGAAACTGTGTAAGTCAAGCTGTCCCCATCATCATCAATAAGCCAGCTTTTTTCCGGCTTTTCGTTAATTCCCACCACCATATACATCCCGGGAATGTTTGCAGGAAAGTATTCACGCTGGCCAATAAAAGCATTTGTGTTCACTCTTGGCGCATGATTGCTAGTCTCGTCTTGAACCTTCTCTATCTCTCGGTTGTATAACGAGCCTACACCGTACAGGCGTCTTTCAACGCATACGGCGTGCCATCAGCGGATGCGACATGTACTTTTTACAACGGGCGTTGATAGAGTAACAAAAAGGATCAAGATTTTCGCCTAACTAAGGTTAGGGATTTGGGTGTTAAACATTAGAACCACAATATGTTCGATTGTCATGCTTACTCGTCCCTCCCCAATCTGTTCAAAATCTGTCTACCGATCTCCTTATTTTTACAATCAGTTCTCACACGTAATACTTGATTTAACTTGGTTCATTTCTAGAAGCGCTACCAAATGGGTTAACTTTCGTTAGCAGACACCATTGAAGGCGTGGCGTATGTTAAAGTTGCCCGTTGTAAAATTTCTCTTTTATCTGTTGATGGAACGCCGTGTGCGATGAAAGTCGCCCGCACGGTGTAGGCTCGCTCAAATGCCTTCGATTAGAGAAGGAAATAAGGCGAGAATAGCGATATAAAACCAATTGATGATGTTGTCATTTCTGGGTCTGGTTGGCATGTTTCTCATGGTAGATTTGTCGATTTTTATTACACCGTCCCACAGGACGCCGCATCTGAAAAAGTCTTACAGTCTACGGACAATGGAGAAACCTGGGAGGATGCTTACCTGCCATTAGGAATTAAATCCGCCTCCGTTAATGGGATTCCCAAGCATACTGTACGTGCTGCTCAGCTAGAGGCTGGAAAAACTTATCTATTTAAAGTTGTCATTACAGGTGGCAAGAACGAAGGCGAATCAAATGTTATTACTCAAACAGTCATGTAATCCATCAACAGCCCCCGGGGATAATCCAGGGGTTATTTTTATCGCTTGGACTACGTTTGTACCAGTCGTGTGAAGTGCTAGAATGCCTCTTTCAGAAGCATTTCTGTCACTAACCATTTGTGTGCTTCTCTTTGCTGCTTGTGATATGAAAAGAAATTTATTAGAAAACGATGAAACCATAAGTAAGATCGGGGTAGCGCCAACAAACCGCACCGAAGAACTCCTGATCACTATATGCAAGCGGTATCAGCGAGCCTAACGTTCTGATTTTTCGAAAAATTTTCCATCTATACTTCTTCATGCCTCTTACCTCCCGAAAAACTTACTCGTTTTCTTCTACCGACCTCCGCAATTTATAGGGAGGTGATTACTATGATTAAATCTATCAAAAATTTGTTCGAACGCTTTAATTGGGTTTTGAGAGTGCTATATTTCACTGTTCGGGTAGTTGAACAAATCATGAAGTTCTTTAGCTAATGTTTTCAACCAGGCTGGGAGAAAAGAAGCTGTGCCTCCCAGCCTTCTCACAAGTAGTATCACAACTACAAAAGTACATTTTGGCTTAACCCTCGTCTGACCTGGTATAGAAACGGTTTTCTGCAACCTGTTTAAGTGAAAGATTCGTGATAATATGCTGATTAAATCTTTAATAGTGACCACGAGGAGGTTTGATTTTCAAATGGCTGAAAACATGAACAAAAGTCTCATGCTTGACATCACTCCGCTAAGAGCAGAGGATCGAAAGCGTTGGGACGTATTGGCTCGAAGCTACAAAGCCTTTTACGAGACAGAGCTCCCAGATTCCGCATACGATGAGATCTGGAACCGACTGCTCATTGGCGATAGGATATTCGGTTTCGGTGCGCATCTTCATGGCAACTTGATCGGTATCACCCACTACGTTTTTCAGCCTACGGTCTGGAAAGAAGATGTGTGCTACCTGCAAGACCTCTTCGTTGACGAAACCGCTCGCGGACATGGTGTGGCCCGTGCCCTTATAGAACGGGTCGCTCAAGCTGCACGAGAACAAAAAGCTTCTGGGCTGTACTGGCAAACCCGCCAGGATAATTTCACTGCTCGTGCTCTTTATGACAAAATTGCCTATCATAAAGGCTTCATTCGCTACGACTATACACTTGAATAGAAGTGGAGGCCTACTTCTCTTTGCTGTTCGTTATATGAAAAGAAACTTATTACAAAACGATGAAATCATAAGTAAGATCGAGCGTCTTGTTGTGATCCAAGAACAAAAACAGTCAACTCATTTTTCCACCAAGGAAAGCGATGAATAAGTTATGAATGTAGAAGAAACAATTGACCTGGTTGCTTCAAGTGTAGGAGTTGTCCACGATGTAATCTTTGTTTATTTCCTGGTCCAACTATTTCTTTTTTGGCGAAAACGTATATTTCAGAAGAAGAAAAAAGCAGAACTTCTCAATAGACTGATCTAAAAACTCGGGTTTCAACTGATGAGCAAGCAAAAGAAGGCCACTCCATCGGTGCTCAGCAGGACCGCCTTCTTATGGCGCTGCAATTGGTGGCAACAATCGGCATGCAGCATACAAAAGAAAAATCTTCCCCAACAAAAAAAGAGGCGAAATTCTCGCCTCCCTCTTTTTTGCAATCAATCCCAAGCAAATCTTTGATTCAAGTTCATCATGCTCAAGTGATGGCATCGGAACCAATTTCTCGTCTTCCTTCATCTGCAAGTACAATTCCCGCTGTTGCGGAAGCACGAAACGTCCTGAAGTTGGATTATCTATCTTGCTGATTCTCATGCTGTTCGCCCCTGAACAAGAACATTTGTTTGTATTATATGCGAACGGATTGCCAACATGCAAATAAAAAAAAGGCCCCTTCTGCAATGAGTGAACTGTGACCCGCAAGATGGACACTTTGAAAAAAGTGACCGTCTTGCGGGTTTTTGTGTTTTAATCTTCTTTAACGAGAAATGAGTGAGGAAACGGAAAATGAGCCGAGACAGAAAACGTTTTACTGAACAAGAGATACAAATGTTGGAGAAAAATCCAAATGTACTTCGAGTAACGGGGAAAAACATCTCGTATTCTCCTTCATTCAAGGTTGCCGCTGTACAAGCATACCAAGAGGGACAAACGCCGATGGAGATTTTTCTTCAGGCGGGTTTTTACATGGAAATGATCGGTCGGGATATGCCAAAAAAGTGCTTGCTTCGATGGCGAAAAGTATATGCTACCTTTGGTGAAGCTGGATTTATTGAGGAGCGTAGAGGTAAGGGCAGCACGGGCAGAAAGTCAGAAGGAGAGTTATCGGCGGAAGAGAAATGGAGACGTGCTCAAGCGCGAATTAGGCTTCTTGAGACAGAGAATGAACTTCTAAAAAAGCTAGAAGCGCTCGAAAGACAAACCAGTAAGACGTTACCATCTTCCGAGCGCTTTCAGCTCATTAACCTAGTCCTTCGAAAACATAGCTTGCAGCGCGTAACCCGTTATCTATGTCAGATTGCAGAAGTTAGCCCGAGTGGCTATTATCGCTGGTGTCGTGCTGAAGAACACCGTCAGCTTCGAGAAGCGGCGGATGAACGTGACTTCCTGCTAATAAAGGAGCATTTCGAAGCCCTGAAAGGGAAAGCCGGGGCACTGGTCATCAAAATGAGATTGGCGCGTTTGAACGGTGTCGTGATGAACCATAAAAAGATTCGTCGTCTCATGCGAAAGTTTAAGTTGGTCACTGTCATTCGGAAAGCGAATCCATATCGTAAAATGGCCAAGGCAACTCAGGAACACCGCACATGTCCAAACCTCCTGGAACGCCAGTTTGACCAAGGTATACCCGAGAAGGTTCTGCTTACTGACATCACTTATTTGCGCTATGGCACTGGCCAATGGGCCTATCTGTCCTGTGTGAAAGACGGTGCAACCAAACAGATTTTGGCACACTATCTATCTTCCACGTTAGAGTTATCCCTGGTTAAACGAACGCTGGCCCAATTAATCAGACGGTTGGACGGTAACGTCCATCCTGATGCTATTTTTCATTCAGATCAAGGCATGCACTATACTCATCCCTTAACGAGGCTCCTTATTGCTAAAGCTGGCTTTAAGCAGTCGATATCTCGCAAAGGTAACTGCTGGGACAATGCTTCCATGGAATCATTCTTTGGTCATATGAAAGATGAACTTGAATACAAGGACTGTGCATCCCTGAAAGAGTTGCGTCAGCGTGTTAATGAATACGTAACCTATTACAATTCAGAGCGTTACCAATGGACCTTAAAAAAGATGACCCCTGATGAATTCAGGAGTCATCTCATAGCCGCTTAAGTTTCGAGAGGCCCTTTTCAAATACTGTCCATTTCTCAGGTCACAGTTCACAATTGAAGGGGCCTTTTTGTCAGTCTGATATTAAATTAATAATCAATCTGGTACACAGTAGCCCGCAGGGATAGGAGTAATTATGTAGTAAATGGTATACCCATTACCATCCCAATTGCACAACTCATTTGCTCCGTATAAAGCAGTGAGTACCGCAGCTACAGCAGCTGGCAGGCCAAATTCAGAAGCTAGTGCAGCAGCTCCGATACCCGCAGCTAACGCTTTTCCAATCTTTGTGGCTTTACTTGCACTAATGTGGTAATCATAATAAAGCGCCATAGGTTTTATGTTGTTGGTTGAATTCTTAGAACTGCAAGCTTTACTCGAATTTGTGTTAATAATGTCTGCTTTTGTATCTAAAATGTTCTTGCCAACAACCATGTTCCCTTTTTTGATTTCCTTATTTGCATAACTAACAATCTTTTCAAATTCTTCAAACGCCTCTTGGCTGACTCCCGCTTCTTTGTAGTTGCTATACCCATTTACAACTACACCATTCTTGACAAAGGTCTTTTCTTCCAAATCTGATTTTGCAATTTCAAGTAGTACATCAAAACTTTGGTCAATAGTTTGTTCTGCTGCATGAACACTAGGCATCGCTACCGGAGAGTATCCAGTAAATAGAAAAGCTGTAGTCAATGCAACTGCTAGTAACGATTTAGTTATTTTATTTTTTTTCACTCGTCTTTCCTCCACCCTTATAGTCCAGATAAGTCATCCAAGCAACAACCGCAACTGTGATAACTACAGAAACCTTTTTACTTATTCCCATGCTAACGTCAAGATCAAAAAAACTGAATGCCAACAGCCCAAGAAGTATAACCAAGAGAATTTTTTTGATAATATCACCTCAAATCAATATTCTCTTACTCATAATAATGGTAATTAATTGAAAATGTTGTAAAAACATGTCGAATCAAAAATAAAATTTTGTAAAATCATGCACGCTCAGTATGAATAAACAGGAGTCAGCTCGAATCCTTACTCTTTTTTTCAATTACGCTCCCCGCAAGTATCAATACATATGCGGTACCTGACACGACCATGTCTGCTTCCACCAACTATTGTAAATCCGTTTCTTATCCTCCATGAGTCGTTACACGAGCTGTCGTTACACAATCTAGGGCTAAATTTGATCTCTATTCTCTCACCTTTACACGAGCGTTTATTCCTGTCTTATGATGGATGACAAAAAGAAAAGCCCCACTTTTTTTGTGGAGCGTCTTCCTATTCATATTGAGTATTAGCAGTAAAGAAATTAATCAAGCCATCAATGATTTCGGAAACATATCTATGGTCGACTCCTTCGTAAGTCTTGAAGGAAACTCTATTACAACCTAATTGGCTAAATATAATTTGTGTTTTCATCCACCGATCGGGCATCATTTTCTCACCAATTAGGTTGTAAATTAATTCAATGTCCTGGATATCAAAAGTTTCTGGAGCATATTTGATTTGAACTTGATCATTTATATCTAAACTTCCCATGAATACAAAATGGGGAACTCTTGCGTATTGGGGAAAATCAAAGACTTTTCCGGTTAAATTAGCAAGATCAGATACCCCCACTGGGTAGCGTATGCGTTCGCCATCCAAAGACTCCAACGGTAAAGTTAAGATAGCGTTTACTCCTCCGGCGGCAACTGCTTGCACCATCTCAGGATGCATTAGTGTAAACCGAGTCACAAACTTACCAGAAGCTGAAAACCCATTCATCAGTATTTTGTCTTCTACATTGACACCACTAGTTTTTAGAAACTCCATCGCATCTTTTTACATTTTTTAACTGCAGATCAAGTCGACAATACAGACCAGAGTGTACTTCCATTACTTTGCGAGTCAGTGAATGGGTAAAAAGAATTTGAGAATCCATTGGCCTCGGAAATACAGGAAAGAGTACAGGCACACCCATTTTTTGAATAAAAATTTCTTTCAAATTGTGATATACCACGTTCTCACTCTCTCTTTCTACAAATCATACAATTGTCCCAGAAAATAGAAAAGTCTCTTCTTTACTTAGACTAATATCGAGATGTCGTTGTATTCCATATATCGCCAAAATAGGACAAATGAGGTAATATTTCTTTGGAGGGTGTTACTTTTCACCTGAAAATAGAGAGGAGGATATTAGGAGGCGAATTTTCGCCTCCTTTTATTGGTAATTAATCCCAAGCGTAACGTTGTTGAAGCCAAGGATCTCCATACATGTTGTATCCATTCTTCTCCCAAAATCCCTGCCTGTCCTTCTCCATAAACTCGATGCCGCGCACCCACTTCGCGCTTTTCCAGAAGTAGAGGTGCGGGATGACGAAGCGCAGCGGCCAGCCGTGTTCGGGGGTCAGGTTCTCGCCGTTGTGTTTGTTGGCGAACAGGTTGCCTGCTTTCGTGAAGTCGGCCAAAGGCATGTTCACTGTCCAGCCGTGCTCGGCGTGCAGCATGACGTACTTGGCTTCCGGCTTTATTTTCACGAGCTTCAGCACTTCTTCTACCGGGATGCCCTGCCACTCGTTGTCCAGCTTGCTCCAGCCTGTGACGCAGTGAATGTCGTTCGTCACTTCGCCTGTCGGCAGCGCCATCATTTGTTCGTACGTCAGTGTGACTTCTTCCTCGACCAAGCCGAACAGGCGGAAGTTCCACTCGGTGGACAGGTCCGTGTACTCTGGAACATCTCCGTAGTGAAGTACGGGAAAACCCGTCGTCTGCTTCTGGTTCGGGGGGATACGGTCGCGCTTGGTGTCTGTCGATGGATGGATAAACATAGGCCCACTCCTTGCTGTCTTTGTCCGCTTGTCCTGCTTTTTCTTATCATATCCAGCGAAAGCGATAACGTGCAAGAAAAAATGACGGCAAAAGTGCAGCGCCTGCAAAGCGTGGGCCAGCGCCGTACCACATACCAAGTAAGCCTCCAGCGCGTTTCCCCCGAAAACCAGCCCGAACCGAACCTGCTCATGCTGCAAAAAGACCCCCGCCATGTGAGAGCGGAGGCCCTTTGCCTTTTCGCAAGGTAGCATCCCGTTGTACCAACCGTTGCAACACGAGTGTTAGCTCAGGTCATAGGGCGCATGACGATTTGACGTCATCCCCGCCTTCCAAAGAGAAGCAAAAAGAAAAAATCTTACTTGCCAACGCGCAGCAGCGCATGGTCTACCTTGATGCACATATCTTGCACGACTTCGATGCCTTCGGCGCGAACTTGGTTCGCCGCCTCTTCATTGGCAATCCCTTGCTGCATCCAGAACACTTTCGGCTTCTGTTGCATTTTCAGGGCGTCTTCTGCGACAGGCAAAATGTCTTCGCTTTTGCGGAAAACGTTGACGATGTCCACAGGCTGATCGATTTCTGCCAGGCTGGAAACGACTTTTTCGCCCAGTACCGTTTCCCCGGCAATAACCGGGTTGACCGGAATGATGCGGTAGCCGACATTTTGCATGGCCTGTGCGACCATGTAACTGGTGCGATCCGGTTTGTTGGACAGTCCTACTACAGCGATCGTCTTCGCATCCTCCAACATTTGGCGGCGAACTTCGTTGCTAGGATTTTGGCTCATGTCAATGCACTCCTTTTCGTGTTTAGGATTGGCTGCGGCTTGCTACAAATTCGGCAATCGTGCGCGTCATGACGCCTGTACCGCCAGCTGGCTGCATGTCGCCCGTTGTGGCCGTGTACGCTGTGCCAGCGATGTCCAGGTGTACCCATGGTGTCTCGCCGACGAACTCCTGGAGGAAAACGCCGCCGATGATGCCGTGGCCGTAACGTCCGCCCGAGTTTTTCAGGTCGGCAAAGCGGCTCTTGTTCAGGCTGCGGTACTCCTCGAAGGTCGGGAGCTGCCACAGGCGTTCGCCAGCAACGTCCGCTGCTTGCAAAAGCTCATCCATGAGCGCCTTGTCGTTCGTCATTGCCCCGGAGCAGTAATGTCCGAGCGCAACGACGATTCCGCCTGTCAGCGTGGCGGCGTCTACGATGCACGACACTCCCTGCTCTTTTGCATAAGTAATGCAATCGGCCAAAACGAGGCGGCCTTCCGCATCTGTCGTGATGATCTCGACCGTTTTTCCGCTCATGGTCGTGATCACGTCGCCAGGACGGAATGCTGTGCCCGACGGCATGTTTTCCACTGTTCCAATGACTGCGAGCACGTTTACTTCCGGCTTCATTTGGCCCAGCGATTCCAGCGCGCCGATCATGGCAGCCGCGCCGCCCATATCCGACTTCATGTCTTCCATGCCCGCTACCGGCTTGATGGAAATACCGCCCGTGTCAAAAGTAACGCCTTTTCCAACCAGGCCGATAACGTTATCCCACGTTTTTCTTCCCTGATATTTGACGGCTACGACGTACGGTTCCAGCTCGCTGCCTTTTGCGACACTGAGAACTCCGCCCATGCCCAGCTCTTCCAGCTTGGCTTTCTCCAGAACTTCCACGGTCATGCCGTAACGCTCTGCCACAGCGACAGCGGCGTCCTTCAGAGCGCGCGGCGTCAAGTAGTTGGCTGGCTCATTGACGAGCGTACGCGCCAGATTCGTACCGGAAACGAGCGCATTCCCCCGCAGCACGCCAGCCTGTACAGCGCTTACAGCATCGTCCGCTGCCAAGATTCGCACAGTGGCGATTGGCGCAAATTCCCGCTTCGCTTTTTGACGATAGCCTTCATAATTGTATTCTGCCAGACCGAACGCCTCTGTCACTGCCTGGGACAGACGCTCGGCACTCAAATGCCCGGTTGTCGGCAAATCGATTGCGACGTTTTTCGCGTTTCCTTTGGACACGACTGATTTGGCTGCCCGGCCCCATGCGTTGCGTGCAGCGACAAAGTCAAATTTGGCCGGATCGCCCATGCCGACGATGAGCAGCTTTTTCGCGGCAATCCGGTTCAAGCCATGAATGACCGTCAGTTCTTTCGCCTCGCCCGTGATTTCGCCTTCCTGCTGCAAGCCGCTGAGGCTGCCTGCGAAAGCTTCTTCCAGTTCCGGGTACACCTCGGAAAGCTGCTCCCCTTTCCAAAGCGGCACGATCAGCTCATCACATACGTAGCTCACAAGCTGTGAGCGTTTTTCTACGGTTACTTCCATATACTCTTCCCTCTTTCGCTGTGATAGGATACAATTATGGGCACATTTGTGTTTTAACACGATGTGTCTACATGCAAGCGCAAGGATGGAAACGTCATGGCTTTCGCCTCTGCATACGGAATCGCATCGCGATCCGGCAACACAGCCTCGCAGTCCTCTATGTAACGAAGCACTTCCTCTACGTCTAGCCCCCAATGCACGGGTCCGTAGCGGGACAAATACTTCCGCGCATTGCCAAACATCCAGCGAGCGCCTTTCAAGTTGCCGTATTCAAGATGGTACAACCCGACTGACAATTGCAGCATGCCTTGCAAAAATTTGTCGGTCTTGTCCTCCATCCAGATGTCTTCCAGCAGATCGTGGCATTCGTAGAACTCCCCTTCATTGAATTTTTCAATGAACTGCAAATACTGCACGGGATAGCCCATGGATGCACACCTCCGTTTTCCACCTGCTTGATGGCAAAAGCTACCTAGATAAGAAGTGCCTGCGGCTTGCAGGCTGACCCTCTAGCAGGAGCTTTCCTTATGGTACCACAGATTGGCAGCGCTTAAAATCCAAATGAAAACTTCACGGATTAAGACAACGCCCTTCTGTTACAATAATCTAGAGAAGCGCACAGTAGAAAGGAATGGATTTTCCGTGGCGGATATTTTTGAAAACTTCCCCTTATGGGCTGCACTGCTTGCCATAGGAATCGCCCAATTTATCAAAATTCCCCTCCATTTTTTCGCAACGAAAACATGGCAGTGGTCCCTGTTGCTCAGCACAGGCGGCATGCCCAGCTCCCACTCTTCTGCCGTGACAGCTCTGTCGACCGCAGTGGGACTGCGTGAAGGCTTTTCTAGCAACATGTTTGCTATCTCCGCCATTCTTGGCGTGATCGTCATGTTCGACGCTGCGGGCGTTCGCCGGCATGCCGGCATGCAAGCCGTCGTCCTCAACAAGCTGGTGGACGAATTTAACCACCTGTTGGAAGGGATGAAATCGTTAAAAGTTCGCCCGAACCAGGAAAAGGCGAAAAAGCTGAAAGAACTGCTCGGACACCAGCCGATTGAAGTGCTGATTGGCGGATGGCTGGGCATCATGATTGCATTGCTGGTGCAGCCGTTTTTTTAGGATGTTTCCACAGGGGGGAATCACATGCGCATCGTGTCCATCTGTCCGAGCAATACGGAAATCCTCTATTATTTAGGCCTGCATGAGCACGTGGTGGGGCTGGACGATCACTCCGACTGGCCTTTGGAGTGGCAGCACCTGCCGCGCGTCGGTCCCGATCTGACCATTGACATGGAACGGGTGGCTGCACTCCAGCCTGATCTGGTCGTCGCCTCGCTAAGCGTTCCCGGAATGGAAAAAAATGTGGAGGCATTGCAAGCCTTGGGGCTTTCGCATATCGTGCTGAACCCGCAAAGGATTGGCGAAATCGCCGCTGACATCCGACTGGTCGGCGAGGCGACAGGCTTTCACAAGCAAGCGGAACAGCTTGCCGCCCATTTTGACGAAAGAATAGAAAGCATCCGACAACAGACGGCTTCCTGTACGCAGCGTCCCAAGCTGTATTGGGAATGGTGGCCGAACCCGATCTATACGCCCGGACAAACGAACTGGCTGACCGATGTCAGCGAGATAGCCGGTGCTGTCAACGTATTCTCCGACTTCCCTGTCGCCAATGTAAAAGCGACCAGAGAGATGGTGCAAGAGCGCGATCCTGATCATATTTGCGTCGTCTGGTGCGGCATCGAACTGAAGCGCATCAAGCGGGAAACGATCACGAGCCGTCCAGAGTGGAGCCAGATGACGGCTATTCAAAAAGACCAGGTTCACCTGCTGGAGGAAGGGCTTTATTGCCGCCCGTCTCCGCGCATACTCGATGGCCTGGAACAGCTCGTGAAGCTGATTCATACATAAATCACGGCATGAAAAAACGTTCAAAGCACATCGCCTTGAACGTTTTTTTGTTTTCCATTGTCTCGCAGCAAACCTCTAGTTTGCCACTTCAGCCATTGCCGCGATGCCCTTCTGGTTCAGGTTGTTGAGAAAGGCTTCTGTCAGCTTCCCTTCCCCGCGTCTTACGATATATACATCGAGTGATTTTTTGCCCCATTGGGTGAACACATCCTGCTTGGTCTCGAAGTACAGGTCGATCTTGTGGCCACGAATGGCACCGCCCTTGTCCGCTACAACCCCGTATCCGTAGCCCGGTATGTACAGGACCGTTCCCAGCGGAAAAATGCGCAGATCGGCTGCAATCGTCGAGTAATCGTCCCGGCGAACCTTTACGCCCGAATACGTAATCCCGTAGGACGGATCAGACGGGTTCTTTCCGGTCGATTCAAACCCGGCATAGTATCCGGTTGCGACGACGCGAACTTTCGGATATTGGTCGAGGAATACATCCGCTTTATCAATGACTTGAGTGAGTGAGCTGGCCGAAACTGTCCGTTTTTTTACGACCCGTTGCCCCTCTTTGGTTTCCTTGATTCCGAATGTGGATGAAAGATTATGGTCTCCTACCACGTTGTAGCCGTATCCGTCGCTTGCAAATGCCGTCAAAACGAGGACGAACAATGCGAGGATACTTACAAACTGCTTCCCATTCATTTCTTGGTAAACCTCCTCTCGGTTCTAGTCATGTCCCGAAGAGGAGGAAACTATACACAAATTTTGGATGATTTCAGAAACATTCTGTATGTTCCCGCTTTGGCAAACGATGAAAAAAAGAAAAACAGGCCCCTGAATCAAGACCTGTTTTCCGCCTGTTAAAACATCCGGTATCCTTTTTTGCGCAGGGTGGCAATCGTCCAGCCGCTGCCCACTGTGCCTGCCATTCCACAGCCGAGAATGATCGCGTCCCAGACACCCGGAACGATTTTTTGATAAACGAGGGCGCCAACGACCACGCCGACCGCGATCACAACCGGAAGCCACGTCGTTTTCAAAATCATGTTTAAAATAAACCCAATGCCAAAACCGAGCACGGTGAACAAAACGATGGAAACCATAAATTGCAATAAGCTCATCGACCGCCAAACCTCCTGCCATCGCCTCCGGCTTTTGCCAAGGCTGGTTGGCAAATCAAGGGAGGACGGGCTATTTTCGCTATTTAGTGTAGCAAAAATGGCAGATACAGGTCAATATGTGCAGCCTTGCGAAGCGCAGACGAAAAGAGCCGCCAGCTCTCTGACGGCTCTTGCTCTATGCAACGGCAAGTATCGGCTATTTGTTTGCGGATGCGGACTCCTGATGAGCGTCTTTTCCTACGCCCTCACAGTTCGGGCAATTTTCCGTGCCACCCAGGAGCAGCTGGAAATACCCTTGACCATTGCAGTACGGGCATTGTTCTTGGTTATGTCTCATGATGAGCTCCCCTTTCTCCATACATGCTCCTTCGTTAATTGCATGTATTTTCAGATTATTTTGATGTATCTAACTATATCAGATCACTGCCTTTTTTCACAACACAGTTTTTCTCCGATATAGCAGAAAAAACCGCGATGTAAGCGGAAACATCGCGGCTTAGCTATTTCATTCTCAGCTTTGCTTGAAGATTTTATAGGAAGTGTACTGAAAGACAGGATCAATCTCATAGGATTGCCCTTCCATCCCTTTTTCCCGTTTTGCGTAGCCTGGCAGGATGATTTTCAAGTATGTAGAAGACAGCGGATCTTCCATCAGCTCAGGAATCGGCAAAAATCGGGCTTCGACGATTTCCCCCTCCTGCGGGCGCGGTTCGCCGCTTACATAGTCCATCCAGAACACAACCATGTTGTCGCTGATCGACCCGCGAATGACCCCGGAACGGATACCCGCTACTTGCCGCACGGCTGCTTCAATCCCGGTTTCCTCCAAAACCTCGCGCACGGCTGCCTCGTCTACCGTCTCGCCCTGCTGTACGAATCCGGCCGGAAACGACCACTGCCCTTTCAACCCGCTGTACGCCTTTTTGACGACCAGGGCCTCCTCGCCGCGGATGACGATTCCGCAGGCGCCAAGCCACACTTTCCCTTCCCGCATTCGCTCGCTTCCTTTCGCTTTGTCCTTCCTGACCGTATGTACACGAAACCCCCGGCGTTTCGCTCACCGGGGGTAGCTATTACTCATCATCGTCGTCCAAAAGTCCGTTGTCAATCATGTAGCGCAGATTTTCCCGATCCCTCTCGCGGCCTTTTTCCTTCAGCCGATCGATGGCAGGCAGGATGAGAATATCAATTTCACGCTGGACATGCCAAGCCAGGTCGTGCCGCCCTTGCTCTTCCAAAAAGGCGCCCACTTCCATCATGGCATTGTACCGCTCCATTTCGTCGCGGGTCATAAGCCCTCTGACCTGAATACTCGCGTGGCGCATCGCTTACAGCTTTACCTTTTTCAAGGCGAGGCCGACCCCGCCGATTTTGTACAGGTAGCGCAGATCGCTTGCCTTTTTCATCATCGCCGCTGTGCTGCCAAACAGCTTTTTCGAACCGACCTGGCCGATTCCCTCGCCTTTTCCGAGAGAAGCCAGCGTTCCTTGCAGATGAGGGACGAACTTCTGTGGTAGCTCGCCACGAATCAGCGCGGCGAGGTTTTCTCCGAGCGTCTCGCCTTCCTGAACCGCGATTTGCGCTGTCGGAGGGTACGGACGGCCTTCTGCGTTGAAAATCAGGGCGCAATCTCCGACAACGAACACATTTTCATAGCCCGGCGCGCGCAAATATTCATCTACCTTGACGCGGCCGCGCATGACTTCGAAGCCAGCTTTTTCGACGATGCTGTTGCCGCGCACACCTGCTGCCCAGACAACCGTTTTCGACTTGATTTCTTCCCCGGTTGCCAAAAGGACGCCGTCTGGTGTGCACTGCTTGATCGGCGTGCCGATTTTGAACTCGATGCCTTTGCGCTCCAGCACATCCATGGCGTACTGCACCAGCTCGGGATCAAAGCCCGGCAAAGCAGATGGAGCCGCTTCGATGCAATATACTTTGACCAGCTCCGGGTCCACGTCAAACTCCTGGCACAGCTCCGGCAGACGGTCGCCCAGCTCCCCGCAAAACTCGATTCCCGTAAAGCCCGCTCCCCCGACAACGAAAGTCAGGTAGTCTGTACGATGCGGCTCGTTTTTGTATTTGGAAAACATGTACTCGATATGTTCGCGAATATGGCGGACAGCGTTGATGCTGCGAATGCTGAACGCATGCTCTTTCAATCCTTCGATGCCGAACGTCTCCGGTTCACTGCCCAATCCGATCACGAGATAATCGTAGGTCAGCACTTCGCCGCTATCGAGTGTGACATGTTGCTCCTGCGGATCGATCGCCTGAACCGTTCCTTTGATGAACTGGACTTTGTCCTGGTTCAAGATTCCTTCCAGACTCACCCGCGCATGGTCGGCAGAAGCCGTGCCAGCAGCAGGCTCATGCAGCCAGGTCGTGATGTAGTGATAGTTGTGCTTGTTCACCAGCGTGATTTCCGCTTCGTTGTAATTCAGCTTTTTTTGCAGCTGCAACGTGGTCAGCAAGCCGCCGTATCCCGCTCCAAGAATGAGGATTTTGGGTGCACTCATCGGTATCCCTTCCATTCATTGTTAATGGTAACCAGAGGAAGATTGTGCGAAATTTCACGTAGGCTGTTACCAAGTAAGATGCCCAAGTGAATAAAAATGACGTATCGGAATAATTGCCTGTTATGTCATATGTTCCAACCTGTGAAAAAAAGCACAAACTTAGAAACAAACAAATGTGACAATTTCTTTACAGTCACCCTCATCTTATCGATTGCCACCATGATTTGCAAGGGTTTTTTGCCTATCGAGGCGTTTTTTTCCCTGCTTTTTTTTCTTTCCTTTGTTGGGTTATAATGGGTGAGGAGTTCGGTTTTTCGAATATTCGGAGGTGCTTTCGATTGAATTTTCTGCAAAAGGACGAGCAAATCTACGACATTACGATCATTGGCGGAGGCCCTGCCGGACTGTTCACTGCATTTTACGGTGGCATGAGGCAGGCAAGTGTGAAAATTATTGAGAGCATGCCCCAGCTTGGCGGGCAACTGTCAGCTCTCTATCCGGAAAAATACATTTACGATGTAGCCGGGTTCCCAAAGATATTGGCTCAAGATTTGATCAATAACCTGAAGGAGCAGCTTTCACGTTTTCAGCAAACCGTTTGTCTGGAAGAAAAAGTGGAAAACGTAGAGAAAAAAGCGGACGACGTTTTTGAAATCACTACGGACAAAGGCGTACACTACGCAAAATCTGTCATCATCACGGCAGGCGTAGGTGCGTTCGAACCCCGCAGACTGGAACACCCAGATGCCGTCAAATACGAAAAATCCAATCTGCACTATTTCGTCACCGACCTGAACTCCTTCAAAGGGCAGCGCGTCGCCGTCATTGGCGGCGGAGATTCCGCACTGGACTGGTCTTTGATGCTCGAACCGATCGCCAAAGAAGTCCATCTCATCCACCGCAGAGACAAGTTCCGTGCGCATGAGCACAGCGTAGAGATGCTCATGTCGTCCAAGGTAAACGTCACGACACCTTATGAAATATCCGCTCTTCACGGAGAAGAAAAAATTGAACGCCTGACTCTGACGAATTGCACCACGAAAGAAGAACTCAACCTGGAAGTCGATGCCGTCATCGTCAACTTCGGCTTCATCTCCTCGCTCGGTCCGATCAAAAACTGGGGATTGGAGCTGGAAAAAGGTTCGATTGTCGTAAACACGCGCATGGAATCGAACATTCCCGGCATTTTTGCGGCGGGAGACATCGCGACTTATCCGGGCAAAGTCAAGCTGATTGCTGTCGGCTTCGGGGAAGCGCCAACGGCCGTCAACAATGCGGTAGGCTACTTCAACCCGGATGCCAAATTGCAGCCAGGGCATTCCTCCAGCATGGACAACTTCAAAGCTTGATTCAACAATCAGCAAGCATTCAATCCTTGTGCCGCTTTTCTTTTGCGGTGCAAGGATTTTTTCGTGACGGCGAAGCTTTCGGGCAGGATGCATAGCGGCTTTCCTTCTGACGCAGAGTAGAGAAAACGACAACCAGCGTTTACGTTTTTGGAGGGAAAACCATGGATTATCTTTGTCCGGTTTGCAATGGGCTCGCTTCTCTCTCGCAAGCTTGCCCACAATGCTACACGCCACTTGCGGATGCAGGCCGTCTGTACGACTTTTACGGCGACTACAGCCCTTACCGGGAGATCGATGACGCCAAATGGGACAACGGCTACCCCGATCGCGAGAAGCACCTGTGCTTGCATACCGGCTGGTGCAGCACTTGCCATCTGGCACAAACGGTAGCCATTCAAGAATGGACACCCGACATGCTGTAAGCAATCCCGCTATCGCCCACGGCAGAGGCGGGATTTTTTTCTTCCCTTTTTGCAAAAACACGCTATACTATAAGGAATTATTTGTTAAAGGACGGAAAAATCATGTAATCGGTTAAATTGTCGACCCCCTGCACTCGTCTATTGGAACCACTTTTTGAGGGGAGCGTCATTTTATGAATAAATTCATCATGATGGTGGGCATTCCCGGAAGCGGCAAAACCCGCGCAGCCGGGCTGATCGCCAAAAAAGAACGGGCGACGCTCGTGTCCACGGATGCCGTTCGGTTAGAGCTGTTCGGGGATGAAGCCAAGCGCCGGAAAAATCCGCTCGTTTTCCACGAGGTTTACGCCCGTATCGAGCAAGCGTTGGCTGCGGGAAGCGACGTTGTCTTCGACGCCACCAATGTCGATCGGGACAAGCGGATGAGCGTACTGAAGCGATTCCCGCACGCGACGGCGGAATGCTACTACGTGAGCACTCCGTTTGAAATTTGCCTGCAACGAAATCAGGCGAGAAAACGCAAGCTGGATGAGCTGGTTCTCGCCAAATACCATAAAAACTTGCATATTCCTTTGCACCAGGAAGGCTTTGCCGCCATCCACCTGCTGCATGAGCCTGTGCCGTACCCGATGACTAAAGAGGCGTTTATCGCCCTTTTGCAAAGCGAACCCGGCTACGACGAGCTGTTTGCCGCCTTGTCCGGAATCGCTTATTTTCAGCAAATGAAAGATTTTCAG
This sequence comes from Brevibacillus parabrevis, assembly GCF_022701015.1. Classification (NCBI taxonomy): domain Bacteria; kingdom Bacillati; phylum Bacillota; class Bacilli; order Caryophanales; family Paenibacillaceae; genus Brevibacillus; species Brevibacillus parabrevis. The sequence continues at coordinate 2,093,541 of NZ_CP064090.1, read as the reverse complement.
CAAGACAACCCGCACCATCAGCACACGCTGTGCAAGCATACGTACCACGTCCTCGATTACGTCAATACTTTTTACGAAGAGGACGACAAGCTGCTGATGCAAATTGTCGCGCTGTTTCACGACGTGGGAAAATTGTATACAAAAGTTTTCAAGCAAGCCAAAGGCCACAGCAGCTACTACGGGCACGAATACGTGTCGAGCCAGATTGCCGTTCATTTCCTGAAAGAGCTGGGATTCGCCGACGAGCTTGTCTTCCGGGCCGCCGCTCTGATCGAAATGCACATGAAAATTGCCTACGGCGGCGATGAAGGCGCGTCGGAGATTTACCATCTGGTCGGAGCAGACATGCTGACGAAGCTATACTTTTTCAAAGAGGCGGATCACTATGGAAAATAAGTCGACGAGCCACTATCAAAAGTATCCGCGCACCTTTCACCTGCCCTGGTCCCGGAGCAAAACCGACGACGATCGGATTTTGCGAGATACCCGGCATTTTGTTGGAAAAGAAATTGTCGTGACAGAAAAGCTGGACGGGGAAAACACCAGCTTGTACCGCGACTACTTGCACGCCCGTTCGATCGACAGCCGCGACCATCCGTCCCGCCACTGGATCAAAATGCTGCACGGCTCGATTGCCCACCACCTTCCACCCGGCTATCGCATTTGCGGGGAGAACGTGTTTGCCAAGCATTCGATTTTTTATGAGGAGTTGTCGAGCTACTTCTACCTGTTTTCCGTCTGGGATGACCGCAACGTCTGCCTCAGTTGGGACGATACATTGGAATGGGCAGAGCTTCTTGGTTTGCAGACTCCGCCTGTGCTCTATCGCGGCCCATGGGACGAGGAAAAGGTGCGGGCCTGCTATACGCGGCAATCCGTGTTTGGCGGCGAGCAGGAAGGCTATGTCGTCCGGCTCACCGCTTCCTTCGCCTACGCTGACTTCAAATACAGCGCAGCGAAGTTCGTCCGCAAAAATCACGTCCAAACCGATCAGCACTGGATGGCGAAGGCTGTTGAGCCGAATCAGTTAAAAGCGGAGTAACACAGAATAGGCTAACTTGACCGTTCTTGCTCTCGTTTGCTATAAGCAGTCAGTAGCCTGTCATTGTCCTCGCTAAAATGTCTCGCAGCAAAAAGGCGTGTTCGAACCATTTTCCTGGTTCACACGCCTTTGCTCGTTCATCCGCTTATTTTTTCTTCTGCTCCAGCCGCTGGGCCATCGCCGTATTTTTTGCCTTCATCTGCTCCAGCATTTGCGGCAGCACTTGCTTGATTTTCGCCGCATCCCCCGATTCAATCGCGGCTTCAAACGCTTCGTGCGTCGTTTTCATCTTTTCCATCCGGGCTTTTCTGGCTTCGCGATCTTCCTTCATGCCCGGCATGCCCATGTTTTTCTCTCTCCAGTCTTTCAGCTGCTGCTCCATTTGCTCACTGGTAATCTCGCCTTTTTTCACCTGCTCATTCAGCTTGCTGACAAGCTGCCTGCGCTCCTCGCGCTTCGCCTTCCATTTCGGGTCTTCTCCCAAAGCCGCAAATTCGTTCATCAGGCGTTCCCGTTCCTTGAACACTCCTTGCCACTCGGCCACACTATCTGGCGTATATTTTTCCGCCAAAAGCAGCATGTACATTTTTTGGTGGGCGCTGCCGTGCATCCCGTGCCGAACCTTGATGTCCACCCGCTCATGATCGCCGTGGCTGTGTGCTGTTCGACTGGCTGTCGTCATCCCTGTCGTTGCGAGAGTTGTTTCCTCTGCCAGTGCAAGACCAGGCAATACCAGTCCCGCTGCGATTGCGGCTACTACCACGCTGTTTGTCCACTTTTTCATGCTGTTCTCTCCTTTTCGCTCGTTTTGCGCCTTCGCCTTGCTTGACTCATGGCGCTCGCCTCAAGGCATCACTCGTTTTTTGGCCTTGTTCGTCGTCATTGTTCCCAGCGGTTGTGGCAAGCTTGTCGGATAAATATGTAAAAATGTGTAATTTCTCAAACAGGCTGATTACAGCGGCCGGATTCCCGCTCTCTCGAAACCGAACAGCTTCACAAGCCCCATTTGCTCCAAATCTTGCTTCGTTTTTGCCGTACCGTGCTGGTAGATCAACCGATAAATTTCCCGCAAGTTGTCATCGTACTCGTCATTGTCCCGATCCGGCATGTCCGACCAGAGTGTATGCCCGTGCATCCACATCATGAAGTCGCCGTGAATACAGTTGTTGAACAGATCGCGCATCATGCCGACCTCCACGTCTGTTACCTCGATCTCAAAATCATAGGTGGAGGAGCCTTTTTCATCGCGAATTTCCGCAACCGTCGTTCCCGCTTGCATGGTGACGTAGTACGTCTTTCTTTCCAAAGCTGTCATCTCCATTCGTGAAAGCAAGCTTGAAAACTTTTCCTCCTTAATCTGTGCCAAAAGGCGGGAAAACATGTGTCATCGCCCTGTAAAGCAAAGTGGATCGGCAAAATAAAAAACACCCAAACCCGCTAATGCGAGCCAGAGTGTTTGGGTTTGGCATTTATTTGACTACCAGTTTCGCGATCATGTTGCCGTGTTCCGGTCCGCAGATCACGTTGCAGAAAATTTTGTACTCGCCAGCTTTATCCACTTTCAGTGTTTTGCTGCCGTCTTTTTGAATATCGACGTCCAAGCCCTCAATTCCGATTCCATGGAAGCCTTCCGTGGACTTGAAATTGATCGTAAACTCTTCGCCTGCTTTTACTTCATAAACATCTTGGTTGAACTTCCAGTTGCTAGCTTCGATGTTGATTCCATTGCCATCCGTCGCTGCCGCCGGAGCCTCTGTAGAATTGGTGTTTGCCGCTTGCTCCTTGCCGCCGCATGCTGTCATCAGCATCGCCGAAAAAGCAACTGCCGAAACCAACAGAGTCCACTTCTTGTTCACAATGACCCCTTCTTTCTACTTGATTCTACACTTCCATCTTACTGGAAAGTAGCCGTCCAAAATCTGGGAATCTGTGACTGAATCGTGACGAAATTGCTACCAATTATTGAACGGTCTATTATTTCGGGCCGTCCTCTTCCGCCGGCAACTCGATTTGGTACACCTTTGTCGGGCGCCCCCGCAGCTTTTCTTGCTTTTTGTACAAAATTTTGGCGACCCCTTTTTCCTCCAGGCGATTCAGGATGCGATTGGCGCTGCGCACCGTAAGTCCGAGGTGATACGCCAGCTCGTCCGCCGTCAGCTCGTTGCTTTCCGTCTTCGCGAGTACCGCTAATATTTTTTGCAACTGCAAGGTAGACAAGTCTGTCTCTTCGCTCAACCGCTGAATGTAGTCGTTGATCTGGTTGCGGTATTGCAAGCATGTTTCCTCGCCCAACGGCCCGATGACCTGGTCGCTGTCTGTTACGACGTACGTGCCAGATGTTTTGCCTGCTGTAGACATGCTGTTCGCTGATTGGGCGTTCATCCTTGCTTTGTACATGCTGTTGCCCACCCCCCAGCCGACGTGGACGGGAAACGGCAACGTCTTTTCCAAATAGGCGAGTAACAGACAGTGCGTGAGGTTGTCCGTCAGCATTTTCAAATCTTTGAATGAACTGATGATCTCAAAGCTGGCAGCCGATTTCTGGATGATGAACGGCACTTTTTTCTCGGCACTGAACTCCAAAAGTGACTTGTGCAGAAGCATTTGCCGCAGTTCCCATTCGTTGAGATTCTCCTTTTGCCCCTCGACATCCCCGATCGTGATATGCCCGATCGCAATCCGGCTCTCCGCCAGCTTGATCGCCGCCAGTTCGGCAGCCATCTGTTCAAACTGCGCTGCGGCCGATTCCGGCGAAGGAAACACATACTGATGCGGCACTCCGTGGTCCGTCAAATCTTGCACGATGTTGCTCATCCGCGTCATGGAAAAGTCGATTTTGCCTGCTTTCCACAAGCGGAGATGCTCATCCAGCACCGCCTCGTAAATCTGGTCGTTCACTTCCACCGGAGACAACGTGTACGGCATGGCGTCTGCCCCGACTACTTCTTTCAATCCGAGGTACTGATTCGCCTCAAAAATAAAGTCGATGTACACTCTGGAAAAATCGAGATCGCGTTTGCGCAGGCTGAGCTGAAACAGCTTTTTGTAAAACTCTTGCTCGCTGATCGAAAGCGTATATGTCGGAATCGGGAAGCTTCCCCATTCTTGCAGCAAATAGGCATACGCAAGCTCTGTCAGGACAAAACCGTCTACTTTTTGCTGATTTTGCCTGTAGATTGTCGGTGTTTCATGCAGACGATGATAGGGCAGCATGACCAGCTCGCAGCTGTCCTGAACCCGCATGGGGACAGATGCCAGTTCTTTTTGCGAGTGCTGGGCAAGGATAGCACCCAAACGGATCATAAAGATTCCCCCTTTACTCTTTTGTCATTATAGGAGATTTGCGCCTCTTTGAAAATATTTTGAAAAGACTTGCAATGTTCAAAACAATGCCGTAAAGTTGTTTTTAGAAATCGTCTTTATAGTGTCCAAAAATAGTTTTTAAAGGAGTGTGCTGCCTTCCGACTTGCTCGCCGATGTTTTTTTGCACCATTCGCATCCAACCATGAAAACGCTAACAAGGAGGCCTTACGATGAACACAAGCGCAGTAGCGAACAGCAAGAACAAGTACCTGGTCCTCGGACTTCTCTGTCTCGGCTGGATTATCAACTACTTTGACAAGGTTGCCATCAACGTTGCCGTGATCCCGATTTCCCAGGAATTTGGCCTGACCGAAACCCAGGTCGGACTGATTTTGAGCAGCTTTTTTCTGAGCTATGCGATCATGCAGCCGATCGGGGGCAGTCTCGCCGACAAATTCGGCTCGCGAAAAGTCATTCTCGTTTCCGTCGTCGTCTGGTCTCTTTTTACGATCCTTACAGGTACTGCCTGGTCGTTCCTCTCGCTCATCGTCATCCGCTTTCTGTTCGGAATCGGCGAGGGAAGCTATCCTTCCGCCAGCTCTGTTGCGGTAGCGGAAAGCTTTTCGCAGCATGAACGGGCCAGGGCCAAGTCCATCTTAACCTCTGCCACCACCATCGGGTCTGTACTCGCCACGCTTGTAGCCGCCAGCTTGTCCCAACACTTCGGCTGGCAAATCATGTTCGTCATCCTCGGTGTTCTCGGCTTGTTTTTAGCGCTTTTGTACGCCAAATTTTTACACCCAACCAAAGCAGCAGAAAGTATGGCAACAACGAAAAAGGATAAGCTGCCCCTCCGCTCGCTCTTGAAAATCTCCATGCTCTGGAAGCTGATGGCCATATACTTCGGCATCTCCATGGTAACGTGGGGCATGATGTCCTGGATGCCTTCCTACATGGTCAAGGTTCGCCATCTCGATATGGTAGCCATGGGGGCATTGGCTGCGATTCCAGCCGTTCTGTCTTTTGTGACGGTTCTCATCACTGGCTGGCTGTTGGACAAACGAATGGTAGGCCGCGAAAAATTATTGATTGTCATCGGTTCTTTCATCGGCATCATAGCGCTTTATCTCTTGTCGAAAGCTCCTACCGTCGCTCTGGTTGTCTTTTATCAGGCCATTGCCAATATCGGTCTCGCCGCAGCTGTTACCACTACGTTGACGATGCCGCTCAAATACATAGACGCGTCTTCTGTCGGTGCCGCTTCCGGCTTGATCTATCTCGGCGGGCAGCTCGCAGGAGTGATCGCGCCGACAGCCATGGGCTTCATGATCCAGCAGTTCAACGGCTCCTATGATGCAGCATTTTGGCTTTTGATCATCGCTGTCGCCATTCCGTTTTTTATCGGGATGACGATTCGCACAGTACCGCCAGCCACGAGCGAACCTGCCAGCTCGGTTCCCGTCGGCAACTAGCGCCAGACTGTACGCGCGGCGCAAGCCAGCATGCAAAAAAAGAATGGAACAATGAGGTGTTATTATGTCCTATCATCAACGCATTTCTGAAATCATCGAGCAAAAAAAGGAATGGTTCACGCATGTGAGCGACCGGATTTGGGAGTTTGCCGAAACACGCTTTGAAGAATTTCGCTCCGCAGAGCTTTTATGCGAGGCATTGGAAAACGAAGGCTTCACAGTAGAAAAAGGCGTGGCGGGAATCGAGACGGCTTTTGTCGGAAGCTATGGGAGCGGTGCTCCGGTGATCGCTATTTTGGGCGAGTACGACGCTCTCTCCGGGCTAAGTCAGGAACGCGGAACAGCTACCCACACCCCGATCCAGCCAGGCGGAAACGGTCACGGCTGCGGCCACAATCTGCTCGGAACAGGATCGTTGGCTGCCGCAGTCGCCATTCGCCATTATATGGAAGAAAACCAACTGGAAGGGACCGTGCGCTACTACGGTTGTCCGGCAGAAGAGGGCGGCTCCGGCAAAGCGTACATGGCTCGCGAAGGTTTGTTCGACGATGCGGACTACGCGATTTGCTGGCATCCGCAAACGTTTAACACGCTCATGTCGATCAGCAGCCTCGCCAACTATCAGGTGTACTTCAAGTTCAAAGGCAAGGCTGCTCACGCCGCGGCTGCACCGCACCTTGGCCGCAGCGCCCTCGATGCCGTCGAGCTGATGAATATCGGGGTCAACTACTTGCGCGAGCACATCATCCCGGAAGCCCGCGTGCACTATGCGATTACCAATTCGGGAGGCTTTTCGCCAAATGTCGTGCAGGCGGAAGCGGACGTGCTCTATTTGATCCGCGCTCCCCATGCGAAGCAGGTCGAAGAAATTTATCAACGGATCAGAAAGATTGCCCAGGGAGCGGCCATGATGACGGAAACGGCCGTGGACATCATTTTTGACAAAGCATGCTCCAACCTGATTCCGAACCAGACGCTGGAGCGCGTCATGTACGACAATTTCAAACAGTTGGGCACCCCTGCTTTTACCGAGGAAGAGCAGAACTTCGCCCGCCAAATTCGCGAGACGATTCCCGAGTCGGACAAAAGCAGCGATCTGAACATGATTGCCAAAGTCATGGGGGCATCCGGTAAAAAGCTGACAGAGCAGTTGGGCAGCGAGGAGCTTTCCACTGTACTCCTGCCTCTGCTTCCGCAAGCAAGACTCATGTCGGGCTCGACTGATGTGGGCGATGTCAGTTGGATCGTTCCGACTGTCCAATGCTCAACGACGTGCTTTGCGATGGGCACCCAGTTGCATTCGTGGCAAGCCGTAGCCCAAGGCGGCATGTCGATCGGCCACAAAGGAATGCTGCACGCAGGCAAAGTCATGGCCGCAACCGCCATCGACGTCCTGCTTCACCCGGAAAAAATCGCGGAGGCCAAAGCCGAGCTGCGAGAAAAGCTGGACGGCACCTCCTACGTCTGCCCAATCCCGGCCGACATCAAGCCAGCCGCTCGGCGCTAATAGGATAAACCTGCTGTATCGTATAAAAGCCCTTGCTTCGCTCTTTTTTTCAGAGCGGCAAGGGCTTTTTGGGCACAACTGGAACACTCTCCCTCTTCCCTCGTCAAATAAATACCGGGGGTGATTTTCCATGCTGTTTCGCGCCATACCATACTGGCTATTCGCTGTCGCCGTCATCGTTACCTCTTTGCTCAGCCCAAGTCCGGCAGCGGCTTGCAGTTGTGCTCCTGCTCCCGATCCGGTGACAGCGCTGGGGCAATCTGCTGCCGTCTTCAGCGGAAAAGTGCTTCGCGTCGAGGAGCCTGTGAGAATGCCTTTTTCGTCTACCCCGGCAAGAATCGGCTTCGATGTTACGTTTGAAGTGCAGACTGTCTGGAAAGGGGCCTTGCAATCACAGGTGCTCGTCGTCACGAGTGGCTTGGGCGGCGGATGCGGCATTCCTTTTCAGCCGGGAGACGAATACCTTGTCTACGCCTCGTACTGGGAGCACAGCGATCTGGAGACAAACATTTGCACCCGCACCACCCTGCTCGCCGATGCGACAGAAGACTTGCAAGCCTTGGGAACCGGAAGCGCTCCGCTCCCTCCGCCCCCTTCGTCTGCAAGCGACTGGACGCTTCCCGCTTTCGCTGGCGCAGTTGCGGTCGTCTTTTGTGTCATCGCCTTGTTCTTTTTTTATCGCCAAAAAAGCAAGCGGAGACGATAGCTGCCCCTCGTCTCCGCTTTGCTTTTTGGTTAGGGAAGGTACTGCTTCGCCCTGTACTTCGACCAGTTGAACGACTGCCAGCTCGACTCTCCGCGCAGTTCCGCCCATTTGTTTTCCAGCTCATACGTCACAGCTGCTTTCAACGATTCGTCCGCTTTCAATTCCTGCAAATACGGCACCACATCGTACGAAAGCCTGCCCAAATACTCGACGTCAATATTTCCCGTTGCCCGATAGCGCTCTAGGTTATTTTGGGCGATGATGACGTCCATGTTGATGTAGTTGATAAGCACGTAGCTCGCGAGCGTCACGAGCGCGTAATATTTGAACAACGAAAAGCTGTCTCGCCAAATTTTCCACAAGGCGATCGCAAACAGGATCAGCAGAAAAATCATGAACAGATGCGCGAGCAAACGGGTATGCGTGTAGCCATAAGCTGCTTCGTACAGCGACAGCCGATAGTACGCCGAAAAGAGCATAAAGCTGGTACAGACCGTAAGCAGCGTGAGCAACACTTGTACACAGCGATACAACAGCCGATTTTTGCGCGATACGAGATACAGCGTGGCAAGCAAGATGATGAAATTGATGACCGTCACTGTCAGCAGCTCGTTGAAGCCGTTTTTGGCATACTCGGCGTACGTCAGTCCTTCCGGGAGAGCTGCTTTCGCTCCGCTGAACAAATACGAAATCTGGATGTATGTAAAAGCAGCGTACACGGCATCAATAATCGTCAGGATCGTCACCAAAATAATCCCGTCCCAGACGATCTTTTCCTGCTCTTGCGGCTGCGGAAGCTCCACCGTGTCTGCCCGTTTGCCAAACAGGGAGTACATGTAGCCAAACACTACTAGCGTAACAAGTCCGATCACAAACAGGCGAAACATGCCTTCGACTGAATCTACATCAATCAGCATATCGGGAAATTCATTCAGAAAATGGCCAAACACGCGGTCCGCTTGTGACAACAAGGTCAGCACGACGAGCAAAATCGGCAAGGAGATCAAGAGCCCGGTCATGATTTTTTTCAACACGCCGTAGTTTCGCTGGTTCATCCGGCCTTTGACCGATCCTTTGATCATGATGAACGGCAGCCGTGTATGCTTCGGCGTATAGTAAACCAATATCTCCAATAGCTCTCCCACAAACATAATCTCATGCCATTTTGCTTTATGGCGCCCGGTGAAAAGCATCGTTTGCAGCACAAACAGCATCGGCACCAGCACGAAGTTGAACAAGTGAAAGTAGCCATTGGAAAAGAGCGCAAACGTAAGCGACAACATGCCGATCGGCACACACAGAAGCCAGATGTATTTGTTTTCCCGTGAAAAGCTCAGTCTCTGATGCAGCTTGGCTTGCCATACGAACAGCGCATACATTCCTATAAAAAACAGCGGGTACGATACGCCATAATTTTTGCCGTAAAACAGCAAATCGCCAAAACAGCCGATTCCGAAAGCCCCCAGCAGCAACCACTGGTAAGCTTTTTGTTCCTGTGACCGTTCCGCCACGTCCTTCACTCCTTGTGATTTTCCTCTTCTGAAAGGAACAGAGATCGCAGCTATGCGGCAGCTGCTTGTAGTTAGTACGCGCGGGCTTGGTCATTTGTTACAAATGCTGGAAGCAATAAATATTTTACGATAAGAAAACCGCCCCATGGAAGAGGCGGCTTATTGGGCTATCGTACCCGTTAGTAAAGTTCATGCATCACGACTAAACGTCCCTTATTTATTGCCGAGCTGTTCCGCCAAACCGATCAGCAGTCCTTCAACTCCACGAATGTAGCAGAGCCGGTACGAGTCCTTGTACTGAACCACTTCGCCAACGAGCTGAGCACCATGCTTAGTGAGTCTGGATACCATTTCGTCAATGTCTTCAACCGCGAACATGACGCGTAGATAACCGAGGGAATTTACAGGAGCAGTTCGGTGGTCTGATATAGTGGGTGGGGTGAGAAAGCGCGAAAGTTCAATTTGGCTGTGGCCATCCGGAGTAACCATCATAGCAATCTCTACACACTGCGAACCTAGCCCGGTTACGCGACCAGCCCATTCGCCTTCGACAGTAGCTCGCCCTTCGAGCCTCAAGCCAATCTCCTCGAAGAAAGCGATTGCGTCATCAAGGGATTCTACAACGATGCCAACATTGTCCATTCTTAGCAATTTGTTTTTGTCCATAGTTTTATCTCCTTATGTGTACAGATAAATCACAGTATAGTAAACTACGAAAAATTCTAATATTTTTGTAATTTAACAATTCGGAGTTACGCTATTATCTCCTGCATATTATTTTTAATCATTAAACGAAACTGCCCGTCACATGCTTGGTCAATGCCAATACCACGACATTTGGCTTTGCCGCCGCCTTTGCGTGGCTTACGATCGGCAATGTTCCGTTTGCCCTTTTCGGAGAACAAGAAATACGTTTCGTCCATTTCCACGGTTCCTTGTACGGCGTTTTAACATAGCCACAAATAAAAAACCCCCTTCGGTTCGTGCATTCGATCCACACGAACCAAAGAGGTTTTTCCCATACAGTCTAGCCCTATTTTAATCGTCACATTTTTCCTCTTTGCCTTTTGCCAGCGCGGTCTTGAAGGACGACCCACAGCCGCAAGAAGCGATGGCATTCGGATTTTCGATGGAAAAGCCGCCGCCCATCATCGATTCCTTGTAATCAATCTCGGTACCTTTAATGTATAGATAGCTGTCCTTGTCGACAACAATCTTCACGCCGTGTTGTTCGAAGGTTTCGTCGCCTTCCTTCATTTCCTGATCCCAGCCCATCCCATACGTAAAGCCGCTGCAACCGCCAGGTCGAACACCTACCCGCAAAAACATCCCGGGCTTGTTTTCTGCTGCCAACATCTCTTTTACTTTCAAGCTGGCTTTTTCTGTCAATGTAATCATGCTTGACTCCCTCCTTTGCAGGCTAACTTTACCCTTTCTATATGTTCAGTATACAAAAGATGCAACCCTTCTCACAAGGTTCCCCTGCACTTCGGGCGCTCATACTGCTGGAAAAAGGCAAACAAAAAAGAAGGGCTCCCCCTCCTTATGCAAAAAAAGCATTGTTCTCGGTTAAATAAAAACGATACGTCTTCTTTCGGCCTACCTTAGACAGATTATGATCTATCTGGTTCAGTTCGTTGTGTAGTTGATCAATTTGCATACTGTATTCTAGGACTTCTGGATGATCCAACCCAACCTCTAACCCCATAATTACCATACGCTGTCGAAGGAGTTCGATTTTTTCGAGCAAAACGTCCCGCATTATGAAGCTCCTCCTAATAGTAGATCAGGCTTTCTTACTATATTTTACAAGAACGGCCATCATTTCGCAAACAAAATTTCCCACATTCCCCCAAAAATGCAACAAAAATATGGCGATAAATGTTAGAATTTTACAGCAAACAGTTGGAGAACTTATCTTATTGTTCGTACATACTAACAGGTTTATAATATAGATGCCTTGTTGCCCGAGATTTTCCCTTTTTATTGAGCTTTCTCCACCCCCAAGGAACGTTTCTGATTGGGCATGGCCTGGACGAACAGCTCTTATCCCTTACCACTCGACCTAGAAAGGAAGTGTTTGGAATGGCGCTTGAAACCATTGCCATCCAAGACAAATCGCTCGCCGGAATCGCGGAAAAAGTCATGCACGGCGAACGCCTCACTTTGGAAGACGGCGTTACTCTCTTTAACTCCAACGATCTTTTGACGATCGGACAATTGGCAAATGTCGTCAATTACCGCAAAAACGAAGATAAAGTCTACTTTTTGCAAAACATGTACATCAATCCGACAAACGTTTGCGAAGCTCACTGTAGATTTTGCGGATTCCGTCGTGATGAAGGCGACGAGGGCGCATACACAATGAGCAAAGAAGAATTGCTTCATTATGTTGAAACCCGCTTTCATCCAGGGATTCGTGAATTTCACATCGTGGGCGGCCACAATCAGCACAAGCCGTTTGAATACTATCTCGACAACGTGCGCATCCTGAAGCAAGCTTACCCGGATGTCACCATGAAAGCCTACACAGGTGCAGAGATCGAGTTTTTCTCCCGCATCTCCGGTCTGTCCATTCGCGAAGTTTTGCTCGAACTGAAAAAAGCAGGTCTGGAAACGCTGACTGGCGGCGGCGCCGAAATTTTGACAGAGCGCTACCGGATGAAAATGAGCCCGGAAAAAGCGAGCACAGACATGTACCTGCAAGTTCACCGCACCGCTCATGAGCTTGGCTTCCGGACACATACAACCATGCTGTACGGCTCCATCGAAACTTTGGAAGAGCGCGTCATTCACATGCTGCGCCTCCGCGAGCTGCAAGACGATACAAACGGCTTCATGGTATTCATCCCGCTCGCTGTTCAGCCGATCAAGGCAACTGCCGGCATCAAACGCCGCAACTCTGCCATCGACGACCTGAAAACAATGGCAATCAGCCGCCTCATGCTGGACAATTTCCAGCACATCAAAGCTTACTTCATTAATATCGGTACACAGCTGACGCAACTGTCGCTGACTATGGGGATTTCCGATGCGCACGGCACTTTGATTGAAGAGCGCATCAGCCACTCGGCCGGAGCACTCACCCAGCAAGCCTTGACGGTTGACGAGCTTGTCTGGCTGATCAAAGGCGCTGGCAAACGCGCCCTGGAACGCGATACGTTCTACAACGTCATCAAAGAACACTAAAAACGGCAAGAAGCTGATGCCCGACCGTCGCGTCGTGGGACATCAGCTTCTTTTTTATTTCCGTACACACGCGTTTTTTCGCGGGCTTCAATGAACATCCTAAGAAAACAGCTTATAGAGGAAAGTCTGCATTCAGCAGCTCTTCTTCCTCCCGCAAGTAGTTCTTGATTTTTACAAGCAATTCATCGGCCGACGGAGCTTGCAAAAGCGTTCCGTTTACCAGGGCAAACGGCTCCATGTAGCACTCTCCGCAATAGCCGAGACAGCCGTATTCAAGAACATCGACGTCCAGCTCGGGGTCGTTTTCCAGAGCGTCCACGACAGGCTGTGTGTAGGAAGATACGTTGCTCGCGCAAAATTCTACCAAAGGTTTCATCTATCTTCACCTACCGATTATTCCAACATCGTCACGTACTTTATTGTACCGCGACTTTTGCAAAAATCCAGCGGAGAAAACGGGAAAAAGATTCTGCTTGCATTTTTACGGAAAGAGACTAAAAATAGAATGGGTGCTGTAAAAAACGGACAGAAGAAAGGACTAGACCTTCTATGAAACGACTTGTGATCCTTGGTGGAGGATACGGGGGTCTTCGTATTATCGAGCGAGTCCTGTCCCCTGATTTACCAGACGACGTGTTTATTACCCTCGTAGACCGTATGCCGTTTCACGGCTTGAAAACGGAGTACTACGCTCTGGCAGCAGGTACTACGCCAGAATCTCACTTGCGAGTTAATTTTCCAAACGATCCGCGCCTGACTGTCAAATACGGCGAAGTCAGCGAAGTGGATTTGGACGAGCAGGTCGTCAATTTTGCAAACGGGGACGCCCTCTCGTACGATTGGCTCGTCATCGGATTGGGCTGTGAGGATCGCTACCATGACATACCTGGTGCAGAGCAGTTTACTTGCTCGATCCAATCCATGGGAGCTACCCGCAACACATACATGGCAATCAATAATGTGAATCCATATGGTACGGTTACCGTTGTGGGTGGTGGACTTTCCGGTGTGGAAATGGCAGCAGAACTGCGCGAAAGCCGTCCCGACCTGAACGTGCGCATCATCGACCGCGGCCCAAGCATTTTGAGCCCATTCCCGAAAAAATTGCAGGAATACGCTTCCCAATGGTTTATCGAGCATGAGGTTCAGCTTGTCTCCATGGCTTGTGTAACAGGAATCGAACCGGGAGTGGTGTACAACCACAACCAGCCGGTTCAAAGCGATGTCATCGTGTGGACAGCCGGTATTCAGGCCAATCGCATCATTCGCTCCCTGCCGATTGAGACAGACAACATCGGACGCGCCAAGTTAAATCAGTATCACCAGATTCCTACCCATACAAACGTTTACGTCGTAGGCGACTGTGCGAGCACGATCATTGCGCCGAGCGCCCAGACAGCCGAGATTCAAGGTGACCAAATCGCCATGATGCTGAAAAAAGACATTAAGGGCGAAGAATACCCTGCCTCGCTGCCAGCGCTCAAGCACAAGGGCTTCCTCGGCTCCCTCGGCAAAAAAGAGGGCTTTGCCAGCATGGGGAAAATGTCTCTGGTCGGCCAGATGGCACGCGTCATCAAAAGCGGTCAGCTCTGGATGTACAAAAAACATATGGGATAACATGCAAGCCTGTTGGCCAGTTGGTCAAACAGGTTTTCTTTTTGTGTCATGCATGCTGAAAAGGCGTGAATGTTCAAATGAATGAACGTATCCAAACGATGTGCCGCCTGATTGGTCAAGAAACATTGATTACGATGGGGTGTGGGGCTATGATCGAGGATAGGCAGGGGATTTCGGATGCCGTATTCGTGTTGCTTACATAGTCGTCTCCGTCCGCCCAGCCTCTCGCTCCTGCGCCCTTTTCCACTCTTCATGCTTCGCGCACACTTTTTGCCAAATCGCGTCCCGTTCCAGACTGTTGTAACGAACGAGATGCTCGCCAAACATGTCTCCCAGCAATTCGAGCCACATGGCTTTCGATTCGATCTCCATCTTGCGGATGCCGTCTTTGTCATGCTTTCGCCAGATGCACCCCCGCAGCTCGTTGGACGCCTGCTCGCTCCGGTTTCGGATGAGAAACAGATTGATCCACGGAGAATCAGCGGAATGACAGTAATGCTCGTGATTGGGCTGGAATACACGAATGTCCTCGACAACTTCGGGAGCAAAGTCTACTCCGGCAAAATTGGCCTCGGGGTCGTGATCCAGACGCCATCCCCCAGCCGCAACACTCGACGGCAGGAGCTTGTGGGTGTACGGAGTTTGCTCATAGACGCCAAAGCGCATCGGCAACGGTTCCACAGGCATGTCTCCGAGGCCGACATCGACCAGCCAGTTTTCCTCTTCTCCCGCATCATTTGTGAGTTGGACGGTCAAACCGAGGTGGAACGAGTTGACCCGCGGCGATTCTCCCAGCGGCTGAACACCTGCCCGATGCATGGAAACTTTATATCCCAACGAACGAAGCAACGCAGCAAACGCCCCGTTTAGATGAAAGCAATAACCGCTCCGGCCTGCTATCACCATCTGGACGGTTTCACGCGGCTCGATAGTGGTTGGCTTTCCCGCAAAAATATCGAGCGTCTGCCAGGGCAGCTTGTGTACATGCGCTTTTTGCAGTTCAAACAAGTACGATTTGGTCGGAGCTGAAATATCCGCTATGCCCAGACGTTTTACATACGCTTTTTGTTCTTCTCTCGTCAATATCATCGGTCATCCTCCGCTCCAGCTTTCTTCCTCCCTTTTTTGTTGAAGGGAATCCTCCCTCAATTTATACTAGAACTGCCCCTGCAAAAAGAGACAGTTTCGAAGTATTTTTTAAAGACAGATGCGAAAGGAGCTTGTCGTCAGATGCTTTCTCTTTCCATCAACAGTCACGCTCCCGAGCCACAGTACATACAGGTGTACACGCAAATACGCGACCAGATTAAAAACGGCGATTTGCCGTACGGCTCCCGCTTGCCTTCGATCCGATCGCTTCAGCAGCATATGCACATCAGTAAAACGACGGTCGAAACCGCCTACCAGATGCTGGTGACAGAAGGCTATGTGATCAGCAGGCCCCGCTCCGGTCTGTATGTAGCCAGTCCGTTCCAGTTAGAGCCGCCCCAGACACAAACGAGACAGATGGTTGACCAAAAAGACCTGTCATCGCTGCCTTTCGCGCCCGGAGTTGCTTCCGCCCTGATCGATTTTCGCCCTTCAGCCATTCATGAACAGACCTTCCCTTTTCGCCTTTGGCGAAAGATGCTGCACCATGCGCTGGATCATGCCCAACACAAAATTTGCAGTTATGGCGATCCACAGGGCGAGCTTTCGTTTCGTACCGTTCTCGCGTCCTATTTGCGCCATTCAAGAGGGGTTCGCTGCATCCCTGAACAAATTGTCGTAAGCTCCGGGATTCAATACAGCATCGCCATTTTGATCAAGCTCCTGCAAGGTGTGAATCATATCGCGTTTGAGGAGCCTGGCTATGCCCCTGTTCGCGACCATTTTTTGCAAAGCGGCTATCGGGTCACACCGATCGGCGTCGATGAAAAAGGGATCTCTCTGGACGAAGTCGCTCGCTCCCAGGCACAAGTCGTCTATATTACCCCTTCTCATCAATTTCCCACGGGGAGCATCATCCCGTACCCGGAGCGGGAACGTTTGCTGCAATGGGCGCGCACCAGCGAAGCCTTCATCATCGAGGATGACTACGACGGCGAATTTCGCTATGTCGGCAAGCCGATTCCTTCCCTGCAAGGGCTGGATCACGCCGGAAGGGTCGTCTATCTGGGCACTTTTTCCAAAGTATTCTCTCCTGCGCTTCGCATGAGCTACATGGTGCTGCCCGCTGAGCTTGCCCGCAAACTTCCAAGCATTCAATATTTGTATCAGGGGCCTTCAAGGATCGATCAATGGGCCATGCAAGCTTTCATGGAACAAGGCCACTGGTACCGTCATATTCGCCGGATCAGGCGTACATATGCAAAAGCGCATCATCGGTTCATCGAGCTGCTTCACGCTCATTTGGGCGAGCTCGTCACCATTTCCGGCCACAATGCAGGTCTGCATGTCCAGTTGACGGTGAAAACGCGCGAGCCAGCTTCGTCTCTGGTAAAACGGGCAGCGGAAAACGGTGTGCAGGTGTACGATGTCAGCGAGCTGTGGATGACTCCGCCTGCGTCAGAGTATCCGCGTATTTATATGGGTTTTGCCGGGATGGATGAGAGCAAAATGGAGGAGGGCATCAAACGGTTGAGCCAGGCGTGGAAAGGAATCAGCGAGCTGTCCCGCTAGGCGCAAAGCCTCCGGAACAGCTCGTTTTCAACGTTTTACAAAACAAAAAACAAAAAGCGCAACACTTCCATGTAGTCGTCCGCCGCAAATTCGACGGTCTTGGCGCCCGTCTGCTTGGCTCCTGGATAGAAAGAGCCGCGATAAGCCAAATAATGCTCGCGGAAAGCGATCTCGACATGAAACGTTTCCGGCAGTTGCACCTTGTATTTGGACAAGTCATCGGCAACTACAGCTTGAACCTGTTCCTTGATTTGTCGCAGAGCGACATTCGGATGAATCGAGATAGCCGCGTTGCCGATGCCTTCATTGACGGGAACCGTCTTGATGTGCGGGTTGATCGTCTGCGCTTCTTCGCAAATCATTTTGTCTCCGGTGACCAGCAACGCAGGCACACCCATGGAAGCGGCGATGTAGACGTTGATCAGCAGCTCGCTGGCGATTTCTCCGTTGATTTTGACATACTCGTTTTGCATGTTCATGGTATGCGCCAGCGGGTTGCCGTTCGCCCCCGCCGCCGCGTGGTAGCCGATAAACAAAACGCCATCATAGCTCTCATCTAGCCCTGCCATCATCGAATACGGATCGCGCGTCCAGCCCCGCAAAATTTTCACCTGCTCAGGCAGTTTGGACGGATCGAGGTTGCGCGCCGTGCTGTGCGCGTCTTTTACGAGAATGTCCGTTGCCCCCGCCGCAATCGCCGCTTCACAGGCTGCATTCACTTCTTTCGTCATCTGTTCGGTAAAGTATTTGGAAAACGAGCTTTCGATGTCGGCTTCCGTCCAGTTGACGATGCCTGCTACTCCTTCCAAATCCGCGCTGATAAACAGTTTCATGCCGATACCTCCTTTTGTTTGTGGACAAGCGATGCTTGAATAAACGCAGAAAACAGCTTCAGAAACATCGGGTGTCGTTTGGTCATGCATTCCGGGTGCCATTGAACCCCCAGCAAAAACCGCTCTTCCGTGCTTTCGAGCGCCTCCACGATCCCATCCTCGGAAAATGCCGTCGCGATCAGGTTTTTTCCCAGTTGTTTGACCGATTGGTGATGGAAAGAATTGGTGAAAATTCGCTCTTCTCCAAAGATATCATACAGTTGCGTATGTTTGCTGATTTGAATGGAATGGTACAGTTCATCGGAAGCTGTTTGCGTCGGCGAGTGCCCCAAAGCGCCGGGAATTTGGCTGTAGATGTCCTGATAGAGACTGCCTCCCAGCGCGACATTGATCAGTTGGATGCCCCGGCAAATCCCGAAAATCGGCACGTTTTTCTCATACGCTTTGCGAAAAAGCGAGAGTTCGTATTCGTCGCGGATCGAGGACATCGAGTGCAGCTCTTTCAGCGGATTTTCGCCAAAATAGTACGGCGCGATATCGTTGCCGCCCGTGAACAAAATGCCGTCTACCAAGTCTATGTACTCGCTATAATCTGTCTTGTCCTCTACGATCGGAATCGTGATCGGCACGCCTCCCGCAGCGTAAATCGAGTCGACGTAGTTTCGGCTTACCGTACTGTACTTCGACTGTTCGGACAAAAATGTGGTCAAACCGATAATCGGCTTCATCTTCATGGCTCCCTCGTGAGGCAGGGCCGACAAGCTTCCACTTACCGGCCCTTTCCCCGTTGAAATGTTATTCTACATGCGCATATTCAAAAATGGTGTGACCGATGTAGTTTTTCAGCACGCCTTTGACATTCGGCTTCGCCAGGAACTGATCTTCAAAGAAGCGAATCGGCATCAGCGGCATTTCGTCGGCCAAGATTTTTTCCGCCTTCGCGAAGTTTTCCATCCGTTTTGCCTGATCGGAGATTTTGCGGTTTTCTTCCAGCAAACGGTCGTATTCGGCGCTGTTCCATCTCAGGTCGTCGGCTGTATTCACGCCTTCAAAGATGTCGAGGTTCGTCATCGGGTCCGGGTAGTCTCCTGTCCAACCGTCAGAAGCGATGTGGAAATTGCCGTTTTCAATCTCGTCCCAATACACTTTCGATTCAAACGTCTGGATGTTGACATCTACTCCCAAATTTTGCTTCCACATGCTTTGCAGCGCTTGGGCGATGTCTTTGTCCGACTGGCTCGCCATGACGATCATCGTAATTTCCGGGATGCCTTGCCCGTTCGGATACCCTGCTTCGGCGAGCAGTTTTTTCGCCTCGTCGACGTTTTCGCTGAATACGTTGCCGACGACATCGCGGTATTCCTTGTCTTTTTGCACCCCATCCGGGATTCCGTACGGCACCATGCCGAAAGCAGGCTTCTCTACAGACTGCACGATATTTTTGATGATCTGGTCGCGATTGATCGAGATGCTGAATGCTTTGCGGACTTTCGCGTCATCAAACGGCTTTTTGGATGCGTTGAAATCAAAATATTGCATGCCGATCCGGGGAACAGAGAAAAAATCAGGCGTGCTTTGATACTGCTTCATGCCTTCCGGGCTGATGTTGTCGGACACTTGAATCTCGCCGTTCGTATAGGCGGCAAGCTCTGCTTCGGTGGACTCGATGAACACGATTTCCAGCGTATCCAGCTTCACTTTATCCGCTTCGAGGTAGTTCGGATTTTTCTTCAGGACGTATTTTTCTTTCGGGCGAAGCTCTGTCAGCATGAACGGTCCTGTCGTCAAATACGTCTCGGGCGATTTGGTCCAGCCTTCTTTTTCCACTACGTCCTGACGCACCGGGTAGTAGGCGGTAACGCACAACAGCTCCAGGAAGTACGGAGTCGGATTTTCCAGCGTTACTTCCAGCGTGCTTTCATCGACGGCCTTGACGCCGACATCTTCTGCTTTCGCTTGCTTTTCGTTGTACGCCTTGCCGTTTTTGATGTAGTACAAGTAAAAAGCCGCGCCGGAAGCGACGTCCGGATTGAGCACACGCTTCCAGGAATACTCGAAGTCTTGGGCGGTTACGGGCTTTCCGTCAGACCATTTGGCATTTTTGTCGATTTTAAAAGTGTACTTGGTGCCTGTCGCATCCAGCTCATACCCTTCGGCAAGCGACGGCACGGGCTTTTTCCCGGATTCATCGATTTTATAAAGACCGCGGAACAAGTTTTGCAACACGATGGACGAGCGCGCGTACACGTTCAGCGTCGGGTCCATCTCCTCCGGCTCTTTGCTCAACGCATAAATGATTTTTTGCTCGGCAGCAGGCTTCTCGCCCTCCGCTTTCGGCGCCGTCTGCTGTCCTTGATTCTCTCCCTGCGGTGCCGTGCCTGAGCTGCTACATCCGGCTGTGACTGATGTGATCGCAAGTAGCGCCGCCAAAACGATGCCCAACCTCTTTTTCATACTCGTCCCCCCATTTTTTGCATTTATATGAGCCGTCCGAAAACACGGCATTCATATCTCGCTGGTGAAAAGCGAAAAGATGGCGAAAAGACTGTCAATCGAGCAAATGGCAAGCAACGAGGTGGCCGTTGCCGCTGTCTTTTAAAGCAGGCTTCTCTTCTGCGCAGCGGTGCAGCGCATGTGGGCAACGTGTCCGAAACGCACAGCCGCTCGGTGGATTCAACGGGCTGGGCACATCACCCTGGAGGTGGATGCGCTCGCTCCCTTCTGCCGTGTCCGGGTCGGCAATCGGTACCGCAGACAACAACGCCCGCGTGTACGGATGCTGCATGTTCGTGTACAAATCGTGCACGCTCGCGTATTCGACCAGGCTCCCCAGGTACATGACGCCGACTTTGTGGGAAATATGCCGAACCATCGACAAGTCGTGGGAGACGAACAAGTACGTCAGCCCGAATCGTTCCTGCAACTCTTCCAGCATGTTGACGACCTGCGCCTGAATCGAGACGTCCAGGGCAGAGATTGGCTCGTCGCAAATAATGAACTCCGGCTCGACAGCCAGGGCGCGAGCGATCCCGATCCGCTGACGCTGGCCCCCGGAAAATTCATGCGGATACCGATTGAGGTGATCCGCTTTCAATCCGACCAGCTCGATCAGCTCCTTGACCCGATCCACTCGGTCCTTTCCGCGATAAATGTTATGTACCGCCAGCGGATCTCCGATAATCTGCGCGATCGTCATGCGCGGGTCGAGCGAAGCGTACGGGTCTTGGAAAATCATTTGCATTTTTTTGCGGTAGGGCAACATTTCTTTGTGCGTGAGCCGGGTGATTGGCTGGCCGTCGAAAATGATCTCGCCAGCAGTTGGCTCGTACAGCTTCAACAGTGTTCTGCCGATCGTCGATTTGCCGCACCCGGATTCTCCGACCAGTCCGAATGTCTCCCCTCTGAAAATCGTAAAGCTGACGTCGTCTACTGCCTTGAGCAGCGTAGAGCTGCGGCCGAGGAAGCTCTTTTGCACCTCGAAATGCTTTTTCAAATTCCGCACTTCTACCAGCGCCGAAGCGGGCTTTGCCATTAGCCGATCACCTCCCGCATATGGTTGGCCGCTTTTGGATGCATCAGCCAACAGGCGGCCTGGTGGGTTTCAGACAGCGCGACGGACTGCGGCGGCTGCTTTTCGCAAACTTTCATTGCGTACGGACAGCGCGACGTGAAGGCACATCCGGCAGGCGGGCGGAGCAAATCGGGCGGGCTGCCCGGGATGGAGATGAGCTTTTTCTTTTCCCCTTCCGTAAACTGCGGGATGGAACGCAACAGCCCCCACGTATACGGATGGCGCGGTTTGTAAAAAATTTCGCGAGTCGTTCCTTGCTCAACAATCGTGCCGCCGTACATGACGATGATCCGGTTGCACATGTTGGCAATTACACCGAGATCGTGCGTAATCATCACAATCGAGACGTTCAGCTTGTCTTTCAAGTCGCGCATCAGATCGAGGATTTGCGCCTGAATCGTCACATCGAGCGCGGTCGTCGGCTCGTCGGCAATCAGCAGCTTGGGCGAACAGGACAGGGCGATGGCAATCATGACGCGCTGCCGCATGCCGCCGGAAAATTCGTGCGGATACTGCTTCAATCGCTTTTCGGGACTGGGGATTTCCACCATGCGCAAAATCTCGATCGCTCTTTGCCGCGCTGCTTCCTTCGACAGCTTTTGGTGAATGCGCAGCGGCTCGATGATTTGCTCGCCGACGGTAAACAGCGGATTCAGCGACGTCATCGGGTCTTGAAAAATCATGCCAATGTCGCGCCCGAGCATTTTGCGCATCGCTTTTTGACTCGTATTGACCATCTGCGCGCCGTCAAACAAGATGTTGTCCGCTGTCAATGTGGCGTTGTCCGGCAGCAGCTTCAAAAGGGAGAGCATCGACACGCTTTTGCCCGAACCGGATTCTCCCACGATGCCGATGGACTCGCCTTTTTCGACGTGAAAGGAAATCCCGCGGACGGCTTGCACCTGTCCTGCGTCGATGTGAAATGTCGTTTTCAAGTTCTCTACCTGGAGCAATTTCACGTTATCACCCGCCTTTATTTCTTTAGCCTTGGGTCCAGCGCATCGCGCAAGCCGTCGCCGATGAAGTTCAGCGCGAACATCGTAATGCTGATCGCGAGTGCCGGGAACAGCATCTGATACGGCTGGGTAAACAAAGTCGGAATCGCATCGTTGACGAGCGTGCCCCAGCTTGCCATCGGCACTTGAATCCCGATCCCCAAAAAGCTGAGAAACGCTTCCGTGAAGATCGCCGACGGCACGAGAAACGTAACGGTCACGATAATCGGGCCCATGCTGTTCGGAATCAGATGCTTGAACAAAATGCGCATGTTGGACGAGCCGGTAGCCCGCGCCGCCAGCACAAACTCTTGATGCTTGAGCGTGATAACCTGGG
This sequence comes from Brevibacillus parabrevis, assembly GCF_022701015.1. Taxonomy (NCBI): domain Bacteria; kingdom Bacillati; phylum Bacillota; class Bacilli; order Caryophanales; family Paenibacillaceae; genus Brevibacillus; species Brevibacillus parabrevis. The sequence continues at coordinate 2,070,797 of NZ_CP064090.1, read as the reverse complement.
AGCGAACCATCCGCGCCGTCCCGATCCAGTACGTCAGCGACATCGCAATCAGGATGCTCTCGATCGTATTGCCGAGGAACATCATCAGCAAAATAATGTACAGCAGCTCGGGCACGCCGATCATGATGTCGACAATCCGCATCATCACCATGTCGACCTTGCCGCCGAGATAGCCGGAGATTCCGCCGTAAATAACGCCGATTACGAGATTGATCGCCGCAGCCGCTACCCCGATCGTCAGGCTGATTTGCGCACCGTACAGGGCACGCACGAAAATGTCCCGCCCGAATTTGTCCGTTCCGAACCAATGCTCCGCAGACGGCCCCTGATTTTGATTGGCAATATCCTGTCCATCGTACGTGTACGCGGAAAACAGCGGGCCGACGATCGCCGCAACGGCAATGACCACAATCGTGCACAAACCGATCATCGCCAGCGGGTCTTTCCGAAAACGGCTCCACGCGTCTTGCCAGTACGATTTGCTCGGACGCGAGATCGTCTCGCTTTGCATCGTGCCAGCGTCCAGTCTGGCGAAATCCTCATCGGGAATATCCGCCCACTCCTGCTCCCTGTCTCCGCGCAGATTGGCCCCCTCGCTCCCCTTCCAGGCGTAATTCATGTTCGTCATCACCTACTCCTCGATTTTTACCCGCCGGTCGATAATCGCGTACAAAACGTCCACGATAAAGTTTGCCACGATGATGAAAAGCCCGAGAAAGACGGTCAGCCCCAAAATAACCGAGTAATCCCGGTCGCTGATGCCCGTCACGAAGTCCCTGCCGATGCCCGGGATGGAAAACACGCGCTCCACGATGAAGCTCCCCGTTAACAAGGCGGCGACCAGCGGCCCCAAATACGTGACGATCGGGATAATCGCGTTTTTCAGTGCGTGCTTGAAAATGACGCGGTATTCCGGGACGCCTTTGGCCCGCGCTGTCAAAATGTAGTCCTGGCGCATCACTTCCAGCATGCTGGAACGCATCAACCTGGCGATATAAGCGATCGGGCCAAAGGCAAGACCGATGACAGGCAAAATGTAATGCTTCCAGCTCGATAATCCGTAAGTAGGCAAAAGCTTCAGGACAACGGCGAACAGAAACAGCATCAGCACGGTAATGACGAAATTCGGAATGGAGATGCCGACTGTGGCAAAGATCATCGATGCCCAATCCGCCCATTTTCCGCGCTTGATCGCTGACGTAATGCCAAGCAGCATCCCGACGATGAGCGCTACGACGATCGCCACCAGCCCGACTTTTGCCGAGACAGGGAAGCCGCGTGAGATCAATTCATTCACCGTCACATCGGACTGCTTGAAGGAAAAGCCGAGATCGCCCTGGGCAATGCTTTTCAAGTAATTCACGTACTGGACGCTCAGTGGTTCATTCAAGCCGAATTTTTCCTCCATCTTTTCCATGACGCTTTTGGGCACTTTCCGTTCCTCCGCCGGGCTGAAAGGCCCTCCCGGCACGGCGTGCATCAGAAAAAACGTGATCGTGATGAGGACAAACATCGTCAATATGCTCGCAAAAAACCGCTTCACGATATAGCCAGCCATCTCAAACCTCCTTTTAAACGTCTTTCGGGTCGTGCCGCACTTTTACTTCCAGAGACAGCTTGTGCAAATCAATACGATAAATCGGCCTCGGCCTGCCCCGCTGACTCATCGATTCCGTGCCGATGACTTCGGCTATGCCTTTTTCCTTCATCTTCTGCACCATCCTCGCTGCATTGCGCTCCCCCGTGTTCATCCCGACGCTAATTTCCCGTGTCGTCACCTCGTTTTTCTGGATGAGCTGGAGCCAGGAAAACAGCTTGCGAATCGACGTCGAGACAAAATCGCCCCGTTCTTCGCCGATGAGGGAATAATCGAGCGTGTTGCGCGTGCCGAGCGGACCGAGCACCTTCATCTGGTCGTCGATGAGATAGGCGCTGTTGCCCGGGTTGCGAAAAGCAAATTCGACGGCGCGATTGGCATTGTACAAAGCCCGCTCGACTGTCTCGCCCATGCCGATGCCCAAGTTCATCGTTCCCAGCTCTCCGCTGCTGTTTTTCAGGACGGGAAAGCTGGAAAAGTCTTTGGTCACTTTTTCCACGATCCCCCGCGTGGTATACAGCGTGTACTGCCCCGGATCGGCGCTCGTCATCGACGCAAACAGCCGTTTGCTGAACTCCGTCACTTTCTTTTGATATTTGTCGAGCGCATCGCCAAGCTGTTCGCCCTCGGCAGGCTCGATCCGAAATTGCAGCACCGTAATTTGCGCCAGCTGCTTTTTCTGATCCCGCGCCAGCCACAGTGCTTTATTGATCGTGTCGCGAATGAGCTGCTTCGTGCTTTTGATGAAAAAAACCGGGACGTGCTCACCCTTCAAGCGCTCGTAGACGGAGTGAATGCTGGTGGCAACGACTTGCGCCTTGCCCTCTTGCCATAGCGTCAGATGATGCTCGTACAGCTCCTCCGAATTTTGGAAGCCGTCCATGTTTTTCGAGAACCAATGCACTCCTTTCGCTTCAATCTCGTCAAAAAACTCTTGCAAATGCTTGGCTGGAATGCCGTCAAAGCTGATGGTCGGGAAAAAGTGATAGTGGCGATAAATCTGGAAGATCGCTCTGTACAGATCAGTTCCTTCGAAGGGGATGAAAATCGAGCACGAATGGGGCGGGATCAGGTCCTGGGAGAGAAGGAACGGCACATCGCCGCTGAAAAAGTAGACATCGTACACTTCCATGCATTCCTGGAGCAGCTCCCGCACACTCTTTTCCGAATCGTAAATGAGCCTGATCGGTTCGATATGCGGAAACTCCGCGAGCACGGTGCAAATATCTTCGACTAGCAACCTGGGACCAATGACAGCGAATGTTAGGTTCAATTAATCACCTTCTACTTGTTCTTTAATTAGTCTGCTATTCGTAAAGAGAAAAGGATTTGGCAATAAAACCCAATTTAATGAGCGGTCAAGCAGTGCCTTTTCGACATTTTTCGTTCCGTAATATGTCTGTAATTCGATTTAAATCAATATTATTTACAAAAATCAGAATTGTCAATCTATATTGGGTATCATTTTTTTGTTGGGAGGAGGGGGATGGGTATAAGGAATTGCTATAGAAGAAAGTCGAGGGAGCACCCCTGCCTAGAGCGTCGCTCGCCTATTTGCCCACACAAAAAAAGCTTATTCTCACACGCTCATTGCGCTGGAATAAGCTCCTATCCGCTTTGCTGTTCCTTTTATGGTGCGCTTTTTAAATTACACTGTTTTTACCGTTCGCTGTTGCCTAACGGAAATTCCCCCTCACAACTTCTGCACCCGCAGCACAGGCACCTTTTTCTGCTCATATGTGCCTTCCAGTATCTTCTCGTGAATCACATTCAGCTTGAGCAGGCTGGCGATTTTCCCGGTGTCCGCCCGCGACATGAGCCGCCAAAGAGACGGGTCGGGCAAAGAGTTGTACAGGCGATCGTCGCTGTAGTCTCGCCGCTCCTGGTAGCTGATCACCAGCTTGAAGTCACCTTCCTCGGCGCTTCCGGCTTCCGCGTAAGCGTCGAGCAGCTTGCTTCGCAGCGCGCCAAGTTCATCCTCTACCTGCTTCTGGATTTCTTTCAATTCATAAAAGCGGGCGATTAGCTGTTCCATCGGCTCGTCCTCCTTGATTTGGGCTCTTCCAAAGAAGGATATGTGCGACCGCTGGACGATAGAACACCAACACCTCTTGGCCGGGAAAAAGCAGCGAGGGGCCGCCCCAAAAAGACGAACAAGAAAGCCTAAAAGCGGAACCACAGTTTCCCTACGTTTTGTCAGTTTTGTCACACGAAAAAAGGAGCGTCTCCTGGTCGGAAAATCGACTTTGGAGGCACCCCCTCTGTTGTAGCATAGGCAAGTATGTTATTTGCCGATCATCGTGTTGATCGCTTCGCCTGGATGCTTGATCAGGAAGGTAGAGTATTCCACTTCCCAAGGATTCCATTTGCCCTCGCCCTGATAGCCCCATACGGAGTTGATGCGGGAGACGGTATCTGTGTTGTTCATGCCCACGATTCGCTGTTCTCCTACAAGTTCAAACGTTCCGTTTCCATCCATGTCGATTGGTGTAAGCGAGCCGAACGGATACGAATAGACGTTTACATCGTCGCCGGTTGCCTGCACTTTGCCTGCTTTGTCGTACAGCTTCGCTGCGACATATACGTCCTGATTGGCGCTCACGTCAATGGTCAGCGGCTTGTCCAGCTTGGAGCCTTTGCCTTCTACTTTAAAGCCATCCACGAACTTGCCTTCATAGCGGATGCCCTCGTTTTCCTTTTCGCCAAAAATGACAGCGGGCTTGTTGTTTGCGAAAGTGGCAATAACGTGGCTGTAAATGCCGCCGCTGCCGCCTGTTGCGGTTTTCACAAACGCATCTGCTACGTGATCTCCGGTAAAGTCGACGAGAGTCAGTTCGCCTTCGTAGCCGCCCAGCTCCTTGATGTCTGTTGTGCTGTACGCTTTCGATTTGCCATCTTGTACGACGATGTTCATGTTGGAAGCGTAGATGTCGTCTGCCTTTTCTTTTTGTCCAACCAGAAATACTTTATCTTCAACCTTGTCGCCGTTCACATCGGCGGACTTTACATCGATGACGTACGTGTTTTTGTCGAGCTTCAAGTCTGCTGCCGCTGCGAACAGCTTGCCTTTTTCCGAATCGGCGTGAGCCACTTTTGTTCCTGCCATATTCAATCCTGCTACTCCTACTACTCCTGCCAATACGAGGAATGCAGCGGGCTTCATCCATTTTTTGTTCATTGTTTTTTCCTCCCAAGTTGTTCTTGTCTTCATGTACAACTATAGGACGAAGCCCGTTCCATTTCGTTACAAACGGTTTACGAATCAAAAACAAAGAGGTAAAAACTTTCTGTGCAGGGGTGGGCAACCAGTTGCAGAAAGTGCGCCGCTTTCTCGCGCTGTTCCCTTCCCCGCAGGCAAAAAAGCGCCTGTGCCACGGCTTACTTGACGTTGTCGAGCACGCTTTTCACATTCGCAGCCGAGTCTTGGCGAATGCTCAGGTTGTAGTGCGCTCGCACCGCCTGATACACAGCGTTCAAGTTTTGGCTGCTCTTGTTTTTGCGGTAGGCGGCGACCTGCTTGGCGAATGTCGGATGGTGGATCACGTCCCGGCTCCAATCCCAGACGCGCGGCTTCATCGCATCTTTGCGCGCTTGCTCAAGCAACTGCGGGAAGCGCTGAATGAAATGCTGGGCGATTTTTCTGCTGGCATTTTGGTATTCGTTCGTCTGTTCAATCGAGTAGTTCTCTGCTCCCTCTGCAAAAGGCTTGCCGTTGACCGAGATGATCTCCCGCGGCTGCACAGGCGCCATTCCGGGCAGCAGCTTCACTTGATAGTACGCCCAGCCGCTTGCTGTCTTTTTCCCTGGCAAAATCAGCTGAACAAACTGAAAGACACGATCGTAGGCATACGTCTCCGGGAAATTTTTCTCTCCTGGTTCCAGATCGAGCGGTGACTGCGGGAACACAAATCCTTTGCTGTCTACGGGAAAACCTGGCAGCCCACTCTCCACCGCCCAGCGCACGGCTTCATTCTCCGAGTCTTTCAGGTCAATGCCTCCGTGGTAAGGACGCACATCTTTGAATGCACGATAAAACACCGTCGCTACAAATTCCCTTGTCGCAATCCCGTCATCGATTTCCTCCGCTTTGACATACCCGGCATGGATGAGTGGCTGTATTCGGGCGTTCAGCTCCAGCTCGGCACGCGCCTTCCTCGCCTGTAGCCCTTCAGGGGAATAGCCATCCAAAGTATCGATTTGCCGATCCAGTTCAGCAAGTTTCCCACCCTCTGGATACGCAGGCGGAAAAATCCCGATCATTTGATAAAAGTTCCACAGGAAGCCTTTTTTGGATGTGACAAACTTTCGGTTGTCGTCAAACTCCAATTTGTAATGGTCGAGATTCCCCGTCGAGTCAACCAAATACTGTTTGATCGGATACTCCCGCACTGTCGCAGGCGTCTGCGGGTTTGCAAGCGAAACCATCTGCACATTCAAAAACAAATACTTCTCTGGATTAGCCGGGAGCTTGTATGTGATTTTGTAGGCAGGAGAAGCCGCTGCGGCGATATTCAGAGCGGGTGACACAACTGGCACAGCCGAGAGACAAAGCGTACACGTCAGCAGGCTAAAAACAAACTGTTTTCTTTGCATGGTCAAAATCATCCTTTTTTCATGTCATACCAATATGGACGCGGAAGGAAATGGAAAGTAACATATCAACATAAAAAAACCGACCAGATGCTTCTCATCTGATCGGCTTGTATCCAACTGGTCGAGCTTTTGGCGATAGCTTATTCGCTCTCAGTCTGGACAGCTACCGGGGCAACCCCCATGCTTTCCAGCTTTTCGTAAATATCTTTCAGCTTAGGATTTCCCTCGCCGACAATTTCCCCGGAAATTACGACAAGCGGATACCATAAATCTTCCTCAATGATGCGTGTCGCCCAGCTTTTGTCATCGTCTGTCTGCGGCTGTTGAAAGTCGCTGTACACGATGCGGATGCTGTCGCTTCCGTATTTGCGAGAAAGGGCAGCCTGCAACCATTCTGCTGTCTCTTTGGCAGATGGCAAATTGACGCAGCTTGCGCAAAGCTGTTCGGTTCCGAATACCTTGATTTCCACACTCATCTCATCCGCCTCCTCGCGAGTCCGTCCGTAGCTGAGTTGCATTCGTTATGCGATTTAGGACAGAGCCTGATCCAGATCTTCAATCAGGTCTTGCACATCTTCGATTCCCACGGAAATGCGAACCAGTCCATCTGTGATGCCCAACTCGGCGCGGCGTTCTGCCGGGATGGAAGCATGCGTCATACGAGCAGGCACGCTGATCAGGCTTTCAACTGCCCCGAGCGATTCTGCCAATGTGTAATACTTCACTTTCGCCAAAACTTCATCGGCACGCTCTGCGCTGCCAACGTCGAAGGAGATCATGCCGCCAAAGCCGCGAGCCTGTTTTTGGATCAGCTCATGACCGGAGTGATTGGACAAGCCAGGGTAGATGACACGCTTGATGTCGCTGCGCTCAGACAGCCATTTTGCTATCGTGCGGGCGTTGTGCTCATGCTCTTCCATGCGGATTCCGAGCGTTTTCATCCCGCGCAGAAGCAGCCAGGAATCTTGTGGGCCGAGGACGCCGCCAATCGCATTTTGCACGAAATGCAGGTCTTCGCCAAGCTGCGCATCTTTTGCAACGACCAGACCAGCGACCACATCGCTATGTCCGCCCAAATACTTCGTTGCGCTGTGGAACACGATGTCTGCGCCCAGATCGAGCGGATTTTGCCAGTATGGAGTCATGAACGTGTTGTCGACTACGAGCAGCACGCCTTTTGCTTTGGCGATGTCTGCCAGCGCACGGATGTCGCTTACTTTGAGCAATGGGTTGGTCGGCGTTTCCATGATGATCGCCTTTGTTTCCGGGCGAATGGCTGCCTCTACCGCTTCCAGGTTGCTCGTGTCGACGTAGCTTGCTTCCAGACCCATACGGGAAAATACGCGGGTTACGACGCGATATGTACCGCCGTACACATCGTCACCCACTACAAGATGATCGCCTTTGCTGAACAAAGACAAAATCGTGGACAAAGCCGCCATCCCGGAGCCAAAAGCAAAGCCGCGTGCTCCGCCTTCGATCTCGGCAATGTACGTTTCCAGCGCGTGACGCGTCGGGTTGCCCGTACGGGAGTATTCGAAGCCTTTGTGCACGCCAATCGCTTCCTGTTTGTACGTGCTCACTTGGTAAATCGGAACGGAAACCGCTCCTGTATGTGGATCTCCATCGATACCGCCGTGGATCAGACGAGTTTTAATGCGCATCTTAGATTCCCCCCTGGTAGATTTTTTTGCTCAGATAGCGTTCGCTGCCATCGGCAAACAGCGTGACGATGTTGGTACCCGGCGCTGCTTCTTTCGCTTCGCGCAAAGCTGCTGCCATCGCTGCTCCGGCAGAGCTTCCGACGAGCAAGCCTTCTTTGGCTGCGAGCTGCTTGACCAGATCAAATGCTTCCACATCGAGAATCGTGTGAATCGCATTGAAATAGCTGGTGTCCATGAATGGCGGCAAAAATTCCATGCCGATCCCTTCCGTTTTGTGCGGACCGGATTCTCCCCCGTTCAAAATCGAACCTTCTGGCTCCACGATGACGGTTTTGACGTTCGGGTTTTGCTCCTTCAGGTAGCGGGCAGCCCCCATGAACGTACCACCAGACCCGGCGCCTGCAACGAACACGTCTACTTGTCCGTCCATCTGGCTCCAGATTTCAGGGCCTGTCGTCTTGTAGTGGGCGTCAGGGTTTGCCGGGTTAGCGAACTGCTGCGGCACGAATGAGCCAGGAATCGATGCTGCCAGCTCTTGTGCTTTGGCAATCGCTCCCTTGATCCCCAGTTCAGTCGGGGTATTTACAACCTCGGCTCCCAGTGCGCGCATCAACTCTTGCTTTTCCTCGGAAAATTTGGCTGGTACGCAAAAAATGACTTTATAGCCGGTTCCTACAGCGGCCAGTGCTACGCCAATCCCTGTATTCCCTGCTGTCGGTTCGATAATGGTGCCGCCTGGCTTCAGCTGGCCGCTCTCTTCAGCGGCGCGAATCAATTCCATGCCCAGTCTGTCTTTTACGCTGCCACCTGGGTTAAAGTATTCCAGTTTGGCGAACAAGCGCACTCCTTCTGGAAGCTCAAACTGTGTAATTTCGACGATTGGTGTATTGCCAATCAGTTCCTTCACATTGCGAAATACGTTCACGAAGATCTGACTCCTTATGTTGAAGTACTTGCTTTTTCATTATAACATGCTGCTATTGCAAAAAGTCCATGCCAGCCCACTTTGATTATACTTCTCCCAGGAAAGTGTCGACAGGGCATGTAAGCCATGGATTTATCACCGGCGTACGATTATAATAAAGGAGAGGTTGGAAAGGAGTGAATCGACCATGGATATGATGGATCAAGTACAAGAAGTTCTCGATAAACTGCGCCCTTACCTGCAACGTGACGGTGGCGACGTACAACTCGTTGACGTAGAAGAAGGCATCGTAAAGCTGCGCCTGATGGGTGCATGCGGCAGCTGCCCTTCGTCCACCATTACCCTGAAAGCAGGGATTGAACGTGCACTGGTGGAAGAAATCCCAGGCATCAAGGAAGTTCAACAAGTATTCTAATCCAGGCGCACAGCCATGAAAGCAGCTACCCGCTTACGCGTAGCTGCTTTTTTCATTTTCCCAAGATCGATGCCTTGCCACTTTGCCCCGTTTTCGCCATGCCTCTTTCCAAAAAGGCGATGACCCGCTCTGCGTACTCGTCGGGAATCAAAGCAAAGCTGCGTACGTGCCCGGCGTGCGGCACCAGCCAAATTTGCGAATCCTCGTCTTCTGCCAGAGCGTGCAGCCGCTTGCTGTTTTCCGCAGGCACCGTATGATCTCCCGTGCCATGAATGAACAGGATCGGCTTTTTCGCTTGGCGAACGATCTCAAAAGGCTTGACATGACGCGGATTCGCCCTGAGAAAAACCGGACTCAGCGTCAAGATCAGCCAGTTGAAAGGAAAGCGCGGGAGGCCCGTCCATTGCGGCAAATTTTCTTCCAAATACTCGCTGAGCGAATAAAAGGGAGAGTCCGCCACCACAGCCGCAATCCGCGCATCTCTTCCCCCGACGAGCAAAGAAGTCGCCGCCCCCATGGAGAAACCGACGAGTCCAATGGTTTGTTCGGGATGCTTCGCCGCCACAAAATCAATCGCGCCGAGCAAGTCATGCTGCTCGCGCAAACCGATTGTAGTCAAAGCCGGAGTCGACTCCCCGCTGTTGCGAAAATCGAACATCAACACATCGTAGCCCGCCTGAACGAGTTTGCTTGCGAGCGCCAGAGCGGGAAGGTGCGGCTCTTGCCTGTTTTGGCTGTAGCCATGGGCAAAAATCAGCGTCCGGCCATTCGGCGTGCGCCCGTTTCGGGCAGCGGAATGATACCAGCCCGAGAGCGAAATATTCGTCTCCCGACTGGGAAAAACAACCGCTTCCGCCGCCACCAGTCCGAAGTCCTCCGGGTTCATGTCAATCGGTTTGCGCACCGGATGCGTCAAGCGCCACGTCACATGCAAAGCGACGGCGGAAGCGGCCAGAATCCCCAGCAGCAAAAGGCTCGCCACGATGATCAACACGGTACTCATAAAGCGGTCAACGGCTCCTTTCCACTCAGTACAGCGACAATATTGGCGGCGGCCAGCGACGCCATCTCATTGCGCGTCTGGATCGTGGCACTGCCAATGTGCGGGAGCGCCACCACATTTTTCAGCGCCAAAAGCGGATGATCGAGCGGAACTGGCTCCTGGACAAATACGTCCAGCCCCGCCGCCCAAATCTGTCCAGTGGTCAAAGCATGATACAAAGCGGCTTCATCGACGGTTCCGCCACGGGAAACGTTCACGAAGACCGCCGATTTTTTCATCAGGGAAAATTCATGCGCTCCCATCAGGTGCTTCGTTTCCGCTGTCAGCGGCGTCAGTAGCACGACGTAATCCGCTTCCTGAAGCAATTCCTCCAGCCCAACCAGCCGCGCTCCCGTCTTGGCCTCCGCCTCTTCCTTGCGATTGCGGTTATGGTACAAAATGCGCATGTTGAACCCGGCTGCTCGCTGTGCGACCGCTTCCCCGATTCTCCCCATGCCGATAATGCCAAGCGTAGCTCCGTACACGCTTTGTCCCGCCATCAAGTACGGGCTCCATGACGTCCACTCGCCTGCGAGCAAAAAGCGGTTGGCTTCCGTCACTCTCCGGCCAGTCGCAAGCAGCAGGGCGAATGCCAGGTCTGCGGTCGCTTCCGTCAAAACATCTGGCGTATTGGTCACCGCGATCCCGCGTCTTTTGCAGGCAGGCACATCGATATTGTCATAGCCCACAGCCATATTCGCGACGATCCGCAGCTTTTTGGCACGAGCCAAAAGCTCCTCGTCCACCCGTTCCGTCAGCATGGTCAGCACCGCATCGGCGTGCTCGATCTCTTCGAGCAGCTTTTCGCGCGACACAGGAGTGTCCTCCTCCCATTGCTTCACATCGGCTACCGTCTCCAGCATGGCTATGACTTCATTGGTCAGTTTCCTCGTGACGAATACTTGTGGCTTGCTCATTGTTTTGCCTCCACAGCCAATCGATTTGTGGAATGGTGACGCCATAATGATCTGCGACCAGACGGGGATAGCGCCGGAGTCCTTCTTCCATTTTCGCAAGCTCGTCTTCCAGTTGGGATTGCCAGCCTTCCGCGTTTACTTCCTGCCGCTCCTCCAGCGGAAGCTCCTTGTACGACTCCACGAGCTTCAAAAAACGGCCAGGGTAGAGCATGAGGGCGTAAATGACGGCGTACTCTCCTGTCAGCAACGGCGCAACACTGTTGTAGCCGTCCAAAAAGTGAATCACGGCTTCGTCGTTCCAACCGTTGCGCTTCGTTTCGGCTTTCAGCCATTGCCCAAGATCGCGAGCCCGCATGTCGAGAACCCAGTTCCATTCTCCCGCCATCAGGCGTACATCCTTCTCATTCCATAGCATATACCCTTGATCAAAATTTTGGTAGGCTACTTTTCCAAGTCCTGCCGTTTCTTTCACGACTTTGTCGTAGCCCGCTTCCAGCAAGTATTGCACAGATATTTCCCCAAGCTGATGCACGTACGTGTAGCAAGTCAAAAGCAGCTCATCCATCGGCGTCAACTCGGCATCGGACTCATCCAGTTCATCGCGGTACTCGTTGTAATGCCGCAATTTCCGTCTCCACGTACTCGGCCAGTTTCCAAGCGAGCTGTACGGGATGAACAGTTTTTCGCCGGAAAAATTTTTCGTCGCCTGGTGGAACTGCGCCAACGACTGTCCGCTGGCGTAAAACGAATTTTCCGGAACCGACTCGCGCACTCCCCGATACAAGTAGTATAGCTGTTCATCCTCGACAAAATGGGGCTGCCCGCCCGTCGTCTTGACCAGCTTGAGCATCCGAATGTCTTTTTGCTGCTCCAGATGCTTGCGCACTTTCTCGATGAATTTGCTTTTGTATCGATACCCTGCCGGCGCTTCAAACATGTAATACAAGCCCTGGTCGGTTTCGAGCACTTTGCTGGCGCCCGTCACCCGATAATTTTGCAGTTGGAATCCATACTGCTCCTGAAGCAGTTCTTTTTCCTCCATACAGGTCAGCCTCCTTGCACACCTTCTCTAGGCGCATTGTATGTCGCCAAGCCGGGATAGGTGCCTATCTGGCTGCAGATACTAGGAGCACCCATGTTTGCCAGAAAAGGAGGAATACCGATGGTCGAACACCCGCTGAACAGCGAAAGCTGCCTGGAGGCGGTCATTGAGCTTTTGACGAAACGCGGCGTTTCCCTCGACGACATCGCCGAGATTGTCTTTTTCCTGCAAGAACAATACGTCCCTGATCTGACGATGCAGCTGTGTCTGGAGAGCGTGCAGGCCGTTCTGAACAAGCGCGAGGTGCAAAATGCCTTGCTGACTGGCATTCAGCTGGACATGCTCGCCGAACAAAAACAGCTGCTGCCCCCGCTCCAGTCGATTATTGAAGCGGACGAGCCTTTGTATGGCGTAGATGAAGTGTTGGCGCTCGCCATCGTGAATTTGTACGGCAGCATCGGCTTCACCAACTTCGGCTATGTCGACAAGCTTAAACACGGCAAGCTCGCCCAGCTCAACGACAAAAGCTTCGGCGTCCACACGTTTTTGGACGACCTCGTAGGAGCGGTAGCCGCAGCAGCTTCGAGCCGGATTGCCCATCGCCAAAAGCAGCAGGAAGAGTGTCTAGAGCGAGATTCGTAGCTGCCATTCCGGCAAATCGCTGGCGACATACGTCGGCTTTGCCGTATGGCTGGCGGCTTCCTCACGCGTAGAGTAGCCAGTCAAAACGAGCAGGCTGTCCAACCCGCTGTTTGCTCCGGCTTCAATATCGGTAAACAGGTTATCGCCGACAATTAACGTCTCGGAAGCTTTTGTCCCGAGCACTTCCAGCGCATAGCGCACGATGATGGACTCCGGTTTGCCAATCACAATCGGTTTGGTGGCGGATGCAACGGAAACAGCCGCTACCAACGAGCCGTTCCCCGGGAATAGCCCCGCGTCAGTAGGCAAGGCGGCGTCGGCATTGGTTGCGATAAAAGTGGCTCCTGAACGGATCGCGCGCGCAGCCACTGCGAGCTTTTCGTAGGTAAAGGCACGGTCGATTCCGACAATGACGTAGTCCGGATCAGCTTCGGTCAGGCGATAGCCTGCTGCTTCCAGTTGTGTCAGCAAGCCTTCCTCCCCGATCGCGTATACGTTTGCCCCGGCGGGCGCCTGCTCTTGTAAATACTGGACAGTCGCCATGCTTGTCGTGTAAACGTCACGGGCAGCCGCCTCGATTCCCATCCCCGTCAACCGATCCGCCACTCGTTCAGCCGATGTCGAAGAGTTGTTGGTTAAAAACAGGTACGGAATCTGCTTGTCCTGCAAATAGCGGACAAATTCGCCAGCCCCCGGGATCGCTTCATGGCCGCGGTAAATCGTTCCGTCCAAATCGAGCAAATAGCCTTTGTATGGTTTCATGTCTGATCTCCTCCACCCTGTTGTACCCATTTACCATACCCGCTTTTTCATCGTTTGACGAGTCGGCTGTATGTTTTTTCAACAGCAAAAAACCACCCTCGCACGCAATCGTACAAAAGTGGCCATCACTGACACTGTATTTACGCTTTTTTGATTTCAAACACGCACTTGTCTCCGCCTTTTGCCATGCAGGAGGTTTGCTCCACATCGGCGTTCAGCACGCGGCGGAACAAGGAAAGCTCACAGGTACAAGCCTGGTTGAACTCGCGCGCGACTTGGGCGATCGGACAGTTGAACTCCTGAATGCGGTACGTGTTGCCGTCGGCGTCCGCTTCCCATTCCACCATGTAGCCTTTTTCGTTTTGCAGCTCCGCCAGCTTCGCTACGCGGTCCTTCAACTCCCCTTGCACTTGGGAGCGATACGATTCCTCCAGGCGATTTTCGCGGCGGCGAAACAGCATCTCGACTTTGCCCATTCCGTCGATGTCTTTCAAATCTTGCAGGAAGTCCAGTGTCAAATGAGAATAATTGCGCGGAAACAGCTCATCTGCTTCCTGCGACAAGGAATATACATTCGTCGGTCGTCCCATTGCTTGTCTTACAAGCGTGGACTTGATCAGATTGTCTCTCTCCAAAGTGTTCAGATGGCGTCTGACCGCCATTTCAGTAATGCCAAGCTCGACGGCCATGTCGCTGACAGAGAGTGAGCCTTTTACCTTGAGCATGTGCAGAATTTGGTCACGAGTGGACGTCCCCTCGTTTGTCATACGTATCACCGTCCTTTCTACTTATTGTAGCGGATCGGCACGCTTTAGTAAACAAACGAAAGTGTTTTGTATAAAAAATCCGCTTCTCCATTTTCTAGAACAATTCTTTCTGCAAAAAAGCGCGAACTTGCGGGTCAAACTGGCGCATCGCTGCGACTGCCTCTTCTGCCAGCGCAAACATTTCTCCAGCCGGAACGCTTGTGTAGTCAATCACCAGATGCTTGCGGAAATCAACGACGCGCGTCAAGACGACCGCTTGCTCATCTGTAATGACTTGTTCGTCACGCAAAATTTCCACGATGTCGCTATAGCTGCCAGGGTCACGCATGATAAAGCCGTCGATCAACGCATTCCCTACATCGACAATTCCTTCGATGGACAAGTGCAGGGCTCGCTCCATCGCTGCAACAGCCACTTCATCCGCCAAAACCGCCTCGGCTCCTCGTTCCCTGAGCTTGTCCAGCAGATCAAGCATGAGAGACATATATGCTAAAACTTGGTCAATTCGCTTTGTATTCACGTCGTACATAAGATTCTCCTTATTTTCGCTTTTTGGCTTTTCGTTTCGCATAATAGGTAGTAAACACAAATGTCAGCACCAGGACGAGAAGGACCAATTCCCCTTCCTGCAAATAGGAATTGCTCACGGCGTTCACCTCTTTTCCTCCAACAGTATACCAAATTTGTCCCTGCTGTCACGAATCAGCTTGTACTTTGTGTTACAATGATGGGGTGAATTTTGCCGGCATAAAGGGAGGAACACAACTGTGGAACGCGAACTGGCATTGGAAATCGTGCGGGTGACGGAAATGGCTGCCCTCGCCTCGTCTCACTGGATGGGTCGGGGAAAGAAAAATGAAGCGGACGGAGCGGCGACAAGCGCCATGCGCGCCATGTTCGACACCATCAACATGCGGGGAACCGTCGTGATTGGCGAAGGAGAGCTGGATGAAGCGCCGATGCTGTACATTGGCGAAAAACTCGGTCACCCCGAAGCTGGCGGCCCGGAGGTTGATGTCGCTGTCGACCCGCTGGAAGGAACCACGATCGTCGCCAAAGGCCACAACAATGCCATGTCGGTCATCGCGATCGGTGACCGCGGAACGCTGCTTCATGCCCCTGACATGTACATGATGAAAATGGCTGTGGGCAAACGGGCTGCGGGACAAATCAACTTGCTTGATCCCGTGGATAAAATGATTGAAGTGGTAGCGAAAGCGAACAACAAGCGCGTTTCCGACGTGACTGTGATCGTTCAGGAACGGGAGCGGCACCAGCACATCATCGACACGGTGCGGGAAAAAGGCGCGCGCGTCAAACTGTTCGGCGATGGCGATGTAGGCGCAGCGATTGCCGCCTGTCTGCCACATACAGGGATCGACCTGTTTCTCGGAATCGGCGGAGCACCGGAAGGCGTCATTAGCGCGGCGGCGATCAAATGCCTCGGCGGAGACATGCAGGCGATGCTCAAGCCGCAAAATGACGGGGAACGCGAACGCTGTATCAAGATGGGCCTGACCAATCCGGAGCAGTTGTTGACCTTGAACGATATGGTAAAAGGAGACGACGCCATTTTTGCCGCCACAGGCGTATCGGACGGCGAGCTGCTTCAAGGAGTTCGCTACCTGGGCGACGATATGGTGGAGACGCATTCCATCGTCATGCGCGCCCAAACGAAAACGATCCGTTTTGTCCGCGCTTTGCACAATATCGAACACAAACCAAATCTGTTATGGAAGTAGAGGAGCGTATTTATGGTGAATGACCTGTTTTTCTTGTACGACGAACCGGAGGACACGAAAACCCGCTTCGTCAGCTTTATGGGCGAAGCTACCCGATTCGATCTGGCTATCACGACGACAAACCGTTTTTACGGCAAAAAAATCGTCATCAACATCCAAAACGGCCGCTCTGCCATTATCGGGCACGACGATCTCGAAGAAGAAGGCTACCTCGAATTTGCCTTCAATCTGAACGAGCGGGAAGCAGAAGAGCTGAAAACTTTTTTGGAGACTGTCGTTTAATTCCGCTTTTTGGGCCTATCCCGCTCTTGACACAAGAGCCCGGGGATAGGCTTTTTTGCTGCCCATTTCCATCGGGACAACGCTCCTTGCAGGCGGATGTCTCGTATACTGCTACTGCACATACAGACACTGAGAGGAGTGCAGTCGCAATATGCAACCGTATCAAGCTGACGAAAACCAGTTGCAGGGCCATCAGGCGGACGAACAATACCAGATGATTCCGGAAGACCAGGCGCATCCCGTCTTCTTTCGCCGAAGAAGAGACGAAGGAATTGGCCCTGTGATCATTCCGCTTCCTTATAGCTACTATCCGCCTTATTACTATCCATACCCGTATCCATACTCCTATCCGTACTACCCGTACCCGTATCAGCCCTTTCCGTTTTACGGCGGCGGCTTTTGATGAAGCAAGATTTATGTACAGCAAAACAGCCCCTAGTCCCGGGGCTGTTTGCTTTTGTCTTTCTATGTGTCACGCTTGGGCGTGTTCTGACCAGTCGGAACTTTGTCGCGCTCCCGGTTGGGACGCATCTGGTTCGGACGTTTTTCCCGCGAGGAAGAGTCCTTGCCGTTTTTGTCCTGCTTTTCTTTGTGGAACTTGGGCTTGTCTGACCGATCGTTGCGACCAGCACCGGAACGGTCGTGGGAAGCTCCGTTATTGTTTCGCTCCTGGCGATCCTGCTTGTTTTGCCGGGGGTTAAAACGGCGTCGGTCCTTGCGTTCGACAATGACAGCCGAACTTTCTCCCCTTGACGCGTCATGGCGAATATCGAGAATCGTGTCCGGATTATCGTCGTTGCCTTCGTGCTCTCCACCGCTATGTCCAATGGCATCCTTCACTTTGCGCAAAACGAAGTACGGGCAGCCAAAGTTGCAAAACTCGTGCAGGTACTCATCCAAAGCGGCGATCCTCTGCTCGAACGGTACTTTGCGATTGGCATCTGTATAAAATCCCCGCAGACGAAGCTGTCCGTAGCCCCAGTCCCCTACGATGTAATCGTATTTATCGAGGATATCGCTGTAACGCTCCCTGAATGCTTCCGGATTCCAGCCGTCGCGATTTTCTTCCATGACTTCATAAGTACCGGCTTGCGTGCGAATCAAGTCCGCTTCCTCCTTACACTTGTTTACTTTTGTACATCTTACCATATTTCAAACAGCAAGAGATAAAATTCCCACGAAAACTGCACCTGCCCCCTGGACATTCTATCGTGTAGGGGGTGTTACCATTGAAAAAGACATGGTTGTATCCTGCGATTGCAGGCATTGCTCTCTTGGCTTCCGCTTGCGCAAACAACGCTGCGCCGAACTACACGCATCCGAATCAGGCTGCTCCTCACGTAACGAATGTTGACGGGCTGCATGTCCGCAACTACGACGGTGTGCGCTCCGCAAACTTTGACGGACTGCACGTGCGTAACGGGGTCGGTCTGAACAACGCGCCTGGCGTCGATAATGGCCTGCATCCGAACGGGACGTATCCACGGGCGAACGTCAACAATTACAATGCCTACACAAGTGGCATGCGACCGTACAACGCCTTTACCGACCACAACGCCGGAGCGTTGGGCACGCCGAATGGAATGAATCATTCCATTTATCAAAAGCGGGCCTGGAATCGTGCAGGAGCTGGCATCATGCAAACCGGCATGCCGAAAATGGGCTACGTCCAGACGAACCGGGCCAGCATGAAGACCGCTGGCGCCCAAAACGTCTATGTAGACCGTGATGCGCTGGCGCAAGCAGTCGGCAACGTCACAACGAGCTGCCCCGGCGTTCAGCAATCTACTGTCCTGGTGACGGATGAAGAAATCTTCGTCGGCCTGAACACGCAGGGAGCTGACGCCCGCACCGCCAAAAACCAGGCGAAAATGAATGCGCAGTCGATTTCACCACGTTACTACAAAGTGTACGTAACGGACAATCCGAACGACATTCAGGAAATCGCCCGTGTCGCCAGCCGCTCAAGCAATCTGCATACGGCGCGTAACGAAGACGCAGCCAGCATCGATACGCTGATCAAGCGAATGGGCGGCATGACGGATCGCGAGCAAGGAACCAGCACAAAAGCGCAAACGAACGCGCATGCAACCCACAAAGCTAACATGGGTACAACCAGTCGCTAGTGCGAATCTCCCCTGTACGTAAAAAGAACCCCTTTTGCCGCGACTCGTCTCGCTTGCAGGAGGGGTTCTTCCCTGTTATTGCGCCTGTGGCATTGCTGTTTCCTTGGCGATGGTTTCCTTCGCTGCATTGGCCTGTTCGTGGGCATGGTAAGAGCTGCGTACGAGCGGCCCTGCTTCGACGTGGCTGAAGCCCCGCTTCATGCCCTCTTCCTTCAGGCGGGCAAATTCATCCGGATGGTAATAGTGCTCTACCTTCAGGTGCTTTTTCGTCGGTTGCAGGTACTGACCGATTGTCATGATGTTGACATCTGCGGAACGCAAATCGTCCATTGTCTCGATCACTTCTTCGAGCGTCTCGCCTACGCCGATCATCAGGCTGGACTTCGTTGGAATGTTTGGCTGAAATTCCTTCGCCTTTTTCAACAGTTCCAAAGTCCGGTCGTACTTGGCGCGCGCCCGCACGCGATCGGACAGGCGGCGAACAGCCTCAATATTGTGGTTCAGCACGTCTGGCTTCGCGTCCATGACGAGCTTCAATGCATCCCAGTTTCCTTGGAAATCGGGAATCAATACTTCCACAGAGGCAAACGGCAGACGACGGCGAATCGCCCGGATCGTCTCTGCGAAAATTTGTGCGCCTCCGTCTTTCAGGTCGTCGCGGGCAACAGAAGTTACGACAACATGTCGCAAACGCATCTGCTCGGCTGCTTCTGCCACGCGTTCCGGTTCGGCCACATCAAGCTCCGTCGGCAATCCGGTTTTTACTGCGCAAAACCGACAGGCACGGGTACATATATCACCCAAAATCATGAACGTAGCTGTTCCGCTGGCCCAGCATTCATGAATGTTGGGGCATTTGGCTTCTTCGCAAACAGTATGTAGCGTCTTGCTGCGCATCGTTTGCTTCAACTCTTTGAAGCTGGCGAGTTCTGGTCCTGAAACAAGGTTGATCTTGAGCCACTCCGGCTTGCGTTGCGTCATAGGGCCCACTCCTCATGTATCTTGGTACGAGACATAATCAATCTCCATTATAGAGGTTGGATATACAAGGGGCAACCTCTTTCACAATTGAGGTAACAATTACCCGATCCGATGCACTTTATGCCGAGCCCCTCCGGACAGCAACGATTCCAGCATGCGCCGCTCGCGCTCGTGGCAAGTAAACAAAAACACTTGCTGCTCCGCTGCCAGCTCGGCAACGTACGCCAATGTTCTTCGCAACCGCTCGTCGTCATAATGGACAAAATGGTCGTCCAAAAACAGCGGCAACGGTTCCGTCCGCTTGCTCACATGATGCAGCAGAGCCAGCCTTTGCGCCAAATAAAGCTGGTCAGCGGTTCCCGTGGAGCATTGCTCCTGGCTGACAATTTGCTTGCGGGATGGCTCCAGCAGGCGTACGGCAAAGCCTTCGCCCGGATCTAGCCTCACGTCGCAATAAGCCCCCGCTGTAATTTGGCTCATCACCTCGGAAGCAATCCGGTTTACATCCGGCGTGACGTCCCGCTTCCACTCCCCTTGTGCTTCCAAAAGAGTATCCCGCGCCAGTTGCAGCGCATCTCTGCGTTGCTGCAGTTGGCGCAGCCCCTGCACGGCTTGCTCGTATTCGTCTCTGGCACTCGCTACGGATTCGCTTTCATGCGCATTCATTTCGCCATGCGCCCTCGCCGTTTTTTCCCGCAGCTCCTGCAACTCGGCTTCGATGTGCGCTAACTGCGCCAGACAGTCGCTCCCCGCTTCCTCGCACTGTCGCTTTTCCCGTTTTAAAATCGCACGCAGCGCCTCGCCCCAGCTTTCCGCCAGCAGTTCCTCCCGCCTTGTTTTGGCCAGATCGTTCTCCAGCGCAACAGTCCGCTGCTCCTGCACGCTTCGTTGTAGCTCTTCCCTTTTTGCCAGAAAAGTATCCCAATCCGAAACGCCATAACGCCCCACCAGCTTCGCCAACTCGGCGTCCAAGGCGGCGATCTCCTGTTGCAGCTGTTCTCCCTCCAGCGCTTGCTGGCTGTCGATGGCTGCGGCGGGACTGCTGCTGTTTGCGCCCCCTTTTGCCCGCAGCACAACTACGCCGAGCGCGGCCAAAAGCAAAGCCAGACCAATGGCACTGCCTCCAAGGACAGGATGCTCCGTCGCCAAACCGACTGCGCCCAAGCTGGCAAACACCCCGGCGACACCCCACAGACGCAGGGCGCCTTTCCTCCGCTTCGCCTGGTTCCCTTGCCTTTGCGTTCGCCCCCGTCCCTGGCTCTGGCTGCGCGGCCCGGTGGACAAGGCGAGAACCGCCAGCTCGGCGAGTCGCAAATGCCGCTGCTCCCGCTGTTTGCGAAGCGCAACCCCTCGCTCGTAATCGGCCGCAAGCTCGTTCAGCGCTTGGTCGGGCATCGCTTCTGGCGCGGCGGCAGTTCGCGGTTCGCCCCACTTTTCCACTTCTTTGCGCGCCTGATGGTGCAGTTGCCGCTCTTCTTCGCTGCCAGCAGACTGCTCCCACCAGTCCCACTCTTGCCTGTCGACTGCGGTAAAGCTTCGCTGCCAGCGCTCCTGCAAAAGCTGTTCCTGCTCCTGCCACTTTTGCATGCGCGCCTGCAACCTGACTCGCCGCTGCTCCAGCCCTTGGCGTTCCTCCTCCCAGCCGCGGATCGATTGCGCAAGTTGGGTAATCATGCGCCAGGCGGCTTCGGCATCAGCCAGCTCCTGTTCTTTGCGGGCGACCCGCGATGCAGCCTTGCCCATTTGCGTATTTTCCGCCCGCTCCTTTTTGCCGATGCTCGTCAAGTCGCGATCCAACTCCGCCAAAATCGTGTGGACAAGCGGACTTGCCTCCTGCACATCCGCAAACGAAGGCAACAGATGCTCGGCGGCCTCCAAAGGCTCCCGTCTGATCCAGGTCAAATCGGTGAACAAGCTGCGGGTAAGCCCCAGATGCTTTTCGAGAAAGTTCCGTTCCTTGCGGCGATCCTCCAGGTAGATGTCTGTCAGCTCCGTCCATTCCGGGTCGAGAAAAAGCCGCGCCTGTTCCCGCTCTTTCAAAAGCGTCCGGTGCAAGCGGTACGTCTTGCCCCCAAGCTGGTACGTAATGATCGTTTCATACTCTCCCTGATGCCAGGGGCGGTATTTTTCGTATTCAGGCAAATACCTTGCCGTCTTCACGTAGTCGCGCTTCATCCCGTACAGGGCGGCGAAAATCGCTTGCAGCAGCGTGGACTTTCCCGCTTCGTTGGGGGCGTAAAACAAATTCAGCCCGGGAGCGAAGCGAAAAGCGGTTCCTTGCCATTTTCCGAACCCGGTTACGGTCAGCTCCTCGATTCTCATCGCATGCTCCCCCCAATCCGCGCAAGCGCTTCTTGCTTCGCCAGTCTCGCTATTTCCCGCTCTTCTTCGCTGCGGGCATTCGCCTCGATCTGCGCCAGCTTGGCGAGCCATTTTCCCCAAATGCTGTCCTCGGCCATCAGCTTCTGCGCATCGATGTCCGGCCACGTCTCATCCGTAATTGCAAACAGAAAAAACCGCGAAAATCGCTGCTCCAGAACGGGAATCGAGGGAACAAAATGCGCCGCTCTCTCTCCTGTCAAAGTCACATACACGAGATCACGGTCGGCGATCCTGCCAAGCTGTGCCTCCATCCCTGCGATTAGCTGTTCCGCCGTTTCCGCTCCTTGCGCGTGAATGGTCAGTTTATGAATCTGCCGCTGACTGACCGGGATCGCTTGCAAGGTCAATTTTCCCGCGTCGTCCAGCTCGCCGTGCAACACGCAGCGCTCTCCCGTTTCCTTATTGGTCAATCCTTCCGGCGAACCGGGATAGGCGGCAAGCGGCTGCTTTTTGAGCGGATGCACGAATTGTTCCGGCTTGTGGATGTGCCCGAGAGCGACGTAGTCTACATCCGCCTGGACAAGCTCCTGCAAGCTCATAGGTGCGTAAGGCTGGTGCTCGTCTTTCGTCGCGTTCAAGATCGTGCCGTGCAGCACCATCAGGTGATGCCGATAGCTATCCAGCTTGCCCGGAAAAGTCGCAAGCGGCGATTCGTAGACGTGCGGCTGTCCAAAGCCCCAGCCGTAGATGACACACGACTTTTCCGGAAATTCGTATACGCCCCATTCCGGGGTAAACCAGTAGACGTTGCCAGGCCAGTCCATCGTCTGGTAAAACGAATCCGCACGCCACGGATCGTGGTTGCCCGGCGCGATGCAAACGGGAATCGGAGCGACACTTTCGAACAGATCGCGCAAAAATACAGCCGTCGCTCTTCTGCCCCCGTGGTATTCCAGCAAATCTCCGGCGATCAGCCAAAAGTCGACCTGCCGGGACACGACCAGGTCGCGAATCGTTTGCAGCGTGCGGCGAACATCATCCTGCCTAAGCTCGTAACGATCCGCCAGCATATGTAAAGGCGCGTCCAGATGGACGTCCGCCGTATGAATGAATGACAACACGAAGCGCTCAACTCCTTGCATGACAAACTGAATCGGCAAATGGTACACTTTGGACAAGCAATCGCCAATCAGACGAACATACTTTCCCTATATGATACAGAGGAAATCATTGGTTGAAAAGGAGTGTTTCTTGTGCGCATCGCGTATTTGGACTGTTTTTCGGGGATCAGCGGAGACATGCTGCTCGCCGCATTGGTGGACGCAGGAGCCAATCGCGAGCGGATCGAACAGGAGCTGCGCAAGCTGTCTCCGGGAGATTTTCGCCTGGAGTGGAGAACCGTCGTCAAAGCTGGCGTTTCCGCTTTGAAGCTGGACGTCATCGATGAAAGCCACGCTCCCTCGCTGCCGCAGAAGCCTTTGAAAGTGCTGGGAAACGACCACACACACCGCAGCCACAAAGACATTGTGGCGATGATCCAGGCTGCCGGACTGGCGCCGCGCGTAACTCGCCGCTCTCTGGCTATTTTTGAAAAAATCGCGATCGCCGAAGCGAAAATTCACAATGTCCCTGTAGATACGGTCCATTTTCATGAGGTGGGCGCACTCGATTCCATCGTCGATATCGTCGGGATCGCTTTAGGACTGGAAGAGCTGGACATCGAGCAGCTTTACTGCGGGCCGATCCCGACGGGAAACGGCTACGTGCGCTGCGCTCACGGACTGTACCCGGTTCCCGCTCCGGCGACCATGGAGCTGTTGCTCGGCATACCGCTGCGCGAAACGAGCATCCAAAAGGAATTGACCACCCCTACCGGAGCAGGAGTGGCTGCCGCCCTAGTCGAACAGTTCGGTTCGTTGCCGTCGATGACCGTGGAGTCCATCGGCTACGGCGCAGGCACACGCGACCTGCCCGATCAGCCAAACGTGTTGCGGCTGTTGGTCGGACACAAGTAAACGAAAAAAACTTCCGCCGATGTGCTTTGTCGGCGGAAGTTTTTATTTAGGCAAGGGCAAAGGTTAGGATAGGCTTATCGCAGCAGACGCAAAAACTCGCGCATAAAGCCGGGCAAATCCGGCCACGCATGACCAGAAACCAGGTTGCCGTCTACGTGAAGGGTTTCTTTTTCGTAAATCGCACCCATCGCCTCGACGTCTGGTCTGCATGCCTGATAGGCCGTCAGCGTACGGCCAGCGAGATGCTCGGAGACGATTGCCAGCACCTGTGAACCGTGGCAGATCGCGGCAACAGGCTTGTTCGCTTCAAAGAAGTGCGAGACGATCGGCTTCAAGTTTTCGTTCAGCCTGATGTACTCAGGTGCTCTACCGCCCGGAATGATCAAGGCGTCGAACGCTTCCGGATTGATGTCGGCAAAAGCGGCGTGCGCAGGCAGCTGATAAGCCGGCTTTTCCGTATACGTCTCGCTGTGTGCTTCAAAATCGTGGCAAACGGTGTGCAGCGTCTTCACGCTGGGCGCAGCAATCACGGCTTCGTAACCCTCTTCCAGCAAACGGTAATACGGGTAGAACACCTCCAAGGCTTCTACGGCATCCCCTGTAACGATCAACACTTTTTTGCTCATCACACAGCCACCTCCATACGGTTTTGGGGTTTGGATACTCCACGTTTTCAATTCTTTGGCGGCTCGGCTTGCTCCTGCTTGTCTGCCCATATTTTTACAGAACTTTTACGGGCGGCCAGTTCCACAGCTTCCTGATAAACTTGCTGCAAAGGTACGCCGTTGGCTCTGGCAAGCTGCGCGCAGTGCTCGTATTCCGGCGCAATCTGCACCCGCTCGCCCCTGTGATAGCCGAGTTTGACCGCAACCTCTCCCCAACCCGTCTGGACGGTGATGAATCGCCTTGCCAGACGGTGACACGCTACAGGGAAAGAGCGAATGCCAAACGTCGTCGTCTCCTTGAACAAAATCGTTTTCATCGCCTCAAGCTGGCTCTGATAGCACATGACTTGCACCAGTGTCGCGGCTCTGCTCTTTTTCATCGTCACCGGCAAAAAATGCACATCGTTCGCCCCTGCCCAAAAGCATTGCTCCATCAGATAGGAAAGCCACTCCGGGCTTGCGTCATCTATGTTCGCTTGCAATATCACCATGCCTTCGTCGATATGCTCGTCGGCGTGCTGCCTTTGCTCGTACCCGACAGGTATGCCGTCTGCTCGCGCCGTTTCAACGCCTGGCTTCAGCAAAATTGCTGCCACGTTGTTTTCGCCTTCCACCTGCACCAGTTCGCCTGCAAGCCCGCGCATCGGCTTTGCTCCCACTTCCTTCAACCAGAGCACGGCGAGCGGCGAAAAGGCGCGACGCGGCTCCAACTGTTCCGTCTCCCGGATCGCCAGCCCGGACAGAAGCGACAGGGCGGCGAGCGGCAAACCGAACGGGACGGCGATTGTTTCCACATACAGCTTGCCCCGGCACCAGTCAGTCAAAGGGCTTGTCATCAGCTCGCGCAAGGCTGCTGCTTCCCGTTGCCAGCGTTCCTGATCCATCCCCTCCCGATACCACTCCGCCAAATCGTGCATGCACCCGGCGAATTTCGCGGCGGCAGGCTCAGCTGCACCGATCCCTTGCTTGCTCGCAATCCGTTGCAGCGGCTTCACCAATGATTCCAGCATGATCGGACCTTCTGCCCGAATGACCAGCTTCATTTTTTCCCCTCCGAACTTTGCTTGTTTCTTCTTGCATCATACATCAAATGCCCGTTCCTCCGGAGAAAAGTTGCTCGCCTGCTTCCAAAAAGTATCGTGGATAATCCGCTCAGACTGGCAGAAACTACAACGGAAACTACCCTGGCTGGAGGGAGTCGGCATGCGAGTTTTCCGCCTAATCATTCAGATCAGCTTGTGCGTGGCAGCAATCGTTTTGCCGCTGGAATCAGGCTTTGCCAAAGGCTCTGCTGCCAAACAGACAGATCCTCTGCTAAAAGAGCGCCTGCAGCTTTTTTTGCGCATGGAGTCTTTGTACGGCATTCCGTGGAACTATTTGGCCGCGATTGACCAGTACGAGCGCACGATGAAAATACGCAAAAAACAAGCCAATACGCAAGAATCGAACGCGCGGCTCACGGCTGTTGATATCCCGCAGGAGCGCTGGTCAGGCGTGATGAACCCCGATCCGGAAGATACCAACCCGGCATCGATTCAGTTTTTTGACGGGCTGGGAATGGACGGCGACGGAGATGGGATCGCCGACCGCAACAACGATTTGGATGCACTCACTACGCTTATTCATTACCTGTCCGCTTACGGCTTTTCGGCGGATGACTGGCAAATCGGCGTCTGGTCTTACTACCAGCGCGATCGCTCGGTAAAAACGATCCGGCAATTCGCCCAGGTGTACGACAAATACCAGCACCTGCAACTGGACGAGCGTCATTTTCCCATTCCTGCCCGGTACGACTACAGCTACCGCAGCACATGGGGAGACGCTCGCGGCTGGGGAGGACGCCGCATTCACGAAGGCACAGACATTTTCGCCAGCTACGGCACGCCCGTCCTGTCGACCGCCTACGGAGTCATCGAGGTCATTGGCTGGAACCGCTACGGCGGCTGGCGAATCGGCATGCGGGACATGGGCAACGTGTATCATTACTTCGCGCATTTGTCCTCGTTTAAAAAAGGGTTGAAGCCAGGCGACATCGTCGAGCCAGGGCAATTGCTCGGGTATGTCGGCAGCTCCGGCTACGGAAAGCCCGGGACGGCGGGGAAATTTCCGCCCCACTTGCATTACGGCATGTACCGGGAGACAGGGGGAGCCGATTGGGCGTTTGACCCTTATCCGTATCTCAAGCGTTGGGAACGTCAAAGGAAGCGGTGATGCAGCCGCTTCTTTTTGGCATGTTCTCGATTTCCATTGACAGAGCACACAGCAGCGAATTACAATCAAATCAAAAATTGGACGATCGTCCAAAAACGAGGTGCACAGCATGACTCCCCCTTCCAAAAGCCAAGCGAAAGCAGAAGCGAAGCGAGCCTTCCTGATCGAACAGGCAACGGCCTGTCTGGCGGAAAAAGGCTACGCCAACGTGTCTTTGCGCGATATCGCCAAGGAATCCGGCGTCTCGCTCGGCATCCTGCATTACTACTTCGCCAGCAAGGAAGATTTGCTGCTCGCTGTCATCGCAAGCTACAAGGAACGCTTGATCGACGAGTTGGAACGCGAAGTAGTCGCTGCTCCCCTGGACAGTTGGCTCCCCGCACTCGTGACGGTTCTCGGGCGCAGTCTCCAAGAAGACCGCAAGCTGCATCGGCTCTGGTACGATTTGCAAGCGCAGGCTTTGTACACCCCCGTCTTTCTCGAACAAGTCCACCGCATTCGCGCCCGGCTGCACGACTTGATTGTGCGCATGCTCAGACGGCTGCAAGCGGAGCGGCAAGCACCGCTCGCAATGGACGAGAACGCTGCCAGCTCGATCGTTTACTCCTTGATTGACGGCATGATCTTGCAAAGCTTGCTGGACGAAGACAAACCCGCAGCCGAAGCTTTGGCCCTTTTCCAGTTTGCAGTGCAGCATTTTCTTGCGTCGCTTTTTCCGCTTGATCAAAAATGAATGAGGTGATCCATGATGTCCGTCCTCTCTTTGCGCAATCCTGCGACTGGCGAAGTTTTTGGTTCGGTAACGGAGGCCAGCCCGGCCGAGGTTGATGCCGCCGTAGCAAAAGCACGGCGCGCCTTTGCTGCCTGGTCCGCTACATCCCTCGCTGAGCGGCTGCGCTATCTCACTTCCCTGCGCCACTATCTCGTCGAGCACGGCGAGGAGCTGGCGCAAAAAATCAGCCAGGCAACGGGAAAAGTAACGCTTGAGGCGTACATGACCGAGATTTTTGTCACCGCTGATACGATCCGTTTTTACGAAAAGCACGCACAGCAAATGCTGTCTCCCCAGCCTGTTCCCACCCCGCTCGTGCTCTGGCCGAAAAAATCGTACATCCACTACAAGCCGATGGGCGTTGTCGCGGTCATCTCGCCGTGGAACTATCCGTTTCAGCTTGCCATCATTCCGATGCTGTCCGCGCTTGTCGCCGGAAATACCGTCATTCTCAAGCCGTCAGAAGTCACGCCGTCCACTGGCCTGTTGATCGAAGAACTGTTCGGGATTGTCGGACTGCCTGAAGGCGTCGTCACTGTCCTGCACGGCGGGCGGGAGGTCGGCAGTCGGCTTGTATCCGCCCGGCCTGACAAAATCTTTTTCACAGGTTCGGTCGCCACTGGCAAAAAAATCATGGCAGCCGCAGCGGAGCATTTGATCCCCGTAGAATTGGAATTGGGCGGAAAAGACCCGATGATCGTTTTCGACGATGCCCATCTGGAGCGCGCCGCAAACGGTGCCGTCTGGGGCGCTTTCACCAACTCCGGTCAAGTGTGCATGTCCGTCGAGCGCCTGTATGTCCACGAGCGCGTGTATTCCGAATTTTTGCGCTTGGTCACCGAAAAAACAAAAGCGCTGCGCCAAGGCTTTCCCGAGCAGGCAGAAGTCGGTTCGATGACGTCGCCGCAGCAAATCGGGATCGTCCGCGCGCACATCGACGACGCGCTCGCCGCGGGAGCCACAGCTGTCACTGGCGGAGCGATCCAGACGGACAGCATGTTCCTTGCCCCGACCATCCTGACAGGCGTCACACCGGAAATGAAAATCATGCGCGAAGAAACATTCGGCCCTGTCCTGCCGATCGTCACCTTTTCCGATGAAGCAGAAGTCATCCGTCTAGTCAATGAATCGCCCTACGGCTTGAATGCCTCTGTCTGGTCAGCAGACAAAGCAAAAGCGCAGCGCGTGGCGGAAAAGCTGTTGAGCGGAAACGTGTGCATCAACGACGTCATCATCAGCTATGCCAATCCGCACCTCCCTTTTGGCGGGGTCAAGGATAGCGGCATCGGCCGTTACCGCGGCCCGGTTGGACTGCAAGCTTTCACCCACAGCATCTCGATCATTCACGATCCCGGCTCGAAAAAGCGCGAGTTCAACTGGTATCCGTACACGCCAGACCAGCAGCTGATGTTTTCCGGGCTGACCCATCTGCTCTACGGAAAAAGGCCAAAATGGAATCTTCCCACGCTGAAAGCCATCTGGCGGGAGCTGAAACGACTGCGTTAGCAAGCCTGCTCCCCCTTATTTGATGGTTCCGTAGCCGAGAATGTCCAGTTTGACCTTGATGTTGAGATCGGCCTTCTTGTAGAGGGCCAATCCTTTTTCCCGCGTCCATTTCCCATGGTATTTCTGCCGGAGACTTTCCTCCAAGCCAGCCGGATCGACGCCCCATTTTTGATAGTTTTTCAGCATGGTTTTCGTTTCACTTTGAATCCGCTTTTCCATTTGTTTGACCAGCTTGGTAATCTGCGGACGCTTATCCAAGTTTTTCTTTCCATCATAGCCGACGACCACGCCGCGCAGTTCCAGGTCGATATGAATGACCGGCTTTTTCGTATTGCCATTGCTCCGCACTTTTGATTTCGACCAGACGAAGTCGAAAATGATCTCTTCCATGTCGGCGTTCTCCTCCGCAGCGTCCGGGCCGCCAAACCCGAACTTGACGCGGGGGAGCCGCTTGCGTCCCAACAAGCATTGCACCAGCTTCCCTTCGCGCTGCGAGTACAGGCCAATCATCTTGTCCTTTCGCAATAACGCAACTTGGGCAATCTCGATGCTCCCGTCTTGCTTGACCAAATACGGCAAATTCGGATCGCCTATATTGCTGGTCATCATGAAGACAAAATCGTGAATCGTGGAAAAAGACGAAAACGCCGTCTCCACTCTCGGACGCAGCAAGTCGTTCAAATACGTGTTGATTTCCGGCTTGTTCTTGTACTTCCCTCTGATGACATCCTCTACTTTGCCTTTGACGATGGCGATAAACACGTTTTCGCCCACAATCGGATTCCGGTACAAATCGAGCACGACTTTGCCAATCCCGCTTTTTCGGGCAAGCTCCTCGCTGAACAAAATGACGCGCAGCTGCGATAAAGTAATCGTCCGCTCCACTTTGGGAGCCAACGCCAGCATCGCTTCACTGGTCATCGAAGCCTGGGTCGCATAAATTTGCGTCGTTTCCTTGCCTTTTGCCGGAACCGGAATGGAGACCAGCACCTTCATTTGCGTATCATCGACATAGTCGAACCCCATCACGCCGATCATCGCCATGTCTTCAAGCGCCGGACGTTCATATTCGGCGGCACAGCCCGCAAGCGTGCAGGAAAGGAGTGCGATCAAAAAGAGCCAACTGCTCCATCTCATGACACCTTCTCCCCCTTTCCTCGCCGCAAAGCGTGCAGCATCAGCAAAAAGATCGGCCACAAGATCAAGCCGTACGCGAAGTAAACAGTCAGCTGGTCATACAGGTAACGTTGCGCTTCCACGGACAGAGGGCCGCGAATCATAAAGTAAGAAATCGCGGACGGCAACAAGAGATGCCATAAGCGACGTTTCCCCGCCAATTGTTCCATCCCCGTACGCGCCATCCACAAGTACGCGGTCGACGTGCTGAGAATGAGAAACACCCACAGACCGATTCCCAAATTTTCTACCCGCTCCAAAAAGGACAGCTCGACAGCCTTGAACAGATTCAAAATCGGGTAGACGAGATTCGCCACCTGCCATTCGGAAAAATACGCCACACTCGTGAGCAGCACCAACACGTAGAAGAAAACGACCGTCCATACGCCGATCAACACATGGCGCCGCGCTCTGTTCTTTTCGATGATAAACGGGTAGTAAATCAACAAAATTTCGTACCCCAGCATACTGCCTGAGGATTGGTTAAGCGCATCAAGCACACTGGCCAGATCGGTATTGAAAAGCGGAAAAATATGCGACAGCCCGCCTTTTTGAAAACCGTAATGCAGCAACACCAGCATCCACCCCGTAAAAAACAAGGCCAGCAGGCAAAATCTCGCCACGAGCTTGATTCCGCCGTTCGTAATGTACATCATGACGAGTGTCAAGCCAAGCAACGGCATGGTGATCGTCTGGTTGTTGAGCATCGAGGTTTGCAAAAGCCGGACGTATCCTTCATTCGCTGTCGATGTGTTCAGGATGGCGTAGACGATGACCAGGACGTTCAGGCAGCTGCCCAGCCACTTCCCCAGCAACTTTTCATGAATCCCGAACAGCGTATCTCCCGGGTAGCGGCTGCACAGCGCGATCATCGGAAAGACCGTCAGCGTCACAATGATTCCGAGCAAAATCGGCGCCATCCACAAGTTATAGCCCATTTTGCTGGCAAAATGAGAAAGCGACAGCAGATTGACGCCGACCATTGAATTGATGATCAGCCCGATTACATGGATCGGATTCAGGCTGTGAATCTTTCCTCTGTCCATCTATCTACTCCTCACCAACGGGCCGCGCCTGTTTGCGTTTTGCTCTGGACATGCGGTTGCGATAGACGATGAACTTCATCGGCGCGCGCACCAGGCCATTAAACAAATCCGTCCACTGGCGCGGCACACCCGGAGCCATGTAAGGAGTGCCCAAAGAGGTCAGGTTGAGCAAATGCGCAAACAAAAAAGCAAGCATCAGCATCTGACCGTACATCCCCATCATGCCTGCCATCAAAATAAAACCGTAACGAACGAGACGAATCGCGTTGCTCATCAAAAAATTGGGCGGAACAAACGAAAGCAGGGCCGAGACGGAGACGAGAACAATCAAGATGTTGCTGGCCAATCCCGCTTGAACGGACGCTGTTCCGATGACAATCCCGCCCACGATCCCGATCGTCTGACCGATTTTCGTCGGCATGCGTATCCCGGCTTCACGCAAAATCTCGATAACCAGCTCGATGAAGATCACTTCGATGACCGGAGGAAAAGGCACCTGGCTGCGCGATTCAGACAAAATCGTCAGCAAGGCGGGAGGGAGCATTTCCGGGTGAAAAGTCAGGACGGATACGTAGCTGGAAGTAAGCAAAATCGTCACAAACAGCCCGAAAAAGCGGATCATTCGCAGCAAGCTCGCCGTTAACCAGCGATTGTAGAAATCCTCGGGGCTGCTGAACATCTCCAGAAAAGAGGCCGGGCAGATCGCCGCTTCAGGGCTTCCGTTCAGCATAATGATGATTCTGCCATCCAGCAGTGCCGCTGCCACATTGTCCGGGCGACTGGTCAGCCCGAACTGGGGAAACGGCGAGTACGGCTTGTCTTCGAGCATTTGTTTCAAAACAGGCAGTCCGACGAAGCCCTGATACTCGACGTTTTGGATGCGTGTCTTCACGCGTTCGACGTTGATCTCGTTCGCGATATTTTCCAGGTACAGGACCGCTACCCGGTTTTGCGTCTCTGTGCCGATCGTGTAGGCGACAATTTTCAGGTTGGGCGTCGTCAATCTGCGGCGCAAGAGCGACAGGTTGATCTCCAGCATCTCCACAAACGAATCCTGCGGGCCGAGAACCGTCGCCTCGCTCTCCGACTTGGTAATCGCACGATGCTCGACCTGAAACGTATTGACGTGCAAAATAAGCTCCCGTTCCAGAAAAAACAGGATCGTATGGCCGCGCAGCAAATTGGCAAGCAGCAAGTCCAGGTTGCCTTCGCGACACGGCTGCGCGTAAGGAAGCACGGTCAACGGATCTCTGCCGTCCGAGCGCTGCAACGGCAAAAACACGTTTTCATACAACTGCGCCAGTTCCACCATCGTATCTAGAAAAAAAACGTGAACCTCTTCGTCATTGATCGTCAAAGCCAGGCTGCTGAGGTCATCCACGTTGTGCATTTGCTGTTTGATCATTTCCGGCGTGATTCGCTCGCCACGCGAAGGCGACGCGCCACCGCTCTTGGCTTGTGCCACTTTGAATACTTGCGCTCTCCACCAATCTGTCGGCTCCATCTTGAATCCCCCGATCTACAGGAAAATCCTTCTTACTTTGACCGATAGGTGGTGATTTTATCCATCCATAGGCGTTTTTATCCATGCAAAAACGGGAGCCTCAGCCCCCGCTTCTCGCCTTCTCATTCTATACTGTTCTCGTTTAGGCAAACTGCTTCGACAGATTCGCCATTTCAATCGCAGCCGCAGCGGCCTCCCAGCCTTTGTTGCCTGCTTTCGTTCCAGCACGCTCAATCGCTTGCTCAATATTGTCTGTCGTCAGCACGCCGAAAATAACCGGAATCCCTGTGGACAGCGACAAGGAAGCAACTCCTTTGGCCGCTTCGTTGCACACGTAATCAAAGTGCGGAGTTGCGCCGCGAATCACGGCGCCCAGCGTCACTACCGCGTCGTAACGGCCGGATTCCGCCATTTTTTTGGCAATCAGCGGAATTTCAAATGCGCCTGGCACCCATGCCACATCGACGTTTTCCTCTTCCACACCGTGGCGCTTCAAAGCATCGAGAGCGCCGCCAACCAGCTTGCTGACGATCAGTTCGTTAAATCGCCCTGCTACAATCCCTACGCGCAGTCCTGTCCCTACCAGATGTCCTTCAAATGTTCTCATTCCGTTCACTCTCCTTTGCATTATAGGTGGAGCAAGTGCCCCAGCTTCGTTTGCTTGGTTGTCAAATATCGCTGATTGTGCGGTTGCACCTGCATTTGCAACGGCACTCTTTCTTCTACTTTCAGCCCGTAGCCGTCCAGCCCGCGAATTTTGCGAGGATTGTTGGTCAAAAGGCGCATCCTGCGCACTCCGAGGTCGCGAAGAATTTGCGCACCAATCCCGTACTCTCGCAAATCGGCCGCAAAGCCCAGCTTTTCGTTTGCTTCCACCGTATCAAGCCCTTCCTCCTGGAGCTTGTACGCCTTGAGCTTGTTAATCAGCCCGATGCCGCGTCCTTCTTGGCGCATGTACAAAAGAATGCCCGCGCCCTCCGCCTCGATTTGCGCAAGCGCAGCATGCAGTTGCGGCCCGCAGTCGCATCGCTCGGAGCCAAAAATATCCCCGGTCAAGCATTCGGAGTGCACCCGGACGAGAACCGGCTTGTCCGAGTCGATCTCGCCCTTGATGAGCGCTACGTGTTCCTTGCCATCTACTTCGTTCGTATAGGCCGCGATCCGAAAATCGCCGAAGCTCGTCGGGAGATTCACTTCGATTTCTTTGTGCACATGCGATTCCGTGCGCATCCGATACGCGATCAAATCGGCAATCGTGATCAGCTTCAGCTCAAACCGCCGCGCAATCTCTACCAACTGCGGCAACCGGGCCATCGAGCC
Organism: Brevibacillus parabrevis; assembly: GCF_022701015.1. Classification (NCBI taxonomy): domain Bacteria; kingdom Bacillati; phylum Bacillota; class Bacilli; order Caryophanales; family Paenibacillaceae; genus Brevibacillus; species Brevibacillus parabrevis. The sequence goes on along the minus strand of NZ_CP064090.1, from coordinate 2,036,763 downwards.
GTCTTCATTCATAATCTCGCAAATCACGCCTGCCGCAGCACTGCCAGCCATCTCCGCGAGATCGACGGCCGCCTCCGTGTGACCAGCCCGGCGCAACACGCCGCCCGCTTTTGCTATCAACGGAAAAATATGCCCCGGCTTGCGGAAATCTTCGGCTGTCTTCTGCTCATCCAGCATCGCCAGCACTGTCTGCGAACGCTCATGGGCTGAGATTCCCGTATGCGTGCTCGCCTCATCAATCGAGACGGTAAAAGCCGTCCCTTGCTTGTCTGTGTTGTCTTCGACCATCGGAGCAAGCTTCAATCTGGCCGCGCGCTCTTGCGTAATCGGCACGCAGACCAGCCCGCGCCCATGCGTTGCCATGAAGTTGATCATCTCCGGTGTCGCCGCTTCCGCCAGGCAGACGAAATCCCCTTCGTTTTCCCGATCTTCGTCATCCACTACGATAATCGCTTGCCCTTGGCGCAAATCTTCCAATGCCTCTTCTATCTGATGAAACATGGGACTTCCCTCCTCGTTCAGACAAATCCATTTTCCTGCAAAAAAGCCATGCTGATCGTCGAGCCTGCCGCTTGCCCGCTCCTTTGCTGGCCGCGATCGCCCAAAAGCCGCTCTACATACTTGCCGATGACGTCTGTCTCCAGATTCACCTGATCGCCTGCACGCCGATCCTGCAAGCTGGTCTGCGCCAGCGTGTGCGGGATGATCGACACGCTGAAATGCGTATCCGCAGCTTCCACCACAGTGAGACTGATGCCATCCACGCAAATCGAGCCGCGCTCGATGACGTATTTCAACAGCTCCGCGCTCGCTTCGATCGTAAACAGCACAGCGTTGGCGTGCGGCTGTCGCGACACGATCGTGCCTGTCCCGTCCACGTGCCCGGAGACGATATGCCCGCCAAAACGGTCGCCCAAGCGCATCGCCCGCTCCAGGTTGACTCGCTGGCCCGCTCGCAGATGGCGCAGGCTCGTCTTTTTCATCGTTTCCGGCATGACGTCGACCTGAAAATGCCGCTGCGTAAACGAAGTAACCGTCAGGCAAATCCCGTTGACTGCGATGCTGTCGCCCAGCTGCACACCTTCAAGCACCCGCTGCGCCCGGATCACGAGCTGACTCGCCTGATCGTTGCCCGTGAGCGATTCCACCGTGCCCAGCTCTTCTACCAGTCCGGTAAACATCGGCTTTCCTCCTCTTTTTACACGGTTTATAACATCGGAAAGCAGCCATCGGCCTCGGCAAAACAAAGCCGTCTGTCTCCGATTCGCTTTTTTGTCCTCACTCCCACTGTGGATAGCCGCTGATCCGCAAGTCCAGCTCATCCAGTTGCTCAACGGTCGGATTCGCCAGCTTGACCGCCTGATCCATCGTGGAAAAGCCTTGTCCTCCAAACGGTGTCGGCGCCTGACCACCGCCAATCATTTTCAGCGACACGTAGCTGATCACTTTTTGAATCGCCCGCGCCTGCAAAAACGCTCCGTTGACTGCGGCCCCGCCTTCGACGAGAAGCGAAGTGATTCCCCATTCGCCCAACGTGTCCAGCACCTCGTCCACCCTAATCTGCTCATCTGCCACGAACAGCCGGATACCTTTTTCCGCAAAAGCCTCCTGCTTCGCTTGCGCCGCAGCTTTCGTCGTAAAAATCCAGGTGGGCGCATCCGTATTTTGAATCACGTTGGCCCCGAGCGGCGTGCGCAGCTGACTGTCCCAGATGACACGCACAGGCTGTCGGCCGTGCGCTTGCCCGTCCAGTCTCGCCGTCAAAAGCGGATCGTCCGCAAGCACCGTGCCTACTCCGACCAGGATCGCGTCGTGCTGTCTGCGCAGCTCGTGCACTTCCCCCCGCGCCCGCGCTCCCGTTATCCAGCGGCTGTGCCCGCTTTCGGTAGCGATCTTGCCATCCAGCGTGCTCGCTGTTTTGATCGTCACAAACGGACGCCGCGTCGTGATGAAGTGGAAAAAGACTTCATTCAGCTTTTTCGCTTCCGCTTCATGCACGCCGACAACCACTTCCACGCCCGCTGCCAACAGCTTCTCCGCGCCTTTTCCCGCGACGAGCGGATTCGGGTCCAGCGTGGCGATCACGGCACGCCGGATGCCAGCCGCGATCACCGCCTCGGCGCACGGAGGCGTTTTGCCGTGATGACTGCACGGCTCCAATGTGACATACAGCGTAGCGCCAGCCGCTTTTTGCCCTGCCAGCCGCAGAGCGTGCACTTCTGCATGAGGTTCGCCTGCACGCAAATGCGCTCCCATGCCTACTACTTCTCCGTTGTTTACCAGGACTGCACCGACGAGCGGATTGGGGCTCGTCTGACCGTTTGCCGAGCGCGCCAAATCCAGTGCCAGCGCCATGAACCGCATGTCCTGCTCCATGTAAACCTCCTCTTTCATGCACGGATTCCAGCCAATGCAAAAAGCCCTCGAAACCACTAGCGGCTCAGGGTATAAGGAAAGAAGCCTTATCGCATCCGTTTTTTGCAAAAGGGATGCCAAAAAGCATGGTCAGCTCTTCTTCCATCCGGACTTTACCGTCGGCTCTGGATTTGCACCAGATCAGTCGCTAAACCGTAACGATCAGCGAGTCGCGGGCTTTAGACGTACATACGTCATTACCGCCGGTCGGGAATTTCACCCTGCCCTGAAGATTTTGCGCTATGCAGTTTTCCAATAAAAAACGCCCACGAGCAAACGATACTCAGGGCGTAGGGAAACAAGCCTCGTGACAGTTCTGTTTTTGAAAAAACAGCCGCCGAAGCTATTGTAAGACACCTTCTCCCATCCGGACTTTACCGTCGGCCTTGGATTTGCACCAAGTCAGTCGCTATCCATACAGCAATAGCGAGTCGCGGGCTCAGACGTGCGTTCGTCATTACCGCCGGTCGGGAATTTCACCCTACCCTGAAGGCTGGTATTCAGTTAGGCACAGTATAGCACACATTTCTCGTCAACTGTCACTTTTTTAGGTGGAAGTGTCCTTTTCCTGCTCTCCGCGAGCGCGGCTACAAAATGTCCAGCAGCTCGCGCAAGTCCGTGATGTACGCTCGCGGCGACACTTCGTTGCGCTCCATGTCCGCCCGCTCTCCCTGATACGCGATAAACGCCACTTCCCCGCCGTGCGCCGCTTTTCCGTCAATCCAGGAATCTCCGACCATCGTCCAGGCCGTGGCAGACCAGTTGGGGTATTGGGCGCGGATGTAGTGAATCCCGGACGGATGCGGTTTGAGTGTCGTCATCTGCTCGCGCGCGACAATCTCCTGGAAACAATCGGCGATTCCCGTATGATTCAGCGCTTCCTCGGCGGCTGCATAGGCATTGTTGGTCAAAATGAACAAATGATACCGTTCCTTTAGGTGGGCGAGCACTTCCTTGACGTGGTCTTCCAGGACAGCCTCGTGCATCCCTGCTTTTTCAATCGCGGTCACGGCTTCCCACATCGTTTGCTCAAGCTGACTCGTCATCCGGCCCGACTTTCTGCCCATTTCGATCAATTGCGAAGCGGTGTGGCTGCGCCAGTCAAAAGTCGGCTCGCACAGCCCGTGCTCAGCCCATAAGGTAAAAATGGCCTGCTTCATTTCCAAAAAGTTGATTTTGGATTGCAGCAACGTATTGTCCATATCGAAAATGATGCCTTTTATCGACGCTCTGGTCATTGTCGGATCTCTCCCCCTTTTGCCAATGATTATTTGGTCAAGTATACCAAATTAATAACGTTCGACTAGATGCGAAAACGGGAATCAGGACTTTTTCCAATCGCAAAAGCTCGTGAACGACGCCTAGACGATCGACGATAAAAACATCATCATCCAGGGACAGGACCAGGAGAAAAACACCTCATGGAACATGATCGGCGGACCGCTCAGCAGCCAGGAGGGCGTGATTGAGCTGACCGTCACCTGGGGTGAGCAGTAGATTTCCCCGACACCTTTTCACGGAACGAAAAAAGCGACAGCCCGCTGCTGCCGCTTTTTTGTTTTTCCCGCCATTCGCCAAGTCCGCTATGGCGCATCGTCTGCCCCTTCCATTTGCGCTCGGGGCACATCCGGCTTGCCCTCCGGATTGTTGTACAAATACTGCGGCACATCCCCGATAATCAGTGAATGCGTGATCGGGATTTTCGTGGTGATCGTCTGCTCCTCGGTGGCAAACGGGATGACAATCTGCAAGTCGACCTCCACGAAAATGTAGACGGTTGCAAGCACCATGTTGATGCCCGCCTCCTTCAACTCTGTCTCCAGCTTTGTTTTCACAGAGCCGATCGGTACAAAAGTGACAGGCAAATTCGGTCCCATCTGCGCCAAAAACGTATTTCCTGTCGCCAAGCCAAGCGGAATGGTGCGATCGACTTTTTCCGTCTCAAATTCCTGAAGCTTGTTCTGCACTCGTGAAGTAGTCTCGCCGACAATTCTCGCGTATTCCCTAAAGTTAAACTGGTACGCCTGAATCTGCCCTTCGTTGTTCTTCTCGATCTTGACGATCTGGTTGAAATCGACGCCCTGCTGGGAAATTCGTTTGGTGACTGCGTCCGTAATCGCTTCTTTTGCCAATTGCTCTGCTTTTTGGGTTGCCAGGATCAAGAGCGTCGGTTCCAGCCGTTGCTGCAAAAAGACGAGCGACTGAATCGACAAAACCACAAAAATTACCAGCGCAATCAAAAACGCTTTCGTTCGAGAAAGCGGGTTCCTCCAACGCCGACGGGGTCGAAATATGGCCAATCCCGTCACCTCCCAATTGGTACATCCTATGGTAGGAGAAGGGAAAAAAGACTATCAGCGACGAGAGTCGGCAACACCCCCGCTTTTCTGCACGTACACGCCCAGTCCGACGAGCGCAAAAATCAGCAGCACCTGTGCACAGACAACCAATCCGAACAAGCCGCACGCCGCCGTTAACAGCGGTGCGCCAAGAAAACCGATAAAAAAGCCGCTGCGGCCGAGAAAGCCCTGCACCCCGAGCACCTTGCCGCGCACTTCATTTTTGGCCAGCTGCAAAAGCGTGCCCTCGTACACCTGTGCCGCCCCGCTCAAAAGCCCGGCGCAACCGAGCAACAACAGCACCGCCGCCGTCCACTCGGCAGCAAACGCCGCCACGACCAGCAGCGCCATCAGCCCGTATGCGCCAAGCAAGCCACGCCAAAAATCAACGGAAAAACGGACGGCGAAGTAAGCGCCAACCAGCCCGCCTGCGCTCATCGCGGACCACATCAGTCCGTGCAGGGTAGCATCGCCACGGCTTAGCCCATCGGCTAAAAACGGCAAGCCGTAGTTGTGCGCGGCCGTACTGATCGCCAGCGGCGCAGCCAGCAGACTGACCGCGAGCAGCACAGGCGCTCCTTGCAAATACACAAAAGCTGCGCGCATCCCGCCGCTTGCCGTTTCTTTCTCTTCGGCTTTTTCCGCCTTGTCCGGCGTAGCTCTGCTCTCCCAGCGCATCCGCGTCAAAATTGCTGCCGAAAACAAAAAGCTCGCAGCGTCTGCTCCAATGACGAGTGCATAGCCGACATGATCGGTTAACAAGCCGCCCAAAAGGAAGCCGACAATGCCGACAAACGATTCCAGCCTCACCTTGAGACTGTTCACCCAAGCCAATTTTTCCGGTCCAAACATCTGCGGCAATGACGCCTGGAAGCTGATCGCAAACAGCGTGTACAGCATCCCTTTGAGAAAAGCCGCCGCGACGACAACGTATGGATGCGGAATGAGCAAAATCGCCAGCAAAGCCAGCCCCGCTCCGATGTCGCTTGCGATCATCGCCTGTCTTCTGTCCATCCGGTCTGCCAATATGCCAGCAAACGGGCTGAACAGCATTCCGCCCACCTGTCTGGCGACAAAAAAAGCCATCAGCCAAAACGCGCTATGTTCAAACGTAAAAATCAAGGCGCTGCACGCGATCAAGTCCATTCGCGATCCGAGCGAGGACAGCGCATTGACGTACAAATACTTTTTCATGTTCATGTGTACCAAACCTCCTGGTGATCACAGGCGGTTCAGACTGACGCCCCCATCTACGGGGTGCGTACACTGATTATGGCAGTTGACATGCGCATGCCTCCTCGTGTGTAAGTGTGTAAAATCATGACTCGTTTTTGTTCTGTCACTTTCGACGGGGGCCGTTCCTTAACCGTCTATGTGCGGCAACTCATGCCGTACTCCCATCATAACGAGACGCTCCTATCTTGTCATGAAAAACGGGAAAACCTTCGCAAAAAAATGGCGCTTCTCCTACGTCAGACTGCTTCTGTCTTTCATATGGTAAGGGGGAAGATCTTTTTTGCCCTGGAGGTTTGTCATGAATCTGGAACGATTGGAACGTGCCTTTGGCTCCCTTGTTTGCCCCAGTCCTACCGAATTGAGGCAGGCTGTCGCTTCACTCGCGCTCTGCCCAGACGATATCGCGTCACTCGTTCCCCAACCGGAACAGCTTCCATATGGCCGCAAGATTTTGTATCTCACGCCTCACGTAGAGGTCGTTCTCATCCATCTTCCTGCCAGGCAGGAGTCCATCCCGCACAACCATGGCGACTCGTTTGGCTGGGAGTGGGTCATATCCGGCACGCTCACCAATGTCGTCTACCTCCCGGCTGACCGCGAAGACGAAGTTTTTCGGGCACAAACGACCCATGTCAGCGCAGGAGATTGCTATTACGTCGCTCCCGGCGAGATTCACGCCATTCGCAACAACACAGACGGACCTGTCCTCTCGCTCAATGTGTATACGCCCCCGCTGCAAAACTCCCGTCAGTACCGCGCCGTCCAATCCCCCACGTAGGATTGGAAAAGTTACAAAAAAACCAGTACACCGCCAAAAGAGCGGTCGTACTGGTTTTTCGCGTCTACAAATTTTCCGTAATCTCGGACAGCTCATCAGCAGAGCTGGCTACTTGCGCCACTGCCTGGTTCATGTCTTCCATGACTTTGAAGAAGTTTTCCAGTTCTTTTTGAATGTGCGTGCTTTGCTCCTTGCTGTCTGCTACAGCGCCGATAATTCCTTCGAAAAACGCGTTCGTCTCATCGGTCATTTTGCTGCTCGACTGAACAAGCCCTTGAATTTCCAGAACGACCGAAGACAGCACTGTTGTTTGCTGGTTCGTTTTCTCAATCAGCTCCCGCACGCCGAAGACAGACTTCTTCGTCTGCTCCGCCAGCTTGCGCACCTCGTCGGCCACGACCGCAAAGCCTCGTCCCTGTTCACCCGCTCTCGCCGCCTCAATCGCAGCGTTTAGGGCAAGCAGATTCGTCTGCTCGGCTATCGCCGTTACCACATCGACGATCCCGCGAATTTTTTCGGCATTGTCCTCCAGCGTGTTCATTTCCCCGGAGATTTGCCTCACGCTTTGCTGAATCAATCCCATCTGTTCTTGCTGCTTCTCCAGCTTTTCCTTGCCCTCCCGGGACAGCTCCTGCGCCTTGCTGGAAAATCCGGTGCCGTTTTCGGCATAGCGCAGCATCTCGCGCGACTGCTCCGTCAACTGCTCGACGGACGCGCTGTTTTCTTCCGATACCGCTGCCAGCTCATGGGCGGAATTGGTCAGCATGATCCGCAGCTCATCTTTTTTGTCCTGCTCGGCACGCCGAACACGCTCATGTTCGTTCTCGTACTCTTCCAGCACAATTTGCTGCTCGATGTTGAGAATTTTGGTCACCGCCGTAAGGGCCACCATCAGCTCGTTCTTGTCGGCAATATGCTTGTTCAAGATGTCCATAATAGAAACGAGCAGATTTTGGAACGCGCTCATGTACCATTTCGGTTCCAGTCCGATTCGCATATGTATGATGGCAATCTTGCTGCGCTGCTCGATGTAAGCAGCATCTATACAGCCATTGAACATTTCGGTGATGTGCCGGGTCAGTGTCCCTTTCAGTCTTTGAATCGTGCTGTTCTTGTCCACAATGTCCATGAGCAATGGCTCAGTTTCGATATTCGAATAAAAGAAATCTACAATTTTGTCAATATTTTGAATGATGAGCGGTTGAAGCGCTTTGACGATCGACAAGTCCTCCTCTGTCAGATGAATCAGAGCCAGTTGCCTGGAGAGGGTGTTTTGTCCTTGAAGCTTTACCTTCCCTTGTTCCTTGTGATCCTGGAAAAACGACTCCTTTTTGGCTTTTCCTTTTAATCCAAACAGGCTGGAAAATGGACATGTACTCATACGCCGAACTCCTTTTGACCGATTAAAAAATGGCTGGAATTACCATATTAGGTAGAGTAAACGAATTATTTCCAATTGGCATATCCTTTCAATTATATACCCGTTTGATCTAGAGTGTAAACCAAATGAGCAAGAAAAGAGGGCAACCGCGCTTCCGAACGGGAAGTCGGCGCCCTCATTTTTACATCTCTGCTTTCTTCACTTCCGCTTTTTGCAGCTTCCAGCTCGTCTTGTCCCATTTCCAAAGCGACTCGACGTAGGCAATCGTGTCAGCATTCGCGACACCGCTCACCCGCTGCACACCTTTCAGTTCGCAGATGCCATCGCGGTTTTCGTCGACAGGCGCAAGCACGCTGAAGCTGTTCGGCATCACGTCTGTGGGCGTCACCAGCTTGCCGTTTTTGTAAACGCCGTTTTCTTCGTATATTTTTTTGCGATCGGACAAATCGAGAACCGTAGTCTGATTCGTCTCTTTGATCAAAATCGGAACCTTGTAGTTGTCCTGATACGAACCGGAAATCGTCAAAGGCTGCGGCACGGGCAGCACAACAGGCTTGTTGTCCTTGTTGCTGAACAAATAAAAGTCGGACGTTCCCCCGCTTCCGCCCGTAGGCGCTTGCACCAAAATTTGTTTGGTGCCGTTTCCGATAAAATCGCAAAAGGCCATGTCCGGCTGATAACCGCCATACGCCGTCGTGAAAAAGGTCGTCTTTTTCGCGACTGGATCTTGGACCATGACCTTCAGCTTTTCAAAATACGGGCTGTCCGCAGCAAAGCGTTGACCGAGCAGCGTCACGACATCCGGCTTTCCGTCTCCGGTCACGTCCTGTCTTTTGATCTGGATTTCCTCAAAAACGCCTGGTTGCTGCTGAGGCTGGCGCACTTCCTCTGCCAGAGCAGGCCCCGCTCCTCCCGCGATCAATACACAGGCCAAAATGACTGCCCAGCCAAATCGTTTTCTTTTGTCCATATCCATCCACCTTTGCTTTTTTGAACCTTAGGCGTAGTATGCAAAAAAAGCTGTGCTGCCATGCCTTTTTGTTGCGCGCATCGGCTGGTCAAAATGGCTAGATGAATTTATGGAAAGTGCGGTACACTATTCCAAGAATGTTGACCGTATAGGCAAGCAGACGAGCATGTTTTCATACGTATGAGAATGACAGTCCAATCAGGAGGCGATGCAAGCGTGAGTACGCCAGAAAAACGGCGGGTCGCACAGGCTCCGCCCAGCCGCGAAGCGCTGCGCACGGCTTATGAGCTGATTCTCACACGGATTTTGCCGCGTCTGCCGCCGACCTCTCAATCTACTGGCAGGAGATGCGAACATGAAGATACGACTGATCGAAAACGGGATCATCACGCAGATCGATGACATAGAGGACGCTACCCAAGCACCCGGACAAGGCTTTTTTTGGATTGACGCTTCTCCGTTTGATCTGGATATTTTACAGCCGCTGTACGATCTCCACCCTCTGGCAATCGAGGACTGTATCGACGAAGAAGAACAGCGACCCAAGCTGCAAATTTACGACGATCATTATTTTCTCGTGCTAAACGGCATTGCTTTTCACAACCAGGATATTTTTTTGCGCGAGATCAATATTTTTTTCGGCAGTCATGCGATTATTACGGTAACGAAGCAGGAAGCTCCCGAATTTGCCTCCATGCTTCCGATTATCAGGGAAAAAGAAGTGAATCACCCGGACACGTTTTTGTATCACCTGATTGACCAAATTGTCGATCGTTATTTTGATGTGACGGAAAAAATCGAGGACTTGATTGAAGCGCTGGAAGAGGAAATTTTAATGAAGACGCGCAAATCGCACCTCGAACAGATCATCGGGCTGCGAAGCGAGATTTTGTACGCGCGAAAAATGCTGTTGCCGCAGCGCGATTTGATTGACGCTCTGCACAAAAAAGAACTCCCGCTGATTCGTCCGAAGCTGCGGAAGTTCTTTGGCGATATTTGGGAGGACGCGAGTAAAATCGTGGAAAACTTCGAGACATTCCGCGACCTCATCGGGAACTTGCGCGAAGCTTATCAGGCGGCCCTCGCCGGACGGGCAAACGACATCATGCGCGTGTTTACGGCTTTGACCACCATTTTCATGCCGCTCACGATCGTGACGGGCATTTACGGCATGAACTTCGACTTCATGCCAGAACTGCATTCGCCCTACGGCTATTACGTCGTGCTCGGGTGCATGGCGCTCATCGGGCTGACGATGTTCATCCTGTTCAAGAAAAAAGAGTGGCTGTAAACGAACAGGCTAGACGAGATCACCGCAGGCGACGATCATCAGCGAAAGTATTTTAGACAAGTCGCACTCATACGGCTGTGCCAGCTCCTGCCCATCTTCATCGACCAAAATGCGAATGAGCGGGCGGCTTGGCATGCCTTTGTTGGAATCAATCACGATGCCTGACACCCCTGTATTGAGCGTGACACTCAACCCGACCGGGTACAGAGCGATGGTGTCGCGCAGCGCTTCTACATAAAACTGGTCAAACAGTCTTCCCGAGCCGGAATAGAGCACTTCCATCGCTTCGTGGGGCAGCATTCCCCGGCGATAGATGCGATCGGAAGTCAAGGCGTCGAATACATCCGCTACCGCCATCAGGCGACCGAACGGGTGAATTTGGTCTTGCTTCAGATGGCGCGGATATCCGGACCCGTCCCAGCGCTCGTGGTGCTGAAAAGCGCAGTGGGCAGCAAGCAACGGGATGTCGTCTTGCCTGCGCAGCATTTCAAAACCGATTTCGGTATGTTTTTTCATCACTTCAAACTCTTCTGGCGTCAGGCGGCCCGGTTTTTTCAAAATCGTGTCCGGAATTTGCACTTTCCCGATATCGTGAAGCATGCCGCCAATAGACACATCGAGAATCTCCCGCTCTGTACAGCCTGTATTAATCGCCAGAGCCGTACTGTAGAGGGCGACGTTAAAGGAATGGCTGAAAATATAATTATCGAAGGCGCAGGCATCCGCCAACAGGTTGATCGCCGATTTGCTGCCTTTCAGCTCGTCGGCTACCGCAGCCATGACCTGTCTGAGCTGACGGCCCAGATTCTTGTCCGTGAACAGCTGCTGCCATTTTTGCGGTACCTCCTGGACACTGCGAAACGTATCGTGAATAATGGACATCGCCTGTCTGCGAGTGCCCTCGGAAATGACTGTATCCACCATGATATCGTCCGTGCGTTCATCTTGTATGTACAGGCTGTTGATGTTCTTGCTCATGAGGCGTCCGATCATTCGCTGGGTCAGTTCAACTCCTGCCCCAACGAGCACCGTTCCGTTTTCTGCATAGATGGAACGGGCAAGCTTGTCGCCCGGCTGGCATTTTTGAATGGATTTCAGTCTCATTTCCAACCTTCGCCTTTCATCAGAGTATCCCTATTATAGCGTGATTCGACGTAATTCTACATGAAAAATTTTCAAGTCTTTCAATTAGACATATGGACGGGAGACACAGGTGAAATAGCTTGGAAGAAGCTGCGGTATGTTTTTAGGTTATCGGTACTTCCGGGGGGAATTTTGAGGAAAATGCGGAATGACAGAAAGCTTGCTTGGGGTGACGCTTGGGAGATTGCGTTATCGGTAGGTACTTTTTGCTGTGGCAGGGAAAGATTGAATGCAGGAAGCTTGTTTGGGTGACGCTTTGTAGAACGCGTCATCGGTAGGTACTTTTGCTGCGGCGAAGAAAGATTGAATGCAGGAAGCTTGCTTGGGCTGACCCTTTGTAGTCCGCTTCATCGGTACTTTAGGCGGGGCAAGGCAAGGACTGGTGAGTTAGACGTAAGTAACAAAAAGACATGAAAACATGATGAAGTTTTTTCATGAAGTCAATTGCTGAATGCACCTCATCCATGCAAAAGATCGTTCATTAGCCGCACTGGATTTCCCCCAGATCATCCCTCAAAAATCCCAATCCGACCAAAGCTAAACACTGGCCGAGGAAACAGGAGAAACAAGCGGCAGGGCTTTCCAAGCTTCCCCGCAAGATGCCAGTTGTTCTGAGAAAATAAAGTTTTCAACTAAAAATGATCAACACCTAATTTAAGAAAAACGAGATAAATGAAAGCCTCAAACATATTCTGTACATCTAATATGTTCGGGGCTTTATGTGTTGGGTTGAGCATTTATTTTGATAGAAACGCTTTTTAGTAATCTTACGCTGTCAACTACGTTCAGCCTAACGATCGGTTGCTGTTTTCCATGACTCTCTGAATATAAGACTCCAGTACCTCGATGAACAATTTGGCCGCTTTCCCCATAAACCTGTCCGCATGGTAGATGATACAAATATCCTGGCTTGGCGTAGGATTCAAAAGGGTGACGGCGGTGATCGTATCGCGATTGAGATTGTCCACTAACAAGCGGGGGAGAATGCAAGCTCCTACGCCTTGCTCGACCAAGGATAGCAATGTCGAAAGGGTGGAAGTTACAATCGGGCTATCGATCTTGATCCCCTTTTGCTGGCAGCAGGCATTAATGACCTTTGAAATTTGATGTTCCGAACCGAACATGACCAGCTTCATATTCTGCAATTGCTCGAAGGGAATGGCTTTCGCTTTCGCAGCGGGGTGATCCGAGCGTAGTGCCAAGACGAACTCCTCATGGAACAGCGGTATAACGGTGATACGATCATCAGGTTTGTCAGGAGTTGTGGTAACGCCAAGATCCCGGATACCGTCGACAACCTGTTCGTACACATCTGTCGACTCCGTGACTTTAATCGACAACTTCGGGTACGAGCGATGAAAGTCGATAAGAAGGGCGTCAAACAAAAGGTCTCCGTCACCAGGAAGAATCCCGATATCCAGCTTGCCACCATCTACCTTCTTTAAGTCCGCAATGGCCCCCTGAATGTAGTCAATGCGTTCGAAGATGATCTTGCTCTGCTCCAAAAGGATTTGCCCCGCATCAGTTAAAGCAATCCGTCTCCCAATGCGATCAAATAGCGGAAGTCCCAGTTCATTTTCCAAAAACTTAATTTGTTGACTGAGGTTCGACTGAGTCGTACAGAGATTTTCTGCCGCTTTGGAGAAGTGCATCTCCTTGCAGATGGCAGCAAAATACTGGAGTTGTCTTAGTTCCATACCGTCATGCCCCTTTTCCATTTTTTGCACGTCTTAGAAGCGAATGACTCCTTTTCAGTATACCCACTATATGGATGATTTGCACGAATCGGTAATCGATCGATTAGTCAGACCGATCAATTGCATCGGAATCGTGTGATTGTTGCGTATTCAGGGGAGAGCTACACTTGCATTAAGAGAGCAGCAACAAAAAAGGAGGCATGATCTTATGAGTCAAACCATTATCCACACTGGTAACGTACTTCGTCAGGTTGTCATTGGTCAGGTTCAAGCCATTTCCGAGGAGCAGCTCGACATACAACCGATGGGCTTCCACAACACAATCCGCTGGAATGTCGGTCACATCATCTTTTGGATGGATCGGTACTCCACGCTTTGTTTCGATTCTCCATCCTTGATTCCAGATCAGTATGAAGCGCTGTTTACGTCCGGTACGAAGCCAGCTTCATGGACGACAACTCCCCCGAGCAAGGAAGAATTGCTTCAATTGCTGACGATGCAGCTTTCCCGGCTATCCGAGCTGACGCCTGAGCTGCTCGATGCACCATTGAAATCGCCGTATGTCATGGGGCCATTCCAATTCGATACGGCAGGCGAGCTGTTCAACTTTGCTCTGGTCCACGAAGGGATTCACCTTGGTACAGTTTCAAGCCAGCTTAAGCTTATAAAATGAAGCCCTGCATCTAGATGCATAAAGCGATGGATCACACAATGAAATGAGGAGGCTTGTTATGACGAAAATCCATGAAGTATTTGCTGCTTTTAGGCGTGCTTTCGAAACAGGGAATACAAGCGATTTCCTGAAAAAGGTTACGGATGATTTTCATTTCTTCGTTCCGCTGCCGCTGGAAGGCTGGAATCAGAAGCAGCAAGGCCAAGAGCGGTTCGAGGAATTAATCAGGTTTGAGCGCTCGGTATTTCAGATGAGCCTCACACCGCTGATCGAGCTAGAGAATGAGAGCTACGGGATGGTCGTATTTCGCTCGGAAGGGTTGCTGTACGGCAGGCCTTTCCAAAATGAGCTTTCGGTCGTCTTCGAGTTCGAGAAGGATCAGGTCCGCTCCTTCCGAGAATACGTAGGAATGCCGTTAAAAAATTACGAGGCACCGATGGCTAATTAATCTAACGGGAGCGATAGTTCAATAAAGCAGCGGCGAGTCTAAGACTTTCTTTTCCAGTCTTAGGTCGCCGCTGTTTCATTTATTGGGGTCAGTCTAAAAACAAAAAACACCTTCGTCTCATCGACAAAGGCGTTCCGCTGTCCATTTCTGAACCGTTAATTCATCATCGCTACAGCATTTTGACGACCGCTTCCCGTCCGATCATCCCCGCTGTGATGCCTTGCGCCTCCGCTGTTGTCGTCACCGATTCCAGCGGCGCATCCAGCAGCTCCTCAATCGTTTTCACCCCGACAGCCCTGCCAGCCAAAATCTCCCGGCTCGCCAGCCGCTCATTTAACAGACCCACATCCAATGCTCCGCACATGATGTACCCTTTGTCTGTCGTCACCGCAAGCAATGTCGTCTTGGGAAGCCGTACCGTGACGGCAATCGCCGTCCCTTCCGGAAAGTGGATAGGCAATACCTCGACCATCCTGCTCCCTCCTTTTCTCTCCTGCCTTTTGCGTTACCATCCTATGACACAGGAGCGAAAAGTGTGTGAATCAGTGCAAGTTTACGGCCGGGAACTGCTCGTCTTCCATGGCGACCTTGCGCTTCATCACTTCGATCATATAGGTGGCCATCATGTGAAACAGCTCTTCCTCGTCCATTTCTGCCGCCAGTCCGAGTAGGGCGTTGCGGTCCTGCTCGTGCAAAACTCCCACCACCACTGCCGTAATGTCCTCTTCGTCACCGTTGAAATGACCTTTGTACAACTCGTATACTTCGTCGATAAATCTCATGGCTCATCCCCCCTGCTTCATTCGATAGCATGCCCAGAACTTTCAGGGGACACCTTTTCCCATCTCGGCAAAAAAGCGCTTTGCACCAAAGTTCGGTCTGTGATCGTACTGGCAATCACTTCCCGAAGCATTTCCGGGTGAAAAAATTCAATCTCCCGCCCTTGCAGCAAGTCGGGAAACAGGCGATTGTACATGAACATGTCAACCGTCCCGACACGATATTCCCGTTCGCGGATCAGCGGTTGCCCGTTGACTTCAATCGCGAGGATGTGCGGCTGCCCCGACTCTTCATAACGAATCCGCAGCCCGTCCACTGCCATCCACCCTTCGATTTTGCCGCGAAAACCGCAGCCGCGCAGCTCGCGATGCACGATTTGCGGCTGGATCGCCTGCTCCAGCACACTGGCGAGCTGCTCCCCCGTCAACGTGACAGCGCAGGCGTTGATCGGATGCGGCACGCTTTGCAAAAGCTGGGCAAACGTCAAATGGCCCTGGTGCAAATCGGACAGCAACAGTCCTCCGTTGGCAATCCCCACCTCTGCTTTGGTCCATCTGCGAATGCTCGCTGCCAAAAACGAGCCAAACGGCGTCTCCTCCGTCCAGTTGACGTGCAAATCCTGCTCCAGCTCAGCGATCGGCTGAAACAGACTGGCATCTGCCGCTGCCTTTTCCTTTTGCAAAAAATCGCGCAGCGCCTCATCCGGCGCGTAGCTGGCGGTGTCAAACAACTCTGCCGAGACATCCGCAATCTGTTTGCCGTCGCGATCCCACACAAGCCGGATGTGGCCTACGTGCTCGCCAAAACGCCCCGTCTGGGCAATCAACGTGTTTCCGACCCGTTCCCCGTGCGGAAGCGTATGGTGCGTATGACCGCCCAAAATCACGTCCAGCCCTTCGACTTCCGCGGCGATCCGGCAGTCCGTCTGATAACCGAGATGAGACAGCAAAATGAAAATATCCGCCGAAGAGCGCAAGGCAGCAACCTGCTCACGAATAAGCGGAAGCGGATCGAGAATTTCCCAGCCCAGGCTCTGATAAGTAGAAAAAGGAATCGTCATGCCAAGCAAAGCGACCCGCAGCTCTCCAAGCGTATGGATAGCATAGGGGACAGCCCACTGTGGAGGTGCCGAGGTAGCCTTATCCAGCAAGTTGCCGACGATGACCGTGAAGTCCGCTTGCTCGTACATCTCGTCGAGCTTCTCTTTGGGCAGCGTGATGCCCTCATTGTTGCCGATCGTCGCATACTGGTAGCCGCATCTGTTCATGACTTGGACATTCGCTTTTCCGAAGCTTGCCTCCGAGCGGACATCCATGCGATCCATATGATCCCCGATATCGACTGTCAGCACATGTTCCTGTTGGGCCTCCCACAGCTGGCGGCTTGTTTTCAGGCAAGTCGCAATCTGCGGCATTTTTTCGAAATGACTATGCAGGTCATTCGTGTGCAGCAAGTGCAAGGTCCAGGTGTCCGCCACGACTTTCCCCTCCCTTTGTCTCTAAGGTCAACCGATGATCGCTTTTATGATCATTTGTACAGCTATCGCCAAAATCAGGATGCGCAAGAACAGCACAATCGTGCGTCCTTTCAGCTTGCTGGCTATGACCGCGCCCAGCTTGCCGCCCGCCCATGCGCCAGGTGCCAGCATCGCCGCATACAGCCAGTTCACATGATCGTGAAAAATGTTTGTGACCGAGCCGATCACCGCCGAGAAAAAAATGACCAGCATGGAGGTCGCCGTGGCAATGTGCGGAGGAAACCGGAACAACAGCATCATCGCCGGAACCATCAACACTCCGCCACCCACGCCAAACAAAGAAGACGTGATCCCGACAAAAAAAGCGATCGTAATGACACTCACCCTGCTATATCCATACTCGTATTCATTGCCCTCGTTGTCGACAAACTGCCGCTTGATTTCCCAGTTGATCTGGCGCGGCCGGAGTTTGTCCTTGACCATCAGGATGGCGAACATGCACAACTGAAACAAGCCAAAAAGCAGTGTAAAATCTTCTGTTGCTAGTAATGTATTAAGGTAGACACCCACGATAGCACCGGGCGCGCTGCCAATAAAAAAAAGCAGGGCGCTTTGCATATCGACTTTTTTTTGCTTGATATACGATATGGACGAGGACAGCGCCGTCACCGCAATCACAAGCAGCGAGGTCGCTGCCGCTACTTGCGGAGACATGGAGTTCGGCTCATACCAGTTGGCGAAAAACAGCAACGCCGGAACAAAAAAGATGCCGCCGCCAAGCCCGGCGATACTGCCAATGACTCCGGCGACCACCCCGATCACCAAAAACAAAACAGCGATGGCTACAAGCATGTCTCCCCTTCTTTCTTCCTTGTTAAAACAACTCCATCTGTCTGGGATTCAAACCGCTCGGATCAAGTCCCAGCATGTCTGAAAACTGCTTGGCGTTCGCTGCCGCATCGCCTCCAGAGTTATTGTTGAACAAAATGCAAACTTCATCCGCTTCCTGCTCAATCTGCCGGATGTGGACAAGCCACTCTGCCAGTTCTTCCTCGCTGTAGCGGTACAAGTAGCGCACATCGCGCCATTTTTGACCTTCTCCCGGATCGCGCCACCCCGATTTGTTGCGCCCGTGAAACCGGACGAGAGCCAGCGAAGAATGCGTGACGGCGGGCACAATCGGAACCGATCCTTGCCCCGCCTGTGGTTCATCGCACAAGACGTGCACGGCTTCGATTTTATGTAAAAAGTCCAGCGTGCGCTCTCTAAACCGCGCTTCGAACCAGCTCTGATGGCGAAATTCCACCGCAAACGGATACGCCTTCATCGCTTGCCGGCAAGCTTGGACATAATGAACATGTTCCCTGGTGCAGTCAAACCAGGGCGGGAATTGAAACAGAAGCGACTTCAGCTTCCCGGCCTCGACAAGCGGCTGGATGCTCTCCTCAAACTGTTGAAACAGCTCGCGCCGGTTCACAGGCGCATCTCCCCGCTGATGGCCCGTCATCGCCTGGTGCGGCTTCACGATAAATCCAAAACGGTCCGGAGTGTCCCGGACCCACGACTCGTAGTTTCGCTGTGGTAAAATGGCGTAAAAAGAGCTGTCTACTTCCACAATCGGAAAATGGCTGGCGTACACCGCCAATTTATCGCCGCTGCGCACCCCTTGTCCGTACAGCGTGTCATGATCGCCCCAGCCACAGACACCCACATGTATCGTACTCATGGCAAACACCCCTAACAAAATCAAGCGAAATCAAACAGGAGGAGTCCCTTCGCATGAAAACAACTGACTGGTTGGGTGACCCCTTTGCGTTTAAGGATAACAAATTATACATGGGCCGAAAAGTAGCGAACCGCCTCCTGCGTGACGCTCAGGAGGCGGTTCCTTATGAGTTTTCCGCTCTGCTTGCGGGCAGAGACGCGACGATTACCGATGCGGTTGCCATGCCGATCTCTTCGGACACAGGCAACTTTTCCTGGGACGGCCCTGCCTTTCTCCAGGCGCTTCACTCCATTCGCAAGCGCCAGCTGCAATGGCTGGGCGTCCTGCACACGCACCCGCATACCGCTCCCATCCCGTCCAGACAAGACGTTTTGGGCTGGCACTACCCTACGCTTTCCTACTGGATCGTCAGCTTGGCGTCTGAGACACCGGAGTGGCGCGTCTATCAATGGAAGAACGGGGCATTTCTGTTGCGCGATTACACCGTGACAGAAGCGGCGGACGAAGCAGTCAACAGTTCTGCTGCTGTCTCCCCTTCGTCTCCAAAAAACTCCTGATACAAGGCGATTACGGCGCGGTCGGCTTCTGCCGCTTTCACCCCGAACATCATGCTGACTTCAGAAGAGCCTTGATTGATCATCTCCAGATTCACCTTCGCCGCAGCCAAAGCAGTAGTCGCTCTGGCTGTGGTGCCCACCGATTGACGCATTCCTTCCCCGACGATCATGACGAGTGCGAGACTGTGCTGCACCGCGACGTCGTCCGCTCCCAGCTCGCGAAACATGCGCTCGATGATCCGCTTTTCCTTCTCCTCTGTCAGGTCTTTCTCGCGCAAAATGACCGAAATATTGTCGATCCCGGAAGGAGTGTGCTCGTACGAAATCCCTTCCTCCTCAAAAATTTGCAACAGCTTGCGGCCAAAGCCGATTTCTTTGTTCATCAAATACTTGCTGACGTAAATGCTGCAAAAGCCGCTGTCGCTGGCGATTCCCGACACCCTGTTTGTCGCAAACGGACGCTCGGCAACGATCATGGTGCCTGGCGCAGACGGATTGTTCGTATTTTTGATGCACACCGGAATGTCAGCCTCGTAAGCCGGAATTAGCGCTTCCTCATGAAACACGCTGAATCCCGAATAAGACAGCTCCCGCATCTCGCGGTACGTGATTTCCTTCACTTCCTTCGGGTTGGCAATCAAGTTCGGATTCACGACGTACACCGAGTCGACATCGGTAAAGTTTTCGTACACTTCCGCAGTCACCGCTGCCGCCAAAATCGAGCCGGTAATGTCCGAGCCGCCACGCGAGAACGTCACCAACTCACCGCTTTTCGCATACCCGAAAAAGCCGGGAAAGACAGTAATTCCGCTACGTTCCCGCAAAGAAGCAAGCTTCGCGTAAGCTTCCGGCAAAACGTGGGCGTTGCCCGCTTCGTCGGATACGAGCATCCCCGCGTCCTGCGGATTGACGTAGCTCGCTTCCTCGCCCAAGCTTCGCAAGTAGTGGGCCACGATTTTGGCGCACGTATCCTCTCCCGCTGCTTTGGCAGCATCCATGAAGCGCTCCGCTGACAAGCCTTGCCGATTGCTCAGCACGTCATCCAGCTCGCTTTTGATTTGCTCTGCGACAGCTTCTCCCAGCCCCAGCTCAGCGATGATCTCCTCATAACGCGCAAAAACAGCCTGCTTTTCTTCCTCGGCCTGTTGCTGCTGCAAAAAACGGTTCGCGTAGCTGATCAAGAGGTCTGTTACTTTTGTATCTTCCTTATGTCTTTTGCCAGGGGCTGAAACGACGACGAGACGTCTGTCCCGATCCGCCATGACGATGCTGCACACTTTTTTTATTTGCTCGGCATTCGCCAGGGAAGTGCCACCAAATTTTGCTACCTTCATTCTTTACTCCTCCATCTATCCGCTCTTGTCCAGTCTTTTTCTTTCATGAATTATGTTACTAGCTTAATGTATCCACCCAAAAAGCACAAGTGTCTTTTCCACAAGTACACAACAGAATAATTTGGACAAGTTGACGCATAGTAACGGGTGAGAGATTCCACAATGAGGTGTGTTATGAAAAAACATGTACGCTTGCTCCTCCTCACCTGTGCCGTGTTCCTGCTTCTCTCCTACAGCCAAACGGCGTCCGCGATTCGCGAAAAAAATCGCGAATACTACGAGACGCGCGGGGAGATCGTCTGGGAAGTTCCCACGAAAAGCAAGATCATTGCCCTCACTTTTGACGACGGGCCGGACCCGGGCTACACCCCGCAAATTGCCGCCCTGCTGAAAAAGTACGAGGCCAAGTCTACCTTTTTCGTGGTTGGCTCACGTGTAAGCCAGTACCCGGAAGTCGTTCGCTCGCTGGCTCAGGATCAGCACGAGATTGCCAACCATACCTACAGCCACCCCGATATTCGCCGCCTTTCCCCGGAGCAGTTGCGAGAGGAAGTCGAAAAGACTCAGGAAGCGATTCATTCGGCAACAGGAATACGACCTGCGCTGTTCCGTCCGCCTGGGGGATACTACAGCGAGTCCATCGTGCATACGGCGAAGCAGTCCGGCTTTTTGGTCATCATGTGGTCGTGGCATCAGGATACGCGCGATTGGGCAGACCCCGGCGTCAAAAAGATCGTCGACAAGGTGCTGAACAACGCCCGCAACGGCGATATTGTCCTGTTCCATGACTACGGCGGAAACCGGAAACAGACGGTGCAGGCGCTGGAACAAATTTTGCCCGAGCTGAAAAAACGCGGCTACAGCTTCGTTACCGTCAGTGAGCTGATGAAGCACTCCGGTAGACTCAAGCAAGTAGACCGAGCGGATTAAACAGCACAAATCCCCCTTGTGGCTGAAGGGGGATTTGTGTTTTGTCACCTTCGCATTATGCTTTGTGATCCGTTTTGTTTGCTGGTCGTGCCTTGTCATCTGCGGGATTGCCCGCGAGCAAGTGGGAGATAGACGGAGCAGCAGGCTGGCTTTGGTTCGCCGTTGGGCCAGACTGCGCCGCACTGCCCTTTTGCATGAAATCGGAAATCATTTTGTTCATATCAAGCCCGGATACGTCTTTGAGCATCTCTGGCAGTTGGGCCATCAGCTTCGTGACATTGCCGCTCAGTCGGTTGACGCCGTCTCCCTGACCGCCGCCCGCATCCACAATCGTTACTTTGTCGATCGCCTTCATCGGCTCGGCAATTTTTTCGGCCAGTTCAGGCAGCATTTTGGCGATGATGTCCAAGATGGCGGCATGACCGAACTTCTCGAACGCTTCCGCGAGCTTTTCCTTCCCTTCCGCTTCGGCTTCCAGCTTGAGGCGCGTTACTTCTGCCTCCGCGCTTCCTTTCGCCTTCTCGGCTTCAGCAATCGCCAGACCTTCCAGTCGCTTCTGCTCCGCCATCGCTTTCGCCTCTGCCTCGATCCGGTATTTGAGCGCATCTGCTTCGCGCAGTTTTTTCGCTTTTTCCGCTTCCGCCGCTTGCTCCACGGAGTAGCGATCCGCATCGGCTTTTTTCTTCACTTCCGCGTCATATTGCTTCTCGCGGCGCAAAATTTCTTTTTCTTCCAGCTCGATCTCTTTTTGCTTGCGCACCAGATCGATTTTCATTTCTTCTTCCGTAACTTGCTGCTTGGCGACAGCTTCTTGCAGCTTGTAGGCTTGGTCCGCGCTTGCTTTCGCCCGGTCCTGCTCCTGTTTGAAGGCAGCTACCTTCAGCTCTTTATCTTTCTCCGCTTCCGCGATGTTCGTTTCTTTCAGCAGCTCGGCTTTGCGCGCCTCTTCTTCGGCCTGGGCCTGTCTGATCCGCGCTTCCTTGTCTGCGTCGGCTTGCGAGATCGTCGCATCGCGCTTGACTGCCGCGATCTGCGGAATCCCCAGCGCTGCCAAATAACCGTTTTTGTCGCGCACATCCTTGATCGTGAAACTGACCACGGACAGCCCCATTTTTTTCAAATCTTTGGTCGCGACCGATTGAACTTCCTGGGCAAAGCGCTCGCGGTTTTTATAAATTTCCTCCACCGTCATGCTGCCAAGAATCGCCCGCAAGTAGCCTTCGAGCACTTCCTGCGCCTCGGCACGCAGAGCCTCATCTTTTTTGCCCATGAACTGCTCGGCAGCGGTGGCAATATCCTCGATCGAACCGCCGACCTTGATAATCGCCACACCGTCCGCCATGACAGGTACACCTTGCTCTGTATATACTTCTGGCGTGGACACATCGAGCTTGTGGGACAGAAGACTCAGAAAATTTGCTTGTTGAAAAATCGGGAGGATGAACGCACCGCCGCCGCGGACGATTTTCATTTTGCGGCCAGACTCGTCGCTCAGCACATTTTTCGTGCCCAAATAACTCCCTGTCACGATCATCGCTTCATCGGCACCAACAGTTTTGTACCTTGCCCAAAATGCGATCCCCAAAACGAGAAAGACTGCGACTACGATACCGACCGTTACTAAAATGTCCGGTTCAAACATGCACTCTCAGCTCCTTTTTCTATGATTCAGGCTGGAAAGGAATAACGTACAAGACATGGTCGCGCACTTCTACCACTACGACGCGCGTTCCTTGCGGGATGCTTACCCGCTCCAGACTGGCAGCCATATGGTAGGTCGTCCCGCTGAGCATGGGCAAAAGCACTTCGCCCAAGCCCTCTGCCGGAATCGTCGTGCCCACCTCACCCAGCTTTCCGCCCAGTTGGGTCATGGAATAGCCTGTTGAGTTCTCTGCCTGGCTCATCGGCTTTACCCAGAGAAAGTACGCGAAGACTGCCAAACCCGCACCGATGACCGCGGCCAACACAAACACGACGAGGTCAGACAAACT
This sequence comes from Brevibacillus parabrevis, assembly GCF_022701015.1. Lineage (NCBI taxonomy): Bacteria > Bacillati > Bacillota > Bacilli > Caryophanales > Paenibacillaceae > Brevibacillus > Brevibacillus parabrevis. Next base: position 2,013,597 of record NZ_CP064090.1, on the reverse strand, counting down.
GGTAAAACGGGACAAAATATACCCGGCGCCGCCAAAAGCGGTGAGGCCGCTGACAAAAGTGATTGGCTGAAACAGCGGCAAATGAAAATGATCGAGCCAATCCGAGACCGCATCGCCGAATAAAAGCGATAGGACGGTATAAATAATGCCACTCACAAGGCAGACCATGTAGACGGTTTCAAGTACGCCCACGCTTGTCACTCCTTTCCAAGATTGCATCTATTTTTCATACGTTTCAGCTCGGAAAAGGTTTCATAATTAAGGAAAATCCTCCCTGTATACAGAGAGGATTTTCTCGCTTTTATCCGATAAATGTTTGCACGAGCAAATACAGATTCAGCCCCATAATGATCGTCGCCACGATCCAGGCCAGCCATTTCAGCCACCCGGCGTTGGCAAACTCGCCCATTTTGGCCTTGTCGCTGGTGAATTTAACGAGCGGCACGACAGCAAAGGACAGTTGGAGGGACAAAATGACCTGGCTCAAAATCAGCAAGTCGGTAGCCCCGCTCTCGCCGTACAGCGCGGTGACGATGACGGCTGGCACGATGGCAATCAGGCGGGTAATCAACCGGCGCAGCCATGGGGTGATTCGCAAGTTCAAAAAGCCTTCCATGACGATCTGGCCTGCGAGCGTTCCCGTCAATGTCGAGTTCATCCCCGCCGCCAACAGAGCGACCCCGAACAAAATGCTGCCAAGCGTCGTGCCGAGCAGGGGAGCCAGCAGGTGATAAGCGTCTGCAATGTCGGCCACATCTGTCATCCCCGCCTGGTGAAATGTCGCGGAGGACAAGATCAGGATCGCTGCATTGATCGCCATGGCGAACACCAGGGCAATCGTCGAATCGAGCGTTGCGTATTTGATCGCTTCCTTTTTCCCCAACGTCGTCTGGTCGTACTGTCTCGTTTGCACGATGGACGAGTGCAAGTACAAGTTGTGCGGCATGACCGTCGCCCCCAAAATCCCGATCGCAATGTAGAGCATCTCCGGATTTTTCACAATCTCTGTGCTGGGGATGAAGCCGCCGAGAATCCCGGCGATGTCCGGCTGCGACCAAAACATCTCGAATGCGAAGCAAGCACCGATCGTCGCAATCAGGGCAATCACGAGCGCTTCAATATAGCGGAATCCTTTGTTTTGCAAAAACAGGACGATCATGACATCAAGCGCGGTAATCAACACACCGTACACGAGCGGTATTCCGAAAAGCAAATTCAGGGCGATTGCCGCCCCGATGACTTCTGCCAGGTCGCACGCCGCGATGGCAAGCTCGCACAGTACCCACAGTCCCATGGCTACCGGCTTGCTGTAGTGATCCCGGCATGCCTGCGCCAAGTCTCTTCCTGTCACAATCCCCAGCTTTCCAGCCAGCGCTTGCAGCAAGATCGCCATCAGGTTCGATAGCAAAATAACGGAGAGCAAGGAGTAGCCGAAAAGGGAGCCGCCCGCAATATCCGTCGCCCAGTTGCCCGGGTCCATATAGCCGACCGCCACGAGATAGCCGGGGCCAGCGAAAGCTAGAAACTTGCGAACCCACGAGCCTTTGGTCGGAACTTTCATAGAGCGGTGGACTTCCGGCAACGATGGCCCATCCGCCTCTTTTCTCCATGCTTGCTGATTTTGGGCAGCTTCGCCTGAGTTTGATCTGGATAGCATAACCCTTCACCTCAATTTGTGGATCAAGTCACCTTTTTTTCCCCAAGGCAACTCTTGGTCAAAAAAATATAGAAATTTGCCTCCACCAAAAATGTTTACCTAGCGAAATATATGTTTTATTATACTCCGATTCCGCCCTTTTGCAATGGTTGCCCTGCATATATTTGGGCGCTTGTTGAACACTACTCGTATTCCTTTTCAGGAGGGCTTGATCGTGAATTGGGAACAGGAACTGGCCGAGCAGATGAGCGGCAGCTCCGATTACGTCCAGCAACAGCTGCGGATCGGAGAAAATGTCTACACGGTATGTTATTTAGAGTGTTTGGTCGAGGCCAACTATATTCAGGATGAAATTGTGGAAAAGTTGGCCGATCCAGCCTGCCGCTTCCCCTTTCATACTTTGGAGACAACTCCAGAAGCCATCGAAGCGATTTTATACGGCAATCTCGTAATCTACAGCCATGCAGAGCAAGTCTTGTATGTCGCAAACGGAACCGGGATGGAGACGCGCAACGTTCAGGAATCCGAAAATGAGAGTTCGCTTCGCGGCCCCCGCGACGGGTTTGTGGAATCCGTGAGCACCAACCTCTCGCTGATCCGCCGCCGCTATCCTGACCCGGAATTGAAAGTGGACATCCGGCAAATAGGCCGGCGGACCAAAACAAAAGTCGCGTTGGCGTACATAAACGGGATCGTCAATCCGGTTATTCTCGATGAAGTGAAAACTCGTCTGTCGACCATGGATATCGATGGCGTCATGGATAGCGGAACCGTGGAGCAGTGGATTGAAGACAGCTGGTATTCGCCTTTTCCGCAGACACAATACACAGAAAGCCCGGCAAGAGTGCTGCACATGCTGCTGGAAGGGCGCATCGCGATCATCGTCGACGGTTCTCCCTTCGTGCTGATTGTGCCCGTCACCTTTTCGATGCTGTTCCAGGCTCCCGATGATTATTACGAGCGCTGGATGATCGGGTCGGCAATCCGCATCATCCGCATAACCGGTGCCAGTATTGCCCTGATTTTGCCTTCCTTGTACATTGCGCTTATTTCTTACCATCCGGGAATGATTCCAACCCAGCTTGCGCTCACCATCTCCGCAGCCAGGGCGGAGGTGCCGTTTCCTTCGTTCCTGGAAGCCGTTTTCATGGAAGCGACGCTGGAAATGCTGCGGGAAGCCGGACTGCGCTTGCCGAAGATCATGGGCCAGACGATCGGCATTGTCGGCGGGCTGGTCATCGGACAATCAGCCGTTGAAGCCGGGATCGTCAGTCCGGTACTCGTGATCGTCGTAGCCATCACCGCGATCTCATCCTTTCTCGTGCCTGCCTACAACGGGGCCATCGCCCTGCGTCTGCTACGCTTTCCCCTGATGCTGCTCGCAGGCAGCCTCGGGCTGTTCGGTCTTATCCTCGGCATTCTTGCTATTCTCGCGCATCTGGTTTCATTAAAATCGTTTGGCATCAACTACTTTTCTCCGCTCGTTCCCTACCGCCCGAGCGACTGGAAAGACATGTTTGTCCGGGCACCACTGCCTTATTTGCGGGACAGGCCGGAAATTTTGCACCCGCAAGATAAAAAGCGGATGGATCTGCACAAACGAAAGAAAGGATGGTAGATGTGATCAAAGACAAGCTGACTGCCCCACAAATAACCGTACAGTTGTTTGCCGCAATCGTGGGAGTCGGTATTTTGTCCTTGCCGGAAACTGTCGGGAACAAGGCTGGCGTCGACAGCTGGATCGTCATCATGGTTTCCGGCCTGGTTGCGATGGTCGCTGTATCGATGATGGCTTATGTCGGGTCGCGATTCCCCGGGAAAGGGATCATTGAATACGGTCCTTTTCTGTTCGGCCGCTTTCTCGGCCTGGTGACCTTGCTTGCTTTTCTGGTCTATTTTTTGATGTTCGTCGGGACAGTCGTCCGCATCTCTGCCGATGTAACCAAGCTGTTTTTGCTCGACCAAACCCCTATAGAAGTGGTCATTATCGGCATGCTCAGTGTGAGTACCTATTTGATCATGCACGGAGTCAATGCCATTGCCCGGTTCAACGAGGTGATTCAGCCGATTGCGGTGTTGATTTTGCTGCTCGTCCTGACCCAAACCGTCCGCGACACCGACATCGGCCGCCTGCTCCCCATCATGGGTGACGGGATCGCTCCGTTGCTGCACGCCTTTCCGACCACCTTTTTTTCCTATCTCGGATTCGAGATTTTGCTGTTCATTCAGCCATTCATGGAAAAACCAGCCCTCGGGCAAAAAAGCGCCCTGATCGGAGTTGCCGCTACTCTTTTTCTGTACACGCTGGTCACAGCCCTCTGCCTTGCCGTGTTAGGCGGTCATGAAGTTACGCTGGTTGAATACCCTACGCTGGCGATCATTAAAAATATTGAGGTGCCTGGCGCTTTCATCGAAAGGCTCGATTCCATCATGATGATGGTCTGGATTCCTTTTGCCATCACCACGATCGTCATGTTTCATTTTTGTGCCAGTCTGATCGCCTCCCGCTTGCTCAAGCTCCAGGAGCACAGAGTCATTGCCTTGCTGCTCGTGCCTATCGTGTTTTTGATTGCCGTCCTGCCACGCAACACGCTGGAAGTGGACGAATGGAGCAAATGGTCCAGCTATCTTGGCTTCGGCCTGATTATCGTCATTCCGCCTTGTCTCTGCCTCATGTACAAATGGAAAGCAAGAAGGCGGGCACGCGCATGAGAAAAAGTCCCGTCTCCCGTCTGTTCGCACTCCTCATGCTGCCAGTCTTGCTCACCGGATGCTGGGACAGGGTGGAAATTCAAGATCGACTGTTTGTGCTGGCTGCTGGCATTGACAAGAACGTGCAAAAAGAACAGAAACGGTCTTATTATGAATTTACCGCCCAGCTGGTCGAGCCACGCGCCTTGTCCGGCAAAGTATCCTTGCCGAACGTCTCTCCCGTCTGGAATCCGACTTCCTCCGGACCGTCGATTTTTGAGTGCATTCGCCTGATGGCGACGCGCGTGGCGAGACAGCCGTACTATGAGCATCTGCAGGCAATCATTATCGGGGAGGAGCTGGCGAAGGAAGGCATCGACAGGTCATTGGATCTCTTTTACCGCGATCACGAGTCGCGCCGCAAAATCAAGCTGATCATCGCCAAAGGAAAGGCAAAAGAGGCTCTTTATGTCAAACCGCGGCTGATGCCCTTGCCTGGTCGCTACATTAGCAAGCTGACGGAAGAAGGAGAGTCGAAAACAGCCAGATTGCCTGCGACCACATCCATCGGGGAATTTTCCCGCAACTTCCACAACGGAGAAAACAGCATCCTCCCCGCTATTCGAGTCGAGCAAAACGAGGTGAAAATGGCGGGAGGCGCGATCATGAGAGGAGACCGACTGATTGGCTGGCTAAGCGATCATGAAATAAAAACGCTCCGCTGGATTAACGGAACGTTTTCGAAAGGCGATGAGGTGATCGTCAAGCTAACGGACGCGGATGAACGGCCCTCTTTCATCACAATGGAAGTAAAGGGCGCCCGTTCCACCGTGAAAACATCGGTCGAAAACGGAAAGCCCGTGATTACCCTTTTGATTCGCGGAGAGGGCAATATCGCAGAAGACGGCTTTGGCAATAAGCCTACCATGGAGAAAATCAAGAAAAAAGAGGAGCAGATCAATCATGCGCTCAAGCAGAGAGTGGAGAAGCTGATCGCCATGATGCAGCAAAAACACGGGATCGATATTTTCGGCTTCGGCGAAGAGTTCCGCAGATTTCAGTATGCTTACTGGAAAGCCCACAAACATGAGTGGGATGCCTTGTTCAAAGAAGCAGAAATCCGCATAGACGTGCAAACGTTCATCCGCCGTTACGGCCAATTCAAATAGCAATGAAATGGGCGACAAGCACGATTCCTGACAAGATCAGCAAAAGGTAGCCGCCCCCTTTGGCAAAGGCCGCATCACGGGTCAGCTGACGATTGCGGTAGGCGACATAGTACCGAAAACGCAAAATCAGGCCGACCACCAAAAGCAAGATGACCAAATAATAAGAGGTCAGGGATTCGAGAAATCCGATAACAAGCGAAAATCCCATCGTACTCCCCCTTTTCCATCCTGGTGTGATTTTCCTAGTATGGTCCAGGGGTACGTTCCTTATCGCTTGCTCATTTGAAGCACCTTTTTCAGGCGGCGAATCCCTTCCCTGATTTTGTCCGGCTCTTCCCACGAATACGTCAGCCGGAGCCAGCCCGGCTCGGCACCATACACCCCGCCCGGAGTGAAGACGACTCCCTCCCGGATTGCACGATCCAGCAGCTCCTGTTCCTCTAGCGGCTCATGCAGTTGGCACCAGATGTGATAGCTGCCCGCTGGTCTGTTCCAGGCAGCATATTGTTGCAATTCGGTTTCCAAAGCAGCGTTCATCGCCTGTTGCTGCTCTCGCAAGTAAATGGCGAGTTTGTTTATTTGCTCCTGCCAGCTTGCTTCCTGCAAAAAATGACGCGCAAGCTGCTGCGAGATACTGCTTGTGCCGAAGTCCATCTGCTGCTTGGCGTCAGCAAGCCGCTCCACGACAGAACGCGGCCCCACCAGCCAGCCGATCCGCAGCCCCGGAGCTACCGTCTTGGACACACTGTTGACGTAAAGCACATGTCCCGCTTGTTCAATCGCCTTGATCGGTCGCGGAGGAAGTGCCGCTCCTGCCAGACTGAGCGCCCCGTAGGCGTCATCCTCCACCAAAGGAATCCGCAAGTCCTGACAAGCGGCCAAAAGCTGCGCCCGCCTCGGTTCACTCATCACAATTCCGGTCGGATTATGGTATGTCGGATTGGCGAAAACCATTTTGATCCGCTGTTCTCGATGCAACGCAACCAGTGCCTCCGGGATGATCCCTTGCTCGTCTTGCGGCAACCGAAACAGACGCAGCCCGGCCGAGCTGAACAGCGGCAAGGAATACGAGTAAGACGGCCCTTCCATCGCGACCGCATCGCCCGGATTCAACAAGCACTGCGTAATCAGATGCAGCGCCTGCTGCGCCCCGGAGGTCACCAAAATTTCCTCGCTGTCCGCTTTGATCCCGTAATGCTGCGCCAAATGCTCGGACAGCACGGCCCGCAGTCCCGGATCTCCTTTTGGCTGCGCGTAGCCAAGCTCCAGGTGCATATGCTTCAAACCGCCCAACTGCTCGGCAGACATAGACGGAATCATCGACGTATGCAGCTCTGCTTTCGCCAGGTTAATGATCGAGGAATCCAGGCAAGCATCCTGGATGCGTTTGGCAAGCGGATAGGCAGGCAAAAATGCGCCTCCGTTCGTGTATTTGTACCAGTTCGGCATTTGCTGGACTCCCCACAAATGTCGGCTGACCCATGTACCGCTTCCTTGCCACGATTGCAACAGCCCTGTTGCCCGCAATTCCTCATATGCCGCTGATACCGTTCCCCGGTTTACGCCGAATCTTCTCGCCAACACCCGCTCGGGCGGCAAAGAAGCGCCTGGCTGCAGCTCCCCGGATACGATTTGCTGCTCCAATCTTTTCACAATTTGCTGATACACCGGAATCCCCGCAAGCTTGTCAGGCTTCCACTCCATCTCGCTCCCGCCTCTTCACCGTCTTTTTTTCCATTGCTTCGACAAATTGGCCTACTCATCCTGCTGCCAATTGGCCCTACCGTTCCCATCCGTCCTCTACTAAGCTGAAAGCACACTGTTCGCATTTCTCATCAACAAAGGACGGGATCACAAATGAAAGCAGACTCTCTACCTGAGGAAGCACACACAAAACGGGCGCAAGACACGCCCGCACACGCAAAGCCTGACGGCGGCATGACCTTGGAAAAGGCGGGCATGCTATACGGCTTGCTCGGCGTATGCAGCTTCAGCCTCACCCTGCCTGTGACAAAAGTGGTCGTCACTGCGCTCTCGCCCGCATCGGCCGGACTTGGCCGTGCGCTGATCGCTGCCATCTTGGCTGCATTAGTTCTCGTGTTCAAGCGCGTTCCGCTGCCGTCCTTGGCCCAATTCAGCCAGCTCGTCCTCGTTTCCGCTGGCGTGGTGATCGGCTTTCCTTTTTTCTCCTCATGGGCAATGGAGCGCGTGCCCGCTACCCACGGCGCGGTCATTATCGCCCTGCTGCCGCTCGCAACAGCAGGCGCAGCCGCCTTTTTTGCCGGAGAGCGCCCGGGAAAAACGTACTGGCTTTCCAGCATAGTCGCGTGCCTGACGATTATCGGCTACGCTGTTCTCTCCGGGTTTGGCGCCTTGCAATGGGCTGACCTCGCGTTGCTCGGAGCCGTCGTGTCCGCTGCCATCGGCTACGCCGTCGGCGGGCAGCTCTCCAAAACGCTTGGCGGCTGGCAAGTGATCAGCTGGTCGTTGATTATCGCTTTCCCGTTTCTCGTCGTGCCGATCGCGGGTCCGCTCCTGACGGAATTGCAGCATGCCTCCTGGACCGTCTGGGCTGGCTTTGGCTACATCAGCGTCGTCAGCATGTTTCTCGGCTTTTTTGCCTGGTATCACGGCCTTGCGCTTGGCGGCGTCGCCCGCGTCAGCCAGACCCAATACTTCCAGCCGTTTTTGTCGATTATCGCCTCCTGGCTGCTTCTCTCCGAGCCTTTTACATGGGGAGCCGTGCTGGCGACCGTCATTGTCGTGCTCGCTGTTGCCAAAGGAAAAAATGCCTCTGTCACCGTAAAACAGCCAGCGCCGTCCACAAACAGCAGATAACAACTGCTTCCGCCAAGCTCACAAGCATCTTGTCTGCTGCACATAAAAAAGCACCGCCCACAAACAGCAGGCAGCGACTCCTTTCCACCAAGCTCACAGGCATCTTGTCTGCTGCGCATAAAAAAGCACCGCTCCCCGATGAAAAGGACGGTGCTTTTGCTGCTTATCGTTCCATTAGCCAACTGGTCAATTCGTCTGATCGAGCATGTTTCCCATATATCCCGGGCGATAGACTGGATCACTTAACGCTTGCAAAACCTGATCGGGCCGCGCGCTATGATACTGTGGCAACGTTCGCCACTCCTCCAGCGTCACCCAGCCTGCCCAATCGATCTCTTCGTCCTCCAGCCCGCCGGGAATCGGCGTCTTGTCCTCTCCCACCAGCTTGGCGAGGACAGCAATCCCCACCGTATGCTTGCCAGTGCCTTCCTGATCAATCCGGTCGTCCACCCAGAGCAGACGCTCCATTTCGACCAGCAGTCCGGTCTCTTCCCATACTTCCCGCCTCGTGGCGTCCGGGATGGCTTCCAAATACTCCACATTTCCACCCGGCAAGCTGTAACAGGTTCCGTTTTTGCCCTTTTCCCGAATCACCAGCACTTTTCCTTCGTGCCAGACCACTACTGTGACTCGCAAACGTATTTCTTTCATCCCGCTCGCTCCCTTCTCAGATGGCAGGGGTACGCATAACATGCAGGGAATCGACACCGGAGTGCGCAAAACATTCCTGCAAGGCATCCAATCCAAAACGCTCGACATACCCGGCTTCCGATTCTGCGATCGCATGCAGCATCATGAAGCGGATGACGTCGGCGCCGTTCGTATAATATTCAAAGCCGACCTCTTCAAAATAGGCGGGGGTAAGCACGGCGTGATTCAGCACAGAGCCTTCGACAATCGCCTCTTCCAGCTTGAACAGCTCTCCTGCCTGCACGCGCTTCTGCTCCTGTTCCCACTGACGGATCACCGCCGACGCAATCGTCGCCAGATGCGCGATCATTCCTTTTTGAAACTGATAGGAATACAGCATGCATTCGCTCGCTCCGGTCTTGTGCAACTCCAGCGTCACGTATGTCCACCATCCGCGCCTGCGCGATGCCGGATAAACCGCAATCAGCACATCCGCCGCTTCGAGCTGATACAATTCTCCCCGACACCCGAAAAAACGCTCGCAATGATCGATCAGTTGCCCTGTTACTAGCATATGTATATCCTCGCTTCAACAAGAAAAAAATGTGCGGTTCACCCGAAAAAAGCATGCTCCGAATCGCAAGCATACTGAGCGTATCTTATTTCCGATCCAGCCCCTTGACCATACCTATTTATTTTATCATTGCCCCAAACGAATGTACATGTTCCCCAATTTCTTTCAGCAGCGGAACATTATGCAAAGTATTCACAAAATCATCGCATTTTCCTATAGATTTTCTGGTAAAATTTGAAAAGTGTTTTCTTAACCTATCAGACAATCAGACAAGAAAAAGGGGTCGGCAGCATTGATTGAAGTAGAAAAGAAGTGGAGAGAACTACTGGATTTTTACGCTTTGACGGAGGCGGATCTGGATTTGTTAGCTCGTCACAAAGAGTACGTCCAGACTCACCTGCACGAAATTGTTGACTGTTTTTACGAAGAACTGGAAAAGCATTCGCATCTGCGCAAGTTGATACAGGCGAATGCAGCGGTCGACAGACTGAAAAACATGCAGTATGACTACGTGGAATCGCTGACGAGCAATGTCATCGACGCCCACTACATCACAAGTCGCCAACGGATCGGCTCCACTCATGCCAGAATCGGTTTGTCCGCTTCCTGGTTTTTGGGGGGCTATTCTCTTTATTTGCGGCTGTTTTCCCAAAGGCTGCACTCCCTCAGCGATCCGGATGCCTTTTACCAGGCGCTGTCCAAAAGGGTGTTCTTTGATTCCGCGATCATTCTGGAACAATACATAGGCGAAACTATGCGCGAAAATGCGATCTACCGCGAGAACATGGAGCAAATGGCTGCCGAGTTAAGCACGACTACCCAGGAAGCGTTGCGCATCTCCTCTGTGTTTGCCGAGTCTGCAACCAATCTTGCCGTATACAATGAAGAGATCGCCCAATCCATGCGCGTGCTCAAAGAGCAAAACGAAGAAATCGAGAAATTGAGCGGCTTCGTATCCGATGTGTCTGTGCAGACGAATTTGCTGGGCTTGAATGCAGCCATCGAAGCGGCGCGAGCGGGAGAACACGGGCGCGGCTTTGGCGTCGTCGCCGATGAAGTGCGCAAGCTCGCGGACAAGTCAAACGCTTCTTCCAAAGAAATCAATCATTCGCTTGGCAGCATGGTTTCCCAACTGCAAAAAATCGAGCAACAGGTCACGCTTTCCGCGCAATCAGCCGATCAGCTCGATTCCACTTCCGAGCAATTATTATCGATTATCCAAGCCTTGGATGAGCTGTCTTGCCGCTTGCAAAGCAGGCAATAGTCTTTTTCAGTCGACAGCCGAGCGGGGCGAATATGTCCCGCTTGGCTGTTTTTTTGCTCACGGTGCGTCCCATTGCGGCTTTCATCGCAATCCCGGCAAGCCTTTTTCGGCAAAAGAAAACCCCCGGACTTTTCCCGGGGGCCGCTGATGGAGCTTTCATGCACAACATTATCGACGTTCTATGACCTCAAACTCCACGATGGCATTCGTGTATCCGTCTACCGTGATAGCAAATTCATACGTACCAGGCGCATAGTTTCTTCCCTGAACATTCATGATAACTTTTCCTGGCTGAGTGGTATCCAGCCGGAATCCGTCAATCCATCTTTCGTTCGAGCGATCCCATACTTTCGTGATGTGTTCGCGCCAGCTTGGATCGTCCGAAAACGTGATGTGAAATTCATGCTCACTCACGACCGTCCCTGTTAAGGCAGGGGGCGCCACTGGCGGAGCCATGTCAATCTCGACTGTCACATCCTGGTAGCCTGTTGCGGAAATGACAAATTCGTATCTCCCCGGCTCATAGACGTAGTTCGACTGATTCATCATGATTTTTCCGGCTTGTGTCGTATCGATGTCACTCTCAGCGATGATCCTGTTTTCTGTTTTGTTGCGGATACGGAAAATGTTCTCGCGCCAATTCAAGTTATCGGCAAACGCGATTTCAAACATGCCGTTGCTTTTGAGCACAACGTTCAAAGCAGGTGCCGGCAATCCGCTATTCTCGACTTGCTCCCATCTTTTGCGCGGGAGTTTTGTTCGAGCCTACACCGTGCGGGCGACTTTCATCGCACACGGCGTTCCATCAGCGGATAAGAAAAATTTTACAACGGGCACGATTATTGTAGGAGAAATCATCATTTCCCCTCCACTATCCAAGGTTAAGTGTTTGATCATTGAAAAAGGAGCGTCCAGGTCGACGCCCCTTTTCTCCTGCCTTACTTCGGATCGGCAAGGTTCATCTTTTGTTGCTTCATCAAGTATTCCACCAGCGCAGATTGATCGATATTCTTGTCCCAATCAGGATTGTTCTTCGATTTGACCAGGTTAAATCCGATTGCGTAGTATGCATTTTGCTCTGCCCAAGTGTAGCTGACATGAAGCAGCTGTGGAGAGGCATTCTCCTGAAGCACTTCTGTTTTGATCACTTCTTTTCCAGCAATGGAGACAGAACTGGCTTTTCCTGTACGTTTCTCTGTGGAGCCGTCCAGGACCATTCCGGTTTTTTTGAACTGCTCCAACAAGTTAGCGTCTTTGAACTGCACAAACCAGAATTGGTAAATCCCTTCCTGGTTGATGTCCGCTCCCATGTACTCCATATTGAGCAGCTGGCTTTCACTTGCCTTGCCGTCCTTCTCCCCTAGATAAATTGCTGCTGGTTGAAGTTGAGCACGTTCGATCCGATACTTCCCGAGGGGCTGAACGGGAAATTTGGGTGCAAATCCGATCGCTTTTTGCACTTGCTGCAAATCGTCGGTGTCATAAATATCGTGGGACGCGCCTTTTCGTTGCGAGGTGTATTGTTTGTAGACCTGCTGATCAGGAGCTGTCATGCTAGTGATCATTTTGGCGAAATCGGCATCTGTGATGTCTTTTCCAAGAACGCCATCCAGGCGATTATGGATGCGATACTGTACGCCGTTATCCAGTCAGACGCTGTATTTGTCCACTTCCTTTTCCCTGTGGGCAGCCGCCTTTAGCACATTCACTCCTTGTACATTCAGCGTTTCCTTTTTCATCTCTTTGATGCTGCCGTCCCGGATGGGCCAGCCCAGCTCTTCTTCTTTGACAATTTCCGTGTAAGCGGCATCCAGCCCCACTCCGCCACGGATTGCGGTAATTTCCAGGCCACCGTCAATGTAATCATGCTCTCCGTCATTTCCCATCTTTTGCAAATACATGCGAACCATTGTCCGTTTTTTGCCTGTATGTTTGTTCTCGTCTGATCCGTGCTTCATGACATCCTCAGGTCCTACATCGATGCCTAGCAACATATAGCCTTTTGGTAAAGCAGCGGGAACTTTAAACGGAAAATCCGCGACCTTGACTGCTCTCTCCAATTCCGTATAGCTTCGAATCGGCGCATCAACCAGCACTTCCTTTTTGTTCGCCGCCAAACTGCTCACAGCATGGCTCTCCTGTATGGTTCCTGCTCCTGGCTGGGCCGCATGGGTCAACGCCGCTGTCCCGATGCAAACGACGCACACGACAGCGATTGCCGACAAGCGGTAAGAGCCTTTTTTAAACGATTGGATCATCGTAATCCTCCTGAGAATTTCCTTTTTATCGTTCGATTCGAAAAAGAACAGCAACGGTTGCCGGCTCTGTTTCGTCGATGCATGCTTGAGAAACTCAATCATGGTCAGTCCATAAGGGATCGCCTCGGCTTCTCCCAAAACTTCCAGCGCACATGCGTCACACGCAAGCTCTCCGTCTGTTTTCATCTTTTTCATGCACAACCAGACAAGCGGATTCATCCAGTGAATCGCCAACGCCAAAACGCTCAGCGTGTTCCACAGTGTATCCCGTCTTTTTACGTGGGCTACCTCATGCGCCAGAACGTGGGCGAGTTGAACATGGTCCAACTCCTTTTCCATCGCTTGTGGCAAATACACCCGCGGAGCGAGTATTCCGAAAACGTACGGGCCGATCGAATCGCTTCCCGTATACAAAGGAATCGGCTGCCTGATGCGGAACTTCCGGCGGCAATTGTTCATGACAGCCAGAGTCTGCTCGTCCGTAATCCGTTTGTATGTCCGAAACCGTCTCTTTATTTTTTGCGTATAGGCGAACAATGCGGCGATGATCGTCACGGAGCCGATCAGCCACACCAGCGAAATCAATTGCAAGGCAAGACCATGCCGGGATGCAGCAGGGGCTTGTTGCTGTTGAGCTTGTTCGGGAAGAACAGGCTTCGCGATCCCATGATTTTTCTCGTTCATCGTGGTAAAATGGTTTGGAGTAGATACATTTTCTTGGCTGTTTTGTGGTAATTCCTTGGACGTTTGCCCGTCCGCAAAAGGATTTAGCGCAAGAACAGCTCTTTTTATGTCGGAAGCATATGGCAGTCCGTGAAACATGCTGACAGGGCTGTCAGGGAAGTCAGGAAGCAGCAACCGAAGCAAGACGATCATCCACAGCAAATGGCGAAAGCGTGCACTCATGCGGCGATGAAACATTTTTTGCACAGCCATCACCAGCAAGGCAACAACGCTCGCGGTCAGTGTGGAATAAAAGAACCATAAAAAAACGTCAACTACCATATCCATGTCTTTTCCCTCTTTTTATAGTTTCCAGCCTTTGCTTAGGTCTGAGAACCGTTTCCTTTTTCTCTTTCTTCTCCTGTAGCACCTGTTGCAAAAGTTCGATCACCCTATCGAACCGCCTGGTCGCTCCACTCGCTGGAGTCGGACAAATAAATCGCAATCTGCTCAGCCGTGATCGGGCTTCTCTTCCAAATCTCTTTCATGTTTTCTGGTTCCGATTCAGATATTTTCGGCAATTCTCCCACGCATTCACTCCTTTAAATTTACAGTTGTAAACGATACGTTGATAATATTACATCTGTAAATTTAAATTGTCAATATGAGGAAATCGAAAATTTGCGAGTATAACCAACTTCAAAGTACAGTCCGCAAGGGAACAGCCGGGTGTCTTCTCAGCAAAGACTCCCTCCCCCTTTTTATTTTCTGATACGTTTGCCTATACTGGAAATTTATTGACCCGTCCAATTTATTTTGTGGTAAAGTGGGTATAGATACAGATAATGGAAAAGGAGGCTCGGTGTGGTGTCGCTTTCATTAGGTGAACTCATTAGCAGCCATCGTAGTCGACGCAATCTATCTCTTTCAGATCTCGCAGAAATGTCCGGGGTCAGCAAAAGTACCTTATCCTCCATTGAATCGGGGGAGACGAAGCGGCCCAGTTATACCACGTGGAAAAAAATAGCGGACGCTATGGATATAGCGCCTAGCACGATCATAAACGCTTTTGTAGACACGACCTATCATCCGAAAACGCTGGAAATTGTCCTGGCAGAGGTGATTCGGGAAGGCTGGGAAGCACTTGTCGCGAAAGTTGCCATTCGCTATTTGGAATCTCCCCGGATTGATACATTCAGAGCGTTGGATCATATCGACGGCACCGCCAGAGATACGGAGAACAAGCGAATCAAACGTATTTTATGCGATTCGATTATTACATTCACAAGAAGTCGGGGCATACCATCCTATCTCGCCAGCGCCCTGTATGAACGGTATTTGATCGAACGAGACGACTTCTCCCGTTTCGAGGAAACGTATCGTCGCGGGAAGGAGCTGCTCCTCTACACCGAGCATCTCTATACAGAAGATCGCATCGACTACTATTACAAAATGGGTGTTCACGCCAACATTCTGGGACTGCACGACGAAAGCATCGAGTTATGCAGGCTGGGCTTGCGCGAGGATCGGACGGATAGCAAGCAAAAAGCATCGGCCTACATCTCGCTGTTCAACTCATGTGTCTACTTCGGAGACATCCACGTCGCTGCCATCTACTTGAAAGAATACGAGAACAGCCAATACGCCGATTTTCGCAAAAATCATTTTCGCGCCACCCTGTTGGCGAAAAAAGGCCAGCACGAGGAAGCGATCGAGTTGTTCCGCGTCTGCTTGCAGGAGGCGAAAAAAGAAGGGCGGATATCCATCGTCGTCGACCTCATGGCATCTTATCTGGAGGCTGGAAAAACAGACGAGCTTCTGCGGCTGATCGAATCGGAAGATCAGTTTCTCCCGGAAGCCACGCCGCAACATCCTTATCGAATGAAAACATTGGCGCAATACTACAGGCGCAAGGCACTCTGCCTGATCTCGCTGGAGAAGTTCGATCAAGGATTTCACAGCCTGAGCGAAAGCATCAAATATTTCAAACAACTGGGCACAACCTCCGAGGTCATCGATGGCATCCGCCTGTTCCTCCGCCACCATCGCACAAACAACAAAAATCTATCTTTCAAAAATATGGAAATTCTTGAAGATATATGTGATAATATTATATAAACATAGAAAAGGAGGAAAGCTTCATGAAAAAGATTCTTTGGATTCTTGCTCTTGTCTTGTTCTTTTCCTCGCCCGTCGTATCAGAAGACGTCAGTGCCGCTGCAAAGCCAAAAGCGAAGCCTTATCTGGTGGAGCCGGATTGGTAATCGTTGTGAAAAGAGAGGCGATCATGCCTCTCTTTTTTTGTTTCGTGTCATTGTTATGTACGGGTTTGGTGGGGGTTTTGTCACGGGTGTTCTCGACTCGTTGCACGATGATTGTTCACGGGGCATGTGGGGCATGATGCGTGGTTGCTTTGAAGAGAGGACGACTTTTGCTGGAAGGAACATTCATGCGAATACAAAAATACGTGTCCGATTGACCAGGCACGCGAGCGTGAAAGTCACAAGCGGACACGTATTTGCATGTTCTTTTGCACGATAGATTTTTCGCTTCTCTCTACATTTTTCATGAGATTTCTTGAGCATCAATGAAAGCCTACAGAATTATGTTCCGGAGCTTTTACTGTATATCAGCCCACAATCTTCAATAACTTTTCCGAGAACGATTTTTAATTACGAATATATCAAAAGAACTTATTAACCAGGGATTTTAATACCCAAATAATCATTACGAGTATGATGTACTCCCTCACCTTATAGCTCCATGTTGACTTTTGTTTACTAAATGTATATTTAATCACCATAAAAAAAACAATTCCAACTGCTATACCTAACAAATCACTGATACTAAACACACCAGTGTACATTTCCGTCCCCCTATTTTTCCACTTATTGTATACCAACAAAATTTTAAAGGGAAGCGAGAGTGCTTCCCTTTTATCACTATTTCACAGTCCAATGGTCGATTTTAACCGTCCCATCATCTTCGACTTCAAATCTTGCTCGATACTTCCAGCTGTTATCTTTACCTGTTTTGCTAATGTAAACAATAGAAATTTCAGTTCCGCTCTTAGGCACACCAGCAGAGATAATATCACCCCAAAGCGGTATCTGTTCTTGCTCCATATATCCAAGTACCCCAAAAGCATAATCCGCATATTGGAAAGGTTTTTCCCCCCGATCTTTTAATTTCAACAATCTTGCCATATATGGAAGTTTACCACCTATTCTGAAACTTACGTAAGTACCCAGTCCTTCGCTGGCTTTTTGGGCGAACTTTCCAGAATATTGGTTCCACCAAGTCTGTTCAAAGTTTTGTGTGTAGTAATGAAGATCAGGTCTTTTCATTACCACAAGGCGCCCTTTGTGAATCGTGTACTCCAATGGCATTTCACCCCCAATATAGATCATGTTTGTCTTCTTCTGAATAACATCATCGCATCCACAATCTTCTCTAAACAAAGTAACTTTATTGTCGCTGTCAGGAAAAATATCAGGACTGTCCTCCCAAGTGTTATCAATTATAGTTTCCATATTTTGTATCTCTTCTTTAGCGTTGGTCTCAATAATATCCACACCTGGTTCCTTTGCAAAAGAGGTGCCAGGTACCGCTAAAATTGCTGCACACAAAAAAGATAGCATAAACTTTTTCAAGGTTATTACCTCCATCTTTTATTTTATATTACATTTGTTTTTTATAATATTTTACTATTTATGTATATATTTCACATTTTTATTTTCAACTACTTTTTGATCATCACCTACATACAAAAAATACGTGTCCGAAAGACTTGAGCACGCAAGCGTGAAAGTCAAAACGGACACGTATTTATATGTTCATACATTATGGACGCATCTTCATCCCTCTACGAGCGATACGTCAAAATTCAGGCGGCAATAAATAGGCACGCCTATTTACGAAGCCCGGAAACCCTTGTGGCGCAAGGGTTAACCGATGGAGCCTTCCATCTCAAACTTAATGAGACGGTTCATCTCCACCGCATACTCCATCGGCAATTCTTTTGTGAATGGCTCGATGAAGCCCATGACGATCATTTCGGTCGCTTCTGCTTCCGACAGGCCGCGGCTTCGCAGGTAGAAAAGCTGATCCTCGGACACTTTGGATACAGTCGCTTCGTGCTCCAGCGTGATGTTGTCGTTC
The DNA here is from genome assembly GCF_022701015.1 of Brevibacillus parabrevis. Classification (NCBI taxonomy): domain Bacteria; kingdom Bacillati; phylum Bacillota; class Bacilli; order Caryophanales; family Paenibacillaceae; genus Brevibacillus; species Brevibacillus parabrevis. The sequence goes on along the minus strand of NZ_CP064090.1, from coordinate 1,995,692 downwards.
ATGATCTCGTTGTACGGGATCGTGTCGGACGTGGACAGTTTATCGAGAATCAACGTGTCGCACTTGATGTTGGACTTGGAGCCTTCCGACTTGCGTCCAAACTGCGCCAGACCGCGATAGGTTACTTTTCCGCCGTCACGGGAGATCGATTTGGAAATGATTGTGGATGTGCAATCCGGTGCCAAGTGAATCATTTTGGCGCCTGCGTCCTGGTGCTGTCCTTTTCCTGCTACTGCGATGGAAAGAACCGTACCTTTGGCGCGTGGGCCTTTCATGATAACTGCCGGGTATTTCATCGTCAGCTTGGAACCGATGTTGCCATCGATCCATTCCATGTTTGCATCAGCGTAAGCAACCGCACGTTTGGTTACGAGGTTGTATACGTTGTTGGACCAGTTTTGGATCGTGGTGTAACGGCAACGCGCACGCTCTTTGATGATGATTTCTACAACAGCGGAGTGCAAGGAATCCGTGCTGTAGATCGGAGCTGTACAGCCCTCTACGTAATGCACGAACGAATCTTCGTCCGCGATGATCAGCGTACGCTCGAATTGGCCCATGTTTTCCGAGTTGATACGGAAGTAAGCTTGCAGCGGTGTTTCCACTTTGATGCCTTTTGGCACGTAAATGAAGGAACCGCCGGACCATACTGCCGAGTTCAGTGCCGCAAACTTGTTGTCTGCTGGCGGGATTACGGTCGCGAAGTATTCCTTCACGATGTCAGGATACAGCTTTACTGCCGAATCCATGTCGCAGAACAGAACGCCCAGTTTTTCCAGGTCTTCCTGCATGTTGTGGTAAACTACCTCGGATTCGTACTGAGCCGATACACCTGCGAGGAACTTTTGCTCCGCTTCCGGGATACCCAGCTTGTCAAAAGTTGCCTTGATTTCTTCCGGCACCTCATCCCAGCTGCGGCCTTGCTTTTCCGAAGGCTTTACATAGTAGGTGATGCTGTCGAAATCGAGGTCGTCCAGATCGCCGCCCCATTTTGGCATCGGCATGCTGTTGAAAATATCCAAAGCTTTCAAACGAAACTCCAGCATCCACGCCGGCTCGTCTTTGATCTTGGAAATTTCCTCGACGATCTCGCGGGTCAAACCCTTTTTCGTACGGAATACAGAAACGTCCTTATCGTGAAAGCCGTACTGGTAATCCTGTATCTCAGGGGCTTTTTTAGCCATCGTTGCTCACTCCTTCTTCATTCATGTCCTTACCTGATGCTATTTTTGCTCTGCCTGTTTGATGCCTTGCTCCAGCGCTTTCCAGGCCAGAGTGGCGCACTTGATCCGCGCAGGGAACTTGGCTACGCCTGACAAAGCTTCGATGTCACCCAAATCAATCGAGTCGTCGATTTCTTTGCCCTGCATCATCTCGGAGAACTTGTGCGCCAGTTCAAGTGCTTCCTCCACTGGCATGCCTTTGACCGCATCCGTCATCATCGAAGCCGATGACATGCTGATCGAACAGCCTTCGCCGAGAAACTTCGCATCTACCACCTTGCCCTCTTCCACTTTCAAAGAGAGCGAGATGCTGTCGCCACAAGTCGGGTTATTCAAATTAACAATGAGTCCGTCGGATTCTTCCAGCTTGCCGCGATTGCGCGGTTTCTGGTAGTGGTCCATGATCACGCGGCGGTATAAATCATCAAGAGAAGACATTGCCGAAATACTCCTTCGTCTTCTTCAATCCCGCTACCAGCACATCCACTTCTTCCTCTGTGTTGTACAGGTAGAAGCTTGCCCGAGCGGTAGCCGTCACATTCAGCCAGCGCATAAGCGGCTGTGCGCAGTGATGGCCTGCACGAACTGCGATCCCGTAGCTGTCCAGCACAGTAGCCAGGTCATGCGGATGCACCGTATCCAGATTGAATGTAATTAAACTGCTGCGGTCTTGCTGCGGTCCGTAAATTTTCAGTCCTTCGATCTCGCGCATTTGCTCCATGGCGTATTTCACCAGGTGCTTTTCATGACGCTCGATGTTTTCCATCCCGATTTCTTCCAGGAAGTCGATCGCAGCACCAAGTCCGATCGCGCCTGCGATGATCGGCGTTCCGCCCTCGAATTTCCACGGAAGCTCTTTCCACGTAGAATCGTACATATCCACGTAGTCGATCATTTCACCGCCAAATTCCATCGGCTCGACTTGCTCCAGCACCTCGCGCTTTCCGTACAAAACGCCGACTCCGGTAGGGCCAGCCATTTTGTGGGCAGAAAACGTGTAAAAATCGCAATCCAAATCCTGGACGTCGATTTTTTTGTGCGGAGCGCCCTGAGCGCCGTCCACGAACAAAAGGGCACCGTGCTGATGAGCAATCTGGGCAATTTCCTTGATCGGAGTAGTATCTCCAAGTACGTTGGAAATATGGTGAATGGCAACGATCTTGGTATTGTCTGTTACTGTTTCCTTGACCGCTTCGAGAGTGACGGTACCGTCCTCTGCCAGCGGAATGAACTTGAAGGTCGCTCCGGTAGCCTTGGCTGCCTGCTGCCACGGAATGAAATTGGCGTGGTGCTCGACTAGCGTGGTCACAATCTCATCCCCGGGCTTCAGAACCAGACGCGCGTAGCCGTAGGCAATCGTATTGATCGCCGACGTCGTACCGCGCGTAAAGACGATCTCCGCCGCTTCGCGGGCGTTGATGAAGGCGCGAACCTTCTCTCTCGCGCCCTCGTAGCCGTCTGTCGCCCGGTTGCCCAAGGTGTGCACGCCGCGGTGCACGTTGGAGTTGAACTCCTTGTAGTATTTATCCATCGCCTCAATTACCGGAAGCGGTTTTTGAGAGGTTGCTCCATTGTCTAGATAAACGAGCGGATGGCCGTTTACCTCTTGGTGAAGGATGGGAAAATATTTCCGAAGCTCCTTGGCGTTCATTAGCCTAACTTCCTTTCAAGCGCCTGACGGAGTTTGTTTCTCACTTCTTCCACCGGAATCTCGGAAACGACCGGATCGAGGAAGCCGAGAATGATCAGACGTTCTGCGCCCTGACGGGAAATTCCACGCGACATCAAGTAGTAGATGGACTCTTCACTGAAGCGTCCTACCGAAGCAGCATGCCCCGCTTTGACGTCATCCTCATCGATCAAAAGGATCGGGTTGGCATCGCCACGAGCTTTTTCACTCAGCATCAGGATATTTTCCGCCTGCACACCGTTTGCCTTTTCAGCGCCTTTTTCGATTTTGGTGATACCGTTCAAAATGCTGACTGCTTCACCTGTCATAACAGCCTTGCTCACCATGTCAGACTCGGAGTGGGTTCCGATATGCTGCACCTGGGAAGTCAAGTTTTGACGCTGGGAACCGGTCCCTACCGAAATGGACTTGGTCAGTGCGTTCGAACCTGTTCCTTTGAGAACAGTAGTATTGTTGGCAACCGTGTTGCCATCGTTCATTTCGCCCAAAATCCATTCCATGTTTCCGTCACGATCAACGATTGCGCGACGGAAGCTGTAGTCGTGCACTTCTGTGGACAGGGAACGCACGGAAGCTACCTGCACGGATGCGCCAGCTCCTACGAACACTTCCACAATGCTGTTCGCTACCATGCTTTTGCCTTCGCCGGATACGTATGTATCGACGTAGGTTACTTTGCTGTTCGCTTCTGCCACGATCAACACGTGAGGAGCCAACAGCGCATGGTCACCAGCGATTTCGTATACAACCTGAAGCGGTGCATCTACTTCTACATTTTTCGGAACGTAGAGGAAAACGCCGCCGTTTGCAACTGCGGCATGCAGCGCACTCAGTTTATGCTCGTCTTGCGCGATGACTTGATGCATGTATTTTTGAACGAGTTCGCCATGATTTTGCAAAGCGTCAGCCAGCGTTGTAAAAATCACGCCTTGTGCTTTCAGCTCGTCTGTCACGGCATGAAAAACGGTGGAGGCATTTTTTTGCACAACCAGGTTTTTCACGCTGTCCACATCTATTTGCCCTTTTACCAATTCGCTCAGCTCATTGGCCGACGCTACCTTGGCAGTGGTTTGAAACGGATCGAAATCAACAGTATTCCACTTGTCAATCTTCGTTTTCTCCAAAGCGGGAAGCGGAAGCTCTCCCGCCGCCTTCAGTCCGGCGAGGCGCTTTTCCAGGAACCAGGCAGGCTCCTGATTAGCTTTGGAGTACTCGGTGATCGCTTCGGAACCGAAGCGGAGCTGTACATCCACACTCATTTCACTGCTGCCTCCTTCTTCCTACACGTTGGCGTTTACGGTTTCGTCCTCGATGCCGAGCTCTTCTTTGATCCAGTCGTAGCCTTCTGCCTCCAGGCGCTCAGCCAATTCAGGACCACCGGACTTCACGATACGACCTTGCATCATGACGTGTACGAAGTCAGGCTTTACATAGTTCAGCAAACGTTGGTAGTGAGTGATGATCAAGAAACCGCGGTCAGCGGAACGCATTTCGTTTACACCATTGGCTACGATTTTCAGCGCGTCGATGTCCAGGCCGGAGTCAATCTCATCGAGGATACAGATGCTTGGCTCCAGGAGCATCATTTGCAAAATTTCATTGCGCTTTTTCTCCCCGCCGGAGAAACCTTCGTTCAGGTAGCGGTGAGCAAAAGAATCGTCCATTTCCAGCGTGTTCATTTTTTTGTCCATCTCGCGGATGAATTTCATCAGGGAGATTTCGTTGCCTTCGCCGCGACGCGCATTGATTGCGGAACGCAGGAAATCAGAGTTCGTTACGCCACTGATTTCGGACGGGTATTGCATAGCCAGGAACAGACCTGCGCGTGCGCGCTCGTCTACTTCCATTTCCAAAAGGTCGTCGCCATTGATCAGCACTTCGCCATCTGTTACCTCATATTTCGGGTGACCCATCAGCGTAGATGCCAGTGTCGATTTACCGGTACCATTCGGTCCCATGATCGCGTGCACTTCTCCGCCCTTGATTTCCAAATTCAGACCCTTGAGGATCTCTTTTTCTTCGATCTTGGCGCGAAGGTTTTTTATTTGCAAATGCGGTACTGCTGTCATCTGAATTCCCTCCATACACGTCAAAAGTGAGTTGGTAAATTCTCAATCCATTCTCAATAACTATCTTATAATAAGAATAATTATAAATCAAGGAATGAAACATATCTGTATTTTTTATATCATTATATATAGAAAGTACGCTTTTGCTTCCTATTTCCTTTCCAAATAGGGCACCCATCCAAGCATTTTTTCCCAGTTCGCTTCTTCCAATACCCTTTTCCAAATTCCTGAAAAAGTTTCTTGTCCTCAGTTGCCCGAGATTGTTCCCGAAATGGAAAAAGCCACACCCGATGGCTCGTGTAAAAGCCTGCCATTGGAAGCTTATCCGAGTGAATATCGCGCGTCAATGGAAAAGCTGTGCCTGCCACAAAAAAACCCGTCAGCGACAAACTGACGGGTTTCGCAATCAAGCTATAGGTATAGGTGCGCTTACGCTTTTGGACCTGCCGTAGCGATATCCGTTGCGTTCGGGAATTTCTTCTGGAAGTTCTCGATGAAACGTGCAGCCAAGTCAGCAGCCTGTTTGTCGTAGTCTGCCTTGTTTGCCCATGTGTTGCGCGGTTGCAGCACTTCTGCCGGCACGTTCGGGCAAGAAGTCGGCACGTGTACGCCAAAGATTGCATCTTGCACGTACTCTACTTTTTCCAGCTCGCCGTTCAAAGCTGCGGTAACCATTGCACGCGTGTAGGAAAGCTTCATGCGCTGTCCAACACCTACAGGGCCGCCAGTCCAGCCAGTGTTTACGAGGTAAACCTGAACATCGCGCTCATCGATTTTTTTACCGAGCATTTCGGCATAAACAACCGGATGCAGCGGCAGGAAAGGAGATCCGAAGCATGTAGAGAACTCGGTTTGCGGAGCCGTTACGCCGCGCTCTGTACCTGCCATTTTGCTTGTATAGCCGGACAGGAAGTGATACATCGCTTGCTCTTTGTTCAGCTTGGAGATTGGAGGCAGAACGCCAAACGAATCGGCAGTCAGGAAAATGATGACGTTTGGTTGGCCGCCCACTCCAGGAATCACTGCGCCGGAGATTGCCTCTACCGGGTAAGCTGCGCGCGTATTTTCCGTATATTTGGTGCTGTCGTAATCTGCTGCGTGAGTCACAGGGTCTACGTCTACGTTTTCCAAAACCGTACCGAATTTGATGGCGTTCCAGATTTGCGGTTCGCCTTCTTCGGACAACTTGACGCATTTTGCGTAGCATCCGCCCTCGATGTTGAATACGCCATTGTCGGACCAGCCGTGCTCGTCGTCACCGATCAAGAAGCGGTTCGGGTCAGCGGACAAAGTCGTTTTGCCTGTACCGGACAATCCGAAGAACAACGCTACGTCGCCGTCTTTGCCTACGTTTGCCGAGCAGTGCATGGACAGTACGTTGCGCTCAGGCAAGAGCATGTTCATGACGCTGAAAATCGATTTTTTCATCTCGCCCGCATACTCGGTGCCACCGATCAATACGGTTTTTTGCTCAAAGCTCATCACGATGAAAGTTTCGGAGTTGGTTCCGTGAACCGCCGGATTTGCTTTGAAGTTCGGCACGTAGATGACAGTAAACTCTGCTTCGTGCGCTGCCAGTTCGTCCGCAGAAGGACGGATGAACAGCTGATGCGCAAACAGGTTGTGCCAAGCGTATTCGTTTACGACGCGGATTGGCAGACGGTAAGTCGTGTCTGCGCCAGCAAAACCGTCAAACACAAACAGCTCGTTTTTCGTTTGCAAGTAGTGAAGTACGTCCTGCTGGAGTACCTGGAATTTTTCCGGGGAAATCGGCTGGTTAACCGGCCCCCAGTTAATCTTATCGTGTACGGAAGCTTCGTCCACCACAAATTTGTCCTTTGGCGAACGGCCGGTAAACTTGCCTGTTAGCGCATTGAGCGCCCCCTTGTCGGTCAAAATCCCTTCGCCACGCTTTACTGCCATCTCAACGAGTCCAGCTACAGGCAGGTTGCGATGTACCTGAGTAGCTCCCAGAATGTCAGAAAGCTTGTGAACCGTATTGGTCTCCATGTGTGAACGATCTCCTTCCCAAAATGTATATCCAGTTAAGTTAACTTTTTCATTGTCGTTCGATTTGTAATTAGTATATCACATTTAATCAAATAAGCCACATAATTTTATAATCTGTTGTGGAGAATGTGTGAATAACCTCCCTTGTAGTTTTCCCATCCTACAGTATTTCAGTTCTTCCTCTTCATGTCCACCCCCTAGTGAAAGAATGGATGCAAAAAACCCGCTGCATCAGCGGGTTAGACAGTGCATTTTTTAGCCCAAAGTCTTGGCAGCAGCCTGCTCAAACGTGCGAACGATGACGCGGCTGAGGATTCCGACACCGTCTTTTAGAGCCGACTGCTCGAATTTCATCTGCGGGTGATGCAATCCGGGCTGCAAGTCGCAACCGAGAGCGAGCATTGTCGCTTTGATTCGCGGCCGCTCCACTGTGTAATAATGGAAGTCTTCCGCTCCCGGGCTGACTGGCGCAGGCTTCAAGTTGTCCGCTCCGAGCACGTCGACGATCGCCTGTTCCATCAATCCTTTCGCTTCCTCATCCACTTCCGCGGCAACCATTCGCGAGCCTTGTTCCAGCTTGATTTGCGCTTGATAAGACGCAGCAATTCCTTCTATCATCTGGCGGACGCGGGCAATCAGCTCGTCCATCGCCTGATTCGTTTGCGCGCGCAAATCGAGGGCGAATCTCGCTTTGTCGGGAATGATGTTGTAGCTCTCTCCTCCCGCTTGCAGCATCGTCATTTTGACAGTGGCCGGGACCATCGGATTCAAATGGATTTGACCGATTCCCGAGATGATCGCTCCTGCCACTTCGATCGCATTCACCCCGAGGTGAGGTCTGGCTCCATGCGCTGACACTCCCGTGATCTCTCCGTACAAAAACATCGCCCCGCCGTTGTAAATGGCTGGCCCTGCTGTGCCGTTCGCCATTTCCTGAATCGGACGGAGATGGACGCCGTACAAATAGTCGATGTCATCCACGACACCTTTTTCCACCAGCTTCAAAGCGCCTGTGCCTTTTTCTTCTGCCGGCTGGAACAAGATTTTCAGCTTTCCCGGCGGCTGGTAGCCGGATGCAATCAACGCCTCCACGGTTTCGACAATCATGGTCATGTGCGCATCGTGCCCGCAGGAATGATTGGCGCGCCACTCCCCGTCCACTTCTTGCCACAGTGCATCAATATCGGTTCGAAGTCCTACGACAGGCTTGCCTTCTCCCCATTCGGCGACAAGTCCCGTACAATCGGCAAAAGTGGTCACCTTAAGCCCAAGCGCCTGCATCCTTTCGACCAGATAGCGTGTCGTCTCGACCTCTTGCCAGCTGATTTCCGGATTCGCATGCAAATAACTGAATGTTTCGTCAATCGTTTGCCCACGCGAAACAATCGCCTCTTTCAACGCCAAGCTATTAGACATGATTGCGCCTCCCCCAATCGTTTCTTCCTCATTATACCACATTTTCGCTATTTATTCGGAATCGTTCGAAAGTGGGGGCGGCTGGCCGGCTACTTGCACGTCAGCCGCAAAATCGCATCGAGCTTCAACTGATCGCGCAGCGTGCCGACTATTTTCACCTGCTGCTTGGCTAGTGCATATACAAGCTCATCCCCGCCAAACAGCATCTCCATCTGATGTTCGCCTCCCCTGACGATCAGGTCGGCCGATTGCTCCTCCTCCCAAATGCCTGCCGAAACGCCGCCTTTTGATATCGTCAACTGCCAACGCGATGCCGTATCATCGATCACGATCCCGATCCGTTTTTCCCAGCCAGTCGTTACAAACCGCAGGTGCGTCTTCTTTTGCAGCCGTTCGCCAACCTCGTCAAGCAATTTGCCGATCCCGATCATAGGTACGCCCCCTCTCTATTTCCAATGGGTTCGTTTTTTGCTCCGTCGAATCCTTTGGCGAGGAATAAGAAGCGTTGTCGGGTCTTGTCACGGCGGCTGCCTTTTTCTCGACACTGTTTTTTTCGCCTGTCGAAATCATAAAAAAAGCACCTGCGATTGCCGCAGATGCCTGTTTGCCTTTACCTGTTATTCATCAAATTCGTCCTTGTCCAGTCGAACCTCCAGATGATGGCCATCTGGCGTCTCAAAGTACAAGTTAAAACTCGTAGGCTGCGTGATCGGACCTCGGTAGCAAATGTTTTCTGCTTCCAGCTTGTCGACCAGATAGTCCAGCTCAGCACGGCTCGTTACGGAAAAGGCGAGGTGATCTACCTGCCCTACGCCACCCTTGCCTTCCGCCCCGCCATGCGGATGGAGACCGATCCGTGTGTATGTGCCAATTTGAAAGTAGACAGGTGCTCCTTCCACCATATTCTCTTCCGGGATGGGGACTTCCAAAATGTCCTTAAAAAACCGAGCTACCTTCACGACATCGCTGCAATTCAACGCGATGTGGTGAACGCCTTTCAAATGAAACATTCACACTGCCTCCCACGTCAACTAAAGGTCATGCGCTTTTTTGCGACACTTGCTTGCGTTTATTGTACTGCTTCAGTCGTTCGCTTAACCGTTTCAAGCGATTCATAAGGGCTTCGCGCCACTCGTCATCCTGCAACTCCTTCGCGACTCCGAGCAAATCCAAGGAAATATCGATCTGCTGCTTCAAAACTTCTGCGAAGCTTGCAGCTTCATCCGTCATGGTACAATTCTCAAACAACTCGGATGTATTGTCAACATTGACAAAATCAGCGAAATCGACTTCCGGCGCCTGATCTCCCTGAGCATATTCTACTAAAATTTCGTACTCTCCCTCAATAGCGGGATGAACCTCAATTCTGTCACATACAGGACAAAACATGATGGGGACATTGTGTACAAGCGTTTTATAATGACGGACTGAGCCTACGGAACCTACCATTCCAGCACCACAACAAAAACTCATAAATAGTCTCCCTCCTTGTTCTCCAGACTTCAGAACAACTGCGTCTGGCCGAAACTATCTGTCTGTATCCGCATTGTAACCCGTAATCCCATGAATGCTCTACCCGCAAAAAGATACCAATCGGTTTATGGTAAAATAATTAGTTATCCCATTGTACTCGATTTGCCACTGTTTGAACACCGTTTTCTGATTAGTTTGAAACTTTTCCTGCATTCACCTAAATTTCATACAGATTTCATACAGAGAAGTTTGAATCAAACCGATATAGGGAATAGTTATTCAGCTAGTAAACGAAAAAGGAGAGCGGATGTATGTTTCGTTTTAAAAGCCTACGAGCCAGGACTCTTACCATTACCCTTCCTGTCATTGTCATTACCTTGGCACTTCTCATGGGCATGGCCTTTATGTTCTCCTACACGCTGTTGAACAAGGAACTGACGGACAAAATGAACTATCAGTTGGACGTGCTTAGCGGCAAAGTGGAGAAAGAACTGGAGACACACAGCAAAGTCACAGAGCACATGGCACGGACAATTGAAATGACTCCTCTTACGTATTCGCTGGAGCAATTAGATTCCCTGCTGAACAAAACAGTTCCCGTGAACCAGACCTCGGTCGGGATGGGAATTTTCATGGAGCCGTACGCCTTCGATCCGAGCAAACAGTTCGTTTCGACTTATGGCGCAAAAAAAGACGGCAAGGTGGACATTACGTATGAATACAGTACACCCGCCTACAACTACCCTAGTCAAGAATGGTACAAAATCGGAAAAGCAACATCAAAGGTGACCGATTACACGCCGCCCTACTATGATGAGGTTTCCAAAATTTCTATGATGACTGTGGTGGCTCCGTTTTACTCCCCCGACAAAAAGCTTTTGGGTGTAGCCACAGACGACATTACGCTCACAGACATTCAAACGATGGTTTCCGGCACGCAAGTAGGCAAGACTGGCTGGGCTTTCATGCTTGATCAGGACGGCAAATTCCTGTCTCATCCGCAAACGGACAAGCTGATGGTGCAATCCGTGCAAAGCGACAGCAACACGTCTCTTGCCGAAATTGGCCCGGCGTTGCTTTCAGAAAAGGAAGGCGCGAAAACTTTTACCGATGAGAACGGGATCAATCGCTTGTACTTCCAAAAAATCGCTGGCACAAACTGGACAATTGCTCTCGTCATGCCGGAAAATGAATTTTTCGAGCCTTTGAGCATGCTGTTTTATCAGCTTTTGGCAGTCAGCCTGTTTGGGCTTTTGATTCTCATCGCCGTCATTTATTTCTTCAGCAAGTATTTGACCGGACAAATCAACAAGGCGAACCAGCTCTCGCAAGCATTGTCCGCTGGCGATTTCACCGCTTCGATGGATGTGAAAACGGCCGATGAGATGGGCGTCATGGCCAGCCGCTTCAATACGATGACCGCCAATCTGCGCGACACGCTTGGGCAGGTCAGCTATAACGCACAGCAGGTCGCCGCTACTTCCGAACAACTGATGGCTAGCGCCGAGCAGACGAGCAAAGCGACAGAGCAGATCGCCCAGTCTGTCCAGGAAATCGCCTACGGGACAGAACTGCAAGTGGACGCGACCAATCAGGGCAGCGATGTGATCAACGAAATTGCCCAACATATTTCTTTGATGGAAAAAGGAATCGAAGAAGTCAGCTCCTCCACTCGCGATGCAAACCGTCAGGCGACAGAAGGCAACCAGATGGCCGCCAAAACGGTAGAGCACATGACCGTGATTCACGACCAAATGAAGCAAACGGCAACGACTGTCAACGCACTGGGTCAACGCTCTCAGGAAATTGGACAGATGATCTCGCTCATCACTTCGATTGCCAACCAAACCAACCTGCTTGCCCTGAACGCCGCCATCGAAGCTGCCAGAGCAGGCGAACAAGGTCGCGGCTTCGCCGTAGTAGCCGACGAGGTGCGCAAACTGGCTGAACAGTCCAGCTCGGCGGCTGAACAAGTAAGCAACATCGTCGCTGACATTCAGCGCGATACGGAATCCGCCATCGCTGCCATGAGCCACGGCTCCGTCATCCTCGGAGAAGGCATGTCTTTGGTGAACTCGACGGGAACGGCATTCGAGCAAATTACTGACTCCACCTCGCTCCTGCTTACCCGCACAGACGAGGTATCGGCTGAAATGCGAAAAATCAGCCAGGAAATGCAAGCGATCGTCTCAGCCATCGACCACATTTCGCAAATCGCGATGCAATCCGCGGGCAATTCCCAAACCGTCGCAGCCGCAGCGGAAGAACAAAACGCTTCCATGGAAGAAATCTCGGCAGCAGCGACCATGCTGGCCAAAATGGCCGAAGAGTTGAACGACAACGTGCGTTCGTTCAAGCTCAGTTAGTTGGTTTACGGCTTCCGTTTTCGCAATAAAAGACTTCGCCACGTTTTGGTGGGCGAAGTCTTTTTGTTTTTGTAGTGAAGGCAATTGGGGGGTGACGCTTTGTAGATTACGTCATCGGCGCTTCAGGCGTGGCGAGGAAAGAGACGAATCGTTGGCCGAGGAAACAGGAGAAACAAGCGGCAGGGCTTTCGGACTCTATCCAAGCCGGAGGCGAAAAAGGAAAACGGCTTTTAAGCGGCAACGTGAACACGCTTCTTCGAGCACGCTACTTTTGCCGCGATTTTCCTTTTTCACCGCAAGTGGCCAGGTGCCCTGCAGCGGTTTCTCCTGTTTCCTCCCTCCACCGAAGCCCCGAGCAGCAGCCATTTTCAAATGAAAAAAGCCAGAGCATATGCCCCGGCTTTTTGTGTTTGCGACTATTCTTTTACCATTGCCTCGTATTTGTCGGCATCCATCAGCTTGTCAAGCTCAGCTTCATCGGACAGCTCGACAGCGATCATCCAGGCTTGCTCGTATGGCGAGGAGTTAACCAGTTCAGGAGCATCTTCCAATTCGCCGTTTACTTCTACTACTTTTCCGGTTACAGGAGCGTACAGCTCGGAAACGGTTTTTACGGACTCAACGCTGCCAAATGGCTCATCTTGCTGGATTGTCGCGCCTACTTCTGGCAGCTCGACAAACACGATGTCACCCAGCTCTGATTGAGCAAAAGCGGTGATTCCGATGTACGCTTTGTTACCTTCTACTCGCACCCACTCATGCTCTTCACTGTAACGTAGATTTTTCGGGAATTCCATCGTTTACATATCCTCCTATCAGGTACAATCCATTACACATACATAATTAGACGAACATTCTAGGATTCCTCTTCGATCCCCAAAATTCTGAACAGACGTTTTTTTACCAGGTTAAGACCCTTCTCGCCAGCCTGGAAGTGACGCAGCTGGAGGTTCTCGTCAAACAGGTAAAAAGCAGGAACGTACTCGTTCTGGAAAGCATCAACCGTCTTCATGTCGTTGTCGATCGCAATCGGATGCGTCAGGTTGTGCTCGGCAATCGTCTGTTTGATCACTTCAATATCTGTATCTTTTTCCGAACGCGGCATATGAATACCTATGACTTTCAGGCCATTGGCAGCGTACTTGTCGCGCCATTCGTTAATGTTCGGCATTGACTCTTTACACATGTAGCAACTAACCGACCAAAAATGCACCAAAACAGGGCTGCCTGCCAGATCCGCTTTGCTTACTTGTCCGTTCACCCATTCGGTAATTCCTGGGAAATCCGGCAATTCTTCGCGCAAACGCATGGAAACTCATCCCCTTTTTACTCAGCTTCGTCTATCTAAAGTGGATTATATGCTAAAAAAAGGGTCTAACAGCAAGAAGTTAGACCCTTTTACAGCCTGTTCGTTCAGGCAAAAATTATTTCGCAGACAGTTGAGCTTGACCTGGGCGCCAGTTAGCTGGGCACAGACCGCCAGATTGCAGTGCTTGCAGCACGCGCAGTGTTTCGTCAACGGAACGACCTACGTTCAGGTCAGTTACTACTTGATATTTCAGGATGCCTTCTGGATCGATGATGAACAGGCCGCGGTGAGCTTGGCCGCCTTCTTCATCCAGTACGCCGTAGTCACGAGCTGTTGTTTTCAGGAAGTCAGCAGCCAGCGGGTAGTTCAAGCCACCCAGACCGTTTTGGTCGCGAGGAGTGTTGATCCAAGCGCGGTGGGAGTGAACGGAGTCTACGGATACACCGAGAATTTCTGCATCGAGGTCTTTGAAGTCTTCGATAGCATCGCTCATGGAGATGATTTCAGTTGGGCAAACGAATGTGAAATCGAGTGGATAGAAGAACAGTACCAGCCATTTTCCACGGTAGTCAGACAAGGAAACCTTGCCAAAATCTTTTCCGTTACCCAAAGCTGTTTCCAATGTAAAGTCAGGAGCCGGGAGTCCAATCAAACGTTGAGCCATTATGTAAAACCTCCTTAGGAATGTGTTCTTGCCTACCTATTTCATGATAACAAACGAGCCACTTTATAGTCAATACAATGTAGGAATGATTTCAACCTGTAATTGTTTTTCATTTATAGCTGTAACTTTTCCATGCCCAAAAACTAGATTAACCGTTTGACCTGCCGCTTATTCGCCCGCTTTTCTGCTCAAAATGCCCGAGTCGGCCACAGAGCGCGCAGCTTGGCGCAAAATTTCCGGTTCTTGTACAAGCGCGATCCTGACGTAGCCCTCGCCTTCGTCGCCAAAAGCACTGCCCGGGATCACGACCACGCCTGCCTCCTCCAGCAAGGCAATCGCAAACTCGCGGGATGTCCAGCCTGCAGGGACAGGAGCCCAGACGAACATGGTCGCTTTCGGCGGAGTGATGTTCCAGCCCGCTTCTGCCAGGGCAGCCAGCAGGACATCGCGGCGTTCCTCGTAAATCGGTCCGACTTGATTGGCGCCGCCTGACTCCCGATCCATCCGCAGCGCTTCCACCGCCATTTGCTGGACAGGCAAAAAGACGCCGTAGTCGACATTGGACTTGACGATCGCAAGCGGCTTGATGATCTCGCTGTTTCCGACTACATAAGCAACCCGGCAGCCTGCCATGTTAAAGCTTTTAGAAAACGAGTTGAACTCGATCCCGACCTCTTTGGCCCCCGCCGCCTGCAAAAAGCTCGGCGGCCGATAGCCGTCAAAAGCCATTTCCGAGTACGCCAAATCATGCACGACGATGATGTCGTGACGCTTCGCAAAAGCTACCACCTCTTCGAAAAAAGCGATCGTGGCGACAGCCGATACCGGATTGTTCGGATAGTTCAAAATCATGAACTTCGCCCGTGCCGCGATCTCCTCCGGGATATCGTCAAGCTTGGGCAAAAAGCCGTTTTCTGCGCGCAGCGGCATCCGGTACGGGATCGCCCCCGCCAAATGCACGCTTCCTTCGTAAATCGGATAGCCAGGGTCGGGCACGAGCACGATGTCGCCCGGATCGGTCCAGGCCAGAGCAAAGTGCGCCAGCCCATCCTGCGAGCCCATCAAGGAATGAATTTCTCCGTCCGGCGACAGCTCGACGCCGAAGCGGAATCGGTACCAGCGGGCCACCTCTTCGCGAAAAGCAGCTGTTCCTTCGCTCAAAGCGTAGCCAAACGCGCCCGGCTGCCGCGCAGCATCGAGAAGCGTATGCAGCAGCTGGTCCTCCGGCGCTTGGTCAGGACTGCCGATGCTCAAATCGTACACGGTCCGTTTTCGGGCAACTTCCTTTTTACGGGCAGCCATCTCCGAAAAAATAGCGGCAGACAACTTTTCCAGTCTCTTCGACGGTTGGCGCATTTCCTATTTGCCTCCCCAAGCCTTTTGCAACTCGTCTTCCTTGAAGCCCAATGTAACGGTGTTGTCGCTCGCGATCAGCGGGCGCTTGATCAGCTTGCCGTTTGAAGCCAGCAATTCAAGCATTTCCTCGTCCGTCATCGTCGGCAGCTTGTCCTTCAAGCCAAGCTCGCGGTATTGCACGCCGCTGACATTGAAAAACTTGCGCAGATCAAGGCCGCTCGTTTGCCAAATCTGGCGCAGCTCTTCTTTCGATGGCGGCGAGTCGACAATAGGCACTTCCTCGAAACTGACATTTTGCTCGGTGAGCCATTTTTTCGCTTTGCGGCATGTATCACATTTGCTGTACAAATAAGCTTTCGTCGTCATGGGCGTCTTCCTCGCTTTTCATTCATAATCGTCTTCCTATTTATTGTAAGAGAATACCAACAAAGAACACAACGTTTGCAAGCAACACCACCGATTAAATATGATTTTGCCATCAAATAAAATCAATGCTATAGTGAAGAGAAACTGTTAATTGTTAGGAAATGGGGTTTTGGCAGAATATGATGAAACTTATTAATCGCTAAATAAAATTCCAATGAATTTTATACGGAAAAAGGTCAAATGAAGGGCATGCCCTCCGTTTCTTTTGTATTCCCTTTTTCCAACAGCGATTAAGAAGACATCCAATCTGATCAAAACCAGATTCCAGCGTTGTTCATCCGCCCTATTGTTTACTTTGGAGCAGGCGTTTGAAGTATACCTATATCTGGAAACGGGACCACGAGGAGATTTTTCTTCTTGTGGTCTTTTTTATGCAGAATTTGCTCTGGTGAAAGGAGGTGATGGCTACAAAACATTGCTGCTGCAACAATGACAGGGCTTGAGACAAAAAGGAGGACTGCAAAATGCGTGAGTATCAACTGATCAGTGACTACAAGCACAATCAAACCTATAAAGAAAGCTTTAACGAGCTGGCAAAGCAAGTATTCGAGCTTGATTTTCACGAATGGTACACGAGAGGCTGCTGGAATGACGATTACATCTGCTATTCCTACGTGGACGGAGAAAAAGTCATCGCGAATGTTTCCGTCAATAAAATGATCGTGACTTCCAACGGCAGAACTTATCAGGCACTGCAACTAGGGACGGTGATGACGCATCCCGATTACCGTCAGCAAGGGCTGGCAGCAAAGCTGACGAACCACGTCATTACCAAGTACGAACAGGACTATGATTTTCTGTACTTGTTCGCCAATCCGTCCGTGCTCGACTTTTATCCCAAGTTCGGTTTTCAAAAGGTTCAGGAAAGCCGGTTCAGCTTGCCGGCATCCCGCGTAAAAGCGACTGTCCCTTCCAAATCCGCTCTGCGCAAGCTTGATGTCGACAGTGCAGATGATTTTGCCTTAATGAAGGAATTTGCGGCCAGCCGCGTTCCGGTATCGACGCGCTGGGGTGTGCAAGCAAGCGAGCATTTGTCCCTGTTTTATTTTTTGCTCGTCTTTCCCGATTCGCTCTATTACATCGAGCAGGAAGACGTCATTGTCTTGTTCGAGCGCGAAGACGACCAGTTGCATGTCTTTGACATCGTAAGCAAAAGAGCAGTCGATCCAGAGCGGATCATCGGGCATTTGCTGACTAATGAAACGAACGTCATCCAGTTTCACTTCATGCCTGAGAGCGACAATGAACACATCCAGGCTGAGCTGATCACCGAGACGGATGACACCTTGTTCGTCCGGCCATCGCTTCCAGAGCTACCGGAGCATTTCTTGTTCCCGCTGACATCGCATGCCTGAGCCTCCGCTTCGGGAGTAGATGCAAACAAACCTCCAACCCCACACGAGCTCGTGGGCTGGAGGCTTGTTTTTTGTTCATGAAGAAGCATCTTCGCTCTCTTCATTCTCCACCGCTTCATTCCCGGGGTTTACCTGCCACATGTTGGCAAGCGGCGAATAAGGAACCCCCAACTGCTTTGCATTCTGCGTTTCCACCGCTTCAGCCAACGTTCCGGTCAGCGGCTGCGTATACTCGATTTTCTGTTCCATGCCCGCTTCCTCCTCGCTCATCGGCTTGCTTTTTCAGTGTGAGGAGTTTGCGCGAACTTATGCAGAATGAGCCGTTTTGATTTCCACCTGATAGCCGGCGTGCTTTCTCACCTGGAACACGCCGTTTTCGAAAATCAGGTACTGCGCTTTAACGCCAATCAGTCGTCCGCCGAGCTGTTCTTCTTTGTCCAACGTTTTCGAGTTGATTTTGTCCAGCGATTCCAAAATCGGGTATGTAATGTCCACCCATTCGTCTTCTCTATATTGGAAAGCTTTGAACGGTTCGGGAAAATGGCTGTACACTTCATCGCGCATCGCAATCAGGTCGATTTCCTTGACGTCGCCCTTGAGCATTTTTCGCCAGTTGGTCTTGTCCGGCAAAAATTGGCTCAGGTGATACTCCAGCTCGCCTGCCATCCGGCGTGTCGGCACTTCCGCAATCGGAATCGCCCGAATCGCTCCCTGATCCACCCAACGTTTGAGCTGATTGTGCTTGCGCGTCAGCCCGACCTTGATGTCGCTGGAAACTGCCAGATAGACGTAATGCGGGATCATGCAATACTGTTCGCCGAAGCTTTCATCCCGGCACGTTCCCTGGTCAAAATGACATTCGTGCGGCTTGACGATGCACAAGTCATTTTCCGGCAGTTTGGTAAAACAGGGGTAGCAGTACCCGCTGTTGAATGTTTTGTTCGTCTTCCGCCCACAGGCGATGCAATTTTTTTGCCCCAAAAAAGCAATGGACAGTTCACTGCCCAGCCATTCGTTCAAGGGCATGCGTTCTTCCCCGATGTTCAAATAATAGTCGACAGGCTTGTCTTTTCCATGATAGTCATGGGTCAGCCCATGCAGGATACCGCGGAGTTCCACTTCATTCTCTCCTCTCCCCATTACAGTTCTTTCATTTTACCATATTGTCTGTCTGCGCCGGGCGCTGTTTTCTTTTGGCAGCATGTTTTCTCCAGCATGGGTGAACCTAGAAGCATCTTCAGTAAAAAGGAGGCATCCGCCATGAGCCGCGGCTCGCTCGTTGCATTGCTGATCGTCTGCCTGCTCGGCTTCGGGAGCACTCCTGCTTTTGCGAAGGAACTGCTCCCTTCCTATGAGCCGATTCACCGCATCGACACGAACAAAAAGGTAGTCGCCCTGACCTTTGATGACGGCCCGGACGCTACCTATACTCCGAAAATTTTGGAAGTGCTCCACAAAAACGGGGTGCAAGCTACCTTTTTCGTCCTTGGCTCCCAGGTAGACAAGCATCCGAAAGTGCTCCAATGGATTTACAAAGCCGGACACGAAATCGGCAACCACGGCTATCATCATTTTGACCTGAATAAACTGACGGAGCACGAGGTGTACGAGGATCTCAAGCACGCTGAACGCTCCATCCTGAAAACTACTGGCATTCTCGCCCAATATTATCGTCCGGCTGGCGGCGTCATGACCCACGACGTCATGAACGCGGTTCAGGCAAGCGGCTACGACATCATCCACTGGTCTGTCGATCCCAGAGACTGGTCACTGGCGAGAACCGCCTCGGTCATTGCCAAAAGCGTGAAAAGCAACGTCTCGTCCGGCGATATCATTTTGTTTCACGATGGTGGCCTGAACCAAAAGCAGACGGTGGCTGCCCTGCAAGAATTGATCAGTGATCTGCGCGCGCAAGGCTATCGCTTTGTCACGGTCTCTCAGCTGCTCGACGCGTCCAAGTAAAAGGCACCGTCGCGATCGCTTGCGGCGATGCAGCAGGTGCCGTTGCTTTTAAGCAAGCACTTTTCCCAGGAAAGAACGCAGGCGTTCATGGCTGGTGTTGTCAAAAAACTCTTTGGGACTTCCTTCAGCCATGATAATGCCCTGATCCATGAAAATGATGCGGTCGCCCACTTCTTTGGCAAATCCCATCTCATGCGTGACTACCACCATGGTCATTCCTTCCTTGGCCAAGCTTTTCATCACGGCCAGCACTTCTCCTACCAGCTCCGGGTCAAGCGCGGAAGTCGGCTCGTCAAACAGCATCACTTTTGGATTCATCGCAAGCGCTCTGGCGATGGCGACCCGCTGCATCTGCCCCCCGGACAGCCGCTCCGGATAAACGTCTGCCTTGTCCTGCAGCCCCACCTTTTCCAGCAATGCCAGTCCTTGCTTGCGAGCTTCCTCATGTGCGAGCTTTCTGACCTTGATCGGAGCGAGCATGACATTTTCCAAAACCGTTTTATGCGGAAACAGGTTAAAGCGTTGGAAAACCATGCCTACTTCTTCCCTGACTTTGTTGATGTCTGTCTTGGGGTCCGACAAGTCGTGACCGTTGATGACGACTCTTCCGCTGGTCAATGGCTCCAGCTGGTTCAGACAGCGCAAAAAGGTGCTTTTGCCCGACCCGGACGGCCCGATGATGCACACGACCTCCTTTTCCGCCACCTGTGTCGTAATTCCTTTCAAAACCTGAAGCTCTCCGTAGCTTTTGGTCAAATCAGTCACTTGTATGATCATTGTCATCCCCCTATTGCAGTTGCTGCGTTCGCTGTATTCCACAATCATATTGTACCGCAATATAGAAGCAATTGCATGAATACTCTTACTTCTTTTCGATATTCCCGGCAATCCGCATTTTTCCAACGCCCGTCCCAGCGTAATGATTCCCTTCGCTGCTCATCCTAAAGGGGAGGTGGTTTTCATGCATCGTAAAAAATGGGTCGCCCTCCTGATCGTGCTGGTTGTCTTTTTCGCAGGCATTACCGTGGAAGGCTTGGCTGGAGGGTATGAAGAGCTGGCCGACAATCCCGGATTTGCCTGGGAAGAAAATATTGTGTACGGCTCAGGCAGCAGCAAGATCGTGCAGTTGTTCGTAAACGGCGTCATTTCCGGGGAGCCAAACGCAACCGGGATGCCCTCCATGGCGGAGCTGCTCGCCGAACAGTTGCGGAGAGTCGAGGAAGATGAGCTGGTCAAGGCGTTGGTGCTCAGGATCGACAGTCCCGGCGGCGAGGTTGTCGCTACCGATGAGCTGCACACCCGTCTTTTGCGGCTCAAACAGCTCCGCGATATTCCGATTGTCGTCAGCATGGGCTCCACAGCCGCGTCAGGCGGGTATTATTTGGCGACGGCTGGAGATTCGATTTTCGCCAATCCGAATACATTGACCGGAAGTCTAGGCGTCATCTTCTCGCTGGTGAACTACAGCGAAGCGGCTGCCAAGCTGGGAGTCAAGCAGTTTGCGATCAAAAGCGGGCGGTACAAGGATATCGGCAGTCCGGCGCGTCCTTTGACCGAGCCTGAGCGGCAAATTTTTCAGTCGCTGGTGAATGAAAGCTACGGCAAGTTCGTCGACGTGATTGCAAAAGGCCGCAATCTCTCGCGCCAGCGCGTGCTGGAAATTGCCGATGGACGGGTGTATTCCGGCGAGCAAGCCAAAAAGCTCGGGCTGATCGATGAGTTCGGCGATTTGGAAGAAGCGACCCGGCATGCTCTCTCCCTCTCCGGGGAGCAAGATGCCATGGTCGTGCGCTACAGTGACCAGCTCTCCATCAGCAAGCTGCTGTTCAGCTTGAAGCAGCATTGGTCCAATCCGGACCCGCTTGGAATCGGGAACATTTTGCAGCGCCAAAGCTCTCCCCGACTGTTGTACCAATTTATCCCTTCGTTTTGATAAAGGAGTGAAACGAATGAGCGATCCAGATGCCATTCAAGCTTTGGAAAACAGTCAGGAGCCGCCGCGCGAGCATCAGTTTGCAGGCTTTTGGATTCGGGTAGCTGCTACTCTCTTGGACTCGCTGTTTTTGGTTGGCGTGAGCATGCTGGTTTTCAATCCGCTTCGCCGCAATCTCGGCGTATCCGGCGACTTTCTTTCGCTGATCGATCTGTTGGAAGCGCTGTTCGGTCTGCTTTATTTAGTTCTTTTGACATGGTGGACAGGTCAGACGCTGGGCAAGCAAATTATCGGCATCCGCGTCATCAGCGCCAGGCACGCTCGCGGCAGGCTGACTGGCGGACAAGTCATTTTGCGCGAGGTGCTTGGCAAGCTGCTTTCCTCGCTCGTCTTTTGCATCGGCTACATGTGGGTGGGCTGGAATCCGCAAAAGCAGGGCTGGCACGACTTGCTCGCCAAAACGTACGTCATATGGGATCGCAAATGACAAGCCTCCACTCTTGCAGTGGGGCTTGTTCCTTTTTTCGACATAAATTGCATCCTTAGCCTCTGTTTTTCGCCTGTGCATACACCGATACTTGTATCAACCAAAGCTTTTCCATCCGAGGAGGTAGACAGATGAACAAGAAAAAAGTAGCCAGCATCCTCGCCTTTGGCCTTTCCCTGGCGCTGTTGGGTCAGCTGCAGCCCACTTTTGTGACAGCGGCTTCCCCTGTCTCCACCCAGCAAGCTGCCGTCAAATCCGTGTCGACCTACGGGATTGCGCTCGGAATGACTGCCGCGCAAGTCGAGCAAAAGCTGGGCAAGCCAGCACGCAAAGACCCGAGCCACACAGGAGTGGAATGGTGGATTTACAATCGGGATTTGAACCATTACATACAAGTAGGCATCCAGAATGGCAAAGCCGTCACGCTGTTTTCCAACGGAGCGAATGTAAACGTCGGGGGAGTGACCATCGGTTCGACCACGAAAGCTTTGCAAGATGCGTGGGGAGCGCCGAAAAGCACTTTGCCGATCACGTCTGGCTTGCGCATTCAGGAAAATACGCTTAGCCATCCGACCTATATGCAAAACAATCAGGTATTCACCTTTTCCATCGACCAATTGGGCGGAAACAAGGTCGCAGGTGTCCGCATCTCTACGCCCGAGCACTTTGCCACTATTGCCATGGGCTTGATGTATCCGATTGTGTACACGGAATTGCCCGCTGCACCCAAGCTGACGGATGCGCAAATCAAGCAAGTGGCAATCGCCTATGAGAAAGAAAATTTTGACTTGCTGAACGTAGCGCGGCAGCGTGCCAAGCTGCCTGTCCTGACGTGGGACGAGCAGGTAGCAGTCGTCGCCCGTGCGCACAGCAACGACATGGCGCAGCATAATTATTTCAGCCACAATTCGCCGACGACCGGAAGCCCGTTTGACCGCCTGAAAAAAGCGGGCATTCGCTACAGCTATGCGGGAGAGAATATCGCCTACGGCCAGTTGGACGGCATTGAAGTCCACATGGGCTGGATGAACTCCTCCGGGCATCGCCAAAATCTTTTGAATCAAAACTACAAGCAATTGGGCGTCGGTGTCGTGATCAAAGCCGGTCAGCCGTTCTACACGCAAAACTTCGTCACCAAATAAACGCTATAGCCAAGAAAAACACGCCAAGGACTGACCTGGCGTGTTTTTTGTGGGCAAAACGTCGCGACGTCCTGCCCCAAAGTTCATGTAACCGAGCGTGTCTACAAGCATAGTCGCAGCTGTCTTTGCTGCACCAAATCGTTCCCCGCCATTACGGCTGGGCAGCAGCGTTCGCAGCAGGAGGATTCGCGGGCGGTGTCTGGCCCTCGTCAGAAAAGAACGGGATAACGACCAGACTGAGAACGAAAAACAAAATCCAGACGAGTCCCCGCTTGAATATGCACGGAGTCAGCATCGGGTCAACCCCTTCCACAAGCATTTCTACTTTATTCATACGCTTCCCTCCCCTGCGCCCGTTTATGCTTTTTTCCCGCAGAAAAAAACCATCCCTCGAACAAACACGAGAAATGGCGATCTGGCTTGCCCCCTGTCACCCTTGTTTTTGCAAAGGCAACGAGCATTGTGTATCTTGCGACTTGCTGTTTTTCGCAAACAGGCAGGCTGCGGCAAAAACAACCAGCAGCGCCCCCATTACCCAAAACATCGTCCACGGCTCCCACCACTCCATGAGCACGCCGTTGACATTCGGCGCGAGAATGCTCGCCACGCCGAAATTGATTCCGGCAATGATCCCTGCGGTTGGCACCATCGCCGCCGGCAAAATATCGGCGGAATAGGCCAAACCGAGCGAATAAAATGAACCGACTGCTGCTCCGGCAATCGCCAGCAAAAGCATCATCAGCCAAACGTTTTCCCCGGCGAGCGGGAACAGGAAAAAAGCAACTCCGCCGACGATGGCGCAAGCGAGCATGACTTGCCTGCGGCCGATCCGATCGCTCAAAGTGCCAAGCGGCATTTGCAAAATGATGCTGCCTACCACAAACGCCGGGAGAATAAGCGATACCCATTCAATCGACAGCCCGGTACGCAGCGCGTAGACCGGGAAGCTGCCGTTCAAAGAAGTCTCCATGAATCCGTACAAGAAGGAAGGAATCAGGGACAGCCAGCCGATGCGCAAAACCGTGGCGTACTTGTTCTGTTTCTTTTCCGCCTGCACAATCGCTTCGGGAAACTCGTTTTGAATCCGCAAGATGAGCAAAAAAGCGATGGCGTACAAAAACAGCAGCACGCCAAAAGGCACCCACAGCCCCAGTGGCAACAGATTCAAGCCCAGCGGCCCGATACTGAAGCCCACTCCGTACGCCAAACCGTACAGGGACAAGTCGCGCCCGCGCGTTTGCGGCGAAGCGATCTTCGTTACCCACATTTGACTCGAATAGTGCAAGCTGGTATCCCCGATCCCCATCAGCATCCTGAGCACGAACCACACGGCCAGATGGCTGAACAGCGGAATCAGCCCTGTCGCGACGGTAAGCAGCAGCATCCCCCACAAAATCGTGGATCGGTAACCAATCCGCCGGAGCGGAATTTCCAGCAAGGGCGAAACCAATACCATCCCGATGTACAGGGCGGCGGCGTTCAGTCCGTTCATGACAGATGACACGCCCTGCTTTTCCAACAGCACAGCCAACAACGGAATGCTCAACCCTTGGCTCAGTCCCGCTATGGCTACCACCAAAATCAACACCCAGAAGGTGTAGCGCGATGAAGACATGGTGTTGAAGCTCCTTTCTCTCCAAAAAACCTCTATCCACCCAGTTTAACAGAAACACTGCCCTGTTGAAGCTGGTACATTTTTTGATACAGTCCATCCTGCGCCATCAGTTCCTCGTGATTGCCCCGCTCCACAATTTCTCCCCGGGAGAGGACGAGAATCTGGTCGGCATGCTGAATCGTCGAAAGCCGATGGGCAATGATAAACGTCGTACGTCCACGCGACAGGACGTGCAAAGCTTCCTGGATCGCCAGCTCTGTTTCGCTGTCGATACTGGCGGTCGCCTCGTCGAGAATCAGAATGGCCGGATCGGCAGCCAGCGCGCGGGCAAAAGAGATGAGTTGCCGCTGACCAGCTGACAGCGTCATCCCGCGCTCCACGACTGGTTCCTCGTAGCCGTTCGGCAGGCGGGTAATAAATTCATCAGCCCGCACCGCCTTGGCTGCCTGCACGACATCTTCATCCGAGATCGTGTCGTCGTACATGCGAATGTTGAAGCCGATCGTTCCCGTAAACAAAAACGGATCTTGCAGCACAAGCCCTACGTGGCTGCGCAACGAATGCGTATCGATCTCGCGCATGTTTTGCCCGTCAATCAAAATGCTTCCTTTTGTCACCGGATAAAAACCGAGCAGCAGATTCATCAGCGAGCTTTTTCCCGATCCGGTATGACCGACAAGCGCAATCGTCTGACCAGGCTTTGCCGTGAACGAGACGTTTTTGAGCACGTAGTCATCCTCGTTGTAAGCGAAGGATACTTGGTCGAAAACGACTTCCCCGCGCGGCCGCTCGATTTGCTTGCCGGCCTGCTCCGTTTCCGGCGCCGTATCCAATATATCGAACACGCGAGCCGCGGCGATCGTTGCCTGCTGCATTTGCGACAGACGATTCATGATCATGTTGATCGGCTCGAAAAAACGTCCCATGTAATCGACAAAGGCGAACAGCGCCCCAAACGAGATGACACTGTGAAAAGACGCAGAACCGTAATACCAGATGATCACCGTCAGGGCGATTTTCCAGATCAAGTCGACGGCAGGCCGCAGCAAAAGAGATTCCAGGTTGATCTCCTTCATCCGCATCTTGAAGTAGCTCTCATTCACCTGCGCGAACTCTTCCTGCACGCCTTTTTCGCGGCGAAACGCCTGGACAATCGTCATGTTTTGAATCATTTCATTAATAGTGGCATTCATGTCGCCCAGCTTCGCCCGAATCACCGCATAGTAGCGCGAGCTGTATTTTTGGTATACATAAATCAAAGCGACGAGCAGCGGAACCGTCAAACAGCAAAACAAAGCGAGCTGCGGCTGGAGCACGAACAGCGCGATCAAAATCCCGACCAAATAAATGCCGTTCTGGACAAAAGTAGCCAGCACACTCACGTAAAGCTCGCGGATCGCTTCGGTATCGTTGCTGACGCGGGAGACGAGCGAGCCGACAGGTGTCTTGTCAAAAAAGGACACCGGGAGCTTTTGCAAATGAACGAACAGCTTCATCCGCATGCGCTGAATGATGCGCTGGGCGGTCGTCTGCAACCACAAAATCTGGATGTAGTTGAAGCACGCCGACAGCAAAATCAGCGCCCCGTACCCGACTGACAGCCAGATGATCGGCTGCACGTCGTTTTGATACAGCGCCAGCACTTCGTCGGCTGTCAGCTTGATGCCCGTCAACGTCGTTTCCGTTCCGTCAGCAGCTTCCGTCGTTACCGCGAAGCGCTCCCGGCCATTTTCCGGCTCGACTGGCGCAAACTTCTTTTCCGTATTTTGGGCATTCTCACTGAGCTTGCCCTCCATTAAATAGTACGTAGCTCCTTCGGAAAGCACGGTCATTTCTGCGCCTCGGACGCTTTCCGGAGTCAACCCCGCCTCCTGGAGCGCATCTTCGCGCATATAATACCGATCCTGGATGGCGACCGCTTTTTCGGCTGACGCTTGCGGCCGTTCTTCCAGCTGATACCACGGCTTCTGGATCGCCAAAATGTGATTGTCGATCATCACCTTGGCGAGAAAAGGGCCTGCCAGCTCCGCGCTGGTTCCAAGTAAAAGCAGGAACAGCGCTCCCCATATTTGTTTCTGAAACGGCCGGGCAAATTCAACCAGCCGCTTCCAGCTTTTTTCTTTACTCACGAAACGCTCTCCCTCCCTCTATGCCGATTTATCCAGCAACGTCTTGCTCCATCTGCTGCCTGCGATACTGCTCGGCGTACCAGCCGTTTTGCTGCATCAGCTCGGCATGTGTTCCCCGCTCGACAATTCGCCCCGCATCGAGCACGAGAATCAGTTCGGCATGCTGGACGGCAGACAGGCGATGCGCCGTAATAATCGTCGTCTTGTTGGCACGCTCCTGGCGCAGATGGCGCAAAATCGCCTCCTCCGTGCGTGCGTCAACCGCCGACAAGGAATCGTCCAAGACGAGGATGCCCGCATCGAGCAGCAGGGCGCGGGCAATCGAGATTCGTTGCTTTTGTCCCCCGGAGAGCGTCACGCCTTTTTCTCCGACCATCGTTTTCAATCCTTCGCGGAATTGCATCAGGTCGCTCTCCATTTCCGCCAGCCGCATCGCGTGCAGCACTTCCGCCTCGCTCGCACCCGGCTTGCCGAACGAGACGTTTTCCGCAATCGTGCGGGAGAACAGCAAGTGCTCCTGGGGCACATACGCGATCTTTTGCCGCAGCGTATCAAAAGACAGCTCCTCAATCGGCACGCCTCCGACGAACAGCGTCTGACTTTTCATTTCATACTGGTGCAAAAGAGCGCGGCACAAGGTCGATTTCCCGCTCCCTGTCCGGCCGACAATGCCCAGCGTCTCCCCTTCGCCCAAAGAAAACGTAATGTCGGACAGCGCCAGCTTGTCACTGCCCGGGTAGGCGAACGAAAAGTGGCGAGCTTCTACTGTATGGGGTGTCTCTGCCGCAATCGGATGGTCAACCTCGTGCACATCGGGCTGCTCCACAAGCAGCTCGGACAGACGCTTGTGGGACGCGCCGCCACGCTGCAACACATTGACTAGCCAGCCAAAAGCGAACATCGGCCAGATCAACAGCCCGAGGTACAGGTTGAAGGCGACCAGATCCCCCAAAGAAATCGCGCTCGTAAAGACGAGATATGTTCCATAGCCAAGCCCGATCAAAAAGCTGAAACCTATAATGATGGCAATTGTCGGCTCGAACAGGGCGTCGATCCGCGACACGCTGACGTTTCGCTCCAGCGTTTTCTCGCTGACTCTTCTGTAGGCTTCAATATCTTCCTTTTCCTGCACAAACGCCCGCAGTACCCGCACGCCGGAAATCGACTGCTGGACGTGATCGTTCATCTCGCCGAACGCTTCCTGCGCCAAGTAAAAGCGCTCATGCAGCAAGCGGCCGTAATAGGCAGTCGACCAGGCCAGAAAAGGCATCGGGATCAAAGCTGCGAGCGTCAGCTTCCAGTCGATCGCGGTCACCATGACTCCGAGCGTCAAAAGCGTCATGAACAACGAATCGACCAGCGTGAGCACTCCGGTACTCGCCGTCTGCTCGATGGCGGGAATGTCGTTGGTTGCCACAGCCATCAAATCACCGCTGCGCTTGCGATGGTAAAAAGACGGCGTCATCCGGGTCAAATGCCCGAAAAGCCGCTCTCGCAAAGTTCGCTCCAAAATCAACGCGCCGCCGTTCAGCAAATACCTCCAGGCAAAGCGCATCGCGTACAGCCCGACCCCAAGCGCGAGCAAAATCGTGACTGTCCGCGTCAAGTCTTGGGCAGTCAAAGAGCTGTTGCGCATCGCGTCGACAGTCTCGCCGATCAGCCGCGGCGGCCAGAGCATCAAAATGTCGATGAAAAACAAAAAGGCTATGCCGATCGTGTACCGCTTCCAGTGGGCACGAAAAAACCAGGATAGCTCCTTGAGTGTCTTCAAGCTAATCACCTCTTTTTATCGAGCAAAAAAGGGCGTGCGAATCGCGCAGCCCCTTTTTGCTTCCTTCATCGTAATTGACTGAATTTTCTTTGTCAATCTACCTTTTTTGTCTGGCTCTTTCCTGCCATTCTTCCTTCAACATGCTGTACACGGCATGGTCGACAAAATGGTCATACAAAAACTCATTGCGCCGCAGGATTCCCTCCAGTTGAAAGCCGAGTCTCTCGGGGATCGCTCTGCTTTTCGTATTGCCTGTCGCCGCCTGAATCGTGATTTTCTCCAAGTTCCATGAACCGAAAACAAGGTGATCCATATACGCCGCCACTGCTTTGGTCATCAGCCCCTTGCCCTGAAAGCCGGCGCCAAGCCAATAGCCCAGTGATGTCTTCTTGTTGATCCAGTCCAGATTGTGCACACCGAGAGTCCCGGCCATCCGTCCGTTATACCAGATTCCGTAGTGAATCCCTTGATTGTCGTCATACTGTTGAATCGTTCTTTGGATGAAATAGCTCGTGTCATCCTCGCACTTCGTGTAATTCAGCCAAGGCAGCCACTCTTTGAGGTAGGATCGGTTCGTATCGGTGAGCCAAAACATTTCGCTGGCATCCGACAACTCCAACTGTTTGAGAAATGCTTCTTCGGAAATCGGGATCGTTCTCATGATAACCGCTCCTCCTTCTCATTCGCTTTCAACGGGCAAGCAACTTCTTACGCTCGATTATGCGGCTGGTTCCATAATTTAGCAAGAATCAGACGATCTATTCCTGAAAAAAAGCGCCCGCCATAAAAAGGCAGACGCTCCTGATACGACGGACTATTGTTTGCTTTTCGCGATCTCTTCCGGCTTGAAAATGCCCGTCTCTGTCACAATTGCGGTAATGTACTGGGCTGGCGTCACGTCAAACGCCGGATTGTACACCTTGATATCATCCGGTGCTACCTGTTTGCCCAAGCCGTGTGTGATCTCTTCTGCCGGACGTTCCTCAATCGGAATTTCCGCACCTGTCGCCGTCGCCAGATCGACAGAGGACAGCGGCGCCGCTACATAGAAAGGAATGCCATGCGCTTTTGCCAAAACGGCTACTCCATACGTGCCGATTTTGTTGGCGACGTCGCCGTTGGCCGCTACACGGTCTGTTCCCACGACAACGGCCTGCACTTTGCCTTGCGACATGACCATAGCTGCCATGTTGTCGCAAATCAAGGTGACGTCAATCCCAGCCTGCTGCAATTCATAGGCGGTCAGGCGAGCGCCTTGCAATACGGGGCGCGTCTCGTCGGCGTATACTTTCAAATCCCACCCGCGTTCTTTTGCCAAATAGAAAGGAGCGGTAGCCGTACCGTATGCAGCAGTAGCCAGCGCACCCGGATTACAGTGTGTAAGCACGCCCATGCCGTCTTGCAACAGCGTCAGCAAATGTTCGCCGATCGTGCGACATACTTCTGCGTCTTCTTTTTGAATCGCCAGTGCTTCGTCGAGCACAGCTTTTTTCAGCTCGTCAACGGGCAAGGCGGAGTTTTGTTGCACGCGTGCTTTGATCCGGTCAAGCGCCCAGAACAGATTCACAGCAGTTGGCCGGGACGTTCCCAAATAGTCTGCCTGGCTGTTCAGCTCTTGCCAAAACTGTTCATACGTTTGCGCTTCGCTGCCGCGGATTCCCAAATACAGTCCGTAGGCGGCGGCCATGCCGATTGCCGGTGCTCCGCGCACTTCCAGGCGGCGAATCGAGCCCCATACTTGTTCGGCGGTCGTCAGCTGCAAATAAATCGTTTCTACTGGCAAACGCGTCTGATCAAGCAAAACGAGTACGTCGTCTTCCCACTTGACTGGCGTTGTTTGTGTACTGGTTGTCATACTGTCGTTGCCTCCTGATAGTAGCGTGCGGTTACGTTGCGGACGATGTCCGTGATGTCTGTCGATTCCTCAATGTCGTTGCGTCCGAGAATCAGCGCTTCCCCGATCGCCAGCGCCAGTCGTTCTGCTTCGGCGCGTTTTTCGGCGTCTGCGATGGCATTCAGATCAGCCACTCCTGCCAGGCCGATCACACGGCGCAAAATTTTGCATCCGGCATAGCCTGCCGTATCCTGAATCAGTCGTTTCACGTAGCTTTGCCACAAGCCCTCGACATGAGCGCTGCGTTCTTTAGCCTGCTTGTGCCAGAGCTGGACAAACTGGGAAACAAATTCGTTCCAGACATCTTCAACCGTTTCCAGTAAGTATTCGCGGTAGGAGTCGCGTTCTCCTTGGTCATTTTGCAAGCCGTGCTGACCGGCGTAGTTGAGCAGCAGGTTGGCGATAACGGCACCGATGTCAAAACCGATCGGCCCGTAGTAGGCAAATTCGGGGTCGATCGCTTTCAGGCTGCTCTCGGTGATGAAGATGCTGCCTGTGTGCAAATCGCCGTGCAAAAGTGCTTCTGCGCGAGTCAGGAAATCGAATTTCAGCTTGGCGATTTCCAGCTTGAGCGGCTTGTTGTTCCAGATGGCCTCTACTTCTTTGCGGATCAGCGGGTTAAAGTCGTTGGTCGGCGCATTTTCATACGGGTCGGTAAAGACGAGATCTTCTGTGATTTTGCATAATTCCGGATTTATGAATGTTCCGACTAGCGCTTTTTTGTCGTACGGATGCGCCCCCAAATCGGATGTGTAGAACAAGGTTTGCGCGAGAAAACGTCCGATCTGCTTCGGAAAAAGCGGGTAGCGCTTGCCCTCAATCAAGCCTTTGCGCATGATGACGTGGTCGCCTACGTTCTCCATCACCGTCAGCGCCAGCTCCTGATCGAAGTGGTATACTTCCGGCACCAGGTCAGGCACGTATTTGTGCTGGATGCGGAGCGCTTCACTCTCGATGCGGGCACGGTCAATCGTCAGCGGCCATGATTCTCCCACGACTCTCGCAAACGGCAACGCTTGCTTCACGATGACTTTTTTTCCGGTAGCCGGCTCCTGGATATCGAACACGAGGTTCAGATTCCCGTCACCGATTTCGCGGCTGGTCAGCTCTGCTCCTTCTGTAAACAGACCCGGCAAGCCTTTTACGTACTCTACTGCTTCCTGCTCAGTCAATGCGCGGTATGCCATGATTGATTACTCCCCTCACAAATCGTTTTTTTCTCTATCTCGAACGGAATGACAAAATGGTCAGGAATCCGTGTCCAAACGCACAAAAAAGACCTCTTTCCCGAAGAAAAGAGGTCGCTGTCGCCACGTATAATAAACGTGTCATGTCCCCCTTATCTTCCAGACCACTTTTGTTTCTGCAGGAATTAGCACCGTGCACGTCGCTTTTTGTTTCAGCCGCTGCTCGCGTTGAAATAGCGTCGTGTCGGTTGCCGGGTATCATCGGGCCAGTCCCTCCACCTTCTCTGGATAAGGTATCCAAACGTATGCGGTTTTGATTTAGTTTGAATCATACAACCTGCCGTTCCACGATGTCAACACCCTTTTTTCGCAAACCGCGCTTCTCTCCTACCAGACGTGCTGAGTGCCGGAAGCAGCCGGGCGATCCCAGTTCCACCAGTCAATTTGGCCGACAAAGGCAGCGGTAATCGACTTCTCATCCTTGAGTTTGAGCAGTTCCTTCGTCGGTCCGGTCAGGACTGCTCCGTAGAGGCGAACGCCTTTTTCCTGCAAGTAGCGATAGCGCTCCTCGACTTGCGGATCGCTTCGCGAGACCAAATATTGTCCCATGTCGCGCGCGAGGCTTTTTTGCTCGACAAGGTAGGCCATTTCCCCCAAAAAGGCTGCCATCCGTCGGCTTCCTTCTCCGTTGACCTGAATCGGAGCCGCTCCGTAATTCAGCTCGTGCTCCGCAAATCCCCATGCTTCTCCCGGCCCCAAGAGCAGGTAGCCGTCTTTTTGGTCTTCGTGCCTGGCTTCCACTCCGGTGTCCACTGCCAACCAGACCGTATCCTGGTTGGCGGAGCTGATGTAGCGGGAGATTCGCTCATAATACTGCTCGTACGTCAAAAAATCAGCAAAAGAGACAGCCAACTGGGCAACGGTTCCTTCGGGGAGCTTCTCCAAAGTCGTCCAGGCTGGCGTGCGCCAATGCGCCAGTTCGTCTGCGTCCGGTTTTTGCCCGCTTTGAAGCGGATAGCGGAAAAACAGCTTTTGCTCCCTCACTCCGTTGGTCCATTGCGGCTTGGCGTTGACGTTCCACAACACGTTGGTGCTTTCAAAGCGGCCTGCGTTTTTGATGTCCGCCCCTACTCGCTCGCGAAGCTCCATCTGGATGCTGCCGTACAGCAGTCCCACCTGCGCGCCGCTGCTGCCCACGCTGACACCCGGCTGCGTAAAATTGACCATGTCCTTCGCTACCCGGTGCAGATCATCGTGCATCGACGACCCTACCCATCCGTTGACGCCCAGAAATACCACGCCAATTACAAACGGGATGGCAAAAGCGTACACGGAACTGAGCAAGCGATTTTTCCATTTTCCCCGCCGGACAATCGCCCTCTGCTTCGCTTCGGAAAGCTGGCTGTGCCCGCCCTCGTCCAGCGCGTCGAGTTCCCGTGGTTGCTGCTCTCCTTCTTCGCCCAGCAAAAGCCGCTCCAGCCGCTCTGCGCATGCCTCATCGGCTGCCAGCTCCTCGCCAAGCCGCTTTGCTTCTTCCCCTGTCAGTTCCCCTCTCAAATAAGCGAGCAGCTTTTGCTCGCGATCATGACCGTTTTGGTGCGTCATGGCCCTTCCTCCTTCCACAGCTTCCGCATCTTTTGCCGACCGCGAAACAGCGAGCGTTTGACGTCCGCCAGTTCGATCTCCAACACCTCTGCCATTTCCGCGTAGGAAAATTGCATGGCTGACAGCAAAATGACCTGTCGTTGCTTGGGCGGCAATTGCTCCAGATGCGCATATGCCTCTTTCCACAATTCCTGAGCGACCAACAGTTCCGCCGGGTCGCTCGCGGATGCGTCCGGTCGTTCCGGCATCTTTTCCATGTAGTCGACCGGGCGGCGCTTTTGCTTGCGGTGCCAATCGATAAAAGCGTGGTAAGCGACCTTGAACAGCCATGGCCTGACCTTTTCGCCGCGGTAGTCTTCCAGGGAGGCATACGCCCGGAAAAAAACCTCCTGCGTCAAGTCCTCCGCATGCCTGGTATCGCGTGTCAGCCGGAAAAGGTAGCGGTATATGTCGTTTACGTGCATCTGGTACACATACTCCAAGCCTACTTTCCCAATGCCTCCACATCCCTTCTTTACGTACCACGCCCTCTAGCGAAAAAAGTTTCACTTCCGGCCGCTTTTTCCCTCTCTACAGAGAGCACATTCCGGCAAAAAACAAAGATTGACTACGGACAACAGAAGTCATATCATGGGTGTAGCACACACGGCTGACTGGCCTGTGAACCACATAACTCTTATCGCGAGCTGGCTGAGGGACTGGCCCTATGATGCCCGGCAACCGGCGCTATTTTTTTCTTGAATAGCGAAACGGTGCTAATTCCAACGGATAAGAGTCGGTACGAGAAGCGGCATTGTTGCGTCTTCTTTCCCGACTACTGACCCGAGAGATGAGAGGAGACGAGACGTTTTTATAGTCGACAACCGCCTCCCCGCTCTGGGGAGGCTTTTTTACATGCCCGAAAGCTTCACGAAACTTTTCAAGCTGCCCAAGGAGGACTAGCATGAGTGATCAACGCATCCTCGTCACTTATTTGACGCAAGCCAAAGACTTACACAAAAAAGCAGCCGCCATCGCCGTTGGCATGACGGTCGGCTCCTGGACGGATTTGCCCGCAGCGAAGCAAGCTGAGCTGGCCCCTTATCTCGGGGAAGCCGTGAGCGCTACGCCGCTTGAGACATTGGAAAACGGCGAGACGCGCGGACTGATCACCGTCAGTTACCCGACGCGCAATTTTACGCACGACATTCCTTCGCTTTTGACCGGAATCTTCGGGAAACTGTCCATGGACGGAAAAATCAAGCTGGTGGACATCACTTTCCCTGAGTCGTTTCTACAAGCTTTTCCCGGACCAAAGTTCGGCATTGACGGACTGCGCGGACGTTTGGATGCACAAAACCGCCCGCTGTTGATGAGCATTTTCAAATCTTGCCTCGGTCTTCCGTTCGAAGATTTGAAGACGCAATTCCGGGCACAGGCGCTCGGTGGCGTCGATCTGGTCAAAGATGACGAAATCTTCTTCGCAGACGATCGCGCGCCGTTTTTGGAGCGTATCCGCGCCTTCAAGGAGATCGCGCAGGAGACAGAAGCGCAAACTGGCAAGCCTGTCCTCTACGCGGCCAACCTGACTGGCCCGATCAACGAGCTGAACGAAAAAGCAAAGCGTGCCGTGGAAGCTGGCGCAGATTGCCTGCTGTTCAACGTCCTCGCTTTTGGCTTCGATGCCTTGCACCGCCTGGCAGCCGATCCGGACGTCAACATCCCGATCATGGCCCACCCCGCTCTCGCTGGCGCTTACTATCCGTCGCCTGATTACGGGATCGCCACTCCGCTTTTGCTCGGCACCCTGATGCGAATTGCCGGAGCAGACCTGGTGCTGTTCCCGTCGCCATACGGCAACGTCGCCCTGGACAAAACAGAAGCGCTGCAACTGGCGACCAACTTGACCACTCCGCTGGAAGGCGTGCGCCGCTCGTTCCCGGTTCCATCAGCCGGCATCCATCCGGGACTCGTCCCGCAGCTTTATGCGGATTTCGGTCTGGACCAAATCGTCAATGCTGGCGGCGGCATTCACGGACATCCGGGCGGCGCTACCGCAGGGGCCAAAGCGTTCGTCGATGCAATCGCAGCAGTCACGGCTGGACACACCCTGGGAGAAGCGGCGAACCAATCGCCTGAACTGGCGGCAGCCCTGGAGAAATGGGGTGGCGCACGATGAGCAAAAAGCTCGTGCTGTTCTGCGATTTTGACGGAACCATTACGGAAAAAGACAACATCGTCGCGATTGTAAAAAAATTCGCTCCCCCTGAGTGGGAAGCTCTTACCGAACAAATTTTGTCGCAAAAAATCAGCGTACAGGAAGGCGTCGGCAAGCTGTTTCAGCTCTTGCCCTCCTCCCTGCGCCAGAACATTGTGGACTACATCGTGAACGAAGCGACCATTCGCCCCGGCTTTGCCGATTTTGTCCGCTTTTGCCGCGAGGAAGGCATCGAACTGCTGATCACGAGCGGCGGCATCGACTTTTTCGTAAAGCCGATCCTCGCTCCGTTTGATTTGGATCATGTCCCGATTTACTGCAACGGCAGCGACTTCTCCGGAGAGAACATCACGATTACGTGGCCGCATTCCTGCGACGAGCATTGCACAAACGGCTGTGGCATGTGCAAGACAACCATTATTCGCCGCTACGATCCCGCCACTCACTATCGTGTCGTCATTGGTGATTCCATCACTGACCTGGCTGGCGCCAAAATTGCCGATTTCGTGATCGCCCGCTCCTTCCTCGCGCAAAAAGCCGAGGAGCTACAGCTGTCACACAGCACTTTCGCCACCTTCCACGACGTGATCGCCACACTTACGCAACTGAAACAGGAGGTTGTCTGACACATGACCGCAACACTCGAACAGCGTCTGGACGCGTTTCGTCGTCTCGATGACGCCAAGCTGACATTTGCCCGCCGGGACTGGTTTCCCGGCACAAGCGGCAATCTCTCCATCAAGATTCAAGACGAGCCGCTGCAATTTGCCGTGACGGCAAGCGGCAAGGACAAGACGAAGCTGTCGCCGGAAGACTATCTGGTGGTCGATCAAGATTCCCGTCCCGTGGAGGCAACCTCGCTCAAGCCGTCCGCCGAAACGTTGATCCACGCAGTCGTCTATCAAAAGTTTGCCAAAGCAGGTGCCTGCTTCCACGTCCATACGGTCTGGAACAATCTCATCTCCGAGCTGTACTTCGGCCAACGGGCTTTCACCATTCAAGGCCAGGAGCTGATCAAGGGCCTTGGGATTTGGGAGGAAAATGCGCGGATCACTGTTCCGATTGTTGAGAACTTTGCCGATATTCCGACCCTCGCAGCCGCGATCGAAAAAGTCATCACCCCGGAAATTCCGGGTGTTCTGATCCGCAACCACGGCATTTACGCCTGGGGCGGCAACGACTTTGAAGCGAAGCGCCACCTGGAAGCATTTGAATTTCTGTTTGAGTACCACGCCCGCTGGCTGCAGCTGCGCCAAGCTGTCGTGTCCACTACATCCAACTAATCAAGGGAGGCAAGCATCATGGCACAAATTCGTTTCCACGACAACAACGAGTACATTTCCGCTCCGGAGGAAGTCATTTCCTTCCTGGACACCCAAGAAATCATTTATGAAAAATGGGATGTAGCTCGCCTCGATCCGAAGCACCGCGACAACTACAGCCCGACAGACGAAGAAAAGCAAGAAATTCTCGACACCTTCAAGCCGGAAATCGATGCGATCAGCCAACGCCGCGGCTACTTGACTGCCGATATTATCGTCCTCTCCGACAAAACGCCGAACCTCGACGAGCTGTTGGTAAAATTCAAAGGCGAGCATCACCACACAGATGATGAGTGCCGCTTCTGCGTAGACGGGCACGGCATTTTCGCGATCAAAGGAAAAGACGGACGTTACTTCGACGTTGAGCTTTCCCCTGGCGATCTGATTTCGGTACCGCCGAACTTCCGCCACTACTTCACGCTGATGGATGACCGCAAAATCAAAGCGATCCGTCTGTTTGTCACACCTGCTGGCTGGGAAGCTATCTACTAATACAAAGTGCGGAATGCGAAACACCCTGGAGCGAATGCTGCACCAGGGTGTTCTTGTTTCTTTTAACGTATTTTAGCGGATGACGCCGTTGCCCTTGATCGACAGCTCCGGCACGAACTTCACTTCCGCCTGGGCAAAAGCTTTGGGCCAATTATCTTGCACCTTTTTCCACTCCTGATACGCATGCGCTCGCGCGTACAACCCGAATCCGAATGGATCGACTTCATTTTGCTGGCACTTCACGACCAGTTTCTCAAATTCTTTGCGCAGCTCCGCATTAACCATCTGCTCCATGTCCTTATAATCCTTTTCCATGTCAAAAGGGAACAATCTCTCCGAAATACCGCCGCCGAACTTCATCTTTACTTCGAAATGAAACTTGCCGTCCCGAAAGGTCGTCTTCACTTTTTTGGATGCTTGCTTTGCGATGAGGCTGACTCTGTGCTTGATCATCTTTTTGCTGTCATTGGGCGCAGGGATCGGCACCGTAAAGGTCACTTCGCCCTCTTTTCCGTGCAGAAACAACTGGAGCAGCATCGTTTCCTGACTTTGCAGCAGCTCGACATACGTGCCCTCCTTGCTCAGCACCGCTGTTCCCAAAATCTTGATCGCTTTTTCTTTGCCCACAGCCGTGATGGTTGGATTAATCCCTTTTTCAAACATTTGCCGATGAAAATCTTGCGCCCTCGTCCGCACGGTCAAATTCCGCTGATTAGCGGTATCGATCAGCTTGGTCAGATGCAGGGACAGCCTCGGCTTGTCTGGCGGTTGAAAGTGAAACAAGTCACCTACCTCGCCGTCAAAATAGACCATCCGGGCGTTGACCGTAAAGCGCGCATCACGGAAAATGACGTCGAGAATCTTGAACCAGTCAGGGTGCTCCAAAAGTCGCTTTCCCAGCACGATCGCCTGGATTTTCCCTGAAAGAGTAAGCCCCGTCACCATCTCGTCCAATCGTGCCCGCGCCTGTCGGAAAGACTCCGCTTTTACGCCAAATTCTTCGCTTTTTTTCTTCGCTTCTCGGCTGAAAACCGGACTGGACAAATAAAACAGCAGCTCATCCTTCTCATTCACGTCAACTCCGGCCATCAGCGTAATCGTCGCATCTTCCAAATCGATTCGATCCATGCAGCCCGACAAAAAGAAAAACAGCGCCGAGATCAACAGCAGCTTTCCGGCTTTGCTCATCCCTTTTGCCCCCCTTTTCCGCGCCGAAACAACTGGATCGCCAGCCACCAGATCACGGGGATGATGTATCCGCCAACCATTCCAGTCATGCTCCACACCTCGCTCCACTTTTTCAGATCGATGAACGTGGGCGTATACAGCCAGGCTCCCACGACGATCAGGATCATCAGAATGAACAAGTGCTTGCGATGATCGGCTGACCCGACCATTTGGCTCGTCGTGAACACCGTAAAATACATGTACGGCAGCGTGGTCGTCGACAAAAAGAACAAGTAGAACGCAAGAAAAATGATGTCGATTCGCTCCAGAAAGCGATACTCGATTACTTTCCACAAATTGAGTGTCGGCCACGTATATTGCGTGATTTCATCCGGACTAAAAAAGGAAAAGCTGAACACAGTAATATGCATAAAAATCAGCATGGACAATGTGTTTGCCACCACAATTCCCAGCGAGGCATACTGTTTTCGCTGCAAAAACGGGTACAGAAAAAACGCCAGCTCAAACCCGAGAAAGGACAAAATCGTCGATTTGGTTGCGGAGAAAACCGGCATCCACCCTTCTTTTAGCACAGGCAGCAAGTGAAGCCAATTGGAATACGGCAAGATGGAAAAGACAACGATCGGCATCCACAGCGTCAAGTAAAAAATCAACTCGGCATACCGTCCCAGCACCCGCAGCCCGCCCTGCACAACCATATAGGTAGGGATCACCGTCAATATCGCCAAAACGTATCCTGGCGTCTGGGACAAAATCCACACGTTCACAATCCCGATCCCGTTGGCGATTACCGTCATGGCGGCGAGGGCGCAATAACAGGCGACAAGCGCGGAAACGACCATTCCCAGCCATTTGCCAAAAAAGACGGGAATCAAATCGACGATCGTTTTGCCCGGATAGCGCTTCATGATGTTCACAATGAGGAGGCTTGCCACAGTAGCGCATACCCAGCCAATGAGAATGGAAATCCATCCGTCCGTTCCCGCTTCCTCGGCCAACTCTCGCGGCATGGACAAGACTCCGATCCCCACTTGTGTTCCATGAATAAAAAATACGTACTGGAGGACAGTCAGCTCGTTAAATGCGTATTTTTTCATTCGCCATCCCCCCGAGGACGGTTATCCCCCTGACGCTTGGACTGGACGACGCGGGCGCTGGCCGGACGATTTTTCATGCTCCACAACGGCAAGCGCAGAAACAAGTCCTTCCAGTCTGAAAATCGTACGGGTGCCAGGGGACTTCCGTAAGGCACGCCCAAAGATTCCAGCGAGATCAAATGACCGATCAGCCCCATCATCCCGATCACAATGCCAATAATCCCGAACATCGCAGCCAGTCCCATCATCAAAAACCGCAGCAGCCGCACTGCTGACGCCATGTCGTAGTTCGGGATGATAAAGGAAGAGATCGCGGTAAAAGCGACTACAATCACCATGATGTTGCTGACGATCCCGGCCTGTACAACCGCCTGTCCGATAACGATACCGCCGACGATGCCCACCGTCTGTCCGATCGGCGCAGGCAGCCTCACCCCGGCTTCCCGCAACATTTCCAGCGTCAGTTCCATGATCATCGCTTCCAGCAAGGGAGGAAACGGCACTCTCTCCCGCGACTCTCCCACTGACAAAATCAAGTCGAGCGGAATGACCTCGTAGTTAAAAGAGATCACCGCGATGTAGACGGCTGGCAAAAAGGTAGCCACCAGAAACGCCATGAAGCGCAACAGCCGGATAAAAGTGGCGACCAGCCAGCGGGTACTGTAGTCGTCCACATTTTGAAAAAACGAGGCAAAAGTCGCAGGGCCGATCAAAACGCTGGGAGAGCGATCGACGACAACAGCAACCTTTCCCTGCAAAATGTGCGAAGCAACCGAGTCCGGCCGTTCTGTCATCATGAATTGCGGAAAAGGCGAGTACGGGTTGTCCTCCACCAGCTCCTCCAGCTCTCCCGTGTTCAAAATCGAATCGATCCGAATCAGCTTGATTCGATCCTCAAACTCTTGCAGCACCTCGGGATGAACCACATCTGCCAAAAACAGCAGCGACACCCTTGTCGGCGCCCTGTCCCCCACCCAATACTCCTTGATCTTCATCTCCCGATTGGGAAGATAGCGGCGGATCAAGGCGATGTTTTGCATCCC
The DNA here is from genome assembly GCF_022701015.1 of Brevibacillus parabrevis. Lineage (NCBI taxonomy): Bacteria > Bacillati > Bacillota > Bacilli > Caryophanales > Paenibacillaceae > Brevibacillus > Brevibacillus parabrevis. The sequence goes on along the minus strand of NZ_CP064090.1, from coordinate 1,955,271 downwards.
TGTCTCGACGAAGCCTTGATGCGCTCCCTTCAAGGACGCTTCAAGCTGAGGGTCCTCGATGGCGCGCTGCGGCCAGCCATGTGTCTCGACAGCGAGCGCTTCTTTGCGCCCCTCGATAAACAGCAAGCTGCTGCCATCGAGAATCTGCCTTTCGACCTCGTGAAAATCGTATATATTAAACACTTTTCCTACGGACAAAAGATCGTAGATGCTGGCAGGCCCTTCGCTTTGCTGGGAAAGAAGCGGCCGAAGCACATTGTTGTTCACCGAGCTTTTGTCTACCAAACCCGTCAAATAGACCAGCGCGACGCTTCCCTCGACAAACTTGCTCTCGAACGTACGGATTACTAGATCGGGCGTCAGGGTAAACATCGTGCGCAACTCTGTGATGTTATCGCTTAAACTGTCACTGATCTCACGCGCAGGCACCGGGACAGAAGAGTGACTGAATCTGTCTTTTGCCGATGCCCTTCTTCGTCTCAGCCATCCTCTCATCCCCATCTGTTTTGGTTCCCATCCTCTGCGTAGTTTGTTGTATTAGCGTTCGTGACTGATTCCAAAAATATGCATTCAACTTCTCACAAGCGAACGCGAAAATCGCATAAATCCAAACGACCTGCAAATACTGACAGGAGAACTGGAACAGTTTGGCGGGAGACTCATGAAAAATGGACTAGCCTTTACCCAAATCGTAGTGATGCTGATGCTGACAAATGGACTGATGAATCACGTTCTGGTCATCCCCATGATGTTGGACTCGGCCAAAAGAGATTCCTGGATATCCGTCCTGTTTGCAGGCGTCTTATACCTTATCTGGACGGCTCTGCTCTATTTCATTTACCGCAAAACAGGCAGCGAGCCGCTCCTGCAATGGATGAAGCAGCGCTATGGCCCGGCTGTCGCTTACTTTCTGGCCATCTTGATCTCGCTCTATTGCTTTGTCATCGCCACGACCACCTTGACAGATACGGTCACGTGGATCAATTTATCCTTTGCCCCGCAAACCCCGCTCTCTGTCCATGCAGGTCTGTTCGCCCTGCTTTGCCTGGGAAATGCTTTGCTCGGCATCCGGTCGATTGCCGTGACTTCGACCGTTTTATTGCCCTTTGTCGTAGTGCTCGGATTTTTCGTGATGGCGACCAATTTCCAAAACAAAGACTACAGTCTGCTGCTCCCGATCATGGAAGATGGCCTGGCGCCTGTAGCCAAAGGCATGGTGTACGCAGGGGCAGGCTTTACCGAGATGATCCTGTTTTTGCTGATCAAACATCACTTGCGCGCTCCAATGCCCTACTATCAAATTTTTTTGCTTGCTGTCATCTTCATCGGTTTGACCATCGGACCGACCATTGGCGCCATCGTGGAGTTCGGGCCGCTGGAGGCGACCAAGCTGCGCTATCCGGCTTACGAGGAATGGCGGCTGGCCAACATTGGCCTGTACATTGAGCATCTGGACTTTTTAAGCATCTACCAGTGGTTTAGCGGAGCGTTCACACGCGTCTCCCTATCCCTGCTCCTCATTGTCGATGTATTTTTAATTCCAAAAGGACGCTCGCGCTTCTGGTGGCTGCTCGGACTTTGTTTCCTCGCGACCGTGCTTTCGCTCTATCCGATCAGTACGATTGAATTTTACAGTTTGCTGTCCAAGCTGATTCTGCCTGCCATGCTCGTCCTGGCTGTATCGCTTTCCCTTTTGCTAGCGCTCCTGACAGCCTTTGCCCCAAGGAGGAAGCCACATGAAAAATCGTAGGTTTGCCAAGGTGAAGCAGGTGCTGGAACACTCTACTGCCACAGCGGACCATGCAGAGCTTTCCTCCCTTAGCATGCGGTCTTTTCATGAGCTGTTTACGGACTGCAATGACGTTTGCATCGAGGAACATACATTGATCCCTGGCCCCGAGCCCTGCTATGTCTCCTTCGTATACTCCGACTGCATTTGTGACCTGGACCGGATCAGCGAATATTTGATGCCGCAGCTGACCCGGCTGTTTTCCGACGAGGAGATCAGGAGCGCGGATGATTTGCGCGAGAAAAAGCTGTTTTTCATGAACGAGTTGACGTACCCGACCGATATTGGCTGGATTTGCAGGCACGTCTTTAGCGGAAACCTGCTCATGGTGTTCGAGGAGTTTCAAATCGCTTTTTACGTCGAGACAGGCAATCCGCCCAAGCGCGATCCCGAAGAGTCCAATACCGATGTGTCCATCCGCGGACCTCGGGATGGGTTCACGGAGGAGATCAGTACGAATCTGGCTTTGATTCGCAAAAGAATGCGGACACACCAGTTGAAGTATCTCCCATACATCCTGGGCAGCCACACCCACACACGAGTCGGTCTCTTGTACCTGAAAGACCAGATCGCGCCAGAGCTGGAACGCGAGATATGCTCGCGCCTGGATAAGTTGGGCAGCAAGGGCATCATCAGCGGGTTGCAAGTAGAAGAGAACTTATCCCACACCCCATTGACATTGCTCCCGGAGTACCAATACTCGGGAAGACCTGACTACGTGACCAACGCTTTGTTAAAAGGACGTTTTGCCATTTTAGTTGACGGTTCCCCGACCGCCTTGATCGGCCCTGTCAACTTTTCCATGCTGCTGAACGCCGCAGAAGATGCCAGCTCCTCTGTCTTCTCGATCGCCTTTGTCCGGTTTCTGCGGATTTTCTGCGTGCTGATCGCCCTGTTTTTGCCCGGCTTTTGGGTCGCCCTGATCACTTATCATCAGGAACAGCTGCCCTACACATTGATCGCCACCATCGTAAAATCGCGGCAAGGAGTGCCGTTGCCTGCTGCCCTCGAAGTGTTGCTCATGGTGCTGCTGTTTGAGCTGTTCAAGGAGGCTGGCCTGCGTCTGCCCATGGCGATCGGCCAAACGCTTTCGGTCGTCGGCGGATTGATCGTCGGACAAGCTGCGATTTCAGCCGGACTGACCTCTACAGGCAGCCTTGTAATTGTGGCGCTTTCTGTCATGGCAACGTTCACCCTGACGAACCAGCACATTGTCGGAACGATCACCTTGCTCCGGCTTGGCATCAGCGTAGTCTGCTCGCTTTTGGGGATGTTCGGTTTTATGATCTCGGCTCTGGCGACACTTTTGTACTTTGCCAACATGCGTTCCTTTGGCTTGTATTACTTGTCTCCGCTCGCACCGACTTTCTGGCCCGATTTGTACAAAACCGTGTTTCGCACGCCATGGCGCAAAGCCGAACGAAGTCCCGAGTTCCTGCACGACCCTTCGGAAAAAGGGGAGGGCCAACGATGATGCCCCACCTTCGAGCGATTGCAATCACACTCGTTTTCCCTGTTTTGCTCTGCGGTTGCTGGAACGCGCGGGAAATTGAAAATTTGCTTTACGTCAACGCCCTCGGCATCGATTACGTTAACGATGAGTTTGTCGTGTACGCGCAAATCTTGAGCTTTTCCAGCATCGCCAAAACAGAAGCTGGCGGCGCGCGCTCCACCAGTGGATCGGCTGTGGCCAAAGGAACTGGCAAAACGTTCGTAAACGCGCTGTTCAACATTTATCCCACCAGCCAAAAGCAAATGACCTGGAGCCATATCCGCTCCATCGTCTTTAGTGAAAGCGCCTTGGAAAAGAAACATATGGAGGAGATTTTGGACGAGCTGGACCGTTTTTACGAGTTTCGCTACACGCTCTGGACGTTTGCCACCAAAGACCCGATTATCGACATTTTCAATGCAAAGCAGGTGTTCGATTTGCCTGTGATTTACTCGCAACTGGCGAATCCATCCGATCTGTATGAGCAAAACTCTGTGCTGCGTCCGATGAAGCTGTTTCAATTCATCGCGAGAAGAGATGAACCGAACCTCGTTGTCTACGTCCCGATTCTTTCGATCAACCGAAACAGCTGGAGCGAAGACAAGAAAGCGTTGCCCAAATTAAAGATGATCGGCGCATGCCTGCTGCAAAACTTGGAGTCCCGAGGCTGCTGGCCGCGCTCAGACTTGCTGGGGCTGCGCTGGCTCGATGAACACACCGTCCGGACACTGCTAGGGATCAGCAAAGGAGGGCAACTGCTGGCGATGACCATCCTCGAAAAGCCCAAAGTGAAAATCGAGCCACGATTGCAAAACGGCACCGTAACCTTCGCCATCGACATTCACGCCACTGGCTATATCACGCAGGTAGTGACAGTCGGGCCGATCAATGAAATCGAAAAGGAAGCAGCGAAAAAAATCGAGGCGGAAGTACGGGCGCTTTTTGCAAAGGGCCGAAAACATAACATCGACACCTTGCAGCTGGGACACGCTCTCTATCGCAAATACCCGCAAGAGTGGAAACGATTGCAGAAAAACAACGCGCTCCCGCTTTCGCAAGAATCGCTGTCTGCCGTCAACGTTCAGGTGAAGCTAAACAACGGGGGCATCTCGAAAGTGAAGCAAGCCAACTGAGGCAATCCGTCGACTGCAAGCAAACATCTCCCGTATCAGAAAAGTCGGCGGGACATTTTTCGCACACAAAAAAGAGCAGAGATATGTCCCTGCTCTTTTTTCGTGCCTGTTTTAGCTTATACGACGTAGCCGCCTGCTTCGATCACGCGATCAGCAATAGCCCGCTTCAATCCAACGGTGTTGATCGGTGTGCGGCGAGTCAGTTTTTTCAAAATGGAGAGACGCAGGCGCAGTTCATCGCCTTCTTCCATCGCAGCGAGCGCTTCTTTGGCCCACGCCTCAACGCGGTCAAACGCTTCATGCACATACACTGCTGTCAGCGCGAGCTTGTGCTGCTCGGCTTCCAGTCCGTTTGCGGCAACCGCTTTTTCCGTACGCTTCACGATGCTGTCCATCGCGTACAGCTCGATCAGCATGTCGGCAGCAAAAGCGAGCAGCTCCTGTTCTTTGGAGATCGCTTGCTGGTATTTCATCAGCGCAGAGCCTGCGACCATCAAAATGATTTTGCGAGTCATGCCGAGCAGATGCTTTTCGACAGCAAGCGGCGCATCCTCGATTTCCTCCGGGTAGTAGCTCATCAGCTCGGCTTGCAAGCTCGTCGCTGCTTGCATGAGAGGCAGTTCGCCTTTCATCGCCTTTTTCACCAGCGTATCCGGGATGAGCAAGCGGTTGATTTCATTCGTCCCTTCAAAAATCCGGTTGATCCGCGAGTCGCGGTACATGTTCTCAATCTCGTATTCCGACATGAAGCCGTAGCCGCCGTGGATTTGCACGCCCTCGTCCACGCAGTAGTCCAGCACTTCCGTAGCAAACACTTTGTTGATCGAGCATTCGATGGCGTAATCGGCAATCGCCTTCGCTACTTCCGCGCCGTCATCCGCTTTCTCGCCCAGGCGGCTAAGCGCGGTGTCGAACAAGCCAACCGTCCGGTAGACGGAGCTTTCTGCGGCGTACGCTTTGGTAGCCATGTTCGCCAGCTTGTTTTTGATCAGCGTGAAGTTGGCGATAGGTGTTTTAAACTGCTTGCGTTCCTTCGCGTAGTTCGTCGCCAGCTCCAATGCTTTTTTCGCCGAGCCGACCGCCCCAACAGCCAGCTTGTACCGGCCTACGTTCAAAATGTTGAAGGCGATGACGTGGCCTCTGCCCGGCTCGCCCAACAGATTGGCTACTGGAACAGGCACATCCTGCAAAATGACCGTACGAGTCGAGGAGCATTTGATGCCCATTTTCTTCTCTTCCGGGCCAAACGATACGCCAGGGAAGTCCCGCTCCACGATGAAAGCCGTGAACTTCTCGCCGTCAATTTTTGCGTACACAATGAACACGTCTGCAAAGCCTGCGTTGGTGATCCACTGTTTTTCCCCGTTGAGAATGTAATGGGTGCCGTCTGCGGAAAGAGTCGCTGTCGTCTTGGCGCCAAGCGCATCAGAGCCGGAGCCTGGTTCGGTCAGGCAGTACGCTGCGATCCGTTTTCCATAGGCCAGATCGGGCAAGTAGCGCTGCTTCTGATCCTCGTTCCCGAAGTACACAATCGGCAAGGAACCGATTCCTACATGGGCGCCGTAGCTCAGCGCGAAGCCGCGTGCGAGCGAAAATTTCTCGGTGACGAGCGCGGTGCTGACTTTATCCAGACCAAGCCCATCGTATTTCTCCGGCACATCGCCAGCCAAAAGTCCCAATTCCCCTGCTTCCTTCAGCAACCGCACGGAAATGTCGAAGCTGTGCTTTTCCAGTTCCTCCAGATGCGGGCGAACTTCATTGACGACAAAATCTTCCGTCGTTTTCGCGATCATTTTTTGCTCGTCGCTGTACTCCTCCGGCACGAATACATCGTCAGCCGAACCAGCATCAATCAAAAAGCTCCCACCGCGGATCAATTCTTTTGTATCTGCCATACTATCCCTCTCCTTTTATGAAAATAGACGTACCTACTCCCCGACCATTTCAAAAACGCCAGCGGCCCCCATTCCTCCGCCAATACACATCGTAACCACTCCGTATTTGCCGCCCCTGCGCTTCATTTCGTTCAGAAGCGACACGGTCAGCTTGGCTCCGCTGCAACCGAGCGGATGGCCCAGTGCGATAGCGCCGCCGTTGACATTGACCTTTTCCGGGTCGAGTCCAAGCTCGCGAATCACCGCGATCGACTGGGACGCGAACGCTTCGTTCAGCTCGAACAAATCCACATCTTCCAGGCCGATTCCTGCCAGCCTCAAAGCTTTAGGGATAGCGACAACCGGACCGATTCCCATCACATCCGGGTCGACCCCGCCTACCGTAAAGGAACGGAATTTGGCAATCGGCTGGACACCCAGCTCGGCTGCCTTTTCGGCTGACATCACCAATACTGCTGCCGCTCCATCGCTTGTTTGCGACGAATTTCCGGCCGTTACGCTGCCCTGGACGTGAAAGACAGGCTTCAGCTTGGCGAGCGCTTCCAGGGACGTATCTGCACGAGCACCTTCATCCTTGTCAAAAATAGCTTCACGAACATGCACCTTGCCCGCGTCATCGACGGAGTAATTTTTCACAGTCAGCGGAACGATTTCGTCCTGGAACTTGCCTGACGTGATCGCTGCCGTCGCTCGTTGATGGCTGCGGAGGGCAAATGCATCCTGCTCTTCTCTCGTCACGTTGTATCGTCTTGCTACTTCCTCTGCCGTGTGCCCCATGCTCATGTACGCTTCCGGCTTCGTTTCGACCAGCGCCGGATTCAGCGCGACCTTGTGGCCGAGCATCGGCACCAGACTCATGCTCTCCACCCCGCCTGCCACCAGGACGTCAGAGCTGCCGACCATAATTTGCTGCGCTGCATAGGCAATAGTCTGCAAGCCCGAGGAGCAAAAACGGTTGATCGTAATTCCCGCTACATTCGTCGGCAACCCGGCGCGCAATCCGATCAGTCGCGCCATATTCATGCCTTGCTCCGCCTCCGGTACGGCTGTTCCCATAATGACGTCCTCGATGTCCGCCGGGTCCAGCTGCGGGACGCGCCGCAACAAATCGGAAACGACCGCCGCTCCCATATCGACTGGATGCACGTCCCTGAGGCTTCCTTTTTTCGCTCGGCCGACCGCTGTGCGGGCTCCTGCGACGATAACTGCTTCTCTCATCGTTATCCCTCACCCTCCCCTAGTTGCGCAAAGGCTTGTTTTTCGTCAGCATATGCTGCATTCTTTGCTGGGTTTTCGGCGTCTTGATCAGGGCAAGGAACGCTTGCTTCTCCAGCTCCAAAATGTAGCTTTCTGTCACTTCCGTACCCGCCGGCACATTTCCGCCGGACATGACATAGGCGATTTTGCTTGCGATCAGCTCATCGTGCTCGGAAATGTAGCCGCTCTTTCTCATCGCGTAAATGTTTTGGCGCAAATTGGCGTAGCCCGTCTCCCCGATCACGCGGATTTTGCGCGGCGCAGGCGGCGTGTAGCCTTCTTGGTCCATCGCAAGCACAAGCTGTTTCGCATCGTACAAAAGGTGGTCCGCATTGACACTGATCCGGTCGGTCGGCCGCAAATAACCGAGATTGATTGCCTCCTGTCCGCTGGTCGACACTTTTGCCATCGCAATCGTTTCAAAAGCTCTTGCGACGAACGGGAACGGATCAACTGGCATGCTGCCTCCTTCCGGCACGTTTTCCATCGCCCTAAACAGCATTTCCTTCGTTCCCCCGCCGCCTGGCAACAGCCCGACACCGACCTCGACGAGTCCGAGGTACGTTTCTGCCGCTACTTGTACACGGTCAGCGAGATAGGTCACCTCGACGCCGCCACCGAGCGTCATGCCGAAAGGTGCTGCGACGACTGGACGGTGCATGTAGCGAATCGCGCGAGCGGCTTTGTGGAAGTTGCTGACGAGCATGTCTAGCTCCAGCCAGTTTTCATCCTGCGCCTCCATCAAGGCCATCGCGAGATTCATCCCGACGCAGAAGTTTTTGCCCTGATTGCCGATGACCAGACCCGCGAAGTTTTTTTGCACCTCTTCCGCAGCCTGGTTCGCCATTTGCAGCACATCCAGACCGAGCGCGTTATGGGGAGAGGTAAATTCCAGACACGCAACGCCGTCGCCAAGATCGATCAACGCCGCGCCTGCATTTTTCTTGATCAGCTTGCCTTGTTCTTTGAGGGCAGCGAGATTGATATTTTTCTTGTCTTCCTCTATCGCTTTATACTTGCCGCCGATCGAAAAGGCTTCGCGCCGTCCTTCCGCTTTCTGATAGAACGTCGTTTTTCCACTTGCCAAAAGCTCCTCGACCAGCGCCGGAATCTGTTCGTTCTCCGCGCGCATTTTGGCGACTGATTTTTCCACGCCGATCGCATCCCACGTCTCGAACGGACCAAGCTCCCAGCCGAAGCCCCATTTCATCGCCTGATCGACTGCGACGATGTCATCCGCGATTTCGTAAGCTTTTTCAGCGGAATACAGCAAAACTTTCTTGAAGACGCTCCAGACAAACTCGCTGCCCTTGTCCTTGCCGTATGCGAGCGCGCGCAGTTTTTCCGGCAACGTTTTTGCCGTCTTCGCAGCATCTAGGGAAGGGTACTTCGGCTTCACGCTCGGGCGATACTCCAAGGTGTTGATATCGAGCGCCAAAATTTCTTTTCCTTGCGCCGACTTGACCTGCTTGAAAAATCCTTGCCCGGCCTTTTGACCGATCCAGCGCTTCTCCACCATCTGCAAAACAAACTCCGGCACCGCAAAAACAGCCCGTTCCGCTTCATCCGTGCTCTTGTTGCGGACGTTCCCCGCCACGTGCACATAAGTGTCCAGACCGACGACATCCAGCGTGCGGAACGTGGCGCTTTTCGGCCTGCCGATGACCGGACCAGTCAACGCATCGACTTCATCCACTCCCAGGCCGAGGCGCACCATCTCGTGGATCGAGACTTGCAGCCCGTATGTACCGATGCGATTGGCGATGAAGTTCGGCGTGTCCTTGCAGACAACCATGCCTTTTCCGAGCACATGCTCCCCGAATTGCTTCATGAACGAGACGATTTCCGGGTCGGTATCATGCCCCGGGATCAGCTCCAAAAGCTTCAGATAGCGCGGCGGGTTGAAAAAGTGCGTGCCGAGAAAATGCTTGCGAAAATCGTCCGAGCGCCCTTCTGCCATCTCGTTGATCGACACACCGGATGTATTCGAAGTGACGATCGTCCCTGGCTTGCGATGGGCTTCTACCTGGGCGAAGACGCTTTTCTTCACATCGAGATTTTCCACGACTACTTCGATGATCCAGTCGACTTCTGCGAGGAGTGGCAGATGATCCTCGAAGTTGCCTACCGTGATCAGTTCCATGTTCTTTTTATCGTAAAGCGGTGCCGGCTTTTCTTTCAAAAGCCTGTCTTTGCCCGCTTGTGCAATCCGGTTTTTGACGACAGAATCAGCCAGTGTCAGTCCCTTTTTGCTCTCGTCCGCCGTCAATTCCCGTGGCACGATGTCAAGCAAATAGGTAGGAATCCCGACGTTTGCCAGATGAGCTGCAATTCCCGCACCCATGACACCGGAACCGAGAACCGCCGCTTTGCGAATTTTGCGTTCCATCTCCAAATCCTCCTTTAGAAATCCTCTGTCGAGGCTACTCACGGTTGTTGCCATAATCCCATAATTTTCTGACTACTAGATCATTTTATTTACTTCTACCATTCTTAAAGATATTCCTGTATGCAAAAGCTCATGTCTTAGTTGAATGAATACTCATTCATTAGATGGGCCAAAAAATACATCTCGCATATTGGCTAAAGCTCCCGCCTTGAGATGTCAGATCCGGCTGCCACTTACTGAGTCACCGTTCAGTTTTATTGTAATCGAAAATTCTGTCATTTGCAATCGTCACTTGTCGGTGCGGTATTAAAAAAATCAGGGCATTCGCTATGGATGCCCTGATTTTTTTGCCTATTTTTCGCTGTAGATTACCGCAGTAATTTTGCGTCCAAATGCATTGGCGTCTGCCTGCTCCAGCTTGTATTCGATTTGAAAATCTCCTTTTACCGGATCGGGATAAAAACCGATCAGCCAGAGAATTTTCGGATCATTGATGTCTACTTTGCTCGTGATCGTTACCGGGCCGTTGTACTTGGGAACTTGTGGGAGCGTGGCCATGCTTTTCAATGCGTCAGGACTAAATACGACGGACAAACGGGCCTGATCTTTTTTCTCCCAGGCCAAATTGGCTGAACGCAAATACAACTGAGCGATTTTTTGCTGCTGATTGATCGCGGCACGAAATTGGGCCAGCGTGTCTATGCGATAATAATCAAGCAAACGCTTCATGACTACAGCGTATTCTGCCCGCGTCATGACCTTGTCAGGCGAGAATGTCTTTTCCGTCAAAAACAGCTGAAACTCTCGAATAGCCAATGGGTAAGGCGAGTATGTATCGCGGTAATACCGATCCTGCTTCCACTCATAGAAGCTGTCGAAGTACGTAGCCGCGTCCTGTGGTTTTAGATTGGCTGTTCTGAATTTTTGCGGTGCAAGCACATGGAAGAGCAACAGGCTGGCCTCTTCTCTAGACAGCGACTGCTGCAAAGCTGCACTGGACAGCCACCATTTCGGATTTTCTTTCTGTTGCTTTTTGATCAACTGACCGCTTTCAGCGAGATACAAGTAATAGAGCATCCTGTCGCCAGGATCGTACGTCGACAGGGCATTTGTCTCGACTTGCCAAACCGTTTTCATATTGACCAGCAGCTGTTCTACTTCCCCCCGGAGCAGAAAGTTGTAGTCAAGATTTTCCTTCCGCTGCGGAAGATCGAGCGAACCGTATACTTTCTCAACAACGCGATTGAGCAGCGCCAAAGCTTCGCCGCGTGAAATCGGCTTGTTGGGATAAAACAAGTGTTTGCCGTTCGACTTGATAATCCCCAGGCTCGCCAGTTCATTAATTTGTTGCTCTGCCCAGTGTCCATCGATGTCGTCAAAACCAGCGGCGGCATTCGCTCCGTTCGTCCACACAGCCTGAACAAGCAGCCATGCCATCAAAAAACAGAGAGCAAAACGCTTCATCATGTTTGCAGTTACTCCTTTCTCCTTTGCCAGAGTCTTTATTCCCTTTTCCCTTGCGAGCGTCGCCCCGGAACCGACTATAGTCCCGAATGCAAAACGATCTCCCTTACATGTATCGGGCGGTATCACGCACTTCTTTATACCCTCTTTTCGCAAAATGTGCTCGGTAAAACGTCATAAGCAAAAAAAGCCGCGCTCCATCAAGGGGAGAACGGCTTTTGCAAGCATCCTAGCGTATCCTCACTCTTCGATCTTTTCCAGCCATCCTGGTCCTTTGGCAACAAGCAGTCTGTAAATCAAAAAATCGAGGAGTACAAAAAGCACAAAAAGTCCCAAAGCCGTGACCCAAAGCGAAGCCCCGATCAGGAAGTTAGCCACAACGACCAACCCTCCCGCCACCAAGCCGATCATAAACAGCAGCAACGTATTCATGTTTTGCTTTACTGCTTCCTGTTCTGAACCCCATCCAAGCTTGGGATGAAGCAGATCAATCGCGATGCCAGCCAGGTTGATGAACAGCACGGACGGAATCACGCACAAGGCAGCGAACAAGAGGAACTCGCCAGGCAGCGCCAGCAGCCAGGCAGCTTCGGCCAGCAGCACAAGAACACTGATGCCACTGAGGAGCAATCCCGGCAGCACCTTCGCCAATATTAGCTGCCCAGGCCCGATCGGCAATGTTTTATTGTAAAAAAACCCTTGCCCATCTCTGGAGATGGCTGTTACCGATGTACTATTCATGCTGCCCAGTATCAAAAACGCCCCGAACACGATCGCCAGGCCGATCCCGCCCGCCTGCTCGCCTTGCATGAGGCTTTGCAAATGCGCAATCAGCTTTTCGCTATCCTCGCGTGCCAAAAGCGGCAGCAAAACAAGAAGCGGAACGAGGATGCTGGATAACGTACAATTCAGCAAAAACGCGGGCGTTCGCCAAAGTATTTTCCATTCTTTTAAAAAGTAAGACGCAAGCCTGGAGCGCTCACGGATCAGCTTTTGAAAAGCGGCCTCACCGACCATTTTTCGCTTGGCTACCGCTTCGCTGATTCCCATTACCCCGGCAAAGTAAAAACGGTTTCCAATCACCAGAAACACGCCGAAGCTCGCCAGTGCCACCAGCAGGAAACTGGCGAGAAAGCCCCAGGAGAGCAACGTTCCGCTGTTTTGCAGGGCGAGGGCTGCCAGCTTGCTTGCCGGAAAGAACTGCGTAATCATGTTCAGCAGTCCGTTTTCCTGGCTGACGATCATCTGTTGCAACTGTTCAATGCTGTCCGCCTTGCTGCTGACCTGACGCTGCACAAACATCTGGAAGCCGAGCGCGACACCAATCGCCAGCAAACCGCTGATCAAGCGGAAGCGTTCCTTGCTTTTGCCTACGTTTGTGAAGCGCATGAACAGCATGACGACGAGAGCCGCCATCACGAGCGGCAAGATCGGCACCAGCAAAAAAATGAACAGGGCAAACAAATAGTAAAAAAAGCCCCCTCCGCTCTTCACTCCGTATGTTATCAGAAGCGGCCCCAGCAAGACCAGTGCCGTAAGATACTCATAGACCAGTGCAACCAGGAATTTGGCACTGAGAATGTGCCCAGGCGACAGAGGCAAAGGCAATAGCTGCTCCACATCCTGCGAGTAGTAAAAAACGCTCAGAACGTACAAAATTCCGAACATAAAAATCGCCAGGGAAGCCACTGTCACCCCGAGTCCGAGCAATGCGGCCTGCTGCCCAATCAGTTCCAGCCCGTCATATAGCGCGGAAAGAAAGACGACAGCCCCGAGAATCATCGGGATCATTCCCATGGCAATCGCAATCATAATCAGGACCGTCTTCCAGGCGCTGGCTTTTTGCTTCGTCCCTCCTGCATTTTTGAGCAGCACTTTTGTCAAACCCACTACTTTATTCATGCTTGGTCAACTCCAGGAACAAGCTTTCCAGCGACACGTCCGACTGAAAATGCTGCTGCATCTCTTTAAAGGTGCCGCAAAACAAAATTTTCCCCTTGTTGATGATCGCGACCCGATCACACAGCTTTTCGGCCACCTCAAGCACGTGGGTGGAGAAAAACACGGTCCGTCCACTGTCTGCATGCTCCCGCATCATTTCTTTCAACGTAAACGACGATTTCGGATCAAGTCCTGTGAGCGGTTCATCGAGAATCCACACTTCCGGATTGTGCACGAGCACGCCCATGATCATGATCTTTTGCCGCATGCCGTGCGAATAGCTCTGAATGGAATCGCCCAGTGCGCTCGTCATGTCGAATCTTCTGGCCAGCTCCATGATTCTCTGCCCCCGCACTTCTTTTGGCACCTGGTACATATCGGCCATGAAGTTGACGTACTCCAGCCCCTTGAGCCGCAAAAACTGATCGGGACTATCGGGCACATAGCCAAATTGCTGTTTGGCTTCAAGCGGGGTCGTGCCAATATTTTTTCCGTTAATCGTGATCTCGCCCTGGTCGGGGCGAATCACTCCTGTCACCATCTTGATCGTCGTTGTTTTTCCGGCGCCGTTTGGGCCAAGAAACCCGAATATCTCGCCTTTTGGCACGGTCAGCGTCAACTGGTCGACTGCTTTTGTCGCACCGTTGTAGCTTTTTGTCACATTCACCAGTTCAATCATGTTTGTCCCTCCTAGCCCGCGCTCTTTCCCAGCCTGTTTCCAGCAGCTTCCACCTTATGTATACGAACGGTCTTGCCCAAAAGTTGCGAATACGCAAAAGAGCCGTCGGTTCTTCCCACGGCTCCTGATGTATTCTGCCCGGCACGAGCCAGCAGATACCTTACGTATTTTCGTTTTAGTTTTGCGGCACAAAGCTGCCGTCGCGCAGCATGGTCAACTCGCCCATGATAAAAGCCAAATCCTCGGATTCTCCCATCGCTCCGCTCTCATCCAACGCTTCCAGACGGCGCAGCAGCATATTGGCGAAGTCAGGAATTTGAATAGGATGTGCTTCCATGTCAGCATCGTCGAGCACGTCATAGCTGGTCAGCGCTTCCAGATGGGTAACGATCCGGAATCCGCCGATTTCCCCCAAAAATTCTTGCTGGTTGATTTTCGATTTTTCCAGTTTTTGCAGCATAGACAGTACATCATTTGCTACTACGCTCGGAAAAGCTACCTGGTAAAAATTACGGTTTTTGGCATCGACCGTTTTGATGATCAAAATATCAATACCGTCCAGTTTTTTTGCCTTTTTTCCAAATCCAAACATTTATTTTCCACCTCAATTGTTCGATCTGCACAACTCTCTTCATGATAGACATAATCCGTGTGTCAGACAACCCCTATCCTGTTTCCTTTTTCCGCGCAAACCTCATCCTTTGGCAACTGGCAGCTTTTCTCTTGGTTATTGATCTCTTTTCCCACACACGCTAACAGGAAACTACCGTTTTTTCAAAAGAGGTGCGCCATGAAAAACAACTGGAAAAACTGGGTGATTTTTCTTTCTCTTTCCTTGCCTCTGTTCTCTGTCGGCTGCACGATGCCCGCCAAAGAGGAGAGCAAAAGCAAGACGAAAGCCCAAAACAAGCCTGTGAAGCTGTCCGCTATTCAGAAGCTCGGCGACAACAAAATGGACGTTGTGCTGTTTTTGAACCGCGCAGAGCATGTACTGGAAGAAGTGTATTTCGCGGCGCTCGACAACGCGAAAGGCAAAACCGTCTACGAAGATGGGCTGGTCTTCCGGGAGCTGCCGAAGCAATTTGAGAGCAAAGACAAAATCGTCGGCTACTTCGGTCGTTATTGGAGCATGCCGCTTGCTCTGTCCATGTACGACAAGCTGACTACCAAGCTGATCAAGGACAAAGTATTTGTCGCCATTCCGCGCGTGGACTATCCGGTTCTCATCTCCGTGCGCAATACGACAGTAGCCAAAAGCAACGGCGAGTTGGATGTCACGGTGCAGGACGCAACCGATTCGTCTTTTGCCTCCGACCGCACGCTGCGCTACCGTCTCGTCCGCGATCAGAAGACGAAGCGCTTCGAGATCAAGGCCAGGTCGGGAGCATATGGCAGCGAACAATTTCAATAACCCTCTTGACATTTCTTGTGGGCCTACAGAATAATAGTGAATTAATAAGCGCATAGTGATCGGCAATGACGGGGAACAGTAAAACCGCCCTTCAGGTCCAGAGAGCGAAATCCAGCGGCTGAGAGGTTTCGCCCATGAATCGGTTCGAACCCACCCCAGAGCATCCAGGGAAGACCTGGACAGGTTTCTTTCACCTGTTATCAAAGAAAGAGAGCCGGATGTTTGCGACTGGACTTCCCTGTCCGCAAACGTCAAATAAGGTGGTACCGCGTAAGGCTAAACATGCCCTTTCGTCCTTAATCAAAGAGACGATTGGGCTTTTTTTATTGTCCTAGCTAGGAGGTTAAAGCATGAAGAAGGGAAAATTGCGTCTCGTTGTCAAAGTGGGCAGCAGCTCGATTGCCGCTGTGGGCGGTGGAGTTGATCCCGCAAAAATGTCGCTGCTCGTCGCAGCCATCAGCAAGCTCCGCGCGGCCGGGCATCAGGTTGTACTCGTTTCTTCGGGAGCAGTCGCAAGCGGTTATCAAAGTCTCGGCTATCAGCAGCGCCCCCGCTCGTTGGCAGCAAAGCAGGCTGCCGCAGCCATCGGCCAAAGTCTGTTGATGCAAACGTACACGCAAATGTTCGCTGCCCACCACTTCAGCGTGGCGCAAATTTTGCTGACGCGGGGGGACTTCTCGCACCGGGAGCGGTATCAGCACGCTTTTCAGACGCTGTCGCTTTTGCTCGACAAAAACATTTTGCCGATCATCAACGAAAACGACACCGTATCGGTCGCAGAGCTGACCTTTGGCGACAACGACATGCTCGGCGCACTGGTCGCAGGCTTGGTACACGCCGATTTGTACATGATTCTCACCGATACGAACGGACTGTATGACAAAGACCCTCGCTACCATCCTGACGCCCAGCGGATCAGCTCGCTTGCAGAAGTCACGGACGAAATCGAGGCACTGGCAAAAGGGGCGTCGCAGCTAGGTACTGGCGGGATGCGCTCCAAACTGATTGCAGCGCGAACGGCGCAAGGTCTGGGGATTCCAAGCTTTATCGGAAAATTGGCGCAACCAGCAGATCTCGTGCAAGCGCTGGCAGGCAACGGCGATGGCACTTATGTCGGCTATCACCCGGAAGCTCCTTCCTCCTCCGGCGTTTCTACCCGCAAACAATGGATTGCGCTGCACTCCCCTGTTCGCGGCACGATCACGGTCGACAGCGGAGCGGCAGAAGCGATTTTAGAGAAAAGCCGCAGCCTGCTTCTCGCGGGGGTGCGCGAAGTCTCTGGGAAGTTCGCGGAAGGCGAAGTCATTGAAGTGTATTGCGACGGTTCCCTGATCGGACGGGGCGTCAGCAGATATGGCGCTGACCAGTTGCTCGCTTCTCTTTCTCCTTCCAACTTGACGCGACGCAGCGGCACAGTCATACATCGCGATGAATGGACACCGACACGGTAAGCGTTTTTTAGCGCCTTTTTATAGACAAAGAGACAAACAAGGAGTTGGGGAGAAAATGAAAAGCTTGAAGGAAAACGTGCTGGCACAACTCTCACTGGCAAAGCAGGCTTCGCGGCAGATGGCTCTGCTTGGCCGAGCGGAAAAAGACAAAGCTCTCACGGAAATCGGGAAAAAGCTGCTGGCAGATACAGAGATCATTTTGGCAGCCAACGAACAAGATATCGCCAAGGCGGAAGCTGACGGGCAACCCGCTTCCTATCTCGATCGCTTGCGTCTGACGCCTGCGCGGATGACAGATTTGGCAGACAGCCTGACTTCGCTGGCGGCTCTTGACGATCCCGTCGGGCAGCAAATCGACTCATGGACCCGGCCCAACGGTCTTGTCATCGAGCAAGTTCGCGTTCCGCTTGGCGTCATCGGCATGGTGTACGAAGCCCGGCCGAATGTCACGGTAGATGCGGCAGCGATCGCGCTCAAAACCGGGAATGCCATCGTCCTGCGTGGCAGCCACAGCGCGGTTCACAGCAATCTGGCGCTCGTCCGCTCGATTCGCGAAGCGCTGGCGGTCGCTGACCTTCCGCAAGAAGCTGTCCAATATTTGCCTTTTGCCGAACATGAATCTGTCGACGTTTTATGCACCGCCAACGGACTCGTGGACGTCATCATTCCTCGCGGCGGCGCCGGGTTGATTCAGCGGGTGCTAAAGCTGGCAAGCGTGCCTGTGTTGGAGACAGGGGTGGGCAATTGTCACATCTACGTGGATCAAGCCGCCCGCTACGACATGGCGGAAGCAATCGTGGTCAACGCCAAAACAAGCCGACCTGCCGTTTGCAACGCTGCGGAAACGCTGTTGATCCATGCAAGCTGGGCGCACGATTCCCAGCGCTCCCTTTTGCAGAAGCTGCTGGCAGCCGGGGTCGAGTTGCGCGTCTGCGAAAAGACGCGAGCAGTTCACCACGATCTCGCCGACTTGTTGGTCAGCGCTGAGCCGACTGACTGGGATACGGAATACTCCGATCTCGTCCTGGCTGTCCGCACGGTGGACAGTCTGGCAGAAGCGATTGAGCACATCGCCACACATAGCACAGGTCATTCCGAAGCAATCGTGACGGAGGACTTGGAGGCAGCCCGGCACTTTTTGGCTTCCGTCGATGCTACTGCCGTCTATCACAATGCGTCTACCCGCTTCACCGATGGCGGCGAATTTGGCTTCGGGGCCGAGATCGGCATCAGTACGCAAAAATTGCACGCTCGCGGGCCGATGGGACTGCCTGCTCTCACCTCTTACAAATACGTCGTGCGCGGCACGGGACAAATCCGCTAGTCCAAAAGGAGGATAACAGCTATGAGCAACCAAGCAACCGCCATCACAAACGGACGAATCGGCTTTCTCGGAGCCGGCTCCATCGTCGAAGCGATGCTCTCGGGAATTTTGAAAAAAGGCTTGATTCAGGCTGAGCGAATGACGGTGACAAACCGGAACAACCTCGAACGGCTGGAGGAGCTGGCTACTGCCTACGGCGTAAGCACCTCGACGGACAAATTCGCAGTAGCCCGCACGTCCGATATTTTGATTTTGGCAATCAAGCCAAAAGATGCGGGGGAAGCGCTGATGGAGCTTCGCGGAAAAGTGTCTCCCCATCAGTTGATCATTTCCGTAGTCGCTGGCGTTTCCACCAGTTTGATCGGGGAATGGCTGGGCGTTGACTGCCCGATCATTCGCACGATGCCCAACACTTCTTCTGCTGTCGGGCTGTCCGCAACCGGGATGAGCGCCAACGCTTTTGTTCAGCCAGAGCAGCTTACTCTCGCTACGCGCCTGTTCGAAGCGATTGGCACCGTGTACGAAGTCGCGGAAGAAGAGCTGGATATTATCACGGGTCTGTCCGGCAGCGGTCCCGCCTACATTTACTACCTGGTCGAAGCCATGATGGGCGCTGGTGCGACAGCGGGACTGGATCGGGAAATGGCCCGCCAACTGACGCTTCAAACCGTAATCGGAGCCGCTACGATGCTGCTGGAAACAAGAGCGGAGCCAGCCTTGCTGCGCAAGCAAGTGACCAGTCCGGGAGGAACGACGCAGGCTGGGCTTGCCGTGTTGGAATCGTATCAATTTCAGGAGGCCGTCACCGCCGCGATTTTGCGGGCGACAGAACGGTCCAGAGAAATGGGTGCCGAGTACCGCTGAGCTTTTGTCCCTCTTCTGCTTCTTGTATAATAGAAAAAAACAGTCGAAGGAGGGATTCCATGGAAATCTACGCCCTGTACGGAACCAGTGGCACAGGAAAAAGCTCCAGCGCACTAGAACTCGCCCATCGCATGAACATCGACGCCATTATTGACGATGGCATCCTGATCTACCAGGGGCGCAAGGTGGCCGGAACCTCCGCCAAATACGAAAAGACGAAAATCCAGGCTGTCAAACGGGCGATTTTTCATTACGAGGAGCACGCCGAGGAAGTGCGGCGCAGTCTCGAACAGCATCAACCGGGACGGCTGCTGATTCTCGGCACGTCCCAGCGCATGATCACCCGGATTGTAGAGGCGCTGCATTTGCCCGCTTCCATCGAATACATTCCCATCGAATCGATCAAACCGCCGCAGGAAATCGAAGCTGCCCGCTATGTACGGGAAACGATGGGCAGACACGTCATTCCGATTCCGCGCGTCGAAGTGGAAAAAGACTTTTTGCAACGGCTGATCTCCTCCGCCACCCAAATATTCAGTTCGAAAAAAGAGGTCATCGGAGAATCGACCGTCGTGCATCCGCCTTTTTCCGGCGGACGGATCGTCATTCACCCGCAAGTTTTGCGCAAAATCGCTCAGGCTACATGCAGCCGCTACGAGGAAGTCAGCCAGGTCGTCAAAGTGCTGTTCTCGTTTGAAGATTTGCCGCGGCTTCAAATTACATTGGCGCTCAAGCTGCCTTATTTGACGGATATAACCAAGCTCGTCCGCGACATTCAGGAGGATTTGCACAAAGAAGCAAGCTTTTGCCTGAATATCGCTCCTGCCAGCATCGACATCCAGGTCGCCTCGCTGGAGCTGTCTCATTCGTAATATATGGAACCGATCCTGCGCTGATCGGTTCTTTATTTTTTGCCGGAAACAGGCAGGGTTACTTGCTTCCGAGTTGTCCATCCTATACATGTATCTCAACATGAAAGGAGCAATCAGATGCCATCCATCATGTCTTCCCTGCCTTTTACGCAAGCGCCGATTCCCGAGCCGCCCAAAGTCATTTCGACAAAAGACTTGAGCTATATAAAGGACGCGCTCTCCTGGGAGCTGCTTGCCTTTAAGAAGCTGCATTTCTTTGCCCAGCAAGCGACTGACCCGGATGTAAAACAATGTCTGGAGAAAACCGGACGCATGCACCAACAGCATTACCAGAAGCTGCTCTCCCATCTCCAGAACAACAACACAGCGATCATGGCTACCTTGCCGCAGACGCAATCCCAACAACAGCAGCAACAAATGCAGTAAGGGAGGGAAAATGACGATGCCAAACCAAAATCAGATCGCCAATCCGCAATCCGGTCAACTGCCACAAGTCAAAGGTCCGCAAATGAACGACCGCGACTTTATCAACGACTGCCTGGCAACATGCAAATACGTGACTGACGGCTTGAACGTCGCTGTTCGTGAAGCGAGCCACCAACAGCTGCACGCCGATATGATGCAGATGCTGGATGAAACGCACCAATCAGCGCGGGAAGCGTACAACTTGATGTTCCAAAAAGGCTGGTACAAGCTCGAAGCGGCAGAACAGCAAAAGCTGGAGCAAGCGTACCAGCAGTTCTCCGGGTATTCCACCCAGTTCCCTTATCATTAAGCCTGCTCACGCAGCATCCGTCTTGGACAGCCACGGCCCGTTCTGTTTTGCGGGTCGTGGCTGTTTTGCGCTGACAATCTGGCGCAATTCATTTTCATTGATCGCTTTTCACTCGCTTGCCCTCAATAGCTTGGCGACAGTGTGTAGCGCCCGCTCCATTTCTGCCTCATCTGCATACGCATAAGACAAGCGCAAATGCTGGCTGTCCGTCTGGTCGTACACATAGCCAGGATTGAGCAAAATGCCTTCCGCCAAAGCTTGGGTAAACAGCTTGCGCATCGACACAGCCTGGCGCAAGCGGAGCCAGACGTAAAATCCTCCTTGGGGAACATGCCAGTCGGCCAAATCGCCAAACCAGCGGGCAAGCAGCTCGCACATGCGATCTCTTCGCACACGCAAGGACTGGCGAATGTGCCTCAGATGACGCTCGTAGCGTCCTGACGTCAGCCACTCGGTTGCGGCCCATTGCGAGAGGGCGCTGGAGCCGTAATCAATCTGCATTTTCACATCAGCCAGCCGTTCGATGACCGGCTGCGGCCCGACAATCCAGCCGATCCGCAAGCCAGGACTTAGCGTCTTGGACAAGCTGCCCATGTAAAGCACCAGCCCGCTTCGATCACTCGCTTTCAGCGGAGCAGGTCCCGGCGCGTCCAGCCACAGCTCCCCGTACACATCGTCTTCCAAAATCGGCAATTGCGCTTTTTCGCATGTCGCCATGATCTGGCGTCTGCGCTGTTCGCTCATCAAAATGCTGGTCGGATTGTGAAAGGCGGGAATCGTATACAACAGCGCCCCGTTGTGAAGCTGCTTTTGCCGTGTGAGGGCTTGTGGCGATATTCCTTGTTCATCCATCGGAACACCTGCCAGTCTCATTCCCGAAGACTGAAACAGCGGCAGCGAAAACAAGTAGGATGGCTGTTCAAGCAAAATCGTCGAGCCTTTGTGCAAAATGCCGAGGGAAATCAGCTGCAACGCTTGCAACGCTCCCGATACAACCAAAATCGATGCTGGCGAAGCTGCGATTCCTTGCTTGAGCAACTGCGCGCTGATGGCTTCGCGCAACGGAAGCAGCCCTTTTGGTTCCGGGTAGCCAAGCTGCGTCATTTTTCCCCGCAAATCAGCGAGAACATCCTCCATCTCCGCTGTCGGAATCAACCGTGGCGACAGCTCTCCCGTTCCCATCCGGATGTAGCGCGGATCTGGCTCGTAGCGATTAATGTCTTGAATCGTCGGCAAATTGGGCAAATGCGTGCCCGACTGCACGTACCCGAGCCAATCAGGAGGCGGCGTAGTGGCCAAGAGCGACCACGAGTTATTGCAGACGACCGAACCGCTGCCGACCGTCGCTTCAATCAGTCCTTCCGCTTTCAGCTCCTCCAAGGCGGTCACAACCGTGCTGCGGTTCACTCCGAAAGCTGCGGCCAAAGCGCGCTGCGCAGGCAGCTTGCTGTTGATCGGCCATTCGCCCCCGGCAATCTTCCCTTTTATATAGGCGACAATCTGGGCATACACAGGCATGTCTCCCGCTTTGTCCGGCTTCCAGTCAATCGTCAGCATCCGTTCTCTCCTCCTCTTACGTCCATTTTACAAATTGGTTGGGATGCGAGCAAACCAATTGGCTGGAGACATTCCGCCCTTCCTCCGCCATAATGTCGGTAACGCAATCACTCATGTGCTTATGGGAAAAAGGAGGAAGAAATCGTGGCCGAAGCCATTTTGCACGGTTTTGTGCTCGCCTTTGGGCTGATTTTGCCGCTTGGAGCGCAAAACGTGTTTGTATTCAATCAAGGAGCTTCGCAGCCTACGTTGTGGCGAGCCGCACCTGTCATTGTTACGGCTGCCGTATGCGATGCCATCCTGATTTTGCTCGCTGTTCTCGGCGTATCCTTGATCGTGTTGACTGTGACCTGGTTGAAAACGGTCTTGTACATAATCGGCGTCTGCTTTTTGCTGTACATGGGCTACTTGACCTGGCGCAGCCGTCCCGATCCGGAAAACAGAGAGAAGGAAAGCTTTTCCGCGAAAAAGCAAATGATGTTTGCCGCTTCGGTGTCGCTGCTCAATCCGCATGCGATCCTCGATACGATCGGCGTAATTGGGACCAGCTCGCTCAGCTATGCAGGCACGGAAAAGTGGGGCTTTACGCTCGCCTGCATTCTCGTCTCCTGCCTCTGGTTTTTCGGCTTGGCGCTGGCAGGCAGAATCACGGGCAAGCTGGATCGCTCCGGCAGCTTGCTGCGCACATTGAACATCGTTTCGGCGCTGATCATGTGGGGTGTCGCCGTTTACATGGCAAGCCAGCTCCTTTCGCTCTAGATTTGCGAAAAGTGAATAACGAAACCCGCCTCCACTCACACTATGTCTAGTCGACTTACGATGTGGAGGTCTTTTTATGCTTTTTACCAAATCGGATGCCCTTTTGGACGACTTGTACGAAATCGCCAAAAACGTGCATGATTCCGCTGTGTATTTCAACCAATATAAAATCAATTCGCTGGACACCTTAAAAAGCTTTGCCGAGGAAATGAAAGTGTTCGAGTCAAAGGGCGACAAGCTGATCCACGAAATCATTGTGCGCATCAACAAGACGTTCATCACGGCAATCGAGCGTGAAGACGTGATGAACCTGGCGATCAAGCTGGACGATGTGCTGGACGGTCTGGAAGGGTGTGCGGCTCGCCTTTACATGTACGACATCATGGAGCCGGATGAAACAATGGTGCGGTTCGGCCAGCTGATCGAGGATTCTACCCAGCAAATTTTGCTCGCCATCGAGCTGTTGCAAAAGCAAAAGCTGCCAGGCATGAAGGAGTACATTATTCGGATCAACGATTTGGAAAGTACCGGGGATGAGCTTGAGCGGGAAAGTATTCGCCGGCTGTTCAAAGCGTCGAGCGATCCGATTCACATTATGCAGTTCAAGGAGATTTACGAGGTACTGGAGGACGTCATGGATCATTGCGAGGATGTCGCTGACGCGATGGAGACTGTAATCATGGGCAATACATAAACCAAGGAGGCTACTCTCATGCATACAAGCCTGCCTCTTGTTGTGGCTGTTATTGTGCTGGCTGTTTCTTTTGACTTTATCAACGGCTTCCACGATACGGCCAACGCGATCGCCACCACCGTCTCGACAAAAGCATTGCCGCCGAAAACGGCTATTGCGCTGGCTGCCGTGATGAATTTTGTCGGCGCTCTCGCCTTTACCGGAGTCGCCAAAACGATCGGAGGAAAAATCGCCGATCCCGCCAAGCTGGAATTTGGCGTATTGATCGTGCTGGCTGCGCTGTTGGCCGCGATCTTCTGGAACTTGGTTACGTGGTGGTACGGCATTCCCAGCAGTTCTTCCCACGCATTGATCGGCTCAGTCGTGGGAGCGGTTCTCACTTCGGCCGGCGTGCAGCAAATTAACTGGAACGGCTTCGTCGAAATTTTCGAGGCGTTGATTTTGTCGCCGATCATCGCGCTCGTCGCCGCTTTTGTGTTGATGAAGCTCGTTTACGCCGTGTTTCGCAGCATCCACATCCCGCCCGCCAAAGTGAACCGGGGCTTTCGTTACTTTCAGATCGTCACCGCCGCCCTGCAATCTTTTACACACGGAACGAACGATGCACAAAAAGCGATGGGCATTATCGTCTTTGCTCTGGTAGCTGCTGGCTTGCATACTGATACGGCGACCATTCCGTTTTGGGTCCAGCTGATTTGCGCGATATCGATGGGGCTTGGCACCTCTGTCGGCGGCTGGAAAATTATCAAGACCGTCGGCGGCAAAATTACGAAAATCGAGCCGATCAACGGCGCTACCGCCGATTTAAGCTCCTCCACGATCATTTTTACCTTTACACAGCTGGGGCTTCCGGTCAGCTCCACCCATGTGATTTCGTCGGGAATTATGGGCGTCGGGGCGGCAAAACGGCTGAAAGGGGTCAACTGGGGCGTCGCCAAGCGAATCATCATTACGTGGTTTATCACCCTCCCCATCTCCGCGCTGCTTGCTGCTTTCTTTTACTACGTGTTAAGCCTGTTTTTTTAATGGGGGGTGCTGTATTCAAAGCCGCCTTCGCGAATGTGATCGCCAGTACGCCATCTGAATCAGCTTGATGTACAATGGGGAAAAGACATTCGGAGGAATAGATCATGCCGATTCGTGCAGAAAAACCGAGCGATTATCTCGCAACCGAGCAAGTAGTACAAACCGCCTTTGCCGATGAGCCTTTCAGTGATCACAGCGAGCATCTTTTGGTTTCGCGCTTGCGAGCATCCGACGCATTCATCCCTGCCCTGTCACTCGTCTATGAAGAGCACGACAGCATCGTCGGACATTTGCTGCTGAGCAAAATCGAGATCGTTCACGCTGGCGGCTCTTGCCATCAGGCGCTCGCCCTGGCTCCCGTCTCCGTCCGCCCCTCCCAGCAAGGAAAAGGAATCGGGACTGCGCTGATCAACAAGTCGATCGAGATCGCCAAAGAGCTTGGGTATACAGCGATCGTCGTGCTCGGACATGCGAAATACTACCCCAAGTTCGGCTTCCGTCCCGCTTCCCAATGGGATATCCGCGCTCCTTTTGAAGTGCCGGACGAAGCATTCATGGCAATGGAGCTTGTTCCTGGCGGTCTGGATGGCGTCCATGGAACGGTTCGCTATTCTCCAGCGTTTTTTGCCTAAGGCAAGCGCAAGCGGCCCTCAAGCCTGCTCCCGGCAAGCCTTCCCCTGCTTGCCGGGAGACGGGACTGACCCCCAAACAGAAGACTTCTTGCTTTTGCTACCTCTACTGCCGCTTTTCTTGCAGCAGCTTCACACTCTCTGCCAAAAACGCCTCGTCTCTCCACTTCTCCTGCGCTTCGGACCGCCACTTATCTGTCGTCAACAGCGACTCCAAATCGTCTCCAAACGCTTTTTGAATGTCGGCGCGGGCAATCGTCAGCGTCTCGTCCACGAACTGGTACTCGATGATTTGCAAATTGTCAATCAGGGCAAAAGCCGCAACAGAATTGTACAGCAGAGCTTGCCTGATCTTTTTCTCGTCGGAACGCAACTCGCTGGCTTCGTACTTGACCTCAATCGCAAATTGCTCGGGACGCAGCTGAAACGAGCGCCGCTCATTGCTCAACGGCAAATGGTTGAACAAATTCAGGTTGGAAACCGCCCCCATGTATTTGTGCTTGTACGGCAAAATCGTTTGCAAATCGTGTGTCAGCGGATTTTGCTGGTCTTCCAAATACTGTTTGGCAGCAAGCTCTCTGTCAGGAATGATGACGCCCTGAATCAAGGCAAACATGCCCAAACCGATTACCGCGAGCAAAACAATCAGCTTCGTTCTCATCTCAATCTTCCTCCCTCGCTTCGCACTGCATCATCACATCTGGGACGACGTGCAACAACAGCGGCACGATGATAGAGACGAGGGGCAACACATACTCTACGGCGACCGTGGCGAACTGATACGGCCCGGACAGGCTGATCTCCCTGGCGAACCAAATATCGCTGCCAAAATGCAGCGCTGTCGTATACGCAACCGATACAGCCATGTACAATCCCCACAGCAACCAGGCCGTTTTTCGCAAGGTAAAAGCAGAGCGAAGGCTCAGCTCGACAGCTTTTCGCTTGCCAGTCTTCCGATTTATCCCGAGCAAAGCAGCAAACACAGCTCCTTCCAGCAAACAAAGGGCAAGCAAACTGTGATTCAGCAAAATGCCCATTCCCCATATCCGCAGCGGCATCGTCAGCACCCAGGCGACCAAGGTGTACAAAAGCACGCGCTGTACCAGCTCCTGCATGAAAACCGCGGCGTATACCTTGCGCTTTTCCCCGACGAGCTGATCCGCCGAAGGAAGCTGCTCGATGGCGACACGCATCGCTTCTTCCAGCTCCATCCCGTCTGCGACCAAATCCGCGACTCGCGCTTCCAGATTGCTCAGCACTTCCCACTTCAACTCTTCTATCTGGCTGCTCTTTTTGTATTTGTAAAACAGCTTTTCCACATGAGCTTGCAGATGTTCCATCACACTTCCTCCTGTCTCGCGATCAGCTTGTCTATCAACCGTTTGGCGACCTGCCACGAAGCGAGCGCGCTTGCATATGCCGCCCTGCCTTCTGCGGTGATCTGGTAATATTTGCGCCTGCCGCCCTGACTTTCATCGCCCCAATATGACGAAATGAGCTTTTGCCCCTCCAATCTTTTCAGACTGGTGTACAGGGAAGGCTCCTTCAATTCATATTGCTGCTCGCTGTTTTGAAAAATCGTTTTGATGATCTCATATCCGTAACTGTCTTTTTCACACAAAACCCGCAGAATGATCGTATCGATGTGTCCGCGGATCAAATCGCTGCTAATGCCTTTGTCACTCATCCGGCTCACCTCGCAAGTACAGCATAGCACATATTACTATGTATGACAAAGTAATATGTGTGAGATAGATTGAATCTCTCTGTTCCGCAAAAAGAAAAAGCCCTCTTTTTCAAGAGAGCTTTTCACTATTCACTCCTGCAAGACACAGACCTTTCGCCCGCCATGGCAGCATTTCGCCTTGCGTCGGGGGCTGAGGAAAAATGTGTTTATTGGGCAATGACTGAGGACAGGATAATAGTACAATCTACAACCACCATGTTATTGCCGCAAAGGAGCTGAATGCAAAATGTCTCGTCAATGGTTCCGGCAGCTTCGCTATCCACTCCTCGCACTTGCCGTGACATTAACGCTGCTTTGGACGCATCATCATCAACACATGCTTACTTCCTACGCCGCCACAACGCGGACGCACACCGTCACGATTTCCGGCGCCGGCTTTCTCCCCAGCCAGCTGTCTGCCAAAGAAGGCGAGCGAGTCTCCCTCATGATCGTCAACACAGACACCCGGCCGCACAATCTGTCCATACGCGAGCTGAACCTGGCTTCCATGGAGCTGAAGCCTACCCAGTCGACCATGTTGCAGTTTTCCGCCGCTAAAAAAGGGCGGTTCTTCTTCGTTTCGGATGCACCTGGCTATCCGGAAAGCGGCTATCAGGGCATGCTCATTATTGAGTAACCTCCGCGTCCTCGTCGAACGAACGCTGCTTCCACGGCCCGAATTTGATCATCACCAACGGAATGATCCCGATTACCGTGATGATCCCGAAAAACAAATAAATGCCTAGCGTGGAATAGGAATCTTTGATCCAGCCAGCCGCCAGATTGCACAGCATCGTTCCCAGCCCGCCTCCCACGGAAAAGAAGATGGCCAGCGCCGTCACCTGGAGGGAAGCGGGCGTATTTTCACGCACAAATTGGGCGGAGGTCGCCAAGTAAAATCCGACTGAGATTCCCTGGACGAAAAACATGGCGATGACCAGCGTCGTGCTTGGAGCCGAGCTGTACCAAAGCCAGCGTGCCGCTCCGAATACAGCGGCGAGCAAAAGCGTCAGCTCCAGCCCCCACCTCCGCACGATCATGCCTGCCAGCTTCATGAACGGCGCTTCACTGCCTGCGAACAACAGAAAAGCCAGCCCTACTCCCGCCACAGTGCCGCCAATCTCCTGATAAAACAGCGAAAACCAGATGTTGTTCGCGTTCACAGCTCCGAGCACGCAAAACGACGCCAAAAGAAACAACAAATAGCGCGGCATCCGCAGCAGATCGCGCATGCCAGCCAGCATGCCAACCCGAAAGCGCGGCGTCTCCTGCGACTCATCCGGTACGCGCAACACAAGCAGCACGGCGATCAACAGCGCGAAACAGTAAGAATAAAAGAGCACTGACGGCCCCAGCTTCTCAACCAGCAGCCCTGTGACAAATGCCGCAAGCGCAAACCCTACCGCTCCCCATAAGCGGATGTCGCCGAATTGCAGCCCGTTTTTTTTCGCATATCCCAACGCCAGACTGTCGGAGACCGGGATAATCGCGCTTTGAAAAAACGACAGGATCAGGTAAAGCAAAAAGACAAAAGCAAAGGCAGACGTCCCGATGAAAAACAATCCTACCAATCCCGAGACAACAAGTGTCAGAATCAACACAGTTTTGCGAATTTGAAAGCGGTCACAAAAAAGGCCCCACATCGGCTGAGCGATAATCGAAACGACTGGGGCTACGGCACTGATCAATCCAATCTGGGTGCCTGTGAGCGAAATGGAATTGTAATACTGGGTAATGAGCGGAGAAAATGCCCCAAACCCGTAATAAATAAAAAGGTAAAGGGCGCTGAGACTGAAGTATCTCCCGCCAGCGCCCGATAATCCGATACCGACCTGTGATCCTGGCATATGGCTCTCCTATTTCACCCTCGGCAAAATTTTCGTCATGTCGACAGTCCGTTTCTTTTCCCATGTAGCCGGGTTGAACTCGTCAAATTGCTCCAGGAACGAAATGACTTCCTTGGTCAAAGGAGTTGGCGTAGACGCCCCGGACGTAACCGCCACGTTTTTCTTTCCGCGCAGCCATTCGATGTCCAGCTCGGACAAATCGGCAATCCGATAGGACGGCACATTCGCGATCTCCTCCGACACTTGGGCCAATCGGTTCGAGTTGTTGCTTCGCGGATCGCCCACGACGAGACACAGATCGGCTTCTCCTGCCTGGCCAGCCACCGCTTCTTGACGAACTTGCGTTGCCAGACAAATCTCGTTGTGCACTTCCACCCCCGGGAAGCGCTCCAGAATGGCGTCCATCAAATGCTTGACATCCCACTGGCTCATCGTCGTCTGATTGGTCACGATGAGTTTGTCAGTCGGTACGTCGAGCTGCTCCAGCTCTTCGATTTTTTGCACGAGATGCACGCGATCCGGCGCAATGCCGACAGCGCCCTCCGGCTCTGGATGCCCCTTTTTCCCGATGTAAATCACATGGTAGCCGTCCGCGATTTTTTCACGGATCAGATCGTGTGTTTTGGTCACGTCCGGGCAGGTCGCATCGACTACTGTCAGCCCTTTGTCCCTTGCTTTTTTCCGCACCTCGGGAGAGACGCCGTGCGCGGTGAAGATGACGGTTCCTTCGTCGATCTGATCCAAGAGAGCCATCCGGTCTTCTCCGTCCAACGTTTTGACGCCTTGTTTTTCAAACGCCTCAACGATGTGGGCATTGTGTACGATCATGCCCAATATGTGAATCGGGCGGGGAAAGTCGAGATTGTTGGCTGTACGCGCTGCCAAGACCATGGCCTCGACAACACCATAGC
The DNA here is from genome assembly GCF_022701015.1 of Brevibacillus parabrevis. NCBI lineage: Bacteria > Bacillati > Bacillota > Bacilli > Caryophanales > Paenibacillaceae > Brevibacillus > Brevibacillus parabrevis. Next base: position 1,925,386 of record NZ_CP064090.1, on the reverse strand, counting down.
AATATCCGCGGGGGGAAATCTTGATGACTTCCATCTATAACCCCTCCTAAATTTCTAATGATGTTCGCCCACTATTATACCTTATTTGCCTTCTTCCCGCTTCAGTTCGTAAACCTTCAGATTATTGTAGACAACTTTCAAAAGCGGAGTGGACAAGCCTCTTTGCTCGGCTCGCTCCAAAAGGTAGCCTTGCAGATGGTCGGCTTCGACCGGAAGCCCTTTTTCCATGTCGCGGAGCATGGAGGACTTCGTCTGCGGGCGCTGGTTTTGGAAAGTCTCCATTTGCTTTTCGACGATGTCCGGCTTGATCGGTGCTTCCAGAGCTTGCATGACCGAAACGATTTCCTCAGCCAGCTGTCTTGTCAGCTCTACACCGTACGCCGCTTCGCGAATCGGACCGACAGCAGAGTTCATGAGCGTAGTGATCCCGGAGAACGTCGCAATGAACAAGTATTTGTGCCAAGCCTCTCGCTGGATGTTGTTGCTGGCCCGCATCGTTCCGTTAATATTGGCAAAAGCTTGCTCGATCTTCTCGACACGCTCGCTTTTTCCGCCCTCCCATTCCCCGAACACCGCATCGTGGATCGGGCTGGTTTGCACGACATCGCCCTCTGCATTCAGCGTTGTTTCAATAAAACAAAGCCCTCCCAGCACACGCTCGCGCCCGAAGCGATCCCACAGCAGCTCCATGTGAGCGATTCCGTTCAGCAACGGGATGACGACCGTATGTTCACTGACGTAGGGAGCAATCGCGTCGATGCTTTCTGTTAGCGTGTACGCTTTGTTGGACAACAATACGACGTCAAAAGGCCCCGCAGCTTCCCCCGCCTGAATCATCTGCGGCTGTTCCAGATGCAAGTCGCCGTGAATGCTTTGCACCCGCAATCCCCGCTCTTGCATTTGCTTGTATCTACGTTCGCGCACCAGAAACGTTACATCCACCCCTGACTCCGCCAATCTGCCGCCAAAGTAACCGCCAATTCCGCCCGCTCCCAGTACCAATACTTTCATCGCCGTTCGCCTCCATTTATTCGTAATAGTTCGTCTATATTCTACAAAACCGGAACCAATTTCAAAACCCCGCAATATCATGTTAGAAAAACTAACATATAAAGTTAGAAAACCTCTTGACGAACATTGTTTGTTATCGCTATAATTCGAGATATAGAAATTCACGAAAACACGAACAATAATTTACCAAATACGAAAATATTTCGCGATTGGAGTGGGTTGTTTTGGATATGAAAACTGTTTTGTCCACCATTGATGCAGAGAAAGTGGAATATGTAGATTTCCGTATCGTCGATCTGCTTGGCCGTCAACACCACGTTACCGTTCCTGCTTACGCCGTAGATGAAGGCACCTTCCGCAATGGCGTTGCCTTCGATGGTTCCAGTCTCGTCGGCTACAAATCCATCGAGGAAAGCGACATGGTTGCCATGCCGGACCCGTCCACCGCTTTTATCGATCCTTTTGTAGAAGCAAAAACAATGAACATCGTCTGTAACATTGCCAATCCGGACAACACCACATACACTCGCGACCCGCGCGGCATCGCCCTCAAGGCAGAAGCGTACTTGCAACAAACTGGTCTGGCTACCGCAGCCTACTTCGGCCCGGAATCCGAGTTTTTCCTGTTCGACAGCGTGCGCTACGACTCCGGCCCATCCGGCTCCTACTTCCATATCGATTCCGAGGAAGCGTTCTGGAACACCGGAAAAGAAGGCCAAAACCTGGGATACAAAGTTCGCAACAAAGGCGGATACTTCCCTGTGCAGCCGACTGATTCCCAAATGGATATCCGCAACGAAATGTGCACCTTGATGACTCAGGCTGGACTTTACGTGGAGCGTCATCACCACGAAGTAGCTACTGCCGGCCAAGGCGAGATCAACTTCCGTTTCGACACTTTGACACGCACTGCCGACAACTTGCTGCTGTTCAAATACATCGTGCGCAACGTAGCGGCAAAGCACGGCAAGACAGCGACTTTCATGCCGAAACCAATCGTCGGCGACAACGGCTCCGGCATGCACGTCCACCAAAGCTTGTTCGACGGCGACACTCCGCTGTTCTACGAGCAAGGCGGCTATGCAAACCTGAGCGAGACTGCGCTCCACTACATCGGCGGCATTTTGCACCACGCGCCTGCCCTGATCGCCTTGACTAACCCGAGCACCAACTCGTTTAAACGCTTGGTTCCTGGCTACGAAGCGCCAGTCAATCTCGTATTCTCCAAAGGAAACCGCTCCGCCGCTGTACGGATTCCGGTAGCAGCCGTGACTCCGAAAGCGTCCCGGATCGAATTTCGCACGCCAGACTCTACCGCCAACCCATACCTGGCCTTCGCTGCCATGCTGATGGCTGGTCTGGACGGCATCAAGCGCAAAATCGACCCGCGCGAGCTTGGCTACGGCCCGCTGGACAAAAACATCTACGACTTGACCGACGCCGAAAAACACGAGATCAAGCGCGCCCCTGGCTCTTTGGAGGAAGCATTGACTGCCCTGGAGCAAGACCACGCTTTCCTGCTCGAAGGCGACGTGTTCACGAAGGAAGTCATCGAAAGCTGGATCGCCCTGAAACGCGCCGACATCCAACAAGTCGAGCGCACGGTGAATCCGAAAGAGTTTGAGTTGTATTACGATCTGTAAGATTTAAGGGAGACAATTCGCGGACAAATACTACAAAAAGAACACATGCTCCCGATAAATGATTAAGCCTTCCTGAATGGAAGGCTTTTTTTACATTAAACTAGGGTCTGTCGTTCAGCAGAGCTTCATGAGTTCCCATACCAAAGTTACCAACCCGAGTGCGAAGTTCTTTTTTGGGCAGTGCGCAGGCATTTGTTGTCGAGCTGGCACTGGCGGGCAGGTCGTGTCGCGAACGACTGAAACGATACCGATCGGCGACGGGGCCAGGTTCGTTTACATGTCAGATTATATGGACAGGTACTGAACGAAAACAGCCCGTCTCCTTAAAACAGGGACGGGTGAGCTTTTTCTTGGATGCACTCTGGCAAATCGTTTTTGGGACTTCCTACTATAAAAGGAACCGGGTATGCTCGCATCTGAGATGGGCATATGGCATGAGCAGTGGCTGCAAAAGATTGGCGTCAAAGTTCTCCCGATCAATCTAGTTACAAAAAATCAACACAACACAACCACTGAGTAGCCCGCTTTATCCTGTCTTCATAATATTTTTTGTTAAAACCGTACTTCATCATCAATTCACTGAATTTTATAGTTTCTACTAGGATAAATTCGACAAATTCTTTTTTAGGCAGAATAGTTTTTATCTCAAAATCAAAAATGGAGTCAGCGGCTTTAACTGAATATTGAATTGTATTATTCGGAAGATCCTCTAGCGAGAAATAACTCTGTGTGCTAGTGAATTGAACATTAGCAAAATTAAACTTGATAAATCGACCCACAAGGGATAAAAGATCGCCCCACAGATCGGTATCGAAGACATGTTTATGCAACAATGTATCCTCGTTGAAGGTAAGTTGAATGGCTGTATCAACATACCGGCGACTTCTTTTACACGAGAAGTATTTATTCATTTCTTCACTATCACCTATCGGGACAAAAACTAAATCAAAGCAGTCAATTAAGGTTTTGTTTTCTTTACACATTTCTTCTTGGTCTATGAACTGATTTGGTTTTAAAATATATGTTTCTTGTGCAAACATATGGCGTTCCCTTTCTATATACCAGTCATAAGTGTAGCTCGTAATCAAAGATATATAAATCGTAGTATATTCCCCAATACTTTTCTCAATTTCTTCTGGATTAGCACGTTCCTCCGGGATAAAGGAATGTTTTTTTCCCCAACTGAATAATCCTGTCCAATATTCTGAAGTATGAAGTGATATAGGTAATGTCTGTACGATTGCCTCTTTACGTCATAATACTTCCGTTTCCTGCGAATGCGTGATTGGCTGCCCAATTCTGTAAGTGCAGCCACTGATAGTAACCACTTTTTGATACTTGAGCAATTTTGCATAGTAACAGAACTGGATAACGTTCCGCAAACGAGAGCAAGAAACCCTCACTTCCCCCTCAACCCCCACGCCATTTTTCCATTTCCGAGCGCGACATTCACAAACACTTCCATATGGAAAATTTAGACAAAAAAACCCACCTGCTTCTGCTACCTTTAAGTGCGGAAGGAGGTGATTTTCATGACCCAGCATCTGTACTTCATCGTCAACCTTCAGGATGCGTTGCAATTCAGCCACGGGCTTACGCGACTAGGATTTACCCACTATTATCTCGTGCCCCGCGGCAATCAGGTCGCATTTGTTTTCGAACGGACTTCGACCCACAACCGCATCATCCTGAGGCGTTTCTTCGGTGCAGATGGCGTGTCCCCTCACATCTAGACTAGCATCCGACTGCTGCTCTTTTATCAGGGCAGCAGTCCCTATTCGTCCACACACATCCGCCATTTTTCGGGCATAGGATGCCTTATCCTGACGCCTCGCCTCTCAAACAACAAAGAAAGGATTGTCTGCTGCTTTTCACACCGCGCGCCCATACAGGCGAGGACGAAAGAAGTAACGCTGCCCTCATCTGCCAACGGACCACCCAGCTTATCGCGGCAAAAAAAATGGCGCCGACTATTCTGCACGATTAGTCGAACGCCTATCCCCAATTGCGAACTTATACTAGATGACATTATGTTTATCGGTTGCGCAAAAACTGGCGTTTATATATAAATAATGGAAAATACACACCGCAGCGGAAGTCCCTCCGCCTGATCCAAGAGAAACTTTTTGACGCTCGCTCCTCGCATTCGCCTTTTGCTCAGTTACTCTTCCCTGCTTTTTCCAAGCTTCCGACCCGTTTCTCCAGCTCAGCCAGCTTCTTGCGAAAACTAGACCAAACGGCAAAATAAGTAACAATTCCAACTGGCACCCCAATCAAAATCAAATCCAAGAAAAAAGATACCCAGTCAAAAGTGACAGCACCAAAGTCCAACATTTCCATTAACCTCCATGATCAAGCAAATCCCTTTTTCCACTGCTCCTTCAGTTCCCGATACGTCTCTCCATATTGGATGGCATGCTCGATATGCGAATATTTCAGCACCAGATCGTCGCCCTTGCTCTCACAGCACGCGAAAAACAAGCTTTCCATCAGGTTGTGGTTTTCAATGGAGTTGGTGATATGGATACACTCGTCCAGCGAATCGCTGTCGTCGCGCTTGTAAAACAGAAAAGTCCCTTCCTTGAACGGGCCTTTCTGGGTTGCGTCCTTCCAGATCAGCATGCCGAGCGTGATGAAATAGCCCTCCTTGAAGCGGATGACACCTGTAATCACAGAATCGATCGTGGTTGGAATGATCGCGATGGAGCTGCTCAACTGATGCACATATTCATACAAAGCTTTGTTCGTTTCCTTCAAGTCAAAGCCGGAAACGTGGACAAGCTCTTTTTCTCTCAATTTCTCCACAAGCTGCTGAACACAGAGCGTCTTATTCAAAGCTGAAATCACAATCTCACCACTTCTCCCGTTTTAAGTAGGTCCATTCTCTTTTATTCGCTAAAAACAGACATTTCCCTACAAAATCCGGCCGACATTTCTCAAGATGGCAAAGTTGTGCGTATACCCATTTCCGTCCGAACGGCTCCGCATATGATACAAGGGACAGATAACCTATGGAAGTGAGGCTGAACCATGAAGCAGAACAATGGTTTTTCTGCGGAAGACCTGGCGTTGATGGCGGCCGTTGTGGTTCTGCTGGGCGATTTCTTGGCCTTCTTGTCCATTTTGAAAGAACGGCAAGAAAAAGAAGACAAAGGGAACAACAACTGAGCAAAAAAGCCCCTCTCGTTCTTGTTAGCCGAGAAGGACCTTTCGGTAATGACTACGATTTTCCTGTCAAATATTCGTCTTTCGCTTTCTTTTCCTTTTCTTCGGTCGTCATTTCCTTTTCCAACACGTTGAACATGAGCTGATCTTTGACCTTCTCGGGAAACTCTTGTTGCTCCTCGCCAGCAAGCGAAGAACTCATCAACGAATCGTGCTCCATCAGGGATACCTCCAAAAGGAATTTTACGGATAGAATACCCTTGGATTGTTCTTGCCATGCGTCAAGAAATCGCGCACAACAAAAAACGGCCGCCAGCGCGACCGCTTCTCCGTCGCTAACGGACAGCAACCTGTCCAGTCAGCAGACGCTTTTTCAATTCCTCCAGCGAACAAGGGACGCGCTCTCCAGCTTCTTGTCGCCATTCCTGCGGCAAAGCTTCCCACACGTCAGCGATGAGCGGCATGCCGAGATGCAGGCTTTCCAGCAGCTCCCTTTGTGCCAATGCCTCTTGCGGCTCCCCGGCAAATACGAGTTTGCCCGCATCCATCACGCAAATCCATTCCGCCCACTCAAACGCGATATCCATATCATGCGTCGCCATTAGCACCGTTGTCCCGTTTTGGTGAATCGCATCAAGCTCGCGCAAAAGATTTCGCGTCTGATAGCGGTCGAGATACGCCGTAGGCTCATCCAAAAGCAACAGCTCCGGTTCCAGCACCATGACCCCGGCCAAAGCCAGTCGACGCTTTTGCCCCAGGCTCAGGTGATGAATCGGCACGTCAGCAAGCTCGGTCATCCCGAACGCCTGAAGAATCGCCTGTACCTTTTGGCGAATCACGTCCGCCGGCAGGTTCCGGTTGCACAGCCCGTAGGATACATCCTCCGCTACGGTACTGGCGATCAGTTGGTGCTCCGGGTCCTGGAAGACAAGACCGACTTTTTGCGTCATCTCCTGCAAGGCAGCGCGTTTGTAGCTGAGCGGCGTCCCTTTCCAGCTCACTTGCCCTTGCTGCGGCTGGATGATCCCGTTCCCGTGCAAAAACAAAGTAGATTTGCCGCAACCGTTTCGTCCGAGCAGCGCGCATTTTTTCCCTTCTGGAATGCCCAGGGACAGTCCGCGCAGCACAGGGCCGCGGCCACCCGGATAGGCGTAGTGCACGTCAGCAAATTCCAACAGCCATGATGTCAAAGCATTATCCCCCTGTCCACCACTCCAGCAAAATCAGCAGAACACAGCCTGCTATCGACTCCCATTCATATCGTCTGGAGCGGGAATGACTGTGCAAAGAAAGCACTTGCAAGCTTTCCCCGAAGCCTCTGGCTGCCATCCCTTTGTACAACGCATCGTATTTGCGCATCGCCCTGACGAACAGCTGGGCAGCCAGACCGCCGATGTCGCGCATCGTCGCGCGAAATCCCCGGTGTCCGCCACGCGAGCGCTGAGCAATCCACAACTGATGGGAGACGCCGAGCAACACGAAAATAAAGCGGTACATAATCATCAGCAAATCCGTAACGATGACCGGAAGCCGCAGCTTGCGCAACACCTGCAAAATCTCGGCAAACGGCACCGTAAACAAAATAAAGGAAAAGCAGGCAAGGCTGGCCATCGTTCGCCAAAACAGCACCCACACCTTGCTGATGGCGCTCATTGGAACGTATATCAAATAAGGGCCGACATGCCACGCCACTGCCATCTGAGTCACAGGAGCTGTCTCCGCCCTTGTCGCTTCCAGCAGAAGTGCAGGCAAACCCAAAACAAAGAACGAGAGAGACAAAAGAAGAAATCCGAAATAGAAACGGACGGGAATACGGGCATATCCGATCACCCATACTCCCATCCAAATGCAAATCGCCATTTGCAACCACTCATGTCCTGTCAAAACGAGCAAAATCAACGCGCTCGCAAACAGAAGCTTGTGTTCCGGCGGCAAAAATCTCAGACGGTTTTGATACGAAAGAGAGTCAAGCTGCTGCCAGTTCATTTTTTGTTTTTATCCAGCCGACCTTTGTACAAGCCCATCGCATAGCCGACAATGCCCGCTCCCAATGCCGCTTGCACGGCAAACAGCAAGCTCTCCGTCTCGCCTCCTGGCGGTTCAAGCAGCGGCTGGAACCACGGCTCGTACGCAGGGGCAATCTCCTTGATCGCTTCCTCTGCCGCTCCGTCCGCTCCGCCGAACTCCGAGTCCTGCACCAAAAGCAACGGCACGATCGCAAGCACGACGACACCCAGGAGCAGCAGCCAGTTCATTCCTTTTTTCACAGCGATTCCTCCCGTTTCAGCAAGCGCAGCTCCGCCAGCTCTTTTGCATTGTAAGATTGAAGCCAGTTCCAGACGAGCACGGTCAGAAGCCCCTCGCTGATCGCCAACGGAATTTGTGTGATGGCAAAAATGCCAGCGAACTTGGCGAAAGAAGCCAATACCCCGCCAGACTCAGCCGGAAAAGCCAGCGCCAACTGAACAGATGTCACTACATAAGTCGCCAGGTCAGCAAGAGCTGCCGCAGCGAAGACAGCCAAACGTTGTCCTCCGTTGGCACGGACAATCAGGCGGTACACCCCGTAAGCCACCATCGGCCCGACAACCGCCATCGAAACGGCGTTGGCGCCAAGCGTGGTCAATCCGCCATGCGCCAACAGCAAGGCTTGGAACAACAGCACCAGACTGCCCAGCACAGACATCACCCACGGGCCGAACATGATCGCCCCAAGTCCTGTTCCGGTAGGATGGGAGCTGCTTCCCGTCACCGAAGGAATTTTCAAAGCAGACAGCACGAAAGCAAAGGCACCTGATACGCCAATAAGCAGCTTCATTTGCGGGTGTTCTTTGACGATTTTGTTTAACGAACGAATGCCAAGAATGAAGAACGGAATAAATACTACCCACCAGAACAACGCCCACGACAGCGGCAAATACCCTTCCATAATGTGCATCGCGTAAGAAGTTTGCGGTTCATTTACGAGAAAGTAAAGAACAAAGCCCGCAATCAATAAACAGGTCGAGACAAAGCGTGATCGATTCAAGGCAACTTCTCCTCCTTTGCTGTTCTTTTTACCGTTTTTTCCAATCAAAAAAGCCCCATCCGATAGCAGACGAGGTATGCGCACAAAACAATAGACATGAACTTCTGTCCAATTGCTCCGTATTCACCGCTCCTTTCCGCGAAGGTCTCCAGGGTGTGGCAAGTAGGTAGGTCTCCTGGCTTTCAGATCGATGCGCTCTTTGTCCTTCCCCATATGAATATGAGTGGAACTTCATCAAAGAGAACTCCCTGATTACAGTGGCGGGACCGCTCGGGACTTTCACCCGATTCCCTGTTACCCTTCGTGCTCATGCACACAAAGGCACCTATTGCCGACAATATCCAATTGTTTGACAGTTCTTGCTTGTCCTACATTATTATACTCAATCGCCCAATCCAGCGTAAAGCTTATTATCAAAAGGCTCCTGCAACCGATGACCTTTTGGCGAATGTCATTGACTGCACGAGCCTTGTTTTTGGTTCTACGTTTTTGATTCTACGCTTTCGCGTCCACGCCAACCGCTTCGTTGATGTGGGAAAAACCGTCCCGCTGCATCAGCTTGAGCAATTGCTTGTTGATCTGCTTCGAAATGCCAGGCCCTTGATAAATCATGCCAGTATAAACCTGGACCAGGCTGGCGCCCGCGCGTATTTTCTGATAGGCGTCTTCTCCGGTAAAAATGCCTCCGACACCGATAATCGGCACTTTGCCTCCGACTTCCTGATAAATCTCTTTCACCCACGCTGTCGATCGCTCTGTCAGCGGCTTTCCGCTCAAACCGCCCGCTTCCTCGGCGTACCGATGCCCTTGAACAGCTTCCCGCGACAGTGTCGTATTGGTGGCAATAATCCCGGAAATGCCTTCCGCCACAGCCCCTTGCACGACATCGCGCATATGCTCGTCAGACATGTCTGGAGCTACTTTGAGCAAAATCGGTTTTTTCTGAATGCCGCGCGCTTCCAGCTCAGCCGCTTTCTCGCGTATCGCCCGCACCAGCTGGCGCATGCTTTCTGTCTCCTGCAAGTCGCGCAAATTCGGCGTGTTCGGCGAGCTGATGTTAATGACGAAATAATGGCCGTACGCATAGAGCATGTCCAGACACTTGATATAGTCAGAAGCCGCTTCCTCATTAGGAGTGACTTTGTTTTTGCCAATATTGATCCCGATCGGAACATCGGAATAAGCGTAATCTACCAGATGCTGCGAAGCCAAATACGCACCGTGGTTGTTGAAGCCCATTCGGTTGATCACTGCTTCGTGTTCAGGCAAACGGAACAAGCGGGGCCTCGGATTGCCAGGCTGTCCCTGCGGCGTCAAAGTCCCGATTTCCACAAAGCCGAACCCGAGCGCACCGAGCGCATGATACACTTCGGCATTTTTGTCAAAACCGGCGGCGAGTCCTACCGGATTGGGAAAAGTCATTCCCCACAGCTTTGTCGCCAGACGCTCGTCCTTCAACTGGAACATCATTCTGAGCAAGCTTTTTCCCGGAGCAGAATCTTCCATCAGCTTCAAGGCACCAACCGTTTTTTCATGAATCTCTTCCGTATCCATCTGGAACAGATATTTTCTTATGAGCTTATACATCCCGGCTGCACTCCTTACTCCATTTTTACCTCATTGTAGAATACCACACTTTGTTTCTCGTGGGCTAACCTTTATACGCGATACATATTTCCAGTCGAGCAGACAAACTATAACAAAACCAGCGATTTAAAAGGGGACGTATGTTTCATGAAAGCAGACGGAAAAATCGGGATTGGCCAAGCGATCATGGTCATGATGCTCTCAATCGGAATAACCAACCATGTTACCCTTATTCCTCTGCTGCTCAGCAAAGCTGGGCGCGATGCCTGGCTGAGCGTCATTATTGGCGCCATCCCCTTTGCCGTTTGGGCATACGCCCTGTTTTTCATCAATAGACGGATCAAGCAGATGTCGCTGTCCCAGTGGCTTCTTTTGCGATCAGGAAAAACCGTCCGGCATCTGCTCCTCGCCCCGATCATCCTTTGCCTGTACTTGATGGCCCTCGTCAATTTAATCGATACGCAAACATGGACTACCGTCAACTATTTGCCGCAGACACCGGAATGGGTGACAGCGCTTGCCCTGATCATTTTGTGCGTGTTCGCCTCTTACGGCGGCATAGCTTCTGTCGGCATTACTTCCGGCATCCTGCTGCCTGCCGTTTCGTTATTGGGCATGTTCGTCGCGTTTGGCAACATTCCCAAAAAAGATTATACCCAGCTTTTGCCGCTGTTCCAAAACGGGCTTATGCCCACCCTGCACGCCATGGTGTTTGTAGGAGGAGGATTTACCGAGCTGTTCCTTTTGCTTTTGCTGCAACACCACATTCGCAAACCGCTTCGCGCCGTCCACTATATCATCATGATCGCGATCGTCCTGGTACTGACCCTCAGTCCGCTTACAGGAGCCATCGCCGAGTTCGGGCCTGTGGAATCGACGCGCCAGCGGTTTCCCGCCTTTGAGCAATGGCGGCTTTTGACGATCGGCAAAGACATCGAGAACATGGAGTTTTTCTCGATTTTTCAGTGGCTGTCCGGGTCGTTTATCCGCATTACGCTTTGCTTGCTGCTGCTCGGGGAGCTGCTCGTCCTGCGCACGAAAAAGCAAAGAAAATACGTCATGTTCGTCCTTGGCGCCAGCATGATCGCCCTGACCAGTCTTCCTTACAGCGACATGCAATTCGTGACGTTTCTCTCGAAGATTTACTATCCTTTTTACTTGCTGGTTATGGTAGTCGTCACACTCATCTTGTTCCTGCTGTCGCTGCGAAAACCAACCAGATTGGAGGATGTGAGCCATGACCCTTGAAGAGGAGCTGCGTGATAGATTTGCGCATTGTGCTGATGTCGTCTTCCTGCGGGCTGTCACCCCGAACGATCAGTCTGTGCTCATGCTGTACTGCGAAGGTTTGGCGGACGTACGGCATTTGCAGGAGACGGCTTTGCCTCAATTGGAGCACTGCGTAAATTCTGGCGATCTGCGCTCGCTTCCGCTCGTCCCTTTGTTCACCAATCCGGAGCTGTGGACTGAACGGCTCTTCGCGGGAGACTTGCTGATTTTTTTGGGGGATTCGCCGCCTTTTTCCTGGGATATTTCCAATCGGCCGCAGCGGGGGACAGAAGAAGCCAACACGGAAATTTCCATCAAAGGTCCGCGAGACGGCTTCGTGGAGGATTTGTCGACCAATGTGGCCCTCATCCGCAAACGCATGCGAACGATTACCCTCGCTTATGAGCCGTTCATTCTCGGCACCCGCTCCCGCAGCCGGGTTGCTCTGTTGTATTTGACAGACACTGCCGCTCCCGACCTGCTTGAGATGATTCGCGATCGGCTGATTGCCTGCGAAAACAAAAAAATATTGAACAGCGCGCTGTTGGAAAAAATGCTGAGCGACAATCGCTATTCCTTGTTTCCGCTTGTCGACTATACGGGACGCCCCGACTATGCGATTTACTTGCTTCTGCAAGGAAAAGCTATCGTGATGGTGGACGGCTCGCCCCTGGCCCTTATTGCTCCTGTCTCCCTCCTGGAGCTGATCAAATCTCCAGAGGACGATCAATATCCGATCACGTACGTATGGCTGGAGCGCATGCTGCGTCTCGGCGGTTTTTGGATTGCCGCTTTTCTCCCCGGGTTCTGGATTGCCTTGTCTGCTTACAACGTCGAGCAGTTTCCGTTCCAGTTGCTTGCCACGATTACCCAGGGACGAAAAGGCTTGCCATTTTCCGCGCCGATGGAGCTTTTCGTGATTTTGTTCATTTTTGAGTTTCTGCGGGAAGCGGGAGCCCGTCTGCCGAAAAACGTCGGGCAAACGCTGGCGCTTGTCGGAGCGTTGATCATCGGAGACGCCTCCATTCGCGCCGGGTTGACTTCGCCCTCGATGCTGTTCGTAGGCTCGCTGACAGTCGTCGCTTCGTTCACTCTCGTCAACCAGGCGCTGAGCGGTGCTGTCACGGTCACCCGTTTTGTTGTCTTCCTCCTGTCGTCGACGATCGGCATGTACGGATTCGTCATCGGAATGATTGCGATTATTTACTACTTGTCCACTTTGACCTCGTTTGGCCGTCCCTACGTGTTGATGGGCTCGTCCAACGTGCTGTCCAATCTGTATCTGGTCTTGTTCCAGCCGCTGATTTACTTTTTCCGCAAAAAGCCTGAAAAGGACGGGAACACCAAATGAAATACGCCCGAATCGCTTGCGCTTTGCTGCTGCTTGCCACAACGCTTTTGAGCGGCTGCTGGGATCAGAAATCGATTCAGGATTTGAGCTATTTGTCTGCTTTTGGCGTTGACTTTATCAACGACGAATACGTCCTCTACGCCCAGTCTGTCGACCTGTCCAGCGTCGCCAAACAGGAAACGGGAAGTCAACCGGATTCGCCTCCCGCTGCTATTTCGATCGGGAGAGGTAAGACGCTGATGTCCGCTTTTGACAACCTGCAAAAAAACTCGCAAGTGCCGCTGTTCCTCGGATTCGTCTCGTCTCTCGTATTTCACGAGCGCATCCTGCAAAAAGGCATAATCACGACGCATGACATCTTGAACCGCTACGGTTTGATCCGCTATACAAAATGGGTGTTCGCGACGAGGGAGCCGGTCGACAAAATTCTTGGCAATCACGCCCTGACTGGCTTCTCTCCGCTGACGTCCCTTTTGCATCAGCCAAAAGACGTGTATCAGCAGCGCTCCTTTATCGAGCCGACCCAGTTTTACCGCTTCATCAGCAACTTTTGGGACCCTTCGAATACCGTGCTGCTGCCCAATGTCACCATCTACACCCACTCGTGGAAGGAGAACAATCACTACACCTCGCGCCTGTCCATCGACGGGGTGCACGCGCTGCATCGCGGCAATTGGAAAGGCTATTTTCCCAGCCGCGATCTGATGGGCTTGCGCTGGATGAACAAAGACACCGAGTTTGCCGGCCTGATCATCCGCGAAAACAACACGCCCAAAGCGACAATCCGCATCAAGCACGTAGGACTGCAAATCGTCCCGCTCACCACCGGGCCGATTCCCCGCTATAAATTGAAGGTGCATCTGCTAGGCTTTGTTCGCGAGCTAATGAGCCCAGTCAGTCCTGCGCACATTCAGAAAAACTCGGAAGAACAGGTCCGGGAGCAAATCAGGGACACCTTTTTAAAAGGATTGAAAAAGGGCACTGACTTGTACGGCCTGGAAAAAGAGTTGTTCAAAAAAGACTACCGGGCCTGGCGGGCGTATGAAAAAGAGCATCGTACGGCGCCGACCGCAGATTCGATTGCCTCGATTCATATACAGGTGCATTTGAGCGACTCAGGCAAAATGAAGATGAACTCCTCCAAATACCCCGATCCACTCGGCCCTGAGTAAGTAAGGATTTGCCCACAAAAAAACTGCTTGCCAAAATTTCTGGCAAGCAGTTTCGTTTATGGAAGCGCGATTAGTTTTTCACCAGCAATACTTCTTCTACAGAAGCGTATGGCAGGTTGTGAGCATCTGCAACCGCTTTGTAAGCCACTTTTCCGTCGATGACGTTTACGCCTTTCGCCAGAGCGCGGTTGTCGCGGATCGCTTGTGCGTAGCCTTTGTTCGCCAGTTGAACAGCGTATGGAACCGTTACGTTCGTCAGCGCCAGAGTGGAAGTGCGAGCTACCGCACCAGGCATATTCGCTACTGCGTAATGGATTACGCCGTGTTTTTCATAAGTCGGGTTGTCATGCGTTGTGATGCGGTCGATCGTTTCGATGGAACCGCCTTGGTCGATTGCCACGTCTACGATCACGGAACCAGGCGTCATTTCTTTTACCATCGCTTCTGTTACCAGGCGAGGAGCGCGTGCGCCAGGGATCAGAACAGCGCCTACGAGCAGGTCTGCTTTTTTCACTGCGCTTGCGATGTTGAAAGAGTTGGAGATCAAAGTTTGTACGCGGCCTTGGAACAGGTCATCCAATTGGCGCAGACGATCTGCGTTCACGTCGATGATCGTTACATTTGCACCGAGACCAAGCGCCATTTTCGCAGCGTTCGTACCTACGATACCGCCACCGATGACAACGACTTCGCCTTTTGGCACGCCAGGTACGCCACCGAGCAGCACGCCTTTGCCGCCGTATTGTTTTTCCAGGAATTGCGCACCGATTTGTACGGACATGCGGCCCGCAACTTCGGACATCGGCATCAAGAGCGGCAATGCGCCGTTGTCGAGCTGGATAGTTTCGTACGCGATTGCGATTACTTTTTTATCGAGCAGCTCACGAGTCAATTCAGGCTCTGGAGCCAGGTGGAGGTACGTGAACAAGATCAGACCTTCACGGAAGTAGCCGTACTCGGCAGGAAGTGGTTCTTTTACTTTCATGACCATGTCAGCGGCCCACGCATCTGCTGCGGTCGCGACAATCTCAGCGCCTACTGCTGTGTAGTCTTCGTTGGTGAAACCGCTGCCAAGTCCTGCACCTGTCTCTACGCGAACAGAGTGTCCGTTTTGTACGAGGGCTGCTACGCCTGCTGGCGTGATGGCAACGCGATTCTCGTTATTTTTAATCTCTTTTGGAATGCCAACGATCATGATAGGTAGTCCTCCTTGGAAACGCCGATTTAATGAGAATACTAACATTGTACAGCGTTTACACGGGGCGTTTCCTTGGGGATTCCTTTAATTTTGCCATCCTTCTGTTTGTGAAAATCCACAAACGAACTATTGTTCCTGATCGAGCTTCGCCATTTTCAACTCCAGGTAGAGGGCGGCCCGCTGGTTCATGTTCTCCAGATCGACCCGCATGATCTCCTCAATCCGCCGCAATCGGTAGCTCAATGTGTTGATGTGGATGTGCAGACGCGAGGCGGTCACGTTCACCTTGCCTGCCGCGTCCAGAAACGTTTCCAATGTCTGCAACATCGCCGTCTGATTGTCCCGGTCGTATTGCCTGAGCTTTTCCAAGCGCTCGTTTTCATAGCCTTGCTCCGCCTCCCACTGCTTCAGTTGCAGGAGATAACGGTAAATGCCCAGCTCGTGATAGCCGTAAATGCCTTCGTTTTCCTTGGGAAACAGCTTCTTGATCTTGAGCGCGTGCAGCGCCTCCCTGTAGCTTTTCACAATCTCTGTATACGTCGACTGATAGCCGAGTCCGTAGCCTGCAATCACCTGTCGTCCTTCTGTGACATGGGCTTCCAGCTTGCCGAGCGAGTCGGCGAGAAACTGCTCGACTTTGCGGACGAGGACTTCCCGCACATCTTTTTTGACACTGCCGTCAAGGCCGATCAGCAAAATGATCTGCGAACCGTCGACAACCCACAACAGCTTGTCGCGCATGAGCAACGGGTACAAATACTGGTCGAGCCGCGCACCTGCCGCTTCAATAATGCAAATCAAATAAGCGGTCGGAAGCTGCATTTGCAGGCTGTCAGCTTTTTGCCGGATCGTGCTTTCGCTTTTGTGGTTGCCGAGCAACAGCTCCCACAAAAACTCCTTGCGCCGCTGCTCCTCCGCCTTGCGCTTCCCTTGCCGCTGCATGAGCCTTGAGACGGCTACCCGTGCCGCCTGACGCAAAATCTCGTCATCCTCGCGCGTGATCGGCCGATTCACTTCCTGCGCCCATATGTACCCGAGCACGTCACTGCCGCGCCTGATCGCGATCGCCACACGCTTGCCCAGGCCGACCTCATCCTTGGCCGGAATATGTACAGGGTCGTCTTGCGTCAACAGCTCCTGGAACACGCCGTCCTTCCACAGGCGGGTCAACACCTTTTCCGGCACCCGCCTGCCCATGATGGTCGACCAGCGCGCCTGATCGGTGCTGTCTCCGTGGGAGCTGTAGGCAATCAATTTGTGATCCGCATCTTCAACCGTAATCGGGTTTTGCAAAAGCTCTCCAATCACATCGGCTAGTTCGTCTATATCGGCATGCTGATACTGTTGAAAATAGTTAGGCTCAACGGACACATTTCCACCTCTTTACCGCGCATTCGTACGTGTCCTTTTATTATACAAGAAAGCGTAAGCAGGGCGCACTTTTTCCGCTTGCCGGACGCTCGCGCTACTGGTCTTTTTCCGCAGCGGAATTGACGCACAAAAAACGGACGACTTCCCCGGTACGATTCAGCCAGTTATGCGGTGTAGTCGAGTCCATGTGAATGCTGTCGCCCGGATGCAAATCGTGCTCTTCCTCTCCGAGCAACAGCGTCAATACCCCTTCCAGCACGTAGACGAACTCCTGCCCTTTGTGGACAAAAGGCGTCCCGCTGTCCTCGTGGGGCTGCAATGTGACGAGGATCGGTTCCAGCAAGCGGTTCGCCAAATCGCCAGACAAGTCCTCATACACGAAAGGAAAGCCGCTCGGCATCGCAGGCTTTTGTCCGCCTCTGCGCACGCGATCGCTCTGTGCCGAATGCTTTTCCGAAAAGAAATAGCTCGGACTCACTTCCAACGCCTCGGAGATTTTTTTCAGCGATTCCAGCGTAATCGACGATTTTCCCCGCTCCACCTGGGACAAAAAGCTTATCGAGAGTTCCGTTTTTTCAGATATTTGTTTCAGTGTCTTTTTTTTGCCAAGCCGCAGTGACTTGATCAAGACGCCAATCGTTGGTTCCATCCGCTATACCTCAAATCTCGCAAGATAGGTCTATCATACCGCTTGCGGGAAAATGGTGCAAAACGCTGTTGCGATGAATCCTTTTATCTTTTATAATCTTTACTATTATCAGACAAAAAGCGTTTTCACTTTTTTTATGAGCGGAAATTGAAGTGACGCTTCAATTCACGAAACGAAGGTGTCCCCCGCCCGCTGCTACTCGCACTCCAACGCCATTCTGCAAAGCATCGTCATTTACACACCAAGGGAGGATCTGCAACTGATGGCACTTCAACCACAAGCGGGAGTTTCCAAACAGGTTCAAAACAAGGCGTTGATCGCCAGTTTGATGGGCAGCTCCATCGAATGGTAGCACGCTTCCTGAAGAGCAGTTTTTGGCCTGGGGCTGGCGCGTTCCGTTCATTTTGAGCGTTGCACTCGTGTTTGTGGGACTGTGGATTCGCAACGGCATTGATGAAACAAAGGATTTGGATTTTGACAAATCCTGACCGAAAGGATGAGAGTCATGCTCATTTTGAGCCGGGAAAATATCGAGCAAATCTACACGATGAAAGATTGCCTGGAAGACGTGGAACACGTTTTTCGCGAGCATATGCAAGGAAACGTAACGACTCCGGTGCGCACCGCGGTTGACCATCCCAAATACGATGCGACCAGCTTGTACATGCCGTCTTACTTGGCGAGCGATGATTACGTCGCGGTGAAAATCATCAGCATTTTTCCGCAAAACCATAAACACAACATCAAGTCTTTGCAAAGCGTCATTGTGCTGACGGAAGCCAAAACGGGGCAGCACGTCGCCATGATGGATGCCAGCCTGCTGACCGTCATGCGGACCGGGGCGAGCAGCGGTGTCGCCACCAAGTATTTAGCCGCAGAGGATGCGGACAGCTGCGCGGTGCTTGGCTGCGGTGCCCAGTCGCTCGGGCAAATCCAGGCTGTCATGGAAGTACGGGCGCTGCGCCATATTTACTTGTACAACCGGACGCGAGCCAAAGCTGATGAAATGAAACAAAGCCTGCTGGCGCTCTATCCGGATTGGCACGGAGAGATCACGGTGGTGGAAAACGCCGACGAAGCCGTCTCGCTTGCCCGGATCGTCATTTGCAGCACCAAGGCGACCGAGCCGCTGTTTGCCGCTTCCAGCCTGCGTCCTGGTACCCATATCAACGCAATCGGCGCGTTCCTGCCGCACATGCGGGAAGTCGATTCGGCCACCGTACAAACCAGCAAAGTCGTCGTCGATACGCTGGAAGGTGCCGAGCACGAAGCTGGCGATTTGCTCATTCCAATCGCGGAACAAGAGTGGAGCTTTGCTCAATTGCACGCTGAACTGGGAGAAATTTTGATCGGGCAAAAGCCGGGGCGGGAAAATAACGCAGAAATCACGCTCTACAAATCGGTCGGAGTCGCTTACCTGGATACAGCGGTAGCCAAGACCGTGTACGAGCGGGCAAAAGCTGCCGGAATCGGCACTGCAGTCTCGTTATAGAACCGTACAGCCGCCAAAGCGCTTCAAGCTTGGCGGCTGCTTTTTTGCTTACAGCAGGCGGGTGATGGCATCGAGTATTTGCTCTTTCTGAAAAGGCTTGACGACAAAGTCGCTCGCGCCAGTCTTCATGGCCTCCAAAACCTTTTGCCGATGCCCGACTGCCGAACAGATCAACACTTTGGCATCCTGATCGTAATCGAGAATCTCGCGCATGGCCTCAATTCCATGCATGTGCGGCATCGTGATGTCCATCGTCACAATGTCCGGCTTCAGTTCCTTGTATTTCTCAACAGCCTCCAAACCATTGCACGCTTCTCCGCAAATCTCGTGTTGCTCGCCTAGCATATCTGTCAACATCCTTCTCGTGAAGGCTGCGTCGTCTACAATCAGCAACCGGGCCATGGTGTCCTATCCCCTCACATCTCGCTCGCATTTCTCTCTATTACTTTTGCAGAAATCGCAAGCCTTGTCCACGAGAGAAAATGACTTCTTTTGTCGAAATGAACATTCGGCGTTTTCGACGTTTACGGACGAAAACCGATCGGCTCCGTGGTTTCGCCTGAGCCTTGTTCACCTGTTGCTTGCCCCGCTACTACTTTCGCTGCCTGCGGACTCTCGGGCTTGGGATGAGGAGTAGTCTCTGTGATCTCTGGCAAATCGACTTGCCGTACTTCATCCGGTATATCCGGCTGCGGGATTTCCACGAAATCCTTCTCCATGCGAAAACGCCTCCCTTTTTCTCTGCTTTTTGCCTTAATAGGCTGTCCTGATCTTGCCTTTCCATGCACCCCCACTCCCGTCATTATTTTCCTCATTTTTTCATCGCGCTACTTTTCCGATATAATAGGAGTGCACTTGTTTACCGTCTCACGATCGAACGCTTGTTTTTTAAAAGGGGAAATTTTTCCATGCCAAAGCTGAAGCCTTTTTTCGCCCTGTTTACCTTCCTGGTTGTCGGGCTGCTTCTGCTCATTACCAGTCAGTTTTTTACCAGCATGAAACATTTGGACGAAGTGATCAATGACCGCGGGCCTTCTTCTGAAATATTGCGCGTTGCCTTGTTGCTGGAAGGGCCAACCTACGATCAGGGCTGGAACAGCAGCGCGATGGAAAGCATTACGGAGATGCAGAAAAGGTTCGGCTTTTCACTGGAGATTGCCAACAATATCAAAGCCGATCAAATCACGAATGTGGCGCAAAAATACGCAGCAAACGACTATGATCTCATTTTGGGGCATGGGGTGATTTTCTCCGAGCCGTTTACCAGTGTCGCACGCAAGTATCCGCAGACCCGCTTCATCTCCTTCAACGGTGAAGCCCCGCATTCCAACCAGACGACGATTCGCTACGACATGAAGCCTGCCGGTCAGCTCGTCGGCATGCTGGCGGCGAAAATGTCCCGCACGGGCAAAGTCGGCTATATTCTGGTCGACAAGCCGCCGGAAATGGCTCAGGCGGAAGGCTTTCGCGCAGGAGTCAAAAAAGCTGCGCCCAACGCGGAAATCGTGATCGGGAAAGTATCCGACTTCAATGACATTGAAAATGCCGTACAAAAAACGCGCGAGATGATCGCTCACGGTGTCGATGTCATCTACACCACCGGAGACAGCTTCAATCTCGCCGTCATTACCGAAGCACAGCGCTCCAAGGTGTATACGATCGGCTATATCGCCGACCAGCGCTACATCGCGCCGGACTATGTGCTCGCTTCCCTGGTGCAAGACGTGCGGCAATGTTATCGCATTATTTTCGAGCAGTACATGGCAGACAGACTCCCGAGCGGCAAGGTTGTCTACGGTCTGGCCGAAGGCGTGAACCACTTCAGTCCGTTTGGCCCGATGGTGCCCCCGGAGGTTCGCGCAGATATTGAACGGGAATTGCAGCACTTTATTTCTTCCCGTGGCTCGTTTGGAGGTTAATTGGCATGTCCCTGTTCAGCAATCTTGGATTTCAGAAAAAAATGATGCTCAGCTATCTCGTCATGATGCTGCTGATCGGCTGCGTCACTACCCTGTTCAGTTACCATATGACAAAGGTTACTTCCGACGAAGTGCACCTGACTCAAAACGTTTTGCCGCAAACGAGCGCTCTTTTAGAGGTCAAAAACCAGATATACACCAAGACATTCGCCCTGAACATGTACACTTTGACCCGCGACGAGTCTTATCTCGACCAGTATTACACCAATTTGATCGACACATCCCGTTTCGCCTCGCTGACGAAAACAGAGGAAAACAGCGGCTTGTTCTCCATCATTGAATCGATTTCCAAGCTGGATTTTCTGTTTTTGAACAAAATCAATCCGCTGCTCAAGGCAAACAATGTGCCCGCTGTCAGCTATGTGCTCAGCCAGGAAGTCCAGCCGTTGATCAACCAGCTGGAACGTGAATTGTCGTTCTCGCTCAATCAACTGGAGTACAAGACAAACAAAGAGTTTCAGCATACAAACGAAAGCATTCGCGTATCGCTGATTCTTACTTACACGGTCTCCGTAGCTGCGATTTTGTTCGGGTTTTTCTGCACCTTTTACTTCCGCAACGAGCTGCTTCGTCCCATCGAGTCGCTCATGAAACAAGTACGCGAGGTGTCCAAAGGGACGTTTGGCCAGCAAATTATTTATACCCATCATGACGAATTTAGCGAGTTGGCCCAGGAGTTCAACAAAATGTCGAGCAATATCGCCAATTTGTTCGCCCAGGACGCCATGCAGCGTCAAATTTTGACGGAAGAAAAAAATATTCGCGAGCAGATTCTCAACTCGCTTCCTGTCGGGATCATCACGCAACCGCACGCCGGGGCGAGCATCCACGTCAACAAACTGGCACAGCATCTGGTCAAAGTCGACGAGGCCGGGTATCCGATGTCCAAAGCCGCTTCGTTCACGGCGTCAACAGACAGCGAGGATGCCCCCTGGTTCGTCAATCGCAAAATGACGCTGTACAAGCAGGATGACTCGCCGTTTACCGCTCTCGTCTCGTATGTGCCGCTGCACAACCAAAAGCACGATCAAGACTCGGGCTGGATGGTCGCTTTTCTCGATATTACGGAGCAAGAACAACTTCAAGAATACTTGAACCAATCGGAAAAACTGGCGATGGTCGGGCAGCTTGCAGCCGGAGCAGCGCACGAAATCCGCAACCCGCTCACCGTTATTTACGGCTTCATTCAATTGCTCGAACAGCGCTTGTCCGATCAGGAGCGGGATCGCTACTACCTGCCGCTGATCTTGCAGGAAATTGAGCGGGTCAACCGGATTGTGACGGAGCTGTTGATGCTGTCCAAGCCGTCCAAGCCGGACTATCGCGAAGTGAATCTCGCAGGTGTCGTCCACTCGATTCTGCCGCTGATGAATGCCGAAGCCATGCTGCACGGCATCCAGATTGTCGACCGCTGTGCGCCCAATATTCGCCTGCACGTCGATGTGGAGCAGCTGAAACAAATTTTGCTGAATCTGATGAAAAACAGTATTGAGGCCATGAAAGAAGGCGGCATTCTTTTGATCGAAAGCCACCTGGACGATAAAGCCGTGCATATTCATGTAAAAGATACGGGTGAAGGGATTCCGGCGGAGTTTCTCGTGCGGATTTTTGATCCGTTCTTCTCGCTGAAAGAAGACGGCACCGGACTTGGCTTGCCGATCTCGCGCCGCATGGTGGAAAACCACGGCGGCGACCTGCAAGTAAAAAGCAAGCTGGGGCAAGGAACAGAAATCATCATCACGCTGCCCCTCGACCCAAAAGTGGACTGAGTTACGCTGTTTACGCGTTAGCTGGCGCGATCCGCTCCTGACCGCGCTCGTCCAGCCAGGCGAACATGTTTCGTGTATACTTTTCGATTTCTTCTCCGACGAACAGATGGCTGGCCCCTTCCGCCAGCCATTTTTCGTGCCAGACGCCAGCCTTTTGCAACGCGGCTGCCAGCCTGTGGGCATGCTCGACGCTCACATTTTCATCTTCTGTGCCGTGGATGATCAACACCGGACAAGCGATCTCGCCTGCGCGATACAGCGGGGTGCGGTCGCGGTACGCTGCTTCCTGCTTGTCGGGATGGCCAATCAGCCTGCGCAACATTCTGCGCATGTCCACCCGCTCTTCGTACGTCAAAAACATGTCGCTGACCCCGCTCCAAACGACAGCAGACAGCAAGCCTTTGCATTCCATCGCCGCAAACAAAGCCATGACCCCGCCGCGGGAAAAGCCGTACGCGCTGATCCGCCGGGAATCGACGATGTTCAGCTTGCGCAGCAGCTCGTAGGCTGAAAAGACGTCCTGCCGATCCGCCCCGCCAAATTCGTCCCGTCCCGCACAGCCTTCATTCCCCCGATAGTGCGGGGCGAGAACGACATAGCCAAAGGCAGCCATCTGGCTGATCCGCTCCGGTCTGACCCGTCCGATTCCTTTGATCCCGCCGCGGCAATAAAGCAGCGCGGGAAGCCTTGTCTCTTCCGCCAGAAAATGCTCCGGCACCGCCAAAAGCGCTTTGACCAGCAGATCGTCGCTATAATAGCTGACCGTATAGAGCGCGACCCCTGAGACGACGCTCTCTTCCGGCGCAAAAGCGACAAAGGGGGCAAAATCAACCTGCATCCTGCTCACGATTCCTCTCTCTGCTGCCCCGGCGCCAGCTTTTCCACAAGGAACTGCATGGACGGCGACAGCCATTTCTTTTTATGATGCACCACCTGAATGAAAAACGGAGGCTTGTCGCTGCGAAAAGGCACGCCAGCCAGCAAGCCTTCCGCCTGTTCTCTTTTCACAGCCATGGACGGCAAAAGCGCCACCCCCAGACCGCAGCGCACGCACTGCTTGATCGCTTCCGGGTTGCTGAACTGGCAGGCGATTCGCGGCGTTATTCCTTGCTCGCCAAGCACCTCCGTAAGCATCCCTCTGTACGTGCAGCCTTCTTCGGTGAGGATAAGCGATTCGCTCGCCAAATCGCGGGCTGTCAGCACAGGCAAGCTCGCAAGCCGATGTTCGGGAGGCATGACGATCACCAGCTCCTCCTGACGAACGACCTCTGCCACCAGCTCCTTGTCTGTACAGCGGCGATCGAAAATGATCCCGATGTCCAGGTAACCATCGCGAAGCTGCTGCAAAATCACCTCTTCACTCGCCGTCCGCAGCACGAGATCGACCGCCGGATATTGCTCACGGAAGCTTTGCAAGTACGGGGGCAAAAAGAAAGCAGCAAGCGTATCAATCGTGCCAATCGCAAGCGGGCCGCTCGCCTGACGGTTCACGATGTCTTTAGATTCCCCATATAGCCGGATCATTTCCCTCGCATACGGCAACAGTGCTTCTCCCGCCTGAGTCATGCGCAGCCTGCGTCCGTAGCGCTCAAACAGCGGCACTCCATAGGATTGTTCCAGCTTTTGCATCTGGGCAGTCACTGTCGGCTGCGCATAGCCAAGCTCCTCCGCCGCCCGCGTAAAGCTGCCCCATCTGGCTACCTCGCGAAACGTATGCAAATACACCAGCTCCATCGACACACCTCCTGTTCAATCATAGAAATCACTGATGTTTATTATCAAATAGTATAGATAACTGTGATGATTCGATCAATGCTAAGCTGAAGTCATCCCGAATCAAGGAGGAATGAACGTGTCTGTCGTATTGCAAATTCCGGCCGCGCCCCCGGCGCAAGCCCATCGCCATTTTCTCGCCAAGCTCTCTTTGGAAACAGACGTATCAGATGTCTGGAATGACCTGCAAAACGGCGTGGCGGATTATATCATCGTCGATGCCCGCAGCGAAAAAGCGTATCAGGAGTGCCACGTACCTGGCGCCATCTCGTTGCCCCACGCGCTTATCAGCGGGGAAACCACTGCGTTTTTGGATCGCTGCAAGCTGTTGGTCGTCTACTGCTGGAGCCCTGCGTGCAACGGTGCGGCAAAAGCGTGCGCCAAGCTTGCGGAGCTTGGCTTTTCCGTCAAGGAGATGCTCGGCGGGATGGAATATTGGCAGCGTGAAGGGAATCGGATAGAAGGAAGCATTTTGCCGGAAAAAAATCCTCCCCGTCCGCTTTTTAGTGAATAGGCGAGCAAGCATTTTGCATCACACGCCGAGAATCGTTACCTTTGTCACCTTGTCCAAGAGCTACAGGTGCAAAGCGTGGAAGCGGACAAGTGACAGCGCAAAAGAGCCCTCCTGCACGAAGGGCTCCTTGCTTTGTTTAGGCTTTGGCTTTGGTTTTAGTTGCCGTTGGCGACGTTGGGGACTTTGCTGCGCTCCGCTTGCCAGGAAAGCTCCTGCACGAGCTGCTCCACAGAATCTTGCAGCCGCTGCGCCGCTTCCTCCTCCAACGAGTTTGCCCCGTCCTCGCCTTTTTTCACCAGCGAATCGAGGATAAAGGCACCCGCCAGCAAATGTCTTGCGTCCAGTGCGGACAATACTGGCTTGAGAGCGTAATCGATCGCCAGCAGATGGGCGATCGTCCCGCCGATTGCCACGGGCAAAATCACCTTGTTCTCCAAAGCTTTTTGCGGCAGCAGGTCCAAATACACTTTCAGCACACCGGAATACGCCGCTTTGTAGATCGGGGTCGCGATGACGAGCGCGTCTGCCTCGGCGATCCGCTCGTTGGCCTGTACGATAGCAGGACTGTCAAAACGAACGTGCAGCAAATCGTCCGCAGGCAAGTCGCGCACATGAACCCAGTCTGTTTCGTGTCCAGCTTCCAGCAACAATCGATCTATGTAGGTCAGGACGGTGTCCAGTCTGGAGCCTGCATAGGGACTTCCTGATACAATCACGAGTTTTGCCATAGCTTGATCTCTCCTTTTTTATTTGGCAAGCAGCGATGTCCCTGCCTGCCGCGCAAGTTTGTCGATTTCCTCAGTTCCTGTGCCGCATCGGGCGTTTGGCCCGCTTCCTTTTTTCCGATCCGTTCTTGTTGCGCTGAATCCATGCCAGCCCTGCGGCTTTTTACCCGCCGTAATGATCCCGCCATTTGAGCCATTTTTTCTCCAGGTAGCGCACCAGCGAATCCGTCGCCTTGCCGACCAGCGCAAAGATCACGATTCCTACAAACACGATGGACGTTTGCGAAAATTGGCGCGCATCCATAATCAAGTAGCCGACCCCTTCGCTCGAACCCATCAATTCTGCCACGACCAGTCCCAGCCAGGCAGCACCCAGAGACAGCCGGACACCGAGCAAAATATTCGGCAGCGCTGCCGGGATAATCAGCTTGGTAATTTGCTTCCAGCGGCTGAACTGCAACACTCGGGCGACGTCAAACAGCTTGGCGTCAACACTGCGTATCCCGAGAAATGTATTTACGTAGAGCGGAAAAAATGCTCCTTTGGCAATCAACAGCACCTTGGACAGCTCGCCGAAGCCAAACCACAAAATAAACAGCGGAATCACCGCCAGATGCGGAATCGTCCTGAGCATTTGCACCGATGGATCGAGCGAATGCTCCACCCGATTGGAAAAGCCTACCGCCAGTCCTGCCAGCAGTCCGATTGCTCCGCCGAGCAAAAAGCCTGTCGCCGCCCGCATGATGCTGATTTGCAAATGTCCAAGCAGCTCCCCGCTCGCCAAAAGCTCGCCCGCCGCAGTCAAAATTTGCAGCGGCGTCGGCAGCATAGTCGCCGACACCATGCCCAATTCGCCTGCCGTCTGCCAGACGATCAGGACAACGACGGGCAGGATCAAGCCTTTTAACCAGATCGCCAGTTTGGTGCTGTTGCCTGCCCTAGCTTTTGCTTTCGTCGGCAGGACGGGTTTGGCCGAAGCGGTCGCGGCGACCGAGATTCCCTCTGCTTGATTGCTCATTCTCTTTCACCTCCGTCAAATCCCTGAGCTATCGACCAATTCCAGTTCGTCCACCTTTTCGAACTCGTTCAAGACGAGATGGCGCAGCTCCTGAAAGGAACGGTTTGCCTTTTTCCGGGGAAAAGGCAGATCGACAGGAACGATGCGCTTGATGGAGCCCGGGTGTGCGTTCATGATCACGACCCGGTTGGCCAAGTAGATCGCTTCGTCGATATCGTGTGTCACGAAGATCATCGTCGTCTTGTTTTCCTGCCAAATGTCGAGCAGGACTTCCTGCATGTGTGAGCGGGTAAAGGCATCCAGCGCTCCGAACGGTTCGTCCAGCAAAAGCACCCGGGGATTGCGCAAGAGCGCACGGGCGATCGCCACCCGCTGCGCCATGCCGCCAGACAGCTCGCGCGGATACGACTTGGCAAATCCTCCGAGTCGGACGAGCTGGATCAGCTCATCTACGCGCTCGCGAATCGCCGGATTTTTGAGCGACAGGTTGGCGGCGATGTTTTTTTCCACCGTCAGCCAGGGAAAAAGCCGCGGCTCCTGAAAAATGAAGCCTTTGTCGATACCGGGACCGCTCACTGGCTGTCCGGCAAGCCTGACGCTCCCGGCGTATTCCGTGTCCAGCCCCGCGACGATTTTCAGCAGTGTGCTCTTCCCGCAGCCGCTCGGCCCGATGACGGTGAGGAACTCGCCTTCCTTTACAGTCAGCCGGATGTCGCGGAGCGCCTGCGTCGCTCCTTTGGACGTCTCGAATGTCTTGTCGAGTCGGGTGATCTCCAGCAGCGCGGTCATACGCCGACTCCTTTTGCCTGCTGTCGTTGCTCCAGCTTCTGTTTGACGACAGGCAGCAACAGCTCGCCAGTGATCGCCGCTTCCTCCAGATGGGGGTACCCGGACAAAATAAAAGACGAGATGCCCAGATCGATGTATTCCAAAATGCGTTCTGATACTTGCTCAGGGGTACCTACCAGCAGGACGGCACCGCCGCCGCGCACGGTCGACAGGCCAGACCACAGATTGGGACCAATCACGTAGTTGTCTTTTTTGGAGCCTTCCCGCAGCTCATTTTGCCGTTTTTGTCCGATGGCATCGGTGTGGCTGAACCGCTGGCCGGACTGCTGGAGCGCCTGCGGATCTACCTTGCTGATGATTTCCCACGCTTCTTTCCACGCCTCTTCCTCCGTCTTGCGCACCAGCACCTGGGCGCGAAGTCCGTAGCGCAGCTCGCGGTCGCGGCCAAGCTCTCGCTTCAGCTCCTCCACCTCGGCAATCTGCTGGCGAATCCACTCCAGCGGTTCCGCCCACATCAAGTAGACATCGGCTGTCTGGACCGCAACCCTTTTGCCTGTGGGCGAGCTTCCCCCGTAGTAGAGCGGCGGGTGCGGCTGCTGCACGGGAGCAGGCAAGCTCGCCCCTCCCTTGATCTCATAAAAGCGACCGGAATAGTGAAGCGGCTGCGCTCCCTGCTGAGCGGTCTGGTTGCTCGCCAAAAACCGCTCCGGCTGGGCGTGCGAATTTGTCCAGACGCTTTTGACAATCTCCAGAAACTCCCGCGTGCGCTCATAGCGGCCGTCGTGATCGTGGGCGAGCGGGTCACCCGTGGCGAGCAAATCTTGCGGGCTGCCGCCTGTCACGACATTAATCAGTGCCCTGCCGCCCGACACCTGATCGAGCGAAGCAGCCATCCGCGCAGCCAACACAGGGGCGATCAGCCCGGGACGCATGGCGACCAGCGGCTTGAGCACCTGTGTATGGGCAGCGATCGTAGCCCCGACGATCCAGGAATCGATGCAAGCTCCGCCAGTCGGAATCAAGGCAAAAGTAAAGCCTGCCCGCTCGGCTGTTTGCGCCACCTGAACCATGTAGTCAGCAGTCGACTCGCGCTCCGGCTCGACGCCGATATACTTGCCGTCTCCCGTCGTTGGAATAAACCAGCCAAATTCGGCTTGTTGCTTTGATTTCCCCATCGGCTCCACTCCTTTGAATTGATTTGGAATGAAAAAGAAGGCACAGTCGCGGTCATCTCCGCAACTGTGCCTCCAGTTTTCTGGTTGGCAAAACTCAATAATTCACACTTGATTAGTCGGTATTGTGCGCAATCGTATCATCGGCTTCCAGCGGCTGTCAATAGGGTCAACAAAAAATTTGCTCCGCTATTCCGGCTATTCTTACTATATTGCATATTGGGATTGACTCTTCTCCCATTTGTTGCTATCATCCATTTCATACTTTGCAACTCGGAATTATCCTTTTACCGACCAGACCACTGGAGGTCTCCTTCCAACAGCGAACGATTGCTGTTTGGGACGAGGCCTTTTGTGCGTCCTGCACTCCCAATTTTTCTATGAGGTGATACACATGGGCAACCAAAAACGCACGCTCCACCTGAACTTGTTTTTGTCGAGCTTGGGTCATCATGAGGCGGCATGGCGCCATCCTTCCTCCCGCGTGGAGGATATCATCGACTTTTCCCACTTTCAGCGGCTGGCGCAAAAAGCGGAGCAAGCCAAGCTGGATTCCCTCTTTTTGGCCGACCGCTACGCCACCTCGCGCAAAGCTGTCAAGTACGGGGCGATCAGCGGACTGGAACCGCTCACCCTCCTGTCCGCTCTCGCCGTCGTGACCAGCCGGATCGGGTTGATCGCTACGGTCTCCACCAGCTTCAACGAACCGTTCAACCTCGCCCGCCGCTTTGCTTCCCTCGACCATCTCAGCAAAGGCCGGGCGGGCTGGAACATCATCACGTCCGGAACAGATGGCGAGGCGCAAAATTTCAACTGCGAGCGAATCCCCGAGCATCACCTTCGCTACGAACGGGCGGCAGAATTTCTCGATGTCACTCTCAAGCTGTGGGACAGCTGGGAGGCCGACGCGCTAATCCAGGACAAAGCCTCGGGCATTTACGCAGACAACAGCAAGGTGCACGAATTCAACCACAAAGGCAAGCATTTTGCCGTGCGCGGCCCGCTGAACTTGCCGCGCTCTCCCCAGGGACGGCCACTGCTCGTCCAGGCCGGATCTTCCGAGGACGGAAAAGACTTCGCCGCCCGGTATGCCGAAGCCATTTTCACCGCACAGCAATCGCTGGCGGACGCCCAGGCGTTTTACGCCGACGTCAAATCGCGCGTCGCCCGCTACGGACGCTCCCCTGAACAAGTCGTCATCCTGCCTGGCATTTGCCCGATCATCGGCGAGAGCGCGGCAGAGGCAAAAGAAAAAGAGGCGCAGTTGCACGAGGTGACGCATCCCGCCTACAGCCTGCTGCAACTATCCAATCGCATCGGCTACGATCTGTCCTCCTACCCATTGGACGGCCCGCTGCCCGAGCTTCCCGCAACGGAACAAATCGCCGGGCATCAGAGCCGCGCCCAGCTGATCCGCGATTTGGCCGAGCGGGAAAGCTTGACGCTTCGCCAACTGCTGCTTCGTCTCGCCGGAGGTCGCGGCCATCGGACAATCGCAGGCACTGCCGAGCAAGTGGCGGACGAGTTGGAGGCGTGGTTTACCCAAGGCGCGGCAGACGGCTTCAACATCATGCCGCAGTTGACGAACGGAGGGCTGGAGGACTTCATCGACCAGGTCGTGCCGAAGCTGCAACAGAGGGGGCTGTTCCGCACAGAGTACACCGGGCACACCTTGCGCGAGCATTACGGGCTGGATGTTCCAGCCAACCAGTTTGCCAGTGCGCCACAAGTCCATTAGGACACCCATAGACCCACAGAAAAGAAAGGATGAACAAACATATGCAGTCTTCCCCGAAAACAATCGGCTGGCTCCGCCTGATCGTCGTCCTGTCCCTGCTGTTGTTGAGCGCTTGCGGCAAAACAGCAGCACCCGAGCAACAGCAGACTGTTGCCGCCAGTGCAGAGGCAAAAGAAAAAGTCGTCGTAAACATCGGCATTCAAGGCAGCACCGGGATTTTCTCCTACGCCAGGGACAAGGGCATTTTTGAAAAAGCTTTTGCCCAAGCCGGAGCCGAAGTAAAGTGGCATGAATTTGCCAGCGGTCCTCCCCATTTCGAAGCGATTGCCTCCGGGCGGCTCGACTTCGGCGCGACAGGCGGCACTCCGGTCGTCTCTGCACAAACCGGAGGTGTCGATTTCAAAGCGATCGCCGTAACGAGCGACGGCAAGCGCAACAACGCGATCGTCATTCCGAAAGGCAGCCCGATCACCGATATCAAACAGCTCAAGGGCAAAAAGATCGCCGTCGCCAAAGGCAGCAGCGCCTACAACTTCCTGTACATGGTGCTGAATCGGGCCGGGCTGAACGACAAGGACGTGGAAATCATTCACCTTCAGCCGGATGAAGCGCGGCCCGCCCTTGACACCGGAGCCATCGATGCGTGGTCGACTTGGGAGCCTTACGTGACGACCGCTGTCGTGCAGACGCAGGCCAAGACGCTCGTGACAGGCGACGATCTGAACATTTTCGCTCCCGGATTTTTGATCGCGCGCACTGGCTTTACCGCAGACCACCCCGAACTGACGGTCCTGTTTCTCAAAACGTACGAAGAAGTGCGCCGCTACTACGTCAGCCACCTCGACGAAGTAACGGACGAATTTGTCAAAACCAAGAAGCTGGAGCGGGAGATCATCAGCAAGGTTTTGCAAAATTCAAGTCCCATCCTCTCCCCGATCACGCCGGAATTTGCCAAAGCGCATCAGGAGCAGGCCGATTTTCTCTTCTCCGTGGGCGCGATCAAAAAGAAGCTCGACACTTCCCAAGTATTGGAGAGCAAATTCGTCGAGCAGGCGTTGAAGGAAGTCGGGAACTAACCCTGCTGCCGTGCAATGCTAGGCGAGATTGGAGTTCCAAACACGTTACGATGCAAAATGACTTTAGGGATTTTCAGCGGGAAGGGAGATGAGACGGAGGCACTTCGTCATCGAGCGTGGTGATGCGCATAAGATGAATCTCTCGCAATTTGTTCGTTCAAAAATGCGCAAAAAAGACAGGGAAGCTCCCTGTCTTTTTTGCTTTAGTGTCAACCTCGTAAAAAAAAGGACGGGATGTCCCGTCCTTTTTCTGTTATCACAAGGCTTAGTAGCCACGTTTTGCGTTCTTTTTGTTGATAGTCGCAAGGTTCTCTTCGCTGTGCTTCAACCATTTTTTCAATTTGTCCTCGAAGGAAGCTGCGTTGTCGCGTTTTGCATTTCCTCCGCGATCGCCTCCACGATATCCACCACCACGGCGCTCTTCACGCTCCGGACGCTCAGGCGCTGGGAGTGCGGCGCGAACCGAAAGCGAGATTTTACCTGCATCATCAATGGAGAGAACTTTTACCTTTACTTGTGCCCCCACGGTAAAGTGATCATTGATATCTTTTACAAAACCGTTTGCTACTTGGGAAATGTGGACCAGCCCCTGCTCGGTTTCGCTGACTGCTACGAACATCCCAAACGGTTTAATCGCTGTCACTTTTCCTTCGATGATGCTTCCCACTTGTACTGCCATCCAGTTTGCACTCCTTTTATTATTTCAGAAAAATGGTGAGAACCTCAAACCAGAAGCCTCATTCTCCTAGTATAGCAGAGAAATTCCAATACTGAAAAGCCTATTCTTTCTAGATGACGCACTTCATGCTAGTGAAAAGACAGCTGGTACGCGTCTGTAGCCATTACAAGCTCTTCGTTGGTAGGAATTACCATGACTTTGACCGGAGAATATTCCGTACTGATAAATGCTTCACCTTTGCTGCTGCGATTGGCTTCGCGATCCAGATTGACCCCGGCAAATTCCAGTCCGGTGCAAACCATTTCGCGTACGGTAGAACTATTTTCTCCAACACCTGCTGTAAAAATAATCCCGTCTACGCCATTCAGTCGCGCCAAATACAGCCCAATATGTTTATGCAAAATCGTTGTGAACAATTCCAGGGCAAGCTGGCTGCGATAATGTCCCGCTTCTGCCTTTTCCATAACGTCGCGCAAATCGTTGGACACACCGGATACGCCCATCAATCCGCTCTTGTTGTTCAAAATCGTAATGGCTCCGGCTGTATCCGTTTTTTCGATTTCTTCAATATACGGAATGATCCCGGGATCGATGTTGCCGCTGCGGGTTCCCATGGACAGTCCCGCCAAAGGCGTCATTCCCATCGACGTATCAAACGATTCTCCGTAGCGAATCGCGGTAATGCTGACCCCGCTGCCGATGTGGCAACTGATCAGCCGCAGCTGTTCTTTCGGACGGTTCAACATCTCTTCGGCGCGGCTCATGACATAGCGGTGAGACGTGCCGTGGAAGCCGTACTTGCGGATTCCGTAATGCTCGTAATACTCGTATGGCAGCGCGTATAGATAGGAGGATGGAGGCATGGTCTGGTGGAACGCTGTATCGAAAACAGCTACGTGTTTCACGTCGGGATAGATGCTTTGGGCGACTTCGATCCCGAGCAGGTTGATCGGATTGTGCAACGGTGCAAAGCGGGACAGGCTGCGAATCTCCGCTTTCACGCGATCGTCCACGACGACAGACTGTTTAAATGCTTCTCCGCCGTGCACGACCCGGTGGGAGATAATATCAATTTGATGTTGCTTTAATGTTTCAAACACGCTGCGAATCGCATCCTCGTATTCGTCGCGTTGGATTTGCTGCAAGTAATCCTGGGCAATCAGTTCTTTGCCCGGCATGGAGTAAAGCTTGTACTTAACCGAGGAGCTGCCGCAGTTCAGTACGAGCACGTTCTTTTTGTCTGACACGAATCTCATCCACTCCCTAATCGTTCAATAAGCAGCTGCCCCGGTCAGGATGGCTGCCGCTCACTTCATTTTATAATGATATGTTCTTCGTGAATACATGTAATTGAGAAGAATTATCAACAACATCGTGACAGATCCGGCTAAATCCAGCAAGACGTCATTCACCATGCCTGTCCGATCCGGGGTAAAAGTCTGATGCCACTCGTCCAGAACAGCCACAAGCAGGCTGCAAAAGGCGCTCCATGGCAGGGCGACCGCAAACGAAAGACGGTGGGAAAAAACGCGATAGAAGCTGAAAGCCAACAGCGCGAACACGGTAAAATGCGTTCCCTTGCGAATAAAAAACTCGATAAAGCCCGCCGCTCCCTTGTTCTCGACGCTGATTTCCTTGCCGGCATACGGAACGGATACCCCTTCCATCCGCTCATTCCAGCTTTGTTCATCGACTACCTTGGATATCGTCCCCCGCAAATCTTGTTTGTAGTATGGCTGGGAGGACGACAGGAACAGTCCCACCAAAATCGCAGCCAACAGCAGATAATCCAAAAGCTTTTTCAATCGGCGCAAGCCAGGTTTCCCTCCTACACTCGTTTCTCCTCTCATCTTACCCGAGATTTCCCGAAAAGTCCTTGCCGAGCCTGTGAACAAAACCGTCGCGGCGGTTTTTCCTCTTTTCGGGAGCAAAAGTGGTGGGCGCAGGCGGTCGCGGCGGCTTTCCCTCTCTTCGGTAGCAAAAGCGTTGACCGCAAGCAGACGCAGCTGCTTTACGAATGCCGCTGAGCTGTTTTCACAGCAAAAAAAGACGCCAGCCGTTACGGCTTGGCGTCGTCTGTTCCCGTTGGCAACGGCAAGAAGTCCTCTTTTGCCAACTCTCTTTTCTTGTTTGCGGAACCATCCTGCGCTTCCTTGCGCATTTCTTGCGCCAGTTGCTGCTGTCTCTTTTTCCGCGCTCGTGCGTCACTGCGGCGAATCCGCTCATTTTCCTGCCAGTCCCGAATGCGGCGCACCAGGACGGGAATCGACACATCCGACTGGGCGGCCTCTCGCCATTCAGCCGCATGCTGCATGCCAGGCACAAGCACAAGAGTGGCAAACAGCGCGAACACTGTCCCGAACAACAAGGCACTGGCGAACGATACGAATGTTTGCCCATCCGCGAGCGAGCCTGCGGCAATCGGCAAGCTTGCCAGCACGATGGCGATCGCTATCGCTGCGGATGTGGCCCACGAGCGCTGCATGCCGCTGCGCACTCCGTTCCAAATACTCGACTGCTCGCTACTTGCTGCAAACATGTCATCGAGCTGAACCAAGGCCAGCGAGAGAAGCACAGCGCAAGCCGCAGCCACTCCGTAAAAGCCCATCAAATTCATCGGATGATCCAGCAAAAGCAGTCCCAGCGTGACGCCGCCCGACAACACAGGCAGCAAGAGGAGAGCAAACCAGCCATCCCGCGCCCGTCGTTGCACCAGAAGGCTGGTCAAGAGCACAAGCGCGACCATGGCGAGCATGACGATCAGACGTCCGCTCCAGTCTTTGTCATCGGACTGCTCTTCACGCAGTTTCTTCAGCTCATCCTCGTTCAGTATGGTGTAGCCTTTTGGAACCGTGATTTTTTCTTGCATGGCCAGCGGCAAATTGTACGCCATGCTGTCAATCCATCTTGCATCTGCGATGGCGCTGCTGACCTTGAACACGTACATGCCATCCTCCCGCTGATAAACCTGCGGCTGCTCCCCGCTCGACCAGTCGACCAGATCAGACA
This sequence comes from Brevibacillus parabrevis, assembly GCF_022701015.1. Classification (NCBI taxonomy): domain Bacteria; kingdom Bacillati; phylum Bacillota; class Bacilli; order Caryophanales; family Paenibacillaceae; genus Brevibacillus; species Brevibacillus parabrevis. The sequence goes on along the minus strand of NZ_CP064090.1, from coordinate 1,890,209 downwards.
GGCGAACCGCCCCTTGCTGCGTGCGAATCAAAATATGTCTGACTTGTTCGGAATGGTCCATCCACTTGTCGGGAAAGCGGGCAATGACTGAAATATTGCGGTCGTTGACGAAAATGCTGCCCGCCTGTTTTTCGCCGAGATAGCTTTGCAGCTGGCGTTTGATTTCTTCCTCACTCACACGATAGCGCGCCAGCATGTCCGGTTTCGGGCGAATATCGATAAACGCGGTATTTTGCGCCGGACCGATCCGCTCATCTGTGACGATTTCCCGATTGTCTCTGTCCCGCCAGCTCATTTTTTGCAAGTAAACGAGAATTTCCTTGGCAATATGCTGCGTCGTCTCCATGGAAGGTCCCTTGACCGTGAACTCCAGGCGCGTCTTTTGCTCGCTGTTGACGACGAGCGCGAACGGGTCTGTCTGCGGAATGTCGCGGAGCTGCTTGTCCAGCTCCTTTTCCAGATCGTATACGGAGCGAGTCCACTTGGATTTGTCTGTCAGCTTGACATGCATGGTCAAGCGCTCGCGGGAGGCATCCGTATACAGATCAGCTACTTCCGGCAGTTGGCGCAGCCGTTCCTCCGCACTTTTCGCCGCTTTGATGGCATCGTCGATGTTGCTTTCCTGAACCATCGGCAGCGACAGTGTCTTCTCTTTTGGCGCCACTTGCGCAAAAGGATCGACTAGCACAAACGATTGCAAAAGCAAAACAAAAACAACCGATGCGACGAGTGTGAGTCCAAACGGCAAGTAGCCTTGCTGCACCATTTTCTCCCAGCGGACCGTCAGAGCACGCGTCACTTTTCCCGGCGTTCGAGGGATGTTCTCTCCTGCGTCAGCTGGCTCCGGTTCCGCCAGCCATGTCGCTGTCAGTACCGGGATGATCCAGCCATACACCAGGGCAAAGCTCGCTGCGCCGAGAGCGATGACAGGCCAGGCGTCAAACAGGACGGCTTTATCCTCCGCTTTGAGCATGTCTGTCATGACGATGGTGAACCAGGCCGCTGCCATCACCACGAGCGCGAGCAGCAGCGGCTTCACGACCGTCCAGGCTGTTTTCAGGCTTCCCGGGAGCGAATAGGCGCCAAGCCTGTCCAGGCGGGAAAAGAAAGTCGCGCCTGCGACGAGGTAAACAAGCACAAACACAAGCAGCGGCCCCAACGCGGAAAAGGTAAACTTCATTCCAAAGAGCCACAGCGCCCCCAAAACGGTTCCGCTTGCCATGAATACAGCCAAAAGCGACAAGGCGGCAGGGCCGATCCTTTTCAAGGAAGCGAGCAGATAAAGCGCGATGAGAACAGCCGCCACGCCGACAAGCAATGTCAGCTGAGCAACCGCCGCAGAGATCGGTTGCGCCCGATCGTCGAACAGTGTCAGCTCGTATTTGCCGCCTGCATCGGTATTCAGCTCCGCCATCATCTTCGCAGTCTCTTGCCGGATGGCAGGAACTTGCCCCACTTCCGAAGCGTAAACCGATATGCCGACTGCCGGAGAACCTTGATAAACGCTTATCTCCTCGCCTTTGCTTCCTCTTGTGTCGCGAATATCAGCGAGCGTTTTCAGCGGCACATACCCTTTGCCTGTAGAAATCAGTTGCTTGCCCAGCCCCTGCGGCCCTTCTGTCTGACTCGTCCAGGTAAAAGCTGTGCGATCCGCCGTCTTGCCAACCGTCCCGATTTGTTCGCGAATCACATCCTGCGGAAGCTGGCCCAGCACATCCTCAGGAGTCAAACCGTACGCCAGCAGCATCGACGGGCGAAAAACGATCTCGATCTGCTCCCGGACGGCTTGACCGTCGATCTCGACGCGAGCAATGCCCTGCGCCTGGATCAACTTTTCATAGACGGTATACCGCGCCACATCGGAGAGCGTCTGAACATCGCTGCCGTGAAGCAAGTAAAACCCGACCAAATTGTCTCCGAGCTTCTCCTGGCTAATGCTGTATTCCTTGACAGGCAGTGTCTTCATGATCTCGGACACCTTCTGCTCCAGGCGGTCCTTGTAGTCAGAGCCGAGATTTTCTGTCGTTTTGACCGTAATCGTTCCCGATCCGGCACGAGAATCAGAGGAAATCTGCACAGCACTGCCCAGCGCGCGTACCGCCTCCTCTACCTTCCGCGTTACGGATGACTCTACCTGATCCGCTGTCAGTCCTGACGCAGTCAGGTGAATCGTATACTCCGGCAATCCCCTGTCGGGAAACGTCGCCACATCCAGTCTGAACAAGGCGCCAATCGCGAGCAGACAGAGAAGCACGGCCTTCCAGCGGGCCAGAGCAGGCGCAATGGCTAAAAACGTTTTGTTATTCATCCGCCACCTTCACCGCCTCGCCGTCCACCACATAGGAAAGACCCGCCCCTACAATTTGGTCGCCCGGCTCAAGTCCCTCCAGAACTTCATAAAACGTACCGTGCAGCGCCCCTACTTTTACAGGCGTCTTTTCCACTGTGTTTTCCTTGATTTTCATTACGTAATATTCTTCATCGGAGATGCCGATGCTTGCGACCGGAACGATCGGCGCATTTTTTCCGGCTACCGGGTAGTGGCAAGTCACGGTCATGCCGCCTTTCCAGTTCACAGCGCTTCCGTCGACGGTCACTTCAACCGGATAAGCCCCCACATTTTGATCCATGACAGGTGAAACAAAAGTCACTTTCCCTTCCGCCTCGCTGCCATCTGCCGATTTGACCTGCACCGTTGCTCCGGTTTGCCACAAGCCGATCTGCTCGCTGTCTACCTGAAGCTTGACGATCCAACTGCTCGTATCGACGAGGCGAATAACCTCGCTGCCCGGTCCGGTTTGTTCGGACGAAAGCTGCGAGACGGCTGCGACGACACCGGAAAAAGGCGCTTTCAGTACAGCATCGGCAGCCTCTTGCTTCGCGCGGCTGAGCTGAACGTTGGCCTGGCTCACACCGACCTGTGCCTCTTCGACATCCAGTCGGTCTGCGCCCTTCATCAGTTTGTTGTACGCGATCTCCTCTTCCTCCAGGCTGAGCTTGGCTTGCTTCTGTGCCAGAGCCAGCCTGTCCAGCTCGTCTTTGGCGATCGCCCCGTTTGCAAACAGAACAGTCGCTTGCGCATACTCCCGCTCCGCCTTCGCCGCAAGCTCCTTCGCCTTTTCCACCTGGAGCTTTCTCGTCTGAATCTCGTGGCTCTCCGGGCCTGACAGTGCCTTGCTGCGCCGGATATTCGCACTGGCTACTTGCCCGGCTGCCGCCTGAATCCCCGCTTGCAAACTGGATTGATCCAAGGTCGCCAAAGTTTGGCCCGCTTTCACGCTCGCCCCTTTCTGGACGAGAATGCTCGCGATTTTCCCGGAGGTGCCAAACGAAAGCCCCAGCTCCTGCTTCGGCATGACCACGCCTGCTGTCTCCAGCATTCGCGCTTCCTGGTTCTCTACCACTGTGTAAGCACTTACCGTTTTCACCTTGATTACAGTCTCTTCTTCCATCCGTTTAAGTTCTCCGGTTCTTTGATCCAGCTTTTCGCAGCCTGTCAAAAGCAGGACAATGATCGAGAGGCTAATCCATTTTTTCATACTTTCACTCCTGCACCCTTGCGTAATGCGCCTCCTGGTGGCAGCGTAGCCCCTGCTGACCCTTCGGCAAAAATCAACGGTTCTGAGCAATCATTAAGAAAAATAATTGACAAAATATATTTTACAGAAAATAAAAACAGTTGTATCACTTTTCTGTCATTTTTTATATTTTTTTATTATCGGCCGAACTTTCGTCACTTGTTTGTAACTCGTATCCTGTATGATGAAAGGGCGGAAATATTCAAGCAACTGTCCACTTGCTTGTGAGCGCTTACAAAATCTTTTTCTCGCGTCAACGACATTTTTTCATGGTGGGAGTGATCGTCATGGCAAAAATTTACTCTTCTTATGCGGACATCGTGGCTGATATTCACGATGGAGCTACACTGCTGGTAGGCGGCTTCGGGCTGGTCGGCATTCCAGAAAATCTGATCATCGCGCTTCGCGACAAGGCCGTTAAAAATTTGACTGTCGTCTCCAACAACTGCGGCGTGGATGATTGGGGCCTCGGCCTGCTCCTGCGCGAAAAGCAAATCAAAAAAATGGTTTCCTCCTACGTCGGGGAAAACAAGGAATTTGAACGTCAATTCCTCTCGGGAGAGCTTGAAGTAGAACTGACCCCGCAAGGCACGCTGGCAGAGCGCATCCGGGCTGGCGGCGCAGGCATCCCTGCTTTCTACACTCCTGCTGGCGTCGGCACCCCGATTGCCGAAGGACGGGAAACGCGTTCCTTCAACGGCAAGGAGTATTTGCTTGAGCATGGGATTACGGGCGATTTTGCGCTGATCAAAGCGTGGAAAGCTGACAAGATGGGGAATCTCGTCTTCCGCAAAACGGCGCAAAACTTCAATCCGATGATGGCTGCCGCCGGAAAAATCACGATTGTCGAAGTGGAAGAAATCGTGGAAACAGGCGAGCTGGACCCGGATCACATCCATACGCCAAGCGTGTACGTCCAGCGTCTGATTCTCGCTCCTTCGTTTGAAAAACGGATCGAGCGCCGCACGGTCCGCTCCTGACCTGACGATCGGATCACATACAAGCTCATTTTTAGGGAGGAAACCATTATGTCGCTTACTCGTGAGCAAATCGCCACTCGTGCTGCACAAGAAATCGAGGATGGCTTTTACGTAAACTTGGGAATCGGGATGCCTACACTGGTTGCCAACTACATCCCGGAAGGAAAAACTGTCGTCCTGCAATCGGAAAACGGGTTGCTCGGCATCGGGCCTTATCCGACCGAAGACGAACTTGATCCTGATCTGATCAATGCCGGAAAAGAAACCGTTACGGCGATACCGGGCGCTGCTTACTTTTCCAGCGCGGAATCTTTTGCGATGATCCGCGGCGGCCACATCGACCTCGCCATTTTGGGAGCGATGGAAGTTTCCGCCGAGGGTGACCTGGCAAACTGGATGATTCCGGGCAAAATGGTCAAGGGCATGGGCGGAGCCATGGATCTGGTGCATGGGGCGAAAAAAATCGTCGTCATCATGGACCATGTCAACAAGCATGGCGAGACAAAAATTTTGAACCAATGCGCGCTCCCGCTTACAGGCAAAAAAGTGATCAACCGCATCATCACGGACAGAGCCGTCCTCGATGTCACACCGGATGGACTCGTTCTGGTCGAAGTCGCGGAAGGCTACACCGCGGAAGACATCCAGGCATGCACCGAGCCGAAGCTGATCATCTCGCCTGAGCTGAAAACGATCGGTCTGTAACTTTGTCTGCTCTCCTGCGCCGGAAAATGAAGCGCAGATGAATCATCGCCATACCCTCGGCCCCGGCTACCGCACAGGTGACGGGGTCTTTTCTTTGAGAGCTGCACCCGCGCAGTCGCTTCCTTCCCTCATTCGGTATATAATACGTACACAAAACCAAATTCCCAACATTTGAGAGGAAGAGATCAAGATGTCAGGAACAGTCGGTTGTCTTCTCATCCACGGATTCGCAGGAGACATCAACGACATTTTGCCGCTCGCCAAAGTGCTGCGCGAGGCTGGCTACCAGGTGGAATGCCCTACTCTGGAAGGACACGGGACGACTCGCCGCCAAATGGCACGGAGCACGCGCAACGACTGGCTTCGCTCTGCCGAAGAAGGCTACAAGCGCCTGTCCATGCGCGCCGAGACGATCGTCATCATCGGCTTTTCCATGGGCGGCCTGCTCGCTTTTCATCTGACGACCCGCTACCCTGTCGAGCTGTTAATCACCATCAACACACCATATAAATACTGGGATGTAAAAGAAGCCTTGCACTATTTGCGCGAAGACTTCCCCACCCATTCGCGCCGCTACATAAGAAGCATCGGCCGCATCCCGGTCAGCAGCATGCTCCAGTTTCGCCGACTGTTGTCCGAAACAAAGCCGCTTTTGCGCCAGGTGAAGACGCCGTATTACTTGTTGCAAGCGATGCGCGACGATACGGTCCACGCCGTCAGCGCGCAACTGCTCGCAACCAGCGTGGACCAATCCGCTTCGCCGCAAATCACCTGGTACGAGCATTCGAATCACATGCTTTTGCACGGCCCGGACAAGGAAGCGGCGATTCACGATGTGCTCGCGACGCTCAAGGAACGCTTCCCTGACTCCCCTGCCCTCGTCTGACGCTCCAAGACAGCGCGATCAGGAAGAGCGCAATCGAGAGTCCGAGGTACATGACGGGCAGGCCCGCGTGCTCATCCAGCCAAAACGCAATCAGCGGGCCCAACGCCGCTCCGAGATCGGTAATGACGGAGTAGCAGGTCATCACGGCCGTGCTGTTTGTCTGTCCGGCTGCTTCGTCGGCCGCCAGCGTATCCATTACGGTCGTGATGATCGTCGCCGTCAACTGGATGCCGAGCAAAACCGCGAGCCACGCCTCCAGAGGCAGACCGCCCTGAATGCAGGCAAACAGGAGCGAGCCTGTCAAAAGGGTCGCGACGAACATTTTTCTCCGGCCGTATCGGTCCGCCAGCCTGCCGACTACCGGGGCTGCCCACGGTTCCCAGCACCAGCGAACGCCTTGGGCCAGACTGGAAAGAACAGCGGCTCCCAGTACCAAGCCCCCAAGCACAAGCAGCGGTGTTCGCTGCTCGATGAGCCTGCTCAATGTCGAGGCAAACATCCCTTGATACACCATGGTGACCAAAAGCGCGGTCAGCATGGTCTTTTGTATGCTTGCCTGCCGCCACAAACTTCGTGACGGTGACGCCCCTGTCTCCTCCACATCTACCGCCGTTTGGTTGGTGAAGCTCGGGCGAATAAACAGGAAGACGAGCACAAGGGCAACAAGCGAACAGCAGGCGAGCACGAGCGCAGCAGGCAACAGGCCGTACCAGGTGGCGAACAGCGCTCCGGCGAGCATCCCGCCAAGGCTGCCCAGACGATACAAGCCGTTGTACAACCCCATCAGTTGTCCACGGTTATGTCTTTCCGCCACCGTCACAATCAACGAGTAAGCCCCCAGCCGCAAAAACGTCCAGGCGACACCCCACAAGGAGCGCATCGCCAGCCACAGCCAAAAACCTTGAAAGCCGTACGACAAAGTCGTCACAAAAGCCAAAATGACCGCCACCACCAGCCCGGCACGCCCGCCTGTCCGTTCGTACCATTTTCCGACCAGCGGGCCGAGCGGAACACGGATCAAGCGGTTGATCGACAACAGCACGCCTACTTCCCACAGCGAGTCCAGCCCGGCCTCCTTCCAATAGAGCGGCAAAACCACGTACAGCATGGAATCCCCCAGCATGCAAAGCGCTGTGATCAAAGCCACAGCGATGACTTGCCTTCTCCCGCTGATTTCTCTCATCTTTTGTTTGCTCCTTTACTCCTTGCCTTCTATCGCTTACCATACAAGGAATCATTCATCCGATCTAATACATATTCATACACGATTCATAAGTAATGATTATGAATGAAGGAGCGAGCAGCCAAATGAACCTGCATGCCTTGCGCATTTTTGTCGAAGTCGCCTCACGCCAAAGTGTCACTGCCGCGGCAGAAGCGCTCGCGATCAGCCAGCCTGCCGTAAGCGCCCAAATCCGCAAACTGGAGAACGAGCTGGGCTTATCGCTGCTCGCTCCCGACGGGCGGGGAATTTCGCTCACCGATGAAGGGCGGTTTCTGTTTGAAAAAGCGCGCCGCATCTACGACTGGGAACGGGAAATCGAATCCCAGCTGGCCGAGATCAGACAGGGCGAAAAAGGCAAGCTGCGCATCGCTTCCACCTACTTGCCCTCGAACTACCTCGTCCCGAAGTGGCTGGCTGAATTTAAACAGCACTACGAGCATGTCGACGTGGAAATCCGCACCCGCAATTCGCTGCAATCGATTGAGCTACTGCTGAGCTGCCAGGTCGACCTCGCCATCGTCATCAAAGAAGCGTGGGAGGATGATCTGCCCATCGATCGCGTCCACATGACAGATGTGCTCTACTGGTTCATCCTCCCCGCAGCCCATCCGTTGGCAGGCAAAGAAATCAGCATCGAGCAGCTCGTCCAGGAACCTTTTTTGCTCCGCGAACAAGGCAGTTCCACGCGCGAATGGCTGTTCTCCCTCTGCCGCGAGCACGGCGTCAGACGCCCGCGGGTCGGGCTGCAATACCACGGACTGATCGAGTCGATCCAATCTGTACGTGCAGGGTACGGAACGATGCTGGCCCCGGCGCTTGCTGTCGAGGAAATGGTCGAGCGCAACGAAATCGGGCGCGTAACCGTGCCCGGCGTCGAGATCAAGCGCCCGGTCTACATCTGCACGCGTGCAGGGGAAAGCAGCCATCGTCCTGTGGTGGAGCGGTTTTTGGAGATGGTATTGGGGAAGGGCGCCGTTTCAAATAAAAAAGCTGATCCTCAGTAAAAAGCTACTGTAATGGATCAGCTTTTGATTGGATTAAGGCTATTGCTGTGGCTTAAACGTTCCTTTATTGAGGATTCTGGTCTACTTTTCCTCCACAGATGTTAAAGCCCAAGATCGCTGCTGTTCACTTTCTGACCTCAGGCTTTTATTTTTATTGCTGTCCTGCTCTTTCAAGACTAATTCAACAGAAGTTCCCGTTCCATCATTTCGTTGAAAGACGATAATCGTTTCGCTTAAATCATCTTTAACTAGAAGCATGGGCATCAAGTCGCCTTCTTTTCGCACACTGTTAACAGCTTGGAGAATAGCATCAGAGTAACTCATTCTCTCTTCTGCCGGTAATTGCTCTAAAATGACTTTTCTATCGAAATAATCGTAAGCAGTATATTGGTCGGTATCAATATCAAACTTGTTAATCGATACTTCCCATGATTTCTGAAGTTTTTCATTCAATTCAGCAGGTCGGGTGCTTTCTGCAGCTACAAATTTTTGCGGCTTGCTGGGAGTAGCTTTTTCACCAGCCAGAGCAAAAGATCCAAGAGCGCCAGCAATCCCCGCCACAACTAACAAAGAAACAATTGCTTTTCTTTTCATTTCGTATCATCACCTTTTTTCAAAATTTTATTAATGCGGATAGTAATCCCGAGTGTCAAGTTGATCGAATGCTCCTTCAGTTTTAGATCTATACCATTTATGCGTGGTATATCCTTCGATAAAGTTATCACCTTTGGAAGATTTCGCTGCTTCAACCATTGCCTCAGCTTCGTTTCCATATTTCATGCTAACTTTCGCTGAAGAGTCATTGTCAATATATTTCCCATCACGATAAACTTCAATATATGATTTCCCCCACAAATCATCGTCTTCAGAGTCAGTTATTCCCTTGCAATAAAATTCTGGGTATCCACCTGTCTTTCCACACTTTGTTCTAGTGTCACTTCCCCACGAAGCAAAAGCTGAAGTAGCTGAGAAAATAAAAACTAAACTCAATACCCAAGCTGCTATCTTTTTCATTAGACTTCACACCTCTTATTGTTACAAAAATGGTTTTATATGTAAATTTTATTGTCAATTTAGCATCAAATCAATAAAAATATTAATTTTGTATTTTTCAATCTTTTCCCAGATTTAAATACTCCTTCTAAATTAGTTGACGCCCTTTTTTAAAATTTTGTTTCATCAAATACTTAACTAATATTGAAAATTAGAGAGTAGCTTACTTCTTTATGATTAGGTTCTTTCTCCCGATTATCTGTTTTCAGATACTTGACTTTCAAAAAGCACTTCCGCTAAAATGAATGATAATCAGTCATTTTCGATTGGAGAGTCGGACTCATGGATAAAAAGGAAAAGATCATTCAAGCGTCCATCGAAGCGTTCAAGGAAAAAGGCATCGAAAAAACCAAGATCGCCGACATTGCCCAAAAAGCGGGCATCGCGCATGGAACGTTTTATCTTTACTTCCCTTCCAAACTGTCTGTCATGCCTGCCATCGCCGAGCAGATGGTCGTGCAATTCATGAAAAAGATCGAGGCGGCGATTGCTCCCGAAGCTCCCTTGCAAGAGCAGCTGAGCCAACTCGTAGATGCCATTTTCCAGGTTACCGCTGAATACCGCGACGTTTCCGTCCTAATTTACGCGGGCCTGTCTACGACGGAACACATCAGCCAGTGGGAGACGATCTACACTCCCCTGTACGATCTGGTGGCTTCCATGCTGGAAGCGGACAAAAAGCGCAAGCTTGTCCGCGACACACTGAATCCGGCTCTTGCCGCGAAGCTGCTGATCGGACTGATCGAGTCTGCGGCCGAGCAAGTCTACCTGTACGCAGGATATGACGCTGATAACGAAGCCAAACAAAAAGCTGAATTGCTGACCCTCCTGGAACATGCTTTGCGTCCGTAAAGTATGTTTTCTTTTGAGGGGAAATGACTGAATATCATTCATTTTTCGAGGTGTATAAAAGATGAGAAAATACTGGATGTATGTGATGATGACGTGTTTGCTGGAAATGGTCTGGGTGTACGGCTTCAGTACCGCCCAGTTTTTGTGGCAGTGGGCACTGCTGGTGGCCGTGATTATTGTCGACTTCTACTTTTTGACCAAGTCGTGTGAAGGCTTGCCGACAGGTACCGTATACGCGATCTTTGCAGGCGCTGGCTCTGTCGGAACCGTGCTCATGGACTTCTTTTTGTTCGGCGGCAGCATGAACGTGCTGAAACTGCTCTTCATCGCGCTGCTCGTGCTGGGAGTCATCGGCTTGAAGCTGGCTGACAATCGAGGAGAAAAAGAGGTGCATCAATAATGGGTTGGCTGTTTGTCTTTCTCGCTGCTAGTTGTGAAATCGTCGGAGTGGTAGGCTTGAAGCTGTTCAGTCAAAAGAAGAACGCGCTCCATACCGCTTTGTTTGCAGGCGGGTTCGCCCTGTCCTTCGCTTTTCTGTACCAGGCGTTCAACTACCTGCAACTGAGCGTGGCCTATGCCGTCTGGATCGGGATCGGTACGGCAGGCGCTGTTTTGCTCAATATGATTTTCTTCGGCGAATCGCGAAGCGTGGCCCGTATCGCCAGTTTGCTCCTGATTATCGTCGGCGTGACTGGCTTGAAGCTTGTGTCCTGACCTAAGTCCTAAGCCTAAAAGAAACGGTCGTCGAAGCGAGACTTCTTCCCCCTTTGGACATCGCCTTTAACGCGCCAAACAAAAAAGCTTCCCTGCCTGGGGAAGCTTTTTCCTGTTGATCCTGCTGAACGCCTAATCGATTCAACCTGTTACGGGAAAACGATCGTCTTGTTGCCGTAAACCAGTACGCGATCTTCCAGATGCCAGCGGACAGCCCGCGCCAATACGGTGCGCTCTACCTGGCGTCCGAGCTGCTTCAGCGCTTCTACATCTTCCTGGTGCGATACGCGTTGCACGTCCTGTTCGATAATCGGCCCCGCATCCAGCTCCTCGGTGACATAATGCGCCGTCGCCCCGATCAGCTTCACGCCGCGGCGGTACGCCTGCTCGTACGGCTTCGCTCCCACGAAGGCCGGGAGGAACGAATGATGGATGTTGATGATCCGCATCGCGTAGTCTGTGAGAAAACGCGGGGACAAGATCTGCATATAGCGGGCCAGAACGATCAGATCGACGCCCTCTGCCGCCTCCAGCTGTTCTTGCTCAGCCTGCGGCTTGTTGTCCTTCGTCACCGGGATGCAGCGGTACGGGATGCCAAAAGACTCCACCGTCTCCTGCATGTCCGGGTGATTGCTGACAACCACCGAAATGTCTGCGTGCAGCTCGCCGGACTTCCAGCGCCAGAGCAGTTCCAGCAAACAGTGATCTTCCTTGGAAACAAACAGGGCGACTTTTTTGCGCTTGTTCGCTTCCACCAGCGACCAGTCCATGCTGAAGCTTTCCGCTACCTGACTGAACTCGGCCTTGATCGCTTCAAAGCGCTCCTCCAGGTTGATCAGATCAAATTCGATCCGCATGAAAAAGCGGCCTGTTTCCGGGTCTGTCGTGTACTGGTCAGACTGAACGATATTCGCGCCTTGCTGAAACAAAAAGTTCGATACAGCCGCCACGATTCCCGCGCGGTCCGGGCAGGAAATGAGCATGCGCGCACGGTCTTTGTTTTTTTCCCGATACGCGAGCCAGTCTCTCTCTGATAACAAATGCATGGTTTCTCTCTCCTCCAAAAGCAAACAGCAAAAAGTTGTTTGCAATTATACCACTTTGCGGCCTTTCTGTTACAGCCAATTAGAGAGAAAACGTTCCCTTATCGATAAAATCTCATTTGCCAATTCCGTTCAACAAAATATCTACGGTCAAAGCGATCTGTTCTTCATCGCTATAATGGGCGTAATCTTCCTTGTCCAGCACCTGGCGGAACAGCACCATTCCGATCAAGGAAGACAGCACGACCCGAAACACAGCCTGGCTCGGCAGTGGACGCAGCTCGCCCGCGTCGATTTTGGCTTCGATCAGCTTTTGCACCATTGCTTTTGCGTCTTCAAATACGGTTGCGATCAGCGCTTCCCGAATCTCCGGATGGAAAAACGCCTCCTGCAGCAAGATGCGGATGTGCTTCTCGTTGGCATCGACCAGATTCAAGCGATTGCGGTACAGCTCCGCCACGATTTCTCCGAACGGCTTTTGCGCCTGCTCCCGGAAAATCTCGCGCAAGTCCTTCAAGATGAACGGTGCCGCGAACTTCACCAGGACAGGGGCGACAACCGCAAGCAAGATGTCTTTTTTCGATTTGTAATGACGGAAAATCGTTCCTTCGGCCACTCCTGCCTCTTTGGCGATCTCCGCGGTTGAGCTGGCGTGAAATCCTTTTTCCGCAAACAGCTTGACAGAGGCTCGCAAAATATTGCGCTGCTTCTCCGTCATCTCGCTCTCGTCCTTCAGCTCCTCCACATATTGCAACAGGCCCTCTTCAAACGATGGCGGCTTGTTCATACGTCACGTACGCTCCTCTATTCAATCTTCTTGCGGAACCTTCCGATGGCGACAGCCAAAATCAGCAGACTGAATGCTCCCATCCCGACGATGTCTTTCCAGAGCGCCTCGGCGCCCACGCCTTTCAAAAAGATTCCGCGCAGAATTTCCAGAAAATAAGTCAACGGGACCAGCCCGCCCAACCATTGTATCACGACAGGCATCGAATCGCGCGGGAACATGAAGCCGGACAAAAGCACGCTGGGCAGAATGAGTGCGAAAGCCATCTGCATCGCTTGCAGCTGTGTCTTCGCTACCGTAGAGATAAAAATCCCGAGGAGCAGCGTCGTCACGAGAAACAGGACTGACAAGGCGACCAACAGGCCGATGCTGCCTTTGACAGGCACTCCGAACCAGGCTGTTCCGACCAGGAGCACGAGGCAAAAGGAAAACAGGCCGACACCGACGTACGGCGTAATTTTGCCCAGCATCAGCTCCAACGGACGAATCGGCGTCACCACGAGCTGCTCCATCGTTCCCCGTTCTTTTTCGCGCACGAGTGAAAAGGCGGTCAAGATCATCGTGACATTTTGCATAATCAGCCCGATCAAGCCCGGGATGTTGAAGACGATGCTTTCCATATTCGGGTTGAACAGCACCCGTGTATCCAGCTCAAGCGGCAGTTGCAGCTCGCCCAGCCCTTGTTTTTGCAGATTTTTTTCCTGGAGCGCGATCGCCTGATGCTGCACGATCAGTTGGGCGTTGGACATGGCGGTGCGCGCGATATTCGGATCAGAGCCGTTAATGAGCAGCTGGATGTGGGCTGGCTCGCCCCGATCTTTTTTGCGCGTGTAGTCCGGCCCGATCACCAAGCCTACGTCCACCGTGCCTTCGTCGAGCATCGCTTCCAGCTCGCGGTACCCGCTGACACTGGCTGTTGCCTGAAAAATTTCCGTGTGGACAAACTGCTCGACCAACTCCCGGCTTGCCGCAGAAGGACTTTGGTTCCAGACTGCCATCTTGATGTCGCTCACGTCTGTATTGACGGCGTAGCCGAACAAAAACAGCAGCATTAGCGGCATGACCAGGGCAATCGCCAGACTGGGCCGATCGCGCTTGATCTGGATCACTTCTTTTTTGACGACGGACCAGTAGCGCTCCCAGACGAACCGCTTCATCGCGCTCCCCCCTCTGCTGCCTGCCTCGCTTCCTCCCGCCGTACCAGCTCGATAAACACGTCCTCCAGATTGTTCGCTTCCATGCGCTCAATCAATTCCCCGGGAGTTCCTTCGGCAAGCAAATTGCCAAAGAAAATGAAGCCGATCCAGTCGCACGTCTGGGCCTCATCCATGTAGTGCGTGGTCACGAGCACAGTAATTCCTTGCTTCGCCAGCTCGTGAATGACGTCCCAAAAAATGCGCCGGGACACCGGATCGACTCCCGCGGTCGGCTCATCCAAAATCAACAGCTCCGGCTTGTGCAGCAAAGCGCAGGACAAGGCAAGACGCTGCTTCCAGCCGCCGGACAACGAGCCTGCCAGCTGCTTCTCGCGTCCCGTCAAACCAGCCATCTCGATCAGCTCGGCTTTTCGCTGCTTGCGCTCTGCTGCGCCAAGCTGATACACGCCCGCGTAAAAATCGAGATTTTCTTCCACTGTCAAATCTTCATACAGGCTGAACTTTTGCGACATGTAGCCGATTCGCTGCTTGATCTCCTCGCTCTGTGTCATCACGTCGTAGCCAAGCACCGTGCCGCTGCCAGTCGTGGGCGTCATCAGCCCGCACAGCATGCGAATCGTCGTCGACTTGCCCGAGCCGTTCGGGCCGAGGAAGCCGTAGATCGAACCTTTTGGCACTGTCAAAGTCAGCTGGTTGACGGCGATGCGCTCTCCGAAACGCTTTGTCAGTTGCTGGCACTCAATGGCGACGTTCATTGGGCGTTCTCTCCTTCTGGCAACAGCACGTCTGCTGGCATCCCCGGCTTGATTTTCTCCTGCCCTTTTGCCACGTCAATCGTCACCGCAAAAACGAGCTTCGTCCGCTCATCTTGCGTCTGCACATTTTTCGGGGTAAATTCCGCCTTTTCCGAAATCCGGCTGATCGTCCCTTTAAACGTCTCGTTCGGATACGCGTCCACCTGTATGCCGACTTCCTGCCCTTTTTGCACGCGATTCAGCTGCGCTTCCGGGATGTAGACGACGAGTTTGAGCTGATCGGCCTTCATCATCGTGAACAGCGTAGCTCCGGTTTTCGCCACTTCGCCCTGCTCGACGGAGGACCGCAACAACACGCCGTCCTCTGCTGCGACTACCCGGGTCTTGTCCAGTTGCAGCATCGCCTGGTCGAGCCTGGCCTGAGCCTGCTCCTGCGCGGCAAGCAAAGCGCGGATCGTATAGACCGTGCTGCCTTCCCGGGCCAAATCAAGCTCTGCCTGCGCCCCTTGCTCCTGCGCCTTGGCTGTGCCGATCTGGGCTACCGCCGCAGCTGCCTCCTCCTCTGCCGAGCTGTACGCCGCTTTGACTTGCGCCACCTGGGCCGTCCACTGGTTCAGCTGCGTCGTCGCCTGGTTCACCGCTTCTTTTTGCATGTCCAGGTCTTTTTGCGAGATCGCGCCTTTTTCGTACAGAGCCGTCACTTCCTGAAGCCGTTTTTGCTGAAAATGCAGCGTCTCCTCCGCTCCCTCGCGCTGCGCCTCGACCTGCGCCAACTGCTGTCTCGCTCTGGCAATCCCCGCTTCGGCCTGACTGCTTCTGGCCTGTGCCAAGCGGATGTTGGCGTTCGCTTGCTGGACGGCTGCCACTCCCTTCTGAATCGTCTGGTCGCGGGAGCCTGCCTTCGCTTCCTCCAGTTTGGCTTTCGCCTGTTCCAATGCTGCTTTCGCTTCTGCGACGCTGATCTGGTAGCTGCGCTGATCGATTTCCGCCAGCACTTCGCCTTTTTTCACCGTGCTTCCTTCCTCGGCGATCACCCTCGTCACCGTCCCGCCTACTTCTGCCACGACAGGCCATTCATCTGCTTCAATCGTTCCGGACAAAGACGGCTGCTTGTCGCCGAACAGCCCGCAGCCTGACAAGGCAAGAGCCAGACTGCCGATCCATACCGTGCGCAAAATACGCTTCATGCAACATCTCCTCGTTTCGTATAATAGTGAGCGCTCACTTTTGCTGATGTGTAAAAAAAGAGCGCGTTTTCGCTTGCTTTTGCATGTTCATGGGGGATTCGTTTATCCATGATGGCTGGTTATCATTTTGTAAAACATAAAAGCGGGTGATTACTCACTTTTATACTCTGAGTATATGCCCCTTCCGCCCGACATGCAATCGCTTTTTTTCGCTACTCAAAGAAAAAACGCCCCGGTCCATAGGGGGGGACTGACCCCCGTCCGTAGGACAGGGATCAAAACACCTTAGCTATTTAAGCAGCCAGTTGCCGAAATTGAATCGGTGACTGGTTGTTTAGTTTCGTTTGAATGCGAATTGAGTTATAGTAATGAATGTAGCTTTGGATAATCTGCACAACGATGGCCGTCGTCGTACAGATAAAATTATCGAGATAGAACGTTTCAGACTTTAGTGTGGAATGAAACGACTCGATGGGGGCATTATCAGCGGGCGTACCCTTACGGGACATGCTCATGGTAATGCCTTTTCCCTTAACTGCTGCTTGATACGCCTGAGACGTATACACGCTGCCCTGATCGCTATGTAGCATCATTCCAGGTTGGTCTGGCAGTTGATATAGCGTATCGAGGACAAGCGATGTGTCTTGTTTGTCAGAAATACTGTATGCCACAATCTCACCATTGTACAAGTCCATGATGCTCGATAAATATAAAAGTTTACTTCCGTAAGGTAAATAAGTAATGTCGGTCACTAATTTCTGCATGGGGGTACTTGCTTGAAATTGTCGCAGCAGGAGATGATCTGCTACATAAGAAGGTTGTCCTGTTGTCTTTCGTTTCTTCATCCTCACTCGGCATTGTAGTTGTTCACGCTACATGATACGTTGTATTCGTTTATGATTAATTGACATCTCAGCTCGCATCAGTGCTGTAATCTTTCTGTACCCATAACGGAACTTATGTTGAATACAGAGTTGCCGAATCTTTTCCACAACTAAATCCTCGTTTCTTTTCGCGTATGCAGCTTTCCAACGGTAGTAGGTAGAACGAGGGATACCAAGCCACGCGCAAGCTTGGCTCACGCTTACTTGCCCACGAATGGACTCCATCCAAGGAACGATTACTTCTGGTGACACCTCTTTTCCCACTCCTCTAACTTTTTTAGAACGTCCAGTTGTTGTTTAAGAAAACGATTCTCTGCTTTGACTTGTTCCAGTTCAGAATCGTACATCGGCCCTTTTCCATAACTATATTGCTTTCCTACAGGCTGTTGGAGACGATGAATGTCTCCGCTCTGATACCAGCGCATCCACTGTTGAATTTGGGTCTTATTTTTAATATTTAGTTCCTGCATGATCTGCTTTTTGGTGACACCTGCAAGACGCATTTCAATTGCTTTCATTTTAATTTCTACGGGATAACTAACTCTAGTTGCCAACGCAAAAACACCTCCAAGGTTGTCCCCATATCTTACGACATGGTCAGGTTCTCTTGAAGGTGTTTTGATTTGTCTCACATTACGGGGTCAGTCCCATATGCGACCTGGGCGTTTGCGAGTTGTGCTGCGATTACTCGAACTTGAATTTGGACAAAGCGTCTTTCAGCGCAGAGTTGATGCCATCGTCGTCGGTATGCTCCTGCTTTTTCAAGTAGTTGGCCACTTCCTTTTTGGACAGCTTGCTGCCCTTTTCCTTGTCCCGGCGATCCTTGAAAGTAGACAGCTTCTCTTTGTGCCCGCACGCGCATACAAACATTTGCCCTTCTCCCTCACCGCGCATCTCCAGCCGCTTGTGGCATTTCGGGCATCTCGCGTTTGTCTGCTTGGAAATGCTTTTGCGATAGCCGCACTCCCTGTCCTGGCAGACGAGCATTTTGCCGCGCTTTCCGTTGACTTCCAGCAAAAGCTTGCTGCACTCCGGGCATTTGCTTCTCGTCAGGTTATCGTGGCGGAAGGCTTTGTCGCTGTTTTTGATTTCCTGCACCACTTCTTTGGCGTACGTTCGCATTTCCTCGATAAACGCTCGCTTGTTCAAGCTGCCTTTGGCGATTGCGGCAAGCTTTTGCTCCCACTGGGCGGTCAAAGTAGGCGATTGCATCTCGTCGGGAACAAGCTCCAGTAGCTGCTTGGCTTTCGCCGTCACAAACACATGCTTGCCCCGCTTTTCCAACAGGAAGCTGTTAAACAGCTTTTCGATAATATCTGCGCGCGTGGCGACCGTACCAAGCCCGCCCGTTTCTCCGATCGTCTTGATCAGCTCTTTGCTCTCGTTTGCCATGTATTTGGCCGGATTTTCCATCGCGGACAGCAGGCTTGCCTCTGTGAACGGCTCCGGCGGCTTCGTCTCGCCTTTTGTTTGCGCCACATTTTGAATCTGAAAGCGATCGCCTTTTTCTATCTTGGGCAGCCATTGCTCTTTCAGTTCATCCTGACCTTCTTCGTCTGCCACATCGTGGTCGTACGCTTCTTTCCAGCCTTGGGCCAGCACCGTTTTGCCTTTGGCGACAAACCACTCTCCGCCGATTTTTGCCTGGATCGTGGTTTGTTCGTACTCAAACGGCGGCAAAAGCACGGCAAGGAAGCGCTTGACGACCAGGTCGAAAATTTTGCGCTCCTTGTCGCTCAAATCCCCGAGAAACACCGCTTGCTCTGTCGGGATGATCGCATGGTGGTCAGATACTTTGCTGTCATCGACAAACGACTTCGCCGCTTTGATCGGCGACCGCAAAATTCTGGCTGCGAGTGGCGCGTACGGCTTCATCTGCACCGCCTTGACTCTGTCTGGCAGCGTCTCTACGATATCTGCCGAGAGATAGCGGGAATCGGTGCGCGGATAAGTGACGGCTTTATGATGCTCATAAAGGCTCTGCATGATGGACAGCGTCTCTTTTGGCGAATAGCCGAACATCCGGTTGGCGTCCCTTTGCAGTTCAGTCAAATCGTACAACTGTGGAGCGTACGTCTTTTTGTGTGCGCGGGTGACTTCGCTTACTTCCGCGCTTTTTTCCTGCTTCAAGGAGGCGAGCAGCTGGTCTGCCTTCTCTTTGGAAAACGTTTTGATGTCTTTCGTCTTCTGATCTTGCCATTGGAGCGAGATCGCCTGGTCTGTTACAGCTCTCAGGCCGTAAAAAGGCTTGGGCGTAAAGCGGCGAATTTCTTCCTCTCGGGAAGCCACGATCGCAAGCGTAGGCGTCTGGACGCGGCCGCACGACAGCTGGGCGTTGTGCTTGGTTGTCAAGGCGCGGGTCGCATTGATGCCGACGAGCCAGTCCGCTTCTGCGCGAGCGGCTGCGGAGGCGTACAGATTTTCATACTGCTTGCCGTCCTTCAGATTGCGAAACCCATCGCGAATCGCCTTGTCGGTCACGGAGGAAATCCACAGACGCTTAATCGGCTTTTGCACATGGGCCATCTCGATGATCCAGCGGGCGACAAGCTCGCCTTCGCGCCCGGCATCGGTTGCAATGACGATTTGCGAGACGTCGCTGCGCCGCATTTGCTGCTTCACAGTCTGGAACTGCTTGTTGCTCTCCCTGATGACGACAAGCTTCAAAGGCGACGGCATGATCGGCAAATCTTCGATGCGCCAGGAGCTGAACTGCTGCCCGTAAACCTCCGGATCGGCCAGCGTCACCAGATGCCCCAACGCCCACGTCACAATATATTTATCACCTTCCAGAAAACCGTTCCCTTTTTTCTGGCATTGCAATACTTTCGCGATATCTCGCCCGACGGACGGCTTTTCCGCCAGCACAAGTGTTTTGCTCATCTGTGACACCCTTTCAATCAGTCGCTATCTTTCCATTCTAAACAAAAAACCGGCGCGGGAGGACTTTATCTGCTGGTTATTTTTCCTAAGGGAGTCATTTCCGGTGCTTTCTTCTTCATCTGATAGTTCGCTAAGCTCAATTTTCAGTGGTAAAAAGTGCTTTTCTCCATGTCATCACCTTCCATGCTTCCTGTTCATTCGCAAAACAAAAGAAACTGCCTCACTAAAAAAGCCGCCCTTTTTTAAAAAGGAGCGGCCTTACTTCGTTTTGCCCTATATTGCCTATCACTTGTAAACGGCTCTGCCGTCTTTGCTGATAAATGTTCCGACCTGCTCTCCGCGACAGATTTGCGCCATCGCTCCAGGCTCGTTGAAATTGAAGACGTGCAGCGGCAAGCCGTAATCTCTCGCCAAAATCATCGCGGACTGGTCCATGACGCGCAGGTCTTCCCGGACTACCTCGTCAAACGATACTTCCACATATTGGCGTGCCGTCGCATCTTTGCGCGGATCGGCCGTGTACACGCCATCTACTCCATGCTTTGCCACCAGCAGCGCATCTGCTTCCACCTCCAGGGCGCGTTGCACCGCTGGATAGTCTGTCGTTACGTACGGCTGACCGTTTCCGCCAGCAAAAATGATTACGTAGCCCTTTTCCAGATGATGCACGGCGCGCAGGCGGATATACGGTTCCGCGACCGCATTGATCGGCACAGCTGTCATGACCCGGACTTCCGTATTGACGCGAGCCTTTAACACCCCGCGAAGCATCAGGCTGTTGATCACGGTTGCCAACGTTCCGATGTTGTCTGCCTCGACCCGCTCGATCCCCCACTGGTCCGCCATGTTTCCCCGGAAAATGTTGCCGCCGCCAATGACGATTGCGACCTCGACGCCCATGTCCAGCAAAGAATAAATTTCCCCCGCGATATGCTCCAACTGAACCGGATCAAATCCAAACCCGTTCTCCTGTGCAACCGCTCCACCGCTCAATTTGACCAACACCCGCTTATACCTCATGGCGTCTCCTCCTCAATTCGCTTTTTCTTTTGCTTCCAAACAAGCGATAGCGATAGATGCCCTGCTCGCCTCCATCCCCTTTTACGGCTCAAAAAAAGAACGAAAGCAATGACAGCCTTCGTTCTTCACAAAATACAGGGGAATTGGACTTGCTTGCTTTGCATTGGCATCGTCATTCGGATTCCCCCTCCTTCATCTTCATCGTAAAATGGTCTGGAACTCATCCTCATTTTATGCACGTCTTGCCCATTATGCAAAGAAATTCGGAAAATCAAAAGCATCTCGCTTACCAGCCAAAATATCCCGCAGGAGCTGATCGGCAACCTCGGTAGCGAAGCTGTGCTCGTCGCTGTCAATCACACCTTTTTGCAGCGCTTCATCCAGTTCATCCTGGTCGAGCAAATACACTTCGCCCTGCGGCAGCACCACAATGTCGAGGTAAAGATCGTCATACCAGATATGACCGCTCTCGTCCTTGCCATGCGCCTTGCAGATGTCGATGTACCACTGGACGGTATTTCCCAGCTCGTCCATCATCTTCGTGACGGCATAAGGCTTTTCATGTGGAAAGTATTGCAGGTACACATACCCTCTGTCGCCTACGCACAGCAGCTTTTCCCCAACAGGCATGTAGGCAGGCTCCGTTACTTCGTCCAGAGTCAAACGAACAGCATACCCGGAAAAAGACAAAGCCTCTACCCACTTTTCCTGATAGCCCATTCGCTTGACGCGTCTCCATCCAGGTCGGTCTGCTCGTTTTCGCTTCATGGCCAGTGCTCCTCGTCATTTTGGTTCCTTTTACTCTACCACGAATTGGATGGTTTTGTCAGATGCAAACAAAGACATGTTCCCGCAAGAACATGCCTCATCTGTCGCTATTTGCCATCCCGCAAATGGCTGTGCCTGCGTCCGTACAAAAAATAGACGATCGCGCCAGCAATCAGCCAGGCGATGAAGCCGATTTTGGTAATAGACGGCAAGCTATACACCAAATAGCCGCAGAACAGCACTGCCAAAATCGGAACGAGCGGAACAAGCGGCGTGCGAAACGAGCGCCGCAATTCCGGATTCGTCCTCCGCAGCACAACCACACCGATGGAAACGAGAATAAACGCGAACAGCGTTCCGATGTTCGTCAGTTCAGCCAGCTTGTTAAGCGGCAACAATCCGCTGAAAATGGCGACGAGAATGCCGACGATGATTGTGCTTTTTTGCGGCACTTGCGTCTCTGGGTTCACCCGTGAAAACACAGCGGGCAACAAGCCGTCACGGCTCATGGCAAAAAACAGCCGGGTCTGCCCGTACATCATCACCAGCAGTACCGTCGTAATGCCGACAATCGCCCCGAGTGAAATGAAGCCAGCCACCCAGTCCTGCTTGACGTAATTCAAAGCAAAAGCTACCGGATTTTTCACGTTCAGCATGTCATAAGGCACGATGCCTGTCAGCGTCAGGGAGACGGCGATATAGAGCAAGGTGCACACCAGAAGCGAAGTAATGATTCCGATCGGCATGTCGCGCTGCGGGTTGCGCACTTCCTCGGCAGCCGTAGAGACTGCGTCGAATCCGATAAAAGCAAAGAAGACAGTAGCAGCGCCCGTCGCTACCCCGGCAAAGCCAAACGGCATGAACGGACTCCAGTTTTCCGGCTTGACGTAGCCGATCCCGACAATGAGAAACAGGAGAATGACCGCCACCTTGATCAGCACCATGACCGTGTTGAACTTGGCCGACTCTCGCGTCCCCTTCATAAGCAAAAGCGTAATGACAAAAATAATGACGACCGCTGGCAAATCAATGATCGTGCCTTTGGAAGTGTCGAATGCATTGGTCAAGGCTACAGGCAAATGAATGCCAAAACCGGCAAGCAGTCCTTGCGCATATCCCGACCAGCCGCTCGCCACCGCAGCCGAAGCTACCCCGTACTCCAAGATCAGGTCCCAGCCGATCATCCAGGCTACCAGTTCGCCAAAAGCCGTATAGCTGTAAGTATAGGCGCTCCCCGATACAGGAACCGTCGAGGCGAACTCGGCGTAGCACAAAGCGGCAAACACGCAAGCAAGCCCGGACAAGACAAAGGACAAAACCAGTGCAGGGCCAGCGTGCTCAGCCGCCGCCACTCCTGTAAGCACAAAAATGCCTGTACCGACAATCGCCCCGATGCCAAGCATGGTCAAATCAAACGCGCCCAGCGATTTTTTCAGCGACCCATGCTTGCTCTCTACCTGCGCGAGCAAGCTTTCAATCGATTTTTTCCTCAATAACTGTTCTTTTAACGCCATATTGTGCGTACCTCCCGCCCGGACATTCCAGCTGCAATCGAAACAGTTGGAGTATGAGCAGGCAGGAGGAAAATTATGCATGCTTTCCCAAGCGGGATTGCGCTCAGCGCTTAGCCGTTGCTGCGCATAAGCCCTCTGCCGATGAAATTGGCAGAGACGGGAGGACGTCCAAGCTCTCTTGCCCAAACAGACAGCTGCCCCATATGGTGAATTTCGTGAGCGATCACATGGCGCAAGATTTCACCTTTGACGTATTCCTCCGTGCTCCATTCCACACGCACAGGCTCCGTCTCGCCAGCTTGTGTCCAACTGTCCAGAAACTCGCGCAGCTCTTCTCGCCACTCGTCTGACAGCGCTTTGATTTGCCCAAGCGATTGATGCTCCTCGTAGGACAACTGGACATCGGGCTTCCCCTGTACACCGCGCAGCCAGCTATACTCCACATCAGCTACATGAAACAGCGTGTACAGGATGCTCCCCGCTCCGCCGACTCTTTTTTGCAGCAATTCTTCGTCCGGCAGCTTGGCACACCATGCAAACCATTCATCCCGCACCAGCCAGTTATAGGCAAACAGCTCTTTCATCCCCGATACCTCCCGCAAAAAAGTTTCCATTTCACTCATATTAGCACATACGTTCGCATCCGTGCTATCGGTAACGGATAAGCCTGCAAAAAAGCACCGCTTTCGACTGAAAACGGTGCTTTTCCTTTGAACCTCTGAGCCTCTGGTCCTTCATCCTGCGGCTAAGTAAAACGGATCGAGTAGCCTCCTGACAGCAAATACAGATGGCTTTCCACTTCCCGGGAAGGGTTGATAATTTGTTTGATCGCCCGAATGTAGAGACTGATTTGCCCATTGTATCTTCGTTTCATTTCTTCCATCGCGTTCGCTGAAGCTTCCTTCGCCATCCAGTCTGTCTTGAAGTCGATCAAAACAAGACCGCCGTCCTCTTCCTCCAACAGACAGTCGATCACCCCTTGGACGATGATTCTCTCAGCAGCAGCTTCGGCAAGCTGTGGCTCTACCTCATGGGCTGGAAGCGCCAAGGTAAATGGCAGCTCGCGGTGGACAGCCTTGGCCGCTTTCATGCGCTGTCCAAGCGGATCGGCAAAAAATCGGGCAATCTGGGCAATGTCTACCGCCTGTACCTGCTCCTCCGTCAAAAAGCGGCGCGCCGCCAGCTCCGCGACTTGCTCGCGAATATCCGCCTCATCCAGCGCTCGCTGCAAGTCAAGATGCTGGAAGACCAGGTGCGTGATCGTCCCTTTTTCAGCCGCCGTCAAACGATTCGACTTTTGTTCAGCCAAAAACTTCGGCTTTTCCGTAATGGAAGGCAAGGCGAACGGCTGACCATTTTTCGTGACCTTGGCCATTCGCGTAAGCTCGCTGACGCTCCACTTGGCTGCTACTCCGGGAGTGATCGGGTGCGGGTCAGACCAGCCGAGCCTGGACTGTACCAACTCTCGCAACGCTTCGTCGCGAGGCCGCTCCGCGATTGCTTCCCGTCTCGTCACTCGCTCCCACAAATTCATGTCGTCGCTGGCAGCTTCCTGTTGTGCCTTTAGCTCGTCTGCCTGGTAAAAATGAAAAGACCAGTCGGAGTCGTCGATAATCGTTCTGACCCGTACTGCTTCTCCTGCTCCTTGCGTCTGCGGATAAGCGCGCAAGTCTCCCGCTGACGGATGCCGCAGCAAGGCACGGCCGACCCAGTCAAAATATCCTTTGGCCTGGATCAAATCTTCATCGCTGAGCCGCTCCCCGTCGCCTTGCCTGCCCCAATCCGTCACGCTTTTGGCCAAGTCTTTCGCCGAGCCGACGAGAATCAGCTTTTCGCGGGCGCGCGTCAAAGCGACGTACAGCACACGCATTTCTTCCGCGAGCATATCCCGGCGCAGTTGCTGGCGAATACCCAATGCCGCGATGCTCGGGTAGCGAAGCTGCATGGATGGCTCTACGGCCATCGGACCAAAGCCCAAGTCCTTGTGCAGCAAAAAGGAGCTTTTCAAATCCATCGTGTTGAACTGCTTGCCCATGCCTGCCACGAACACGACAGGGAACTCCAGCCCTTTGCTCTTATGGATCGTCATGATCCGCACGACATCCTCGTTTTCTCCGATCGTGCGCGCCTCTCCCATGTCATTGCCTGCTTCCTGAAGCCTGTCCACGAAGCGCAAAAAGCGGAACAAGCCGCGATAAGAGCCCGCTTCGTACTGGCGTGCCCGATCGTAAAGCGCGCGCAAATTGGCCTGCCGCTGCTGCCCGTTTTCCAGCGCTGCCACATAGTCGAGGTAGCCTGTCTCGCGATACAAGACGGACAACAGCTCGGACAGCGCCCCTCTGCGGGCATGCGTCCGCCAGCCTTCCAGCTTGTAGAAAAAGTGGCGCAGCCGTTTTTCCCACGCTTCTTGCGCCGCCCGCTCCTCTGCATACTGAATGACAGCCAGGTGAAACGGCCCCGTTGGATACTCGATGCGGATGTGCGCAAGCTGCTCCTCACGCAGACCGACAATCGGCGAACGCAAAACGGCCGCGAGCGGAATGTCCTGCAAAGGATTGTCAATCACGCGCAGAAGCGACAGCATCGTCTCTACTTCTGTCGCAGCGAAATACCCTGCCGTCTGTTCGGCGTAGACAGGAATCCCCGCAGCGTGCAACTCATCCTGCATCGTCTGCCCCCAGCCAGAGGTCGCACGCAGCAGGATGACGATATCCCGGTACGCAAGCGGACGCATTCCGCCTGCTTTTTTATCAAAGACAAGCAGGGGAGACTCTCCCTCTCCCGGTTCCATCCAGCGGCGAATGCGGCTGGCGATCAGCCGCGCCTCCAGTTGGGCGACGCTCGCTTCTTCCACCGTCTCACCAGCTGTATCGGGAACGCCTGCCGTCTCGCCCTCATCGCTCGCCTCTGCCGACCACGTCTGTCCCTGCTCTGGCTCGGCCGCGCTGCGATTGATCAGATGCACTTCCGCCTGCAGCCTGCCTGGCTCCGCTTCGGGATACGATGCGCGGTTGATCAGCTCGGCTGACTGATCGTAGTCAATCTCCCCGACGCCCGGAGACATGATTTGCCGAAACAAAAAGTTGACCGCATCGACAACCTCGCGTCTGCTCCGGAAGTTGGCTGCCAGATCGATTCGTCGTCCCGGATCGGCTTCGCCTGCTTGACGGTAAGTCAAATACTTTTCCAGAAACAGCTTCGGCTCAGCCAAGCGAAAGCGGTAAATGCTCTGCTTGACATCGCCTACCATAAAGCGATTTGCCACAGACTCGTTTGTTCCGTCGCGCGAAACCATGCGCAAGATCGTTTCCTGCACGAGATTGATATCCTGATACTCGTCGACGAGCACTTCCGCGAACTGATCGCGCAGCTGCTCGGATATGGAAGAAGCAACAAGCTCGCCAGCGTCATCGGTCGTCATTAAAATGCTCAAGGCAAGATGCTCCAGATCGCCGAAGTCCACCAAGCCGCGCGAGCGCTTTTCCAGTTGGAAAGCGTCGGAAAACTCGGTAACGAGTCGCGCCAGCGTCTTCATGTGCGGAGCAATCCGCTGCAAATCGGCAGCATACTGCTCGGCTGTCATCGAAAAATACTGCTCGATCAGCTCGGACAGCTCCTTTTTCACGCCGTTGCGCAGCCCCTGAACCTGATCCTTCGTATCCGGGTCCGTTCCCTTCACGGGTGGCAGCTTGGCAAACGTCACCCCGCAAACAGCCTGGCTCGCTGCTTCCCAGCCTTGCTTGCACGAAGCCGCAGCTTCTTTTAGCGCCTGAGCCTCCGCCTGCAAAAGCGGCAAGTACGCCGCCGGACCTTCTGGAGACGCCGCCAGTTCCTGCGCCCTGCTCATTTTCCCCGCCATGCCGACGAGTTGCAGCTGCACAGATTGCAGCACGCTGTTGGCCCAGACTAGCCCGTCCAGCCCTTTTCCTGGCGGGATGTCAAACATAGCGGCTGCCTCGGCAAGCCATTGCTCCGGTGAGGGATGGCTGCGGGAAAACTCGTACAATCGCAACAGCAGCACAGCCAGTGACTGATCGTCCTGCCCGTCCAGCATGATATCTGCCAGCGCGTGAAAATCCGGGTCGGTTTCATACCAGTTCTCCAGCTGTTCCTCCAGAACGTCTTGCCGGAGCAGCTCGCCTTCCATCTGGTCGGCGATGCGAAAATCCGGGTCAAGCTCAAGCAAATAGTAATACTGCCGCAGAATGCCAAGGCAAAAGGAGTGCAGCGTCGTAATCGTGGCCCGCTGCAAGAGCGCCAGCTGTCTGCGCAAATGCGCGGAATGCGGCTGCTCCTTGAGCGCCTTTTGCAGCGCATCGCCAATCCGGTGACGCATCTCGGCCGCCGCAGCATTGGTAAAAGTCACAACCAAAAGCTGGTCGACGCCGACAGGGTCGTGCTCATCCATGATGCGCCGGATAATCCGCTCGACCAGCACGGACGTCTTCCCCGAGCCTGCCGCCGCCGCGACGAGCAGATTGCTCCCGCGCTGAATGATCGCTTGCCATTGTTCGTCCGTCCACTGCTCAGGCTTGGCCTGCATCGCTTGCTCCGCCATCCGTGGCATCCCCCTCTCCCGTCAGTTGCTGTTCGGCCAGCATGCTCCAGATTTGTTTGTTGTTCCATTTGGACAGCTGCCTGTGCTCATTGCCGCCCGTCTCCCCGTCAAACTGGCACACAGGCTTGTACGAACAGTAATCGCACGCCGTCATCGTCCCGTTGGAATAAGGCTGGATTTGTATTTCCCCGTCCGTCATCCGCGTGCTGATTTGCTTCACCGTATCGCGCACGTATGTCGTCAATGCCTGGAATTGCTCGGCTGTCGCCACAGAAGAACGCGAAGAAAGCGTCCCGTCTTTTTTCAGTTCAAAAGGAACCAACTCGGACGGGCCTTGCTCGACATATCCGTCCATCATCCTGGCCAGCTCCGGATCAGCCAGCATCAGCCCTTTCATGCGCAAACGCTTGGCCCGCTCCTTGGCTGCTTCGTCGGCTGTCAGCAACCGCTTGGCTGTCACAAACGGGTCCGCCACCTGGTAGTAGAAGACGCCGCCCATTTCCGCCTTTTTGCCCAGCCATGCCTCTGCGTTTTCCACGACGACATCCAGGTAGACGAGCAGTTGCAAGTTCAGCCCGTTCCACACGTCTGAAAGCGATAGCTGCTTGGGACTTGATTTGTAGTCGATGACGCGCAAATACGGAACCTCACTGTCCAGCGACTGATCCACACGGTCGATGCGTCCGATCAACTGCAACTCCACGCCGTTATCAAGCGTCAGCACCAAGCCTGGCAAATCCGAACCCGGCCCGAAGGAAACTTCCAGCCCTACCGGAGCAAAACGGCTGCGCTTCGCATGCTCTCCCAGCACGTAAATGGCGCGGCCAACCGCTCGCATCAGCTTGCCGGACAAATAGCGATAGCGAGCTGTCCGGGTGAGGATGCTGCTTCTCGTCTGCGGCACCAACTCAGACACGACTTCGCTGGCCAGCTGCATGCTGTGATCTTCCGTCAGCCTGCTCCACTCCAGATTTTCCTGATTCATTTTTTCCACGGCGCGTTTGAGCGAGGCGTGGAACAATTCCCCCACATCGAACCGCTCCAGCTTGTACATCGTCCGTTCGGACAGCCGCAAGCCGTGCGAGGAAAAGTGGGAAAACGGACACGCCTGAAAGCGTTCCAGACGCGACACGCTCATTTTCAACTGCTTTCCGTACAAAGTCGCGCTCGTCTGCCTGTCCAGCTCTTCCGGGAGATTGCGGTAGCGCAAGCCGCCCAGCAGCCATTTTTCCCGCAGCTCCTCTGTCGAGGAACGAAGGTACCAGTCGTACACTTCCCACCAGAAGACAGGCAGCTCGCCCGTCTTTTTCATCGAGCGCAAAAGGGTAAGCAGGTGGCGAAACACCCTTCTCGGCTGCCCAAGCAAAAAGGCGTCTGTATCCGCTTCGCCAGTCGGCTCATTGTAAAACACTTCGTGCGACAAACCCGGCAGCACTTCCCTGATGCGCGAGAACACCGCGGACGGCAATAGTGCCTTGCCCTCTTCATCGGCCAGGGCACAGCTCATCGTCAGCCGCTCGGACGGCCGCGTCATCGCCTGGTACAAAAGATACGGCTCTGCCATCAGCTTTTGCTTGGCACTTGGCGCAAGCGATTGTCCCATTTCTGCCAGCCGCTCGCGCTCAGCTTCATCCAAAATGCCTTCTTCTTTCGGGCGCAAAGGAATAATCCCTTCATTTACTCCGAGAATAAACAGCGCCTTGACGTCAGGCTGGCGGGAACGCTCCATGGCCCCGACCAGCACTTGATCCAGCGCGGGCGGTACAAGTCCAAGCTCAATCGACTCCAGTCCGCTGTCGAGGACACGCGCATAAGTAGCCAAATCCATGCTTTCGTCGCCCATGACCTCTACGACTTGATCCATCAGCTCGACAAGCCCGGTCCACACCTGACCATGCACCTGCGCCGCATCGAGATCGCCCTCTTTTTCAGCTTTTCGCTGCCAATATTCCAGCTTGTTTGGCACATCGAGAGCGATCAGCAAGTTGTACAGGGCGAGCGTCATGTCCCGAACGCTTTTGCCCGTGGCCTGCTTCAGCTCCCGTTCAAAGGCAAGCAGCGGAGCAGCGTACTTTCGCCTCAGCTCATCAGCCTGCGCATCTTCCGCAGCCCCGGCTTGTCCGCGAAAACGCCACGCAGACTCCTCCGCCCATTGGTAGCCGAATACGCCGTGTGCCAGCACATAGTTTTCCAATCGGTCGATTTCCTTGCGAGCCGTGCGTTCGTCCGTAATGTCCATTACGAGCAAGTCTGTTTTCAAACAGCGAAAAACCGCGTCATACCGCCATTTCGTTGTGACGACCTCCAAAGCCGACCGCACAAGCTCCACCAACGGATGATTCATCACTGTACGCTTCTTGTCCAAAAAGTGCGGGATGCCGTAATCGGTAAATACAGCCGAGATTTCATCGGCATACGTGCCGATTTCCCGCAGCAAGATCGCCATGTCTCTCCAGCGGTATCCTTCTTCCCTGGCAAGCGCGACAATTTTCAGCGCGACGGCTTCCACTTCGGCCCGCCTGTTCACGGCAGAGAGCAGAGCTACCTCATCCGTGCGCCCAGCCTCACCGACAGGCGGCGGCGCTCCCCATTGGAAATAAGCCTGCTCAAGCTGGCGCAGCCACGGACTGGTCACAAAGCGCCTTGTCTCGTTCAAAAGCAGCGGTTTGGCGATGGAAACGCCCGCTTCTCGCGCCATAAGCGACAGCGCCTGATACGTGCGCAACGTCGGATGGAACAATCCAAGCTCATCGACAGAAGCATCCCGTTCGTCCGGGTCCAACGTCAGGGCAATCGTCACCTGTCTGGCATGCAGCATCAGCTGCTCGATGACTCTCAGCTCCTGGTTGGTAAAGCCGGTGAAGCCGTCGATAAAAATTTCTGCTTGTCGGATGTACGCGGAGTCAGGCACCATGACCGCTACCCGGTTCAAAATATCGTCCGCATCGCAGTAGCCCTCTGCCATGTATCCTTCATAGGCGTTCATGATCAGCCGCAAGTCGCTTATTTTTTGATTGAGGTTCGCTCCCCCCCAATCCACATTTTCCGATTGGGTAAAAGAAACGCCATACGACTTGCACTCGCTGATCAGACGGCCGAGCTGGGAGGCGAAGCCCGGCTGCATCGCAGACCGCCCGAATACTTGCAGCTCCTCTTTATGCCGCTCCAAAAGCATGCGCAGCACCATGTGCTTTCCGAGATCGTCAACCGCTACCGTCGTTAAATCCCCTAGTTCTTGTAGCAGCCGATGAGCCAGCCGTCCGAAGCTCAATACTTGCGAGCCAATCACGCCACTCAGCCCGGGCAAGGTGGCGAGGGCGTATTCTTCCTGAAAGCTGGCCTGTTCCGGCACAAGCAAAATCATCGGCGTACCCAGCGGCTGTTCACGCAGTCGCTGTTGCATCTGCTGACGAATCGCTTCTGTCTTGCCCGTTCCTGCCCGTCCCAGTATGAATTGGACTGCCATGTTGTTTCCCCTTCCCTACTCCATTTCCAGCATCAGCTTGCTGCCTTTGCCCATCGGCTCTGCCGGAGTCACTACCAGACGGCGCGGCATGCGCACACGTATTTCCGGAACGTGACTGATGACGCCAATCGTAAAATCGTCCATGCGCAGCCGCTCAAGCGCATCCATGACGACCTCCAGCAGCTCGGGATCGAGCGTTCCAAAGCCTTCGTCCAAAAAGAAAAATTCCAGTCTGCCGCCGCGCATCTGAATCTCCATCGACAAGGCTAACGCCAGCGACAGCGAGGTCAGGAACGTTTCTCCGCCGGACAAGGTGCTGACTGGACGGCGCATACCGCCTGCGCCCTCGTCGCGCAGGACAAACTCTCCCTCGTCGCCGATTTCCAATCCGTAGCGATTGGCCGTCATCCGCTTCAGATGGTAGGAAGCATCTCTCGCAATCGTCACCAGCTTTTCCTCGGCAATGAACTGGACAAACGCCTTGGCTTCAAACAGCTTTTTCAGTTCTTCCAGACGGCTTTGCTCATCTTGCTGCTCGACAATTTGCTGGTGCAGCTCCTGCCACTTGCTATGGTTTTTTTCCATGCGATCGACGTGCTCTTTCGCTACGGCGACTTGCTTTTGCGCCTCGGCAAAAGACTGCTCCCATGTGCCCCACGCCTCTTTGGCAGCGAGCAGTTCTTCCGTGCTGACCGTGCGCCCTGCAATGGCTTGCAGCAGCCTGTCTTCCTCGTAACGCAGCTGTGTCAAAGCACGCGTATACGCTTCGACCTGCTCCCTTGCTTGGGGCAATTGCCCGCGCTCTGCGTACCTTTCTTGTACCCGTTCCACGTTGGCGAAGCCCGTCTCCTGCAACCCTTGATACAAAGCCTCGTGCGCCTCTGACCGCTGTCTCGTCAAGACAGCCAGCGCCTCGGAATGCTTGACCAAATCGTTTTGAACCAATTGTCTTGCCTCGGCAGCCGTTTTTCGCTTGTCTTCTGCCTGTGCCAACGCTTGACGCAAAAGCGACAGCGCCTGCTCCGTCCGGGCCAGCCCTTCGCTCGCGGGAGTGCCGCCTGTCCGCTCCAGCCACTGGGCGTGCTTTTGCTCCCACATGCGCTTCCTGTCTGCCAGGCGTTCTCCGAGAGCAGCTTCACGGTTTTTCCAGTCGGCTCTGCGCGTCTTGGCTGTCTCCACCTGTGTCAAAAGCTGGCTTTTCAGCGCTTCCTGCTCGGCACGCGTGCGCTGCAACTGTGCCAGCAGCCGATCCAGACGGCCGATTTCCTCATACTGCTGGTCAATGTCCTCAACAGGAATGTCTTGGCGCACCTCATTCAGCGCTTGCCATGCCTGGTTGGCAGCTTGCTGCACCACAGCAAGGCGGGCTTGTATTTCCGCTGCTGACTGCTGCGCCTGTTCGAGCAACAGCGCGCTTTTTTCCATTTGCCGCTTCTTGTCGGCCTCTGCCTCGCGGAGCACTTCCAACTGCTTTTGCTGCTGTTCCCGCTCGGCTTTTGCCTGTTCCCGTTCGGCATGCTTGGCTGCCAACGCTTTTTCCTCGCGCTGGTACACACTGATCAGCTCTTCAAAAGTGTCGACTGCCCAAGGCTGTCCATGCCCGTGACACTCCGCCTTGATGGCAGTTAGCCGCGCCACCAGCTCTTTGTGCTCTGCCTGTATCGCGGCAAGCCGCTCCTCGACGGCTGCCAACGCCCCTTTGGCAACGACCCACGCTTCTTTGTCTCCGGCTGCTTTCTGTTCGGCAGCCTTCCCTGCTTCCTCTGCGGCTTTGATGCGTGTACGCAGCTCATCGCCAGCGACTTTGGCTTCACCGTCCGCCAATTGGTCCTGATGATCCAGCGAATGGTGCACAGAGCCACACACTGGACATTCTTTGCCCTGTTCCAGACGCTCTCGCAAATAGCGCGCCATGTTTTCCTGCTGCCACTGCTCCCACGCCTGCCTAAGCTCCTCCCGCTCGGTCTGGCGCGCAAGAACAATCGCCTCGCTCGATTGAGCGGCCAGCGCCAACTCTTGGCAGCGCTTTTGCACCTGTATGTGCTCCTGCTCGATCTTTTGCCGCTTTTCCTGCCAGCCTTCCACAGCCTGCAAACCTTCCCGCCATTGGCGGCCGATCTGCTTCATTTCGCCCAGCACATTGCGGGACTGCTCCCACTCTGCATCGCTCATGACCGGCTTGTCCGCTGCTTTCGCCATCTGCTCCTTGTGCGCTGCCAGGTGGCTCTCTGCCTGCTCCCAGTCGCGCTTATCCGCAGCGGCCTTTTCGGTCAACACCTGCAAACGCTGCACAAGCGTCTTCTGCTCTGCTTCTTGCTCACGCAGCTTCGCTTGCTCCCGTTCCCACTGCTGTTTCGCTTCTCTCGCCTGCGTGATCCGATCTCGCCACTCCGGAGCAACCATGGCCTTTTGGCTTGTTTCCTCCAGCCTGTTCCACTCCTGTTGCCAGTTCTCCAAGGCCGCTTCGTCTTGCTGTAGCTGCTGTTCTGTTTGCAAAAGGCCACGCGAGACTTCCTGCCACTCCCGCTCCAAAGCGGTCTGTTCCTCGCGAATCGCTTTTAGCTCGGCTTCCCATTCCTGCGCTTGCACCAGTCTGCCTTTTTGCTCGATCAACTGCGGTTCCTGAGCAGCCAGCTCCGCCTGAGCCTGCGCATATTGAGCTTCTGCCTCTTCCAGAGCAAGCCGCGCCGCTTCCTGTTGTCCGCGGCTTTGTTCCAATGCCTGCCCGGTCCTGACCCACTCTTGGTCGAGCCGCTCGTATTGCTGCACCAGCGGCCACAAGCGGATGCTCGCCTCCCACTCGCCCATTCGCGAAGTCAAAGCAGCCATTTCCGCTTCCTTTGCCGTCTGCTGTTGCAACTGCTGCTGCACGCCCGCAAGCTCTGCCTGCCACTGGTGAAGCTGTTCCAGCTCCTTGAGCTTGCCCGTCAGCTCCTGCTTTTGCTCCGTAAATTCCCGCTCGATGCTGGCTGCCTCTGCGAAAGTTTGTCTCGCCTGCTCCAAAGCCTCTGGCCCCGCATCTCCCAAAGCCGCTGTCGCAAGCTGTAACTGATGCATTTGCTCTTTTACCTGATCAAGGGCGTACCGTACCCGTTCGCTCAGCTTTTCCCCGTAAATATGCAGCCGGAACATCCGTTGCAGCATTTCATTGCGCTCGCTGCCTTTCAATGTCAGGAATCGCGAAAATTGCCCCTGCGGCAACACAACGGCACGGGTAAAGTCTTGCAGTGTCAAGCCAATCAAGTCCTCCACCGCCGCAGTGGCAGCCGTCGCCTTCGACTCCAGCACAACGTCCGGCTCTCCGGTCAAAGCGCCTGACTGAATCAGCCGCACTTCCGGCTGTCGCTTGTTTCCCTTTTTATCCAGGCCAAATTCCCGCTCGATCGTATATCGCTTGCGCTCATCCCCTGTGCCCAGCTCGAAAGTAAAAGAAACGAAGACGCGCTGCTCCAACTGGTTCAGCACTTCTTTCGGATGATTGCCTCCGCCCAGACGAACGACCTGACCGTAAAGCGCCAGTGTAATCGCATCGAGGATCGTCGATTTTCCGCTTCCCGTCGGCCCGAAAATCCCAAACAATCCCGCCTGGCACAAAATTTCGAAGTC
The DNA here is from genome assembly GCF_022701015.1 of Brevibacillus parabrevis. Lineage (NCBI taxonomy): Bacteria > Bacillati > Bacillota > Bacilli > Caryophanales > Paenibacillaceae > Brevibacillus > Brevibacillus parabrevis. The sequence goes on along the minus strand of NZ_CP064090.1, from coordinate 1,855,584 downwards.
AACCTCCTGCATTTCTCGATAGCTGTGCATTCCCGCCAGCTTCAATCGTATCGGTCTCACGCTTCTTCCTCCTCTCCTCCGGTTTCTTGGAGCAAACGCTGAAACAAGGCAACAAGCCGATCGTCCGGGGCCGCTCCCCGCTTGCGCTCATAAAATCGCCGGAACAGCTGATCCGCTGTCAGCTCGGTCAACTCCACCCGTTGCGCCTCTTCTTCCTCGCGCTGCTCGCGTACGACGACCCGCTGGATTTTCAAAAAGTCATCCGATAGCTTGCGCACACGCTGGAACTCAGCAGGGTCGATGACATCCGAAACATGCAGCTCCAGATCAATCCAAGAGCCTGCATCCCGCCCTTCTGCCAGCCAGCGCTCGACCTGGGCGATTCCTTCCGTCGCCTTCCAGCGAGCCAACGGTCGACCGCTCGTCAAGTAAATGATCTCTTCTTGCACCGACTGCCCCGGCTGCACCTCGACCAGTACGACCGCCTTGCTCTGTCCCGCTTCGGAAAAGCTGTAGGAAAGCGGCGAGCCACTGTAGCGAACGAGCGGCTTGTCACTGAGCTTTTGCAGCCGATGCAGGTGACCGAGCGCCACGTAATCGGCGTTTTTCGGGAACGCCTGCGGCGACACCGTCAAGGCGCCGCCTATCTGAATCGGCCGTTCCGAATCTGTCTCCATGCCGCCCATGACAAACAAGTGACTGGTGACGAGATTCACCGTGTCTTCGCGAAAATGCACGGACAAATCCGCAAACAGCTGGGCAATCCGCTCGGAAAAGGCGAGCTGCATCTGCTCCTGGGTAAAGCTCTCGCTGAGCAGCTCCTTCAAGCGCGACTCCGATGGATAAGGCAGCGCAAGCACTACGGCATGGTGCTCGCAGCCGGGCACCTTCAACTCCAGCCAGGAAGGCCCGCCCTGAACGATCTGCACGCGATCCGCCGACACTTCCTGGGCGATCAACGGCGCTTCCTTCGGCAAGCCGAGCAAGACAATCCCTTGCTTCGTAGCGAGCGGTGCTGCTGCCCTGACCCGTTCCGGCTGATCGTGATTGCCCGCAATCACAACGACACCTCTCCGCCCTTCCGCGGACAACCGTTCCAGCGCTTCGTAAAACAGCTCCTCTGCCCATGCCGGAGGGTTAACCGAATCGTACACATCGCCTGCCACCAGTACCAAATCGACTTCGCGTTCCTCCGCAATCCGGCAAAGCTCGTCCACAAACGCCGTCTGCTCCACGCGTCGGTCCCGGCCTTCGAGCTGGCGGCCGAAATGCCAGTCTGCCGTATGTAAAATGCGCATGACTTCCATCCTTTCCTCACGATCATGTGTTTGCTTTTCATTGTAACAAAAGACAGCGCTGTTCGTGATTGAAATTTACGGTACTTCCCGGTTACTTTTGCGCGTTCTCGACGTCTTTTTACTAGAATCACCTATTCCCTGGTACATGAAAGAAAGGAGCACGCTTATTTTGTGGACGCGCCGCCTGTTGTTTTTCGCCTTGGTCGCACTTGTTTTGCCTAACTTTGTACACGCTGCCACTCCCCCATCTGCCAAAGCCGCCACTCCCAACCCGGAGCAGGTCATCGGCTGGATCAATGCGAGCGCAAAAAATCTTGTCGCCTTGCCAAATTTTGATTTTCAACTGGCGAATCTGGACGACGACGCGGATTGGGAGATCGTCGCCAAACAAAATTCTACGGTACACCTCGGAACGTTTTACATCCTCGATCAAAAAGCGGATCGCACCTATTCGCTCGTCGCGGAAAAACCGTGGAACGTCCCGCACCTGCAACTGGAACGGTGGGACTTTTCCAGCGAGCGCAACCACCCGCAGCTTGATCCGCATGCTTCAGACGACTCTGCGGAAGTGGCGGGAAAACGCTTGTTTGAAACGGTTGACCATACAGGCGGAACGGGAATCTCTGTCTATGAAGCCCATCTCTGGTACATGGAAAAAGGCAAGCTGGTCGAAGCCTGGAGCGGTGTTTTGAAGCAAACCTCATCCGTGCCAGGCGGTCAACTTTTCCAGACGCTTGGCAACTACCAGCTGCTTACTGACGACGAGCAGCACCCTGCACTCTACTATTGGACGACGGAACAGGAGCTTGACCCGGATACAGGCAGCCCGCTCTCTGGCAAATCGTCAACCAAGCTGCAAGTATACCGCTTTGAAAACGAGGCATTCACTCTCGCGCCCTGACGCTTTTCGCCACAGATGCACAAAGCCGCACTCCCGGTCGATCAAAGGGAATGCGGCTCTTTTTTTCATCTTACTGCTTATCGTTTCAGCTTGTCCGGCCGCGGTGATTTGAGCGACTGCAAGCACATGTAACAAATGACGCCAAACAAAATCGTGATGATCATCGAGTGAAGCAACGTCGCGTAGAGGTGGAGCTGGAACAAGACGACGAAGCCGCCGCTGAACACTTGAGCGATGACCAGCACAAAAGCGAGGATGCTCGCCCCGTACAGATCGCGACGCGTTTGTTTGAAATGACGGATAGCGTAGATCATCGTTGCCAACAGCACAATCGCCAGCACCAGCGCCCCCAGCCTGTGTGCGAATTGAATGCCGATCTGCCCGGACAGCTCGGGAATGATTTGCCCCTCGCACAGTGGCCAGTCACTACAAGCCATGCTGGAGCCGGTATGTCTGACGTACGCTCCCAGGTAAACCACTCCGTACGTGTAGGCTGCCACAGCCCAAATCCAGTTGCGGAATCCTCTCGGGGCTTTTGCCTGCACCATGCTCGCCATTTTGTCGCGCTGCAACACGAACCCGGTCAAAAGGAACACGCCCGTGAAGGCCAGAAGCGAAAATCCGAAGTGCAGAGCCAGGACGGACGACGACTGCGGCCAGATCACCGCGGAAGCGCCAAGAATCGACTCCAGCACGATAAAAAACAAACCGAACAGGGCGAGATTGCGCACTTCCTGATTGCCCCGGTAATGACGCCAGCAAAGTACGGAGAAAACGATTACCACAATGCCTGCCACGCCTGTAATCAGCCGATGCATGTATTCAATGATTGAAGCCAAGGTATACTCCGGAACCCATTTCCCATTACAGAGCGGCCAGTCGTTTCCACAGCCCAGGCCCGAATCCGTTTTGGTCACAAGCGACCCGGCGATCATGACGATAAACATGACGAGAGTAGCAAGAACGGCTAGAGGTTTCAGCCATTTTTCCATAGTGAATACACCCTATTTCTTGTGATGTTTGAGACTCTCGGTGAAGCAGCCTCTTAACTGTTGCCCTCTCTAACATTAATGAAACATCCCCTGCTAAGCAAGGGATGTTCCGTGAACATTTGGTGAGTGTTTCGTGTCAATAATGGTACACCATTGTGCTGATGACAATGACGGCGCAAAAGACTGTCAAATACAGAATCGAGTAGCCAAAAAGCTTGCGCGCCCACGCCAGATCATCCTTGGCTTTGAAGCCTTGGAACAGCAGCACCATGTACACGATTCCCATCAAGCCCATGACAGCCAGGTAAACATAACCAACGCTTCCATGGATAAAGAGCAGCAACGAAGCCGGGAACAGGACAGATCCCCACAAAACCATTTGCCGCTTCGTTTCTGCGAAGCCTTTGACAACTGGCAGCATAGGCAGATTGCCTGCGCGGTATTCCTCGGTTTTCAGCATCGCCAGCGCAAGGAAGTGCGGCGGCTGCCACAGGAACAAAATCAGGAAAAGCAGCCACGCTGCCGGGTCCATGCTGTTCGTTACAGCAACCCAGCCGATTACAGGCGGAGCCGCACCGGAAATCCCGCCAATGACCGTGTTCAATGTGGTCACGCGTTTGAGCGGAGTGTAAATCAACACGTAGAAAATATGACCGATCAATCCCCAAACAGCAGCCAGCGGATTGGCGAATACGGCGAGCACCGCAAGACCTGCGAGCAGCAAGCCGATCCCCAAGAGGATGGCCGTGCGTGGCGCGATGCGCCCTGCTGCAAGCGCACGCCCTTTGGTACGCTTCATTTTTTTGTCCAAATCACGGTCGTAGTAGTTGTTTAACGTCGCACCCGACATGATCACCAAAGCTGTACCAATCATGGTGAAAATCGCTAGTTTCCAGTCTGGAAAACCGTAAGATGCCATCCATAGGGCAGCAAAGGTAGTCATCAGGTTGGACATGGTAATCCCAGGCTTTGTCAGTTCTACGTAGTCCCGAAAAGTCGCCGGCTCTCCCGGTTGTGCGTGCAGGGGTGTCTCGCTGTTAAGCGATTCCTGCATTGTCACTTGCTGGTCCACGTTTTGTACCTCCTGTCTGAATCTATCTGAACATGCGAATATCCGAATGAAGAACTAACTTCCATTGTATCGAAAGCAAAAGAAGCTAGTCAACTTGAAAAGCGCCCAAGCTACTTTCCAAAAATAACATCCAGAACGCCAGCCGTTTCCCCGCCCGGATAGATGATATACAGCAGAGTGTACACCGTAGCTCCGGTAATGGCGGTCACAAACCAGACGATCGACGTCCACGGCCCGATTTTGCGGTGGGCGGCAATGTTGTTCTTGTAGGCGTGTCTGAGCGTGATCAGCCCCATGACTCCCCCTACGGTTGCCAGCACGATGTGAAAGACGAGAAACGTCTGATAGATTGGCTTCAAGCTGTCCGGCCCGCCGAAATGAGTATTCCCGACAAAAGCCGTTCTGGATACATACGTGATGAAGAAGATCGTCGCACAGATGGCGGCCCACTTCATGATCTTCATGTGCTTATCAATTTGTTTCTTCGCGACCGCATACCAGCCACAAGCGACAAGAATACCGCTGATGACGATAAACGACGTGCTTATCGTAGGCAGCAAGATGGACATTTCTACACCTCATTCAAATAATCTATCTATATTTTTATACCCGGCCTTCATCCATCGTCGGCGTTTTTCTCAGCAGGGCAACCGCGGGCTGCTCATCCATCGGCAGGTCTTCCTGCTTCTCCTGCTTATACCAGTGGTAGAAAACGTAGGCGAGCACGGAACCATACACAAGCTCCTGCACCAGTTTCATGATGATTCCACCAAGTCGCTGGTCACTGAACGTGTCGAGGCTCGGGAACAGTTGCGGAGCCGAGATGTACGTCGCATACAAAGGATCGGACGCGAAAATAATCAACGCACAGGCAGGGGTAATCAGCACCCCGTTGGCAAAAATGTACGTCAATTTTTTTAATCCCGCCAACTGTCTCTTGCTGTCGGACAATGGACTGACAATCGGCCACCACATAGCGAAAGCAGCGAAAATCAAGACGACATGGTAGACTGTCATCCACTCGTGATTAAGAGCCGCTGCATCAAATATAAACGGTATATGGTAGAACGAAAACAGCGTGTTGAACAATAATGCCGCTACCAGCGGGTGAGTAACCGCGCGAAGAATCGCTTTGAGCGGCCGCGGCTGAAAGATTTTTTCCAAAAGCCACTCCGGCATCGCCAAGAGCACAATCGGAGGCAGGGCAAAATACAAAATGGACTGCTGCAGCATGTGCAGGCTGAACAAGTAATGATGGCCATAATAGCTGATCGGGCTTCCTTGTGCCGCGTAAAACAGCAGCAAGCCAAAGACAAACAGCAGCTTTTGCTTTGCTGTCGCCGTGGTGGCATGTTCAAAACGCTTGTGCATGGGACCCGTTACCAGGAAATATACCGTGGCAATTAAAAGAGTGAAGAGCATCACGTCGGGACTCCACAAATCTGAAAAGGATGCCCCCGTGTTCATCGCTGACAGCTCGTGTTGATGCTGACCCATTCATATCCTCCCTTCGAGCTGAGCTTTATCTCGATTTGAATTTTTTTACATTCTAATCTACCTAATAAGGGTGCCCTCTATACAATCTCCATTATACCGTTGATTGCCTGCTTCTTTGATAAGAAAAATGAACAAAGTGTTGACAAATGCTTTGGCAAAAAAAAAGAAGACCAGATCTCCTCTGGTCCCCTTGTAAAACGCGGTCTGGACTACACTCCGAAAGAAACGAATTTCGTCTCCAAATACTCATCCATTCCGTAACGTCCACCTTCGCGTCCGATGCCGCTTTCCTTGAATCCGCCAAACGGAGCTTGCGTCTGGGTCGGCGATCCGTCGTTGATGCCGACGATGCCGTACTCCAGCTGCTCTGCCATCCGGAAGCAGCGCTGGTTGTCACGCGTGTACACGTAAGCAGCCAGACCGTAGCGCGTATCGTTTGCCTGGCGCACGACGTCTGCTTCGTCTGAGAAACGAACGAGCGGAACAACTGGTCCAAACGTTTCTTCGTTTGCGATTTTCATCTCTTCGGTCACACCGGAGATAACGGTAGGCTCGCAATAGAAGCCATTTGCGTAGTCGCCTTCTGTCAGACGGTTGCCGCCGTATACGACTTGGCCGCCTTTTCCTTTCGCGTCCTCAATGTGCTCCAGCACTTTGGAAAGCGCGCGCTCGTTCACCAATGGTCCGATTTCGGTTTCCTTCAGTCGTCCGTCTCCCACTTTGGCCCGCTTCAGACGCTCGACCAATTTCTCGGTAAAGGCGTCGGCTACATCTTCGTGAACATACAGGCGATTCGTGCAAATGCACATTTGGCCGGAGTTGCGGAACTTGCTCTCAAACAATCCTTTTACTGCCGCATCCAGATCGGCGTCAGGGAAGACGATGAATGGCGCGTGGCCGCCCAGCTCCATGCTGACGCGCTTCACTTGCTTCGCCGCTCCTTCCATCAGCAGCTTGCCGACGCGAGTGGAACCTGTGAAGCCGATTTTGCTCAGTTTGGGATTCTCGATAAACTCTTGGCCGATCGATTCCGGCTTGCCGATGACGAGGTTGACGACCCCTTTTGGAAAACCAGCCTTCTCGATCAGTTCAAACAAGCGGATGGCAGACAGCGGTGTCGCTTCCGCCGGCTTCAAGACTACTGTGCAACCAGCTGCCAGTGCAGGAGCGATTTTGCGCGCAACCATGTTCACGGGGAAGTTCCATGGTGTAATCGCGCCGACCACGCCTACAGGCTGACGGAGCACCATGATTCGCTTGTTCGGCACGGACGAAGGGATCGTCTCTCCGTATACGCGCTTCGCTTCTTCCGCATACCAGACGAAGTTGTCCGCTGCACCCAGCACTTCGCCTTTTGCCTCGCCAAGCGGTTTGCCCATCTCCGCAGAGATGATGCCTGCCAGCTCGTCACGGCTCTGCTTGACCAGTTCGGACAAGTTGTACAAATACTTGGAGCGCTCGCGAGCAGTCAAACGGGACCAGCTTCCAAAAGCCTCATGTGCAGCGTCAATCGCTTTTTGGGCATCGCGGGAATCTCCAAAAGCAGCGCTTCCCACGACTTCGCCCGTCGCCGGATTCACGATTTGAATCGATTCGCCGCTCTCGGCAGAAACCCACTCTCCATTGATATACATTTGCTTGTACTCTCCCATGACTATCGCTCCTCTCACTCTCTTCAATAAATTGGCTTTAGCGCCTCAAACGGATTTTTGCAATGCCGGCAATACAAAATGCTGCGGCATGCGGCAGGGCCAAACAAGTTGTCAATTTGCGTATAAGGGGAGTCACAGTAAGGACAGGACACTTCCCATGTATCTCCCGGTTTGAAATCGATTGGCGGAGGAGCAATGCCGAAGCTCTTTAGCTTCCCTCTCGCCTCTGGCACGATGCGATCGGACGTCCAGGCGGGATCGTAGACAAACTGAACTTCCACCTTGCTGATTCCGTCCGCCTCTACCAGCTTCGCTGCGATATTTTTTTTCATGATTTCCAGCGCAGGACATCCGACAAAAGTAGGGAGCACGTCGACATGCGCGACATCGTCCTCTACCCGCACCTTGTGGATCATCCCCATCTCTACCATGCTTATGACCGGAATCTCCGGATCAGTCACTTGCTGTAGCAGTTCCCAGCATGTCGCTTCCAGCCCGTCATGTACATGCATTCCTTCTTGCGCCATGCAGATCACCCTTTCTACCAGCCCGCGGCCGGATCGATGCGATATACTTCCGACAAGGTAGCCAAAGCTTGTGCAAGCTCCGGCGTATGCTGACCGTGACGACCGCGCTGCTCAGGCACTCCCGGCTCACCCGCCCACACGAGGCCCGCTTTTTCAAAAATGCCCTGGGTCAATGTGAGCCACTTCTGTTTCAACTCGCCTTCGCCGGCAATCAGCCCACAGCGGACGATCGCGTCGGCGTTCGCACCGAGCTGATAAAGCTCGCCTGCATCCTTCCATACTTTCTCAATCGCGGCTTCCAGTCTTTTCCGCGCTTCGTCTGTACTGTTGGCCAACTGCGTGAGCCAAACTTGCCAGTGCATCAGATGGTAGCGATGCTCCGTCATCATTTTGCGGCTGACCAGTGCCAGCGGTGTGTACGATGATTGGAGCAAAGACTCCAGGCGAACCTGTTTGTACAGTCCGTACACATAGCTGCGGACAATCGCATACGCCCAGTCATAGTGAGGGTCGGTGTTGTAGTCGCCTTCCCCGTTTTTTCGCTCGACCAAAATCGCATTGCGGAACGCATCTGCTTCCCGAAGCTGTGCGAGATCGTCCGCCTTGCCTACTCCGAGCTGTTCCAGCATCTCGTAAAACATCACGGCATGACCCATCATGTCCTGCGACATCGAAGAAAACGCGACGTCCTCCTCGATGTGCGGAGCCAGCCCGAGCCATTCCGAACCGCGATAGGCGAGAATGAAGTCGTCGTCAGCAAGCTGGAACAGCAAATCAGTCAAGGCTTGCGCGTATTCCGGGTTTTGTTTTGCCGCTTCTGTTGTTTCTACTTGTGAAAAGTCGCCCATGATTGTATCCCCTCCTGCTTAGCTGCCGCTTTCCGCATGCTTTTGTTTTTCTTCGTACTGTTCTCTGTGATGGCGCCATCTTGCCTGCAAGTCGCCATAGCCTCGCGTCTCCCGGTAGCTCTTGTTGTCGAGCCGCTCCAAAAACGGACGCTCTTCCGGCGACAAGCCGTAAATATCGTCGCGCTTCACCACCCAGATGTTAAAACAAGTCTCGCGGCGCAGGAAGTTTTCTCTCGCCATCGCGAGCGCAACTTCCTTGTTTGGAGCCAAGAGGCTGAACTGATGGACAAAAGATGAGCTGACACTTCTTTGACTGAATACTTCGTAAATGAAAAAGTCGTCTCTGACTTCTGTTTCCTTGTTCATATCCATTCACCTACCCTACGTGGCGGCCGTACGACATGATTGCGTCGCGCACCCATTTTGTTTCTTCATACGATGTTTCCCTAAGATTCAGACGATGAGCAGAGCGCGGGCCGTTCCCCTTGACGATCTGCTTGAACTGTTCCCAATCCGGTTGCTGATACACCCATTGGTCTTTTTCTTCATCGAAGTGAATCGTCTCATCCGGCACAGTGAAGCCGAGGTGGAAAATGCGTGGCAAATACTTTTTCAAAAACACTTGCCGCAGTTCCTCATTCGTCTGCGTGCGAATCTTGTAACGCATGTTGGCGGATTGGTTGCTCGTAATCGTACCGTTCTCAGGCGGTCCGAAGAACATCAAAAGCGATGGCCACCAGCGCGTAATCGCTTCTTGCAGCATCTGGCGCTGTTCCTCCGTGCCCTCTGCCAGCTCCAGGACGATGCTCTCGCCGTGCTGCGCATGGAATTTCTCCTCGGCGCAAATCCGGTGCAGCGCCCGCGCATACGGCGCATAAGATGTATCGAGCGACATGGACTGGGTAATGATAGCCGCTCCGTCCACCAGCCAGCCGATTACCCCTGCATCTGCCCAGGTTGGCGCTTCCATGTGGAACACATTGTGAAATTTCAGTCTTTTTGCAAACAAGTCATTCATCAAGTCTTCGCGCGTCTTGCCAAGCGGCGCCAGCAAATCTTCCGCTACCCGCAGCAAAAGCTGCCCGTGTCCCATCTCATCCTGCACCTTCGCCATGATCGCCAGCTTGCGGCGCAACGTCGGTGCCTTGGGTACCCATTCCTTTTCCGGCAAAGCCCCCATGATTTCGCTGATGCCGTGCATCGAAATCAGCTTGATCAGCTGGTTGCGGTAGTCGTCTGGCATCCAGTCGTCCGCTTCGATTTTTCCTCCGCGGTCGATTTTCGCTAAAAACGCTTCCATTTTTTCGTTTTCGGTCAGATCAGAACGTTCCATCTGTGTTTGCATGGAGAATACCTCCTTATTAGCCGTTGTCCATTATGTTAAAATCATACTACGTTTTTATAACGTTATAATAACATAACGTCATACGTTTTAGCAATATCCTTCCGCCTGGAACCTTTGCTTATTCCATCCGCCCGGACAGGACGGCCGCCTTTTTCAGCTGTTCTGCCATATGCCGCAGCTCTTGCATGACAGCGTCCAGCTCCTGAATGCGCGTAGATTGTTGCAGGCTGTGATTCAGCGTCTTTTCCATCTCGCCTGACACGGTGCCGACAAGGGCGTTCATCTCGTCGAGAATGCGAAAAATGTCCTTTGCCGACGTCGAGGTCGTCTGCGAAAACTGGCGAATCTCTTCGGCGACGACAGAAAAGCCCCGGCCTGCCGCTCCGGCTCGCGCTGCCTCCAGGACGGCATTCAACCCAAGCACATTGGAACGGGTGGAAATGTTGCGAATCAGCTCATTGATCTGCGTCGTCTCCGCGATTTTCACTTCCATTTGTCCTGCCGCATCGCTCAGCGTATGGCTGGCCTGCGCGAGATGATCGGCGTCTTTTGCCAGGCTTTCCGTATGTACCGCAATGTTTTCCAAGGCGTTCGTCAAATTTTCCGCCAAGCCGCGCAGCCTGTCCTCCTGATCGGTCGTGACCCCTGTAGCCAGACAGCCCACTACTTGCCCCTTTTCCACGATTGGATAACCGACGGCAATATACGGAATGCCGTAAAGCTCCTTGGAGATCTTCTTCACCACCCGCTTGTTTTCCGCAATCGCCGTGGCATTGATGCTCCCCTGGCGCAGCGGGTCCCCGACTTTGATGCCCAGATTGAGTCCATGCGCCGGATAGTAAGCGAGAAACTTCTCCCGGTCGGTCACTCCGACCATGCAATCGAACAAAAAAGCCTTTTGCAAAATGGGGGCAACCATCAGCACGCTGTTTAACAGTTGAGACATGTATTTACCTCCTGACCAAGGGACGAAAACGGCTATTCTCTTCGCATCCGTCACGTTTGCGAAAAGAACAGCCATCGTCTCCACCTGCATCATCGATTGAATTACTTCACAATCTGGAATTTGCCGCCCTTCACTTCGACCATGATCATGCTGTCTTCCGTCAGTCCGTTGTGATCGTCATTCGAGAAGGTAAATTCCCCGGTAACTCCCACGTACTTCACTTTTTCCAAAACTTCGCCCAGCTTGGAAGCGTCGCCGCCTGCTTGCTTCAACCCTTCCACGAGCAGGTTCAGACCGTCGTAGCCGTATCCGGCAAAACCGTCCGGCTGCGAGCTGTACGCTGCTTGATAGCCTTCTGCGAACTTTTTGATGACCGCTGCTTGCGGGTCGTTTGCATCTACCTGATCCGGCACCAGCAGTTTGCCTGCTACCATCAGGACGCCTTCACCCGCATCGCCCACCAACTCCAAAAACTTGCTGTTGGCTGAACCGTGGCTGCTGATGATCGGAATCGTCATATTGAGCTGTTTCGCTTCCTTCACAATCGTAGCCGGGCCAGGGTTCGTTCCTGCAACGATCAGCGCCTGTGCATCCGTTCCTTTGATCTTGGTCAGCTGGGAGCTCATCGACGGGTCCTTCGTGCCGTACTTCTCTTCCGCTACGATCGTAATGCCGTATTCAGGCGCGTACTTTTGCAATTGCGTTGTCCAGCCGCTTCCGTACGGATTGCTGTCGTTGAGCGTCGCGATTTTGGTAATGCCTTTTTCTTTCAAGTATTTGAAAATGCGCTTCGTGCCGTGTACGTCGGTATGCGGTGTTTTGAAAATGCCTGCGCGCACCGGATTGGTAATCTGATCCGCTGCTGCCATCGAAATCAGCGGCAGCTTCTCTGTTGCGGCAAATTCGGCCATGCCGAGAGATGGTCCGCTGCCGGAGGAGCCGAGGACAGCGACTACTTTTTCTTTGGAAACCAGCTTCTTGATCGCTTTCACAGCTTCCGTGTTATCCGACTTGTCGTCCTCAAACACGACTTCGACCGGGCGGCCATTCACTCCGCCTGCTCCGTTGATTTCTTTGACGAGCAGCTCAACGGCTTGCTTCTCCGGTACCCCAAGCGGGCTGTTCGGGCCAGTCAGAGAGAAAATCGCCCCGACTTTGATTGGTTCCCCGCTGGCGCCACCTGTTGCCGCCGTCTGTCCGCCCCCTGCTTCTGCCGCTGGCTTCGCGCCGCCGCCACAGGCGCTGAGCAAGACGAGTGAAGCAATCGCTACCGGATACAGCCACTTGCGAAACGTTCCTTTTTTCATGGATAAGCCCCCTTGAGTATCTATCTTTTTATCAATGTCAAACCGCTTCGTGGGAGTGTCCCAGATAAGCAGATTGCACACGCGGATCGTTGCTGATTTCCTCAGCACTGCCTTCCAGCATCACTTCGCCTGTACTCAACACATAAGCCCTGTCGGAAATCGCCAGCGCAGCGCGAGCGTTTTGCTCAACCAACAACACGGTTGTACCCCACTCGGAGCGAATCTCCTGAACGATCGTCAATATTTCCTTGGCAATCAGCGGTGCCAAGCCGAGCGAAGGCTCGTCCAGGAGCAACAATTGCGGCCTGGATAAAAGCGCCCGTCCGATCGCCAGCATTTGCTGCTGTCCGCCAGATAGCGTTCCCCCCAGTTGCCATTTCCGCTCTGCCAAAATCGGAAAGCGCTCGTAAACGGTCTGCATTTCTTTGGCGATCTCTTTTTTGCTCGTTTTGGGCATGCGGTGGGAAGCGCCCAGCCACAAATTGTCCTCGACGGTGAGTGTGGAGAAAATTTGTCGGCGCTCCGGCACATGCGCCATCCCGCGCGGCACGACAAGCTCGGCCGGGATTCCGGTGATGTCGGCATCGCGAAACCAGATCTTCCCTTCTTTCGCTCCGTGCAGACCGCAGATGCAATTCAACAGCGTCGTTTTGCCAGCGCCGTTTGCCCCGAGCAGCGAGACGATCTCTCCTTCGTTCACTTGCATCGTAATTCCGTGCAGCACTTCTACAGGACCGTAGCGAGCCGTGACGCCGTCCACTTTCAAGATCGTTTTTCCCATCGTTTTCCCCCCCTACTCCTCTTCCGTTCCCAGATAAGCCGCGATGACGCGAGGATTTTCCTGGATTTCACGCGGGGTTCCTTCCGCAATTTTCGTTCCCTGATCGAGAACCACGATGCGGTCGGCGATGGTCATAATCATGTCCATGTCGTGCTCCACCAGCAAAATCGCCGTTCCGCTGTCGCGAATCTCGCAAAACATCCGGCTCATTTCCGCTGTCTCCGTATGGTTCAAGCCAGCCGCAGGCTCATCGAGGAGCAACAGCCTTGGCCCTGCGACCATCGCCCGGGCAATTTCCATCAGCCTCAGCTTGCCGTAGGGCAAACTTCCCGCCAGCCGCTGGGATTCCGTCGCCAGCCCCACTTGCCCGAGCCAGGCATGTGCCTTTTGCTCCATCAGCTTCTCTTCTTTTTTGGCCTTGCCCAAATTCATGCCGCAGGAGAACAGGCTGGAGCTTGTCTTCGTATGCATCCCGACCATGACGTTCTCCAATACTGTCATGTCGTCAAACGTCTGGAGATTTTGAAAAGTTCGGGTAATGCCCAGCCCGGCATATTCATAGCCCGGCACCTTCGTCATCGGCTTGCTCGCAAAGCGAATTTCGCCAGCGGACGGAGGAATGACGCCGGACACCATGTTGAGCACCGTGCTTTTGCCTGCTCCGTTCGGGCCGATCAGCGCCAAAATTTCGCCTTCCCGCACTTGAAAATCAACCTGATTGACTGCACGCACCCCGCCGAAATCGCGGGACAGCTCTTGTACTTCCAAAAGGGTCGTCATGTTGCCGCCTTCCTTTCCACTCGCTCACCAGACTGTGCTTTGACAGCAGCTTCCTTTGCCTTTTTGGCTTGCGCTTTTTCATAGACGGAACGAATACGCGGCACTAGACCTTCCGGCATAAACATGACAATCAAGACGAGTATGCCGCCGAAAACAATCGTATCGACATCGCCCTGCAAGCCCGGGATGACTTCGCTGAGCAAAATCAGTCCCTCGCTGATAAAGCCGATCAGTACCGTGCCAATCAACGCTCCCCATATGCTCGTCATCCCGCCGATGACGACCATCGTGAGAAATTTGATCGACTCGTGCAGTCCAAAAGGCTGCGGATCGAGTATCCCCATGTAGTGAGCGTACAGACCACCGGAAATTCCGGCGAACATGCCGCTGACGACGAAAGCGTTCAGCTTGAACTTGCTCACGTCAATTCCCATTGAGGTTGCGGCAATCTCACTCTTGTGAATCGCCCGAAACGCTCTGCCTACCCGCGAATGCAGCAGGTTGAGCGAGAACAGGAGCACACAAGTAACGACCGCCCAGATCAGATAGTACATGGACAGCTCGCTGCCTCCGAAGAACGGAACCTGTGGGATGCTGATCATCCCGCTCGCGCCCCCGGTGACTGGCTCCCATTCGGTAATCCCGATCTGGACGATATAGCCGAATGCCAGCGTCGCCATCGCGAGATAGTAGCCTTGCAGTCCCGCTATCGCTCGTCCGAGAATGAAGGCAAACAAGCCAGGAACAATTGCCGAGGCGATGAGGCCGACGAATGGCGACAGCCCGTATTTGGTCGTCAACACCGCGGAAGTGTAAGCGCCGATCCCCCAAAAGGCTGCTTGTCCGAGCGAAATTTGTCCAGCCAGCCCCATCACCAGGCACAGCCCGATCGTCACGATGGCATGCAGCCCGATAATAATGCCGACGGAACGGTAATACTCATCTGGCATCACAAACGGGAAAACGATCATCAAAGCGATGTAAATTCCGAAGCCTTTTCCCCATTTTTGCAACAACTGCTTCATCTATAGCCCTCCTTTCCCCACGCTGCGCTCTCCGAAGAGTCCGGATGGCTTCACCAGGAGCATGCCGATCAAGACCAGAAACGCGATGGCGTCCTTCATCCCGGAGCTGACGTATCCGGCTCCGAGCGACTCGACAATCCCGAGCAAAAAGGCAGCCACAGCCGCGCCAAGCGGATTGCCCAACCCGCCGAGAATCGCGGCGGAAAAGCCTTTGATTCCAAGCAGCACACCGATGTCGTAGGAGGTCACGCTCAACGGTGCGATGACGATTCCGGCAACAGCTCCGGTGGCTCCGCTGATGGCGAAGGCGAGCATGCTCATCTTCGTTGGAGAAATCCCCATCAGGCGGGCTGCCATCGGATTGACCGAACAGGCGTTGATTTTTTTCCCGAGAATCGTCTTTTCCATCAAATACCAGAGGAGAAACAAAATGATAAGGACAGCAGCCAAAATCCAAACGCTTTGCGTCGCGATCGTCACGCCCCCGAACGAGAGGGGTTCGTTGCTTGTAATCGGCTCCAGTGCAAAAGCATCCTTGCCCCAAATAAAGCTGGCGATCCCGCGGATTAAGGTGGAAATTCCTATTGTCAAAATTATCAAACTAATAGGACTAGCTTTTTTCACATAATCAATGACATATTTCTGCATGATGATTCCGATTGCCGTTACTGCCAGAATGGCAAGCAATGCTGCGAGTCCGTAAGGCAGATTCATCCCGATCAAAGCCACCGTAACCATCCCGCCGAGCATCAAAAACTCACCCTGTGCGAGATTGATGACCTTGCTCACGTTGTAAATCGTGATGAAGCCTACGGCAACAATCGCATAAATGCCGCCACTGACGAGGCCGTTTGCGACATACTGCAACAGTTCCGTCATATTCGTGCTGTACCCCCTCTTGTTTCGCGCCTTAACCGCTACCATCTAAAACGCTTACATTTTAATTAATGGAAATATTATTGAAGAAGAAATGCCCTAGCTTGTCACTAGGGCGCTTTCTTCGTAGCAACCGCTTAATGCACAGGTGCAACTTCATACACCGTCTCGAAGAATCGAACTGCCCCTGGATTTAATCGTTGATAATAGTTTTGGAACAATTGATCCGCCTCTTTGCCTAGCCACAGTTCCGGAAGCAGCTCCTGCGGCAAGTCCGGGTCGATAAACAAAAACTTGCGATATTCATGGACGAGCTTCGTCTTTTCCACAAAGCAGTGGCTGTCTGGCACTTCCTCGCCACTGTCTATTTTCGCGGATAGCTGCTCGAATTGTTCGCGGTAGTTGTCAATGAACTCTTTGTACTTCTCGTTGATTTCAGCGATGTTCCAGCACTTTTGCACCAATTGCTTCGGATCGCTCCAGCCCAGATGCTGCGCGCTGAAAATTTCTACATGGTCGGTGATTTCATGCGCCTCGGTCAACTCTTTCACCCGATCTGCGAGATTGTTCGGGCTGATCCACGTGCTCGTCGTCAGCATCCCGAAGCCCATCCACCCCAGTTCCTTGCGCAGCTGATCCCGCAACGCGCGGCGTTCCTCCGGTATGTTGTAGCTGGCGATGCACCATTTTCCGTCCCAGACATCTGTCTCGACTTTATAAATGCGGGCTGCCGCTTCCTCCAGCCGTTTTTTCCCACGTTCGGATACCGAGTAGTAGCTCTTGTTTCCTACTTTCCTGGATTCCAGCCAGCCTTGGCGGAGCATCCTGGAAATGGCGGCGCGAACAGCCGGTTCGGACAGACCAAATTCTCCCATGAGCCGTGTCAGGCTGCCGATCCAGATCTCGCTCCCGTAATGGCGAACATATTCTCCATAAATCGTAAAAAGCATGGATTGTGGCTTCACGTTCTTCAACCCCCAAATCGATTCATACCTTTATGCTGTGAAATTGTACCATATTCTCTAGAAGGTGCGTGAATCGTTTGAGAGTATGACGATAAAATCGTATAACGTAATTTTAACGTTATTATATTAAAACATTTTAAAAGAGTCAATTTATTCTGTACAATTATTTTCCGCAGCGATTTCTGCCTGGAGCGCTTCAAAGCGCCGCCTGATTTCGTGCTTGTTGAAAATCGCCTGGGTAAACGAACCGACCCCGACGCGATTCCGGGCGGTGTCGGCTGTCACCTCGCACACCACCCGATTTTTCGTGACTTCCTGGCACACGGCTTTGAAGGTCACCACTTGACCCGCTACCGCCGGGCCGACATGGCGGATATCCACAGCGAAGCCGGAGCCTTCCTCATCCGCTTCCAAATAAGGCAAAATCACCTGACGCCCTGCCCATTCCATGTAGTAGATCATGCTGACCGTCGACATGACCGGATGCACAACCTCCCCTGCAAACTTGGGCAGCATGTCCTCTGTGACGACCACCGTAAATTCGGCAGTCGTCCCTGGCTTCAGTCCTTCCTTCACGCACATGCACCTCTCGTCACGCGTGATTGCTTTCTACACGCGCTCAATAATCGTCGCGATTCCCTGGCCCACGCCGATACACATGGCAGCCAGACCATAGCGAGCTTCCCTGCGCTCCATCTCGTACAAAAGAGTGGTCAGGATACGTGCGCCACTAGCTCCGAGCGGATGCCCCAAAGCAATCGCGCCGCCATTGACATTGACCAGATCAGGATTGACTCCCAGCTCTTGTACGCAAGCTACCGCTTGTGCGGCAAAAGCTTCGTTAAATTCAAACAGGTCGATATCGGCAAGCGACAGTCCCGCCTGCTTCAACGCCTTGTGCGTAGCCGGAATCGGCCCAATCCCCATGACAGAAGGATCAACGCCTGCCACTGCGGAAGCGACGATGCGGGCGCGCGGTTTAAGCCCAGCAGCCAAAGCCGCCTTTTGCTCCATGATAAGCAGGGCGCTTGCCCCATCGTTCAAACCGCTGGAATTGCCCGCCGTAACGGTGCCGTTTGCCTGAAAAGCTGGCTTGAGCTTTTGCAGTTGCTCTATCGTCGTCTCCGGGCGAGCGTGTTCGTCGCGGTCAAACAGCGTGACATCCCCTTTGCGCCCTCTCAGCTCGACAGGCACAATCTCTGCTGCCCATTTTCCTTCCGCCAGTGCTCTCGCGTAGTTTTGCTGGCTTCGCAGCGCAAACTCGTCCTGCGCTTCGCGGCTGATCCCGTATTGCTCGGCAACCTTTTCGGCTGTTTCGCCCAAGCTGATCGGCGGATACAGCTCGTTCATTTTATCGTTCACCAGCCGCCAGCCGAGCGTCGTGTCCACAAGCTGCTGATTTCCGCGCTGAAAAGCCGCTCCAGGCTTCATCATGACCAAAGGTGCGCGCGTCATGCTCTCCAGTCCACCGGCAATGTACACTTCGCCAGCGCCTGCCTTGATCGCGTTCGCGCTTTGGTTCACGGCTTCCAGCCCAGAGCCGCACAAACGGTTGACAGTCACGCCAGGCACTTCGACAGGCAAGCCAGCCAAAAGCAGCGACATCCGCGCCACGTTGCGGTTATCCTCACCCGCCTGATTGGCACACCCCATCATGACATCGTCAATCGTTCCTACATCAAGCGGATTTCGTTCCAGCAATTTTTGGATAACCAAAGCGCCCAGATCATCCGGGCGCACCTCTTTCAATGCTCCGCCAATCCGTCCGATCGGTGTGCGTATCGCATCGATAATGACAGGTGTATTCATCTTCCACTCCTCCAGTACAGTAGGACATCCCGATTCATCTACAACGCTTCGACCAGCGTAGCCAATCCCTGTCCGCCCCCGATGCACAGCGAAACGATTCCGTATTTCTTTTTGCGGCGGCGCAGCTCGTACAGGAGCGTGCCTGCCAGACGAGCGCCGCTCATGCCGAGCGGGTGACCCAAGGCGATGGCACCGCCGTTCACATTGGTCTTCTCTGGGTCAAGCCCCAGCTCGCGCATGCAGGCGAGCGACTGGGAGGCAAAAGCTTCATTCAGTTCAAACAGGTCAATGTCTTCGACAGACAGCTTGACCTCGGCGAGCAGCTTGCGGATGGCTGCGACTGGTCCTATGCCCATAATGCGCGGGTCGACGCCAGCGCAAGCAAAATGCACGATGCGTCCCAAAGGCGCGGTGCCCGAACGCTTCAACATTTCCTCATTCATGAGCAAAAGAGCCGCCGCGCCATCGTTGATCCCGGAGGAGTTGCCTGCGGTCACGCTGCCGTTTTTGCGAAAAGCAGGGCGCAGCTTGGCAAGCGACTCCACACTGGAATCGCGGCGCGGGAACTCATCTGTATCAAACAGCGTTTCTTCGCCTTTTTTTCCTCGCAAAACTACCGGGATGATCTCTTCCTTGAACAAGCCGGCATCGATCGCCGCGATAGCACGTCTCTGGCTTTCGGCAGCAAACAAATCTTGATCCCCGCGGCTGATGCCGAACTTTTCGGCAACGTTTTCCGCCGTATCGCCCATGGTCAAATCTCCGTAGAGCGACACAGGCGCAGAGCGCGGGCCGCCGAACGATTCCATCAGCGTCTGTGCCCCGCGCTGGTACGGCTGCTCGAATTTCTCCATGATGTACGGCGAGCGCGTCAAATTTTCTACTCCGCCCGCAAGCATCGCCTGGCTGTGTCCGGTCTGGATGGACTGTGCAGCCAGATTGAGCGCTTCCAATCCGGAGGCGCAGACCCGATTCACTGTCAGTCCCGGCACGCTCTCCGGCAATCCTGCTTTCAACAGACCTACGCGCGCGATATTGATGAACGGCCCCGCGGAAATGACGTTCCCCATAATGACTCCGTCGATAGCATCGCTTGTTTGCCCTGCCTGCGCCAAGGCGCCATTCAGCACAAGCGCAGTCAAATCATCCATAGGCGTATGCTTCAGACTGCCCCCGAGCTTGCCGATCGGCGTGCGAACGGCGGCAGCTACGTATACGTCGTTTCTGTTCATCGTCATGCCTTCGCCTCCGCCTTGCTTTCGTATGCGTAAAAACCTTGCCCGCTGCGTACGCCGACTCGCCCCGCCAGCACGAGCTTGCGCAGCAGCGGAGCTGTACGGTAGCGCTCTTCCGCGAGGTCGCGCTGCAAGCCTCTGGAAATCGCATAAATCTCGTCCAATCCGATGCGATCCGCCCATTCCAGCGGACCATACGGATAGTTGGTGCCTTTTTTCATGGCAATATCGATATCGCGGGCAGTCGCCGCCTTTTCCATCAGCGTAAAAGCCGCTTCATTAATAATCAGGGAAAGAATGCGCGGGAAAACCAGCCCGACCTCGTCGTTGACGGCTTCCGTTTCTTTGCCAAGCGACTGGAAAAAAGCTTCCGCTGCTTGCAGCGTCTTTGCATCTGTTTGCAGCGCCGGAGCAAGCTCAATCAGCTCCCGCCCCACCAGCGGAACCAGCGTGCCGAACCCGCACACCCGCTCGGGATGCGCTGTCCAGGAAGCGACCTCTGTCGCCGTGATCGCAAGCGAAGTCGTGAGAATCGGCACATCAGGGGCAAGCAAGCTGTCCAACTGGCGAATCTCCTCAGCCTTTTGCTCTAAATCGAGATTGCTGACCTCCACTGCGAACGCCACCGCCGCAGAATTTGTAGCCGCTTGCGCCAGGGACAGCACTTGATATCCTTTTTCTGCAAAAAGTTGGTGCAGCTCTGCAAAAAGCGGGCTTGTGCCCGTCAGCACGACCGCCTTATTTGTCATAGTCATAGAAGCCTTCCCCCGTCTTTCTGCCCAAGCTGCCGGCCTGAACCATCCGCTGCTGAATCCGGCTGGGCTTAAATCGTCCTTCATGGAAGAAGTCGGTGTACACCGATTCCGTTGTGGCAAAATTGATGTCGATGCCGATCATGTCCTGCAACTCAAACGGACCCATTTTGAAGCCGCCTGCGCGTTTCATGATTCGGTCGATCTGCTCTACCTCTGCCACATGGTCGCCCAAAATGCGCAACGCCTCGTTATAGTACGGACGTGCGATGCGATTGACGATAAATCCGGGCGTGTCTGTCACCAGCACGGGCACCTTGCCCAGTTCTGTTGCGAAGCGATACGCCGCCTGCACGTTGTCTTCGCTCGATTTTTTGCCGCGGATTACTTCGACGAGCGGCATGACTGGCGCAGGATTGAAAAAATGAAACCCGAGAATGCGCTCGGGATGAGGAAGCCCTCCAGCAATTTGCGTAATGGAAATGGAGGAAGTATTGGTCAGCAAAAGCGCGTCCGGTCTGCAAATGCGGCTTAGCTCGCTGAAAATGCCCTTTTTCAAATCGAGCCGCTCCGGCACGGCTTCGATGACAATATCGCACGCCGCCAGTTGTTCCATCTCTGATACGAGCTTTGCCCTGTCCAGCATGTCCGCTTTTTCCTGCTCGCTGATTTTGCCTTTTTCCACATCTTTTCCCGTGATCGATTGCAAGTAGGTCAGCGCTTTGTCCAAAACCGCCTGATTGGCATCCAAAAGCACGACCTGATGTCCTTTGCGAATGCAGACGAGAGCGATCCCCGCTCCCATCGTGCCCGCACCGATAACGCCTACTGTTTTTGTATTCACTAGACTTGTGCCTCCCTTCGCCTAACGACCCGTAAAACGGGGAGCGCGTTTTTCCATGAAGGCCGCTACCCCTTCCTTGTGATCGGCTGTGCTGCCCGCAGCCTCTTGTGCGTAGGCTTCGTAGGCCAACGTCTCTTCCAGTCCCATTTCCAGCCCTTTGTACATCGCGCGCTTGATCAGCCCGATGGCTCTCGTCGGCAAGGCAGCCAGCTTGCGCGCATAGGCGAGGGCATCTTCCATAAAGCTCTCTGCCGGATACACCTGATTGACGAGTCCGATGCCGAGAGCCTCTTGTGCCGATACTTTTTCTCCGGTCATCGCCAGTTCCAGCGCCTTGCCGATTCCGACGATGCGCGGCAGGAAGTAGCAACCGCCCGAGTCTGGAACAAGTCCGATGCCCACGAACGCATTGACAAAAGATGCTTTTTCCGAAGCCAAGCGAATATCGCAAGCGAGCGCCACACTCATGCCCGCTCCTGCTGCCACGCCGTTAACTGCCGCAACAATCGGCTTCTCCGTTTTGTGCATCTGCAAAATCATCGGATTGTAACGCTCGCGTAAAAATCCGCCGAAATCCACGTCTCCGCCAGAAACTTCGCTCAGGTCCTGTCCGGCATTGAAAGCCCGGCCTGCGCCTGTGAGCAAAATGCAGCGAACAGCGTCATCCTTTTGCGCCTGTTTAAGCGCCGCAATGATTTCCTTGTGCATGACTTCTGTAAAAGCGTTGAATTTATCCGGTCGATTCAAGGTGACAATCGCTACGCCTTCTGACACTTCATACAGAATCGTTTCGTACATGGCCGCCTCCTAATTACCCGTAAACCGGGGTTTGCGCTTGTTCAGGAAAGCTTGCATTCCTTCCTTGCGATCCTCGCTGGCGAGCAGCAAATAAAAGCCGTTGCGTTCATAGTCCATGCCCTCGGCAAGCGGCAAATCCTCGGCTTTGTGCACTGCCTTTTTGATCACCTGTACAGCGAGCGGAGGCTGAACGGCAATTTGCTTTGCCAGCTTGAGCGCT
Organism: Brevibacillus parabrevis; assembly: GCF_022701015.1. Classification (NCBI taxonomy): domain Bacteria; kingdom Bacillati; phylum Bacillota; class Bacilli; order Caryophanales; family Paenibacillaceae; genus Brevibacillus; species Brevibacillus parabrevis. The sequence goes on along the minus strand of NZ_CP064090.1, from coordinate 1,833,114 downwards.
TCCTGAAAATACGCCTCCACTGGCACGACGCGATTGACCAGCCCGTAGCGCAACGCTTCTTTGGCCGATATCGGTTCTCCCGTCAGCAGCATTTCCATTGCCTTGCGCATTCCCACCGCACGGGTCAGCCGCTGCGTTCCGCCCGCTCCCGGCATGACGCCAAGCTTGATTTCCGGCTGGCCGATGACGGCTGTCTCCGAAGCGATGACGATATCGCAGTTCATCATCAGTTCACAGCCGCCGCCCAGCACGAAGCCGCTAACAGCGCCGATGATCGGCTTGGAAATAAGCGACATGCGATCCCAGACGGCAAACTGGTCGCGCTTCATGATCTCGATTGCCGATGCCTCTGCCATTTCGTTGATGTCCGCTCCCGCTGCGAACGCTTTGTCATTGCCAGTGAGCACGATCACGCGAATGTCCGGGTCCCGATCCAGCCGTTCCAGCTCGGCGACCAGCTCATCAATCAACTGCAAATTCAGTGCGTTAAGAATCTTCGGTCGATTCAAGGTAATAATACCGATACCGTCTTCGCTGGCCGTTTTGATATATTCGTAAGCCATGCGCTGTTCACACCCTTTTTCGCAGGTAGTCGAGTCGTTAGGAAACTCGCCAGCTAGATCGCTGCCTGGGCTTTGCCCCGATTGTCCACAATGCGAATCGCCTTTCCTTCGCTGCGCGTCAAGGAATTTGGTTGTTGAATCCGCAGCACGACAGACACACCCAATGTATTTTTGATCATATGCCCGATCTCTTTTACAAGATGCGACAACGCAGCGCTTTCATTTCCGTTGATTTCACTGGCGTACTTCTCGGTCAGCTCGCAGTGCACCTCAAAGCGATCCAATGCACCATCGCGCTCGATCACTACCTGATAGTGCGGAGCCAACTGGTTGAAGGTCAGCAAAACAGACTCGATCTCGGTCGGGAACACATTGACGCCGCGAATGATGAGCATATCGTCTACACGGCCTTTGATGCGGGACATGCGCATGGTGGTGCGGCCACACTTACAGGGTTCCGGGTTGAGCGATGCGATATCTCCTGTGCGATAACGAATGACAGGGAATGCTTCTTTCGTCAGGGAAGTGAAGACAAGCTCACCTTCTTGTCCATGCGGCAGCACTTCACCTGTATTCGGGTCGATGATTTCTGCGTAGAAATGATCTTCCGCAATGTGCAAGCCATCCTGGGCCTCGTGGCATTCGATCGATACGCCCGGTCCCATGACCTCGCTCAATCCGTAAATGTCCACCGCCTTGATGTCGAGCGCTTCTTCGAGCTGAACGCGCATTTCCTCCGACCATGGCTCGGCCCCGAAAATGCCGTACTTCACGCTTGTCTCCCGCGGGTTTATGCCTTGCTTTTTCATTTCTTCGACGATGTTGAGCACGTAAGACGGAGTGGCTGCAATCCCGCGTGGCTGGAAGTCCTCAATTAGTGTAATTTGCCGGGAAGTATTGCCCCCGGATACAGGAACCGCTACCGCGCCCATGTGCTCGATTCCGTTATGCAGGCCAAGACCGCCCGTAAACAGGCCATAACCGTAAGCGTTGTGGAAAATATCCCCTGGCTGGCCGCCCGCACAGCAAATGGCGCGAGCGACGATTTCCGCCCAGTTTTCCAGGTCTTTCTTCGTGTAGCCTACAACAGTCGGCTTGCCTTTTGTGCCGGACGAACCGTGAATGCGCGCTACTTCCTTCATGTCCACAGCGAACAGCTTGAACGGATAATTTTCTCGCAGATCGGTTTTTTTCATGAACGGCAGCTTCTGAATGTCTTCGATGGACTGGATATCTTCCGGTTTTACGCCTGCTTCGTCAAAAGCTTTTTGATGAAAAGGCACTCGTTCGTAGACGCGCGCCACCGTTTCTTTCAAACGCTCCACTTGAAGCTTTGTCAGCTCTTCTCTTGACAACGTTTCCATTTCTGTATTAAAGATCATGCCGTTTCCCTCATTCCGTCACGTTATGTCTTTGTAGCTATCGCCTATTCTCCCTTGAATACAGGCTTTCTTTTTTCGCGGAAAGCTTCCAGCGCTTCCAGGCGGTCTTTCGTTGGGATAATGACTTCATAGCACATCGTTTCCACGTCCAGCCCTGTTTGCAAATCGACGCTGCTTCCGCGGTCGATGGCCGCCTTTGCCTGATAGACGGCGAGCGGTGCGTTGCCGAGAATCTCTTGGGCCAGCCCCATTGCCAGCTCCAGCAATTGTTCCCCGTCTTGCGCAACTCCATTCAATATCCCCAAGCGGCAAGCTTCGTTCGCCTGAATGCGCCGGGCTGTCAAAATCAGTTCCTTCGCCTTCGCCGGACTGATCAAACGCGACAGACGCTGCGTTCCGCCCGCTCCGGGAATGATGCCCAGACTGACCTCGGTCAGCCCCATTTTCGCTTCCTCCACGGCGTAGCGGAAATCACAAGCGAGCGCTAGTTCAAATCCACCACCGAAAGCGAAGCCGTTGATCAACGCGATCGTCGGCTGCGGCAATCGTTCCAGCGCAGTGAACACATCGCGAATTTTGCGGACGTTTCTGCGGACTTGCTGTTCGTTCAGCGTGCGCCGCTCTTTCAAATCAGCTCCTGCGCAAAACGCCCGGCCTTCGCCTTTTATCAGCAGCACCCGAATGTCTTTTGAATCAAGCCGCACTTGTTCAATCAGATCACCCAGCCGCTCCAATGTAGCGTAGTTCAGTGCATTCAGCTCATCCGGACGGTTGAGCGTGATGATCGCCACATGGCCGTCTCGTTCAAAGCGAACCGTTTCTTCCACTTCTATCCCCTCCTCGTGCAACCATTCTCTTTAGCTTCGATTGGGATTGACCCGCGCATACGTTCCCGTGGCAAAAGCAACGAGCTTGCCGTCACAGGTGACGCGCGCCTCCATAATGATCAGGCTCTTGCCCTGCTTCAAAACGCGAGACTCAGCTTCCAGCCTCTCCCCGCGGGCAGGGTACAAATATTGAATTTTGCTCTCTACCGTAACGCATTGCTGCACGCCGTCTACATGTGGCGCAGCTCCATGTCCCATCGCTACGTCAGCCAACGTCGCCGTCACGCCACCATGTACGACCCCATCTATGCTGTTGAACAGTTCAGGGCGAATTTTCAGTGCTACCTTGCAGCCCTGCTCATCTCGGTGTACGACTTCTATGCCCAGGTAGTGATTGAATCGATTGCGGATTTCCACTGTCATCCTCTCGCCCCCGTGTCTGGTATCCTCGTGAAACAGGGAAAGGAGCCTGTGCACGCGGCATTCGGCTTCCTTTCTCCGTTTTGTGTGTGCATTTGGTTATTCCTTGTCGTCCAGCGAAATGAAGTATTCATTTTTCCGATAAGCCAGTGCGTCCAATGTCGCTACCAGGCCGTGCTCGGATTCTACGCGGATGCGGTACCAGGCTGTCCGGTTGTTCTTCTTCTCTTCCGTAGCCGTTGCCACAAGCCGGTTTCCTTTCATTGCTGCGGCCAAAAATCCGATGTTCATCGAGAGCGCAACAGATGTTTTTCCGTAGGAGTTACAGGCTGCGGCAAAAACAAAATCAGCCAGGGAGAAAATGATGGCGCCGTGCGCTGTACCGTGCGCATTCAACATATGATCGGCCACCGTCACCTCTGCTGTCGCAGTCCCCTCGCCAAGCTCGATCAGCTTGACTCCCAAAAACTGGGCGAACTGGTCTTGTTTCAGCTTTTCGCAAATCTCGTCGTAATGTTTATGATGCAGCTCGCGCTCGTCAACAAACGATTTTGTTCCCATACGTTAAACCACTTCGGCAAAATGCATGGACACTACTTGGCCTGCAAAACCGCGCAAGTCTTTTCCTGCTGCACGCCCCTCTGGAGATGACAACGCTTCCAACAAGGCTTCCTTCGTTTCAAAGTACATTTCTGCGAGCAGATGCAGATCGGATTCGCCCATCGGCGTGCCGTATACTTTGCTTACCTCCATCTTGATCAAGCCAGGCATTTTCTCAGCGAGTGCAGCGTGCACTTCAAAATAGTGCTTGTCAAAAGCCTCGATATCTTCCGGCTTGCGATAAATTGCCACCAATTTCACCATTGCGATCCCTGCTTTCATTCATTTATTTTCACAAAATATGTGACGACTTAATAATATAACGTTATTTTAACGCATGTTGATATTTTTATTATATAAAGCCTTGTAGATAGGTGCAAGTATTTTTCAAAAAGCGAGAAAACTCTGTCTGCTCCCTCCCTTCCCGAAAAGCCGCTCCTATCCCATGCTTATCTCAATTCCCGCTCGATAGTACAAAAAAATGGCTGCCAGAAATGACTTCTGACAGCCCGAAAAAAAGAGGACAGACTTTTGGTCTGCCCTCTTGCCCTTGCCAAGCGTTCTAGATCCACACCCAGTAAACGAAGACGATTACTGCAAGCAGGATCACGAACAGCCCGGCGAAAATGCTGATCCGTGCGAACTCGTGGCCTTTTTGATCCATGTGCATCCAAACAAACAGTTGGAAGAACGCCTGGATGAAAGCCAAGACGACGATGAACGGTACGGTAAAACCTACCGGAATCACTTCATACGCAACAGCAATAAATGCAAGTGCGGTCAATACGAGAGATCCGATGAAAGCTACAACGTGTCTTTTTGGACCGTCGTGTTTTACTTTCGGCTTGCGTACCTCTTCATTATGAGCGTGTGCTCCCATAGATTATCCCACCTTTCCACCGATCATACCCATGAGATATACCACGGTAAAGATGAATACCCATACTACGTCGATAAAGTGCCAGTACAAGCAGGCCAGGTAGAACTTAGGAGCCGTTACTACCGTCAAGCCTTTCTTCACTGCCGACAACTGCAACAAAGTGATCCAGAGAATCCCGAACGCTACGTGACCCCCGTGGAAGCCAACCAATGTGTAGAACGCAGAGCCGAATGCACTTGTCGAGATTTTATGTCCTTCATGCACATAATGCACAAACTCATAAATCTCCAGGGCAAGGAATCCGAGACCGAGCAATACAGTGATGGTCAGCCAAACTTGAATCATTTTCAAGTTTTTCTTGTGCAGAGCGAGTGTAGCCATAACACTTGTCATCGAACTGGTAAGCAAAAGAAGTGTTGCAGCTGCAACCAGCGGCATGTCAAACAGTTGCTGGGACGTCGGTCCGCCGTTTGCTTGATCACGCAGCGCGATAAAAGTTGCGAACAACGAACCGAAAAGAACAGTCTCTCCACCAAGGAAGAGCCAGAAGCCAAGAATCTTGTTCTTGCCTTCAAGGGTGGCTTTTTCCGGTTCATCAGGTAAAACTGCATTTGCGTGATGTGTAGCCATTAAGCCTTAACCCCTTTCTCTTCGATTTCATCCTCATGAATATGATAACCAGGATCGTCTTTTACAGAACGTGCGAACATGCATCCGAAAGTCAAAATCAAGCCGATCGCTACTACAACGTAGTTGTGGTACATGAAGCCATAGCCTGCAATGAACAGACCGACGGACATCAGGAACGGCAGGAACGATGGCGATGGCATGTGGATGTCACCGAGCGGTTCAGCAGGTGTCATGCCTTTGTTGCCAGCCATTTTCTCGATCCAGAATGCATCCAGACCACGAACCAGAGGTGTTTGGGCAAAGTTGTACTCAGGCGGCGGCGACGGAATTGTCCACTCCAGCGAGCGTCCATCCCACGGGTCCGCAGGTGCGCGTTTGCCTTTTGCTGCAACGACAACGTTGATGAGGAACAGGATTGTACCGATCGTCATACCGAATACACCGATGGTACTGATAAAGTTCCCTACATCCAGGTCCTGACCTTTCAGGTATGTGAAGACGCGGCGCGGCATCCCCATCAGACCAAGGAAGTGTTGCGGGAAGAAGGTAAGATGGAAACCGATAAAGAACGTCCAGAAGTTCCATTTACCGATTGTTTCATTCAGCATTTTACCGAACATTTTCGGCCACCAGTAGTAAAGACCGGCGAACAGACCGAAGACGAGACCCCCTACGATAACGTAGTGGAAGTGAGCTACTACGAAGTAGCTGTCATGGTATTGGTAGTCAGCTGGCGGAACCGCGAGCATAACCCCTGTCATACCACCGATCGTAAATGTCGGAATGAAGCCTACTGCAAACAAGTTTGCGGTAGGGAAGCGAATTTGTCCGCCCCACATGGTCAATAGCCAGTTAAAGATTTTAATACCCGTAGGTACCGCAATCAGCATCGTAGCCAGACCGAACAGCGTGTTGGCAATGGCGCCCAAACCAGTTGTGAACATGTGGTGAGCCCACACCATGAAACCGAGGAAGCCGATCAGCGCAGTTGCGAATACCATGGAGCTGTAACCGAACAGGCGCTTTCTTGCAAAGGTGGAGATAATTTCAGAAATAACACCGAATGCCGGGAGAATCAGGATGTATACTTCGGGGTGACCGAAGATCCAGAACAAGTGCTCCCAAATGACAACGTTACCACCCGCATCCGGGTTGAAGAAGTTACCGCCAAACAAACGGTCGAACATCAAGAGAACCAGACCTACTGTAATCGCCGGGAAAGCGAACAGAATCAGACCGGATGTAATAAAAGACGCCCAGGTGAACATTGGCATGCGCATGAATGTCATCCCTGGAGCACGCATGTTGATGATGGTAACAAGGAAGTTGATACCACCGATCAGCGTACCGAGACCGGCAATTTGCAAACCGAGAACGTAGAAGTCTACTCCGCGGCCGCTATATTGGTTCAAAGCCAAAGTGGTATAAGATGTCCATCCGGCATCTGGTGCTCCGCCAAGGAACCAGCTGGTGTTCAGGAGCACTCCTCCGAAGAAGAACAACCAGAAACCGAGAGCGTTAACAAAAGGGAACGCTACGTCGCGCGCTCCGATTTGAAGCGGAACGACTGCGTTCATCAGCGCGAAAATGACTGGCATGACCGCCAAGAAAATCATCGTCGTGCCGTGCATGGTAATCAATTCGTTAAACGTCTTGGCACCAACTACAGAAGCTTCTGGATACATCAACTGCAAACGGATCAACAGGGCCTCATAACCACCGGCGAGAAAGAAAATACCACCGGCAATCAAGTACAGGATCGCGATCTTCTTGTGATCCACTGTCGTGAGCCAGTCCCACAGCCCTGAACGTTTTGGTGCGGGTGCGTGAGAAGCATGTGCAGACACAGGTTTACCTCCTTTTTAAGCGTCACTGCCTATGACGAAATGTCATTTCATTACGGTAGTTACTTCACGCTGAGTGTAGACATGTACTCTACAAGCGCTTTCACTTGTGCATCGTCGAGGTTGAGGTTAGGCATGTTGTTGCCCGGTTTTACCTTTTGCGGATCTTTGAGCCACTCTGCCAGATTTTCAGGCGTGTGGGCAAGAATACCTGCTACGCGTTCGCGATCTGCGAAGTTGGTCAGGTTTGGACCCAGTTTTCCGCCTTTTCCAGCGATGGCGTGACAGCCGAGACAGCTTTTGTTGAAGATTTCTTGACCTTGTGCAGCACTTGGAGCTGTAGCGGCTACCGGCTCTTTGGACTGAACGCCCTTCATGCCGTTTGCCCAGCTGTCAAATGCAGTCTGGTCCATTACTTCTACCTTGAAGTCCATCAAGGCATGGGACGCTCCACAGAGCTCCGCGCATTTTCCGTAGAAAATACCTGTTTTGTCTGCTTGCAGCCAAATCTTGTTTTCTTGTCCCGGGTTGGTATCGATTTTACCGCCCAGAGCAGGAATCCAGAATGCGTGCATAACGTCAGCAGAGGTCACTTGGAACTGAACCTTTTTGCCAACTGGCAGAACCAGGTCTTGTGCGGTTGCTACTCCCAGATCCGGATACTCGAACTCCCACCAGAACTGGTGAGCGGTTACCTTCACTTGAAGCGCTTCCTCTTTTGGAAATTCCTTGTGCAGGGCGAAACCGGTTGTAACGGTTGGAATCGCCATCACAATCAGGAGCAGGAAAGGAATTACTGTCCAAAGAATCTCAAGTGCATGATTGCCTTCGACCTGCTTTGGAACGCCTTGCTGCCCTGGACGCTTACGGTATCGGATAAGGACGTACGTAAAGATCAGCATAACGACAATGAAGACGCCGATCATGATAGCGGAGGACAGCTTCATCAGGTCATACTGCATCGAAGCAACCGGGCCGGAAGGCTTGAGCGCTGAGAGCTCATCTTTGCCACACCCGGTTAACACCAGCGCCAGCAGACCAAACAGAGAAAGCTGACGCCAAAACTGTTGCCAACCCTTCATACCAATGAACCCCTCTTTCTTCGTGTTGGTAACGTTCTAGCCACGCATACAAACTAGAAGCTTTTTGCTCTTTCAATTTTGCACAAGGATGGCTATCTATTCCTTCCCCAACTATCATACCCAATCAGGAAAAGTATTAGCAGTCATCCCAAAAACAAACAGAAGGAGCAAAAGGGCCGAGATTGCAGACTCCTGCCAATGCGTGGTAACCATTTAAGTATACATAAATTTTCCTTAATCTAAAGGCTATTTGTTATCATTTTGTTAACAAATTTATGAACAAATTTGTGAACTTTTAAGATAAATGTAACCAGTTTAGGCAACTTAAAGGAGAAATATATGAAAAAAAGACCAATTGCACTAATCACTGGCTCCTCCAGCGGCTTCGGCATGCACGCTTCTGTGGCATTAGTCAAGGCTGGATTTTACGTAATTGCTTCCATGCGCGACCCGCAAAAAAGAGGCCCACTTGACAAACTCGCAAACTTGCATATAGCAACCGAACATATGGAAGTGATTTCCTTGGATGTCACCAGCCCTCCCCAGATCGAACAGGCGATCGCCGACATCGCGGATCGCCACGGGCGAATCGACCTGTTGCTCAACAATGCCGGATGCGCATACGGAGGCTTCAGCGAATCGTTGCGCCTGGAGCTGGATCGAACGGATCGCAACCAAAAAGCTGGCTCCTTCGAAAAACGATTGACGCGCGCGCAGAAAAAAAGACAGCCCCGTCTTTTCGCAGATGGACGGGGCTGTCCCGGCAACAATGGCACCTCTATGTGTTTTCCGAGCGGATCGCACGAAGCAGCCATGTATGCTGCAAGTATTCGGCCACACCGTAAAAGATGGCGACAAATCCCGCTCCCATTGCCGAGATTTGGGCATCAGGCAAAAAGACGATGCTGCCGTATACAATCAGAAAACCGATGATAAAATCAATGGCGGTTGTAAGCCACAGACTGCCTGGAGCCAGAATGGCCCTGTCCAGAAAAAATCCGGCAAGAGCAAGGACAAAGCCGACACCGACAGACTGGTACAGGTTCGCAAAATTCACCTCGGGAAAGAGGGCATCAGCCAAAACAACCAAGATCGGGCTTACCAGAAGCTTCATCAAAAGACCGTCCACGTGTGTTTCCACTCCTTTGCTGAGGTCTTCTCAGTATGCCCCGCTTTCCAGCGGCAATCCTCGCGGCAACAAGCCTCCGTCCTCAATGCAGCCACTGCTTGATCCAGTCATCCATCGGCTTGTAGATGATTTCCATCGCATAGACAGGGTTGGGCACAAGACCAAATTGTGTAGCGGCATACATCCCGACACTGATCACGAGCATGACGATAAACACAATCGTTTCTTTTCGCTGTTTCTTGCGGATCAGCCTGGGCAGCTCGTACAGACTGACGACGATGGAGATGAAGACTACCGTCAATACCGACATGACTCCCCCTCCTGATCACTCATTTTTCCTTGAAAGCGTTGTTGATCGTTCCCAGTCGCCTGATTTTCACTTCTGCCTTGATGTGAACCGGGAGCTTGGCAAATTCCTTGTTCCAGTTTTTTTCGAGTTGTTTCCACACCTTCGGATACTGGCGGTGGATGACATCTCCGAATCCGAAAATGTCCACTTCATGCTGCTTCGCATAAGTGACCGCCCGCATTCCTGTAGCAACCATGCCTTTTTCGGCTTCTTTTTGGATTTCTTCGATCGTCTCCATTTTGGTCAGGTCGATTTTGCACTGCACTTCGCCGATGTCATTTTCCAGGTGAATATCGACCATGATTTCCGGCTTGCCATTTTTCAGGATGGCTTTCACCTTGGAGTTCGACTTCATAATTTCCATCGTCAGGCGCCCTCCCCCTTTGCACGGAAGGCTAGCCGTACTTTTGACATTTCCGGTTATGTAGTTGTACGCCTTGCTGTCCTTCTCGTTGAGCCAGCCAATCAGCTTGTCTCCCCGAAAGGCAGCGAGTGTCGTGTACTGCAAAAGCACGTTGGAATCAATCTGCTCCACATTTTCGCGCTGATCCCCTTCCTCCGGCGAGCCTGTCAGCTTTATGCCCGTCAGTACCGCCTGTTTGCCCTTATTCGTCAAGTCCGCAATCAGTTGATCAAGGGTAATCGCGGCGGTTGGCGCCCACGCTTTGGACGACGTCTCCAAGGAAGCGAACAGCTCATTGGCGGGAATCTGCTCCAACGGCGTAATGACCTTCAAGATGTTGTGAGCTGTCGTACCGCGAGCCACAGCAATGTAAAAATCCGTCCGAAACTCGTGATCGCGCGAAACAAAATCAAGCACAGGCGCAATTCCTTCCCGTGCCAGTTCCTCCCCCAAAATCAGCATCCTCGTGTGCGACATATAAATTTTCCGCGGCGATATCGTCGTCATTTTGCGGAGAGCTTCAAATACAGTGGCACCGCTCATCGTAAACAGCGTAACAGGAGCCCTCCCCGGTTTGCCTTTGTTGGCTGCCACCTCAGCCGGGTCCACGACCTGGACAGACACGCTATACCCGGTCTTTACCTTGTCAATTCCGATGCCGACGCAAATCGCCAGATCGTTCAGCTCCTTGCGATTCCAGCAACCGCCCAGCAGGAAGACAAGTGTCAAGCAGAGAAGCACTTTGATGACTTTCATAGAAGTTCACTCCTTGCCTTTTTACCTTAATGCTCTGGCGGCTTCGGCTTCAAATTCGGAGATTGACGGCGCATGTTTCGTTTGGTGATCGACTCTGGGCGTTTGTCCATCATCCAGCGCGGCGCGCGCAAGATCGCATCACGCTGTTCTTTGAAGGAAAACGGGGCGAATGTACTCATGTAGGGTACGCCAAACGAACGCAGGCTGCACAAATGCAGAACCAGCCCAAGCACTCCGACGATAATCCCGTAAATCCCAAAGGAAGCTGCCAAAATCATCAACGGAAACCGGAGAATCCGCACGGGAATCGACATGTTGATCGCGGGAAAAATAAAGCTGGAGATCGCCGTAATCGACACGACGATAACCATCGCTGCCGAGACGATTCCCGCCTCTACCGCCGCCTGTCCGATGACCAGCGTTCCGACAACGGAGATCGCTTGACCGACCGCACGCGGCATGCGGATGCCCGCCTCTCGCAAAATTTCGAACGCGATCTCCATCAACAGCGCCTCTACCAGCGCGGGAAAAGGCACGCCCTCACGCTGCGCGGCCAAGCTGATCAAAAGCTGTGTCGGCAACATCTCCTGATGGAAGGTCGTGATCGCAATATAGAGCGACGGCGCGAGCAAGGCGATAAAAAAGCTGACAAAGCGCAGCATCCGAATCAACGTACTGAAATCAGCCCGCTGGTAGTAGTCTTCAGCCGAATGAAAAAACTCGACAAACAAAGAAGGGACAGTCAAAACGAACGGAGTCCCATCGACTATGATGGCAACTCTCCCCTCCAGCAAATTCGCCGCAACCACATCGGGACGCTCGGAATTGGAAATCGTGGGAAAAGGAGTGTACGCCGCATCCTGTATCAGTTCCTCGATCATCCCGCTCTCCATCAGGCCGTCCACATCAATCCGATCCAGCCTGTTGCGAACCTCCTCGATTACGCCTTCCTCGACCAGACCTTTGATGTACACGACGGCGATCTCGGTCTTCGTCACTTCCCCGATTCGCCTAGTTTCCACCCACATCTTTTCGCTGGCGATCCTTCTGCGCAAAAGAGTGATATTCGTCCGCAGACTTTCCGTAAAGCCTTCCCTCGGCCCGCGAATGACCGTTTGCGCTGTAGGCTCGGTCACTCCCCTGTCTTTCCACTCCTGCAAGCCGATGGCCATTGCTTTTTCATAGCCGTCTATGAGGATGATGACACAGCCGGAAAGCATGGCTGTAAACAGCTCGGGAAAATTGTTGACGTCTCCGATATCTCCAACGGTCAGAACCGCATCCTTTAAAAAAGGGACGAGATCTTCCTCTCGTTCCAGCTCTATTTCTTTGAACCGGGTCTTGTAGAGCAGACTGTTAATCAAAACGCCCTGTACCATGTGCGAGTCGACCATCCCATCCGTGTAGAGGATCGCAGCACGTACAGGCTCCCGGCTATCCAGCACCAGTTCGCGAATTACAATATCATTGCTGTACCCAAGCGACTCTTTCACAAAATGAACATTCTCATCCAGGCGAGGGCCAATCTGAGCCATCTCATTGCTCCTTACATTGGCAATTATTTATCCAGTTTTTCCACCCGAGTCTGTTACTAAACGAAAACATCAAAAAGAAAAGGCGCCCTCCCCCGTTCAATCGGGAAGAGACGCCTTTTCAGCTGGTTTATCCGGCAGCGGGCTTGTTCGGCTCGTCAAAAGACGGATCGTACCATTCTACCTTGTGGTTTTTCTGGATGTCATTCAGCCAGTTGTTGTAGTTCTCGCTGCGGTTTTTATCGGCCAAAACAGATTTGATCTGATCCCGCACCTTTTCAAATTCCGGCGCTGGCGATCCCATCTGCTGTTTGTTTTCATCGTAATATTGTTTCACTTGCTCATCTGTGACCGGGAATGCCTTGTCGAGCAGCTTGTCGCGGGTCATCAGGACAGACATCTTTTCACGAAGCTTCTTTTCGTCTAGCCCCATTCCCTGAAGATAGCTTTGAAAAGCTTCCTCGGAGCCGACTTGCTGTTTCATCGAGGCGATTTCCTTGTCCATTTCCTCTTTGGTGACCTGGATCTTCTGTGCCTTGGCTTCCTGCGAAATCAAAGATTGAGCGACCATCTCATGTATCATTTGCTTGCCGTACGTGCTTTTCATTTCATCGTACAGCTGGTATTGCGTAATCGAGGTATCACCGGCCTTTACCAGAACCGGATCTTTCTTCGCTTCTCCTGCCTGATAGACACCGAGTACAGCCAGTCCGGTCAGTAAAATGGCAACTGAGAGTATGGAAACATCAAACTTCTTCACGTGGATATCCTCTCTTTCAATGTTCTGCCCATCAAGTATAGCCAGGAGATGCGGTAGAAAAATGGAAAAGCCTTTACACAACTTTTCCACATTTTATATCATCATGTGCCGATTTGGCGATCGTCATTCACGGAAAGTGTCACCTTACATGAAAAACCGTGCAAAAAGAGAGGTGAGAACGGAGGCAAGGACGGGACCTAAAACCGCCCATATTTGTAAAAAGCGCTCTTGCTTTCTGCTTCTGTCTCCTTCGATCATCTGTGCCAAATTTTCTTTGTCCCGATTGTCGTTGTTCAGTAGCTGCATGATGATATCTTTCTCTTTGTTTGCTTTTTCTTCTCTCAATTTCAGCTCCGTCTGTAGCTTCGCGATCGCTTGCAACAAATCTATGCGTACGTCTTCCATGCGTTCTAATCTGTGTTCTATGCGTTCCAACCACTTTGTTGCGACTGTCATTTGTCCCTCAAGCTGGTCGATCCTCTCTTCGAATTTGTCCAGTTTCTGGTAGATGCGCTGCATTTGCAAGTCCATGTCTCTTTGGTTGTCCTGTTGCCCCGGCGTCATAGGTTCCACCTCCTCCGTCCTTTGTAATAATGGTTTATGTTGCGCAGTCAGCCATTGCTTGTACGGTTATCCCTTTCCTCTTCACCCGCAAGCAAAAAAGGCTGTGCACAGCGTTTTTCCAAAAAGCTGGGTTTTCGGCTACAATAGGGGGATGACCGATTGCCATTTGCTTTGGCGAGAAGGAGGAACTTATGAAAGCCTTGCTGGAAGTCAACAACGTAACGGGCGGCTACTCCCCGAGCCGTGCCGTCATCCAAAATATTTCCTTTGATATTCATGCTCACGAAATCGTCGCCTTGATCGGACTGAACGGAGCAGGGAAAAGCACGACGATTAAGCATATTCTGGGTCTTTTGCAGCCGCTGGAAGGCTCTATCCACATTGCAGGCCAAACCTTTCAATCCGATCCCGACCACTATCGGCTCTCTTACGGCTACATCCCGGAATCTCCCATCTATTACGAGGAACTGACACTTTGGGAGCATATCGAGCTGATGGCGATGAGCCACGGTTTGACAAAAGAGCAGCTTGACCAGCGAGCTTCCGTCCTGCTCAAAGAATTTCGCATGGAGGAAATGAAAAACCGTTTTCCGCAGCAGTTCTCCAAAGGGATGCGGCAAAAATTGATGATCATGATGGCGCTTCTCGTCCAGCCGCCTCTGTATATCGTCGACGAACCGATCCTTGGTCTTGATCCGCTCGGGATACGCTCTTTGCTCACCTGGCTGGAGCGCTGCAAGGAGCAAGGGGCTGGCATCCTCATGTCTACACACATCTTGGCGACCGCAGAGAAGTATTGCGATCGTTTTATCCTGCTCCACAAAGGACAAATCAAGGCCCAGGGCACGCTTGCAGAGCTTCGCCAGTTCACAGGTCTGACCAACCATTCGTTGGATGACATCTACTTACATATCGTAGAGGATGAAAAACAGTGAAGATGGATATGGAGCAGCTGTTTCAAAAAAGATTGCACGCCTTTTCCACAGAGTTCATCAAATACGCGCAATACATGGCCAATGGCGGTGTCTTGTTTGTCGCCGTTTTCCTTGCCGGATTGATCTCCATGTACTACCGCAGCATAATCGAACTGATTCCGGCCTGGTTTCCACTCGTCCACGCACTGGCACTGGTTATGGCCATCGTGGTGACGCGCAGTCCGCACCGCACCTTTTTGCTGGAAGCAGACCTGATTTTCCTCACTCCGCACGAGACGCGGCTCGCTGGCTATTTTCGCCGGGCGCAGGTCTATAACTTTTTCGTCCAAAGCGTGGGACTGTTTGTGCTGGTTCTCTTGCTCTTCCCTATGTACACAAATGCTGCGGGAGCGGACAAAATACAGCTCTGGCTGTACTGGCTGATTCCGTTTTTGCTGAAGGGCTGGAATGTTCACAGCAGCTGGATTTTTTTGCGCCTGCCTGCCGTCCAAGCACAGCGCCTGTTCTTTGCCGCCCGCTTTTTGCTGTCCTATCTGATTCTTGCCTGGATTTTCAGTGCGGGGCAATTTCTCACTTTTGGATATGTGCCTTGTGGGGCCGTCCTTAGCGCCCTTTTGCTTGTCTGGCTCCATCGGCAAATGCGCAAAGTGCAGGCCCAGCATCCGCTCAAATGGTATCGGCTGCTGGCGATGGAAAACGGGTTGCGTCAGCGGTTTTATCAGATCATGAACAACTTCCGGGACGTTCCTGCCTTGCAGCATCAGGTGAAGCCGCGCTTTTGGCTGACCCGCCTGGCGCAGCTTCTGCCTTACAGTCCGGCTCATACGGCGCGTCATTTGTACGCCCGGACGTTCATTCGCTCCGGGGATTACGCCGGGATTTACGCCCGCCTCGTCTGCCTGGGCATCATCGTCATTCTCGTCCTGCCGAACCTGTACGCCAAAGCGATTGCTGCCGCTCTCTTGCTGCTGATGACAGCAAGTCAGCTGGGCGGCATCTGGCGACAACAAGGCAAGCGAGCCAGCCACCAGCTTTTCCCTGTTCCGCCTTCCGAGCAAAAGCGCGCATTTGTCTGGCTGCGCTCGACCTTGCTGCTGTTTCAGGGCGTCGTGCACATCGCCGTACTTTTGTGGTAACCAGCACCTTTTCGCTGCCAACAAAAACAGCCCTTCGCTTGGCAAGAAAGCCAGTGCGAAGGGCTGTTTTGTTTCGGGCAAAGCTTACAAGCGGAACGTATCCACTTTTCTGCGCAACTCCTGGATGCTTTCGGTAACGTCCTGAATTTCGACGACAAACTGGTCCACGTTGCCGCTGACGTCATGAATTGTAGCCGACACCTCTTCGGTCGCAGCGGCTGTCTGTTCGGAAATCGCCGTTACGGTCAATACGGATTCGTTCACCTTGTTTTGACCGTGCTTCATGGTTTCAACGCTTGCAATCACATTGGCCAGCGAAGTTTTGAGCGTGTTCGTCATCGTGGACAGCTCGGTGATTCCTTTTGCCACCGAATCGAGGCGCTGTGTTCCGGCATTGTAACGGTTCAAAGTTCCGTTCGTTTTTTCGGCTGCCTGCTTCACCTGATCCTGGATGTCCTTGATGCTCTCCTGAATGACCAGCGTTGCCGCTCCTGTCTGCTCAGCCAGTTTGCGCACCTCGTCTGCAACCACGGCAAAGCCGCGACCTGCTTCCCCGGCCCGGGCGCTCTCGATGGCAGCGTTCAGCGCGAGCAAGTTCGTCTGTCCTGCAATTTGCTGGATCGTTTCAATTACGTCATTGATTCGGCGCGATTTTTCCTCCAAAATCATCATCGTGTTTTGGACATCGTGGAACTGGTTGTTCGTTTCCGTTCCGTCAGCCAAAAACTCCTGCAATACTGTGTAGCTGCTCTGGCCGATGTCAGCTACCTGGTTAGAGACAGCATCCATCGCTTCGATCGCGCTGTTCAGCTCGGACAGCTCGCTCAAAAATTCTTGAACCGTTTGCACGGTAGTTTCCATCGCCGTTGCCGTTTGTTCATTGCCAGATGCGATCTCCTGGCTCGTAACCACGATATTTTTATTTTGCTCGCGAACAGAGGAAGCGCCTTCCCGAATGGAAACAGCCATATTGTCGATGCGCTCTGTCGTCTCCTTGACGCCGCCGATAATTTGGCGAAGCTGTGTTGTCATCTCGCTAAAAGCGACAACGATCCGGCCGATTTCATCATTTCGCTTCGTGACGGCGATCTTCGCGTCTGTCAAATCGCCTCCAGCGATCCTCGCCGAGGCTTCCTGTACGATTCCCAGCGGACGCAGCATTCTTTTCACCACGAAGTAGACCGCAATCAAAGCGACTATCGTCACCGCCGCCATGGAAATAATGATGCGCGGCATCGTTTCACTCAGTACAAGCTCGTTGATCAGCTCGACCTTTTCCGCAGCGGTATCGACACCGAGAATAGCCATAACTTGCCCGGACTTGTCCTGGATCGGTGCAAACGCACTCAGATACGAACCGTAAACCGGATCATTGACGATGGGCGTATTGCTCGTTCCGCCTTGAAGCACGGGCGCGATGTCTGCAAAGGTGGTCGAAGTCGTAGGCTGTCCGATCGTGAAGCTATCCTCGACCATGCCGTCCGCCATGATTTTGACCTTCTCTCCATCTGCCTGGAGAATGTATACGTATAGCGCTCCCGTCTTGTCCATGTACTCTTTCAGCGTCTTTTGGATGGACATGTACTCGTCATTTTTCTCGGGCTTGGCCAAGAAACTGGCGAGCTTCTCTGTATCGATGCCTGCCGCTACATGCATCGCGGTTCCAATACTTGAGCGTGAAAGCGTCCGTTCGATCGTGGTTGCGCTGTTTTGATTGATCATGAAGACGTTGACTGCCATCGTCAAAACGACAATCACAGCCACGAGCGCGACCACCCGACTAGCCAAGCTCTTGTTCATCCTTTCTCACTTCCCCTTTTCTCTGTACGATAGATTAATAGATCGATAATTCCCCCACAGAAGTTTCTTCAAACAAAAAACGCCTCAAAGGGCGCTTTTGTACTGAACTCCCTATTTGTCTTATCGACAAAAAGGAGCCTATTTATTAACTGAATATGACCCTAATTTTGCCAAAATCATGAAACGATGGTTAGGAATATCCACATAGCCGATCGGCTCCATTTTCTTTTGCAAAGCAAGCAGCGCTTCCGCGTATTGCTCTACCGCGAAGTCGCGAATCTGCCATTCGATCGCCTTCAAATAGTAGACGATTGCCCCGACGTCATAGAAACGGGTGAAGCTCATTTCCTCTTTTTGCTGCAAAATGACAAAGCCTGCGTCCTGTAGCTCGGCGGCTGCAAAAGCCAGATTCCAGTGCAAATAATCGGGAGGAATCGGCGCTCCGAGCAAACGGTTCAACTCCAGGTTGTCCTGCCCGCCGACCTGCTGGGTTACGAACGTCCCGGTCGGTTTCAGCAAGCGCGACAGCTCACTCGGCAAATACGATTCATGACGATTGATGATCAGATCAAAAGTGCGATCCGCGAATGGCAGCACATCTTCTCCGTCCGCCTCGACCACCTCGATGCCCAGTGGCGCAAGATTGGCCCGGGCTACTCCTACGTTGGGCTGGTATCCTTCTGTCGCAAACGTTCTCGCCGGATGCGGCTGCAAGGAAGCGAGCAGTTCTCCCCCGCCTGTTCCCATATCGAGCATCGAGTCAATCCCGTTCATCAGCGCTTTGACGATACTCGCATAATTCCAGGTCAGCGGAGCTTCCTGCATTCTCCCTGTCTGGGTGAGCCGCTGAAAATTCCATCCGGCAAATGGCGCTTCTACCTCTCGCTTGAAAATCTCCCATGCTGTTCTTTGTTCCATGATTGATGTCTCCTCCTGTTTCTGTCGTTTGCCTCGAATTGGCTGGATGACGATGATCCAGGTGGAGAACGACAGCGTTCCGAGCGTTGTTATGTCTCGAAAAAGTCAAAAGACATGCCTTCTGCACTCCTTTCACTCACATGTATCCGTCCCGAGGCGGAGGGAAAATACTGCCCCAGTACGTTTGGCTGATCAGCGATGCTCTCTATCATGTAAGAATGGAACTGTTCACGGGAGGAATTATTTATGGCAGATTTTGCGGTGCTCGCCGGAACCCACCAAGGCTTGTTTCTCGTTCTGGTCCTCACGACACTCATCCCGGCCCTTATCGCCCATACGCTCGTCTATCAGCCAACCAAACGAGCGCTTGCAAGAAAGACCCGCTTGACTCTGCTGTTTGTCTGGATATCGCTGTCTGTATTCGCCGGACAACTGCTTTTGACCTGGGCGTATTTTCAATCATTCGGTTGGCTTTACATAAAGGACAAAACAATCGGCTTTCTCCCGCTGATCGCTGTCCCTGTTATTTGCGTGCTTTTTTTCTCGCTTCCCCGCTTGCTGGACCTGGCAGCAAAGCTGGGCAGATGCAGCAACAAGCCATCTTATATTGTCGATAATCCCGACATGTCTCTGATTGCGCAAGAGGTTGCTTCAGCAGACATGAGTCTTTTGCGGCAAGCAGACCCTTTTTACACTACAGATCATGAGCGGGTGGATGAACATCTCCGAAAAATGGTTTCGGCGCCTGAACTGATCGTTCCCTTGCAGCTTGCCGTTCTGGGCAGTGTCACAGCCTGCTACCTGCAGCTTACCTTCCCTGCTGTCACGCTGGAGCCATCCACGCTGCTCGTCGCCTGGGTGGTAATGGTGGCTGCCACCTCAGCTCTCTGGATCGTTCAATCATGGCAGCAGCAGCGTTGCTCCCACCCCGGAGAATGGAAGCGCCCTGCGCCGCTTTTTCGTTTTTTGCGGGCAACGGGTGTATTCATGGTCCTGTCCACCGGACTTGTCGCGTTTGGCAGTCAGGCCCTTCAAGCCAGCCTGCTTCCGGAACAGTTCAACATGACCAGTCACACGAACGTCGATACTGGGCTAAGCACAAAGCAACTTGCCCACCATTCGCACGCTAGTCATGCGCCGGACAGCGGCACTGCGCCCTCGTCGAATGCCAAAACGGTCAGCGTAGCGGACTTGACCGGGCCGCGTGCGGGCACGGCAGATCGAAAATTCGCATTGACGGCACAAAAAGCGACGATTCGGCTGCCTTCCGGAAATACGCTGGAAACCTGGACCTTTAACGGGCAATACCCCGGGCCAGAGCTGCGGCTCAAGCAAGGCGAGCTGGTTGAGATCGTCCTGGAAAACAAAGATATCGCTGATGGCGTCACCATTCACTGGCACGGTCTGAACGTTCCCAACGCCGAAGATGGCGTAGCCGGAGCGACACAGGACGCTGTACTTCCTGGCGAAAAGCACGTCTACCGCTTTCGCGCCGAGCAAGCCGGAACCTTTTGGTACCACTCGCATCAGCAAGCCTCTGTCCAGGTGCGAAAAGGGCTTTTTGGCGCTATGGTGATTGAGCCTGCTGCCAATGCAAATGCATCTCGGTCAGAGCCTGCCATCCGCGATCTTGCCCTCATTCATCACAAACCAAAAGGAGAGGGACCGACGCTGAATGGCGCAGACATGCTTGCCAAGCAAACGGTTGCCCCTGGTACTCCTGTAAGACTTCGTTTCATCAACGCGGAAAACCTGCCCGTCACTTATCAGCTCCTCGGCACTTCTTTTCAAGTGAGCGCCATTGACGGAAACGAAGTCAACGAGCCGAATTTGCTTGCCAACCAAGCGCTGAAGCTTGCTGCCGGAGGGAGATATGACGTCTCCTTTACCATGCCGAATCGCCCCGTCTTGTTCACACAAGCGACCCAAGGCAAAAACCGCGGCAAAGGATTGCTGCTCAGCCCGGACGGAGGCGATGCCTTGCCGAACCTGCAAGCAGACTTGCCGCTGTTCGATCCTGCTCGCTACGGCGCTCCGCTGCCTTTGCCTTTTGATCTCGCCACATCGTACGATCGCGAATACGTTCTGCTGTTTGATGTCGCCTTCGGGATGTACGATGGCCGCATCGACGGTCTGTGGACGATAAACGGCGAGGTGTTTCCCGACACGCCGATGATGCTCGTCCAGGAGGGCGACCTGGTGAAAATGACTTTCGTCAACCGCAGCTTCATGGATCACCCGATGCATCTTCACGGTCATCACATGCTCGTCCTCACACGCAACGGCAGACAGACTACAGGAAGTCCCTGGTGGACGGACACGCTGAATGTAGCGCCGGGCGAGACATACGAAGTCGCCTTTCGCGCTGACAATCCCGGCCTTTGGATGGACCATTGCCACAATCAGGATCACGCCGCGCTTGGCATGAGCATGCATCTTTTGTACGAAGGAGTAACCACTCCCTACGAAGCAGGTCGCGCTACCCGCAATCATCCCGAATAATAGAAGAAAAAGCAGCCTGGCCATGTACCGGGCTGCTTTTTCGCTGCTCACGGTTTGCTTCGACGTTTCTTCGCCGCGAGCAGCCTGTTGAGCGTATCATCCGAATCTTGCTGTTCCTCGCGGGACGGCGGCTGTTGTCCCGATACCGCTGCTGGTCTGTTTTTCAACGGTTCCTGCACGGTCTTGGCCGTGCCTTTTGCTTGGAAAGCAGTCAAATCACTGTCTTTGCGAATGTGCGCCGGGGCATCTGAACGCGAACGCTGGGTCGCGGAACGTCTGTCTGACAGCTGCGTCCATACCGTTTGCTGCGGCTGCGACCCGGCTGTTGCAGGCGATGCTGATCTGCGCCACAGGCCCGCGAGCCTTGTCCACCATTGATCGGGCAGTTGCAAGCGGCGCGCCGCAATATCTACTGGCAAAAGCAATGCCGCAAGCATCAACAGCCACTCCCCGATGGATTGCGTGTCCCACTTGGCGGGAAACGGACCGCCGTAGACTTCCTGCGGTTCGCTGATCTGTTTGCCGCCACCTGCGAGCAGCCAGGTGCGCAGCTCTGTTTCTCCATCCCGCGACATTCCGTATTCGGGAGAGTAAGATACGGTCAGTCCTGTCGTTTGACTCGCGAGTACGCGTCCCTGACTCTTTTCGGATATCTGGATCATGTACGTGCCGGGGTCTGCCGTCTCGAACTTGCCTTCCATAACCCCTGGGGCAATCGGTTTGAGCTTGATGATCTCCCGCTGCATTTTCTCGTTGAGGACAACCGCCTCCAGCTCTTGCGGCAAGCTTGCCCCGGCAGGCATCGTCACTTTTACACTGCCCGCAGCTCCGTCCAGGCTTGTCCGCGCTTTCCACTTTCCTTCCGCGATTTGCGGGAATGTCCAGGCGACTACCTCATTCCACAGACGGCCAGTGCCACCCCAACTCACCCAGTCAGGCGCCCATTTGCCTTCGAGATCGCTCGTCCAGACAACAGCGCGTCCCAGCCCGTACTGCCAGCGGGTCAAAATCGGGTCGTCATCCATACTCATCAGTGACGTCTCCGCTGTCTGTTTGGCTGTTGTCGCCACATACGCCCTTAGCGGCGGCAATGCCTGCTGCAAGCTCGGCCACATGCCGGCTCCTGTCACTTCGGGAATTTGCGGCTTTTCGACGATGAATGTCCGGCTGGCCAGTGCCGTCTCCTTGCTGAAAATTTTCGGAATCGATTCGGCGTCATTGGCAAAGTAATAGCGGCCATTGCCTGTTTTCGCGATCATTTCCAAAAGCGTATGATCCGCATCATCTCCCACCGCGACTGTCGACACCGTAATATTTTCGGAGGTCATTTGCTGCAATAGCCCCTGGTAGTCATCCTGCATGCCTGACTGTCCATCCGTCAGCAAAATCACGTGCTTGCGCTGCGTATTCATCTGTTTCACCCGATCGTACGCCAGCTGCAGCGCGGGGTAAATATCTGTTCCGCCATCGGCGCGAATGCGGCCGATTTGCTGGTGAATCTCTTCTTTGTTGGCGACGGTCTGCGGGGCAACCACTTCCCACGGATCACCGTCAAACGCGATGACTCCGATGGAATCTTGCTGATTCATCATGGTCGTAGCCCGAATCGCGGCTTCCTTCGCCAGCTCCATTTTATCGACACCTCTGGCATCTGAGCTCATGCTGCCGGATTTGTCGATCACCAGTTCCAGCCCGAGAGAAGGAAGCTGTTGTTTTCCGCGCAAATCCATATGCACCGGAAGCGCTTCTTCGATCGGCGTCTGGAACCAGCCGCCCATTCCGAAGCTCTCGCTTCCTCCGGTCATAATCAGCCCCAGCCCCAGATCGCGCACCGCTGTCCTCATGCGCTCCATGTCAGCGTCACTCATTTGGGTAGCGGACACATCGGACAACACGATCGTCGCGTATTGCTTGTAGCCCGCAAGCTCCTTGGGCAAAAGCGCAAGCTCGCGCTGTTCGACCTGCATCCCGCCTGCCCGGAGCGCCTGCACGAGATTTTTCGCCGCGCCCGGATGTCCTTCCAGCACGAGGACGACAGGCGCTCCGGCTACCTGGGTATAAGCCGTTGCCTGATTGTTCGCCTGAACGGTATCCTGGCGAGGCTCGATTTCCACCCGATAACGGTGAAAGCCTTGCTCCATCGCTTTTTGCGAAAAGACAAAGCGGTTTTTTCCTTTATCGATTTGCACCGTTTGCTGACCAGCTGCTCGGTTGCCTTCGTACAACCGCAGCGTCGCTTCTGTGGCAAGCGAACTCTCCACATCGACTGTGATCGCATACTCTTCTCCGGCGTACAACCTTTGCGGAACTTGCACAGACGAGAGAACGACTTCGTCTCCTTGCGGCTGCTGCAAGGACACAGCCTCTACACTGATGCCGCGTTCTTGCGCCAGCTTCGTTTGCCGGGAAGCATCGCCGTTCGTCGCGATTCCATCGGTGAGCAGCACGACTTTGCCTCTCGTGTTGCTCCCAATCATCGCCGCCGCAAGCCGTATTCCTTCTTCCAGATTCGTCGCGTTGCGGTTCACTTCGACTCCCAGCGGCGCAAGCTCTTCGCGCGATGTCAACGGCTGGTCGACAACGGCGTCAGCTCCGACGGCAACGACTGCATACTTGTCTTCCGCACGCTTTTGTCCGATAGCGTCTCGCAAAAACGAGAGCACCCGCGGATCGTCCTTCATCGAGGCTGAACGGTCCACGACAAAAACAACCGTCTTGGCTTGAACAGGCGTGAGCAGCTGCGTCCCTGCCAACGCGAAAATGAGCAGCGCGAACAAAACGAAACGAAGGGTGGCAATAACGGTTTTTCTGCTTGCGGGCATCTGCTTTTGCTTTTGCCACCATTGGATCACGAGGTAGGCAGCAGGCAACAAAAGCAGCAAAAGCCACGGCTGTGTAAAGTTAATACCCACGTTGGTACACCCTCCATTCCACAAGCAAAACCAAGAGCACAAGCGCTGCCAGCCAGTACGTCAACTCCCGCGTGCCTGTACCCGCTCTTTGCTGCTCTGCTTCGCCTTGTCCAGCCTGCGAACTGGCAACACTGAGCGTTTTTGGCGTAATATCCGACTCGCTCTCACTCAGGCGCACGGAAAAATACTTGCTCACAGCTCCCGCGTCCAATGTCTCGTCCAGTTTGTACAAGCCGATCTGCTCCGGCACCTGTATCGTCAAGACCGTTCCGTTTGCCTTGATCGCTTGCCGCTGACCATCGGGATACGTCAAGCTTCTCTCCGTTGCCCCCGGCGTGAGCGGAATACTCAGGCTCTCTCCCGGATGACTGGTGGCGATGGGTGCCGTTTGCGCTGGCGACAGCCAGTTCACAACATTTTGCATGAAAATGGGAAAAGCCGGGCGCAACGGAAAATCAGAATCGTGCAAGTCAAAAGCAAACACGACGATGCGCCTGCCGTCGATCACGCCTGCCTTGACCAAATCCGCGTCACCAGCTCGCACGAGTGTCTTCATCCCGGGCATTTCGCCTAAAACCGCCGCTTTGGCAATATGCACCTCGCGCCAATCCACGTATTTGAGCATCGGATCATCTGCGGAGACGGCTTGCGGTCCCTGCTCCAGCTCCTGCTCGCCTGCAAGCGGCAGCCAATCCGTTTTCCTGTCTGGCGCGATCAGCAAAATATTGCCCTGCGGCAGCTTGTCCGGCACTTCGCCGTCGAACACCCACAAATCGCGCGCCTCGGCATTCGGTCCGGGAGCGTTCTGAACGGTTTCCACCACCAGGCTGCCAACGGTCTGCATGACCTGATGCAAAAAGCGATTGCCCGCTGGAGTGTACAGCACGGCTTTTCCTTTGCTCGCCGCAAATGGCACGCTCCAGATTTCATTGTCTTGCGGCAAGCCGTCCTGCTCCGGCGCAATGACAGCGCGATAGGCAGTCGAGACAGGCAGCTCTGTGAACGAAAACGTCCCGGAACCTGCTGTCTCGATGGCAAACTGGTTCGTGTCCAGCAGCTTGCCTTTGTCATCAAAAATCGTGACGGTTCCTCGCGACTGGGCGCTGCCATGGTTATCGATGCGCAAAAGGGCTTCGACACCGTTTGGCCCGGCCTGTGTCACAAATGCGGCAATCGCCGCATTTTCACGCGTTCTCCCCATCTGCATGAAGCGAAAGCTTGCGGACGAGGCGGACAATGACTGGGTCGTCAGCTTGCGCTCCACATTGCCATCCCCGATCCAGATGACGCCGCTTCCCGGTTCATTCGCCGCGATCGCTCCCGCCAGCGACAGCGCAGACAGCGGGTCAGACGTTCCCATGTTGGCTGTCAGCTTTTGCAGCGCCGCTGTCAGCTCGGTTTTGTCGGCGCTTTTGGACGCCAGCACATTCGGCTCGCTCCCGGCGGCAATCACGGTCATCGTCTGAGCGCTGCCGAGCTTCTCGACCAGCGCCTTCGCTTCGGAGACGGCTCGTGACAGCCTCGTCTCTTCGCCCTCTTTTGCCAGCATGCTGCCTGATGTATCGACGACAAGCACGGTGTGGTCAGCCGTGATCCCTTCCGTTGGCATAGCTGGTCTGGTCAGCGCCAGAACGAGCAAGCATGCCGCCAGCAGTTGCAGGAACAATAGCAAGTTGCGCCGCAGCTTTTCCCATGGCCGCACCGCTTCCCAGTTTTGCAACGTTCGCTGCCAAAGCAGCGTGCTCGGCACGACGCGATCCTCTACTTTTCTTTTGAGCAGGTAGAGGACGATGATGGCCGGGATGATCAGTGCAAACCAGATGCTGGAAAGTCCCATCCACTGCATGAAGTCTCTCTCCTCTCTAGCGAATCATGCCCGCCTGCCGAAATACGTGAAAGACGACCGATTCCAGCGATTGCTCCGCTTCGATCTCTGTGTAAGCGATGCCTCTTCCGTAAGCAAAAGCAGCCAGCTCCTGGCGAAAATCGCGCAAGCTTTTCGCGTACTCGGCCAGCAACAAGGCAGTCATCGATGCTTCTTTTGCCTGTCCGGTCTCGGCGTCGATCAACCGCAGCTCGCCTGCGTAATCCGGCTGCCGTTCCTCCTGGGAAAGTACCTGTACAAGCGTCACCTCTTGCCGCGCCGCCTGCAAGTAGGCCAGCCCTTCCGCGTAGCCGTCCGGGAACAAAAAATCGGAAAGCACGATCGAAATACCTGCTTTGCCGCGAACTGCTCCAGGCTGGCGGAGTGCGCCATGCAAATCCCCCGGGCCGCCTTCCCCGATCGCCGATAAAAAGGAAAGCAGCCGATGCGCCTGACCTTTGCCCTGCAACCCTTGCAAGGACGCTACGATGCGGTGATCGAATGCGTAGACGGATACGTGATCGAGGTGGCACAGCGACAAGTACCCCAAAGCCGCGGCAATCTGCACCGAGCGCGACAGCTTGCTCGGCTGCCCGTAGCCCATGGAGCGGCTACAATCGATATACAAGCTCACGTGAAGCTCGGTTTCATCCAAATACTTTTTCAAAAACAGCTTGCCGGAGCGCGCATACGCATTCCAATCCAGCTGGCGCAAGTCGTCTCCCGGCACGTACGCCCGGAAGTCGGCAAACTCCATCGAGCTGCCCAGCTGTCTGGCCCGTCTCTTTCCCGCATGGCTGCCGCTGACGGCTTTCCTGGTGGCAAGCTGCATCCGTTCCAGTCTGGCAAGCCATGCCGGGTCAAGCAGGTGCTGACTCATGCTTTCTGCCCCGACAGCGCGTCCAAAATATCGCGGATGATCTGATCGGCCCGCACTCCGCTCGCCTCGCCTTCAAAATTGAGGAAAATGCGATGGCGAAGGGCTGGCAAAGCTACCGCTTCCACGTCCTCGTAGGCGAGATTGTAGCGCCCGGAAAGCAGCGCCCGCACTTTTGCCAGGGAGACGATTGCCTGCACCCCGCGCGGCCCTGCCCCGTTTCGCACGTACTGATTGACAGAAGCGACAGCCCGCTCGCCAGGGTGAGTCGCAAGCAGCAAGTTGACAGCATAGTCCAGCACCGCATCTGCCACCAAAATGTCGCGGGCGGCCTGCTGAATTTGCCCGATTTGCTCGCCGGATGCCACCTTTTCTACCGGAATCGCTTGCCCGGTCGTCGTGCGCTGTACGATTGCCTTCAGTTCGTCAGCTGTCGGGTACGGCACGTCGATTTTCAGCAAAAAGCGGTCCATCTGGGCCTCGGGCAGCGGATAAGTCCCTTCTTGCTCCAGCGGGTTTTGTGTCGCCAAAACGAAGAACGGCGCAGGCAGCGGTCGAGTGACGCCCCCTGCGGAAACCGTGCGCTCCTGCATCGCCTCAAGCAGCGCGCTCTGCGTCTTCGGTGTTGCCCGGTTGATTTCATCGGCGAGTACGACATGGGCAAAAATCGGTCCGTGCTGGAACTGGAACGACTGCTGCCCCGTCTCGTCCACGAGAAGAATGTTTGTCCCTGTAATATCAGTCGGCATCAAATCAGGAGTGAACTGGATGCGTTGAAAAGACAGTTCAAAAGCTTGCGACAAAGTTTTCACGAGCAGCGTCTTCCCCAGACCGGGTACGCCCTCCAAGAGAGCATGGCCTCCCGCGAACACCGCCCACAAAAGTTGCTCGACGACGTCTTTTTGTCCCACCAATACTTTTCCGATCTCTTGTCTGACTAGCTCTACTCTCTGCAAGCAATCTTCTAGCGTTTGCTGTGCCATAGCCGCGCCCTCCTTTTCTAAGGCTCAATTTTGCTGAAATAGTCTTTGACGATATCTTGATAGTCGCCGGGAATCGTGCCTTTTTCCATGCTCTCGCGGGCGAACTGCTCGTACTGGCCGTACACTTCCTCATACGGCAGCGTTCCGCCGGAGGTCACCTGTGTCTGGCTGCTTTGCTGCGACTGGGAAGGACCTGCTCCCAAAGGGCCGCCTACCGTTTCGGAAGGGCCATTTTCCCCGCCGATGCGGCTGGTCGGAATCGTGACCAGCTCGTGCTTTCCTGCGCCCAGTCCGCCTCCCGGCCCTTGACCGTTTCCGTTTCCGCTTCCGCCGCCTGCTCCGGCGCCATTTCCCGAACCATTTCCCGCACCGTTCCCGGCACCTTTTCCTGAGCCGTTGCCTTGACCTGCTCCTGTGTTGCCGTTTGCAGGCGGATTCGCCTGATTCGTCTGATTGGCCGCAGCGTTCGCATTGGCTGACGCTCCGCTGCCCGTTGCTGCCTGGTTGTTTCCCGGGGTAGTCGACGCAGGGACTGCCTGGCCTGCTCCGGTTCCACTCGCCCCGTTATTGCTTCCGGCAGCTGCGGCGCTTGCCAGCGTCATCTGCGACTGATTGAGCGAAGCTGCCGCCTGGGAGGCCGCGAGCATCGCCTGCTGGGACTGCTGGGTTGCTCCCATCGCTTGCAGCAGGCTGTTTTCCAGCGCCTTCATCGCTTCCGGGTCTTGCCCGGCTGCGATTTCCTTGGCGGCCTGTGCCAGTTGGTTGGCCGTATCCGCCAGCTCTTGCGCATTGGCGGATTCCGCATCCTTTTTCAACTGTTCTGCGGCTTTTTCCAGTTCCCGGGCCAGATCAGCCCGCTCCTGTTCTTTCATCTTTTCCAGCTCTTTTGCCATCTCGGCAAGCGCCGTTTTCAATGCTTCGCGATCGCTTTTGGCCAACGCGTCGGCCACTGATTTTGTCGACTTCTGGCTGCCGAGACTGCGTTGCAAGCTTTGCAGCGATGCTGTCTTGTTCTGCTCCGCTGCCCGCAGTTTTTCCAGCTGCTTTTCTGCCGCCCGCAGCGCGTTGAGCCGTCCGGCGGGATCGCCTGCTTTGGCGATGCTCTTCTTCGCTTGCTCCAGCATCTCTTCCAGCTGTTTCTTCTGAGCCTCGCTCAACCCTTCATTTGCTTTCGTTTTCGCCTTGATTTCCTCGATTTCTTTTTCCACCTTGGCGATTGCCTGTTTTGCCTGCTCCATCTGAAGAAGCCGCACATCTTGCGGATTGGGCCAAACCAGGAGCAGCAAGCACAGCAAAAGCAA
The DNA here is from genome assembly GCF_022701015.1 of Brevibacillus parabrevis. NCBI lineage: Bacteria > Bacillati > Bacillota > Bacilli > Caryophanales > Paenibacillaceae > Brevibacillus > Brevibacillus parabrevis. Next base: position 1,804,165 of record NZ_CP064090.1, on the reverse strand, counting down.
ACCGCCTGTGACGAACAACCTGTTTTTCAGCCCGGCCCAAACGCGAATGCTCTCGATAATATCCGGCAAGTTTTTGCGCAAATGCCGCAGCGCATCTTCCCGCTGCATGACCGCGACGGAGGAGGTGCTTTCGCGATGCTCCCACGCCGTTTCCACACGCTGGGCAAGCCCGTTGCCGTCTGCCGCCTGCGCACTCTTTTGCCAAGTCGTTTGTCGCCACTTCGTGCTCATCCAGCCAATCGCCAGCCCTAGAGGAAACATGGCTACCGCCAGCCACGCGTAATACGGGATCGGCCAAAAACGGGCAGCGAGGAGAAGCAGTCCGCTTCCCCCCGCCCCCCACAAGCCGTACAACGTGATTTGTTGGATCAGTACCTGGTTTTGCAGCTTTCTGCGCACTGGCTTCAGCAGCGACTTCAGCTCATTGTCCGGTTTCGCGGTAAACATGGCTTACTGCTCCCCGGCTGACGCCTTGCGCTTCCGTCCGCGCACAGGCTGGATGAAGTAAATCGCAAGCAACAAGCAGACAACAGTCAATCCCCCATAAAACAGGCAGTAATTCCAAAATGGATCGACATTCGCCCAAAAGCTCTGGGCGTTGGTGAAGCTGCTCAAATCCTGGACAGGCCCTTCTTCAAAAATGTTCAGCATGGCAAACACCGGATTGATGCTGTGCAACAGATCGGGCCAGATGGAGTTCGGCGGAGAAGTCACCTGATTCATCCGATTTTGATAACGGATGAACTGGCGAATAATTTCCGCCAGCACGCTTGTGCCGATCGCCACACCGAATACGACTGCATAACTGACGACCGTGGCAATTCCCGTCCGTTTGATCAAGGTCGATATAAGTACGCCGATGCTGCCGACTACCAGCATGGTAACGACGTAGAAGCCGAACACTTTGATCAGTTGCAGCGGAGACACCCCGCCATACAAAAAGACAATCGCGTACAGCGGGATGGTGGCGAACACGAGAAACATCATGAAGCTGAGCGAAGCCAGCCATTTTCCCAAAATCAGCCTCGTGGCGCTTATGTTTGTCGTCAGCAGGATGCTCAGCGTCTGCCGTTCGCGCTCTCCCGAGATTACGCCGGCGGTCAGACCCGGAACGAGAAAGCCGATCATGCCGAGTTGAAAGATCGACAGCATCATGAACAGCTCCCGCGTCTCGCCAGGCTTGTAGTAGCTACCGCCATTCGTCATGAAAAAGATGGCGAGCAACGTCATAGTTCCCAACACCAGCAAGTAAAACAAAATGATCCACGGGGCGCGGTTCGTCCGCATCCGCAATTTCCATTCGTTGAATAACACAGGGTTGCGCAATCTTCTCAGGACGTTCATGAGCCCACCCCTTTCGTAATTTCCAAAAAGATGTCTTCCAGATCGCCCACCGCTTCGTTGAAGGCTGCCACCGGATAACCAGCTGTCGTCAGTTCCCGCAACAGCTCCACCTGCTGCTCGTCGTTTCCGGCAAACCCGGCGACAACCCAGCTTCCTTCGCGCGTTACGCTCGTGATCACAGGCATTTCACGCAACCGCGTCATCGCTTCCTCAAGCTGGCCAGTCAAGCGAATGCGCAGCACGCGCTGCTCCTGCATTTTCGCGTAAATCTCATCGACTCGTCCAAATGCGACGAGATTCCCTTCTTCAATCACCCCGATGACATCGCACATCTCTGCCAGCTCAGGCAAAATGTGCGAGCTGATGATGATCGTCTTCCCCATATCGCGCAGTTCCTTCAAAATCTCGCGCAGCTCGATCCGCGCCCGCGGGTCCAAACCGGAGGCGGGCTCGTCGAGAATCAGCACTTCCGGGTTGTGCACCAGGGAGCGGGCCAGCCCAAGCCGCTGCTTCATCCCCCGCGACAACGAATCAACGTACGCGTCGCGCTTGTGGCTGAGATTGACCAGATCGAGCAGTTGCGGAATGATCTGTTTTCTTTCCGCAGCCGGAATATCGTAGTTCGCACCGTAAAAGTCCAGGTACTCCTCTGCCGTCAAGTTGTCGTAGACGCCGAAAAAGTCCGGCATGTAGCCGATCAGTTTGCGGACTTCCTTCGGGTGACTCGTCACCTCATAGCCGCCCACGTACGCTTTGCCGCTCGTGGGGGCAAGCAAGGTAGCCAAAATGGACATGGTCGTAGATTTTCCTGCCCCATTCGGACCGACGAAACCGAAAACCGTGCCCTTTTCAATGTCCATTGTCAGGCCCTTCAACGCCTGCATTTTCCCGTAGCTCTTTTGCAAATTGCGAATTTGGATCACTGCTGGCTCACCTTCCCTTCCACGCTCACATTCGGAATGCCGATATGGCGTTCATCAGGCAGCTGATGGGCAAACTTGATGCGCATCATGCCTTCTGCCGACACATACAGGGCAGCTTTGTCGCCTGACATGACGGTGTTGTTGAACGCTTTTTCAAACGGCTCGTAAGCTTTTGCCTTCCAGTTGTACACTTCCTTGGAAAATGGCGTGTTGTCATCCGACCAGGTGTACAAATACACGTTTGTGATCTTCAGCTTCTTGTTTTCCTGACTCAGATTGAAGTCAAAGGTAATGTCTCCTGCCGGCAAGCGGTAGCCGTCCCCTTCATCGCCAACCGGAACGGAGCTGCCCGACATCGTGACATCGAATGTACCTGTCGGATAGTAGACATGTCCGTCTTTGGAAGGCTGCACCTTCAGTTCGGAAGTAATTAGTGTAAGGCTCTCCAGCTTGGTGTTTTCGTTTTGCACGACAGCATCGACAACCGACTGATTGGTCCAGCCTGCGATTCTCACGATTTCGTTCTGATTGTTTCTGCGATCAGTCATTTCCAGCATTTCGATCATGACTTGCTCACGCGTCTGCTCTGTTTGAATGGAGCGCAGATGCGCAGGCAGCGCCGTCGTAGCGTACGATTGACGATTGCTCCATCTCGCCTGGGCTGCTGGCTGGAACGGCAGATTGACTTCAATGCTTGCTCCAGGTGCCAGCTCGCTAATTTCCTGCACTTGGTTACCGGAAAAAATCGTCAAATCGCGCAGGGCAAACTTGGTCTTGTTCGTAACCGTTCCTGTTAAGGCTCCTTCTTTGTAAGACAAGTTCGACTCAAAGCTGCCTGCATCGGAAATCGTATGCTCTGTCGCCACTTTGCGCGTCGACCAAAATTCTACGTCGCGGAACTGAATATCCGTTTGAACCGCCTGGGTGGAAGTCCAGATTTTAGGAATCACATCTGTCCGCTCCCGATCTGCAAGCGGTTGGGCTTGTCCTTGCCCTTTTACAGTCAGGCGATACTCACCGTTTCTTGGCACAAAAAAGGAGGTAAGCCCGTTTACTTTTGCCTGTCCATCGTTTTGCAGCTGGACGAAGCTCACTTGATGGACGAGGACGCCCGTACCACGCTGCAAAGCGCCAAACGAGAAAATCCCGATCCCCGTGAGAATCGCCAAAGCTGGCACGATGCCCCACATGTAGCTTTGTTTGCGCCATGCCCGCAAAATGAAAAACAAAATAGGTCCGGCAATCAGGGCATATATCCCGAACAACAGGGCAAACCAGCTTACTTCCGGAATTTTCAGGTCCGGATTCATATCTGATGCTTCGCGCAGCGGCCAAATGCCGTCAAGCGAAGACGACTTGAAGTCGCCGAGCGAGGAACCAAACGCTTTGATTAAAAGGTCAGACCAGAAGCGGCTGTTCCCGGCCCAGCTGGCGACAGGCTCCTCCGCCAGATCGTAGGCTGCGTACAGCACTTTGCCCTCCCCTACGTTATGTACGACAAACAGCGGGATTGTTCCCTCGCTGTACAGCACTTTCCCGGCTTTTACTGTACCGTTGCTGACCGTAAACGGAGCCGTCAGCTCAACGGGCTTCGTTTTATCCGTCTTCAAGTTGGCCAGCGAAGTCACGCTCGTAGTCCCGGTCACTTCCACAGGAGAAAGGTCAGCGAGCGCTCCTGCGGTTTTCTTGTACTGGGCACCACCTGCCAAAACGAGCTTGCCCCCGGCTTTTGTCCAGTCGCGTATCGCCTGAATTTGCTGCTCATTCAACGAATCCAGGGCAAAATTGTTCAGGATCAGCATGTTGAGCATTTGCAGCTGCACGCCCGAAGTCGGAACATTCTCCGGCTTCATCGGCACTGCTTTCGCCGAATTCGGAAACATATCCCGCGGCAGCGCCGAGAGGAAATTCGCGGTATCTGCGTTTTGCCCCAGCACCCCGATCATTACCATATCGTTACTGTAGCTTTGACCATTCAAGGGCGCTTGCGCTACGATCTTGTCGTTTACCATCATGGCTACATACGTACTGTTGTACAGCTCTGAACCAGGCACCATGATCGTTACTTGCTTGGTCACGCCTTTGGCTATCGACACTGGCTGGTAATAGGCGGCGGAATACTGGTTGTTCCCTCTGTTCCCCGTCGCTACCATCAGGTTGCCTTCCGTATCGGCGCCTCCATTTGTTACAGTCACCACAATCGGCACTTGCCCTGCTTCCTTGTACGCGCCATCGATCCCTGCGCTCACCCTCAGCTGGATCGTGCCCTCTGCCAGAGCGACCGCCCCTTGGTGCACAGGTCCCAACACCAGCAGCAACAGGAGCGCGAACATGGAAAGCAGCCATCGCTTGCCCTTCACCATTTTCATTCCCTCAATACCTCCATGGTCAATTCGTTTGCAGTCTATTCGTCTTTTTCATACAAATTAAGACGCGATTGACGGGAAAAAAGCTACAGTTAATTTTGCAAAGGGGAACGATTGGCCTTCATCGCAGGTGGAGTGTATGCAATAAGCTGCCCCGCACGGAAAGGAGGCAGCTTTTCGTCTCATGCTTCGACTCTGGTTGTGTCGTACTCGGAATCGCGAATCCGGGTCGGATCGAACATGTCCGCGATTGCCTGATGCACATGCGCCGGATGCTCGGCAAGCCTGTGGCACAAGTACAAGTACCACTCGGTTCCATACGTCAAATACACCCGCACGGGCAGCCCCTTTTTGCGCAGCTCGCGGGCCAATTCGGGCCGCACGCCGTAGAGCAGTTCCAGTTCCACATTCGGCCGCTGCAAGTAACCTCGCTCACAGAGGGCAGCCACAATCGCCTGGTCATGCGTTGCCAATGCGCACTCGTGACCAGCCTCCACGCACCGCTCAGCCAGTTGCAAATACCGCTCGTTCAGCTCCGGCGACCTCGGCAGCGCCAGTTGTTGCGGCTCCTGGAACGCTCCTTTGACGAGGCGAATTTTTCCCGGCAGATGCAGCAGTCGCTTGAGATCGTCCACGGAGCGGTGCAGATGGGCCTGAAGCGTGATGCCTACGTTAGCGTGGCGCTCTGTCAGGCGCTCGTACATTTGCAAAATCGCCTCGGTCTTCTCTGACTCTTCCATGCTGATCATCAAATACTGCCCGTGCGCTTTGGCGCATTCCGCCATTTCCTTTACGTGTTCCAGCGCGGTCTTCGGCTGAATCAACAGCCCCAGATGCGAGAGATCAAACGAAATGTTGGCAGCGGTGTCCAGCCGGGAACAGTCTTTCGCTACCTGCAAAAATTCCCGCTTGGCAAGCTGTGCCGTTGCTTCGTCCAGCGTATTTTCCCCGATGTACTCGATGGATGTCTGATAGCCCCACTGCTTTAATCTGGCGGCAACATGCATCGCTTCTTCACGAGTCTCGCCTGTTACATAGCGCTTCGCGGCGGATAAAAGCAGCTTGTACAACTGGGGTGTGCTTTGGACAAATTGCTTGATGCTCTCATCCCGGGCGATTGTTTTCAATACGTGGGCAGTCTGCTTTTCCTGGTTGTTCACATGCACTCTCTCCTTTGACTGGGCAATCTTCTCTTCCCTCACCCTAACATGATAAGCTGGAGACGATCAGATCCAGTTTGGGCCTGTTTGGACAGGACCAGTTGGAAAGGAGGCGCATTCGCCATGCTATGGGTGCCCATCGATCGGGACAAGCCGATTCCTTTGACCCGGCAAATTTATACAGAATTTCGCGACAAAATATTGCGCGGCGACTGGGCAGCCGGCTTCAAGCTGCCTTCCACCCGAAAAATGGCGCAAGAGCTGCGCATTTCCCGAAATGTCGCGATCGAAGCCTACGACCAGCTTTTCGCTGAAGGATATATCGAAAGCAGACAAGGCTCGGGCTATTTTGTCGCCGCAGGCATTTATTTGGAGCAGTTCGCTCGCGGACAGGAACGCTCGCTCCCCTCGGCAGGCGATCAGCCGGAGCACCTCATTGATTTTCGTTCAGGCGTTCCCGCGCTCGAACAATTTCCCCGCAGCTTGTGGGGCAAAACCGTACAACAGGTGTGCCACGGTGCCCCCTTGTCGGCTTTCGGCTACAATCGGCCCGAGGGACGCGCTGAGCTACGCGATGTACTGAGCCGCTATCTGTACCGGACGCGCGGCGTGCAATGCACTCCTGAGCAAATCGTCATGACCTCCGGCGCGACTCAGGCGCTTACTTTGATTGCCAAAGTTTTGCTGAACCGCGAAAGCTGCGTGCTCATCGAAGACCCGATCACCCAGGATATCCAGTCGATCTTCACCTCGACAGGAGCCAGACTTTGTCCGGTTCCCGTTGACGAGTACGGCATGAACATGCACAGTCTGCCTTCGCCACTCGCTGGCAGCAGACCCCGTTTTGCCTTTGTGACGCCATCCCACCAGTTTCCGCTCGGCACTACGCTGACGATCCAGCGGCGAATCCAGCTGATCCAATACGCGCGCTCAGTCGATTGCTACATCGTCGAGGACGATTACGACAGCGAATTTCGCTATGAGAGCCCGCCCATCAGCTCGATCCAGGGGTTGGCCCCCGAGCGGGTAATCTACATCGGCTCCTTCAGCAAAATATTGTCGCCTGGCCTGCGCCTCGGCTACCTTGTCCTGCCGGAAACATTGGTCGAGCGGTATCACAAAGCCAAATGGCTGTCCGACCTGCACACGCCTTCGCTCGAACAGCTCGCTCTCGGTCGCTTCATCGAGGAAGGCCATCTGGAAAAGTACATCAGCAAAATGAAAAAGCTGTACAAAAAACGGCGCCAATGCCTGATAGAGGCGCTGCGCCGCACGTTTTCTGATCGCGCCACCATCTGGGGAGAAGCTGCCGGGCTGCACATCGTCGCTGCTTTTGACGGCATCTCTTTTACATCGGATGTCTTGACTGCACTGGAAGCTGCTGGCGTGCGCGTCTACCCTGTGGAGGAACATGCGATTGGGAAAGGCAGGCATGAAGACAAGATTGTGATTGGGTACGGCAATGTTTCCGAGGACGGCATAGAAGAAGGTGTCCGCAGAATGGGAATCGTTCTCAGCCGTTGACCTGCAACGGACCAAGCCATGCAGCCCCGCATTGAAAAAAGCCAATCTCCCGCTAATGTGGAAGATTGGCTCTTTTTAAGAGAGAAATTACCAATGACGACGGCCGCAGCATTGGGGCGGACAGTTGCGGCAACGGTCAGGACATCTGCGTCTGTGGTTCCAGCCTTGCGAGCTTCCTCCGCCGCGATGATCCCAGCCAGGAGGGCGTTGACCATCCCGCTGCCATGGATAATAGGAAGATTGCCCAGTCGAAGAAGAATACGAGGACTGCCATTGCGAACTTTGATAATTCATGCTGTCGCCTTCTTTCCTCTTGTTTTTGGATGACTATATGTATATATGCCAGAGGAGATAAAGCCGCATAGACAACTATCTTTCCCAGAGGAAAAATCAGGTATCTACCTATGTTTTCTACTACCTTTCCCAGCTGCATGCCTAAGACGTCTGTCGCGCCAAAAGGCAAAAAACCGGAACATTCCCCGCTTGGAATGTCCGGCTTTTTGCTGGATTCGCCCTTGTTATCCTATGATTTTGCCCACAGCTCTCTGCGGGAGGTAGTGACAGAGGTCGCACCTGCCTGCAAAGCCCGATCCACGTCTTCCTTCGTACGGATGAAGCCACCTGCGATGATCGGGATACGGGTCCGCTCCATGATCTCCTCGATCAAATGCGGGATGATCCCCGGCAGCACTTCCACGTAATCCGGTTTCGTCCGCTCCAGCTGCGTAAGGCTGCTGTCCAATGCCATCGTATCGATCAGGAAAAGACGCTGGATGGAAATCAGCCCTTTTTTCTTCGCGGCCAAAACCACACTGTTTCTCGTCGTGATGATTCCGTCAGGCTTCACTTCCTGCGCAAGAAATTCCATCGCATACTCATCCGACTTCAATCCGTCGATGAGGTCGGCGTGAATGAGCAGTTTTTTTCCAAACGCTCTCGCCCGCTTGCCCAAAGGCTTTACTTGCGCTACATGGGCGTTCAGCAAAATAATGCGTTCGTAGCACGTCTCCATCAGCTCGTCAAATTCTTTCAGTGTTCGGGCAGCCGGAAGAATAGGCTGATTAATCTGGTTGGCCAATCAGGAGTCACCCCTATTGAAATGTTTTGGCTAGATGGTATTCCTCGGCAAAAGCTTTCAAGTCCCGGTCTTTTTGCTCTGCGTCCGCATGCAGCTTGTTGGCCAGCTCGTCGGCCACCATCGGGTATATGCTTTCCAATGAATCGCGTTCAAAAAACAGTCGGCCTGTGCGACGGATCAAAAAGTCGCTGACAGTCATGACCATTTCTTCTTCCAGTGCGTAGTGCAGCTCAGCCAAAAGCAGCGCTTCCGCCGCCGACTGTGTCTCGTTGTTGGCAATGTATTCAAGACACGCTGTTACTATTTTTTCGCTATTGCTGCCGAACTTTCCTACAAGAACGCGAATTTGCTCTTCCGAGATGCCAAAATCGCGCACCCGCTCTGCTTGCTTTTTCACATAGGCAGGGATCATTTTCCCGGAGGCGAACTCGCCGCCCGACAGCACGATTGTGTCCGTTTGGCACGGCTTGAACGATCTTCCTTCTTCTGCCGTCAACTGTTTGGCGACTACGTCCACGATGCGCTCTGCCATCTTGCGGAATCCGGTCAGCTTGCCGCCCGCAATCGTAATCAGCCCGCTATTCGAATAAAAAATCTCGTCCTTGCGCGACAGCTCGGAAGGCGATTTGCCATCCTCGTGAATCAGCGGTCGCAGCCCTGCCCAACTGGAGCTGACATCCTGCTCGGTCAGTTTGGCAGTCGGGAACATTTCGTTGGCGGCGCGAAGCACGTACTCCATATCTTCACGCGTCACCGTCGGGCGCTCCAGCACTCCCTGGTAGTTCGTGTCTGTCGTGCCGATATACGTGCTGTTATTCCTTGGAATCGCAAACAGCATGCGTCCGTCCGAGACATCGAAGTAAACGGATTGTTTGAGCGGCAGTCGGTTGTACGGAACAACGAGGTGGACGCCTTTGGTCAGGTGCAGTCTTTTGCCGTACAAGGAACGGTCTTTTTCCCTGAGTTGATCGACCCATGGGCCTGCGGCGTTGACGATTTTTTTCGCGTACAGCTCGTATTCGCTGCCGGACAGCAAATCTTTCGCACGAATGCCTGTCACTTTGCCGTTCTCGTAAATAAACTCGGTTGCCTCCGTGTAGTTTGTGCACAAAGCCCCGTGCGCGCGCGCTGTCTTCATGACTTCGACCGTCAGACGGGCATCGTCGGTGCGGTATTCGAAGTACAGTCCGCCGCCTTTTAAAATATCCGTGCGCAAAAGCGGCTCTGCTTCCATCGTCCGCTGTTTGTTCAGCATGATGCGGCGCTCTTTGCGCTCGACGCCCGCCAACACGTCGTAAATGTACAAGCCGACGGACGTAGCCAGCTTGCCGTACGTCCCTTTTTCCACGATCGGCAAGATCATTTTTTCCGGAATGACGATGTGCGGAGCATTGCGATACAAAATGGCGCGCTCTCTGCCCACCTCGCGCACGAGCTGCACATCGCCCTGCTTCAAGTAACGCAATCCTCCGTGGACGAGCTTGGTCGAACGGCTGCTCGTACCTGCGGCAAAGTCTTGCTTTTCTACCAGTCCTACGGTAAGTCCGCGCGAAGCGGCGTCAAGGGCAATCCCCGCTCCGGTGACGCCTCCTCCGATGATTAAAAGATCGAGGCGCTTGCTCGCCATTTCTTCCAGACATGCCTGACGCGTAAATGATGACAATTTTCGTTGAGCGTTCATCGTTGATCTCATCCTTTCTGACGAAAAAACAAAAAACAGCCAATATCCAAAAGAAGCAACGACATTGTCCATTGCCCTTTTGATACTGGCTGTCTCCACGGTCTCCACAGCAAATGATTAACTTATCTTTACTCTATTCCTCTTTGGCGCAAAAATCAATGCCTAATCTTGTAACCCATCGTCGCCTTGACAGCCTGCTTCCAGCCCTCGTACAACTCCTGGCGTTTTTCCTCGGCCAGATCAGGCACAAACGAACGCTCGACGACTTTGTTGTGCACGATGTCTTCCTTGCTGTTCCAGTAGCCGACAGCAAGCCCTGCCAAGTAAGCAGCACCGAGTGCAGTCGTCTCGTTGACGCGCGGGCGCTCTACTTCTGTCGCCAAAATATCGGACTGGAACTGCATCAGGAAGTTGTTGGCTACCGCTCCGCCATCAACAGCCAGCTTTTGCAGCTTGATCCCGGAATCGGCTTCCATCGCTTCCAGCACGTCACGCGTTTGATACGCCAACGATTCCAGGGCAGCGCGAATCAGATGATCCTCGGTCGTACCGCGAGTCAAACCGAAGATCGCTCCTCTTGCCTCCATGTCCCAGTATGGCGCTCCCAAACCGACGAAGGCCGGAACCATGTATACTCCATCCGTGCTGTCTACTGCCATTGCATGCTTTTCCGAGTCGGATGACTTTTCGATCAGCTTCAGCCCGTCGCGCAGCCATTGAATCGCCGCGCCCGCCACGAAAATGCTGCCTTCCAGCGCATACTCGACTTTGCCGTCTACTCCCCAGGCAATCGTCGTCAACAGCCCGTTTTTCGAAGCAACCGCCTTTTCACCTGTGTTCATCAGCATGAAGCAACCTGTGCCGTACGTATTTTTCGCAGCGCCCTCGGAGAAGCACGCCTGCCCGAACAAGGCAGCCTGCTGATCGCCCGCGATTCCGGCAATCGGGATCTGCACCTGGAACACTTTTTCATCGGTGTAGCCGTACAACTCGCTGGATGGGCAGACGCGCGGCAGCATCGCTTTCGGAACGTGCAGCATGGCGAGCAGCTCGTCGTCCCACTCCAGCGTGTGAATGTTGAACATCAATGTGCGCGAAGCATTGGAATAGTCGGTCACGTGCACGTTGCCGTTTGTCAGCTTCCAGATCAGCCACGTATCGATCGTGCCGAACAGCAGGTCGCCGCGCTCTGCTTTTTCTCTCGCACCTTCCACGTGTTCGAGCATCCACGCTACTTTTGTTCCAGAAAAATACGCGTCGATCAACAGTCCGGTTTTTTCCCGCACGGTTTGCTCGTAACCTTGCTCCTTGAGCTGGTTGCAAATATCGATGGTCTGTCTGCTCTGCCAAACAATCGCATTGTAGATCGGCTTTCCGGTGTGACGATCCCAGACAACGGTCGTTTCCCGCTGGTTCGTGATCCCGATGCCCGCGATTTGCTCCGGCTTCACGTGATTTTCCAACAATACCGCTTTCAATACTTCCAATTGCGACTCCCAAATTTCCTCCGCGTTGTGCTCCACCCAACCCGGCTTCGGATAAATTTGCGTGAACTCTTTCTGGGCAACCCCGATGATTGCACCGGATTTATCGAATAAAATAGCGCGAGAGCTTGTCGTTCCTTGGTCGAGCGAAAGCATATATTTGTTGTCCATAGCGGCTATTCCTCCTTATAATAGAAGCATCGGATCTTTTCTATTTAGCTACAGGCAGGGTATTTTCCCTGCTTCTTTTTTTATGGGTGAAAACTTCTATATCGTCAATGCGATTGGGAACGCGCCCGGTCTGTCACCAGACGTTCTTTGCCAGTCGCACTTGCTGCATTCGATTTTTTGCTGGCAGCGCCTACGGCTATGGCGATGACCATAAATACAGCCAAGCCTACAACCCCTGTCAAGCTGTGATCAGTGAACGTCCATTTGTAAAAGAACGCGCCGCCCACTGCTCCGATGATCGGACCGACAACCGGAATCCACGCATATCCCCAGTTGGAATGACCTTTGCCATGAATCGGCAGCAGGGCGTGCGCGATGCGCGGCCCCAGGTCGCGGGCAGGGTTGATCGCGTAACCAGTCGTTCCGCCGAGAGACAAGCCGATTGCCACGATGAGGAAACCGACGACAAACGGATTCAATCCTTCTGCAAATTTATTCGCTCCAATCGCCAGAAGACCAAGCACGAGGAAGAAAGTACCTAAAATTTCGCTAAACAAGTTGGCTACTGTGTTTGGAATCGCTGGACCTGTGGCAAAAATCCCCAATTTGGCTGCTGCGTCATCTGTTTCGCGCCAATGCGGGTAGTAAAAAATCCAGACGAAAGTCGCTCCCATAAATGCCCCGATCAGTTGCGCGATGACGTAGCCCGGCACCTGCTCCCACGGAAATTGACCGATGCTGGCCAGTGCGATCGTAAGCGCCGGATTGAGATGCGCGCCGCTAATGCTGCCTACGGCGTAAGCACCGCATGCGACTGCAAGACCCCAGCCGAGCGTGATGACAATCCAGCCTCCATTTTGCGAGTATGCCTTTTTCAAGCTTTGGCCGGCGCATACACCTGCCCCCAAAATGATCAGGATCATCGTCCCGATCAACTCTCCTACGTAAACAGACATGTCCCTTACCCCCTTATTTGGAAAACACCTTGTTCCAAGAGACTGCACATCGCGTCGCGGGCAACCCAATTTCGAAGCGCTTACATTTCGCCCAACTCCTTTGCGTCGTTTATGGAGAAAACAAAAAAGCCAATACTCGCAAAAATGCAGGGCGCTGCCCTCTTTTTGCAAATATTAGCTGATCTCCCAATCTCCACAGCACTATTAACTTATGTCCTACTATATAGTGGACATATAAAATCTGTCAAGAATCCGTTTTCTTTTCAATCGCAGCTTTTTTGGTTCATGGCTGGCTTTGCGCTTCGCACTGCGGCTTGCAGCCTTTTCGCCCCACGCTTTCCGCCCTTAGAAAGCCCGGCAGAAAAAACAGGGGATAGATCAGCAAAAACAAGTTCGGCAACCACCACGACCAGTCGAAGTCAGCCTTGAACGCCCAAAAGGCGATCGCCTGCAAGCCGGAGCACGATGTGAGCACGAGCGAAACGATGGCGAGCGGCTTCCAGCTGTCGCTCCCCCTCCGGTAGCTGTAGAGGCTCGCGAACCCCGTGAGCGAAACCAGCATATCCAGAGGAAAAAAGGACAAGTTCCACGCCACTAGGTTCGGATCGCGATAATCCTGGTACATGTACTCCGCAGGCAACAGCCCGAAAAACACAATCGCCCAGTAGACGATGAAAGCCACATCCGTCAGCCAGAAAAACCAGAACAGCTTGGGCTTCGCTCTGCTCATTTAGCCGTCAATCCTCCGTCCTGCTGCGCTTTTGCAGGCTCTTGGGCATGTGCGCCGTCACCGAGATTCAGCAGGACGCAGCCCGCAATAATCAACCCGACCGCCACCATCTTTTTCACGGTAAAGGCATCCTTGAAGATGATGACACCGATCAGGGCAATAATCGCCGTGCCCAGCCCGGACCAGATCGCATAGGCAGTGCCCACCTCCATCTCTTTGAGCGCGAGGCTCAACGAGGAAAAGCACAGCACGTAAAAAACAAACATCAACACAGTAGGGATCGGCTTGCTCAGCCCTTCCGACAGCTTCATGGAAGTCGTTCCCGCTACCTCCAGCAAAATCGCCAGCAGCAAATACACCCAACTCATTCTCCCTGATCCCCTTTCTCCGCTGACGAAGCCAGCACACCGCCGAGCAAAATATCGATAATCGCGTCCAACGCTTCCGCGATTGTCATCTGGTAGCTGGCTGACAATTGTTGGTCAATCAACTGTTCGAGCGCACCTGTGTACATCAAAATCAGGATGGGCAGCTGAACGCGGCGGAACACGCCTGCCTCGATGCCTTGCTCCAAAAGCACGCGGACATGCTCCCACTCTTCTTGGTAAACCTCTTCAATCATTTGCCACTGCGCAGGATAATAGCGCTTCAACTCGTACCAGACGCGCAAGTCCGTCCTGGAAAATCCGCCCGGCACCAAAGCCAGCAGCTCGCGCATTTTTTCCTGCAAACCGAGGTTTGGATCGTACAAAATCCGGTCTTCTTCGGCCTTCAATTCCTCGATGCTATCCGCAATGATCCTCTCGATGAGCGCTTCCTTGGAGGGAAAACTTGCGTACAGCGTCTTTGTGCTGATTCCCGCCCGGCGAGCCAAATCGGCCATCGTAAAACGGATGCCTCTCGTTTCGATTTCCTGCTGGGCGCATTGTAAAATTCGCTCTTGCATGTTCAGGAAAGCTCCTCTCGAAAACTCAGGAAAATATTTTGTTTTCTATATTTTCCTGTGACTACAACAAGTAGCATACTTGCCTGCTTCCTTGTTGTCAACTTGTCAACTGTCGCCAAACCACGCCTGGCACAAAGCGGCAATTCCCGATCGAAATGAACTGTCACAGAAAAACATTCCAAATTTCCTACGAAAATGCGCTCTAGCTATTGCTTGAACACTAAGCAAATGATCGAGAGAAGTCTGAACTGATCCGCTAAGTGTAAAGAGTCTTACGAGAAGGCTTACTAAAACACATGTCTCCATTAGCCTAGGAACATATCAACTTCCTTAGAGAGTATGGTTTTGATCCGAAAGAAGTTACTACCTTAGAAACATTGAGACCATTGAACATTCGTATTTTGCAGCTCCCTCATGCGCTAGAAGACTGGAAAAACAAAAAACGCACAGGTACCTAAAGAGGTTTTCGCCCCTAGAACTGTACGCCATAACTGCACTATTGAATTTCCACTTAAAGATGGATCTAAACAGCTCATTACAATGCGCATATTTCGCTGTTTTATTAGTTGGGGTAGTACCAGCGTCGCTGACACCACCCTCAACTTCATCGATTAAACCGGAAATTTGCTACATTTTGATCGAGCCAGGCTTGCATACCACCGTAAAACTTCCAAGCTTAACACTAGAGTCAACTAGAAAAAAAAGTTATTAACGATTCATTACTTATATAGGTAATCATAGTCGACTACAGTACTATAAGTAGTGTCACCTAATTTGACTCTATCAACATCACCACTCCAAGTAGTCACCGGCCCATAAAATTTTCCGTATTTATTCTGCGTTACAGTAAACTTTACAGGACCACGCTCAGATCGATCCCGAATTTCAGTACCAAAATCACTATCGTAAATCGAAGTGAGTACTGCAATACCAGCCATGTACGGCCCCACAGTTGGAATTAAGCCCATGAGATATTCAGCAGCTGCCTCTGCATAGCCTGTATCGTAATTTTTTGCAAATTTACGCGCTTGTGGGGCCATCAAATAAAACTCATAATCTGTTTGCGACCAGTTAGCCTGACTCCATTGAGATTTATGATATATTTGCCTTTTTACTACTACACCAACAACATCTCCTTTTGCTGCTTGAGCAACATTTGAAGAAGCGCCGAATCCTGCAACCCCCACTAACATTAGAGCAAAAGTCATTACCATCGCTAAAAGTCTTTTCATTTTCAACATTTTTACAGTCCCTTCAATTAATTTAGTTTCGAAACAAAAAAGTTGTCATTCCTCCCCTTTCCCGGCAGAAATTAACCTCTTTTTTGTTGCAGTAAAAGGGACTTTTGTTGTTTAATTAAAAGGATGTAGCCCTTTTTCACAACAAGAAAGGGGTTCACGCTAAGCCGCTACCAAGGGTGACTCGCCAAAGTTCTACTTGGTACGGCTTTTTTCTACATTTCTACAGAAATAATTGTAATTCCTTCTAATTTTATCCTTTTTAGTTAATTTTTTGTATTATTTTTATATTTTTAACAATACACATATAATTTTCCATATAAATAAAAAAATGTAAGAGCAAATTAAAATACTCTTACATTTTTTGTCTCCGTTATTCTTTTAAACTTTTTTTATCCTGAAAAATCCAGTTACCCAATGAGTTACTATGTGAACTATTATGGAGATTAAATATATCTTAAGAAAACTATACTCTTTTAACCATTCAATATTTTGACTATACGCAAGAATAAAAAGAATTATCAGACATAATATTGAAGCGCACAAACTAATTAGATATCTTCTTTTCATATGGTTAGACATTAAAGCATACCCCCATAAAATTACTTTTAAGCTTTTGTAAATTCATTAAAAATTACAATTCCCGACTTTACCCTATCACTTAATTTATATCTCCAAAAAAGTGCTATTTCGATGGCGTTGATAAGCGCGTTCTACATTAGTGAGAGGCTTCTCTTTTAATTAGCCTTCAGAACGTTTTTTAAGCCATTCATTTACTAATTGAGGGCCAAACAAGTTTTACGTGCCGACAGTCTATAAACTGGCATACCTTGTTAAATGTACCTCGTCAGTGTTGCTTTAGAAATTCCCAAATAGTCCATGACCTCATTTGATTTGAGATACTTTTTTTCAATCATTTGCTATTTCATTTCCCCCTCCACGCCAAAGGGTTTTACATACACAAAAGGATTAAATTGGTATTGATTTAATTTTATGTGAAGGCTCAGTAAAAATCAACAAAGATCATAAACAATCAATCATTACCTCATTTTCACTCAACTCGTACCTGACGCGCAAATCCGTCCTGGAAAATCTGCCCGGCTGGCCAAATCGACCATCGTATCCCGCTTGCTTGTTGTCAACTGTCGCCAAACCACGCCTGGCACAAAGCTGCAATTCCCGGTTCGATCTGGTCGAGGGCAATGCCTGAGAAGCCGAGGAAAAATTCTTTGGGCATGTCCGCAGGCGGCTTGAGCCATGTAAAAGCCGCAGAAGACGCCCGCACTCCCGCCTGAATCGCCAGCCGTTTCAGCTCTTCTTCCGACCGCTCGCTGTAGACGCGCAGCAATACGTGGAATCCGGCATCTGCTCCGATCACAGCAGCCCGCTCGCCAAAATGCTTCTGAACGGCTGCCAGCAGGGCATCGTGCTTTTTCCGGTACAGGCTGCGCATTTTGCGGACGTGCTTTTCCAGATGGCCGTTTTGCATGAATGCTTCCATCGCGCGTTGATGCAGCCGCGACGCTGACTGCTCCAGCAAAGTGTCGCGCAGCAAGGTGTAGTAGACATCCAGCAAGGAGCTTGGCAAAACGATGTACCAGATGCCGAGCGCAGGCGCCATGACTTGCGCGAAGCCGCCCATGTAGATGACATTATTTTGCGGCAACAGCCCTTGCAGCGCAGGAATCGGCCTGCCGTGGTAGCGAAACTCGCCGTCGTAGTCGTCTTCGATGATGTACCCGTTGACGTTTTGCGCCCACTCCAACAGCTGCAACCGCTTGGAGACAGGCATGATCATCCCGCGCGGATATTGGTGCGAGGGAGAAACGACGGCGAGCCGCACCTGCGACTCGTACAGCTCGGAAACATCGATCCCGTCCTCCGTGAGTGAAATCGGCACCGTCTCATATCCATGCTGGCGGAATGTATTGGCATAGAGCAGGTAGCCCGGATTTTCCACGCCGATGCGCTCCAACTGCGGCTTGAGCATCAGACAGATGAGCGAAAGCAGCCCGAACTGATCGGCTCCAACGACGATTTGATCCGGCGAACAGGTTACTCCGCGATACCTGTGCAAATAATCGGCGATTTGCCGACGCAGCCCCGGCTCGCCCTGCGGATCTCCATAGAACAAATCTTCTTCCCGCGCCGGGCACAGTAGTTGATTGTACAATCGGCGCCAGAGCGTGTACGGAAAAAGAGAAAAATCGTTTTGCGACATATGAAAATCGTATTGGTAGTTTCGTGCATCACGCACAGTCGGTCGGTTCCATCCTAAGTGTTCATGCTGCCTTTTTTCTTTTGGCGAAAATTCGGGATCGGGCAGCTTTTCCACGAAGTAGCCGCTGCGCGGTCTGCTCTGAATGAATCCTTCGGCAAGCAACTGCTGGTAGGCCATTTCTACAGGTGTCGTGCTCAGGCCAAGCGAATCTGCCAGCTTGCGGACGGAAGGAAGGCGAACTTTTTCCGCCAGTCTGCCCGCAATGATTTCGTTTTTGATATACGTGTACAGCTGCACATATTGCGGCTCGTTTGTCGCTTCGTTCCATTTGGGTGTCAACAGCAGCATCGTGTATGCTCCCTCATCTGTCCTTTTGTTTTTTAGCAAACTGTGCATTTTCAAGTATACACTTGTCCACTATGCTGTTAAAAAGCGAATCTGGCAAGGAGGACAGCAAACATGTCTACTCATAACGAATACAGCGCCCCCGTCCGTTTTCTGGTGGGAAAACGCGTCTATCTCCGCCCTCTTGGACAGGACGATGTGGACTTTTACTATCATTCGCTCTACAGCAGCGATACACGCAAATTGACAGGCACGCAAAAGCACTTTACCCGCGAGCAAATCGAGCAATATTTTGAGAGCAAAAGGCACGATTCTACCAGCGTGCTGCTTGCGATCGCCTTGTGCGAAAACGATGAGGTGATTGGCGACGTTCAGCTCGGCGATATCGATCCTTTCAACCGCAACGCCTACATTCGCATTGCCATCCATCAACCCGCCTACCAGAGCAAAGGCTACGGCAGTGAGGCGCTGCTGTTGATGCTCGACTACGGGTTTGGCATTCTCAACCTGCACCGGATCGAGCTGAACGTATTCGCCTACAATGACCGGGCGATCCACACTTATGAAAAGCTCGGCTTCCAGCGCGAAGGCGTGCAGCGTCAAGCGCTCTATTACAACCACGCTTATCACGATTCGATCCTGATGTCCATGCTGGCTGAGGAGTATCGGGGGAGATATGTTAAATAAAACGGCAAGACCCTCCAATCAGAGGGTCTGTTTTTCATTAAACGGTCATGAGCGTTTTTTAGCGGCTGTTTTGTTTTGTGCAGGATTCATCTACTTGCTGTTGAAACGTGAAAAGATCGTAAATATTATAAAATCAAGCGTATCTGGCAGAAAAGGAGCTTTTATGAAAAGGAACTTCCTTGTCTCTATCTTTTTGACGCTGCTTCTTCTGACTCAACTGAGCGGATGCAGCAACGAAGCAGCCTCTTTTCAACAAACCGACAGCGCTGTGACGGAAGTGGGGGAAGCACTAACCTTTGTCTTTGACTCAAAAGAATATGATTTACCCGTCAATCAAATTCAAGGGCTGCAAAATTATTTGAACGAGTACACCCCCGAAGAGCAGAAGATTGAAATGGAACGAATCGTGGTTGAGCCATTCTGGTCTGGAAAAAATGGATTGCTTGCCGATGTGGCCTACGCCTGCGGCACCAAATTATGCAGTCATGTTCTGGTCCACCTGCAAGACGACCATGTCAAAAGTCTTCCGTTAGACCCTTCCAGCATCTTTCAGCAAGCGATTTTATCGCCTGACGAAAAGTACGCAGCGATCCTCCTTGGCAGAAATGAGGGGAATGAAGTGATTCGGCATCATCTGTCGATCATCGATTTGATGAAGCTGGAGCTGCTTCCGATCCACAATGCCGAGGAAAAGCTGCGGCCGCTGCTATCACCGGAGTCTTTTGAGCTGCCCATCACGGATTTGGCATGGGTCGACGCGCACACGCTGGAAATATCGGTACCAGTGCTGACTGATTCTTCGTACGAATCGGTCGCCAAATGGTTCAAGGAAGACGGGCCAGTAACGAAGCTTCGTTTTGACATAGAAGACTGAGAAAATGCCTCACCCGGTTTGGGAAGGAGGCTGTTTTTTTATCGGAAAGCTACACTTTTTAGCTAATGCTTCTGCTGATCCAATAGCTGCTGTTTTACCCAGTAGCTACTGCTTACCGATAGCTGCTGCTTTCCCGACAGAGCCTACCATTATTGCGCTATTTACATTTCTTCCTGCTCATCCGACCAATCCAAAAACCCGGACAAAAGGCTCTCCTGCTCCACCGCATTTCCCTGCATTTTCGCTTGCAGGCGGTGGATCCGTTTTTGGTAGGCGGCTGCTTCTGCTTGGGTACGGTTTCGCAGCAAGGTGCCCCGCTTTTTCCACTGCTCGTAAGCTTGCCGCGTATAGCGCAATGCTTTTTCCGCATCGCCCAGTTGATGCTCGCACAGCTTCGCCGCCTCGATGTACACCTCTTCCGGGACGTAGCCGGACGACGCTATGCACGCTTCCCAGACCGTCAACGCTTGCTGCCAGTTCTTTTGCTTTTTGTACAAATGGCCGATGGCGAGCTTGGCCCGGTTGCTCCAGACATGGTCGCTATCCGCAACCAGGCGGTAGCCCGCCATGGCCGCTTCCTGGTCCCCCAGTGCATCGTACCATCTGGCAATTTCAAATCGTTCCGCAACAGAAATGTCGTTGCCCGGCTGATCTGTCAACAGCCGGGTCATGTGAATGTACAGCGTGATCAGCGAAAGAACGTCTGTCTCGTTGTGCCGCAGCACCCCTTCGATCACGTCAGGGTCTTGCGAATGCAAAAAGTCAAAGTACCGTACAGGAGCCAAAAAGCCTGGCAAATCATCTTCGCGAAAAACGTCCAGCTTTTCCTGCTCGATGATTCCCAAGCGACACGATTCCAGCTCAGCCTTCCACAGCCTTCTGGCTCCGTGCAGCAAGTCGAGATGACCGAACGTCGGCAAGGCGGGAACCTGATCGCGCACCAGCGTATGCCTCGTCCGCACCTGCGGCCAGTCAAACGATTTCCCGTTGAACGTCACCAGATGCGAAGACTTTTGCGCCTGTTCGAGAAACGACTGGTACAGAGTCGCTTCCGCATACGGAGCCGGAAGGAAATGCTGGCGGACAATAACTTCTTCCCCTTCCAGACGACTGTAACCAAGCAAAAAGACGGCATTCCCGGCGCCGCCGGACAGCCCGGTTGTCTCCGTATCAAAAAACAGCAACTCGTCCGCTTTTTTGCCCGCTGCGGACAATGGATGCTCTCTGCCGGAAGCTTCCCAGATAGCGATTGCCTCGTTCAACTGGGAAAAAGTGTACGCCCCGTGGCGTTGCCCGATCGGATAGCGAACCTCGCGAATCATGACATGCTCGTCTTCCCAAAAGTAGGGGAACGCCTGCATTCTGCTCCATTTGTCTGCAAAAGGAATCGGCAGTTTCCCTGCTTGTGCGGGAATGGCAGAAAGTGATTCTGAGTCAGCGGGACTTGATGCGGTAACTTCTTCCTCTGCGGACATCTTAGTCGTTTTTGGTGCTCTGGCTGATTCTTCGGTCGTTTCGAACGCTCCAGCTACTTCAGCCGATGCCTTAGCCGCAACGGACACTCTGGTTGCCTCTGCTGACACCTCGGCTGTTTCGAGCACTCCGTCTGCTTTGGCCGACACCTCGGCTGTTTCGAGCACTCCGTCTGCTTTGGCCGCCAATCCCGCAGCCGACTGCCCCTGCGCTTCCTCAGCTGCCCTCGCTGCGGCGGACGACGCCCTTTTTTCCGAATCCAGCGCCATATGTCCCTTCATCCGTTGCAGCTTGGATTTAAGAGACATATGTGCTTCCTCCCTGAGCGATGCGCAGCAAGGTCATCGCCAGCTCCTTGCTGCCGTCATCAGTCGCCCCTACGCAGGAAGGACAGCCGGATGTACACGGACAAAAGCTGATCAGCTGCTGCGCCTGCGTGAGAATCGTCTCCATTTCCTTGTACACTTGCTCGGATAGCCCGATGCCGCCCGGATAGCGGTCGTACAGGAAAATCGTCGGCTCTTGAGAATGCACAGCCTTGCGCTGGGGAATCACATGCAAGTCCATCGGGTCACACATGACAAAAAGTGGCGCTACGTGCTGCAATACGTGGGCCAGTCCAACCAGCCCCCGCTCCACGTCCTCCGTCCCGATCTCTGCAAGCAGCGAGTCGGAAAAACCGATCCACGCTGCGTTCGTGTGCAGCTCCTCCTCAGGCAAATGAATCGGCCCCGAACCGATATTTTCATGCGTCTCAAACTTGATTTTCTTGAAAATCGTCGCCATGGCGTGCACCGAGACTTCGCCGTAGGCAACGACACTCTGCCCGTGGTGGCGCGTCTGGTCCTGCTCCAGCACTTTCAGCTGCACCGCCAGATTGGCGTCTGTATAATAGTCGACCTGCACTTCCCGGACGTACGCTTTCTTTTCCTCGTAGTCCAGCTTTTCCACCTGGTACTGCGTTCCCTGGTGCAAATAAATCGCTTCGTCATGCAAAAGCGTCATCGAGCTGAACCGGTCCATTTCCCCGATGACCCGCTCGTTGCCGCGTTCGCTAATATCGATGATGACCACGTTTTCCTGGGATGCCGAGCGCAGACTGATGTTGTGTGCTGGGAATGAATCGTTCATCCAGAACCATTTGCCGCGAGAGTAGTGCAGCACTTGCTCCTCAGTCAAAAATTCCAGCACTTCCGTGATTTCCGCGCGACCGAACGTATCCCCTTTGCTAAAAGGCAGCTCGTACGCCGCGCATTTCAGATGATCGACCAAAATAATCAGGTTGTCAGGGTTGATCCGTGCCGTCTCCGGACTCCGATCGAAAAAATACTCGGGGTGGGCGATCACGTATTGATCCAGCGGAGTCGAGCTGCCGACCATAATGACCGCCGACTCTCCTTGCCGTCTGCCTGCCCGTCCCGCCTGCTGCCACGTACTCGCCACCGAGCCTGGATACCCGGTAATGACGCACGCCTGGAGCTGCCCGATGTCCACCCCAAGCTCCAGCGCATTCGTGCTAACAACTCCCATGATGTCGCCATTGCGCAGGCCGCGCTCAATCTCCCTGCGCTGACTAGGCAAATAGCCGCCGCGATATCCTTGAATCGTTTTCGGGCCGAGCTTGCGCTTGATCAGCTCCTGCAAATACGTCAGCAAAATTTCCACCCGGACACGGCTGCGCGCAAACAAAATCGTCTGGATGCCATTGGTCAAAAACTGCTCGGTAATATCCCGCGCCTCCAATGTGGCGCTTCGCCGGATGTTCAGCTGACGGTTGACCACTGGCGGATTGTAGAACACAAAATGCTTGATTCCCGACGGCGCGCCGTTGTTATCGACCAGCTCTACCTGCTCCTCTGTCAACGCTTCCGCCAGCTCTCGCGGATTGGCGATCGTAGCCGACGTGCAGATGAATTGCGGCGTGCTGCCGTAAAAGGCGCAAATCCGTTTCAGGCGGCGAATCACGTTGGCGACGTGGCTTCCAAAGACGCCGCGGTATGTATGCAGTTCGTCGATGACGATGTATTTCAAATGCTCGAAAAAAGAAACCCATTTGGTGTGATGGGGCAAAATGGCTGAATGCAGCATGTCCGGGTTGGTGATGACGATGTTGCCCGCTTTGCGCACCATTTGCCGGATGTTGGCAGGAGTGTCGCCATCGTACGTCTCCGACTTGATGGCCAGCCCCATTTCGCCAATCAGCTCGTGCAGCTCCGCTTTCTGGTCCTGGGCGAGCGCTTTGGTCGGAAACAGGTAAAGCGCGCGGGCTTGTGTGTCTTCGGCCAGCGTCTGCAAAATCGGCAGATGGTAGCACATGCTTTTCCCCGATGCAGTCGGCGTGACAGCCACGATATGCTTGCCTCCGCGCACATGGCGAAACGACGTCTCCTGGTGCGTGTACAAAGAACTGATCCCTCTTCGCGTCAGCGCATCCTGAATACGCGCATCCATCTCCTGCGGAAACGGAACCGCTTTGGCCTCGCGTGCCGGAATCACCCGCCAGTGGGCGATATTGTCCCGAAAACGCTCGTCTGTTTTCAACTGCTCCAAAATACTTGCCATATCTTTTTTCATCTTCACCAGGCTCACCTTCTTGCCCTTATTCTACGAATGGACGTTCGGGATGTAAACCCCTATAGCTGTTTTGGCCGAAGCGACTTTCGCGAGAAACATGCAGGCAGGACGGGATGCTCTCCCCCTTGGCCCGCGCAAAAGAAAAAGCTGCCAGATAAGCCTGGCAGCTTCTGTTCTTGCATCCTTATTTCTTCGCCTTGCCGAGAATCTCGAAAATGACTTCGGCGTTGTGCGTATTGTCGATCAGTCCGGCAAATTGCTCTTTGCCTGGGCCGTAAGCGTATACGTTGACATCTTCTCCCGTATGTCCGCCTGTTGTCCAGCCAGTGAAGGTGCGCTTGTCAAAAATCGCTTCGATGGCGTTGTCGATATCCACCTGCTTTTTGGTGGCAGCCGCTTTGTTCACGGAAGCAATTTCTTCCGGAGTCAGTTGCAAATCAATGTACTTTTTCAGCGTTTCTTCTACGTTTGCGCCTTTGGCGATTTCGGCAGAAATGAAATCTGGGGTGCGCTTCGCCGCTTTGATCGGTCCTACCAGGAAGTTGTACTCCTCTTTCGCCCCTACAGACAAGCCGCCTGTGGAGTGGTCTGCCGTTGCGACAACCAGTGTGTTGCCGTCTTTTTTCGCGAAATCGATCGCTGCTTTGAACGCTTTTTCAAAGTCTTCCATCTCGCTCATCGCGGCAACGATGTCGTTGTCGTGACCAGCCCAGTCAATCTGGCTTCCTTCTACCATCAGGAAGAAGCCGTCCTTGTTTTTGTTCAGTCGCTCGATTGCCGCTTTCGTCATGTCCTCCAGCGAAGGAGACTTCTCCGTGCGGTCGATCATTTTGTCCATTCCGCCTGTTGCGAACAAGCCGAGAATTTTGTCATTTTTGTCGCTCAAAAGCTCTTGTTTGGTCGTGACGTAGCTGTAGCCGTCTTTCTTAAACTCTTCCGTCAAGTTGCGATCTTTGCGTACAAAGTTGTTCAGACCGCCGCCGAGCAACACGTCGACGGAATGCTTGCCGTCGATTCGCAGATCGTAGTAGTCGTTTGCGATCGCGTCCATGTTTTTGCGGCTCTCATCGTGCGCACCAAAAGCCGCAGGGGTCGCATGCGTAATCTCCGAGGTAGCTACCAGTCCAGTAGATTTCCCTACTTTTTTGGCCCGTTCCAGCACCGTCTCTACTTCCGATTTGTCGTTGTCGACCGCAATCGCGTTGTTGTACGTCTTCACGCCGGAAGACATGGCAGTCGCCGCAGAAGCCGAGTCGGTGATGTTTTGCTTTTCGTCCTCGGCATAAGTCATTTGCGCCCCGACCAAATATTTGTCAAACTCGGTCGGCTCCATCACAGTAGTCTTCGGGTCGTCTTTCATGTAGCGGTAAGCAGTTGTATAGGACGTACCCATGCCGTCACCGATCAGGAAGATAATGTTTTTAACTTGGGCGTTGCCCGCTTTATTTTCTGCCGCCTTGACCAGACCGGGAGTGCCGCCAAACAGCGCCGTCGTCAGGGCCAGAGAAGAGATGACAGCTACTGGGACAAGCTTTTTCGGGAATGTACGAAACATTTTGTACCTCCTGCAAATAGGAATGTTCATAAGCATGTCACCAATCATAGTCTTCTTCTATTGAGATAGGACGGGCTTTGTGTAAAGAAATGTAAGGGATTGGTAAAGGCTGCGTTAACAAATGGGTAGCGCCTGGCCTTGGCGAAAACGCCGCTGTTGTCCAGTCTGTCGGCAGACCCACGGCTTCCCGCGCCCCTTTTTATGCGTGGTCTACGGCAGCGAAAAAGCCTCCTCGAATGCCCGCTCGACCTGCCCGGACTCCCGGGAGACGGCGAACAGCGCGAATCTGTCTTTTGTTTTCCACACATGCTCTTCCACGAGAGTCGCCTCGTCCGGACGATAGTCTCTGAATTTGACCAGTTGCGCCTCGATGCGTTTTTGCACGTTTTCCTTGATCGCCCCGAGATCAGCCGCGTCCTTCACCTGCAAGACGAGAATTTCGTCTGCCCGCACATTCGACTGTGACGTTAGCAGCATAAAGCCCTCGACCTCCTCTGGCGCGATGTGGTAAAGCTTTTGCAGCTTGGCCGCATCGCCTTGCTTCAACTCGGATACGTTCACGGCTTGGCTGATATGTTCGGCGATTTCCTCTATCGTCGGGGCAGCTTCCTCGCGCTCCGCATCGGAGCATCCGGCAGTTGCCATCACCAGCGCGGCGCAGGCAAACAGTGCCGCCAGCCACTTCCGGGCGCCTTTGCCCCAGATCAAACTTGTCATTGCTTTTCCCTCCCGTTTATTGCCCTTGTCCTGCCAAAGCGAGGATGGACGGATCTTCCGCAAACGTCTGCACATTGTAGAGCAGCAGCATGTCGCTGTACTGCTGCTCGCGGGCGAGCCGGGAAACATCTCCCTCGTAATAGCGCAGGTCGACGACGGCGATTTCCGCAAAGTGCGGCACGAGAAACGGCAGCAGGCTGTTGGCATACGAGTCTTTGACGACGAGCAGCTTCCTTTTCGCCTGATTGTCCGAGCGAATGTGGAGCAGGCCGTGGTTGCCGCCGAGAAAGACGGCGTACTTGTCTTTGCGCTTGAGCTGATCCAGCTCGTACAACGAATGGGACTGCCGCTGTTCGTCCACGAACTCGACGCTGTACGTTTGCGCCGCGCGCGGAACATACAGTTCGATGCTGTCCGGCTGCACATGTCTGTAGCCGCTTTTGGAATAGAGCGAGCCGTAAAACGCGTCCGACCCTGTCTCTATCCGAAAGTCTTCCTCGTCCTGCGGTTCCAGGCCCATTTGCCTTGCCAACGTCTGGTAGGCATAAAAAGCGCCCTTCGTCGTCCAGTGATGGTCTGTCTTGTAAAAAATCGCCTGTTTTCGCTGCGCAGTCAGCGCCGGATACACATCTACAAACGCAATTCTTTCGTCCAGAAGCTGCCTGATCTCGTCCCGATAGGCAAGCTCTCCGCTGCCAGAGACGTAAGGCGGCAGCTTGTCGGTCAGCACGCTTTGCGCTGTCGGGACGAGCATCACGTATGTGCGCAGGCTGGGCACTGCATCAGCAAACGCCTGGATCGCCGCGGCTTTCGCCTCTGCGTCGCCGGGCGCGGGCGGCGTGAATTTTTGCAGCAAAAATCCGTCCCGCCCCAGGTAAACGCCATGCCGCTCCACTTTGCCCAGCGCGCTCTCCACTTCCGAGCGCAGCCCGACCCAAAACTCACGGGCCGCAAACTGGTCGGCGACGTACTTCTCCACCTCGGTCGCGAGCTTTCCTGTGACCAGACTGTGCACGGAAAACGCCGGGAGCTGCTTCAAGCTGCGATTTTCCGCTTCGGAAAACGACTGGTCGGGCGCGAGCAAGTTCCAGCCGAGAATCCCGCCGGTAAAAACGACCAATAGCAGGGCGACCAGAGGCCCTTCCCACGGATTGGCTTTGTTCACAATCACCACATCCTTCAAAAACGAAAATATAAGAAAGGATTGTACGTCTCATCGACCAAAAAAGCCGTAGACAGCAGCAACAGCCCGACATGCACAGCCGCCGCCACAGCCCCGCCCAGCAAGTGCCGCCTGTCTCTGAGCAGCGCTGCTGCCTTTTCTGGAAGCGGCGTCGAGCAAATTGCCAGCACAAGCAGCAAGAGCCAACTCGTCGACCAGTAGTAGAGCGCCTGGTCGTCCATGAAGCCTTGTCCCGCAAAGCCGAACATCGCCCGCAGGAACTGCCAGGCCACAGGCAGGCTCGCGCATTCGAAAAATACCCAGCCGATCAGCACGACCACAAGCGTGTAGACGTGCCCGACAGCGGCATGCGCCTTTTGCAGCAAGCGCAGGAGCAGCCATTTTTCCAGGATGATGAACAGCCCGAAATACAACCCCCAGATGACAAAGTTCCAGCTTGCTCCATGCCAAAGTCCGGTCAAAAACCAGACGGCCAGCAAATTCGCAGACTGCCGCAACAGCCCCGCGCGGTTGCCGCCAAGCGGAATGTACACGTACTCCCGGAACCAGCTCCCTAGCGAAATGTGCCATCTTCGCCAAAACTCCGAAATGCTTTTGGACATGTACGGATAGCGAAAGTTTTCCATAAAGTCAAAGCCGAACATTTTCCCCAGTCCGCGCGCCATATCCGAGTAGCCGCTGAAGTCAAAGTAAATCTGGAAGGCAAAGGCGACGATGCCGAGCCAGGCGAGAAAAGTCGTCAGCTCGTCGGGCGGCGTCACTTTCACGTCAGACCACAACAGCCCGATGTTATTGGCGAGCAGCACTTTTTTCGCCAGTCCTCTGACCAACAGCGCTGCCCCTTCGCCGAATTGCCCGAATGTCACCGTGCGGGCGACAAGCTGCCTGGCGATATCGCCGTATTGAATGATCGGTCCCGCCACGAGCTGCGGAAACATCGCCACGTACAGCCCGAAGGACAGCATGTTTTTTTGCGCGGCTACCTTGCCCCGGTACACGTCCACGATGTAGGACATTGTCTGAAACGTATAAAAGGAAATACCGACAGGCAGCGGCAGCTCTGGCACAGACAACGAAAGCCCCAGCCACTGGTTGAGGTTGTCTGCGACAAACCCGGCGTACTTGAAAAACCCGAGCACCCCCAAGCTCCCGGCGAGCGAGAACAAGAGAATCGCCCTGGCTACTCCCCTTCGCTCCCTGAACTTGTCGAGCAATAAACCATTGGCATAATCAAACGCCGTGGAAGCGAGCATGAGAAACACGTACACAGGCTCGCCCCACGCGTAAAACACCAGGCTTGCCACGAACAACACCGCATTTTTCAGCCGCGCAGGCGCTATATAATAAAGCAGCAATGTAAGCGGCAAAAAGTAAAAGAAAAACAACAGACTGCTAAAAACCAACGCTCGTTCCCTCCCTGCCCGCAACGCTCGGCAGACGCGCCTGTCAGTTCAGGCGGTCTTTCAAGTAATCGAGCAGCAGCCTGTAGTATTTGCCCTTGAAGTGAATCCCGTCTGTATCGTACAAGTCTTCGTTGCCAGCAACCAGCGGAGACACGTCGACGAACTCCACGCCGTACTTGGCCGCCAGCTCCTGCAACCCTTTGTTGTACGCTGCAATGTTGCGATAGCGCGGCTCCTGTTTCTCTGCCTCCGCCGTTACGGGAGTCACGGACAAGATCGTCAGCTTCGCCTGGGGCAGCTTTTCCTTGAGACTGTCGATCAGCTTGGCGTAATGCTTGTACGAATAGCTCACGGGATCGTCTGTCGGCCAGAGGATGTCATCTGATCCCAATTGGATGAAAATACGCTCAGGCTTGCGCTTGGCGATCTCCTCGACATCCTCCAGCGCAAATTCAGCCGTTTTGCCTGCCCCTGCCGCTACATTCGCCTCATCCAAAACATCGTGGAAGGACAAGCCTTCCGTGATCGAATCGCCGAGAAATACGCTTGTTTGAAACAACGACCGATACGTCGGCTCCGCTGTCTGCCCTGCGGCTGTTCCCGCGCTTCCTCGCTCGGCAGGCTTGGGCTGCTCTGCCTGTTGATTTCCGCATGCGGCAAGCGACAACCCGATGCTCCCTGCCAGCAACATGACCAAAGCTTGTTTTTTCATGATTCTCTCCCTCTCTTTTTGAAAATGACGCGCAATGCGCAATGCAATGCTTGCCTTGTCTACCCAAAGAGCGTACAGGGCCGAGATCAAGATCAGATGCAGAACAAATCGACGCGGCGTAAAAAATGGATAAAAACGACCAGAACAAAAAAGCGCAGAAACGTGTTCTGCGCTTGAATGCTATTCGTTTTTCGGGAGCAGGAAGAAAAACTCGACGCCTTCCTCCGTATTGCACACGCCGAACGGCACGTCATGCAGCTCCAATATTTTTTTGCAAATAGCCAGCCCGAGTCCGGTTCCTCCCGTGGAACGCTGGCGGGACGGCTCTCCGCGGTAAAAGCGATCCCAGATTTTTTCCAGTTGTTCCTCGGGAATACGGCTGCCTTTGTTTTCGATGCTGACCCGTGCCATCCTGCCCTCGTCGCGGATGGACACGACGACGACTTCCCCTTCCGGCGTATAGCGAATGGCATTGGTCAAAAAATTGACGACGACTTGCTCGATGCGCAGTTGATTGGCGACTGCCACAACAGGCACAAGCTGTTTGTGCAGATGCAGTTGTTTGCCCTCGATGTCCGGGCGCAGCTTGTCGCAAACCTGCTCGATCACCTCGTGCAGCGCAAACGGCTCCCGCTGCATCTTGTACGTTCCTGATTCGTACTTCGCCAGTTCCAGCATGTCGATGATCAGCAAGTCCATCCTGTTCACTTCTTTTTCCATCGCCTCGAAGTAGTAGTCTTTTTTATGGCTCGCGACCCCGTCCTTGACGATTGACAAACAGCTCTGGATTACCGACAATGGCGTTTTCAGCTCATGCGATACGCCTGCGATAAATTCCTTGCGCGTATGCTCCAGCTGCTTTTCTTTTTCGATATCCTGTTGAAGCTGCTCGATGTAGGCGTGCAGCCGCTCCGAGAGCTGGTTGATGCTGCGCGAGAGGTCGCCGATCTCGTCATGGGAGACGACGGGAATTTTCTCGGAGAAATCAAGGCTGGCCATCTTTTTCGTCGTCTGGTTGATCGCAAGCAGCGGACGGGCAATTTGCTTCGAATAGTAGAAGGAACTGAGCAGAATGAGCAGGAGCACAAACAGGATGAGATACACGTAGTAATCCTCGATCATGCTGATCGCCTCATCCACAGGCTGCAACGATGTCATGGCAAAAAGGTAAATCGGCTGCTCGTTCGCGTATTGCACAGGCTGGACGAACAATTGGTACGAGATCGCGTTTTCTGCGACCTGATACGTCAGCGGCCCTGCTGGCTTCGCCTTTTCCGGATTCACCAGCAAGTCCGCCTGAAACTGCTTGATCCGGTCGACAAAGGCCGGATTGCTGTACAAAAAGCGCGGCGTTTCCCCCTGGTCCGGGAGGTGCGCCTGCGTGATGGTCCCGTAGAGCAGCCTATTTGGAAATTCTTCGCTCTTCTCGGCTGGATTGGGGTTTTTCGAGATGATCTCGTGCTCTTTTTTCACAAAATATTTATTCTCGAACCAGACTTTGTCGTACTCCACTTCGAGCCGATACGGAACCAGCTCCTCGCCGCTCTGAAACACATCGATGGCGACCATCTCGCCCGGACGCAGGAAGCGGCTACGCTGGTACAGGTCTTCTGCGTTCAAGAGGCCGTACAGCGGAAGGACCAATGTCCGATTGGCAAAAGGGTTGCCCTTTTCCGGGAACAGCCTGACTTCGACGGAAAAATCGGCCGCATCGCGAATGTTGCCGAGCTGATCGAGCGTGGTGACCCATGTGTTGTGCTGGCGGTAAAACTGTTGCTCCAGTTGCCGGACAGCTTCGAGATCGTTGCGCTTTTGGGCGTACTCCTGCTCAAACGCCTGCAAGCTTGCCTGCACGTCCGCGACTTTTTGGTTGATGTAAAACTGCTTGAAAAAAACGGTCTGTCCCACGTAAATCACGGCGAGGATCAGGACGCACAAAGCAGTCGTCCAGATGAACAGCTTGGTGACAACACTGCTTTTCATGCCCGCTCCTCGAACTTGTACCCGGACCGGACAACGGTGACGATACAGGACGCCTTCTCTTCCAGCTTGGCGCGCAAATTGCGAATGTGGCTGTTCACGGTGCGATCGTCTCCGGCAAAGTCGTACCCCCATATTTTCGTAATCAACTGCTCCCGGGACACAATCATGCCTTTATGCTTCAGCAAATAAGCGAGGATTTCAAACTCCGTGTGCGTCAAATCAACCTGCTTCTCCCCGATTGCCACTGTGCGCGAAGAAAAGTCGATCGTGATGCCGCTGCCAGACAGGCGCTCGCCCGCCGGAGCCAAAAAAGCCTCTCTCTCCAGCAGCCGTTTGGCCCGCGCCAGCAAAACAGGCGGGCTGTACGGTTTGGTGACGTAATCGTCAGCGCCCAGCTCAAACCCGAAGAGCGTGTCATCCTCGTCAGCGCGAGCCGTCAGCATAATAATCGGCACACGGGATATTTTGCGGATGCGCTGGCAGACCGACCAGCCGTCCAGCTCCGGCAGCATGATGTCCAAAATTATCAGGTGGACGTCGTGCGTCTGAAACAGCGCCAGCGCTTCTTTGCCGTCTGCCGCTTCCAGCACCGCATAGCCTTCGTTTTCGAAGTAATCCTTCATGATTTCCCGCAAAATCGGTTCGTCTTCGACTATCAGGATGTTTTTGTTCATGTCTGTTCTCCCCGTGTCATGTTTACCTGACATGGCTCAACCTTCCGCTGCCATCAGCGCTGACAAGTGATGAATCAGCACGCGCTCTACCTTCGGCCCGTCCAGGCGCTGCGGTTCGAGATAGGCGTGCAGCGCAAGCCCGTCGACCAAGGCGTAGAGCCGCTCTGTCTCCATTTCCTTGTCGATGTTCGCAGGCAGCAGTCCGGACTGCTCAGCATAGTCCATAAGCTTTTGCAAGCCGGGGTAAATGCCGTCATACTGCGCGTCCAATCCGCCCGGCTTATGGCGAAAATAGGCGGTAAAGGCGAACCAGACCTCCATTTCCGCCATCTTTTCCTGATTGGTAGGCACAAGCTCCAGAATCGTTTTGATAAACTTCTCTCTCGGCGGCAAATCAAGCGAAATAATCTCGCGGATGCGAGCTGTCGCCCTCTCCTTCACGAGCTTCATCGAATACGCCAGCAGCTCGTCCTGCGTGCTGAAATAATGCCGCAGCGCACCTAGCGACAGCCCTGCCTCTGCCGCGATATTGCGAACCGTCGCTCCCTCCATTCCCCGCTCGCTGATGACCCGCCAGGTCGCTTCGGCTATTTGTTCTCTTCGTTTTTCGTGATCGATTTGTTTTGGCATAGCTGTATTTTACCAAGCCCGAACAGGACGAGCAATTAAACAATACACTTGTATTAAATAAAAACAGGTGATAAAATCTTTTTACAATACATCTGTATTAAAAAGGAGAGCGTGAACGTGAACTGGATCGCGTGGATGATCGTTGCCTGTGAAATTGGTTTTTGGGTCGTGATTGCCCTCGGATTGGCCGTGCGGTATGGCTTGGGAAAAGAGCGGCTGGGGCTTTTCATCCTGGCGCTGACTCCCGTGGTCGACCTCGTTTTGCTGGCCGTGACCAGCGTGGACTTGTACCGGGGCGCGACTCCGACCATGGCTCATGCGCTGGCTGCTGTCTATATCGGCGTGTCGATCGCTTTTGGCAAAGGCATGATTCGCTGGGCGGACGACAAGTTTTTGTCCTATGTAAAAAAGCAGCCACTGGCGAAAAAGCCGAAGCTGTACGGGATGGCTTACGCCAGGTCGTATGCCAAAGGCTGGTTCAAGCACGTCTTCGCCTACCTCATCGGGGCGGGGCTGCTGCTCGCGATGATCTTTTTTGTCGGGGATGCCTCGCGGACCGGAGCTTTGGAGCGGGCGATACTGCAATGGGCGGTCGTGCTCGGCATTGACCTTTTGATTACCGTCAGCTTTTTCGTCTGGCCCAAACGGAGCAAAAGCGCCAGCTCGTGACGGTAAAGGTATAACCGTCCACGCCCAGGCAAAAGCCAAAACCGGGCTGGCACAAATACGATGATGCAGGGACAGCGAAACCAGTGTGCGCGCGGCACTGAGACGCTGTTCCTTTTTGACATAAAAGCCACGCCAATGTCCGGCCGGAGCTTTTGAATGCGCCGCGCAAGCAAAAATGGCCTGTCGGCAAATACCCCGGATACGGCTACGCTCCGGACAGAAGATAGAAAACCAGCTTCCCTTACCAGATGCCAAACGATTCAGGCTCCACCTTGCCGATCTTGTCCACGCTGGTTTTATCCAGTTCCATCATCAGTTTGGCGAATGTTTCGATTTGCTCGTACATCAGCTCTCCGTCGATTTTGTCTGCCTCGGCATGATCCGGGGCCGTGCACAAATAATCGGGGCCAGGGATGAGCGACACTGTCGGAATCCCTTCCTGAAAAAGCGGCTGGCCTTCGCCAAAATAAATGCGATTGCGCGGGCGCAACAAGACTGTCCGCACCTTTTTCCGTCCCTGCAAAGCTTGCAGTCAGCCCTGCCACCGCAAGGGCGTGGCCCTCTTTGCCGTCCCACAGCTCAGGATGATCGCGCAACCAGCGGGATGTCGCCTGACGATGGTTCAGTCCGAATTGCTCAAGCTGGAAGTGACCCGTCACGAATACAAACAACATCGTTCGTTCGGGCTTCTCCGCTTGATTCCGCAAAAAATGCATCATAGCCAGCATGCCCAGGCCGCCATTTTCCTCGATTCCATTCGGCCCATCCGTATGCGTGTTGACCAGGATGACCTCCTTGTCCGTTTTTCCGGGAACGACTGCATAAATCGTCTCGCTCGCAGCCTGTTCCTGCAAACTGGCGGACAACGTCAACCTCGCTCTCTTCTTTTTCGAGATGCCTTCCAGTAGAGCTTCTCTCGCTTCGCGATCGACCCACACGCCGGGAAGCCCCTGATAGTCATTGCCAAAAGGCAAGTATTGGTCACGCGCATTTGCCATGGATATATTTCGCCAAACGCCAATCACTGCCAAGGCGCCTGCTTCTTTCGCTTTTTTCAAATCCGGCACGCCAAGAAACGACTGCAAGACCGGATTTTGCAGGAAAAAAGACAGCTTCGCGTCGTCGGGAAACACGTCGCGCTGTTTCATCAAAAGTGTCGTGGGCAAAGGCCACACCGCTACCTCGACGACTGCAATCTTTCCCCGCGCATGCTTGTAGCTGCCTTTTCCTTTGCCGCAATAAACAAGCTCTCCTTCTATTCCTTGCGAAGAAGTCATGCCTGAATACGGATAAATCGAGGCGACGCGGATTTCTTGCTCCGTTCCGTCAGCCGCCAACAGGTGCAGATTTGCTTGCTCTGCCTCCCACTTTTGAAAGTAGTGTCGATCTGTTTCAACTTGATAGCCGATGGCCGTGATTTGTTCCCGCAAAAATTCGATAAAACGCTGATGCGCAGCCGTCCCCGTCAACCTCGGCCCGAGCTGGTTCATGTACGCTTGCCAACCTGCGATTGTCGCGCGATCAGGCAATCCTGCCAAAGACTTGTTCACAAGCACTTCCTCCTTTATGCGCTCTCCGCAAGGTCAGGCTTCAAACAAGCTCTTTGACACGGGCAATGGAAATCCCTTCCACAAAACAAAAAATCCGCCGATGATTGGCGGATGAAAGTGGGCTGTGTACGTGCACGAATCAGTTGAATCTGGACTATCCGTTGAGAATGCCCATGGATTGGATATGCTGCTTCGTTTCCTCTGTCCCGCATTCGTAAATGGCGCGGTATATTTGCGTCAAACAATCGTCGTACAGATCGTTTTCCGCGTCAAAATGATACGGGACAGCCAGGGCATGCCCGCGGATGAACGTGTCAAATTCCGTTTCTGTCCTTTGCTCAAACAAGCTTTTCAAAGCGTGTACTTGCAGGTCTGTCGCCTCGATTTCGAACTCGTAGGCAGAATCGCCCTGATTTTCCATGATTGTCCCTGCCTGAACCGAGACGTAATATCTTTTTTTGTCCATTGTTACTCTCGCCTCCCGAACGCTAGTATACGAGTACGGAAATCAGCAATATCGCGAGCAGCACCGCAAACGCTCCCAGGTAAAACAGCATCCCGACATTCCCGAGTACCTTGTGCTTGACGGTTGTTTCGCTGATGTTGTTGTCCAGTTCTTTCGTCTCCTGACGTTTGGCGTAGCGTATGGTCCAAAACAGCCCGATCAAAAAAAGCAGGCCAAAAATAGCATAGTAAATCCCTGGGTAGTGGAGCATTCCTTCCCCCCGCTTCCTCTTCTGATGATTATCTATAGTTTGCGGGGTAAGGCTTTTTTTATTCACCGGAATCCGGGTATGCTCCGCGTCGATTCAGCTTGCGCCTACACGCCGATCATTTCTGGAGATTCAGACTTCTTTTCGCGCTCGCACCATTTGCGCAATCCCTTGGGCCAACCGCCGGATTTCTTCTTCCGTATTGTAAGGAGCAATCCCGGCCCGAATCCACCCGCCCTTGTCGGCAAGTCCGGCCAGCTCAGCGAGACGCGAGGCGTAAAAATCGCCGCTCGCGATAAACACGCTATGTTCCTCTGCCATTCGCAAGCACGCTTCTTCCGGGTCGATCCCTTCCAAGCGAAAGGCAATCGTCGGTGTTTTTGGCACATGCGCACCAGCCTGGAACAGCTTCACGCCTGCTGTTTGTTGCAGTTCGCTTCGCAAGACGTCAGCCAGATGGTTTTCATACTTTTCCAGCCGGGAAAAAGCGTCCGCCAGCCGTTCGCGGCGGTTGGCACCTGTTCCGAGCGAAGCAATAAAGTCAATCGCCGGGGCGATGCCCGCGATTCCTTCGTGGTTTTGCGTTCCCGTCTCCAGCTTGTCAGGAATGTAGCCCGGCGCTGGAGCGAGTTTGTACGTTTTCAATGACTCGAACAGCGATTGGCGAATGACGGCCATGCCCACATGCGGGCCAAAAAATTTGTAGGCGGAGCACAGCAAAATGTCTGCGCCGAGCTGCTTGCAACTGATCGCCATATGCGGCGCGGCGTGGACGGCATCCACCGCGACGACAGCGCCGACTCTTCGCGCAGCGCGAGCGATCCGCGCCACGTCGTTGATCGTGCCGACCGCATTGGATGCCAATCCGACTGCGACGAGTCGGGTTTTTTCGGTCAAAAGCGTATCCAGCTCCTCGGTGGCAAGCGTCAACGTCTCTGGATCGGCTTTGAGCCACCGGACGAGCACCCCACGGTCCAACGCAGCGGTCAGCCACGGATCGACATTCGCCCGGTGGTCCAGCTCGGAAAGGATGATCTCATCTCCTGGCTGCCAGAAACGGGAAAGCGCACGCGCAATGGCAAAAGCCAAGGTCGTCATGTTCGCGCCAAAAGCGACTTCCTCCGGTGCGGCGTCCAGCAAATCGGCAACCGCTTGCCTGGCGTCGGCAATGATCGCTTCTGTTTCCCGGCTGGTAGGAAACGCTCCGTGCAGATTGGCTCCGCCGTTCTCCATATACCGGAAGACGGCTTGCATGGACGCTGCCACAACTTGCGAGCCGCCCGGCCCATCGAGATAGGCGACGGGCTTGGCCTGGTACGTGCGCTGCAAGGCGGGAAACTGCTCGCGAATTTCTTGCACAGGAAAAGCAGAGGTACGTGTCACTGGCTTTGTCCCCTTTCCAGTCTGCAAATTATTTCCGCCACTTTTGTCTCGGAGGCATGTAGGTCAGCCTGCTTTGCTTGACGCCCATGGCGATCAGGCTTTCCAGCATTTTCGCCGAGGCAAACGACGGATCGATGACAGGCACTTCGTAGCCGTGTTGTTTCAGCCGTTCCTGGAGCGAGGCGGCGACGCCAAGCATTCCCGTGCAGCCAAGCACGAGTCCGTGCGCCTTGTCATCCTCAATCGCCCGCACCATTTCCGCGAACAAGGCGTCTTCCATTTTCGCCTTGTCCACCAAATCCAGCACCGGAATGTCCACATAGCGGACAGATGCGAGCTTGCTGTTGACCCCTGTCGTTTTGCTGACGTTTTCGATCATGTGAATCACATGCGGGAGTACGGTTACAACCGAAAAGCTTTTTCCCAGCATGCTGGCGATGAGCATGGACGACTCCCCTGCTCCCACGACCGGGATGTTTACGACCTCGCGCGCAGCCTTCACGCCCGGATCGGCAAAGCACAAGCTGATGACGCCGGAGCAGCCCTCCTGTTCCGCAGCAATCGCCTTTTCCAGCAGATTCGGGATGCAGAGAGCCTCGTCGTACTCGCCTTCTACGGACGCCGGCCCGTAGTCCAGGTGGCACACGTCTACTTCGACCTGTTTCCCCACATATTGCGCAAACTCCTGCTGCACCTCCTGGTTAAACGTATCCATAATCGTGGGCAATATCACTCTGATCTTCATCCGTCATCCCTCTTTTTTAGTGATGTAGGTTGTTCAGAAGCTTAGTTGCTGTCGCTCGTTTGCAAAACCCCGGCCAGTGTGCCCGCC
The DNA here is from genome assembly GCF_022701015.1 of Brevibacillus parabrevis. NCBI lineage: Bacteria > Bacillati > Bacillota > Bacilli > Caryophanales > Paenibacillaceae > Brevibacillus > Brevibacillus parabrevis. Next base: position 1,766,386 of record NZ_CP064090.1, on the reverse strand, counting down.
GCTTTTACCCGGATGCGTGTGGCATTGCCGAGATAAGCGAGCGGAATATCTTCAAATTCCACAATCTCCACCGTCGCTGGATCGGCGCCAGCGGCAATCGCTTCCTCTACGGCAATGCTTTTTGCCTGCTCCAACGTCTCTGCCCGGCCTTTTTCATCCAGGGAAAAGACGCGATCAATCTGTCCGCTGATCTGGGCGATAGCCGCTCCAATCGCGTTGGCAACGCCAGAGTTTTCCGGGCGGATGATCTGCGAAGCGCCTTTGAGCGTATCCGGCAACAAAATGCTGCCGCCCCCGACGAGAATGACCGGCACTGGCTCGCTGCTCGTCTTCATCTTGTCGATCGCTTCCTCGACCATCTCGACCATGCGGCTGTACACCTGTTCAAGCAATGTCCGATCCAGATGCGCTACCTTTTGGGCATCTCCGAGGTTTGCTTTGCCCAGGGCAATGACGACATCTGTCGTCGTCAGCGTATCGCCGCCAAACGCCAGCCCTTTTTGCGGCAGCCGATACCCGACACTGTCAGGCCCGACTGAAAATTGCCCGTCAGCCTGCACGCGGACAATCGTCCCGCCGCCGAGGCCAATCGAGATCAGGTCAGGCATGCGGAAATTCGTCCGTGCGCCGCCGATTTCGACCGCCAGCGAGGACTCGCGCGGAAAAGAATTGACCAGGACGCCGATGTCTGTCGTCGTTCCGCCCACATCCACGACCAGCGCGTTTTCCAGCCCGGACAAGTAGGAAGCGCCGCGAATGCTGTTCGTCGGCCCGCAGCCAATCGTCAGGATCGGGTACTTCATCGCGTACTCGATGCTCATCAATGTTCCGTCGTTCTGCCCGAAAAAGACGCGGGCCTCCACCTGCTCTGCCTTGAGCGCACTCAAAAAGCCCAAAGCCGTTGATTTTGCCACGTTCACAATCGCCGCGTTCAGGATAGTCGCATTTTCCCGCTCCAACAAGCCGACGCTGCCGATTTCATAGGAAAGCGAGATCGGCACGTCATCCCCGAGTACATCGCGGAAAATTTCCGCTGCACGCAGCTCGTGTTCTTTCGATACTGGCGAAAAGACGGAGGTCACCGCTACCGAATCGACTTTGCCTTTGATTTCGCCCGCGATTGCATACAAACGGGCTTCATCCAGCTTGACGATCTCTCTGCCGTCAAATTCATGCCCGCCTGCCACGATGTAGACCCGTTTGCCCAAGTGTCCGCGCAGGTCATCCGGCACGCCTACCAGCGGCTTGATCGCCAGCGTCGCCGGTGCTCCGATGCGAATGACGGCAATCTCGTTCAAATGCTTCCGCTCCACAATCGCGTTGGTGCAATGGGTCGTGCCGAGCATCGCGTACGTGATCTGCTCGCGCGGAACGCCCGAGAGCGCGATCACTTCGCGCATCGCCGCGTAAATCCCGGAACTGACGTCTTCTGTCGTCGAGCATTTCGTCTGGGCCAACACCTGGTAATCTTTGTCCAAAAGAACAGCGTCTGTATGGGTTCCGCCTACGTCGATTCCAATCCGGTACGTCATTTTGCAACACTTCCTTTCCCGACCAGCTCTTCCACCGGAACGTAGTCCGTGTCATAGCGGAAGTAGCGCGGCCCCACTGTTTGAATACCTTTTTCCGTGCGCCATTTCGGGTGGCATGGCATGCCGATGACGACGACACGCGCCCCGTAGCGCAAGCCTTCTGTCGTGATTGGCAAACCTGTCTCCGAGTCGACGACCGCGATCAGGTCGGGAGTGACACAAAGCAGACGCTCTCCCGATTTCGCCAGCAAATGTTCGTTTTGGAAGCGCAGCTCGACCGTCTGGCCTTTGTATTCGCGCAAGCCTTCGATATGGGCTGTGCCAAGCGCCCAACCGCCCTCTGTTTTGCGGTGGACGTCCACGACTTTTCCGGCGAACAACTCAAAGCCGTTCGTCAGCTTCAAAACTTCTTGCACCGGGTCAAGATTGGCTTCCTTGGACAAGCGGATGGCGCGGCCGATTTGTTCTTCCAGGCTCAAAATGTCGTGGATGCCGCTATCCTTCAAATTTTTTCCTGACATCGGATAAATCGCGGAGGTCGCCGCGCCGCCTTTTTGCACCGTAACGCTTCTGGCAATCCGCTCTGTCCACGCATTGTCGATCGTGTCCATAATCGTCACATTGCCCTTCTCGTCCGCCAGCACCATCGGCGTAGCAGAGATGCCATCGAGATAAAAGGTCGTCATTTGCAGCTCCGGGAAGGCGCGGCCCATTCCGTCCGCATCAATGACAGGCAAGCCGAGCTGAGCGGCCAAAGCCAGCGGAAGCATCGAGTTAATGCCCCCCGCTTCAATCGGATAAGTCGCGAATACTTCTTTTCCGATGTACTTTTCCAGCGCTTTGAATGTTTGGGAAATCTCGTGCCCGGAAGGTATTTTCTCAACCAAAACGGTCGGCGCGCCCATCCCCCCTGACGCCACCACCAGCGCATCGTCCGGGACTTCATCAATAGACAGTAGCGTAATCGGCCCGTATTCCTCTACAGCTTGCAGGGCCATCAGCTTGCCGATGTACGGATCGCCGCCCCCTCCTGTGCCCAATAAAGCTGCACCGACAGCGATGTCTTCAATTTCTTGCTTACCGATTTTTCTCACGATAATCTCTCCTTTTCTGCAAATGTCAGCCAGCGCGGTTCAAATCTGATTTCGTCAGCTTGGCGTCTGGTGCGGAGCCAAACAGCTTCATGCCCAAGTAGTAGACGATCCCGCTGGCAACGAGCGAATTGATTGACGGGATGCCCCAGTCAAACAAGTAGCCTGTGAAAAAGCCAAGCGCCCACGCCGCAAGCGCAACTGGATTCATCGATTCGCAAGTGTCAGGCAAGGCGCCTCGCTTGCGGCTCTCCTCCAAGACGGCCCGGCTGCGCTTCAAAATGAAGTAGTCGACGACCATGATCCCCGCAATCGGCGGCACCCACACCCCGAGGAAAATCAGGAAGTTGACGAACTGATCCAAAATGCCAAGCACAGACAGCACAGTCCCTACGACACCGACGACCAACGTAATGAAGCCGCGATTGACGTTTTTGCCAAAAATCGAGTCGATAAAATTGGTGATCCCGAGCGATGCCGAGTACAAGTTGATATCGTTGATCTTGACCGTGGCAAACACGACTGTGGCTGCGCCGAGCCAGCCGGACGTCTGCAAAGCAATCGTCACGACGTCGCTGCTTTGGACCGCATGCGCCATGAGCACGGCAATCAGGTTGATTCCGATTTCCCCGATCACAACCGAGATCAAGGTGGACCAGAGGACATCCTTGCCGCTTCGGCAATACCGCGTCATATCGGGAGTGAGTACCGCACCGACCATGAAGCTGCCAGCCACCATCGTCGCCGCTGTGCCCAATGTCAAGGCTGGTCCCGGAGCAGCCGACGCGATCAACTCGCTGAGCGAGTGATTTTCAAACACGTTGTAAATCCCGTAGGCAACCGCGAGCAAAAAGCCTGGCACCGCGATTTTGGCTGTCAACCCGAGCCATTTGAAGCCGAAAACGACGATTGCGGTCACGAACAGCCCCGTCAACGTGGCTGACAGCGGAAAGCCAAGCGCTCCACCAAGCGCATCGTTCAGCCCTTGACCGAAGATCGAGTTTTGCACCCCGAACCAGCCAATCGTCGCCACGGCGATCACCAGACCGATCATGCTGGAGCCGTACTTGCCGAATCCGGTCCATCTGGTCAGCATGCTCGTGGACAGCCCTTCCCGCATGCCCGCGATCCCGATCAAAAACGTAATGACCTCCAGCAAAATACATCCCAGCAAACTCGCCAGTGCCGCATCCCAGAACGTCATTCCGTATCCGAGCGCCGCCCCCAAAATAAACTGACTCAACGATGTAAAAGCCCCGATGCGAATGACCAGAATTTCCCACATCGGCACCCGCGCCTCTTTTGGCACGCGCGTGAGCGAGAAATCGTCTGCCATCTTGGAATGACCCGCCATCACATTCACCCTCCTTCATCTTGTTTGTGTGCCTATCCATCTAATAAGGGAATAAGTGCGAAAAAAGTGTTGCCCGTTGTCCAAAAGTCTTTGTCAGCCTTGCTTCATGCAGCCCTCGCTTTCCTCGATAATGTTGCGGCAGCTCCTTTGACGAATCAGGGATAGATTTTTGTATTATCTGAAAATTTTATAAAAGCAAATCCCATGCCAACCCGTTTTCGCTTATACGCACAAAAAAACAGATGCGAGCTACATTCGCTGCATCTGTTTTTATCATATTTGTAAAAATATAGTTGAAAATTTCGGGAGCAGTCTGGAAAAGCAGCGAAGCTCTCCTTGATGACAAACCGTTATTTCTCTTCATTTCTCATACTTTCTCACGGTTTCGCAGTTTTATCACTTTGAGAAAATGGCTTGTGCGAAAAAACGGGGAAACGGCCAAGCCCCGCCAGCCGCTTCCTGTCAGCGTCTTATCGCTCTCTCCGCTTTTACCGCCTCTGCCCGATCGCCTTCACCCTCATGCGCAAAGCGCGCGTCGGCATATACGAAAGCGGGATCGTCTCTGCCGACTGCACAAACACCGTCTCCGGCACAGCCCCTGCCTGGATCGCAGATTGGATCGCCTCCGCTTTTGCCACCTCGATGATCTGTTCCCGCTTTCCTTCCTCCACCAGCCAGTAAATCCGGTCGACGCTGCCGCTGACGGGCGCTATACATGCGCCAATCGCGCTGGCATGAGGATAAGCAGGCGGGTGAACCACCTCAGACCACGGGTATTTGAAAAAGGCAGCCAAGGCTTCGCTCTCTTGCCCGACGAACACGATCGGAAGCGGCTCGAAGCGCGGCTGAAAACGCTGGATCGCGTGATAGACCGCATCCAGCAAATCATCGTCGACCGCCTCATGCCCGTCGCGCACAATCAGCGCCGTATCCGGCATCTGCAAATTGAGCCGGATTCCCGCCAGCTTTTGATTGCGCCTGCTTTCTTTGGGAAAGCCGCCTTCCAGCACACCGACGCAAACCTTTTCCCGGCTCACATCGACGACGATACAGTCATTCATCCGGGTCAAAAGCGCGGCGCCGCGGAAGCTGTCCGAGATTCTGGCGCCAAACGTGCGGATCGGGTGGCGCAAAGCCGATTCGTACGTAAGCAATGAGCCGTCGCTCTGCGTCAAAAAGATCTCCGCCGCAAGCTTTTGCCTGTCGAGCAGCTCCCGCAAGCCTGACAGCGAGTCGTGCGTAAGCTTTGACAGAGCGGCATTGAGAATCGTCGCGTTTTCCCTTTCCAAAAAGCCGATGCTGCCCAGTTCATGCGACAGAGCCACAGGCCGCTCCTCGCCGCAAATCTCCCTGACCCACTCTGCCACCTGGATTTCATGCGCATGACTGACAGGGGAAAAAGTTCCTGTTATGGCAAAAGCTTCTGCCTGTCCAGCATCCAGGTCGCGCAGCTCCCGCTCGACTTCCGCCCGCGTCAGTTGGCGCAAAGAAACACTTCCATCCAGCTCATGGCCGCCGTATACGTGACAAGAGCTCAGACCGATTGCCTCCTGCAACCGGACAGGGGCACCGTACAGCGGGGGAATCATGCTTTTCGCCTGGCCGATGCGTATGGAGCAGACTTTTGCCAGCTTCTTTCCTTCGCGCAGCGCATTTTCAAAGTAGTCCGTCCCGATAATGACATCCGCGATCTGGCTGCTCCGCGCTTTGTTTTCCCGCAAGATGGCCTGCAAAACTTCCGCGATGCCCGACAGCATGTCCGGTGAGGTGCGCACCTTGGCAGTCGCGACAATCGCTGCATTTTCATCCATCAGCACGGCATCTGTGTGCAAGCCGCTGACGTCAATTCCCAAGCGCAGCATCGCTCACCCGCTCCCTTCCTCGGAAAACCGCTGTTCCACCGGCACGTAGCTGTCTCCTACCCCGAAGTTCCACGGCCCCACGAAATCGAGCATCTTGGGGTGGCGGAGGATGATCGGGCACGGGATGGCGATCACCCAGACTTTCATCTGCTTTTCCAATTCGTCGATCATGAGCGGAAGACCGCTGTCTGCTTCCAAAATGCAAATCAGGTCGGGCACAGTGGCAACAATCCGCTCTCCTTGTCTCGCCAGCAAGTATTCACTCTGAAACTCGATCTCGACCTGTTCCGTATGGTGAAAGCCGCTTCCTTCCACCAGCAGCTCTCCGCGCAAAAAGCCGTCCTGCAAATAACGTTGCAGCTCGACGATCCTGCCTTCGATCAGCTTGCAAGGCTTGCCGTAGATCGAGTTTTGCAGTTCCGCCGCCAGACTGCTGTAGACGCGCTGCACGCTGCTTCCTGCCGCCAGTACGCTTTCGCCAATTCGCTTGCACACGGAAAACGTATGATGGATCGCGGCTTCCTGCAACAGCTTGCCTGTCATGGGAAAGCTCGCCAAGGCTACCGAACCGCCCATGTTCGTCATGGAAATCCGCGCCGCCCGCTCGATTTCAATCGTGGACGGATGCAAGTAGCGCTGGCACTTGCCGTTGTCGGCACAGATGATGAACGGCCTGGCTTCGGCTCCAAAAGCGTGAAACGTCGTCATCTGGCACTCGGGAAAAGCCCGGCCCATCCCGTCTGCATCGACCAGCGGCAAGCCCGTCAGCGCTGCCGCCAGTATCGGCGTGATCGCATTGATGCCCCCGATTTCCAGAGCGATCAGCGCCCTTGCCTTGATCTGCTTCTCTTCTTCCAGCAGCCGAAGCGCCATGATCAGCTCATGCCCTGACATCATTTTTTCGTAATGGACAGCGGGCGAGCCCATCATCGACATCGAGACGACCCATGCATCGTCTTGCAGCTCGAAAGGAGAGAGCAGCCGGACCGGGCCGTTGTCGTGAATGGCCTGCTTCGCCATGATTTGCAAAACGGTCGTGTCGCCAGCTCCTCCAGAGCCGAGAAACATCGCTCCGCACGCGATCGAGTCCACGTCTTTTTCCTCCAGATACATGCCACTCTCCACTCCCTCTCGTTGAATATCCTCATGCCCTTGTCAGCGTGGGAGAAGCCTACTTGCGATTGATTTTTTGCAGGCGTCTGTACAGGGTAGCGACGCTAATGCCCAAAAACTCCGCAGCCTTCCGCTTCCCTTCGGTGCTTTTGCCAAATTGCTGGATCGCTTGCAACAGAAGCTGTACCTCCGCTTGCTCGCTTGAATCGCCCAGTCGGATGGGTACAGCGTCTGGCGGGACAGACGCATGCGCAGACGCAGCCACGGACGGCGCTTGCGGCAGGACAGCAAGCGCTTCTTCACTGGTGCGATTCCCGCGAATGATCGCAGGCAAACTGCTGATCGTCACCAGGTCGCCGATCTCCAGGTTTACGATGTATTCCAGCGTGTTTTCCAACTCGCGAATGTTTCCCGGCCAGTGGTAGTCGATCAAACATTTCAACGCCTGGGCGGAAAAGCGCTTCGATTCCTTGCCCAGCTTGTCCGCAAACAGCTTCAAATAGTAGTGGATCAGGTCGTACAGGTCGTCTTTTCGCTCGCGCAACGGCGGTACGTGCAGCGGGATGACGTGCAAGCGGTAGTACAAGTCCTCGCGAAACTGACCGCTGACGATCATCGCGTCGAGATCCTTGTGCGTGGCTGCGATCAACCGGACATCGACAGGGATGCTTTCTGAGCCGCCCACCCGCTCGATTCGCCGCTCCTGCAGGACGCGAAGCAGCTTGGCCTGCAAAAACGGCGGCATATCGCCGATCTCATCGAGAAACAGCGTCCCGTGCAAAGCCAGCTCGAACCGCCCTGCCTTGCCGCCTTTTTTCGCTCCGGTAAAAGCCCCTTCCTCGTAGCCGAACAATTCGCTTTCCAACAAGGCTTCCGGTATCGCCGCGCAGTTGATGGCGACAAACGGCCCGCTGCGGCGCGAGCTGGCATCGTGAATCGACTGGGCGAGCACTTCCTTGCCCGTCCCGCTCTCTCCGCGAATCAGAACCGTCGAATCGCTTTTGGCAATTTTGGCTGCCGAGTCTTTCAGCGCCCGGATCGCCTCGCTGTTTCCGCGAATGTCGGCAAACGTATAGCGCGTGACATACCGCCGATTTTTTTCCTGCTCCGACTCCTTGCGCTGCTCTGTGAACTGCAAGATCGCTCCTTCCGGCTGTTGCCCGATGTACAACGGATGCAGTCGGCAGAGGCAAGGCAGGCGTTTTCCGCTCCCGTCGACAATCTCCACGGGAAAATCGCGCAGCGGCTTGCCCTTTTTCACAAAGTCGAGCAGCTTGGCAGAAGGCGCGAAAGCTTGCAAGTTTTTCGTCAAAAGGACAGCCAGGGAACGTTGCCATACGTGCTCGGCCGCATGATTGGCATGCATGACGCGACCGTTTGCATCCACAACCAGCACCGGCTGGCCGATGAACGTCAACAGCCCTTCGACTTCTTGCAGCAGCAGTTTTCTGTCCTTGCTCTCCTGTCCTGTCATCCCTGCACTCCCCGTTTGCGATATTTTCAGATTTATTATACAGAATAGCTCATGCCACTCCCGTGTTCCAGCAAAAGCCTGCACCAAGTTTTTTCCACGCAAAAAAGCACCGCCATTACGGTGCTTCAATGCTGCTTCCTTATTCCATCCGAAAAATCGGGCCTTTCGCCACAAAAGGCAGATGACTTCCTTTTGGCAGCATGAACGCATGGCTGCGCGTAATCCGCAACCGATCGCACTCCCCGTCTGTAATGATGAGAATCGGACCATCCTTGGGAAAATCGTCGGCCTTCTCCAGCAGGTCGATGCCCGGCTGCAAAACCGTACCGCCGCGCCCCTTGACACTTACGCGATCCGCGATATCGTCGGGCGAAAGATACCCGGCATCGTACGCTTGCGCATCGCAAAAGACGACACGGGCATACGGAACATCGCGCGCCTCGCTGTAGCTCGCAATCGCTCCCAACGCTTTTCCCAAAAGCTTCGTTCCCATCGATCCGGACGTGTCGATCACGACTCCGAACGTACGCGCCAACTGCTCCGTCTCCATATGCGCCCAGGCCGGGCGGGCAATATCCGGCGTGGAGGATTGCCTGCGGCTGGCGCGAGCGTACGTGCGTCTCTTTTCCAATGGCGGAAAATGCTCGTCGAACCAGCGTGCCAGCTGCACATCCCACGGGATCGGCGGTTGACCCAGGGCGCGGATTTCTTCCACCAATCCTGCCGGCAAAAGCCCCCTGCCCCGCTCCTGGTGATAGATCAGACCTTGCGACATGGCACTGCGGTAAAAGTCATCCAGCGTCGTGCCCGGCCCCATTTCCCAAAAGCGCGGATCATCTCCGTCCAAAATATCGCCCATGCCAATTCCTCTGAGCGTGTACAGCTTGCGGTACGTCCGCATATCCGTGACGATGCGATCGTAGATGGCTTCGGCCGACAGCCCTTTCAAATCGGGATCGTACAGCCCGCCAATCTGCGGAAACCGCCCCACTCCAAGCTCCATCAGCCATTGATTGATCACGTAGTCGCAGCTTACATTCCAGAAGTACGGGTCCCTGCCCTGACAACGCTCATGGTGGCGCAAGCCCGCGTGCAGCAGTTCATGCGCCATCACGAACTTGCATTCTTCCTCGTCCAGCCCTGCCGCCGGATTGATGAAAATCTCTCCGGCGTTCACATCGATGGCAGCCACCGATATTTGCAGGCGCTGACAGATCAGGGAGTCCTCGATAATCGTGAAATGGCTGGCCAACGAAGCAAGCAACGGGTAGTGATTGATGAACCAGCGCTTGGCTTTTTGCGCATCCGTCAGCTTGACCGCTTCGCTGCCCAGCGCATCGGCATATCCTCCCGCCACGCTCACAGCGCTCTGGACGGCTTGGGATAGCCCGATGCCGAGAAGCCGCTCCCACTTCACGTCCCGGTTGTAGTTGTACCGCACGTATTTATCCGTGAACAGCATATCCGGCTGTCTTTCCCCGCCTGTTCCGAACAGCTTCAAATGCTCGGGAACGCCGTGCTCGACAAACCATTCGTACAGCTCTTCCTCGCTCTTGCCGGACAGCTCCAGCTCGTAGGACATCTCGGCAGGAGGCTTCCCCAGCTTCATGTCCTTCAAAAAGCGGGTGACGTAACAATCGCAAGCGATGTTCCACAGAGCAGGATGCTTTTTTTCTACAAAGTGCCCAAACCCAAGGTGCAGCAGAGCATGGGCGAGGACGTAAATCCATTCCTCAACCTCTCCCCTGCGCTTCGCATGGACGTGTATGCTCCCGTGCTTGGTCACGACTGCCCAGCCGTTGTCCGGGCATAAATTGTGCTCCCTGCGAAACAGGTCGGCGCGGGAGAACAGCGGCCCGAACATCGGATGATGCGCCAAAAACTGGACGGCTTGCTGATAGTTTTGCGTCGCGGGATCGGTGTTTGCTCTCGCTCCTTTTCCCATCGGCTACTTGCCCTTTCTGTCCAGAGCCAGGCGCGGCAAATCGCGGATGACTTCAACGACAAACCAGTCCGGCAGCCCATCCCCGTCGTCGTGGCGGGCGACGACCATCTGCGCCATCTCCAGCGAGATCGCCGAAAGATCCTTGAGCAAAGCTTTGGCCCGGTGAGCAAACCGCTTGTGCAAATCGCTTACGGAAGCTTTGTCTTGCGGCAGCTCTTTTTTGATCTGGGCGCGGAACGAATCGGCCAAAAAGTACAGCACATCCCGATCCTCAGGCGCACTCGGGAAAGAAGTCTCTCCTTCCAAAATGCGATGAAGCTGGTACTTCCCTTGCAGGTTCTTGTGAAAAGCCTTGAACTGCGCGGCATGCTGCGGCGTCAGGCAACCGTACGCGAGCACACCGACCATTTCGCTAGTCAGGCCATCGCCAAACTCATGCAGCGCGTCCGACAGCATATGCCAGGAACGCGGGGTGGAAAACGGTTCTTCCGTCTTCGGCGGCTGCGACCACAAATAATCGGGACGCACCTCCAAAAATTGCAGAACGTACGAGTGAATCCCGTTTGTATACGCCCAATTCAGCCATTGCTCGTGGGAAACCAGCAGCTGCACGTGAAACATCCGGTTGATCAGCGCCGACGACATCGGCTTGACAATCGCGCTGTCCTGGGCACGGTTTCCCGCCCCGATCACAATCGACCCTTCCGGCAGGTGGTAATCCCCGATTCTGCGCTCGTGAATCAGACTGTAAAACGCTTTTTGCACCTCTTGCGAACACGCATTCAGCTCGTCGAGAAAGAGGCAGTACGGCTCTTCCCGCGCGATTTGGGCAGGCGGGCAAAAGCGGCTTTTGCCGTCCACAATTTGCGGGACGCCGATAATATCTTCCGGTGCCAACTGACTTCCCAAAAGGGAGACGCAGGGCAAGCCTACCTGCTGGGCAAACGCCTCAACAAGGGCGGACTTCCCGATCCCCGGCGCTCCCCAAATAAAGACGGGACGGGCCACAGCTACATTGAGCAGCACGTCCATCAGTTGATTTTGCGTTACGTTGATGGCTAGATTCATTCCAATACCTCTCTTGTTCGAATAATGTTAGCGGCAATCGACCTCTTTCCTTCGTGTATTCCATTGGCTTTAGCGACCGTCACACCACAAATATTTCCTAATTTTACAAGATGTCTGGACAGCAGGCAAGGAAAAAAGCTCGCAGCAGCGTTTATTGCCTTCACGCTGCTGCGAGCTTTCTTCGTACCTTTCGCGACTTCCTTCCGATGCGATCAAAGCGAGACGACCCCTGTCATGCCTGAGCGCAGGTTGCCTTTTGCGTTGCTCACGACAATTTTCACCGTGTACATGTTCGTTCCCGGGTCTGCTTTCGGGCTGATTCGCGCCACTTTCCCCTGGACGTGCTGCCCGATCGCCTCAATCGCCACATCGACTTGTTGCTCAGGGGAAAAGCGGGCAATGTCTGTCTCGGAAACGCCGATGACGACATACAGCCGATCCGTGTTGACCACGCTCATAACGGCTGTGTTTGCATTCGCCATTTCGCCTGCCTGCACATTTTTCGTACTGATGTAGCCGCTGATCGGACTTTTCAGCGTAGCGTTATCCAACTGGTACTGGGCATTGGCTACCGCTGCTTGCGCCTTCTGCACGCTGGCCTCGTATTGGGCAATCTGCTCCTTGGTCGCCCCGTTCTTCGTTTTGTCGTACATCGCCTTCATCTGGTCGACATTGGAGGCAAGCGATTGCAGCGCCGGCTTCGTTACCCCTTGTTTGGCCAGCCTTACCTCTTCCTCGGCTCGCACGTACTGCGCTTCTGCCTGCGCCAAAGCGGTCTGCGCATCGTCCAGCCCCTGACTGGAAAGGCCGCCTTGCTCGTATAAAGCTTTGGCCCGCGCATACTTGGCTTTGGCAGATTCGTAGACGGATTTCGCCGACTGTTCGGACGCTGCAAGCTGGGAAAGCTCCTCGGGCCGCTTGCCGTTTTTCACTTCTTCATACTTGCTTGCAGCCTGTTGCCAGCCCGCTTTTGCGTACTGCAAGTCTTCCGCCCTCGGCCCTTTTTTCGCTTCCTCCCACTTCGCCTGTGCCATGGCAAGCTCCGCTTTGGCCATGCTCAAACTCGCCGCAAGCTCGACTGTCTCCATCTCCACAAGCGGAGCACCTGCTTCTACCCGGTCGCCTGTATCGTGAAGAACGGCTTTCACTCTGCCCGCTGTCTTGGGGAAAATCGTCACCTCTTCAATCCCGACCATTTTTCCGCTGAACACACGCGTACCCGCTTCTTTCGCTGTCGCCTGCGCCCCTTGGGCAATGTCTGTCGACAATGCCACAGGCTGCACCGATCCGCAACCAGCCAGGCAGATCATTGCGACGCTTCCTGCCAATACAGCCAGCCGCTGTTTATACTTTTTCATGGGAAACCCTCCTGATAAGTGATGGGGAAAAATCGATCAATCTACGATCGCCGAACGACTCGCTTCCTGGCCTGCTTGCAGCGCGGCCTTGTTTTCTTTCACAATCAGCATGGTCAAAAACGCCGCTACCAGCACGAGAACCGCCACGAACAAACTGTCTTGCAGCGCAGCGATTGCCGCGTATTTTCGCACGAGTTGACCGAGCAATCCGACAGCCGACGAATAGGCTTCCGAAAGCGACATGCCTTTTGCCACGTACATTTGCTGCCATTGGGACAGCGTCTCCACGACGGATTGCCGCGTGGTCGTGACCTGCTCGCCCATTTGTGCCGCGTGCACCGCGCCTCTTCTGGTAAACAAGGAAATCAATCCGGCAATGCCGATCGAGGTAGCCACTTGCCGGGAAATATTCGTGATCACCGAAGCTGCGGGCACTCGTTCCGGCTCAGATACAGCCACCAGCGGAATTTGCATGGAAGTCATCAGGCACATGCCGAGTCCGATCCCGCGCAAGGCAAGCAGCCAGTGAATCGTCGACATGCTGGTGTTCAAATCGACTTGGGTTAAAAAATATCCGGGCACGATGCATAAAGCGAGACCGACGACAATCAAAGGCTTCAAACCGATGCGCGTCGCCAGCATGCCGCATATCGGCGTGACGATCCCGGAGGCAATCGCTTGCGGCAGCATCATCAGCCCGGTATCCATCGCCGTGCGACCGAGCATGTTCTCCGAGTAGATCGGCAGCAGGTAAATGACGCCGAAATTGCCGACCATAATCAGACTGTTTACCAAAAGACCGAGCGTAAACTGCCGATTGGCGAACAACCGTACATCGACCAGCGGATGAGCCGTCGACAGCTCTCGCATCACGAACATGTACCCGCAGATCAAGGCACTCATCAGCAACGATACGATCGTAAAAGAGTCCCAGCCGTACTCCTCGCCTTTCGTCACGGCGAGCAGAAGACTCACCAGCGCAACGGCCGACCAGACAAACCCTTGCAGATCAAAAGGCTGTTTGCGATTCGCTTCGCTTTCCTGCAAGCAGCGCCACACCAGAAACATCGCCAAAATGCCAAACGGAATGTTCACCGTGAAAATGAATCGCCAGTCGAGATGCTCGACGAAATAGCCGCTTAACGTCGGCCCGACAGCGGGAGCGACAAAGACCGAGATGCCGAATACTCCCATGGCTGGGCCGATTTTTTCGCGCGGGACGACGAATTGAATCATCGATTGCCCGATCGTCATCATCAGTCCGCCGCCTGCCGCCTGAATGATTCGCGCCGCGATCATCGTCCCGTTGCTGACAGCCAGACCGCACAGCAGCGAACCGAGTGTGAACAGGAACAGGCTGGCGAGATAGCTTTTTTTGATGCCGAACCGGATACCCAAAAACCCGGCCAGCGGAATGACAGCAGCCATCGTCAATGTATAGCTGGTCACGACCCATTGAATTTCCTCCGTCGACGCCCCGAACACATTCATCATTTCCGGAATCGCCACATTGACGATGCTCGTATCGAGCACAGCCATGAACGTACCAAGCACGATCGCAAACACACCCGGCCAAAAATTTTCTTGAGGACTCATCGCTACACATCCTTATCGCACGTGGATGGACACATTGGCATTCAAACCTGGCTGAAAGTCGTACGGCCCCTCGTCAAACGTAATTTTTACAGCGATACGCTGGGTTACTTTGGTGAAGTTTCCGCTCGCATTCACTGACGGCAGCAAGGAAAATGTCGACTGGGTAGCTTCGCCGATGCGATTGACCGTTCCGCGGAACGTTTGCCCCGGGTATTTATCCAGCACGATATCGACCGGCTGCCCGACCTGGATATAGCCCGCTTCTGCTTCCTCCACATGTGCTTCCACGTACAGCTTCCGCTTGTCGACGACCAGCGCCAACGTGTTGCCTGCCCCAATGACCTCGCCTTCCTTGGCGGCTCTTTGCAAAATCACGCCGTCGATCGGGGAACGGACCATCAAGCTGTCCACCTGGGTCGGACTTGCCGCGTTGACTTGCTCCTGTTCAGCCACGATCTCGTCTTTTTGCACCTGACTGCCGACATCGACCCTCACATGTGTCAGCTTTCCCGCCACCTTGGGCGCAATTTTGTATATCTCGCCCGTCACGACAGCATCTTCCGTTTTGACGTAAAAATAGCTCTGGTAACCGTAGTAGCTGACTACAGCGACGACCAGCAGAAAAACGGTGGCCAAAATCAGCTTCGGATTGCGTTTTTTCTTTTCCATAACCGGCGATTGCCCCCTTGTTCCCATCCACAAACCGACTGTCGGTTTGTGGATGGGTAAAATATCAGGCTCGCACATTCATGCGATGCCACGTCTCAGCCTTGCCTTTTCAAAAAGTAACGCTTCACTACAGGACGCACGAGGATGGTAGCGGCGATCCCAACGATGTTCCAAATATTGACCAGCAAAACGCCTGTTTCACCGGAAATCATCGCGAGCGCAAACAGTACGGAGCAAACGAGCGAGAGTGCGAACACAACAGCCCAGATAAGTGTCAGCCAAAAATTTGAGGCGAGAAACAGCGGGTGCGTAGTGAAGCTCTCCGGCACTACTTTTTTTGCGTATTGAAGCGTGAACGGCTTTTTGATGCACAGCGACCAGATGGCTGCTAGGGCAAGAATCGCGTACATGAACAACTGGGTAAAGTCGAACAGATGAAACGCCGGGAAGAACAAGGCAATCCAGAAGCCGCAAAAGAAATAAAATACTTTGATCGCGATAATCGTCGTTACTTCCCCGAATCGCTTTTTCTGGAACAAGTAGATCAGCAGGGCGAGAACGAAGCCGATGGCAAAGCCAAGTGTCGGCGGCTGCACTTGAAACGCTACGATAAATGGGATCAAATCGATAAAGATCCAGAACAAAGTCATGATCACGGTACAACTCTCCTCGTCACATTTTTTATGAATGATGGAATCAGTCATTGCTTTCTGATCTAATAATATAAACCGACCGTCGGTTTGTAAAGCCCCTTTTCAACATTTTTTTCCTGTCATGTCTTCAAGCTTTGTCTGTACTTCACCAACAAGTACCACGCAATGGCAATCGCCCCGCCAATCAGCAAAAACGTCAAGCCGTAATGCCTGACATAGACAGTGACTTTGAACCATTCTTTTTCCAGCGCTCTGCCCAAAAGCAAGAAAGTGATGCTCCACAAAAAAGCTCCCGTATAGGCAAATACGGCGAAGACGCGATACTTCATCCCCGACATCCCTGCCAAATAAGCCGTGATGTGGCGGACACCCGGCAAAAAGTAGCCGACAATCAACAAAAAGGTGCCGTACTTGGCGAACAGCTTTTGTGTAGACTCGACTTTTTTCGGATTCAAATGCAAATATGGCCCCACTTTGAGCAAAAGCGGCAACCCCCATTTGGACGCGATCAAGTAGCTGACGGTGATGCCTGCCGCCGCTCCCAAAAAAGCGCTCAGCACGGCAAACGGCATCTGCAAAACCCCGCGCGACACAGCGTATCCGGTATACGTCATCAAGACTTCATCGGGAATCGGCAGCCCGATCACCCCAAGCGCAAGCGAAAAAAACACGCCCACATATCCGTATTTCATCACAAAAAAGTCCAGGTGCTGTTCCACGGCTACCTCCAAAAAACGTTTTCCTCTTCCATTGTATTCCCTCCTGCCTGCTTGTCATTCTTGATTTTTTTTGCGAGATTCGCCCCTTTCCGCTCTCCCTTTCCGCATGAAAAAGACAGCCTCGTTCTCGCCCAAAGCGAAAAATCCGGCTGTCTTTTTGGCAATCGTTCTTTGTTTTGTCGAGCTTTTACGCGGACGGTTTTTCCTCGTCCGAATCGGTCGGTGCAGCGTTGTTTTTCTTTTTGTTGAACAGCTTTTTCACGAAGCCGCCAATCGCGCCCAACAGCACGACGATAATAATCCAGCCTTTTTTGGCAAAGGCGAGAATCAGGGCGAGGAAGCCCAGCTTCTTCGCAGCGGCAACGCCCAAGCCTCCGAGAATCAAGCCAGTCAGTCCGTATTCAGCGACTTTGTCTGTCTTGGCGTCAAAATCGCTGTAGCGCTGGCCTTCTTTTACAACGAAGTTTTTCAAGATTTTTTCCCGCAATGTCTGCTTGTCCTTCGCGAGCGCTGGAACGTCCGTCACAAGAATGAAAGAAACATGGCCGGTACGCGTCAAAACTTGCAGCTTGTAGTTTAAAAACTGGGTTTTCTGCGCGGTTTCCGCAAGCATGGAGTATTCCAGTTCATGCGTCGCCGCGTTATAGGACGGCTTTACATTCCAGCCGATCACATGAAACTGCTCCTCCGGCTGTCTTTGCTTGTTCGCTTCCTCGGTGCCGTCCTTGTAGCTTTGCAGCAGTTCTTCGGCATTGATTTCGTTTTGCTCGTCGTCGCTAATATGTCCGGTGTCTTCGTATTCGATAAACAACGCCCAATTTTCGCTGTCTTCGATCGGATGGACGCTCCCGATTTCGTTCATGGTCGGGATGTCGCCATTTTCTTTCTCCATTTTGATCGTGTCGTCTTTATTGAGAAAGATCATATTTTCCGGGACTGTGAAGGAGAACTTCCCTTCCATTTCTACTTTCGTTCCGCTCTCGACAACGTTGTAGTTCCCTGCCGCACTCGCAGGCAGGACACTTCCGAACACAAACATGCTTACAACTAAAAATGATAGCCAACTTCGTCTTTTCATGCCTGACCCCTCAATCCTGTTTATTCAAGAACCTCCTCATCTTACCGGGATCATTTTCCTATTTCAAAGAGAATTTAGAAATTACAGGGAAAATTGATTCAAATTAACTGGATATAATTGGTTATTTATTTGTTTTTCCGTTACTTATTCCTCATTATCTCTAGGGCGTTTTTCACACGAAAACCCGGCTGCATTTATGCTGTTCTCCATGTGAACCACGGACGAGTCGGGTGAAGCCATGAATGATGGGAGAACAGTGGGTCGTCACCATGGCGAGCGGCTTTTAGGCGGCTGTTCGATTTGGTATAAAAACGCAGCGCGGTGCAGAAAAATAGCACTATTCCCCAGACTACTCGCTTGATGACAGGAGGAGAAGCATGCTTTGTCCCGCCCGAAAAACCGTTGCCCTGATTCTCTCTCTTCTTTTTGTATGGCTGACCTTGCCGGGTGCCGCTGGCGCACAGTCCGATCAAAAGACTCCGGTGACGAAACCGCCTTTTGCCCGCCAGCTCGGGCCTTTTCTCAGCGCACAGGAAAACCTCGCTTACTCGCTCGGCGTGCAAGCTTATATTTACGGCTATCCGCTCGTCGCCTCTGCCAAAACGATGACGGAGATGACGCAGCAGCGCGCCCCGTTCAACCAGTTTTATTATGCGGACTCGCTTGCGACTCCCGCCTACCGGGATATCGTCACGCCCAACTCCTATACGCTGTACATGAGCGCCTGTCTTGCTGAGCGTGCCCGCGAATCCGCAAAACCGTTACTTTACCGTGCAAATGCTGGACGTGTACACGAATACGTTTCGCAACGTCTCCAACCGCTCAACTGAGCAGCAGGCGGCGCGCTATTTGGTAGTCGGCCCGCACTGGAAGGGACAGGCTCCGGCGAATACGCCCGTGATTGCTGCGCCTGCGAATACCGTTTGGCTCATCGGACGCGTCGAAGTGAAGGGCGAAGCAGACTTGCCGCAAGCTGTCGCCTTTGAAAAACAGATCGCGCTGACGCCAGCGGACGCAACCAAGCAACCGCCTGCTACAAGCTGCATTTTGCCAAAGCAGAGCTTCCGCCGACTTCTGCTTTCTGGTCGATCAACGTCTACGACGCCCAGCTTTTTCTCGCGGAGACAGCAGGTAAACGCGCCTCTGTAAGAAGCAACACGGGAACGCTCCAGTACAACCCGGACGGCTCGCTTGACCTGTACATCCAGAGGGAGGCACCGAAAGGCAAGGAAAGCAACTGGCTGCCTACTCCCGCAGGCGACTTCAATCTCGTGCTGCGCGTCTTCGCTCCCGATCCGTCCATGCTGAACAAACAGCACTCGTGGCCGGCAGTAGAAGAAACAAAGCCGTTCCAGGCGCGGTAGACAGAAGTTGAGGCACAGCAAAAAGGCACCGCCGGGTCGTTGGCGATGCCTTTCTTCTATTATATGATTTACTTCTATATAGAGGAGCTTCCTTTTACTTTTTCAAATCTTCAATGGACGTAATATCCATGTAAGTCGGAACAGCCAGACCCAGCTTGGTTCCTTCCAGATTCGGGCCGAGGTCTTCTACGTCTTTTCCGAGCTTCTCCATGTAGTCAGCATGTGTTGTTGGCAGCCAAGCTGCAACCATGCCGTCCACGTCGCCGTTGGATACGCCTACCCACATCGGGCCAGCTTCTACTTGGCTCAGTTCAACCTTGTAGTTCAGCTTTTGCTCCAGAACAGTTTTCACCACATTCGTGCTGGCAATCTCGGAATCCCAGGCGACATAGGCAAGCGTCAGCTTTTGACCATTGGCTGGCTGTACGCCTTCCACCCATTTGCTCACAGTAGCTTCGTTTGCTTTCACCCACTCTGCTGCTGCCTCTTCCGGTTTTTTGCCGCCTTCGATGTCCAGCATCACTTTCTCCATGTCGGCTGGCGTCCAGGAAAATTTATCGAGGAAAGCGTACGCGCTTGGCTGTTCTTCCTTCAAGCCTTTGCGCACGACCGTATGAATTTGCTCATCTTTTCCGTAAACTCCTTTTGGGTCCTCCAAGTATTTCATTTCAAACTTGGAAAACATCCAGTGCGGCGTCCAGCCCGTCACGATAATCGGCTTCTTGTCTTTATAGGCTTGGGTCAAAGCCGCCGTCATCGCGGCACTGGAGCCTTCGACCAGCTCCCAGTCTTTTAGCTCGTAGTCTTTGAGCACTTTCTCGGTCGCTTTCATCAAGCCTGCCCCTGGGTCGATCCCGATGATTTTATGATCGACTGCGGCGCTTACACCGTTGGATGCAGCCGAACCGTTGTTGCTGCTGGTTGATCCGTTGCCCTCGGAGCTGCCCGCACTTGAGCAGCCTGCCATGACCAATCCAAGTCCCAGTGCGACAGCCAAACCTTTCCACGTTGCTTTTTTCATGAAAACCCCTCCTACGCTTTTTTTCTCTTTCCTACTCCTTGCGTGATGCGGTCCAGCAAAATCGCCATAATGACGATGGCAAGTCCCGCTTCGAAGCCTTCCCCGATCTTGATCTGCGTCACGGCGCGGTATACGTCGGCACCCAGTCCTTTCGCCCCAATCATCGAGGCGATGACGACCATGGACAGCGCCAGCATGATGCTCTGGTTGATCCCTGCCATGATCGTCGTTTTGGCGATCGGCAGCTGCACCTTCGTCAGCTTTTGCCAATAAGTCGAACCAAACGCCTCCGTAGCCTCGATCAAGTCCGCCGGCACCTGGCGAATCCCCAGATTGGTCAGACGAATCGTCGGCGGCATCGCGAAAATGACGGAAGCGATTACGCCCGGCACTTTCCCCAGTCCGAAGAAAAAGATCGCAGGAATCAAATACACAAACGCGGGCATCGTCTGCATGAAATCAAGCAGCGGCGTTACGACCTTTTGCACGGAATCACTTTTCGCGCACCAGATTCCCACGGGAATCCCGATAATGACGGAAATGAGCCCGGCTGTCAGCACCAGCGCAAGTGTTTCCATTGAATGCTCCCAATAACCCAAGTTTTGAATCAAAAGAAGTCCAATGAAAGTAAAAAGAGCGATAGACAGCTTGCCAGCCCGATACGCCAGCAGTGTAAGCAAGATGATAATCACCCAGAACGGCAGTCCGGTCAAAATCAGATTGAAAAAGTCGACCGTCCCGCCAATGCATGTCGAAATGAAATCGAACAAAAAGCCCAAATGTTCGTCCAGTCCATCTACAATCGTTTCTACCCAACTATCGAGGGGCAGCTTCGGAAAAAATTGATCCATCATTCATCCACCTGCCCTTCTTCATTTGCCGGCAGTGGCGTTTCCTGGTTTACTTTTCCCGCCAATCCGCCCAAAACGGCACCTTTTACGATGACACCCAGGAGGCGGTCATGCTCGCCTGTCACTGCCACCGGAATATCCGAAAAAGCGACCAAGTCAAACAGTTCATTCAGGAGCGTTTGCGGCCCTACCTTCGGAACTTCGGTACGAAGCACCCACTCCAACGATTGGCCCTGTTCTTTTGCCTGGCTGACCGCATCTGCGGTCAAAACGCCGAGGAGCGTCTTCTTCTTGTCTACTACATACAAGCTGGATACACCGCGATCCCTCATCAACTGCAAGGCAACGCGCGGCCCTTTATCCAACGTAATCGTCTCGGCCCGCTTCATGACGTTCTCTGCGGAGAGCACCTTGGAACGATCCACGTCCTCCACGAAGCGCTCCACGTACTCGTTGGCCGGATTGGTCATAATTTCTTCCGGTGTGCCGATCTGGACGATCGCTCCGTCCTTCATCAAGGCAATCCGGTCACCGATTTTCAGCGCCTCATCGAGATCGTGCGTAATGAAAATGATCGTCTTTTGCATGGTGCTTTGCAGCTCCAGCAGTTCGTCCTGCATGTCCTTGCGAATGAGCGGGTCAAGTGCGCTGAATGCTTCGTCCATCAACAGCACATCCGGCTCATTGGCAAGTGCACGCGCCAGGCCGACGCGCTGCTGCATTCCTCCGCTAAGCTGGTCAGGATAGCTCGCTTCCCAGCCGCCCAGTCCGACCAGTTCCAGCGATTGCTTCGCCTTGGCCTCGCGCTCTGCTTTGGCCATTCCTTGAATCTCCAGGCCATATGCTGCGTTTTCCAGGACGGTCCTGTGCGGAAACAGGGCAAACTTTTGAAATACCATCCCGAGCTTCTTTCTTCTGACCTGTTGCAACTGTTCTGTGTTCATCCTGACGATATCCGTACCGTCGATCAGGATTTTGCCTTCCGTCGGTTCGATCAGTCGGTTCAAGAGTCGAACCAATGTCGATTTCCCGCTACCCGAAAGCCCCATGATGACGAAAATTTCGCCGGCGTGCACCTCAAAACTCGCTTGGTTAACCCCAAGGGTAAGACCCGTTTCCTTCAATATATCTGTCTTGGCCTTCCCTTGTTTCACGAGGGGCAATGCGCGTTGGGGCTGTCGTCCAAAGATTTTGGTCAAATTCTCTACTTTGATCTTGGGCATATGGTCACCTCCAACTTTTACGCCCGTATCCGGACTGTTCTTTACCCTTACAATTGTAACCAGCCCACTTTTTTACCTCAAACTGGGTGAGGCTCGATAATCGGGCATTTTCAGCGTTCAGAAAAAACTTTACGTACTTTTCTTTCTGTATTCGCAGTTTATCTCGTATATACTGTTTGATATCTCCATTTACATTTTGCTGTAAGGAACGTACAATTCTAGTCAGGTAATATGACTAGAGGAGCTGCTTTTTTCAAAATGGATACGAATCAGGAAAGAATCCTCGAAAAGGCTCAAGAACGCGTGATTGAAACACTTGCCCGCAACATGGATTTGTACGGCATCACCATGTCGACGGGGCTCTTGTATGGCACGCTGCTGTTTCAGGACAAGTCGATGACGCTTGATGAAATGGGAGAAGCGCTGGGAATGAGCAAGACCAGCATGAGCACCGGCGTTCGCACCTTGATGGACTTAAATATGGTAGAAAAGATATGGAAAAAAGGAACACGCAAAGACCACTACGAGGTCAATCTGGACTGGTACCAAAACTTCATCGACTTGTTTTCCGTGAAGTGGCGCCATGCCAGCGAGCAAAATGTGCACAGCCTGAAAAAGTCGCTTCAGGAGCTGCGCGCCCTCCAGCAATCCGAGGAGTTGACGGACGAGCTGCGAGAACGCGTGGAGCTTAGCATCCGCCGGATTGAAAACGGACTGGATTACTACTTGTGGCTATCGCGCCTGATCGACTCTTTTGAATCCCATGAAATTTTTCAGTTTGTGCCGAAAAAAGAAAGCGACTCGTAAAGACAGCTTTCTGACACGTGCAACACAAACAGCCCCCATCCTTGACTGGCAGCCAGCAGGATGGGGGCTTTTTTTACCTTCCGTTCGATTGTTCAAAAAAATCCGAATGATAAAACAGGCGATGTGTTACAATGGTTCCAGCGGATGCAGCCGCCTCTGGCTGTCCCGCTGCCATAAGCGAAGGAGCTGATGAAATATGAAAACAAATACGCAACGGCATGCTCATAGATCGATGAAAACACCCAAGAAAGAAACGGGGGACTGCCCCGGTAGCCCCCTGCATTTTGAGGAGGAACGTGAATGACGCAAAAAACAGCTCTGCTCATTATTGACGTACAAGTAGGGATTGTGGAAGGCCCGATCGGCCCTGTTTATCAAAAGACCTCGCTCGTTCAGACGATCAAAAAGCTGAGGGAAGACGCTTGGAAAAGAGCGATTCCCGTCCTGTACGTGCAGGACACAGATGTCGCGGAGCTTGGCGCTGACGCTTACGCCATCCACCCCGAGCTTGCCCCGCTCCCGACGGAAACCGTGATTCTCAAACAAGCGACGGATGCTTTTCACGAGACCGATTTGCATGAACAACTGCAATCGCTCGGGATTACGCATCTCGTCATGACGGGCTGCAAAACGGAATTTTGCGTAGACAGCGCCTGCAAGCGAGCGACCACCTTGGGCTATGACGTCACACTCGTCAGTGACGGCCATTCCACAACCGACAACACCGTGCTGCGTGCAGAGCAAATTATCGCCCATCACAACGTATCGATGCATGGACTCGGGAACATCGGGCCGTTCATCCTCGTGCGCGATTCCACGGAAGATGTGCTTACACCTGCTCACGATACATATCGCTGATCGATCAGGCTCGTCTTTTCCGGAAGAAGCTGCCTGTCGCTCGCGATCAAAAAACGGGATTGCCCTCGCTGGCATCCCGTTTTTTACGTTTACTCGCCTTTTCGAATAATCTCCTGCACTCGTCCGACCTGGCCATTGGTCAAGCGAACCTTGATCCCGTGCGGATGCGTGCTGGAATTGGTCAAAATGTCCTTGACGATTCCCCGCGTCCGCACCCCTGTGCGCTGATCCTGCTTCAGGACGATATCCACTTCCAGTCCTGCTACGATATCTTTTCGATTTTTTCCGTTCATCGTCATCGCTTCCTCTCTTGTCTGTATAGCCTTTTCGTTCTTTGTTCCACCTATGATATAATCGACGGATAACCTTATTCACATCGGAGGAATCCATGCTTACTTTTGAACAAAAACTGGCGATTATCGAATCATTCCCGGAGTTGTCTCGCCACAACGTCTCGCTCAAACGGGTTAATTTTCACTACGAGGCAAGTCTTCACGACAAAAAGACAGTCGTTTACCATCTGCATCCGAACGGCAACGGCTTTGTGTTCGCAGCGTTTTTGAAGGGCTACCAAAAAGACGACAAAGGCTACGTAAACATTCGCGACTTCTCCGCAGACGAGCTGCGCCAAGTAATCGAAGCTTCCATCCAGTCGCTCTCCGTCAAGCGCGAGCCGCAGCAACCAGCAGCAGATGCCAGCGAACAAGTCGAACAAACCTGGGTCGACAAGCAAAACCGCACGCTGCTTTTGCAGCAAGAAGATTCCCTGTGGAATGTCTACCACGGCATGAACCTGGAAGCTTCTTTTGAGTCTTACGTGGAAGCGGCGCAATATTTGAAGGAAGAAGGCTTTTCTCTTTCGTAAACCGCTTGTAACAGAGTTGTCACGTCCTGTTTTTTTCCTGCCTCCCAGTGCAATCCTTTCGTTGGAGAACCCCTCTTAATATGGTACACTTCCACCTAGCTAGATGTACAATACCTATTATGATCTGGCCCGGCAGTCTTCGAGACTGCGCAGGGCCTTCCCGAAAACAGGGGGATAATTCGGAATGATCAAATACAGGGACACCCTTCTTTTTCAAATTCACAAACAACTGGAAGGCTGGCTCGCTCAGGAAGAGCCTGTCTCCCATGAAGAATTATACCGTTTTGTCCACTCGCTGAAGGGTACAGCCGGAACGATTGGTTTGCACGATTTATCCGAGCTTTCCCAATCCTTGCTGGAACAACTGGACAAGCTGGAGGCGAAGGATTGGCCGACACACGAGTGGAGCGATTTTTTGCGAGAGCTGATCACTCTCTGCTACGAGCATCGGCCCGAGCAAGAGATTTTATTAGAGGACCCCACATTGCCGCAAGAATCCACCTACGAAAACCAGCCTCTTTTGCTCATTCTAGATGATGATGTGACGCTTTTGATGTACCTCAAGGAATATTTGGAGAAGCAAAACTGGTCCGTCATCGCCACTGTGTATCCGCACAAGGCACTCGACTACTTCCACGACCTTAACCCGGATTGCCTGATACTCGACTTGAACATCCCGGAAACAGGCGGTTTTCAAGTCATGCAAACACTCAGCGAGAAAATTAAAAAGCAATACGTCCCGACGACGATCATCAGCATTGATTGCGACCGGGACACGCGCATGCGCGCTTTTCGTCTGGGGGCGGACGACGTCATGTGCAAGCCGCTTGACCTGGAGGAATTGACGGTTCGGCTGGAACGGCAGTTGGGCAGAAAACGCTGGATGGATAAAATCTTGTTCATCGACGAATTGACGGGTGCGTTCAACCGCAATTCTCTTACGGACACGTATCAACGGCTGCTGTCCGATTCGCTGCGAAATTCAACCCCGTTCTCGCTGGCCTTTATGGACATCGATCATTTCAAAAAGGTCAATGACACGCACGGGCACCTCGTAGGCGATGTTGTCTTGAGCCGCTTCGCCTCTTTCATCAAGACAAACTCCGGGAAGTACGACATCTTTTTCCGTTATGGCGGGGAAGAATTTTTGCTGCTCATGCCAAGAACGTCCGGACAAGATGCAAAGCTGCGCATCAAACAGCTGCTGGTCGACTTTCAGGCACTTTCTTTTGAATCGGCGGAAGGCAGCTTTTCTTTGAGCTTTTCTGCAGGAGTCGTGCAAATCGAGGATGGACAAAAGCCTCTCTCGCACTGGATAGACGCCGCTGATACCGCTTTATACGCTGCGAAAAACAACGGGCGTTGCCGGGTAGAGATGGCCAAGCGCAACGACGATCCAGATACGCGCACCGTGAGACTGAAAGTGGCGATTATCGACGACGATTCCTTGACCCGCACCTTGCTCGCCGACTGCGCTCGCGCCAGTCTGGAAGGATGGATTCATACAGACATCCGAACGTTCCACGAAGGCGCCGCCTTTTTTGAATCGTCCTGGCATCAAGGTCCGGAAGCGTACCTTGTCATTTTGGACGGCATCATGCCACACATGGACGGGCTTGATGTCCTGAGACTGATCCGCGCCCTGCCCAACAGCAAGCAGTACACGGTGCTCATGCTGACGGGACGCAGCGGCGAACAGGATATTGCCCGCGCCCTGCAACTGGGTGCTGACGACTATATGACCAAGCCTTTCAGCATAAAAGAGCTGGAAGCGCGCATCAAACGTTTGATCAAACGAATGATGTAGGAATGACATGGAGGAAGAAAAATGGCAACGATCTTATTAGCCGAAGACGAAGCAGTGCTGCGCATGCTGATCGGGGATACGCTTGAAGATGAAGGCCATCAGCTCGATATCGTCTGCGACGGTGAGGAAGCCTTGCAAAAAATTGGCCAGAATCAGTACGATTTGGTCATTCTCGATTACATGATGCCCAAGCTGACAGGCTTTGACGTCTTGACCCAGATGAAACAAATGCCTGAGAAACAGTCTGTGAAAGTGCTCATCCTGTCCGCAAAAAGCCAGCATGCCGAACAGGAAAAAATGCGCTCTGCCGGGGCGGACGACTTCATGCCCAAGCCGTTCAGCCCGCTGGAGCTGGTCCGCAAAGTGGAGGACATGCTAGCATGACTTCATTTCGAAAATACGTAAGGGAAAGCATTACCCGCCGCTTCGCCATCATGATGATTCTCTTTTTCTCGCTGATGGTCGCCGGGGCGCTGGTCGTGCAGATGCTGAACAATCAAGCCTTTACAAACTTTCAATCAGCCGCGCAAACTTCCAGACAGAAGCAGGAGCTGATTACGCAAATCTCGGAGCATACGAACCAGATTTTCTTTCGTGCCCGCGGCTATTATGCTTTTTTAAGCCCATATGAATACAATGAATTGTTCCTCGAAAAGAAAAAGCTGGAACAGTCGCTTCATGCTTTCAAGCAGCTTCCGCTCAGCAGCGAAGAACTTAAAATTGCCACATCCATCGAATCATTTGTAGACAATTTTTTCACCCGCGTCTTCCCTACCTCGTCAGGGTATGCACAGTCGGGTGATTACGAAGGTTTGCGCAAATTTTCGTCCAGCGGGGTAAACATGGAGGTCAACAATTTGATCAGCTATGCCACCCGCTATCAGCAAACGAATGAGCAGCTCATTTCGATGCAAAACCAGCAGTTGTTCCAGGAACTGTCTGCCCAAAGCTTGTGGTTCATCATTTACGTGCTGATGGCTCTTTTGGTATTGATCTGGGTAACGATCAAAACGACGCGCGATATCGGCCGACCGTTGATGCGGCTGACTGCCGATGCCAACCGCTTTTCGCTTGGGGAGACGCCGCAGTTGAACGGCCTGGAGCGTGACGATGAGATCGGCAAGCTCTCCCGCTCTCTCGACTACATGATGCGGCAAATCCAGAACAAAGAAGAGGCGCTGATGGCGCAAAACGAAGAGCTGCAAGCCCAGCAGGATGAACTCGTGATGCAGCAAGAGGAACTGACGGAAGCGCTGGAAAAAATGGCGGAGAACGAGCGCCATCTGGAGAAAAAGAACCAGTTTATTCTCGCGCTCACGAATACATTGGACAAGCAAACGCTTCTGTCGAGCATTGTATCCAACGCTGTGGACAGCATGGAGGCGGACAAAGGCGTCATTCTCGTGCTCGATGCCGATCGGGCTGTTGCCAGTTTCGGTGTGTCTCCGCAAGGAATCGAGCAGCTTTTGCAAGGGATTGAAGACGGTCCGCTCGTGCGCATCAAGGAAACGCACCAGCCGTATGTCATCAATCGCGAAAGCACCATGGGAGAGCGCGGTTTCCTCATGACCCCTTCCCGCACATACGAGCTGTATCTGCCTGTTTTGGACTCGAACGAAGAAGTCGTGGCCTGCATCATTCTTGCCCGGATTGACCGCAAGTTCTCCGAGCATGAGCAACAGGTGGCAATCGGCTTGGCCAAACAAGTCTCGTTGTCATTGGACAAGCTCGCCATGTTCGAGGAGACAAAACGGCAACGGCAAGTCACGCAAGACATGCTCGATTCGGTGCAGGAAGGGATTCAACTGCTCGATCTCGACGGCGGAACGCTACAGGTCAACCGAACCTTCCGCGACCTTATCGGCTTCGATAACTCGCACTCAACAGCGGACTTCAACATCGACCCGTTTCTCGCCCATTTGCAAAGCTGCACGGCGGAACCAAAACGTCTCGCCCAGTATATAAAAGCGGTCACACTGAACGAGGAAGATCCGCAGGAGGACAGCATTGTTTTCGAACTGACCTCCCCTACCAAGCGCTATATTCAGCTGTATGCCGAGCATCTGTACCGCGCGTCCCACAAATGGGGCACTCTCTTGGTCTATCGGGACATCACGAAGGAATACGAGATTGACCAGATGAAATCGGAATTTGTCAGCACGGTAAGCCACGAGTTGCGCACTCCGCTCGCCAGCGTGCTCGGTTTTGCCGAGCTTTTGCTGCACAAAGACTTGAAACCGGAAAGACAGCAGCGCTACATGACGGCTATTTATCAGGAAGCGACGAGACTGACGACCTTGATCAACGATTTTCTTGACTTGCAGCGCATGGAATCCGGCCGCCAAAGCTATGAGTTTGAAAAAGTCGAGATCGACTCCCTCGCCCGCGAAGTGTTTGGGATGTACCGTGCCCAATCTACGCCGCATTCGTTTGAGCTTGAGCTGCAAACGGAGCAAACGACCATCTGCGGAGATCGCGACAAGCTTCGCCAGGTGCTGGTCAACCTGATCAGCAATGCAGTCAAGTATTCACCGGACGGCGGAAGCATCCGCGTCGTTATTCGTGAAGCAAACCAAAAGCTGTTGATCGAGATTCACGATGAAGGGCTGGGCATCCCTGCGGAAGCTCTCCCTCATCTGTTTACCCGTTTTTATCGCGTAGACAATTCCGATCGCCGGGAGATTGGCGGTACGGGCCTCGGGCTTGCCATCGTTCAGGAGATCGTGCGCATCCACCACGGCGAGGTCACCGTTGCTTCCGAGGCTGGAAAAGGCAGTACGTTTACGGTCGCCCTTCCTTTGCCGGAGCCGGCGGTCCGTGCCGAGCTGTTGGCGAACAACGCAGCCGCGGCGCTCGCTCCTTCCGGCCAGTCCAACGGAAAAGTCGTGATTATCGAGGACGACATGAATCTGGCCGAGCTTTTGCGTGAGGAACTGCTCAGCTCAGGCTTTACGGTCTATCCTTGTTCTACGGCCCAAGAGGCGCTCGCCGCCATTTCGGAGCTGCGTCCGGACGCCGTTGTCCTCGATCTGATTTTGCAAGATGGAGAAAGCGGCTGGCAGGTCATTGAAGCGATGCGGGAAAATCCCGAGCTGCAGACGATCCCGATCGTCATCTCCAGCGCTTTTG
Organism: Brevibacillus parabrevis; assembly: GCF_022701015.1. NCBI lineage: Bacteria > Bacillati > Bacillota > Bacilli > Caryophanales > Paenibacillaceae > Brevibacillus > Brevibacillus parabrevis. The sequence goes on along the minus strand of NZ_CP064090.1, from coordinate 1,736,949 downwards.
AAGAGAAGAAAAAAGCGTTTGACCTGGGGGCCAAGGGCTACTTGATCAAGCCTTACCACCCCGACACATTGTCGAAAGCGATCTTGCTCGCTGTGACCAGCCATGAAACGACCGGGCAAATTTTGATCCCAGATCAACTGTAATCCTTTCATAGAAAAAAGGCAGCGGATGCGTTCCGTTGCCTTTTTTCTGTGAAAAACGTCTCGATGTTTTTCATGAAATGGGATGTGACCGCTTGCGGTCAACAAAACGGTCATGACCGTTTTGGGCAGTTATTTCCTTTCTTTTATGCAGTCGGGCAGAAAATCCTGGTATATTCATGGACTTTCCATCACACATTAATAGAGGTGTTACTGTAAGCACGATGCCCTGCAAAGGAGGAGTTCATGTGTATTTCTCGAAAAAAGCAATTGTTCCGGTCGAAGAAGAGGAAACAGATGTATGGACGTGCAGCAATGATGGGTGTACGTGCTGGATGAGAGATAACTTTTCCTTTGACAAGAGCCCGAGCTGCCCTTTTTGCCATTCCGAAATGATTAAAGATACCCGGGTGCTTCCGGTTTTGACCAATCACAGCAAGCGAAACTCCTAATCTCTCCCCTCTTTTTTCTTGCGGGCACCCGCCCTCTTCTCTACAATTAAGCACATAACGTGTACGACTGATTGTTAGAGGAGCATATCTATGAACCGAAAAGAGATGGAAGATCAAGTCATCCAGGCTTACCAGCGCGACGAAGGAATGATGATTCTCGTCTTTGCCCAATGGTGTGTCAACCATGGGCTTGATGCACGTGAGCTGTATCGGGCCGCTTATCCCGCTCAAGGCGAAAATCCACTGCTCGCACAAATGCTGGAAAACACGGTGCCGAAAGAGGAAGCAGAAGAAATCCCTGATGCCACCATCCTCGGTGTCCTGTCGCTCTTTGGCAACGATGATCTGGCCTTCGTGGTCAGCCAAGCGATTGAGGAGCGGAACAAGCCGCAAAAATAAGGCCGAAAGCCACGCACAGGTGTGGCTTTTTTCCTGTCTTCCCAAACATTGGCTTGCACAGATCACAAAGATCAAATCTCTTTCAAAATTTCATTATCTAAGATAGACGCATTCGCAATTTATTGTGTTGGCTGTCCGCAGGGTTGGACGCAGACGACTCGCCAGACGACGAACAAGTAAATGGAGAATGCCTATGTATACCGATTCGAAAATTTTGAAATCGCTGTTTTACGTCCAGTTGTTCTCAAGCTTTCTGGTCGTGGTCGGCCATTTTACTGCTTCTGTGCTGTATTTCAACGATCCGTTCTGGGTGGTCGCTCTCAATCAGATCAGTCGCTACGGCACTGTGCTTTTGACGATCGCCACCGGCTATTTGACCGCTTACTCGTTTGAGGCGAAAAGCCCGACGCCCCGCGACTTTTTTACGGGCAAGCTCCTGTACATTTTCTTGCCTTACCTGGTTTCCGGTATTCTGTACCACTATTTGCTGAAAAAAGAGATGCCGCATACGACCCTTGATTTCACAAACATCCTGATGGGGAAAACCGGCGATCATCTTTATTTTGTGTTCATGATTTGCCAGTATTACGTGTTTGCTTACTTTTTCCGCAACTGGATTACCAAACGCAACATTTTGTATGTCATCTGGCTTCTGCTCGCCGTGCAATACGTCTACATCAACTACTTGCACAAAGGCTGGCTGGAGCTGTCGACGCGGCACATGCTGCCCAGCTGGATTTTCACGCTGTACATGGGCCATCTGCTGTACTGGTACCGGGAGACGATTTTGTCCTTTTTGCGAAACAACCGCTCGATCCTGATGCTGCTTACAGGGATCGCGACCGCTGCCGCCATGTTTTTTGTCGTTTCCAGCAAGCTGTACGTGGCGGTGCATCTGACTTTTGTCTTTGCTACCTTGCTGTCTTTTCTCGTGCTGATGGTCTTTTTCCTGGAATTGGTCGATCATCTGCGTCTCAAGTTTCGCAAAGGTTTGACGTACTTTATTTTCCTGTTTCACTCCGCTTTTTTGATCCTGTTCAAAGATTTTCTGTTTGAGCAGTACGGCGAAGTCGCCTGGGTGTTCCAAAACACCTGGTACTCGCTTTTGTACCTGGGCTTGATCTTCGGGTGCAGCTTCCTGCTCTCCCTCCTGTTGGTCTGGCTGGTCAAAGGGCTGGAGCAGTTGGGCCGATTCGCCGGGAAAGCGCGACGGGAGCGGCTACAGTAAGCGTGTGTCTTGCTTGCTTTTTGTCCCATTCGGTAGACAGTAAACAAAGGGTTCATGCTGTCATGGATTCAGTCACTGTCGACCGGGTGGGGCTTTTTTTGTCAGGAAAAAGGAGGATACTACGCTGGGGGCCATCCACTTGCATCGTGTGGAGGAAAATAAAAAAAGCCATCAAAGTTGATAGCTTTTTTTGTATGATACGTATCGCCTTGCTTTGAATCTTATGTAAACTTGACTCTCCTGATCGCTTACGTGGTTAAGGAGACATCGATTTCCTGGTTCCGGTTATTTGCCCGAATGATTTTTTGCAGCTCTTCCTCATTCAAGCTCTTGATCATGGTCACAAAATTCGCTGCGATTTCAGCATCAAACTGGGTGCCGGCTCCTTCCTGAATCCGCCTCAAAGCTTCTTCCACGGACATGCCTTTCCGGTAAGGACGATCAGAAACCATGGCGTCAAACGCGTCACAGACAGCCAGTATGCGGGCTATGAGCGGGATTTCGTTTCCTTTGAGCTTATCGGGATATCCTGTCCCGTCAACCCGCTCATGATGCCAGCGAATGGCAGGGAGCAGCTCGGGGAAAACCGACGTCCTTTTCAAAATCTCGTACCCGATGACCGGGTGCTCCTTGATGCGTTCAAACTCCTCTTTGGACAGAGCGCCTTCCTTGTTTAAGATGTTGTCTTCTATACCGATTTTGCCAATGTCGTGAATGATCCCGCCATAGTAAACTTCCGTCGACTGCTTTGGCGGAAGTCCCATGAATTTTGCTGTTTCTCTCCCCCAGTGCGCGACGCGAAACGAGTGTCCGAGCGTGTATGGATCGCGCGCATCGATCGATGCCGCCAGGGCGATCAAAAACGAATCATTCAGGTTTTTGATCTCTTCCATCTTTTTCTGCTGATCGCTTATACTCGCAAAATACTGATGGAAAACCGAGCGAAGCAGCAAAACCGTCCCTAGCAATATCGTCAAGGAATACCCCTCGTAAGCTCCTACAAATCGCGCCCCTATCTCCCCCACTGCCATGAGCAGGAGATAAGTCATGCTGCCGCCTTGCAACATGCTTTTTATAATGACTTGAAAAGACACCTCTCTAAAATAGGAAATGCCGGCCGCGGCCAAAAGAGTGTTGCTCAGCCAGTAGACCAGGATCAGCCCGATATCCGTCAGAAACCAATAGTCGGGATAATAGGTGCGGAAAAACTGATCCAAAGTTCCCACCAGCCAAACCGTAATCAAGACTTGGCCACTATTCGCGAGAGCTCTCGATACTTTCGATTTGAATATAAACGAAATGATGATAATCTCCAAAAGCGCTGACCAGACGCCGATCCAGGTGCCATACAGGACAATTCCCGAGAATATCACGGCATTGTTCAAGGTTAAAGGCGAATTTAGCGTGCGAATGGGAGTAAACGAGCTGACCAAGGTCAAAATGGTGTAAGTCGCCATGACTCCCCAATGTTCATTCACACCCCAAGAGGTAATGATTGAAATGATCACCAGCAGCCCGGCTACCGGAAATAAGCATTGAACAAGTAATCCTAGAGCAAAATGACTAAAGTTCTTGGTTGGTTTCATGGATTTTACCCTCGCGGAGTCTGATTAGAGATATTGGTTTTCCCATTACGCGTTGTACAAGCAAGAACGCGCCTATCATAATGAAAATATCGCCAATACTGATGACTCTTGCAATTGGGAACGGCATAAACATTATGTCTGTCAAAAATGGCAAATTGGTTGAATTATCCAAAACCGAGTGCTTGAAATCGGTCCCGTTTACAATCGGATCGACCGAGTATTTCAGCTTCTTTGCAAGTTCGAGGTCAATGGGCATTTTCCCAAAGTTCGACCAGATTGCGATCGCATTAAAGAACCAGCCAATCATGAAAAATCTGATATCTTCATGCTCTCTGTTGGAATAGAAGAAGATGAGTAGACACAAATACGCAACTGAGACAAAAACTCTTCCCCACGTTGGCATGAGCGCGGATAGAATCTGCAAAAGCACAGCGATTCCAAAAACAGAAAATTTATTAAATTTTGGTAATTCTTTTATTCTGCCTCCCCGTATCAATGCCACAACAAAAGAGATGAATATAATATCTAGCAACATGATAGAACCATCCTCCGATACAGTAAAAAAACACCACTAAGAAGCGGTGTTTTCTTACTTCATTCACGCTGTTATGTAATATGCCAGTTTGCAGATGTTGCTCCTACGATTGCCGCAACGAGGAGAAATGCGTAAACTATTTTTTTCATAAAGACATCCCCCTTTTGTATGGTATAAACATGCATTACAATTGAATTGGTATACATATCCATAATAGAGTGCTACGTAGCTGCTACGATCAATTTTACAGTATTAGCCAACTATCGACATTAGTTATCTTAACCTATTTTCAGCACTCTACCTCTGTTTACCTTAGGTATATTTTCCCCCTACTTCATCGGAATTTCAATAGGGAATGTCGTTTTCATAGCTTGTTTTCATAATTTTACCTATTGTATAAAAGAATGCAGTCTTGATCGCTCATTTGCCCTTAGTGCTTTTTCTCTATTCTTCCTGGTTAATGCGGTCCAGGTCGACATGTATGCATATGGGAAATGTTGAATCTAGCAGGAGTTACTGCCATGTCGAGAAAAGGTAGCTCTAGCTGTAGTCAGCATGTTCAGCGGCGCACGTATTGGCGCTGGCCGAGCGTGAGCCATTCCCAGCTTGGAAACTGCTTTTGGGGATTCTTGCCCATCTTAACCGAGAAGCGCTCTCTTGAAAAGCCTGTAACCGGGACAAAAGCCCGGATGTTCCTTGCAGACTCTAGCCAATTTTACAACAAAAATCGCGTTCAGAAAACTCGGCGACCTCTCCCCCGCAGATTACAAGGAAGCGACCGCCGTATCATTCGAGCCTTTTTCGTTGTCCACTCGACAGGGAGATGCGCATAAGCTTAGCCGCAAATGCAGGTCGTTTTGATTGCGCTGGCTGATCAAGTATGTCTGAAGTACATGGAAAAGACCGTCTGCTGATCAGACGACTCGCATGCGATCATCCCGCCATGGCGCTCGATGATCTCCTTGCAAACGTACAACCCGATCCCCGTTCCCAGCTCTTTCGTTGTAAAGAACGGCTCGAAGATGACTGACAGCAGGTCGGGCGGGATGGGAGCGCCATTGTTGGAAATCGTGATCACGGCCATTTCTTCGGTTTGGGCCCCTTTGATCGCCACTTCTTTCTCCCCGTTTTTCCGTTGCAGCGCGTCCAGCGCGTTGGAAATGATGTTGATGAACACTTGCCTCATCTCGTCCCTGTAGCCGACCAAAAGCAGGGCAGGGTCAATCGAGCACGTAATGTGCGCGTTGACATCCACGATGTTTGGATAGAGGAAGGACAAAATCTCCTCGAACAGTAGAGCTATGCTAAAGACTTCTGTTTTTTTATGTACAGCTCCCTTTTTGGATACAAGCAAAAATTGGGAGACACGGTAGTTCAGCTGATGAAGCTCGTTCTCGATAATATCCACGTACGGCAGGTTCGGGTAATCTTCTTTTAGCAATCGGGAAAATCCCATAATGGAAGTTAGCGGATTGCGAAATTCATGGACAAAGCTCGAAGCCATCTGTCCCAAGATCGTCAGCCTGTCTTTGTGAGACCGCTCAATAAACAGCTTCTTTTCCTCCAGATCGCTGTCTTTCAGTTCGGTATATTTGGACACGGCATGCACCAGAAAGACATCGAAGCATTCGTTTATTTTAATGAGTGCTGGAAGCAGAACATTTGGAGAAAAGGGGCCTTTTTGCAAGGTATCAATCACCAGCTCACGCCCCATGCAGACGTTAAAAACAAAATCGCCAATGTTAATTTGGGCTTGATTCCGCTCATGTGCTACTTTATAGGCAAGATCCTTGATGTCCTCATGAGTAATCTTCGAACGAAGATATCCGGCCACCATGCGATACATGGCTTGTCCGTTCAAAGGAATAATCTCGTTGAACTGATCGTGCTCAGCCACCTTAATCCGTCTCCTGAACTCTTCCACTGCCGCATCCTCATGCTCGTCCAAATATAGTGCCAAGTCGTCCATCGCCATCTATCCCCACTCCGAATGATCGGCATACTAATTCCGATAATATTATACTATCGATTCAACATTTATTGACTAAATATTTTTACTACTCCTATCATTGTACACCGTTCGACGCTGAATTACATTTGAAAGTCATTCTTATTGAGAAAACAGCTGAGAAAACTTTTTACGGGGCGACAGAATCGGTGCGCTGTTTTTTTCGAATAAAAAAGCAAAGGGACGGTTGCTCGTTCCGTCCCTTTGCCTGTAAAGCTTTAGTTTAGTCTGACAATAGTTAGCGTGGCCCCGGCGCCAGTCAACAGCGTAGCTGCTCCCAACAGGCCGAAGAGCTGAAGCGTGATCGTCGAGTTCGCTCCCAACGGGGCAATGATTGTGTTGTGGAAGGAAGAGAGGGACAGCGTTGGTGCAACGATTGACGGAGTGAATGGAGAGCCGTTAATGACAAGACGTGTACTGACCAGCAAAGCGGCTGTCGTATTGATCGAATACGACAAGAGGTAATTCCCCGCTGATGGCACGGTAAAGGTGGTGTTGGCGCCATTGACGGTTACACCGTTCAGGATCTGATTGTTGGGCAAAGGTACGTTCGTGCCGCCCAATACAACTGCGATGAGCGCCCCGCTTGTATTTGCACCGAACGCGTTGATGTTTGTGAAGACGGTTCCGGTGGCGCCTGTTGGGCCGGTGGGTCCTGTTTCTCCGGTGGCGCCTGTGGCTCCCGTGGCTCCGGTGGCTCCCGTGACTCCAGTTGACCCCGTGGCTCCCGTGGCTCCCGTAGCTCCAGTTGACCCCGTGGCTCCGGTTGATCCCGTAACTCCGGTTGACCCCGTGGCTCCGGTTGATCCCGTAGCTCCAGTTGCTCCCGTCTCTCCTGTGGCTCCCGTGACTCCAGTTGCTCCCGTAGCTCCAGTTGACCCCGTGGCTCCGGTTGCTCCCGTGACTCCAGTTGACCCCGTGGCTCCGGTTACTCCCGTTTCTCCGGTTGACCCTGTCTCTCCGGTTACTCCCGTAACCCCGGTTGCTCCCGTAGCTCCAGTTGACCCCGTAGCTCCAGTTGACCCCGTGGCTCCGCTTGATCCCGTCTCTCCTGTCGCTCCCGTAACCCCAGCTGCTCCCGTGACTCCAGTTGCTCCCGTAACTCCGGTTACTCCCGTTTCTCCGGTTGCTCCCGTAACTCCGGTTACTCCCGTGGCTCCGGTTGATCCCGTAACCCCAGCTGCTCCCGTGACTCCAGTTGCTCCCGTAACTCCGGTTACTCCCGTTTCTCCGGTTGCTCCCGTAACTCCGGTTACTCCCGTGGCTCCGGTTGATCCCGTAGCTCCAGTTGCTCCCGTCTCTCCGGTTGCTCCCGTAGCTCCAGTTGACCCCGTGGTTCCGGTTGATCCCGTCTCTCCTGTTGCTCCAGTTACTCCTGTTGCTCCCGTAGCTCCAGTTGACCCCGTGGTTCCGGTTGATCCCGTAGCTCCAGTTGCTCCCGTAGCTCCAGTTGACCCCGTGGCTCCGGTTGCTCCCGTCTCTCCCGTGGCTCCCGTCTCTCCCGTGGCTCCCGTCTCTCCCGTGGCTCCAGTTGACCCCGTGGCTCCGGTTGCTCCCGTAGCTCCAGTTGCTCCCGTAGCTCCAGTTGACCCCGTGGCTCCGGTTGCTCCCGTAGCTCCAGTTGACCCCGTGGCTCCGGTTGCTCCCGTCTCTCCCGTGGCTCCCGTCTCTCCCGTGGCTCCCGTCTCTCCGGTTGCTCCAGTTGCCCCCGTGGCTCCGGTTGCTCCCGTAGCTCCAGTTGCTCCCGTAGCTCCAGTTGCTCCCGTAGCTCCGGTGGCTCCCGTAGCTCCAGTTGCTCCCGTCTCTCCGGTTGCTCCCGTGGCTCCAGTTGACCCCGTAGCTCCAGTTGACCCCGTAGCTCCAGTTGACCCCGTGGCCCCGGTTGCTCCCGTCTCTCCTGTCGCTCCCGTAACCCCAGTTGCTCCCGTAACCCCAGTTGCTCCCGTGACTCCGCTTGCTCCCGTAACTCCGGTTGCTCCCGTTTCTCCGGTTGCTCCCGTAACTCCGGTTACTCCCGTGGCTCCGGTTGATCCCGTGACTCCGGTTGACCCCGTGGTTCCGGTTGCTCCCGTAACTCCGGTTACTCCCGTAACCCCGGTTGCTCCCGTAGCTCCAGTTGCTCCCGTGATTCCGGTTGACCCCGTGGCTCCGGTTGCTCCCGTCTCTCCGGTTGCTCCCGTGACTCCGCTTGCTCCCGTGGCTCCGCTTGCTCCCGTGGCTCCAGTTGCTCCCGTCTCTCCGGTTGCTCCCGTAACTCCAGTTGCTCCCGTCTCTCCGGTTGCTCCCGTGACTCCAGTTGCTCCCGTCTCTCCAGTTACTCCCGTGGCTCCGGTGATCCCAGTTGCTCCTGTCTCTCCAGTTACTCCCGTGGCTCCGATTGCTCCCGTGGCTCCGGTTGACCCCGTAGCTCCGGTTGCTCCCGTGACTCCGGCTGCTCCCGTGACTCCGGTTGCTCCCGTAGCTCCGGTTGCTCCCGTAGCTCCGGTTACTCCCGTGGCTCCAGATTCTCCCGTGGCTCCGGTTACTCCCGTAGCTCCAGTTGCTCCCGTGGCTCCAGATTCTCCCGTGGCTCCGGTTGACCCTGTCTCTCCGGTTACTCCCGTAACTCCGGTTGCTCCCGTAGTTCCAGTTGCTCCCGTAACCCCGGTGGCTCCCGTAGCTCCAGTTGACCCCGTGGCTCCGGTTACTCCCGTAACCCCGGTTGCTCCCGTCTCTCCGGTTGACCCCGTGGCTCCGGTTACTCCCGTAACCCCGGTTGCTCCCGTCTCTCCGGTTGCTCCCGTAACTCCAGTTGCTCCCGTTTCTCCGGTTACTCCCGTGGCTCCAGTTGCTCCCGTCTCTCCGGTTGATCCCGTAGCTCCAGTTGACCCCGTGGCCCCGGTTACTCCCGTGGCTCCGGTTGACCCCGTGGCTCCGGTTGCTCCCGTAACTCCGGTTGACCCTGTCTCTCCGGTTACTCCCGTAACCCCGGTTGATCCCGTGGCTCCTGTTGCTCCCGTAGCTCCGGTTGTCCCTGTCTCTCCGGTTGCTCCCGTAACTCCAGTTGCTCCCGTGGCTCCAGTTGATCCCGTAGCTCCAGTTGACCCCGTGGCTCCGGTTACTCCCGTGACTCCGGTTGACCCCGTGGCTCCGGTTGCTCCCGTCTCTCCTGTCGCTCCCGTAACCCCAGTTGCTCCCGTCTCTCCTGTCGCTCCCGTAACTCCGGTTGCTCCTGTAGCTCCAGTTGACCCCGTGGCTCCTGTTAACCCCGCCTCTCCGGTTGATCCCGTAACTCCAGTTACTCCCGTGGCTCCAGTTGCTCCCGTGGCTCCGGTTGACCCTGTCTCTCCGGTTACTCCCGTAGCTCCGGTTGCTCCCGTAGTTCCAGTTGCTCCCGTAACCCCGGTTGCTCCCGTCTCTCCGGTTGACCCCGTGGCTCCGGTTACTCCCGTGGCTCCAGTTGACCCCGTGGCTCCGGTTGCTCCCGTAACTCCGGTTGACCCTGTCTCTCCGGTTACTCCCGTGGCTCCAGTTGCTCCCGTCTCTCCGGTTGCTCCCGTAGCTCCAGTTACTCCCGTGGCTCCGGTGGTTCCGGTTGCTCCCGTGGCTCCGGTTGACCCTGTCTCTCCGGTTACTCCCGTAGCTCCGGTTGCTCCAGTTGACCCCGTGGCCCCTGTTGACCCCGTAGCTCCCGTAACCCCGGTGGCTCCCGTCTCCCCGGTGGCTCCCGTAGCTCCAGTTGCTCCCGTGGCTCCAGTTGCTCCCGTCTCTCCGGTTGCTCCCGTAGCTCCAGTTACTCCCGTGGCTCCAGTTGCTCCCGTCTCTCCGGTTGCTCCCGTAGCTCCAGTTACTCCCGTGGCTCCGGTGGCTCCGGTTGCTCCCGTGGCTCCGGTTGACCCTGTCTCTCCGGTTACTCCCGTAGCTCCGGTTGCTCCAGTTGACCCCGTGGCTCCTGTTGACCCCGTAGCTCCCGTAACCCCGGTGGCTCCCGTCTCCCCGGTGGCTCCAGTTGCTCCAGTTGCTCCCGTGGCTCCGGTTACTCCCGTAACTCCAGTTGACCCCGTAGCTCCGGTTCCTCCCGTGGCTCCCGTCTCTCCGGTTGCTCCCGTCTCTCCTGTCGCTCCCGTGGCTCCGGTTGTCCCTGTGGCTCCGGTTACTCCCGTGGCTCCAGTTGCTCCCGTGGCTCCGGTTACTCCCGTAGCTCCAGTTGCTCCCGTGGCTCCAGTTGCTCCCGTCTCTCCAGTTGCTCCCGTCTCTCCAGTTGCTCCCGTCTCTCCAGTTGCTCCCGTAGCTCCTGTGACTCCCGTTGACCCTGTGGCTCCGGTTACTCCCGTGGCTCCGGTTGACCCCGTGGCTCCGGTTGCTCCCGTAACTCCGGTTGTCCCTGTCTCTCCGGTTACTCCCGTAACCCCGGTTGATCCCGTGGCTCCTGTTGCTCCCGTAGCTCCGGTTGTCCCTGTCTCTCCGGTTGCTCCCGTAACTCCAGTTGCTCCCGTGGCTCCAGTTGATCCCGTAGCTCCAGTTGACCCCGTGGCTCCGGTTACTCCCTTGACTCCGGTTGACCCCGTGGCTCCGGTTGCTCCCGTAACTCCGGTTGACCCCGTGGCTCCGGTTGCTCCCGTAACTCCGGTTGACCCTGTCTCTCCGGTTACTCCCGTAACCCCGGTTGATCCTGTGGCTCCGGTTGTTCCCGTCTCTCCTGTCGCTCCCGTAACCCCAGTTGCTCCCGTCTCTCCTGTCGCTCCCGTAACCCCAGTTGCTCCCGTAACTCCGGTTGCTCCAGTTGACCCCGTGGCTCCTGTTGACCCCGTAGCTCCAGTTGCTCCCGCAACCCCGGTGGCTCCCGTCTCCCCGGTGGCTCCCGTAGCTCCAGTTGCTCCCGTGGCTCCGGTTACTCCCGTGGCTCCAGATTCTCCCGTGGCTCCGGTTACTCCCGTAGCTCCAGTTGCTCCCGTCTCTCCTGTCGCTCCCGTAACCCCTGTTGCTCCCGTAACTCCGGTTGCTCCCGTGATTCCGGTTGCTCCCGTGATTCCGGTTGACCCCGTCTCTCCGGTTACTCCCGTGACTCCAGTTGACCCCGTGGCTCCAGTTGACCCCGTGGCTCCGGTTACTCCCGTCTCTCCTGTCGCTCCCGTGACTCCGGTTGACCCCGTAGCTCCGGTTGATCCCGTGACTCCGGTTGCTCCCGTAGCTCCGGTTACTCCTGTGGCTCCGGTTACTCCCGTAACTCCGGTTGACCCTGTCTCTCCGGTTACTCCCGTAACCCCGGTTGATCCTGTGGCTCCGGTTGTTCCCGTCTCTCCGGTTGATCCCGTAACTCCAGTTGCTCCCGTGGCCCCAGATTCTCCCGTAGCTCCAGTTGCTCCCGTAGCTCCGGTTACTCCCGTGGCTCCAGATTCTCCCGTGGCTCCCGTGGCTCCAGTTACTCCCGTAGCTCCAGTTGCTCCCGTGGCTCCAGTTACTCCCGTAGCTCCAGTTGCTCCAGATTCTCCCGTGGCTCCGGTTACTCCCGTAGCTCCAGTTGCTCCCGTGGCTCCGGTTACTCCCGTCTCTCCGGTTACTCCCGTAACTCCAGTTGACCCCGTAGCTCCAGTTGCTCCCGTCTCTCCGGTTACTCCCGTAACTCCGGTTGCTCCCGTGATTCCGGTTGCTCCCGTAACTCCAGTTGCTCCCGTAACTCCAGTTGCTCCCATAGTTCCGGTTGACCCCGTGGCTCCAGTTGCTCCCGTTTCTCCGATTGCCCCCGTGGCTCCGGTTACTCCCGTGGCTCCAGTTGCTCCCGTAACTCCGGTTGACCCCGTGGCTCCAGTTGATCCCGTAACTCCGGTTGACCCCGTAACTCCAGTTGATCCCGTAACTCCAGTTGACCCCGTAACTCCAGTTGACCCCGTAACTCCAGTTGACCCCGTAACTCCAGTTGACCCCGTAACTCCAGTTGATCCTGTGTCTCCGGTTGCTCCCGTGGCTCCAGTTGACCCCGTGGCTCCAGTTACTCCCGTGACTCCAGTTGCTCCTGTCTCTCCGGTTGCTCCCGTAGCTCCAGTTGCTCCAGTTGCTCCAGTTGCTCCAGTCGCCCCCTTCCCCGCCCCTGTCGCTCCGGTTGGACCCGTTGCTCCGGTTGGACCCTGCATGGTGGAGGCGCTCAACACCGTCTGCAGCTTTGCCTGGAGGAGCATGTCTTGTTTGATCGTCGCATCGACCATTTCTCGTACGCTCTGGTCAATCGCCAGCAAATCATCTATCGTCGCTCCCGCAGGTCCACTCACCCCAGGAAGCGTTCCTAGGACATACTGAATTTTTTCGCCTTCCGCATTCAGGATATGGCTTAGCCCCAATTCCTCCATGGCAAAAGAAGACAGCAACAAGTTAATGGCGTCTTCGCGCGTAATCGTAATTGTCGGGCTGATATTTGGGATATTTGGAAATGACAAAACTCTCCCCCCTTCCCCGTGAAAAGCGCAGCCTCCCATTCCGCTTATTCAATAGCCAAAAGAACACCATCAAACCTCACGGATTCTTCTTCCACTTCTTGGACTGGACCACAACCTTGTGGCTTTTGGTCACGGCGGGCAGTACCTCCCTGTTTAACCAAGGAGCTTGATAATGGCGATTTGTCTCGATAACGGAACGGACGCTCCCCCCGAGATCGCCGTACTTTTTCAATGGCAGGACAATGTCCTTCAATTTCACTTTAAAAGCAGAAGAAAGCGCGCTCGAAGGCGAACCATACCTTTCCAACTGCTGCAAAGCCGAACCAAGCATGGAGCGTTTTTCCCGCTGTGCAGCTTCCCCCTCAATCCCTCGATTGGCAAAAGGCACTCCCCAAAAATCCGCTTTCCGCACACAAATGCGAAAAAAATCATCCAACTGTTCGAGCAAATGAATAAGCTGCTGCTCGGACGATCGGTGACAGGGCGACGTTTGCTGGAGAGCAATGACATGCAAAATGATCTGTTCCACTAGGCCAATGGCCGCTAGACCAAACGAGTACACAGCCGTCCATGACCTTTTGCAAACCTCCGCAACCTGCTCCGATTTCTCTGCCATATGATCTTGCCATGCAAAAAAAGAAGCCATCCCCTTTATCCGGCTAAAAGTTATCCAATGCAACATAATCATCGCTTCCAGCCAAAGACTTGACGATTTCAGCGCCTGGAATAAAAGTGGGATCGCTTCTTCCTTTGGATGTGTTTTGGCGGCAAGCAAAAAAGCTTTGGTGTGACACGCTTGGCATTCCGCCAGAGAAGCCATGGCTTTTTCCATGGCGAAGGCAGCGGCCAAAAGCCGCTCATATCCGTCTGTTCCCCCTGTCGTTCCCTGGCGATTCGTCCAATGAACCACACCCGCAATCATTCGGTCAAACGAGCTATTCCTCATGACAATCCTCGGCAGGATCTCCCGAATCGCCCAGCTTTCGTTCCATTTCCAAAATATTATCCAGCTTGAATTGCAGCAAAATTTGCTTGCTGATGATGCTGCGCAGCATTCTTTCGACGCTTTTGTTAATGCGCAGCATATCTTCCAGGCAAACCTCCTCTTTTTGCAGCAAACGCTGAATTTTTTCCCCCTCCGCATTCATAATATGAGACAGGCTGATTTCCTCCATGGCGACAGAGGTAAGCAACAGATGAAACACTTCCTCGCGCTTCAGCGTGATGCGCGGCGTTATGTCAGGCACATTTGGCAACGACATGTCTCATGACCTCCGTTTCCAGCCGCCGGAAAAAGCAATTCTCTCACACAGACGGCTGCGCTTCTTCCCGGCTGGCAAAGTACCTTTCGTTGTGCAAAACGCTCGGATGCGTAGGATGGTGCAGCTTTGACATCTCGTGGTGAATTTTTGCCCTTCCGTACTCCCCGATCTGATCATAGCAGTAGCACAACTGCAAATGAGGCAGCCACGACCAGGCAGGTTCATCTGTCATCCCCATCATGTTTGGTGGCCGTTCAAGCAAAGTCGCTTGCCGGAACCAGTAAATCGCTTTATGAATATCCTTTTTCTCCAAAAAATAAGCCCCTACCTTGCAGCAAAATTCCGCCCGCGGCGCGTCAAAAGCCAATGTTCTCACCAGGGACTGAATCTGTTTTTCCGGCTGCTGCAAGTTCGCATAACATTCCGCTTGTTTATAGCAAGCCATAATCTGGTCCTCGATCCAGCCCTGTCCGCCATCCAAAAAGGCTTGATATTGCTCGGCCGCTTCCTGATAGCGGCCATGATCGTAAAGTTCGTTGGCAAAGTAGTACTGATCCCTGGGGGAAAACGATTCGTTTCGCTCCTGCCGCCGCAAATAAATTTGCAAATTGCGGTCGGTGTACGCCTTCTCCTTGCGATGCGTGACCGCAATGTCGCTGTGATAAATCTCCCCTCCCACCTCCAAATATTCGTGGACAGCGCCGTGCCAGACAAATTGGCGTTGCCGCTTCACCAGCCGATTTCGCCGCAGGAACTTCACAGGCTGGCCCCGATCGTCAAAGGCAAGGTGATAAGGCATGGAGACACTGTCGTACTCAAAAGGCTCCATTTTCCGCAGCGCCAAAAACCGTTCCCGGTCAGCTTCTTCCAACACATCGTCGGCATCGAGCCAAAAAATATAGTCTTTGCTCGCCTGGCTGAAAGCAAAGTTGCGCGCTGCCGCAAAGTCGTCGATCCACGCAAACTCAAACAGCCTTGCCCCGAATGACCGGGCAATTTCGCGCGTCTGATCTTCAGACCCTGTATCTACAATGATGATCTCATCCACCAAATCGCGCACAGTCGACAAGCATCGACCCAGTGTCTGTTCTTCATTGCGAACGATCATGCACAGGCTGACTGTGAACATGCAGATCGCCCTCCTTAGGCGCAAAATCTTTTTTACATCCTATTTTCCGGCCAAGCCCAATATGTATATCGCTCCTCACATAACTTTGGCTTTCAAAGAATAAGGTTTATCGAAAGCATGATGAAAGAACAACCCAAAGAAGGTGATAGCGTCCATGACACCTCCGCTCATTTCGCTATGCATGATTGTCAAAGACGAGGCCGATCAGATCGAAGCATGTCTGAGAAGCGTTCATTCTGTTGTAGATGAGATCATTGTCGTCGACACAGGTTCAACAGACGGCACACAGGAGCTTTGCCGCAAATACGGTGCGAAAGTCATCGAAGCTCCGTGGGAAAACAGTTTTTCCAAAGCGCGGAATATCGGATTGAAAGAAGCCCGCGGGGAATGGGTGTTGTGGCTCGATGCGGATGAGCGATTGGAGGAAGCAGATCAGGAGGCGTTGCGTCAGGCGGCCATTGCAAGCAAATCGGACGTTCTGTTTCTCAAGCTCCTTCATTACCAAGGCCCGAAAAAAGAAACGGCCTCTCTGCATCTGGCAAGCCGCAACGCGCAAATCCGCCTTTTTCGCAACAAAAAGGGGTTTCAATTTGCAAGGGATATTCATGAAGTGCTGCAATGGCCCGAAACGGTTCCGCAGGACGGGGCGATCCCGCTGATTCCTGTCCGCCTTCACCATTATGGCTACATAGAAGAAGTTGTTACGAAGAAAAACAAAGCCAGACGCAACCTGAAGCTGCTTTTGGAAGAGAGGGAAAATCCCGATCGCGACCCGTGGTGCGACTACCACCTGGCCAGCGAATTTTATCGCGCGCAAAAATGGGAGCACGCCTTCATTCTCGTCAATCAGGCGCTGGAAGGCTTTTTGGGCAAAAGTCAGTTGCCGCCGTCTCTTTTTTACAAGCTAAAATACGAGATTTTGTTCCGGCACGGCAGCATGCGGGGGGCATGGCCCGGCATCGAATGCGCCATTCGGCTCTATCCGGATTACGTGGACCTGCATTTTTACAAAGGGGTTTTCTTGATGGAGCACGGGCTGTACGCCGAAGCGATCCAATCGTTCGAGCGTTGCCTGGAGATCGGGGAAGAGCATTGGGAGCATCTCAGTCAGCAAGGGATGGGCAGCTTTCATGCCTTGCACTATCTCGGACGTTGCATGGAGCGTCTGGGCAAATCAAAAGAGGCGCACGTATACGACCAGACCTCGGCCAACATGGTGCGTACATGTGCCCACACGCCATCGACCAAGGGGTGATAAAATGACGACGCAAACGCGGATTTTGATTGGAAGCCCGGTTTGCCAACAACCGGACGTGCTGCGCATGTTTTTGTTTTCGCTGGAAAAGCTTTCGACTTCCGATATGGCCGTCCACTACCTGTTTGTTGATGACAATAACGATCCTGCTTCGAGCAGACTCCTCCACCATTTTGCCGAAAAGCACTCCGGCCAAGTGGAGATCATCCGCAGCCAGGAAGCACCCTCTACCTACTCTTGCAACGAGACGACCCATATTTGGACAGATGAGCTGGTCTGGCGGGTAGCTTCCTTCAAAAACCAACTGATCGAGCGCGCCAAATCAGGCGGCTACGACGGGCTGTTCCTCCTCGACTCAGACTTGCTGCTCCAGCCAGCTACGCTGGAAACTTTGCTCGCATCGGAAAAAGACATCGTCTCGGAAGTTTTCTGGACGAGTTGGACGCCAGACACGCTGCCAGTTCCCCAGGTTTGGCTTACGGACCAGTACACGCAGTATGAAATCAACCATCGGCTGGAAAGCATCTCTGCCGAGGAACAATACCTCAGAAAGTACGCCTTTTATGGAAAGCTGCGCGTTCCCGGCCTGTATGAAGTGGGCGGCCTCGGCGCTTGCACCTTGATTCGCCGGAAGGCATTGGAATCCGGCGTGAACTATTCGCGTATTCACAATGTCACGTTTTGGGGAGAAGATCGCCATTTTTGCATACGGGCTGTGGCGCTAGGGTTCTCTTTGTTCGTAGACACCCACTACCCCGCGTTCCATCTGTACCGGGAAAGTGACTTTGCGGAAGCGACCGTCTGGATGAAACAAATCTACGGTTCCGCTCCGCTCCGCGTCAAAAAATCCCCCTCTCTTGCCGTGCCCGCTGTGCCCACGTCCCGTCCCAAAATTACTTTGTCCATGGTCATCCACAACGAGGCAGACAAACATCTCGCCCACGTGCTCACCAAGCACAGGGAGTACATCGACGAAGCCGTTATTATCGACGACGGCAGCACAGATGACAGCGCCGAAATTTGCCATGAGCTGCTAAAAGGCATTCCCCTCCACCTCGTCCGAAACCCGACGCCGCAATTCACCAACGAAGTCGCCCTGCGCAAACAGCAATGGAAAGAAACCATTTCTCACCAGCCAGAGTGGATCGTCAACATGGATGCCGACGAAGTTTTTGAAGACGGGTTTGCCACAGGTGTACATGCGCTGCTCTCCAGACAGCATGGCGATGTGTGCTGCTTCCGCCTGTATGATATGTGGACTGAATCCCACTACCGTGAAGACCCGTATTGGCGCGCCCATTATGTATACCGCCCATTCATCGTCCGCTACCGCCCCAACCTTCGCTATCTGTGGAAAGAACAGCCCTTGCACTGCGGACGCTTTCCCGGCAATATTTTCGAGCTGCCTTCCTTTCTCAGTTACTACCGGGTGAAGCATCTGGGCTGGTCATCTGAAAAGATTCGCCAGGAAAAATACGCCCGCTACAAGCTGCTGGACCCAACCGCCCTGTATGGCTGGAAAGAACAATACGAATCGATTTTGGACGCCGAGCCAAATCTCGTGCCGTGGAGAGAATAAGGGGGTTGGTAACATTAACCAGTTGTGGTAAAATCGTTTACAACTATTTGGATAGGAAGGTACGGGTGCGACGTATGCCAACGACAACTTTGTAATGGCCTAAAAAACTGGATAGCCTTGCTCCTGGAAAAACAACGCGTTTTTTCGCCCAGGTGCAGTCTGCCCTTTTTTCCCATTACAAAGGAACGTAACGAAATCTGTAGGCTGTCCTTCTTACGGAGATTCGCTATGGGGAATCTCCGTTTTTTGCGTTCAAAAAAGCCAGTCTGCAAGACATCCAAATAGCAGGTACGTTCCTTACCCTTTTTCACGAGGTGAAGGATCATGCTAGTCATGGAACATACGTGGGTATTAACTCAAACGCCATGCACTCTCCCCGTGCTGCGGTATTGCCGGAGCTGCGGACGCACCGTACCCTTTTTCGATACCAGCATTCGCCGGCACAACGCCAACGGCAAAAACATTTATCGTTTCGCTATCTACAAATGCGAGCGGGACCACACATGGAACGAGAAGCTCGCCATATACAAATCGTTTACGGAGCATGTAGAAGTACCGGAGCAGGAGACAATGGCAGAAAATCTCGCCTTGCCCGTCCTCCCTGTTCTCGATTACAAAGAGCAAGGCGTACAGGAAGTCCGCATCACGATTGAAAGCGCAGATGCGCGGTATCGCCTCGACAAGCTGCTCGCCAGTCGACTGGATGGCTGGAGCCGCAGTCAAATCGTGCAAAAGATCAAGGATGGCCGCATCCGCGTCAACCAGCGGGAAGCGAAGCCGAGTGCGATTTTGTCCGCCAGCGACGTCATCGTCATTGTGATCGGCTGACACTTGCTTGCACCATATTCAATAGCAAAAGGGGCTGTCCCAAAAGTCGAATTTTCGGCTGAGCGACGCCCTTTTTCCTTTCATACGCGTCGATGAATCAATGTTTCCGCTTGCTTGACGTTAGCTAATTCGCCTTTTTGGGCAGCTCCTTTGTGCTCTGTTGGGTCGTGCTGCCAACGCCGCTTATTTTCGCCTTCTGTTACTCAGGCTTATTCTCGCAGCACTACCGTTTTCCTCGCTGCGTCCCAGCTCACTTCCATCCCTAGCAGGGCAGCCACCTCTCTTGCCGGAGCATAAGCGGTTCCATTTTCATGGAGACAATTCAGTTCGTGACCGTTCACCGTTACCGTTTTGGTAGTCGGCTCCCACCCGACCGTTGCTCCCGCTGCCTCCGCGACCAGCCGGACCGGAACATAGGAAGTTCCTGCAATCAGCTTGCCTGTCGTCGCCAGCGTCAGCTCGACAGTGCAGTTATCAACAGGTGCCTGTGGTTTTTGTGGAAAACCTGTTAGCAACCTGTGGACATCCTGTTTAAAACTTTCCCAGGCAGCTTGCGCATTTTTGCCAAAATAAGCTTGCGCCGTGCGCTCATCGACAAAAAAGGCCGGGCAGTTTTTCCCGGTAATGTCGTAATGCCGCCACAACTTATCCACAGCCCAGCCATAACGTTTTAAAAGCTCTGCTGTCAAAGCTACGGTCTGCTCGTACATTTTTGTAAAGCTGCCGTCCGCGTTGACACACATCTCGATGCCAATCGTGCAATCGTTCGGGTACGCGCTCAGCTTTTGCAGCGCCTCTGCCTTGTACGATTTCGCCCCCACGTGATAGCCCATTTCCGTCTCAGGCAAGCACCTGATGATTTGCCGGTCATCCACGATGTAGTGAGCGCTGGCTTCTGTCGTCGGCTTGTTGAAGTAGTTCCGGTTTGCCACCGCATCGGCGCCTTTTTTCTCGTTGGCTGTCCAGTGGATGACCAGTCCTTTCGGGACAATCTTTGTGCCTGGTCTGGCCGTTTGGTTCGTGAGCAGCATTTCCGTGATTTGCATGTTATTTGCCCTCCCCTCTCCCTTTTAGCACCTCTACTGCTCGCTTAATCAATTCCGGAACGGGCAGGCCAATGCGTCCCGCGTTCTCGATAATGCTTAGCAGCTCATTTGCCAGGTAAAAAAAGATCGTCGCGTCGCGGATGAAATTTTGGTCACCAAGCGACATGTCGATCAGATGGGCAATCGCGACCATGCAAAAAATGAACAACTTCCGCGCAATGCCGATCATACCGACCTTGCTTTTTAACTTTCCTTCCATTCCGGCTGCAATCAGGCCAGTGACAAAATCAAAAATGACGAATGCGAGTAGCACACTGAGCAATGCTGACCAGCCGCCAAAAAGAAACGAGGCTGCTGCGCCTCCGATAGCAATTCCTGTTTTGATAAAGTTGTCCATTCGCTCTTCTTCCTCTCTCCCCTCGGTGCAGTAAAAATTGCCCCGGTCGGCTCGGGGCTGGCTCTCGGTCTTGGTGATAAAAAAATACCCTCGGTTTTACCCGAGGGCCGTTGATGGCGTTTTAAAATGGACCACTTAATGGTGTTTCATACGTTATGTTCTCGTGTTTATCCTTTACTGCCCCGGGAACAAACTTTACTTGATAGAAAAACCCGGTATGCCAAGTATCAGGATTATAACGCATGTAAACCTTGAGAATGGGCTTTTCCGGATCGGTTGTATCCCATTCAATACTCTGGTTCCAATTTTGTTTTTTTAAGTTGGCTCCAGTATGACTGTTAATGTGGGTAATGAGCTGATCAATATCAGTAATGGATAAGGTGTCCTCTGATAATTCTTCATTAAAGCTAATCAGCAAAATACTCGCATTCATAACAGTGATTGTGCCAACTGCCGGGCTGGTATCGCTATTCTCGACTTATCCCCTTCTCTCCACGAGGGGTTTCGTTCGAGCCTACACCGCGCGAGCGACTTTCATCGCACACGGCGTTCCATCAACGGATAAAAAGCAAAAAACCTACAACGGGCAAATGTGATTATAAGCTCATAACGTATAACTGGTCCTCTAACTAAAGTTATGCATTGAGACAAATTTGAAGCTAACGGAAAGGAGCCACTCAGCAGCTCCCCCATGAAAAACGCCCTCTCCGCTTGGGAAAAAGCGCTATGCTACTGGTGCTCCATCGGCACTCAGCCTGATAGCTTCCAGGTCTTCTTTTACTGCCAGCTTCAAACCAGTTGGCACACTGTCGTATGTGCGGCGGCCAATACGATCAGAGCTACCTAGCCCCGAAAAGATATGAGCCGGATGCCCAGATTAACCAGTGCTGCTTTCAGCATCAAGCATCGCCTGTACTTCCTCTTGAAGATGTGCGGGAACTTGGTCCATCTTCCGCCTGCCAGCCTTGACCAAACTGTAGTAAATTGCTGCCACTAAGATGTCCCTCCCATCTGCTCTTTCAATAGAAGCAACTCCTCATACAGTTGAGCAGTTGCCTCCATGATTGTGAGCTTGTCATTTTTTTCGGCGACCAGTTCCGCCTCCAGCCTGACAATCTTTTGTTCCGGCGTTTCCTGCTGCTTTTTGCGAATTTCCGTGATGGACTCTTGATTGCTGAACTTCATCAGTCAAAAGCACCCCCATATCCATAGACGTGGACTCGCTGCGTGGCAGAACCTTTTGCAAGGGTGACCCATACGCAAATAGCCCAGTCGGCTGCTGTCTTCGTCTTGTTTGTGAAAATGTAGCCGCGGCCACCGATTACGGCATTGCAAGCATCTTCCCAGGTAGGCGTAGCATCGAGATAGTTATTTGTGACCAGCACACTCTCGATCTCAGAGTCGGGCGGCAAGTATCGCTCCAGCGTGAACAGGATTCGCTCCGGCATGCCGTCTACTGTGAAGAAGGCAGCGACATCCGGGTTGTTGTAGTCCAGCATGAACTCCAGATGTGTCTCGGTGCGGGTAAAAGTGTATACGCGCTCGGATGAAATGCCTGCGCTGTCCGTGGCGACGATCTTCAACTGGTGCTGCACGTCGAGATCAAGCTTGATCCATGCATCATGTGTCAGCTCGAAGGTGTTCTGCTGACCACCTGCGCCTGCAAATGACCTGATTTGCTGCCCATTTACATACTCCGTGAAGGTGAAGGAGTTGCCTTCCGGGTCTGCGGCTGAATACGTGACTGTCGGCCGCTCCGTAAGCGTTCCAAGGTCGCTGTTCTGGCCGCTGATCGTCGGCGGACGGTTCCAGACCACGCGGAACTTGCGCGTGACTTCCGCGCTTTTGCCGCCTTTGTCGTCTTCGGCCCAGACTGCCAGCGTGTGATCGGTGTTCTCCGCCAGATCGACGCCAGCGACATCGACCGCGCCGTCCCACATCCTTTTGCCGCTGTACCTCAGATCGCGAGCAAAAGAAAGAGGCGTGCTGCCGTCTGAAACTCCAGATGCGATGTTTCGGATGGTGCCGCCGTTGATGCGGTATTTGATGGTGACTGCGTTGTCTACGTCCTGATCCAGTGCGCTACCAGCTACAGAAAGTGTAGCGTTTTCGGTCAGCGTCTGGTTGTCAGACGTAGTCAGCGTGACGACAGGCTTCTTGTTCGGGTTTAGGACGCCGTAGTATTTTACTGCTCCGGCCGCTTGGTAAAGCGTTGGCGGCACCGAGAAGTCAGTCTGGAATAATTGGTCATAAAGCGTCGCTGGCTTGGTTCCTGCGCCGACAACAAACGGACCTTGATATGTGACGAACTCGTCCGTTGACTCGATGCGCTTGATGTAGCCGCCGTCTTCGTAGGTTATCGATAGCTTTCCGTTTTTGTCAGACGTGATGCTAGCGTTCTGTCCTTTTACCAGCTTTCTCGGCGCGGCGGGCCAGGTTATGGCGTCTGTTGAGTTGCTGTATCGAATGTAAGGGCTAACCGTATTATCGGAATCTGTACCGTGCCAAACAACATGCAGTTTGTCGTTTGGTGTGGTAATTGCTTGAGGACTTGCTTGAGGGTAGCCCCCGCCGTCGCAAATCATCACTCCACGTCCGTCATTGGATGGGTCCCAGGCGAAACCGAGATAAAAGTTAATGTAAATTCCGTAGTTGTTTGGGGCACTTGACCATACGCTAATGATCGCAGGATTTTCTAATACATACGCTACACATGGACTGGTGATGTTTGTACCTGAAGCATCATAGTACGTCAACTGACTAGCTGAACCAGGCGACGGATCAAGCGTCCCGTTCGACAAAAATACAAGGAAACCAGTGCGAATGTTGAAACTGTTTGAGAGTGTTGAGTTTTTCGTGCTGGCTGCCCACCAAAGTTCGGAACCGTAAGAGTTGACTATTAGGTCAATGCCATTAAATGCGGTTTGTCCCGAGTCGATTGCACCTTTATACAGAACCCAACTTGCATTCAATCCCCATAGATTCGTGTTCGTTGCGCCCGTTGCGTCGATTGCGATAAGGTTGATATCTGCGGTTCCTGTAGTAAACGCAATATACACTACACTATCCTTTGATGCGATCGAGAAGTAGGTCAAGTCACTACTTCCGTTACTCACGTAGCACAATTGCGCCCATGCTTTTCCGTTATTGGTTGACTTGTATAAATAAATGGTTTTTCCTGTAAAATCATAAACGGCCCCCACTAGCCACCCATTGTTCAGCCGAACAGGACGAGCCATCTGCGACACGAGATAAGCCTGGTTGACGACGTTGATCGGGACATACAGCCTTGCATCTTCTTGCTGAATCGTGAAGCGTCGAGTCACTTTGGTTGAGTCGTCACTGCCATCGTTGGCCCATATTTGAATCGATGATGCCTCTGCTGGCAGCAGGCCCGAGACGTCTGTGGAGCCATCCCAGAAACGCCCCGCGCTGTATAGCAATGTTTTGCTAAACGCCTTCGCTGTTGTGCCGTCGGATGTTCCAAGCGTGATGGTCTGTGTTGGGCCTCCGCCGATGGAATACTTGACTGACAGGGGTTGTCCAGCGTCTGCATCAGACACGCTGCCTTCCAACTTGTATGTGTTGCCTTCGGTCAAAGCAAGGTTGTCAGTTGGCTGCGCCAATGTGATGGAAGGGAGACTATTATCAATATAATCAACTGTGACATTATATTGATAGTAGTATGCGTAAGTTCTAGTGTCTTGAGCTGGCCTTGTAACCGTTCCTTCATACCAGATTATAAATGTGGATGGGGTTAAAGCTCCTACTTGTTTAGTCAAAGTCCCGGAGTACCCTCCAGAACTATAGAACTGTGAGTTAGGCATAGAATGATAACCAGCTTCATCAACTGGCCCCGTCTCCGCAGTTTTCACAGTCTTCGAGTCAGCGGGAATATAACTCCCTCCTGTTTGAACTGTCCGACTAACAGCACCGTTTGTAAGCGTAAAGGTTAGTGTATTGCCAGTTAACGAATAGGAAACTGCACCTGTATTTACAGTTACTGTATTTACCTTCTTGAGATTTGGCAATCTTAGTACCTGAGTTTGTGATCGAGAGGTACTCTCTGGATAAGAAATTGACTTTATTGCCACGTTCCTCCCCCTTTCCAAAAGCTACTCGGTTGAGCACCTGTTTTTGCATTCTTCGTTTGCACTCCGCTATACCTCCAACCTACTTTGCGCCTTGTTGTAATAACCCCGAATCACCTTGATCCCGATAATCGTAGAAAGATCATCCTTGAAGTGGTTATGCAAGAAATTTTCCGGCAACGTGCTCTCGATAACGTTCACGCGAGTTTTCAGGTTCGATACATCAGCGGTGAGCACTGCAATAGCAGCGTGAGCGTCCGCGATACCTTGTTCCCAACGGTTTATGTCCACTTCCGTTACTGGGTCATCTTGTTTCCAGTCCATTTTGGCATTGTATGACATCTTACGCCCCTCCTCTCACATCGACAACGAAAGTCAGGTTCACGAATTGCGCACCGTTCATTTCAATAGTGGCCGTCTTTTCTGCGACGACTACCCCTGTACTCGTTCGGATTTTTGCATTAGTGATAACCGAAACGCTGGTGACGTTCTGCGTCGACACCTCTAAGGCAATTGCATCATGAACACCCGCAGTCGGATGCTGCGAAATAGATGCAGCATGGATTGGGACGGAAACAGTGTTATTCAGCAGGATATCGCCTCCCGTTATCCGCGCCAA
Source organism: Brevibacillus parabrevis (assembly GCF_022701015.1). NCBI lineage: Bacteria > Bacillati > Bacillota > Bacilli > Caryophanales > Paenibacillaceae > Brevibacillus > Brevibacillus parabrevis. The sequence continues at coordinate 1,711,985 of NZ_CP064090.1, read as the reverse complement.
CAGGTCGTTTCGTATAGTCTGTAGATAACTGTGCGTAATCATCTGACCACCTCCTCGTATCGTTTGATTGGGGTCATCCCTACACGAAACTCGCTGACCTTGTGGTACTCTTTAATTCCAACAACCAGCACGTCCCGAAGTTCAACTCTCTCCAGCGACACAGGCTCAAATGCAACCCCGTTGCAATGAACGGGCCTGATCTTCTCGACAGCCTGAACGGCGTTCTTTGTATCGAATCGATCCTCAATCGGGTAAACGTACCGAATCACTTTCTTTTCAAAATCCTCGACCATTCGTACCTGCTTGAATGCTGACGAACTGTAGCCAATCGCCCGCAATACACCTGGAGTAAAGCCAAGGTACGCCCAATGCTTCTGCCTTATATTTTTCCGCCGCTCCTCAACACCCAGCAACTGCTTTTGACCAAAGTAAATCCAATCCCAAACATCCAGCCCCCAGGTCGCTGACCACGGATGGAACTGCCGCAAAACGTCTTCCCGCTCCGCATGAAAAGCATCGACTGCGGTTGCTGCGCCTTCGAAATGATACTCCGCTACCTTGTTCTCGTACCATTGCGGCGGCAACATTTGCCTGTAGCGTTCTGGGATCATGTCGTCACCGCCAAAGCGAGCGAAGCGACAGAGTCAGCAGGCACGGTTAAATTGGCTTCCTGGCCGTTCAGCGTGTAATCCGCAAAGTCGACGACCCCGTCCACGAAAAAGAGCGCCCCGATCTGCTGGTACACGATCTGCGAACGCCCTTTCAAATACGTTTTCACTTGGGCAGCAATCTGTTCCTCGATCTTCGCCTGCTCAGCATCGGGGCGCAGCGCCAGCTTCACTGCAATCGAAACGGGATAAACCTTGGCTGGCAGCACCCGCAGTTCGTGCAAAGCCCGCCTTTTGTCTTCCAGCTTGGTACGCACAGTATTCGCCAGCTCTTCCGTGGCGGGCTGACCGCTCGCATCCGTGATGTACAGATCAATCGACAGATCGTGCCGCGCTTTCTCTACAGCGACTGCTCCGCCTACGCCGTCAACGTTTCGCGCCCAGCGCTCATAGTCCTGGCGGCGGCCGTCGCCTTCTTCGGAGCGCGCCCGATCCAGCAAACGTTTGCGATAGGCATCGTCAGTTTCTCCCTCGTTGCGAGGGAGGCCGAAAAAGACGCCTGACGCGTCCAAATATTCACCGTCTGCCCAAGGAAGAAAGGCTTGCAAAAAGCCGTACTCCAAAAGCTGCTGCTGCTCGCTAAGCTCTTCGGCAATCGGGTAGGCCAAATCGTAGTGGATTTCCCCCTCTCCCGTAGCCGGCGGCGTCTCCCCGCGCTTCTGCGCGAGCACAGCCATCCGGTTCGCGATCCGCTGGTAAATCTGTTCGGGCGTCTCCCGCAAAATCGGCATTTCAGGTCTGTCTATCGTTGCCATGCATCCACCTCCAATCGGGTTGTGCCTCTTGTTCCTTCTATCTCCAGTTGCAAAATGACCCGGCCGCTCGCAAAGCGAATGTCCTGCACGACAGCGCGCTCAATCTCGCTGTGTGCCTCCAGCGCTTCCTCGGTCTGCGCCTTGATCGTCGGCAATGACAAACCGGAGCGCATCCGGCCTTTTTCCGCCAAAAAGTCCACCCCGTACCGCTCCGAGTAAATCGCGTAGCGAAAGCGGCGGGTGTGGAGAATTTTGTGCACCGTCTCCTGCAAGTATTCTGCATATGTTCTCGTGCGCAAATAGCGGCCATCTGGCCCTTGCTTCAACTGCTTCGTCTCCCAATCGAACTGATACGTCCAGGGAATCGGCTCGTCCGTTTGCGCCGTCAAAATGTCTTCCGTGCCCGTCAACTGGGGAAACATCATTCCACCACCCCGAGCAGGAGGTATTGATCGTTCGTGCAGGAAAGCAGGGCAACCTTTTTCCCTACGTCCTCCTGGCGCAACTCCGCAGAGCGCAAGGCGACAATTTCATCCGGCTCCAAAGGCGTTGGGTCTTCGTCGAGCTTGACGGACAACGGCGTGAGCGACAAAAGCTGTCCGAACTCCCCTCGGGTGTTCACCAGCCCGTCCTGTGTATATCCCCTGAGCTTTGCAATGACGGATTGCATGGTTACGTCCTCCTTTCCAGTTGCAGATCCATTGTGTATTGCCCGCCTTTCCAGTGAGCGTTGCAACTGGTGACGATCCAATCGGTAATGGTCTGATTGTTCTTTTCCATGATCTTGATCAGCCAGCCTGCGCGAAGCCTTGCCGCCTGCTCGTCCTCATGACGGACCGAGATCGACCTTGTCAGCGGGATTTTGGACAGCTCGGCAAGCTGCTTCGCTGCCAAAGCGGCAACATTTTTGTCCTCCCCGGCGTCGATGACCTTTTGCATGCGACCAATTTGCTTGACGAGGCTCTCGTTCGCTTTCGTCGCACTGCTCGCCACCTTGTCGTCCTGATAGCGCTCTGCTGTCACCACCGTGTACACATCCTCGATGCTCTCGCCTGTGGAGCTTGTTGAAAGCAAGCTTGCCTTGAACAGCGGAACGATCGGGTTTGCCCCCTCCGGCAAAACGGTCAGCTTGTCGCGCTGGTACTGCACGAAATAGCGGGCGCCTGTTTTCTCGTACGCTTGCTCGGTCAGCGATGTGAACAGAGCCGTATATGATTGGGGAGCAATGCGCTCTTTGGTCGTGAAGCCAAAAGGCGGGCAGCTTATGTTCACGCCCGCCGCCTTGATGACTCGCGCCAGCTCCGTTCCGGCATCGCCGTCCAGCTTGATGCGGGAGACTTCGTTTTTTTGCAAATACCAGCCAAGCTCGTAAGCTGTCGCGGACAAATCCCCAGTCCGATCGTCGCGATCGAGGCGGACAAGCGGACCGTGGAAGATTTGCTGCGCTTCTTTTAGCTGATCGCCGGAAAAGAGCATCAAAAAGCCCGCCGCTTGCAGGGGCGGGGCTTCCTTGATTTGCACACTCAACTGCCCGGCGATTTGCCCGCGGGACGATGACCAGGACAGCTCTGTGACAGCCGGGGAAAGGTCATATCGAGTCTGTTCCTTCCCATATATGACTTTCATCTCATCATCTCCGTTAAAATCCGTGTGCGTCTTCCAGCTTTTTTTGAATCCGCATGCGCATGTCCTCAGCCCGGCTGCTGCCAGCAGATTGAGTCATCGCCTTCTGCTTCTTCGTCTTTTTCGCTACCTTGCCGCTCGTATTGGGACGAGCCGGCTGCTGCCGCGAGATGACGGCGCCAGGGGAGAGAAGCTGCGTCTGGTTGCTCCAGGTAATAAATTCGTCTTTTACAAACAGCGGCAGCTCAATCGAGCCGTGAAAATCGACGTTTTTCCCCTGAAACTTGCCATCGCACGGCCCGATCAGCACATTCCAGGCGAGATTCAACTCGTCGATCGTCAGCAGCACCTCTGATCCTGTCAACCGCTCCAATCCGGCAAGCCACGGTCTCGGACCTTGGTAGCCTTTGACCTCGATGTAAGGAGCTGTAATGTCTCCCGGCAAAAAGAAATCGAAACTGATCGATTTCGGACGTCTGGCCGAGATGCGATTGGCGGCGAGCAACGTGATCGACGTGGTGCCTTCGACATCGTTACCGTAGCCGCGAAATTGGATTTCGGCTGGAGTGACCGGGAATGTCAGTGTGTATTTGCCTTGCATGCGAATCATGTCACCACTCCTCCTCTTGTCTCCAGCGCGTCCAACAGTGCCCTCTCGATGATCGCTCTGATTCTTTGGCTGACAGTTGGATCATTGAGCATTTTCAGCATCGTCGGAATATCTTGCAGCACACCGTCCGCATGCAAAGAAATTGTCAGTTGTGGGATCGTCAAGGAGACGCTCTGTGTTTTTGCATTCGGATTTCCTGCTGGTGAATAGGCAGGGGCAGTTGACCTTTGCGGCGCTGCTTGAGGTGCGCGTGTCCTGCGCCGCTCCTTTCCGAAAAGCTGCTGCTTTTGTGCTGTATCTCCTTCTTTCGCAAGCGACCTGTTCTGCCACCAATTTTTTGCTGTGTCATAGATCGCGCCTCCCGCCATAGAACCTCCGAAGCCACCAATGATGCCGCCGATCGCTCCTCCGATTGCTGTCCCAAGTCCCGGAACAATGGAGCCTACAGCAGCTCCCATCGCCGCGCCAGCAGCTGCGCCTCCCCATCCACCAAGCGCTTCTGCACCTACTTGTGCTGCCGTATCCACTTTATTTTCCGATCCGGCGATTGTCGCAACACCGAGCAAGGTTCCAACGAGCGGTACCCTTCTCAATCCTGCCTTCGCGATCTTTTTCCAGGAGCCTTTTCCTCCGGCTTTTTCGGTTTTATCCGCTTTCTCTCGGCCGCCACTATCCAGTTCAGTCATGTCCGGCAGTTCAGGCATCATGTCTAGAGGAGAAGCACCTGGCACAGCTGCACTGATGCCAAGAGGAGCTGCGCCTGCGACTGCACCAACTGCGGTTGCATTGCGTTTGCCTCCCGTCTGCTTGTTCGCTTCATTACCAGCAGCAGACTTGTTCGACCCGTTCCTGTTTTTATTGCTGTTATTTTTTTTGTTACCCTTATTGTTGGATTTATTCCCCTTTTTACCACCTGCGCCAGAACCGTCGCAGCAGCAACAGCAGCAGCACTCTCGTTTTCCTCCTGCATCCGGATTGAGCGGTTTTTCTTCCTCCGCTGCTTTTCCTTTTTTGCCTATTCTGGCTATAAGCCCCCCTACCGTAGTGAAAAAAGCTTTCGTTTTCGTCCAGATGTTTGTTGCAAGGGCACCGACTGTCAAAATGACGGTCACAGCCGTTACCATATATACGGCACCTTTCCTTACCGTCTCATCCCAACTGTTGAACCAGCCGGTGAAAAGTGCAGCTGTTTTGGAGACCAGCGCAGTGACACCCGACAAATCGCTAGTTACTTTTCCGATCGCGTCCATCGCCTCATGCTTCGCCTCTGCCTGAGCCTGAAGCGTAGCAAAAAACAGGTCGGCCTGGGATGAAGCTGCATATGCTTTATCTACCTCGTTATTCATCTCTGGCTTCATATCGCCGGAGGCAATCTTGACCGTCTTCTCCACAATATTTCCCGAATCGCCGCCCAGACTGGCCATGGCTTTTTGCTGTTCCGCCGCGTTCGAAGAGGCAGCAATCAGCATCATCATTTTTCCCAATGCGATTCGCTGCTCGTCTTTGTCTGTAGAAGCCAGCCCTATAGCAAGCCTTTTGGAATCTTCCTCGGCTCTTTGTTGTGCCATGGCTTTTTTCTGCTCGTCGGTTAGTTTCTTTTCCGGGTCAGACTCCTGAATTTGCTTTTCGTATTTGGATGCAAGAAGCTGTACAAGTCCACCATTGGCGTTATATTCCTGACCCTTGATCAACAGGGCGCCAAACTCCTTGCTATTCAGGGACAGCTGGCTGATTTCTCCGACCACGGCAGCCAGTTTCTCTGGGGTATTCAGCATTTTGCCATTCGCTGTGTTGAATTGCGCGAGGGAATCTACCAGCTTGAGGCTAAGATTGCCTGCTCCCGCATTGTTCATATACTGAAGCGCATTCGCCAGTTGTTCAGGTTTGGCATCAGCCTGTGTTGCGGCGCCAATCGCTGTCATCATTCTTACACTTTCTTCCCCGGCAAGACGAGTCGTGACAGCCAGTCTTGCTGCCTCTTCCACCATTTTTGGATCGACGTTCCCGCTTTTTGCAATCAGAGCCATCGCCGCGGGTTCGGTCAGATAAGGATTGAGCCTTGTCAATTTCGCGGCCATCTCTTCGAAAACTTTCATTTCCGCAGCGCTTTTTCCACTGCCTGCATAAATAGCCCGCTCTTGCCCCGCAGCCTTGGCTTCCGTTTTGACTCCATCCATCGATGTGCCAAAAGCAACACCATTCCAGAGTCCCCCTAAGTTGGCCCACTCCTTTTTCATGTCGTCAAACTTGGGGGCAATGTCTACAAATTTGACTTTGGGCTTCACTTTGTTCAGCTCATCCATGCTGGCCCTGACTTTCTGAACGTCGCTCTTCATTCGACTAAGTCCTGCGGAGAGCTTATTGGTCATGCTCTGCATTTCCCGTCCTGCTCGGCCTACTTCCTTGGTCATCGCGCCCATTTCGTGCAGCATGCGCTTCATTTCCGAACGCGTATCTTTCAATCTAGCAGCATCTGTTGCCATTCATTTCACCTCCTGTCTTAACTGTCATCCAACTTCCTTTTATATCCTAAAGCGGGATCGGAAAAAGCCAAGCCCCTTCACCCGGCCCTTTCCTCATCTTCCAGCTCGACCATCTGGCAAGCCATCACGAACAGCTTTTGCTTGTACGCGTCCACATCGTACTCCAACAGATCCGACGGACGGCCCCGGCCTCTTAAAAAAGCGCGGCACATGTGCCAAGCCTCTCCGTCAGATCGGATCAGTTTTTTGCTTCTTCAATGGCCTCTTCTTCCGACTGGCCTGCGTTTACATCGCGCACTGCCTGGAGCAGCTTGCTGTATCCCTCAGGATTGTCGCGGAAAATTTTCTCCACCAGCTCGTACTTCGTTCCGGCCTTGTACGCCTTTTTCAGCTCTTCCTGGTTCCACGGAAACTCATGCTCGGTCGCCTTGACGATTCGGGCGTCGTTGTAGAGGAACCAGTCCGTTTTTTCTCCCTTGTCTGCCATGCGCTCGCATTCGCGCAGCTCGGACAGGTTCAGTTGGCGCACTTTCCATTCGTCGCCGTCGATGACGACAACCACCTCTTTGCGCGGCGCTTGTTCATTCGCTTTTGCCAAATATTTTTGCAGTTTGCTCATGTCTCTTCCTCCTATTCGATGTAAGCTGGCAATTCATCCAGGTAGTCCGGCTTGTCGATGGACATCCCTTTCAGGTCGTAGGTAGCGTGATCGTTGCCGTCTGCCTTCGCTTCCCACAGCGTGATTTCTTCCGGATTCAACACGATGTTGGAAATGCGGACGCGCTCGGAGTTGCCCGCTTCCTTGTCCAGCGTCTCTCCAATCAAAAACGGCAGCACAGGCGTTTTACCCTGGGTCAATTGCTCGACGCAGTAGTATTTCAAAGCGGCGTTGGTAGCCGTAATTTTCAGCGTGACTTCTACATGCCAGTCATTGACCGTCTGGATTTTCCCTTTTTGCAGACGGTTGGTGTCGCCGTACTCGACCTTGAGGACCATCTTGCCCTCCAGTGTTCCGTAGATCGGATCTCCATTTTCATCGTAAACTTGGCAATTTTTCAGTTTGATATCGCGTGCAATAGCCAATTACAGCACCTCCCAGTCAATGTCAAAGTATTCGATTGCATCCAATGGCTTGGCCGACAGCAGGAAGCCGCGGCGATCGCCGTTTCCGTTCTTTTTGTCTGTAAACGTCCAGCCTGTCTCAATCGCGCCTTGCTGCTCGCGCACGGTCAAATAAGCGTTGACCGCAGACACAAACACCGCACCGCCCAGGTCGTTGTTGCCCAGCTTGCCTTTGTACTTTTTGCCGACTGCATTGATGTCGTTGACGATCTGGTCGAGCGTCATGCTGACGCGGATTTTGCCGTAATCTTCCCGCTCGTGTGCACCCAAAACAGCCAACGTGTTCACGGCGCTCTCGATGATGTACACCTCGCCGTCACGGGTGGCGACCAAGGTTCCCGAGCTGAGCGCTTGCAAAATGTCGGTGTGGCCCCAGTCTTTCAGCGCTTTTTTCAGCGGCACGACAACCGCCGTCAACGATTCGTGCGCAGGCGTCGCCGCGATCATGCCCGCTACCCATGCCGCCCACTGCAGGCTGCCGTATGTGTTTCCATTGTTGTGCTGGCCAGCGATGGCGCAATTGACGACATAACGGGCATTTTGCGCGACAGAGCGCTCCACATGCTTCTCCATGTTTTCATCGTCCGCAGCCTTGCCGCCAATGACCAGCGTGCTCAGCTTTTTGCCCAGCTTGCGGCGATCGCTCATAAACTGCTTGGCCGCTGCCTGCACGGAAGCATCGTCGAACGGCAAGTACATGGCGTCAAAATCCGCACCGGAAACAGCCATGAACAGCTTGCTGGAATCCGCTGCCGAGAGTGGCGCTGTCCCGCTGGTGCCGCCTGTCAAATTCGCTTCGGAAGCTACGGCAATCGCCGCATCGCCCAGCTTTTTCACGCGCACGTAAAGCGACTGGCTTGTTTTCGCCACCAGCTCATCTGCATCCGCAAACGAAAACTTCTCGGTTTGCAGCGGCCCTTTTACTTGCAGCTCCTTTTTGCCCGGCTCGGAAGTAGAAGCGACGATGACGACGCGCAAGTCGTTGCCCAGCAATCCCGGATAAAGCGCCTCGATCCGCACGGCATTCGCCTGCTCGTAAGCTGCCTTCGCCGCTGTTCCGTTCGTCATGCGATACGCCAGGACGGTTGCCCCGCCTTCTGCCGCAAGTTCGACCGTATCCGCTTTGCCAAACGTTTGCGCCATGCGCTCCTCGTAGCTGCCCAGCTTCACCAGTTCATCCGGCGCTCCCCACTCTGCCTGGTACGGAACCAGAACAACACCGCTCTTTGGTACTACTCGTTCTTTTGCCTTTGCGATCAGTTCGACCGTTACGCCCGGCCGTTCACGTTGAATTGTCATGCTTACACCCCGCCTTTGTATTTGGTCAATCGATTTTTTACTTGCCCTTCCGACAGCTGCTCGTTGTCTGCCGCCATAAAAAGAGCGCCTGCTACCTCGAACCGTTCGGCTTCCAGATAGGCGGCGCTCAAAATCCACTCCTGTTTTGTTTTCACAACATCAGGTTGCTGCTCTTTTTTTGCCACTAGGAACGTCCCTCCTCAATCTCAAATTCGTTGATGGTCGCTTCCGCCGCTTTCGGCACCGTGACGACGTACGTAAACCGAAACGCAATTTCCGTGCGATCCCGCTTATCCCGCCAGATTCGCAATGTCGAGCTGTCGATGTCGATGGACAAATCCGACGCCGTACCGCGATAGCTGTACTGCGACTTGCGCAAAAGCTGGCGCAGCGGCTCGTCCGACAGCCTCTGGTACACGCCAGCTGTTTTCGGATAATGCAGCACGATCCACGCCTCTGACTGCACTTGATAGGAAGCATGGCTCCTGCCCGTCTCCCCGATGCCTTGCGTCAGCAAAAACGCGGCCGGTGCGGAAAAACGCTGAGCCATCCAGTCGTCGACGTTGACGACCGTTGCCAGCTGCGGATAAGCTTCCCCGATCAGTTCGGAAAGAACGGACAACTCGCGATCCTCCATCCTCCCACCTCCCTTGGTTGCACTGCTTGCCTGCTGTTTGTCACATGCCAGCTCCCTCCTTCGTCGGATTAGCGAACAGGAAAAGCCACCTGGCAATTGACCAGATGGCTTCTTGTGTCTCTTACTTGATTCGCTTGAGTCCATTATAACCTTTTGCGCGGATCAAAATGGATTTTTCACGTAAGTGTCAGGGAGTGTCAGCTCTTGTCAGCCTTGTTAGCCAGTGATTCGCCCGCCCTTTTGGAAAAAGCCGCTCGAAGATCGTTCCAGCTCTTTCAACGATTCCAGCTACTTCATTCCAGCTCCAGAAAAAAAGCCCGATCCTGGCATGTCGCGCCAAAATCGAGCTTCTCGCATCTTCTGCGTATTCACTTTTCGCTTTTTCATCCCGTCTGCTGCATTTCATCCCCGTACATCGCCCACGCCATTTTCAGCACAGCACTCCGCTTAATCTCGTAGTAGCGTTGGCGGGACACCCCGATCGCTTTGGCGATCAAATTGTTTTTCTCCCCATCCAGCAGCGCTTCCACAATCAGGCGCTCCTGTTCGCTGCGAATCGTTTCTACCGCTCTGTTGATCCGCTCGATTTTGTCCTGCAAATTTTGCAGCCGCTTCTGTTTCCGTTCCCGGCGAACGACTTCCGCGTGTGTTTTGTCGCTGTGGGAGCCTTGGCCTTTTGGCATGGCTGAATCCAATCCGTACTGGCTGACCATGCCTTCCCCGGCTTCCCGCAAATAGCGCTGAATGCGAACAATCTCGATTTGCATGTAGCTGTAATCGCGAATTTCTTCTTCCGTCTTTTGCAAAACAGAGAGGGCTGGAGCCAACTCGTGCAAATCAAAGCGGACTTCCCGTTGTTTACTCGCCTCTTTCTGAATCGGCCGTGCTGGCTTTGCTTGCTGCTGCTGCAAATATCTGTCCCACTCCGGGCACGATTCAATTTTGCCGATATGCTGGTCATGGACCTGGCAATGCGTCCGCTTCCCCCAGCACGTCGCCGGGCAACCTTCGCACACCGCTTCCATCAACATGTCTTTACTGATCAAAGTTGTCGTCGTCATTCTCTTTCCCCCTCGTTCTCTCGTAAAAGCTGTAGAGATACATCGTTTCGTTTTGCTGCTATCTATCTTTTTCGTACCTTTTCTGCTAAAATGCTCTGCCCGATGATCACTCCGACCAACAGGGCGCAAGCAACGATCAATGCTGCCTGTATCATCTCTGCAAAAATCCCCTTCCCCCATGGAATGATATGGAAACAAAGGACAGCGCCGACTCCTCAACTATTCTTGCGGATGCTGCTTTTCATGGACAGGAGGATCGATTTTTTTCTCACTCGGTTCTGCCTCCTTCTCTTTCTCCTTGTTCGCTTTCAACTGCACATCCAAAATGTTGTTGATGCGAATCTGCAAATCGACATGCTTGAACGTCACTACCAACACGAGAAAACAAACGACCACAGCGAGCACCTGGACATAATCCATCGACATCATCGCTGCCCATCCTTACTTTGAATCAATAGGCGCTCTCTGATCGTGCTTCCTCGGCTGAGCTTCGTGCTTGTCCATTCGCCTGCCAAAACGAGATTCTTCTTCGGGGAGAGCACAGGGAACTGGCTCGTGAGTACCGCTTTGCACTCTCCTGACCGTCCTCTGCGCACTCGGCAATGAGAACTCTCGCCTATGCAGCCGATACGGCCTATCGCTTGTTTTTGCATACTCTCACTCCTTGCCTGATTCCATTTTTGGAAATAAGATAGTTTGCTTCCCCTAAAAGATAGACAGGAACGTTTGTTCTCTTTGTTAGTACAAGTATCTCATACAATCCATTTCAGTTCAAGTTATTTCCAATCATTTTTTTCCTTGACTTTTCTTGATCGAACGGGGTTAAATGCCCCTGTATTTATTGCAAAATTCCGCATAAAAAGAAGCGCGATTCTCTGGAAAAGAACCGTGCTTTGAACGATAGCCACAACTCAAAAAGTACACCACTCTCATACTTCGTTGGTTACGTAATGCTTTCTTGCTGCCTTTCTGCCTGAGCGTTCCCAACCACGCCATCCACCATGCATAGCTGAAAAGCCGTGCGCAAAAAACGCAAAAGAGCCAGCGTCTCCTCCCGATGCAGAGAACGCTGGCTCTTTTGCGTTATTCCCCAAGCTTCTTCCGTTCTACTCAATCCCAAATGTTCGGACGTTCGATTCCCATCGTCCTCATGTAATCGAGCAACTGCCCGGTATGAACCGATTCATGGTACGCAATCCGGAGCAGCATGTCGCCCAACGTTCTGACGTACCCGACATCGGAACGGTCGATGCGGATGCTCTCCAGGTCGCTTTTGTCCAACTCTTTGACAAAGGCGAGAAACTCGTCCCGATACGGCTTAGCAAAAGCCAACTCTTCCTCAATCGAGGTGAACGGCTTGGTGTCATACGGATTCGGCAGAGCAGACAGAGCGGAGCTGCCTCTTTGAATCAAAATCTGATGGTACAAAAACTCGCCCTCGATGACGTGCCGGATCATTTCCCCGCAAGTAAACGCTTTGTTGTCGGGCTTCCAATCCAGCTTGTCTTCCGGGATCGCCCTCCACACCTTGATGCTGCGGCGTCTGACTTCCTCGAAATTCAGAATCAAAAGATCAGTCGCATTCATGTCTGCTCCTCCTCTCATTGCCTGTGCTTTAGTCTTTTTGATACAGATCGCACGTCTTCACGTGGTCATTTACCATCCCTACTGCTTGCATGAACGCATAGCAGATCGTCGAACCGACAAACGTAAACCCGCGCTTTTTTAAATCCTTGCTCAGCTTGTCGCTGATCTCGGTGGAGGCAGGCACATCTTTTAGCTCCTGAAAGTGGTTGTGAATCGGCTTGCCGCCAACAAACGACCAGATGTAGCTGGAAAAGGAGCCGAACTCCTCCACGACCTTGAGAAAGGCGTGAGCGTTTTTGACGACGCCCCTGACTTTCAGCTTGTTCCGCACGATGCCCTCATCCTGCAAAAGCTGCTCGATCTTGTCCTCGTCGTACTGCACAATCTTTGCCGCTTCGAAGTTGTCAAAAGCCCGGCGGTAGTTCTCCCGCTTTTTCAGGATCGTGTACCAGCTCAGCCCCGCCTGCGCGCCTTCCAGATTCAAATATTCAAAGAGCAGCCGGTCATCGTAGACAGGCACTCCCCACTCCTGATCGTGATAATCCAAATACAACGGGTCCTGATTCACCCAGCCACATCGATTCATCAAAAGGAACCTCCCAGCAAATGCGAACATATATTCTTATACAAAGAATATACAATCTTTGGCTATTCTGCAAGTTATTCTTGCTCATTCTCGCAATTTTTCTCCCAAAGCAAAACGGTCATGACCGTTTCGTTGACCGCAAGCGCTCACATCCCATTTCATAAAAAACGTCGAGACGTTTTTCACACAAAAAAGACCCTATCAGCGCAATAGGGCCTCCTCTCTTTGTTCACGCTCGCAAAATCACCGCGCGCGGTGAAAAAAAACGCTCAAGCCGTCAAAATAATCGGCTTGCCGCGCGTTATGACGACGGTGTGCTCGTACTGGGCGGTGTAGCTTCTGTCCGGCGTCACCAAAGCCCAGCCGTCCTTCCCGTCCTGCACATACTCGGCTCCTGTGGAAATAAACGTTTCGACAGCGAGCACAAGCCCGTCCGTCAGCAGCCGTTTGTCCCATTTGTCGTAGTAGTTCAGGATGTCCGTCGGCTCCTCGTGCAAGCTTTTGCCGATGCCGTGGCCTGTGAGGTTTTTGACGACCGTAAATCCTTTTGCCTTCGCTTCATTGTGGACGATGCGCCCGATCTGGCTCAACTTGGAGCCAGCCCTGGCCGAATCCAGCGCCTTGTACAGCGACTCCTCTGCGCATTTGCACAGCGCCTGCTTCACAGGTTCTCCCTGTCCCACGACAACCGAAGCGCCTGTATCCGCAAAGTAACCTTCCAGCTCTGCGGAAACGTCGACATTGACGATGTCGCCTTCCTTCAATACCGTTCCATCGGGAATCCCGTGCGCCACGACATGATTCACGCTGATGCACGTCTGCCCGGGGAAGTCGTACGTCACCTGGGGTGCGGAGCGCGCGCCGTACTTCGCCAAAATATCGCCGCCGATCCGGTCCAGCTCTTTTGTCGTGATCCCCGCCCGAACGGCCTGCAGCATCGCTTCTCTCGCTTCTGCCACGATTCTCCCGATCCGCTGCAAAGCGAGCAAATCGTGCTCATTTTGAATCGACATGTCATTTCCCCCTTCATTAAATATATGGCCAAAATCTATTTCCAGCTCCGCTCCCATTTATTGGAACACACTTCCGCGCAAATCGCAAATGCCAAAGGCTTGAACCAAACGGCAAACCAGGCGCGCTAGGCCGGACTGACCACGTACTGTCCTCCCCCTGCCTGCTGCCTGATAAATCCGATCGAGACTCGATTGAACTCTTCCGGCTGATCCACATTGACGACATGGCCGCAATTGTCCAGCATGCAAAGCTGGGCGTGCCTTCTGCGGCTTACACACGACTGGACCGAGGGCAAAAACATATAGTCCTCATCTCCCATGATAAACAGCGCGGGAATCGCAGGCTCTTTCGTCAGCAGCCCCGCGAGAAACGCATTGATTCCGTACGTCAGCCTGAACCAGCGCTTGAACTCCTTTTGACAAAGCTTTTTCGCTTCTCTGACAAATAAGGAGCGGGATTCGCGATGGCGTTCCCGCGGCATGATCACCCAGGCAAACAGCTTGTACAGCCACATGTACGGAACGATATGCTTGACGAGATTGCCCAGCGCAATCAAGATTTGCGAGCGCAAGTTCAGCTTCGTCACGGCTCCCGCCAAAACCATCGAGCGTATTTTTTGCGGCGCAAGCTCGGCGATGATCTGGACGATGATCGTGCCCAGCGACACCGCTACGAAATGAGTGGAAGCAATGTTCTCGTGCTTGAGCACCTCAATGATATCTTTGCTGATGTCTTCAAACGTGTATTTAGCCCTGGGCTTCCCCATATGCTGCTTCGACTTGCCGTGACCGCGCAAATCGACGAGGAGAATATTGAAATGCTCTTTGTAAGCTTTGATCTGTTTATACCAGATGGATGAGCTGCCGCCCGCCCCGTGGACGAAGGTTACCCATTCATAGGCATCTCCGCGTATGTACGTCTTATAATGGATCACTTATATCCCCCCAGAGTATTATAGCGGAGGGATGCTGCATGTGAAACATTTTCCATTTTATTGAAAAGAAAAAGGCAGGATGCCTGCATTCCCGCAGCTCCCTGCCTTGCCTGTACAGCCATGTTTTACGCTTTTCTTTTCCTGCGCAACTGATAGTACGTCACCGCAAGAGCAAGCGCCAGTACCGTTCCTTTAATAATATCGTAGGCGTAATACGGCACGTTCAGCATCGTCATGCCGTTCAGCAACACCCCGATCAAAATCGCGCCGACGAACGTACCGAATACGTTCGGCTTGCCCGCGCCGAAAACGGAGAAGCCGACAAACGCCGCCGCCACTGCATCCATCAGCATCGAGCCGCCGCTGCTCACCTGGCCCGTACCGATCCGCGCTGCCAGAAGCATCCCGCCCAGTCCGGCGAACAGGGCAGACAACACATAAGCGAGCGTGCGATAGCGATTCACGGGAATGCCGGAGAGACGCGCCGCTTCCAGATTGCCGCCCGTCATGTACAGCATCCGCCCTTGGCGAGTATACGCCAAATAGACGTGTGTGACCGCGACCAATAAAAAGGTCAAAATGACGGGAACAGGCAGGGATAAAATTTTGCCTTGTCCGAGCCAGAGGAACCATTCCTGGAATTTCCCCGGAGCCATCGAACCGTCTTCCAACGGCATGTTGGCGTAAATCGAGTAGCCTTTTGAATAAGTCATATGAAGTCCGTTGACGATGTACAGCATCGCCAGTGTCGCCAGCAGATCGGGAATGCGGATTTTGACGACCAGAAAAGCGTTGACCAATCCGACAATCAGACTGAGCGCGATCGGGACGACCAAAGTGGCAAACACGCCCTGCTCGTACCAGACCATCATGGAAGCCGAAACGACTGTGGTCAACGACACCGTCGAACCGACAGACAAGTCGAAGCCTCCGACAATCAGTGAAAACGTAACGCCAATCGCGACGAACGTTACGATCGAGATGGAACGCAAAATGTCTGTGATGTTGTCGTACGTGAAGAAATACGGATTGGTCAGACTGAACAACAGCATGACGATCACAATTACTGCGACTGTACCGTATTTGTAAATAAAATCAAACAAGCTGAATTTTTTACCTTCCACCTTACTCACCCCCGCTGGCATAATACATCATCGTCTCCTGTGTCGCGTCCGCGCGGCTCAGCTCCTTGACGATTTTCCCTTCAAACATGACCAAAATCCGGTCGGCAATGCCCAATACTTCGGCAAACTCGCAAGAAAAGTAGAGAACGCCCTTGCCCTGCTCCGCCAGCTTTCCAATCAGGCGGTAAATATCGCTTTTCGCCCCGATGTCGACGCCTTTGGTCGGCTCGTCGAACATGAACACTTGCGCATCCGTATCCAGCCATTTGCCAATCGCGACTTTTTGCTGGTTTCCTCCGCTGAGGTAGCCAACCAGCTGTGTGATGTCTGCCGTCTTTACGCCCAGACGGCTCACCAGCTCCCTCGCCTGCTTCGCTTCTGCCCCTCTGCGGACAAATCCGAGCCGCGACCACTTCTCCAAAGCGGAGACAGACAAGTTGTTCTGGACAGATTCCTCGACAAAAATGCCTTCTTTGCGCCGTTCTTCCGGTACGAGGACGATTCCCGCATCAACAGCGTCCTTCGGCGACCGCAGCCGCACCTCTTTGCCGCTCAGCCTGACTTGTCCCGCCTCGGCGGTATCCGCTCCGAACAAAAGTCTCGCCAGTTCCGTCTTCCCGGCTCCAACCAGCCCGACAATCCCGACAATCTCGCCTTCGCGAACGCTCAAATCGGCGCGGCGAACCTTGCCGCCAGCCACTCCCGCAGCTTCCAGAAGCACCCCGCCTACAGGCACTTCGACTTTCGGGAACTCTTCCTCGAAGCTTTTGCCCAGCATGTTGCCGATGACCTCATCCATCGTCGTGTGGGACGTCTCGCTCGTCACGATCAGTTGACCGTCCCGCATGATCGTGATTCGGTCGCATATCTCAAAAATTTCCGGCAGGCGATGGGAAATGTAGATGATCCCGACACCCGCTTTTTTCAACTGGTCAATGATGAGAAACAGCCGCTCGCTCTCCTTCGTGCTCAACGGAGCTGTCGGTTCGTCAAAAATGACGTACTTCGCTTTTTGCACGGTCGCGCGGGCAATCAGGATCAGTTGCTTTTCGGACAGCGTACATTCCTCGACGAGCATGCGCACAGGGATGGAAAAGCCGAAGCTCTGCAAAATGCTTTCCGCTTCCTTGTGCAAGCTCGGCCAGTTCATGAATCCTTTGCGGCCTGCCGAGACAATCTGATCGAGCAAAATGTTTTCCGTCACGCTCAAGTACGGGATCAGCGCCGTATCCACTTCCTGGTACACGCACTGGATACCTAAAGCTTTCGCATCCTGGGGCGATTGGATCGACACCTCTTTGCCATCAATCGTGATGCTCCCCCCGTCAGACTGATACGCGCCCGTCAAAATTTTCATCAAGGTACTTTTCCCCGCCCCATTCGCCCCTAAAAGCGCATGAACCTCGCCAGCCTTGACCTCAAAATCGACCGAACGCAGCGCAGGAACGCCGGAGAACTGCTTCACAATCCCTTTCATCTGCAAGCTGGACACTTTTCGCCCCCCCTTAAATAAGCAAGATTCCCGTTGACTGATCAACGGGAATAGCCAAATCAACCAGCTCTATATGCTTACTTGCCCCACTCTTTCACGTACTGGGACAAGTCGCCCATTGTCACTTTTTTGTCCTTAGGCAAATCTTCTTGTTTCACCAGCACCGGATTCAGCTTCACGCTGTCTGGCACTTGCTCGCCTTTGATTTTTTGGAAAATAGCCGCTGCGTGAGTGCGTCCGATGTTCGATGGATCTACGGCTGCAGTCGCTGCCCATGGCGAATTTGCTTCCTGGATCAGTTGCAGGTCTTCATCACTCAGGTCGATGCCGTATACTTTGATTTCTGTGCGGCCTGCTTGCAAGATCGCACGGGTTGCCCCTTTGGCAAATTCATCCCAAGATGCCCATACAGCCGTGATGTCGCCTTTGTTCGGATATTTTTTCAGGATGGCTTCCATCTGTGCTTGGGTATCCAGCGCCGTGTTGTTTGTCGCGGAACCGAAAGCGGCGACTTCCTTGATATCCGGATATTTTTTCAGGAACGCTTCATAAGTCACCTGACGTTTTTCCATCGGGGCAAAGCCTGCCACCCAAATTTTCACGATGTTGCCTTTGCCGCCGGAATCTGCCGCCAGCTTTTCCAGGCTCAGTTCTGCCAGCTTGTTGTCGTCTTGCTCGACAATCGGCACGCCAGGCAGCTTGATGTCTGTGTCGAACAGAACGACCGGGATTTTTTTGTCGACAGCTTTTTGCGTACCTTGTTGCAACGCTTCCGCTGTACCGTGGTCGATCAGGATGCCGTCGAAGTTTTGGTTGACCGCAGCGTCAAGATTCGACGCCATTTTCGACAAATCCGTATCTGCGTTGAATACTGTCAGCTCTCCGCCGTTTTTCTCGACTTCCTGCTTCACACCGTTAATGTATTGAGCCGAAAACGTTCCTACATTTTGGCGCATGATCAGGGCAATCCGTTTCGCTTTTTCGCCGGAAGCGCCGTTTGCCGCCGTGTTTTTCGTATCGGCTCCGCCGCCGCACGCGGTCAAGGCCACCGATACTGCCAGTACGAGTGATGTGATAAGGCCCAGTTTCTTTTTCATCGAAAAATCCCCCTTTTTCTTTGTTCCTTGTTGTGCTGCAAGCCGAGGAGGCGACGACCTTCCCTTTCCAAAAGGAAAAGCCTCTTTCAACAGATGAAAGAGGCTTGATCGACAAGATTCGCGCCTCTTATCTGTCAGGTATCGCTACCTGTTGGAGTTAGCACCTTGGCTCGCAAGACATTGATCTTGCCAGCTAGGTTGCCGGGCGTCATAGGGCCATTCCCTCAGCCTTCTCTGGATAAGAGTAGTTATTATTTTCGAAACCTTTGTATTAGTATATAGAGACTATAATCCGTGTTTTACCCATCTGTCAACTAGGTTTTTAAAACTTTTCTCCTTTAAATTTATTCCGTCGGCGCGTCCAAATTTTGGAGGAATCGTGTAGGCTCTTGTCGAAATATCGTAGATTGAAGCAGCCATGCAAATTTGCGATGGGGATGTCCGATGATTCTACTAAAAGAAGTAATTTTGCAGATGTTTTTTGCTCTGACGCCATTTGTCCTGTTCAATATTTATTACCGCGACCGAATGCGCAATTACAGCCGCGCTTTCATTCTTGTGACCAGCTCGATTTGCATGTTTCTGGCCATGACCTTCGCGACCAGCGTCTCGGAAGGCGTGATTTTCGATATCAGGCACATCATCGTATTTTTTGCCCTAGTCTATGGGGGAGTGCGGATCGCGCTGGTCTTGCTGATCGAGTCCGCGCTATACCGCTATTATTTGGGTGGTGAAGGCATCTGGCTCGCGCTGCTTGCCCTGGTTGTCACCTTTGCCATCTCCCTCCTGATGTATCGGCGTTACAAAGCCAGTTATCGGAAAACACTGTATATTTTTTTGACGGGCGCGCTCTTTTCCCTGGTAGCTTTGGGGTTGACCTATCTATACTTTCCCACCTATGTATCCCATCATCCTGCCTACTACTTGTTCGTGATCCCCGTTCAAAACTTTGTCGGAATTTGGCTTTTGTTGTCGCTATTTAGCAAGTGCGTATCCGACAAAGAACTGTTTATTCGACACGCCCAAAATGAAAAAATCGAAACGATGAGCCATGTCGCCGCATCGCTTGCTCACGAGGTGAGAAATCCGCTCACAGCGGTCAAAGGATTTTTGCGCCTGATCCAGGAAAATCCCGAGAATATTACGAAAACCGATCAGTACATCCGCATCAGCATGGACGAAATCCAGCGGACGGAAGCGATCCTGACCGAGTATCTCGCTTTGTCCAAGCCGCTCAAGGAGCGCACCGAGCTAATCAACGTATGCGACCAGCTTTACGTCGTGCGGGAAGTCATGCTGCCTTTTGCCAATATGCACAATGTCGAGCTGGAGCTGCAAGCTTATGAAAAGCCTGTCACGATTCTGGCCAATCCCGACGAGTTCAAACAAGTCTTGGTCAACTTCATCAAAAATGCGATCGAAGCTTGTGAGGAGACGGTCAACGGCAAAGTGTCCCTCTCGCTGTTCATTGAGAAAAGCAACGCCATGCTGATCATCAAAGACAACGGCATCGGGATGGACGAAGGCCAGATCAAACGCCTCGGGTCCATTTATTTCTCGACGAAAACAAGCGGAACCGGTCTCGGGCTTACGTACTCCTATCACGTCATCCACGCGTTCGGCGGGTCGGTAAGCGTGTCCAGCAAGCCAAAAGTCGGAACCAAATTCACGATCACGTTTCCGTATCACGCGCAACCCTAGCCGTCAGTCGAGTGATCTGGGCTTAAACGAGCGACCTGGTCATGAATACTTGCTTGGCCATCACGTCAAAACCCGCCCTTTGCAAAATGCGGATGGTCATTTCGTTGGAAGCTGGCAAATTGACCGTGAGGCGATACAGCTCCTTGTCCCATGGCGAAAAGACATGGGCAAGAGCACTTCTGACAATCGCCTCCCGGTCGGCCCGTTCCGGCCTTGCCTCACACTGAAACAGCAAGGCTGTCGTTTGTTTTCCGTTTTCAAAAATCCGTCTGTACAAGGCATAGCCGATTACTTGTTTGTTCTCATCGCGGACGAGTACCGCTTGCTTGTTCTCAATCGTTCTCCACTGAATATCCCAAAGCGGTTTGGTCCAAAAGTCCAATGAATACACGTCATCCGGCATGCCTTCAAGCAATTCGTAGGACGGACTTGCTTCCTTTTGCAAAGCGGAAAGCACGCCTTCTTCTGTGGAAGACGCCTCGACGTTTTTCAGCGAAGTTGGATGTGACCGCTTGTGGTCATGAGCTTTTTGTTCCAGAAAAATCGACTGGTCACAGACGGCGAAGCCTATTTTCTCGTACAAGGCTATCGCCCTATCGTTCTCCCGAATGGCGACCAGCGCCGCAAGCTGTACACCCTGCTCCCGATATATTTGCAAAGTCGCTTCCATCAAGGCTTGGCCCACTCCGCTCCGCCTATGCTCCGGCGCTACCCCTGTCCCGCCATTCCACCCAACTTTTTGCCCGTCCCGCTCCCAAATTCCATTCAGTACAATTCCGGCAGGATCGCCGTTTACAAACGCAACCAGCGAATGCGTTGGCGACAACTCTTCCTTACCCATTTTCCAGATGAGTGTGTCCGCCGTCTTCGACTGATCGAAAAAGTACCCGGAAAACCCTCTGTTGTAAGCTAAAACAGTCTCTGCCACCGTACATTGCTCCATTGATTTCAAAACCAGCACAGCCATTCCTCCTCGGCTTGGATGACATACGCGTTTATTTTATCAAATAATTTTAAATTGATAAAATATTTTTGATTAAAGGATTTGCAAGCGAGTATCTTCGGCCGTAAGAAAACACCAGCGGCCTCTTCCGGCTTTTTTCTTGCTCAGCCAAATAGTCGCAGGCAAAAGGAAATGTTACATAGAAAAGACCGCCTGACCAAACCGTTCTGTCAAGCGATCCGTGACGATCCTTCCGCATGTTTGATTGCTCTGTTCCCTTTTTCTAATGGTGGACGGGCGGCACTTGTTGCTCGTTCTTCGGATGTTTTTCAAAAAACAGCAAATCGTTTTGCCGGTTCAATGTAGCTAAAAATACTTGCTCAACCGCGACGCCGCTTTTATGTAGCTCCTGCAAAAGCCAGTTTTCATCCCGCTCGCGATAGGTCAACACTTCTGCGCATATTTTCCCCTCGATAATCACAGGCAAGGAAATGCCTGTCGAAGCCGTCTTGATTTGCAAATCTTGTCTCGTCACGGTCTGCTGTGCCGATTTTTTCAAGACCGTCAAACGCCCGTTGGCCTCGATAATCGCCATATCAATCTCGGCGAGATCGAAAATATCTTTTTCCCGCAGCATTTGCAGCACGTTGTCGAGGGAATAGCGGATTTTTTTCAGCTGATCGACGAGAAACTCGCCGTTGTAATAAACAACCGTCGGCTCAAACGTGACCATTTTTCCAAAGCGCCTGGAAACGACCGACCATTGCGACACGATTCGTTGCAGCACGCCCAATGTTACAATCGCGACAGCTATGGGGATATGGTGGACGTTCGGTTCGGCGATATCGGCCCCTGCCACAGAGCCTAACGTGATGATCACCATAAAATCAAAAACAGGCAGCTCGCCAATCGAGCGTTTTCCCATGAATAGCGTCACAATCAACAATAGCGGCAAAATCGAGCAAACCCGCCCGATCACGATCAAGCTTTCACTGAACAGCTCCACCCACTTGTGCCCCCTGCTCTATGCCTTTCTTCATTTTACTATGTAAAGTTTTGGAAGCAATTATACAAGTTCGCCGATCAAGAAAGGCCGTTTCCCGATTTCCCGAGCTGACGGCCTTGAAAAAGACGTTGCTATTTTCATATCGCAGAAAATTTTCCATTATATGGACCAAAAAATTATATGCTCCCCAGCCGCTGCGATGTTTTGTGGGCAGCATCCTGCACGCGCTCGATCAAATAGTTCAACCGTTCTTCTTTCAAATCAAAGGTGACGATTCCGATGCTGAGAGCACCGATTACTTTTTGCGTATAATCAAAAATCGGAGAGGCAACAGAAGCTGTATTCTCTGTCCGTTCCGCAAAACTCACCGCGTAACCAGCCTTGCGAATCTGGGCCAGCTTCTCCATAAATGCAGGCGTCTCCTCCTCGCCGACGAGCTGAAGCACGGTCTGCCTCGCTTCCTCCTCTGGCATGTGCGCCAAAACGACCTTGTTCGCTGCACCGATGTGCATCGGGATGCGCAAGCCAAGCTGATCGTAGATGCGAATATTGTGCTGGCTGTCCACTCGATCGACCACGATCGACTCCAAACCGCTCGGCTGGCTGAAATAAACGCTTTCCTCGACTTCTCTGGCCAGCTCCTCAATCATCGGTTTGATCACTTTGCGATAATCGATCCGATCCAGGACGCGAAGTCCAAACTCCATCCACCTGATTCCCAACGTGTACTGCTTCGTCGCCGCATCGTGCTCCACCAAATCGTGATTCATCAAAGTGTACAGGAGGCGATAAGTCGTACTCACCGGAAGCTGGCATTCTTTCGCCAAATCGTTGATGGTCCACCACTTTCTATGCTCGTCCGACGCAAGTGCCGTCGCAATCGCCATCGCCCGATCAAACGATTGAATCACTGTCATTTCCCCTTTTTCTATGTTCTCGTCTATCTCATATCTTAAACTACTCGCTACAATTTTGTGAATCGCAAAAAATTTTACACAAATCCCCGCATCTGGCGCGGAATAGCGATTGACAGTGCAAAATCAGAATGTGTACACTTAAAGTGATTTTTCGAAATATGAACAATATTCCATAATACGGAATAAAGGGAGGCAACTATGTTCCAAGGCAGCCAATCCATGGTCAAAAAGATGAAGACAGTCATCATCAAGCATCCCCGTGAAGCTTTTATCAGCCAGGCCCACCTCGAAGAATCGTGGAAAACCTTTAACTATACAGACCGTCCTGATTGGGACAAAGCTTTGCACGAGTACGAGAAGTTCGAAGCCATTTTGCAAGAGCATGTGGAAAACGTCCTGCATCTCCCGCAATCAGACAAAACCGGACTCGATTCCATCTACGCCCATGATCCGGTGAAGTTCACGTCCAAAGGGGCG
Source organism: Brevibacillus parabrevis (assembly GCF_022701015.1). Lineage (NCBI taxonomy): Bacteria > Bacillati > Bacillota > Bacilli > Caryophanales > Paenibacillaceae > Brevibacillus > Brevibacillus parabrevis. The sequence continues at coordinate 1,688,849 of NZ_CP064090.1, read as the reverse complement.
ATCATCCTCAAATCCGGCAAAGAGCTGCGCCAGGGTGAAGCAGAAGTATACAAAGACTTTTTGCAAGCAAACAACATTCCGATTCTCGGACAGTTGACAGGCGATGCCCGCTCCGACGGTGGCGACCTCGTCTGGCTGGACGAAAAAACGCTTGCCATCGGGCTAGGCTTCCGCACCAACCAGGCGGCGATCGCGCAAATTACGGAGATGGTCAAAGATTTCACGGAAGAAATCATCGTCGTTCCGCTGCCATACGACCGCGGCCCGGCGGAGTGCCTGCACCTGATGTCGATTATCAGCATGGTTGACCACGATCTCGCCGTCGTCTATTCCAAACTGATGCCTGTTTTCTTTCGTCAGCTGCTCATCGACAGAGGCATTGAACTGATTGAAGTTCCCGACAACGAATACGATAACCTGGGCAGCAACGTCCTCGCGCTCGCCCCTCGCCTGTGCATGGTCGTAGCGGGCAATCCGATCACAAAAGAGCTGCTGCAAAAAGCGGGCGCTACGGTGTACGAGTACGAGGGTCATGAAATCTCGTATAAAGGCACGGGCGGCCCTACTTGCCTGACTTCTCCGGTTGAGCGGGTGTAGTTTACATGGAATTGAGAAGCGGAGAAATTCGTTCTACCAATGAAAACAAGCCATAATAGAGATTCTATGGCTTGTTTTTTTTTTGCCTGGTTATGTGTTCTATACAAGGAGTAATTTTTGCAAAGAGTTTTGATAAAGGATATTATTAGATTACGCATTAGTAGTAATTATCTGGAAACTCAGTAAAGTTATGTATTCGCTTTGATCTCATGTCCGGCAACAAGATTGAAAAAAATGGGTTGGACTTGGAAGCATCGTTCACTATTTTGGAAAATCCAAACGATCAATAAGTCAATGGGTTAAGGAGTTAGAAGATGCTAAGCTTATAGAACGTATGCAAAGGAAGCGAGCGAGATATCAAAACTAAGGTAGTAAAAGCCAGCAAAGATTTGTATCATGATCAAAAAAATAAAAGAGAGTGTGAAATATGAAAAAAATATTATTGGTTTGTATCATGGTAATGTTGATACTAGCATCGGCTTGTGGAAATGTTGAAATGACATCAAATCCACCTACTTCTAGTGAGCCTAAACCTGAAACGGATGAGTCTATTATTCCAAAAAACACATCCGATTGTTTTAATGCAGAAAATATAAATTTAGATAGTGAAACTGAAAAATATTTCTATGGAGTTTGGAAAGTTGAGAAGCTTTTAGGATTTGCAAATTCATGGAATGATGCTTCTGAATATCCAACAGGGCAAAAATTTATTGGAGATGAAATTATAATCAAAAAGACTTTTTTCATCAAAAGGACTAAAAACTATAAGAAATATCAATATGAACTAAAAATCCATTATACGAGATTACAGCGACATGCTATAACTCTACCTCTTTTTATAGATTATATAAAATAGATATCCCAGACTTAAATGAAAATGATGTAGTAAAAGTAATAGATATAAGTGACCCTTCTACAAACATGCACATACCTGTAAGTGTAGGTTTTTTTCTTGTTAATAACGATAGGCTGATCTTGATATCAGAGGCAACTATTTTTGAGCTAAAAAAAATTACTGATTAAATAGGTGACAAAAAAAGAGAGCCTCGACAAAGCCGGCTCTCCTAACCTAAATCAAACAATTCCGCGTAACGTAACGCAGCAACTTGTGCCACGCTTACAGAAAATGCTGCATCCAAATATTTGGCTCCACGTACTTGGCCTCGTTTTTCTCCACATCCATCCGCACAGGGACAAGCGCGTCCGGAATGATATACGTGCCGGACTCAGGGAACTTCAAGCCTGTCCATTCCTCCCAGTTGGCAATGCTTCCCACGATCGACATGGATTCCGACGCCACTTTCATGATTTTCGCCCCCATCTTCCAATGCGTGCGAACCCACGGATCAAAAGGAGCGCCGTCTTCCGTGTTCCATTCGATGTAGTTTTCCATCGGGGTCAACGGATACTTGTGCTTAAGCGATGGGCGAACAGGCGCCACCATATATTCCAGCCCGTTTTGCTTCGCAATGTCTTTCATCGCCGCCACCATGTGACGACTCAGTCCAAGACCGCGATGCGCAGGGTCGATTGAAATCGAAAGCGCCGACAACGTGTTTGGCTTCTGGCCTTGGGCGTGTCCTTCAATCCCGCGCAGGAAGACGTCCCCCCAGCCCTTCGGCATTCCTTCCAGCGTGCCGTCCCAGTAAAAAGGAATCGAGTTGCCCACGGCCATTACCTTGTCGTTTTCATCGGTCAACAAATATTGAAAAGAAGCAAACCACTCTTCCAGCCGATCGTAGTGCTGGTCGGCCACTTCGTCATGCAGCATGAAGGTAGACCAGCTGGCAGCGAGCACTTCGGCCATCTGATCGTTCAAATCAGGACGTTCTGCTTGTGTATACACCTTGTATGCCATTCTTTCCATCCTCCCAAAAACATCGCTGTCTCTCTGTTCGCCAAAAGGCTCCTCGCTAGAAAGTCAGGAAATCCTTTCCACGACTCTTTCATTCTATCAAAACTTGTTTGAAGCACAAACTTTTTCGCCGAATCGCCCTTTTCCGAAAAAAACTTCTGATTGCTGCGTCACAAAAATTGCCCCCGCCTCGTTATATGGTCAAATCGCAGCGAGGAGCTGATCTCCATGAAAGAAATGACTGTAGTCGTAGTCGGTGGCGGCTATGCCGGAATCAATGCCGTTAAAGCAATCCAGGACACATGCAAAGGACGCCCTGCACGCATCGTCCTGATCGACAAGGAGCCTTACCATCTGCGCAAAGTTTTGCTGTTCAAGCCAGCTGTCTCCCAAACCGATATCGCCATCCCGTTGAAAACCATCTTCCCCGCAGGCGTTGAATTTTTGCAAGGTACGGTCGTTTCTGTCCAGGGAAGCGCCAAGATGATCCATTATGTAGATAAAGGCGGAAAAGAACTGTCGCTTGCGTATGACGTGCTCGTCCTCGCGGTAGGCAGCGTCGCCCGCCGAGCAGAACCGGAGCAGGGCGGAATCGCCTTGTCTGATGTGGCAGCCGCCGAGACGATTCGCAACACATGGCAGCAAAATATGCGGCTGGCCGTTTTGGAAAAGCGCCCCGAAGAAAGACAGCGGCTTTTGACAATCGCTGTCGCAGGAGCGGGCATCAGCGGCATCGAGACAGCTTCCGAGCTTGCTTTTTCCATGCGGCAGGAAGCGCAACACCTCGGCATCGCTCCCCATGAAGTCACTGTCTACTTGCTCAATGCGCAAAATCGCCTCTTCACGGAAGGACCTGTGAAAATGGCGCGCAAGCTGGAACAAGCTTTGCTGGACGGCGGAGTCACGGTTTTGCACGGGACAAAAGCCATTCGCGAGCAGGACGGCAAGCTGAGTCTGTCCACGGGCCGCACGCTTGCTGTCGGTCTGTGCATCTGGGCGCTCGGTCTGCTGCCGAACCCGGCGCTGCGCCATATGGGTTTGCCGCTCACCACACACGGGCAGCTTGTCGTGGATGAATCGTATCGCGTCGCTGGCGCTCCCTTTGTCTACAGCATTGGCGATTGCGCCCGCATCGTCGACCCTGCAAGCGGACAGGCGGACCGGATGACGTGCAAGGAAGCAACCGGGCAGGCCACCCGTCTCGGCAAGATCATCCTGGCCGATCTGGATGGAACGCCGTCTCCCGTTCATAAAAGTTACATGGACTTCTACTGCGTCGGATTGGGGCCGGAGCGGGCGATCGTCTGGACGCGCCAATGGGGCGTGGACATCATTTTGACGGGGAAATTGGGCTGGAAGCTGCGTCAGTTCACGTGGAATATAGCCAGCATGATAAAATAAGGAAAAAACGATGCTGACACTAGACGCCAGAGGAAGTGAACATGCGATGGAGGCCCTTTATCAGCAATACAAAGGATTGCTGTTTCGTCTCGCCTACCAGCTCACAGGCTCGGCCACAGATGCGGAAGATATCGTACAGGACGTCTTTTTGAAAGCGTACGATGTCGAGCTGGAACAAATCGCAGAGCCAAAAGCCTACCTGTGCAAAATGACGACAAACCGCTGCCTCGATCTGTTGAAATCGGCACGCCACAGGCGGGAGCTGTACACGGGGCCATGGCTGCCCGAACCGATCCCTACTCCCGGAGCGGACAGCTACGAATCGGTCATCACCAAAGATTTGTTGTCGTACGCCATGCTCGTGCTGCTCGAACGCTTGTCTCCGGTCGAGCGTGCGGTCTTCGTCCTGCGCGAAGCTTTTGCCTTCGACTACGACGAGATTGCCCAGCTTGTCGGAAAAAGCCAGGCCAATTGCCGGAAAATCATCAGCCGCTGCAAAGCCAAGCTCGGTTTGGATGCAGACGAACAGCTTCACGCGCACGAAAAAGAAATCGGCGAAGAATGGATCGGCCGTTTTCTGCATGCGCTGGAACACGGCAATGTCAACGCTTTGCTCACGCTCTTGTCCGCAGATGCTGAACTGCTCTCGGATGGCGGTGGAAAAGTATTCGCTGCCATACGTCCGGTCGTGTCTGGCAAACGTGTCGCGGAGTTCTTGCTTGGCTTGATGCGCTTCGCCGCACAAGGCTCTCCGTACGAAGTAGGGCTTGCTTCGCTGAACGGCCAAACGGCACTCGTCATCCGGCAAAATGACGCAGTAGATACAGTCGTTTTCCTGCACAGCAAGGCAGAAAAAATTCACCGCCTGTACTTCGTTCGCAACCCGGATAAACTGAAAGCTGTCCTGTAAAGGCAAAGCACTGCCCCCTTCGCTCTCGGTACGAAGGGGGCATGTTCACGCTCATGACTTTGTTCACTTACAGGCGAAAGCGCTGGACGATCTCTTCCATCGAATGCGTCAACTCCGCATTGCGTTCGGAGATGGTCGCGATTTTCTGGTTGTTGTGCGCGATAATTTGCGCCTGCTCGGTGATCGCTTCGACGCTGTATGCGCTTTGTCCCATGGAGCTTGTCACTTGCTCCACAATCGCGACCACACTGGCAATCGACGAATTTAATTCTTCGAACGAAGCGCTGAAATCCGTCAGCAATGTGTTGAAATGATGTGCGTCGCTGTTGTATTGCTCTGACATGTGAATCAGCTTGCCGTAATCAGGGCGGACTTTGCTGTCGATAAACTCCAGCACGCTGGAAGAGTTTTCTGCGAGATTGTTCACGGACTCGCGCACGATGGCGATAATTCGCTGAATATCGATGACGACCGCAGACGACTGTGTCGCCAGCTTGCGTATTTCATCAGCCACGACGGAGAAGCCTCTTCCGCTTTCCCCGGCACGCGCCGCTTCAATCGCGGCGTTCAAGGCGAGCAAATTCGTCTGCTCGGAAATATGCAAAATCGCTTCTGCCAACAAATTGATTTGTCCCATCGATTCGGTCGACTGCACAATCGCCTGCTCCGTTTGCTGCTTCACGCTTTGATACAACTCGGCTGCCGATACTTGCGCCGCAACGGCATTTTCCTTCAACACATCGGCTCGCTGGCTTACGTCCTGAGAGGTAGCCGCTGCTTCGGTCGTGCGCAAAGTGACTGCGTGAACGACATGCTGAATATCAGTAAGAGTAGCGTTCATTTCTTCCGTCGAAGCCATTGTCTCTTGCATATGCGACAGCAAGACAGCAGTCGCCTCCGCCGTTCCGCTCGATTGCTCGCTGACGGCCACTGTGGATTGCTGCACGCTTTGCGCATTTTCCGCTACCACATGAGAGACGGTCGCAAGCTTGCTCGCCACTTCCCGCAATTGCTCGCGCATGACCAAAATCGACTTCGCCATCAGGCTGATCTCATCCTCCGTCACCTGCTCCTTCGCCACGATCTGCTCGCGCAAGTCGAACTCGGCTGTTTGCGCAATCATCTTGCGCATGTGATCGAGCGGTCCGGTAATCAAGCGGCTGAGCACAAACGACAAGATCAGCGCTCCTGCCACCGCTGCCGCCATTTTCAATAGCGCAGACCGGAGACTGTTGGCGAGCACTTCGTTGCGCTCCGTATTGTTGTAGACGATTTCCACTACACGGGAACGGCTCAGGTCGTTGGCGCTCTCATCCAGCTTGTATGGGATGTAGCGGTATGTTTGGTCGTCCTCTCCCGTACTCTCGTGAAATTCCTTGATCGTCTGCGTGGAGAACGCCGCTTCAAAAGTTGGCGCAAACCGCTGCGCGATGCGCAAAGCTTTGCCGTCCTCCCCTTTTTTGCCGAGCGCGTAGCCATCGTGCGAGTAAACGGTGATTTCTTTCACAATGCTGTATTTGCCTGCGATCTCCTTCGAGACATCGAGAAAGTTGAACGTCTGGAACAAGTCGCTGTCCTGCAAATTCATGCTCGCTTCCAGCAAATATTTGTGATCGCCGGTTGGGAGATAGGCGAACTTTTTGATCTGCCCGCTGTTGACGGACACTTCCATTCCGTCGGCGGAAAACTCGCTTCCGTCGATTCGTTTTTTCAACACCTCCGCGAAAGCTCCCGATTGGCTAAAATCGAGTCCCACGTCAGAGGCGACACTGGAATGCACTACTTTGATGTTTCGATCAATGACGAAAAAATCCATTCCGTACTGCTCGCGCAAAGCCGCATAGTCCCACGCCGAAAGCGCCGAGTTGGCCTGATAGTTTTTCGCCAGCTTTTCCAGTGCGCCCTTCATCCGCTCCTCCATGTCTTGCTCGAACACGCCGTACACGAGATCGACGTTTTTGACGGCATGAATGATCCGATCCTCGACTAGCTGATACTGCACTGCTTTTTCCGAAAGGATCGTGGCCTTGAGCTGCGAATAGTCGATCAGCGACAGCACAATCGCGACCAGCATCGTAAACAGCGAGATCATGACGCTGAGTTTCATTTGAAAAGACACAAAATTTCGTTTCATAAGTATGCTCCAATAGTCTCCGTATTTTTCAACAAAACTCAACATAATTTACCATATCTTAACTTGTCAATATTTCTTCCTGATGACTTTATTTTGCAAAAACTATGTCTTCTTACCTTTTTGCGCTTTTTATGTCCATCCGAACATATGACAATCGAACTAAGGTTAACATCGTGCCAATAGTGTCAATGAACACCGTATGAACTTATGCCCTAAACCACTGCATCAAATCGTTCCTTGTGTTAAAATCACCTGGAATCAATATCCATCACAGGATATCCATTCTATTTTTATAAGGAGGGCACGTACACATGCGTCCACCAAGCAACAACGAAATCATCATTCCTGAAAATCCCGTGTCACAATTTTTGTTCACCAGCACCCGTTCGGCATGGATCTGGCTGATCATCCGCGTGTATGTCGGCTACACTTGGCTGACAGCAGGCTGGAAAAAAATCCATACCGACTCCTGGACGGGAGACAAAGCTGGAGCTGCCATCGAGGGCTTCGTCAAAGGCTCGCTCGCGAAAGCAGCGGAAGGAAAAGACGTCACCTCCTGGTACGGCTGGTTTTTGGAAAGCGCCGTTTTGCCAAATGCCAAGCTGTTCGCTTTTATGGTCGCTTACGGCGAGGTACTGGTCGGTCTCGGACTCATTCTCGGCCTGCTTACCGGAATTGCCGCTTTCTTCGGCGGATTGATGAACGTCAGCTTCCTGTTCGCAGGGACAGTCAGCACCAACCCGATGCTGTTTGTTTTTGCCACATGGCTCGTTCTCGCTTGGAAAGTCGCTGGCTGGTACGGTCTGGACCGTTGGGCTTTGTCGTACCTGGGCACGCCTTGGACACGATCGAAGTCGCGTAACGTGGGCATGCACTAGCCTCCCGTTCCATTCATCATCCTGCATACGGCAGGCAAAAGACGCTGGCTGCACCGGAATCTTCTGGTGTCGGCCAGCGTTTTTTTATTCAGGATCAAATCGCTTGCAACAGCAGCCGCTTTCCGCTTTGCTGCTGATTCAAGGACAAATTGTATGAATTATTCCCGGTTTTAAAAACAGAATATTCATGAATATTTATACAGAATGTTTAATGACATATACAGGAAACTGAATTATCCTTCTACATATGAATTTTTAAAAATATTCAAACAACTAGGAGGTACTGATGAAAAAATGGTTGCGAGTTGCCTGTAGCACCGCGTTACTAGCAAGCCTCATGATCGGCTGTACGACGAAGCCCGCTGAAAATGCCCAGCCTGCCGCAAGCCAGCAGCCCGCTGGCGCGACCGAAAAACCTGCCTCGGGAGAACCGATGGTCTTGCACTGGAGCATCACGGGCGAGCCTCCGACGATGGACCCCGGCATTGCTACTGACGCCTCCAGCATGGACATGATCAATCTCGCTTTTGAAGGACTGACTATCGTCGATCGGCAAGGTCAGATGATCAACGGAACAGCAGAGAGCTTCACCAACTCCCCTGACTTTACCCACTTCACTTTTACCTTGCGCAAGGATGCCAAATGGAGCAACGGCGATCCGGTTACCGCCCACGATTTTGAATACGCTATCAAGCGCAATCTCGATCCGAAAACCGCCTCCGGCTACGCTTACCAGCTGTTCTACATCAAAGGCGGCGAAGAGTTTTTCAACGGCACAGGCAAAGCAGAAGATGTCGGCGTCAAAGCCAAGGACGATTACACACTCGACTTCACCCTGCGCTCGCCTACGCCATTTTTCCGTGAATTGACCTCATTCACTACTTACTATCCTTTGCATAAAAAGACACTGGAGAGCAATCCGAAATGGGCAAGCGACGCCTCTACCATCGTCGGAAACGGCCCGTTCGTCATCGACCAGTGGGAGCATAAAGCGAAGCTGGCCTTTTCCAAAAGCCCTACTTACTGGGATCAGGCCAACGTCAAGCTGGATCGGATTGAAATCGTCGTAATCGAAGACAACAACACCGCTCTCTCGATGTTTGAAAACGGCGATCTCGATTGGGGCGGCTATCCTTCCTTCGGCCTTTCCCCTGATGCAATCGGGCAAATCAAGGAACAGGGCAAGCTGGTCGTCGCCGATAATCCGGGGACAAAGGCAGTCATTTTCAATACGCAAAAACCGCCTTTTACCAACAAAAAAATTCGCCAGGCTTTCTCTTACTCCATCGAACGCCAACAGTTAATCGACAATATTTTGCAAACCGGGGTACCGCCTGCATACGGTTGGGTGCCGACCTCGATGGGCTTGAACCCGGACGGCTACTTCAAGGAAGACATAGACAAAGCCAGGCAGCTGCTCGCGGAAGGCATGAAGGAGCTGGGGTTGAGCGAGTTCCCGAAAGTGACGTACTACTACGACACGGGAGAAACCGACAAGAAGATCGCCCAGGCGTTGCAGGACGAGTGGAAGAAAACGCTCGGCGTGAACATCGAGATTCGCACAGCCGAGTGGAAAGTGTTCAACGACGACGTCCAGAACGGGAAATACGACTTCGGCATCTGGCTATGGGGCGCCGATTTCAACGACCCGATCAACTTCCTGGAAATGTACAAGGACAAAGAAGGCGGCAACAACGTCGTACGCTTCGACAACAAAGAGTACCGCGACTTGTTGAACAAAAGCTACTATGAAACCGATGCCGCGAAGCGCAAACAGCTGATGTTTGACGCAGAAAAAATTCTCATGGAGGAAATGCCGCTCGCCCCTCTGCACTTCCGCGGCAACGCCTATGTGAAAAACGACAAAGTCAAAGATTTCGTGATCTTCCCGCTCGGAGGCTCGTATTTCAAGTACGCGTATGTAGAAAAGTAGCTCGCTTCGCTTGTCCGAAGTGGCCGAATCGCTCGAATCCCCAAAAGAAAGAGGAGCTTTGCCTGTTTGATCGGCAAGGCTCCTTTACTTTTTGCTGAAAGCGTTCCTAGCCCCAGCCCCGTCTCGTCGGGAAGTCGGACAGTCAGGAAGTCAAGCTATCTCCTATCCCCTCAGTGACCGCAGCAAGCTGGCTGTCTCGTGCGGATGGCTGAGCGGAAAATGATGGGCCAAATCATGGCGGTGTACCGCGATCTGCCTCTCCCCAAGCGCTATCTCCTGCTCGCTTGTCAGGCGATAGGCGCTGTCTTGATTTCCCCATACAAGGTGAACGGGAAAAGCGGCAGCTTGACCCCACTCCATTTGCTGAAAATCGTGCATGAAATAACGCAAAACCTCTGCGTGTGTCTTGCTGATGCGCGGTGATTGCAGAAGGCTTTTTGTCTTGTCCAGATAGCCAGCCGGCACCTCAGCCACGAAGCGAAACATCCCTTGTTCAATCATCGTGCTCTCCAGACGGGGGCGGGTCAGCTGCTTTTGCAAAAAGCGCTGGAGCAAGCTCTCGCTCTTCCCGATTTGCACAAGCAGCGGGTTCTGCTTCGGGGCGTGCAGCGGCGGTTGCAGCAAATACACTCCGGCGATCTTGTCCGGCACTCGCTTGGCCGCTTCCCATGCCAGGAAAGCACCAAACGAATGCCCTGCCAAATGGACGGGAGCAGGCAGCTCTCGGAGCGCGCTGGCGACCGCCTCGATGAAGCCGCCCAGCTTTTGCTCCCGGTGATGATAGGGCGATCTGCCAAAGCCCGGCAAGTCCCACAGCCATACCTTCTCCTCGCCAAGCTGCTCAGCCAGCGGGAACAAATCGCCAAGCTCGCTGAACAAGCCGTGCAACAGTACCCATGGCGCTCCCTCCACGCCTGGCTTCTGATAGGCAGCCAAGCCTGCGACTTTCGCCCGCCGAAAAGCATCGGGAGCGGCATCGCCCCGGGCAGACAAGCGATAATCGAGATCAGCCACAACGCTTGGCAGATGGCTGTCCGCTTGATATTCGCCCACGCCCCTCGTTTGCTTCATTTGCTGAAAAGGCGCGAGCGGGAACTGTTTTTTCACGATAAAGTCCATCGAGTTGGCCGGAACGCCGAGCAAGCGGCTGCCTCCGTTGCGCACGATCGTTTTCAAAACGGACAGCGGGAACGGGACGGACGGCGGCTTCATTCGCAGTTCTTTTGCCATGAGTTGCACCAGTTCCGGGAAAGACGGCGTCGCCCCGCGCTCGTTCAAGGCGTAGTACGTCTGGTGCGCGATGCCTTTTGCCTCGACAATTCCGACGATCACTTCTGCCAGATCGTCCACGGCAAGCAGCGGGAGCCACCATTCTTTTCCGCCGGGCAATACGGGAAATTTCCCCTGCCGCATGGAGTTGACCACAAGTCCCAGGCCATCCGTCTGCTCGGTGCTTCCCGTATGCCGCGGCCCGATGATTGTGCTCGGATTGACGACAACCAGCGGCATTCCTGCTTGATGAGCTTGCTGCCGCACGTACAGGTCAGCCAAAAACTTGTATTTTTCATAGCCTCCCGCATGATCGAACAGCTTGTTCTCGGCGAACACATCTGTGGCAAGCGTCGCGCTCGCATCGTCAAAAGGGCTCATGTAGCCGACAAGGTGAATGAGCTTTTGCAGCCTTTTGCGCTGGTGCAGCTCGCCCGCCAGCTTCAACAGATGATCGGCTCCTTGCAAAATGACTTTTCTGGCCGCTTCCTCACCGAGCGAGATATCCATCGGCACCCCGGCATGAATGATCGTATCTGCGGCAAGCACCCGCTGGTAGTCAAGCTCTGACAGCCCCAGCCTCTCCTCGCGCAAATCCCCCCGTACTGCGCTGCTGTTCGCCTGCTCTTCGGCTGTCATTGCAGCCAGTTGCCTCTCCCACTTTTCCAGGGAGCGCACGAGCGCCAACACCGTATGTCCTGCGCGTGCCAAGCGCCTTGTTACCTCCCGGCCGATAAACCCTGTCGCTCCTGTTATCAATACAACTGCCATAAAATGAACCTCCCTTTAATAGGACTAATTGGTACTAATCAATTGCAAAAAAAGCCTACACTTGAATCAAGTGTAGAAAAGTAGCGCCTGCGTTTATAAAAGCTTCTGTGTTGCCGTAAGACTCGGCAAGCTGCATGGCTCCTTCCAAAATCGTGATGAGAAGCGCCGCTGTCTCGGGAACCGGAATCCCTGCCTTGAACTCTTTTCGCTCAACTCCTTCTCTTAGCACATTTTCCGCTACTCCTTGCAGCTCGCGCATAAACGCGTGGATGCGAACCCGAACCTGCGGGATTTGCGCGGACAGAAGGGACAGGATCGGACAGCCTCCCACACAGTCTCGCCCGTTCAGCTCGTCAGCCAGTGCGGCAAAAATTTGCTCGATCCGCCTCGCAGCGGTCAAGTCCCTGGCCTGGGCAATCTCATCAAGCACCGTGCGCAACAATTGGGCGCGGTAGTCCAACACAGCGACAACAAGCTCCTCCTTGCTCTTGAAATGGTAGTAAATATTTGACTTGGAGACTTTGCTCTGCGCCACGACGTCATCCATGCTCGTATTCATCAGCCCTTTTTGCAAAAACAGAGCGGATGCGCTGGCAATCACATGGTCGCGATTCGAGATTTTTTTCATGATTAGAACTATATAGTCCTAATCAAATAATGTCAAGCGACAAGCTGCTCGGCACATGCAGTTGGCAACAAAAAAACGTGCCCGCGGGAGCCACTTAAAAACATGGCGTCGCCTGGACACGCTTCGCTGGTTGCAATCCGCTTACTTACCGGACACGGGCGCGGGAGCTGGAGCAGGGCCAGCCCCTTCTGTAACAGGAGCATTTTTCAGCTTTTCTCTCGCTTGCTCGATTTCCGTTTGTGTCAGCGGCGCTCCTGTCGAGAAGCCGTCAATGATTTTGCCCAATACGTTAGGCGCAAAATCATCTTGCGCATACAACTCGATCGTATACCCGTCCTTCTCCCAAATGACAATCCCGTTCGCCATGTACACTTTCGTTCCGTTCAGCACTTGCGTTTTGACTTCCTCTGTCGTTCCGATCCCGTTTTCCCCGCCTTTCGAGATCAGGAAGTTCACTGTTTTATCGCCATGCGCATATTGGACTTCCGCCATGCTGTCACCGTGAACGACCGTGTTGACGTACTCGTAATCGGCTACCCAGGATGGCGCGGGAAAGTTCGAACCGAGTACAGCGCGGGCTTCCTGCACCGTCAGATTGGGACGCGGCTGCAAAGTCACGGCACGGGCGCCGTCTGCTCCGGCTTGGACGGCTGCATTTTCGCTTGCAGGTGCAACAGGCTCTTTGTCATATTGCACAATTTGCAAATTCCCCACTTGAAACCGCGCCAAAATAGAGGACAGCATTTCTTGGGCAAACGAGGTAGTCGAGAAAGCTCCCGTCAGGCAGACAATGGCAGCGACACTGGCCGCAACCGTTTTCCAACTGCTTTTTTTCATCACGATCTCATCCTTTTCCACAGGCTTTGCCTGGATTTTTCCGGCTTTCAGCTTGTTTGCAAGCCGGTTGTAGATTCTGTCCCTCGCTGCCTGGTCATCCAGCTCCACATGAGCGAGATAGTCGGCCAGCTCGCGAAATTCGTCTGTATCCTGCTTATTCCTCATGCCGAAAACCTCCTTTTTCCAGTTCTTTTTGCAGCTTCTTCAAGCATCTGTACAGCACAACCCCGATATTCGAACCGCTGACGCCAAGCAGCTCTGCGATTTCTGCGTTTTTCAAGCCTGCCGCATACTTCATGCCGATGATGTTGCGTTCTTTGTCGCTCAGCTTTGCCAGCGCCCGGAACAAAGCGGCATGGCGGTCATCGCGGATCACGATGTCTTCCGGAGACGACTTGGGCAAAGCCAAATTCAAAATCGAACTGAGCGAGAAGGCGGCCCTTTTTTTCTGTGAGCGGAAGTAATCCGTCACCGCATTTCTGGCAATGGCGAACAGCCATACTTCAAAACTCGCTTTTTCCGGCGAAAAGCGGTTGTATTTGGCAATCACCGCTTCGAATACGTGGCTGCATACTTCCTCTGCCGCATAGTGATTGTCGATCCGGTAGCAAATGTACTTGTAGACGCGTTTGTAGTACGCATCGTAAATCTCGGCGAACTTTTCCGCTGCCATGCACTCATCGTGGCTCTCGTTCAGCTGATTTTGGTGGATGCCCGTTTTGGTGCTCATTTGAACAATCTCCAACTACTTCCCCTCCCTTCCCTCCCGACTCAGACATGGTACAGGAACAAATTGCGCAATTTGTTGTGGTTGTCCGTGAGTCTCACGCTAGTTAATACGGAAAAAAACAGATTGTATTAACAAATCGGTCGAGAAAAGTACCCAACTCTTTTTCGAGCACAACGAAAAAAGCCGACATCGTTCGTGAACGATATCAGCCTGTTGCTGCTTTTTAGCGAACCCTATGTGTCCATCTGCACATGATCCCACTCGTCTTCCATGTGACGCACGAGCCAGTTTAGTGCCCTGTGTCTTTCCATGACGACTCCCGGCTCCAAACCTCCCGCCACGGTCCGGTTGTTGATGCGCGCATCGACGCACGCCCAATCGTAGCGATAGATCAAATCCGCCTGATCCAAAATCTCCGCCTTGCTTCGCACGACGGCGTTGTCGTAGAAAGTTTGATAGTTTCCCGCGCTGCGCAATACATCGATGGCATAGCTGACATCGCAAATCTCGCTCGGAAACTCCAATTCTTTTTTATAGCCGAGCGCCCACAACAGCACCCAGTAGCATTCGTACATCCACGCCATCTGCACCATGTCGTTCTGGCTTGGATTCGGGTCGTCGAGGAGCTTTCTTTCGTTTTCCGTAAAGAAGTCTGCCGCGCCGTACTGCTCGATAATTCCTTCGATGAACTCGCGCTCTTCGGCAATCTCCCCGTTCTCCGCGATTCCGGCGGCGTAGACGGCAATCAGGCACAAAGCAATAGCCCGCTGCACGATCTCTTCCTTGGTCCTGATGACAGCATCCTCATCCCCGACGATGACAGGCAAATGGTTAATATACGGGACGCCTTGCTCCTGCAAAAGCTGGATGTTGCGCGCTTTGCGCTCTTCCCCGGACTGGGATGGACGCACGTGCCGATCGATAAACTCGGTGCTCACCGTCACCAAATAGTCGTCCACCTCTGATTCGCCCTCGGTGTTCAAAAGCAGGCGGCCCTCTTTATCGAGCATGTGGCCTGTCGGGAGGAAAACGATGCCGGATACTTCCTTGGCAATCGCCAGGACAGCAGCGAACGTTTCCTGGTCGATTTCCTTGCTGGCTACGATGCCTACGGCCACGTTGAGCGCGGTAATCTGGATCAGCAGCTTTTCCTTGACCTTTTCATGCGCCGTCTCAATCTGGGCAAAAAATCCGTACATCCCTTTTTTCATCTGCAAAAAGCGCTCCGGATCGGCTTCCTCGCGCATGAAGTTGAAGGCCAGTGTGCTTTTGCCAAACCATTTCTTGTCTGTGACAGTCACGCTTTGTCCGTCCGCAGCAGCTTGTACTTCTTTGTCTGGAAAAGTCTCCTTGATCGCATCGACTATTTTTTGATAGTCAGCTATGGAGACGTATAGTGTACATTGATTCATCGTTGCTCCCCGCTTTCGTTTCTATCTTTTGTCTAGACGAAATTTTGCCACCAATAGTCAATTATGGTATTCTACCCCTGTTCCGTGCAAGTTTACATCTACCTATTTTGATGAAGAATCTACCATATTCCGTTTGGAAGGTGATCCGATGAAAAACATTTTGTTGGAGGAATTTTCTCCACTTTGCGACATTCAAGCCTTTGTCGAAGAAGATGAATCTGGCGTTTATTTTTATTTGTGGGACTACCCCGGTCAGGAACACGCGAGTATTCGCTCCTGCTGGGTGCGCAATTACGGGCCAGCTCCCGAGACACTCGATTTTTCGGCCATGGAAGACGGAAACGCTCCCATGCTGCCGCGCAACTGCTGCGCCCATCCGCAAGGCGCGGAAAAGCTCGACCCAGATGAGCTGTCAATTGTCTGGCTGACAGAAGGAGACGCCGCAGCTTTGCTTTATCAAGACGAGGTGCTGTGCGTCATTCCCGGCTGGGCGGGGCAGCAGGCAGACGGCTCCAGCTATCCGGCTTATGCGCGAGACTGTATCGCAGAATCTCCTTTCTGCTTTCCGCTCGGCACACCAGACACAAACGCTTTGTTTGCGCGAATCGAAGCTGCCCGGCAATTTTGGGCGAGCTGGGACGAAAATCCTTGGCCAGACTTGCAGCATCAGTATCTCGACGCGATCACGGCAACGCTTGGCCCGGTCAAAAACTATTACGGCATCGACGGCGGTCACTGGCCGCCGAAAGCATTGGTCACGGTGGAAAAGGGCGAAATCACCTACGCCGTCACCTTGGGCGTCTCCATCGTGCCGCAGCCAAAGGTCGAGCTATATACCGAATCACCGGAACAACTGCGCCGCTTCGAGCTGGCTTTTGCCTGCGAAACCAAATGGCTGGCCGAAAATGAAAAGCAACTTTTGGCCTACATCAGCGGGCAAACAACGCTGCCCTGGTCGTACATGACTTTTCTCGCCCAAGGGCACACCATCCCTTGTCAGGAGATCAGCGAGGTAGACGGCCGCTTCACATCCATGCTGCTCGCCAAGCCCCAAAGCGCCCCGGCGCTGGCCTTCCCGACGGTTTACGGCGATCCGGTCAACCTGCTCTGGATGATTCCCATCACGAGTGCCGAACAACGCTTCGCGGAGGAAAACGGGTCGGAAGCATTGATCCGTCTGGCTGTTGGGACGGAAGCGGAATGGATTTTCAATGGGATGGAAAAGTGGATGCGTTGAGTGAATGCGTAGAAAAAGTTCGGATTCGCCATGCCGAAAAGAGTTGCCTAGCATGATAAAAAGCTTCGCTGCATTTTGTGCGCGAAGCTTTTTCGTGCTTGTTTTGCTTGTGTGTTTCTCCTGTTTCCTCCCTCCGCTACAGCTACGATCAACACCATCTTTACAAACTAATCCTTCTCTCCGGCTTCCAATACAACAACGCCGCTTTAAACTGATGCACATACGCAGGCTTGCCATCTACCCAGACCAAATATTGGCGCAAAATCGCCTCCGCTTTCTCCCGATCATAGGACGGCTCCATAATCGCGCTCAAATTTTGGCTGACAAACTGCTCCTCCGACTCGTACACGTACGTTTTTTGCAAAGGAAGAATGTTGCAGTTCACGTCAATGCCCAGCTCATACAGCAAATTGGTCAGATGAATATAGTCTCTGCGCGAAAACTTGATTTTGTACCCGAGCTGCTGATGAATATCCCAGTAGTGCGGCTTTTCCGGCCCGCTAGTCATCCCGATCACCGCCAACCGCCTGGCCGAATTGTTCATATTGACCATCGCCTGATCAATCGCCTGCATCCGATAATAGCAGTTCACACCAAACACGACATCATGGACGGGCGGCTCGTACTCTTCCCACTTGGCATGGACAAAGCTCATGTTGGATAGCCCTTTCGCACGCGCCCCCTGCTCCAGATAGCCCAGCACACTCGCGGAACTGTCTACGCAAGTGAGCGACCGCGCTTTGCTCGCCGCCGCAAACGTGTAATTTCCCCATCCCGGCCCAATCTCCAGCACTTCATCGTCTTCCTGAATAAAGGAAAGCAGCTCCCTGCCAATCTCCCGCACATAGTCATCCGGCTCCGCTTCCGCCGTTTTGCGCTGCAAAAATTGATCCCAAAAGCTTTCTTCCAGCTGGTCGTCAGTCATGCGCTCGGGCAGCTTGCCTTCCCAATTTTTCATCCCTTCCATCCAGGCTTCCCTGGACTTCATCCCTAGCCTTACTCCGTAGTACATGTTCTCCCCCTTGCTTATCGCGACTCTGGCAGCGTGGCCGTCAACTTCAGACCGCTGCTGCCCTGCCCGATCTCGACTTTTACTCCGTACACCTGCTCCATATTCGCAGAGGTAAACACTTCCTCCGGCCGCCCGGAAGCATAAATTTGCCCTTGCTGCAGCAAAAACACGCGATCTGAATATCTGGCCGCCAGCTCCAGATCGTGCATGATCAACACGACCAGCACTTGCTGCTGGAGGGCAAGCTGCCGAACCAGCTCCAGCACCTCCAGTTGATGGCGAATATCGAGAGCGGACGTCGGCTCATCCAGCAGCAGTATTTCCGGCTCTTGGGCAAGCGCTCGCGCAATCAGTACCTTTTGCCGCTCGCCTCCGCTCAGCTCGTCCATATAACGCTGCGCCATTTCCGCAAGTTGCAGCCGCTCCATGATTGCTCCCGCTACTTCCAGATCGTGAGCGGTCACGTTCCACTGCATGTACGGTTTCCTGCCCAGAAGCACCGTCTCCAACACCGTTAACGGATAGCCGAAAGCCGTGTGCTGCGGCACGTACCCCAGCGTTTTCGCCAACTCGTTAGCCGAATAGGAGCGAATGTCTCTGTCTTTGATCCAGATCCGCGCTCGTTCCACCGGGATAATCGACGCCATGCTTTTGAGCAAGGTTGTTTTCCCGGCACCGTTTGGCCCGATGATGCTTGCGACCTCGCCTTTTTGCAAGTTCATCTGAATTTGCTTCAGAATCATCTTCGTTCCGTACTTGATCGATAAATCCTTGACCTGCATGTACACCCGACCGTCCTCCTTATGCCCAGTAGTCCTTGCGCTTTTTCAACAGCAAATAGACGAAAAACGGGGCGCCAAACAACGCGGTGATGATGCCTACCGGAATCTCGATCGGAGATAATACCATGCGGGCTGCCGTATCTGACAAGAGCAGCAGCAAAGCGCCCATCAGGCAAGAGCACGGCAGTAAAAATCGATAATCCGTCCCGATGATGATTCTGCTGATATGCGGTGCCACCAGCCCGATGAACCCGATAATCCCTGTGAAGGCAATCGTGACGGAGGCCATCAAGGTAACGAGCAAAAGGCACACCCAGCGGACTTGTTTGACATTGACGCCGAGCGTTCGCGCTACATCTTCGCCAGCGCATAGCGAGTTCAGGTCCCAGGCGTATTTCAGCAAAAGGACAAGCGAGATGATCACGAGCGGCAGCAAAATGTGCAGCACTTGCCATTTCGCTCCCCAAAATCCTCCCATGAGCCAGACAACCAAGTCTTTCAACGCTTCGTTGTTGGAAAAAAACTTCAAACCGGAAACGCCCGCCGAAAACAGTTGCCCAATGGCCACCCCCGCCAAAAGCAGTACGGTCGTCGAGCTGTTTTTGAGCTTGGCGATGCCGTAGACCGCGCCCACAGCGAGACAGCCAAACACAAAGGCATTAAGAGCGATCATCCACTGTCCACTCGAAACGAGGTTGATGCCAAACACACTCGTCCCGGCCACGATCGCCAATGCTGCTCCAAAAGCCGCTCCGCTCGATACGCCGAGCGTAAAAGGGTCTGCCAGCGGATTGCGCAAAATCGCCTGCATAATCGCACCGGCACATGCCAGCGAAACTCCTGTAATGATCGACATGACCATGCGCGGCAGCCGAATCTCGTATACGATGTAGGCGGTCATCTCATCGGAAGCGCGTCCGGACAAAATAGCCAAAAGCTCAGGCAACGCAACTTCTACAGCCCCTTGACTGACTGCGTAAAGCGTCAGCAGCACCAGCAGGAGGAAAAGGCTTGTCAAAATGAGCAGCTTGCTTTTCACGCTCCCGTGATAGATGGCCTGGATCGGTCGCTGCACTGGCTTGCTCAGCGGTTGTCCTTGGCTGTCATTGAACATCTTTGAACGAATAGTGCCAAATGCCTTGGTATGGCACGCCTAACCATTTTTCAAAATACTCTTTGGCATACTGCTCGGGATCGATATCCTGGAATTTATCCGGGTACAAATATTTGGCTAGTTGGAGATTGCCGATATACCGCTTGTCCGATCCGACAAAGTTGGTGTAGAAAAAGTAAATGTCTTTGCTTTGCCCCGCCTTGAGCCGCGAAACAGATGTCGTGCTCATAATATGGCGCAGCGCTTCTTCAAACGGCTTCGTATCCTTCACATTGTAGCCACCCAGCCAGGTGCCGTGCAGGGTAATGACCTCCGGGTTGCGCTTGAGCACATATTCCTCGTCGACCATGATCGTAGTCGACGCCTCCGCCGGATTCCATTGCAAGTCGGCAGCGTCTTTCCCGCCAGCCAGAATCGTCGCGTAGCCTTCCCCTACTCCTGGCTTCCCGTCTAACGACTGGCTGGGGAAAATCCGGTAGCCCCCGTTCGTATTGAGAAATCCGGCTGACAAGGCAAGCACCTGTTTTTTGTCTTCCTCCTTGATGCCCGCCACCCGGTCCGCTAACAGCTTTTCAATCGAATGCTTCCAGGCGAGAAATTCGTCTGCCTTGTCCGATTTATCAAAAATTTTGCCGAGCAGCTTCAGCTCCTCATCCATCTGTTCCGGCAAATAGTTGTTCATTCGCACGACTTTGATTCCGGCTGGCTCCAGCTTTTCCTCCAGCGTCTTGTCGGGGCGATTCGTATAGGCGAAGACGATTTGCGGCTTCAAGCTGATGATTTGCTCCAGATTGATCTGCTTCGTTTCCCCCACATCCGGCTTGCTGTCAAATCCGAGGTACGGGTTATTTTTGACCGTCGTGTCGCCTGTAGCCAGCACGTACTGCTCGGCTCCCAGCAGCTTGATCGCTTCTGCCGTGTTGCGATTGAGCACGACCACCCGCTCTACTGGCAGCTTTACCGTGATCGCAGTCCCTGCGGAATCTTGAAAAGCAAGCTCCTGCTTTTCCTGCGGCACCGCCTGTTCAGTTTTCTGTTCCGCAGGCGTTGACGATGACGGTGAAGCAGCAGAGCAGCCAGTCACGACCAAAAAAATCGTGAGCAGGCCAAACAGCCATACTTTGCCGATCCAGCTTTTCCGGTTCTTTTGCAGCATCGTTTCCACTCCCTATCTTTTTGTGATCAATAGAAAAGCCCCGTCCCGCCGGACGAGGCAAACGTGTAGAAGTAATCAGTCGACATCATGAATAAATAGACACAAGCTGTCGCAGCTTCTTCCTACACCTCACCTTTTCCGCGAAGGATTACGGGTGTGACAAACTAGGTAGGTCTCCTGGCTTTTGGCTCATCGCGCTCTTTCGTCTTCCCCGATGGTTATGCTCCATACCGAGTGACATGTTGGAAAGAGAACTCACCAATTACAGTGGCGGGACCGCTCGGGATTTTCACCCGATTCCCTGTTACCCCTTGCTCTCGCAAAGGCACCTAGCTGCATGCTATTCTTGGCTGATTATACCATTATTTTCATAGGGAGGGGGGACCGTAAAAACAAATCGGCCGCTTCCTTCCCTCTTTTGCCTTCGCCCGAAAAAAATCCGCCGTTCTCAGGTGGTCGTATGGTTGTCGTATGCGATTATGGCCCGGTGCTTTCAGCAGTTTTAGGCAGTCGGCTCCACTTCATCCGCCACAGGCGTGCCAAACTGCTCTCCCCATTTGATCAAGTATTCAATCACGGGACGCAGTGCTTCTCCCCGCTCTGTCAGCTCGTACTCCACCTTTGGCGGAACGACCGGGTACACATGCCGCAGCACAATCCCCGCCTCTTCCAGCTCCCGCAGCTGTTCCGCGAGCATTTTGTGATTCACGCCCATGATGTTTTTCTTCAGCTCACCGTACCGCTTTTTCCCGTTCATCAGTTGGCAAATAATCGTCGTTTTCCATCTTCCTGCAAGAATGGAAACAGACAGCTCGATCGGACACTGAAACTGTTTGCCGTTTATTTGATAAATCACCTGTTGGTTCCCCATGGTTCTCACTTCCCTTTTGGTAAGTATTCAACGAAAAAGTGCGTACTTACTTTTTTACAGTGTATTCGGTAAGATCACTTTTGTAAAACACGATTTCAAGGAGGCCCTCATGGAAAAATTCGTTCAGGTTGGTCCCATAAACGTCGCATATGCAGTAGAAGGAAGCGGACCTGCCGTGCTGTTGATCCACGGTACAGGAGGCAGTTACGAAGGCACGTGGGGCAATCTCGGCAAGGCGCTGGCACCTGACTTTACCGTCATCACCCCCAATTACAGCGGCTCGGGCAAAACGCAAGACGACCGCGAGCGGCTGGAGCTGGACGATCTGGTCGAGCAAAATGTGCAGGCAGTTATGCAGGAAGGCTTTACGCACTTTCATGTCGTAGGCTACTCGCTCGGCGCTGTCGTTGCAGCTGCCATCGCCGCCAAATACCCGGAGCGAGTCCAATCGGTGACAGCGATCGCGGGCTGGGTAGAAAGCGATCTCGCTGTCGCCTATCAGTTCGATCTGTGGCAAAAGCTGTTCCGCCAGGATCGGGAGCTGTTCGCCCAATTCGCCATCCACACTGGCTTCAGCCCGGCGTTTTACAGCTCGTTTCAAACACTGGAGCAGTTGCATGAGTTTACCGCCAATTTGGCTGCGACACTTGCCGAAGGTACTGGCAAACAGGCTGAACTTGACACTCGCATCAACCTGCGGCCTTTGCTTGGCAAAGTCACTGCCCCAGCACTGGCCATCGGCTTGACTTACGATCGCATGGTGCCTGTGGAGCAGACAAGGGAAATGGCCGCTCTCCTGCCTGACGCGCGCTACCACGAGATCGCTTCGGGACACCTGGTACTGTGGGAGCAGGAGGCAGAGCTGATCGAAACCGTCCTGTCCTTTGTCCGTTCTACCCGATGACTTCCCCAAAATAACTTACCTTATCTGGAGGATAACATGATCCAAAAAGAACAGATTTTGCAAGCATACGAAACTAGACACGCCACTAAAGAATTTGCCGCAGACAAAACGATTGCACAAGAAGACTTCGCTTTCATTATGGAAACGGCTCGCCTTTCTCCCAGCTCATTCGGTTTTGAGCCTTGGAACTTTCTCGTCGTGCAAAACCGCGCTCTGCGCGACAAGCTGTCTGTCGTTTCCTGGGGGGCGCAAAAGCAACTGGCTACAGCGAGTCATTTTGTCATCATCCTGGCGCGTACCAAGCAAGAGATGGCGGCTGATTCCGACTACGTAGTGAACCAGATGAAAAACGTGCAGCTTTTGCCGGAAAACGTCATCACCGCGAAAAGCGCCATGTACGACAAATTTTTGAAGCAAGATTTTGAGCTGTTTGCAGACGAGCGCGTCATGTTCGAATGGGCAGCCAGACAAACGTACATCGCCCTTGGCAACATGATGACCTCAGCCGCCATGATCGGCATCGATTCCTGCCCGATCGAAGGCTTCGACAAAAAACAGGCAGAGGAACTCCTGCAAGCTGAAGGACTGCTGGACAAGGAACGCTTTGGCGTAGCCTGCATGGTTGCCTTTGGCTACCGCAAAAGCGAGCCGCGCCCGAAAACAAGACAGCCGCGCGAACACCTCATTCGCTACGTCGAGTAACGACATCGCTACTGCCACTATTGCCGCCCCGAACAAGAATGGATGTTCGGGGCGGCCCTTTTTCCATTATAGTTGTTTCTAGACGGAAATGACGCCATCCGCGCCGTTTTCCGTCATGCGAAATGCTTTTCTGGCGATGCACACCGCATCAATATACACCTTCAACATCGGCGGCACGCCGTAATTCCACATCGGGGCAACAATAATATAGCCGTCAGCGGAAATAAACTGCTCGGTGATTGATCACCGAATACCACATTTTTCTCAAAAGCAAACCATCCAATTGCTCAGCCATTCACCCATCCATGTTCAATAGATTGGTATTCTTTCGGCCGAAGCTGCTTCCATTCACGTGGTATGATAAGTTTGTTTCTTGTCAATATCATTGTTAACGAATATGTCCAAGGTTGTGATTATCATGTGGAAACCTGATCGGTCCAGCACGCAAACACTCTATCACCAAATCGCCGATGAGATCGAGCGCAGGATTTCTTATGGAGAATATCCTCCTGGAAGCTTGCTCCCCTCTGAAAGAAAGCTGGCAGAGCAGTTGGGGGTCAATCGAAGCACCGTCATTTTGGCTTACGAAGAGCTGCGTGCACTCGGCATCATCGAAAGCAGGACAGGCAGCGGCACGCGCGTCTGCAAAAACAAATGGGAAGCGACCCCCAAACACACCCCAAACTGGCATCGGTACGTGGAGGGCGGGCAGTTTCTCCCGAATTTGTTTTACTTGCGCCGCATTCGCGAGGCCCTGCAAAAAGACGGCATGATCGACTTTGCCAGCGGGGAGCTATCCGCGCAATTGTCTCCGGGTCAGGAAATCAGCACCTTGATGAAAGAAAACCCCTTTACGGAATATTTAGGCTACGACAATCCCCAAGGCTTCACGCCACTGCGCGAAGAACTCGTTTCCTATTTGTCGCGGTATCGGCAGATCAACACGACAGACTCGTCCATTCTCATCACATCGGGTTCCCAGCAGTCGCTTTATTTGATCACACAATGTTTGCTCGCTCCCGGGGATGCCGTCGCCATAGAAGATCCATCGTATTGCTACTCTTTGCCGATGTTTCAGTCGGCCGGCCTGCGCCTGTTCCGGCTCCCGGTCAGTCCGGAGGGCATCGATCCCGAAGATATTCGCTCCTTGTATAAAAAACACCGGATCAAAATGATTTTTCTCAATCCGACTTTTCAAAACCCGACAGGCATTTGCCTCAATCCGGCCCGCCGTACCCAACTGCTGAACGTGGCCAGCGAGCTGGGGCTTCCGATCGTGGAGGACGATCCATTCAGTCTCACGTCCTACGATGGCGATCCGCCTGCCCCGCTCAAATCGCACGACCAGCTCGGCTCCGTCCTGTACATCGGTTCCTTTTCCAAAATCGCGGCCTCCGGCTTGCGCGTCGGCTGGATGGTGGCCCCCCACTCCGTCGTGGAACGACTGGCAGACGCGCGACAGCAGATGGACTTCGGCCTGAGCGTCGTTCCGCAAAAAATTGCCGCCCAATTTTTGCACTCCGACTTCTTCCTGCCCCACCTGGAGCAACTGCGGATGCGCCTGCTCTATCGCCGCGATTTGCTGGTGGAAGCCTTGCAAAAGGAACTGCCCGATCTGGTGACGTTCACGCTTCCGCAGGGCGGACTGCATTTGTGGTGCAAAATTGTGCCCGAGATCAACGACAACCAGCTGTTTGAAGAAGCTCTGCGGCGCGGCGTGGTTGTCGCCCCCGGAAGTGTGTACGGATCTGACTCCGGTTATATTCGCTTCACCTTTGCCCGCCCGAAAGAAGCAGAAATCACGCGTGGCGTAGCCAAATTCGCCTCGGCTCTGCGTGCGGTTTTAAGCTGATTCGCGCCACAATGTCCAGAAAAAGAAAACCTCCTGTCGCGAGTTTCTCAGGCTGTCGACTTTCTCGACGGCCTTTCTTTATGGCCTCCGCAATTCAGGGGAAAAACTTTAAAAGCTATGTACAGCATTGTGCTACTTTCAATTCGTCACTTTTTCTTATCCATAAAGACCCATCTTCTTTGATCATATAATCTATTTTATTACTCTTTAGAGCTTCTATCTGTTCTGAAGATGCTCCATCAGAAAATTTATAGTAATCGGTTCCAGTCCACACATATAAAAATCCAAATACTAGCACCACAACTATTGCTGTTGCAGCCAAAGGCACCATTAATTTATTCTTCATAAATATCACCTTCTTTCAAAAAGGAGAATCAGGAATGATTATTCCTGGTTCTCTTTTTTCTTACTAAATAGGGGGAAGATCTTGATCTGCATAATCCTCTTCTTTACCTGTAAATTTATCTAGTGTCCAGGTACTCTCTTTTTTAGGGTTCGGTTTATTAATTTTTTTAAGCTTTCCGCTTTTGTATAACTCATCAATCGCAATTTTAATGTCTGAACGACTGCTATCACTGTCTATCCCCTCTTGTGCTGCTTTGTATCGTCCTTCTGCATTATTGTGCATATCCATTTTATATGTTAGAGATTTTTTGTTTTGATAGGAAGCACCATCTTCGTGCGCATTCGTCCACTTTTCTGCCCAACTATCATTCACTGCCCATACTATCCACATATTCCATAACGCATGTCGAAAAGCATCTGATTCTTCATCAATACCATTTCTACCGAAAGCTAATTCTGTATAATTCCATGCCCCTTTCCCAGCCATAAGAGTCACCATCAGAGCTTGAAGCCAGATTCATCCGGCATTTATCTCGTTCCGATTGACCAAAATGAAAAAGTGGAAGCCGATTTCTTCCGTAGCAACAGGCAAGTAGCTTTTGACAATGCGCCAGAGGAATTTCAAGCTGTTCTCCTAGCGCTGCTGCTGGCAAGATAACAAAACGGGACAGGGCTTTATCGACAAAAAGAGAAACTCGCCAAAGGAGTTTCTCTTTTTGTCTTGCCCTATTTTTGCAGCAGCTTGATGTCCTCCACGATCTCGTCGTAAGGCGGATCGGTCATGCCGTCATAGCGTGCCACCACTTTGCCGTTCTGATCGACCAGGTAGAGCAGCGTGTCATGAATGACTTGTTCAGATGCAGCGTCTTTGGCAATCGTAGCCCGGAACGAACGCAGCAAAAACGTTTTGATTTCGGCAAACTCGTAGCCGGTCAATGCATGCCAGTTGGAAAAATCAGCAGCGAATTTGCCCAAATAAGCCTTCAGTGCCTCCGGGCTGTCTTGCTCTGGATCGACCGAAAAGGAGACCAGCTCGACGTCCACTCCCGCCTCCTTCGCTTTCTTTTGCAACTGCGCCATGTTGGCTGTCATCGTCGGGCAAACCGTCGCGCAGTACGTAAAAATAAAGTTGGCGACCCACACCTTGTTTTCTACATCGGCTGAGGAAAAAGGTTTTCCATCCTGGTCAGTAAACGCGAAAGGTTGCACGGGTATGTTCAGCTTGCTTGCCTTTTCACTGCCGCAGGCGGTCGCCAATACGATTGTGATGACTAAAGTGATGAACCAGACTGCTCTTTTCATCGCATATTCCTCCCGCTCTATTCCTTTTTCGCAGACAACCATTTTGCCAGTTGGGAGATTTCTTCGGTCTTCAGGCTCTTTTCATAGCCCGGCATCCCTCTTGCACCCGCTTTGATGATGTCTCCAATCTGTTCCTCGGTCAGCCTGGAACCTGCTTGCTGCAAGCTCGGGCCGACCCTGCCGGACAAATCGTTGCCATGGCAGCTCATGCAGTTCTTTTTATATAGCTGCATCGCGCTTGTATCTTCAGCGGAAGCCGTCACTTCCGCCTGTTCTTCGGCTGCTGGGCTGCCGCACCCGGAAACTGCGGCGAGCAGAAAAAATACGATCAGATAAGAAGCCACTCTCATAAGAATCCCTGCCCTTCATCTGGTCTACCAAAATGGACGGCCTGGCGTATCGACGACCATGCACACGAAGACAACCAGCAAATAGTTTACGGACAAGATAAAATTCGTTTTCGACCATTTCTCATTATTTGCTGTCACAACCCCACTGATGGTATGTCCCATCCAGATCATGCCGAACAGCAAAGAAACCGCGAAAAACACAACCCCTGCATACCCTAGCAGGTACATCGCCGTGACCGTCGGGAGCAGAAACAGTACGTACGGAATCATTTGCAGCTTGGTTCGGGCGATTCCTTTGACGACAGGAAGCAGCGGAAAGCCAGCCGCTTTATACTCGTCCACGCGCCGAATCGACAGCGACCAGAAATGCGCGGGCTGCCAAAAATACAGCAAGGCAAACAACAACCATGCCCCGGCATCAAGCTCGTTCGAAGCGGCACAATACCCCATCACCGGGGGCATTGCGCCGGACACCCCGCCAATCGACGTGCTCCATGTCGACTTTCTTTTCAGCCACATCGTATAGACGCACCCGTACATGAACATCCCGAACAGTCCGAGCCAACCGACCAGCTCGTTTCCTTTCCAGAACAAAAACAGCTCGCCGCAAACACCGAGCACCAGGGCGTACAGCAGCACGCCCCCGGTTTTCAGTCGACCAGCCGCGAGCGGGCGGTCTTTTGTCCGCTGCATTTTGCGATCCAGCTCGTAATCCCAAACATTGTTCCATACGCAGGACGCCGCCATCGTCAGCGCCGTCCCGGTCAACAGCCACAAAAGAAGCAGCCAATCCGGCTCCCACTTGCTAGCCACCCAGTAACCGCCAAATGCTGTGATCAAATTCAACTGTAGGATGCGGGGTTTGGTCAGCTGTATCCAGTCTGCGAGCATCCGGGCCCCTCCTTTTGTTTCTTGCTCATATCGCTACCATGTTGTACATCATGATCCAGATGGAGCCGACCACGATCAACAGGACGATAAAAATCCCGAGCAAAAGCGACATCAGATTGTACCTCGGTTTTTCCTCGTCCCTCAGGTGCATGAAGAACACCAGCTGGACGATAAACTGCAACAGCGCCGCCGCCAAAAAGACGATTGTGCTGCCCAGCCCTTCCAGCCAATTGTTTACGAGGACGACAATCGGGATAATCGTCAACACGATCGAGCAAATAAACCCGGTGACGTAAGATTTCAAGGAACCGTGTGCCGTTTGGTTGCTCACTTTACTTCACCCCCAGCAAATACACGATGGTGAAGACGAAAATCCAGACGATATCGAGAAAATGCCAGAACAGGCTGACGATGTTGACTTTGCGCTTGGTCACGGGCGTGATGCCGTGCTTGGCGATTTGGATGATCAAAATAATCATCCAGCCCAGGCCGAGAGCAACGTGCAAGCCGTGCGTCCCGACCAATGTGTAAAAGGCAGTCAGAAAAGCGCTCGTGCTGATCGTTGCGCCTTCGTGCACCATGTGCATAAACTCGTTGACCTCCAGGAACAAAAACGACGCTCCCAGAAAAATCGTCACCCACAGCCAGTTCATCAGAGCAAGTCGATTGCCCTTGTGCATCGCCAAAAGGGCAAGGCCGCTCGTAAAGCTGCTCGTCAACAAAATAAACGTACTGGCGTAAATGCCGTTCATCTGAAAAATGTCTTTCGGCCCTGGCCCGCCGTCCGTGTTGCCTTGCAGGACGATGTAAGTCGCAAACAAGGTCGCAAACAAAATGACGTCCGTCATGAGGTAAATCCAAAAAGCAAAGGTGCGCATTTCCTCCTGATCAGGATGTTCATGGCCGTGGCAGTGATGCTCGGCGTTGCTATGCGTCTGAGCCATTACTTGCTCCCCCTCCTTGCCGCAGCCTCAACCCGCTGCACTTCCTCCACCGGGACGTAATAGTCCGGCTTGTAGTTGAACGAATGGACGATCATGCAAGCGAGCACTCCCACAAATCCCGGTACCGTCAGCCAAAGCCAGTCAAATACCAGCCCGAATCCGCTGAAAAACCAAAACATCGACATGATGATCGGGATACCGGAATTTTTCGGCATGTGAATCGGTTCCAGCTCGACTGCCGGAGCACTCCAGCCTCTCTGCTTCTTCTCCCACCAGTCGTCCTGATGAGTCACCTGCGGCAAAGTAGCGAAGTTGTAGAACGGAGCGGGAGACGGAATCGACCATTCCAGCGTTCGCGCATTCCACGGATCTTGGGTTCCTTCCCGATCCATTTTTTTCAGGCTGTGCGCAATATCCCAAACTTGCACGATGAAGGCTGCGCCCATCAGGACGGCCCCGATCGTGGAAACGAGATTCATTTCAAACCAGCCTTTGTCCCAACCGTACGTATATACCCGACGAGTCATCCCCATCAGACCGAGCGCGTATTGAGGCATGAAGCACAGGTAAAAACCGATATTCCACAGCCAGAAAGCCAGTCGGCCGAGACGTTCGTTCAGCTTGAAGCCAAACAGCTTCGGCCACCAGTAGTACAATCCGGCGAAAAATCCAAATACGACTCCGGCGATAATGACCTGATGGAAGTGGGCTATCAGGAAATAGCTGTTGTGATACTGGAAATCGGCAGGCGCGACAGACAAGAGCACCCCGGTCATCCCGCCGATGACGAAGTTCGGAATAATCCCGATCATCCACAGCATCGGTGTTTCAAAAGTGACTTTTCCGCGGAACATCGTAAACAGCCAGTTGAACACCTTCACACCTGTCGGAATGGCAATCACCATCGTGGACAGGGCAAAGAACGCGTTGACATCTGCCCCGGAGCCCATCGTAAAAAAGTGATGCGCCCAGGTGAGGAACGACACTACGCTAATAATCATCATGGCGAACACCATGGATTTATACCCGAACAGCTTTTTCTTCGAGAACGTGGCGGCGATCTCGGAGAAGATGCCGAATGCAGGCAGCACGAGAATGTATACTTCCGGGTGGCCCCACATCCAGATCAGGTTGATGTACATCATCGGGTTGCCGCCGCCATCCAGCGTGAAAATATGTCCGCCCAAATAGCGGTCGATGAACAGAAGCGCCAAAGTCACGGTCAAGATCGGAAAAGCAAACACGATGGCGATACAGCTCGACAGCACCGACCACGAGAACATCGGCATTTTCATCAACGTCATGCCGGGCGTGCGCATTTTCAAGATCGTGACGATGAAGTTGATCCCTGTCATCAAGCTGCCGATCCCGGAAATCTGGATGCCCCAAATGTAGAAGTCTTGCCCGTAGCCAGGGTTGAATGTTTTATCCGAGTACGGCGGATAGGCCAGCCACCCGGCATCCGGCGAGCCGCCGATGACAAACGACAAGTTGAACAGCATCGCTCCCGAGAAAAACAGCCAGAAGCTCAGCGAGTTCAGAAACGGAAAGGCTACGTCACGCGCCCCCAGTTGCAGCGGTACGATCACATTGAACAGCCCGAACATAAGCGGCATCGCCATAAACAAAATCATGATGACGCCATGCGTGGTAAAAATCTGGTTGTAGTGCTCGGCGGGCAAAAATTGCAGCTCTGGCATGGCGAGCTGCGCACGCATCAGCAGCGCGTCGACCCCGCCGCGAAACAGCATGAGCACGGATGCTAAAATGTACATGATGCCAATCCGTTTGTGGTCGACAGTCGTCAGCCATTCGCGCCAGAGCCAGCCCCATTTTTTATAGTAAGTCAGCACAGAAACGATCGCGATCAGCGTCAAAGCGATACTGACATCCGCACCGTAGATGAGCGGATCGCCTGTCACAAAAAACTCCGAAGCAAATTCTTTCACTTTATCCCACACGTCTTCCTCTCTCCTTCCTTCTGGCTATTCCTCGATGCGCACTTCCTTGCGTGCCTTCACGGACAAACCGTGGTTGTGCGAAGCAGCGTATTTCGTCACTGTCATCTCAAACAATCCTTCAGGGAAAGAGGAGAAATAGCGGACATCCGAGGTGCCTTGCTCTGCCAGCTTTTTATAGCCATCCAGAGTCAATGCTGCCGATGTTCCTTTCACTTCGCTCACCCATTGATCAAAAGCTTCCTGCGATGTCGCCTTGGCCGTGAAGTACATGTCCGCGAAGCCCTTCCCCGTGTAGTTGGCGCCGGAACCCATGTACTCGCCCTGCTCGTCCGCTTGCAGGTGCAAAACCATCGCCATTCCCGACATCGCATAAATCTGTCCGCCAAGCTGGGGAATCCAGAAGGAGTTCATCGGAGCATCTGAGGTAATCTCGAAGCGGATCGGCACATCTTCCGGGAACTGCACGTAGTTCACTGTCGCAATCCCCTGCTCGGGATATTGGAACAGCCACTTCCAATCCAGATTCGTCACCTGAATCGTGATCGGTTCGACTTTTGACTCTAGCGGTTTGGACGGTTCGAGCGAATACGTATAGCGAACCGTAATAATAGCGATCAACGTAATGATGACAACAGGAATCCCCCACCAGGTCGTCTCCAGCGCCGTGCTGTGCTCCCACTCCGGGGTGTACTTCGCCTTTCTTCCTTTCCTGTCACGGTATCGCCACACAATGACAAAAGTCAGAATCAAAACCGGAACAATCACGATCAAGCATAAAAGCGTAGACAAAATCATCAGGTCCTTTTGCTGTTCACCGATCGGCCCCTTCGGATTGAGCACGAGATATTTATCTGCGCACCCGGTCGTCATGAACAGCAGCAGGAACATGTACAAAACGGACAGACAGCGTACTGTCTTGGACGTTTTCATGTCCTCATCTCCTATCACCATGCTCGGTACTGGTTGAAACAAGTCCTACTGTAAGGGCGATCCAATCGAGTGTCACCAGCCAATGAGCAAGTCCTTGAACCAGCCATGTTCAAGATTTGGTTGCATTTACGACAAGGTTTGGTCACAGAAAAAGACAGCCCGTAGCAAAGGCTGCCTTTTTTTGCAGATCACATTTACTTGAGTACACGTACAGTCAAAAACGCTGGGTCTTCCGAGCCTTGGACAGGCAGACCTGCCTCCCGGTTTCTTTGCGCGTAAGCCACATTTTCCTTGGAAATGACTTCACCCGGAATAAAAATCGGGATTCCTAGCGGGTACACCATGACAAACTCGGCGATAACTCTCCCCTCCGCTTCTGCGACGGGCACGATTTCGGTCGGCGCGTAAAAAGCGTCACGCGGCGTGGCAGCAAGCTGCGGAATTTGTGGCAGAGGCATGTGCTCCTCTGCCAGCGCCTTCGCCTGCTCTCGAAAATGCAGCGACAATTCTTCCAGCGCATACACGAGAATTTGCAAATCCGCTTTGCTGTCGCTCGGTGTGACAATACAAAGGATGTTGTGCAAATCGGACAGCTCCACTTCAATATGGAAGCGCTCCCTCAGCCATTTTTCCACCTCATGCCCGGTCAGCCCCAGCCCTTTTACGGAAATGACCAGCTTCGTCGGATCGTAGGCGACCACCCCGTTTTGTCCAATGATCTCGCTACCCATGCAAGTCAAATACTCGATCCGATTGATTTCCTGACGCGCCTGATTGGCAAGCCGGATTGCCTGATCCAACAGCGTTTTGCCTGCGGTCACCAGCCGTTTGCGCGCTACATCGAGCGAGGCGAGCAGCAAATAAGACGTGGACGTCGTGGAAAGCATGCTGGAAATCGCCTGTACGCGCGATAGCGAAATCCGGTTTCCCTGGATATTCAGCACCGAGCTTTGCGTCATGGAGCCGCCAAGCTTGTGCATGCTGCTCGCCGCCATATCTGCGCCTGCCTGCATCGCGGACAGCGGCAATTTCGGGTGAAAATGCACATGCGAGCCATGAGCTTCATCGACCAGTACAGGCACTCCTCGCGCGTGCGCTACCTTCACAATTTTTTTCAGGTCGCCTGCTGTGCCAAAATAGGTCGGGTGAATAACCAAAACAGCCTTGGCGTCCGGGTGCTGCTCCAAAGCTTCTTCGACGGATTTTGGAGTGATGCCATGCGCGATCCCGTAGACCAGGTCCATTTCCGGATGCAGAAAAATCGGATGCGCCCCCGAGAAAATAATTCCGCTCATGATCGACTTGTGCACATTGCGCGGCACAATGATTTTTTCGCCCGGATGGCAAACCGACATGATCATCGTCATAATCGCTGTACTGGTTCCTTGCACGGAAAAAATCGTGTGCTCGGCGCCAAAAGCCTCGGCAGCCAAGTCCTGGGCCTCTTGAATAATCCCGGCAGGCTGGTGCAGATCATCCAGCGGCCGGATGTTGATCAAGTCGATAGACAAGGCATTTTTGCCGATGAACCAGCGAAATTCCGGGTCCATTCCTTTGCCTTTTTTATGGCCGGGTATATGAAATTGAATCGGATTTTTTCGGGCGTGCTTGACCAGTCCAGTAAACAACGGTGTTTGGTCTTGATTTGACATGGCTCCTCCTTCGCTTGTTCAGCCTTTTCTCAAGTGTCAGCCTGTAGTGTGGCAAGCTGATTATAGGACATGCCGCTGTCTTTCTTCTGATCCAATCGCGCTGTTTCTTACCCATCCAATTTGTCTCCATGCCAAAAAGCCGTCCAACGCAAAAAGCCACCTGTATTCTGGTGGCTTTTTGCCGCTTTTATGCCAAAATCGGTTCACGGGGCGGATCGGTTTTGGTTGCCCGCGCGAGATTGGTCATCATGCAGCCCTACTTTTTCAACAACCCGCCATGATAGAGCAATTCATAGACAATCTCATCCTGGCGGTAAATAAATTCCTTCCCCTGAAAAAGAGTCACATTCCCCTCATTCGTATCGACGTAGCGCAAATCGTCCTGCGTATGCTCGAACGCCCCCAAAAAGCGGCCCTCCGCGTACATCTTCGACAAGCTCGCCTTAATGACCAGTCCCGCAGCATGCGCGTCGATTCGCTCCGGCTTGGTAATGTAGCCAAAATAATTCATCGCCCACACCGGACTTTTTTGGAAGTACACGACCTCTTGCCCGATAAAATCGCTCTCGCCCAAATAGCTGTCGTGATAGGCCCAATCCCCGCTTGCATATTGAATGTCCTTGGACCCCAGCCGATACGGCAACAGGCGCTTGGCTCCTCCAACGTATGTGTGCTGCTTGGCTTGCACGACAAACGCTTCCAGGTCGGCAACAGAAAAAAGCTCACGCATTCCCCAACACCTCTTTTTCGGTTCGTTTCCTCTTACATTTCAAGAAACGCGAGCAATTTCCTGTAAAAATTTTCTTTCAATTCCAAAAAAACAAGCCACCGCATCGGATGGCTTGCTGCTCTTCCTGCCCCTGAAAATTTTGCCCGGTTGGAGATTGCCCGGTTCGCAGGGAGGGAAAAAGCGCTTCGGCGTTCTGCTAACGCAGCAGTCCCACTTTAATCCCTTTGTTCAGGATGTTCTCATAATCGATAAACGCGTACAGATCGTCTCCGATGTACGGGCTGATCTGCTGCAATTCTTCCAGCGTCAGCTCCTCGATCGCCTTCTGGTTGTCTTCGCAGTAAATCACGATCGAGCCGACGATGCTGTGGGCGTCGCGGAAGGCAACCCCTTTGCTGACCAAATAGTCGGCAACCTCCGTCGCGTTGAGAAAGCCCGCTTTTACTGCCTTTTTCATCTGCTCGTGATTGACCTTCATCGTCGCGATCATGTTGGACATGATCGCCAGGCACGAGAGAACGGTATCCAAAGCGTTGAAAAACGCCTCCTTGTCTTCCTGCATGTCCTTATTGTAGGCCAGCGGCAGCCCTTTCATCGTCGTCAATAGCGAGGTCAACGAGCCATACACGCGTCCCGTCTTCCCTCTGATCAGCTCGGCGGCGTCCGGGTTTTTCTTTTGCGGCATGATGCTGCTTCCCGTCGAGTACGCGTCATCGATTTGCACGAAGCGGAACTCCTGGCTGCTCCACAAAATCAGTTCCTCGCTCAGACGGCTGAGGTGCATCATCAGGATGGAAAAGCCGGACATCAACTCCAGCAAATAGTCGCGATCGCTCACCCCGTCGAGGAAATTGTCGACTGGCTTTGCGAAGCCGAGCGCTTTTGCCGTCATCTCCCTGTCGATCAGATGTGTGGTGCCTGCGAGAGCGCCGCAGCCGAGCGGGCTTTCGTTCATGATTTCGATTGCATTGGCGATTCGCAGTTTGTCGCGGCGCAGCATCTGGTAGTACGCCATCAGATGATGCTGGAACGTCACGACCTGGGCGCGCTGCAAGTGGGTATAGCCCGGCATGATCACGTTGTTTTCGCGCGCCTTCGCTTCCAGGCTGGCTTGCAGCTCCTCGATGCTTTGCATGACCTCGTGCGCCTTGTTTTTCGCATAAAGCCGGATGTCTACCGCCACCTGGTCATTTCTGCTTCGCGCCGTGTGCAGCTTTTTCGCTGTGGCGCCAATCCGCTCGGTCAGCTTCGCTTCGACAAAGCTGTGAATATCCTCGTAATTGCCGCCGATCTCCAATGTGCCCGCTTCGATCTCTTCCAAAATGGCGAGCAGCCCTTTGACGATCTCCTCGCCTTCTTGCCGGGTGAGCAGCCCGCTATGCGCCAGCATGTTGACGTGGGCCACGCTTCCTTTGATGTCCTCTGCATACAGTCGCTGATCGACATGCAGCGAGCTGTTGAAGTCTTCCATCAGCTTGTTTTCTTCTTTTCTAAAACGGCCACCCCAAAGCTTCATAGCTACGTTCTCCTTTATGATCGATAAAAATGTTTGCCGCTCGCTTGCGCCTACTCCTCGGCAAGCTCTGCGACGTTTCCTTTTTTGCGCATGTACCAGACACCGTTGTACACCGCAAAGTAGTAGAAGATGAAGCCTGTCACTGCGGCGACGATCGACATGAACGGCTCAGGCAGGATGCCGATTCCGCCAAAGTTGCCGAGGTAGGACAGCCCGATGAGCACGAGGATGTAGGCGATCAAATACAGTCCGCCGATGATTTCCTCCGCTTTGTACTTGCGGATGAAATGAACGATCAAGTAGCAAGCCAATCCAATCAGCAAGCCCGTAATCCCCAGCTGCACCTTGCTCCATTTCGTCCAGTAAATGAGCAGAGTGGCGAATACGAACGCCAAAGGCGCAATGACACTCATGCCCGGAAGACCTTTGTCTTTGGTCAAACCAACCTTGCGAAACACCATGACGGTTACGCACGCAGAGGCGTACTTGTAAATGCCGATCGCGCCGACGATCGCGACAATTGCCGTCCAGCTTTTCAGCGGGAACAAAAACAACAAGCCGATGACAAAGTTAAAAGCGAGCGCGCGAGTCGGTACGCCAAAGCGCTTGTTGATCACCCCGAAATAACCGGGCAAAAAGCCGCTTTTCGCCATCCCGAATACATGTCTGGAAGTTCCTGCTGTGTAAGCGAGCGCAGAGCCTGTCGGAGACACCATCGCGTCTGCTGTAATGATCCAGGAGAGCCAGACCATGTTGGCAATCATCGCGAGATTGGCAAAAGGAGAATCAAACTTGATGCCGCTCCAGCCGTTCGCAATCATCTCCGGCGGCACAGCCCCGATGAAGACGACTTGCAGCAGCACGTACATGATCGCCGCCAAGACGAGCGACGCAATCAAAGCCAGCGGAATGTTTTTGCGCGGATTGACCACTTCGCCGCTCATCATGATGACGTTTCCAAATCCGGTGTAAGCAAAGAAAATTCCGCTTGTGAGCACCGCGCTCAGACCCGCACTGTAGCCATTCGGCGCAAAGCCCTGGCTCGTGAAGTTTTCCGGGTGAAAGCCTGTCATGAAAAAGGCGATAATCGTCAGCACCGGCACAACAAATTTTATGACCGTAATAATCGTGTTCGTCACAGCAAACAGCTTCACGCCGAAATAATTGAATACAACGAAAAAGACCATGAGTACCGTAGCAGCCAACATCCCTGTCGTCGTCAACTGTTCGTTGCCCACGTCGTAAAGTCCGGGCCAAAACTGATTCGCGTACTGAATCACGCCAGCCGATTCTACCGGAGCGGTAGCGCAATAGCCAAGCCAGATCGAGTAGCTGGTCACAGTCGCCAGCATGCTTCCGTGCGAGTACAGCGGATAGCGTCCAAGTCCCCCGGACTCGGGTCTGACCCGCCCAAGCTCTGCGTATACGAGAGCGATAAACGTAATAACAATGGCACCGATTAACCAAGAAATAATAGCGGCAGGACCTGCCAGCTTCGCTGTTGCCCAAGGGCCGAACAGCCAGCTGGAACCGATGATTCCCCCGAGAGAAAGTGCCGTAAGAGACCAAAAGCCCATTTTCTTTTTCAGGTATTGTTCTTGATCCATGAATTTCCCTCTCTCTTCACGTCGTCGTTGTGCTCATAGCTTGCCCGCAAAAAATGGATACTCCTTTCTCTTCGGCCTGTTGATCCGCAAAGCTGTCTTCCCTCGCCAGACTGGATATGTTCAAATGAGTGCGATTGTCCAGCGACTTTTATTTAAGGGTAATAAAAGGGTAATTACCTAAAATGCATTATATTTGAATCATTCTCATTTTTCAACGCATTTTCGCCAAAAAAAAATAACCATTCAACCTGCGAATGGTTATTTCAAACGATATCTTTTGCTTGGCCTGCCCCGGGCGGAAGAAGCTTCTTCCCCGACGCATTCCGCCAAATCTGCCTCGCACAGACTGACCATGAAGCGGCGCGCATTGCGCTCGTCCCAATAAAGATGCGTCGCCAAGTCCTTGATCGTAAAGTCGTTCCAGTTCATTCTTTTCATCAACGCCGTGACTTTGTAGTAGTTTTTCGCACTGAGCTTGACTTCCTTCAGCTTCTCGATCAGCTGCTTGTCGTCGCTTCGAAAGGAAAAGCTCAGCTCTTCTTCGTCGCCCGCCGACTGGACAATCGTGCCGTCCTCGCGGATGATCACAATCCCGTGCTCGGCCCGGTCTTTGGATAACTGGAGGGCGCGCTCGGCGTTTATTTCCGCTGTATGCACGGTGACACCGTAGCCGATCCCGACACTTGCGGCATGCTCAACCTCTTTTGCCAGTTGCTGGAGCGTCTCCTGAAGCTCCCTGATTTCCCGCTCGATTGCCCCGCGCGAGCTGATAATCACGTAGCGGCCGTTGCCTTTTTCCAGCAAAGAGCCGTCCAGCTTTTCACAGTACCGCAGCAGCGTCTCTTTTACCTTCATCTCGAAGTATTGCAGATGGTAGGAGCTTTTCGCCTTTTCGCTGATTTTGGCGAATTGCTCGATTTCCACCAGTTGTACGCCAATCTGCGTGTCCTTGTAATAAAACGTTCGGATTTTTTCCGCGAGGATGCGCAAAGCCTGACGAATTTCCATATCTGTACTTTCGATCCGATAAGCGGGCACTCCGGCTTCGGTCAACGCAAAATAGACGGCTTCAAAGCACGTCAGAGCCCCTTTCGTTTTCCCGGCCCGGTACAAGTCCAGATGAAAGTCGATCAGCTCTTGCGTACTCGAATGAACGTCAAAGGTCTTCACATACATGTCCTGCGGCGCAATTTCGATCTGTTCCAGCGCCTGCTCCAGATGGGATGTCGTAATCTCGTCGATGCTCACCTTGCTCAAAAATTCGTGCTGATAGTACCCCATATGCAAAAGACTTTTGTAAATGCCTGATTCCGTATGCTGGATGTAGACCAGCTTTTCGTCCGTGCTTAACGTATTTTTCGCCACCATGTACGAGATTTGGCCAGAGAATAGCCAGGCGTCGACTTGCTGGTCGTATTCGCGGACGATTGTTTTCGTTTCCTGAAAGTCGCTGTATGAATAGCCGATAAATTTCATCGTCTGCTCGTATTCGTTCCCGAGCTGGATAATTCGTTCAACAGATGTATGAGGACCGACAACCCCAACTGTATACATGATTCCCTCCTGTTCCAGAAGACTCCTTATCTACCATTCTATCTGTTCCGGGAGGGAATTGACAGCCGCTACAGCTTGAATACGCGCACGGATGATTGCAGCTCTTCCGCCATCTGGGAGAGAGCGGCGGCAGAGGAGGCGATTTCTTCCATCGATGCCAGCTGTTCTTCGGCCGCAGCCGTAATATTTTGCGTGCCAAGCGCCACTGACTGCGCTACATTCGTAATTTGTGAAATCGTTTGGACGACTTGCTCGGTGCCCGCTGACATATGACCGGAAGCTGCGGAGACTTCCGCGATCCGGGCTGCCACTTCCGTCACGGACTGCTGTATTTCTCCGAAGGTTTGCCCGGCCATCTGAACGACGTTCATTCCTTCCCGCACTTCCTTCGTGCCTGTGTCCATCGTCGCCACAGCCTTCGCCGTCTCTGCCTGAATCGTCTGGATCAGGCAGGCAATCTGTTCGGCAGAAGCGGATGATTGCTCCGCCAGTTTGCGGACTTCCGCCGCGACGACAGCGAAGCCGCGCCCGCCTTCTCCGGCCCGGGATGCTTCAATCGCTGCGTTCAACGCCAGCAAATTGGTTCGCTCCGCAATGCTCGTAATCGCTTCTGTAATATGGCCGATTTCCGATGAGCGCTCGCCCAATCCTCTGACGACTTGCGCCAGCTCGGTCATGGTGGAGTGAATAGCGTCCATTTGCCGCGTGGTCGTATGGACAGCCTGATTGCCTGCCGAAGCCATGTTGGAAGCTTGATTGGAAATGACAGCTACTGCGTTTGCCTTGGTCGCAATCTGCTCGGAGTCGCCGGACATCTCCTCCACGACCCGGAAGCTTGCTTCCACACTTTGCACCTGCTGATCCGAGCCATTCGCCACTTCTTGAATGGAAATCGCAATATGTTCGGTCGCTTGGCTCGTCTGCTCTACACTGGCTGTCAATTGCTCCGCGGAAGCCGCCACTTGCTGGGCCGTCACGTTCACCTGGGAAACGATTTCGCGCAGCTTTGCCAGCATGTTGTTGAAGTCACGGGTCAGCTCTGCGATTTCGTCCGTGCTTTTTACCGGGAGAGCTTCCATGCGCAAATCGCCTTCTGCAACAGCATTTACTTGCTGGGCCAGCCTGTTCAGGCGAGAGCGGATACTGCGAGTAATCGCAGCAGCCCATACCACCGCTACCGTAACGGAGACGGCAATCAGCAGCAGTGTGACTTTTCTTCCCTCGTCATAGATCGCTGCCGCTTGTTCGCTCTCGTTATTTGCCCCGTCATGGTTGATTTTGATCAGGGCATCGAGGTCATTTTTCATGGCCTGAAACAGGGCAGACACTTCGCCAATTACGTCCTTTATGTCGGCGCTGTTGTTCTGTCTGGATGCGTCCATCAGCTTGTCGTGCAGTTGTTCATACGACTCCCATTTGCTCTTGAAGGAACTGAAAATTTTCTGGTCCTCGACGTCGTCCTCCTCCAGGGTGCTTTCGTAAGACGCCATATCCTCCCTGACTTCCTGCAAGGTCAGCGCAAGCTCCTTTTCCAGCGGCTCTTTCTGTTCCTTGTTTTGATAAAAGACATGCGAGAATACGAGCGCATGGACATGCTCGGTCAAGTAGTTCAGATGGTTGATGTCTTCTACGGCCGGCAACCAGCTCGTATTGATTTCCACCGCCTTCTCGTTCAAATTTTTCATTTGATAGATGCCAAGCCACCCAATCGCCGCCATCAGCAACAACGTCACTGCGAATGCTGTGTACAGCTTTTTTCCGACTGTGAGTTTCATACGATTCTTCTCCTACTCTTAACGATTCCTGTTTGTACTATGTACCCTTTACAAAATACGTTAAAACTCATTGAAAGCATAAAATGTCGATTAATCAGATCAACAAATAAATGATTGGATCTGTGCCATAGAAAAAGGAGCCCGGTTGGTTGAATGCCAACGGACTCCACAATTGTCGGTTACGCCCTCTGCTTGACGGTAACCGGGTATGTTATGCTTTTGTCGCCATTTTCGATCGTAATGATGATCACCGTTCCATCTGGAGCATCCGGACTGACTTCCAGCAAGCCATTTTCGCTGATTTTTGCATATTCCGTATCATCCAACGAATACTTTGTGCCCATGCTCGATTTGGTGATGTCGCTGCTGCTCCGATCCGTATACTTCCCTTTGACCTTCAATTGCAGCGTCTCTCCCGCATAGACAACAGCTTTTGCCGGAGACACGGCGATGCTGTCCAGAGAATACACACTGACCGTCATTTTCACCGTGCTTTGCCCGTTTTGGATGGTGATCGTCGCTTTCGAACCACTCTCCGCCTCCGGCAACACCGTGATCAGACCTTCCTCATCCACCTCAATCAACTCAGGCTTGTTGGACGAATAAGTCGTACCGTCTTCGGAAGCAGTCAAATCCACTTTTCGGCCGCTCGTCAAAGCTCCTGTCACCTGCACTTGATACGTCGCTCCCTGCTCAAGCTTCACTGTACGTTGAGCCACAGCGAGAGAGCGCAGCTTTGTTTCCGCCAGCATGTACGTCCCTGGCGTGCTGGTCAGAAAAAGCACCTGCTCCCCATCATGCTTGACGTATCCTTCGCCTTTGCCTGTTGCACCAGCCTTCCAGTTTTTTCGAGCGGCATCATACGCATAAGGAGTGAACTTTTTCGAGGAGTAGGCGTACGGTATTCCGATCAATACCTCTCCTTTGGCAAAGCTCTTGATTTCTTTTTCCCCGGCAAAAACCCGGAAATCGTATGCATCGCTTGTCTTGGAAAACGTAGCAGGGATCGTTGCCTCTTCGTTTTCTTCGACCACCACGGCTATCGTCTCAGCGTTGTAGCGGGCAAAAAAGGCTGGCGGCAGCTTCACGCTTGCTCCCGATTGCGCCATAACGGTAACGGCAAACTGTTGATTTGCCAAAGTCTCGACCAGCTCTTCCGACAGCAGCACAGTCGGCTCTTGGGACGCAGAAGCAGCACGGCTGGAACGCAGCTGTTCGCCATTGTCCTCTACGTCCGCCGCTTCTTCGTCCACCACTTGAATGAGCAAGTGCCGTTCGAGATCAAACAGGTCGGACTTGCTGCCAAGCTCCTGGCTCCAGTCCTGCACCAGAGCAGCAACCTCGTTCAGCTGTTCGCTCGTATCCGCTACTTCTGTATGCTGGGCTACCTGGAGGATGCTTTTGTGTTTGAGCAGCTTGTCCATAGCTTCACGGAAAGGCTGAGCCACTTCTTCCCTGACCTGATCATCTTCCAGCTCGACGATCACGTCCCGAATCACCGTGCTTACGAGCTTTGCCCCTGCTGCAAACACTTCCGAATCATCCAGTTTGCTTTGAGCAAGACCTTCGTTCACTCCCTTTTCTAAAAAGAGGGACAGCGCTTCTCTCAATTGCTTGTCGGAAACTACTCCTTCTTTCCATTTGACAACGAGCGGAGACAAAACTTCTGTTGAAGTGCTTGCTACGAGTTGAAGCTTCTCGGTATCGCCAAGCTTGCTGCCCATAACTTTATCTGCCAAGTGCGCGAGCGATTTATCCACTTGCTCGGCAATTCTTTTTGCGTCAACTGATTCCTTGATTACCTCTTTTGCCTGTTCATTCAAATGGTTCTGCGATTCCGGAATCGTTTCGGAATGTCCTGGATAAGTTGGTGGGTTCGGCGTCACAGGCGGAGCGCTATCCCTTGTCACACTCAACTGGTATGTCTTGGTCGAGCCGTTCCGCGCCGTCACGATAAACGTAATATCGTTTTGGCCTGGATTCAGGCTCACCTCTTTGCTTATATCGTTCACTTCAGCCGCCCCGTTAATGGTCAAGGTTGCCGTCTGATCCAAAGTTGCCGCCCGAAACCGCAAGCTGCTCACTTCGTTGGGCACTCGCAGCGTGTATTGCGCCACACTTGGCTGAAAAGCAGGTGTCATCGTACCTTCTTGCAGCCATAGACCTTTCAGTTCGTGAGAGACGACAGATACGGTCCGCGTCACGGGCAAAGCTTCAATTCCGTTGTCGTCCTGAACGTTATACACCAGATCGTAGTCTCCCGGTTCACTCGTAACCACCTGACCAGTCACTTGCACCTTGTTCGTAATGTCGTTGTTGTTTGCGTCTCTCGCTGAGTAGCCTGGTTCTTGAAAGCTTTGACCGAACGGCACATACATTGTGTTGCCGCCAACCAGCGAAATTATCGGCTTCGTGATTTGTTCCACGGAAAACTCCGCTTTCGCTCCAGCCGTCAACGAAGCAGGAAGGCCACTGGTTGTTCCATCGTCTAGTAAGCTGTATTGAAAAGACGCTGTCCCTTGGAAGGTAGGGTCCAATGAAAATTCTACCTCTTGGTCGACAAGTCTGACCGTCCCGCCTACTGCTTGATCAACATCTGCCACTGTCAATGTTTGTCCGTGCTCATTGGCTGGCCCTGCCTGATCATTTGCCGTCAACAGCGAAAACGGAATCATCACTTTAGGCGTTCCTTTTGTCACCGTCGCGAGCTGATCGTTCTGGGCGGTCGGTGCATCGTTCACTTCCTGCACCGTAATGACCGCCGCCGCCGCTCCGCTTAGCCCTGCACCATTGGCATCTTTGGCTGCTTTGACCTTGAAGCCGAACAGATCGCCAGCTGGCGTATTCGCATCCGCATTAGGCACGAATTTCAGCCCTGTAGCACCATCTGCTTTTTGCAAAAAGTTGCCATTCGTTAACTCAGTCACTCCATCGTTCAAGTAAAGCTTTCCGCCCTGAATTTCGCTGACCTGAAAATGGGTCACGCTGCTGGCGTCCGCCGGGTCAGGAGTAATCACCAGTCCACTTGAAGTTGCGGTATCTTCCAGGGTAGTAGCTGGGGTCACTTGCGGTTGTTTGGCTGCATATTCGAGCACGAGACGCGGGTAATTGCCGTCTATGATTTCATTTGACCCAAATCCGAAAGCCCCTGTCTGTGTATTGCTCAAAAGCGCAAATGTCACGTTCTGGCTTTGCGCCTCTAGCTGGAGGCGAAGAAAATTGGTTACGTCAAATTCCAGCCAATCGCCTTCTTGCAGATTTTGCCCAAATGAATCAATGACCGGATCATTGGGATTCAGCGGAAAATCGTCGTCCCATGCTCCGTAGGTGGAGCCGTACAGAGTGAAGCTCGGAACCGTTTGAGCGTCCCCGTTCACATTGGTCACGTACAATTTGAGCTTGGCCTTGATAAATGACGTATCAAGCTGAGTCAATGGGAATTGCACGGCTGCTTTTTGCATGCCAAAATTTTCGTCTAATCCTACATAGTTGGAGCTGTCCTCAAAATAGCTCCCATCTTCGACTTCCCCGCCGGAGTACCAATAACCATCCACTGTAGAATTGATTTCTTCCAGTGGTCCCTGAGCGTGGGATTGCGCTGCAAATCCAAACAGGCTCTGTATGGCAAGCAATCCGATTGCTGCTGTCTTGATCATTTTGGCTTTTTTGTGTGTTAGGCTCATGTTTTCCTCACCTTTTGTACGTCTTGTCATCAATAGCTGTCTGTTTACGGATTATGCCGCCCAATGTTCTGGTAATAACCGGCAGGATAGATGTCCCATTCCCCTTCGAGGCTGAAGCTTTGCGAGCCTGTATAGATTCCCGACTTGCGAACAATCGTGCCCGTTTGCGCCAGGATCGGGGAGCGGTTATTCGGATCGGGATTCCCCAAAACATCCACGATTTGACCATCTTTTTTCAGCACGAAAGCCGTGACATATCCTTGGTAACTCATATGAACTTCTTCGTTGTAATAAGTAGCTGGAGTGATATCAAAGAAGTCATAGAAAATCGGGTCGATAATAATATAGGTCATTTTCGGAAACAGCGGCATGATTGGCTTTGTCTCCACTGCTTTTGTCTGCGTACTGGTCATGTACCTGTGAATTTCCAGCTCGTACCCTGTGACCTTTTGACCGTTGTTGTCTCCCTGGAAAAAGAGCTGTAGCGCATTGCGGCCATCTGTTCCGTATACATAATCCGAGAAGAACAGTTGCGGCTGTCCTTGCTGCTGAATATCTACCTTGATTAGCGCAACCTGGTCGCTTTGATTGGCAACCCACAGCCCGCTTCCAGGCACGCTTGCAGGGATCAGCTGGAGCTTGGTGCCCATCACGGTGCCGCCTGTGCCATTATTGAGGATTTGCAGGGAGTTGGCCGGAGCG
Source organism: Brevibacillus parabrevis (assembly GCF_022701015.1). NCBI lineage: Bacteria > Bacillati > Bacillota > Bacilli > Caryophanales > Paenibacillaceae > Brevibacillus > Brevibacillus parabrevis. The sequence continues at coordinate 1,643,922 of NZ_CP064090.1, read as the reverse complement.
CCCGGAAAATATGTGTTCAAGTCCAGTTGCACGATCATGACCCCTGATTTGGTCCTGATCGTGACCTGCCCGCCTGCGACGAACTCATAGGCGTGAGCTGTAAAAGTAACGTCTTGTGTGCCGCCCTTGCCGTCATTGGCCGTGACCGTAATCGTGACCACTCCTTTGCCGACCGGAGCAAGACTGAGCATGTTGCCGCTAATGGTCGGCTGCACGATATTTTGCGCCGTTGCCGTTGCCTGGTACTGCAAGGCGTCGTTATCCGGGTCAGCAAAAATAGTAGACAGATCGATCTGCGGGTAAGGCTGGCTTCCTGGCAGCAGCGTCTGATTGCTGATCGTGCCTACTGCCGTCGGCGGCTGGTTGTTACTTTGCGCCGCTTGCTTGAGCACGGTAAGTACAAACGGTTTGGTGTTCGAGCGGCTTCCGTTCGTGATGGTCGCCGTCAATGTGACGGTAGCGTCTTGCTCGATAGCTTGCGGGCGCGTAACCGTGCCGTCCTGCGCAATCACAGCCGGGTTATCCGAACTCCATGAGATCAGCGAGCCATTTGCCCCTGTCGTCGCCAAGACTACATTTTGCGTAACATGATCCGCGTCATCCCCGCTGGCATAACCGATGGTCAGCGCCTGGCGATCAGCTTCAAGCGGGTCTTCTGTCACGGTTACGGAGACAACGGTAGCAGCTGTTCCCCCTCTTCCGTCATCCGCCACGATGGAAAAGCTGTCCGTTCCTGTAAAAGCATTTTGTGGCGTATACGTCCATGCTCCGCTCGGCAGAACGACCACAGCCCCGTGTGCAGGAGTTGTGGAGCCGAGCAAATACGTGATGGTGTCGCCATCCAGATCGGTCGCAGCAACAGTTCCGCTTGCTAACGTATTTTTGAACGTTTGCGCCGTATAGCTGCTGTTGATGACAGGCGGGTTATTCGCAGCGGGAACGTTCGTAACCGTCTGGGTTGACGTGTAAGTTGCCGGCACCCCGCTTCTCGTTCCTGTGCTGGCGATAGGTGTCACTTCAAACGTCACATGCTTCCCTACATCATCCTGCTGCAACACATACGTTTTTTTGTTCGCGCCGGAAATTTGCACCTTATCGGAACCGTCCGACAGCGAACCGCGGTACCATTTGAACAAGGACAAGCGCTCCGGGTTGTTTTCCGCATCGGTGTACACATAGCTGCCCGTCAATGTCTCGCCTGCTTGGAACGTACCGGAAATCGTTACTTGGCTGGCAACAGGCGCCTGGTTTGCAGGCGGTGTAGGTGGAGTCGGCGGTGTTGGCATAGCAGGTTCATTCGCGTACGCCACTGTCGGTATGTTGACTTCGCTTTTCACATTTACCGAACTGTCGGCCAGCACGAGCTTGTCTATCGTGCCCGATCCTTCCACACTGGCGCTTGCATTCGCTTCAATTACTTCGATTTTGCTCTCTTTGGTGGTTTCGATCCGCGTTCCTTCAGCGTCTTTGTCTACAACCACCTTTGACACAACAGAGTCGACTACCACCCAGGAAGGAGATGTAATTTGCAGCGTACTGTTAGTAGCTGCTTTGCCTTCGATCACGACAGGGAACTGTGTGGACTGGGCAGATACCTCTACCTCTGGCAGCTCAACCTCATCTTCGAGAACAAGCCGTGCGCCATTCTCATCGGTGATCACCAGTCGGTCGGCTGAGACATTATTTACATGCAAACTGTTGGAAGCAACGTCCTTCACCTTGATCTCCCCTGAGACGTGAACGTTGTCCAAAGTGACAGAACCGCCGTTGTCGATGACGAGATCGCCGTCCAGCTTCGTGTTTCTCAGTAAAACAGTAGTCTCCTTGCCTTTTATCTCGATTGTTCCACTCGTTTTATATACTCCCGATTCCGGGCCAAATTCTCCATCTTTGGAAATCGCCGCCGGAACTTGCTGCTTGCTGACGACATCGATTTGATAAGTCTCCGTCTTCCCAGCGATCGTTGCCGTAATTTCCGCAGTTCCCGCCTTCTTCGCCCACACTTTTCCTAGCGAAGTAACAGAAGCAACTCGCGGATTTTCACTTGCCCAGGTAACTTTATCATAAGCGACAATCGCACCTTCGCTGTCTTTCGCTACTGCCAGCAATTTCGCTTCCCGATCATTGCTGTCGCGCAACTGCAATTCAGAATTTCCCCAAGTGTTCAAAATCTCGATCGATTCTACCTCGGAATCTTTCGGCGCCAAAACAATAGAACGCTCTGTCGGTTCTGAATCTTCATAGCCGATGCGGATCGTTATTTCTTGCTCTGTGTCGGTTGATTGAAAAGGTTTAAAGGGAATAAAAAAGGTTCGCGTAGATTCTTCCCATTTTGCTGGGAGGGGGGATAAGGAGTGTGTCTCAGAATCTTGCGTGTAAGAGAGGGTAAACTGTCTGGTCTTAGGATTTCTTTCCGGGACCGAATAAAATGGAACGGTGATAAGGCCATTGGTCACTTTTATTTCGGAGAAGTTAACATTTTCCGCTGTAGAAGAAGTGGTTGTTTCGCTTTCAAAAGCGAATGAGGGTGAAACGGGACAAGAAAAGGAATAAACAAGCAGGCATAACAGGATCATTCGCATGACCCAATGATTCAGTCTCATCGTGGTTCCCCATTTCATGTTCGGCGTATTTGTCTAGCTGATCATGGTTTCCTTCGAATAAAGAGCAAAGCGCTGTCTTCCACCCCTCCTTTTCTCAAAAAATAGTATAAACGATGAACTAGGTCTTTGGCATCATTTTTCCTTTCATTTTTCCTTTCATTTCCCCAACCTTTTCCGCAGTCCGCCCACCACGAGCAGCAGCACAGGCAAAAACAAGCCGTACGTCAATGAGTACGGCATCCAAATCTCCGAAACAAAGTTGTCAAAATACGGCCGATTGGGCATCGTGGCAAGCGCGACGATGACCATGATCATCGCCAGAGGCAGCGTCAGTCTGCGATAGTCGGTCAATCGCAGCGTCTGGGCAATCCCGCAAGCCGTGGCATAATAGCAAACCGTTATTTTGATAAACAGCGTGATGAACCAAATGACAGCCATCAAAACCTCGATGCGTTCAAAAAAGTTGCCGACGCTAATTTTTTGCGCCAGCGTGTAGCTTGGATAGGCAAGCAGTACGGTAATGTTGGGACCGAGCACCAGCACCGCGACGGTTGTAATGATCGTCAGGAAAAAATTAGCAATCAAAATGCCCATAATATACGCCTTCGCTGCGTGCCGCGGCTGTTTCACAAGCGGAAACAGAAAGATCAGGACGACCGATTCCAGCAAATAGCCCATATAGCGGAAGTTGCCGCCAAAAACGGGCGCCATCCCATGGGCAAGGACAGGCTTGAGGTTATCGACCTTGATTTGCGGGGCGATGAACGCAATCAGCGTGAAAAACAGCAGCAGAAAATACGGAAACAACAGCTCGGAGACACGCGCAAGCGGCTCCATCCCGCAGCGGGTTCCCATGACAATAATCGCCGCAAACAGAACGAGAATGATTTCGATCGGCGTCTCCTGCATGATCTGTGTGGTGACAAAATCGCCGATTTCCATCAGCATCAGTGACGCATCGATAAAAAAATAGGAAAGGAACAAAAAAGCGACCGCTTTTCCTGCCCACTTGCCCAAGATGTCTTCGCTGTATTGAAGTATCGTCCGATTCGGATGCCGCAAGCTCAATGCCGCATACAAACTGGTCAAAAGAAAGCCCTCTCCCCAACCGATCAAAGCCGAAATCCACGCGTCCTGCCGGGCGGATGTGGCGGTGAGCGAGGGAACGTACAAGACTGCATCGCCAATGACGAACAGGGTTACCAAAATAAAAAACTGCCTCGCACTGATCAGACTGTTGCCAAGCACCCTTGTTTCCCTCCCTTCTCTTGCGCACCGCTTATGTTCACCGTTACTCCACCATGCTTAAAATCAAGTCGCTGAACGGCCGATAGACGAATGTAATCCAGTCCAGCGGGTTCGGAATGTTTGCCTCCACCGCTTCGGCGATGCAAAGCCCTGTCCCGAGCAGCAGCAAGCAGCCAAAAACAAAAAGCTCCTTTTTCAAGCCGTTCCTTTTCAGAAAAGGAGCTTCGATCGCTACGATCACCAGACTAATCAGCAAAATCAACAGGATCATCCACATCGGAACAAGTCGCACCTACTTCTTGCCAGGAATATCCTTACCTTTTCCACAACAGGAAATAGTTATGCTCTAATCCTTTTTGATAAAGGGGATAAAAGAATTGCCGACTTTGCCCGTTCGCCGAAGCTTCACATCTACGTTGATTTTCACCTTCAGGTCGGCAAAAGCCTCGTTCCAGTTGCGCTTGACCTTTTCCCAGCCCTTTGGATCGTTCTGGTAAATGACTTGCCCAAATCCGAACGCATCGGAGTGAAATTGCTTCTGCGCTTTTGTAATCACATTCTGGATTTTTTCCTTGATTCGCTTTTCTACCTCTCGCTCCAATTTGTAGATCGTTTGCGACTTTGCAAGGTCAATCGCGCACGCTACTTCTCCTACATTTCCTTCCGCTTCGATTTTCACCTCGACTTGCGGTTTGCCGTTTACGACACGGCCATCAAGCGTCGATTTGCTGTGAATGATTTCAATGATGAGCTTGCTGTTTTTGTCGCACGGTATGGCTTCAACTGTGCTGTCCAGCCTGTCTGTAATATAGCTGAAGCCGATGCTTTCCTTTTCATTAAACCATCCTTGCAGCTTGTCTTCTTTGAAAACGCCGATATCCTCATACTTGAGCAGGGTAGAGACGCTTTCCTGCTGCGGGTTGTTTCCGTTGCTTCCTGTCTGAACCTTGCCTTTTACAGTAACCCCTACCAACACTGGCTCCGACCCTTCGCTCAGCAGCTGTGTAATAAATTCGTCCAGTTGGATCGAGATCACGGAGCCCCATGCTTTTTCGCCTGTTTCCAGGCTTTTGTACAGCTTGGTGGCAGGGATTTTCTCCAGCGGATCAAGCATGCTCAAAATGTGCAGGGCGGAAGTATCTTTCGCCAAAATGACGTAAAAATCCGGGCGAACTTCGTGATCGCGAAACAACAGGTCGAGCACCTCTTTTGTCCCTTCTCTCGCTACCTGCTCCCCCAACACCAATACTTGAATATGCGAAAAGTACAGCCGGCGCGGAGTCATGGTCGTCAAGCGGCGTATCCCCTCAAAAATATCCGCAGATCGCATGCTGTACGTGGCTACTGCCGACTGAGTGCCTCCTGCCCCGTCCTTGGAGGCGGCAACTCCACCCGGATTGACGATTTGCGTAGACAACAAATATTCTCCGTCCACCTTGTCGATGCCCACCGCCATGACAATCGCCAAGTCGTTCAATTCCCTGCGGTTCCAGCACCCTGTAGTCAACAGCAGCAGAACAGCGGCCAGAACGAACACCGCCTTTCGTTTCATGCTATTCCCACCTCGGCAATCAATTTAATGAACAGACTCTCTCGGAGGATTGGGCTTGTTGTCATGCTCTCTGATACTGTTTTTCGGCCGTAAAAAGTAGGGACGCGTGTGCATCATCCAGATCGGCAGGCGCAACAGCGTATCTCTCTGGTCGGCCAAATTCAACGGAGCGAGCGGCGACATGTACGGAACTCCGAACGAGCGCAAGGTGCACAAATGCAGGCAAAGCGCGATCAAACCGACAAATACGCCAATCAGGCCAAAGCTGGCAGCAAGTGCAATCAAGCCGAAACGCAGCATGCGAATCGGAATGGACATGGAAAACGACGGAAACACAAAGCTCGTAATCGCCGTGATGGAGACGACGATGACGGTCGCAGGAGATACGAGTCCGGCCTGTACCGCCGCTTCGCCCAAAACGAGTGCCCCGACGATTGAGATGGCAGAACCTACGGCACGCGGCATGCGCACTCCGGCCTCGCGCAGCAGTTCAAAAGTCAGCTCCATCAGCATCGCCTCGACAGCAGCCGGAAACGGAACACCCTCCCGCTGGGCCGCAATACTCATCAGCAAGTTCGTCTGGAGCATTTCCTGGTGAAACGTCGTAATCGCTACGTAGATGGAAGGACCGAGCAGCGCGATAAAAAAGGAAAGCAGCCGCAACATGCGAAGCAGGCCAAAATCCGAACGCTGATAGTAATCCTCCGGCGACTGAAAAAACTGGACGAAAATCGCCGGAACCAGCAGTACAATCGGCGTTCCGTCTACCAGGATCGCGACCCGCCCCTCCAGCAGCCCCGCTGCTACCGAGTCCGGCCGTTCGGTATTGTAAATCGTCGGAAACGGCGTAAAGGCCGCGTCCTGGATCAGCTCTTCTATGTTTCCGCTCTCCAAAATGCCATCGATATCGATCCTGTTTAACCGCCGCTGCACTTCCGCAATGACGTTTTCGTCCGCAACCCCCTTTATGTACATCACGCTCACTTTGGTCTGGGTCATTTTCCCGATCTGTTTCGTTTCCAGCCACAGATGACGGTTGTTGATCCTTCTTCGCACCAGCGCGGTGTTCGTCCGCAAACTTTCCGAGAAAGCCTCCCGGGAACCACGCACTACGGTCTGTACAGAAGTCTCCTGGACACCGCGATCCTCCCACTGCTTCGTATTGACGATAAAGCCCTGCGTACACCCCTCCACGAGCAGAACCGTATCTCCGGTCAATACAGCATTGAAAAGCTCGTCCAAATCATCCAGCAGCTCCACTCCACCCATCGTCAGCATGAAATCCTTGATCAACGACAGCGGCTCGTCTGCCAAAGCGTCATCGGACGGAATTTCCCTTTTGTGCGCATGAACCATGAGCGACTCCATGAAGTTGCTGATCAGGCTTTTATCGACTAATCCTTCTGTGTACAGAATGCCTACCTCGATTTGCCCAATCGCTTCCATCCGTACAGTTCTGGTCACGAGGTCGGTGCTGTTCCCCAGCTCCCTTTTCACCACTTCCATGTTCTCTTCCAGCGAGCTGCTGAACGGCACTTGTTGCTTGGCGTTATGACTCATTCTCCAATCACTCTTTTTCCAAATCAGGATAGCTTTACTATCCCTCAGCGAACATGGCTCTATGCCCATGAAAAAAAGCCCCCTGCACGTACAGGCGACTTCTTCGTTCTCTGGCATGTATATCATCGGGCGAACCTTTTGCTGCCCCGGTTACAGCTCGCTCTCTCGCAGCTTGACCACTGCCTGTGTGCGATTGCGAACTTGCAGCTTGGCGTAAATCTGGTGAACATACACCTTGACTGTCCCGATCGTCAGGTGCAGCCTGCCCGCAATCTCAGCGTTGGACAACCCTTCTCCGATCAGAGACAGCACTTCTGCCTCCCGCTCGGTCAATTTGTCCAGTTCAGGCGACACGCGAATTTGAATGTCCAGCGCCGGAAACTCTTTTTCCATCGTCTTGAGCAGACTTGCCATATAGTCAAGTTCTTGCCTGGAGCACGCCTTGCTTTTGTAGAGGGCGTACAGCATTTTGGCGACCTCTGGCCCCTCGTCCAAAAAGATGCGCACGTAGCCTTCCGGTGCCGCCAACATCACCGCTGTGCGAATACATTCGGCTGCCTCGTGATGCCGCTTTTGGCTGTGATAAGCTTGGCTGAGCAAAATCAGCGTCTCGATCCGGCTCCCCAGCCGATCCTTCACCTCTGTCTCATGCTTCAGCCGGGTCAGCAGTTCACACGCTTCATTTTCCCTTTTGGCAGACAAGTACACACGAGCCAAAGTCAACCGTTCAAACTCGTGCCGGGAATGAATCAAGTCTTTGCTCATTTTTTCAAATTGGCTCGCCCATTGCTCTGCTTCTTCCCGCTGATTTTCGTCCAGCAACAGCCGCACACGAAACGCGTCCAGGAAAGCAATCCAATGAGGCGGGGCTTTTCGCTGGCGACACAGCTCCGCTATTTCCGCAAGCGGCAGCCACATCTCCGCCCCGCGCTTCTCCGCCTTTCGCCAACGGGTCAAAACCAGATAAGCCGGGACCAGTACGCCAAAATTCATCGTATTGCTTCCCAACTGCAATGCTCTTTGCACAAAGTACGTCAATTGCTCGAACTCGTTTTTCTCATAATACAGCTCTGCCATTACAATCGAGCCGTATGCGAGAATCCCCAGGCCGCTGTGCTTCCAAATCGTTCTGATGGCAGGGTAAAACTCGCTTACCTTGGACAAATAGCCGCTTAACGCCACGCGACTGCGAAGCACAAAAGCCTCGTCTCCATTCAGCTCAATCCCGACGATAAAATAGCGGCTGAATTTTGGCTTCATTTTGACCGATTCTTCCAAGTACGAAAGGGAGAGGGCAATATTGCGCAGGATCAACTGCACGTATCCGCGAAGCACCCAGATTTCTACCCGACATTCCTCAAGCCCCTCATTTTTGCCGTGCAGACCATCCTCAGCGAGATGCAACAACGCTTCTGCCTGCTCAAGCTCGTCCGATAATGCGTGCATCCAGGCAAAAGCAATGCACAGCTCGGGATGACTCTTGAGCCACACTGTATCAAAACGCCTCATCCAACGGCGCAATGTCACATTTTCGTGCTGCTTCAACATCCAGGGAGCGTGCTCGACGATCAGCCTGGTTGCACGCGACCAATCACTGCCCTTGAGCGCGTGGTCGATTGCTTCTGTCATCCATCCGTGGCCCTCAAACCATCGACTGGCAGCCACATGAAGCGTTGGCAGCTGTTCACTGTATGTTTTACGCAAATGCGTGTGCAAAAGATCCGCAAATAAATGATGGTAGCGGTACCACTCGTTGACTCCATCCAGCGGTACGACAAAAGAGTTCGTACGTGCAAGCATCTCCAAAATGGCGTGGGCATCCGGCTCACTCGCTACGGCTGCGCACAGTTCCCCGGACAGGCGCGGCAATATGGAAGTTTTCAGCAAAAATTGCTGTACCGATTCCGGCAATCGCTTCAATACTTCTTCGGTCAAGTAGTCTTCCACGTATTTGTCATTGCCGGAAAAGCTGTGCATGGTAACCGTGGAGCCACCCTTCCCCTGCATGGACAAAGCAGCCAACTGCAACCCGGCAATCCAGCCCTCTGTCCGTTTGCTGAGTACGTGAATGTCCTCGTATGACAAATCTAGCCCGAGCAGTTCGTTAAAAAGCTGACGACATTCCTCTTCATTGAACCGGAGATGCTCCGCGCCCAATTGTCCCAGCTGTTTGCGTACGCGCAAGCGATGGAGAGACAGCGGCGGCTCCTCACGGCTGATGAGAATGACGTGTAAAAAAGGCGAGGCGTGCTGGAGCAATGTTTGCAAACCTTCGTGAATCGAGCGCTCCTTGATCAGATGATAGTCATCCAGCACCAAATAATAGTCGGTAGGCATTGCAGCGATTTCTTCAAGCAGCATGGAGAGCAGATTGTCTGCTGACGCCGCATAGGTCAAATCGAGCATCGCAGAAGCTTCACGACCAGCTTCCCGTTGTGCCATGCTCAATGCTTTTGCGAAGTAGCGCCAAAAACGGGCCGGATCGTTATCCGCCTCATCCAGCGACAGCCATCCCGCCGGCTTGCCGATACTCGTAATCCACTGACTAACGGCTGTTGTTTTCCCGAACCCGGCCGGAGCGCAAATAAGGATCACTCTGGCTGTCCTGACTTCATCGATTTCTTCCACCAATTGATGCCGATGCAACAGGTCCGAACCATATGTAGGAACATGTAATTTCGTTGCGATAAGTGAACTGTACTTTCCTTGATCCATGTGCATCTCCCTGCCTAAAAAGAAAATGACCCCACAAAAGAGCAGCCTTTTTGTCTCGATCCAATATGTGCACAAAGTTATTATGTGGAATCCTTCCGAACAATGCAAGTAAACTGCCTTATAAGAAAAGAACGTTATGTGGACGCAAAAAAGCCCTCCAGCTAGAGGGCCCGTGGACGGCTTGCTTTTTACTTGATTAAATCGTATCTCCCGTAAACCAAAAATACCCTCCGGTCGCGATCGCCAAGACTACTATGATAGCGAAATACCATTTCGTGAATCGAAGGTTTACCCAGGTGCCTTCCCACCACATCGTGAGGTAGGCGACAACCCCCAGCACTAAAACAGCGACAAAAGCAGTCATAGGCGTACTCATCATAATCACCCTGTATATGGTTTTTCTTACATCAGCTCGCTTCCTAATATAATCGTCGCAACTATCGTGTGTCACCTATCTTTAGGTAGGTTTCTTGCAGAAAAGCAAAATTTGACAGAGTGAATTTTGAAGTGTTTAAATGTTATATGTTTACATTTTTGTTGGAGGTGCACAAGTTTGGAGAATCATTCATTGCCGCAAGCAGATTCATCGGTAGCTCCCCCAATTCCACCACCAGACAGACCGATTCTGGAAGGACCGCAATTAATGGGGTCCATTACGCAGACTTACGGAGCGTCGATTTTTTTCCTGCGTTGGGGAGCGCATGTGATAGATTACATTTTGCTCATTTTTTTCGTCTTAGGGGTGGTCGCGCTGGCTGGGCGTTCGTCTGACGATCCGTCCATTATCGGGTTGCTTGTTTTCGTACTCGGAATTTTATCTTACTACGTTCTTCTGGAAGGTTTTACTGGCTATACCATCGGGAAATTCGCCCTGCGAATCAAAGTGGTGAATCAGGAAGGTCAACCGCCAGGGCTGTGGAAATCGGTCATTCGTTCCTTGATCCGCATCGTCGAAACCAACCCGATGCTCATCGGCGGATTGCCTGCCGGGATCAGCGTACTGGTGTCGAAAAAGAAGCAACGGTTCGGCGATATGGCAGCGAACACTTTTGTCGTGAAAGTAAAAGATTTGAAAAACGAGAGCAAGCAGCTGACCACCAGCTTTGCCATCGGCTTCTCCTTGTTGGCCCTCGTTATCATTGCTTGCGGTATTTATGGCGTTTCCTTTTATGCCAAGCAAGACTCGTTAACAGGTTCGTTTGAGAACAAAGCTTTTTTTAACAAGGCTCTTTTCGCAAATTTTGTTGCTATTGCTGTTGTGGAAACGTGTGTTCTATAATGAAAATCAGGAAGTCTATAGGATTTCCATTTACCGTGAATGCACGCTTCGCTTGGTACTATAAATATCAAGCAACTCACGGCTTTTCTAAAAGCAACAATTTCTTAGAAAAGAGCGTTTAACAAGGACAAAACCATGCAAATCATTGCTCCGACTTCCTGGAGCGAGAATGCTAGTCTTCACCCAGACGCATCCATTGCCCTTTCCAACAACTTCGCGGACAAGCATCTGCTTATTCTCGCGGACTCTAAAGAAGAATTGGACGGTTCATTTGATTATCCCCAATACGTCGATTTCGTGGAATCAAACTTGTTCAGTGAATTGACAGATGCAAGCGTGAGCAAGCATGTTCAGCTCACGATTGACGGACGTCTTTCCACTCAATTCACGATGCAGGGGAAGGTCGATGGTCAAAGTATTTCCTATCTTGTAACCGTCACAGAGTCTCCGACGCACTTTTATCAGATTATGTGCCTGACGCAAACGAGAAAATTTGACAGACTGCATGACGAGTTCAAGCAAATAACCGCCAGCTTTCACGAAATGCCGGCACCTGCTACTCGCAAGTAATCGCCGGAAAAAGTGCTCGGCTTCGCCAGGCGTGCCTGCAAAGTCGCGCCTCCTTTTTCCAAGCCAAAGCTCATAAAAAATGGCTGCCCACAAGGACAGCCACTTTCTTTTATCTTGCTGTTTTTTCTGCATGGAGAAATTGGGTGAGCAGCTCATTAAACCGCTCGGCATGCTCCCAAAACATCATGTGCCCGCCCAATACTTCCACTGCGGACTCGGGGGCATGCTTCTCCATGAACCGCTTTGCAGTCTCGGCCCAATGCTCAGCCACAATCGTCAGCGTCGGCACCGACTCGCTCGCAACCTTTGCCTCTACCCGGTAGTCAGAGAACATCCCGGACGCGAACAAGTTCGCCGCGATATAAGGAGGCGTTTTGAGCGATTGCTCGATGATCCAGGAAAGCTCATTTTCCGCAAGCTCTCTTTGCACCATGACCCCTGTCGCGTAGCCCGAGATAAACTCCCGCTGCTTCTCGGCATCCCGCGTGTAGTAGTTGTAGGCGGCGGCGATTTCATCGAGCGGCCCTTCCACCCAATCTTGCTCGTGGTTGGTGGAGAGCGGCTTCGGCGACAAGTCGACGAACACAAAAGATTTCACGTTTCGCGTGCTGTGCTGCCGAACGTATTCCCACATCGTCAAGCAGCCAAATGACCAGCCGACCAGCGTCACATCCACAAGCCCCAGCGCCTCGATGACTTTTGCCAAGTCAGTACCGTGCGTGGCATAGTCGTTGCCGTGCATCGTCACGGACGATCTGCCATGGCTTCTCGGATCAATCGCGATCACCCTGTTAGTCTTTTGAAAATGCTCGATCTGCTTGTGAAACACTTCGGTTGTAAACGTCCAGCCCGGGATCAGGACGATCGGATCACCTTGTCCCACGTCCTGCACAAAAATCTCGACCCCTGGCTCCACCTTCACGTATTTTCCACCTTGCAACATGGTCGCAGCCGCCTCCCATCGTGAGTGAATACTCAGACTTTTTATCCGTTATTCTCTTCACTTACGGAAAAACCCTTCTTTTCAAAGATCAGGCGAGCACATCCGACTTGCGTAATCGCCGGAAGACAACTGTACTGATTCCCACTCCGAACAATGCATTCATCAGCAGAAAAACCACGTTGCTGCCAAAATCAAGTCCCTCCTGGCTCAATACCCCCATCCCCACTGTTAACAGCGAATGCGGGAAAAACAATCCGAGCTTCAGCACATACATTCCCAGCCCGAAAAAAACGGCACACAGACCGATGCCGACTGGCGTTGCAAAGCTTTTGATCCGCATCGAGAGCGCCAATTGAAAAACCGCGATCGTCATCGCCGCGATCCATCCGCGCAACAACCAGCCGGGCAATTCTGCGGGAAGCGACGCGGAAAGCCCTGCCAAAAGCCCGCCGCATACATACAGCAAGCAAAAGAACGCTTGGACTAGCAACAGAAGAGTTGCCACGACTCCCAGTTTGGCTGCAAACAGGGCCGCAAGCGATACAGGTGCGGTCAACACCAGATGCCAGTTTTTGTTTTGATGCTCCAGCCGGCATTGATACGAGCAGCCGATCGCAATGAGGATAGGAAAGAAAAACTCTCCGTAGAACAAGCCAACCTGCGACCACAAGCTGTACCATTCCTTTTGCAGCGTCCCTTGGTTCATGACGTAATTGGCCCAGCCGATGATGACGCTGACCAAAGGCAGGAGCATGAACACCACCCAAATATGGGAGCGGCGCATTTTCAGCCACTCCGCCTGAAAGCATTGTTTGATCATCACTTCTCCCCCTACCCTTCCAGTCTGGATGCATGACGTCTTCCCATGAGAAAAAGCAGCGCGGCAACCGCCAGCAAAACAGCCGCGGCAGACGAGATCTGGCCAGCCTCCCGGACGACGAATTGCATCTTTTCGCTCGCATACTGCTGCGTAACGGGACTAAGCCCCGTATAGTACGCCCAGACGAATACGCGTCTTGCCGCTTCCGGAAACAAATCGCCTACCATTCCGAGAAAACCGCCGAGCATCCCCAGGCAAAGCGCAAACGCCTGATTTTTCACCACCGTAGAAATCCACTGCTGCAAAGCAAGGACGACCAGCGTCGTGACCAGCGTGCCGAAGAGAAACCGTGCCAACAGCACAAGCGGAACAGACGTCAAGTACCCCGATTGGACGCCAAACACCGCAATCGCCAGCAGCTGGCACAGGCAAACGCCCAGCATGATCAATCCGGCGCAAGCGTACTTCGCCGCATACAGCTTCCCTGGCTGCACGGCCATAGAGCGAAGCAGCCTCCACGTATTCCCTTTATGCTCCATGTCGCAAATCCGGGAAACGACAATAGCCGAAAGCAATGGCAAAAACAGCCCGTTCATCGTGGACAGCATGGCGACGATCACTTCCCAGCCCGCGCTGTCACGATTGCGCTCAAAAGACATGCTGACGGCGATCAACGCCCAGACAAGCTCCACCGTCAGGAACAAAAGCGCCATCGGCAGCACGTATTTGCGACGCAGCTTGTAAAACTCAAGCGACAGCGCCTTCCTCACAGACTTTCGCCTCCTCCTGTAAGCTTCAGGAACATGTCTTCCAGGCTTCTTTTCTGTTCCTCGATGCGAAGCACATCAATATGTTCAGCCAGCAGAATCCTGTTTGCCTGCGCTACCTGTCCATCCGCAAGCTTTTCAAAAACAAGCGCGCCCTCCTCCACGCCGGGGAAAAAGCCTGCCCGCATCAACACGTCCCTCGCCGCCCTGTTATCTGTCGTTTTGATGATAATACGCGGCTGGTTTTTTTTGTGCAGCTCGCTCAGCTTGCCCTGGAACAGCATGTGACCATGATTGATAATGCCCACGGAAGTCGCGATCTGGTCGATTTCGGATAAAAGGTGGCTGGAAAGCAAAATCGTCATTCCATATTGTTGCGGAAGCGCTTTGATCAGCTCCCGGATTTCCCCGATTCCCGCAGGGTCCAAACCATTCGTTGGCTCATCCAAAATCAACAGCTTGGGAAACGACAGCAATGCCATCGCAATTCCTAGCCGCTGTTTCATCCCCAGTGAATACTTTTCAACCTGCTTCTCCTTCTGTTTTTCCAGACGCACGATTTTCAGCGCTTCCTCGATGTTTTTCGCCGGAACATCGCGCAGCTTCTGCACGACACGCATGTTTTCCAGTCCGGTCAAGTGCCCGTAGTACGAGGGCGATTCAATCAGTGAACCGATTTGACTGAGAACGAAGCGGCGGTTTGCCTGAAGCTCCTTCCCGAACACCTGTACCTGGCCGCTCGTCGGTCGTACCAGCCCCAACAGCATCTTTAATGTAGTCGATTTCCCTGCTCCGTTCGGTCCAAGAAATCCGTAAATCTCCCCTTCGCGTACAGACAAATTCACTTCCTTCACGCGCAAGGCATCACCGTATCGCTTCGATAGTTTGGTAGTAGATAGGATCGTCTCCATCTGTCCCTCCTGCAATGGCTTTATTTGGCATATATGCAGTATGACAGGAGATTCTTTCAGCAATCTGACGTTCACCTTACGCCAGCCTTAAATTTGCTGCAAAAGCCGATTATCCCGCGCCAAAGCCGCTATAGTAGAGAGAGGTGATGACAGATGGACGAACTGAAACAGAAAAAGCTGCTTATCGTCGACGATGAGCCTGAAATCCGAAAAATGGTCGAGCATTTTTTGCGCAAAGAAGGATTCATGCGCATTTACCATGCGGGCGATTGCAGAGAAGCGCTGGAGCTTTGTCGTTCCATCCAGCCTGACCTCGCCATTCTTGATGTCATGCTGCCGGATGGCGACGGCTTTTCCTTGCTGCAAGCGATCCGGCATATTTCGAACTTGCCCGTGCTATTTTTGTCTGCCAAAGGACAGGATGAAGACCGAATCCTCGGCCTCGGACTGGGCGCGGATGATTACATCGTGAAACCGTTTTTGCCACGGGAGCTTGTCTTGCGGCTGACGGCTATTTTGCGCAGAGTGTACATTCCCCACACGCCGGAAAAACGCCCTGTTTTTCAACTGGACGACCGTCTCATTGACTTGGAGGCTGGCACCATTCGCCATGGCGGAACAAATATCCCGCTGACCGCAAAAGAAATCGCTCTGCTCGGCAAGTTTTATGAGAACCACAATCGCATCGTCACGAGCGACGCGCTCTGTCAGGCCGCATGGGGCGACGACTATTACGGCTATGAAAATACGCTGATGGTGCACATTCGGCGCATTCGGGAAAAAATCGAAGCGAATCCTTCCCAGCCCGCTCATTTGCTGACCGTGCGCGGACTCGGCTACAAGCTGATCGTAAAGGAGGAGTAACGATGGAAGGCACGTCGCGCATTATCAAGCGTTTTGTTCACGCCACCATCCTGATTTCGCTGCTGCTCCTGGCTCTCAATGCTGTCGTGCTCTTGATCTGGATCGGCAGCGGGATCAGCGATGGCGCCTCTCCTTCCGCTGTTGTGCATTTCGTCAGCGACGACTTGCATGGCAATCGAGACGCCTATGCCATCGCTCCCCGCTCGCAACAACTATTGGAGCAAAACAGGGCGTGGGCCATGCTGATCGACTCCAAAGGCTACGTGGCATGGAAGTTCCAGCTGCCTGCCGAACTGGAACGGCCGTACTCTCTCGCAGATGTAGCCAAGTTTTCACGCAGCTTCCTGGACGATTATCCGGTCTTCACCTGGGAACATCCAGCTGGCCTTGTCGTCGTCGGTTACCCGAAAGGCTCCTACGCCAAATACCAGCATATTCTTCCGGTTGGCTGGGTGGAGAATTTGCCCGGGAAGGCGTTCTTTTTGTTGGCAGGCAACATCGTGCTGGCTCTGTTGCTCTCGCTGTTCATCGGTTCCAGACTCATCGCTTCCATCCGCCCGCTGACAAGCGGCATTCAAGCGTTGGGAGCAGACAAGCCTGTCCAGATTGAGCCAAAAGGCGTGCTTGCGAATCTGGCGGTAAGCATCAATCATGTGTCCGCCCTGCTGCAACAAAAAAACGCCGCTCTGAAAGCAAGAGACGCGGCCCGCTCCAACTGGATTTCCGGCGTTTCCCACGACATCCGTACGCCGCTTTCCATGCTCCTCGGCTACGCGAGCGACATCGCTGACAGCCCGGAACTGCCGGCAGAACAGAGGCGCTTGGCCGCGATCATGCGCCAACAAGCCGAGCGCATCCGTTCTTTGGTGAGTGATTTGAACCTCGTCTCCATGCTCGAATACGAGATGCAGCCGCTGGGCAAAAAACCGCTGCGGTTGTCGGCAGTCGCCAGACAAGCGGCCTCGGAGCTGTTGAACAACGGACTGGATGAGCGATATCAGCTGGAAGTAGAGCTTGGAGATGAATCCCCGCAAATCGATGGGGATGAGCGCCTTTTGTTGCGTGCCCTTGCCAATCTTTTGCAAAACAGCATCGACCATAATCCGGCGGGGTGCCAACTGCGCATCCAAACCTTTTTTGATCCCGGCAACCAAGCTTGTCACGTAGTCGTCTCGGACAACGGAAACGGAATTTCCCCAGACGAACTGCCCGACTTGCTGGAACTGCCTTACGCAAGCAAACGCAAACGCCCGCGCCAGAACGGACACGGCTTCGGCCTTCCCATGGCCGAGCGAATTGCCAAGGCTCACGGAGGAAAGCTGTCGTTATCGAGCGAGGTCGGCAAAGGCTTCTGCGCGAGTATGGAGCTGCCTGTCCTCTCGCAAAAAGAAAAGAGCAAGCCGTAATGGCCTGCTCTTTCTCCGGTTAGATTTCTTACTATTGCGAATAAAAGGTTCGTGACTGCGGTGCAAAAAACAACTGTACGTCACAGCACGGCGTCCCATTTTTTCACTAATTTTTTGCATTCACCGGATTTCAGTTGGTTCGCTCCGTTTGACGCTTATCGCTGAATAGCTGCGCTAGGCTAATCATTCAATCCTTTTCCGTTTAGAATTTGCTCCATGTATTTTTCCACTCTCGCCACTCGTGTCTTGGATTGTTTCGGTTCAGAAAAATAATAAAGGTATGCTCTCTGCCGTCCCGGTGTCAACGCTTCGAAGGCAGCTTTCAGGTCAGGATTTTCAGCCAATTTCGTTTGAAATTCTTCAGGAGCGGTATATTCTTCTGTCTTCTTGAAATCCACTTCCAAACCGGCTTTTTCCACTTCAATAGCCTGATGAATATAGGCTTTCAAGACGTCTTCCATCTCCACGATTTCTTGCACGTTGGTAAAGCGAATTTGCCGCGCCGCCTGTACATTTTCCGTCTGCTGGATGAGGATTCCGTGCGGATCTTGCAACAACGCACCTTTGTGGAACAGGAGCGCACAGTATTCTTTGAAACCATGGATTAAAACGACGTTCTTTTTCTCCAGCGTGTAACAAGGATGCATCCATTTAAAATCTTCGGTCAGCCCACAGTCGAGAACGATTCTGCGCAACTCCACAAATTCTTCCTGCCACTTTTTCGCTTTGCTTAAAAATTCGTCGACCTTCGGATGCGCACTACTATTTGTCATCAAAGAGCACTCCTCTTCCATCTTTTGATCAACTGACAGTCAAAAGAATGTTCATTCAGTCGTAATAACCTCTTGCTCTTAATTTTGCCCATTCTATCATAATTAAGACTGTGACTATGCGAACAACCGCGACAATTCACTTGCACGCAATTAAAAAACCTCCCATTCGAGCACTCTATCCCGTTTGCTGCAACTGGAAGGCTTTTCATTTGTGTGTATGGAAATGATCATCCATTCATCTAGCATTGCGGACGGAGGTAATCAGCGGTACATCCGGCTATCCGGTTATTATGCCAACGCCTTTTCCAGCTCGCTGCACCACTTGCTCCAGCCGTACTTCGCTCCACCCAGTGCCTGCTCATTGGAGATTCCGGATTGTTCGAGATGCAGGTTAACTTTTCCGTCTCCTAAATCCTGTAGCGTCCAGACAACTGTGTGCTTCTCTCCCCCGCTGCCCCACGTGTAGGACAAGCGGTTTGGTTCGTCTACGATAAGCACTTCGCCCTCAACGACTCCATCCCAATATTCGGTCGGCTTAGTGCGAAACTGAAAACGATGTCCCACCACAGGTTTAAAATCATTTTCCATCGGCTCGCCAGTCTGGATGTTGCACACCCATTTGGCCAGCTTGCTTGAATCAGTCAAAGCGGACCACAGCTTCTCAAGCGTTGTCTTGTACTGAAAATCCAAAGATAATGTCAAACTCATTCTGCTTCCTCCTCTAATAGTTGGTTCAAGCGCAACAAATTCGCACTCCAAAACTTGCTGTAGAAAGCCACCCAATCTTGAATTTCCCTCAGTGGAGCCGCGTTGAGCCTAAATCGCGTTTCCCTGCCGACTTTGCGGTCGAGCACCAGTCCGGCCTCTTTCAGAATTGTCAAATGCTTGGATACCGCCGTCCGGCCCATTTGAAACTGTGCCGTTAGTTCATGAAGCGGCAGCTCCTCTGCTCCGGCCAATAACTCAATCAGCCGTCGCCTGGTTGGGTCCGCAACAGCATCAAACACATCCCGAGACTGGTTGTTTTCGTTTTCATTCTCGTTCACAACACTCCCTCCAAAATATTAATTTCTGTAGGACATAGGTATTGGTGGCGCGAAAGGACGAATGTTAATTTTGAGCACCTCCCTAAAGTTTGCACCCTGTGAATGCAGCGCCCATGCGGCGAGATTTAGCGCGGAATAAAAGAGCGGGAGGATAGCAAAAAACTCGCAATCACCGTAAGCGTTGGCAAACACATGAGAGAAAGCTGCACCAGTCATTCAAATGTAGATACCAGCGTGAACCATTCTTTCAGCCGAGGTAAACCTGGCACGGCAAGAGCGATGGCTCCGAGCACTTTTCAAATCTCGGGGATGGTTAAGAGGGTTAAGATAGTCAAGACGGTCAAGATGTATAGCGGGCAACCAAACTTCGCCACCAGCTCGACGCTTCTCCCGCTTGCATCAGTTGACCGATGCCACTTGCCATCACCGTTGCTGCGAGTAAGAATGTCGCTGACCAATAAGCAGTTATTTTTCCCCAGGGCTGAATTTCTACACTCGCGATTGTTCTGGCACTGATCAGCTGGTCCATCTGTCTCCCCTCTCATCCATATTTCCAAATGCGGCTTATTCAGGTTGTGAGCTTTGCAAATGGTTTTTTATTATTGGACACCTTTTAGTGTCTGTTTTGATGATAAGACACTAAAAGGTGTCCTGTCAACAGGAGCTTTTTCGCTGCATAAGTCTGAAAGTCAGTGCGTAGGGAGAATTTGTCCCCTGAACACATGCTAAAAAGCCTCGGCGCGTTAATGCCGAAGCTATCTATGTCCGCTAGCTCAAATCCTCTGGAAAATTGTATACTTGCTACCCAATCTATATACTTGAACGGATGTTAGGATGCTGACAAGGAGATAGGTGCATCTTGCGGGATTGTGGGTCTCCCCAACATAGGGAAATCGACAAATACACGCTCTCCCTTCGGCTGTGACTTATGACTCGCTATACGTTTGCTCTTTCGTCATTTGCTTCCCATATAGCAAATGCGCCATAACCTAAAAACTCGCGCACCTCAAGAAGTTAGCGCCTGTAACGCTCAGATCACTCATGAAAATCGCTCCTGTTCGTCTTTGTGTAAACTTCAGCCATTGGCAAACGCCAACTCAACACAGCTTCGGCAAACGCAAAACATCTGAGAAGATGAACAAGCCAACTGAGCCATCCCCGAAAATGAATGTCGCGTCTTAGCGCACGCGGCAATGCCCCCTTTATTTTTCCTTAGTGTGCGCATCTTCATGCAATGCTGTTCTCTCCCTCGTTAACAAATTGTCTGGTTTGTCGAACATAAACAATGTAAATTCAGACATATGAGTTGTACGATAATATTGCCTGTTGTTCATTTTCTTTCTGATCCGTTGATGAAACGCCGTGTGCGATGAAAGTCGCCCGCACGGTGTAGGCTCGCTATAAAACCAAGATAGATAGAGGAATAAATAACTATATTTGACATTATTTTCATGTCCCAAATAGATAGTGGAGACGGAGTGAGCGTTCAGGTCAAGTCCGCTTTTTACCATAGATTCCTGCGGGCTGCCCTTGTTAACACGAGATGAGCTGCATGATTATTCCAAGCACAAATCCGAGTTTCTGTTTTCTGATGCAAAACAACTGGCAGGCAGACTTTTATGCAGCGCCCCTGAACTGAACTTGCCATCAATCGCAAGAAAGAGAGTGCTTTTTAAGTGATTTCCTTACCTCGGAACGGAAATCCATTCGATGAAACCACATGTTATCGCTCGTATGAAAGACAGTGCAAAAAAAGTGGATAATCCGCATTCACTGTTGAATCGGATTATCCACCAATTGCTCCCCAAGCTTGGGTCTATTTTTCTATCTTAATCTACCTGTCCGCGATCGCCTCCACGCCATCCGCCTGTTTCATCGCTGTATGCGGCAGAGCATCCGTATAGCTCAACGCAACAATACTATTCAAGACGTTGTACAAAAAATGCGGCTTGATTTGCGATTGCAAAAACGCAACCTCCAGATCGACCGCCTTGGCGAGCGACTCCTTCATCGCCAGCACGCTGCCGATTCTTGCCTTCAGCTCCGCCAGTTCGAATGGCTTCGGCAGGAAGTCGTTCGCCCCCGCCTCGAACGCCGCTACCTTGTCTTGAGGTTGAATCGCAGCCGTCACCATCAGCACGGGAAGCTCCAGCAGCGTGTACGTTTTGCGAACCTTCTGGCACACTTCGTACCCCGACATGCCCGGCATCATCAGGTCGAGAATGACAAGATCTATCTTATGCCGCTGGCTGATTTGTTCCAGCGCCTCATAACCGTTTTTGACGGCAATGACGTTATAGCCAAAAGGCTCCAGCGGCGCATCGAACAGATAGGGAATGTTTTGCGCTTCGATTCCTGTGCCTGTGTCCTGAACCGAAATTTCAATCATGCCGTCCGTCTGTCGCCGCTGCCGTTACGGCAATACTGCCGCCCTCGGTATGCTTGACCGCGTTGTCGATCAGATTGCCGATGTTTTCAAACCGTAAACCGCTGCCGTATCGCCGACTTTGATCCGCAGACGGTATGTTGCCATGCCCAAAGTATTCATCTGATCCGACCACGAGCCCGGCACTTCGATCCGCCCCGGCAAACGATTGTTTTCATTCGCGGGGGAGGATGTGAAATCTTCATGGAAGAGGAGCTTGTCCGGGTAAAACTCCCATTCTCCGTCCAACGGAACGATGCCTTTGTCTGCAAACCGCCATGCGGTCAAATCCAGCAGCCCGTTCTCCACCCTTGGCGTCGGCTTCCCGTCCGGCGAGAACCAAACGAGAAACATGCCGTATGTTGCGGCCAATATGACCAGCGTGACCAGTGCCGCTGCAATCGTTTTTCTCATCGTCCGCTCATCCCTGGTGTCTCATTTGTTGATACAATCTTACCGTCTCCTCTTCCATCGCGACACCCAACTCATCGCGAATGAACTGCTCCAACTGCCAATAAACACGCAGCGCCTCATTGCAGTTGCCCGCTTCCAGATGCAATTCGATGAGCTCGCGGCCGTCCGTCTCCGACTCCGGCGCAATCGCCAAAATGCGCTGCAAGCTGCCCGCCGCGAGTACCGCATTGCCGCCCATTCGAAAGAGCCTGTACATGCGGCGAAGTGCACGGATGTATTGGCTACATTTCTGATTTCCTCGACACAAATGGTCCTACTCCTTGCTTTCGTCGGTTTCGCCTTCGTTCCCTGCAAATCGTTTCCGTCCCAACAAAAGCGGTAAAATGGGGCACGTCTCCTGCTTGGTAAACTCCCTCGCGCCACCCCATTCTTGCCGAGTTGCTTACTCCGCAATCGCTTTCTTATGCCGCATGCACCAAGCCACGACCATCTCGCGTAATTTCTTTTGACGGTAGAGCAGCATTTCTACTACCATTTCTTTTTCGAGTTTTGGCAATACGTTTTCCGGTACTGTCTCCACAATGTCTCGTATCATGTGTTCAGGGATTTTCTCAATTTTATCCACATGCGGCAAAAGCTGGCGAAAGGTGCGGATATAGGCGCGCAAGCCTCTTGGATAGTGGAAATTGTATTTGCTTACATTCAGCCAGTAATCCGCGCTCCAATGGATTTTTCTCCACGTAACTCCCCCTAAAACCGCGCTGCCGTGGTCGATCAAATAAAAATCATAGTGCTTCCCTTTGGGGAAAACAATCAGATTTCCCCCGTGCCGATCAATGTTGCAAATCCATATATCAAAAACAAATGTAAGTAACAGTTGTTCGGGATTGTGCAAATGTTTAACGGGCGAACCGCCTGTTTTTTTGGTTAGCTGGAACCAGTTGAAATGGGCGGCCATCGGCTTAGCAATGGAGACGATCCCTTGCTTTCCCTCAACAACCGTTAGTTCTACAGTCGCTACGTTTAGCTCCAGGAGCTTGGCTAGATGATAAGCAATCAGCTCGTTTGCAATCACATTGCCCCACTTCGCGTTTTTCTTGCAAGGAAATTTGAAGTATCCTCGTTGAATTTTGCCGTTCACAGATCGCCAGACGGACCAGACTGTGCCGAATCTGCGCGAAAATCTGCGGTGAGTCCTCCACTTGTTTGTGCTCATCCCTCCACCCCCTTGTACAATTTATGTAGGACAGGCAAGGCGAGGAACGGCATATATAATGACTGGCCGAACTCATTTATTTGTCAGTTTCTCGGTGTTTCGGATGAACTCTCATTTGTCGAGGAAGTCACGCTCCTACTGCCTGTGCGCTAGTCTCCCCATCTGCTTCGCTCGTCATTTTAGGACAATCATTCATTATCCGTTTTCTCGTTATGGTATTTGTCACAATCCCAATTCCACAATCCTTGCCGTCCGTTCACCGGCACCGGAGCGATCGGCTTTACGTCAACCATCTGCCAGGCAAACCTCCCTCGTTCAAACCAACCGAAGCTGAGTTCATTGCCTTTTATCGGTATCGCCGCATCATCTGCGTCACGCCAGGCGGCAACTTCGCCTGTTCCGGGGGCGATAATGATTTGCAGGCAATCTTCAAGCTTTGCGGTCGCAACCACCGCGCCTGTCGGCAAATTATCTGCGGTGTAGCCATGTTTGGCAAGGACCGACCGTATTGGCTCCCTGTAGCACGCCTCCTTGTCCACCTTTTTGGCCGCGTGAATCGCGAGAGGGCCGCGGTATTTCGTGGCCCACCCCCGGGTTTCAAAGCGTTTCTCGCCAAGAGCGATCAATGTTGCCCAAGGCTGGTGGATCGTGATTGTCTTCATGCCGTTTCCTCCTGTGAAATCCTCGAATCTTTCTACCGAAGTCCCTTCTTAATGTAAGGACAATTTGTCGCGACATTAAGGAGGAGACTATTCATGCTGAAAAAGGGTTATTGTTGCGTTCCATTCAAATTTATTTATCAGTATAAAACAAACAAACCGCCCTGTGGACGGTCTACATTATATGGCACTTTAGCAAATTGAAATTGGATAAATCGACTCACGCAGGATAACAGATCGCTCCAAAGATCGGAATCGAAAATGTGTTTATGCAGCAACGTAGTCTCGTTGAAGGCAAGGCGAATGGCTGTATCAACATACTAGCGATCTAGACTTGTTCGAATGAGATAAGATTAGCCCCCTTTTATGAAAAGAGGGCACTCATCCAGTCACACAAACCTATGCCCCATTCACTGCGGCATTGAGATAACCAAGTCTAGCATCCTCTCCGTATCCATGCCGCTATCGTTTTACAAGCACCCAGACGATTTCGCAATCTTCGCTCCCGTCGTTGTATGCCCAGTGGGCCTCGCCAGCAGGAATAAGAGACGCATCATTTGCTGACATCCGATATTCACCTTCTTCCGTACCGGCAAGAATCGTTCCTTTTACGACGATTGAATACTCGTCCTGCGCATGACTCCCCGAACCGCTTAAAGGAATACGCGCACCAGGCGGAACGACGACGACACCGAAAGTAGCTTTTCCGTTCTCTACCTGCTCTTCGGTAAACAGTATTTTCAGGGTTACACCTGGGCGATCTTCCGGCTGAATCGCATTGGCATTTACAATGAGCATTGCTGTTCCCCCTGTTCAAAAGACTGACGCAGCGGTGTCACCCCTTCTACACGATACGTTGCCTTGTCCAGCTCTACTCCGTACAAGTCTCTTGCTTGTTCTACGGAAATATAGCCATTTTTGGCATCCAGGACGACCTTCTCTACCGGACGTTCCAGCGGGTTGCCGTATCCTCCGCCTGTTGCGGTAACAAGGCGCACGACATCTCCTTTATTAAGCGGAAAGCGTGCATATTTGCCAAATGGACCAACCACTTCGCCATTGGCTTTGACGATCTCAAATTCATTACGGGAGCCGTCATGCCCCCCGTTAAAGCCCCATGGCAAATATTTGTGACGGCCAAAGGTTGCCGTGATCGTCTGACCATCAGACATCGCGCGGTACGAGCGGATAGCTCCTGAACCGCCGCGATATTTACCGGCACCAGCCCCATCCGTACGCAGGCTGTACTCCTCAACCATGATGCCATAACGTGTCTCCGCTACTTCGACCGGCACGTTGTACGTTTCCCCATCGCCGATGCAAAACTGTCCGGCCATCCCGTCCAGTCCGTCTCCTGCGCCCCATCCTCCGACTGAAGGCTCAACCACAAGGAACGGTTCGTTCGTATCCGGATGGATGCCGGATAGCACCACCCCGCACACCGAAAGCAGATGCCCCGCATTCAACCGATGGGGAACGACCGGTGCCAGTGCCTTCCAGACGAGATCCGCTCCATACATCATGGTTTCCCAGTAGGTTGATACGGCTGCCGGGCGTTCCGCTGAGAAAATGGAACGGTCATCGATAAGAATGTGGAGCGGGCGGAAAACGCCATCGTTTACATCCTGAGACGGGTTGGTCACCGCAAGGAAAATGACGCGAACGGCGGAAACCAAGGCGGTATAGGAGCAATTGACTGGACCCAGCACTTGCGGATGACTACCGCGGAAATCGCAAATAAACTCGTCATCGGTAATCGTGACCTTCACCTGTACCTTGAACGGACCGTTTCCAACTCCGTCATCATCAATAAAATCTACGGCTTCATACGTGCCCTTAGGCAGCTTGGCAATTTCTTTTACCGCCAACTGTTCGCCATGTCTTAACAAATGGTCAATGGCATCCTTCACTACCGCTTTTCCATGCTTATCGCACAATTCGCGAAAGCGCTTCTCCCCTGTTCGCAATGCTGCTACCTGCGCCCACATATCACCAAGCGAGAGATCGGGAAAGCGGACATTTGCTGCAATGATATCAACCAACGGCTGATTCAGCTTGCCTGCTTCAAATAGTTTGACGCAAGGAAATTGCAAACCTTCCTGAAAAATCTCCGTGGAGTCGGTCGTCCAGGAACCCGGGTCTTTTCCGCCTACTTCGGTCCAGTGGGCTTTGTTGGCCGAAAAGGCAATCAGCTCGCCCTCGTAAAAGATTGGCAGCACAAGACCTACATCAGACAAGTGGGAACCTCCTCCACCGTAAGGATCATTTATGATGATGATATCCCCCGGCTTTAGCTCCCCATGCTCGGAAAACTTTTTCAAAGTTTCCTTCACCATAAAGGTCAGCATCCCGATAAATCCGGTCACACCGTTGCCTTGCGTCAGAAGTTGACCTTTTGCATCTGTCAAGCCGCTGGCGAAATCGAGCACCTCGTAAATAATCGGACTCATCGACGTGCGCGCCAATGTATGAAACATTTCTTCCCCAATGGCGATCAGGGAATCTTTCACAATCTCAAGCGTAAACTGGTCATGTTTCAACGTTGTCTCACTCATCTGACTACACCCCCGTAGTAATGATTAGATTGCCATATTCATCAACAATGAGATGCTGTCCAGGATAAATGACCGTTGAAGAAGAAGGTTCCTCGACAATTGCCGGACCCTTCACCGCGCTTCCGGCATTCAGCAGCTCGCGGTCGTAGACTGTCGTGTCAATCCATCCATACTCTTCGAACAGAACCGGACGCACTTCTTTGCGCGCTTCCTCGCTATTGTCCCCTTGTCTTCCCAGACTGGCTATCCGTGGTTTTTGCACCATGCCGAACGCCGTTAGATGGAGGTTTACAATCTCCGTCGGTGCATGCTCCAGTTTGAACGTGTAATGCTGCTCGTGCAGGTCATGGAAGCGATAAATCACTTCCTCAATCGCTTTTGCATCCATCAGTCCATTTGGCACGGGAACCTTGACAGCATGCTCCTGTCCGACGTAACGGATGTCCGCATACCGTACGAACAGTACTTGATCCGCTGCAATTCCTTCGCGCTCGTATTGGTCGGTCGCTTCTTTTTCCAGTTGGCTCCATTCGCGATTCAGTTCTTCCTGATTCAGTCCGTTCATTCGGCGAATATACGTCTGGATGTAGTCGTGCCGCAAGTCAGTCATCAGCATGCCCCATGCGGAGAAGACCGAAGCCGCAATCGGGATGATGACTTTTTTCACACCCAATTCCTTGGCCAATGCCAGCGCATGCATCGGTCCTCCCCCTCCGAATGCAACCAGGGAAAACTCCCGCGGGTCGTAACCCTTGCGAATGGAAATGAGCTTCAGCGCATTCAGCATGTTGGAGTTGGCAATGCGGATAATTCCCAGTGCCGCCTCTTCCACGGAGATGCCGAAGTGCTTTGCGATCTTTTCGTCGATCGCTTGCTTGACCGCTTCCATATTTACCTCGTTTTGAAAATTGGCAGGCGATAACCGCCCTGTAACCAAATTGGCATCGGTTGTAGTCGGACTTTCACCGCCACGCCCATAGGCGACCGGCCCTGGCAACGCCCCGGCCGACTGTGGCCCCACCTTTAATGAGCCGGCACCGTCGATCCAGGCAATAGAACCTCCGCCATTCCCGATCTCCACGATATCAACCACTGGTACTTTAATCGGATATCCGGCATTTCGTTCATCTTTCTCAATCCGGTATTCGGTCGTAACCTTTACTTCCCCTTTGTCAATCAGGGAGCATTTGGCCGTCGTCCCTCCGATATCAAAAGCAATGATGTTTTCTTCCCCAAGAATTTGCCCTAAGATGGCTGAGCCAAAAATCCCGGCTACTGGCCCCGACTCGACCATGTTGATCGGCGTTTCTTTTGACTGCTCAAAAGTAGTCGTGCCAGAGTTGGACTGCATGATATATTTGTTGCCGTCAAGCCCGATGTCGTGAAGATGGTTACTCAACTTGTCGATGTAGGACTTGGCAATCGGCTTGACATAAGAGTTCAGCACTGCCGTACTGGTCCGCTCGTACTCGCGCCATTCCTTGGTCACCTCATGCGAAGCCGTCACGGCTACCTCCGGCCAAATTTCCCTGATCGCTTCCACCGCCAGCTTTTCATGAATGGGGTTGGCGTAGGCATGCAGGAATGAGACCGCAATAGCCTCGACTCCCTCCGCTCGCAGTTGCTCGACAGTGGCCTTCACCTCTTCCACCGCCAATTCGGTCATGACTTCCCCCTTATAGTTGATCCGCTCGCTGACCTCCTTCCTCAGAAAGCGCGCAACAAACGGAGTCGGCTTCTGATAACGAACATTGAACAAATCGGGACGGTTGCCTCGGGCAATTTCCAACACATCGCGGAACCCTTTTGTCGTGATTAACCCGGTCTTTACTCCCTTGCGCTCCGTCAATGCGTTGATAATTACCGTCGTTCCGTGGATAAAGGTCGCGATTTCCAAAGGATCAATCCCAGCCTTTTGAATCACTTGGATAACCCCTTGCTCAAAATGGGGCGGTGTTGTATCGCTTTTAGCGGTACCGATTTTACCGTGCTCATCTAGGTACACCAGGTCAGTAAACGTTCCTCCAATATCTGTAGCTACACGCATAGGAACCACCCTTCTAGGAGTAATGGAATGTTACAGCATTAATGCAAAATCTCGCCTTCCGTTTCCTTCAGGAAAAGCGAAGCCACAAATGTAACGACAAGAAAAGCGGAGATAAAGGAAACCGTAGTCAAAAAGCTGCTGTTGATCGCCAGCATGGCTCCGATTACACTTGGTGCAATCGCGTTGGCTACACGCTGGCCGGTCATCCCTACAGAATAGCTGACACCGCGGACCTCTGTCGGATACAGCTCAGCCATCCATGTATCCCATACTCCCCACGCCCCCAAGCTGAAGAACGAAAGGGCAAAATTCCAGATGTACATTTCCTGCAAAGTATTTGCGTTGGCAAATCCAAATCCGCTGACCGCTGCAAAAAAGACGAACAGCGCCATTACTTTTTTGCGCCCATATTTGCCCGTCAAATACGAGGAAACCATGTAACCGGGAAACATGAAGAGGGCGGATATAGCCATAAAGCCCATTCCTTCCGGCGCACTCAATCCTTTTTTCGCCAAAAGTGCCGGCATCCAGGAGGACAGTCCCCAATATCCCCAGGAAAAACTAAAGTTGATGACGAGCTGCAAAATTGTCGAACGCCGGAATTGCCCGCTAAAAATCTCCAGGAAAGAACCTGTTTTCACATTCTCCACAGCAAGCTCGACGCTGTTGATCTCTTTTTGCATCGTGCCTTTGGAAAGTTTGTCAATAACCTCCTTCGCCTCCGAATGGCGCCCTTTTCCGGCCAACCAGTACGGCGACTCAGGTACAAACGCAGCGATTGCCAGAAACCACAAACCGGCAAGCGAACTGACGCCAATAATCCAGCGCCAGCCCAGCTCCATAAAGAGGTAGGTCGTGCCAATGGCAAGCAAATAGCCTACTGGCCATCCAGAAGCCAGATACACCGCAGCCTTCCCACGCACCTTCATGGGGAGCAGCTCCTCGAAGTAGGGGAACGTTGCCACCAAAACCCCAGAGAGCGCCACACCGGACAAGAAGCGGGTCCACCACAGCATTTCGTAGGTGAGTGAGAATGCACTAATAAGCGAAATGATTCCATAGAGGCCAAAACTGATAATCATTGATTGCTTGCGGCCGATTTTATCAACGAGCTTTCCCCATAGCAGGCATCCCGGGATCATCCCGAGATAAATGGAGCCGATAAGCGATCCGATTTGAGTGCCGTCCAGTTGAAACTCGCCGCCAATTGAAGCGCTTGCCAGAATGACAATCATCATTTCCCACGATTCAATCACAAAGGAGAAAAAAAGCACCAATCCCGCTTGCCAATGCTGACTGGTAACCGGCATGTTTTCAAACAGCGCCCCAACGGGTACTGATCGCTTTTGCAGTACCTCCACTCCGCTTTCTGCTCTCATAAATGGCCCCCCTTATCTCTTCTCACAGCCGCTAACTTTGTTTTTAAAACAGCTTCCAGCAGGCCACTTCTTCATCAGGCGGCGACTGGTAGCCATCCAGCTTGCTGTGGCTCCAACCGAATTTTTGGTTGAGCTCTATCAAAAATTCGGCGTATTTAAAAGGTGCAAGGCTTGCGTCAATAACCGGAACCCCCAGCTCCTCCTGAATTTCCCGATAAAAGCCAAATTCAATCGTGCATCCCAGCACAAGCACATTGGCTCCATCCTTCTCGACAGCCTCTCGCGCCGCCTCACGCATCCGCTGCATCGTCACCTGATGATCTTTCTGAAAATCGTGCACGCCCATATCGAGTGACTTGAAAGAAGCCAATTTGTCGGCAAAGCCATATTTATGGACGTTCTCTCTCATCTCGGGTATCCACTTGCGCCGCCCGACAATGATCGAGATACTCTCGCCCAATGTCGCCGCAATATGCAAGCTGGCTTCTGCCGGAGCCGTGACGACCATTTTTTTCGAAATCTCTCGGGCCGCCCTCAAGACAGGATCGTAGAAGCAGCCGATAATTGCCGCATCGTAGCCGTCTTCTTCGGCTTTTTTAATCACGCGGAGGATTTCCGGCATCAGCATCACTTCGTAGCAGTTGTACTCCAGATGAGTCGGTCCAGGACCCGGGGTCAAGGAAACCACATCCACAATCGTCCCCGCCTGCTTGATCCTGTCAAACTCGCTCTTGAAAATGGTGTTGAACAAATCAGTAGTGACCGGATTGATCCACAAAATTCTTTTCTCCATGCGAATGCCCCCTCATCGGTTTTGGTTTTTCCCAATCTTGTGTGTCCATCATGCAGCCCACAGCCCCCTATCCTGCATAGCTTTCAATCATACTGCTTGTTTCTGTTCACATTATTTCACACAAAAATAATAATCTTAATATTTAAAACAAACAAAAAACAGCCCGTATCTTTGTCTATCACAGACAAACCGAGCTGCTTCGCGCTTCTATTATGGCAATAGCTTCCTGGCCTTCAGCGCCAGATGGAAATTCAATCTTTCCTCAGGCTTTTTAAATGGATCAAACCCGAGAATCTCCTTCACTTTTTCAATCCGGTATTTGACCGTATTGGGATGTACGAACAACCGCTTTGCGACATCTGTAAAGATTTCCTTTTCATCCAGATACGCTTCTACCGTCTTTACCAGATCCGTTTGATTTTTGGCATCATATTGATAGAGCTGATCGAGAAGCCCCGCTGTAAACTGGTCTAACAACTTGCCGGATATTTCCCCCAGAATCCCGAATACCCCCAGCTCATTCACTGCTGTAATACTGCCCGTCCCAAACATTTTGCAGCCGAGCTCAAGGGCTTGCAGCGCTTCCCTGTAGCTTTGGTCCAAGTTCAACGGCGACGGATAAAAACCGCCGATTCCGGCAGATACGCGGGCTTTGCCGCTTCCCGCTTCGATAGCCTCTTTTAACAGGACCGCAAGATTTTTCGCTTCCTGTTGCGAATGTTGCTTGTCAAATTGCCTGTCAAAATGAATGAAAATGACCAACATGTCCCCCTTTACCACAAAATTGCATTTGGGAGCATGCTGATTGATCGTTGACCGGACCGCCGCGTGAATGCGGCTTTCCAGTTTCCCCATCTCTTTTTCAAGCCCATCGCTGAAGTCAAAACGCATGACCAGCACCATATGTTTTTTCACCAGGTTAAGTCCGACCGCTCTCGCCCTCTCGTACAAATCCTCTTCTCTAACATATTTCCCTTCGAACATTTCCGTCAAAAAGTCGCTTCGCATGCGTCTTTTCGCCTCGGTAATCGCCCGCTGCTTGGCAATCTCCAGAGCGACCGCAGTAGAAGCGTGCGAGATGGCAATGAAATCAAGCTCTTGTAAGGGAGCCCCCAGCTCTAAGGTGAAAATGTACCCCAGAGGATCGCTTATCACTCCGGCAGGCATAACGATCAGCCGTACAGACCGCCCTTCTATCTCAAACAAGCTGGAGTGAAACACCATCTCCAGCGCAGAATCGTGGGTCCAGTTTCCAGCTTTATCAAACTGAATCCGCTCCGACATTTCTGTCATAAGCAAACACTTTTTTAAAAACGAATGTTCTTCCGCTTCTTTTGACCCTAAAGCCAAAATTTCGAACATATCGTCGGTAATCATGACTGGCTGCTTGATTAATCCGGTCAGCGTCTTGGCAATCGCATTCACATCGCCACCATGCAATATGACACGGGTCATCTCCCGGTTAATCTCTTCCGATTGTTTCAACAACTGTGATTGCCGATTCAGGATCGTCCCTAACACGGCAGAAAAAACCGTAGCATAAGGCATCGCAGGAGGCAACAAAATGACAGGAAGGCCGGAAATATTCGCTGCCTCCACGATCGCCTTCTGCATGATCTTGTCAGCAATCATCGGATGAATCCCCAGAGCTGCTGCCCCGTTTTCAGCAAGCTTTTTAATCGTATTCACTTGCGCCTCCAGATCATCTTTCAAGCTGTGAAAGGTGGTCAGCACAAGCTCGCCTCCCAAAACCAAATGCTCCACTTCGGTTATGGGCATTTCCAAAACATTTACCTGATTGATGATCCTGTCCAAACCATCGAAACCGGCGATAACACGTAAACTTTGCAGCGCGTCCAACCGCAGCATCTCCTGCACCGTAATCCCCATTTTCGATCCTCCTCTCGGCCTAACCTTCCTAGAAGTAGATAAGACACGTTTCCTGATTCGTTGATTAGACGAGCTTTACAAGATCATACTGGTTCGTAAGAGAGAGTTGCGGATATTATTGTTTTTGCCTAGCTCGTTTTTTTATTTGGCTTCGTTCATGCATTTGTCAATCTGATCGAAATAGCCTTGATTACGAATAGTCGCATTTATTATACCATTTTGTATTTGGATTGACTTTTGGTAGTGGGAGTCCCTTGTGCAATCTAGACATTTCGCTTGGGTTTCTGGATGATTTTTGGGCGTAAAAGATGCGCAGTTTGGTAGCTAGTAAGGGTGGGGGATGTTTTATGGAAAGGAGAAAGGAAAAAACGACTATTCCTTGATCGTTAAGAGAATAGTCGCTCCTATTTATCGTTCCCTTACGGAGTTATCACCCGTCCAGTAATCGCATCAACAAATTGATCTCCCCGCCCCATTCTATCTTCGCCTACTCTCCCGACCGAACTGATTATTATGTTCATCAGGCAAAGAAGCACATTTTCTTAATTTGTCCAGTCACCGCCGTATTTTCGTAAATACGCTTCACTGTGGAGGTGACAACATGAGTTCGAAAAAGGATGAGAGAAGTAAAAAGTACGAAATCCAAGTCGTACATTCTACTCCGAACACAGGTTTACGCAAGGAAGAAATCGAGCAGTGCTACCAGGACTTGCAGGATTTGAACGACGCTGCTTCGGCGTTTTTTCGAATCCCTGTGTTCTTTAGCCATCAAAATTTGTTTACGCTCGGTCCTCCACAGCCGCCGTTTACTATCCAACAACAATTCGTAATTCGCATGTTCAAAGAAATCAAGAAAGAACTCCTCTTCCCGCGCACTTTGCCCAACACAGAACAATATCCGAATACTACACTGGAAAACATCCGTACGATGATTAACTCGAGTTATGGAATGGCTTCTGTCCTTCTACGACCAACGAGGGCAACACAGCAGGGAGAACCGTACTCGCCTTTTTTGCAAATTGAACCTGCAATGGCTTATCAATACGGTTTACCATTGCTACTTGTGATTGAGGACGGGTTTCCGGCAGGCGGCATTTGGGGAGGGGCTGGTCAGCTCGCTCCATTTACTCCCATCGTTTGGTTGTTTCTGGTTCTGTATTGGTAGATGATTTTTTTAAAAGTCCCCAGTGGAAATCCGCTCTGAAAAACTGGGCCGGACAAGTTAGAAGCGGGTACTTTATACAGACAGGACCCGCATTTCAGTATCGCTGTGATGACTGAAAATTGAGTCAGTTCATGCATAACGAGACTTCGCTGTCAACGCAAAAAAGCCACCTCTGCAGGTGGCTTTTTTTATGTAGGTGGAGGCGGGGGGATTCGAACCCCCGTCCGAAAACAGCGATACATGAGCATCTCCGAGCGCAGTCACTCATTTAAATTTCGGCGACGGATTCGCGGAGTGACGCGCTGACCCGTTACCTAGCCTGATTGATCTTCTTCCTTTGGCTCCAGGCGGAAGCCTCCGGCGTATCCCACTAAAGTTGAGCGCTAGTCATGCCACATGGGCGATGGAATGGTAGCGCCTCACTGGTTATTAAGCAGCGAGAGAAAGTTGTTTGTTGCCAGTTAATGGCGTTTGCGTTGGTGACGAGGTCCGCAACCCCCCGGCTCGCTTCTCATGCTCTACCATCCCCGTCGAATCCAGAACGCCCCCGAGGTATAAGGTGAGAAAAAGTCCAGATGACGAGCCATTATCGACATCCAGACTGTTGTTTACAAGTCAGTCCATGCAAGCTTGTACCGCTTGCTGTTGTTCCACTACTATAGCACAAGCGATGGCGGAAACTCAACGTTGATTGCTGCCAGGCTTGCCATAGCCATCCATTATGCCTTTTGGCGGTCGCGCAAGGCGCGCTCGACTTCGCGGGCTGCGTCCTTTTTCTTGAGGTCTTCGCGCTTGTCGTAGTTCTTCTTCCCTTTGACGAGAGCAAGCTCAACTTTGGCCCAGCCGCCTTTCAAATAAATGCTCAGCGGAACCAGCGAGTAGCCTCTTTCGCGGATCAGACCGTTCAACTTGAGGATTTCCAGCCGTCTCATCAGCAGCTTGCGGGTGCGCTCCGGTTCATGGTTGAAACGGTTGCCCTGCTCGTACGGGCTGATGTGCACGTTGTACAGCAGCAATTCGCCATTTTGCACGCGGGCAAAGCTGTCTTTGAGCTGGACGCGCGCTGCACGCACGGCCTTGATCTCCGTTCCGGTCAGGGCAATGCCTGCTTCGAATACTTGCTCGATGTGGTAATCGTGGCGTGCTTTTCGGTTTTGGGCGACTGTCTTGGTTCCGGTTTTATCTTTTGACATGGAGATCACCTCACTCGCACGTACTGCGTATCGTAACAGTTAGTCTAGCAAATTTTGCCGATGGTGGCAAGCGATTTTCCCGGAAGCTTCGGGGGCTTTCCTGGCCGATTGGCACTCAAATCAAGCCCCCTTGGCTCTTATACAATCGTTTAACGGCGTTTCCGTTTGACCTGGCTGGCTACATTCTTGCGGTTTTTCTTTTTGGAGCGGACAAAATCTTCCCAGAAGCCTTTCTGGTTCTGTGATTGATTTTCCTCTCCGCCTGTCCCGATTGGCAGTACCTCTTCCTTGGCACCTGCTGATCCGGAAGCTGGTGGACGAGAAGCTTTTGTTCCTTCGCTTCTGCGGCGATCCTTGTATTTTTGCCGGATTTCAGCCGGGTGCTTTTTGTCCTTTTGGCGATCTGGCCGTTCTGGGCGGCCTCCACGGGAACGATCCTGCTTGCCGCGAGTCGGCTTGCGCTCTCCTCCGCGTCCGTCGATGACGCGCGGTGTACGTTCGCGGCTGCCGCGGAAACCTGCCGCTTTGGTCATGCCGACGATTTCAAAATCGATGGTGCGTTCATCCACGTTGACACTCGCCACGCGAACCTGCACAACATCCCCGATGCGGTACTGCTTGCCAGTTCGCTCCCCTACCAGCGCATACATCTTCTCATGGTAGTGATAGTAATCGTCGGTCAGGAAGCTGATGTGCACCAGCCCCTCGATCGTATTGGGCAGCTCCACGAAAATTCCGAACGAGGTAACACTGGAGATCACGCCTTCAAATTCTTCTCCGATGTGCTCTTTCATGAACTCCGCTTTTTTCAGGTCGTCCGTCTCACGCTCGGCGTCCACAGCCAACCGCTCGCGCTGGGAAGCGTGCTCGGCGATAACCGGCATTTGCTCCGCCCAATACGCCAGGCGCTTCTCTGACAGGTTGTTGCCCTGCTCGATCCAATCCCGAATGCGGCGATGGACAATCAGGTCCGGGTAGCGGCGAATCGGCGATGTAAAATGCGTGTAAAACTCGGTGGACAGCCCGTAGTGACCGAGGCTTTCCGCGTCGTAGCGCGCTTGCTTCATGGAGCGCAGCATGACCGTGCTGATGATGATTTCTTCCGGCGTGCCTTTGACTTCCTCCAAGAGCTGTTGCAGCGCACGAGGATGTACAGAGTTGCCTTTTCCCCGGATCGAATAGCCGAAGTTCGTAATAAACTCCATGAAAGACATGAGCTTCTCCGCGTTCGGGTCTTCGTGAATGCGGTACATGAACGGCTGCTTCATCCAGTGGAAATGCTCTGCCACTGTCTCGTTGGCTGCCAGCATAAAT
The DNA here is from genome assembly GCF_022701015.1 of Brevibacillus parabrevis. Taxonomy (NCBI): domain Bacteria; kingdom Bacillati; phylum Bacillota; class Bacilli; order Caryophanales; family Paenibacillaceae; genus Brevibacillus; species Brevibacillus parabrevis. Next base: position 1,607,815 of record NZ_CP064090.1, on the reverse strand, counting down.
TCTTCAATAATCTGCTCGGCAATCGAGCGCGTGCGGAAGCCGATCTCTGTCGGTGCGCCTTCTTCGTTGACAAAAATTTTCGCTTCGCGGAAATCGAAGTCGATGGCTCCGCGCTGCATCCGCTTGGAACGCAGCTTCAGTGCCAGCTTCTTCATTTCCTCGAACATCGGGACAAGCTCGCTGTACTTCTCAAGCAAAGCTTCGTCCTTGTCTTCCAGGATGCTGCGCACATCGGCGTACGTCATGCGCTCGTTGGTACGGATAACGCTGAGGAAAATATCGTACTTCACCAGCTGCGCATTTTGGTCCATCTCCATATCGCAGGAGATCGTCAGCCGATCCACTTTTGGATTCAAGCTGCATATCCCGTTCGACAAGCGGTGCGGCAGCATCGGGATGACACGGTCGACCAAATAGACGCTCGTACCCCGGCGATACGCTTCATTGTCCAGCGCAGACTTTTCACGGACATAATAGCTGACGTCGGCAATATGCACGCCAAGCCTTACATTTCCGTTCGGCAACACTTCAAGCGACACGGCATCGTCCAAATCCTTCGCGTCCGCTCCGTCGATTGTGACCATCATCCGGTCGCGCAGATCGCGGCGTTCCTTGATTTCGTCTTCGGAAATTTCGTCCGGCGAAGCCTCTGCTTCCGCCAGCACCTCATCCGGGAACGCTTCCGGCAGATTGAACTTGCGGATAATCGACAGGATATCGACTCCCGGGTCGTTTTTGTGCCCCAGAATCTCGACGATTTCTCCTTCTGGATTCACCCGTCCTTCCGGGTAGCGGACGATATTGACGACTACTTTGTGGCCGTCTACCGCTCCGTTGTACGCCGTTTTCGGGATGAAAATGTCTTTGCCAATCCGCTTTTCATCCGGGATGACAAACGCGTAGTACGTCTCGTCCTTGAACGTCCCGACAACTTGGGTCATTCCCCGCTCGACGATGCGAACGATCCGTCCTTCCAGGCGATTGCCGCCCGCTTCCTTTTCCACACGAACCAGCACGGTATCACCGTGAATCGCTCCGTTCATGTCGTTGGCGTGTACGTATACATCTTCCATGTCAGGTGTTTCCGGGATGATAAACCCAAAGCCTTTTGGATGGCTTTGCAGACGTCCGCGCACCAAATTCATTTTTTCAGGTACACCATATCGATTCGCACGAGTGCGGATAATCTCTCCGCCGGCTTCCAGTGCGTTCAGCGTCTTCACCAGTTCCTTGAAGGAAGCTGAGTCCTTGATTTCAAACGCTTCCTCCAGTTCCTTCACTGTCATCGGGTGATAGGCCTGCTCGCGCATGAACGCGAGTATTTTTTCTTGATCTGTCATTCACAAACCTCCTTTTTTCGCGTGGCTCTACCGCGCTGTTCCATTTCTCCATTACTATGTAGTATTCACCGTTCATCCACATCGCAATCGGAATAGCGAAAAAGACAGCAAGTCGCACTCGCTGTCTTTCGGCTATTCGTCTATTACGCTCCTGTTTTCAAGAAATACCCGAGCAAAATCGCAAAAATCATGAAAGCAACCGCAAATACAACGGTCAGTTTCCCTAAAAGTGCGTCAATCCCACGGGCTTTTTGTTTGCCCATCAGTTGCTCTGCACCGCCACCAATCGCTCCCGAAAGGCCGGCACTCTTTCCAGATTGCAGCAACACGACGATAATTAAGCCAATACTTGCGATCACAAGTAAAATTTTCGCAGCCAATGCCATCTACATTCACCTCAAAACGGATTTCCAAGGCGGTAAAAAACCAATATAACCACTTTATCATACTTGTCTGGTTACAGCAACCCGCTATCCTTTCCATTATATGTGGAGCAATCATCCGCAAAATAATCTCCGACTTTTTAGGCACAATAGATAGAGATAGTGAAAGATTGTTTACACAAAATTGGCAAATTGTGTACTTTCTTTGTCTGTTTGGCAGTCGCCTTGCAACTGTCAAGATTTTGCCGTAAAATTGCAGTTGAACCTTTATTATTTGCATCGGGAGGTCTTTGTCAAATGGCTGGGTCCAACAAAAAAGACATGAATCAAAACGACGTAATTGATTCCGCGAAGGCCTTTTTCACTTCGTTTGGTATCTTGTTTCTAGTTTTTCTCATTGCACTCGTAGGATCGATTATTTTCCCGCCAAAACATGGGGAAGAAGCTCAAGGTGGCGGCGCACCTACTGCCAACATTGACGCTGCAGCTATTTTCAAACAAAACTGTGCTTCCTGTCACGGGCAAAACCTTGAAGGAATCGCAGGTCCAAACCTGACCAAAGTCGGGGCAACTTACAGCGCTGAAGACATCGCCAAAATTATCAAAGAAGGTAAAGGCGGCATGCCTCCAGGAATGCTGAAAAAGCAACCAGAAATTCAAGCGGTTGCACAATGGCTGTCGGAGCACAAATAAGTACATAGATAGCCGTAAGGAGAAACACCGAAGACTCGTCCTCTTCGGTGTTTTGCCGTTGATGGGGGGATTTGCATGAGCACCGTCATGGAGATTGAATCGTTGGGCAAAAAAGTTTTCGCTTCTGCCGATTCCTGGCTTTTTCGCGACTTGAACGCAACCATCTCAGAACCTGCTATTATTGGAATCCTCGGAAAATCCGGTCAGGGCAAAAGCACGCTGCTCCGCATTTTAGGCCGACTGTTGGCTCCCGATCACGGAACCGTCCGAATGGAGCAAAAAGCAATGGAGCAATGGCCGAGCGCCTTGTGGCGAATGAAAATGAGCTACGTCGCCCAGCAGGCGACCATGCTGCCCGGTACGGTAGAAGACAATTTGCGAACCGCAAGCATGCTGCACCAGCGCCCTTTTGACCAACAGCTCGCCCGCGCCCTGTTTGAACAGCTTCATCTGGAACAGGTCGAATGGTCGAAGCCAGCGCAGCAACTGTCTGGCGGCGAAAAACAGCGTGTAGCCCTCGTGCGGACACTGCTCCTGCGTCCGGCTGTTCTGCTATTGGATGAAGTCACAGCCTCGCTGGATACGAGAAGCAAACTGGCAACCGAGCAATTGCTCGTCGATTTGCACAAACAAACAGGCACGACCATCCTCTGGGTCACGCACGATCTGGAAGAGGCGAAAAACAACTGCGAACGCATCTGGTTCATGGCAGATCATCAGCTGCAGGCAGACATGCCCAGCCACGCGTTTTTTCAGGCGCCGCCCACCGAACAGGCGCGGGACTTTTTGCAGACATCACTAGCACAAGCTCATCCAGGCGCGAAAGAGGTACACCATATATGACGTATACATCGATCTGGATCGCATTTGCCTTCGTACTGATTGCCCTCCTCCTCTCCTTGTGGCAGCGGCTTGGGCTGGAAAAGGAAATTGCCGTCGGCACGATCCGCTCGACGCTGCAACTTTTGGCGATTGGCTACGTGTTGCATTTCGTCTTTCATTCGGACAGCATCCTGTTCATTTTGCTGCTCATCGCCATGATGATTGCCGTCGCCTCCTGGAACGCGGCGAGCAAAGCGAAAAAGCTGCGCGGCATTTTTGGGCGCATCGCTCTTTCGCTTGCGCTCACGGAACTGGTCACCATGGGACTGTTGGTGACGCTCGGACTGGTTTCGCCGACACCTCAGTACCTGATTCCGATGAGCGGCATGATTATCGGCAGCTCCATGATCGTTTGCAGCCTGTTTCTTACCCATATGAACAGGGAAGTGGAAACCTCGCGCGGCGAGATCGAGGCGCTTTTGTGCCTGGGAGCGACTACCCGGCAAGCGGTGCAAATCGTCCTCAAGCGCGCCGTGAAAGCAAGCATGATTCCTACTTTTGATACGATGAAAACGATTGGGCTTGTCCAGTTGCCCGGCATGATGACGGGGATGATTATTGCTGGCGCCAGTCCCATCGAAGCTGTTCGTTACCAGATTCTCATCATGCTCAGCTTCAGCTCGTCTGCTGCTGTCTCCGCCGTTCTGATCAGCATGCTGAGCTATCGGCTCTGGTTTACACGCGATTCCATGTTGCACTCATAACGTTCTTTCCAAAAACTGTCGGTCATGTTTCCGGCAGTTTTTTTCGTCTTTTGTAATGAAAGCACGCCTTGGTCGTCAAATTACAAGTAGAAAGCATAAAAGGTGGTTCAGCTATGGACAAAAACAGCATTATCGAGCAATGGTTTCTGCGCTATAGCGACGACATCTACAAGTTCCTCGTCTACTACACCGGAAACAAGGACGTGGAGGATCTTGTCCAGGATGTGTTCCTCAAGGCGCTGCGGTCACTGGAGTCATTCGAAGGCCGATCGCAACCGAAAACATGGCTGCTCACCATCGCCAGACATACAGCGATCGACTTTGCCCGCAAAAATCGGCTGCGCAACTGGCTGCCGGACAAATGGCTTGCCGGGGTTCAATCGGAAGCAAAAACGCCGGAGGAAATTTTGCATCTGCACGCCGAACAGCAAGCCCTGTACCAAGCCGTCAGAAAAATGAAGCCCGCTTATCGCGAAGTATTGATCCTGCGCGGGATAAAGGGGTTATCTCCCAAAGAAACGGCCGAAATTCTCGACTGGTCGGAAAACAAAGTAAACGTGACCATGCACCGGGCCATGAAGGCGGTAAAAGAGCATTTGATGCAAGACAGAAAGGAGATGGTAGGCGATGCCATCTAAAACAGACGACCAGCTTCTAAACGACATGAAAGGACTACCTGACATGAAAATGAACCAGGATAAAAAACAGGAAATCATCTCCACGATCCGCTCGACTGACACTCATTCCTTGCCTAAACGAACAGCCGCTTCCCCCGGCCGCTTCTCTGCTCTGGGTAAAGGCTTGGCCGTATGCTCTGTTCTGGCGGCGACGATCTGGATGGGAGCGACCCTCATCAGCAACAACCAGCAAAGCACCATGCCGGAATCAATCACAAGCAACACGCCCGGCTCGACTTCTGCTTCCCCTGGCCCAGCGGCTGGAAAAGGAAATGCCGTAACCCCTGCGCCTGTTCAGCCGCAATCGGAGCAATTGCTGCCGCTCATCCGCAAAGACGCCGAAAAAGGCAAAGTGATTGAGGTTCCCTACAGCGTGGAGCAGACTGTTTTTGATCAAGTCGAAAAAGACTGGGGCAAGCCGGATCATACCGATCAGGCAAACGGCCTGACCTACTCCACCTATGCCAAACGCGGTGTCGTGTTCGGCTACAACAAAGGCATGCAGGTGGTCGATATCCGCACGAACGATCCCCGTTTGGCGAAACTCAATGCGGACATGGTGGAAAAGGCGATGGGAAAACCCGGCCGTATTTCCGAGTTCGCCGGTAAAACGATTTACACATACGACGTAACAGACAAATACCAAATCAAGTTTATCTTCCAAGGCAAGAAAACCGCCAGTGCCAAGGATCTCGTCCTGGTTCGCTACAACGTCTACTACCCGCAAGGCAACAAAAACCTGATGCTGTACGGAAGCAATGCCGATATTTTGCAAAGCATCCGCGATCTGGCCAAAAACGGGCAAACTTTCGGCAGCGAATATCGCGTCGAAAAAGACTTATTTGATGACATCGAAAAACAGATCGGCAAACCAGATATCGTCGCGACCTTCAATGGAATTACCTACAATACCTACATGGACAAAGGATTGGTCTTCGCCTTCAACAAAGGCATGCAAGTCGTGGATATTCGCTCCTACGATGCACGCCTGCAAGCAATCAGCCAAGCGGAAGTTCTGCAAACGTTGGGCAAGCCGAACAGTGCCACGACCGCAGCAGGTGAAACCATCTACACGTACAAAGTTACGCCTGACTACGAGTTGAAAATCATCTTTAGCGGAACGGGCGGCAAGCCGGAGAAACTCTACATCGATCACGTCAACATTTACTATCCGCGCGGCACGATCAACAACATGGCAGGCTGATCAGCACCATTTTGTACGCAAAAAAAGACGAGGGCACCCGCCCCCGTCTTTTTGCTTGCTATCTTATTTGCCGATGATGTAGCCTTCCAGCTCATCCAGCACTTTGTTAGCCGCGATTACGCCGCCGGAAGTGTTCCAGATCGTATCATCCACTTTGAACGCTTTGCCAGCTTTTACGACATTCAGGTTTTTCCAGAGCGGATCGTTCGTCCATTCTTGCTCCAGCTTGGAAGCTTCTCCTTTGCCTGGCTCATACGTGAAGTAGAACATGATGTCGCCGTCCATTTCCGGAATGCGCTCTTTGGTTACTTCTGCTGCGAACTCTTCTTTGTCCTGGGATGCTGGACGAGCCAGGCCCAAGTCTTTGAAAATGGAACCAGTGAAAGTGTCTTTGTAGTAAATACGCACTTTACCAGGCATGAAACGTACGACGGAAATTTGCGTTTTCAGCTTGTCGCCCGCTTTTTCCTTGAAGTCTGCTACGCGTTTGTTCCAGTCAGCGATGACTTTCTCGCCTTCCGCTTTTTTGTTTACCGCTTCTGCGTACAAGTTGAAGTTTGCTTTCCAGTCGCCGCGCGGTTCTTCTACGAATACAGTTGGTGCGATAGCGGACAGTTGTTGGTAAATTTTCTCATGGCGGAACTTCATACCGAGAATCAAGTCTGGCTTCAGCGCAGCGATTGCTTCCAGGTTTGGCTGGCTTTCCGTACCAACCGACTTCGTTCCTTCGAGGAAAGATTTGGTAAAGTCGTAAAATTGAGTCGGGTCAATAGTCGAACCAACTGCACCTACCGGCTTTACGCCAAGCGCCATCAATGTTTCAGTACCTTGGTTGGTCAGCATAACGACGCGTTCCGGAGTACCTTTGATTGTGGTTTCGCCCATCGCGTGTTTTACTGTATAAGATTGGCCGGAACCGTTGGAGTTGCCTGTAGCTTGGTCAGCAGGCTTCTGTTCTGCCGGTTTTTGCTCTGTTGCTTGCGGTGTGCCACAACCTGTGACGATCAGCAACAGCGCCATCAAAACGGCGAAGAACGCTTTACCGCCTGCGGTCCGATATGTACGAGAAAACATGATGTGAGGACCCCCTTGATTTTTGTCTATGGAAAATGTGAGTCAAAGACATTGACTATCCTACCTTTATGCATGGCCACAGTCAAGCATAAAATGATAATGACTATCAGCATCATTGACACATATCCGAGCTGGCTCTAAACTTAGCATTGTGGCGGAATCGTTAACAAAACAGAACAACAAGAAATAGATAAGGATGTAGCCCTCATGAATTGTTTACTCGCAAGTAACATTCGGAAAATTCTGGGAGTGGTTATCGCCATTCTGCTCTTGCTTTACCTCAGCTATGCCAGCCTCGTTTTTGGCGTAATTGACACCAGCTGGCAAAACGCAATCGACGCCTACACCCATTTCAACGGTTCGAACGAACATATTGTCATTAAAGAAGTTCGGGTTCCCCGCGTGCTGAACGCGCTGACGGTAGGCTTTTGTCTCGGCCTGGCCGGGACCCTGCTTCAATCGTTAACGAGAAACCCTGTTGCAGATGTCGAGTTATTCGGACTGAACGCGGGCGCTTCTCTCTTTGTCGTTTTTGCCGTTACCTTTGTCGGGATCAGTTCGCTGACGGAGTTTACCTGGATTGCCTTTCTGGGGGCTGCGGTCGCCGGATTTGTCGTCTACTTGCTCGGCTCGTTTGGCAGAGACGGCCTTACGCCTGTCAAGCTGGTGCTTGCGGGTGCGGCGATTACGGCTTTGGCCGCTTCGATTCGTCACGCCATGATGGTCTTGAATGAAAAAGCTGCCGACGAGGTGCTTTTCTGGTTGGCTGGCTCTGTCGGGGGAAGAAAGCTGGAGTATTTGGCAACCGTCTTTCCTTATATGGTCTTTGCCTGGATTGCCGCCTTTCTGTTGGCCCGTCCGATTCAGACGCTGCTCATGGGTGATGATGTGGCAAAAGGGCTTGGGCAGCGCACACTGCTAGTCAAGCTGTCGACAGGTGTGGTCATCGTTCTGCTTTCCGGCTGCGCCGTTGCGGTTGCAGGGCCGATCGGCTTTGTCGGGCTCGTCACGCCGCATCTGGCTCGCTATCTCGTTGGAATCGAAACACACTGGGTGCTTCTGTACAGCGGCATGCTCGGCTCGATCCTGTTGCTGCTCGCCGATATCGGCGCGCGCTTTATCGCCATGCCAGCCGAGGTTCCTATCGGTGTCATGACAGCCCTGATCGGTGTGCCGTTCTTCATCTATGTCGCACGAAAGGGGCTGGATAAGGAATGAAACCATACCTCTCTCTGCGGTTTGGCAAACGTCTGTCTTTTCAGCTGCATAAAAAAACCGTACTTTTTTCCGGCATCGCTTTGCTGGTTGCACTCGCTGTCACGGTGATCAGTCTCGGCATGGGCGAGATGAAAATTGCGCCACTCGATGTCGTCAAAGTCCTTCTCGGCATCGGTTCTGATGAAAATGCTCTGATCGTCCAGCAATTTCGCCTGCCCCGCATCCTGACTGCGATTCTGGTCGGTGCTGCCTTGGCTTCGGCCGGGGCGATCATGCAAGGAATTATCCGCAACCCGCTCGCTTCACCTGACGTTCTCGGCGTAGCCGGAGGTGCTTCTGTTGCGGCTGTGGCCTTTTTGCTCGTCTTCGATACTGTCAGCATCAAATGGCTGCCGCCTACCGCTTTTCTCGGCGCCTTGCTGACCACGTTTCTTTTATACGCGCTGTCCTGGAAAAAAGGCGTCACGCCGATGCGCCTCGTCATGATCGGTGTCGGAATCAAGATTGCTGCGGGCGCGTTCGTCACGATCCTGATCATGTTCAGTCCGTTTTTGCTGCAAAACAAAGCCTTGCTCTGGTTGACCGGAAGCATCTACGGGGTAGACTGGAACGATGTGTTCATGATCCTGCCATGGGTCGTCATCCTGATCGTCGTTGCGGTTGTTTTGGCACGACGGGTCAATATCCAGCAGCTCGGGGATGACGTGGCGACAAGCCTGGGAAGCTCGCTCCAATGGGATCGGTTCCTGCTGCTCATGATTTGTGCAGCTTTGACCGGAACAGCCGTTTCTGTAGGCGGAGACATCAGCTTCGTCGCTTTGCTCGCGCCGCATATCGCCAAGCAGCTAATCGGGCCGTCCTTTGGCGGTGCCCTGCCTCTGTCGGCATTCCTGGGCGCCGTGATTGTGCTGATTGCCGATCTGATCGCCCGCATGGCTTTTTCTCCAATCGAAGTGCCTGTCGGGGTTTTCACTTCTGCGATTGGCGCTCCGTTCTTCATCTATTTGCTGTACAAAAATCGAAATCGCTAGCGAAAGGAGTCTTGCCCTCATGCAAGCTTTGGAAACCCGCAAACTGACCTTGTCCTACGGGGAACGCAACATCATCGAAGCGCTCGACTTGAATATTCCGCGTGGAAAAATTACGGTTTTCATCGGCAGCAACGGCAGCGGCAAATCGACACTGCTGCGCTCCCTCGCTCGCCTGCTAAAGCCAAAAGAAGGAGCCATTCTGCTTGAGGGCGAATCCATCGCCAAACGCTCTACAAAAGAAGTGGCAAAGCGCCTGGCTATTCTCCCGCAAGGACCTTCGGCACCGGAAGGCTTGAGTATTCACCAGTTGGTCAAGCAGGGGCGTTACCCTTATCAAAACTGGCTTCAGCAATGGTCGGAAGAAGATGAGCAAATGGTGAAGAAAGCGCTGGAAGCAACTCAACTGACGGAAATGGCCAGCCGATCCGTAGACAGCCTCTCCGGCGGTCAGCGCCAACGAGCCTGGATCGCCATGACGCTGGCTCAAGGCACCGATACGATTTTGCTCGATGAACCGACAACGTACCTCGACATGTCGCATCAGATTGAAATTCTCGATCTGTTGTATGAACTGAACGAGACTGAGCAGCGGACGATTGTAATGGTTCTTCACGATTTGAATCTGGCTTGCCGTTACGCCCACCATATTGTCGCCGTGCACAATCAGACGGTTGTGGCCGAAGGGGCGCCGGAAGAAATTTTGACGACCGATCTCGTCCGCACCGTGTTCGATATGGATTGCCAGATCACACTCGATCCGTTGTACGGCACTCCCATGTGCATCCCTTACAGCAAATGCCGCATCGGTGGCAACACCGCGAAAGCAAAAGAAGCAGTGATGTCGTAAGCGACCGTTACTCTGAAAAGACTGCCCCTGCCTGTTATCCAGGAGCAGTCTTTTTTTCATGCGAAAAGCAAAACATCCACTGATGCCCATTGCCTGCTTCGCTCATAAGATGCAATAGCAAGGGCTAACTGGAATTGACTTTGGGAAAGGAAAGAAAGGAGGGGGCCGAAATGCCACACCAGATGCGCGAAGAGTGCGTTCGTCTGCCAAAAATATACGATTGGGTGCTAACGACCAGCTATTCCCGCTCGCGGCTGCCGGTTCCTGAGCCTTTTTTCACTCAGTTGAAAAACTGTCTGCAAAGCGGCATGGCGATCTCCGTGAGCTGCCTGCCCCCAGACGACCCTTGCACTTGTGCCCCTATCCGCTGCCACCTCCACGCCCCTTTGCACCGGACTTTTCACATCGTTGGCGGCCAGCGTGTGCCGATTGCTGTTGCCCGTTTTATCGTCGAAGCAACTGTTTCTGTTCTCTTTTTTGCAGACGGCGACTTGCTTTTTGAGCTTCCTGTCCCGCTCGCTTTGGAAGAACAGGCAGCGATCAGCCTGCCGCCCCCCTTGGACCTGGAAAACATCTCCTGCCGGATCGCAGCGGCTGAATGTCGCGCTGATTCGGCACTGTTGTCACAGATGGGGTTTATCGAAATCGATGCTTTTGCCTGCCTGGAAATGGTGGTCGAAGCCCAGGCCGTTTTGCAGGTGATGGGACGTCACTGCACTCCGCGGTCCGATTCGATTCCCGTTCCTCCCCGCAAGCTCCCGCTAAGCTGTACCCCCTTTCGCCTGCCTCCGAACTGCCCCAGGCTGACTGCTCCTTGAACAAAAAGAAGCGATGCCTGCGCATCGTCTGCACAAGCATCGCTTCGTTGTATTTCGTTATTTTTTCAGGTTGTAGAAAGCTTTGCGTCCGCCAAAACGAGCGGTATCAGCCAGCTCATCCTCAATGCGCAGCAATTGGTTGTACTTCGCTACGCGGTCAGTACGGGAAGGCGCACCTGTCTTGATTTGTCCCGCATTGGTAGCTACTGCGATATCCGAGATGGTGGAGTCTTCGGTTTCGCCGGAACGGTGGGAAATAACAGCTGTGTAGCCTGCCAGCTTCGCCATTTCAATCGCTTCAAACGTCTCTGTCAGCGTACCGATCTGGTTTACTTTTACCAGAATGGAGTTGCCTGTAGATGTTTCGATACCGCGCGCCAGACGCTCTGTGTTGGTTACGAACAAGTCGTCACCTACGAGCTGCACTTTGCTGCCCAGCTTGTCAGTCAGAGCTTTCCAGCCATCCCAGTCGTCTTCGGACAGGCCGTCTTCGATGGAGATGATTGGATATTTGCTTACCAGATCTTCGTAGAACGCGATCATTTCTTCGGTTGTTTTCACAACGCCTTCGCCTTCGAAGTGGTATTTGCCGTCTTTGAACATTTCGGTAGCTGCTACGTCCAGAGCGAGGAACACGTCTTTGCCTGGCTCATAGCCAGCTGCCTTGATCGCATCCAGGATAGTCGTAATCGCTTCTTCGTTGGATTTCAGGTTTGGAGCGAAGCCGCCCTCATCGCCTACTGCCGTGCTCAGACCTTTGTCATGCAGCACTTTTTTCAAGGAGTGGAAAATTTCCGCCCCCATGCGCAGCGCTTCCTTGAAGGACTCTGCACCTACTGGCATAACCATGAACTCCTGAATATCTACAGTGTTGTCCGCATGCTTTCCGCCGTTCAGGATGTTCATCATTGGAACTGGCAGCGTTCTTGCGTTGAATCCGCCCAGGTAGTTGTAAAGCGGCACTCCCAAAGAGTCAGCAGCTGCGCGAGCTACTGCCATGGAGACGCCGAGGATCGCATTTGCGCCCAGCTTGCCTTTGTTGTCTGTACCGTCGAGCTGGATCATCGCCATATCGATGCCTACTTGATCCAGAGCGTCCATGCCGATCAGCTCAGGCGCAATGATTTCGTTGACGTTTTCTACTGCTTTCAGAACGCCTTTGCCCAGGTAACGGGACTTGTCGCCGTCACGCAGTTCAACTGCTTCATAAGCACCTGTGGATGCTCCGGATGGTACTGCTGCGCGGCCCATGGAGCCATCTTCGAGGTACACTTCCACTTCCACAGTCGGGTTGCCGCGGGAGTCCATAATTTCGCGTGCGTAAATGTCAGTAATCATTGCCATTTCTCGTCCATCTCCTTTTATAATGCGAGTCGCCCCACAAGTATTTGGTATGGCTATCCAGACATCTATCAGTGTGTCTTAGAGACGCCTATTTTGCAAGTAACGATTTCCCTGTCATTTCAACAGGCTGTTCTGCTCCCAAAAGGTCGAGCAAGGTTGGCGACAGATCGGCCAAAACTCCGTCTTCTCTGAGCGTAGCGCCTGCTTTGGTCACAATGACTGGCACAGGGTACGTGCTGTGCGAAGTGATCGGACGCCCTTCTGCATCCAGCATCAAATCCGCATTGCCGTGGTCTGCCGTGATGATCGCCGCCCCGCCTTTGGCCAAAATCGCATCGACGACCCGACCGAGGCAAGCGTCGACTGTCTCCACCGCTTTGATCGTCGGCTCCATTTTACCGGAGTGACCCACCATGTCGCAGTTGGCGAAGTTGAGAATGATCGCATCGAAATGATCGGCTTCAATCTCCGCCACGACCGCGTCTGTCAGTTCAGGCGCACTCATTTCCGGCTGGAGGTCGTACGTCGCCACTTTCGGCGAAGGAATCAGGATGCGCTTCTCGCCTGGAAACTCCTGCTCGCGGCCGCCGCTGAAAAAGAAGGTCACGTGCGGATATTTTTCCGTCTCCGCGATGCGCAGCTGCTTCAAGCCTTGCTGTGCCAGCACCTCGCCCAACGTGTTGTCCAAGTTGGAAGGCTTGTAAGCGACATACCCGTTCACCGTCTCGGAAAAATGCGTCAGGCAGACGAAGTGCAGATCGCGCGGGTGGTTCTCTCCGCGATCAAAGCCGCGGAAATCATCGTTCGTAAAAGCTTGCGAGATTTGGATGGCACGATCCGGGCGGAAGTTGTAAAAGATGATGGAATCTCCGTTCTCGATCGTCGCTACAGGCTTGTCGTCAGCGCCAAGGATAACCGTCGGCATGACAAATTCGTCCATGATCGACTTTTCATAGGATTCCTTGACCGCCTGAATCGGGTCGTGATAGGCAGGAGCATCCGCATACACCATGGCGCGGTAAGCTTTCTCTACCCGCTCCCAACGCTTGTCGCGGTCCATCGCGTAGTAGCGACCTTGCACCGTTGCGATCTGACCAACGCCGATTTCCGCAATCTTCGCTTGCAGCTGCGCAATGTATCCGACGGCACTGTCCGGGGATACGTCTCGCCCGTCGAGGAAGCCGTGAATATAAACGCGGTCAAAGCTTTGCTTTTTGGCCAGCTCCAAAATCGCGTACAAATGCTCGATATGGCTGTGCACGCCTCCGTCAGACAAAAGCCCGAACAGATGCAGCTTCTTGCCGTTTTGCTTCGCGTGCTCGATGGCAGCAATCAACGTCTCGTTTTCAAAAAAGGCGCCTTCCCGAATCGACTTGGTGATGCGAGTCAAATCTTGATAAACAACGCGGCCCGCACCGATGTTCAGGTGCCCTACCTCGGAGTTCCCCATCTGCCCTTCCGGCAAGCCGACAGCCAGTCCACTCGCTTCAAGCGTTGCATGAGGGTACTCGTTCCAGAGGCGGTCAAAGTTCGGTTTATTGGCTTGCGCTACTGCATTGCCATACGTTTCGCTCCGCAAAGCAAAACCATCCAAAATCAACAGCGCTACCGGTTTCGGTCTTTGTGCCATTTGTTTCTCCTCCTCCTATTGCTGCTGTGCACCTGCCACAAGCTGCAAATAGCTGTCTGCTGCCAGGCTCGCTCCGCCTACCAGCGCGCCGTCGATATCAGGCTGCGCCATATAGCTTGCGATGTTCTCCGGCTTGACGCTGCCGCCGTACTGAATCCGCACGGCTTCCGCTATCGCTTGGCCGAATCGCTCTGCTACGACACTGCGAATAATCGCAATCGTCTCGTTAGCGTCTTCAGCCGTAGAAGATTTGCCTGTGCCAATCGCCCAGATCGGTTCGTAAGCAATAATCGCTTTTGCCACCTGCTCGGCTGTCAATCCGGCAAAAGCTCCTTCTGTCTGCGTGCGCACGACGTTAGCTGTCTCGCCTGCTTCCCGCTGCTCCAGGCTTTCTCCGACACACACAATCGGCACCAGGTCTGCTGCCAGCGCAGCGACCACTTTTTGATTCACCGTCTCATCTGTTTCATTGAAGTATTGACGACGCTCGGAATGGCCGAGAATCACGTATTCGACGCCGATCTCTTTCAGCATGGACGCGCTGACTTCCCCTGTGTATGCCCCTTGCTCGGCAAAATGCATGTTTTGCGCGCCAACGGCAATATCCGTTCCTGCCAATGCCTCTGTCAAAGCAGCCAAAGCTGTAAATGGTGCGCAAATGACTTTTTGTACGCCGGAAGTGTTGTTCCCTGCTTTGGCTTCTGCTGCAAAAGCTTTCGCCTCGGCAATCGTCTTGAACATCTTCCAGTTCCCCGCGATAATTGGTGTCCGCATGCAAACTCCCCCGCTTCGCTCTTATTCGTGATCTGCCAGTACAGCAACGCCCGGCAGTTCTTTGCCTTCCATAAACTCCAGAGACGCTCCGCCACCTGTAGAAATGTGGGTCATCTGCTCGGCTACGCCTGCTTTTTCCACCGCAGCTACCGAATCGCCGCCGCCGATGATCGTCGTTCCTGTGCACGCAGCCATCGCTTTCGCTACGCCAATCGTGCCAGCTGCAAAAGCGTCCATTTCAAATACGCCCATAGGACCGTTCCAGACAACCGTTTTGGACTCTACGATTACACTGTGGTATTGCTCCACCGTTTTTGGCCCGATGTCGAGCGCCATCCAGCCTTCCGGAATCGCGTCGATCGCCACAACCTTTTTCTCGGCATCTGCCGCAAAACGGTCTGCGACAACGACGTCGACTGGCATCAGCAACTGGACGCCGCGCTCTTTTGCCTGCTCCATCAAGCTGCGCGCCAGATCGAGCTTGTCATCCTCACACAGCGAAGCACCGATGCCGTAGCCCTGTGCTTTGAGGAATGTATTCGCCATGCCGCCGCCGATGATCAAGTGATCCACTTTGGTCAGCAGATTTTCGATGACAGCAATTTTATCTTTGACCTTTGCTCCGCCGACGATCGCCGTAAATGGACGCTCCGGCTTGGACAAGGCTCCGCCCATGAAGCGAATTTCCTTTTCCATCAAAAGCCCCGCAACAGCCGGTATGTACTGGGCAATTCCTGCTGTAGAAGCATGTGCCCGGTGTGCGGCTCCAAAAGCGTCATTGACAAACAGATCGGCCAGCGCCGCAAAGCTTTTTGCCAGTTCTGGATCGTTCTTTTCTTCTCCCGCATGGAAGCGTACGTTTTCCAGCAAGATCACGTCGCCGTTTTCCATGCTTCCTACTACCGCTTCGACATCTGCCCCTGTGGAATCGTCAAGCTTACGGACTTCCTTGTCCAGGAGCGCAGACAAATGGGACGCGACAGGAGTAAGGCGCATCTCTTCGACTACTTGCCCCTTTGGACGGCCAAAATGGCTCGCCAGGATTACTTTCGCTCCTTTTTCTATCAGGAAACGGATGGTTGGCACAGCGGCACGGATGCGAGTATCATCTGTGATGGTCCCGTCCTGCATCGGCACATTAAAGTCGACACGGCAAAATACGCGCTTGCCTGCCAGCTCAACATCGCGGATAGATTTCTTGTTCATGAACGATCCTCCCAAATCAATGGCTTTTTATTCGGAAAAAACATATGGGAAAAGGGAGATTGCTCTCCCTTTTTTCACAACAGTTCTATTTTACGTGTTAGAAGCCGCGCTGTGCAACAAAATGACACAAGTCTACGACACGATTGGAATAACCCCACTCGTTGTCGTACCAGGAAACTACTTTTACCATGTTTCCTTCCAGTACCATAGTGGACAGAGCATCGATTGTGGAGGACGCCGGGTTTCCGTTGTAGTCGGACGATACAAGCGGGTCTTCGGAGTAGCCCAGAATGTTTTTCATCGGGCCTTCAGCTGCTTCTTTCAGCGCGCTGTTCACTTCATCAACCGTTACGTCAGCTTTCAGCTCAACGACCAGGTCGACAACCGACACGTTTGGAGTTGGCACGCGCATAGCGAAGCCGTTCAGCTTTCCTTTCAGCTCAGGCAGTACGAGCGCTACTGCTTTCGCTGCTCCAGTGGAGGTAGGAATGATGTTTTCCGCAGCGGCACGGGCACGACGCAAGTCTTTGTGCGGCAGGTCGAGAATTTGTTGGTCGTTGGTGTAGGAGTGAACGGTAGTCATCAAGCCGCGAACGATGCCGAATTTATCGTTGAGCACTTTGGCAAACGGAGCCAGGCAGTTCGTTGTGCAGGATGCATTGGAGATGACGGTGTGCTTCGCAGCATCGTATTTGTCTTCGTTTACACCCATAACGACCGTGATGTCTTCATTGGTAGCAGGGGCGGAAATGATGACTTTTTTCGCTCCGCCTTCCAGGTGCTTCGCTGCGTCTTCACGCTTCGTGAATCGGCCAGTAGACTCCACGACGATTTCCACGCCGTAGTCTGCCCATTTCAGTTGAGCAGGATCACGCTCTGCGAGAACCTTGATTTCTTTTCCGCCTACGATCAGCGTGTTTTCTCCCGCTTCTACGGAGAGATCCAGAACGCCGTGCACGGAATCGTATTTCAGCAGGTGAGCGAGCGTTTTCGCATCAGTCAGATCGTTTACTGCGACGATTTCCACGTTCGGATTGCCAAGTGCTGCGCGGAATACGTTGCGACCAATTCGTCCAAATCCGTTAATCCCTACTTTTACCATGAGAAAAACCTCCTGATCGTTAACTAGCTTTATTCTTTATGGCTATCATCCCACCTTCCGGAAGAAACCATCGGGTGGAGAGAATGGTGACAATCGGCAACAAAATGCTGAAAAATACAAAGGGCAACGTCTGTACGGTGGGAACTCCCAGCGTCAGAGCCATCATCATCGACAATCCGTTCCACGGAATCAGCACAGGCATGACTACCGTAGAATCGAGCATGGTTTTCCCCAGCAACTCGCGCCCTTTGCTCCATTGGGAGAATCGGTCCAAAAGCGTCGTTCCCAGCACCAGAATCGGAATGGTCTGGTTACAGCTGATGATGATGACCAGGAGCGACAAAGCAGTTGCTTTCGCTACCAGCAGCGTCGGATTTTTCGTCTCGCCCATCCATTTATCGACAATCGGAGCAAGAATTTGGGCCTGGTTCAATATGCCGTTCAAAAACCCTGCCAAAACAATCAGCAGCAGGACGTTCAAAATGGCAACCATCCCCCCGCCGTGTACAAGCTGATCCAGCCTTGTACCTGAGTGCAGCTCGTAGCCGTTCAGCATGGCGGAAAAAAACGTGCTGACATCAAGCTGCCCGTGAACGAGCACCATCACGGCACTGACGACAATGCCGAGCAAAAGAGCCGTTACGGCCTTGATCCGCAGGGCAAAAGACCCGATGAGGACAAGCAGCGGCAGCATGAGCAGCCAGTTAATCGAAAAGTGGCTCGTCAAAAGCTCCTGATACATTTGAATCATTTCGCCTGAACCTGCCTGTGACCGGAACAGGTCGAGAGCGAGAAACAAAACGGCGCATATGCCTGTGGCAAGCATGGCAGGACGTCTCGTTTTTCCATCTTGCGCTTCTGTCATCCCTACACTGGAGAGGACAAGCAGACGGCTGCTGGATATCGGTGAAAATCGTTCCCCCACCATCGCTCCCGAGATCAAGGCTCCGCCCGTAATCGCTGGCGATATCCCTGCTGCGTGGGCAATCCCCATCAAGGAAAGTCCGATGGTGCTAAGCGTGCCGACAGACGTTCCAAGCAGGTAACTGACTGCTCCTGTCAGCAAAAAGGAGAGAACGAACAAATAGTCGACGTTGACGATGGACAACCCGTAATAAATGATCGCGGGTATCGTTCCTCCCATCATCAAAAGCGGAATCAGCACGCCCACCAAAAACAGGATCATGAGAACCGGCTTCGTCTTCTTGACACCTTCCCAGCCAAAGCCGAATTGCTGCCTGATGGAAAAGCCCAGCTTTCTTACACTTACCAGTGTGACCAGGATCGCAAAAACAATCCCCCATGCGATCGGCAAACCGAGCGACAAACTGAGCACGATTCCCGCAATCATCGCCAGGATCGGCGTAACTTGCGCCATAGACATACGATCAACTTCCTTCCCCGTTACAATCGTGTGGACAAGAGTGCTCTTGCCGCTCCCTCATCTGTAATGAGTACATTCTGACACGATTGTTTGGCAAAGGAAAGAATCGCTTTTGCCTTGCTTTCGCCCCCTGCTATGGAAAGCACGGTTTCAGCCTTGTGCACTTCTTCCAACTGAAGTCCGATAGTCGGCATCCGGTGGACCGTTTCGCCTGCTTCATTAAAGTAGTAGCCAAACGCTTCGGATACCGCTCCCGCTTCTGCCAGATCAGCCAGCTCTTCTTCGGAGTAATTGCGCCGACGAGCCATGGCGATCGCGTCGCCAATCCCGTGCAGCACGATCCGCGTATTTTGCAAAAGCGCGAGAACGTCTTGCACCTGAGGCTCTTTGAGCAATGTTTGCAGCGCTTCCGGGTGCAACCGATCCGGCACGTGCAGCAGCCGATAAGTAGCCCCTGTCTTGGCAGCCATTGCGGCAGCGAGCGTGTTGGCTTGCAGCTCCACTCTCTCGCCCAGCCCGCCGCGAGCAGGTACGAACTGTACATGCTTGAACGAAGCGGAAGGCGTCAGGTGATTGGCTACGCTGGCAATCGAAGTGCCGCCAGTCACAGCGACAATATCGCCCTCTTGGATCGCTTGCTTCAAAACTCTCGCGCCTACGCGTCCAAGCTCGGCTTTGACCCAGGGAGACTGGTCTGCATCGCCCTGCACCACGATCACTTCCGGGATGCCGAGCTTCTTTTGCAGCCCTTCTGCCAAGTCCCGGAGGCCAAACAGCTCGCCGACAAGCGGCTCCATGTCGTCCAACACTTGCTGTCCTTCGCCGCTCAACTGCATTCCCGCAGCGGTAACCGTCAGAAGCCCTGTCTCTTTCAACAGCTCTACCTCGGAACGCAAAATGCGCTCGGTAGTGTTCATCGCCTGAGCAAGCCCTCTGCGCCCAATCGGCTGCAAGTGATAGATCGACCGGAGCAACATGTACCTTTCACGCAAGACCCTGGTCAGGTCAGGCAGCAACTTCTGTTGCAGTTCCAGTAAACGTCGCATGTGCTTACATCCTTGGCTGTAAAATTGATCGGGACGTTTTTTGTCCCTGTATATACATTTTTTGTCCCGATTCGTACAAAAAAAAGATCACTTGCTACAACTTGAATGTAGCATATCGCAGGCAAACATGCAAGCTCCCCCTGACCTAAATATTGGCACAGAGGGAGCTTTTTTCAGTCAATTCTGGCGCCTGGCAAATTCCGCTCGCAGCTCTTCCATGGTCACGACATGAGTGATCGAGCGAAATACGACCTCTCCATCAATCGCGACTACCGGAATCACCAGCATCATCTCTTCGTGCAACTGTTCATCGCTTTCAATATCCACGACGCTTAGCTGTAAAGGAAACTCCTCTGCCAAAGCGCGGATGATCAGTTCCACATCTTCGCACAGATGGCATTTTTTTCGTCCGTACAAGACAATTTCAAGCTGCCTGTTGTTCATTGGCTTTTAAAACCTCTTTCGTTTGGCCGAGGATGGAATCAGCATTTCCTCCCGATACTTGGCGACCGTGCGGCGAGAAATCTCGATTCCTTCTGCAAGCAGCATTTCCCCCAGCTTCTGGTCGGAGAGTGGCGCCTTGCGATCTTCCTGCTCAATCAGCGCCTTGATCCTGCGTTTTACGCTCTCGGAGGACGTTGCAGACCCGCTGGAAGTGGTGAGTGCCGAAGTGAAAAAGTATTTCAGCTCGAAAATTCCCCGCGGCGTTTGCACGTATTTGTTGCTGGTTGCCCGGCTGATCGTCGATTCATGCAAGCTGACGCGCTCGGCGATTTCCTTTTGCGTCATCGGCTTCAAATAATGGATGCCCCGGTCAAAAAAGTCGCGTTGCATGTCCACGATCGCCTGCGTTACGCGCATAAGAGTCAGACGGCGCTGTTCCAGACTTTTCGCCAGCCACATGGCGGCGTTGAGCTTGTCGTGGATAAACTGCTTCGCTTCTTCCTGGCTTTTTTGCTGACTGAGCATTTTTTCATAAAAGCTGTTGATTTTCAAGCGCGGAGCCGCCACATCGTTGACTAGCACCACGTACTCGCTGCCGACTTTTTCCACGGTCACGTCCGGGATGACGTATCTTGTCTCGGATTGAGAGAACTGAGCACCCGGTCTGGGATTCAGCGTCCGAACGAGATCCGCCATCGTCTGCACTTCCTGCGGCGTGCAACCCACTTTGTCGGCAATGCGCTGGTAACGGTTGTCTGCGAGGTCTTGCAGGTGGTTGCGGACGACCATGACGATCTTCTCGTCATCGAGCGCCAGGTGCTCCAGCTGCAACAGCAAACATTCCTCCAGACTGCGCGCCGCTACTCCTACCGGGTCAAAGTGCTGCAAGACCGACAGTACATCCTCAATCTCCAGCATCTCTACTCCGAGATTGCGGCTCGCTTCCTCCAGCGTTATTTCCAGGTAACCTTTTTCGTCCAGGTTTCCGATCAAAAACAGTGCGATTTGCCTTTGCAAAGGGGAGAAGCCCTTCACGTAGCCAAGCTGCCGCTCCAGATGCTCATACAAGTTTTCGCTGCCTTGCTGAACATAATCCAACGGGTTGTAAGTGCTTTCATTTTTTGCCGGAGAGTACTCACCCGTCGCGCGGTTGCCAACGATTTCCTTCCAGTCAATCTCTGGCGCCGGCTTTTCGGCTTTCGCCGAGGCCACTTCTCCCGCTACTTCCAGGTCGAATACAGGATTTTCGTTGGCCTGATCCTGCAAATAGGAAATCAGGTCAACAGCTGAGTATTGCAATATGGTAATGGCTTGACGCAATTCCGGCGTCATCACTAATTTCAGCGTCTGTTCTTGATACAACCCCAGTCCCATGTTCATGAAGTTCGCCCCCTTCCCACTGCTTCTTGCGAGATGTCTCTTTAATTTTCATTATATTCGTTCTCTCTTGCAATTTTCCTGCCAATTTTTGAAGATGATCTGCAAAAATTAATGCTCCGCTTCTGTTCACACTCATGAAAAAAAATCACACAAAATCTCGTTTTTCGTTTGCATTTTCCTGTGGTAATCCCTTATAATTGATTAGTGTCACCCATTCACATCATACGCCTGTAGCTCAGTGGATAGAGCAATGGTCTCCGGAACCATGTGCGGGGGTTCGATTCCCTTCAGGCGTACCATATGAAAAAAGACTGGACTCGTTCCAGTCTTTTTTGTTTTCCTTGGTCTGACCTTGTCTTTTTACCTGAAAGTCTGCGACAGCACATCCCCATCGCAGGCTCACAGGCAAACCATTCATTCGTTCTGCGCTACTGATCCAGCTCTTTCTGCGCCAGTTCTTTCCCCGGAAGCGGATCTACCTGCTCCGGTTTGCGGGCATAAGCTTTGTTTGTAATCAATATCGTGAGTCCGATGATGAGGACAAAGACAATCACCAACGCAACAATAAACCCCGTACTCATGCAAGACACCTCCGCCTGTTTTCCTTCTTTCATTATAGCCTATTTTTTCGTCCAGTTTGAACCGTCCTCCGTTTGCCAATTTTTCGTTTTCCATATTGTCCCTTTCTATTCTGAATTTGGTGATAGGAAAATAACCCCAATAGCTCGAATACTATGACTATCTTGACACGAATCTGCAAATCCAAATAATTGAATGCCAAGGCAGGATAGCTATGACAGATAAGCTCACGCCCACATACAAGTGGAAAAAAAGGCGCTCCCACCCCGACGCGGCGAGACTCTTCTTCCCGGATCAGATTTTGAAAGCATTTTTTCACTTTACGACAGACGCCATCTCGATCAGTGACATGAACAACCAGATCGTTTTGGTCAATCAGGCATTTGAACAGTATTACGGCTGGTCGCTTGCGGAAATCAACGCCTCCCCGTACTGCTTTATCCCGGACGAGCTTGTCAGCGAGACGAGACAGTTGTTTGATGCCGTCCGAAACATGGGCGTGCATTTGACCAACTACGAAACGATCCGCAGGCGAAAAGACGGCACGCAGGTGGAGGTTACGTTGTCCGCCGCCCCCATACGCGACGCAAACGGAAGCATCATCGCCGCTTCGTGCCTCACGCGAGACATTTCCGAGCGCAAACGGGTCGAAAAAGCGTTGCTTCAAACAGAAACCAAGTATCGACTGTTGATAGACCATACTCAAGATATCGTCACGATTTTCGACGAGTCGCTGAAGCGTGTCTACGTTTCCCCCTCTGTCGAGCAGCAATTGGGCTATTTGCCTTCCGAACTCGTCTCCCCCGGCAGCCTGGAGATTACACATCCAGACGATTTCCCCCTGCTTTTGACCAAGAAGCAAGAAATTTTCGAAAAGAATCAGCCGGTTTTCCTGGAATTTCGCTCCCGGCACAAAAATGGAACATGGATTTCTTTTGAGACACGCGGGATTCCCGTTGCTTCCGAGGATGGCACGGTGAAAAACGTCATGTTTGTCTCCCGCAATGTCATGGAGCGCAAAGTATCTGAAGCCGCCTTGTCCAAAATCAGAAAAGAAAGCCAACTTATCGCGGAGCATACGGACGATTTGATTTTGATTACCGACAAGCACGGAGACATCGTCCAGCTCTCTCCCTCATACGAGCGAGTCACGGGAACGATGAGGCATGCCGGCAAGCTGTCCTTCAAAAACATTCACCCGGATGATCTGGAGCGCGTCGACCTGCAATTTCAAGATTTAATGGAAACGCTGGAGCCGCGAACGTGTGAATTTCGCTATCGCACGGTGAGCGGCCACTGGCTCGTGCTGGAGGCAAAAGGAACCCCGATCCTGGCCGACAACGGCGAATGCGACGGCTTCATTATCGTTTCCCGCGATATTACCGAGCGGAGAAACAACGAGATGCTGCTGCGCAATGCCGAGAAACTCTCTGTCATCGGCGAGCTGGCAGCGGGCATCGCTCACGAAATCCGCAATCCGCTCACTTCGCTGCGCGGCTTTATTCAGCTGTTGAAGCCGACGCTGGTTGATCATCAAATGTACGCAGACATCATGCTTTCCGAGCTGGATCGAATCAATTTCATCGTCAGTGAGTTGCTCGTGCTCGCGAAGCCGCACAACGTCAAGATCAAATCTCTCCCGCTGGTCTTCTTGCTGAAAAATGTGCTGACCTTGCTGGCGTCAGAAGCAAACTTGAAGAACATCCGCTTCCACACCGCTTTTGGCTGCGATCCCCTCATCTCCGGGGAAGAAAACCAGCTCAAGCAAGTGTTTATCAACGTCATCAAAAATGCAATCGAGGCCATGAGCGGGCATGGAGATGTCACCCTGACCACTTCGGCAAAAGCCGCTGGCCAAGTGGTCATCACGATTACCGACAATGGCTGCGGCATACCGGAAGAGCTGCTTCCCAAGCTGGGCGAGCCTTTTTTCACGACCAAAGACAATGGAACCGGATTAGGGCTGATGATCAGCCGCAAAATCATCAAAGACCACGACGGCCATCTGGAAGTGAGCAGCAAGCCAGGTGAAGGAACTACGGTAAAAATCACGTTGCCGATTGTCGCCGCTGAAAAAGGGCTATCCTAAAGAAAGGCGTCAAGCCAAACCGCATGGAGGTGCCCGATGGATTTTACCAAGATGAGTACGAGTGAGTTCGTCGCCAAAATTCATGAATCACAAGCCAAAAACCTCAGAAGCCGCAAGCATCAAGGCTACGGCCATCCAGAAAAACGCCTGCCGAGCAAGCAAGGAATCTGGTAAACACAAAAACCCACCCAGGAGCTTATCGCTCGCTTGGGTGGGCTTTTGCTTATTGCGGGTCTTGCTTATTCAGGTTGCGATCTCGCTCGGACTTTTGCTTTTGCGTGCCCTGCGTCTTGCTGCTGTGTCCCTGATTGCCGCCGTTTTTCGTATTGCGATTGTTTGACATGCGAATCCCTCCTCATGTTAGCTGGTCTTCGTGCCAAACGTAGTATGTCCGAAACGGCCTGATCATACTGAGCGATTATTTCGCTTCCCCGATGTATACTTTTTGACCGTTCTCGTATTTGTACACATATACGGACGCGAACTCGTTGTCGCCTTTTTCGTTGAACGTTACGTTAACGAATTTGCCTTTGTAGTCTTTTGTTTTGTGCACAGCTTCCAGCACTTGCTCACGGGTTGGCTTTTTGCCGCCGTTCGCTTTGATCGCCTCTTCCAAACCGCTGAGCATTACACCCATGGAGTCATAGCCAAAGGATGTGAAGATACCCACTTTGTTGCCAGTCGATTTTTCAAAGTCTTCGAT
This sequence comes from Brevibacillus parabrevis, assembly GCF_022701015.1. Taxonomy (NCBI): domain Bacteria; kingdom Bacillati; phylum Bacillota; class Bacilli; order Caryophanales; family Paenibacillaceae; genus Brevibacillus; species Brevibacillus parabrevis. Next base: position 1,583,263 of record NZ_CP064090.1, on the reverse strand, counting down.
CCATTTCTTGCCTTCAGGTGTAGCCCCTACATCGCCGACAGTAGAAGTGAACACTACGTTGTTCGCGTTATCGGCACCAGCGATTTTCACCAGGTCAGCAGAGTCGTAGCCGTCTCCACCCATGAAGATGCCTTTGTAGCCTTTTTCGCGCGCTTGCTTCACGATAATGCCCGCATCGGAGTAGTAACCGCCGAAGTAGATCATTTCCGGATTTTTGGATACGATCTGGTTGATGACGGCACTGTAATCTTTCTCTCCAGCTGTTACCCCTTCAAAGCCGACAATTTCCACGCCGTCTTTTTCAAATTGCTTTTTCACTTCTTCAGCAAGCCCTTGACCGTAAGCAGCCTTGTCGTGCATGACGAACGCTGTTTTTACGCCCAGTTGGTTTTTCGCATAGATCGCTGCCTTGGAGCCTTGCTGGTCGTCACGCGCACAGATGCGGTGTACGATCTTTTTGCCTTGCTCCGTCAGGTCAGAGCCTGTCGCAGATGGCGATACCATGACGAGCTTCTCTTGATCGTATTGAGCAGCAGCAGTGATGGAGGCACCCGTTGTTGCGTGGCCTACAACCCCTACTACATCAGGATTGGAAATCAACATTTGTGCGACCGCTACCCCTTGTTTCGGGTCAGCCTGGTCGTCTTGTGCGGAAAGCTGTACTTCAAAGCCGAGTGCTTTGAACGCCTCTTGTTTTTCTTTCAGGGCATATTCAGCACCTGCTTTGGCCGTGCTTCCGTAATCGGAATATTGACCGGACATCGGACCGACTACAGCGATGACCAGTTTTTCCCCAGCCCCTCCGCCTCCGGTGCTTCCGCCGCCGTTTGCATTCGATTGTGGTGCGCTGGACTGGCCGCCCCCGCAGCCTGCAAGCAATGTCCCCAGTGCTACGGTAGCAGCCAGGATCGACAGTGATTTTTGTTTCTTCATAGCGAAACATCCCCCTCTTTATTTACGTGCAAACTATGAATCACTCTTTTATTGTAGGATATTTTAGAAAATTTGCAATAGAAATGATAATATTTTGGTTGTTTTATTGTGGAAGTTTATATTCCTGCATGATATATTTTCTGAAAATTAAATAAAATAGCCACACCCGTGAAAGGTGCGGCTTCTTTTTTGGTAAATATTTGTTACTCTTTGTATTTTTGGGAATACGCTTTGCACATAACGTATATAGCCACTACCACAAAGCCAACCAGCAACGCTACACTGGCAAACGTGGTTCCTTGCATTTTTGTAAGTCCCCTCTCGATTGCGCCTGCTTTTTCTCTATTATACGAGAAGCCACAGGGCAATCACAACGGAGGAATCATCCAAAGCGTTACTTGTTGATCTCGGTAGTCAGTTTGTATGTCCATGTTTTTGCATCGTAGGACACTTTTGCACCAAGCTCTTCCGCGATGAACACCAGCGGTACCAATACGCCACCAGTCACGGGACGCGGCGGGTTTGCTACACGGGTTTCTTTTCCGTTTTTGTATGCAAACGTGTTGTTTTCATACATGCGCAGGCCGTACTTGTTGTCTTTGGAAACCAGCAGCGATTTGGTTGTGGAATCCCAAGCAGCTGCACCGCCCAGTGCGACTGCCAAAGTGCTTGCATTGACATAAGCTACCCCGTTCTCAGTCACGATGTCCTGAGGAAATGGCAGCTCTTTGCCGTTAAGTTGAACCGTGATTTTGATTTGTTGTTTGGCAGGTGCCGTTTGAGCAAAAGCCGCTGTTGCAGCTACGCTTCCGGTCAGCAAAGCAGCTGTCAGCATCAATGTGGAAAACTTGCGAAGCATAATAAACACCCCTTGATTGTTATGAAATGAATTCCAATTTTGTGTTTTTCGACACAAATCTTCATATTCCTCCTTTTTTGTTCCATACTTTTCCTATGTAAAGGATTAGCCAATTATGCCAAAACTATGGGAATCAACGCATGCTATCCCGCGAACAAATGTTTTTGTGCACAACCTGTGGATAAAACTGTGGATAATTATAAAGATGGGAGGGTGCCTTCATGGCAGGCGAGCGATTTTTTCTGATATACCAGGAAGCCAGTGACGAAGAATGCCTGTTGACGATCCAGCCGTACAAAAATCAGCAGGAGCTGGCAGAAGCCATCAATCACTTATCGGCCTTGCAAATAGACGAGTATACGATCATCAAAGGGAAAAAAATGAAGGCGACGCTCAAGCTTGCCGTTGATCTGGCGGAAGCGGAGGACACAGAGGAAGAATGAAATCATTCGTTCCGCCATAGGTTTAGAGAGAGACAATTTGGCAACCATGGTAGGGAGGGCGTGCACTTATGTGTTTGACCTTCATTGACCTTTTGTGTATGATAATCTTACAAAGAGAGGAGGAAGACTAGATGCACATGAATTTGATTCCAACCGTCATTGAACAGACAAACCGCGGTGAACGTGCTTACGATATTTATTCGCGCCTGCTCAAAGACCGCATCATCTTTCTGGGAACTCCCATCAACGACACGGTAGCCAACATTGTGGTGGCCCAGCTGTTGTTCCTTCAGGCGGAAGATCCGGAGAAAGACATTCATCTGTACATAAATAGCCCGGGCGGTTCCATCACTGCCGGCATGGCGATTTACGATACGATGCACTTCATCAAACCTGACGTTTCCACCATTTGTATCGGAATGGCTGCTTCCATGGGAGCTTTCCTGTTGGCTGCCGGAACAAAAGGCAAGCGCTATGCCCTGCCGAACAGTGAAGTCATGATTCACCAGCCTCTGGGCGGTGCACAAGGTCAAGCAAGCGATATCGAAATCGCGGCAAAACGCATTTTGAAAATGCGCGACCACTTGAACACCATCCTGGCTGAACGGACAGGACAGCCACTGGAGCGCATCCAAAAAGATACGGATCGCGACAACTTCCTCTCCGCTGCGGAAGCAGTAGAGTACGGACTGATCGACAAAGTGATTACTTCAGAGCCATCTGCGAAAAAGTAACGACTTTCGTCACAAAAACACTCGTGCCAACGACTGGCCGAGTGTTTTTTGCATCTACTTCACAATTCCTCCAACTGGCTGACATACACAGTCAAGCTGTTGCCCGGATTTCTTTCCTGATGAATACGCGCTGTGGACGTCTTCTCATCGACAGAGTCGATCCATACCGATTCACCCTGGTATTCTACCTTTATTTTCTCAGGAGAATAAAGGATTGCCTGCGCTCTTGTCAGATCCATGGCTTCGTCCCTCTTATCGCTCGTTTTCTAAGGCTTGCTGCGCGGAGCTTGCCCCTGTCATCGTATCCACGCTGGTTTCTTCGATCAGACCGTTCTGATCAGAAACGATTCCGCCGCCAAGCCCTTCATTGATCATCCGGTCGATGTCCATGTCATAAGAATCCCGGCCTTCGTTGCAGCTATCCTGACACGTGTCACGATTGCTCATGAGTCATTCCTCCTTTTTGCGCTCTACATTGTTTAGCAATACCCTCCGTTCACGAAATTGATGCATGGGCATCTGTACAAAAAAAGACACTCCCCTTTCGGGACAGTGTCTTCATCCATCTTTCTACTCTTCCTTGCTTACCAACGTCGTGAGGCTCGATACTGCCTGGGAGGCATCCGGCCCTTCCGCCAAAATGGTAATCTCCGTTCCGGAGCTGATCGCGAGGCTCATGATACCCATGATGCTTTTCGCGTTAACTTTTTTGTTGCCTTTTTCTACGAATACTTCCGATACAAAGCGGTTGGCCTCCTGCACGAAAAAGGCAGCCGGACGAGCCTGCAAACCGGTCTTCAACTGAACCACAACCTGCTGTTGAACCATGAATGGACCTCCTTACTTGTAGACTATTATCCTTTAGTATAGCATGCAATTACATCGAAAGATTTTGTTTTTCTCGTATTTTGTCAGCGATTTCATTAATTTTTCGCAAGCGGTGATTAATTCCCGATTTGCTGACAACTCCACTCGGGACCATTTCCCCCAACTCTTTCAAATTGATATCGGGGTGAGCCACGCGAAGCTCCGCCACTTCCCGCAGACGTCTGGGCAAATTCTCCAGCCCCATTTCCTGATCGATGAGCTGAATGTTTTCCATTTGTCTTGTGGCAGCGTTTACCGTTTTGTTGATGTTGGCAATCTCGCAATTATGCAGCCGGTTTACAGAGTTTCGCATGTCCTTGACGATCCGGACATCTTCGAAGTACAAGAGAGCCTGATGCGCACCGATAAGACTTAAAAACTCGGTAATTCTCTCGCCCTCTTTTATATAGAGGACGTACCCTTTTTTCCGCTCGATGCACTTGGCATTTAGTTTATACCGATTGGCGATCTTGGTCAATGCTTCGCAGAAATCCTGGTAGGAAGTGAATATTTCCAGATGGTAGCTGGACGCTTCCGGGTGATTGACCGATCCGCCCGCCAGAAAAGCTCCACGCAGGTAGGCGGCCCGGCAACACGACTTTTTCACGATTTCAGGAGCGATCCCCGGTACGAACGAGAGACTGCTGTCCATGATCGCCAGGTTTTGCAAGATTTCATTGGCCTGGTTGGGTATACGCACGATGTAGACGTTATTCTTTTTCAGACGCATTTTTTTGCGGACGAGCAGCTCACAGTGCGTCTGAAACAGCTTTTTGATCAAGGTGTAAATCCTTCTGGCAATCGCCGCGTTTTCCGTCGTCACATCCAGCACCAGGCGTCCTGCCCCGAACTGCAAGCTCCCATTCATGCGGATCAAGGCAGACAATTCGGCCTTGTTGCAGCAATCGGCGCCCTCCATCATGGTCAGTTCTTTCTTGGTATGTGCGGCGAATGACATCGAACTTCACTACTCCTTCTCTATCTTCAGCACCTTTCGTCTGCGCTTGACGAGTGAAACGACTTGCTTGCTTACTGCATGCGCATCATGACGCAGGTAACCGTCCTCGAATGTGACCAGCGGCTTTGCAACAATATGCAAGCCGAGCTGACGCAGCTTTTTCAGATCGCACGGGACGGGAGCAGCTCCTTTTTCCGCGTATTTCTCCAATACGTGGTTCGGCAGCTCTGCTGAGTTGACAATGATCGTATCTAAAAATGATTCGTTAACATGTTCGTACATAACCTGCACATGCTTGGAGGCGGAAAAACCGTCCGTCTCTCCTGGCTGTGTCATTACATTGCAAATGTAAATCTTTGGGGCCGTAGAGCGTCTGAGCGCAGCAAACAAGCCTCGCACCAGCAAATTGGGCAGTATGCTCGTATACAAGCTGCCCGGGCCAATCAAAATGGCATCCGCCTCGGCGATGGCCAAAAGAGCTTCGCTCAGCGGCACAGCATCCACAGGATCAAGGAAAACCCGTTTGATTTCCTTGCCCGTCAGCGGTATTTGGGATTCGCCCACCACGATGGAGCCATCCGTCATCTCCGCTTTCAGACGAATGGATTGCGTAGATGCAGGCAGTACATCTCCTCGCACTGCCAAAACCCCGCTTAACGTTTTCACTGCGGTCACAAAATCTCCCGTGATTTCGTTCATCGCCGCAAGTAGTAGATTTCCCAAATTATGCCCTGCTAATCCCGTGCCTGAGGAAAAACGGTACTGCATGACTTTTTCCATCAACGGCTCCGTATCGGCCAAAGCAGTCAACACATTGCGAATGTCTCCCGGTGGCAGCATATCCATTTCCTCGCGCAGACGTCCCGAGCTTCCCCCATCGTCTGCTACGGTTACGATCGCTGTGATATGCACCGGCTCATGCTTCAGACCGCGCAAAAGGACGGACAGACCCGTTCCTCCGCCAATGACGACAATTCGTAATGGCCTTGACTGTAGCCTCCCCATTCCCTTAGTAGGCATATGTCACCTCATTATTTCTGATACAAATAAACAGGTGGCTATCTCATGTGCATCGTCTTGCTTTTTCTTCCTGCCATCCTATGCTCACTTGTTCTTTTCCATGTCTCGATGACTGACACGGATGGTAAAATCTTTTCCGAACGTCTCCCCCAAATGCTCGGCGATGGCGACTGAACGGTGTTTTCCTCCCGTGCATCCGATGCCGATCACCAACTGGCTTTTCCCTTCCCGCTGGTAATGCGGCAACGTATACGCCAAAAAGTCCGTCAGCTTCTCGATGAACTCTTTTGTTTCCTTGTGTTTCATCACGTAATCAGCCACTTCTGGATCACATCCGGTCTTGGGCCGCAATTCGTCCACGTAGTGAGGGTTTGGCAAAAACCGGACATCAAACATCAAGTCCGCGTCAATCGGCGTACCGTATTTAAAGCCAAACGACAATACATTGATCGTAAGGGGTGATCCTTGTTGTGCGTATTGGTTGATGATTTTTTCACGAAGCTGTGCCGGCTTCATTTGACTCGTATCGATAATCTGATGCGCCCAGCCCTTCATTTCCTGCAACAAGCGGCGCTCAGCATGTATTCCTTCCAGAGGGGAACCGTTCGGTGAAAGCGGATGTCTGCGACGGGTTTCCTTGTAACGGGAAACCAGCGTTTGATCGTTCGCATCGAGATAGAGGATGTGGTACGACAATCCCTCCATCTGCTCCAGACTCTCGATCGTTACGGACAGACTTTCGAAAAACTCCCGTCCCCGCAAATCGATAACCAAAGCGACACGCTCAATACTCCCGCCAGACTGTTTGACCAACTCGGCAAATTTGGGAATCAGTACAGGGGGCAGGTTGTCGACGCAAAAATAACCCAAATCCTCCAAGCTTTGTACAGCAACTGTTTTTCCCGCACCTGACATTCCGGTAATGATCAGGAGATTAATGGCCTTGTCGTTTCCCAATTCCGTCACGCAACTCGCCTCCTACGATTCTGACAATAGCATACCATAATCACTGCCCTATTCGCACCTTTTTGGGCGCTTCCCCACTTTTCCCATCTGTTTTTCCAAAGCGTACAAGCTGTTTTTGGACAAAAAAAGATGCGCGACTGCATTCTCAGCCACGCAACAATGTTTATATAGATAAGGGGGTCAATTCATTGTCTTTATCTTACCCTTGAATTATTTCACCCATGTTACAAGCACGTTAAGAGATTGTGACATTTTGTTCCTTTATCTTTTCGTTCAGCTCTTCCACGTAATGTTGCGCGGATTGAGCAGCGATCGAACCGTCTCCGGTCGCGGTTACGACTTGACGCAGCATTTTTTCACGAACGTCGCCGGCTGCGAACACGCCTTTTACTTTCGTGTACATTTTTTCATCAGTCAAAATGTAGCCAGCGTCATTGGTGATGCCCAGCGAACGGACGCTTTCTGTCAGTGGGTCCATACCTACGTAGATGAACACGCCATCTGTCGCAAACTCGCTTTGCTCACCTGTTTTGGTGTTTTCCAAAAGAACGGATTGAACTTTTCCTTCACCGCGAATTTCTTTGACGGCGGAATCCCAGATCACTTCGATCTTTTCGTTTTCAAAAGCGCGTTTTTGCAAGATTTTTTGGGCGCGGAACTGATCACGACGGTGTACGATCGTTACTTTGGAAGCAAAGCGGGTCAAGAATACGGCTTCCTCAACCGCAGAGTCTCCGCCGCCTACTACAACCAGCTCTTTGTTGCGGAAGAAAGCTCCGTCACATACCGCGCAATACGAAACGCCGCGGCCGGACAGTTCTTTTTCTCCCGGCACTCCGAGCAGACGGTGCTCTGCTCCGGTAGCAACGATCACAGATTTCGCCAAGTATTCCTTGTCGCCTGCGATGACGCGTTTGTACGGCTCTTCATCGCGGATTTCCTTGATCTCGCCATAAGCGTATTCAGCGCCGAATGACTGCGCATGTTCAAACATTTTGGTAGACAGGTCAGGTCCGAGAATGGAGCTGAATCCTGGATAGTTCTCGATTTCCTCGGTGTTGGCCATCTGACCGCCCGGGATGCCTCTCTCCAGCATCAAAGTGCTCATATTGGCGCGGGAAGTGTATACAGCAGCCGTCATACCAGCAGGGCCGGCTCCGGCGATGATCACATCATAAACTTTTTGATCGCTCATATATGTTGCCTCCTCGTCTGACACGCTTCTTTATTTATAGTTATTATAAAGTAATAATCTATTTAAAATCAAGCGTCGACAATACTTTGACACACTTCGAGACGGTTGCAGCCGAAACTCCGTACTTTTGAGCCAGGTGCGCTTGCGACTTCTTGCTGTTTACCACAGTTCCGTATACATATTCTAATGCAGCGATCCATGCAACTGCTTTCCGCACTTGTACTTGGCTGAGCATATATTCATGATGCACGTTCCACACCTGAAGGCACCACTCTCCTGCCTCCTGCTGGCCCTCTGCGATCAAGTAGCGGTGAATGCCCTCTTCCACACTCATCTCACCTTGTACGATCCCCGTGTGGCTGGCGTGCTTTGCCGAGTCCGGCGCATCCTCAGGCATCGCCGCCCCCATGTCAGCCAAAGCGAGCAACGCCAGCTTTTGCAGTTGAGGGTTGTCCGTCTGGTAGTAAAACTGGCGAACGGCATGTTCAGCCTCGTCATCGCCGATCAACGACAAAGTTTGCAAAACGGCGAATTTGACTTCGTCCCGCCCATGCTGCAAAGCCCACAAAAGCGAAGCACGAATCATCGGATCGTTTTTGAAATCCTCTACTCCCGTAAAAGGCGCTTTTTCCCACGAAACATCGCGTTGCGGAGGATTGTATTGATAAGGGATCGGCTTTATAGTTTCCCCTTCTTGCTCGCTTTTTACCATGTGAATGTACTGGTCAGCAATTCCGGATTCCGGGTCCATCTGCTTTGCTTTTTGCCACCAGCGCAGTGCCTGCTCTTTTCGTCCGCTCAAATACGCCGAGATCGCCGCGTAGTGGTACGTGCAAGCCTCGTGCGGACGGCCAGCGCGCAGCATTCGCTGATAGTGGAAGAAAGCTTCGTCATGCTGTCCCAGGACTCCCATGGTCGTCGCCAGCTTGTAGGTGTTCTCCGGATGGAACGGCACGACTTTTTTGAGCATGTCCATCAAAGCCAGCAGCTCAACAGTATGGTTGTGATGGGAGAGCAAAACAGCCAGATTGCACAAGGCATGCAAATTGCCATGCTCTTTTTCCAGCGTCTTCTCGATCGTCTCCATCGCTTGCTGGAAGTCGCCCACGTAATAATAGGCGAGGGACAAATTGTTCCAGGCTGGCAAAAAGTCAGGGTCGGCTTCCACGATTTCTTTCAAAATGTCCAAAGCCTCCAGGAAGCGACCTTCTTCCAAGCTTCGACGTGCCCGCTCATGTTTGCTGTACACATCTTCATTTTCGCTCGGGAGAAAATGTCGCGGCGGCAAGTCCAGCTCGAAGTAAATGTAATCGAGCAGTTCTTCCGCTTCCTCCCGATAATGTCCGTTGCCGGCTTCCTGCAAATAGCGCACAGCCATTTCTTCAGCCATCTGGTAATCTTCGAGATTGGCGTAGTTGTTCGCCATGTAGAAATACACTTCTACCATGGACGGGTCCCATTTTTCTATAACCTCATAGAGGACTTCATTCGATGCTTCAAACTGCCCCGTCTCAGCAAGGGCACTAGCCAAATGACAGTGGCACTCAGCGTTGGCTGGTTCCATCTCAACAGCCCGCCGAAACGATCGCAGTGCTTTCTCATAGTCGTACCGATTCAAAAAGCGCATACCACGGTCAACAAAAAAAGTGGCATCTTGTTTGAAGTCAACGACAGTCGTTTTTTTCAAAATACTTTTGGTATGTTTCATAAAACCTCCAACATCGTAGGAGCAGCACTTCAAGTATCGTACCAGAAGCGGTGCCAGCCTACAAGCTGACTCGTCTTTTAAAGTGTTCATTTCACAGGTAAAAGCAGGAAAACACCACTGGCGCATAGCAAGTGGTGTTTACGAACGGAAATGGAGCGGACGACGGGTCTCGAACCCGCGACCTTCGCCTTGGCAAGGCGACGCTCTACCAATTGAGCTACGTCCGCATAGTTTATCGTGTTTTCTTTTTCTATGTTTTGTAAAAACTGGTGAGCCATGAAGGACTCGAACCTTCGACCCTCTGATTAAAAGTCAGATGCTCTACCAACTGAGCTAATGGCTCTCACATGGTGGCTCGGGACGGAATCGAACCGCCGACACGAGGATTTTCAGTCCTCTGCTCTACCGACTGAGCTACCGAGCCACATACTTTTTCGCCATTTCTTCTCTAGAAACAAGAAATGGCGGAGCTGACGGGACTCGAACCCGCGACCTCCGGTGTGACAGACCGGCGTGAACTCCAACTTCACCACAGCTCCATTATGGAAGGTTTTGTTCCTTCAAAACTGAATACGCATGATTGCTAAGCATGTGTGGATAAGTCCTCGACCGATTAGTATTCGTCAGCTCCACGCGTTACCGCGCTTCCACACCGAACCTATCAACCTCATCGTCTATGAGGGGTCTTACCAGCTTGCGCTGTGGGAAGTCTCATCTTGGAGGGGGCTTCACGCTTAGATGCTTTCAGCGCTTATCCCGTCCGCACATAGCTACCCAGCTGTGCCACTGGCGTGACAACTGGTGCACCAGCGGTGCGTCCATCCCGGTCCTCTCGTACTAAGGACAGCTCTCCTCAAACTTCCTGCGCCCGCGACAGATAGGGACCGAACTGTCTCACGACGTTCTGAACCCAGCTCGCGTACCGCTTTAATGGGCGAACAGCCCAACCCTTGGGACCTACTTCAGCCCCAGGATGCGATGAGCCGACATCGAGGTGCCAAACCTCCCCGTCGATGTGGACTCTTGGGGGAGATAAGCCTGTTATCCCCAGGGTAGCTTTTATCCGTTGAGCGATGGCCC
>NZ_CP064090.1:877500-1567500 GCF_022701015.1 Brevibacillus parabrevis | reverse complement strand
CCAAAATCGCGATGCCAATCGTCGCTGTCCGCGTGACCGGATTGACATTGCGATAGTCACAATTGCCAATGTGAACACCTTCAAGCGTGTAAATCGAAAAAGCGAACCGATTCCATTTATCATCCAAACGAGACGTTCTCACGCTTTCCTCATACAAAGCCCGCAGCGTATCAAGCGAGACATTGCTGTACACCGCCATAGACGTTCCGGCGGCCAATGTTGCTGCCTCTTCGTCATTGCGCCACAGATACATTCTCTCCATATCCTCCGCCGCTACCGGGCGCAGTTCCACTACATTTCCTTTGATCAAATCGTTCCCTGCCTTTCAATCGGTGATTGTTTTCGTTACCAAGTCGTTCATGCTTGACGCTTGTTGTCTTCATAAGACATCACACCTTTCGAAAGTCAGATATTGGAATCTTAACAAAAAACCACCCTACTGTACATAGAGTGGCTTCCAAACAAACTCAGGTGAGCGCCTGGAACGCTTAACGCCTGCCCCGCAACTCAGCAAGCACATCATCCAAAGGCAGCTTCTGTTCCCGCAACAAGACAAGCAAGTGAAAAAGCAGGTCGGAAGCTTCGTAGCGCAATTCCTCGTGGCTGCGATTTTTGGCCGCAATAATGACCTCCGCTGCCTCTTCCCCTACCTTTTTCAAGATTTTGTCGACGCCTTTTTCAAACAAGTAAGTCGTATACGAACCTTCCGGCCGCTCCGCTTCACGCTTCGCGATCAATTCCTCCAATTCGCCCAGAATCGCAAACCGCTCGCCTGCTTCTCCCTTTTCAAGCTCCTTTTCTCCTGCCAAAAGCTCTCCGGAAAAACAGCTGTAGGCCCCGGTATGACAAGCCGGACCATTCGGCACTACTTGCACGACGAGCGCGTCGCTGTCGCAATCCACCTGCATGGAAACAATCCGCTGGGTATTTCCCGACGTCGCTCCCTTATGCCACAGCTCTTGCCTGGATCGGCTCCAAAACCACGTTTCTTTCGTCTCCACCGACCGCAAAAACGACTCCTCATTCATATAGGCAAGCGTCAAAACAGCCTTGCTCTGTGCATCTTGAACAATGACAGGAATCAATCCGTTTTCGTCAAACCGCAACTTCTGCGCTGCAAGTGCAAGTTCTACTGTCATGGCCGCACGACAACTCCTTTTGTCTGGAGATACTCTTTCACCGATTGAATCGATGTCTCATCATAGTGGAAAATCGAAGCTGCCAAAGCAGCATCGGCCTTCCCCGCTGTCAGCACATCGTAAAAATGTTCCTTCGACCCCGCTCCCCCAGAGGCAATCACCGGAATGTTTACCGCTTCCGAGACTTGCTTGGTCAATTCAATTCCAAAGCCTTTCTTCTCGCCATCATCATCCATACTGGTCAAAAGAATTTCGCCAGCTCCCAACGCTTCTGCTTCCTGCGCCCAGCTGATGACATCTTTTCCCGCAGAATTGCGCCCGCCGTGCGTATACACGTCCCAACGCCCTTCTCCCACCGCTCTGGCGTCGATCGCAACCACGATGCACTGGGAACCGAACACACTCGCCCCTTCGCGAACCAGCTCCGGTCGAAGCACCGCAGCCGTATTCAACGAGATTTTATCCGCACCCGCCCGCAAAATCCGCTTCATGTCCTCCACGCTGTTGATCCCGCCGCCAACGGTAAAAGGAATCGTAATATTCGCTGCCGTCCGCTCGATGACGTCCACCATTGTCTTGCGCCCTTCGTGGGAAGCGGAAATATCGAGAAAAACAAGCTCGTCCGCCCGCTCCCCGCTGTATTTTTTCGCCAGTTCGACCGGATCTCCGGCGTCGCGCAGCCCTACAAACTGAACCCCTTTTACGACACGACCGTCTTTTACGTCGAGACAAGGGATGATTCGTTTAGCCAACATTGCTTTCACGTCCCTCCATCCGACCAAGCGCTTCTTCCAATGTAAAAGCGTCCGTGTAGAGCGCTTTTCCGACAATCGCCCCGGAAACACCGTCGGCTGCGTGCTGGGCCAACACCAGAAGATCGTCAAGCTGGCTTACTCCTCCCGATGCGATCACCGACTTGCCTGTCGCTTGCGCAAGTGCAGCAATTTCCGCGACATTCGGCCCTGTCATCGTACCGTCACGGGCGATATCTGTATAAATGAACGTTTCCGCGCCATACGTGACGAGCCGCTTGGCCAGCTCAGTCGCTGACACGTCAGTCGTCTCCAGCCACCCCCGCGTCGCCACCATGCCGTTGCGGCAGTCCAGCCCGATGGCGATTTGGTCGCCATAAACTTGCAAAATCCGCTTGGTAAAAGGCTCGTCTTCAATCGCCGCCGTACCGACGATCACCCTCGCCACACCTGCTTCAAGGTAGTCCTTGATCTGCTCTTCCGTGCGGATGCCGCCGCCGACTTGCACAGGTACGGAAATCGTGCGGGCAATTTCCTTGATGATCGCAGCGTTGACCGGCTTCCCTTCCTTGGCGCCGTCCAGATCAACGAGATGTACCCAGGATGCTCCCTGATCCACCCAACGCTTTGCCATGGCAAGCGGAGAATCGGCGTACACCGTTTCCTTTGCATAATCTCCTTGAAACAACCGCACGCATTTTCCACCGCGAATATCAATAGCTGGATAAATGATAAAACTCACGCCAAAACCCCCTCGCATTGAACGGCAAAATTGCGCAGCAGCCGCATTCCGGTCTCGCCGCTTTTTTCCGGGTGGAACTGCATCCCGTACACTTCGCCCTGCGCCACAATCGCTGTCACATCCTGATAGTAGTCGCTCGTCGAAAGCAGCGCCTCTGGTTTGCACTTCACATGATAAGAGTGGACAAAGTAGACATAATCGCCTTCTGCAACTCCCGCCAAAAGCGGATGCTCGCGGTGCAGACGCAACTGATTCCAGCCCATATGCGGCACCTTGTAATCCCCTTGGAAGCGGACTGCTTCTCCGCCAATCAAGCCAAGCCCGGTATTTTCCCCATGCTCCTCGCTTTTGTCGAACAAGAGCTGCATCCCCAGACAGATGCCCAAAATCGGCCTGTTTGTAGCCGCGTACGAACGGATGGCTTGATCCAGCCCCAGCTCTCTGATGTTCGCAATAGCGTCGCCAAAAGCCCCTACTCCGGGCAAAATCAACCCGCTATACTCCTGCAACCGCTCAGGGGCGGACACAAATTCGTACGAATAACCGAGCCGCTCCAGAGCCTTGCTCAAGCTGTACAAGTTGCCCATGCCATAGTCGATGATGCCAATCATGCTACAAAACCCCTTTGGTAGACGGGACCCCTTTGACACGCGGATCGATCGTCGTCGCTTCGTCCAGAGCGCGGCCGAGCGCTTTGAAAATGGCTTCGATCATATGGTGCGTATTGTGGCCGTAATGCAAAATTACGTGCAGGTTGATCCGCGCTTCAAGCGCCAGCTTCCATAAAAACTCGTGCACAAGCTCAGTCGGAAATTGCCCAACCATGTTCGTCGGATAGGCAGCCCGATACTCCAGATGCGGCCGATTGCTAATGTCGATCACCACTTGGGCCAGCGCGTCATCCATCGGAACAAAAGCGTTGCCGTACCGTTTGATTCCTTTTTTGTCCCCCAACGCCTCGCGGATGCAATGTCCGAGACAAATGCCGATATCCTCCACCGTGTGGTGATAGTCGATCTCGATATCCCCTTTTGCTTTTACCGCCAGATCGAAATGCCCGTGACGCGTGAACAAGTCAAGCATGTGATCCAAAAAGGGTACGCCTGAAGCCTGACTGCTTTCCCCGGAACCATCCACCCCAAAGGAAAGGGCGATTTGCGTCTCATTTGTGTTGCGCTCTATTTCTGCTGTACGCAGCGTACGTTCACTCATCATTTGTCACACTCCTGCTCTTCGCGTTCAAAGTCGCGCAGCCTTTCCGCTATGGCGCGCCCATGTCCTGCCAACCCTTCCTGTTCAGCCAGGGTAACGATCTTTTGTCCGTTTTTTCGCAAATCATGCTTGCTGTAGGAAATGACACTGGACTTTTTAATAAAGTCATCCACTGACAGAGGAGAGGAAAAACGCGCAGTGCCATTGGTCGGAATGACGTGATTCGTTCCGGCAAAATAATCCCCGACAGGCTCCGAGCTGTACGGGCCGAGAAAAATAGCCCCGGCATTTTGTACCTTCCCAAGCTGTGCGAATGGCTCGGCAATCATGATCTCCAAATGTTCGGGAGCGATCTGGTTGATGACCGCAAACCCTTCGTCCAAATCCTTGACAAGCAAAATGGCTCCGTAGTCGCGAATGGCTGCCGCGGCGATCGCATGGCGGGGCAAATCCGCCAACTGCCGTTCTACCTCAACAGCTACCTGCTCGGCCAACTCCTGCGACGCAGTGACCAGGATGGCAGCAGACATCGGATCGTGCTCAGCCTGCGACAGCAAATCCGCAGCTACATAACGCGGATTGGCCGTTTCGTCAGCCAATACGGCAATCTCGCTCGGTCCTGCCACCATGTCGATACTGACCAGACCAAACACTTCCCGCTTTGCCAGAGCGACAAAAATATTTCCCGGTCCGACGATCTTGTCTACCGCCCTGATTTGCTCCGTTCCATAGGTGAGTGCCGCAATGGCTTGCGCTCCGCCCACTTTGTATATTTCCGTTACCCCCGCAATTTGCGCTGCGACGAGAATCGCCGGATTTACTTTGCCGTCCGCTCCGGGAGGCGTTGTAATCACTACTTCCGGAACGCCCGCAATTTTTGCCGGAATCGCATTCATCAGCACACTGGAAGGATAGGCTGCCGTGCCCCCTGGCACATACAGTCCCGCCCGCTGCAATGGACGAACCAGCTGCCCCAGCATCGTGCCGCTTTCTTTTGTCACAAACCACGACTGGCGCACCTGACGACTATGATAATCGCGGATGTTCTCTGCCGCTTCCTCCAGTGCAGCTTTGACCTGTGCAGATACTTGCCCGTTCGCTTCGGCAAATTCCGCCTCCGTCACCCGAAACTGTTCCAATCGCACGCGGTCAAATCTCTCTGTATACTCCCGCAATGCTTCATCTTTGCGCTCCCGAACATCCGTCAAAATGGCTCTGACAGCTTCTTGCTGTTCTCTCGTACCCGACTCCACTGACCGCTTCCCGTCAAACTCGCTGGCTGCCATAATTCGCATGGTCGCTCTCCTCTCCCCGTCTCTATTTTCTGCCTGGAATGACCTCCAGAAATTTTCCGGCGATGTCATCGACCGCTTCACTTTTCATCCGATAGCTCGCTCGATTGGCAATCAGCCTTGTCGTAATCTCGCAAATATGCTCCAGCTCCACCAAGCCATTTTCCTTGAGCGTCCGCCCCGTAGAGACAATATCCACGATGCGGTCAGCCAGTCCGATCATCGGAGCCAGCTCAACCGAGCCATTCAGCTTGATAACTTCGACCTGCTGCCCTTGCTCGCGAAAATAACGGGAAGCAATCTTCGGGTATTTCGTCGCTACTCGCGGCGAGTCGGTCGGCTTCCAATCGGGCAATCCTGCCACCATCATGCGACAGTAGCCAATCTGCAAATCCAGCAGCTCGTACACATCCCGTTCTTCTTCGAGCAAAACATCCTTGCCGACTACACCCACATCAGCAACTCCGTACTCCACGTATGTCGGGACATCGGCAGGTTTTGCCAGGATGAACTCAAGACTGGCATTTTCCACCGGAATGACCAGCTTGCGCGAGTCCTGCAACTCAGCCGTTACTTCCAGCCCAGCTTGCTGCAAAAAGTGCACAGCCTCTTCAAAAATCCGCCCCTTGGGCATGGCAATCGTCAGCTTTTGCTCATTTGCGAAAAACGCCATCTGCTAATCCTCCTGTTCCGTCATGCAAATCACCCTGCTGTATCCTTGACCATTTTCTGCCGCGATCTCTGCCCTGCCGCCAACGAGTCTCGTGATAACCACGACTCCCTCCGCCCTCAGTTGCTGTGCCTTTGCCAGCGCTTTCTGGCGCCGTTTTTCCGTATACAGCAGCAAAATTCGTTCGGTAGTTTCCCCTTTTACAGAGGGAGTAACGGTCAAAAGCCGATCCATTTTAATCGCAAACCCGGTGGCAGGAGCGGAACGTCCGAATTGCGCCAAAAGCTGATCATAACGGCCGCCACCCAACAGCGGAGAGCCGAGATCGGCTGCGTATCCTTCAAACACGACACCCGTGTAGTAATTCAGATTGATAATCAAATTGAAGTCCAACAGCAAATCTTCGGTGACGCCGTAAGCTTCCAGTGAGTCCCACAGCGAAGCAATCGTTTCTACCGCCAGCCCCGCTTTTCCATCCCCTGCTAAGGCTCTCGCCTCGGCAATCTTGCCTTTTCCGCCGCGCAAACGAAGCAAGGCATCCAGCCGTTTCTTCGCTTCGAAATCGATCCCGATCGTCTCCAGCAATTGGCGAAAACCAACAAAATCGCGTTCGTACAAAAACTGGCGGAATTGCTGGCGCGTGTCCTCATCGGCAATCACATCCTCCAAAAGCCCGTCAACAAAATCAACGTGACCGATGGCAATGCGGAACGTCTCTACCCCTGCCGCACGCAGACAAAATACAGCAAGCGCGATGGCCTCGGCATCCGCATCAACTGAGCCATCCCCGATCAGCTCAATTCCCGTTTGAAAAAACTCCGCATTCCGGCCAGCTTCCTTTTCCTGCGCCCGAAATACATTGGCCTGGTAAAACAGCCGGATCGGCAGCGGCACATCCTTATATAAAGAAGAAACAACGCGAGCGATTGGCGTAGTCATATCCGGCCGAAGCACAACGGTATGCCCCTGTTTATCCAACAGCCGGAACATTCGGTCCGTCAATGTTGCGCTCGCCGTCCCGACCGTATCGTAATACTCCAGAGAAGGCGTGGAGATTTCCTCGTATCCCCAACGCTCGATACAATGTCGCAACGACCGCTCCAAATGCCGTTGTTTCGCCAGTGATTCCGGTAATATGTCCCGCATCCCCAGCGGTTTTTCAAATCCCAACGGCTTCGCCATCGTCATTCCCTCCACCCATTCGCTTTACTCTGCTAATATGGTAACAAACTAAAGTATTATGAAGAAGATTACCACGAAGCTCCGTTTAAGGTCAACAGAGATAAGAATAGTCGAAAAATTCTTTACTACGATCTTGCGCTACATAAAAATAGAAAAGAAGCCCGCCAATCAACGGACTCCCTTTTCTACCTAATTCTTCTACTCGCTGACGAACAACCCTACTCCCTAATGATCCGCAAGCCCTCCGGCGCGGATCACTTGCATCGGATTGCCGCCGACAAAAGCCCCCGGCGCTACGTCTTTATGTACCACGGTTCCTGCTGCTACGATCGCTCCGTCCCCAATCGTCACTCCTGGCAAGATAGTCGTATTGGCTCCAATCAACACTCTGTCGCCGATGATTACTTCGCCCAAGCGGTATTCCTCGACCAGATACTCATGAGCGAGGATGGTCGTATTGTAGCCAATCACACTGTTCTTGCCGATTTTGATCAACTCCGGAAACATCGTATCCATCATGACCATCAACGCCACGGCAGTCTCATGCCCGACCTCCATACGCAAAAAAGTACGGTACATCCAGTTTTTCCAGGCCGGAAAAGGCGTATAGCGGGCAAGCTGGATGACAATGAAGTTTTTCATGACTTTCCAAAAGCTGACCGTGCGATACATTTGCCAGAGAGGGTTCGCTCCCTGGACCGGATAACGTGTTGTCTTTCTCATGCGCTGCTCCTCGTCCTACAAGTCCGAATCGGCATCTTCCAAAATCGCGTTGGACTGCTTGCGCGAGAAGTGCATCGCCGCATTGTAGCCCATCCGCTTCAAGCGGAAGTTCATCGCCGCCACTTCGATAATGACAGCCAGATTTCGTCCTGGGCGCACTGGAACGGTAATGATCGGAATTTCCGTGTCCATGATCTTCAACGTTTCTTCGTCCAGCCCCAGACGTTCGTACATTTTGTGTGGCTCCCACAGCTCCAGTTGAACCACCATTTCAATATTTTTCACATTGCGGACCGCACCTGCTCCGAACATGGTCATCACGTTGATGATCCCCACCCCGCGAATTTCAAGCAGATGCTGAATCAGTTCGGGGGCGCTGCCGCTAAGCTGACCACCTTGCGTCTGGCGAATCTCGACAGCGTCGTCTGCAACCAGGCGATGCCCGCGCTTGACCAGCTCCAGAGCCGCTTCGCTTTTCCCGATTCCGCTCGATCCCATAATCAGAACCCCGACGCCGTAAATGTCTGTGAGCACCCCGTGAATCGTGGTAGTAGGCGCGAGGCGATTCTCCAGAAAGTTGGTCATTTTGCCGACAAGCGTAGTCGTAGCCAGAGGGGATTGAAGTACAGGCACGCCCCAGTTGTTCGACGCCTCGATCATTTCCTCAGGTACAGGCTGGTTGCGGGTGACGCAAAAACATGGCGTCTGCCCTTGCATCAAAAAGTTCATCCGCTCCAGTCGTTCATCTCGGTTCAACGTTTGGAAAAAGTTGATTTCCGTCAAGCCAAACAGCTGAATCCGCTCTTCCGCGTAATAGGAGTAGTAGCCAGCCAGCTGCAATCCGGGACGGCTCAAATCCGTCACTGTAATCTCGCGTCCCAGCCCTTCCTCGCCACTCAAAATCGTCATATTGAAATGATCCACAATGTGGCTTACATTTGTCCTTCGCATCAAAGCTTCCCCCTTGTCTGGGATAACCGTCCCCGGTAGTTCTTCTATTGTATCGAAACCGTCTTGCCTCCGACAACCTTTGCCAGGCAAGTCCTCGTGTCTATCGGATCAATTTGTCGTATCATTTACATTTTTCTTGTTATTTCATAAGATAGAAAATGAGGTTGGTATCAGGCAAAATCCGAGTTACAGTTCATATATAGACTGTTTTTCCGAATGTCGGACAAAAAGAGGAGGCAACAACTTGGACTTTTTACTCCGTTTCTTACTCGTAGACCTACCCGAAGCCTTCTTGCTACTGACGATTAGTTTAGCTTTTTTCAACCTGTCGGTGTTTGAGAAGAAAAAACAAGCTATTCTCTTTAGCCTGTTGTTTGCCGTGACTGGTGAACTGCTCACTGTGTTGGAGGTATTGTATCAGCCGAAAGTGATGCTGATGTTTGTATGTACAGTTGTTCTCCTTGTTCTTTTCTACCACTTCAATCTTCTCAAAGCGGTTTTTATGGGAACAGTTGCAATCGGTATTATGCTTCTAACCGAGTCAATTATCATTGCCATTTTTAACAGTCAGCAATTATTTTTAGAGGAGATCATGTCCTCTACCACTCTGGCTGTCGTAGCACGTATTTTGTACCTCGGCGTCTTTCTGGCCGTTTGCATACTGTTACGAGCAAATAAGTTCGATATTCGCCAGATGTTCCAGTACAACAATTTGAATCGGTTAAATCGATATCTGTTCCTGCTGATCTTATTGGGCAGTATTGAATTTTTCCTTATCTTGTTCATGAACACATCGTTTTTTCTACGAGGAAACAATTCATCCATATTCGCTCTTTATACTCCACAGTTTCAATTGTTTTTTCAACTGGCCATTTTGGGGCTATTTATTGCCATTGTAATTTTGTTCCGTATTTATTTAAACCTGACTATCAATCGGGTAGAAGAAGAAACAGGCACACCTTATTTGAGCAGCATTCAAGATTTATATACGGCTGTTCGCTCTATCAAGCATGACTCCTTGAACCATTACACTGCCATCAACGGCCTTTTGAAAAAAGAATTGCATAGTCATGCGAAAGAATACGTGGAACAACTGCTGAAGGAAACCGTTTTGATCGAAAAATCTGCGGATTCAAGCTCGCAAATATTGGAGCAAATCAAAAATCCTGCAATCGCCTCTTTGTTGCAATCCAAAATGGTAGTCTGCCTGGCTGAGCGGATCTCGCTCACGATGGAAATAAAAGAAATCAGCCAGTTCTCACAATATAAGACATATGATCTGATCAAAATGTTAGGCAACTTACTCGACAACGCCATTCGCGCAACCTCCTTTGAACTGGAGGAAAATCGTTACATACGCTTGGAATGGGGCCAAACAGACAGCGAGCATTACCTCTATATCGAAAACAGTGGCCCAACAATTCCCGAGAACAAGCTGAATGGAATCTTCCAAATGGGCTATACCACCAAAAAGAATGGAGAAGGCGGACTTGGACTCGCGATTGTCAAAAACGTAATAGAACGACACAATGGCAAAATTCAGGTTAAATCTGCTGATGGCATCACCAGTTTTCGCATTTCGTTTGTAAATCGATAGCAGGGAGGCCCCCAATATGACCTGGACAGGGAAAATGTCAGGGAAAATTGCCCAACGCATCAAGACAGACGATACGCCGTATACTGTGGGACAACTCGCACACGGAATCGAACTTTTCTTGCTTAATGCTCTTAATCTTTTCATCATTCTGCTCGTATCTGCTGCATTAGGATTACTTGTGGAAGTTGTTCCTCTTCTATGCAGTCTCTTTATACTCCGAACGTTGACGGGCGGCGTTCATTTGAAAAACCCGTGGTCATGCCTGGGAGCAACACTCCTACTCCTGTTAGTCGGTGGCGCCATTATCAAATATGTTCCCATGCCTTCTCCCCCTGCCTTGTCACTCCTGACACTTATTACTGCAGGGGCAGGCGCTCTGATCAATTACTTATACGGTCCAGCAAAACATACGTACATGCCTGACAATCCTGCAATTCAAAAAAGACACCGGAAGATCGCAATATTACTAATCACAGTCGGTTGCATTCTTTCACTATTGTTGGTAGAATATTCCTATAAGCACTCTATGACTTACATCCTAGCAGTTTTCTATCAATCTTTATTTCTTACGCCTGCTTCGTTTCGGCTCGTATCTGTTCTGGAAAAAACTTTTTCGAGAGGATGATACTCATGAAGAAAGTGCTTTCGACTGTTTGCAAGTTCTTTGGCGGTCTGTCTAATTTGAATTCCTCAGGCGCTTTAAAAGCTGCCATATTCCATGAACCTCTTCCGCCGCACATGAGAGAAGAAGAAAAATCAAAAGTTCAAGCATGATCCCCTATCACTAACAAACCCGCGCACTCCTCAACGAGCACGCGGGTTTTTTGATGCTTGCTACCTTTTCTCTTTTTTCATGCCGACGACCATTTCAATCAGCCAGCCGAAAATACTCATCAGCGCAGCGGCTACCATCACGATGCCGATGTTGTCTGGCCACGGTCCTACCTCGAAACCGTCGATGAAGTAGGCTGTCAAAGCAAACGTCAGGGCGTTGATGACGAACCAGAACAGCCCCATCGTCAAGATCGTCAGCGGCAAGGTGAAAAACGTCAAAACGGGGCGGATCAACGTGTTCACGACACCCAAAATCAGAATGGCCCACAAGGCCACGGTGAAATTGGCAACATAGATAGACGTAAACCATTTGCTGATCAGAAGCAAGGCCGCGCCGTTCAGCAGCATTTTGATTATCCAACGGATCATTCTCATTCCTCCTTTGGCTGGCGTCACCAGTGTCTACAAGAGCCCTTTTCCTTCCAAGTCCCAGCGCTCAAAAAATCGAACCATGAACTCGTGACGCTCCTCGGCAATTTGCCGGGCTGTTTGCGTGTACAGCCTGTCTTTGATGCGTCTCAGCTTCCATTCGTATTCTTTTGCCGGAGTATGCTGCTCCTCGTCGTCGGATTGGATAGGACCTCCAATAACACCAGTATAAGCAAAAACTCTGGCGACTCCAATAGCGCCTATTGAATCGAGTTTATCTGCATCAAACAAAATTTTCTCCTCCAACGATGCCGGAGGACGGTCTTTGCGAAAGCGATGAGCCAATATAGCCGACTGCACCCGCTTGATCTCTGCTTGCTCTATTCCTCGCTCTTGCAGCCATGCTCCTGCTGCCCTAGCGCTGATCTCGGCATGGCATTCGCTGGTTGCACGCTCTTGTGCCCTTCCGACATCGTGCAGCAACGCTGCCAGCCGCAGTACCTGCATGTCCGCTCCTTCCTCGCAGCCAATCCGCTCGCACATCGCCATGACGCGCAGATTATGCTGCCAGTCATGAGCCGGGTCCTGCCCGTCAAAACAGCGCTCGGCCTCCTGAACCAAATCGGCCGGAAGCGCAGCTATCGCTTGCTTTGCGTAATCCATAGCTTCTCCTCCTCCGTCTCGCCCTTGCATTACCGCACGACCATGTGCCAGTTGCCAGTCACTCGTTTTCTTTTTTAAACAGCAAAAGACGCCCCCCTGAACAATCAGAGAGGCAGTCTTTGGTTTACTTCGATACCAGCTGTTCCAGCTTGGCAATCGTTCTCGCTTTGTCTCTTTCCAAAATCGGCTTGAGGTATGTTCCGGTATACGAGCCTTCCAGCTTCGCCACTTCTTCCGGAGTACCCGATCCGACGATCTGACCGCCGCGCGTACCGCCCTCTGGCCCCAGATCGACGATGTAGTCAACTGTCTTGATGACGTCCAGGTTGTGCTCGATGACCAGTACCGTATCGCCATTTTCCACCAGACGCTGCAACACCTTCAACAGACGATCAATATCGTCTGTGTGCAACCCTGTCGTCGGTTCGTCCAAGATGTACAGCGTACGCCCTGTGCTGCGGCGATACAGCTCGGATGCCAGCTTGACACGCTGCGCTTCACCGCCGGAGAGAGTCGTCGCAGGCTGTCCAAGCTTCATGTAGCCAAGACCTACATCCACGATCGTTTGCAGCTTGCGCTCGATCTTCGGCAGGTTGCGGAAAAACTCCACCGCATCCTCAATCGTCATCTCCAAGACGTCGGCGATGCTCTTGCCTTTGTATTTCACATCGAGAGTCTCCCGATTGTAGCGCTTGCCGTGGCACACTTCGCAAGGCACGTACACGTCCGGCAAAAAGTGCATCTCGATTTTGATAATCCCGTCACCGCTGCACGCCTCGCAACGGCCGCCTTTGACGTTGAAGCTGAAACGGCCCTTTTTGTAACCGCGCACCTTGGCTTCGTTCGTCGAGGCAAACAAATCGCGAATGTCATCAAAAACACCCGTATACGTCGCCGGATTAGAACGCGGCGTCCGGCCAATCGGCGATTGGTCGATGTCGATTACTTTGTCCAAATGCTCCAGCCCGACGATTCGGCGGTGTTCGCCCGGTTTTACTTTGGCGCCGTTCAGATCGCGCGACAGCACCTTTTGCAAAATCTCATTGATGAGCGTACTTTTCCCGGAGCCTGATACCCCTGTCACAGCAACGAACAGCCCCAGTGGAAATTTGGCCGTAACGTTTTTCAGGTTGTTTTCCTTCGCGCCTTCGATCTTCACCCATTTGTCAGATGGCTTTCTGCGCTCCAGCGGAACAGGAATGAACTTTCTGCCGCTCAAATAAGCGCCTGTCAGCGAGTTCTCATCTTTCATCACTTCTTCCGGCGTGCCGGCAGACACTACTTGACCGCCGTGAATACCTGCTCCCGGACCGATATCGATAATATAATCGCAAGCCATCATCGTATCTTCGTCGTGCTCGACGACGATCAGCGTATTCCCCAGCTTGGTCATATGCTCCAACGTTTTGATCAGACGGGCGTTGTCCCTCTGATGCAGTCCAATGCTCGGCTCATCGAGAATGTAGAGGACGCCCATCAAGCTGGAGCCGATCTGGGTAGCAAGCCTGATCCGCTGCGCCTCTCCCCCCGACAACGTCCCTGCCGCACGGCTCAAGGTGAGATAATCCAGTCCGACATCAATCAAAAAGTTAAGCCGTGCCTTGATTTCTTTCACGATCAGATTGGCGATCTTCGCTTCCCGCTCCGTCAGCTCCAGTCCGTCAACGAACTGATGGGCATCGAGAATAGACAAAGTCGTCAGCTCCGAAATGCTGCGCTCGCCGATCTTCACAGCGAGGCTCTCCTGGCGCAAACGATGCCCTTTGCAGACAGGACAAGGCTTTTGGCTCATGAAGCCTTCGATTTGCTCGCGAATGTAGTCGGAGCTGGTCTCCAGATGACGCCTTTGCAGGTTGGGCACGACGCCCTCGAATGGCACGACTGCTTCCCGCACTTGCCCGAACTCATTTTCATAGCGGAACTGGATTTTCTCTCCTTCGCTGCCGTACATCAAAATCTGCACCTGCTCAGGAGTCAGCTCCTCGTACGGGATATCCATGCGAATATGGAAGTGGCGGCAAGCCGATTCCAACAACTGCTGGTAATACGTCGACGACTTCGGCTCCCATGCGCCGATCGCCCCTTCGTGCAACGTCTTGGTGGCATCCGGAACAACCATATCCGGGTCTACTTCCAGCTTTACTCCCAATCCGTCGCACTCCGAGCACGCACCGAACGGGCTGTTAAAGGAGAAAATCCGCGGCTCCAGCTCGCCAATGGAAAATCCGCAAATCGGGCAAGCGTGCTTCTCGCTGAACAACAGCTCCTCTTGTTCCATCACGTCGACGATGACTTTGCCATCTGCCAGACGCAAGGCCGTTTCCAGGGAATCCGCCAGGCGAGACTGCACATCCGGCTTCACGACAACGCGGTCCACCACAACCTCAATGTTGTGCTTCTTGTTTTTCTCCAGCTTGATGTCCTCGGACAAATCGGTAATCTCGCCATTTACGCGCACGCGAACAAAGCCTTGCTTGCGGATATCTTCCAACAGCTTGACGTGCTCGCCTTTGCGCCCCTGAACCATCGGAGCGAGAATTTGCATTTTGGTGCGCTCCGGATACTCCATCAGGCGATCGACCATCTGTTCAATCGTCTGGGATTGAATCTCGATGCCGTGTTCGGGACAAATCGCCCGGCCGACACGCGCATACAACAAGCGCAAGTAGTCGTAAATCTCCGTGACCGTACCAACCGTAGAGCGCGGGTTGCGGCTCGTTGTCTTCTGATCGATGGAGATCGCAGGAGACAGCCCTTCGATCGAATCGACATCCGGCTTGTCCATCTGCCCGAGAAACTGGCGGGCATAAGCGGACAGGGACTCGACATAACGGCGTTGTCCCTCTGCATAAATCGTGTCAAAAGCAAGCGAGGACTTCCCCGAACCGGACAAACCCGTCAAAACGACGAATTTGTCCCGCGGGATCACTACATCAATATTTTTCAGATTGTGGGCACGAGCGCCCTTGACGACAATATGTTCCAATGGCATGAAAATACCTCTCCTTAGAGTTCCGCCTTCAGTTCCAAAATCAAATCACGC
The DNA here is from genome assembly GCF_022701015.1 of Brevibacillus parabrevis. Taxonomy (NCBI): domain Bacteria; kingdom Bacillati; phylum Bacillota; class Bacilli; order Caryophanales; family Paenibacillaceae; genus Brevibacillus; species Brevibacillus parabrevis. Next base: position 1,552,331 of record NZ_CP064090.1, on the reverse strand, counting down.
AGTTCGGCCGCACGCTCGAACATCAAGTTGCGCGCCGCTTCCTTCATTTCTTCTTCCATACGCTCGATAACAGCCAGTCGATCCTTCTTCGGCATCTTCTTGAAGTCCGCATGTGGCAAATAGTCCGCTTTTTCCTCTGCCACCTTGGTCGCCTCGATCACTTCGCGCACGGCCTTTTTCACCGTTTGCGGCGTAATTCCGTGCTTCTCGTTGTAAGCGATCTGAATGGCGCGCCTGCGTTCTGTCTCGCGAATCGCGGAGTTCATCGAATCTGTCATTTTGTCGGCGTACATGATGACGCGCCCCTCAGCGTTACGGGCTGCCCGGCCGATCGTCTGAATCAGCGAACGTTCGTTGCGCAGGAAGCCTTCTTTATCGGCATCCAAAATCGCCACAAGCGATACTTCCGGCAAGTCCAAGCCTTCCCGCAGCAGGTTGATCCCGATCAGCACGTCAAATTCGCCCAAACGCAAGGAACGCAAAATTTGCATCCGTTCGATCGTCTTGATGTCGGAGTGCAGATAGCGTACCTTGATTCCGATTTCCTTGAGGTAGTCCGTCAAGTCCTCGGACATTTTTTTCGTCAGAGTCGTGACCAGTACGCGCTCGTTTTTGGCAATCGTCGTCTGGATTTCCCCGATGAGATCGTCAATCTGTCCTTTGATCGGGCGAACCGAGATCGTCGGATCGATCAGCCCTGTTGGACGGATGACTTGCTGCACCACTTCCGGGCAATGCTCCAGCTCGTACGGGCCGGGTGTTGCAGAAATGTAGATAGCCTGGTTGACCTTTTCCTCAAACTCCTGGAATTGCAGCGGTCGGTTGTCCTTCGCAGACGGCAGGCGGAATCCGTGCTCAACCAGGACGTTTTTGCGCGCCTGGTCGCCGTTGTACATCCCCCGCACTTGCGGCAAAGTCATGTGCGACTCGTCGATCAGCAAAAGGTAGTCCTCCGGAAAGTAGTCCATCAAAGTGTACGGAGCGTGCCCTGCTGGCAGCCCTGTCAAATGTCGCGAGTAGTTTTCAATCCCGGAGCAAAAGCCCATCTCCAGCATCATTTCGACATCGTAGCGCGTACGCTGTTCCAGTCGCTGCGCTTCCAGCAGCTTTCCCGCCGCTTTAAGCTCGGCCAATCGCTCTTCCAGCTCCACTTCGATGCTTTGAACGGCCAGCTTCATTTTTTCTTCGCGGGTGACATAGTGAGAAGCAGGGAAAATGGCTACGTGGTCGCGCTGTCCCAAAATCTCTCCGGTCAACACATCGATAGAGGTAATCCGCTCAATTTCGTCCCCGAAAAACTCCACACGAATAGCCTGTTCGCTCTGCGACGCGGGAAAAATTTCCACTACGTCTCCACGAACCCGGAAGGTCCCGCGTGTGAAGTTGATATCATTGCGCGTGTACTGAATGTCGACCAGGCGATGCAAAATCTCGTCTCGGCCTTTTTCCATCCCCACTCGCAGCGACAGCAACAGTTCCTTGTACTCTTCAGGCGAACCCAAACCGTAAATACAAGAGACAGAAGCGACAATGATGACGTCCCTCCGCTCAAACAACGCACTGGTCGCCGAGTGACGCAGCTTGTCGATCTCGTCGTTGATGCTGGAGTCTTTTTCAATAAATGTATCCGATTGGGGAATGTATGCTTCTGGCTGATAGTAGTCGTAGTAGCTGACGAAGTATTCCACCGCGTTATTCGGGAAAAACTCCTTGAACTCTGCGCAAAGCTGGGCAGCCAGTGTCTTGTTGTGCGCCATCACCAGCGTCGGCTTGTTCACCTGGGCAATTACTTGGGCAGCCGTAAACGTCTTTCCCGTACCTGTTGCACCGAGCAGTGTCTGGTGCCGCTTGCCTGCCTGGATGCCTGCCACCAGTTCGGCGATAGCGGTCGGCTGGTCACCGGACGGTTGATACTCCGATACCAATTCAAAACGCTCCATTCCCTCGTTCATCTCCTCGTTGCAAGACTGTTCTATTTCCATTATAACACAATTTAAGCTCTGATAAGCCAGAAATTCGAACAAATGTTTGTCTTCATCCTTCGACAGATTATACCGATAATAAGTAGTAGTGCACAAGTATGTACGGTTAGACTCGCCACCTTCAGGGAGGATCGACATGTCAGATATCGGAACCACCGTTAAAAATAATCCTTATATACAGCCACACATGAGCTACCAGGGCAAAAAAGAGTTCTCGGCAGAGCTGGATAACAATGCGTTCATGAAGCTTTTGCTGGAACAGTTGAAGCACCAGGACCCTACATCCCCGATGGATAACTCGCAGTTCATTCAGCAAACGAGCATGATGACCATGGTGGAGCAAATGAAAAAGATGTCCACCTTGATGGAGCAATCCAACAACAGCATGCTGACGCTGGAAAAATACGAAGCGCTGACGGGTCGCACCGCAACCTACTCCCTCACGACCAAAGACGAAGTAACGGGAGAAACTGCGACTCAAACAAAAGAAGGCGTGCTGGAAGCCGTCTACATGGACAAAGGCAAAATATACTTCCGCATTACCGGAGAGACTAACCCGATTCCGCTTGCAGACATCAAAGGACTGGAGTCGCAAGGCATGACGGGGAATGCGCTGGACAGCAGCCTCAAGTTCATGAACATGATCGGCAAAGACGTTTCGTACAAAACGACCAAAGAAATAGACAAAGACGGAAACCCGGCTACTACGGACGACATCACGAAAGTCGACGAAATCGCCAACGCCGTCATCACCGGGTTCACAACAAAAGACGGAATCACTCAGTTCTCGCTGAACAACGGTCAGACGGTCAAGCTCGATCAGGTCGTCGGCATGAGCGTGAAGCCGGAAAACAATGCCATGAGCAACTCGTTGCAATATGCGCAAATGATCGGTTTCAACGTCACTTACACAGAAAGCCAAACCAACACGGACGGTTCAAGCTCAAACAACAGCCTGAATGGCGTCATCAAGGCTGTCAGCATGAAAAACGGCATCGTAGAGTTCGTCTTGGCTGATGACAAAAAAATTGCGCTGAATCAAATCACCGGATTTGAAGCGAGCGCCTAGTCTAGTTACACACAAAAGCCGCCTCTTCTGTAACGCAGAAAGAAGGCGGCTTCTTATTTTTGCTTATTCTTTGATAATGGTCTGCCCCGTCAAAGCATCAACGTACACCGTCGTGTCAATCTTGGCATTTGCTCCGCAGAAGCAGTGCGAGCGAGTTTGCCGGAAAGACAGGTCGTAGCCCAGTTTAAAGGTAATCGCATTCGTCTGCGCATCCCGCTGGTGAATGTAGTTCAGTTCAAGCGGCAATACGCCGAGCAACCGATCCATGGCAGCCTGCTCCTTGATCGCCTTGGAGCTTGCAGGGTACACCACGTTTTCCGGACGGTTTATGCTGACTTCTTCGATTTTGCCCGTCCATGAATTTACTTTGACCGTATACATGCCAGCTTCTTCACTCTGTCCGATTCGGTAGACCGGGACATTTCCCAGCAGTGGATCAAGAGCCAGCGAGGTGTACTTCTCGTCGCCGATATCCGTCACTCGCAGCTGGTTGCTGCCGGAAAGAACAAGCCGCTTCAACAGCATTTCCACTGTTTTGCGATCGCGGTTTTTGTCGGTTTTGGCAGCAGCCCCTGGTTCATTCGCCTGTCTGTAAATAAACTGCTGCATCTGTCCCGTCTTGGCATCTGTTACGAGCATGATGTGCTGCCCCTCAGCCTTACTGACGCCCTCTGGGAACTGGCCGATTTGGTATTTCTTGTCCTGGTCAGTTGCGTCCTTTTGGAAGTGGCCCCAGATAAAATAGCGCACAGCCTCACCGTTGTCGTGTTTCTCCTCCAAAATGGTCATCGGCAATCTTGCCGTTTCCAGTTTGAACAGGATGCGCAGCAAGTTGCGTGCCTCTTTCTCCGTTTGCGCCGTCCATTTTTCTCCTGTACCGGTTACATTTAAAATTTGCGGCAATTTGTCAGGTGCGGCCAACTTTTTACCGCTCGTGGCATCCACTGCGCTTCCTGTATGTTCATTCGCAATGATGCCGCCTTTAACGATATAGGCAAGCTTCGCTTCCGTCCGGTTTGGCTGGTCCTGCTCCGGCAACAAATAGACCAGCTCCAGCGGTCGGCTCGCCTTCCATTGCGTCAGAGCTTGTGCAGGAGACAAGACGCGTTGCGCGGAAGGAATCGTCGCAGGATTTATTTTTTCGTACAAGCGTCCGTCAAATGTTTCAAACGCGATGATCCGTCCCGCTGCGTCAAAGCTGACAAAGTTGTCGTAGGCGTCGTCCAACGCTACATTGTTTACTTTGCGGACGAGTCTGACCGTGAGTTTGCCGCCTGCGTTCGTCACTTCTCTGGCCTGATACGTGCTGCCTGATGCAGCCAAGCCCGCGACAAACGCCTGCGCCCGAGCCTTCGCCTGCTGCTCGGTAGGAAAAGCCGGCTTCGTAGCCGCTTTGGGAGCAAGTTCGAGTTTGAGCAAATTACCTGTGGCCGAATCAAAGATGGCTCCGTCTACTGCCTTGTTTGCCTCAGCAGCGGAAAGCGCAAAAGAAACCTTTGCTCCACTGACTCCGGGACCATCCACATCCCCAACGTACACAACGTGCCGTGCAGACAGTTCAGGCAAAAGGCGAACCAGTGTTTGAACCCCTTTTGTTACAGGAACAGGGACAGCAACAACTTCCTGGGCACGCGCTACTGCTCCTGACGCAGCCGCCTTGTCAGGGCTAGTGCTGGCTCCCGCAAGTGGCACCACGATCAGACTTGTCGCGGCTAATGCTCCAGTCAAGACACACAGGACCGTTTTTTTGATTTCGGACAAATGCCTCACTCCCCTTTTTTCCTCGTACATTAAGACGTTCCAGTTCCGCATAAGTTTCTGAATAGACAAACACATCAAGAAAAAAATTTTTATCGAATCCGTCCCTTTTATGAAAAAAAGGCGTGCAACATCTGTCGCACACCTTCTCTTCCCCTTTGCTCAAGCGCCTACATTCAGTTTTTCAAGCTTTTGCTTGATCAGCTCAACTACGCTGGAGCGTTTCAAATCGACAAATACGCGAGTGGCTGCATCCGGCACTACGATAATGCCCAACTGATGATGGTTGCCAGCGTAGACTGCACACTGCACGAACTTCAGCTCTCCATCGCGCGTGAGCACTTCCATTTTGCAAAAAGCCGAGTTGGCTTGCAAGGCCGGATACAAATCCGTCTTATCCCGCACTGGAATGCCGTTCACTTTGACGATGATCTCCCCTGGAGCAATCCCGATTTCTTCCGCCCGCGTGCCCGGAATGACTCCCATCACCTTGATGCCGCGCGAGGATTGGATGAAATACGGTGACCGCTGCCGCTCTTTTAGCTGACTCCAGAAAAACAACGCTTCGTGTCCGAATAACGCGAACAAAGCGGCGAGCAGAACAAGCGGCATAAACAACACCGACAAGGCACAAAGCGCCAAAAGCCCGATAGCGTACCAGATGAGGCTTTTGGAAATTTGCTTTGCCTTGCTGCGTGGTGTCATCGTTTGGGTCATATCGGAAAAACCGGTGACCGTAGGCAACAGCAACAAGCCAAAGGAAGCAAGCTCACCCGAAAAAAACGGCCAGCCCGGATACAAAGTGCCGCTGATCGTTCCCGGCTCGACCTGAACAAACAGGGCAAGCGGAGTCAGCCAGAAAGAATGCAACAAATACGCACCGACAATGCGCCCGCGCTGCCCTTCGACAAACAGCGGCGAAGCATCTCTGCCTCCGTTCCAGCGGACGAGCATCGCTTCCATCAAATGCATGATCGCCACCAAGGCAAGCAGCGGCACTGGCTTGGCTTGCAGCAACATTGTCCAGACAGGACCGATGACCTCGACGTCTTTCAGCCCCGGAGCTACTTGGGCAATTGTGTGCAAAATCGCGAGCAAGCCTGCGGCATACGCGAAGCAAAGAAAACGTAAACGAATCAGCGCCAACAGCAGAGCCAATCCCCATAAAATCCATAAATCTTGCGCCTGTACAGCTACTCCCAGTCCTGCGGCGAGAAGAGAGATGCAAAGCCCCCCTACTACGCCCATGCCTGCCGCCCGGATTGTCGAAAGGAGCGGTGTTTGCATGCGTGCGGCAAACAGCTGCCTTTCCAGGTTCATTTGCCTGCGATAGTGCAAGTAAATGAAGCCGAGAAACAGGTAAAAGACGGGGTTGAGAAAAAACGCGGCAAAGCCATATGCAATGGAAAGCATATCTGCCTGAATCGCCAAATGCCTCACCTCAAATAGAAAAAAGAAAACCACGACATGTGATTTGCCGTGGTTATCATTTCTACGGAAACAAGGGGATTCCCTGCTTCCATATTCTTGTTATTTTCATTACTTGCCGCTGACAACGTCCAGAGCCTTTTGCAATTGCAGGTCATTCTCCGGTTTGCGCATGGTCTCGCGCAAGCTGTCTTCCAGTTGACTGCGCGTGGCAGCGTCCACTTTCCCGGTTACAGGAAGCTTCTTCGCGGTTTGGAACTGCTTGATTGCCTGCTCCGTCTTCTCATCGAAGTAGCCGTCATCACGACCTGGCGACAAATTCAGTCCGGTCAGGATCAGTTGCAGATTCTTCACGTCGTTGCCCGCCATGTCCTTGGCAAGCTCCTTGTCCGCTGGCAGTTGCGTCGCATTGAAATACTCAGGCTGCGCGACTTTGAAGTCCGGTTCGATCCCTTTTTTGTGAATCCATTCGCCGCTTGGCGTAACCCATTTGGCGATAGTCAGCTTCAACTGGCTCTTGTCTGTCATTTCCATCGTGCTTTGGACAGTTCCTTTGCCGAAGCTCTTTTCACCGACCAGCTTGTAGTGTCCGCTGTCGCGCATCGCGCCCGCCAAAATCTCCGAGGCGCTTGCGCTGCCCCCGTTGATCAGGACGGTGATTGGATACGGTTTGGCCGCATCTGTCGTAGAACGATACTCTTCTTTTTGCTGTCCGCCAGTACCGTACTCAATGGCGACGATGACTCCTTTTTTCGGCACGAGCACTTCGCCGATTTCCTTGACTGCGAGCAAGTAACCGCCCGGATTGCCGCGCACGTCGATGACGAGTCCGCCAATCCCCTTTTTCTCCAGGGAAGCCAATTGATCTTTGAAGTGTTTCGCTGTCTCCGTCGAGAATTGGGTAATGGCGATCACGCCAACCTTTACGCCGTTTTTCTCAAGGATTTGGCTGTTCACTGTCTCGATCGGAATATCGTCACGGATGCACACGATGTTCAGCGGTTCCGCTACGCCTGCCCGAACGACTTTCAGTACAGCCTTCGTACCTTTTGGCCCGCGAATTTTCGTCACGGCCTGGTGCAAATCCAGACCCTCCAGCGATTCGCCGTTGACGCTCAAAATCTGGTCGTTTGGTCTGAGACCTGCCCGTTCAGCCGGGGAGCCTTTGAATGGCGAGACGACGGTAACCCGTCCATTTTGCATCGTTACCTCTGTCCCGATTCCCTGGAAGGTCGAATGCAGTGTAGAGGTAAACTCTTCGGCCGATTTCGGGTCCATGTAATCGCTGTACGGATCTTCCAAAGCCCCAACCATGCCGCCGATTGCGCCTTCTACCAACTGATCGTTGGTGACGGTTTGAATGTAATCTTTTTTAATCGCTGTAAAAGCTTCGTACAGCTTTTTGAACTCCTGCGGATATTCCGAGCTTCCCGAAAACACTGTGCTGGTAGAAGCCGTCAAGGCGCCACTCTGTGTTGCGTTCGCGCTGGCTGAAGTCTTCATCAACGCTATGGTCAAAAAGCTGCTGGCTACCATCGAAATGAGCACAAGCGCTAATACAGTACGTCCTTTCCATCTCACTACTCACGTCACCATCCTTTGTGCTACCGGCAAAAAGATATGCTGCTAGTGTATGCATTCCCCGTTAGCAATATTTGTCTGGCTGCCCGCTGCATGACTATTTCAGGTACGGCATTGGGTTGACAGCAACGTCATTTTTGTAGACGGTAAAATGAACGTGATTTCCGGTAGATCGGCCTGTGGAGCCGACTTCTGCGATCTTCTGGCCTCTCGATACAGACTGTCCCGTAGACACTTTGATTCCGCCCTCGCGAATGTGTCCGTAGAGAGTGACCAGATCAGCGCTGTGCCTGATCATGACCGTATTGCCAAAACCATTGTAATACCCGGCATAAATTACGACACCGTCAGCCGCAGCCATGATCGTCGTTCCTTTATGAGCTGCCATGTCTACACCATTATGCCCAGCTGAACGTCCTGTAAACGGGTCGGTTCGCACCCCGAAGCCCGAGCTGAAGCGAAATTGTCCGTCTGCAACCGGCAAGGCCAGCTTGCCGCCCTTGTAACCCGTGCTAGATGCGCTCATCGCCCGCACACGCTCCGCGTACTTGGCGGATTCTTGCTTCGTGAACTCGATCAACTGCTGTCCATACTGCTCCAGGTCTTCTTCCAGAGCAGCTTCTTTCTTCTTCAGTTCAGCCTTGACCACGAGACTGTGCTTGTACTGCTTGTCCAGTTCGGCTTTGAGTGCTTCCGCCTCGTCAAGCATCCCTGCATAAACAGTCAGCTGGTGCTCGATCTCTTTCTTTTTTGTCTCGACTGTTTCTTTGTCGCGAATATTGTCTTCTAGAATACGCGTATCCTGCTCAAGAATCAACTGCAAACCCTCCATGCGGGTCAGGAAGTCGCCGAAATCGGACGATCCGAGAAGAACGTCCAGATAGGAGACATTTCCGCGCTCGTACATGGATTTTACCCGGGTTTTCAACAAGGTTTCCCGTTTTGCCACCCGATCTTTTGCTTCATCCAGTTCATCTTGCGCATTGGCAGCCTTTTCCTTCGTTTCATTCATTTGCTGCTCCAGCTTGTCCAACTTGCTTTGTGTTTCATTGCGGCGCAAGTCGATCGTCATGAGCTGTGTCTGCAAATCTTGCTGCTCCTTTTGCACGGCACCGATTTGCTGCTCAGCTTGCTTCATTTGCTGTTGCTGCTGCTTTTTCTTCTTTTGTATTTCCTTCAACTCTCGATTGATCTTGTCCAAAGATGCTTTGCTGGCTGCCCAGCTCACGTTAGTCGGGATCGCTGAACCGGCCAAAAGGCCAGTGATCAAGAGTGTTGCTAGGATCATCCTCTTTCTCATGATACTCCTCCCACGTTTTCCAATGTTAAACTCGCAGGAAGCGGCGAACTGACACCAGGCTTCCCCAGATTCCGATAAACGCGCCAATCGCCAGCAAAGCGAGGGCTACCTGATACACCAATGGGAACAATGGCAATAGATTGAACAGTTGGGAAGCTTCAAAGCTGGAATGAATGGCATCCAGCAGGTAGTAGTAGCCAACTGCCAACAAAATGATCGGGATTAATGCCCCGGTTACACCCATGAGCAATCCTTCTACAAAGAACGGCCAGCGAATAAACCAGTTCGTGGCGCCAACAAGCTTCATGATCTCGATTTCTCTGCGCCTTGCTACAATGGTCAGCTTGATTGTGTTGGCAATCAGGAACATGGCGGTGAAGCCCAGACCGATAATGAAGGCGATCCCTACGTTTCTTACCGTGTCAGTGGCAGCAAACAGCTTTTCGACTGTTCCTTCCCCGTAGTTCAAGCTTCTGACCGATTTCATTTGCTTGATTTGATTGGCGACAGCAGGCGTGTCCTGCGGCAGCTTCGTCTTGACGACAAACGAGTCGGGAAGCGGGTTCCCTTTTTCCAAGCCGTCAAAAAGGTACGCCTTGTCCCCCATACTCTCCTTGAACTGCTTCAAGCCTTCGTCCTTGGAAATAAACTCGACAGACTCCACTGTCGGCATGTTGCGCACGCTTTGTTCAAATTTTTGCAAGTCTTCCTTGGAGGTAAGATCCGCCATGAAGACCCTGATTTCCACTTGTTTTTCGACTGATTTCGCAAAATAGTTGACGTTCATCGCCAAAATCAGGAAGACGCCAAGAATGAACAGAGTAAACGTAACGGCACTGACTGACGCGAACGACATCCAGCCGTTCCGGTTGAGGTTTTTGACCCCTTCACGGACGTGGCGTCCCAGCGTTCTAATCTTCATAACCGTAATCCCCTCTCTGCTCATCACGGGCAATTTGTCCTGCTTCGATGGCAATGACCCGTTTTCTCATGGTGTTCACAATCTCCCGGTTGTGCGTAGCCATGACGACTGTTGTGCCGCGCTGATTGATTTCCTCAAACAGCTTCATGATCTCCCACGACGTCTCGGGATCGAGGTTCCCTGTCGGCTCGTCGGCAATGATGATGCCAGGGCTGTTCACCAGCGCCCGTGCCAGTGCCACCCGCTGCTGTTCGCCACCGGACAGCTCGCTTGGCAACATTTTCGCCTTGTGCTTCAATTTGACCAGACCCAGCACATCCATGACACGCGGCTTGATCTGTTTTGGATTGCTTTCAATTACTTCCATCGCAAATGCGACATTTTCGAATACAGTGAGTGTCGGCAACAGTTTGAAATCCTGGAAGACAACCCCGATGCTGCGGCGAACGAGCGGAATTTGCCGCTCCTTGATCCGGCTTACGTTGAAGCCGCCCAGAAAAATTTGCCCTTTGGTCGGTTTCTCTTCGCGGTACATGAGCTTGATAAACGTGGACTTCCCTGCTCCACTCGGCCCAACCACATACACAAATTCGCCTTTTTCAATCCGAATGTTGATACCCTTTAGTGCATTCGTGCCGTTCGGGTACGTTTTCCAAACATCAAACATCTCGATCAAGCAAATCACATCCTACATAGTCAGATCCTTCTATATTCTCTTGATCCTGATTTTTATTTCTCTGCCGAAATGCTGCTGATTCAGGCAAAATCGACAAAACCCCTCTTCCCTCTGGCAACCTCTGTTGTTCGATGTTGAAAAACAGCGAGATTACCCATCTTATTTATTATACCACCCTGTTTCGCGGATGGTATCCACTAAATCGCTTATTTCTTGTCGAAAGCGTCGCGTTTTCTCTTCCATCCGACACGATTTGTTACCGAAAAGTTTACGAAACGCCACCAAGCCAAACTTTTTTGGCTAAGCCTCAGCACATCGCTGGCTGGCATGCATCCGGGCAGTTCGTTAAAATGTAGCTATCTATGCAAGACGATGAAGGAGCTGACGTGATGGAAAACTTCGTTTACTATAACCCGACTCAACTCATTTTCGGCCGAGGCCAACTGGCCCAGCTGGAAGATAAAGCGAAGCAGCTTGGCAGCACGGTTCTGCTCGTGTACGGCGGTGGCAGCATCAAGCGCTCCGGCCTGTATGACAAGGTTGTCTCGCTGCTTCAAGCTGCTGGCAATCGCGTGCTGGAGCTTCCAGGCGTAGAGCCAAACCCGCGTCTTGGCACTGTGCAAAAAGGGATCGACCTGTGCCGCGCTGAAGGCGTCGACTGGATTTTGGCAGTGGGCGGCGGCAGCGTGATTGACGCAGCAAAAGCAGTTGCAGTCGGCGTTCCTTACGAAGGCAACGTGTGGGATTTCTATACGCGCAAAGCAGTAGCCGAAAAAGCTTTGCCGCTCGGCACCGTCCTGACGCTCGCTGCGACCGGCTCGGAAATGAATCGCGGCAGCGTCGTAACCAACTGGGACACACAAGAAAAACACGGGGCTGGAACTACTTTCCCGACCTTCTCCATTCTCGATCCGGAAAATACGTTCAGCGTCCCGCGCGATCAGACCATTTACGGAATCAGCGATATTTTGTCACACGTTTTTGAGCAATACTTCACGCACACGAGCGAAATTCCGCTCCAAACCCGTTTTGCCGAGGCGATCATGAAAACCGTCATCGAAAACGCCGAGCGCGTTCTGGACAATCCGCAAGATTACGACGCGCGCGCCAACATCCTGTACAGTGGGACGATGGCTTTGAACGGAACGTTGCCTGTCGGCGTGACGACTGACTGGGCTACGCACTCCATCGAGCACGCCGTAAGTGCCGTGTACGATATTCCTCACGGCGGCGGCCTGGCGATCATTTTCCCGAAATGGATGCGGTATGTGTATAAGGAGAACGTGGCGCGATTCGTCCGTTTTGCCGTGGAAGTATGGAATGTCGATCCCGCCGGAAAAACGGATGAGGAAGTGGCGCTTGAGGGAATCGCTGCTGTAGAAGCGTTCTTTGCCCGAATCGGAGCCCCTACCCGTCTCGCTGACTATCAAATTACGGACGAGCATCTGGAACTTATGGCCCAGAAAGCAACTCCTTTTGGTCCGATTGGTCAGTTCAAAACATTAACCAGTGCAGACGTCCACGAAATTTTGCGCATGTCTCTGTAAAAAATCATAGCTGCCGACCAAGGAAAAACGCCGCGCTCTCGCAAGAGTCGCGGCGTTATTGTTTCGTGTCGTGGATTTGCGGCCCGGCCAATTTGCTCCTCCACTTGTACACAATCAGCATCAGCACGGGAAGCCCGATCGAATAGGTAAAGTCGTAATACGGCCAGTATTGCGAGATGATGCTGCCATACACAACCATGTTTGGCGTAAAAATATTTGCCATGACCAACAGCATGACCATGTACGGCAACGTAAGCACAGGCATATCTTGAATGCGGAAAACGTGGCGAAGTCCCAGTTGAAAAAACACACTGTAAATCGTGATCTTGGCGTTCACAGCGATGAACCAGACCACGGCGAGAATGACTTCCAGCCGCTGAATGAACGTCCCGATCTTTATTTGCTTCGCCAGGACGTACGACGGGTACATATGGCGCGCTGTCTGGTCAGCGCCCAGTACGAGGATGCACATAAAAATAACGATCGCAAGCACCATCCCGCCCAAAAAAGCCCCTTTCAAAAAATGCCGCATCCGCTTTTGAATGGGTGAAACGTACGGCAGAATCGCCAAAAATATAACCAACTCTGAAAAAGGAAACGCAACGGAAGGGATGGCACCTGCCACAATCGGCTTCCAGCCATTTTCCATCACAGGCTGTAGCCGGGAAAGATCAGCTTGCGGAATCAGGGAAAGGATGAGCAGCACGAACAGGAAAAAGAAGGTGTAAAAATAAATTTGCGCAGAGTAGGCCACCGTTTGCAGCCCGAGCCGCACTCCGAACATGATGAGAATAACGAGCAACAGCTGAATCGCGATGCTCGGCGTGTCATTCAAAAGATACGTCCCGACAAAATCTCCTGTTTCCAAGACGTGAGCTGAGGCTGAAAAAAACGTGTACCAGACGAAGGAGAGCGTAATCATGGTGCCCAGGACACGCCCGAATAATCGATCGATAAACGAAAAAAAGCTTACATTCGGATAGCGCTTGCCCACTGCGATCAGCAGCAGCACATTGCCCAGTCCGATGACAAGCCCGATCATGACTGCAATCCAGGCGTCCTGTTTCGCGAGATCGGCTGAGATAGCCGGCAGGACAAGTACAGAATCTCCAATCGTTACGAGGGTAACCAGCATCATAAATTGTCGGGGACTGATTTTGTAATTGTCCAGCATGATGATTTTGCCCGCTTTCGACCTTATGACCTTTTCACAATTATTTCCCCATACGCCCCCAGCTAAACGCCAAGCCCCGCCTCCGCTCCCCTCAAATTCATTTTTGCATGAAAAAAACGGACAGGCTCGCTGCCTATCCGTCCTCATGCTTTAGTCAAACTGCTCGATTATGCGGGTGATCCGACATCGATCAACGATTCAATCATCACTTTTTGACTGTTTTTATCTACCCAGACGTGCGTCTCTTTTAGCTTGTTCTGGAACCAGGCAATCTGTGCTTCTACCTGATTGCGCGCTGTACCGCCCAGCACGTTGCGGGCATTTACGACCGTCTCTACTGCCAGCGCATCGTACACGTCTGCCCCGATCACGCCCGAGAAGCTTTGGAACTCCTCCAGAGTCAAGTCGAGCAAATATTTTTGCTGCTCGATGCAGTACAGAACGGTTCTGCCCACGACTTCATGCGCCTGGCGGAACGGCATGTTTTTGCGCACCAGGTAATCCGCCAAATCAGTCGCATTGGAGAAATCGTTGGTGACAGCCTGACGCATGCGTTCTGTTCTCACCTGCATGGTCTGGATCATCGGCGTGAGCAGAGCAAGAGCGCCATGAATCGTCGCCACGGTATCGAACATGCCTTCCTTGTCTTCCTGCATGTCTTTGTTGTACGCCAGCGGCAAGCCTTTGAGCACGGTCAACAAACCAAACAGATTGCCGTACACACGGCCCGTTTTTCCGCGCACAAGCTCGGCGACATCCGGATTTTTCTTCTGCGGCATGATGCTGGAACCTGTGCAAAAGGCATCATCCAGCTCGACAAACGAGAACTCCTGGCTGCTCCAGATGACGAGTTCTTCACACAGACGGGACAAATGCGTCATCAACAGCGAAGCGTCAGCCAAAAACTCGACGATGAAATCGCGATCGCTAACCGCGTCCATGCTGTTTTGATAAATGCCGTCAAATTGCAGCATCTCAGCCACAAACGTACGGTCGATCGGGAACGTCGTGCCTGCCAGGGCACCGGCGCCAAGCGGCAGCACATTCACGCGATTCCACGTCTCGGTCATCCGCTCGATGTCACGCTGAAGCATCGAAACATACGCCATCAGGTGGTAGCCGAACAGGACAGGCTGCGCACGTTGCAAATGCGTATAACCCGGCATGACGGTATCAAGGTGCTGACTGGCTTGCGCAAGCATCGCTTCCTGCAGGTACATCGCCAACTGGATGATCTCCATCAGCTTCTCTCTGAGGTACAGGTGCATATCCAGGGCAACCTGATCGTTGCGGCTGCGTCCGGTGTGAAGCTTGCCCCCCACCGGACCGATTTCCTCAATCAGCATTTTCTCGATATTCATATGAACATCTTCGTGCGCGACCAAAAACTCGGCCTGCCCACGCTCGATTTTGTCTTTTACTTTTTTCAAGCCCGCGATGATTTGACGTACTTCCTCCATCGGCAGGATGCCGCACTTGCCCAGCATGGCAACATGAGCCAGGCTGCCGACGATGTCCTGACGCCACATCTTCTGGTCAAAAGAGATAGAAGCTGTATACTCTTCTACGAGCTGATTCGTCGGCTTCGTGAAGCGTCCTCCCCACAGTTTCATTGCGTGATCGCATCCTTTTCATCCAAAATCTTGATCGCCGTATTTTTGTTCTCATGCAATACGCCTTCGTTCACTTGCGCGTATACTTTTGTCGGCAATCCCCACAGCTTGATGAAACCAAGCGCTGCTTTGTGATCGAACTGATCGCCTGCATTGTAAGTAGCCAGCTCGTGGCTGTAGAGTGTCGAAGCAGATTTGCGGCCCACTACAATCGCATGTCCTTTGTGCAGCTTCACGCGAACGACGCCTGTTACGTGCTTTTGCGTTTCTTCGATGAACGCCTGAACGGCATTGCGGATTGGCGAATACCACAGACCTTCATAGATCACTTGCGCCATTTTTTGCTCCACAATCGGCTTGAATTGCGCTACTTCACGAGGCTGCGTCAAAAATTCCAGCTCGCGGTGCGCGAGAATCAGGGTAGTCGCAGCAGGTGTTTCGTACACCTCGCGGGATTTGATGCCCACCAGGCGGTTTTCTACGTGGTCGATGCGGCCTACGCCGTGGTTTCCGGCAATTTTGTTCAGCTTCAGGATCAGTTCGGACAATGGCAGTTCCTCGCCGTTCAGCGCAGTTGGCTTGCCCTGGACAAACGTGATCTCGATTTCTTCCGCTTCTTCTGGAGCGTCTGCGATTGATTTCGTCAGATCGTACGCACCTTCTGGCGGCGCTGCCCACGGATCTTCCAGAACGCCGCACTCGCAGCTTCTGCCCCACAAGTTTTGGTCAATGCTGTATGGATTGTCCAGATCAATCGGGATCGGGATATTGTTCTTTTTCGCATATTCAATCTCTTCGTCGCGAGTCCAGCCCCATTCGCGAACAGGCGCCACGATTTTGATATCAGGATTCAAGGCAGTGAAGGATACGTCGAAACGCACCTGGTCGTTTCCTTTTCCTGTGCAACCGTGCGCTACCGCTACAGCGCCTTCTTTTTCTGCGATCTCAACCAGCACGCGAGAAATAAGGTAACGCGACAAAGCCGACACGAGCGGGTATTTGCCTTCGTACATCGCATTTGCTTTCAGGGCAGGCAGGACAAATTCTTCTGCGAATGCTTCCTTCGCATCAACAACGATGGATTTGAGCGCTCCTACTTGAAGTGCTTTTTTCTGAACGAAATCGAGGTCTTTGCCTTCCCCTACATCCAAAGCAACCGCGATGACGTCAAAATTGTACGTGTCTTGCAACCATTTAATTGCTACCGATGTATCTAAACCGCCAGAGTAGGCCAAAACAATTTTATCTTTTGCCATTATTCTCTCTCCCCGTTTCAAGTGATCTCTTATGTGAGTAATTATACAAACGAGTTAATAAAAATACAACCACTTTTCGCATTTATTTGCGAGATTTTCACAGACAAAATTAGTCAGCCGTTTTTTACCCGAAAAAGCGGCAAGCTACCCGCTTTTTTCACATGTGCCATTCGCCAGTTCCCATCGCATAGGCGTTTTTCGCCATTTTATCGCGCTCTGATCCGATCCAGACTTGCCGCTTGTGCCTTTTGTATAGGCGGAAAATTCTGTTTATTCAAAACCGAATCTGTGTTGCCTCCCGCTCGCTTCTTGCCCGCTTTTTGGCGTGTATAAAACTGTATTTATGCATAGAAAAGTGTATTCATGCGAAATGAAGCTGCGGCGACGATAGGAATGACTCCCATTCAGGGAGAATCCATATAGTTATACGCTTTGGGACTTTCAAAGCCGGATGGGAGGAACAGATGAAGCAAATTTTTCTGGTGCGCCACTGCCAGGCTACAGGCCAAGAACCAGAAGCGGCGCTCACTGAACAAGGAGCGGCCCAAGCCGAGCAGTTGGCATCGTTTTTTGCCGCTTACCCGATCGACCGCATTATCTCCAGTCCGTATCGGCGGGCGCTGGCTACGATCGAGCCATTTGCTCGCAAGCAAGGCATCCTGATAGAAACGGACGAGCGCCTGGAAGAACGCGTGCTTTCCAGCGTGCCTCGCCCTGACTGGTATGAGCGGTTGCGCGATACGTTCGCTGACCTTTCTCTCAAGCTGGAGGGTGGCGAGTCCAGCCAGGAGGCAATGGATCGGGCCTGCGCAGTCATCCACGAACTGTTGCAAAGCGAAAGCGACCAGACTTTTGTGCTTGTCACACACGGCTGTCTGCTCGCCCTCGTCCTGAAAGCTTTCGACGAGCGGATTGGCTTTTCCGACTGGGAGCAGCTTCGCAATCCAGACGTATTTCACCTCACACAAAGACGGGAAAAATGGCAGCTAACCAGGATCGAGCTGTAGCTGAGCGTGCGTCCAAACAAAAAACAGTTACAAGGGCCAGGTTCAAAACACTGTGCCTCTTGTAACTGTTTTTTTTAGTTTGCCGTTTCTTCGGCAAGCGCAAATCACAAATTCACGGCCTGTTCGGCTTCATTACGCGTATCTCTACACGAGCGCTGCCAAAACGGCTTTTTGTGCATGCAAGCGGTTTTCAGCCTGATCGAAAATAACCGAGCTTGCGCCGTCAATGACTCCCGCGCTCACTTCTTCGCCACGGTGCGCTGGCAAGCAGTGCAGGAACAAGTAATGGCGATCCGCGTGTGCTACCAGTTGCTCGTTCACCTGGTACTCGGCGAATGCCTTCAGGCGCACTTCGTTTTCTTCTTCAAAGCCCATACTGGTCCATACGTCTGTGTAAACAGCGTCTGCCCCCGCGACTGCCTCTACCGGGTCATGCGTCACGATCATTTTTCCGCCGCTCTTTTTCGCGTACTCGACCGCTTTTGCTACGATGGCAGCATCCATCTCATAGCCAACCGGCGTTGCCACGCGCACTTCGAGTCCGAGCAAAACGGCTGCCAGAACGAGCGAGTTGGCTACGTTGTTCCCGTCGCCCACATAGGCGAGCTTGACGCCTTTGAGCTTGCCTTTGTGCTCCCAGATCGTCAGCATGTCAGCCAGTGCCTGGCATGGATGGTACAAATCCGTCAAACCGTTGATGATCGGAATAGAGGCGTGTTCAGCCAACTCTTCCACGTAAGAGTGCGAGAACGTGCGAATCATGATCGCATCGACGTAGCGCGACAATACTTTTGCCGTATCGCTGATTGGCTCTCCGCGTCCCAGTTGCAATTCCTTGCCGCTCATGAACATTCCGAGCCCGCCAAGCTGGTGCATCCCCACTTCAAAGGAAACGCGCGTACGAGTCGAAGCCTTGTCAAAAATCATGCCCAACGTCTTGCCTTGCAAAGGCGTAAACGGCTGTCCCAGCTTTTGCAGCTGCTTGATGTGCGCCGCAAGATGGAGCAACTCCATCAATTCTTCACCGCTGAACTCATCGACACGCAAAAAGTCTTTTCCTTTATGCTTTTGCAGGGGCAAGTTTTGAAAGTGTTCCAATATCTTCACTGGCTGCATGAGAGCCACCTCTTTTCATCATAATGGACTTCACATATAACGAGAATGTATCTGTTGCACAGAACAGCGGAACTCCTTGCTGCACCATGCGGCTGCGCAAGGCAAACCCTCTTCTGCCCTGTTGGTTTCCTTTTGTAGCGGTAATCAGCGCAAAGGCTGCCTGCTCTTTTTGCAGCAATTGATTCCAGGCCGCTTCGTCTTCCACGACATGTTTGACCGAAACGCCAGACGCTGCCAGCCATTCGGCCGTACCAGCCGTTGCCGCTAGAGCCGCTCCTTCTGCTTGCAGCTGTCCGATCAGCTTGCCGACTTCTTCCTTTTTGTCCGCGTCAGTTAGCGAGACCATGACCAGCTTGCCTGTTTGCCAGTCGCCGTACAGATTGTCCTTGAAGGCAAACGCTTTTCCGGCCGCTTCCTCAAACGTCCGTCCCAGTCCCAACACCTCTCCGGTAGACTTCATCTCAGGACCGAGAACCGGGTCCACGCCATTCAGTTTGATCGTGGAAAAGACAGGTGCTTTGACGACGGCAAATGGAATGTCCGGCAGCAAGCCTGTTCCGTATCCCATATCCGCCAGCTTTTCACCCAATTGAGCCTTTACAGCCAACTGGACCATCGGGATGCCTGTCACCTTGCTCGTGATTGGCACCGTACGCGATGCACGCGGGTTTACCTCCAGCACATACACGGTATCCGTGTCGATGACGAACTGGATGTTGATCAGACCAACCGCTCCCATTTCACGGGCGATCGCTTCTGTATAGCTGGCGATTTTGCTCTTGATTTCAGCAGATAGGGCTGGAGCCGGGAAAAGCGCCACACTGTCACCAGAGTGAATCCCCGCTTTCTCCACGTGTTGAAAAATTCCCGGGATCACGACAGACTGCCCATCGCAAACCGCATCAACTTCGGCTTCCCGACCTGGTACGTATTTATCGACCAAAAGCGGGAAAAACGCGCTGCTTTGCGGATGATTCAGCCATTCACTGATCGTCGCTTCCAGCTCTGCGATGTCGTGTACAACCACCATTCCTTGTCCGCCGATGACGTACGAAGGCCGCATCAAAACAGGGAAGCCAATCTCTTCTGCGATCGCGGTCGCATCTTCCAGAGACGACACCCCTTTGCCCGGGATGTGCGGAATGTCGAGCTTGCGCAGCATGGCGTAGAACAGCTCGCGATCCTCTGCCCGTTCAATGGCAGCCAGTGACGTGCCCATTACCTTCAGCCCGGCCTGTTCCAGCTTTGCCGCCAGGTTGATCGCTGTTTGCCCGCCAAACTGAACCATGACTCCTTCCACCTGTTCACGTTCGGCAACGTGCAGCACATCTTCCACATGCAGCGGCTCAAAGTAAAGGTGGTCAGCCGTTTCATAATCCGTACTCACAGTTTCCGGGTTGTTGTTTACGACGACAGCGGAAATTCCGCTTGCTTGCAAAGCTTTCGCGGCGTGGACAGAGCAGTAGTCGAACTCGATGCCTTGCCCGATGCGGATCGGGCCGGAGCCGAGCACCAGAACTTTTCGTCCGGTCAATGTCTCGACTTCATCTACTCCTTGCCAATCCGAATAGTAGTACGGTGTCTGTGCGTCGAACTCTGCCGCGCACGTATCCACAATTTTATAAGTAGGCGTAATGTTCGCTGTCTCGCGCTGTTGTTTGATTTGCAAAGGCGTTGCTCCGGTCAGCGAAGCGATTGTTTCATCCGCAAAACCGAGACGTTTGGCAGCCAACAGCAGCTCTGTGGAGAGTGTGCTGCTGTCGTGAGCAGACAGCTCGACTTCCATGTCGACGATTTTGCGCAAGCTCCGCAGGAAAAACGGATCTACCCCTGTCAGGCCGTGCAACTGTTCTTCTGTGAACCCTTTGCGAATCGCTTCGGCAAAAACGAACAAACGGATATCAGTCGCATCCTGCAAAGCTTGAGCCAGCTCTTCATTCGTCCAGGAAGCAAGCTCCGGGCGAGACAGGTGTGTGCAGCCTTGCTCCAGCGAGCGAACGGCCTTCAACAAACCAGCCTCCAGATTGCGGGCGATGGACATGACTTCGCCCGTTGCCTTCATCTGCGTACCCAGCTTGCGGTCAGCGTGCGGGAACTTGTCAAATGGAAAGCGCGGGATTTTTACCACGATGTAGTCCAAAGCAGGCTCAAAGCTGGCATACGTGTAACCCGTAATCGGGTTGATCACTTCGTCCAGCCCATAGCCCAATGCCAGCTTGGCAGCGATCCGCGCAATCGGATAGCCTGTCGCCTTGGAAGCCAACGCACTCGAGCGGCTCACCCGCGGGTTGACTTCGATCAGCACGTAGCGGTCAGAATCGGGATCGAGGGCAAACTGGATATTGCAGCCGCCTACTACGCCCAGCGAGCGGATCACTTTTGTCGAAGCGCTGCGCAACATTTGATACTGGCGGTCTGTCAAAGTTTGCGATGGCGCCACGACGATGCTGTCTCCCGTGTGGATACCCACCGGGTCCAAATTTTCCATATTGCAGACGATGATGCAGGTGTCGTTGGCATCCCGCATGACCTCGTATTCAATCTCTTTCCAGCCTTTTACGCTCCGCTCGATCAGCACTTGCCCGATCGGGCTGGCTGCGATGCCGCCCGCCGCAACTTTGCGCAGAGCAGCTTCGTCCTCGGCGATGCCGCCCCCTGCTCCACCCAATGTATAGGCAGGACGGACGATGACGGGATAGCCGATGGAGTTGGCAAATTGAATGGCCGCTTCTACGGATTCCACTGTGTCGCTCTCGGGAACCGGCTCTCCGATTTGTTGCATCAACTGCTTGAACAGTTCACGGTCTTCCCCGTTTTGAATGGCGGCAAGCGGCGTTCCCAGCAGCTGTACCTGATACTTTTCCAGGACTCCCGCTTCCGCCAGGGAAACGGCGAGATTCAGTCCGGTCTGTCCGCCCAGTGTAGGCAAAAGGCCGTCCGGGCGCTCCTTGGCGATAATCTCGGTCACCGATTCCACGGTGAGCGGCTCCAGATACACTTTGTCTGCTACTTGCTCATCTGTCATGATCGTCGCCGGGTTGTTGTTCACCAGCACGACCTGCACGCCCGCTTCTTTCAACGAAAGGCAGGCTTGTGCTCCGGCGTAATCAAATTCGGCCGCCTGACCGATAACGATCGGGCCAGAACCGATAACCAAAACTTTGTGAATGTGTGGCAATTTAGGCATATCTCTTCGCTCCTACTACACGCATCGATTGCAAGAATTGGTGGAATATATGGGAAGTATCGCTCGGTCCGGGATGCGCCTCCGGATGGTACTGCACGCTGAACACGGGCAGACTCACATGGCGCAGCCCTTCTACCGAGCCGTCATTTACATTTCGGTACGACACGGCCAACTGGCGTTTGTCCAAAGCTTCTTCCTTGACGACGTATCCGTGGTTTTGCGAGGTCATGTATACCTTGCCCGTCATCATGTCCTTCACCGGATGGTTGCTTCCGCGGTGGCCGTAAGCAAGCTTCTCTGTTTTGCCGCCGTACATCAGCGCCAGCACTTGATGGCCCAGACAGATGCCCAGTGTCGGGTACTGCTCAACCGCTTTTCGCCATTCGCTGCAATACGCGAGCAGATGCTCCGGATCTCCAGGGCCGTTGGAAAACAGCAGTCCGTCTGGCGCAAGCGCGTTGATTTGGGCAAATGTCGTATCAAACGGCACCACCGTGACACGGCATCCCAGTTCCAGCAGCGAATCGAGAATCGATTTTTTCATTCCGAGATCGACCAGCACGACATGCTCGCCTGTACCCGGGTAACGCTCGATTTGATTCGTGGAAACGTTCGCTACCAATGATTTTTTCGCATGCTTGTAGCGCAGTGACGCCACTTCAGCCGCTTGCATAGGCTGATCGGAAATCACACCGAAGACCGGACCATTTTGCCGCACGCGCTTCGTAATGGTTCGGGTATCGATTCCGGCCAGGATCGGAAAGCCGAAGTCTTCCGCCGCCTGGGCCAGTGTCTTGGTCGACTCGTAATGGCTAGGCTCTGTGCACAGCTCGCTGACGATCATTCCCGTCAATGCCGGCTTGGCTGCTTCATAATCTTTTTCATTGATCCCGTAGTTCCCGATCAATGGATATGTGAAGGTGACGATCTGTCCCGCAAAGGAAGGGTCAGTCATGACTTCCTGATAGCCCGTCATCCCTGTATGAAAAACCACTTCTCCGAATCCGTTAATGGGAGCACCGTAAAGCTGTCCTGCGAATACCTCGCCGCTCTCCAACGTGAGGTATCCCGTTCCCAGTGATTGATTCTCTCTGTTCATCCGTGAAGCCACTCCTCTCCAATAGGCACGTCTAGACGCCAACTGGCGCATATGATCAGGTGAATAATTCATTCACTTGTATACCGTTCATACCGAGAATTTATGCAACTCTTTGTATTAATATACATTCAGCATTATAAAAATGCAACGAGTTTTTTGACTTCCGCAACTCGTTGCATTTTGGCAGAACATGCAATCTTTGCTGTTAGGCTTGCTCCAAAGCCTCTCCGAATACAGCCATTGCCTGCTTTACTTCCTCGTCCGTCGTAACGAAGGAAGGGAGCAGACGCAAAACTTGCGGCCCTGCCGTCAGGAAGATGACTCCTTTTTCCCGTGCATACGTCACGATATCGCCCGCCGGGATGGTCAGCTCTACGCCCAAAAGCAGCCCTTTTCCACGCACGGTGACGATCTTGTCTGGATGCTCGGCCTTCAATTTTTCCAGCTCTTGCGTCAACACTTGATGGATATGCGCTACCTGATCGAGGATTTGTTCTTCTTCCATCGTCGCAAGCGTAGCGATTCCTGCTGTCGCTGCCAACGGGTTTCCGCCGAATGTCGTTCCGTGCGTCCCTGGCGAAAATGCTTCTGCCACTTCTTTTGTAGCAACGACTGCGCCGATCGGGAAGCCGCTGCCCAAGCCTTTTGCCAAAGAAATCGCATCCGGCTTGACTCCATATTGTTGAAAAGCGAACCATGTGCCGGTTCGGCCAATGCCCGTCTGAATTTCGTCGACCAAGAGCAACAATCCGTGCTCATCGCACAAGTCACGCAGTGATTTCACCCAGGCTTCCTCTGCCGGGTGCACGCCGCCTTCGCCCTGAACCAGTTCCAGCATGATCGCGCACGTCTTGTCGTTAATCGCGGATTGAACCGCCGCGAGATCGTTGTACGGTACTGTGACGAAGCCCGCAGGCAAAGGCAGGAAACCATCCTTGACCTTGTCCTGGCCTGTCGCTGTCAAAGTCGCCAAGGTACGTCCGTGAAAAGACTGCGCAAACGTAATGACCTCGTAGCGATCCTCGCCTTTCACTTTTTGCGCATAGCGGCGAGCAAGCTTGATCAAGCCCTCATTCGCCTCGGCCCCGCTGTTGCAAAAAAACGCCTGATCCAGCCCTGACAGGCGGCTCAGCTTTTCCGCCAAAATTTGTTGCTGCGGAATGTGCACCAGATTAGAACAATGCCACAGCGTATCCAGCTGTTCGTGCAGCTTGGCTGTCACTTTTGGCGGGACATGCCCCAAAGAGGTGACCGCGATGCCTGAGGTAAAATCGAGATAGGCTTTCCCCTGATCATCCCACACTTGATTTCCTTTGCCTTTTACCAGGCTGATTGGCCATCTTGCATAGTTATTCATAACATGCAATGGCGCTGTCACTGTACTCATGTCTTTGCCCTCCTTAATTGGCGTGATTTACATTCATTCTGACCGTTGTACCGACTGTCTCCCCTGTGCAGACGCCGAGCAAGTCTTCCGCTGTTCCCCTGCAAATGACGACCTGATTGACGCCTTGACCGAGTGCATCCAGTGCTGCCTGAACCTTCGGAATCATTCCGCCGGTAATGATTTGAGCCTGGATCATCGCTTGAATCTCTTCTGTGCTTGTTTGCGCGACAACTTCTTTGGTGCCGTCTGCTTGCGGCCGCATGATCCCTGGCACATCTGTTACCATGATCAGCTTTTCCGCAGAAAGTGCTGCCGCGATTGCGCCCGCTGCTACATCCGCGTTGACGTTGTACGTATCCACCCCGCTATCGCTCACGGACAGCGGAGCAATGACCGGAACGTAGCCTTTTTCCAGAATCGCAGCCGGAATGGCCGTATCGGCTTTCGTAATCTCTCCTACCCAGCCCAGCGGTTTGGACGTTTTTTGCGCCACGAGTGTCTGTCCGTCGATTCCGCTCACGCCCCATGCCTTGGCGCCCGCTTGGGTCAAGCGCCGCACGAGTAGCTTGTTGATGCTTCCGCACAAAATCATTTCCACGACGCGCAATGTATCTTCGCAAGTCACACGCAACCCGTCGACAAACTGCGGCGTGATTTGCACGCGGTCCAGCATGCTGTTAATCGCAGGCCCCCCGCCATGCACGATAACGATCTGCTTGCCTTCTTGTTGCAGCTTCGCAATCGCCTGAAAAAAAGAGTCCGGCAACTGATCCATCGTGCTGCCGCCGCATTTGATAACGACTATCCCCTGCATCGCTTTTCCTCCTCTACGGGAATACCGGAACGAGCGGCAAACCCGTTTTTTCTGGCATTCCGAACATGACGTTCATATTTTGCACCGCTTGGCCTGCTGCCCCCTTCATCATGTTGTCGATCACGGACAGCAAAACGACCCGACCCGTACGCTGATCTACATGAATGGCGATGTCGCAGTAATTGGAGCCGTACACTTCCTTCGTATGCGGATAGCTTCCCGCTGGACGTACACGGACAAACGGTTTGTCAGCATAAGTCGCTTCGTACAGCTCCTGTATTTGCGCCTGGCTTACCTCCTGGCTCAGTTGACCGTAAGCCGTGACCAAAATCCCGCGCGTCATCGGCACGAGGTGAGGAGTAAACTGCACGATCGTCTCCACGCCGCTCTGCTTGTGCAACTCCTGCTCAATCTCTGGCGTATGCTGGTGGCTGCCTACTTTGTAAGCATGGATGCTTTCGTTGATTTCGCTGTAGTGAACGCCGAGCGAAACACCTCGGCCTGCCCCGGAAACACCTGACTTGGCGTCAACGATCCAACTGTTCGGCTTGACCCACCCGCTTTTCATCAAAGGAATCAAAGCGAGGAGTGCCGCTGTCGGATAGCATCCCGGATTGGCAATGAGGCTGGCACCTGCGACCTGCTCCTGATTCCATTCCGTCAGTCCGTATGCCGCCTGCTCGACAAAGCTGGCTGGCGCTGGCTCTTTTTTATACCAGGCTTTGTATACATCGCCCTTCTCCAACCGAAAATCGCCGGACAGATCGATCACCTTCACGCCGCTCTCGACGAGTTGTGGAGACAATCCGGCGCTGACCCCCGCAGGCGTGGCCAGAAAAATCAAATCATTCGCTTTGCTCATGCTGTCCGCATCAATAGGCAAAAGCTTTGGCAACCCCAGCCCGCTTACATGCGGAAACGTTTTTTCCAGTCCCTCTCCATCCGCCGAGCTTGAATATACATTTGCTATTTCAACTTGAGGGTGGCCAGCCAGCAGACGAATCAATTCCGCTCCGCCGTAACCAGTTGCCCCAACGATTCCGACCCGAACCATGAACCTCTCCCTTTCTTTATATCCGTTTTTGTATTTTTATACATGAATGATAATAAAAATTCAGATGAAATACAACTGGCAAATCTGTATGCGCTAATTTTTCTGCTGGTGCTCAGCCTTAATTGGTTCTTCGCCAGCATGAATTTTTATAAGTCCCTAGCAATAAAAAAACGCCCGGATATTCTCCGAGCGCTTCGTTCTTGCCGTTATTTACTTTTTGTCAGCAAGCCAAGCTGCGATGTTTTCCGCGTCTGTCCCTTTTACCAGTCCAGGCGGCATCGCGCCCTTGCCTTTGTTCAACACTTCCAAGATTTGATCTTTTGTCAGTTCCGAGCCAATCTTTTGCAGGTTGGGACCAACTGCGCCCTCCAGCGATTGGCCGTGGCACCCGGCACAGGTGTTTTTAAACAGCGTTTCTGCCGTTGCAGCATCGTAGCTGCCGGATGGAGCCGTGGTGGAAGGCGATTCAGTAGCCGGCTTCTCAGCAGGGGGTTGCGTCTGCTGATTGCCGCCGCCACAGGCGCCTAGCGAGAATGTGAGTACAGCCGCAAGCAGGGTGAACGGGATGCGTTTCAAGGCTGTTCCCTCCTTATTTAAGTAGAAATTCTTCGCTAAGTATGCCTCGACGACGACTTCTTCATTCCTCTCCCTGCCGAATTTAGGTCAAAGGCAGTTCAAGCGGGCTCCACTCGCGCAGCTCCAAAGTCCGCGCCCCTTCTACTACGACCGGATCGGCTTCGGCCAGTTTGCGCGCTTCTTCCAAGGACTCTGCCTTGTAGATGACCAGACCGCCCTGCTTGTCCGTGAATGGTCCTGCCATAAACACCTTGTCCTGACGGTACAGATCGTTAATATACTCCAAATGCGCTGGCCTGATTTTGGCATTCAATTCCTGATCAACAATCGGCAAAAAAGCGACATACAACATGCGTGAACCCTCTCCTTATCAGTTCGTGCGTTTGTTTGCAGTATACCATATTTGACAATCAGGACTTTAGCCCGGGTAGGATTTTTTCACTCTACAGCGAACGTTTTGAAATGGAGCAAGAAGCGACAGAAAGGCGGTCAGGTATGGGTACGCAGTTGCAGTTGTACAATTCGCTCTTCCATAACAATCCCGATGCTGTTTACATTATCGACATGCATGGCAACCTTACTGGCGTCAACGCCGCAGGAGAAGAACTGTTGGGCTACTCCGCTCCTGAACTGCTGCGGATGAAAATGTGGGAGCTGATTGCCCCTGTTCCTCAGCCGGACAAGGAAAGACTGGTTAGCCTGCTTAAAGAAGGCGTTCGCAAAAATATACCGTACCGTCTCCGACATCGGGACGGACGTTATTTGGAGATCAGCATCTCCAGCTTCCCAATCTTTCATAACGGAGAAATCGTTTGCCGCTATTCGATTGCCAAGGATGTTACACGCCAAAAGCAGACAGAAGAAGCGTTACTTTTCATGCAAGAAAATTTTCGGCTGATTTCGGAAAACATCATGGATCTGATTTTGATTGTCGACTTGAACGGGCACATTACATATGCATCGCCATCGATTCAATCCGTTCTTGGTCTGTCTGCCTCACACATTTTGCTCCGGCACTTTTCCGTTTTGATACAGCCTGAGCAGCGTCAAGCCGCCAGCCTTGATTTTCAAAAGATGATCGTGGACAAGATACCACTGGAAGCCGAGTATTCGTATCGTCATCCCGATGGCCGGATGCTTATTTTTGAGTTCAAAGGAACGCCGGACATCGGAGCAGACGGCCACGTGAAAAATACCGTAATCGTTGCCCGCGATATTACAGAGCGGCGGCATTCGGAGGAGCTGCTGCGTTACTCGGACAAGCTCTCCGCCCTCGGCGAGCTTGCCGCAGGCATCGCGCACGAAATCCGCAATCCGCTCACTTCATTGAAAGGATTCCTGCAATTGATGGAAAGCGAACCGGCAACAAACCATCAATATGTGCAAATCATGCTTTCCGAAATCGAGCGCATCTCTTCCATCACGAGCGAGCTTTTGCTGATGGCCAAGCCACAGACTCAGCGGTACGCGCCAAACGGTCTGCTGCCGCTGCTTCACTCTGTCATCAAGCTGCTTGCGCCACAAGCGCTGTTAAAAAACGTGAATATCGTGACACATTTTCCGTCAGCTACTTCGCTGATTCCTTGTGAGGAGTATCAAATCAAACAAGTGTTTATCAACATCATAAAAAACGGCATGGAAGCCATGCCGTCAGGAGGAATCCTCTCCATCGCAGTCGTCGAGGACGATCAGAACGTCCTGGTTCGGGTAACCGATCAAGGCCACGGCATACCCGAGGAGCTGCTTCCGCGATTGGGAGAGCTATTTTACAGTACAAAAGAAACCGGAACGGGTCTGGGGCTTCTCGTAAGCTCCAAAATCATTCGCGATCATGGTGGTACGCTTGAAATCACGAGCAAACTCGGCAAAGGAACCACCGTCATGATTACTTTGCCGAAAGTCGTGCAGTCATAAGCGACTCTCTATCGATTGATCTGCGCGCGCAGATACGCGTCGATAAAAGCGTCGATCTCGCCGTCCATGACAGCCTGAACGTTTCCTACCTCCATGTTCGTCCGGTGGTCTTTTACCAAGCTGTACGGATGGAAAACGTAGGAACGAATCTGGCTTCCCCAGGCGATATCCTTCTGCTCGCCCTGAATCGCAGCCAGCGTCTTTTCCTGCTCCTCCCTCTTTTTTTCAAACAGGCGAGCCGTCAGCATTTTCATCGCCCGCTCCCTGTTTTTGATTTGTGAGCGCTCGGTTTGGCACGTAACCACAATGCCTGACGGCAAGTGGGTAATCCGGACAGCGGAGTCAGTCGTGTTGATGTGCTGACCACCCGCACCACTGGAACGATAGGTGTCGATCTTGAGGTCTTCCGTGCGGATGTCGACTGCATTGTCGTCCTCAATTTCCGGGAGAACGTTGCAGGAAACAAATGATGTATGGCGACGCCCGGAGGCATCAAATGGGGAAATGCGCACGAGACGGTGCACGCCTTTTTCCGATTTCAAATATCCATAAGCGTTGTACCCTTTGATCAGGAGGGTAACGCTTTTGACACCTGCTTCATCCCCTGGCAGATAGTCGAGTGTCTCGACCTTAAAGCCTTTGGCATCCCCCCAACGTGTATACATTCGCAAGAGCATGGATGCCCAATCTTGCGACTCCGTTCCCCCGGCACCAGGATGCAGCTCCAGGATCGCGTTGTTTTTGTCGTATTGATCGCTTAAAAGCAGCTCCAGCTCAAAGCTTTCAAACGACTTTCTCAGCTCCTGGGTACTGTCGTACAAATCCTGGATGAGGGAAGTTTCGCCTTCTTCGATGACGAGTTCCAGCATCAACTGGAGGTCTTCGTATTGGGAATCCAGCTTGCCCATCGTCTCGACAAGACTTTTGATGGCGTTCAGCTCGCTGATTGTTTTTTGCGCAGCCTCGTTGTCGTCCCAGAAGTCTGGAGCAAGCATGCGCTCTTCCAATTCGCCGATCCGCTCTTCCTTTACAGGGAGGTCAAAGAGACCCCCTGATATCCGCTAAACGCTTAGCCATACTGGACATCTCTTGTTTGATGTCCGCAATATCGATCAATGCCATTTTTGCGAGTCACCTTCTCTTTACGTAAGCTAAGTTTATTGTAACGTAATTCGCTAGATCCGCAAACCTGGCAACCTGCCGTGCGTAAAAAGTGTGATTCGCCTTTTGTCTGGCGTGTGCTCTGCTATGTGGCCATCGGCGGTGATGGCGAGGATCTCAAGTCTCGGATTTCATGTGGTTGTTTATTATCCGCCTGCGGCGCCACCACCAATGAGAGATGATCCTTGCGCACCTGTACCGCTCGTTTGCGTATCATTTGTTTGCTTCGTTCTACTCTGCGTTTTCTCTGCCCCGCAGCCACCGGACTTCGCTGGCGTTGATCCAGCATGCCTTTTGGCGGAATGAGCACTCCTTGCGTCCAGTTCGGCTCCGGGATCTCTGCTGTCAGCCGTTCTTCATAGAAGACAGGGTCTTCTGCGGTAAAGACGGCCGGCTCCTCCCCGCGCTCTTCCTTCGCGATCCATTTGACTTTTTTATGTTCTCCCGCTGTTTTCAATACCGCTTTGAGTGTAACCCCGATTCTCTCCATCATGTTTTTCGTCTGTATGCCCATCACGTTGACTGTCGCTTTCATGTCCCATTCCCCCGTCCCCGTGTATTTGGTAAAAGTGTTGTACTTATGATTCTATTGATTTTTCCGAACATTTCCACCTGAATCGTTCGATGACTTTTACCAGTGTTAGACAAATAGACCGACCATAACAGGCGGCGAGGAAAAGATCAGGACGAATAGTGTCTATGCGTCAGGAAACAATTTGCAAATTCGGCTTGTTCGAGCTTTTTGGCGACTACATGCTCTCATTGTGTCGAGATGCCACTTCTTTTGAGCAAAGAAATGAAAAAAGCACCCCTCTCGCAGCAAAATGCGGCTGCAAAGAGGAGTGCTCGATTGACCTACTGTTTTTTGTTTTGACGGCGGCGTTCCTGTTCCTGAGCACGGCGCTGTGCGCGGTTTTTCGGGTCCGCATCGTTGGACTCTTCCGCTTCCGGATTTTCCGAAGGGCCGGAAGTTTGCAGCTGGCTTGGATCAATGCCTTGGCCGCGGATGACGTCCTGGCGCTCCAGGTTTTGGCTCACTTCAGCCTTCATGATGTACATTGCCACCTCTTCCTGTACGGAAGCAAGCATGGCTTGATACATCTCGTAGCCTTCAAACTGGTATTCGCGCAACGGATCGTTTTGCGCATAGGCGCGCAGGTGAATCCCTTGGCGCAGCTGATCCATCGCATCGATATGATCCATCCACTTGCTGTCGACAGCGCGCAGAATGACCACTTTTTCGAACTCGCGCATCATCTCGCCGATTTGAGCTTCGCGCTCTTTGTACTGTTTGTTGACTTCGGCTTTCAAAAGCTCGAGAATTTCTTCTGCTTCTTTGCCTTTCAGCATGGAAACGGTAATGTTCTCTTCGTGCAGGAAGCCGTTGTTCGCCGCATCTGCCAATGCTTGCAGATCCCAATCCTCTGGAACCTCTTCTTTTGGACAATGCTGTTCGACGGCACGCTCCAGCACGCTGTAGATCATATTCAACGCGACATCGCTCAAGTTAGCTTGCTCCAGGATGTCTTTGCGCTGCTTGTAAACAACGAGACGCTGCTGGTTCATCACGTCGTCGTACTGGAGTACGCCTTTACGTGCATCGAAGTTAGAGCCTTCGACACGTTTCTGGGCGGATTCAACCGCGCGAGTCACCAGACGGCTCTCGATCGGCATGTCTTCTTCCATGCCCAAGCGATCCATCATGTTCATGATGTTGTCCGCGCCAAAGCGACGCATCAGCTCATCCTGCATCGACAGGAAGAACTGGGAAGAACCCGGGTCCCCTTGACGTCCGGCACGTCCGCGCAGCTGGTTGTCGATCCGGCGGCTCTCGTGGCGCTCTGTACCGATGATGTGCAGACCGCCCAAGTCCGCTACGCCTTCACCCAACTGGATGTCGGTACCGCGACCGGCCATGTTGGTAGCAATCGTCACTGCCCCGTACTGACCGGCACGAGCGACGATTTCCGCCTCGCGCTCATGGTGCTTCGCATTCAATACGCTGTGCGGAACGCCTTTTTGCTTCAACATATGCGACAGGCGCTCAGAGTTCTCAATGGAAATCGTACCAACGAGAATCGGCTGGCCTTTTTTATGACGCTCGACGATATCGTTTACAACCGCACGATACTTGGCTGCTTCTGTCTTGAACACCAGGTCAGGCATGTCTTGACGAATGACTGGCTTGTTCGTCGGAATGACCACGACATCTAGGCCGTAAATCTTTTTGAACTCTTCTTCCTCGGTTTTGGCCGTACCCGTCATACCTGCCAGCTTCTCGTACATACGGAAGTAGTTTTGCAGCGTAATCGTCGCGAGTGTCATGCTCTCGCTTTGCACGCGCAGCCCTTCCTTGGCTTCGATCGCCTGGTGCAAGCCATCGCTGTAGCGGCGGCCGACCATCAGACGTCCTGTGAACTCGTCGACGATCACAACCTCGCCTTCCTGCACCACATAGTCCACGTCAAGCTTGAACAGCACTTGTGCTTTCAGCGCCGCGGTAATATGGTGGTTCAACGTGATGTGCGCCGTGTCGTACAGGTTGTCGATATTGAAAGCTTGCTCAACCTTGCCTACCCCTTCGTCCGTGAGGTTGACGATTTTCAGCTTTTCATCAATGGTAAAGTCTTTTTCCGGCTCCAGCCGCTTCACAAAATGCGAGCAGATGTAGTACAGCTCAGTCGATTTGTTGGCCGATCCGGAAATAATCAACGGAGTACGCGCCTCGTCGATCAGGATGCTGTCCACCTCGTCAATGATGGCAAAAAAGAGCGGACGTTGCACCATCTGTTCTTTGTACAGAACCATGTTGTCCCGCAAATAGTCAAAACCGAACTCGTTGTTCGTACCGTACGTAATATCACAAGCGTAAGCTTCCCGCTTTTCTTCCGGGCTCAGTCCGTTTTTGTTCAGACCGACTGTCAGCCCCAGGAAGTTGTAGAGCTGACCCATGATCCGCGAGTCGCGCTCTGCCAAGTATTCGTTCACAGTTACGACGTGAACGCCTTTGCCGAGCAAAGCATTGAGGTACGTTGCCAGGGTGGCAACCAATGTTTTCCCCTCACCGGTTTTCATCTCGGAGATACGGCCTTCTTGCAGCACCATACCACCAATCAGCTGAACATCGAAGTGACGCATGCCCAAAACCCGCTTGGATGCTTCGCGGACAACAGCAAATGCTTCATTCAAAATTTTGTCGAGCGGCTCTCCCTGAGCAAGTCTCGCTTTAAATTCCGCTGTTTTTTCCCGCAGCTGGTCATCGGAAAGCGCAGATACAGTTGATTCCAGCGCATTGATTGCTTCCACGCGCTTGAACATTTTTTTTACTTCACGTTCGTTGCTGTCGCCAAATATCTTTTTAACGAGTCCTAACATGAGGACACCCCTTCCATATGCTTCCGAACAAACATATCGTATGATTTGGCCTAAGCCTGAAATAAAATAAGATCGATTCTACGAAAATAAGACTTTCTAAAAAGCTATTTTAACAAATAGAAGCTCATATACACAAGTAAAGGGAGTTGCCAAAAGCAACTCCCTAGTCTTATACGAGTAACAAGGTGTAAAGTTTCGTTATTTCGGTTCAATTAATCCATAGCGCCCGTCGTTGCGGCGGTACACCACGCTGACATCGTTGGTGTCGCTATTTTGGAAAACGAAGAAGCTGTGTCCCAGCATATCCATCTGCATGACGGCTTCCTGCGCATCCATCGGTTTTAAGTCGAAACGTTTTGTTCTGACAATATCGATATCAACATCTTCCTCATCGACATCTGGTATTATCACAGCTACGGATTGACTGTCGCGCTGGCCTACTTTCGCAGCGGAATCAACTCGCAGCTTGCGCATCAATTTCGTTTTGTGCTTGCGAACTTGACGCTCGAGCTTTTCTGCCACCAGATCAATAGCGGCATACATATCCTCGTGTGTTTCTTCTGCTCGGATAATGACCCCGGCAAGCGGGATAGTTACCTCGATCGTGCCTTCTCCGCGATGTACATGCATGGTAACTTGTACATCGGCAGGCGTTGTTTCGAAATATTTTTCGAGACGGCCGACTTTCTTTTCCACATACTCTCTCAGTGCTGCGGTGACTTGAATGTTTTCTCCACGAATGTTAAATTTCATGGTTCCAACCTCCTTCCGTCTATATATAGGTATTCGGCACCCCTGTAAATAATCCTGCTCCAATCTCAAAAAAATCTTAGTGAAAATTTTACAATCCGGCAACAGTCGACAGAATTTTACCAATACTTACTAGATGCCCTATGCTATAATAGAAGGGTAATCACTCTATCCTATATATCGCGGTCGTCATCGCACTGGAGGAATCCTCATGGCAGAGGTGAAACCTTCTCATTCCATTATTGGCACAACGCTCGCGCAAGACGTCTACAATGAGTACGGCCTGCTTCTTTTGCCCGCCGGAGCTGTCCTTCACATGAGTGACATTCGCCTTTTGGAAGCGCATCAAATCCAGTCGGTGCATGTCGCTTCTGAACAGGAAACTCCTGAGGTGCCGTTGCCCATGCTGCATTGGAACGAGGCACAGGCTGCCCGTGAGTACATTGCAGCAGTCAAGCAAACCGAGCATTTATTCAAACAGATCGCTACAGGTTCTGTTCCTCCCTTGCAGCAGTTCAACAGCACGTTTTATCCGCTGCTGGATCAGGTTCTCCAGCAAATGGGCTTTCTTCGGTTCATCTACATCAAAGAAGGGACGGAAGACTACACGTACCGCCATTCTCTTCATGTAGGAATCGTGGCTGCCCTGATAGGAAAAATTTTAGGACGACCCCAGGAGGAAATCTATCGCCTGGGACAAGCAGGTCTTTTGCACGACGTCGGGAAAATGATGATCCCGGATGAGATTTTAGCCAAGCCAGACCGCTTGACCGATGAAGAGTATGAGATCATGAAACGCCACACCATCTACGGCAATGAGCTGCTCCTATCGATGGAAGACGCTGACGAATGGATTGCCAGATGCGCCTTGATGCACCATGAGCGTCTCGATGGCAGCGGCTATCCACTCGGCCGCAAAAAGAAAGACATCCCCTTTGAGTGCCAGATCATCAGCGTGGCAGACGTTTTTGATGCCATATGTACGGATCGCGTCTATCGTCGCGGCACCTCTCCTTTTCAGGCTGCCAACGTCCTGTGGGAACTGGCATGCCAGGGCAAGTTGAATCCGCTGATCGTCTCCCGCTTTATCCAGTACATCATTTTGCTGTATGTCGGCTCCCAGGCTTTGCTCAACAATGGCGACCACGTCGAAATCATCATGATTCATACGGATGAACCCATGCGTCCACTCGTTCGCAGAGGAGACGAATTTGTGGATTTGCGCGATTATCGGGAGCTATTCATTACGAGAATGATCAGCTGAACTACAGCTGCCTTACTAAAAATCCCCCTGAGCCGGTAGCGCGGCCAGGGGGATTTGCTGTCATCGATATGTTTTACAGTTTGACGACGTTCGCTGCCTGTGGCCCGCGGTCGCCCTCCACGATATCAAATTCCACAGCTTGTCCTTCTTCCAGTGTGCGAAATCCATCCGTTTGAATGGCCGAGAAGTGGACGAATACATCATCGCCATTTTCCCGCTCGATAAAACCGAATCCTTTTTCTGCGTTAAACCATTTAACTTTGCCTTGCATGAAACAGCACAACCCTTTCTTTTGTAAAAATTTGGATAAAAATCCTTTGTGTACAACCATAGTCTCCCCAATTCGAGGAAACGCATTCTTCTATCTCGTAGAATATTTTTTCTCCAGGCCGCGCACGACGACCCGTGACAAAAACAGTGTCAGCACCAGGTAGACGGCTGCCTCCGTCAAGTAAGGAGGGTAGCGCTCAAATGTGCTCTTCGCCACGTTCATGGCGGCGTAGTTCAACTCTGGGGTCGCGATTACCGCACAAAGGGACGAATCCTTCAAGAGGGCAATAAATTCGTTCCCGATCGCCGGCAGCATGCGCGTAAACGCCTGTGGCAATACAATCAGGCGCATCGCCAGCCCCTTTGTCATCCCCAGCGAGCGCGCCGCTTCCATCTGCCCTGGATCGATCGATTGAATCCCCGCCCGAAAAATCTCGGCGATGTACGCAGCAGCATTGAGCGACAACGCTACAAAACCGGAATATATCGCTTCAGGACTGTTCTCTCCCGGAAAAAACAACGCCCATATCGACGGAATGACGGCGAAGTGGATCAGCAAAATTTGCACCAGCATCGGCGTTCCCCGAAACAACTCTACATAAATGGAGCATGTCCACCGCCAAAAGCGGTTGGTCGACATTTTGCCCAAGCTGATAAACAGCCCGAGGAAAGTCCCGCAAACGGTAGCTACTGCCGTCAGTAAAATCGTATTGATAATGCCGCGGATAAACAGTTCCCTGTACTCATAGATGACGCTCCAGTCCAATGGCAAGTCCTCCCTTCCTGTGTGTCAGCACTGGAGTTCACAAACACCGGGCGCGTCCTCGCGGCGCACCCGGCTTGTTGTCGCTGACTACTTGCTGCCGAAATACTGGGTATAAATTTCTTGGAGCTTGCCATTTTCCTTGATTTTCTTCAGGCCGTCGTTGATTTTGTTCAGAGCGTCTGTGTTTCCTTTTTTGACCATGATGCCGTAAAATTCTTTTTCAAAAGAGTCGTCCTTGATCAGTTTGAATTTCTTGTCTTTGATTTTATTTACGTAATATTGCAGTACGCCATTATCACCTACAACTGCATCGACACGGCCATTGAAGAAGTCGTCCACAGACGAAGGCATGTCGTCATAGCCTTTCAAGCCTTCATACGTATCGCCAAACGCCTTTTTGACCACCTCTTCCCCTGTAGTGGCAGCTTGTACCCCGATCTTTTTGCCTTTCAGATCAGCCAGCTTGCTGACAGGGGAGTCTTCTGCGACCAAAATCAATTGATTCGCCTCGAAGTACGAATCCGAGAAGTCGTATTTCTCCTTGCGCTTGTCCGTGATCGTGATGGACGATATCCCGATGTCCACCGTGCCTTTGTCCAGGCCGTCAAACAGCGGGTCCCAGCCTGTGTTTTTCCACTCGATCTTGAATCCTCCCGCTTCCGCAATCGCATTCATCACATCGATGTCATGCCCGCTGATCTTGTCAGCCTCAAGCATTTGGAATGGCGGGTAAGCCGCATCCGTTCCGACCACGTATACTTTGTCCTGGGAACCGCCACCGCTCGTACCGCTTCCCGAAGACTGCTGGCCTCCCGAACCACAGGCAGAGACCAAAAGCCCCACACCTGCTACCAGCACAAGAGACTTGAACCACTTTTTCCCGAAACCCATTCGAAATCCCCCTTGTTTCTCTCTGTATAGCATACTTTTCCCCAGCACTGTCCACATGGAAATCGTGTGTTTTTTGCGTTCTCCACAAAGTTATCCACATTATCCACATAGCGTTGTGCACAAGCTGGGTATAACTATTTTCCTGCTTGTTCTGCGGCCCTGGTACTATGGTTACGGAAGCGATAGGAGAGATAGAACCGGAGCTGGCAACAAATGGTCAAGACCGTTTGGTTGGCCGCAAAGCGACATATCCGCTTTCATGAAAACCGCCGAGACGTTTTTCACAAGAAAAAACAGGATTCGTATACACCGGATATACTTCTATCCTGTATATAAAAATCCTGCCTAAAAACATTAATTTATCAGAAAAATACGAATTATTCTTTTTCCGCCAAAATAATAATCTCCACTCGCCGGTTGCGCGCGCGGTTCTCATCGTTGGAATTATCCACGAGCGGCTTGTATTCTCCCAATCCCGCGACCGTAAAGCGCGATGCCGGCAAGGAATATGCATCAACCATTTCCCGCATTACTGCAATGGCGCGGGCAGAGGACAGCTCCCAGTTGGATTTGAATGAACTGCGCGAGATCGGCACATCGTCCGTGTAGCCCTCAATCCGCACTTTGTGCTCATAGCGCTGCAACACCTGGGCTACGGTGCCTACGACCTCTTTCCCCTGCTCCTGAAGATCAGCAGAGCCGCTGCCGAACAAAATTTTCTCCGGAAGCCGGATACGCAATCCCTCTTCGGTCTCCTCATAGTCCAGATTCAGTTCCGCCAGAGCAGAGGAGAGCTGGTTGTGCACCGTCTCCATATCGCGTTCACCCGAGTCTGGCATGCCAACAGGCGGCTTAGGCAAGTTCGCCATTTCTTGCTCCTGCGAGCCTTTCTCGTCAATCGTGCCTGTGAGCACCTTCTTTTGCCCCTCCAGCTGATGAATCTCGCGCTCCAGCTCGAGCTTTTGCAAATTCAACAGATCAAGGCTTTGATGCACCTGCTTAAGATTGGCCTCGTGCTCCACCTGCTCCTTTTTGGCAGCCTCGCGCTCGGTCTGAATCCTGGTCAACTGCGTCGCTGCGATGATGATCACGATGACAAACAACAGCGTAATCAAGTCACTGTAGCTGATCAGCCAGCTTTTCTCCAGCTCCTTCTCGTCGTACAACCGATCGTCATGCATAGCGATCCTGCCTTTCAATCGTGCCCTTCATGCTGCCAGGCTCCTTGACGAGCACCAGCTTCTGGTCGCCAGGCAAAAACGAATTGAGCTTCTCAAACAACAGGCGCGGCGTCTCCATCCGCTGCAATCCAACACAGCCTTCGATGTAGAGCCGTTTTTCAAACATTTCCCGGTCATACAAGTCCATCATCCGGTAGTAACACGGCAGAGCGAACAAATTCGCAAGGAGCGCGCCATAGAGCGTGGCGACCACCGCTGCGCTCAGACTGTGCCCAGTGAGCGCCATGTCTTCGAGCGACTTCAATACCCCTGTCATCCCGAGCAGCGTCCCTACCAGCCCCATCCCTGGCGCCAGCAAACTGATCAGCCGGAAGAAGCCAGCTGCCTGCTGATAGCGATACTGCTCGCCCTTCAGCTCGTTTTCCAGAATCATTCGCAGCTCTTCTTCTGGCACACCCTCTACCGCCAGCAGGCTGCCGCGCTGCACGAACGAATCTTTCTCCTGGTGCAGCTCGCGTTCGAGCGCGATATATCCCTGTTCTTTTTGAACGAGCGCGTAATAGTAGAAGCGCTTGATCGTTTCCTCTACGTTGCTGTCCCTGCCGTGAATCAAAAGGCGGACGATTTTTTTTACATCAAGATGCTTGCGCTTGATCGCGTACGACACAACCACGGAGAGCGCGACCAGTTCAATCGCTGTCACGTTCAGCAAATCACCGAGGTTGCCGTTCAAGTAAACCGCGTGTATGAAAATGAGGAGGACGGCTCCGATCAAGACGAGTGAGCGGCGTTTTGTGGACAATGGTGTCACCTTCCTAGTTTTAAAACAGATCACTTTAAATTATAGCAGATAGAGAATGCTCAAAAGACAGACAAATGATTGTAATGAAAGTAACGTTAAAAAATGTCGATAATTAAAAGGTAAGGAAATTTTTGAAAAGAGGTGACCATCTGTGAATGCTATCCAACTGCAACAAGCAGTTAGCATTAGTGTAACCAATCAAGTACAAGAGACGATGCAAGCACAAGCTTCTATCATGCTGGAGGGATTGGCCCAGACCCAGAACAACGTTCAAGTGGCTCAGGCAAGTCATCCTACTCTTGGGAAAGCCATCGATATTCGCGTATAAGATTCGGAAAAGAAAAAGGCCGGTTACCCGGCCTTTTTTTATTTTTTTCGATCGAAAAAAGCCCCGTAACCGTTTGGACCTGCCTCGTTGTAAGAATTCATGGCGAGCTTGCTGCGGTGGAGGTTGTTTAACTGTTGTTGTACGCCTTGTTTACAACCTTCTATCAAAGGAATCAGCCGTTGATTTACTTCATAGATTTGAGTCAATTGAACGCGTTGAGCTTCTGTCAGCACTGATCCAGCACTGAATCTCTCCTGCATTTGATGGATTAACTCTTCACGCTCATCCAAAATTGCCAGCCAATCATCCGGATTCGACTCCTTTACTGCCACAGCTTGCTCCAGACGTTGTGTCGCTTCATGCAAGCTTTCCAAGAGAGTAGCCATCATCTTGTCCATCATGTGCACCTTATCCTTGTTTCTTGGCCAATTGCATGGCTTCTTTCCACGTATCACGGAATTGAACAAACAATTCTTCTACTTCACTTAGAATCGCTATATCTTTGCGCATGTTTGCTTGAATAGTACGTTGGAGCATATACTCGTAAAGTTTGACAAATTCTTTGGAAATAGGATAATCGTTGTTCAAGGTGGACATAAGCTCATACAAGATGTTTTGCACTTTCAGAGAGGCCTCATGAGCCTTGGTTACATTTTTTTCTTCGATGGCATTTTTGGCTTGTTTAATGAACTTAAGCGCACCGTTGTATAACATCAATGTCAAATCTGCAGGAGTAGCGGTCGTTACCTGATTGGATTGGTATGTCTGAGCAGCGTTCTGCAACATCTGCATCACTCCTTTTTAGCTCTTGCCTAGCATTTGGGCGAACCAAGAGCCTTGAGATTGGGCTTGGGACATCGCTTTTTCCATTGCTGAAAATTGTTTCCAGTAACGATCTTCGATAACTTTCAGCCGGTCTTCCCAGCGAGAAATATCATCATCTGTTTGCTGGATTTTCTTGCTCAAAACGCTATTATCCGCGATTGTGCCTGCTGCACCAGCTTCTTTCGTAATTTTGTCCATGACTTGATTCAATTGACTATACAGACGTTCTGCTACGCCACTTTCATTGTATTTCTTTCCGAGATCGGTTTTCTCATCGCTATAATTGGTGAAAAGCTTCAGAACATCATCGCCATTATTTCGAATCGCTTCACGAAGTTTAGTCTCGTCGAGGTATAGCTTACCATTTTCCAAATAGGCATTTTTACCGCTAGGAGCACCTGTAATTCCAATTTCGGAAAGAGTATCGAATGCTTTATTGATACCTGTTGCTTGCAAAGGCGTGCTTATGGCGCGGCGCAGTTCGTTCAATCCGCTCGACAGAATAGGATCCCTTAACAAAATTCCGCTCTTGGCCATAGCCTCCAGTTTCTCTGCGGTTTTTTCCGGGAGTTCTTCTTTTTCTTCGTCAAGCAACGGTTGGTAGCCTTTATTTTTCGGTTCAGAGATTTTCTTGTTGATCGTTTCAATGACCGCATTATATTTATCGACAAAATCTTTTACCATGTTGTAAACGGCATCTTCGTCAGTCTTGGTGCTAACGACTACTGGACCACCTGCGCTTGCCTGTTTTAACGTGATCTCCATACCGTCAAAAGAAATCGTGTTTGTAGGTGAGGTATATTCTACCCCGTTAATTTTAAATTTTGCCTCTTCTCCTGCTGTTCCGGCAGTGGAAGTCTTAACAGCGGTATCGATATCTAAGTTGTTGCTGGCAGAAGCCTGTACCTGGAATGTTTTTCCGTCCTCTGAGGTCATTACTAACTTATTGTTAAATACACTAGCTTTTACACCAGCATTTGCACTGTTAATTTTGTTCACAATCGCCTCTAAAGAATCATTGGCTCCTGCAACTGAAATTGTCACTCCTGTAGCGTCCGATCCATTAATGCTACCATCACCGTTCGTATCCTTGCTAATGGTAAAAGTAAAATCGGATCCCCCAACAGCAGCCTTTGAATCAGTCACCGAGGTATTGAACTCAGCAGTAGGTGGAGTCCCTGCTTTCGCCAACTTGGTAACCTCAACAGTGTAAGATGACAAGGAAGGCTTGCCTACCACTTTGGCAGAGGCAATGCTTTCGTTCTCTGAAGCAGCTATCTTTTTGTTAAAACTACTCGCCATGCGAAGACCCTTAATCGTGTTTTGCAAGTCAACCAGAATACTGTTCATATCCCGGTAAGCGTCGCGTTTCCACTCAGTGCTATACTTGTTCCGCTGCAAGCGATTAACAGGTTCACGCTGTGCTTTCATCAGATCCTTGATAATTTTCTCCGTGTCCATTCCAGAAGCCATACCACTAATTCGAATACCCATCTTTATACCTCCTATCTCTTCTCGTCAACAAGCAGTCCGATCATTTCGTGCATTTTGGCAGCCATATCCATCATTTTCTTTGAAGGTATTTCTCGTATGACTTCATTCGTCTGATCGTTAATAATCTGTACATAATACTCGTTTAGTTCTTCATGGAGGGTAAATTTCACATGCGAGCTGGTAGTTTGCAGCCACTTGTTGATGCCCGCTAACTCCTGCTCAATTTCTCGCTTCGTTTCTACTCGCTCTTGAAGTGGTGCCTGCTTTTCCACTGGCGGATTTTGACTCTGGTTTAACTCTGTGAATGGCTTTGCTTTTCCATAATTGTGAATTGAACCGACATCCATTCCTGATCCTCCTCAAGAATCATTTCTTATGTTAGTTATCGGTTTTTTCACGATAAAGCTTTACTTTCTCTTCGTGCTTTCTACCCAGTACTATTGTTCAATTTCTCGACTAAAGACATTGTATGTACTGCATCATGGATAGACATACTTCCCTCGTAAGTAGCATCTGTTCGATTACTGCTCACGTTGGTAACAAAATACTTAAGTTGTGCAGCGAATCCCGGCTTCGCACCGACATCAGCCTCATCCGGAAGTAATCGATAAGGCTCGCGATTTCGAAAGAAAACAACCGCTTCCTCTAAGTTTGTAAATTGAATCTTACCGTCAGGGATGTAAAGCTCGTAATTCCAATTCCCCAATGCATGCCAATACGCCTGAAAAGTAATCGGTACATCTGTTTGTGATACAATCAGGGCTGCATATCGATGATTCAATGGCTCTGCCTTTAGCGGATTTTGAAACG
Organism: Brevibacillus parabrevis; assembly: GCF_022701015.1. NCBI lineage: Bacteria > Bacillati > Bacillota > Bacilli > Caryophanales > Paenibacillaceae > Brevibacillus > Brevibacillus parabrevis. Next base: position 1,509,954 of record NZ_CP064090.1, on the reverse strand, counting down.
TATTTACCGCTTTTGTCTCGCCACAATAGTATCGAATTAAGTCAATGCAATGGATACTGTTTCCGGTAAAGAGCATTTCTAATTTTTCCTCTGGATAATTCGCTTCTCGGAGAGTCCGGTACCGCTCAAATACGTCCATCCTCATCCCAAGCAGCCCTCCCATTTCATCAATTAGCAGCTTCGCTTGGCGAACCACGCTGTAAAATCGACGGTTAAAGGCTACCATCACACTGGTTTTAAACTGTCTGGACATCTCTGATAGATGATTGGCTTGCTGTTTCGTTAGTCCGGGCGGCTTCTCTAATAGCACTGGTATTCGGTATGGGATTAATTCAAGTGCAATATCATAGATTGCTGTAGCTGGAACCGCAACTACGATACCGTCCAACTTTTCAAAAGAAAGCATGTCAGAAATGCTCGTATACGTCCGAGGTATGTTTAAATCGCACCGCGCCCTTTGGTTACCAATCTCGGTACGATTTACCGCCGCTACAACTTGAATCTTCTCGTCATGGTTCTCGTTTAGCCAATTGATTGCTTGAATATAAGAAGGAGCAATCGTCCCCGTTCCAATTATGCCCAGAGAAATCATCGAATCGCTCCTTTACGTAAATTTGAATAATCGATTTATGCACTCCTCATCCGCAATCGGTAAGGCAATTTGTTTATTACCCTTTTCATGGGACAGATGAATCCCGATCACAGCTTCTAGAGCCTTGACCGCATACTCGGGGTCAGCAGGTGCCTCATCCTGAAATACAGCTTGCAGCAGATCATGACTTAAAGCGTGAATATCGAGTTCCAATTTCTCTTTTTCAACTCGCCGCAATGGTGTTCCATAACGAGTCACTGGCAGTGCCCAATCGTCCTCGTTTCTTGTTTCAATCAAATAGAAGCGCTCTATTTCGTTGATCGTAACACGCCCGCATTTCCCATTAATAACCATCAACGGAGGAATCCCCAAATCTTCTGCCATCTCAAAAAACATGCGTGCGCCCGCTTCAAAATGGACAATCGCATATCCACCTGGGTCTTTAAAATTAGCCCCTCTCGGGTTCGCTATATTTTCATCATTCAGGAATCCGCAAACTTGTACTACATTTTGCTCCAGCAAATAACCAGCAAGATCGATAAAATGGGTACCGTTGCACCCCATTTGTCCGCCGCCCATTGAAAACATGATACTTTCCACTGAACCGATAATTCCGCTGCGCAGCTTTTCCCGTAACGATACATAATCCTTTGACCATCGTCGCCCATGATTGACAGCCAGGGTAATGCCTTCTGCGCGGGCAATTTCAACCATTTCCCTAGCTTGGGCAATAGAAGTTGCGATCGGTTTTTCGCAGATGATACGTTTCACGCCATGCTTTACCGCATCCAGATAGATGGGGTAGTGGCTGGGGCCGTTCGTTGCAATGATCAGAACGTCAAGTTGCTCATGTTGAAGCATGTCCGCATGAGATGAATAGGCGACGACCTCATGCTTCAATTGCCGCTCTTTCACTTGCTGAATTGCTTCTTGCCTCAAGTCCACTACTGCCAGTTTAATCTGTTCCATTTTTTTCATCACTTCTACGTACCTAAGCCCCATCGGACCAAGTCCAACAATCCCAATTGTTTTCATCACTTCATTTGCTCCTTGATCGTTTCAACAAGCTCAGGTAAAACAGGATGCTGAATTTTATTTTGTCGAACGAATTTGATATATTCAGTGGTTTTCCCAAAGTCGTTCATTTGATACGAAAGAGCAATCAGGTTGTACAAGTTGTCGCCGTAATAAGGGTATGCCTCGAATGATTGGGAAAAATGCATATAACTCCTATGCATATCCTCTTCAAAGCATCGACACCCCAATACGTTCTCATAAAAGGCTCGTGTAATCTGGAGGAGATGCCGACTTACAAGCTCATTTCCTCTTTTATTCAAATGATGGTCATCCGGCAACAAATACGTATGCGGATGATAAGCATCAACATGTGATTCCATATCAATGAAAAATACTTGGTGACGGTTTGCACCACTTTTCAAAACTTGGTTGTATGCAGATATTTGATGCAAGATTCCGGGATAGCGTTGCTCCATCTTCATTGAAGTTTTGCAAATTCCCAAAACAACCAGTTTCGTCTGAGGACGCATCTCAGCAAGGTAGAGAATCTCTCTGTAGAATCTCTCAAAGTCGCCAATCTCAACAAGCTGTTTCCCGCCCAAATTTTCTCGAAACCAACAGTCGACAATCCCTACTTGAAGGACAATTACGTCTGGTTGAAAGAAGAACAAATGGTTTGCAAATTGTTCGTGAATATCCTTGATGGTAGAGAAGCGTTGAGCACGATTCGTTACGCTTATGTCCGCTTCAGGATAGTTGGAACGCAACTCTTTCTCTAAAAGATACCCGTACGTCTCGTTAAAATGAACGGCCAACTCTTTATCAACAACTGGATCAAAGTTGTTAATTCGGTGAGGGCGCGGCAAAGCAAGGGAATCACCCAAAATAAGTATGTTCATGAAATCCACCCTATGTCGATTTTTCCATTACCAGGCTGACAAACCACCGTCAATTACAAATTGCTGACCCGTTACGTAACTCGATGCATCAGAAGCCAAGTACACCATTACCCCTACAATCTCATCTGGTCTTCCCATTCTGCCTAACGGAACACGATTAGAGTATTTCTCAATAAAGACTTCATTTTGGCCGCTTTGAATTCCACCAGGAATCAGAGTATTGACACGAATTTCCTGCGGAGCCCAATAGCTAGCCAAATATTTAGTCAGTCCGACGACTGATGCCTTAGAAGCCGAATAAACGGCAGGGGTGTTAATCTGCCGCCCTAAATAATGGGACCCTTCATAAATTCTATTATCCGGAGCTACGATCCCGTAGATCGATGCCGTTTGAATAATAGATCCCCCTTTTCCCTGCTGTACCATTTGCTTCCCTACTGATTGAGCAACCAAAAACATGCCATCGATATTGACGGACATAATTTCACGCCATTGATCCATAGAATACTCTTCGAACGGCGAGAAAAATGCATCTAAATCTTTGGACTTGCTTGCAGCATTGTTGTGAAGAACATGAATCTCCCCCAACGTTTTGACAACTTCATTTACCATTTCTTTCACAGATGTTGGCGAGGAGACATCACATGCTACCCCCAAACACTTGACACCAAAGGACTCTGAAAGCTCTTTGGAAAACTCTTCTGCTTCCTGTTGATTTAAATCAATAACAGCAACATTGGCACCGAATTCAGCAAGTCCCTGACAAATTTGCTTGCCGAGTATCCCAAGTCCCCCCGTTACAATAGCGGTCTTTCCTTCTAAGCTAAACATATTTTTATACAAATAAGGTTTCATATTTCTCCCTCTTTTCGCTCATTAAAAACTCGACAAATTTAAAATCAATTTCCGAATCAATATCGATCGAGCGATCCTCAGGCATTACATACAGCAACGTCTTTTCATTAAAGAGAGTTTTCTGAGCGAAAAATTCTTCGCGCTTCCACACATAAATAGAAGCATTCATATCAAAACACTTTGGAGAATCCTGTCTTCTAACAACCTGTCGCTCCAATGGCTTCGACAAGCGGACAATATTATTCGAGTCGAGTTCAACCAAGTTAAAATATGGAGACCTTCTGGCAGGGGCACCCGTTATCAAGTTAGCTCCATCTTGTTCTTCCAGAATCCGAATAGCCTCTTGAATGTCCTCTACATATCTCAATGGAGAAGTCGCATCCATATCGACAACAATATCAAAAGTCGTTTTCATCTGTTGCTCCACGGTTGTTACACAATGCTGGATAGCCGGTAATTTCGCTGACTCATCAGTTGCCATCTCGCTGGGACGTTCAATCAGTATGTCTGCACCATACTTTCTGGCTGCCTCCAGTATTTCGCTAGAATCACTGCTGACCGCTACACATTCAAACATTCCAGAAGCCTTCGCCTGCTTAATGCTAAACGCAATGAGAGGATGACCTAGCAAGGGGCGTATATTTTTATTTTTCACCCCTTTTGATCCTCCTCTGGCACAAATGGTACATAACCTCTTCATCTTGTGACCCAACTCCGTTTCTCATTTGCCTCTTCTGCTGCTTTTATCATGCTCATTACTTGCATAGCTTCATCAGATCGGCAAATGTCATGATCCACTCCACTCAAAGCAGCTCTGTGTTGCTCGATATACGTAAAATCACGTGATACGTTAAAATCCGTGTGTTCCTCGTTTACTGTTATCGTATTTTGAATCATGTCCAGCTTTATGGTGCCGTGGTCTGTATTCACTATTACAAAACGTTTCGCAACTCGATCTAAATAATTCACACTGATGGTTACAGCAGGGCAAAGCTTTGTTCTCATCAATAGCGTGTACACATCGTCGCTGCTTATCTCGAGTTCACTGAACTTCCCGCCTACCGCAGTCAGGCTTTCCCAGCCTCCTAGTAACCAATTCGTATAATCAAGTTCATGGCTCAAATCTCGTAAAACACCGCCCCCCTTTTCTTTGCTCGCAGAGTAAGACTCTCTATAATCAGCCTGAGGGCGCCACTGCGGAAGATACTGACCTGTATATACATGAAAAGATAAAACTGTTTTATTGGCTAATAGCGACCGTAATTTTTGAATACCTGGATGAAAGCGAAGATTATAGCCCACATATAATTTTTGAAAAGAGTTGTTGGGCATGTTACATTCATGATCAAATATCGGCTTTTCTATAAGGACTTTCCCTTTAAATCCGTTCGCATTTAATTCTGAGATGGTGGCTAAATGTTCGGATGTTCTGTTAGCTACAATGACATAGTCAGGCTCTTCTCTTATTAACGCTTCCGAAATAGAAGGATAATAACAATCCCATTCAATTTCACGACGACTCACAACAGCTACTTTACAACCAAGACTGGTTAGCACTCTCGCATGCCGCATCCCGATAGACCCGAAGCCAATAACAAGTGCCTTCAACTGAATACCTCCATGTATTCCCTATTCGCTTTCTCAAAGTCTGTGATTCGCCCAATGTCCAACCAATACTCTCGAATCGGGAACGCAATCGTATCTTTTGCTTCTTTCAATAGCTTGTCGAACAGGCTTGGCATATCCAGATATGTGTTATGCGGGATATATTCAAGTACACTTGGATTCAACACATAGATTCCAGCATTCACAAAAAAGCGCTGTATTGGCTTCTCTTCAATGCTTGTCAACCGCTGCTTGTCCAGTCTGACTACCCCGTACGGAATCTGATGATCGTACTCACGAACACACATAGTTGCATGAGCCTGATAGTTCTTATGAAAGTCAAGCAATTGTTCAAAATGTACCTTCGTCAATAAATCGCCATTCATGACCAAAAATGGATCAGTCGGTCTTGCCGGCAACAAGCTCAGTGCTCCTGCCGTCCCTAAAGATTGCTGTTCTTCAATATAGCGAATCGTCACACCCCATCGCTCACCTGATCCAAAATGTTTCTGGATCATCTCTGCTTTATACTTCACTGAGATATAAAATTTATAGAAGCCTTGGTCTACAAAGCTTTGCAAGATCGTTTCTAATATTGGTTTGTCCCCCACCTTTAAAAGCGGTTTAGGGCAATCATGCGTGAGGGGATGTAACCGGGTTCCCAAACCCCCGGCCATTAATACGACCCAGTTTTCCTTCTTCTTCGGCCTAAGCAGTTCATCTAAAATTTCCACATGAACAATCCGACCATCCTCGTCAACAACCGGGATCTGGTGGAGCTGTTTAATTTTCATCAAAGCCAGCACATTATCCCTAGTATCGTAGGGAGAGGCCACAGTAGGGAACGAGTTCATTACTAAAGAAATATGATCGGTCAAAGCTCGTCCCTTTAACAAGCCTCTACGTATATCACCATCGGTTACAGTACCCAGCAAGCGATCTTCTTCATCCACTACAAGTGCAATTTGCCGTGCATTTTTATCTATAATTTCCAACGTATTAATGATAGGAGTTTGAGGAGATACTAGCAGATCTCTCCAGTTCACTATTCCTCACACCTTTCTAGCTGCAAGTCCCAATTATTTTAGCAGGTACTCCCACTACCTTCGTCTGTTCCGGGACATCCCTTATCACTACGGTCCCAGCTCCGATGATGCTCGACGTTCCTACTACGATGCCCTGAATAATGACAGCGCCCGTGCCTATATGAGAACTCGCATGAATTGTTATGCCTCCAGACAATGTAGCCCCAGGTGCAATATGAACGTGCTCTCCTATGATACAATCATGATCTACTGAAGCACGTGTGTTGACGATGGTATTGCATCCCAACTTGGTACCCGCTTGGATAACTGCCCCCGCCATAATTTGCACGCCTTCCCCTACAATTGCATTAGGAGAGATGATTGCACTTGGATGAATTGCATTGATAAACGAATACCCTTTTTCCTTAAAAGAAAGGTAGAGTCGCATTCTGCCCGAATTATCGCCTATGGAACCAAGGCCGTTGGCTAACAAAATCTTGTCCGCTGAGTAGGTCTCCACAACAGAATCATCGCCCAAGTAGTGAATACCCCAAAGCTTTCCTTTATTCGTTACATCTGTGTATCCAACAATTTGATAGCCCTGAAGCATCAACACCTCGGCGACAATTCTGGCATGATCACCTCCACCAAGAATTAGCACACTTTTCATAGTTCAATCACTTCATCAGGCTGATAATCTTTCATTGCTGGCTTTCCAATCAGTTCCCAAAAATGCATTGGCGTAATTCCATTCCCCGGCCGTTTGGCAGTAATATTTTCGCTGGTTAACAGCTCTCCCTTTTTAATACTGTGCGCGGCTACCAAGCTTTTGCGTGCAACATGCTTGTTTTTTAGTTCCGACAATGTCGGCATTTTCACGTTGGTTCCCAACGCCAACTCGATCTGCCTGATGGATTCTATCATTTGTTTCAACTCTTGCGGCTCAAGAGAAGCTTTATGGTCCGGGCCAGGCAAATTTCTGTCCAGAGTAAAGTGTTTTTCAATAATAACGGCACCACGCGCAACGGCTGCGATGGGAACAGCAATACCTTCTGTATGATCAGAGAATCCAACAGGGAGACCAAATGCTGTAGACAACGTATCCATTGCCCTCAAGTTGACTTCCCTAAAAGGGGCTGGATATTCCGTTGTGCAATGAAGCAATGACACTTTCTGTTGTAACGCTCGTTGTCCTTCAGCACTCGCGAACGCTCTCTGAAAGGCTGAAATGGATGAACTCTGATCCGAATGCACATATCCAAACGCAAGGACACCGAGTGCATCCTCAATTTCCCCCAAGGTAGACATTCCTGTGGAAAGAATAATCGGCAAGCCTGTCATCGCAGCTTTCAACAAAAGTGGAGCATTTGTAATTTCCCCAGAAGGCAGCTTGAGTTGATCCACGCGGATTTGCTCGGCCAATAAATCCACACTTTCAAGGTCAAATGGTGTAGACAAAAATTTAATGTTCAATTCTTTGCAGTATGCCACTAACTCCTCGTGCATGTCTGCCGTCATTTCAAGCTTTTCGACCATGTTAAGCTGGGACTCTTGCTCATCAGTCGTCTTCTTTTGATAATCGGCTTTTTCAGCATGTTTGCTGATAATATTTTTCGCCTTAAACGTCTGAAACTTCACTGCATCAGCCCCTGCTACTGCCGCTTGATGCACAAGTTCTTTTGCCATTTTCAAGGAACCATTGTGATTGACGCCTGCTTCAGCAATGATAAAGGTTTTTCTTCTCACAAAATCACCTTCTTTTTACAATATCTCTTTTAAGAGCATGAATGCTTCCGCAGCTTCAACACCAGCAGCCGATCCGCGGACATATGCGAGAGAACGAATAGTTTGTTCACTTCTTGGAAACGGAAAAGTACCCACTTCGCTTTCAAACATACGCATTACTTCTAGTTTTTTTTCTAAGTGGTCGGTAATATCCACAAAAACATTTGGTCGAAACCCGTTCGTATCCGGGTTCAAACCGAATTCCGTTTCAGATAAGGTTTCGTAAGCCAACACTCTTTTTACAAAGGAGTAGCGAAACCATTTAGTACATGAGACGGCAGCATCGAAGACATATTTATGATCGGTGTGGACATCTCCTGGATATGGAATATAGAGCACTTCTGGTTGAATGGCAAGAATAGCTGCACCCATTCTCTCCACAATCAGGCTCATCCCTACTTCATCCAGTTTCGTAGTTGGTAACTTTAGCTTATGTGTACTTGTGAAATTGTACTTCGTGGCAACCGCTTCTATTTCTCGCTCTCTAACCGCAATTTTCTCAGCGGAAAATCCTTGCTCTTCCCTCATCTCCGTAACAATTATCCAATGAACCTGATCGCCCTGTTCACCGTGTTTATAAATCGTCCCCCCACAACCCAATGTCTCATCATCGGGATGCGGAGCAATAAAAAGTACATTTCTGCTCATTAGTATGTAATGTCCTTTACTAAAAGATTGTCATCAATAGGAATATCAGCCAGCACATTTGCTATTTTCTGTGAAGAAAATCCATCGCCATAAGGATTGACACAATTCTTTACCTGTTCTCGATAATTCCTATCTGAGATAGCCTTGATAACAGCCGAACATATTTGCGGAACGGAGTGCGGAACAAATTGAACATTTTCTGCATGTAATCGGCCCTTCTGCCTGTTTCCTATATTAATTACAGGCAGATGCAATAAAGGAGCTTCAAGAATTCCAGCGCTAGAATTGCCAATCATGCAGCTCGCCTCTCTCATGATATTAACAAATTCCAGTCTGGGAATGTTTTTTGCCATATAAAGATACGGAAGATCTTGATATTCTTGTATAGCTTTAATTAATTGCTGGCTACCTGCATCTGAGTTCGGGTAACTTAGAATCGTTTTGATTCCCAGTTCCTTAACCGCTTCCATCGTCTGCTTCATCTGAAAGTAGGCTTCGTTAATTTCTGTCGAGATAATATGCTGAATCAGCAAAAGGAGTGGCTCGTTTTCTTCGATTGTAAAACCCAGTCTTGTAGATAATTCTTTTCTAGAAAGAACTGGTGTCTGTCGAATACGATCCAATCCTGGATTACCTGTATTGTAAACGCGGAAAGATTGTTCCCCCATTTTAAGCAACCGGGTAGCACTCTCTTCGTTTGTAACAAAATGCAAATGAGCTAGCTTGGAAACTGCATGCCTAACCTGATCATCTACGTTACCCACTACGCGGTCTCCTCCAGCAACATGAGCAACAGGAATGTTCATGTATGCTCCCACCAGAGCAGTCGTCATTGATTCTTCACGGTCTCCCAATACTAGTAAAAAATCTGGTTTTATCCGATTTACTGCCTGTACCAGACCTTGCAACTGTATAGCCAAGCCTTTTACTCGCGCAGAAGCCTGGTCACCATTTATCAAACTCTCGATTTCCTCTGCAATAAAAAAGCCGTCTTGTTTGATTTCGTTAACAGTAAGTCCATAAGCATCACTTAAATGGGCTCCAGTCACAATCAATTCCAGTTCCAAGTTAGGATGGGATTCAATCGCACAGTAGACAGAAGACATGATGTCATATTCAGAACGAATTCCGGTCACACCTAGCACTTTCCGCTTTTTCATCTTGACGCTCTCTCCCTTTGCAAACAATGGGTTAAAACAAACTGATATCCAATTCCTTTGGCGAACTGTTCGTCTACCTCTCTATCACCGAAAAAAACTACCTGTCTTGGATTCTTCACATCATGTAAAAGCTTTATTTTGTTTACTATGAGGGGAGATGGCTTCCCATATGCACTTCCATAAAGACCTGTAAAACCAACATTTTCTTCTTCAAACCACTTTGTTAACCCAAGTGCGTGGAATTTGGACCTCTGTAATGGAACCCTACCATCCGTTATAAGAAACATACCGTATTTTTGGTGAAAGTGCTGAAGCAAGTAAGTAACTCTATGTGTCAATGCCAATTTTGGCGAATAATTTCTGAATATATGCAAGCATTCCTCAATGATAGCTGCTTTTTCGCTCTCACTTAATTCACCATTCGAGAGGATTTCGTCAAAAATTCGATTGTACGAGCTTCCTTTCTCCAGCCATCTTTCTAGTAGACTTTGATAGACATCAGTAGCAGGCGAACTGACAAATGGGGCTATCAAGCTGGCAATAGGCTCATACACCTGCCTGATAAACTCCAGTTCATCATATAAGGTCCCATCCATATCAAATCCGACGTATTTCACAATATCCCAATCAATTGTTGGAAACAAAGACTTCAGCATAATACCTCTTCATTTTCAATCCATATTGGATAGGCTTAGGAGTGATTCGTTTTCCATAAATAAAATGATCTACCATCAACGAGATCCAATTTTCTGTGGCCGCAAAACCTAGAGCCATGCCGCCCGCAATTCGAGGATTAATTTCAATAAATTGAATCTCACCATTTTCTTGCAAAAAACATTGCATATTAACCGGCCCGGCAAAAGGGATAGCCCTGCATATTTTTTGCACCCATTCTTCGATCAAGGGTTGCTTCTCTACAATTCCTCCAGTAGACTTCCCTTGAATAACCCCTTCTCTGCGACGTGGTACAATGTATACTGGATGTGACTCTTTATCACAAAAAACATCTACGGTATATTCAATTCCACTTGCAAGCTCTTGTGAAATCATCCCGTCCATTTCCACACTGGATTTTTCCACTCGTACTCCAACTGCCCCGCGACCATTCCTTGGTTTTACCAACGGGAATATTTGCTCAAGGCTCGTAGCAGGAGTCGGTATTCCTTCACGAACAAAAAATTGATAAGTTTGCCACTTATCCTGAAAAGTACGTACCGTTTCTACAGGAGACAAAATTATATCAATACCTAGTTGGGACATTTGCTGTTGGCGCTCTGCCCAGCCACTCAATGTTTCATCTAGCGAGGGAATAACCGCATTCACTTTATGATCTATCAGTTTTTCCACCGTTTGTTCCCAAAGATCAGGGGCATTCTTAGATGGCATCCGAATGAAATCTGTTGCGAGGTATCGCCCGACACAATCCGGGTCGATATCAGATGCAATTGCCGCATGACCAGCTTGTCGAATGGCACGAATGATGTAGGCGGCTGACATGCTCCCGGATGCTTCAGTCAAAATCCTTAGCATAGCGAGTCTCCCCCTATCTTTTTATCTACTACAAGACTATATACGAGATATTTGGCTCAAACGGAAAGCGATTGACTTGTGTTTTTCTAAGGTCCAATGTTTCTAGTAATGCTTGTGTCTCCCCAGGCCACCATGGGTTGTGAATTTCTTCAAAAGCCAAAATTGCTCCTTTTGGCATCCTATGGAGAAAATGATCTAATGCTACTTTTGTCGGCTCATACAGATCAAAATCCAAAAATAACAAGCTTACCAATAAATGTGGATTTTCTTTTATATATTGCGGAATAGTATGAGTCGCATCGCCTTTTACCAATTCCACTTTAGAAAATTGATTCAAGAATCGGTTTTGATCATATTCTTGAATCACATCTGTCAATTCCTGAAAAGAATCGTAACCTGTAGCAAAACCACCTACACGCATTTGACTATTCTCGTTACTAATACTTCCTTGATCGCTCTCATGAATAGAAGGAAATCCTTCAAATGTATCAAATCCAATAACTCTTCGATCAAAAGCATACGGTTCAAGACCCGAAGACAGTTTTGCCCATGCCATTACGCCACCGCCATGATGCACACCACATTCTACTATGCTTCCCTTTATATTGGCTTGTAGTTTAAACAACTCATATCTAGCTAAAAATCTAGTCATCGTTTGTCGCCGAATATATTTCTCAAAATTATCAAGTCTATTCTGTAGAGAACCATATCCTTTTTCAAAAACAGTCGACACTCTGATTCCTCCTTTATAAGGATATCAACCCAGGACTACTTGGAATATTGATCAATTTCCGTTCAATGACTGTCGCTGTGTCGATTTTCATACTCGGGCATCCCTCGAAAATTTGCAGTGTATGTAACAGCTTCCACACAGGCCTTGTCATAATGCCCTCTGAATTAGTTAACTCCAGTATCTCATCGCGAAGCTCCACGTTATCCTGATCCAGCAACAATGCATTGAGCCAAAAATTACTCGAAACGTTTTCTTGCTCCTCCCAAAATGAAATCCCAGCCAATTGGCTAAAAGCATCTCGATATAAATTGGCCAGCTTTCTTTTTCTGCTCAGGAAGTCTGGTAACTGTTCCAGTTGTGCGCATCCCAGAGCTGCGTTTATGTTGGGCAAGCGGTAGTTATAACCGACTTGATCATGCTCGAATTCCCATTTGTGCATTTTTTTGGCCGTGGTGGTTAAATGCTTCGCCAATTTCCCTAATGACTCATCATTGGTTAAAATTGCGCCACCGCCACCTGTTGTAATAACTTTATTCCCGTTAAAACTGAGTGCCGAAACACGTCCCCAGTTCCCGGTATGCTTTCCCTTGTAATAAGATCCTAGTGATTCAGCCGCATCTTCTATCAATTCCAGCCGGAACCGCTCGCATACGCTCACAATCGCGTCTAGGTCCACAGGATGTCCAAAAGTATGCATCGGCACTAACGCTTTAATTCGCCTTCCGGTAATTCGGTTGTAGCAACCATCGCCGCGGACTTCTGCAATTTCCTGCAAATAGCCTTCAAGCTTGTGAGGATCAACTCCCAATGTCTTTTCACATGCATCAACAAAATGAGGAATCGCTCCGCAGTAAACAACTGCGTTTGCCGTTGCAATAAAAGTCAGCGTTGGAATCAACACCTCGTCCCCTTGCTCGACCCCCACCAGCTTCAAGCAAATATGCAAAGCAGCTGTGCCATTTACCACGGCAACAGCACGCTTCACACCTGTATATTCGGCAAGCATTTCCTCAAAACGATCTACATATTTGCCAACAGACGACACCCAGCCAGTATCCAGGCAGTCTTTTACGTACTTCCATTCATTCCCTTGGAAACTAGGTTCATGAAGAGCAACAAATGCTTTATCGGTATCGGCTACTGCTTTTATAGTGGATACTACCGCTTCAACTGAAAATGGTCGCATCATACGTTATATATACCTGCCTTATACTGCGATAGATTCGCTGGATTCGTAAACCACTCGATCGTTTCCTGCAATCCGCGTTTCAACCCGTTTTTGTCCCCATATGCCGGTTCCCATCCCAACAATTGCTTGGCCTTTGTATTATCCGCCCACAAACGCTCAACTTCACTTTTTTCTGGACGAATCCGTTTATCATCTGTTTGGATGTCAATCGATTGCCCCATCAATTCAGCAATGATCTCTGCTGTCTCTCCGATGGATACTTCGTAGTTGCTACCTATATTAATTACCTCTCCTACGGATTGACTCGACTGTGCTATCGCTATAAAGCCACTTACTGTGTCCTGTACATAATTAAAATCACGAGTCGGATGAATGGAGCCCAGACGAATAACGTTTTGCCCACTCGCGATTTGCGTGATAATGGTAGGAATCACAGCGCGAGCGGACTGTCGAGGGCCATAGGTGTTAAAAGGACGAATAATAGCGACAGGTAAATCAAACGAGTTATAGAATGACATTGCCATTTGATCAGCACCAATTTTGCTTGCCGAGTAAGGCGATTGGCCTTGTAACGGATGCTCTTCAGTAATAGGTACAAACTTTGCTGTCCCATAAACTTCACTGGTAGAGGTATGTACAATCTTTTCCACGCTACATTCACGAGCAGCCTGCAGAATATTCAGCGTCCCTTTAATGTTCGTATCCACATAAGTATCGGGTGAATGGTAGGAATATGGAATGGCAATAAGAGCCGCCAAATGCATGACGACGTGACAGTCCTGCATCGCTTTTTTTACTCCATGCGGATCTCGAATATCCCCAGCAAAAACATCCAATTCGCTCAGGATTTCTCTTGGGGAATGATCCAGCCATCCCCATGAGTTAAACGAGTTATAATTCACAAAAGCCTTTACATCTACTCCATCTCGCACTAATTTCTCCGTCAAATGGGAGCCGATAAAACCATCCGCTCCAGTAACAAGCACTTTTTTTCCACTGAGGTTCATCTCAGCGCCTCCAGTCTATACTACAATTGGTTCCCCCAGTATTTTCTCATGAATATCTTCCAAGATCTTTTTGACAAGCACAGAATCACTTTTGCAAGAACTCAAATAGTTACCGAATTGATCAACCACACGACGTGATTTTGTTTTTGGATCAGGCTCTGGCCGTATATCATCAAACATTTTTAGTACCAACTGAAACTCCATATGATTCATCGGTTGAACGATTCGCATATTAAGTTTATTCGCCTGGAGTCGATCAAACAATTTATCAAATTTGGTAAGGCAAACTTCCAACTGCTTGTTATTTTGACTCTCAATAAATCGATCCATATCCTCCAGCAGTTCAGCAAATCGTCGAATGATTTTGCCAAGTTCGTCGCAGGAAGAAAGCAACTCTCGAATCACCTTTTTTAAATACTCCAAGTCGTAGCGATAACCATCTTGTTGGGAGATTACTTCCAGCCAATCTGTCTTTACTACATGCGGGATCGTTAGTTGTTCTGCAATCAACTGTTCCATAGGAAGGAAGACGGTACCCTCTATATGTGCGCCGCCTTTGGTTGTGTTTATAATATCTGTTCTTGCAATCTTTTGAATGAGGGCTTCCATTTCCTCTCTCATTTCAACATGACCCCGACCGCTTAATGTGACATTGCCGTGTACATCTTTTACCTCAACCGCATATTCTTTTTTCTTATCTCCCAAATCAGTACCTGTATATTCGACACCCTGGGCGTATACCTGGCCGCCGCGATAGGCAAGGTTTTGTCCTGTGAAAATGATAGGGGAGAAGCCCAATTGGTCCAGAATCTGCAAAGTTAAGGTAGCAATGCTGCCGAACCTGTCAATATAGTGGAATGGACGATTATCTTCATCCTTCAAAAACAGATCGATGATATAATCATCACGCACCAAAAAATTGCTCATTTTCCCTGGATAATTTTGTACTGTTTCAAATCCCATCGTACTACCAAAAATCAAAGGAACACTGTCAATCTCGTTTTCGAGTACCTTTCGGAAAACTTTCGTGTTCATCGCGCTACCATCGTATGCGAAAGCGGCATCTGGCACTATTCCAGCATTCAGCAATTGGTTGATAGATGATCCAACAGCAAAAATGTATGCTAAACCATTTTCCTTGATATAACGCAGGTTTTCGAATTCGTCGTTGAGCGATGGTCCCGCCCCAACAATGATCGCTGGCTTCCCTTTGAAGTACCCGTTATGTGCAGCAAGGATATTGGGTGTCTTGACGATGGCGGGCAAATTAAACAACCCATTAATTGCCATTCTTTTCGCAAAAACTTTTCCGGTAATAATCCGTTCATGCGCAGCATATACAACATCGCGAAACATTTTGATGAAAGTTTGCGTCTGTTCAGAAAAGATCCGTTTATAACTTGGTAAAATAACGAGATAAATTTCGTCTTCCAAAAGATTAGTCAGTTCTATTAAATATTTTCTGCAATCGTCTGGATTTTCCTCAACCATCAAGTTTTTCAACCTTTTGACAGGAATCCATTCATCAATTTTTTTACGCTCGATCAGATGCTGAAAAATAGCCATATTCGGCTCATAAATGGAAAAGGGCGTATTGGGAAATTTTTTAATGAACGCATCAATATGATAACCAAATCCCGCACCATAAAATAATACATGCCGATCCTGGATCTCTTCCAACGAATCGATAAAACGCTCGGCTTCCTTTTCCGGATTATACTTGCTGTGAACGTAATTCCATCCAGACTCCATAAGAATGGATACTGTCCAACCTTGCATCTGAGTTGGTTCCAATTTCACCTGATCTTTTATTTCAAGCTTCGGGTTTCGACACTTCGCCCAGATTTCTGGATAGTGCTTTTTTAAAGAGTTCACATTATCAATTAGCACCATTCCCATTCACCTCTTGAGAGCCAATATCCTCCAGCGCTTCTTGGATAGCTTGATAGCGAGGGATAATCTCATATTCAATCATGTCGCCAAGCAAACCAGTATCCTGTTGAATTACTGCCGTATTGATGGTTTCCATTTCGCTAGTGAAAGTAAAGAGCGTTTCATACTCTGGATAAAATGGAGTGGTATTTTGGATCCACATCAGTCCTTCTACAAGCTTGCCCAAATCCTCCCACGTTTCAGAAGTGACATTCTCTGTCTGAAAGTGGTAAGCCAACCCATTGAGATACTCTATCGAACGGCTCGTATAATCCTTTATCGATAATAACGTTTCCTTCGCCAACTCTTCTTCTGTCATTAAAATTGGTTCAATCGTTTCAATCGTTTCAATCGATTCGGCGATTTCTTCCTCAAAATCTTTGTATACCTCTCTGCCATCGATTCGCACTCCGCAAAACGTCATTGTTTTTTCTGCCATCGTTGCTTTTATAATAGAAAAAATGTATTCGATAACGTTTTCTTGTGTCCGATCAACATGGTACTCTTGGCCAGCTACTAGTATCTTCATGAGAACCTCCCTTTCATCGCTCTTTATGTATATCGGTTCCTTTTCAACATTCAATTATATGATAAACATGGAAAAATAAAAAAGCATGGGCTTCCAGGTGGAAACCCATGCTTTATTTTGCACTGAAAAATTAGCGGAGCAATTGCAGAACGCCTTGTGGCAATTGGTTTGCTTGTGCCAGCATTGCTTGAGAAGCTTGTGTAAGAATGTTGTTCTTAGTGAACGCCATTTGCTCTTTCGCCATATCTACGTCGCGGATACGGGATTCAGCAGCTGTCAGGTTCTCAGCAGTGATGTTCAGGTTGTTAATGGTGTTTTCCAAACGGTTTTGGTTAGCACCCAAGTAGGAACGAGCAGCAGATACTTTGTTAATGAATGCATCGATGCTTTTCAGCACGCTTTTCGCAGCGCTTTGAGTATCGATTTTCCAAGCGCCAACTTTAGTTGCAACGCTGGTCAGATTGAACTTGGAAGTGTCCAGAGTCAGAACTTGGGCAGCATCTTGACCGATTTGCAGGTCGATGTCTTTATTGGAGTTTCCATCCAACAGGCTGATACCGTTGAATTTGGTGTTAGTTTTGATGTTTGTTACCTCGTTGGACAGCTCTGTCAACTCTTCTTGCAGGCGTTTGCGGTCTGCATCGGAATCGTAAGTACCGTTCGCAGATTGAGTAGCCAGTTCTTTTACACGAACGAGGATGTTGTTTACAGTTTGCAATGCACCTTCAGCTGTTTGTACCAAGGAGATACCGTCTTGAGAGTTGCGGGAAGCTTGCTCCATACCACGGATTTGTGCGCGCATGCGCTCGGAGATGGAAAGACCAGCAGCATCGTCAGCAGCACGGTTGATACGGTAGCCGGAAGACAGCTTTTCAACGTTTTTCGACAGGTTGCCTGTGTTGACACTCAATTGACGGTGAGTGTTCATTGCGGAAATATTGTGGTTGATAATCATTGTTTTTCCTCCTTGATTTATACCCGTCACGTCCATGTGACTGAGATCTATTTAGGACTATTTTACAATCGCGCGCTTGTAACTTTGTCCCTACATTACTTATATCGGTAAATTACTCGTCAACTTTAATGGATTTCAAAAGTTTTTTTCAAAAAAATCTCCTCTTTGTACACCTAACCAAAAAGGAGATTCAAGTTACTTCATATTTCGCAAAATGAGATGATACCTGGAAGAGTAGCCACCCGTATTAACGTTCTCGCGTCTGATCAGATTACATTCCAATATTTCGAAATTACATCCAATCAGCTTTTCAATTTTCCCGTAGTTAAAATAAGACTGGACGGTTCCTTTCTCATGAAGAGTTTCCACGTCTTCTTCTCCCGAAAATTCCCGAGCATGACGAGAATCATCTCCGGAGATTAAATCACAGTAGAATAGCCCGCCCTTTACCAATACTCGCTTAACCTCGTCCATGGTTTGAGTGGCCTCTTCAAACCGCATACTATCCAAGACTCCGTGACTTATAACGAAGTCAAAAAAATCATTTTCCCACGGCAGACTTTGCGTGTATCCTTGTCTAACTTTACTGTCTAAATTTGAAATGCCTTCTTTTTCTGCCCATGTGACCGCTACTTGAATCGCCGTATCAGAAAGGTCGATGCCGTAAGCATCCAGCCCCATCTGATGAGCATATATTACATGCCGTCCAATTCCGCATCCCAAATCCAATATTTTAGGCTTAGACGAATTCGTGTAAACATCTCGAAACTCGAACAGACCTGTTCGCTTGCGAATATACTTCGATGTGAACCTGATAATTTCTTCATGAGGATAAAAAACAAAGTTATCTTTGTTCTGATAGGAAGCTTCCCATTCTGACTTGTAGCTACTCATGTCTCATCATCTTCTTTCTCATGAACATCCTCATGTACAGTCCTCTGTTCTTCTTTCAAAATAGCCTTCATAGAGGACCACGACACTGTGCTTTCAGAGGCTACACGATTCTCTTCTTGAATCGCTTCATATATTTCGGTTCGATAAATTTCTACATCTCTTGGTGCTTCAATCCCTAGTCGAACCGTTTCTCCATCAACAGAAATCACTTTAATGACTATATTGTTATTCAGCATGATAGACTCATTTTTTTTGCGAGATAATACTAGCATTTGAACATCACCTACTCTCTTGTCGAGATTTGCTCGACTAACAACGGCTGGTGAATGGAATATGTGTCGTCCTGTAAAATTACTTGTTTGGCCATACGATTTGCGAGATTAACCACAATAGGTGCCTTCAAGTTCACAGAGACACGCTGCATTTCTCGAATAGTTACAATTGTAAAGATTGCTATGGGGGTTTCATCTTCTATGCGGAGTGAAGTCTTAGCTGCTTCAGAAAGTTCAAATTCGTATCCGCTGAAAAAAACAAATGGATTGACCACCCAAAACCCGATCTCCCTTTCTTCAGCAGACTGAATCAGAAAAAAAGGGCTTTCTTCTTCCTGCATCAACTGAAAAAACTGCAAATGGGAAAACCCCGGAATACCATCTTCAAAAAATAGCTTGCCCAATTCCACTCGTTGACTTGCGTTCATGTTTTCCCCTCGCTTATATCGTTTGATCCAGTTGACCGCCTACAGTATCAATTTTCAGGCTATTGTACTGTATCATATATGGCTCCACCTTCCCCGGCTTGTATGACAGTTCAGGTTGTTTAATCACAGGATCAATACTCATTCCGTTGCGCTCAACATGGATGTTCACAGGCGTCGACTCGACACGGATCTCTACACCTTCATCAGTTGACGCTGCCGGCGGTGTATATCCACTCTCCAACATGCGCAAACCTTTTTCTCTGCCAATAGATGCTATGACATTCTCTTTTGTATAGATCCGCATCATTCTGTCTCCCTCCTGACTTTTCTCCGCAATGGCTTGGAGGGCTTTTTGTTGACCATATGAAGCAAGACTAGCTGTAAATTCCATAGAAGTCATAATACCAATGTTGGTACGCGCCTGACTAGAATCAATGGACAAAACAGTGCGAGCTTGTTCAATTCGCAGCTTTGCAGGTACTTGTCGCAGGTTCAATTCAGCTTGCGGCTGTTTAATCTCCTGGACAGGCTTGTTTATATTTAATCCTAGTTGAGCAAACGTGCTCTCCAATCGAATTTTTGGAATTTGCATCGGCTACTCTCCCTACTTTTTCTAACGCAGAAAATCCAGCAAAGTTGGCTGAATGATTCTGGCGCCTGAACCTAGAGCTGCGGAGTGAACACTCTCCTGTGTTTTCAGATCTGTCATCACCTTTGCCACATCAGCATCTTCATTCTTTGACATTAGCTCATTAATACTTACCTCTTGCGTCTTTAAACGGTCCGCAATTAGTTCAACACGGTTTACACTTGCTCCCAGTGCGGCTCGCTCAGCTAATAATTTGTCAAACTGCTGCTCCATCCCTGTGAGAAACTGAGTAGCATCTCTACCATTTTCTAACTCACCAATAATATTATCCAATACCTTAAACATATTGTTTGCATTATCCGGAAAATTGAATAGGTTTTGCGCATTAATATTTGATGTTACAAAAACATTTTGGCTTACTTCCAAATTGATAGAAGAGCTATTCGTACTGACAAAATCACCTTTGCCCCCATTAGCTGTAAAATCGTACGGCGCTTTATTTGTATCTGTACCAGCAAAAATATACTTTCCATTAATTTGCTGATTGGCTAAAGTTCCTAAGTGGATTTTCAGTTCGCTAACTTCAGACGCCATTGTCTTCAAATCGTCAGGCGAAATAGCTCCATCCCCGGAGTATACAAGAAGCTCCTTAATACGCTTCATGACGTTCCCAATTTCATCCATCGTACTATCCGTCATATCCATCCAGGACTTCGCTTCATCCACGTTCCGCTTATACTGATCATTCTCCATCAATGAGGAACGATAAAACATCCCGCGTGCTGCCACTACCGGGTCATCGGATGGTTTGGCAATTTTGCTCCCCGACGACAGCTGTTGCTGTAGCTTGTCCATGCTGCGCATGGAATTATGCAGATTCCGCAGCATATTGCTGTTCAGCATGTTCTGCGTTACACGTACCGCCATGATCTATTTCCTCCTAACTAGAGGCCAACTCGGCCCATGCCATTGATGACTTTGTCCAAGATTTCGTCCATGCTTGTCATGACGCGGGCAGATGCGCTGTAAGCGTGCTGAAATTTCACCATTTCTGCCATTTCGTCATCGATCGATACGCCTGATACGGATTGCCGCTGGCTGTCTACAGTTCCGACCAGCATTTCCGAGTTCAACTGATTGCGGGTAGCTTCTTGTGCGTCCACACCCAATTGGCTGATCGTATAACGATAGTAGTTATCCAAAGTTGAGCTTTCCGCCAGATCGTTCGAGCCCGTTCCGGCAGCCAACACTTTAAATTTGATGGAGGCAATCGCCAACGCGTTTTCGTTGTTTCCAACCGGTGTATGGACTGCTTCCGGTTTTGCCGCAGCGATAGCATCCAGGCTTCTCATAATCTCGGGATTAACGACAAGACTAGAGGCACTTGTTGGATAATTTTTCGTTGTAGCATCTGCAGCCAAAGCAGTTGCATCTACAAAGAATGGCAGATCCTGTGCGGTGCCATTATTAATATCGTTCAAGCTCCGTCCTGCGCGATGTATATCATTGATTTCCTTAGCCAAATTCACAGCCAAGACATCCAGACGTTTTAGCATATTTGGCACAATCTGATCACGCGATTGGAGAGTGCCTGCCATATAACCAGATGTCGGAACGAAAGCCGCTCCACCCAGCGTGAGATCACTCAAACCCGTGGCGACATTTCGCTGAGCAACTACTGGTTGGGCAGCAATGCCGTTAACAAATTCGCGTCCTTCAATCGTTACGTTCACCATACCTGCAGTGGTTTGCGTCACTCGGATATCTACCAGCTTGGAGAGCTTATCCAAGAGAACATCACGTTGATCATACAAATCGTTTGGCTGGTAGCCATGCGGCACGATATTGGAAATCTGATTGTTCAAGCTGGCTATTTGCTGTCCCAAAGAGTTGATTTCCATCGCCTTCACATTCACTACATTGTCTAGATCAAGTTGCACTTCTTTGATATGGTTCGTCAATGTGTTAAATGTATCTGCGACCGCCTTGCTCCGTTCGCGAACAACAGCGCGCGCTGATGTATCTGTCGGATCTTTAGCCAAGTCCTGCCAAGCTTGCCACATCTGGTCCATGACTTTTTGCAGCCCAGTATCAGAAGGTTCGTTCATTATCCCTTCCAGCTTTTCAAGCGTTTCCAAGCGGCCGTCCCAATACCCCTGCCGCTTATGCTCATTTCGGTATTGGATATCCAGAAACTCTTCTCTCAGCCGCTGAATACTGTCTGCTTGCACACCCGTACCAAGCAAACCCGGCTCGATATTTGCCTGCATTCCCACATAAGGCAACCCGGTAGTAGCCTGCATGTTGACCCGCTGACGGCTGTATCCTTCCGTATTCGCATTCGCAATGTTATGCCCCGTCGTATTCAGCGCAGACTGCTGTGCGAACAGGCCGCGTTTGCTTACTTCAATTCCGTGAAAAGTCGAGCGCATGTCAGCACCTCTTTACGCTTTTTTATTGAAAAAAGTTCGGCTCGCCTGACGGTAGGTGTCCGTGCTCGGATTGCCGTAAATGAAGTCGTCCTCCGGCGTGTCCGTGATCAGGTCGAGTGTCATGTTTACAAAAGAAAGGGATTGCTCCAGCAACTGCTGATTCAGCTCGTTTGCCTCACGCAGTTCGGCGACAATCCGGACAAGCTCGTCTCGATAGGATGCAAGCCGCGTCTTCTCTTCCGCACTGGTCGTCAACTTGATCAATTCAGCCAGTGTGCCTTCCTGAAGCGCAAAGCCTTTCTTTTCGGTCAGTTCTTGCACCAAGGTTTGGCGGGCTGCTTCAGCAGCAGTGACGCCCTTGATCAGCTTTTGTTCCTGGCGGGTAATCGCCACCAGCTCATCGACATCTCCTTTTACCAGCACGTCTTTTTTGTGTGCGGCCAAAGTGTACAAGGCTTTGTGCAACCGGATCAAGTTGTCGAGCAGATCGTAGAGTCTATCCATGTTCGCGCTTCTCCTCGTCTTCCCTAGAGAACTGGTTTATAGCTTTTTCCAAAAGGACAGGAGCTTCTCTGCAATTCGCTCGCTGGAGACACGATACGTGCCTTCCTCCACTTGCTTCTTCAATTGCTCCACCTTTTCACGACGCTGTGGCGCGTTCGTGTCTTCCACCTGGCGCTGCATTTCCAACGCTTCCGTAGAAATGTTTACTTCATCCTTGCCCATCGGGATTTTCCCACTTTTGCCTACCTGGTTGTTGCTCGTCTTGTTGTAGGCGTTGATCATCCCGACACGGTTCGGTTCATTAATCCGCATCTGATTACCATCCTCTCAATCCACCGGACATTTTCATGGGAACACGTCCCTTTATCAAAAGAAAAACCGATGATACCTCTTAGTAGTATCATCGGCAATTTCCTGATTGACGATTAGTTTTTTTGCGCAAAACTATTCGTCAGTATTCTTCCTTCTTCGATAAGCGGCTGCTTCCGCCTGACGTGCGCGAGCATCTTCTGCAAGGCGCCGATCCACTTCAAGCTGCTGCGAAATCTCGTGTTTCAAGTCTTTCATGCACGAGTCGCACATGTTTCCGGTACGGATCAAAATTCCACAAATTTCGCATGGGTAACCAAGTTCCGGGTTGCCTTCTACAGAAATGCGCCCTTCCTTGATAAACTTCGTAATTTGCTTCACGCTCACACCAGTAGCTTCACTCACCTGATGAATATTAGCTCCGCGATTCTCGCGCTTGCGCAGAAACCGGGCGCATTTTTCATATTCCTGCTCCACTTGTTGATAGCATTTGGGGCAAATGTCACGGACTGTTTGTACAAATAAAGCATCACACCGCGAGCAGTTTGCCAGTTTGCCCAGAGACATAGAAACAACCCCTTCAACATCCAGAAAGTTCATTTGGTTCGCAACTGCTGATTGCTTCCATGATAACGTAATTTTACCAAACTGGCTATCTGTATATTGTCAAGGAATAAATTTCACAAACTGTTCCCAAGTGTGCTCGCAAAGTGCTGGCACAAGAACGAAGAGTCGAGCCTGTCGTATATATATCGTCGATCAGGAGAACCCGCAGAGGAGTGCCGGACATTACAGGACTATTCGCCCCGCCCTTGACCTTGGCTCGCGCGATCCCGCCAGAGCAAGCGGAGGATAAGTCTGCAAGCACAGCCCCTTGCGCCCACGCAAAAGCATCTCTCATGCTCTCCTCGCGATGCACGCGCCCGCCTTGCTTGCTCAGCTTCTCTGTCGCTTTCGTTCGCTCCAGCAACGTTTTGACCGGAACTCCTATGGCGTGTCCCAAAGCTTTGGCAAGCAACCCCACCTGATTGAAGCCTCTTTCCCGAAGCCTTGTTGGATGAAGCGGAACAGTCGTGATGCAAGTAAAACGCGAAGGCGTATGGTAGCGGTAAATCGCGATGGTTAAAAGCGCACTGAAAAAACTAGCCAATCGCTCATCCCCACGGTATTTGAACAGGCTGACCAGACTTTTTCCTTTCTCGTCATATTGGAGCAGGCTGCGGTTGTTAGACAACGGCACGCTCGCTCGATCTACGCAATCGCGGCACAATCCATCGCGACAAATGACCTCGCTGCACATGTCTCGCCCGCACTGACGACAAATCTGCTCTCCGATGAACGGCAGGGCTTCCAAGCAGCCTGCACACACCTGGAGCTTTTGCAGCAAACGATATACGACCGGGTAAGTAGCGGCTGAACTGGAAAGAGATCGCGCACGCTTGCGGACAATCCCTTCTCTTTGCAGGGCATTCAAATGTCCGCCACAAGCCACACATGACTGGATTGTCACGCATTATCCCCCCCAGCTTCCGCAAGCTTTTTCGCCAATTGATTCATCCGGCTGATTTGCCTGACTGCCAGCTTCGTGGCCGCAGCGCGCTCAGCCTGCAAGAAAAGCACAGAGCCTGCCGTGTCATCGAACGATCTGCCCACGCGCCCCGCAATTTGCACCAAAGAGGCTTCATCGAAGACGGGCGCCTCCGCTCCTACGACAAGCACATCGCTCTTCGGAATGGTGACCCCGCGTTCCAGAATCGTGGTTGTCACCATGAGCGTATAGCGTCTGTTGCGAAAAGCGAGCACCTTTTCTTCGCGCAACGGGTCGGAGGCGTGGACGCCCGCCATCTGTTCCGACCGATCCGGCATCGCCTTTTGCAAATAGGCAAGCACCACGTCCACGTCGTCAATGCGGGGAACGAAGACGAAAACTTGCCGCTCGGCATCCAGTGAACGCTTGACTGCATTCGTCATCTGCGGCACTGCTCGCTTCGTCCGAACGCGCTTGTGCAACCCTTTGATCGTGAGAATCTCAGGCACAGGCAACGGCTTGCCGTGGTAGCGACCGGGTAAAAGCACATGAGTGGCTGAAGCAAGCGGCAATGCCGCGGAACTTGCTGATTTTGAACGATCGTTTGAAACGAGCCGTTTTTGCAAATAGAGCGGGGGAGTCGCGCTCAAATAGAGCAGCTTGCCCGTATCGTGTACGGCTCTCGCCAGCGCCCGATAAAGCACAGGATTGTTGTGATAAGGAAAAGCATCGGCCTCGTCGAGTACAACCAACAGGAAGCGGCGATGATAGCGCATGACTTGATGGGTCGTTGCAATCGTGATATCGCTCTCTTCCCATTTCTCGGCACTGGCGCCATGGACAGCAATTACACGCGCTTCGGGAAACACTCGCCGAATACGCGGAGCCAGCTCCAGCACTACGTCTTTTCGCGGAGTAGCGATCAATACACGCCCTCCCGACGAAAGTGCCTCAGCGACAGAAGGAAAGAGCAGCTCGGTTTTCCCAGCCCCGCACACTGCCCAAATCAAAAACTCCGACCGCCCCGGATGTGAGCCCGCTACGAACCGCCGAGCGCGTTCGGCAGCTCTCGCCTGATCTTGCGAGTAGCGCCCTGTCCACTCCAGCCTGGCCGGCTGCCCCATTCCTTTTTCTCTCCCAATGTCGGCTGAGGCACTTGACGCAATCAACATATACGGCGTGCAGCACTTGCTCCTGCCCATTCCCAGGCATATCGTGCAGTAGGCGCAGCCTTGCTCACACGAATGGCAGTATATCAGCTGCAACGCTCTGCCCTCGCTGCCGCATCGCTCACAGAAAAGCACCAGTCGTTTGCGCCACCAATTGCTGATGACTCCCATGCGCACTCCTGGAAGCCACTGCACTTTGCCAGCGAGGACTCCTTCATGCAGCGCAGCTGCCAAATCGCCAACTTCTACCCCTCGCTTGCACAAAAGCGTCTCGATCTCTTCCCAGAGAAGCGCTCGTCCATCCAGCAGTTTGCCGAGAACGCTTGCGCTCGCTCCATCCGCTGTGAGCGAAGTTCTTCGAAGCAATGAATGGCGCGGGAAAATCTTGTACCCTCCTGCTGATTCAGCATCCTTTTGACAAGCATGCACTTCGCATCTGAACTCTACAACCTTCCATGCAAACCAGTCTTTTGGCGGCTGCCTCATGCAAGCGAACGCACTGGACCAGGAAGCTTGATTGTCATCCCGCTCCCTGTCGGTCATTTCCCGCCCATACAGCCCACTCGCCTCCCGAACCTTCCCCACAGCCAACTGCCGCAGCTCAGCGACCACTCCATCCGTCAGCTTTTGCCGCTCTGGCAGTCGCTTGCGTATGTATTCGTTTATTTGCTCCCGCAAGGAAAAGGCCAAAGCGAGCGATGACGTCTTGCCGATGACGTGCAGAATGCAGCTCTCTCGCTCCTGCCAAAAAGATTGGTCGACAGCAAAGCTCGGTGTCACGTATGTCTGAACCGACGACACTGCTTCTGTGCCCGATTTGATGTACAGCAAAAACTCGCGCATGTGCCTTCCCCCGCTCTCCACCTGTCCTCTTACCATCAGTTTGCAAAAAGACAAGACGGGTCAGCAAATCTTTTTCACGAGCAAAAACGCAGCATAACCGTCTCGCTGACCGCAAGCAGCCCCATCGACTGTCAGGAAAAGGACCGAGACATTTTTTCACACAAACACAAAAAAGACTGCCGATGTCCTCGACAGTCCTTTTCGTTCATCCATATGCCTGAAAACAAAAACATCAGGCTCCTTCTTGCTTGTTCCGCAGATCAACTACAATAGCTCCCACCAGCTCGGCTTGGCTGTCAGCTACAGGCACCCCACAGCAGTACGGCTCGCGAGTCAAAATCGATAGCATCCGGGATGTATCATCGGTAGATCCTTCATCTATCAAAGTAATCCGGACAGGCTTGCCACTCCATTCGGAGCGAAACAGCAAACTTCTGACCGCCCGCTCCAGCACCTGCTCCGAATTGTGCACCAACAAGCGGTAATGCTCGTGCGAAAGCTCTGTCACGCTGTCCATTCGACTGGCCCATCGATCAGCGATCATCACCAGCAATGAGGAGAAGCCAAATGCCGCCAGTAGCCATACAACCAGTTCTTCCATCACGGTCATACCCCCTCCTATACAAAGGTATGCCGAACAGCTTGAACAGGGTGCCAACTGGACGCTCATACGGATTCTACAGTTTTACCCATCCGTTTTTGATCGAGATGACAACCGCTTGCGTGCGGTCTTGAACGTTCAGCTTTTGCAAAATGCTGCTGACGTGATTTTTCACAGTTTTCTCACTGATGAACAAAAATTCTCCGATCGCCCTGTTGCTCTTTCCTTCAGCCATCAGTTGAAGCACTTCCCGCTCGCGGCGAGTCAGGGATTCGATCACTTTTGGATCGATCGTTTGCGAATCATCCACGGAGAAGCTGCGCTCTGTGCTGCCTTCATGCTCGCTGAGACGACGGAACTCCTCGATCAGCTTGCCCGTTACCTTCGGATGGATGTAAGCGCCGCCGCTTGCTACGACGCGCACGGCATCCACCAGATCGCTGGTGCCCATTTCTTTGAGCAAATAGCCCGATGCACCGGAACGCAACGTGCGGTAAACGTATCCTTCATCATCGTGAATAGAAAGCATGATCACTCGCGTAGAGGGACTCACAGAAATTACATTTTCCGCAGCAGAGACGCCATTGATGTTTGGCATATTGATATCCATCAACAAAACATCCGGCTTGTGCTCTTCGGCGAGCAAAGCAGCCTCTCCGCCGTCCGCTCCTTCTCCGACGACCTTGAAGTCATCTTCCATTTCCAAAATGCGCTTGACTCCTTCACGGAACAATTGGTGGTCGTCCACAATCACGATGCGGAGCTCTTGCTGTCTTTTATCCATGTTTCATCCCCCTGTGTACATAATTCTGTATCGGTTCATATTTTTAACGGTATTTGGAAAATAACCTTTGTTCCCTCACCCGGAGCTGATTGCAGGTCCACATTGCCTTCCAGCAGCTGCACACGCTCGCGCATTCCCAACAGTCCAAAGGAATTTCCGTTTGCCATGCGCTTCTCCAGATCGAATCCAACGCCATCGTCTTTGACGACGAGACTCAGCGACTCCTGAAGAAACTCAAGCTTCACTTGTACCGAAGAAGCTCCTGCATGCTTCTCCACGTTGTTCAGGCACTCCTGAACAAGCCGGAAGATTGCAGCCTTGACGGAACTGCGCAGCGGTGGCTCCACACCAAATACTACCAGATCAATCGAAGCCCGGATACGTTCTTCGCACGTCTGAATGTATTTTTGCAAAGTGGGAACCAAGCCGAGGTCGTCCAAAGCCATCGGACGAAGGTCAAAAATGATCCGTCTTACATCAGCCAAACTTAACCGAACCATTTCTTTCAGCTCGTGAAGCTCCATTTGCGCTTCCAGAATACGTTCGTTTTTCAACATGCGCTCGACGATTTCGGAGCGCAAGACGACGTTTGCCATCGATTGAGCCGGACCGTCGTGAATCTCGCGCGCGACACGTTTGCGCTCTTCTTCCTGCGCCTGAATGATCTTCAACCCCATCAGTTGATGCTGCTTGGCCGATTCCAGCGCTTCCCCGATCTTGCTCAGGTCGCCAGTCAGGTAGCCAAGCACCACGCCCATCTGGGATACAAGCTTCTCGGCGCGTACAATCGTTTCTTCCAATGTACGCAATTGCCGCTCCAGATCATTGCGCCGGCGCTTCAAGTTGTTTTCCCGCTCGCGATAGATGGAAAGCTCCACCTGGATGCGGCTCGCCTCTTCATAGGCGATACGGATGTCATCCTCCGTGTACATGTGAAAGTTGCGGCTGACCTGCACAAGCCTGTTGCGCGACTTTCGATAGGCCAATTCCAACGCATCGACCTTTTGGATTACTTTGGAAATTTCTTGCCTCAGCTCATGCAAATCAAACTTTAGCGAGTTGCCTTGTTGTCTTGCATCTTCGGCTATATCAAAAATTTGCGTTTTACTTGTTTCTACTGTTTCAATGGTTCTCTTGATCACCCCATCCAGCACGCTGATGTCGATCGCTTTGTTCATGATTGCTCTCCTTCGAACTCTTTTTTCGCTTTCGTGAACAGCTGTTGGAGTTTGACCTCATCTACGTCT
Source organism: Brevibacillus parabrevis (assembly GCF_022701015.1). Lineage (NCBI taxonomy): Bacteria > Bacillati > Bacillota > Bacilli > Caryophanales > Paenibacillaceae > Brevibacillus > Brevibacillus parabrevis. The sequence goes on along the minus strand of NZ_CP064090.1, from coordinate 1,480,893 downwards.
CGCAGACCCACATCATTGCGTGGGATGGCAAAAGGATCTACCTCTCGTTTGGCGAAACCGGGCGTAGAAGTAAACACATACTCATACCCTGCTTGTCGGGCTGTTTCCAAAACGATCGGATTCGTGTAGCCAAAAGGCAGTGAAATCGCCTTAATGTCCTTGCTCATCCAACCGTGCAAACCTGCGCGAGACATACTGAAATCAACATAGAGCCGATCCCTGTATTCCTTTTCATTTTCTAATCGCTTTACATCCTGCAAGTAGACGGGAGCAGTCTCTGGTCCCATCTCTCCCCATTCATTCCGCGCTTCCTCTTCATGCAGGCTGTAGGTATGGGAACCAATATCAGCCAAGCCAGAGTGAAGCATTTCCATGACTTGTTGACGCGTGAGTGGCGTCGTCATGTTCTCCCGTTTTCGTTCGGCTACATCTCGCAAGCGTCCTGCAATCACGAAGTTCACTGACGGGTAGCCGTATGTACGCAATATCGGAAAAGCCTTCGTATAATAACTTTCGTAGCCATCATCAAACGTAATCAGGACAGCATTTTCTGTCGGCAAGCTCCCGGTATCGACAAAGCGCAAAAACTCATCCAGCGTAATGGGATGCAGGTCATTTTCGTGCAAAAATGCCATATGTTCTGCGAATTGTTCGGGCGCAATCACGTAACGTTGGCCTGCAGCATCTGTCACATGATGATACGTCAGGACGACGACTTGATTGTTATACCACTTTTGCGGCTTTACCGTTGCTTTTTCGTTTCGCGTGACGTTTGGCTCAGCGTTTTCCGTCTCGCTTATGCTTATAGACGTATCGACTTGGGGAAAAGGTTGCACTTTTTGCGCATTCTTTTTTGACTGGTACAAATCACCAAGCCCCAATATCGTCACAACCAACAGTAAACAACTGATAAACACTGTCAGGAAGAGCCTTTTGTTCGGCAAAGAAACCCCTCCTTCACTTCCTCACTAGGAGATTCGACACAGTCCTACATTTTCCCTTTGATCAGGATTCACCAATAATTGGAAATTTCTTCCCATAACAAAAAGAGCCCAGTAGCTTTTACCAGGCTCTTTCTTTGCCGTGCTTATTTTGCCAGTTGAGCAGCCTCTTGCTTCAGAACTTCTGCTTTGTCTGTTTGCTCCCAAGGAACATTCAGGTCATTGCGTCCGAAGTGGCCGTAAGCCGCTGTTTGTTTGTAGATAGGACGACGCAGGTCGAGCTGTTTGATGATACCAGCTGGACGCAGGTCGAAATGTTTGCGAACGAGTTTCACGAGATCTTCTTCGGAAACAGTTCCTGTACCAAAAGTATCAACTGCGATGGATACCGGTTGTGCTACACCAATCGCATACGCTACTTGTACTTCGCACTTGTCAGCCAAGCCAGCTGCCACGATGTTTTTCGCAACATAGCGAGCAGCATAAGCACCGGAGCGGTCTACTTTTGTCGGATCTTTACCGGAGAACGCGCCGCCGCCGTGACGAGCGTATCCGCCGTAAGTGTCTACGATGATTTTGCGGCCAGTCAAGCCAGCATCCCCTTGTGGTCCGCCGATAACGAAACGGCCAGTTGGGTTGATGAAGTATTTGGTTTCAGCATCCAGAAGTTCAGCTGGAACTACTGGTTTGATTACATGCTCAACCAGGTCTTGTTTGATTTGCTCCAAAGTTGTTTCAGGAGCGTGTTGAGTAGAGATAACGATCGTGTCGATGCGAACAGGCTTGTCTCCATCGTACTCAACCGTTACTTGTGTTTTACCGTCAGGACGCAGGTAAGCGAGTGTGCCGTTTTTGCGAACTTCGGTCAAACGACGAGCCAGTTGGTGGGACATGCTGATCGGCAATGGCATCAACTCAGGTGTTTCGTTGCAAGCAAAGCCGAACATCAGACCTTGGTCACCTGCACCAATCGCTTCGATCTCAGCGTCAGTCATTTTGCCTTCGCGCGCTTCCAGTGCTTGGTCTACACCCAGTGCAATGTCAGCGGATTGCTCGCCGATTGCTGTGATAACACCGCAAGTGTCAGCGTCAAAGCCGAACTTAGCGCGATCATAGCCGATTTCACGAATGGTTTCGCGAACCAGCTTTTGAATGTCTACATAAGTGTTGGTTGTGATCTCACCCGCTACGAGAACCAGACCTGTCGTTACAGAAGTTTCGCACGCTACGCGAGCGTTTGGATCTTTGGACAGGATGGCGTCCAGGATGGAGTCGGAAATTTGGTCACAAATTTTATCCGGATGTCCTTCGGTTACAGACTCAGATGTGAACAGACGACGACCTTTTTGCAAAGCCATGAGAAAATACCTCCTTTGACCTCATACAAATAGTTTGGTAGCCGAGTCAGGATTTTATCGACGTAAACGCAAATAAAAAACCTTTTCCATCTTTCGGAGGAAAAGGTTTGAGCGCTTTTAGCTTCCTTCATCCTCTTATCGGCCAGAACAGATTTCCGTCCTGCTGGTTAGCACCGCTCTAGTCGGTTGCCGGGCTTCATAGGGCCAGTCCCTCCGCCTGCTCTGGATAAGAGTATCCATTACGGATTATAGAATAATTGTTTTTCGGGGTGGTGTCAATAGACTTTTCCCACAACTCCGGTTCGAAGCAGGCCAGCCTGTACAAAACGTTGATGAAATCGCCTGCGGGAAGCGAGCGATGATGACTGTAGCGCATGGACAGCGCCTTTTGCACAAGCTGGTCAAGCCTCTTTATACTTGGTACGATTTGGCGATCAATACAACAACCTCGGCCCGCGTAGCGGTTCCCTGAGGCTTGAAGGTCTTGCCATATCCGTTCAGCCACTTTTTTTGCGTCAAAGCCTCGATCGCCGGCGATGCCCAATAGTTGACCGGAACATCGCGATAAGAGGACACGCTGCGGCTATTCACAGCTACCCCTTTCGCCCTGGCGATCATGGTGGCCATCTCGGCCCGCGTTACCGCCTGATCAGGCTTGAGTTGACTGTTTGGATACCCCTTCAAGACTCCGAGCTGATAAGCTACCCCAAGGGTGTTGTACGCCCAGTGCTTTTTTGGCAAATCGGAAAAGACGTCCTTGCCCGTGTACATACTGGCTACTTTCGAGCCGGTGACACGCATCGTCGAAACGAGCATGGTCGCAAATTGGGCGCGGGTCACTGCCTGATCCGGCTTGAATGTTGCGTCGTCGAAGCCTTTGATGATGCCTTTGTCGCTGAGCTTGGCGATTTGCGGACGCGCCCAGTGGTTAGAAATATCCCGATAGCCGGAAATGAGCGGCTGCGGGCTGAGCGTCAATTTGTAGGAATCGTACTTGAAAGGCACGATGCTGCTCATGCGCACGAAATACTTCCCTTTAGGCAGCCGTATGCCGAAAATTTCACTGCCTTGGTCTGACCGCTCTGCCACTTCGGTTGTCGAAGCAAGCGCCACGTTCATGTTTTTCTCATTGTAAAGGGCGATGTGAAACCCGCTTGCTACCGGGATGAACGGAGCGCGAACTGTGACGTACGATTCCGCATCCAATGTAAATTGAAACCAGTCTGAATCTGTCGACGCCGGAATGGTTCCTGACATGACTCCTCCACTGGCAAGCGGAGCAGCTTTGCTATACGTATTATTCGGCTCGTTCCCATCTTTTTTCAACGGGGTAAAGGCGAGATCGAGGCGATATTCGCCGTTCATTGCATTTTGCTGATACTCGCTGACGCGAATGTAGTATTTTCCTGGCGAGACGTCCTTGCTTGCACGTTCGGAAGGATTATCCCTGTCGCTGTTATCGTATACCGGGTCCCAGACCGTATTTTTTCCCGGCTCTTGCTTTCCGATGGCAAGTACCAAGTCCACCCGCTTGTTATCAGGTGTGACCGTCACGTCCATATGCCCGTACTCGCGGACATAGTAGGAGAACCAATCCTGATCCCCTTCCTCATGGAAATTGCCCGTCACGCTGATCTGGTTGCCCACCAGCGGCCTTGCCGTAGCCATCGTATTGTTCGGTTCATTCCGATCCGGGTTGATGGTGAATTTGCTCGTCAGCACATAAGTAAACGCATTAACTCCACCGTTTCTCACCAGCTTGATATTCATTCGCCCAGCTTTTGCAGGAACCGTTATCGTATCCCCGTTCCCGATATAGTAAGTGACCGGCTGACGATTTGCCGGATAAAAAGTCGCTGACATGGCTGAAGATACGCCTGAGTTTACGGATGCGGTGAGACTTACTTTTCCATCGTAAGGAACGTCCATCTTGAACCAGTCAACCGTATCGTTTGGCCCCAGATTGCCACGGACTTGCGCTTCGATCGGAAACGCCTTGGCTCTCTCCAAAACGTTGTTCGGCTCCAAAAAGTCGCTGGACAGCGCATTGCGCACTGCCTTGTTTACGTCCAGAAGACCGTAGCCCGCTTGCCGATCCCAGCCGCCTTCGCCAATATCTGTCGCCGTCTGATAAAGCATCTGCCTGACGTCGAGAGCAGACAGCTTGGGATGACGAGCCAGAATGAGAGCAGCCGCGCCTGCTACCTGAGGCGCCGCTACAGATGTTCCGGAAACTGAACCGTATTTGCCGCCGAGCTTGGTTGTATACACATTAAGCCCCGGTGCCACCAGATTCATCTCCGGCCCTGTATTCGACTGGTAAAGGACCTGGTTTCTTCCGTTTATCGCCCCCACCGCAATTACGGTCGGGTACGCTGCCGGATACGCGACACGGCTTGCCTCATTTCCGCTCGCCGCCACCAGAACCGCTCCGTTTCGTTCCGCGCGGTCGACCGCATTTTTCATAGCCCGGGAGTAAGCCATGCTGCTAAAAGACATCAAAATGACCTTTGCCCCCCGATCGAGGGCGGCGTTGATTCCTTTGGCGATCATGTCAACATCCGTAGTAGATGCGTTTTTGTTCAAGACTTTGACGGGCAAAATTTTGGCGTTCCAGACCACCCCGGCTACGCCGATCCCGTTGTTTCCTTTTGCCCCGAGGACCCCGATGACTTCTGTTCCATGCCCATTGTCATCCTGCGCACTTTTCCCCGGATTGACCAGGTTAACACCAGGGAGCAAATTCCCCTTCAAATCAGGGTGATTGTAATCGGCCCCTGTATCGAGTACAGCAATCGTGATCGCCTGATTGCTGTTCACCACTGACCATGCCTTGTCCGCTTTGATTTGACTCAGGTGCGTCTGGTTGCTCAAGTAGCTGTCATTGGAGGCAGGAGCAGCAGCGAGTGCCTGCCTAACTTCCAAAGGAGCGACGGTGAGCAGCAGCGCCAGTGCGACGGTCACTTGAATTGATTTTTTCATAAAAAACAGTCCTTCCCTCTCTCCCTGCAAATCATGCAGCAAGAAAACCTCTGTCGAAGCCGTTTCCGTCATAAGGCCGCGCTTTAGCGGAAGGTTTTCTTAACGTATGAATACCCGCAAACTTTTGCAATCAATCCCAATACGTTCAAAAAGGTATTCGAGTATGATATTCCTCGTCCTAGCATAGCGGATAAAAAGGGCGAATTGCAACCCTAATTCCCCAATATTTGGAACGTTTTGGCAGTAGAAAAACCCTTTTCACCAGTGGCAAAAAGGGTTTCGTTCATTACTGCAGCAGACCTTTATTGTCTTCGGTTTCAGGCGCTACGTATGTTTCCTGTTTTTTTCTTTGGCGCGCTTGCGGAATGAAAGCAGTCAACTCTGTCACGTCTACTCCTGCTTTTTTAATCGAAGAGGACGGGATGTCAAATGCCCAGACACGCTGGCTGTTCGCTTCCACCTTCATGTTTTGCAAGGTGTAGTTGACGCGGGCAACCGCTTCGCCATCCTTGTCGTGCACCAGGATCGGCACCTCGGTAAACTCCAGGCGCTTCTCCAAACCGTTGCGGAATACAACAACGACTTTCAGACCGTTATCCTCGTTCGGCTTGATTGCGAGAACTTGCAAGTCCACCTGCCCAGCTTCTACCGGAGCTTCTGCCGCTGCTTTTTGCAAATACTGCTCTTGCTCACTGGCACTCAGCCCCATGTTCAGCTCGTGGCTTCCTTCGAGTCGCTGTTTTTGCGGCTTTTTATACACAATCGTCAGCGGTACTTCTTGCTCCGGAATGCGGTCAAACTCTTCCCAACGGAACATAAACTCCGCCGGACGACTGGACATGGAATCGACTGGTCCGCTTGTCATCAAGTCGAACGTCTTTTTCGCCACCTCTTCGCCTTCTGCTGTTACGAGAGAGAGCGGCAGTTTTTGCAACAGTACGTTGCGGTCTGTCGCATTGCGAATGTAGGCAAGCACCAAATAGCCTTCTACGGTCGCCTGTGTGAAGAACGGAATGACACCGACCTCATCACGTACTACAGGCGGCAACTCATCGTGCACATATTGCAGCAATTCCTGCTCGGCCTCGTCCAGCTGCGCGTCCCACGGACCGTTCATCGACAGGAACAGCTCTTTCGACTCCACGCGGTTTGCAGACTGCTGCGGATTTTCAATACCGGATACGCCCAAGTAAAATTCATTGTGCAAATACTCATGAATGTCCTCTCGTACCTGCTCCAAGCTTTCTTTGGAACCAAACCAGTTTTCCAATAACCAACTCATATGTCAACCTCCTCTTTCCCACTTTAGAAAAATCACGCGTCTACTCTACGTCAAGAATCCATCTACGCAGATTGGCATCAGGCTTTTTCACAAATTCCGGCGGGAACACGATCAGCCACGGACGACTGTTGCCAGGCTGGACACAGATCTTTCTGGCGTCAAGAACGCCTCGCGCAACGACATCCCCGTCTGTATCGGAAATCGTTACTTTCAGTTGCTCAGGGCGATACTCCGTCGACAGACCATTGCGGAACAGCATCGCAGCGACCAGTTGCCCTTCTTTCGTTTTGCCGATATCAAAACCCGTAACTTGTACGGTATTCACCGGGATTGGCGGCAAAGAATTGGCGAGCTTCTCCAGACGATCCTTTTGCCGATCGGTCATGCGGTTCTCCATCTCCGGGTCCAGTTCAAGCGTGCGTGGCCAAATATGCGCGCGGTTCCCTGCCTTCATCACGACTTTCCAGCGACTGAACTGGAAGTTGTCGTGCAGATAGGACTCTTCCGGGAACAGCACTTCCCATGGACGGCTCGTATGCGGCGGAATCGAGCCCATCTCGGACAGATCGATTCTGATCCGCGCAAACGGCTTGTCGTCCAGATAGATCGCCAAACCAATCGTTTTAAAACGAACTGGCTTATCTGTCGCATTGCGGAAGAACATCGTCACGATCATGCCGTTCGGTTGGGGAATCATACTGAAGCCCGTCACGCTGATCAAACCGCGCGCGATTTCTGGAAGCTCCTCCTGCAAAAAGCGCAGCGTGTACTTTTTCTCGGAATCCAGCTCTTGCTCCCACAAAGGATGCAGCGACAGCTCTGTCTTGATTTTCTCGCGTTTAGCCGGAGCGCTGGTCTTCGCCTGTTCCTTTTCCACTTCCACTTCGGTTTCTTTCAGTTCGTCAATGTCGAATGCCGACTCTTCCTGAATTTCTTTCTTCAATTCATCCAGAGCTTTCTCGCCCTGTTCCTTGCCAAACAAATTCTTCATAAAAGAAAACATGTGTTACCTCCTCACACACGTCCGAACCCGAACGCAATTTCTCTCTCTTCATCATAAACATTTCTATACGGCTCATGCAAATCTAGGCTTGCTGCGGAACATTCACTCGCCAGCGAGAAAGATCCGGCTGCTCCAGCAAAATGCTTTCCGGAGGATAAATAAACAGCCATGGCTTGCTCGTATTGGCATTCACCGTCAAGCTTCCCAGTTCAAACACTCCTTCAGCCACCTTTTCTCCTGTCGCATCATAGAGAGCAAGCGGCAACGTTTCAAAGGAAAGAGACTGCGGCGAGCCGTTGCGAATCAAAAGCATGACGTGAAGTGCGCCTTCCTCGGAGCGACGAATTTGCACACCCTGGATATTTACTTCTCCCTCATTGAGCGCAGGAAGTGTTTTCGCCAGCTCGATCAAGGAATTTTTTTGTTCATTCGACAGCGCCTTGATCCAGGACTCTTCCAGTTCCAGTTGCTGTGGCAACACCATTTTCTTTTGTGCCATCTCGAATGCAATCTTCCAGTTCGCCAGCAGCACGTTCACTTGCAGGAAGTGTTCACGCGCAAATACAAACGACCACGGTCTTGCAGATCGCGGCGGAATTTCCCCTATCTCGCTAAAGTCAAACGTCTGGCGGGTAAATAGCTGCTGATCCCCGAACAATACCACCAGCGTCATTTCCTTTAGGTTGATTGGATGGTCCGAACTGTTGCGAATAAACGCCGTGATTTCGATTCCATCATCATGCGGAACGAGCGCTGTTCCAGCGAGGGAAATGTTCCCTTCCTGCAGCGGCTCCAGCTCCTGTGCCATAAAGGAAAGCGCGTATTTCTCCTGCGCACCCAGATTCGCTTCCCACGATTCATGCAGGGACAGCGTGGTAATGACGCCGGCAGATGTTTTGTGTAGACCTTGCTTTTCCTGATGAGACTGTTCGGTATCAGAAGCGGACAGAATGGATTCCTCCTGAACCTGTTCTCGCACCTCTTTTGTGGTAGGCGTCTTCCCCATTAAACTCTTCAAGAAGGATAACATAGCACCGCTCCCAACTTTTCTCTACATCTATATAGTGTTTGCGTTCGTCATTCACTATAGCATAGTGACATCCTTTTGCAACATAGAAAACTTGGCATTAACCCGCCTGCTGCAAGCGCGGTTCCCGCGTCTTTGGTCCGGCAACAAACCACCCGCCTTGCCAGGGGAAAGCGGCGAGTAATATTTGTTAGGATACCTGTACGAATCAGTGATGTCAAGGAATGGAAAGATGTCACCAGAACGAGGCCAATTCCATTTGATGAGAAAGTTTACAATATTATTCATTATTGATAAAATGGAAGTGTCTAAACAAATAACTTGGGGAATACCTTTTGCGCCAGCTGACCGATTCAGCTGGTTCTTTTTTTGGGCAAAAACAGTGAAAATGCCGACAAAGCTGCCAGCGTTGGATTATAAAAATTCATAATTGGACAAACTGTCTAGTAACAAAAATTGGCCTCACTGTGTCGGAAAGGAGGACCTCGCTTGAATCGCAACGGACGAAAATGGTGGAGAACAAACAAGCATAAACTCGAACCTGCCAGGCAAAACAGCCCAAGTCCCTACGCTCATTTGACCTTATCAAAAGAGACGAAGGAAAACCTCCAAACGTTGCAAGACATCTACTCCAAATGCTCGGACGTCATTTTTCGGCCTTTTTATATCGGGAAAACAATCAAGGCGCATGTCGTGTTTATTAGCGGTCTGTGTACCGTTCAAGACGTAGATCAGTACGTGTTGACGCCGCTCATGCAAGCAAATGAAAACGAATTTCCTGACATGGAGCAAATGGCTGAGCAGGTTTTGGCTGTCTCTCGCATCAAAAATCTTGCTACGATTGCCGACTGTATTGAAGAAATCGGCAGCGGCAATCCCGTCTTGCTGTGGGAAGGAGAAGAACGGGCGCTGTCGCTTGGTCTGGCCAAATGGGAAAAGCGAAACATCGAGGAGCCCTCGGCAGAGGTGGGGATACGTGGGCCGCGAGAAGGCTTCACGGAAACATTGGACGTGAATACCTCCCAAATCCGCCGCAGAATCAAAGATCCGGCTTTGAAAATGGAACGCATGAAAATCGGGGGATACACGCAAACGGAAGTGATCGTGGCCTATATGGAGGGAATTGTCGACCAGACCTTGGTCGAAGAGGCAAAAGCGCGACTGAATCGCATCCAGATCGACGGGATTTTGGAGAGCGGATATATAGAAGAAATGATTGAGGACAATCCTGCCTCGCCTTTTCCGCAGTTAAAAGATACGGAACGACCGGATACAGCTTGCTCCGCATTACTGGAAGGCAGAGTCGTCATTCTCGTGGACGGCACGCCTTTTGCCCTGATTGCTCCCGTGACGTTTTTCGCTCTCTTTCAGGCTGCGGAAGATTATTACCAACGTTATATCATCAGCACGGCGATTCGCTGGCTGCGCTATCTGTTTCTCGGGATCTCTTTATTGCTCCCTTCCTTGTACGTAGCCATCATTACGTTTCATCAGGAGATGGTGCCGACGTCTCTTCTGATCAGCATGGCGGCTTCCCGGGAGGCTGTGCCTTTTCCCGGCCTGGTCGAGGCGCTCTTGATGGAAATCACCTTCGAAGCCTTGCGCGAAGCCGGAGTAAGATTGCCCAAGCAAATCGGGGCTGCCGTCAGTATCGTTGGGGCGCTCGTCATCGGACAGGCTGCCGTTGACGCCGGACTCGTATCCGCTCCGATGGTCATTGTCGTAGCCATTACCGGAATCGCCAACTTCATGGTGCCGCGGTACAGCGTCGGTACGGCCGTCAGACTGCTGCGCTTTCCGATCATGTTTCTCGCGGGCACACTCGGACTGTTGGGAGTCATGCTCGGACTCATTGCGATCGTGGTTCACCTGTGCACCTTGCGTTCGTTCGGCGTGCCGTATTTGTCCGGGATTTCCCCGCTCAAACCAAAAGAATGGAAAGACATTTTGTACCGCTCTCCATGGTGGGCCATGAAGACGCGCCCCCACTTCACCGGAGAATTTAATCAGTACCGTCAGGCTCCCGACCAAAAGCCTGGCCCCGAACGCTCGGAAGATCCATAAACAGACAAGGGAAAGCGAGGTGTAGGAAGCAATGCTGGAAAAAGGAAAAATATCCGCCTTTCAAATGGCCGTTCTCATGTACCCGACCATCGTCGCTACGGCTTTGCTGACGGTCCCAAGCATTACTGCCGCCTACGCCGACAATGATCTGTGGCTCTCCCCCATCTGGGCTTCCTTGATCGGTTTTGTCACGGTGCTGGTCGTAGACGCCTTGCACAGACGTTATCCGCAAAAGACGATCATCCAGTACAGCGAGCATATTCTCGGGAAGCTGCTCGGAAAAGCATTCGGCGCATTTTTGATGCTGTTATATGTACTGCTGACCGCTCTGGTAGTCAGAATCTACGCGGAGTTTCTCGTAGGCAGTTTTCTCACCCAAACGCCAATCGTAGTCGTCATCTCTACCATGCTGCTGCTTTGCGCTTTTGCCGTCCGCGGAGGCGTCGAAGTAATCGCGAGAGCGGCAACGGCATTCTCGCCCTTTTTTGTCCTGCCGCTGCTGCTCCTGATTGTCTTGCTGTTCACGGACTTTCAGCTCGACCGGATTTTCCCGATCATGGCAGACGGCGTAGGACCATCGCTAAAAGGAGCGCTCATTCCGCAAGGCTGGTTTACGGAGTACATGCTGCTTGCCTTTTTGCTCCCCTTTTTGACCGATCGGGAAAAGGGCAGAAAATGGGGTGTCCTCTCTGTTTTTGCTGTCATGCTGACATTGCTCATCTCCAACCTGATCGTGCTCTTTTTGTTCGGAACCGATGTGGCAACGATGCTTTATCCATTGATGGCAGCCGCTCGCTATGTCAGCTTTGCCGACTTTTTCGAAAATCTGGAATCGCTTGTCATGGCGATCTGGATTATGGGCGCCTTCATCAAAATTTCCGTCTTTTATTACGCCACTGCCCTTGGGAGTGCGCAATTGCTCAACTTGTCAGATTATCGCCCGATCGTTCTCCCGCTAGGTTTTCTCATTACACTATTCAGTTTTTGGAGTATCCCCAGCCTGATGGAAACCAGCAAGTTTGATGTGGCCGTCTTCCCGTTTCTCGGCCCGCTCGTTCTGACTCTTTTGCCTCTGCTGCTCCTCTTGTTGTCCTTCGTGCGTCCTGCCAGACAGGAGGGAAAATCGTCATGAAGCGGATTTTGCTGACGCTTCTCATGATGTCGCTGTTGTTTCTCGGCGGGTGCTGGGACCGAACCGAGATCAATGATCTGGCGATTATTACTGGAGCTGCGATTGATGCAGCAGATGACAATCAGATCGAGCTGTCTGTCCAAGTATTCATCCCCCGCGCCCTTAGTGCGGGCAGAGGCAGCACAAGCAGCGGCGGCAATCTCACGCTTGTAAAGTCGGCGAAAGGTGCCAGTATTGCCGATGCCATCGCTCTGCTGCAAACGAAGATTCCGCGAAAAATTTTTTGGGGCCACTGCGAAGTATTCATTTTTGGGGAGGACATGGCAAAACGGGGAATTACCGAAGAAATGGACTTTCTCGTTCGCCACCCGCAACCGCGCGAAAGAGCTTACATGTTTGTCAGCAAAGGCAAGGCAGCGAAGACCCTGGAGCTTCGTCCCGAGCTTGAACGCTACTCGTCCGAAGTCATACGCGAAATGTCAGATATGCATATCGGAATGCTGGTCACGATCATTCAGTTAAAAGAAATGCTGCGCGGCAAATCAAATGCTGCCGCTCTCCCCCTGATCGATGTCATGCCGCCGCCAAACGAGGCCAAAGGGTTGGAGACAGCGCCATACATCATGGGAACCGCCGTTTTTCGAAAAGGCAAGATGGTCGGAGAGATCAACGAAAAAGCGACGCGCGGCGTCATGTGGATACGCGGAGAAGTAGAGCGCTACACCGTCACCGCCAAGCTCAAAAATGTGCAGGGCACAGTCTCTCTCAACCCCATCCACTCGGATATCAAATTCATCCCTTCGATCCGCAATGGACAATGGCAAATGACGATAAAGGCGAAAACGGAAGGAGACGTTGTGCAAAACGGCACGAACCTGGACATGAGCAATCCCGAGATGATCAAGCTTGTGGAAAAAGCATTTCAACAGGACATCGAAGACCGCATTGAGCTTGCCCTCAAACAGGTGCAGCACGAAATGAAGGCAGACATCTTCGACTTTGCCACGGACTTTTATCGGGAATATCCTCAAGAGTGGAAGGCAGCCAAAAACAACTGGGACGACATTTTCCCCAACGTAAAAGTAATCACGGATATTCATGCGTACGTTCGCCGACCTGGCCTGGTTACGCTTCCTGGCGGCATACCCGAGGAGGAGGTGAGAGAAAAGTGAGATGGGGCGTTACGCTAGGCGTTACATTGCTTGTCCTGCTCATCATTCTCTTTGAGCTTCCAGCTTTGCGGCAGAAGCCGCTTCGAGACAAAATCGCTTTTTTCTCCCTCTTGTTGTGTGGGTGGGTATTGGCCCAATTCGATTTGCCCAATATGGCCGGGCCTGTCACTTGGCTGAATGAACTGTTCAAGCCTTGGGGAAATTTGATGAAAAAATAAATGGCGGCGCGTGTGATCTGCCAGAGGTGATCATCTATGCTTGAAAAAGGCAAAATATCGGCTTTCCAGATGGGCGTCATGATGTACCCCACGATTATCGCCACAGCTATCCTGTCCTTGCCGGCAACGATGGCTACCTATGCCCATAACGATCTGTGGCTGTCTCCCATTTGGGCATCATTCGCCGGTTTTCTGACGGTTTACGTCTCCCATCGGCTTCATCAGTATTACCCGCAGCAAACGCTGATCGAGTACAGCTGTCAAATCGTCGGGTTGATTCCCGGAAAACTGATCGGCTTGCTCTACTGCTTCCTCTACTTGATGTGGACGGGGCAAATCGTCAGAAACTACGCCGAGTTTGTCGTCGGCGCTTTTCTGTTCAACACTCCGATCGTCGTCGTCATCGCAAGCATGATTTTGGTCTGTGTCTTTGCTGTTCGCGGCGGCATTGAAGTAATTGGCCGGGCAGCCCTGTTGTTCATGCCGCTGTTCGTACTTCCCTTATGCCTCATGGTCCTTTTGCTGCTGCCTGATCTGGATTGGCAAAACTTTTTTCCGGTACTGGAAAACGGCATTGTCCCTTCGCTGAAAGGAGCTGTTGTTCCGCACATCTGGCTTGGCGAGTTTTGGCTGACGGCTTTTCTCTTTCCGTTGTTAGCCGACAGTAGCAAAGGCCGAAAGTGGGGAATGCTTTCCGTGCTGGCTGTAACCATCACGATGATTGCCACCAATTTGTTTTCTCTGTTCTTGTTTGGCAGCGATGTTTCCAGCATGCTCTACCCTTTAATGATTGCTTCGCGCTACGTCAGTATTGCCGATTTTTTCGAAAATCTGGAGTCTGTGGTGATGGCAGTCTGGGTGCTGGGCGCTTTTGTCAAAATATCGGTATTTTTCTACGTCATCGTCCTTGGCAGTGCACAACTGATGGAAGTAACTGACTATCGGCCGCTCGTATGGCCAATCGGCTTTTTGATCGTGCTGTTCAGTTTTTGGGGCATCCCCAACATGATTGTTTTTAACTATCTCGACGAAACTTCGCTTCCTTACTACGGCTTTTTCATGCAAATTCTGTTGCCGCTGCTTCTCTTGCTGATTGCCAAACTGCGAAACAAGCCGCAACGAATGAAGTCAGCCGCATAACAACAGAGCGCGACTTTGAGCAAAAGCCAGCCTCAGGTTATGCGGCTCGGTTTTTATAGTTTTATTATTCAGTCAATTAATAACAGGTTTATCCACAGGTTGTGGATAATTTTTTGCTCATTTATGTGTGTAACTGGAGGCATTTTTGGTATTTGACGATATACTCATCCAATTTTTGCGACATATCGATCACAGTCGGATGCAGAAAGCTTCCTTTTTCCAAAACAAGTTCGGATAACTCTTTACGCATGCTCTCGATACGATGCAACAGATCAGTTGGTTGATCCATGCTAATTCCTCCAGAAACAGTTAGATCATAAGTCCTAGGATTATTATATCATTCGATAGACAGGAAATATAAGGGAAATTATATATTCTTATATAGGCAGCCGCTCATCCGCTGTCAGTCTGACAAGCTCAAGCAAATGAGTCAGATCGCGAATCTCGTACGTAGGCTCGATGTCCAACCGATTTTCCTTGCCTTGCGGATTGAACCAGCATGTATCGATCCCGTAGTTGTGTCCGCCTCGAATATCGGAAGTAAGCGAATCTCCTACGATCAAAGCTTTCGACTTGTCTGTCACTTGCAGCTTGGAAAATGCATAGTCAAAAATTCGCGCATCCGGTTTCTGAAACCCGGCCTCTTGGGAAATAATCAACTGTTCGAAAGCATGGCGAAGAGGCGATGCTGCGATTCTCGCTTTCTGCACTTCGGCAAAGCCGTTTGAAATGATAGCCAGGCGGCATCCCGCCAAACTGCTGCATACTTCCTGCGCTCCTTGAATCAGCGGCGTTTCCTGTGCCAGATTGGCCAAAAACTCTTCGTTGAAAGCAACAGCATCATAGGACAGCTCATGCGCTGAAAACAGACGGCTGAACCGCTCCACTCCAAGCTCGTCCAGTGACACGATTCCTTGTTCCAGCTCCAGCCACAGTCTTTTGTTGATTTCACTGTACGTTGCTTGGTAGGCAAGCCAGCCTTCGGGCATTCCAAAACGGTGGAAAGCTTTATCCATCGCATTTTTTTCCGAAATGCCAAAATCGATCAACGTATCGTCCACATCAAAGAAAATCACTTCGTATTTCACAGTTCTCTCCACCCGTCTCTTCCGGCTCGGCACCAGTCGTTTCTTTTTTCATCAATCAATCTATCATCTTATTATAACAGATTTGACATAAGGAACTGCCTATCATCTGGAAGAGTACGGAAGAAAAGTAAAAGAGTCTCCTCTTGCACAGCCCATCAGGTAAAGCGTTGCGTCTTGTACCATCTTCTCTTTCTTTTTGTCACTTTATCAGCCAGCAGTCCCCAAAATGCTTGCACCGAGATGACGATGAACAACTGCGCATACGTAAAATACGAGAGGCAAGACAAGACGAAGTTTCTCGTCGTGCTTTGACCGATATCGGTAGCCAGAGCCAGATTGATTTGCAGCACATACATGGAATACATCAGCGCCCAAGCCACGACCAAGTAGACGTAGATATCCTCGGAAAACTGGAAGGGAGACACGACCTCGGGATGAAACCAGGAGATCACCTTGTATACGAGGTTCGTCACAAAAATGATATCGGAAACAACAATCGCCACCATAAACCAAAAGTAGCTCGCTGCATAATACAACACCTTCAGCTTGATGCGCCAGCTCGTGCTGTCAAATAAATGCGAGATGTTCCCGATAACTGTGTGGTAGTTCCCCATCGCCCAGCGTTGACGCTGCTTCATGTAGACGTCAAGCTTTTCCGGCTCCTGCTGGTACGCCTCTGCCTGCGGTGCGAGAGCAATCAGCTGGCCCCGCTTTAATATTTCAAAAGAAATCGCCGTATCCTCCGTAAGGGACTGCTCGTCCCATCCGCCCAACTCCGCGATCAGCGAGCTTTTGACGATAAAGTTTGTTCCCGGAATAGACCCTAGCTGAAAAAGCTCCCATAGCCCCGTATGATAAACACGATGCATGGTCACCAGTTCCAGATTGATGAATTGGGTGAGTAGAGTTTGGTCGCGATTCCGAGCCTTGTTCCGTCCAAAAACCGCCCCGTACCGCTCCGGCTGCTCCAGCGCTTTTTGGATCAGAAAAGCAAGCGCGTTTTTCTCTGGTGCGGCGTCGGCATCATACACGCAAATCCATTCCCCGGTAGCGAGTTTGAAAGCGTCATTCAACGCTCCCGATTTCCCTCCCTTCCCGGTTCGTTCCAGAACAGTCAGGTTGCGCTGCGAGAACTCTGGCTTGTCATGTACCGCCCGCACGATTTGCGCCGTTTGGTCTGTGCAATTGTCGGCAATGACGATCACTTGCAGCTTGTCCGCCGGATAGTTCAGCCGTAAAATGTGCTCGACTGTCGCGGCGATGACCAGCTCCTCATTGTGGGCCGGAACGAGTATCGTCACGGCTGGAAAAGCGTCCATCTCCGTCGGGATCACCAATTCCTCTTTGCTCTGCCGGTACACAAAGCGTATGGCTCCAGCCATAATCAGCGCAGATTCAAACACCGCGACCCAAATACTGATAATTGCGAGCAACAAGAGCCACTCAGCCACTAATTTTCCTCCGATCGTATTTTTTGCTCACTCTGTCACGAAAAACCAACGTGGCGATCGTCAGAAAAACAATCGTAACGGCGAAGATCATACTGATCGCAATGCACAAGGGGATAAACCAGCTGGTGTATGACATAAGAAGCCCCCTCCCTTTTCCTGGCCAGATCGGCTTACACGTACTCTCCGATCAGATCAAGTTCCGCATTTCGTTCAAGCGCCGCTATGACGCTGTCGATTTGCTCATATTGATTGAATTGTTCCTTTTGAAAAACAAGCGCTCCCGAGCGAATGACCAGCTTCAACTGTCGTCCTTTTTTGTCCGGAAAATCCTTGTCCATCATGGCGTGTTTAATCCGTCCCGTCAGTTGCCGCAAATAGTCCTTGTCCGTCATCGGCAGCAGCACGACAAACCGTCCTTCATCGAGCGAAAACTTGTAATCTTCGAAGCGGAGTTGCTTTTGAATCGTCTGGGACAATTCCAGCAAAAGCCGCGAATACCCCTCTGAGCCAAGAGATTCTTGTACGAACGGCAAAAACTCGATTTTGAACATCGCCAGGCAAAAGCTGTATTTTCCCTCATAACGTTTTGCCAGATTAGACTGTCTGAGCATCGTTTCCGCAAAGGCCATTTTGTTGCCCAGTGTCGTATCGAGATCAATGACCGGGTTGATTTCTTTCAGTTCTTCCAACCGTTCCACGAGTCGCTTGCTGCGCAGCAAGTACGTTTTGATAAACCCTGCAATCAGCACGTTCGCGGGCATGACCAGCAACCAGGCGTACACAATGACACTCGTATTCGCATACGTAGCCAGCCAAACAACATAGCTGACCAAGTAAACAAACACCAAAACGACCGATACCCCCATCGGCAGCACATAACCGAGCAGGAGCGCCAGCAAAATAGCCATGCTCAAAACAAACTCAACCATCGCAAACGACTGATCTATGTAGACATGGACATAAACCAGCGCTTCCTGAAGCACCGTAAGCAGGAGCAAGATGCCGTACCCTATCTCCATCTTGCGTGTCGGAGAATTGTTGTTCATAATTCAGCTCCTCTCATTGCTTATTCGGTTTTCTCATCAGTCCTTATACGTTCGCAGCGCCTCCTCGGCCAAAAGCGGCACCAAATTATCGAAGGCATGCGTATCTTCCTGAAAAACATAGCCGCCCAAAAAGCGGGAGTCATTACTGCGCAGCTGCACCATTCTGGCTTGCAGTTGATTTGCCCATTGCGGATCATCCAGCTTCAGAGCCAGCAAGATTGCCAATCCGTAAACGGCAGGAGATTCATAGGACACAGCTGCTGTGCGACTAGCCCGGTCGTAGCGCCCCGGCAATTGGTGCTGCTGCGCGAACTCCTTTTTCAAAAAAGCAGCCAGCTCCCGAGGCGTACGCCCGGCCTCTGCCAGATTTATCGCTACAATCAGTTGATCAATGAGATTCACCGAGTCAACATAGCTGTACATTTGATTCTCGACGTGGAATATTTTAGGGTAAAATATTCCGTCGTTCGGCATGTTCATTAACAGATCACGGTAGCGCTGGTACACATTCGCATCTATTTTGTTGTGATCCGCCATCCTTTTCAGGGCGGACATGTCGACGTAAACGAGGCTGAGTGTCTGCGGAGACTCCTTTTTTGCGAAGTCATAAAAGTCGACGAGACATCCATGTTGTATGGACGAAGCGAATAACGATTGTGTTACCGCTTCTGCCGCTTTTGCGTATTCCTCATTTTCCCAACTGTCAGCCGCCTTCCAGAGCGCATCGACAATTCGCAGATCATCCCCGAGAGCATTTGTCGTCACATGCGGCTGCCCGTCCGGCGACAGCTTCCAGTAAATTCGGTTTTGTGGAGACAGAAAAAAAGTCCGCAACAACCGAAAGCTGTCGGCAAACAATTGCCGGTCACCTTTCACCCACGCATATTGCATCCATATGCCGAGAGACTCAGACAGCGCTTCTCTGCCTGCCGCTATGTCTTCATTCGTGGAACGGGCTTCCTGCAAATAAGTAGCCAACGTGCCATTCGGATTCGTCATGTATTGCCGGATAAACGTCTCTGTCGGGGAAACAGGCGAAAGCCGCTCTGCAAACACGGCCAAATAAGTAAGGGAAGACACCGTCAGAATGGACAAGCCGGTAACTAACAGCTTTTTCTTGTTCGTAAGCAAAGCATTGTGCAAGCTGGCATCATTCCTGTCCAATAGAAAGGATTATTTCGTTTAATTTACTTTTATTTACTAATTATGTTATTTGTTATTCAGTATAGTATATTGGTTTTTGGCCGTCTATTTATATTGTAAAAAGTAATATAGAAGATGTTTCCATTTGCAATAATCATGGCCATTTGATTGGTCAAAAGCAGTCACATCCCTGCTCATGAACACCCTCGAAACGTTTTTTCACGAAAAAAAAGCCTGTCAGCTTTCCGACAGACTTGCCTATTGAGCGTGAGCAGCCATTACTCTCGCTTCTGTTGCGCCTTCACGAGCTGTTTCTCCCAGTCGATCAGCCGCTTGCTTTTTTTCGAATAAGAGGATGCCCCGACGACTTTGTCCCATTCCTTGCTTCCACACATCGGACATCGATATCGTTGTCGCCTCACTTCGATCTCGATAACCTGACCATCAATCATGTCTTTGAACATCTGGTCTTTATGATCGGTTTTATGCAGCTTTTCATGTCCGCACCCATTGCATTTGATAACAGGGATAATAAAGAAATTCCATACAGGTTTCATCACACTCACCTCCCAGAACTTTGGACATGTCCTGTGGCAGGTACGGCTTTTTTATTGTATCAGGGGCAACTGAACAAATTCTAAACAGGCATCTGCCTTTTGCCTAAAATGTAACGCCATACAAAAAAACCGTTCTATAAAACGAACGGTCTTCTGCTTTGTGTGTGAGTCTATAATTTGATCCATCTGTTGCTCGTCTTCCATCGGCCTTGGCATTCAACCGCTCACTAACATACAGTTCGTCCGAAACGGTGAGCATTAACGCGCTTTTGCCGCTAGAAGAACCAAACTCACTCTTCGTGAAACCCATGCCGGAAAATGCTTGCCGAGCCCATTTCTTGCTTTGCTGAATGCTGCCATCATCAAAAATAACCGTAACGCTTCCGTCGTTCATCGCACTCGTTTTGGCAAAATCCAGCTTGTTCATTTCAGTCCTGCCACCAGCCTTAGCCTCACCTGCCACCACTTGTCTTGCATTCCACTCCATTTCTTTCACGCTATTCTCGCCTTATCCCTGCAACTCTTCGGATTATAGCGAGCCTACACCGCACAGGCGACTTTCATCGCATACGGCGTGTCATCAACAAATAAAGAAGGCAAACATATACAACGGGCATGTTCAGTATATTTATTTGCACTGAACAAACACTGAACAAATCGCCTATACAGTCCCTCCTAACGAAAAATCCCCATATCGAGTGTCTTTCAGCGGCTCGGCCACTAACTGCTGCACTCGCTTTTTACATAACAAAAAGCCCTGCATCTCCGATAGAGAGACAGAGCTAGATTTGGTGCTGCCACCGTTTTTGATTTTTACAACCTTCTTTAAACCATCCTGTTTTACTTCCACTTTCGTTCCTGATTTACATAACAGACGAAACAAACTTGAGCATGTGATTGAAAAATCCAGCCTACAAAATGCTCTTCCTAAACGAAATGAGCTTCTTTCGCCGAATGATAAAAGGAGTAAAATGCTTTCTGACCATTTGCAGCATCGCCGCATTGTCTTTTTCCACAACAAACATCGCGTATCGTATCTCCTGATTCTCCAATACTTTTTTCAAGCCTTCGACGAGAACCACGCCAGCACGGCCCAGTCTGGTAAATTCCTCTCGAACAAACAGACTTTTAAAGAGAGCCATGTTGCTGGCTGCCCGCTTGACCATCAGCCAACCGATTATCTCTCCTTTGTATTGGAGAGCGACACTAAGTTGATGGTCAATGTCGTAGCCTTCCTGCCAAGGGGAGAATTTCTCCGGATACCACCGATTACACCCTTCTTGAATGGAAACCAGCTTTTCTTCAGTCAGTTCCGCCCAACTGAATGTACGAAAATGCAGGGGAGCACGTATCGTATTCATCCATTTGGCAGATTTCAATTCCTCCATGTCTGCGATATACACGGTAGATAAAACTTGCCCGCTATCCCAGCCATCCTCCGGCTGCAAAAACTCCCTGGCAGCATTCTCTGATTCCTGTACAACGATGTCATAAGTGAGATAATGGTAGCTTTGCTCTTTAAGCTTGCCCTCCAGAAATTGCAGCAAAATTGTCTCAAGCCCGTACCCACTGTAACTTTTCTCTACCTCTAGAGCGATAATCGAAGCCTGAGACTGTTCACGCGATATTCGAACCACCATATACGCAATGGGTGTGGATGACTCCCGGACACCTATGCCAATGTGTTCACCTTGCGTTTGGCTTACCAGGTATACATGCTCCGGCCGCATCAATCTCCCGTACAGCTCCAAATCGTTTCTTATGTCGTCCAGGATAAATTTCATCCACGCCCTCCATTTCAAGCTGCCTCATTAAATCATAAGAAAGAGCCAGACTACTTCCAGTCTGGCCATTGGATTTTAAGGTATCAAAAAGCAATTAACGTCTACAGTGACATTTCCTACTTCTACATCTTGAGCATCTTTCAGTGTTGCTTTGAGATGACCAACTGAACCATTAGTCATCGATGCCTGAGGGTCGATGAAAGCACCTTCGCTGAAGTCAAACATCCCATCTACTTTGGTGAATGTGACACTGCCAACTTCTGTTCCGGATTGTTTTACTTTGAAGCTATCGGTTACAGGGTCATATTCATATTGTACAGCATTGGAGTTGTTTGTAACGGTGATGAGATTGCTAACATTTTTTCCAGTTCCTGAGCTGCTTGGATTATTGTTCGAGTCTCTCAATACAACCAAATCCGTGTTGTCAGACTTAACCGTATTAACTTCAACATGAAAAGAACCATTAACAATGTTTAAGCTCGAGCTATTCTTGACTATCCTTTCAGATCAAGGATTTCGTCAAGCCTACACCGTGCAAGCAACTTTCATCGCACACGGCGTACTATCAACGGTAAGGGTATGTACTATTTTACAATGGGCAATTTAAATTGTTGCATAAAACCCGATGATTTTCAATAAAATTGTGACAATTTAACTATTGAAAAAAATGGATTATCCTCGAATAGGATCTCGATAAGGAATACAACTGCATGGATTTTCAAATCGAGCCTACAGCATGCAGGCGATTTTCATTGTACGCGGCTCGGCGTTCCGCCAGCATTTTTAAAAAGATGCAAATTACAATGAGCGTAATAAATAGTAGTTCACACCAGCTAAATATCCAATAAAAACAGTGGCAGAACTTTCGAAACAAGCTATTACTACACATACGTTTTTATAAATAAAAAACAAATAGGATTGCAGAAATCACTCTTCTGCAATCCTATAAAAATCATTAGTAGACTTGAGATACTACAACGCCTATTGTAAGTTCTGTTCTAAAATCCCGTTTGGGAAATTGTGTTTAGTTAGACGCGTTAGTACCTTGATTAGTCTCACTACCATCAAAGCCAGTCAACGCCTTAGCATCTGCTGCGTCCAGCCCCGTAAAAGTGACCGCTACAGTAGAAGTAGCACCAGCAGTCTTAGAAGTAATCACGATTTTGCCATTGCCATCAACAGTTACATTAGCAACTGTATCCAATGTTACGCTTCCGGTGGTAGCGGCTTCAATTGCGGCCTTCAAAGCATCTGCATCTCCCGAACCGTCCCAAGTTGCTAAGTCCGCAGTGTAACTGGCTCCATCAACTGTAACCAGGATGAATGCCATTTTACCACTCAGATTAGTAGTGAGAACTGGAGCATCAGTAGCCGTCACAGTTGCAGCTACTGCATCAATATAGTCGATAACAACAGCTGTATTGTCAACAAATTTGACTACTTTCCCATCTATGCCTACTTCTGCAACACCAATGTGTTGACCGTGAGTAGCAGTAATGGTGCTTCCGTTAGTAACTGGTGTCCATCCAATTGTGGAATCTCCAATATTTGGAGTAGGGACAGCATTACTATCAGCAGACAATTTGTAAACAAAAGAATTGCCTGGTACACTAACTGCTGGAAGTGCCACAGATGTCTTTCCATCATTTGCCTGACCAGTAGCATCAGAGAAAACAACTCCGCTAAGCGGTTGTGCTGGAATTACGCTATTCCTGACTAACCACTCTGCGATCATACTGCACTGCGGTTTTCGTTCAGGCCTACACCGTGCGAGCGACTTTCATCGCACACGGCGTGTCATCAACTTTTAAGAAGGAACCATACTAAAAAAACCGCAAACTAACCTCACTAATCAATGAGGATGTTTGCAGTCTAAGATGTCGATTCATGATGTTAAGCAAACGTGTTAATCACTTACAATGCCCGTTGTAAGTTGCAATATCCTTCTTATCCGCTGACTGGGTTCCTTCGCTCCGGCCAGTTTTCTCCTTCTCGCCTGTGTTGCCACTACGAGTACAAACGGCAGACCATCAATGCTACTACGAACCCGCTGCCATCTTACCAGCCTCTCTGGTGCTACCCCACCTCTTCTGGCAAGACTTCAAACGTTCCACCTTGTCTATCCCTTGTTTTGCTGGCCTTAGGTCCCCACTATACAATCCGAGAAAAACAGGTTTAACAGCCTGAATTATTCCTGTCCCGTCTATGCGATCTCGCGCATATCGACTATTGCCAAACCCCTAGCGCTTGTTTACCTGGCAACAGCTATCTCGCACTGGGTCACCATGGATTCGTCCCCTGACCATAGCCAACTTTTAAAGAGCCCCGCCTTGCTTCCAGCAAGTACGACTTCACCTGACTTCACGGCAGCAATTGGTATAGGACTGCATTCCGTGCAGGAGGATTAGGCACATGAGTGTTAGGCTGTTCTCATGGATTGGACTTGCACCAATCAATTTAACAAGATAGTTAGAGAAGTTCCCCTAGCCCTCTTAAAGAGGACTAGGGGTCGTTCTCCACTTCTTTCACTCAGTTAATGAGTTTATGAAGTAACGTTTCGTGATTTTTTTAAGGAGTAGATGTGAAAGTTGCAGTTACTGGTGTAGCAGCATTTCCAGCAGCGTCAGAAACAGTGTAAGTTACTTTTACTGTGTTTCCTACAACAGCCGCCAGATGATTTCTAGCAGAAACCAAATCAGTTACAGTAGCACCATTGTCATCGCTAGAATAAGCCACATTGACATTAGCAATAGGTCCATCTACGTTATCCAAAGCAGTGGTTGGTGGTGCTACCCATACTGGGATAGTTGCAGTAGGAACATTGGCATCAGCTACAGCCGCAATTACTGGAGGAACGTTATCAGGAGCAGGTGTAATGTCAGTTGCTACTGTACCTGAAGTCTCAGCAACAATTGCATTGCGTTGATCAGATGCATCACGAACCGATTTTACGAGTTGTACTTTAACAGAAGCCCCTACATCATTCGAAGTAAGTTCTTTTACTTTAATTGTAGCTGCAGCACCAGTTACGTTAACATCAAGTACAGTGTATCCTTCAACTGTAAATGAATCGAAAGCAACGGAGCTAGCTTGCAAAGCTTCAGAGAAAGTAACCGTTACTGTATCGTATTTTCCGTTCGCATTTGTATCAGCAATTTCACGGGTTACGATTGTTGGTGCTACGTAATCTGCAACATCTGCTTTTGCTACAGTGATAGTGCTTCCGTTGGAAACGTTTTGATCGTTAGTCAGACCACCTTGTGCAATTTGGATTGCATTTGCATCCAAATCAGACAGGTCAGTTTGCCATTTGTCAGCTGGAGCAGTTACAGTAACAGTGGACTCACCAGCACCATTTACATAAGTTGCACCAGTTGCCTGTACTCCATCGATAGTAAATTTGTTAACATCGATAGCATTCAGGTTAGCACTCAGTTTAAACTGAATAGTGTTTTTGCTGATTGCTTTTACAGAGTCCGCAATGATGCTAGCACCAGTCAGATCAGCTGTAGCAATGGTAACAAGATTAGAAAGGCTGTCAGTTGGATTACCCGCAAGGTCACGTACTTGACCTACGAGAACACCAGCGAGGTTACCAGTTCCCAAACCAGCTACTGCAGTAGGGAAGTTGATTACTACACTCTTACCATCAGCACCGATGCTAATTGTCGTTCCTGCTGGCAAAGCAGATGGGTTAGTACCTGTTGCAGAAGCAAGACGATAGTTGTTAACATCAAGCACAGAACCTGTTCCAGTAGTAGCCATTTTTTCATTGAAGCTTACAAATACCTTCTTCAGATCTGCAGAGAAGGAACCATTTGGAGTTACAATTGGAGCAGCTGTGTCAGCTACAGTAAACGTTGTAGTATAAGCTGCAATTTTGTTTGGTACAAGAGCTGTATCAGTGATGGAATCAGCTTTGATGCTCAGCGTATACGTGTCACCGTTCAATGCAGCAGTGGTCAGACGGTACGTATTAGTAGTACCTTGTTGCACTGCTTGTGTTACCAGTACAGGTGCATTAGCGGAATCCTTCAAAGTGAAGTCAGAAGCATCCACACCAGTAACTGCTTCACTAAATGTTACATCTACGTGTGTGCTGTCTACAGCTTTAACTGCTGTTACAGTTGGCGGAGTTGTATCATTAGTAATTGTAGCTGTCAAAGTGCTGTTAGCAACTTTGTTTCCAAATGCATCCTGCAGTTGCTTTGTTGCATCTGTAGCATTGTTCAGATAAATGCTTACGCTACCTGCTGGAAGCGGTGTTGGGAATGTAACTGTAAGAGTTTTTCCATCCGCAGCAAGAACCGCAGTTCCTTTATAGCTTGGTTGGTTATTGATAGTGTGGAATACAGTAAAGTCTGTATTCAATACACCCGCACCAGCAAAGGAAACAGCTTTATCAAAAGTGATTTCTGCAGTTGTTTGTGTAACAGATTTCAAAGTAGCCACAGGTGCTACAGTATCAGCTACATAATTAAAGCTGACATCTGTCGTTGGTACTGCAAATCCTGCAAAGTCTTTGATTTGGTTACCTGGTGCAGTGCCAGCTGGGTTAACTTTAATTGTGTGTTGACCATTTGGCAAAACAGAACCCAGTGTGATCTCAATCGTATCAAGCGTTCCAGCTACCAAAACAGGTGCCACGCCCAGGGAGTACGTATTGTTATCAACTGAGAAAGCTGCATTTGCAAGAGTTCCTGCAGTTACAGGCTCAGAGAATTTGATCTGAACTTTAGTTGGTCCAGTCAATTTTGCAGATACTACGGATGGAAGAGTTGTATCCAAGAAGGAAATAGACTTGGATGTTTCAGCTACTTTAGCGCCAGTAGCAGATTTAACCTCTTTTACAACCAAAGTACCGTTATCTTGGTTTGTAGCAGCAGTAGTCAGTGTCAAAGTTACAGATTTTTTATCTGCAGACAACACTGGTGTTCCACCCAAGACACCTGTACCAGTTGTAGTGAAAGTGTAATTTGCCAAAGTTGTTGCAGAATCTGCATCCAGTTCTTTGTCAAATGTAACAACAACTTGTTTCAAGTTGATAGCCGTTACAGACTCAACTTTAACTTCACCTGTGTCAACAGGATCTACTTTAGAACGAGCATCTTCAGTACCAGAAATAGTACCATCGTTGTTCACTACGCTGTAGAGGTCAGAGAAGTCGCTTTGTTTCAAAGGATCAGCCATAGCTACTTTAGTACCCAGGTCGATCATTTCTTTGATGGTAGCACCTTGACCTTTGACGTTTACGTAAACGAGGTTTTGGAAACCAGCAGTTTTCAGCTCGTTTTTGTAAGTAGCGCGAGCATCTTTGGTCATGTTGAGCAGAGTGTTATTGGAGTAGAATTTCTTTACATTTCCGCCGATATACAGACCAGTTTTAGGTGCGGCAAATGCGGAAGCAGCCATGCTAGCTACTACAGCGGTCGCGAGGACAGAAAGAACAACTTTTTTATTCACGTACTACCCCTCCGTATTTTTGATAGGAAGTTCTCTGTATATAGGGTATGTAGAGCATAGAGGGGATTAGCCCCCTCTATGCCCAGCAAAAATCCCTACATGATTGTTAGAGGTAATCTTATTCAGCTTCTACAAATTTTACAGTTGCTGTGTCGGATTCACCTTTTTCGTTTTTAACTACCAGTTTGCTGGAAGTTACTTTCTCGTCAGTAGAGTAATCAAGAATTTTCACTTGATTGTCTTTGATTTCGAGAACATATTCATCAGTAGCAACTTTGTTACCGTTGATGTAGAATTCAACTGTTTTGATGTCGCCAGCTTTTACATCTTTGTTGAGGTCAGCAACTACTTGATAACCGTTCATGCCAGCACCGATGGAAACGAATTTACCAGTTACAGTGGAAGGAAGAGCATCCCACTCATCGCCACCTGGTGTGCCTGGATCGTAACCCTCAAGTCCTTGAGCCAGGAACTTGTTGATAGCATCTTCTTTGATGTCGTTCTTATCTGCCCAATCTTCGCTACCTACGATCAGGACATAGTCATAACGATCGCCATCGATGTCTTTGCTATCCATCAGAACGATGTAGTCGCCTTCTTCTACGCCATCTTCACCTTCGAAGTCATCGTAAGTGTCGATGAATGCAGTGGAAGCTTTAGTGTACAGTTTTTGTGTGGTTTCTTTACCATCTTTGTCTTTGAATTCGTAAGTGATGGTGTTGCCATCTACTTTGTCAACGCGAGCAACTGTCATTTTCGCGATGTTAGCAGTGGACCAGTCATCTGGATCCATCAAAGTAGCGGAGTTTTTCTCAGTGTTGCTGATAGCTTTGTTGTTTACTACTTCAACAACATCTTCAACAATCACTTCATCATCGGAGTTCAGTTGGAACGCGATGAAATCACCACGAACGATGCCTGCATCTTGCAGTTCTTCACGATCATCGTTGAGTTTGAATTCTTTAGAAATAACGTTGCCGCTCTCTGCATCTTTAGTCAGAACTTTGATGGTATCTTGTTTGTTGGAAGTGTTATAGTCTTGAACAACACCATAGATAGTGTCGCCTTCAAAACCTTCACCTTCAACTACGAAGATTGCTTCTACTTCATCTTTCTCTTCATCGATGGAGTAGTAAACTTTCAGATCGCTTTCATCCGCAACGTCTTTGAACTTCGCAACACCAGCGTTTTTCAGTTCAGCGCGTTTTCCGGAATCATCCAGTTTACCAGTCATTTTGAAGATAGCAGTTTTGTCAGTTACTTCGTAGTCGCCAACAACATCGTCTTTTTCATCCGCCAGTTTATCCCAAGCAGTTCCGGAAGAAGGAATCAGTTTGGAATTGAGCAGCTTAACTTTGTCAACTTCACCTTTGGAATCGAAAGATACTTCCAGCAATGCGATGGAGTCATCTTTGCTTGGTTGGAAAATAGCTTCGATGTCGTCACCGTTTTTGCCATCTTTGTTGAAGCTCTTGCCATCTTTATCGTAGATGTCTTTCTTCTCCAAAGAGATGGACTTAGCTTTACCTTTTTGAGTCATAACAGTAAAGTCATAAGTGTCTTTGGAAGAGTTGTATACAGCACCTTTTGTGATGATAGCTTTTTGTTTGCGATCGTCGATTGGATCTTTTGTTTCAACGTGACGAACGCGGCCGGAAGCATCCAGGACCAATTTCACTGTTTCGCTATCCAGGTTGCTGATCAGATCCCAGTTGGAATCGTCGAGTTTCTTAACGTCTTTGTTACCGTTGTCGGAGTAAGTAGCTCCTTTGTAGATACGGTAAGTTTTGTCTCCAACAGTCAGACGGTAGTCAGTAGTGCTGCGGCTAACTACTTTGTCAACTTTACCTTCTACTACTTGGCGGTTAGCGAATACCAACAGTTTGTCATCATCGCCATCCGCATAGTAAACGGAGTATACGTCTCCTTCTTTCAGGTCGCTCAATTTAGCTGGTTTGCCATCGAGGAATACCAAGAAGTCTTTACCTTCTTCTTTGTCATCCAGCTCGTTGTATTTACCAGTATCGAGGTTGGTGATTTTCTTTTTCTCAACATCGATTTTACCGATAACTTCAGAACCGTATTTCACTTTGGAATTTTGGTCCATTTGAGTGTCATCGATTACGTGCATGTAAGAAATTTCGTTGTTGTCATCCAATACAACTTTCACACCGAAAGAATCGTTAGCAGCGATGATGTCTTTCAGAGCATCAACTGGATCGTTGTAACGAGTGAAGTTGTAAGTGATTTTTGTGTTTTTGTTTACGCGGTAAGTTTTGCCACTAGCATCCAGTTCGATTTTCAGATCGGACAGGGAAGAAGTGCTCAGGTCTTTACCGTCGGAAATGGATTTGCCTTTCAGGATGAAGTCGCTCAGACGATCCAATACTACTTCTTCGTCTTCGGAACCTTCCATCCAAACGATTA
The DNA here is from genome assembly GCF_022701015.1 of Brevibacillus parabrevis. Lineage (NCBI taxonomy): Bacteria > Bacillati > Bacillota > Bacilli > Caryophanales > Paenibacillaceae > Brevibacillus > Brevibacillus parabrevis. The sequence goes on along the minus strand of NZ_CP064090.1, from coordinate 1,451,615 downwards.
CGTTTTCACGGTCTTCTTTGATCCACACTTGTACGCGTTGACCATCGAAATCGTTAGGGTTGATGCCATCAGCTACTTTGTAAGTAGTGTTGCCCAGACCAGCATCTTTACCGTTCAAAGTAACTTCGTTAGCTTTCAATTTGCCCAGACCGATAGCTGGTACGTTAGTCACGAGTGGCAGATCTTCGGAATCACGATCTTTCTTGTGAGCCCACTCCATGTCAACAACGTTAACTTTCAGGTATTTCGTCAGGAGAGTTTTGTCAGTTACTTCGTAACGAATGTCCGTTCCGAATTCAACTTGCTCCATCAGGTCTACGCGAAGAGCGTTGTCGAGCATTTTGAAGATGTCGCCGCGAGTTGCTGCATTGTTAGGAGTAGTGATGCTCTTAGCAATGTTCAGCTCGGAAGCTTTGGAGATCATGTTGTTAGGCCATCCGCTGGAGTTAACAGCTGGACCATATCCCAGAGCGCGAACGATCATAGTTACTGCTTCAGCGTAAGTAACTTGGTTTTGTGGTTTGAAAGTTTTGTCCGGGAAACCTTTTACGATTTCTTCACCGGATGCTACGTTTACGAAACCAGCGAACCAGTCAGTAGAACGAACGTCTGTGTAAGTAGTGTTGAACTGTGCCAGTTTCGCACCTTGCTCCAGTCCGCGAGCGCGAACGATCAGAGTAGCGAACTCTGCACGAGTGATAGTTTTGTCTACACCGTATTCGCCGTTGCCATAACCTGCTACCAGGCCAAGAGCTTCCAAGCGCTTAACGGTTTTTTCCATAGCTGCATCCATTTTTGGAGCTGCTGTAGTAGTTGCATCTTCTGCTGCGAAAGCCATTGGAGCAACGGAAAGTGCGAGTGCACTAGCCAATACACTGTTAACGACCTTTTTCATAACCTTGTGTTCTCCTCCTCTAGTATAAACAAATTGTTCTTGGGGAATATTTGTTGTCAATCTATCTTTCTTTTTAAAGCCCGAATCCTGCAAGCGCGTGTCACCTCCTTTCGCAGGTCAGCTTCGCTTTTTTGCGTTAAAAATCTCTAGTATATTCAGTATTGTGTAAAATGCAACAATCACTAGTGTAACATAACTGCTAGTATTCGTGAATCTTTTTTACACAATTCCCCGTATTTCGTGTGACATCCTATTAAACGCCTGAGCTAATCAAAAGTTGCGGCGCCTTCGAAAAAAATTTAAAGATTTTTTCGTGGGTTCTTATTCACCTGTCAATTATGTACGAAGTGACATCCGCCACAATTCGTATTATAGGGTACGCAGGGCGGACTGTCACGACTGAACCTTTTTCCAATTCCATTCAAAACCTTACAAATCTTTCTTCCCTAACTCAACTTAGTTTCCAAGCGCTGTTTCAAAGTTCACAACCGCCAGATTGTAGTTGAGAATTGCCTTTTGGTACTGGTTCTCACGATCGGACAATTCTTCTTCTGCCTGAATCACTTCGAGCGTGGTTGCAAGTCCATTTTCAAAGCGCAGATTCGTCAAACGATAGCTTTCAGCAGCGGAATCCTTCGCTTTTTTCTGGAATTCAATAGCCTGCTTGGCTGCGTTCAGGTTCAGATAGGCTTGAGCAACTTCCTTGGAAATCGTGCGTTTTTGCTCTTCGATCGCCAATTTTGCCTTTTCCACGTTATTGCGAGCTTGTCGGCCTGGCAATGTGGAAAGCGCGGAATATTCCTCGATCAGCTTCACATTCAGCTCTGCAAGCTTCAGCTCTTCCTGAACTCTTGTCATTTCAATCCGTTTGGAGAGTGCTTGTTTTTGCGCTTCTTCCATTGTCAATGTAATCGGAGCTGTCTGTTTATTTGCAGCTACAATCTTCCACTTTTTCTGCAAATCGACCCCAAGGAAATCATTCAAATCCATACGTGCTACTTCCACGCTGTTTGCGGCACTTGTCAAAGCTGCCTGTGCCCCAGACAAGCCCATTTCTGCCTGCAAAACATCTGTTTTTGCTTTGGTTCCGACATCAAAAGCAGCCTTGGCAACTTTCAGTTGAGTTTCGGCGCGGGACAGACTTTGTTTTTTCAAGTCGTAGTCATCCTGAGCAAAAATCATGTTGTAATAAGCTTGTTGCGCACCCAGCTTAATTTTGCTTTCTGTAGCTGTTACCGCAAGGGCATTCAGCTTCTTGTTCATTTCACCTTGGGCATTTCCGACGTGTTTCGCTTTAGCAAGCTCAAGCGATTCGATCATCTCGGCTGGCATATCTGCAGATGTTTTATAAGAAAGCGACTCGTTAATATCTGCATTTTTGGCATCCAGGCGAGCGTTGTTCAAAGTAACATTTGTTTGCAGCGCTTGCTGTACTGCTTTTTCCAAAGTCAACTCTTCTTCGGCCGTTGCAGGTGCAGTTGTGGTTCCTGTTTCCGCCGCTACTTTGTCAGTGGAAGCCTGAGCAGCCACAGGTGCTTGTGTCGCCGCATTTGTTGCTGTATTCGCAGACGCTGTCAAAGCCCCTGCTCCCAGTGTCGTTGTGAGTACAGCTGCCAAACTGATGCTCATCCATTTTTTGCTTGAGTATGGAAAATTCACGTAATTCCACTCCTTTATTTTGTATTGATCATAAAATTTTTCATCACTTGAAATATTACAGTTTGTCCCAAGATCACTATATCACAGAGTAATGTTTCGTACACGAAAAATTAGTGTCGTACCAGCATTTTCATAAGGGATTATACGCACTCTACCATGTATAGATCATCCCTTTCTGATTTAGTCCTTCATTTCCACATAGATTACTACGATTATGTGTCAAAAACATTTCAGGATTCGCCAACATTATTTTGACATGATATCCTTTTCTTGAGGTGATTGTACGATGTTAACGGAATACAAAACTGTCGCTGGTTATGGAGAGGACTATATCGTCATCGAGCGCTCCCGCTTCATCGGCTATGCGCAAAGGGTTACAACGGAAGAAGAAGCCGTTGCCTTTATCGCCATGATCAAAAAGAAACACTGGGATGCGACGCATAACTGCTCGGCTTTTGTCATCGGCGAAAACGATCAAATTCAACGTTCGAGCGATGACGGCGAACCGAGCGGTACCGCGGGCAAACCGATCCTGGAATGCATCAAGAAAAATGGCGTAAAGGACACGGCTGTGGTCGTCACTCGTTACTTCGGCGGAATCAAGCTGGGAGCTGGCGGATTGGTTCGGGCTTATACAGCAGGAACCGTCACTGCTTTGAAGGCCGCCAAAATCGTCATCCATACTTTGCACCAAACGATCTCTGTGAGCGTGGACTATACGTGGTGGGGAAAAGTCGAAAACGAACTGCGCGTTGGCGAGTATCGGGTGAGTGGTACTGACTTTACAGACAAAGTTACCGCGCATGTCCTCATACCTGAAGGTGAGCAAGATGCGTTTGTGGCTCGCTTTACCGATTTGACGAATGGACAGGCTCAAATTTCTTTGGGTGAAAAAGAGTATGTCGAGGTTCCTGTAGAAGCTGTGGGAGATGAGCAGGGAGAAGCCTGATTTTATTGAGGGAGATAACAAAGAAAAGCTGAAGGGGCAGACGCCGTCTTCAGCTTTTCTTCTATTATATATGCGTAAGTTTGGAACTACTGCTTAGGCAGTTTTTTGAGTTGGACCATCACACGAACAGTGATAACGGCCATCTCGGCACGAGTCAGGTTATTTGTAGGTTTGAAACTGTAAGTTGGCTTTTTCACATTGGCTTCATTCGGCTCGCCGTTCATCAACTTGGCTTTGTTCACAACGAGAACAGAAGGTGCTGCGTAGTAACCAATATCTTTTGCATCTGTAAACAATTTGTTCAGAGCAACTTTGGAAGCATCAAGCGTTCCTACTTTCAAGTTCAAAGCACGTGCAATCATGATAGCAGCCTCTTCGCGAGTCAGTGAGTCATCTGGTCGGAAGTAGCCTGGCTGCTTTCCACGAATAATACCTGCTCTCGCAGCAGTCTCGATGTACTTGTACTGATAATCCCATGTATCACGATTTGGACGTACATCCGAGAATGTCGGCTCAGATGGATCACGTTCATTGCTATCGCGATAAGGACCAGCATTGATTGGCAAAGCCAGAGCTTTTACAAGCATCGTTGCAAACTCACCACGAGTCATGTCCCGATTTGCTCCGAAGCTGCTGCCGCTGTATGCCGGCATGATTCCTTTTGCATACAGTGTTTCGATGGCATCTCGGGCAAAGTCATGGCTCACTACGTCATCATAGGACTCTCTAGTTTTCATGACCATGTAGAAACCAAATCCGGCAAATGGCACTTGTACTGTTTTGGAGCCAGTATTCACAACTCCACCGATGTTTTTCCATTCATTCCCGTTATGGTAGTAAATCGTGAGGATGTTGTTTGCTGCATTTACGATAGAAGAATCGTACTTAATCGTAAGCGTTCCTCTGCGGCTTGGAACCAAATTGTCTTGCCAACGGCTCTTGAAATCTTCCGCATCGCCTTCGTCATAATAAGGATCTCGACCGAATGGCGCTTCCGTATCCCCTGCGTCTACATAGTAGAGTGGGCTTGCGTAGTTGAAGTTGGATTCAAGTACGAGCCTATCTTCCATGTTGTCATCAGCAATGTTTACTTGGCCGGTAGTACGGTCGGCAATACCGAAGTACAGCGGGATATCAACGAAGATATCTCCATTCGGGTTCTTGACCTCTTGACCTGCTCGTCCATCATCTGGCGACAAGAGAACAGTACCTGCCGGGAACTTCAATTCAAACTGCTTTTCAAACACGCTGAATGCTACTTTCTTGCCTAACACATCGCGATACTCAGCACCGTTTACAGACGAGTTTGCGTTGTAAATCTTGATCTCGTCATTGTACGTACTGTCTCCCACCACTACGGAAAACTTCACCGTATTCAGACCCTTTTTCAGCGGGACAGTGGATGTAAATACATAGTATGTCTCTGGAATGGTTTTTCCTTGTTCATCATCGTAGTAGAAGTCAGGGTTTGTTGTATTCGTTACTTTCGCTTCTGTTTTGCCAAACAATACTTTGTTTGCATTCTCAGCGAAGACTTTTACAACAGCGCTGTTGCTGTTTACAATGATGTACTGGTCTGTTTCTTTTGCCTTGACTGGGGAAAGAACTTCCCAGCTGGAATATTTTTGCTCGATATTGATGTCATAACGGATCACAGTACCGTTGTCATCTTCTGCGACGATCGTGTAAACTGTCGTTCCGCCTTTTTTCAGGGTCAGCGGGAAGAGTGCCAGTTTCTTTTCCTGTTCTTTTGCATCCGTCACCGCATCCTGAACTTCCTCAACCAAATCCCCGTACTTCTTCGAGCTCATTTTTCCTTCGAACTTGGAGCGAGAAAGTGAATCGATATTGTGGTCATCGAACAAATCTCTCAAATCATTATTCAGGGCAGCTTCCAAGCGAGTATTTACATACTCTTGGTTCGTCGCATCTTGATCCCAGTCTCCGCTCTTGTAGCGGAAGTCGTTGATACGTTTACCGTTTTTCTCGATGTAAACATGCGTAGCGTCGTTAACGGTAAAGCTCAAGTTGCTCAAGAAGTTTGCTCCCGTACGGTAAGACGGATCAGCAGCTTTCTTCGTCAATTCTTCTGTATCACCGTTGGAGATAATCTCCAGCTTCACATCCTCAATAGATGGTGTCTTGGATGTGTTATAAGAAACATTGTAAGTAAACACGGTTTTAGGGTCGTCCGTCAAAGTAATTTTCAAGACGTTGTTCCCTTTTTTGTAAGGCAATTGATCTTTAAGGATCGAAAACGTTCCCTTATTCGTATTCACGTCAGAAATAGTAACGGGAGTGCCATTCAGAGTGGCTTCAATATTCGCGGATTTCAACACATAATTGTATACTTTTCCATCCAAGTTCCGGATATCATTTTCACTTTTCACTTGATATCCATCTTCAAAGCTTCGAACTTGTCCAGATGCGTCAACATAAGTCAGTTGTGCATACGGTGTAATTCGAATATCAAGTGTATAGGCCGTTGACGTCGGTGTACCTCCCGTATAGTCAATGGTCAACTTCCCAATACCTTGTGGAAGCTTTTTCAAGGTAAGTGTAAATTGATTAGAACCTGTTGTAATCACATAGTCTTCGCTCGCTGTTAATGTTTGATTGTTATACTTGATTGTAATGTTGCCAGTAATATTTTGCGTCTCTACCTTCAATTCCAAAGGCGAGGACACAATGGTGTTTGCTGCTGTTTGGGACAGGACTTGACCATTCGCCAGGTTTGTTACTCGTTCAAAGCTTGGTTTTGTGCTGTCCAGATATTTAAACTCATACTCGTAGTTTGCAATCCCGATATAGCCCGACGGGGATGTAACCGAACCGCTGGAGTCTTTGGACAAATACTGATAGCTCAGTGCAACTTTATAAGTTTTCCCGTCCTGGAATGCTCCTGCTGGTACATTAAGGTTAATCGCATATTCTGTAAATCCGCTTTGTGGATTGCCGATAGGAGTGAACGTTACTCCTTCAGCTGTTTTGTATTCTGTTTTATTTGTTCCTTCGTAAATCGTCACCTTAAATTCCTGGAACAACTGCTGTCCTGCAATGTCCACGTACTTCAACAATGCCGAACCATTCAAGTTCATCGCAGTAGATGTAGAAGCTCCTTTAAGCACCGCCTGCTGATTTGGCTGCAATGCCACTCCACCCAAGCTTACCTTGTAAAATTGATCGGAGCTTCCTGCTGAAGTAGTCGTGACGAGCAATTTCCGCACAAACGTTCCTACTTCTTTGTTTTGGTTAAACACGCGAATTTCCAATGTGTTTTCACCAATCTGCGATGGGATGCTCAGTCCAAATGAACCTGTTCGGTTGACCTGAGTCTTTACTACGTCTCCTGTGCGAACGTTTTTCACTTCAACAGTATCAGCATTGAGCGCTTTCCCGTCCATGTTCAGGTTCAGACGATTTAAAGATGGTACCGTGATATAAGTTGGGTTGCTTGTAACATTCGGATCGTTCAGCACCGTATCGTTAACTCTCAAGTCACTCACGAGCGGTGTATTGTTGTATTGCACGAAAAATTGATAGTGCTCTTTCGTAACATTGCCTACTTTTTCGTAAAAAGAAATCTGATTCAGCCCTGGCTTCAGGCCGATATTGCTGAATGTAAATGTACTGCCGCTAACAGATGGTGCTGTATTGCTCAAATCTTGAATGGTCTGCCCATTGTTGGTTAAAATTTTCAAGCGCAGGCTGCTGCCTGTCACACCGCTTCCAAACGTACCTACGATATTAATCGTAGAATCACCGTAAACAACCGGATTGTAGGCGGTTGTTCCGCCAGAGAAGTTCGTGATCGTGATCGGACTGTTCAGCGAGTTGTACTCGTAATAAATAACATCTCGCTCGCCTGTATTGGAAGCAAACAGTTGAACTGCGTTTAGACCAGGGGACAAATCAAAATCTGGCAGTGTTCCTGCGCCCCCATATACAGTTCGAACTGTAGTGCCGTTTACTTGTACTTCAACAGCCTGTGTTTTATCAACGGTCGCTGCAACCCCGTATGTGTATTTCAGACCAGATACGGTTCGGTTCGTTACTTTTAATGGATCACTAGCATACTTACCTTGACCAGAACTGTTATCAATCTTCAGGGGCCCTGTTCCAGATGCAGCTGGATTGGGGGCATACTGGATGTAAAACTCAGCTGTATCATTCGTTGGATCTGTCGTTACTTTAGGTCTAACTGTAACCCTTGTAACTGCTCCACTGCTGTTTAGATTAAAATCTGGCAAGGTGATGATGTCGTTAGCAAACACTGTATTATTGATGAGCGGAACCCCATCTACCGTGATGTCAACACCTTGCCCATTTTTGGAGGTATCCTTATAGGCCAGTTGGATTCCATATACCAGTTTTGAAATCGTCTTGAAAGGCGCAGCATATGTTTGCCCATTACCACTGCCTGATGCGCTATATGCTGCCGGCACAACAACACCCGTCGTCGTATTCCAATTAGAACCCAGTGCCGCAGACGCAGGCAATGCCGGCAACACTCCCGTAACAACAAGCATCATCGTCAAGCACATTACCAGCCAGCGACGAAATTGTTGAATTGGCTTATTCATTTTTTCACCTCTCCATTTTATTCATAATCTAATATTTGTCCCATTCTCTGTTGAAGTTGAGATGGGCTCGGACCTTCCCCTTTCCTTTATCGGCTAATTTCCTCCCTCAGTTAAGTGCTTCCCCCTAAAAATTGGCGAAAAAAGACCACTGCATAAACCATGCAGTGGTTCCGTTTAACTCATATCCTAATTCGTCCGTCTCTCCTGCTCCGTCTGCTTGATCTTCAACCGTCTGTACGCATTGATCAGCGGACGGTGGCGGCGGCTGACGAGGCCGACGATTTCCGTTCCCAGGTGGATGGCAATCAGGAGTACGACCATGACGATGATGGTCGTCCACTTCGTCGTCTTGGTGAGTAGGATCGCCATCGTACCGAAGAAGATGCTGATCGAGTAGATGGTGAGCACGGTTGAGCGGTGGGACAGGCCCATGTTCAACAAACAGTGATGCAAGTGTCCTTTGTCCGGACTGGAAATCGGCTTTTTGTTGACGATTCGGCGCACGATAGCGAAGAACGTGTCCCAAAGCGGAACGCCGAGCACGACGATCGGGATGATGAAGGAAACGAAGAGCGCTTCCTTAAAGCCCATAATCGACAGCGCGGCCAGGTTAAAACCGAGGAATAGCGAGCCGGTGTCGCCCATGAACAGGCGGGCCGGGTGAAAGTTGAAGTAAAGAAATCCAAGAATAGCTCCGAGAAGCACGAAACAGTAGGCAGAAACTTTGTAATCGCCCATCAGAAGAGCCATGACGCCCATCGTCGCTGCTGCAATTGCCGATACGCCGGCAGACAGACCGTCCAGGCCGTCAATCAGATTGACCGCATTTGTCACACCGACGATCCAGAACATGGTGATCGGAACAGCCAGCCAGAAAAGCCAGCCACTGCTAAAGTCGATACTGCCCGAGTAGGGCAGGTTGACGACTCCGATCTTGAGACCGAACGGAATGACGACGATTGCGGTTGCCACCAGTTGACCGAGCAGCTTCCATTTTGGCGAGAGCTGGTACTTGTCGTCCAGCATGCCTACGGTCATGACGATCGTGCTTCCAATGAATATTCCAAGCATTTCCGACATGCTGGAGTAGGGCACGAACAAGAAAAAGGCGACGAGATAACCCAGGTAAATAGCAAGTCCACCCATGCGCGGCATGATTCGCGTATGTACCTTGCGCTGGTTGGGAGCATCTACTGCCCCGACCTTTTCAGCCAATTTCTTTACATACGGTGTTGCAATAAACGATATGATCAGCGAAGTCAGAAATCCGAGGATTAATGTAGACATCGACTGTTCTCCTCTCTACGGATGCATCTAGGAACGGCTACTCCATTTTTCTTTTAATACGGTCAAAACAAACCGGGGAATAGCCAGCTGACGCTTCCAGCGAGAAGGCTGCGAAGCTAGTCGGTAAAACCATTCCAAATGCAATTTTTGCCAAATTTCTGGCGCTCGTTTTACTTTTCCGGAGATGACATCAAAGCTGCCGCCTACCCCCATCATCATCGAGGCATTCAGCCGATCGCGATATTTTACCATCCACTCGTCCTGCCGTGGCGCGCCGAGCGCAACAAACAGCAACTCCGGCTTGGCTTCTGCGATCTCCTGTACAATCTTTTCCTCGTCCTCTGCCCGGAAAAATCCGTCCCGATACCCAACGAGGCGTGCGTTCGGGTAGCGAGCAGCCAGCTTTTCCGCAGCCAGACTGATGACATCCGGCTTGGCTCCCAGCAGGTAGACGCCCCACTGGTGCTTGTTCGCTTCCGTCATCAATGCTTCCAGCAGCTCCACGCCCGTAACGCGCTCACGAATGGGTTGATTCGTCCATTTCGCAGCGTAGACGATCCCGATTCCATCCGGAACGACATAGGCTTGTTCCACAATCGACTGAAACGCGCGATTTTCCCGCGCCAACATGACGATCTCGGGATTGGCGGTTACGACATGGGTCTTTTGGCCGTTTTCAATACGCTCTGCGATATATGTGACTGTCTCGTGGAAACCACGAGTTGAAAATGGCACACCTAATATGGTTGCGACCTGTTTGGCCAATGTTTTCACCTTCATTATATAAGTTGCCCACTAGCCATTTTACCCGAAAAGAAAAGCACATTCAAGATGATCATGAATGTGCTTTATTTCCTGCAGTCAGCGCAAACATCAATTCGCCTTCTGCGACTACTTTCCCATTAACGATCGCTTTTCCGTATCCTTTGCCTACCGTACCGCGCACGCGTGTAAGCTCAACGTCGAGTGTCAGCGTGTCGCCAGGCTTCACCTGATCTTTGAAACGAAACCCGTCAATCCCGGCAAAAAGTCCGATTTTGCCTTGATGTTCTTCCATGCTGAGCATCGCTACAGCCCCAACTTGCGCCAGTGCTTCCACAATCAGGACGCCAGGCATGACTGGATAACCAGGGAAATGTCCTTGGAAAAACGGCTCGTTGACAGTGACGTTTTTGATTCCGACTGCCCGTTTTCCTTGCTCCAGCTCTTCAATCTTGTCCACCAGCAAAAAAGGATAGCGATGAGGAATGATTTCCTGAATTTGCATGATATCAAGCGGTGCTTTGATTTCCATATGTAATCGCTCCATTTCCATACTTATCTAGACTTGTCCGTGCATGAAGACCAGTTGGCAAACTGAGAATAAACATAACTCCCGCCTCCGACATATCGGCACAGCGGGGTTAAAATAACAAGGGCACTTCCTCCCCAAACGGGAAGTGCTCTTTTATCCATCCCTTACGTGCGGTTTAACAGACGAAACTTCCCCAAGTAGATCGCGCTCGTAATGAACGAGAACGCGATTACCGTCCACAAAATCGCTTCGCTGTATGGGAATCGGTACATAGCAAGCGGGATGACCACATACAAAAGAACCGTTGTCAACTTGCCAAACGCGTTTGCCGGCACCGTTTTTTTGCCCCGGAAGTGATAAACAGCTCCTGTAATAATCATAGCCAAATCACGCAAAAAGAAAAACAGGGCGGCCCAAACGCTGATCCGCTCTGTCAAAAACAATGAGGCGATCACCGCCAACATCATTAACTTGTCTGCCAGAGGATCCAACATCATACCGATTGTGGTTACAAGCTTATGTTTCCGCGCGATGTACCCATCTGCAATGTCCGTGACTCCCGCCAAAATCAGGATAGCCAGAGCGATTTCAACGTGGTACGGAATCCCGGAAAAAAAGACATACAGGTACAAAGGGATGAGCACGATGCGAAAGATCGTAAGCAAATTAGGAAGATTCACGGACATCCCTCCGTAGTAAGAATCGTCGCTTCCTTTTTCAACCACTCGATCTATTATACTCTGTGGACAAACTGTGCAACAAGTCCCTCTAAAAAACAGGCAGCCCCAACCATCAGGTTCGGGCTTGTCCACCTTGCTTTTTCTCTTGGATGCTTACGTGTTTGCAAACAGCAAGTCCCACATGTGTTTGTACGTGCCAAGATCAAATACTTCCGCTGTCGGCTTGTGTCCCACAACTCCGTACCCGATTGCCAAACCGATGACGAGAGAGAAAAACAACAGGATCGGGACCAGCACAATTTTGGCAATCGTCACTCGCCAGTTTCTGCCGCTCCGTTCCCGCTCTCTCGGCTTCGTCCTAACCTCTTCGGTATCACGCGGGAACCTTCTGCCCTTCCCTTGTTCCATGCTCCTCTCCTCCGTCATCACTGATTATCTGCTGCGCAACGAGTTGGCAATGCCCATCATTTGGTCGCTGATGCCAATCGCCCGTGAGTTCAACTGATAGGCACGCTGAATGTTCACCAGTTGCGACATCTCTTCTGTCATCGTTACATTGGAGCCTTCGAGCGCTCCTTGACGCAACGTGGCAATTCCTTCATCAATCGCGTTAGCATACTTGGTCGCAGGATTTTCTCCGGAAGCAAGCTCTGCGTCGAACAAGTTTTGCCCCACCTGTTTCAGTTGATCGGGATTATCCACTTTCCAGATTCCGATGTTGCCATAGGCGACTCCGTTTGCTGTCAGCGCGCCCTCTGGCGTAATCTCGATATTTTGCACTGGCTCAGGCAGCACGATGTTCACTCCGTTGTTGTCGGTGAGAATGTGTCCCGACGGCGTGTGCAACACGTAGCCGCCTTCGTCATCGTCAAACTGCACCTTGAAGGAGCCATCTCGTGTCAGCCGGCTTTCTTCCTGGATAACCGCACCGTTCGCATCTTTGATTTTATGCGTGACCAAAAAATAACCTTGCCCTTCAATGGCTACGTCTGTCGGCACATCTGTCATCTTGACGTTGCCTTGTCCGAGATCCAGCTTCGACAAGCCGAGACGTGCACCACTGCCAACACGCAAGCCTACTGGCGTATTGCGGTTTTGATTATCCGCTGCCGGCTGCTCGGTCATCGAATCGGAGAGAAGCTCGGAAAACGATGCCACCCTGCGCTTGTATCCGTTTGTATCGATATTCGCCAGATTGTTGGCCGTATTGTCCAACGCCTGTTGAATACCGCGCATGGCCGATGTGGAAATATTAAGCGACTGCATCCTTCCTACCCCCTATTATCCGTTCACTCGTCCGATTTCATTAGCAGCCTTGTCCAGCGTACCGTCAATCGTCGTAATGACTCGCTGGTTTGCCTCGTATGCACGCAGTACGCTCATCATGCTTGTCATAGTTTGAGCCGGGTCAACATTGGACCGCTCTCTCCATCCTTGCTGCGTACCGTATCTGCCTGCAACAGTCGGCGTATCGTACTCTCCGGCAGCCAATGCAGCCTGGTCTTCCGCTTCCGCGATGTCGATCGCTTTTACCTCTGCGTCTCCTTCATAGCGGAAAATGTTCGTTCCCTCACGAACCAGCTTCTGAGGGTCTGTCACGACGCTCAGGCCGAGCCTCTGGTGGTTGGCCAACACCTGGTAGTCCTTGCTGACCGAATCCCGGTACAACAGCTCGCCAGCCTGATTGATCTTCAAGTCCTGCCCGACATTGACCCCTGTAAGCGGATCATTGTTCAGCCGAATCGCCTGATTTTGATTGTCGAGAACGTAATATCCGTCTGGCGTCACCAGGTACCCTTCCGCATTGACGCTCCAGTTTCCGTTCCGCGTGTAGCGAATATCTTCTTCTTGGGCTGGCTGGGTCAAATCTTCAATCCGTGCCACGCTGTAAAACAGACGGCGCTCATTTCCGTCCTGATCAGGCTGGAGGTTGTCCAAAAGCGCCACATCGTACGGATTGCGCGTCTCTTCAATATCTCCTTGCGTAAAGGCAGGGATCGCTTCCGACATGTACACCCCTGAGTTCAGCCGTCCGATGATCGCAGGCTGGCCAGGCATGGTCGGAACGCCCGGGAAATCAGGTCCTTCGGAATCGCGCATGCGCGAAAGGAGCTGCTCCGGGAAAGCGCGCATGACACCAACATCCTGTTTGTATCCAGGCGTGTTGATGTTAGCCAGGTTGTTCGCCAGCGAATCTTGCCTGTTTTGCAAGGCAAGCATGCCAGATGCAGACGTATACAAGCCTCTGATCACGTAATCTTACCCCCTGAATAATCGCTTATTCGAGTGAGCCGGCACCTTGTCCAGATAGTCCAGCATCATTCCGGTTCCTTTGGCTACACACATCATCGGCTCGTCCGCTACCAGCACAGGAACCTTCAGCTCCTCTGCCAAAATCTCGTCGATGCCATGCAAAAGTGCGCCGCCGCCAGTCAGGAAAACACCCTTATCAATTATATCGGCAGAAAGCTCGGGAGGTGTTCGTTCCAAAACAGATTTCGAGGCTTGTACAATCGCACTCACCGACTCGGCCAGGGCTTCTTGGACTTCGCCGGATTGAATGGTAATGGTTTGCGGCAATCCGCTTACCATGTCCCGACCACGAATGTCCATTTCGTCCTGGCGCCCGCCGGATACGGTTCCGATTTGAACCTTGATATCTTCAGCTGTACGCTCTCCGATCAGCAGTTTGTATTTATTTTTTATGTACCGCATAATAGCCACATCGAATGTGTCCCCAGCTATTTTGATGGAGGAAGACGTGACAATATCGCCCATCGACAGCACCGCTACATCGGTCGTACCCCCACCGATATCCACTACCATATTGCCGGACGGCTGAAAAATGTCCATACCTGCCCCAACTGCGGCAACTTTCGGTTCTTCTTCGATAAACACCTGTCTTGCGCCTCCACTGCGCTCGGCTGCTTCGCGAATCGCCTTTTGCTCTACCGAGGTAATGTTCGTTGGGCAGCAAATCAGGATGCGTGGACGTGCAAACATGCTTTTTCCACCGATTTTGTTCAAAAAGTGCTTCAGCATCGCTTCTGTAATCTCAAAATCGGCAATAACACCTTCGCGCAAAGGTCGGATCGCCACGATATTTCCTGGGGTTCGGCCCACCATGCGATGCGCTTCGTGCCCCACGGCCAATACTTTTCTAGAATTGCTATCTATTGCCACGACAGATGGTTCGTCTAGGACAACACCCTTGCCTTTTACATACACCAAGACATTGGCCGTCCCCAAGTCGATTCCGATATCTTTGCCAAACATGAAAGGTCCTCCCTGTTACCAGTTACATTTCTACCTAATATCATAGGCTCTTCTACGTGAGAGGACAAGGAAATTCTTTATTGCACGCTCTCCTCCTGTTCAACTCGGACTTTTTTACTACGCCGCTTGTATTTGATTTTAGTCGCTTCGCCTCCCCGCAGATGTCTGATAGCTTTGTGATATTCCAAAATTTCCTTAACTTGGTTAGCCAACTCCGGATTTATTTCAGGCAGCCTTTCCGTCAAGTCCTTGTGCACTGTACTTTTGGAAACTCCGAATTCTTTGGCGATCATCCGAACCGTATTTCGCGTCTCTACAATATATCGGCCAATCTTGATGGTCCGCTCTTTGATGTAGTCGTGCACATTACTCGCCTCCTTGTATCTACATTGTCTGATACAATATATGGGTGGGCAGGGACACATATTCTACGTTTCCAAGCCTGACAAGCCAGCACGGCCGCATCTTTTTTCAATAGTTTGTACCAACAGCAAAAAAACACCCGCAAATCGCTTGATTTTACGGGTGTTTTCCATCATTTCGCTAATTATTGATTTTTCGCTTCCGCTTGAATCAAATATTGTTGTGGATTCACTGGCTTGTCGTCGACACGTACTTCGAAGTGGAGATGCACTCCGAAATCTTTCTCGAACTCGTTGCGGCCTGCTGAACCGATCACTTGGCCCTGGGTCACTTCATCACCTGGTTTGACTGTCGTGTTTTCCAGGCTTTGATAGACCGTCACCATTTTGTCAGCGTGCTCCACTTCAACGGTTTTGCCGACGAGCGGATCGTTTTCCACCTTCACGACTTTTCCGGCGAGGGCAGCCACGACATCAAAGCTCTTGCCATCAGTTGCTTTCAAATCAATTCCGGTGTGCGGGTAAAAAGAGTTGCTGTACTTGACCAGCGCCTTTTGCTGCTCGTCTTTGGACGCTTGTTCGTCGTAGTAGCTCATTCCCATTTCATACTGGACATTTTTCCCTACAGGCCATGCCAACGGTTGAACGCCACTTGTCACAGGTACCGCTTCATCGTTTTGCTTCGGTGTCTCAGGAGTCGCTGGAGTTGTCACTGCCACGTTATCCCCGACATTTGCCACTTTGGATACCGTGTCCATGACGCTGCCCTGATACCACATCACAAAAGCGAGAATGATTGCTGCGGTTCCGATGTAGATTGCGGGGAACGCCCACTTCTTACCCAAAACTTTTTTCCAGGAGCTTGCCTTCTTGAATGGAATCGGTTGATTTTGATTCTTTTGATCTTCCATTTTATTCATCACCTCATCCCTCAGTATCGCCAGAATTTTGGCGTATAAACCTGAGAGAGTAGGGAAAAGTAAAAATTTGCGTTCTTTTTCGCTAGGCGCGCACGATTTGAGAGTAATCCTGGAGGTTGATTCCCTGGTAGAAGTGCTTCACGATCTGCTCGGCATTTTTTCCGCTCTTGGCCATGCCGTTTGCTCCCCATTGGCTCATGCCGACTCCGTGGCCGTATCCTTTGGTTGTAATAAACACCTGGTTGCCTCTCAGCTCCAACGTAAAAGAAGACGAGTTCAAGTTCAGCTTTTCGCGAAATTCCCGCCCGCTAAACTCCTTGCCGCCAATGCTGATTTTCCCCACGCGATTTCCCGTCGTGCGCGACTCAATCCGATACCAGGCTCCGTTGGAGGAAGCCTCCTGCACAAGCTTCACGCCCAATTCCTTTTCCAGCTCAGCCGTGGACTTGACCACTGTTTCCTCGTAGCGCGGGGATTCGATATCCCATGGACTTGCCACACTTTTCAGGTACGGAATCGGCTTTTCCCAATATTCGTTCGAGTTCTCGGTAAAGCCGTTGCTGGTGGAAAAGAACGTGGCGTCAATCGGCTCTCCCTGATAAGTCAGCACGACGCCCGCTGTTGCTTGCACAGCCTGCTCGATGCGCTTGCTTTTCCATTCGTACTGGTCTCCCCAGCGTGCACGGCGCTGTGCTTCATCCATATACACCTGATGAGCGACCGTATCCAGCACCTGCCCTCCTGCGGGCACATCATCGAACTTCCCTTGCTTCAGTCTGCGTACGATATACGTCCTCGCTGCCATCGCCTGGGCCTTCAACGCTTCCAGTTCGAACTCGGCCGGCATCTCAGCCGCTACTACCCCTTCGATGTACGTCTCCAGCGGCAATGTTTCCACAACCTTTTTTTCGGTACGGTACACCTTGATGGGAAGCGATTGGGCAGCTCCTGCTGTCGCCGGTTTGTTCTGCTGCTGAACGGCTTCATGTGGGGATGCTGCGGACTCGTGCGAAGGTGCAAACAGATAAACCAGAGCAGCCGGCATCAGGACGAGCAAGATCGGCAAAGTGATAAACCCTATGAGCAAGTAGCGTTTCATCCAAGTGATCCTCCCCGTTAAGTGCTAGACACTTTCAGTCTATGTATGGCAAAAGACCGATAGAACGAGAGAGTAAGAGAGTAGCGAGGGCGACAACAGCTGCAAGCAGACCTCTGCCGGAGCCGTAGCGGAAGGGGAAGCAGCTTGGCTTGGGTCTTCGCGCTGACCATTTTCACAAACGAAAAAAAAGATCCCCTGCTTTCGCAGAGAATCTTCGTGTTTGTCATATAGCTGACACATTCGTTACGCAAAATTAGGAGAGAAGCTTACCTTGATCGTATCTGGCAAAACCGCTTCCCGCTTTTTCTCCTCAGGAGTTACGCGCTCCACATCCGCTCCGAGTGCCAACAGCTTTTCCGTGAAGTTCACATACCCGCGGTCGATATGGTGAAGAGCCGTTACCTCTGTCTCTCCTTCCGATACCAACCCAGCCAGCACCAGAGCTGCACCTGCGCGCAGATCGGTTGCCGCCACTTTGCTTCCGGTCAGCTTGGAGCCGCCTTCCACAATGGCACTGCGTCCTTCGATTTTGATATTGGCATTCATGCGGCGGAACTCTTCCACGTGCATAAAACGATTTTCAAAAACCGTCTCGGTCACGATGCTCGTGCCTTCGGAAACAAGCAAAAGCGCCATCATTTGCGACTGCATGTCAGTCGGGAAGCCCGGATATGGCAGCGTCTTGAGATCGACAGCTTTCAGAGCACCTGTGCGGCGAACGCGGATGCCGTTTTCCTGCTCGTCTACCTCTACGCCCATTTCACGCAGCTTGGCTGTTACGGATTTCAGGTGATCGCAAATCGCGCCTTCTACGAATACATCTCCACCCGTGATCGCTGCTGCCACCATGAAGGTTCCAGCTTCAATCCGGTCAGGAATGACGCAATGCGTGCAGCCCTTCATCTTTTCCACGCCTTCGATGCGGATAGAGCCTGTTCCCGCACCGCGGATTTTTGCTCCCATCCGGTTCAGGAAGTTGGCCAGATCGACAATCTCCGGCTCCTCCGCTGCGTTTTCAATCACGGTCGTGCCTTCTGCCAAAGCGGCAGCCATCATGATATTTTCCGTTGCGCCGACGCTTGCGATATCGAGGTAAATCTTTGCCCCTTTCAATCGCCCGTCTGCTTTTGCTTCAATAAACCCTTGTCCGATCTCGATTTTGGCTCCCATAGCCTCAAACCCTTTAAGGTGTTGGTCGATCGGGCGGGTACCAATGGCACAACCACCTGGAAGAGCGACACGAGCCTGTCCTTTTCTAGCCAAAAGCGGCCCCATTACCAGGAAAGAAGCACGCATTTTGCGGACCAGTTCATAAGATGCTTCGACGCTGGTAAGCTCAGAAGCATTGATTGTCAGCACTTCATGATCATATGTAAGGGAGATTCCCATCGATTTCAAGAGGTCGCATATCGTCCTGACATCGTCAAGAGCAGGTACATCCGAAATAACGCATGTGCCTTCTTCTGCCAGGATAGATGCTGCAATAATAGGGAGTACGGCATTTTTGGCGCCAGATACTTTCACATTACCCGCCAATGCCTTACCACCACGGACAATAATTTTATCCAATGTGTACCCCTCCGCGTGCTAATATTCCACTGTGATGATTGGTGTACCTACAGTAACCCATGTGCCAGCATTGCCGCTGTCACGGTGAGTCGCTACCTGCAGATTCATCTTTTGCCCGTTTAACGCAATGAATGGTTCCCACATAGGGGTATGTCCAGAAATACTGACGACCGTCTCATCTTGTAAACGTTCCAATTCTGTTGCCTGGAGGGTAGCAAAAATCGACATAATTTTACCCCCCTGTTGGTCAACACTCATCTTAACATTGTACAATCCGCGAATACAAGTGCTAATTTGCGGAATAAAGTCGGCATTTTTCAGGGCTTTCGCGAAGGTTTCCTGTATCTGCTCTATATATAGTAGGGATTCACGGCTTCCCGATAACTGCAGCACTAGATATGTGTCAAATGAACCATTTTCAGGAACACTTGTCATCTCGTAGCGCACGGAGACGCCGTTTTGCTTGTATGTCGTTCGATACATAAGAACATCGTGGTTCCGCGATTCTTCGATGAGCGAAAGCGGAATCTCTAGCTGTTTTGCCCACATCTTTGCCAACTCAGTGACTTCTTCCTGCCGCTGTACTTCCCCCAGCGCCACTCTCGCACGAACCTGAATGGACACGCCCGTCGCTCCCGAATCCTCAAGCGTTTGCAAGAGCTTGCTCGCAACAGGTTTTGCTTCCGACGCCTGCGCAGGCATCCAATAAACAGCGCCAGTGACCAGCAACAAAGCAAGTACAAGAAGGCCAGACCATTTCCCCATTTTATATCCTCTCCCCATGTTTCACGTACATCTCTTTGTACTTCCCATTTTGCACATGAAACTGGGTGGATATACCAGCAAACTGAATGAAGTTTGGGCGATTAGGAAAACAGATTGCCGAACGTCATGGACCAGCCGAGATAATCGAGGAAAAATCGCGATACTTCGTAGCCGATTACGATCGACAGTAAAATTTGCAGCAGCTTCGCTTGCGCTCCCGCCGGATGCTTCAAGATTTTTTCAAAACGAAATGATTGCAGAGCCCACCATGCGAGTGCAATGAATACAATCGACAAGACGATGCTCAATACGCCGTATACTTCTTGCGGCATGCTTGTTCCTCCTCATGCAGATCAGTCAGCCATCTTCGTCAAAAGAAAAAGGGACAGCCCGAAAAGCGAGCTATCCCTTCTATTGTACATGATGTAGCCATCCGTTACGAGTGTCACTGAAAGTTGGGAGGAAGCATATTCCCAAAGTCAAAAGACGGATTGAAATGAACTTGCACATAATCGGTGACCAGACCAGGGAATGCCCCGAACACGACTGTCAGGATGGCCAGCACGAGGACCAGAGTCCAAATGCCTTTTGGCACGGCAAGCGGAGCTTCGCTCGTTCCCTGACGCATGTACATCTGTCTGATAATCCCGAAGTAATAATAGTAGGAAATGACGCTTGTGACGATCATGATTGCCGCCAGCCAGTAATTTTCCTGGGCCAGCGCACCCATGAACAGATAGAATTTCCCGAAGAATCCTGCGGTGACAGGAATCCCTGCCAGCGACAGAAGGAAAATGCTCATCGCAATCGCCATGACAGGAGAACGGTGATACAAACCGGCAAAACCTTTCAGATCTTCTGTTCCCTGCTCACGTGTCACCACCATGATGACGGCAAAAGCACCAAAGCTGACGAGCATGTACCCGAACAGGTAGAAGATCACTTCACCGAAAAACAAAGTCGTCGGCGGCACAAACGGAACGAGTATATACCCCGCCTGCGCAATTCCCGAGTATGCCATCATGCGCTTGACGTTTGTTTGCCTGAGCGCCATCGTGTTCCCGATAATCATGGAAGCAGCCGCCATGATGCCGAGATAGAGACTCGCCTCCTGGAAAAAGAAGCGATCCGTTCCGTTCGAAACGTTGAAAAACGAGATCAGCAAGACTCTGAATACGAGCGAGAAGCCTGCCGCTTTTGACACGACGGCCAGAAAAGCCGTTACGGGAGTCGGAGCGCCCTGGTATACATCCGGGGCCCACATGTGGTTAGGCGCCGCGGATATTTTAAAAGCAAGCCCGACCGCCAGAAACGCAAATGCCATGTATACGAGGAACTGATAGCCCGCCATTCCCGCTTCTGCGAGACGGAACGAAATCTCGTAAATATGTGTCGTACCTGTCAGCCCGTACACGTACGACATCCCAAACAAGATGACGGCCGTGGCGATTCCGCCCGATACCACGTATTTAAAAGCTGATTCATTCGATTGCAGCGACTTTTTTCTCAATCCCACAAGCACGTAGGAGGACAGGGACAACAGCTCAAGTCCGACAAACAGCGTGATCAGGTCTGCCGAAGACGCCATGACCATGGCCCCCAAAAGTCCTGTCAGCATCAAATAGTAATACTCTCCTGTGTGGGTGACCTCCCCCTTTTTCAGATACGAAAGAGAGAGCAAAATCGCAAATGCCGTCCCGGCCAGGAATAGCAGCTTGAAAGCATTGCCGTAGTCATCGATGCGGATCATGTCCGCCATGTAGCTGTACGGCTTGTCGAGCACATTCACATTGACGAAGACAAAGACCGCTGCCAACACTACCCCTGCAAGCGACAGCCAACCGATCACCTGTCTACCGAGACGCTTGCCCGCAAACAAATCCAGCAGCGACAGAAACGTCGCAAATCCGAGAATGATAAACTCGGGCAGAAGGTAGCTCCAGTCATATGAGAATATATCTTTTACGTCCATGGATTACCCTCCTATTCCCGTTACAATCGGTACGATCGTCTTCAGAGCCTGCTGCATCGGATTTCCCAGGACAGCTGGATATACGCCGATGAGGATAATAAACCCGAGAAGCACGACCATCGGAATCACTTCCATCGGCTGTGCATCCGCAAGACCTGTGAAGCGGCTTGGTGTCGGCCCAAATGTCGTTCGCATGATCGCTCGCAACAAATAGACGGCTGTAAGCACGATCCCAAGCGCCCCGATCGCAGCCAGTACAGGCATTCGACCGAACAGTCCCAGGAAAGCAAAGAACTCACTGATAAATCCGGACATGCCAGGCAGTCCGAGCGATGCCATACCGCCAGCCAAAAAGACTCCGCTGACAAATGGCATGGATTTGGACAAGCCGCCAAGATCGTCGATCATCGAAGTTTGCGTCCGGTCCCAAATGACGCCAATCAGGAAGAACAACAGCGCCGAAATAAAACCGTGAGAGACAACCTGGAACATCGCTCCTTGAAAGCCGATCGAGTTCATGGCCGCAAAACCAAGGAGAACGATCCCCATATGGCTGATACTGGAGTACGCCAGAACCATTTTCAAATCTTTTTGCACAAAAGCGAGCACCGCGCCATACAGCACGTTGATGATTCCCAGGATCGCCAGCCATGTAGAGAACTGGTACGCCTGTTCCGGGAAAAATCCGATGCCCATTCGCAAAAGTCCGTATGCCCCCATCTTCAGCAAAATGCCGGAGTGAATCATGACGATGGACGGCGGAGCCTGTACGTGCACTTTCAGCATCCACGTATGGAACGGAAACACCGGAAGCTTGATCGCGAAGGCAACGAACAGGGCCATGAACAAGGCAAAGCGGACTGTTGGCGTCAGCGCTGCTGTGACCGGATGGTCCGGTGTCGTCAAAATCGCGGCAATCTGATCGATATTCAGTGTTCGCATGACGACGAAAATAGCGATGAAGGCCAGCAGCATGATGCCGGAACCGATTCCGTTGTACAACAGGAACTTGTTGGCCGCATGCTCGCGCTCGCCATAGCCCCATATTCCGATCAGGAAGTACATCGGCACCAGTGTCAGCTCGAAGAAAATGAAGAACAGGAACAGGTTGTCTGCTGCGAAAACTCCGAGCATCCCGATCAGCAGCAGGTGGAACAAGATGAAAAATTCCTTCAGCCGCTTTTTGATCTGCCAGGAAGCGACCGCAGCGAGAGTTCCGATAATCGCTGTCAGCAAAATCAACGGCATGGAAATCCCGTCCACACCAAGCTCATAATTGATTTCAAAAGCGAATACCGTACCTGTCTGAGCAAGTCCGATCGGAATGGAAATCCAGTCATGACGCTCGACAAACTGCAGGTTGGATGTATCGTAATTGAACAAACCGAACATCCAAAATGCCAGGATCAACGGCAACAAGGTCCCCAGTATCCCGACCTGCTTGATTGCCGCGAATCGACGACCAGGGATGCAAGCGATCACGAGAATCGCCAGAAGTGGAGAGAACACCAGCGACGACAAAAGGATATTAGCGCCCGAAACCAAAGAGTCCACCTCCCTCGACCGTCAAACTGATGGCAAGGATCAACAGCAGCAGGCCAAACAGAACCATCGCCCCGTAAGACTGGATCTGGCCGCTTTGCACACGTGCATGTAAAGCGCCAATTCCCTGCGTAATCTTGGCTGTCAGCCCAACCAGGCCATCCACCACGTATTTGTCAAACCCGTTCAAAATGATTCCCAGCCAGCCAAGTGGCCGCACAATCACATTCTGGTACAGTTCATCCACATAGTATTTTCGGTAAGAGAGTCGATAGAGCCACGGCATCGCTTCGGGAATGCTGTTTGGCGATACCGACTTTTTGCCGTACATCAGGTAGGCCAAAATGACGCCCAGCACCGAGATGAGCAACGCGACGATTTGCAGCCAGGAAGCGGCATGCT
Source organism: Brevibacillus parabrevis (assembly GCF_022701015.1). Lineage (NCBI taxonomy): Bacteria > Bacillati > Bacillota > Bacilli > Caryophanales > Paenibacillaceae > Brevibacillus > Brevibacillus parabrevis. Next base: position 1,428,361 of record NZ_CP064090.1, on the reverse strand, counting down.
CTGTTCCTTCGCCAAACACGTTGACAATTGCCGTACCTGTTCCTGTTGACAAAAGCCAGTCAGTCAGTAAAGGTGCGTAAGGCGTGTTCACAAATCCGGCGACTACAGCAAGCAGCGCCAAAATTAGCAAAGGCCCAGTCATGACTCCAGGTGACTCGTGTGCTTCGTGCTTGCCCCGAGCTTTTCCCGTGAACGTGAGGAAAAACAATCGGAACATATAGAATGCGGTAAAGAAAGCCGCAACCAGCGCAATAACCAGCAGATCGTAGCGATGCGCTCCATATACAGCGCCCAAAATCGCTTCTTTCGACCAGAATCCGGCGAAAGGAAAGATTCCCGCGATAGCCAGACAGCCGATCAAAAACGTCAGTGCTGTGACAGGCATCTTTTTCCACAAACCGCCCATTTCAAACACATCTTGCGTATGTACGGCGTGGATTACGCTGCCCGCTCCGAGAAAGAGCAACGCTTTGAAAAAGGCGTGCGTCATCAAGTGAAACGATCCCGCCACATAACCGGCAGCACCGGCAACCCCCAGCGCCATCATCATGTACCCGAGCTGACTGACTGTGGAATACGCAAGCACACGCTTGATGTCGCGCTGTGTCAAACCAATGGAAGCGGCAAAAATCGCCGTGATGCCACCTACATAAGCCACTACAGTCAAAGCCGTATCAGAAGCGATGAACAGCGGATAAGTCGCAGCCACCAGGTACACACCGGCAGCAACCATCGTCGCTGCGTGAATCAAGGCAGATACAGGCGTAGGACCTTCCATCGCATCAGGCAACCACGTATGCAGCGGGAATTGGCCTGATTTCCCCATCGCACCGATAAAAATCAAAATCGCTGCGACTGTAATCATCCACGGCTCCAGTCGTCCGAGAGCTACGCTTTCGAAGATCGGCCCGTACTCAAAACTTCCGGTCCACCAGAACAGCAAGCATATCCCGATGAACAATCCCAGGTCGCCAATCCGCGTAACGATAAATGCCTTTTTCGCAGCCGCTTTGGCTTCCGGTTTGAAATAGTAATAACCGACGAGCAGGAAGGAACAGACGCCAACCAGCTCCCAGAAAATGTACACTTGCAAAAGGTTCGGAGAAATGACCAGCCCGAGCATGGAAAACGTGAACAGGGCGAGATATTGGTAAAACACCGGAAAGCGCTCGTCGCCATGCATGTAGCCTTTGGAATAAATCTGAACGAGCAAGCTGACCAGCGTGACGATAACCAGCATCATCGCATTGAGCGGAGTTACCTCAAAGCCCATGTTGATCACGATGTCACCGACATGAAGCCAATCTACCACATAGTTGTAGTCTACTCCCCCATCCCGGAATCTCTGCCAAAAGGCGAGGACGGCGATTCCGAAAGAAACAGCTGTCAGCCCGATGCCGACTATGGCCGCTCCTTCTTTCAACTGGCGACCAAACGAAACGATCACGATGAAAGCAAGAAGCGGAAACAGAGGGATGAGCCAGGCGTAGTGCAAAAAAGTATCCATCTTTGTCCTCCTTATCAGTTCTCCATCTATCGTTTCATTTGGTCTATTTCATCTACATTGACTGTTTCCTTGTTGCGGTAGAGCGCGATCAAGATCGCCAGACCCACTGCGACCTCGGCAGCAGCAACCGTCATGGTGAACAAGGTGAAAATTTGCCCGGCTACAGCGGGGTACAAGCCGTATTTGGAAAACGCGACCAGATTGATATTCACCGCATTCAGCATCAATTCGATCGAGATTAAAACGACAACCGCATTTCGCTTTGTCAGTGCTCCGTACAAACCGACACAGAACAAAATCAATGCGACCATTAAGTAGGAGGTAATGCTCACTGTCATTCGTTATCCCCCTCCTTTTTTGCCATGATGATCGCACCGACCAACGCGACCAAGAGCAGTACGGACAACAGTTCAAATGGAATGACGTACTTCGTGAATACTTCCAGTCCGATTCCTTTGGCGTTGCTCACAGGAGAAGCCACTGGCTGCGGTGGTGCAGGCCACGGTGTGTTTTGGATTCCCCAGAACAACAGGCCGAACAAACCAGCGACAAACAACAGAATGAAGCGGTTTTTCCACTTGCGCCCTGTTCCTTCGTCCTGGGCATCGTGCTTGGTGAGCATGATTCCAAACAGCATCAGAATAGAAATCGCACCAGAGTAGACCAGCACTTGCGCCACGCCTACAAACTCTGCTCCGAGCAAAACAAACAGTCCTGCGATGCTGATAAATGTGACCCCGAGCGAGATTACCATGTGTACAACACGAGTAAAACTGATCATGAAGACTGCGCCGCCAATCGTCAGGAGAGACAGGATAAAAAAGGCTGCAAATTCGCCAGTCATGCTAGTTCTCCTCCCTGACGTTTGTATTGTTGTCATCCAGCCATTTCAAGTTTTTGTACAGTTCGTCCCTGCTGTAAGCTGCCAGCTCGAAGTTGTTGGTCATCACAATCGCTTCGGTAGGGCAAACCTCCGTACAGAGATCGCACAAGATGCATAGCTCGAAGTTGATATCGTACGTATCGATGATCTTTCCCTTTTTATCCGGATCAGGATGGGGCTTCCCTGTCAATTGAATGCACTCGGTCGGACAAATGCGGGCGCATTGGTTGCAAACGATGCATTTTTCCGGGGAAAAGTGTTGGATGCCGCGAAAGCGTGGCGGCATGGGAAAGGGCACATCCGGATAAAAATGGGTAACTTTTTTCTCCGTGAGTTTTTTAAAGGTATACCCAAGGCCTTTAGCCAGTCCAAGCATGTGTGTCACCCCTCAGAATTTGAGTTACTTGACTATCGCCTTGCCAATGGCGAAGCCTGCGCGTAGAAACCCGTAACGCCTAGCAGTTGCTTTCTGCCGCCAAAATCAGAACATCCCGTTTTGATAGGAGACGACGACAGCGGTAAGCAGTATGTTGAACAGCGCGATTGGCAGAAGCACTTTCCAGGCAAACGACATCAGTTGGTCTACTCGCAAGCGCGGCATGGTAGCCCGAATCCAAAACTGAAGGAAGATGTACAGCGAGAACTTGAGCACAAACCAGACGATTCCCGGAATAAAGCCCAAAGCCGGATGAATCGGCAGCCATCCACCAAGGAACAAAATCGTAATCAGCGTCCCCATCCCGAACATGTACACGTACTCTGCCAGCATGAACATGGCAAAACGGAATCCGGAGTATTCGACGTGATATCCGGCTACCAGCTCCGATTCGGCTTCAGGCAGGTCAAACGGCGTACGGTTCAGCTCTGCCTGAGCAGCAATGATAAATACGGCAAATCCGATAAACTGCGGAACAATATTCCAGACATCCCGCTGCGCCTCGACAATTTCCCTGAGATTCATGCTGCCCGTCAACAGAACGACACCAACCACGGACATGACCAGCGGCACTTCATAGCTGATCATCTGCGCAGCAGAGCGGAGACCCCCGATCAGCGAATACTTGTTGTTCGAAGCCCAGCCAGCCGTAATCACCCCGAGCACCGTAATGCCGGAAAGCGCGATATAGTACAGCAGGCCGATTCCCAAATCGGCAAACTGGATGCTTTCCGTAAACGGCATGACTGCCAGGACAGCGAAGGCGGGCGCATAAGCCAAAATCGGCGCCAATGTGAACAAAGCTTTGTCAGCGTGCTTGGGACGCGTATCTTCTTTCAACAGCAGCTTGGTAACGTCAGCAACGGTTTGCAAAAGTCCCAAAGGCCCGACGCGATTGGGCCCAATGCGCAGCTGCATCCAACCGATGACTTTGCGCTCGAAGTAGATAGCGTATGTGACGAATCCCAGCAAAACGGCCAGCAGGATCACCGCCGCCAAAATAAACCAGAGAGTGTTTCCCCATGAGGGGGCTTGCTGCAAAAGCGCATTCATCAACAGTCAACCTCCCCGAGCACGATGTCGATGCTGCCCAGGATGACGATCATGTTGGCAAGGCTTTCTCCCTGCAACAATGTGGGCAGAATTTGCAGATTGGTAAAGGACGGCCGTCTGAATTTCAATCTCCAAGGCTTATCCTTACCCTGGCTTGCGATGTAGCAGCCGATTTCCCCACGCGGAGACTCGATCCGCACATAAGTCTCGCCAGCTGGTGGCCGAATGACACGAGGCACTTTGCCGATCACTTCCCCTTCGCTCGGGAACTGCTCCAGGGCTTGCTCCAAAATGCGCAACGACTGTTCAATCTCTGCCATGCGCACTTGATAGCGCGCCATGCAATCGCCCTCTGTCGCAGTCGGAACATCAAAATCGAAGCGATCATAGATGCAATATGGCTCATCTTTGCGCAAATCCCACTTCACGCCAGTGGCTCGCAGCATAACGCCAGACAGCGAGTAATCCAATGCCGTACTGGTGTCGAATTTTCCGATGCCTTTGATCCTGCTGATAAAAATTTCGTTTCCGGATACGAGCTGGTGGTAGTTGTTCAGTTCCTTCTTCATGTATTGGACAAATTCCTTTGCCTTGTCTACCCAGCCTGGAGGCGCATCCCACTTCACGCCGCCGATCCGCATGTAGTTGAAAGTCATTCGCGCTCCACACAGCTCGTTAAACAGGTCAAGGATCATTTCCCGATCGCGGAACGCATACAGAAACGGTCCCATTGCACCGATGTCGAGCAAATAAGTTCCCCACCAGACCAGGTGACTTGCCACCCTGTTCAATTCCATGGCAATCAGGCGCAAGAATTGGGCACGCTCGGGTATTTCCAGACCCATCATCGTCTCTACCGCGTGACAGAGCACGTAGTTGTTGGTCATGGCAGACACGTAGTCCATCCTGTCGGTGTAAGGAATAATCTGCGTATAGTTCAGATTTTCCGCCAGCTTTTCGGTGCCGCGATGGAGATAGCCCATGACCGGAATGGCTTCCTTGATCGTTTCGCCATCAATTTTGACGACCAAGCGAAATACTCCGTGTGTACTTGGATGCTGCGGGCCGACATTCAGAAGCATCTCTTCCGTGCGAATGCCGTTTTCTGAAGAGGTATCGACACTTGTTGTGAGGATGTTCTGGTTCATCAGTTAAACCTCCTCGTCGTATTGCACATAATCTTTTCGCAGCGGATAGCCTACCCAATCATCCGGCAGCAAAATTCGACGCAAATCCTTATGTCCCGGGAAATGAATCCCCAACAAGTCAAAAGTCTCTCTTTCATTCCAATTGGCGCCGTTCCATACGTCCATGACAGACGGCACAGACGACTGTTCCCGACTGGTTTTGACTTTTACCGCCAGGCTTTGCCGATTTTTGTAGGAGTACAGATGGTAGTAAACTTCCATCCTGTCCTCATAATCGACGCCATGCAAATCTGACAAATATTCAAAGGCCAATTGCTCGTCTTCTTTCAGAAACTGGGCAATCTCGTGCCACCGTTCATTCTGAATAACCAATGTCGGGACTTCCTTGGCCAATTCGTTAATATAACTGGCTTCCAGCACTTCCTTGCCGAACTTCTCTGTAATACGCAGCACGTACTTGTCGAGATACGGTTGGTTTTTGGAGGGAGCTTTTGGCGTTTCTGCTGCTTCCGCTCCATCGCCAGTCGCTTGAGCAGCTTTTGCCTTTGCAGCGGCTGCGGCGGCTGCGGCGGCAGCCTTGGCTTTTGCTGCTGCGGCGGCTTTCGCTTTGGCGTCATCATCCCCGCCATCTGCTGGCGAGCCACCCGCTTCTCTCTCGGCCTTCGCCTTAGCTGCAGCTGCGGCAGCTGCTTTTGCTTTGGCCGCTGCGGCGGCTTTTGCCTTCGCTTCCGCATCTGCCCCCTCTGCTGACGAAGCGCCATCTCCCTGCTGGGCAGATTCTTTCGCTTCCTTGGCAGCTTTCGCTTTTGCCAGCGCTTCTGCGGCGGCAGCTTTTTTCGCTGCTGCTTTTTCTTCCGGTGTCATTTCCGAGACTGGCTTCGCTGCTGGCGCTGCTGCCTCGCTTGGCGCATCTGTTCCGGCTTCCTTCGCAGCTTTGGCTTTGGCAATCGCTTCTGCGGCGGCAGCCTTTTTCGCTGCTGCTTTTTCTTCCGGTGTCATTTCCGAGACTGGCTTAGGCGCTGGTGGTGCTGCTTCGCTTGGCGTATCTGCTCCGGCTTCCTTCGCAGCTTTCGCTTTGGCAATCGCTTCTGCGGCCGCCGCCTTTTTCGCTGCTGCTTTTTCTTCCGGCGTCATTTCTGAGACTGGCTTAGGCGCTGGTGGTGCTGCTTCGCTTGGCGTATCTGCTCCGGCTTCCTTCGCAGCTTTCGCTTTGGCAATCGCTTCTGCGGCCGCCGCCTTTTTCGCTGCTGCTTTTTCTTCCGGTGTCATTTCCGAGACTGACTTCGCTACTGGTGCTACTTCCTCTTGCGAATCTGCGGCTTGTGCCTGAGCTTCTTCTTGAGCTGATGGCAATGCCTCTGCGCCCTGCTCTTCCTGTTCTCTTAATTTTCGCAAAGCTTCAGCTTTGGCGCGCGCCTCGGCTGCTGCCTGCGCCTTTTCTTCCGGCGTTGGCCTGCGTTTTTCTTCGCTCATGGACTGGTCACCCGCTTCCCAGTCTTCGCTTCATAGCGGATTTTTTCCTGAAGTTTGTTGATTCCGTAAATCAGGGCGGCAGGGTTAGGTGGACACCCTGGAATGTATACATCGACGGGAACGATCTGATCGACACCTTTTACGACACTGTACGAGCGCACATATGGTCCGCCCGCCGTCGCACAGGACCCCATCGCAATCACCCACTTCGGTTCAGGCATCTGGTCGTACAAGCGGCGCAGCAATGGAGCCATTTTTTTCGTAACCGTTCCGGCTACGATCATGACATCGGATTGGCGCGGCGAAGCCCGGAAAATTACCCCGAACCTGTCCAGATCGTATCGCGCTCCCCCGGTTCCCATCATCTCAATCGCGCAACAGGCAAGGCCAAAAGTCAAAGGCCAGAGCGAATTGCTTCGCACCCATCCTTTTACCGTTTCCAAAGTCGTAAACATGACGTTTCGATTCAGTTCTTCTTGCAATTCAGGCGCAATGCTTGTCAGATCTAGTTCCATTCCAGCACCTTCTTTCTCCACGCGTAAATCAGCCCTACCACAAGCAAGGATATAAAGATGACCATCTCGACCAGGGCGAACAGCCCCAACTCTTTGTAAGCGACGGCCCACGGGTACAGAAAGAGTGTTTCTACATCGAAAATGACAAACATAAGGGCAAAGATGTAATACTTCACGTTGAAACGTACCCAGCTGTCACCAACAGGAATGTTACCGCTTTCATAAGTGGTTTGCTTCTCCCGTGTCGGTTTCTTTGGACGCAGTAGTGGACCAACGAAGCTGACAGTAGCTACGGGCAACAACACACCGAGAAACAAAAAGATCGCGACAATAACATAATTGTTGGTATAGATGTCAATCACCCACGTTCCCTCCGCTCGTAAGAAAGATATGAATCTGTCTTGCGCTGCCCTCCAGATGAAGTATGAACATCATCAAAAGGGTACTCCTTGCAGCATCGCAGATGAAGGTATGAACGTAGTCGCAGACCGATACTGCTAGAAAAAAATACCTTTATCATTATATCAAATTGCCAATTGGGTGTCTAACGAAAGCCTTCCTGTAGTCCCATATAAAGGGAAAAACTTAGAGATTTTTCCCTAAGTTTTTCCAGCATCATATAATAGCCAAACGAATATGTCCGTCAGGCGTATTTATTTTGTGCATTATTGAACATTGCTTGAAAACTGCTGACCGAGGAAGTCTTCGTAAATGCGCTCCCATACAATGGTGAAATTCAGTTTCTCATCATCCGGAAGTTCCAGTACGTTCTCGATCGCCTCTTCCATATACGGAGTCAGCTTGATCAAAACTTCAGTAAGCATCTGGTCATTCGTATTCAGCATTTCTTTCATTTCTGCCTTGGAGATGCTAAACGTGTTTTCATCGCGTTCATGCAGCATCATGACCAGACGGCTGAAAATAGGGTGTACCAGCGCTTCCAGCTTTACATGCGCCAGGGCGAGCGATTCCGCTTCACTCAGATTGAACAACTGAGGTACATCCGGGAACGGGTGGACAGGAATATCCCACGCGTCTTCGTTGTCGATCACAAGACCCCATTTTACGAAAAGCTCAATCGCTTCCGCACGGGATGCAGGATAAGCGTAATCGGAACGCTTCAGGAATGCCTTGAAGCGGTTCAGCAGGTCTACATAGCCTTCATAGTCTTCTTCCGATTTAAATGCTTCCTTGGCAGGTACAGAAAAGGCGCCTTTCAACGCTTCGATTTCATCCAGTCCTTTTTCCATCTCCGCTTTCGTCTCGTACTCTGTTACGACAAAACACAGAGCCTGAAACAGGACATTCATCTCATGAGACAGCACGTTCGACCAGCCATTGGCCGCGAAGCCGCTCGGAATCACTACGCCATCCTGATTGTGGCGAATATCGCGAATGGTTTGCATCAGTACACTCTCCTTTAATTCCACTAGCCAGTGCCGCGCATTATGCTGTCGCAAAAAATCATGTCAGACGGCAGGGCATTAGGTCTATTATACACAGAAACGATAGGCGATTACCAACTGGAAATATCATGCCCAGCATGCATGTATCGCCATACGCGCTCGTAACCGAAAAATCCCCGCAGCCACATGGGCGCGGGGATATCAAGCTTACGCTTACTTCGTTACGTCGAGACGTGCCATCGCACGTTGCAGCGCACGCTCAGCACGCTGGACGTCGAGCTCGGCATATTTCTCAGCCAAACGCTTCTCGGCGCGAGCTTTCGCTGCCTTCGCGCGTTCAACATCGATGTCTCCCGGCAATTCAGCCGTTTCAGCAAGGATGGTTACTTTATCGCCGCGCACTTCCATGAAGCCGCCGCTTACAGCCATCTTTACTTCTTTCTCGCCTTCTGTCTTGATCCGAACAGGCGCTATTTTCAGCGGGCTCACCAGTGGCATATGGTTCGGCAAAATACCGAGATCCCCTTGAACACCGCGAGCAATGACCATTTCAGCCTGACCGCTATAGACAACCCGTTCAGGAGTTACGACTTCAACTGTCATCTTACTCATTTAATCGTCTCCCCTTTCCAGGGTGTCTTACGCCATTTTCTTCGCTTTTTCTACCGCTTCTTCAATCGTTCCTACATACAGGAACGCGCCCTCTGGCAGGTGGTCGTGCTTGCCTTCGAGGATTTCTTTAAAGCTGCGAACCGTTTCTTTCAATGGCACGTATTGGCCTGGGTTACCAGTAAATTGCTCGGCAACGTGGAAGGACTGGGACAGGAAGCGTTGGATGCGGCGCGCGCGGCCAACCACTTGTTTGTCATCGTCGCTCAGCTCGTCCATACCAAGGATCGCGATGATATCTTGCAATTCTTTGTAACGTTGCAGGATTTTTTGCACGCCACGAGCCACATCGTAGTGTTCTTGACCAACTACGTCAGGAGTCAGAGCACGGGAAGTGGATGCGAGTGGGTCTACCGCAGGGAAGATACCCAACTCAGCGATGGAGCGCTCCAGGTTGGTAGTAGCGTCCAAGTGAGCAAACGTAGTCGCAGGCGCCGGGTCAGTATAGTCATCCGCTGGTACGTAGATCGCTTGAATAGACGTTACGGAACCTTTTTTCGTAGAAGTAATGCGCTCTTGCAGCTGACCCATTTCGGTAGCCAGTGTTGGCTGGTAACCTACCGCGGATGGCATACGGCCCAAGAGAGCGGATACCTCGGAACCCGCTTGGGTAAAGCGGAAGATGTTGTCGATAAACAGAAGAACGTCGCGGCCTTCTTCATCACGGAAATACTCCGCCATTGTCAGACCGGTCAACGCTACGCGAAGACGCGCACCAGGCGGTTCGTTCATTTGACCGAATACCATCGCGGTTTTCGGCAGAACGCCTGCATCTTTCATCTCGTGGTACAGGTCGTTACCTTCACGGGTACGCTCACCTACACCAGCGAATACGGAAATACCACCGTGCTCTTGCGCGATGTTGTTGATCAGCTCTTGGATCGTAACGGTTTTACCTACACCCGCACCACCAAACAGACCGATCTTACCACCCTTGATGTACGGAGCCAAGAGGTCAATTACTTTGATACCTGTTTCCAGGATTTCAACAGTAGTTGCTTGGTCTACGAACTCAGGAGCTTTACGGTGAATTGGGTCGCGACGATCTACTTGACCCAGCTCTTGCAGGTCGATCGGCTCTCCCAATACGTTAAATACGCGTCCGAGGGTAACTGCACCCACTGGAACGGAGATAGCTGCACCTGTATCAACGGCTTCCATACCGCGAACCAAACCGTCAGTGGAAGACATCGCAACGGTACGAACCAGGTTATCACCCAGGTGAGTTGCAACCTCAACTGTCAAGTCGATGTCGCGCTCGCCAGCGCTTTGTGCTTTATGTTGAATCTTGATCGCATTGTAAATGGCAGGCAGGTGTCCGCGGTCGAACTCGACGTCAACAACCGGACCCATTACCTGAACCACGCGTCCATTCGCCATCTTACTTCTTCCCTCCTGTAAAGCTAAATTGGGAGCTATTCGCTGCCACTAAGCCTGTGCGTTTGCACCTGCAACGATCTCGGAAATCTCTTGAGTAATGGCTGCCTGACGGGCACGGTTGTAGATCAACGTGTAACGGTTAATCATATCCGTTGCGTTGTCTGTCGCGTTGCCCATCGCTGTCATACGGGAACCTTCTTCGGAAGCCTTCGCTTCGAGAAGCGCACTGTACACCAGTGTTTCCGCGTATTTAGGCAACAGATCGGCCAGAACTTCTTCCGAGGACGGCTCATACTCGTAATTGATTGTGCGCACCGTGTTGCTCTCGGGAGCTTCCAGTGGCAGCAATTGTTTTACGGTAGGTATTTGCGAAATTGCACTTTGGAACTTGTTGTAGCACAGGTACAGTTCGTCAATTTGTTCGTTCGCGAACATCTGGACTGCCGCACCGGCAATTTTCTTGATATCAGCAAAGGCCGGGCTGGCTGGCAGACCTGTTACCTCTTCCAGAAGCGGATAGTTCCGTTTGCTGAAGAAGTCACGACCTTTGCGACCGATCACAAAAATACCGTACTCATCCTTGGATTTGTGCTTTTCGCTGATGGTGGTAACCACTTTGCGAAGCATGTTGGCGTTGTATCCGCCAGCAAGTCCACGGTCGGAAGTGATGACAATGTAACCAGTCTTTTTCACCGGACGATTTTGCAGCATCGGATGTTTGGAACCAGTTGTTCCGCTCGCAATGCTTGCAATCACTTCCTGGATTTTGTCAGCGTAAGGACGTGCTGCCTCAGCCTTCTCCTGGTTGCGGCGGAGTTTCGCTGCCGCCACCATTTTCATCGCTTTCGTGATTTGGCGCGTATTTTTGGTACTTTTAATACTGCGTCGAATCTCACGTATTCCTTTTGCCACTCGTTTTCACCACCTTGAGAACGCATGCCCGGGCTTTCTTGCCCGGCATGCATCTGATGTCTATCAGGTTAACGATTAGCGAGTTACCGAAAAGCCTTTTTTGAACTCTTCGATCGCTGCGTTCAGTTCTTTTTCATCTGGAAGGTCTTTCGTAGTGCGGATGTGCTCCAACAGTTGTGGTTTGTTGGAATCCAGGAAAGACAGCAGCTCTTTCTCAAAGCGGCGTACATCTGCTACTGGAATGTCATCCAGGTAGCCGCGTGTAGCGCTGTAGATAGAAGCAACTTGCTTCTCAACAGGCATTGGATCGAACTGGCCTTGTTTCATGATTTCCATCAAGCGCTCACCGCGGGTCAGACGAGCTTGGGTAGCTTTGTCCAGGTCGGAACCGAACTGAGCAAACGCTGCAAGCTCACGGTATTGAGCCAACTCAAGCTTGAGCGGACCTGCTACCTTTTTCATCGCCTTGATTTGCGCGGAACCACCTACACGAGATACGGAAAGACCGGTGTTAACCGCTGGACGTTGACCTGCGTTGAACAAGTCTGTCTCCAGGAAGATCTGACCATCCGTGATGGAGATCACGTTAGTAGGAATGTATGCGGAAATGTCACCCGCTTGGGTTTCGATGAACGGCAGAGCAGTAATGGAACCTGCGCCCAGTTCATCAGACAGTTTCGCAGCGCGCTCCAGCAAGCGGGAGTGCAAGTAGAATACGTCACCAGGATATGCTTCGCGACCTGGAGGACGACGGAGCAACAGGGACATTTCGCGGTATGCAGCAGCCTGTTTGGACAGGTCATCGTATACGCACAGAACGTGTCCGCCTTTGTACATGAAGTACTCAGCCATAGTAACACCAGCATAAGGAGCCAGGTACAGCATTGGCGCTGGGTCGGAAGCTGTAGCGGAAACGATGATGGTGTAATCCAGAGCGCCTGCTTTACGCAGGGTTTCTACGATGTTCGCAACGGTCGATTGCTTCTGACCGATCGCCACGTAGATACAAATCATGTCTTTGCCTTTTTGGTTGATGATGGTGTCGAGCGCCACTGCTGTTTTACCAGTTTGGCGGTCACCAATGATCAACTCACGCTGTCCGCGGCCAACCGGGATCATCGCGTCAATCGCTTTGATACCTGTTTGGAGCGGTTCGTGTACGGATTTACGCGCCATTACGCCAGGAGCCGGGCTCTCGATCGGGCGGTAGCCGTCATTTGCGATAGGTCCTTGACCATCGAGTGGTTGACCCAGTGGGTTTACTACGCGGCCGAGCAGCGCTTCCCCTACTGGAACTTCCATAACGCGGCCGGTACGTTTTACAGTATCGCCTTCCTTAATGTCGCGGAAAGGTCCCATAATAACGACACCCACGTTATCTTCTTCCAAGTTGAGTACCATACCCATTACGCCATTTTGGAACTCAAGAAGCTCCCCTTGCATGGCCTTTTCCAAACCGTGAACGCGAGCAATACCGTCACCAACCTGGATGACTGTGCCTACGTCTACAACTTCGATTTCAGATTTAAAATTAGCGATCCGCTCTTTGATGAGGGAGCTAATTTCTTCTGGTCTGATTGCACTCACTTAATTCACCCCATTCATCCAACTTCGTTAAGACCGAGCTTTACGCTTTTTGCGCAAAGGTTTCCAACTTTGTTTTCAGGCTGCCATCGTACAGACGGTCGCCAATTTTGATAACGATGCCGCCGAGGATTGCAGGGTCTACGACCGCTGTCAACCGCAGCTTTTTATTCAAAGTTTGACCGAACTTCTCAGCCAACTCTGCCTGTTCTTCATCAGAAAGCGGCTTTGCGCTCGTGACGACAGCATCTGCGTAGCCACGCGCTTCATTTGCCAGTTGCACAAAGGAGCTGTAGATGTCAGACAGTTGAACTTCCCGTCCGTTTTCAATCAGGACGTTCAGGAAGTTGAAGCTCTCTTCCCCTACATGGCTTTTGAAAAGCTCATCAACCAGCTTGCCCTTTGCATCTGCAGCGATGTGCGGGTGCTGCATGATCTTTTGCAGATCTTCGTTGCCTTCCACAGCCTGCACGATCGCACCAAGGTCAGCTTCCACCTGATCGATCTTGCCACGCTCGCTCGCTACCTCAAACAGAGCGCGAGCATAACGCTTTCCTACTGCGCTACTCATAGGCGATCTCCTACTTGAGCCAGGAATTTGTCAACAGTGGACTTTTGAGCTGCTTCGTCCAGTTCTTTCTCGATAATCTTGGAAGCCAAGAGTACGGAGAGGCTGGTCATTTGTTCACGCAGCTCGGATTTTGCTTTTTCTACTTCACGTGCCAGTTCAGCGCTTGCGTCCGCTTTCATACGCTCGGATGCAGCTTGAGCTTCTGCCACGATTTTCGCCGCTTCATCAGACGCTTGCTTGCTAGCGCGGTCGATGATTGCTTTGGATTCAGCGCGAGCTTCATCCAGTACGCGACGTTGTTCAGCCAAGAGTTTTTCCGCTTCTGCGCGGTTGCGCTCAGCAGATGAAATTTGGGTTTCGATATGCTGACGACGTTTCTCCATGATCCCAACGATCGGGCCCATAGCCAATTTACGAACCAAGAGCAGCAACAACAAGAACACAATTGCTTGGGTTAAAAGCGTTCCCCACTCCAGGGACACCGCTCCAAAGTCGAGCATTCGTTTCACTCCTTCCTGCGAAAAGAAAGATGTATCATCACGGTATATACCGTTTGTTTCAGACACTCTATGACGAAGTTTTCTTGCTTGCGTCGAATGGCAGCTTCATAGACTTCCACTCGATCAAAAATAGAGGCGGGTATCAAGCGCCCGCCTATTGTTACCAATTGCTCGCTGACTACATACGACCGAAGAGAATGAAACCGATCGCTACAGCGATGATCGGAACCGCCTCTACCAGACCGAGACCCAGGAACATGAGACCCATCAGGTTACCACGTGCTTCTGGTTGACGAGCTACGCCTTCAATTGTACGGGAGATTACCAGGGAGTTACCGATTGCTGCGCCAAGAGCAGCGAGACCAAATACGATACCAATTGCAAGAGCCAAACCTTCCATTGTTTAAAAACCTCCTTAGTTTGTAAAAGCGAGTATAAAATCGGGGAAATGCTGATTAGTGATCTTCATTCACCTGCTGAGACAGGTAAACCATCGCCAGCGTAGTGAAAATGAATGCCTGTACAGAGCCGACAAACACCGAGTAGCCCAGCCACAGGAACAACGGAATACTTCCGAAGATCCCTACACCCAACAGGAAGGCGATCAAAACCTCACCCGCAAAGATGTTACCGAATAGACGCAGAGGAAGCGTCAATGGTTTGATGATGAACTCCTCCAGAATGTGAATCGGATTCAGGAATGTATGTTTCAACCATCCACCGAAACTCTTCTTAATGCCCAGGTAGTGAGCGTACAGCAAAACGATGAACGCGAGAGCGAAAGTTACGCTCGGTGTCGCGGTTGGAGATTTCCACCAGCCGATGACAACACCGTGAGAATGCGGATCGTTTGAGTTAAGCTCTTCCTCAAGCTTGGCCATCTTTTGTTGTTTTGCCTCAGGAGTCGTGGAAGCCGTCAACAGGTCTTTAACCTTTTCGCTTACTTGATGATCAGGACCGTTGTGGTGTGCTGTATTTACGTTAAATACGAGACCCAGTTGGTTTCCAAGGAAAATGTAGAGGAACAAAGTCAGCGCCAGCGAGACAAAACCCGCAGCTTTTTTCGGTGAGATATAGCTTTTTGTAATGCCAGTAACGAAATCCACAATCCATTCCATCACGTTTTGCGCGCCGCTTGGTGTAGCGGAGGTCAAGTTGCGGGTCATCCCGATACAGAGCAAAAGCACCACCAGAGAGGTTACCAAAATCATGAGAACAGTGGAGATGTCAAATACCATGCCCAACCATTCAAATCGCAGAGAATAATGCATGTATTTCACCCCTTTCTTCCGCGCGAGTATGTTACTTACGTACATGAAAAAAAGTATTCTGCTATCTATTTAAAGGAGCGATACACAAAAAGGAAACTGAGAACCTGGAAAAGGAACAAGCCGATCAACACTCCGGCAAGCCCAAACAAGTGAGGAAAACGCATAGTCAAAAAGACAGCAAAACCTGCCACGACCAAGCGTTGCAGCATACCTGTCCCTTTCGGACGCACGCCCGGATCGACAGCCATCTGGCCAATTCGCCATGTTTTGCTGAAGAGGACCGTGCCATTCACTAGACTGCCAGCCATCCCGAGCAGGAGGCTTTGCAAAAAGAAACGCGATGATGGCAACAGCGCCCAGAGTATCGCGGCGATTGCCATACAGAAAAAGGCATAGCGAAACGTGGATCGCATTGCCGAAGAAAACGTTTGCATGTCCCATCTCCCTAGAGGTAACCGCGAATGATGCGGTAGACGCTGTACACGCCTATTCCTAATCCCGCGAGCAGTCCAACCATCAAAAACAACGGATTGGTAGCGAAAAGGCCATCCAAGTATTTTCCCAGAAAGACTCCCGCAACCACGCAAACGGCCATATCGACACCAATTAAAGTGACCAACGTGATGGCTCGCCAAGGATTATCAATTTTCGACACGGAACAACATTCTCCTTTCATACATAAGGAGAGGGCTGGTGTCAAGTGCCCCTTTGCCCTCATCCATATTAACGAAGAATTATTCCCTTTGTCAACGTTCGTCTTGTTCTGTACACAAAGCGTTCACAATTGAAAATCTACATTTTTTCAACAATTGTCGAAACCCCTTGTCCGCCGCCAATGCACAAGGTTGCTAGACCATATTTTACCCCTTCGCGCTTTTGCAATTCGTGAACAAGCGTAACTAATATTCTCGCCCCGCTTGCGCCAATTGGATGACCCAGAGCAATCGCTCCGCCGTTAACGTTCAGCTTTTCCCGATCGAAGCCGAGCGCTTTGCCGACAGACAGCGATTGAACGGCGAATGCCTCGTTCGCTTCGATCAGATCGATGTCGGACAAAGACATGCCCGCTTTTTCCAAAACTCGCTTGGTCGCTGGCACCGGACCGTAGCCCATGATGCTCGGATCGACGCCCGCACTGGCATTGGCGACGATGCGCGCGAGCGGTTTTACGCCCAGCTCCTCCGCCTTTTCCTTGGTCATGATTAAAAGCGCAGCCGCGCCATCGTTGATGCCCGAAGCGTTTCCTGCGGTCACAGTGCCGTCCTTTTTAAAGGCTGGCTTCAGCTTGGAAAGCATCTCGGCGGTTACGCCAGCGCGCGGAAATTCGTCGACAGCAAACAGCACAGGGTCGCCTTTGCGCTGCGGAATCGGAACAGGCACGATCTCCTCCTGAAAACGGCCGCTTTCCAAAGCTTTCTGCGCTTTTTCCTGGCTCCATGCCGCAAACTCGTCCTGCTCTTCCCGTCCGATCTCGTATTTGGCGCACAGATTTTCGGCTGTGATTCCCATGTGGTAGTCGTTGAATGCACACCAAAGACCATCGCGGATCATCGAGTCGACCGCCTTTTGATCGCCCATGCGATATCCCGAGCGCGCTCCATCCAGCAAGTACGGAGCCTGGCTCATGTTTTCCATGCCACCCGCCAGCACGACTTCGGCATCTCCGCTCAAAATCGCCTGTACAGCCAAATGAACGGCTTTCAATCCGGAGCCGCATACTTTGTTAATCGTCAAGGACGGCACCTCGTGCGCCAATCCTGCTTGAATGGCAGCCTGACGGGCAGGATTCTGGCCCAGTCCTGCGGAAAGTACATTGCCCATAATCACTTCATCAACCGAGTCTTTGGACACGCCAGCGCGCTCCAAAGCCGCTTCCAGGACGATGCCGCCCAGTTTCGTTGCGGAGATTCCCGCGAGCGATCCTTGAAAACTGCCTATAGCTGTGCGCACTGCGCTTGCGATAACGATTTCCTTTTGACTCATCTTCCATACACTCCTTGAATGAACAGGATAGCCAACCTTCTTAAAATTCCATTTCTTCATGCAGATTCCTGCTGCGAAATCGCTTTCATGAAGAAAAAGCTGCCCATTCTCTCAAAAGAAAACGTCATTGGCTGCGAAAGCCGCTGACAAAAAGCATCTCGTAGGTTACACGCACTCCCTTCTCATCTCCGTACGTCCGCTGATAATAGTCAGCCATGGCAAACAGCAGCCTTTTTCTGCCCAAGCCTGCCGTTTTGTCTTCGCTGGCGCTTGCTCCTACCGCTTTTACGGCACGCAAAAAATCCAGCACGCCCGGGTAAGTCAAAACTACCTTGTGTACAGTCGCCTGCAACGATTCCATTCCCGCCGAATCCAGCAAGGCAAGCCACTGCTCTGTCGTCAAATACGACAGTCCGTGCCGAACTCCTTGCTCTCCCAGGCTGGCATGGGCGCGGGCAAAGGAGTCGTGCAATTCGCAGAAGGTGTTGGGGCCAAACGTCGAAAACAAAAGCGGCGAACCCGGCTTGAGCAGCTTGCACAGACGGCGGATCGTCGGCTCAGGGCGAAGCAGCCATTGAAAGCACGCTCCCGACACGATCAAATCCCTGGTTGCCTCTGGCTGTGTCCAGACCCATTCTTCCGTATCAGCCTGGCGAAAGTTCACTGCCAATCCGTGCTGCTCAAGGTTCGACCTCGCCTGCGCAATCATTCCGGGCGCGATGTCAATCGCTTCGTATGCGGCTTTCGGGTACTGCCCCCTGATCAGACGCGTCAGTCCGCCTGTGCCGCAGCCGATTTCCAGTATGCTCTCGACACTTTTATCCGCCAACGTCGCGGACACGATTGCGCCGAGACGCTGCGCCATCTCTTTTTGCACAATCGCATACTGTTCATAAGATGTCGCCTTGCTGCTGAATCGACGCTTGATCTGTTCTGTGTGCAATGCGCTTCACCATCCTCATGATCGCTTCGCTGACTTGCTCAGGATGAACCAGGTGTGGGGCATGCCCGCAGTCTTTCAGTTGCAAAAAATCGGCTGCCGCCAGCTTGCCCGCAAGCTCTTTTCCCGCGCCGAGCGGACAGATGACGTCGCCTTCGCCATGAATGACCACTGCCGGACAAGACAAGCGCTCAGGGGCAAACCGGCAGTCCTCGCTCGCCAGGTAATCCAGCCCTGCGGACAGCGCCTGCTGGCTCCAGCGGCCCTCTGCCATCCCCACATCGACGCAGTTTTGCCCGCTTTCTTGCCCTGTGAACATCTGCTCTACGAATTGGGCCATGACCCGCTCGCGGTCTTTTGCCAGCTGCCGCTTCATCCGCTGAAGCATTGCTGCGCCAATGCCGCGTTCCCGTTCCGCCGGGTCGCGGACAAACCGCAATGTCGTCCCAATCAGCACCAGTCCGGCTACGCGCTTTTCAGTTGCCAGCCTAAGGGCCAGCATTCCGCCCAGCGACCAGCCAACGACAAGCAGTTCTTTTCCACTCAAGCTTTGAATGGATTGCGCAACCACTTCGTAAAATTCGTCCGGCCGGGAAACTTGCGAATAGTCAGGGACCACATGACGTACATCGGGCAATCGCTCGCGGACTTTGTCCCAGCATGAATCCGCCATTCCCCAGCCTGTCAGCCAAACAATGACTGGCGCCACTTCACATCCCTCCTGCGCATTCATCCCGGACAGCAGTCAATTGCTCGACCGCCCAGACCAGCTCTTCTGGCTGATGTGTAGCCATTACCGTAAAGCGGATGCGCGCTGTTCCATCCGGGACGGTCGGCGGGCGAATCGCGACAGCTGCAACTCCCCGTTCCCACAGCTTCTGGCTGAATTGCAGCGCCCGCTCGTTTTCTCCCAGCGTGATCGGAACAATCTGCGTGTCGTCTGAAGTTACGGCAAAGCCTTTTTCCGCAAGCAACCGCCGAAAAAGCTGCGCGTTGTGCTGCAACGCTTGTCGCCGCCACTCGTCCGCCTCAATCTGCGTCAGGGCGGCAATCGTCGACCCGACGACACCAGGAGGCAGCGCTGTGGAATAGATGAGCGAGCGCGCTTTCGAACGCAGATGGCGAATGACGACCTGATCGGCACAAACATAAGCGCCGTATACGCCAAAAGCTTTGCTGAACGTTCCCATCAATACATCCACCTGCGACGCGATCCCGAGTTCGTGGCACAGACCTTGTCCCCGCTCGCCCCGTACCCCGCCCGCATGCGCTTCATCGACCATGAGAAAAGCACCGTACCGTTCTCGCAGCTTGATCAACTCCAGCAATGGTGCCTTGTCGCCATCCATGGAAAATACGCTGTCCGTCACAATCCACTTCCGTTTCGTTCCCTGATGTTTTTCCATTAGAAACGCCAGATGCTCCCAATCGTTATGCCGATACCGGACGTGCTCGGCACGGCTCAGGACGATTCCGTCCACAATGCTGGCGTGGTTCAGCCGATCGCTGAATACTACGTCGCCCCGACCAGCCAACGCAGCAAGCACCCCCGTATTCGCCTGATAGCCGTTCGCGAAAACGAGCGCTTCCTCACGCTGCTTCCACTGGGCCAGCCGCTGCTCCAACTCGTCGTACAACGGGTAATTGCCGAGGACGAGGCGGGACGCAGTTCCTCCTGCGCCCCATTGCCGCGCTGCCTTTTCACCCGCAGCCATGATTTGCGGATCGTGAGCAAGCCCCAAATAGTTGTTGGAGGACATGTTCAGCATCTTTTTTCCGCCAACGACAATCCACGTTCCTCCATGCTCCGCCAAAGACTCTACCGTCTGCCACTCTCGGCAAAGCGACTGCTCCCGCATCTTGCTCCATTCCGTCTCCAGCCATTCGTACCTTTGCCTCATTTGCCGCACCTCTTCGCTTACAGCGCGCATAGCTCGATTTCAAACCCGAGGTCTTCAATCATCTGATGATCGCTGGTGATTTCCTGCCCCGGTGTCGTCAAATAATCGCCCACAAACAGCGAGTTGGCGGCGTAGAGCGACAACGGCTGCAAGCTGCGCAAATTCACCTCGCGCCCGCCAGCCACGCGAATTTCTTTGTCCGGGCAGACAAAGCGGAACAGCGCCAATACTTTCAATGCCTTTTGCGCCTGCGTGCGTCCTTGATGCTCCAAGGGCGTTCCCGGGATCGCGTTCAAAAAGTTGACCGGAATCGAATCCGCATCCAGGCTCCGCAAGGCAAAAGCCATCTCCGCGATTTCTTCGTCGCTCTCCCCCATGCCGATGATGACGCCGGAGCATGGCGACATTCCCGCTTTTTTCACCGTATCGACCGTTCCCACGCGCTGCTCGTACGTATGCGTGGTGGTGATCGCCGCGTAATGATTCCGGCTTGTGTTCAAATTGTGGTTGTATCGGTGCACCCCCGCTTCCTTCAGCCGCTTGGCTTGCTCGTCGCTGAGGATGCCCAGACAAGCGCATATTTTCAGCGGCATGGTGTCGCGAATTTCTTGCACCGCTTCAATGACCTGGCCCAGCTCCTTTTCCGTCGGCCCTCGCCCGGAAGCGACAATGCAGTATGTACCAGCCTTGCGGTTCATCGCTTCTTTTGCGCCTGCCAGTAACGTCTCTTTGTCGAGCATGGTGTACTTGGCTACAGGCGCGGTAGAGACGATCGATTGCGAACAGTAGCCGCAATCTTCCGGGCACAGGCCGCTTTTGGCGTTTAAGATCATGTTCAGCTTGACCTTTTTCCCGAAAAAATGCTTCCTGACCTGAAAAGCGGCGTGCAACAACGGCAACAGCTCATCGTCAGGCGCTCGCAGCACGCAAAGCGCTTCTTGCAGCGTCAGTGCTTCCTTTTGCACAGCCTTTCCTGCATACTCGTTCCAATTGGCGACAACGGTTCTGCTCATCTATCGAACCTCTCCTTTGCATATTTGCTGTTTTAGCAATCTCGCAATCCATTCCACGTGGACACGCTGCTTCACCAACGCAACCACCTGCTCGCTTGTCAGCTCGTCAGGCGTGTGCGGCAGCGTACCCCAAACCGGAACGTTTCCGTAGCACTCGATCATTTTGGCGTTGGTAGCAACGCTTTGATCGGCAGCAGAAGCCCCCTCATTCAAAATCACTCCTGCCACCACAAGCCCGCGCGAACGAGCGTACCAGACCGATAAAAGCGTGTGGTTGATCGTTCCCAGACCTGCCCGGGCAACCAGCAAAAGCGGCAGTTTCAAGCGCACCGCGAGATCGACCATCATGTCTGTCTCGGTCAACGGAACTGCCAGGCCCCCTGCCCCCTCGACCAGCAGCCAGTCGTGTTTCGCCAGCAACGGGTAACCATGCGCCGTTATTTCCTCCATCGTGAGTGTCTTGCCCTCTGCCTGCGCAGCCAGCCACGGCGTCAAGGGCGCCGAAAAGGCAAGCGGCGCAATCTCCTCGCACCTGTCTGCCACACCGCTCCATGCCCGCAAGCGAAACGCATCGCTCATTTTCTCGTGCGCAAGCGCCCCGGACTGGACGGGCTTCCATACCCCGACATCGCAGCCTGCCTCGCGCAATGCCGCTGCAATCCCCGCCGTCACGACCGTTTTGCCCACCTCCGTGTCCGTCCCGGCAATGAACAGTCCTGCAAACTCCTTGCTCATCGTGCCGCCTGCTCCTTTTGCTCAATCGTGACCTCGCGAATCGATTCGGCCAAAATTCGCACCATGTCCGCAATCTCGGCCATTGTGGAAGCGAGCGGGGGGATGAAGACGATCACATTGCCCAGCGGTCGGGTCAACAGCCCTTTTTCTCTGGCTCGCTGACAGACGCGCACGCCGATCCGTTCATTCCAGTGGTACGGCTCCTTTGTTTGCTTGTCTCTGACTAGCTCAATCCCTGCCATCAGCCCTTTTTGCCGGATATCACCGACATGTGGCTCTCCTTTTAGCGGCTGCAAAAGCTCCTCAAGTCCCGCCGCTTTTTCCACCACTTGATCGACCAGTCTGCGTTCCTCCATCAACCGCAAATTCGCCAAAGCCACCGCACAGCCTAGCGGATTTCCTGTGAAAGAATGACCGTGGAAAAACGTCTTTTGTTCCTCGTAGTCCGCGTAAAATGCAGCGTAAATCTCTTCCGTAACCAAAGTGGCGGCGACAGGCAAGTAGCCCCCTGTCAAACCTTTGGCAACCGCCATAATATCCGGGACCACACCGTCATGCTCACAGGCGAACATTTTTCCCGTCCTGCCGAAGCCTGTCGCCACCTCGTCTGCAATCAGCAGTACGTCATGCGCCCGCAGCAGCTCGGCAATTTGCTTCAAACAACCGTCAGGCATGACAATCATCCCGCTGGCTCCCTGTACGACAGGCTCGACGATCATCGCTGCAATCTCATCTGCCTTCTGCTTTAACAAGCTCTCCAACTGGCGCAAGGTCGCTTCCACAGACGCTTCCTCGCCCCCATCACGGTACGGATATGGGTACGGAACGATGTGCGGCGAGAAGAGCAGCGGCTTGTAAACCTGATGGTACAGCGGGATCGCGCCCACACTGGTAGCTCCAATCGTATCCCCGTGGTAGGCGTTGTTCATCGTAATAAATCCGTGCTTCCCCGTCCGCCCCCGGTTCTGCCAATACTGGAACGCCATTTTCAACGAGATTTCCACCGCTGTCGCACCATTGTCCGAATAAAACACTTTGCTCAGCCCCGGCGGTGCTATACGAATCAATTGCTCAGCCAGCAAAATGGACGGCACATTCGCCATCCCCAAGAGCGTCGAATGCGCGATCTGCTCCAGTTGTTCCGTAATCGCCTGATTCAGTTCCGGGACATTGTGGCCGTGCACGTTCAGCCATACAGACGAAAATCCGTCATAGTACGCTTTGCCGTTCACGTCGATCAGCTTGACCCCTTCGCCCCTGGCGATAATCACTGGCTCCTGGGCGTTGTAGTCCTTCATTTGGGTAAAAGGATGCCATAAAAATCGCCTGTTCTTTTCTGCCAGTTCGGCATAGTCATACATATGTAACAACCAGATCACATCCTTAGTTAACATATATTTGTTAACCAAAATAATAAAACAGTTAACTTATTTCGGCAATGACTTTTTCCCACGCATGGGCAAACGAAAAAGACCAGTCTCTCCAACAGCGGGAGAAGACTGGTCTTCGCGTTTTTACTTGCCTCTACTTATTTGGTTTGGTGCAAAATCCGATAGAGCGCTACCACGCACACTGCGCGAGTCGTAGACTTGTTCGGTTGGTATTTTCCGCTGATCGGATCAATCAGGCCCAATCCGACCATGTTGGTGATCGAACCGGATGCCCAGGATGGCCACGTTCCTTTGTCGGAAACGGTTTTAGCCGCTCCTTTTTTGTTCACCAAACGATCCAGAATGACGGCAGCCTCGGCTCTTGTCACAGGTTTGTCGGGACGGAACGTTTTGTCCTCGTAGCCTTTCACCAGCCCTTTGGAAACGGCAACCTGCACAGCCCCTTGCGCATAGTCAGGCACCTTGTCCTTGAAGCTGAGCTTAGGCGAAGCTGGCAGCTCCCAGTTGAACGTGCGCGCCAGCAAAGTGACGAACTGTGCCCTGGTGAGCGAAGCTTCCGGCCCGAATGTCGTGTCCGTCAAGCCTTTCACGTACCCGTTTTCCGCCATGTACATGATTTCCGCTTTGGCAGGGTGGTTGGCGATATCCGTGAATGATGGACTGAGAGTTCCGACGTCGTCCGAATAGTACGGAACGTATTTGCCGTAGCTGTTCACTTCGTAAACCCATTGTCCCTGAGCGTTTCTTGTGCCCAGCAGCGGGTCGAGCGTTTGATTGGCTTCATTGACGTACAGCAATCCGACGCCTTTTCCGGCAATCCACTTCTTCGGCACAAGGGTCAGCTTGATCGAAGATGTCGAAATCGCGTCTTCTGCGCCTGCTTTGCGCTCGCCAGGCTTGATCGTGAACGAATAGTCGGCAGGTACATATCCCGGAAGCTGTTGGCCGACGATGGAGTCGACCTCCACCAGTGCCGTGTCCAAAAACGGTGTTGTTTTCTCAAACGAGTAACCGAGATCCAGTTCCGCTCCCAAAGACATGCTGCCTGGCAGTTCAGGCACAACCGTCGCATTGCCTGGTTTGCCTGTCTGGTTCGGCAACAGCAGGGAGAACTCGTCGAAGTAGAGCGTTCCCTTGTCTTGTGTAATGCCGTCGTTTGCCTGATCGACTACATAGATGCTTCGAAGCTGCAATGGATAGGCGACATTGCTCGGGAAGTACCCCTTCACTTGCTTCCAGCCGGACCAGTCGATTTCTTTTGCCAGATCGACGTAGACCGTCTTGCCGTTGGCGTCTAGCACTTCTGCGCGCAGCCAGTGTCTGCTGTTGTCTCCGTTCACCCACAGGCCGAGACCGAGCGGTTTGCCTGGAATCGCCACAGGCTGGGCACCCAGTATGCCGTAGGAGATGCGCATGTTGCCCGCTGGCGCACCCGAGAAGTTATAGACGAGCTTCGCCGCTTTTTTCGTGCGGAATACTTGATCTGATACGAGCGAAAACGATCCGGCGGAGCTGATGCTGCTCGGATTCGCCGCATGGTACATTCCTACCTGATTGTCAAACGTCAGCCAAGGCTGTTCGAATTGACCGACAGCAAACGGAACGGTCGTCGATACGCCGTCGTAAGTAATCGTCAAGTTTCCATTGCCCGGCTCATTGCCGGCAATCAGTTGCAGCTTGTCGTTGACAGTAGCGACAGGGGAGTCTACGCTTGCTTTCACGCTAAGCGGAGTCGCCTGAATCGTCGCGCCTTTTTTCGTCTTGATTTTGACATCAAGCGTCAAGGCTTGTCCAGGCGCAATTGAAACTGGGCTTGGGGAAACAACGATTTGCTGGACTTCACTGCCTGCAACGACTTGAACATCTTTGTTTTGCGTGACGTTGCCCAGTCGGCCCGTCAGCGTAATTTTTCCTGAGCGGGCTGGAGTAAAGCGCTGGCCGTCCACTGTTCCGGCGTCCGATTGCGGGATATCCCAGGTGACGTTTGCCGGATTGATCGCGTAAGGCTGGTAATGCGTGTCGTATCCTTTGGAAGCAGTGAGCGCTACCGTTTGCCCGATCAGAATATCGGACGGCACATCAATTTGGAATCCTCGCAATTCTCCTGGCGGAGCGGTGTTGTAAACAGCAAGCCCTGTCGGCACCCGACGCTCGGAACCGCCACTTGGCTTGTTGGACAGATTGGCGTGTGTCTCCCCGAGCATGCGGGCTGCGAGTGTCGTGGAGCCGCCGCCGTCAAAATTCACGGCACGGTAGGAGCCAAGCTCCGCCATGATTTTTGCCAGCTCGTCCAAACTAACCTTGCTGGCCGCATCAATCGTCACCATGTACAAAGTTTTTCCATCCTGGGAAACCCCTACTGCCGTGCGGGCATTGGCCGCGACAATAGACTTGTCCGCCTGAAACGAGGTCAGTGCTTTGCCTTGATTGACCAGCAGCACGTTTCCGCCCACGGCTTGCTTCAAATCGAGGGTTTGCGGTGTGGTTTGGTATTCAACCGCAGCTGTGGCACCCACCGGGAAATTTTGCTTGAGGAAAGCGGCTGCCTCTCCGTGTCCCCACAGCACGTATCCGTTGTAAGGTATGTATACTCCCGGCTGATTGATGCGCACTTCCTTGGCGACGTTGTCGACGAACAAAATCTCGACGACATCTTTGTAGCCTGAGATCGCACCGAGGCTCGTTTTGCCAAAAGAAGGCGTGTAGACGTTCAACTGATTTTGGTGGCTTTTACGGCCTTCGCTCGGATTGTACACTTCTTTATTGACGCCCTGGATCGAATAGACAGCCCCGTTCGGCGCGGTGACTTTTCCCCCGAATCCGAACTTGTCGATGATGGCCATCTTGTCGCCCGTGATTCCGAGGCTGTACCAGTACGAAATCAGTCCCATCGAGGAAATCAGCTGCTCGTCTTTCTGAACGATGCCAAACGGCGCTCCCCGCTTGGACATGTCGAAAAAGTCAGCGTTGATCGCAGCGACTGCCCCTGTCTCCCTGGCCATCTGCGTCACGGTTTGTCTGTCTGTCAGTTTGCCAGCCGTTCCGTATACGGGCTTGACCTCAACATACGGATTGTTCAAATCCACTTTCGTCACCATGATGGTCACGAGCTGGTTGGCGAACGATTTCGTATATTTAAGCAAAGTGGTTCCCTCACCAATCGGGGTTTGCCACATGATATTCAATGCACTGGTTTCCGCCCGGGCGTGCGCGACATTGGTCGCAAGCGGCACAAACGGAACAAAAGCTCCCCAGGCCATAGTCGTGGCCGTGAGCAGCGTCACCATCCTTTGCGCTCTCATGTTAGTAACTCCTCTCCATTTTCCAAACTCTGTCTGTTCGCTATGTAAGTCGGTAACTAATCGTTAGACGCTCCCAAGTAGTGGATAGTTTCGCCAATTTTGCAGATTCTCTCTTAGCAAAACATACCAAATCGTCAGTCTGCCAAAAGCACGAAAACCCGCCCGGATTTACAATCCATACCGGACGGGTCGATTCTAGCTGTATGCCGCTTTTGTTCAAGCGCACTATCCAGATGCTTATTGCCCCGGTTGGAACGGTTCCGGTCGATCGGAACGGATTCCGAAATGATGCAGGATCGCTTCTACAATCCGGCGGGATGCTTCTCCGTCTCCGTACGGATTCGCAGCATGAGCCATCGCATCGTAGGCTGCCTGATTGGTCAAAAGCTCGTTTGCCATCGCGTATACTTGTTCTTCGTCTGTTCCCGCCAGCTTGAGAGTGCCAGCTTCGATTCCTTCCGGACGCTCGGTTGTGTCCCGGAGCACGAGCACAGGCACGCCAAGAGACGGCGCTTCTTCCTGAACACCGCCAGAATCGGTCAGAATCAGATGAGCGCGGCGGGCAAAGTTATGGAAGTCG
Source organism: Brevibacillus parabrevis (assembly GCF_022701015.1). Classification (NCBI taxonomy): domain Bacteria; kingdom Bacillati; phylum Bacillota; class Bacilli; order Caryophanales; family Paenibacillaceae; genus Brevibacillus; species Brevibacillus parabrevis. The sequence goes on along the minus strand of NZ_CP064090.1, from coordinate 1,401,208 downwards.
AGTGCATCGAGCGGTTCGGTCAATGTAATGCGCTCGTGATCTCCCAAAATCTCCTGAGCCACCTCTTGAACAGCCGGGTTGAGATGGACTGGATACACGACGAAAATCTCGGGATGCTCGTCCACCAGTCTTCTGACAGCGCGGAAAATTCGGCGCATTGGCTCACCCAAGTTTTCGCGGCGATGAGCCGTCATCAGTACCAGCTTGTGGTCGCCCACCTGATCGAGAACCGGATGCGTATAATCTTCACGCACCGTCGTTTTCAATGCGTCGATCGCTGTGTTGCCTGTGACGTAAATGCTCTCTTCCGGTTTGGCTTCCCGTCTGAGGTTGTCAGCCGATCCTTCGGTTGGAGAGAAGTGCAGATCGGCCATCACGCCTGTCAGTTGGCGGTTCATCTCCTCCGGGAACGGCGAGTATTTGTCCCACGTGCGCAGGCCGGCTTCCACATGGCCGATCGCTACCTGGTTGTAAAAAGCAGCCAGGCTCGCCACGAATGTGGTCGTCGTATCGCCGTGCACGAGCACAATATCCGGTTTTACATCCTTGATCGCGGCATCGAGACTTTGCAAGGCGCGTGTCGTCACGTCTACCAATGTTTGACGGTCTTTCATGATGTTCAAGTCAATGTCCGGCGAAATATCGAAAATACCCAACACCTGGTCGAGCATTTGGCGATGCTGTGCGGTCACGCATACGATCGACTCGATTTGCCCTTCGTACTTTTTCAATTCATGTACGAGGGGTGCCATCTTGATCGCTTCCGGGCGCGTGCCGAAAACCGTCATTACTTTTACTGTTTTCATCTTGGATTCCCTCTCCGCCTACTTTGTGCCGTACAAGCGGTCACCCGCATCGCCCAAGCCAGGCACAATGTATCCATGGTCATTTAAATATTCGTCAATAGCAGCTACGTAAATATCTACGTCAGGATGCTCGTCCTGCACCATTTTGATGCCTTCTGGAGCAGCAATCAGGCACATCAGCTTGAGGTTTCTCGCTCCGCGTTTTTTCAAAGCCTGGATGGCTGCCACGGCAGAACCGCCAGTCGCCAGCATCGGGTCGATGACGATCAGTTCGCGCTCCGCTACATCGGAAGGCAGCTTTACGTAATACTCTACCGGTTGCAGGGTTTCCGGATCACGGTACAGCCCCACATGGCCTACTTTTGCGGCCGGAATCAGCTTCAACAGCCCGTCTACCATGCCGAGTCCTGCACGCAGGATCGGAACCAGACCTACTTTTTTACCGGCAATCACATTAGACTGACAGGTAGCTACCGGGGTCTCGATCGTGGTTTCTTCCAGCGGCATGTCGCGTGTGATTTCGTAGCCCATCAGGGTCGCTACTTCATCTACCAGTTCGCGAAATTCCTTGGTTCCTGTATTCTTGTCACGAATAAACGTCACTTTATGCTGAATCAGCGGGTGGTCAAACACATATACACGGCTCATGTACGTTCCTCCGTTTCCCTATCAATGCATCTTTTCCATCATAGCGAAGGAGCGGGTCGCCGTCAATTTGCCTAATCTTCGTACTTTTTTCTTTTGCCTGGTGACCAGCTATGGCTGTTGTCAGGAAAAAATCGTTTAGGATGTAAAAGAAAAACAGACCCGCGCGAGCAATCACAGGGTCTGTTTGATTGAAGCCATTTTATCAAAACCTTAAATCGTCAAACCTTCGTACATCGGGAAGCGTTGGCACAGCGCTGCTACGCGTTGGCGAGCTTCTTCGTGTTTGGCAGCGTCTTCCGGGTTTTTCAAAGTCAGGGCAATGATCGCTGCTACTTCTTTCATTGCTTCTTCGTCGAAGCCACGGCTTGTTACCGCTGGTGTACCCATGCGGATACCGCTTGTGACGAATGGGCTTTGTGTATCGTAAGGGATGGTGTTTTTGTTAGTGGTGATGCTTACTTCGTCCAGCAGGTGCTCGGCTACTTTACCAGTCAGGCCGATTTTGCTCACGTCAATCAGCACGAGGTGGTTGTCGGTTCCGCCAGAAACGAGTGTCAGACCTTCTGCTTGCAGCGCTTCAGCAAATGCGCGCGCATTGCTCACGATGCGAGCTGCGTAATCTTTGAAGTCCGGTTGCAGCGCTTCGCCGAAGGAAACCGCTTTTGCCGCAATCACGTGCATCAACGGTCCGCCTTGTACGCCAGGGAACACAGACTTGTCGATCGCTTTTGCAAATTCTTCTTTGCACAAAATCAGACCGCCGCGAGGACCGCGCAATGTTTTGTGAGTGGTAGAAGTAACGAAATGAGCGTATGGAACCGGGTTTGGATGCAGGCCAGCGGCAACCAGACCAGCGATGTGCGCCATGTCTACCATGAAATAAGCGCCGACTTCATCCGCGATTTCACGGAATTTGGCGAAGTCGATTGTGCGCGGATAAGCACTTGCTCCCGCTACGATCAGCTTAGGCTTGTGCTCCAAAGCTTTGGCGCGAACGTCTTCATAATTGATCAGGTGGGATTCTTGATCCACGCCGTATTCTACGAAGTTGTACAGTGTACCGGAGAAGTTAACAGGGCTTCCGTGCGTCAAGTGTCCGCCATGGGAGAGGTTCATGCCAAGTACGGTGTCGCCCGGCTGCAAGATGGTGAAGTACACGGCCATGTTTGCTTGTGCGCCGGAGTGCGGCTGTACGTTTGCATGCTCGGCACCGAAGATTTCTTTTACGCGATCGCGCGCAATGTTTTCCACGATGTCCACGTATTCGCAACCGCCATAGTAGCGGCGTCCTGGATAGCCTTCTGCGTATTTGTTGGTCAGAACAGTACCCATTGCTTCCATTACGGCGCGGCTAACAAAGTTCTCGGATGCGATCAGCTCAATTTTGTCACGCTGTCTTCCCAATTCCAGTTGAATGCCTTCCAATACTTGCGGGTCCTGTTTACGCAAAAAATCTAGCATGATGTATGTTCTCCTCCTTGAAAATGGGCTTGTCCCACATTCTTTTTAGGTACAGCTTTCATTTTGAGGCGCCACTTCGTAGACCGCGCGAGCGCCGCCAATCAGCTTGGGACGTGTCCGCGCTGCCGTGACATGCGCCTCTCCCACAGTCCGTTGAGAAGGGCGTACAGGCACAGCTACCTGTTTCAGGTGCATGCCAATGAACGTATCGCCAATATCGATACCTGCATGTGCGCGAATATTTTCCACGACTACAGCATCGGCAAACTGCGCAAAAGCATGTGCCGCCATGGAACCGCCAGCGGTAGGAACGGGAACGACCGAAACCTCTTCCAGTCCATATCGCTCCATAACCTCGCGCTCCACAACCAGTGCGCGGTTCAGATGCTCACAGCATTGAAAGGCGACAGCAAAGCCGCGCTGCTCCTGCACACTGCGAATGCCGCGATAAATAGCAGCCGCAGCATCCCGACTGCCAGCTTTGCCGATGTGCTTGCCCAGCACTTCACTGGTACTGCACCCGATCACCAAAATTTGTCCGGCTCTAAGCTCGGCCAACCCGGCAATCTCCTCAACCAATTGACGAGCCTGTTGTTCGATAGCGGCCAGTTCCACTTACTTCACTCCCGCGTGTTTCGCTTCGATTTGTGCGATCTTTTCCACACGGCGCTCATGACGACCGCCCTGGAACTCTGTCTCCAGCCAAATTTTCACGATATCCAACGCCAGACCAGGGCCAATTACCCGCTCACCCATAGCCAAAACATTGGTGTTGTTATGCTCACGGGTCGCACGTGCAGAAAACGTGTCGTGCACCAGCGCACAGCGAATGCCAGGCACTTTGTTGGCTGCAATCGACATGCCGATGCCCGTACCGCACACCAAAATTCCCCGGTCGAACTCGCCCGCTGCCACTTTTTCTGCTACCGGCAAGGCGTAATCAGGATAATCTACCGAATCCTCGCAAGAGCAACCGAAGTCTTCCGTCTGGATGTTCATGGAGGAGAGCAGAGTCTTGATTTCCTCTTTCAGCTTGTATCCACCGTGATCAGCAGCAATCGCCACTTTCATCTGTCATCCCTCGCTTGTTTCATGATCTCACTCATTATACATCAAAATCCCATAAGTAAAAAGTGAACATTTTGGTTGGTTGATCAAAAAACGTTCGTACTCTCACACGAAACAAGGTCCTGGCTAGTTACCAGCACCTCTTCAACCTTGTTATTCACGAAAACGGACTTCCGCCAATCGCTCCAAAAGCCTGTCCAGCGACTCCTCAATCTCTTCTGCGCACCTGCGATAGTCCTCAAGCACCCCGCCAAAAGGATCAGCGATATCTCTTATGCCTTCTATTCCCGCAAACTCTTGCAAAGTATGGACTTTGTCCGCCGCTTCCGGGAAGTAGGTCAGAATGGCACGCTTGTGACTGCCCGTCATCGTCAAAATAAGATCGGACCACGCCAAAAGCTCTTCGTTTAGCTGGCTTGATGCGTGGTTGTGAGCAATCCCGCGTTCAGCAAGCACCGACTGGGCATGCGGGGAAGCTGGTTGTCCGGCATACGCCGCCACTCCGGCCGAGCGCACTTCAAATGGTTGTCCGGCTGTCTTTGCGCGAAACATCGCCTCTGCCATCGGGCTGCGGCAAGTGTTTCCCGTACAGACGAAGAGTATCCGTTTCAATGATCGCCCCTCCTTTATGTCAGCATCCTTTTCTAGATGACAAATTTCAATCCGAAGCAAAACAAGATCAATCCCCCTACTAATTCGCTATAATCGCCCAACCATCCTCCCACGCTTCTGCCAAGCAAAAGGCCGAAATAGGACATGGCTGCTCCCATGATACCGAACAGGGAAATCGCCAGGACTTTGTTCACTTCGATTAGACCGAACGAAAAACCGACCGTCAACGCGTCGAGACTGACGCTGAAAGCAAACAGCAACAGCCCGAACCCTTTTGTTTTTAACATGCTTTTTTGATCACTGTGAACCAATCCGTTCCACAGCATATGCAAACCGATCAGCATCAGGACTCCGCCACCGATAAAAACGGCGATATCCCCAACCAAATCGGACAAGTAAGCTCCGACAACTATTCCGACGACAGGCATCATAATATGAAAAAGTCCGATCGTAATGCTGACCTTTACAATTTCTCGCAAGCGAATGCCCACCATGCCCACGCCGATCCCCAGCGAAAAGGCATCCATGCTCAAAGCAAAAGCTATAATGAGCAACGTCAAAAATTGCCCCCATTGAAACAAAACCAGGTCCAAGCCGCCTCCCCCCCGTCCCTTCACTCTATGCGGACAAGGAGGAGTTTATACTGTTTTAAACGGACAAGATGCGACCGCCCGCCGCTTTTTCCAGACGGTTCATGACAGCCATTCCCAGGCCTTCCCGCGAAAAGGTTTCTCCCACGATGAACTGAACCTGCTGATTGTCAAATTCCCGCAAAACAGCGTACAGCTGCTGGGCGACTTGTTCCAAATCAGCTTGGGCACCTACCGTCAGAACGACATCGGCTGCCTCGTGATCACGCCAATAGCCAGCCGACTCTTCCGTTGCCAGCACCCCTGTTTTTTGGCCATCGATTTTGGCTTGCGACAGCAGCTCCGCCATTTTTATGCGAGCCTGCTCTTCGCTTCCCGCCACCAGCCACAGCTCGCCCTCCGGAGCATAATGCGTATATTTCATCCCGGGAGCGCGCGGAGTTTCTACTGCTCCCACTTCAAAAGAAGGATCAAGCTCGACCGGGCCGATTACGCTTTCCAGCTGTTCACGGGTAATGCCGCCGGGACGAAGGATAACAGGCGGCTCCACGGTCACATCAATGACAGTAGACTCGACGCCTACTCCTGTTGCTCCGCCATCGACGATCCCTGCCACTCTCCCGTCCAGGTCGGCTAACACATGCGCGGCTGTAGTCGGGCTTGGACGACCGGAACGGTTCGCACTCGGCGCAGCAATCGGTACGCCCGCTTGTTTGATCAAAGCAAGGGCAACCGGATGAGCAGGCATGCGCACACCGACAGAATCCAGGCCCGCTGTCACCAGGGAAGCAACGCGATCATTTTTCGGAACAATGACGGTGAGTGGCCCAGGCCAGAAGGCATCCATCAGCTTCTGTCCTTTTTCCGGCACTTCCCCGGCAACTGTGGACAGCTGCTGCCGTTCGCCAATATGCACGATCAGCGGATTGTCACTCGGTCGGCCTTTCGCTGCAAATATTTTCTCCACTGCTTCATTAGACAATGCATTGGCTCCCAGGCCATAGACCGTCTCTGTTGGAAAAGCGACAGCTTCCCCAGCGTGCAGCAACCGGGCTGCATCCACAATCTGTGTACAACTCTGGATGTTTTCCACATCGTTATCCACAGACCAGACTTTCGTCACTAAATTGATTTCCATCGTAAAAAAATCCTTTCTCTTGCTCGTTTCTTTGTAATGAGTGCCTTTAGTATAGTTGTGCCTCGAAAAGTTTTCAACAGCCTGTGGGTAACTTGTGAATAACTTCGGGAAAAGCCGTGGAAAACGTGTTTGTTACCATTTTTTAACCTCAACCGTCAAAATGATGTAGTAGAATGAACTCATAGAAACGCAGAACTCTTCCCTTACCTCGAAAGGATTGTGAATGAATATGACATTGCTTAAATCCGTTACTTCCAGCCTGCTCGGCACCGCTGTTCTGCTGACAGCAGTTGCTGCGCCTGTTTTGGCAGCTGCTCCTGCCGCGCCAGCGAAAGCTGCTCCTGTCGTTCAAACCAAACAACCTCAAGCTTCCGGTGTCGTATTCACACCGAAAACCATCACGGTGAAAACAAAAGAATTTGAAGGCAAAGTGACCATCCCGGTCATTAGCGGTTTGAAAGATAAAGCGTTCGAAGCCCAATTGAATGCGACCCTGCTCAAGCAAGCACAAACTGGCCTCGCTGACGGACAACAAGCTGGCAAGGAAGATGCCGCAGATGCAAAAAAATACGGCTGGGAACCTCGCCCGCATGCACTCGACATTTCCTATGAAGTGCATCAGGCTGGCAAGCTCGTATCCTTCTCTGTTCAAACCTATCTGTACACAGGCGGAGCGCATGGTATGACTGACGTGACTTACTACACAATCGACAACCAGCCTAAAGCCAAAACGCTCAAGCTCGGCGATTTGTTCCAGTCCAGCTACAACTACCGCAGCGTGATCAACCAACTGATCAGCCAGCAAATCAAAACACAGACAGATCGCGACGGCTTCAATCCGTACAGCTTCGAGAGCATTACAGATGACCAAGGCTTCTCTTTTGAAAACGGAAATCTCGTCATTCATTTCGGACAGTACGAAATTGCTCCGTATGCAGCGGGAATGCCTTCTTTCGCCATCCCGGCCCACCGCTATCAAAACTTGCTAAAACCGGAAATCCTCGCAGCCCTGACGCAAAAGTAAGCAGCTCGCCAGTCAAAACGACACCTTCGCTATAAGCGGGGTGTCGTTTTTTAGGGAAAGCTCAGGAGAACCAGCTTTCCAGCTTTTCCAGGAGGTAGAACCGTACTTGTACTTGTGGAGCCGGATTTTGCTCGCTCATTTCTGGCGTCTTGTCCGCTTGTCCCTCGGCTTGGGCTTGCTCCAGCGCTTCGTCTTTACTGTTATTCTCTACGGCTACAGCATTTTGTGCGCCGGGCATTTGCGAAACTGCGCCAGTGTCAGCGCTGTCCAAAACTTCTTTGCTGTCCAAACGTCTTTCCAAACGCTCCTGCCGCCAGTCTGTGCGCTCGATTTCTTTTTGATCAAGCTTGAACACCGAAGCCGGTTCTGACTTAGCCACGCTCTGCTCTGTTTCTTTTCCCGCTGCTGTCGTTGCCGCAGCAGCTTGTACAGCATCGCCGTTGGACATATCGATAAAGCAGAGCGGAGGGAAAAGTACGCACCACCAGTTTTGCCCTTTTGCCTCGCCGATCTGCACGCGGAGCGCTTCGTAGTTGCCAGCGGGATAGACGTACGAGCCGTACAGCTTCGTCGGAAACGGAACCTGACCGAAATCGACTACCGCTTTATAGGAAAAGCCGCGTTCACGAATCGTTTTGTCCACTACTTCCTGAAGGACAGGCAACTGGGATGCCACCATGTCCTGTGCTTGCTCAAACGATTTGATATCTTCCGCCCACGTGTTCATTTGCGCAATCAGCGCATCGCGCACTTCCCGCTTCAGCCACTGGTCAGCAACCGAGTCACTGTTGGCAATAATGCGCAGGCGAATCGATTCTTGAGGGATCGGACCATTATCCAGAACATTGGCCGACGTAAGCTGTCCCTCCCAGCACATCATCAACATGAACAGGCTAAATGCGATCAACAACATCCGTTTCATTTTAACCGTCTCCCTCTCGACTGAGTCTTCCAAACCTTTTCTCTGTATAGCCTCAGTATGGACAGGGAGCCCCGGTTTCAAACGGTCGAATCACAAACATTCATACAATTTTAGCAAAACGGCGAGAGGAGCTTGCCGTTACCGCCTGACACCGATAACAACCCGCTCGATTCCCGCCAAATCCGGCACGATCCGCACCTCATCTATTACCCCTGATTCCCGCATCAAGGCAGCCACATCTTTTGCCTGATAAATCCCTACCTCGAAGGCGACAACCGCTTTGTCCTTGAGCAGTTCAGGCAGCGCCTCGCACAGTCGGCGATAGCAATCCAATCCGTCATCGCCCCCGTCCAGCGCCAAACGCGGCTCATGCAAGCGGACTTCTTCGTCCAGCTCGTCCACATCCCGACTCGGTATATACGGCGGATTGGAGACGAGGATGTCCACCTTTTCGCCAGCTATCAAAAGCGGTTGCACCAAATCCCCTTGCAAAAAGCGCACAGCAGCTCCCAGGCGTTCCGCGTTTTCTGTAGCAACTGCGGTAGCATCCGGGGATAAATCTACTGTCGTCACTTGCCAATCCGGCTTTTCCAGCGCGAGCGTGATGCAGATGGCGCCACTGCCTGTCCCAATATCGGCAACAGTCAAACCCTCTTGCTCTGACCAAACAGTTGCGGCGGCCGCCAACACTTGCTCGACGAGTATCTCCGTCTCGGGACGAGGGATAAGAACGCCAGGACGAACGGCAAAAGAGCGCCCGTAAAACTCTTGCTCACCAAACATGTACTGCAACGGCTCGTGCGCACTTCTGCGCTGGCACAACTCATCCAGCTGCGCAAGCGTCTCTTTGGCAATCGGCTCCATCATCGAAATCAAATACTTCGTGCGATCCCAGCCCAAACAGTGGCGAATCATCAGTTCCGCTTCGAATACAGGGTCTTTTGCCCCTTTTTCCCGCAAAAAGGAAGAAGCCCGTGTCAGGGCTTCTCGAATCGTCGTGACATCAGACCAATCAAGCTGAGTGTGCATGGCTCTTCAAAAGCTCCGTTTGTTCATGCAAAATCAGGTTGTCGATCACTTCATCCAGTTCGCCTTCCAGCACCGATTCCAAACGGTGCAAAGTCAGACCGATGCGGTGGTCGGTCACGCGGCTTTGTGGATAGTTGTACGTGCGGATGCGCTCGCTGCGATCCCCGGTTCCCACCAGGCTTTTGCGCGTAGCGTCAGCTTCCGCATTTTGTTGCTGCATATAAAAGTCGTACAAGCGCGCGCGCAAAACGCGAAGCGCCTTGTCTTTATTGGAGTGCTGCGATTTTTCATCCTGACAGGAAACCATGATCCCCGTCGGAATGTGCGTAACGCGAACAGCCGATTTGGTCGTGTTGACGCTCTGGCCGCCAGCGCCGCTGGAGCAGAACGTATCGATGCGGATGTCTTTTTCGTGTACTTCCACTTCCACATCTTCCGCCTCAGGCAATACCAGTACAGTAGCGGTAGAAGTGTGAATACGTCCGCCGGATTCTGTCGCCGGAATGCGTTGCACGCGGTGTGCGCCGCTTTCGAACTTCATTTTGCTGTATGCGCCGCGACCGGACAGCGAAAAGACGATTTCCTTGTAGCCGCCGATGTCTGTCGGACTTGCTTCCAGCACTTCGATTTTAAAGCCGTGACGTTCAGCAAAGCGTGTGTACATGCGGAACAAAACAGCCGCAAACAGAGCTGCCTCATCGCCGCCTGCTGCGCCGCGCACTTCCACGATCACGTTTTTCTCGTCATTTGGATCTTTTGGCAGCAGGAGAATTTTCAGGCGTTCTTCCAGCTGTTCCTTGCGGGCAGACAATTCGCTGATTTCAAGCTTGACCATTTCGCGCATTTCATCGTCCAGCTTTTCTTCCAGCATGGCTTTGGCATCATCCATTTGACTCACAACTGATTTATATTCACGGTAGGTCGTCACTGTCTCTTCCAACGAAGACTGTTCCTTGGACAGTTCACGCAAGCGTTTTGTATCGCTGATGACGTCGGGGTCACATAGGAGATTCGTTACCTCTTCAAAACGCTCTTCAACTGCGGATAAGCGTGTAAACATTGTACTTCACCCCATCGCAAAGAATACTAAAAATCGATTATAACAGATAAATTATAGGAGGAAAGCGAAAATAAGTCAAAGCGCATTATTTGGCTGGAAATTTCTGCTTTTTGCGATGCAAAACAGGCCCGGCGATGCCGAGCCTTGCCATACCAGTTCCAGTCACACGATCAACGGTGAAAGCCCTCATTGGAGGTGACGTGGAAGTCATAGCGCGGGATTTTTTGCTGCAAAAGCGCAATAACTTGCTGCTCCACCGATCGCGCCTGACTCGCCGTAATGTTATGCACAAGGTCAAGAGTAACATATGCATTGCCGCCATTCAGTGTGATACGGGCGTTCTCGACGCCTTTTACCGATTTCGCCATCATTTCCATGTTGTTCATGTCGATTTGCGTATTGCGCACGTTGGACTGGCCGATGATCAAGTTCGGGTTTTGATTGCGCCCCATCAAAGTGTCACGATCGGCGGCAGGCGGCGCAGGATGGTGCAAAACTTCCCCGCTCCGCTCCCCTTTGATCGAAGCAGGGTGCTGACCGTCCAGCGCTTGCGTGTTGGAACCTTTTTCTTGAGTAGTATTGCGGCCGCCGCACCCGACAGTCAAGGCAGAAGAGAGGACGAGAATGCCCAGCACTGTCAGTGAGCTTTTCCCAAAAGACGTGATTCGCACGAAAAAGCCACCTCCTGTTTTGCTTAGTCTGCGCAGTGCCTTTTCGGCTCATGCACAGCGAAAAACAAGGGTGGCTTTTCCTGTTCGGCTTCTAGCGAGCTGCCGGAGGGTTGTAATAATGCTTGCGACAGACGCTGCTGTACGTGTCGTTGCCAGCGATCTCAATCGTCTCTCCGGAGTATACAGGTTGTCCATTTTTGAATTTGAGGATATGCGTCGCTTTTTTGTTGCAGTAAACGCACACTGTTTTGATCTCTTCCACCTTGTCCGCTTCACACAACAACGCGGCACTTCCCGGGAAAAGCTCGTTCTTGAAGTTTTTCAGCAAGCCGTAGACGATGACGGGGATTCCGAGCTGATCGACAATCGCCACCAGCTGGTCCACATGATGGCGGCTGATGAACTGCGCCTCGTCCACCAGTACACAGTGCGGTTTTACCGTTTCGGCCGCGACAATCTCATACAAATTGGTTTCCTCGCCAATCGGAATCGCTTCTCTGCTGATCCCTACCCGCGATGCCACTTTCCCCACGCCGTACCGATCATCGACCGCTGGCGTGAACACCACTACTTTTTTGCCGGATTGCTCGTAGTTGTGAGCGACCGTCAGCAACTGAATAGATTTGGAGGCATTCATTGCCCCGTAACGAAAATATAATTGTGCCACGTCTCTATCTCCCTTTTGCCTAGAACTGATTCATTTTCGCGTCCTGGCGTAGCTGTCTTTCGCCTCTTGAAACAACGACATCGCCAGCTTCCGTCTGCTCGCATGATCGACACAAGGAACAGGATAATCCAGGCCGAGCCTGCATCCCGCCTGCTCCTGCACATGCTCAGGCATCTCCCAAGGCTTATGGATATATTGTAGAGGGACTTCGCTTAGAACGGGAAGATATTTTTTGACAAAAGTCCCGTCCGGATCGAATTTCTCGCCTTGCGCAACTGGATTGAAAATGCGAAAGTACGGCTGCGGGTCCGTCCCGGTAGAAGCGCTCCATTGCCAGCCGCCGATATTGGCCGCCTCGTCGAAGTCGACAAGCTGCTTCGCAAAATAGCGCATCCCCCACCGCCAATCCACCAGCAAATCCTTGGTCAAAAAAGAAGCCGCAATCATGCGCAGGCGGTTATGCATCCAGCCTGTTTCGTTCAGTTGCTTCATCGCTGCATCGACGATCGGATAGCCCGTCTCCCCGTTGCACCAAGCCGAAAACAGCGCTTTGTCATTTTCCCAGGCGACCGCTTCAAACTGCGGCAAAAACGCGTGATCGGTCGTGTGCGGGTGATGATACAGCACTTGCTGATAAAACTCTCTCCAGACAAGCTCCGTGACAAACGCTTCCACGGAGGCGACTTCTTCTCCCCTGGCTTCCTCCATGGCCTCCAGCGCCTGGTGATACACCGTACGAATCGACAACGTGCCTGCATTCAAGGCAAAAGACAAGTGCGAAGTCGCATCCAGTCCGGGGAAATCGCGCCGTTCTTTATATCGATGCACAGCTTCGTGCATAAATTGCTGCAATCGCTCGCGAGCTGTCCACTCTCCAAACAGAGCCGTCGCCCATTCACTGCCAACGGGACGTTTGCGCCCAAAAGCTTCGACCAAAGGAGCCGATTCCCCTGGCAAATCGGCCAGTCCCTCATACATTCGCCATGATGTCGGCTGCGGAAAAGGGCGGTCTTTCGGAAGGGTGAGCCACACCCGTTTATAAGGAGTAAACACCGCATACGGCGTCCGCTGCTTGGTTAAAATGTCGCCTGGCTCATGCATGAGCAAATCTTTGCAAGCATGAACGTACATGCCTTGCCGCTCCAAAGCTTCCGTTACAGTCGCATCGCGTTTTCGCGCTTCGGGAGTGTATGCGCGATTGTAAAAGACTTTGTCTGCCCCCGTCTCGCGAGCGACCTGACAAAGCACGTCAGCCGGATTCCCCCGGCGAATCAGGAGCCTCCCGCCAACTTCTTGCAAGCTGCCCGCCAGGTTGTCCACAGCCGATAAAAACGCATGCGATCGCTTGTCTGCAACAGCGTCAGGCTGGCAAAAGGCATCGTCCATAATGAACAACGGGACAACCGGTTCGCCCGTAAGCGCTGCCATATGTAAAGCCGCGTGGTCGTGCAAACGCAGATCGCGCCGAAACCAGATGATGGCTGTCATCGATTGCCCCCCTTGCTGTCCGCGATAATTTTGTTCCAGAAAAAGACAAAACCAGGCAGATTGCTCTACCTGGTTGCTCCAATCCCGTCTGATTAGGACAGATTGTATTTGCGTTTGAAACGGTCTACACGGCCGCCAGCATCCACGAATTTTTGTTTTCCAGTGAAGAAAGGATGGCAGTTGGAGCAGATCTCCACTTTCAACGCTTGTTTCACGGAACCGGATTCAAATTCGTTACCGCATGCACATGTAACAGTTACTACGTTGTACTTAGGATGAATACCTTGTTTCATCTCACTACACCTCTTTCCGCCCTGAATCGTTTGCCGAAACAGAGTTATATAAACACATAAAAGATAGTAGCATGCTGTCAGCTGAAATGCAACAGGTTGACCGATCAGGCCATGTTTTTCCTGCGGCGCAGTTCTGCCGGCGGAATGTGCGTAAACGATCCGATTACGACATCCGGCAGTTCTTCCTGATAAATCTCAATCGCCTGCTTCATTCCGAAGACTTCGCCCTGCGCTTTTGGAATCATCGCCAGGTAGCTTTCCGGATCGATGTTCAGGTTGCGCATTTGAATCAGCTTGATTCCCGTCCGGCGAATGAAGTTGATCATCGCTTCCATCTCTTCTTCGCGGTCGAACACGCCCGGGAAGCACAAGTAGTTGATCGAGGTGTACACGCCCTTGGAAGCAGCGTATTCGGCCGATCGGGCTACATTTTCCAGCGTGTAGTTGCGCGGACGATAGTAAGCGTTGTAATGCTCGTCAATCGCACTGATAATGCTGACACGCATCAAGTCCAGTCCGGCGTCCACAATCCCTTTGATGTGATCGGTCAAGCCAGCATTGGTATTGATGTTGATGAAGCCCATGTCTGTCGTCTCCCGCACACGACGCATGGCTGGCACAATAATTCCTGCCATGGTGGACGGCTCGCCCTCGCAGCCTTGACCGAAGCTGATGATGCTTTCCGGTGTTTGCAGGTGGTGCAGCATCACTTCGACCAGCTCGTCCTCTGTCGGCTTGAAGTTCATCCGTGTCTGTGGAGACGGGAAGCCGCTGTCGTCAGGTTGCTCGGAAATACAGCCATAGCAACCCGCATTACAGGTGTAGGAGACAGGCAGACTGCCTTCCCAGCGGTTGAAAAAGTTATTGGAGGCGGTCAAGCACTCGTACTCCAGCGCACAGTGAGACAGGTGATTCAAAATCCGGTTTTGCGGAAACAGCTCCAACGTCTTTTCCACACGCTGTCTCAGCTCATCCATCGGGAAATTGAGCGGGTCCCATTTGTAAATATCGTCACTCGCTCTGCCTGCCACCCAAAAACGATTGTCTTTCCACACCACTGCCGAATAGCCGAACAGCGGCAGCTTGCTCTCCCGGTTTGTTTTCACATAGCCAGGCAGCAAAAGACGGGTAATTCCTTGTGGAACAAGCGCTCCAACCGCTGTACAGCCGTCGAGCTTGATCATTTCGCCCGTATCGGGGTCCATCCCGATCGGCACCGTATCTGGCAAACTGACCAACGTCGCTCCTTCCGGCAGCGGAATCAGTTCTTCTTCCAGAATTTCTGTCAATATATCGCCGTTGCGCGCCACCGAGAACAATCCCGGGTGGTCGTAAACATTGCCGTTTTCATCTGCGTATACTAAATACATGGGAAAATCGCCTCGCTTCTTTGCTTTGCCCATTGTAACGCATTGAAAAAGCAATGTAAATTGTGAAGGGTTACCTGCCGAGATACGGGAGCGGGTTGATCGGCACATCGTCCTGTCTGACTTCAAAGTGCAGGTGATACCCGGTCGAATCGCCCGTCTGACCCATGTAGCCGAGGACGTCGCCCGCTTCTACGCTTTGGCCGGACGTGACCAAAATCGTCCGCATATGGGCGTAAAAAGTTTGCAAACCGTCTCCGTGGTCCAGTACGACCATCCGCCCGTACCCGGATCGATTGGCGCCCGCCTCGACCACCTTCCCTGCTTTCGCTGCCAAAATCGGCGTTTTGGCCTCCTGCTCGTTCCACAAATCCACACCTTTGTGCACCTTGCCCCAGCGTGTTCCGAAGCCGCTTGTAATCGTCGCTCCCTCTACAGGCCAATCCATTCGGCCGCGAATCCGCGCCACTACTTGCCTGCTTGCCGCCTGGGTGGTGTTCCGCTTTTGCTGCAGCTCTTCTGCCTGCATCGGCGGCCCTCCGGCAACAGGAATGTACACAACCTGTCCCACATACAGGTTGTCCGACAGCCATTTTAACAGCGGATTGCGATCCAGCAACAATTCCTTGCTGACTCCATACCTTCTTGCTATGTAATTGATCGTCTCTCCTTGCTTCACCATATGGGTCACTTCATCTTTGGCAATAACCAGCTTCATCCCGACCGAAAGCAAGCCCGGGTTGCTGATTTGATTCGTCTCTACCAGCTTTTTCAGCGTAAGGCCATACCGCTCGGCAATTCCAGACAGAGTGTCTCCTTCGCGGACAGAGTACACCATCGCATTGCTTTTAGCCGAAGGCGCTTGCTTGGTCAAACCTGCGTAAGGATTGAACGCTTGAAACAGCGCTTGCTCCACGACAACCTTTTTCGCTTCAACCTGGCTCTCAATGGGCGCAGGAACATGCACATACTCCACAGATTCTCTCCTCCTTTTTCCTCCAACTCTCTTACGGTATGCAAAACAGGCAAAAAAAATGACGGCGAGTCATGAACTCACCGTCGTGCCAGCAGCTTTTCCCCGTCCTTGTTGCTTCGTTTCCAGGGTCTGCAAAAATTCTTCGTTTGTCTTCGTGTCCGCAAGCTTCTTGATGAACGAGTCGACAAATTCGTTCGTTTCGTTCATGTTCTTGCGGATCATCCACAGCTTATCCAGCTCTTCTTTGGTCAGCAGCAGTTCCTCGCGACGCGTTCCCGAACGGCGAATGTCGATCGCCGGGAAAATGCGGCGTTCAGCCAGCTTGCGATCCAGATGAAGCTCCATGTTGCCCGTTCCTTTGAACTCCTCATAGATCACATCGTCCATGCGCGAGCCTGTCTCGACCAAAGCTGTAGCCAAAATCGTCAGGCTGCCGCCTTCTTCGATATTGCGTGCCGAACCGAAAAAGCGCTTGGGACGGTGGAACGCAGCCGGATCGATACCGCCGGACAATGTACGGCCGCTTGGCGGAATCACCAAGTTGTAGGCGCGTGCGAGCCGGGTAATGGAATCCAGCAGGATCACAACATCTTTTTTGTGTTCGACCAAACGTTTTGCCCGCTCCAGCACAAGCTCTGCCACTTTGATGTGATTTTCCGGCAGCTCGTCAAAAGTCGAAGCTACCACTTCTCCCTTGACGGAACGTTGCATATCGGTTACCTCTTCCGGACGCTCGTCGATGAGCAAAACAAACAGATGAATATCCGGCCGGCTTTCCGTGATACTGTTGGCAATCTCTTTCAGCAGCATGGTTTTACCCGCTTTCGGCGGGGCGACGATCAATCCACGCTGTCCGAGTCCAACAGGGGCAAGAAGATCCATCAGGCGGGTGGAAACTCGCTCTGGCGCAGTTTCCAGCACTAGCTTGGTTTGAGGATACAGCGGTGTTAAAGCGGGGAAATGCAGACGCTCCGAAGCAGTCTCAGGGTCTTCTCCGTTCACTGCCTCTACTTGCAACAACCCAAAGTAACGCTCGTTTTCTTTTGGCGGCCTCGCCTTGCCCGACACCACATCCCCCATGCGCAGATCAAAACGGCGAATCTGCGACTGGGAGATGTAGATGTCTTCCGAGCTTGGGAGATAGTTGATCGGACGGAGGAAGCCGTAGCCCTCCGGCAAGATTTCCAGCACGCCCTCCATAAACATCAGGCCATCCCGCTCTGCCCGTGCCCGAAGTATCGCGAAGATCAATTCCTTCTTCTTCAGCTGGGAGTAATACGGGATGTGGTACTCTTTGGCCAGTTTATAGAGATCGGTCAGTTTCTTCTCTTCTAGTTCAGAAAGTAACATACATCCACCACTCTTTATTTACTCTTGAAAGTTCATCTGTCTAAACTCGTTTCTTACAAGCCGAGTGAAGGCTTGCGTTCCAGGCGGTGGTTCCCTTCGATGAAGCGTACCGTTCCCGTTTTTGCACGCATAACAACAGAATGCGTCGTGGCACGGGTTCCTTGAAAACGAACCCCTTTCAGCAATTCGCCATCTGTTACGCCAGTTGCTGCAAAAATGGCGTCGTCACCCTTGACCAAATCATCCATGAACAATACTTGGTGCGGGTTGGTCAGCCCCATTTTGACACAACGTTGAATTTCTTCTTCGCTTTGCGGCAGCAGCTTGCCCTGGATTTCTCCTCCGAGGCATTTCAAGGCAACCGCAGCCAGCACGCCCTCTGGCGCTCCGCCAGAACCGAACAAAATGTCTACACCCGTATCAGGGAATGCCGTATTGATCGCCGCAGCCACATCGCCGTCCGAAATGAGGCGGATGCGCGCGCCAGCCTCGCGAATTTCGTGAATGATGCGGGAATGGCGGTCACGGTCGAGGACAATCGCGACCAGGTCGCTGATATCTTTGCCTTGTGCCGCGGCTACTGCTTTCAGGTTGTCGCGGATCGGAGCGTTGATGTCTACTTTCCCGACCGCTTTTGGCCCTACTGCCATTTTCTCCATATACATGTCAGGAGCATGCAGCAAATTTCCGCGATCGGCAATGGCAATGACAGAAATAGCGCCCCATGTCCCTTTCGCGAGAATATTGGTTCCTTCCAACGGGTCGACAGCCACATCTACCGCTGGCGCTACTCCTTGACCGAGGCGCTCGCCGATATAAAGCATCGGAGCTTCGTCCATTTCGCCTTCCCCGATTACAACTACGCCATCCATCGGAACTTTTTCAAATTCCTTGCGCATGGCAGTCGTTGCCGCATCGTCAGCCTCATCTTTTCGTCCTAACCCCATCCAACTGGCGGAAGCCAAAGCAGCCGCTTCGGTTACACGCACCAGTTCCAGTGTCAAACTGCGCTCCATTCTGGAAGACTCCTCTCCTGATGATTGGTTAACGTTGTGGGCTTTCCGTGTGCTGCAAGCCTACCCGAATCACGTCGGCACCGAGCGTTTGCAGCTTGCCCACCAAATTTTCATAACCACGGTCGATATGCTCAAGACCTTCCAGCTCGGTCGTGCCGCTCGTTGCCAACCCGGCGATAAACAGCGCCGCTCCTGCCCGCAGATCAGAAGCCACGACTTTCGCTCCGTTCAGCTTGCTGCCGCCTTCGATCACAGCCGAGCGTCCTTCTACCTTCAGTGTCGCCCCCATGCGCCGCAATTCATCCACATGGCGAAAACGCGAGCTGTAAATATTGTCTGTGACGATGCTCGATCCTTTGGCAAGAGTCAGAAGCGTCGTGATCGGCTGCTGCAAGTCTGTAGGAAAACCCGGATACGGACTTGTCTTCACATCGATAGAACGGTAAGAATCCCGGCCCATCACCTGAATGCAATCGTCCATTTCCATCACTTGTGCGCCAATCTCACGCAACTTGGCGGTCAGCGACTCCAGATGCTTCGGAATCACGTTTTCCACCAGCACGTTGCCATTCGTAGCCGCTGCCGCGATCATGTAGGTGCCGGCTTCAATCCGGTCCGGAATAATCGTATGACGGCAACCCCGCAGACGCTCCACGCCCTGGACGCGTATGACGTCCGTACCCGCGCCTTTGATGTTTGCTCCCATATTGTTGAGCAGAGTCGCCACATCGACGATCTCCGGCTCACGGGCAGCGTTTTCAATAATGGTCACGCCATCTGCCTTGGAGGCAGCAAGCATGATGTTGATCGTAGCTCCTACGCTGACGAGATCAAGGTATATTCTCGCACCTTGCAGACGACCGCGCTTGGCCCGGATGGTCATCACGCCGTTTTTGTTCTCGACCTCGGCGCCCATCGCTTCAAAGCCTTTGATATGCAAATCGACAGGTCTTGGCCCCAAATCGCATCCGCCAGGCAATCCTACCTGTGCCTCTCCGAATTTGGCGAGCAAGGCTCCCCACAAATAGTAAGAGGCGCGCAGCTTTTTGATTCTGCCGTTAGGCATGAGCATCAGCTTCATCAAGCGCCCGTCGATTTCCATCCAGTCTTCTTCGAACAGCACGTCAGCTCCCATTTCCCGCAGGAGCTCGTGATAGATATCTACATCCTGAATACGGGGCAGATTTTCAATAACAACAGGTCCATCCGCCAACAATGCGGCAGGAATCAGTGCGACTGCGCTGTTTTTTGCTCCGCTGATGGTCACCGTTCCCGCTAGCGGTTTTCCACCATTGATGATCAGCTTATCCATGCATCGCTCTCCTCAGGTGTAATCGGGAAAGAAGCACCTTCCCCAATGAGAAAGGTGCTTGAACTTTCGGTACGTGTCCTTATTTTTGCATGCTTGCCCAGTCAGCGAGGAACTTCTCCAAACCGCTGTCTGTCAATGGGTGAGCAATCAGTTGCTTGAATACTTTTGCCGGAATGGTAGCGAAGTGCGAACCACGGCGAGCGGCTTCTGTCACATGAACAGGG
This sequence comes from Brevibacillus parabrevis, assembly GCF_022701015.1. Lineage (NCBI taxonomy): Bacteria > Bacillati > Bacillota > Bacilli > Caryophanales > Paenibacillaceae > Brevibacillus > Brevibacillus parabrevis. The sequence goes on along the minus strand of NZ_CP064090.1, from coordinate 1,381,486 downwards.
TGACGAACAGATGCTGCGATGATTTCCGTATCGATGCCATGCACAGAGAAAATCTCTGCGATGTCTTCGATCAGCTGCATGCCGTCTTGGCCGATATCGTCCAGACGTCCCAGGAACGGAGACACGAAGCTTGCACCTGCGCGAGCAGCAAGCAGCGCTTGGTTAGCGGAAAACACCAGCGTTACGTTCGTTCTGATCTTGCGCTTGGCAAAATACTTGGTTGCCTTCAGACCTTCAGCCGTCATCGGCAGCTTGATCACGATGTTTTTGGAGAGAGAAGCCAGCTTTTCGCCTTCTTCAATCATCCCTTTGGCATCGGTGCTGATGACTTCCGCACTGATCGGTCCATCTACGATATCGATGATCTCTTTGAGGGTTTCGACAAAGTCACGACCTTCTTTTGCAACAAGAGAAGGGTTCGTCGTTACTCCAGCCAAAACGCCCCATTCGTGAATCTCGCGAATTTCATCTACATTTGCCGTATCAATCAAAAAACGCATGATTATCCTCCTAGTTACGCGCGGTTGCTACTTCCGAACAGGCGCATTTTTCCTTTTACGACTTCCTTGATCGCATCGCGAGCAGGACCCAGGTATTTGCGCGGATCGATTTCGTTAGGTTTCGCAGCCAACGCTTTGCGAACCGTTTCGGTGCATGCGACTTGGCTTTCTGTATTTACGTTGATTTTTCCTACGCCCAGTCTGATCGATTCCACAATCGCATCGTCTGGTACGCCGGAACCACCGTGCAGCACGATTGGCGCTCCGATGTTGCTTGCTACTTTTTCGATAATGTCGTAGCGAATTTTTGGCACGCCTTTGTACATGCCGTGAGCTGTTCCCACTGCAATGGCTACGTAGTCTACTTTTGTTTCTTCCCAGAAGCGGATCGCTTCTTCCGGATTCGCCAGAGTAGCGTCTTCCTCGTCAACAGACAGGTCGTCCTCTACCCCGCCGATGGTACCGAGTTCACCTTCTACAGAAACGCCTACAGCGTGAGCAGCCTCAACAACCTGTTTGGTCAAGCGAAGGTTATCTTCAAACGAATGGTGGGAACCATCGAACATAACCGAAGAAAATCCTGCGCGAATGCACTTCATGACAATGTCAAAGTTGCTGCCGTGATCCAGGTGCAGCGCAACAGGTACTCCTGCGCGTTCTGCCGCCACTTTTGCAATGGCTACCGTGTAATCAAGACCCATGTATTTAAGCGCTCCCTCGGAAACACCAAAAATCACAGGCGATTTTTCTTCCATCGCAGCTTCCGTAATCGCTTGAGTAAACTCGAGATTGTTCAGGTTAAATTGTCCGACGGCGTATTTATGCAATTTGACGTCTTCGGTAAAAGCGGTCATAGGTACCAGTGGCATTTGGGAAATCCTCCTCTGCTAACTTCAATCACGTGGCTTATTATATCACAGACAGGCGTATGTTAACAGGTACGCTTGTCCCCACGAAGACTTGTCCAAAGCACTAGCAGGCAAGCTGCTGCTGAACAGCCATTCGCAATTCGTCGATATCAAACGGTTTGGTGAAATGGGTAAGCGCTCCCAGTTGCGTCGCTTCCTTGATCATGTCCAGTTCGCCATAAGCGGTCATCATGATTACCTTGATTTCCTGATTGATCTTCTTGATATGCTTCAAAATCTCAATCCCGTCCATGCCTGGAATCTTCATGTCGAGAATGACCAGATCAGGCGATTCTTTTTCCACAATCTCCAGGGCCATCTTCCCGTTTGCAGCCTGGAATGTTTTGTATCCCTCTTTGCCCAGTACCTCGTACAACAAAATGCGAATCCCATACTGGTCATCGACAACCAGTACCTTTTTATCATGTTTGTCGAACACGGTTACTCCCCCCTGACGAATCCATTTCCTTAATTAATTATGGTTTCGCCTAAAATCAGGAAACTCCTGCCCGTTTTGCGCTTCGTCTATTGAAAATTTCCCGCAGTGTCCATTTCGAGTATAATTAGGAATACCATTTTTGCACTACGCAAGGAGCCAAAAAACAAGATGGATGCGCTCTGGTTGATTTGCCTGTTAACGTTTGTTATCCATACGACAGAGACACTTTCCTACGCCATTCGCTTCGCTGGCGTACAAACAGGGAGAATCGCGGTCGCCCTGTCGCTTGTCGGCATTACGCTGCTTCTCTCCCGCACCTCCAACCTGATCCAAGGTCCGTTCACTGGCGGATTGATGGATCAGGCTGCCATGCTGCACACCGATCCGAGCTGGCAGCTGCATTTGATTATCGTCGCCTCCTCGGTAGGGACGCTGGCAGCCATCGTGCTGTTTCCTACGTTTGTCCAAATTTCCAAGCGGGTGATTTCCCATCTGGAATTGGCCGGCTCGATCCCGCAAATGCTGCGCACAGCCGTCACGGTAGACAGCATCCGCCGCGTCCGGCACCACGTGCGAATCCCGAGTTGGCAAGGCATCTCCCGCTTTCGCATCAAAGGCATCCCCAAACGCCTTTTGCTGCTCAACTGCCTGGGGACAGCCATCTATACCAGCAGCGTGCTCTCCGTGCTGTATGCAACCCTTTTGACGCCTGACTACAAAGCAACCGTACTGATGTCTTCCGGCATGATCAACGGCTTTGCCACGATCTTCATGACCATTCTGGTCGACCCGCAGGTTGCCCTTTTGACCGAGAAGGCCATGCAGGGAAAAGCGACGCAGGAGTCCATTCGCGACATGTATTTGTGGCTGATGATTTCCCGCTTTTTCGGAACCGTTCTGGCGCAGCTTCTGCTTGTTCCCGCCGCTTATTGGGTAGCCTGGCTATCGCCGCTCTTTCATTGAAAACAGAAAAGACGCGCCGACGATTGATTTCGCCGGGGCGTCTTTTTTATGCAAACATTTATCGATTCAGGTTCAGGGAAGCTTTGACGAAGTCGCGGAACAATGGTTGCGGACGGTTCGGACGGGAAGTGAACTCCGGATGGAACTGGGTAGCCACATACCAAGGATGGTCTGGAACTTCCACGATTTCCACCAGGCGGCCATCCGGCGACGTACCTGCAAAGCGCAGGCCCAATTGAGCCAGTTGCTCGCGATATTCGTTGTTGACTTCATAACGGTGACGGTGGCGCTCATACACCAGTGTGCTGCCGTAAGCAGCTTCAGTCAGCGTGCCTTCTTCCACTTTGGAAGGTCCGATGCCAAGACGCATGGTTCCGCCTTTGTCCTCGATTTCCTTTTGTTCTGGCAAAAGGTCGATAACTGGATAAGCTGTTTCCGGGTTGATCTCGGAGCTGTTGGCACCATCCATGCCTGCCACGTGACGGGCAAACTCGATAACCGCGATTTGCATACCGAGGCAAATTCCGAGGAACGGCACCTTGTTTTCGCGAGCGTAACGGGTAGCGATGATTTTTCCTTCGATGCCGCGATCGCCGAAGCCGCCTGGCACCAGCACGCCGTTCACATCGCCCAGCATCTCGGCTACGTTTTCAGGCGTAACTTCTTCTGCGTGCACCCATTTGATTTCCACTTTGGAATCATTCGCATAACCGCCGTGGTACAGCGCTTCTGCTACAGACAAATAAGCGTCGTGCAGCTCTACGTATTTCCCGACGATCGCAATAGTGGTGGTCTTGGACAAGTTTTTGATTTTGCCAACCAGCGATTTCCACTCCGTCATGTCTGCTTCCTGGCAAGCCAGACCGAGATGGCGGCACACGTAGTCATCCAGACCTTGGGCTTGCAGTTGCAGCGGAACATCGTACAGTGTCTCGGCGTCTACGCACTCCACAACCGCGTTTTTGTCGATGTCACAGAACAGCGCCAGCTTGTCCTTCATTTCTTGTGTCATAGGCTGTTCGGTACGAGTTACGATAACGGTTGGCTGGATGCCCAGGCTGCGCAGTTCTTTCACGCTGTGTTGGGTTGGCTTTGTTTTCATTTCGCCAGCTGCCTTGATGTAAGGAACAAGAGTCACGTGAATGTACATGACGTTTTCACGGCCAATGTCGCTCTTGATTTGACGAATCGCTTCCAGGAACGGCAAGCTCTCGATATCCCCTACAGTTCCACCGATCTCGGTAATGACCACATCGGCTCCTGTTTCACGGCCAGCGCGGAAAATGCGGTCTTTGATCTCGTTGGTGATGTGCGGAATCACTTGAACAGTTCCACCCAGATAGTCTCCACGACGTTCTTTGGCGATGACGGTTGAGTAGATTTTTCCAGTCGTTACGTTGGAGTTCGCGCTCAGGTTGATGTCGATAAAGCGCTCATAGTGTCCCAGGTCCAGGTCGGTTTCCGCTCCATCATCCGTTACGAACACTTCACCATGTTGATACGGGCTCATTGTCCCTGGGTCAACGTTGATGTACGGATCGCACTTCTGGATCGTTACCTTCAAGCCCCTATTTTTCAGGAGTCGGCCCAGAGAAGCCGCTGTAATTCCTTTTCCCAACGAGGATACGACCCCGCCTGTCACAAAAATATACTTCGTCATCGTTAACGTCCCCTCTTTCCCTAACCCTTTAGTAGTAGTAAAAAACGTATGAAGACGGCTCCCAAAAAAAGAAAAACAAAAGCGAGTCCTATCCCTTCATGCAATGGGGTAGGGGCACTTTTGTTTTATAGTTTCCCTTATTTAATCCTTCTTCATGTGAAGCCCAAGGAGTATTTTATCTGTCCCTCAAGCGGAAGTCAAGGACTTATCACTTATCCTCTTCATCTTCCAACTCTTCGTCAGCTTCCTCTTCTTCAAGCTCCTCGTCGAACAGCTCGTCTTCCTCTTCTTCGAGCTCCTCTTCGTCGATTTCAGCATCGATCTCTTCATCCTCGATCTCTGCATCCTCATCAACAAATTCTTCTTCGTCTTCGAAAATGACAACATCGTCGTCTTCGTAATCCTCAACCACTTCGTCTTCGGTGTCGTAATCGTCGAAGTCGTCCTCGAGGATAATTTTTTTCTTTTTGGTTCCGCCGCCTTCTTGCGTCTCTTCAACTGTGTCAGTCGGGTACCAGCGCTTCAATCCCCACACGTTGTCGCCAAGGCATACAAAACGGCCGTCAATGTTAATTTCTGTGTATACTTGCGCGATGATTGCCATGAGTTGTTCGTTTGTCATGTTACGAACGGTAACCAGTTCATCCATCAGCTCGCGGAAGTTGTAAGTGCGGTTGGTTTCACGCAAAATTTCATACGCAATATCAACCAACGCCATCTCGCTCAGTTTCTCGGGATCAATATGAGCAAACAATTGACTCACCCAGGGCACGTCCTTTCCATTAGAAAACTATTGGGTTCAATACCGACCTCGCCCTTTTCTGGTGGACGCAGGCTTTGCATAGGCAATACATAAATGAAGTCCATTTCCTTTTTCGCATGTCGTTCAACATACGAAGGCTAACATACAGTATTCCTTATTTTAGCCGAAAATGCAAGGCTTTCAAACAAGGTGTAACCATTTTCATGTAAGATCAAATAGATAAAGAAAGGAGTGAAGCGAATGGAATGGGCACAGGAGTTTCTTTCATGTACGACAGACAAGTTTTTCGATGTGAAAAAACTCGGGGAAAAGACGATCGAACAGCTCTCCCTGGAGCAGCTTCAGCAAGCACCTTCCAGCGAGTCCAACAGCATTGCAATCATCGTCAAACATCTGTCAGGCAACATGGTAGCCAGATGGACCGATCTGTTCGGAAGCGATGGCGAAAAACCCGGCCGCAATCGCGACCAGGAATTTGAAGGCGGCTTCGCTACGAAAGAGGACCTGATCGCCCGTTGGGAGACAGGCTGGCAAGTTCTGTTTGCCGCTCTGGCCGCGCTTTCGCATGACGACCTGATGAAAACAGTCACGATCCGAAACGAGCCTCACTCCGTCATGAAAGCCATCCAGCGTCAGCTCTCTCACTACTCCTACCACGTCGGACAAATCGTTTACCTCGGGAAACAGTTGCAAAACGAGCATTGGGTGAGTTTGAGTATTCCCCGCGGGAGATCGGTTGAGTATAACCAAGAAGTTTTTCGGCGGCATTCTAGTGAGGGGTAGACCATAACAACCAAAACAAGGACCGCCTCTATACAAAGGTGGCCCTTGTTTCGTTTTGCGCTCCAAACTTGCCGCTACATGTTTCTCCGATACTGACCGCCGACTTCATACAAAGCGGCGCTGATCTGTCCGAGCGAAGCGACCTTCACCGTTTCCATCAGTTCGGCGAAGATGTTTTCGCCCGCCATCGCTACTTCCTGCAAACGGCGCAACGCCTGTGGAGCTACATCGCGATGGCGCTCCTGGAACGCTCTCAGGTTGATGATTTGCTGTTCTTTTTCTTCCTCGGTCGCCCGCGCCAGTTCGATCTCGTAGTCGTCCTCGGAAGCGTTCGGATTGATGAAAGTATTCACGCCAATAATCGGCAGCTCGCCTGTGTGCTTTTTCATCTCGTAATACATCGATTCATCCTGGATTTTGCCGCGCTGGTACTGCGTCTCCATCGCTCCCAGCACGCCGCCGCGAGAACTGATCCGTTCAAATTCCTGCATCACGGACTCTTCGACCAGATCCGTCAGCTCCTCAATAATAAACGCGCCTTGCAACGGGTTTTCATTTTTCGCGAGGCCCATTTCCTTGTTGATGATCATCTGGATCGCCATAGCCCGGCGTACAGAGTTCTCTGTCGGGGTCGTAATCGCCTCGTCGTAGGCATTGGTATGCAGCGAATTGCAGTTGTCGTAAATCGCAATCAGCGCTTGCAGCGTCGTTCTGATATCGTTGAAATCCATCTCCTGCGCGTGCAAGGAGCGTCCGGATGTTTGAATGTGATATTTCAGCTTTTGGCTGCGTTCATTCCCGCCGTAGCGGTTTTTCATCACGGTTGCCCAGATGCGGCGAGCGACCCGGCCGATGACCGTATACTCGGGGTCCAGTCCATTGGAAAAGAAGAACGACAGATTCGGCGCAAAGTCATCAATGTGCATGCCTCTGCTCAAGTAATACTCCACATACGTAAACCCGTTCGCCAGCGTAAACGCCAGCTGGGTAATCGGATTCGCCCCCGCCTCCGCGATATGGTAGCCGGAAATCGACACGGAGTAGTAGTTGCGCACCTTTTGATCGATGAAATACTGCTGGATGTCGCCCATCATTCGCAGCGCAAATTCAGTCGAGAAGATACATGTGTTTTGTCCCTGATCTTCTTTCAAAATATCCGCTTGGACCGTGCCGCGAACCGTCGACAGCGTATACGCCTTGATTTGTTTGGCTTCTTCCTCGGTAGGCTGGCGCCCTTCCTTTTGGACAAACTTCTCGATCTGCTGCTCGATGGCCGTATTCATGAACATCGCCAAAATCATCGGAGCAGGACCGTTGATCGTCATCGAAACCGATGTGCTCGGCGCACACAAGTCGAAGCCGGCATACAGCTTTTTCATGTCGTCGAGCGTGCAGATGCTCACGCCGCTCGTTCCGATTTTCCCGTAAATATCCGGACGATAATCCGGATCTTCCCCATACAAGGTCACCGAGTCAAAAGCCGTACTCAGCCGCTTCGCTTCGTCATTTTGGGACAAGAAGTGAAAACGGCGGTTCGTGCGCTCAGGCGTGCCTTCGCCCGCAAATTGCCGCTTTGGATCTTCTCCCTCGCGTTTGAACGGAAATACCCCAGCTGTATAAGGGAACTCGCCTGGTACGTTTTCCTTCAGCGACCATTTCAAAATCTCGCCCCAGTCATGGAAGTCCGGCACGGCTACTTTCGAAATGCGCGTACCTGACAGCGATTCGCTGAACAGCTTCGTGACGATTTCCTTGTCGCGAATGCGAGTGACAAACTGGTCCTGTCTGTACGCTTCCTTGAGCTTGGGCCAGTTGTCGAGCACTTTGCGGCATTCGGGATGAAGCTTTTCCTCGAACAGCTTGATTTGCTTGTCGAGTACCGCGATCAATTCGGTTACTGCTTCGTCCTTCGCTGCAAGCAGCGTTTCCTTGGCGCCGTGCAGCTGATACAGCTTGCGGGCGATAGCGGACTGCTCATCGGTGTACGCCTGGTATTGGCGGACCGTATTCGCAATCTCTTGCAAATAGTTGATTCTTTCTGTCGGAATCAACGAAGTTTTGTGAATTTTTACAGGAGTAGTATCCAAATTCTCAACAGACCAGTCCACATTCGTCTTTTGCACAATTTTATGCATCAGAGCAGCAAACAGCACATTTGTGCCCGGATCGTTGAACTGGCTGGCAATCGTACCGTAAACCGGGACTTGCTCGTCAGGCAAATCGAATAGCTGATGATTGCGACGATACTGCTTCCGCACTTCCCGCAAAGCATCTTCCGAGCCTTTGCGTTCGAACTTGTTGATCGCGATCACGTCCGCAAAATCGAGCATGTCGATCTTTTCCAACTGCGATGGCGCACCAAATTCACTGGTCATGACGTACATGGAAACATCGCACACTTCCGTCACCTGCGCATCGCCCTGACCGATCCCGCTCGTCTCCACGATGATCAAGTCAAATTGTGCGGCACGCGTTACTTGAATGGCATCTTTCAACGCCGCCGACAGCTCCATGCCTGACTTTCGCGTCGCCAAACTGCGCATGTAGACGCGTGGCGTGTTGTTGGCATTCATCCGTATCCGGTCGCCCAACAACGCTCCACCCGATTTTTGCTTGGATGGATCGACAGACAGAATCGCGACTGTTTTTTCCGGATACGTACGGATAAAGCGGCGAACAAGCTCATCCGTCAGCGAGCTTTTTCCGGCTCCACCTGTACCTGTGATCCCGAGCACCGGAATCGACTCTGGGGCTTCCAGCACGCTTGCTTGCAACGGTTCCTTCCACTCCGGCTGATCCACCGCATACTCCGCGACAGAGATCAGTCGGGCGACAGCCTTGTGATTCTGCTCGCGCAAGCCCTTTACTTCGTCTTCCAACTGTTTGACGGTCGGAAAATCGCTGTTTCTGATCATGTCGTTGATCATGCCTTGCAAGCCCAAACGCCTGCCGTCATCCGGCGAGTAAATTTTACAGACGCCGTATTCCTCCAGCTCGCGAATCTCGCGTGGAACGATTACTCCACCGCCGCCCCCGAAGACACGGATATGCTCCGCTCCCCGCTCGCGCAAAAGATCAATCACGTATTTGAAATATTCCACATGGCCGCCCTGATAAGAGCTGATGGCAATGCCCTGCACATCCTCCTGGATGGCAGCAGTCACGATGTCATCGACCGAGCGATTGTGACCAAGATGGATCACTTCCACTCCCGATGACTGCAAAATACGGCGCATGATATTGATCGAGGCGTCGTGACCGTCATACAAGCTGGCAGCGGTCACAAAACGCACCTTGTTTTGCGGACGATACACTTCGGTTTCCATCGTTCCACTCTCCCCGAGATTCAAGTAAATGACTTAGTCGGAGACACTGATTTCACGAAGCAACAGCGTAATCTGCTTTTCGGTGAACTCCTCCAACGTATAGTGCTTGTGCAGAGCCCAGCGACGGAACACCCACATTTCGCCCAGCACCATGATATTGTCAGCCATCAGCTTGACATGCTTCTCATCAATGCGCAGCGAACCGTCGGCAATTCCTTTTTGCAGGATCTCCACAAAAATTTGGGCAATCTCTTCTTCACGTCCGAGAACGTAACGAAGCGTTTCTTTCGGCAGCGACTTCGACTCCTGATAAATGAGCAGGACGCGGTCGCTCATCTGATCCATCACGCGGATCAAGCTTTTGAGTGCGAGCTTCAAAATTTTCAAGCCTGTGCCGTTAAAATTGATCGCTTCGCGCAAACGCGTCTCCATCTCGGCATGAATCGCATCGCAAACGAGATAAAGCACGTCTTCCTTCGATTCGATGTACTCGTACAAGGTGCCGATACTGAACCCGGAAGCCCGGGCGATCTCCCTCGTCGTCGTTTTGTGAAAACCTTTATTAATGAAGAGATGAACGGCAGCTTCAATAATCTGCTCCCGGCGTTTTTCAATCAACTTCGGGTCCTTTACCAAGGACGGTATGGTTTTTCTTCTTTCGGACACAACAAATCCACCCTTCCAACCGACTGAGCGTTTAGTCAGACACTTTCAGGAAAAGAAAGGCGCAAACGCTCATTGACGATCTTTTCGCAAACAATTATACGCGAGTAAGAGCGCAAAGCCAAACCTTTCTTTTCCACAGGCCTTATCAAAAAATCTTTTTGCGTTCAGCTAGTTGGAACAATCGTGGTTGTCGGTAATGATTTCTCTATTCTTTTAGCAGGTAGTTGCTGATTACCACGCGCTGGATTTCATTGGTGCCCTCATAAATTTGCGTGATTTTCGCATCCCTCATGAAGCGCTCGACAGGGTACTCACGGGTGTAGCCGTACCCGCCAAATACTTGCACCGCTTCGGTCGTAACCTCCATCGCGATATCGCCCGCAAATACTTTGGACATGGCGGATGCTTTTCCGTAAGGCAGGCCCTGGTCTTCCAGCCATGCAGCCTGGTACGTGAGCAAGCGAGCGGCTTCGATTTTGGTTGCCATGTCAGCCAGCTTGAACTGGATAGCTTGCAAGGACGCGATCGGCTTCCCGAACTGGTTGCGTTCTTTGGCATAAGCAAGCGCGTGCTCGAATGCTCCCTGCGCGATGCCAACCGCTTGGGCAGCGATTCCGTTTCGTCCGCCGTCCAGCGTCATCATGGCGATTTTGAAGCCTTGGCCTTCCTCGCCGAGCCTATTCTCTACAGGAACTCGTACATCTTCAAAATTCACCGCCAAAGTTGGCGAGGAACGAATGCCCAGCTTTTTCTCCTTTTTGCCCATCGTGAAGCCGGCCATGCCTTTTTCCACGATGAAGGCGGTAACTCCCTTGTGTTTCAGCTCAGGGCTGGTTACGGCAAAAACGATGTAAATCTCTGCTTCACCCGCATTGGTGATGAAAATTTTGCTGCCGTTCAAAATGTAGTGGTCGCCATCGCGCACAGCAGTTGTACGCATTCCTGCGGAGTCGGAGCCTGAGCCTGGCTCAGTCAAACAGTAAGCTCCCATTTTTTTGCCTTCTGCCAATGGACGCAAAAACTTTTGTTTCTGCTCTTCTGTGCCAAACTTGTAAATCGGCCAGCTTGCCAGCGATACTTGCGCGGACAAAGTCACGCCGATCGACGCATCCACACGGGAGAGTTCTTCGACTGCTATGACGTAGCTCAAGTAGTCCGCGCCAGCGCCTCCGTATTCTTCCGGCCAAGGGATGCCCGTCAAGCCAAGCTCTGCCATCTGTTCAAAAATGGATCTGTCGAAGCGCTCTTCCTCATCGCGCTCGGCTGCTGTCGGAGCCACCTGGTTTTCTGCGAAATCGCGGATCATTTTACGCATCATGTCATGTTCTTCCGTGAGCTGGAAATTCATTTTTTTCACTCCCCCATGTGTTTTCGCCTGTTTTAGTCAGCCCAGTAACCGGGCGGCACAAAAGGCTTTTATTTAGTCAGCAAGCAAATGCTTGGCGATTACGATTCGTTGAATTTCGTTGGTACCCTCATAAATCTGCGTAACTTTGGCATCCCGGAACAGACGCTCAACCGGATATTCTCTGGTGTAGCCGTACCCGCCAAACACTTGTACCGCTTCTGTCGCCAGCTCCATCGCCGTATCCGTAGCGAACCGTTTTGCCATCGACGCTTCCATGCCGCAGGCGATTCCCTGGCTGCGCAGTGATGCTGCGCGATACACCAACAGTCTCGCTGCTTCCGCTTTTGTCGCCATGTCCGCGAGCTTGAACCCGATAGCTTGTTGCTTGGCGATCGGTTGTCCGAACTGCTTGCGTTCTTTTGCGTACTCTGTCGCGTAATGGACAGCAGCCTCGGCGATCCCCAACGCTTGCGCAGCGATTCCGATTCTGCCCGTGTCCAGGTTCGCCATCGCAATACAGAAGCCGTCTCCCTCTTGCCCCAACAGGTTGGCAGCAGGTACGCGAGCGTTGTCAAGCACCAGTTCAGTCGTGTAGGAGCCGTGCAGCCCCATTTTCTTTTCCTTTTTGCCGACGATAAAGCCCGGCGTATCTTTCTCCACGATGAAAGCGGAAATTCCTTTGCTTCCCTTGCTGGCATCCGTGACCGCAAAAGTGATGTACGTATCCGCTTCGCCGCCGTTTGTAATGAACACTTTGTTGCCGTTCAGGATGTATTCATCCCCGCTTCGCACCGCTGTCGTTCTGATGCTACTGGCATCGGACCCGGCATGCGGCTCGGTCAGGGCAAAAGCGCCGAGATATTCGCCACGAGCCAGCTTTGCCACGTACTTGCGCTTCTGCTCCTCCGTTCCGAAGTAAAGAATCGGATTCGTTCCTACAGAGGTGTGCACGGACAAAATGACTCCCACTGTCGCGCTCACTTTGGAAATCTCGTGAATCGCCAAAATGTAGGAGACAAAATCGGCTCCGGCGCCTCCCCATTCTTCAGCGATCGGTATTCCCATCAGCCCCATCTCGCCCATCTTTTTGAGAATCTGGCGGGGAAACTCATCCTTTTCCTCCATAACCGGAACAAACGGCGCAATTTCTTTTTGCGCAAAGTCGCGTACCATGCGGCGCATCATCTCTTGCTCATCGTTCAATCGAAAATCCATGTCCGTCCTACCTTTCTGCCGAATCCTTCAGTTAGTTGTACACGTAGAATCCTCGACCGGATTTTTTGCCTAGCCATCCCGCTTTTACGTATTTGCGAAGCAGCGGGCAAGGACGATATTTGGAATCGCCGAAGCCTTCGTGCAGCACCTCCATGATGTAGAGGCACGTATCAAGACCGATAAAGTCAGCCAACTGGAGCGGACCCATCGGATGGTTCATGCCCAGCTTCATCACTTCGTCGATCGCTTCTGGCGTTGCCACGCCCTCATACACGCAATAGATCGCTTCGTTGAGCATCGGCATCAGCACCCGATTGGACACGAAGCCCGGGAAATCATTTACGCTTACTGGCACCTTGCCCATTTGCTTCGACAAATCTTCGGTCAGCTGGTATACCTCGTCTGCTGTTTGCAGCCCGCGAATAATTTCGACCAGCTTCATCACAGGTACAGGATTCATGAAATGCATCCCGATCACTTTTTCCGGCCGCTTCGTCACTGCGGCAATTTCGGTGATGGGAAGAGAGGACGTGTTGCTCGCCAAAATCGCATGCGGCGGACATACCTCATCCAGTTTGGAAAAGATCGCTGTTTTCACCGCCATATTTTCGGTGACAGCTTCTATAACAAAATCAGCATTCGCCGCGTCTGCCAAATCGGTCGACAGGACGAGCCGGGATAAGATCGCCTGTTTGTCGTCTTCGCTCAGTTTGCCTTTTTCCACGTTGCGCGACAAGTTTTTCGTGATCGTCGCCAGACCGCGCTCCACAAACGGCTGCTGCACGTCGTTCAAATAAACGCGAAAGCCTGCCTGTGCTGCTACCTGGGCAATGCCGCTGCCCATCTGCCCTGCTCCGATGACCATTATCGTTTGTACGTTCATGTAAAAGGCCCCCTACTCCACTTTAATCAGGATAGCGTCTCCCTGTGCGGCACCGCTGCAAATCGCCGCAATCCCTAGTCCGCCACCGCGTCTTTTTAACTCGTATGCGAGGTGCATGATAATTCGTGCTCCACTCGCTCCAATCGGGTGACCGAGCGCGATCGCTCCCCCGTTTACATTTACTTTCTCGTCGTCCCAACCGACGATTTTGCCGCTGGTCAAGGTCACGGCTGCAAACGCTTCGTTCACTTCAAACAAAGCGATTTCGTCCAGCGAAACCCCTGTTTTTTCGAGCAGCTTGTTGATGGCCAGCCCTGGTGTCGTTGCAATGTAAGGCGCTTCTGCTCCTACGTGCGCATGTCCGAGAATCGTAGCGAGCGGCTTGATGCCCAGCTCCTCGGCCTTGGCATCGGACATCAGCACCATCGCTGCTGCTCCGTCATTAATGCCAGGCGCGTTGCCTGCCGTAATCGTTCCGTCCTTTTTGTAGACTGGCGGCAGTTTCGCCAGACCTTCCCTGGTCGTATCCGGGCGTGGTCCTTCGTCTTTTGTCACTTGCAGCGGCTCCCCTTTTTTCTGAGGAATGGAGACGGCTACGATCTCCTCGTCAAAAAGTCCGTTCTCGACCGCTCTCGCCGTTCTCTGCTGGCTGCGCAGCGCCCAATCGTCCTGCGCTTCACGCGATATTCCGTACTCTTCAGCCACGTTGCTGCCGTGAACAGCCATCGGCACCTGATCAAACGGACAAGTGAGGCCATCGTACATCATGAGATCGCGTACAGTCGCATCTCCCATTCTCATGCCATCACGCGCCGCCGGAAGCGCATAAGGCGCATTGCTCATGCTCTCCATGCCGCCAGCAACGATAATCTCCCCGTCGCCTGCGCGAATGATTTGGTCGCCCATCGTGACAGCCCGCATCCCGGAGGCGCACACCTTGTTGATCGTCTCGCTCGCCACGTCCCATGGCAGTCCGGCCTTGCGTGCTGCCTGCCGGGAAGGAACCTGTCCTGCTCCCGCCTGAATGACCATGCCCATGATCACTTCGTCGACTTGATCGCCGGAAATGCCGGAGCGCTCCAAAGCTTCCTTGATCACGATTGCACCGAGGTCTACCGCAGACAACGCTTTCAGGGAACCGCCAAACTTGCCAAACGGGGTACGTGCCGCCCCAACTATCACCGTTTTCATCGCATGCCCTCCATTCTTATGACCGAGCGTTCGTTCATTTTCTGCTATCTTCATTTTGCCGTCTTCAACCCGATTAGTCAATGAATTATTAGAAAAGTTGGGCTATGTTAAAGCTTCTGACGCCCGTGTTTGCTACCCTTATCCCGACGAAAAAAGAACAGCCTGACTTCTTTTCCTAATCAGGCTGTTCGGGGTTCCCAAAAGAACACTTCTCGTCTTCGTCGCTTGTCAGATCGCGTCCGCCAAAATCTCCGCCACATCGCGCGTTTTGACGTCGTCTTCTTTTTCCTTGGTTTTGATTCCGTCGTTCATCATGGTCAGGCAGTACGGGCAGGCGCTGGCAATCGCGGTCGGGTTGACCTCCAATGCTTGCTCGGTACGCGCCACGTTGACACGCGAGCCTTCATGCTCCTCCATCCACATCAGGCCGCCGCCTGCTCCACAGCACATGCTGTCACAGCCGCTGCGCTTCATTTCCACCACTTCGACGCCAGGGATTGCTTCCAAGATGACACGCGGCTTGTCGTAAATCTCGTTGTAGCGACCCAAATAGCAGGAATCGTGATACGTAATCCGCTCCTTGACTTCCTTCGTCGGTTTCAAGCGGCCTTCGTTCACCCACTGGGCGAGCAGCTCGGAATGGTGGTACACTTCCGCGGTCAATCCAAACTCCGGATATTCGTTTTTGAACGTGTTGTACGCGTGCGGGTCGCAGGTGACGATCTTCTTCACTTCGTAGCCTTCGAACAACGCGATGTTTTCCTGTGCCAGCTGCTGGAACAAAAATTCGTTTCCGATGCGGCGCGCCGTATCTCCCGAGTTCTTTTCCTCATTCCCCAGGATGGCGAACTTGACGCCCGCTTCGTGCATGAGCTTCACAAAAGCATGCGAGATTTTTTGGCTGCGCAGATCAAACGAGCCCATGGAGCCGACCCAGAACAAATATTCAAATTCCTCGATCTGCTTGACGGTCGGCACCTCGTATTGACCATTCAGACCTTCAATCCATTTCATCCGGTCCTTGCGGTTGATTCCCCAAGGGTTGCCCTGGCGCTCGATATTGTTCAGGGCACGCTGCGCTTCGGCTGGCATGCTTCCCTCGGTCATCACGAGATAGCGGCGCATGTCGATGATTTTATCCACGTGCTCGTTCATCACCGGACATTGGTCTTCACAGTTGCGACAGGTTGTACAAGCCCACAGCTCCTGCTCGGTAATGACATCGCCAATCAGGTTTTTCTCGTAAATGGACGTCGCGCCCTCGGCTGTGGCTGCCACTTCCGAAGCTTGCACAGCGATCTGGTTGGCGGTCGTTTGCGAAAAAGCAAAGCTTGGCATCCACGGCGTACGCGATGTCACAGCGGCTCCCTTTTCCGTCAGATGGTCGCGCATTTTCGTAATCAAGTCCATCGGCGAGAGCATTTTTCCGGTTCCCGCTGCCGGGCACATATTCGTACAGCGCCCGCACTCTACACAGGCGTACAAGTCGATCAGCTGTGTTTGCGTGAAGTCTTCGATCTTGCCCACGCCGAACACTTCCTGTGTCTCGTCCTCGAAGTTGATGCTCGACAGCTTTCCTGGCGGATCGAGCTTTTTGAACCAGACGTTAACCGGAGCAAACAGCAAGTGAGCGTGTTTGGACTGCGGCACGTAGACGGCAAAGCCCAACAAAATGATCAGATGCGCCCACCAGAAAATATAAAAGAGAACCGCTCCGCCCGTACTTCCTACTCCGATGGCGGAAAAGGCCATTGCCAAGACAGAGGAGATCGGAGCAAAGCCAGATGCTTCATGCCCGAGCCAAATTTGCTCAAAAGCCAGGGAGAGCAATACAGTCGCCATCAGAGAGGAGATCAGCAGCAGGACAATCCCTGACTTGAAGCCGCGCTTCAGCCGTTTCAACTTCTCGATATAGCGACGGTAAAAAGCGTATCCGACAGCAGCCAAAATCAGAAAAGTGGTGATTTCCTGCATGAGCGAAAAGTATTTGTGAGCGCTGCCAAAAGGTAGCTCGAAGCCTGTCGATAGCCCTTTGATCACCAGCTCGATCGCGCCGAATTGCAGCGTGATGAATCCGTAGAACATCACGACGTGCATAATCCCGCTTTTCTTGTCCTTCAACAGCTTCTTGTGGAAAATGACGTTGTCCAGCATCAGGTTGATGCGTGCGCCAAAGTCATTTTTCACATCCGGCTTTTTGCCCAGCTTGATGAACAAATATCTGCTGTACACAACATGTCCGGCCAGATACAGCCCGTAAGCGAGCACCAGGAAAAAAGCGATCAGATTGATAAGTGCCAGCATGTTTCTACTCCCCCACTTTCACGAGTTGTCTTTACTTTCTATCTTATCAGAATCGAAAAGAAAAATGAATGACTATTCAGTCTGTAAGTTTGATTTTTTCAAACAATGCAATAATACTGACTGAACGTTCGCTCATATTACTGTAATCCGATCTTATCACAGAAGCGGGAAATGAACCATCCTGCAAATAAAATTGGCAATATTCTCACCCTCACGCTCACGAAAAAGAAACAGCTGCCCGTTCAATCAGGCAGCTGCTAACACTTTGTTTTTCACGTTTATTTGCCGGACGCTTCTTTTGCTTCTGCAGGCGTCTGTTCTTTTTTCGCTTTTTGCTCCAGACGCACATCTGCCAGCGACTTGACTTTGGTGGCCTTGATGCGCTTGTTGCGCGGCAGATCGGTCGGCTCCAGGTTGTCGACTTCATCCTGCATGAGGGCCGCGATACCGACAGCTTTGCCTTTTGCCGCTGTGCAGTATTCGCAATTTTCCTCGTCATGCTCATGGTAGGTCTTAGGCTCCGGATACGATGTGATTACGCCTTCGAAGTTGCGCAGCACCACTTTATCGGACGCTTGCGAAATAATGTAGTTCGGGCTGACCGGGATTTTTCCGCCACCGTGCGGAGCGTCCACCACAAAGGTAGGGACAGCGTAGCCGGAGGTATGGCCGCGCAGGTGTTCAATAATTTCAATCCCTTTGCTGACAGGAGCGCGGAAGTGACCGATTCCTTCAGACAGGTCGCACTGATAGATGTAGTACGGACGGACGCGAATTTTGACCAGGTCTTGCACCAGCTTTTTCATCGTGTTGGCACAGTCGTTGATTCCCGCGAGAATCACAGCCTGGTTGCCCAGCGGAACGCCCGCATTTGCCAGCATTTCGCAAGCTTGCTTCGCTTCCGGTGTAATTTCTTTTGGATGGTTGAAGTGCGTATTCAGCCATACCGGATGATACTTTTTCAGGATGTTGCACAGGTTTTCCGTAATGCGCTGCGGGAATACGACTGGCGCGCGGGTTCCGATACGGATGATTTCTACGTGCGGAATGTCGCGCAAGCTGCTGATGATGTATTCCAGAACGCGGTCGTTGATCAACAGGCCGTCTCCGCCAGAGAGAAGCACGTCACGCACTTCCGGTCTGCTGCGGATGTAATCGATACAGGCGTCGAGCTGTTTCTTCGGCACGCCCATGCCGATCTGGCCGGAGAAGCGGCGACGCGTGCAATAGCGGCAATACATGGAGCACTGGTTCGTCACAAGGAAGAGCACACGGTCTGGATAACGGTGAGTCAAACCGGGAACAGGAGAATCGGTATCCTCATGCAACGGGTCTTCCATGTCGTACTTTGTCCGAACCATTTCGGAAGACAGCGGAACGGATTGCATGCGCACCGGATCTTTTGGATCATCGACGTCCATCAACGAAGCGTAGTACGGCGTAATATTCAAAGGAATGGTTTGCGTGGAAATACGCACGCCCTCTTCCTCTTCCGGCGTCAGGTTGATTACTTGCTTCAAATCATCTACCGTTTTAATGGTGTGGGTCAGCTGCCACATCCAGTCATTCCATTTTTCTTCCGGAACATCCTTCCAAAGTTCAATCGAACGCCAGTCACGTCTTGTCGCTACTGTCATCTGTGTCACATCTCCTCTCGTCTGTAGTGAACCATCATGCGTTTCACTCGACCAAGTAAAGATGCAAGGGTCGTGCCAATCAAATCAAAAAATTTAGAAAATAGGAAATAGAGCGTTTTGTAAGCGTTTCTTTCCCTTTAAACCAATGAAAGCGCTGCCGAAATTTCGGCATTCAACAGGGCGGGATCATTCGTTGCGAAAGCTTGTATTGCAGCGTTTGCCTTGGGATGCCCAAAAGCTTCGCTGCCCGCAGTACATTGCCATCCGTCTGTTTCAGCGCGTCCCCGATGATCCGCTCTTCCAGTTCCCGCAGAATCTCGGGCAGCGTACAGCCTTCTCTGTCCGCAAGCAACGAGATTGGGATTGGTTCAGGCGTTGAAGGGCTTTGCAGCATATCCGGCTGCACTCGCTCCAGCATATGCGCTGGCAAATGCTCCATCATGATCATGTCATCCTCCACCATGTTCATCGCTGCCTCCACCACATGCTCCAGTTCCCTGACGTTCCCCGGCCAGTCGTAGCGCGCGAAAAGCTGGGCTACTTCCGGGCTAATGCCGCGCACGTTCATGCCGAACACCCGGTTGAACTTGGCCAAAAAATGCTCGACCAGCAAGTCGACATCTTCTCTGCGCTCGCGCAACGGCGGCAAGGAAAAGGAGACGACGTTGATCCGGTAATACAGGTCGGTTCGCATCAAACCTCGCTCGACAAGCAGTTGCGGAGCTTCGTTGACAGCAGCGATCACCCGCACATCCACTTTGACCGACTGACTGCCGCCGATCCGCCTGATTTGCCCATCCTGTAGCACGCGCAGCATTTTTGCCTGCAAATCGAGCGGCATGCTGTTCAGTTCATCCAAAAACAGCGTTCCGCCATCCGCCAGCTCAAACAGTCCCGGCCGATCGTCTGCCCCTGTGAAGCTGCCTTTCACCGTGCCAAACAGCAGGCTTTCCAGCAATGACGCTGGCAGCGCCGCACAGTTTTGCGCGATAAACGGCTTGCTGCTGCGCAGTGACGCGTGGTGAATCGATTGCACAAACAGCTCCTTGCCAGTTCCCGTCTCGCCGTAAATCAGCACGGGTGAAGTCGTGCGCGCGGCCTTTTTCGCCCGTTCCTTCAAGTGATTCATCTGCTCGCTCTTGGTCAAAATGTCTTCGAAGTGGAAAGCAACCTCATCCGCCCCCCGTTTGGCGCGCTTTGGCTTGCTGATTTTCGCCTGCAAGTCAACCAACCGCTCCGACAGCTCTTTCAGCTTGCCGATATCTTTTGCGACCTCAACCGCTCCGACCAGCCTTTTGCCTACTCGGACCGGGAGCGTCGTGTTAATCGTCTCTACGCGCATTCCTTTCCAGTTTTTATACGTCTGTGTCTGATCGTAGATGGCTTCTCCGTTCTCAATGACACGCAGCAGCGTGCTCGAATGCCGGTCGAGCGAAGGAAACACCTCCAATAAAGGCTTCCCCAGCACCTCTTCTGGCGTCAACCCGTCCAGTCTTGCCGCGACGTGGTTGTAGAAAATCGTGATTCCTTCCGCATCGACCACATGAATCCCTTCATCAATGGCCCCCAGTATTGCCTGCAACATTTCTACCGTATCAGACAACGGCATGCTGGCCTCCACCCCTTTCAACCTTGCTGCCAAAAAACCATCACTATGCCGAAAATTCGGCAAAATCAACATCATCCTATCGATTTCGCGCTACTTGTACCGAGAGCATGACGGTGTAAAGCAAATGTCCACATATCCATATGCAAAATGCTGTCCACGTTATCGGAACTTTGCTTAAGAGACTAAACGGCAAGAAGGCGACTGCAAATCCAAGCATCCAGTACAGCAAATAACGGGTCCTTTTGCCGCGATCTTCACGAGGGTAAAAATACATCAGAAAAAAAGCAATGATCACACTGATCAAAAGATGGAGCAAAAGCTCCGCGATTGACGGCAAGTTTTCCATGCCCGGGACATAACTGACGTCGATCAGTACAGGAAACGTACTGGTGTCGAACAAGCCGTCTCCCAGCGCGAGAAAAGCTGCCAAACCCAGACCGGCAATAAGGCCATTCACGAGTACGAACATGCTTGAACCCTCCTTCCAACTCCTGCCGCGAGTTCCTTCTATTGTACGTGCAAAAAACCGCCCTTGCAAAGAGCGGCTTATTTTCCTAACTCCATTTTCAGTTCGTGCTCGCCAGCGTACTGCTCGTTCATCCACGTTTGGTAAAAAATTTCCACCTGTACCGGGGCGTCTTCCGCATAGCGGATACGCAGCTTGCTCGTATGTGTCTCCATGGCGAACGGCCCGTACGGACTCTGGTAAGTGGAATGCGTGCTTGCCCCTTTTTCAAAGTGCTGTCTCGTCGAAACGCCACCCTGGCGCACCAGCGTAACAGCGCTGTCCGTCAGTTTGAGGGTTGTACTGACTTCTCCCGCGCCTTCCAGTTGTTCTTTATATGTCAAATACCAGGCAGATGCTTTTTGCACAAGCTTTCCTTTGTACTCATGCCTCGTTTCATCCCATTCTCCGTCGACGCGATGTCTGGCTGACAGCTTCAGTTGTACTTCTTTCATGACGCTCTCCACACTCCACGATTTCTGCTTGCTTGTCGGACAATCATCCATTCATTTTACGATCATCCTTCTTGAGTTGCAACCGCTGCCTGGTCCTTTGCGTCCGCCAAAAGGAAGCGCATGGTCGCGGCAACACCAACCGCCGCGAGCAAAAGCAATCCCGCCAGGACAAGGTAGCCCATGCCTGCTCCTGTGTAGTCAATCATGACTGTAAACACGCCGATCAGCACCAAACGCATCATCATGCCGAGCGAGTTGAAAAAGCTCATTACCCGCCCCATAAACTGTTTCGGGATCACGGTCATGTAGAGAGATTGGCGGATGAGGCGAACAGAGGCATTGCTCCAGCCGTAAAACATATAGGCTCCGATCAAAGCCCAGCCGTACGGCAAGGCCACCATGACGACGATCATGACAGCGAACAGCAGCGTGTTTGCCACCATCGCAGCCAACTGCCCCATTTTGCGTACGACCACAGAGACGAGTATACCTGCCGCTACCGCTCCCAAAGCATAGGCCATCTCCCCGAACGAGAAGACCGAGACATCTGCTTGCAAAGTTTGGCTGACGTAAACAGGCTTCAGCAAATTGCTCGCCATCACAGCGATAAATGGCATCAAGGCACATATACCGAAGACGAGAAAGCCCTTTTTCTCCTTGATGTAGCTCCAGCTTTGCCCGAACTGGCTGATCCACGATACGCCCTGGCTCAGCTTGGCCTCGCCTTCCAATGTAAACGTATATTTCATCGTGGAAAGCAGACAAAATGCAAACAGGTACGTCAGAGCATTGAACAAAACGACAGTGGAAAGTCCGAATTTGCCCAGCAACAGCCCGGAAAACGCACCTGCGAGAACGGACGCCGTCTGTCCCTCGATTTCCAGCAAACTGTTAATGTCGTTGTAATGTTTCGGTTTGAACGTCTCCTGAACCAAGGCCGATTGGGCCGGATAATGAATCTGGTACATGAAGGTCGTAACCAGGTAAATCGTGATCAGCATCCATTCCTGATACTCTCCGAAAAAGCCCCAGACAGCCAAAACTCCCAACACGCCAAAACCGATCAAGTTTTCAACGAGCAGCATTTTTTTGCGGGAATAACGATCAATCAGCGTCCCGATATAAGGCCCGATAAAAAACATCAACACAGCCGAGACGAACATGGTCGAACCCAACAGCTGGGCCGAACCTGTGGTTTCCACTAGATACCAGGCAATCCCGATCATCGTCATGCCTTGACCGAAGCCGGAAAAAAGATTGGAGAAAAACAGCTTGCGAAACTCAGCATGCGCAAAAACCTCTCTCATGGATAACAACTCCCTCGATAATGCTTCGGCAACTTTTTATTGTCTATGCCAATTTTATCTAATTTTATAAACTTAGTAAATAAAAATGTTTTTAAAGTGCAAATGAATGTCCTGCTCCTGCTCCTGCTCCTGCTCCTGCTCCTGCTCCTGCTCCTGCTCCTGCTCCTGCTCCTGCTCCTGCTCCTGCTCCTGCTCCTGCTCCTGCTCCTGCTCAGGGAGTGTATTACACGTTACGTTACGCGACGCGCGAAAATTTTCTGCATCCATTCAGGTTCAGATAAGAAAAGGTGCGAGCAACGCCATAAAAAAGCCTCCGGTACTTTGTGAGTTCCGGAGGCTTGTCGTTGTATCGATTATTTTACAAAGCTGAGCAGCAGCTCGCGCACGATTTTGGATGCCACGATTTGCGTCATCTCGCTATGGTCGTACACAGGAGCCACTTCCACCAGGTCGCAGCCAATCACATTGGCGCCATTTTGCGCCATGAAGTGAATCGTGTCCAGCAGCTCGCGGGAAGTGATGCCGCCTGCTTCTGTTGTACCTGTGCCAGGTGCGTGCGCAGGGTCGAGAACATCGATGTCGATGCTCAGATAGATCGGACGGTTGCCGATCGTCGGCAGCACTTGCTTCACAGGCTCCAGAACATCGTACTTGTACAGGTGCATGTTTTCTTTTGCCCACTCAAACTCTTCTCTCATTCCGCTGCGAATCCCGAACGAGTAGACGTTTTTGCCGCCAATCAGGTTGCACACCTTTTTGATTGGCGTGGAGTGGGAATACTGGTATCCTTCGTAGTTGTCGCGCAGGTCGGTATGCGCGTCAAAGTGGAATACCACCATGTCCTTGTACTTTTCGTATACAGCTTGGAATACCGGCCAGGAAACGAGATGCTCGCCGCCCAGTCCCAGAGGGAATTTGCCGTCTTCCAACACTTTTGCCACGAAGGTGCGAATCGCGTCAAGGCTGCCTTCCACGTTGCCAAAAGGAAGCGGAATATCGCCAGCATCAAAATACTTGATGTCTTCGAGCAGTCTGTCCAAATACGGGCTGTACTCTTCCAGACCGATCGATACTTCGCGAATGCGGGCAGGGCCGAAACGGGAACCTGGGCGGAAGCTGACCGTCCAGTCCATCGGCATGCCGTAAATGACTGCTTGGCTTTCTTCATAGCTTCCGTGGCTGCGGATGAAGACATTGCCGGAATATGCTTCGTCAAAACGCATAAAGGTTGTCCTCCTCCGATTAGTCGCGGGTCAGCTCAGCCACAAAGTTAGGCAGTTTGAAAGCAGCGTGGTGAACTTCCGCATTGTAGTATTTGGTGCCCAGGTCTTTGATTTTTGCAGGATCTACTTCCAGCGGATCATGTTGTTTGGAAGCGATGGTGAAGCTCCACAGACCGGATGGATAAGTAGGGATGCTGCAAGTGTACAGACGGGTTACCGGGAAGATCGATTTCAGGTCTTTGAACACGCGCTTGATCAGATCGCGGTTGAACCATGGAGATTCTGTTTGCGCAACCATGATGCCGTCTGGTTTCAACGCATCGTGAATGCCTTGGTAAAAGCCTTTTTCAAACAGACCTACCGCTGGGCCAACTGGCTCTGTAGAGTCAACCATGATCACATCGTATTCGCCTTTGTGGTCATGAATATGTTTGATGCCATCGATTACTTGCACATCGACACGCGGGTTGCCTGTCAGTGCGCTCGCAATTTCCGGGAAATATTTTTTGCAGGATTCAATTACGCCACCGTCGATTTCAGCCAGAACTGCTTTTTCCACAGCTGCATGCTTCACGATCTCACGGATTGCCCCACCGTCGCCGCCACCGACAACCAGAACCTTTTTCGGGTTTGGATGCGTATTGAGAGCGATGTGAGAAATCATTTCGTGGTATACAAACTCATCGACATCGGTGGTCATAACCATGCCATCGAGTACTAACATGCGACCAAACTGCTTGGTAGTAATGACATCGATTTGTTGAAACTCGGATTTCTCACTGTATAGGGTATCAGTAATTTTCGTTGTTATCCCGTGATTTTCCGTTTGTTTTTCGGTGTACCACAATTCCATATTCATGGTTATGTAACCTCCTTCAATTAACCGCATGAAAATACAATATAACAAGAAAATTATAGTAGCTGCCAATCAAAAAGCAAGTTTTTTTTCTGGACAGGCCAAAAACCCGTCCTCGCGCTCGTTTTTCATGCGACAGGCAAGTTTATCCAGTACACAGCTGACCCATACTAGAAGTATCATTTGTGTCCCTTAGTATGTCCCGTTTTTTGTGGAAACGTCGCGCTGTTTTTTTATGTCAGAGGACGTGGCTGCTTTTGCTGCTCAGAGCGGATTTTGCGAAAAAACTCGGCAAGGGTTATGGCGGTGGAGGTGTCGTTTTCGCTTGTCAAACAGCTATTTCGTTTCTGTGAAAAGACGCGACGGGGGCTTGACGGCAGATGTGGCGCTTTCGCTTGTCAAACAACCGTCCCCGTTTCTGCGAAAAACGTCTTTTGGGACGTAAAACGCTTGCGACCAACGCTTTTCTCCCCCAAAGAGCGGGGAAACTGTCACGACTATTTTGTTCGTTCAAACAATAGAAAGGAGGAGAGGCAAAATGGAAGTCATTCGTGACCCTTCCCTGTTGCGTTATCTTCGCTGGGCCAAGAAATTTGTAAAATTTTCCATACTCAGCCTTTTATGCTTATCTTTTGCCATCTTGCTCTTGATCTTGTACTTGCGTTCGCAACCGCTTCCTGAAACATTCGTCAAGCAGACGACAACGATTTACGCAGCTACCGGAGACGTGCTGGACACGATGCACCGGGGGGAAAATCGCATTTCCGTGCCCATTCAGGAAATATCGCCTGCCCTCATCAACGCAACGATCGCGATCGAGGATCGTTCATTTCGGGAGCATTATGGCTTTGACTGGAAACGGCTGGCCATGGCTGCCTACGTCGATGTGATCAACATGGACATGCGCCAGGGAGCCAGTACGATTACCCAACAGCTGGCACGAAATCTGTATTTAAGCCTGGATAAAACATGGGAGCGAAAAATCAAGGAAGCCTTGCTCGCGATTCAACTGGAGCTGAATTACAGCAAAGATGAAATTTTGGAAATGTACATGAACCAGATTTACTATGGTCATTCTGCCTACGGAGTTCAGGCTGCCGCCCAAACGTATTTCGGCAAGGACGCCAAAAACTTGTCTCTGGCGGAAAGCGCCATGCTGGCCGGGATTCCCAAAGGACCGACCTATTACTCTCCTTTCGTTGATTTTGAGCGGGCAAAATCGCGGCAAAAGCTGATTCTCGAAGCCATGGAGCGCGACGGCATGCTCACGGCAAAAGAAGTAGAAGCGGCTTATGCGGAACCAATCAAACTAAAGGAGCGCGCTACGGAAAACGTAACCGAACAAGCGCCTTACTTCCGTGATTACATCGCAAGTCTGGTCAAAAACAAGTACGGCATCGACGAAGAAAAATTCATCCATGGCGGTTTGAAAATCCACACCACGCTTGATCCGGTGATGCAAAAAAAGGCAGAGGAAATCATCGCATCCACACTGCCGAAAGACAATCCGAATTTGCAGGTCGCATTGGTCGCCATGGACCCTGCTACCGGGTACATCAAAGCGATGGTGGGCGGACGCGACTATAAAACAAGCCAGTACAATCGCGTGCTGGGCAAAAGACAGCCCGGCTCCTCCTTCAAGCCGATCATGTATTTGGCGGCCTTGCAAAACGGCTACACGCCGCTGACGATGATGAAAAGCGAGCCGACGGTCTTCACCTATGACCATAACAAGCAATATATCCCGAGCAATTTCGGCGGACGATATGCGAACGCGATGATCAACATGCGCGATGCGATCAAGACTTCTGACAACATTTACGCGGTCAAAACGATTGATTTTCTCAGCCCGCAAAAAGTCGTCGAGCAGGCGAAAAGCTTGGGAATCAGCAGTCCTTTGCAAGCTGTTCCTTCTCTCGCCCTCGGCACTTCCCCCGTCTCACCTCTGGAGTTGAATGCAGCCTACGCGGCCATCGTCAACAAAGGAGAAGCGGTTGAGCCAATCGCGATTACATCGATTGAAGACAGCGAAGGAAACGTTTTGGTGCAAGAAACTACGCAGAAAACACGGGTGGCCGATCCTGTCGCCTCTGCTCTGTTGGTGAATATGATGCAAGGCGTGTTTGAACGCGGCGGAACCGGATTCCGCGTCGCCAATGAATTGAATCGGCCAGTTGCCGGAAAGACGGGGTCGACCGACTATGACGCTTGGCTAAGCGGTTTTACCCCTCAGTTAGTCTCCACGGTGTGGGTAGGCTACGACAAAAATCAAAAGGTGGACGATGTAAAGGAAGGGTATTTGTCCAAAAAAGTGTGGGCGAGCTTTATGGAGAGCGCACTGAAAGGCCAGCCTCCCGCCCTCTTCGATATGCCCGCCGGAGTGGTTTCCGTCTACATCGATCCAGCGTCAGGAAAGTTGGCTACCGAACATTGCCCGACTCCACAGCTGTTTTACTTTGCCAGTGGCACGGAGCCACAAGATTACTGCACAGATCATCTGCCTCCCAACCAAACACCTACGCCGCTGCCTGCGCCCGACTCTTCGACGTTCTGGCAACGGATGGGCAGCTGGTGGAAGCCGGATCAATAACCGATAACGAAAAAAGGACGCGCTCGCAAAGAGTACGTCCTTTTTTTGTTTCATCATTTCAATGCCTGGCTCATCACTTTAATGATTGGCTGTCTCCGCCGCCTACGATGCCATCTCCGTCGGTGAAGACATGGTCGTTGACGATACTAATCATCCCGGCCTGATCGAGCTGTTCCAATACTTCAAACAAGCTTTCCCGCTTGCCTGCCGGGAGCTTGCGGATAAAGTTGTTGATTTCAGCAGGTTCCACATGCGTCCGAAAATGAACCCCGCCGTGTTTCACAAAATGATCCTGGGATTGCTCCTGTTCACGCGGATCTTCATTCATGAGTACCGCCCCTTCCGTCAGACAGTTTGGGTCGAGCCTCTTTAGTGTGCCGCTATCAGCGCAAACCATGACCAGTAAAAAAATCTTCTATCGGCAATCACCGGATCATCATGTTCACAATTTGCCTGAACGCAAACAGGGAAAGAGTGACGGCTCTTTCCCTGTTTGTTGACCCAGTGTACATGTACACAGATATGGAAATAAGTTTACCTGACTTCAATTCTGGTAACAATTGATTTCACAATTTGTTCACAGACCGTTCACGATTTCCAGCTTTAGGACAAATTTTGTTTTAATTCCTCCGTGGAATTATCGAACATGGCTGCATTATTTTCGATCAGCAATTTTTTCAAAGCAGCTTTTTCTTTGTCGCCAAGCTCGGTCAACATGATCCGGCGCTTCATGGAATAGTCCATACGATTCACATGATCCGCCAAAATTTTGTAGCCACGGCGCGCTTCCCGATCGATTTCCATGTAACAAGCAGTCGCCCCTGCGTAATACGGGCCATTTTCATTGCGGTCAACGGTTACCCACACCACCCAGTACGGCTTGCCGTTCGGTACTTCTTCTTTGTTCATCGTCCATTTGATGCCTTTTTCAATCGAGCTTTTTGCATGCAGCGCCCCCATGTCGATGTAGGCTTCATCTCCATCGATGATGACGGACGATACAGCCCCCAGATCGAGTACCCCTTGGCCGAATCCGCCATGAACGTCCGTTTTGCCGCTCATGATGGTAAAGCCGCCTTTTTTGTTATCGAAAATATCCATTTACACGCCCTCCAGACACATATTCTCCTTTCTTTATTCTACTCGGAAACCTACAGTGACGCAATTTGCCCATGTGCCCGGTTATTTTTTTGCTTCGTGCCCCTCTGCTTCTTCGTCAAGCGGCTCCCCGTCCTCGGTCGGCTTTTTACGATATCGCTTCATGAGCTTGTCGAACAGCCACATGATCAAAGTCAGCAGCAACGCAGAGTGAATCGCCATCGCTGCCTTGATGATCAGGAGCGATCCCAGCATCGTATCGGAAGGCACGGCAATCATGTAGTACAAAAAACAGCCAAGAAACGCTGCGCCGAACGTCAACCATCCCCGAAATCCGTAAACCGCCCGCAGGTAGCCTGTTACAAGCAACCCGATAATCGGTCCGCCCAACTCAATCGAGTACATAAACGGGCCGAGGAGCAGCCAGATAAACAGATTGTCCATATTTTCGTCCTTCCTGCCTTAGGTGCTTTGGGCGCTCTATTGGAAGTCTTGATCAAGCGATTTTATGGATTCACAAATCCAGACTTCCGCCTATTTATTCATTCATCTATTCATGTATCCCATTTTCAGCTTTCCTCCGGCGCTTCGTTTAAGCCATTTCCGTCCAGGCGATACCGCCTGCCGCTTTCCCCATCTTCTTGTGAATCTTCGGACGAAAAGCGCTTGATGAAAAGCTTCGTCGCTGGCTCGTTTGAAGCTGGCGTTGGAGGTTCAAATTCCAGTTCTTCTTGATCGAGCACATGGATTACTACGATGTTGCCATGGTATTCAATCGACAAATCTTCCACCACTTCTTTTGCATTCGCATCGAGCTTGATCGACTTTCCATTTTTCAGCAACGTCAACTCTGGAAAAGTCCCGTCTTCCTTGGAAATAATGTAGTACAAATACTTGGCGCTTTTGCCCCCGAGCTGGTTGCGTAGACCAGGCTGAACTTCCTCGTTGCCCTTCAGCAATTGCGTCACTTGTTTCATGACTTCCGGATTGGCAGGCAGCTTGGCATGTTCGCCAGCTACATAGTACCTTTTTTTCATATCCTTTTGAGCATAGTTCGCGCTGATGTACGGAACGGTGCCATCTCCAAGACCATTGTCGTAATAAGGGACCCATTCATTGTGGTACGCATCAAAGTAGTAGCCGAGAAACGTAGTTTGACCCGTACCAACAATCGCATACTGAGGTACATTGATCGTCTTTTTGTCCCACTTTTCATGGAGTGCTCCTCCCTGCTTGACCAGCGGAGTGTAGTCGAGACGAATTTTTTTATCTTGCAAAAAGTCTTGATAGCTGTAAGGTTCGTTGCGATTTTTCTTCAAGAAACCCACCGTTTCAAAATACTTTTTGGAAGGCAGCAGTTCATAAACAGCCGGTGCGTATTCCGAGATGATTTTTCCTGTCTCTTCATCCAGCCATGGGATGGAAAAGTTGTACCCGTATTTGATTGCCTGATACGCTCGCGGAGATCCGAGAAATGGCGTTCCCATGTAGACAATGCGCTTGACTTTTGACTGGTACGACACATTTGAGAGCAACGTTTCCCTCGTAAGCAAACCACCCATGCTGTGCGCGACCAGCTGAACTTGCCTCGCCCCCGATCGTTCCAGCGCAGTATCTATTTTTTGTTTGAGGAAAGCTGCGTTTTTCGTGCTGCTGTATCGCCAGTCATACGGCATCGCAAAGATAGTCTTGTGCTTTTTGTAGCCAGCTCTCTCCAATTCTTTGACCATGCTGTAATACTGTTCGGTCATGTCACGCACAGGGCTCAGCGGAGAGTAAGAGAGATACTCAATCGCGCTGAATCCTTCATCGTCAGGTTCCGGATAGATGGATGCTCCCGCCTGCCGTGGGCGCACTTCTACGCTGTTTGTTGTCGTCGGCTCCAACGACAGCAAGCGCCGATGTCTGGGGTCATTGATTCCGACCAAACTGTCTCCAAGACCAAGCCATATTTCCGAAGCTTGACCGCCCTCCTCGGCCATGAGGCGTGACCCGCCAATTCCCGGAATCAATATGACCGGAATGGTCTTTGCTGCTATCTCCAGCTTGTAAGAATTAGGCGTGAAACCGGATCGCTTGCTCGCCATGACTTTAATGATGTAGTTGCCCGGATCGACGTTCATGATGATTTGTTCGTTGGCATTCCTCGGCTTCTCTGATCGGGACAATACCTTCCCCTGCTCGTCCTGTACATACAAGTCGATGTCCATCCCGGCCGGAATTTCTTTGAGATCAATGGTAAAAGTCGAGGCAAGCGAGAACGAGTAGCGATAATAATCGACGTCCGTACTGGCGTGCAAATTTCCGTCCACAGAAGCTGTAAAATTGGCTGGCAGCTCGTACGCTTCTTCGAGCGTATTGTTCGGCTCGTACTCGTCCACTTTTGCTTCTGTCTGATCAGCCAGAAAATCCACCCGCAGTCGATAGTAAAAATCTTTATGGTGAGACTCCATATGTCCTTTTACCATGACATAGTACCACTGGTCTTTTTCCAGGCCGATTCCTTCCACACTTTCATCGTGCTCTCCCGCAAGCTCAGAACGCCCCAGCTCGTTATGCTCATTGTCAAATACGTATACGTGATAGTCCTGGCCCGGAGGAACCTCACGCAAGGAAACATTCATTCGTCCATGCTTCGTGCCTTTTACTTTCCAGTAATCGACGTCGCCTGCTGTGCCAATTTTCCCCCTGCTATCCTTGGCGTCAAACAGCCAATCCGCTTTTTCCTTGGTATTGTTAGGCTCCAGTTCAAAAATCACTTCTCTGCTGCGCAATTCGGCTTCTTGTGGCTTGTCGCTTTCGGCAAAATCTTTGTAAAACGCTTGTGCCAACTCATCCAGTGACCTATCAGAAACGTCTGTGTCCGGCTCCTCTATCTCTGACTCATCCGGTTCTCCAGTCTGGTGCATCTCAGCTTCTTCTGACGCGGGGATTAACTCCAGCAGGTCTTTCCCGTCCTCAACGTACCTGTCCCAAGGTGCACGCCTGAGATCCAACGCAGCCTCATAAGATACATCTAGATCAGCCAAATCCAGTTGCCAGCTTGCCAACAACTCTTCGTCGTCCCGATCTGTCAGACTGATGATCAGCGGGCGATTGCCAGCAGGCTTAACAACAGCGGAAATGCGATCATCGTTGCGGAAGGCCCGGCTTTTTCGCTCTTCTTCCTGAACGACAGCCAGTTCGACCTGCTCTGAAGCTGCTGACAATTGCGCCTGAAAGTGTATCTCTCCCTCTTCCACCCAAGCCCACGCCGTTTCAACGAATAAACGATGCTCTTTTGCCCACCCGGTTCCGCCAGCATTCACCCAGCATATCGCAAGCATAATCAACAAATAGAACAGGCGCTTGGCCGTTGTCATCATCGCGATCCCCCTTGTCTTCTTTCTACTTCAAACAGTAAAAAAAGACAGATAAGGGCTGCAAATATATTTACTGAGTGCTGTGGTTGCGGACACCTTGGCGTTCCCAAGCGTTGGCAATGATTCGGAAAGGCACCCGGTAATCTGCATGCTCATGACCTTGTCCTGTCGTTTTGTTCCAGTAGGAAAAACCTTTGTTCACACCAAACCGGAACTGAACCTGGTAGTAAACCTCATAAGAAGCCCCTTTTTCAAATCCGTACTGCTTGTCTCCCATCAAAGGAGTATCTACCCCTGTCTCACGCTGCCCCAACTTGGCAACCGCATAGGAAGGACCGCCCCATCGCTGGCTGGAAATAGCGCGCAAATCGAGCAAAGACTGCAATGACGTCTGCCTCCGTCCAGTCTCAGATATCCACGCCTTGGCCGAGGCGATGAGGGGAAACTGTCCGCTGACCGGGTGACGATGTCGATCCTGCAGCTCCACGCGCGCCAAGATCCGCTCTCCAGCGTAAAAATCGAGAGGTGTACTGTCCGGATAGCGGTCACGCCCGTGGTACTCAGCCCATTCGGCTGTATGAAGGACAGAGCTTGTCGCATTCGGTTCAAACACTTCAAAAAGCCGCTCTCCGCCTTTGACCGTGATCGTATAACGGCCTGTCATGGTGCTGCCGGCTTGTTGTGCCTCGCACGTCTCGTTGTCATCCTCGTCTTTGGTGCACACGTCATAGCTCAAGGCAAAGTCAATTTTGTAGTTCATCGTGATGACAAAACCGTTAATTTCCGCTTTGTATTTCTGATTTTGCAATACTTGTCTCCATGTCGTTTGAGTCGGAACGGTCGTCCCTGTATAAACAAACTCCCCACCCATGGAAGTGCTGGCAACCTGCCATTGTTCAGGTACGCCGGGTCCCGTTACTTGCAAATCCAACATGGCAGGTGTGTAGACAGCCAAACGTTTTGCATCGGCGATCCAGCCCGGATTTGCTGTCACTTTGACGTTCTTGATTTCCTCTCCACTGACCGACTGTTCAAGCTGTTGCGCGTAATCCGTTATTTTTTGATTGATTTGCTGCTGTGTCTTTTGATAGCCTTCATTGATTTTCGTTTGATCAATCACGACGCGAATTTTGGCTGGCTCTCTCTCCCATACGCCATCTGCATGCACCGGAAGCTTTTGCAATTGGCGTCCATCGCTGTCGTAAATCTCCAGTCCGATCTCCCCGCCTTCGTAATCCTCTCCGCCTCCCGGGGGCTGCGGAATGTTTCCGCCGACGATTTTTACAGGCCATTTTGCCCGGTTGTCTGCCCAGTTCATTTCATTTTCCGGCTGATTTTGGGCCGGGTTCAAATGGGCAATAAAATCCTCGGATTTTTGCGGGTATTGCGTTGGAACCTTGATCGTACGCACCTCGCCCGGCTTAAATCCGTCTACATCGAGCATCGTTTCTTTTGCCGAGCTGTCCCATCTCACTGCCAGCTTTGTATCATGCTTGAGTTTGCCTGCATTTTTAATTTGAAACGTAATGACGCCTGTTGTCCCAGCTGCTTGCGGCTGTTTGGGAGCAATCGCGAAACTCTCTTTGAGAATGAGCAAATTTTCCTTGTCGGTCGTATCCGCTCCTTCAATCTCAATGAAAATATAACCGTCACACGTCTCGTTGGACTCGCCATAAAACGCCACCATGTACAAACCTGGCAACACTTCGTCTGTCACATCATCATCCGGGAGACGTATCCAGTGACTTTCAACCGGAAGCTTATCAGAAGGCAAGCTCCGGCCGTCCCGCGAAAACTTCCACTCCAAAGAAACCGGGTCCAGCCATTGCGTGTTCATTTTCGTGTCCTCGGATGTAAACAACATCAGATCGTACCGCTTGTCAGGAAAATCAGACGCTTGAAGCCGAATGGTTTCCCCACGCTGTATCGGCCTTGTCCATGCCTCTTGACCAGAGAGCGTTTCCATACTGATCAGCATTTTGTAACATCTGCCATAGCCTTGAACAGTAAAGACAAATTCACGGATGCATCCGGTTTCGGAAATGAAAACCAGTTTGATTTGCTCTCCCACTTCGATGTCTTCGGGCAGCACAACGGCTTGCTGCTCACTCGCCCCTAGTTTTTGACCGAGCGGCTTTCTCTCATTGTTTCTCTCCACATACCAGGTTCCCGAGCTGCTGGCAGCCACTCGCATGTGAGTCTGGTATCCTTCTGGCGTCTGCGTAAAGTTTTCCTTGTAAAACGGAATGAATTTGAAATCAGAAAAGCTCTCCCCGCCCGGCGGGAACTGCGAAGGTTGCTCCCCGTATCTTTTGAAACGTATTCGTTCCTGTTCAGCGATTGAGCAGCTGATATCGCGAATTTTGATCGTAATTTGCCAATCGCACTCCGGCCTGTCTCTCCAGAGTGCCTGATTATAGTTCAGTTTCACGCGATATGTTTTTCCCTTGTCCAAAGTCACACCTTCGCCAACCTCATCTGTATAGGGAAGCCGAAATGTATCGGAATTATAAGTAACCCATCCTGCGCGGTCGCCCTTGTCTCGCCTGGGCAATGTCTCGACAGTCCCGTCAGGCTTTGTCACATCCCATAAAATGGACGCCGGGTTGACTTCTCCGGCTGCGTCCCGATAAGTGGACTTGAACCTGATCTCCTCTCCCGGAGACAATTCAATGGTTGCACCGCTTGACAGCGCTTTGCCGTTCACCATAACGATTGGGCATTGATCGACTCCCTGGCCCCCTCTTTTGACGGCAATGCTTTTTTCCCAACATTCTGTTTTGTCTTCGCTCGTATAGGCAATTTTGAATGTGCCAGATTCAGGCGCTTCCGTGATGCCAACTTTGCGATTGTCGCCACTTCCCGTTTGCATAGCGACACCATTTTTCGTAAACGAACCAGGCTTTTTCGCCGTGGCGATAATCGTGGCATACTTCTCGACAGTGATAGTCTCTCCCTGATCGGCTACCCGCAGCAGCTCTCTGACTGTCTTCTCTTCTTCAATGCGCAAGTCCATCGTCGTGCGTTTGCAGCCGACAGGTTCCGGGTCAACAGGAGGCTTCGGGTCGATCGGCGACGCGTCTCCTACTGTGAATTGGTACGTGTAAGGAGTCGATACGTTGATGCTGGGCGAGCCTTGACGGGAGCGGTGGTGCCTGTCGGTTATCGTCAGTGTTACCTCGTAGAGACCCGCTTCCACTGGCTTGTATTGGTAGCTGTTTGTCCATACAAATGGCTTCGGGATGCTAGTTTCGCTTACAACAGGCACGTACCCGCTCTGATCGCGAATTTCTTCGTTGGTCACAAAGGAGTGGTAACCTCGCCCGGTAGTTTTGTTGACAACTGACAAACTCCAAACAAGAATGCCACGGTCATAGTAAGAATAGTCCGTGGCATTCGCCGAAATGGTCACCTGTTCGTTGACCTCGTATTTGGTTTTGTTAGTGCTGACTTGTCCAGTCGGTTGAGGGGTGGTGCGGAAATGGCCTACGGATATGTAGCCATTCCCGGTTGGTTCGAGATTGTCTCCAATGGTGTAGCCAGCTCCGCCGGAGGCTGTGGCTAGTTCGGCTAGGTTGTAGGCTTGGTAAGATATCATACTGGGGTTTGTGATGTTATTGACAGTCCGGCTGTAAACATTGAACCCTCCACCTAATATAAATCCTGGATTGCCATTAAATCTTTGTATCCAATACACAGATTCATCAAAATCTCTATTTGGCTCATTTGGTGAAGGTGCGTATACATAGTACCATCCACGATCAGCTTTTTCATGCAAATCTGCAAAACCAATAACATCTCTTGCATCTCGAATTCCATTAATTTCAATTTTGGAGTTTGTTGCTCCTAAGTTCGCAGTAATCCCTTCTATAGTTAATTCATCAAACTGTTTTAAAGGCCCAATTTTTTTATCTGCGTTAATTACTCCTAGAACTATTCCTCGATTTACAGGCGTTGCTGCAAACAAACTAGGAACAAGGACATCAAACGATAAATAGATAAACAAATACAACACAACAATAATTCTTTTCCATATTTTTTTATTTCGAGCAAAACTCATGGCATGCTCCTTTTTTGTTTACAGAGAGAATTGCTTATTCTTTATCTCTCTTTTTAAAGTGGGTATATCATAGTAAACGATTCCTGCGTCAGTAGAGTCCAGATTATTTCTGATAGATAAAACAAACGTTGTTTTAACAGAGTTAACTTCTACTTGAAAGCTTTCTCCATTTAGAAAGCCCCTTCTCCCGTCATCAGAAGTAACAAAGCTAACCCTTATAGTAAACTGTGTATCTCCTTTCGGCACCTTGCCAATAACCTTTCCATTTAGTATTTTCAAACTTTGTTCAAATTCATTTCTCCACTTCGTCCCCAACTCTAGCTGCCACTTATCCTGCCACAAATACCTCAAAATTTTCGCGGCATCCCCACGTGTCACAGGTAAATCCTCTCGGAACTTCGCTTGTCCCTTCGGTGCGGGCTCCATCCATCCCCATGTGACTAAAGCTCCAGTGTTGGTATAGCCTTTCATTTTCTCCCCCCGAAACGGCTTCCACGCATTAAACACCAGCAGCGCCGCCTCTTCCTTCGTCAACAGCTTGTTCGGATTGACGGGCACATTCGCCAAAATTCCTGCCTTTTGTGCGCGCTCGTAGATGTCTTTGGCCCAATGGCCCGCAGCGAGTGCTGGCACAGACTCTTTTTCGCTTACTTGCCGAATCGCTACCAGACTGGCTACAAATTGCGACTGGGTCACGGTTTGCTCGGGGTGAAATTTTCCGTCCGGATACTTCCAGAGGTAGCCTTTTTGCAGGCCGTGCAAAATGGCATCTTTGGCGGGATGATTGGCATAATCAGAGGCAGGTGCGGATTTTGCCGCTGCTTCCGCTACATGTAGACGAAGAACTTCGCTTTCGCTGCCACCGTTTTGCACCACCGCGATCCCCACTAACAACAAACTTGTCCACACCGTTTTTCCAATCAGCTTCACGCCTATCCCCTCCCTATTACCAGACATTTTACCTATTTTATCCATTTATCGAAAGATCCCGCTCCAGGTTTCTTTGCAAAAAGCTTCGCAGCAACGCCTCCGGCACATCCCCCTCCAGCTTGTCGATGACCCGCTCCCCGTCTACGATAAAAACCGTGGGCGTCGCCTGCGCTCCCAAACGCATGGCTTCATCCAGCTCCCAGTCCCTCTGGATGTCCAGTCGTGCCACCCATTCCTGTGGATAATCTTTTGCCACCTTTTCAAACGTGGGCGTAAACGTTGTGCAATATCCACAACTGTTGCTGAAAACGTAGACGATCTTCGCCTCCTTCGTACCTAGCCCACCACTCCATAAAATCAACGCGCCAAGCAAAATAGCGCCGCCAAGCACACTCCACCACCATCCGTGCCGAACTCTCTTCATTTTCTTCGCTCCCTCCACACGGGCTAAATTGAAAACGGACTGACTATGTTTTTGTCAAAGAACGATGCCCGTATTATGCGGCGTCATTGTGAGACAAAAAAAGCCGACCCGCTTTGTGGTCGACTTGACAGACAGTTCCCTGATTTAAAAACCCGCGAAAAAAGACAAAAAAAATGACGTACCACAACTGTTGGAAGTTCGTACGCCGTGCTGGTTCGTTTATGCAAAACATTTTACATCAGTTCAATTCCGTGCCGTCTCCGTGCATCAAAGAACGCAGTTCCTCGATAAAAGCCTGTCCCTTCCGGATTTCTTCCTCGGAATAGCGCTGTTTGCTCTTAAAAGTAAAAATTTTGCCCTTCATTTCTTCGTAGGGCAAATGGTTGAAGTACAAGATAGTGGATACCAGTTCAAGAAAACGGGAGTTCTCTTCGTTCATGCGCAAGATGGCTCGCTCTCCCAAGCCAAAGTCGACCTCGTGAAACCGGAGGAAATCTCGCCCCGTTTCGTTAAGCGAGTAGCGGTACATGTGAATGGCGCCCTTGCTCTCCACCTGCTCATCCAGAAGCCCCATGTTGCACAACTCATCTACCCTGAGTGTCAGCTCTTCCGAATACGGACCGTACATGTGAAACTCGTAGCGCTCATCGAAATCCATCTCCAGATGTTTTCCTATGTACACCATTTTCTGCAATTTTTTTCGCCCGCTCACTTCGCCGACAATTTCGATCAGACGAATGATCTTGGCGTGACGATTAAGCATCCTCCATCACTCCCAGACGTTCTCGAATCTTCCGGGATAGCTCCCCCGGCAAAGCCATGACTTTATCCAATGGAAAGTACAATTTGTAGTCAAATCGGCGCTTTCCGCTAATGGCCTGTACAATCTCAGACTTCTGCGACAGTTCTACCAGCTCGCCGGAAGGCATCTGGAGCATGATCGGAATCCGCTCCTCTTCTTCTCCGGCACGGTAAAAATCATACGGAAGATCGGAGGTCGTGTCTACCTCCAAATAATACATCGGGTCGATCCCTGCCTCAATGAACTGTTCTTTCAGTTCTGCCAGCAAGCGAAAATCTCTTGGATTATATTCGACGTATTTGAAGAGATTCCTGTCCAAAAAACGGGCGCACAAATCTTTCAAAATAGTGTCTTCTTCCTTGCGCCAAAGCTGCATGTAGAACAAAATCACCGATTCATCCAGCGCCAAATAATCGGCCACCTCCACCTTTTCCGTCAAAAAAGGAAGCAGCATGACAGGCTCCTGGGAAAACTTGTACCCTGTGGCAAACAGCCATTTGGCCCGCTGGAAAATTTTGCAAAGCACAACTTCCGCGCTGCGCGTCACCGGATGGAAATATACTTGCCAATACATTTGGTAGCGCGACATGATGTAGTCCTCAACCGCGTGCATGCCGCTGAACTTGAAAACAATGCCGTCCTCCTGCGGTCGCATGACTCGCAAAATGCGCTCGATCTCAAAGTTTCCGTAATTCACACCCGTGTAGTAGGCATCTCGCAGCAAATAGTCCATGCGATCTGCGTCCAGCTGGCTGGAAATGAGGCTGACAATCAGCTTGTTGTCGTACGTTTTGTTGATCACTTCTGCCAGCTTTTTCGGAAACTCCTCATCGAAACGGCGCAAAATCCGGTTGATTTGCGTATCGCCGAGCAAGATTGCCCGCGTCCAGTCCTCGTGGTGGTACTTGAACACCTTTTCAAAGGAATGCGAAAACGGCCCATGTCCGACATCGTGGAGCAAAGCAGCACACAAGCAGAGCA
The DNA here is from genome assembly GCF_022701015.1 of Brevibacillus parabrevis. Taxonomy (NCBI): domain Bacteria; kingdom Bacillati; phylum Bacillota; class Bacilli; order Caryophanales; family Paenibacillaceae; genus Brevibacillus; species Brevibacillus parabrevis. Next base: position 1,342,698 of record NZ_CP064090.1, on the reverse strand, counting down.
GCTTTTCCTCGTACGTCAGTTGAATCCGGCCTTCAAACGTCTCCAAAATTCGCCGCATCAGCTCGTACACGCCAAGCGAATGGTTAAACCGGCTGTGCTCTCCACCGTGAAAGGTAAAAAAGCTGGTGCCCAGTTGCTTGACCCGGCGCAGACGTTGAAATTCTGGCGAGTTGATCAAGTCCCATATGAATTTGTCCCGCACATGGACATAGCGGTGGACAGGGTCTTTGAATACCTTTTCTTCATGAAGAAGCTGGGGCTGTTGCATCCTGGACACTCCCTTCCTGTTTGCGTTCTCTCTCTATATTTCTCTGCGTACAGTATCGTCTCACTCTATCATATCACACGTCTGGACGTGTTTCTTGTCACAAGCAAACTCTTAAAAGAATCTGAAGAATGTGCCTTTAGTATAGACCAATCATTGGATAAATAGGAGGATTAAAGAAAATAATCTTGAACAATGTGAGGGTCGCAACATGATGAAAAACGCTTTTCGCTTGATGTCCGCCAATCCGTTACCTGGCAGTTTGCTGCTGATTGTACTTTTGCTGCCGTTGATCGTCTCCTGGGGGCAATTCATCGAGTCAGGCTTTTGGCAAGAAACCGTATCCGTAACGCTCCTGTTCTGGCCAAAATCAGCGTGGAAGCTGGCTGTTCCACTCCCTGGCTGGTTTATTTTTGCTGTCTTTACGCTCGTATACACGCTGAGCATGATTCGTCTGGCACAAAAACGCAGCCTGGTCGAAGCGTTTCTGTTCATTCTGGCCGGATTTTTGCTGGCAAAAGCGGGCGGTGCGACATTTCAGGCAATCAGCGGTTGGTCGAAACTACAGCCAATCGGCTCACAGGAGCTGGCAGGCAAAGCAAACCTGCTCGTGTTTGCCACCTGGCACAATCCTCTGTGGGAAGAGCTGGTCTTTCGCGGCATCCCGTTGCTGTTGCTCGCCCTCCTCTATTCCCGAAAAGAGTGGCCCGGGTATGCCAAATGGCTTTACCTCATCGTTCCGTCGCTCCTGTTCGCTTGTTATCACGTGCCCGGGCATGGACTCGGCACCCTGTTTGAATCTTTTCTGATCGGAGTCCTTTGGGCCTTTGCCGCCTTGCGCTGGGGGTTAGGCGCGCCGATCGTCCTGCACATTTTTGCAGATGCCATGCTAGTCCCGACGTTGCCACTGATGAAAAACATGCCGTTGCATGAAATTCCCTGGCTAGTAGAGTACGGCTGGCTGTTCCAGTCGCTTTCCGCTCTTTGCGCACTCTTGCTGGCCGTGTCGATTCCAATGCTTTTGTTCAGCGGTTGGCGCAGAGCGAAAAGGACACAGGCATCTGAGCTATAACCGATGCCCTCCTGCCCCGCTTGCTTTTGCTTTTGCACGCTTCATAAAAAAAGCAGCGGCACGCTCTTCGCCCAATCGCGCGAGAGACTGCCGCTGCTGTTATTTCCTTACATCATTTCTGCCTCCGGACCGTACAAGTCCGGACGTTTTGCCGCTTTTTTCGCCTGCTTTTTCAATTTGCGCTGAGTCAATACCGTGTAGAAGGACGGCACGACAATCAGTGTCAAAAGCGTTGAGAACAACAGGCCGGAAATAATCGTCACCGCGAGCGGCTTGAACAGGACGTCACCGGAAATAGCCAGTGGCATGAGGCCAGCTACGGCGGTAAACGAGGTCAACAAAATCGGTCTCAATCGTGCCTCGCCTGCTGAAATGACCGCTTGCTTCAACTCTACCCCCGCGTGGCGCGCCTCTTCGATGAACTCGATGAACACGATGCCGTTGCGCACGACGATTCCCGACAGCGAAATCACGCCCATCATCGTCATGAAGCCGAGCGGCGTTTGCGTCACGAACAATCCAATCAGACTGCCTGCGACCGCCAAGTAGACGGTACTCATCACCAGCACCGGAATCGTCAGCGAGTAAAACTGCATCGCAATCAAAATCAGGATCAGGAATACTACGATAATGGAGAGTTTGCCCATATCGATAAAGATGTCCGTCTGCTCGGAAGTTTCTCCGCCGATGTCGATGCGATAGCCTTCTGGCAAAGACATGCTGTTGAGCAAAGGCTGGATTTCCGTCATCACTTCTGTAGCCGTGCGATTTTTCACATCGGCCGAGATCGTAACGCTGCGCGACAAATCGCGGTGCGGGATCGCCTGTGTGCTGAACGTAGGCTTAACTTCTGCAAGCTGCGACAGCGGAATCAGCTCGCCGCGCGCATTGGCGATGCTGAGTCGTTGGAACAACAGCGCCGGGTCTTCGTTGCCTTTTTGCAGGAACATCTTGATGTCGACAAGCTCATCGCCCGTGTCAAACTCGCTGACGGTAATGCCTTCGCTGACCAGTCGCAGCGTCGTGGACAAATCGGTGTAATTGACCAATTTTTGCTCCATTAGCTCTTTGTTGACGACAAATTCGAGCGTGTAGCGCTCTACGCCGAAATTATCCTGCACGTCAAAAGTTCCGGAAATCCCCGCGACCTTGTCTTTGATTTGCGCAGACAGGGAACGGAGCGTTTCAATATCTTCGCCGTAGACGCGGATGACTACCGGCTTGCCGACAGGCGGCCCCGCCTCTAACTGCTTAGGCAAGACAGTCGCTTCCGGGTACAGCTTCTTGAACTCTTCTGTCCAAGGCTCCAATATGGTTTCAACTTTCGTTTCTTTCTCATTGAAATGCACGACGAGCTGACCGACAGTGATACCGCTTCCCGCATCGGTATCTCCACCAAACATCTTCGGTGCGCTGCTCCCGGCATAGGAAGCGACAGATTCAATGCCATGCTGCTTCATAGCCCAATCGGATACGCCGCGCACGACTCGGTCTGTCTCTTCCAGACTGCTTCCCACTGGCATGCGAATATCGACCAAAAATTGCGGACGGTCATCGTTCGGGAACAACTGGACAGGCGTAAGCGGAACCAAACCGTAAGCAGCCGTCCCGATCAAAACGCCAATCATCCCGGCCATAAGCGGACGCTTGAGAATTTTGGGCATCAGCTTGCCGGCGTACCAGCCTGTCAGCTGTGTCAGTTGCTTGCCCAACAGTCCAGCCGGTTTGCGGTATCCTTCGACACCTGATTTTCGCCGCGTCTCGTACCACTGACGGAAAATCGGGATAATGGTCAAAGACATCACCATGGACGCGAGCATCGTCAATGAAATAATCGCGGGTACAGGGCGAATGAATTGACCTGCGTTCCCATTCAAAAACATCAGCGGAGCAAAGGAAGCAATCGTCGCCAAAGTCGCCGTTACGATGGAAATGGACACTTCCTTGGCGCCGTTGACCGCTGCTGCCAGCGGCTTTTCGCCCAACACGGACAGGCGGCGTTCGATGTTGTCATTGACCACCACAGCATCATCGACCAAAATCCCGAGCACGATGATGAGTGAGACAATCGAAATCATGTTCATCGTGATTCCCAGCGACGGCAGGAACAAAAGCCCTACTGCCAGCGAGATCGGGATCGCCAATGCCACGACGAACGAAGTGATCAGATTCAGTCCCAATGTGCAGACCAGCAAGACGGCAATCACGGCGATAATCATTTCCCGGGTAAGATCGCTGAACAGCTCATCTACGCGCTCATTTTGGCTGTAGATCGAATGTCTTTCCGCCCCAGCCGGAAGTGATTTGTCCAAAGTTAGCATCATTTCGTCCACGCGCTTTTGCAGCGATGGCACGTCGCTTCCTGTCTCCGCGTTGATGCTTACGGAGATAGACGGCTTGCCGTTGTAGTAAGACGTCGTTTTGACCGTCTCTGTCGTCATTTTGGCCTGGCCGATGTCCTTCAAATAAATCGGAAAGCCTTCCGGTGTGCGGGCAATCAATACTTTGTTCAGCTCATCGACATTTGCATTTTCGGCCAGTTTCAACTGATACGTACGTTTGTCTGTGGTCAAATCGCCGAGCGGAATTTTTTCATTTTCCTGTTTGACGGCCATCATTACCTGGCCCCACGTAATTCCGAACTGGCTGAGCTTTTGCGTATCGACCTCGATGCGAACCTCTTGCTTCGGCAAGCCTTCCACCTGGACATCTGCCACGTTCGGAATGGTCCGCAGTTGTTCTTTCCACGATTTGAACATGTCACGCATGCTGTACAGCTGCTCCTGCGTATCCGCTGTAACGGCAAACGTCTGGACAAATGTGCGATTCAAGTCGTCGTTGATGATCGGCTGTTTGGCGTCCGCCGGAAGATCCGCCTCAGCGTCCTTTACCTTTTTGCGCAGCTCATCCCATTTTTGCTTCGGGTCAACGTCGCTTTTCGCTTCCACGATGATAAAAGAAACGCCAAGCGAAGAAGTCGAGGATACGTAGTTCAAGCCTTGAAGCTCGTTGATTTTTTCTTCCAGCTTTTTGGTGACGGTCTGCTCCACCTTTTCCGGCGAAGCTCCCGGGTAAATCGTCGTCACTGTAGCAAGATTGACGATAATATCAGGTGACTCTTGCTTGGGAAGCTGGAAAAAGCTGAGGAAGCCAACCAGCACCACCATAATGAAAAACAGCAGGGTGATCTTGCGCTTCGCAACGATGTACTTGATCACGGCTGCTTCCCTCCTGTCGCCTCAATCGGGTCTCCATCAAACAAACGGTCGACACCTTTGACGATCAGTTGGTCCCCCTCTTTCAGCCCGCTCTTGATTTCCAGTTTGTCGCTTGCAATCTGTCCGATTTCCACTTTTGTTTTCAGTGCCTTCCCAGCAGCATCGACAAACACATGGGCGTCGTCTTTTCCTCTGCTGATGACTGACTCTACCGGAACATAGATGCCGACCTGTCCTTTGATCGTCTTGGTCGCCTTCACCACTTGCCCGGCAAACCAGTCATGCGCAGGGTTGGCAATTTGCACTTCTACACCGATTGTTCCCGTGCTCTGATTCGTAGCGGGGAAAATTTTCGTGACTTTGCCATCCCGTTTCTGGTCGTACAAGTCCAGCGAAACGACCTCGCCTTCCTTCCAGGTAGCTATCTCGCGGTCTGGTACGGGCAGCACGACTTTTAACGTATCGATATTGCCCACTTTATAAACCGGGGTGCCGGAGCCGACCAGGTTTCCGGCGGAAGTGAACTTGGCGATGATCGTTCCATTGATCGGGGAACGAAGCTGTGTTTTGGCCAGTGTGCTGGCGGCTGCTTCCTTGGCAATCACAGCCTGGTTGTATGTAGCGCGGCTCAGTTCCTTGTCTTCCGAACGAGCGCCCTGTGTGACCAGCGAGTACGCCTGCTGGGCATTTTGCAAATCTTTTTGCGCGATCGTCAGTCCGTTTTGAGCCGTCTCAAACTCGCTTTGCGAGATTGCTTTTTGCTGATAGAGCTGTTCAATCCGCTTGAAATCATCCTGCATTTTTTGCAAGGCGACCGTTGCTTTTTCCACCAGCAAGCGCGCCTGAGTCACTTCCTGCTCTCTGGCTCCGTTGTTCACTTTGCTCAAAGTGGCCGCGCTCTGTTGTACCGCTGCGTTGGAGGAAGCTACCTGGAGCGAATAATCCTGGGCATTTACGCGGGCCAACACCTCTCCGGCCTTGACCTTGTCGCCTTCGTTTCTGGCCATCTCGACAAGCCGCCCGCCTACCTCAAAAGAAACGACCGCTTCTTCCAAAGGCTCCAATGTTCCGGACAGCTCGGTCACGGTTACTGCTTGCTCCTTTTTGACAGCCGCCACTACGACTTGTTTGACTTCCTTTTCCGGTGCTGCCGCAGGCTGCTGCTCACTGCATGCCGTCGTTGCGAGCAATCCAATCATCATTACAGATACAAGCCATTTTCTCATCATGACTTCCCCCGCTCCTATGTACCATCACACGATTTTGTATGTTTAGACCCTTCTGATTCCTTGCAGCAAAATTTCTGACGCATGTTCATACAATTGCTCTTCGTCGTCGATGATGGGCACATCGAGACCGACCCGATATTTAGCCATGAACGCATAAAAGAACGTCGAGATGAACATCAAGGCTGCCGTGCACGGATCAGACTTGGGCAAATGTCCCTGCTCCTGAAACTCGGTGAGCTTGTTGCCAAGCACTTCCACAGCCGTCATCGGCAGGCTGCTGAACAGCTTGACGACCTCCGGGTGATTATCCGCTTCGACGATGCAAATCATCAATATTTCTTTTCGCTCCACCAGCAAATGATAGTACGTCCTGGCATAAGTAATGAGCATCTCCTTGACGTTGGCAAACTCGCCCTGCAAGCCTTGCTCCAGTTGCTCCCGCACTTCGAGAATGTCTTTAAGAAGCTCCTCCAGTATCGCCACCTTTGTTTTGAAATGGCGAAAAATCGTCACTTCGTTGACTCCGGCCAACTCAGAAATTTTGCGGGTCGTTGCTCCTTTATAACCTTTTTGCGCCATTAACTGGCGGGCGGCAGACAAAATCCGTTCTCGTGTCTCTTGCTCTTCACCCCTCCCTCCAGAAACGTATTCGATATGGGGCTGATCCATAACGCACCTCCAAAGCCATGCAAGCAATTGCTTTCATTTTCCTATTTTTCCACGCACATTATATCCCGATCATGCATGCATGTAAATACTTGCATGCGCTGTTTGAAAAACAATTTGCTGCCGCATCATCCAAACAAAAAACAAGCTCTCCGCAAGCTTGTTTTTTTGGGGGAAAAACGTCCCGACGCATTCCGGGAAAGTGGGGGTGGCCGCTTCCGGCATTACCGTTTTACATGCTGTTTCACCAGAGAGCCTGGATCGAGACGAAAGTCTTCGGAGCTCTCGACCAGATCGATTTCGCAGCCCGGCCCGATCTCCACATTTTTTCCGCGAACGACCTTGGCACGCGTGTACTCCAAATAAATCTCGTCGCCTTCCACACTATCTACAGACAAGGCGAGCGCACTGTTAAAAATGTGTTTCAACAGCTTGTTGAGCGTACTGCTCCCTGCCTTGCGAACCTCGATGTACTCCCCGCCCATTTCTTTGGCCTCACAGCCGCCGTGCAAGTGAACTTCAATTCGTCCGGCATTCAGCAAGCCTCCGACTGTAAAAGCGCCTTTTGCGGAAAATACCTCCGCTTCGCAGTCACCTGTCGTCTTCAGCATCCCGCGCACTTTCACTTCTTCTCCCGTCATGCTGCCGTGGATTTTCGTGTTTCCATCGACCTTGAGCCTGGTAAAAGCCAAGTCTCCATTCACGTCGAGCTGACCGTATACTTCGATCGTGTCCAGCTCAGCCTTGCCGCTGATCGACGCGTTTCCCTCCACCTTTGCCGAAGCTCCCCGGACATTCCCTGTAATGCTGAGATGCCCTGCACAATGCAGTGTCTCGCACTCCACATCCCCTTTGATTTTGCCAAAGCCTTGGACATCCACTTTGTTATATACGCCACCCGATGCATTCACGGAACCGTGAATGACGAGATCCGGTTTGTTTTCGTTCATCGTCTTCATCCCCTATTCTGCTACATTTTTGCTTTCAACTCTTCGATACATGCAGCCAAATTCAGTCGGGACACGATTTTCACGCCGCTGTCAAAGTGTACCTCTGTAGCACCAGGCACCAGCACAAACGTCGAAATCCCCATTTTTCGCACAAAAATCAATTCGCAAGGCTTGCCCTCAAAGCTCGGATAGTGATCGCACAGCACTTGCAAAAGCCCGCCGCTCTCATCCAGACTCATTTCGCCTGTAATCAGCAGCCGATTCAGCACGTAGACGTATAACACTTGTTCAAAAGAGAACACTTCCGGCTTGCCCTGATACTTCGTATACAACTCCAATGTGTTAGCAGAAACAATGTTTCGCTCCACTAGCTCGTCATAACTGAGCTTCGTCCCCGCCAAATGAGGGGAGAACATGTCTGCCAGCTCATCCAAAGACAGATCGTCTTTCATGTGAACGATTTTGGCGATCCTGGACATGATCTGCTCACGCGGGAAAAAAGTTTCCTGCCCCGTAAAAGTGGCGCGCCGGATGAACCAGTCCTCTGGAATCAGGTTTTTCCGTTTCCAGCGGTACAGTTGCCCGTACGATATTCCTGTCAGCTCCAGCAGCTCCTTTTTCGAGATGAGATTAGGGTCCATGTGAAGCACCTCCAAAATCAATGTAACATAACACTGTTACGTTATTCAACTGCCTATTCTTCTGTACGACAAAAAAACCGGCAGGGCGAGTCCTGCCAGCTTCGTTTTCACCCATGTTCCAACTTGCTTTTGCGCTTTGCCGTTTGAATGCCATCGACAACTGCCAGGAGATACAGCAGCTCGCTAGACAAATTCCGCCTGAATCAGTCGCTTCATATCTGCGGGCACTGGCGCTTCCACAACCAGCTCTTTTTCGAGCAAGGGATGGAAAAAGCGCAGGCTTGCCGCGTGCAGAGCCTGTCTTCGCAACAGTCCTCTCGCTCCGCCGTACATCGTGTCGCCTGCCAGCGGGTGACCGAGGTGGGCAAAATGAACCCGGATCTGATGCGTTCGCCCTGTCTCCAGCCAGACCCGGACAAGCGTCATCCCCTCAGACGCCTGCTTGACTTCGTAATGGGTAACCGCATGGTCTCCGTCATTCGTCACGCGCCGTTTGCTCGGGTGGCGCGGATCGCGGCCAATGGGCGCGTCAATCGTCCCAGTTTTCTGCGGCAGTTGCCCGCTAACCACCGCCAAGTATTCGCGCTGCAAGCCCCCTTCGCGCAGCACCCGATCAGCCAGCTGGTGACCGTAGCTGCTTTTTGCCACCAGAATCGCTCCAGATGTGTCTTTATCCAAACGGTGCACCGGATGAATGCTCGCACTCTCCCCGTTTTTCGCAAACCGCTCAACCAGCGAATGCAACAATGTTTCGGTATGCTCCGGCTTGGTTGGGTGCACCAGCAAACCCGCGGGTTTGTTGGCAATCAACAAATGATCGTCTTCATACAAAATTTCGACCGGAACTACGTGGCTGGCAGGTGGCAACGGCGGTGCAGAAAGCTGCGAGGACCGCTCTGCCTGCTCCTGCCGATCGACTACGCGAACAGCGACCACATCCCCGACCTTCACCTGACGCTGCAAAAAGGGCTGTTTACGGTTGAGCAAAATCCCCTTGCTTCTCGTCAGCCGTTGCATCATTCGTCCCGATACGCTCAGTTTTTGCCGGACTATTTGTTCGACGTTCATTCCGCTGTCTTCTTCTTTGACGATGTATTCCATCCAGTCTTTGCGACTCACGGCTAATCCCTCTGTTCCATGCTTTTTTTCCTATTGTAACAAAAGGACGCCCGCCGCGCCCCATTCCCCTCCTCCCTGCTGACGGCGACTCCAAATCCGCGCATAAAAAAACCACCATGCGATTGCACGATGGTTTTCCCGCTCGCTGTTAGCCTTTCAAATTTTCCGGGTTGAGCCCTTGCAGCTCTGGCAGGACAAACAGGCCGTCTTTGCGGATCAGAACGTCGTCAAACCAGATTTCGCCGCCGCCGTACTCAGGACGCTGGATGTTCACCATATCCCAGTGAATTTGGCTGCGGTTGCCGTTATCCGCATTTTCGTAGGCACGGCCAGGCGTGAAGTGGAAGCTGCCCGCAATCTTCTCGTCGAACAAAATGTCGTTCATCGGATTCAAAATGTACGGATGCACCCCGATCGCGAACTCGCCGATATACCGCGCGCCTTCATCGGTGTCAAAAATTTGGTTGAGCTTCTCCGTGTTGTTGGAGATCGCCTCGACGATTTTCCCGTTCTCGAATGTCAGGCTCACATTTTCAAACTTCGTGCCCATATAGCTTGTGGCAGTGTTGAATGTGATTTTGCCGTTTACAGAATCGCGCACAGGCGCCGTGAAGATTTCACCGTCCGGGATGTTGCGCAGTCCGGAGCAAATGACGTTCGGGATATCCTTGATGGAGAAGCGCAAGTCCGTTCCCGGTCCGACCAGGCGTACCTTGTCCGTGCGATCCATCAATTCCTTCAGTGGGAGAAACGCTTCGTGCATCTTTTTATAGTCAAGGGAGCACACATCGAAATAAAAATCCTCGAAAGCTTCCGTCGACATATTGGCGCTTTGGGCCATCGCTGTCGTCGGGTAGTTGAGCAGCGTCCAGCGAACGTTCGTTACGAGGTAATCGTTCAACTCTTGCATGACGCTTTGGTGGGCACGGCGGCGCTCAACCGGAACATCTGCCATTTCGCTGTCATTGGACGGGCCATTGATCACGATGTACGTATCGAGATCTTTGAACATCGGCTCTTCCCATTTTGCCAAATGAGCGGCACGGTCCGCACTTGCTCCCATCATCAGCTCGCGCTGGATTTGCGGGTCCAATACCCGGACAAACGGATAGGCTCCCTTGGCGTACGCTTGCTTGACCAGTTCTTTGGCCAAAGCGTGCCCCTCGCCGCGCACTTCAATCAACAGCGTCTCCTTCTCCTCCAATCGCACGGAATGGCTGAGCAAGTTCTCCGCCAGCTTGACAATTCGAGTATCCAACATGCAATCTCCCCCTTATCGCGATTCCTATAAAAAATATTTTACTGAATGGGCGAAACTTTTTCAATTACGCGCCGACTTCGTTTTCAGCTTCGTGCTTATCATATCATCGGAACAGCTCAAGCGGGTCAAAAAACGACCCGTTTGGTACAATTCCAAAAAAAGCGAAAATTTCTCTTGCCTAAAATCATTTTCGTAGAGTATCCTAGTCAACAAGAGTTTACCTGTTCAAATATTTTGAAAGACGGGAGTTGAGTTCATGGTGTCTTATGTAGTTTTTCTCGCTTAGGTGGGGCCTTTTGATAAGAGGCCGCTGCCTCTTACCGACCCTACCTATCGTTAGAAACTGCAGGATGCCTGAACCGCTTCCGTCTTTTTCCCGATCAGATTGGCGGGTGCCGATATATGGTGCGAGCCTTTGGTTTTTTGTACCCTTCTTTACAGGTGCAAAGCCTATTTGGTTCCCCGGTTTTTCGGCTTACCTACCACCCTGTATCGTTCGATCAAGCGCAAGCGGAAAAGAGCACTGGCTCTGGCTCCGTTTGCGCTTTTTGTTGTGGAAAACATCCTATCCCTCGCTGTTCGTACGTGTGTGCCAAGTCGTGAAAAAGCCGTGCATCGGGAGGTTTAGCCAAAAAGAGCAGCCGCTTTTCTTTTTCGGAAAAAAAGCGCGGTCACGGCACCTGCCTGCAATTTGAACGGAACAATGAATGGAGGAATTTGTGTCATGCAATGGCGTGCGTGGGATTTGAACTTGAAAGTCCGCCTGTTTGGCGAACTGATCACTCATACTTTTTTCTGGATGTACTTTCCGTTTATGGCTTTGTACTTCAGTGACACATTCGGCAAAGACGTAGCCGGGCTGCTGTTGATGGTGCCCCCGCTGCTCGGGATGCTGTCCAATCTGTTCGGCGGCTATTTGGCTGACCGCGTCGGGCGGCGATTTACCATGCTGCTCTCCATCTTTGCCTCGACGTCGATGTTTGCCCTGTTTGCCTTCTCGCCTTCGCCTTGGGTGGACTACATCGCTTTTATCGGCATCGGGATTGCAGGCGCGCTTTACTGGCCCGCCAGCTCTGCCATGGTTGCCGACCTGACGACAGAAGAAAACAGGCGAATTGTCTTCGCCACCTTTTACACAGCCATGAACATCGGGGTAGTAGCCGGCCCTGTCCTCGGCTCCTTCTTTTTCGTGCATTACCGTCATGAGCTGCTGCTCGCCTGTACGGTCATCGAGCTGCTGTTCGGGCTCGCGATCTTTTTCCTGATCAAAGAGACGCTGCCTGATCACATTCGCCAGGAAAAAGCCAAGGAACGCTTCTCGCTGGCCCAGCAATTCAAAAGCTACGCGGTCATTTTCCGGGATAAAGTCTTTGCCCTGTACATCGGTGCCGGGATTTTGGTCGCCATCTCCTTTATGCAGCTCGACATGTACATGGCGCTGTACATCAAAGAACACGTCTTTGACCAAACGCTGTTTGCCTGGAAAGACTGGAAGCTGACTGTCGGCGGCACGAGCGCTTTTGGCTGGCTGATGGGGTTAAACGGTCTGCTCGTCGTCCTGTTCACACTGCCAGTCACACGCTGGTTCGCACACTGGAGCGACCGCAACAGTCTCGTTGTCTCCTCGATCCTGTACGGCTTCGGCATGTTTTTCATGGCGTTTACAACAAACATCTGGCTCTTGTTCGTCTGTATGGGCGTGCTCACCTTGGGAGAGCTGATCCGCACCCCGGTGGCACAAAGCTTCATCAGCAAATATTCGCCGGAGGACGCGCGCGGACAGTACATGGGCGCTTCTTCGCTCCAATTTTCGATCGGGCGCTTTATTGCCCCGATTACAATCGGACTGTCACAATGGCTCTCGCCACTCAGCGTGTTCAGCGTGATTTTAGCGTTTACGTTGGTCAGTGCCTACTTGTACGTCGTCCTGTTCCGCATGATCCCGTCCAAAGAGACGAACTAGCCGTAATAGAAGCCCCTCTCTCGCATATAGTGATTAGTAGAAACGCTTTGCGAGGAGGGAGCAAGCATGAATCAGCCTAAGCCTAAGGCATTCGCCACTTTCCGGGAAGAGCGCGGCCGAAACTACCGCACTTCGACTTATATTCAATGGGGGCCCGCCTCCGTCACCCGCTCGCTGGGCAGTGCTCTGTTGCTCAATCCGGGGTCGGCGGCTCTTTTCCAGGCAAGGCCCGCCGCTGGCCGAAGCATCATGGGCCAGGTCACTCTCGACCCGACCATGCAGCAGTTGGTTCGCTTTACGGAAGCGATTTACCAGAACCGCCCGCTGGAAGGGAGATTTTATATATTCAACTTGTTTTCCTTGCAAAACCCGTCCGCTTCTGACGCTATCGCCTGCTTCGAGCAGCTCGTGGAGAATGGCGAAACTACACTGGAAGCACAGCTCGCTTCCAGAGAAGAACTGCGAAAGCAGCCGTGGATCATGCTCGGATGGGGTTGCTTGCAAAGAAAATCGCGGCCTCATTTTTCCGCACTAAAAGCCATGTGGCAAAAGCAAATCGCCTCGGCCAGCGTGCCTGCTTTTGGGAAACGCTGTTCCAACGGCCAGGACTACTATCATCCGTGTCCGAGGCTGCATGCCATGAAAGAGCCGCTATTGCGCGACCTGGTTGCGCTCTACCAGCAAAATGTACATACTTTGCCTTCCTCTTTCGTGTAGCAAGCTTTGCCTTATGGAAAAAGAGTCTGTCTCCCGTTCTCACAGGGAAACAGACTCTTTTTTTCTGGACGGCTATGGCAACTCGTTGGCTTCAAAATACTCTTCCCGGTCAAAACGTCCGCGCATCCACTTGTACGTGTCATCATAGATGGCGCGCTTGACTGGGTCTGTGCTTTTTACGGAATCAAGCAATGTTTTGGAGCCGTAGTAATAGGCGTGGATGTTGTTTTTGTCCATCCCCAGCTTGTGGGCAGCGACGAGCTGGTTGTAGTAGGTCTGATAAAATTTCGGATCGTTGTACATTTTCCGATCCCCTTCGATCTCTACGCCCATGCCATACTTGTTGACCACATCCAGCACGCTTTCGATCCGGTCGAGCGGCACTGGTTTGTCACTGTAGAAATTCGGCTGCAAAAATGCGTAGTCGAAAGCCAGCGACTTCCACTCTGCCACGCCTGGCGCCCCGAAGTAAGGAATCCAGTAGAAGCGCAGAGCTTCGTTGTGAACCATGCTCGCCATGTCGCGAATAAGCGCGCGCTCTTTTGGAGCACTATCCTCGATCAACTCGTGGAACCAGTAGATGCCCTCCAGCTTCAAGTAAGCGTAGCCTTCCTTATTCCAGCGCTTTTGCAGCTCCTGGAAGTACCATTCCAACGCCGCTTTGCGGTTCAAATACGCCTGTTCTTCCCCGATGCCCACAGGATTGAACGAAAGCGACGGCTTGTTGTCGGCGATTTTGCCAAAGTCCTTTTGATTCGCGTTCGGATACGGCAGGGCGAGCACGACGTTTTCCTGGGTCGGCGTCGTGTACAGCGTGCCGCGCAGGCGATTGTACTCCCGCATCGCCTGGTTCAGTGCGTCGAGCTGCTTGCCTGTGCCGAACAGGTCGTTCATATAGCCGCGCCATCCGTCTTTCGTGACAGGCATGTCCTGATACGGCAGGAAAAGGATCGTGTCGAACATCTGGTCACGCATGTAGCCGTCAGCCGTACGATAACCTACCATTGGCAGAAAATCTTCCTTCGTCCACGTTCCAAGCTCTCCGTATCCCCCGGAATAAGCGAGCAGCATGTTTTCTACACGGCGTCTTGTGTTTTGTTCGCCTGTTCCTTTTGCCGGGCTTGGCGGTGGCAACAGGACCGCTCCCCCTTGCCAATCGCTTGCGCCACTCGCCCATACTTCCAGTTGGCGGGCAAAAACGAACACGGATACCGGGAACGATACCCGGACATAACGCGCGTTCACATCAGGCAAGCTCACGGACAGCGTGCGCAAGACAAGCTGAGTTTCCGCAGCAGGCACGTCGTGGACAGCCCTTCCGGCGTACGACCACGCTTTGCCGTCACGGGATACTTCTACTTCCATGTATTCCGGCATCAAGATGCCAGATGTTTTTTGCTGTTTGAATGTCAAAGATACGCGTTCCAACGGCTTTGCTTCCTGAAGCGCGACCGTCACCTTGCGGCCGAACTGGCGATTGTACCCTGTCCACTCTTCGGAAGGGGCGACCAATCCGCCTACAGGCCCCGGATATTGCTTTTCCACCTGCTGAAAATACGAGTCTGGCGTTCCGAAAGTAGCTACAGATGTGAAGCTGCCCGGAGCGACATTGACGAGGTCGTCCTGCTCAGCCGGCTTGTCGGCTGCCTCCTCTTCTCCCGTTGACTGTGCTGCATCGGCACCAGTCGCTGGCGAAGTCGTCTCTGTAGATGCAGATGTTTTCGGATCGGTTGTTGCATCCTTGCCCTCTTCTGTTTTCGCGCTGTTGCTGTCTGCCACAGAAGTCGCAGGCTCCGTTCCTTTTGGCTGCTCTTCTGTTGTGACAGGCGGCTTGCCTGCGTCCTTGATCTCTATCGGAACGGTTACGGTCTTATAGCCGACTGTTACCGTCAGATTCCCTTTTCCGGGAGTCGGCCCGGCAACGAATGTTCCATCTGCCAGTACCGTGCCCAGCTCAGGGCGGTCAAAAGCAAAGATCGGAGTAAAGGGCAGCTTGTCTCCTTTTGCCTGCTTGACCTCCAACTGCTCGCTCGTCCCCGCCAGCAAGCTCAGTTGGCTCTTGCCCAGCGTGAAATCAACCTGCTCAGCCTGCTGATAGCGCGCATCGAGCACGCGCTCCGCAATGACTGCCGCCTCCGCACGCGTAACAGTGCCAGCAGGATTGAACTTGCCTTGTGCCCCTTGCATCCAGCGTTGATTGCTTACTTCCTCGACTGCCGCCTTGGCGTAGTCGGCGATCTGGGCGGCGTCGCTGTACACGATATTTTGCGACGCGGCTTTGGGGAGGCCGCTGACCTTCATCAGTCTCGCCAAAATTACGGCCAGGTCTTGCCGGGTCAACGGGTCAGCTCCGCCAAGCGTCTGATCGCTTCTGCCGTTGATCACGCCGAGGTCAGCGAGTCCGTAAACAAATGAGGCATACGGACTTTCTTTTGGCACGTCGGCAAAAACAGCCTGCTCCATCTCCGCTGGCTGAAGGCCCACCACTTTTGTCAGCAATACGGCGATATCTTGGCGCGACATCGTATTTTGCGGATAAAAGCGCCCGTCTCCCTGCCCGTTGATCAGCTGCAGCCCTGCCAGTCGCGTGACGGCTTTTTTCGCATAGCTGTTGCCCAAATCGGTAAATTCCACAGTTTCTTGCGCTGTTTTCCCAGGCTGTGCCGCCTGCTCCGGCTCGCTTTTCGCATACAGCGGCGGAACAGCCTGCACGAGCAAGGTCGACAGCAACAAACAGGCGGAGAGCACTTTGCTCCCGAATTTTCTCTTTCTCATTACAACGTTCTCCTCCAATATGCCCCTTTTACACGGCTTGCTCTGTCTACTCTGTCGGGGAAATCATCGGCTGGCGCGGCGGCTTGGGGCCAAAGAACTGATAGTAGTCCACCTTGATGTTTCCGTTGTAGAGTTTGCGTTTTTTGCTCGCCTTGCGCCCGAAGTGCTCCTCAAACAGCTCATCGGAAGTGATGACGTAAAAAGACCATGTATCCATGGCGGCAAAAGTTTTCCCCATTTCCCCGTACATCTTGCTGACCTGTTTCCACTCTCCCAAGCGCTCCCCGTACGGCGGATTGCAAATCAGATAGCCGTATTTCCGCTTCGTCCGTACATCGCGAACATCCATGCGCTGAAAATGGATCGATTCATCCACGCCCGCCTCTGCTGCATTGCGGCGTGCCACCTTCAAGATCTCATCGTCCATGTCGGTGCCGATAATCTCCAGCTTCTGATCGTATCTGGCCAAATCATGCGTCTCAGCGCGCGCCTCTCTCCAGGCTGTTTTCGGAATGATCGGCCACGCTTCCGAGACAAATTCCCGGTTCATTCCCGGCGCGATGTTTTGTCCGATGAGCGCTGCTTCGATCGGAATCGTCCCTGAGCCGCAAAACGGGTCCATGAAGACGCGATCCGGCTTCCAGCGAGACAGCATGATCATCGCCGCCGCCATCGTTTCCTTCAACGGGGCTGTACCGATCAATTCGCGATAGCCACGCTTGTGCAAACCCGGGCCTGATGTGTCGATAGTCAGCGTCGCCACGTCTTTGAGCAGAGCCACTTCGATTTTGTACAGCGGCCCTTTTTCCTCAAACCACTCGCACTTGTACGTCTTTTTCAGACTTTCCACGACCGCTTTTTTCACGATAGCCTGGCAGTCGGGAACACTGAACAAAGTCGATTTGACTGACTTTCCTTCTACGGGAAACGTTGCATCCTCCGTGATCCAATCCGCCCATGGCAAAGCTTTTGTTTGTTCAAACAGCTCGTCAAATGTAGTCGCCTTGAACTCCCCGATTTTTAGACGCACCCGGTCGGCAGTTCGTAACCACAAATTTGTGCGGGGAATCGCAGAAATGTCTGCGGAAAACGTCACCTTCCCGTTTTCTACCTGAACCGGGCCATAGCCGAGCGCTTTTACTTCCTCTGCTACTACCGATTCCAATCCAAAAGTCGCCGTAGCGATCAATTCTACTTTTTGCATATGTAATCTCCTGTCCGTCCATATTGCTTTGGGGCTTACCCTTATACTATATTACCCGATTTGGCAATATCGTTGGTAATCTTGTGCAAAAACAATACGAAAAGACCCGTCGCCATAAAAACAACGGGCTGGGCATGCCAGCTATCCGATCTGGAAATCATAATAGAATGCAGCTTTATAGAGAAAGGAGAAATCGTCATGCCGGAATTGCCTGAAATGGAAACGTACCGCAGGCTGCTCCATGAGCAAATCTGCGGTGCGGTCATCACCTCAACAGCCGTCCAGCGGGAAAAAACCATCAATCTGCCCCCGGCACAGTTCGGACAGCTTTTGCAAAACAATCGCCTGACGCTTATCGAGCGGCGCGGCAAGCACCTCTTGTTTCACTTGCAAAGCGGCCACGTCCTGCTGCTTCACCTGATGCTGGGCGGTTTTCTCTACTTGGGTACAGCCGAGGACAAGCTCGCTCGGACTGCCCAGGTAACTGTCTTTTTGGGAGAACGAGTGCTGTATTTTCACGGATTGCGGCTCGGTTACTTGCACCTGCTCACTCCCGATCAGATCGACGAAAAGCTGGCCCCGCTCGGCCCAGAACCGCTCAACCCGGAGTTCACGCTGACCCACTTTGAAAAGCTGCTGGAAGAAAAGCGCGGAGTTTTAAAAACAGCCATGGTCGACCAACACTGGATCGCAGGCATCGGTAACTGCTATTCCGACGAAATTTGCTTTCACGCGCGCATACTGCCTACGCGCCGCATCCCCGAACTGACTGCGCCAGAGCGAGCCACTCTCTATCATTCCATGCAGGAAGTGCTTGCAGAAGCGATTCGTTTTGGCGGTTACATGAAACAGCCGTTGTATCGCACCGACGAGTTGACAGGCGGGTTCGACGAGCGTTGCCAAGTGTACGATCGCGGCGGAGAGCCATGCCTGCGTTGCGGACAGCCTATCGTAAAAGACGAGCTATCCTCGCGAAAAGTTTTTTTCTGCACTCATTGCCAGCAATAAGCCAATCAGCGATTGCGGAATCCGATCAAGCTGTTATTCTTGCGCCGTCTCCATCTGCTTGACCATGTACACCTGCTCGGTTTCCGATGGCCCGAAGCCTGCTGACTCCAAAATTTCCAGCAGCAAGCCTTCAGAGGCGCGCAAGTTGAAGGTCGACCACTT
Organism: Brevibacillus parabrevis; assembly: GCF_022701015.1. Classification (NCBI taxonomy): domain Bacteria; kingdom Bacillati; phylum Bacillota; class Bacilli; order Caryophanales; family Paenibacillaceae; genus Brevibacillus; species Brevibacillus parabrevis. The sequence continues at coordinate 1,324,448 of NZ_CP064090.1, read as the reverse complement.
GCAGTCCGATGCGTATGGCGCGTACACGTGGGCGAGAGCGGCGCTCAAAATGTTGCGGGCATCGCTGTGGCCCGGCTGAGCCACACATTGGCGCAAAACGACGTTGCTCACTTGTCCCGCTTCATTTACCATGCTTTTGTACAAGGCGTACCCGACCGCCTGCCCCGCTCCGTCTTCGACCATTACTGCCTGTGCGTCCCGCAAGCTTTGCCATTGATTTTGCCAGGCGACATCTCCGTCGTAGAACGGCAGCGCAGTCACTTCCTGAGTGACAATCGGCCTGATCCGATACTCTGGCTTGGTCGCCCCACCGAATGCATGCTCAGGCAGCGGGCCGATTCGTTGCCAGAACAAGAGGCGGTCAACCACCTCGTACCCTTTTTGCTCATACAGGGCTATCGCCTTGCTGTTTTGGCTCATCGCCTCCAAGGTAGCCACCTGCACGCCAGCTTCCTTGTACAGCTCAAGCGTCGCATCAATCAACTGCCGCCCCACTCCTTGACGGCGATATTCGGTAGCGACGCCTGTCCCGCCGTTCCAGGCGACTTTTTTCCCGCCGATCGTTCTCAGTCCGCTTGCCACCAGGCCAATCGGCTCTTCTCCATCAAACGCGACGACAGACAAGCCCATGACATACCCTTCGTTCCCCAAACGCTGCACCAGCATCTCTTCCGTCATCACAATCGAAACGAAATAACCTTCAAAACCTCTGTTCCAAGCTTTTGTCACCTCGGCAAACGTACAGTCGCTCATTCGCTTGATGGTAATCATGCCATCACCTTCCATGATTTTTTCGATAAAATTATTTTAATCGAAAATGCCTAAAAATTCAATCTTTTACACGCGACACAACATCTCTTTTTGTCACTCCCGCTTCGCACATGGTAAGATGGAAAAAATCACTTACCGGGGAGGTTCCTATGCGCAAACAGCTTACTGTCGGTTCTTTGATCGCCGGACGCTCTCCCGTACAGCAACCTGTCTACACTCCTGTTCACACCAACTTGCCTGAGTTGGGCAAACAAGCAGACAGCCGGGTTTTTGCCAAGCCAAACAAGCAAAACAGACCAATCCCGACGGCAAAAGCACGACACAAGCAGGTGCAGATCAAGCAAAACTCTCGAACATTCACAATCGGGCAAGCTCCCTGTCAGACGCTGCTGCAAGCCGCACAGACGCAGGGACAATCGCTCTCTTACAAATGCCAGCAAGGGTATTGCGGAAAATGCAGCGTCCTGGTCGTATCAGGCAACGACTTGCTCACCGCTCCGACCCGGCAGGAACACGAGAAGCTGGACAAAAAGCTCGCGGCAGGCTATCGGCTCGCTTGTCAAAGTGCATTTCGCTCTCCTATTTCAGAGTAAAAGGTGGCCACTGACTGCATGAACACTACACGCATCCTACTTTTCGCAGGCGGAAATCTGGGTGACTGGGCCATCCGTTACATACGCGAAGGCGACTGGCTCGTAGGCGTGGATCGCGGCGCGCTGTTTCTCGTTCGCAACGGCCTGTCGCCACGCTTGTCAATCGGCGACTTCGATTCGGTCACCGCAGAAGAGATGGCGGAAATCGAACGCCACAGTCTGGATGTCTCCGCTTGCGATCCCGTCATGAAAGATTTGACGGACACCGAAATGGCGCTGACCTGGGCCATCGGGCAAAAGCCCCGGGAAATTGTCTTGCTCGGAGTGCTCGGCTCCCGCTTCGACCACACTCTCGCCAATGTCCATCTGCTTGGCAAAAGCTTACAGACAGGAGTTTCCTGCCGCATTGTCGATGAACGCAATGAAATCCGCCTGATCAACAGCCACTGCCAGCTTTCGCAGGACCAATTTACCCACGTTTCCCTGCTGCCTTTGACGATGGAAGTCAGCGGAATTACGCTGCGCGGATTCATGTACCCGCTGGAAGACGCCACGCTGCGAATCGGCGACACGCTGGGCATCAGCAACATACTGGTAGAACAAACTGGGACGATTGATGTACGCACAGGCCAACTGCTCGTGATCAAAAGCAAAGACTGAGCCATAGCAAAAAGGATCTGCGCCGTTCGTTGCAAGCAAGCGGCACAGATCCTTTTTTCCATTTATTCTTCTTCCTCTACATGCATCGGCAATTGCCAATCGATCTCTTCCATTCCCTGCGAACGCAGAAACGCATTGGCTCGGGAAAACGGTCGGCTTCCGAAAAATCCGCGATTGGCCGAAAACGGACTTGGATGCGGCGAAGCGATGATGCAATGTTTCTTTTTGTCGATGAAGGCAGCCTTCTCTTGCGCGTGTTTTCCCCACAGGATGAACACAAGCGGCTTTTCGCGCTCATTCAGCAAATGAATGATTTGGTCGGTAAACGTCTCCCAGCCGATGCCTTTGTGCGAATTTGGATTGCTCGCCCGCACCGTCAGCACCGTGTTCAACATCATGACTCCCTGCTTGGCCCAATGGCTCAAGTAGCCATGCTCAGGAATGGCGCAATTCAAATCGCTTTGCAACTCTTTGTAAATATTCACGAGAGATGGCGGCGGTTTGATTCCCGGCTTGACCGAGAAGCTCAAGCCATGGGCTTGTCCCGGCCCGTGATAAGGGTCTTGTCCCAAAATTACTACTTTTGCCTGTTCGTAGCTGGTCAGATGAAGCGCTGTAAAAATGTGATACATATCCGGGTAAATGGTCTGTGTCTGATATTCTTCCTTCAAAGTCTGACGGAGCTTCAAGTAATACGGTTTCTCGAACTCCCCAGCCAATACGGGAGCCCAGTCATTTTGCAAAATAGCCATTTTCCTCACCTTATCCGCTAATCTTTCTATTACCTTACCACAAAGTGACCTTTCACTGAATCATCGTTTCAACCTGTTTGTCCGTCTGGGACCAGGCGCGGCTAGTCCTACCTTTTCTCCCATTCGTAGTCTATGTTTCCTATTACCCTCGTTTGATAGCTTTTCTCCCATGATCTTTGACATAATGTTTTCTGGGAAGATTTAGACAAAGGGAGAGGTTTTTCGACATGAAATGGGACTTGAAATCATTTTTTGGGGGAATTATCGTCGGCTCGGCACTCTTTTCCGGAATCGCAATCGCGGCTCCAGCTTATCCGGATGTGGCTGAAGGCACAAATACGCCTTTTACTTACTACTTCGAAGGCGTGCCAAAGTCTCCGAGCAGCGACGTCCAAGGTATCATGTACAAAAACTCTGTGTACGTACCGATTCGTTTCGTGGCAGAAAACTTGAACAAGCCAGTCATTTACGATGCCAAAACGAAATCGATTTTTATCGGTAAACTGCCAGTTGCCAAAATGTACTCGAAAATGGAAGCGGTTGAACTGGTCAAAAAGAAATATGCAGGCAGCCTTACACCTACACACGTAGTCGAATATGACCACGATGACGAAAAAGGGCACTATGTCATTCAAGTGTACCAAACTGTAGTAAACAATTTCCAGTCCGGAGACAGCTACACCAGCACGTACGGATGGTTCGTCGTGAACCCGAATACCGGAGAAGTGAAGTCGTTGCTGTAAGCATGCACTTATTCTTTTATATAAACAACGAAGGACAGCGGCCTGTAGGGGAGCCGCTGTCTTTTTGCTTTCCAGTAACTGGACAACTTTCGATTGACTTTGAAAATCACTCTCCATACGATGAGTAAAGACAGCAATCAATCAGTGGAAGGGTGTTTGGCTCATGATGGTCGAAATCAAAACATACGTGGTACAGGAAGGCTTCTCCGATGAAATCGTCAAAAGCTTCAGCGAACCAGGCGTGGTAGAAAAAGCTCCGGGCTTTGTGGACTTGAGCATTTTCGTGCAAAAGCCGCGCAAAGACGAAGAAGAAGTCGTAGTCATGATTCGCTGGGAGTCGAAAGAAGCTTGGAAACAGTGGGAATTGAGCGAGCCGCATCTCGAAGGACACCGCAAAGCGCGCGAGCAAAAGCGTCCCGAGTTCATCATCAACTCCAAGAGCGGCCATTACGAACTGAAAGCGATCAAACACCCGGAACAGCAGCAAGTCTAACTGCCTGCCCGACATAAACAAGCCTCGTTTCGCAGAAAACATCTCGAAACAGAGGCTTGTTTTATATATCAAGGTTGTACTTTTCCATCTTCCGGTACAAGGTAGAAAGACTGATTTGCAGCTCGCTGGCAATCGCCGCTTTGTCTTGACGGTACGCGCTGCTCGCCAAATATTTTTTCAGAACAGAGCGCTCATAATCAGCCAAAAGCTGTTCCAGCCCCGCCCCCGCCTCATCTGCTCGCCCCGGCTCTTCCTCCGCAAGCAAATATTCCGGCAAACTCTCATGGTCAATCAGCGATCCATCCGCCATGTTGACCATATATTCCACGGCGTTTTCCAATTGCCGGATGTTTCCCGGCCAATCGTATGCGGCAAGCCTGTGAACGAGCGAAGCGTCAAGCTCCAGCCTGCCCTTTTGCAAAAGTGTCCCGTACCGATGCAAAAAATGCTGCAAGTACAGCGGGATATCTTCCCGGCGCTCGCGCAACGGCTTCAGGCGAAGCGGGATGACATTCAGCCGATAGTATAAATCTTCGCGGAACGTCCCTTCCTTGACCATGCTCTCCAAATCTTTGTGAGTCGCCGCGATGACCCTGACGTCGATCTCCAGCGTCTTCACGCCTCCGACCCGCTCTACCGTTTTTTCCTGGAGAACACGCAAAAGCTTGGGCTGCAAAGACAGCGGGATATCCCCGACCTCGTCGAGGAAGATCGTGCCTTTGTGCGCCAGCTCGAATTTTCCCGGCTTTCCTTCGCGGCGAGAGCCTGTAAACGCTCCGCCCTCATAGCCGAACAGCTCGCTCTCCAGCAGCGTTTCGGGAATCGCCGCGCAATTGATTGCGACGAACGGCTGTCTGCTGCGCGGCCCCTCGCTGTGAATCGCTTTTGCCAGCAATTCTTTGCCCGTACCGCTCTCTCCGCGCAACAAAACAGTAGAGATGCTGCCCGCCACCTTCTTCGCCTTGGCGATCACGTCCCGCAAGCCTGTATCTGCCCCGATCAGTTGGGCGAAGTACACAGGCTTGACGACTGCCTGCGGCATTTCCTCCTGGATGTTGCAGCCTTTTTCCCGTTCGGCATCCAGTTCCAGCAGCTTGTGTTCGATCAGCGAACTCGTGTGCTGCAAAAACGGCATCCACTTTTCCGAGTGGTGCAGCATCTTTTCCTTTTGCTCAGGCGAAAAGCCGATGATGCCGATGACCCCGACCGTCTTTTCCCGCTTGTGTACCGGGAAGCCGATTGTTGCAAGCTCCCTGCATTGCTGCAAAAATTTGCAGTTCATGCACTGGGAGTCGTTCTTTTTCATGTCAAAAATCATGCCTGGCTGTCCAGTCTGCAAAATCATCCGGAAAAACGATCCTTCCGGCGCAGGCAGCCCGATCAAATCCGAATAGTAGCCTGTGCCGCTCACCCGAATCCCTTGTTCATCCAGAATGGTGACATCCAGCCCCAGCACCTTGGAAATATTGTCTGCGTATGATTGAATGAATTTCTCTATCCGGGAAAATTCGGTCATGGTCGATCCTCCTGCCTGTCACGTTCCTTACCCTCTCGCAGCAGCCTCCGCCACAGGGACGCAGCGTAGCGCCTGCTCCAGATCAGCAATGATGTCCGTCGCATCCTCCAGCCCGGTTGAAAGGCGAATCAAACCGTCTGTAATGTTGAACTTCAGACGATCCTCCACCGGAATGGAAGCATGAGTCATCGACGCGGGATGCTGCACGAGTGTTTCCGGGTCTCCTAAGCTAAACGATATCATAGCGAGACGCAGCGCGTTAATGAAAGATTTGGCGGCGTCATACCCTCCCTTGACCTCGAAGGAAACAATTCCGCCCATCCCCGCCATTTGCCGCTTCGCCAGCTCATGCTGCGGATGGGATTCCAGTCCAGGGTAGTAGACGTGCGCGATCGCCGGGTGCTTTTCCAAGTATTCCGCTACAGCTTGCGCATTTTGACAATGTTGGCGGACGCGCAGGCCCAACGTCTTCAATCCGCGCAAAATCAGGAAGGCGTCCCATGCGTTCAAGTTTTGCCCCAGATCGCCCATGATGTTTTTGCGCATGAACTGTATTTGCTCTTTGTTCGCGACAATAAATCCGGCGATAACGTCCCCATGCCCGTTCAAATATTTGGTCGCGCTATGGACAACCACATCGGCTCCCAGCTCCAACGGCCGCTGGAGATAAGGCGTCATGAACGTATTGTCGACAATCACGACGATGCCTCGTGCGTGCGCCAAACGGGACAATGCCGCGATATCGAGGACTGTCAGGCACGGGTTGGAAGGCGTCTCAATGTACAGCACGCGGGTGTTGGCCCGGAAAGCCCGCTCCACTGCCTGCAAATCGGTACAATCGACGAAATCGGTCGCAATGCCGTAACGCGGCGCCATTGTAGTAAGAAACTTGTAGCTGCCTCCGTATACATCCCGCGTACACACCACATGGTCGCCTTGCTGCAAAAAGGCAAGCAGCGCCCCGGAGATCGCTGCCATTCCGCTGGATACGCCCAAAGCGGCCTCCCCGTTTTCCAACGCTGCAATTTTTTGCTCCAACGTCTCGATCGTCGGATTGCCGTACCTGCCGTAATACGTTCCGCCCCGCTCCCCGGCCACGCAGGCAGCAGCGGAATCCGCATCGGGAAACGCATATGCGACCGCAGGCACGACAGCTGCCGTGACCGCCCCCGTTTTCGGGCAAGGCTCTTGAGCCGTATGAATAATAGCAGTGTCCAGCTTCCAGTTGTTCGTTTTCATCATTGTCTCTCCTTTTGGCGATCCTCTCGCTCATCACTGGCAAATCGTAATAGCAAGGAGCGTGCCAACGAAAAAACCGCATGAAACCGCGATATTCTCGCTTTTACGGCTCACGCATTTTCTCATTTTCGCGAAAAGGTTTTGCTTCTATACGAAAAAAAGCCGTCATATAAACCGACGGCTTTTCGCAAATTCGCTAAATCCATTTTGCAATCGTAACAAAATACAGCTACACCAGCATGCCGCCACCGCTCTGCCGATACTTCAAAATGCCCTCGGCTGCCCGGTACGACAGCGCCCCCATCGTGCCCGTCGGATTGTAGCCGCTGTTGTGAGCAAAAGACGATGCGCCGACGACAAACACATTTTCCGCGTCCCACATTTGCAAGTAGTTGTTGACCGCCGAAGTTTCCGGCGATGCCCCCATGATCACTCCGCCTGTATTATGCGTGGATTGGTACGGGGTAATGTCGTAAGGGCCAAGCTTGCCGCGCACCTCGATTTTGTTGGCGCCCATTTCCTTGAGAATGTCCCCGCATTTGTCGGACAAAAAGGCAGCCAACTGCCTGTCCTGCTCCTCGAAGTCGAACGTAATGCGGATCAGCGGATCTCCGAACGCGTCTTTGTACGTCGGATCGAGATCGAGAAAATGGTAACGGAACGGCATGGAGGCCCCTTGCGCCCCGACATTGATCGTGCGGTTGGCGTATTTGAGCGAGGCTGCCTTAAATTCCTTGCCCCAGCTTGGCGTGCCTTCCGGAACCGTATTGTTGGCGATCGGACGTTGCCCGTACTGGGAGACGCTAATGTTGGCGCCATGAATGAAATTCAGGCTGGAGTGGTCAAAGTTGTCGCCGTTGTAGTCATCGAGCACCATGCCGAGCGAGCCGGCACCAGCGTAATTGTTGAACTCCTTTTCCTCGAAAAAGCCCGTGGCTCCGCCTTTCATAACCTGGTAGCAGTAGTTTTTTCCAATCACGCCTTTGCCCGTAGTCGGATCGTACGGTCGCCCCAGCTTGGACATCAGCAGCAAGCGCGAATTGTTGAACACGTAGCTCGTCAACACGACGATGTCAGCAGGCTGTTCAATTTCTTCTCCAGTCGTCACGTCCGTGTACAGCACACCTGTAGCTTTGTTGCCCGTATGTAAAATGCGGCGCACGTGGGAATGGGTGCGGATTTCGAACTTCCCTGTCTTCTTCGCCACAGGGATAACCGTGACAACCGGGTCTGCTTTTGCCCCGTACTCACACCCAAAACGCTCGCAGTAGCCGCAATATTGACAGGCAGCCCGGGAAATTCCGTCCGGATTCGTGTACGCCTCCGACAAATTCGCGGATGGGAGCGGATAAGGATGCAGGTTCAGCTTTTTCGCCGCTTCCTCGAACATCTTCATGCTGGGCGTGCTTTTCATCGGCGGCGTCGGATAAGGCTGGGAACGTTTGCCGCCAAGCGGATTTTCCGAACCCGATATGCCCGCCATCCGCTCGAACTTGTCAAAGTAAGGCTCCAGCTGGTCGTAAGTGATTCCCCAATCCTGAATCGTCATGCCCTCGGGAATTTTCTTTTGCCCGTAGCGCTCGACTGTCTTGCTGTGAATCTCGAAATCATACGGCAAAAACCGGAACGTGTGGCCATTCCAGTGAACGCCCGAGCCGCCAAGCCCTGTTCCCAGCAAAAAAGAACCGTATGAGCGCATCGGCAGCGCCCGCACGTTCGGATTGCTGCGGAAGGTGATCGTTTCCTTGGACAAATCCTGCATCATTTCATAGCGAAGCGCGTAGCGCAGTTCATCGTGCACCATGAAATAGTCTTCTGTTTTCCGCTCTTTGCCGCGCTCCAGTCCGACGACCGTCAGCCCTTGCCTCGTCAGCTCCGAAGCGATCACGCCCCCGCCCCAGCCCACACCGACGATTACCACATCCACTTTGGGCAGTTTTCTGGCCATATGCTTCACCCCGTCTGTCAGTGTTGATGATCCCGCAAGCTGAGCGGCTCCATCTTCACGAATTTGTCTTGTTCGATGATTTGTGTGTAGGCCATTTGATTGCCTGGGTAATTTTTCAATCGCCAGCCATCCATATTTTTATTGCCGCCGTACAGCGGGTCTGAGTAAATTCCTTCGATGGTGCTGGCTCGCAGCATTTTGAAGAAGGCGCTGGCCGAAATCGTCGTCAGTTTGACATCGTCCTTTTCAAAAGCCTTCAACACGGCATCCTGCTGCTCAGCCGTAATCTCGTAAAAGCGCTTGCCATGCGCAGCTTGGCTGTAGTTGTTCAGCTCCTGAATGCCGATGTCGAAAATCTCCCGCCGCTTCAACCTTCCCTGGTAGCCTTGGGTCACCTCTCCCGAATAAAACGGACCTTGCATGTACTCACGAGAGTTGAAGCCCCAATCGCCCGCAAGCTGGTGATCGATGAAGTAGGCTGCACCAAGTGCCTTTGCGCCCGGTCCAAGCTCGTCTTCCGGGAAAATCCGCTCACAGGCGGCATCCACCACTTTGAACTGTTCCGGGCTGAAATACATCAACGCCTGATTGTAATCGGCAGCAGGAGCCGGTGTCGCCCCCGGTTGTGGCGGTGCTTCCGGCTTGCGTAGCAGACTGCCTGCCACTCCGCCCACGACCAGACCACCGAGCACAAGCCCTGTGTTTTTCAGAAAATGTCTCCGTGACACTGGCTGCTCATGTTTGTTGTTGGATTCTGCCAAATCTACCACCTCCAGTTGTCTCTATCCCATGGTTTGCGCATTTTCGCGACAGGCTAAACGCATTTCGCGGAAATTTTCCCAGCATGCTCCACACATAATTTCCAAAACACATTCAAAGGATATGGTTACCAATACAGCAAGCATAATTTGGAGGGATACTGATGAAGCGCTTTGGAACATGGGCAGGCAGAGCCGGAGTAGGCATTGCCCTGCTGCTCACCGCCTGTAACAACCAGGCCGCCCCGCAAGAGCCAGCCAGAACCCAAACTGTACACCCTGCTGGAATGGGCGAGACGGTCATTCCCAGCGTAGACCGGGACAAAAAGCTGACAACCAACTCTCATGGCACGACATTTAGCGGCATGGGCCACGGTCTGTACAGTTCGATCGGAAGCTCGCATTTGCACAGCGGCGGCCCTTCGACCAAGCTGGAGGCGCAACTCGGCGCGGCAGGCGTCCACGGTGTACAAGCGTTAATCGTCGGCGATTGGGTTTTCCTGGCCCCAACCACTGCCAACCAAGCCTCCATCAACTCTATCGACCCGATGCAAGCCCACTTGCTCGGCAGCTATGCGGGCAGCAGCAGCCGAGGAAACGACACGCCGAGCGGGCTGGCTGGACAGCAGGCAAGAAACAACACGACAGGCGTGCTTGGCACCAGCGATCGCTCTGCCTTGTTTGCCCAGGCGCGCACCGTAGTAGAACGTTCGTATGGAACGGACGCGCAAGTCTGGACAGTCAGCTCGAAAAAAGGCATAGAAGCATTGGAAAAAGTCAAAAAGCATTTGCGGGACAAAAAAGGGGACAACAAAATGGCGGACGAGCTGGACAAGCTGTTCCGCGAGGCAAAACGATAGACAAAAGCACAAAAAGAAAAGGGGCAAGCAGATGCTTGTCCCTTTTAGCGATGCAAAAACAGGTTGATTTCATTCACGGTTTCATCCGGATGCGTCACCATTAGCAAATGCAAGGAATTGGCGATCGTCCTCACCTGCGCTTGCGGCACAGCGCTCCGGTATTTGTCGACCGCTTCCCGGAAGAAAGGCCGCTGCGCTTCATCCGGCAAGTGATTTTCATCTGCCAGAAGCAACAGCACCGGACACGTCAGCTGCCGAAACAGCTCATCCAGATCATATGTCGCGTACTGATGAAAGTAGCTGTCAAACGCCTCCCGCGGCAAACGGTAGCCAAAGCCGCCGTCCTCCTTGCGCACAAGCTCTGTGCTCATCCAGCCTGCCGGAAGCTTCCTCCCGCCATACCTTTTGGCAAATTGCCTTTCCGCTTCCTCTACCGTTTGAAACCGGGTTGATGACAAGCGCTCAACTGTAGGATCATGCTCAAAGCCCGGCATCGCTCCCAGGGAGTAGTAACCGCCATCGAGCAACACCAGCGAGGCAATCCGCTGCGGTTCGCGGACCGCGAGCATTTGCGCAGGCACGGCCGAAAACGAAGCCGCCACAATCGTCACTTGGCTCAGCCCTTCCTGCTCCAGCAGACAGGCCAAGTCATCGACGATCCGCTCAAAAGTAAACGGGCCGCGATCCGTAGAGTTGCCATGACCGCGCAAATCGACCGCCACCACCCGGTAATGCTTTGCCAGCTCGGGTAACAGCCAAGCAAACAGGTGCCGCGTATTGCGAATCGCATGCAGCAGCAAAAGCGCCGGAGCATCTGCATGGCCTGACACACTGTACTCTAGTCGCCCGGCTTCGACCTCTACATGTTTGACCTGCTCAACTTTCATGGCTTCCTCCCCTGTCAAATTCGTCCCGGAATGAGGACGCCAATATGCTCGGGATGCACCCGGGCGATGTAAAACAGCGAGGCAACCGCACAGACACCTGCCAACAGCATGACGACCTCCGCCTTTTTCCAGCGCTTGCTGCGGTAAAACCGATGCTGGCTGTTCCTGATCTGAAAGCCTTTGGCATCGAGCGCATTGGCGATCAGCTGCACGCGCTTCAGCGAACTGAAAATGAGCGGAACTAGCAAAAACCCGTATTTTTTGATGCGCTCAAAAACATTGCCTTCCACCGTCGACATCCCTCGCACCATCTGTGCTTCGCGGATCGTCGCCAGATCATTTTTCACCAGCGGAATAAAGCGGAAAATAAGCGACAGCAAGTAACTGACGGAAAACGGGACGCCAAGCCCGCGCAGGCCCATCGCAATCTCTCTCGGCGAAGTGGAGAGCAAATAGTACATCGACAAAAGCGCCACATTCGCCAGGCGCAGCCCCATTCCCAACGCCCAGAGCACGCCGATATCGGTTACTTGCAGCGGGTAATTGATCAATGGAACGCTGCCGCTCCAGTACGCTACGCCTACGTTCGTGAACGGCAGCCATGTAATCGCCGCGAAAACCGCGCCTACTCCGCCCACCAGCGCGTACGCTTTGACCATCGAGCGTTTCCACCCCAGCCTGGCGATCAGCACCAGATTGCACAGCCAGACCACAGCCAGCGCTCTCGGGTCTTGAAACAGAAACGGCAGCAGGCCAAGCAGAAGAAACATCAGCAAAACGAAGCTCGGATGGGCATGCTTCATCGCCATTGCCCACCTCCCGCGATTTTTTGAGTCATTTGTTGCAAAGTGAGCGGAAGCGGCCCTTTCATCCCCGCCGCTTCGCCAAACCGATAAACAGCGGGTGCCTCCACCTGCGCGGATGCCAAAATGTCAGGCGCAGCAAACACGCTTTGCGGATCGCCGTCACACACCAGACTTCCCCGATGCATGACCAGCACACGCTCGGCGTATTCCGCCACCAGACGCATGTCGTGTGTAATGACGATGATCGTGTGACCAGCTGCATGCAAGCGGCGGACAAGCTCCATCATTTCCAGCATCCCCCGATAATCGAGTCCCGTAGTAGGCTCGTCCAGCACGATGACCTGAGGCTTCATCGCCAAAATCGAAGCAACGGCAATCTTTTGCCGCGTGCCTTTGCTGGAAAAGTAAGGCTCTGCCTCGCCCATTCCGCCTAATCCGACGGCTTCAAGCGCCTCGTTCACCGCTTGCTCGATCTTTTCCGCAGGCCAGCCCATATTTTTCGGACCAAAAGACACCTCTGCCGCTATCGTAGAGTGGAAAATTTGATGGTCAGGGTTTTGATAGCAATAGGCTACCGTGCGGGCCAGTTCGGCGGTCGACATCGTTTTCGTGTCGCAGCCGTTCACTTTTACGCTGCCTTTGCTCGGTTTGTACAAACCGTTGCAATGCTTGGCGAGCGTAGTTTTTCCCGAGCCGTTTCCCCCGATGATCGCGACGAACTCTCCTTGCCGTATCTGCAAGGATACTCCGTTCAATACCGGCTTTTCCCGGTCGTATCCGTACCAGACATCGTCCAGTTCAATTACGCTGCTCACACGCTTCCCTCCCGAACAAGCTGTGCCTCTCTGTATCGCGCAGCCAATTCCTCAACCGTAAGCGGCAACGGGCCTGCCGTTTCGGCAAGCACGCCTTCGCGGCAGAGCAGATGGTAGAGGCGGATGACATCAGGGACAAAAATGCCGTGCTGATCGAGCACATCTGTCCGGGCAAAAAAGTCTCTTACAGGCAAGTTGAGCACAATCTGCCCTTTTGCCAGCAGCACCAGACGGTCGCAAAAAGTGGCCAACTCCTCTGTCGCATGAGAGGATACGACGATGGTCATCTGACTTTCCTGCTTCAACCGTTGCAAGAGCGCGAATACTTCTCGCGCTCCCAATGGATCAAGCTCGGATGTCGGTTCGTCCAGAAGCAATACTTGCGGGCCATTCGTCAGGGCAGACGCGATTGCTACACGTTGCTTTTCTCCCCCTGACAATTCAAAAGGAGAGCGATCGGCAAACCCGGGAAGACCGACCAGTTGCAGCACTTCTGTGATTCTTTGCTCGATTTGCTCATCGGAGCACCCGACATTTTCCAGCGAAAACGCAAGCTCTTCTTCAATCGTCAGCCCGATAAACTGTGTCTCCGGGTCTTGGAAGACAACGCCCTGCTGCCCTTGCGCCTGGCGTTTTCCCGCAAACTGGCCTGCGTAATTGGCCGGGATCAACCCCGCAAGCGCCAGCAAAAGCGTCGTCTTTCCCGCTGCCGCCGGGCCAACCACCCCGACTACTTCGCCCGGATACAAGCAAAGACTCACATCCGTAAGCGCCGGGGTCGGAGAATCTTCGTAGTGCCAATGTACCTCTTGCAGTTGCAACAGCGGTTCCTGAATCACTGGGCGATCCTGCTTTCAGGCCCGAGATAGCTGTATTCCTGCAACGGTCGTCCGCGATACAGACCGGAACGCTTCACAAACGGGTACAGCAGCTTCAACAGGATCGGGCCGAGAATCGCCGTCGAGATCGCCTGGTTCAAAAACACAGTAGGAATAAACAGAGAGGCAATCGCCATCGGCGTCAGACCGAGCGCCACATTGACCAAAATCGCGCACGCCACGACAGCAGAGCTGATCAGAACGACGAACACAAAATATTGCAGGAAGCTGCGTTTGGTTTTCAGCGCCGGGTGACTCACCGTGAGAAAGCCGATGAAGCCTCCCAAAAAGTTGGAGAAAAAGCCGACGGCAACCGCATGTGGCGGTGCTCCTCCGGTCAACAGGTCGCTGACCATATTGCCAAAAGCAAGGCCAATGCAACCTGGCAAGCCGAACAGCATGCCGAAAACAGGCTGCAAGGCATTCGCCGGACGAATCGGTACGGAAGGAATGAGCTTGATATTAGCCAGCATGATAATGGCAACTGCATATAATGCCGCTGTAACGACAATCAGCACGTAATCGACTGTCGTCCATTGGCGGCGAAACAATGAAGTCTGCATCAAAATGTACCTCCTTTATGTCAATTGCTAACGTTTGGAATATTGCCTGATGCCAGTTTACTCCACACCTTTTTTGGCGTCTACCAAAAAACCCGCTCCCGCACTTGTTATAGAAAAGTTGAATAAACAAAAGCCTCCCCATGCGCACTCGCAGCACAGGAAGGCTTTCTTCAAGCAAGTATCGTCCTATTCCTCAAACTTCATCAGTTCCAGTTTGGCGCCTTTGATTTTGACCAAATAAAGCAAATACACAAGCCCGACAAACGTCCACAAAAGTCCCAATATCATCGATTTCGCATGGAGACTGCCCCACAAAAATGCGAGAAAGGCTGTCCCGATCAGCGGAGCCAGAAAATACCCCCACCAATCCGTCGCACGCTTTTCTTGTTTTTGTCTCAGGAAGTAGGCAATGACGCTCAGATTGACGAAGCTGAACGCGATCAACGCTCCAAAATTAATAAAGGACGTAGCCGTCAGCAAATCGAGATACAAGGCAGCCAGCATCAGCGTTCCGACCAGCAGCACGTTAAGCAGCGGCGTCTTCAGTCTCGGGTGTATGTAGCCAAACCACTTTTTCGGCAAATAACCATCCCGGCCCATCGCGTACAACAGCCGCGTTACACTCGTCACCGACACCAGACCGGAGGCGAGCGTCGAAGACAAAGCAGCCGCCAAAAAAATCAGCTGAAAGACGGAGCCTCCGATAAACAGGGCGATTTCTGCGGAAGCTGCTTCCGGGTCAGACAATACGGAAACATCGGGAAACAGCGATTGCATGAAATACGAAGCGGTAATGAACAACGCTCCCCCGGCCAGTGCAACCAGCAAAATTCCCCGGGGAATCGTCTTTTTCGCATCTACCGTCTCCTCTGTCAGCGTAGTGACGGCATCAAAGCCTAAAAAGGAAAAGCAGAGGATCGATGCCCCCGACAGCAGAGCGACTACCGACAAATCAGCAGAAAGGAACGGACGAATGTTCAGCACCTGGCCCAGCCCATCTCCATTGATCAAGCCACGGATAGCCAGTCCGGCGAACAAAATAACGACGGCGATCTGAAAAAGCACCAGAAACGAGTTGACGGATGCCGTTACTGTCACGCGAAATACGTTTAATAAAGTAATCAGGACAATAAACCCGATAATCCACCACGTGGTCGGCACATCGGGAAATACGGACGAAAGATACACACCCGTCAGCAAAGCGTTGATCATCGGCAAGAACAAATAATCGAGCAGCGAGGCCCACCCTACCAAAAACCCGGCATACGGATGAATCGTTTGCTGCGTGTACGTATACGCTGTCCCGGCCGACGGGAAGACGCGAACCATTTTCCCGTAGCTCGCCGCGGTAAACAAGATGGCCAGCAAGGTCACTGCGTAAGCGGCAGGAACATGCCCCCCTGTTTCTTCGGCAACGATGCCAAACGTATCAAAAACGGCCATTGGAGCCATATAGCCAAGGCCAATGACGACGATATGCCACAACTTCAAGCTGCGTGTAAGCTCTGCACTCCCATTCACTGTCTGTCCTCCTTCTGTTACACGACACGAATAATTATACACGCGAATGAGAAAAGTTCCACCATTTGCGCACCAAAAAACGCTGTTGCACACGGTTCCCCATGCCGCAACAGCGTTTGGTTTTCAGGCTTGATATGCTTACGCTTTTGGCAGTTCAAACGAGCTTTTCAGCGAAACGATCCGGTTGAAGACCAGTTTGTCCGCCGTCGTATGCTTCGGATCGACATTGAAGTATCCGTGACGGAAAAATTGGTATTTGTCCTGCGGCTGCGTTTCTTTCATGTTCGGCTCGACGAATCCGTTCAGCACTTCCAGCGAATTTGGATTGATGTTGTCCAGGAAGCTTCCTTCCGAATCTTCGTCATCCATAATCAGTGGCTCGTACAGGCGAAATTCAGCCGGAACTGCCTGAGAAGCTTCTACCCAGTGGATTGTTCCTTTTACCTTGCGGCCAGTAAAGCCGCTGCCGCTCTTGGTTTCAGGATCGTAGGTGCAGTGCAGCTCGATGACGTTTCCGTCGGCGTCTTTCACCACATCGTTGCATTTGATGAAGTACGCGTGCTTCAGGCGAACCTCATTTCCCGGGAACAGGCGGAAATACTTGCTCGGCGGGTTTTCCATGAAATCGTCCTGCTCGATGTAGATTTCGCGGGAGAACGGAATTTGGCGATTGCCCATCTCCGGGTTCTCCGGGTTGATCTCGGCTTCGAGCATTTCTACCTGGTCTTCCGGGTAGTTCGTAATGACGACTTTGAGCGGATTCAAAACAGCCATCGTGCGCGGCGCTTTCAGCTTCAAGTCTTCGCGAATGAAATGCTCCAGCATTTTCGCGTCTACCGTGCTGTTGCTGCGCGCTACCCCGATCTCGCGGGCAAACGTGCGAATCGCTTCAGGGGTAAAACCGCGGCGACGGAAGCCGGCAATGGTCGGCATGCGCGGATCGTCCCAGCCATCTACCACTTTCTCGTCCACGAGCTGTTTCAGCTTGCGTTTGCTCATGACGGTGTTGGTCAGGTTCAAACGGGCAAACTCGTACTGGCGCGGAGTATTTTCCATCTCGCACTCGCTGATGACCCAATCGTACAGTGGACGATGGTCTTCAAATTCAAGTGAACAGAGCGAGTGGGTAACGCCTTCAATCGCATCTTCCAGCGGATGGGCGTAGTCGTACATCGGGTAGATGCACCATTTGTCGCCTGTGTTGTGATGGGTCGCATGAGAAATACGATAAATCACCGGATCGCGCATGTTGATGTTCGGAGAGCTCATATCGATTTTCGCACGCAACACTTTTTCCCCGTCCTTGAACTCGCCATTGCGCATGCGAGCAAACAGGTCGAGGTTTTCCTCCACAGAGCGGTTGCGGAACGGGCTGTCTACCCCTGGTTCTGTCAAAGTTCCGCGCAGCTTGCGCATTTCTTCGGCAGGCAAATCATCCACGTAGGCTTTGCCCTTTTGGATCAGCAACACCGCACGCTTGTACATTTCTTCAAAGTAATCCGATGCAAAAAACAGCCCGTCCCATTCAAAGCCGAGCCACTGTACATCTGTTTTGATTGCTTCCACGTACTCTGTGTCTTCTTTCACCGGATTGGTATCGTCAAAACGGAGGTGGGCCTTTCCTTTGAACTCGCTTGCCAGCTCAAAGTTGAGGCAGATGGCTTTTGCATGTCCAATATGAAGATACCCGTTCGGTTCCGGCGGAAAGCGGGTAATGACTTCCTTGACCTTGCCTTCTTGCAAGTCGTCAATCACGATATTGCGGATAAAATTGGATGACGCTACCTTGTTTTCCAATGAAATCAACCTTTCACTTCACCTTTACATTCCATAATACTGATTCTCTTCCCAGAGTTCAACAAAATCGGGCCGTTGTCCGGCCCGCTGTCTCTACCATTCCTGCTCTTTTTGCCATTGGGATTGCGGCTGGCAGTACAACGAAATGATAGAGTCGAGGGAGCGACGCTGCTCGGTTATGCCGCGAATAATTTTCAAATGCTTGGGTCGAACCAGGTGGAGCAGCGGCTGTTCAACATGATTGAACCGGGCGAAAGCTTCAGCTGCGACCTCATCCCACTGCCGGTAATAGCGCAGCAAGTCATCAGGCATCACCCGCGATCGATTCGTCCCCGGCTCCGGCAAGCAATCAAACGGTTCATCCAGATTCAGCGTACCGTAATCATCGGTCAGCTCTTCCCCCGGCAAAATGTCTCTGGCAGCCAGCTCCAAGTCGTACATCGTCGCCACGCAGGTCGCATGGAAGCTGTGGTTCACAAATCGGGCCTTATCCCAGCACAAGATGTATTTTCCAAACTGATTTTTGAAGGAATACTTCTGCACATCCTGCTTTCTCAATGGGTCCAGTTTTTCCACATATGTCGGGTCCAATACCTGATCCAGGTCATCCTGTGCCCAGACAATCGTGCCTTTCGGGATCAATTTTGTCGCAAAAACACCGTACCCGATTTCATCGTTGATATAGCGAAGCTCCGTATCGGGATGCATCATGGCCTTGATTCACTCCTTGGCAAATGTGCGTTTTTACCATCATAAGCAGTTCGGCCAATAGTGGTGTGTGAATGTCGGGAAAAACGCACAACTCCCTGTTCCTCCCTTTTTTTCTAGATTAAAAAAATTTTTCTTATTTACCCCAATCGACAAATAGTCTATATTATTGACAAACGGATGATTAGGAAAATTTTCCTGTAACAATTGAATCAGTTTTCTATTATCAACTGGATGCGTTACCCATTGATATCGAAACGGCAAACCCGGGGAAATCCGGCGACGCAAAGCTAGAGGGGCTACCTCCGCACAAGCGGGCATGCCAGCCAGCTACCGAAGTATTGGTGTAGGACAAGACCAATGATCCTATATCATTGGTCTTTTTTTGCGCAACAATTGTCTATTTTTGTCCATTTATGTATTTATGTGTAAAAATATTCATTTTCAGTTAAGGAGGTGAGGCTGCGAAAAGCTGTCGGATTGTTGGAATCGTTCATCAAACATACAAGGAGGCTTCATACGATGTCATTCTGGAAGAAACTTTCTACTGTCGCATTGACTACTGCAATCGGCCTGGCAACCCTGTCTCCGGTTCAAGCAGCTAATCGGCCAACATCAATGTCGCCAAACGCAATGGTAACAACACCACACTATCTGGCTACAGCAGCAGCCCTGAAAACATTGGAAGACGGCGGCAACGCTGTAGATGCCGCCATCACCGCCGCTTCTACTCTCGCCGTCGTCTACCCGCATTACACAACGATCGGCGGAGATAACTTCTGGCTCATCTACAACGCCAAGACCAAGGAACTGAAAGCGCTGAACGGCAGCGGACGAGCTGGCGAAAAAGCAACGATCGACTACTACAAAGGCAAAGGCTACGAAAAAATTCCTTCCCGCGGCTACGAGTCTGCCAATACGGTGCCAGGCGTTGTTTCTGGCTGGTGGGAAGCGTACAACTACGCGCACAAAAGCATGGGCAACAGCAAGCTTCCGTGGCACAGGCTGCTTGAACCGGCGATCGGATACGCTGAAAATGGATATCCCGTCTCACCAAACCAGGTTTATTGGACAAAATACGCCATCGATCCGAACGATAACGATTTGAAAAACCTCCAGCGCTTTGAAGGGTTCCGCAAAACCTTCCTGAAGCCGAACGGAGAGCCGTATGCGCCTGGCGAAATCCTCAAGCAAAAGGACCTTGCCAAAACTTTGCAAATCATTGCGAAAAAAGGAGCAGACGGATTTTACAAAGGCGAAGTCGCCAAAAAAATCGTAGCGGATATGCAGAAAAACGGCGGGCTGCTCACCTTGAAAGACTTTGAAAAGCACACCTCCACATGGGCAGAACCGATTACAGTCGACTACCGCGGCTACAAGGCTTACAACGTACCGCCCAACTCCCAGGGCATGGCTTCGCTCTCGATCTTGAACGTGTTGAACAACTTCGACCTCAAGAGCATGGGCGAAGGGACGCCGGACTACTACCACACGATTGTAGAAGCCACCAAGCAAGCTTTTGCCGACCGTGACAAATGGCTGACAGACCCTGCTTTCGTCGACATTCCGGTGGACGAGCTGTTGTCCAAGCAACACGGCAAAGATTTGGCTGCACGCATCGATATGAAGCAAGCGGCAAAAGCAGTAGAGCCGCTCGATCCAAAAGGGGACACTACTTGGTTTGGCGTCGTGGACAAGGACGGCAACGCCGTTTCGATCATCCAGAGCCACTATTTTGACTGGGGTTCCGGTATTGTAGCAAAAGATACTGGCGTCCTGTTGCAAAACCGTGGAAGCTACTTCTCTCTCGATCCGAAACACATTAACCACCTGGAGCCTGGAAAGCGCACCTTCCATACGATTAACCCTGCCATGCTCTTCAAAGGGGACAAGCCTTACCTGCTTTACGGAACACAAGGCGGCGAAGGACAGCCACAAACGCAAGCGGCTCTCGTAACGCGTATTGTCGACTTCGGCTTTAGCGTACAGGATGCGATCGAGGCTCCAAGATGGCTGCACGGACGCAACTGGGGCTCCGCCTCCAACAATTTGAAAGTCGAAAGCCGGATTCCGCAGGAAGTGTTGGACGAACTCGTGAAGCGCGGACATCCGGTTGAAAAGCTGGAAGCAGCCTATACAGATGCGATGGGACAATCCGGCGCCATTTTGATCGATCCGCAAACGAACGTGAAGTTCGGCGGCGCAGACCCTCGCGGGGAAGGCGCAGCAATGGGATATTAACCGATGGTCAGGCTGCTGAATCTTCTCAGCAGTCTGGCTGTGTCTACTCTGTGCGGGCAGCGTTCCTTGCCTCGCGCAGTTGAATCAACCACCAATTAGGAGTGGAGAGCCTATGTCTTTTTTCAACAAACTCAGAAATAAAATGATCCTGTGGTTTCTTGCCGTAGCGGTCATCCCGCTTGCTGCCGTTTCCTTTTTTATTACAAACAGCTTTTCAACCATTTTGATCGATAAGCAAAAATCGTCTTATGTGGACCTGACTTCAAGTACAGCTATGGCCATGGACCAGTATCTCGATCGGCGCATGACGGAAATTCAGGTGCTGGCCCGCACCTCTGATATTCAATCTGTCGACGCGGCAGCCAAAAATGAGTTTATCCGCAAGTTTACCGAAGAAATGAAGCTGTACGATGGCAATACGTTTATTTCAAGCGATGGAAAAGTAACCGCTGACACCTTCCCGAAAAGCGTCGGGATCGACCTCGGCGAGCGGCAATTTTTCAAAGACGGCATGCAGGGCAAGCCCAGCTACTCCGATGTCCTCGTCGCCAAAACTACGGGCAATCGCTCGATCATTGTCGCTTCCCCTGTCAAAGGAAAAAACAATGAAGCGCTCGGCGTATTGACCGGACTTGTCAACGTGGATCATTTCGCAGCCACGTTTCTCGCAAATTTGAATGTAGGCAATGACGGCTATCCGATTCTGGTGGACAACAAGCATCAGGTGCAGTACCACCCCAACCAGGAGCTGATCGGAAAGCCGCTTGAGGAATCGGCCCTGCCCCAGCCTTTGCAGGACATCCTGAAAACAGGCGCTGCGGAAAAAGGCTCATACAGCTACACGGATCAAGGCAAGGAGTATGTCGTCACTTACTCTCCGATCCCCAAAACCAACTTTGGCCTGTACTTGCATATTCCTGTTGAATCGATCACCGCTGGCGTCTCTGCTGTCAGCAACAACGTCATGCTGATCGTCTTTGCCGTAGTCGCAGCGGTCATCGCCATTGCCTATGCGATCTCCCGGCAAATCACCCGCCCGATCGTCGAGGTTGCCGCTGTGGCAAACCGGATTTCCGAGGGGGAGCTGACCGTATCCGCCTTGCAAATTCGCTCGCAGGATGAAGTCGGTCAACTGTCTCAATCGGTCAATTCCATGGTCCACAACCTGCGCACGATCATTCAGCAGGTCAATGATACGGCTACTGATCTGGCCTCTTCCGCAGAGGAGTTGTCGGTCAACGCCGAGCATACCAGCAAGGCAACGGAGCAGATCGCCATTACGATCCAGGAAGTCGCGTACGGCGCCGAGAAGCAGGTAAGAAGCGTGGAAGACAGCGTGAACGCCATGCAGGTAGTATCACAGGGCGCGGAAAAAGTCGCCACCAACGCACAGCACGCGGACGAATCCGCATTGAGCGCCTCCCGCATCGCCGTGGAAGGCAATCAAGCTTTGCAAGTCGTGATCAGCCAGATGCAATCGATCGAAAATACGGTCAGCAACATCGCAGACATCGTGAAGCGCTTGGGGAACAGCTCGCAGGAAATCGGACAAATCGTCCAGGTCATTACCGCTATTGCCGAGCAAACCAATCTGCTTGCCTTGAACGCTGCAATCGAAGCCGCCAGAGCAGGCGAGCAAGGACGCGGGTTTGCTGTTGTGGCAGACGAAGTACGCAAATTGGCCGAGCAGTCTGCCCAATCTGCCCAGCAAATCAAAGAACTGATTACGGCGATTCAGGTTGAATCGAATCAAGCCGTCTTGTCGATGGAACAAGGAACAAACGAAGTTGCGATCGGACTGACAGTAGTGAACAATGCTGGCAAGTCTTTCGAGCAAATCCAGGATGCTGTCGCACAAGTCGCCAGCCAAATCCAGGAAGTGAAGACATATTCCGAGCAAATGTCGGCTGGAACCCAGAAGGTAGTAGAGTTGGTCAGCGGCATTGAGGAAGTCGCCGAAAATTCGGCAGACGGAACGCAAAGCGTTTCTGCCGCCACAGAAGAACAGCTGGCTGCCATGGAAGAAGTGAACTCCTCCGCTGCTTCCCTGGCCCGCATCGCCGAAGAACTGCAATCTCACGTAAGCCGCTTCAAAATATAGCGAGGCAATCAAAAAACCGCCGGGCAGCAGCATCCGGCGGTTTTTCTTGCTTCAAAGCGATCAACAAAATCTATGAGCTGCCACTGGTAGCGATAGCGGAGCAAGCTAATAAAAGCACACTCGCGCTTGCGCTTCCACTTTATTCCTGCAATGATGATAGCAGAAAGCTATTCTTATCGCGAAAGGCGGGGAAACGATGAGTTCTTCCGGTCCTATCTCTACTCCTTACTTTTCTTTGCAGCCTGTTGCAGAAGGCGTGTACGCCGCTATTGCTGTCCGTGGCACCGGAGCAATGGCTAATGCCGGAATCATTGATTTAGGCGATCAGGTAGTCGTCTTTGACTCCATGTACACGCCACAGGCAGGCCAAGCATTGCACAATGCGGCTGTCCAGCTATGCGGAAAACCCGTCACGCTTCTGATCAACTCTCATTTTCATCTGGACCACACTGGCGGCAATCAGGCATTTCCAGGTGTTCCGATTCTCTCCACCGCCAAAACGCGTTCGCTCACCTATGAGCGCACGACCCAATTTTTGACCTTTGCCAAAGCGCACCCTGATTACCCGCTGACGGTCAAACAAGCTTTGGAACAAGAAACGGACGCTAAAAAGCGGCAAGAAAAAGAATATGAGCTGGGCGAGCTGCTCGCGATGGACGCTGCCCTTCCGATACTGGTTCCCACTCTCGCTACCTTGACCTTTCACGATTCGATTACATTGCACGGCAGCAAGCGCTCTGCTGTCCTGCGCTCGCTGGGAAACGGTCACAGTCCCTGTGATTCCGCCCTTTTCCTTCCCGATGACGACATCCTGTTTGCCGGAGATTTGCTGTTCACAGGCGCACATCCAAGCATCATGACCGGGAATGTTCCGGAGTGGATCAGCATTTTGGATGCTCTCCTGCAAGACTGCCCAGCGCTGATTGTACCCGGACATGGCCCGGTAGCAGACAAGCAGGCTGTACCCCCTTTTCTCATGCCAAAAGCCGCCGGATATGTCTCCGACGGCTTTTCCTTTTGCCTGGCTTACACAAATTCCAGCATCCGGTCAGGATGGTTGGTGCAAATTTGTACATCAGGATGCCAGGACATGACCTCGCGAATGTGCGCAGGCTCATCCAGCGTCCAGGCAATCACCTTGAAGCCTTTTTCGATGGCGGCTACGGCAAGCTCTTTGTTCAGGAAAGGGTAACCCATGGACAAAATGCTGGCACCTGCCTCCTCCAGTTGCTCCAGCATGAGCACAGGACGGCCGTAGATGATCAGTCCCGTCTCGATTTGCTGATCGAGAGTGCGAACATGACGAATCAGCTCATGGTCAAACGACGTCAAGCAAACTTCCTGCTTCATCCC
Organism: Brevibacillus parabrevis; assembly: GCF_022701015.1. Classification (NCBI taxonomy): domain Bacteria; kingdom Bacillati; phylum Bacillota; class Bacilli; order Caryophanales; family Paenibacillaceae; genus Brevibacillus; species Brevibacillus parabrevis. Next base: position 1,300,445 of record NZ_CP064090.1, on the reverse strand, counting down.
GTACTGTTCGAGCAGCGCGAGCACTTTTTCGGCAATGCCGGGGTACATGTCGCTCGTCGCCTTCAACTCGATGTTCAGCCTGCAGCGGCCCTTGACCGCAATCAGCGCTTCCTCCAGCGTCGGGATTTTTTCGCCTGCAAACTTTTCGTCGAGCCATTTGCCCGCATCGAGCTGGCGAAGCTCCTCCAATGTGTGGTCCTTGACCAGACCGCTTCCGTTCGTCGTGCGCTCCAGCGTAAAGTCGTGGATCAGCACGGGAACGCCATCGGAAGACAGCTGTACGTCAATCTCCATTGCCTGTATAGCCGGCTCTGCCAACGCCAGTCGAATTGCCGTCATCGTATTTTCCGGGGCTTTGCCTGACCATCCTCGATGCGCCATACATATATTCATGTCGCAAACTCCTCTCTTGTTTGTGCCGCCTTTATTTTTTCAGCAGCTTGCTGCCTTTGTCCGTCGCATTTTGCAGCGCTTCATCAATGGTCGCCTGTCCAAGCATCGCACGTTGCAGCTCTTTTTGAATGACATCCTGCAATTCTTTGTAGCCAGGTGCCATTGGGCGCGGGTAACCGTATTGCAGCTGGTCTACTGCTACTTTGAAGTTCGGATCTTTTTCATAAAATGCCTTCATCTCTGGTGAATCTACGGCAGCGGTCGTCACAGGCATGTAGCCGGATGCGATGGACCATGGTACGGTTTGCTCTGTATCGGTCATCCACTTCATAAATTCCCATGCCGCTTTCTTTTCGGCATCAGAAGACTTCGCCAGCATGACCAGGTTCGCTCCGCCCGTTGGCGTACCGAAGTTTTTGTTTGCTGGCAGGAAGGCTGCTCCCATGTCAAATTTGGCATTTTTCTTCAATTCCGTCAAGGAACCTGTCGTTGTGAAAATCATGCCCACTTTTTGATTGAGGAAATCTTGCTCGGCGACATCCCACGCATTGTAGTTTTCGCCTGGAGGGTTTTTCATCAAGCCTTCCTTGACCATTTTCGTCCAAAGTTCAAGCGGCGCTTTGCCTGACTCGTTGTTCAAGGTCAGCTCCTTGCCGTCTTCGCTCAAAATGTTGCCTCCGCTCTGGAAGACGAGCGCTTCGTAGAACCAAATATCAACAGGGGTCGAGAAGCCGTAGCGCGTGACTTTGTCGCCTTCTTTTTTCACCAGCTTTTGCGAGTAGCTGATCAGCTCATCCCAGGATTTCGGCCCGTTCGGATCGAGACCCGCTGCTTTCAGCATGTCGCGGTTGATGTACAGAAGCGGCGTGGAGCGGTTGAACGGCACGGCGTACAGTTTGTCTTTCCAGTAAGAGTTTTTCATCAGGCCGGGAATGTACTTTTTCTCATCGCCTTGCGAGTACGGAGTCAAATCTTCCAGCACTTTCGCATCAGCGAAGGCAGCGATCGAAGCGATCTCTACCATCGTTACATCAGGGTTGTTTCCGGCGGCAACCGAAGCCAGAACTTTGGAGTGGTTATCCTGATACGCGCCCTGGTACGCCGCTTTTACCTTAATATCTTTATGTGACTCGTTGAACTTTTTGACCATGTCCTCAATCGTCTTGCCGCGAACACCGCCGAGCGCATACCAGAAATCGATCTCGACAGGCCCGTTGCTTGCTGCTGTTTCCGTTGCCGGCTTCGTTGTGTTTCCTGTGCTTGCAGCCTGTTCCTTGCCTGTAGAACCGCACCCGGCAAGCACTCCTGACAAGCCTAGAGCTAGTGCACATAGAATCGTTCCTGTCTTTTTCATCGCCTTCATGATTTGGTTTCCTCCCACATGGTTATCTATTATTTGGATTGATAGACAAACGCTTTGATAATGTGGCGCTGGGCCACGAAGAAAATAACGAGAATCGGCAGGATGAGGATCATGTTCCCCGCCATCATGACGTTCCAGAGAGTGCCTCCGTCCGACATGCGCAAGCTGGAAATCCCGACAGGCAATGTGCGTACTTCGTCGCTGTTGGTCATGATCAGCGGCCAAAAGTAGTCATTCCAGTGATAAATAAAGCTGAAAAGTCCAAATGTGACCAGCACTGGCTTCGCCATCGGCACCATGATCGTCCACATGATTTTCCACTCTGACGCATTATCCAGTCGCGCTGCTTCAATGACTTCGTCCGGCACCTGCATGAACGCCTGGCGAAGCAGGAATATCCCGAATGCGCTGGCTGCGTACGGCAGAATCAGCGACCAGAGCGTATTGACCAGCCCCCAGCCGCTCAGCTGCACGTAGATCGGCAAAAAGATAATGTATCCCGGAATCATCAAGGCCACCAGCACAAGCCCAAACAGCAGGTTGCGGCCGGGAAACTGGTAGCGGGCAAAAGCGTACGCCGCAGGTACGGCGGTCAAAAACTGCAAGATCAAGATCGCCACGGCAACTACAATGCTGTTCACCGTAAACATCAGGAACGGCCCTGACTCCCAGGCTTGGACAAAATTGCCCCACTCCCACGTCTCAGGCAACAAGGTCGGCGGAAACTGTCTGACTTCCGACATGTCCTTGAACGCTGTGGAAGCCATCCACAAAAAAGGAAAGACGAACAGCAGCGCCACAACCAACAGCCCGGCCCATTCCACTGTTTTCAAAGAAATTGCACCCACTCGTTTCATGTTGCTCCTCCTTTCTTTCGGGAATCGTCATCGGTAGTGGACGCGTTTGGACATGAACAGGAAGTACAAGGCAGTCAAAACTCCTACGATGAGCAAAAGAATGACAGAAGCGGCAGCAGCAAATCCCCCGTTGTAGTAGTCCATTCCTTGCTCATAAATGTAGTAGACCAGCATATTGCTGCTGTTGATCGGCCCGCCTTGGGTCATGATGGCAATCGTATCGAAAGCATGGGACGACGAAATCATGTTGATGATGAACAAAAAGAACATGGTGGGCGACAGCATCGGTATGGTAATGCGAGTCAAAGTCCGCCACCACGGCGAACGATCGAGGGCGGCCGCTTCGTAAATATCCCCCGGAATGCTTTGCAGCCCGGCAATGAAAATCAGCGTGTTGTAGCCCACGCCTTTCCAGACGTTCACGAGGATCAGCGACAACAACGCACTGCTCGGGTCTGTCAGCCACGTGTAGCCTGGCAGACCGACCGCTTCGAGTACAGCGTTCAATAGCCCGAATTGCGGGTCCATCAGCCACATCCACAACATGGAGACAGAAACAAACGAAATAATGTGCGGACTGAATACGGTAGCTTGGATGATCCCGTACATTTTCGCCTTTTTGTTGAGCCAGAGAGCGAGCAAAAAGGAGATTCCCAAACTGATGCCCACGGTTGCAAAAGTGAAAACGAGCGTATTTGTCAGCACCTGCTGAAATTCCTGGTCAGCAACCAGCTCCGTGTAATTTTGCAGCCCGACCCATTCCATCGCTTCCAGATTAATCAGCGACCAGTCTTGAAAGCTCAAATAAATGATCGAACCAATCGGGTAAAAAAAGAACAAAATGAAGCAGATCATGGCAGGTGTCAAATACAAGTACGGGCGAAGACGCGTCATCATATCCGGGCGAGATGTTGGCCTGGAAGCTGCTTGTGCCCGCACCTGGCCGGTATCCGGCAGCTCGTGGGCAGTTGCCGCCTTTCGCATCAGTTCACCCCTCCTGCAAGTGCGGATACTTGACCTCGTTCAGCCAGTCGACCCACTTTTTTTCCGCTCACGCGATCAAAGATGTACACATGCGGCTTTGCAACCGTTACGGTAACGTTTGAACCATACTGTCCGATTTCCTCGGTTTCCGTTTTGACGATGACTCTGCCTTTTTCCGTCTCCACGTGGAACAGCGTGTCCGAGCCGAGTATTTCCCGGGAGACGATTTGCCCTTTTGCCGTCCACATCTCTTCCGCAGAAACCGGAGAGACGGAGGCTGGCAACAACACGGCCTTTTCCGGGCGGAATCCCCACAGTTGGTCACTTCTGCCCTCTGCCGGCACAATGTTCATCGGGGGAGAACCGATAAACTGGGCGACGAACAGATTTTCCGGCTCCTGGTACAAGTCCATCGGTGCCGCGACCTGCATGATGTTGCCGTCGCTCATCACGACGATCTGATCGCCCATCGTCATCGCTTCCACCTGGTCGTGCGTCACGTAAATAAATGTGCTGCCCAGTTGCTTGTGCAAACTCGTCAGCTCCACGCGCATCTGGTTCCGCAGCTTCGCGTCCAGGTTGGAGAGCGGCTCGTCCATGAGGAACACCTTTGGCTTTTTCACCATGGCCCGCGCTAGGGCGACACGCTGACGTTGGCCGCCGGAGAGCTGGGAAGGCTTTCTTTTAAGAAAGTCCGCCAAGCCGACAATCTCGGCAATTTCCTTCACCAGCACGTCGCAGTCTTTTTTCGACGTTCCCCGGTTTCTCAAGCCGTAGGCGATGTTGTCGTAGACGTTCATCGTCGGATAGAGCGCGTAGTTTTGGAACACCATGGCAACATCGCGCTTTCCCGGAGGCAGAGCGTTCACAGACTGGCTCCCGATGAAAATTTCCCCGTCTGTAGCCGTTTCCAGACCGGCAATCATCCGCAAGGTCGTCGATTTTCCGCACCCGGACGGGCCAACCAGCACCGTAAAGGAGCCGTCGGGAATCACGAGATTAAGCCCCTTGACCACTTTCTGGTTCTGAAACGTTTTCGTTATCTGTTGCAGCACCACTCTTGCCATCTTTTTCATCTTCCTCCTTGCGCCTTGGCAGCCATCATGTCGGTGACAAACGATTCGAAATCGGCGTAGCGGTAATCAGGCGTGGCATAGAGCCACTCTTCCTGCCCGTACCACTCCAGCACCACGGACGAGACGCCACCCGCGACTGCCGCGAGCACATCGTAGCGGCTATCGCCGACCATCATCGCCTGCTCGGGACGACTGCCCATACTGGCGAGCGCTTTGCATACAGGCTCGGCTGACGGTTTTCCTTTGGCGACGTCGTCCACGGCCACTACGACTTCGAACAGCTTGTCGATCCCCGCCTGCTTCAGTCCGGCCAGCGCAAATTCCCGCTGCTTGTTAGTGACCACCGCCAGCTGATAGCCTGCCTGCTTTAATTTTTCCAGCCCTTCTTTTACATAAGGAAACAGCCGAACATGCCGGGCGTGGTTCTCACGCACGTAGGCAAAATACTTTTCCAGCACTTCTTGCTTGTCGGGCACACCTGCCGCTTGTGCGACGGCTGCCAAAAAATCGTCGAACGACTCGCCAAAACGCGCGAGCAGCTCTTCCCGGCTGAAGTGACCCGGTGCGTACTCTTCTGCTGTATAGGCGACTGCATCAATGACTGCATCCCGGCTGTCCAGCAGGGTCCCATCCAGATCAAACAGCAACGCTTGAATCATGCAAAAAACTCTCCTTCCACAAAAGGGGGTTACCGACTGACACAGCAGTCGCTCCATGCTGCAATACTTCCTCCATCTGCTCCCGCTTGCGGATCAAACCACCAGCGATGATTGGAATATCAATCACGCGCTTGTACTCTTCGATATACTCTGGCAGCAGTGCCGGCATCAGCTCGACGGCGTCAGGCTGGGTTTCAGCGAGAGACGACAGCCCGGATTTGAGCGAGTCGCTGTCTACGAGGAACAGGCGCTGGATTGTCAGCAAGCCTTGCTTTTTCGCCAGCTTGACCAGCGTGTTGCGCGTGGTCACAATCCCGTCCGGCTTCACGTAATGCGCCAAAAAGGCGATGCCTTCCCGGTCGTAGCTGATTCCCCCGATTCTTTCGAGGTGAAGGAACACCGGGATCTTTCTGTTTTTGAAAAAGTCTACATAGCCTTTGATGACCCCGATGTTGCCGATGGAGAGCACGGCGGCGCTCACATTGGCCTCTGCCGCTTTTTCCAGGTACTTCGCTTCTTTTACGGAAGCAATCAGCTTGTACTCTTCCAACCTGCCGTGAAACTGCTCCTGATTCATTCGTAAGCCTCCTTTGCGAACGACAAAAAAACCCAACGACATGACAATTGCACAAGCATACTTGAGGAAAGTGCTTGGAAAGGCTGTCGGGGGTTTCTCCATGACTCCAACCGAAGGGGAATGTTCACTTGTCATTTTGAATGGTACTCCTTCAGCGTTAAGACAACTTGAAGCAATTGTTAAAAAAGGGCAAAGATCGTGTAAGGATGCAATTGACGAGAATCATGAAACGGGAGTATGATCCATCTATATTCAAATAATCAAATATTCGAATATACGAAAAGAAGGGTTGCTACCATGAAGTGGGCCGCTAGATTTGAGGGCTACAATACGCAAGCATTCAGAAAAGACTGCGTGTCAGGATTAATCGTAGGCATTATCGCTATTCCGCTCGGCATGGCGTTCGCCATCGCTTCCGGTGTCAAGCCGGAGTACGGGATTTACACCACCATCATCGCAGGGACGCTCATCTCGCTGTTCGGCGGTTCCCGCTATCAGATTGGCGGGCCGACTGGCGCCTTTATCCCGATCCTGTTCGCCATCGTCATGCAGTACGGCTACGCGGATTTGCTGCTCGCGGGCTTGATGGCGGGGATTATGCTCGTCCTGATGGGCGTTTTGCGGCTGGGCGGACTGATCAAATTCATTCCTCGCCCGGTCACAATCGGGTTTACAGCAGGGATTGCCGTCATTATTTTTACCGGGCAGATCGCCAATTTCCTCGGTCTATCGGACATACAACGGCACGAGGACTTTTTGTCCAACATGAAAGAAGTCGTCGTCCACCTGCATACAACCAGCTTCTACAGCCTGGCAACCGCCTGCCTCAGTCTGGCGATTATATTGATTACACCGCGTTTTGTGCGCAATGTGCCTGGCTCGCTCGTCGGTCTGGTCATCTCCAGCGTCATTGCCTTTTTCTTTTTCGCAGGAAAGGTCGCGACGATCGGCTCGACCTTCGGCGAAATTCCGAGCACACTGCCTGGCTTCCATTTTCCCGAAATCACGCTGGAGCGCGTCCAAAAATTACTGAGTCCTGCCCTAATCATTGCTATACTAGGAGCAATAGAGTCTTTACTGTCTGCTGTCGTAGCTGATGGCATGACCCGCAGTCGCCACAACAGCAACAAGGAATTGATCGGGCAAGGCATTGCCAACATCGTGACGCCGCTTTTCGGCGGGATTCCCGCTACGGGCGCGATTGCCCGGACCGCGACCAATATTCGCAGCGGCGCTGCCTCGCCCATGTCCGGCATCATCCACGGGATGGTCGTACTGCTCATCCTCGTGCTGCTGGCGCCTTACGCCTCGCACATTCCACTGGCGAGCATGGCTCCGATCTTGATGCTGGTCGCCTGGAACATGAGTGAGCGCAAGGAATTTGCCCACATCCTCAAAGCAAAAACAAGCGATTCGCTCGTGCTTGTGATCACGTTTGTTTTGACCGTCTTCACCAATCTGACTACCGCTGTCGAGGTAGGACTGGTGCTTGCTGTGCTGCTGTTTATCAAAAGGATGCGCGACAGCCTGCAAGTCGCCAAAGTGCTGCCCGACCCTTCTTTGAAGCACGAAAAAGTCATGCCGCATATGGTGTCGTCCCAGCACGATTGCCCGCAAATCAACATCTACACGATTGAAGGGCCGCTGTTTTTCGGGGACGCCGACTTGTTTGAAAGCTCGCTTGCGAACACGTTGCAGCACCGCCCCAAGGTCTTGTTGCTGCGCATGGGCAAAGTGCCATTTTTGGACATGACAGGCGAAGCCAATTTGTCCCGGACGGTAAAGCAAGCCATGAGTCAGGGAACGACCGTGCTGATCTCGGGCATTCAACCTGCTCCCAAACAAATTTTGCAGCGCACGGGTCTGTATGCAAGCATCGGGGAAACGCACTTTTTCGACCACACCGGAGAGGCAATCGAATATGCGCTTCATCGGCTGGATACGAACAAATGCCTGGGCTGCAAGCACTTTGCGTTCCGGGAATGCACGAGCCTGTCCGACACCCGCATACAGCAGAGCTGCGCCCAACAACAAACATCCACTACGTCCACATGACGAAAAGATCGGAGGAACCTGCTATTGAATTTGGAGCTACAGCAATTTAAAGCGAACTTCTTCAAAGCGCTGGGTCATCCCCTGCGGATTCGGATTCTGGAGCTTTTGGCGGAGGGAGACAAAAACGTGAACGAGCTGCAAACGCTGATCGGCAGTGAAGGCTCGGCCGTTTCCCAGCAGCTGGCCATTTTGCGCAACAACAATATCGTGTACGGAACAAAAGACGGCAACAAAGTCACTTATTCTTTGCGCGACCCGATGATTATCGAGCTTTTGGGCGTCGCCCGGCAAATTTTCAACAACCACCTGATCGATACGATCTCGATGCTGGATCGCTTCAACGAAGAATAGCTTTTCACTCCGGAAAAGCTCCAGAAAAAAAGCCCAGGACCATTCACAGTCTTGGGCATGTTTATGTGATTAGATTAGGAAACAGCCACCAAAGCATCCAGCGCAATCAACGCTTCCGCCTCAATCGCTTTTGCCATCGCATCGGTATGCGGGTTGTACGAAGCAAGCAAATCGGCATCCGCATAGCCGTCAATCGCCAAAATCGCTCCGGCCTTCATTCCGCGCAATGCCGCGATGACGAACAGGGCGGAATTTTCCATCTCGACCGCGAGTACCCCGGCTTTTTGGTACAGCTTGTGCGGAAACTCCAGAACGCCACTGTAGAACACATCCAGCGTCAGCGTAATTCCCTCTGCTACGGGAAGTCCGGCCTCGTTTGCTTCTGCTGCTGCCACCAGTGCATCCGCCACGCGGCGATTGGCGACTGCCGGGAAACCCGGAGGAACGAGCTGGCTGGTCAGTCCGTCCTGACGCACGACAGCCGAGCTGATGACGAGGCTGCCAGGCTCGATTTCTTTTTGGTACGATCCTGCCGTACCTACGCGAATGATGACCTGCACGCCACCTTTTGCCAACTCCTCAAAACATACGGCAGCACCCGGCGAACCGACGCCGTGGCTGACTACGGCAACCTCCGTGCCTTTCCACGTCCCGGCATAGCTGTGATACTCGCGATTTTCTCCGATGGACCGATGGTTGTCCAGCTTGGCGGCAATCAAGGCAGCCCGTTTTGGATCTCCACATACGATGACGCGCTTCGGCAACTGTTCCGGATCTACTTTCAGGTTCGTAAGCATCTCAATCAAACTCCTTTTTCTCCCATTCGTCTTCGGGAATCGGCAGCGCTTCACCGGAGAACCGCTCTTCGCGGAACGGGTCTGCGATCAGGTGAAAGCCGTTTTGCTCCCAAAATCCGGGGGTGTTTTCCGAAATAAACTCAATGCCTCGCAGCCACTTCACGCTTTTCCAGAAGTACAGGTGCGGCACAGTCAGGCGCAAAGGCCAGCCATGCTTGTCCGTCAGCGGCTCTCCGTCGAAGGAGTGGGCCAACAGCACGTCAGGGCGCATCAAGTCAGCGAGCGGCACGTTCGCCGTATAGTCGTGATCGCCGTGCAGCATGACGTACGATGCCTGCGGCACTACCCCGATTGCCTGCAAAAAGTCGCGGAACCGCACGCCTGTAAACGCATTGTCAAAACGCGACCAGCGCGTCACGCAGTGAATATCGCTGGTCACGGTGACTTGCGGCATCTCCATGATTTGCTCGTAGCTCAGTGTAACTTCGCGATCTACCTCGCCAAACACGCGCAATGTCCATTCCTTCATGTCGTAAACCGGGACTTCTCCCTCATGCAAAATCGGAAAGCGCTCGGTCAAAATTTGCCCCGGCGGAAGCCTTTTTGCCAGTGCCGGGTCGACTGCGGGCACTTTCATCCGTTTGATCCGATCTGCCTTGTTCATGTTGCGTACCCCCTTTTCTTCGTTGACTGTTCTTTGTTAACGGGTGCTCTGCTGATTGTTGCTCGCCGCCTGCATGCGCTCTTTCAGGAAGAACATCGCAGCAACCGTGAGCAAATACGGCAGCATGGAAGTGAATTGCGTTGGCAGCGAGAAGCCTTGCAGACGAATGCTCAGCGCATCCATCAAGCCAAACAAAAAGCTCGACGCCAGTATTCCGACTGGATGGGACTGCCCCATCATCATCGCCACCAAAGCGATAAAGCCGCGTCCGGCGGTCATGCCCTCGGAGAACATCGTCACCTGGCCCAACGAAAGCTGTGCCCCTGCGAGTCCGCACAAAGCGCCGCAGATGACGATAGCCAGCACCTGCAAGCCCGTTACTTTCAACCCGAGGCTGCGAGCCGCAACCGGATTCGACCCAACGGCAAGAACCCGAAAACCAGTGACAGTCTTGTAAAAGAACACATAAAGCGCAATCGCAGCCAAAAACGCGAAATAAACAAGCGGAGAATGCCCGGAAAATACCTCGCCGACACCCGGAATATCTTTGATCACAGGGATGTCCCACTTCGGCAAGCCCGCCATATCTTTATCGTAAAAAGCCCCTTTGACGCCAAAAATCGCCCGCAGCGCAAACGTCGTCAGACCGAGCGCGAGGAAATTGATCGCTACCCCGACGACGATCTCGTTTGCTTTGAGCTTGATCGTCATATAGGCAAACAACAGAGCGAACAAAACACTCGTCGCCGCCGCAATCAAGATCGCCAGAAACAAATTCCCGGTAAAGTGATTGCCAACAATCGCGGAGAAGGCTCCGGCCAGCACCATGCCTTCCAGCCCCACATTAAAAATGCCTACACGCGAGCACAGCGCTCCGCCCAAAGCAGCCAGCAATATCGGTGTCACCATGCGAATGGTAGAACTGACGAGGGACCAATCAAGCAGCTCCATGCGATTCTCCCCCTTTTGCTTTCCGCTGTTTCCACCAGTCGTAGCTGAATTTTGCCGAAATAAACAGGATCAGCACTGCCGAGATGACGCTTGCCAGCTCCAACGGCACGTCTGTGTTCCGCTCCACGCCCATCGCTCCAGTCTGAAAAGCAGCCAGCAGGATCGAAGTAAAAATAATCCCGACCGGATGGGAGTTTGCCAAGAGCGTCGCCATCAGGCCCGTCCAGGCGAAGTTCGGTACAGTCAAAGCGCCATCGACAAAACGGTAGTGCGCCCCCAGCACCTCGACCGTCCCTGCCAGGCCCGCCAGACCACCGCTGGCAAACATGCCTGTCAGCATGACGCGGATGCGGTTGATCCCCCCGTATTGAGCGAACAACGGGTTTTGCCCGAGCATTTTCACTTCATAGCCGAACGGCGTAAAGCGGATGACCCAGAACAGGATCAAAGCGCCGACAATGGCAAACAAAAACCCGGCGTGCACGCTCATCCCTGCGAACAGCTTGGGAAGCCAGACGCTCTTGTCCAGCATGACCGTTTGCGCCAAAGCTGCCGAGCCAGTCCTGTCCCGAAACGGCTCCGTGACCAGATAGCTGGCAAACAAGACGGCAATGTAGTTGAACAGCAAGGAAGAAATCAGCAGCGGAATCCGAAACCGCGCTTCCATGATGCCCGGCAGTAGCCCCCAAAGCCCGCCAACGGCCATTCCCGTCACAATCGCAGCCACCAGCTTCACGATTCCCGGCGCCGGCAAGTAAATGGCTACCAGCGTAGCACTGATAGCGCCAAGCACCATCTGTCCTTCTGCCCCCAGGTTGAATACTCCCGCCCGAAAAGCAAGCGACAGCCCCAGGGCGATCAGCATGATCGGTGTTGCTCTCGCCAACGTGGAAACGAAGAAGTAAAAGCTTCCGAATGCTCCCTTCCACATTTCCTGATAGGTGCCCAAGATCGATTCCCCTACCGATGCGATGACGAGCGCCCCGATCAACAGGCCGATGACAATCGCCAAAAGCGGCTGAACCAGTGATTTACACAGCTCTTTGATTGCTGCCATGAACGCTTCCTCCCGCCATTAACACGCTGATTTTTTCCTCGGTTGCCTCTTTGCGCGAAAGCTCTCCGGCGATCCGCCCTTTGTACATCACCAAAATGCGATCCGACAGCGCCAAAATTTCCGACAGCTCGGATGACACCAGCAAAATTCCGTCTCCTGCGTTGCGCTTGTCGATCAGCGCCTGATGGATGTACTCCATCGCTCCGATATCGACACCGCGCGTCGGCTCGGCTGCGATCAAAAACGGGGTTTCATGCCCCAACTCCCGCGCGACGATCAGCTTCTGCAAATTTCCGCCCGACAAATTCCCGGCAAGCTCCTGAAGCTGCCGCGAACCAGTCTTGATCGCGAATCGCTCCACCCAGCCAGTCACAACCTGGCGAAAAGCTTCCCGCAGTACGATGCCGCGCCGATTGAATGCAGGCTTGCGCTGATAGCCCATCAACGCGTTCTCTTCGACACTTTCCAGCTTGGCGGTTCCCCACATATAACGATCCTCGGGAATATGGGCCAGACCCGCTTCCCGGATTGTCGCCACAGATTTGTTGGTGACGTCCTTGCCGCCCAGCCGCACTGTTCCCTCCTGTGCCGCCCGCAAACCGCTCACGGCTTGCAGCAACTCGGACTGTCCGTTGCCAGAAACTCCGGCAATTCCCACGATCTCGCCGTGATGGACGGTAAAGCTGACCCGGTCGAGCAACGTCTGCTTTTCGCGCACCGACAAATTTTCCACCTGCAAAAGCGGTCCCTGCTCCAAAGCGACGCGCTCACTCAGCTCTTGCAGCTCGCGGCCGACCATCAACCGGGCCAAATCGTCCACATTTGTCTGCTCACGCGCAACCGTACCCGTCACCTTGCCGCCGCGCAGCACCGTGATGCGGTCCGCTACCTCCATTACTTCTTGGAGCTTGTGCGTAATCAAAATCACGCTTTTCCCGCTCTCCGCCAGATTGCGAATCGTTTGCAGCAAGTCGCGAACCTCCAGCGGAGTCAACACAGCGGTCGGTTCGTCCAGCACGATGATGTCTGCGCCCTGGTACAGCACTTTCAAAATCTCGACCCGCTGCTGTTCTCCCACCGAGCAATTGGACACTTTTGCCTGTGGATCAATCGGAATACGGAACTTTTCGCTTAGCTCGCGCACCTTTTGCACAGCGTCATGGCGGCGGAAAAACCCGGCCTGCTGCGGTTCGTAGCCAATCACGATGTTTTCTGCCACGCTGAACTCGCCGAACAGCATGAAGTGCTGGTGCACCATCCCGATTCCGTTGCCGATGGCGTCCTGCGGCCCGCGAAAAGCGACCGGCTTGCCGTTTAGCACGATATCGCCGGACGTAGGCTGCTCCATGCCGTACAACATCCTCATCAACGTCGTCTTGCCCGCTCCGTTCTCACCGACGATCGCGTGCACTTCTCCGGCAGCAAGCGAGAACGAGACCTTGTCGTTTGCAATAAAATCTCCGTATTTCTTGGTCATGGCGCGCATTTCCAAACGATAGGTCATCCTTGCTCCCCCTTCTTTACGCTTTCCTTTCGCATATAAGGAAGACCGACTACACAGCCGTAGTCGGTCACAATCAAGCTCTGTGCACTAGCTTTTAGAACGAATCCGGCACTTTGCGGGTACCAGCAATGATCTCTTCACTGATCGCTTTTACTTTGTCCACAACTTCCTGGCCGATGAAAGCGTTCAGCGGTGTTTTGCTTTCGTGAGTCACATACGTTACGCCTACGCCTTTTTCTTTCAATCCGTAGTTGACGACACCTGGTTTGAAAGAACCTTCCACAAACGATTTCACAGTTTCATACGCTGCTGCGTCTGTCCCTTTCAGTTGGGACAATACGATGTGCTCAGGGTCAATCGTCGTGCGGTCAACGTCTTGTCCTGCTGTAAAGAAGCCTTTTTCCTTCGCGGCTTCGAATACGCCGAGATCGCCTACCGCAGCTGCTCCGTTGATGAAGTCAGCGCCTTTGGATGCTTGCAGCAGAGCCAGCTCTTTCGCTTTTGCCGGGTCAGTGAAGCTGCCCACGTAGTTTACCAGAAATTCTGCATTCGGATTGGTCGATTTCAAGCCTTCCTGGAATCCGCCTGTCCATTTTTTCAGAAGCGGAATGTCCATTGCGACAACCATGCCGACTTTGTTTGTTTTCGTGGCAAGACCTGCCGCCACCCCCATCAGGTAAGCTGCTTCCTGCTCGCGGAAAGTAACGCTGCGCACATTTGGCAAATCGACTACTGTATCAATAATCGCGAAGTTGCGATCAGGGTTTTCTGCGGCTACTTTTTTCAGTGCGTCTTCTGCTTCAAAAGAAGAAGTGATGATCAGGTCGTAGTTTTCCGCTACGGCTACGCGCAAGTTCTCTTCGATCGCACCATGGTCAGTCGACTCGATGCTTTTTACTTCCGCGCCAAATTCTTGTCCTGCTTTTTTCGCGCCCTCGTCCATTTGCTGGAAGAATGGGTTCACGCCGATTTTTTCAGGCAAAATCAAGGCAACGCGTTTCTTCGCTGCACCTTCTTGTCCTGCGGCTTGCTCTTTCGGCTTATCCGTCGATGCGTTCCCGGCAGGTGCATTCCCGCCTGCTGAACAACCCGCAGCCAAAACAGCAAAAGTAGTCAATGCCAACAACAACTTCTTCATGGTGTCTTTCTCCCCTATCTGAACGTTCTCCGTTTTCTCTATCCTAACCATAATGTACGGTTTTTCGACAAAAAGATCAATACCAAACACGAATATTTCACATTAAAATTATTTTATTGTTCGTTATTCTCCCTCTGTCCATCCTCCCCTTCTAACGAAAAAAAACTCTTCCCGAAGGAAGAGTTTGCGTCCGAAGCCGTCCTCTTCCTCATCTGTCAAAACCCCGGTACAGGTTTTGCAGGAATTGGCACCTTTCTGTACATGTCTCGCATGTCCAGTGGTTGCCGGGCTTCATAGGGCCAGTCCCTCCGCCGCTCTCGATAAGGTAGATCATCTATTGAGTTACAATGAACTTATTCTAGCAGAACGCTCTGAAAAAGCAATTGTTTTTTCAGATTGTTTCCGCCAGTTTGTTTATTTCGTTTGAAAGGTTTGCTGGAGTCGATGCGACAGGTTGCTAAGCTCACCCAGCTCTTCGGTAATTTCCCGCACCTTTTGATGCTGATTTTCTGCGGTGGCAAAAAGCTCTTCCAGGTTGGCAACCGATTGTTCGGTGACGGCCGTAATCGTCGACATCTCCATCGCCACTTCGCCTGAACGCATTTTGACCCGGTTCATGCTGGAACCGACATGCTCGGCCGCTTGCAGGAATGCCACCATGCCGGAGCGCACTGCCTCGATCGAAGCCACCGTTTTTACAGCCAGCTCCTGTCCTTTGGCTACAGACGCCTCTCCGTTGCTGATTTGCTGCACAGCGTTCTCGCTCTCCTGATGGAGCGATTTGAGAATTTCCGTAATCTCCTGGGTAGCGGTCGCGCTTTGCTCAGCCAGCTTGCGCACTTCGTCAGCTACTACAGCGAAACCGCGTCCATGCTCGCCAGCCCGCGCTGACTCGATGGCGGCGTTGAGCGCCAAAAGATTTGTTTGCGTAGCAATCTGGTTGATCGCTCCCACGATTTCTTCTACCCGGTTCGCCTGGCGATTGAGCTGGTGAATCGTCGCAGCAGCCACATTGACCGCAGACACGATCTGTTCCATTTGCTGTGAAAGCTCGTTCATCATGCCCACGCTGTCTTTCAGGCGCTGGTTGTTTTGATCGGACTCGCTCTTCATCGCATTCGTCTGCGTCGTTACCGCCACGATCTCCTGGTCGATCGACTGCACCTCTTCTTCGATCTTCACAGTCGAATTGGCCTGCGATTCCATGCCAGTCGCAACTTCGCGAAACGCAATCATCATCTCGTCCGTATTGCGTTTCGTTCCTTCGGCATGCTCGTGCACATGCTCTGTCGTGCGGTCAATCTGCCCCGTCATCTGTTGAATATGTACGAGCATTTCTCCCAGACGGCGTTCTTTTTCCTCTGCTTCCTGTCGGGCGATATTCGCCTTGCTGAGAGAAGCTTGTCCAGCCAGACAGAGGTACGTTACAGCCCCCATCATCATGAGGATCGCTACAATCCGCAGCACCAGATTCAGTTCCGTGAAGTCGCCGCTAAAAATTTCGTAGGAGCCTGTATAAAAGCCGACCAGAGTCACAACAATCTGCGCGATTCCCGCCGACACTACCAGCTTCCAGTCGAGGTAGGCTGCCAAAAATCCCATGACAATGAATGCGAGAAAAGTTACCTCTGGATAGGTAGTAAAGTGATCGAATGAGATCGCGTAAAACATGAGTCCAATCGCTACCAGGTAACGAATGACATGACTGTCCCTTTTGATGAAGTAAAACGGTGACACAATGAGGGTGACCAGCAATCCGAGGGACGTCACTTTCCAGAAGTTTGCATCGACCTGATAAGCAATCAGTCCCGCCATCCACAGGTGGTTCCATAGGATAAAAATCATAAAGCCTTCTTTGTCCGTCAAGGTGTTACGAACCAATTGAATCATAAGTGCCCCCCTTTTCCTGTTACTTATGTATCGGATTCTTTAACCATTATATCGCGTGCAGATTGACTAATTTGTGAAAAAAGTGAGAACAGCCAAAACGATTGGAGAATAGGCTACTATCATCTCCCCTTATTTTAAGCTATTTGGAAAGGAACTGGAACTGTGGAAGAACAACTCAATCTGTTGCCAGCCACTGTGCTGACGCGGACCATCAACCGTCCGAACACCACGATTTACTACCCGCAGCTGGCAGGGCTGGCCAACCAGCAGGCGGAAAAAGACATCAACCGGGCCATTTTGCAAACGGTGCAAGGCTTGATCCACGAGCAGCAACGAGTGCAGGTGCCGGGAAATACACAGATGCAAGGCAGCTTTGAAATCAAGACGAATGAACGCGGCATTTTCAGCGTGACACTCAGCAACTACGCGTACACCCCGCAAATGGCTCACGGAATGACTTTTCTCGGCTCTGTAACAGCCAATACCCAGACAGGCAAGCTCTACACCTTGCGCGATCTGTTCAAGCCAGGCAGCGACTACGTCACGGTCCTGTCGGAAAACATCAAGCGACAAATCAAAGAGCGCGATATTCCTACTTTAGGTAATTTTACCACAATCAAGCCAGATCAGGACTTCTATCTCGCAGACAAATCGCTTGTTATTTATTTCCAATTGTATGAAATCACGCCTTATTACGTCGGGTTTCCGATGTTCCCGATCTCCGTCTACGACTTGCAGTCGATTATAGACGAATCTGGCCCGCTCGGCATTTTGTCCGCCAGTTAAAAGTAGTGAACAACTGAACGCAAAATCGTGTGTGCACAAAGCTGAGCGACGGGGAACGACTGTCATCAGCTTTGTTTTTTGTTCGGAAGAATGCCTTTTTTACATTCGAATAAACATTTACTTATATGTCATTACCTGCTACTATTTTATTTGTACATATTTACTTAAGCAATCAAGCGCATCGTATCGAACCAGTTTTTTCTGGAGGTCTGATATTCATGCAACACTACGGTCACAAGATCGGCCAAACTGCCAGAGTTTTCAGTAAAACCTTGAATGGAATCATGTCGCCCATGGGATTATATAGCTCGCAATGGAGCATCATTCTCTGCCTGCACTACCGCAGCTCGCTGACGCAGGTGCAGTTGAGCAATTACTTGAACGTGGAGGCCCCTACCATTACGCGGACATTGACCCGGCTGGAGGAAATGGGCTGGATCATCCGCTCCGAGGGTGACGACAAGCGCGAACGGTACGTCTCGCTCTCGCCAGCCGCTATCGAGCGCTTCCCCGAGTGGCTGCAAGCTGCCCGCGATCTGGAAGACGTCGCCCTGCGCGATTTGGATGAGAGCGAGTTGGCTGTCTTTAATCGGGTGCTGAAAAAGATGACGGAAAACTTGAATACGATTGCATAAATTGAACCGAGATTCATTATCCACAGAAAATGACTTTGTCGACAACAATTCCATTCGACAAAGTCATTTTTTTGAGACGTTTTTATTTTGCACAAACTGAACTACCATGTCTACAAACCAATATAGCAGTGAATTAATAAGCGCAGGTTTCCAGAGCACGCTTGAATATGAGATAAATGAGACGAAGTTTAAATCATTGCTCTGGTTTATAAAAAGCAAAAATAGGGGGATAAACAAGAGGGGGGTTAGAACAAGAAAGGTAATCATTACTTGTAAGAAAGCACCTGCGATCCATCGTGCATGTACTAATTGACTAATAATAGTATCCGCTAATAAAGACACGGGTAATGACACTGTTAAAAAGACTGTAGCTACAACAAAGCCATAAATAACAAAGTACAATACAGGTTTATTAAAATTTAAAATGATATACAGCAAAATAGAAATCGGCGTGGCAAGCAAGACAACACTGTACTTTGACAGCATGGCATCCTTCTCCATATTTTTGACGTAAAAGGAGACAGCGCAGCTCACTGACCCATCTCCAATTTCATTTATTTCCCAATATTAAAGAAACTGTCTAATGGAGGAAACAGCATATTGAAATCTTTATGAGCAGTTCCATATTTAAGTACCCATTGGTTGTTACCTGGTTGTATAATAAAAAATTCATGGCTAGGAGCCAGATCATTTCCGCCATCGATTGTATATCCACCAGCGCCCCAAAATTTACCCCGATAATAGTAATCAATATCCGGTCCAGGCACTAGACCGTTTGGTGCAGCATGTTCAAAAATAAATTCTACCTTACCATTCTTTTGATCGACGATAGGTTCATACTTGAATTTGATATTTTTATCACTAGCAGTGGCTGTATTCACCAAGTTGTGATTTGCGTCATAACCCTTAGTAGGGTGAACATCAATATTTGTAACGCCGACTGTTGCTCCGGTTCCATTGCTTGAACAAAATATGCAAACTCTTACTTCAGTATGCGTTCGATAGCGCCTATCCTCAGCATCAAATCCCCTATCGCTTCCATCTCCACCAAAATATGCGTAAGTAGAGTCTGGCCAAGGATTAGGTACAAAGTTCTCTGGAATGAATGTTCTATATCTCAATTGCCATTTCTTGGGGGCTGGAACTGGTTCAGCAATAAACTGCTCTTCACTTAAATCCACTTCTCTAATTATTGTCATTGTCTGATAAAAATTGTCCTGTTTATTCATGCTAGCTGCATCTATACCACTATTCTTCATTTCCTGAATCTTATCTCGTTTCAATGCATCGCTCATTGGTCTCGCGCCAACGATTTTATAAGTATATTGCTCACCCGCTTTAACCTCTTCGTCGACAACTCGACTATCTGTAGTTTCTTGCAAGAATTTTTCATCCCGATAAACCTTATAATTCTCTACACCATCAATATCTGGCCAATCTATTACTACCATCTTATTGTTTGTAATTGTATCAACTTGTAAGTCAGTTAAAGGATTTTGCTTTACTTTTTCTAATGTGCTTTTTGAAAGCCCAGACAGTAATTCGTTCTTTTCCTTGGGCCTTGTCATAGTCTTTACATTTACCTGATCTATAACCTTACCTTCTGCATCTAAAGCTTTTATAACGTAATAATATGGCATTGAATCAACCAGATTATCATGTTTAAAACCCGAATTTTCCCCCTCATAAATTAAGTTCCCATTCGAGAATACTTGATAGCTTTCTCCAACTTCATTCCAATCCAGTTTAATTTGACTTTCAGACGAAATGATTGGTTTTATTTCTAAATTTTCAGAGGAATCAGCATAACAATTACCGCAAAGAATCATAGTAAAGATAAAGCTACTTACTACTCCTATTAATTTCTTCATCATCTTTCTCCTTCTTAAATTGATCGACAAAATACACGTTACCATAATTAGTAAATTTATTCCATATTTATTTTTCATTAATGCATTTATTTCCTTTTAAAACTAGATATGTATGTAAACTTTAAAAAGTCACAAAAACGATCCTCCATCCTCAACAATCACTACATAAGTTTCACTTTCGATTTTTTAAAAGTGATAATCAAGCACTTAAAAATGTTGATAACTTAACATTCACTTATGTATTTAACAGCCCGAAATATCTTGAGCGTTCATATTGTTGTACGATGCATTGTCATTGAGGAAGTATCTCTACAAATTAGGAACTCATACTATTACGTTAAAACTAAACATACTTTTTCACAAAAAAGACTTCTACCTAAACATCGCTGTTTCAGGTAGAAGCCCTTCTCATTATTCCCCAATTATATGGACGGTTAGCTCATCCGTTTGACCATGCTGCGCGCCATCCAGACGCCTGCCGCTCCCGCCTGCGCCAAGCCGCGTGTGATTCCCGCGCCGTCGCCACCGCAGAACAATCCTTTGATCTCTGTTTCAAACTCCTCTGTAAGCTTCGGACGAGCCGAGTAAAATTTCGCCTCCACCCCGTAAAACAGCGTGTGCTCCGAGGCGATTCCCGGCGTAACCTTGTCGAGCGCCTCTACCATTTCTATCAAGCTTTTCATCGTGTTGTACGGCAAGACCAGTCCCAGGTCGCCCGGTACCGCTTCCTTCAAGGTCGGCTCCAGGAAGCCTTCCCTGATCCGCGCTTCAGTCGAGCGGCGCGCCCGCAAAATATCGCCGTACTTTTGCACGATGACGCCGCCGTTGGACAAATCGTTTGCCCGTTTGCATATTTCCCGCGCGTATTCATTCGGCTTGTCAAAAGGCTCTGTAAACGTGTGGGATACGAGCAGCGCGAAGTTCGTATTCGGCGAGCCGAGAGCCGGGTCCTTGTAGGAGTGACCATTTGCCGCCATCACCCCGCTGTGGTTTTCCACGACCACGTGCCCGGACGGATTGCTGCAAAACGTGCGAACCCGTGTGCCGACAGACGTGTTGAAAATGAATTTGCCCTCGTACAAATGCTCGTTGATCTCGCGCATCACGACATCTGATGTCTCTACGCGCACCCCGACGTCCACCTGATTGTTGTACATTTTCAGGCGGCGTTTTTTCAAAATGCTGGTCAGCCAGGCGGAACCGTCCCGTCCAGGGCCGATCACGACAAAATCGCTTTCGTATTCTTCCCCGTTTTTCAGGACAACCCCTTTGACCCGATGGGCTCCGTCTTCCTTGACCGTCAAAATATCCTCGACCTCTGTCTTGAACATCATGTCGATCCGTTCCTTCAAGTATTCAAAAATCGACTGCAAAATCTCCAGGTTTTGCTCTGTGCCCAAATGGCGAACCTGGGCGCGCAACAGCTTCAGCCCTGCCGCGTATCCGCGCTGTTCAATGCTTTTGATCGTCTCTGTCGTCGGATCGGTAATCGTCTCGGTCGCGCCGTGCTCCAGATTGATTTCGTCTACGTATTTGATCAAGCCGAGCACAGTCGAAGGATTGAGGTAATCCGTCATCCATCCGCCGAACTCCGTCGTAATGTTGAATTTGCCGTCACTGTAAGCGCCTGCTCCACCAAACCCGCTGGTGATCGAACAGGCCGGAAGACAGCCTGCGTAATCCTTTTTCCCGGCAGGAGGCGGGCAGAGCTTGATTTTCTCTTCCAAAATCGGGCAGCGTCTGCTGTAAATATCGTGGCCTTTATCTATGAGCAGCACCTTCGCATTCGGCGCTTTTCGCGTCAGTTCATAGCATGTAAAAATTCCGGCTGGTCCTGCTCCTACTACAATGGCATCGTATTTTTTCATCTGCAATTCCTCCCTGTAAACACGTTTGAATACTTGGTTTTTATCAAGCATGAGTCACTCTTGCGCAGTCTCCCCTGAGTTGTTGTATGGACGACAACACAAAAAATTCCCGGCCGACGAATAAGGTATGTCAAAAAACAACCTCATTCGTAGCCGGGAATTTACGGTTCCCTGTAGAGACCCTCAAACCATATTTTCGAGGATATACGAATTTATTAAGGATTCATCAAGCCAGTTCATCTTGCTAACAACCATATGTATAGTAGCGCATAATCTGAATCAAGTCAATATACGACCATCCATTTATTCGTGTTTACATTTTTTTAACATGAAAACAGCTTGTTTGAAACGGTTACATTCAGCAAAAACCGAACATTATATCCGAACGTTCGTAATTTCCAAGGAACTCCCCCAAAAAAGTTGGAAGGAAACGACATAAAAAGATAGAATATGTAGAATTTTAAGAAATATTTTCGTATTACTACACTCATACAAAAAGGATGGGGCTTGCCCATGCGGGATTATCGTTATTACCAGTCTGCCTTTGCAGGGATTCCAAAGCCATTCGCTTTCGTCGACCTGGACCTTTTGGAGCAAAATGCCGAGCAGATCGCTTTGCAAAGCAATGGAAAGCCGATTCGGATTGCCAGCAAGTCAATCCGCAGTGTCGCCCTTCTCAAGCATCTGTTGCAGTTCGATGACTGCTTTTCCGGGCTTATGTGCTTCTCGGCTCCCGAAGCGCTCCATTTGTGCGCGGCAGGCTTTGACGATTTGCTGCTGGGGTATCCCGTCTGGGAAAAAAGCTGGCTGCTCGCCCTTGGCGAACAGATCAGGCAAGGCCGTACCATCACTTTGATGATCGATTCCGTCTCCCATGTGGAACATCTGGAACAAATCGCCCGCGAGCAAGACGTGATTTTTCCCGTCTGCCTGGATATAGACATGTCGTCCGATATGTTGGGCCTGCATTTCGGCGTTTGGCGCTCTCCTCTGCGTTCTCTGGAGTCGGCCGTTGCGCTTGCTTCCCGCGTTGCTTCCTCCAAGCATCTCCGCCTGGACGGAATCATGGGCTACGAAGCGCAAATTGCAGGCGTCGGCGACCGCTATCCCCGGCGATTTATGAAGAACAGCCTGATTCGACTGCTGAAGCAACGATCGGTAAAGGAGGTGGCACATCGCAGAGCGGAACTGATGAAGGCACTTACGGCAATGGGAATCTCGCTGCGCTTCGTCAACGGCGGAGGGACAGGAAGCTTGCACCATACGGGAAAAGAAGACGCCGTTACAGAACTCACGGCTGGCTCCGGCTTCTTTTCTCCCGGACTTTTTGATTACTATCAAGACTTTCATTTCCAGCCAGCAGCCGGCTTTGCCCTGGAAATCATCCGCAAGCCGACCGAGCATATTTACACTTGCGCAGGCGGCGGCTATATCGCTTCCGGTTCAGCCGGAGCGGACCGATTGCCCAAACCGTACTTGCCGCAAGGTGTCCGGCTCATTTCCAACGAAGGCGCCGGAGAAGTGCAAACCCCCATCCAGTATCGCGGGTTGGAAACATTGGAATTGGGTGACCCCGTCTTCTTTCGCCATGCCAAAGCGGGCGAGCTGTGCGAGCGCTTTTCGCGGCTCTATTGTGTCTCAGGAGGAAACGTTGTTGATGAAGTGACGACATACCGGGGGGATGGACTATGCTCACTGTAAGCAAAAAAACAAACCGCTGGAGCAACTGGACAGGAAACGTTCAGAGCCAGCCGCGGCACATTGCCATGCCGCAATCTTTGGATGAGGTCATCTCCGTCGTCCGCGCCTGCAAAGCTGACGGAACGCGCATCCGCGTCGTTGGTTCCGGGCATTCTTTTACCAGACTCGTGCAGACCGAGGAATGCCTGCTTTCCCTGGATCGCTTGCAAGGAATCGTCCACGTCGACCAAGAGCAGCAAACCGTGGAAGTCTGGGCGGGAACGAAGCTCAAGACGCTTGGCGCGTTGCTTCATCAGGCGGGCTATTCCCAGGAAAATCTCGGCGATATCAACGCCCAGTCCATCGCAGGTGCCGTCAGCACCGGAACGCATGGCACGGGCATTCATTTCGGAAGCGTCTCGACACAAGTCGTCGGATTGACGGTCGTTACCGCATCAGGCGAAGTGCTGGAGGTGTCAGAGCAGTCACATCCCGATCTGTTCAAAGCGATGCAAGTCTCCCTTGGATTGCTCGGCATCATCGTTCGAGTCAAACTTCGCGTCCTGCCTGCTTACCGCCTTCGCTACCAAAGCCATCGCATGCCGCTTGATAAATGCTTGTCTTCCCTCGATACATTCAAGCAATCGCACCGTCATTTCGAATTTTACACCTTCCCGTACTCCGATACCGTCCAGGTCAAATTCATGAATGAAACCTCCGAGCCATCCAGTGCGAATCAGCAATGGAGCTACATGAAAAAAATGGTGGTGGAAAACGGTCTGTTCTGGCTGCTTTCGGAGAGCTGCCGTCTGCGCCCGACGCTTAGCCAATCCGTGAGCAAGCTGTCGGCGCAAAGCGTCCCGAACGTCAACGAAAGCGGCTATAGCCACGAGCTGTTTGCCACGCCGCGTCTGGTCCGTTTTTACGAGATGGAGTATTGCATTCCCGCCGAGCATATGGGCGAAGCCATCAAGGAAATGCGGCAAGCCATCGAGCAGGAACGCTTTGCCGTGCATTTTCCGCTGGAGTGCCGTTACGTGAAACAGGACGATATTTGGCTCAGTCCCGCTTACGAACGAGACAGCGCCTTTATCGCCGTGCACATGTACAAAGGCATGCCATATGAAGCGTACTTCGCGCGCATGGAGCAAATTTTCCGCCGCTTTGGCGGTCGCCCGCATTGGGGAAAAATGCACAACATGACGGCAGAACATCTGCATCAGGTGTACCCGCGCCTGCCCGACTTCCTCGCGATCCGCGCTCAGCTTGATCCTGACGGCATGTTCGTCAATCCGTATTTGTCTGAACTGTTTGGGCTGACCTGAATCTGACCCAAACAACCAGCCATACCCGACACGACACGCAAAAATGCCCCGCCACGGCAACTGGCAGGGCATTTCATTTTGACCGATCGTCTAGCCTTGGGTCGGAATATCCGGCTTGATTTTCTTGTTGCGGCCATAGCGCAAATAGTAGTAGAGATAGAACAGCGCCAAAGCGCCGATCCCGTAAAACAACCCTACCCGCTGCGTCGGATCAAACGCCGGGAAGATGAGGATGAACGTGCACAAAGCCAGACACAACAGCGGCATCACCGGGTAAAACGGCGCCACGAACTGCAAGTCTTCAAGCTTGCCGCCTTCCTGCAAATATTTCCGGCGGAAGTTGAATTGGGACAGGGCAATGCCCATCCAGGTAAACGTGACCGCGATCCCGGAAACAGACATCAGCAAAACGTACACGGTATCAGCCGCGATCACGCTGGTCAGAAGCGACAAAAGCGAGAAGGCCAGAGTCGCAAGCAAGCTGTTCAGTGGAACGCTCCGCTTGGTCAGCTTGCCGAATGCCGGATGCGCCATCCCGCTGTGCGACAATGCCCAGAGCAAACGGGTAGCGGCGTACAGGCAAGAGTTTCCGACAGATAAAAGCGCTGTCAAAATGACGAAGTTCATAATATCCGCCGCAAACGGAATGCCTACCGAATCAAATACGGTCACGAACGGGCTTTCCAGCAACCCCAGCTCGCTGGATGGGAAAAGAGCGGACAAAATCATGACCGAAGCCACGTAAAACACAAGAATCCGGAAAACGACATTGCGGATGGCCCGCGGGATGTTTTTGTGCGGATTTTCCGTTTCTCCGGCAGCGATCCCGATCAGTTCCGAGCCTTGATACGAAAACACGACGTTCATCATCGTGACGAAGACAATCGCAAACCCGAACGGAAACAGCCCGCCATCCGCGGAAAAGTTGGAGAAGAACGGAGCTTCCCTGCCCTCCATACTGACTATACCGAAAATAGCACCTAGTCCGACAATAATGAAGATAAGAACGGCCAACACTTTGATGCCCGCGAACCAGTATTCCGTTTCCGCAAATCCTTTGGTCGTCAGAGCGTTGAAGGTAAAGAGCAAAAGGATAAAGAGCGCGCACCAAATCCAGATCGGCGTATCCGGGAACCATCGCTGCATAACCATGCCGGCCGCAGTAAACTCCACGCCAGCCGTCGTCGCTGAACCGAGCCAGTACATCCATCCGAGTGTAAAGCCGCTTGCCGGGCCAATGTACTTCGTCGCATACGTTTGAAAAGAACCTGTTACGGGCATTTTCACGGAAAGCTCACCCAGGCAGGTCATCACCAGGTACAGCAGAATGCCCCCGACGACAAACGCGACGAGCGCTCCGCCCGGCCCCGCCTGATTGATCGTATACCCGGCATTCAGAAAAAGCCCCGTTCCGATTACTCCGCCAAGCGACAGCATAAAAAGATGGCGGCTTTTCATCGAGCGTTGCAGTTGTTTGTCCTTGTCATTCCCAGCGTTCATATAATCCCTCTCTTTCCCCAGCTCGTGAGTGGAAAATAGATGTGTAAAAAGTAAGCCGGGAAGGAACTGCCTGCGTTAGAAGCGCAGGGACAGGCAGCTCAATCCTCCATCTTGCTTGCGGAACTCGGACATATCCAGCTCGATTACTTGGTAGCCAGCATCCGTGATCTGTTTTTTCGTGCTGTCGAAGCCTTTTGGAATGATTACATGGTCATTGATGTGGATGCAGTTGGCGGAATACTCCACTTCTTTTTCCACTACCAGATGCTTGTAGTCTTTGAACACTTCGGAGTCGATAAATTCGCCTGCGAGTACGAGCGTGTCGTTACCCAGGTAAGCAATGCCCGTTTTCAGGTGGAAAAACTCCTTCAGCGGAACGATCGTAACCTCATAGCCGTATTTGGAGAGGATTTCCCGGAACTGAATCGCGCCTTCCTCGTTCGTACGCGTGGACAGGCCCACATAGAAATGATTTTCTACCTGCATGACATCTCCGCCGTCAAGGAAGCCCGGAGCCTGAATGTATTCAATCGTGTCATAGAAACGCGGGAGCACTTGTTTCATGTCCTCAATCTCACCGTTGCGGCTGTCCGCGCCAGGGTTGGTGATGACCGCGCACTTTTCGGTCAGAACCGCTGTATCTTCTACGAAAGTGGAATCCGGGAAACGCTCGTCCGCTTCCAAAACGGTCACTTCCAGACCCGCTTGCTTCAGCGCCTCTACATAAGCAGCATGCTGCTCCAAAGCAAGAGCGAAATCCGGCTTTCCCAGATCGGAAGTCGTCAGACCGTTCACGTAGCTCTGCCCCGGTTTTCTTACAATCGCACGAGAAAATTTCATGATAAAATCTCCCTTCTGTTTTGAAATCTCGTCAGTGGAACAAATGTTTCAGCGGCGATGATGCATCGCTTCGTTTTACTGTTGATTATTCCGTATTGTGGAACGGCTTCTACAATACAAAATTACACTCCTAATGTAAAATAGTTTTAAATTTTTTGTCAATGAATTTTTGTCTGCATGAAATGATGTTGATTCGTCCGAATAATTCTGATAGATTGATCTCATAAAAAGCTGGCGAAGCATCTGACAAATCGTCATTCGCAAAACGAAAGCCAGGAGGGAAACAACTTGGTACAATCGATTGACCGGGCGATGAGCATCATCTTGGTCCTGACATCTGACGAAAGCAAGACGCACTGGTCTATCTCAGAAATCGCAGAGAAGACATCTCTCCCCATCAGTACAGTCCACCGCCTGATCAGCAGTCTCATGAAGTACGGGCTGATTCAGCAGATCCCGGAAACCAAGCAGTACAAGCTTGGCATCACCTGGATGGAAATCGGTCTGCGCATCCTGGACAAAATCGACATGCGGGCAGTCGCCCGAACCGTTATGGAGCAGTTGGCGGCAGATGTGCGCGAGTCGGTCTACCTGAATATTCCAGATGGGCATGACGCTATCGTGCTCGAACGGGTGGAAAGCTCCATGACTGTCAGAAGCATCGACAATCTGGGAGAGCGCATCCCGCTGCACATCGGCGCGGCCAACAAAACGATTTTGGCGAACATGGAGCCTCGGGAAGCGGAACGAACCGTCATGGCACTGATTCCTGATCCTGAGCAGCAGCGTGAATTTATGAAGCAGCTCCCCGCCATCCGCGAAAATGGTTACGCTGTCAGCTACGGGGAGAAAACGGAAGGAACCGCCTCCATCGCCGCCCCCATTATCGGCTATAACCAGCGAGTGGTCGGCGCCCTGAGCATCGGTGTTCCCACTTATCGGATCACAGAGGAGCTATTGGCTACCTTGATCGATCGCGCCAAGCAAAGCGCCAAGGAAATTTCCAAAAGAATCGGAGCAACTCCGTAATTTTTTTGCCCACTAAACGGAAATGGTTTTCACTATACGGAAAACGGAGGCATACCCCATGCAAAAATGGCAAACAAAAGAGCAACTCGTCGATCTTCTGTGCAATTTGGTGAACATCCCGAGCATTACCGGATCGCCTGCTGAGAAAGAATTGCCTGGCTACATCGTCGAGCAGCTGCGTTCATTGCCTTACTACCAGGCGAATCCCGACCACGTTCAGGCCAATCCGACCGAGGATGGACGTCATTTTGTCACGGCGCTCGTCAAAAAACCGGGCGTTCGCGACACCGTCATTTTGGTAAGCCACTTCGATGTAGTCGATGTGGAGGATTACGGCGGCTGGATGAAGCATGCCTTTGATCCGAAGACGCTCACTCCGCTGTTTCAGCAAAACCAGGCTGACATGCCTGCCGATGTGCAGCAAGACTTGCGTTCCGGCGACTGGCTGTTCGGACGCGGGACGATGGACATGAAATGCGGCTTGACCCTGCACATGTCCATGATCGAGCAAGCTTGCGCGGGCGAGTTTGACGGCAACATCCTCTTGCTGACTGTGCCGGACGAAGAAGTAAACTCCGTCGGCATGCGGGCAGCTGTTCCTCGTCTTTTGGAAATTGCCCAAGAGTTTGATTTGCACTACACGACCGTGCTTAACTCCGAGCCGATGTTCACCCGCTATCCGGGCGACCAGAACACCTACGTGTACACAGGCTCCATCGGAAAGGTCCTGCCAGGCTTCCTCTGCTACGGAAAAGAAACGCATGTAGGCGAGCCTTTTGCCGGGTTGAACGGGAACTACATGGCGTCGCAAATTACGTGCGAGCTGGAGCTGAACACTTCTTTTTGCGAAGTCGTGGACGGCGAAGCTTCTCCGCCGCCTACCAACCTGATCCAGAAAGATTTGAAAAAAGAATACTCGGTGCAAATCCCGCATCGTGCCGTGACGCTCTTCAACCTGTTCCTGCTGGAAAAACAAATGGAGGAAGTCGTGGAGCCGCTGCTTGGCGCAGCCCGCAATGTAGCGGAACGCATCCGCGAAAACTACCTTCGCCACGCCAGCCAGTTCGCCAATTTCGCTCCGTTCAGCCCGCGCGACCTGACGATCTCTGTGATGACCTATGAGGAACTGTACGCCTACGCCCTGAAAACGCACGGAGAAGACAAGCTGCGTCAGTTGGAGGCAGATGTCATCGCCAACCGCCAAGACAAGGACGACCGCGACACGACAATCGAGCTGGTCGATCAACTGGCGATTTTGTGCAAAGAGCTGTCCCCGATGATGATTTTGTTCTTTGCCCCACCTTTCTACCCGGCCGTCAGCTCGCGCAACCATCCGTTGATCCAGCAAACGGTCGCAGAGATGGAAGCATACGCGCGCGAACAGCATCAAGTGACCTTGCTCAAGCAAAACTACTTCGGCGGAATCTCCGACCTCAGCTACGTCGGCCTGCAATACCCTGCCGCGTCGATGCAGCCGCTGGTCGCCAACATGCCGCTGTGGGACAACGGCTACTCGATTCCGCTCCAGGAGCTGGAAGCCTTCGACGTCCCTGTCATGAACCTCGGCCCCGTCGGCCGCGACGCGCACCAATGGACGGAGCGCCTGGACGTTGATTATGCGTTCGACACATTGAAAGACATGCTGCCGAAATGCATTCAGTCCTTGTTGCGGAATGGGCGGGCAAGCGAGTAACTAACACATCAATAGAAAAAAGGCTCTTACGGCGAGGCATGAAGCATGGCTGTCGCGTAAGGGCCTTTGTTTTCAGGAAAAAAGGGACGGCAAGACAAGAGGCTACCTTTAGACTTTGTCTCCCACCGTTTCTTTGAACTGCTCCACGCTCTCCACCGCAAGCCAACCGGGCATGCCTCTCGTCCACACACTCAGTTGCTGCCAATCGACCTGCCCCGTCTCGATTGCCCATTTCAGCTCATTCGTACGCAGCATCGGCAACGGCATACCATTTTCAACCGGAAGCCACAAAGCTTCCTCCCCCGAGCTGGAAATCGGCATCGCTCGAACCTTGGAATACGCTGTGTCGTAATCGTACCGAATAGGGCAGCCGTCAGTAACGATCCCCTCCAGATACAACTGGATGTTGTTCACCAATTGCACAGCCTTTGCTAAATAGCTGTCAGCTCCCTCCAACAACCGGGCATTTCCGGCACGGATCGCGCCTCCCTGTTTCTCCACCTTGTTAAGCAGGACTTCAGACCAGTTCCAGCAAACAGGGGCATTGTCGCTATTACGCCACTTTACCCCCTGAGAATGAACCACCATACCGTACTTGCCCAATGCAAATTTGCTAGGATAGACAATGCCGTAAACCCATTCATTGTTATCAATTTCGAAATGGTTGCAAAGAAGCTTCATCTTTTTGGTCGGAACGTCCACACCTGTCCAATAATGTGGATACCAATAATACCGGAAGCATATATCCCGCATGTAAAATAGGTCTACCTTATCATTGCAGTTGATACCTTCCCGGCGCACAGTAATTGGCGTGTTGCTTGATCCTTTCTGTCCAAACTGCGGCTTCTGAAAATGTCTCCCCGCTGCTTCCTGTATCTCCCTTAACATCTCTGCGACAAGATGAGCATTGTACTTCCTCTTGACCTTAACCATGATGTTATCTTTCAGCCTAACGGTATTGGCGTCGATAGCCGCAATATCCGAAGAAATCAACTCGTCCCAGGAAAACCGCGTGAGCGACCACCACTTTTTTCTATATACAGCAGAACAAGTAACGACAAGTCCATCTTTGCCACTACCGAACGAGGAATTGATGAGGGTAACCAAAATCTTCTCATGTGCTGGAATCCGAAAGATACGCATGGTTTGATGCTTGTTGTTTTCGGACAACACCAGTTTGTCAGCTTCCTGGAAATATTTCAAACATATAGAGGTCAGCTCAACCGTCCATTTCGCCTGTTCCACAGAGGATCTCCTTCCCTTATTATTTTAAGTAAGCGACCCTTTACACGCTTTCTCCTCATTTGGAAAAGAACATCTAGCGATTTTAGCAGAAAGTAAAGTATGAACACAATCGGCCTCAACAATATCAGCCAGAAAAAGTAAACAATATGGGGAGGCATCGCCCTGATCCAAAAACCTAACTTGAGTTTAAACAGGGAGAAGCCTGCAGGCGCTTCAGAAGCTTTTTGCAGCCAGTCTTCCACTTGCGGTTGCCCCGGGAAACGTTCGGCACACTTTTGAAAATGGGCAACAGCCTTTTTGTACCTCCTTCCGAGATATAACAATCGACCATAATGCATGTTCATTTCCAGATTATCAGGTTCAAGCTTTAAATACTTTTTGAGTTCCTTAATTGGACTAAATCGGTTTGCCATCAGCATCAGCTGAATCGATCTTAAATAAATATCAGGACGGTCCCTGTAAAGCTTTGCATAAACAGCGCTTTTAAAACTCATCCCGTGAAGATATCCAAAATAATCCGCCTGGCTCTTGGAAATTGTCTCCTGCAACTCACTTGCAAAACGATACTCTGGATCAATCTCCAGTGCCGCATCAACTGCTTGCTTTGCCTCTTCCAGTTTCCCAAGATCGTAAAGAACATCGGCATGTCTCGCTAGAAAAGTCGGGTTACTCGGTTCTATCTCAAGCGCTGCCTTGGAATTCCGTTCTGCTTCTTCCACAAACCCCAGCGTTCCGTTAACATATGCCAACTGGGCATAGCTCCAACCATACTCCGGGTTCAATTGTATGCTTGTCTGCAAAAGCTCCCGTGCCTGCTCAAACCCTGCTTTATACCCTTTATTCCAGAATCCCGTGCCTGCAACTGATTGAATGATCCTATCACCGTAATTGTTCTCCGCCTGATAGCATATGGACACAGCCAAATGATAATAAGACATGGCCTCTTGTGGATCAAGCTCGACGCTGTGCTTCAACACTTCAACTGAATCGTCATATCGTTTGGTATCCCGATAAATCAAGCCAGCCAAACGATACACATAATAATCGTCCGGTTGAAGCTCAATCCAGTGAGCAGCGTACTGAAGCGCCTCTTCATAACGGTTGAGATTGTAGCAATTCCAGCCCGCAATGCGTAAAGCATCGCAGTGATCGGGGGCAATCCGCAATGCCTCCATGGCTTGTTCCAAAGCAGCCTCGTTCTTGCCCATATCCCAATAATGATTAGCTAATTTGATAATAGCTGAAATCGTTCGCTCTTGTTCTGATATCGCCATGGCTTTCTCCCTTTTCCGATAACTCAGTCTGAAGGTACTGCGATGTAAAGCGTCAAATCAATCTGCCGAATTGCCGGAGATAATCTTCGACTTCATTGTAAATACCGCTTTGGTTCGAGTATTTGACGTAGTTTTTGGCTGTGCGCAACCATTCCAGCGTAGTCGGTCGAATTTCGCTCAACGCCTGCTCCATATCCCTCATCTGAATCGGGCGCTCAACCCCTGTCTCAAGAATGTTCTCCAATACGTGCTCCGTAGCTCTTTCCACTACGTTTTCAATGTCTGCACCTGAATAAAATTCAGTGGCTTTCGCCAGTCGTTCCACATCAATTTTGCTTGAATATCTTCCTTGAAGCTTGATTTCAAAAGTAAGTTTCCTCGCCTCCATATCCGGTGGCGCAACAAAAATCATTCGGTCGAACCTGCCCGGGCGTTTTAATGCATTGTCGACATCCCAAGGCAAATTGGTTGCTCCCAGTATCAATACCTGGTCTGTGCTTGTATCAATGCCTTCCATTTCTGTCAGGAGCGTGTCGACAATCCCTCGCATGGTATCGGTGGAGGCTTTGGAGCGGTTGTAGCCGACCATGTCAATTTCATCGAAAAACATGATGCTCGGTTTGTGAGCACGAGCTTTTTCGAACAATGCCTTCAAATTTTGCTCGCTTACTCCTATGTACGGGTCGATCACATCGGTAATATGCACAGGAAGAAATGTCGCCTTGCATTCGCCCGCTGTCGCTCTGGCCATAAACGTTTTCCCACAACCGGGCGGCCCGTAAAGCAGGACGCCGCCACCGATTCTTTTGCGGAATTTCGAGAATAGCCCCTGATTGAAAAACGGACTGATAATGCGTAACTGAATCACCTTTTTCAGATCATTTAACCCCGCTACATCCTGAAAGGTAATCGTAGAAAGTCCAGGAGACGCTACTCTTTGCTCTTCTTGCCCTCCATCTAACAGCTTCAAACCAGGAAGCGCTTTTGCCGCATAGTAGCGTACATCAGAACTGGCCTGATCGTTTTTTTCGTCTTCCCATTTATTCTCAGGCTCCTCCATGTTATGTTCTTTCTCAACCTGGCAGGATTCAATTGCACATTGCTCATCTTGATGAGCACCATCGTTGCTCGCTTTCGGTGCCTGCTGCCGCTCTTTTGGCTCCATCCCCTCATTCAGGACGACTGAAGCGGAAGCCGTTTGAAGCTGCGTTGTAACTTGCGAAAGCTCCAGAAGCAGTTTTTTTCGCAATTCATCATCTCCACCACAGCAAGCAAGCCCGGCCGAAAATGCACCAATTGCGTCTACATTCAGTCCATTTGTGGCATATTCTACCCCGAGCCAATAATGAGCCTGAGCATCTTCAGGCCGATCGACAACCATCTGGCGCAGCCACTCTATTTTATTCATATTTTGTTTTCCACCCTTGTCAAAAAAATAGATCCTTCTATTATTGTCGAATTTTACCATGGTTTTTTGAATAGTTTTGTCGAAAATTTTGATAAACTGGGTTATTATGCCACGAAATTACCAGCAATCGACCAACACATAATTACCAGCTTTTTATGCCCCCCTCCCCACTTTTTCTTTATAATGAAGAAAAGCTATCGCAAAGGAGAGCGGGACATGAATTTTGAAGCAAAAGAAAAAGGGTTCGTCACCCATTTATCATATGGCGATCTGCACGTCTCTGGCGATGAGGCGTACGGCTTTCGCCCTTACCAGCTGCTCGTTTCTTCCATTGCCGTTTGCAGTGGCGGCGTCCTGCGCAAAGTGTTGGACAAAATGCGCATGCCTTGCACCGATATGAAAATCACAGCAGATGTCACGCGCAATGAAGCAGAAGCAAACCGCGTTGAAAAAATTCACCTTCACTTCATCATTACCGGAGAAAACTTGAAGGCAGAAAAAGTGCAAAAGGCCGTCGATGCCGCCAGCAAAAACTGCCCGATGGTACAGTCAGTAAAAGGCAGCATCGTCGTCACCGAGTCATTCGAACTTGTGCCACTTGTACCGTAATCCGCTAACTCCACGCTATTCCATTTGAAATGAGAGGTCATCATGGGCGACAACCACGCAGAGACGACAACCTTTTTCCTCTTGAAAAGCATCCGGCAAATCGCTTTGCCTCCGAATCAAGCATGGTCGCTTCCCGGCTGCCCGGAACACGCCTTGCTCATGATTACGGAAGGCAGCGGATATTGGCAGGGCGACGACACCGCTAGTGCCCCGCCCCTGTCTTCCGGGAGTGTACGATTTTTCGCACCGGAAGCTGCCGATTCCATCGTAGCTGGGCGTGATGCTTCTCTGTCTTTTTTCGCCCTCTTTTTTGACGCGCTGCAACAAGACGCGAGGCAACATAACAGCTATGCACCGGATGGCCTGTGGCACCCTCCGGCCGACAGCTATCATATCCAGTCCCTGCATGCCTGCCTGGAGCTGGCCCGCGCCTTGCTTGCCGACCATGAGCACAAGCACGAGGCAGCGAATCCACTGGATATGTTGCAAAATCAGATTCGTTTTCAGCAGCTGTTGCTCACGATCTGGGAGGCCCCTGCCGCGCAAGCAGTCGTGGAATCGTCGCACCCCATCGACCAGACTCTCTCCTACATCCATGAGCATTACGCACAATCGCTCTCGCTGGCTGATCTGGCCAACAAGGCCGGGCTTACGCCTCGCTACTACACGGAGCTATTCAAAAAGAACGTAGGAAAAAGCCCGATTGAATACTTGACCGGGTATCGGATGGATCAGGCAAAAAAGCTGTTGTGGGACTCGAAAAAGCGTTTGCGTGAGGTAGCGCAGCTTGTCGGATATGAGGATGAGTTTTACTTCAGCAGACGGTTCAAGCAACAGGTTGGCGTCTCTCCGACTGTCTTTGTCAAAATGAGTCAGCGGCAAATCGCCCCTGTCACTTTCCAGTACACCGAGTATTTGATGGCTCTCGGCATCAAGCCTGTGGGGGCGCAGGAAGACCAAGTCTCTCACATGCGGGAACAGCTCCGGCTACAAGAGGCGTCAGATATCATTTCGCTGTCCAAAGCTTGCCCGGATTTGATCAAGCCACTGCAACCGTCCTTTATTTTGACCGATTATCCAAAAGACTGTGCGGCCTTCTCCTCGATTGCCCCTACGTGCGCACTGTCCTGGACGGATGACGACGTCTTTGGTCATTTGCAGCAAATTGCCGACCTGTTCGGGCAAAAAGACAAAGCGCTGCTCTGGTTCAAGCAGCATGATCAAAAAGTGCAGAAAACGAAGCGGTACGTGGACGCACGCATCGGCAAAGAGGAGACGGTGTCGATCCTGAATGTCCGTCCGGCGCACACCTTTGCTTACGGGGTTCGCAATATCGGGCACGTCTTGTACAAATCGCTGAAGCTGACGCCGCCCCCGATCATTCAGGACAACATCAAGCGCGATCCGAATTTTTGGGCCGTTCCCGTACAGGAACATCAACTGAACGCTTACGCTGCCGATTGGCTGTTCGTCCACATTTTTGACGACGACCTGTCGCGTGCTCATTTTCAAGCCTTGACCCAGCGCAAAGAGTGGCAAAGCATTCCTGCCGTACAAAAAGGACAAGTCGTGCTGCTTGGCCCCGTCTGGTTCGCGTATGATCCCCTGTCGCTTGACGCCCAATTGGACGAAGCGATTCAGCTGTTGGAGCAGCAGAAAACTTCCTGACCGCCGGATTGTCCAAAGAAAACCGGAATATCCTCCATGGATGAGTCAAACGGTTCACGGTAAGATGAAGCTTGTTGTTGAGAATCATTTTCATTCAGGAGGGTATTCATGAAACGATCTCGCATACAAGCGTGTCTGTCCGGCATTATGCTCTTTGCCCTGCTTCTTTTGACAGCATGCTCCCAAACGGCTCCAAGCCAGTCCGAGCAGCAAACCGCTTCACCAGCACCTGCTTCCGAGCCTGCCAAAAAAGAGACGCGTGTCATCAAGCACGCAAAAGGCGAAGCAACGATTCCAGTCAAGCCAGAGCGCGTCATTGCCTTGCAATACTTGAGCAATATGCTCGTCCTCGGTATAAAACCGATTGGCGCGGTGCAAGGTCACATGGAAGGGGCTGACATGGCCCCGTTCGTAAAAGGCATCGAAGTGGTAGGCGATTACGATTCCTACAATCTCGAAAAAATCTTGGAGATGCAGCCCGATCTGATTGTGACCGACACCGAGGTAGAGCAGCAAGTTTTTGAGAAGCTGCAAAAAATCGCTCCTGTAGTCGCAATCGATTTCGATAAAACCGACTTCATCGGCCACACGAAGCAAGTTGCTGACGTCCTCGGAAGACAAAAAGAGGGCGAAGAGTGGATCGCCAAGCATAACGCCAAAGTCGAAGAAGCCCGCAAGCTGGTGCAGGCCAAAATCGGCAAGAACGAAACAGTCGCAGCCTTGAACGTCCGCGCGAAAGTAATCAAAATGTACGGCGCGCGCAATATGGGCCACGTCCTGTACAATTCGCTCCAACTGACGCCGCCCGCTCCGATCAAGGCCGAGCTGGACAAAGACCCTAACTTCTGGTCCAAAGACATTTCCATGGAGCTGCTGCCAGAGTATGCGGCCGACCATATTTTCCTGATGCTGTTCCCAGGCGAAGATGCCGCTTCCTACTTGAAAGAAATCGAAAGCAGCAACCTGTGGAAAAACCTCCCGGCTGTGAAAAACAATCATGTGTATATCGTCGATGTAGACAGATGGCTTGGCTACGATCCGATTTTGATTGAAAAACAACTGGATGAAGCTGTGGAATATTTGACAGGCGCGAAAAAGCCTTAAAGTACCTCGCTGAACTGGGAGTGACGCCCGGGACGCGCAAAAAACGAAAGGACCCCCAACCCGTGAAAAAGATTCACAGGGCCAGCGGGTCCTTTTTCTTGTTATAAAATCGGTGACAACAGCCGTGTCAATGATTCCTGCATCCGCGAACGGAGCGGACGGTTCAAATACTCTTCCATCGTCATTTCCCGGCAATCCTCCAGATCAGCCTCGAACAGCTCCTCCAGTTGCTTGGCCATCTGCGAATCGTACAGGAACACGTTCGTCTCAAAATTCAGCTTGAAGCTGCGAATATCCACATTCGCTGTCCCTACAGAAGAAAGCTGCGTGTCCACCACCATCGTCTTGGCGTGCATGAAGCCTTTTTCATACAAATAGCAGCGGACACCGCTTTTCAACAGCTCCCCCAAATAAGAGTGGGTCGCCCAGAAAACCATCAGGTGGTCGGGCCTGCCTGGCACCATCACGCGCACGTCCACTCCTGACATCGCCGCCATCTTCAGCGCTGTCAGCATGCTGTCGTCCGGAATGAAGTACGGTGTTTGCAAGTAAATCTTTTTCCGCGCCTTGTAGATCATTTTCAGAAACGCGTGCTTGATTTGCTGTTTCTCCGAATTTGGCCCGCTGGACACGATCTGGCAACCAATCGTCCCTTGTGGCTCATTCATTTCCGGGAAATAGGCAAACGACTCCTGTATTCGCTTGGGAGCGGACAAATTCCAGTCCAGGAAAAAGCGGGCCTGAAGCATGTAGACGGCTTTCCCCTCGATTAGCAGGTGGGTGTCTCGCCAATACCCCAGCTTTTTGTCCTTGCCCAAATATTCATCCCCGATGTTGAAGCCGCCGATATAGCCGCTTTTCCCGTCGATGATCGTCAGCTTGCGGTGATTGCGGAAGTTGACCCGGAAATTAAGGAACGGGATCGACGAAGGGAAAAAGGAGACGACCTCCCCGCCCGCTTCCACCAGCGGCCGGAAAAACCGCGAAGGGACGCCTGCCGACCCTACTGCATCGTACAGCAGCCTGACTTCTACGCCTTCGCGCGCTTTCTTCGTCAACAGCTGCACGAGCTGTGTTCCGAGTTCATCATCATTGAAAATAT
Organism: Brevibacillus parabrevis; assembly: GCF_022701015.1. NCBI lineage: Bacteria > Bacillati > Bacillota > Bacilli > Caryophanales > Paenibacillaceae > Brevibacillus > Brevibacillus parabrevis. Next base: position 1,262,492 of record NZ_CP064090.1, on the reverse strand, counting down.
AATAGAGCAAATGAACGTGCTCTTTTGCCTCTGCGATCTGCTTGAACATAAGGTCGAACAAGCTGTGCCCCTCGGCAAACACCTGAATGGCGTTATCCTGCGTATAGTAAGCACCGTCGCTCACCACGTTCATGAAAATCATGTCCCGATGCCGTTCCATCGCCAGATCGTTCACTTGCAGCTCGCCTTGTTCCAGAAGCTTTTTCTGCTTGTCGACAGCCGCCCGAAAATGCGAGAACTCTCCCTGGCGGAGCCGATACAGCTTTTTCTTGCTCAGTCTTTGCCCAAAAATCAAATAGAAGAGAAACCCGATACCCGGCAAAAACAGGAGAACCATCAGCCAAGCCCAGGTAGCCGCAATGTTGCGCCTCTCCATGAAGATGAGAACAGCGGCCAAAACCAGGTTCCCTGCCGTAATGACCGCCACAATTTGCTCCAGCAACAACATCACATCACATCCGCCTCAAAGGATATGCTCCCATCATACACCATTTGTGATCGGGATTCATCCTGGCTCCCGGGTCAAGTCGGCTACTGTCCCAAAAGCTTCCCGCTTTTCATGATGCATGTGTCGTCCAAATACACATCCGGGTCTTTGACCACCAGATCGATATGCACTCCCGCCACAATTGTGCCGCCGAATGTGTTGTTGCTGCCAAACGCAACGTGAATCGTTCCGTACACTTTTTCGTCTTCCAGCACGACTCCCGTAATTCGTGCCTTGTCGTTCGTTCCTATCCCAAATTCGCCGAGCAGACGGCCGTCTTGATCGCCCAAAATTTGCAGCAGTCGCTCAGCCGATGCGCCTTCTGCCTGCGTGATCCGCCCTTTTTCAATCGTCAACAAAAGGGGCGAGTCGATTTTGCCAATCCCGGCGATCGAGCCGTCCACGAGGATTTGTCCCTCTGCCGTTCCTTCCAGCGGTGCCACATACGCTTCTCCGGAAGGCAGGTTGCCCGATTCACCCGGATTGACATACATGCCTGTGCTCGGCACGCCATTGCGTCCGGCTATGGAAAAAGTGAGCGATTTTCCTGCCTTTTCAATCCGCACGCTGCTGGCTGCGGTCAGCAGCTCGGTCACTTTTTCCGTCAGCACTTTCACTTGCGCATAGTCGGCAGAAATCGCCCCTTCGAGGAACATGTCTGCGGTGATGCCTGGCATGGTGGCAAGTCTCGTCCCGTTTGCCGCTGCTTCTTTGCGCGCTTTGGTGTGCGTCAAGGAATGCTCGGTCACACACACGACCACGTCGGCACTCTTCATCGCCGCTGCTACCGCCACAGGCGGCTCCTGCCCGGACTTTTCACGCTCTGTCATCACCATCAGCACCGACTCTGCTCCAAGCTGCTTGCCGGCTTCCCATAGCGCCTCGCCAAGCTCCCGCTTCGGTTCGTCCGCGACTACCAGAAAAGACTCGTTTGCTTTTAACGCCATGCAATTGGTCAAAATGCCCTTGCTCGTCTCGATCAGCTTCACCGTTCATCATCCTTTTCCTGACATCTCTTTATTCATTATGTCCATCACGAACCTGCAAACCTTTTTGACTTCGCGTTCTTTTCCATCCACTCCTGCCTGGCAAACAACTGGCGAAATTTTCTTGATTTTTTGGCTGAATTTAGTATGATGGATGTACAAATAAAAACGCAAAAGACAATGGGGTCTTTTTCTGCGCTTGCGTCAAGCGCCGGGAAGGGCCCTGTTTTTTTGCCTTTGGTCCACTTCCCGAAAAAATGATAGCGTTTTCATTTGGCAAATCGACGAAACTACAGAAAGAAGAGGGGATGACAACTATGTCTCACACACTGGCAAAACGCAGCTTTTGGTGGCTGACACTGCTGATGATCGCTGTTCTGCTCGCGACTACTGTGTCCGCACAGGCTGCCACACCAGCCGCGCAAGCGCTCGACAAGGGGAAATGGGCGCCTGCAACTTATCAGGCTGTCAACGCATTGATTGAGAAAAACGGCATGCAAAATCCTGCCTACAACGCTGCAAAAAAACCGTACGCCGTTTTTGACTGGGACAATACAAGCATCATGCACGACACAGAGGAAGCTCTCTTCGTCTACCAGATCAACCACCTCGCCTACAAAATGACGCCGGAACAATTCGGCAAGGTCATCCGCACCAATGTGCCAGAAGGACCTTTTTCCGATTCGTACAAAAACGTGGACGGCAAGCAAGTGACGCTCGACGCGATCGCAAGCGATCTCGTTGCCGACTACACGTACCTGTACCAAAATTACAAAGGCTTTAAAGGAACGAAGACATTGGAGGAAGTGAAAGCAACGGAGCAATTCGCTGACTTCAAGACAAAGCTGTTTTTCCTGTACGAAGCGATCAACGATACACACAGCAACTCCGTCGGCTATCCATGGGTGCTCTACCTGTTCACCAACATGACGATCGACGAAGTTCATCAGCTTGCCGAGACTTCCAATGACGTCAGTCTGGGCATGGCGATTGAAAAAGTGACCTGGACAAGCCCGAAAGCATTGGCTGGCAAAGCTGGCGTGGTCACCGCTTCTCACACAACAGGACTGCGCCTGACTTCGGAAGTGGCAAACCTGATGAACACTCTGCGCGCCAACGGTATCGACGTGTACGTCGTATCGGCATCGCTTGAGGACGTTGTCCGCGTATTTGCCACTCTGCCAAAATACGGATACAACCTGCCAACTGAAAACATTATCGGCATGCGCTTGAAGACAGAGAATGGCCTGATCACGAACGTGTACCAGCCAAACTATCCAATCACTGTCGGTCACGGCAAAACAGAAGTCATCCAAAGCGTACTCGCGAAAAAGTACGGCTATGGCCCAATCCTGATCGCAGGCGACAGCAACGGCGATTTTGAAATGATGACCGAGCTGGACAGCGTACAACTGTCACTGGTCGTAAACCGCGTCAAAGGCGGCAAAATCGGTCAGCAAGCAGCGAAAGCAGCCGAACAGCTTGGAAAAGCCAATCCAACAGTTGTGCTGCAAGGCCGCGACGAAAACACAGGCATGTGGATTCCGAGCGAAACTACGATCAAGCTGGGCGAAAAAGAGCCAAAACTGATCAGCAAATAAGAACCGAAAGCGCGAAAAACCGCCCTGCCAGTAGGGGCGGCTTTTCTTTGCATTCCCACGAAAAAAGCCCCGCCAAATCCAGATGGCAGGGCTTCCTTCTTCTTTAGCACGCGCGCTTACTGCACAGCTACTTTCATAACCGCGCGAACAGAGTCAGCCGATTTGTCCAGTGCCGCCTTCTCGGAGGCAGTCAAATCCAGCTCGATGACTTTTTCGATGCCGTTTCCACCCAGGAGAGTGGGCACGCCCAGGTACAGGTCGTGGTAGCCGTACTCGCCTTCCAGATATGCGATGGATGGCAAAATGCGCTTCTTGTCTTTCAGGATCGCTTCTGCCATTTCCACCAGGGCAGCGGCAGGCGCGTAGTAGGCGGAGCCGTTTCCGAGCAGGGCGACGATCTCACCGCCGCCTTTGCGCGTGCGCTCGACGATGGCATCGAGGCGATTTTGCGGGATCAATTTGTCCAGCGGGATGCCGCCAGCGTAAGAGTAACGCAAGAGCGGAACCATGTCGTCACCGTGTCCGCCCAGTACGAAGCCTGTCACGTCTTCTACAGAAACGTTCAGCTCCATGGCCACGAAGGTGCGGAAACGGGCGGTGTCGAGTACACCGGATTGACCGATGACGCGGTGTTTCGGGAAGCCGGACGTTTTGAAGAACGTGTACGTCATCGCATCAACCGGGTTGGACAAGATGAGTACGATGGAGTTCGGCGCGTAAATTTTCACTTGCTCCGCTACAGAACGCATGATGGCAGCGTTTGTTGCCACCAGGTCGTCGCGGGACATGCCCGGCTTGCGGGCAATCCCTGCGGTGATGATGACGATATCGGAGCCTTGAATGTCTTTGTAATCGGATGTGCCTGTGATTGAGGAATCAAAACCGAGAACCGGCGAAGATTCCATCATATCCAGCGCTTTTCCTTTGGTCGGATTCTCCAGCTGCGGGATATCCACCAACACGATGTCAGCCAACTCTTTTTGCGCCATGATGAACGCAGTGGTCGCTCCGGTAAAGCCGCTTCCGATGACGGCTACTTTTTTTCTGCGGAATGTCATGGTAGTTCCTCCTCGGGTCATTTTCCACGTATCTTACAAGACCAGCTTCACACCGCTTGCTTTTTGCTCCAGCATTTTGGAGAGAATCGTGCCGATATGTGCTCCCGCCTCAACGGGCGATGTGCCTTGACGGTGAATGTTGGAGATAACGGTACGCTCGGACTCTACCATCCCTTTGCGCGGACGATAGCACATGTAGGCACTCATCGAGTGCGCCGTGACCAGACCGGGACGTTCGCCGATCAACATGACCAATACTTCCGGCTCCAAAACTTCGCCGATATGGTCCATGCTTGCTACGCGGCCGCCTTTGACAAAGAACGGTGTGCCGCAGCTAAGCCCGTAGCTTTTCAAAGAGTCCAGCAAGGACGGCAGCACGTCTTTCAGGTTGGCGTCCACCGCGCTGGCGCTCAGTCCGTCAGACACGACGATTTGCACCTGCGGTTTCTTTTGGCAACGCTCTTGCAACAGGCGTACTCCCTCATCTGTGAGAATGCGTCCCATGTCCGGGCGTTTCAAATAGTTCTCGGTGTTGTCGTACTGCGTTTCCACTGTGAACAAGGAAAATTGGTCAAGCACTTCCTGACGAACCTCGCCGTATACGGCATCAACGGCTGCGGCGTGATCGCGACGCAATTGCAGCATCGTTTTGGTCAATGGCCGGACGCCTGTACGCCATACGCCAATCCGGGCTGGCGTACTTGTCAACAGCTCATCGAGTCCTTCTTTCCATTGCGGATTCGGAATTTGTGCCGTTCTCTCCGGCTCCTCCGATACGTCGGACTGGAGAGCTGCTGCCCCATTCGCTTCCACGCTTGGCTGTGCGCCTGGTTGCATGCTTGCTTCAACCACTTTCTCCACGGCCTGTTCCACCGCTTGCGCAGGAGCTTTTTCTCCCAGCTCAGACAGTTTCTTTTGCAGTTCTGCCACTACTTTGTCTACTAAAAAATCCAATTGTTGTTCCATCCGTCATACACCCCCTCTTCTTACATGAAGATTGTCGGATCGCCCGCTCTTGCCGTCAGCTTGCCGTTCTCCATGATCCCCATTTTCTCCAGCCATTTTTCAAAGGCAGGCGCCGGGCGCAGGCCGAGAACTTCGCGGAACGCAGCGATATCGTGGAAGCTGGTCGATTGATAGTTCAGCATGACGTCGTCCGCCATGGCTACCCCGATGACAAAGTTGACCCCTGCCGCCGAGAGCAAAATACCCAAGTTGTCCATATCGTTCTGGTCAACCTTCATATGGTTCGTATAGCATACGTCACAACCCATTGGCAGCCCGTGCAGCTTGCCCATGTAGTGGTCTTCCAAACCTGCCCGAATGACCTGGCGGCTGTCGTACAAATATTCCGGTCCGATGAAGCCGACAACCGTATTGACGATAAACGGGTTGTACTTGCGAGCCAATCCGTAGCAACGGGATTCCATCGTCACCTGGTCGATGCCGAAATGCGCCTCGGAAGAAAGCTCGGAGCCTTGCCCCGTCTCGAAATACCAGAAGTTCGGCCCGTAGGACGTACCTTCTTTGCGCATCAGCTCATCTGCTTCATCCAACAGCTTGACGTCGATACCGAAAGCGTTGTTGCCTTTTTCGCTGCCTGCGAGTGATTGGAAAATCAGGTCGGCAGGCGCACCTTGACGGATTGCCCGCATTTGGGTAGTGACGTGCGCCAGAACACAGTTTTGCGTCGGGATCTCCCACTTGTTCATCACTTCTTTGGTCATCGTGAGAATATCTTTGACGCTGTCTGACGTATCGATAACCGGGTTGATCCCGATAACCGCGTCGCCAATTCCGTAGCTAAGCCCCTCGTACAGCGCTGCCTTGATCCCTTGCACGTTGTCCGACGGATGGTTTGGCTGTACCCGTGCGGCCAGTACGCCTGGCTGGCCAATCGCTGTGTTGCAGTGGGTCACATTGCGAATTTTCGCCGCCGCTGTGATCAGGTCGAGGTTGCTCATCAGCTTTGCTGTTGCGGCGATCATTTCACTGGACAAGCCACGGCTGATCCGCTTGATGTCGTTCTCGCCCGCATTGTGGCTCAAAATGTACTCGCGCAGCTCGGCAACGCTCCAGTTTTTGATCTCGTTGTAAATTTTCTCGTTAATCCCCTCTTCAATGACACGAGAGACCTCGTCTTCCTCCGGAGGAAGCATGGGGTTGTTGCGGATGTCGGCCAAAGTCAAGTCAGCCAGAACCTGCTTGGCAGCTACGCGTTCCCGTGAATCGGAAGCAGCGATCCCAGCCAGCTGGTCTCCTGATTTGTCTTCGTTTGCCTTCGCGAAAATTTCTTTCAAATCGCGAAATTGATAGGTCTGTCCAAGCACAGTCGTTTTCGTGTTCATTTTGTCCACCCCTTTATACGTTACGCCTTCTCGTCAAAAGCGAGGGTTTTTACCACGACCGGGATAATCGTTCCCGAAATCGGCTCGCCCAGGTCGATATAATCGCCATACTCTACCCGCACCTGATCGATGCAAATAATTTCCGGTGCGCCCTTGCAACGCAGCGCCAGCGCCTGCCCCAATGCTTTTGCCATATCCGTCTCGCAGATCACGACCATCGTCTGGCTCTCGGCAAAATAGTGCCGATACTGGTCGGACAGCTCCTGGGATATCGTTTGCAGCAACGCATACGAGCAATAGCCGATGCCCGAGATCGCGAGTGCGAACGGGATTCCTGTCGTTTTATCAAAAAGCCGTTCCCCCAGCTGGTAAATCGCCGCTACTTCCTGATGAAGCTGCGCCGGGTTCGCCAACTGCTCCTGGGTAAGCTCCAGCTTGAGAATCGGAATGTTTTTGATCGGGAGCAGCTCAGGCTTGATATGCACAGTCGATCCGCTGATCTCTGTACTTTGCATGCCTGCCCCGATAACCGTAGCCCGCACCGTCTGTTCCGGATCGAGCCAGTTAACCGCGTACGTCCCTTTTTCCCGCTCCTGCTGCAACACGTAACCGAGCAGCGGGCCAAAATCGCCGTAGCGACTCACCTCTGCCATGCTTCTTACGGGAGCGCCTTCCATCAGCTTCCCGACCCCGCCGGAAACGGTCAGCTCCTCCACCGGGAAATCGCCGCGCAATTGAGGCCCTACTACCAGCAAGCCCGATATTTGCCGCTCTTTTCCCGTCAAGTAATCCAGCATGCTGCACGCCATCTGCCGCGCCACTTCCGAAATCTCGGCCAGACTGATTCTTTGACCGACCGTGATGCGCAAGCCTTTCGCAGAAAGCCATGCCTGGATGTTCGGCGACACGTACGTAACCATATCTTGCTGGTCCAGGCGAATCAGCCTGCCTCCGACGTGAAAAGTCACCGTCGCAATCGCTCGGCCGCGCTGGAAGTAAGCAGCATTCGCCGTCCCGCCGCCAATATCGACATTGACGATCGTTCCCTGGATCGTTTGCGAGCGTTTTTCCGCCCCCGCGCCTTTGCCTGCCAGCACGCCTTCAAGGTCCGCTCCCGCAGTTGCTACCACGAAATCGCCGGATCGCTCCGCCAGCAGATGAACGATGTGCTGCGCGTTTTTCTTGCTGGCTGTCTCTCCGGTAATGATCACGGCGCCTGACTTGATGGACGACAGACTGATTTGGGCCTTTCTGTACTCCTCTTGCAAAATCGCACCGATTCCTTCAGCGTCAATCTCGTCAAACCCGATCAACGGGGTGGAATGCACCTCACTCGCATACAGCAGCTGCCGCTCCACGATCTGGTAGCGCGGCAGCGAAAACGTGCTGGACATGCGCCCCAACCGCAATCGGCTGACGATCATTTTCGTTGTGCTGGTTCCGACATCGATGCCGACGCTTTGGATCCACTGTTCATCCATAATGAACCTCCTTGAACCATTGGCGTGCCAGACGAGGCAAGCAAAAAGACGCTTGAACAGCCGAAATAATCGCTTCCGGTCTGATACAAGCGCCTTTGCTTCTCTTGCTATCTACTTGTTGCGTTCGTTTCTTTTTATGAAAAAACTGCTCAGAGACATTACCCCTGAGTCAAAATCGTTTGCTCGCCTGAAAGAATTTCTTCCGCCAGCTTCACAAGTGGCATGCGCCGTTGCATGCTTACTTGCTGCATCCATTTGTAAGCGGCCTCCTCCTCTAGGGAGAGCGCGCTCATCAGCTTGCCTTTGGCTTTTTCCACTGCTTTGCGATCCTCGATCTTTTGTTTCAGATCACTAATATCTTTCTTCAGCGACACCACTTTTTCCTTTTGGCTGAGCGCAATCTCGACCGCAGGAATCAGGTCATCTTCGGATACAGGCTTTACCAGATACGCCGTTACCCCGGCTTTGCGCGCATCCAGGACAAGTTCCTTCTGGCTGTACGCGGTCAAAAGAAGGATGGAGCAGTCCGAAAAGGTGCGGATGATCCCACTCGCCTTGATCCCATTCAGGCCCGGCATTTTGACGTCCATGATGATGAGGTCGGGCTTGTGGCGATGAGCGAGTTCGACTGCCTCTTCCCCGTTTTTCGCCTCGGCCACTACCTGATACCCTTCGTTTTCGAGCATCTCGCGCAAGTCCATGCGGATGATCGGCTCGTCATCAACCACCATAATCTTCGGCTGTGTCATCTTCATCCTCCTTTTGGATCGGATAGAGAATGGTAACTTCCGTTCCGTTGCCTGTGTTGCGGAAATGCATGGTTCCTTCCAGGTCTTCCCTGACGAGCGTATCGACGATTTTCAGGCCAAGGTGTCCCTTTTTATGAATATGCTCCATATCCTCGATTCCCACTCCGTCATCCGTAACAGACAGGCTGACGAAATCGTCTTTCGAGACGAGCGCGATCGAGATGCGCCCTTCATGAAGCTCGCGGAATCCGTGAATCATGCAATTTTGAATCAGCTCCGTGACAATTAAAGCAAAAGATGTCGCCTTGTTGGACGGAAGGTACACGGATTCCCCCGTCACGACGACGTGTATGGCTTGCTCTGAACGTCTCATCGAGGAGACGATAATTTTCGATATTTTGGTGAGAATCTCTTTGAAATCGATCTGTTCCAGACCATCTTGCGCCAAATATTCGTGAATAATGGCGATGCTGTTAATCCGGTTGATGCTCTCCCGGTATACTTTCTCAATCTCGTTTGACTGCGATCGCCGCATTTGCAGGCGCAGCAGGCTTGAAATAGTTTGCAAATTGTTTTTGACGCGATGGTGAATCTCTTTGATGACAGCCGACTTGATCATCAGCTGCTTCTCTTTTTCGCGGATGTCCGAGATGTCCCGGAGCAAAATAATGCCCCCGATGATGTCGAGCTTGCGAACGGACGAAACCGCTTTCATCATGATAAAATGCTTTCCTTTTGACAACTCATCCTGAATATAGCCGCCATGGCGCACGAAATTTTCCGGGGAAACTCTCCAGGAAAAAATGCGTTCGATGCTCTCTCCCTTTTCCGGCCGATCAAAGCCGATCATGGAGAGCAGCTTGTGGGCACGCCCGTTGGCATACGTAATGATTCCACTCTGATCAAACAAAATCATGCCCTCATGCAGAAGCGAAGAAATCGGCATGTCAGGCACAGCAAACTGAATCAGTGTCTCGCTGAGATGCTCGGTCGTTTCCTTGAGCATTTCGACGTTTTTTTCTTGTTCTACCTGCTTGGAAATGTCTTGCTCGGTAATCAGCGTGCCAATCGTCTTGCCCTCGGCGTTTGTGATCGGTACGACGCTTTGACGCATGACGACCTGCTCTTGCGATACACCTCTGGAGCCGATGACCGGCTTGCCTGTAGTCAGGCAGTACATGACGGCTGGCTCGTTGATCGCAGTCGCCAAATGGCCTACGACTGAACCGCTGTACATGGAACGCGCCGTGCCCGGCTTGGCCTGCGCAACAACCAAAGCAGCACTTCGATCTACGGTCGGGCAGTCGATGAACATGTCTGCCTGCGACAGATCGGCAAAAATTTGCAGTTTGGAAGCAAGGTCCTCCACGATCTGGATGTCGTCCTCACTCAATATCGTAGACGATTTGCACAGTTCCCGTATGGATTGCATGCGAACCTCTTTTCACCTGCTAGGAGTTTGATATTGACTTCATTTTCTCACAGACTCGCTACGGCGGAAAGAGGCTTATTCGCTGACAATTTCTTGCAAATACGCACGCAATTCCGGCACTCCCTCGCTCGTGTAGGAAGACGTCGGGAATATTCTCGCGTCGCCCAGAGACTGGCGCAAGTAGCCCTCCGCTCGTTGTACATCGGCATCGGGATGGTCGACTTTCGTGATGACCCCTACGCAAGCTTGGGGAAAGCCTTGCGCGAAACCTGGGGGAAAGTAGTTGCGGTCGCGAGTGGCATCCTGAACCATCACGACGATGGTCGCCTCCAGCGAGGTAGCCATCAGCGTGCGGTAAAACATCGGATTTTCGCTATACTCGCCCGGCGTGTCAATCACCCAGTCCCGATATTCAAGCGCCTGAGTCTTCCTGGCTGGCTGTTCATCGTTGAACAGCGCTTTGACCAGAGAAGACTTGCCCGCTTCGATAGCACCGATGATCATGACACGGCCTGTCATGATTTCGTCACCAGCGCCGGTGTGAACCGCAGTTTTTCACTCAACACCTGATTGACCGCATCCACTGCCATCTGCACAGCAGAAACATCCCCAACGACAATCAGTGAGCCTGTGAAGCGATCGAGAAATCCAAGCTCGACACCCGCAGCCTTTGTCGCGATATCCGCAGCAATAATGGCTGTTTCTGTCGGTGTCAGGGTCAAAATGCCGATTGCCCCGGCTTCCTTGATCCCCAGCTTGGTGTAAAGCATAGGGTCAGGATTTGCGATCACATGAGCCAACGTGACCTGTTTTCCTGGCACAAATTCCTGTATGACTCGCGAACGTTCCTGTTCCATCGCTATTCCTCTCCTCCTGCGGCCCCCGGCACTTCAAACGAATCCACGATACCTACGATGATCGCATCGATCGGCACGCTGTTGCCCGTGAAAAGAATCCGGGCAGGCGTTCCTCGTGAAACGATGACCTGCTCGCCGATTCCAGCCCCGATCCGGTCTGCTGCGATCACGGTTTGCCCGCTCTCTTCGCCGCGCCAGTCAATCGGCTGAACAACCATCAGCTTCAAATTTTCCATGCCGTTTTCCTTTTGGGTTGCCCAAACGCTGCCGATCACTTTTCCCAAAAACATGCGATCACCCTTTTCCTAAGTAGCTGACCGTAATGCCGCGCTCCCTCATGCTGTCGTAAGCCAAAGGAGAGACAATCGCTCCTTTTTTCACATGCAAGGTCGTATCCCGAAGTTCCGGTTGGGATTTGATCCAGTCAGCCGTAAGCAGCTTGCCGGAAAAAACCGCCTCTGCCTCGTCCAACGCAGTCAATGTCGGCTGTTCAGGCTTTGCCTCCGCTTTTGGCAACTGCGCTTTCAGCTTGGAGACTACGCGATCAGCCAAACGTTTTTGTTCCGCAAACTCTACGCCCAGCTCTTTCATCGCTTCCACGTGGCGCTCGAACAGCTTTTCATAGGCTGGCGTCAGCGTCAATGTTTGCAGGGTGCGACGGTCGGCGCGCTTGATGCCCGGCACATCGGAGCCTGCAATGACGAACTTGCCTGTCACGAGTGCGGAAAAGACGATTTCTGCCTTGATCGTGCCTTTCAACCCGGATGCGATTCTTGCCGCATTGTCCAGATCGATTTCCGGGATGACGATACCAGCGTAATCTTTTGGCACTTCCAATGGCGCAGGAGCGTACTCATCCGCAGTCAGGACTTTGCCTGCTCCCCCGCATTCGATCTTGTGCATTCCCAGCCAGGACGAGGTTTCCCCGTCCAGGAAGAGAATGTCGTGGCAGATGCCGTGGTTTTTCAACTGGATAAAATGATCCTGAAACGCCTCATGAGCCTGGCTGTCGCAAAAGACATACAGGACACGAGGTGCTTCAGGTTTCTTTTCTGTATTCATCGACAGCAAAATTTCTTTTGTAATCGATGCCACCATTTCTCTGATGTCCATCAAAGCTCTACCTCCGTTAGCCGGAGTAAAACTGGCCGTTTTTGCCGATCACTTTTACCCGGTCGCCCGTTTTCAAATTGGCGGCATTCCCTTCATCCAAATCGACGTGGAAATCGAGTGCGAACTGTGGATGTACGCGAACAACTACATCCGGATAGATGACAGGGCGGTCACTCTGCGTCGCAAGGATCAGCGTGTCGCCATCCTTCACTTCGTATTGCTCGGCATCCGCAGGCGACATATGAACGTGCCGCTTGGCTACAATTACACCTTTGTCGAGTACAACTGTGCCTTTTGCTGTTACGAGTACCAGACCCGGTGTTCCTTCAATATCTCCGGACATCCGCACAGGTGCGTGCACACCGAGCGCAAAACCGTCAGTACGAGAGATTTCCACTTGTGTCGCGCCACGCGCTGGCCCCAGAATCCGCACTCCGTGAATGCTGCCTTTTGGCCCGACGATTGTCACGGTTTCCTGGCAAGCAAACTGACCAGGCTGCGACAGATCGCGCATTGGCGTCAACTGATGTCCTGCTCCAAAAAGCTTTTCTACATCGGTTGGCGACAAATGAACGTGGCGATTCGATACACCAAGGGGAATTTCCCGCACTGCCTCGGCAGTCTGATTGGTGGAAGGTTGCTGTTGTTGTTCTTCAAAAGATTTCACTTGAATCCCTCTTCCTTTCAAGAAATCTGCCGCTGCTGGTGTGATTTTATCCCCTTTCTCAATGAGAAAGGGGTTTGGGATGCCTGTCTTATGCATTGCTCTCAAAGATGCTTCTGTAATAACTGCCATAGGGGATTACCCTTCGAGCTTAGGCAGGATCAATTCAATGTCTCCGTGTGGACGTGGGATAACGTGTACAGATACGAGCTCTCCTACTTTTTCGGCAGCAGCGGCGCCTGCGTCCGTGGAAGCTTTTACTGCACCTACGTCACCACGTACCATGACTGTTACGAGACCGCCACCTACGTGTACTTTGCCAATCAATTTAACGTTAGCTGCTTTTACCATTGCGTCAGCAGCTTCAACTGCTCCTACCAAACCTTTTGTTTCTACCATTCCCAATGCGGACATTTCTCCAGCCATGTTTTCGTTCCTCCTTAATTATATGGACAAATTTTTAACGTTTTAGGACGTCATTTCAGTTAAAACAGATTTAATGATGTTTTTGATCTCATCCCGGCTCAGGCCGACATTCATGGACGAGACAGCTTGCAGCACAGCTTCTTCCGCCTGTGTCGTTGCAGCAGCTTGCACTGGCGTGGACTCAGGCATTTCTCTCACGCCAAAAGCGACGCGCTTGATGTTGAAGAGATGCTTCGGACCGATGTTGTCGGATGTGATGTTGTTCCCGAAAGAACCGCATCCGAGTGTAAAGGATGGCTGCACGCCAGTCGTTGCTCCGATTCCCCCGAAAGTCGTTCCGGTATTGACCGGGATGCGGGAAGCCGGCATCGCTTGACCGTAGGATGCAATCACATTGTCATCCTGCGCGTGAATCCCAGCGGTGTGCCCCAATCCGCCATGCGTCAAAAGCTCCCGGCAGCGGGCAAACGCTTCGTTGTCTCCCGAAACGGTGTAGAGAGCGAGGATCGGTGCCAGTTTTTCAACCGACATCGGGTACTCTTTGCCTACTCCGGTTTCTTCCGCGATCAGCACTCGTGTTTCGGCAGGAATCGAGATGCCTGCCATTTGCGCGATCACATGCGGGGAACGTCCAACGATTTTGGCGTTGAGCGAGCCGTTCACCATAATAATGGCGGCTACTTTTGCCTTCTCGTTTTCGTCCAGGAAGTACGCTCCTTCGCGCTTCAGGGCAGCAATCATCTGGTGTTTGACCGATTCCTCGATCACCAGTGCCTGCTCGGAGGCGCAGATGGTGCCGTAGTCGAAGGTTTTGCTCTGCACAATGCGCTTGGCAGCAGCAGCGAGGTCAGCGCTGTGGTGGATGTAGACCGGAACGTTTCCTGGTCCGACACCGTAAGCAGGCTTTCCGGAGCTGTATGCAGCCCGCACCATTGGCGTACCGCCAGTCGCGAGGATCACATTGGTCAGCTTGTGCTTCATCAGCTCATTCGTCGCTGGAAGCGTCGGCTTGGAGACGCAGTGGATCAAGCCTTCCGGCGCCCCAGCCTGCACAGCCGCCTGTGCCATCAGTCGCGCTGCTTCCAGCGTGCACTTGGCTGCCGACGGATGCGGACTGAATACGATTGCGTTTCTCGCTTTGAGCGCGATCATCGACTTGAAAATAACGGTCGATGTCGGGTTGGTGGATGGTACGATCCCGGCGACGATTCCTACCGGCTGTGCCACTTCCCACACTTTGTTTTCCTCGTCTTTGCGAACGATGCCGACGGTTTTCACGTCTTTGATGGAAGCATAAACATCTTGGGAAGCAAACAAGTTTTTCATCCGTTTGTCCGGGACGTTTCCGAAGCCTGTCTCCTCAACCGCAAGAGCCGCCAAACGCTCGGCATTCTCAACCCCAGCCTTGGACATGGCAGTGATGATCCGATCGATTTGCTCTTGCGTGTAAGTAGCGAGCTTCGCCTGCGCTTCCTTCGCTTGGGCGAGGTACGTACGCACTTCCTGAATGGAATACAAATCAGCGTCGAGTGTCATTATGCTTTGTCACCTCCGCCTTGTTGCTTTTCTTCAATCAGGCGAATGAGGTCTTCTTTCTTCGCCGTATTGATGTCATTGGTCGAGAGCGGGAAATCAGCAAACGAGCGAGCCAGCTTGCGCAGATCGTTGATCGATTGCTCTGCCAGCGTCGGCTCTGCCTTTGCCTGTGCAGGCTGCGGCTTCGCTTCTTCCTGCGCTTCCGAACGCATCAGATTTTTAATCATTTTCGGAACATTTTCATCAGGACGCGGTATGACGTGGGAGTGCAGCAAGCGTCCAACGCGTTTTGCCGCCTCAGCGCCAGCGTCAACAGCCGCCTGAACCGAAGAGACATCTCCGATTACGTAGACCGTTACGATCCCGCCGTCCGCGCCTTCATATGTGGCGACCTTGACGTCTGCCGCTTTGGCAGCAGCATCAGCGGCCGCAATAAGAGCGGGCAAGCCAAGTGTTTCAATCATGCCCAGTGAGTATGCATGAGCGCGCATTTACATTTCCTCCCCTTCAAGAGGGAAAATCCCTTTTATCGTTTGACTGGCTGTCGGGCAACGCTTCTTACAGCGTCGGCAAAAGCATCTGCTGCGGCAGTGCATGCCGATTGGCTTCCAGTAAGCAACGCTCCCCCAAAGTTCGTTTCCGTGGGCGGGCCAAAAAACTGCACCATCTGCACATCTGCTGCTTTGAGGGCGGCGTCAATACCGTACATGGCCTCAAGCGGCGGAGCGATCAGATAGGCGAGCGGCTCCCCTTCCCTGATTCCGGCGAGCCCAGACAAGTAGCTGCCCGTCCGCGACACGACATGTGCGTAATACGCATGCGTCCCCTCTTCATTTAACGAGTAAAAGCAAGCTCCACTCTCCATGAATGCAACGGCTGCATCGATACCGCTCTCTACCTCCGATGGCGTCGCTCCACCGATCATCCCGATGAACTCGCCGGACAACGGACCAGACGCATTTCCAGATCCTGCATAAAACGACTTGGCGTAAATCACTTCTACAGCTGCCTTTTTCGTCGCCTCATCAATGGCCGTATAGCCCACATCATCAATGGTGGATGTAAGCATCCCCACACTGCGAATATGGGAAGGCAGGTTCAGCTTCTCCGCAAATTGTGGATCGACGTTGGGAATCATTCGGATCGCAAGCGGCGTCGCTCGAATTGGTTTTTCCATGCGTGTCACACTCCTTTCAGACAACTTCCCTTTTCAAAACGCAAAAAAAGGTGCCTAAACACGAAAGAACAAGACTCGTGTTCAAGGGCACCTTTGCCTTTTGTCTATTCACTTGTTTGGATAAGAATCACGCCAATTCTGCGATCTTATTCCTGCTTCTAATGTATGACAAGGCAGGAAAAAATGCAAGCGTTTTCGGTATTCCACGACTTTTCCATATTCCGGTCATTTGGCGGACACAAGCCCTGACTATTCTTGGTGTGTAGCCGGGACAGGTAAGCCTGCAAGCCGGCGCAATGAGCACGATACAACCGAAACCCAAGGAGGAATTTTTCATGAAAAAGAAACTCGCAATGTCCGTAATGGCTCTGGCCGTATCCGCAATGGCAGGCTCCGCATTTGCAGCAGACCATTCTACAGCGGCGCAACAGGCTCAAGCCACTTTCCCAACAAAAGTGATCACACTCCAAAATGACGGCAGCCAAGTCATGATGCAGCAGGTCATCGACTTGAACCAACTGGCAAAGGAAAAAGGCATCACTGTCGAAGAACTGATCAAGCAGTTTGAAAAAGAAGGGCAGATCACAAAAGCGACTCCAACCAAAGTGGCCGTAAAAGAAATGAAAAACCTGACTGCAAACCTCAAAATCGTAGAAACAGGCGACGCCACTCAAGCGGTTGCTACCACCGTCGCCCTCGATCTGAACGAAGTGGCAAAAGAAAGAGGAATCACTGTCGAACAGCTCAAAGCGGAGCTTGAAAACAGCGGCAAGACAAAAGCCGACCTCAAAATGGTTACAATCCAGCCTGCGATCAATCTGGAGCAACTGGCCAAAGAAAAGGGAATCACTGTCGATGAGCTGATCAAGCAACTCGAAAAGGAAGGCAAGCTGACCAAAGCTGTGAAAATCATGCCAGCAGTCAAAAAATAAAAAATGACAGACCGCCTTTGGCGGAAACGGGCTTATACATGAAGCAAAGAACGGCAAAGACCTCTGGCACACTCGTCAGAGGTCTTTGCTTTATTGTCTGCTTTTACAAGGTCAGTCCGCCGTCTACAGCCACGATCGAGCCTGTCATGTAGCTCGCTTGCGGCGAATCATGCCAACCACAGCGTGCTTGCTCGCCGAGTAAACGGACAGGCTGCTCTCGCTCTTCAAACCTGCGGTGGAGGCCGTGTTGATGATCGAACCCGCTCCTTGCTTCACCATCACCGGAATCACGTATTTCATGCCGAGGAAGACACCTTTCAAATTGACAGCCAAAACGCGGTCGAACTCGGCTTCCGGAATATCCGCCAGCAAGTACGGTTTTTGGATGATGCCTGCGTTGTTGAAAAACACATCAATGCGTCCGAATGCTTCAAGCGCTTTGTTCACGTAGTTTTCCACGTCTTTCGATTCGGCCACACGCTACTTGTCCTTGTTGTGCCATGCTCGATCACTCCTTATGTTTTTGATGTTCCTCCAGGTTTTGCACCATCTTTTTGTAAGAGACGAGCAGATCGCCCAGCTCTGCTTCCGAAAAATCGCTCCATAGCGCATCCGTAAGCGTTGCGTAGCGATTGTTGCTCATCTGGAGGATTTGCTGGCCTAATGGGGTAATGGCGAGCAAAGTAACCCGTCTGTCTGTTTCCGGAATTTGCCGCTCCACGTACCCTTTTCTCACCAGCTTGTTCGCCAGATTGGTGACAGCAGGCAGGCTGATGGACAAACGCTCAGCCAGTACGGAGCTTTTCACGGCTCCTTCCTCTGCCAAAATCTCCATGATGTACACCTGCGATCCGGACATGTCGCTGTCTCCCGTCGCCATATGGCGGACACAGAAACGTTGTACACTGCAAGTTGCGCCTGAGCGCAAGCTTCCCTGCCACAAATCACATATACTGCCAGGTCACTTCGCCTGGAAACGTTGCTATGATTAGGCTGACAGCTTTTTCGTACGGATAGAAATGAGGTTGTGAACTGATGAAACGAATACTCGTAATCGAAGACGAAATGCCGATCGCCCGCCTGATCCAGGTGTATTTGGAGCGAGCGGGCTTTGAAGTGCTCTGGAACACGGGCGATCAGGAGGCGATCCCTGTTTTTCGCTCCTGGAAGCCGGATCTCGTCCTGCTCGACCTGATGTTGCCCGATCATGACGGGCTGGATATATTGTCCCAAGTCCGCCAGTACGGCAGTTGCCCTGTCATTATCGTAACGGCGCGCGGAACTGTACCGGACAAGCTGCTCGGACTCGCCCAGGGAGCTGATGACTACATCGCCAAGCCGTTCGATCCGGAAGAAGTGCTCGCCCGCGTCCAAGCCGTCCTGCGCCGCTCGTCGTATTTGACTGACTCCGATACGGTCAGACTCGGCAGCCTGACGATTGATTTCACGGCGCAAACCGCCTTGCTGGGCAATATGCCGCTCTCGCTTTTGCCCAGAGACTGGCAACTGCTTGCCTTTTTGTCCCGGCATCCGAATCAGTGCTTCAGTCGCGAGCATTTGCTCGATCAAGTATGGGGAGTGGATTTTGAAGGAGGGGATCGCTCAGTGGATACGGCTGTAAAACGTCTGCGCAAAAACCTGCTCAGCTGGCCAAGCTCGGAAGGCGAGATCGCGACGATTCGGGGAACGGGGTACAGTCTGCGTGTTTACTAAACGAGCTGCCGCCTCCCCTGTCCCGTTGCTGCGTTACTGGACGTGGCGTTACGCCATGATCCTCTCCGTCATGCTGCTCGGCATCGGCTTTTTCGGCATCTACTGGATCAACAAAAACGCCACTGAACAGCAGTTTCAAGTATTGGAAGCGCGCACAGAGCTGCTCGCAGACTCGTACTCCAAAGTGCTGATCAGCAAAAAAATCGAGCTTCCTGCCACAGCAGTCCTAAAGCCCGCTATCACCTTGACACCTGCCAGTTCGGCAACGGCTGCACAAAAGAGCGGAGACACGGCTGTTACGGCTACCTTGAGGGCGATGCCGGCAGTCCCGCTGAACCACATCGTGCAAATCTACGATGACGCAAGCAAACAATTGAAAAGCGATCAGGCTACCCTCACCAAAACAACAATCACTTTGCCTGCACCCGTCCTGCCTGCTGACAGCAAAAAGGAGACACGCGAGATCATCACGACCAAAGATGCGACCTGGCTGCGCGTCGGCGTGCCTTACTACGAGCAAAATGCCGTAGCGGGAACGTATTACGTCAGCACCCGGCTCAACAATGACCTGGTTCATACGTACATCACGATCATGGTTTCCATCGGGATCATTACGCTTTGCGGGTGGGCGATTGTCTACGTCCTGTCGCGCTCGCTGACACACCCTCTTCGGCAGTTGGCAACAGCTGCGGAGCAGATTTCGTCCGGCAATTACGCTCCAGCCCTTCCCGACTCTGCACGGATCAAGGAAGCCGAGATCAGCCAGCTCGTCGCTTCTTTTGCCGAAATGGCGAATCGTCTGGGCCAACTGGAGCGGATGCGCACGGACCTGCTGGCCGGAGTCTCCCACGAACTGCGCACGCCAGTCACTTCGATTCGCGGCATGATTCAGGCGGTCAAGGACGGGGTAGTAACCGGACCGGATGCTGACGAGTTTATGCAAATCAGCATGGATGAAGCGAAAAGGCTGCAAACGATGGTCAACGACCTGCTCGACTTTTCCTCGATGGAAGCCGGTGCCGTCTACGTCGAAAAGCAAGAAATCAGGCTTGACGAGTTGCTTGCGCAGATCGTCGCTCAGGTAGGAACCTTGCCCGCTTTTTCCAAAGCAACTGTCCACTTCACGCCGCTACAAAAGGAACTGATCTGGTTCGGAGACGACTCGCATTTCAAGCAAATTTTGCTGAATCTGCTCAACAACAGCGTGGCCGCAGCAGCGACACGCATCGATATCGTCGCAGAGCAGCAGCAAGACAAGCTCACCATTGACGTCATCGACAACGGAAAAGGCATCCCCGCCGAGGAAGCCCCGTTTATTTTCGAACGGTACTATCGCGGCGACAGCAAACGGAAGAAAAAACAAGGACTCGGGCTCGGACTGACCATTTGCCGTCTGCTTGCCAAGGCGCATGGCGGCAACGTGGAGCTGGTGCAGAGCGGCTCGGTTGGCACCACCTTCCGCCTGACGCTCGCTCTGCCCTCTGGCGGAAACTCATGAGTGAAAGCAATCTGCTCTCCGAAAAGCTCCCCCGCCCGCTGAAAGTCGCGCATATATCGAACATATGAAAAAGGAAGCAGCGCGTCTGATCGACGGTGCTGCTTCCCTTTTTATACGTGCGATCCTTCTGGCAGATGGGAACGAATGAGGTCCATGAAAATTTCCAGCGCCCGCGTCTGAAATTCGTTCGATTTCGTCACCAGCGAAAAGTCCCGCGTCACGGGCGTTCCCGCTATTTTCAGCGTACAGAGCGTGCCGAGCTGACGTTCTTTGCGAATCGCCCAATACGAGAGCAGACTGATCCCCAAGCCAGCCTCGACCGATTCCTTAATGACTTGGGTACTGCCAAACTCCATTCGCTTCTGTGGCTGAAACTGGAGCTGACGAAACATTTTTTCCGCCGCCTCCCTCGTTCCTGAGCCTTCCTCCCGCACGATCCAGGTTTCCTCCATCAAATCATGGATGCTGACTTCTTGTTTGCTCGCCAGCCGATGACCGGGAGAGATAATCACGTACATGCGATCGTCGGCAAAAGGCTCGATGCACATTTTGTCATTGACGTACTCCCCTTCGACGATCCCTACATCAAGCTGCCGGGTTGCCACCAGCTCCACAATCACGGTCGAATTGTGAATCGTGATCGTCGGAGTGATCAGCGGATAGTCCTTGCGCAGCTTGGCGATCACATGTGGCAGGACGTACTCGCCATACGTATAGCTGGCGCCAATCGTCAAATGCCCGCTCGGCGTGTTCATCAAGTCATCGACGAGGCTTTGCATGCGCGTATACAGCCCTAATATTTCCCGGGCATGGTGGTAAACAATTTCGCCCGCCTTGTTCAACCGGACGTATTTGTTGTTGCGCTCCAACAGTTTGGTTCCAATCGTCCGCTCCAAAGACAAGATATATTGGCTAACCGCAGGCTGGGTCATGTGCAATTCCTCTGCGGCCCGCGAAAAGTTTTGCCTGTCTGCCACCGTGACAAACACACGCAATTGCTGATCCACGCAAGCATCCCTCCCTCGATTGTCTCTACTATACAAAATTACTTATTGTCATTATATCAATCATTTATTTTTCTTATTGTAGCAGTTGTTTTATGCTTTGGTTGTCAAAACTTTTCAAGGAGTGATTGCAATGGCTTCCCCGCTTAACGAAAGCGCGCCATTGAACGACAGCCATCATCCATCTGCTCAATCCAAAAGCAAGCATACAAACACTCCCGCCTCGCTCCCGCAGTGGATAGCGGGCGTCGCCTTTACGTTTCTCGTTGCCGTCCTCGGCTACGGTTTAGCTCAGGTTCCCGGCTTTGACCGGGTCGGGCCACTCGCCTGTGCCATCCTGATTGCGGTGGCGTATCGCCAGTTTTGGGGCTACCCGGAGGCGTTGCGCGCTGGCATTCAGTTCTCGGCAAAACGCTTGCTGCGGCTCGCCATCATCTTGTACGGTCTCAAGCTGAATGTCGATGTCGTTTTGCACCAAGGTTTAGGCTTGCTCGTCTACGACGCCGGAGTCATCGTATTCGCTATCGCGCTTACTGTGCTGCTCGCCAAATGGCTGAAAGCCGACGCCTCTCTCTCCCTCTTGCTCGGCGTCGGGACAGGAGTCTGTGGAGCGGCAGCGATTGCCGCCGTTTCCCCGATCATTCAGGCCAAAGAGGAAGACACCGCCATCGGCGTAGGCATTATCGCCTTGGTCGGAACCATTTTTGCGATTCTCTACACGGTACTGCGCCCGTTTTTGCCGCTGACTGCCCTTGATTACGGCATGTGGTCCGGCATCAGCTTGCACGAAATCGCCCACGTTGCACTCGCTGCTGCTCCCGCCGGGCAGGATGGTCTGGCGATCGGGCTTTTAGCCAAGCTGGGCCGCGTCCTCCTCCTGGTTCCGCTCTGTTTTCTCCTGATGTTCTGGATGAAACGCAGCGGCAAACTGCAAGGAGAAGCAAAAGTCGAGTTCCCCTGGTTTTTGATCGGCTTTCTCGTCATGAGCCTGTTTGGAAGCTATGTGCTGGGAAAACAAATTCCCGTCTCCGAGTCCTTCAACGCCGGAGTAGCCCACGTGACCACCTTCGTCCTCACGATGGCAATGGTTGGCCTTGGGCTGAACGTCAACCTGCGTGCCCTGCGCACGAAAGCAGCGAAACCGCTGATTGCCATGTCGATCACCTCCGTGCTTTTGTCACTGCTCTCTTACGTGTTGATTTAACTGTGGAACAATCATGTCGCCTTGCGCACAGCGAGGCGATTTTTTTGTGGATAAGGACAAAGCTTATCCCCATATGTTGATAACAGTGTGTACATCTCATCTGGAGGCGTCGATATGTCGAGTTGTTCTTTCAAGACACGTCCGAACATCCTGTTGATCATCGTCGACCAGGAACGGTTTCCGCCAGCGTACGAGGAGAGCAGCTTGCGCACATGGCGCGAGGAAGCTCTGCCTGCCCACTCGTTTTTGCGCAGGCACGGCATGGAGTTCAAGCGCCACTATGCAGGCGCAACAGCCTGCTCGCCTAGCAGAACGACGCTGTTCACAGGCCAATACCCTTCTCTGCACGGGGTCACGCAGACGAGCGGCGTCGCCAAACTCTCCCCGGACAGCGACATGTTTTGGCTCGATCCCAACACCGTGCCGACGATGGGCGACTACTTCCGTGCGGCGGGCTATCGAACGTATTACAAAGGCAAGTGGCACATCTCTGACGGCGATATTTGGATACCGGGCACGCATGTCCCTGTTCTGAGCTACGACTCCGTCACAGGGATTCCCGATCCGCAAAAAGAAAGCTTGTACTGGCTGGCGAATCGGCTGGACGGATACGGTTTTTCCGGCTGGATCGGCCCTGAACCGCACGGCAGAGCGCCACACAATTCCGGCTCCTCCGCTGCCATCGGTGTAAACGGGCGAGACGTCGTGTACGGCAGCGAGATGATCCATCTGTTGTTTTGGCTCGAACAGGAGAAACAACAGTTGGCGCACCCTGATGAGTATCAGCCATGGTTTGTCGTCGCCTCTTTCGTCAATCCACACGATATCGCTCTTTATGGGGATATCTCCGCTCAAGTTCCGCTTTTTCGCTTTCATGTGGATGACTCCATCCCCGACATTCCGCCTTCGCCGACGCAAAACGAATCTTTGTTGACGAAACCTCGCTGCCAGGCGAGCTACCGCGATGTTTATCCACAAGCATTCCAGCCCATCTCTGACGACGCCTTTTACCGCCGTCTGTACTTTCAATTGCAAAAAAACGCCGACCAGCAGGTCATGCGCGTGCTGCAAGCGTTGACGGCGACATCGTTTTACCCGGAAACGCTCGTTGTCTTCACAGCGGACCACGGAGAACTGCTCGGCGCCCACGGCAATCTCCATCAAAAATGGTATTGCGCCTACGAAGAAGCCATCCACATTCCGCTCATTATCCACAATCCGTTGCTTTTTCCACAGTCGCTGTCTACTGAAATGCTGACAAGCCATGTGGATATCCTCCCGACCTTGCTCGGCTGCGTGCAAGCCGACGTGCCCGCACTCGCCGAACAATTGCAGCTGACTCACAGCGAAACCCGCCCTTTCGTGGGAAATAATTTTTCATCGCTGATTGTCAGTGGCGGCGAGATACAGCCAGATGATTTCGGCCCGCTTTACTTCATGTCAGAGGATGATGTGACAAAAGGCCAGCATCAAGTCAGTCTGCTCGGTCAGCCTTACCACTCTGTGATCGAGCCTAACTTGTTGGAAAGCGTAATAGCTTACTTGCCCACAGATGGGCATTGGGAGCTGTGGAAATACTCCCGTTATTTTGCTGCACCCTCTGCACCGGGCCAGCCTCCCCCGCCGATCGAACCGGAATACGAATTGTACAATCTCACGACAGACCCGTGGGAAATGCACAACCTCGCCTTCCCTGCCCTGTCCACTCCCTATGTCGAACAAGTCCGCACCCAATTAGAGCTTTTGCTCGATGAGCAGCGACAAGCCAAACGCCTGACCCCTTTTTCAGCAGTAGATAACCAAACAAAAAAGCTCCCCGGATAAGGGAGCTTTTGCACGTTATTCACACTATTCCTGGGAAGTCAGCACCGCTTCCAAAGCAGCAATCGCTTCGTTTTCGTCTACGCCATCAGCAATCAGCGTAATTTCCTCGCCTTTGGCGATCGCCGAAGCCATGATGCCCATGATGCTCTTTCCGTTGACCGTCTTCTCGTTTTTGACAATCTTGATCTCGCTGGAAAACGTCGTGGCTGTTTTCACGAAGTTGGCCGCTGGTCTGGCGTGCAAGCCGTGCGCCAGTTGAACGACGATTTTTTTCTCCACCATAATGATCTTGCCTCCTTAGATGCCATCTTTCATGATCGTTGTTTTGACGAACGCCTCTACTTGCGCGGACGTACTCATTTGCAAAATGGTGTCGATGTGCTTTTCCATTTCTTCTCGGGAAAGAAGACTCAGCTGCTTGCGGGCGGGCAAAATGCTGCTCGCACTCATGCTGAACTCATCGAGGCCGAGTCCCAACAGAATCGGTACGGCAACAGGATCGCCTGCCATCTCGCCGCACATTCCTACCCATTTTCCTTCCTTGTGCCCGGCTTGAATCACATTGCGCAAAAGCCGCAGGACAGCCGGATGGTAAGGTTGGTACAAATACGCAACCCGCTCGTTCATTCGATCGGCTGCCATCGTATATTGAATCAGATCATTGGTGCCGATGCTGAAAAAGTCCACTTCACGCGCGAATACATCTGCCATCATGGCAGCAGCAGGGATCTCAATCATGATACCCACTTCGAAGCGATCGGATACAACTACACCGCTATTTTGCAGGGCGTGCTTTTCTTCTTCCAGGATCGCTTTCGCCTGACGGAACTCCTCCAGTGTCGCAATCATCGGGAACATGATTTTCAGGTTGCCATGCACCCCGGCGCGAAGCAAGGCGCGCAGTTGCGTGCGGAAAAGCTCCTGTCTGTCCAGACACAGGCGGATCGCGCGATAGCCCAGAAACGGATTCATCTCTTCCGGCATGTCCAGATAGGACAGATGCTTGTCTCCGCCGATGTCCAGCGTGCGGATGACAACAGGCTTGTCTCCCATGCTCGTCAGCACTTGTTTGTACGCAACATACTGCTCTTCCTCGGTCGGGAAATCATCCCGGCCCATGTACAAAAATTCGGTGCGGAACAGCCCGACTCCTTCTGCGCCGTTCGCCAGCGCTCCTGCCACATCTGCCGGACTTCCGATATTGGCTGCCAGCTCCACGTGATGCTGGTCTGCCGTAACCGTCTGGTTGTGAACGAGTTTTGCCAGCTCGGCCTTTTGCTCTGCGTCTTCTGCTTGCTTGCGCGTATAGTGCGCGACCTCTTCTTCGCTCGGATCGATGATGACGACGCCCTCATGCCCGTCCACAATCATAAGCGTAGAAGCCTGGACAGCACTCGTAATGTTCTGCGTCCCGACTACAGCCGGAATCTCCATGGAACGCGCCATGATAGCCGAATGCGAGGTGCGCCCGCCAATGTCGGTCACGAACCCTTTTACAAATTGGCGGTTAAGCTGAGCCGTATCCGACGGCGTCAAATCTTCCGCCACGATAATGACTTCCTCCGTCAATGAGCTGGGTTGAAAAAAGTTCACTCCAAGCAAATATGCCAATACACGCTTCGTGACGTCGCGAATGTCCGCCGCACGTTCCCGCATGTAGTCGTTGTCCATTTGTTCAAACAGGCCGATAAACGCTTGCGCCACATCATGCAGCGCGCTCTCCGCGTTTGTCATCTCCTGCGTAATCTTGTCCTTGACGGTATCGACAAGCTCCGGGTCCTCCAGGACGAGCAGATGGGCTCTGAAAATGTCGGCTTGCTCTGTGCCCATTTCTGTCTCCACACGCTGGGCAATTTCCTGCAAATCTGCCTTTGCCCGCGCAAGCGCTGCCTCGAAGCGATGAATTTCGCCGGCAGCATCTTCAATTGCCACCGTCTTGATCTGCATGTCAGGAGCCGCAAGCAAAAACGCTTTGCCAATGGCAATCCCCACAGAAGCTTTTACACCTACGATTTTCTGGGACATCCCCCGCACCCACCCTTCTTTACTTGGTACTTGTCCACTCCTGCATCAACCGCGCCTGTTTGCGAACGACTTCCTCAAGCGGATGGCCTGCCGGAATGCCTGTGCAATTGTGCAATGCATATTCCCAACCGTACAGCTTCAAATCTGACTGAATGCGCGCCGCCTCTTCGTCCTGTGGATAATCAAACAGCAGCGCCGCTGCAATCGCCATCCCCAAATGCTCGGGACGGATTCCTCTGTCCATGCATTCCAGAGCAGGGCCAACCAGCCTGTCATGCCGTGAGAGCTTGCGAAGCGGCGAACGTCCCACACGGACAACGTCGTCCGAGAGCAGCGGATTGGCAAAGCGCCCCAATATTTTCTCGATGTACTGCCCGTGTGCCTGTGCGTCAAAACCATACTTGGCGGTCAACAGGGCACCCGTTTCCTGCAGAGCGCCTCTGGCAGCCTTGGCGACCTTTTCGTTTTGCATAGCCTGATCAATCGTTGTCATCCCCAACTGGTAGCCCATATAGGCAATTACAGCGTGGCCCGTATTTACGGTAAACAGCTTTCGTTCGATGTACGGAGCCAAGTCGTCCACATAAGTGATTCCTTCAATCTGCGACACCTCTCCAACCATTTGCGAACGGTCTACGACCCATTCAAAAAACGGTTCGACAGTAACCAGCAGCTTGTCTTCATGCTGCTGAATCGGCACGATGCGGTCTACAGCCGCGTTCGGAAACCCGATCAACTGCCCTGCCTTCGCCTGAAGCGGTTCCGCAAGCCGGGCAAAAACGTGCTCTTTCAGCTTGGCGCTTCCGCCAATCATGTTTTCGCAAGCAATCACGTTCAATGGCTGCGGATTGTCGGCAAGCCGCTTCTCGATTCCCGCCGCAATCGCTCCGGAAATCGGGCCGAGGACATTTGGCCCTACAGCAGTCGTCACCAAGTCGGCGGAAGCGATGGCAGCAGCGACCGCTTCCATATCCTGACCGTGAATCGCACGCACTCCTTCCACGACGGATTGCGGATTTCCTGCCGTTGCCAGCTGCACTTGATACATTTTTCTGCGGTTAAGCTCATCAACCAATGCCGTATTGACGTCGACGAATACGACTTCGTAGCCAGCCTGGCTCAGCAACTGTCCGATAAAGCCCCGACCGATATTCCCTGCTCCGAAATGGACTGCCAGCATGAGCGCTTACACCTCCTCTGTGAACATCGCAATGATTTCTTCAGCAGAGGAAGCATGGACGATCCGTTTCACGTTTTCCTCCTCGGAGCAAAGAATAGCGATATTGGACAGCACCTCCAGATGCTCATCTCCTACGGCCGCAATTCCCACCAGCAAATACGCCACATTTCCTTCGCCAAAATCAACGCCGTCCGGCACTTGCACGACAGAAATCCCTGTGGATAGAATATCTGCCTTGGCTTCGTTCGTTCCGTGCGGGATCGCTACACCGCTGCCGATATAAGTAGTTGCCAATCCTTCGCGTTCCTGCATTTTTTCAACGTAAGACGCCGTGACGTGACCAGCGCGCACCAACAGCTCGCCCGTCAGTCTGATCGCTTCTTCCTTGTTTGCTACTTTGGCATTCAGCATGATTTTTTCTGTAGTCAGTATGTTTTTCATTACACTCTCTCCCATCCAGTCTTTTTCAGGCAAAAGGCATACAACTTGCCTGCTATATAATCAGCAATGTGCTGTATTTCTCCTGTCTTCAACAATTCCTGCATCTCTTCCTCAATCAAAAGCGAGCTGACCTCGCTGAGCACCTCCAGCCCTTCCTTGGGCACTTCTTTTGGCCCGAGCAAAAGCAACAGCAAATCAACGGACATCTCTTCTTCATCCATCGATCTTAGCCGCACAGGCTGCTCCAGAAAATGAATCGTGAACGAGGCTGTCGTTACCGCCTCATTCCTGCCGTGAAACAGGGCCATTGCCGTTCCCGGTATTCCCAGCCCGCCGAGCTTTTCGCGTTCAATCAGCTGCTGCACGACCGGATCGACAGCGTATATCGCCCCTCGCTGTTCCAGCTCCGAACAAATATCGTGCAGGACGCTGGGCATATCGCGCGCTACATTGCTCACTGTGCTTTGCCGTAAACCGTCGATGATCTGGTTGGCAAAAGCGGCATAGAGCTGCATCGACTTCAACTGCGCCTGTGCTTGCTTTCCTTTTGGCGGCATTCCCTTGCTTTTTTTCATCGACTCTACTTGAACAGGTCGGTTATGCAAATGAAACTTGATCTTTTGAATATCATCCTGCGGCAAAAGCGGGCTGACGACTACGTATTCCGCCGGATCAAACGACAGCGGCAAGGTAGAAATAATCAAGTCGTAATCGCTTCGCGGCACACTTCCTACATCGAACATGGACAAGTTTTTCAAGCTGACGATTTCGGGAATCTCTTTTTTGATGCGCGTCGCCAATATTTTCGAGGAACCGATTCCGCTTGAACAGACGACCAGCGCCCGGTATCGCTGCTGCTCCTGCCTGCCTCGTTCCAGCGCCGCTCCCAAGTGCATGACCAGATAACCGATCTCTTCGTCCGGCACTGGCAGTTCCGGCAAAAGCGCTGCCATCGCTTCCTTGGCAACCGAAAACAGCTCCGGGTAGTTTTGCTTGATTTGACCGAGAATCGGATTGTGAATCTCCATCTTGCGCCTGAGTCTGTACAAGGCTGGCTCCAAGTGCGTCAACAGCCCGTGAAACAAGGAAGAGTCGTCTCGCAGCGAAAGCCCGAGCCGCTCTTCGCACAAAGCGATGAATCGCCCAGTCAGAGCGGCAAGCTCCGTATTTTCCGGCCAGACGTAATCGTCGTGGGAATGGCGCAGCTTCGCTCCTCGCAAATGCATCGTAATATACCCGATTTCATCCCGAGGAATCTCCATCTGAAAAATGTGCCGCAGCCGTTCCATGATGTTTTCGGCAATCACAAACTCCGGCGTTCCGATTAGCTCGTTCCACGTATGCTCGTCGAAGCGAATTTTCTCGCCTTTTTCGATTCGCTCGATCGCCAATGCCAAATGGGCAACCAGGCCGATGTAGGCGCTGTCTGCCAGCGGGTACGGCAGTTCGGCTTCGAGATGACTGAGAGCATTTTCTACCTTGATCAGCTTATCCCGATCGATCAGGGAGAGCAGACGCCGGGAAATCGAATCCATGTCCCGTGTCGTCTTGTTTTGAATGTTCTCCTTGATCACCCCGATCAGCTCATGGTCATCGAGGTGCTCGGCTATCAAACGGCTGATCGCCCTTCGCTTGGAAGCTTCATTTCCCAGCAGTTCGACGCCGTATCCCCGCTTTCGCAAAAGAGTCAGGTCGTACCGTCCCAAAAGCTCTTCCAGGTCGTCCAGGTCGTGGCTGATCGTAGCAGTCGTCACTTTCAGATCAATGGCGAGCGAGATCAGCTTGACTGGCTCCGTGGCTGCCAAGAGGGAGCACATAATAATCGCCTTGCGTTCCTCTGCGGTAAATTCGGTCGTCGTTTGGTGCAAAACAGACATTTTCAAAGCAAGCTTTTGCTCCGCTGTCCCTGCGACCTCCACCCCGGCCCCCGTCTTTCTCACCAGCTCCAGTTCGTTTTTCGCAAAGAGCGGGGCCAATGCGTCCAGCTCCCTGTGTACGGTCCGGGTGCTTACGCCGATTCGTTCGGCGATCTGCGCCACGGTGATGCCCTTTTCCTCCTGCAATAAAATCTCCATGATGGATCGCTGTCGCGAGGATACTTGCATGCCGTGTTCCCTCCTTAACGCCAAAGAGGGAAAACGCTAGCTTTCACTAGCGTTGATCCCCTTTTACCCCAGTCGTTTGACCAACTTGTCATACTCCGGACTATTCAAGAAGTTATCGATCGAGATGTGCTCGGCAGTCGGTGCTTTTGCCTTCGCCCGCTCTGTCAGCGACTTGTGTGTAATCACGATATCGGCATCATTGGGGATATCGTTAATAGCTGTGTTGATGACGGTGATTTCGCCAATTCCGGCATCCTTGAACTTTTTGCGCAAGGAAGCTGCTCCCATCGCGCTGGAGCCCATTCCGGCGTCGCAAGAAAACACCACTTTCTTCACGTCCGCTGCCGCGATTTCTTTTGTTGCCGCAGCTTCTTGCCCTGCTGCTGCCGACTGCTTGTTGCCTTTCAGCTCCTGCATTTTCTCTGTCGCCTTGTCCAACTCGTCTTCTTCGGTCTTGCTGCTCATTTTCAACAAAGCCGAAGCGATGAGGAACGAGACAACGGTTGCGGCAACGACCCCTGCCCATACCGGGAGCAAACCGCCGCGCGGAGCCATGGCGCTGAGTGCGAAGATACTGCCTGGCGATGGCGGTGCCACCAGCCCTGCGCCGAGCAGCGTAAAGGTGAAGACCCCTGCCATCCCGCCGCCGATTACCGCCAAAACGAGACGCGGATTCATCAAAATGTAAGGGAAGTAAATCTCGTGAATCCCCCCGAAGAAGTGAATGATCACGGCACCTGGCGCCGATTGCTTGGCATTGCCTCGACCTGCCAGCCAGTATGCCAGTAGGATTCCCAAACCTGGGCCAGGGTTGGTCTCCAGCAGGAAAAAGATCGATTTTCCTGTGCGCGCCGCTTCATCCAGACCAATCGGGCTGAAAATACCGTGATTGATCGCGTTGTTGAGGAACAGCATTTTTGCCGGTTCGACCAAAATGCTCGCCAGCGGGAGCAACCCTGCATTGACGATGACCTGCACGCCTGATGCCAGCGCCTTGCTAAGACCCGTCACGACCGGACCAATCGCCAGGAAAGCGAGCAGCGTCAGCAATGCACCGATAATCCCTGCGGAAAAGTTGTTGACCAGCATTTCAAAACCGGAGCGAATTTTGCCTTCGAACAGTCGGTCGACTTTTTTCATGACCCAACCGCCCAGAGGCCCCATGATCATTGCCCCTAAAAACATCGGGATATCTGACCCGACTACGACCCCCATCGTGGCGACAGCCCCCACGACACCACCACGTACATCGTGAACCATTTTCCCGCCCGTGTATCCGATCAACAGCGGCAGCAAATACGTAATCATCGGCCCGACCAGCTTCGCCAGGTTTTCGTTAGGCAGCCATCCTGTCGGGATGAACAATGCCGTAATCAATCCCCAGGCAATAAACGCACCGATGTTTGGCATGACCATCGCACTGAGAAACCGTCCAAATTTTTGTACCGAGACGCGCACTCCACCAGAAGACTGGTTCTTTGTCGCCAAATTCTCCATACTGGACCCTCCTTTACCTTTTCTATAAAAATGTTGACATGATTAAACAGATAATGTGCACACCTCAAATATAAAGCGTTTACATACGCGCCACAACAAAATCAAAGCTCGCATTTGTCGTTCTCATTGTTGCCAAAACTTAATAGCAGCAAAAAAAGAGACTCCCGCTCCGACGAGCAGAAGTCTCTTTTTCCTCAAAAATCTTCTCTCTCCACCTTCATGACCTTTCCCGTTTCCGCATTGACCTCTACCTCGTACACCTGGTTCTGGTCGGTAAGAATAATAAACTCATAGACCAGCACGCCATTTTCCGTATCCAGCTCCGAGTGCAGCACGCGTCCTTTTATTTGCTGCAAAGCGATTTGCTTCGCTTGCTCCTCTGTAATTCGCATCGGCTTTACGTCTGTTGCCTGTGCTTTCTCAGCGTGTAGCGGGGCTGGCATGGCTGTTCCAAGTACACTTGCCAGCGCAACGGCTGTGGTCCAGCCAATCGGCTTTTTCATGATTGCACTCACTCCTTCCTCCAAATCAATCAGTAGTTTGCCCTGCCGCCCCGCTTGTATGCAAAAAAAGCCGATGCGCTTTTCGTCGCATCGGCTCTTGCATTCTTATCGTTGTTTGTTGCTGTATGGTCTTCCGCTGGACTCTGTGCTGCGTGGGCGAGATTCTCCACTGCGCGGACGGGAATCGCCGCTGCGAGGACGGAACTCTCCACCGCGTGGACGAGGTGGGCGTTTGCTTCCAAAGCCGGAGCCAGAACCGTATCCGCCTTTGCCTTTCGGGAACGCTTTTTTCTTGCCGACACGCAGAGGCGCTTCTTCTGTCAGGCGAACCGGAGTTTGATCCGGCTCTTTGGTCAGCAGCTTGAGTGCAGCAGATACGAGCGTCACGGAATCGATATCTTCCAGCAATTGCTCGGCCAATGTTTTGTAGGCGCTCAAGTCATCGCGGCCAGACGCCTCCAAAATTTTCTCCACGGTCAAACGTTGTTGACCTTCCAGCGCTTCGCTCATGCTAGGCACAGAACGACGCTCCATACGGCGGTTTGTCGCGCGCTCGATCAGACGCAGGTGGTCGATCTCGCGGGAAGTGACAAACGTGATGGCAAGACCAGTCTTCCCGGCACGACCAGTACGGCCGATACGGTGAACGTAGCTTTCCGAGTCTTGCGGAATGTCGAAGTTGAATACGTGCGTAACGCCGCTGATATCCAGACCGCGGGCAGCTACGTCTGTCGCAACCAGCACTTCGATCGTACCTTCCTTGAACTTGCGCAGCACGCTGTCGCGTTTTGCCTGGTTCAAATCGCCATGGATTCCTTCAGCGCCGTAACCGCGCTTGGTCAGAGCCTCGGACAGTTCATCCACTCTGCGCTTGGTACGACCGAAAATGATCGCCAATTCAGGGGAATGAATGTCAAGCAGACGACACAGAACGTCGAATTTTTGCTTCTCGGCAACTTCCATGTATTGCTGCTCAATGTTTGGCACCGTTACTTCTTTCGGTTTGACGGAAATCAGCGTCGGCTCGCTCATGAACTGCTGGGCAATTTCCTGAATCGCTCTCGGCATAGTTGCAGAGAACAGCAAGGTTTGACGATTGTCAGGAACTTCTTGCAAAATTTCCTTGATATCGTCGATGAAGCCCATGTTCAGCATTTCATCTGCTTCGTCCAGAACAACGATCTCGATCGCATCGAGGCGGATCGTTCTTCTTCTCATGTGGTCCATGAAACGGCCAGGCGTCGCTACGATGATTTGCGGGCGCTTTTTCAGCGCCTTGATTTGGCGGGTAATGTCTTGACCACCGTAAATTGGCAGAGCGGAAATGTTTTTGAACTGGGCAATTTTGTTGATTTCCTCTGCTACCTGCACAGCAAGCTCACGGGTCGGTGTCAGTACAACCCCTTGAATATTGCCGTTGTTTTCATCCAGGCGCTCAACCAGCGGAATACCGAAAGCAGCGGTTTTTCCTGTACCTGTTTGCGCCTGTCCAATCAAATCGCGGCCTTGCAAGGCTACAGGAACAGTTTGCTCCTGAATGGCTGTCGCCTCTTCAAACCCCATGTTGCCAAGAGCTCTCACAATAGAATGATGCAATCCAAAATCAAAAAAAGTAGTCAATGAACGTCAGTCTCCTTTTACTTTACCTTCTTCTATAAAATTCTCACTAAAAAAGGGCACTATTCCTTACAGCCGGAACATGCCCTTTTATCTCCGATTGTACATAAGCACCCTACAAAGAACATAGCTGTAATCGTATCATGCATCTGGAAAAATTGCAAACGGGATTTATGCCCATTTCCCTTTTAGTATCAACCGATTTTTGTCAGAATATACGGCGAAACACATAAAAAACAAAACAGCCCTGCCGGGACACTCCAGACAGGGCTGCTGCTTTGCATCATTGCGATCGATTATTCGACTAGACGCTTATTTTACCCATTTGTGGAACAGCTCATCGAATTTTCCTTGCAGCTTCATTTCGTCCATCCACACATCGAGATAGCTGGCAAAAATAAAGTCGCCACGCGGAATCATGTACGCCTTTTCGCTGCGGGTAAACGGCTTGTCGGTCAAAGCAGCGTACAGGCGGGAGTCTGCTTTGGAGTAAACCATCGCTTCAATCGTATCGGTGATCATGACATCGTACGTGCCGTTTGCGACAAGGCCCGGGATGTCCAGATTGTTTTGAACGACAGTCACGGTCGCGTTTTTCAAATAGTCACGCACGAACTTTTCATTGGTGCCGCCCGGATTTACCCCGATTCGCACTTCTTTCTTGTTAATGTCGGCCAGGCTCTTGTACTTGTCCTTGTCTTGCGCGCGAATCAACGGCGCTTTGCCAAATTCGATGTACGGATCGCCCATGTGCGCTTTTTTCTGCCGATCCGTGTTGCGTGTCACGCCGCCTACCGCGATGTCGAATTTGTTTGCCAGCAGATCGTCCATCATCGTCGGCCATGAAGTCTGCACAAAGCGCGCCTCTACGCCCAGGCTTTTGGCGAACTCTTTCATGGCGTCAATGTCGTAGCCTTCAAACTCGTTCGTCTTCGGATTCAAATATGTGAACGGCTTGTAGTCCCCAGGCGTTCCCACTACAATATATCCTCGTGCGATGATCTCGTCGA
Source organism: Brevibacillus parabrevis (assembly GCF_022701015.1). Lineage (NCBI taxonomy): Bacteria > Bacillati > Bacillota > Bacilli > Caryophanales > Paenibacillaceae > Brevibacillus > Brevibacillus parabrevis. Next base: position 1,228,024 of record NZ_CP064090.1, on the reverse strand, counting down.
GGCGGGACTCAAACTTTTTATTGTCCTGTTTTTTGGCCGCTTCTACCGCCACGGCTTGTCCATTCGGTGTTCCCGCAGTTGCGGCAAACGCTCCGGTTCCAGTCATCAGCAATGTTGCAGCGAGTGTGCTCGCCACCATTCTTTTGGTCCACTTGTTCATCGGTTTCTTCTCCTCCTGGTTGTTGCTCTCTTTGTTTGTCTTGCTTTGTTCAAACTGTCTCATCCCTTATATCGCATCCCCCCTTTAACAGGGATGGGACCTACAGGCTAAACTTGCCAACCCCTTGTTGCAGTTCTTCCGTCACGGCGTTCAAATGCTCGACGGAACGGGCGATATCTTGAATGGCCTGAAGCTGCTCGGCTGTTGCCTCCACAACCTTTTGGGCATCAGAAGTAGCGAGCTTCGCGATGTGATGCATTTCATCCACCGAGGCGCTCACCTGCTCGGAGCCTGCGGACATTTCTTCCGATGCTGCTGACACCTCCAAAATATGGGCAGCAACATTGCGGGAAGACTCCAAAATATGCGCAAAAATTTCCCGGACTTCTTCAATCATCGTGATTCCTTCGTGCGCTTCGCGGTTGCCTGTGTTCATCACTTCGACGGCATGGCGGGTATCCTGTTGGATTTCGTGAATCAATGTCGCTATTTTCGCAGCCGATTCCTCGGATTGGTGAGCGAGATTTTTCACTTCTCCGGCCACGACGGCAAAGCCTCGTCCATGCTCGCCAGCCCGCGCAGCCTCAATCGACGCATTGAGAGCGAGCAGGTTGATTTGCGACGTCAACTGGCTGATCGTATCGAGAATCCCTTCGATTTCCTTGGAGCGGCTGTTCAAACGTTCGATGGCCTCAGTTGCTTTGGTCGTTCCTTCGCCGATGCTGCCCATTTGCCGCACCGCCTGCTCCACGACAGTCGTTCCTTGCTCAGCCTGTTCCGAAGCCTCGCGCGCCGCCTCGGAAACATGCGCAGATGTCTCGGCGATTTTCACGATCCCTGCTGCCATATCATTCATGGACAGCGCGACATCTTTGGAGCTGGTCGCCTGCGCTTCCGCTCCGCCTGCAATTTGATTGATCGATTGCCCGATGCGATTGACGTTTTCCGTCGCGTGCTCAATGCCTGCCGATACTTCCTGAGTAAAGCGCAGCACCTGCTCGGAAGATTGCGACACGCCCTCAATCAGACCTTTCAAGTGGGCAACAGTCTGGTTGAAGTCACGGGAAAGCACCGCAAGCTCATCCTTGCCGTCTACCGTAACGGTCTGCGTGAGATTCCCTTGCGCCACCACATTGACCACTTGGTTCAGACGCTGAATCGGTTTCACCAGGCGAACAGACAGCCAGTATACGAAAATGATCCCGAGCGCCAACACAACCAGTGAAATCGCAAGCAGCTTGATCGACAGCTCATTTACCGGAGCGTGCAAATCTTTGACCGGAGCCGTGATGAATACGCCCCAGTTCAGTTTCGTCGATGCGTATGAGGAGAACTGCGCTGTTTGCTCCTGCTGGTATTGAATAATTCCATGCCCGCCTTGCTGCGTCGCTTCAAATGCCGTTTTCAGCTCGGGAATGTCGCTTTCCAGCACGGATTGCTTCAAAATAAACTCGCTATTCGGATGCCAGATATACGTTCCTTTTTTGCTGACGAGAAAAGCATAGCCGCTGTGCCCGAATTTCTCTTCAGAAACCGTTTTTTGAATCTCATTGATTGGGATAGTAGAGCCGACATAGCCGTATTGGCGGTTGTCTTTCATCAATGGCAAGATGACCGTCACAATGTTATTGCCTGTCCGTTGGGAAACAACCGGCTCGGATACGATGATTTTCCCTTCGCCTTTTCCTGCTTCCTGAAAATGCGGACGGTCGGAAGGATTGGTTTCCTCTCCTTTGAAGTTGATGACCTTTTTGCCGCTCAAGTCATAGGAAAAGAAAAACGTTTCAAACTCAGGGTTTTTCTTTTGCGCTTCCTGAATCAGCCTCAAGTCATGCTCGAAATTGTTGTCTGAGGACATCATCTCCCCGACTGTTTCCACGATTCCGATTTTTTCCTGGAAGAAGCTGTCGATACGGATGGATAGATTGCTGGCTGTCAGTTCCGCTTCTTTGTCCAGGCTCGATGATAGCAATTGCGAAGAGCTGTAGTAGCTGGCCCCGCATACCGTGCCCAAGCTGATGATCAAAAGCAGGCACATAACGACAATTAACTTTTTCTTTAGACTTGATTCCATCACACGGTGTACCTCCTATCCTTTTTTTCACAACAAAAAAGACTGCCACCCGGACAGCCTTTTTGCGTTCGGCATGGCAACCCGGCTATCGTAGCAGCAGAGAAATGCAATCTGCTTGCCTTAGACCCGTGGCTTTGCGTCCCTGCCTTTCAACAGGTTTGCCTTTGTCATTTTTTGTCGTATTTTGTTTATAAATTTACTATAGCACACGAAAGTAAAAATGTGGGTTAACTTTCAAATAATGCCTTGGATTTTTTTCCACACGAAATCTTTACCCGATTTGTTTGATAGCTAAACTACTTTTCTTGCATAAAATTACAAAAAAGCCCCTCCAAGTAAACCATTGTGCGCTTTTCACGCCATGTCTACTTAAAGGGGATGCTATCAGATCATAGTTACTTCCCAGACTCCACAGCCAAGCTGCTTAACGTATCGGTAAGCAGCTCCAACTCTCTAAAGCTTGCCACAATTTGTTCAATCCGTTCTGTTTGTTCGTCTACACTCGCCAATACTTGCTCTACAGACGCACTCGATTGTTCCGTTACGCTATAAATCTGGGTGATTTCATCCACAATCCGCAGCGAGCCATTCTCCAACGCATGAATGAGCGTCTCAACCTCGCCCGCTTGAATCACAACGCTATTCGCGTTATTTGTAATTTGTTTTAGTATGGATTCTGTGTGCTGCGCAGCGTTTTGACTGTCTACAACAGCGGCTTGTCCGGTAATGATTTGCTTGGCAAGGTCGCTTGTCTTATTTTGGATATCCACCAATATGCCTGCTATTTCTTCCGTCGATTGCTGTGAATGGACAGCCAGCTTCCTCACTTCATCAGAAACCACGGCAAAACCCCGCCCGTGCTCTCCCGCACGCGCTGCTTCGATGGCAGCATTCAAGGCCAGCAGGTTGGTTTGGTTGGAGATCTCGCTAATCTTGGAAAGAACAGAACCGATTTGCTGATTTCGTTCATGAAGCTCGTTCATCAACGTCACGGTTTTATCGATGATCGTACTGATATGAGCCATTTGTTTCGTTAGCGTCGACACCTGTTCATTTCCTTCTTCCGTTACCTTCACAGTCGCTAATGTTAAATCTTTCATGCGCTGCGAACTGGCGGCTACTCGCTGAACTCCATGATTTGAATCTTGTACGGAGTTGGAGATATCGCCGACACTTGCTGCCTGCAGTTGCACGCCTTTAGCCACCTCGGAAAAAGACGTCAATACTTCCCGAGAGACGCGTTCCGTAAAAAGGACATTATCTTTTAGCGACAAGCTGAATTGTTTAAGCGTCTCCACCGAATGTAACACCTTACCAAAAATTTGCTCGATTTGCTGTTTAGCAAACAGCGTTTCCTTATGCCGGCTTTCCGCTTGCAAATACACGTTCTCGTTAAGCTTTGCGACATAGATCGTGATGATGGCAACCACGACGAGCGGAACATTATTTGCATCTGCATAAACATTCAGATATTGACCTAGATTCGCAGTAATGATGGCTACAACTGACATCGCAATAACAGGGCGATAGTTGGGATAAAGAGATACAAGAGCGAGGTACTCGAACAAATTTAGCATACTCCTCTCGGCTGTCCGGGGAAAAGTAAGCAAATGCATAACACAAATAAGAGAAAGGACGCCAACCAAGACATACGGAATGAGCAAAATGGTTTTCGCTGCGCGGTTCATCCACATCAGCAGCAAACAAATCCCGGCAAACACGAACCACTGAATGACAAAAGCAAGGCTTAAACCTCGTGTTATATCGATCGCTACTTGCAGTACTACCATAAGCCATCCAATGCAAATGACAATTTTATTGCGCTGCTTGGTAATCAATGTTTTTTGATCCACATGGCACCTTCCTCTTCATCTTAGAAGTATGGAAAAGATGGATGAATGAGTAGCTGTGAGCCTCCTTTCCGCTATGCAACTGATAATCTGAGGCAATTTTCCCAACTTTCGAGAAAAAAATAGAAAAACACCGTCTGTTTTTGGTAAAATTTTGGTTTCCAGCAAAACCTCCAAAACAGATAGGTGTTCTCTTCTATGATAACGAAAGAAAGCTCTCATGATCAACTACAACCGGGTTTGCAGGCTTGTTTAGCTCTGCCTAAGCGCGAAAAAAAGCTGACACTTTGTTGCCCGTGTCAGCTTTTTGCCTTTGTGTTGCTTAGCTCAGTCCCTCTACATGGCCGTGCTCATCCACGTACAGCGACTCGGCTGCCGGCTTTTTCGGAAGTCCAGGCATCGTCACCAGGCTTCCGGTGAGCGCCACGATAAAGCCTGCCCCCGCCGAAATCCGCACCTCGCTCACCTGAATGGTGAAGTCTACAGGTGCTCCCAGCTGGTCAGCGCGATCTGTAAACGAGTATGGTGTCTTCGCCATGCAGACAGGCAGATGGGCCAGCCCCATGTCTTCGATCTTTTGGATCGTCTTCAATGCCAATGGGGAAAAGACTACGCCAGAACCGCGGTAAATCTCCTTCACGACCGTCTCGATTTTTTCTTTCACGCTGCGGTCTTCTTCGTACAAAAAGCGGAACTGCGAAGGACGCTCTGCCGCCCGCGTTACTTTTTCAGCCAGTTCGACCGCACCTTCGCCGCCTTCTGCCCAAGCCTTGGATAGCGCGGCTTCTGCTCCGGCCTCCTGGCACAGCTTCACGACTGCGTCGATCTCTCTTGGCGTATCTGTGGCAAAATGGTTGATGGCTACAATCGCTGGTACGCCGAACTTTTGGAGGTTCTCCAGATGGCGACGGACGTTGGCAAAGCCTGCCTCCAATGCAGCGAGGTTTTCTTCCGCCAGATCAGGCACTTTCACCCCGCCGTTGTATTTCAGCGAACGAACGGTAATCACCACTACGGCCGCCGCTGGAGTCAGTCCCGCTTTTCGGCACTTGATATCAAAAAACTTTTCTGCGCCCAGATCAGCGCCGAAGCCCGCTTCGGTTACGACGTAATCTGCGAGCTTGAGAGCGGTTTTGGTTCCGATCACGCTGCTGCACCCATGGGCGATGTTGGCAAAAGGACCGCCGTGGACGATGACAGGCGTGCCTTCAATCGTTTGCACCAGGTTCGGCTTGATCGCTTCCTTGAGCAGGACGCACATTGCTTCTACCGCGTTGATTTCCTCCGCACGAACCGGCTGATCCTGATAATCGTAGCCGATGATGATGTGATTCAGTCGGTCGCGCAAATCGGCGAGGTTTTCGCTCAAGCACAAAATAGCCATGATCTCCGAAGCAGTCGTAATCATGAAGCCGTCCTCGCGTGTCATGCCGTTGCCTTCGCCGAGTCCGACCACAATATTTCTGAGCGCTCGGTCATTCATGTCCATCGCCCGTTTCCAGACAATCTTCTTCGGATTGATGCCGCGCGGATTGCCGTGGAAAATATGATTGTCAATCATCGCTGCGAGCAAATTGTGCGCAGCTGTAATCGCATGAATGTCTCCGGTAAAGTGCAGGTTGATTTCATCCGCGGGGAGAATTTGCGCCTTGCCGCTTCCGGTAGCGCCTCCCTTGATGCCCATGCACGGCCCCAGAGATGGCTCCCTGAGAGCGGCAATCGTTTTCTTTCCAAGCAAATTAAGCGACTGCGACAGACCGATCGTCGTCAGCGTTTTACCCGCTCCGGCTGGATTCGGATTCATCGCGGTGACGAGAATCAGCTTGCCATCAGGTCGATCTTTTATCTTATTCCATAGTTCATCAGATATTTTTGCCTTAAACTTTCCGTAAAGCTCCAGATCCTGCTCATCGATCCCTGCTGCCTGGGCAATCTCAACAATCGACTTCATGCATGCCTGCCTCCCTGCCTTGCGAAATGTTTATTTACCAATCTCCTACATTCCACATCCTCGCCCTTTCTCCTCTACCTTTCGCCATATTTCGCCAAAAAGAAAAACCTGCATTCGATCATGCCAGATCAGAATGCAGGCCATTGCTAGTTTGCGAATATTTTCCCCGGGTTCAGGATGGCGTTCGGATCGAGAACTTGCTTCATCGACCGCATCACGTCCAGCGCCGCTCCGTGCTCCTTGCGCTGATATTTGACTTTGCCCACTCCTACGCCATGCTCTCCGGTGCACGTCCCGCCGCGGCTCAGCGCGTACTCTACCAGATGGGCATTCAGTTCCTCGGCTCGGGCCATTTCTTGTGCATCATGTACGTCGATCATCAAAATCGCGTGGTAGTTTCCGTCGCCGACATGTCCCAGCACGGCTCCATCCAAACCTGAGCGGTCAATGGCCTGCCGGGCGTCCACGACTGCCTTCGCCAGTTCGGAAAAAGGCACGCATACATCGGTCACCATCATTTTTTTGCCGGGCGATTTGTGCAGAAAAGCGTAAGCCAGATTGTGACGCGCATCCCAAAGCGCGGCACGGGCTTTGGAATCAGTCTCGAACAGAAACTGCGTGCAACCGTGCTCGGCACTGATGTTTTGGGCGAACTCAATGTCATGCGCAAGGCTTTGCTCGCTGCCGTGAAACTCAATAAAAAGCGTCGGGTTTTCCGGATAGCTCGTTTCCTTGTACAAATTCACCTGCTGAATGGAACGCTCGTCAACCAGCTCGATGCGGGCAACGGGAATCCCCGCTCCCATAATATCCACGACCGTATCTACCGCGTCTTGAACGGTTGGGAAGCTGGCCCGCGCTGCCATCGTCGCCTCGGGAATCCCGTACACACGTAGCGTCAGTTCTGTAAACACGCCCAATGTCCCTTCTGATCCGACGAACAGCCCTGTCAGGTGATACCCGGACGATGATTTGGCCGTCATGCTGCCCGTATGAATGATCCGCCCGTCTGCGAGAACGACCTGCAAATCGCGGACCTGGTCGCGCATGACACCGTAGCGGACGGAAGTGGTGCCACTCGCATTGGTGGCCGCCATCCCGCCTAATGTCGCGTCAGCACCCGGATCAACGGAAAAGAACAAACCGTGCTTTTTCAACTCGCGATTGAGCTGAGTGCGCGTCACCCCCGGCTGTACTCTGACCAAAAAGTCTTGCGGACGCACCTCCAGCACTTGGTTCATCAGCGAAAAGTCCATACTGATTCCCCCTGCATACGGAATCGCATGGCCTTCCAGACTGGTGCCCAGACCAAACGGTGTCACGGCAATACGCTGTTCATTAGCCAGCTGCAAAATGGCGCTGACCTCATCCGCAGACTGCGGAAACACGACAACATCCGGCAGATGAGGGGGATGGTACGATTCATCATGGCTATGATTCATGAGGACAGTCGGATTGGTCGTCACTCTGTCCTCTCCCAACAAACTTGCTAGTTGCTGCCGATAATCCACACACACTCTCTCCTTTGCTGCTTCTCCATAGACTAGATTCCCCTCCCGCCATCAACGTTCATGACTTCCCCAGTCACGATCTTGGACAGATCGGAAGCCAGGTACAGAGCGGCCTGCGCGATATCCTCCGGCTGAATCAGCATGCCCAATGGAACGCTGCTGATGAAAATGTCCTTTTTCCCGGCTTCTACCTCTTGCTCGTCTCCGTTGATGAACTTGCCCAGCATGGGAGTCTCCGCCGGGCCAGGATTGATGACATTGACTCTGATTTGATAAGGAGCCAGTTCGATTGCCAGAGCCTTGCTCAGCATGATCGCCGCGCCTTTGGAAGCGCAGTAGGCATTCAGGCCGGGACGCGCGCGGATGCCCGCGATGGAGGCGATGTTGATGATGCTGCCCCTCGCTTTCGCCTTCATGTGCGGAACCGCATGTCTGGCCGTCAAGTAGAGCGACTTCGCGTTGACGGACATGATCCGATCCCACTGCTCCAATGTCAGCTCCTCAATCGGAGTAAAAGCTTGCGGAACTCCGGCGCAATTGACCAACACGTCAGGCGCACCGAAGACGGCGACTGTCTCTTGAATCAGCGCGGCTACACTTTCGTCATCGGCCACGTCGACTTGCACGGCATGGCCCCTCCCGTCCGGCAATTCCAGAGCGACCTGCACAGCCGCCTCTTTGTTCAAATCAGCCAGGACGACATTCGCTCCCTCCGCCGCGAACAGCTTGGCAGTCGCTTTTCCCATTCCGGAAGCAGCGCCTGTGACGATCGCCGTTTTCCCTTGCAGCAGTTGACCGCTCATAGATTGATCACCACCATTCGCTCGTCGGTCATTTCTTCCACGGCATAGCGCGGTCCTTCCTTGCCGAGTCCGCTGTTTTTCACGCCTCCGTACGGCATCACGTCATTGCGGTACGTAGAGACGTCATTGATGACTACCCCGCCGTACTCCAGCGTGCGCGCCGCTTTCATCGCGACATTCAGATCACGGGTAAAAATCCCCGCTTGCAAGCCGTATTCCGAATCATTCGCCTGGGCAAAAGCATCCTCCAGATCGCTGTACGGAATAATCGTCACTACCGGGGCGAACACTTCCCGGCACACTACCTTCATATCCGGTTTCGTATTCACAAGCACCGCCGGATAAAACAGAGCGCCCTCCCGCCTGATGGGTAAAAGCGCTGTTGCTCCTTCGCTGATCGCTTCCCGTACCCACTCTTCTGTCCGCTTTGCCTCTTTTTCGCTGATCATCGGGCCGACATCTGTGGCCGGGTCCTCCGGGTCGCCTACCTTCAACTGCTTGACGTGCGCGATATACTGCTCGCTGAATGCCGGAAACACATCTTCGTGCACGTAAATGCGCTGGACGGCAATGCACGCCTGACCTGCATTATGAAAGCTGCGCGCAGCCGTCTGCCGAGCCGCCAGCTCCACATCCGCATCGTAGTGAACGATATTGGGCGAGTTGTTGCCAAGCTCCAGAGCGACAGGCCGCATGCCGCTGCGCGCTTTGATATGGCGGCCAACCTCGCCCGACCCGGTAAAGGTGTACATGGCGATGCGTTCTTCGTCCAAAAGCCACTCGCCCACTTCGCTGCCCGCCCCCGTCACGATGTTCACATAGCCTTTTGGCAGCCCTGCCTCCTCCAGTACTTCCACCAGCAAAAAGGTCGCGAGCGGCGTGACAGTCGCCGGCTTGACCACCAGCGTATTGCCTGCCGCCAGAGCCGGAGCGATCTTGTGCGTGCTGAGCAGCAGCGGATAGTTGAAAGGCGTAATCGCGCCAATGACGCCTTTCGGTACGCGGATCGTGAACCCGAGGCGATTTTCCGAGCCTTCCGTCGATTGCAGCGGGATCATCTCGCCATGAATTTTTTTGGCTTCTTCCGCAGACAAGCGAAGCGTATTAATCGTACGATCCAGTTCGTTCATCGCATCTTTGCGCGTTTTCCCGACTTCGCGGATGAGGGAAAGCTCCATCTCGTCCCGGCGCGCTTCCATCAGCTCAGACGCCTTCAGCAAAATTTTATAGCGCTGAAACGGCGTCAGCCGATCGTTCCGAAATGTCTCCCACGCTGCCTCTACCGCTGTCTGGACATGGTGCCGTTCGGCGCGGGCAATCTGCGAGATGCACTCGCCGGTGTATTTGTGCAAAACAGGGATATAGCTGCTCGTTTTGATCCATTCTCCGCCGATGTACAAATCATACGCTTTCGCTTCCATACTCTCTTCCTCCCTTGTCTCTTTATCTCGTCCCCAAATAAATGTGCCGGACAATCTCGTCCCCCAACTCCCTCGTGGTCGCCTTGCCCCCCAGGTCAGGCGTCAGCACCTTGCCCTCCTGGACAACTTGCTCGATTGCGTTCATGATCAGAGCACTGATTTCCGGCAAATCGAGATGATCCATCATCATGCTCAGGCTCCACACTTGCGCGATCGGATTGGCGATCCCTTTTCCGGCAATATCAGGGGCTGATCCGTGGATCGGCTCGAACATCGACGGGTATTGGCGCTCCGGATTGATGTTGGCCGACGGAGCCAGCCCAAGCCCGCCGACTATGGCTGCCCCCAGGTCTGTCAAAATGTCTCCAAACAAGTTGCTCGCAACCACCACCTCAAACGTCTCCGGTCTGGTGATAAAATAGGCGGCCAATGCGTCGATATGATACAAGTTGGTGCGAACGTCCGGGTGCTCCAGGCTGATCTCCTTGACGATCTCATCCCAGAACGGCATGGAATGGTTGATTCCGTTCGATTTGGTAGCTGCCGTCACGCTTTTTGTCGGACGTTTCTCTGCCAGCGCGTACGCGTAGCGAAGAATGCGCTCCGTGCCATACCGGGTGAAGACGTTGTTTTGCACCGCCATCTCGTAAGGCGTCCCCTGGTGCATCCGCCCTCCCATGTTGGAATACTCGCCCTCGGTGTTTTCCCGCACGACGACAAAATCGAGATCGGCATGTCCTTTGTAGCGCAGAGGGCTTTCCAGACCTTTGAGCAGCTTTACAGGCCGCAGGTTCACATATTGCGAAAAGCTGCGGCGAATCGGCAAAATCAACTCCCACACCGATACGTGATCGGGCACCTCTGGCGCTCCAATCGCTCCCAGCAAAATCAGATCGTGGTCTTTCAATATGTCCAGTCCATTTTCCGGCATCATCCTGCCGTTCGTGAGGTAATACTGGCAGTTCCAGTCCATAATCTCGCGGGTAAAACGAATCCCTCCATGCGCTTCCTCTACGGCCGTCAACACCTTCAATCCCTCGTCCATCACCTCTGGACCAATGCCGTCTCCTGGTATGACTGCGATCGAATATTGCAGCAATCGTCTCCCTCCTTGAATTAATTCAATTTTAAAGAATAATCGGATGCACTGATCTAATGCACCTTTAATGCCAATCGTTCATCTTTGCACAGAAATACCCGAAACATTCAGTCTTTTTATTTTTTATATCATAATTTGGAAGTCATGCTTATCTTTTTTAAAAAAGTGTTGCAACAAAATGTTGCAACACTCAGACTGTCGGCAGTTTTTAATTGGTCAAGCAGCTCCGTTCATGCCCTTTCCTGCATTCCATAATCTGACACTTTACTTGCAGGTCGTTTTTCAAGCGAAGCACTCCCTCATTGGATTTTCATTCTAAAAAAGACGAACTCTTTTTCTCCCATGCAGAGAAAAGCAATTCGTCAGTATTTCCGCCGAGTTGATTTACTTCGATGAAACCCCACTCTATTCGTCGTACAATGCCGACTTAGCCTGCAAGGGGTTCCCTCATTCAAAACGTTGCGCTTCAAACGTAGGCTATAAATTAAGCTACATTCCACTTTCAGCTTATTTGATAACACTCTCTTCAATTTTTCCATTTACGTTACTGTAAAAATGAATATGTTTGTCGGTACCTAGATAAGTGATCGTAAACAACGTTATCTTTTCATTTTTCCAACCGATGAATAGCTCCACTCCTGCTTTTCCACTTAACATACCTTCTTCGTCTATCATATGATCCGGGCCCGCAGGCTTGTAATTGACATCTCCAAGGAATCGATACGTCCAATGCTCGTCATTCCCATTCTCAAGATCGCCGTTGTCGTTAACTAACGTATAGTTACTACCATAAAGCTGTTTTATTTCATTCATCGTTAGACCGATCTTGACTTCATTCTTTATTTTTTCAACTTCATTAATCACATCATTAGCACTGATCGACTGAGTTTCTTGTATGCTAACGGAGCGTCCAATAATGCCCGTTGAATATAAAATAACGAATACAATTACCAGCAATCCGAGAATGAGTAGGTACCCTTTTTTGTTCTTCATGTTATTCCTCCTTACTTGATATTGGAAAAATCTACACTCCCATGTTCAAATCACGGGAGTGTAGATTTTTTACTGATTTGCAGATGCGTTAATAACCTCTGCTTTTGCCTCTTGTGTCAACTTCGTGTTCATAATTTCTTCAATGTCATTATCGCTTAAATTAAATTGCTTTTTGAAATTTTCCGTCGTTCTTTCAGACTCTTCGACTGAATAGAACCAACTATAAAACGCATCCGATCCGACATAAGAAATAACCAGGAAGTCAAAGAAATCTTCATCTTCAGGATGAGTATGCCCATTTTCCTGTTCATGTTCTCCATGTCCTTGTAAATCCAAAGCACTTAACAAGTTTGGCCTATTTTCTGGCCAGAATACCCAAGGAGAAAAAGTATCCCGATCTCCCGGTTTTTCCAAACCTTTTGCATTTACATCAAAGTGCAAATGATATCCAGTCGCTCCACTGGTTCCAGACATAGCAATCGTTGTGCCTTTTTTTACTTTTTCATTCGTTGTATAGTAAAGCTCTTTAGGTTCTAAGTGAAGGTATCTCGTAATTAGCTTCTTATTGGTATCTGGGTCTCTATCGTTATGTTCAATGGTAATAGCATAGGTAACCCCATCTTTAAAATGCCCGCTTTGAATGACTTTACCTTCGGCCACTGAATATACATCTTTCTTTTTAACTCCAATGTCAATTCCCTTATGCCAACGGTCACCAACATCACCATAATCATCGGTGATCTTTGTACTCGTTGTTGGCCATGCCCATCGCATATCTTCTTCCTACTTCTTAATTTTGGGCCATTTCCATTGCCGATACTACCTATTCATGCATTGATAGAAAAAGGAGAGATATTTATGAAAAAATGGTTAATCATTTCTGCATCAGTTGCGATTTGTGCAGTTCTTTTATTTGTAGGTTTCATTAACTTCGAAAAATATAAGTTAAAAAGAGATGTTGAAGAATATCTTCTGATGAAGGGATATAAAAGCAGCGACATCATATCTATTACCACTCACTATGGCAAACTCCCATCCTTTGGAGCAAAGGTGATTTTTGCCGATGAACCCGAAGTTATGTACTTCTATTTAGAAGACACTGATGGTGTAAGACAGTATGCTACACCTGCTAATTTAGGCTCCGATAAAACGAATAGTGTGTTCAAGCACCAGGAGAAAAAATATTAGTCTTGGTTAAGACGCCATACAATACTAAAACGGCACCCGGTATTATCGGGTGCCGTTTTTTGTAATGCAAATCGTATTGTTTAGTTATCATTTCCCTACTCCAATGAGTTGTGATTTTACAGCTTCAAGTTAATGCAGAAGAGTTCACGTTATTTGCTAAATGCTATCTGATCGAGTTTTTATCAAACTTGTACCACTTCGTCATGACTCCCCCATATAAAAAGGCGCCCCAAGCTGATACTCCGCCATCTTGCGGTACAGCGTATTCCGCCCGATCTGAAGCAGCTTTGCCGCTTTGCTGACGTTGCCGCCGCTCGAATGGAGCGCGCGTCTGATCGCCACAAGCTCGGTCTCCCGCAAAGACGGAATCCCTTGCTCATGCTCCGCTTCTTCCGTCAAGCCCTCCAGTTGGATGTGCTCCTCGCCAATATCATCGCCATCGGACAAAAAAGCGGCCTGCACCAGCACTCCTTGCAGTTCGCGCACATTTCCCGGCCAGGAATAGGCAACGAGCTTCGCTTTCGCACTCGGGAGCAATTCGCTTGGCTGCTCAGGGGCAATTTGCTGCATCAGATGCTCCGCCACCTGGATGATATCGCTTCGTTTTCGCAACGGCGGCAAGTGAATCGAGACTCCTTTGAGCCGATAGTACAAGTCAGCCCGGAAACGTCCCGCCTTGATTTCTTCCGGCAAATTGCGATGCGTTGCCGCAATGATTCTCGCCTGAATCGGCCGGGACTGGTTGCTGCCTACTGGCGTGACGACCTTCTCCTGCAACACCCGCAGAAGAGCGGCTTGTCCGCGCAAAGACATATCGCCGATCTCATCCAAAAAGATCGTGCCTTTTTTCGCCGCCTCAAACTTGCCGATCCTTCCTTCGCGATTCGCCCCGGTAAATGCCCCGCTTTCGTAGCCGAACAATTCGCTTTCGATCAAATTTTCTGATATCGCACTGCAGTTCACGGCGATAAAAGGCTCCTGCGCCCGTGGTCCCGTCTCGTGAACCATCTGCGCGAACAGCTCTTTGCCCGTGCCGCTCTCCCCCAGGATCAGCACGGGAAAGTCGACCTGCGCCGCCTTTTGCCCCAGCATTTTCGCCTGCAAAAACAGCGGGCAAGAACCTGCGAGACGAGGAAACGGCTTGAGCTGCGTCTTTGGCTTTTTCAAACTTTTCAAAGCATCCGCATCCGACGTCTTGGATGAAGCATCTGTCCATGAGCCTGACGTGAACAGGCGCGGGCGTTTGTCCTGCACCTCTCGTCCTGCGCGCTCGTACTCTTGCGGAAGCCTTTTCCCAAGTGCTTCCGTTCCCAGCTGCTGCTTGGCAGGCTCATTGAAGCCGATCAGTCGTCCGTCCCGATCCAGACCGACCAGTGGCACTTTTCCCGGCTCTCCTTTCACAACCGGACTCTCGCCAAGCGCGATGACCCGCTGTGCATCGGCGTACAAAAAGCGGTTTTGCAGCGTTTCCGCAATCATGCAAGCGATGGTCAAAGCAAACGGATGGGAGTATTCCTTGCGCGTACTGATGTCGATGACGCCGAGCAACTCGCCAGTCGGTGAAAAAATCGGCGCCGCCGAGCACGTGAGAAAGCGGTTCTCCAAAAAGTAGTGCTGCTCTCCTTGTATTTGAACAGGCTGCTGCGCGATCAGCGCCGTCCCGATCGCGTTCGTTCCTTTTGAATTTTCTGTCCAATTCGCCCCGATTTGCAGTTGCACTTTTTGCGCCTGATTGGCAAACACGGGGTCGCCGACAGTGTGAATGATATTGCCATCCCGATCCGACAACAAAGCGATGTGCTCTGTCGACAACAAAAAGGGAGCGAGCTTGTTGAACAGCGGGAGGCTTTCCTGAATCAGAGGGTGATTTTCCTGAATGATTTCTTTGATTCTTTTGCTGGAAATGATTTGGTCATTGGCTTTCTCCCAAGCATTGAGGTTCGATTCCTGGCAGCGCTTCCAAGATTGCTTGACAATCGTTGACAACACTCTTCCCTCCCCCAAAAATCATTCACTACCAGTATAGCACGAGTAAGTATGCGAATCTTGGCGGAAAAAGCAGTTCCTTGTCTAACGCTCCCAAATATTTACGAGGTGTCCCAAAACGGAACAACTTTTGCTCCATTATGGAGCATTTTTGCTGTCTTACTTTTTCGAAAACGCTGTCATTTCCAGCTTCCCGGCAGTTGGTACAGGATTTGCTTTTAGAAAAAGCCGTAAAGAAAAAGGTGATATTAGAGGAGGCGTTCGCATGATCTACGCTCAACCCGGTCAAGCCGGTTCCAAGGTGACTTTCAAAAATCGCTATGAAAACTACATCGGGGGCAATTGGGTACCGCCGGTGAAGGGTGAATATTTTGAAAACTTATCTCCTGTAAACGGCAAAGCATTTTGCGAAGTAGCTCGCTCCACTGCAGAAGATATCGAGCTTGCACTGGATGCCGCCCACGAAGCCAAAGACGCTTGGGGACGCACCTCTGTTACACAGCGATCCAACATCCTCTTGAAGATCGCAGACCGCATGGAAGCCAATCTGGAACTTTTGGCAACGGCTGAGACGTGGGAAAACGGAAAGCCTGTCCGCGAGACGCTGGCTGCCGATATCCCGCTGGCGATCGATCACTTCCGTTACTTTGCCGGAGCGATTCGCGCCCAAGAAAGCTCGCTGGCTGAAATCGACAACGACACAGTCGCTTACCATTTCCACGAGCCGCTCGGTGTCGTCGGACAAATCATTCCTTGGAACTTCCCGCTGCTGATGGCTACATGGAAGCTCGCTCCCGCTCTGGCAGCAGGAAACTGCGTTGTCCTCAAGCCCGCAGAGCAAACTCCTGCTTCGATCATGGTGCTGATGGAGCTGATCGGCGACTTGCTGCCTCCGGGCGTCGTGAACGTCGTAAACGGCTTCGGTCTGGAAGCTGGCAAACCGCTCGCATCCAGCAACCGCATCGCCAAAATCGCATTTACCGGAGAGACGACTACAGGTCGACTGATCATGCAGTACGCCTCCCAAAATATTATTCCGGTCACATTGGAGCTGGGCGGAAAATCTCCGAACATCTTCTTCCCGGACGTGTGTGCCAAAGACGACGCTTTCTTGAACAAAGCAATTGAAGGCTTCGTGCTGTTTGCACTCAACCAGGGGGAAGTTTGCACATGCCCGTCCCGCGCCCTCATTCACGAAAGCATTTACGACCAGTTCATGGAGCGCGCTCTGAAACGCGTAGCCAGCATCAAGCAAGGCAACCCGCTGGATACCGACACCATGATTGGCGCCCAGGCTTCCCTGGAGCAAGTTGAAAAAATTCTCTCCTACCTCGATATCGGAAAACAGGAAGGGGCAGATTGCCTGATCGGCGGCTCCCGTGCGCAGTTGGAAGGAGACCTCGAAGGCGGCTACTACATCCAGCCTACCGTCTTCAAAGG
Source organism: Brevibacillus parabrevis (assembly GCF_022701015.1). Taxonomy (NCBI): domain Bacteria; kingdom Bacillati; phylum Bacillota; class Bacilli; order Caryophanales; family Paenibacillaceae; genus Brevibacillus; species Brevibacillus parabrevis. The sequence continues at coordinate 1,211,548 of NZ_CP064090.1, read as the reverse complement.
ACACAACAAAATGCGCATCTTCCAGGAAGAAATCTTCGGCCCGGTAGTCTCCGTGACGACCTTCAAAGACACGGACGAAGCGCTGGCTATCGCCAACGACACGCTGTACGGCCTCGGCTCCGGCTTATGGACGCGCGATGTGAACACCGCTTACCGCGTAGGACGTGAAATCCAGGCTGGCCGCGTATGGACCAACTGCTACCACGCTTACCCGGCGCACGCCGCATTCGGCGGATACAAAATGTCCGGTATTGGCCGCGAAAATCACAAAATGATGCTCGCCCACTACCAGCAAACCAAAAACCTGCTGGTTAGCTACAGTGAGCAGGCATTGGGCTTCTTTTGATCGATGAGCCAGCCTGAGAAAGTGCTCGCTACAGACGCTGCCCTGGAGCTGATCGAACGGCTGCGCGCCAAGCATGGCGACTTGATGTTTCATCAATCAGGGGGCTGCTGCGATGGAAGCTCGCCTATGTGCTACCCGCTAGGTGAATTTCTCGTCGGGGAACAGGATGTGCTGCTGGGCGAAATTGGCGGCTGCCCGTTTTACATGGGAAAAGCGCAGTACGAGTATTGGAAGCATACTCAGCTGATCATCGATGTTGTCACGGGTCGTGGCGGAATGTTCTCGCTCGAAGGGCCCGAAGGAGTGCGTTTCCTTACACGTTCGCGCGTCTTTCCAGACAGCTGATCGGAATACACAAAAGACCGTTCCTGCCTTTTTCCCGGCGGAACGGTCTTTCTTTTTCCTCGCTTTATTTCATTCAGCGCTTCTTGGTCCTTCGAGCGGTGCTGCCGCGTTTTGCTGGCGCCGGACTTGGCCGTTTGCCTGTCTGTTTTTGGCCATCAAAACGAGCGCTGCCACCATGCTGCTTCTCTGCTCGCTTATGGGAAAAAGCCCCCGGCTTGCGCGAAGCATTTGCGGATTTGCCCGCAAAATCGCTTCTGCCTGCCAATCGCTCGCTGCTCTGCCCTGTTTTCGTCATCCGTTCCTGGGTTCGCTGGTCATCCCCATTTTTGGGGGTCAAGCGAGCGGTTTGCTGCTGGCGATCGGCTCCGTGCTGCCCGCGTTTTCCCGTCTCGCGCTTCCCTTTCCCGGCCTGTTGCTTACCCTCGGCTTTAGGTGGTTTGCCCCCACGTTGACCGCCCTCAGCTCTGGCTGGCCTGTTTCCACGGTGCTCGCCTTCTGCTCTGGTTGGCCTGCTTCCACGGTGCTCGCCTTCTGCTCTGGCTGGCCTGCTCCCACGGTGCTCGCCTTCTGCTCTGGCTGGCTTGCTCCCACGGTGCTCGCCTTCTGCTCTGGCTGGCCTGCTTCCACGGTGCTCACCTTCTGCTCTGGCTGGCTTGCTCCCACGGTGCTCGCCTTCTGTTCTGGCTGGTTTGCCTCCACGCTGACCGCCTCTGCCTGCGCGCTCCTGCCCCTTATGCTTTGTCTTGTGCTGCTTATGCTCCTCGTTCTCCCCGTAATCCGCCGCCCGCTCGCTCGCACGCCGCTCCAAAGTCATGGCGATTCCTTTTTCAATCTCTGCGAGCTGTGCCCGATCCTTGGCCGCCACCATCGTATAAGCGATGCCCTTTTCTTTGGCCCGGCCCGTTCTGCCGATCCGGTGAATGTAGCTGTCGACATCTTCCGGGATGTCGTAATTGAACACGTGAGTGACTCCCTCGACGTCAAGCCCGCGCGCTGCTACATCCGTTGCCACCAGCAACTGGATTCTCGCTTCTCGAAAACGCTTCATTACATCCTCGCGTTTTGCCTGCGACAAATCGCCGTGCAGCTCGTCCGACAAATAGCCAAAGCCTTGCAGGGCGGCATTCAACGTGCTCGCCCGGCGTTTCGTGCGACAAAAGATGACTGCCAAAAACGGGCGTTCTTCATCAATCAAGGTACGCAAGGCAGACTGTTTCGCACGATCCGTCGTTTCCACGGCGATTTGCCGGATATTCGCCAGTGTAATCCGTTTGCCTTGCACCCGGATATCTTCCGGATTTTGCATGAAGCGCTGCGCCAGTGCGCGCACCTGCGGCGTCATCGTCGCGGAAAACAGCATCGTCTGCCGCTTGTCAGGCAGGCTCGCCGCGATGTCTTCCACCTCTGGCAAAAAGCCCATATGCAGCATCTGGTCTGCCTCATCGAGAACAAACATGGAGACGGTCGACAAATCGATCGTTCCTCGTCTCATGTGATCCAGCAATCTGCCGGGAGTAGCGATCACCACCTGCTTTTTGCCCGCCAGCTTGCGCAGTTGCCGGTCGACGTCTTGTCCGCCATATACGGCCAGCACGTGCAGATCATCTGTGGCAGCCGTCAGCTTTTTCACCTCTGCCGTAATTTGCAGAGCCAGCTCGCGGGTAGGTGTGAGCACCAGCGCCTGCACATCGTTTGAGTCCGGGTCCGCTTTCTCCAAAATCGGCAGGACAAAAGCAAGCGTCTTCCCCGTTCCTGTCTGCGCCTGGGAAATCACATCCTTGCCTGCCAACAGCGCAGGAATCGCTTTTTCCTGGATCGGGGTCGGCTCTGTAATTCCATTTGCTTGCAGCGCATCTATCCATTCTTTTCGTATGCCCAATCTAAAAAAATCCGTCAGTTTCGCCATCTCCAATCATCATGTATCCGAGCAGGATCATTTCGTACAAACAGCCACACCGATAAAGTAGCGCACGCCATCTCGCGGCTTTTCAAACGTCGGCCCTCGCTGATAGTAAATCTCCACCTGCGAAAACCGGACAAACAGCTCCTCAAACTCTTGGGGAGTCAATTGATGCACATGAAAAGGCTCGCTCGTCTCCTTGCCTCTCCCCCGGCCAAACGGACTGGACAAAACCAGTGTTCCGCCCGGTTTCAGCATGCGATACAGGTTGTCCATGAACAACAGATCGTCCGCTACATGCTCAATCGTTTCAAAGCTTAAAATCGTATCAAACAAGCCCAGCTTCTCGGGAAGGGCGGGATCGAGAGCGTCGGCTTTTTGGTACGTAATTTTTTGATGGTGATATTCCCGATTCGCGTAAAAAATCGTGTCGTCATCAATATCGACAGCGATCAACTCGGTCAATTCCCGCTTCCGATCCTTGGCAACCATATGACAGCCGTATCCTGTCCCGCATGCAATATCAAGCACTCTTCCTTTAATATAAGGAGTAGCAAAGTAATAGCGGGCGATGTGCTCCAGAAGCATGCCATTCGTCGGCTTCAGCAGCTTGGGGATGATTCTCTCCCCGGTCCATTCCAGCAAGGTCATCACCATTTCCTCGTTTTTACTTCCTCACATCTTACCCTATTTTTCGTCCAGTTCCTATCTCGGACAACTATTAAGAAATTTGTAAGAGATTTCTATGCTGTTTTGTCAAAGCTTTTCGTTAAGATAAAAACATGAATGCATTCATAAGGTGGGAAAACAATGGCGAACTATCATGTCCTCGTAGTCGACGACGAGGCAGAGATCAGAGATGCGATCGAAATCTATCTCAAAAACGAGTCTCTGATTGTGCATCAAGCGAGCAATGGTCTAGAAGCATTGGATATTTTGGAACGGGAAGAGATTCATCTCATTCTTTTGGACATTATGATGCCTCAGATGGACGGAATTACGGCAACTTTTAAAATCCGGCAGGACAAAAATATCCCGATCATCATGCTTTCTGCCAAATCGGAGGACACCGACAAAGTTCTGGGCTTGAACATCGGGGCCGACGACTATGTGACCAAGCCTTTTCATCCGTTGGAGCTGGTGGCGCGGGTCAAGTCCCAACTCAGACGTTATACCAATCTCGGCAATTACAAGGCAACCGAAGACGAGATTCAGGTTCGTGGATTGTCGCTGAACAAAAGTACGAAGTCCGTCGCTGTAGATGGCACCGAAGTCCGCTTGACCGCTACCGAATACAAGATTTTGGAGCTGCTGATGGAAAACAAGGGCCGGGTCTTTTCCATTGAGGAAATTTACGAACGCGTCTGGCGAGAGCCATATTTGAATGCAGAAAACACGGTTGCTGTTCACGTCAGGCGCATTCGGGAAAAAATCGAGATCAACCCGAAAGAACCGAAATATTTGAAGGTGGTATGGGGAATTGGATACAAGATCGAAAAATAGCCGCTTCACGCTGCCAGCGCTGTTCGCCCTGGTTGTCAGCGTCGCGCTTCTCGTACTGATTATGGCGGATATTTACCGCAACCGCGAGTATTTGCAACGGGACAACTACTTCCAGAGCGAAAGCTTCAATAGCGAAGTCAGACTGTTTGTAGGTCTGGTGAAAACGGTTCATGTCGACTTTGCCGACTATGAACGCAAGACGCCAGAACAAAAGCTGGGGAAAGCAGCCGTAGAGCAGTTCCAGCAAGACCGCAACAATGCTTATCAAGAGATCAGGCAGCGGTATGCTGACATGCACCCCGACGATGCTGCAGCGAAAAAGTCCGAGATGATCCGCGAGCTTGACGAAGCAACAGCCGAATGGGATGCGAAATTCAAACAAATGGTCGCGGAAAAAGATGCCGAGTACGAAGAACGGAAAAACAGCCTTGCCCTTCGCAACCCATCGTTCCACTACTATGTCAACGACTACAAGACAGGGAAAATTTACTCCAATAGCCACACGCCAACGGATGCAGAATTAAGCGAGAATGCCCGCTACGTAATCCGCTTTCCGGAAAACTCAGATCAAAGATACGGCGATTTTGCCGACATTAACCGCATGTATCAACTGAATCAATGGTCCGGCACTTTTTTTGTTCCGAAAATTCCTGATGGCTACAGCCAAGTACATGCAGATGCTGCCTACTTCGATGCCAAAAGGGATCGGCTGCGCGGAGAAGTCGTCCTGTTGATCGTGACATTGCTCTCTACCGCTGTCCTTTGCTGGTTTTTGCACCGGAACAAAGGCATTGAGCAACCGATTGTCGGCAAAACGCTGAGACTGTTCCGGCGTATCCCGCTCGATATCCGCATCCTCTTGCTGTTTCCGCTAGGTGCTACTTACCTGGCTATGATTTTCAGTCTGCGCTTCTTCTTTTTGCCGGTGGATGTCGAGCATTTCTTCACTCTCGGATTCATGTCTTTGTTTACCGCCTATTGGCTGCTGCAAGTTCTGGAAGCATGGCATATGTATCAGCAACCTGAGTCTCTTTCGCAACAGTGGCAAAGAAGCCTGTTTGCCCGACTGAAACTTGTTCTGCGTGAAAGCTACGCGCACAAAGGCTTGTTCTTCAAGTCTTCCCTGTTGTTCATTTTGACTGTCGGATTCGGCATGAGCGCAGCACTCGGCCTCGTCTCCATCGCGAAAGGCTCGGAAGAGTTGTTCGTGCTCAGTTTTCTGTACGGCTTGTTCTACCTGGCAACCGTCGTTCCGTACATTTTTCGCCGTTTGGCACTTATGAACCGCATCATGCGCGGAGCTTCCGAGATGTCAGCGGGAAATATGCAGGCCACGATTGAAAAAATCCATAAAGGGAGCCTCTCCGATCTCGCGCACTCGCTCAACAACATCAAGCTGGGCTTAAAACACGCGCTGGAAGAACAAATGAAGAGCGAGCGCATGAAGACAGAGCTGATTACCAATGTGTCGCACGATTTGAAAACGCCGCTCACCTCGATTATCAACTACGTGGACCTGTTGAAACGGGATAACCTGTCGGCGGAAGAGCTCAAGAGCTATGTCGATGTGCTGGACCGAAAAGCGGGCCGTTTGCGAGTGCTGATTGATGACCTGTTCGATGCCGCGAAAATGTCCAGCGGAGCTGTCGAGCTGCACATTGAGCAAGTAAACGTCTCGGCACTGCTCAACCAGGCGATCGCAGAGTTCAGCGAAAAGATCGAGCAATCCTCTCTCAAGTTTCGCGTCCAAACCGAGCAGCCGAAAATCATGGCTCCGCTCGATGGCAAAAAAACATGGCGCGTTTTCGAGAATCTGATTGGCAACGCCTTGAAGTATTCCATGCCGAATACGCGCGTCTTGATTGATTTGATCGAAAAACAGGATGAAGTCGTGCTCACCTTCAAAAACGTCTCGGCCTACGAAATCGACTTCGATGCCCAGGAACTGTTTGAACGATTCAAACGCGCCGATCAGTCCCGCCATACGGAAGGTTCCGGACTGGGGCTGGCGATTGCCAAAAGCATCGTGGAGCTGCAAGGCGGAAAGCTGTTGCTGGAAATCGATGGCGATTACTTCAAAGTAACGGTCGTATTTCGAAAAAGTCTCTGATCGATAAAAAGCCGTTGCCCGAACATGAAAAAGCCAATGCCCGCACTGTCAGGCATTGGCTTTGCGATTTTTATACGGCAAAGTTCCGCTGAAACAGCGACTGCAAAGCCGACGCTGTCTCCTGCTCGTCGATGCCCTCCACCTCAAACGTCATTTCATCGCCGGTCTTCGCCCCCAGCGCCATGACGCTCAAGATGCTTTTGCCGTTGGCTTGCTTGTCGTTGTAGATCATTTTGACCGACGAGCGGTATTGATTGAGCAAGTTGACCAGTACAGAAGCCGGACGGGCATGAAGGCCGCCGCTTACGGTGATTTCTACATTAAATCGGACCATTTCACACCTCCTTTTCTGCATCGTGTATGCCGAAAAATTTCTGGATGACGGCCGCCACCCCATGTTGATCGTTCGTGTCTGTCACATGTCGTGCCAGCCGCTTGACTTCGTCTGGAGCATTGCCCATGGCGACGCCCATCCCGACAAATTGCAACATTTCCAAGTCGTTGTAATTGTCGCCGACAGCCACAATTTGTTCCGGACTGATTTCCAGTCTTTTTGCCAAAAGCGCAAGCCCGCTCGCTTTGGAGATTCCCTCTGGCAATATCTCCAGATTGCGTGCACCGGAAGTCGTTACCCGAATTTCCGGCAAGTCGGTTGTCTCCAACTCTTTTCTGGCTACCGCAATCTCGCTTTCCTCGCCCATGACGAAAATTTTCGGTACGCGCACCGCATGCTCCTGGACGTGCCCGATCAAATCAGCGGAAGTCATCAGTTTGACCGGATAGCGCTCCCGCCAAAGCTGGCGCAAGGTGCGCGTGTTCACCAGCGGATACAAGTCCTTCCACTTCCAGCGCCGATTGGTGAGCGTATAAGCTTCGTGCAGCAGCATGACATCCAGCTCGTACTTCGCCAAAATGTTTGTCACCGAAGCGGTCGTTTCAACAGGTATCCGACTGACGTGCAGTTCCTCGTCTGTCAGCGGATCAGCCACATACGCCCCGTCATGCGACACGAGCGGAGTGCTGATGTTCAACTGTCGGGCCAAAGCTTTCGCTGACGGATACGCCCGTCCGGTAGCCAGCGTTACGAACACGCCTCTGTCTGCAAGCCCGCTGATCGCTTGCTGCGTGACTTTTGCCATCGAATGATTCGACATCAGAATGGTCCCATCCACATCCAGGGCGAGCAGCTTGTATCTCGCGCTCTCGTTTTTTCTCTCAGCTTGTTCCACGGTTTTCCATCCTTACGTTACTGGCTTGAAAAACTGTGGCAAATGCTCTTTGTGCGCCTCCAGCATCTCGTCGAGAATTTGCTTGGCTACCACATCGGACGGCACCAAAGGATTGATCGTCATGGCGAGCAAAGCCTGGTGATAGTCACCCGTTACAGCCGCTTCCGCCGCCACTCGTTCAAACGACTTGATCTGCTGCACCAACCCGCGCACAGGCACTGGCAAATCCCCTACGGCAAGCGGGACTGGCCCTTCCCGGGTAATAACGCAGTTTACTTCCACAGCAGAGTCGTCAGGAATGCTCGCAATCGCCCCGTTGTTGCGGACGTTCACTGGCTGAATATCCCGTTTGTCGTTGTAGATCGAGTAAATCAGATTGCAGGCTGCTTCGCTGTAATAGGCACCCCCGCGCTTTTCCAGCTGCGGCGGCTTGATGTTCAGGTCAGGGTCTTCATACAGCGCGAACAGCTCCGCTTCCACCTGCTTGACCACTTCTGCCCGCGTGCCGTTTTTGCTCGCTTCCTCCTGCTCGTGCTCCAGCATGGTGCGAGTCTGGTAGTAGTAGCGGTGATACGGGCAAGGAAGAATCCCCAACGCTTTGATGAAATCTTTGTCCCAGCCGAGATCGAGAATGTTTTGCATCGTAATTCCCGATTGTTCGCCAGTCAGCTTGTCGATGATCTGCGGAGTGACGTTGTTTCCGTCCAGGTAGACTCCCAGCCCGAACACCATATGGTTCAGCCCGGCAAAGTCAATGTGTATCCGCGACTGATCGACCCCCAATATGGTCGCGACTCCCATTTTCATCCCGATGGGCACATTGCACAGCCCGATTACTTTCTTCCGGTTCGTGTATCGCAGAACGGCCTCCGTCACCATGCCAGCCGGATTGGTAAAATTAATCAGCCAGGCATCCGGGCACAGCTCTTCCATATCGCGGCAAATGTCCATGATGACCGGAATCGTGCGCAGCCCTTTGAACAGTCCGCCAGGCCCATTCGTCTCCTGACCGATGACCCCGTACTTCAGCGGAATGCGCTCATCCTTGATTCGGGCGTCCAGCAGCCCCACGCGCATTTGCGTTGTGACGAAATCCGCGCCCGCGAGCGCTTTGCGCCGATCCAGCGTCAGATGCACCTTCATAGGTACTCCGGCCTTTTCCACCATCCGCTTCGCCAAAGCACCGACGATTTGCAGCTTCTTCTCACCCTCGGGAATATCGACGAGCCACAGTTCGCGTACAGGCAACTCGTCGTATCGTTTGATCAGACCTTCCACAAGCTCTGGCGTATAGCTCGATCCCCCACCGATCGTTACGATTTTGATTCCGCTCACACTCCCGCCTCCTTTGCCGCGTGGACATGGCTGTACAGCTCGACAAACTCGCTGGCCAAATCCTTGATCGTCATCGCATTCATCAAATGATCCTGCGCATGGATCAACAGCATGCTGATCTCCGGTTTCTCACCCGCAATCTCCTTTTGGATAAAAGTCGTTTGGTGGTGATGGGCCCGGCTCAGCTCTTCGCCAGCTCGTTTCAGCGCATCTTGTGCGCCCGCCATGTCTTTGTTTTTCGCCAGTGCGATTGCTTCCATCGCCAGGCTTCTCGCGTTCCCTCCGTGTAAAATCAGCTGAAAAATAACGTCTGTATGGTCCAAATAGATCTCCACCTATCCGAGTTCTTTAAATGTCACGAGCTGTATCTGCCGTGTTTGCACGTACTCTTTTATCTCTTTTGCCGTTAAAATTTGCAGCTCCCGTGTACGCGGCAGCGCGTATGAACTGCCTGTCAAAATCGCTTCATCCAAATATGCGGGATGGGTCATCATCTCGGCCACAGAGCAGTCCGCCAGCTCCTCGACAATATCGAAGAAAGTTTGAACAGACAGGTCCTCTCCGTAAAAGCGGTGGGAAAAGCCTTCCGTGGTCAGCACATCCGGCTGCTTCTCCCTTTTCCCTGCTTGAAACCCCCACGGATTGCGCACCGGAAGCCGATATTCTTGTGCCAGGCGCAAAACGATCGGCAAAATCGCTGCATGAGCATGGACGTGATGATGACTGTCGATGTGCGTCGGGGTAAGTCCCGTCGCCAAATACTTTTCGATTTGGCTGCGCAGCTCCCTTTCTACATCCTCCGGCGACGTCGTGCCCAAATAGTCGTATCCACGGTGAAACCGCCCATGCTCATCTGTCAGGGATGGTACATCGTGGCTGACTGGAGCGCCACAGGTGAGCACCAGATGGATGCCCACCCCGAGTGTCGGCGTTTCCCTGGCCAATTGTACCGCGTGTTCGAAACCGCCCATGTTCACCATGGTCGTTGTAGAGGTGACGACGCCCGCCCGGTGCGCCTCGATGATCCCCAGATTCACCCCTTTCGAATAACCGAAATCGTCCGCATTCACAATCAGCTTCATAAAGCGCCTCTCCTCTGGTAAATTACAAGTTTACGGCTTGGTTCGAAGCGGCATTCGCCTGCTCCTCGCTCACCTTTTGTTTATCCCACAAGCGGAAGAACGGATAGTAAATCACCAACGCAATGACGAAATTCACAAGCTGGAGGACGCTGCCCGAGATTTTCCCGCCGGAAGCCAAATAGCCGCTAATAATGACAGGAGTCGTCCAGGGAACTGCCACGCCGCTTGGCTTTGCTACCCAGCCCAGTGACATCGCCACATAGCTGACAATGACCAGCACAACGGGCGCAAGAATAAACGGAATAATCAGAATCGGATTCATGACGATCGGCATCCCGAAAGTGACAGGCTCATTGATGTTGAACAAGCCTGGACCGATGGAAAGTCGGCTAATGTTTTTCATTTGCTCGCTGCGCGCACGGAACAGCATGAGCACCACGAGCGCTAAGGTCGCACCTGAGCCGCCCGCGTACACCCATAGATCAAAAAATTGGGTGGTGATGATGTTCGGCAAATCTCCATTCGGGTCCGCCTGGAACGCCGCCCGGTTTTGATCCATCAGAGTGAGCCAGATCGGGCTCATGATTCCGCCGACAATCGCCGCTCCATGCAGACCGAGCGCCCAGAGCAGATGGACGAGCAACACGCAGACAATCGCTCCAATCAAGCTGCTGCCCAATGCACTCAGCGGGCCGACCAGCAAATCTTTCACGATGTTGTGGATGCTTTCAAACGAAGTGTTTTCAATGAGGATGCGCAAGAGCCAGACGACCAGAAGCACGGCCGAAGCAGGGATCAAAGCGACAAAGGAGCGGGAGACAGCGGGAGGCACACCATCGGGCATCGACAGGACGATTTTCTTTTGAATGATCTTGCGGTAAATCTCGGTGGACAGCACCGCCAACAGCATCGCCACGAACAGCCCCTGGCTTCCCATCAAGGCGACCGGGATCACTCCGCCTACCTCTTGGGCTGCTGTAGCTCCCTCGGGGGTAAACATCGTCTTGTACGGGGTCGCGAGCAAGAAGGCAGCGACAGAAATCGCACCTGCCGACAGCGGATCAACCTTGTACTTTTCAGCCAATCGGTACGCTACTCCGAAGCTGACGATGAGCGCCATGATGTCAAACGTGGCATTCACCGGATACAAAAGCTTGGTTCGCCACAAGTCGCCAAACAGCCCAACCATGAACTCGTTGTAACCAGGGATAGGTATGAAGCCGATAATGAGAAAAAGAGACCCGATAATCAGCAAAGGCATGGTGAGAATGATCCCGTCACGAATTGCCTGCAAATGCTTCTGCTCCGCGATCCTGCCCGCCACAGGCATCACGCGGGCCTCCAGAAAAGAATTGAACCCTGCCATACGCATCCCCCTCTACTGTTTTAGACGAAGAGCAAATTCCAGCACGTTCTTCCCGTTCAGAGAACCGTAGTCAACCGTACGGATTACATCGACTGGAATCCCTCTTTCTTCCCCTACTTTTTTCATTTCCGCCAGCTTGTAGCGCACCTGCGGCCCCAGCAGGAGTACCTCGGCTTGGTCAATATGACTTTTTACGTCATCTGCTGATACCGCCCAGATTTTCACTTCCAGCCCTTTTTCCCGTGCAGCCTGCTCCATTTTTTGTACCAGCAAGCTCGTTGACATCCCAGCTGCGCAGCATAGCAAGATATTCAATATAACTTCCTCCCCTCAGTTGGTTATGTCCTTTTTCTAGAGCAAGTCGCGTGCCAAAACACCTTGTTTGTATGCGCTTTCACCAAAAAGGGCACCGTTGTCGCATTTTAAGAGTCGCAAAGTCAGCTTGCGCCAAAAGTGTTTGAATGAAAGCGCTATAGTGTTTGGAAAACAGGGACAATTTGAAAAAAAATAAAACACTAGCTACACCAGTGTTTTATTGTGTATGAAGAAATTCATGACGAAACAGACATCGTCCTCACTAAAAGTCACGTCGTATTTGTCTGCCAACGGCTGCAACTCATGGCGGATCAGGTTGTGCAGCGTGCGATTGCCCGCTAAAAATACGGCTTTGTCTGTATACGCGATGGAATGCTCTCCTGCTTTCAGCCGATCGACGAGACAACAAATGTGCAAATAGGCTCCGATTCTCGTATCAAAAGTAAGCGTGTTGCCCAGTCTTTCTTCCATGCGGGTCACACACGTCCTGACGTCATCGAGAATGTCCTGCCCTTTTACCATTTTCAGATGTTCTTTGAGCGATTGTTTCATTTTCACGTACGCTTCTTCCAGGTCGATCAGCTGCTGGATATCGGACAGCGCCTCGCCGTTCATCACATCATCCATGCTGTAGCAGCGCAAGCCGCGATCAAGCATGTAATTGCTCACGACGCACAAAACGGTCCGTTCTTCCTTGATTTTTTTCAGCCGACTTTTGGCCTGTGCTTTGTCCAGCAGTTGCAGCGGCACAAATTCCAACAGCTTTTCGTCATAGCGCAGCCGCGATTCCAGCAGTTGTTTTAAAAATAGCGCGCTGCCCTCGCCCGACAGGCAGGCTGCTACAATCGTCAAAGCTGGCGACAGCTTGGCTGGCGACTCCTTGGGCAGCTCCTCCCGATGTAGCATCGATATGCTGACGACATCGCGGTACACATCCTCCAAAGAATGTCCGAGCATGGCCTTGCGCGTCGCTTCGATGACGTGCGGGGTGCTCACCATCGGCACTACCTTTACCGGGATTCCCAGTTCCTTTTCGATCATTTCCCCAAAACCGAGCAGCGAGCCCATATCGACGAGCAAAAGCAGGCCGGATGCGCTACCGATGTCCCGCGCTGTCTTGATCGCCTGCTCCAGCACAAGCATGGAGTCTTCTTCCAGCGGCAAGTCAATTGCCCGCGCGTATTGGGTGACAAGCAACCGATTGGTCACGTCGACCATGGCTGTCGCGCCTCCGCTGCCGTGTGTAATGACAAGCACGCCCACCGTTTCCCGCTCCTCTTGCATGCTCTCGTCATCCAGCACGAAAAACATGGTGAGGTAGCCCGCTTCGCCAATCGGCAAGTCCATGAGCAAAGCTTCCTCGATCATCCGCACGCATTCCAATGCTACAGCGAACTCTTTTTTGTACTTGAGCCGCACGCTGTTGATATGCGGATGGACGATCTGCTTCCCTTGCGACAATCGCTCCTTTGACGTCTGGATGTGCAGCGCCAGCCCGAAGATTACTTTTTGGCTCAAAATTTTCTCCAGCTTCGCTTCCGCATAGCGCACGATGTCTTCGACCAGGTGGATAATGATCGGATCAATGATACGTGCCATATCTCCTTTGTTGATTCGCTGATGAACCCCTTTGATAAAAGTCGTGAAGTAGTTTTCTATGTCAAATTCCAGCTCTTCTTCGCTGACGCCCTGATTTTGCAGCTCGTATATTTTCTGCTCGATCTTTTCATAGACGCTGTTGGCAGCATCCTCCTGCTCGCCGCCAAACCAGATGCTTTCCTCGGAGGGCTGCACGACAAAACATTTGTGCTCGGTGCCAATCAGCTCGTCCAGCTCCTGCCTGTAGTCTTTTGCCATGAGCAGTCCCTGCTTGACGTGATGGGGCACATCCTGAATGGAGATGTGCAAAACATGCTTTTTCAGGGAGATATACTCGGCATAAGCGCTGGCGCAGGTCAGCTGGATGTCGGTCTTCAGTTGTCCGATGTTGTTGGGGCAGTGATAGCAAAGAAACGCCTGCAACACGCTCGCTGATATTTGAATCTCCCGGCCCAAGCGAAACGCTTCTTCACGGAAAATTTCCATGACGAGCCCGAGACGCTCCTCCATCCCCCGCTCCAGCAATGAGGGGAGCTTGATCACCATCGGTATGCGGCGCATGAACGTCTTGAGCAAGCTCGACTCCGGATTTTCGGTCGTCGCCATGACGATTTGCACCTGAGCCGTACGTTCCACTTCCGTCTCGCCGACCCGCCGAAATGTCCCTTTGTCCATGAAGGTAAAAAAGATTTCCTGGCCTTCCGCTGGCAGCCGATGAACCTCATCGAGAAACAGAATGCCGCCGTCCGCTTTTTCTACCAGGCCTTTGCGATCCATTTCCGCTCCGGTGTACGCGCCCTTTTTGACTCCGAACAATTGGCTGATCAAAAGCTGCGGATTGTTGGCGTAGTCAGCGCAGTTAAAGACGATGAAGGGCGCCCCCTTGTCCAGACGGCCGATATCTACAGCAAACTCGTGAATCATGCCCGCAAACCACGACTTGCCCACTCCCGTCTCCCCGAGAATCAGACAATGCATGCCGCGCGGCGGATACAGCACAGCCGCTTTGGCCTGCTCGATGCGCGTAATCAGGCTTTTGTTTTTCTTCGCCAGCCTGTCCAATGCAGTTTGCGCCAGGTAGAGCGAATCCTTCGCCTGTTTGACATAAAACAGGGTAGGACGCCCCTCCTCCTTTTCGATGCGGCCTTCCTTCCACAAACGGTTCAAATCACTGCTTACGTTGGCGCGGCTAAGACCCAGCAGCTCAGCCAGCTCGCTTGCACTGAGCTTTGTATCAGGACCTGAATCAAGCAGCTTCTGGTAAATGAAATCCACTCGTTTCATTGCGATCACCTGCCTCACAACTTGTCCGTTTTCATTTCAACAATATTTTGGAAAAACCTGCTTACCCATGAATATGATGGATGTACATGCCTCATCACGAAAAAACAGCCACCCTTCCAAACAGACAGGGTGGCTGTGTACAGTCGCTATACATTGACTTGCTGAATCGCTTTTCTCATGTCCAGCGTGTTGGCATTCAGGACAGCAGAAGCATCGTACACTTGTTTCATCATCTCCAGCTGCCTGTTCGTCATCGTCCGAATCTGTTCCGTCTGCTCGCTCACACCGGAAGCGATGTGCGCAATGCTGTTGACCGTAGCCGCTACTTCCTCAGACCCGGCAGACAGCTGCTCTGTCGTGACGGATACTTCCTGCACCTGCTCACTGACCAGCATGAACGCCTTGACCGCATGCAAAAACGATCGCTCTGCTTCAGTCGACAACTCTACGCCCTCTTTGATCTCTGTCGTGACCGTCTCCATCTCGACACTGATTTTCTCCGAGTCTTTTCCGATGTTGCCCAACAAAGCAGTGATTTGCTGGACAGAAGCGGCCGAGGCATTCGCCAGCTTGCCTACCTCCTGCGCCACAATCGTAAAGCCGAGTCCGTGTTCGCCCGCTCTCGCCGCTTCAATCGAGGCGTTCAGCGCGAGAATTTTCGTCTGCTCCGTGAAGCCTTGGATCGTGCCTAGCACATGCTCGATTTCCTGCGAATACGCTTTCAATTTTTTGGCGATCTCATAAGTCTGCTCAGCCGAAAGCGAAATGTCTTGCATCTGCTGGCTCATCCGTTTCATTGCCGCGTCACCGGATTGGGCGATTTCCAAAGCGTGAATGGAAGCATCGGATACCGTAGCGGAAGATTCAGCGATCCGCGCTATGCCAAGTGCAATCTCTTCAATCGCATTCGCACTGTCGTCCGCGCTTTTCTTTTGCGCGTGCGCTCCGTCGTAAATGACTTTGACGCTGTCATTCATGCTCTCTCCCATTTCCAGCATCTCATCGGCACTCACTGCCAGTTCTTTCGATGAGAGGACCAAATGATCAGACGTCTTGTCCATATTCACTACCAGTCCGCGAACCCGGCTGTGCAGATGTTCGGACATCGTCAGCATAGACTGATAGACGGTGCCGATTTCATCCACGGACTTTACCGGAGAGGAACGCAAAATGACTCCGGCTGCCGCCAGATCGCCCTCAGCCAGCTTCTCCGCGCTCTCCTTGACGACATGCAACGGACGCAATGCCCGCTGGACAAACCAGACAATCGCGAGCACAGCCGCGAACATGACAACGAGCATCAGGATGTAGATCGGAACGCTTTTCCACAGCACGTTGGTCGCCAACTGCTCGTACACCTTTACATCGGTATCAATCCCCAACGCCCCGAGCACTCCACCGCTTTTGTCTTTGACAGGAACATACGCCGATATGTAAGTCCCGTACTCCGGATTTTCGATAATGGGCGAGCTTGCCTTGTTCCCCGCCATAATCGCCTTCACAGCATCTGGGGGCATATCTGTCACTTCATCAATCGGAGAAGCAGCCGGATCGTTGGGCGGACGTCCATCAATCATAATTTTCGGCACTTGATTCTCATCAAATCGCACGAAGTAGACGTAAATCGCTCCGATTTGTGTGCGGAACACATCCAGCTCCTGTCTAAGCTCCCAGTACAGGTCCGTTTCCTTCGGCTGCTTCAGAAAATCAGCATACTGCTCCGGCTTCATTTGAGCAGCATAGCTTTCTGCAATGCGCATGTTGTAATTGTTGATTCCTTCTTCAACCGCATCTCTCGTCTGCACAATCTGCGTGGCAATGTTTCCCGCAGCGACCAGAACCAAGACGGAGATGATGACACACAAAATACGAACAATCAGATGCTTTTTCATAAATGACATCATTCGTCTGCTTCTCCTCCGCGTCTCATGATCAATAAAAATGAGTTCTGTATGACTATCTGCATGAATACCATCATAGGCGATTTTTGGAATCAGGAACAGAGCATATAGTTCAAAATACCCATATCTGTCACAATTTTTTCACTCTTCCCGGCAGATCGTCTCTGTTCGCTTTTCATGGACAGTTGATTAATTTTCGTTCCATTCTCCGCAGGTACGATATAATGGTTTTATCATGACTGACAGGAGATCAAGATTGCCATGATGGTTTTCACCTTGTTCACCATGTGGGCATTGGGCCTGCTGGCTCTGTTCACCGACCCGAAACGGACGTCGATCCGCTGGGCCTGTGCCACTGCCTTTGTCGGAGGGGCTGGCTTTCTCTCTGCGGTCATCGATGAAACGATCATGCCGCTTTGGGCGGAGATGTTCACCATGACACCTGGTACAGAACAAACCTTGCTTTTTCTCAGCCGCCTGTCGTCTTTTATTTGTCAGGTCGGACTGCCTTATTCGTTTCTCATGTTCGCCGTGCATTCGGCGGAGTTTCTTGCGCGCAGAACCAAACTCATCACGCAGTTTGCTGCGCTCTGCTTCCCGGTCTCGATGCTTGCCATTACGCCGATTCACCCGGTTTTGGCTTTTAATTACTGGATCATGGTCGCCTGGGTCATTCCTTTTTTTCTGGTTTCGTGCACGCTGCTCATCGTACAGTACCGGAGCGAGAAAGACCCGCTGGTCAAAAAGAACAGCTTTTTCACCAACGTGCTGATTATCGTCCCGCTCTTTTTCGTCTTTATTTTTATTTACGTCATGCGCATCCAAAACGATTACGAAGCCTGGCGGTACAACATGCTCGTCGTCGCCATCCAGTTCATTCTGATTGTCGCCATCAGCCTGAAATACGGGTTCCTCGGCGTCCGGCTGCGCGTAGAAAAAAGACGCCTGGACAGCACGCTGCGTGCTCTCACATCCGGTGCGCAAATCATTAATCATACGATCAAAAACGAAGCAGGAAAAATCTCCTTGTACGCGGATCGCATCGAAACGTATGCAAAGGAAACAAACCAGCCAGGCTTACAGGAAGATGCCGTAGTGCTCCTGCAATCGTCCCAGCACATGCTGGACATGATGAACCGCATCCAAACCCAGCTGCGCGACGTGGAGCTGCAAGAGTCCCCTACTGCGCCGAGCGAAATCGTCACACAAGTCATCCACAATTTGAAGCCGTACACGGAAAAATATCAGGTTCAAGTGGAAGCCGAGCTGGATGAGAGCCTTCGTCTGCGCTGCGATGCCGTGCAGCTGCGGGAAGTGTTGACCAATCTGTGCATGAACGCGATCGAAGCGATGCGCTCCGGCGGAAAGCTCCATGTGCAGCTCTTTTTGTCCAATCGGCATCTCGTCATCGCCGTTGCGGATACGGGAACAGGCATTTCCAAAGAAAATTTGCCGCATGTCCTCGATCCGTTTTTCTCTACCAAAAGAACCGGACAAAACTTCGGGCTTGGCCTGTCTTATTGCTACAATGTCATGCAAAAACATCAAGGAATGCTGGAAATATACAGCGAGCAGGGAAAAGGCACGACCGTCTTTCTGTTCTTCCCGAAAAAACGCGTCATAACACATTGATGAAAGCAGGAAGGGGGCTATCGGCATGGAAGCCATCAAAGTATTTCTCGTAGAAGATGATCCCGTCTGGCGAAAAGGTCTGATCGATTACTTGAACAAAGAGCCGGGTCTGGCCGTGGTCGGCGAGGCAGGGACCAAAGCAGAAGCTGTGGAGCGGTTTTTGAACGCAGGCGCTGACATCGTCCTCATGGATATCAACCTGACCGAAAACAATCTCGATGGCATCGAAACGGCCATGGAGCTGATTTCCCTGCAAGCGGACTGTAAAATCATCATGCTGACGTCATTGACAGCCGAGGACGTCATCGTCGAGTCCTTTTCCGCTGGTGCCGTCAATTACATCAGCAAATCCAGCTTCAAGGAAATTCCCGAAGCGATCCGCGCTGCCCACAACCGCCAGTCGGCGATTCACCCGACCGCCGCAGCCGCTTTGCGCAACGAGTTTTTGCGCCTGAAAAACGAGGAGAACCAAAAGCTGCTTTCCCCGGCAGAAAAGGACATCCTCCAACTGATTCACCAAGGAAAAACCCAGACGCAAATCGAACAATCCTTGCACATCACCAAGCGCACGATCAAAAACCACATCAACCGCATCCTGAAAAAAATGGGCGTGAAAACGAGCAAGGAAGCGGCCTCCAAAGCCAGCCAAAAGAAGCTGTTCTAGGTCTTATTACCAGGTACCAATGAATGTTGGTACTTTTTTTACTTCCCCCACTCCTTACAATGAAAACATAAAGCAACGCCATTATTCCTTGTAAAGGTGTGGTCCACATGGTCCTCATTCATTCCTTCCTGAAAATGATTTTAATGCTGTGGTTTCGACCTCGCGTTCACGGACTAAACAAAATCGATCTGACGCAGCCGTCTCTGATCATTCCCAATCACGTCTCCCTGCTGGACGCGGTGCTCCTGTCGTTCTGTTTGCCAAAAGGAGCGACCTTCGTCGTCAACACGGAGATCGCCAAGCGCTTCGCCTTCTTCCTGCGCTTCCGCAAGCACATCGCCATCGATCCGCTGAACCCTTACTCGATCCGCCATATGCTGCGGGTGATCCGCAAAGGGGAGACGCTGGTGATCTTTCCGGAAGGCCGCATCACGACGACTGGCGGCCTGATGAAAATTTACAGCGGCGTAGGCTACCTCGCCATGAGAACGGGCGCGACTGTTTATCCGATCGCGATCAACGGACTGGAGCGCTCGATCTTCTCCTATCTGAAAGGCAAGCTGCGTCTCCAACTGTTTCCACTCGTCACTATGACCGTAGGCACCCCGTTCACCATCGCACGCGAAGAAAACCGTTCGATGCGCGAGCAAAAAGCAGCAGCCAATGACCTGATCCTCCGTACGTTGCAAGATGAAATTTTTCAAAGCCGAATGAAGCAAAATGTAAACCTGTTCGATGAAACGATTGCAGCCGCGCGCCTTAACGGATCAAAAATGGAAATCGCCAAAGACTTGACCACAGCGATCAACTATCGCACGTTGCTGATCGGAAGCTACTTGCTCGGCAAAAAATTGCAGCAGCCGCTGACGGGAAAACCAGTGGTCGGCGTGTTCCTCCCGAACTCGGTCGGTCACCTGATTACGTTGCTGTCCTTGTTTTCGATCGGAAAAACACCTGCAATCCTAAACTTTTCGCTCGGCATCCGCTCGCTTCTGGACTGCTGCGAGACTGCCCATATCGACACGATCCTGACATCGCGCGCCTTCATCGAAAAAGGCAAGCTGGATCACATCATCGCTGGCCTGTCGCCGAGCATGCAAGTGATTTATCTCGAAGATTTGAAAGCATCGGCGACCGCTTTTGACAAACTGGCTGCCTTTGGCTCCTATCTGACTGGCAAAAAAGCGGCGCACGGCGCCAATGAGCTGATCCTGTTCACTTCCGGCAGCGAAAGCAAGCCAAAAGGCGTCGTGCTGACGCACACCAACCTGTATGCGAATATCCAGCAGGTGACCAGCATGATCGACATTACGAGCCGCGACAAGTTTTTCAATGCATTGCCGATGTTCCACAGCTTCGGCTTGACTGCCGGCACGCTTTTGCCAGTCGTCAAAGGGATTCCCGTCTACTTGTACCCTAGCCCGCTGCACTACAAGGCGATTGCGGAGCTGGTGTACGACCAGAACGCGACGATTTTGTTCGGCACCTCGACGTTTATGGCAGGCTACGGACGAATGGCGCACCCGTATAACTTTTACTCGCTACGCTATGTGTTCGCAGGAGCGGAAAAACTGAAAGACGATGTTCGCAAGCTGTGGATGGAGAAATTCGGCGTGCGGATTTTTGAAGGGTACGGGGCAACCGAAACGGCACCGATTCTCGCTCTGAACACGCCGCTGGCGAACAAACCCGGTACGGTGGGACGCTTGGTGCCTGGCATGTCGTATCGCCTGGACCCTGTTGCCGGAATCGACGCAGGCGGAGAACTGCTCGTCAAAGGCCCGAACGTCATGAAAGGCTACCTGATCCACGGAAAAGGCTTCGTTCCGGCAGAAGAGTGGTATCACACCGGAGATTTGGTGACAGCCGACCAGGAAGGTTTTCTCAGCATCCAGTCCAGACTGAAACGCTTCGCCAAGATCGGCGGCGAAATGGTCTCGCTGAATCTGATTGAAGAATTGGCGATGCAATGCTTTGGACATTCCGGCTTCGCTGCGATTACCGTCAATGATCAGCGAAAAGGCGAGCGCGTCCTGCTGTTTACGACAGACGAAAATGTGGCGCTCGGTCAACTGCGCTCGTATTTGACCGAAAAGCAATACTCGCCACTGCTCATCCCTGGCACCATGCAGTTCATCAAGACATTGCCGCTGCTCGGGAGCGGGAAAACCGATTACGTCAGTCTGAAGCAACTCGCAGAAAGTGGAGGAAACTGATGTGAAAACGCGACTACAACCATTGCAAGCTCTGTATTTCACGCAATTCCTTTCGGCTTTTGCAGACAACATGATTTTGTTTGTCATCGCCAACTTGTTGCGGGAGAACGGTTTTTCTCCCGCGATGCTCGCACTCGTATCGATTTCCTTTTTTCTGCCTTACGTATTTCTGGCTCCGCTCGTCGGACCTTTTGCCGACAAACATGCCAAATCGTTTGTCCTGGTGATCGGGAACTTGATCAAAGCACTCGGTGTCGTACTCTTGTTTGTGATCGATCATTCGAGCATTTTGCTGTTGATGCTCAGTTACTTTACGGTAGGCGTGGGAGCCGTCGTATACTCGCCTGCCAAGTACGGCATTTTGCCAGAGCTGACGCGCAATGAAAATGAGTTGTTCCAGGCCAATGCGCGCATCGAAGCGTATACGATCGTCGCCATTTTGACCGGAATCGGCGGAGGCGGAGCGATTGCCTCCACGACCGCACCGCTCTTGTCGTCGAGCATCTGTCTCGCTCTCTACTTGCTGTCACTGGGCATGACCTTTTTCATCCCGCGCATCAAAGGAAACAGCCTGATTCGCTACGGTGCGGAAGCTCGCCGCTTTTTCATCGACTTCCAGCACTTGATGAACCGCCCGGAAACGAGCTTTTCTTTGATCGGCACAGGGGCGTTCTGGATGAGTTCCGCTGTCCTGCGGGTAGCTGTACTGGCCTGGATTCCCGTCGCTCTGGGGATCAATCCGCAAAGCTTCTCCGTCTCGCTGATTTTGGCTACGACTTCCATCGGCATCATCATCGGCGCGTTTCTCGCCCCCAAGCTGATTCCGCTGTCCCGCTTCACGCGCTCGGTCGGTTACGGCTTCGGCATGTTTCTCATCATCGTGCTGTTCCCGTGGATTCACGTAATCGGCATTGCCATCTCCCTGCTGCTTTTGGTCGGGTTCATGGGAGGAGTATTCATCATTCCGATGAACACCGTCCTGCAAGAAGAAGGCAAAAAGATGGTCGGCTCCGGGAAAACCATCGCCATTCAAAATTTTATCGAGAATTTCCTGATGGCAGCCGGCTCGGGAATTTACTACCTGATTGTTTACCTCGGCGCTTCCATCTCCGCAGCGATTGTCGGCCAAGGCTTGCTGCTGCTCGTGTTCCTGCTGTACCTGGTGAAGCATCGCAAGCGAATCGTCGGTTAGTCGATTAGTTCCTGAAAAAGCTGCGAAGGGAAGACCGCCTGAACAGCAAAAAGCCGTGACTGTAAGCGTCACGGCTTTTTTGGTGCGGTTCGAGACCAAGCTGCGTTATTTCTTCTGTTGCGTAGTCGTCGCAGGGGCGGCAGGGGTTGCCGGGGTTGCTTGCGCTTCCTTGGCCGCCGCTGCTTTTCTCGCTTCGTTCAGCAGGCGATAAAACTCGCCTTTTGTTTTCACGTTCGCGAATTTCGCTGCGTCGACTTTTGCCTTCGCTGTCAGTTCCGCGATTTCTTCTTTGGTCACCGCATCTTTGATGTTGATCGAAGCGATATTGGTGTATTTGCCGTCTTCTGTTTTCGGAACGCTCAGGACGCCAGCATTGATCAGCTCTACTACGTCTTTGCGCTCAGGAGCAGAGGTGTCGACGCCGATGATCTTCCAGTTGTTTTGCACTTTTGGCTCATATACGCCTTTTTTCACTTCTTGCAAGTACGCGATAGCGCGGTTGCGGATTGTTCCGCCTGTTTCTCCAAAAGCATCATTTGCTTTGGACGTCCACAACTGATCGAACTTGCGTCCTTCCAGCGCGCCGCCTTTTGCTTGCAGGGCTTCCATCCGGTACGCATTCATGCCGAGCTTCAAGCTGTCCTCTGGCTTGATTGGTGTTCCGTCGAGCTTGCGCAAGTTGGTGATGCGGCTGCCGTATGGCTTGGTCAGGTCAATCTCGTATTTCACGCCGCCGAAGAAGTCGTTGGTGCTGTATTTGGAAGCGCGGCGTTTCGGGTCAAAGCTGACAGTTACGTCGCCAGGACGAGTGGAATTGAAGTAGCCTACTGCCCACTCCATGTAATCTTTCAAATCTTTTCCGGTCACTTTGTATACTGTGATTTCGCCGAATGTGTACTGATAGTTGTAGGCGATGTCTTTTTTCTTGATCGGGCCGACATCGAGCTTGGCCTTGTCGTTGTCGATCTGGTGGGCGACGACATCTGCCTTGCTGTAGTAGAGCATCACTTCGTGGAAGAAGTCGGACAGTGGCGTCTCCTGAATTTGCACAGTCGGGATGCCTTCTACCTCGTTTTTCGGCACCAGGTTCATGCCTTTCAGCTCGGCAACAACGATGTTCGCATCTGCGCGGGCAAACTCGTGGAACGGCTTGAGCTTCGTTTCCAGCTCTGGATCGGAAACAGCCGGAGTGCCGTCAGCGCCTTTTACAGGCAAAGCAGTCGCTTCCTTGCTGGTCAGCACAACTTTGCCGTCTTTCTTTTCAAAAGTCAGGTCAATGCGCGACAGGTGCGTACCGTATTTGTCCGGCTCGGAAATCAGCACACCGTTGATTTCTTCTTTTTTCACCAGTTTGTGCATGTGGCCAGCAAAAATGGCGGTCAGCTCCGGTACGGCGTTGGCGATATCGGCTACGCCTGTGCCTGGAATGCCGTTTTCGTTCTCGATGCCCATATGCATGACGCCGATCATGACGTCTACTTTGCCTTGCAGTTCTTTTACGGCTTTCTTCGTTTCTTCTACCGGATTTTTGACCACGAGGCCATCCAGATGGTCGGTGCCTTTTTCAAAATCGGTAATCATTGGCGTGTTCATGCCGATCAGACCGATTTTTACGCCTGCGCGCTCTACGATCGTATAAGCAGGCAAGAAACGCTCGCCATTTTCTTTGTAGATGTTGCCCGCGAGAACTGCCCCTTTATACTGGCCGCTGATCTTGTCCAGCACATCCAGCCCGAAGTTGAACTCGTGGTTGCCAAACGCCCAGGCGTCGTAGTTCATTTCGTTCATGGCGACCATCATCGGCGACTGCGGCTGGTCGTTGAACAGTTCAGCGGAGTTGTCTTGTATCGAATCACCTGCATCGACCAGCACGGTGTTCGGATTTTCTTTGCGAATGTCCTTGATCATGGTGAACAGTTGCGTCAGGCTGCCGTTTGTATTCGGGCCGTCGAGCGCATAATCCCATGGCATGAAGCGGCCGTGGATGTCAGATGTGCCCAACAGTGTGATTTTGGTCGGCGCTTCCGCCGCTTTTGTCGGTGCAGCGATTCCCGCCAAGGCACTGCCCAGCACCATAGTGGTCATCGCTACGCTCATCAAGCTTTTTGCCAGTAAAGCTACCTTCTTTTTCATAGTTTCCCCTCTGTTTCTCTCATTCTGTCAGATCCCTTGCGCTGGTAAAGCTTTTCGCTCCTCCTGTTCTCTATTCTAAGAAAATTTTGGCTTTCTCTCTAACTATAGCAGGCAGTGCCGGCGAATGGGACGATTTTTGCTGATTCTCCCCACAAAAAAGCCGCGACAAAAGAAGTCACGGCTTGACGGCAGCGTAGTTTTGCAAGCACTCAAGGAAGAGCTGCCCGTACTTGTCGAATTTGGATTCGCCCACACCTTTGATCTTGAGCATGGCCTGTTTGTCAGTCGGGCAAAGGCTGCTCATTTCCTTCAAAGTGCTGTCGTGGAAAATGACGTACGGCGGCACGCCTTCTTTTTGCGAGATTTCTTTGCGCAGCGTTCGCAGCTGTTCGAACAGCTCGTCATCTTCCGTGAGGGCAACCGGACGGATCGAGATTTTTTGCACGACGCGCTCTTCGCCCATCAAAACGGGCAATGCCCGCTCTCCCAGCTTGACGATCGGGTATTGGCTCTCTGTCACCTGCAAGTACCCTTCCGCGATCAGCAGCTGGATCAGGTCGGCAATTTCTTTTTCCTTGTACTCCTTCATCAGACCGTACGTGGGAAGCTGATCAAATTGGAGCTGGGTCACCTTTTTGTTTTTCGAGCCTTTGAGCACCTGTGCGACCAGTGCCGCGCCGAAGCGTTCCCGCATGCGCTTCACGCAGGAAAAGATTTTTTGCGCTTCGAGCGTGATGTCGCTCAGCTCTGTCTCATCGGTGCAGTTGTGGCAGCGGCCGCACTCCGGGGCATCGGCTTCCCCGAAATACTGCACGATATACTGCTGCAAACACCTCGGCGTCCGGCAGTAATCGACCATGGCGTAGAGCTTTTTGTACTCGTGATCCTTGCGCTCGTCCGTCAGCTGGTTTTGCTCAATGAAAAACGACTGGGTCTGAATATCCTGCGGCTGGTACAGCAAAATGCACTCGCTCGGCTCGCCGTCACGCCCGGCGCGCCCGGCCTCCTGATAGTACGCCTCCAGGTTTTTCGGCATGTTGTAATGAATGACATAGCGCACGTTGGACTTGTCGATTCCCATTCCGAACGCATTGGTGGCAACCATCGTGCGAACGTCGTCGAACAGGAAAGCTTCCTGATTGGCAGCACGCTCTTCCTCTGACAGTCCGGCGTGGTATTTGGTGACCGGAAAGCCGCGCTTTGCCAGATCGGCATGAAGGGCATCGACGTCTTTTCTCGTCGCAGCGTAAATAATTCCGGCCTGCTGTCTGTTCGCCTTCAAATAAGATTGGATGAACTCGCGGCGATTTTCCCCTTTGCGCACGGACAGGATGAGGTTGTCCCTGCCAAAGCCCGTGATGAAAAGCCGCTCGTCTGCAAGCGACAGCTGGCGCTTGATATCAGCGGTTACTTCCGGTGTCGCTGTCGCAGTCAAGGCAGCGACGATCGGACGCTCTGGCAGCGTGTCCAAAAAACGGGCGATTTCCAGATAGCTTGGGCGGAAATCATGCCCCCACTGGGAGACACAGTGCGCCTCATCGACAGCGATGAAGGAAATCGGCATATTCCGAATCAGTTGTTGAAAAGATTCCGATTCGAGCCGTTCCGGGGCAATGTAGAGCAGCTTGTATTCGCCGCGCGCAGCCATCCGCAGTCGCTCCCGCACCTCGCTGTAATCGAGCGAGCTGTTGATTTGCGTAGCGGCAATCCCCATGCTGACCAGTACGTCAACCTGATCCTTCATCAAGGAAATGAGCGGCGAGATGACGATGGTTACCCCGTCAAAAAGCATCGCCGGAACCTGGTAGCAGATTGATTTTCCCCCGCCCGTCGGCATGATGCCTACCGTGTCGTGTCCTTCCAGGAGGCTTTCGATAATTTTCTTTTGTCCCTCGCGAAATGTTTCGTAGCCAAAGTATTTTTGCAAAACTTCTTGCGCTTTATGCAGCAAAGAGAATCACCTTCTCTTTCGATAGAATAGGTCGTAGCTTTCAACTAATTATTAGTGTAAACATAGGCGTTGGGACAAAACAAGGGGAACTGTCTGCATAAAAAAGAGCACCTCGGCGGGTGCTCATGATACTGATCATCCATTTGCGTTTCATGCACTTTCCCCTGCTCTCCGTTGCCGCACCATATACTCCCATTCGTATTCCTTGAACAAAAGCAAGCTGGTCAAGCTTTGTTGCCTGGTTTCGGTGCGAAAAGACAGCTGTTCGTACAATTGCTTGGCACGCTGGTTTTTCCCGGAGACATGCAAACTGAGCTGATCCAGTTGCGGGCGGTCTTGCCATTCATTCAACGCCCATTGCATCAAAAGTTTGCCGACTCCCTTCCCCTGATGCAGCGGGTGGACAGCCACATCGGCAATATAGCACTCGCCCACTTTCAACTGATGGGTGAGACAGTACAGGCCGATAGTCAGCTTCAATAGCTGCCATTTGCCGAATGTTTTGAACTCATCCCACGGAGGAAACAGATTTTCTTGCTTCGCTTCCTCGGCGGTCTTCCATTTGAGCGAGAGCGTCCCGACAACCTCTCCGTTTTGAACGGCAACGGCTCGCTGACTTGCCGGTTCATCGGGAAAATGATGGAGCAAAATTTCAAAGCACCGCGCCAACTCACTGTCGCTCATTTTGGTTAATGGCTGAAACTTGTTGCGAAAGCTCTCAACAAGCAGACGGCTGACTGGTTGATTGTACTTCGCCTGCATCGGTTCCAGCGTGATCGGTGAGACATTCATGATGCCTGCACCTCCTTTTTACAAGTCAGCAGCGTCCAGCAGTACCCGCAGCTCGTAATGCAAGTGCTGGCCGCTGAACAAAGACAAATACGATTTTTCAATCAGCACAAGCGGTCCGGTCGCGACGAGAGATTGAGCCGCCAGATACTCGTAAAAGCGCTCGATCAACTGGTCGGTTGCCGCATCGCCATTCGCCAGCCCTTGAAAAGACAGGTATGAGCCGCCAGGCAACGTAATGTTTCCAGACTCCGGCGCTTCCAGACACAAGGACACCGTTCCCGAACCGTCGTACAAATAGTGGACGTCTGTCTCGAACAGGTCTGGCACCAGCCTGGCCTGTTCAGCAAGTTGTCTCGCCTGAATGTGTGTCTGTTCGTCCATTTCCAGCCAGCGCATGAGACGGACAGGTTCGTACCGCTTTATTTGAAAGGAATCGGGCCGACTCGCAAAATCATGCTGCTCTCGCAATACTTTTTGAATGAATGCTTGCAGTTCCAAAAGCTTGCGAATTTGCGCGTTCGTTTCCAGCAACGACTGGCGGAGCAATTGCTGATATTGATCTGCGGTGAAAGCTGTCAGGCAATCCTTGATGGCAGATACGGATACCCCCAGTCTGCGCAACAACAAGATGTGAGACAGCTCGTAAATCTGCTCGATGCTGTACATTCTGTACTGGTTGTCATCGATATAGGCAGGCTGGAAAATGCCTTTCTCTTCAAAGTAGCGAATTTGATGCACAGACACATTCATAATGCGCGCCAGCTCGCTGATTGTGATTTCATTTTTCATGCAACACCACTCCCGGCCAGGATTACCTTAACCTTACACCTTAGGTCAGACCTAAGGTCAACGGCTTTTTGCCTGATCGGTTAATTTCTTGTGGAATGAACAGCCACGGAGCTTCTCCTGTTTTGGACACGCGGAAAAAAGGCCAGCCGCACCAGCCTGTACATGACATAACCCAAAAACCCTCCTGACGTGTTCAGCAAAAGGTCGTCGACGTCAAATGTCCCGCAACTCATGACCAGCTGAGTTGTCTCCAGCAGCAGGCTCAGCAAGAACGAGAGCCACACGACTTTTCCCATTCCGCTCGCCTTTTTGGCAAACAAAAGCGGCAGTAAAAAACCGAACGGCATAAAAGCCACTATGTTTCCAGCAAAGTTCACCAGACTGTGCCCGCTGCGATGTTGCTGAATCGCGTGCAAATAGCTTTGGATTTCATGAAAAGGCACCAAATTGGCTCGCGTGTGAAAACGCTCCAAAATGGCTCCGGGGTCGCTACGCACAATCTCCCATTGCGCTGTCAGCAGCTCTCTGTCCAAGCTGCCGAATTTAAACAGCAATATTTTGACCACCAAAAACAAATACAGGGCGAACACGATATAGCCAACGATGGTCACCAGTCCCAGCGGGTTACCCTTTTTTTCGGTCTGACTCAAGGTCGAATCCCCTCTCCAACAACTTCTTCGTCTCCGTAAAACGAATCGCCTCATTTTCTGCGCCCATCACCACGGAGATCAAGCGTTTATCGCCTTGTTTGGCGGTTCCGGTGAAACAGTAGCCTGCCTGATCGGTGAAGCCCGTTTTCAGCCCGTCCAGTCCGAGCACGCTCATCGAATGGTCGTCTGCTTGCACCATCAGGTTGGTGTTTTTCACTCTTTCTCCTGTTGTAAGCCGCACAGACGGCTGCGCGGTCAAATCCACAATCTCGGGAAAATCCCGGATCAAATAGTAAGCGAGCATTCCCACGTCTCTCGCTGTCATTTCGTTTTGTCCATAATCATAATCCAGTCCGGTCGCATTCACAAATGACGAGGCTGTCAAACCAAGCTCCGCCGCTTTCAAATTCATCTGCTCGGCAAAGGCCGGGGTGCTGCCTGCCAAATATTCGCCAATCGCCACTGCCGCATTGTTCGCTGAGCCGACTGCCATGGCTTCGTACAAGTCTTTCAACGGATAGCTGCGCCCCGGCTCAAGACTGACTCTCGCTCCCTCGGCGCTGGCAGCATTGACGGAAACAGGCACCTCGTCTTCCCACGTTACCCGCTGTTCCCGGATCGCTGCGAGCAGCAGGTACTCGGTCATCATTTTGGACATACTCGCCACCGGATATGCTGTATCGGCGTCTTGCGCATACAGGACTTCGCCTGTCTGACTATCAATCAGGATGGCTGCCCGCGCATCTACATTGGCGTCCAGCACCCGCAAATTCCCCAAGACTTGATTAAGCCGCAGGTCAGCCTCTGCGGAAATCGTATCGCGAAAAAACGCAATTCCGACCACCAGAGCCACCAACAACAGCAGCAAATTGCCTCTCCTCATAAAAAAAGCCCTCCTTGCCCACATGACACGTTCTGCATCCATGCTGATAAGGATAGGCTTTCAGATTAAAAAAAATCGCAACCAATGGTAAAGAAAGAGTAAAGGATTTATAACGTTCCGCTTATAGTGCGGGGAAGCCATACGGTGAACGTCGTCCACTCCGGCGTGCTCTCCACAGAAATCGTGCCCTGGTGCAAGTCGATAATGCTTTTGGCGATGGCGAGTCCAAGACCTGATCCGCCTGTTTCTTTGGAGCGCGAGCCTTCCACGCGAAAAAACCGTTCAAACAAGCTCGGCAAATACTCAGCCGGGATGGGCGCCCCGTTGTTGGCAACGGTAATAGCCACTCCCCGCCCCTCAACAAATACGCGCACGAGAATGTCCGTACCGTCACGCCCGTATTTTACCGCGTTGGAAATGAGATTTTCCAACACGCGCACGAGCTTGTCGGTGTCTCCGGTCATTTCGATTTTTTGATCCGGCGTATCGACGTGCAGAGACAGCCCCGCTTCCTGCGCGTCGATGCGAAAACCGACCGATACTTGCTCGACCAGCTCGACCAGATCAAATTGCGTGTGGCTCACATGCGCTCCTCTGTTTCGCACCTTGGTATATTCAAACAGATCGTTGACCAGCACGTTCATCTGTTTGGCCTTTTCATAAGCGATATGGGTGTACTGCTTGATCTGCTGTTCGTCCGTGTACTTGTTCTGCTCGATCAGCCCCAAATATCCAATAATCGAAGTCAACGGAGTGCGCAGGTCGTGGGAAACGTTGGTCACCAGATCATCTTTGGACTGCTCCAGCCGCCGCTCCTCCTCCATCGCATCGCGCGTGCTTTTCACCAGCGCATGAATGCTGTCCACGACATTCCCCAAATTGCCTTCGGGGCGTATGGAAATAACGTGCTCATAGTTTCCTTTGGCAATGTAGTGCAGCTCGGAAATAATTTGCTCCATCTGCTTTTGCTCGACGTATTTGCGAATACGGACGATCGTCCAGGCGGCAAACAAGCCTGTCGCCAAGAGAATGATCGGGATTTTGAAAGAATCTGTCCCGAATGTGCGTCTCAGCATCCAAACGTACTCTTTGATCTGGGGAATGCTGTACAAATATTTGTTGGCGAAATAAGCGGCTGTCTGGAACAGGGCGTAAAAAATCAGCAAGCTGAGCAACAGATCGACGAGAATGCGAAAAAAATACTTGGTACTAAGCTTCAATTTTATAGCCCACCCCCCAGACCGTTTGGATCACCTTCTCGCCCTTCGTCGCTTTCTCCAGCTTCTCCCGCAAGTTGCTGATGTGCACCATGACGGTTTTGTAGGACACGTAGTTCTCCATTTTCCAGCAGCGGTCGAAAATTTCTTCGGAAGAAAATACCCGGTTGGGGTGGCTCGCCAGCAAAAACAGCACGGAAAATTCGAGCGCCGTCAGCTTGATCGGGATGCCGTCCTTCGTCTGGACGACATGGCTTTGCTTGTCGATAATAAGCGGTCCCGCCTCGATCACATGGTCTTGTTTTTGCTGCTGCACGTAGTTCGCCCGCCGCAGGAGCGACTTCACCCGCGCAATGACCTCCAGCGGATTGAACGGCTTGACGACATAGTCGTCGGCTCCCGTCATCAGTCCCATGATTTTATCCATGTCGTTCGTCTTGGCGCTGGCCATCAAGATCGGGATGGTGGAATTTTTGCGTATGCGTTTTGTCACTTCCAGCCCATCGATATTGGGCATCATCACGTCCAAAATGACGAGATCCGTGCTTTTTTGCGCCAGCTTTTCCAGCGCCTGCAAGCCGTCGTAGGCTTTTTCGATTTCGTAGCCTTCGTTGCCCAAATAAATCGCCAGCAAGTCCACAATTTCCTTGTCGTCATCTACGATCAAAATTCTCATTGTCCGCACCTCCGCACGAATCCGAGTCGTTATTGACCACTATAGCAAAAATGTTTAAAGAAAAGCTAAAGCTGCGTCAGGCAGCCCAAATGCTCGGCAAAAATCGCAAGTCCTGGAGCGAGTTCGCCCGCTTCTACACGCCTTCCCAAACAAAAAAGCCGACGGCACTCGCGCCATCGGCTGCATCAGTCGACTCACACACTGGCGTGCGCAAGCTTCCGACTGCTTTCTATTCTTTTGGATGAATCATTTGCTCAGGACGCACTACCGCGTCGAATTGCTCCTCTGTCAAAAGGTTGCTCTTGATCGCCGCTTCCTTGAGCGTAATGCCTTCCTTGTGCGCCAGTTTCGCTACCGCTGCCGCATTTTCATAGCCGATATGCGGGTTGAGCGCCGTTACCAGCATCAGCGAGTTGTTCAGGTTCTCCTTGATAACAGCAAGGTTCGGCTCAATGCCTACCGCGCAATGGTCGTTGAACGACTTGATCGAGTCTGCAAGCAGACGTGCGGATTGCAGGAAATTGTAGATGATAACCGGCTTGAACACGTTCAGCTCGAAGTTGCCTTGACTAGCGGCAAAACCGATAGCGGCATCGTTGCCCATGACTTGGCAAGCTACCATCGTGATCGCTTCGCTTTGCGTCGGGTTCACTTTTCCTGGCATGATGGAGCTGCCTGGCTCATTGGCAGGGATCACGATTTCACCGATGCCGCAGCGCGGGCCGCTCGCCAGCCATCTGACGTCATTGGCGATCTTCATCAAGTCGGCTGCCAGTGCCTTCAACGCGCCATGTACGTGCACCAGCTCATCGTGGCTGGTCAGCGCGTGGAATTTATTTTCCGCCGTGACAAACTTTTTGCTGGTCGCTTCACTGATTTCCGCAGCGACCATCTCACCGAAGCGCGGATGTGCGTTGATGCCTGTTCCAACCGCGGTACCGCCAATCGCCAGTTCGCGCAAATACTCGTTGCTTTCCTTGATCATTTTCTCCGTTTTTTCCAGCATGCGCACCCAGCCGCTGATTTCCTGACCGAGTGTCAGCGGGGTAGCATCCTGCAAGTGAGTCCGGCCGATTTTGATGATGTCTATGTATGCTTCGCTCTTTTCTTTCAGAGTCTGTTTCAGCAGGGCGAGTGCAGGCAAAACTTGATCCTCGACTGCGACCAGTCCAGCCATGTGCATGGCAGTCGGGAACGTATCGTTGGAGCTTTGCGATTTGTTCACATCGTCGTTGGCGTGAATGCGCGCGCTGCTGCCTTTTGCCTCCAGCAGTTGATTGGCGCGGTGCGCGATGACTTCGTTGACGTTCATGTTGGACTGGGTGCCGCTTCCCGTTTGCCAGACAACCAACGGGAAATGCTCGTTCCATTTTCCTGCGATGACTTCGTCTGCTGCTGCCACGATCGCTTCAGCCTTTTCCGCATCCAGCTTGCCCAGCTTTTGGTTAGCCAAAGCTGCGCTTCTTTTCAGAATGGCAAACATGCGGACAACTTCCAGCGGCATTTTTTCTTCACCGATCTCGAAGTTCTGGAAGCTGCGCTGCGTTTGCGCCCCCCACAGCTTGTCGGCAGGCACTTTCATTTCACCCAACGTGTCTTTTTCAATACGAAATTCCATCTCGCATCCTCCTCTATGAATGATTGCCTCTTTTATCATGTCCACTTCTTCCCTTTTGGAATAAAGGCAGACGTATTCAATTAAAATGATAATGATTTTCATTCTTGTTATCAAGAGGAGAAGTGTATATAAAAAACCGCAGCGCCTCTTGTGTGGCAAACTGCGGTTCTTGTCCAAGTGCTTATCTGCTTTCTACCTCGACGGACATCACGTGATCCACAGCTTTCAGCAAGCTGTAAATATCAGTCGTATATGTATTCTCCGAAGCGGTAATCATCATCTCCAGCTTTTGCAGTCCATTCTCCAGGTCCTTGACCTTGACCCGCTTCACCTGCAGGTCGATGTGCTTAATCTGCTTGAAAATGCCATCCAGATCGCCGCCGCTCTCGACCACGATCTTGATCGACAAATCTCGTTGCCGCAAAGATTCGGGTCCGACCCATTTGAGGATGAGCGGAAACAGGTTGATCGCCAAAATGATCAGGACTGTCGCGGTCACAGCCTCAAAGTAAAAGCCTGCTCCCACCGCAATACCCAGCCCGGAAGCCGCCCAGACCATGGAAGCTGTCGTCAGCCCGGAAATCACATCGTTGCTTCTGCGCAAAATGACGCCGGCGCCGAGAAAACCGACCCCGCTGACAATTTGTGCAGCAAGTCGCAACGGGTCCATATTGGTGTGCCCAGGCAAGGAGAACCGATGGACAGACTCAATCGAAACAATCGTAATCAAGCAGCTCGCCACCGATATGACCATGCTTGTCTTCACGCCAAGCGGCTTGTGCTTCAACTGTCTGTCCATCCCGATCAGCAAGCCCAGAAACATCGCAATCCCCAGCTTCATCAAAAAATCATAAGCCATTCGTTTCTCCTCCCCTCTCGTTTAATGTCAGCTTTTCTTCCATCACTCTATTAGAAAGTATATACGCTCTCCCTGAAAAATAGGAGAGAAATTTTTCATCTGCTGCTCCTATTGTAATCCGGCCCCTCTGTCTTCATGCAAAAAGCGGAAAACCCCCTCGCCAGGGATTTTCCGCTTCGCTTTTGCTTTATGAATGACTGCGAATCATGCGTTTTTGTAACGACAGCAGACGTCCAAAAAGGAAGATGGCTCCGGCAGCCAATCCCGTGATCAGACCAATCCAGTAGCCAAATGCGGCAAGCGAAGTGAACTTCGCCAGGATATATCCCAAAGGCAAGCCAATCACCCAGTAGGATACCAGCGCTACGATAAAGGGAACGGTCACATCCTTGTACCCGCGCAGCACCCCTTGGATCGGGGCAGCGACAGCATCAGAGATCAGGAAAAGGATCGAGTACATCAAGAAATGCTGGGCAAGCTCCAACACCTCTATGTCCGTCGTGTAGAAACCGGCTACTTGCTTGCTAAACATCAGCAAGCTGACCCCAAACATCAGGGCGATGCCAAGCGCAATCCCTATGCCCAAATAACTGTACTGCTTCGCGTCCTGAAACCTTTTGGCTCCGACCTCAAAGCCGACGACGATCGTCAACGCCATGGATATGCTCAGTGGCACCATGTACAGGAATGACGCGAAGTTCATCGCTGCCTGATGCGCCGCAATCGTAATCGTGCTGTATTCACTCATGAACAACGTGACGGCAGCAAAAATGCTGACCTCGCAGAAGATGGAAAATCCGATAGGCAGCCCGAGCTTCAGCAGCTCTTTCCATGCCTTCATGGAGATGCGATAAAATGTAGAGAACATGCCAAATTCGACAAAAGGGTGGACGCGATTCACGACGACCAGACTAATGAGCAGGATACACCAATACGTAATGGCAGAAGCGTACCCGGCACCGATTCCCCCCAGTCGAGGCAAGCCAAAATGACCAAAAATAAATGCGTAGTTCAATAGCACGTTAATGGGTAAAGATAGCAAGGTAATGAACATCGTTACCCGTGTCTGTCCCAATGCGTCGATAAAGCAACGGAGTACAGTATAGAGGAACATCGGAATAATTCCGAGGCCAATTGCATGCAGGAAGCCACGCGCAATCGTGCTTACCTCCGGCTCCAGTTGCATCCAGTTCAGGATCGGATCAAGCAGCAAACCGCCGACGATCATGACGCCAATAGCAATCGCCACACTCAAATACAAGGCTTGCATCACGGTATAAGGCACCTGATCTCGTTTCCCTGCCCCAACCATCTGTGCAACCATTGGCATGACTGCCATCAAAATCCCGGTCAAGCCTGCTTGAACAGGTGTCCACAGACTCGCCCCAATCGCTACACCCGCCAAATCTGTCGGACTCGCATGCCCTGACATAATCGTATCGGCGAACGTCATGGAAAACAGCGCCAGTTGCGATATCAAGATAGGAAGCAATACAGTCAAAAACTGTCGCCATTTTTCTTTTAGCGAATAGGTTTCATTCATTTTTTCGTTTCCTTCTAACCTTATAAGATGGGAAAACAATCATGCACCGATGTAACAGAAGAACTGTTTATCTCTTAAATTATAAGTATAACAAAACAAGCAGGAATCGGCAAAATAATGGCAGTACATAAAAAACAAAGCCCAGGCTGTTCACCCGGGCTTTGCAACATTATTCAGCGAGATCCCATACAGCGGATTTTCCTGGCTCCTCGCCTTTTGTCCACCATTTTGCCTTGTAAACCTGGTCTTCGTAGCTCACTTTTGTCCCGCCCTCATAGGCTTTGCCTGCATCCCATGACAGTACGGCATCGCTTACCAGCTTCCATGCATCGGAACGATCCGGCCGCTCGCCTGTTACCCACCATTTCGCTACGTATTCCAATCCGTTGTAGATGACACGATCACCCTGTACATAGACAGCAGAGGAATCCCACGCAGCAATTTCACCCGGTACTTCCGGACTCTTCTTCTTCGTACTGACGGCAAATGGTGCGCTCGCTTCGGAAACATTTCCTGCCGCATCCACGGCTTTGATCTTATACGTATACGACGTTCCCGGGGTTAATTGTTTATCGACAAAGGAGGGCTGGTCAACTGTCCCTACTTGTGTGCCATCACGGTAAACCTTATATTTCACGACTCCAACATTGTCCCGGGAAGGGCTCCACATCAGATCAATCACCGTCTCTGTCTGGTGATGAGACATGATACCTGTTGGTGCGGTCGGTGCTTCCGTATCCACGATATCTTCCGCTTTTGTGCGAACAGTCAGTGCCTTGCTTGGCTTGGACTCTTTTCCTCTGGTATCCACTGCCACGACGGTGTAGGTGTAAGCGGTAGCAGGCGTCAAGCCTTTGTCCGTGTATGCCGTTTCCTTGGTGGATGCGATTTTTTGTCCATCGCGATACACATCGTACTGCTTGATTCCATTAGAGGCTACAGAATTGCTCCAGCTAAGCTCAATGCTTGTAGCTGTCTGCGATACGGAAGTCACATTGCCCGGAACAGTTGGCTGTTGCTCGCCACCCGTTCCATCGTTAATCAGATTCACGTCAATCGCCTGATAAAACGCCATGCCCGTATCGGCAATCTCCCAAACACCCAAAATAATGTGGTAGCCGCTGCGATCTGTCGGTACATTGCACGAATGCGTTACCGTGAATGGCGGCCTTTTCCCTCCGTCCTGGAACGAGCAGAACAGCTCCAGATCCGCTCTGGCAAGCGGCTTGTCAGGATTCCAATCTTTTTTCGTGATGTAATATTTCCACTCCGCCGTGCTATGCGGGGCTGTCAGCTTCCAAGTAAATGTATTTTGTCCACCCTGCAAGGTAACCTTGCTCCAACGATCTGCTGTTTGTGCGTAAAGCTCAGGATAGCGGCCTGCACCAGTAAATTCACCATCGGCAGGACCGGATTGCGGGAACGAGCCGATGCCCTCCACGCTTTGCGGTTCGTACTGGATTTGACCGCAGCCTTTGTTTTGCCCTGTCTTGCACAAGTAAGAGCGACTCGCTGGCGATTCGATGTACCCGTGAGCCGAAGCTTTTTCAGCAAACACGAGAGTAGCTGCGCCCGCCACCAGCATCATTGCCAGCATGAACAGAAGCGCCAGCCCTTTCCTGCACAGATTGTTTCTCAACCCTACGTTATCCATGTATTATCTCCTCTTTTCTGGATTAGGATCGAATACCATGTTACAGAAAATTTTTCCAGTAGCACAGGTTCTGAATACCCAATCCAAACTAATTCCAGCAAGAAAATATGGAGATGATTCAGGAGTGTGTTCCTATGTACTTCCTTTTGTTTATCTACATGTTAGGAATATTTGATCATTCTCAAGGAAAACGTTAGGGGATTCTCTGTGTACGAAAATATTTACTTTTACTGAAAATGGCCTGTGAGCGTGCTAATTGCTATTAAAAACAAGCTACTCGCTGAAGTTTAATCTCCTCAGCAAGTAGCTTGTTCGGCACTTGAGCAGTGTTATTTACTTTTACATCAACAGCAACGGCACTACCTTCCCGGCGTTTACATCAATCAACCCCAGATCGGTCAGCTTCAAAGCCGGACTCACTGGCAACGAATGCGTGCTGATCGACATGATCGGGTTGTAATGGTCGTAGCCAAGCGATTCCATCGCGCGGCGAAGCTGCTCGACTTCTTTTGCTGTCTTTTCCAGCGGTTCCTCGGTCAAAATGCCGCCGACCGGCAAGTTCAGGTTCGCCAGCACCTTGCCGTCCTCCACCACACAGAAGCCGCCCTGATTGCGGATGACTTCATTCGCAGCCACCATCATGTCGTGCGGATTGTGACCAACGACGAGCAAATTGTGGTTATCGTGCGAGTAGCTGGTTGCGATCGCCCCGCGCTTGATCGTGTCGCCGCTGATCAATCCGTAGCCGCGGTTGCCGTTTTTGCCGTAGCGTTCAAACACCGCAATCAGTCCGTACGGGCTTTCCTCCCAGCATACTTGCCCTTCCCGCACCTCGACGATCCCGCGATGATCCTCTGTAAAAGTGGAGCCGTTTTGTACGAGCATCACCCGGCACGGATAGCGATTGTCTGGTGCAGTAGAAGCTACCTGGAAGTCGCTTTCCGAAAGCGGGGCAAGCTTGATGCTTTCGTAAAAATGCGCTGGGAACTGCTTCGTATGCACGACCTGGCGGTACTCTTCGCGAACGTCGTACGCTTTCTTGCCGTTTTTGTAGACCTGCTCGATGTTCAGTTCGCGCAAATCGGATACGAGCACAAAATCGGCGATCTTGCCCGGAGCAATGGCTCCGCGATCCGTCATATTCATGCGTCTTGCCGGGGTGAACGTGCTGGCGTAGATAGCTCGCTCAGGCTGCATCCCCATGCTGATCGCCTTTTTCACAAGATGGTTCAGGTGGCCGCGCTTGAACAACGAGTCGGTCATGACGTCGTCCGTCACAAAACAAAAATGCTCGGAAACATCTTCCTTGATCAAATAGTCCATGACTTCTTCTGTCATCGATTTTTCCTGGATCTCCAAAAACATGCCCGCTGCTATGCGCGCTTCCATGCCTTCCGGCGTCTGATGCGTATGGTCGGAGTCCACCCCTGCGTAAATGACGCGATGCAGGTCCAGATCGAGCAGCTTGGGCACATGTCCCTCAATCACCAGAGTCGGGTACATTTTGCGAATGTGCTGCAAAATTTGGTTGGTCTTGCAGTTCTCATCGCGGATGATATCGACATAGTTCATGATCTCGCCCATGCAAATGATCTCGCAGGAAGCAAGCAGCTCATCCATATCGGCAATTTCCACGGAACCTCCCGTTGTTTCCATCGAAGTTGCCGGCACGGAGCTGGGGATCGCGTATTTCATGTCGACTACGCAATCTTTGCTTACGCGAATCATCTCTTTGATTCCTTCGATCCCGAACACATTCGCCATCTCGTGCGGCTCCGGCACAATCGTCGTCACGCCGTTTCGGATCAAGCCGTAGGAAAATGTCTCGGGCGTCACCATTGTGCTCTCGATGTGCAAATGAATGTCAATCAGGCCGGGGATCATGTAGCGGCCTTGACCATCTATCGTCTCGCCCGCTTCAAACGTTTCGCTGTTGCGCTCGCCTACGTAGAGAAAACGCCCGTCCAACACAGCGACATTGCCTTTGCGAAACGTTTTGAAGTAGCTGTTAAACACTTGAACATTTTGGATCAATAAATCAACCTTCACGAAAAGCCCTCCTGTCTTTAGTCCACGAGCACCATTTTGTCTTTCGGGAACAGCAGATTGACCTTTTGGCCGCTCCGATAAGGGGTCTCCATCTCCTGGTTGACGGTAAAATCGCCCAGCTCTGTTTCCACGACATACTGATAACTGCGCCCCAAAAACGTGCTGACTTTGACACTGCCATGCAGACGATTCATCCCCGCCTGATCAGCCTCTTCGGTTGTCACCAGCAGATCGTCCGGACGCATGGCGCATTTTTTGCTCATTGGGCTGGCTGTTCCTGGGTTTTTGGCCGCAACAAACTCGTGTCCGCCCACACGCAGTC
This sequence comes from Brevibacillus parabrevis, assembly GCF_022701015.1. Lineage (NCBI taxonomy): Bacteria > Bacillati > Bacillota > Bacilli > Caryophanales > Paenibacillaceae > Brevibacillus > Brevibacillus parabrevis. Next base: position 1,172,393 of record NZ_CP064090.1, on the reverse strand, counting down.
CGATCTCTCCGTTTGTTTCGGAGCGCTCGGCGAAGTCGATAAAGTTGGTAAAGCCGATGAAGCGAGCAATAAACTCGGTTTTTGGATATTTGAAAATCGTAGCCGGATCGTCCAGTTGCTCGATAATGCCTTTGTTCATGATCGCTACCTGATCCGAGATAGAAAAGCATTCTTCCTGGTCATGCGAGACGTATACCGTCGTGATGCCCAGTTCTTGTTGAATGCGGCGGATTTCTACCCGCATGTTGATCCGCAAGTTCGCATCGAGGTTGCTAAGCGGTTCGTCGAACAAAAGCAGGTCAGGCGAAATGACCAGCGCACGGGCAATCGCCACACGCTGTCTTTGCCCGCCGGACAGCTCCTTGGGGAAACGCTTTTCAAAGCCGCCAAGGCTGACTACCTCCAAAATCCGCAAGACGCGCTGCTTGACCTCGGCTTCATTCACCTTGCGCAGCCTGAGTCCAAACGCCACGTTATCGAACACAGACAAGTGCGGAAACAACGCGTAGCTTTGGAACACAAAGCCGAAGTTGCGCTTGTTGACCGGCACGCGCGTGTAATCTTTGCCATCGAACAGGAAGCGGCCGTCCTTCGCTTCGAGAAAGCCCGCGATCAGGCGAAGCGTCGTTGTTTTCCCGCAGCCGCTCGGCCCCAGCAGGGAGATAAGCTGCCCCTTTTCGATGTTCAGGTTGAAGTTTTGCAAAATGTACTGATTGTCATAGGCAACCGATACGTTTTCCAATGCGAGCAATGCCATATGTTTGATGCCTCCGTTATCGTTTTGTAAAGTAGGAAAGCCCCATCAATCGTTCAATGACGAACATGAGAATAGCCGTAATCATCATGAGCACAACCGAGATCGCCGCGATCGTCGGGTCGAAGTTGTTCTCGACGTAAGTCAGCATCTGGATCGGCAAAGTGCTTACTCCCGGCCCGGTCATGAACACGGAAATATCCACGTTGTTGAACGACTCCAGAAAAGCAATCAAAATCGCCGCAATAATCCCGGAGCGAATGTTAGGCAAAACGACTTTGAAAAATGTCTCCAGCCGCCCCGCGCCAAGGCTGAGCGCCGCTTCTTCAATCGCAAAATCGAAATTGGACAGGCTGGACGCGATGACGCGAATAATGAAAGGAAGCATCAGCACCGTATGGCCGACAAGGAGTCCGGCGTAAATCGGCAGATGGTAGACGACGATGACGTACTTCAGCATGGCAAAGCCCATGACAATGCCCGGAATCAACACAGGCGAGATGAAGATGCCGTTCAACAGCCCTTTGCCGCGAAACTGGAAGCGGCTCAGCGCATAGGCCGCCGGAATCCCCAGCAAAAGCGCCAGCAGATTGCCCAGCAAGGACACGATCATCGACGTCTGGAACGTCGTCATGAACATCTCTACGTTGAAGATGTTTTCATACCAGCGAAGGGAGAAGCCTTCCGGCGGAAATTTCAGGACGCTTCCCGGTTCAAACGATGTAAAGGATATGATGATGAGCGGCCCCAGCAAAAACAGAAACACAAGAAGGGTAAACAGGGCCAACCCGCGATTTTTCTCCTGCATAGCTTCTACCCCTTAGGATTTAGTTTCGTCGCCAGCTTGTTCATGAAGAAAATGACGACAAACGTGATGACGATCATGATCGTGGCAATGACCGAAGCCATGTACCAGTCGTTCAAAGTAATCGCGTTCTGGTAAAGGAACGTCGAGATGACGCGTTGCTTCCCGCCGAGCAGCGCAGGAGTCGTGTAAGCAGTCAAGCTGCCGACAAATACGAGAATGCTTCCGATAATCAGACCCGGCACACTGAGCGGCACAATTACTTGACGGAATGCCGTAAATTTGGAAGCACCCAGGCTTTCAGCCGCTTTGATCAAATCGGGATCGATGTTTTCCATCACGCCGACAAGCGTAATGATGATCAGCGGCAAGAACAAATGAATCAGACCAATCATCATGGCGGTCGGGGTATACAAGATTTCCAGCGGCTTATCGATCAGCCCGATCGACAGAAGCGAGCTGTTCAGCAAGCCTTTTTTGCCGAGAATGATCATCCAGGAGAACGAGCGTACAACCGAGCTGGTCAGCAGCGGGAAGATGGCCAGCGCCAGCAAAATCCCTTTTTTGCGCGGTCCCAGCTTGGAAATGTAGTACGCGGCAGGGAATCCGAGCACAATGCAGGCAATCGTCGTCACCAGACTGACTTGCAGCGTGGTCAGCAAAATTTTCACGAAATACTTGTCCGTCAAAAACTGCATGTAGCCTTGCAGCGTAAAGCTTCCTTCATGGAAAAACGTCGACGCAATCGTCATTGCAATCGGAATGACCATGAACAGCGTCAAAAACAGCACACCAGGCAGTAGCAATAAATAAAGACCCTTTTTTCTCATCAAATTAACTCCTGTTCACGGTATCGTCAGGCTTTCAATGCGCCGATAAAACGCGCAAAGAACGCATCTGCATCTACGTCCAGACAGACGTTCATGTTGGGTTCTTTTTTCAGGCGGTTTTGAAAGTCGCAAACCGTCTGCCCGTCGCAAAGCTCGCTTTTCGTTTCGATGTCCACGTACAGCTTTTTCGTCTGCACCAGCGAACGGTCGAGCGCGACCGCGACCGCCAACGGATCATGCATGGCGCATGCGCGAATGCCGTTTCGTTCAAAGTAGCGATCCAAATAATCGGACGTGCTTTGCTTCACATATCGGCCGATGGGCGTATCTCCCAACGCTGCGATATGCTCTTCGTTCAGCAGGACTCTGCGTGTTACATCCAGCCCAACCAATGTCAATTGCGGAAACCCGGCATGAAAGACGACTTTCGCTGCTTCCGGATCGACGTACATGTTGTACTCCGCCACCGGGGTCACATTTCCGTATTCAGTCACCACTCCGCCCATGAAAATGACTTCCTTGACGTGCTGCACAAGCTCAGGGCACTTTTTCACAGCGAGAGCCAGATTGGTCAGCGGCCCGGTCATCACGAGAGTCACCTGGCCGGACTGAGCCAGCACCTGCTCGCAAATGAAGTCGGGTGCAAAGCCAACTGCTGGCTGCGTATGCACCTGTACATCCCGCAACGCTCCGCCAAGTCCATCCTCGCCATGGATGCGATGCTCGAAAAACTGCGGACGCAATAGCGGCTGGGAAGCCCCGCGGACGACCGGGATTTTGTCGCCTGCTTGCAGCAAATCGAGGATTTTGCATGTATTTTCTGTAGCCTTGCCAAGAGATACATTGCCGTTCACGGTAGTAATGCCGATCAATTCACATTGACCGCTCTTGATAGCCAAAATAATTCCCAGCGCGTCATCAATTCCGGTATCGACATCAAGAATGATTTTTTGCTCCACGAGTGGTCCTCCTCTGTTTGAAAAAAACAAGGGTATATCCGCGCCGACGTCTATACCCTTGTCCTGTTTGGTTGCTCGTTATTGTGTAATTTCGCGATTCCAGCGATCGATCCACGCTTTGGAATGCTCATTGACGAATTTCATGTCCAGCTTGCGCAGTTTGTTGACGGTTGCTTCCCCATAAGTAACGCCTTTTGCTTCCTCATCTGTCAGCTTCACGGAGGTGTTAACAGGAGAATCCACTTTTGCTTTCGCTGATTTTTCCTGCACTTCTTTGCTCAGCTGGTAGTTGATGAAGTCTTCTGCCAGCTGCTTGTTTTTGCTGCCTTTTACGATGTTGACGGTGTTCATGACAGCGTATCCTCCGCTTTCCGGAGCGACGAATACCGCTTCTGGCACAGCTGCCTGGATATCCTTGAAGTACATTTCCATGATCGGCCCAACTGCAATTTCTTCCTGGCTAAACATATTCACATACTCGGAAGTTTTGTCGTAATACTTCACAACGCCTTTGTTAGCTTCTTTCATTTTGGCAAACGCCTGATCTTCGTTGAACTCCTTGCTGCCTGCGACTACAGAGGCACTGTCGAGGATCATCGGGCCTGTCGTCGATGTGATGTTTGGCAGCGTCAGCTTGCCCGCCAACTCTGGATTCCACAGGTCTTTCCAGTCCTTGACCTCAGTTTTGACCAGCTTAGGATTGTAAGCAATCCCGAATTGTCCGATCGTGTACGCCGGGCCATACTCCTCGCCGAGCGGCGCTTTGGCGATATCGTAAATCTCGTTCAAGTTCGGAATACGGCTGCGATCGATTTTTTCGAAGGCGCCGCTGTCGATCCCTTGTTGCGCGTAGTAATCGGACAAGTAAATCAAGTCTACGTCAGAGCTTCCTTGACGCACTTTGTTCAGACGCTCGGCGTTGTTGCCAATTTCCAGCACGATTTTGACGTTGTGTTCTTTTTCAAACGGCTCGTAAATTTCTTTGCGGAAAAAGTCTTCCGAGAAGCCCCACGTGGAAATAACCAGTTTTTGCGGCTCGCCTTTTGGCGCTTCGCCAGCTGCTCCCTCCTGCGGTTTGTCGCTTGCGCCACAGCCTGCGAGTACCAAAGACAGCATGGAAGCAGAAAGGATTCCTGTCAGCATTTTTTTCATTGTATGATTCCTCCAGTTCAGCTTGTAACTTGCAAATAATGAATGATTGCATTGCAGTTCATAGATAGAATGAGGCGTTAACAAGCGATATTATTCATCAACCACATCCTTAAAAGGCGAATGAGAAGCGCAAAAAACAAAAAGAAAAGCACCCTTGAATAGAACGATACATTCTAAACAAGAGCACTTTTCTTCGTAAACAAAGAGAAGCGACACCCGTTTCACACCATTTTCACGGTCTTCCCTTGAGATAGATCAAAAGAGAAAATCCGAACGAATGGCTCAGGTATTTAATTTTCCGAGTCACTTACAATTACATTCGTGATCGCCCACTGCGTAGGCGCGTCGTAGTCTCTAAGCACAGCTTCCAGCTTCAGGCCCATCTCTTCCTCCAGCCGTTCTCTCAGCTTCCTCTTATAAAGAAGAGACATGCGAAAATCGACTTCCAGCTTCAGAGTCGGGGCTTCGCCTTCCAGCGCATCTGAGCGCGGAGAGCGGCGATGCTTGGCGTGGAAAGTAATCAACTGATTCTCAATCGTCACTCTCAGCAAAGTCGTTCCAAATCCGAACAACTCTTTTGCTATCTCATTATAAATGGCAGACAGCTGCTTTCTCGTTTCATTCGTGTCTACTAAACTCATGACATCACCCGCGAGAGCTGTTATCTGATTTGTTGTTTCCCATTATACATATGATTTCAGGCTAGAGCAAGCTAACATTCGTATTTAGATCATTTTTACATTTTTCAGTCATATATTCGTTCGGTCTTTGCTGCTGTCTTGCCGCTTCACAGCTTCTTCCATCCAGCAATGTTCACCGAATGTTTGGTGGAAAAGCCTCATATATTCATGTACACTTATATGTAACTTCACGAATAGAGAGGGGCTACTCCATAACCATGAAAAAACTCATCATGATGCTAGTCGCCGTCATGCTCGTACTCGCTCCCGCAGGATTCACAGATCATGCCGACGCAAAAGGTTATAAGTCCGGCAAAAAATCGTTCAACTCCAACACGGCTCCAACCAACACGCAGACGCCAAACAAAGCCGATTCCAATGTAAATGCATCTACCAATAAAAATACGACAACCAATACACCAGCTACTGCTGCTCCAAGCAAGAGCGGCGGATTCATGAAAGGTCTTCTCGTCGGGGGATTGGCTGGACTTTTGTTCGGCAGCCTGTTTGGCGACATGGGGGCACTGGGAGCGATCTTTGGCTTCTTGATCAACATGCTGGCGATTGTCGCTGTGATCGTATTGATTCGCAAAATCTTCGTCTACTTTAAAACGCAACGCGCGAAAAAACAGGAACTGAACACATGGAAAAGATAACACTGTCCGAACAAGTATTGATTAACGCCATCTGCCTGCATGTGGCGAGCAAAAAACAGATTCAGCCGCAAAACGTAGAAGTCGAACTGATGTGGGACGAAGAATACGGCTTCTCCGCTGAAGTATACGCGAACGAACGCAAACAAGTGTTCATCGAGATCAACCTGATCGAAGCCATTCGCTTTTACCTGGAAACGCAAATGCAGCGCAACCCTTACTCCGCCGGCATTGAGCTGGTATTAGATGACGAGGAAGGCATCATCGCCTACGTCACGTACCAAAGCTAGTCGCCATTGCTTCATCCGCTCGAACTTCCCAAGCCAGTTTGCTCACCACAGTGGGCAGATTGGCTTTTTACATGGGTGCATTTCCCTTGATCAAGTATTGAAATTGCCTTCGTTACGTTATATACTTTAATGAAAATGATTATCATTGTCTTTTTTTGCTTATACATGTACATACTTTTCTATAAAGGAGTTGGCCCATTGTGGAACGCTTATACACGCAAAAACTGGACATCGGTTACGGCGAGCTTTCCATTGTCAAAGACCTGAACATCAGCATCCCTTCTGGCAAAATTACCGCACTGGTCGGCGCAAACGGTTCGGGTAAATCGACCATCCTCAAAACGTTGGCCCGAATTATGAAACCGACAGGTGGACAGGTATTTCTCGATGGGAAGTCTATTCATCAGCAGTCAACAAAGGAAGTCGCCAAGCAGCTGGCAATTTTGCCGCAGAACCCTACCGCTCCCGATGGCCTGACCGTGTCTGAGCTTGTTACCTATGGCCGCTTCCCTCATCAAAAAGGATTTGGCTCCCTGACCAAGGAAGACAAAGAAATCGTGCAATGGGCGATTGCCATGACGGGCATGATCGATTTTTACGACCGTCCCGTCGACCAGCTCTCCGGCGGTCAACGCCAACGCGCCTGGATCGCCATGGCCCTGGCGCAAGGAACCGACATCCTGTTCCTCGATGAGCCGACAACCTTCCTCGATATGGCGCACCAGCTGGAAGTTCTCAAGCTGCTGCAAAAGCTGAACGAAGAAGAAAAACGTACGATCGTCATGGTTGTCCACGATTTGAACCATGCAACTCGCTACGCACAGCACATGGTAGCCATCTCTCGCGGCACGGTCATCGCCGAGGGCTCTCCTGCCGAAGTCATGACACCTGACATGCTGCGCAAAGTGTTCAACATCGAGGCTGACATTTTGACTGACCCGCGCACAGGAGTGCCGCTCTGCCTCCCTTACGAGCTGAGCCACGCGGCAGAAAACAAGGCCGCTTCCAGTACCGCGCCTGCATCCAGCCAACAGGCTGTGCAAGAAGACGAACGCAAGCTGGTCGGCACTCGCTAGTAACTCATCACTTGCATCGAACGATCAAGCCATTCTCATGGACGGTAAATGAGAATGGCTTTTTTATATAGGCAAAAGGCAGCCCAGGGATCTTCTCCCCAGGCTGCCTTTGCTGTTATCAGCTTGTTTTCGTTACCACTTGATGTCTTTCAAGATTTCGTCTGCCATGTTTGCAGTCGAAACCAATCCGCCACCGGACAAGTACCAGTAGTTCGCATCGAGGTAAATGATGTTGCCGTTTTTGAATGCTTTGGTGTTTTTCGTGAGGTCGTTTTCAACCGCTTCTTTCGCAGCTGCGGAAACACCTTCATTCGCAGAAATCACACCGCGGTCTACAACAAACAGGTAGTCAGGGTTTTTCTCTGCTACGTACTCAGCGGATACGCTTTGTCCGTGTGTGGATACTTCGATGTTTTTGTCTACCGCAGCGAATCCGAACACGTCATGCAAAATACCGAAGCGGGAGCCAGGACCGTAAGCGCTCAGCTTGCCTTCGTTCACGAGAACGATCAGCGCGTTTTTGCCGCTTGCTGTTGCTTTTTCGTTCAGTTGCTTGATCGATTCGTTGATTTTCGCCAGTTCTTCATCTACTTGTGTTTCTTTGCCAAAAATGGTTCCGAGCGTTTTCATGTTCTCTGTGAAAGAGTCCATGTACTTGGAAGTGTCTACACCGAGGAAGATCGTTGGAGCAATTTTGTTCAGTTCTTCATAGGCGTCTTGCTGACGACCGGAGATGAAGATGACATCCGGCTTCATTGCGTTGATCTTTTCAAAGTCCGGCTCTTTCAGGCTGCCGATGTTTGTGTATTTCGCGTCTTTGAATTTCTCCAGATAAGGCGGAATGCTGGATTGTGCCACACCTTTTACTTCGATGCCCAGTTTGTCCAAGGAATCGAGCACGCCATAGTCAAAGACGACAACGTTTTGCGGGTTTTTCTTCAGTTTGGCCTCGCCCAATTTATGTTTGATTGTGATTTCTTCGGATTCCTTCGCAGCGCCGTTAGAAGCCTCTGGCGTTTGGGAAGGAGCTGCACTATTGGAGCCGGAACCGCATGCCGCTGTAAATACTGCCAACAGTACGGCCATGAACAGCATCAGGATTTTTTTGTTCATTTTTCTCACCTCTATAAGTATTTTAATATATATAAAATTATTGATAGCTTGCTTGTTTTTGAAGACCCCCTGCATGCCATCAAAATAATTTTATCGAAAGGAAGTAAAGCGGCGCTATGCGTAGTACACGCAGATTTTGTTTTCGTCGATGTCTTCAATGTGGATGTCCATATCGTAAACATCTTTCAAGGTTTGCGGCTGGATGATCTCGTCTGTGCTGCCTTCCTTCACGACTTTTCCGTCCTTGAGCGCGACGATGTAATCGGAGTAAACAGACGCAAAATTGATATCGTGAATGACGATGACGACGGTTTTGCCCATCTCATCGACCAGACGCCGCAGCACCTTCATGATCTGGACAGAATGCTTCATATCCAGGTTGTTCAACGGCTCATCGAGGAGAACGTACTCCGTGTTCTGCGCGACAACCATGGCGATGTACGCCCGCTGGCGCTGCCCGCCACTCAGTTGGTCGAGATACTTGTGCTGTATGTCCGCAAGCTCCAGATAACGGATCGCTTCGTCTACGTACTTCCAGTCTTCTTTTGTCAAATTGCCTTGTGAATACGGAAAGCGTCCGAAGCTGACCAGCTCGCGAATCGTCAGGCGCACCGTAATGTGGTTGGACTGCTTGAGAATCGAGATTTTTTTGGCCAGCTCGTTGCTTTTGTACTGTCCAATCTCCTGCCCCTCAATCAGCACCTCGCCTTGATCCTTCGTCAACAGACGGCTGATCATGGACAGCAATGTGCTTTTGCCAGCCCCGTTCGGACCGATAAAGGACGTAATTTTCCCTTTGGCAATTTTCACCGAGACGTTTTCCACGACATTTTTGTTCCCATACTGTTTTGAGACGTTACGGACTTCTATCACGCTTTATTCTCCTTTAGCAGAAGATAGATGAAGTAAACCCCGCCGATAAAGTTGACGATGACACTGAGCGTTGTCGAGAACGTAAAGACGCGTTCGACAATCAACAAACCGCCTACCAGAGCCACTACGCTGATCAATGCTGAGCCAGCCAGCAAAAACTTGTGCTGGTACGTTTTCATATATTGATGAGCCAAATTCGCTACCAACAGCCCCAGGAAGGTGATAGGTCCAACCAACGCTGTCGCAATCGACACGAGAATCGCGATGACGACCAAAAACCGTTTGACGACAAAATCGTAAGGAATCCCCAGATTGATTGCCTGATCCCGGCCCAGTGCCAGCACATCCAAATACTTGACGTAGCGCCAAAAGTAAAGGCCGACTGCGATTACCAGGACAAAGCTGAGAATCAACAGATCTGTGTTCACGTTGTTGAAGCTCGCGAACATTTTGTCTTGTACCACCTGAAACTCGTTCGGATCGATCAGCACCTGCATGAACGTCGACAAACTGCCGAACAAAGTGCCGAAAATCAAGCCAATCAACAACAGGAAGTAGATGTTTTGTCCTTCCCGCCTGAACAGGAATTTGTACAGCACGCCTGCGAACAGAACCATCAAGCCAGTCGAGATCAGGAAGTTCACGTTTTTATTCATGATCGTCATGTGCGTGGAACCAAACACGAAAATGACGAGAGTCTGAATGAACATGTACAAGGAATCAAGACCGATGATGCTGGGCGTCAAAATGCGGTTGTTGGTAATCGTCTGGAAGACCATCGTCGAGAACGCAATGATGCACCCGGTTAGCAGGATCGCAATAATTTTCTTGGCCCTTCGGGGAAGCACGTAATCCCAGTTGCCGCCCGCATCAATCAGCATGAATACGGCTATCAGAGCAACGGCGACTATCGCCATGACACCAATCTTAGCTTTCATCGTTCATATGCCTTTCTTCTCATGAGTAAGTACACGAATATACCGCTGCCCACTACTCCGACCATCAAGCCGATTGAGATTTCATACGGGAAGATGATCAGGCGTCCAAGAATGTCACAGCACAAGACAAACACTGCTCCCAGCAAAGCGGTATGAGACAGGCTTTTCTTCAGATTGTCGCCGAGGTAAAGCGTCACAATATTAGGAATAATAAGCCCCAAAAACGGGATCGTCCCTACCGTGAGGATGACGACAGATGAAACCATGGCGACAATCGCCAAACCGATATTGACCACTTGCTTGTAATTCAGTCCGAGATTGATCGCGAACTCTTCGCCCATTCCTGCAATCGTAAACTTGTTGGCAAACAAGTACGCGATAATGACCAGCGGAATGCTTATGTATAGCAATTCGTAGTTTCCCTTCATGATCGAGGAAAAGTCGCCGTGCAGCCAGGACGACATGTTTTGGATGAGATCGTGCTTGTAAGCGAAAAACATCGTAATCGAACCGACGATATTCCCGAACATCAACCCGACCAGTGGAATAAAAATCGAATCCTTGTATTTTACCCTGTCGAGAATCTTCATGAAGATAAACGTCCCCAGCAAGGCAAAAACAAACGCGACGAGCAGCTTCACCCAAATCGAAGCATCTACGAACACCAGCAAGGAAACGAGAATCCCGAACCGGACAGAGTCTTCGGTGCCCGCCGTTGTCGGCGACACGAATTTGTTCCGGGTCAGTTGCTGCATGATCAGACCAACCACGCTCATGCTGATACCCGCGATAATGATACTGATCAATCGGGGAATCCGGCTAATCCACATCACTTGCACTTTGTCATCGCTGAGATTGAACAACTCCAGGGGCGAAATGTCCTTTACGCCAATAAACAGGGATACTATCGAAAGCAGAATCAGGGCTACAACCAAATATCTTTTTTTCATCGCTTCCCTACTCTTCTCTTTGTTCACGTGAGTGCTGCGTTGCTTTTAGCATGCTTAGTAAGAAGGAGATTCATTCTCAATAATAAAGAGATTCATTCTCACTTGGCATCTCCTTTGTTATATTAGCACTTCTTTATCCGGGTTTAAAGCATTTTTTCATTAGTCGACTAAATTTCTCTGGATTGAAAAAAGTGAGAATATTCCACCGTCCATCACTAACGCAAAAAAGCGCCGTTGCCACTGGTAGCAACAGCACTTTTTTTAATTGGACGTATACGATCCGCTTACGTTTTTCACCGAGCGCTTGCCAGAGCCGTCTTCGACAATGTTCACGTCTCCGTTGACTGTGTAAATGTCGATGTCGCCGCTGTCATCGGATATCGTCACGTTTCCTTTGTGACGCACAATTTTCATGTCACCCGACTGATCTTTGATCTCCACGTCGCCCCCGGTATCTTCCAGCAAAATATCGCCGGAGTCATCCTCGATCAGCTTGAGGGCAGTCGCGTTGTTGATTTTGATATCGCCGGACTGGTCATTGATCTGCACTTCGCCCGTGACATCTTTCAAGATGATATCACCCGAATCATCCTTGATCGTGAGCGCTCCCGCCAGTTTGGAGACATCAATATCCCCTGAGTCGTCCGTGATCGCTACCTTCAATGCGGAAGGAACCGTCACCTCGACGTTCAGCTCCAGACGCATTACGCCGAAATGACCAACTACATCGGAGGACAAATGAGCGACATTCCCGTCCTTGGTCAGCGTCACGATGATGTCTTCCGGCTTGATATTGGCTGATCTGGCGATGATGGCATCTACCTGGATCGAGGTTGCCTTGTCGTCTCCTTTTACAACCAAATTACCGGATTGATTGACGATCTCCAACGCCTCTATCGACTCGATTGGCAAATCCAGATGACGCTTTTCCTCCACCGTCTCCAGACTGCTGCTGCATCCCGCAAGCCCGAGAGCCAAAACCAAAAATCCAACTCCTATCCAACGCTTCATCTCTATCTCCCTCTATGCATCCAAGCTTGCTTGTTCTTGAAATCATTGTACTAGAGCGGCCTCAAGATAGCATCAGTCGCTGGAGTTGTTTTCCATCGGTCCCTAGACGGATGCGCTGTCGTTTACCCTGCTGCCGTTATCTTCCAGCGGTTCGACTAGAGCTTTTTGCTCCCATACCCTGCTCCTCCAGCGGAAAAACATCATGACTCCGCGTATCCATTCATCGATCGCAACGGCCAGCCATACCCCCGCCAAGCCCAATTCGGTGTGAAACACTAGCACATAACCTAGCGGCAGACTGATTCCGACCATCGAAATCAGGCCCATATACACCGGAAACTGCGTGTCTCCTGCCGCACGCAAAGAGTTGATCAACACAATGTTAAAGACCCGCCCGGTTTCCAGCAAAATACTGAGCAAAATAATTTGCGAGCTGATCCGCAAAATTTCCGGATCAGTCGTGAACAAGCCCATGATCGGCTCGCGGAAAATGATGATAACCGTGTTGACTACAACGGTGTAAAGCAAGCCCCAGCGCAAGCTTTTCCACACGCGGCTATACGCTTCTTCGCGTCTGCCCGCACCTACAAGCCTGCCTGTTATAATCGCCGTGCCCATGCCGATTGCCAAGCTGAACAAATAAATAAACATGGAAAGATTGAGCACGTATTGCCGGGAAGCGAGCGACGACGCGCCCAAATACGTCACATAGTACAAAAAGACGGCCTGACAGCCATGGTACATGATTTGCTCAACCGCAGATGGAATGCCTACCTTGCAAATTTTGCTGACGTACGTCCATTTGATGGTAACATAGTCTTTGAATGCTACTTTGACCTCAATCAGACGGTAAAACGCCCAAAAATAGACGAGCAGCCCAAGTGCCCTGCTCAATACCGTAGAGATGGCAGCACCCTCTACCCCCAATGTCGGAAAACCAAAGTGCCCGAAGATCAGCAAGTAGTTCCCGATGACGTGCAGCACATTGATGCCGAGCGAGATATACATGCTCTCTTTTGTAAAGCTATACGTACGAATGACACTTGCCAATGTATTGATAATCGCCTGAATAAACAGGCTTCCCCCGACGATGATCATATACGACTGGGCCATCTGCAAAATTTGCCCTTGCAGATTGACGCGTTCGAGCAGTGCATTCCCAAACAAAACGAAGCTTACGCTGATTGCGATGCCGATCAGCAGATTCAACGTGACCGCAACCGCTCCGACTCTCGCTGCATCGACCATTTTTTTGGAGCCGATATACTGCGCGACCACAATCGAGGCGCCATGTCCTGCTACTTCCAAAATCAAAATGGCGATAAAAATAAATTGGTTGGCTGCCCCAACCGCCGATACAGCCGCGTCAGAAACGCCGCTCAGCATGAACGTATCCGTGATGCCGATCAGCATGAACAGAAACAGCTCTAAGAAGATCGGCCAAGTCAGCTTGAACAGATTGTACGCATTGCCATCTTGTTGACCTGTTTGCCGCTCGGCTACTGTCATATCCATACTTTCACCTATCCCATCTGGTCCTCTCTCTATGCATAGCGACATTTTACACCGTAACCCACAATGCGCGGAGAAAACTCGACACTTTTTACAAGATCTTTATGAAAAGGGGGTCATACGATGGAAAAAGCCCGCCTGCCACAAGTGATACAGGCATTTCCTTGCTTCGCTCATGTGCCTTTGCCCGCCTGGTCGAACAACGAGATCTACGTGGAGCGCTTTTCTCCCCGGCTCGTGATGGACGAGGGCCATCTGTTTGCCCATGCTGCCTTCGTCCTGGAAGGCAAAGTGCGCATCCACAAGATCAGTGAATCCGGACGTGAAATTACGCTGTATCGCGTCACCCGTGGCGGCGTATGCGTCCTGATGATGGCAAGCATTCTCGGAGAGCTTGAATATGCGGCATCTGCCGAGCTGGAGGAAGAAACCGAGCTGTTGCTGCTGCCCGTCAAAGTGTTCAAGCAGTGGCTGGACGAGTACAAGGACGTGCGCCAGTTTATTTACAGCACGATGATCAAGCGAATGGCTTCCGTGACAACCTTGATGGAAAATATCGCTTTCAAACCGATTGATTACCGTCTGGCCGAATTTTTGCTCAGCTGCACTACTGAGTCTGACAATCAGTTGCTCATTACCCATGAGGCGATCGCCATTGAGCTGGGAACAGCCAGAGAAGTAGTCAGCCGTTCCCTCAAAGAGTTCGAATCGGCAGGCTGGATCAAGTTGGGCCGCGGGCGAATCACCAACATCGATCGGACCAGCCTGGCAAACCACCTGAAACATTTGTAGCCGTTATGTGCGCAAGTCACAGAAGCCAACGCCCTCTCTCCTCTACAATGGACATGAACGTGAAGTTACCCGTTACGAGAGGATGATGAAGGTGTCCAACACGCCGTCGTATTACGAAAAAGCAAACTTGTCCCGCATTCCCGACTTGATGAAGCTTGCCCCGGAAGCAGCCGCCTCCTATCTGGCGTTCGAGAAGCTGGTTTATCAGGACTCTCAGCATCTCGAGCGGAAAACAAAGGAGCTGATCGCGATTGCGGTCGCTCATGTTACGGGCTGCCCGTATTGCATCGACGTCCACGTAACAAAGTACAAAGCACTGGGCGGAACCATGGAAGAAATCATGGAGGCGTTGCTCGTAGCCGCCACAACCCGTGCCGGCGCCATTCTCAGCCACGGTGTCAATGCGCTTGCCGCCTATCGTGATGATCCTGCTTCTCCCCAATGCTTTTGCTGAATGAAAAGGCAACTGACCTCCCTTTTAACAAAGGGGGGCTTTTTTTCGTGAATTGTACAATTTTGCACAAAGATCGCTGAAATTTTCTAATAATAGGATTGCGACTATTTTCCTACCAATGTTATGGTTAAAGGTAGGGGCAAAGTAAAACAGGAAAACACACATCATACCGCTTCGACACAGGAGGTTTTATGGCTCGTATACTAATTGCCGATGACTCGATAGTTGTCCGGGAATACATCAGACTCATCCTACAACGGGCTGGACATCAAGTTATCGCAGAAGCGGCGAATGGACTAGACGCCTATCAGCAGTACAAAACGCATCAACCTGACGTAGTCATGATGGATATCAACATGCCAGGCATGAATGGTATCGAGACTGTCAAAAAAATTATCAGCACATTTCCCGATGCCAACATCATCATGATCAGCACCTACGGTTTAAAGCATTTGGTTTTTGAAGCCATCAACGCAGGAGCACGTCACTATATTACGAAGCCGATTGATGAAGAGCGCCTTTTGGATTCTATCCAGAACACCCTCTAAACATGCGGCCGATACACAAAAAAACTGAGGGGCTGCTCGGGCGCCTCAGTTTTTTTATGTTTTCTATCCTCGCAAAGTCTCGGCGTCGAGCGGAATCCGGAAGCAAAAGCACGTTCCTTTTCCCCGTTCGGAAATGACCTGCACTTCTCCGCCCAATCGCTCTACCTCTCGTTTGACAATCGGCAATCCCAAGCCTCTGCCCGAATAGATGTCTGCTTCTTCTTTTACACTGATCTGTTCTTCAAACAAGGAGCGTAGCCATTCTTCCTCTGTCCATCCTGCTCCAAAGCCTTGTTCCAGCCCATGCTGTTTGAGCTTTTCAAGGTCTACGCCTTTGCCGTCATCAGCTATGGTGATCAACAGCGAAGCATCCTCCTGCCAAATCCGGCAGCTGATCGTGCCTTTACTCGCCTTGCCGACCGCAAGCCGCTCACTTTCTGTTTCCAAACCGTGATCGATCGCGTTTGTAAAAACATGAACCAGGCTGCTCGCAAACGCCTCGAAGCGATCGTGATCCACCATGATCTCCTCCGCCTCCAGTCGAAGCGGAGCAACTGCTTTGTTCAGACGCTGGCCCAGTTCGACGACATAATCGTGATAGCGCTCGAACATGTCTTTGACTGGTTGCTGACGCAGCTCACGAACAAGCTGATCCACCCGGGCAGACAAGTCATCCGGCAACAAGTCTGTGACTTTGCTGATGAACTGCTCCCATCTGTCTCTTTCGATCGTCATGCCTTCCTCGACACTATCCAAAAAGTGATCGCCCAGCTTGTTGCGAATGATTTCCACGTCTTGCTGCATGGCTGCCTTGACTTGCTCAACAGGCAACTGATTGTGGAAAGCGTCGTCCATTCGCAGCCCTTGATGCTTTCCTTGCTCTAACAGCCACGTCTCCAAATCATGCAGCTTTTGCGGAGTCTCAATCAGATGGAACTGGCTGAAATCGCCTTTGAACTGATGAATTTGTTCCACAAGCTTGATCAGGCTTTCCGACTCCTCCATTCCTTCTGCGAAGTGCATTTTCCACCCTTCCGCAAAAAAAGTCGTGAAGGCGCGATACGCTTTTTGGAAAAGCGGCAAGCTTGTCGCCACAGTCAAAATCATGTTCAGCTTTTGCCATTCCTGCTCCATCTTGCTTTCCAGCGCTCTTTGCTCGCTCAAGTCAGTCAAAATCAGCATCAAACCTTCTGGCGAGTCACGCCGATCTTCGTGAATCGGTTTGCACTCCAGCTTGAGCGGCAGTTGGTTGATGCAAATTTCCGTAGGGAAGAGGCTTAAATAAAGCTCTTTTTGCCCCTGATCTTTTGTATCGAAATACTTTTCCAAAAGAGATTCGACAAACGCCTGCTCCTCCGGTCGATTCGGATACAGCAGACTGGCTACCGATTCCCCTGCCAGCTCTCTCCCGAACATCCGCAAACATTCCCGGCTGTACTCGGAATGGACAAGCATGTTTTTGGAAAACGACAGGAAGCCCTGGCCTGCATTGTTCAGCAAGTTTTTGTTCGCCTGCAACAGCGATTGAATCTCGGTCGTCCGTTCAGCGACGATCATCTCCAACGACTGGTTCCATTGTTCCAGCTGGTGATACAGGCGGGCATTTTCAATAAAGATCGCCATTTGCGAGAAGATCAGCCGCAGCGGCTCTGAGCGCTTTTCGTTGAAAACGTGCGTCGTCTCGTTGTTTTCCAGATAGATGACGCCGATCATCTTGCCCTGCTGCCACAGCGGCGAACACAAGATCGACTTGGGCTTGTTTTTCGTGATGTACGTGTCCCGGAAAAAGACGCCCTCTACAGAAGCATTGTGCAAAACGAGCATTTCTTCGGTGCGGATCGTGTAGTTCACTACGGCGACAGACAACATCCCGCTATGTTCATACGGCACCGATTGCATGATTTCCACATCGAGATCGACTGACCCCGCCGCTTCGATCACCCATTCGCTCTCGTTTTTCAGGATGAGAATCCCTTTCTCCGCTCCGGCGTTGCTCATAACCGTCCGCAGCATCGTAGCCAAAAGCAGTTCCAGCCTGATCTCGCTCGCCATCGTCTGCGATGCCTTGATTACGCTCATCAGGTCGACGAGATCGGCCGACTGCTCTGTCGCAGCAAGCTCTGCCGATGCTTCCAGCCCTCTGCCGCGCTGCAACAGGTGCGGGTAGCGCTCCTCAATCTCCCTCGACTTCGCCAGAGCGCCCCACTGCATGTACGCCTCGTAAGCTTCGGTCATGTACACCCTGGCGATCGTTTCCATCCCCAGATCCAAATAATGATGGGCGGCAAGCTCTCCGGCAAGTGCCTCATTTTGCAAAAAGCCGTCCTTTTTCGCGAGTTGCAGCGCTTCGTCGTAAAGCTCGCCCGCCACCTGGCGCTCGCCGTTCACTCGCTTCCATTCGGCGCTCATCAGCAAGTATTTGTGCTGGAAGTTTTCCGGGCAATGGGCAGCCCAGCTCTTCATTTTTTTCAAATGAGTCTTGATCTTTTTCGCATAGCGGATTTGCTCCCGGCGGTTGACGCGCTTGTACAGCTTCGTCAATGCCAGGGCATGCATGAATACATGCTGGCTGACCAGCACCTGGCCGCTGACGGACTCCATCCATTGCTCCGCTTCGCTCAGCAGCTTCGATGCCTCCTCGTAGTTGCCGTACATGAGGTGGACCATTGATTTGTAAAAGTGGTACATGTACCGCTTGTAGCTGGTGCCTTCCGCCTGCAAGCTGTCTACGTATTGAGTCTCATCGAAGCTGTCCCGGCAAAATACCGTCTGCTCTGCTCCCGTCCAGTGCGTAAACGTATTCAACGCCTGGCGCAACAACAGAAGACGATCGTCATGATCGACTACTTTCATCTGACAAATCAGATCGGCATACTCTTCAATCTGCTGCTCCAATTCCTCCAAAGGCAGCCCGCAATAGAGCATGGCTTCCAGCAAACCGTGCGCGTTATACGCCGCATAGATGTTTCCTCCGCCGTCCATTCCGAGCTGAATGGCTTTTTTCAGCAGCGGGATGTTCGTTCGGGCGTGATCGCACCAATGGTTGATCAACAGGGCAAACGCGCCGTACGCCTTGGTCATGGCAATCGGGTCGGCAAAGCCATCGGCTACCCGGCAAGCCAGCTGTCCGAACTCATACGCCTCACGGTAATTGCCAAATTGCGTACCGAGCACAATCCCGTAGCCCGTGTATCCGTTGGCAGATGCAACCGCATTCCCGTGCACGAGCGACAAATGGAGCACCCGTAAAATCGTCAGGGCAAACCAGTTCGGATTGACGAAATACGAGGATGGTCCTGCATTGCTGATGATGCTCATCGCCATCTGGTAATTCTCTTCCGGCACATCTGGCAAGTACAGCAGCTCATCGATTTTGTGGCCTTTGAGCTTGCGCTTGATCTGCCACATTTCCTTGATAATATCTAACTTCCCGGGCTTGAAAGGAATGGGAACCTTGAGCAGTCCGAGCGCTTCACTGGCGATATCCACCACACGCGAAAAGTCGGCCAGACGGGTGTACATGTTAATTTGCAGCTCCAGGACGCGCACTCGCTCGCGGTTGGTCTTGGCGTGCGATAGCGCAAGGGAAAACAGCCGATTCGCATCTTCCATATGGTTGCACAAGTACGCTGTCTCGGCGTAGAGCGTGTACAGCTCCATCGACAGGTTGTGATGCTGGTCCCAGGCAGACTCCCCGAGGAACATCGTCCCGCGCTGAAAATACTGGAGGGCGGCGTCAAAGGCAGTAGAAGCCATCGCTTTTTGACCGGCAAGCAGGTGGCAATGAGCGACCTGGATCCTTTCCGCCGCATCCTCGATCATGTCCGCGCCCCGGTACATGTGCTCGCATATTTCAAACAGCAGCACCGACTCGTAGGAACCGGACATGTCCCATATCATTCTCCCGAGCTTGACGTGTGCCTGTTTCTGCTCCTCTTCCGAAAGCGAGGAGTAGGCAGCCTGCTGGATGCGGTCGTGCACAAAGCTGAACTGGATCGTCACTTGCGACAGGTTCTCCTCTTCCTCTATCGCCGCATAGCTCAAATACTCCGCGCCTTCCAGCGGATAGATCAGCCCTTCTTCCATGGCGGGCAAAATGTCCCGAATCGCTTCTGGCTCGTTCAAGCCCTGTGCTTTTGCCAGCATGCTCAAGTAAAAGGAGTTGCCCAGGCACGCCGCATAAGCCAACAGCTTCTGTGTCACCGCAGGCAAACGCCTTACTTTTTCCACGAGAAAATCTGCTACGTTCTCCGTTGTGTTGAGCTTCTCGATCTCTGCCAGCTCCCACTTCCAGCTCCGCTCCTCCGGGGAATACTGCAACAGATTTTGATCGTACAAAGACTTGATAAATTGTCTGGAGTAAAACGGGTTGCCTGCCGTTTTTCGCATCAAAATCATCGCAAGCGGCTTCGTAACTTCAAGTTCTGTATGCAGTGCATCGGCCAGCATGGCATTAATTTGCGTGAGCCGCAGCGGCAACAGTGTAATTTGCCGCAACATCCTGCTCTTGACCCCAGCTTCTGTCAAAATCGCGACCAGAGGATTGATCGCTCCTCCATCCTGCTCGCGATAGGAGCAAACGAGCAGAAAATAGCTGAGCGGCAAGTCGGCAACAAGCTCGCGGATCAAAAACAGCGAAGAAGAATCGGCCCATTGCAGGTCGTCGAGAAACAGCACTAACGGGTGCTCCGGTCTGGCCCAGATGCGAATAAATCTTTGCATGACCAGTTGAAAACGGTTTTTGGCCTCCGCCGCAGGCAGCTCCGGCACAGGCGGCTGCTTGCCGATCACAGCCACCAGTTGAGGAATGACATCCACGATGACCTGACCAAGCCCTTGCATCGCTTCGAGAATCGTCGCCCGCCACGTCGCAAGCTCTCTCTCATTGCCTGCCAAAAGCTGCTTGATCAAGTCCTGAAAGATTTGAATGATCGCGGAATAAGGCACGCCTTGACGATACTGGTCAAACTTGCCGGAAATAAACCGTCCTCTGCCTTTGAGGAAAACTTTTTGCGCCTCAAACACGAGAGCAGATTTCCCCACGCCCGCGCTGCCGCTCAACATGACCATGCGCGATGCTCCGTTCGACACTTCCTCAAACGTGTCGATCAGCATCTGGATTTCCTGTTCCCGGCCGTAGAGCTTTTCCGGTATGTGCAAACGGTCAGCGCGGTCATGCTGCGCCAGTGGAAAGTGACCGATCGTTTCATTTTTGGCAAGCTGGTCGAGACATTGCTGCAAGTCTGCCACCAGTCCAGCCATACTGAAATAACGGTCTTCCGTATTTTTGGACAAACACTTCATCACGATATCCGACAAAATTTGCGGAATGGACGGCTTTACTTGCGAAGGCGCCATCGGCTTTCGGGCCATGTGGGCATGAACCAGCTCAAGCATGTCCGACGTAAGAAAAGGCGGCTTCCCGGTCAAAAGCTCGTAAATCGTCACGCCAAACGAGTAAATATCTGTCCGGTAGTCCACCGTCCGATTCATCCTGCCGGTCTGCTCAGGCGATACGTAGCGCAGATTTCCCCGCCATTCTTTCGGGTTCATCACGCCTTGATATTCCTGATATCGCCTCGTCGCCAAGCCAAAGTTGATCAGCTTGACCTCGTACGTATCCGGGTGAATCAGTATATGAGCGGGATTGATGTCTTTGTGGATTATTCGCTGCTGATGAATTTCCTCGATGCATGTAGCGATGCGGATCGAAATGGTCAGGATGTCTTTTAGCGACAGCTCTTTCATTTTGCTCAGCAAGGAGAGCGGCACTCCCCCGAAGTCTTCCGTGATCAGCGCAGTCTCCCGATTGTGATCAATCAATTCGACAGCATTCTCCACCGCGTATGATTCGAGAGATTGCAAGATGCGGTACTCGTGTTTCAGTCTCCAAAGCGACTCCTTGTGCGTGGGACCCTCACGTGGCTTTTTAATGATGACGGGCAGGTTATCGCTGTTTCTGAACCCACGATAAAATCCCATATTTGAATGCGTCGAGAGAAACTCTGTCACTCTGTATCCTGGAATCACGATCATGCCGCTCATACTATCCACTCCATCTAGGTAGAACATCCTATCATTTATGTTGTTGCTTCAGGTCAAATAATCTATATTGAATATATATTCTGTCATAAACTGCTATTTTTCTACTAATACTTATGGAGGTATCTCTATGGCAAAGTTGAGTCGTAGCGTAAGTAACCCTTACACCAATGAGACAGTCACTTTTCTGAAAACAACAGAAGAAACCAAGGGGGAATATTTGCTTTTCCGAACAGACCTGCCGCCTGACAATGGAATTTTTCTACATTATCATACCGAACTTACGGAAACCTTTGAAGGGATAAGCGGAAATTTAGAGGTAACAATTGACGGAAAAAAAATCATTTTGAAGCCGGGAGAGACTTTGGACATCCCTCGCGACCATATTCACGGCTTTTACAATCCTTCAAAAGAGTTCATCAGCTTCACCGCGGAAATCCGTCCTGCCGGCACTTTCGAGTCGTTTGTCCGTTGCGGATACGGCCTGGATACGGACGGTCGCAGCTTCTACATGCCATTTTTGAAGCAGTACCTGCCTAAAAACATCCTGCTCTTGGGCACTCTGTTCAAAATGGGGGAATTTTATGTTCCCTACCTGCCTCTTTTCCTGCAAAAAGCGCTGTTCGGTTTACTGGCAAAGCTGGCGCATTGGACAGGTGCCGACAAGTCGCTGGAAAAATACTACATTGGCACTGTCGAAGACGCCCTGCCCGAGCAACCGCTGCAAAAAACACCCTGACTGTTCATTCCAGTAGGGTGTCTGCAAATGTTGATTCTTTTCACACATTCCTAGCTCATCGAGCACTACCGGTTCAGTGATTGAATTTGCCTTGATACCTCCATGATAGCAAAACACTGTACCTATTTCCAATGCTTCAAATTTTTTCTAGGACTGATTTACCAGTTTGCTCTCGCTAAACAAACCGGGAAATCAGTCCTGTTTCCCAATGAAAGCACGTTCAGCCAGGCAGCATGTCTCTATGGCGCCGTCGGCTTATCCGTACTCTCTAGGTCTTGCGTTCCGTTTTCTGCTGTTTTTTGTCGAACGGGCTGAATATGCGGCTCCTCCAGCATGAGTCGGTAGGCAGGAACGTATTCGGCCTGGACCACATCCGGGACGGGCTGCTCAGTCACCGGCTTTTCCTGCGGAAGCTCCGGCTCCGTCAGCGGCTTCTGCTGCGAGAGCATGTACCCTGCCACGGCGCCTGCCCCCATCAGGACGACGACAGCGGAAAGCATCAGCTTTTTGTGCCGAAACAGCTTGGCTAACGGATTGGCTGTCTCGCTGCGCACCTCTTCAAGCAGTTTGCGAAAATCGGCATGACGTAACGCGGACCAGCGCTTGCGCCATTCTTTGTTGCGCAGTCTTTCAGCCTTGTTTTCCAGAAAAAGCTGCCTGAGAGCAAGACGATAGGCTGGCAACAGCTGCTTGCCTTCGAAAAACAGGCGCTGTGCCAACGTCCATTGCACAAACGAGAACAGCGTTTCTTCCCCGCCGTGTTTTTGGACAAAGTCGAGCATCTCGGTGAACTGAAAGCCGTCCTGGCCAAAGCGGTCTTCATGGTAAAAGACGAGCGGCACGTGCGCGAAGTCTTCCGTATCGAGTGGCGAAGCCAGCATGTTTTGAATGATTCGCTGCTGGATTCTCACCTCTTCTCGCTCCCACTTGCGGAAAAACTCGGTCGGGTGCAGAACCCCCTTCGTTTCCCGCAGTTGGGCTACATTCATGAGCATCTCCTGCTTTTGCCTGCTCGCTACGTCCAGCGTGCCGAAGAAGCTTTGCGGCTTTTCCTCCAGGAGCGCGATCATCTTCTGAAAGTCGTCTCTCGACAGCTTCTCCAGGTCAATCAGCTTCAAAAGCGACTTGTCCAGCTCGTCCAGCAACGAATCAGCAAGGTTTCGCGCGCCGTCCAGGTTATCGAAAAACTGGTGAATGGCTATTGCGGTATCCAGCTTGTTTTTTTCACGCGCGAACAAGCGAAGCAACTTCTCGGTCGTCTCTGCCGCGAAAAAGGCATGGCGCATCGCTTCCGGGGCCATCTGCGCCCAAAAGCGGATTTCTCCCAGCATGCTGTCCATCGTCGTCACAGCCGCAAGCCGCTCGCTGAAATACCGTTCGAACAGCGACTTGATCAATGGCTCGGATTGGAAAATCGTCTTCATCGTCATGCCAAACAGCTCAGGGCTGGCAGCCAGATGCTTGAACACGTCCGACAAAAGCCCGCGCTGTCCCGCTGCTTGCGCTCGCATCAGCACATTCAGCAAGTAGCGAACCATGTCCACGCGCAGACGATCCTGCTTGCTCGCATCACTTGATTCGATCATCTGCCGGATCGTCTCGCCGTCGGGCAGCTTCTTCTCGGCAAGCGCTTCTACCTCGATGCGAAACAGCAACAGTTGCAAATCATGCAGCCGCTTGTTTTTCATAAGACCAGGGTGGCGCAAATAACTCACCAGCGCCTGCCATACCCCTGCCCGATTTTTTTCATAGACAGCCGTCCGTCCTTTTTCGATCAAGTAGAGCGCACACAGCTCGTAATACGTGCGCAACTGCAAAGCCAGCGACTGATCAGCCCCCGCAAGCACTTCCTCGCAAAACGCATGGAATTGGGCAAGCGCCTGCGGCTCATTCACATTTTCCCAGGCAAAATCGAGATATTCGTGTCCGCCATCCTGCAAGTCGACGTTTTGCACCCGTCCAAGCGCCAAATCAAACAAAAAGTCCTTGTCGCTATGTCCGCCGCCCGGGCGAATGCTGCCTTTTTCCACGAACATGACGTGAATATGCTTCTTGCTTTGCGGCTCGCTGCTGTATGTGAGAAAGCCAAAATGTCTGCGCAGCTCGTAAGGCAAGCAGTTGTACAATACTTCCAGCAGTTGGCTTGCCCTGGTTGCGGCTTCGCTGATGTCGACATCGAGACTGATGAACACCTTTTTCTTCGCTGTGAGCGAGGTCATGACGGCATAGAGCAACTGTTTGAAAAGCCGCTCGTCAATCCCGAGCTGCCCAAGCAGCCGCTTCCGGTCAACCGTCAAGTCTGGCTGCCCTGGAAGATCGTCTACAGCAGGCAAGTCTTTGCCGTGCGCGTCATCGTGGCTGCTCGCGAACGAGCGCACCCCGAAAACTTTCTCCGGCTTCGCAATAAACTCGTCCCGTCGCGCGGCAGGAATGACGTAGTTGTGGCTGAAAAACGTATTTCGCTGGCCGGTAAAATCAGCTCCGACAAACACGCTTCTGCCCAGAACCATCTCTCCCGACTCTGCGTGAAAGCAAACGAGTGCTTCCGGGTAGGAAGACAGCTCGCCCTCCCCCCGCTCCTGAAGCTGTCTGGGCGCATCGTATACGCAAAAAGGGTGCAGTGTCTTCTTGATAAATTGGTTGTCCAGCCCCGGCGTCCTGGCCACGGTATCGTAGCCTTCGTTTGAACGGAAAACACCCTGTCGCCCGCGTGTGTAGTATTGCTGCAAAATGGGCTGACGGTTCACTACCGCTCCCTCCCCTCGATGTAATCAAGCTGATGCATCAACCAGATAAACGGCTCGTCCACACGGATTGGTGTCACGACACCGCTCACCTTTTGATTGACCGGATTGCTGCCCAGCGCTGATACAGCGAAGTAGGCCGTATTGGTAAAGTAGACCTCCAGCGCGTCTTTGAACGGCCGATCCACTTTCTCGATAAAACGGCTGATTT
Organism: Brevibacillus parabrevis; assembly: GCF_022701015.1. Classification (NCBI taxonomy): domain Bacteria; kingdom Bacillati; phylum Bacillota; class Bacilli; order Caryophanales; family Paenibacillaceae; genus Brevibacillus; species Brevibacillus parabrevis. The sequence goes on along the minus strand of NZ_CP064090.1, from coordinate 1,147,267 downwards.
CCCCGTTGATGTTCTCAAACTCAGCCGTGTTCAAATATTCCTCATGCACGAAATTGCGGAACACGTTGCTGTTGGACTTGATATACTCGCCGTCCTCTTCCTTGATCAGATGCAGCATATCGCTTTTCGTCAGCACCACAGCTGTCGGAATATCCGTCTTGCTTTGCTCCTGGTAGCCAATGAAGTTCTCAAACAAGGTGATGACAACCTCGCGCGGCTCGTCGTATCGCGCGGTGAACTCGCCCGGTTCATCCCCGGCTCTGAGCATGACGCGGTCACGAATCGTCCTGATTTGCAACGGATCGACGAGAAACAGGATGCCGGACGAATTTTTCACGTGGGCGGCATACAGCTCCAAATACTCGCGATCGACCATTCCTTCACCGGCAACGTCGAAAAAGACGAGAATCAACGGCGCCTTCTGGCTGTCCTTGAAAATGAACTGAAAAATGAACGGCTCCTGCCGCTTCTCTTTTTGCGTGGAATCGAGAAGCTGGCCGCGCTCGAACAGCGGCGCTTCATAGTTTTCGCGGAACTTCCGGCTGATTTGGGCATTGAGCGGCATGCAGGCAGCCTGGAAGCGGTTCGCTGTCGAGTTTTGCAACGTATGGATCAGAGACGTCATATAAACCGATTTGCCCACCTGGGAAGCTCCGACAATCGAGATGATGTTGCTCGGTGCTTTACCCGCTGTAATCGGCAGCTCATTGTGGCACTTGGGGCACAGTCTGCGCTTGGAAACCATCCCGTACCGATCGGTTACACCGACAAGCACCTGATCGACATACAGATGATTTTCCGGCGGAATCGACTCCGGATCGATGACCGCTTCCAGCTCGTCGATGGCATCCAGACCGAATTTGTCCCGGTACGCATTGAGAATCTCGTCCTCTTGCAGGGCGTAGTCCTCGTCGTCCTGACGGTAGTGGGTTGCCCGGAACACCACCTCTTCAGGGCCGTATTTGGCAAAGCAGTACGGGCAGACGATATCGTAAAAAGGCAACCGCTCGTTCACTTGCGGCTTTTTCTCAAACATGTTTTTCAAAAACGACAGCATGGCTTCATCCTCCTATTCAGGAATCAGTTCGTACATTTCCCCGTATTTTTTCCCGTCCGTAAAAAAGAGGCGGATGACGTCCGTTTTCCTGACCTCGATTTCTGGCAGCAGATTAACCCCTGGAGCCAAATCCCGAATAAACGGGTACTGCATTCCGTCATCCTTGTGAGCAGGTGGAGAGCCTTCCTTTTTCACATAGCACAAAACGTCTTTGGCAATCGGTATCTCCGAAAAAATCCGGATTTGCAAGGCTTGCTGCTTGCGAAACCAGCTGCCGCTGCGCTTGAATGAGTAGTAGATTTTTGCCTTCCCCGTACTGACATGAATCACATGAGCGTCACCTTGCGGAACAAGCAGGATCGGCTTGCCGTTTTCCAGGCGGCAAGGAAAGATGCGATACGTGTACCTGCCGATGCCATCCGCCTTTTCGCACAGCCCTTTGTGCACCTTGTACTCCTCGCGCGTGTACAGCTTCCATTCGTGCGCTTCGATCAAGCTGACATCAAACGGCGCGCCGAACAAAGACTTGTGCACATAGACGCAAGGGACGTCTTGCCCCCAATGCCAGTTCAGCACGAAGTCACTCCCCTGCTGCTGGCACGTGACGTTTTTGATCAAGGCTTCCGTTGTTTCCTCCCGATTGATCATCGTTCATCATGCTCCCTTTACAGATCAAACCGCTTGCTCTCGCCTCTTGCTCCCAAAGCGCGCGGGCTTTGCTGTGTCGCCATTCTCCGCCGTTGAAAAGACGAGCCGCCACTGGCCGCAGCCGGTATGAACAGCGTAAACAGCGTCAAAATGACGGCAAGTACGGCGCAGGCGATCAGGCGCACCACCACATCCAGCAAGTAAATCGAGGACAGCCCCATTTCCAGTACAAGCCCCGCCAGCAGGCCGGACACCGCGCCGCCAATAATAAAGCTTTTCGCCAAATGACGATTGTCAAAAATCAGTCCCAAAGCCAAGCCGAGCAAACCGCCGATGATCAGCAAGCTGACCACGCGCAAAATCGCGTACACTGTGCTTTGTGCGGTTGCTCCCGTCCGTTCGAGAACGAGATTGCGATCTTGTCTGCTCATATCGTAAATCTGGCCGAAGATGCCCGTCATTTCGTCAGCGTGCTCGACGTTGAAATAACGGCCCCCGGTTTCAGCGGCAATTTGCTCCAAAAGACGCGTACCGTCCGCGTCCATCTGGCTCATTCCGACCGTATGGACGATCACCTGATGCTGCTTGAAAGGCGCCAGTGCAGCAGGAATATCCAGGCTGGTGTATCCGTCCGACATCAGCACAACCGTGCTGTTCTCGACTTGCTGGGCCGCGAGAAGCTGGTCAAGGCCCGCCTTCAACGCCAGATCGATGCTCGTTCCCCCATCTGTGCGGGGAAAATTCAACAGCTTTTGCACGACATCGTCCTTGGTTGCCTGGCTGCTCAGTGCTACGAGCGGCTGCAACACTTGTGTCTGATCGTTAAACGTGACGACAGCAATCTTCATATCGTTGTCCATTTTTTGCACCATGTCCGCAGCAGCCTTGAACAGCTGGTTGTCCGGGTCAGACTGCTGCATGCTGCCAGAGGTGTCCAGCAGCATGACGATGTTGTTCGCTCCGCTCGATACTTGAAAAGACGAGCCGTACAGCAATTGGAGCAGCATCGCCACGACACCTACCATGACAAAGGTGCTCGGCACGAGCATTTTCCAGGAAAAGCCCAGATAGCGCTGCTTCCAGCCCAATCCGTTCAAACGCGGCGAGATCATTTCTGCGAGCAGGCACATCAACCCTACGAAAAAAGCATATTGACCAAAATAAAGTCCAATTAACAGCCAGTGCGCCATCTCGCCAGCCAGACGCTCCAGAATGACTTCTCCTACAAAAAAACCGATGACGCCGCCCACCAGACTGCAAACAACCATGAGCAGGCTCAGCTTCCTCTGACTCATGACGTTCCCTCCTCTCCCACGCGGCCAAATACAAAGCCGCTCTCCTCATAGGAGGAGTGATACTTCTTGTTGTTGCGGTAAAACATCAAATCTTCCACGCCGAATCCACCCATCAGGTTCATTTTTTCTATCCCGCTTTTTTGCTCTTCGTGGATGCAGCCTTGCTTGTAGGTTCTGTTGCCTTCATCCTGACGCAGCACGTACTGGACGAAGTCGTTGTGAATATCCGCGAACAAATACTTTTCCTCGTAACGGTGCTTTTGCAAGAAATGAAACACTTCGATATGAACCGCTGCCCGCTGTTCCAGCACTTGCGACAAGTCCAAAAACAAATCGTCACGGGTCAGGACTGTCCGGTTATCGTAAGCAGCTCCCACATTGGCCCGCGCAAGCAGCTCTGCTTCAAAAGACAGGGCAAACGGCGAGCGGGTCAAAATCTCGTTGCGGCAAAACTGGCACAAACGCTCCACCAGACCGGCTATCCGGTTTTGGAACAAAAGAGCGCCACTGCCGATGTAGCGCTGCTCCATGTAAAATCCGCTGCCTTTTGCTGCTTCCAGCGAGCGCATCGTGTCGCGGACGACGGACTCGTAATACTCGTCCACGTTTTTCCCCAAGTAATCGGTCGCTTCCCGAACGCTTGCCTGGGCGATCTCCCGCAGTTGCCTTTGCAACCCTTCCAGTTGCTCGACCTGTTCCCCGATCTGCCTGTGAATCGCCTCTGCCTGTCGCTCGTAGTCAACCAGCATGGCAAGCAAAAGCTCCCATTCCAGCAGTTCCAGCTTCTTGTCATAGACGACTTGCAGCAGATGGCGCGTAAACGTACGGACGCGCTCCTTGTCCCGGGTGAAAAAACCGCCTAACCGAATGTCCTGGCGATCGACCCGCTGCTGATAAATCTCGTTCAGCTCGGCACGGATCAACTCTACCTGACGGGCAGCTTCCCTGATTCCCGTTCGCAGCTCGTCCTGCAAATTCGCTCCGTTGGCCAGTTCCGCTGTCAGCTGGTAGGCGGCATACAAGCCGAAGCGCTCATCTGCCACGACCTGATCCTGAATTACATCCGCCAAAGGCTCTTGCGCAAGCATCCGCTCCAGCCTGGCCTTCGCGCCGGAAGCGATATTCGCTTCAAAAAAGGCTTGGCTGCTGCCGTCGAACAGCGCCAGCTCCGCTTCGCGCATCGTCATGCCTGCCAGCTCCCCATAGCTGATCCCCGACGTCATCAGCCCCGACATTTCCTCCAGCACGTGTGGATCAGGCAAAATCGCCGCCATTTTGCGCTCCAGCTCATGCGCTGACAGCCCCAGCTTTTCCCGCGCCTTTGTTTTCGGCACAAGCTCGCCCTCTCTCAACTGCTCCCAATAGCGGTCAAACACAGCCGCAAGCACGGTCAGCGCGATCGCATGCGTCGGCCGCTTCACTTTGGACAAGCCTGCTGTGGCAAACCTGGTCGCAGAGCCGTCTCCTGCCATATTGCGAATGAATTGCAGCTTGCTGTAGCCCTCGTTGCCTTCGCTGAACTCATGTTCTGCCTTTTTGTTGTTCAAAAGCACCAGCTTGCTGACCAGCTCGTAATTTTCCTGCATGCCGCCCTCGATAAACAAGCCTTGCTCCGTCTTGTCACTGAGCAGATAGGCAATCGAGAACAACGGCGCCCGCTCGTGCTCGACGGGCAGCTTGACGAGATCTTCCGTCACAAGCAGACGCGACCGATAGCGGAAATCGCTGCTTTGATAATGGTTCAGCTCTTCCAAAAAGCTGACCGAGAGCGCCGAGGAAAAGCCGAATGCCTCCCCGTTGTTTCGCTCTTGCAACAAAACATACAGATCAGCAGACACGTTTTTGAACAGCTCATTCAAGTAGCTTTTCAGAAGCAATGTCAGCTCGGGCAAAAGAATGGCAGCGGGATCATCGGCCCGGGTCACGACAGCGATATTTACTTGCTGAAAGGCCGAAAACAGCTTGCCCATCTCGGCAACGCGCACGCTCGCCAGCTTCATGAGCTTGTTCAGCTCTACCTTCCCTGCTTCGTCTTGCAAAAAGCGTTCGTGAACGGAGGAACGCATCGTCTTTTTGTCGACATCGGCTTTGGGCAAACGACAACCAAGCACTTGCGGGTGCTCCCACGTCTGCTCCTGATAAGCATGGACGTAGAGAACGCCGCGGCTGTTCTGCCAGTCACGCTCATTGCTCGCACAGACAGCTCGCAGCGCCTCCACGCACTTGTCCCCGACGAAGAGGAACAGCACGGGGTTTTGAATGCTCCGCTGTCCGTACCCGCTATCCAGCTGTCTTTGCAAATCTTCCACGTATTGGGTCGCGAACTCGTTAATCAAATCCCTCATGCTTCCTCCTTGCTTATTGCAGCGTTTTGCGCATGTCGTTTACTTTTGCCCAAACTTTTTTGTAGAACTGGTACATCTCTTCGCCATTCACATACTCGTCGCGGTCGTACTCCAGATCGTTTTTCACAGCCTGGAACGCCGTTGCAATCTCGTCCAGCTTATTCAGCAGCTGCTCGGTATTTTCTGCCGTCACAAACGCGTCGCTGCGCTTTGTCGCTTTGCGCTGGAGGGTCGCCATGCTTTTGTGGTCGAGCGCGCGGAATTTTTCATAGATGGCAAATTCCACGTGCTTGTTCACCTTCATCAAGTTGACGAACGGGTCCCACGCTTCCTCTTCTTCGTCCTTGTCGTAGACGTACAAGGCTCCGCGCTTGCAAATCGTGCCTGTGTAGAGCGCCTCGATATAGCGGGTCAAAATCTCTTCCTCGCCCTGGATGGCGTTGACGATTTGCTCCAGCTCCTGGATTTTCGCTTCGATTTCCGCGTATTTGCGGTCTTCTTCTTCCAACAGGCGAATCAGTTGCGGCGAGCGAATCAAGTTTTCCTTCGCCAGCTCTTCGTTGATGCTGCCGAAAATATCCCGCACCGTTTCTGCCGGAAGGCCGTCTCTCATGAAGCCTTTCAGCTCAGCCAATGCTCGCTTGATCTCGCCGGGACTCAGCTTGGCGTTGCCTCCCTGATGCTTGTCCAGAAAAGCGGCGACGGAGAACGGTTTGGTCACGACGCACTCATAGCGGTTGCTCGTCTTGCTGTCGTCGCCTTTTTCCCGGATGCTGCCGTAGCGCAGTCCGCGGTCAAACAGTTCCCGCACTTTTGCGTTGTAGGCTCTGATCCGGTCGTTTTGATAAGTGTCTCCCCACGATTTTTCCGGGATTGGCGACGGGAGGTACGCCCAGTTGTTCTTTTCGGTCTGCACGAGGTGGCGGCCAATGCCTTCCCGGTCGAGAATCGTGCGCTCATAGCTTTCTTCGTACACTTTCAGCGGCGTGTAGGCAAACAGCGGAACGCCGTTTTTCGTATTCAGCCAGAAAATCCGGTTTTTGACTTCGCTTTCTTTTACCGTGAACCGCGAACCGCTGATGGCTGTGTCCTGGTAGTTGCGGATTCCTTTCAAGATCGACGGTGCTTTCAACGGAACAGAGACGAAGCCCCAGGAAGGGAAGTGCATGTTGCCGAGATTGTTGCTCAGGTGGAAGACCGGAATCGCCTCTTCGTCCAGCTTGCTGGCGATTTTGCGCTCCACGATGCGGTCAAGCGTCTCGTCCTGCCCGTATTTGATCACGAGGAACTCTTCCATCGACTTCGTAATCAGCTCGCCGAATTTCTCCGAGAGGAACTCCGAGATCGAGCTGACGATATCCAGCTCCTGCTCTTTGACCCACTTGTCGGAATGGCGGAGCAGCTCGCTCGTGAAGTCGCGGATCAGGTCCTCCGCATCCTTTTGCTCCAAAATGTTCCCGACTACTTTGGCAATGTCCGGCACACTGACGATGTTCCAGTAGTACGTTTTGTTGCCTGTGCGGTCACTCTCTTCCCCGCCGTTGATCAAAATGTCTCCGTTTTGCTCAAAAATCAGGTTGAGCGCGTTCAAAATCTCTGTGAACACGTTGTAAATGCGATTGTTTTCCGCATTCAGCAAACGGTGCAGCTCTTCGTAAAACTCGATCATTTGCTCCAGCTTCTCCTGATCAGCCAAAAGCTGGTACTCGTTGATTTTCGCTTCGATGTAGCTGTTTTTCTTTTTCTCCTTGGAGATAAAGGCGCTTCTCGCATCGCCGAGCTTTTCGTTGGCGTTCTCGCGCGCCCCCTCGATCTCCCGCGGGTAGCTTTCCAGCGTCGCTTTCAGGCTCTCCACGTAAGAGAGGATCATTTTCATCAGGCAAAAGCCTTTGTCCGAATGAATCAGGCGGGACGCGTAAAACGGCCCTTGCTGCGGATGCAGGAAAACACGGGTAATCATTTCTCCGAACACGCCGATCATTTCGCCAGGCGTCTGCTTTTTGCATTTGATGTACGCTTCCCGCGCTTTTGCCAGGTAGCCTTGTTCCAGCTCATGATCGATGCTCACGACTTGCTGCGAAATGACGTTGCTGTAGTTCAGCCGTTCGCTGTTCTCATAGCCTGGCAACGGCTCCGGCACCCGCTCTTCGAATTTGCGGGAAATCGAATCGATATCAATGCCGAGCTTGCGGGCGAATTTCTCCGCATCCTCTTGCGTCGGAGCGACCTGGAACATTTTCTCCATCTTTTTGAACAAGCGGTATGCGAGATACGTCGTCATTTCCTCAATCGGCAAAACAGCGGAGGAAGCGCCGATGACGTTGTATTGGTAGTTGGCCGCGTACGATTTTGGCATCTGGTTGATGTTCGTACGGATGTTGCTGATGTAGTCGTGAATCGCAAATTCTTCGCCTGAACGCTTTTCTTCGCTCGCCATGAAGTTGGTAATGTTCTCGGCGGTGACGTTCATGCAGTAGTCGTAGGCGTTTTCCAGCGCTTTGCCCTCAAGGTTGGTCGCCGAAATCAAGTGGCACAGGTTGAACGGCGGCATCGGCGACTGGACGGTCAGGACACTGCCGTATTGCTGACGGAAACGCTCCTGGCGCTCGTCCGCATTCATCCAGTAATCAAGCTCTTTCAGAGCCGCGTAGCCGTTTTTCATGATGTAGTCGCGCGTGTGCGAGCTAAGGCTTTTGTTCGACAGATTGACGTCCGGCGTAAACAGATAGCCGAGCGTGTTGACCTTGTCTACTCCCGCACTGCCGAAATCCCGCTCCAAAATCCCGCGTACGATGTAGGCGATATCGAGGAAACAGCCGCTGCCCGTTCCGCCGGACAGACCGCTCAACAGGAAGACCGTCAGCTTTTTGTTCGTGCCCTCGCAAAGCATTTTGATTTTTTTCTCGATCGTTTGCACGACTTGCGTGATTTTCGTGAACAACAGCAGTCGTCCTGCCTGGCGCACACCGGACGCACCGCTGATCCCGTCCGTAATCGTCAGCTCCGGCGAGAGCCAGTCCGTGATGTACGGCTCCAAAATGCTGCGGTTTTGCAGCACGCCGCCGATTTCCGGGTTGGACAAAAGCACAAACTCAGTCACCGGATCGAGCCCGATGCCTTTGTACTTTTTGTTGCGGTCGTGCTCGTTCGTCTCAAACGCGATAAATTCGATATTGTCCGGCTTCTCCTTGCGCTTTTTCGAAAGCGCGTCTACCGGCAGCTTGAAGCGTCTGTTCACCTGGTACTTCAAGCGCAGCAGCGCATCGATGCCTGTACCACCCAGACCGATGACGAGCATCGGGTTGTCGATGGTGTCTACACGTATTTTGTCACTGACGATACCGCCGCCAAGCGATACGTCCAATTGTTGGATATGCTCTCTCACTACTGCTTTCATGTTTGATCCACTCCTAGACGATGTAGTCTACAAAAACGGACTTGTTGACATTCGTTAATGAAATTTTGATGCGGTCGTTCTTCTTCAGTTCCTTGCCCCGGCTGACGTCGAGCACGCGCCCTGCCTTTTCGATCCGGCAGGTGGAGCGATTTTCGATGATCAGCGTGTCATTTTTTCCGGGCAAAAAGATGACTTTGTCAGTCTCTGCAAACTCCGGTGCGAGTTGCAGCAGTTGGTGCAGCTTCACTTTTCCTTTAAACGCGCTCAGTTTTTTGTACTGCGGACTGGATTTCTCTCCGGTATCCTCGTCCACGATCTCGATGGCGATCTGTCCCGCGAAGCCTTTGTTGGCCTTGCGCCAGATTGCCCAGGCGTACAAGCCGCCGCCAACCAGCAGGAGAAGAACCCCTGCACCTCCTAGTACGGTCAGCCACGGAAATGGTTTCGACTCAGCGGCTGGGCTGGTCGTAGTCGGCTGCTGTGTCGTTGCTCCCGTGCCTGTCTTTGCTGCATCAATCGCAATCGGCTTCGTCTCGCGATAAAAACTGCTGTCTTCCGCCTTGATTTTCAGTTCGTACGAATGGTCGGCCGGAATGGTGAAGCTTCCTTCAAACCCGCTTCCCGTGTTCTGCAAAGCCTGCTCGCTCGTCTTGTTATCTGTCTTGTCCGTCACGATCAACGTAGCCTTCATCGGCTTGTACAAATCCGGGCTGGCAAGCTTTTGACCGTTGGACTCCAGTGCTGCCTTGATCGGAACAACATCCCCTGCCTTGAAGCTGGTTGCCTTGATTGGCTCCGCCGCAAGCTGCAAGTCGTAGTTGAAGATCAGGTTGATGTCGATTTTTTCCTTTGGCACGCCTTTTACTTGCAGCTTCCAGTCTCCCTGCTGCGGCTTCACCAGCTTGAGCATGGTGTACGCGTTCGACTTGGACAAACGCACTTCATTAGACGGGATCGGCACTTGTTTGCCGCTTGGATCGAACAGCTTCACTTCTACTGCTTTTCCAGACATGATGGAAATGTTTGCTTCCATGACGCTTGCGTTTGGAATGGAAATCGGGACTTCCTGGGTTTGGCCGTTCGCCGTGAAACTTTTCACCGGAACGACTTTCAGCTTCAAATGATTGGCAAAAATTTCACTCAATATTTGCGGGAGCTTGTCCGCTGTGCTTGTTTCGAAAAATTTACCATTCGTCTCTGTAGCAATTTGCTGCAAGGTCGTCCGGTTGAGCTGTCCATCCGCATTCAGCCCGATGGTGTAAATCGGATAGCCCTTCGCTTTTGCCGCTTTCACTGCCTCTTGTAGCTCCTGATCCGATTGGGACTGCGTCCTGCCAGAAGCCTTGTTCAAAAAGTTGTTGCCGTCCGCCAGCAAGACAATGATCGGCGCATTTGCCGGATCATGCCCTGCATCGAGAATTTTTACCGCCTCCGTCACTCCTACGGAAATATCGGTGTACGCTCCTTTTTGCAGACTGTCGATGAACGCTTTGATGTCCTTCTTGTCTTCCTCGGAATTAACCTGAATCAGCGCTTTTTCACGCTCGATTTTGTCGGTATACGAAACGACACCGATTTTGTTCGCCTGAATGGACGTCATGTCGACGAACATTTTCATTGCTTCATTGCTTACCTTGTTTTTGTCGCTTTGTGTCATCGAATTGCTGACATCGACGACCAGTACAGCGTCCATGTTGTTTCCGACGGTTTGCGCGTAGCCGGGATGAGCGCTCCAGATGACTGTGACAAACAGAAACATGAGACACAGCGCGTATCGATACCACATGCCAAAACGTAACTTTTTCATGGGAACCCCTCTTGCATACAGAATTTAAGCACTATTGCAAACGAAGAAAGACTGTGACACTATTACCACTAGATTGAAGAGTAGTGAAAAAGTAGTAGATAATTGCTTGTCCTCCTACTCGTAATACGATACGACGTGATTCTTTGTTACAGATTTCGACACTTTCATGAGGGAGAATTTTTATGTTAACTTACTTTCTTCTCTTTGCCGCTTTTTTGCTGCTGGCAGTGCGCTTTTTCAAGCTGCTGCGACTGAAACGGCGCAATCTCTCGGCAGCCGAAATCGACCAGCATCTGCATCGCTTGTTAAACGAGAAGAGGAATCAGCCATGAAAAAACGAATCGGTGTCCAATTCCGGAAAACCCGCAAAACAAAGCACGCTTTTGAACGAATCCAGGCCTGCAAGCGATGCCATACTTACCACGTTCTGTGGGATACGCACTGCGAGACATGCGGACGAGCGTACACTCCTGTGCGGGAAGTATCTGCTGCCGTGACTCGCCGGTATGTTCAGACACGCTTTTTGCTTCTGGGCTTGTTCGTCTGCCTCGCGATTCTCTGTGCCACGACTCTGACGGAGATCGCCATTGCCATAGGCGTTGGTCTGCTTTTTGTCTGCCTGTTTTTCGTTATCCAAAAAAAGTACGGCTCTTATGAAAAGGACGCTCAACTGCAAACCTTTTTCAGCCAGGAGGAAGAAGCTCTGAAAAAATCGTTTCTCTATCACCTGGAACAAGTAGGCGCTGACGTCAAAGCAGGACAGATCAAGAAAGCCTACGAAAAAACACGGGAAATCGGCTACTTCGTTGACTCTGACACGATTAAAATTCGCAAAATCATGTTTCTGAACCATTTTGTGCTGCGAAAAGACATGGAGCTTGAGCTGGAAACACTCATCCCATCGACTTATGACAAAGACTTTATGGAATATTTGCGTGAAGTAGTCAAAGTACAGCCATCGCTCGTCAAAAAAGCGGTGCTCGATTATGTCAGGCGCTACAAAGCGCAAATTTTGCTGCTCGAAAACGGCGAGCAACTGATTGGACAAGTGGCTGGTGCGGCGCTGCGGATGAGAGCGTATGTGGAAGAGTATCAAGATTTGATCATCGAGTTTATCGATTATTTGCCGCGTGAGCGACTGCTGCGACTCGCCAAAATGATCAGGGACCATCGCAACGAGAACTGGGAACAATTATACCATTTTGCTAAAAACAGGGTGGATACTCATTTTGCATTTGACCCTGACTTTAAAGGAGTATTGTGAGGGAGCAGCCTTTGATGAAAATATCCTCCTATCAAAAATCGCTCTTTGTCCGAAATGCCGCGCTCGTCCTGTTTTCGCTCGCACTTGTCGCTGTCTGCGTCAAATTGGCGCTCGGCTACAGGCAGATTGCGCTGTACGATCAGGCGAAGTCGTTTTATGACGCCAATCAATTGCTTCAAGCCGAGGAAAGCTTTGCCCGTGCCAGCGACATGGCGACGCTATCGTACGGAGACGAAGAGTGGACTGTTGTCATGACCCGGTTGAGCGCCATGCGCCGTGAGCTGGAGGAGCTTCAGCAAAAATTGCAGACGGCCATAATGGGTAAGCAGGACGAGAACGTGCTTGCTGCCTATCGGATTTACCAGACGATGCGGGAAAAGTACAACGGCACGGCTGGCACAGCCTCTGCCTTTTTTCAGCAGTTCACTGCGCAGATCAATCTGGAGAAAAAGTTGGCCGACTACTATCAGCAGGCGCTGCAACAGGCGAAGGCGCAGTCCAAGGAAAATCTGGAGAAGCAAAGCTATCGGGACGAGTCCTTTATCGACACGCTGCTCGCCATTCCTGACGAGTATTACGGTGGAAAACAGGCGAAACAGGACGAGCTGCTTGCGCTTTTTGCCGACTATGAAAAAGCGAAGCTGCGTGCTTTGATTGCCAATGCCTCTTTTGACGAAGTAATCACGCGAACAGCGTCGAGCTTGCGCCACTACACGCAGCAAGGTGTCGATGCAAGCTGGCTGCTTACCCGGTTGGAAAAATACGCGAAGGACGAATTGAGAGAAGCGATTCGCAAGCAAGACCTTGCCGCCTTCGTCGACATGGCTGAGGCGTACCGCAAAATCGGGGATGTCCTCCCCACCGATTCGCCGACGCTCGAAGCGATCAGCAAGCAAGTGGAAGCCTACTTCAAGCAGGCCGAGCAATTGGTCAAAGCGCACAAGTTTCAAAAAGTGATTGAGCTGTATCAGCAACTGAATCCGTTGCAGGATATCAGCACGCTCGTAAGCGAAGTAGAGAATCGCTGGCTCGATTACGATCCCGGCCACATGCTGGAAGCGAAATATCCAGACAAGCTTTTTACCAAAATCACCTCCGGCACTGAGTTGTGGGGAGCCAAGCTCTACGCTTTCGGACTCGTGGAAGCAGACCAGCGTCTCTATCTGGCAGCGAAAATGCCAAATGACTCCCTGCTCTATCTGGAGCAGCCGCTCGAAGTCGACATGAAATCGGCTACCGCCAAGCTGGCGAGTGAGCTTGGAGCGGAGAAAGCTCCGTTGATTTTCGTGCAATCGGCCGGAAAAGAACGCCCATTTGCCTATGTCGGACTGCTGCCGGAGTTGTCCGCGGAAAAGTTGACACGGGTGTTTTCCGCAGAGGCAGATGATTTCGGCGTGGAAGATCGCGAGCATGTCGTCTTGAAAAATGCGGTCGGCAAAGGCGAGAAGGAATACGCCTTGTTCAAATTGACCAGGGATGGCCTCGAATATATTTCCAAGCTGGCAGACATGCTCCCGGACAGCCCGGACTCCGGGACTAGCGAGCCTGATGATGCTTCGTCGGTCGATCAGGGCGCGAGTGAGGGGGAACAAACGGATAACAGCTCTTCGTCCCAGACCATTCAGGTGTATGCAGGGCCAGGCCAAGAGTATCCGGTCATCGGTCAAGTGGCAAAAGACGCGCCGCCTCAGCCTGTCGAGGAGACGAACGGCTGGTATCGGATTGAGTTTGACGGAAAAGACGGGTGGATTCCCGCCGGAAAGCCTGACTCCGCTCCCTCTCCGTAAGGAAGTGCCAGTGCCTCGCCTATCGAAAAAGAAACAGCTTCCATCGCACGCTCTGAAATGCGGTGGGAGCTTTCTATTTTTTCCGTTGAATCCACAATCAGATTATTCTATAATTGCTCCTTAGTTCTTTGTTCACTTTTGGAAACAGCGAGGAGACCCACCATGTTTGGCATCGTTCATTATGAAGCGTTCTTGCTCACAGCAATCATGTTAAATCTGATCCCCGGCACTGACACGATGTACATTATTTCGCGCAGCATTGCCCAGGGACGACGGGCGGGAATCCAGTCTGTGTTCGGGATATTGACGGGCTCGCTGATCCACACGCTGCTCGCAGCCTTTGGTTTGTCCATGCTTTTGGCGCAGTCGCTTTTGCTTTTTACCATCGTTAAAATTCTCGGCGTCGCCTATCTTGTCTATCTCGGCGTTCGCATGTTCCTGACCAAAGAGCCTCTGTCGATGGATCGTGCCGCCACGCAGCACGCCAACACCGAGAAAGTGTATTGGCAAGGTGTTCTCACCAGTCTGACCAATCCAAAGGTTGCTTTGTTCTTCATTGCCTTCCTCCCGCAGTTTGTCAGTACGTCAGACGCCGGAGCGCTGCCTTTTCTCCTGCTTGGCCTGACTTTTACCGTAACAGGCGGAATCTGGTGCAGCATCATCGCGCTTTTCGCGTCATTTGCCACCGCGAAATTGCGCAGCAATCCGAAGATTTCTGTGGTATTGAACAAGCTCACAGGAGTTGTCTTCATCGGAATGGGATTGAACTTGCTGCGTGCTAAAGCTACTCCGTAACAGTGAATGTTTTTTGCTAACAAAACCAACTGCCAAGTCGGGCTGGAGCCTTTCTCCGCCCGGCTTTTTTGTGCTGTAGAGAATTTGTATAGGGCGGAAATTTACTATGGGTTCAGGCATTTTTTTCTACTTCCTTGCATGGCGCAAACCGGGCAGCTTTTTTGAACCCGACAACTTTGTACGAAAAGATGCCATTGCTGGAACGGGCTCGCAAACGAGACAGGAAAGGAGTGAGTATGCACACAGGCATGGCTACCGAAGGGGGATAGACAAGTGCGGGTACTCGTTGGCATTGGATTTATCCTCGCAGGCTTGGCTTTTCTTTTCTACCCGCAATGGGAGTTGGAACGGCACGATCAAAAACAAAAACAACTCATCTACGCTTTCGAGCAGATGGGTAGCGTAAGCGAGCATGTACCAGCAGAAAAAACCACTGCGCCAACTGCTCAGACTTCTGCGCCCGCTGCCTTGCTTGCAGGGGCCAAAGGCGTGATCCGGATTCCTAAAATTGACTTGGAAATGATGATTTTTGCAGGCGCAGATTCCCTGGTTCTGAATAAAGGGGCCGGGATGATCGAGCCGGATAAGGAATTTGGAAAAAACAACGTCGGGCTGGCAGGGCATCGCGGAGCAACACGCGGCAAGCAGTTCAATCGGCTGGATGAGCTGGCGCCGAATGATGAAATCGACATTCAAACGAAAACAGCCAACTACCGTTTTGTCATCGTCAAAACGTTTGTCGTCGATCGCACTCAAGTAGAGGTGCTGGACGATCAGGCAGAGCCATTGCTCACCTTGGTCACCTGCACGCCTGTCGGAGCGAAAAACCCGCGGGAGCGATTGATCGTGCAAGCGAAGCTTTCCGCGAAAAGTTGACGATGATGCAACCAACCATCCATGCCGGGCAGCATTGGTTTTCTCTTCTGGCAGTGCTTTTTTAAATGACAGGAGGAGCTTATGCGAAGGAAATCTTGGATAGTTGTTGTGGCCTTCTTGCTCATTGTGCAAAGCCTTTTTGGCATGGCAACAACAGCTCATGCGGCATCAAATGGGCAAGTTGCAACCACAGCAGATGATGGAACGGGCACGAATCCGGGGGATGGCTCCGGTACGAATCCCGGTGACGGTTCTGGCACCAACCCAGGCGATGGCTCTGGTACCAACCCAGGCGACGGCTCTGGCACGAATCCGGGGGACGGCTCTGGCACCAACCCAGGTGATGGCTCCGGCACGAATCCCGGCGACGGCTCCGGCACGAATCCGGGGGACGGCTCTGGCACCAACCCAGGTGATGGCTCCGGCACCAACCCCGGCGACAGCTCTGGCACGAATCCGGGCAACGGCTCTGGCACCAACCCAGGTGATGGCTCCGGCACGAACCCGGGCGACGGCTCTGGCACCAACCCCGGTGACGGTTCTGGCACGAATCCCGGCGATGGTTCTGGCACCAACCCCGGCGACGGCTCTGGCACCAACCCCGGTGACGGTTCTGGCACGAATCCCGGCGACGGCTCCGGCACCAACCCCGGCACAGGCACGGGCCCCGTCCCGGGCGACGGCTCTGTCCCGCCATCGCCAAGCGCTCCCCCGCCTGTCCTTGAAGTGCCTGTCCCACAAGGCGACGTCATAACCGAGAACATCATCACCAGCGTGGTTATGAAGGACAAAAACGGGAACAACATCGAGGAAATCCGACCGGACCAGGGATCGCGCGTTCAAATCGACTTCACATGGAAGCTGGAAGCAGGCCATGCTTATTCCGAAGGCTCTACTTTCTCCTTTCCATTACCGGACAAATTCAAAACAGACCGCGTCTTGACCGGAGACCTCGACGGAGGCTACGGAACGTACGAGGTGACAACAGACGGACAGGTCACTTTTACCTTCAACGATTCCATCAACGATGGGCAAGAGGTAGATAACGGCTACTTCTTTGTTTGGCGCGAGTTTGATGAACTAAAGTTTGAAGGGGGCACCAGACAGGAAATTGACTTCAAACTGGACGGAGTCGCCCTGATTCAGGTTCACTTCAAAAACAAAAACGACACTCAAATCAAAAAGGCAGCCAAAGCAAACAAAGGGATGAACGCCAGCGAAATCGACTGGACGGTTGATTTTAACCAAGGGGAGCACCCGATAAAAGACGCCGTATTTACAGATGAACTTCCAAACGGTCTGGAAATCGACATGACGTCCATCAAAGTGTACGCGCTGGAAGTAAATCTGAACGGCCTCGTCAATCAAAAGGGCGAAATCACTTCCTTTACCCCTGAAAAATTGACGACAGCCAACGGATTTACAATTAATTTCGGCGATATCAACAGCGCTTATCGAGTCACGTACAAAACCAAGATCACGGAAAGCAAAGATCAAACGTTTACCAACCAGGCCACTGTCACAGGAAGCAATCTTCCTGATGCCCTGAAAGACTCGGCAAGCGTCTCGGTCAAGTACAGCAAGCCCTTGACCAAAGGTACGCCTGACTACAAATCGGAAACCCAAACCATTACATGGTCGATCCAGTACAACTACAATGAGAAAACGATCCCGCAGGCCAACGCTTGGATCGCGGACACATTCGATACGAATCATCAGGAGCTTTTGCCTGGCTCTTTCACCGTTTATCAAATGAGCATCGACGATAACGGAAAGGCAACCAAGGCGGGAGCAGCTGTTACAAACTACACCGTAACGGACACTCCGACTGGCTTCAAGCTCCAGTTTGCCGAAGACGTGACAACAGCTTACGAGATCGTCTACCAAACCAAAGCGAAAAAGCGGGTCCATGAAGACAAATACACGGTGATCAACAAAGTGGAAAACAGCGCAGGCGATACAGCGGAAGCTCCAAGGGACATCAACCAGGAAATTTTCTGGAAATCGGCCAAAAAAGAACGGGTCAATTACGACAAGAAAACGATTGAATGGACCCTCTACCTCAACGGCGACAACTGGGAAATGGACGCGGGCCTGTTCATCACGGACAACTACGCAGGCCAGGGGCTGACACTCATCCCGGAAAGTGTGAAAGTCAGCGACTGGACGAACGAGCTGCAAAAAGACACAGACTACACGCTGGAACCGAATCCCGACTACGCAAAAGGCTTTAAAATCACGTTCATGAACAAACTGACCAAAAGCCATGTGATCACGTACGAAACCAGATTCGATCCAACGTCCAAAGACCGTCCGACCGCTTACAAAAACGAAGCTACGTTGAACTGGACCGAAAACGGTACGCCACAGACACCGATCACCAAATCGGCTACGGTCACTCCAGACCGCTACACCACGAACAACGGAAACAAGACGGGCACATACAACGCCAAGACGAAAGAAATTACATGGACAATCGATGTGAACTACAACCTTCACCAGATTTCCAATGCGATTGTGCGCGACTTTTACAGCGGCGAGCAAACTTTCGTGGACAACTCGCTGAAGGTTTACAAGCTGAAGCTGACGGGTGGAGCAAACGGTGTAGAAGTCGTGGACGAGGAAATTCCGTTCTCCAACTTCCAAAAGCTGAAGGAAAACGGCAACGACGGTTTTGAAATACACCTCGGCGAAATCAAATCCGCTGTCCGTATTACCTACAAAACCAGCCTGGAAAATCTCCCGGTCCAAAGCGAATACACAAACAAAGCGACGTTGCACGACAGTGACACCTCTACCCCTCCGCTCTTCACAGGATCAACGACTGTGAAGCCGAAATACGGCGGAGATTACGTGCTGAAAACAGGCCGCCAAGGTACGGGAGCAGAATCTGAATACGCATTTTGGAGCATCATGATCAACCCGAGCCAGTCGCAAATCGCGGCAGTTTCCCAGTTGAAGGATACTTTGTCTGCCAATCAAATTTTGCTGCAAGACTCCTTCAAGCTGTACACAACCGATGTCTCTGCCAACGGAGCGCTGTTCAAGTCGACTGAACTGGATGCGGCTGAATACACGCTGCACACAGAAGGCAATTCGTTTTCCATCACGTTCAAAAATGAACTGCACACAGCCTACATCCTCGAATACCAGTCGTTTATCAACGCTGACGACGGCGAAAAAATCGACAATAAAGCTTCTTTTGCAGGCAAAACCGTTGTCGGGGTCGACGATAAAGGGAATGAAGGCATCAAGGTGAAATTGTCCGGTGCAGGCGGCGGGGCAAACACACCGGGCAAAGGCCACATCCAGGTCATTAAAAAAGACGCTGACACGAAAGAGCCTCTGGCCGGGGCAGAGTTCGGGCTTTACGACAAATCGGGAGCGACCCTGCTGGAAAAAATCGTGACAGATGCCGATGGTCTTGCCCTTTTCAAAAATTACAAATACAAAACTTACAAGCTGAAAGAAATTTCCGCGCCAGCTGGCTACGTCATCCCGGATGAGTACCGCAGCGGAAAAGAGCTTATCTTGAAAGCTTCCGGCACGCCCGATCCCGCCGTCCCTTACACGCTGGAAATCACCGTGGAAAACAAACTGCTGCGGCAAGGTTTCGAGCTGACCAAGGTGGACTCGGAAAATGCAGCGAAGCAACTGGACGGGGCCGTTTTCCTGCTCCAATTCGATAAAAACGGCACATTCGAAGACGTCGCTGAACTGACGACAGGACCGGACGGCAAGCTGTTCAAAGGTGATCTGCCAACAGGCGACTATCGTCTGGTAGAAAAAACAGCGCCGAAAGGGTACAAACTGGATACCACTCCGCAAACATTCACCATCGTTGCCAACCAGACGGAAATCGTGAAGCTCACCATGAAAAACGAGAAAAACGTCGGTTCGGTTGAACTGTTAAAAATCGACCACTTCACGCAGGAACCTCTCGCTGGCGTCACCTTCGACTTGCTTGACGCAGACGACAAAGTGGTGCAAAGCGGATTGGCAACGAATGCGGAAGGCAAAATTACCGTTCCGAATCTCAAAGCCGGAAGCTACCAGTTCGTGGAGAAGACAACACTCCCGGACTATCAGCTGGCGACTCCGCTGAAATTCGATCTGGTCGACGAAGGCACATTGACGCTTACTTTGACCAACAAACTGATTCCAGGCTCGGTCAAACTGACCAAAGTAAGAGCAGGCTATCCCAACCACAAGCTGAAGGGAGCCGTTTTCACCCTGGAGGACGAAAATGGGCAAACCGTCAAAGATAAAGACGGGCTGGAACTGAAAGAATTGACGACCGATGACAACGGCGAACTGATTGTGGAGAACCTCAATCCCGGAAAGTATCAGTTTGTCGAAACGAAAGCTCCGGCTGGCTACATGAGAACAAGCAAGCCAATCGCCTTCGAGATCAAAAGAAACCAGGTCCAAGGCAAACACGTGGAAGTCATCGCGGAAAACCAAGTCATTACAGGAATCCCGCAGGCAGGCTCCGTGGAATTGCTGAAAATCGATCACTTTACGAAGGAACCACTCGCTGGTGTCACCTTCGATCTGGTTGATGCAGACGGCAAAGTGGTACAAAGCGGATTGATTACGGATGCGAATGGCAAAATCCACGTTGAGAACCTTCAGCCTGGAACGTACAAATTCGTTGAAACCAAGGCGCTTGCCGACTATCAGCTGGCAGACCCTCTGCGTTTCGACTTGACCGCTGGCGATCCGCTCTCCCTCACCCTGACCAACAAGCTGATTCCAGGTTCAGTCAAACTGATCAAGGTCAAGGCTGGAAACGCGAATCGCAAGCTGGCAGGAGCGGTCTTCACCTTGGAGGACGAGAATGGCCGGACCGTGCAGGACAATCTCACAACTGACGAGAACGGCGAACTGATCGTCGAGAACCTCAACCCTGGCAAATACGAGTTCATCGAGACAAAAGCGCCAGCTGGCTATGAGAAAGACAGCACGCCGATCGCCTTTGTTGTCCAAAAAGGGCAAACCAAAGGCAACCACGTGGAAGTCGTTGTGGAGAACAAGGTAAAAACAGGCGGCGGTACCGATCCAGATCCGGAAGAGCCGACCAAACCTGAAAAACCCGAAAAGCCGGATAAACCAGACAAACCGGATAAGCCGGACAAACCAGATACTCCTGAGCAGCCAGGTACTCCTGAGCAACCGGGCACTCCGGGACAGCCAGGCACTCCGGGACAGCCAGGCACTCCGGGACAGCCAGGCACTCCAGGACAGCCGGGCACTCCGGGACAGCCGGGCACTTCTGGGCAATCCGGTACTCCTGGGCAACCTGCCACACCCGAACAATCCGGCAACCCTGAGCAGACGAACAACGCCGGGCAGACAGCAAGCCCCGGCACTCCTGCCCAGCCAACCGAATCCGCAGGCTCGAAAAACGCCAACGTACAAAACAACGCGGACGAAGCGTTCCCAAGCGGAAATGTGCTGCCACAGACTGGCGAGGAAGCACCAACGGGCTATTTGCTCGCCGGAATCTCCTCCCTGCTGATCGGTCTTTCCATCCTGCTGTATCGCAGAAAGAGCGCCGTATAATTCAAAAAGAGGACTTGGGCCAGCTTCTCCTGGCTCAGTCCTCTTTTTCTTGCTTGCCCCCGTCCCCGTACATGCTGCTATCCCAGAAGCTGCCACAGGAGCGGTTCGCTTTTATACAAAACATCCAGATGCGATGCTTCCACGTAATATTTGTCACCTTCCAAGGCAAAAACGCTTTTTGCCATAACGCTGCCATCCCCGGCTTTGCTGTTGATCGAGCCTACTACTCTGCCATCGACCCATTTTGTCGGGGACAGCGATGGGACAGTGCGCAAGTAATGAATCGTTTCGTGCCCGACCCCTGCTACAACCGTGACGCGAATGTTGCGGTCGTAAATAATCCCCATCGTACGGTTGAGCAGGTCGACATACTCATTTCTGACCACCATGCTGCTGTACGGGACGAACGATTCGACCCCGTTTTTCTTCTCCAGCAAGTAATCCCCATAGTCAGCCGCAGGCACCAAATCAAGCAGGCTCGGAAAATGTTTCTGGATCGCCTGCACCCGCTTGAACGGTCTTCCGTGCTCCAAATAAGCCAGATATACATTCATGTAAATCTCGACTACATTTCTTTTGGCATGGACCGAACGCGGGAGCTTTCCGCCAGCCCAATAGCAATAACTGATCGGAGAACCTGCGTTTGGCGTGGCAAAAACAAGCAGCTGATCCACATCGTTTTGATACGCATCCCCTTGTACATACGACCTGGCTACCAGCCCGCCCATGCTGTGGCAAACCAGATTGACATACGGCGAGCCTGTCTTTTGCTTCGCCCATTGAATAACAGGCACAAGAAATTGCTCGGCGGAGAGGCCAACAGGTTGACGCCAATCATAAAAGGCAACAAACAGCTGCTCGTTTAAACGGTATCCCATATTTTCCAGCATACGAACAAACGGTTCATATGCAGTTCGCGCAAGTCCAAAGCTCCAGTCTCCGGTTCCCGGAATAATCTGATCGTTCATCGACCCAAACAGCCCCGGAACAAACACAATCGGCACCTTTTGTGAAAGAAACAAACTCATGCAGTTATTCCTCTCCCTAAAAAATGGCTATGTCTTTGCCTATTCCTCATCAGCTTGGGTGGTTCCAACGACCTTATTTTTGTCGAAATGAACCGAATCGACTCAATTCTCCTCCCATTCCGCCGTAACAAAGCGATATAATAAGACGTCAAACGTTTAGTGAGAGTTTTGCCGCAAATATTACGTGTCGGAGGATTCACAAAATGAAGTTACGCAAGTGGTTCATGCTTTTGCTTATGTTCGTGTTGTGTATTCCAGCGATGGGGACATCTGTGCAAACAGCGCAGGCAGCTCCTGGCATCAGCATCTTATTGGACGGGCAGCAAATCAGAAGCGACGTCGCTCCGTACATCATCCCGAAAGTAAACGTCACGATGGTTCCTTTGCGGGTCATCAGCGAAAGTCTTGGCGCAGAAGTATACTGGGATCAAAACTCCCAGACAGCCACGATTTTAAAAGACAGCACGGTGCTGTCCATGACCATTAATCAGACTTACGCGCTCGTAAACGACAGCACGATCCCGCTGGATGCTTCGGTTCAAAACAGACAGGGCCGGGTTATGGTTCCTCTCCGTTTTGTCTCCGAACAGCTTGGCTTGCAAGTGAACTGGGCGCAGGAAACAAGAACGATTACGCTGTTGACGGGCAGCACGGCTGTCGTTACACCGCCGCCCGCAGATATTTCCGGCGGCAATAACGGTTCTGGTTCTGTTCCTGTACCGACAACCCCGCCTGTCCAGAACGGTTCTTTGCGCGGTGTGTGGGTATCTACTGTCTACAATCTGGACTGGCCGTCGACTGGCTCCTACGGCAACCAGAGCAAGCAGCAGCAGGAATACATACAACTTTTGGACGAGCTGCAAGCGATGGGCATGAATGCCGTATTCGTGCAGGTGCGCCCTTCCGCAGACGCCTTGTACCCGTCTTCACTGGTGCCTTGGTCCAAATACTTGACTGGCACCCAGGGGAAAAATCCGGGCTATGACCCGCTTGCTTTTATGGTCGAGGAAACGCACAGACGCGGCATGCAGTTCCACGCCTGGTTCAATCCGTTCCGCGCCAATGTAGATGCCAAAACCGACCAGCTGGCCGCTACGCATGTAGCGAAAAAGCATCCTGAATGGATTGTCAATTCCAGCAACAAGCTGTACATCAATCCGGGCATTCCGCAAGCCCGTCAGCAAATCATTGCCGAAATCATGGAGGTCGTGCAGCGTTACGACGTCGATGGTGTCCACCTGGACGACTACTTCTATCCGTCCAACGGCACTTTCAATGACGACGCGGCCTTCAAAGCCTATAACAGCAAAAAAATCGCGACCAAAGCCGACTGGCGCCGCGACAACATCAATCAGTTCGTCCAACAGCTGAACCAGTCGATCAAAAGTGCCAAGCCTCGCGTCCAGTTCGGGATCAGCCCATTCGGCGTATGGCGAAACATCGCCGTCGATCAGACAGGCTCGGACACGAAAGCAGGGGTCACCGCCTACGACAACATGTATGCCGACGTGCGCACATGGATCAAGCAAGGCTGGATGGATTATGTAACGCCGCAAGTTTACTGGAGCCTTTCCTTTGCACCAGCCCAGTACGACAAGCTCGTTACTTGGTGGGCAGACGAGGTGCGCGGAACCAACGTCAAGCTTTTCATCGGCCACTCTCCTTACAAGCTGGGAACAGCCGAGGCAGGCTGGCAAAGCTCTCAGGAAATTATCAACCAGTTGAACTTCAACGCATCCGTTCCGGAAGTGCAAGGCAGCATCTTCTTTAGCGCCAAAGATTTGCGCAAAAATCCGCTCGGTCTGCTGCAAGCTCTCAGCAGTTA
This sequence comes from Brevibacillus parabrevis, assembly GCF_022701015.1. Taxonomy (NCBI): domain Bacteria; kingdom Bacillati; phylum Bacillota; class Bacilli; order Caryophanales; family Paenibacillaceae; genus Brevibacillus; species Brevibacillus parabrevis. The sequence goes on along the minus strand of NZ_CP064090.1, from coordinate 1,123,578 downwards.
CTACAACCGTTAAAAACAGACAAACCCCCGAGCCGGGATCAGCGTTCTGCCGCTGTCCGGTTCGGGGGTTTTCTATTGAATTGGCCTAGTTTTGCGTCAGTTTTTCTACAAAGAAATCGAGCTGCGCGTCCAGCGAAATCGGGTCGTTAAAATACGAGCCGACGCGGTCGAGCTGGAATACTTTATTGTTTTTTACAGCAGGAAGGTTTTTCCATACGCTGTTCTCATACACGCCATCCGGATTGGTATCATCTCCAGACCATCCGCTGGTGAAAATGATATCACCCGCAAAGTCGGGAAGTGTTTCCAGCGAAACATCTGCCCAGCCCGTGCCAGTGTCGATGGCAACTTTTTGCGTAGCAGCCGGAGCCTTCAACTGAAATTCGCCGTAAATGATTTCGCCGCCCCTGCTGAAGTTGTGTCCGAAGGCGTAAATCCCTTTGGCGTAAGGCTGAAGGATGGCAACGGTTTTGTCTCCTACCGCCGCCTGTACTTTCGGTTTCAGATCAGCAATTTTCTTGTCCCAAGCCGCAATCCATTCATTGGCTTTGTCTTCTTTGCCTGTCATTTTGCCGAACTCTTGAAGCTGCTCGCGGAACGTTTTCTTGCCGTAAGGAACAGCAACGGTCGGAGCAATTTTGGACAACTCTGCCGTATTGGCATCGCCTTCAAACACGATGATCAAATCTGGACTCATGCTCAGCACTTTCTCAACGGAAGTACCGTCGCCAACGCTTTCCACGCCGTCCAGTTTGCCTTTCATGTACGGGTTTTGCAAGACGTGATCGGTAACGGCAATCGGCTTGATTCCCAAAGCCAGGAAATCTCCGGCGTAAATATCGGCAAGCACAACTAATCGTTTCACGTCCTTCGGAATTTTCACCTCTCCATTCGGAGCCTGGTACGTGATAAATTCACTGTTACTTTCGGTCGCCGCCGGAGCAGCCTTTTGTTCCTGCGCTGGTTGAGCGGCGTTATTGGCTGGAGCTTGTCCGCAAGCCGACAAAATCCCTACGAGAACCAGCATGATCGCCAGCAAGCTTGATTTGTAAAACCCGGTTTTGCGCAAAGTGAATCTCCCCCATCTTCTGTAATAATGATAATCATTATCGTTATAATTTTATCACATCTTACTGATTTCGCCACTGTTCTGTCGAAGAAAATCACTGTAAATCCCATACAGCTCTAATGCTGTGCAAGCTTCATGGCGGTGCTTTTCTGCCCGCATCGCGCCTTTACATCCAGTAAAAACCTTTGGATTTTTGGTTCGGCAATCTGTTTACGGAGGCTTCCTCTTTACAAAAAAATGCCGCGAACCGTCGTCCGCGACATCTTCGATCACTTATTTTGGGGCCATTCCGGTTTGGTCTGGTAATGAAAATTCGGCGATTCCAGCTTGTTATCGTACGCGCTGTGAAAAATGTGCGTAGCCGCAGGAGAAATCGGCGGAATCAGCCATGTCCAGTCTCCTGTAATGGCCCGGCCATTTTTTTCTTCTCTTTCCTCAAAACGTTTGAATTGTTGACTGGCTGTATGGTGGTCGACAATCGACACGCCTTTTTCCTTATAAGAATGCAGGACGGCCACATTCAGTTCGACCAACGCCTTGTCCCTCCAAAGCGTCGCTTCCCGGCTCGTGTCCAGCCCCATGACCTCTGCGACTTTCGGCAGCATGTTGTAGCGATATTCGTCTGCCAGATTGCGCGCGCCGATTTCCGTTCCCATGTACCAGCCGTTGAATGGCGCCGCCAAGTAATTCATGCCGCCGATCTCCATTCGCATATCAGCCACGATCGGCACGCCGTACCATTGCAAGCCAAGGTCCGCGAAGCCTGCTATTTCCGGATGAGTAATCGGCACTTCAATGACCAGTTCAGGTGGAATCTCGAAAAACTGCGGCTTGCGATCCCCGATCTGTACGACGAGCGGCAAAATGTCGTAGTGAGTGCCAGCGCCCTGCCAACCCAAGCTCATACAGAGCTTCGTCAATTCAATCGATATCGGATCGCCCAGTACGCCGTACTCGGTTTCATATCCGGCATAGCGAATGAGCTGATGGTTCCAGATGCGCATGGCTGGGCGCTCTGGTGTCTCCGCTGCAAAGACGGTGATCGTCGGCCGGATTTTTCCGCCGTTCGTCGCGAACTCGATGTGTCGCAGCAACGCCTGCGCCATCTCTTCCTCTGTCTGGACATGGCGCTCGTCCAACACAATCAGCGACTCCCAGAAAAAGCGGCCAATGCACCGATTGCTGTTGCGCCAGGCCATTTTCGCCCCGTGACGCAACTCCTCCTCTGTATGCTCATAGTAGCCTTGTGACTCCATCTGCTGCCGGACTTGCTGCAAACGTCGCTCTGTCTCGGCCTCTGTTTTATTCAATTCGCTGTAGCAGGTGCGGATAAAGTGTTGAGCTGCTTCAATCCGTTGATCTGGTTCCATAGTACCCTCTTTCCCGCTGAAAGGCGCTTCCTCGCTGTTCATGTACACCTTCATTATAAATTTACAAGGCTTGCATTACCAATCTCACAGGCATTTCGACACATAACTGTAAAACCTCCATCCACTCCGTTGACACAAACACAGCCAAAGCCACCATGCGTGACCTTGGCTGCTTGTATGCACGTGATTACTGGCTCGCTGCGGATGCCTTCAGCTCCCTCACTGCCGGAAAGAGCAAGGGGCACAAGCCGATGAGCACAATGGCAATACCGGACAGCGAGAACCAGCTGTCCACCCCGATTGCCTCAGCTACCGGGCCTGCCACCAACAAACCAATCGGCGTTGCGATCAGCATCAGGCTGTTGACCAGAGACATCACTCGCCCCTGAACAGCCGGGTCGATCGTCGTTTGCAACAGCACCGCAAACGGGCCGCCAAACAATGGTCCCGATACCCCCATCAAGCCCGACAGCAGCACAAACCCGACAAATCCGGACGCAGGCAACAGCCCCGCGAAGAACAGTCCCGCTCCCAGCAACGCAATCCCGCCTGTCAACAAGTACACGCGATTTCGCTTGGCACCCCAGCTGCCCAAAAGCAGCGAGCCGACGAGCATACCTGCTGCAAAAGAAAACTCCACCACTCCGGCATGCCACGCCCCTTTGCCAAAATGATTCAGTACCATAAGAGTAAACAATGCCCCGACCGGCACATACACAAACGTCGTGAACCCGATTGCCGCTGTGATCACCAGCAAGCCTTTTGACTTCATCAGTTCGCGCAGCCCTGCCTTGATCTCGCTGCGCATGCCGCTCGCGCCTTCCTCCGGCGCGCTGCGCTCAGGATTCGGAATATGCACCATCAGCAAAGCGGCACTTGCCAGCAGCGCCCCCAAAACATCGAGCAAGAGCACTGCTTCCATCGAGAAATAGGCCAGTAAAAAAGCACCGAGCATCGGACCCGCCATGTGTACGGCAGAGGTCAGCGTCTGCATCCAGCCTTGCACCTTCATCAGCTGATCTTCGGGCGCGATCAGCGGGATGGAAGCTTGCATGGACGGCATGTGAAACGCGCTTCCGATCGAACGCAAGCCAAGAATCACGTAAAAGGCCCAAACAGGCGGCTCCATCCCGGCGAAAAACAACATAGCCAGGACAAGACTGACAAAGGCAATGAACATGTCTGCGGCTATCATGATTTTTTTGCGATCCAGCCGATCCACAATCGTTCCGGCAAAAGGCCCGATCAAAGCCTGGGGCAAAAAGCCGGCCATCGAAGCGATAGTCAACACCACCGCTGAACCTGTCGCCTCTGTCAGCCACCAGATGATACTGAATTGAACAACGGCACTGCCCAGAAGCGAGAAAGCCTGCCCGGCAAAAATCGTATAAAAAGTTCTCTTCCAACTGTCTTTTTTCGTATTCATATACATCCTCCTCATGTGGACATTCAAGTGCGGCATCCGTTTTTGGACGCAAAAAAGCACGGAGAACGTCCCGTCCGAGGGGGTGTCATTCGTGCGAAAGCTTGCTGCATCAAAGCACTTGAAAGAGCTGCCTAACAACGAATCAGGCAGGGAGCTTTGGAGGAATACGCAAGCTGACTATGCAGGCATGACAAATAACCCATCGAAAAACGGGCGAGTCGTCCGTGCCTGATTAGCGCATGCGTACATACCACATAACAGAACCTCCATCCAAACATGCTGAGTTACTGTCTATCCTAAGACGCGGCCTGCACCACTGTCAATCCATTTTCGACTTATGGATTAGATTGGCTTGATCTGTTCGGTCCGGTTCGCAAGAAAAAGCAGGGGCTTCGCCAGACCGCCCCTGACAAAGCCCTGTTTCGTTCGCTTTCCCTATAGCTATCCATAGCGCCATAGCGGCTGCGGCTTTATTTCCGTTTTCGCGTGAACAAAAAGCCGCCGACAAGCACGAGCAGAACGATTACGATCACCAGCGGAGCAAGCGATGACCCCGACTCGTCACTGCTGGCTGCCGCTTCATGACCAGCGTGTTCATGCTCGTGGTCTGCACTCGTCGCTTTTTTCGGTTGTGCGGAAGCATTGGCGCTTTGTTCAAACTGAATCAGCTGGAGCTGCGGCTGCGGTTTGCCTGCGACATTCATCAGCCACGCTTCCTGAATCGCCCTTCCTTCCCACTCTGCCGGGTCAACGGCGGCTTGCAGCACGCGCGGATGCGCCGACACGTCATACACGGCGCCAGATACAGTAAGCGAATACACTTTTGCAGCCTTGCCCTCTGCATCTTTTTCCTCGCGAACGCTCACTTTGTCCACTTTGCCTGTTGGCCCCGCGAGAAAGCCGCCCCGGTCGTACAAGCTTTTCCCTTCGGCTTCATCTTTTCTGTGCTCGAACACAAACAACGCAAATTGCTCGCGAGTCAGCTCACGTCCGGCATCCTGCACAGCCAGCTTGCCTGCAAAGTAAGCCTGATTGACGTCCGCATACGTGGCATTGCCGTCCAAAGAGGGCACGAGTCCTTTTGCCAAAGCTGCCGCTGTCACTTCTGTACGGGCCGCTCCGCTCTCTTGCAGCTTCCCGAACGTTCCCGCCCAATACGCCAGCTCTTCACGCGTCAGCTTCTCCTGCGGGGAAAACAGCGTCGAGCCGTGATGATCGTAAGGAATCACTCCCAGGCCGCTCAAATACACGATCTGCGACGTCGCCTTGGAATATTGCAGGTCGTCGTACAAGTTTTGCTCGTTGACGATGTGCGCCGATACCAGGCTCGGCAACAGCCATACCAGCATCGCCAACAAACACAAGCTCCTTCTCATGTCTTTCTCTCCCATCCAGATGATCTGCTAGTTTTGGCTATCTCCGGTTCGTACGATCAGCCCTCCGCTTGTTTGCTGGAGATAAAAGGGCGCCTGTACACGAGGCAATTGCAAAAGCTGTGCATAAGGAATGCGGAAGCCCTGCAATTCCTCAATCAATGTTTCCGGCATCAAAAAGCCGTTGAAAAATCCCGCCTCGAAAACCAGGGCAGCCGCATCCGAAGAATCTTTCAACACTTGTCCAATCAAAATCACGTGCAAGTCAGGCTTTTGAAACACCACGTACACGTGATCCGAACGGAAAAAGTAGCGCAGCTCGCTGCGTTCGTTGATCCAGCTTTCGTCCAGACGATACGGCTGGGAAGCGGTGCCCGTCTGAGTGGAAGCCCAGGTGGCTGCCTGCTGCTCCGTCAAAGCGCGGTCTTTTGCCAAAATGGCGAGCAAAGCCGGCTCCACCTCCGCCATCCAGTCGATATCCAAATAATTGGCGAGCTGCTCGATCGGCAGTTCCGGGTTGTCGGCGAGAAATGCGCCTCTGGCTTGAAGATTTTGCTCAATCATGCCAAGCAGCTTCTCGTGTCCTTCCAGCGTTTCTTTCGTGGCGACCAGTTGCTTGTAAGCCAGATACAGCTTGTCCAGCTCCTCCATGTATGCGTCCAGATTCCGCTCGATCAGCCATTGACTTCCGAGAATATCGACAGGCTCCTGTTGCTGCTGCAACAAGCTAACCCACGTATCCAATCCCATCTCACTGTAAAATTGCAGCTTGTCGACTGCTACCTTTTGATCCGCAACATAGCTTTTCTCAAGCTTGGCAATCTGCGGCGCAAGCCTGGCGATCTCTTTTTTGGTCTGAGCCACTTCTGCTTTCAGCCGTTCGGTGGTGCTCTCGTCGTTGACGGTCACGAGAAAATTCGCAAATGCGCCTGTCAAATGCGCATACGCCCCTGTCGCCCCCAAAAACAGCCCTGCCGCCACGAGCAGCATCAGCTTTTTACGCATGATTGATCAGCTTCCTTGTCGAAGCATAGCTGGCTGACAGCCCTAGCAAAGAGCCTGCGAGCGCCATGCCTCCCATCATCTCGTACACCAGCTGCTGCGAGAAGTGAAACACCAGCGGGAACTGTTTTTGCAAAGGCAACAGCATGCCCGAAAAGAGCCAATAAATCGCTACGGCCGCAAGCAAGCTGCCAACGAAGCCAATCAGCCAGCCTTCAAACAAAAATTGCCCCCTGACATGCCACGGGTTCGCACCAAGCAACAGCCGGACGCGAATCTCCTGCTGCCTTTGATACAAGGCCAGATTCATCGCGATAAACACCATCCCGAAAGCGAGCGCGCCCAGACCAAGCAGCAAGCCCAAGCCGTACTTGTTCAGTTGGGCCGACCAGCGCAAGATCGTTTCGGCAAATTCCTGCGGATAGACGACTTTTGTGATGCCGTTCATCGTCTGCAATTGTTCCGCCACGAGCTTGATCTGCGTCTTGTCGCGCAGCTCCAGGCGGATTGCGTCCGGAATTTGACTCTCCTGAAAAGAGACAAGCAGGTGCTCCCGCCCGGCAAAAAATCCGGCCAATCGCTCCAGCATTTGCGCCTTTGTCTCGATTTCGACGGATTGAACGAAGCTTTTTTCCTGCAAAATGGCCGCGATAGCCTTCGTATCCGCAGCAGGGTCTACATACAGCTTCATGGCTACCTGTGACTCCAGATAGCCCATCAAATCCCCGACACCGAACCTTCCGAGCAACAGGATGCCCGCGATGAGCACTGCGACAAAAATCAAGACTGCCGCAGCCGCCGCAGCCCCTATGTTTCGCTGAATGCCTTCGCGCGCATCCCTGAGCATGTACATGCACGATTGTCTGTTCATACGACGCGTACCCGCCCCTGCTCCATCATCCACGTCTTTGCCGGAAATTGTTCAACCAGCCGCTCCGAATGGGTGACAATCAACATCGCCATGTTTTCCTCCACATGCAGTTCTTTCAGCAATTGCATCACTTCAAACGCTGTCTCGCTATCCAGATTCCCGGTAGGCTCATCTGCCAAAAGAATGCGCGGGCGATTCAGCAGGGCACGCACGATCGCAACGCGCTGCTGCTCGCCCCCCGACAACTGGTCAGGAAAGACATCCTTCCGATCCAGCAGTCCGACTCTTGCAAGCAGCCGCTGCGCTTCCGGTTCGATTTCGCCCCACCGTTTTCCGACGACCTCGCCAGCGAGCGCCACGTTTTCCATGACCGTCTTTCGCGGAAGCAGCTCGAACGATTGAAAAATGACGCCCATCATTCGCCTTAACTCGAATTTGCGGATTTGTTCGATCGGGACGGCATTAATATCGATGCGTCCCGCAAACTCGGTTTGCTCCCGGTACAAAAGCTTGAGCAGCGTGCTTTTTCCCGAACCCGACCGCCCCTGCAAAAAGGCGAACTCCCCTGCTTCCAGATGCAGGTCGAGGTCTTGCAGAATGACTCTCTCCCCGTAGCTCTTGCAAAGCTTTTGCAGCCGGATCATCAGACGTTCCCCTCTGCCAGCCACGGCAGGAAGCCGTCGAGAAAGCGTTCTGTCGCAGGCATGAAGTACGAGCCAAAATGAAAGTCCGGATCAAGCGTAGTGACGATCCACGTACCCGCTGTGCTCACCTTGTCGACATACAGGACGGCTCCCCCGTCTTCGGTCGAAATCAGCACCTCGGCACCCTCCGGCGGCCAGTACACCCCATGCTGATGCCAGGTCGCATCTGCCAGCGTAATGTAGGAAAACAGATCGTAGTCCGGCTTTTGCAGCACCAGCCCGCTCTTCGCGTTTTTGTCCAGCCACCACCAGAAGTTCGTCGGGCGAAGCTCCCAGTTTTGCCCCGGAATCCATTCGCGCGGCTGCGGACCGAAAGCGACGACAATCCCGCCCTTTTCCGCGAACTGTTTGATTTTCTCGCGCGATTTCATCACCAGTCCCATGTGCAGCTGCGAGGGAACCACCAGCGCATCGAACTCATCCAGCGACGTGTTCTCAAGATCAGGCAAGTAGATGAGCCTGTCGTAATACTTGCGGTACTTCGGCTCGTTCAAACTGCGAAAATGCTGCGAGCTGCCGCCGTACAAAGCTGCGATCTTTCTCATGCGTACGCTCCCCTTTCCTGAGGCTCCTGAAGCTGCCGATATTCGTTCCGCGCCCACTCGGTGAGTTGCAGCGCAATTCGTCCGGTCGATTTTCCCGGGTGATTGTAGCCGAACAAGTCATTTCCCGAATGGACGAGAATCGTGCCCTTCGTACTGTTCCGGTCGATATACGTAATCGGTTCTCCCCCCGGCAAGGTCAACAACACCTCAGCCCCGTCCGGCAGCGGGTGATGGCCTCTGGCGAAAAAGCCTGCAACACCTTTGTTGTACGTCATGTCGTACGTCTGCACTCCGGCAAAAATCGGATGCTCCTTGGCGATCGTCACATCATAGTCGGAATGATTGCGAATTTCTTTTGGCACAAAAGCAGACGCGCCCGGCAGCCACGGCAAAAACAGATTGCCGCTGAACACCAGCACTTTCCCTCCGTCGAGAAAATCACGAATCTGCTCTTTTTGCTTGTACAAAAGCTCCTGGTCGATCAGCCCGGTAATCACCAGGCACTTGTATGGCGACAAATCGTGCCCCGGCAAATCGTACACATCGATGAAGGAAAAAAAATCTTGATAATTCGGGTCTTTCAGACGCGGCTCCCCAAAGCAGCAGCCCGAATCGAGCATCAAAAAATCGGTTCGTTGATCCATGTATGCCTCCTCGTTCCTTTTTTCCATCAAGCAATCGAGTAATCCCCGCTCAAAACTGGTCAAGCTCCCGCAACGCCTCGATCAGCCGCAACGTAAAAGGATGCTGCGGGTTTTCCGTCACTTCTTCTGGCGTGCCCGTCTCCACGATCTGCCCCTGATTGAGCACGAGCAGCCGATCACAAAAACCTCGCGTCAACGCCAGATCATGCGTAATGAACAAATAAGCGATTTCATGCCGCTGGCTCAGTTCTCGCATAAGCCCCAGCAAATCGAGACGCAAGGAAGTGTCCAGCATGGAAGTCGGCTCGTCAGCCACGATGAGCTGCGGCCGGGTGATGAACGCGCGAGCCAAACCCACCCGCTGGCGCTCCCCGCCTGACAGTTCATGAGCGTAACGGTGCATGTAACGCTCCGGTGACAGCGCAACTTCCCGCAAAGCTTCCCGGACCAGCTCCGTCCTTTTGGCCGGATCGTTCTTGTGCAGCCTGGCGATCACCAGCGGCTCTGCGACCAGCTGTTCAATCGTCATCCGCGAAGAAAGCGACTCGTACGGGTCCTGGAAAACCATCTGAATCGACCTCGTGGCTGCTCTGCGCTCTTTGGCTTTCATCGCCAGCAAGTCTTGGCCCTGGTAGATCAGCTTCCCCTTGTCCGCCTGCTCGATCCCGGCGATGATTCTCCCAATCGTGCTTTTTCCCGCTCCGCTCGCACCGACCAGGCCGACCGTTTCCGTTTGCCGGATGGAAAAGCTGGCGCCGTCAATAACCGGAGCAGCCTGCCTCGATGCGCCCTTGCTCCCGTAAGTTTTGTACAGCCCGGATACTTGCAACAACACCTTTTGCTGCCTCGTATCCCGCTCTTGTTTGTGCACTCCCATCCTTCTTGCCTCCGTGAAATTATCGTTGTCCCTGCCCCTGCAAGGAACGCTGCTCAAGGGCTGGCGTCAGCCTTGGAATCGAATCGATCAAGCGGCGCGTATACGGATGTGTCGACGTCTTCGCCAAAGCGAGCGTGTTCCCCTGATCGACGATTTTGCCCTGATTCATGATGAGGGTGCGGTCAGCCAGGCTGAGTACGACAGGGAGATCGTGCGAAATAAACACCATCGACAGCCCGAGCGTGCGCTGCAAGTTTTTCAACAGCTTGATAATCTCCACCTGAACCATGACGTCCAAACCAGTCGTCGGCTCGTCAGCTATGATCAAATCGGGCTTGTTCACAAGCGCCATGGCAATCACAACACGCTGACGCATGCCTCCGCTCAGTTCATGCGGAAAAGCAGCGGCCCACCGGGAAGCAAGTCCGACTTGCGCAAGCACTTCGTCAATTCGTTCCGCGATCTCGTCTTTGGACATGGACTGATGGGAACGGAGCGCTTCTGCCAACTGCTCTCGCACGTTCATCACAGGATTGAGCGCGTTCATCGCCGCCTGCGGAATCCAGGCAATCCGATTTCCCCGCAGCCGTCTCACCTCTTCGGACGAGAGCTGCGTCAAGTCGCGGCCTGCAAAATAGATCGCTCCCTGCGAGACGAGCGCTGGCGGCTTCAACAACTGCATGACAGCCGACGCAATCGTGCTTTTGCCGCTGCCCGATTCGCCAACCAGCCCCAACATTTCCCCTTTGCGCAAAGCAAAGCTGACAGCATCCACTGCGCGAACCGTACCGCCGTCTTTCGGATACTGTACGGTCAAATTTTGCACGTCCAGCAAAGCGTCTGCCGCCGCAGACTTCACAGCGGACAGCTTCTCTTGCGCCAGTCGCCGATCTCTCTTCGCAGCAGGCGCCTGATAAGCGCGAAGGCGCGGATTTACCCGCTCCTCCAGGTAATAGCCGATCAAGGAAAAGGCGAGCACGGTCATCACGATGCACAAGCCAGGCGGAATCACCCACCACATCCACGCCTCAGTCAAAAAGGCGCTGCGCGAGTTGGCGTAAAACAAAATGCTTCCCCAGCTTTTGGACAGCGGATCTCCCATCCCCAAAAAGCTGAGCGAAGATTCCATCAAGATCGAGACATTGACAGCCTGCACGAACTGCGGGATGACCAGCGGCAGGATGCTGGGAAAAATGTGCTTCCGCAAAATATAGAAGTGACCCGCGCCCATCGATCGCGCAGCCAAGACCGCTCCTCGCGTGCGAAACGACAGCGTCTGGGCGCGAATTTTCCGCGCTTTTCCTGCCCACATGACGAGCGTGATGACGAGCACCTGCGTCAACAGACTCGGCCCGATGTACACCCCGATCACGATCATGAGCGGCAAAAACGGCAAAGTCAGGCAAATGTCTACAATCCGCATGAAGAAGGCGTCCAAAAAGCCCCCTGAATATCCCGAAACCAGGCCGACAACCGTGCCGATCAAGGTAGCGAGCAAAGCTGCGACAATCCCTACCGTAAGCGAGGTGCGCGCGCCCACTACCAGCTCGGCCAAAATGTCCTGCCCCATGTCATTCGTTCCAAGCCAATGTTCTTTTCCAGGCGGTTGGAACGGGGCACCAGACTGCTCGCTGGCGTCGTACGGCACCAGGTAAGGTCCCACGAAGGCAAGCAGCAGAACGATCGCCAGCAAAAACGCGCCGAGCCAACCAATCATTTTGGAACCAATACGACTCATGGAGACTCCTCCACCTGTTTTCTTTGACGGGCACGCGGGTCAAACAGCGGATATGTCAAATCCGCCAGCAAATTCGCCGCGATGACCCCTAGCGTGATGATTAAAAAGACGCCTTGCATCATCGGGTAGTCCCGCGCAATCACGCTCTCGTAGAGCAGCCTGCCAACCCCCGGATAGGAAAAGACCGTCTCGACGACGACAGCGCCACTCACCAAGATCCCCAGGCTCATCGTGATGTGCGTGTACACGGGCAACAGAGCGTTGCGCAGCGCATGATTGAAAATCAGGCTGCGCTTGACCGCCCCTTTGGCTTCCGCCATCAGCACGTAATCTTGCCCCAGCGTATCGAGCATCGACGAACGGGTGAGCAAAAAATTACCCCCGATAGTCGCAAGCGTAATCGTGATAACGGGAAGCGTCATATGTTTGAGCACGGCGAGCACATACTCCATGCCGCCCCCGGTAAAAGCGATTGGCACGGCTCCAAAGGAAGGGAACCAGCCCAGGCTGACCGAGAAAACCGCAATGAGCAGCATGCCGATCCAAAAGCCGGGAATCGATTCGATCGTGAGCATCCCCGTCAGAAAAAGCAGGTCGCGGCGCTTCCCCCGGTTCCACGCAGCATAGGCACCGATGGCGATGCCTATGACTGCGCTCACGATGAGAGAAGGAGCTACCAGCAGAAACGTCCACGGCAGTCTGTCTGCCAATACTTCCGTTACCGGCTTTCCGTATTTGATGGAGCTGCCGAGATCGAACCGGAACACACCTGTCATGAAATCAGCGTATTGCTGCCAAAGCGAGCGATCCAAACCAAGTTCATGCTCGACTTGCTGGCGTTGCTGTGGAGTCAACTCGTTGATGGTCGACTCGCCAAAGAAAAATTCCAGCGGGTCGCCCGGCGCCAGCCGCGGCAGAGCAAAATTGATCGTCAGCGCGACGGCCAGCACCAGCACATATTGAATGCATTTTTTGCCGAATGCAGAGGAGAACCAGCTCCCACTCATTACAGCTCCCCCCGTCTTACTCTTTAGCTACTGCCTTTTTCACGCCATCTGGCAGCAAGGAAAATTTGTTGATGACGCCAAACCCTGGCGACTCTACCCATTGGTCAAATTTTTGCGCATTGTACGCGAATTTCTCTTCCGGGTAGTACAAGACGATGCTGGTCGGCTGCTTGTTGAACAGCTCCTGCATTTTGAACGCGATCTCTTTGCGCTTGTCTACGCTCGTTTCCGCCATCCATTGCTTGGTCAGCTCGTCCATGGCCGGATACGGGATTTTTTTGTTCCACAAGTAAGACGAACGGTGGGACATCACAAATTGATCCGGGTCGGCAACGCCGTGAGCGCCGATCGTACCGATGACGAGGTCAAAATCACGCGTCTGGGAAACGGTCGCCATCGTTCCGGAATCGAGCACTTCTACGTTGATTTTGATGCCGACTTTGGCGTACTGCTCCTTCAGCATTTCGGCAGCGCGAATCCACGCCGGCTCTGTAGATGGTACTTTCAGCGAAAACGCGAGTGCTTTGCCGTCCGCACTCTCGCGGACACCGTCATTGTTTTGGTCGGTGAGCTTCAATTCATCCATCACTGCTTTTGCTTTTTCCACATCGTACGGCGTGCTCAGGTTTGGATTGGTCCACGGCGAATCCGGGTGAGGATAGCCTTTCAAGCCAGGTCGTCCTTTTCCGAGCAGCACGGTATCTGTAATCGCTTGGCGATCCACGGCGAGCGACATCGCATTGCGAAACGCTTCCTGATTGAATGGCGCTTTTTCGTAATTCAGCTTCAACTCGATCAGCGACAACGGAGCGGTCTGAACGACTTTCATGTTGGCCTGATTTTGGAAAGAAGCCTCCAGCTCAGCGGGAACCGGACGTGCAGAAATATCGATTTCACCCGCACGCAGCGCATTGAAGATCGCTGTCGGGTCTTTGATCACAGGCATCACCAGGTTGTCGACAATCGGGCTGCCCATGAAATAGTCTTTGTTTGCTTCGAACTTGTAGTATTGATCTGCCTTGTATTCGACCAGCTTGTAAGGGCCGGTTCCGATTGGCAGGTCGGTATATTTGCGCGGATTTTGCACATTTTCCCAGATGTGTTTCGGCAAAATCGGCAGGTCGGCAAAGGTGATTCGTTCCAAAGTCGGGCACGCATAAGCGCATGTGAAGCGTACGGTCGAAGGGTCGTCCAGCTCGATTTTGGAGATGTGCGGCACTTCGCTTACGTGGTGGGTGTGGCGGTTAGCTGGGCCGTCGCGATAGTATTCGTAGGTGAATTTGACGTCTTCAGCTGTAAACGGATTGCCATCGTGCCACTTGATGCCGGAGCGGATTTTGACTACCCATGTCACGTCATCGAGCTGCTGCGCGGATTCCGCCAGCCAAGGCTGCGGCTTTTCTACATAGGGGGAAGGCGAGAACAATTTATCGAAGACAAGCTCTGTCAAATAATCGATGTTTCCGGTGTAGATGTTCAGCGGGCCTGCGTCCGACGGCAAGCCGATTTTCAGCTCTGGCACTGTTTGATTAGCCGCACCCGCAGCTTCGCCGTTTTTGGGTGCGTCAGCTTGACCAGGTGCCGCATTTTGATTCGACTGGCAGCCCAACACGAAGACAGACAGGACTAACAAATAACTGAGAAAAAGTCCGAAAGACTTGCGTGTATACACGTGTACAACCTCCTGCTTTCCAATTTGTCAGTTGCTTCCTTAGGCGATTCGTTTGATCGTCAAAAGCTCATGCTGCGGCAATGCCAACGCTCGCTCCGACAGCGCAAGCTTCAGCTTCTCGAAGTCGTGCACATCCTGCTCGGTCATGGTTTGCTCCCGACCTTTTTTCAAGTAATCGTAAAATTCAGCGGGCAAAAAGCTGTCCAGCAGCGCGACTTCAACTGCCCGTCCATCTGCGGCCGTAATGACATATGCATACGACTGCGGCCGATGAGGATCGAATTGAGCGACAGGGTAGTCCACATCAACTTGATAGGCTCCCCGCGTCACTGCACGAGTCACGTATTCAAAGACGTCGCGAAATCCTGGCCCGGCGTGACCGGAAAGAATCGATAATTCTTTTCTCTCTGGCGCCTCTTCGCCAAACAGCTCGGCAAAAGCCGCCTGAAGCGTCCGAAACCCAACCGCTACGGCCATCAAGGCGAGACTTCCATGGTATTTGGTCACATCGTGAAAGCTAAGTTCCAATACTTGGTTGCGATCTCGAACACGGATCACAGACATGAAAAAACCCCTCCATCGTTGACTTGTATGTGTTTGTATCTGAAAACTAGGTACATCTTAATCCGATTGATAATGAATATCAATCCCACTTGAACGCCCGCTTTTTCGAAAACCCGCTCTCCTCAACAGCGCCCATTCTCACATAATATTTTTGAATCTACCTATTCATTTTCTTGATAGCATAAATGTTTCCAGCCCTTTACCTGCAAACAGCCGGCATGAAAAAAAGGCCCGCCCCCACACTGACCCGTGCAGGGAACTGGCCCGCTTGCTTTATGGACGTATCTATTCAACAAGGAAACAGTCAAACAGTCCGCAAATAGTGCTCCACGTTTTTGCAAAAGGCGCGATCCGCCTGGCTCAGCTCGGCGTTTTTGCGGAAGACAAACCCGTTTTGCCGTCTGATTTGCATGGACGACACAGGCACAGTCGCCAGCTCGCCTCTGTTCAGCTCTTCCCTGACCGCTCCGGAAGGGAGAAAAGCGATGCCATGGCGCGACTTGATCGCCTGTTTGATCGTCTCGAAGTTGCTCATCTGCAAAAAGCGCGTCTTCACCTGGCGACTATTCAAATGATTGATGACATATTGCTGCAAATACTCGCTTTTGGGCAGCAAGATCGATTCATTGTGCAAGTCGCGTGCGTACAGCAGCCTTCTTTTGGCCAGAGGGTGATCCACAGGCAGCACAAGCAACAGCTCTTCCTCGAACAAAACAGAAGTCTCGAAATTTTTGCGTATATAGTCATCTTCGGGGTAGATTGGCATCAAGGCGTAGTGCGTCCTGCCCTCCTGAAAGCAGCGAATGAGATCGCTGTAGCAATACGTATTGATCTCCAGCGGCTTCTGCGGCAAAATCGTATGCAGTTCATTGAGAACATCGGAGAAAAAGTAGCCCGCAATATAATTGCTGACGTAGACAGACAATACCCGCTCCTGCTCGCTCACCCGCTTCAACTCCACCGCAGCCTCTTCGACCAGATGGGAAATCCGCTTGGCATAGCTGAGCAAAATTTCCCCCTGTTGCGTCAACTGCACCTGTTTCCCCGAACGCTGAACAAGCGGCGATTCGAACAGCTCTTCCAACTGCTGAATATGGTGACTGATCGTTGGTTGAGAGCAAAACAGCCGCTTCGCCGACTCGGTAAAAGAACCGCATTCGGCAAGCACGATGAAAGTTTCCATTTTTTCCAGTGTATTCATAGGCAGCACCCCGCGAATGACGCACAGTAACCATAACTGGTCATTTGTTGAAAATGATAATTGTTATCAATTAAAAGTTTACTTGATCTGCTGAAAAGTGTCCATGCTCAAATGTGCATATCGTGCATGACCATGCAAAAGCGGCTGCCGTCCCGTCCGCATAAGACGAAACAACAGCCGCTTTCTTCTACCGTCAGCCTGTCAGATGATTCCACATCTCCGGCCTGCTCAACGAAACCGCGTCCGCACCGCTCGCCAACGCTTCTTCCACCTGCTGCAAATTCCAGATCAGCCCGCCGAGAATAATCGGCTGCGACAAATGATCTTTTATGTACGAGATGATCGACGGCGCGATGCCCGGCATGATTTCGATCGCATCCGGCTGGTTTTCCTGCACGTTTTTGATCGTAGTCGTCAGCGAAGTCGTGTCGATCAGGAAGACGCGCTGGATCGTCAGCATCCCTTCTTTTTTGGCTGCGCGAATCATCGGCCCTTTTGTGGTGACAATTCCGGTCGGCTTGATGTAAGAAGACAGGAACCGAAATGACTCTTTGTCGTTGGACAAGCCGTTCATCAGATCAGTATGCAAAAAAATCGGTTTTTCCGACTGGCTGATGGCTTCTGCTTCCTCCATCAAGCGAGTCAGCTTTCCGTACATGAGCAAAATGGCGCAAGCTGCGGAATCGAGCGCCTCTCCCAAACGGTCTTGTTCAGTCGCAGCGATAATCCGATTCGTTTTCAACATCGTACCCAGATCCATAGTCAGCGCCTCCTGTTCTCATCGTTGCGATCCAATTCGCTCTACGCTCACTCCGGCACTTGGCAACTGCCGCGTCTCGATTACCCAGCTCCCGGCAAACCCGTTTCGGGCAAGCAAAGGCCATATCTCCGCAAAAGGAATCGTTCCTTCGCCCACCGCCAAGTGCTCGTCTGCCTCGCCCCGGTTGTCGCTAATATGCAGCGCAGACAAGTACGGCAGCGCTTGCTCCAACGCTTCGAGCGCATACCCGTGGCGAATCAGATGGGCGTGTCCCACATCATAAGTAAGACCAAGCTGCCTGGAGTCCACTGCCTTGCACACCTCAAGCAAATCGCCAACATCCCAGCCGAACAGCTTTGAATAAGGCGGCACATTTTCCAAAGTCAGCACGGTGCTTCCATGACTCACCTCGGGCAGCAGCAACTGTACCGCCCGGGTGACATTTTCCCCGCCTCTCGCCCGTTCTGTGTGATCGAGCCGATCCGCGATTTCTCCCGCGTGCATCACCACATGCGTACTGTGCAAAAAGCTCGCGATCTCCAGACACCGCTTCATCGTATCAAGCGTTTGCTCCCGGACTGCACCCGCTTCCGCCGCCAGGTTGCAGCCGGAAATCGGCGCGTGAATCGACCAGCTAATGCCATACTCGACGCCTTTTTGTTGCAGCTGTGTCAGTCGCTCTTTCGACCAGCCCAACAGCTCGGCGTGACCGTCCTCGCACATGATTTCGATTGCTGTCCAGCCATCGGCAATCAGCCTGTCGATCGCTTCTGACAGCGGCAGCTCGAACAAGGCATAGCTGGATACGGCAAAACCGCTTTTGTCCCTCATCTCTCGTTCCCCTTTTGCCTACTTCACCCCGGAATGGATGAAGCTGTTGATAAATTGCCGTTGAAACAGCAAGAACGCAAGCACCAGCGGAAAAATGACCATCACCGTAGCCGCGCTGACCTCTGCCCACTGCGCTCCTGTCTCAAACGACTGCGCAAAAATAGCCAGCCCTACCGTGAGCGGCCGATTCTCCACCGAGTTCGTAATAATCAGCGGCCACATGAAATTGTTCCAATGGTAGCTGACTGACACCAGACCGAACGCGATGTATGTCGGCTTCGCCAAAGGAACGTACACCCGCCATAAAATTTGCAGCCAGGAGCAGCCCTCCATGCGGGCAGCTTCCTCCAGCTCGTGGGGGATCGTCTTGAACGTTTGCCGCAAAAGAAACACGCCAAAGGCGGAAGCAAAGTACGGCAGCATGATCCCGATCTTCGTGTCGAGCAAGGACAGGTCGCGAAGCACGTTGTAGTTCGGGAAAATCAAAATGTCGGCAGGCACCATCAGCTGCACGAGAAACAAGACAAACAGCACGTCCCTGCCCCAGAAACGCAGCTTGGCAAAAGCGTACGCAGCCAGCGTAGTCGTAACGATCTGTGCAACCAATACTCCTGTGACAATCAAGAAAGTATTGAAGTAATACTGGGCGAAAGGAGCTGCGTCCCACACCTTCGCGAAGTTTGCCAGCGTAAAGTCTGCGCTGAACGTCCATGATGTCGCCAGTTCCCTGGGCCGAACGGATGTCCAGACCACCCAAAGCAGAGGGAACAGCCAGACTACAGCCAATCCGTACATGCCAGCGCTTGTCAATTTCCGGACCATCTGCCATCCCCCTTAGTTGTAGTGAATTTTTTTATCCAGACCAAAAAACTGCACAGCAGCCACTGCCAGAAGCAGCACGACCATCACAATCGTCAAAGCGGATGCCATTCCTTGATCCCAGAAAGAAAATGCCGTTTCGTAAATGTAGTACAGCAAGAGATTGCTGGCGTTGTCCGGGCCGCCCTTCGTCATGATGACCAAGTGATCCACGAGCTTGAACGAATTGGTAAAAGCGATAATGCTGACAAACATGGTCGTCGGCATGAGCAGCGGGAACGTCACCCGCCGAAAAACCGTCCAGGCCGACGCGCCCTCCATGGCAGCAGATTCGTACAGCTCCTGCGAAATATTTTGCAGGCCAGCCAGGTAAAAGATCATGAAGTAGCCCGCTTCCTTCCAGATGACCATGAAAATCATCGCCCACATCACGTTCGATTGATCCCCGAGCCAGTTCATATCTCCTTTTCCAAACCAGTCCATCACATGGCTAAGCGCTCCGTACTCCGGCGTGTAAATGAACAGCCAGATGTTGGCGACGGCAATCATCGGGACAACCGTCGGGTAAAAGTAGGCGGTACGGATAAAGCCTTTGCCCCGCAACGCTTTGTTGGCAAACAGCGCCATCCCGAGCGCCAACGCCACGCTTGTCGGAACGGTTCCTAACGCGAACCAGAGGTTGTTGGTCAGCACCTTCCAAAACACGTCATCTTCCAGCATTTGTTTGTAATTGTCTATCCCGTTAAAAAACGGCTCTGGGGAACCCAGATCCGCTTGATGAAAACTGAGAATAACCGTTTGCCAAACAGGATAGAAAGTAAACAGCAGCAGGAAGATGAGGGAGGGAAGGAGCAGCAGCCAGGCGTACACGTTCACTTTCCATTTTGCTCGTAGTTCCCCCATCGTCGCTCCTCCATTTGCCTCGTTCGATTATTTGTTGAAAGACGCCAGCACTTTGTCTGCCTCTTCCTGTGCTTTTTTCAGCGCTGCGGCAGCGTCTGCCTTTCCGGTAAGAACAGCTTGCAGGTTGTCGTTCAGCGCTTTTGTCACTTTGCCGTTGTTGTGCGTGGAAAACTCGGCATGGCCGTACTCCAACTGATCGCGCGCTACTGCTGCCGCTGGAAAATCTTTGACGTACTGCTTCATGATCTCTTCTTCGTAAGCAGACTTGCGCGTCGCGACATAGCCCGTATCGATGCTCCACTGTGCCGCGCGCTTAGGCTCGGTCATGAACCGGATGAATTTCCACGCCGCTTCTTGCTTCTTCGCATCCGTGCCTTTGAACATGTAGAAGTTGCCGCCGCCAGTCGGGCTGGCGTAGTTCTTTTTCGCAGGCAAAAACGCTACGCCGAAGTCAAACTTCGCATTGTTTTTCACGTTGGTCAGGTTTCCGGTCGTGTGGAACATCATCGCCGTCTTGCCTTCGAGGAAATCGGATGGCACCGTCGCCCATTCAATCACGCCTTCTGGCATCGCCTTATGCTTTTTCGCCAGGTCGACCCAATATTGCAGCGCCTCAACATTTTCAGGCGTATCGAAAAATACTTTTTTGCCGTCTTCTGTCATCAAGTTTTTGCCGTTTTGCAGGGCCAAAGCCTGGTACATCCAGTACGTAAAGCCGGAAGAAGGAATTTCAATGCCCCAACGCCCGTCTTTTGTCAGCTTGGCGGCATACTCAGCCATCTCATCCCACGTCGTAGGCGGTTTTTCCGGGTCGAGGCCGACTTCCTTGAACGCTGCCTTGTTGTAGTAAAGCACGATCGTGCTGCGCTGGAACGGGATGCTGTACGTTTTGCCGTCTACCTGGGAGTTGGCCAGGAAGCCCGGGAAGAAATCTTTGACGTATTCGTTGCCGCCGTCTTTGGCAATAAACTCGTCCAGCGGCAAAATCGCATTCATGTCCATCATCGTGTGCAGCTCGGTGGAAAGCATGACCGCTACGTCAGGCGGCGTTTTTCCTTGCACGGCAGCCTGGATTTTCGTGGTCGTGTCCTGATAGCTGCCTGTATAGACGGGCTTGACTGTAATGCCCGGATTTTCCTTGTTGAACTCTTCCGCCATCCCGTCGACGATTTTGGTCAGGGGGCCGCCGACAGCTACCGGATAGAAGAAAGACAGCTCTGTATTGCCCGCAGGCTTCGTTTCAGATGTGCCCGGCTGTGCTGGTTGCCCTGGTTGGCTGCTGCCTGTGGTGGAAGTCCCGCTGGAGCATCCTGTAAGTAGAGCCAGACTCATCGCGACTGAAAACAGACTTTTGACTACTGTACGCATCGCAGTATCTCTCCTTTTTCTCTTCCGGCCGTGATGGCCAAATTTTTTCCGGATTGCGAATCAAACAGACTGACATGCTCCAGGGCAAAGCCTACGCGAACAAGATCTCCCCGGCGGCATGGCCACTGCCCGTTCCATTTTGCCTTCCACAGCTTGTCTCCCAGCTTAAATTCCACGATTGTCTCGGAACCGAGAATTTCCACGCCTTGCACACTGACGAGCAACGAGCGGCTCTCATCCGCGACCGCGCCCGGTTCCAGCGGCTGCAAAGCTTCGGGACGCAAGCCGAGGACAACAGGAGTGCCGTCCTTGATGCCTGCCTGTGGGCCAAAACCAAGCGCAAGCGGCAAAAAACGTCTGCTCGGATCATCGCTCAGCTCCACGCCTGATTGCGCGCCATTGCTTCGCCACACCGCCTGCGTCGTATTCATCGGCGGCGCGCCCGTAAATTCAGCGACAAACAAGTTTGCAGGGTGGTTGTAGACGTCAAGCGGTTTGCCCACTTGCTGCACCTCGCCATCGCGCAGCACCATCATGCGATCGCCCATCGTCATCGCTTCTACCTGATCGTGGGTGACGTATATCATCGTAATTCCCAGCTCCTGCTGCAACTGGCGAATCTCTGTCCGCATGTGCCCGCGCAGCTTGGCATCGAGATTGGACAGCGGCTCGTCCATCAGACAGATCGGATGCTGGCTGACGATCGCCCGCCCGAGCGCGACCCTTTGCCGTTGTCCGCCCGACAGCTCTTTTGGCTTTCGGTTCAAAAGCGCTGCAATGCCCAGCATCTCGGCTGCGTGCTCCAACCGCTTGACCTGATCCTGTTTGCTCACTTTTCGCACCTGCAAGCCGAACAAAATGTTATCTTTGACCGTCAAATGCGGATACAAGGCGTAATTTTGAAACACCATGGAAATATTCCGGCCACTCGGCGGAACCTCGTTTACCCGTTTGCCTCCGATCAACAGCTCTCCGGCGCTGATCTCTTCCAGCCCGGCAATCATTCTCAACGTCGTCGACTTGCCGCATCCCGAAGGCCCGACCAGTACGAAAAACTCCCCGGGCGCAATGATCGCGCTCACTTCGTTGACAACCTGTTGCCGCTCGTACATTTTGGAAATGCGTCGCAATTCCACTTCCGCCACGACCATCCCTCCTAAAACCTATGGCGTTTGCCCTTCATCATCCGATGATACCAACCGCGTGATAAGCAAATATTTGGAAACTGTAAAGCTTTGATCTACATTTGCCCGCCGTCCATCGTCGGCAAGACCAGATCGGGCTGAATTTTGGCGTGACCGAGTTCCGCGCTTGTCGTCACTCCGGTCAGCACCAGCGCTGTCTTCATCCCGCTGTTGATCCCGAGCAAAATGTCCGTCTCCAGACGATCGCCGACCATCAAACAGCGCTCAGGCAGGACATCCAGCTGCAAAAAGACTTGGTCAGCGTAAAAGCGGGACGGTTTCCCCGTCATCGCCCACGTGCTCGCACCGCCTGCCGTTTCAATCGCTCGCGCCAGCGCCCCTGTATCGGGGATCGCTCCGCCAGGCACCGGACATACCGAATCGGGATTTGCCACGATCAGCTTGGCCCCGTTTCGCACCGCATCGGCTGCCCGCTGCAACTTTTCGTACGTAAAAGCCCGGTCCATTCCCACCAGCACATGTGTGGCGCTCATCGCATCGGCTGTCTGCGGAATGTGAAACTCGGCCATCTCCTGCTCAAGCGCAGGCTCGCCGACCACCAGCACGCACGCTTGTTCATGGTCTGCCAGCTGCTTGAAATACAGGCCCGCCACGTAAGCTGCCGTCATGATCTCATGGCGTTCTACGGCAAGCCCCAGCTTTTCCAGCCGCTGCCGACAGCCCTCTCGCGTCTGCACCGTCGTGTTGGTCAAAAACATGATCTTCTTCCCTTTTTGCCGCAAAGTGGCGAGGATTTCTTCCACGCCAGGCAACAGTTGATCTCCAATGAAGATCGTCCCGTCCAAATCAAAAAAATACGCGTCATAAAAAGCTGTATCTAGCAAAGCCTCTTGCCGCTCCTTTCCTTGGGAAACACAAAAAGCCCTCATACGGGCAACAGCATGCATGAACAAACCGATCCAATCGGCCTGTATTGCCTAAGCTGTTGCTGTATGAGGGCTTTCTCCACGTCTCGGCCCAACTACAGACGTTATTCTATTGATACTGTAACGAGTATAACAAGCGAGTGTTAAGGAATTGTTGAGCTTCGTTTGCGATTGTGTGAAAATCAGAGACCAGTCACATGTCCAGCTTTTCCATTCTTTTGCGATTGCGTGCTTCTTGCTTCTTCTTTCTCCTCAGTTCCATCGCGGTATAAAACGCCGGGACGACCACGAGCGTGAGTACCGTGGAAAAGAACAGGCCCGAAATGATCGTCACAGCCAACGGCTTGAACAGCACATCGCCGGAAATCGCCAGCGGAAGCAGACCTGCAATCGCTGTCATCGACGTCAGCAAGATCGGCCTGAATCTCGCCTCTCCCGCTTCAATCACCGCCTTTTGCAAGGCCAGCCCCCTGTTGCGAGCCTGCTCGATGAACTCGACCAGCACAATCCCGTTGCGAACGACAATGCCGGACAAAGACACAATCCCCATCATGGACATGAAGCCCAGCGGAGTCCGCGTGACAAACAAACCGATGAGACTGCCGGAAATCGCCAGGTAGACGGTGCTCATGACAAGAACGGGAATCCGCAGCGAGTAGAACTGCATGGCGATCAAAATGACAATCAAAAAGATGACGATCACCGACAGCTTGCCCATATCGAGGAAGACTTCGACTTGCGCTGATGTCTCTCCGTCATACTCCAAAAAATAGCCGTCAGGCAAAGCCATTTTGGCGAGTTCAGGCTTGATTTCCTTCATCACCTCTGTAGCTGTCCGTCCCTTTACCTCGCCTGTAATCGTCACCGTCCGGTCGAGGTTGCGATGCGGGATGTTTTGCACGCTAAAAGACGGTTGAACGCTCACCAGTGAAGCGAGCGGGACTTGCTCGCCTTTTGCATTGGCGACAAACAGCCGCTGGAAAGCATTGACGCCCGCTTCCCCATCCTGCTTCACATATAAAGTAATGTCCGTCAGTTGCTTGCCGTCGTCAAACTCGCTTACTTTGATGCCTTCGCTCACCAGCCGCAGCGTCCGCGACAGTTCTGCCGCCGTGACGCGATTTTGCTCCATCATCGCTTGATTGGTTTCAAAAGCGATGGCGTAGCTGTCCACTCCCAAATCGTCCTGCACCTCGGTTATGCCATTCACCTTGGCGACTTGCTCCTGTATTTGCAAAGACAACTGACGCAGTGTCGTAATGTTCTCGCCGTACACCCGGATGACCACCGGCTTGCCCACAGGCGGGCCTGTTTGCAAATCGCGCGGGACGATCACAGCTTCCGGAAACTTTTGGCGAATCTCAGCCAGCGTCTCGTTTTGCAGCTTTTGCAAAGACGTTGCCTGTTTGTCCAGGCGCACAATCAACTGCCCGACATTTGCGCCGCTGCCCGCCCCCGTAGTGCTGCCAAAAATCTTCGGTGCGCTTCCTCCGGCAAAGGAACTGACCATCCAAACCCCGTCCGTAGCGGAAAAGTCCTGCGACACCTGCTTGACGACCCGATCGGTTTCTGCCAGGCTGCTTCCGTTTGGCAACTTGACATTGACCAGAAAGACGTCGCGATCAGACACCGGAAACAGCTGAATCGGCGTCAACGGGATCAAAAGATAAGCCATTGTACTGATCAAAACGGCAGCAACGCCTGTCGCCAGCGGCCTTTTCAACAAGCGCGGCAAGACCGTTCTGGCGTACCAGTTGGACAGATGAAGCAATTGTTTGCCCAACAGCCCCGCAGGTTTTCTCATGTCCAGCTTCTTGCGTCTGCGCTCTTCACTCCATCTGCGAAAAATCGGAACGATCGTCAGTGACATGACCATGGAAGCCAGCATCGAGACAATGATCACGACCGGAATCGGGCGGACAAAAGCACCCGATCCGCCGCTGAGAAACAGCAACGGACCGAACGAAGCAACCGTTGCCAAGGTAGCCGTCAAAATGGAGACCGCTACTTCCTTCGCCCCCATCACTGCCGCCCGCTGCGGCTGCTCGCCATGCTTGATGAGTCGTCGTTCGATATTGTCGTTCACGACCACCGCATCATCGACGAGAATCCCCAAAACGATAATCAGGCCGACAATCGTAATCTGGTTCAAGGTCACTTCAAAAAACGGCAAAAAAATCATTCCGGTCGCAAGCGAAATCGGGATCGCCAGGGCGACCATTAATGAAGTCGTAAAATTCAAGCCGAGCGTACAAACAAGGAGAACGGCGACGACCGCAATCAACAGCTCGCGCCACAAGTCTGAGAAAATCTCGTCAATCCGCTCATTTTGCGTGTAGAGAGACTCTGCTTGCGCCCCGGCAGGCAAGGTGCTGCGCAGCATGTCTACCTTTGCATCGATTTGCTGTTGCAATCGGGTGATGTTTGCTTTTGACTCGGTCATCAAACTGATCGAGACGGCTGGCTTGTTGTTGTGATAGGCGAGATAGGCAGGGGCTTTGGCTGTAAATTGCACATTGGCCACCTGTCCGAGATAGATCGCGCTCCCGGTTTTTCCGTAGCCGACCACTACCTGCTCCAGTTGCTTGATGTCTTTCCATTCCGTCATTCTCAGCTCGTACGTCCGCTGATCGATTTGATAGCTGCCGAGCGGAGCCGTCTCGTTTGCCGCTTTGATCGCAGCTTGCACTTGTGCCCAGGTCAAATGCATGAATGCAAGCTTTTGCGGGTCGAGTCTAATCTGGATTTCCTGCTCCGGCAGCCCCTCGATCGTCACGCTGGAGATGCCCGGAATTTTGCTCAGTTGCTTTTCCCACATGGTCAGCGGCTCTCGCAACTCATCGAGCCGGGAAGCCGTGTCCACCGTAATCATGAACGTCTGGGCGAACATTCTCCCCATGTCGTCGTTCACGACAGGCTGTCTCGCCTCTGCCGGCAAAAAGGCTTCTGCGTCCTTGACCTTTTTGCGCAGCTCCTCCCACGTTTCTTTTTGGTCTACTCCGTTGTTCACCTCGACCGTAATGATGGAAAGGCCGGGCTGCGATTGCGAGGTGATAGCCTTTAGCCCCTGCATTTCCTTGATTTTGGCTTCGATTTCCTTCGTCACCGTCTGCTCGATTCGCTCTGCCGAAGCGCCTGGCAGCGCCGTCGTGACAGATGCGCGATTAACAGCAATCTCCGGAATTTCCTGATGCGGCAGTTGAAAAAAGCTCAACACCCCGACCAGAACTACCATGATGAAAAACAGCAGCGTAATTTTTTGCTTGCGGATCAAAAAGTCAATCATGGCCGCTCACCCGTCGAGACTTCCAGCGTATCGCCCGCGAACAATTGCTCCGCCCCTTTGGTAACCACCTGCTCGCCAATGGTGAGACCGGATGTGATTTGCAGCTGGTTGTCAACGATCATGCCAAGTGTCACGGGAACTTTTGCCGCTTTGTTATCCCGGACAACAAAAACGTACGGCTGCGTTTCTCCCCTGCTTTGCACCGCTTGTACAGGGACAAAAATGCCCTTTGGTCCTTGATGCTCGTGAACGACCGTAGCGACTTGCCCTGCAAGCCAAGCGTGGTCGGGATTCTCTACCCGCACCTCGACAGGGACAGTCCCGCTCCCTTGACTGGCTGCGGGCGACACGCGCTGCACGATTCCGCTTCGTTTCTGATCGTACAAAGTAACGGTAACCTCGTCTCCCTTTTTCCAGAAGCCGATGTCACGATCCGGAACGGCGAGCTGGATCAGCAGCGCATCTACATTCCCGATCCGGTATACGGGTGTGCTCGTAGATGTCAGTTGGCCGACCGAAGCCAGCTTTTCCAGCACGACACCGGAGATGGGCGCGGTCAAATCTGCTTTTGTCTGCGTCAAAGCGGCCCGCTGCTGGCCGACTACCGCCTGCCGATACACGCCAGCGGTTTGTTGTTTCTGCTCCTGGCGCGGCCCCTCTGCAACCAGGGCATACGTCTCTTTGGCATTTTCCCAATCTTTTTCGGCCAATGCCGCCTTGTTCTGAACGTTTTCCCAATCGTTTGTCGACAAAGCGCCCTGGCGGAA
This sequence comes from Brevibacillus parabrevis, assembly GCF_022701015.1. NCBI lineage: Bacteria > Bacillati > Bacillota > Bacilli > Caryophanales > Paenibacillaceae > Brevibacillus > Brevibacillus parabrevis. The sequence goes on along the minus strand of NZ_CP064090.1, from coordinate 1,096,710 downwards.
CAACACTTCCGACCGCTGCAAATCCGCTTTTGCCTTATCCATGAGCGCCTTGGCCTTGTCCAGATTGTTTTGCGCTTGCAGCACTTCCTCTGCGCGAGCGCCGTTCGTCACTTGCGCCAATTGCGCCTTGGCCTGCTGAACCGATGCCGCCGCGCTTGCAGCCTGTAACGATAAATCGCGTCCATCCAGACTGGCAAGGACACTCCCCGTCTCCACATAGTCGCCTGCTTCTGCCAGCAGCGTGACGATGCGGCCATTTATTTCAAACGACACCTGCGTCTCTTCCACTGGCGTTAAAATGCCGGACCACTTCGCCACCTGCCCAAAAGCCTCTTCCTTCACTTGGGTAACTGCCACTCGTTTGACAGTGGTCTGCTCCACTGCTGCCTTATCAGAGACAGCTGGACTGCATGCAGCAAGCAAAAGAGCACTGGAAAGCACGATCACGCGTTGCTTCATCTGATTCAAAATCGATCCCTTCCTTCGCCCATGAACTTTACTTGTGTAAAGCTCATCATAGAAACCTCCAGATGTATGCCGAATGTTCAGAATCATTCTTTTCGTAGACGCTCTAATCTTATTGCAGTTGTTCACGTCATTGCACTACGTCTGACAGAAGTGTCGAAAAAAGGACAAAAAATAAAGGCCGCGAATGCCCAGGCGCTACCCTACATTTTGACGCCGTATCCATCCAGCATCACCTGAAAAATCAGGTTGTGCCACTCCTCCTCCGCGACCTTGCGACTTTGGGGAATTTGTATCGATTGAAACAGCAAGCCCGCGATCAGCTCGCTAGGAATTTCGCGGCGAATCGTGCCTTCTTCCTTGCAAGCTTCAATGACGTCTGTCAAAAGTTTGTTCAATATATAGTGCTGTTGTCTGAGCGTCGTCATCGCCTTTTCCACATTCGGCGATGCAGCCCCGTTCACGAAAGGAGCAAACAACAAAATCTGGTGAATGTCTGCGTATTTCATGAACGAATCGTACATGTTCCGCAGCTTCGCAAGCGGCCGCGCGATCTCATCCATGTCTTTGTACTCGGCCATAATCGTATCCATGAGATGCACCATTAAAGAAGCAATCAATTCATCCTTGTTGGAAAAATACTCGTAGATCGTGCTGCGGCTCACATTCAACTGGTCGGACACAAGCTTGAAGTGAAAGCCCGCGTACCCTTTTTCCACCAAAATTTTGCCCGATACCTCATATAGTTCATCGATGTGCAGTTTTTGTCTCGCCATCCGTTACGCTCCCCTCGTTCTTCCTGCGATGAACCGTTTGAAGTCACCCTTGTTGATGAACAGTTTACACAAGCTTCTTCATAACCTCAACCCTCCTCTCTTCTCGCATTTTCTCTTGTGTTACAATGAATTTGGAAAAAAACGGATTGTACAGGAGTGTTGAAATGGATCTCTCCAGGCTCGCGAAAAAAAACCATTATGAACACATTACGGAGCAATTGAAAACGCTCATTCTCAGCGGCAAACTGCAAGCCGGGAGCAAGCTCCCCTCCACCAAGGAGCTGTCGGAGCAATTCGGTGTCGGGCGTTCTACCACCCGCGAAGCGCTTAGTGCCCTCAAGGCAATGGGGCTGATCGAGATTCGCCAGGGCGGCCACTGCACAGTGAAAAGCACCTGCTCTCCTGTCCAAAGCTTGCTGCCTGATCTGCAAGGCTTGCGCAACAATCGCCAGACCATTCTTGAATTGATCGAAGCGCGAAAATCGCTGGAGGTCGCCAACGCTGCCATCGCTGCAAGCAAACGGGACGAACATGACCTGCACGCCCTGGAAGAAATTTTGAGCGAGATGGAGCAGCATATCGGAAACGAGGACATAGGCGAGCGCACCGATCTGCTCTTTCACCTGGCGCTCGCCAAAGCGACGCACAACTCCATACTCGTGCATCTGTTTGAATCGATCTCCAAGCAGATGGAGATTGGCATTCGCGAGACGAGAAGAGTCGAGATTTACTCCAACCGCTCTGTCTCCGAACAGTTTTTTCTCGAACACAAAGCGATCTACGAGGCCGTGAAGCGACAAGACCCGGAAGCGTCCCAAGCCAGAATGACTGAACACCTGCTCCACGTAGAACAAATTCTTCTGAAATATTTGGCTAATTGAGAGAACGAAAAAGCAGCTGTCGAGCGATTCGGCGGCTGTTCGTCTTTTTTCTGCTCTCTTTTTTCGCCAGGCGAAATAAACCACTGACCAAGCTGTAAAAAAATATTGCAAAGATACAATGAAAGGTTTACATTACTTTCTGGGATGATAATGATTTTTATTATCAACGAATAAGTACACACTTATATGATAAATAAGGGGATGTTTTCACATGATGAAAAAATGGGGTTATCCGTTGTCCGCAGTTGTACTCGGCTCGTCTCTCATGCTATCTGCTTGCGGAAGCGCTGAGACGCCAAAAGAAGAGAAAAAACCTGAGGCAACTCAACCTGCTGCACCTGCTGCTACTGAAACGCCAGCAGCTACTACCGCTGTTGATCTGAAAGCTCCGATCGACGACTACCGCAAATGGGTCATCGAACAGACAGACCAACTGGTAAAAGCAACCGAAAGCTTTACCGCAGCTGTTAAAGCTGGCGATATGGAGAAAGCGAAAAAAGAATACGCTCCAGCTCGCGCCTACTTCGAGCGCATCGAGCCAATCGCTGAATCTTTGGGTGATTTCGACCCTTGGATCGATGCTCGCGAAGGCGATGTTCCAGATAACGAGTGGCGCGGTTATCACAAACTGGAAAAAGCTCTGTGGGAAACCAAATCGGTTGCTGATTCGGGCGCTGTAGCAGACCAGCTGCTGCAAGACGTCAAACAACTCCGCGTCAAAGTCGAAAGCGTGGAGATCGATGTAAAAATGCTCGTAACAGGCGCTGTAGAACTGCTGAATGAAGTATCTACCAGCAAGGTGACAGGCGAGGAAGAGCGTTACTCCCACACTGACCTGTACGATTTCGCAGCAAACGTAGAAGGCGCAAACGAGATTTTCAAAGTGCTGAAACCTGCTGTTGATGCCAAAGACGCGGCTCTGTCCAAAGAGATCGAAACCCGTTTTGCTGAGCTGGACGCGGCCCTCGCTCCTTACCGCAAAGATGGCGGATATGTGCTGTACACAGAATTGAAGCCAGACGAAGTGAAAAAACTGAGCCAAGCTCTGGATGCATTGGCTGAGCCACTGTCCAAAATGGGCACCATCATTGGAGGCTAACTGATGAACAACAAGCATCCCGAAAACGACCAGACAAAATTTACTCGTCGTGAAGCGCTGAAGCTCGCTGGCGTAGGAGGACTCGGGCTGATTCTGGGCGCGACTGGCATGAAATCGTTCATGCCGTCAACTCCTTCCAGCGAGAAAGCAGCTGCGACCCCTGTTCTTTCCGACGGCATTATCCCTTTTTACGGGAAGCATCAGGCCGGGATCATTACACCTATGCAGGATTTTATCTGCATGGGTGCTTTTGATTTAACGACGACATCATTGGACGACGTCCGCAAGCTGTTCCAAAGCTGGACGGCCGCCGCAGCCCGTTTGGCGGCTGGCAAGACGGTAGATGAGGAGAGCGGCAGCCCGCACCTCCCGCCTGTCGATACAGGAGAGAGCGTCGGGCTCAACCCGATGCGGCTGACGATTACTTTTGGACTGGGCGCTTCCTTTTTCGACGAACGATTCGGTCTGTCTGCCAAGCGGCCCGCCGCCCTGGTCGATCTGCCCCGCTTCAACAGTGACGAAATTCGCAAGGAATGGTCAGATGGAGACATCGTGGTCCAGGTTTGCGCCAACGACCCGCAAGTTGCTTTCCACGGGCTGCGCAACCTGGCTCGAATCGCGCGCGGAAAAGCTGTGCTGCACTGGGTTCAGGAAGGCTTCCAGCGCACGGGAGCAGCCGATCCAAGCGGCTCTACCCCTCGCAATCTGATGGGCTTTAAAGACGGAAGCAACAACCCGAAAGTCGACGACCCGGCCGCTGCCGATGAAATCGTCTGGGCGCAACCGTCGGACAATCCGGCCTGGATGGCTGGCGGCAGCTACATGGTCATGCGCAGAATCCGCATGCGAATCGAAGTATGGGACCGCTCAGCCCTGGACGATCAGGAAAACACGTTTGGCCGACATCGCGATTCTGGCGCACCGCTCGGAAAAGCAAACGAGTTCGACGATCTGGAGCTGAATCGCAAAGACGCCAAGGGCAACCTGGTCATTCCGGCTGATTCTCACGTAGCCTTGGCGCATATGGAAGGCAAAGTCAAAATTCTGCGCCGCGGCTATTCGTATTCCAGCGGACTCGATGTCCGCACCGGGCAGCTTGACGCCGGACTGCTGTTCATCTGCTTCAACCGCGACCCGCGCAAGCAATTCATCCCGATGCAACAAAAACTCGCGTCAGTCGACTTGCTGAACGAATACATCACCCATGTCGGCAGTGGGCTTTATGCATGTCTTCCGGGTGTAAGCGAAGGCGGCTACATCGGAGACACACTGTTCTAACCAACTAGCATGGATGGAGTGAATACTTTGAAACGCTATCTTTTTTCCGTTTTCCTCTGCCTCCTGCTGCTCATCTCCGGGCTGTCGACTGTCATCGCCGCTCCGCTCGCACCTGATCAGCTCAAACAGCTGATCGCGCTCTCCAGCGATGCGCTGATCAGCAGCGGAGACAAGAACTGGGACGAGGTTACCAAAGCCGTAACCAGCCTGAAAGCCGTCTGGGACGCGAACACCGACGATACGTCAGCAGAGGCTCAGGCTTTGTCGGCAGCGGTTGAGCAAGCCCAGCAGGCACTCGGCGAAATACAGTCGAATCCCGAAGCAGCCACGGCTGCCATCTCCAATCTGGCAAAAGCAGCCGACCGCTACGTGACCAGCAAGGAATCAGCTGGTCAGCCGAAGGAAAAAGCGCACAAGCAAATCGCCAACTTGCTGCCTTTTCTGGAGAAAAGTCTGACTGCTATCTCGGAAAACAACTGGCCCCAGGCCAAGCAATCGTACAACAGCTTCGTAACAGGCTGGTACAAGGCGGAGAGTCTGGTTCGCTCAGAAAACGCCTCCGTCTATGGTGATATGGAAGTAAAAATTAGCGGCGCCCGCATCGCCTTGAATACCGAGCCGCCGAATGCACAAAAAAGTACGGAAAAACTGCAAACGTTGAAGCAAGCCGTCGAAGACTACGTAGCAGGAAAATCAGTGGCGCCTGGCTCCAGTGCCGTCGCATCCGGGGAACAGCCAACGATCTCCTCGCTTTTGCAGCTGATCAGTTCGGTAGAAACGGACATCGCCAGCCAAAAGGCCGACGACGCCGCAGGAAAAATGGACACGTTTATTGCCTCGTGGCCTTTGGTAGAAGGCGTGGTCATGACCAAGTCGCCAGCCACCTACAGCAGCATCGAAGCAAAGATGGTTTCCGTGCCGACCTTGATCTTGTCCAACCCGCCGCAATGGGAAAAAGCAGCGGCTCTGCTGGGCGAAATGAAAGTCGAGCTTGAGCCGTTTGCTACCGCCGCCTCCTATACAGCGTGGGACGCAGGACTGATTTTGTTCCGCGAAGGCTTGGAAGCGATCCTGATCATCATGTCGCTGCTTGCGTTCCTGCAAAAGTCAGGGAATGCGGACAAGCGCAAATGGGTCTGGTCAGGGGCGGCGCTTGGTATCGTTGCCTCCGCGCTGCTCGCGATTGTGCTCAGCATCGTCTTTTCCAATCTCACTACAGGAAGCTCGCGGGAAACGATCGAAGGCATTACAGGACTGATTGCTGTCGTGTTCATGGTGACAATCGGCGCCTGGCTGCATAAAAAGTCCAACCTGCAAGCCTGGAACGAGTTTGTGCAGAAATCAATCGGTTCCTCTCTGGCAAAAGGCGCTTTGTGGTCGCTTGCCTTCACGGCCTTCCTCGCAGTTGTTCGCGAAGGCGCGGAAACGATCATTTTTTACATGGGGATGGCAGCATCGATTTCCATGACAGACCTTTTGCTCGGGATCGGTGGCGCGCTGCTTTTGCTCGCCATCATCAGCTTCGCTTTCATCAGGCTCAGCTCGCGGATTCCCGTCCGTCCGTTCTTTTTGGTTGCCAGCCTGCTGCTCTATTACATGGCCTTCAAGTTCATCGGGGTCAGCGTACACGCCCTGCAAGTCACGGGCAGCCTGCCGGCGCACAGCTCGGAGCTGTTGCTCCATTTGCCTGATCTGGGCATCTACGCGAACTGGGAAACGACGATTCCGCAGCTTGTCATTCTCGCCATCATTTTGGTGAACCTGTCGCTGTATTCGTGGAAAAAGCCAGCGAAAGGCGTTCCGCGGACAAATTAAGCACACCAGCATAAAACGCAGCTCACTGGCATGACACCCATGCCGGAAGCTGCGTTTTTCATAGGGACATACAACCTTCAAATGATGCATTCTCTCATTTCCCTCTGCCAAAATCTCACAAATGCTGTAAAAAGGTATAGACAACCCGCCCATTTTACGACAAAATTAAACGTTATCTTGCAACAGATGTAACTTTCGTTTTACATGATTCGTCATTAGTAGGATGGTAAGATTCCTTATGGATTGGAGAGAAATATGGGGGCAACATCAAACTCTGTAAAAGTCGACGTCAAAACGACTTCGCGCGTCCGCCAAAATATGGTCTATCTGTTAATTCGGCAGCTTCGTCCACACCAATGGACCAAAAATTTGCTCGTGTTTGCGGCACTGCTCTTTTCTTTGCACAAAGTCAGCACAGATGTCATCGGCAAATCGCTGTTTGCCTTCCTGCTGTTCTGCTTCGTGTCAGGCTGTGTCTACATCTTGAACGATTTCGTAGACATTAAAAACGACCGGAACCACCCGGAGAAGCAATTCCGTCCGATGGCTTCCGGCGCGCTGCCGCCTGCGCTCGCCTTGTCGTTCGGGGTATTTTTGCTGGCAGGCTCGCTGTTTTCGGCCTTTTATTTTGACCGACTGTTCGGCGTCGTGCTCACGGTGTATTTTGTGCTCAACGTCGCCTATTCGCTCAAGCTGAAGCATGTCGTCATCCTCGACGTGATGATTATCTCGTCCGGATTTGTCTTGCGGGCCATCGGGGGCAGTCTGATGATCAACACGCCGTTTACGCCATGGTTCTTGCTCTGTACCATGCTGCTTGCCCTGTTTCTTGCGATCAGTAAGCGACGCCATGAGCTGCTTTTGCTGCAAGCCCACAAAGGCACGCATCGCAAGGTACTGGACAGCTATTCGTCCGAATTGTTGAATCAACTGAATACGATTGTCACGACAGCCACGATTATCAGCTACAGCTTGTTCACCTTTACCTCCGGGCGAACCGTTCATTTGATGTGGACGATTCCGTTGGTGATCTTCGGCATTTTCCGCTACCTGTACCTGATTACGATTACGGACAAAGGCGGCAGCCCTGAAAAAGTTCTGCTCCAGGACAAGCCGATTCTCATCACGGTACTGCTCTACGTCATCGCCGTAGCCGGCATTATTTACACCTTTGAATTTTAATTGCACAGACAGGTTGTGGATCAAACTATGCCATCCATCGTTCTTATCCTCATCTCGGTCATTCTCAGCGCAAGTGGTCAGATTGCCATGAAAATGGGGGCGTCCTCCCTCTCTGGCAACAATGACGCGCTGGTGTTGAAGTTCCTGCACTATTTTACGAACCTGCCGATCATGGTCGGTTTGGCGCTTTACGGGCTTTCCGCGTTTATCTGGATTGCCGCGCTGGAAAAAGTTCAGCTTTCTTACGCTTATCCGATGGCGGCCCTCGGGTACGTCCTGGTAGCCGGACTTTCTTTTCTGATCTTTCAAGAGCCGTTGTCGCTCACCCGTATCGTAGGGCTGGCAATCATCGTCGTAGGCGTCGTTGTCATCTCCCAGTCATAATCATCACGAAAGAGGAGCGTAGTCATGTTATATGCGCTGGCGCCGTTTATCGGCTGGCTTGTGTCTGGAATAACCAAATTTTTGATTAATTACCTCCGATTTGGGCAAGAAGCAAAAAACATGGTGGGGAACGGCGGGTTTCCCAGCACGCATACAACGGTCATGGTCACCACCGTATTTTTGATCGGCTTGCAGGAGGGCTTCACTCATCCGGCATTCGGGCTCGGGGTCGCCGTAACGTTTATCGTGATCATCGACGCCACCGGACTGCGCAGAGCCGTAGGCAAGCATGCCGCCGCTCTCAATGCGCTGGCAAAAGAACACCCGGACAAGCAGCTTTTGTCCAAGCCGTTGCGCGAGAGCATGGGTCATACCAAATGGGAAATTGCCGGGGGGCTGGTGCTGGGGATCATTCTCGCCACCGTCCTGCACCTTTTGGCTGCAAACCTCCCTGTTCTGTAGATTCAAAAACAGGAGATTACATTCATGAATAACCGTACCGCTACTTACTCGTTTGTAATCGGGGCGACCTTGCTGTTTTTTATCGCCTCGATCGTACTCGTTACGTCGATTTTCTTTTTGCTGGGCATCCCGGTTACTGCGGTCAGCTTCTGGCTGTCTGTTCTGGCCGCTCTTGTTTGCCTGCTGGCCATGACGGCCACGTTTGTTCCTTTGCGCCGCCCGGCCTGGCTGGTCGCCTTGCTCGCAGGGTTGGCCATCGTCATCGGGGGCGGCTGGTACATTAGCGCCAATACGTTCGATCTGTCTTTTGATGGACAAACGTATCACCAGGAAGCCATCATCTTGCTTACGAATGGCTGGAATCCGGTCCACGATGCCCCGATTCTCAAGCCGCCAGGCAAGCCGATCGAAGAAATGGACAACAAGGAAATCTTGTCTGCCTTCCACCTGTGGATCAACCATTACGCCAAAGGGCCCTGGATGCTGGATTCGGTCATGTACAAGGTGACTAACCAGATTGAAGTCGGGAAAATTTTCAACCTGCTGCTCATGGCTGCGTCCTTCTTCCTCAGCTTGGCAGCGCTGCGGACGGCTTTTCCTGCGAAAAAGGGGCTGGCGGTCGTTCTGGCGATTTTGGCTGCCTGCAATCCGGTCGTCGTGTCGCAAGCGACGTCCTTTTACATTGACGGACAGCTTGGCTCGCTCGTGCTGATCATTTGCGCGCTCGGGTATTTGCTGCTCAAACGCTACCACACCTGGACCATGCTCGCTCTCTGCTCTGCCCTGATGTTGCTTGCGCAGATCAAGTTCACAGCGTTGGTGTATGCCGTACTGCTTGGCGGCGCTTTGCTGGTGCTGTTCTTTTTCTGCGATCGCCAAAAACGCTGGAAAACCGTTCTGGCGTGGCTCGCCGCGAGTCTGGTCATTACCGTCGTCGTTGTCGGCTACAATCCATACGTCACCAATACGCTTGCCAAGGGACATCCTTTCTACCCGCTGGCGGGCAAGGGCGCGGTGGATATTATGACTTCGAACAGCCCGCACGACTTTAAAGACATCAACTCGCTGAGCAAGCTTGGCATTTCCTTGTTCGCCCAATCGGAAAATATCGCTACGCCAAAAGAAACGACGCTGAAATGGCCCTTTACCTTCTCTGAGCAGGAACTGAAGGTGTTTTTGGCTCCGGACGTGCGAGTGGCGGGCTTTGGGCCATGGTTTGGCGGCGCGGTGCTGCTTGCCTTCCTGATCGTGCTTGCTTTGCTTTTCGGTCGCGAGCGCAGGAAAGCCTTGCCGCTCCTCGTCGCAAGCATCATCTTGCTCATCACTGTCCTGATCAACCCGGAAAGCTGGTGGGCGCGGTACGTTCCGCAGCTTTGGCTCATCCCGCTTCTCGTCACGCTGGCAGGCTGGGACGCACAAGCTGCGCTCACCCGCTACGGCAGCCGCATCCTGCTCGCTGTCATGCTGGTCAACATGCTGCTCGTTGGCAGCGCCCACATGCTGGGACAAAGGTCCATTAACGCAATGGCCGAGCAACAGCTTCAGGAAATCAAGGCGAGCAACAAGACCATGATCGTCGACTTCCGCCACTTCAACGCCAATCGCATCCGTCTGCAAGAGGCGGGTATCCCGTATATCGAGCAAAAGGTCGCCGAAGGGCAAGAAGTAAAAGGAATCATCAGCTCGCGGGCGATTTACTACTTGCAGTAGTTGCGCGTGACTCATGCGAATGCAGCCTTCAACCTTGCCTTATATCCACAAGCAAAAAACCTTCTCAGCAATCGTTGAGAAGGTTTTTTTATGTTGCGCTGAACTTACTTCTATTCGTGGAAAAACAGCGGAAGCTCTTGCAAAAAGATGATGTCCGAGCGCTTGGCTGCGTCTCCCTCCGCCAAAATAGCCGCTCTCGCTGCGACATGGCCCCCTGCCTTGACTACGAGATCTTCAATCGCTTGCAGCGACTTGCCTGTGCTGATGACATCGTCGATAATCGCGACGCGTTTGCCGGAAATTTCTCTGGCATCCGCGCCATCCAGGCAAAGAATTTGCTTTTTCTGCGTAGTAATCGATTCGACTTCATTGATCAGCGGAGCATCCATATACGGCTTCGTGCTTTTCCGGGCAACGTAATACTTTTTCATCTTCAATACACGGGATACTTCAAAAATCAAAGGAATGCCTTTTGCTTCCGCCGTAATCAATACATCGACTTCCGGGAGCTTCTCGGCAAGCAGTGGTGCCGCTGCCGTCACCAGCTCTGTATCGCCCAGGATGACGAAGCTCGCGATGCTAAGGTTGTCCGCTATCGGCATAATCGGCAGCTCGCGCGTTACGCCTGCCACTTCCAGCGTGTATGTTTTATCCACAAAAAATCCCTCCTGATTTGCGTCCCTACATGCCAAATGCATGGATCAATGCTCGCATCAGCAAGCCTGCCAGCATCCCGAAAAACGGGTCAGAAATCGCCGTCACAACCATCGTTGTTCCGCCAATCAAACCGGACGAAGCTTCTCCCCCTGTCAGAGCGGCAGTCGCATTCCCCGGCACCGTCACGATGGCCCCGAGCACGAACAGGAACCCGGCAATCGATTCACTCGGGATGTAGCGGCCGATTTTCGGCAAAAGACCTGCAAACAGAATCGCCGCCATCAGCACCATCATCAAAACACCGGACGCAACCGGGTTGGGCGCCCCGGCCGTAGCGGAAATGATCGCCTCTACCGGCGCTCCGCCGAACAGTGCCGACACCATATCGGCCACGCTGGAGATTACGCTGAGCGTGTCAATGTTCACATCGGATTTGGCGATTTCACCGTTAATTTGTCCAAAAGCGATGTTCGCCCCGATATTGAGGCAAACCATCGCCATCGCTCCGCGCAAAATGCCAGGGGAAAACGTCAGCTTTTGCAGAACAAGACGGTCGTTCGCAATCGGCTTGATCGAGCTTCCCTGTTTAAGCAGGATGGCGACCAGACTGGAGATGAGCACCGAGATCGTCACGGTGTAGACGAGATCCTTTGTGATGAAATACGTCAGCAACCCGCTCCCCATCGAAGTGACACCAACAGGCATGTTGTTGCGAGCCATTTCCCACGACACCCGCGCCAGCATGATGCCGACACCTGCCATCATGCCATTGGTAATGACCGGGCCAATAAAATCGACGATCTTTTCCAGAAAACCAAACAGACCGATGATGGTCATAATAATTCCGCCAACAAAAATCATGGACAGTCGTTCTCTCATGCTTTTTCCGATCGTTCCCGCCAAGGCAATCGTTTCCGCCTGATAGGATACGACCGCGACAGAGCCTGTCAGAGCGTTGCCCGTTGCGCCTACCAGAAAGGCCAGAGCCGTCGGCACGGAGGCAAAGCCAAGAGACAATGCCAACAGCCCTTGCGGCAAGCCGTTCAATACGACACTGAGGGCCGCTACTATGTCTTTCCATTCCATGTTGTCCTTCTCCTCACTTCGCTGCTGTATACAAATGACCGCTTTTTCACATGAGTTAAGGTAACATAAAAGGCGATCTTTTTCAAACGAAAACTAATTAATGTTCGTTTTTAATCGGTAATTCGTTGCTTTTATAGTTATTTCCCATATTAACATCCGTTATAAATCGAACATTAAACCGATCGCAAGACGTGCTATCACGCAAAAAAAGACGAGCGCATAACGGCTCGTCTTTGCTTCTCGCTCAAAACTTTTTACAGCTTGATGGCAATCAACTTCAACTCTGTCATCTCTTCAACCGCGTATTTGATTCCTTCGCGGCCAAATCCGCTGTCTTTGACACCACCGTACGGCATGTTGTCCACGCGGAAGGTCGGGATGTCATTGATCATCACGCCGCCCACTTCCAGCTCTTCGGCTGCGCGCATCGCTGCATGAATGTCGCTCGTGTAAATGCCCGCCTGCAACCCGAAACGGGAGTCATTCACGGCTTCAATCGCCTCGCCTATTGCTTCAAACGGCGTGACTACGACGATTGGGCCGAATACTTCCTGGCAAGAGACAGAGGAGTGGGCGCTTACGTTCGTCAGGATCGTCGGAGCGAAAAGCCGCTCGTTCACTGCTTTGCCGCCTGTCACGACCTGCGCTCCCGCCTGAACCGCTTCTTGTACCCATGCTCCCATCCGCTCGTGGTCTTTTGCCGAAATGACGGAGGACATGTCTGTCGCCTCCTGCAACGGATCGCCCAGGACGAGCTTCTCTGTCGCAGTCTTGAATTTATCGAGAAACTCCTCGTACTTGCTCTGGTGAATATAGACGCGTTGCAGCGAAATGCACACCTGCCCGCTAAAGGAAAATGCGCCCACCACGCAACGATCAACCAGCGCCTGCGTAATCTCAACCGTCTGGTCAATAATGACGGCAGAGTTCGAACCAAGCTCAAGCGTCACGCGCTTCAGACCTGCTTTGTTTTTCATCGCGATTCCGACCGCAGGACTGCCTGTAAACGTAATCGCGGCAATGCGGCTGTCGCTGACAAGCTTCTCGCCTACGACCGCGCCTTTTCCTGGCAGGATATTCAGCGCCCCTTCCGGCAATCCGGCTTCCGCAAAAATGTCGGCGAGAACCAAGGAGCTGAGCGGGGTCTGGCTCGCAGGCTTCAATACGACCGTATTCCCTGCCGCAATCGCCGGGCCGACTTTGTGCGCCACCAGGTTGAACGGGAAGTTGAACGGTGTAATCGCCCCGACTACGCCAATCGGCTTGCGAACGGTAAAAGCAAGTCGGCCTTCGCCGCCAGGAGCCGCATCAAGCGGAACGGTTTCCCCGTGAATGCGCTTCGCTTCCTCGGCCGCGAATTTGTACGTCTGAATCGTGCGGGCGATCTCTACCCGTCCTGTGCGCAGCGGCTTGGCAGCTTCCTGGGCGAGAATCACTGCCAGCTCCTCCTTGCGCGCTTCCATGATCGCCACCGCTTTTTCCAAAATCAGTGCGCGCTGGCTGGCTGGCAGCTTTGCCATCGTTTTTGCCGCCGCAGCCGCTGCGCGGATCGCCTCATCGACGTCAGCCTCGTCAGCCTGTGCGATCTCCGCCAAAAGCTCACCGGAATAAGGAGAGTAGAGTGGCGCGTACTCGTTTGCTTCTTTCCATTGTCCGTTAATATACAGATGCTTTTTCATGCGTACCTCCCTGGTGAATTAGTGGGTCACGTACTGGCTTTTCAACACATCGGTCATAATGTCGAGCGCTTCTTGCAATTGCTCATCGGTAATCACGAGCGGAGACAGGAAACGCAGCACATTGCTGTGTACCCCTGCGGAAAGCACGATGACACCGGATTCGTAGCAACCTTTGGTCAGCCCGGCTACCAGTTCTTTTGCAGGCTGTTTGGTTTGTGGATCAATAAATTCTACCGCACACATGGCACCCAATCCGCGAATATCTGCAATGACAGGGAACTCTTTTTGCAGGGCTTCAAAATGCGACTTGATCGCCTTGCCGATCTCTCTGGCGCGTCCGGACAAGTCTTCGCGCTCCATTTTCTCAATTACAGCAAGTGCCGCTACGCAACCGAGCGGGCTGCCGCCATACGTGCCGCCAATTTCACCCGGATTCGGCGCATCCATGATTTCTGCGCGGCCTGTGACAGCGGAGATGGGCAAACCGGCTGCAAGCGATTTGGACATGGTAATGATATCAGGCTCGATTCCGAAATGAGTGGAAGCGAACATCGCCCCGGTCCGGCCAAAGCCTGTTTGGATTTCGTCGGAAATGAACAAGATATTGTGCTTTTTGCAAATTTGGAATACGCCTTGCACGAACGATACTGGCGGCACGATGAATCCGCCTTCGCCCTGGATCGGCTCCATGATGACGGCCGCTACTTCTTCCGGCGCGACTTCTGTCAGCAGGAAGTCTTCGAATTGGCGGACGCAAAATTGTGCGTACTCGTCTTCTGTCATGGACTCCGGTTTGTTCAGCGGGTACGGGAACTGAGCCTTGTAGGTAGCTGGCGCGAACGGCCCCATCTGGAATTTGTACGGCTTTACTTTGGACGTGAGCGACATGCCGAGCAAAGTACGTCCGTGGAATCCACGGCTAAAAGATATGATGCCAGGGCGTCCTGTGTATTTGCGCGCGATCTTCACCGCGTTTTCTACGGCTTCTGCGCCGCTGTTTGCAAACATCGTTTTCTTTTCAAAGCTGCCCGGCGTAATTTCAGCCAGTTTTTCTGCCAGCGCCACATACGGTTCGTACATGCCGACGTGGAAGCAAGGATGAATGTATTTGTCCATTTGCGCTTTTACCGCCTCGACCACTTCTTGCGGGCAGTGACCAGCGTTGAGCGTTCCGATCGCTCCTGCCAGATCGATGTACGTGTTGCCGTCGACGTCTGTCACGAGCGCCCCGGATGCCGTCTCTACAAAAACCGGCGTGTTGTTGCCGATGCCTTTTGGCACGAACTGTTTTCTTTTTTCAATCAAAGCGGTCCCCTTCGGACCTGGAACACCAGCAGCTACATTGGCGAATTTGCGTTGTTTGGACATATCGTAATCTCTCCTTGTATGAGAATGATAACAGCTTAGGTGATGCTTTCGACTCCGATATGTAGCAATACCTGTGCCAAACGAGAAAGCCTGCTGTGGTGCGCGTTTTTTGCATAGCAGAAATCTCCGTTAATTCAAAAATGAATCGAAACCTGTAAATAGTTCGATTCATTTTTGAATTAAAAATTCATTTTTGAATTAACGGGGACGGATGTGGTATTTTTGCAGCTTGCGCACGACAGATGGCTGGCTGATTCCCAAAAACTCGGCCATCTCCGCTGTAGTCCGGCAACGCTCTGCCGCATGGCGCAGCCACTTTTCCTCGACTTGCTCCATCGCGTCCCGCAGCGACATTTTGGCGGCCGCAACACTCGGCTCCATTGCCGTCTGCTCCTCCCCTGCCGCCTTGATTTCCGCAGGCAAGTGCTGCGACGTAATTACTTCTTCATCTGCCGTTACCACCAGCCGCTCCAGCACGTTTTCCAGCTCCCGCACATTCCCCGGCCAATCGTAGTGCATCAAAGCGTGAGTAGCTGCGGCGTCCAGCTTTTTGTTCATCCCGTATCGCTCGTTCAGCGAGCGCACGACCAGCTTGAGGAGCGCGGCGATATCTTCCGGGCGATTTCGCAAAGCAGGAACGTGGATTGGCACGACGTTCAGCCGGAAATACAAGTCCTGGCGAAACTTGCCCTCCTTCACCATCTTCTCCAGATCGCGATTGGTAGCAGCGATCAGGCGAAAATCGACATCGCGATACTGCATGCTGCCCACGCGCTGCAACCGTTTCTCCTGGATCACCTTCAACAGCTTGGCCTGCAACGTCAGCGGCAGCTCCCCCAGCTCGTCCAACAACAGCGTGCCTTGGTTCGCCAGCTCGATAATTCCTTGTTTGCCTTGCTTGCCAGCGCCTGTAAAAGCTCCCGCTTCATAGCCGAAAAGCTCCGACTCCAACAGCCCTTCCGGAATCGAGCCGCAGTTGATCTCCACGAATTGCCCGGCGGATCGGCGGCTATGGCGGTGAATCTGGCTGGCAATGACGTTTTTTCCGACCCCGGACTCGCCGAGGATCAACACCGTAGAATCGACCATGGCGACCTTTTTGATGAGACGGTCAATGTCGCGCATCGGCTGGCTGACTGCGACGAAGCCTTCCTGATTTTTTTCGCGCAGCTCCTCAATCTCTGTTTCGAACTGCTTCAATTGCTCGGTCAGGCTCTCGTAGCGCCGTTTCAGCTCCATGATTTCTGTCAGGTCATGCGAATAGCTGATCACCGAATGCATGCTGCCGTCCTCGTTCCAGAGGGGATAGGCTGTGACCATCAGCTTTCTGCCGCCGGGAATTTCCTGCATCATCGTCTGCGGTGTTTTTGTGTCCATCACCTTGCGCGTCACAGACGGGGAAAATACTTTTTCCTTTTCCAGCTCGATCACATTTTTCCCCAGCAGTTGTTCTTTTCCGATTCCGTACATGTCATAGGAGGAATCACCGACCAGTTGAATGTAGCCCTCGGGGTCCGTAATCAGCAGGTGATCGCGGGACGTTTCTACGATTCCTTCCAGAACGCGGCTCATCCACTGCTGTCGGCTCTCATCTTTCTTCATTCGCCCGCCTCCTCTTGCGCCAGCCAAACTGGTGCCGCTTTCGTTCCCTCCATTATAGAAAATGCAGCTTGCCACGACAACGACAGCTGCCCATACAGGCACTTTCGTCGCATAGCCAAAATCTTGGCAATATGTAAAAATACGCTAAGAAGCGCCAAATGGGTTAAGACTCCCAAAACGGAAAGGATGATTCGTTTGATCCCCGCAGTTGGAGATATTTACTGCGTTTTCGTAGAAAAGCTGCAAAAATATACAGCGTGCCAGGTGACTTCGTTCAAGGAGTCCGAGTCCGGCAAATCCTCCAAGCTGATCAGCCTGCTCGAACTGGACTGGCTGAGCGACACGCTCCCTGACGACGCTGAGTTATTGACGATGAAGCCGCTATCCTGCGACTTTTATTTTTGGAACAACAACTTGCAGCACAGCTATGTCGAGGCTGCCGTACCGAAAGACTACATCAAGGCAGGGAATATCCCGCCGCTTCTTCCGGGAGAAACAAACAGCTACGGCACCTGGAATGTCGGCGGCAGCATCTACCGTCAATGGCAGTGGGAGCAAATTCCCGCAGAGAAGCGCCAACTGTTCAAGCAAGCCGCAAAGGATGACGCGCTCATCACCTTGGGAACCAGGAGCCTTCGCCGCTCCACCAATGTCGTTTGGGAAGACATGCTGGCCGAGCTTGATGATGTTTCCGAGCTGGAAAAACTCCCGTGCCTCACCAAAATCCATGCAGCAGAAGCATCAGCTTCCTTGCTGGCTTTTGTCAAAAACAATCCGTTTATAATTGAGCTTCACCTGGGCAAAACGCTGATGTCGTCCATCGACCTCAGCGGCAGCCAGATTCGCAAGTTGTTTATACAAAATGCCCAAGGACTGGAGAAGCTGACGCTCAACAAAGGGCTGACCAATTTGACGATAGGCAGCGACATCTCACCCGACTTGCACATAGAGGCGGACGAGGACGGCTATTGGTTGAGTGCTGGATTTACCTCATCTCCTCCAGACTTTCACGGATTGCCCCGTTTGTCAGGACTTCACCTGCATCAGGTGACGGAGCTGGACTTGCTGCCTATCGTCCAACGCTTTCCGGAATTGCAAGAAATGCGTCTGTGGGGGAAACCGGGAACGATCAGCAACCTCGACAGCATCAGTCAGTTGAGCAAGCTTGCTTCCTTTTCGACGTACGACATATTCGGCTTTTCAGCAGACCAGTTTCCGCCGCCGCAACAATTGCCAAGGCTCTCGACACTGTGGATGACCAGCTTGCCAGCAGATGCCGCCAAAAGCATCAAGACTGCCTACAAACAGGAGAGCAAACGCGGCCTGAATCTGTCCATCACGAAGCCGCGCAATCCGGAGTGGCTCGCAAACAACTTGACCAACCCGTTCCGCGATTGGGACGGCAGGGAGAATATTACGGCGGCACAAGCCAAAAAAGCGGCTGATCAGTACAAAAAGACAGCGACTGCCCTCACCGCCCTGCAAAAACAGGACAGCGAGCTTCCGAAAGCGGCCGACCTCGAAGCTGCCTTGCTTGAGCTGGTTGCAGCGTACACTTTGGCCTTTAACAAAATGGATCGGCGCACAGGCTTTATCGAAACAGTCGAGCGGGAAGAAATTTATGTCGTGCTGCACGACCTGCTGGATTCGACCAAGCAAAGCCTTGCCGCACAAGGACTCGCCATCGACCTCGCGCCTCTGTTCGAGCGTTTTGACCAATTGCGCGACTTTTAGAGCGCGGGCTTTTGTATGCACCACGTACTCATGCAGCGCTGCCCGGCTACATTTACCGTTTTGATCGGCTCCACAAAAATGCCCTGCAAGTCGGCTGTCGCTTGGAGCATCCGCTCTTCGTTTACGAGAAAACGCGTACTGCCATCCGGGAGCAAATACCGCTCATCGCCCAAATGCTGCACGGCATGCTCAATCCCGATCGAGGAAGCCAGACGCATGAAAAGTACGCCGCCTGGCGCAAGCACCCGCCACAGCTCTTGCAGCATCTGCCGGAAATGCTGATCATTTTCCGCAAAATGCAGGACAGCGTTGCTGATGACAAACTGGAACTGCTCGTCGGCAAAGCTCATGTTGTCAACCGCTTCTACGCGCGCACGATCTGCTGCCCAATCGCTCGCCGCCAGCTCCGTTGCGAGCTTGTGCACGCTTTCTACTGCCTTGGCGGACTGATCCACGGCGTAAACCTTATAGCCATTGCGCAAAAAGTAAACGAGGTTGCGCCCTGAGCCGCAGCCTGCGTCGAGAATGCGCATCTGCTTTTGTATCCGCCCTTTTAGCAACTGATCAAACAAATAAATGTCTATATTGCCAAACTGCTCGATTACTTCCATGCCCGATCCCTCCTGCGTTTTTGTATGCTACTTTACGATAAAAGACGGCTGCCATGCTTCGCCTCAACAGATCACAGGGACTGTTGAGGCTTTTTCGTTTGTCGGATTTAAAAGATTTCATATGCAACAGAGAGAGTTGACAACATAAGATTACAAGTGTAATCTATAACTGTCGATCGACTACAATTGTAATCCAAGGAGGACTGTCGTTAATGGATGATCATCCGCGAATTTCCGATGCCGAATGGGAGATTATGAAGGTCCTCTGGGCCAAATCCCCGGCTGCGGCATCTGATGTGATTGCTGCCTTGCGCGACAACAAGACCTGGAAGGAAAAGACCATCAAGACATTGCTCAGCCGCCTTTTGCAAAAGGGCGTCATTTCGTTTGAACAAATCAATCGCGTCTATTATTACTCGCCTGTGCTCGGCGAAGAAGAATGCAAGCGAACCGAGCGGCAGTCTTTTTTGCAGCGCGTCTACGGGGGAGCGCTAAAGCCGATGCTCGTCCACTTTTTGCAGGAAGAGAAACTCTCAGCCAAGGAAATAGAAGAGTTGAAAAATATTTTGGCGGAGAAGGAGAAATAGCTCTGTGGAATGGCTAGTCTCGCTCCTGCACGCGACATTTTCCTGGATTTCGCTCAACTCCCTGCAAGCAAGCTTTCTGGTGCTGGTGATTTTGCTGTTCAAGCTGATTTTGGGCGGATATTTGCCTGCCCGCTTTCACTATGGCGTCTGGTTTCTGCTGATCATCAAGCTGGCCGTCCCTTTGTCTCTCGCAAGTCCGCTCAGTCTCTTTAATTGGCTGCCAGCTGCCTTTTCCACACCCGTGCCATATCCGTCCTCCCGAGCTGGAACCGCTGCTTTGCAAGTCGATGTTCCTCTTCAGCCGCCGCATTTTGTCGCGCATCCAGATACATATACATACATGCCGGAAGAGGCACGTTTCTTTTGGTTCGACCCGCTCTCTTTTTTGTGGCTGCTCGGGGTCATTGTTTTTGCTGTTGCGACAGCCTGGTCCGCCCGCAGCTTTTCGGCACGCAAATTGGACATTCAGCCAGTGCAAGACGTTGCGATTTTACAACTGTATGCGAGTTGCAAAAAGCAGCTAGGTATCGCCGCTTCTATTCCGTTGTCGATCAGCAGCGCCGTGACAAGTCCTGCCTTGCTGGGGATTTGGCGGCCGCGGATTCTTTTGCCCGCGCTGTTTTTGGAAAAGCTCGATGCAGACGAATTGCGCCATATTTTCTTGCACGAGCTTTGTCACTACAAACGGCATGACATCGCTGTGAACGGCCTGGCACACGCGCTGCTGATTCTAAACTGGTTCAATCCGCTGATGTGGTACGCCGTTTTCCGCATGAGGCAAGATCAGGAGGTTGCTTGCGACGCCATGACCCTTGCTTGTTTGCGCGAATCGGAAGTGACAGCGTACGGCTACACCATGGTCAAAGCGCTGGAATTGTATGCGAACCCACAACAAAGCGCCCTGACCGCCGGATTTGCCAGTTCAAAAAAATACATCAAAAGGAGAATCCACATGATCCGTCGATTTCAAAGGACCACGTATGCATGGGCCGCTTTCAGCATAAGCGCCATTATCGCTTTGGGCGCATTCACTTTGACAGGCGCCCAGGAAACATGGGGCAAAGAGCCGCTGTTCCACCTGCCTGTCGCGGGTGAGGTTGTAAGTGGCGGCGAGCAGTACGCCATTTCCATCATGAATAAAGAGGGCACCCCTGTCAAAGCGTCTGCCGCCGGAACCGTAATCAAAGCCGCTTATGATGCAAAATCTGGGAATCACGTTGTCGTTGCGCATGAAGACGGCTACCAAACCGTTTACGCGCATCTGGAAAAACTGGAGGTCGAGCAAGGCGCGCTCGTCGCCCAAGACCAGCTTATCGGGTTGCTGGGAAGCACGGGCCGCAGCACGGGGCCGCATCTTCTTTTCCAGATGACCAAAGATGGAGCGCCTGTTGATCCGTTGAAATATTTGCCGCAATAAGCTGCTCACTGATAGAATATACGATGGAAGGCTCCGCCACTGTGTTGTGTGCGAAGCCTTTTTTCTTTTTTGGGCGGCGTTTTGCAGTTTGCTTCTTCGGTACTTTAGGCGTGACGTGGAAAGAGGCTGGCGGTGGTCGGCGCGAGTTTTAATAAAACGCCAAATGCGAATACATAACAGAAAAGCTGGTCTGGGTAACACTTTGCAGTTTGCGTCATCGGTACTTTAGGCGTGGCGTGGAAAGAGACGAATCGCTGTAGCTTCTTGGGATACCCCCTGGGGGCTGGACTGCACGGCTCCGGGGAAAAAGCGAAACCGCGTCAAAAGTAGAGGACTCAAAGAAGCAGACGCACGTTGACGCTTAAAACCGTGTTTCGCTTTTTCCTCGGAACCTCGGTCGGTATCCTAAAGAGCTTTCGCGGATTTCGTCTCTTTCCTCGTCAGGGGCTGGTTGTGGTCGGCGCGGGTTTCAAGGAAAAATGCCAATGCCAAAAAGCTTGCTCGGGCTGACGCTTTGTAGTTTGCTTCATCGGTACTTTAGACGTGGCGAGGAAAGAGACGAATCGCTGTAGCTTCTTGGGATACCCCCTGTGGGTCTAGACTGCACGGCTCCGGGGAAAAAGCGAAACCGCGTCAAAAGTAGAGGACTCAAAGAAGCAGACGCACGTTGACGCTTAAAACCGTGTTTCGCTTTTTCCTCGGAACCTCGGTCGGTATCCTAAAGAGCTTTCGCGGATTTCGTCTCTTTCCTCGTCAGGGGCTGGTTGTGGTCGGCGCGGGTTTCAAGGAAAAATGCCAATGCCAAAAAGCTTGCTCGGGCTGACGCTTTGTAGTTTGCTTCATCGGTACTTTAGGCGTGGCGTGGAAAGAGACGAATCGCTGTAGCTTCTTGGGATACCCTCTGTGGGTCTAGACTGCACGGCTCCGGGGAAAAAGCGAAACCGCGTCAAAAGCAGCGGACTCAGGGAAGCGGACGCACGTTGACGCTTAAAATCGTGTTTCGCTTTTTCCTCGGAACCTCGGTCGGTATCCCAAAGAGCTTTCGCGGATTTCGTCTCTTTCCTCGTCCGGGGCTGGTTGTGGTCGGCGCGGGTTTCAAAGAAAAATACCAATGCCAAAAAGCTTGTTTGAGCTGACGCTTTGTAGTCTGCGTCATCGGTACTTTAGCGGTGGTGATCGGGGTTTCAAAAAAGCCCAGAAACAGGAGTAAGAGTCTTCTTGAAGACGGTCGCTTCATGCAACCCGTTCATGAAAAAACTTGTTCAATTTCTGCTCTGGATTTTCCCCCCTGATCAACCATCCAAAAGCGATGTCCGACTAAAGTTAAACGTTGGCCGAGGAAACAGGAGAAACAAGCGAAAGGGCTTTGGGACTCCTACCGAGACGGAGGTGAAAAAGGAAAACACGCCTTTAAGCGGCAACGTGCGTCCGCTTCTTCGATCTCGCTGCTTTTGACGCGGTTTTCCTTTTTCGCAGGAGACGGCCAGTCCACGCTTCCCCGCGAGAGGCCCAAGTCCCTACAGCGGTTTCTCCTGTTTCCTCCCTCCACTACAGCTCCGCTCAACACCCGCACTAAAAATTTCCACCCCAGATCAATCTTTCAAAAAACCACGATCCGCCCAAAGCCTAACAGTCATCAATCCCAATCCCGCCAGCCAAAATACCGCCTGGCCAACGCTTTAAATCTAGCTTCGTCAATGCTCTCCTTCGTCACACGCCCATCGACCCACTCGGTAAACGTGGCATTCGTCAAAGTGATGTTTCCCGTAGGCGTCAACTGCGTCAGCAATGGGCTTTTGTTGAAAGGAGACTCGGCGTGATCAGCGATAATCGTCTGAATCTCATCGCATTCGAATAGCCCGGCAATCGGCCTTTCGGGGTCGAAAGCATACCCGATTCTCCACTCCGTATCCTTGTGCTTCAACTTCATCTCCAGCACATGGCTCCCATACTCGCTGTCCGTTCTGCCTACACGAAACTCTCCATTAGCAGAAGTCACCGTCTCGCCGCTCAGCGGAACAGGCTTCAGCGGCAAGTTCCCGCCAAACCCCGTATCCACTAAATA
The DNA here is from genome assembly GCF_022701015.1 of Brevibacillus parabrevis. Lineage (NCBI taxonomy): Bacteria > Bacillati > Bacillota > Bacilli > Caryophanales > Paenibacillaceae > Brevibacillus > Brevibacillus parabrevis. Next base: position 1,073,852 of record NZ_CP064090.1, on the reverse strand, counting down.
CTGCCGCCCTTGATGACGGAGCACAATCGTCAGATGCGTGCGGCCAATCGTTAAAAAGGCTCGTTCCGCAGGCTTATACACGACCCCTCTGGTCAAAACGGCATCAAAGCCGTTTTCCAGCAAAAAGAAATACAAAAGCGAGTTAAGCTCGTAGCACAGCCCGCCTTCCCGCTCCACCAATATTTTGCTCATCACATTTTCTTTGGTGATCGCTTTCGTTTGTTGCTCGATGACGCGCATATTTTCAAAAGGGATAGCCAGCGCTGCTTTTTCCAGAACCAAGTCCAGCTTTTCAAAAGGAATCGTCTCAGTTTCTGGAATGCCAATTCGTTGCCGAAACAAAGTATCGAACTCACCCATTTTGTCGCCCTCCTATATGCCAGCTATATGCCCAGCAGTTTCAGCTTGCGGTACAGCGTGCGGATTCCGATTCCCAGCTCTTCCGCTACTTTCTGCTTTCCTTTCAGATCGGTTCCGTGCTTTTGCAAAGCAGCGCGGATCGCGTCCGCTTGCACATCAGCGACGCGCGCCTTGATCGCAGTCGTCGCAGCAGAGTAGCCAGTGACCAACCGACTGCGCAGCCGGGGCGGCAAGCTGCCTGGCGTGATGACGGAATCGCTCTCCATGTTCATCGCATATTCGATCGCGTTTTCCAGCTCTCTGACATTTCCCGGCCAGTCATACGCCTTGAGCACAGCCAACGTATCGGGGGAAAAGCCGAAAAAGCTGCGCCCCGTTTTCGTCACGCATTTTTGCAAAAAGGCATTCGCCAGCGGCTCGATATCCTCCCGCCTTTCAGCAAGCGGCGGAACGTGGAGCGGAATGACGTTCAGCCGATAGTAAAGATCGGCGCGAAATGCCTTGTTCGCCACCAGCTCCTCCAAATTCTGATTCGTGGCCGCGATGACGCGAACGTTGATCGGAAATGCTCTCGTTCCACCGACACGCTCCACCACCATTTCCTGCAATACGCGCAGCAGCTTCGCTTGCAAAGACAGCGGCATATCGCCAATCTCGTCGAGAAACAGCGTCCCGCCATCTGCCAACTCGAATCGTCCCGGCTTGCCGCCTTTTTTGGCCCCTGTAAAAGCTCCGTCCTCATAGCCAAACAGTTCGCTTTCAAACAAGCTCTCGGGAATGCTCGCACAGTTGATCGCTACAAACGGATAAAACGCCCTGTTGCCGGAATCATGGATCGCTTTTGCTAGATGCCCTTTTCCCGTTCCTGTTTCACCCGTGATCAGCACCGTAGAGCTGCTGTCCTTGATCTTCCTTGCGATGTCCTTGACCTCGCGAATCGCCTCGCTGCTGCCAACCAGATGATCCAAGCCCTCATCTCTCAGAGACAGTGAACGTCGCTGCCCCGCTTGCGGCAGCGCAGTCGCAGGAGACTCCCGCGGGACACGCAAAACCCCGCCGATCAGTTGATTGTCGACAACGATTGGCGTCGCCTCCGCCGAAGCATCGAGCTTGTCGACAAGACAGTTGGCGACTGGCAAATAGTGCGCCGCCATGCCTGACAAGGACGGTAGAAACATCCGCGAGATGTCGGCGGGAAGCAGCTCGTTTTGAGCCAAAAGCGTACGGGCGCTGGTGTTAGTATGGATGATATTGCCGCTGCGGTCAAAAGTCAGGTACGCGTCGTTCAGCGTATCAAGCGCCCCTTCCAGCAAAAGCTTTTCTTCATCGGCAGAGCTGGTTTGGGTAGCCGAATGAGTCTGGACGATCGTCGTAATCAACTCGCTTATTTCCAGCAAAATTTGCTGGTATTTCTCTGTATGCTTGGACAGGCGATGCTGCCCTTCTTTTGTAAAAGACGTGAGGGAAACAATCCCAATCGCCTGATCCGCAATCTTGATCGACGAGAGCAGCTCGACCTTTGCCGGACAACTGTCAAGAAAACGGCAGCCCTCGCACATTTCCATAAAACCCGGTTTGTCTACGAGAAACTGGCCTTTTGACAAGATGAACTGCAGCGAAGGAATATGCACATGGTTGCCCTTCTGTTTCAGATAGCGCTCTGTGCTGACCACCAGCAAACCACGTTCGTTGATGACGGCTGCATCGACGTTTAAAATGTCCGAAATGCCAGTGATCACTTTTTCGATAGCCGGCTTGTAGCGTTCCAGCGAAAGCATGCGCATCCCCCTTTGTTTCCTCTTCCTTTTAGTTTATTAAAAATTCAGATACCTTACAATCAAATTGCCTTTTGCCGTGTCAAAAATGGCAAATCGTTTGTCAATCGTGGCAAACAATACGTGTCTGCGCTTCTGGCGAAGAACGGCATAATCGCCATTTCTGGCATCAGACTGGCAGCGGAACTCGGAAAATCGTTGCCAAAAAAATATTGGCACAGAGCTTGCAACATGTAAGATCACAAAAGCAAAAGAAATGAAACAGCCAGGGAGGATCGATCAACCTTGCCAAACGTTAACGATATTTTTCAACTGGATGGAAAAATTGCCTTGGTCACAGGCGGCGCTTCCGGCATCGGCCTTGCCACTGCAAAGCGTCTCGCTCAATTCGGCGTCAAGGTCATGCTGCTCGACATCAATCAGGAGCTTGGAGAAAAAGCCGCAGGCGAGATTAACGAGTCTGGCGGGTTCGCCCAGTTTTTTATGTGCAACGTCGTTTCCCAAGCTGATTGTCAGCGAGTGGCCGAGTCGGTGGAGCAAGCTTTTGGCCGCATCGATATTTTGTTCAACAACGCTGGCGTCATCCGGCGCAAAACGGTCGTCGAGCTGGCGGAAGACGAGTGGGATCTCGTCATCGATGTATCGCTCAAAGGGGCGTACAACCTGTCCAAGTTCGTCATTCCAATCATGGCGAAAAACGGCGGCGGCAGCATTATCAACACAGGCTCCGGCTGGGGCATCAAAGGCGGCGACAAGGCAGCAGCCTACTGCGCAGCCAAAGCAGGCATCGTCAACCTGACAAGGGCGATGGCAATCGATCACGGCCCGGAGAACATTCGCGTCAACTGCGTTTCGCCTGGCGATACGGACACGCCACTGCTGCGGGAAGAAGCTCGCCAGCTGAATAAGGAAGAAGGGGCTTTCCTCGTCTCCTCCGCGCAGGGCCGACCTTTGGAGCGTCTTGGCACGCCAAAAGATATCGCCAACGCCGTCCTGTTTTTTGCCAGTGACCTCTCGACTTGGGTGACAGGCTCCGTGCTGGTCGTAGATGGCGGCGGGCTGGCCTAGAAGCGGCTTTCCGTTCTTACATTCTTACATGACAGAAAAGTATGAAAAAATGGAGGGACACATACATGAGCGCCAAACCTTTTGCACATCCGTACATCCCGAACTCAGCGCCCGCTGTCAAAGAGCAGATGCTGAAGGAAATCGGGCTAGGCAGCATTGAGGAGATTTTTGCTGACATTCCGCAGGAGCTGCGCCTGAAAGAAAAAATGAACATTCCCCCTGCTTTGACCGAATACGAGCTGGAGCGACACGTCAACCAGCTCATGAACAAAAACATTACGACGAAAGAATACATCAGCTTTCTCGGGGCTGGCTGCTGGCCTCACTTCATTCCGGCTGTGTGCGACGAAATCAACTCGCGCGCCGAGTTTCTGACCGCTTATGCAGGTGAGCCATACGAGGACAAAGGACGCTTTCAAGCCCTGTTTGAATACCAGAGCCTGGTTGCCGAGCTGGTCGACATGGATGTCGTCAACGTCCCGACCTTTGACTGGGCGCAGGCTGCTTCTACTGCGCTGCGCATGGCGGCGCGCATTACGAAGCGCACCGAGCTGTTGCTCCCGAAAAACATCCATCCCGACAAGCTGCTGATCATCCGAAACTACACCTCCCCTGATCTGACGCTTACACTGGTGGACTTCACGGAAGATACCGGAGCTATCGATCTGGCAGACTTGCAGGCGAAGCTTGGCCCTAACACTGCCGCTGTCTATTTTGAAAATCCGTCCTTCCTCGGCTCGCTGGAAACGAACGGGCAATTGATTGCAGACCTCGCCCACGCTGCCGGGGCATTGTGTGTCGTCGGTGTCGATCCAAGCTCGCTCGGTGTCATGGAAGCGCCCGCCAACTACGGAGCGGATATCGTGTGCGGCGATTTGCAACCACTCGGTGTCCACATGCATTACGGCGGCGGTCAATCCGGGTTTATCGCGACGCACGACGATCCAACCTTCGTCATGGAATACCCTTCCCGCCTGTTTGGCATCGCGCCGACAGAAGTCGAAGGCGAGTATGGCTTCGGCGATGTGGCGTACGACCGCACCTCTTTTGCCAAACGGGAAAAAGGCAAAGAGTCTGTCGGTACGCAAACCGCCCTGTGGGGAATTACCGCAGGCGTGTATTTGGCGACCATGGGGCCGGACGGCATGGAAGAGCTTGGACAGGGCATCATGCAACGCTCCCAGTACGCCGCGAAGCAGCTCGCCTCCTTGCCTGGCGTCGAGCTGAAGTTTTCTGGTCCGTTTTTCAAAGAATTTGTCATCGACTTTTCGCAAACAGGCAAAACGGTCAAGGAGATCAACGCGGCTCTGCTCTCTCGCGGCATTTTCGGCGGCGTCGACCTGACCGCGCACGATCCGCAGCTTGAGCAATGCGCCCTTTTCTGCGTGACAGAAGTCCATTCCAAGGAAGAGATCGACGCGCTCGTTACTGCGCTTGCAAGCATCGTGTAAACAGGAAAAGGAGGAGATCAACGATGAAAACATCCGAAGGAACGATCGGGAAAATGAAGCGGATTCCCCGCGATCACAAAGTCAGACGCTTCCACCAGGCCAAGTGGGATGAGCCTGTCATTTTTGAACTGAGCCAGCCCGGCGAGCGAGGAGTCGAGGTTCCCCGCGTCGAGCAGGAGATTGTCGCATCTGTCGGAGACGGTGTGTCTCAGCTTCCAGACAGTCTGCGCCGCAAAAAGCGCCCCAATCTCCCGCAAATCAGCCAGTTCCGTGTGATTCGCCACTATTCCCGCCTGTCGCAGGAGGTGCTCGGCGCGGACTTTAACGTCGAGATCGGCCAAGGCACATGCACGATGAAATACTCGCCGAAAATCAACGAGCGCTTCGCCCGCTCGCCCAAAATGGCGGAGCTGCACCCGCTGCAAGACGAGTCCACCGTTCAGGGCATGCTGGAAATCACCTACAAGCTCGACCTGTTTTTGCGCGAAGTATCCGGCATGGACAAATTCTCCTTCCAGCCGGGCAGCGGCACGCAGGCACTACTTACGCAAGCCTCTATCGTCCGCAAATACCACGAATCCCGCGGCGAAGGCGAGCTGCGCAACGAGTTTTTGACAACGCACTTTTCGCACCCTTCGCAAGCCGCAACCGCCGCAGTCAAAGGCTTGAAAATCATTTACGTGCCTGCCGACGAAAACGGCTACCCTGATCTGGAGGCGCTGAAAGGGCTTGTGTCGGAACGGACGGCTGCTTTTGCCGTAGCCAATCCGGAAGACACTGGCATCTACAACTCCCGCATCAAGGAATTTACCGACGTGGTTCACGCCGCAGGAGGGCTTTGCTGCTACGACCAGGCAAACGCCAACGGTTTGCTCGGCATTACCCGCGCCTTGGAAGCTGGCTTCGACATGTGCTTCTTCAACCTGCACAAAACCTTTTCCATCCCCCATGCCTGCGGCGGCCCTGCGACTGGAGCCATCGGCGTGACGGAAAAGCTGGAGGAGTTCCTGCCGGGTCCGCTCGTCGACTTCGACGGAGAGCGTTATTACTACAAGCGAGAATTGAAAAACAGCATCGGCAAAGTCCGCAGCTTCTACGGCGTGCCGCCGGCTGTCCTGCGCGCCTACGCCTGGATTCGGGCGCTCGGAGCGGAAGGGCTGGAAGAAGCAGCGAAAATCGCCTGCCTCAACAACAATTACTTGTACCACAAAATTTTGCAGATTCGCGGCGCCAGTGCCCCGTATATCAAGGGCCGCCGCCTGGAACAGGTTCGCTACAGCTGGCAGAAGCTCACCGAAGACACGGGCGTCACGACTTACGATGTCCAGCGGCGCATGGCTGACTTCGCCCACCATTACTGGACCAGCCATCACCCTTATATCGTGCCGGAGCCGTTCACGCTGGAACCGACCGAGTCGTATTCCAAAGCCGAGCTGGACGAATACATCGCAGCCTTGACCCACATCTCCCAGGAAGCATACGAAAATCCGGAAATCGTCCAAACCGCCCCCCACAACAGCACAGGCCACCGCGTCATCGAATCGGTGCTGGACGATCCCGAACAGTGGGCCATTACATGGAGAGCCTATTTGAAAAAAACGGATAAGGAATAGGGCGTTCTGCGCCCTGATTTCTTCATGGTGTTCCAGCAGGACTCTTAGCTCGTATTGTTTTGTTAGACAAAACAACCAGTGTGATTCCACGAAAGGAATCACACTGGTTGTTTCTTACCCAAGGTTTTTTCTGTATGTATCCTTTTATCTTTTTTCATACTCACATATAACGGATAGTTGCTTTGTATGAAACGATTCAGCAATTCCGTATTGAATAAGGCAAGAAAAATACTCTCTACATAATGCAAACAACTTATCTATCCATTCTTTCTCTGGCAATTCAGCCTGTACAATCGTATTTCCGTCTTTTACAGCTGTTAACAACAGTTTGTTTTCACCCGTTTGTCTCAGACCGATTGTAATTACGCCAAGACCGTAAATGTCTTCGCTAATTGTTTTTTTGGCACTCAAGTAGTAATCCTCAACCACGGCAATCAATTGCGTTAGCAGCCTGACATCACAAAAACGGAAATCAGATACTGACTTACCTTGATACGTGATCAAAAGTGCCTCTAAAAAATTGCTATCGCTTGGATCTATGGCTCTCTGAATTCCACTTTTGTTCTGAATAGAGAAAAAGGAAGTGTTTGCTTCTCTTTCGATAAAGCGAAAATCGATGTCATCTGAAGGTACAGCAATATGTAACCTCATATCAACCATACGAATGGGAACTCCTTATCTCGTTACGTTTTTTCCTTATACTCCGCTTTACCCGCCGCTCCCCTGCCCGCCAATCGCAACCACGCTCCAGTTCGCATTGACAGTCGCCTTGACCACTTTTCGCTCCAGCAAGTACGTCGCCAGCAGTTCCGCGATCTCGATCGCCAACTCGCGAACGACTGGCTTGTGCTGGAACATCGTGTAGTTGCCGCCCCCACCCGCACGGTAATGATTCATGACGACCTCGTACTCGGCAGCCATCTCAAGCGGCTTGTGCTCTTGCGTCAAAAATTCGATTCGCTGTCCCAGCGGCTTTGCGACATTGATCCGGTATTCGATGCCTTCCCACATGTCATAGTTGTAGTGCTGCGGCTTTGGTACGAGAAAGCGCGGGCTGACGACGATTTCTCCCGTCTCGTTCAGATCAAAGTAGCCTGCCGTCTGCTCCAATGCATCCTTGATATCCTGTCCGGTCACACGCAATACTTTTAGCGTATTCGGATAAATATAGTTGCTGACGATATCGCGCATGGTCACGTTTTCCGCAAATCCGGCTGCGGCATTGTCAAACAGCGCCGTACTCGAAATCGCCGCCCCTGACATCTCGATCTGCACCCGATTGATAAACTCGATGAACGGATGCTCCTGCAATCTCGCCGCCAGCGGATCAGTTATGCGCATATTGCCTTCAATTCGACCGATTGGCTGATCCAGCCATTGCTGCGTCTCTGCCTCGTAATCCGCTGCCAGCTCCAGCAGGGACGTATCTGGCTGCACGCCCTCTGCCGACAGCAGACTGACCTGTTTTTGCGTAATCTCCCATCGCGACTCCTTTGCCCGCAAATTCAGGACGACTTTTCCCGCCATCCGTCCTTCGTGCCCCGGCTGCACGATCGCGACACCGTGAACAGTGGAAGCGAGCATCCGATGCTGATGTCCCGTCAGCAAAACATCGATGCCCTCGACAGATGCGCACAGCTCGTATCCTTGATTCTCCGTAGTGAGCGGTTCGGTCGGTTCCCCTGTCTCGGCATCCCGTTCCAACCCGCCGTGATAGGCGACCACAACAACGTCGACCGCTTCTTCTTCGCGCAAAAAGCGCACCCAGTAGCGGGCCGTTTCGACCGGATCGCGAAACTGAATGCCAGCAATATGCGCCGGATTTTCCCAATGCGGGATATAAGAAGTAGTCAGTCCGATTATGCCTACTGCAAGTCCGTTTGCGAAGCGCTTGACTGTGTACGCTCGGCCAAAAAAGGGCTTTCCGTCCGCATCGGTCAAATTCGCGCACAGCCAGGGGAAGCGGCTTTCGCTCATCGCCTTTTGCAAAAACGGCAACCCGTAATTAAACTCATGGTTTCCCGGTATAGCGGCATCATAGCCCAATTCGTTCAGGCAGAGAATCATCGGGTTCGGCTGCTCGTGGCTGATGCGGGCATGGTGATAGGCAAGCGGCGTACCTTGGATCAGGTCGCCACAGTCGATGACAAGCAACTGATCCGCCCGCTGTTTCTCTTCCCTGATTCGGGTTGCCAGTTTGGCCAATCCCAGCTCTTTTGGCTCATGATTGGCATAAGAATGCGGGAAAATGCTCCCGTGCAAATCACTCGTTTGCAAAATCGTCAAGGTGCATTCCTGATCAGGTGCAAGCATGTTGGTTCACTCCGTTCTCTCTCGCGCTTCTTCCCCTATCATAGCGGATTCGCCTGCTGAAAAACCGCTTTTCACAAGAGCTTTACGGTAATTTGACAATCGTCCCAACCATGTTTGATCTGATCAAATTTGTTCATCCATGCCCTGCTCTTCAACCTTTTTGTCGCTCCGGTCAGGCGGGCGGCGAAAGCTTCTTTGCAGTCGCTGCTCAATGATTCGCGGCTGCTCCGTCTTCAACAAGTGGACGATGTAAAACAAGGTGCCTATAATAACGCAAAATCCAGAAAACAGCCGCCCTGTTCACAGACGACTGTTGTCTCATACTCGCTTGGCTAGATCACTTTTTTCACCGTGAAAAAGAACGGAATCAACACTTTCGATTGCGGGAACTCGAAGCCGAGCTGCCACGCGCCTACACCGCGCAGACGGTACTCGTAAACCAGCCTGTATTTTTCAGCGCGGCCGCGCACGTTTTCGAACCAGACAATGTGCTTCCTCCCATTTTCATCCCAGTACGTAAAATGCGGCTGCTGGTACTCGGCAGAAAACTGGATCGGCACCGAGTAGCGCATCGATAGCTGGACAGCATCGGCTACTCTCACAGGCTGCGCGCTCACGACGTTGTCTCCCTGCATCATCCAGTTGTAGCCGTAACGCGCGACTCCCAAAATGATTTTTTTCCGGCTCATCTGGGAAATGGCGTACTCGATCGTGCGGCGCACTTCCCCAATCGGGGCGACTGGGCCAGGCTCGCTTCCTGCTTCATGGTAGTCATACGTCATGAGAAAAACGAAGTCCACTGCCGCGCCGATCCCTTTGTAGTCGTAGCCTTTCAGCCACTCGACTTCATCGTTTGTCTTCGCAGGCAGCGCGACCGAAAGAAAGTAACCGTGCGGCTTCAACCTCTGCCGCAAAGCGCGCAGGAAGTTCGTATACAAATCGCGTTCCTGCGGGCGAACCAGCTCGAAGTCAATGTTTACGCCCGCGTAATTTTTCGTCCGCACCAGTGTGTAAATGTTGTCGATCAGACGTTGGGTCTGCTCGCGACTGTTCAGGATTTGCCGAACCAGCTCTGCATTGAAGCCCGTTGCCGTCAGATTGGTAATGACGGCCAGCGGCGCAACACGATGCCGTCTGCTGGCACGAATGACAGCCGCATCGTCCAGCTGGCTAAGAGCACCCCCAGGTAAAAGATGGTGCTCGAAAATGCCGTAATACGTGTTGTTCGCGGCTGAATTGACGATGATTTTCTCGTCATTTTCCGGTGTCGTCAGCAGCAAATAACTGAAGTTTTCCACCGGATATTTGGCTCTGGTTGGCAGTCTGAGCCTTTTGCCGGGAGTAAGCGCGTACGAAGTCAGCCCGTTCGCTTCCTGCAACGCCTTTGGAGTCACAAAACTCATCTGGGCGATGGCATACAGCGAATCGCCTGGCTGGACGATGTATGTTTTGGTCGGGATAACCAAATCCTGCCCGGGCACGAGCGTCGTTACTGTCAAACCGTTGGTCGATTGCAAGACCGCCATCGGAACCTCGAATTTCGCGGCGACAGAATAGAGAGAATCACCCGGTTTTACTGTGTAGATGAACATGTAGACGCTCCTTTTTGCCATTTCATACGATGTACATTTATATGAGGCAGGCGATCAAAAGGAGCTTGCACCCATTGCGATCCGACGTAGCGGGATAAGCAGCACGCAAAAAAGTGCCCAGCCGGGAGCTTCCTTCCCAGCCAGACACTTTTCTCGATCAAGATGACGCCACACTGTCACTCGCCTGAAAAAACCGTTCCACCAGCTCTGGCGAAACATCTGCCAACGTGCGGTACGCATAACGCGGAGAGCGATCCTTGTCGATGAGCACCGAGCGCACCCCTTCAAAAAAATCGGGATGCCGCATGAAGTTTTGCGCAAGCACGAGGTCAGTCGCAAAGCATTCTTCTCTCGTCTTGCCTTTTCCGTCAATCAGCTGCTTCAAGGTGACTTTCAGCGAGCTTGGTGATTTTGACAGCAAAGCCTCGATTGTTTCTCTCGCAAACTCGCTCTCTTCTGCTGCCAGGGACGCAACGATTTCCTCCAGCGTGGCAAAAGCAAAATGACGATCAATCTGCTCGCGCACTCCGGCAAGCCTCCCTGCCCCTGCCGGATTTTCTGCATAGGTAGCCACAAGCCTGTTCAACTCAGCCTCCGTTCCGTCTCCCGCCGCTGACCAATCCTTTCGCTCCAGCGCAAGCAGAAACGATTCCAGCCGCTCACTCGCCATATACGCGTCTGCTGCCTGGCTGTACAATACATCGGGAGCCTGAATGATCGCGGCAGTCAAGGCGAGATACTTGCCGATTTGTCCTGGCGCTTGATTCAAAAAATAGGCGGCGCCTACATCGGGGAAAAAGCCGATATTCATTTCCGGCATGGACCACTTCGTGCGTTCCGTCACAATGCGGTGGCTGGCACCGTAAGTCAACCCTACGCCTCCACCCATCACCACCCCGTCGAGGACGGCGACCACTGGCTTGGCGAACTCGTAAATCAACTGGTCCACCTGATATTCGTCCGCAAAAAAACGGACAGCTTTTTCCATGGCTTCTGCACTTGTATTCGCTTCGTACAGCGCTTTGATATCCCCGCCAGCGCAAAGCCCCTTCGACCCTTCGCCTTTTACAACCACCAGCCGAACCTGCTCATCACTCGCCCACTCTTGCAAACGTTGTCCAATCGCTGCAATCATCTCGTGCGTAAGCGAATTGATTGCCTTGGGACGATTCAGCGTGATCGTCGCTAGACCGTGTTCGCCAACGGAAAACAGAACGTCTTGTGTCATCAAATCTCCTCCTGTCAGGAATGAGTAAACTGCGGCTGCCGCTTCTCGATAAAAGCCTGGATGCCTTCTTTGGCATCTGCGGTCGCGAACAGCTCGGCGAATTTCTCCCGCTCTTTCTCCAATCCTTCCGCCAAGCTTCCTTGACCGCTATGCGTAATGCACGCAAGCGCTCGCGTCACACTTGTCATGCTCTTCCCTTCGATGAGCGACTGGGCGACGATCGTCGCTGTAGGCAGCAGCTCTTCCAAAGGCACAACAGCCTGCACCAGATTGATGTTGGCCGCTTCCTCCGCCGTCAGCTGTTTGCTGCTCAAAATGAGCTGCGTCGCGAGCGCCGTGCCGACCGCTTTGCTGAGCCGCTGTGTTCCGCCAAAAGCCGGAATCAAGCCCAGCTTCAACTCAGGCAAGCCTACAATCGCATTTTGTGCAGCGATCCGGTAGTGGCAGCCAAGCGCCAATTCCAGCCCGCCGCCCAGTGCAGGGCCATTGATTGCGGCAATGACAGGCTTTTGCATGTTTTCGACTTCATTGCACAGAGCTTGCCCGGCCGCGGCCAGAGCAAGCGCTTTTTCCGGATCGCCGAATGCCGAAACAAATTCCTTGATATCCGCCCCTGCTACAAAAAAGCGGCCCGCTCCCATCAAGATGATGGCCTTCGTCTCTTCATCCTGGTCCAGCTCCCGAAAAAGGGCGCGCAGCTCATGAATGCACGCCGACGATAGCGTATTTGCTGGCGCGTGATTGATCTCCACCGTTGTGACTCCGGCGTCCTTTTTGACCTTGGCAAATGCGTACATATTCATCTTTCCTCCCTTCGTTCTGCACACTTCCCGCTACACAAAATAACGCGCGCGATTCGTGATCTCTTTGGCAATCGCCCGTTTTTTTACAAACAGATTTTCGTAGAGGGGAACCGGAAGATTGCGAATTTGCTGGAGGATTTCCGCCCGCTTCTGCGCATCCGTCTCCGCGCCGGATACAAGCGATATCGCCGCTTCCTCTACCCGCCGATACCCTTCCTCGCACAATACATCTGCGACGGCTTGCTTGATCGCTTCTTTACCCGGACCGTTCGTACGGATGGCCTTTTGCGTACGGAGCAGTGCCGATTCCATGACGTACAAGTCCTTCACGATGTCAGCCAAGAGGCGCAAATACTCTTGCTCCTGGTCAACCTGTAGCGCGGAATGCCCAATCGTGTACAAAGACTGCTGACACAAACGTCTGGCAAACGCGACAAACCGCTCGTTTCGCCCGGCTTCACCGCCAGCGATCACCGGAGAGAGTGGAAGTGATTCGGGGCTGCCTGCATATTTTTTCATTAAAATTTTGCCAATCGTCAATCGGTTGATTTCGTTGGTTCCCTCAAAAATTCGGCTGATTCTGGCATCGCGATACAGACGTTCTACCTCGTATTCCTGCATGTAGCCATACCCGCCATGTATTTGCACAGCCTCGTCCACGGCTTGATCCTGCACTTCGGAGCCGTACACTTTATTGATCGCGCACTCCATGGCAAAATCGGCAAGCTTTTTGAGCATGTCTTCGCTGTCGCTTACGGCTTGCAAAGCGTCATCCAGCGCCCCGGCTGTCCGGTAGGCTGCGCTTTCGGCTCCGTAGATGGACACCGCCATATTGGCGATTTTCTCCTGGATCATCGTGAAGTCGACGAGCGATTTTTGAAATTGCTTGCGGACTTTTCCGTACGTGACCGCCAGTTGTAGCGCTTGTTTGGCCGAGCCGATGTTGGAAAACGCCAGCTTTAGCCGCGCCATGTTCAAAATGTTCAGCGCGACCCGATGGCCTTGCCCCGGTTTGCCGAGGACATTTGCCTGCGGAACATGCACATCCTCCAACAGCAACGTAGCCGTGGACGAGCCTTTGATCCCCATTTTTTTCTCTTCCGGCCCGACAGACACTCCCGGATACGTCCGTTCCACGATAAACGCCGTCATGCCTTCGCTCGTATTGGCAAAAACAACGTACACATTCGCCAACTGCGCGTTTGTAATCCACTGTTTTTCCCCGTTCAAAATCCAGCCAGTTCCATCCTCGTTCAACACCGCGCTCGTTCTCGCTTGCAGCGCGTCAGATCCGGCATTGGACTCTGTCAATGCGTACGCGCCGATCCATTCTCCCGCAGCGAGCTTGGGCAAGTAGCTTTGCTTCTGCTCCTCCGTGCCAAAATAGACGTACGGCAAAGTTCCCACACCTGCATGAATGTTGAAGGACACGCTGAACGACCCGGCAAACCCCATCTTTTCCGCGACCAGTCCCGCGACTTTTTTGTTCAGGGAAAGCCCGCCGTATTGCTCGGGCACCTCGATCCCGAGCAGGCCAAGCTCGCCCGCCTTGCCAAACAACTTACTCCCTGCGGCATAATCGTGTTGCTCGATCGCCGTCATTTTCGGGGCCACATCTTGTTTGACAAACAACTCGGTCGTTTTGGCGATAAGCTGATCTTCCTCGGTAAAATCTTCGGGCGTAAACCCATCCTGATACCAGCGCAGCTCGGCTGTTTCCATCCTGCCCCCTCCTTTCACCTGCAAACAAACGAGAAAAACGGCGATGATCCGATTCACAGCAAGCAGTCATTTTGCTCAAGAATGCGTATCATCGCCTCTTATGGTGTGCCGTCAACGATGTGCCTGGCGCTATTGTTCGTCTGTGAGAACCGTCTTGGCTATCCGGTTGTCCAGCTCCTCATATCGGTAGTACGAGATCGCCTCGTACAGCTCGCTGCGGGTCTGCATGTCGGACAGCGCTGCTTTTTGCGTCCCGTGCGTCTTGATCATTGAGAAAATGCGTTCATACGCTTTCGCGGCTGCCCGAAGTGACGTCACGGGATAGATGACCATTTGGTAGCCCATCTCGGCAAACTGCTGCGCCGAATAGTACGGCGTTTTTCCAAATTCGGTCATGTTGGCGAGCAAAGGCACCTTGATTTTTTCCGCGAACAAACGGAACTCCGCCTCCGATTCCAGCGCTTCGGGAAAAACGGCATCCGCTCCCGCTTCCACATACGCGACGGCTCGCGCAATCGCTGCCTCCAGTCCCTCCACAGAACGCGCATCTGTCCGTGCCACAATCAGTAAAGTAGGGGCAACTTCTTTCATGACGCTGATTTTTTGCACCATTTCTTCGGTTGTGACCAACTGCTTCCCGTTCAAGTGACCGCACTTTTTCGGAAGCTGCTGATCCTCGATCTGCACCGCCGCGACGTGAGCTTCGACCATTTCCCGCGCGGTGCGGGCCGCGTTCAGCACGCCGCCAAATCCCGTATCGATATCGACCAGCACAGGCAAGTTGGTGGCTCGTACGAGGTCTTTCGCGCGTTCAGCCGTTTCGGATGAAGTGACGATGCCCAAATCCGGCAAGCCCCTGCTCGCGGTATAGGCAGCCCCTGACAAGTACAGAGCCGAAAAGCCCGCCTGTTTGGCGACGATGGCAGCCATTGCGTCGTGCGCTCCGGGTATTTGCAAAATGTCAGGCGCCGACATGAGCGAGCGCAGCTGCTCGGCCAGCTCTTTTTGCGTCATAGGTTGATCCACGATCCACGCCAAGCCAAACGCCTCCTTATCCGATCAAAAACAGATTCATAAACTCGTTCACGCGCATCTGCCCCAATTGCTCGTGGTCAAAGCAGACTTGCTCGATTTTGCGCTGCTGCCCGGCAGGGAAATGGGTACGCAATGTATCCGAAAACTTTTCCTTGATCTTCGGAATCGCTTCCTGACGGCGGAAACGGTGTCCGAGCGGATATTCGCACTCGACGTTCTCCGTCTTCGTTCCATCCTTGAAGTGAATCTGTACCGCATTTGCGATTGAGCGCTTGTTCGGATCGAGGTAATCGTACGTGTACTGCTTGTTCTCGATCACCTTCATTTTCGCGCGCAGACTGTCTATTCTCGGGTCGCTGGCGGTTTCGTCTTCGTAATGCTCCGCTGTAATCGTTCCTTTCAGCAGAGCAATGGCGGTAATGTATTGCAGGCAGTGGTCACGGTCAGCCGGATTGTGCAACGGGCCGACCTTGTCGATAATCCGGATAGCCGATTCATGAGTCGTAATCGTGATGGAATCGATCTCTTCCAGTCGGTCGATGACTTGCGGGTGCAGCGTTACGGCGCACTCTGCTGCGGTTTGGGCGTGGAACTCTGCCGGATACGATACTTTGAACAGCACGTGCTCCATCACGTAGGAGTCGAGCGGTCGAGCGAGCTTCAGTTCTTTTTTGTTGAACAAAACGTCCTGGAATCCCCAGCCTGGCGCAGACAGTGCGGACGGGTAACCCATTTCTCCTTTTAGCGCCATCAATGCCAGATGCACGCCCCGGCTGGTCGCGTCTCCCGCAGCCCATGACTTGCGCGATCCCGTATTCGGTGCGTGACGATAAGTGCGCAGGCTGGAATTGTCGATCCATGCGTTGGACAAGGCGTTAATGATCTCTTCCCGGCCCCCGCCCAGCAGCTTCGTCACGACCGCCGTCGTAGCGATTTTGACGAACAGCACGTGATCAAGCCCCACGCGGTTCAAGCTGTTTTCCAGCGCGAGCACTCCCTGGATCTCGTGCGCCTTCACCATCATTTCCAAAACATCGCGCACGACGAGCGGTTCTTTTCCTTCTGCCAGGCGCACGCGGCTCACATAGTCGGCTACAGCCAAAATGCCTCCCAGGTTGTCGGACGGATGTCCCCACTCGGCTGCCAGCCACGTATCGTTGTAGTCGAGCCAGCGAATCATGCATCCGATGTTGAACGCTCCGCGCACAGGATCAAGCACATACGCTGTGCCGGGAACACGGCTGCCGTTCGGAACGACTGTGCCCGGGACGATAGGCCCCAAAAGCTTCGTGCACTCGGGATAGGACAAGGCCAAAATGCCGCATCCGAGCGTGTCCAACAGTACGTAGCGCGCGGTCTGGAACGCCTCCTCGCTCGTAATCTCCTTCGTCAGCACATAGTCTGCGATCTCCTCCAGCAACTGGTCTGTTTTCGTGCGATCATTCATTTTCAACAAGCGACTCATTCCTTTCTGCTTGGATTGGATTTAGGCGTGGCGTTGGCCGATGTAGTTGACCCGTGGACGGAAAAGGCGGTTGTGGCTATGCTGCTCGATGACGTGTGCGCACAGCCCCACTGTTCTTGCGCTGAAAAAGATCGGTGTGTACAGCGGAATCGGAATCCCCAGCATCCAGTAAACCGGAGCGGCGTAGTAGTCCAGATTCGGGTAAATGCCCTTCTCGCGCTCCATGATTTTTTCGCCTGCCTCGCACATCTGGTACAGCAAGTCGTCGCCTTTTGCATCACACAATTGCTTCAGGGCGTCCTTCATCATCAGTGCGCGCGGGTCGATCTTTTTCATGTACACGCGGTGCCCGAAGCCCATGATCCGCGCCTTGTTGGCCAGCTTGGACTCCAGCAAAGCTTCAAACTCCTTGACCGAGCCTGCCTCAAGCAGCATGTGCATCACCGCTTCGTTCGCGCCGCCGTGCAAGTTCCCTTTCAAGGAAGCGACCGCCCCGGTCAACGCCCCGTACAAATCCGACATCGTCGAGGCAATGACGCGTGCCGTAAACGTCGAATTAGGCATCTCATGCTCGCTGTACAAAACAAGCGAACGGTCGAAGATGGCTTCTTCAAAGTCGGACGGGATTTTGCCCGTGATCATGTACAGGAAATTCGCACTGTACGACAGCTCCGGCAGCGGCGCGATCAGCGCTTCCTTTTGAATCACGCGGTAGCTGTTGGCGACGATGTTCGGCACTTTGCCCAGCAGCTTGTAAGCCCGCTCCTTGTTGGCTTGCGCCGTGCAGTTGTCCAGTTGGCTGTCGTATCCGGCAAGCGCAGAAAGCCCGGTGCGCAAGCCGTCCATCGGATGCATTTTTTCCGGCAGCAGCTTGAGCATGTCGAATACTTGGTTCGGTATGTCGTACTCGGCTTTCAGCTTTTCTTCCACTTCGCGCTTTTGCTGTTCGTTCGGCAACGATTCTTCCAGCAAAAGATGGACGATATCCAAGTAACGATGCGCTTTGGACAGCTCGATCAAATCGTATCCTTTGATGACGATTTCCCCTTGCTTCGTATCCAAAAAGGAAATGCTCGTTTCCGCAGCGACTACACCTTCCAGACCTGGAAAAAACTTTTCTTCAGCTCCCATTCTCTTCATCCTCCGCCCCGATTAAGTTGACCTTTAGACGTTGATAAGCCTTGTCGAGATTGTGCAAAAGCTTTTCTTGATCTGCCTGATTTTCTGCTCGCCTGATGACCTCTGCTTTTAATTTCGCGTAATGCGCTTTGATCGCGCTCGGGTTCTCTATCGTCAAGTTGTTCATAATGCACGCCTGAAAATCGTTGGTGAAATACTCCACCGTTCCAAACAAAAAATCACTCATCCGTCACGTACCCTCCTGAAAATCCGCACAAAAAAACAACTTCCGCAGAAGTTGTTAAGAGGCGAATGAATACCGAAACAAGCATGCTGATTGTGAAAATCAAAAACACGCCTATCCATCTCGCACTTAACACCCCCTATCCTCGTAGGTATTGATGTTGCGCTCAAACAGGCAGGTCTCCTGGCTTATGATCATCGCTTTTCGAACCTTCCCATTTTCGGCTGGCGAAAACAGTGGTATCTTCGAATCGCTCCCAATTACAGTTGCGGGACAGCGTCGGATTCGAACCGAACTTCCCTTTTAAGCAGATAAAAATGTTGAATTTATCTGCACCTGTTTGTACACGTATGAAGTTTGCTCTCAATATATCAGTTATTTTGAAAATTAACAATTCTTTTCTTTGCTAAATATTGGATATTGCAGCCATAGAAAAAGCCAGCCCATCTACTGACAGGCTGGCATCATGGCCGAGCGGATTACCCGATGATCTTCGTTTTCTTCGCGTTTTCCATCGATTTTTGAATCAGCCCGCTCAGCGGTCGTTTCAAAGCCAACGCAATGAACAGACTGATGCCGATGAAGCCGCACAGCATGAGAATATCCCGAATCGCCGTCTCCCAGAGGATGCCCCCGACCCCTTCACGCAACAAACTGATCGCGTAGGTGAACGGCATAAACGGATTGAGTGCCTGGAAAAAAGGCGCCGTCATACTGATCGGGAACGTGCCCCCGGAGCTGGAAAACTGGAAGACCATGAAAATGATCGCGATACCCTTGCCGACATTGCCGAATACCGACAACAGCGTATACGTGATCGTCACGAACACCATACTGACGAGCATCGCGAAAAGGACAAACGGAACTTTGTCCGCCACATACGCTTCCAAAATGTAAAAGTCACCGAGCGTAATACACAGTGCCTGGAACAGCCCGATTGTCACGAATGTGCCCAGACGGCCAAGGTACAGCTGGTACGGCTTGTAGCGTCCGTCCGGGTTCTCCGGGTCTGGTTTGAGCAAAGAAATCAGCAAGGTCGCTCCTACCCATAGCGACAATACTCCGTAAAAAG
Organism: Brevibacillus parabrevis; assembly: GCF_022701015.1. Classification (NCBI taxonomy): domain Bacteria; kingdom Bacillati; phylum Bacillota; class Bacilli; order Caryophanales; family Paenibacillaceae; genus Brevibacillus; species Brevibacillus parabrevis. The sequence goes on along the minus strand of NZ_CP064090.1, from coordinate 1,054,992 downwards.
GCGACATCGCCGAACCGTAGTTCGGAATCGGATATTTGCGGTTTTCCTTGATCTGCACCGGACTTGCCAAAAACTCGCTCTCTCGCTTGATATCCCCGCGCAGCAGCTTGGCGAGATCGGCAAAGTGATTGTTCGCCTCGACCTCTCTCAGCTTGTCCGCCGCTTGCGCAATCGCACTCTCCAGCTTGGGCAGATCATCGCGCACCAGCTCGGCTACCCGGTGGACGCCGTTCTCCACCTCAGGCAGCTTGTTGCGGACAAAGTCAGCCAGCTTGGTCAGCTCCGCCTCGGCTTGCGGCAAATCGTTTTGGATGAAGCCAGCCGCCTGGTCGAGCTTTTGCTTGATTTCTGGCAAATGCTGCTTGAGGAACGGCGCTGCCGTGTGGATCGCTTTGGCAAACGCTTCGGACTTGCTTTGCAACGTTTGCGCCAGTTCATTGACCCGCGCCTGAATCTGCGGCAGCTCCTGCTCGATTCGTTTCAGCTCGGCCAGCCCCAGCTCCAGTCCGGCTTTTGTCTCTTTCAAAATCGCCTCGATATCCGGCAGCCTGTCTTTTGCTTTTTGCAGCAGTTCGGCGGAATCGCCCACGACTGTTTTCAGCTTTTCAATGCCCTCGGCGATTTTCGGAACGATTTCGCTATCGTAGCGCGCCAGGATGTCTCCCAGCTCCGCACTCGTGTTTTTCGCCAACTGATTCAGACTCTCGATCAAGTCTCTTGCGGGCTTTTTCCCGTCTGCCAACGCTTTCGCTATCGTATCGAGAATCTCGATTTGCCGATGCATTTTCTCTTCCAGCTTATGGAGCCGCTCGGAAAAAGGCGTCAGCGGCTGCCCCGGAATGTAGCGGTTCAGCTTGTCGACCAGCGCAGAGGTGTGCTCTGCGATACGCGCAGCTTTGCCTAGCTTGTCAGACACAGCCTGCACTTCGGCAGCTGTAGGCAATCGTTCGGGATTGATTTGCAGCAGCCTGTCTGTCAGTTGCACAAGCGCATCGGACGCCTGCTGAGCCAAAATGAGATTTTGCTTGATGAGCGGAGCGATTGTTTCAAAAGCGCCGTCATGCGCCGTGAAAAATTGATTGAGCCGATCGGCAAAATCGACTCCCTTGTCAGCCAATTCTCCGATGCGCGGCAAGGCATTTTGTGCCGCCGAAACAATCTCAATTGCCTGACTGGCCTTTTGCGTGGCCGTAGTCACCGCATTGGTCACTTTGCCGAAGTTTTGGTCCAGCTCGACGATGCGCCCGACCGCCTGATCGATCATCGGCAGCTTTTCTTCCATCGCGATGACGGCGGAAGCAGCGTCGTTGATGCGCGGCCAGTTTTGCTGAATCTTCAAAAGAGCATCGGCCGCCTGGTTAATCTCGGGGATGCGCTTCTCCACTTCCGGGATGATTTGCGCTTTTTCATGAATGTCCGGCAGCTTTTTTTCGATCTCCAACACTTTCTGACCTGCCGCATGAATCTCCGGGAGCTTGCTTTCCAGTTCGAAAATGCCGCTCTCGATCTTGCGAATGGTCGGCAGCTGCTCCTCCAGCTTCACGCCAATCTCCGTCAGCTTGGTCAAAAGCGCTTCGCTGACCGCTTCCGTGAAGCTCTCGTTGATCTGCTTGGCAATCGCCGATACACCTGAAGAGGTGATTTTCGGAGCCACGGCATTCACTTTTTCGTTGACGGTATAAATGACTTCGGGCCTGTCCAGCCGACCATTGACGATTCCGGTAATCTTTGCGGAAAAGTCGGCGGGAATCAGGATGCTGGCGTAATAATCGCCGCGATCCACGCCGCGTTCGGCTTCTTCCTTCGTCACGAACGTCCAGCCTAGCTTTTCATTGTGCTGCAAGCTTTTTAGCAGCTCTTCCCCGATATTGATCTCTTTGTCCATCACTGTCGCGCCCTTGTCTTCGCTCGTCACCGCAACCTTTACCCCTTGGGTATTGGCGTACGGGTCCCAGACTGACTTGATGTTCACCCAGTCGTACAGGCAAGGAAGCAGGATGATCGCGATGATCAGGAAAATCCCCGTCGGTACTTTGAAAATATTGATCCAGTCCGTCTTGTAAATCTGCCATATAGAGCGCATGTGTGTACCACCTGATTAATTAGGAATGAAGGGCGTCAAACACTTACATGACAGTCTACCATAAAAGGAAATTAGCGGGAAGGAAGCTGCCAATAGTAGCATTGGCCCCTGTCCGTCATTTTATGATTTTGCGGGCTGTGCCTTTTGGCGATCAGGCAGCGGCGCATAGAGCGAAAAAACCGCCTGTTTTGCTAGTTTCGCAAGACAGACGGCTCCTCTTGGGTTATTTTTGCCTGCATGTGCTATGTTCGCTTCTTTTCCACCCGCACCAGGTACAAAAAGTAGGGCACACCGATCAGCGCTGTCAAAATTCCCGCGGGAATCTCGACTGGCGGATTCACTCCCCGCCCGATCGCGTCTGCGATGAGCAAAATCAGCGCCCCGATGATCGCCGCTCCCGGCAACAACATCCGGTGCTGGTTGCCAAACAGCTTGCGCGCTATTTGCGGAGCGAGCAGCCCGATAAAACCGATGGAGCCAATCGCAGCGACGCAAGCGCCTGCCAATGCGACTGCGAGCAGCAACAATCCGTAGCGGGACTGGCTGACCCTAAGGCCAAGCCCCGTAGAGCTGTGCTCGTCCAGGCTGATAATATCCAGTTGCCGATGCAAGGCGAAAGCGGCAGGAATCAGGACACAAAGCCAGGGCAGCAAGCCGTATATTTCATCCCAGCCTTTTCCCCACAAGCTTCCCGCCAGCCATACGAGCGAATCGTTGGCTTGCATCGGGTATTTCACCAGAACAAATTCCGTCAATGCCTGGCAGACCGCCCCTACCCCCAGACCGACGAGCGCAAATGTACTCGGCTGCACCCCGCTCTTTCTGGCAAACGCGATCAGGGCAAGCGCAACGGCCAACGCCCCCAGAAAGGCGAACAGCGGAAGCACGAGCGGAGATGCATGGGGGAAAAATAAAATAATCGCTACGGCGAACAAGCCCGCTCCTTTTGTTACTCCGATCACATCCGGGGAAGCAAGCGGGTTGCGAATCATCCCTTGCAAAATCACTCCGGAAATCGCGAAGCCCGCTCCCGCCAAAATCGCCAGAATCGCCCTTGGCAAGCGGTAGTTTTCTACAATGAAGGACAGCGAGGACGACTCTCCGGTCCAAATCGCCACGATCAGGCCGGGAGCAACGTAAACAGAACCGACACTCATGCCGAGAAACGCCGCCACAATCGTCACCGCTGCCAGGGCAAACAGAGCGATGGCTTTACGCGAACTCCGTTTGCTGCTCGCTGCTGTTGTATCCACCTTCACACCAGCTCCCTCCCTTTTTTTCGCGCCAAGTAAAGAAAAAAGGGCGTGCCGAGCAAAGCGGTCACAATCCCGACCGGCGACTCAAACGGGAACGAAATCAAGCGGGCGACAACATCCGAGTACGTCACCAAAACAGCCCCGCCCCAGGCAGAGGCAAAAATGACCGCGCGATAATCCGTGCCGACCAGCTTTCTGGCAATGTGCGGGATCATCAGCCCGATAAACCCGACAGCCCCCGCGACAGCTACTGACGCTCCGCCCAGTATTACAATAGCTGCACAAGCCAATAGCCGCACGACCCCTATTTTTTGCCCCAAGCCCATCGCTACTTCCTCGCCGAGCCGAAAGACCGACAATGACCCGGCCAAGCCCGCTGCAAGCGCCAGCCCAAGCACAGACCAGGGCAAAATCATTCGGACATCCGCCCAAGTCGCTCCGCTGATCGAGCCGGACAGCCAAAACATGACGTCGGAAATGTGCTCATTGTAAATGATCAATCCTTTTGTAATGGAGGTCAGCAGCAGATGTACCGCCATCCCGACCAGCGCAATCTTCAAGTTGGTCATTCCTCTGGAAGAGGCAAACCCCAGTACAGTAAAGCCCCCGAGGATCGCTCCGGCAAAAGCGAAGTAAATCAAGTTTGCCGAACCGATGCTAGGCAAAAAAAGGATCGCCAGGACGACGACAAGCGACGCTCCGGCATTGACGCCAAAAACTTGCGGCGAAGCGAGCGGATTGCGGGTAATGGCTTGCATCAACGCTCCGGCTACGGCGAGATTCGCTCCGATCAACGCTCCCAGAACGGCTCGCGGCAGGCGAATCGTTTGAAAAATGAGCAGCTCCTTGGACGGTTCCGCCAAGCTCCACTGCTTGAGGACGGTCTGAAGCGGAATCGCGGCTACACCCGTAAACAGGCTGAGCCATAATCCGATAGCGAGCAGCACTGTCAGGCAAATACACGTCTGAACGAGGGAACGTTTATTCGTTCGTCTCATGGTCATCAAGCTAGTAAGCACCTCCTGCGCACGCGATCCATGGAAGGCTTGGCAGCGCCATTGCGAAGCTCTGGCAGCCTCATGCGTTCTCATCAGAACCAAACAGAAAAAGACCAGATCGCAATCCGGCCCCTTTCCTTTCCATGTGTCGTGCGCGCTTCCTTTACTTCTTCTTGCTGTACAAAATCTCGCTGGCCTCTGTGACGATTTTTTCCGCCGATTTCAAGCCGCGGTAACGCGTCCACAGATCGCGGTTCACTTGGTACACTTCTTTGTTTTTCACGGCGGTGATGTTGTTCCACAGCGGGTTTTGCTTCCATTCCGAGAGCAGCGTATCGTCAGCTTCCACGAGGAAAATGACGTCCGGGTCCCACTGCACCATTTGCTCCAAGCTGATTTTCACGGTCGGTTCTGCTGCATCTTGGATGGTGTTTTTGATCCCGACCATTTCCAGCAATTCACCGTCAAACGATTTCGCTCCGTGTGCCGAAAGCGAGTCTGCGCGGAACACGCCGAGCATCACGGTGCGGGAATCTCCGGCAGGAATGTTCTTTTTCAGCTCGTCGATGACAGCCTTATGCTTGACCAGGCGCTGCTCGGCTTCTTTTTGCTTGTTCAGCGCTTCCCCGATTGCAGTGAATGAGCTCAAGTTTTCCTGGTAAGTCGAATTGCGGCTTTTCAGGATGATTGTCGGAGCGATTTTTTGCAGCTCCTTGTAAATGTCCTTGTGGCGGTTCAAATCGCCGATGATCAAGTCAGGCTTCAACGTACTGATGACTTCAAGATTCGGCTGCTGGCGCGTGCCGACAGACGTGTATTCGATCTTTTGTCCGAGCAGTCCCTCTACATCGGTTTCTTTTTCGTGAGCAATGCCCACAGGGGTTACACCCAACTCCCACAACGCATCGACAAAAGAAAACTCCAGTGCCACGACACGTTTCGGCTCTCCGGTGATCTCGGTTTCTCCAAGCTCATGCTTGATTGTCCGTTTTTGTGCAGCTTGTGCGCTGTCCTGGCTGGCAGCCTGATTTTTTGTCTCGCTGCTGCCGCATCCGGTCAGGACGACCGCGCATGCCAGGGCAAGACTCCAAGCGAGATGCCCCCACTGTCTGAATCTGCTTTTTTTGCTCATTTCTTTGTTTACCCCCTCTTGATGATAATGAGAATTATTATTGATGAAGGACGGGTTTATTGTAACAACCGCTATTTTCAAAATAAATATTGTACTGATTAACGCTTTTAAGTTCATTGCGATAATTAACGTCATTTTGTTTACGGCAAAGCTGCGCCCACAGACCAGGGCATGCTTGTCTGCAAACAGCAAAAAGCTTGTCTTTTTCAAGACAAGCTTTCACGGCACTTCTTTGTTAAAATTCGTTCAGCTTCCATTTGGTCGCGTAGTAGTTGATCTGCTCTTGCAACCAGGCCGCCGCTTCATTTTCCTCCAGGTACATGGCTCCCGGGCAGCCGTATATGCTGCTGGTCATTTTCGCTGCTGACTCGGCGTACTTTTGCCATTCCGCTTCGTTCGAGGCAATCGTCGCCAGACCGACGCAATACGTGCTCATTTTCGGCTTGTTTGCTTTTAGCCACTTTGCCATGGTGTTCCTGAACTCGCGGTCTGCCTCCTGATTGCGTTCCTCGCCCGCTTCCGCAGGCTTGACCATCATCAGTCCAAAAGGCTTTTGCGCTGCCAAAATGCCATCCAGCTCTTGCGTGAATTGGTGAACGTCTACGGTCGTAGCAGCGACAGCTTTGTAAATCGGCTGCCCGTCCATTTGTTTGATTTCCATTTTCCTCTCCCTTTCTCAGCTCATTTTGTTTTTCGGTCATTTGTACAGGTGAGTGACGATAGCAGGGGGTTACTTTTGATAGTAATAATCAAGCTTGCCCTCCTCTACCTGTGCAGGGAGTTCTTTCGCCTGTAGACGTAGATTTTTTGAAAAAGAAAAACGACCTCCATGAATCAGAGGTCGTTGCAAGCGTTACGTCTATTTGCTCTGCGGCGGAAGGCTCACCTGAAAAATGGTCTGGGCGGAGGAATCTGTTACCCAGATGCTCCCTTGCCCTGTTGCTGCAACATCGACTGGCTGATCAAACGAGGAAGCCAGCGTAGTGACCTTGCCATTATGCAAGTAGCGAATCGCATGGTTGCGGCTATCGGCGATTACCAGTCCACCCTCGGCCGTTACTGAGATGCCTTTTGGGAACTGGAATTGGGCGGAACTTGCTGCGCCATCTCCCTGACCTCCCTCTGCGTACAGGCTGTCTTGCGGATAAGTCAGCGTGGCAGCTCCCGCTACGGTAGCTACCGTCCCGTTTTTCAGATCGATATAGCGAATCCGTTGGTTGCCCGTGTCGCTCACGTACAGATTGCCTTGTCCATCGATGGCGATTCCGGTTGGCTCATTGAACTTGGCTTCTTTCAGCTTTCCGTCGCGAAAATCACCCGCTCGTTCCACATATCCCGGGGCAAGTTGCACAATCCGCTCTGACAGACTGTTCAAGGTCGTCACTTTGCCATCCGCGGTAATTTTGCGAATCGCATGGTTTAACGTATCTGCCACGTAAATCGTTCCGTCAGCAGCGACAGCGAGATCGCCAGGGGAGTAGAAACGCGCTGCTTTTCCTGTCCCATCCTGGTGTCCTTGCACGCCATCCCCGGCAAGCGTCGCGACCGTCCCCTGCGTGGTGATTTTGCGGATGACATGGTTGCCGGTATCTGCGATGTACAGGTTTCCTTGTGCATCTGCTGCCATGCCTTGAGGCTGTTGAAACATCGATTGATTCAGTGGGCCATCGAGCCACATTCCTTCCGGCAAGCCTTTTGCATCGCGGGATACCGTCAGCCCGGCGTAATCGGATACGAGTCCGGCAGCCAGCTTGCGAATGCTGTGGTTTGCGGAGTCCGCGATATAGGCGGCGCCGTCGGGCAAGACGACAATCCCCGACGGTTCGCGAAACGATGCGGACAGGGCGGCACCGTTTTCATCGCCCGTTTGTCCTGAGCCAGCTACGATCTTTTTGTCTGCCACGGGGGCAGGTTCTGTTGTCGCCGCAAATGCCGGGACAGCACCTGCCCATACAGCCAGAGCAAACACGCCCAACACAGCTGCCTTCGATATGCTTCGCTTTTTACGTATCAATGCGAAAGTCCCTCCTTGTCCGCTGTTCGATGATCTCTGCTAGAAAAGCTGGCTGAACAGCGGCCTGTTTTGAATGAGCTGAACGAGCGGGCTTGGACCTGGCTCGACAGGTGGCGGCGGCGGTGGAATCGGACCTGGGCCCGGCTCTTCCACGGTGACATCTGCATATCCCCTGCCTACCACCTGATCGAACTCATCAAATGCCCTTACTTTTACTTCATAGCTCCCTGCTGACACATTGGCGAAGGTGTATTCCTGACTATTGCTAACTTCCTCGCACGTATCTTCCAGGCAAACCGAATACTTAACCGTGTCGCTCACCTCATTCCAGGTGACTCTGACCGATGATCCGGTGGCTGTTGCTCCTACGTTCATATATTCCGGTTCGGCTACTACTCTGAAAAAGTCTCTTCCTTTGGCAATAACCTGGTTGCGCGCATTGTAAGCGGTCACGTCCACCGTATACTTTTGGCGATACGAGAAGTCCTTGAACTCATACTCCAGCTGACCTGGACCTGCGGGCTGCAAAAGCGTCTCGCACGCATTGTCCGTCAGGCAAATTTCATATCTTTCTGCATCTTGCACCTGATCCCATCTGATATAAACCCATCCGTCCTGGCCGATATCGATATCGATGGTGCCAACTTCCGGCTCAGGTTGTGGTCTGGGCTGCTCGGGCACGTAGCCGAGCAAAAACGAATTGCTCTGCGCCGCATAGCTGCCAGACTCATCGTAAAACTTCACGACATAGCGATTTTGCAGCATCGTCGAAGTATCGCTTGCCAGCGTCAACAGAACGGTGTGATCTGAAATTTGCGTTCCACTTGCGACTGCCAACGTTTGCGAGCCGTTCACTGCCGGGATGTCAAAACGGTAGAATCGGCCATTTTGCAAAGTAACGCCAGCTTCCGAGCCGCTTTGAATCGGTTCAGAAAAAGTAAGCTCGACATGCTGACTGTCTTTTACGCTCGCTGACACCGTGGTATAGGCATATCTCGCCACCTCGCTGTCCCGCATGTTGTCAGCGGTGGCATAAGCCTCTACCGCTCCTGTGGTCAGATGAATGGTCGAACCCGGCTCGTAGCGCTCATAGCGACCGCCATTTTTATAGTAGATGGTTGCACCCGGCGTATCTGTCTGTAGTGTAATATCAGGATTTCCGTCCACCAATCCCGCCTCTGGCGAAGCAAGCACTGGCGCTGCCTGTGGAGCATGGAACACGCCGTACGTGGAGAAATGCTCCACACTGGCAATGACCCGGCCATCAACTACGCTGGTTCCGTGCACGTATTCCCAACGGTCATCTGAGCGCTTGTAAAAGACGCCGACGTCCGCCCCGCTCTCTCGTGCCTTCAACGGATAAGACAATGTGACAGGCTGCTTCACTTCAATCCCTTCAAAGGCAAAGCTGAGGACTAGACCAGCCTGTTCCAACGCACTTCCCTGCTTCACTTCTCGAATCGTTACCGTTGCCTGTTCCGGCAGTGGATTGGCTCCCATATCCAGCTCGAAGCCTTTGTCGAACAACATGGTTCCACTGTGCAGCTTGACTGGTTTCCCAAACGGCGCATAGATGTGGAGAAGGAGACGGACGTCGTTTTTGTAATCGCTCACTTTCCCGATAAAAGAGAAGCTTCCCGTCTTGTCGGTATGGATTGTCGTTTGCTCCCACGTCACAGAAACTTTGTTTTTTGTGCCATCTTCCATTTGAGCCAGGACCGTACCGGGCAAATGATAGCTGACTCCTGCGCGAATCGTTTCTTCCAGATCAGCGATGCGCACGATTTTTCCCGGGTCCTTGTCCTTGCCGCCAGAACCGCCGGAACCTCCTGAGCCTCCCGAACCTCCCGAACCGGAGCCACTTGAGCCAGAACCGCCTCCGCCTCCGGAAGTTCCTGTACCTGATCCTGTCGGAACCGTCGGTATGCTATTTTTCAGCTTGTCCAGTTCCTGCTGACGCGCTGCTTCCCTCAGCTTTTCAAGGCGCTCCTGCTCTTCCTGGATTTTCTGCAAAATGTTTTCTCTAGCAGCATTGCGCTGCTTTTGTTCTTCCAGCGCTTTTCGTTGCCGTTCCCGCTCCAATTCCAGCAGCTTGTTTCGTGCTTCTTGCTGCTGCAGTTCGCTCCACTCGACCGGAGGAACGTTCCCGCTCAGTTCAATTTTCCGCTGCAAATCCTTGTTGACTTGATTGACCAGATCGCGGATATCGCTCTCTGACACCTTGTTGTTTGCCAGAGCTTCTTTGACCAAGTTATTCAGCCAGACGTTCATGTTATTTGCGTATTCTTCCAAATCCCTTTGTTCATTCAACGGAAGGCCCGGAAGCTCTCCTGTTGCTGCTTTGTCAGTCAAATGCCGCTTCATTTGCTCGATCCACTCATCGTTTTCCTGATCCATCATCGCCTTGTTGCGAATCATCGCTTCCAGCAGCGCAGGCGACATCGTATTGAGCAGATCCTCCGGTCGAATAAAAGCGACCTGGGAAGCTGGCGGCTGTTGCTTGCCTCCATCGAACATGGACAGCTGCATCAACGGGTACACCATGACCTGCTTGCTGTCCGTACGATTTTCTGCCTGGACTTTCCCTGCTGCCACAAAAACACTGCTTTTCCCTGTCAGCGGGTCGACACTCACCTGCAACTGTGTCCCTCTCACTCCCATGATCGCAGTCGGCGTCTGGATGGAAAACTCATCGGATTGCTTCGTCAGCGATTTTACTTTGATGTACGCTGAACCAGATGTCACCTGGACGCTCGTTTGCTTGCCATTTGCCGCCTCTTGCAGCTTCGCCAACGAGATGATCGTATTTTCGTTGACAGTAATCTCATCATCGCGATCCACAATGGAGAGCACTACACTTGATTTGGGGCCTGTCGATATTTGATCCCCTTTGTTCAGGCTCATGCTTTTGAACGCTTTGTACTCTTTCGTGCCGCCTGCCTTTTTCACCATCACAGTCCCTGTCACTTGCTCGACCTTGGCTACCCGGGCCGTCTCTGCCTCTGTCCCTGTAGCCATTCCCAGCAGGAGGAAACAGAGCATGCCAAGGACCGTCAACACTTTTGCCAGCCCGACAGGTTGTTTGATCGGCTGATCCATCACTTGTCACTCACCTCTCACGTTTTGTTAGCGGGGCGCAGCAAGGAAGTCTACGACCTCGTACAGCCGTATAGCCTCGCTTTTGCCCTTCATCTGTTTTTCACCCACATCGCGATAGTGGAAAAAATCTTTCGTTCGCCTGTACGTCTCCTCCGACACGAGAATCTGGTTGGCGGAAGCATTGGACTCGATGCGCGCGGCTGTGTTCACCGCATCTCCAATGGCTGTGTAGTCCACCCGCAAGTAAGAGCCGATGTTTCCGACTACCACATTACCCGTGTTGATGCCGATGCCGACGCTGACCTCGACGCCGTATTTTTGCAAAATATGTGCCTGCACACTTTTCATCCCATTCTGAATCTCGTGAGCAGTTTTCACAGCGCAATACTCATGATCGGCGACATCCAAAGGGGCATTGAACAACACCATTGCCGCATCCCCGATGAACTTGTCGATCGTGCCCTTGTTCGCCAGCACCTGATTGGTAATCATGTCAAACATCATATTGAGAAAATCGACGATCTCCTCCGGCTTCAGCTTTTCAGACAACGGGGTAAATCCGCGTATATCCAAAAACAAAATCGTCAGTTCCTTGTTGACGCCGCCAAGGGGCAGCTCCGCGTCGCTTTTGGCGATCTCTTTCACCAGCTCTGGCGACAGATAACGCCCGAATTGCTTGGTAATAAACTGCTTTTGCTTCATTTCGAAAAAAGTTTTCACCGCGAGATTCACCACGTACACAAGCCACAGCGCCACGAGCGGGTAAATCACGTCGAAGTGGTGCAAAGTCGAGGAATAGAGCAGCCACTGACCGCCTAGCAGCGCCACCGTACCGAGAAAATGCAGCGCGATGCTCGTTACTGTTTTCGTCCGCCACGTTACCCAGACCGAGCAGACCATGATGACGAGCATCAGCAACAGCACGTACCACTGATCGGTTATCGTGATTTTTTCGTGACGCAGCAGTTGATCGATAATGTTGGCGTGCGCGTATACGAGGTACATATGGTTGTCGACAGGAGTAGGATGGGCGTCCGTTCCTGCTGCCGCAAAGCCGATCAGGACGATCCGATCCTGAAAAGTTTCCGGCGGCACCTCACCGTTTACTACCATGTAAAACGGGATGCTCATGAAATCTTTTGTCGTGCTGTTGTACTTGATCGGGATTTCCGCCTGGGGATTGTCGGTTAAAAAGTTTTGGACGTTGGCCCCGGCCATCTCCGCCATTTTGTACGCCATCGACGGGATCGGCCCTTCCGGCGTATCCAGCATCAGCCACGTGCGCCGAATAGCTCCGTCCTCGTCAAGCAACGCGTTGATATGCGCGGTTTGGGAAGCGGCGGCAATCTCGGGTATCGGCTTGTACAGAGCCTGCCCCTTCACCAGCTCGTCCTTTTTCACCTTGGTTTCTTTGCGGAAAAAGTTCTCCATCTCGGCATAGGAAGGAATAATGACATTGTTATGCTTGGCAAGCTCGGCAGCAAAAGCCTGGTCGACAGCAGGATCTTCGCTCTTCGTCGTGAACGTGATGTCAAAGCCGATCGCCTTGGCGCCTGCGATCTGCTCCAGCAGCGGTATGTAAATATCGCGCGGCCAGGGAAACGTGCCGATCAAATCAAGCGACTCCTGATCGATCTCGATCACGATAATATCTTCGTTCGGCTGGTGGGTCATCGTCGTCTGCTGATTGTAGTCGTACAAGGCCCGGCCCAGCACCTGCAATGACCCGGTAAACAGCAAAGCCAGACAAAGCAGGAACGTCAGGACGTTGCCCGCAAGCAAGTAATTCCGGATTTTTTTATTCATCGCTCTTTCGTCTCCTTACTCCATCGTCGCTGCACTCAGACTCAGACAGAAATGCTTACCGCTGCTGCGAGAATGATCAGGTGGAAAATTTGGTCGACCATAATCATCAGCCATTTGCTCTTCTCGTCTGTCACACCCATTACGCGACGATACCAAAAACCGACGAACCCTCTGCGGTCCAAAATGACGTGGGACACAAAAATCAGGCCAATCGCCCACCAGGAAAGTCCTCCCGGCAAAAACAAAAACGCTACAATGCCCACGACCAGCGTATACACAAAGCAATGAGCCAAAAGCGGTCTCCACTGCTGCGCCTTGTACTTGGCCATCCACTCTGTTTGCAGCAAATAGTCGCCGATCAAATGGGCGAGAAACAATACGTCAAACTGGCTAAATGCACTCACTTTCCCTTCGTCTCCTTTATCAGCAACCGGGGGCGGCTTCCTGTGCCATGCTCATGTTCAGCGTACATCTGCCCCTTCGCTTGCCGCTTCTGCGGTCATCCGGCGAAGTCTTGCCGCCAGTGCCGCGATGATCGTTGTAATGACCGTCTCGTCTTCCAGGCAAAAATCGTAAAACAGCTCATCACTGATTTTCACCAGTCTCGCATCCTCCAGCGCTGTTACGGTTGCCGAGCGCGGGGAACGCTCCAACAAAGCCATCTCGCCGAAAACATCTCCCTGGTGCAGCTCGGCAATCGCTCGTCCTTCGCGCTCCACACGAACGCTGCCCGCGATAATGCCGTACATGGCATCCCCCGTCTCACCGTAATGCACGATCGTTTCACCTGCGCGATACCTCACTTCTGCGGTTCCTTCGGCCAAAGCTGCCAATTGGCTATGGGACAAGGAGGCAAACATATCTACCTTGAACAAAACCATGAGCTTTTCTGTCAATGATGGGGTAGCTCTCTCCGCTTCATCCGGAATCGTCCGGCTGGCTTGATCGGGTAATTCGGGAACATCCCTGCTCTGCAAATTCCGCCCCCCGCCCGTCTCATTCATCGCCCTGATGCGCCTGCTCAGCACACTCGCTACGCGCAGGGCAAACTCCATGTTGCCGTGCAGCAAATCCGCAAATTCTTCCTCGTCAATCATGCCAATGGTGACCGGAGAAGTGGCGATTACACTAGCAGAGCGTTCCTCCCTGTCAAACAGGGACATCTCGCCAAAAAGTTCGCCTTCCTGCAAATGCTGCAGGACGCGGTGATCTTTGACGACATCGACCTCGCCCCGAAGCAGCAAGTACATCGCCTGCCCCATTTCTCCCTGGCGAATGATCGCCGTGCCGTTTTCCACATCGCGATGAGACATGCGCGCAGCCAGCTTTGCCAATATGCCGCCTGGCAAATCGGAGAATGAGCCTGTTCGTTTGAGGAAGCCCACGATGGTCAGCCGTTTGTGCTCCTCCTCGGTCAAGTCTCTTTCGCTCTGCCAGACGAAGGATCGATCCGCATGGGACAAATAAGTCAGGCAAGTCTGCAACCAGGCATCTCCTTTTGCAAAAAGAGACTGCCATACATGCGCATCTGCCTTTTTGGCCATCGACTGCTTGTCGTACTTCGCGAGAACAACAGGCAATATTAGCGCACGCAGTTGATTGGACAGCCATTGATCCAAAGCTTCCAGTGCATTTGCCTTTTGCCGCTCGTCGCCGCTCTCCAGATTGAACCGGATCATTTCCATCGATCTTCTCTCGTAAAGCAGCGCCAGCAAGGCAAACATATTTTTCATGCTCACTTCTATTTCGTATTGCAAAGCATCCATAACCAATGCCGTGTCTGGATGCGGACTCAGCTCCTGCAAGGCGCGCAGTCCATTGTGGACATGCCGCACTTCCAATTCAAGCAACCCCGCAAGCCGCTGACTGTCCTGCGGCTCCCCCGTCTTCAGCTTGACCAGCACATCTGCGATCTCGCTTCGAATGCTCGTCGGTGCCTTTTCATACGCTTGCAGTAAAAATGGATACGTCTTTGCATCAGCCTGCTGTCCTACGATTCGGGCAGTGAAATGGGAGATTGTCTCGTCGGCTTCCGGTCGATCCCATTCGGCTTGAAGATGCATAAGCAACGTCTCCACCGGAAACCCGGACAAAGCGGCGAGCGCCTCTTTTTTCAATCCAGAGTTCGCAAGCTGCTTGAAAAGATCCGGGAGCAAGCGCTCATCGGCCAGTTTTCCCGCCGTTGCCAGTGCAAGGCGCCGCACAGACGGGCTGACATCGTGCAGCAAGCTCTGGAGCGAAGCGTACAGCTGTTCATCCGGGCCAAAATACTTGAGCAGTCCATAAATGGCGGAAAACTGAATCTCTATGTCAGGGTCGTGCAAACAATCCAGCAACACTCTTTTTTCACTTTGATCGGCATATGCCGCAAATGTTTGAATAGCTTGCGCGCGTAGCTTACGATTCTCCGCGTAGAGCAAAGGGAACACATACGGTTTCCAGGAAGGTACTCTCTCTTGCTCGATATACTGCAGAACTTCGATTTGCAGCACGGGCGGAGCTTCCCGCAAAAGCGCTTCCAGATGCCGTGTCAGCGAAATACCCGGAAGCCGCGCCAACAGTCGGAATGCATGCAGCCGCTCGATTTCAGACGCCTCTTTGCTGCGATCCTCCATCACCTTGATGAGATACGGCGCCTGTAGTACGGACAAGTCAAGCTCCGCCGCTTCCTGTCTGGTGCGCAAAGTAGCGAGCAGCATGTGCACGTATTCTTTTTTCACGGGAAAAATGGCGATGACAGCGACAGCAAGCATGGGCACCGTGATGAAGCTGAAACTGGTCAAGCTGATGCGGTCTGCCAAAACGATGAGCAAGATGGCTGCCACACCGCTCATCCCGTAGTCGATCACGCCGTTGACCAGTCCTTTTGCCCTGCCCCGCAAATGAGCCGGAATCGGAAAGTACATCAGCTCGCTGACCGATTGGTGAATCGTCTCGGCAAAAGCCCTGTAGCTGCCTTTCATGACAACGGCGACGGCGAGAACAGGCGCAAACCAGAAGGCAACTGAGCTTGTCAGCATGCAAAGCGGCATGACAAGAAAAGACGGGACAATTCCATAACGGGTAAGCAGACGAGTCGAGATAAAAATCTGAAAGATGAAAGAGATGATGCCAGCTACACTGTAAAATTGGCCGAGAAACCGGGCCAGCTCTTCTTCTGTCAAGCTTTGCGCCAGCGTCATTTTAAACTGGTAATCGCTAAGGGTAATGGCGACGGATATCGTCCCGATGATGACAGCAATGTATTTGAGAATGGGGATTTGTTTGAACAAATTTCCTTGAGGGTGGTCTGGTGCTTGATCATTTCCAGGAGGGCTATCAGGAGGAGTGAGCTTTTCATGCGTATCATATGCCGCAGAAAGTCGTCTGACAAACCACAAACCGGACAAGACAAGGGCTGCGAAGACGTAAACCAGTTGTTCGGTGCCGATCAGGGGAGCCATGGTACTGGTCACGAAGCCACCGACAATCGCACCGCCGACACCACCGGCTGCCACGGTGCCGATGTGGAGCTTTGCTTGCCTCGCATCAAGTACGGATGCCATAAACGTAAAAAATGCCATCGTAACCAACACACTGTTCGCTTCATACCCCACGAACATCACCGGATAAATCCACGCGGCTCCTGTTTTCAACGCCAGTCCCGTCAAAACACTGAACAGACCGACATACAAAATCGATTGATTCAGCAAGCGATGCGCCGGCATTCGTTCGGAAAGCTTCTGGAAAAGGATACCCGCGATCACAACCGCTATCGTAATATACAAATACATGTAGCTAAGCTGCCTCGTGTCGTAGTGACTCAAAAACAGCGTGTCTGCCGTAGTTGTCCCGATGACAGTCGCCATCATGATGAGCGTGTAAAAAAGCGTCAGCAGCAAAACTTGCCGGAAAAGCGGCCCTTCGATCTTCGTTTGTCCATGCGTGAACAAACGACTCACAACGTCTTTGATCAATGCAGTAACCTCACTTCATGGGATGCGACATGTTGGATGGGAAAACAGGCGGGATAGCTGGATGGGAAAATCGTGGTAATCGAATATTCTGCGCCTTTCCTCCTAATTCCTTTTTATCTGCGTCAAAATTTGCAAAAAGAACGACAGATGGTCAGCGCTTCTGTGATCAGACCAATTTACCATGCGTACAAAATACGGTATTCTTAACCAATGACATAACCAAGGAGGCGCATTGGAGCAAATGAACTACTCCTTTTCCGTCTGTTCTTCTGAATTGGATTACGATGCCTATTTGGCATTTTTGTTGGAAAATTACGCGCATATTCGCCTGCCTTACCCTTTCCCCGTTACGCTGAGCTTCCTTGCCAGCCCTCTGCTCATGGGGGAAGCTGCTTTTCTCATTTGCAACGAGGACAATCAGGTGATCGGGGCATTTTCGTACATTCGCGGAACAGGTGAACGCCAGTACGAAGATCGGCATATTGTCCAAATCCAAGTTGCCTGCATCGCAGAAGAGCACCGCTGCACTCGTTTGTTTCTGTACGCCTTACAGTATTTCACGCAGTATCTTGCCCATGGCGAGGAACAGGTACAGGAGTTCCGATTTTTTGCCCCTTCCGACGACTCTTTGCGCAGGCTGTTCAGCAAAATATCCTCGCTCACTGCCAGCCTGGAAACGGACTCTGGTCCGCTCGATGAGTATCGGGCTTCTTTTTCCGAGTGGCAAAGCTATGCTTCCCAATTCCGTCAAACGGCGCTTTTCAACTCATAGAAGGAGACGTTACCATGCTGGCTGTTCTCAAAAACTTACTGGGCTACATACGTCCCCACAAGTTGTTGGCCACTTTGTTTTTCCTCACGCTCGCTCTTGACCTCGCTTTCATATCTTTTGCTCCCCTCAGTTTCAAAATCATTATCGACAAAGCGATTGAGCCAAAAGATATGAGCTTTTTCAGCTTGATCATGCTCGTGCTCGGCATCACGGGTGTCATCTGCCTTGCCGCAGGAGTAGTCAGTGACTACGCCCTCGCCAAACTGAATGCCCGTGTGCAAAATGATTTGCGAAAAAAGCTGTTCGCTCACATGCAGCATCTGCCGATCGGCTTCTATCAAAAGTCCCGCTCCGGTGATTTGGTTTCGCATTTTTCCGTGGATCTCCCCGCCATCGAAGGAGCTATAGGCGTCCTGTTCACGACAGGGTTGCAGTCTCTCGCGGTTGTCATCATCAGCACGATTGTCCTGTTTTATCTCGAATGGACGCTTGCCTTGTGCATTTTGGCAGGAGCAATCGTGATTTTTCTCGGACCGTATTTGCTTGGCAAGCGCGCCCAAGCGATCAACTCCGCTTACAAAGAGCTTCTGGCCGCACTGACCAGCGACGTGCAGGAAAACATGGAGGCGCAAAAAGTCATCAAAGGCTTCAACCTACAACAAGCCATGATCGCCAAGTTCAACACGAGGCTCCAGTCGCTATTGCTCAGCAGCTACCGCAAAAATATGATGAACGCGCAATTGGAACGGCTCCCGATGGTCAGTCTGTTGCTGATCAACTTCACGATTATTGGCTTCGGCTCCTATCTCGCCCTCAAAGGCCATATTACAATCGGTTCGCTCGTCGCTTTCTTCACCATGTATACATCGATGGGCAACGCTGTGTTTAACCTGACTTTTACACTCCCGATCATTACGGATGCGCAAGTCAGCATGGAGCGCATCCAAAAAGTGTTTTCGGAGCAGCGCGAAGCTTTCGACAACCCGCACGCTCCGCCGCTCCCAAGTCTTGTGCCGGACGTGACTGTAGATGGTGTTACGTTTGGCTACCAGTCCGACCATCCGGTGATCCGCGATGTGACCCTGCACATCCCCGCAGGGACGAAAGCTGCCTTTGTCGGTGCCAGCGGTTCAGGGAAAAGCACGATGCTCCAGCTTTTGCTCGGCTTTTACGAGCCTGATTCCGGAGCGATCCGGCTAAACGGCCAAAACTTGCAATCGTTAAACCGCGGCTCATACCGTGAACAGCTCGGCATTGTTTTGCAGGATCATTTTTTGTTTCACGGGTCGCTGCTTGAAAATATTCGGCTCGGCAAACCGGATGCAACGCAGCAGGAAATCGTCGAAGCCGCCAAACAGGCGGAAATTCATGATTTCATCATGACGCTGCCCGATCAGTACGACACGATGGTGTTGGACGAAGGCAGCAATTTTTCAGGCGGTCAACGGCAACGCTTGGCGATTGCCCGCGCGATTTTGCGCAATCCGCGACTGCTTTTGCTCGATGAAGCGACTTCTGCCCTCGATCCGATAGCGGAAGCGGCGATTAACCGGACATTTGAACGGCTGGCCCGCGATCGGACAGTCATTACCGTCACACACCGCCTCGCTTCCATCACGGGAGTCGATCAAATTTTTGTGTTTGAACAAGGCAGGCTCGTCGACGCTGGCAGCCACATGCAGCTTCTGGCAAAAGACGGGTACTACAAAGAGCTGTGGGACAAGCAAAGCGGCTTGTCCATCTCGGATAGCGGCCAGGAAGCAACCATCGATCCGGCGCGCTTGTCCATGCTCCCGTTTTTCCGCGGTGTCGGTTCCGACGTACTGGCTGATATTTCCCATCTGTTCAATACAGAGACGTTCGCAGCCGGACAGCCGATCATCACGGAAGGCGAGACAGGTGAAAAGTTCTACCTGATCGCCCGGGGGCGTGTCGAAGTCAGCAAACAGTCTGGCGAGGCCAAGTCAGGCCGCATCCGGCTTGCCGTTCTGGAAGATGGCGACCATTTTGGCGAAATCGCTCTCCTGGAGGATGTTCCCCGGACAGCAACCGTGACGGCCCTTGCGCCTTGCGTATGTTTGACGCTGCAACGCAAAGTATTGCTCTACATCCTGACCAAACATCCTGAGATTGATGCCCATGTCAGACAAATCATACTGGAACGAAAAAAATAGCAGGAGGGGAACGGGATGCTCGTCCAATTTAGAAGCTGTAACAGCGATCTTGACTACGCCAGGTTTACGCTCTTTTTTCTGCAAAACCGTCATGCATTCAGCCCGTCCTTTTCGCTCGCCGACTCTCTCATTCATCTCCTTGGTTTTCTTTCCGACTCGCAAGTCATTTTGATCGAGGAGGGGTCGACCAAAGTGATTGGCTGGGGGCATTATCAATTCATGAATGCGGAGCGGGAAGCAGCTCCAGACGGGGAGACTGCTTTCATCCACTCTGTCTTCGTCTCCCTGGACTATCGAAGCAGCAGAGTGTTTTTGCGGGGGTTTCGCTATCTCGCAGAGCAGATTCAAGCCGTCAATCATCAAGCGCGATATGTTGAGTTTTGTGCGCGTTGTGAAGATGACTACCTGAATCGGCTTTATTCCAAATTCGCGCAGGTTGTCGGTGAGCAAGAGGGGCATTTTGGTCAGGAAAACATCTACAGAGTGGAGCTATCCCGACTTGTCGCCTATTTGGGCATGACCAAACAGCCAATTGACGGTAAAGAAACTTAAATGCTATCCTATAGAAGATATTCCCATACCATAGGAAAGGAGGACTACGTGATGGTTATGGTCCCAACTTTTAAAAGTAAAGGTGGCAAAAAGCCTTTCTCTGCCTCTGTTCAAAACTTCTCTACTCTTCTGATGAAAAATGAGCAGTTGCGCGTTGCTGCTTCTTCCGCGAAGTAACGCCAAAAAGCTGAACAAGCTATGTTTGTCGTAGCTGTTCTGACTTTCCTAAACCGTTCCAATTGAAAAAAGTGGTTGGCAACGGGAAACCTTGCTCAATCACTTTTTTCGTTTGCCCTCGTAAACACAAACAATTTCCCATCCGCATTCAATACTTGCGTCCCTTGTGTCCACTCGACCAAATGCTCCGCCCAATGCACATGCCCGCAGCAAACCAGCGTAGGAGCGTGCTGTTGCAGCTTCGTTCTGATTTCCGCCACTCCCGGAAGCCCCAGAGCAGGCTCGTCTGGCCCCTGGTGCAACAGCAACACATCCGGCTCCTTTCGCAGCAGCGCCGCAAGCGATTGCAAAAATGACGGCAAATCCCGGCGATTCGCTTTGTCCGAACGGCCAATAATTCCTCCCAAACCCGCGATGCGAAGCTGATTCGCCAGTACGATTTCCGGTTCAGAAATGAGCGTGACCCGCTCCATATTGCGCAGCTTCCCGATAGAATCAGCTTCAAACAAATCGTGATTGCCCGCCACACCGACTACATGCCCGAACTCTTGGCGAAAAGCAGTCCACACGGAGAGTGGATCGCCGCTGCTTCCCCTTTTTAGCGGATCGGCGTACAAATCGCCGCACAGCAATACTAGCGTGCGCTCCGAACGTACCGACGGCTTCTCGACTTGCAGCAACAGCGAAACAAAGGCTGGCAGCACTTCTCCCAGCAACACTTGCTCATGCTCGTCAGATTCCGTCACCCCCTGCAAATCAGATGTCACGATAACGGCATCGCACCAATCTGGCATCTCAGCCATTTCCCCCAAATAAATCGGCAGCCAGCTTTGGATGACTCCTTTGTCGCCCGCTCCCGCTGTCAGGTAGGGGAATTGCTCGATCGGTTCCTGCGCCATTTTTGTAATTCGCATGCCCCTGCTCCTTCCCGAAGGCTGATCACGACCGCAGCTGTTCTCTTGCTTCCATCAGCGCAAAACCGAGCAAATTTTCACCGCGCCAATGCTCAGGACGCTCTGCATGTGGATGATCCGCCCCCAGACCAATTCCCCAAATTCGATCGTACGGACTTGCTTCAACCAGAACCCGGTCTTGCGTATTCAACAAAAACTGTTTCAAATCGGGATGTTGCGCGAATTTGAGCAGGTTCGCCTGGCGGACGATCTCGCTTTTGTGCGCATCCCAAATTTTTTCATCAAAGGAGCGAACCTTTCGTCCCAATGTTTTCGCTTGCTTCGGATGCTGTGCGCGGAGAATTTCCTCACGTACTGCATGATCGCCAAACAGCTCCGCCTTTTTTGCCATCATGTAGTGCTCTGCCGTCAAGTAGCGGACGCCATCCTCCTCGAAAGCAGCCGGATACCACTGGCTGAAGCACGCTTTATCGACAACGCCCTGCTGCTTTGGTGTGTGGCCCCAGAACAGCAAGTATTTAAATCTTGTTTTTTTCGCTTCCTGAATCAAAGTCTGAACATCCGCTATACGCACCATTGCGTGCTCACCCCTTTTGGTCAAAATAATTACAAGCAATCCCACGTATAAAAAACTTGGGAAAAATCCAAGCGAAGCAAATCTTGCTTGCGAATGAAAAAGTTCGCTACCCCGCTGTCGCCCCAAGAGACGTAGTAACTCTTGTGATCGCCTTCCATATCCAGCTGAAAGAGCAGCTCCATTTCTTCTTCTCTGACATCGTCCTGCGAAAAGTAAGGGTAGCCTCCGATCCGCGACCCGCTTGCATCTGTCAAATCCCAGTATTTCGAATAGGCCACTTCATCCTGATCGGTAGGGAGCTGGTACTGATCTGCCCTGTGATTTTTGTAAGGAATCAGCTGTTTTTCCAGCTTGCCCGTCAGCTTGTACGGGCCGCCCAAAACGGGACTGTACAAGTCGGGGTCTTCGGGCTGATATGGATCGATCTGCTCCGAGTCGATCACGTCAGGAAAATGCCAGACGTGAAAAGCCTGGTCGAGCAAGCCGAAAGTATCGTCCTGTTTTACAAAAAAGCTGGTAAGTCCACTCGTCGGATACCCTTCCAGCGGTGGCATCTGTGCCCAATTGATTTGCGCGATGAACAAATAATCTCTTCCCTCTTCGTCCTGCGGGATCGCGAGCTGCGGAGGCAGCCACGGCGTTCCTCCCACTTTGCTGTCGGTTATCGTCGCAGGCTCTTTGGAGAGCGTTAACTTGACAGATGGCTTCGCTGTTTGCTCGATATATTGCATAAATTCTGGCGTCCATTGCTTGTTGGCATCAAGAAATTGCATCGACACTCACCTCATCACTTCTGATGAAATCGCTGAAATCATCCTATTATTGGAAATGCATACGTGTATTTTAGCGAATCATAGTGCCTCCCGCAAACAAGAATGAAAAAACCAGCTCCCCCACGGAAGCTGGCCTGGCAATCTCTATACTTTTTTCACAAACTCGGATTTCAGCTTCATCGCGCCGAAGCCGTCGATTTTGCAGTCAATATCGTGGTCGCCGTCAACGAGGCGAATGTTTTTTACTTTCGTCCCGATTTTCACTACCAGGGAAGTGCCTTTTACCTTCAAATCTTTGATGACTGTTACGGTATCGCCGTCTTGCAAGACGTTTCCGTTTGCATCCTTGATGACTTTTTCTCCGCTATCCTCGGCATCCCCTTGCAGTGACCACTCGTGGCTGCACTCCGGGCAGATGAGCATGCTTCCGTCTTCGTACGTGTACTCGGAATTACATTTTGGGCAATTTGGCAATTTACTCATGCATTTCATACCTCCATCCAATTACGGCTCATTTTAACATAGGATGAGCTTTCCTGCATGGTGGAGGCATAATTGCTCCCTGACCCATTAGCCATGAATGGCGTGCCCGAGCGCACCGCGTACGGCTTCTGTCAAAATCTCTGATAGTGTCGGATGCGGCGCGATAAAGTTTTCCATCGCGTCGGCGGTCATTTCGGCATGCATCATGAGCGCGGCCTGGCCGATCAGTTCCGTTGCCCGCGCCCCAACCAGCGTAATTCCTACGATCTCGTGATACGTCGGCTCCACCAGCACTTTTACTTTTCCCGCTGTCTCTTGCAAAATCATCGCTTTGCCGTTCGCTGAAAAAGGAAACTCGCCCACGAGCAGCCCAGCGTATTTCTCCCTGGCCTGACGCTCGGTCAATCCGACGGAAGCGACCTCTGGCGACGTATAGATGCAGCGCGGCACCGCGCGCAGGTTAAGCATGGCTTCTTCCCCGCATGCGTTGCGGGCAGCGACTTCGCCTTCATGAAAGGCCACGTGGGCAAGCTGGATGCCACCGCAAGCGTCACCCGCCGCGAAAATATGCGGCTGGCTTGTCTGCATTTGCTCGTTTACCTCTATCCCACGCGCTGTAGCTTTGACTCCTGCCCGCTCAAGCAGCAATCCGTCCAAACGCGGCTTCCTTCCGATCGCAACCAGCACAGCATCGGCCTTTATTTCCGCCGTTCCTTCGGGTGTGCGGATGCGCGCCGTCCGCGTCGTGCGATCGAGCGCCTCGACACTGCTGGAAAGATGAATCTGCACTCCTTGCTGTTTCAGGCTTCGTTCCAGAAACGCCGCAATGTCCGGGTCTTCTCCCGGCAACAGCTGCTCAGCCATCTCCGCTATGACCACCTGGCTCCCCAGCCTGCTGTATACGGAAGCGAACTCGCAGCCGATCACTCCCCCGCCTACGATTACGAGCACAGGCGGAGGTGTCTCCAGCGACAGGAAATGGCTGCTGTGCATAATCCATTCGCCATCGAATGGGGCAAAAGGCAGGGCGATCGGCTCCGCCCCTGTCGTTACGATGAACTTCTCTGCTTCGATTTTGCTCGTGCCGTTGGCTGTCTCCACCAGGAGCGCACGCTCATTTTCAAAGGCTGCGCTGCCACGTATCACTTGTACCTGATTGCGCTTCATCAAATAGTGCACGCCGCCGGTCAGCTTTTGCACGATGCTTTGTTTGTAGGCGTTGATTTTTGCCCAATTGACCTGCACGTGGTCAGCAGCTTTTTCGATGCCAAAGCGCTCGGCATGAAGCACGTGCTGATACGTGTCCGCACACTCCAGCAGCGCTTTTGTCGGCATGCAGCCTTCGTTCAGGCAAGTGCCGCCGAGTTCCTTTTTCTCGATTAACACAACCTGTTTCCCGGAACGCGCCGCTGTGATGGCAGCTACGTAACCCGCAGGGCCTCCGCCGATGATCGCGATATCGTACATGCTCTTCCCTCCTAGATCAGCAGACTGTGCGGCGCTTCCAGATAAGACCGGACTGTCGCCAGGAACGCCGCTGCCGGAGCGCCGTCGAGTACGCGATGATCAAAAGTCAGCGAGAGTGGCAAAAGGCTTCGCCGCTGCAGCTCGTCACCGACGAACACGGGGGTGTCTTTTGCCGCGCCAATGCCCAATATTCCGGTTTCCGGCGGGTTCAACACAGGGGTAAACGTGTCTACGCCGTAGCTGCCGAGATTGGTAATCGTAAAAGTCGAGCCTTTCATTTCTTCCGGTGCGAGCTGATTTTGCTTGGCACGCGCACTCACTGATTTCAGCTGGCGCGACAGCTCCACGAGCGTCATTTTTCCGGCGTGGCGGACGACCGGGACGACCAGACCTTTGTCGAGGGCTACCGCCACACCCAAATGAATGTCGTCATACAGCTCGATCCGGTCGTCCAGAAGCGCGCTGTTCATTTGCTTGTGCTTGGCAAGCGCCAAGACTACTGCTCGGGCAATCCAGTCCGTGACAGACGGCTTGAGCTGATAGCGGCTCTCGATTTCCGGCGAGAGCTTCTCTTTTAGCTGCAAAAGCTCTGTAATATCCGCCTGCATCGTGATGGTCAGCTGGGCGCTCTGCTGGAGGCTCTGATACATTCGCTCGGCAATCACCTTGCGCATGCCAGCGACAGGGATGCGTTCCGGCTGGCTTTCCGCTGCGCGGTCGGTTGTTTCTACTGCGATAGCTACGGGAGCTGCCTGTGCCGGTGCTGCGGTTTCCTGCGCAGCCTTGATCGCGCGCTCTACATCTTCCTTGGTGATTCTTCCTTGCGGCCCTGTCCCGGCAATCGTGGTGAAGTCAAATCCTGCTTCCTCGGCGATTTTGCGAGCTACGGGAGAAATTTTCACGCCATCGCGCGGGCGTTCCAGAACAGCTGTCGCGGCTATGGATGCACCTGCACTCGTACCTGTCGCAGCGCTCTGGCCGTCAGCGGTCGCCAGCGTTGCAGCCGATTCGGCTTTGGCGTGCGCCTCGGCAACGACCGCAGGAGTGGCTGCCAATTCGCCAGGCTGCCCGATCACCCCCAGCACGGTGCCATAAGGAACGACGCCACCCGCGGGAACTTCAATTTTCAGCAGCACGCCATCTGCTGCAGCCTCTACTTCCATTTCAATTTTTTCCGAGCTGATATCGACGATGCCCTCTCCTTTTTTGACCGCCTCGCCCTCCCGTTTTTTCCAGGCGATCACCGTTCCTTCCACCATCGCCATTCCCAGCTTGGGCATGATGATATTTTCTGCCATCCCGCTCTCTCCTCTCCTATTTTGTCTGTCCCTTTTCAGCGCGAAAAGCACCCGGCATTAGCTGCTGCCGACGCCGAGTGCTCCCAGTCGATCAGGAAACGACCGTGATCGATTCGTCTCCGATCATTTCCGACACGACCTGAATGACCTTTTGCGGCGATGGGAGATACAAATCTTCCAGCACCGGAGAAAACGGAACAGGTGTATGCGGCGCAGTAATCCGCTTGATTGGTGCATCCAGCGTATCAAAGCCTTTGTCGGCGACTAACGCGGCGATATCGGTTGCGATGCTGCACCGCGGATTCGCTTCGTCGATCACAATCAGGCGATTCGTTTTGGCGACAGAGGCGAGAATCGTATCCTCATCGAGCGGTGACAGCGTGCGCGGATCGACCACCTCGACCTCGATTCCTTTTTTCGCCAATTGCTCGGCTGCCGCAAGCGCCGTCTGAACTTGCTTGCCAATGGCGACAATCGTCAGGTCGCTGCCCACACGCTTGATATCCGCAACACCGAGCGGAATGGTGTAATATTCTTCCGGAACTTCTCCTGTCGTGTTGTACAACGTCTTGTCCTCGAAGAAAATGACGGGATCGTTGTCCTCGATGGCGGCAAGCAGCAAGCCTTTTGCCTCATAAGGTGTGGACGGCACAACCACCTTGATGCCGGGGATGTGCGTGAACATGGCGTAAAGGCTCTGCGAGTGCTGTGCTGCCGCACGGAAGCCTGCTCCGTGCATCGTGCGGATCGTGATCGGCACCTGTGCCTTGCCGCCAAACATGTAGCGGAATTTCGCCCCCTGGTTCATCACCATGTCGAGACAGCTGCCGATAAAATCGTTGAACATCAGCTCGGCAATCGGCCTCATGCCTGTTGCCGCCGCTGCCATCGCAGCGCCGATGTAGCCAGCTTCGGTAATCGGCGTATCCAGAACGCGCTCGCGGCCAAATTCCTGCACAAGCCCTTTGGTCACGCCAAGTACGCCGCCCCACGCCTCATCGTCCTGCAAATGGTCGACTTGCGCCCCGCCAGCCACATCCTCGCCCAGCAAAATCACGTTTTCATCGGCTCTCATCGCCAGTTTCATCGCTTCATTAACCGCTGCGGAAAAGCTGATTTTTCTCGTCATGTCCTCCATCCCCCTCTCTTAGTACGACACGTAGACGTCAGTCAGCAGTTCGCTTGCACTCGGATACGGACTTTCCTCGGCGAAGCGGATCGCTTCCTGGATCGCACTGTCTACGGCTTGCTCGATTTCTGTCAGCTCTGTGTCAGACATGGTTTGCGATGTCGTCAAATGATTGCGGAAAGAAGTGATCGCATCCTTTTCATTGAGATGCTCCTGTTTGTCGAGCTCTTTTTTGTACTTCTGCGCATCCCCTTCAAAATGGCCGTAGTTGCGGTAGGTCACACATTCGATCAAAGTCGGCCCCTCGCCCCGCCGCGCACGGGCAACCGCTTCTTCGGCCGCCTGGTAAACAGCCAGCACATCTTTTCCGTCCACGCGCACTCCCGGCATATTGTAACCGCTTGCACGATCAGCGATATGTGTGCAGCTGGAGGCGTATGTAAACGGCGTCGCCTCTCCGTAGCCATTGTTTTCCGCTACAAATACGACAGGCAGCTTCCAGATTGCCGCCAAATTCAAGCCTTCGTGGAAGGTGCCCTGGTTGTTGGCTCCGTCTCCGAAGAAACAAACGCTGACCGCATTGGTCTTTTTCAGCTTGGCGGTCAAGGCAGAGCCGCATGCCAGCGGGAAACCGCCTCCGACGATCCCGTTCGCGCCCAGCATGCCTTTGTCCAGGTCAGCGATGTGCATGGAGCCTCCCTTTCCTTTGCACAAGCCAGTCGCTTTTCCGTATATCTCTGCCATCATTCCATTCAAGTCGCATTCTTTGGCAATGCAGTGGCCGTGGCCGCGATGTGTGCTGGTGATGCTGTCCTGCTGGTTCAGATGGACGCCAAGCCCCACCGCAATCGCTTCCTCCCCTGCATACAAGTGGACAAACCCCGGCAGCTTGCCTTGTCCGAACAATACGTGAACAGCGTCCTCGAACTTGCGAATCTCCAGCATTTTGCGGTACATCCATTTCGCCTGTTCACGGGACAGCACCTGTTCTTCCGCCTGGATTACTTTCATCAGATACGCCTCCTCCATCGTGACTTGTTTGGAACGACCCGGTCGATCGCTCTTGCCTTTTCCTATGTGCAATCTCTGTGCCAGCCAGCAACTGCGCGGTTTTGCGGCTTTTTCTGCTTGGACTGTCGGCACCAGGTAGTACAAAGTGAGACATCGTCCCGTTTTGTCTCATTTTTTCTCACAGCAGCTTGTGGAGCGAAGGCTCACTTGAGATCGGTTTCCCGACTGTACAGATACGATCCAGCCGTCATGACCGTGTGATTGCACGCGAAAAGGTACATCCGCGTTCATGAGCTTTCATACGTTTTTCATGAAAAAGCCGAACCGATTTTCACGCACAAAAAAAGCCGGTTCTTTTTAAGAACCGACCAGTTGACGATGCCTGCCTTTTAACAAATCGAGCGCCTGCTTCGCCTCGTGCGCAAGCGAGTCTGGACAAGCATCCAGCACCGCAACAGATGACTCCGCGTGTGCGTGCAGCAGTTCCTGCAAGCGCAGGACAAACCCTTCCACTCCCCCGGACACTCCCAGCTCGGACAAGCTTGCCATCCGCCCCGGCTGTACTTGCGGAAACTGCTCGACGGGAGCGCCCATAGCTGCCTTTTCGTAAAAAGACTGGATGATCGCTTCGTACGTGCGCCCGCAGCCTTCGACATTGATGAACGCCTGGACCGCAACCGCCCGAGTCAAACGCCGCTGGGCGATCCCGCAAAATTTATATCCTTCAATGGCGAGATCGTAAGTGCCCGGACAATAAGCCCCTTCTACTTCACCGCTGCTCATTTTCGCTCCGTCGTCGCCCAACGTCGCCCGGATCAACTCCACCATCCGCAGAAAAAACGGCTCAGGATTCAAATCAGAAGCGGCAACAGGCATCACCAGCGACAAGTTGATCACTCCCGGCGCCAGCGGAACGGCAGCCCCGCCTGATGGACGGACAGCGGTCTGATACCCCGCTGCCTCCAACTGTCGCACAGCTTCAGCCGCATGCGGTAGCTTGGCATCACGCGCGCCCAAAACAATCGCTTTTTCATGCCGCCACAAGTGAATGACAGGAGCAGTCGTCGGCTCCTGTGAACATAGCCGGGCATACGCCTCGTCTACGCTAAAAGGGATCAACACCTCCCCGCGATACGGCCGGGAGACCGTAGCAAGCAGTTGAACAGGCGTTTGCTCCCACCAATAAAATGGCATGCGTGATCCCCCTCTCGTGCTCTTTCGTCAGAGCCGATACTTTTTCAGCTTGCGGTAAAAAGTGCTGCGCGGAATACCTAGCAGCTCAGCCGCTACCGAAGCGCTGCCGCCGCTTTTTTCCAGAGCTTGCACGATCGTCTGCCGCTCCAGTTGTTCGCGGTAACAGAGCGAGTCGGCTTCGTAAAAAGACGGCTGCTGAATCGACTGTCTGGCCTGCGGACGCAGCTCATAATCAGCTCCTGCCTGCATCACATCGCAAAGTAACCGCTTCCAATCCTCTCGGGGAAGGACTCGCAGACGTTCAACAACGTTGTACAGCTCGCGTATATTGCCCGGCCAGTCATACGCCATCAACTCATCCAGCAACGCTTTTGGCAAATCAAGCTGATAGCCGTTTTTGTGACAGTAGTGGCGAATCAGCAGCGGAATATCTTCTTTTCGCGCCCGCAGCGGCGGCAGTGATACAGGGAGGACGTGCAGCCGATAGTACAAGTCCTCGCGAAAGCTGCCCTCACTCACCTGTTGCCGCAAATTGCGATGCGTAGCGGCGATGACGCGAATATTCAGTGCATGCTCTTCCGTACTGCCGATCGGCGTGACTTTTCGCTCTTGCAGGACGCGCAGCAAAGCGACCTGCATGGCAGCGGGAATCTCCCCGATCTCATCCAAAAACAGCGTGCCGCCGTTCGCTTGCGCCAGCTTTCCTGTATGTCCGCGGCGACGCGCTCCGGTAAACGCCCCCTCCACATACCCGAACAGCTCGCTTTCCATCAGCTCGCGAGGTATAGCGCCACAGTTGACTGCCACAAACGGCCCTTCCCGGCGCGGACTGTTGTCGTGTATCGCTTGTGCGACCAACTCTTTTCCCGTGCCGCTTTCGCCATAGATCACCACGTTCCCGTCCGTCGGCGCGATCCGCTCCAGCTCCCGCAGGACGTTGCAAAAGGCTGCGCTCGTTCCCGGCTCGCCTTGGAAGCGGAATGAGGAGGAACGGTTCACAAACATCCGCGCAAGTCCCGCATCGCTTGTCGCCAGCTCGATCACCCAGCCAATCAAGCCCGGATGACGTTCGGAAAACAACGGCGCTTGCCGCGCTTCGAAAAAGCCGTACTCCGCAACCTCATGTCTTCTCAGATTGGTCCAGTTGGCGATTCGCTTGCGTATATCTGCGCTCGCATACACTACCCGGCCTTCCTGGTTGCAAAAAATGATGGGCCGCTGTCCTTCGCCTAGCAATATCATGGCGCGTTGCAGCAATTCCAGTTCGTCCTGCTGCCGCTGCTTCATCCAAGCCTGCTCGATGGAGTAAGCAAGCGTCATGACAGTCGCCATCGTCTGCGGGTGACTGCGCTCGACAGGACTTGATACGTCAATGATTCCGAGCAGCGAGCCGCTGTCGTCCCGGATGGGGGCCGCAAAGCAGCTCCAGCGATGCGAGGCAACCGAATAGTGCTCGGTTCCGTTGACCATGATCGCTTCTTTTGCCAAAAGCGCCGTGCCGATTGCGTTCGTGCCCACCTCATCCTCTGTCCAGCGTACCCCTTCGACAAAATTGATCGCATTGGCATCGTGAAGCGCCCGCTTTTCGCCACGCATGCTCAAGACGTAGCCCTCGGGGTCAATCACGAGCGCGATCATCCCCACGTCGTGGATAAAAGGCGACAGTCGGTCAATTTGCGGCAAGGCAAGCTCCAGCAGCAGGCGACTATTCTCCTGTTGTCTTTTCAGCGCATCCCCGGCGAGTACAACCTGCCCTGTGCCTGCATACGGGTTTACCCGGCTGCTTTTGCAGCGATGCCACGATTCTGTAATCCGTTTGTTGATTCGTGCTGAGTCAATTACACCTTCTTGAACAAAACGTTTCCACATCCGCAACGAAACGCTTTCCTCGAGCATGCATCAACCACCCTCCGCTCTACGAATCAAGCCTTTTCATCAAGAGTATCCCGAATGTTCAGAAGTTTCAAGGTCTGTCCTCTGATTTCGCACAAACGTCATAGTAGCAAAAGGAGAGGGAAGCAGCTCCCCCTCCTGTTTCGTGAAACAATTAATTGACCTTCACTTCGATCACGGTCGTGACCATTTTCCACGTCTTGCCGCCAGATGGCACTTCCACACTCAGTTGAACCTTGGCTGTGCCAGCCTTTTTGGCGATCAGGCTCTTGCCGTCTGCTGCCACTTCCACTGCGGCGTCATGGTTGTCAATCAGGCGAATGCGGGCTGGCGCCAACTGGTCTTCCGCCACGCGATAGTCGATGATCGCTTCGAGCGGCTTCACTTCACCTGCGGTCAATTCCAGCGAGCTTTGCGGCGCATCGACGCGAATTGGCGCTGTCAGCAAACGTTGTGCGTAGTCGGTAACAACCCCGCTCACACCTGTACGCAACGCTTCCTCAATCTGCGCATTTTCGTTTACGGTGTACACGCCGAGCGGCAATCCGCGATGCTTGGCGTAGCGCGCCAGCTCCGGTGTCAAAATCGCCTGGTCGAGGAAGTATTGGGCATTGAGCTGGATCGCATCTGTGACGAGCTTCTCCGCGTATTGATCCTTCTTCGTTTCCGGCTTGGAGCCGCTCAGCACATAGCCCAGCCCGACTTCCGGATTCAACGCGGCAAAACGGTTCAATACTTCCGAGCTGAAGCTGCAAAGAATGACGTCTTCCACCATGTCATGCGCTTCAATGGCTTCGATGATTTCTTTTTCGTAGCCGATGCTTTTTGCTTCCAGATCGAGTACGGCTTTGCCTTTTGCCGCTTCCAGCAGCTCGTCGAGTGTAGGGATGCGGGCATCTGTAATCTCAGGCTGGTACCAGTCCGGGTTTTCCGGGTCTTGCTTGTTGGCAACCAGTGCGCGAAGCTCTGCCAGCGTGTAGTCTTTTACTTTTCCCGTGCCGTTTGTCGTGCGCTCCAGATCAAAGTCGTGAATCAGGACAAGCTTGCCGTCCTTCGTCTTATGAATGTCCGTCTCCACGATATCTGCTCCCAGGTCAATCGCTTCCTGGAACGAGTACATCGTGTTTTCCGGCTTTTTGGACGGAATGCCGCGGTGCGCGTAGACGATTGGCGGCTGTGTCAACGTCTCGGTCGGATAGGCTGCCAGAGCAGACAACACCGTTTCTGGCTGTGCAGAGATGATTCCGCGCACACCCATGCTGACCAGATCGTGATGCTGCACGGTTCCGGCTTTTTCGATTGCCCATACCGTAATTCCCCGCAGACGGAAATAGCGAGCCACTTCCGCATTCACACGGTCGTAAGGCAAAATCAGCACGTTCGATTTGCTGGCGCGCACGGTTTTTACCAACTGCTTTTGCTTGGCCAAATCAAGCTCGTCCACACCGTCCAGGATCGCGCCGCGGTATTCATCGTTTTTCTCCCGCATTGCACGGACAATCTCCGGGTTGCTCGATACGATGTGCACATCCGTCAAGGAACGCTCTGTCAACAGTTGGTCAACAGCTGGCACCAGCTCCTTCGATTCGATGGACAAAATCGGAATCGCTTTGTTCGCCAATTGATCGAGGGCATCGGCCAAAAGCGGTCTGTCTCCCGCCGACACAATCAGTTGTCCGTCAATATTTTTGCCCACCATCAAAAATACGGAGGAAACACCGGACGAAGCCAATGCCGAGACATCGCCGGATTGATAGCAGCCAATTACTGTCACTGGCGATACAACACCAGTCTCTGGCTCCTTCACGATCAGGACGTTGTCTTTCAAATCGGATTTCGGAATTTTGTCTACGAGAGCATCCGGGCCGAACAGAAGACCTCCCGGAGTCGGATTAGGCTGGTCGACAAAATCTTTGGAAGCGTCGTTCGTATCTTCACCTGTCAAGCGTTCCATCGTGTGACCGCCTGCCACTCCCGGGTGTGCCGTTACTTGCGGGAATTTGGCATCGCCGTATACCATGGCGTCAATGACGCGCGCCTCTGGATCAGCCAAAATCACATGATCGCCGCTGTTAGCCAAATACAGGCTGCCAGTAGCCCACTTCGTCGGCAGCATTTGCGGTACATCGTCCATCGACTCGAAAATTTCAAAGTCCGGCTTCGTCTGGTGACGCTCTACGATGCCATCCGCGTAACGGGCGACAACGATTGGCTGGTACGGTTGAATGATTGTCCCCGGCGGGAACGCGTGCATTCCCTCGCTGCCGCCTTTTGTTTCTTCATCTCCAATCAAATAGCCGCTAATGTCGATAGCTTTATCCGATATGTTCGTAATCTCGACAAATTCGCCCGTGCTTTCATCAAACAGCGGATCATTCATAACCTCTGTGATGATCAAAGAGTCGCTCGGACCAAAGTCCGGTTCTTCCGGCTCCTTGTCGCTCCACGTTCCCGGACTTGGGAACAGCGAGTAAAAGTCGACCGAAGCATCTCCCATTTGCTTGATTCGCTGCAAAGATTCGCCCAAGTTGTTCAACGGCTTGGCCGCCTTGACTTTTTTGCCGTTAAAAGTCGTGTCTTTGATGTACGGAACATAGTCGAGAACGTTGTACTTGTCGTCCATCAGCAGCACGTCATCGCCGCCGTTTGCCATGACAATCGTCCCTGTTGCCCAATCGGTCGGCAGCAAATTCGGCACATCCGGGTCGTCTTGCGGGTTGTACTGCTCGACAGGCGGAAGCTCAAAATCGGGAGTATAGCGGTATTTGGCCTTGTTGATCAGCGACGATTGGGCAATCGTGATGGATTGTCCGGGAGCAAGCTTCGTGCCTTGCGGAAAAGCGAACATTCCCTCGCCGCCGCCTCTTGTTTCCTCATCGCCGATCATGTAGCCGCTAATATCGACGGTTTTCGTTCCAAGATTGGAAATCTCCAAAAACTCGGTTCCATCGTCGGAGCCGTCTGCATCGTACAAAATTTCCGTAATTTTGATCGGCGAGTTTTGCATGATCTGCAAAGCTTCCACGCTCGGTACAGCAGGAATTTCCTCTGGAGCTGGCGCATCAGTCGGCACCTCGGCAGGAGCTTCTCCTGGTGTCGTCTCGGCATCACCTGCGGGCACTTCCCCTGGCGCTTCCGGAGTTGCTGGGCCGTTCTCGCCGGCGGTAGCGTCTTCGGCTGCTCCGGTTTCTGGCGCGTCTGTCCCAGTCTCTTCTGCCTTCGTGTCGCCTGCTGTGCTACTTCCTGCTTCTGCCTCAGTGACCGCTGTCGCATTCTCGGCATGCACCGGGACATTGCTGAGCAGGACGGTCAACGCTAGTACAGATGCTGCCGTTGCCCTCTTTTGCGTTCCTGTTTTGCCTGTTTGCTTCGTCTGCTTTCTTTTCATGCTCCCTCTCCACTCCTTTTGATCATGGTAGTAGTGCGGTTTGTTTGCTTACACGAGCTGCAATCGCTCCAGCAGCATGCTTTTTCCTTGCTGAAGCTTGACCAGCTCTGTGCCCGGCGCATATTCCAAAATCAGCTGGCAATCCGGCGCGGTCTGCGCAAGTGTGGCAAAAACAGGCTCCCAGCTGATGCCGCCTTCTCCAATCGGCAAATGATCGTCTCCTGTTGCGTAGTTGTCATGCAAATGCACGGCAAGCAGTCGGTGCGAAATACTGCGAATGAGTGCCGGAATGTCCCAATCGTTCAAATAAGCGTGTCCGGTGTCGAGCAAGTACCCTGCGACGCTGTCCATTCCATCCAGAAAAGCCGCAAACTCCGCTTCGCTGAAAATCGACGCGCCTTTGTAACCTACATTTTCCACAGCCAGCTTCACGCCGAGCGGCGCGGCTATTTTGCACAGGCGATGAATCGCGTCAGCCGCTCGCATCTGGGCAATTTCCTTGTCAAAGACGGGCGAGAAGCAAAAGCCGGGGTGAATCACGACATGCTCTGCCCCGATGTTATGCGCGAACTGGATCGCTTTCGCGTACTCGGAAAAAGACGCTTCGCGAATCGCTTTGTTCTCGCTGGTCAAGCTGGTGTCCCACGCTGGCGGGTGCACCGTGTACCCTGCGTTGTACTGGGGCAACACTTTGCTCATGCGGGCGATCTGATCGTCCATGGCATCCCATTGCAGCCCGTCCATCAAAAGCTCGATTTTGTCTGCGCCGTGTTCCAGAAGCAGCTCGATATTCGCCTCAATCGGCTGCGTCAAAAGCGCCAAGTCGGAGTAGCAAATTTCTTTTTTCATCCCCGTCACCTCATGCGTAAATGATTTTGTCTTCGCGTATTTCCAGTTGCACCTGATCTCCTTCGTGGATCAGCGTGTCGTTTCCGACGTCGATAACGAGCTTTTGCCCGCCGGACTCGGCAATGACGCGGTAATGATCGCCGAGAAAAATCACGTCCTGCACGCGTGCAGAAAAGCCTGCTTCTTGCGTGAGATATACGTCCTCCGGGCGAAGGAACACGTCGATGTCCGCGACTGCCCGGCTCTCCCCTTTGTACGGAAGCTGGTAAAATCCCAAATCAAGGACGTTGCCACGCTCCGCTGTCTTGACCTTTGCGCGCAAGCGGTTCACTTGCCCGACAAACTGGGCCACAAATGAAGATTTCGGCTTGAGGTAGATCTCTTTCGGCGTACCGCTCTGCTCGATGACCCCTTTGTTCATCACGACAATCCGGTCGGCAATCGCCATCGCTTCTGTCTGGTCATGCGTCACGTATACCGTCGTAATGTGCAGCTTGCGAAACAACTGGGCCAGCTCCAACCGCAGGTGCTCCTTCAATTTGGCATCCAGTGCCGTCAACGGCTCGTCCATCAGCAAAATCATCGGGTCAGTCGCCAGCACGCGGGCAATCGCCACACGCTGCTGCTGCCCGCCAGACAACTGAATAGGCAGTCGCTTGCGCAGCTCCGTCAAGTTCATCAAGGCGAGCAGTTCCTCCAGCTTGGCCTTCTGCTCCTGCTTGCCGATTTTGCGCAGCTTCATGCCGAACATGATGTTTTCTTCCACCGTCATCGTAGGAAACAAGGCGTACTGTTGAAAAACAAAGCCGATCCCCCTCTTTTCCGGCGGAAGCTGGGTAACGTCGCGATCCCCGATCAAAACACGTCCGGCTGTCGGCTGCTCCAGCCCGGCAATCATCCGCAGCAGCGTGCTTTTCCCGCAGCCAGATGGCCCGAGCAGCACCAGCACCTCGCCTGCCGCTACCTGCAAATCGATCGGCTGCAAGGCCGTCGTTCCATCCTGAAAAGTTTTTGATACGCCACGAATGGCAATTTCCATCGATTGCACCGTGCTCTCCTCCATCTACACCCCTCCGTTTCGCGAAAAGGCCGAACTCTGGTTCAGGCGATGCAGCAAGTACATCAGCGGAATCGCCATCGCCAAAAACAGTGTCGTGTACGCACTGCCCAATTCAATCCGCAGCGTCGAGTACGCTTCGTACAGCCCGATCGGCAATGTCACCGTCAGCGGCGTGTACAGGAAAAAGTTCATGTTGAACTCGCCGAGCGACAGCATGAATACCATGACGGCACCGGAGAGAATCGCCCCGCGAATGCTCGGAAAAATCACATGGAAAAAGCGGTACATCGGCCCGGCTCCCAGCGTAGCTGCGCATTCGTCGAGCGTGCGAAAATCTTTTGTCCGCAGCGTGCCGAGCACAGTCCGAAACATCAGCGGAAACGTAATGATTACATGCCCGACCAGCATCAAGGCACCGGATGCGCGCATCGCGGGATACGTCTGAATCAGCGCCAGGGCAATCGCAATGCCTGGTACGGCGATCGGCAAAGACAGCAGTTCCTCCAGCACAAACACCCAGCGGCTTTTCCAACGGT
Organism: Brevibacillus parabrevis; assembly: GCF_022701015.1. Classification (NCBI taxonomy): domain Bacteria; kingdom Bacillati; phylum Bacillota; class Bacilli; order Caryophanales; family Paenibacillaceae; genus Brevibacillus; species Brevibacillus parabrevis. Next base: position 1,018,401 of record NZ_CP064090.1, on the reverse strand, counting down.
AAAACCAGTAGCCGGCCATCGTGCCCAGCACCGTATTGACCAGCACCGTGCAAAAAGCGAGCACCAGCGTAAAGCCAATCGTATGCCCAAATTTCTCGAATACTTTTGCATACCAGGACAAGGTCACGCCCGCCGAATACATGTCAGCGCCCCAGTACACCGCAAACGATCCGGCAACGGTAAACAACAAGGGAGAGAGGATGAGCGCACTGATCAGAAAAACCAGCACGTAGACCAACGCTTTTCCTGCTGTTTGCATCAAGAACGCCCCTCCTTCTCGACCAGCACGCGATACCCGAGGTTAATCCCCACGCAGACAAGCCCGATGACGACCGCGATCGCACTGGCTACTTCAATGTTGAAATTGAGCGTGAACTCGTTGTACATCAGGATCGGCAAAATATCGAAGTCGTTCGCCAGCGTGAAAGCTGTGCCGAATGCACTCATCGACGTGGAAAAGGCAAGTGCTCCCGCCGAGAGAAAGATCGGATAAAGCGTCGGCAGCACCACATAGCGGAGCGCCTGCCATGGCGTGGCCCCGATAGTTCGGGCAGCCTCCTCCAGCGTCTGGTCAAAATCTTTGATCGCCCCGTACAGCGTCATCACAATGCGCGGAATCTCGAAATACAGGTAGGCCAAAAAAATTCCGGCAATCGTGTAGGCAAACACCAGCTTTTTTTCCCCGGTCAAAAGCTCGGACAACATCGGCAAAATGCCCGTCGAACCAAACAAAATAATGATCATGAAGCCAACGACAACGCCCGGAAAAGAGATCGGAAAAGTCAGCAGCGTAAAGTACAGCGTCTTCCCCGGAAACGAATGCCGGGCCAAAAAGAAAGCGAGCACAGCAGACAAAACCAGCGCAACCAAGGTCACGGACAGAGACAGCCACAAGCTGTTCCACAGCGAGTGCAAATACTGCGGGTTGGTGATGATCTGAGCGTAATTGCCCGCCGTAAGCTCGCCGCCGCGCTGAAAGCTGGCTACGACCAGCACGATGAGCGGATACAGGAAAAAGAACGCAAACAGCAGAAAAATCGGTAAGACAAAGACGGCAACGCCCATTCTTTTCATAGACAAACTCCTCTAGTTGGCAAGAACTTCACTCTTCCAACGCTCGATAAAAGCGTTTTGAACCTGATTCATTTTCGCAAAGTCAACGTCGCGGACGCGCTCATAATCAGCCGCTGGCAAGAACTTGCTTTCGACCTCGCCTGGAATCTGCACGTTGCGGATCGGGCGGACAAAGCCTTTGGCGAACATTTGCTGACCTTCGTCGGAGAGCAGGAAGTCGAGATATTGTTGTCCGGCCTCTTTATGCGGCGCATTTTTGATAATCGACATGGCGTACGGCAGCTTCAGCGAGCCTTCTTTTGGAATGACCACATCGATTGGGCCGTTTTCTTCGTACTTCATCTTGTAGCCGTTGAAATCGGCGTCGATAATGATCGGAATTTCGCCTTTCATCACTTTGGCATTGGCTGTTCCTTTTGGATGGATGACTCCGTTTGCCTCCAGCTTTTTCAAGTAATCGATGCCCGGATTCCAGTTGTCCAAATCGCCGCCCATGGCGAGGTTGGCCGCTACGGTCACGCTGTAGCCTACGGCAGCCGAGGACGGGTCGAGGAATCCGACTTTGCCCTTGTATTCCGGCTTCAAAAGGTCTGCCCACGATTGTGGCGCAGGGGTGCTGCCCAGTGCCTGCTTGTTGACGATGAACGAGATCGCGCCGTAGTGCACTGTCATCCACTTGCCGTCAGCGTCTTTCAACGCTGCGGGAATCTCGTCAAAATGCGGCGGCTTGTAGCCTTCCACCAAATCTTTCTCGACCGCCTGAGAGCCGAAGACGATTCCGTAGTAGACCGCATCGGCGATCGGGCTGTCTTTTTCCGCAATCATCGCTGTCACGGATTGGCCGCTGTTTTTATTGTCATTCGGTACTTCGATCCCGGTCTTATCCTTGAACGCCTGGCGAATCGTGCCAAAGCTCGCCCATTCATCAGAGTTGTTGTACACAATCGCCATTTTTCCGGCGCCCCCAGCTGCTCCAGTTGCGCTTCCCGCCGCAGAGCAACCGACCATACCCACCATTGCCACTGCCAAGGTCAAGCCAAGCCAACCACGTTTCATCCTCTGATTCCTCCTGTCGTTTTGAGCGGAACACAAAAAGGGAGACACAAAAAAAACACATAGTCCTTCCGCATGCCACCTGGCGCACGTACGAAGAAACTATGGGTTTTCACATGTCTCCACCCAATGGTTCCGAAGCTATTTGCTTGTTGCTTTTACTATAAGCCTTGAATGTTAAGAGAGTGTGTTACAATTTTTAATGAATGTTAAAGATTGGTAAAATATTGACAATAAAATGTATAATAAATATACTCAAAGTGATTTAATTACATTTTTTTACTTTGAAGGTAATATGAGTAAACAAAATCTCTTACTAGTTGCTGGCGCACTTCTTTTATCAACTTTAGCTTATCCAGATACCGGAGTAGCAAAAGAGTCTTCTTCATCTATGCTCATCAGTAAAAGTAGTAACGAGCGATTTGTAAAAGAAATCGGAAAATATATTCCCAAGAATAGGAAATCAATACTTAGTACAAACGATCTTGAAAAAATAGCAAATGGCACCGCTCAAGCTCTAATGGAGAGTATGGTTATTTCCGCAGTCGATACAGAATCCCCTTGGGCTGAACAAATAAAGAAAGGCATATTTAAAGTAAAGAAAATTATTCCTGTGCATGACTTGGAAGATCGCTTATCAGAGGTTCTTGTTATTTTCACAGAAGGGTTCGTTATTGTGGACTCCGATAGCGGCGAGCTGCTTCAATTCTCCTTTGAAAAGATTGATTCTTCATATTTCGATAATAACAAAACTTTATATTCTAACCAGTTTCAGCATTTTTCAGTTAATCACGATGGCGTTGTAATTGAAGGTAAGGATAAAGGAAAGTCAATAGATGAATTGAAGAGGGAAAACAATAGCGAGCCAAACAAAAAGAGAATTATAAACACTACTCAGATGCAGAATAAATGGGAGAATACCACTGAAGATACGCTAGATTCACTATTTTCAACTTTTCTTTCAGGTGCTAACGAAGGATACGACGGCGACTATATTACAGATCCAGGCGTATGGTTAAAAAAATACTTAGAAAATGATGGATATACAAATGTCAAAGTATCCGAAGAGTATAGCCAATCTTACTATGTTCCTGACATAAATCAGGATGATAGTCCATGGGATAACTACGATAATGATTGCGCATTAATTAGCACATTAGAAATTATGAACTATCACTCTAACTTATCCTCTTCCAATAAAAAGAAAGCATACGACGCAATGATTAAATCAAAATACTTTGTTAAACCGGACAACGGGGTCTATCCTTGGGATAATGCTAACTTATACAAAATTGCAGCTAACGCAGTAGGGGATTCATCTCAATCCACAAGTGATGATGAAGAAATAGTCACCCCAGATTACGACGATATTAAAAACTATTTAGATAGTGATGGGCCAGGGTATTATAGCATGGACTCGAAACCTTACTATGATCATACAGTCACTGTTAAGGGAGCCAAAGAATACGAGGCAACTTTTCGAGATAGCAATGATACACGCCACGTATGGACTTACGAGTTTCTTAGGATAAATGATCACTGGGGAGCGACTTCTAAAGACGCTTATATCCGCCCCATTTATTTGTCTACCTACTATGTTTCGATAAAACACAACTAAATAGTATTTCAGATAGTGAAGTGCGGTTTGTTATGACTTTGTATTTCAAAATGCAATACACGCTCACCATGGAGGATCTATGCCAATTCCCCTGTCCCACATTTTTTACTCCCTGTTCTTTCTTGTCATCTTCCTAATCTACTTTTCTTTGGTACTTCGCCGCGCAGGATGGCGCCAAAGGAAGTGGCAGATCGTATTTGCTCTTTCCTTGCTCATCCTTATTCAATTGTTTTTTTGGGACAGAGAATTTCAACATGCTCTAAAAAGTTATCTGGCCCCTAGCCATTCCTTCCAGTGTGAGGAACTCAAACTGCCACTTCCTGAACGTACAGTTTTTGAAGGTATAACAGACAGCTGCTCACCATTTTATCGGACGTACTCCAATGAGAATGAGTTTAATGCTTTTTACAATGAAGTATTGCCAATATTGAAAAACGAAGGAAAGATTAGCAGCTTTCATGCTTTGGTCAATGAATCAAGTTTTTTAGTTTATGAAGGAGGAAAAATTCTAAAGATACAATATAAGTACTTGAGTAACGATTATTACCGCTTGAAAATTACCTATCCTTATAAAGAAAACCCTACTCCTTAGCAAGGAAGGTGAAAAAGACGATGGCTACGCTCTTTTCCAGCAGCCATCGTCCTTTTTTGTCACTCACACATACTCATGCGCCAGCAGCAAAAACACGCTGGACGTCCACGTAAACGCCCTGTCTCTCAGTCCCGCACCGGACAGGGGATCGAAGTTCTCCGCCATCCCGCTTGCCGCCGCCATCCGGCAAAAGCGTCGGGCAATTTCCTGGGAAAGCTTTTGTTCGCCCGCACGGCGCAAGCCATCGACCAACAGCATGGTCACCGGCGCCCAAATCGGGCCGAGCCAGTAGCCATCGCTGCGGTAAAACGGGCTTGCCGGGCTCTCCGTAGCCAGTCCGTGGTCCGTTAAAAAGCGCTGCTGCACGTCTGCGATCATCTGCTCACGCATCGCTTCGGGCAGCTTTTCGCCAAGCACAAGCGGCATGTAGCAGATCAAGCTGTCACCTCGGGTGGGCTGGTCGCTCCCCGAACGTGTCGCAAAAAACTTCTTTCCATCCCAATGCTGCGCCAGCAATCGCTGCAAAGTCGCTTCCGACTTCTCTTCCCAGGCTTGCGCCTCGTCATCCCGACCCAACCGCTTCGCCACTCCCGCCAACACATCCATTTGCAACACGAGATACGCGGGCAAATCCGGGCTTTCAATCGGTGTTCCGTCGAGAAAAACCGTGCTGTTGTCCCAGCCGCAATCATAGCCGTGATTGTATTGAGGAATGCCGTCCTGATCATCATCGCGGTAGCGGAACCACCAGTCCGTCCAACGGCATAGCGGCTCGTACATCGCTGTCAGCATCTCATCGGTAACATCGTCGTTGCGCGCCAGCATCCAGCCCAGCGTCCAGCCGTGAATCGGCGGCTTGCAGCAGTTCCAGAGCGCATACCTGTCGTTGATAAAATCGGGGAACACGCCGCTCTCGTCCTGCCTGTCGATAAACACCATCAACTGATCCCAGGCGAGCGGCAAATTCCAGCGGGTCAAGGCCATCGCATTGAAACAATGATCCCAGCTCCAGATGTTGGTCATCCAGTTTTTCGACATGTACATCGCCGGACGCGGCAAATACCCTTCTGGCCTTACGACACATGACCACGTTATATACGCTGCCAGCTCGCGCGCTTCTGCCAGCCCGTCTTCACGAGCAGCTTCCGAGAGTGGAAGCGTCTGTCCCAGCCATTCGCGATACTCTTGCTCCACCCGAGCGCGACCGGAAGCAAAATCAGGATAGCTGCGCTCCCGCCACACCGTCTGAAATTCCTCGATTACGCCCTCCAGCTCACCCGTCTGACCGTCAGGCAAAAACGACAGCTTGACCTGATTGTCTCGCGTCGCCTTCCACGCGTCTTCTACCGCCACTTTTCCAGCAAGCGGTGTCAGTCGAAAGTGCAGCTCGGTCGTAAAATGGTTGACTACGAGGCAGTCGGCTGGTGCTGGCATGACGTAATCCGCTGCCTCCGATTCCACCACCAGCCGCAAGCCGACACCCCGTCCGCGAACCTGAACAAGCTGCGGCTCGCCCATGCACAATTCCAGCTCGCCTTGCTCTGCCCGCAGCACGAGCACAGTTGGCGTAGCGACTGCTTCAAAAGGAACGGCCACCCCGCCGTCTACCAGCTCCAGGCGAAATACAGCTCCGTCACGATTGTCTCCGCCACGCACGTTGCGCAAGTACAGTCCCTCGGCTCGCCTGTCACTGCCAAGCCGGGAAACGACGAGAAAAGACCCGTATCGGCTAAAAGGAACGATTCCCAAATCAAACTGCATATGTTTCACCCCGTAGTTGCTGTGTAGTTGCTTTGCGCTCGCACTTTTCCAGCAAGCGAACCGTCCGCACTGCCATCCACCAGACAAGCGCACTTGCCCCCAGCAAGATCGGCAGCGCAGGCAAGACAAGCATGACGCCCACGCACAAAAACACGCCGCCAACCGTCACCATAGCGTGCAGGGGAAAAGCCGCCACCGACCAGAACGACTGCCTGATTCCTGCCCAAAAGCCGCGATCCAAGCGCACAAGCAAGGCAAAAGCGTGACAGCAAATCGCGGTATGCAGAAGACTGATTCCGGCCAACAAAGCTGCGCAGACAAGGCTCCATTTTGTGCCCAGACCAAGGAAAAAAATCAGGTCGCCCCACAACACGACTCCCGAGAGCAAAAGGGCATATCCCAATAGCTGGCTTCGCCAAAAGTAACGGCGGTACGCATACCAGAAAGCGGCTGCAAGCCCTCTGTCATCCCTGTTTCCGCCTGGGCCTTGCCCGCCAAGCACCTCATGCATAGCTGCGGTCGCCGGAAAAACGCCAAGCACGACGCCTCCCAAAAGCGTGCCGCCGATCCAGAGCAGGTGGGCTACTTCCAGCCGCAACAGCCACTCTCCGCATTGATGAACCGACCAGAATGCTCCTTCCCATTTCTCCCGATGTTTCACCTGCCACGCCTCCTTACTTGATGCCGACCCCTGCCGCGTTGTCGACGATATACCGCTGGGCGAGGAAAAAGAGCACGAGCGGCGGCAGCGAGATCAGGATCGTGACCGCCATCAGCCCGGTCGCTTCCACGTCGTACATGCCTTTGAACTGCGCAAGCCCGAGCGTCAAAGTGTACTGGCTCTGGTCATTCAAAAAGATCAACGGCCCCAAATAATCATTCCAAGTGTTCATAATGTTGAAGACGCTAATCAAAATCAGCGCAGGCATCATCAGCGGAACCACGATGCGCGCGTAAATCTGGAACGGGCCTGCCCCATCGATGCGTGCCGCTTCATCCAGCTCGCGAGGAATTGTCAAAATAAACTGACGCATCAAGAAAATATAGAACGGCGCCCCGAAAAAGGAGGGCACAATTAATGGCTTCAAGGTATTAATCCAGTTCAAGTAATTAAATTCCATATACAGCGGAATCATCGTCACTTCCCACGGAATCATCATCGTCGCCAGCACGACCATGAACAGGAAGTCCCTGCCTTTAAACGTAAATCTGGCAAACCCGTATGCCACCAGCGATGAGGAAATCAGCTGGCCGATCGTCGTCAAGAGCGTCACGCTCAACGAATTTTGCAAAAACAGATTGAACGGCTGCGACATCCACGCATTGGCGAAGTTCTCCCAGTGCAAGACGTCAGGAATCCATTTGGGCGGATACGTGTAAATCTCCTGATCCGACTTCAACGCAGTAGAGACCATCCAGTAAAACGGAGCCAGAAACAGAAAGGAGAAAAAGATCAAGCTCGTATACGATATCGCTTTGCGAATCAAGCTTCCTCCCCTCCCTTGCGATTGTCACCTTCGTAGTACACCCAGCCTCCGGATGTTTTGAAGACGATGAAAGTCAGCACCAAAATGATCAAAAACATAAACCACGAGTTCGCCGACGCATATCCCATCTTGAAGTATTTGAAGGCGTTGTCGTACGCGTACATGGCGTAAAAGTAAGTCGATTGCAACGGCCCGCCCCCGGTGAGCAAAAGCGCCAGGCTGAGCTGCTGAAACGCGCTGATGATCGTCATGATCAGGTTGAACAAAAGCGTCGGGCTGATCATCGGCAGTGTGATGCGAAAAAACTTGTGCACCGTACCCGCGCCGTCAATGGATGCAGCTTCATACAAGCTTTCGGGAATCCCTTTCAGCCCTGCGAGAAAAATCAGCACCATCGAGCCTTGCCCCCACAGACTGGCGATGACCATGGCGACGAGCGCCCACGAAGTGTCATTCAACCAATCCGGCCCGGTAATTCCGATCAGGCTGAGCAAGTAGTTGAAAATGCCGTACTCGCCGTCATACACCCAGGCCCAGATCATCGCCAGCGCCACGCCGGAAATCACGCTCGGCAAGTAGAACACCGTCCGGAAAAAGCCGCTTGCCCGCACTTTTTGGTTAAGCATGATCGCCAAAAACAGGGCGATGATCAGATTGAGCGGCACAAACAGCAGGGCGAACTTGATCGTTACCCAAAGCGATTGCCAAAACAGCGGGTCATCGGTAAACATGTTGACGTAGTTGTCCAGCCCGACAAAGGTAACCTCCCCCACTACAGGCCAGTCAAAAAAGCTCATTACGAGCGAAAACAGCATCGGTCCCAGCGTAAAAGCGAGAAAGCCGATGATCCATGGGAGGATAAAAAGATAGGGGGTGAGAAGCGCCCCCCAGTTCATTTTTTTGGGTTGTACGGTCATGGCAGGCTGCTCACGCGTCACGATTGTCTCTGTTTTCACGTCCCTGACATCCTTCCCTTATTTTTGCATGTACTTCTGGGAGTCCTTGACCGCCTTGTTCAGCAGCTCTTCGGCATTTTGGCCCAGCATGATCGCATTGACCGCCGCCGAGAGGTTGCGATTGATCTCGTTCCAATGCGGGTGCAAAAGGAACGCTGGCGTATCGTTCGACTTCTCCAGCATCTTGTAAAACGGAGCGTACAGGGCGTCCTGATCGAGCTTTTTCTCCTGAACCACGCTGATCCGTACAGGCAGATCGGACGTGCGCATTTTGATCGCTTCACTGGAAACGAAGTATTTCACGAACTCCCAAGCCAGCTCTTTATGCTTGGAGTCTTTGGCGATCGACACCGAGGAAGTGGCGATGACACCTTTGCCCTGTTTGCCAGGGAACTGCGGCATTACGACCGTGCCGAAATCGACGTTTGCCTTTTTGTAAGACTCCAGCGACCATACGCCGTTGTCATACATCGCCAGCTTGCCAGCTTTGAACAAGTCGTTTCCGCTTTGCTGATTTTTGCCTCCGACGAGCACCGCGCTCTTTTCCTTCGTCAGATCGCTGAAAACTTGCAAAGCTTGCGCGGTTTCTTTGCTATTCATGAATCCATCGATCGATTTTCCATCCGGGCTGATAAAGCTGCTGCCATTGCTCCAGACCACTTCCTGCAGGTCGTACGTATCCGGCTCAGAGCGAACGGCAAATCCGTACTGCTTCTTCTCACGGACCGTCAGCTGTTTGGCTGCTGCTTTAAAGTCGTCGTACGTCCAGCCGTCTGTCGGCAGTGGCACATTCGCCTCGTTGAACAGCTTTTTGTTGTAAAACATGACGCGCGTCGAGAACCCGGCAGGCAATCCGTACAAGTTCCCGTTGTAGCGGTTGTAATTCAGGAGTCCTTGATAAAAGTCGTCGATGGCGACTGTCGAATCTTTTTTTGCAAATTCATCCAGCGGCTCAAGCGACGCATGGTAAGTCGGGAAATCCCACATGTACATGACATCCGGCGGGTTTTTCGCACCGAATGCCGCGACCAGCTTCTGGTCAAAACCATCGGCATACGCTTCGACCTGCACTTTCACGCCGGGATTTTTTTGTTCGAATTTCTTCGCGATATCTTGCTGAATTTTCAGCATTTCATCCGTGTCCCATGTCGCAAAGCGCAATGTAACCGTTTCCTTTTTTTCAGACGATGTCGGCGTTGTGCTGCCAGTGTTACTGCCCGTGTTTTGTGTCTCTGCTGGCTGGCTTTGCGAACAACCCGTCACTACAGCGAGAAGTAGTGCCATCCCGGCTGTCATCCATTTTGACGCCATCTTTTTCATCTGTGCCCCCCCTTGAGTTACAGCCTGATTTTTCTCCATTCTAATGAAAGAAAAAATATGGGGAAACCGCCATCTGTTCGTAATTAGTACGCGAATTTGTTTCCTTTTTCCGGGCCGAATCAAGTTTGCGCGGTGGAGTGGACGATTGTTCGGCCAGACTCCTCTTTTTGTTTGAAACGGTAATGACTGGGACTCATGCCTGTGTATTTTTTGAACCATTTGCTAAAGTATTTGGCGTCAGGCAGACCGACGCGTTCCGCCACTTCCTGGATCGACATCGTTGTCTCGCCAAGCATGCCTTGCGCGATTCTCACGCGACGCTTGTCGAGAAACTCCCCGAAGCTCTCGCCCACGCCTTTTTTAAACAACACGCTAAAGTGGCTGCGGCTCAGCCCGACCTGTGAAGCGACCTCGCTTACCGTCAGCGGCGTGTCCAGCCGATCGAGCGCATAGTGAACGGCCTGGCGAATCGGCTCCTGCCACGCATCCTGCATCACGCCGAATTTTTTCGCCCATTCCGTCTTCTTGTACAGCGTGCGCACCGTCAGCAGCCACTGCTCGCGCCCGCTAAAAGGACCCGCCGTTTCCCAGCTTGTCACGGTTCCAGCCAGCTTCCATTCCACCAGCAGCGATTCCACCTGCCTGCACGAATCAGCGGGGCAAAACAGGAAGCGGTGATCTCCACACGGAATCCACTCCCAGGTCGTATCCAGCTCCCGTGACAACATCACCCGCTCCTGCTCTTCCCGATACTCGCCCATGCCTGCCAGCAGCCATACACGCGTGGCATCGTTCATCCAGCCCCACTGCGCTTCCAGCATGGCAGCCAGGCTTTGCTCAAAGCCGCGATTCAAGCCCGTCAGCCATGTTCCAAATTCGAGCCTCCACTCCTTTTGCCGTTCGCGAGGTTGAGGCGGTTGCTTTTTCTCCCCTGTCAGCTCAGCTCTCATCCTTTGCAGCAGGGAATCCCACTCATCATCCTGAAACTCGGTTTTGAGCAAATAGCCAGACACACCGAGAGAGATTCCCTGCTGGGCGAAAGTAAAGTCGCGGTGGCAGCTCAGCAAGAGCACTTTCGTCTGCGGCGCCTGTTCCTTGACCCGCCTGCACAGCTCCAGACCATCCATTTCCGGCATGACGATATCGGTAATCACAAGCTCAGGTTGAATCTGCATAAAAGCTTCCCAGCCCTTGCGCCCATTCGGGGCATCCGCGACTACCTCCATACCGTAACGGCTCCACGGCACCATCGCCTTCAGACCTTTTCGCACCAGCACCTCATCATCCACAATCATTACCTTGATGCTCATCAGGCACTTCCTCCCTTTTCGGCCATGTGATCTGAATCGTGGTTCCTGCTCCTCTGACTGACGAGATGTTCAACCCGTATTCCTTGCCAAAATGAAGCTTGAATTTCTGATCCACATTGAACACGCCAAGACCCCGCTTGCTGGAGCGTTTCAGTTCCGGGTCCAAGAGCTGGGCAAGCCGCTGCGGCTCGATTCCCGCGCCATCGTCGCGCAACAGCAGCGTCACGATGCCTGCTTCTTCCTGAACCGCAATCCGGATGATCCCTTCTCCGTCTTCAAAAGCGTGGAAAAAAATATTTTCCAAGAGCGGTTGGAGCGTCATGCGCGGAATCAAATAACGGCTGCACGCCTCCACGCCGTCCTGCTCAAACGAAAAGACAGGCCCGTAGCGAAACTGTTGAATCTCCAAAAAATGCCCGGCTGTCTTCAGTTCCTTTTCCAGCGGCACCAGCTCCTGCGAGATGTCGAGGTTGCCTTCCAGCACTTTGATCAGGTGGTAGAGCATGCTGCCGATTTCATTCGCTCCGGAGAGCCTTGCCTTCCACTGGATGGAGTTGAGCGTATTAAACAACAGATGTGGGTTAATCTGGTAGTGAACGGCGCGCAGCTCCGCCTCTTTTTTCAATTGCTCGGTTTTGCTCACCTCAGCGACCAGCGTCTGGATTTTCCTGACCATCTGATTGAAGCTCACGCCGAGCCTGCCCAGCTCGTCTTCCGTATCGACTGTCGCTCGCGTTTGCAGCTCGCCCGTGCCGACCAGCCGCATCGTTTCTTCCAGCCTGCGAATTTTTCCGGTGATTCGTCGGGAAAACAAATAGGCGAGCATGACTGCCAGCGCTGCCGACAAGACGAGGGCAGCCACGAAAAAAGAGCCAATCACATCGGCAGAACGATTCATCTGCTCGTAAGGCAAGCGCACCTGCATCATCCAGTTGTTCGATTCCAGCGGCTTGTTCCAGACGATGTCGTCTTTTTGTTCGGTAAAACGGCCCGCTGTCTGGTAAATCAGGCGGCCGTTTTCATCGGTGATCGTTACGTACGCCTTCATGTCGTCTTCCAGCTTTTGAAACAGCTGAAACAGCTTCCCGGCTTTCATTTCAATCAAAATCCGGCTGTCCTTGAGCACGCCGTAACCGCTGAGAACAGGCACGACCAGTCCCAGCACCTTTTCGCTATGGCGAAATTCGGTTTGTTCAAACCCGACGTAATGCCGAGGGGTGTAAAAACCGATCCAGCTCTCTCCTGTGAGCTTCGCGGGCAACGCCTTCCACCATTGTTCGCGCTGCAAGTCTTGTCCGTTGATCACATTTTTCCCGAAAAAATACCCCGAGGGCGTCACGATGAAGATGCCTTTCGTATCCTGCGTGCTGTACGCCCCCAAGAAACGTTCAAAGTTTTTTTGCTCCAGAAAGCCCGCGTATGTTTTCGGCTGCTCCTCGCGCATGACGATCAGCGTGGGGTCGGACAAGTACGTGTTGATGTCGTAGGCGATGTAGCGCATTTGACTCAGGTAGTTGTCGATCTGGATTTGCAGCTGTGTCGCAATGTACTCCCCGGATGTGCCAAACTGCTCCCGCACGACCATCGACGACTTCCAGTAAGCCATGCTGCCGAGAATAAACAGCGGGATGATGGCGGCGATGAGCATACAAGCGAGCAGCTTGGCGTGGATACTTCTGCGCGGAACGAGCAACCATGATTTCATGTGACAGAACCACCACCATTATTCGATTAGTTGCACTATTCAATCTTTAATTAAATTGTACAACGTTTTTCAGGTGGCTAATAGGTGTGCTTTAGTCACTTATTTGCTGTTTGCTCAACTGGATTTCCGAAATGGCGTCTTTGAAAAAGGGAGCGAGGCGTAGCTGGAAGCGGAATGCTTCTGGACGCAACGCATGTTGTTCCGATTGCTTGGGACCGCAGCTGTTGCTTCCCAGACCGTTTTGCCGATAATCCAGATGCAGCGTCACATAGTCCCTTTTCACCAAGTCGGTCACATGTTTGGCCTGCTCCAGATCGTCTGTATCGTAGCGAAGGGCGCTGAAATCCATCGTCGGCTGGCCGCTCGCGAACAAACCTATCCCGCGCTGATCAGTGATCGACATCCATCTCGTGTCCGTGCGGTTTCCGTTTTCCTGCGGGAACACATACGGCGTGTACAGCTCATCGACACTGGCGTGGTATACGCCGACGCGATTCGCTTCCTTGCTGTCGCTGTACGACTCCCCTGGGCCGAGGCCGTACCAGGATACGCGCTCCAAATCTTTGGCAATCAACAGCTTCAAGCCGATTCGCGGCAACATGGCTGGCGGCGTGCCGTGCGGTGTTCCCTGCACCTCAACATGCACTTCGCCGTTTCCGAATACCGTGTACGTGTATCGGCAGGCAAATGCCCAAGCGTAGACAGGCGGGCCAATCCGCACATCGCAAACAATGACGGCGCGATCATCGCGTTCCTGCTGCAAAGCGACCGAGTCGACCCGTATCTGCAAACGGTCCAGAAACGCCTTGCGCCAGTCTTCTACCACGTACATGTCATTGTCGATCGGCGCCCGCCAAAAAGTCAGCCGCGGCCCCGCAACAAGCAATTCCTTGCCTGCAAACACCCAGCTTTTGGGCACGCCGTCTGCTTTGTCAAAAACAAACCGGAAGTCGCCGCCTGCAAGTGTGATTTCTCGCTTCGTTTCTGCCGCTTCCAGATGTCCAGGCGAGATTTTCCGGGAAAGCGCTGCTGCTGGCTGCGGCGCAGGCACTGGCAAAGCGAATTGTGCCCAGGCAAGCTCATGCCCGGCGTGCGCCCATGCCTCATCTTGGGCAAGCACAAATGATACGGTAAGCCAATAATCGGTTTGTTCTGCTGCAAACTCCGGCACTTTATACGGGATCACGACGTCTGCACGGCTCCCTGCTTTTACGTCAGGCAGACTCATCGTTCCACTTTGCAAAACTTGTCCATCTGCGGTGATGCTCCAGACCATCCGCACGTGATCGAGCGTGCAAAAATCGTAGCGATTGTGCAGAGTGACGACGCCTTCTTTCAAGTCGACTGCGGCTGCCGTAATCGGCTCGATCACTTTTTTATATTCGAGCAAACCAGGCGACGGGGTGCGGTCAGGACGGATCAAACCGTCGATGACAAAGTTGCCGTTCGTCGGGTAGTCGCCAAAATCTCCCCCGTAGGCAAAATACTCCCGCCCATCTTCCGTCCATTGACACAGACCGTGGTCAATCCACTCCCAGACAAAGCCGCCTTGCAGGCGTTGATACTTGTCAAAGACGTTGGCGTAATCGCGCAAGCCGCCAGGACCGTTGCCCATCGCGTGAGCGTACTCGCACATGATATGCGGCTTTTGCAATTGCTCGTTTTCTCCATGCTGCATCATTTTTTCGACGGAAGAGTACATCGTGCTGAACACATCGCATACTTCCGCTTCCCGATCTTCCTCGTAATGAATCAGTCTGGTCGGATCGGCTTGTCGGCACCACGCCGCCATCGCGCGGAAATTGCAGCCGAAGCCGGATTCGTTGCCGAGCGACCACATGATGATCGACGGATGGTTTTTGTCCCGCTCGACCATGCGTTCCATCCGCTCGACATAGGCGTTCTCCCACTCGGGATCGTCGCTGAGCTGACTGATGTTCCCGGTCAACTGGAAGCCATGCGTCTCCAAATCCGTTTCATCCATGACGTACAGACCGTATTGATCGCACAAGTCGTAAAAGCGCGGATCGTTCGGGTAATGCGCGGTGCGAACGGCATTGATGTTGTGGCGCTTCATCATCAGCACGTCCTCGCGCATCGTTTCAAAAGGAACGGCGCGCCCGAGATCGGGGTGGTGATCGTGCCGATTGACGCCGTTCAGACGAATGGGCACGCCATTGACGAAAAAGTTGTTCCCTTTTACCTCAATCGAACGGAAGCCGACGCGAATCGGAATGACCTCCACCGTTCCGCTCGCCTCCTGCCCAAGCTCCAGCAGCAAGTGGTACAAATTCGGCTCCTCCGCCGACCATTTTTTCGGCCCTGACACGGGCAACCGCAGATCGAGGAGCGTTTCCTGGCCTGCTTCAACCGTACCGCCAATCCGCTGCACTTCCGCCGCCACAGGCTGCCGGAACTGATCGAGCAATTTGGCTGTCACGCTTACCCCGCCAAGTCGCTCCGCCCCGCTGTTTTCCACATGTACGCGCACACGCAGGATGCCATCCTGATACTTGTCGTCCAGCTCGGTTACGACCGCCACATCCCTGACGTGCAGCTTGGGCCGGGCAATCAGCGACACGTCGCGGAAAATGCCGCTCAAATACCACATGTCCTGGTCTTCGAGATACGTTCCATCCGACCATTGATACACCTGAACCGCGAGACGATTTTTCCCGGTACGCAGCAATTCCGTCACATCGAACTCGGACGGCAGGCGGCTTCCCTGGCTGTAGCCAACCTCTGCGCCGTTCAGCCAAACGTGAAAAGCGCTGTCCACCCCTTCAAACCGCAAAATGACCTGATGCTGTTCCCATTCTGGCGAAACGGTAAACTCGCGCAAGTAGCAGCCTGTCGGATTATCGGAAGGCACATGCGGCGGATCGACGGGAAACGGGTAGTACAAGTCAGTGTAATGCGGCTTCCCATGGCCTTGTAGCTGCCAATGACCCGGAACCTGGATTCGCCCCCACTCCGCAGCGTCATAGTCGTCGGCAAAAAAGTCATCCGGGGCACCCAGCGGCGATGTCGCATAGGCGAATTGCCACTGCCCATTCAACAGCTGAAACCACGGGGTCGCGCCCCTGTCGTAAGTCAATGCTTGCGTCGCCTCCGGGTACGATAAAAAGTAAGCCCGAGCCGGCAAGCGGTTCCTTTGCAGCAGCTGATGGTTTGCCCAGTCATTCAGTTGTTTCATCTGCGTCCACTCCTTTATCCTCGTAACGATTCGCAAGTGCCTTGTTCCCGCTGCATCGCTTGCAGCGCCAGCGCTCCCGCACCCAACATTCCTGCATCTGCCCCAAGCTGCGCCAAAACAACCTTGGCTTGCTGTCCCACGACATCCATGGCATAGCGCGCTACGCTTTTTTGCACAGGCGCAAGCAGCAGTTCCCCGGCACGGCAAACGCCTCCGCCTACCACCACAAGCTGCGGGTTGAACACATTGATCAGGACAGACAGCGCCCAGCCGATGACGTCGCACGCTTTTTCCCATACCTCGATCGCCAGCCGATCCTCCTGCGCAACCGCTTTTGCCACGTGTTCCGCTGTCAGGCGCTCCAGCTCACCGCCGCACAAGGCATGCATGACCGACGACGGTTCCGCGTTTGGCGCTCCTTCCGCCAGCGCCCGAGCAAGTCGCTCGCGGGCCAGCCTCGCGATTCCCGTAGCAGAAGCGACCGTCTCGACGCAGCCGATCTTGCCGCAATTGCAGGCAGCGGTCAGCCCGGGAACATGGACATGCCCAATCTCTCCCGCAAACCCGCTGCTGCCAGTAACGAGCCGTCCTTCGTTCACGATCCCCGCTCCCACGCCTGTGCCGAGTGGTACAAAGACGAGGTGAGACGCGTTCCGTCCCGCTCCGAATACGGCTTCCCCAAGCGTAGCCGTGCGCAAGTCGTTGTCAAAAAACAGCGGCAAGTCGACCAGCCTGGCGAGCGGCGTACGAATGTCCGCCTGATGGAGCTGAAAATTGGGCGAATGTACCGATATGCCGCGCTCGGCGTCGAACGGACCGGGAAAGCCGATGCCTACCGCTTCGACGCTCCCTTTTGCTTGCTTCCGCAATTCATCAATGAGCCCAGCCATTCGTTCAATCAGGATGGGCAAATTGTTGTACACCCGCGTCTCCTTTTCTCCCCGAACCAAAATCCGCCCTGCCTCGTCCATAACCGCGCCTTTCATGGTGGTGCCGCCGACATCCAGCCCGATTACATGACGCATGACACTCCCTCCTCTCCTTTACCCAACCTGCTCCACATGCATCGGCCTGTTCATCATGCTCTGAACGGCCTCGGCCGTCACCACGCCTGCCCCAAACGAGCTTGTATTCGCAGCAGCGCAAGCCATGCCCAACCGGATTGCGTCCGGCCATGCCAGCTCGCGCATGCGCCCGGTCAGCACTCCGGCAAGCAACGAATCGCCGCACCCTACCGTGTTGTTCACTTCCGCCTCGGTCAACGGGACAGCCGAGATGCGCCATGTCTGGTCTTGATCGCCGAACCAGGCTCCTTCCTGTCCCAGCGAGAGCAGCACCCGCTTGGCGCCACGACTGCACAGCTCGCGAACGGCTCGGTACCGGGCATCGTCACTGTCCAGCGAGTAGCCGAGAATCGCCTCCGCTTCGGGCTGATTCGGCTTGATCAACTCAGGCTTTGCCCCGATCCCTTCTGCCAGCGCCGCACCGCTCGTATCGAGAACACATTTGGCTCCCGAGGAAGCCAGCCCTTTTATGAGTACGGCGTACGTGTTCACCGGAAGTCCGCGCGGCAAGCTCCCGGAAAAAACCACATACGTCGCTTGCTGTGCCAAGCGCGTCAACCTCGCTTGCAGCAAAGCCAGCTCATCCGCTCCAACCGCTGGCCCCGGTTCCAATACTTCCGTCACCGTTTTTGCCTGCTCGTCGAGAAAAGTCAGGCACAGCCTCGACTCTCCCTGCACCTCGACGAACGAGGTGGCTATCCCTTCGCGGTTGCATCCTTCGGCGATGAACCTCCCGTTATGCCCCGCCACAAACCCGCTCGTCACTACCTTTTGGCCCAGCGTATTCGCGACCCGCGCTACATTGATGCCTTTTCCCCCCGGCAAACTCCATACTTCCTGAGTGCGATGCAGTTCCCCCGCGCGAAAATGAGCGAGGCGGTACGTTTTGTCGATCGCCGCATTCAGCGTCACTGTGACGAGCATGGCTATTTCACCTGCACGGTCACGAGCGGCTGCCCCATTTTTTGTTTAAACAAATTGATGACCTCCACAGGGGTAGGGTCAACACCTCTAATCAAGGCAGCATACAAGGAGACAAAGTCAGCCAAATAAACGATGGAAAACAACCGGGCCAAACGTGACTCGCCGCGCGAATGCACAACCCGCACCGCCCCTGCGCGCTCTCGCAAAATATCCGCGCTAATCTCTACCCGCTTCACCGTCTTTTCGCTGTCCTCGCAATCTCGAATCAGTGTAAAATGAAAGCCTTTCAAAAGAGCCGCAGGAGAATCCCAGCCGACCGCCTCGTCGTGATGCAAGCTCGGAATGGCGTTCCAAAAAGCCATCAGCTTGCTGTTTTCCCCCAACTGATTTTTCCAGCGCCAGGCCGGAGCATCAAAATAAGGCAGCGTTCCGTACACAACAGGCACCAGCCCATCCAGCTCCACCGCGATTTGCTTCGCTTCGTTTTGCTCGATCGGCGAATCTGGCCCGTATTCCTGCTTCCAGGCCCGAAACAGGGCAATCGTCTCCTCTACCTCGGCGCGCTTGTCGGAAACAAGCTGCAACTTCGTCAGGATGGCGAGGATCGGCAAAAAGATATAGCCGAGCACGATCCGCGGCATCATTCCGCCCGGCACAAGCAAGTATGCATGCCCATTTTCCCGCGCCATGTCGAGCACCGTTCCGCCTGCGGTGATGACAGCTACTTGCGCGCCTTTGGCAATCGCGGCCTCATATCCGCTAACCACTTCCTCGGTGTTGCCGGAGTGGCTGACGACGATCACAAGCGTGCGCTCGTTGACAAAAGCCGGGATCGTGTAGCCTTGATTCAGTTGCAGCGGGACTTGCAGCTCGTCAAACAAATACGATTTGATCAGGTTGACGCTCGCAGCCGAGCCGCCGCCCGTGCCCAATACCAAAATATTTTCAACCGGAGCAGAAATGTTTGATACATCGAAATCATCAGATAATTTCAGACCTGCCTGGAACTGCTCCTCATACGCTTCTGTGTCCTGCAACGCCCGAATCGTATCCAGCTCTTGCAAAACCTTCACATCATCCAGATTGATACGCATGCCAATCGTCCCTTTCCTCGCTATCGCTTGTTTTGGCTTATCCTTACCTGACCAACGCTTTTCCCGTGCAACCGCACATCTCCATCTTGGCGAGCGCCACTTCCTTCACGGCTTGCTTGGCCCGCTTCATGTAGGTGCGCGGATCGTTTTCTGCTGGGTGCTCCTCGAACGTTGCTTTAATCGCATTGGAAAAGGCGATGCGCAGCTCTGTCGCCACATTCATTTTCGCCATCCCCAGCGCGACAGCCCGTTTGACTTGCGCTTCAGGAATCCCGGAGCCGCCATGCAACACTAGCGGTGCCGGGACGCGCCGGGCAATTTCCTCCAGTCGGACAAAATCAATGCGCGGCTCCCCTTTGTAGATTCCGTGAGCCGTCCCAATCGCTGGTGCGAGCGTATCGACTTTTGTCAGCTCCATAAAACGCTCGCATTCGAGCGGGTCAGCCAGAGAAGCGTCTGCGTCATCCACGACCAGATCGTCCTCGACCCCGCCGACTTTGCCAAGCTCCGCTTCCACATTGACTCCAAAAGCCCGCGCCAATGTCACCACCCGCTGCGTCCGCTCCACGTTTTCCGCAAAAAGGTGCATGGAGGCATCAATCATGACCGATGTATACCCGGCCTTGATGCACCGGGCGATCAGCTCCTCCTCCTGACAGTGGTCGAGATGCAGGGCAATCGGCACCCGAGCGCGCTCAGCCGCCACCCGGGCCATCGCAGCCACATACTCCGGTCCCAGATGCCGCACCGTCCCAACCGTCGTCTGCAAAATCAGCGGCGCGTTCGCTTCCTCTGCCGCCTCCACTACCGCTTGCAGCATTTCCAGCGTGTGAACGTTGAACGCCCCGACGCAATACCCTTCCGCCCGCGCTTCCCCAAGCATTTGTGTCGATGATACTAACGCCATAACGATTCCCCCATTCCCTTGCTCAGCTTCATCTCGATACCCCTTGCGGACTGGCCAGCTCCAGGTTGATGCCAAGCTCTACGTACCTTTCCACAAAAGGGCGTGCGGCTGCATCCGTAATGATCCGGTCCACGTCAGACACTCCGGCAAATTTGGCTAAATGCGTTTCGCCAAACTTGCTGTAGTCGACCAGCACGTACACTTTTCTCGCCCGCTCCATCATTACTTGGTTGATCTGCGCTTCGGCCAGGTTCAATGTGGTCAGTCCATGCTCCGGATGGATGCCATCGGCTCCGATGAAGCATTTGAAGACAGACAGATTGCGCAAGTTTTCTGCGGCAACAGAGCCAACGAGCGCAAACGACTTGTGCCGCATCTCCCCGCCGATCAAAATGACGTGATGTTTTCCCTGGCTGTTCAGCTCCATCGCGATATTGACCGCGTTGGTGACTACCGTCAGATCGTTCATCCCGCGCAGCAGCTTGGCCAGCTCCATCGTCGTCGTTCCGGCGCCGATCATGATCGTGTCGCCAGGCTGGATGTGGGATAGCGCCTGGTGGGCAATCGCCAGCTTCTCTTCGCTGCGCTCCGCGAGCTTTTCGGTAAAACTGCGTTCCACAGGGAGAAAGTCAGTGATCGTCGCCCCTCCGTGTATGCGCGTCAACAGCCCGTCGTTTTCCAGCTTGATCAAATCTTTGCGAATCGTCACTTCCGATACATCGAGAGCCTGACTGAGTTCGCTGACTGTCACGCTTTGCTCCGCTCTCAATTGCTCGAGTATTTTGCTGTGCCGTTCAGCTGCCAGCATGATGCTTCACTTCCTTACTACAGCGATTATTTTGTCTTTCGTTTTATTTTGTATACTTTCGTTTTATTTCATTTAGATCATATCACCCGAGAAAAAAGAATGTCAAACCGTATTCAGAAAATTTCACACAATCATTTTGCGCAGAAGCAAACATGCCAAAAGGACACCTCCGCATGGAATCGAAAGTGTCCTTGTGTTTTTGTCTTCCCCAAGCCCTTCACTCCGCAAATCGGTTCAGCTTCGCTTCTGCGCCCACTATTGCGCTTGCGACACGCTGATCGCAGCTCTGCGGCCCTGTTTTTCTGAAAAAGAGCGCACGCAAAAATTGCTTGCTGTTCACCTGGGCGATGCGTTGGCTGCGGCTCCGCGGCCAGTTGCCACACTCAGCCAGACTGTTTATCCAATCGGCAATCCGCTCAATCGGCAGCAACTCTTTTCCAAGCATCGTATGGACAATCGTCGCCATCCGCTCGTCCTCTTCCTCGCAAAAAATATGCGCGCCGTTGTGCAGCATCCCGGCAATGGCGTCCAACACCTCCAGCTGCAACGCCTCATCGCTCTCCGGGCACTGAATCAGCTCGTCCAACGCATCCGCTCCGTGAGCCGCGCTGTGCGCCCAGCCGCCCTCGGGAACATAGCCGCGCAAATCTTGCTCCTCCCTGTAATACCGCAGCAGCGCCCGTTTGACATGCTCGAAATCGGTCTGATCGAGAAAAGGCTGCTTCCGATGCTGTCCCAAAATCAAAGCGATCGGCAGGACAGAAAAAGTTCGCGTAAACACGCTGTCATCCCCGGCGCTGCCAATTTGATAAAACAAATGCTGCTCATCCGTCAACACGAGCAGCAAACGGCGCAGCTCGCCCTCTGTGAACTTGTTTTCGCGATGAATCCAGGCGTAAAACGTCGGATAGATCGATTCATCCCGCAACTGTGGATCGGGGTCGCCGATGTATTGCAGCATCAGCTCCACGAAGTCCCCCGGCTTTTCACCTGCATCAAGCTGATACTGATTCGCTGCGATTCTCTCTATATCCCGGACAAATTGCTGCTTGATTTCGCTCATTTTTCGCACCTCATTCACGATTATCGTAATTTCTTCCGCCACAAGATCAGGGTCGTCATGATGAATTTCGTGTCCGCTATCCTTGGCTACCTTGATCCGGCTCGCCGTCGACAGTCTTTGAAAATCGGCTTGCAACTGCTGTTCAATCTGCAAGACTTCCTCGTGGGGCCAATCATTTTGTGCGTAATCTGGCCGACCCCGCATCAAGATCGCTAAAGGCATACGGCTCACGCCTGTATGCGCCGAGACTTGCCTGTAGCTTTGCGGTTTATCAATCTGCTCCCGGTTCAACAGCGGATTTTCCAAATACGCCCGATTTTCCGCGATCAACGCGGCGGGCAGCACTTTTTCATAAGCAAGCTCTTTATACTCGACGGCTGCATCGACCAGTACCATGCCTGCTGCCAGTTTCGGGAAGCGGCTGGCAAACAGCCTGGCGACCAATCCGCCAAACGAGTGGCCGACCAAAATATAGGGCGGCTTTACGGGGGTCTGCGCTATCAGCTCGCAAAGCTCCTCCACCAAGTCAGCACAAGTCCGGGGAACTTTGGCGGCCGCCTCGCTTTTGCCGATGCCCGCCCTGTCACAGGAAAAGGTCGATGCCATCTGCGCGATCCGGGCTTGCACCTTATCCCACGTCTCGCAGCTATCTCCCAAACCCGCTATGAAAATAACCGCAGGAGCGTCTTGTCGCAACGAGTAGCGACAGTAAAGCATGCGCCCCTGACGCCGCAGCCATGTTGTTGTGCAGGAAAGCGAGTTTGTCATGCCTGATCACATCCGTTTCACCAGCCATTGTCTTCACACCCCCACTATAAAACAAAATGACTGACACCAGTCTGTCAGCCATTGTAGGAAAGCATCAGTTCCCGAACGTATTCTTTTAATTCTTCCCGCAGCGATTGAGGCTCGACAATCTCGCAGTCCTTGCCAAAGCCCAGAATGAACTTCAGCAGCCCTTCCTCATACGGGAACGACTTCACTACGATGTACTGACTGTCCGTTCCTTTAGTAATACTCTCTTTGGAAAAATACTCGGTGAGCTGTTCACCAATCCGGCTGGAAAACCGCAATGTCACCGTAACCCCGCGTTCCTGATAGCTCGCTTCGATCGTTTTTGCGATCTCTTCTCGGGAAGCCGCTCTTTTTGCAAAAACTTCCCCGATGGTCAGGTTCCTCATCCGCACGAGCTTGAACCTTCTGTACTGATTGCGAACCCGGCAAAAGGCAACGAGAAACCAGTGCCCGGACGTAAACGCGATCTGCACAGGCTCTGCCACTCGGCACGCAGCATCCATGTTTCTGTTGATGTATTCGAAGTGAAGCAGCCTGTTTTCTGTGATCGCCCGATTCATGAGCAGCAGGTACTCTCTCAGCTCCTCTTCCATGCTGAAATGGGACATGTCCACGCTCCACTTGTCTGCGGCGCCACTGTCCCTTTTCCATGTATGCCCGAGCTTGAGCAGCACATCGTTAAACGCCTCATTTTTGCCGAACAGAAAATCAAGATCGTTCACTACTGCCAGAAACAGATTGGCTTCTTCTTTGTTCAGAAACAGATTGTCTACCTGATAATGTTCCATCAAGTAGTACCCTCCGCCCCGTCCTCCAAGCGAAGCAATGGGAATGCCTGCTTCCCCTATTTTTTCGATATCCCGATAAATCGTTCGCAAGGAAACCTCAAAATGGTCGGCAAGCTCTTTTCCGGTGACCATCCCTTTTTGCGATAAAATGAGCAGCATGGATAACAATCGGTTTACTCGCACTCGCTTACTTCTCCAAAATAAAATCAGACATGACAACCTTCTCCCATTGTATCCCTTTCGGATTCACATTGGTATAAAGCGTGACCGAATCGGCGTTTTCGATGACGGCTTTCAGTTGAAAATTCATTTCTTTTTGCTGCAAATATTCATCGTGAAGCTGCTGATAGTGGGGATCGCCCTTTTCTTTTGCCTCCTTGATGTAGGCGACGGTGTCCGGGTCTTTGTCAAAATTTTTGTACATCACTTTGTAGCCAAAAGTAGCTTCCACCTTTCCTGCCACATTCGACTCCTGATAATCAGACAACTCGAAACCGAGCAATTCGTAATGCGCGGAGAAAGCCTTTTTCGATTCTTCCTTCATATAGTTGAAGATTTGATTATACTCGGGAGAATTTTGTGCTTCCTCCACTTGGGACGTGCCTTTGCCTTCCGATATGGTTACTGGACTCTGATTGGCGGCTTGTTCCGGGCTGCAACCTGGCAAGCCCGCCACGACGACCAACGCAAAGCAGACGATGAGCGCTTTTTTCACTGGAAACTCACCCTTATGGACAGATTGGAATTTGCTTACAAGTTATACGATTCATCTGCCATTTATGTCTCTCCCTTTTTCGCTCGAAAAAACATTTGGACGAAAAAAAAAGAACAAGACAGCCTGTTGCCTGATGCAACGACTGCCTTGCGCTCTTCCCGAATGTACTCACTGAGTCGCTTCCCACTTCGCAACCTCTTCGCGTACGCGCGGTGCGACTTCGCTGCCCAGGAGCCGAATTGCCTGCATAACCTGGTCGTGCGGCATCGTGCCCACAGGTACGTGCAGCATGAAGCGGGTAACCCCGACCTGTTTGCGCAGGTGAATGATTTTCGCTGCCACCGTCTCCGGGTCGCCGACATACAGCGCGCCTTCAAAGCTTCTCGCCGCGTCAAAGCTCGATCGGTCGTAATGCCCCCAGCCGCGCTCCCGTCCGAGTACGTTCATCACTTGCTGGGTTGGCGGGAAAAATTTGTCCGCTGCCGCTTCCGTGTTCCAATCGACAAACCCGTGTGAATGGGAAGCCACGCTCAGCTTTCGCGGGTCGTGGCCTGCCTGGATCGCTGCTCGCTTGTACAACTCGACTAACGGCGCAAACTGCACCGGACGCCCTCCGATAATCGCGAGAACGAGCGGAAGTCCCAACAGTCCTGCCCGGATCACCGACTGCGTATTCCCGCCACTGCCAATCCAGACGGGCAACGGGTCCTGCACTGGCCGCGGATAAATGCCGAGATTTTGAATGGCCGGACGATGCTTGCCTCGCCAGGTCACCTTTTCCGACGAGCGGATTTTCAGCAGCAGCTCCAGCTTTTCTTCGAACAATTCGTCGTAATCGTTCAGGTCATAACCGAACAACGGAAAAGACTCGATAAAAGAACCTCGACCCGCCATGATCTCTGCACGCCCGTTGGAAATCGCGTCGAGTGTAGCAAAATCCTGAAAAACCCGCACCGGATCAGCAGACGACAGCACGGTAACTGCGCTGGTCAACCGTATCCGTTTGGTCTGTGGCGCAGCAGCCGCAAGCACCATCGCAGGTGAAGACGCCGCAAAATCTTCGCGATGATGCTCGCCCACGCCGAATACATCCAGTCCTACCTGATCGGCCAAAATAATTTCCTCGACGACTTCCCGCAATCGTTGCGCATGGCTGATGACCTCACCTGTCTGTGCATCAGGAGTCGTCTCTACAAACGTGCTAATGCCAATCTCCACCACAAAGCCCTCCCTCTTCTTCTCGCTCCGAATAATATCTTTATTTTAAGAATCTCTATCTTAAATTTCAAGTCTGCAACTGCATTCCCTCCATCAGCCTTCCACTTTTCCGCTTTTCGAATGCGTGTCGTACATGTCGCGTCTAAATAAAAAAAGGGACATCGTCGCTGATGTCCCTTTCTGCTGCATACTTATTTTCGCTCGCCGCTTTGTGCTTGCTCATCCAGCGGAACGGCTTTGTTAATGCCAAAAGCGTAAAAGCTAAGTGTCACGATCCCCAGGAACACGATCCCGGCAATCAGCGAGATGCGCGTGTCATCGTTGATCCACATTCCGACCAGCACCATCAGCAAAAAGGCGATGGTAATGTAGTTCGTCAGTGGAGCAAGCGGCATCTTGAACGGATGGTTGCCCAGTTCGGCCGCTTTTTGTTTGCGGAATCTGATTTGACTGATCAAAATCACAAACCAAGGAATCATCCCTGGAAGCACGCTCGCGCTGTACACGTACACAAACAGATTTTCCGGCGCGATATAGCTCAGGATGACGCCGACACCCAAGCCGACGAGAACACCGATCGTTCCCAAAAGCGGCACACCGTTATGGGACAGCTTGGTGAAAATTTTCGGCGCCTGTCCATTGACACCGAGTGTATACAGCATGCGGCCCGCACTGTAAATCCCGCTATTACAGCCAGACATCGCTGCTGTGATGACTACGAAGTTAATCAGTCCCGCTGCTGCGGTAATGCCGATCTTGGCAAACGTCGCTACGAACGGACTGCCGATCGACTGCAATTGATCCCACGGGTAAACGGTTACAATTACAAAAATCGCACCGATGTAGAAAATCAGAATCCGCCAAATGATGCTCTGGATCGCGCTGGTCAACGTCTTCTTCGGATCTTTTGCCTCACCAGCCGTAATCCCGATCAACTCAACCCCTTGATAAGCCCCGATCACTAATGACAAAGCGAAGAAAAAGCCTGTCCAGCCGCCGGTAAAGAAACCGCCATTTTCCCACAGATTGGATAAGCCAATCGCATGACCGCCGTTGCCGATTCCGAAGAAAATCAGGCCAAGTCCGGCAATAATCATCAACACAATCGTAACGATCTTGATCATGGCAAACCAGAACTCAAACTCACCAAACGATTTAACGGAGAACAAGTTCGCTGCGCCCAAAATCACCATGGCAATAATCCCGGGAATCCAGGCTGGCAAATCAGGGAACCAATACTTCATATACGCCCCGACCGCGATAATCTCCGACATCCCGACGACTACCCACTGAAACCAGTTGCTCCAGGCCGTCAAATAACCAGCTAACGGATGAATGTACTTATGCCCGAAAGTTGCGAATGAGCCAGTGCTTGGCTCCACATACAGCATTTCTCCCATGGCGCGCATGATAAAAAATATAAAAATTCCTACAATTGCATAAGCAAGCATTACGGATGGACCTGTCCATTTGATCGTGCTTGCAGAGCCCATGAATAGCCCTACACCAATCGTGCCGCCCAAAGCGATCATCTGAATGTGACGAGCTTCCAGACCCCTTTTCAATTCTTTGTTTTCCACTTCGGTTCTTCTTCCTCTCTGCCTTGGCTAGCGTATGCTCAGAAAACTGTGGAACATGGGCAAACCATCCACTTCATGTGAGCTCTTGTAAAGCATTCCTAATAGTTGGTCAGATTATTCTTCTCCCTATTAATGCTTTACTTCAGCAACACTTGTTTATTGTAATACGTTTTTTTGATAATAACAATTATATTCCCTGGAAAAATAGCTGGTAAATCAATATATTCGGATTATATAAAATTAAAAAATATATTATAGATAAAATAAATTCTTTTGCACAAAAAGAAAACACCTTATGCAGGTGTCTCGCCTTAGTCTACGTCTTACAACACAATCTCAATCGACGTCCCCTGTCCTTCTTCGCTGCTGATGACAATCTCGCCTTGGTGTGCGTCGATGATATCGCGTGCGATCGCCATCCCAAGCCCCGATCCTTTGTGGGCATCGCCTGTGTTCGTTCCTCGGTAGTAGCGGTCAAAAATCCGTTCCAGTTCCGCCTTCTTGATCCCTTTCCCGTCGTCCTTGATCGAGATATGCACGCGTTCTTGCTTTTCCACGCGCACCTCGATTTTTACCTCGTCATGATTGTGGACGATCGCATTGTAAATCAGATTGTTGATCGCTCTCACCATCAAGATTTCGTCGACTTCCACTGGGATGAACTCTTCGGTTACCGTAAACTCAATGTGGCGCTTCGCATACTTGGGATCGTTCAGGATGTCGATCACGATGCCGCGCAAAAGGGTAACGATGTTGACCGTCTTCTTTTGAATGGACAGTTCTTTGTTCCGCAAGCGTGTCGTCAAATTGAGGTCTTCGATGACTTCTTTGATATACACTGACTTTTTCTCGATAATTCCTGCGTACTCCCTGATCTCGTCCCATGTAAACTGATAGTCCGGGTCCTTGATCATTTCCGAGTAGCCTTGAATCGAAGCAAGCGGCGTCTTCATGTCGTGGGAAATGTTGGCGATCCATTCCTCTTTTAATTGATCGAGCTTTTTGCGCTCCTTTTCGTTCGCCTGCAACTGGTGCGACAGCTGATTCAAGTTATCGAATACGTGCTGGTAGACGCCTTCCGGTTTGTAATGGACGTAAAACTGATTGTTTGCCAACTGCTTGATCCCGTCGATCAGCGAATGCATAGGC
Source organism: Brevibacillus parabrevis (assembly GCF_022701015.1). NCBI lineage: Bacteria > Bacillati > Bacillota > Bacilli > Caryophanales > Paenibacillaceae > Brevibacillus > Brevibacillus parabrevis. The sequence goes on along the minus strand of NZ_CP064090.1, from coordinate 990,224 downwards.
TGCGTAAGCCGCTTGCTGAACCAATAGCCAATCCACAAAGCGATCAGGATGTCGATCATAAAAATGATGAGCCCTACATTGAATGCGCGCAAGATAACCTGGTTGTCGTAGAAAATGACGTACCTGTTCAAGTCGCGGTTTTCAATCCCGATCAAGTAGCTGTAGCGCTTTGCTGCACTTGCCTTTTCCCCGACGAAAACGGTCGTATCCCCATCTACTTCCTGGTATTTGTACATTTGAATCATGTCTGCGGGCGTGTAGTGCTTCTTTAGTCCGGCGGGCACTCGGTAAGTCAACACTTCATTGCCGTTTTCGTCCAGAATCTGTAGCCAGGCGTTTTTCTTTTGCAGCTCGTCTTTTCCTTCTGCGGTTATCGCGATGCTGTCTCCCGCTAGATCGAGCCGCTGCTCAAACTCTCTCGTAAATTGCTCGGGAGAAGCCGCCTGATCCTGAAAAATCGGGACGTCGAAGCCTTTTTGAGCAATAAATAATCCCAGCATAACGAAAAAATTGATGAAAATAACCAAAATCACAACCAAGACAACGGACAGCAAATACCGTCCTGTGACCTTCCACTTCATCCATCACTGCTCCTCGATCACCAGTTTATAACCTAAACCCTTCACGGTAATCAAATATTCGGGAGAAGAAGGCTGGTCCTCGATCTTTTCCCTCAGTCGGCGTATGTGCACCATGACGGTGTTGTCGATCCCGATAAAATCCTCGCCCCAGACCGTATCGTACAGCTTTTCCTTGCTGATGACTTTGTTGGCGTTTGCCAAAAAAACCTTTATCAGCCCAAGCTCCTTCGGCTTCAAGTCAATCGGACTGCCGTTCTTCAAAAGCTCTGCTTTTTGCGGGTCCAGCTCAAACGGCCCAGCCTTGAACACAGGGTCTTCCTCAACTACAGGCTCAACGACCGCATAATCGGCTCTTCTCAGTTGCGCTTTGACCCGGTAGGCAAGCTCCTTGGGACTGAACGGCTTCGTAATATAGTCATCGCCGCCAATGGCAAAGCCCAAAATTTTATCAATTTCCTCGGTTTTAGCGGAGATGAACAAAATCGGCACCTTGGAAAAGCCTCTGATTTGTTTGCATACTTCATAACCTTCTCCGTCTGGCAGCATGATGTCCAACAGCACGAGGTCAGGCTTTTTCTCCTGAAATTGAGCCAGGCCGTCCTTGGCGGTGGTCGAAGTCCAGACGTGCTCGATCCCTTCTTTTTTCAGAACCGTTTGAATCAGCTTCAAAATATCTTCTTCGTCGTCAATGATCAGTACCTTTTTCCCGGACATTGCCGCTTCGCCTCCTTTAAAAACCGAACCCTTTTTATGTGAGAGTATGCCTGACCGCCCTCCATTTAGCAAGCCAAGCCGTTCTTCCATAGAGAAAAGGCGCAAAAAGACTTTTGCTGCCAGCCTTTTTGCGCGCGCCATGATTGCTTATTTCGCCTTTTGCTTGCCGTACGTCATAAAGCGCCACATCTTCTCCAATGGCCCCATCGCGAAAAATTTGAACCACACATTGCTGTAAATGATTTGGACGACGAAGATCAGGCTGGCGATGATGACGACATTCACCGGAGATACATACTCCAGCCCCATGATCGAAATGATCAGCAAGCCGATAAAGCTTTGCGCCACGTAATTGGTCAACGCCATCTGTCCGACCCGGGCAACTGGCGCGAAGAAAGCGCGAATCGCCGCATGCTCCAGAAGCAAAAACATCACAGCGACATAGAACAAGACCGTTGGAATCGTGCCAAGCGAAACGATCAGTTGCAAACTCTCGGCTGCTCCTGCCGAAGCAAACCACGTCCAGATCGCAAAACCAGCGACGACAGGCAACAAACCTGCTGCCAGAAGACGCAGCTGCTTTTTGCATTCACCGACGCGTCTGATCAGATCAGCCTTTGCGACAGAGAACCCAGCCAAAAACATAGTGAAAATCAAAGTCCAATCACCGATGATCACATCAAGCACCGTAGACAGGGCACCTTCTGTTCCGATCAGTTTGGCAATCAGCGCCACTACGTACACAGCGACAACTCCGGCGAGCCATTTGTTGATCGTGGCAAGCTTTGCCCGGTAAAACGGCAGCAGGAGAAATCCAATCAGTGCGTAAGCTGGCAAGATCGTGCCCCAAAAAATAAACACATGCACAATTCCGATCAAAAACATCATCAGCAAACGCCGGGAAAAACGGCGCAGCGGCCTGTCTCCCCGCATCTCGGCACGTGAAGCAAAAATGTAAAACCCTACTCCGAACAGAAACGAGAAAATCGAGAAAAATTTCTTTTCAATGAGAATGAGGGTAAGCGTATCAATCCATTGGTTCACTCCTGTAAATTCAGGAATGCTCATTCCTTCCGTCAGAATAATATAGCCTTTGATGTTAATAAACAAAATACCGAACAAGGCAAGACCGCGAATGATATCTAAAGCGACAATCCGTTCCTTTTGCGGGACAGAGGGATTCATTAGCTTGTGCTCCTTTCTTTATTGCAGTTTTTCGTCCGCTTTCTTTGGCAATTCTTCCTTGGCTACTTCCTGATAAGAAGTCACGCCTTTGCCCTCTTTCACAAACAGACTCAAGTATGCTTTTTCCCGCAGTTGTTTATCTGCCGTGAAATTAAATGTCTTTTGACTGCCGTCCTGATCGTAGGCGGGCAACTCGTATTCGTAGCGGACCAGCGTCTCTCCGCCGCCGATTTTGTCGACCAGCTTCTTGCCCTCTCCTTGAATTTGCGTATAGTAGACGTCTGCTCCCAGCCTGTTCAAATTCACTTTTTGCATAAGCGGCACGGCAGCAATCAGGATGACGGCAATGACGATCCACGTAATCATGCTCTTTTTCATGACTTCCTCTCCCAACCTCGTGTCCTTTTGATTGCTTCTGAGACGATTATAGCTGCCCGTACCTTACAGCGTTTTAATCCGAACCTTAACTAATCCTTAAAAAAATAACAGCAAACCTCGCTCAGAGATTTGCTGTTGCGGTTACAACGTATTCACTTTTTGCTCGGAACGATATCGGCGGCGGCATCAAAGTAGAAGGTACGCTCTCCCTTTTTCAGAAGCACGAGCACAACATGCAGGCAGAGAACGGCGACCATGATCGCCATGCACGCGAAGAGGACAACGGTCATCCAGACGTGGATCGGGTACAGTGCCGAATCCATCTCGATCTCCACCCGACTCAAGATTCCAATGAAAGCCGAGACTCCCCAAGGCAAGTACAGGGCAAACGTCCTTTTTAACAGCGCCCTCCACGAAGGAACCTCTCCTTGCGGGCCTGCCAGCCTGAAACGCAGCAATCTCGTTCCGACTGTCTGGCCGCCCCACAGCAACGGAAGGACGAAGTACACAACGAGGAAACCGACCGTGGTGTACACCAGCTCCATCACGTCATTGGACGAGAACAATCCGATCGTGACCAGCCAGACTGCCTGAATCAAGAAATAGTCGACCCACACTGCCAGCAATTGCGACAGCGGCGGCACCAGTCGGCTAGACTCGATTTTTGCCTTTTTCGCAAGCAGCGTCTTTTTGGACGGGAACAAGGCGAGAATGATCGGGCCAATCCAGTAGCCAGCAAGCGCGCCTGTGCTGTTCAGCATCAAATCGTCTACGTCGAAAATGCGGTACGGACAATTGTAGATGCCGTAAATCCCGGTTACCTGCGTGACTTCATAGAACAGGGAGAGGGCAAAGCCGAAGCCAAATGCCTTTTTCCAATACCGCTTGTCTTGCCAAAAATAGCGCAAGTAGACGCCGAACGGCAGCAGCAGCAAGAAATTGAAGGCTGCCTGCCAGAAAGCGCTCTGCTTGAAAATTTGCATGTACGTCGCGGGATTGGACAAGACGATCGCCCCATCCTTCAACGTATCTGTGACGAAGGAAAAAGGGATCAGCGAGTAATACACGGTATCCGCTGATTGGTAGGCGCATGTGTTGCGGGACTCCGGCAAAGGCAACAGCACCAGAAACAAAGCAGACAACATATAGTACATAAAAGAATAGGCCACGATGGAAGCCCACAGGCTCAAAAAGCCGTACTTCCGATAGCTGTAGATCAGCCAGGGAATGACCAGCACGAATCCCAGCAGGATGAATGCGATAAATGCCGTTTGAATCGGTATGAAATATGCCGACATGCTGCACCTCGTTTAATAGTCTTGGACGCTGGACGCCATTTGCGCCACTGGATTGACGCCCGCCCAGCTGTACGGTTAGTCTGTCTCGGTTGACCTTACAAAAATTATCATAGATGTTCGTCAGCGTGCAACGCAAAAAAGGATCAGCTGTCATCTTTTTGACAGCCAATCCGCTTTCTTGTCTTTACTTCGGTTCTTTGCCGGACCACACAAAACGCGGCAGACGGCTAAGCATGGCAGGCAAGACCGTCACATGGTCTTCCCCTGTGAACTTTATCCACTCCAGATGAAGACCTTGCTCGGCAAGCGTCGCCATACCCGCGGCGACTTCTTCTGCGCCTTCCAGCATATCCTCCAGCTCGTCAGCGCCAATGGTCAACAACAGTTGACGCTGATACTCGCCCTGCCAGCCCGCTTTGAACTTCTGCATTTCCTTGAGCACCTCGTTGTTGGCCCACCAGACAGACGGACTGCCCGCCACGTAATGCGTAAACAATTGCGGCCTGGTGAACAGAGCATGCAAGGCAAACAATCCACCCAACGAATGGCCGACCAGCAATTGTCGGTTCGGATCAACCGGCCATTCCTTGGCAATCGCCGGCATCAGCTCAAATTCGAGAAAATCGAGAAACTGATCCGCTTCGCCATGCGGTGGCCACGGTCTGCCATCAGGCCGCTCGGGAAGCGACGCTTCGTCGACATGCATCGTAAAATCACGGCATCGCCGCTCCACATCAAACGGCTCGCGTGAAGGATACCCGATGCCGACAACCAAAATGGGGTCGAAGCCTTTAGGCTTGCGAGTCTGGAGCTTGACTGCTTCGGCAAGCGTCTGGAATAGCGCATCTCCGTCCAGGGCGTAGATGACAGCATACCCGCCGGGAGGTGCCTCATCTGCTGGATTCCCGAGCAAAATCCGGTATTCCAGCTGTCTTTTCGATGTCAGCTTGTATTCGTAGCAACGCTCCGGAATATGAGGTGTTTCGATCATCTTGTTCATGGCTGCATGAACCTCACCACATCGTCAATCACTTTGCTTTGGGCGATAAAACCGCCGCTCAGCCAGTAGTCATTGGATGTCTCAAATACGTGGCCGCTTTTCACTGCCGGGACGTTTTTCCATACGGCACTGTCCTTCAATTCCTTTAAAAATGCATCCCCCTGGTTGCCGTCGTTCACGAGAAAAATGTAGTCGGCATCCAGTTGAGGCAATATTTCCATCGATACTTCAAACGCGCCGTCTTTGACCAGCTTGCTCGGTTCAAAGCCCAAATCGTGGGCAAGCACATAGCCGCTGAAGTAATCGCTGTTCATGAAAAACATTCCTTTTGCGTTAAAGCGGATGATCGCGGCTTTTTTACCCTCTGCTTTTGCCGCAAGCTTTGCCTTTGCATCGGCTGCTTTGTCCGCGTAGTTTTTCAAAGCTTGCTCCGCCTTGTCTTCAACCCCCAGCAGTTTTCCCAACGTGCGAACCGAGCTGTTCAAATCAGTAGAGGCGCTTTTGAAAACGTAGGTGGGAGCGATTTTGGCGTATTTCTCATACGCGCCGTTTTCCGCCGAATACGAATTGTGCAAAATTATGAGATCCGGCTGCGATTCCAAAATGACTTCAAAAGAAGGGGTTCCGCCAGCGAAGCTGATCTGCGGCACGCTGCCAAGCTGGTCTTGCAAGTATTCTTGCGGGCTTACCCCGTTCGACCATTGCATCGCGGGCTTGATCCCGAGTGACAGCAGAGAATCCTCCATGACAGGTGCAAATACTTTTCCAGGCTTGGCCGGAATCGTCAGTTCATGACCAAGCTCGTCTTTTACCGTCAACGGGTAGGCAACCTCTGTCTGGGCAGTACCTTTTGCCGAATCGGTCGGAGTGCTCTCGGCTGCCGTCTGTTGCTTGCTGTCCTGTGGCTTGGCTGTTTCTGTACCGCATGCGGCAAGCAGCCCGGATACGAGCAGCACGGTTGACAGCAGGGCCATTGTTTTGTGGGCGCGACTTGGTCGCTTGCTCCATCTCTTTATCATAAATAAGTCCCCCTTTTCGAATGATAACCATTCTCACAAGAAAGGATTATAGAAGAAAACATCAGGTGACTCCATGGACAGGAACAAGAGAAGAGGCTGGATTTTTCCCTGTTAGCATCAGCGTCGCTTCTTCCATCATCCGAATAATCGCCAGGGCGGAATACTCAAACCACGGGTTGGACGGAATGACGTACAGCTTGCTGTTTTTGACCGCCTCAAGACTTCTCCATTGCATGTGATACTGCAAGGAAAGCCAAAATTTTCGCGTCCGCGCGTCCGGGCAGATCAATACCAGCAGTCTGTCAGGATTAATGTGAGACAGTTGGTCGAGCGAAATCACTTCGTTGCACAGCTGTTTCTGCTCCGGGATCGTTGCCAGGGCCAAATCCTGGTACAGCATGTCGCGAATCCCCCTGTTGCTGTAAAGATAGATGTCCTCCCCGGAGATACGCAAGGTGACGAAAACGTCATTTCCAACTGCTTCGCGCACGCTTTGCCTGGCTTGCCCTGCGCTTTCCTCGTAGGCTTGCAGCCATTGCTCACAATCTGATTGTCTGTCCACCATCGCTGCCATTTCCCTAAGCTGCTCCCGCCATTTTGTTGCTTTGATTTCGACGCACTTAATCCCGGCTGTTTCAAGCTGACTGCGAATCGCCTGGTCGTATTCATGGTGCAAAATGAGCAAATCCGGCTTGGCCAAGCTCAGCTTTCTGAGGCTTTCCTCGTCCAACTCCGTCTCCGGTGAGCTTAAATGAATTGGAATCCGGTCTTGATAGTAATAGTGGTAAAAAGGACTCCATTTCGGATCAAGCGGAGCCGCAACCGGAACAATCCCCAGTGCGAGCAGATTTCCCGTCCCGGCCGTGGACGTGACCGCTACCCGCCTTCGCGTCTCCTTGCTGTATGCGGAAGGCGATACGCCGACTGCTTTCTTGAATTTTCTGCTGAAGTAAAACTCGTCCGTGTAGCCGACTTTTCGCGCCACTTCGTGCATGTACAAATCGGAATCGCGCAGAAGCTGCTTGGCACGCCCGATGCGCAGCTCCGTCACATAATCCATCACGCTCTGTCCGTACGCTTTTTTGAACGCATCTCCAAAGTAATTGGGGCTAAGTCCGGTCAACTGGGCCAGCTCATGAATCGATATAGGTTCGGCAAAACGGCTGGCGATATACTCCCGGACTTCCGCAAGCGACAAACGAGCAGCCATGCCGCTTTCCTTGCCTTGATTCCGTTCATTCCTGAACATGCTCAGCCACCTCCTGCGCTTTTTCATAGAAAATCGGTTTTATTCATGATATTGATAATCATTTTCATATTATTACTATAGTCCATCGCCTTATCGAAGACAATCGCGGGTAGCGACCACGCGACCCTCCCCGCAAAATACCACTCCCGGCCACCCCGAGCTGCATCTGCATGGGAACTCCTTTTTGTCTTATCATTTCCATCGCGGATGATCCGCTGCCTGTTGCGCTTTGATTATGCGGCGGGTGAAAAATGAAAAGCTGCCCGCAAAAGTGGCGAGCAGCTTCTGATAACCCGGTCGGTTGACCGTTATTTTTTGTTTGCTTTCGCCGACATGACTGAGACGATTTCGTCCAGCAGCAAGTCCAAGGTCAGCGGGTCATCGTAGTTGAATTTGCTATCCAAAATATACACGCGACCTTGCTGCACAGCCGGAATCGTCTTCCAGACGGAGCTGTCCATCAACTGTTGCTGGAGGGCAACCGTCTCGTTGCCACCATCCGTCAGCAGAAAAATATCGGTGCCCATATAGTCAGGGAGAACTTCGTTCGAGACATCCACGAAGCGCTCGTTTTTGTCTACAAGTTTTTGCGTTCCTGGTGACGGCTTGAAACCGAGCTGGCCGTATACCGTCGTATTCAGCCCTTGATTCCCCATCACATACATCTCTTTGCCCAAAAGCAGCAGCGATACGGCAGTCTCATCGCCTTTCAGTTGCAGCTTCTCCTTGGTCGCTTTTGCTTTTTCCTCGTACGCTTTGAACCAAGCTTCTGCCGCCTCCGTCCGTCCAAGCACATCTGCCGTAAACATCACGCGCTCTTTGGTCGGTGTGGCATCGTCCAGCCCCGTGACGACAGTCGGTGCAATCTTCTCCAGAGCCGCCAGCCCTTTTTCATCCCAGTCGTCGAAAATGATCAGGTCCGGATTTAACGCCAATACTTTTTCCTGCGAGTATGGATAACCGACGTCTTCGATTCCTTTTATTTGTTCAGGGTAGGCAATCTGACTCGCGATGACGCTCAAGGTGGCGCCAATCGGCTTCACGCCGATCGCCAGCAAATCACCCGGATTGCTGCCGACATAAACAACCCTCTGCGCTTGAACCGGGACCTCCACTTCGCGTCCCTGCACGTCTTTTACGACTTTTGTAGCCAGTTTTGTATCGGGAGCAGCGTCTTTGCTTGTCTCGGTACCCGCATTCGCTTTTCCAGCATCAGGTGTGGCAGGTGCAGTCGTTGCGCCGCAAGCTGACAAAAACGCCATCACGAGCAGCAGACCGAGCAGAGAAAGCAGGCGTTCCTTTTTAAACATAGCTGAATCAAAGCCCCTCTCTATTAATGAATAACGATCAATAAAGAAAATGATAATCATTATCACCAAAAGAGTATACATCAAGTGCTCATGCGGGTAAATAAAAAGAAAGCCCTATGCTCCCACCAGCCTATCTTTGCACAAATTCCGTAAAACTGATTTCGCTTACCTCGTACTCCGCACCTATGCTGGCCAGCTCGTTTGCGACCTTGGCAGCGACTGACTCCAGTCCTTTGAACACGAGCAGAGGAGCCGCTTCCAGATGAGCTTTTGCTTGCCCGTAATCGCATTTGAACCATTTTTTGATGAACAGCAGCGTCTTGAGCTTGTCAGCACCCGCACCTGTGATCATAACTTTGTTGTATATAAAGTCTTCCATCTCTTCTACGTCTGTTTCCGTGATGCTCCGCGGTCGCAGAGCGCTGCGCAGCAACTCCGCCAGATTGTCGTACGCGACAGCAAAATCCCAGACTCCCCTGCCGTGTTCTGCGGTATAAATCACGGTGTCGCCTCTGGACAGATCGATGCAGTATGGATCGCCCTCGTCGTTAGCAATCACCAAAAAGCTTTTCGGCCAGTCCTCTATCACTTCATCTGTCACCGGATTGTAGTTGTACCCGAGCTGGCCATCCGGCAAATCCTTTGCCCCGTATATATCCAGGTTGATATAATCATCCGTGCTCCAGGACACAGACTGTGGAACATAGTGCTGCAAAAAGTACACGTACTCCTCAGGCAGCGTCCATGTTTCCGTCACGCTTTTGATTGCTTGCTCGTCTGCTTCGGCAAGCAGTTGCATCGGATGTTTCGCGTAAAAGTCAGGGTCTTGTTCGCACATTGCTTGCACGACTGACCGCATCTGAGAAAGGATAGCATCGATTTGCGAATATACAGGTTCCACGCGGTTCACCACTTTGTCTGAAAATTGTCTCCCGAAATGACTCTCTTTCTTTTTCCACCATTCTCCAACATATTCCTTTGAAATCAGGGAAGTCTTTGAAAATGCTACTTGCGGCCTATCCGTAGCAGTCCCATGCCAGCCTGTCATCCACGAACAGACGAGCGGCTGACCAAGCAAACAGCCAAAATAAAACGGCCTCTCTTCCCGCAACGCAATGTGCAGGAGAAAGGCCGCTTGCTTATGATTGGATTAAAGAACCGTCTGCCGTCTACTGGACAGCAACCAGTTTGTTGTCAAGCCCCAGCGTCTTTGCTGTGTTTACATGAATGTCATGCAACAGCTCTGGATTGTCCATCAAAGACATGCCATAAGAAGGAATCATTTCTTTAAACTTCACTTCCCACTCGGTTACATGTTGCGGGAAGCATTTTTTGAGGACTTCCAGCATGACAGATACTGCGGTAGAAGCACCCGGAGATGCCCCCAACAAAGCTGCGATCGAACCATCGCCAGCCGTGATGACTTCCGTACCGAACTGGAGCGTTCCTTTGCCGCCAGCTTCGGTATCTTTGATTACCTGTACGCGCTGACCGGCAACAACCATATCCCAGTCTTCGCTTTTCGCATTCGGAATAAACTCGCGCAGCTCTTCCATGCGTTGTTCTTTCGAAAGCATGACTTGCTGAATCAGGTATTTGGTCAATGACATCTCTTTCGCGCCTGCTGCCAGCATCGTCATCACGTTGTTCGGTTTGACAGAAGTGATCAAATCGAACATGGAGCCGGTTTTCAGGAACTTAGGCGAGAAGCCAGCAAATGGCCCGAACAGCAACGATTTTTTATTGTCGATATAACGTGTGTCCAAATGAGGTACGGACATCGGCGGAGCGCCGACCTTGGCTTTACCGTATACTTTTGCATGATGTTGCGCCACAATATCCGGGTTTTTACAGACCATAAAAATACCACTTACCGGGAAGCCGCCAATGCGTCTTCCTTCCGGGATACCGGATTTTTGCAGCAAGTGCAGGCTTCCGCCCCCACCGCCGATAAAGACGAACTTCGCTTTATGGCGTTGAACACTGCCGTTATGCAGGTTTTTCACTTTCAGCTCCCAAGAACCGTCGCTGGCCCGCTTGAGGTCATCAACGCTGTGCTCGTAGTTCACTTCAACGTCTTTGCTCTTCAAGTGATCAAACAGCATACGCGTCAAGGCCCCAAAGTTGACATCCGTTCCAGAGTCGATCTTTGTGGCAGCAATTGGCTCGTCGGAGTTGCGGCCTTCCATCACAAGCGGAATCCATTCCTTCAGTTTTTCTGGAGAATCGGAGAACTCCATGCCTTGGAACAAAGGATTGTTTGCCATCGCTTCGAAACGTTTCTTCAAAAACGATACATTTCTCTCCCCTTGCACCAAACTCATATGGGGCAATGGCATAATGAAATCTTGCGGATTGCTGATCAGCTTGTTGTTCACCAGATAAGACCAGAACTGCATGGAAACTTGGAACTGCTCATTGATCTTGATTGCTTTGCTGATGTCGACCGATCCGTCTTTCTTTTCGCTGGTGTAGTTCAGCTCACAGAGTGCAGCATGCCCAGTTCCTGCATTGTTCCACTCGTTGGAGCTTTCCTCTCCTGCTTTTGAGAGCTTTTCAAACACTGTAATTTTCCAGTCTGGTACTAATTCCTTCAGCAGTGACCCCAGGGTCGCACTCATGATGCCGGCACCAATTAAGATAACGTCTGTTTGCATTTGTCTGCTACTCATTTTTACCGTCCTAACTCGCTGGTATTTGGAGAAAAGATGCAGGCGGCTCCTGATCTGGCCCCGTTGCAAGTCAGGGTGCTACCTAGTACACACCTTTTCTGGAATAATTACAACCTGTATATAGTGTAACACTTTTATCTTTAGAATAAAATATTTGCTATATATTGATAGTTATATGCTATTAAAGGTGCCTTAAATTTTAGTAATGATGCACTTTTAATAGAGACATACTGAAAAACGGTCATAAAACCTTATAAAGGCACAAAAACCAAAGCCACTGCTCGATGAGTGTTGCGGGGTTATCGGCAGGGTTCTTCCGTTATTTTGCCTTATAGCGGGATATTATATGATCGCATCGCAAAAAAGCGTTCGGGGATGTGTACAATTGCTTCGCCCCCCACGATATTCATGCCATCTACCCGTCTGGTCAAACATACATTGTTACATTCGATGGCCTGCAACAAGTAGCCTATGTCAGTCGGAACTTGATCACACAATTGTATAAAAGGATCAATTTTTACATATATGCTGGTTGTTTGTGGAAATTTATCTGTTTTTGTCGAACGGTATCAAGCGAAAATCATGCAAAAATAGACTTTCACCAACAATAAATAATTTAAGAGAATACTGGAATTCTTACAAATCCGTTATGATTTTGCCAAATTATATCAAATGTTGTAAGATTGTAGCATAGGCGTCATAGTTTCAGAAGTTTGTTGATGGAGGTAATAAAATGTCAATTTCTGGCACATTTTCGAACTGGCTTAAAAGCACGCAATCGACCTTGCGGGACCAGGTTAAAAAGTTTCAGAATCGTGACTTTATGGATGCAGTCGTCGCGGGATGCGCATTGGTTGCCGCAGCCGATGGACAAATAGACTCCACAGAAAAACAAAAGATGGCCGCTTATATCAACCGAAGCGAAGAATTGAAAGTTTTTAATATGAACGATGTTATCGCCCGGTTCAACCATTTTGTCAGCGGATTTGAATTTGATCATGGCGTAGGCAAGATGGAAGCGCTCAAAGCAATCGGAAAAATCAAAAATAATTCGGAAGCAGCACGAGTTCTCATCAGTGTGTGTTGTGCCATTGGTGCAGCAGACGGCGATTTTGATGAGAAAGAAAAAATGGTAGTTCGGGAAATTTGCCAGACCGTTAATTTGAATCCAGGCGATTTCCAGCTGTAACCAACAAGCGGGATTGCCTTATACCAGAGGCAGTCTTGTTTTTTTTATCGTATGGCGAATTGGGATGAAGAGGGGAGTCGTTTCTTTTTATGCGGCATTTTGATTACTTGCTAGAAGATGAAAGAGCAGAACTGTTCAGTATACACCCTCTTCCGATCAATCGAAGTACCGAAAAGGAAGTGCTGGCCCACGCACTGGGAGCAACGCTCTATATGCCAGCCATGCGGGCTACCATCTCCCAGGACGTCATGACCAAAAAACACGAAGGCTTGATTTCGATGGTGATTTGCCTGGAAGACGCCATCGGTGATCATGAGGTGCCTGAGGCGGAGCAATCGCTGATTCGGCAAGTGCGCGATATTTCCAGCCAAATGCGGCACGGCTTGATCCACCAGGACGATATTCCGATCATGTTCGTGCGGGTACGGGATGTCGCCCAAATGAACCGGATTGTCGATGAGCTGCAAGAAGACTTGATTTGCCTGACAGGGTTTGTGTTCCCTAAGTTTACCAGCCGCAACGCAGAAGAGTATCTGGAGGCGCTGGAATCCTGCAATCGGCATGTTTCCTTTCCCGTGTACGGCATGCCCATTCTGGAATCTGCCGACGTTATTTACAAAGAGACCCGGACAGCCGAGCTGCTCTCTATCAAAAATACGATAGACAAATACCGGCACCTCGTTCTGAACGTGCGTATGGGAGCAACCGACTTTTCCAGCCTGTTCGGATTACGCCGGGGGCCGGACGTGTCGATTTACGATATTTCCACGATTCGCGACTGCATCGGCGACATCGTCAACATGTTTACCCGCCAGGGCAGCGAGCACGTCGTATCAGGTCCGGTCTGGGAGTATTTTGGAACCGGAGAAAGATTGCTGAAACCGCAACTTCGCCAGTCTCCTTTTGAACAAAAACTCGGCGGTTCATCCGGGAGAAGGCTTCGCCAACAACTGTTGAATCACTGGCAGGACGGGCTGATCAAGGAAGTGTTGCTGGACAAGGAAAACGGCCTGACTGGCAAAACCATTATTCACCCGAGCCACATCAAAATTGTCCACTCCCTTGCAGTGATTACACGAGAAGAATACGAGGATGCCTGTACCATCCTGCAAAGCCAGACAAACGGCGTGACCAAGAGCCAATATGCCAACAAGATGAACGAAATCAAGCCGCATACGAGCTGGGCGAAAAAAATCATGATCAAATCAAAAGTGTACGGGGTGTTCCATGAACATAACAACTTTATCAACCTCCTCGCCCGAACATCAAATATTCAACTTCAATATTCTCGGTAATCTGGACATCACCATCCGCGTTCAGCAAAATCCGTATCAACTCCCGCCGGAAGCACTGTTTCAGATGGCTGCCCGCATTAACAAAAAACGAAGCTTTCTGTTTGTCAGCAAAGTTCTCGGCAAGCATTTGCCCGTTCGTCCCGCCACATCTGTGCTGAGCGGAATGGCATTGGCCGCCCGGCTCCTCGAAGAACGGTACTCCCTCGAAGTCGCAGAGCTGCCCGCGATTGTGCAAGGGATCGTCCACCAGGAAAAAAGCGATGAGATTCTTCACCAGCTGCTGCTGCATCCTTTTGAATTGCCCGAACCGTTGTTGTTCATCGGCTTTGCGGAGACGGCTACGGCACTTGGACACAGCATGTTCAGTGCGTTTGGCAGCAAGACCGAATACATTCATACGACCAGGGAGCGCATCAATGAGCTTCCGTCCACGATTGACTTTGAAGAAGAGCATTCCCACGCAGTAGCTCATCACTTTTATCCGGTAAATAAAAACTTGCTACGTTCTGAGTGCCCAATCGTATTAGTAGATGATGAGATTACGACTGGCAAGACAGCGTTGAACATCATTCGCGAGATTCAGCGTCACTTCCCGCGAAAGCAATACATCGTCGCTTCCTTGCTGGATTGGCGTTCCCAAGAGGATCATCGCAAATTCCAGGAGCTTGAAGCCGAATTGGACATCAAAATCACGGCCATTTCTCTGCTCAAAGGGGAGATTGAAGTAAACGGAGCAATAGGCGAGCAACCGACACAGCAAACAATCGTTGCCTCTGCCCACGCAGGCACAGCCCCGGTTGTTATCCCGCTGGAAACGGCTGCGCTGACCAAGCTGTCCTTTTCTTCCATCACTCCATCAGGGTTCATCAACACGCAACCATACTTGCTGGAAACGGGCCGCTTCGGAATAACAGCCGAGAAGCAGCGTAAATTGCACGGCACACTTCGCGAGTTGGGACAAGCTTTGCAGCAATACCGCACAGGCAGGGCCTTATGTATGGGAACGGGCGAATTTATGTACGTTCCGATGATGATCGCCGCTTTTATGGGCGACGACGTCTTGTATCAATCGACGACGCGAAGCCCCATCCATCCGGCAGCAAAAGAAGCTTACGCCGTGCAAAATGCATTTTCCTACGAGAGTCCCGATGATCCTGCCATTCCCAACTTTATTTACAACATCCCGGAGCAGCGGTATAGCGAGTTGTTCCTGTTCCTTGAACGCGGGACGAGCGATGAACGGCTGAACAGTTTGTACGCAGCTTTGGCTCAACTGCCGATTCCGCACAAGTATGTCGTCATGTTTTGCTAACAGCCAAGAGAGGGGGAAACCGCATGGATCGAGGATCAGTATACGCTGTAGAACTTATGAAGCCGCCCCAAATGGGGAGCTATCCAGCAGAAGATGTTACCTTCCTGTTGAAAGATATCAGCGAATTGATGGAAGAAACCAACACGGAAGACCGCGAAGAACTGATTCAGGCAGGCACCCACTATTCGGAAATGCTTCCTGTTGAGTATCAGCCTTCTGCCGAGTACATCTCCTTGTTTCATCACGCCTTGCAGACGACGGCACGCAAAGTGGCGCTGGCGTCAGCAGTCGTAGCTGAATTGATTCTGGCGCGAAAAGGCAGGGAGCTTGTGCTGGCCTCGCTGGCGCGGGCCGGGACGCCCATTGGTGTTTTGATCCGCCGCTATTTGCGCCAAATTCACCAGCTCGATGCGCCTCACTACAGCATTTCGATCATTCGCGGCAAAGGCATTGACGAAAACGCGCTGCACTACATTCTGGAACAGCATCCGGGCAAAAAGATTCAGTTCGTGGATGGCTGGACGGGAAAAGGGGCGATTACGTCCGTGTTGCACGAGGCGATATCCCGTTTCAATCAAAAGTACCTGCTGCGGCTTGATGCCGATCTGGCTGTACTCGCTGACCCGGGGCATTGCGTCCAAACATTTGGCACCCGCGAAGACTTTTTGATCCCCAGCGCTTGCCTGAACTCGACTGTGTCCGGCTTGATCAGCCGTACCGTCCACCGCGATGATCTCCTTGCAACTGGCGAATTTCATGGAGCCAAATTTTATCGGGAATGGATCGCAGAAGATGTCTCGAACTTGTTCGTCGATACGATCTCGGCCCATTTTGCCGATATTGCCGCCGAAGCCAAGGAACAAGCAGCCGAATTGATCCGCCATGAAGACGACTACGTGCCAACCTGGAAAGGAATGCACGATATTTCGCGGATTCAGCAGGAGCTGGAAATAGATGATGTCAATTTGATCAAACCGGGGGTTGGTGAAACGACTCGCGTACTCTTGCGCAGAGTGCCGTGGAAAATCCTCGTCGATTCAGTCGACAACCCGAATCTTGCCCATATCATCATGCTCGCCAAAGACAGGGGTGTATTGGTGGAGGAACGTTCGGATATGAGCTATTCCTGCTGCGGCATTATCCGACCGATGAGAGGGGAAAACCAATGATTTTTGCCAGCGATCTGGATCAGACGCTCCTGTACGGAACGCGCTTCCTTGCAGACCATACACAACCGTTTCAGGTGGTCGAGGTGCTGGACGGCGCGCCTATCTCGCACATGTCTGACCTGGCGATTCACTTGCTTCATGAGGTGCACCTGCAGTGTTTGTTTGTACCAGTGACTACAAGAACGATTGAGCAGTATAAACGCATTGCCATTTTCCAAAACGAGCTTGTACCGCGCTATGCCATTACGAGCAACGGCGGCCATGTGCTTCGTGACGGACAAATCGACGAGCAATGGAGCCGTCAGGTGCGCAGTAAAATGATCAACGAATGCGCAGCAATCCACGACATGCTGGCAGGCTTCGCCCGGATCAGCCACGAGCAGTGGGTCATCCGCGAGCGAATGGCTGAAGATTTGTTTTTCTACAGCATCATCGATCGCGAAAAAATGCCTGTCGACGAACTGCGCGACTTCGAACAGTGGGTCACTGAGCAAAACTGGAGCATGTCCATTCAGGGCCGAAAGCTCTACCTCGTACCGCAAGCCGTAAACAAGCGCGATGCTTCCCTGTACGTGTGCGCATTGGAGCAAGACGATCGGATGATTGCTGCTGGCGATTCCCTGCTGGACATGCCGCTTTTGGAAGCAGCACACCTCGCTGTCGTTCCTCCGCACGGGGAAATCTATCAGCTTCGCGGCCACAATGACGCCGTAGCCAGCTTTCATTTTACGCAAGCATCAGGAATGAGCGCTTCCGAGGAGATTTTGCAGACGGTTCTCGCCTCCTTGCGCCAGGAGCTGCGAGCACGCTAGACAAGAAACGCGGGAAATCGACCGAAAAAGTTACAAATCAGGCATAAATTGAAGTTTTTTGCAAATTTATGTAGATTTTATCGTCATGCAATGAAATAATCGAATTGTAATCTGCAAAAGAATGGGTGAAAACCCGGACAGAGTGGAGGGTGTACATGTCAGTTATCAGTTTGCAAAAAGGGCAAAAAATTGACCTGACCAAAGGAAATGCTGGCTTGAGCAAAGTGCTGGTTGGACTTGGTTGGGACCCGGTGAAAAAATCGGGAGGACTGCTTGGCGGACTGTTTGGTGGTGGACAAGCCAACATCGATTGCGATGCTTCTGTCATCATGCTGAACGAAAACGGAAAATTTACAAAAGAAACAAATCTCGTCTATTTCGGAAATAAGAGAAGTGGTTGTGGCAGCGTCGTTCACTCCGGAGACAATTTGACGGGTGATGGCGATGGAGACGATGAACAAATTTCTGTCGAGCTTTCCCGCGTCCCTGCCGATGTACACAAACTCATTTTCGTTGTAAATATTTACGATTGCGTCAGCCGTCGCCAAGATTTCGGGATGATCGGCAACGCGTATATCCGCATCATGAATCCATCTACCACCCAGGAACTGTGCAAATTCAACCTGACAGATAACTACGCAGGGAAAACGTCGCTAATCGTGGGTGAATTGTATCGCCACTCTGGTGAATGGAAATTTGCTGCTATTGGTGAAGGAACAGCAGATACTTCGATTTCCCATCTTGTCGGACGATACACATAGCTCTTTGCCGGTTGTACTTCCCATCACAATAAAACCCCAATTATTAGGAGGAATCACACATGGCCGTTTCATTGCAAAAAGGACAAAAAGTAGATTTGACCAAAACAAACCCTGGCTTGACCCAAATCAAAGTCGGTCTTGGTTGGGACACCAACAAGTACGATGGCGGCGGCGAATTTGACCTCGATGTATCCGTATTCCTGCTGAATGAACTCGGAAAAGTGGAAGACGACAAACATTTCGTATTCTTCAACAACCCGCAAAGCCCTGACGGCTCCGTGGTTCACTCCGGAGACAACCGCACTGGCGCTGGAGACGGCGATGACGAAGTAATCGAAATCGAC
Organism: Brevibacillus parabrevis; assembly: GCF_022701015.1. Classification (NCBI taxonomy): domain Bacteria; kingdom Bacillati; phylum Bacillota; class Bacilli; order Caryophanales; family Paenibacillaceae; genus Brevibacillus; species Brevibacillus parabrevis. Next base: position 971,936 of record NZ_CP064090.1, on the reverse strand, counting down.
CTGTCCAAAGTATCCGCAAGTGTACAAAAGGTTGCTTTCACCATCACAATCTACGACGCGGCTACCCGCAACCAAAACTTCGGTCAAGTATCCAATGCGTATGCGCGTGTACTGAGCGCAAGCAGCGGCGAGGAACTGATCCGCTACGACCTCGGCGAAGATTTCTCCGTTGAAACTGCTGTAGTTGTTGGCGAACTGTATCGTCATGGAAGCGAATGGAAATTCAGCGCAGTTGGTGCAGGCTACAAAGACGGTCTCGCAGGACTGGCTCGCGATTACGGTGTAAACATCGGTTAATAACCCATTACGATTTGTGGAAAGGATGAACTCCCCATGTCAGTAATCAGCTTATCCAAAGGTCAAAAAATTGATCTGACGAAAGGTAATCCTAACCTGACCAAATTAGTCGTTGGACTTGGTTGGGACACGAACAAATACAATGGTGGCTCTGATTTCGACCTTGACGCTGCGGCGTTTTTGCTCCGTGCAGGCGGCAAAGCGACTGGCATTCAAGACTTCGTTTTCTACAACAACATGCAAGGCGGCAACGGCTCCGTTACGCACACAGGCGACAACCTGACAGGTGAGGGCGATGGAGACGACGAGCAAATCAAAATCGATCTGACCAAAGTACCAGCGGAGATCGAAAAAATCGCCATTACTATCACGATTCACGATGCCGAAGCGAGAAGACAAAACTTTGGACAAGTCTCCAACGCCTTCGTTCGCGTCGTTGATGAAACGACAAACCGCGAAGTTCTCCGCTACGATCTGGGCGAGGATTTCTCCGTAGAAACGGCTATCGTCGTGTGCGAACTGTATCGCCACCAGGGCGAATGGAAATTTGCTGCTGTAGGCAGCGGTTTCTCCGGCGGACTTAAAGCGCTTTGCAATAACTTCGGATTACAAGCAGGGTAATTCGTCAACCTGAGGATGCTAGTTTGATAGTAGGGACTAGCATCCTTTCTTGCTTTTTTTAAGCTGGACACAATGCGGCGACGCCATGCTTTTGGCGAAGCCAAGTTTTCGAAGATAAAGGTGATAGTGATGACGATGACGATTGTGAAGGGGCAAAAAGTCGATATTACTAAGCAGTTTCCGGGATTGAGCAAAGTAATTGTCGGCCTTGGCTGGCGCGCTGGCAACGGAATTGAGCTGGATGCATCGGCTTTTCAATTGGGCGCGTCCGGGAAAGTGAATCGTGAGGAAGATTTCATTTTCTACGGAAACCCCAGATCAGTAAACGGAGCGGTTTCCTTGCGCGACGGCTCTGGAGATAATCAGCAATTCGAGCTGGACCTTGCGGCAATAACATCCGACGTGGAAAAGATCGCTTTTACCATTACGATTTACGATGCCATTACACGCGGACAAACGTTCCGTCAGGTTTCCGATCTTTATTTGCGGATCATGCACCCCGTGACCTTTGTTGAAATGATCCGGTTCCCATTGGTTGATTTCACTACGGAAAATTCGATTGTGACTGGTGAATTGTATCGCTACAAGGGTGAATGGAAGTTCAATGCGATCGGGAGCGGCTTTAACGGCGGGCTGGCTGCCTTGTGCGGAAACTTTGGCGTGGAAGTGGCACAGGAACAACCATCTTCTCCACCACCACCTCCTCCAGCGCCGCCAAAGGTTGAGCAACCGCCGGAACCGCCTATCAATCTGTCCAAAGTAGAGCTGACCAAAAAAGGCGAAACGATCAGCCTGCGCAAATCGAGCGGAGCACTTGGGCAAATCAGCGTAAACCTGAACTGGAACAGAAAAGTCAAAAAATCTATCGGGTTTTTAGGTTTTGACAAATCTTCTGGCATCGATCTCGACCTCGGTTGCTTGTATGAGTTGTCAGACGGATACAAAGGGTGCATTCAAGCGCTTGGCAGGAAGTTTGGCCAATATACGGACTTCCCGTTCATCGAGCTGGATGGTGACGACCGCACGGGAGCCAGAACAGATGGGGAGAACCTCCGCATTAACGGCAACCAAGTACGCGAGTTTAGTCGGGTTCTGATCTTTGCCTACATTTACGATGGTGTGGCAAAATGGGCGGAAACAGACGGTGTTGTCACGATCAAACAAGCGGACAACCCGGAAATCGTCGTCCGCATGGATGTTCATGACCCGCGCAAGATCATGTGCGCCATTGCCATGATTGAGAGAAAAGACGATACGTTCCAAATCAAGCGCCTGGTCGAATACTTCAATGGACACGAACAAATGGATCGCCACTATGGTTGGAACATGCGTTGGGCCGCAGGCAGCAAATAGCGTAGGAGGAAGACAAAATGGAATTTTTGAATGGGCTGATTGAAACCTATTCAAGCTTTTTCTCGTGGGAAGTCTTGCAAGGAGTATTAACGAACCCTGCCAACTGGACCATTATTCTCTCGTTGGTCATTCTGGAAGGTTTGCTGTCAGCAGACAATGCACTTGTACTGGCAGTCATGGTCAATCATTTGCCAGAAAAACAAAAGAAACGCGCCTTGTTTTACGGCTTGCTCGGCGCCTATTTATTCCGTTTCCTGGCGATCGGCTTAGGGGTCTTCTTAGTCAAAATGACGGCGATCAAAGTAATGGGTGCCCTCTACTTGCTCAAAATCGCGGCCGATTACTTCGTTGGTGAAAACGAGAAAGCACAAAAAGCAATCAATGTATTGCTCTATCTGGGAATGGCGGCATGCTTGTACTTCATTCCAATCCTGGCGGTACAAATCCTCGGTGGATTGCTGATCGTCTGGCTGCTCTACCGCGTATTCAAAAGTGGCAACGACGACGAACCAGAAATCGAGAACAAAGGAAAAGGTTTCTGGAAAACGGTACTTGCTGTTGAGATGATGGATATCGCCTTCTCCATCGACTCTGTTTTGGCTGCCTTTGGTGTCAGCAACCAGGTTTGGGTACTGTTCCTCGGTGGGATTCTCGGCGTCCTGATGATGCGGGGTGTCGCTCAAATCTTCCTGAAGCTGATCGCACGTATTCCTGAATTTGAGACGACAGCGTTCGTACTGATTGCGCTCATCTCTGTGAAAATGTTCCTGGGCGCAGCTGGCTTCCACATCGAGTCTTACATCTTCTTCGGTGTTCTCGTTCTCACCTTCCTCGCTACATTCATCGTGCATAGGGCGAAAAAGCGCAAACACGGAGATCAAGATGCTTCAAAAGACAAAGTTGCGGAAACAGCATGATAGGAAAGGCAGAAAGCGAGGTCAACAGACACTCGCTTTTCTTTTCGAAAAAAGGAGGCTAGATGATGATATCGTTTGTTAAAGACGTACAGGTGGTCCTGGAAAAGAAAAAGCTGCAACAGGTGAAGGCACGGGTTGCCCTGGTCCTCGATATAACCGGATCGATGCGTCCGTACTATAAAAACGGGACGGTGCAAAAGGTAGTAGAACGCATTTTGGCAGTAGCCAGCCAGTTTGACGATGACCAGACACTCGATGTATGGGTCTATGATCATCGCTTCTCCCGACTTCCATCCGTAACTGAGCAAGACTTTGAAAACTACGTAAACCGTGCCATCCTCGAAAACGCCGCTGTTGAAAAGTTCGGCCGGAACGACGAGCCGTTAGTCATGCGCGATATTATCGCCAAATATACGCAAGAAGAGCCGAGCAGTCTGCCCACCTACATCACGTTCATCAACGATGGCGGCGTGAAAAAAGGAGCAAATGAAGCTGGCGATTCCGTTCAAAAGCTGATCATCGAGTCAGCCACAAAGCCGCTGTTTTGGCAATTCGTAGGGATCGGCAATGCAGACTTCGGCGTGTTGAAAAAGCTCGATACAATCGAAGGACGCTTTGTCGATAACGCCAACTTTTTTCAAATCGATAACATCGACACGATTTCAAACGCAGCTCTCTACGACCTGCTGCTGAACGAGTTCCCGCTTTGGCTGGAAGAAGCAAAACAAAAAGGAGTTTTGGCTTAAATGAAAAAACGGCTCTGGTTCAATCGGACTTTTGCTACGGCGTATCCAATCGTTGAAATGATTCGCAATAACCCTGACAATATCGCCTTCGAGATTTTTGTGACTCACCCGAAACGCCATAGCGTGATGCTGCAAATCGCAGACTATGCTGAACTGGAGCCGACACTCGATGTACCGCAATACATCGACTATTGCCTGTCGTTTTGTCAAAAGCACAAGATTGACGTATTTCTCCCCAACTATCGCCTCGTGGAAATCTCCCAGCATATCGAGGAATTTGAACGGCTGGGCACACAGGTTATGATCGCTCAGGAACACCAGTTGTTGGAGGACATCTCGGATAAAGGCAAGTTGTTTCAACTGTTCCAGGACGTGCCGGAAGTACCGCTTCCCGCGTATCAAATTGTGAACACAGCCGAGCAGTTCCAGTCTGCCTATGAACAGCTCAAGCAAAATGGCGACAAGGTGTGCTTCAAGCCTGCCCGTGGCGAAGGCGGGGCGGGATTTTATGTAGTGGAAGATCAGCTCGATCCGTTTGATCGCCTGTTTCGATCAGCCCACTATCAGATCACGCCAGAAGAAGCGCTCCGCGTGCTGTCCACGCGCGAGACTTTTGACGACATCATGGTTATGGAGTATTTGGACCAGTATGAATACAGCATCGACTGCCTCGCCTACGGAGGACAATTGCTGGCAGCGGTGCCGCGCAAAAAAGTCGAGGGCCGTATTCGCAAGCTGGAACATAACGAAGAGTTGCTGAGCATAGCCGAAGCAGTACAGCAGCGGCTCCAGCTTTCCTACCTGTATAATGTGCAAATCAAATACAAGGACAACGTACCGAAGCTCCTGGAAATCAATCCGCGTGCTTCCGGCGGAATGTATGCATCTTGCCGCTCCGGGGTGAACTTCCCGTACTTGGCGCTGAAGCTGCTGTTGACCGGAAAAGCCGACGTGCCTGTACCGAAGCTGGATATTCTCACGACGCATGTGGAGCGCGAGATTGAATTGGTGCGGTTTTTTGAGTAATAGACACATGCCACTACAGCATGAAAGCCATCCCCTATCAGGATGGCTTGTTCATTTTCAGCGCGATTCCCGCTTGTCGGCTCGGTGAAGCCAATAACCACTTATCCTGTGCTTGGTATATAAAAAGTTATCTTCGTGCCTATACCTGGCGCGCTTTTGATATGAAGTCCCGTCCCGAAGTGCCGCTTCAATCGCTGGTCCGTATTGATCAGTCCAACGCCTGACTTGCTGTTAGCCTTTCTTTCCAGCAGTTGTCGCAAGTGGGCTTCGTCCATTCCAATCCCATCGTCTTCAACGGTTATCTCCACTTGCGTTTCGTGGACAGCAATCCGAATGAGGATTTTCCCCCCAGAATTGCGCTTCATCACGCCATGTATTATCGCATTTTCAACGAGAGGCTGAATCGTCAGATAGGGGATTTTTACTTCCTCACAGTCATCTATCTCCCAAACAACCTCCAGCCTTTCTTCAAACCGCACCTTTTCAATATACAGATACGAACGGATCAGACTCAGCTCTGTTTCGATCGGCACAAGTCCACCCATGTCTTCAAATTTAAATTTATACCGCAAAAAATTGCTGAACTCATAAAGCAATTCACGCATCTTATCCAGATTTATGTCACTCAAAGCTGTCGCAGCGCTTAACGCATTGAATATAAAATGCGGCTGGATTTGCGCTTGCAGCCAGGCAGCTTCTAAGCGCAGTTGTTCCCGAACAGATTGCTTGATCGTAGTTAATGCCTCAATCCGCGATTTGATCTCCATTCCATCTACTGGCTTCGTCACATAATCGTTTGCTCCCGCCAAAAAACCGCTCTGAATATCTTCCGGCTGGCTTCTTGCCGTAAGCAACAAAACAGGCAGTTCAGTGAGCGTAAACCGCTGGCGAATGATCTGCGTCAGCTCATAACCGGACATCTGCGGCATCATAATATCGGAAATGACCAAGTCCCATTCCTTGGTATCCAATAAAGCCAACGCTTCTTTTCCGCTCGTCGCCATTGTTAGATCGTATTGTTCTGGAGGGAGGATCGCTTCGAGCACTTGCAGGTTGATCGGATCATCGTCCACGATTAACAGGCAGGGGCGGCCGCTTTTCGCTTTGACTACTGCTGTTCGTTTCGTAGTCGACAAGCTTTCCGCTTTTTCCTGAATCGACATGGCCGGGACAAAGACCTCTTCCTGCTCTTGCACATTGGCCAGCTCTAACGAAAAGGTAAAGGTTGAACCTTCTCCCAACACAGAGGACACTTCTAGCGTCCCTTCATGAAGTTCAACCAGCTGCTTGCTTATACTTAACCCTAACCCGAAACCGCCTTCAATCATGGTCTCGCTCGTGCTGGCTTGCTCATACGGATGGAACAGGCGCTTGAGCATGTCTTCATCCATGCCGATCCCTGTATCTTTTATAACGATATAAGCCCTTCCCTCCTTGGAAAAAGCCTGAATCGAAATCATCCCTTCGTTCGTGTACTTCACCGCATTATGCAGCAAATTGAACACGATTTGAATCACCCGGTTTTCATCCGCGTGGACGGGAGGGAACTGTTCCGGAATTTCATTGATCATTTTCACAGATTTCACTTCTGCGTTAATTTGCAGCATATCAATCACACCTGTCACAATCGGCTGAATATAAATGACGGTTTTTTGCAGACGCGGATTGCCTTCCCGCAAACTCATCACGTCAATCAAGTCGTTCAAAATCAATGTCAGCCGACGTCCTACCGATAAAACCGTCTCTAGCTCCTTGACACTTCTTTCCTGCAACGAATGCCGTTCCCTGCTTAAAACAGATTGCGACATGTTCAACATGCTATGCAGCGGATTTTTAAATTCATGCGAAGTATTCGCCAAAAATTGATCTTTGTGGTCATTCATTCTTTGCAAGGTTGCAGCAAGCTCTTTTGTTTGGGCATGCATGATGAAGTAACCTTTAAACCATACCGAAGCAATACACCCGATGGAAATGATCAGATCAAACGGATAGTAGACCAGGCTCAAGCCGCTTTCCCGCCAGACCAGCATCCAGATCAGATGGTGAATCAGCGCGAGCAAAGCACAAAGCAGCAGCAGATTGCCCATGACATCCTTGATCAGTCTTTTCAAAATGGAGATCATCGCAACTGCTGCGGCAATCGCACTCAACAGGAGATAGACCGGGAATAGCATCGTTATTTGATCGGGGTTTAAACCCAGCGTAATACCCGCAATCCCCAGGCTGACTATTTTGTAAACCGGATATATTCTGCTCCAATAAGGCAGCTCGCGATGGCTCGTACACGCAAGCAAAGCGTAAGCTCCGAGCATGAAAGAGAAATTAGCCAGACGGAAATCCCAATCGATGCCCATGTAGAAGAATTGATGGAACAACTTTTCATCATTGCTTAACACCGTGCTAAAAGCCGTCGTTAATGCCAGCAACGCAAAATAAAGCAGCCTTCTTTCCTTGTTTCCTAGTACATATAAAATCAGCGCATAAACGGCATGCATCAAAAAGATCAGCGCTGCCAAAAGCTGCGTAAAAACAGATGCTTTCATTTCCTTAGCAATGGTTTCTTCTGAGCCAAACTTGATGGATCGAACAATGCCGCTGCTTCGCCCATCTACATAATTGGCGGCCTGAATGACCAGTTCAATTACGCCGTTTTCATCTGCCGTAAAGGTTGTGGAATAAGGCAAATTCTCGGCAACATAGCTTTCCTTCGATTCCGCTGTCCGTCCCGATTTGGCAAGCAATCGGCCATTCACATATAGTTCCGATGCCGTACGCACGCTTGGTACACGAATGCTGTAACGCCTTTCTTTTTCCGGATTGACATGAAGACGCAAGCGATAAGAAGCAAAGCCGTATGGAGTTGGCTTTTCGCCATTCAACGCTTCATTCCAGCCCCCTGGAACGTAGATAAGTGCCGGCTTCTTCTCGCCTGCTACTTGGTCGGATCGACTCCCCATCAACCATTGCGAGGGGAAAAACTCCCATTCCCCATCAAGCAGCACAATGTCGCCATCTTCTGCGTTCCAGTCGCGCAAATCCAATTGTCCGTTCTGAATCGACACTTGGTGATACCGAAACAAATCCATCCACAAAATGCGCGACACGGACAAGACAACCACTAACAACCCTAGCAGCAGGACAATATGGCTCTTTTTCATGCGGTATTTCGGTGAATCATGTGCCAAGAAGTATTCCTCTCCTACTCTTTTTTTCTTCTAAGACACCGGATCGAGCGGAAACGGTCAGTACACCTTGTATGCTTCGTATCGTTGTTGAAAGTAGGAAATGATAAAGTCTCGCAGCTCGATTACTGCCGGTGGCAAGTGGCGATCTTTCAGCCAGGACAACCCGATCGTATAGGTGGAATCCATATCGGCGATCTTGACGTAAGTTAAATTCAATTTTCTGCACACGGAAACCGGGAGCAGCGCTACCCCTTGGTCCAGCTTGACAATCTCCGCCAACAGTCCCGAATCCAGTTCAAAATTGATGGCAGGAACGAATCCTGCCCGTTCGCAAAGCGCCATGGTAAAGCTGCGATATTCTTCATTGTTAGCCAAGGCAATAAACGGGTCATTGGCCGCTTGGCTTAACGCTACCGCTGTCTCGCCTGCCAGCTTGTGGCCGGAGGGCAGCGCCAGCACGATATCTTCATCCACCAGCACGCAGCTCTCAATCTCTTCATCGGCAATCGGCGGCCCCGCGATCCCTAAATCAAGTTCTCCTTTCTTCAAACTTGTCTGTATCACGCTTCTCGATCCGATTCCTTGCTGGATTTTCGCCCCTGGATGGCAAGCAATGTACTCGCTGATCAGTCCTGAAAGAAATCGGGGGTTCGAGATCGATATTTTGATCGTCCGCGCAGCTTGTTCAGTCTGTGATTGAATCTCCATTTTTGCAGCTTCAATGGCGGTAAAAATTTTGTTCACGTGCTTTAGAAGAATACGTCCGGATGGGCTTAGCTCGATGTGTCTTCCTTTGCGGTGAAACAAGCTTGTGCCTAATTCGTCTTCCAGTCTTTTGATCGTCAGGCTCAAAGAAGGCTGAGCAATCCTCAGCTGCTCGGCGGCCTTGGAAATATGCTCGGTATAGGCGACCGTTTGAAAGTATTTTAATTGAAGCAACTCCATCGATTAATGCCACCCCTATATTTATTATCGTAAATAAATTCATAGTTTATTATGTATTATATTAAATAATAAACTCGCCTTAAAATAGGGATTAGCAGCCCAGGTTAATCGAATGAATACCTCTGCGACGATGGGCTACATGATACCGAGCTGTCATTGGCTTCTCCAACAATCGCATATAATTACTTAGCTAATAAATAAAGGGAGGCTATTCAAATGCGCATTGCCATACTAGGAGCAGGTTCTTTGGGAACAGTTGCCGGAGCTTATATTGCTGCCGGAGGACAAGATGTGGAGTTGATTGACGTTTACCAGGCGCATGTGGATGCTCTGAATCAGTCAGGCGCCAAAATTGTCGGTACGACGGACTTCCAGGCAAAAGTAAAAGCCGTCACCCCGGACAACATGTCAGGCGTCTACGACCTCGTGCTGCTATTGACCAAGCAGTTGCACAACGATTCGGTCCTGCGAGACTTGTTGCCCTTTTTGCATGACCAAAGCGTCGTCCTCTCTTTGCAAAACGGGATACCGGAAGAAAAGGTAGCTTCTATCGTAGGCCGCGAGCGCGTCATTGCCGGATCGGTCGAATTTGGCGCTACGTTTATGGAGCCGGGCGTTTCCAAGCTTACCACCGAGTATAGTCACTTTAAAAAGTATGCTTTTCAAATCGGCGAATTGGACGGTAGCACCACACAGCGGCTACAGCAGATTCAAGCGATTTTAAACCTCGTGGGAGGCACTCACATTTCCGACAACCTGGTCGGAACAAAATGGTCCAAATTGCTGATTAACAACGCGTTCAGCGGCTTGTCAGCGGCGCTTAACACTACGTTCGGCGGGGTACTCGACCATGAAGCCAGCCTGATCAGCGCTGCTCATATTGCCGATGAAACAATCAAGGTCGGCCATGCCAACGGTGTGCAGTTCGCGGCCATGAACGGATTTGATCCGGCATCACTGGAACTGAACAGCGAAGAGGATATTTCCCCAAGCACGCAAAAGCTGCTCCAGCTGATGAAGGCTTCCCGCCTGCTGAAAGCGAGCATGCTGCAAGATCTGGAGAAAAAACGCAAAACGGAAATCGATTGCATCAACGGTGTCATTCCCCGGCTCGCGGCAGGCAAAGATATTTTGACGCCTTACAACGACCTCGTTGTGCAATTGGTCAAGCAGGCTGAGGAAACTCAATCCGTACCGGAGTTTGAGGTCAATATACAACGGCTTGCAGAGCTGAATCGGCGCGGGTGATTGGTTTGTGTCCCTATTGCGCGCCCCGAACAATGCTCCACATGGATTGCAGGCACCAGTTGCAAGGACGGGAACAGACTGGGTGTAAAAAAGCCCAGCGATACTCCAGAAAGACGCAACCTCTTCTCTACAATATCTCTACACCACAAAAGCCCAAGAACCCCCTTGCTCTAAGGGCTCTTGGGCTTTTATTCAGCATAGCTCTTTCGTTTCCCGTAAGGAATAACCAGTGGTGTGCCGAAAAGCGGATCGCGAATCACTTCGCAGTCCAAATCAAAGACCGCTTTGACAACCGCTGCCGATATGACTTCCTCTGGCTTGCCCTGCGCATAAATTCGCTGATCGCGCAGCGCAATTATATGGTCGGCATAACGGCACGCCAAATTGAGATCATGCAAGACCATTACGATCGTACGCCCAGCTTGGCGGTTCAGCTCAAACAGCAAGTCCAGAATCTCGATTTGATGCGTCATGTCGAGGTAGGTCGTCGGCTCATCCAGCAACAAGATCGGGGTATCTTGGGCAAGGGCCATGGCAATCCACGCTCGTTGCCTTTGTCCTCCTGACAAGGAATCAACCGCTCGCTGCGCATGCAAGGTCAGCTGTGTCGCCTCCAAAGCTTGGTTAATCATCCATTCATCTTGTGCGGACTTTGGCGTCAACAAGCCTTGATGCGGGTATCTTCCCTGCTCGACCAGCTGCCTGACGGTCAATCCCTCGGGGGCAATGGGGCCTTGCGGTAAAATCGCCAACTGCTTCGCCAGCTCTTTTGTAGACCACTGGGCCAATTGTTTGCCATCCAATAAAACCGTTCCATCTTCGGGTTTAATCAACCGTGCCAACGAACGCAGCAATGTCGATTTCCCACAGCCATTACTGCCGATCAACACGCTGATTTTGCCTTCATGAATTTGAAGATCTAATGCATCAATGACTGTCTTGTGACCGTATCCTAAAGTCAAACTTTTCGTCTCTAGCTGCAAACTGATAGTCTCCTCCCGAGCGGTATTAGAGGTTTCGATTTCGGTACAACAAATAGATAAAGAACGGCGCGCCAATCGCTGCGGTAAAGATTCCCGCCGGCATATCATACGGCAAAAACAGCGTTCTTCCGATCACATCTGCCGCACATACAAGAAAGCCGCCTAATAACCCGGCTACAGGCACAAGCAGATAGAACGATCGCCCAATCAAGGTTCGGGCAATATGAGGAGCTACCAATCCCACAAAACCGATCGTACCCGCATATGCCACGGCAGAGCCAGCCAACGCTACACTGATCACGATAAAAAGCGTTCGATGGCGCTGCACGGCGTCACCCAAGCCTGTAGCAACATCATCTCCCAGTTCTTGAACGTGCGCTGGCCGAGTCAGTATCAGGGTCAACGGCACCAAAACGCCGATGACGACAAGCATTGCTCCAACCTCCGCGTAATTTGCCGCATAAACAGTACCGATCATCCAAATGTACGCTTGTGAAGCGACCATAGTTGGACTCAGCACAGTCATCATCGTCGTAACCGCTCCTGCTGCCGCTGCCATCCCAATCCCGATCAGAACGAGCCGAATCGGAGTCACGCCTTTATTCCAGGAGAGCAGATAAATAAGGAGAGATACCGTTCCTGCGCCGAGCATGGCGGCAAAAGGTAAGCCAGCCACTCCCCATTTTCCCATCAACAGCGCCGTATACAGCGTAGCGGCTACGGCCGCTCCGTTCGTAATCCCGATAATGTCCGGGGAAGCCAGTGGATTCCGAATGACGCTTTGCAAAATAAGACCCGATATCCCGAGTGCCGCACCCGCCAGAAAAGACAGTAGCACCCGCGGAAGTCTCAGTGTCATGACAATATAAGCATTTTCACCGTCGCCTAAACCGAACAGCTCCGCAATCACTTCCAAAGGAGAAAGCAGGGTCGACCCCAATGTTAATCCCGCCATGCAGACCAGCAATGCCAAGCTTGCTGCCATTACGACTATCATCCGCTGATGCCTTGTCATTTCTTCACAAACCCCCTGCGTGCAATGTAAATAAAGAAAGGGGTTCCCATTAAAGCCGTCAAGACGCCAATCGGCATCTCTTGCGGCATGATGATGAAGCGGGCCAACACGTCCGCGCACAGCAGCAGGCTTGCTCCCATTAGCGCGCAGTAAGGAACAATCCAGCGATAATCCTGCCCGACCAATCCTCTGGCGATATGAGGAACGATTAACCCAATGAAAGCAATCGTTCCTCCCATCGCAACCGAACCGCCTGCCAAAACAACGATTACTACGGCAAGGGCAAATTTCACCCATCCCAGCCTCAGTCCCAAACCGCGCGCAACGTCATCCCCGGAGATCAACACATTCACCGGACGAGCCAGACACAAGGCAAGAATAAAAGCCGCACCCATAATAGGCAGCAGCGGTTGGACGTTCTCCATTGTACGAACCGAGACAGAGCCGCCCATCCAGAACAGCACGCTTTCCAAGTTCTCTTCATTTAAGACAAGCGTCCCTTGCGTAAAGGAAGCAAACAGAGCCGCCACGGCTGAACCCGCCAGCACCATTTTTACAGGAGACAGCCCGTCTCGGCCCAAAGAGCCTAAAAAGTAGACAATGACGGCGGCCACCGCAGCACCCAGAAAGGCGACCCACATATAGACCAGCATCGAAGCTGCCGGAAAAATGGAAAGAGCAAGTACGATAAAAAACATCGCACCTGCATTAATTCCAAATATACTCGGAGAGGCTAACGGATTTCGAGTGAGCGCCTGCATATAGGCTCCGGCAACAGCAAGCGCTCCTCCGATAACCATGGCAATAATCGCTCTGGTTAAACGGGTTGTACGAACAAGCATGTGCTCGGTAATGGCTGGGTCAAAGTGAACGAACGCATCCACGACTGTCGAAAAGGGAATGGTGATCTGTCCGAGAGATACGCTGGCTGTAGCAGCCAGAATAAACAAAACGAACGCAGCCACACACCCCCAAATTTTCTTCGATTGGTCAAACAATAGATGCGCCATGTTACTTCTCTAATCCGAACCGTTGGTAAATATCATCCAGCATGAGATTGGCGGCAATGATCCCTCCACCGACATTCCATGTGACTTCATCAACCAGATGTACATTGTTGGATTTTACTGCATCCAGACCTTTCCACAACGGATGATTCGTCCACTCTTGATACAGCTTTTGCACTTTTTCTGCTCCAGAATCGTCAAACTTGAATACAAAAAGGACCTTTGCATTCATCGAAGGAATGCTTTCTACGCTCGTCAGCTTCATGTGAACCGTTCCTTTATCGGCTTCAGCCTGTAGCGTCTTGGAGCGAATGAACCCCAGCTCATCGAGGATATCCCCTGCAAATCCAGTCACGTAAATACGCGCATGATCTTCCCGGAAATTCAATACGGTTGCTTCGAGCGGCCAAGCGCTGCCAAGCTTTGTTTGAAGTTTTGTTTTTAAATCTGCCACGCGCTTGTCCCACTGATCCAGCAAAACTTTACTTTCCGCCTCTTTATTCAGTGCTTGACCCACGACAGTCAGCGTATTTTTAAAATCGTATAATGGATCGATCATAACGGTTGGAGCGATTTTGCTTAATTGATCGTAGATTTTCTCGTGCCGTGAAATAGAAGCGATAATGAGATCCGGCTTCAACTTGGATACCAGTTCCAGATTAGGTTGTGTTTCTACTCCGAGATTTTCAACATCCTTCAGGCTGTCCCGCAAGTATTCATAGACAGGCTGTTGCGACCATGATTCAACGGCGCCAACTGGTTTCACATTCAGGGCAACTGCTACATCTGTCGCTCCCTGAAATAAAGTCACAACTTTCTTGGGCGTTCCCACGATCTCTGTAGTGCCGAGCGGATGTGTAATTTTGCGAGTTTGCTCGGCTGGCTTAGCCTCCGAATTATTGGATACCTTGTTATCCGCACTACCACACGCTGCTGTAAAAATCGAAAGTACCATCGTCATAAGCAGTAATAGCAATAACTTCGGTTTCTGCTGCATACATCAGTCTCCTCTACTGTTGTCCGATATTAATTCTCATTATCAATTATATGAAGTTATCTTCTTTTTAACATGGACGTATCCGACTGTTATTTGGAGATATAAGACTCTAGCAGCTGATCCATTTGATCCAAAAGCAAATCATGGGATAAAGAGGTATAGCAAGTGTAAAGATGCTGCCTTTGGTACATCGGATAAACAGATGAATTTCTGACTGCTTTCAACTCCTGCCAATCCGCTTGTCTAAACAATTGCTGGACTTCACGGTTGATCGCGTAATTCATCCTCTCTGATCCGTCGTGCCTATAGCTCGTCAAAATAATATGTTCCGGGTCGTACTGTTTCAATGCTTGTACATTCGTTTCCTGATAGTGGGCAATCTGTTCGACACCAGCAGGTACAGCAAGCTGTAGATCGCCATACAGGACAGTCCCGACGTTCCGTTTTCCGTAAATGCACATTTCCCCCGCTCCAATCCCTACAATCAGAAAGGTCTGGCCCTCGATTTTTTGTGCATATTTCCGCCGGATTCGCTCTGCTTTTTCCTCGTATTGCTCAAGCCATGCATTAGCGGCTGACGCCTTGCCTATTGCTTTGGCGATGGATTGCAGGTGAATACGCCAGTCCTGGTGATAAGGCAAGGTAATGGTTGGTGCTATCTGGTTGTATAATTGTTCCTTCAAAGACAAGTCTTCATGGGTATGTTCTCGCATGATGATCAATTCTGGACGCGCCTCTAATAGTTTTTCCAGTTCAGGGGTGCTCTGTCCGATGTTAATGGTGTCTTCCAGACGATCTTCAATCGGGTATATATTATTTTTAACCGCAGCATAAGGCTGAACGTTCAAAGCTACCAGATGCCCGGTTGTTAAATGCTTTAACGAGGCAATTTTATCCGTCATCTTGATTTTATTGATGTAAAAAGTGGGCGACATGCCCGTCTCCAGCTTGAACTTGCGGCTAAAATAAAATTCGTCGCTATATCCTACTTGATGGGCGATTGTGCGAAACGACTCATTTGATAGCAAAAGCGATTGCTTCGCATGCTTGATTCTCACTTGATTTACATACTCGATCGGCGTTTTGCCGTACTTCTTTTTAAAAGCGCGTGAATAGTAATCCGGATTTAGACCAGCTAATGCTGCCAGGTGCTCTCTGGTAATTTCCGAAGCATAAAATTGCTCTATGTACTTGCGGGAATACTCGATGCCCTGCTCGGTAAGCCCATCCTTTTCTTCAGCTGACCCTGTCATTAGCTCCAGCAATAATTCCTGAAACTTGATATTGGCTTTCATTTGCTCCAACTGCATCGCCATTGCATGACCTTGCAGTTGTGCCAGCTCTTTCACGAGGTCGGTAATGCCGGCAAATGGCGATATTGGCACATGGGCAGGCAGGATCGGCGATAAATGAGGCTCATAATTATTGTTTTTCGGTGAGTAGCAAGCAAATTGAAGTTCATAGCAGGATGAAGGCTGAGCAGCAGCTTCCGGCTTCCAGACGAAGGGAGTGTATGGCGCAGCATAGTGCATCTGAGCAGTCTCTTCACCGTTCCGGGATTGATGGACATATAGCAAGGCATGGTGTTCTCTACTCAGCGCTGCGGACAAACTCGCATCGTCCATTTGAATTACCTTGATTAATTTGAACAAATAAGAGCTTGTGTCCTCATGACCTTTATTTGTAAGGTTCGTCGTCCTCATCCATCTTTGCACCCCTTCACCAGATGATAACTATTCTCATTATATTCTTATGAATGTAGTGAAGGCTACGGCTATTTCGTCATTTGTGTTCGTTTTGGGAAGACAGGCTATCATGCAACTGACAGTTATAGTCGTGTCAAAAAGGTTGAGGTTCAGATACAGCGACACCGTAAGCACGAATCCGTAGTTCATTCTAATCGGCATTCTCCTCCTCATCTTCCTCATTCGAAGCCGGCACTAGCAAGATCAGCGTCGATTCATGCCTGTTCCGTTGCTGCCGTCATCTGATCACGCATAAATGTGATGTGCGCATAAGCCGATCAACGGTGGCCACACAAAGCCCGCTCATGGTTGATTGGCGCCACGCACAAAAAACCGCACCTCCAACTGTTAGGTGTTGTCTTGCAAATCAAAAAGGCACCCAATCGGATGCCGGAAAAGAAAGGAAGGGGTCATTGCGATTTGCCAAGCTTCACGCCAGCAACACTCGCCCCCTTATCATTTATAATTGTAGATTTTTCATTTGCGCGATCAGGTCGTCAACCGCTTTATCCACCAGGTAAGGGCCGTAGTTCCAGTTTTCGCGGAATACGTTGATGATGCGGCTGTTCTTGATCGCCGGGATTCCTTGATACAGCGGCTCCTTAAAGCGCTCCAGCAAACCTGGCAATTCTGCCTCGGTCATCTGTGTAAAGAAGTTGTCGGCTGGTTCGGCTACAAATGCCTCGATCGAAAGCCCCGTGCCGCCGTCCTTGAACTTTTTCAGGTTCTTGGGCATTTCGAAGCCATAATCCTCATAAATCAGCTTGCCGAGCGTGCCATCCGTTCCCCCGATCAGAAACTCTCCTTCATAGAAAATGAAGCTCGTCGCCGTCGTGCCTGGTTTGATCTTCACGTCGATCTGGTCGCGAATGCGTTGCAGCTTTTCCTCGAACTTGGCGATCCACGCTTCCGCTTCCGTTTTGCGGTTCACAATGTCGCCCATCGTCCGCAACGTGTTCACGACATCTCAGTCTAACTGCTATCGAATATTTCTGTACGGGGTTATTCCCGAAAGCTTGCTATCACTTGTGATATAGTCCACCTGAATCGTTGTAGTCCATATTTTCCGGCCAAAGTAACTAGATAAAGAATCCGGATAATCTATCTCTCCGTGATACTATGAGGACCGCGTAAAGAGCGTAGGCAGTAGGGAGAGCAGCTTGACCCTCGTTCTCGCGTCCTCGTAGTTCCAATTCCTCTCGTCCAGCACATAGCTGAACCCGTCTTTCACGGCGGGGAGATTGTTCCAGATCGGGCCGTTCATGAACTCCTCCATCGCAGTCCTGGACTCGGCGCTTTCCGGGAGCATCATGAACACGCGATCTCCAGCGTAGTGATGGATGGTCTTGGCCGTGATTTCCTTGTAAGGCCTGCCTGATTTCATGATCTGCTGGACCTTGCCCGCAGGTCGGAATCCATCGGGATGATACAAGATGGCGGACAAACCGATATTCCCCATCACGAACAACCGCTTTCCCCGATGGAAGACGAACACGGAAGCCGTCTCCTCGGGCCGTATGAGCGGCCGAAGCTGACGCCACATCAGCAACGTATCGCTATTATGATGAAGAAGCCATTGCTGGGCTTCTTTTTTTCTGCCGAACCACTCGCCGAGCATGAGCATCCGGTCGTTCAGCGAACCGCGAGAATTGTAGGCGAGGGTGGGTGCGATCCGCGAAATTTGCGAATAGAGCTTCTCATCGGAATGATCGACGATAATTAAGTCCGGCGAGAGCTTGGAAGCAAGCTCCTGATCAAGCGGTGTATCTTTGCAGAAGAGCTGCTTCTCAATTAACGGAATACCCAGCGCGCTAATATCGCCCGCGGTTTCCCCGCAGTACAGAATCCGGTGCGGGTTGGAAGGGATTCGTACTTCGTGGCCGTTCCAATCTTTAACGAGAATGTTCTGTCTCATGGAGACGGCATATTGCCTGGGCGAGAAACCCGTCATGTGCCTGAAGCGCCGACTGAAATAGTATTCATCGGTAAAGCCGACAAGTTCAGCTATTTCCCGAAGGGGGCTCTCCGTGCGGATTAACAACTCTTTGGCGCAATTAATACGCAGCTCCGTCAAGTAATCGAGCGGGTTTTTTCCGGTCAGCTCTTTGAAAATCGACGTGAACTGCCACGAAGGAACATTGGCCATGCGCGCGAGCTGGACAACGGTGATCGGGTCCTGGAAGCTCGTTCGCATGTATTGGATCGCTTGCTCTACCGCTTGGGTGGGACCCTGCAACTGATCGCCCCCCATATTATGCTCCAGCAGAAAGGCAATGACCTCCTGGAACTGCAATTGTTGACGGTACGCCTCTATGCCGTGCCGGCTTGCATGGCCAACATACAACTGGGCCAACAATTCGTTCCATTGCGACTGCGGATAAACGCGAAGCTCTTGGCGGTCCGGGAATAAAGGTTGACTGTAAGGCTCAGCTTTGCCGTCCTCAATATGGAACACTCCAAAGGCGATCCGAAAATATTCGATTCGCCCATCGTCCATGCTCTCGAATTGGTAAACGGCGGCAGGCGGAAGTAGAAAAACACTGTCCGTCGAGAAGGCCGCGCTGAACGACTCCGTATAGATTCTCCCTTTACCACTCTTAAACACGAATAACGTATAACTTGAAGTAACTTCTTCGGCTAATACCGCGCCGGCGCCATGGTTGAGCAATTCGACATTTATATAATGAAACAACAAGGAATGCAGCGGTATAGGGACTGTCGGAGACGGAGTCATAGGACACCTTCTTTCCATATGTGAGAACGATTATCAATTGAGGACATTATAAATAAAAAAAAGAAGCTTTTCAACAAGCGTTGAAGAGCTTCTTCATGTTGGCTTTAGGTTTCGGGAGTTAATGATTCCCTTTTTGGTTTAACAATACTTTGGGCAATTCCGTAATCATCCATTCCCTCGATGTCGCATCGCTGTTTGCTTTCAAAATATCGAAGTCGTAGACCTTACCGCTCTTCACTGCGGGAAGATTCAGCCAAACTTCACTTGCACGAAGTTCTTTCGTGGAATCCTGCGCCGCAGAATCGACGGGATTCAGAATGAAGATACGGTCGGCCGCATATTTCGGAAGGAGTTCCGTGGATATCTCGATGAATCCGGTCTGCTGGTCGATTAATTCTTGAACGATCGGCAACGGTTTGAACCCGCCCTTTTCATACAAGAATTGAGGGAGGCCCGCCCCTGCCATTACGAAAAGACGATTGCCCGGGTACATCGTGAATACAGAGGCCGTTTCGCCCTCCTGTATGCCGTTTGCACGCAGGTTTGCCCACATATCCGCCGCTTTAACCGTATAAGCCGCCAACCATTCCTCCGCCTCTTGCTTCTTATTCAATAGATCGCCCAAGGTGCGCATCCGTACTTCCAGCGTATCGAACGTATTGAAGGTGACGGTGGGAGCCACCTTCGAAATCGCTTCGTATTGCTGTGTGTCGGAGTTAGAGAAAATAATGAGATCCGGGTTAAGCGTCAAAGCCTTCTCTACGTTCAGCGGAAATCCAACGTCCTGGGCAGCCGGCAGCCTGTCTTCCAACACAGTGCCCTCAATAGCCTGCTTCATGATTCCGATCGGTTCGACGCCAAGGGCAAGCAAATCCCCCGTCGTCTCTCCATGATAAATGACGCGCTGCGGTGTGACCGGAACTTCGACCTCATGCTTCGCCCAATCCGTGAACATACGAGTCGTTGCGGCAGACGCTTTCGCCGTTTCAGCGACAGGGCTAGGACTTGCCGATTGGCTTTCCTTCGCCTCGTTGTTGCCGCAGCCTAACAATAGTCCCCCCATCAGCGCAAAAGTGCTTAATAGAACGAATGCTTTGGATCCTCGATGCATATAAGTTCTCCCCCGAAAATTATTAAAGAAAATGATAATCGTTATCAGTATAAAGGTAATCGTAATGGATAACTGTGCCGTACTCAATGGACAAACTAAAAACGGACGATTGATTTTGTCCAAGTTGTATGCGCGCATACGATTACATTGGTTGAAAATGATACGTAGAGCACCAGGCGAGCTGAGTTATGTCATCATATGAGATATTGTCCGCTAAATTCGTTTCGATATAATTCATGGCACTATTCACCTCTCCAACGAATCCATCGTTCTCTTTCCCTGAAGATCCATGCCCCGCAAGGCATTCCGCAAAAACGACCCCTTACTCATAGTAAGGTTCTCCGCGCTGTCTGTAACAGCAAGTTACGAAGGCCATCCTTTGCGGGGATGGCCTTCAAATGATATATATCTGATTTCCTTCCCGTAGCTGTGCCCTTGTACCCACCGCCTTAACTTTCCTCTTCTTGTATCGTTCGATTTTCAGTAAGCCGTACTTTATAAGACTCCCCCCATGCTTTCATTGACATAATGATCGGTTCCAAAGTCCTTCCGAAATCAGTAAGGGAGTATTCCACTCTCGGAGGAACCTCTTTATATATTTCGCGATGAATGACGCCATCCCGTTCAAGCTCTCTTAACTGCAATGTGAGCATAAACTGCGTTATTCCCGGATTGAGGCGCCCTAATTGATTGAATCTTTTCGTTCCGTTTAGGAGCTGATAGAGAATAATCCCCTTCCATTTTCCACCAATAACATCCAGCGTTGTTTCAACCGGACATGCTTGCATATCCGGACTTGCTCCATATTTATTTCTCCGGTCTCCCATCAGCTTATCCCCCAATGGTTTGATTTTTAATACTATACCATAAAAATATGCGTACTTACTTAAAGTAATTGCATCGATTTACAATGCAACTATACAACATTTCCTATTTGAGAGGATGATACCCATGAATACTCACCAAAAGATGAAAGCTGTCGGTGCTTACCAATACCTCCCCATATCCAACCCGGAAAGCCTTATTGATCTGCACTTGGATAAACCAGAACCTACAGGCCGCGATTTGCTTGTACGTGTAAAAGCAATCTCAGTCAACCCTGCCGACGTAGGCGTTCGCGAAACACATAACTACGAAGCCGAGTCACCGAAAATTCTTGGTTGGGATGCCGCTGGAATCGTAGAACAAGTTGGTCCGGACTGCCAATTGTTTAAACCTGGGGACAAGGTCTATTATGCGGGCAGTGTGTCTCGTCCAGGCAGTAACAGTGAATTTCATTTGGTTGATGAACGTATTGTGGGAAATATGCCAAGAAGTTTGGATTTCGCAGCCGCCGCTGCATTGCCGCTTACCTCGATAACTGCATGGGAGAGCCTGTTTGATCGTTTGGGAATTAGCGCAAATACAGGTGAAAACAAAAACATACTGATTATCGGTGCAGCTGGAGGAGTAGGATCGATTGCCATTCAACTTGCAAAAGCAGCAGGTTTGACCGTCATCGGTACGGCTTCACGTCCAGAGTCAATCCAATGGGTCAAAAATCTCGGTGCGGATTTTACCATAAACCACAACAACGCTTTTCACCCTCAACTCAAGGAAGTTGGCATCGACGCTGTAGATTATATCTTTTGCTTGAATGATACTGTTCAACATCTTGAAAACATGGCGGAAGTCATCGTGCCCCAAGGTAAAATTTGCTCGATCGTTCCTGTAAATAAGGCTACCTGGGCAGGGAGCCTGAAAATGGACTTGCTGTTTTCTAAAAGTGTAACATTTGTATGGGAGTTCATGTTCACACGGTCTTTGTTTCATACCAAGGACATGATGAAACAACACCAATTGTTGAATGAACTGGCGAACTTAATCGACGATGGAAAAATTAAAACTACACTGACTGAACGACTGGAGCCCATTAATGCAGCAAACCTTCGTCTCGCGCATGAAAAGTTGGAATCCGGACGGACCATTGGGAAAATTGTTTTGGAAAAATTCTGATACTGCGAAGACGAAGTAGTCATGTTTGGTTCCAAATGGCGGTAATGTGAATAGACAGCTTTAAGGCCCCCTTGCTGATGTGGGGGCTTTTTGAGTATAAATGGTATGGTGCTGGGGGGAGGGTCTGTCAAGATTTTTATGTAAACTCAATCAATCGATATATTAAAGAGGTTTCATTCCCCTAATGGGGACATCTTTTTCGGAGCCAACAGGGTCAAGGGCGTAAGGCGAAGCAAACCCTTGATGCGTTGGTGTAGAAAAAGACAATCCCTTCGGGAATGAAGCCTTTCTTTATTTGTTAACGGATGTGTGGGCGTACGCGATCCTCAAAGAAAACAGATAGCTGCATGAGAATCTGCCCCCAATTGTGGACTCGTCCCGTCCATTTTCGTAAGACATCCATGGTTACGAGATATAGCATCTTTAGAAGGGCATCGTCCGTGGGAAAGATGGCTTTTCCCTTCGTCACTTTTCGAAGTTGACGATGGTAACTTTCAATAACGTTAGTCGTATAGATCAGCTTTACGAATCTCTGGGGGATATTTGAAAAAGGTCGCAATCTCATCTCAGTTGGTACGCCAGGAGCGAACCGTTTTTTTGCTATAACCGTTACGGCTATTGGTTGTCCGCTTGTTTTTCATGTCATGCTTTGCATATCCAAGAGAGGACTCCATCTCTGCTTCGAGCATTTCTTGGATCGTTTCAGCAAACAAATCCTATAAGGCTGATTGTACGTCGTCCACAGATTTCATGTTTTTCTCTTTGATCCACTGCTTGATCTGCTCTTTTGACATCATAAAAATCTCCCAACCTTTCTACTCCTAATTGTAGTGTAGAGGTTGAGAGTTTACACAAAATATTTTACAGACTCAGCTATTACGGAATACATAAATGACTACAATAATCATCGGTACCAGAAAAGGCTAAGCCGTATGATGCCCCTAGAATATAGGCAATATCTACTAAGTTCTGCGGTATAAAGAAGACACCAACCTAGGTTCAGATTGGTGTCTAAGCTTTTTGTTTTTTCACTGTCTACTTGACAGGGGGCACTTCACTTTAAAGAGGGCGACACATTAAGGATATTCTATAGATTAGCGTACACGACTCCAAAAGCTACTTCACTATAATTATTAATAATTAATCGGTTGTTAGTTTAACTTCTTTACTGAACTTTTCAAATGTGTCTTTTAAGCCAGGAGTTACCCATACTATTTTTAGTATGGATGCAGTTTTCTCTTTAAAATCTTTAATTGAATTACTTATGACTTCCCTTGCTTTAACACCATTTTGGACCGCTGGTAATAATGCACTAACAAAGGGAAGCGTAATTTCTAGTGGTCCCTCCCACATAGTCACAGCATCTTCAAGACTACAGTTAATGTCGAACTTTAAACTAAATAGGTCTTTAATAGGCTTATTTAAGAAGTTATCCATACTGCTTGCAATAGCAGCCAATAATACCCACGTGGAACCCCTAATTGAAAGATACTCAAAAATGTCTTTCTCTGATGTGCTTAAATTACTTTTATTATTTTTTAACATATCCTTTTTGCTCTCAATAGCTTGAAATAAAGAATACACAAAGAGAATATGCCTAGCTGTTGTCTTTTCGGAAAAAATACTTGAGTATAATGCGTTATTCTCCCATATTTCTTTCTTTCTATTATATGCCGTATTAGGATCCTGGTGGAAAGCAGATAAACATTGCGCTACCAAATCATGAGGAATTAGATTATTATATCTTTTTATCTTATCCTCACTACCACCACGTCT
This sequence comes from Brevibacillus parabrevis, assembly GCF_022701015.1. NCBI lineage: Bacteria > Bacillati > Bacillota > Bacilli > Caryophanales > Paenibacillaceae > Brevibacillus > Brevibacillus parabrevis. The sequence continues at coordinate 948,235 of NZ_CP064090.1, read as the reverse complement.
TCCCCCTAAATAAACAACATTAGGAATCTCCCTGAATTGCCTTCTTAATTCAGTTTGAATTTCATCAGTACTCCTAAAATCGGAAGACGCAACTACGTTTTGTTTATTATTAAACTGAATAATATCCCTTAAAATTTTAGGGTCATCACATTTAATAAATCTAACAGATACTAAAGCATTTTCTCTTGGTCTATTAAGCACAGAACCTATAGCTCCAGTTGTTTGTGCTCCGTTAACTATAGACATTCCCTTTATTTTGATTTTATCGGATGTAATCTCGTCTATTTTGTTCACTAGTATAGTAAGTCCATTGTTATATATAAGAAAATTTGATGGAGTTGTTTCAACAGTATTTTTTATTCCGTTATTAATATTATTTTTGTTATTTAAACTCCTAAGTAACCCTGAATATTTGATGAGAAAAGATCATCTTTAAATTCCTGATAGTTATCATAAAGAAACGTTAGTGGGATTGCAGTCATGTAACTTGTCCAATTATCACCTATTATTTCATATCCGCCTTTTGGGGTTTCTATTTCGAAATCATTAGTAACTAAAATTGGTACAGATGAGGACTTATACCAGTTGCTTAATGTTTCTCTACCAACTTCTAATGAAATAACGTTTATATCAGTTGGGGTATCTGTATATGCATTAAGAGAACTTATCAATGATAATTTGACTGCGTTCATTTCATCAGTAACATTTTTAGATTGAGGAAGATTATGGACATACCATATTTGTATTGTATGTATCTTTTTGGTAATAATTGCTTGTCTTAATTGTGCTGAAGCTGCTTTAATATCTAACGGAAGGTTATCAAGATCTTCATTTAGTAACCATGTAACTGCAGTATTTAAGTCACTAGCTTTATTGGAGGGAGCGGATGTCCTTTCCTTTTGGGACATATAACCTTGAGCTATTATGGCTAGCCCTTCTTCCTCGTCTATATATACCAAATCGCACTTTTTGTCATTATTTCCATCAGTTAATGCATCAGATGCCACGCTCTGTATATCCTCTAGTTGCATTCTCAACTCCAAAGCATACAATAAAAGCGCGTTATCTTTATATTTCTCTATCAGATCTTCTCTAGCTAAGAAACTATCTAAAAAATCCAAAATAGCCACCACCCGTTAATATTCAATAGTTAAATAATACCACCCTAGAGAAGTTCTTTCTATGCCCAATTTCCTAGTACAATTCACTGTCGTTAGCCTAATATGATTTAAATTTGCGTCACTTATGATAAGGTTCACCGTATCTATTGATAGGGTAAATTGATAGAAAAGCAATAGGACAGGTAGAAGGGAGATGCCGTCTACCTGTCCTTGCTACGAAGATAGCACTAGACAATAATATTTTAATTGAACTGCTCAATCTTTGTTTCAGTTAAAAACCACATATCTTCCTTTGAGTCAAAAGACCAACTAAAAAAGTATGTGTTTCCATCAACATTAGAATAATCTTTTGTCTGGAACACCATATATTTAGGATTTTGAATATCCTGCAAAAACAGTTCCATTGTTGGTCCGTCTGGCCATCTGATTTTTATAGGTCGTAACTCTCCAGCTCTTACATAAAAGAGTCTAGCAATAACACCACTTGAACTACCATGCTGTGTAACAACTAAAATATCAGGCTGACCAGGAAAATTAGACTTAATTTTATATACCATTTCCCTTGAGGAATTAAATTCTATTTCTTCTTCATCAAATAGTTTTAATTTTTGGCCTTTCACCTTGCCCATTTCACTTAAATTAATTAAATATCTTCCCTTATAAATTCTGTCCCCTTCATTTGCTCCTGCCCAACCAGTTTGCTCAACATACGTGCTTTCATTTTCTGAATAAATATAAACGGTAAATGGCTTTCCATCCTTATCATTTAGTTCAAAGGAGTAACGAAAGTACCCGTCGCCATTATCCGGCGTCTTCTTACTTGATAATATATTTGACGTTTGTTGGCTTCCATAGTCCGTTGCCAAATCTGATGCTGTCTTTCCTTGATTATCTTGTAAATTCGGGTTCGCACCTTTACTTAAAAGATACTCTACAACATCGACACTGTCATAGGTTACTGCTTTCATTAATGCCGTTTCTCCAAGAGAGTTGGTAGCGTTAACGTCTGCCCCAGCTTCAACCAATATCGACACTATATTCGCGTTCCCTTGAAAAGCAGCACGCATCAATGGAGTCATAAAAGCATTCTCTTCGGTCTTATTTGGATTGGCTCCTCTTTCAAGTAAAAGTTTCGTAATTTCTAAATTGTTCAACAATACGCTGTGCGTTAATAATGGATAGCCTTCTCCACCCAAGATATTTGGGTCTACTCCATCAGTTAGGAGTTGAGTAACTTTCGTTGCATCGCTTTCTTTAATAGCTTTAGTAATTTCTACAACTCTATCGTCAACACTTATAGCCCCTGACTTTTCTAATAAATCTGCAATCTCATTAAACCCTTCATTTTTTGCAATCCACAAAACACTTCTACCTTCAAAGTCTGTTGAATTGGGATTAGCTCCAGCGCTTAATAAAGACCTAACTTTTTCTATATCGTTAGCATATACGGCACCTTCCAGTGTGTTCTCAATACCACTAGAATCATCTATCAAAGAGTAATTTGTTTGGTTAATAGTTTTATTAGCATTATTTTCAACCGAACCTTTCAAGTCTTCAAAACTTTTCCCCATAAGTTGTTTAAGATTTTCAACACGAATGAAAGACATTCTATAGACTTTGTTAAGCTGATTATAGTCTTTGTTAAGCTTGTTACTTTCTTTAATCATATCAGTAACTTCGATATTAAAATTGAAGATAATCAAGTTGGGGCTACTCTTAATAATTATCACTGGCTCTCTAGCAATATCTATTTGTAATAGTTCAAAATCTTTGTACGCATCAATAACCTCCTGGTAAGTGTTCCCAATACCTATCCTCTATTAGATTTAAATTCAATATCCCCAGAAGTAATCGAAACGACTGAATCATTCGCAAACAAAAGTCATAATCTTTATATTTGTATTGAATGACTTTATCTCGTTGTTTCTTTGTTGTTGGTACGCCAAATTTATCAACCACATCATCCTTAGTGCTACCTAGTGTAATTCCATAAATAATTAACTCATCCTGAAGACTAGATTGATTCATTTGATTAGAAGTTGAGGAACATCCACTAAAAAACAAGAGAGAAAGAGCAAAAAAAATTATACCTGTAACTCTCATTAAACCCTCCCAAGACTTTATAACTATTGTCACAGCTACCTTATAATTACGCAAATACTTGCGTTATCTCCGTTATACTTTGGCACTAATTACCATTCACATCTACATTTGTATTAACTAACTTTGGATATTTTATTTGATTTCAAGATAATTTGTCTATAACTTGTACTGGAAACAAAAGATTCTTCTTGTTGGTTGAGGTAGACTGCTCGGAGAAAAAGAAACCGCGACTGACCATATCATCTCGCAATTCTGATGGTAAAAGCGGCTTAAAGCTCCCCAAGGTAAATAGGGTTTCCGACTTTCCTAACTTTCCAGCACGAATGTCATCACCGTATCTATTGATAGGGTAAACTAAAGCTTCAAAATGCAAAAAAGGGATAGGCCTTGAGCCAACAAAAATCAATATTGAGCTCTGGCTCATCCCTTTATTTCATATAGTCCAGTGTCTGCGCGTTCAGCGATACCTTGACCTCTCTCCACATTGGCATAAACTTGTCCATGAGCGAAATGAATCGCTCATTGTGGTTTCTTTCGACAAGGTGAACCAGTTCGTGAAGAATAACGTATTCAAGGCACTCTGGCGTTTTCTTGGCGAGCTGTACATTTAACCATATCTTCCCTGTTTTTGTATTGCATGTTCCCCATTTAGTAGTCATATACTTCGTTTGCCAGCTTGAGGCTTTCAAGCCCGTAATCTTCTCCCACTTGGGTAGTACACGCGCTACCTCAGCTTTCAGTAATTCCCGATACCATTCACGGATAAAGTTTTCTCGTTGTTCGGTGCGGCTTTCCTTACGTACGGTTAGAAGAGCCCTATTGCCAGCCAACACAAGCGAATTCTTATTACCGTAGTGGGTTTCTATGAAATATTGCTTGCCCCAAACATAAAGTGTCTCGCCAGAAACATGTTCTCGTTCCGATTGGCGTAACTGATTGTCGAAATTGCTAACTTGTTTCTTTATCCAACTGACCTTGGTCCGCACAAACCGTTCAATCGCTTCGTCGCTAATTGAGCGCGGTGCAGACACCGTCACTTTACCGTTCGGTGGTTTGACGTAAAGGTGCATATTCTTTATATTCTTTCTACACACCTCAATCGGTATGTCCGAAATCAATAGCGTCATCTAATACTCTCCTTGTTCAACAACGATGTTGTAGACCCGCTCGACCTCGTCTCTGTCATTCAATAACTTAAACAAAGCATGCTTAATTCTTCGCTCCTTGAATGGGTTATGCCGAAAATCTACTTGTTTACTTTCACGTACTGCCTTATCAATGGCGATTGCCAGCGCCTCATCATTGCCACAGTTATCGTAAAACGCCCGCAGCGCCCCGCTATGCCGAATGTTTTCAGGATAGTGTGGGTTGTTTTCAGGCTTCTCGGCATTCTTAACCAGTTCAATATACTTCTCCAATAAATTCTCATAGGCTATAGCGCCCTCGCGCCGTGCCTTGATAAGTTCATCAAGGATAGCCGACATCTTCTCATAGTACTTTGGGTTGATGAGAATTTTCTCAACTACCTTTTTACGAATATTATTCTCAATTGCCTCGGCTACGGCCTCCTTACCCTTGCCACCAAGTTTCTCTCCCTGCGCCAAGACAAAGTCAAGCAGAGTAAAGTCATCAAACTCGCCAATTTTACGGCTGTCTTCTGCTTTGATATAGGTATCGATAAGGCGCCGCATATCTGCTTCATAAGATTTCAGGTCGATAAAGTCGCCACTGGTATTTCCGATGGTTTCTTTCAGTGCGAGATAGAATGTGACTTGCTTATCTATATCCGCTTGTTCGGTATCTGTATATCCTGCATTCGCCATCTCCCCCTTAATCTCAGAGCATGCGCGGACAAGGCGGTTCACAAGTTTATACAGTTTTTCACGGCTCCGAGAGCAGAAATCGTCATCTATGCCGCCTACTCCACTTTCGCCGCAAAAATAATGGATATAATCAATCTCGGCACGTGGAGCTGGTACTCCTCCGCACAGGTCGTCGAGTTCCTCAAGCGTTGCGTCGAGATGCTTCTTGGCTTCTACTAGGCGGTCTTTAATCAGACCTTCAATGTCCTCAGCAGCATATCCTTCGAATGCACCCGATGTATATTTGTTAAGAGCATCTGCCAAATCTTCGAACAACTGCTTGTAGTCCACAATGTAGCCGAAATCCTTTGCCTCGCCGTCAAGACGGTTGACACGACAAATTGCCTGGAATAGTCCATGGTCGTGCATTGATTTGTCTATATAAAGATAGGTGCAGGGCGGGGCATCAAATCCCGTCAGAAGCTTATCAACTACAATAAGCAGTTTCATTTGTGCCGGTTCCTCTATGAACTTCCGCTTCACCTCTGCTTCAAAGTCCTCCACAGTTTGACCGTTTAGCATCTTCTTGTATACTTCGTATTTCTCAAACTCCTCTGCATCTTCGGTTTCTGTGCGAAGATTGCTTTCAAGTGGCACAAACGATGTAACTATCGCACATTGTTTGAATCCGCGTGACTGAAATATCTCATAATACTTGCAAGCTGTATAAATCGAATCCGCCACAAGCATGGCGTTGCCGTTGCCGTCGGCGAGCCGGTTCTTGATATCAAAGTCGGCCATGATATCTTCCGCGATAACCTCAAGCCGCTTGCGGGAACTGTACAACTTCTGCATTTTTCCCCACTTGGACTTAAGTTTCGCTTTAGCAGTGTCATTTAATCCGCGGGTCTTGGCATCAAAGTATGCATCAATCTTGTCCTGCGCAGTGATTATTTGTTCTATGTCTCGTGCCTCATACCGTAAATCAAGAACAACTCCGTCCTCGACTGCTTCGTTATACTTGTAGGTATGGATATACCCTGGCGAAAAAACTTCTATAGTTGTTTTTTTATCTTTTACAAGTAGTGGCGTACCTGTGAACCCTATGAATATGGCATTCGGCAGTATCTCTTTCATCGCTGCGTGGAGTAGCCCGCTCTGAGTTCTATGGCACTCGTCCACGAAAACGACAAAATCACCCTTTGCCTTAAAGTCTCGCGGCAAAGCGGCTTTTAACTCTCTGATATATTGCTCAACGGATTTTTTCGCTTGGTTTTCATTTTTTTCCGAGCTGTTACGCACACCGAACTTATGAATCAGTGAACAAATCAGTCGTTTATCAGTCTTATCCAATCTCTCCACAAGGTCAGCGCAGGAACTCGTTCGGTAAACCCGCTCGTCTACGCCCCGGTAGACTTTCTCCATTTGCTCGTCTAATTCTTGACGGTCAGTGACAATCAAGACGCGGGCATTGGGGTTGTTCGCCAATATCCATTTGGACAGCCATACCATGGTCAGTGTCTTGCCGCTGCCTTGTGTGTGCCAAATTATTCCACCTTGTTTATTGCTGAGTTTCAACTGCGCCTTTTTGATGCCGAAGAACTGGTTATGTCGGCATACTTTTTTAATGCCCTTGTCGAACACGATAAAGTTATGAATCAGGTCAAGTAAACGCGGTTTGTAGAACATACTGAACAATTGCCAATCCAGTTTGTCCGGGAGCTGCTTGCACTTTTCTAGAATATCAAGCGAAACATCATCAAGCGGCTGTGCCTCTGTGTTGACGGTGTCGTTTTTCCACTCAAGGTAATACTTTTCTGGTGTTTCAATTGTGCCATAACGCAAACCCTCGCCGCTGTTCCCAGCCATGGCGAACTGAATGGTGGTGAAGAACGGCTTATTAAAATGCTCATTCTGATTGGAGATGTTTTGTCTTATGCCCTGTGAAACCGACACGGTGGATTTTTTAAGTTCAATCACAGCTATGGCGATGCCGTTGATATACACGACAAGGTCAGGGCGGCGTTGACTTCCCGACTTAATCGTCACTTCCTCAGCGATGGCAAACTCGTTGTTTTGATAGTCCTCCCAATCGATAAAATATACGGTCTTTTCCGGCTCACCGGGGTTCTCCTTGATTTTCGCGCCGTATTTGAGGAGCGAGTACACGTCCTGATTAGCTTTGTATAATCCCTGCTGAAGGTTTCCAGCCGCACGAGTAAGTGTATCAACCGCCTTGATGGAAAGGCTCGTGCTGTAACCGCCGCCTTTTGGTGATACGAGCCATGCCGTTAATTTATCGGTCATTATATTAGTGTTTATCTGGTGGCGAAGGTCACCGTAATACTCATAGCCAAGTACTGCCTTATCACGGAACAAGGCGAGTACACGGTCTTGTATCTTACGCTCAGCTTCGTTAATTCTCGCCATTGTCCGTCTACTCCTTAATTAACCGTATTCTGCCCGATAGCAGTTCGCTCATCATTCCTTGCTTTATGCGCCGTGCCTTTTCGAGCTTCGCTGTCAGCACGTCAATCTCCGCGTCCATATCTGATAGAACGGTAGCGATAGCGGCTTGCTCGGCTACAGTAGGCGGGATTTTCAAAATGAATTTATATACCTGCGCTTGTGATAATGTGGGTATTGCGCCACCTACGATTGTGTCATTGATTTGCTTTTGAAATTCATCAAAAGCTAATAAGTATCCAAAGAATCTGCTATCTGTGGTAATCTCCTTGAATACGACCATCTGCGGATTAATTGTTGCTTCCCACGGTAAAAAATCAATGTAAGCAGTTTTCCCAAATGTTGAACCAGTTTTTACTAAAACCACATCTCCAACTTGCAAGATTATTTCAGGAGACTCTTTATATTTTTCCCATGAAATATACGTTGAATTGTAAAAATTAACTTTGCCGTTTTCGATGTTTGAAGGACTAAGAGAAATAGCCCCCTGCTTTTCTTTCACAATATCTTGCTTGGTGTAACCTCTAAATCCAATTCGGCCAAATATTTTGGCAAGCTCAATAACTTTCTTCTCCATCCACTCGCCCTCAAAACCTGGCAACCGTCGCTTGCCCGTAAGCAGTTCTTGCATTGCGCCTTGCTTGACGGCACGCTTCTTGGCAATCAGCTTTTCGAGCATGGCGATGTACTCGTCTGCGTCTGACAGCGCAGCAGCAATGGCACGTTGTTCGGTCTTAGACTTTGGAAAACAAATCATAATTTTGCCGATGGTTGACTTACTAACACCAGTGACCTTTGTTCCAACGGCGTAGAATTTGAACTGTGATTTAACCGCCGTTGTTTGGAAGCAAAACTCTCGAAACCTCTCATCAAGGTCATCTGTCTTTGCCTTTGCCACAATGGTGTGCAGGCCTGAAATGAAAGGTATTTTCCCCTCATTTCGGACAACAACGTGCCGACTGGCGCCTTCATCATCTTCGGATGCGTCAACAAATACAACATCGCCGTCATCCAACAAAGATTTATTAGATACCTTATTAATATCAATATCAAGTCGTGGTATGGAACTATCGTTGCATACATCAATATAGGGTCTTATTGAAGCATGAATATCTCCGTAATGTAAATAAGGGTATCCTTTATCGGACAGTTGTGCTCTTGAGGCCGAGAGTCCACCCGAGAAATCGAATAAATCTCCCAATGACTTTTCAATCCATCCATTCACCATACAAACCCCATTCTTTCCAGATGAGATTTTACCTTACTTTTAAGTCCCGCTACTTTAGATTCAAGCTCGGGTAAAGTTAGTTCGTAGCGGTCCACGAGTTCCGTCACTCGCTCAGCAATACGGTAGTTTACTGACGTATATAGCGTGTACACACCACCGCTAAGTGAGCGATACCATTTCCGTTCAAGTAAGAGTTCCATAATCTGCTCGTCCGTCAGTTTGGCGTACTGCTCACGGGCTTTCTTATCGAGGACTGATTTCAGGTCTTTCAGAACCGCGCTTTGCTCATCTATCAGCGTTTGCTTTTCTTGCAACGACGTTAAAGCCATGTAATCGTCGGCGTAGTGTTCTGGCACATCGGCAGTTGCTCGAATTTCAGCGATACGCTTTTTAATACTCGCGACGGTGATTGTGCCGTTATCAGTCACAGCATTCTTGCACAGCGGATTGGCGCGGACAAACGCCTCGACTTCCTTCTTTTTGGGCAGTGAGGAATTCAGTAGCGCAAGTAAGGCCTCACTCTCTTCAGTCATTATGCTTGAACGTATCTCTTCAATTTTCTTTTTTAACGCAGTCTTGTTCAACTTTCCTTTGTCTGTTAGAACATCATTAATTGCCGAGCCGTCTTCCGCGTTATCAATAATTTCGTCTAGTTCAGCTTGAGCCGCAGCAATTATTGTTTCGATATCGTCAATCGCTTTCTGCTCTGCCGCAAAGAACGTCTCTATCACAAGGGATTTCGGCACCAGTTTGCCATCCCATCCTGTTTCTATTGTTTTCTTTTCCTCTGTACCGTCCTTTTTCTTCTTAATGCTTGTTTTGTTGAATACTTCAATTTCGCGAACTGCTTTGTAGCCATCCTGAACAAGCAAGTACACGTCATCAGACATTACTTCATTCCAGTATGACATCAATATCTCATAAGCATCGTACTTGTCAACAAGCGTGACAGGCTCGTATTTCACCAGTATCTGCTCGGCGAGTTCGGCAACAAGTAACTTCGGCTTTGTCGAGCCGTCTATACTGCGTAATTTTCCGTCAACATCGTTTTTCCAACTTTCAAAGGCGTTCTCAACCTTATCGGCGTATGCAGAAAAGTCTGAGTCGGAGTATATAGTGTTACGGATTGAGCCTTTGTCCACAGCTAGCGAATAAAACCCGTCGCGAAGCGGCTTAAACAACGCAGCCTTTAGGTTTGGGAATGAACTCCAGTAAAGCGACAGGCCATCAACGTCTGCACTCGGAATACCGCCATTTAGGTGTCCATCGATGTTCTGTAAATCTTCAGAAGCGCCGCTGTCTAAGTAGCGCGCTATGTTGAGGTTGTATGCGTTCTGATTCTTTATCTTGTCATATGGTACAAAGCGTGAGTAATTTGGTAATTCAATTCGCTGATTGAACACCGTCGTGATTTTATAAACATCTCGCTCACGAAGCCGGTTCTTATTGCCTTCCTTAGTGAAGTCGCGGCTCGCGTCAATCATAAATATACCGTCCCGCTCGTCGGCGTTCTCTTTGTCGATGACAATAACGCAAGCGGGTATCCCTGTGCCATAGAATAGATTCGCGGGCAAGCCTATAATGCCTTTGATTAACCCCATATCAATCAGTGATTGCCTTATAGCCGCCTCTGCATTGCCACGAAACAATACGCCGTGGGGAAGTATGACCGCCGCCTTACCGTTTCGCTTAAGCGACTTAATAATGTGGAGTAGCCAAGCGAAATCACCATTTTTCTGCGGTGGGCGGTCACCGTAACCATCAAATCGTCCGTACTCTTTCAAGCCGTGTGTCCAGTTCTTATCGGAGAACGGAGGATTTGCGACCACAAAGTCAAACTGGCGCAACGCCCCGTCATCGTTAGGATTCTTAAACTGAGGGTCGGAGAACGTACTGTAACCACCTTTAATTTCGGCGGTCGCTCGGTTATGCAGAACGAGGTTCATACGGGCAAGACCTGCTGTGGTGCCTTCTTTCTCTTGGCCATATATGGCTACATCGACTGGGGCAGCTTCAGCTGCGCGGATTAGTAGGGAACCAGAACCACAAGCTGGGTCGTACAGCGTGGTATCACCCGCTTTAGCATGCTCAATTCCAACGACTTTAGCAAGGATGCGCGACACTTCGGCTGGGGTATAGAATTGTCCCTTGCTCTTCCCACTTTCGGTGGCGAAGTTCCTCATAAGGTATTCGTAAGCATCGCCGATGATGTCGTCGCCGTCGGCGCGGTGGCGGCTAAAATCCGGCATTAGGTCGCGGAATATGCCAAGTAACTCGCTCAGTTTATCGACCATCTCCTTGCCTTTTCCAAGTTTGTCCTCGTCATTGAAGTGCGCGTTGTCAATAACTCCTCTGAGGTTGTTGGCCTCAGCAAGTTTGGCGATAATTTTGTCCATTTCTTCGCCGATGTTCTTATTACCAATTAGTGCGAGCATATCGTCAAAGCTGCCGCCTTCGGGAACTTCAATGTCGCCGTAAGCAACACCCTTAAACTTGTCTGAAACATACTTCACAAACAAGAGGGTCAATATATAATCCTTGTATTGTGATGCATCCATCCCACCTCTTAATGCATCACAGCTTGCCCACAGGGAGCTATATAATTCACTTTTCTTGACTGCCATAAAATTCTCCTCGCTTTTGCGTTCTAACACTAATGTGACTTGTGTTCTCTCTCAATTACTTTATGTTCTATACCAGCAACAGGCCATAGTTAATATCACTAACTAGTAACCATCAAATCCAAAAACGCGGTAACTGCCACCTATCAGATATACTTCAGATACATTCAACAGTTTAAATGGGATTCCTTCCCCATTCGGGGTTATGGGCATTATTTCTAAAATCATAATTAAGCATAATAACTTGCCGGAAGACGATGATTACGATGTTGATAGCATACTTTTCAGTAGAAAATCTGGCTATGATGACCTAGGTCTGGGCCGCCGAGTTTTGGAGAAGTATTGATAATCTGATGGGAAAATAAATGGAGGCGGGCAGGATTGCCCCCTCCACGTTTTTTAGCTCAGTTCCGTAGCAAGTTCGACTTCATCATCTTCAGTTTCATCTACATCATCAACAACGGTAGTTTCACGGCTTATCTGCTTGCCCATTGCCTTCTCAATTCTATCCAAGAGCGCATTCTGCCTCATGCTGAAGAACTTGTCAAAATCATCGCCGCTCATTGAGTCATAGTTAATAACGTGTGATTCAAGTATTTCTTCCATCCGAGTAACCGTAATACCAGCATACTTCTGCAGCCGTGCAATATAAACACTTGGAGCATTGCCGCCTATCATCCGATTTGTTTTTGCTGACAGCGGCGTCTTATTAACAATGCTATCACATTTCCTTGGGTCAATTCCTTTCGTGTTACAATACGCCCTTGGGAAAATATGATGGATATCTATCCGCTCATCGAAATACATTTGCAAATCCACTGCATCTCCACTGCGGAAATCAAGTGCTCCCTCCTTAAGAAGCAATGCCGATATCCCTTTGTACGCTGCACTATTCCTTGTTCTTAATGTCAATAACCGGGCCGGAGAGAAGTTTGCATCTTGAATCGTTGAAGGAGCCTCTTTACCACCTAACCAATCAATCACTTCCGGCAGGTCCTTTGCAAACCTAGTTTCGATAGCACTTCCGTACAGCTCACCCAATACACCACACCAGTACCACTGTGCTAAGTTGGTACGGATTCCGTCATTATCTGCCCGGTCGCCTAAAACTGCAAAGATTGCCGCTAGAGGAACCGTCTGAGTACGATACGGCATATCCCTTGCCGCAAAAATCCTTTGAGCATATAGGAACTTAGCAACCTTCTCAAAACCTTGTGTAGCTTGTTCTGCCCACGTTTGATATTCGGTTAGTGAAAGCCGAAGAACATCCTTACGCTTGCAGCTTACCGCGACATCCGCGTTCTCCCTCTTCCTCGCATATGTAGCGAGTAACGTAATAGTTTGAAGAAAATCCGTATTTTCAATCGACTCCAAGACTTTGTTATTACGAATACGTCGCTCCCGGGAATTCCAGTCCAATCTCAAATTGAAATCCTCTGCAGCATATGTTGCGGTCAGTAACTCGAACGCAGTCAGTGAGACGCCTCCCGTGTTTACCTTCTCAAACACCTGGCATACTGCTTCCTTGGGATTCTCCTTTCTTAACTGAATGATGGGGATTTGGTACTGTCGGAACCGTTCGATTACCTTTTGAGTAAGCTCGTTCCACTTGTTAACTCTTTCTGCCATCTTACTTGGGTCAGCTTGAAAGTAACACATTTGCCATGCAGTCTGTTTTGTATAGTCAAATATCAGGGATAACGGGAATAGCTCCTCTTCACATTCTTTTTGCATAGTTGAATAGTCATGCATCACTTCTCCGCGGAAATTACGAATCATTTTGTCTTCATGAAGCCCTATTATGGCATCTTCCCTGTCTGCGTTTAGGTCAAGTGCTTTGTTTATATCAATGTAATACCACCGTTTGATTTCCTTGTTTCTTGGGTCACGAGTCACTGCCGGCTTGCCGGAGAACAACGACTGAAACAATGATGTCAAACGCTGTTGACCATCTAATATAAGCCGTTCGGGTTCCGGGGGATTAGCTAAATTGACTCCCTCCACAACCCTAGGCTTAAACCGAACCTCTTCGTTTCCATTTTGTAGCATCATCACTGCTCCAATTGGGAAAGACAACGATATACTCGCCAGCAAGCTTCTAATATGCTCATCGTCCCAGACCCATCCGCGTTGGAAATCAGGAAGCTGCGTCTTGCCTTCCTTAATACTGCGGAGAAGGTCAAGGAGCGATTCTTTCGTACTATCAAATGTTGTTGCTGAGTTCATCGATTATTATCCCTCCGTTCTCCATTATTTCTTAACATATTTATCCGCAGGGGACGCCAATACCTCCTCTGAGCTGAAAAAAGATGGGCAGATATTCCCCTCCGTTAGCGGTCATTTATTACAACTTGGTCAGAGGTATATTCACAAGGACAGGCTCAACACAAATATATAAAGCTGTCATTCAGTAGATACCCGCGCTTCGCGCTAGCATGGTATCAAAATGCCTTTATATAGTTACATTTCCATATAAAATTCCCGGTGTACTAGGCGTAATGTTAAAGCATTTTTTACGCCGTTTGGTGCCTCACCCCTCATACAAACCTAGTTAGTTCCTTTATTGGAATCTATCTAGGTTTTTCATTTTACAGCGAGGACTTCTGAATGGTGAGAGGCGTTCAATTAGATTGGAGGTGAGAAATCTATGAAACAATTGAAACGGCTAATGCCGACTTTTAGCGCTTAAAGAGAAACTAAACAGCAAAGCAAACTTGAATTCAAACGAAGGCATGATTATGTCAAGCTTCTTGTCAAACTTGTCTTGCTAGAAATGGCAATTGAGTCACTTACACAAAAAAGTGCGCTACTAGGAGCACACCAAACAACAGCACACAACTATTTTAAATGAATCAATCAACGAAAAACAAGGAGGGGCGAAGAGCCCCTCCTGTTTCATTTTCAGGAGGGTTTTGGCCATGAATAATGTATACAATATTGCAGTCTTCAGAACATTGTTAGCGAACACCTTGCGTGAAAAAACCAATGGTTACTTGGTCAATGAACTTTTCAACCGTTTCTCATCGATTCAAGAGCTTTTGGATGTAACAGAAGAAGAGCTAATGGCTATCAAAGGTATCGGTCCAGTCAAAGCACAACAAATCATTGCTGCTTTGAAATTAGCCAGAATGCTTCCAGTTCCCTCAAAAGACACTTATATCATACGGTCGCCGCGTGATGTTTTTGAGTATGTCAAGGACATGCAGTTTTTAACTCAAGAACATTTCGTCGTAATAGGACTGAATACGAAGAATCAGGTTGTATTTAAGGAGACCGTCTTCATCGGCTCACTTAATAGCTCAATTGTGCATCCTCGTGAAGTCTTCAAACCATTAATTCGGAAAAGCTGCGCATCTGCTGTTGTAATTCATAATCACCCAAGCGGCCAACCGGAACCGAGTCGAGAAGATATTATTGTCACGGAACGTCTGCAAAAGGCCGGTGAAATTATTGGTATCGACATTCTCGACCATGTAATCGTTGGCTTCGAATGGTTCTATTCATTTAAAGAACAGGGGAGGATTTAAGATGATTGGTTTTGGTTGTTAAGATGGCACTTTGCACTCCCTTTTAAGAACATCCCAGTCCTACCGCGGTTTTAGATGTACTAAGCGGGTAGAATATACAAAATGGTTTGTACCATTTATTGAATCTCTTATATATACATTGAAATAATAGTTTTGTAACATATACCGTGTGGGTACATGATAATAAAGTGAACACCCAGCCCCCTTCCGTCCCCCAAAGGGGGAGACGCAGGGATTACCACCCCTGCACCCCTTCACTCGGCGTGAGCCAGCCCAGCAATGACTTGCTGGGAAATCAAAAGTGTCGGAGATATGATTCGCCTGTCAAGGCAAAGAACGTACCTTGACAGGCTTCCTTTTTTCTTGATTACTACATCGTTGTCGTCCGATGAAATCTATGAACCTCTGTAGAATTTCAACATTTCTTTCTTGTAGTCACGCCTCTTCTTGGTAGCGGTTCTCTCTGGTTCTAAATCTTTACGGTTAGCCTCCGTGTCCAAAAAATTCCGTTTTCGAATCTATGCTACTTATCTTGCTACAACAGCATCAAGGATTTTCTCTCTTATTTTGACATCACTGATTTCAATACAAGGAGTGTTCCTACCCTCTGGGATAGGAAAGATAATCCTGTACTCACCTGTGTTAAGGTTACGAAGCAATTGAATTCCCTTTATGGTTAAGCCATCTGTTTTCACTTGTGCTGTTGCCAGAATATTATGTTTAGGATTTAGCTCTGTAATTTTGGCTATTACACTCATTTATGCACAGCCTCCCTTCCTTGATGATATGCTTCTCATTTGGTTTTCATGGTTTAACCACTTATTAAGTTGGTCTTGAAATACGAGCGCAATGTTATTGTTTCCATAATTACTTTCGATTACTTTTACAAGTGCCTTTCTTTGGTAAGTACTCAAGCTTTTGAGTGTCTTAATCACACTATTTTCAATGATGGACTTTCCGAACTTCTTGAGACAAAATTGGAAATCGGGACTATTCACATTTACCAGATACGCGCCCTCGAATGGATTGTATGTAATCAGGGTCGAACAGAAGTCATTAAATGTTAATCGTTGACCTTTTTTAAACCGTTCACGCGTTTCAATCCTGGTTAAAACAAAGGGCAACTTTGATTCCTTCGTTTTGTTGTACACTACTCTTTGCCGCTTTCCTCGCCTACTCCCCATGTATAGTGTCTCGCCTGAATACCTTGAATCATCAAATTTTCTAAAGCCCGAGCACCAGAAACTGTTAATGCACTCACTTGTTTCGAAGCCTAGCATGTCTACTTTGAAATCCACCCTATAGACCAATACATTTTGTATATTTCCGCAAATTAAATCTAACCAATGGCTAATTTGCTCTAGTGTAAGACCAGCGTTTGATGGGTTAATCTTTATCATTACCTGCGGTATGTTTGTAAATCTTGGTCTTTGAAAGACACGTACTGGTCCCAGTGAAATACATTGGTCATACATTGACTTATTGCGGCAGTATTTATGATGGATTCCAAACTCACTTAGCAAAGCATAAAAATCAGACGCAACAGGGCCTTCAAAAAACAGCATAATTCCGTCAATAGGACTCTCCCATAATTCAGTCCTTTGTTCAAATAGTTTCCTGTACTTCATGTAGCCATGAGGATGTTGCTGCACCTTCTTATTCCAATAGGATGATACTTTCACATGAAATTACTCCTTCTGGGAGTAGCGATTAACCTTTTTATTGGTTATCTCCCCCGAAGGTGCAACAAGTATGGGGAAGTGGATTACTATTTCCATCCTCTGTAAATTTTAATATTTAGTGCTTATAGTTATGGGCGCAACTAAATTCCTCCTTATCAAGTTAGTGCTCAGTTAGAATTTAGACATCTTTTATCTACTTAGGTCACAATCACAGTATGATGTAAATTTAAAATCATACAATTTGTTATTTTATATTATCAAACCTGATATAAGTATGTAAAGTTAAATTCGAACATGATATAATAAATGTAGAGGTGATTACATTGAACTTGAGTCAAGAATTACGAAACCGTAGAAATGAACTTAATCTTACACTTCGTCAACTCGCAGAAAAAACAGGTGTTTCTCATACTCACATTTCGGAGATTGAAAATGGGAAATGTGCACCATCATTTGAAACAACTATGAAATTGGCTAAATCATTGGATATGAATCCAAATTCAATCGTTGTAGATACATATCAAAGTCAACTAAGACAGATGCTACTGGAATTTATTAAGGTGTGCCATGAAAACAATATTAGGATTCCTTATGAACAATGGGTAAAAACAAACCTACCGCTCCAACCGCTATCACTGGATGAAAATATTGTCCACGATGCGTCACTAGAAATTGCCACAAAGCTTTACCAACAAGCTGATAAGCCCACCGCAGAATTAAAACTTGCCTTGATAAAACAGCTTCTTGAAACGAAAACAGATGCCTCTGTGATACAACTTCTTATCAATTTGATTCAACCCTTATACCAAGCAGAACTACTACTTGGCAAGATTACAGTCAATGCTGAAACTAAAAAATTTATTGAGGAATTAAACCGCCTTCAACAAAATTCACTTAATAAATAAGGGAATGGAGTGGTAATATGGACCATTTATATCTATCAAAAGTGACCTATAACAGTAAAGTAAATCTTCCGACAAACATTGAGCAAGGTGAGAAACATAAAGAACAGTTCGTAAAGCAACTTGCCAGTATGGTCAATAAATTAAGTCAACAAACAATGAATAGAGAGGAGAAGGTTACATGAAAGAGCTTAGAGCAGCAATTTACGTGCGTGTAAGCACAGAAGAGCAAGTAAATGAAGGCTTTAGTATACAAGCGCAGCTTGCTGACCTACATCGTTATGCCGAAGTTCATAATATGGAGGTTGTGGAGCAGTATGTAGACGAAGGGTATAGCGGTAAAAGCATTGAGGGTAGACCTCACATGCAGCGTCTACTACAAGACAGCAGGCAGGGTAATTTCAATGTTGTTCTGGTATACAAAATTGACCGCTTGGCGAGAAAGCTTAAAGATGCTCTCGAAATCAACGATGAGTTAGAAAAAAACGGTGTCCAGCTTGTGAGTATTAATGAAAACATAGATACAACAACACCGATGGGGAGAATGGTCTTTCAAATGGTTGGTTCCATTGCAGAAATGGAGCGTAACACCATTGTAGGTCGGGTAAAAATGGGGATGACCGAACGTGCGAAACAAGGGAAGTTTAATGGAGGAATTTGCTTAGGTTATCACTCTGTAAATAAAACTCTAGTAGTAAATGACGAAGAGGCTCCTCTCATTCGTGAAATCTTCAACCTTGCTGAACAAGGTCTCGGGTATAAGGCAATTGTCGGTCATCTTAATGTAAAAGGCTATAAAACCAAAAAAGGCAACGCTTTTTCTGTGATTGCTGTTAAAGATATCTTGAGCAATCCTATGTATATCGGGAAAGTCCGCTTTAACCAGAAGGAGAACTGGTCAGAAAAACGGCGCAAAGGGAGAAACAAAGAATACTTAGTGGTGGAAGGTGAACATGAAGCCATTATTTCTGAAGACCAATGGGAGCGAGTCCAAAGTCTACGCAATAAACGCTCCTACAAACCATCGCGCTCAGAAAAACCATTTGTCTTAAGTGGTCTTCTCAAATGCCCCATGTGTGGTTATGGAATGGTTCCTGGCTATTCTCAAGGTTCAGAAGGTACTAGGTATCGCTATTATGTGTGCGGACAACACCACAACAAAGGGAAAACCGTTTGTAAGGCCAACTCCATACGTGCAGACATTGCAGAACAAGAAGTAATGTCCCACCTGTCCTTCCTTGTTTCAGACCCTGTGACACTAAAGATGATTGTTAACCAGGTTAACGCACAAAGAGCCAATGCAGAAAAGCCATTCTACCAAGAGCAGAAAT
Organism: Brevibacillus parabrevis; assembly: GCF_022701015.1. Classification (NCBI taxonomy): domain Bacteria; kingdom Bacillati; phylum Bacillota; class Bacilli; order Caryophanales; family Paenibacillaceae; genus Brevibacillus; species Brevibacillus parabrevis. The sequence continues at coordinate 929,452 of NZ_CP064090.1, read as the reverse complement.
TAGTTGAATCGAAACTAAAGCAAATTGACAAAAACACCAATAAGCTGCTTGAAGCGTTACTTGATGAATCCATGCCAAAAAACATTATCAGCAAAAAACTGAATGAGCTTGAAGAGGAGAAAACGCAACTGGAATCTCGTTTTCGACAACTTCAAACCGAGCTTTCTGATGCCGACACCAAACCAATTGATTATGAAGCGCTTCGCATTCTATTGTCTGATTTTCAAATGGTACTTTCCAATGTGGTACCCGAACAACAAAAAGCGCTCCTTCGCCTCGTAATCAAAGATATTACCGTAAGCAAAGAAGCGCCTCGGGGCATTGGTCGCCGAATCGAGAAAATCAATCTCCGCTTTGACTTCACGATTGATGCAATGGAAAACACCTATGAGTTGCTGAAACAGCTATATCCTAATGTTGAAGAACAGCTCCAACCTTGGAAAAAGCGTAAGTCGAGATACAACATTAACGTGGGGGAATTGTTTAATTCCCTCCCCATTTTACCCTTAACGATGATACGGTTCCCCCCGACTAATCCGAAACGCCCGATAAACCTGCTCCAACAACACCAACCGCACCAGCTGATGCGGAAACGTCATCTTTGAAAACGACAACAGCGCATCCGCACGCTTCAGAACCGTGTCTGCCAGTCCCAACGATCCGCCGATCACAAATGCCACCTGGCTGCGCCCGTGCAGGGCCAGCCTGTCCAGCTCCGCCGACAGCTTTTCCGATGACCACATCTGTCCCTCGATCGCCAGCGCGATTACGTACTGGTCCTGCTTGATCTGCGCCAGGATGCGCTCGCCTTCTTTGCGCTTCACCTGCTCCATCTCGGCGGCGCTCATTTCTTCCGGGGCCTTTTCGTCGCTGACTTCGATTACTTGCAGCTTGCAGTAGGCAGACAGGCGCTTGCTGTACTCGTCGATGCCTTCGCGCAAATATTTTTCCTTTAGTTTGCCTACCGTAATGATTGTGATTTGCACGTTCGTCTACATTCCTTTCTCTTTCAAAAGCGCAATCTGGCCTGGCTCGCCGCACACCCGGCAGCGCTTGTCTGCTGCATCGTCGTCAATTGCTTTTGCCGGATAGGTGTCCGGCGCTGCCTCGAAGTCGTTTACGTAGTCGTCCAGCTCCTGCTCCACATGCTCCATGCAAGAAAACCGCACCGGAAATCCCGCCTCCAACTCCACCTTTTGTCCATCTATTTGAATGCTCTCCATCATTTTGCCTTTGTCCATGTCCATTGCCTCTTTTCCGCGCATTTTCATGTCGTTTCCTATTCTACCCCAGAACGCCCGCAAAACAAATCCATCTGCTTCGAACCGAGCTAAGCTGACTTGTCATCGTGGACGCTCCGTCACGTCATAACCTAGCCCGTAGCCCGCGCCAGAGCACTGGACTCCCAGCACCTCCTGAACCATAAATAAAGATGCACGGAAGAACGCGAAGATACCCCAGCACAAACATGTTAAACAGCAAAAAAAGAGAGCGCCGATCTCAGCTCGACGCTCTTCAATGAAGGGATCTATTTAAAAATAGATAGAGGGGGGAACATATATGCAAACGGGACAAATTCGTCCCGGAATTGCCACCAATGATTGCTCGTCTTGCGGGCTTTTCATGCCGCCACAAGCCACCAGCACCAACATACTGCCTTCCTGCCGCAACGCTTACACTCACACGGCCTGGCTTACATATGCCATCTGTCTGTCTCGCTTGAAAGAGGAACGGCATCCGGCTTACATCTACCATCCGTCTCTCCTCGCTTGAAAGAGGAACGGCATCAGCTTACATCTACCATCCGTCTGTCCTCGCTTGAAAAAGGAGCGGCATCCGGCATACGTAAGCCATCAGCCGCCATAGCAAGCGCGGGTCATTTCACGAGTCATTCCAATCGATGCTTTGCCTCTACTTACTGCGGTGTTTTCGTCAACTTAACTGTAGCTGTCTTCTTAACACCATCGCGATAGTAGGTAATGACCACCGAATCGCCTGGCTTTTTGTTCAAGGTCAAGAATTTGCGCAACTGGGCGCCATTCGAGATGTCCTTGTTGTCCAGTTTGACGATGACGTCGTATTGCTTCAGGCCGACTTGCCCTGCTGGCGAGAATTTGCCTACTTCGCCTTGAACCACTACCCCTGCCTGCACATCGTCCGGCAGATTCAGTGTTTCTTTCCAATGCACTCGCGGCACGTTTGTCAGGTCGAATGGCTGCACGCCGAGGTAAGCTCGCTCCAGCTTGCCTTTTTCCATCAGTTCGCTGACGATGACTTTTACATCATTGATTGGGAGGGCAAAGCCCAAGCCTTCCACGCCTTCTTTGGAAATCTTCAAGGTGTTGATTCCGATGACCTGGCCTTCGATATTGACCAGTGCGCCCCCGCTATTGCCCGGGTTGATCGCGGCATCCGTTTGCAAAACGTCCAGCTCCCAGTCGTCCTGGCCGTCTTCGTTAAAGTCCATTGGCATCGAGCGTTCCAGCGAGCTGATGATACCTTGCGTCACTGTGCGGGAAAACTTCATTCCCAGCGGGTTCCCGATCGCGATGGCCGGCTCGCCTACTTGCAGCGTGGAGGAATCCCCAAGCTCAGCTACTGTCGTTACTTTCGCTCCATCGATCTCCAGAACAGCCAAGTCAGCGTACGGGTCGGCACCCAAAACCTTCGCGTCTACCTTTTCACCAGTTGGCAAAGCAATTTGCAGCTTCTGCGCCTGATCGATTACGTGGTAGTTGGTGATGATGTGGGCTTTTCCGCCCTTTTTCTCGAAAATGACGCCAGAGCCTTCGCCCTGCTCGACATCTTGTGTATTGCTGAACCAGTTGGTTCGAGTTCGTCCGATATTAATCACGCCGACTACTGCGTTCTCCACTTTTTTCACTGCGTTGACTGTACCCGTTTCCACCTTTACAGAGACAGGCTGGGCAAACAGGTTGGCTGCCGGGTTGCTCATGACATTCGTTGTCCCTGGCTTGACCATGTTGATATATCCGGAGTTGGAGAGAGTCGGCAGCATGAGCAGGACGACCATTCCCCCAATCACCGCTGACGTTACTGACGTCAGAACAGTACGACCGATTGAACCGCTTCGTTTTTTCCGCTCCACATGAGTCAAATCATCATAGTACCCCATGATTCACACTCTCCTTCTTCCTCTACTAATACTAGGGTTACAGGTTTGCGTTACTCCTATACACCTGTATCACAGGTTTGCATGTATGAGTTCTGGTTGACTGCTTCCTTTTGACACCCTTAGTATACGTCTTGGTTTCGGCAAAATCGCGTGAGAAATATGGAAAGGTTGTGGAATGCAAAAAGCCCTCGGAATATTTCACCGAGAGCCCGGATATGCTAGATTAGAAGCTTTTTACGACCCCATCCAATATGAAAGGGTTGATAGATATGAAAGAGGTACAGATCATCGCCAAGCTTGCCGATCTGCAAGAAACCGATTACCACAACACGCTTGTCCTGCACGCTCTCATCGATATCCTCGTTGCCAAAGGCTTGCTGACACATGACGAACTGACAGAAAAAGTGAACGAGCTGGATAGTCAACTGAGCTTTCAACTCGATACGATCGCCCAGCTTTCGAACGCCATCAGCCGTCGCCAAACCCAGACCAAACCGCTCCTATAGCTCTTCCAGCTTGGTCGGCCGATCAGGGTATGTATCGCGCAAATGCACATCGTTGCCGACCGCCAGACCTTTTTCCTCCAAAATGTTTTTCACCGTCAGTCTGGCGAGGTCGATCATGTTGTTCTCCTTGCTCAAGTGGGCCAAATACACTCGCTCTGCTCCCCCTGTGAGACAATCGATCAGGGCGTCGCCTGCCGCTTCATTGGACAAGTGGCCCACATCACTCAAAATGCGCCGCTTGATGCTCCACGGATATTGCGACATGCGCAGCAGCTCCACATCGTGGTTGGATTCAAATACGTACGCATCCGCACCGCGAATCGTCTCCTTGATCCGATCGCTGACATAGCCCAGGTCTGTTGCGACACTCAGCTTTTTTTTGCCATGGTAAAAGCAAAAGCCCATCGGCTCCGCCGCATCGTGCGAGATGCCAAACGATTCAATGCCCAAATCCTCAAGCTCTTGCTTCTCTCCTACGGCAAAGAGCCGCTTCTGGTCTTCCTTGATCGTGCCGATCTGCCCGTTCAGCTCTGCCCACGTTTTTTCATTGGCGTAAATCGGCAGATCGTATCGCCGCGCCATCACTCCGACCCCTTTGATATGGTCGACGTGCTCGTGCGTAACGAGAATCGCACTCAAATCGGCTGGATTGACGCCGATCGTCTGGAGCGCCGCCTCTGCCTGTTTGCCCGTAATCCCCACATCGATCAGCACGGAAACACGATCTGTCGCTACGTAAATGGCATTGCCTGTGCTCCCGCTTGCCAACACACTAAATCTCACCGAACATCCCTCTTCCCGTAACTTTCCCTGACAGTCTGTCTATATCTGCTACCTGTTCGTAACCATCGCGCGCTCCAGAGCACCTGTGAACGCATTGACAAAATGCTGCTTGCCGTCGTGAATGACTCGCCATACCGGAGCAAGCGCCTGAATGTCCGCGTCATATGAACCGTAATAGCCCAAGCTGACATTCTCGATCCGTTCTCCCGGCTGAATGATTTTCTTTTCCACCATCGACTGCAATGCTTTGTAGCCGGAGATGACCTGGCGCACGCCTTTTTGTTCCCGTACATGGAAAAAGGTTTGCCTGTATCCCAAAATCGTCCCGCTTTCCAAGTACACTTCCAAAGGGGCAATGTAGATCGGCATCTTTTCGTGAACTTGCCAGTACAGCAGACGTGATTGGTTCGACTGGTACGAATCCGGCCCGTACTGATCGGCGTACATCAGTTTTGGCCCGATCTGACGCAGCAACTCATTTGGCGTCAGCTGACCGCGAAGCTGAATCGGCGGATCAAGTCTTGCCGCAAGCGACATCTTTTCCACCGTAGCTTGAATCCCTGGTAAATCATGCAGGTTAATCGGATTAATCCCGACGTATTCAGCGTCCAAATAAGCCATCTCGGGCGTTTCCTGAGGCACTTCCGTGTCCAGGGAAATATTTTGCTGGTTGAGATACATCTCCATATTCCACTTCTCGCCCTGCGCCACTTCCTTGTCATTCCACAAGCTGATGCGCGTCACGTACACCTGGTAGCACAGAAACAGATCGAGCAGCAGGAAGGCCCAGATCAGAATGGTCTTGGTTCTACTCCAATCCATGCGTCTCTCCCCCTCCCTGCTTCACCCGTGCGAGAATATAGAGATTCCCCTGATTCGCCAGCTCAACGATCCAGGTTGGGATCAAGTCGACATAACCGTTTCCGATGACCGTTTGATAGGCGAGATACGCATTGGTGATTTGCTCCGTATCCGCCAGTTTTTTGTCCCTGATCAACTGATACAGCTCCGGTCCCGACAGGATGGTCTGCTCGCTGTTGCCAATATATTTGTCCAAATCGAGCAGAGAGCGATTCATTGTCACAACTTGTCCCGCTTCCGAAGTAATCTGGATCGTATCAATCTGAATCGGCACACTTGTGCTGACCAACGGATAGGCGCCCACATACTGCCGGAACGTAATCAGGTCCTTTTCATTGTAGCTTTTTTTGATCCGCTCAAAATGAAAGTCATCGAGCCATCCGAGATGCTTGTTGATAAAAGTAACTGCGCCTTGGACTTTTTCCTCGTCAGACAACTCTTGCGCCCGCTGCTGGTAAGCCGGGTCTGTAAAAGTAATCGCCTGCTGCTCTGCCCTCAACTGAATGGATCTGCTTCCGTCTGTAAAAATAACCGTCTTGTCCCGCTCCATGATTTGCCTCACCAGCGACTGGTCGATAAAATACGCTTCCATCAGACGATCGTTGGTGACTGGCACATAGCTGTAGCGGAATTGCTGCATGCGCGACTGATTTTTCGGCAAATAATACGTACTCCAAATCGGCGCTGGTCCTTCAATCGCTGTAAAAGTTCGCTCCGGTTTGACCACCTTCATGATTTGCTCCGGCATGGAGCTTCCGGAAGCCAGGTACGACTCTCGCAAATCTTTCGGACTGATCGACGTGCGGGAACGCATCATGCGGCCTTCCTCTGTGGAGAGAAATAGCGCATAGACGACATCCTCGTCTTTTTCGTAGTACAGCCAAATCCGGTCGATTCCTTTGATTTCGCGGTCATACTCGTCGCGAAACGTTACCAAGCGGCCAACAATCGACAAAGGAATCGTGCTGCGAAAGCGAACCTCGATCCCTAACTTTTCCCGGGCAATTTCCCCCCACTTGTCATTCGACAACGCATACGGAGAAAAATCGAGAAAAATCCACTTGGACATCTCACTCACGATCAAGCTGTACGGAGCATCTGTCGCTACTGCCCGCGTATGGCGTTCTTCCCCGTAATGAAAGACCACCGACTCCGGAGTGACCAGCTGCTCCAACGTCTTTTCCTTGACGGGCTTGGACTCTGTATATTGTGCAGGCTCGATAAATTGCAAATTGGGCTGGTTCGCCCACAGCATCGCTGTCAGGCAAAAGCTGGACACCACCAGCACGATAAGCAAGACGGTCTTGGCAGGCTCCAGCATCCGCTTCATCCCGCACTACCTCCTTGGGCAAATGGGACCCAGAACGTCACCGTCGTCCCCACGTTCCATTCGCTGGTAATCTCGATATCTGCGCCATGGGCCTGTACCAGTTCACGAGCGATAGCCAGTCCCAGACCAGTACCTCCCTGTCCCCGCGAGCGGGCTTTGTCCACCCGATAGAACCGTTCGAAAATCCGCTTCAAATCACGGGCAGGTATCCCGATCCCAGTGTCGCTGATGGAGATTTGCACACGGTTCAAGCTGCGGTTTTCTTTGGCAGAGAGCACGACCGTGCCGCCTTGGGACGTATACTTGATCGCATTGGACAACAAATTGTCCAGTACCTGATTGATCGCATCCAGGTCGATGTAAACAGGCGGGAGCTTGCTCGGCACATCAACGGCAAGCTGAACCTCCTGCTGCTCGCTGAAGATGGAAAAGCGATCCGCCGCATAGCGCAACAGTCGGCCGAGGTCCGCCTCCTTGCAATGCAGGCGCACACCTTGGGAGTCGAAGCGACTTAGCTGCAACAAGTCGTTGACCAGACGGATCATCCGCTCCGTCTCGGACATGGTGACTTTCAAGAAGCGATTGGACAGATCAGGCTCGTCCACCGCACCATCCAGCAAAGCTTCTACATAGCTTTTGATCGTCGTCAGTGGAGTGCGCAGCTCGTGCGATACGTTGGCGACGAACTCCCTGCGCTGTTGCTCCAGCCGCTGCTGCTCTGTCACGTCTGCCACTACTGCGATGATTCCGCCCTTTTTGCCGCTGTCGTGCTGCAACGGCGTAAACGTCACGCGCAAAATAACTTCTTCCTGATTGGGCAGGCGCATTTCAATGAAGAGCGGCTCCTCCTGGGCGTACAACGACATTTCGTCCTCAGGGGGAAGCCCCAGCAAATCAGCCAACGTTCTCTTTTTGCGCAGGACGTCAGCCATTCGCACTTGCAGCATCTCTTCCGCAGCGCGGTTGAACAAAATAATCTGATCGCTGCGGTTGGCGGCAATCACGCCATCTGTCATGTTGCTCAAAATACCGGCGAGCTTTTCCCGTTCTTCTTCCTGCTGCAAAATCGCTTCCTGCAACCGCAGCGTCATATGGTTGAAAGCCATCCCCAGTTGTCCGATCTCGTCGTCGCTGTACACGCGCACACTGCTGTTAAAATCACCATCGGCAACAAGCCTGGCCTGCTTCGTCATTTCCTTGATCGGCTTCGTAATGGTCCGGGCGAGCACCACGCCAAGCACCGCTGTGATGACGAGCGCAAACATCGTGCCCGTCGCCAAGATCCCGTTCATTTTGCGAATCGTCGTATAGGTTCCTTCCATGGAAGCCATCATGTAGACAGCGCCGTAGACAATCTGATCGCCTTTTACGGGCAGTACCAGCACTTTGACTCGCGCTCCGGTCCGCGGATCAATCCGCATCGATTCACTGCGCGTTCCGAGCAATGCCACCGTAACTTCCGGCTGCGAGGTGCGCTGGCCGATCGTGCTCTTGTCCTCTGTCGTGCTGACCACCGTTCCCGTCTGGTCAATGACTTGGACGTTGGCACCGTTTATTTTCACCAGGTTGTTGATGAGATTGTCGATGTCCTGGCGATTTTGCTCCACGCTCGGTTCTTTTCCGTCACGCGGCCGCAAATCGCTTTCCAGGAGACTCGCCAACAGACTCGCTTGAGCATTCAAAGCCTCTGAAAAGTTATTTATGTAATAGCTTTCCACTTCCCGAGCGAAATAAGCGCCGATGAACTGCATAGCAAGCAGGATCAGCAGCATGTAGATGACGACCATTTTCCACTGGATCGTTTTAAACAGCCGCCTCATCATCCAGGCGTGCCTCCCACTCCGGGATTGCGCATCGTGTAGCCCAAGCCGCGACGAGTGATAATGTACTTCGGCTGGCTAGGATCGTCCTCGATCTTTTCACGCAAGCGGCGAATCGTAACGTCCACTGTCCGCACATCGCCAAAATAGTCAAAGCCCCAAACAGACTGAAGCAGGTGCTCCCGCGTCATCACTTGTCCCTGGTGGCGGGCCAAGTACATCAGCAGCTCAAACTCGCGGTGAGTCAAATCCAGCAGCTCTCCCACTTTTTCCACCGTGTAGGAATTTAAATCGATCTCCAGCTCGTGTACCCGCAACAGATGCTGGCTGTCTTTCTCTTCGGCTTTCGGACGATTGCGGCGCAAGTGAGCCTTCACCCGTGCCACCAGCTCGCGCGTACTGAAAGGCTTCGTGACGTAATCGTCCGCCCCCAGCTCCAATCCAAGCACCTTGTCCAGCTCCGAGTCTTTGGCTGTCAGCATGATAATCGGGATATCATGTGTTTGACGGACAGCGCGGCATACATCCATCCCGTCCCTGCCAGGCAGCATGACATCCAGCAAAATCAGGTCCGGTCTCTCATCCTGCACGACAACGAGCGCTTCATCGCCATCGTAGGCGCACACGACCTGGTACCCTTCTTTTTCAAAAGTGAACTTCAATATATCTGCAATCGGCTTTTCATCATCTACCACGAGGAGTTTTGCCATCCCGCTCCCTCCTTTTCCTTATAACAATTCCACTTCGCACATCGCTATTCCTCTACAATACACCATGTCCGGGCTGCATAGAAACCCCTGCCAGACACTCCCTGCCCTTGTATGCAAAAACATCCTGATACGACAAAAAGGGCTCCTCCAAAGAGTCGCCCTTCTTCATCCAAAAATTACATGTCTATTTTAAGTAACGAATCGGGTTTTGAACTCGTCCATTTTGATGAACCTCAAAATGAAGATGGACACCTGTGGAGTCTCCTGTCGAACCCTTAACGCCAATTTTCTTTCCTTGTTCAACAACATCGCCGACTTTTACGCTGATCGTGTTCAAGTGACCGTACAGCGTCTCCATGCCATTGCCGTGGTCGATGATGATTGCTTTTCCGTAATCGCCGTCCCAGCCCGCGAATTTTACGCGGCCGTTGTCTGCCGCCATGACAGACCCTTGTCCGGCAATATCAATTCCTTTATGCAGTCTGCCCCAACGAGAACCGAAGCCACTGCTCACATATCCGCTGGCTGGCCAGCTCAAACGGCCTGTCCCGCGGGAAGGAATCACTTTTGTTCCGCGTTCCATGATCTTTGCTACAGGCTGTGCAACTACATCTTGTTTGATAACTTTGCGATCGACAACTTGTCCATTTTCTTTCACTACTTCGTATTGAACGAGCTTCGTACCGTTTTTACCTTCTTGAATAACCTTTGTTTCCCCTTTGGGAAGCTTCTCGTTGTTATTGATCTGCGTAGAGAACGCGATCATCTCTTGCTGGGATACTTCTTCCTTTACTCGCACGGTAACCAACGGACGAATCGCTGTCACATTGATTTCCTGACCGAGCTGCAAAAGTGTATTTTCCGTAATGCCCGGGTTGTTGGCATAGATGTCTTTTGAAGTAATGCCGTATTTTTTGGCGATGCAGCCGATGCAATCTCCTTCAACTACGGTGTGTTTCAAATCTTTGAAAGAGCCTTTGACCAAAAGTTCTTCCACTTTTTCGGCAGGCAAAATTTGAGCTGCAGCTACTGGTTCGGTCTGCAACTCTACGTTTTCTTTGAATGTTACTTCTTTTACCGGGTTTGCTTTCACTTCAGACATGGAAGCTGCTGCTACTGCCGCTTGCTTGCCAGTCAAGGCTGGAACGCCGGAATATTTTTGCTTCACGTCAGCCAGCACTTTGTCAGCTGATTCTTGATCAGGCAAGTAACCGACTACTTTTCCGTCAATGATCAGCTTCACTGCCTGAACTTTGATGTCTGCGATCGAAGCAAGTGCTTTGACAGCTGCATCGTTGTCGTAAGATGCTTTAAATTCACGCTCTTCCTGGAATGTTACATAATCAGCGAGCGTCAGGTTCAGACCTTTTTTTGCTTTTTCCTCTTCCAGCTTCGCTGTCGTCCAGTCATGAATGACTTTCGGGTCGTTCACCACACCGATTTCCTGTCCGTTGACGATGACATGATAAACGGATGTGACATTGCTCGTGTAGTAATATTGTGCAGAAGCTCCCGCTGCCACCGTAACGACCAATCCCGCTGCGATGGAAAGTGTCTGCTTTTTATGTTCTTGGATGTACGAGCTTGTACGTTTCATTGCGCGTTTCGCCAGATCGCTGCAATCTCGAACGATACGTTCTGACCGTTCTTGCAGCTTGGCCGTCCACTCAGACCATTGCATAACTTGTCCCTCCTGAAAACAGATACAACTATCTCGTTCCATTTCCGAAAATTTTAAAAATACCGACTAGGTCATATATCCCAAAATTTAGTTTCCAATTATCTGCCAAAATGCCCAAAGAAACCAACTATGTCGACTTTACCATAAGTTTCACGACAACATCAAGTGTAAATTGCTGTCGAATAAAAATTATGACGAGCGAATATTCACCAGATGGACAAACATTTGGGGGATATTTTCATTACTGGGAGAGCAATAGCCTGAGGCAAACAATAAACAGCCATCTTTCCTGATCGTACGGAAAGATGGCTTATTTCGTCGCGGACATCCAGACTTACACTTCTTGCATCGATGTTACATCTTTGAGTGCGAGTCTGCGAATCGTTGTCTTTTCAGCGTCATTTTGCTGCTTGTAAGTGGTGATGAAGCAAAGGTAACCGTTGTTGAAATGTGTCATGGTTCCTTTGATCACGACGCCGTTGATCATCTTCACCTGTACGTTTTTCCCAAGCAGCTTCTTGGCTTTTTGATCAAATCCCATCATCACGATCACCTCTCCATTTCTCCTTATGTCTAACCTTATGCCCAGAGGGTGTCGTTTCTTGTCTGTCCGTAAAAAAAGGAAAAGCTGCCGAATCATCGACAGCTTTTCTTATCGCCTCTCAGCACATGTACTGGCGAGGACGTATGCTATTGACGTGATGCTTATCCCCAAATGCCGCGTACAACAACGGTTTGCTCGCGATCTGGTCCTACGGAGAAGATCGACATTGGAATACCAGTCAATTGGGTGATGCGCTCAATGTAGTGACGAGCGTTTTCTGGCAGGTCGTTCAGGTTGCGAACACCTGTGATGTCTTCTGTCCAGCCTGGCAGTTCCTCGTAAACCGGCTCGCATTTTGCCAACAGGTTGAGGTTTGCAGGGAACGATTCGATGATTTCGCCGTTGTATTTGTACGCTGTGCAAATGCGCAGAGTCTCAATACCGGACAAAGTATCCAGCTTGGTGATCGCCAAGCCAGTAATACCGCTCACGCGACGAGCGTGGCGAACGACTACGCTGTCAAACCAGCCTACGCGGCGCGGACGACCAGTTGTGGTGCCGTATTCGAAGCCAACTTCGCGAATGTGATCGCCAGTAGCGTCAGTCAGCTCAGTCAGGAACGGACCGTCACCTACGCGCGTGGTGTATGCTTTTGCTACACCGATTACTTGGTTGATCTTGGTTGGTCCCACACCGGAACCGATTGTCACTCCACCTGCAATCGGATTGGAGGACGTTACGTACGGATACGTGCCTTGGTCGATATCGAGCAATACCCCTTGTGCGCCTTCAAAAAGAACGCGGTTGCCGTTATCGATAGAGTCGTTCAGTACAACAGAAGTATCAGCTACGTATGGACGAATGATTTCAGCCAGAGCGAGGTACTCATCCAGCACTTCTTGCAGTTCGAAACCAGTTGTATTGTACAGCTTTTCCAGCAGCATGTTTTTCTCTGCCAGGTTGCGCTCCAGTTTGCGAGCAAACTCTTCACGATCGAGCAAGTCAGCGATACGGATACCGATGCGAGCTGCCTTGTCCATGTATGCCGGGCCAATCCCTTTGCGGGTTGTACCGATTTTGTTAGCTCCGCGGCTATCTTCTTCCACGCCATCCAGCTTGATGTGGTATGGCATGATGACATGCGCACGATCACTGATTTTCAGGTTTTTCGTAGAGAATCCGAAGCTGTGAATGTACTCCAGTTCTTTTACCAATGCCTTCGGATCGATTACCATGCCGTTTCCGATTACGCAGGTCTTGTCAGTATAGAAAATTCCGGATGGAATCAGGTGCAGCTTATATTTGTTACCATCAAAAATAATGGTATGGCCTGCATTGTTACCACCTTGGTAACGAGCTACTACTTCTGCGCTTTCAGCCAAATAGTCTGTAATTTTACCTTTACCTTCATCGCCCCACTGGGTTCCGACGACAACGACTGTTGACATCGAAAAACACCTCCTGATATCATCATGTCCTTTTGGGCCTGAAACAATCTAAGTGTACTAAACCATTTCTTGCATGTCAACGGAAAATACGAACATTTAAATAGTGGAAAGATTATATGTTCGGCAATTCAATTTAGAAAACTTGGCCTTGTCAATCTTTTTGGCCAAGAAAAAAAGCCGGAATTTACTCCGGCTTCGGTTTTTCTCTTTCTTCTATTACCCTGCCTGGTTTCGGAAGCGCTGATCCAGGCTGACGAATTTGTTAAATTCTTTGAGGAACGCCAACTCAACTGTTCCGGTAGGGCCGTTACGCTGTTTGGCAATGATGACTTCAATCACGTTTTTGTTTTCCGATTCTTTGTCGTAGTAGTCATCACGGTACAAAAACGCTACGATGTCGGCGTCCTGCTCAATCGAACCGGACTCACGAATGTCAGACATCATCGGACGCTTGTCCTGCCGTTGCTCTACACCCCGGCTGAGCTGAGACAGGGCGATCACGGGCACATTCAGCTCACGAGCAATCCCTTTGAGCGTACGGGAAATCTCCGATACTTCCTGCTGACGGTTGTCGCCTTTGCCTCGACCATGAATCAGCTGCAAGTAGTCGATGAGAATCATGCCAAGGCCGCGCTCTGCTTGCAGACGGCGGCATTTTGCCCGGATGTCCTGAACGGTTACCCCTGGCGTATCGTCGATAAAAATCGGCGCTTTCGCCAGTGTCCCAATCGCCATCGTCAGCTTCTGCCAATCATCTTCCTCCAACGTCCCGGAACGCATGCGCGAAGCGTCCAGATTGCCCTCCGCACAGATCATACGCTGTACCAGCTGGGAAGCACCCATCTCCAGCGAGAAGATGGCGACTGTCTCTCCAGCTCGTGCAGCTACATTTTGTGCGACATTCAAGGCAAAAGCCGTTTTCCCTACAGAAGGACGCGCCGCCAAAATGATCAGGTCGCTGCGCTGAAATCCTGCGGTCATTTTATCCAAATCGGTGTATCCCGATGGAATACCCGTAATGTCTCCGCGGCGTTGACTCAAAAACTCGATCCGCTCATACGTTTCCAACAGGGCATCACGAATGGGTGTAAAACCGCCACTGTTGCGATTTTGCCCGATTTCCATGATGTACTTCTCGGCATCCGCGATGATCTCTGTTACATCGTCTTCGCGGGAGTAGCCGTCGTTGGCGATCTTGGTTGCCGTATGAATCAATCGTCTCAGCAAAGCTTTTTCTTCAACGATTTTGGCATAGTATTCGATATTCGCTGCTGTCGGAACGGAACTGGCGATTTCCGTCAAATACGTTACGCCGCCAACTTCGTCCAACAGCTTGTGGTCCTGCAAATCTGCGGTTACGGTAACCAGGTCGACTGGCTCGCCCTTCTCGTACAGGTCCACCATCGTTTGAAAAATACGCTGATGCGCTGTCTTATAAAAATCCTCCGGACGGAGAATCTCGATAGCCGTGATTAAAGCTTCCTTAGACAAGAACACGGCACCGAGTACCGATTGTTCCGCTTCCTTGTTTTGCGGCGGGACACGATCCAAAAACAGGTCGCTCACGTCACACCCTCCAAGTTTGCGTCATTATTCTTCCACCACGTGAACTTTGAGTGTCGCCGTTACTTCATTGTGCAGCTTCACTTTGATTTGGGTTACGCCAAGCGAACGAATCGCATCCATCTCCAGCTTGCGTTTGTCCAGCTTGATTTTGAACTGCTCTTCCAGCGCTTGTGCGACTTGCTTGCTGGAAATCGCTCCGAACAGTCGTCCACCCTCGCCAGCTTTTCCTGCTACTTTCACTGTCAGCTCGCCCAGCTTCACGCCAAGTTCTTGCGCTTCCAGTTTTTCCTGCTCCTTACGTTTCTCTTCGCTGCGCTTTTGAGCGTCCAATGTTTTCACGTTGCTATCTGTCGCTTCCTTTGCCAGTTTGCGCGGCAGCAGGAAGTTGCGTACGTAGCCTTCAGACAAATCTTTAATCTCGCCTTTTTTACCTTGGCCTTTTACATCTTGAAGAAAAATGACTCTCATCATCGTTTCCCCCTTTTCATATTGGCCTACACGACCGAATCAATCGCTTCTTTCAAACGTCGGGTCGCTTCCTTGACGGAAATGCCCTGGATTTGGGTGGCGGCCCCTGTCAGGTGTCCGCCCCCGCCAAGCAGCTCCATGATCGACTGTACATTGATGTCGCCCAAAGAACGACCGCTAATGACAATCGTATCATCGCCTCGCTCGGCAACGACAAAAGATGCCTGGATGCCAGAAAGTGTGAGCAGCTGTTCCGCTGCCTGTGCGACCTGGACTTGCGTATAGTTCTCGGCAGGATCACCCATGGCAATCGCCATGTTGTCTCTGTAGGTCTCTGTATTCATAATGATGCGAGCCCGTTTCACGTACTGGCTCAAATCTTCCTTCAGCAAACGTTGAACAGCAGCCGTATCGGCACCGTTCCGTCTCAGGAAAGACGCTGCTTCAAAAGTACGCGAACCCGTACGGAAGGCAAAGCTTTTCGTATCGACGACGATCCCTGCCAGCAGTGCCGTAGCGATCAGATTGTCAATATTCAAGCGCTCGCTCTGGTATTGTAAAAGCTCCGTAACCAACTCTGATGTCGAAGAAGCATACGGCTCAAGGTACAGAAGTACCGGCTCGATAAACTCTTCCGAACGTCGATGGTGGTCAATGACGACGATCCGGCTTGTCTCACCAAGCAGTTTCGGCTCAATGACCAAAGACGGACGATGCGTATCGACAACCACGAGCAGCGTTCTGCCCGTTACCAGTCTGATCGCCTGCTCCGGAGTGATGAATGTTTCTGCCAATTCTTCATTGGCGTAAATCTCCCGCATCAGTCGTTCTACAGAATTGTTGCCTTCATCCATGACGATATAAGCTGCCTTGTTGTGCAATTGCACAGCCTTCAGCACACCGAGAGAAGCACCGATGGAATCCATGTCCGGCTGCTTGTGGCCCATTACGATCACATGCTCAGCCTCGTGGATCAAATCACGCAACGCATGGGCAATCACCCGTGCGCGAACGCGCGTCCGTTTTTCCACGGCATTCGATTTTCCTCCGTAGAAGGTGAGCTTGTTGCCAATCTTGATCGCGCACTGGTCTCCTCCGCGGCCAAGGGCAATATCCAAGCTCGATTGGGCCATTTGCCCCAGCTCGATGTACGTAGTTGCAGCCGCTCCCACCCCGATACTGAGCGTAATCGGAATTTTGTTGTCGGCTGTCATTTCCCGCACCACATCGAGAATGTCAAAACGTGTTTCTTCTAATTTATCAAGTGCTTCCCGTTCCATCAGCGCCAAAAATTTGTCAGCCGTGATTCGGCGAAGGTATATGCCATGTTTGTTGGCCCACTCTGTAATCACGCCAGCCACACTCGTCGACAGCAGCGTGCGGCTCTGATCGTCCATGACTTGTCCAACCTCGTCCAGATTGTCGAGGTGAATAATCGCCAGAGCAGCCTTTTCTCGATGGTAACGCGTCGTTAATTCTTTAAAGTCCGTAATGTCCTTGAAATACAAAAGACGCTCATCGGACCGAACCATGACCTCGTATACCCGCTCATTATAAGTAAATTCCAGCCGTTTTTGTTCCGGCTTCCACACGAGTTGGGGAAATACCTCTTGAAGGCTTTTCCCGATCATCGACTCATCCCCGGACATATGTGTCATGAACGGGTTGACCCACTCGATTGCCTTTTCCTCGTTGTATAGGAGTATTCCGATCGGCAGCTCCTGAATAACGCCTTCTCCGGCCTTTTTCACCCGGTGTGTAACCGTCGCCAAATACAGGCGCAAGTCCCGCTGGAATCCTTTTTCCGCTTGAAGGGCGTATAGAATCAGGCCAATCAAGCAGATAATGCCGATCGCCCCGTACATCCAATGGTGCAGGGTCAAAATCCCCAACAACAGCAAGCTAAAGCTGAGTGCCAGGACCATATGCATCCCGTACCAACGCTTTAACAGGAATTTGGGCATTTCCTCAGCCCCTCTTCACTCTTGTTTCCAGTTTTTCACGCAAACGAAGCCCTAAGTCAAATATCCCTACCAGACTAAGTATAGTGCTTAAGAACGGAAAAATAAATAGACAGACAACAAGCACTGGAGTCAATCTCTTCCACCCGTACAAGTACGCGGCAAACAGGCAGAAGCTCAAGCCTTGAAGCGTAAAAATCGCATCCAGCATGACTTTTACGTTCATGATTGCGGTTTCCCAGAACGTTCCCTGCATACTGGCGCCGAAGACCAGAATACTGATCATGGCGATAAAATAGTAGTACATCAAAGATCTCGGGAAGCTCCATTCCCGGATCGGCTTGAGCAGCGGAATCGGCTTTTTAATCCGTCTTCCAATCAGGCCAGCCAGACCATGGGTAATGGCGCTGGAAATAAAGCTGAACATCACGATGCTCGTAGGCAACACCATCTTGACCAAAGCCAGCATCTGATCAAACTGTTCCTTGGTCACAAAGGAAGGGCGCATGCGGGCGGTTTCTTCCAGCATGTGCTGAAAGCTGAAGTTCATCCCGTACGCCATAAAAGCCAGTCCAAAAACGGTACTGAGGAAAACAACCGCCGCTCCGGCCACAATCGCGGGAAGCGCCTTTCCTCTTTTCGCATAAACAATCCCCATGGCAGAACCCCAGACCGCGCCCATCAATGCGATCGTGGCGGCAATCGGCCCTGCGAGAATCCACCCAAGGAAGGTGTATACGACTGAAATCCACACCATGTTGGACACGCTTCGGCTTACGGCCAGAAAAATAAAAGGCAGCGGCAAAAGGAAACTGACCAGTGATCCCAGCACGGTATATGTACTGAGGAACAACAGCACCAGTGCAATACCCAGCATCAGGGCATTTTCAGCCAATTGCTTTGTTTTGGAAGGCATGTCAGCACCTCGTTTGAGATTAGCAAAAAATATGGAAAAAAGAGGGCCACGCAATTGTGTCCCCCTTTTTATCACTTGTGTAAATTATTCAGCCGTGTAAGGCAGCAATGCTACTTGACGAGCGCGTTTGATCGCGATTGTCAGAGCACGTTGATACTTCGCAGAAGTACCAGTTACACGACGTGGCAAGATTTTGCCGCGTTCGCTGATGAATTTTTTGAGCAAGTCTACATCTTTATAATCGATGTGCTTGATTTTGTTCACTTTAAAGAAGCATACTTTACGACGCTTATTAGGACGTCCTTTGCGTGCCATGATAGTCCCTCCTTCTTAGGAATGTGAAAGTTGTACGATTCTTAGAACGGCAAGTCATCATCAGAGATGTTGATCGGCTTGCCTGCACTCGCGAAGGGATCACCAAACGGATCAAAGTCATTGTTTCTCTGACCGGATGGCTTGTTACCGCCACCAAAGCCCGGTCCTGGATCGTATCCTGCGTTATCTCCGCCGCCTTCATTGCCTCGTCCGCCCAAAAATTGAACGTTTTCAGCAACGACTTCCGTTACGTATACGCGTTTTCCTTCTTTATTATCGTAGGAACGCGTCTGAAGGCGCCCTTCGATGGCAGCTTGTCTTCCTTTGCGCAAGTAGCTTGCACAAAGATCGGCAAGTTTTTGCCAAGCGACAATATTAATGAAATCGGCTTCTCTCTCACCCGCCTGGTTAGTGCGAGGACGATTGATAGCCACGGTAAAAGTAGCAACGGCAACGCCATTTGGCGTGTAGCGAAGTTCAGGATCTTTCGTCAGGTTGCCGATGAGAATAACTTTATTCATCTTGGTTCCCCCTCTGACCGCGACAATGATTACTTCTCATCACGAACAAACATGAAGCGGATTACGTCGTCGTTGATTTTCATCAAACGCTCTGCTTCCGCAACAGCATCGGAGTTCGCTTTGAAGTTCATCAGAACGTAGTAACCTTCACGGAACTTATTGATCTCGTACGCAAGACGACGTTTACCCATTTCTTGAAGCTTAGAGATTTCGCCACCGTAGTTAGTCACAACTTCGCTGTAACGAGCTACATTGGATTTTACTTTCTCTTCTTCAAGGTCTGGACGCAATACATACATAACTTCGTATTGACGCATACCTTTTCACCTCCTTATGGACTTTGCGGCCCTGTTCGGGCAAGGAGCGAGTGCTAAAACGAAACGCATAACATGCACTCCATAAATACTCGCATTATCGTATTATAGCAAAATGCCTATGGCGAATCAACTATTTCGTACTAAACATTAAAGCGGAAATGCATGACATCTCCATCGGCAACAACGTACTCTTTCCCTTCAAGACGGTACTTTCCGCGCTCTCTCGCTGCCGCAACCGAACCAGCATCTACCAGATCGTTGTAGGCAATCACTTCTGCGCGAATAAAGCCGCGCTCGAAATCGGTATGAATTACGCCAGCCGCTCCTGGAGCTTTTGTGCCCTGGCGAATGGTCCATGCGCGAACTTCCTGTACCCCTGCGGTAAAGTAGGTAACCAAACCGAGCAATTTGTAGGCAGCGCGAATCAGACGGTCCAGACCGGACTCAGCCAAACCCAGCTCCTCCAGGAACATTTCTTTGTCTTCGCCTTCCAGCTCGGCGATTTCCGCCTCGACTTTGGCACTGATGACAACTACTTCTGCCCCTTCATTTGCCGCATGCTCGCGAACCGCTTGCACGTGCGGATTGGTGTCTGCGTCGTTGATGCCGTCTTCCGCTACGTTGCACACGTACAGCATCGGCTTGATTGTCAAAAGGTGCAGGTCGCGAATCCATTTGCGCTCTTCATCGTCAAGCTCTACGCTGCGTGCAGACTGACCTTCTTCGAAAGCAGCCTTCAGCTTTTCCAGCACGTCCAGTTCTTGCTTGGATTCTTTGTCACCGGATTTCACCTTGCGCGCGATGCGGTCGATCCGACGGTCAACGGAGTCCAGATCGGCAAAAATCAGTTCCAGATTGATCGTCTCGATATCGCTCAGGGGATCGACACGGCCTGCCACGTGCGTAATATTTTCATCCTCGAAGCAGCGAACCACGTGTGCGATCGCATCTACTTCACGGATGTGTCCGAGAAACTGGTTGCCGAGTCCTTCGCCTTTGCTCGCGCCTTTTACCAGACCGGCAATGTCCACGAACTCAAATGCAGTCGGAACGACTTTATTCGGAACCACGATCTCGGTCAGCTTGGTCAGACGCGGATCTGGAACTTCTACGATCCCCACGTTCGGGTCAATCGTACAGAACGGGTAGTTCGCCGACTCAGCGCCCGCTTGTGTAATGGCATTAAACAGTGTCGATTTCCCTACGTTGGGGAGACCAACAATCCCGCAAGATGCACCCATCTATATACACTCCCTTGTCATCATCCTAACATCCTTTTAAGTATATAGATTTGGTTTTAAGAATACAATTGTCTCCTTGTGGCAACTTTAGACCCTGTCTGGAAGCAGCTTGCGTGAAGTCCTCCCTCCTTTCAAGCTCTACGATAGCTGAAGCTGGTGGGACAAAAAAAGACATGCTAGACTTTACAAAAAGCACTTGACCCGATCACACGTTAATGAGGTGGATACATAATGAAGCTTCTGCTTCTCGGCGCAACAGGACGCGTCGGCAGCCATGTTTTGCAGCATGCATTGAAAGACGGCCATGAAGTGACCGTTTTGGTTCGCTCTGTAGACAAACTCCCTCACGATTTGCCCCAAACTGTGCGCGTACTTGCCGGAAACGTTTGCAACGAAAACGATGTCAAGCAGGCCATGTCGGGAGCCAGTGCAGTCATTAGCGCTCTCGGTACGGACGGAACCACAACTCTCACCGACAGCATGCCTTTCATCCTGGATGCCATGAAGCAGGAAGGCGTCAGCCGGATTGTCACGGTAGGTACGGCAGGAATTTTGCAAAGCCGGGTCTCCCCTGAACTGCTGCGCTACCAATCGAGTGAATCCCGGCAAAAACTGACCCGCGCCGCCGAAGAACACCACAAGGCATACTTGCTGCTTGCGCAATCCGGGCTGGACTGGACGATTGTTTGCCCGACTTACTTGCCAGATGGCAGCTATACAGGCAACTATCGGGTGGAAGCGCACCACCTGCCTGTAGACGGCATGCAAATTTCCGTTCCCGATACAGCCGAGTTTGCGTACAAGCAGCTTAATAGTTTGGGTTATTTGCGGATGCGGGTGGGGATTGCTTATTAGGTGTTGTTTTGGCTGGGAAGCTGCCATTTAGTGAACAAGGAGCATATCTGATACTGCAATGACGCACCACATATTCATTGAAACCTTTTCCTTTTTTTCCCGTTATAACGATTAGCCTATTCCTCAGACTTACGGTCTGGCTTTATCTGGAGGGAGCATGATGAAAAAGCTTTTGATGTATTGTGCTAACGCTGTCATTGCTGTTTGGTTCGTTGTTCTCTGGCTGTATAAGATGATGCTTTCCAGTGATATTCCCATGTCCATTTCTTCCGCTGAAATGCAGAATATGATTCTGACATTACTCATTTCCACAATCACAGTCCTGCTCTATGTTAAACTTTCGTCCAGCACTGAATTGTTTTATTTTCTTGTTTTCCCCGCTTTCCTATGGGGCTTTTCTATGGTCCAGTCTTTCATGAACAGTTACCATGAATACAATACGCTTATGGCTGTTTCTGGATTTTTTTGCATGTCATTGATTTTTGCAAGTTCATCATTAAACGCTAAACGTCTGTCAAAGTTACCGTGATGTTGTCTTAACGCAGAACGTCTACTCTCTGGCGAAAACTCATCATCAACAAAAAGCTCCCTGCCATCAACCAGCAGGGAGCCTTTGCTTTGTTTTTACACGATTTTACTTCTCGTTCACCAATTTCTCCAGCTCTATCAATGTTTCTTCGAAAATTTCCATGGCTTGCTCGATCGGCTTGGATGTAGACATATCTACCCCTGCCGCTTTCAGCACTTCGATCGGAGGTGCCGAGTTGCCTGCTTCCAGGAAGTTTTTGCGGATGCGGTCAACGGCTGGCTGTCCTTCGTCGATGATTTGCTTCGCCAGCGCCTGGGATGCCGCAAAGCTCGTAGAGTATTGGTATACGTAGTATTTATAGTTGTAGAAATGGGATACGCGCGCCCACTCCATGCCGATTTCCTCATCGGAAACCATGTCCTTGCCGTAGTATTTTTTGTTGATGTCGAGGTAGATTTTTTTGATCGCCTCGGCGTTGAGAGATTCTCCTGCCTGTTCCTTGTCGTGGATCGCTTTTTCAAACTCGGCGAACTGCGTTTGGCGGAACAAGGTCGAGCGGAAGTTCTCCAGATAGTGGTTCAGAAGATACATCTTCTCTTCTTTCGTCTTCGCCTGCGCGTACATGCTCTTGAACAGCAATGTCTCATTCATTGTCGAAGCCACTTCCGCCGTGAAAGTCGGATAGTTGGACGAGATGTACGACTGATTTTTGTTCGTGTAGTACGACTGCATCGCGTGACCCATTTCGTGAGCGATTGTGTATACGTCATCAAGCGTGCCCTGATGATTCAAAAGCACGTACGGATGCGTGTCATACGCTCCCCACTGGTAAGCGCCTGTGCGTTTGTCGTCGGTCGAGTAAACGTCGACCCAGCCACCGTTGAGTCCGTCAGACAGCACTTTCACGTACTCGTCGCCCATAGCCTTCAAACCGTCGGTGACGATTTTCTTCCCTTCCTCGAAGGAAATATATTTGTCGTCGGATGGAACGATCGGCACATAGATGTCGTACATGTGCAGCTCTTTCACTCCGAGCATTTTTTTCTTCAATGCAATGTAGCGATGCAACAGCGGCAAGTTGTCGTTAACGGTATCGATCAGCTCATCGTATACTTTGGTCGGAATGTTGTTCGGCGTCAGGCTTGCTTCCAGCGCAGAGTTGTACTTGCGTGCTTGCGCGTAGAAGTTGTCGCCTTTCACTTTTGCCGCCAAAGTCTGTGCAAAAGAATCCTGGAAGTCAATCAGGGCACTGTAGTACGCCTTGAACGCATCTCTTCTCACGCGTTGGTCCTTGCTCTCCATATACGAGATAAAGTTGGCCCGCGTAAGCTGGACTTCTTTGCCTTTTTCATCCTTGATTTTCGGGAACTTCACGTCTTTGGACAGCATGCTGTAAATGTTGGTCGGCGCATTGCCGAGCGGCGAAGACTTCGCCAGCAGCTCCTCCATCTCCTTGGACAACGAGTATGGCTTGGTGCGGAGCATGTCTTCAATGAACAGCTTGTACGGCGCAAGCGACTTGTCAGCGAGCAGGCTTTTGATTTTCTCATCCGGGATCGCAACGATTTCTGGCTGCACCCACGCGGTTTTTTCCGAGACAAGCGTGTACATTTTTTCAGCACGGTCTCCCAGCTTCTGCAAATCAGCATTTGCCGAGTTTACGTCGAGAGACATGTTGGCATACACATACGCCTTGTCATTGAGCCTCATCATCTCCACGTAATCATCAAAAGCCGCAAGCATGGCTGCCGAAGATGTTCCCAGCTTGCCTTGATGCTTGGTAAATGCATTCGCCAAAGCTTCCACCTTGGCTACGTCCTTTTCCCAATCCTGCACGGTTGGGTAAATATGATTCAATTTCCACTTGTACTCATCGGGAATGTCTGCGCGAGTCTGATAATTTGGTTTTTCAGCAGCAAAAGCGACTGCCGGTGTGCTGTACGGAATGAATGGTACCGACACAGTTGAAAGTGCAATGGCCAATGCAGTAACAGATGCAAATACTTGCTTTTTCAAATCCAAATCGCCCCTTTTCCTTCTCTATATAGCTTTTCCAATTTCTAGTTAGAGTAATTACGTTATTCCACCTTGAAACTCCTTCTTATTAATAAAAATATTTTAAATATTTATTAACAACAGTCAATTTATCCAGAGAAAATTCAGTTTTGTGGATAAGATTGTGGATAACTACCTATCCACAGCTACTCCGCTTTCAACTCGCCATTTTTTTCTACTTTTTTCGACAAAAAGTTGTCCACATTTTCTGTGGATACAGTGTGGATAACTTATTTTCGTCGGAACCAGGGCATTCGCCCATACCCATTTTCATGTTCCTACATAGCATGAGTATTGAAACTAGGGTAGGAGGTGTTAGCAAGTGGGTATCTTTAACGGCTTTGACGATTTCGCGCTGATCTTGGTTCTCTTCATTCTCCTCGTAATCGTAGGTTGTGACTGCAACTAAGCTTCCCGCTGCCATCCGGCCTATCTGAAGGTAAGCTTGCACAAGAGTGCATCTTACCTTCCCCATTCCACATAGATCATTAGCAGGCTATGCAGCCGATAAACAATGATCAGTCATAACCTTCGTACAATCACCGGGAGATACATCTGATCGTACAAAAGGAAAAAGGATGCGCCTCATCATAAGGCTGCATCCTTTTTTTCTGCTTATCCACAGTCCGTTTTCACTACTTCGCGCCACTCGTGAAACTGGACGATTGTGAGTTATTCACATTGCCCGCACGATCTTGCAGCAGCCCGCCAACGAGATGAACCTGATAGCTGGTGTACGGCTGCCATTTTCCTTTTGGCTTGACCGTCAGTGTCCGCTTGCTTTTGTTCCAGGTGACCGTATGCGGGACAGCCCTGCCTTGTTCATCTGTCACTCGCACCAATTTGCCCGCCGTTTTGCTGGATAGCGTCTCTCCGCTCACCAATGCCACCTCTTCGGCAAACTGAAGCGTCACCTTCTCACCGCTTTTCACCTGTTTGGCTCCATGCCCTGGCAAAATCACCGCCTGTGGCGCAATGTTATCCACGGGAGCCTTTGTCGCAAAAGCAACGGAAAGCTCAGGGTTCAGCTCTCCTCGCGCATCCTTTAGCTTCTTCGCCAAAAGGGTGACGCGATACGTCTTCCCCGCTTCCAGATTGCCCACAGGATCGATCACGAGGCTTTTCGCTGAATCGTTCCACTTGACTGCGAAAGCCACCTTCTTTTTCTTCTCATCCACCAGTTGGACGAGCGACAACCACGACTTGTCAGTGATGTCCCGAGAATTTTTCAACTGGATCGCCCCGGAAAAAGTCATCGTGATCACATCATCCACAGCGACTCCGACCGCTTTGTCCTCGGGCAAAATGTTCACTTTCCAGCTGCTCGGCTCCTTCGCCGCGGCTGAATGTGAAAACACCAGCAAAATCCCCAGCATCACTACCCATTGCATCCAAAACCGTCTGACATCCATCGCAAAAATCCCTCCCGTTTGAACGGTGCAGCTGCTTTTGGCCGTCATCACCGTTTACGGGCATTGTAGAAAAAGACAGACAGGTCCTTCAAAAGTTTTTCGCTATCGCCAATGCTATTGCTCCTGCGCTTCTTCCTCTGCGCGAACCAGTATTTTTTTCAGTTTGCGCTCGAACTCCAGCCGCCCAATCATTACGCTATGGTCGCATCCCGTGCATTTGATTCGTACGTCCATCCCCATGCGTATGACCTTCCACGCATTTGTGCCGCATGGATGCGGCTTTTTCATTTGTACAACGTCCCCCAGTCCAAATTGCTTCCTTTCCATCTCTCTTCTCCTCTCTGCTCTATGCTTGCCCCTGTGCCTTACCCGACATCGCAACGATTTTTGGATACGGAATCTGGATGCCGCGCTTGGTAAACTCGGTGCGGATCATGGCGCGCAGATTGCGGTTGACGCCGTGGTGGGTATTCGGCTTGCACTCGGCTGTCACGCGCATAACGACCTCAGACGGCCCCAATGCATGCACTCCGAGAATTTGCGGTTCTGCCACGATATCGTCCAGCTCGGTTTGCGCTTTTGCCAGCACTTCCTTCAAAACTTCTTCCACCTGACCCAGATTCTCCTCATACGCTACCGAAACATCCACGACAGCCAACGTATTTTGCAGCGAAAAGTTGGTTACTTGCGTGATCGTGCCGTTCGGAAAAATATGAACCTCTCCAGTCCAGCTGCGCACACGGGTAATTCGCAAGCCGATTTCCTGTACAGTACCTGTCATGTTATTGATCGTTACGACATCGCCAACCGCGAACTGGTCTTCAAAAATAATGAAGAACCCGGTGATGATATCACGGACAAGACTTTGTGCCCCGAAACCGACTGCCAGCCCCAACACCCCTGCGCTCACCAAAACAGGCTTCAAATCGATGCCGACCAGCTGCAAAATCATCAAAATCGCCAGGAAGTACAGCGTGTACTGGACGATGTT
This sequence comes from Brevibacillus parabrevis, assembly GCF_022701015.1. NCBI lineage: Bacteria > Bacillati > Bacillota > Bacilli > Caryophanales > Paenibacillaceae > Brevibacillus > Brevibacillus parabrevis. The sequence continues at coordinate 903,486 of NZ_CP064090.1, read as the reverse complement.
GTTGACGAGCACGCGCATCGTATCGACGCGGCGCTGATCCAGGTGTATCTTGGCTCCCTGACGATGCTGGAAAACGCGATTGACTGCTGTTTGCACCAGCGACACCACAATTCGCGATGCGATGATGATTCCAACGATTTTCAGCAGCGTCATCCCTATACCTACCCACATGTTTGCATCTGCTACGTAGTTGTAAATTTCACCGTATATTTTTTCAAAAAAGCTTTCTGTATTCATTCTGCCCTCTCCTTCTGGTTGCCGTTTTCGTCGACTTCCTGGTACTTGCCCAGGAACTGGCGAAAGTATCCCCGGATGACTACTTGCTGCTCTTCCATGACCGTTTTGGCACGAGAGTAATCAGGCAGAGGAAATTCAATGGAAAGGGCACAGCCGGCTGTTATCTCTTTTGGCGTCGGTCTTGTGTCAATATCAATATCTTCGTACTCCAGCAGCATCTCTGCACGTAAAGCTTGCTGCGTGGAATCAAACGCAATCAGTACAGTCTCTCCTTCCATCCATCTCCCTCCCGGATTTTTGCTTTCTTATTGGCAAAGCTTTTCCTTCGTGCACTTCTTATTTTACCTGTTCAAAATCCCGCTTGCCAGCTTCCCTGACTTTTCAAAACCTACACAACCTTCTCATTAGCAGGTATAAAAATGACGGATCGGTACTATACTGTGAATACTCTTCTATAACTTTTAAGCCAAGACCGCAAGAGTGGGGGTAGCCATGAGTACATTTGAAAATCTCAAAAACTGTTCTTTGCCACCTTTTAAAGTGGAATACCGCAGTGAAAACGCAGAGGATCATCTGGCTAGACACCTTGCGCAGCGCTTTCGCTTAAAACCGTATGAAGAAGACATTGTGATTGTATGTATTGGAACAGATCGGTCCACGGGTGACGCACTCGGTCCTCTTGTCGGAACCAAACTACAAGCGGCCGCACCAAGCCATTTGCAAATTTACGGCACGCTGGACGATCCGGTGCATGCGATGAATCTCAAAGAAAAGCTCGATTCCATCCAAGAAACTCACCCCAGATCTACCCTGATTGCCGTCGATGCCTGTCTCGGCCAATTCAGCCACGTAGGCAACATCAACGTCATCAGCGGGCCTCTAAAGCCTGGCGCTGGGGTTAAAAAGGAGCTGCCGCCTGTCGGTACGTTCCATATCACGGGAATCGTCAATGTCGGCGGCTTCATGGAGTATTTCGTTCTCCAAAACACCCGTCTTGCCGTCGTCATGAACATGGCAGAGATTATTGCTTCTGGTTTGGCCAAAGCCACTTCAATGGCTGCTTCGCCGAACCGTTTGGATAGTGTTTTGCACGACTGACCATCTTCCCTCGACCTTTTCAACATCTATACGTATTGCTTTGGCCTGTCTTACTCCCATGTGGATGACAGGTCCCTTTTTTATACAAAAATCGCTTGCTGATCCGGCAGCATTTTCATCTCGATCGGCGTTTCACCAACCAACTCTCCATCTGCATGAACCAAATACGGTCTAACGGTCTCAATCGTGATCTGGCGCCCTCGATAAAATGAAACTTTCGGATGATGAATATGAGAGCCAAAATAAATTTTCGCAAAGGCGCGCAACAGTTCCCCACAGCTCGCATTGCTGACGACGCAAATATCGGCCCAACCATCGTTTGCTACAGCCATGGGACAAATTTTCATTCCCCCGCCGTAATTCGGAATATTGGCAGCTGTTACGAGCCATGCTGCCTCCATCTTGATGACTTGTCCATCCACTTGCATGACGAGATTGCTGCGCTGGAATTTGCGCAGTTCACGCAACACGGAAATCACATACGCCAAACCGCCCAATCGCCACCGATTCAACCATGCCTTGTATTTTGCCTGATCAGTCGCTCTTGCTACCTGCGCATCAAATCCGGCACCAATCGAATTTGCCGCAACACGCCCGTTCATCCACATCAAATCAATTCGTTTTTCCGCTGTCTCTGACAAAACCCGCTCTACTGCCACGACAGGATTTGTGGCAATCCCGTGCGCTCTGGCAAAATCATTTCCTGATCCCGCCGGCACCAAGCCAAACTTGCATGACTGGCCCGATTGATAGATTCCGTTCAATACACCGTGAACGGTTCCATCTCCCCCTACGGCAATGATTTTATTTACTCCCTCTTTTTCAATCATCTCTTTTGCCAGTTTTTCAGCTGACCCGTCACCAGATGTCTCCCTGACGACAAAAACAGCTCCCAGACCACTTACAGCAGGCTCTATCCTCTCCCAGATTCTCTTCCCTTTGCCATTACCCGCCACAGGATTGACGATAAAACCTACCATTGACTTTCTCTCCCCATAACGCGCTTTCTGTTCTACTCGTCATTATCGCACGACATTTTCTTTTGATGATAGCGGTTTTTTATGTCATGCCGGCTCTTGCAAGCTTCTTAACATTTTTGGCAGTGCGCTTGCCAGTATTTCATCGACTCTTTTATTATCGGCATTTGTTCCTTTGCTTTTTGTTGCCCGTACCAGCAGGTCCGCGCCCACCCCACTGTTTGACTGCCTCAGTCCCATATGCAAAGCTGATTTTGCCTACAAAAAAAAGACTCTCCCGTTCAGGAAGAATCTTTTTCCACTCTCTTATAAAAACTTGGACAACCATTCGCTAAAAGGAACCCCGAGAGCCGCAATCAACAACGCTGGCAGCATATTCGCCACATTGATCTTTTTAATCTCCAAAATGTTAATCCCGATAGCGATAATCATCAAGCCGCCTACTGCCGTTACTTCTGCCAACATCGCATCGAGCATCGTCTGGCTCACAAAGTTGTAGATTTGCGTTGAGAGCAAGGTAAGCAAACCTTGGTACACAAATACAGGCACAGCCGAAAACATGACGCCAATTCCTAGTGTCGAAGTGAAAATGATGGCGGAAAAACCGTCCAAAAGTGCTTTGGTGAACAAAATATCATGGTTGTTCCGCAATCCGCTGTCCATGGCTCCGAGCACAGCCATCGCACCGATGCAATAGACCAAAGTCGCTGTCACAAAGCCTGTGGCAATACTTCCCTGACCTCCGCCAACCTTTCGTTCCAGCCAATGCCCCAGATGATTCAAGCCTTTTTCAATCCCAATCAATTCTCCTACGATTGCCCCCAACACAATACTGACGATCACCAACAAAAAATTCCCTGATCCAAGACTCATCTTGACTCCCAAAATCATGACAGCAAGACCGATGCCCTGCATGACGGTATGTCGTATCGAATCAGGAATTTTCGTCAGAAGCCTGCCCAACAAGGCTCCTACGATGATGGCGCCAGCGTTTACCAGGGTGCCTAACAAGATCACGATTGTGTCCCCCTATAGCTGCATTACGAAAACGCGGATGCTATCTCTCTCACGGCGTTCATAAGCGCTTCTACGTCTTTCTCTGTGTTGAAAATCCCAAAACTGGCACGCACAGCTCCACGCTGCTCGGTCCCTGCTGTTTGATGCCCAAGCGGTGTGCAATGATACCCTGATCTCGTAGCGATTCCATACTGCTGATCGAGAATAAACGAGACTTCAGAAGCATCCACTTCCCCGATATTGAAGGCGATGACGGCAACCCGTTCTGTCTCAATCCCTGGACCATACACCTGAACGCCGGGAATTTGCTGTAAACCAATGATCGTTTGCTTCGCCAGCTCCCACTCGTGCTCACGGATGCGATCCACCCCTCGTTCGAGAATGAAATCGACGCCAGCCTGCAAGCCAGCCAAACCAGCCGTGTTCAGCGTACCGCTCTCATATCGGTCAGGGCGTGTAGTCGGTTGATCAATCGCCTCCGACTGACTTCCTGTTCCCCCATGAATCAAAGGCTCCAGATCGATGTCGCCATGCACGTATAAACCGCCCGTGCCTTGTGGCCCATACAGCCCTTTATGCCCAGGAAACGCCAGCATATCGATCTTCATTTCCTCTACGTGAATCGGCAGTACCCCGGCTGTTTGGGAAGCGTCTACCAAAAAGGCGATACCTCTTTCTTTTGCCAGTTGCCCCAATTCAGCGATCGGCAAAATCACACCTGTGAGATTGGAAGCGTGGCTGACTACCAGCAAGCGCGTATTCGGCTGAATCGCCTTGACAAAGTCCTCTACATGAAAAAGGAAATCCGCTCTCGGCTCGACAAAAGTCGCTTCTACTTGATGCTCACGGCGCATATATTCAATCGGACGTCTGACAGAGTTATGCTCCACGGAAGAAGCAATCACATGATCGCCAGCTTTCAGATAGCCTTTGATCGCCTGATTGAGTGCTTGTGTCGCATTTAGATAAAAAAAGAGGTTATTCGGGTTTTGAATCCCAAACAACCGCGATAACTGCACGCGTGTCCGAAACACGGTCTTGCTCGCTTTCATCGCCAAGGTATGTCCACCTCGACCAGGGTTAGCGGCAAAATCTTCGATGGCCTCAGCCATTCGCTCCTTCACGCCTGGTGGCTTTGGCCAAGTTGACGCTGCGTTATCCAAATAGATGATCGCCATGACTACCTCCCGGACTTACTTCTCATCATTCAATATCTCAATGATTCGCTGCAAATCTTCCTGCGAATAAAAGTCAATTTCGATCTTGCCGCGTTTTGCGCCCTTTTTAATTTTGACGGCGGTTCCAAAGCGACTGCGCAACCGTTCTTCCATCTCTATCAAAATCGGCTCATTTTTTGCCGGCTTTTTTTTCTTTGTTTCACGTGAAACATTCAACTGCTTGACCAGTTCTTCCAATTGGCGGACGTTCAGACCTTTTTCCACGACATCCTTTGCCAACTGCATTTGCATGTTTTCATCCGATACACTCAACAGTGCACGGGCGTGCCCCATAGTCAGCTCTGTAGCTGCGACCAGCTTGCGAATGCTTTCGGGAAGCTGCAACAACCTCAGCATATTCGCTACGTGCGGTCTGCTTTTTCCGATCCGTTGTGCAAGCTGCTCCTGCGTGTACTCATGGTGTGCGATCAGCTTTTCGTACGCTTCGGCTTCTTCCAAAGGGTTCAGGTTTTCCCTTTGCAGGTTTTCAATCAGGGCGATTTCCATCAACTGCTGATCCGTATAAGCTTTGACCACTACAGGGACTTGTTTCAATCCCGCCAGCTTTGCGGCGCGCAAACGTCTTTCTCCCGCTACCAGCTCAAATCCCTTGATGCTCTTCCGAACAATCAATGGTTGGATAATGCCATGCTCCCGAATGGAGTGTGCCAATTCATCAATAGCCGATTGTTCAAATTCTTTACGGGGCTGATACGGGTTGGGACGAATCTCACTGACGGAGACTTCTTTCACTTGCTCCCCTTCTTCAATGAGATTGGAGGTAATAAGCGCATTCAGCCCTTTTCCCAAACCTCTACTCATACCCCAACCACTTCCTTCGCCAAGTCAGAATAAACTTCTGCACCACGCGAACGTGGATCGTACGTGATAATGGCTTGTCCATGTGATGGCGCTTCGCTCAAGCGAACATTGCGTGGAATAATCGTTTTGTATACTTTTTCCTGGAAATACTTTTTCACTTCTTCAATGACTTGCAGCCCCAAGTTGGTGCGTGCATCCAGCATCGTCAGCACGACCCCTTCGATCGACAACTGCGAATTGAGATGTTTTTGGACCAGTCGGATCGTATTCAACAACTGACTCAAACCTTCCAATGCATAGTATTCGCATTGAATCGGAATCAAAACGGAATCAGCAGCAGTCAACGAATTGACTGTCAAAATCCCCAAAGAAGGCGGGCAATCGATAATGACGAAATCGTATTTGTCCTTCACTACTTCCAGCGCTTTTTTCAAACGCACTTCTCTGGAAATGGTCGGAACCAATTCGATTTCCGCTCCCGCCAATTGAATCGTAGCCGGAATGATCATCAATCCTTCGATCTCGGTAGGCAAAGTCGCATCTACGGGGCTGATGTCATTAATGAGAACATCATAAATACAATAGCGCACATCGGCTTTGTTTACCCCGATACCACTGGTTGCGTTCCCTTGTGGATCAATATCCACCAGCAGCACCTTTTTCCCCAATGCGGCCAGACAAGCACTTAGATTGACGGACGTAGTCGTTTTTCCGACGCCGCCTTTCTGGTTCGCAACCGCAATGATTTTACCCAACTTCTCCACCTCATTCTCTTCGTGTAGGAATGCCGCTGATTATGCCATAAAACAATCGACAGCCTTCCGGAACGCCCATATCAATATCTATTTACGCTCATTGACTCATAAATGGATCATTTTCATTGCCTGGCCAGCTGCTTGTACAGCCTGAACGTTCAGTTCAGGGCGATGCTTGCCATTCGTGCAACAATCCCGCCGTCTGACACATAACGTACTCTGCAAACATCAGCCTGCTCCATCATGAAAAGTGATCCTCGTTACCTATAATTACGCACTCTTTCTGCCATCCGCTACATGGTGCCCAAAAACTCGTTCATCCTCTGGGCTATGGATACGAACAAACCGCAAGACGCCCTTCCATTTTACAGAAGTGAACAGCCATTAATCGCATGATCTGGCTCGGTAATACCCATGTTACCAGATTTAATGCTTGCCCGTACGCTGTTTTTTTGATATTGAGACAATTTGTCTTTAATTTTGCCCGAACAGTTCCAATTGACCCCTTTTTGCTGGAAAAGATGCGCCTGATTCTGACAAACGTTTACAGACAAATCGATTTTGAACAGAAAAAACTCCCTGCCCGCCTACCTGCTTTTCTCCTTTTGTCCTACCATCATGTTTTGCTACTTTCAACATTTGCCCAAAAAGAAAGGCGACCTTGTCGCCATCCCCTTGCTGCTTTTGCTATCTATGTTCTATAAAGACAGCGAAGACCCCCTCGCTGTCATCTGCTCCAATCTAAGCGGCATTCCTACTTGTTGTTTTTCGGAATCCGAATCGTAAATTGATAAAATTCATCATGGTCTTCTTCATTTGTCTCTACGGGCAGACCCGTCTGCATGACCATATCAATCGATTGCCGCACCGTATTGATGGCGATACGAGCGTCTCGGGAAAATGCCTTCCAACGCGGCTTCGACTCTTTTTCCGCTTTTGGATTTTCTGCTGCTTCCAGAAGCTGTTTGACTCGCACTTCTGTTTGCTTGACATTCCACTCTCGCTCGACGATCTCGGCCAGCACTTTATTTTGCAACTCCGCATCCTTCAACGGGATCAAGGCTCTCGCGTGTCTCTCGGTTACTTGTCGCATCAACAGCGCATCTTGAATCTCTTGCGGCAAATGCAGCAATCTCAGCTTGTTGGCAATGGTGGATTGTCCTTTTCCCAAGCGTTGAGCCAGGCTTTCCTGTGTCAGGTCGTGCAAATCAATCAGCTTTTGGTAGGCAACCGCCTCTTCAATTGCTGTTAATCCCTCTCGCTGCAGATTTTCAATCAAAGCAATGGAAGCTGTTTGCGCATCATTGAAATCTTTGATAATCGCAGGGATTCTTTCCATGCCCAGCTTTTTTGTTGCCCGTAAACGTCGTTCTCCGGCAATCAACTCATACTGACCATCTCTCAACCGTACAACAATCGGTTGAATAAGCCCGTGAGTGCGTATCGTTTGACACAGCTCATCGATTTTCTCGTCATCAAATACTGTTCGAGGCTGGTATGGATTCGGTACAATCTCCTCGACTGGTAATTGCCTGATCTCTTCATTCTCTGTCTTGTCCGTTAATCCAAAAATCCGAGAAAATGAATCCCTTACTGCCATAGAAAAATCCCCCACTTCTACCCGTTCCATCCGTACTATTGGTAATCCTTACGCTGCTGCTTGTGATTGCTTCTGGAAAAATCAACATCGCCAAGCTGTTCACAAAAAATCTTGCTGCTACAATGGCACGAGCTTCTTCATCAGTCATTCCAACCTCATTACCACGCATACTCGACCAGATGAGTCTTTTGAAACAATCGCCAGCAAAAAGCAAGCTCCTGGCAGCGTTTGCTGACAACACCCCAATCGTTTCGCGACATCATCTTTTCCATTCCCTTTTGCTTGGCGAAGGCGCAGACAATCCTCCACGTGAAAAAAAGGCCCTGTCTATGCATGATGCATACGACAGAATCTTTTCATGAAGCTATTTGTCTGTCTCTCTTATACATCGGCTGGAAGGGACTATTCACCGTATACCCAATTTCCTTGTGCCTACAGTTTGTCATCCCCGCTTCCATGACAAAATCCATCGGCGTGTACGCTTTCAAGGTTTTGCCAGAAGAGTACATGCTTACTGTGAATGACAACCATTCAGTCATGCACGGACCTGATCGAGTCTTTTCGAAAATGTTTGTGGAGATAGATGTTCTGTTCACACTGTGAAAGGAGGCTAGTTCTTCAGAGCTAGTTTCCGTCCTCCTCGCATTTCAAACCGTCAGCCACTTCCCCTCAGAAATGTCTCTTTCCCTCATTTCCTCCGTTCCCTTTAGAGGATAGCGCATAATTCTCGCTTACAAGGTTCTCAGGCCCTACAGACTGTCCTTCCTAAAAGACGCTTCTTGCCTATCCGATCGTTTTGAAAAATCCCCTTTGACCTATCGTCATTTTCTAGGCAAATGACTTCGGTTTTCTTTTATATAAGTAATTCTGCAAGCTTTGCCCAATTCCTGCTTGGGAAAAACGTTTCACGTGAAACATCAATCGTGATCATGGTCATAGAAATTGGCTCTGCCGCTGTGTTTGCCCCGCTCCTCTCCTCCTATGCTCTCATCGGTAGGATGTGAAATCTTGGTGACAGCAAAAAGCTTCGGAAACAGTCGATGAAAGTCCAAAGTCAGGTAGGCAAAGAAAGCAGCGACAATCGCCGTAATATACATTCCGGCACTAAACATCAATCCGATGGCAGACGCAACCCACATCCCTGCTGCCGTAGTCAAGCCTTTAACGGAACCGTTAAATTTGAGGATGGCTCCCGCTCCCAAAAAGCCCATGCCAGTCACCACCTGAGCAGCTACCCTGCCCGGGTCGTTGTTTACCCCGCTGGACTGAAAGCCGTAAATCGAAGCTAGTCCAAACAGACATGAGCCGAAGCAAACCAGGCTGTACGTGCGAAAACCTGCTCCTCGTTGTCTGCTCACATCCTTGATAAAACGCTCGCGTTCCCACCCCATGATGGCTCCAGCCAAAAAAGCGAGAAACAGCCTCAGCAATATGGTCGGAAGCTCTGATGGAAAAAGAGACACCCACACTTCTTCCATGTCTATCATCCTCTCAGAACGGTTGTCGTTCCCTGCAACGTTACTGGTATGTATATGCCCTCTGAAAGAGTTCCATGCTTGAAAAAGTAGATTCCTTTGCCCGATCACCATCGATCAATGACCGATACACAATCACAAACACCTTTCCCCTGCACACATCACAAGACCACCAAAAGATCTCTTTCCCTTTTGTCATGAGAAAAGCCCCGTTCGAGAAAAAAGACGGAAATACCCGTCACGTCATCAGCCCCAAAGCACTCACTCTCCTTGGCACAAGCTTTTTCCATGAAACGAAACCAGAAACCACACCGCCCATGACTGTTTTGGGCAATCAGCACTCAAGCGCATCTCTTTTTTGCAGCCAGACGCCAAGACTTTTGCCTACAAAACGGTCATGACCTGACCGTTTTGTTGACCGCGAGCGGTCCCATCCCATTTCATGAAAAACGTCGAGATTTTTTTCACAGAAAAAAAGACCGCAGCGTCCAACTGCGATCTTTCCATCGTTCCTTGAGCCTATACAGTCACTATACCAGCGGTTTTTTCGCAGGAACGCCTGCTTTGCGCGGATAGCTCTTGGGTGTAGCTTCTACCTTTTCGATAATCACGATGTTGCGCTCTCCTGCTTCCTCCAGCAGTTGGAACGTCTCGACCTTTCGCGTTTTGCCGCCCAGCGTCTTGATCGCCTTTTTCGCTTCGTTCAGCTCTGGCGTAATATCTGCCCCTTTGAGAGCGATAAAATGACCTTTTGGCTGAGCAAATGGCAAACAAAATTCAGAGAGCAAATTCAGGCGGGCTACAGCCCGTGCTACGACCAGATCAAACTTTTCCCGATAGTTGGCTTCCTGCCCGCGATCCTCTGCCCGTCCATGCACCGGATGAACATCTTCCAGCCCCAGTTCACTCGCTACATGCTGCAAGAAGCCCATGCGCTTGTTCAACGAATCAATAATCGTCATTTTCACATGCGGGAAGCAAATTTTCAGCGGGATGCTGGGGAACCCGGCTCCTCCTCCGATATCTACTACCGATTTTACCTGGTCAAAAGGAAAGTAGAAGGCAGGAGTGATCGAGTCGTAAAAATGTTTGACGTACACTTGTCCTTCTTCCGTAATGCCCGTCAAATTCATTTTTTCGTTCCATTCCACGAGCAAACGGAAAAAGTGGTCGAATTGCTCTTTTTGACGCTCTGTTAAGGAAATGCCTTGTGCGGCAAGCGCCTCGGCAAACTGTTCTTTAGTCATTTTGGCTAATCTCCTTACTCCGCTGCCCCTACGCGTTTATACTCCAGATACACCATCAATACCGAGATGTCCGCAGGAGTAACCCCGGCGATACGCGCAGCTTGCCCGATGTTCAGCGGGCGGATATTGGACATGTTCTCGCGGGACTCTTTGGACAAGCCGGAAATTTGATGATAGTCGATGTCGGCTGGTATGCGGCGTTCCTCCATTTTCTTCATCCGCTCTACTTGCTGCAAAGACTTTTTGATGTAGCCATCGTATTTAATCTGGATTTCTACCTGCTCTGTCACATCGTCCGGCAAAACTTCCGGGGCTGGCACCATCGCCACAATATGGCTGTAGTTGATCTCTGGACGGCGCAACAACTGAGCCAGCTCGATCACTTCTGTCAATTCCGGCGAACCGGCAGCGCGCAATACTTCCTGCACATGTTGCATATCAGGGCGTACACGCGTATTTTCCACACGTTCCTTTTCCTGCTCGATCAATCGGCGTTTTTCGTTGTAGCGTCTGTAGCGCTCTTCGCTGATCAAGCCGATTTCATAGCCGATATCAGTCAGGCGCAAATCGGCATTGTCATGGCGCAAAAGCAAACGGTACTCGGCCCGGGAAGTGAGCAGCCGATACGGCTCATGCGTTCCTTTTGTCACGAGGTCGTCGATCAGCACGCCGATATACGCCTCTTCCCTGCCCAAAATGACAGGCGGTTTCCCTTGAACGCGGCGTGCAGCATTGATCCCGGCCATCAAACCTTGGCCCGCTGCTTCTTCATAGCCAGATGTTCCATTAATTTGCCCGGCAGTAAACAATCCCGGCAATTTCTTCGTTTCCAGCGACGGCCAAAGCTGTGTCGGCACAATCGAATCGTACTCGATCGCATAGCCAGGGCGCATCATTTTGACTTCTTCCATTCCAGCCATCGAACGCAGCATGGACAACTGCACGTCTTCCGGCAAGCTCGTGGACAAGCCTTGTACGTACATCTCTTCTGTATTTCGCCCTTCCGGCTCCAGGAAGATTTGATGGCGTGGCTTATCGTTGAAACGCACCACTTTATCCTCAATGGACGGACAGTAACGCGGCCCGGTTCCCTCAATCATGCCGGAGTACATCGGAGCACGGTGCAAATTGCTATTGATCAAGCCATGCGTGTCTTCATTGGTATACGTCAGCCAGCAAGGCAGCTGGTCCATAATAAATTCTGTCGTTTCATAAGAAAATGCCCGTGGAACAGGGTCGCCAGGCTGAATCTCCATTTTGGAAAAATCAACGCTGTTTTTATGAACGCGAGGCGGCGTTCCCGTCTTGAAGCGAGTCATTTCAAAACCAAGCTCTTTCAAATGCAGCGCCAGGCGAATCGACGGGCGCATGTTGTTCGGCCCGCTCTCATACTGCAAGTCGCCAAGAATGATTTTTCCGCGCAAATACGTTCCGGTAGTCAACACGACGGATTTAGCCTTGTAGCGAGCGCCTGTCTGGGTGATGACCCCTACGCATACTCCATCTTCGACGAGCAGCTCCTCGACCATGGCTTGGCGAAGGATCAAATTTGGCGTATTTTCAATCGTTTTCTTCATTTCGTGCTGGTAGGCAAACTTGTCTGCCTGTGCACGCAAAGCATGTACAGCAGGACCTTTTCCCGTATTCAGCATCCGCATTTGAATATGCGTTTTATCCGTATTGCGTCCCATTTCGCCGCCGAGTGCATCCAGCTCCCGTACAACGTGGCCTTTTGCCGGACCACCTACCGACGGATTGCAGGGCATATAAGCGACCGCATCCAGATTGATCGTCAAAAGCAGCGTGTTGCAGCCCATGCGTGCCGCAGCCAAAGCTGACTCACACCCCGCATGACCTGCCCCGATTACGATGACGTCAAACGAGCCTGCTTCATACGCAGGTACAGCGTTCATTTTGTTTTCCCCCTTGCTCATAAGTGCTATCTCGCATCTAACTTTCTTTTCATCAAAACGATTGCGTCCTGCCAATACAGTACGACTTCTTTCTTGCCTATGCCGCGAGCTTTCCTCGCTCTAACCGACTACGCACCATCGCCATGCCTGCATCCCCTGCTTGCGGCAAATGACGAACTGTTTCTTTTCTATTACCAGCCTACTTGCCCAGACAAAATTGCGAGAAGATCTGATCGATCAAATCCTCACCGACACTCTCGCCGATGACTTCTCCCAACAGCTCCCACGACTTCTTGATGTCAATTTGAATCATATCGACTGGCATCAGATCGTCAATGCCGCCGAGCGCCTCGTCAATCGCTCTTTCCGCCTGGCGCAGCAATTGAATATGCCGGGCATTGCTGACATACGTCAAATCATCCTGCTGTACACGGCCGCTGAAGAAAATTTCTCCGATCGCCTGCTCCAGCAAATCGATGCCTTTTTCTTTGCGCGCCGACGTCATGATGAGCGGCTGCTGTGGAAAATGGCGTTTGATCTCTTCCAGGTCCACTTTTTGCGGCAAGTCGAACTTGTTCACAATCACGATGACCTGAAACCCTTTTGCCGCTTCAAAAATCGCATAATCATCAGCAGTGAGCGGTTCGTTGTAGTTGATCACGAGCAAGACGAGATCCGCCTTTTGCAAAAGCTGCCGCGATTTCTCTACCCCGATTTTTTCCACGATATCGTCCGTATCGCGAATGCCTGCCGTATCAATCAGACGCAACGGCACCCCGCGCACATTGACGTACTCTTCGATAACATCGCGAGTCGTCCCGGCTACATCCGTGACAATCGCCTTTTCCTCTTGAACAAGGCTGTTCAAAAGAGAGGATTTCCCCACGTTTGGCCGCCCGATAATCGCTGTCGACAAGCCTTCACGCAAGATTTTTCCTTGCTTTGCCGTCTGCAAAAGACGTTGAATCTCGCTTTTTACCTCCAGGCATTTTCCGCGCAGGAAGTTTTGCGTAAACTCCTCCACGTCATGCTCGGGATAATCTAACGTTACTTCTATGTGGGCCATGGCTTCAATCAAATTTTGGCGCAGCTGGCGGATCAAACGCGACAGCTTCCCCTCTACCTGATTCAGTGCCACCCTCATCGCTCTGTCCGTTTTCGCCCGAATCAGATCGATGACAGCTTCCGCCTGGGACAAATCAACGCGTCCGTTTAAAAACGCACGCTTCGTAAACTCGCCCGGCTCCGCCAGTCTGGCTCCGTTATCGAGAATCAGTTCCAGCACCTTTTCAACGGACACGATTCCTCCGTGACAGTTTACTTCCACTACATCCTCCCGCGTAAAAGTTCGCGGAGCCCTCATAACAGACACCAGCACCTCTTCCACCCGATCTCCTGTATGCGGGTCGTACAAGTGCCCGTAATGAATCGTATGGCTGTCCACAGTGGACAACCGCTGTTTTCCTTTATATATCTTATCCACAACTTCGAGCGCTTCCGCACCGCTTACCCGAATGACGGCAATGCCACCTTCCCCCATCGGCGTCGCAACCGCTGCAATTGTATCGAATTTCATGACCTTCACCTCAAGCTTTCCAATCAGACAAGTCAGCCACTAACTTATTAGCTTAACAGATCGCCTTGAAAAATTCCAAATGAAAGTGTAAATTTTACACCCTCTCTTCATCAACAGGAAAAAGCAACCCTGCCGTCCAAGGTTGCTGTCCGCTCTCGTTATCCACAGTATGATCTTTTTTCGAAAAGCTCAACCCTCGCTTTGATTTATCCACAGTGGACAACCGTTTGCTTCGACATAAGCTGCGCCTGCATGCGCAAACGTCGACTTTTGTCGATAACACGTTCCTTTTGACACAAAAAAAGAAGCCTAACGAGAGGCTTCTTTCGGTGCAATGACGATGTATCGGTTTGGCTCGTCTCCTTCGCTGAAGGTAACGACGTCCGCTCTTTTTTGCAAGAAGGCGTGAATTACTTTGCGCTCGGCAGCCGACATTGGCTCCAGCCGCACATCACGTCTGGTCGACAAAGCTTTTTTCGCCACCCGGTCAGCCAGCTGCTCCAGCGTTTCCTTGCGGCGCATCCGGTAATTCTCGGCATCCAATGTGATGCGTACGTGTTTGTCCGCATGACGGTTCGCTACGACGTTTACGAGATACTGTAAGGAATCCAGAGTCTGCCCTCTGCGGCCAATGATGATTCCAAGGTTGCTGCCCTGGATATCAAACAGGATGCCCTCTTCATTAGTACGAGTCTCCACTTTGGCGTTCACCTTCATGTTAGACAAAACATCTTGAAGAAAGTCACGTCCCTGTGCAACCGGGTCGTAGTGGTATTCCACTTCCACTTTGGCGTCCTTCGCCCCAATCAGGCCAAACAACCCTCTGCTTGGTTCCTCCAGGACGCGAATACTCGCCTTTTCACGCGGTACACCCAATTCCAGCAAAGCTTTTTGCACAGCATCGTCTATCGTTTTTGCCGTAGCTACCACCTTTTTCACTTGGAGGTTCCCTCCTTGGGAGTAAGCTTATTGCCTTTATCACGATACAGGAAATACGTTTGTACGATAGTGAACAGGTTACCGTATACCCAGTACAGGGAGAGCGCAGATGGCAAGGTTACTGCGATAGCCAAAATCATCAGCGGCATCATGATCAGCATCATTTGCATTTGCGGGTTGCCCTGTGTAGCCTGTCCCATCATTTTCGACTGCAAGTAAGTCGTAACTGCGGCGATGATCGGCAAAATGTAGAACGGGTCTTTTTCGCCCAACGTCAGCCACAGGAAGGTTTGAGTCTTGATTTCTTCTGTTCGGATGATCGCGTGGTAAAAGGCGATCAGGATTGGCATTTGCACCAGCATCGGCAAGCAACCCGCGAGTGGATTGACGCCGTTTTTCTGGAACAGAGCCATTGTTTCTTGCTGAGCCTTTTGCGGATCGTTTTTGTGCTTCTCGCGGATTTTTTGCATTTCCGGCTGAAGCTCTTGCATTCTCTTGGAACTCTTGATTTGCTTGACCATCAATGGCAGTACGATCAAACGGATGATGACCGTCGCTACCAGGATACCAAAGCCGTAGTTGTTGCCAAGGATCAAAGCGCTTTCTTTAATCAACCAGGACAAGGGATATACGAGATATTTGTCCCAGAAGCCGGTTGCGTCAGGCCCGATTGGTGCAGCAGTCGTCGGGTTACAGCCTGACAGAACAAGAACCAGCATAGTCAGCATAATTATGCTGAGGGTACGTCTACTCAAGGGTGGTCCTCCTTTTCCCCGCTTCAGTGAGGTATGCTATTTGCGTTGATCCGGAACTGGATCAAACCCGCCCGGGTGGAACGGATGACATTTCAGGATGCGACGAAGAGCCAGCCAGCCTCCACGCCACGCGCCAAATCGGCGAACCGACTCGATCGCATAGTGTGAGCAGGTGGGCGCGAATCTACATGAAGGAGGCTTTAACGGAGATATGAACAGCTGGTATCCCCGAATCAACCAAACCATGATTTTCGCAACCATCGTTTCACCCTCTTTTTCCATTATGTACGGGTGCCCGTTTGATCACTTTGGCCCGCTTCATCACATGCAACAAAGATTGCTCAATGGCTTCAAGCGACATGTTTTCCACTCCCGGACGGGCGATGATGACTAGATCGAGGCCGAGTGGAATGACTGACTCCAACCGCGCTACCGCTTCTCGGATCAGTCGCTTGACTTTGTTGCGGATAACAGCGTTACCAATTTTTTTGCTGACGGAAATTCCAGCGCGAAAAGCAGCTTGTCCCTCCTGCTTGGCTGAATACAGGACAAATTGCTTGTTGGCAGCAGAAGTTCCTCGTTGAAAAACCGCTTGAAAGTGCTCATTTTTTTTGAGCCGGTGTGAACGATGCAAGGTAAACAACCCCTAACATCACAATTATAGTAGAAAACGCAAACAGCATCTACCAGTATATCCTTGTTTCGTCCACTTTTTTCCCAAAGTACACATACTTTGCAAGAAATTTAGCCGATTTTCGCGATCAGCTCGGCTCTTGCGCTTCGCAGTTCTGCCGCCTTCGCCTGATCCATCTGGAAAAAGCCCAGCTCCAGCAGCGACTCCCCAAGCCCTGGCGGAAGCTCTTGTCGATGCTCCTCCCACCAGTTGTCGGCGTCTGTGCTCGAATACAGCCAAACCGCTTCGGAAAACAACAGGAACCCCGCTTCGACATACTGCTCCTTCTGCAAAAGTCTTCCCATCTTCTGCTGCAAAAGAACATCGTTTTCCGCTCCGAGTGCGAACGCCTCTGGACCAGCCTTCGTTTGCAAGTGGGCACGATAATCGGAAAGCACCGCCAGCCCTTCCATAAGCGCTTCTCTTGCAGCGTATCTCACGGAAAAGTGCCGCTCAAGCTCCGACCAGCCGTCCAACTCACTCACGAGCCGGAAAAGCGCACGATCGCTGAGCTGTCCTTGCGAGACGAAAGCAATCAGCTGCATGGCCTCCAACCACCCTGCCCATTCGAGCAAAGCAGCGGAGTACAAGCGCCCTTCTGCCAAAGCCTCATCTGCGATGCGCTCGTACTCCTCGACCGCCGCCCTCGCCTGTGCAATCATCTTCGCTTTTGCCTCTTCTGATTCGAGATAAGCACGCATCTGTGGAAACCAGTCTGCAAAGCGGCCAGTTGGATCTGCCACCAGCCGTGCTTCCTGCAAATAGCGCCAACGCCAAGGATTGTCGCGTACATCATCCGCAGTCGGCACAGGATGGACGTGCAGCTGAATCAGTTGACCGCGAAACGAATGATTTTCGCTGCGGTGTTCCCTCGTTCCCTCCACAAAAAGGTTCAAGTCGAGATCGCTGAAGGCGTCTGCCTCCCCTCTCCCAACCGAACCTCCTGCATAGGCGCAAACTAAGTCTGGCAAAGCCAGCTCATGGACAAAATCACGGCCTACCCCAATAAAAAAGTCGGTGAAATTCTCTTCATTAGGCTTCATCGTCCCTCCCGCTCTTTTCAAACAGCATGAATCAAGAACTTTTTTGGTAGCTAGGTAATGATTCTCCACCAAAAGGTTCCACGCCGCGGCGAGACTTCCTCTTCCCACCTAAAAAAAGAATTTTCCGACATCATCTGGCAAACAAAAAGGCCACTGGAAATGTGGCCTACGCGGAAAGAACTTTTCTACCTCTTTGACGACGAGCAGCCAAAATTTTACGGCCGTTTTTTGTGCTCATGCGCTTACGGAATCCATGATCCTTTTTGCGCTTGCGATTGTTAGGGTTGAATGATGGTTTCATTATCGTATACACCTCCGTCTAGCACAGACATTCTTTTGCATTATAAGGACATATATAAAAAAAGTCAAGCAGCGATGGAATTTCCTTTCCAAGGCAAATATCCCCACAAAACTATTTCCCGGGTCTGTGGATATCATTTTATCCACAAAAACAGGTTTCGACAACTTTATCTACAGCTTGTACACAAAATATAGATATGTGAATATGTGGCTAGTACCAGTGGTTGTGTTTGTGGATAAGTATGAAAAAACCATTGATGCCATGCCTTATATCTGTTATTATGTTTTTGTTTTGAAGCGTGAATAACTCCGATAGGCTAATCGGTTTTTCCACAGGGTGTGGATAAGTTTGTGGACAGATTCCTTCCTATGTGTATGTCGTTACACACAGGGATGAGGATAACCGTCTGCTTTTTTTCTCTTCTGCGAGCAGAATCCCTATTTTTCGACTTTTTTTATCCACAGTCGTCAAATACGACCGTGTTGACAATCGGGTCACACATATGCGGTTTTTGCAATTGTTATCGTTTATTTTTTATCGGTGATTTTTATTTTTCGGATGGCCCAAAAGGAGGGATTCTGGTTGGATGCAGCGATTAGCGAACTATGGCGCAAAGTTCTCGCCAAGATAGAAAAATCGCTAAGCAAACCAAGTTTCGATACCTGGCTCAAAGCAACCAGGGCAACCACCCTGGAAGAGGATGCACTGATCGTCGTGGCGCCCAATGACTTTGCGAGAGATTGGCTCGAAACCCGGTACGCTCAACTGATTACCGATACACTATATGAAGTGACAGGTATCAATATGAAGGTAAAATTCGTCGCCCTGCAAAATCAGGATGCCGCATTTGCCGAGGAACAACCTACCCCACGGGTGAAAATGAGCGCTCCGCCCACAGCAGCGGATGACCAGCCACCCAGCATTTTGAATCCCAAGTACACCTTTGACACTTTCGTTATCGGTGCGGGAAATCGTTTCGCTCATGCCGCTTCGCTTGCAGTCGCAGAAGCTCCTGCCAAAGCTTACAATCCCCTCTTCATTTACGGAGGAGTCGGACTTGGCAAAACCCACTTGATGCACGCAATTGGCCATTATGTTATCCAACACAATCCATCGGCAAAAGTGGTCTATTTGTCGTCCGAGAAGTTTACCAATGAGTTCATCAACTCCATTCGGGACAACAAGGCCGTCGAATTTCGCAACAAGTACCGGAGTGTAGACGTTCTTTTGATTGATGACATTCAGTTTTTGGCTGGCAAGGAATCGACGCAAGAGGAGTTTTTTCATACGTTCAACGCTCTGCACGAAGAGAGCAAACAGATCATCATTTCCTCCGACCGGCCTCCAAAAGAGATCCCGACGCTGGAAGACCGGCTTCGCTCCCGCTTCGAATGGGGACTGATTACCGACATCCAGCCGCCTGATCTGGAGACGCGGATTGCCATTTTGCGCAAAAAAGCGAAGGCAGAAAACCTCGACATTCCGAACGAAGTAATGGCTTACATCGCGAATCAAATCGACAGCAACATCCGCGAGCTGGAAGGTGCGCTGATCCGTGTTGTCGCTTACTCTTCCTTGATCAATCGCGACATTGATACGCAGCTCGCTGCCGAAGCTTTGAAAGACATCATTCCGTCTTCTCGCCCGCGCGTGATTACCATTATGGACATTCAGCGTGCTGTCGGAGAAGCTTTCAGTCTGAAGCTGGAAGACTTCAAAGCGAAAAAACGGACCAAAACCGTCGCTTTTCCTCGCCAAATCGCCATGTATTTGTCTCGGGAGCTGACAGACGCCTCCTTGCCAAAAATCGGCGACGAATTTGGCGGACGCGACCATACAACTGTCATCCATGCGCATGAAAAAATCTCGCGGGCACTGGCAAGTGATCCGCAGATGCAAACTACGATTCAGTCGCTCATTGAAAAGTTAAAAGCAAACCACTAAACCTGTGCATAACGCAAAAAGCCTATACACAACTTACCCACATGTGTATAGGCTATCTTTTACGTTATCAGTCCACATATCCACAAATCCACAGGCCCTATTACTACTTCTGTTAAAAAGATATATCCTAATAAGTTATGATAAAGACGCAGCCATTATGCATAGTCCATTAAAAAAATGGCGCAGATAGAGGGAGGATCACGTTGATGCATATTACCGTTCAGCGAGACAAGCTGTCTAACGCCGTGTCACATGTCAGTAAAGCCGTTTCCAGCCGAACAACCATTCCGATTTTGACCGGGATTAAGATAAAAACAGATGACGAGGGGCTTACTCTGACTGCAAGCGACTCGGATGTATCCATCGAAGTACAGATTCCTTTGGAAGAAGCGGGAGAATGGGGAGTAACGATCCATCAGCCTGGAAGCATCGTTTTGACAGCTCGCATTTTCAGCGAAATCGTCCGCAAGCTGCCAAGCAACGAAATCCATATCCAGGTAGACGATCGCCTTGTTACCCAAATCCGTTCCGGACAAGCTGAGTTCACCATCAACGGAATGGATGCCAGCGAGTATCCGCAATTGCCGCATCTGGAAGAGGATAAAGTATTCAGCGTTCCCTGTGACTTGCTAAAAGCAATGATCCGTCAGACTGTTTTTGGCGTATCCACTTCTGAAATGCGCCCGATTCTTACTGGATTGATGTGGTCCCTGGAACAAGGCAAGCTTCGTTTTGTTGCGACTGACAGTCACCGTTTGGCCAGCCGTACTGCCATGGTAGAATGCCCGGATGACCTTTCCTTCCACAACGTAGTCGTACCAGGAAAAAGCTGCAACGAATTGGTAAAAATCTTGGATGATGACCAAAATCCTGCTGATATCGTCGTAGCCGACAATCAAATTTTGGTGAAGTCCAAGCACATTTTGTTCTATTCGCGTTTGCTGGAGGGAACTTATCCAGACACGACCAGAATCATTCCACAAGGAAGCAAAACAGAGATCACTGTCAGCACCAAAGAATTTTTGCAGTCGATCGAGCGCGCTTCCTTGCTCAGCCGCGAAGGCAAATCCAATGTGGTCAAGCTCGTTACGCTGCCGGATGGCACTGTAGAGATCACCTCCAACGCTCCTGAAATCGGGAAAGTAACGGATATTTTGAGTCCGAAAGCGATGGAAGGCGAAGAGCTGAAGATTTCCTTCAACGCCAAATACATGATTGACGCTTTGCGTGCGATTGACAGCTCCGAAATCAGAGCCAGCTTTACTGGCCCGATGAGCCCGTTTGTCATTCGTCCGACGGACCACGATTGGATGCTGCATTTGATCTTGCCAGTCCGTACTTACTAGGGTTTTTTCGTAAAAAAGTTCTTTTTCGTAAAAGAAAGGAGCCAAGCCATGCGTGAGGTTTCCATCAACACCGAATACATTGCTCTCGGCCAATTTTTAAAGCTGGCTGACGTCATCGATACCGGAGGCATGGCCAAAGCTTTTTTGGCAGAGGTGCCGATTCAAATCAATGGCGAGCTGGACAACAGACGAGGCCGCAAGCTATATCCTGGCGATGAAGTGGCGATTGAAGGCCATGGCCGCTTTCAAGTGGTACGCCGCTGAGAGGAGAGCGTGATTCTTGTTTCTCAAGAACCTGTCGCTTACCAACTATCGCAACTATTCATCCCTGTCCTTGGATTTTGATGGCCCCATCCAGTTGTTTATTGGCAACAACGCCCAGGGGAAAACAAATGCACTCGAATCGATATACGTTCTGGCTCTGGCCAAATCCCACCGTACGCCCCGAGACAAGGAGCTGATTACGTGGGATGCCGATTTCGCCACGATCCGTAGCGATGTTCTTCGTCGCTACGGTTCTGTTCGTTTGGAGCTACAGTTGACAAGCAAAGGAAAGCGGGCCAAAATCAACGGGATGGAGCAGCAAAAGCTGAGCGCCTATGTGGGAGCCTTGAACGTAGTCATGTTTGCGCCGGAGGATTTGTCCATTGTAAAAGGGGCACCCGCTCAGCGCAGACGTTTTATTGACATGGAAATCGGCCAGGTATCGCCCACTTATCTGTATTATTTAAGCAATTACAACAAAGTGCTGGCGCAGCGGAATCAACTGCTGAAGGACTTGGCGATGAAAAAAAGCCATTCGCTGGAAATGTTGGCAATTTGGAATACCCAACTAGCCGATTTAGCGGTAAAATTGTTGAGGAAGCGGTTTGAGTTTCTGCGCAAGCTCCAAGTATGGGCGCAGGAGATCCATACGGGCATTACCAATGGCCGGGAGAAGCTTTCCTTGCACTATGTAAACTCATCGCCAGTTACGGAAGAAATGTCGGTCGAGCAGGCTGTTGATACAATGCTGGCTGCCTATGAAGAGGTTCGCGACCGGGAAATCATGCGCGGAAGCACCTTGATCGGACCGCATCGCGATGATTTTTCGCTCAAAGTGAACAACATGGATGTCCAAACGTACGGTTCACAAGGGCAGCAGCGCACGAGCGCACTGTCCATCAAACTGGCCGAAATCGAACTGATTAAAGAAGAAGTGGGGGAATACCCCGTTCTTTTGTTGGATGATGTCTTGTCAGAGTTGGATGAACATCGGCAAACCCTGTTACTCGAAACCATTCAGGATCGGGTTCAGACGTTTGTGAGCACGACAGGTGTGGAAGGCTTAAAGCATCAGGTTCTCCAGCAAGCCTCTCGTTTTTACGTGAAGGAAGGGACAATCTCGGGAGAAAGGTAGGGATCAGGGATGTTTATTCACATTGGTGGAGATACTGTGGTGAGCACAAAGGAAGTCATTTCCATCCTCGATCATCAAACCGTGAAATCCTCGAAGGTCAACAAGGCTTTCTTGCAGGAAAAGCGGAAGACGATCGTCGACCACAGCGTAGAAGAAACAAAATCGTATGTAATCACCAAGGATGCCATTTACTGTTCACCTATTTCTTCTCTGACGCTAAAGCGACGCGCTCAGTTCGTGGACAGCTTGGATCAGTTTCCCTTTGTACAAGCTGAAGTGGAGGAGTTGACAGAGTAGTGGATCAAGTGACGACGAACGATACAAACTATGATGCGAGTCAGATTCAGGTTCTGGAAGGGCTGGAAGCGGTTCGGAAACGTCCCGGCATGTATATCGGCTCAACCAGCAGCCGCGGTTTGCATCACCTGGTATGGGAGATTGTCGACAATGCCATCGATGAGGCGCTTGCCGGTTATTGCGACAACATCTTGGTGGTCATTCATCCGGACAACTCCGTATCTGTAACTGATAATGGCCGGGGAATCCCAACCGGCATCCACGAGAAAACCGGGAAGTCGACAGTAGAAACGGTTTTAACTGTCCTGCACGCCGGCGGAAAATTTGGCGGCGGCGGATATAAAGTTTCCGGCGGTCTTCACGGGGTAGGTAGCTCGGTTGTAAACGCGCTATCCGAGTGGATGGAAGTAGAAGTAAAGCAGAACAATCAAATTCACTATATGCGTTTTACGGTCGGCGCACCTGTTGCTGATCTTGCTGTTATTGGCGAGACAGAAGAGACGGGAACAAAAGTCACGTTCAAGCCAGACCCGACCATCTTTACAGAAACAACCGTTTTCGAATACGACATTTTGCAAAAACGTATTCGCGAGCTTGCTTTCCTCAACAAAGGACTGCGGATTACGCTGAAAGATACCCGTCCCGAACAGGAAAAGGAAGAATCGTTCCACTATGAGGGCGGTATTGTTCAGTTTGTGGAATATTTGAATAAAAACCGCGAAGCGCTGCACGAAGAAGTCATTTATTGCGAAGGGGAGAAAGACGGCCTGCTTGTTGAGGTTGCCCTGCAATACAACGACAGCTACGTGAGCAATATTTATTCTTTTGCCAACAACATCAACACGCATGAAGGCGGTACGCACGAAACCGGGTTCAAGACAGCTCTTACCCGCGTGATCAACGACTACAGCCGCAAATTCAATCTCCTCAAGGAAAAGGATGCAAACCTGTCCGGGGATGATGTGCGTGAAGGGATCACGGCGATTATTTCGGTGAAGATCCAGGAGCCTCAGTTCGAAGGGCAAACGAAAACAAAGCTCGGCAACTCGGAAGCGCGCAGCATTACCGAGTCCGTGTTTGGCGATCGTTTCAGCACCTTTATGGAGGAAAACCCTGGCGTAGCGAAAAAAGTGGTCGAGAAGGCTCTGATGGCTTCGCGTGCCCGTGAAGCTGCCCGTAAAGCCCGGGAAATGACTCGCCGCAAGAGCGCGCTCGAAGTCAGTGCTTTGCCGGGTAAATTGGCCGACTGCTCTTCCAAGGACGCTTCCGAATCCGAACTGTTCATCGTTGAGGGAGACTCTGCGGGCGGTTCTGCGAAGTCTGGCCGCGATCGTCACTTCCAGGCGATTCTTCCTTTGCGTGGAAAAGTGTTGAACGTAGAAAAGGCGCGCTTGGACAAAATTCTCGGCAACAACGAAATTCGCATGATCATTACGGCGCTCGGCACAGGGGTGGGCGAAGACTTCGACATCACCAAAGCGCGCTACCATAAAGTCGTAATCATGACGGACGCCGACGTGGATGGCTCACATATCCGTACGTTGCTGTTGACGTTCTTCTATCGCTACATGCGTCAGCTCATCGAAGCGGGGTATATTTATATTGCGCAGCCGCCGTTGTACAGCATCAAGCAGGGCAAAACGCTGCATTATGCTTACAACGACAGGCAGCGGGATGAAATACTCGCTACCCTGAAGACTACACCAAAGCCAAATGTGCAGCGTTACAAAGGGTTGGGTGAGATGAACGCAGACCAATTGTGGGAAACTACAATGGACCCAGAGATGCGTACACTCTTGCAAGTTGACCTGGAAGACGCCATGGATGCCGATATGGTGTTTGAGACGCTCATGGGCGATGAAGTAGAGCCGCGCAGAGAGTTTATTGAGCAATACGCAGCGACTGTCAGAGATTTGGATATTTAAGACCTTGATGGCTCCATATAGACATTGATTGCAGGAAGGCTCAGCTATGAAACAGGTGTGGAAAAGGCTTCTACCACGCTGTTTTGCGGATCGAAGCGGGTTTTTCGCTGGCTTTTTCGTAGCTGAGCCAGCCTTCTTGCAAAAAATTCACTTTTACCCGATAAAAAAATCAAAAATTCTATTGCAATGAATAAAAATCTATGCTAGATTAAAGATCCAGGAAGCGATACGGGCCTATAGCTCAGTTGGTTAGAGCGCACGCCTGATAAGCGTGAGGTCGGCTGTTCGAGTCAGCCTAGGCCCACCACTTACATAAGGCGATAGCAGCAAAATCAAGATCGCTTACCCATTTGAAAATGGGGCTGTAGCTCAGTTGGGAGAGCGCCTGCCTTGCAAGCAGGAGGTCATCGGTTCGATCCCGTTCAGCTCCACCATAGACTCCTAAAGGCAATTGGCCTGGATATTGTATTGTTCCTCGGTAGCTCAGTTGGTAGAGCAATCGGCTGTTAACCGATCGGTCGGCGGTTCGAGTCCGTCCCGAGGAGCCATATCACGCTCCTGTAGCTCAGTCGGTAGAGCGTTTCCATGGTAAGGAAGAGGTCGCAGGTTCGATTCCTGTCGGGAGCACCAGATTATTAAAAAGCACGGCCCGTTGGTGAAGCGGTTTAACACAGCAGCCTTTCACGCTGTCATACAGGGGTTCGAATCCCCTACGGGTCACCTATGAATCCCAACTACTTTGTTGGGTCCCTGACAAAAGTCGGGGAGTACGGAGGCTTAGCTCAGCTGGGAGAGCATCTGCCTTACAAGCAGAGGGTCGGCGGTTCGATCCCGTCAGCCTCCACCATTATTACAAAATGATTATTAATATGGAGCTGTGGTGAAGTTGGAGTTCACGCCGGTCTGTCACACCGGAGGTCGCGGGTTCGAGTCCCGTCAGCTCCGCCATTATTCAAACTAATGGTGGCATCTCATATGCACGAGGCTCGGTAGCTCAGTCGGTAGAGCAGAGGACTGAAAATCCTCGTGTCGGCGGTTCGATTCCGTCCCGAGCCACCATGAAATAATCAAATATGCCGGTATAGCTCAATTGGTAGAGCACCTGACTTGTAATCAGGGGGTTGTGGGTTCAAGTCCTATTGCCGGCACCACCTTTAATTTTCAGTTGATAATACTGATGCTGAAAAAGGACAAGATGGGGAGATAGTGAAGTGGCTAAACACGGCAGACTGTAAATCTGCTCCCTCCGGGTTCGGCGGTTCGAATCCGTCTCTCCCCACCATCTTTACTTCATGGCTATTGGGGTATAGCCAAGCGGTAAGGCAACGGACTTTGACTCCGTCATTCCTAGGTTCAAATCCTAGTACCCCAGCCATAATGAGAGCCATTAGCTCAGTTGGTAGAGCATCTGACTTTTAATCAGAGGGTCG
>NZ_CP064090.1:862500-870000 GCF_022701015.1 Brevibacillus parabrevis | reverse complement strand
GAGCATGGTATTCCAGCAGTTACTGCCGCTAGTCTGCTCGCTATGATTGGGATTTTTGACATTATTGGAACGACCTTTTCCGGATGGCTGTCGGATCGTTACAATAATCGCTGGCTGTTGTTCTGGTATTATGGACTTCGCGGTCTTTCCTTGATGTTTCTTCCTACTGCGCTGTCATCTTCGACATTTAGTTTGGGGTTGTTCATCGTCTTCTACGGTTTGGACTGGGTTGCCACAGTTCCTCCGACAATGAGATTGACGACCGATATTTTTGGCAGGGAGCAAGCAGGGATTTTGTTTGGATGGATACTGGCCGCCCATCAATTGGGAGCAGCAGTAGCTGCTTACGGTGGCGGAGTCGTCTATACGGTATTGAACAGCTACTTCTTTATGTTTATTGTCGCAGGAGCATTTTGTCTGCTCGCTTCTTTTATGGTAATGAGAATTGGAAGGAACGCGCTCAGCGTAGATGTTTCCCGGAATATGTAACGGTAAAAGCGCGAAGTTAACCCCCAAGGATTCAGTACCTTGGGGGTTAGTTTTACGCAAGGGGGGCCAGCGGGAGAGAGATACGGAAAATAGCACCGCATAACGCGCCATTTTCAACTTCAATCCGGCCATGTGAACGCTCAATGATTGCTCTGGAAATAGCCAATCCTAGCCCTACCTCGCCATTTTTCCCTTTGACAAAGCGGTGAAACAAATGAGGCAGCAAATCTTCCTGGATGCCTGCTCCATCATCAATAACATGAACGATTACAAAATGTTTCCCGACTTCCACATCGATGACGATCTTTTCTTTAGCGTGTCGTAACGCATTGCCAATGATGTTGAGAAAAGCCTGGAGCACCTTTCCCTCATCTATATGAACAATGTCGGGAGTAGTGGCGGCACGAATTTGAATGGAAATCTTTTTTTGCAGCTGGAGTGGATGAAGTCGCTCAATTGCGCGGTTCACCAACTCCGTTGCCGAATGATCGGAGGGACGAAACAAATTTTCTTCACTCTCAAGCTTCGCCAGCAAAATGATTTCGGTAACGATATGCTTTAAGCGATTTGTTTCTTCTACGATAACATCCAATCCTTTTTGTGCCGCTGCCTCTGCGAAAACACCATCGCGTATTCCTTCCGCATATCCTTGAATCGACATGAGTGGAGTCTTTAATTCGTGTGAGGCGTTCTGTAAAAATTGCCGCTGAATTTCATGAAAGCGATCAAGCTCCTGCGCCATAGAGTAGACACTCTCTGCTACTTCTGCAATCTCCCCACGGGCCGGGACAAGCTGGACGTCAGAGAATCGTCGAAACTGTATTTTTTTGATTTCTGTGGTCAGTTTATTCAACGGTCGCACCATGCTGCGTGTGATAAAAAAACTGAGCAAAATCGTCGAAACAGCCCCGATGCATACGATCAGCAACATATTTGTCGTGAGTTCCATTCGCACATCTTTCAGCCCGCGAACTGGTGATGCGAGGATAAGGCGCTGCTTTTCATCGTTTTTAAGAGGAAGATTGACAACGACATAGTCGTCTTGGCCAATGATCCAGATGTTCTTATCTTGCCGTTTCTCCGCTTTCCGTTCCAAGGCTTGCAGCCAATCGTTTACATTCGAAGAAGGCAAGGTGGTATAAAGCACTTTCTTCTTTTTACCAATCAATAGCAACTCTACCTTGCGATTGGACACGAGCAGCTTGTCCAGCTCGGAGATGTCCGCATCTGTGATTTTTTGATCGGCAAGAGTCGTTTTTTCAATCCAGAACTGGCCTTTTAGCGTCAGTTCCTTCTTTTGCTGGGCAATTAAATGGTCGAGCAAAAAAGAATTGATCAGAACAGCAGATATTCCGGTCACCAGGCAAAGGAGCAGGGCGAACATCAAGGTGATACGCAACTGGATATTCATCCTTCGTTTGGCCCCTCCATTTTGCGCAAGCGATAGCCGAATCCCCAGACTGTCTCTAGCGGGATGTGATTCAATTTTTTGCGTATGCGGCGAATCAAATCATCGACGACACGGTCGCTGCCAAAATAGTCGTAGCCCCAGACGAGCGTCAGCAATTCATCTCGGGAAAAAGCCCGATCCGGATTCTCTGACAGCAGGCTGAGCACCTGAAATTCTTTTGCAGTCACTTCTACCTCGTGCCCCAGCGAATAGACGAGTCGTTTGTCTTTATCCAATACGAGAAGACCTTCTGGAGCAGAGTTTTTACCTGGTGCTGGCGCCGCTACAGAGGCGAGTCCCGATTGTGAAGCAGGTTGACGCATATGTTCCCAACGTTTTAAAGCACGATTGACGCGCGCTACCAGCTCACGCGGGCTAAACGGCTTGGTTAAATAATCATCGCTGCCAAGCTCCAATCCGAGTATTTTGTCCACTTCCTCATCACGAGCAGAAATCATGATGATAGGCGTTTCAGATTCCGCGCGGATGCGACGGCAAAATTCATATCCGTCAATACCGGGCAACATGATGTCTAAAACCCAAAGGTCAGGGGGAGCCTGTTCTTTTAGAAAAAAGGCTTCCTCTGCCGATCCTACGGCATCTATCAGGTAGCCTTCTTTTTGCAAATAGGCGGCAACAATCTGGCGAATGTTCACATCATCATCAACTATGGCGATACGAAAGTCTTTCATCGGGTTCCTCCGCAGGGCTTATCTTCACAAGCTATTGTACAACAGTTTTTTCTCCGATCCGTTGCCAGCGCGGTTTTCCCATACTTTTCCCACACTTTTTTGCAGGCCTTACAGCTTTGTAAGATCCATGCAAGGCAAATCGATGGGAGAGACGCTTGGAAGCTTGTACAATCAAGGTAACAAACAAACGGAGGGGATACACCATGAGAAAACTAATGAAGATAGCCGTGCTGTTCTTCGGACTGCTGATCGACACCAAAACAATGATTCGCACCTCCGATTTGGAAATGATCGTTAAGCTGTAATAGTTTCGTTCAGCATTATCCAATGAATCAGAGCGGCAGGGCGTCGGGTATCCGGCGTCTTTTTTGTTTTGAAAAAGATGAGCATGGGCATGGCGATCGAGAGGCTCGCAGAATGGCAAGGGCAGGGGAGAAGTGCCATCGGCGGGTTGACTTTTAAAACATTACATATAATATTGTATTGAAAAGGATCAGGACTCGTATGGGAGAGTGAGTGTTATGTCAGAAAAAAAGGCGTTGTGGACGAAGGATTTTGTGATCCTGGCGCTCTCCAACTTTATGCTGTTTGTCGCTTTTCAGATGCTTCTGCCCACCCTTCCCGTATATGTGACTGATATGGGCGGAGATCAACTGGCGGTAGGGCTTGTCATCAGTCTTTTCACTGTGTCAGCGCTGCTTGTGCGTCCGTTTGCCGGGAAAGCGCTGGATACGATCGGGAGAAAGCCAGTCCTTTTACTCGGCTTGGCGATTTTTCTGCTGGCGGTTGCAGGCTACTATTGGATGGTCAGCGTGGCATTGGTGTTGGCGATTCGTTTTTTGCACGGGATCGGTTGGGGAATCGTCACGACGACTTACGGAACCATTGTGTCTGATATCATTCCTCGGGAACGCAGCGGAGAAGGTATGGGCTACTTCGGGATGTTCAGCAATTTGGCGATGGGCTTCGGTCCGCTTCTGGGGCTGTGGGTTTCGCAAAACTGGGGATACGGCTGGCTTTTTGCCATTTCCGCAGGCTTGACTGCGTTAGCGATGATACTGTCGCGCCTGGTAAAATTCAAACCGATTGTTCCTGCGAAAAAACAGCAAGGCAGCGTGTTAAGCGGGCTTTTGGAAAAGGCAGCGCTGTTTCCGTCCTTGTTGAATTTGTTGATCGGAATTATTTACGGAGGAATCGTCAGCTTTATTACTTTGTTCGGGATTGAGGTCGGAATCGTCAATATCGGGTTGTTTTTCTTGTTCAATGCGATTGCACTGATGGCGGTTCGGCCTTTGGCTGGGAAGTTGTTCGATCGCAAGGGACCTGTGTGGATTTTGCTTCCCGGTGGGGTTATCCTGGGCGGCGGATTGCTTTTGCTATCGTACAGTACGACTGAATGGCAGATGATCCTTGCCGCGATATTGTTTGGTATTGGTGTTGGCGGTGTGCAGCCTTCCTTGCAGGCGTGGACGATCAAACGTGTCGATCCGACCAGAAGGGGCGCGGCTACCGGGACGTTTTTCTCGGCATTTGATTTGGGGATCGGCGGTGGTGCCATGATTTTGGGGGCGATCGCCAAAATGACCAGCTTTGCCGTGATGTATCGTTATTCATTAGTAGCGCTCGGACTTTACTTGTTGATTTACCTCATTTATTTGGCCCGGCAAGGCAAAAAGACTGCTATGTCCGAATCGATTTCTTCTTGAGATCGGTTCGGCTTTTTTTATTTTTGCATAAGAAAAGCGGGTATGGCAAAACATAAGTGAATGTAAAACAGCTATGGAATAAAATGGTGTGTCGATGCTGCCGTAAAAGCGGAGCGAAAAACTGAGAAAAACAAGGGGAATCGATTGATTCGACTGGAATTTTTGGACGTGCCCTCTTTCTATATGGTATAATAACGTATTGTGATAACCAGTTGGAGGTTTACCGTTTATGGCAGAAGAAACTGCTCGGTTTCCCAAAGTCGATATTAGCCAAGAAATGAGAGAGTCGTTCATCAGCTATGCGATGAGCGTTATCGTCAGTCGCGCGCTGCCTGATGTTCGCGACGGTTTGAAGCCTGTGCACAGGCGTATTTTGTATGCCATGCATGATATGGGTCTTACTCCTGACAAAGCGTTCCGTAAATCGGCAAACGTAGTCGGGGAAGTAATGGCGAACTACCATCCGCATGGTGACTCTTCCATCTATGAAGCGATGGTAAGGATGGCTCAAGATTTTAATATGCGTTATATGCTCGTCGAAGGGCAAGGAAACTTCGGTTCTGTTGACGGTGACCCGGCAGCGGCCATGCGTTATACAGAGTCGCGTTTTTCCAAGCTGGCATTGGAGCTTCTGCGCGATATTGATAAAGAGACAGTTGATTTCACGCCTAACTACGACGGGCGCAAGGAAGAGCCTGTAGTCTTGCCTTCTCGTTTCCCGAACCTGCTTTTGAACGGTGCGTCGGGGATTGCCGTAGGGATGGCAACCAATATTCCGCCGCATAACCTGACGGAAGTCATTGATGGCGTCATTGCCATGATCGACAGTCCGGATATTACGGTTCAAGACTTGATGAAAATCATCAAAGGCCCGGATTTCCCTACAGCGGGAGAGATCCTTGGGGTAAGTGGCATTCGTCGTGCTTACGAAACGGGTCGAGGCTCAATTATCATGCGAGCGAAAACCCAAATTGAAGAGGAAAAGGGAAAACCGCGCATTATTGTGACGGAAATTCCTTATCAGGTAAACAAGGCAAGACTCGTTGAGAAGATCGCGGAGCTTGTCCGGGAAAAGAAAATCGAAGGCATTACCGATCTGCGCGATGAGTCTGACCGTAAAGGTATGCGCATCGTAATGGAGCTGCGCCGCGATGTCATTCCGAAAGTTGTGTTGAACAATCTGTTCAAGCATACGCAAATGCAGACTACTTTCGGTGTGAACATGCTGGCATTGGTCGATGGCCGCCCACGCGTCCTCAATCTGCGTGAGATGTTGTATTACTATCTGCAGCATCAACGCGTCATTATTCGCAGAAGGACCGAATACGATCTGAAGCAGGCTGAAGCGCGCGCTCACATTTTGGAAGGCTTGCGCATTGCCCTGGATCACATCGATGAGATTATCAGCCTGATTCGTTCTTCGCAAACAACGGAAGAAGCTCGCGAGGGGCTGATGAGCAACTTCGCTCTGAGCTACGAGCAGGCACAAGCGATTCTCGATATGCGTCTGCAACGCTTGACCGGGTTGGAGCGCGAGAAAATCGAGAACGAGTACCAGGAGCTGTTGGTGAAGATTGCGGAGCTGCGAGCTATTCTTGCTGATGAAGCCAAAATCTACGCGATTATTCGCGAAGAGCTGGGCGAAATCAAGGAGAAGTTCGGAGACGAGCGGCGCACCGCCATCGCTTTTGATGAAAATCATATCGAAGACGCTGATTTGATTCCGGAAGAGGATGTCGTAATTACGCTGACTCATGACGGATATATCAAACGTCTGCCTGTATCCACTTATCGTTCACAAAAACGCGGTGGACGGGGCGTTCAGGGATTGGGAACGAAGGATGACGACTTTGTTGAACATCTGTATATTACCAATTCTCATGACTACATCATGTTCTTCACAAGCAAGGGCAAAGTGTACCGTCTGAAAGGCTTTGAGATTCCAGACCTCAGCCGCACGGCAAAAGGCACTCCGATCATCAATCTGATCCAGATTGAAAAAGGGGAGCGGGTCAGCGCGGTCATTCCAGTCAAGGAATTTGATCATGAGCGATTCCTGTTCTTTGCTACAAAGAAAGGGATTATCAAGAAAACCACGCTGGAATCGTATGAGAACATTCGCAAAGGCGGACTGATTGCAGTCAATCTGCGCGAAGACGATGAGCTGATTGGTGTTCGTTTGACTGACGGGAAACAAGAGATCATTATGGGTACGCAAAAAGGGATGTCTGTGCGTTTTAACGAGGGTGACGTGCGGACAATGGGACGCAACGCAACCGGCGTGAAGGGAATTACGCTTGACGACGATGACAATGTCATTGATATGGACGTCATCAAGCCAAACGCGGAAGTTCTCATCGTAACGGCAAACGGTTACGGCAAACGGACTCCTGTTGAGGAATACCGTATTCAGTCGCGCGGTGGTAAAGGGATCAAGACGCACAATGTCACGGAACGCAGCGGGCATGTGGTCGGACTGAAAGTGGTGGAGCCAGAAGAAGATTTGATGATTATCACCACTTCCGGTATTATCATCCGCACGGAGATGAAGGGTATCTCTGTAATGGGACGTTATACGCAAGGCGTGAAGCTGATCCGTCTGTCTGAAAACGAACAGGTAGGTTCAGTAGCCAAATGCCCACCTAATGAAGATGATGACGATCTGGAGGACATGGAAGAAGCGGTTGACGGAGTTGACGCTCCATCCAATGTGGAACCAGACGATCACGAACCAACAGAAGAATAATGCCAAGATCATGAATGGAGCGCTCCGAGTTTTATGGGGCGCTCTTTTTTGAACAGAAAGTTTGCCCAAACTGTTACTTTATTCCTGCAATTGGTTTGAAATTGGAGTAAAATTGGGAAAAGAAAACTATGTGATTACAAGTTGGATCGGGTGGTGACCAGGTTGCCCATCGTGGAAGTGAAGCAACTGAACAGCGGAGCAAGATTGGCAGAGGAAGTTTATACGGCATTAGGGGGAATCCTGTTTTCAAAGGGCACCCCTATTTACGAGAAAGAAATTGAATTTCTCGAAGCTTTTATGATTAAGAAGGTACATATCGAGGAAGTTGGGACTGGATATATATCTGAGCAAACGGAAGCACCAGCGGAAGAGCCGGTGAAAAGTTCCGACAAGCCGCCTACCATCAAGCCAGCGATT
>NZ_CP064090.1:732500-855000 GCF_022701015.1 Brevibacillus parabrevis | reverse complement strand
AGCGAGACAGTTAGTCTGAACATTCCTTTGATCAGTGCCGGAATGGACACGGTAACAGAATCAGCACTCGCGATCGCGATGGCCCGCCAAGGCGGCATTGGCATCATCCATAAAAACATGACGATTGAGCAGCAGGCGAGCGAGGTAGATCGCGTAAAGCGCTCGGAAAGTGGCGTCATTACCAACCCGTTTTCTTTGAGCCAGGATCATACAGTAGCAGAAGCGGATGCTCTGATGGGCAAATACCGCATTTCCGGCGTGCCGATTGTCGATGAAGAAAAGCATCTTATCGGGATTTTGACCAACCGTGATCTGCGCTTTGTTCATGACTACTCGACACCAATCAAAGAAGTGATGACAAAAGACAATCTCGTGACTGCTTCTGTAGGAACAACGCTCCAGCAAGCAGAAGCGATTCTTCAAAAGCACAAGATTGAAAAGCTGCCACTGGTTGATGAGAACAATATTTTGCGCGGACTTATCACCATTAAAGATATCGAGAAGGCAATTCAATACCCGCAGGCAGCCAAGGACCCACAGGGACGCTTGCTGTGTGGCGCGGCGGTCGGTGTATCTGCTGATACGTTCGAACGTGCAGCGGCGCTTGTACAGGCAGGTGTGGATGTCCTGGTGGTCGATACAGCACATGGACACTCCAAAGGTGTAATCGAAACCGTAAAAGCCATTCGCAAAGAGTATCCAAACTTGACGATCGTAGCGGGAAATGTTGCGACAGGACAAGCTACCCGCGATCTGATCGAAGCTGGCGCATCTGTTGTAAAAGTCGGTATCGGTCCGGGTTCCATTTGTACTACTCGCGTCGTAGCAGGTATCGGTGTACCGCAAATTACCGCGATTCACGATTGTGCCCAGGTAGCTCGCGAGTACAATATTCCAATTATTGCCGACGGCGGTATTAAATACTCCGGCGATTTGCCAAAAGCGATCGGTGCTGGCGCTTCTGCGATCATGATCGGCAGTCTGTTTGCCGGAACGGAAGAAAGTCCAGGCGAATTTGAGATTTTCCAAGGCCGCCGTTTCAAGGTATACCGCGGCATGGGCTCGATTGGCGCTATGAAAGCAGGAAGTAAAGACCGTTACTTCCAGGAGAACGAACAAAAGCTTGTTCCAGAAGGAATCGAGGGCCGCGTTCCTTACAAAGGGCCGTTGGCAGATGTGACCTACCAACTGATTGGCGGTTTGCGTGCAGGGATGGGTTACTGCGGAGCGAAGACGATCGAGGACTTGATCCAGAACTCCCAGTTTGTCCGGATCACGGGAGCCGGCTTGCGTGAAAGCCATCCACATGACGTGCAAATTACCAAGGAGTCGCCGAACTACTCGATTTCTTAGTTTATAAGAAAATCCCCCCTTCTAGAAAGAAAGGGGGGTTATTTAATTTGTAGGCAAAAATTTAAAAACTGGTCGCAGTTAACGTACAGCTATCTTCTATAAATAGCGATTTCTCCGTCAGAGGCAATATTTCCTACTATCTTGAGGCGATAGTTCCCTGGGACGACAGATACTGGGTCGGTATAATCAGTATTGCCTTTTGGCGCAGTTAATCTTCCTAATTTAATTGTTTTCTCTACTTTTCCATTCTCGCTTAATTTTTCGATGTTAAACTGTTACATCGCAGTTACTATTTGAAGCATCTAATCCAGCGTTAGCCTTTCCAAAGAGATGGAATGTGTCACGGCCAATATATGTACCTCCCTGTGTTACGCTGAAAGACCTCCAGTCAAGTTCAATGCTCATGGTACTAATATCCTTTTTAGTTTGCTGTTCCACTAGGGAATCGGTGTTCCTTTTTTCGACTGCGGCATGAGCAGAAACTGGATTCATAACAACCAAACCAAGAGCGAGTGAAGCAAAAGTGTATAAAACCTTATTCACGAGATAAGCCTCCTTAAATATTGAATATATTGCCATTTATACCATAATATAATTTAATTTCAATTATATTTTATATATCCAATCAATTACCTACTAATGAGTCTATTTGGACTTCAATGAGATCGTAATGGTATGTTAAACTTACACTTGGTGCTCAATTACCGTATGAATTTATGACAGAATTGGAGAGTGAGAAGAAACTATGAAGCGAACAACATGGAAAAAGCGACTGACAGGTCTGATCCTTTCTCTCGCAGTGTTTGCAACCGCAATGGGAGGAGCGGCGACGAAGGCCGATGCAGCACCTGCAGCCGATCTACAACTGGCAGCGAAATCTGCCATTCTATTAGAGGCATCAACAGGAAAAATATTGTACAGTATGAATCCAGATGCCTCACTGCCACCTGCCAGCATGAGTAAGATGATGGCGGAATACCTGGTGCAAGAAGCAATCAAGGAGAAGAAAATCAGCTGGGATGAGAAGGTGCCCGTAAGTGAGTATGCCTTCTATGTGGCAAGAATCTCCGATACGTCTGGCGTATACCTAAATCTAGGTGAGTCCTTCACAGTCAGAGAGCTGTACAATGCGATGGCTGTCGTTTCTGCTAATGACGCAACTGTACTGCTTGCTGAAAAGATTGCGGGCAGTGAAGCAAACTTCGTGCAGATGATGAACAAGAAGGCTGCAGAGTTTGGTATGAAAAACACGTCTTTCGTAACATCTAGCGGTTTGCCAGCCAACGAGTTGGGACCATATTCCGTTAAGACAGATCAAGTGGAAAACCTGATGTCTGCTCGCGATTCGGCCATCCTCGCTAGAAACCTGATTCGTGATTTCCCAGAAGCTTTGGAAGTA
Source organism: Brevibacillus parabrevis (assembly GCF_022701015.1). Classification (NCBI taxonomy): domain Bacteria; kingdom Bacillati; phylum Bacillota; class Bacilli; order Caryophanales; family Paenibacillaceae; genus Brevibacillus; species Brevibacillus parabrevis. Next base: position 852,248 of record NZ_CP064090.1, on the reverse strand, counting down.
TCCAAGATCCCACGGTTTACGTTCCGTCCCGGTTCTAAAAATGAGCTGAAAATGGCGAATAACAACTGGATGCTGCCTGATCTCCCGAATTACTATCAAGGTGTAGACGGATTAAAGACTGGTTATACCCAAGCAGCAGGCAATTGTTTTACTGGTACGGCCGTTCGTGATAACATGCGCTTGATTTCTGTTGTCATGGGAACAGACAGCAAAACAAAGCGCTTCGTAGAAACCAAAAAGCTTTACGACTACGGTTTCAGCAATTTCAAATTAACCAAGCAGTTGGACAAGAATGCTTCTGTAAAAGGCTTTGAAACTGCACCTGTAAAGAACGGGGTAGAACTGACAGTACCAGCAGTAACAGGCAGCGAAGTAAACGTACTGACCAAAATTGGCGGGGAAGCAAAATTCACCCCAACAGTTACCTTCCAAGACTTGAACGCGCCAATCAAGCAAGGCCAAGTAATCGGTAAGCTCGTACTGAAAGAAGAAGGGGCAAAAGACACCGATTACCTCCAGCCGGAAGACGCGGCAAAAGCAGGCGTGGATGTAGTGGCAAGCCAAGAGGTGGAAGAGGCGAGCTGGATTCGTTTGTTCTTCCGCAGCATCATTCAATTTTTCAGCAACTTGTTCAGTAGTGGAACAGGAAATTAAATAATAGTTGTTTTCCCCCTCATCTATCGTTTACAATGACGGTAACAAGGAACCATAACAGAGCATAACAGTTACGGTTCTGACTTCATGATGTAGGGGGAATTTTCATATGGTACAAGTAGGAACGTCCCGCGTAAAAAAAGGTATGGCTGAGATGCAAAAAGGCGGCGTTATCATGGACGTCGTAAATGCTGAGCAAGCAAAGATTGCTGAAGCTGCTGGCGCCGTAGCTGTTATGGCGCTGGAACGCGTACCTTCTGATATCCGTGCTGCTGGCGGAGTAGCCCGTATGGCTGATCTGGGCATTGTGGAGGAAGTTCTGAACGCTGTTTCTATCCCTGTTATGGCAAAAGCTCGTATCGGACATTTTGTCGAAGCCCGCGTATTGGAGTCAATGGGTGTAGATTACCTGGATGAAAGTGAAGTTTTGACCCCAGCGGACGATTTGTACCACATCAACAAAAAAGACTTCACTGTGCCGTTCGTATGTGGTGCGCGTGATCTGGGCGAAGCGCTTCGCCGCATCGGAGAAGGAGCTTCCATGATCCGCACAAAAGGTGAGCCAGGGACCGGGAACATCGTAGAGGCAGTTCGCCATATGCGCACGATGATGGCTCAAATCCGCAAAGTGCAGGCGATGTCTTACGATGAGCTGATGGCAGAAGCGAAAAATTTGGGTGCTCCATACGAACTGCTCGAACAAGTACACCAAACAGGCAAACTGCCTGTCGTGAACTTCGCGGCTGGTGGCGTAGCTACCCCGGCAGATGCGGCACTGATGATGCAATTGGGCTCTGACGGCGTATTCGTCGGCTCGGGTATTTTCAAATCGGAAAATCCGGAAAAATTCGCGCGGGCAATTGTCGAGGCAACTACCCACTACACAGATTACGAGCTGATCGCACGCGTATCAAAAGGCTTGGGCAGTGCGATGACGGGAATCGAAATTTCCAAAATTCGCGAAGCTGATCGCATGCAAGAGCGCGGCTGGTAAGGTGAGTCAAATGAAAATCGGTGTACTCGCGCTGCAAGGGGCTGTGGCAGAACACTTGCGCATGCTGGAGGAAGCAGGGGCGACAGCCGTTCCTGTCAAAAAAGCAGAGGAACTCGCAGACCTCGACGGATTGGTTCTCCCAGGCGGAGAGAGCACGACGATCAGCAAGCTGATGCATAAGTACGGATTCATGGATGCGCTTCGTGAGTTCGGAAGCGCTGGAAAGCCAATCTTCGGCACTTGCGCGGGAGCGATTCTCTTGGCCAAGCAGATTCAGGGGCAGGATGAATGCCATCTGGGGCTGATGGATATCAAGGTGGAGCGGAACGCGTTTGGTCGGCAAAAAGAAAGCTTCGAGGTCACAATGCCCGTAGCTGGTGTCGGTGCAGATTACCCGGCAGTGTTTATCCGCGCTCCTTACATCGTAGAAGTCGGAGAAAATGCTGAGGTGCTTGCCAAGTACGATGAAAAGATCGTCGTTGCCCGAAACGGTCACTACCTGGCGGCTGCTTTTCACCCGGAATTGACCGAAGATGCACGGCTGCACAAATATTTCCTCGAAATGGTCAAAGAGTACAGAAGCTAAAGCCAATCAATAAACATCCTCGAAAGAAGATCGGCATGAACAAGATGCCGGTCTTTTTTTGTATGAAGATCATCGCGGAGTAGCCTTTACATACGTATAGAACCTGTAGTACAGTTAACAATAGAAGTATGCATGAATGAGAATGCGATGATGAGAACAAGTACCTCATGAAGAATCTGGTGCAGAGAGTCGGTGGTGGGTGCAAACCGATCCGGTCTGTGGGGGAATCCATCTCGGAGTGGCAAAGGAATGAACTTTGTCCGGAACCGTCCCGTTACGACGGATTGAGTGGATACATGTGCAGTCTTGGCGTGTATCAACGAGGGTGGCAACGCGGGTATACAACACTCGTCCCTTATGGGGACGGGTGTTTTTTGCATTTTATTATCGATTCGGAGGGATTCGAACATGTTGGACGTAAAAGTATTGCGTCAGGATTTGGAAGAAGTAAAACGCCGTTTGGCGCATCGCAACGAAGATATTTCCGCTCTGGATCAGTTTGCAGAAGTGGACGAAAAACGCCGTCAAGTTATTCAGGAAGCGGAAGCTCTGAAAAATAAACGCAACACGGTATCTGAGCAAGTAGCCGTCATGAAACGGAACAAAGAGAACGCCGACCATTTGATCGCGGAAATGAAAGAAGTAAATGAGCGCATCAAAGCGTTGGATGAGGAACTGCGTGGGCTGGATGAACAGCAAGAACTGATTTTGCTGAGCCTGCCTAACCTGCCACATGAAAGCACACCAATTGGTACTTCGGAAGATGACAACGTGGTGGCTTGGACGTGGGGCGAGCCTCGCAACTTTGGTTTTGAGGCGAAACCACACTGGGAAGTAGCCAGCCAGGCTGGTATTCTCGATTTTGAAACGGCAGCGAAGGTAACCGGAAGCCGCTTTGTCTTTTACAAAGGACTGGGAGCGCGTCTGGAGCGGGCGTTGATGAACTTCATGATGGATCTCCATTCCAATGAACACGGATATGAAGAAGTCATCCCGCCATTCATCGTGAACCGCGCGAGCATGACCGGAACCGGACAATTGCCTAAGTTTGAAGAAGATGCTTTTAAACTGGAAGGTCCTGATTACTTCCTGATTCCTACCGCAGAGGTGCCAGTGACGAACATGCACCGCGACGAAATCATGGATGGAGCAGACTTGCCTAAATACTATACGGCGTTCAGTGCTTGTTTCCGTTCGGAAGCAGGTTCGGCAGGGCGCGACACGCGTGGTCTGATTCGTCAGCACCAATTCAACAAAGTCGAGCTGGTGAAGTTCGTCAAACCGGAAGATTCCTACGATGAGCTGGATAAACTGGTGAAAAATGCGGAGAAGGTGTTGCAGCTGCTTGGACTGCCATACCGCGTGCTGAGCATGTGTACCGGAGATCTCGGATTTACTGCGGCGAAGAAATTCGACTTGGAAGTTTGGATTCCAAGCTACAATACGTACCGGGAAATCTCGTCGTGCTCGAACTTCGAGGACTTCCAGGCTCGCCGTGCCAATATCCGTTTCCGCCGCGATACAAAATCGAAGCCGGAATTTGTGCACACTTTGAACGGATCGGGTCTTGCGATCGGCCGTACAGTAGCAGCCATTTTGGAGAACTACCAGGAACAAGACGGTTCCATCACCATTCCGGAAGTTTTGCGTCCGTATATGGGTGGAGTAGAAAAAATCTCCCCGAAATAAGCGAGCAAAGAAACGCATAAAAGCATATGGAAAAGCAAAGCAGCCTTCTGATTCTGACGGGTCAGGGGCTGCTTTGTTTTTGCCAAAAAGAGCTGTAAATCAAGGACAAGGGCATGTTTTGATAAAATGTGTTCTAATACAGTGTGATTTTTTTGAAAATTGTGTTGCGCTGTATTAGTGTCTGTTATATAATAAAAACAAATTTAAAGAATATTGTTTTAATACAGATATGGAGGGAAAGAAAATGGACTGCTATCGGTGTGAAGGAAACGGCGAACAAAATTGCCCAAGATGTGGAGGCGTTGGTCACGATGACAACGGAGCGGCTTGCCATCATTGTTTGGGAGATGGGCATGTGAGTTGCAGTCATTGCAGCGGCAGCGGATATCAGGATTAGATCATTTTTTTTGCACCTACTGTACTATAATAACTTTTCGAAAACGAATCTGTACCATAATAATTCGGACGTTATCAAGGATGGTGACCAGTTTTGACTACGATTCCAACTAATCCATATCCGCTGGAGATTCAGATCACTGGCGAGATGCATTCCGGCTATCAGGACATCCTCACGCCAGAGGCGGTTCAATTTGTGATCAAGCTGGAACAAAAGTTTGGCGACAGACGGCAGCAACTGCTTGCCGATCGCAAGGAACGTCAGCTGAAAATTGATGCGGGACAACTGCCTGACTTTTTGCCGGAAACAGCCGAGATTCGCAACGGAGATTGGACGATTGCTCCACTGCCGCATGATCTTTTGGATCGAAGAGTGGAGATCACCGGGCCATCTGGCGACCGCAAAATGGTGATCAATGCGCTGAACTCAGGCGCTCGCATGTTCATGGCCGATTTTGAAGATGCCAATTCGCCTACATGGGAAAACTCGATCCAGGGACAGATCAACATGAAGGACGCGGTTCGCCGCAACATATCATACACCAGCCCGGAAGGAAAACAGTACACCCTGAATGAGAAGACGGCTGTATTGATCGTACGGCCGCGTGGCTGGCACCTCGATGAAAAACACATACTCCTTGACCAACAGCCGATTTCCGGCAGCCTGCTCGACTTTGGTCTTTATTTTTACCACAACGTCGATGCCTTGATCGCGAACAAGACAGCCCCGTATTTTTACTTGCCGAAGCTGGAAAGCCATCTGGAAGCGCGCCTCTGGAACGATGTGTTTGTTTTCGCCCAGGAGGAACTGAATATTCCGCGGGGGACGATTCGCGCGACGGTGCTGATCGAAACGATTCTCGCTGCTTTTGAAATGGATGAAATTTTGTATGAGCTGCGCGAGCACAGTGCGGGATTGAACTGCGGGCGTTGGGATTACATTTTCAGCTACATTAAAAAGCTGCGCAATAGCCCGGATGTCATTACGCCTGACCGGGCACAAGTGACGATGACGGTTCCGTTCATGAAAGCCTACACCACTTTGGCGGTGAAGACTTGCCACAAACGCCAGGCACCTTGCATTGGCGGAATGGCAGCGCAAATTCCGGTGAAAAACGACCCGGTCAAAAATGAAGAAGCGATTGCCAAAGTACGTGCCGACAAAGAGCGGGAAGCATACGACGGGCACGATGGTACATGGGTAGCTCATCCGGCATTGGTGCCAGTTGCCATGGAGGTTTTCAATCGTTTGATGAGAGAGCCGAACCAGATCTGGTATAAGCGCGAGGACGTGCAGGTGCAGGCGAGCGACCTTCTGGCTGTACCCGAAGGCACGATCACAGAGGAAGGCGTTCGTACCAACATCAGTGTCGGTTTGCAATATATCGAGGCATGGCTTCGTGGCTTTGGGGCTGTTCCGATTCACAATCTGATGGAGGACGCAGCGACGGCAGAAATCTCCCGTGCACAAGTATGGCACTGGATTCGTCATCGACATGGCGTTCTTCAGGATGGCAGAAAGATCACGGAAGGCTTGGTGAAACAGTGGCTGAGCGAAGAACTGCAAGCGTTGAAACAAGCGATTGGCCAGGAGCGTTATGAAAACAGCAAATTCCAGGTCGCGGGCGAGCTTTTCTTGCGGCTGGTGACGGAAGACGATTTTGAAGATTTTCTGACTGTGCCGGGCTATCGCTATCTCTAAATAAAACAATAAAAATGGGTGGGGGAAACGAAAATGAGCAAACAAACAAAACAGGAAGCTATTCAACAGATCGAGCAAAGCTGGCAGGGCGAGCGTTTTCAAGGGATTACCCGGACGTACACGGCGGAAGATGTTTTCCGGCTGCGTGGTTCGGTTCAAATCGAGCACACACTGGCTCGTCTCGGAGCGGAGCGGCTGTGGAACTTGCTGAATACAGAGCATCATATCAAGGCGCTGGGGGCATTGACCGGGAATCAGGCGATTCAACAGGTAAAGGCCGGCTTGAAAGCCATTTACCTGAGCGGCTGGCAAGTAGCGGCTGACGCGAACCTTTCCGGACAAATGTATCCTGACCAAAGCCTTTACCCGGCGAATAGCGTTCCTCATGTTGTGAAAAGAATTAACCAGGCATTGCAGCGTGCTGACCAGATTGACCAGTCCGAAGGCGGCACAGATACGTATTGGTTTGCTCCGATTGTCGCTGACGCCGAAGCGGGCTTTGGTGGACCGCTGAACGTGTTTGAATTGATGAAAAGCATGATTGAAGCGGGGGCAGCAGGTGTGCATTTTGAAGATCAGCTGGCTTCCGAGAAAAAATGCGGACATATGGGCGGAAAAGTTTTGATCCCGACGCAGGCTGCTGTCCGCAATCTGATTTCGGCCCGTTTGGCAGCAGATGTCATGGGAGTGCCGACTATCATTGTAGCTCGTACAGACGCTAACGGCGCATTCCTGATCACGAGCGACGTTGACCAGCAAGACCAGCCGTTTTTGACAGGCGAACGGACGCCAGAAGGATTTTTCCGTCTGCGTGGCGGGTTGGATGCAGCGATTGCCCGTGGACTCGCCTACGCACCTTATGCCGATCTGATCTGGTGCGAAACGTCCGAACCAAATCTGGACGAAGCACGCCGATTTGCCGAAGCGATTCATGCCCAGTACCCAGGCAAGCTGCTCGCTTACAACTGCTCGCCTTCGTTCAACTGGAAGAAAAAACTCGACGAGGAATCGATTGCACGCTTCCAGGAAGAGCTGGGCGAGATGGGCTACAAGTTCCAATTCGTGACGCTTGCGGGCTTCCATGCGTTGAACTACGGCATGTTCGAGCTGGCACGCGGCTACCGTGATCGTGGAATGGCTGCTTACTCCGAATTGCAGCAAGCTGAATTTGCCACAGAGGTGAACGGTTATACAGCTACTCGTCATCAGCGTGAAGTGGGTACCGGCTATTTCGATGAGATTGCACAAGTGATTGCCGGCGGAACTTCCTCGACCACAGCACTGACTGGTTCGACAGAAGAAGAGCAGTTTGCGCACCAGTAATCAATGAAACAAAAACGGACTAGGGGGCATGCCTCCTAGTCCTTCATTTTTTGCCGATAGGTTTGTGTGCCTCCCCATTTTATTTTAGGGTAAGCTCGATTTGCTGGCTGTCTTGGCCGCTACGCGACGAACTGCTTTGCCGCACGGACATTCCCCCTCCAGAGGATGGATTGGAGACTTCCAGTGCGATCCGGCTAGTTGTTTCGTTGAGGTCGATTTGCAGTGCTTCTACGCTACCTGCTGGAATGAGCACTGTCTGATCGATGGGAGTGCCGTTTGTGTATGCGATGAGTGGTTCTTTTGTATCTGCGTCTTCCACCCTCAGGTTAAGGCTGCGATCGTTAGCGCCCCGGTTGTTAATCATGATGGTCAAAGAGGAATCGGTCCCTCTTCGCGACAGAACGAAGCGCGTTGTCGAGTAGTTGGAGGAATGGTTCGTCGATGCCATGTTTTGTCCCTCTCCTTCCTTAAACGACTTCAATTGTTGGAATGGTTGTTTTGCTGCAAAAGATTGAGGATGGTTTCGCGATTTTGCGTTTCTTTCTCCAGCAATTTCTGAAGCAAAGATTCGAATGAGCTGCCCCCTTCGATACAACCACAAGGAGAAGCGCTGCTTCCGCCTCCCTGGTTGGGTGGGCAAAAGCATTTGACTAACTGTAGCAATAACAGGAGCAGAACGGTGTTGTCGCTGAAGTTAATCAAAGTGCTGTTTCCTACCGTGAAGGAATTTCCGTTCGATATCGTATTGGCGGAGTTGTTGGCAGAGCTGGCGATCCCGTTTGCTGTGCTGGTCAGAGCGCTGTCGTGATTAAAAGTATTATTGGAAGTGCTCAGGTTGGCCGAGTCATTGCGGGCGCAGCTGGTAGAATCAAGGGTACTGTTGGCGTTGCTGTTGTTGTCATTTGTGGAAGAGTTATCTGCCGAACTGGTATTGGTCGTTGTGTTGTCGCCTGTAGTGGCTGTGGCATCGGTATCCGATGTATTGTCCGAGTCGCTGGTGCTTGTAGATGAATTGTCGCCCGTAGTGGAAGTGCTTGGCCCGGCAGAAGAGGTTGCATCGGTATCGGAAGAGTTGGTGGCATCGCTGTTGCTGGTGGACGAATTGTCGCCCGTAGTGGAGGTGCTTGGCCCGGCAGAAGAAGTCGCATCGGTATCGGAAGAGTTGGTAGCGTCGCTGTTGCTGGTGGACGAATTGTCACCCGTAGTGGAGGTGCTTGGCCCGGCAGAAGAAGTCGCATCGGTATCGGAAGAGTTGGTAGCGTCGCTGTTGCTGGTGGACGAATTGTCACCCGTAGTGGAGGTGCTTGGCCCGGAGGATGAGGTCGCATCTGTATCCGAGTTGTTGGCGGAATTGCTGTTGCTGGTCGAAGTCTCGGTAGCAGTAGAGCCGCTGTCGGTGTCGGAATTGTTGGTAGAATTGCTGTTGCTGGTGGAGGTTTCGGTAGCAGTAGAGCCGCTGTCAGTGTCGGAATTGTTGGTAGAGTTGCTGTTGCTGGTGGAGGTTTCGGTAGCAGTAGAGCCGCTGTCAGTGTCGGAGTTGTTGGTGGAGTTGCTGTTGCTGGTTGAAGTTTCGTTGGCAGTAGAGCCGCTGTCGGTATCGGAGTTGTTGGTAGAGTTGCTGTTGCTGGTTGAAGTTTCGTTGGCAGTAGAGCCACTGTCGGTGTCGGAGTTGTTGGTAGAGTTGCTGTTGCTGGTGGAGGTTTCGGTAGCAGTAGAGCCGCTGTCGGTATCGGAGTTGTTGGTAGAGTTGCTGTTGCTGGTTGAAGTCTCATTTGCTGTGGCTTCGCTGTCCGTATCAGAGTTGACAGTGGCATCACTGGAGCTGACCGATTTGTCGATGGATTTGGCAATGATACAGCGGAAACGCCGCCTCCTGGAACGACATTTACGCCGCCGTCGCCTTTTGCAGCGATATCGCGATTTCAAACATTTAACCCTTCTTTTATGACACTTGCACTTCCTGCGACATCGTCTTCTTCGTTTGATTCGGCACCGTTTGGAAAGCTTTCTTTTCGCCAATGGTTGTCTCACCTCACATGGCAAAAGTATGGTTATACGAGTAGTATAGGTTGGCAAGGCAAAATGGGAACGGCGTTTGTCCTACTAGAAACGCACACATTTGATGGACATCAAAAATGTGGGTACGGATTGTAGCGCGTTGCCGAGAACACAAAGCAAAACGCATGGCACTGATCAAGCTGAAAAAAGTCAGCGACTGTTTTGCGAAAGAGTACGACCTAATTACAACTCTTGTTTTTATGCGGTTCTCTAGCAGTCAGAGAGCCGCTTTTTGTGTTCCCTTCGCTTTTTCACACAGTCTTAATAGCTTCTTAACAACCCATTTATATCAGTTTCATTTTGGTTGTTTACGATTAAAAGCGAAAAAACCAAAAGATCAAACACAAATAAAAACGAAAAGGGGCCTTAAAGATGAGAGGGAACCAGTTGAGCTGGAAACGAACCGTTGTTGTCATGACATCCTTTTTTCTGCTTGCCGGATGCGCCACCGAGACGAAATCAGACACTGCTCTGGATGCGTCGCAATTGACCCTGGATCAAATCGTAGAAAAAGCGAAGAAGGAGGGCGAAGTCAACTCTGTAGGGATGCCGGACACGTGGGCGAACTGGGGGGAGACTTGGGGTAATCTCCAGAAGGAATACGGCTTGAAGCATATGGATACCGACATGTCGAGCGCAGAAGAATTGGCCAAGTTTGAAGCAGAAAAAGATAATGCCACAGCAGATATCGGCGATGTGGGCATCGCTTTTGGACCGTTAGCCAAGCAAAAAGGGCTGACGCTGCCTTACAAAACCTCTTACTGGAACGACATTCCCGCCTGGGCAAAAGATGACGAAGGGCATTGGGTGCTAGGCTATACCGGAACGCTGGCTTTTCTCACCGACAAGACAAAAGTGCAAAATCCTCCGAAGTCCTGGGCTGATTTGAAAAGTGGAAACTACAAGATCGCGATCGGCGATGTCATGAAGGCAAATCAAGCGCAGTTTGCCGTGCTGGCTGCTGCTTATGCCAACGGGGGAGACGAGAAAAATATTCAGCCTGGCGTCGACTTTTTCGCTGAACTTGCCAAAAACAAGCGACTCAGCACGAGCGACCCTAGCCTGGCCAACCTGGAGAAGGGCGAAGTCGAAGTCGCTATCTTGTGGGACTTCAACGCACTCGGGTATCGGGACAAAATCGACAAAAACCGTTTTGATGTCCTCATTCCGGAAGAAGCATCGGTCAGCAGCGGGTACGCTACTTTGATCAATAAATACTCCAAGCATCCGCACGCTGCCATGCTTGCTCGTGAATACATCCTCTCCGACGCAGGCCAGTCCAATTTGGCTCGTGGCTACGCTCGACCTATCCGCGCGAACGCCAAGCTCGATGAATCTGCCAAAGCGAAACTGCTCCCGGAAGATATGTACAAAAATGCCCGTCCTGTAGGTGATCTGGCTGCGTGGGAAGCGACGGCCAAAAAACTGCCGCAGCTTTGGCAAGAGCAGGTGTTGATCCATGTCCGCTAACAACAAGCTGGCCATGATTGTGCTGGACGGACTGAGATTCGACACAGCTGTCTCGCACATGGGGTATATGCATCATCTGGTCGAGTACGGCATCGCGGCCCGCTTTCAGGTACGCTCGGAATTGCCGAGTCTCTCTCGTCCTTTGTACGAAGTTCTGTTGACGGGAACTCCTGCGTGGAAAAACGGAATTTCCAGCAATCAGGCGGCGCGGCTTTCGCACCAGGAGAGCCTTTTTCACCTGACGCGAAAAAACGGGATGTCCAACGCTGCTGCCGCTTATGGCTGGGTAAGCGAGCTGTACAACAAAGCGCCGTTCAGTCCGTTTCACGACCGAATCCAGCTGAACACGGAAAGTCCGATCCAAAACGGGATGTTTTACTGGGAAGATCATTACCCGGATACACACTTGTTTGCTGACGCCAACTTTTTGCTGAATGGATACCGTCCGGATTTTCTCTACGTCCACTCCATGAATATCGATGATGACGGTCACAAGTATACGGCTGATTCTGCGCAATATCGTAACCGCGTTCTGGCGGCAGATTCCATCCTGGCAAATGTGCTTCCTGCGTGGATGGATGCGGGTTATCAAATCATCGTGACAGCCGATCACGGGATGACAGCGGATGGGAATCACGGCGGCACCTCCAGCGCTGACCGGGACGTCCCTCTGTTTGTCATCAGCAACCAAGTATCTCCCGGCATTCGCGAGGAGGTTATCCCGCAATTGCAGGTGGCTCCGCTTGCCTGCCAGTTGCTAGGCATCTCCCCTTCGGAAGCGATGCAGCCATTGACCGTATGCGGGCAGAGTAGCAAGACGTCTCCCTGAGGGGGCGTCTTTTCCTCTCAGAAAGGAGCTTTTGCGATGAAACGATTTGCCAGCATGCTTTTGGTCACGACAATTCCGTTCTTTGCGATGATCGCTCTGTTTCTGCTCGTCCCGTTGCTTTCCATGATCGAGGGGAGCTTTCAGGCCGAGGGGGGCGGCGGTTTTACGATCAGTCACTATCAGGAGATTTTTTCCAATCCATATTACTTGCAGGCTTTTGAAAACAGTGTGCTCATCTCGTTCCTGTCGTCTCTTATCGGAATCATCGCTGCTGTTTTCGCTGCCTATGCGATTACCCGTTTCCCGCAGTCTCTGCAACAGCGAGTGCTTGTCATTACCAATCTAACCTCGAACTTTGCGGGGATTCCGCTCGCTTTTGCCTTCATTGTTCTGTTGGGGAATAGTGGTCTGTTTGTATTGCTTGCGAAGCAGCTGGGGATTGATTTTGGCCAGTCCTTTACTCTGTATTCGTGGAGCGGTTTGACGCTTGTTTATGTTTATTTTCAACTGCCTTTGGCAGTGATGCTTTTGTATCCCTTGTATCACGCCATTCAGAAGCAGTGGATGGAAGCGGCCGAGCTGCTCGGGGCAAGTCCTTGGCATTTTTGGCTGCGAATCGGTTTCCCGGTACTGTTTCCGGGCATCGTCGGCACATTCAGCATTTTGTTTGCCAACGCAATGGGTGCCTATGCTTCGGCCTACGCGCTCACGGGCAGCAACTACAACCTTGTGCCGATTCGGATTGGCGCGCTTGTCTCCGGCGACATTTTTGCCAGACCGGAGCTGGGTAGCGCTCTCGCCGTACTGCTCGGCCTAACGCTTGCCGCCGCCCTGGTCGTGAACGAGTGGCTGACGCGGAAGATTCGGAGGGATTTGTCTTGAAGCGAATTGGTTTGCCATCCTTGTCGTTTGCGTTGGTCATGCTGTATTTGTTTTTGCCTGTAGCGGCTACCGTACTTTATTCGCTGGCAACCGAGTGGAACAGCACGGTTTTGCCGGAAGGGCTCACGCTAAAATGGTTCGCGGAGCTGTATGGCGATCCCCGATTTTTGCAGGCATTCGGGCGCTCTTTTGTGCTGAGCTTTTTGACGACAGTTGTTGCTGTCGTGATTATCGTCCCGGCTGTTTTCTCCATTGTCGTTTACGCTCCCCGGATGGAGAAACTGGTTCAGCTTTTTGTGATGCTGACCTACGCTGTACCTGGCGTCATTATGGCGGTCGGCTTGATTCGTACTTATTCAGGCAACGGGATTCCGATGATCGTTATTACAGCCGGGGCGTATCTGGTCGGTCTGCTTCCGTATCTTTATCAAGGAACGCGAAACAGCCTGCTTGCCCTGCACGCCCGTTCATTGATGGAGGCGGCCGAGCTGCTGGGTGCGAGTCGCTGGCAGGCGTTCGTCCGGATTATCGTGCCGAATATCATGTCCGGAATTTTCGTGTCGGCGCTCCTGTCGTTCTCCATCCTGTTCGGTGAATTTGTCCTGATCAACATTCTCGTGGGAGGAAGATACGAGACCCTGCAACTGTATTTGTACAACAAGCTATCGGCAAGCGGGCATGTCGCCAGCGCGATTACTGTCACTTATTTTGTCCTGATGGCGATCATCACCAGCCTGATTGTCAGATTCACACGCCGAAGCTTCGCACGCAAGGAGGTCTCCTGATGAGCTACGTCCAAATCGAACACATGTCCAAAACTTTTCACGGCCAGCACGTGTTGAAGCAACTCGACCTTGCGATTGAAAAAGGCGAGCTGGTTGCGTTGCTTGGCCCTAGCGGGTGCGGCAAAAGTACGCTGTTGCGCATCCTCAGCGGTCTGACTGCCCCTGACACGGGCAAGATTTACATTGACGGCAAAGATGTGACTGACGTGTCGCCAAAAAACAGGGAGATCGGCATGGTGTTCCAATCGTATGCGCTTTTTCCCAATCTTACGGTCAGTCAAAACATTGCCTTTGGCCTGGAAATGAACAAAGTCCCGAAAGCGGATATTCGGCTGCGTGTCCAGGAAATGATCGAGCTGGTCGGGCTTGCGGGAAAAGAGCAAAACTATCCGCGCGAACTGTCTGGCGGCCAGCAGCAGCGTGTAGCCCTCGCCCGTTCGCTGGTTACCCGGCCAAAAGTGCTTTTGCTCGATGAGCCGCTCAGTGCCCTGGATGCCCAGATTCGCAAAAACTTGCAAAAACAGCTGCGCACCATCCAACGCGAGCTGAACATGACGACTGTGCTGGTTACGCACGATCAGGAAGAGGCCATGGCTGTCAGTGACCGCATCTACATCATGAACGGCGGCCGTATCGTGCAGCACGGCAGTCCTCATGAGATTTACACCCAGCCACACTCTGAATTTGTCGCTCGCTTCATTGGAAATTACAACGTGCTGAGCGCCGAGCAGCTGAACCAAATCGCGCCCGATCTGTCCATTCGGGAGGCAGCCGAGCGGTTCGCCATCCGCCCCGAGACATTTCGCGAACAGCCTGTAACTGCGGAAGACATCCGCTTGAGCGGGAAGATTGCTCATGTATCCATGCTCGGCAATGTTACCCGTTACGAACTGAACATTGGCGATGTTTCTGTACTGGTGGACACGCTGCACATGTCCTTCGAGTCCGAGCAGACAGGCACAACCAAAACATTGTATTTATGTCCCAAGGATGTGATTCCGCTCTATGACACTATTGCCTGAAGAACGACAGCAAGTGATTCTGGACGAACTGAACCGACACGGTAAAATTCAGGTGATGAATCTGGCAAAAAGCCTGGCAGTAACACCAGAGACCATTCGACGCGATCTGGACCAGTTGGAACAGCAACGCATGCTAAAACGGGTGTACGGCGGAGCGATCCCTTATCATTTGCCGAAACGGGAGCCGCATTTTGAAAAGAAACAAGCGATCCAACAGGCGGCAAAAACGAAAATCGGCCAAATCGCGGCAGAGCTTTTGTCTGACGGAGACACGATCGCGCTCGATGTCGGGACGACAACACTGGAGCTGGCACGTGCCATCAAGGGCCTCAACCAACTGACGATCGTCACCAATTCGCTCCCTGCTGCCGCTTTGTTGAACGAGTTGTTGGAAGCAAATCAATTCAACGGCCAGGTGATTATGCTGGGGGGTCTGACCCATCCGGCTCAACAATCGGTTGCCGGGGCGTTTACTTGCGAGCTGCTCTCGCGCTTTCATTTTGACAAAGCTTTTATTTCCTGCGGAGGAATCACCGCTGATGGCTTCACCGACTACGACATGGAAGAGACTTTGTGTTCGACCATGATGGTGCAGCGCTCAGAGCAAGTTTATGTTTTGGCAGACACATCGAAAATCGGCCAAACGCAATTTTCCCGTATATGCGGCTGGCCGGATGTCAGCGCGGTCGTTTGTGACCAGCCGATGCCGGATGAATGGCTTTCGTCAGGCATTCAAACTACCTGGATAAGCGAACATCCGCTAAGGAGAGACTTCACATGCTGATTGACTATCATCTTCATCTGGAAGAAGGGCCCTATTCACTGCGCTGGCTCGACCGCACCAATGCGGCCCTCGATCACTTTCATCCATTAACCCAACCTCGACATACCCGCGCCTGGCTGCTGGACAGCATGGCGCGATTAAATAACCGCTTGTCTCGCGGGGCATACGACCCGGCCTGGATCGATCTGTATTTGCGTGAGGCATTGAACAAAGGCTTGAAAGAAGTGGGGATTGTCGATCATTTATACCGTTTCCGCGAAGCGCGTCCTTACTTTGAACGGTACATGGAGCTGGGCGATACCGATTTGGGTCGCTTGCAGCGCACTTGGCTTGATCAGGTATGCACGGAGAGCCTCAGCGACTTTTGCGCGGCGATTGAGGCAGCAAAGCCGCATTGGTCGGCAAGCGGCGTGGAGTTGCGGCTGGGGATCGAAGCGGATTATTTTATCGGCGGGGAAAAAGAGTTGGAAAGCTTGCTGGCAGGCGCCTCGTGGGATTATGTGATCGGCTCTGTCCACTTTTTGCACGGGTGGGGCTTTGACAATCCCGAGACTCGCCAGTTGTTTGAGCAGCATGACTTGAAACAGCTGTACGCGGACTTTTTCCACACGGTTGAATGTATGATCAGGAGTGAGTTGTTTGATTTTGTCGCCCATCTGGACAATTTGAAAGTGTTCTCCTATCGGCCTGTGGAAGCGGAGCTTGTGCCCCATTACAACAGGATCGCGACTGCTTTGAAAGAAACGAATACAGCGACCGAAATCAATGCGGGCTTGTACTACCGCTATCCCGTTCAGGAGATGTGCCCCAGCCCGGCTTTTTTGGACGTTCTGGTGGCGCACGGCGTGCCGCTGACGCTCTCGTCCGATGCGCATTTTCCCGACGATATTGGAAAGTATGTGGCAGCGAATTTGGATACGATTCGTTCGCTGGGGGTGGCGGAGGTTGCTACTTTTTCTGGGCGTCGACGGCTTATGAAGGCGATTAGGTAAGTGGCAGGTATTGCAGGCTGCAGGTGAGAGTTGCTTGTAGGAGTTGGAATGGGACAGATGGGATAGGTTGGTGTTTTGGGTTTGGGGTGGTCGCTGGTCGTATATATTGTCTGGATATGACTGGCGGCATGTTTTGATCAGGATCATTTTCGGGATGCGAAAAAACCTTGGAAAGCCAAGGTTTTTTTGCGTGGAATTTGCCAAAAGATGTGTACCTGCATATAATAAGAGGGTAGGTGAGGTGTCAGAAGAAGGCTCTTTGCCGCTTTTTGAAACAGTCCATACTTGTCCCCGTAGCTCAGCAGGATAGAGCAACGGTTTCCTAAACTGTAGGTCGGAGGTTCGAATCCTCTCGGGGACGCCATGCAGATGAAAAGCCTTGATTTCTCAAGGCTTTTTCTTATTGAACATGCTATGCCGGTTAAATGCTCACCTCAACTCCTGTAAAACCTACCGCCTAACCTGCCTTCCCCGCCCCCAAACAACCAACACAAGAAGCCCAACCGTCACCATCAAAAAAACATAAGGCACCCCCGCCTCAATCGTCCCGTCAACAACGCCCATGAAATCCATCCACTTCTCCTTGTTCAACGTACCAGTAAACATAATCAGCAAATAAAACGCCTCAAATGCCTTATTACTGCGGGTCCAGACACCCATTGCAAGAGCAAGCGAGGGAATAAACAACGCACCAATTCCCCAGGCCAACAACCCGCTCGCATCGCCTTCCACCATATATCGCACGGCAAGACCGCTGCCTGTCAAAACAGCAACGATCAACCCCGCCAGCCACGAAACAGGGATTTGCCTTTGCAGAGGGGCTGGGCTGGAAAAAATGATATCCCTCGTGTTGTAGCGTATCTCTCTAACCCCCATGTTCGACCAAAGCAACACGGGCCAAAGCCAAGCGAGGGGAGCGATGATTCCTTTTGCCAATGGAAGCGGTGCAAACAGCGTAAGAACAATGAACAAAAAGGCAATGGCATACCACCAGAGCGGTTGGCCTTTGAGCATGAGCTTTAATTCTACCTTCAACATATCCCATGCATGAAACCGCATCGTTACCTTGCTTAAAGCAGCCATACGCCGATTTGAAGATTCAATCCATTTATTTTTGTCATTTTCCGTATCGCTGCTGACTTCCTTGCGAGAGAAAAAGCCAAGCTGCCATTTGCCCGATTTTCTTATTGGTTTATCGAAGCCACGAAATGCCACAGAAGCCAGCAGGAGCAACGGAATGGCGATGATGATCCAAAAAATCCGGCTGATAAAAATATCCCAACTCCAGTTCACGCCGCTCCAGAGGAATGTTTGTAGCGGTTCCTCTACTAAAACCACGCCGTCTGACAGAACTCCTGGCGTTTGGGGAAACAAGTGCTTATAAGATTCACTGATGCTGTCTTTAAAAATTTCTCTTCCGGTAAAGCTGCTGACAGGGAGGCCGAAAATATCAAAGGTGGGGATGCTGATCAGCACAGTAGGAGCCCAGATGCAGAAGAAAAACAAGATGTTCCCAAAGCCGGTTCGAAGCACGGGGAGTGTTTCGAAAAGTACGGCAAGTGCGGATAAAGCAAACATGCCAGGCAAAATGATAATGACCATCGGCAAAACAAACGAACCAAGGTCGATAGTCAGGACCTCCTGACGCAGCAGCTGCATGACGATGGCCATCGTAAACGTCAAAATGACAATGATCGTCAGTATCGCAAAGTTGCTTAGAAACTTGCCAGCCATATAGTCAAGCTTGCGGAGCGTTGTCGTTGAAATGATTTGGCCGACTCTAGTTTGCCGATCGCGCTCGATCGTATTTTTTATCAAAAAGAAGCCAAACATCGTCAAAAAGCTCATGACGGAAATGGAAACGGCTGCTCCGATCCAGGCAGAATTAAGGACACCGCGATATTGGTCTATTAACAACACGGCGTATGTCGCCTGACTGTTGGGAACGAACAGAAAGGCGCCGATGATGGAAAGAAACAAGGTAACCAAAAATCCATAGCTGCGGGTGCGCTCCAACAGGTCGGCTCGTGCGATATGATAAACTTTGCGAATCCTGCTCATTGCCGCACCTTCCCGTGGCTGGAAATGCAGTGCAGATAGGCGTCCTCCATACCGGGCGAAACTAACTGGGCGTCATTCGACGGCGATTCGTCCGAGACAATGCGGAGCAAAACACCGCCACCAGAGCGAACCGTACTGCTGATCATCCATTTTTTGCGCAGCTCCTGAACTTCGGACGAGCTAACGTTCCATTCCCATACCTTGCCTTGCACAGTCTCCAGCAGCTCATCCGGCGAGGAATGATGCAGGAGGTGCCCTTTTGACAAAATCGCTATGGATTCGGCAGTAGCCTCCACATCGGACACAATATGCGTGGAGAAAATGACGATGCGATCACCGGAGAGGTCCGACAACAAGTTTCTGAAACGTACCCTTTCTACGGGATCAAGCCCGACAGTCGGCTCGTCTACGATTAAAATTTTCGGATCATTGAGCAGCGCCTGAGCAATTCCGATACGCTGCCGCATTCCTCCCGAATAGCCCCCGATTGCCCGTTTGCGCACATCGTACAAGTTAACGACGTGCAGCAATTCTTCAATCCTAGTCTTGGCTTCTTTCCTGTGGACCCCTTTGATCGCTGCCATGTATTCGAGAAATTCCACGGCATTGAGGTGAGGATACACGCCGAAATCTTGCGGTAAATACCCGAGATTTTCACGAATTGCATCAGGATTTTGAAAAATATCGACGCCGTTCCATAAAATCGTGCCGGTCGTTGCGCTCGTAATCGTCGAGATGATGCGCATCAAAGTGGACTTCCCCGCACCGTTTTCACCAAGCAGCCCGAGCACGCCTGGTTTCAACTGCAAACTGAAATCTTTAAGTGCCCAAAAATCTTGGGAATACTGCTTGCCGACACAATTCAATTCCAGTTTCAAGCTCCGATCCCTTCTCTCTGTATACTCTCCACTCCAAAAGACATTTGATCGATAAAAAACAAAGTATTCAGGGGTGTTTTTAATGATATAGCAAAGCTGTTTTGCAAGCAATTGAAAGCTGAAAGGGCGTTGTTTTTGTTTGTCATGGTAGAGGAAAACACAATTATGCAAGTTTTGTAAAAATATGTAGTATTACGTCGGAGGGGGATGGTAATATCTTCTTGTTCTAATATGAATGACAAGTTTTGGTCTGGAAAGGCAGGCATTACATGCGAAAACAGATGATAGTAATGTTGGCGGGAGCACTTGTGGGTCAATTAGTCATCGCCGACGGGTACGCGGCAGCAGGGGCGTCTTCTTCTAGCAGAGGTTCCAGCTCCGCGGGCAGCAGTTCTTCAAGCAAAAGTTCCAGCTCCTCGGGCAGCAGCAGTTCTTCAAGCAAAAGCTCCAGCTCCGCGAGCAGCAGCACCTCCAGCAAAAGTTCCGGCTCTTCAAGCGTCAAATCATCGAGCAACAGCAAAAGCTCGTCCTCGAAAAGCACAAAAAGCTCAAAAAGCACCTCTAAATCGAGCAAAGTAAAATCCAAAACATCGAAGAGCGCAACTCCTTACTACGTGGATCACGACGACGATAATTACTACGAATACAACGCGGAGGAAGATACAGGGGAAGAAGAATGGAGCAGCGAAGAGGAGAGCGAAGCCGATGCTAATGCCGACGCCAATGCTGCTTCCGAAGAAAGCAGCTCCGCCTCCAATAGCCAACCAGCACCTCCTGAGGAAGCGGTCAGGAAGGATCTGATCCAGTTACTGCCTGCGAATCCCCCTTTTTCTATAGACATGCAGGCAAATATTTTGGCTGACATGAAAAAGCATCAGTTGCTGCCGAACCAGATTTACCGTATCTGGATTGACGGGCAACACCGTTACTTTTTGCTGCAAAAGAACGGGAAGGTCGAAGAAGTGAGTGGAAACCAACTGCAAAAGCGCCAGCTTCCGGTATACGATTTGGCACTTTTGTCTGCGTCATTGCTCGATTATTACAGGGACAAGTTCACCAGCCAC
The DNA here is from genome assembly GCF_022701015.1 of Brevibacillus parabrevis. Classification (NCBI taxonomy): domain Bacteria; kingdom Bacillati; phylum Bacillota; class Bacilli; order Caryophanales; family Paenibacillaceae; genus Brevibacillus; species Brevibacillus parabrevis. Next base: position 832,079 of record NZ_CP064090.1, on the reverse strand, counting down.
AACCTCCCGACCAACCAAATTTACACAGTGGAAGAGGATGGCGGGCTAAAAGCCCATCTGTTCCTGCAATCGAACGGAGCGCTGGCATTCTTTCCTGCGTATGAAGCTGTCAAAAAGAAAGTTCCGATCGTGGAGGCGTCTTCGCTGCTCGTTTCCGATGAAATCCTTTATTCGTACATCAAGGAGATGAGGGAAAATCAATTCCCGCTCAACATGGCTTACCGCAAAAAGATCGGCTCCATCGAAAGATACATCTACCTCGACGAAAATGAAAACGCCAAGCTGATCAGCACCACAGAAGCGAAAAAGCACCAGGTGGCAGACTACGAGCAGATGCTGATTCCCCAGGCAGCCATAGAGAGCAGCAAGCTTGCCATCATGCAGTCAGGAGTCCCGGTGCAAAAAGTTTATGCCATGCAAGTGAACGGCTTGCCCAAGCTGTTTCATTATAAGGACAACCAGACGGTAGAGTTGATCACCAGAAGTAACGCAAGCAAGTATGAAACTATACCATTCGATCAGGCCGTCCAGACGGTTCAGGAAGAAGAAGAGAAACAACTCTTCTTCGAGAGCGTAAAAAAATGGTCGATGTTTGGTCTTTTTGTCCTTCTTCTTGCACTTATCGGGCTTGTGCTTTTCTTGAACAAAAAGGGAATCGTTGCACGCAAGAAATAAACGCGGTGAAGCAGCGCTTCCCAGTAAAAAAATGGGACTCCGTTCATCTCTATGCTGGTAACGGAACAAGCATTTACAGCGTCTTACTTTACATAGGATCATCGCGATTTCTTGGGTCGTAGCCCTCGTCGATCGAGTGATTTTTGTCCTTGTCGATGAGCAAGGTTTGTTTCTTCCTTTTTGCACGCCAGTCAATCAACACTCCAACCAGCAAGATAGCCACACAAATGATTGTGAACAGCAGCCAGAAACGCATTAGTATCACCTCAATTTTTTATGTGAAGGAATACAGGAGGAATGGCAGTTGAAACGATTTATTTATGTGGCGATTGCAGCGAGTATGTTGGTAATCGGCTGTTCGCCCGGGGCAAGCGAGCCTGTCGCATCGAAAGACACACCGCCAGCAGGGAAGCAAGAGCAACAGCCGAATCCGGCCCCTCAAGATGAAGGGACAAAAACGGAGCAGGGATCAGAAGAAGCAAAAGAAGGAAATGAAACAACAACAGATGACGCACCGAATGGCTCCAAAATCATTATCGATGGCAACTTTTTGAAGCAGCTCGCCAGTAACGAAATCAACGGTTTCGACATAGCGATCGGGATGACCAAGCAAGAGGTCATCGAGCTTTACGGGCGTGTAATCAAAGAGGATTATTACGATGGCGGACGTTATCAAGCTTTTGAAAATCTTTCCGGCGGCATTGTTTATTTTGATGGGAAAAACCGCGTCTATGCGATCGATCTGGCCGGGGAACACTTGAATCAGACTAACCTCAATGTGATTCGCCAGCAGCTGGGAACGCCCGTTGCCCAAGGACAAAGCATGGTAGACGAAAAATTTGACCTGTACTATGAAGCGGGGGAAAACTCCGTATTTATCAGTGCGAAGGACGAACACTCGCCTGTAGAGAAAATCAGGATCATCAACAAAAAAATGCTCGATGAGTCTCCACAGGATTAGGATAGCAAAAAAAAGCAAAGCCAGCAGGAAGCAGTTCTTCCGCTGGCTTTTTCATTATTCTACAGATCGTTTTCCAAACAGAATGTGATCGAGCCCAAACTTCGAGCTGCCGCTAATGCTAAGCGCAATCAAAATCGCAAAGAGAGCCAGCTCCAGCTCATAGCCAGCGCCACTTTCTCCGCCCATGAAGCCGGCCGCCAGCTTGGCTTTGGCAATGGCACCGATCATGACAACAGCCAAGGCGGCAGAGAAGATACGTGTGCCAAGTCCCGCGATCAGGGCAATCCCGCCGACAACTTCAAGGAACGCGACCAGGTAAGCGATAAAGGCAGGCAGACCGAGGCTGCCAAAGAATCCGGCGACATTGTCCAAGCCCATTTGGAACTTGGCAATCCCGTGGATAGCAAAAGTAAGACCTACCACAATTCGTAAAATCAAAGCGCTCCACTCAAAACGATTTTCCATGTATAATGACCTCCGATTTAGTTTATATCAGTAACGTAGTTACTTTTCGTTAGTAAGTATACATTAATTATTATTTATGTCAATACGATCTGGAAAATTTACAAACGTTGGAAAGTGCAGATTGTTAGGTACAAAGTAATCATTCATTTTGATGGAATGCAGAAAGAGCGGTATACTGAAAGGAGAATGAGGTGATACCAATGAAACAGTCTTCCCTCTGTCCTAAGTTTGAAAAAGGGATGCAGCTGCTGGGGAAACGGTGGACAGGGCTAATCTTATACCAGCTGCTTTCTGGACCACAGCGCTTCTGTGCGTTGGAAGGGGCCTTGCCCGTAAGCGGAAGGCTACTTTCTGAACGGCTGAAGGACTTGGAGAAGGAAGGTCTTGTACATCGGCAAGTGTTTACGGACTCAGCTCCGGTACGGGTAGAATATTCGTTGACGGAGATGGGGAAGGCTCTGGAGCCAGTGATCAAAGGGATCGAATCGTGGGCCCAGAGCTGGATCGAGCTTGATGCCGCAGATATGGCAGATCACAGCGTAGAGTAGAGCAGAATATACACAGTTGCAAAGCAAGACCTTGTCCAAGCTGTTGACGGGGTTCAGGTTGCACTTACCGAGATACATGCAAAAAACCCCTGAATCCAGGGGTTTTCTTCTTATGTGCGTCTAGTTGTCTTCTTGTGTCTCACTTTGTCTTGACTTCCACTTTATAAATTCGATGTGCCGTTTGATCTCAACAAGCTCCTCTTCCGTTAGCCCGTCAATATCCAGAAAAGGGACGGGCGTCTCCCGAACGGATGCTTGCCGCCAGAATGGCGTCGGGTTATCTGTTCTTCCATGAAGGTAATCGGTCGAGACATCAAACAGGTCAGCGACTTTGGAAATCAAGTGAAAATCTACGCCTTTCTTTTCGCCCGATTCAATTCGCGACAAAACTGTGTTATGGATGCCGAGCTTTTCAGCCAATTGAATTTGTGACCATTGCCTTTGCTCGCGCAGCCACTTTATGCGTTGACCGACTATGGACATCGTGAAACCACCTTTTTGTTTTTGGCAATTTCATTCTAACAATTTTCCATAACGGAAAAAACAATATTGCTAAAATGACAAATAATGTGTTGACTTTGCTGAAATTGAAACGATATCATGTAACTATAAATATTTGCCATTTCTGCAAAGAAGGAGGGAAGCTGGGTATGGAGCGTCTGAACCTCCCCTTTATCGCAAAACGACGAAGTGAGTGTAAGCTTACGCTACAAGAAATGGCGGAATCACTTGGTTTTCGCAATGCTTCCACGTATTTGAAATACGAAAAAGGCGAATACGACTTCAAGGCGAACCATCTGCCTATTTTGGCAAAGAAACTCAAGTGTGGCTTGCACGAGTTGTTCATGATTATCTTTTTGTTGTTTTAGCAAAGATACATTAGATAAGGGGTGGGTAGATTGGAAGCGCGGGAGGCGAACAAGAGGCAGCTGGAAGTATGGAAAAAAACGCTGGAGTACGAAATAGAGATGATGGCACCTTACAGCAAGTCGGCGTGCACGGCGTTTATGGATCGGTTGGTACGATTTGAGTTGGAGCTGGAGCAACAAGCGATGTTCCCCCCAGAGAAAGTGCTCGTTAGCTCCAATGTCCCACATTATTAAAAAAGATGTGCCTCTTGTGTCGGGTTCATAAGGCAGGACTTATCAGACTTCATCATTCATACGAGGAGGCTTCATGCCCATAATAAAAAGCCCGGTACGGCAGATGCCAGCCCCGGGCCTATTTTATTGGTTCGACGTTACAGTTTCTTGATTTCGTCCTTCAACAGCTCGGACTGTGTTCCGAATACGACTTGCACGCTGCCTTGACCCAGCTTCATTACGCCTGCTGCGCCAATATCTCTCAGCCCTTTTTCATTGACGATTTTGTCGTCCTTCAGCACGAGACGCAGGCGGGTAATGCACGCGTCAACACTGATGACGTTTTCTTTTCCGCCGATCAGAGCGAGTACCCTTTGCGCCTTGTCTTGCGTCGAATTGCTGCTGGCAGTTGTAGTTTCAACGGCGTCATCGTCTTCTCGTCCCGGCGTTTTGATGTTGAACTTGACGATCAGGATGCGGAACAGGAAGTAGTAGACGACGGCGAACGCCAAGCCGATCGGGATGATCGACCAAGCATTGGTGGAAAGCGGGAAGTTCAACCCGTAGTCAATCAGACCAGCGGAGAAGCCAAATCCGTGCTTGATTCCCATTGCCGTTACGATATACCCGGAAACCCCGGTCAAAATCGCGTGAAGCACGTACAGCGCTGGAGCAGCGAACATAAATGCAAATTCAAGCGGCTCGGTAATCCCTGTCAGGAACGAAGCGAGCGCGGTACCGATGAAGACAGAAGCGATTGCTTGGCGCTTTTCCGGCTTGGCAGAATGAATGATGGCAAGCGCGGCTGCTGGCAATGCGAACATCATGATCGGGAAGAAGCCTGTCATGAACATGCCGGCAGATTTGTCTCCGGCGAAGAAGCGATGCAAGTCGCCATGTACGACTTTGCCAGTTGCATCGGTAAAATCACCGATTTGGAACCAGGCAATGGCGTTGAGTACGTGGTGCAGACCGAATGGAATAAGCAAACGGTTAAAGAAGCCGAACAGACCTGCTCCAAGAGCGCCAAGGCTCACAATCCAGTTACCCATACTGTTGAGCGCGTCCTGAATCGGCCCCCAGATGATCCCGAAAACAAGACCGATGACGACCATGCTAAGCGAAGTGACAATTGGTACAAAGCGTTTGCCGCCAAAGAATCCGAGCCATTCCGGCAGCTTGATGTTATGGTAGCGGTTGTAACAATAGGAAGCGACTCCGCCCGCCAAAATACCGCCAATGACACCCATGTTCAGCTTGACGTCGTCTGCGATGAACGGCATGGCTGCAGGAACTTTGGAAAGTACGGTGGTCAACACCATGTAGGCGATCACAGCAGCCAGGGCGGCTACGGCATCCCCAGCGAGTCCGATCGCAACACCGACAGCGAAGATCAGCGGCAAGTTGTCAAAAATCGCAGATCCGCCTGCAAACAAAAATGGCGCGATATACTGGTTCAAAAATCCACCAACCGATTCTCCGAGATGAAACTCGGTCACGTAGTTGATGGCGCCGAAGCGGAGCAAAAGCGCCGCAGCAGGCAGTGTGGCGACTGGAAGCATGAGTGCTTTCCCAATCCGTTGCAAAAAGGCGAGCATAGGAAAAACCTCCTTAGAATGAGATGTCTATCAAAAAGCTGCTCTCCGGATGAATGCAAGAGATGAGGGCACGAGAATTGGCCGGAGAGAAGCTGTTCTGATCAAGAAAATGAATTTGAAATCGCTTTCAAATAGGCAGGGACAAAACCGTTTATTCGGTTTTGTCTTGCAAAAGCGCCACAACCTCTTCCACAGTCGCAAGAGCAAGAACTTGCTCCGCCAGCTGCTGCGCTTTTTCCATACTGGTGTTGCGAATGCGCTCTTTGACCTTCGGCATAACCGAAGCGGCACCACTGAACTCGTCGAGGCCCATGCCAAGCAACAGCTCGGTAGCGAGCGGGTCGCCAGCCATCTCTCCACATAGCCCCGTCCAGATTCCTGCCCGGTGGGAAGCGGCGATGACGTTGGAGATAAGCCGCAGTACCGCAGGGTGGTAGTAGCTGTAGAGATCGGCAACGTTCGCGTTCATTCTGTCGACCGCAAGCGTGTATTGCACGAGATCGTTGGTGCCAATGCTGAAGAAATCGACTTCTTTGGCAAAAGCGTCAGCTTGCAGGCAGGCACCGGGAATTTCCATCATCATGCCGACTGAGATTTGCTCGTCAAAGGCGACGCCTTTTTCCCGCAGCTCGGCTTTTGCCTGTTCAAGCAAACGTTTGGCTTCCCGCAGTTGCCCCAGGTGGGAAATCATCGGGAACATGATCAGCAGCCGTCCAAAAGCACTGGCGCGCAATAGCGCTCGTAGTTGAACCAGGAACAGTTCCGGGCGGGCCAAGGAAATGCGCATCGCTCTGAAACCGAGAAACGGATTGTCTTCCTGGGGAAGCTCAAGCGCTGGCAAATGCTTGTCGCCGCCAACATCGAGGGTACGAATAATGACCGGCTTGTCGCCAAAGGCTACAGCAACTTGCTTGTAGGCGGCAAACTGCTCTTCCTCGTCGGGCAAAGTGCTGCGATCCATGAACAAAAACTCGGAGCGGAACAGGCCGATGCCTTCTACGCCAGATGCGGCAAGCGCGTCTGCTTCTTCGGGAACCGCCATGTTGGCCATCAAGTGAACGCGGTGTCCGTCAGTCGTTTCCGCAGGCAAATCCTTCAATGCCGCGTAGGCAGCGCGTTCAGCTGCTTCCTTGGCGGCCTTTTCCTCGTAGCGCGCCAACGTTTCCGTGTCGGGCGAAACAATCAGGTCGCCTGTGGCACCATCGAGGATCAGCAAGCTTCCGGCAGAGACTTTTTCCATCAACTGTTCTCCGGCTCCCATGACCGCCGGAATCCCCAAAGAACGAGCCAGGATAGCCGCGTGCGAGGTCGCGCCCCCTTTTACCGTGACGATGCCTCGTACAGATGCGAGCGGGAGTTGAAGCGTCTCCGAAGGGGTGACATCCCACGCCGCCAAAATAAACGGTTCCTCCGGGAAAACTGCCTCCTCGTCTGTGCCTGAGAGGTTGCGGATCAAGCGGCGGCTTACATCGCGGATATCGTCTGCCCGTTCTTTCATATAGGCGTCATCCATGCTTTCGAACAGGCCGACGAACTGGTCAGATACTTGCTGCACAGCAGCGGTGGCAGCCAACTGTTTGTTTTCGATCAGCGAGGACATTTCCCCGACAAAAGCCGGGTCTTCCAGAAAAGCCATATGCGCGGAAAGAATCGCTGCTTTTTCTGCACCTAGTTGCTCTTCTGTTTGTTCTCTCAGCTTTTCCAGCTGCTCGCGCGCTTGCTCGACGCTTCTGGCGAGCAGCTCCAGCTCTTTGCTCGTGTCTGCTGGCGCAGTTTGCGCGGGAGCGGACGGGGCAGCGTGTGCCAAAATGACGACTGGGGCGATCGAGATGCCGGAAGAAACCGGGATTCCTTTTAACATGTTTGCTTCACCTTCTTTCGCTGCGAATTAGCTCTGAAAAGATTGCTCAAACAATTGCTGAATGGAAGCTGCCACCGTTTCCTCGTCAGCGCCGTCCACGGATACGAGCAGCTTGTCGCCCTGGGTTGCGCCCAAGGTCATGATCCCCAAAATGCTGCGGCCATCCACTTGTTTCTCCCCTTTGTTCAGGGTGATTTTTGACTGGGTTTGCGCCGAGCGATTGACCAAAAGAGCGGCGGGACGAGCGTGAAGCCCGCCCTCTACCGTGACTGTTACTTCAAACTGAATCATGTGTACCTCCCCCAAACAGATGCTTCTTTGTCCAATCCGGTTATTTCAGGACGACTGTCATCAGCGGCTGCTGGCCAGCTGCGACATTTCCTTGCGCCACGACGTTCTTTTCCGCAACGACATCGCCGTTGGTAATGACAATCGGGGTAACGATCGGGCATCCGGACTCTTGCAATACGGCGATATCAAATTGAATCAGCTTGTCGCCCGCTTTTACCTGGTCGCCGACAGAGACGAAGGGGGTAAAGCCTTTGCCCTGCAATTTCACGGTATCGATCCCGATATGCATAAGCAGCTCCAGACCGCTGTCGGTCGACAAGCCAATCGCATGATGGGTAGGGAAGAGATGGGTGACTTTTGCGTCAACCGGAGCGTACAAGACGCCCTCAGTAGGCAAAATCGCTGCGCCATCGCCTACGACTCTCCCGGCAAATACGGGATCGGGTACTTCCGACAAAGGGACAACACTTCCGGTCAAAGGAGCCAGAAAGGTGATTTCTTGTTGTTGTTTTTTACGGGAAAACAGATTGCGTAGCATAAGTTCCTCCTTTTGCGTCTGAACGAAAATAGGCATGAGACGGTCTGAGCATACGACGACATACTTACTATGTCCGTATGATCTCACCGCTCATGCCTAGTCGAGCTAGTAACACGCAGGATTATCATCGATTTTGAGTTGTTGATTCAAGGCTGTTGCTGCAACAACCGATAAACATGCAAGGCCATGTAGCCGACTTCGTCTTCCGGGACTATGACTTCCAGCCGGTTCGAGATATAGGCAGCCAACTCGGACGCCAGTTCGTATGCTTCCGGAATCGTGGTTTGGACCCGGTCCAGCAAGGGGTTGTGAATGGTCTTTTGCTGGCGAATGCGCTCTACAGCAAAACGCAGATGAGTAATGAGACGGACGTAATCGACCGTGCTTCGCTCGATGGTTCTGTCTGTCCGCTGCTCGATCATGCTGACCAGTTCGCTGATCACATTCGTGAACTGAACGGCCTTTTTCACTGGCAGGTAGCTGATCGCCGAATGAATGTGCAAGGCGAGAAAACCGATTTCGCTATCTGGAATATCCAGGTCGAATGCCTTCTTGATCATGTCCGCAGCCCGTTTTGCCAGCGTGTACTCTTTGGTGTAGAGCGTCTGGATTTCAAACAGGAACGGGTTCACGATCTCCATGCCATTCCGCAGGCGGTAAATGGCGAACTGGATGTGGTCGGGCAGGGCGACGTGGACGTGTTCGTTAAGTTGCGGGGTAATTTCACTGGCGATAAGCGCGATAATCTCTTCGGCTATTCCTACCACGGCAGGATCGACCTGACTGAGTATCGTTTGGTACTGTTTCTGATGGTTTTCATTTTCCAGCCTGAAGCGCTTCTCCACACGCGGGTCATGGGCGGGGATGGTGTTCCCAGGCTTTGCGCCAAATCCGATTCCTTTTCCGAACAGCACAATTTCCAGCTTGGTGCCGGGTTCTTCCACAAGTACGACATTATGGTTCAACACACGCGTAATCGCATATGTTTTTTCCTGTTCACGGGACAAGCCATTCCACCACCTTTAAACAAAAAAGAGCCGAAAAAACCTTTTTAACAATTAAAAAGATCTTCTCGGCTCATGCCTGCATTACCAGTAACACGCCTTGTGAAAACGCTTCAATTAATGCTTATAATAGCTCAGCTTCACAAGCGTTGTCAATCACCCTGTTTGCATCGGAAAGTTATGGTTGAGTATAGAAGAGAGTATATGTATTTTCGCTGATTCTGGCAGCAGGATTTCCCCCTGCTTGTCCAGAAGTACGTGAACCGCCTATGGAAAAGAACTCAAACAAAGCGGGCGGATGCGTCAGAAGCAGTCCGCCTGCACGCTTTGTTCAAGGAAGAATCAAGATCTTCACTACTTGGTAAACTTGTCGGCAATCGTGGAAGCACAGAAAGAATTTGGCTTGATTTCCGCCCGGAAGTGATTGGTTTCAGCCAAACTCAGCAACGCCTGGATAAACTTGCGGGTAGGCCCGTTGGCACCGATGTCAAAGTGCAGACGTATCGGAGTATCGAGTTGATGATCGCGCAAATATTGGCGGACTTCAGTTGCCAAGCCTACCGCGTACATGGCTTCCTGGAAAATGCGCTGCTGCAAGGATGAATAACGGCGTTCCTGAAACTTGTGATAAAAGAAGGTCCCACCGTGTCCGGGTCGAATAACCGTGATGACCAGGGCGAAAAAGGTTCCGCGACTTTTCAGCTGGGAATCGGCACCCACAATAATCTCGAATGGACCTGCCATCGACGAGATGGTTTGTTCAATGTGGGAAAATACGTCTTCTTTTGCCAGCTGTCCTCTCGTCGGACTGTGAAAACGATCAAACAACGTGCTTGCAGAGGTTAAGCCCACTCGCATCCCTCCAGATAGAGGCTATCTGTGAATTACAAACATCTTCCGTACATCATTAATGTATGTAATCTGGCAGAGAGTATGTGAACAGGTATGGACAAAAACTTCGCGAATCAACATTTTGATCGGCACGCGTCTGTTTTTATGCGGCGAATGTCTGGCGAATGGAATCGCGCTTGTGGCGCCTTGCCTGCGAGCAAGCTGAGAATTGACCGGGAAAAAGAAAGCGGCTATTATGTGTGACTGCAATCGGAAAACGTCTGTAAAGGAGTTTTTACAATCGTGATGGAATCAGGTAAACACGAAGAATATATGAAAGCGGCGATGGAAGAAGCACAAAAAGCAGCGGCGATCGGAGAAGTGCCAATCGGGGCAGTCATCGTCCGCAACGGGGAAATCGTCGGCCGCGGCTACAATTTGCGGGAAACGCAAAAAGACCCGACTTTGCACGCGGAAATGATCGCGATCCGCGAAGCGAGCGAGCGACTGGGGGGCTGGCGGCTGATCGGCTGCACACTGTACGTCACGCTGGAGCCTTGCCCCATGTGTGCGGGTGCCATCGTGCAGAGCCGCATCGAGCAGGTCGTGTACGGCGCAGGCGATCCCAAGGCAGGATGTGCCGGGACATTGATGAACTTGCTTGCTGAGCCGCGCTTCAATCATCAGGTTCCGGTGGTGGAAGGAGTCCTGGCAGACGAGTGCGCCCAGATGCTCAAAGATTTTTTCCGCGGCTTGCGCAAAAAAAGACAGTCAGATCAAAAGTGATCCAACTGTCTTTCGGGCATCGCCCGGTACTGTTTCTTCCGTAACATGCCGGGCAGACGTATTATTTGTTTACATTTTGCAGCAGGCTCAGTTCTTCTTCGGTCAGCTCGCGGTATTCGCCGGGAGCGAGTGCCGGGTCGAGATGGAGCGGGCCCATGCGAATGCGTTGCAGATAGGCGACATGCAGACCGAAGGCGGCAAACATCCGTTTGACCTGATGAAATTTTCCTTCCATAATGGTGACGCGAATCTCGGAGACTTCCCCGGACGAGAGAATTTCCAGCTTGGCAGGCAAGGTAGTGAAATCCTCCAGCTCAACGCCTTTGGCAAATTCCCGGACGTGTTGCTCGGTAACGATGCCATCAATGCGGGCAAAATACTCCTTGTCCACTTTTTTCTTCGGGGAGAGCAGGCTGTGGGAGAGCTGTCCGTCATTGGTCAAAAGCAAAAGGCCCTCTGTGTCGATGTCCAGTCTGCCTACCGGGTGAACCTTGACCGCCCACTCGTAGGGAAGCAGGTCGACTACAGTTTGATGCACGTTATCTTCAGTAGCGGAAACTACCCCAGGGGGTTTGTTCAGCAGGACGTACACCCAGCGCTTGAAATTGATCGGCTCTCCGTCCACGGTAATTTCCTGTTCTTCGGCTACGACGTGCATGCCAGGATCGGTTGCGACTACGCCGTCCACAACAACCAGCCCTTGCTTCACCAGCGCTTTCACTTCCTTGCGCGTGCCAAACGCCATATTCGCCAGCACCTTGTCCAAACGTTCTCGTTTCATGTATGTTCCTCACTTTTCCTCTGGTCAAAAAAACCTGACTCGTGTTGTTAATAGTTTGGCCTAATGCGGCGAGCAAATCAAGGGGAAGCGTACAAGTTGAGTCTTGCACTTTTCGCGCAGATTTGCTATAGTTAATAATGTTTCTGACAAACCATTCATGGAGAGATACCCAAGTGGTCATAAGGGGACGCACTCGAAATGCGTTAGGCGTCGTGAGGCGTGCGTGGGTTCGAATCCCACTCTCTCCGCTTACAAGTGGCTCAACGGATAATTCCGTTGGGTCATTTTTTGTTGTCAAAAAAGGCAGTGGAGAACAGGGATAATTGCGCAAAGCCTTGACTATATTGAGAAAAGAAGGTTGCAGTTGTGTTGCAGTTTTTCTTGTAGTTTACTTGCAGTTTGATTAGAATAGGGGGTGAGTGAGGTGACGTATATGGCTATAAGTGAAGCAGAAAGAAAAACATTTGAACGTGTTATTGCAGAGGTAGGCAGCGATCCGGAAAAAGCTGAAGCTACTCTCAAAGTGCTGTTTAATGTCATAAAAAAAACGACACCAATATCGGTTGAGCTCCAGAGCGAGGTAAAGAAAATTCTCGACCAATATCCGAATCAGACAATTCATGCTGAAATACAAAAAGATTTGCAAAAGCTTGGGGCAATATTGATGCATGTTGCTCAAGAAGAGGAATTTGGGAGAACGTATTCAACAGGCCAGTTGGCGAAAATTTTCGGAGTCAGCATTACGACAATTAATAACTGGATTTACGCAGGGCGTTTTATCGGCGTAGAACGCTCTCAGAGAAACAAGCAAGCTCGCATATCTGAAAACACATTGTGGGTCTCACCTTCAGAAGAAAGAATACCTGTACGGGAATTTGCAGAGATTTATGAGCAAAAAGAGCAAATAGAAAAGACGTTGACATCCATCCAAGATGGAAATTTGCATCGCATCCGTTTTATCGTAGAGACGATAGATTTTTATGAAAAACGTTACGGAAAGCCGTATCACGAAGTAGTTGTCGAAAAAGGAAATCCAGATGATTCCGAGGATTGGATTTGGGCGAGGGAAGGGAAAGAATGGAAGTCTCTGCTTAAAGAGATTGGGGATTTATGATCGGCAACCCTGCTACAAATTTGGAGGTGCTAAAAAAGACTTTCGGTCATGCGATACAATTCATACGGAATACCGACAGTACAGGCATGCCAAGTTCGATATACGCCCAACGAGCAACCATTGTCTTCTCTGACAGCTCCAAATTATATGTAACGGAAAAGCTGAATAAACAACAGTGCATCGAAGAATATTGGTACGATTGGATTGCCGCGGACGATAAAACAGTATTGGGTAAGTATCATGGCGAGCCACACGAAGATGAGTCGTATCAGACAGCAACGGAACCGTATCATGTCCACCCGCCAGAGTATGCCAAATTGACCAATCAAACACGTTTCCCCAATTATTATTACAACGATTTGTTCTCCATCGTTGAGGGAATTTTTTTATTTTATTTATTGCCCAATCGATCTCAAATCTAATGCTTTTTAAAGGACAGAAAGACAGTGAGTTCAACACTGTCTTTTTTGCATCATCATCTCCTGCAAAAATAAGGCCCGCACCATTCCTTTTCATGAGTCCTCACATACGTCCACGTAAACTGCTTGTCGACGACATACACATCGCACTCCTCTGCCAAATCCTCTACAGATAGACGCGATGGGCTTTCCATGATCCACACCTTGTTGGAAAGCTGATAGAACACATAACAAGACTCGCCGGACACCTGGCGAAAAGCTTGATCCGCTTCTTCCCGCTGAAGACAGTCCCGCATCCGATAGCTGAACAAGTGCCACAGATAGCCTTGGAAGCCGCCACGACGGTTCAGGTTAATCCTTTGCTTTTCTTCCTCAGACAAATGCGAGGCAAACTGATTCTCCCATTCTTTGCGCAAATAAGGCCCCCATATTTCCAATTCCGTTGCTTTTAGCTTCTTTTCCTTAATGCAGTCCGTCAGTTTCATCGTGTGCCTCCGTGGAAGTAACTTAAACATTTTTGCCGCTCTAAAAAGGGGACGACTAGACCACCTGCTTTGTCACACAAAGAGATTCACGTATAGCCAGCCGATAATCCGCCGCATGCCAACCGCCAAACAACCTGGAAAGCAAAGCATCGACGAAGAAGAAGAAGTTCAATTTCCTGTTGACAAAGAGAAGCTCGCTACATACTATAATACCTATAGGGGTATACGTATAAAACAAAACACCGACCATCCCATTGCAATACATCGCAAATCTTTAGGAGGGAACACAACATGTCTGCGACACAACCGAGCTTTTCCGTTGATAAAATGTTGGACTGCAAAGGCTTGGCTTGCCCGATGCCTGTCGTTCGCACCAAAAAGGCGATGGAGCAACTCGCTCCCGGCCAGGTTCTGGAGGTGCAAGCGACTGACAAAGGCTCGCTGGCTGACATGAAAGGCTGGGCAAACAGCACAGGGCATCAGTATTTGGGCACCGTTCAGGAGGGAGAAGTCTTGAAGCATTTCCTTAGAAAAGCAAGCCAGCAGGAGACGAAGGCCGAGACGAAATATCCGCATACGATCACGAACGAAGAACTTCAAGCGAAGCTACAATCCGGCGAGCCGTTTACGCTTATCGATGTGCGGGAGCCTGCCGAATATGCCTTCGAGCGTATTTCTGTGGCCAAATCGATACCTATGGGGGTATTGGAGCAGCGATTGGCTGAGTTGCCGACCGATCGGGACATTTTTGTCATCTGCCGTTCCGGCAATCGCAGCGATCTCGCTTGCCGGCTGCTTGCCGACAAAGGCTTTTCACGAGTAAAAAACGTCGTGCCGGGTATGGCCCGCTGGGTTGGCCCGGTAGAAAAACAGTGAGGAGGAGATAAGCAATGAGCAACCAACAAGGAAAGGCACAAAAAATGTCGGCGCATGATTTGACTGAATTGCTGTTTGCCCAGGAGGAGCTGTTTATTCTTGATGTGCGCAACCAGGAGGATTACCAAGACTGGCGCATCGAAGGCCATCGGGTAGACTCCATCAATGTGCCGTACTTCGAGCTGATCGATGGAGTCGAGGCTGTCGTCGGGAAGCTTCCTGCCAGCCAAAAAATACTGGTCGTTTGCGCCAAGGAAGGCTCCTCGATTTTTGTAGCGGAGCAACTGGCGGATGCCGGACTTCATGACGTGTACTACCTCGAAGGCGGGATGAAGCAGTGGAGCGAGCATCTCGCGCCTGTCAAAGTGGGGGATTTGCGCGACGGCGGGGAAATTTATCAATTCGTCCGGATAGGCAAAGGCTGCTTGTCCTACATGATCGTCTCCGGTCAGGAAGCAGCTGTCGTTGACTCGGTGCGCATGACAGACGTGTACGAAGCTTTTGCCAAAGAGCATGGCTTGTCCATCAAACATACGATCGACACCCATTTGCATGCCGACCATATTTCCGGTGGCAGAAAGCTCGCCGAAAGCACAGGAGCTACTTACTGGCTGCCGGAAAAGGACGCGGAAGAAGTCGTTTTTGCCTACGAAAAGCTGGAGGAAGGAAAAAGCATTCAAGTCGGCAGCACGAGCATCTCCATTTTGCCGATCTATTCCCCGGGACATACGATTGGGAGTACGTCGTTGATTGTAGATGACACCTACTTTTTGACAGGCGACATTTTGTTTGTGGCATCGATCGGGCGGCCGGATTTGGCTGGCAAAGCGCAAGATTGGGTGGGAGACCTGCGTGACACCCTGTATAATCGTTATCAGGAGCTGTCAAAAGATCTCCTGGTACTGCCCGCGCATTTTGGCAGCTATGTGGAGCTGGGAACAAACGGCGTTGTCTCAGCACGTTTGGGCGATCTGTACCGCAACAATCCGGGGTTGAACATCGCCGATGAAGGCGACTTCAGACGCACGGTTACCGAGGAGCTGCCGCCGCAGCCAAACGCCTATCAGGAAATTCGTCAAGTAAACATGGGCAGATTGAAGCCTGATGAAGAAGAACAGCGCGAGATGGAAACGGGACCGAACCGTTGCGCGGTTCACGATAAATAAAATCAACAAGGGGGAAAACGACATGGCAGATGTTGTTGTGGATACAAAAGGTCTTGCTTGCCCGATGCCGATTGTCAAAGCGAAGAAAGCGCTGGATACGTTGCAGCCAGGACAGACCATGGAAGTGCTCTCTACCGATAAAGGGTCGCTCCATGATTTTACGGCATGGGTGAAGCAGTCGAAAAACGAACTGGTGTCTCATGAGTTGGAGAACGGCGTATACAAGTTCCTGGTGAAAAAGCTGTAAGAAAAAGACTAAGCGGGCACGATGCAGAAGTGTTCGCTTAGTCCTTATTTTCATATACAATGCGAACGCCGAGGTCGGGGTAGGTTTCTTCGCGAAAATGGCCGTTCGGGCAAATCTTTTCACAAAGCAAGTGGCTTCGCACAGAACGCAGAGGTTCTTTGCAGACAGGGCAGCGATGTTGAAAAATGGCTTTTAAATAACGAACCATTTAAATCACCTTAATCATAGTTATTTACTTGGTTTTTATTGTACCTGAAAAATGCGCATTTGAAAAGTGGCTACGGCATTCTTGTGCGATTTGGGCGGAGAATGCGGGGAGGGCATATGGACGTCTTGCTGTATTTACTCATGATTTCTCTAGGATTTGTCGGTTCCTTTTTCTCCGGGATGCTGGGGATTGGCGGAGCGATTATCAATTATCCATTGCTGCTGTTTGTTCCGGCAGGCCTTGGATTGGCTCATTTCTCCGCTCAGGAGGTGTCGTCGATCTCGATGTTCCAGGTCTTTTTTGCTTCGCTGTCAGGGGTAATCGCTTTTCGCAAGCGAAATGGCAAAGGGTCGCCCCTGGTGCATAAAGGACTGGTCAGAGATATGGGAATCGGCATCCTGGCAGGAAGTTTGTTGGGTGGCCTGGCTTCCAAATACATGTCTGGTGACAGCATCAACCTCGTTTACGGTATATTGGCTGTCGTAGCGGTCATTTTGATGCTGAAGAAAAACAAAGGGACTCAGGAGCAGGCAGCAGAGATCGTCTACAATCGGTTCGTCGCCATCCCGATCGCTTTTGTGGTAGGCGTTGTCTCCGGAATTGTCGGAGCGGGAGGCGCCTTCATCCTGATCCCGATCATGCTGACGATCCTCAAGATTCCTACGCGCGTCACGATTGCCTCGTCACTCGCTATCGTATTCATTTCCGCCATCGGTGGTGTCGCAGGCAAATTGTACGCGGGACATATTCCGCTGGTTCCGGTCCTGTTTACGGTCATTGGCAGTGTCCTGGGTGCGCCTTTGGGCAGTGTGGTCAGCGCCAAGATCGATGTCAAATATTTGCGGTACGGTCTGATTGTGCTGATCTGCGCTACGGCGATCAAAGTGTGGAGCGATATTTTGTAAGTGAGAAAAGAAGCATGGAGAGTCGAGAGCGGCTTCTTTTCGCTCATTTTTATACCTATAGGAGTAACAGTATTTAACGGGAGGGCTTAACGATGGAAAACCAGAAAGAGAAAACGACGATTGTTCTTTTCAGCGGCGATTTGGATAAAGCGATCGCGGCTTTTATCATAGCGAACGGGGCTGCTGCCTACGATCACGACGTCACGATCTTTTTTACCTTTTGGGGCTTGAACACGATGCGCAAGGACGAGATCGTCAAAGTCAAAAAAGGCTGGCTGGAGAAAATGTTTGGCTGGATGATGCCGAGAGGGGCGCAGAAGCTGGGGTTGTCCAAAATGAATATGCTGGGGATGGGCCCGGAAATGATCAAACATGTCATGAAAAAGCACAATGCCCTGACGCTGCCCCAACTGATCGAGCTGGCGCAGGAGCAAGGAGTCAAGTTGGTTGCCTGCACGATGACGATGGATTTGCTGGGCTTGCAGCAGGAAGAATTGCTGGACGGAATGGAGTACGCGGGCGTGGCAGCCTACTTGGGCGATGCGACACAGGCGAAGGTGAACCTCTTTATTTAAGAGGTGAAAAGCAGACAGGCTTGCTTGACAAAGCCTGTCTTTTGCATAATATACCTGTATACGTATCCGCGATCCTAAAAACGGGAGGACTTCACATGGATTACAACTACGGTGACGATATTAAAAGACGTTTGCGAAAAATTGAAGGACAAATCCGTGGCGTGTTGAGAATGATGGACGAGCAAAAAAGCTGCAAAGAAGTAGTCGCCCAGCTATCTGCTGTCCGCAACGCGTCTGACAAGGCAATCGCGCAGATCGTAGCGGAGAATTTGCAGCGCTGTCTGTTGGAGGAGCAGGCACTCGGAGGCGACACAAGCAAGATGGTAAAAGAAGCGGTAGAGCTGTTGGTGAAAAGTCGCTAATTCACTAGGAAGGATGTTCAAATGGACTTCACGACGATTTTGCTTATTATTGTGTATGCATTGACAACTTGGTATTTGATTTCCCGCTTCATGCCTGTAAAAGGGCTGGAAAACCTGCGAGCCGAGCAATTCAAGGAGCGGGTGAATCAAAAAAGCAGAGTGATGCTGATTGACGTGCGCGAGCCACACGAGTTCAAGAAGGGTCACATTCCTACAGCCGTCAACATCCCTCTGTCCCAGTTGAACAGCCGGGTGAAGGAAGTTTCCCCGAAAAACGATATTTTGTTGTACTGCCGCAGCGGGATGCGCAGCAAGCAAGCGGCGAAAATCCTGAAAAAACACGGCTTTACGCAAATGGCGCACCTTCAGGGTGGACTGGTCACCTGGCAAGGACCGACCAAACAAAAGTAACGAAAAAAGAAACGAGCATCTGCGAAAGCGGGTGCTTTTTCATTTGCACAAAAAATACATGCTTGACAGATGATTTGGTTGTAACTAAAATGATTACAACAAGATAAGCAAGCCCAGGCCATTATTTTTTGCAACTGATGTAACTTGTTTAGTTACAACTAAAATGGCGGCCTATCATTCATAACCCGAGTTTTGGTGACTCAATCTAAACACATGGAGGGAATAGAACAATGAAAATCGCAATCGTAGGCGCAAGCGGCAAAGCAGGAAAATGGATCATGAAGGAAGCGTTGGATCGCGGCCATCAGGTGACAGCGGTTGTTCGTGACGCATCCAAAATCGACGAACCGAAAGCAGCTGTTCTGGAAAAAGACGTGTTCGCTCTGACAGCAGCCGATTTGAAAGACTTTGATGCAGTAGTCAATGCATTTGGCGCTCCTGCCGGAAAAGAACACCTGCACGTCGAGGCTGGCAACGTATTGATCGAAGCGATGAAGGGAGCACCTTCGACTCGTCTGCTTGTGGTAGGGGGAGCAGGGAGCTTGTTCGTAGACGAAGCGAAGACGACTCGTGTCATGGAAACTCCTGATTTTCCGGGAATCTACCTGGCAACAGCGCAAAACCAGGGAGAAAACTTGCGCATTTTGCAAGAAACGACGGGGATTCAATGGACCTTTATCAGTCCATCCGCTTTCTTTGATCCAGAAGGAGCCAGAACAGGCACTTATCAGCTTGGCAAAGATCATTTGCTCGTCAATGCAAGCGGACAAAGCTATGTCAGCTACGCGGACTACGCCATTGCCGTTCTTGATGAAATCGAAAATCCGCAACACCTCAACCAACGATTCACCGTTGGGTCCAACTAACAAAATAGAGTCAGGCATGCAGAAAAGACCAGCCATCCCGGATCGGGCGCGCTGGTCTTTTTTTGTGTGCGAAACGGCTGCCTCGCTGTCCTTATCTGACAATAGAGCCGATAATTGGGTAATGGAACGGTCGTCCTTGCAAGGAGTAGATGATCCCTTTGATCGGGTAGTAAAGCGCCATCAGGCCAAATACGATCAGGAACGGGATTCCGATCAGCACGAAAACGAAAAACCAGGAGATGCTGATGAGAATACTCATAAACAGATGGAACAGCAAGGCTTGGAGAGCCATATTTTTCGCCTCACGATCTTGCATCAGCAGCCAGACTACGATTGGCACTAAAAACGGTGCGAAGAATGCACTGGCGTGGGTAATTGCTTTTACACCTCTATAATCCATAGAATAGTCCTCCTCGTCGTGTATGACGAATGATGTTGTTGAAGCTATTGTAACGCACAAGCAGAGCTGTTCGTAACCATCAAAAGCGTGATCTCTTGCTCCGACTATAGACGGAGGTGTTTTGATTTCCAATCGTTTACTGTTATAGTATTAAGAAAATCTTTCGTTTTTGGAAAGATAATTCTAAATGTTTTTTGGATATGATGAATGATAAGCATACAACGAAGGGAGCGTTTGAAACATGATGATCGATTGTCATCATCCGGTTAGCATCAAGGATCGGTTGATGTTCTTCTACAACTTTTTACAGTCACCTGGGCAAGTAGGCAGCATCACACCTAGCTCCCGAGCGTTGGCAAAGCAAATGATGAATCCGATTGATTGGAGTCAGGCCAATACGATTGTGGAGCTGGGCGCGGGCACAGGTATTTTTACGACCTGGATTGAGCAGATGAAGCGACCGGAGGCCACACTGGTTTCCTTTGAAAAAGAGAGCAAGATGCGCCAAAGGCTGGAGACGCTTTTCCCTAACGCCCTTTTCCATGAGGATGCCGTCGATTTGACGCGTGTACTCGCCGATGCCGGCTTGGGCAAAGCGGACTGTATCGTGTCGGGGTTGCCTTTTGCCAACTTCCCGCAGGAGCTGCGCGATCAAATCATGGCAGAGGTTTACGCTGCGCTGAAGCCGGGCGGGGTATTTGTCGCCTTTCAATACTCTCTCCAAATGAAGAAGCAGCTGTCCACCGTCTTTGAAAACGTGACAGTAAAGCTGGTGCCTCTCAACCTTCCGCCGGCATTTGTGTATGTATGCCGCAAAGAGCGCGGGTAGCCTGCCCGTATAGGAGGATAACGTGATGATCGTGGATATGCTGACTGAATCAGTTGGTCAGTTTGGGTATTTTGCTCTTTTTTTCATGCTCTGGCTAGGAATTGTCGGTATGCCGATTCCTGACGAAGTGATTGTCCTGTCTGCGGGAGTATTGACCTCGCTCGGGATTTTGCATGTTTTTCCGGCTTTTGTCGCGACTTATCTGGGGGTTGTTTCCGGGCTGTCGCTAGGATATGTGCTGGGGAGATGGCTCGGTGCTCCGGCATTGAACTGGATTGGCAAGAAAAAAGGAATGAACAAGTACGTGGACCGGGCGCAGGCGCTGCTCGACCGTTATGGCAGCTACGCCTTGTGCATCAGCTACTTTTTGCCGGTCGTCCGACATGTGGTTCCGTATTTGGTCGGCATTGGCAAGATGACGTTTCGCCGCTACGCGCTGTTTTCCTACACGACCGGGCTTGTCTGGACACTGGTTCTGTTTTTTGCCGGGAATTTGATGGGCAACAATGTGGAGAATCTCAATGCATTTGTCGGGATGTTCAACCAGACGATGGTCGTCACCGCAGTGGGACTGGTCATACTGGCTGCCATCAGCTATTACGGATATACGCTTTGGAAAAGGCAAAAGAGCGAGGCTTCAAGCGCGCGCTCGCTGACGGTCGAACGCGAAGGAAACGAATGAGAAAACCCATCCACTTGCAGAAAAAGGCTGCAAAGGATGGGTTTTTTGGCATGCTCAGCTGAGCGAAGACTTCAGGCGCTTGTGACGTTGGCGCAACCATTCCGGGAGGATCATGCCCAGCAGGATGACGACCACACCTGTCACTTGCAGCGCCGACACGGTTTCACCGAGAATGATGAACGACGAGAATACAGCCATCGGCAACTCGGCAGCTCCCAAAATCGCGGCCATTCCCGGCCCTGTATGCGGAACGCCGAAGTTGAAGAAAACAGTCGGAATGAAGATCCCGAAGAAAGCGAGCAGGAAGACGTAAGGGAACAATCCGTCCAAGAGTGCGCCGTTCCAGAGGAACACGGGCGTGTAAACCAGTCCTGCCAGCAAAAAGGAGCCGGTAGACATGCTCGCGCTGCGCACCCAAGGATTGACGCCGATCGCCGCCTTGCCGCTAAACAGCAAAAACATGGTGTAAGAGACGGCAGACAGCAGGCCAAGCACGACACCCGCGATATGAAACTGGGCGATTCCGTCTGTTTCAAAAATTCCGCCGGCAAGCAATGTGCCGAACAGGAGCAGCACGAGCGAGAGCAGCGTAGGTTTGTCGGGCATCCGTTTCGTCATGACCGCCTCGGCCAAGACCCCCATCCAGGTGAACTGGAACAACAAGACGATGGCGATGGACGCCGGAATGAACCGGAGAGCATTGTAGTACAAAATCCCCGTCGAACCGATAGCCAGACCGACGCTGACTAAAAGCAGCAGTTGTTTTTTCCCCGGTTTTGTCCGCAAGAAAAAGAGAGCAGGTATCCAGGTGAGCACAAGCCCGAAGAACATTTGTCCGCCGATGACCTCTGCTGGCGAGTACCCCTGCCCGTAGGCAAGCTTGACAATCGTCGACAAAATCCCGTAGCTGCACGCTCCTAAAAATACGAGAAGGATATATTTCATTCATGTATCTCCTTACATATAAGTAAATGACCCTTAGCTAGGATAATATGTGCAGGACGACTTTGTCCATTTGTCCAGTGTAAAGAAAAGCGGCAAAAACCCCAAAATAAGGTTTACCATTGGTCCTAGCGCGGTAATAGGGAAAAGGACACGAAATAAGCATACCCAACAGCAGAAGGTATAGCTTTGACGAGCGCGATCAACCAGAGGAAAAGGGGGGAGGCTTGTGTTGTTGAAGTTGAAAGACCGATTGTTTGCGACCTTTTTATTGCTGAGTCTGTTCCCCATCCTGCTCATCTGCTTCCTGTTTTATCAGGAGGCGCAAAAGGCCGTTCTAGAGCAGTATGAGACGAGCATTGGGGGGCATCTTGATTCCGTTGACAGGCGGCTGAATACTTTGTTTCAAACGATCCAACACGATACGAATCAGTTGGCAAACGACCCGGTCTTGCGAATGACAATGCCCAAGTCTCTGGAGAATCGGTTGGACCCTCTCGCCAAAAGCGAGTGGACAGCTCATCAAAGCAAGATACGCGATGCTTTTGATCATTTTACTTACTTCCGCGACCTGATCGGCAACGTTCATTTTTTGCGCGATGATTCGCAAGTGATATCGTTGCGAAAAGAAGCGGGTTGGGACGAAAAGGAACGGCCGATATCGCTGCAAAAAGAGCCGTGGGGAAAAGGCGAGGGCCAAATCTGGCTGCTTAACCGTTCCGATGAAAAAGGCAATCCGAAAGCGTTATATTTTTCGCAGCGAGTTGAGGATGAAACCAAGCAATCGTCAGGTCTTTTGCTGGTGGAGCTAAAGCTGGACGCACTGGCTAACTGGTTGAACAAAAGCTCGCTCCCCAAGTACAACAATCTGATGGTGGTCATGCCTTCCGGAAAAATCCTGATTCACCCGGATGCGGATCGGATCGGGATGAACGTATCCGCTACTCCTGACCAGGAGATTCTGAACAAGCACTTACTCGGTTTCGAGGAGGAAACGGTGTTTGCCGCCACAATCAACAGCGAGAGTGTCTATGCGTACCATCAGACTTCTGCGGCGAGCGGGATCACCTATCTGGAATGGTTGCCGGGCCAGGATATCGCCAATCGGCTGGACCGGATGAAGTTTATTTTATGGTGCACGATTTGTCTCGTCGTCATCTTCTCCGGCTATGTGGCTCACCGCATTTCCCGGTGGATTGCCAAGCCGATCTACACGTTGGTTGATGCCACTGACGCTTTGGTAAAAGGGGATTTTTCCATACGCGTACCGATTGAGGGCATGCAGGAAATCACGTTCCTGGAGAAAAAGTTCAACATGATGGCAGAACAAATGCAGTCTTTGATCGAAAGGGAGCGGGAATATTCCCAAAAGGGACTGGATCAGATTGTGCGCAGCTTTTATCTGGCGGTCGAAATGAAGGACCCGTACACAGCCGGCCACACGGAGCGAGTGACCCATTACGCCCTAATCATGTATGATCACATGACGGAAAAAGAACAACTGGAATTTACCCGTGATGACCTGCGCTATGCGGGCCTGATGCACGACATTGGCAAAGTGGCGATTCCTGATCATGTGTTGCTGAAAAATGGAAAGCTGACTTTCGATGAATACGAGTTTATGAAAAGGCACCCTTCGATCGGGGCCGACATCGTGGAGCAGATTGAAAGCCTGTCCCATGTCAGTCCGGGCGTGCGGCATCATCATGAGCGGTGGGACGGGAAGGGCTATCCGCACCAGCTCCAGGGTGAAGAGATCCCGTTGATCGGACGGATACTGGCCGTTGCAGATACGTTTGATGCCATGACCTCTACGCGCTCTTACCGAAATGCCATGTCCGGCAAAGAGGCGTACGAGGAAATCATACGCTGCAAAGGTACGCAGTTTGACCCGGCAATCGTTGCTATTTTTCAAGAAGCGTATTTGAGTGGAGCGATTCAAGTGACACAATCAAAGGACAGTTGTGTCATTCTTGTCAAAGAAAAGACAGCTACCAGTATTGGATAGGTTTGCAGCTTGCTATCAGCCATTATCTTTGGTATTCTTATCGTACCGTGCTAGACGGGGAGGTTGCGGTGCCCTGTAACCTGCAATCCGCAATAGCAGGGTTGAATTCCTATCCTAGGTTTTCTTATGTGAGGCTGCCTTATGGCGGCGGTGTTGAGGAGCGGGTCCTGTGCAACGCGAACCCATGAACCTGGTCAGGTCCGGAAGGAAGCAGCCATAAGTGGATCATCGCGTGTGCCGCAGGGTAGCCTGCTCTGAGCTGCTACCATAAGTAACGCTTGGATGAGAATTATCGAAGATAGGTGCACGGTATCTATTTGAACGATCAATAGCATGTTTCCTTCGGGAAGCATGCTATTTTTAGTTTGTCCGCGATTTCTAATTTGCCGATCGATATATTTTTTGTTGTAATTTGACGATAACTAGCGAAACATTTCTCTGCTCATAAGTGCCTAAAAGGGCAGGTTTTGAGCACTTTTTCACGAAGTTTCATAATAGTTGAGAAATGCCATGGGTTTCTTTGCTCATGAAGTACGTCATAGGCCAGGAGGGACAAGCTGTGAGTGCACCTTTTTCGTTACATCTCGTTGGCTCGTCCGGACGATTGCAGCGGTTCATGCATCAACTGCCTACTGCCGTTTTATTGGTGAATCAATCGGGTAGTATCGTGGAAGTAAACGAACAACTGCTTCGTGTAACCGGATATTCACGCGATCAACTGATCAAGCAACCCATCTCCACTATTCTCCCTTATCAAGGCTCGATGGAACAACTGTACGAAGAGCTTTTGCAAAGAGAAGAAGAGTCGGGAGCAAATGTCGAAGTAGAGTGGCGTGATCAACAGGGGAAAAGCAGGAAGACGCCTGTGATGATACTGGTACAGCAAGCAGAGAATCCCTTGTATTTGGTTCATTTTTACCAATTGGCTAAAGAAACCGACCAGGTCTTGTCTCAGCGCCTTTTGACCAAGCTGACCTACGATACCAGTTTGGGTCTGTTTATTCTGGATGAACATTCGCGCATTATCGAGGCCAGCCAGACTGCCTGCAAGCTTTTGGGAATGGAGCGGCTCAATGTCATCAACAAACACGTCGATCACGTATTCAGCGGGATTCCCGAGCCGCATCGGCTGATCAAAAAAGAGCTGTTGGAAGGCGTGAAGCTGCAAAATGTCGCGACTTCCTGGACGAATGACAATCAGCGCTTCGAGTTGATCGTCGATGCCAATACGCTGCAGGACGAGTCGGGAAAAACAGTCGGCGCATTCATTTTGTTCAAGGATATTACCAATCTGCGCTCGTTTGAGCAAAAAATCGAACGGAATGAGCGATTGGCGATGATCGGTCAAATTGCGGCGGGCACTGCTCACGAAATCCGCAATCCGTTGACCTCGATCAAAGGATTTTTGCAGATGTTCCTCAAATCATTCACCGACAGCGGGATGGATCGGGAAAAGACGTATACCGAAATCATGCTGACGGAAATCAATCGCATCAATTCCTTGGTCAGCGAGTTTTTGCTCCTGAGCAAGCCGCGCGATATACAGTACGCGATGGTTGACCTCAATACGGTTTTTGAAGAAATCATGCCAATCGTGGAGTCACAGGCGATTTTGTACGGGATTGACGTACGCTTCCCTTCGCGCGGAAAGCTGCCGATGGTTGTAGGCGATACGGAGCTGCTCAAGCAAGTGTTTATCAACATTTGCAAAAATGGCATTGAGGCGATGGGAGAGCAGGGAACGCTGCAAATTTCCCATCATCTTGACCAGGATGGAGACAAGATGAGCATCGATATCCACGACACAGGCCCCGGTGTTCCACTCTACATCATCGACAAAATTTTCGATCCGTTTTTTACGACGAAGGAAGAAGGGACAGGGCTTGGCTTGTCCGTCTGTCAAAAGATCATTCACGACATCGGCGGTCAAATTCGCGTATCGTCGAAAGGGTACGGAACGACCTTTCATATCATGCTGCCGTACCTGTAGCTGTCCCGGTTTGGATGAAGCGTCCCGCGCACTTGTGAACGGGGCGTTTTCTTTGTACGAACGGTGTCAATCGTGTATAATGAATAGGATATGGAAGAGGACTGTGCAGATGGGGAGTGTCACACGAACATGGCTTATACCGCGCTATACCGCGTATACCGGCCGCAGACGTTTCAGGATGTAGTCGGACAAGAACATGTGACGATAACCTTGCGTAATGCGTTACGCGAAAATAGGCTTTCTCATGCTTATTTGTTCAACGGTCCCCGAGGTACGGGAAAGACAAGTGCAGCCAAGATTATGGCCAAGGCAGTGAACTGCGAGCAGCCAATCGACGGCGAACCATGCAATCAATGCGATACATGCAAAGCGATATCCAATGGTTCTGTAACTGATGTACTGGAGATCGACGCCGCTTCCAACCGCGGGGTTGAGGAAATCCGGGACATTCGAGATAAGGTGAAGTTTGCTCCGAGCGATGTCAGGTACAAGGTGTACATCATTGACGAGGTGCATATGCTGACGACAGAGGCATTCAATGCCCTGTTGAAAACGCTTGAGGAGCCGCCTTCCCACGTCATCTTTATTTTGGCGACGACAGAGCCGCACAAGCTGCCCGCGACGATTATATCGCGTTGCCAACGCTTCGATTTTCACCGGATTCCGTTAAAAGTGATGGTCGATCTGCTTCAGCGGATTTGCCAGTCGCAGGGAGTCCAGGTCGAGGAGCAGGCGCTTCAACTGGTTGCCAAAATGGCGGAGGGCGGGGCGCGCGATGCGCTGAGCTTGCTGGATCAGGCAATCAGCTACAGCAAGGATGAGGTTCGTGCCAGCGATATTATGCAGATCACGGGTACGGTCGCCCAATCGTATTTTTCCGTCCTGGCAAGACATATCGCCGAAAACGATGTGGCACAAGTGATGGAGCAATTTGATCGGGTAATGGTTCAGGGAAAAGACCCTGAGCAGTTCCTGCACGATTTTCTCTACTACTACCGCGACATGCTGCTGTTGAAGACAGCCCCTCAACTGGAGGAAATCGTGGAACGCACCATGATTGACGACCAGTTCCAGGAGGTTGCCAAGCTTTACTCCTTGCCGGCTTTGTATGCCGCGATCGAGACGTGCAACCAGTCGCTTTCCCAGTTGAAATGGTCGACGTATGCGAGAGTGCTGGTGGAGCTGACACTGGTGAAAATGTGCCAGTCAAGCGCTGCAAGCTCTCCAAACACCCAGACTACAGCAGGCGGTGGTGGAGCAGCGGCAGCAAGCAGTGAGGAATGGACAGCTATGGCTGCCCGTCTGAACGCTCTGGAGGAGAGGCTGAGCCAGGTACTGCAAGGGCAAATCAGTCTGCCAGGCCAGCAAAAGACCGAAGAGCCGCGCAAAAGCGAGCCGAGACGCGTGGTTGCGGCAGCCGCAGGCGGTGGTTCACGGACGTCGATGAATCGCGTCAGGGAAGTAGCCAAGTCGCTTGATGAAAACTTGACCAGACAGGTTCGGGGACAGTGGAGCCAGATTTTAAATGAATTGAAAAAGGTCAAAATACAGTATCAGGCGTGGCTGGTGAACGGTCAGCCTGTAGCCGCCGGAAACGATGCTGTTATCGTCACTTTTACAAGCGCCATCCATTGTGATAAAACGATGGAGCCGGAGTTGAAAGGTGTAGTGGAGCGGGTCATGTCTACTGTGCTGGGAAGACCTTTGCAACTGTTGTCTGTCATGGAAGAAGAGTGGCAGAGCGTCGATCAGCAGACGGCACAAAAGGACGATCCGGGCGGGGAGCAGGAAGACCCGTTTCTGGCAGAGGCGATCAAGCTTGTAGGTGAAGGACTTATAGAAGTAAAAGACTAGCAGTCAAAACCAAAACAGGGAGGACACCTCAATGAAAAACATGCAGCAAATGCAACAAATGATGAAGCAAGTGAAGAAAATGCAGGAAGAAATGCAAAAAACGCAAGAAGCTTTGAAAGATAGAATCGTGGAAGGCTCTGCTGGCGGCGGCGCGGTTGTCGTCAAGGCTGACGGACACAAGCAAGTACGAGACATCGTAATCAAGCCAGAAGTGGTTGATCCGGAAGACGTGGAAATGCTGCAAGACCTGGTGCTGACAGCGGTAAACGACGCGCTGCGCAAGGCAGACGAAATGATGGGCAAAGAAATGGGCAAATTCACCGGAGGCATGAACATCCCGGGCCTGTTCTAAAATCGGGCAGGAAAAGAGGAATTACGCGATGTTCTATCCAGAACCGGTTTCCAAGCTGATCGAAGGTTTTATGAAACTGCCCGGCATTGGTCCGAAGACCGCTGGGCGGCTTGCCTTTTTTGTACTGAACATGAAAGAGGACGACGTGCTTGATCTGGCAAAAGCGTTGGTCAACGCAAAGCGCCAGCTTCATTACTGCTCCGTCTGCAACAATATTACCGACCTTGATCCGTGCCATATTTGCCGGGACAAGCGTCGGGATGGCTCGATCATTTGCGTGGTGCAGGAACCGCGCGATGTCGTCGCGATGGAAAAGACGAAAGAGTTCGAAGGCTACTATCACGTGTTGCACGGTGCTATCTCGCCAATGGACGGGATCGGGCCGGAAGATATCCGCATTCCTGACCTGCTCAAGCGCCTTGGCGATGAACAGGTGAAGGAAGTCATCCTGGCGACCAACCCGAACATCGAAGGGGAAGCGACCGCCATGTACATATCTCGTTTGATCAAACCGTTTGGCATTCGCGTGACGCGCATTGCTCACGGCTTGCCAGTGGGCGGAGATTTGGAGTATGCGGACGAAGTGACCTTGAGCAAAGCGTTGGAAGGCAGACGCGATCTATAGAGCGAAAAAGAAGACGGGGGAAATGCCTGTCTTTTTTTTCGTTTAAGAGACAAGAGGGGGAGCAAGGATGCCCGTCATTCGCATGGAGTTTACGATTCAGGCACCGCAACAGATTTGTTTTGATGCGGCGAGAAGCATTGATTTACATATGGAGTCCACCGCGCGTACACGCGAAAAGGCGATTGGCGGAGTGACCAGCGGTTTGATCAAGCTGGGAGAGTCGGTTACATGGGAAGCCGTTCATTTTGGCATCAAGCAAAATTTGACCGCCAAGATTACCGAGATGGAAGAACCGCGCTATTTTGTCGATGAGATGGTGCAGGGCGCGTTTAAACGTTTCCGACATACGCATGAGTTTGTCGTGCTCGGGGAACATTCGACAAAAATGCTGGACATTTTCGACTATTCTTCTCCTTTTGGCATCGTGGGAAAGGTGTTTGACTGGTTGGTACTGGAAGCGTACATGACTCGCTTTTTGCGGACACGAAATGAATACATCAAAGAGGTTGCCGAGGCGAAGGCGCAGGAGTTGCAGCACATCGCAAAGAAATCGCAGGAGTGACGGACTTTTTTTCGTGGACGAGACATAGAGTGAAGTAGGAGTGTGAGGAAATGCTGACAGGACCAGGACTGTCGCTTGCGAGTTGGGCTGGGCGACAAAAGTCCACTCCGTGGGCGATCATGCTATTCATCGGGTATTGGCTGATGTTTGCGGCCGAGTTTTCCATGATTCGGTTTCATCTCGGGGAGGACGGAAAGTGGGTTGCTTCTACTACAGATGTGCCCGAGGCGTGGATGGGATTGGTCGTCTTCGCAGTGGCAGCGCTTAGCCTCGTCGGAGCGATCGGTTATATGTACAGTCTCACCCGCGAGAGCAAGCAGACTTTGTGGTTATGGGGAAATCACGAGCTGACAGGCAATGATGTGGTGCACATCGTGGCGTGGATGCACGTATTCCAAACCATTGTGCTGGTTGTGTACGGGCTGGTGCTGGAGGACACGCTGTTTGCGGTAGGGACGGTTGCAGGCACGCTGGAATCGGCTGTCTTTCAATTGTTTCTGCTGATCCTGATCCCGCTCTGGTTTCGCGGCAGGCTAGGGGAAATCGGGGTACGTCGTCCTGTCCGGATCAAGCAGATGCTCGTCTTGCTGCTGTTGCTTTTTTTATTGATTGCACTGCTTTTGGACGTGGTGGTGACCAATCCGATAGCCGATTGGTTTGGGCTTTCCTTGTCATCGGAGCGAGAGCAGCAAATCGAAAAAGAGATTGTGACGGCAAAAGATACGGATATGCTCGCGGCGGTGGCATCGCTTGTGGTCATTGGGATCATGGTTCCGATTGCGGAGGAGATTCTGTTTCGGGGCGTGATTCAGACTTATCTGGTTCGGCGCATAGGTGCCGTGGCCGGGATTATTCTCAGCAGTCTCTGGTTCGCCCTTTTGCATATTGATGTGGCATTGTTTGCGCCTCTGTTCGTCATCGGATTGGGTCTGGGGTTTGTGCGACACCGTTACCAATCCATCTGGGGAGCGGTTGTGCTGCATGCGGTCAATAACATGATGGGGGTTTTGTACTACTTTAACTGAGGAGGATTTGCAGGTGAGCAGGTGGGGAAAAAAAGAACGGGTTGTCATCGACTGGGATGCCGAGAGTCTGGATGTAGCGGTAAATCAGGCTCGTGAGGATTGGCAGCACGCCCGCCATCTTGTCGAAATCAGCGAGCCGGATGGCGGTCTGGAGGATGTCATCTATTATCTGCACGTTACCGAAAAGCGGTACATGTACTTGCTGGCGCAGGCAAAACGAGAGCGCCATCGCAAGCACGCGTAGGAGGGGGCGTTCATGGCTACGGGATGGATCATTGCGCTGATTATTGTCGGGATTTTGCTTTTGACAGCGGCAAGCAAGTCAGTGGCTACTCCCATCAGGTGGATTGGTTTTGGCGTCATGCAAGTCGTCATTGGTGCCATTCTTTTGTTTTTTACCAATCTGGTTGGCGAGCTGGCCAGTTTCCATATTCCGATCAACCCGGTCACAGCTTTGGTCGCCGGATTTCTCCGCCTGCCAGGACTCGCTGCGCTGATTGTCATCAAGCTATGGATCATGTGAACGGATTGATCAACCGTCTGTCTTCAAAAAGGCAACTCCGCGATTCTCGTATTTAACCCGGCTCCAGCCAGGCTGACGCAACGAGGCGATCAAGGCGATCAGGCGCGGCAGTGATACGACGGCCACGCCGCCGAGCAACGTAAGTCCATAGCCCGCCGACAGCCAGACGAATGCTCCCGCAGCCAGGAGTGCGGTGCCGACCAATACGGTACTTTCGCTGGCTCGATAAACAGATAACGGAACGGGAAGCACGTAGCCAGCCCCCCACCATGGTGAGACGAGCATGTCAGCGGTTGTCTGAGGTTTTTGCGAGCGCAGCTGGGCGTAGAGCCGAAAAATGATCAAATGGCAGATCGGTATGACAGGCAGGATCGCCAATGTGACGACAAGCGAGGCCACAGGTACTTGCAACAGCATGGAGCTGCCGATCAGGGACAGGCCAATCAGCAAAAGCTGAAGCAAATAGCCGATAAGTCCCCAGCGAAATCGGTAAAGCAGCTTGTAGCTGTAGATCGTATGTTGGGCTTGTCCCTTCATAGAAGTCACATCCTTCGCAGTTCTTTGTCTATTATCGCACAGTCTCCAATCGGGAGAAAGTTGCACCTTATGCAAAAAAAGCCGTTGGTCCGCGCCAAGACTGACGGCTTTTTCGCATGTCCGGCTGGCGGCGATTGTTGCGAAAATGTGATGGACTTGCGGTTTATGGGCAACGATAAAAAGGAACGAAATGGAATCGGCATAAGACTTTTGCCCAAGAAAGCGGGGGAGGAGATGTGCGAGAGCAGCGAATGACGTTATGGGCCGCGTCCGAACAAATCGTGCGCAGCTTGGGCGGTTCTCTGCGCGAATGCGGGATCGATTTGGCATCTGAGCAAACAGGACTTCCGCCAGAAGGTGTCGCCGGATTTCTTGTAACCGGGCATGACGATTACAACAAGCTGCGGGCAGCGGATAGAACAAGCATGCGTCAGCAAAACGATGCGGACCTGTTGGTGATATACGGGGATGAGGCGCCATATGCCTGGGCGGATGAGCTGGCGTTGTCGAGCGAGGCTGGTGATGATGCGAGGAAATGGGAAGTAATCCGCTTGGCATTGTGGTCGGGCAACGAGCGCGCTTTGATCGGGGGAGATCCGTCCGGCAAGCATATGCGTCTGGTTTGCCGACTGCTTGCCGAATACGGCAAAGTGTCCATGATTTGCGGCTGCCGGGAAGTAGATGAAGCGATTCGTCAGCTGCCGCGTTATTTGGCGTGGAAAGAACGCTTTTATTGGGAGCTGGGCGAGTGGTGCGATACCCGGCAAGTCTCGCTCAGGCAAGTGTCGCGAGCTTTAGGTTTGGATACGCGGATCGGGCAGGGCTGGCTTTTTGCGGAGCGTCGGGATCACTCGCATGTTTGCAAATGGCTTGAGCGGGAATGCCAGCTCGTTCTGGAAAAGGCGAAGGTCAGGCGAGTAGCGCTGATCGGTTCAAACGCTTTGTGGGACAAGATGCCCCAAGGCTGGCTGGCGAAAATGGACGTAGCTGTCTACACCGGAGCGGACGGGCAATATCCGAACGAGGTACACCCCGACTGGCTGCACGGCGATTCGTGGAACGCCGTATTGCAGGATGCCGATTTGCTGGTGATCGGAGACAGGCTCGGTATTGTGGACGAGCTTTCCCTGCAAGAAGTGGCGAAGGTGATGCGCCAGTCGTTGGTCGTGGACGCGGCATCCTGTTTTCCAACCCAGGAAGCCCAGCTTTTTTTCAAAGGTTACCGAGCTATCGGCGAAAAGACGAACGTTTGGGAATGATGCGGATTATAATGGGGTATAATGGTTGGTAGATTGAGGAAAAGGGCAGGCGTTTGCACTATGGAAAAAGTTGCTCAGCGATGTATCGTCTGTGAACAGGAGCAGAACGACGGGATCGCCATTTGTGAGCAGTTTATTTGTCAAAAATGCGAACAGGAAATGGTAAATACCGACGTCCAGGACGAAAAGTATCCGTTCTTTATCCACCAGATGAGACGAATTTGGCTGCGAAAAGATGCGTGACGGAAAAAGGCATCGGCATCCCCGGTGTCTTTTTTCATTTGCCAAAAAGCTTGGCGAATTTCCGTTTTCCTCATGTCAAATCATGCTAAAATAATGGGTAATATTCATGACAAAGGACGTGAGTCGCGCGTGCTTATGAGAGATGCTGAATTTCGGGAGCGACAAAAGCGTGCGCCCCTGTATGAACAGCTGGAACGGCACGCCAAGCATCGCCCGCATCCGTTTCATGTGCCTGGGCACAAAATGGGCCACAGCTTTGACAGCCACGCCAAACATCGTTTTCAATCCGTATTGGAGCTTGATTTGACTGAAATTAGCGGAACCGATGATTTGCACCAGCCTCAAGGCGTGATTGCGGAAGCACAGTCTTTGGCTGCGGAAGCTTTCGGTGCGGAAGAGACGAAGTTTTTGATTGGCGGCAGCACAGTCGGGAATCTTGCCCTGATCATGACGGTATGCCGACAGGGTGACAAAATTCTCGTGCAGCGAAATTGCCATAAATCGGTTTATCACGGGATCATCATGGCCAGAGCGGAGCCGATTTTTCTGGTGCCTGCCGTGGATTTGGCAACAGGTGTTGCCGCCGGGGTCAGGCGCGAGGATGTCGAGCGTGCCCTACAGACACATCCGGATGCCAAGGCAGTCTTTTTGACGAATCCCACCTATTACGGCATGGGCATCGACTTGGCGAAAATGGCGGCTACGGTGCATCGGCACGACATTCCGCTTTTGATTGACGAGGCGCATGGTGCCCACTTTGGCTTTCATCCGGCTTTTCCTCGCTCGGCGATGCAGTCGGGTGCGGACGCTGCCGTACAATCCACACATAAAATGGCTTCGGCCATGACGATGTCCTCCATGCTGCATCTGCAAGGCGGGCGAATAGACAGGGAACGATTGTATCGGCATCTAGCCATGCTCCAGTCGTCCAGCCCTTCGTACATATTGATGGCTTCGCTCGATCTGGCCCGGCGTCATCTGGCGCTTGAGGCCTGTGAAGAATGGGAGCGACTGCTGCCGCTACTGGACAAGCTCCGGGAGAGAACAGGCAAGCTGGAATGGCTGGAATGGCCGCAGCTTTCCGCGAACTGCGTATATACGACGTTTGATCCTTTGAAGCTGTTTTTGCACTTGCGCACGGGACAGACGAGCGGATTTGCGTTGCAGGAATTAATGGAAAGACATGGAATCTTTCCTGAGTTGGCTGATGATTCTCACGTACTGCTGGCAGCATCGGCAGGAACGACTCATAAAGACTTGGAAGCCTTGGCCCGATTGCTGGAATCGCTCTCGCCCCAAGTCGAAGCGGAAGCGGAGCGGATTCTTTTGCACGGCGTTGTCTCCTCGCACTATTTGCGCAAGCAGGCTGTGCCGATGCACGAAGCGGTTGACCGCCCGCGGGAGACGATTCCGCTCGAACAGGCAACGGGACGAATCGTGGCCGAGATGGTCATTCCTTATCCTCCAGGTATTCCGGTACTCGTTCCGGGTGAGCGAATGGATGAGGAAGGATTGGAAATGCTCGCCGAGTTGCGGCGGGGGCGCACTCGCTTTCACGGGGTGCAGGACGATCGTTTGCATACCATCCAGGTGTTGCGTTAGTTACAGATAGGAAGCAAGTGGCCTGCTACAACAGGTGCGGAAGGAGCATGCAAGTGACAACAGGAACAAAAGGCCGTTTTATTACTGTCGAAGGTGGCGAAGGGGCGGGCAAATCGACTGTCATCGCCAAGCTTTACGAGGAATTGCAGGCGCGTGGCGTGGATGTGCTGTTGACACGCGAGCCGGGCGGTATCGATATTGCGGAAAAAATTCGGGAGATCATCCTGAATCCGGCGCATACGCAAATGGACGAGAGAACGGAAGCATTGCTGTACGCCGCAGCGAGACGCCAGCACTTGGCTGAAAAAGTGTTGCCTGCCTTGCAAGCGGGCAAAATCGTGCTTTGCGATCGCTTTATCGACAGCAGTCTTGCTTATCAAGGCCATGCAAGAGGGCTTGGCATAGAGGCAGTCTATGAGATCAACCGCTTCGCCGTCGGTGACTGCATGCCGGAACTGACGCTGTTTTTCGATATACGTCCCGAGGTTGGACTGGCGAGAATCAACAAGGCGCGCGGCAGAGAAGTCAATCGGCTCGATCTGGAAGGAATCCGCTTCCACCAGCTGGTAAGAGAAGGGTATCAGCTTGTCATGGAAAAAGACCCCGATCGCTTCGTCGTTATTGATGCCGAGCAGCCGATGGAGCAGGTGTACGAATCGGCATTGCGCGTATTGCTGGACAGATTGTAAGGTTCGCAGTACCGCATGTACAGGTACATACTGTATAATATGTTTAGGCGAAATAGCGTACCAAGCCTACATGATTTTCATACAATAAAGCACGTGCGGGATAATTCTTGCGGAAAGGGTGATAGCCGATGAAAATGGTAGTTGCGGTCGTCCAGGACAAAGATAGTGGTCGTCTGTCTCAACAACTGGTAAAGAAAGGGT
The DNA here is from genome assembly GCF_022701015.1 of Brevibacillus parabrevis. NCBI lineage: Bacteria > Bacillati > Bacillota > Bacilli > Caryophanales > Paenibacillaceae > Brevibacillus > Brevibacillus parabrevis. The sequence goes on along the minus strand of NZ_CP064090.1, from coordinate 796,701 downwards.
TTCGCGCGACGAAGCTCGCCAGTACCGGCAGTTTTTTGCGAGCTGGCAACACAACGTTTTTGATCGGTACGTCTGACGAAAGCGTGCCGGAAGTAATCGACATCATTGCACACAACTGCAAATCCCGCAAGCAAATGGTCACTCCTGTTTCCCCTCTCAGCAATGCAGTGGATTCGTTCATGCCTTACCCGCTGGAGGTACAGGTAGGCGGAGCCGCCGTGTTTGTACTGGATGTAGGAGAGTTCCACTCTTTTTGACATATGATGCGCAAAAGTGAAGAGCATCCTCATTCTCATCTGCAGGTTAGTTCATGCTCTCTTTTTTCGCCGCTTTCGTTTATACTTGATGTAACGGGGGGTTTATCCCCTACTGATCGGGCCTGTGGGGTGGCGAGATGAAAATCGGCGATGGGCTTAGACCTAAGCTGGACATGATAAAAACGGCAGATTCACGTAGAAATCCTCAGCTCGAAAAGCTGAATTTTGGCACGATGGTGCAAGGAGAAGACGAGCGCATGTCCCAGGAGCTGATCAATCGGCTGCTCGGCGACATCGACAGGATGGGGCAAGTTCTTGCCAGATCGCGCTCTGTTCGCGATTTTTATGCATATAAAAACCTCGTCAAGCAATTCATGGAGGAAGCCGTCAAATACGGGGTTGCCCTGGATGACAGACGAGGAATCAATCGGCGAGGCCGCAGCAGGCTGTACAAAATCGTCAAGCAGGTCGATGAGGAGCTTTTGCGTCTGACAGATGAGCTTTTGAGCGACCAGGCGCCGACGATTGATTTGTTGGCCCGGATTGGCGAAATCCGCGGCATGCTGATCAACTTGTATTTTTAGTGGGTGTGAAACCATTATGACATGGACCCGTTTTTCCCAGCAGCCGAGAGCTTCCGAGCTGCTGTATCATAGCCTGCTCAACAACAGATTGGCACACGCCTATTTATTGGCTGGTCCCAAAGGAGCGGGTAAAAAGCAGATGGCCCTGCATCTGGCGAAGTCCCTTTTTTGTCCGGAAAGGGAAGCGGACGCCTGCGGGGCCTGTCTTACATGCAGGCGGATTGAAGGGGGAAACCACCCCGACGTCCTGTTTATTACACCTGATGGAGCTTCTATTAAAATCGACCAGATTCGCGCGCTGCAAAAAGAAATGGCCATGCGTGCGGTAGAGTCCAAGCACAAGGTGTACATCATCGAACACGTCGACAAAATGACGACGCAAGCTTCCAACAGCCTGCTGAAGTTTTTGGAGGAACCGCCCGCTGGTGTACTGGCCTTGCTTCTGACGGAACATAGCCACTCGATCCTCCCGACGATTTTATCCCGGTGCCAAATCGTGCAATTCTCTCCACTTTCTGCCGAAGCCATTGCGGCACAGCTGCGGTCAGACGGCATTTCTGCCGGGATGGCGCAGATTGCCTCCCACATTACGACAAATGTGGAAGAGGCCAAGGCACTCAGCCAATCAGAATCGTTTGCACAGCTAAGAAATCTAGTGATACAATTGAGCCATGAGTGCAAACAGCGTAATTCGTCTGCGCTCTTCACCATCCATGATATGTTGCAAAAGAGCGACAAAATCAAAGAGGAACTACCCCTCTTTTTAGATTTGCTCATCCTTTGGCTGCGCGATATCCTGTATGTGCAAGTAGGCAGGCATGCCCATCTCATTAACAGCGACCAACAGGATGTGCTGCAAGGACAAGCACTGGTATGGACAAAAGCTGAGCTCTTGCACGGGATAGATTTGGTCATGGATACGAAAAATCGGATAGAGCGAAACGCCAACGCACAGTTGGCTCTTGAGCGGTTGGTTCTTCAATTCCAGGAGGGATAACCCTTGTATGAGGTTGTTGGGGTCCGTTTTAAAAAAGCGGGCAAAATATATTACTTCGACCCTGACCGACTGCCGATAGAGAAAGATTGCACTGTAATCGTCGAAACGGCGAGAGGGGTCGAATATGGCAAGGTCGTCATCGGCAAAAAGGAAGTCGCTGAGTCCGATGTGGTGCTGCCGTTGAAAAAGGTCATTCGCATGGCTGACGATAAAGACGCTAAGCAGGTTGATGAAAACAAGCAAGCTGCGAAAAACGCCTTTTCCGTGTGCCAGACGAAGATCAAGGAGCACAAGCTCGATATGAAGCTGGTCGATGTGGAATACACATTTGACCGCAACAAGATCATTTTTTATTTTACCGCTGACGGCAGGGTTGATTTCCGCGAGCTGGTAAAAGACCTCGCTTCCGTGTTTCGCACCCGCATTGAACTGCGTCAGATTGGCGTGCGCGACGAAGCAAAAATGCTTGGCGGCATTGGTCCCTGTGGCAGGCTGCTGTGCTGTTCGACATTCCTCGGCGATTTCGAGCCAGTTTCGATCAAAATGGCCAAGGATCAAAACCTTTCGTTGAATCCAGCAAAAATCTCCGGTCTGTGCGGCCGTTTGATGTGCTGTTTAAAATACGAGAATGACAACTACGAAAGCACGCGTGATGAAATGCCGGATGTCGGCAAGGTGGTCACTACCCCGATGGGAAATGGACGAGTCGTTTCTGTTAACGTACTGGATCAGTCCGTTCAGGTGGAGCTTTCGATCGACAAACGCATCACGGAATTTGGATTGGATGAGATTGCGATAGGGCTCCCCACCTATGAATAAAGTGTGGGGGTAGGGGAGAGGTGAGCTAGTGGACAAACGGGAAATCTTCGTCAAGATGGCGAGCATTGAAGAACGAATTGGGGACCTGTACAAAGAGATCGGTGAGTTGAAAGACGTCATCGTTGTTTTGATGGAGGAAAATGCCCAATTACTCGTTGAAAACCAGCATCTTCGCAACCGACTGGACAAGAAAAAGACTGGCTCCCAGGCAAAACAAAAAGGAACAAGCATTGTTGCCAAGGAGAAAGCCAAAAAGGCCGTGGTCGGGGAAGGGTATGACAACCTTGCTCGTCTGTATGCGGAAGGGTTTCATATCTGCAATGTGCATTTCGGCAGTTTGCGTAAAGAAGGGGATTGCCTGTTCTGTCTCTCGTTTTTGAGCGGCGGCCCTCAAAAATAAAGGTGACGAGCGATCACCGTATGGAGAAAGCGACCTGTGCCACGTGTCAGGTCGCTTTTTCCAAGACAAGGACAAAAAGGAGTAGGAAATAAAGGATGGAACCTGTCACCAACGTGCCGCTCTACGATGCGGAGCGCATTGACGATTTATTGACACACGAAATGAAAATCATCCAGAGCCACGAGGTGTTCTGTTTTTCCATGGATGCTGTGCTGCTTGCGCGGTTTGCATCGGTGCCAAAGCGCGGCAGGGTGCTTGATATGTGTACGGGCAACGGGGCGATTCCGTTGATCATGACGACAAGGACGCCGGAAGCTCATTTTGATGGAATCGAAATTCAGCCGCGCTTGTACGACATGGCGAGTCGAAACGTACAATTGAACGGGCTTACAGAACGGATCGAGATGCACCATGGAGACGTCAAAGAGGCTGTTGCCCATTACGGTCACGGCAAATTCGATCTGATTACGTGCAATCCGCCATATATGCCTGCGACGAGTGGCGAGAAAAACACCAGCGAGCACTTTGCGATCGCCCGTCATGAGATCTTGCTGTCGTTGGAAGATGTCATCCGGGTCGGCAGCCAGCTGTTGAAAAACGGCGGCAAGCTCGCACTCGTCCATCGTTCGACGCGACTGATTGATATCATTTCCTTGATGCGTCAATACGGAATCGAGCCGAAGCGGATGCGTCTGGTTTATCCGCGCAGGGATGCGGAGCCGAATATGGTACTAATTGAGGGAATGCGGGGCGGAAAGCCGGAGCTGAGGATTCAACCGCCATTGATTGTCTATGAGAATGGTGAGGAATACTGTGAGGAACTTCAGGAAATTTATTTTGGCAGAAGAGATTCCCTCGCATAAGAGCCACTTTGTCTACATGCTTTCCTGCGCAGACGGTTCCTTGTATACCGGCTATACGACGGAGCTGCTGCGCCGACTGGCGAAGCACCAGGAGGGAAAGGGCGCGAAGTATACCAGAGGACGCGGGCCGTTGGCGCTTGTCTTTTGGGAAGAGGGGCCTGACCGTTCATGGGGCTTGAAGCGGGAGGAAGCGATCAAACGGCTGAATCGCAAGCAAAAAGAAGACTTGATTGGAGGGACGCCGCAATGAATATACAGCGCAGCTTTGCGCAGGAGGAAACAGGTGTCCTGTATTTGGTGGCTACGCCAATTGGCAACCTCGATGACATCACGGTCCGGTGCTTGGAAACACTGCGCGCGGTCGATGTGATTGCCTGTGAAGATACGCGGCAAACAAGGAAGCTGCTGAACCATTTTCAGATCGAGAAGCGCACAGTGAGCTATCACGAGCATAATAAGGAAGCAAGCGGTCAAGGGCTGTTGCAATGGTTGGCAGAAGGAAAGCGAATTGCCTTGGTGAGCGACGCCGGACTGCCGGCTATCTCCGATCCGGGGGCAGACCTTGTGCGCGATGCAGTCGCCGCCGGGTATCCTGTCGTTCCGGTGCCAGGTGCCAATGCCGCACTGACAGCTTTGATTGCTTCGGGACTGCCTACAGACCGTTTTGTTTTTTGCGGATTCATCGGGCGGGAAAACAAGGAGCGGCGCGAGGAGCTGGAACGGCTCAAGCGTTATCCGGAGACGTTGATTTTTTACGAAGCTCCGCATCGGATTGCAAAGACGATTGCCGCGATGCGGGAAGCGTGGGGCAACCGCCGGGCTGTTTTGGCTCGGGAGCTGACCAAGCGCTACGAAGAGTTTGTTCGCGGCACTTTTGACGAACTGCTGGAATGGCTGGACAGCGGGGAAGTGCGCGGGGAATTTTGCGTCATTGTCGAAGGCTACACAGGCGCTGTCGAAACAGAGGAAGCTGTTGACTGGTGGCAGCAAATGAGCGTCGTTGGGCATGTCGACCATTACTGCGAGCAGGGCCTGAGCAAAAAAGAAGCAATCAAGCAGGCGGCTGATGACCGCGGCTTGCCCAAACGGGACGTTTACAACGAGTACCATCGCGATCAGGAAGCGGAATAAGGAGCTGGCCTTAGCAGGTCGGCTTTTTTCTTTTGCTCAGAAAACACAAATAGCCTTCGCATAGCTTGTCCCTGTGCGAAGGCTATTTGTATGTAAATCGGTTTTTTATCAAAAATTAGCGTTTTACAACTGGCATCTCAGTCAGGCAATCTTGGCAAACGATTTTACCTTTAAAATGAGATACTTTATCAGCGTTTCCACAGAAGATGCAAGCAGGCTCGTATTTTTTCAGGATGATGCGCTCACCATCTACGTAAATTTCCAAAGCGTCTTTTTCGGCAATACCGAGTGTGCGGCGCAATTCGATTGGAATAACGACCCGACCCAATTCATCTACTTTACGAACAATCCCCGTTGATTTCATCATTGTAAATTCTCCTCCTAAAAATTCATATGTCGATGCTATTGTTAAACGCTCATCATTAATCGTCAATATTCGACATTTTCTGTTGGGATTATCATACCAGCGATTCCCAAAGGTGTCAACATGATTTTGACAAATCTTTGAAAACCAAAGTGTTTTTTGAAAATAAGAAAGTTGATATATCAGCGTTTTGTAGGAAACTGGAAAGTGTATGGAAATTTTTATGGATAAAATTTACTGGGATTAATGCATGTCGAAACAGTCACTTTATGTCGAATGAAACCGCGCCTATTCGACAAAAAAGCCTACTTCTCTCTGCTTTCCCTTTTCCTTACATTTGAAAATAATTCGGGAAAGATGGTGCTGGCTGGATGTTTACAAAACAGGTCGGTCGTGTACAATAGAGGATAAATGAGGGAATGCACAGCAAAAGCAAACGACCATGATGGGAAGAGTAAGCCGATCCTCCTTATTCCAGAGAGCCGGGGCAGCTGAAAACCGGTATAAGCGAGCAAGCCGAACATGGACCCAGAGTCTTGCAGATGAACAGCCGCGACCAAACCGTCGTGCCCAGTAGTCTGTGACGTTGACCCGCGTTAAGGGTAGAGTCTGTTTTGGACTCACCAAGTTCGTTTTCCGCGAGGGAGACGGAGCATTTGGGTGGTACCGCGAGTTAGAGCTCGCCCCAATTTTTTGGGGTGGGCTTTTCTATTTTTCTACATGTTATTAGGAGGGGCTAGGTTGCATGAAACCAACATACTACATCACCACACCGATTTATTATCCAAGCAATAAGCTGCACATCGGAAATGCCTACACGACAATTGCTTGCGATGCACTGGCGCGCTACAAACGTTTGCGTGGCTACGATGTCTACTACCTAACAGGTACGGACGAGCACGGTCAAAAGCTACAGGAGCGCGCGGCCGAAGATGGCAAGCAGCCATTGGAATTTATCGATCCTGTCGTAGACTGGATTCGCGACCTGTGGCAGAAGCTCGACATCTCGTACGATGATTTCATCCGTACGACACAGCCGCGCCACAAAGAAGTCGTGCAAAAAGTGTTCCAGCGTCTGCTTGACCAAGGCGATATTTACCTCGGCGAGTACGAAGGCTACTATTGCGTACCAGACGAGGCGTTCTGGACAGAAACCCAATGTAAAACCGACAAGGGCTACATTTGTCCGGATTGCGGCCGCGAAGTGAAGAAGGTCAAGGAGAAAAACTACTTCTTCCGCATGTCGAAGTATCAGGACAGACTGCTCGCGCACATTGAAGCGAACCCTGACTTCATTCAACCGGAGAGTCGCCGCAACGAGATGATCAACAACTTCCTGAAGCCTGGACTCCAGGACTTGTCCGTATCCCGCAGCACATTTGACTGGGGAATTAAAGTGCCGAGCGATCCTGAACATGTGATTTACGTCTGGATTGACGCGTTGACCAACTACATTTCTGCTCTTGGCTACTTGTCTGACGACGACAGCAAATATCGCCGTTTCTGGCCTGCCAACGTCCATATGGTCGGAAAAGACATTTTGCGCTTCCATACGATCTACTGGCCGATTTTGCTGATGGCGCTCGATGTTCCGCTGCCGAAACAAATTTTCGGTCATGGCTGGCTGTTGATGCCGGATGGAAAAATGTCCAAGTCGAAAGGAAATGTTATCGATCCCAAGCTGCTGATTGACCGTTACGGCTCCGATGGCGTTCGCTACTTCCTGTTGCGTGAAATCAACTTCGGGCAGGACGGCATTTTCACACCGGAATCGTTCGTACAGCGCCTGAACTACGATCTGGCAAACGATATCGGCAACTTGCTCAGCCGCACCGCTACCATGATCGAGAAATACTTCGAAGGCGTAGTTCCAGCTCCGCAAGATGCTGGCGAACCGGATGACAGCCTGATCAGCCTCGCGATGAAAACGAAGGCGCTGGTCGAGGAGCATATGGAAGAAATGCGTTTCTCCAATGCGCTTGCCCACATTTGGGAACTGGTGGGCCGCACGAACAAATACATCGACGAAACCATGCCGTGGAACCTGGCAAAATCGGAAGAAACCAAAGGACGTCTGGCGACAGTCATGTACAACCTCGCGGAAAGCATTCGCATCAGTTCCGTGCTGATTCAACCGTTCATGACCAAGGCGCCTGCGAAAATTTGGGACCAACTCGGCATTTTGGGCAACGAACAGGCGACAAGCTGGGAATCGGCTGGCGTATGGGGCGAATTGCCTGCCGGCAGCATCGTGAGCCGCAAAGAGCTTTTGTTCCCGCGTCTGGACGTGCAGGCTGAGCTGGCTTTCATTGACGATTCGACCGCAGAAGCACGCCGCCAAGCGGAGGAAAACAAGAAAAAACAAGACGCTTTGAAAGGGGAAGCACCTGTGAACGAAACAACGGCAAACCAGGCGGAAGCGACAGAAAAACCAGCGGATGCCAAAGAAGAAATCGGTATCGACGATTTTGGCAAAGTAGAACTGCGTGTTGCGCAAGTAGTGGAATGTGCGAAGCACCCGAACGCCGACAAACTGTTGATTTTGCAACTGGATCTCGGCTATGAAAAGCGCCAGGTCGTTTCCGGTATCGCGAAATACTACACGCCGGAAGACATGGTCGGCAAAAAAGTAATCCTCGTAGCCAATCTGAAGCCTGTGAAACTGCGCGGAGAGCTGTCGCAGGGCATGATTTTGGCAGCGTCCGCAGGCGATCAGCTGACGCTTGCGACAGTAGATCCGAGCATGCCGAACGGAGCGATTGTGAAGTAACGAGGGGCAGGAAAGGAAGAACCTATTTTGCTATTTGAGACACATGCGCACCTGAATGCAAAAGAATTTGATGAGGATCGCGAGGAAGTCATCGCCCGCGCGCGGGAAAACGGCGTCAGCACGATCGTGAACATCGGATTCAACGCAGAAACCATCCCGACTTGCATGGATCTGGCGAAAAACCACGATTTCATATACGCAGTCATCGGCTGGCATCCCCAGGACGCCAAAGACATGACCGACGAGCATTTGGAGTGGATCGAGGAGTTGAGCCGCGATCCGAAGGTAGTGGGGCTGGGCGAAATGGGCCTGGACTATTACTGGGATACGTCGCCAAAAGACGTGCAGGCAGAAGTATTCCGCAAGCAGATTCGTTTGGCGCGGAAGCTCGACATGCCGATCATCATCCACAATCGCGACGCGCATCAGGATGTTTTGACGATCCTGAAAGAAGAAAAGGCAGCAGAGGTCGGAGGGATCATGCACTGCTTCTCCGGCAGCTGGGAGACGGCGAAGCTGGCGCTGGACATGAACTTTTACATTTCATTCGGCGGCCCGCTGACCTTTAAAAATGCGAAGCAGCCAAAAGAAGTAGCAGCCCAAGTACCGCTCGACAAGCTGTTGATAGAAACAGACTGCCCGTACCTGACCCCTCATCCGTTCCGCGGGAAGCGAAATGAGAGTGGATACGTGCGTTACGTCTGCGAGGAAATGGCGAACATTCGCGGCTTGTCTTACGAAGAAATGGCCCAAATCACCACAGAAAATGCAAGACGACTGTTTCGCCTCCAGCCGTAAAAAACAGCAAGCCAAAACGGGAGATCACGCCATATCACGTGATTTCCCGTTTTTTTGTGCTGCGATCTGTTGTTCTACTCGTTTTTTGCGGCGCATACCTTGAACAATGTGTCGAACGATTATTGTCCATCCGACAAAGCTTCTCGACAGAAATCTGCTACCATTCGCCATCTGATTTTTGCTAGTCTGTTAGCATTATCGCTTCGGCCAGGGGAGGGTAAATTTGACAAAGGGAAAAAAGTAACTTACAATCAAAGCCGACCTTGTTAAGTACAGACCACTTCCAGAATATTGGTGCAATTACATCGACCCTTACCTGGCTAGACAGGAGAAGCCTCGTGCTTTTCTAGGAAAAGGAGTGTGGGAAATGGAGTTACGCGCGATATGGGAAAAGTATAAGCATTCGGGGCTTGTCGTTTTCGGCATCCTTGCTCTTGTGCTCGTTCCCATGGTTGGCTATTTCTCTGCCCAGGCTACCCAGCCAAAACAGGTCACTTTTTCGTTGGACGGAGAAAGCCAGACGGTAGCTACCAAAGCTAGTACCGTACAGCAGTTCTTGACCGAGCGAAACATTACGGTAACGGAAAAGGATTCCCTTCAACCAACACCTGAGACGAAGCTATCAGACGGAGCATTGATCACTTTACATACAGCCTGGTCCATTCCGGTCCAGGTTGACGGGCAGACTAAAACGATACAGACACTTAGTCGGGATGTTGCTGGCGTGTTGAAGGACAGCGGCATTGCGCTGGGTGAAAAGGACCGGGTAGAGCCGGCCCTGACCGCCTCGCTGACGAAGGACGCTTCGATTACAATCAAGCGCGTAGTCGAGCAGACAGTCAAAGTCGAGGAACGGGTTGCTTTTCAGGAAATACGCAAGAACGATCCGGCATTAACCAAGGGTAAGTCCCGTGTACTGCAAAACGGGCAAGAGGGTAAGGCAATTGCACACTACAAGCTGGTCATGGAAGACGGAAAGGAGGTCTCCCGTGAACTGGTGACAAGAGATGTGCTTGTGCCAAAGAAGGACCAAGTGGTGGCCGTCGGAACAGCAGCTCCTTCGCTGCAAAACAACGATCCATCGCAAAGGGTCTTGGTCGCTTCAGCGGGAATGATCTCGCGTGGTGGGAAAGTATTCAGGCCGAAAAAAGTGCTGAACGGGGTTACTTTGACTGCCTATTCTCCTTCAGGGGGAGGCAAGCATCCTAGCTCGCCAGGCTATGGACGTACGGCGACAGGCGTCAAAGCAAAGGCAGGCCACACGATCGCAGTAGACCCAAAAGTCATTCCATATGGCTGGTGGGTGTATATTGAGGGCGTAGGGTATCGCCGGGCAGAAGACACAGGCGGCGCCATGCGCGGCGGAAAAATTGACGTGTTTGTGAGCACAGAGCCAGAAGCCGTTCAATTTGGTCGCAAGCGCAACAAAACCGTCTATATAATCGGGCCGCAGAAACCATAGGACAGGAGCAGACCGCTCCTGTCTTTGTCTTTGGCGTTTTGCGAATAGACATGATAAGCTGTTTGATAGTTAGACGGTTTCAGGCGAGGATTCGTTTCGGCATTTCCAGGCTTTTTGCCTGATTTTTTTGGAACACTACTAGCAAAAGCGACATTGTACGAAAGTAGGAGTACGTCATGAAAATAAAAGAGGTCATCGTCGTGGAGGGGAGAGACGACACCGCTGCCATCAAGCGTGCAGTGAACGCTGACACGATTGAAACGGGTGGTTCCGCCATCCATGCCAGAACGATAGAAAAAATCCGGCTGGCGCAGCAGAAGCGCGGCGTCATTATTTTTACAGACCCCGATTACCAGGGGGAGCGCATTCGCAAGATCATCAGTCGTTCCGTACCGGGCTGCAAGCACGCCTTCATTACCCAGGAGGACGGTATGAAAAAAGGCGACATCGGGGTGGAGAACGCCACGCCGGAAGTGATTGTTCGCGCGCTGTCGGAAGTCCGGACAGAGATGGCGGAAACAGCCGGAGAGATTACCTCCGATGATTTGCTGGAAAATGGACTCACGTCGGGAAGCGATGCCAAGGAGCGGAGAATCAAGCTTGGGGAAGCTTTGGGGATCGGTTACGCCAACGCCAAGCAAATGCTGCAACGGCTGAATGCTTTTCAAATCACTCGCGCGGAATTTAAAGCGGCTGTAGAAGCCATCGATAAAGAGAGGGAGTAAGCAATGACGCAAGCAGCAGGCAAGGATATTGCCACACCTACGCGAACAAAAGAAATCCTGGAGAAGTACGGCTTCTCCTTCAAGAAGAGTTTGGGCCAAAATTTCCTCGTAGACACCAACATTTTGCACAATATCGTGGACGAAGCTGATCTGACGAAGGAAAAAGGCGCGATTGAAATCGGCCCGGGGATTGGCGCTTTGACCGAACAATTGGGACGAGCAGCAGGGAAGGTCATGGCGATTGAAATCGACCAGCGGCTTTTGCCCATTTTGCAGGACACGCTGTCGCCCTACGACAATATCGAGGTCGTGCATGGCGACGTGCTGGAGCTTGATTTGCGTTCCCTCATTACAGAGAAGCTGGCTGGGGTCGAGAAGCTGAGCGTCGTAGCCAATCTGCCTTACTATGTGACGACGCCGATTTTGATGAAGCTGCTGGAAGAGAGACTGCCTCTGGAGAACATCGTGGTCATGATTCAAAAAGAAGTGGCTGAGAGAATTGCTGCCAAGCCAGGCACGAAAGACTACGGCTCTCTTTCTGTCGCGGCGCAGTTTTATGCGGAAACAGAAGTCGCGATGATCGTTCCAGCCAGCGTGTTTATTCCTCGTCCTAACGTCGATTCTGCCGTCATCAGGCTCAAAGTCAGGGAGCGTCCGCCAGTTGAAGTGGACGACCAGGATGTGTTTTTCCGGGTGGTGCGCTGCTCGTTCGCCCAACGGCGCAAAACTTTGTTGAACAACCTGATGAACGGTCTGTTTCTAAAAACACAGAAGGATGAAGTAATACAGATGCTTTCTGACATCGGGATTGAACCGACCCGCCGCGGCGAAACCCTCAGTATCGAGGAGTTCGCCCGCCTAGCCAACGAAGGCTTGCGGCGCGGCCTTATTGGGCAATAAGACAAACTTTTACCCTCGTTTTTGGACGGAAAAAGCCAAAGACGGGGGTTTTTTGTCGATGAATGCAAGAAAAATGCGGAAAAAAAGGCCGGGCTATTATCGGCAAGCCTTGCTGCAGCAAGGTTTTTGCGCATTGTGGACATACTGTTGGAGAGCAGGTGACAAATATCTGCTAATTTGCTGAAAAAAACCCCGTTGACAAAATATCTACAGGGTTGCTATAATTTTTTATTTCTTTGACAAAATATAATTGAGCTGTTATAATAGATGTAAGCGAGGTGGATGGAACAATGGCAAGAAACGCGTTACTTGACATTAAACGCAGTTTAGACGGGCACATTGGTGAACGCATCCTTCTGAAGGCCAATGGAGGTCGCCGTAAAACCGTCGAACGAAGTGGCATCCTCGAAGAAACATACCCATCTGTGTTTGTGGTAAAGCTTGACGACGATCAACTCTTTGAGCGGGTCTCCTACAGCTATGCCGACATCTTGACGGAAACAGTAGAGTTGACGGTGTGCCGCGATAACGAGCACATCCGCATCACATTTGTACAACAGTAGAGCCCTTTTGGGTTCTACTGTTTTATTTTTGCTATCAAAAGGTTGTAAATATTTGGGCGCGAAGATGAAAAAGCTGGACTTGGAGCACACTATACCTGTCAACGGGAAGGGAGGATGCTATGGGTCGCAGACGAGGAATGATGTCAGAGCAGTTCAAGATGGAACTCGCCAAGGAGCTTGGCTTTTACGATACGGTAAAGGCGGAGGGCTGGGGAGGCATCACGACGCGTGACGCGGGAAACATGGTGAAGCGAGCTGTACAGCTTGCCGAGGAAGCACTGGCTGCCAGACGGTCATAAGCGCTGGCAGGACGCGAGCGGACACATCCCATCTCAGGAATACAATCATACAAACTCGTTGACAAGGCCGGGACCTCCCGGCTTTTCTCATGCCGAAAAACACTGCTGAATTTTCGAAATAACCGCAATGATCTCGATCCTATTCTTTTTGGGGTATCAACTGGCAGGGGAGAGATTGGCTATGCTACAATAAGAGACTAGGAAATTTAGTATAGTAGGCAGAGGTGAACAACGTGCGTATCTCGGTCAAAGCTCCGGCCAAAATCAATCTGACTCTCGATGTGCTTGCCAAACGGCCGGACGGTTATCACGAAGTGGAAATGGTGATGACTACCGTCGACTTGGCAGATCGTGTAGACTTGACTCTGCGCGAAGATGGTGAGATTACGCTGGACTGCTCTGCCAGCTTCGTACCGGATGATATCCGCAATCATGCTTATAAAGCGGCAGTGCTCTTAAAAGAACGCTATCAGGTGCGCCAGGGCGTACGGTTGTATATAGACAAACAAATCCCGGTTGCGGCCGGACTTGCTGGCGGCAGCAGTGATGCCGCGGCGACGTTGCGCGGTTTGAACCAGCTGTGGAATCTCGGATTGAGCTTGGATGAACTGGCGGAGATTGGCGCAGAAATCGGTTCTGACGTCCCTTTTTGCGTCTATGGCGGAACTGCGCTGGCAAAAGGGCGCGGGGAGCAAATCACGCATTTGGGAACGCCGGCCCCTTGCTGGGTGATTTTGGCCAAGCCGCCGATCGGTGTGTCCACTCCTGATGTGTACGGGAACTTGCGTGTCGACAAAATCGACAATCATCCTGACACCAGGCAGATGCTTCAAGCTATCTCAGAGCAAGACTTTTCATTAATGTGCCAGTCGCTCGGAAATGTGTTGGAAAACGTCACGCTCTCCCTTTATCCGCAAGTGCGGCAAATCAAGGAGCTGATGATCGCGTCCGGAGCGGACGGTGTCTTGATGTCCGGCAGCGGTCCTACGGTGTTTGCCCTCGTGCAAAAGGAAGCGAAAGTACATAGGATTTACAATGCACTCAGAGGTTTTGTCAAAGATGTGTTTGTTGTCCGAATGTTAGGCTCCCAAGATGGGGAAATACTTGCATGAACACGTATAAAAATGATACATTAGCAGCATAATATTCGGTTTTGGAGGAAGAGCCATGAAGAAATTGCGCAGAAGTGCGCGTCTGGTTGACATGACGCAGCACTTGCTTGCCCATCCCCATACGCTGACTCCTCTCACTCTGTTTGCGGAACAATACGGCGCAGCGAAATCATCCATCAGTGAAGACTTGTCGATCATCAAGGAAGCGTTTGAGGTCCAGGGTGTAGGGCAGCTCAAGACGGTGGCGGGTGCGGCAGGCGGAGTGAAGTATATTCCCCAGGTAAAAACGGAAGAGGCCCTTCACTTCATGCGCGAACTGATCGAGCAATTGGCCAATCCGGAAAGACTTTTGCCAGGTGGATACCTGTACATGTCCGACATTCTCGGCAACCCGGCGACTATGGCGAAGATCGGCAAGCTTTTTGCCACTGCTTACGCTGACAAAAACGTCGATGTGGTCATGACAGTGGAGACAAAAGGAATCCCTCTCGCATACGCGACAGCCATGTTTTTGAATGTGCCTGTCGTCATTGTGCGTCGCGACAACAAGGTGACGGAAGGTTCTGTGGTAAGCATCAATTACGTATCCGGTTCCAGTAAGCGGATTCAGACGATGTCTCTCGCTCGCCGCGGCTTGGCCGAGCAGTCCCGCGTCCTGATCGTGGACGACTTCATGAAGGCTGGCGGCACGCTGCGCGGCATGATCGATCTGCTTCAAGAGTTCCGCGCGACTGTTGTTGGTTGCGGCGTGCTGGTCGAAACGACAGCAGATGTGTCCGAGCGATTGGTTGATGAGTATGTGTCTCTTGCCAAACTGCAAGATGTCGACTTCAAGGGCAAGCAGATTGAAATTGAGCTAGGCAGTTTTTTTGAAAATAGAGGGGAGTAGATCAAAATGGCAATCTCTTTTGTTTCAACTGACAAGGCTCCAGCAGCTATCGGCCCGTACAGCCAGGCTGCAAAAGTAGGTCCGTTTCTGTTTGCATCCGGCCAAATCGCGCTGCGTGCGGACGGCACGCTGGTAGAAGGCGACGTTGTGGAGCAAACCCATCAGGTGTTTTCCAACATCAAAGCTGTTCTGGCAGAAGCAGGAGGAAACCTCTCGCATGTAGTGAAGGCGACCGTATTCATCAAGGACATGAATGACTTTGCGCAATTGAACGAAGTGTATGGCCAATATTTTGGCGATCACAAGCCTGCTCGCTCTACCGTTGAAGTGGCACGCCTGCCGCGCGATGTAAAAGTAGAGATCGAGATCGTTGCCTATATCGAAGCGTAAGAATAGAATAATTGGAAATTCGACACAGCCTGATGCTCGTTGCGTTAGGCTGTTTTTGCGTTGTTTATAACATGGATAGTAAAAATGTGCCGTGTAAAGAGTTGATGTTATGAACATATTTATATATTTTTTTAAAAATTGCATAACATCAGCAGGAATATTTACCCAGAGGGTGGAAATACTCCTAAACGCGTTTCATAGATAAAGGGAGTGAACTAGATGGAAGTTACAGACGTAAGACTGCGCCGAGTGAATACGGATGGTAGGATGAAAGCGATTGCATCCATTACAATTGACCATGAATTTGTGGTTCATGATATCCGTGTCATTGACGGAAACAACGGCATGTTCGTTGCAATGCCGAGCAAGCGCACACCAGACGGAGAATTTCGCGATATCGCCCATCCGATTTCTTCGACTACCCGTGAAAAGATCCAAGCTGCTGTTTTGACCGAGTATGAACGCGTAGGTCAAGAAGAAGAAAGCACGATCGAAGCGGGTGCGTAAAATAGCACCCAATACAAAAGCACCCTGTCATTTCTGGCAGGGTGCTTCGGCGTCTGATTACCCGTAACATTTGGATAATTTTCTTGTAATTTCCTGTTGATCCATTCCTTCCCCGATAAAAACAGCGACCAGTTTCGGTCCGAAGTTCTCGAATGGAAAGAACAGCACTTGATTGTCCGTGTGCTGGAACGAAATCAGTTCTTTTTTTCCATGAAAGAGCACATACCCCTTTGCCCGATACACGTTTTTGGGCAGATCATACAAAAAATCCTCGAATTTTTTCTCGTCTACCGGCCCAGTAAAAGTGTAGGAAAACGTATCGATGCTGTTGTAAAGCGAAGGTGTGCTCGTTTTCAGGCCGAGCGATTGTTTCAGCCTGTCCATCGTGGACATGCGGCCGATCGTTGTTTGGACGGGAGCAGGGGAGGCAGAATCGGGTTCTCTCACATGCTCGACTCGTTTCACAGCCTGAAGCCAGGCGAGGTCGATGTTCGCCTGCACCGCTTGGTGAATCGGCGCTTTCGGGTTTAGCTTCGCGAGCTTCTGCTTGACGCGCTCCACCAGTTCGGCGCTCGCCATATCTGTTTTGTTGAGCAGGATGAGGTCGGCGTATTTGACCTGATTGCGGACGGTCTTCACGAGAGCCGCTGTGGAGGCGAAGCGCGAATTGAGATCCAAAAAGCGGGAAGCATCCACGACGCTGATCGTCCCTTTCAGCTCGATGCGATCGTAAAGCTCGGGATGGGTAAGCGTATCGATGACATCGATCGGGTCGGCGACTCCTGTTGTTTCTATCAAAATGCGATCGGGTTGCAGGGAGTTCAAAATATCCCGCAAGCCTTCTGTCAGTTCCCCTTTGATCGAGCAGCAAATGCAACCGTCCAGCAGCTTTTTTACGGGGAAGCCAAAGCCTTGCAGCTGTTCGCCGTCAATATCTTCCTCGCCCATTTCATTCATCAGGACGACTACGTTTTCGTTCTGGACGCGTAGATGAGTCAGCCATTTTTGCAATAAGGTCGTTTTTCCGCTGCCCAAGTATCCGGTCAGCAAGTAGACATTCGCTGGCATTCCTTCCTGCCTCCTTTATATAACCTCTTTCGCCCATCAATATATCACTTTTTGTCAGATTATTAAATGTTGTCTGTTAGATGAACAACTTTCAGGCAATGTCAGGGAAACGGCGATAATCCTGCATCGATTGTCTTGAAATCCACATATGATTAAGATATAGTCATTGTGGAACTTCTACGATGGAGGGTTGACATGTCTAAGATCCATGCCGTGGTTCTGGCCGCTGGTCAGGGTACGCGGATGAAATCGAAGCTGTACAAGGTTCTGCATCCTGTATGTGGGAAACCAATGGTTCAGCATGTTGTGGATACGATGGTTTCTATGCAGGTTGAGGACATCGTTGTCGTCGTAGGTCATGGTGCTGACGTGGTCCGCGCCAAACTAGGCGAGGGCGTTACTTACGCACTGCAAGAAGAACAATTGGGAACGGCGCATGCCGTTTCGCAGGCAGCGCCGTTTTTACAGGATAAAGAAGGCACTACGTTTCTTTTGTACGGAGACGTTCCCCTCTTGTCTGAACAGACGTTGTCCGCCTTGCTGACCTATCACGAAGAGCAGCAAGCGGCTGCAACTGTATTGACCGCCGTGCTCCCCGATCCGACAGGCTACGGGCGCATCGTGCGCAACGAGGCGGGCGAAGTATTGCGAATCGTGGAACATAAGGACGCCACAGAAGCGGAACGGGCGGTCCAGGAAATTAACACGGGCATATACTGTTATGACAATCGCAAATTATGGAAAGCCTTGGCGGAAGTGAAAAATGACAACGCGCAAGGCGAATACTATGTAACAGACGTTGTCGGCATTTTGCGGGAAGCGGGCGAAAAGGTAGTGGCGTACGAAGCGGTTGACCCTGAGGAAACGATGGGCGTCAATGATCGTGTGCAGCTGTCTGAAGCGGAAGCGTATATGCGGAAGCGGATTGCCAACGGCCATATGCGCAATGGTGTTACCATCATTGATCCGGCTTCTACGTATATCGAGGCAGATGTCGTCATCGGGGCCGATACGGTTATCCAACCGGGTACATTTTTGCGCGGACGGACAACCATTGGCACGGATTGCGTCATTGGGCCACAGGCTGACTTGACCGATGTGCAGGTTGGTTCCGGCGTCACCATTTCCTATTCGGTCATGGTAGAGTCAAGTGTGGAAGCAGAGTCGGCAGTCGGGCCATTCGCCTACATTCGTCCAGGCTCGCAAATTGGCCGCAAAGCGAAGATCGGTGATTTCGTCGAATTGAAAAATACAAAGATCGGCGACGGAAGCAAAGTACCTCACCTCAGCTATGTAGGTGACGCGGAAATTGGCGATGGCGTGAACATCGGCTGTGGTACGATAACCGTCAATTACGACGGGGCAGTCAAGCATAAGACAATCGTCCAGGACGGAGCGTTCATCGGTTGCAACAGCAATCTGGTGGCTCCCGTTACCGTTGGACAAAATGCGTATGTTGCAGCAGGATCGACCATCACTCAGGATGTGCCTGACAATGCGCTTGCGATCGCACGTGAGCGTCAAGTGAATAAACCAGATTACGCTAACAAAATGCCTCGCAAGGGCAAAAAGCAATCATAACGGGAGGTTCTAAGAGAAGATCATGGCTAATTACCGCGACCCCAAACTGAAGGTATTTACGTGCAACGCAAACCCTGAATTGGCAAAAGAAATCGCTGAACACATTGGTGTACCGCTCGGAAATGCACAAGCTGTGCGCTTTAGTGACGGCGAATGCCAAATTAAATTGAATGAAAGCGTTCGCGGTTGTGACGTATTTGTTATTCAGCCAACGTCTGCTCCCGTTAATGAGCATTTGATGGAGCTTTTGGTAATGGTCGATGCACTGAAACGCGCATCTGCAAAAAGCATCAACGTTGTTATTCCTTACTACGGATATGCCAGACAAGATCGCAAGGCGCGCGCACGTGATCCGATCACAGCAAAACTGGTTGCCAACCTGATTGAAACCGCAGGAGCGCAACGTGTAATTACCATGGATCTGCACGCAACACAAATCCAGGGATTCTTCGACATTCCTGTGGACCATCTGCTCGGTGTGCCGATTTTGGGCAAACACTTCTCCGAAAAAGGCTTGAAGGACATCGTAGTCGTATCGCCTGACCATGGCGGCGTAACTCGTGCCCGCAAGCTGGCTGAGCGTCTGGAAGCGCCAATCGCCATTATCGACAAGCGCCGCCCAGAGCCAAACGTAGCGGAAGTCATGAACATCGTCGGTAATATCGAAGGCAAGACTGCCATCATTATTGACGATATCATTGATACAGCGGGAACAATCACCCTGGCTGCCAATGCATTGGTAGAAGCTGGTGCCCGCGAAGTTTACGCATGCTGCACACACCCTGTTCTGTCCGGTCCAGCAATCGAGCGTATCGCCAACTCGAAGATCAAAGAGTTGATCGTAACCAATTCGATCCCGCTGACCCAAGAGCAAATTATCGACAAAATCACCGTTCTGTCCGTAGCGCCGATCATTGGCGAAGCGATCATTCGCGTACACGAAGAACTGTCTGTCAGCAAGCTGTTCGATTAAGGCAAGCATCCCCTTTTAGGGGATTGAAATAAACCTCCTTTGGACAAGCTAGTGAGGAAACTTTTACTAGCTAGGGTCCGAGGAGGTTTTTTTGTGGAAGCGATAAAGGCTCAAGTGCGCAACCAAACAACAGGCAATTCCGTAAAGGTGCTGCGGCGTGAAGGCTGGGTGCCTGGTGTCGTGTACGGAAGCGATGTAAGCAGTCAGTCGATTCAAATCAATGGACGGGAGCTGGATGCGGCCTTGCGTCACCAGACGACAAACAAGCCGTTCCGGTTGGATGTGGATGGAACTACCCATGATGTGATGGTAAACGAATTGCAACGCCATCCTTTGCAGGGCAACATTTTGCATGCCGATTTCAAGAAAATCAATATGAACGAAAAAA
Source organism: Brevibacillus parabrevis (assembly GCF_022701015.1). Lineage (NCBI taxonomy): Bacteria > Bacillati > Bacillota > Bacilli > Caryophanales > Paenibacillaceae > Brevibacillus > Brevibacillus parabrevis. The sequence goes on along the minus strand of NZ_CP064090.1, from coordinate 776,861 downwards.
TGCAGACGTCGGTACCTGTCCTCATGACGGGAGATCCTGAATTGGGAGTAGCGACGCTTGTGCGCCATAACGTAGAGGTCAACTGCTTGCCAAGCAATATTCCGGGATCGTTCCTGGTGAACGTGGACGGCTTCCAGATTGGAGACGTTGTTTTGGCAGCCGACCTGGAAGTTCCGGCGGGAGTAGAGCTGCTGGTTGACCCTACAGAAGTGCTGATCAGTGTCCTGCCAGTGAAGGCCAAGTCGGAAGAGTCGATCGAAGCGGAGCAAGAGGCGGAAGCCGTAGCAGAGAAGGCTGCGGCTGAATAAGAAAAAAGTCGAATGATGGAAAGAAGGGGCCGAGTTGATGACTGCGGGCCCTTTTTCTTTTGTTACCGATGTCATTCTAGTACAATGGGGAGAGAGTAGGAGGGAATGAACGTGAAAGTAATCATTGGATTGGGCAATCCAGGTAAAAAATATGAAGACACCAGACATAATGCCGGATTCATGGCCATAGATAAGATTAGCGACAAATGGGGCATTCCCGTTACGCAAAACAAGTTTCGCGCTCTTGTCGGCGAAGGCCGGGTGGAAGGCGAAAAGGTGCTGCTTGTCAAACCGCAGACGTACATGAATCTGTCCGGTGAGTCAGTCGCAGAAATCTTGGAATTTTACAAGCTGATTCCGGATGATCTGGTTGTCATTTTTGACGATCTCGACTTGCCGACCGGACAGCTTCGTCTGCGTGAAAAAGGCAGTGCTGGTGGCCACAACGGCATCAAGTCGATGATTCAACATTTGGGAACCCAGGAATTTAAACGCATCAAGGTCGGGATCAGCCGTCCAGAGCCAGGGCGCAGCGTGAGCGACTACGTGCTGCAATCGTTCCCTGCTGCGGAGAGAACGCTGATTCAGGAAGCTGTGGAGCATGCTGCTGATGCAGCGGCGATGTGGACGAGAGAGCCTTTTATTAAAGTGATGAACCAGTTTAACAGCCTGCAAAAATAAGCGGCAGCACACAGGAGTCAGGCTTGCCGCTAGTATGATTTTCCACCCAACCGACCATACTAAGCGATATGAAAGGTATGGGGGTGGCATATGCATGAGCATTCGCTATACGTGTCGTTGCTGCGGCATGAAAATCGCGGAATTTGACGAATCGCAAGTGACAGAAGCGCAGCTCGGGTTTGATTCCTTGACCCCGGAGGAGCGTGCTCTTATAATATCGAGAGAACAAAGTGGAGATACGGTCGTCAGCATCACGTGCGACTACTGCCGTGAAGCGCTGATTCAGCATCCAGAGCTTTCGCTAGTTGGAAACCCACTTCAATAAATAAGTGGATACTCGTTAGGAAGGCTTGCACTGACAAGGCCTTAGCTTGGGGAGCTAAGGCTTCTTTTCGCATGGTCGACCCGCGGGCAAATCGCTTGACCAGTCATGCTCTGGCTGTAGATGACAGAAGAATTAGAGAGGGGATTAGTGAATGCAAGTCATCATTAACCCGATGAAACAAGACTCGAACGTCGGGACAATTGTGGCTGGTTTGGAGAAAGGTCTGCATGAGCAGCTTGTCTCCGGTCTAGCAGGCTCAGCCCGACAGACACTGATGGCGGCACTGAAACAGATGACCGGGCGTCCGGTTTGTGTCGTCACGCATAACATGTACCAAGCACAAAAAGTATACGAGGATCTTATTGAGCTGGTTCCTTCTGATCAAGTGCTGCTTTATCCGGGAAACGAGCTGATTGGCTCTGAGCTTGCCATCGCCAGTCCCGAGATGCTGGCGCAGCGCATTCATGTATTCAACCGTCTGGCCCAAGGCTTTACGGGTTTTTTGGTTGCGCCATTCGCCGGATTGCGCCGCCTGGTTGTGCCTCCCGAAGTGTGGAAAGAGGCGCAGATTACGCTGTCTGTCGGTGACGAGCTGGATATCGAATCGTTTTTGTCCCGCTGTATCGAGCTTGGTTACGAGCGCGTCGATATGGTCGAGCGAAAAGGCGAACTGAGCGTTCGCGGCGGAATTATCGACCTGTACCCGATTGATTCCGAGTGGCCTGTGCGCATCGAGCTGTTCGATGTGGAGATTGACTCGATCCGTACGTTCGACATGCTTTCCCAGCGCTCGCTTGAATCGGTGCAAACCTACATTTTGGGCCCGGCAAAAGAAATGATCGCCTCTACGCCTTTGCTGATGGAAGCGGCTGTTCGCTTAGAGCAGAAGCTCGGTGAAACCGTTGCCAAGCTGAAAGATGGCGCCGCCAAGGAAAAAGTGGTCGAGCGGATTGGTTCGGATGTCGAGCGTATGAAACAAGGGCAGCGTTTTGCTCAGCTGTACTCGTACGTTTCCGTCATTTATCCGTCACAGGACACGCTGATCTCCTACATGCCGTCTGAAACCCTCTTGATCATGGATGAGCCTTCCCGCGTTTTGGATACGGCAGCACAGCTGCAAAAAGAAGAAGCAGAGTGGCTGACCGGACGAATCATTCAGGGCGAGTACATGGCTAACCTGAGCCTGTCCCGCACTTATGAAGACATCGTTTCCCACAAGAAGCGGCAGATTGTCCACCTGTCTTTGTTCCTCCGACAATCTCCCAAGACCCAGCCGCAAAACATCGTCAACCTGACCTGTCGCACTATGCAGAACTTCCACGGACAGATGAACGTGCTGAAAACAGAGCTGGCCCGCTGGAAAAAGTCTCAGGACCAGATCGTTTTTGTCGCGGCCGACCTGGAGCGTGCCAAACGTCTGGAGCGCGTCCTGCACGATTATGAGATGGAAGCAGATGTGTTGACCGAAGCGGTTGAGGTGGTGCCGCCAGGGCGTCCTACGATCATCTTGGGGAACCTCCAGACAGGCTTCGAGCTGCCTCTGAACAAGCTGGTCGTTATTACGGAGGGCGAAGTATTTACCGCCAAGCAGCGTAAAGCGCGCAAAGTTCAGCAGACGATGAACAATGCGGAGCGGATCAAAAATTACTTGGAGCTAAAGCCCGGCGATTTTGTGGTGCACATCAATCACGGGATTGGGAAGTACCTTGGAATTGAAACCAAGGAAATACTCGGAATTCATAAAGATTACCTTCACATTCAATACGCAGCAGGCGACAGCCTGTTTGTGCCGATCGATCAAATCGACCATGTGCAAAAGTACGTGGCGAGCGAAGAAGCCCAGCCGAAAATCTACAGCTTGGGCGGAAGCGAATGGAAGCGGGTCAAAAACAAAGTTCAGTCTTCCGTCAAAGACATTGCCGAGGATTTGATCAAGCTGTACGCTGCGCGCGAAGCAGCGGTCGGTCACGCCTTTTCCTCAGATACAACCGAGCAGCGCGATTTTGAGTCGATGTTCCCGTATCAGGAGACTCCCGACCAGTTGCGGGCAATCGCTGAGGTCAAAAGCGATATGGAGCGCAGACGCCCGATGGATCGCCTCGTTTGCGGAGACGTGGGTTACGGAAAAACAGAAGTGGCGATTCGCGCAGCGTTCAAGGCGGTCATGGACGGCAAACAGGTGGCTGTTCTCGTTCCGACGACGATTTTGGCGCAGCAGCATTACGAGACGTTCCGTGAGCGTTTTGCCGACTACCCGATCCGGGTTGAGGTGTTGAGCCGTTTTCGCTCGCGCAAGGAACAAAACGCTACGTTAAAAGGACTGAAGGAAGGCACTGTCGATGTCGTCATCGGAACGCATCGTCTGCTGTCCAAAGACTTGACGTTCCGCGAACTCGGACTGCTCATCGTCGACGAGGAGCAGCGTTTCGGTGTGAGTCACAAAGAAAAGCTGAAGCAAATCAAGACAAATGTCGATGTTATCACGTTGACCGCGACGCCAATCCCGCGGACGCTGCACATGTCGATGCTGGGTGTGCGTGACTTGTCTGTCATCGAGACACCGCCAGAAAACCGTTTCCCTGTGCAGACGTACGTAATGGAATACAGTCCTGCGCTGGTGAGAGAAGCGATTGAGCGCGAGATGGCGCGCGACGGCCAAGTATTTTTCCTCTACAATCAGGTACAAGGCATTGAGCAGATGGCTGAACAAATATCCATGCTCGTGCCTGATGCACGGATCGCGGTAGCGCACGGCCAGATGAATGAGAGCGAGCTGGAAGGCGTCATCCTCGACTTTTTGGAAGGGAATTTTGACGTGTTGGTCAGCACGACGATCATTGAGACCGGGGTGGACATCCCGAACGTGAACACGCTGATCATCCACAATGCCGACAAAATGGGCCTGTCCCAGCTGTATCAGCTTCGCGGACGGGTTGGACGTTCGAACCGGATTGCTTATGCTTACTTCACATACCAACGGGACAAGGTGCTGACAGAAGTCGCAGAAAAACGGCTTCAGGCGATCAAGGAATTTACGGAACTCGGCTCCGGCTTCAAGATCGCGATGCGCGACTTGTCGATCCGGGGGGCTGGTAATTTGCTCGGTGCCGAGCAGCACGGGTTTATCAATACAGTCGGTTTCGACCTGTACAGCCAGATGCTCAAGGAAGCGATTGACGAGTTGAAGGGAGAGGTCAAGCAGGAAGCGGTTACGCCTGTGGAAATCAATCTCCAGCTCGATGCTTACATCCCGTCTATGTACATTACCGACAGCCGGCAAAAGATCGAGATGTACAAAAAGTTTGTGGCGGTATCCACGCTGGAGGATGTCGACGATCTGGCAGAGGAATTGTTGGACCGTTTCGGCCCTGTTCCGCAGCCGGTTGACAATCTCCTGACCATTTCCCGTTTGCGTGTCTATGCGCTGCAACACCACATCACCGAGATCAGCCAAAAAAATCCGGATGAAATCAAGCTCGTTCTCCATCCTAGCCAAAACAACAACATTGATGGCGGTGCGCTGTTTGCGCTTGCCAGCAACTGGAGCCGGAGGTTGGGGCTCTCAGGTGGACAACAGATCACGATTACTGTTAAAGTAAAGGGGTTAAGGGAAGACGAAGGTGTACAGCTGATCGAGAAGCTGCTTCGTCAATTTCACCAGGTGCGTAAAGACACCGGTACGGAGAGTCCTGTGTCCTAATGGGCAGAGGACTTGCCAGGAAGGGAGATTTCTATGAAACGTTCTGTAGCGATCTTGTCTTCTGCTGTTTTGGTCGTGGCGCTCATGACGGGCTGCGGCAAGGCAGAAGAAAATGCTCAGCAAAACCAAAATCCATCCAGTCAGACAGACGGTAATAAACAAGGAAACCAAGCGACTGATGCCAACGATCCTTTGACACAATTTCCTAAGCTGACTCTGCCATATACAGCAGATGCGAAGGCTGTGGTTGTTGAGTATCAGGGTGGAACGATTACAGGTCAGGAGTTCGAAGAGTTCCTGCGCGTAATCAACTTCATGAACCCGCAACAAGGCACGATGATCGAGGCTGCCGACAATCAAGCGCTGAAAGCTTTTGCACGCGAGTACACGGCAACGAAAATTTTGGCCAGTCGCTCAGACGATGCCATGAAAAAAGAAGCCAAGGACTTGGCGGATAAAACCTTTGAAAAAATCAAAGGTCAGTACATGGGCTTCCTGGGCAAGGATGAAGCCAAGTTCACAAAGCTGATGGAAGGCCAAGGGGTCACCAAAGAAATGGTAACCAACCAAATGGCGCTCATCAACGAATCGATTACCGTTCTGAAAAAGAACATCAGCGACAATACGCTGAAGCAAGAATTTGACAAAATGGATAAGGCATCGCGCACCGTTGCATCCGTACGCCACATCCTGATTTCGACAGAACAGCGCAAGCCTGAGGAAGCATTGAAAATCGCCAACGACCTCGAAGCGCGTCTGAAAAAAGGTGAGGACTTCGCCAAGCTGGCGAAGGAGTTTACCGATGACCCTGGAAGCAAGGAAAACGGCGGTCTGTACGCAGATGCCGACGTAAGCCAATGGGTGCCTGAGTTCAAGGACGCAGCGATTACACAAAAAGTGGGCGAAGTAGGCCCGCCAGTGAAAACAAGCTTTGGCTACCACATCATTAAAGTGGAAAACCGCAAAGAAAAAACCTTCGACGAAATGAAGGAGCAGCTTCGCGCAGGTGCGCTGGAGTCTGGCTATGACGCTTTTGGCAAAAACGAGCTGGACAAGCTGATCACGAAATACAACGTGCCTGCATCCAAAAACGAGGCCGCTCCAAAATAATAAGTCGTCTGATCAAAAACAGGGAATCCGTTTCCCTGTTTTTTCGTTTTCTCGCATATTCTTGAAGCGTGGGCAAATACTATTATCACTCGCTACCACCCGGGGGAGAGTAACAAAGCAATTGGTAAAAATTGATGCAAGCACCCATAGTTAAAATTAGAATTTGAGGAAAAAATACAAGTAACCAACCACCATTTATTCACTACCCACTTCTCAGGGAAAGCGAGGCAACATGACATGAAAGCAACTGGTATCGTTCGTCGAATTGACGACCTCGGTCGGGTCGTGATTCCTAAGGAGATTCGTCGTACACTGCGCATTCGTGAAGGCGACCCGCTTGAGATTTTTGTGGATCGTGACGGAGAAGTCATTCTCAAAAAGTATTCACCGATTGGAGAACTGGGTGATTTTGCAAAAGAATACGCTGACTCCCTGTACGAAAGCATGAATCATACGGTATTAATCTCAGACCGTGACAGTGTGATCGCTGTCGCTGGCGCATCGAAAAAAGAATATCTGGAAAAAGCGATTGGCAGCATTGTGGAGAAGTGTTTGGAGGAACGCAAGACGCGACTGGAGAAAAACGCCGGTTCTTATGAAATTTGCCGCGACATGAGTGAAACGTACGGTTCCTTTGTCGTCGCTCCGATTGTAGCGGGAGGGGACCCGATCGGTTCTGTCATCCTGCTCAACAAAAATGAATCGACGAAGATGAGTGATTTGGAGATGAAAATGTCGGAAACAGCGGCCGGTTTCCTGGCAAAGCAAATGGAACAATAGCAAGAACAAAAACAGCCTCGGACAAAAGAGGCTGTTTTTTTGTCGTAAAAAAATCAGCTGATCCTGTTGCGTTCAGGGCTTGGCAGATTTTTTCTCGCCGATTTGCTTGTGGTATAATGGACGAAGTTTCTGGTTGGAGAGGAGAAATTTCACGCACATGGCTCAAGAAAAGGCATCTGTTCAATTTGTGAAAGGCGCCGCAATATTAGGGGTTGCCGGTCTTGTCTCCAAGCTGCTTGGCGCAGTATACCGCATTCCATACCAAAACATTGCCGGAGATATCGGCTTGTACGTATATATGCAAGTATACCCGCTGTATACCACGTTGTTGATCCTGGCGACGGCAGGCTTTCCTATCGCCATCTCCAAGATCGTCTCGGAGCGCGTCGCAATCGGCGATACGCTGGGAGCGCGAAGAGCGTTCCGTGTTGCCAGTATTGCGCTGGTCGTGCTCGGCTTGTTTTTCTTTATGCTGTTGTACACAGGAGCACCAGTCATTGCCCGGTTCATGGGGGATGAGCATTTGACGACTCCGCTGCGTGCTGTTGCCTGGTCCCTGCCGCTCGTGCCGATGGCAGCGATCTTGCGCGGGTATTTTCAAGGACATCAAAACATGATGCCAACAGGAGTATCACAAGTTATTGAGCAGTTGATTCGCGTTATTTTCATTTTGGTCGCCGCTTTCTGGGCGATGAACGTTTACCAGGATGCTTATCTTGCTGGTACCGGAGCGGTGTTTGCCGCATTTCCCGGCGGTATTGCCGCCATCCTCGTCTTGCTTTGGTACTGGAGAAGAGACAAGCAGGGCGCCCAACTGATTCCGGAAAGGACTCAGCAAGCGGGAGTGAGCGCCTGGACCAACCGTCAGGTGCTGCGCAGTCTGTTGATGTATGCGGTTCCGATTTGCATGGGGGCGCTTGTTTTGCCGCTCGTCCCGCTTGTCGATTCTGTTACCGTCGTGAACATGCTGCAAATCAGCGGGACCCCGGAAGATTTGGCCAAACTGGCAAAAGGGGCATTTGACCGCGGGCAACCGCTCATTCAGTTCGGTACATTTTTTGCCACCTCGCTGTCTTTGGCGCTTGTGCCTGCGATCAGCGAAGCAGTCGCCCAGCGTCAGCATCAAATGATTGCGAACCGTTCCGAAATCGCCATTCGCCTGACATTCTTGCTGGGACTCCCGGCATCGTTTGGGTTGGCCCTGCTTGCCGAGCCGATCAACGTCATGCTGTACGGCGATAAAAACGGAACCGAAGCGCTTGCGGTTCAATCCTTCACGATTATTTTTGCCACATTGAGCATTGCCAGCGCGGGAATTTTGCAAGGGTTGGGGCGCGTCATGCGGCCTGCGCGCAACTTGTTTATCGGTGTGCTCGTCAAACTCATATTAAACCTTGCGCTCGTCCCTCTTTGGGGGATTTCCGGCGCGGCACTGTCTACGGTCATTGCCTATCTCGTAGCGATGGGGTTGAACGTGCTCGCTGTGAAAAAATATACAGGGGCGCAGATTGGATTGCGCCAAACAGTCAAAAAGCCGTTTTTGTCTGTCATCGTCATGTCAGTGGTTGTCCTGATTGTGGAATGGGGAGCAACGGCCTTGCTCGGGAAGGCAGGCATGTCTGAACGACTGTTCCAGACGCTGGTTGGACTGCTTGCCGTTGGTGCAGGGGCAGTAGTGTATGTGCTGGCGCTTTTGAAAACAGGCGGGCTTACGAGAAACGACATTCATTTCCTGCCAAAAGGAAAACGAATTGCTGCGCTGTTGACACGGTTCCAGCTTCTCCCCAAATAAAAGGCATGAGGTAGTCGAGTGGAGGCGAAACGATTGGATAAGAACAAAAATACGATTACGGTAGTGGGGCTGGGCGCAGGTGACCTCGATCAGCTTCCGTACGGGATTTATCGGACACTCAAACAGGCTGACCAGCTGTACTTAAGAACGAAAGAGCATCCGGTTGTCGCGCAGTTGGCAAGCGAAGGCGTCGCCCTGACCTCTTTTGACGAAGTGTACGAGCAGCACGACGGCTTCGCCGAGGTGTACGCAGACATCGTCGAACGGCTGTTGGGCAAAGTGCAGGAAGCAGGTCATATCGTGTACGCCGTTCCTGGCCATCCTTTGGTGGCGGAACGCACGGTTCAGTTGTTGCTTGAAGAAGGCCCGAATCGCGGCGTGCAGATTGAGATCGGCGGCGGGCAAAGCTTTATCGACCCCCTTTTCGCAAGACTGCACATCGACCCGATCGAGGGCTTTTCCTTGCTCGACGGGACGGCTCTCTCGGCGCATCAAGTGTCGCCAGGGCTGCACACGATTATCGCGCAAGTATACGATGCTTTCGTCGCATCGGATGTGAAGCTGACCTTGATGGAAGTGTTGCCGGATGATTACGTGGTAACGGTGGCTACAGCTGTCGGCGTAGCGGGCCAAGAGCGGATCGAGAGCGTTCCGCTGTACGAGCTGGACCGGGTCGAGCATTTCGGCAATTTGTCTTTGGTGTACGTGCCGCCAACTACAGACGACACCGTATCATACCGTCAGTTTTCTTATTTAAAAGAGATCGTCGCCATTTTGCGCAGTCCGGATGGCTGCCCGTGGGATCGCGAGCAGACGCATCAAAGCATCCGCAAAAATTTGATCGAAGAAACGTACGAGGTACTGGAAACGATTGATGACGAAGACCCGGATGCGATGTGCGAGGAGCTGGGTGATTTGTTGATGCAGATCATGCTGCATTCGCAAATCGCAGCGGAAGATGGATATTTTACCGTCGACGATGTGATTGCGACTTTGAATGAGAAGCTGGTGCGCCGTCATCCGCACGTATTCGGAGAAAAGAGTGCCAATGATTCAGAGGAAGCGCTCGCGAACTGGCAAGAAATCAAGGCACAGGAAAAAGCGGCAAAAGGAATCGACGTGGCCGCCGCGTCCAAACTTTCCGGTATTCCGCGCGATCTGCCAGCACTGATGTACGCTTACAAGCTTCAGAAAAAAGCAGCGGAAGTCGGCTTCGACTGGGACGATATTGCAGATGTGTACAAAAAGGTAGAAGAGGAATACAACGAGCTGCGGGAAGCGTCCGCAGAAGAGCGCGCTGGCGAATTGGGCGATTTGCTCTTTGCCGTGGTCAATCTGGCTCGTTTCCTCAAAATTGATCCGGAAGAAGCGCTGGCACTGACAAACAACAAGTTCAAAAAGCGTTTTTCCTATATCGAAGGGAAGCTGCACGAGGCTGGCCGCACCTTTGAACAAACCGATTTGCAGGAAATGGACAAATGGTGGGAGGAAGCCAAACACCAGACAAAAGGGAGAGAGTAAGGATGAGACTGGATAAGTATTTGAAAGTATCCCGCCTGATCAAGCGCCGTACGCTGGCAAAAGAAGTGTGCGACAAAGCTCGGGTAGAAATCAACGATCGTCCGGCCAAAGCATCCAGCAACGTGAAAATTGGCGACAAGCTGGCGATCCGTTTCGGACAAAAGATCGTTTCCGTAAAAGTAGAAGACATCAAGGAAAATCCGCGAAAAGAAGAAGCAGCTTCGCTCTATACAGTCATTGGTGAAGTTCCCGTGCCACGTGACGAAAAAGAAGAGGACGCTTACTTGAAAGGGTAACGTGCCCAGGATTGCAACTTAGACTGCCATTACGGCAGTCTTTTTATTTTGACAAGGCTACTGGTGGCACAAAACCGCAGGACGTTTTTTCTGCAAAAGAAGGATATAATGGAAATACATGAAAGCAAATCAGAAGGGATGGTGGTGCAGATGGAACAAAGGGGAGTTCAGACGGGGTACTTCTTGGCCATTTCACTTTTGCTTTCAGCCCTGTTTTACTTTTTCGCCTCCAACTGGCCGATGCTGGACAGATGGGAAAAAATAGGTGTCAGTGTCACTGTATTGGTTCTTTTTTATCTCTCATCCTATGTCACGTCCGTGTTGTTGAAACGTCATGCTTTCCTCAGCAATTGGCTGCTGGTTGCCGGAGGTTTGGCATTTGGGCTTTGTGTCGCTCTTTTAGGGCAGATTTACAACTCTCACGCCGATAGCTACATGCTGTTTGTCGTCTGGCTGATTCCTAACCTGCTCTTCGCGATTTTTACGCGCTACCAGCCTTTTTACGTGATCAGCTATGTTTTGGCGCATCTGGCCCTGATCTTTTTCCTCGAACCGACAGTCGTTCACGTATCGCGCGAGAGCGAATGGTGGTACATGATTTTCTGGTTGGTCGCACTTGGCAATATGGTGCTTTTCTGGCTGACGTCGACGCGAAAGCTGCCGTCTCAACCGATCTATTATTTGTCCTTTCTCGTCTTTTCCGTCAGCTTGTTCATCTCATCGTTTGTCGAAGTGTACGATGCATTGCCTGAAATTCTGTATCTTTTGGTCGGAGCCGTCCTGTTCGTAACCTTTTTGAAATGGCTGCCCAACCGCGGACTGCTGATTGCGACAGCTTCCATGCTGTCTTTGTTCCTGCTCGCGAAGTTTTTCTGGTATATGCTTGAGTATTACTCTGAGGGCTTTTTCCTCGTGGCGCTGTTGGCGGCTGCGGGTCTTGTCTGGGGGGCGGTCGTGGGCATCAACTGGCTGCGCAAGGAATCGGCGCACCAAAAAAGCAAGTGGGTGCAATTTTTCCAGGAAGCATTTACGGTGCTGGTAACGACGATTGCTGCATTCATTGGAGCCATTTCGCTGACCGGGCTGCTCGTTCTTGTATTCGATGACGAATCGGTGCTGTATTTTATCTTTTTCCTGTCGCTGCTCGGGTTTCTTGCCCCGGTTTTGTTGCTTCCGAAAATGAATGCAACGGTTCGTTATACATTGCTTACGATAGGCTATTTGCTCGGAATCGGCTCCTCGCTGTTTTTGGAAGGCTATTATTGGGTGGTCTTCCTCGCCGTTCTGCTCTACGTATGGAAGGCGGCAGCTGGCATTCCCGCGCGGCTTTTGACCCAACTCGCCTTTCTGCTCGTGCTTTATTTCAAGCTTACGAACAACATGTTCATGCAGGATACGACGGTGCTTTTGATCCTGTTTGTGTTCCAAATGGGGATGTATTACGTCCGAAGCCTGCCCACCGTCTTGCGAAACAGCTCCCTCGTCTACGGCTTGCTGTCTTTGCTTGCGTTGACCGAGCTTCATTTTGAATCATTTGCCGTGAATTTGCTGATTCAAGCCGGGTTCTTTGTCTTCACGACTTATTTGCTTTATCAGACCTTGCACAGGAAGAGCAAAAGCGCTTTCGGCATCGTTCTCGCCTTCTGGTTTGCCTTTTTGCTGATGAAGTATTACGACCTGTTGTGGAGCTTGCTGCATAAATCGTTGAGTCTGCTGCTTTTGAGCATCGTCTTTTTCCTCGTCAGCTATTGGCTGGAGCGGCGCGTACAGTCAGACACGCCGATAATGTCGCCAGTCTTTGCGAAGCGGCCGCTAATTTTGCTGATGATTATGCTGCTTCAACTTGTTTTGGCAGGCTACCAGGTGTACAGCAGCGAGACGATTTTGTCCCAAGGAACCTCCGTCAAGCTGAAGCTGGCGCCAGTCGACCCACGCTCGCTGTTGCAAGGCGATTATGTGAGATTGAACTACGACATATCGACACTTGCAGACGAGGAGCTTCCTTCCGGGGAAAAAGTCCGTGTCGTATTACGGAAGCAAGAACAGAATGTGTACGGCTACAGTGGCTACTATGAAAAAGCAGGCGTCTGGAACAAGCCTTATACGGCTGATCCGTCCGATGTCGTCATCAATGGGAAAACAGTCGGATGGGGCCAGGTTGAGTACGGAATCGAGAGCTATTTTGTCCCTGAAGGAACAGGATTGGAAGTACAGGAAAATGCAAAGTTTGCGACGATTAGAGTCGGAGCCAAGGGCGATGCCTTGCTGGAGAGCCTGTCGTCGGAATAAAGATGAAGCATCTTGAAAAGAAACAGCAAGAAGCTGTCCGAGCATTATCGGGCAGCTTCTTTTGCATGGGTCATCGGGACATGAGTCTGTTCCAGTTGCGATACGACATGGCGGACGATCAACATGCCCGTAACCCCGAGCAGGAAAAACAGCAGCGCCATCAGATAGGATGGGAAAATGGCCCCCAGCGTAATTCCAGCCGTTCCGATGATTCTGGCGCCCTGAAACACAAGGCCGTTCACTGCCATGTAGGAACTGCGGGCGTCATCGCGGACAATCCGGGCGAGAAAGGTTTGCCTGGTCGGAATGTGAATCAGCTCCCCCCAAGTAGCAATCAGCATAGCCGCCATCAGCAGGAAAAGGGAATTGCTGTACAGGATTACCGTATAGCCGACGATGTACAACAGCCCGCCAACGTACATGGCAGAAGCTTCTCGCGCATGGCGGATCAGCCTCGTGATAAAGAGGGAGAGCAAGACCACCAGGAGCGTATTTTCCAACTGAATGAGACTGAACATTTTCAGACCAGTCAGTTCAACGGCAAACCAATCGAAAAGCGAGATGCTTTGGGACGGGAACTCGTGGGATAGCCTTACAGCGACGTAGTTCGCAGTCTGGAACTCCAGGGAAAAGATAAACAGACCTCCCAGCGAGTACAGCAAAAAGCGACGATCCGTTATTACCTGCCTGTAGCTTTTTATGACATCCACGAGAACGTTTGCGCCTGCAAAAGGAGTTCGTTGCGCCCTGTCCTTTTGCGGAAAATACGATTCCTGCATGCGCGCAGACATCATGTAGAGCGTGAACAAACTGACCAAGGTTAGGGCAATAAACAGCTCGAAACGGTGCGTGGCAAACAGCAGTCCGCCGAGAACGGAGCCGATCGCAATCGACAAGTTGGAAGCCCAGTAATTGATGCTGTACATGAAGGTGCGGTTTTCCGCGGTGCTCACATCAATCAGCATCGCATCGGCTGCTGGACTAATCAGCCCATTGCTCGCGCTTTGCAAGAGCATCATGGCAAAAGTGAGCCAAGCTGAATCGAGCCACGGTGAATTGGCAAGCGTCATGATCAGGAAAGCGGCACATTGGACCGATTGACCGTATACCATTACTTTTTTTCTGCCCCAGCGATCAGCCAGATAGCCCCCGTAAAAACCGAGCAAAATCTGAGTGAGCAACGTCAGACTTAACAAAAACCCTGTCAAAGCCAACCCCATTTTGGCAGAAAAGTAGATGGCCATGAACGGGAAAATCATATTTCCAACCAGTTTCGTCAGAAAGGAAGTCACGATGCGAATGCGGATATTCGGGTGTAGTTCAAACAAACTCATGTGCAGACCACCTCTCCTTTTTCTTGACTAAATTGTAGCTGTTAAAAGGAGAAGAAAAAGAGTAAGATCGCAGTAATGATTTCACCTTTTAGGATGGATGAACATGAAAAGTCATGAACACTTTACGCAAATGTTGCTCGGTTTTTCCGCTTGGGAGCCGGGGGCAGAGCTGACGGTTGGAATTACGGAATTAGCGGAGCTGCTTTGTTGCACACCGCGCAATGTGAAACTGATTTTACGCAAATGGGAGAGGGAAGGGCTGCTGAGATGGCAGCCGGGCGTGGGCAGAGGCAACCATTCTACGCTGACGATTCTTTGCGATGTCAGCCAGTTTTTGACCGATTCTTTTCACGAGCTGCTTTCACAAGGAAACGTTCGGGAGGCGGTGGAGCTTTTACAGCATAAAAGCTTGCCTGTAAACGTCCGGCGCTGCTTGCAGGAAGTGTGGGACGCTCAATTTGGCTTTGTCGCAGAGGAAGGCGAGAGCAGACGCCAGGATGTTCTGCGCATTCCGCGGGAGCGCGTGCTTTCGACTCTTGATCCGGCATTTGTTGCTGTATCGGCGGAGAGTCACTTTATTCAACAAATTTGCCATACACTCATTATTTTCAATCCTGCTTCCCAGTCCTTTCAGCCTCAACTAGCCTACGCCTGGGAAAGCGATCAGGAGAAGCGGACCTGGACGTTTTATTTGCGCAAAGGCGTGCGGTTTCACCATGGGCGCGTGCTTACGGGAAAAGATGTCGCCTATACGATTCAGCGCCTCGTCGACCTCGACTCGCCTTATCGCTGGCAGGTCGAGGACATCGTGAGCATCGAGCACCCTGACGATTGCACGGTCATCTTTCATTTGCGGGAGCCGAACGGGTTTTTCCTGCATTATGCCGCATCTATCGCACTGTCGGTTTTGCCGCATGATGTGCCGTTTTCCGAGCGTGCGATAGTAGGAACGGGGCCGTTTCGCATGCTGGAATTTACCGAGGACAAGCTGGTGCTTGGCGCTTTCGAAGACTATTACCGGGAGAGAGCGATATTGGATCGGGTAGAAATTTGGCGGGTATCGGGCGCGGAACAGGCGAAGATGCGGTACCAGTTGCCGGAGCAGGCAGAGCAGACAGTGTCGTCCTCAACAGTTTTGCAAGGCGATGGCGATGGTGGCAACAACATCGAGTTTCAAGAGATCGGTTGTTATTACTTGAGCTTCAACTTTAACAAACCAGGCATTCAGCATGACTTCTATTTTCGGCAGGCAATCAAGCATCTGCTCGATCCCGTTCAGATGATCGAAAAGCTGAGAACACAAAACCGATCTCCCGCAGGCAGTTTCCTCCCGTCGAGAAGCCAGCAAATGACTTTTCAATCATCAACGATAGAAGAGGCGGCAGCTTGTTTGCAAAAAAGCGCCTACCAGGGAGAGACGGTTGTTCTTTTGTACGGGGAAGGAAAACAATATGGCGAGGAGGCGGAATGGCTGCGGCAAAGATGTGAGCAAATCGGTATCCGGCTTGAAGCGAGGAGCGCGACGAAAGCCGAGACGTTGTCCGACTTTGCTGAAAAACACGCGGATATGTGCATGATGGGAGAAGTGCTGCAACGCGATATTGAGCTGGGCTTGATTGAAATCTACAAAAATAAATGCACGATGGTGTACCGTTTCCTCGATGACAAAAAGCGGGGGATTGTGAACAGGCAATTGGCTGGGGTGTTCGGTTTGGAACAGCAGGAGGAGCGCCTGGAAGCTTTGGCACGCATCGAGGACATGCTGAGAGATGAGTTGTGGATTTTATTTATTCACCATGCAAGGCGCATTGACCGCTATCATCCGGCTCTGCAAGGGATCACGCTGGATTCTTTTGGCTGGATTGATTTTTCAAAACTGTGGGTTAAGTCATTCGTTACCAGTCTGTAACCCTTTCTTGCCTTACTTTTCCTATCATAGAAGGAATTGCAGCGCAGGGTTTGATTTTGTGCTGCAGGCCGCTTGCGGTCACATCCATATTGGAAAAACGGCGAGCGAATCGCCACCCCGTTCGGGGAAGTTTTTCAGAGGAGAAGGAGGCGTTACCGTTGAACAAAAGCGCGAAGAAAGGGATCTCTGTCCTGCTGGCGACTACGGTGCTAACAAGTCCGTTTGTGATGGAGCCAAAAGCTGCTCAAGCTCTTTCCATCGAAGAGGTTTCAGCAGATGATACAGGTGCGGAAGAAGAAACGGAATATACGATTGAGTTTGAAATCGACAAGGAACTGAAATCAGGCGACACGATCTACGTTCGGTTCCCTTCTGACTATTCCGTAGACAAAAAGCTGAAAAAATCCGACGTTTCGGTTAAGGATGACGGCGACAAGGTTACGATTGACAGCGTATCTGTAAGTAAAAACGTGGTGGAAATCGAAATCGGGGATCGCATTAAAAAAGGCTCCGTAGTGACTGTGGAAATCGATAACATCACCAACCCCGATGATAAGGGCAGCTATTCCATAGAGGTCAAAACAAGCAGCGAAAGTACCTATAAAAGCAAAAAAATCTCGATTGGCAAGTCCTCTTCCAGCAGCAGTAGCAGCAAGGGGGATTTCGAAGCTTCTCACAGCAACAAAAATGCAGAAGAAAGCATTTCGCTGACGCTCGGCAAATTCACTCTGGCTTCCAAAAGCAAGCTGAAAGAGGGCAAATACATTTATGTAGACTTCCCAACGAGAGACATGCTGCCGAAAAGCATCAGCAAGTCCGATGTAAAGGTCAACGGTTACAAGGCTGATTACGTGACGATAATCGACAGCGATACCGTGCGAATCGAAGTGCCGAGCGGTGCTGACGGAGACAACTATATCAAACTGGAGTTCAGCTCATCGGCAGGCATTGTGAATCCGTCCGATCCTGGCAAGTCCTACTATTACACATTGGAGTACGACAGTAAAAAGTACAAATCCAAGGACGTGGAAATCTCAGGCGCCAGCAGCACGCCTTTCTCTGTTTCCTTGTCTGATAGCTCCGTGGGAGCGAGAAGCAGCTATACGCTTGATTTCGATTTGTCCAGCAAGCTGTACAGTAATTCGGATATTCAGGTCGAGTTCCCTGAGTGGGGAATGGTGCCGCCTGTTCTCTCCAGCTCCAATGTGACCGTCAACGGCGATCAGGTGACGGGACTTAGCGTGAACGGGAACAAGGTGTCATTTCGCACGCCCAGCGGCTTTTCCAGCTCGAATCGCCTGAGTGTCAAATTCGCGTACGACGGCTATCTGGTCAACCCGAAATCCGCAGGGAGCTACACGATTACGGCAAAAGTCGATAACAAAACATACAAGTCCAAAGATTTTCAAATTAGCGGCGTAGTTGCCCCTGTTCCTGTAGACAACACGCAGGCTACGATCGGGCTTACCAGAGCTACCGCATCGACTCCGGCCGGATTGCAGATTGGCATCAAAGCACTGGGCGCTCCGATTGTCCGCAACCAGGGCTTTATTGAAGTGGTTCTTCCTGTCGGCTTCAAGGTGCCAGCTTATGTGCCAACAAATACAGTAACCGTGAACGGCGTGGCAGCCAATTACGTAGGCGCGCGCGGACAAAATCTGATCATCGTGCCTTCCACAGACATCCCGGCGCGTGCTGCGGTGCAAGTCAACGTGGCTGAAACGGCGGGGATTGTAAATCCGGGTACGCCGGGCGTCTACAGCATCGGCGTCTATACCTCTGAAGAGAAGGGCTTGCTGTTCGCCCGTCCTGCCAATGTAGTGGCTCTGAACGGTGTGAGCTTCAAGGCGAACGTCGCGACCTTCACGAAAGCAGGCAAAACGACAAAACTGGCCGTTGCTCCGTATACAGTAAACGGCAACACGCTCATGCCGACTACATTTTTCCGCGATGCTCTCGGCTTCTCGGTCAGCTACACGAAAACGACAGCAAAAGTCGTCAGCGGCAACACGGTGATGCAGTTCAAGGTCGGTTCCAACATCGTGAACGTCAACGGACAAAACGTTACTTTGCCGGCAGCGGTTCAGTTGAAAAACAACATTCCTACCTTGCCGCTCAAGACGATTGCCGATCGTACCGGCTACAAAATCATTTATGTGAACGGCAACTATACCGTGTACAAATAAGAGTGGCAAAAGCAACCCCGCAGGTCAGCGGGGTTTTTTTGTTCTAAAAGGACATCCCCCTCCATACGATGGTACAAGAAGGGTACGTTAGGGGGGAGTAATCATGAACGACCACACGAAGCGGCCGCGCCACGAAATCGTGATGATCAATCGACGCAGTTTGGCGATTTCGGGAGTAAAAAACGTCGAAAGCTTTGACAGTGAAGAATTCCTCTTGGAAACGGACGGCGGCTTTTTAACCATACGAGGCCAAAACCTGCATATGAAAAATTTGAGTCTGGAAACCGGAGAAGTGGCGATCGAGGGCCTGGTTCACGAAATGGCGTATCTGGAACAAGGTCAGGCCGGAGATCGGTCGAGAGGATTCTTCGGCAAGTTGTTCAAGTGAACATCATCCTTCAGTTGCAGACGGTTTTGGCCATGTCGACGTGCGGGGCTCTTATGGGAATGGGATTTGATACGTATCATGTGTTCAAAGGGAAGAGCAGGATGCCGCTCTGGCTGGTCTTCTTCTTTGATGTCCTGTTTTGGGTTGGCAGTATGGGAGCCGTTTTCTGGATTTTAGTAAAAGTAAACGACGGGATAATTCGTTTTCCCATCTTTTTTGGAATGATTTTCGGTGCGTGGCTGTATTTTTTATTAGGAAGTAAGAAGTATATCCTTTTTTTAAACCGCATGATAAAATTTTGTCAGTGGTTATACCGAACGGTCATACAAATTATTGATACCCTGGTTGTACGTCCCGTGCTCTTTATTTACCGAGTGATCCTGATGGTGCTGGCATTTTTTTATTCCATGTTGCTCATGATCCTCGGCTTTTTGTGGAAAGTGACACGTTTTGTCATCTCTCCTTTTGCCAAATGGGGTCAACATTTGGGGAAAAAAATGTTCGGAAAAACAACAGGAATCTGGACCAATTGGAAGAATTGGTTTCACTCAAAGAGAAAGCGGGAGTAATCCGAGGTGGCGAAATGATGAAACAGGCAACGACCTCTCCAACCAATCGAAAAGGACAAAGACGAAGAATGCGGCTCTTTTTCTTTTTTATCCTGTGCTTTTTCGTCTGGACTGGCTATACACTCTACTTGCAGAGCGGAGTGTTGGCTGAAAAGAGCAGCGAACTGGAAGCACTCAAGCAGGAATCGGTTGTCTTGAAGCAAAAGGAAGAGGAACTGACGTATGAGGCAAGCCGCTTGAACGACCAGGAATATTTGGCCGAGCTGGCGCGCAAACGAATTTACTACACCAAGCAGGGCGAGAGCATTTACGTGATTCCGGAATAAGCTCACAGTGTGATCTTCTAGGAGAGGGAGGCTTTCCACGTACATGGGAGTCGAGATCGGGAGCAAACTGGAAGGAAAAGTCACTGGCATCACGAAATTTGGCGCGTTTGTAGAGTTGCCTGGAAATGTGACCGGACTGGTGCATATCAGTGAAGTTGCCGACGTATATGTGAAAGATATTCACCAATTTTTGAAAATCGGCGATATCGTAACGGTAAAAGTCCTCAGTGTGAAGGAAGGCAAGATCGGGCTGTCTATCAAAAAGGCGCAGGAAAAAGAGCGCCAGCCCCCCCAACAGCGGGAACGCACAGAAGGCTTTGAAGATAAGCTCAATCGCTTCCTCAAAGAAAGCGAAGACCGCCAGTCCTCTCTGAAAAAGAGCGGAGATAAAAAGGGACGTGGCCGGTGAATATTGATCGGAAAATTATGACTTTTCTTTCTTTGTTAAAAGCACAGTTTGACAGAAAAAAGAGGAAGGTCATTTTGAAGTAGTGACGAATAAGGTATCGTAAGCCCGTTTCGCAAAGCGCGAATCACCTGTCAGCCGACGTTATCCGCCATAACGTCGGTTTTTTTTGTCCAAATTCGCAGGTTTATTTGTCGCACGATTCTGTGAATATTCGCTGGTTTTTTGACAAATTTTACAATACCACCTCCGTATAATGGAGAAACACATTGAACAAGAACGGGGTGGAGCTAAAATGATCGCAAACAAAAATGTGACCCAAGCTGGGCAAGCATGGGCGCGCCAAGTGTCAGAACGAATGGATACGACCGCACGAACATGGGGAGACAAAGTCGCTGATGCCGTACGCAGATGGAATGTGCTTCCACTTTTGATGGGGTTTTTGCTCGGGCGGGCCTTGATCTTGGAAGAGCTGACGCCTTTTGCTATACCGTATTTTATCGTCATGTTCTATATTCGCAGAGACTGCCTGCTCGTTACCGGATTGGCGCTGATTCTCGGGGCTTTTACCCAATCGGTGCCGATCGGGCTACAGACGATCCTCAGCATCGTCCTCGCTCTGTTTACATGCAAAATGATGGAGCGGCTGCGGCGCAAAGACTTTTCGCGCACTCCGCTGCTCGTGGTCGTCACGATCTTTGTCAGTCGGCTCTTGTACGCGGTGCTTACCAATCAGGTAAATACGTACGAGCTGATCATGGTGGCTGTAGAAGCTGTACTCGGCTTCGTGCTAACGCTCATCTTCATCCAGTCGCTTTCGATCATTCATTTGGCCAAGCCCTATGAGCCGCTGAAAAACGAGGAAATCGTGTCGCTCGTCATCCTGCTCGCCTCTGTGATGACAGGTACAGTGGACTGGATGGTCGAAGGCATCTCGATGGAACACGTACTCTCTCGCTATTTGCTGCTCGTCTTCGCCTTCGTCGGCGGTGGAACCGTGGGTGCAGCGGTTGGCGTCGTAACTGGTCTTATCCTCAGTTTGGCAAATGTAAGTGCCCTTCTGCAAATCAATTTGCTGGCCTTTTCAGGTCTTTTGGCAGGACTGCTGAAAGAAGGCGGAAAAGTAGGCGTTTCCGCAGGTCTGCTGATCGGAACAGCGATCCTGGCTATTTACGGCGGGGCGGAAGAGACGCTTTACTACTCCTTGATTGAAACTTCTCTGGCGATTGTCTGCTTCATTCTCACCCCTGCTGTACTTTGGAAAAAAGTAGCCAGATTTATTCCGGGTACCCCCGAAAATTTGCAATCTCATCAGGAATATATGCGCAGAGTCCGCGATGTGACGGCGGGCAAAATTCAACAGTTCTCCGATTTGTTTACCCAATTGTCCCGCAGCTTTGCCCAAACCGCAGATCAGGAGGAGATCGAGGAACAAGCCGATGCCTTTCTCAGCCGGGTGTCCGAATTTACGTGCCAAAAGTGCTGGAAAAAAGAACAATGCTGGGAAAAGGACACGCAAGCTACGTATCAAGGCATGCGCTACCTGATGGAAAAAGTGTACGAAAATGGCACGCTCGCGGGTGTCACTCCGCCACGCGACTGGGAGCGAAAGTGCGTCAAGACAGAAAAGGTGATGACGGTCATGGAACAAGAGTACGACCGTCAGCAAGCTTTTGACCAGTTGAAAAAACAGGTGAAGGAGAGCCGCAAGCTGGTAGCTGACCAACTGTCGGGAGTTTCCCGGGTCATGAGCGATTTTGCCCGCGAAATTCAGCGGGAAGGCATGGAGCTGTCTTTTCAGGAAAAGCAAGTTTCCAAAGCGCTGGAAGGATTGGGGCTATCGGTTCGCCGGGTCGAAATTCACAGCCTGGAAGAAGGCAAGGTCGATATCGAAATCAGTCAGCCGACTTGCTTTGGACATGATGAATGCGGGAAAATCGTCGCTCCGATGCTGACGGAAATTTTGGGCGAGAACATCGTGGTTCGCGAGCGTCAATGCGAAGCGCAAAAAGACGGCTCTTGCACGATGTGCCTTGCCTCCGCCAAAACGTTTGAAATCGAAATCGGCGTCGCTGGCGCAGCGAAAGATGGCAAGCTCTTGTCCGGAGACAGCTTCCGCACAATGGATTTGGGCAATGGCAAAATGGCGCTGGCAATCAGCGACGGCATGGGCAATGGGGAACGGGCTTTTCTGGAAAGCCAGTCTGCCCTCGACATGCTCCAGCAGCTGCTTCGCTCCGGCATGGACGAAAAAATTTCGATCAAGACCGTCAATTCTATCCTGGCCTTGCGCTCTACAGATGAAATGTTCGCCACCGTTGATCTGGCGTTGATTGACTTGCAGACGGCGCATACCCGGTTTATCAAAATCGGTTCGACACCGAGCTTCGTCAAACGAAAAAACGACGTCATCACGATTACAGCCAACAACTTGCCCGTGGGCATTTTGGAAGAAATCGAGGTCGATGTCGTGTCGAGAATGCTCAAGCCAGGCGATCTTTTGGTCATGATGTCCGATGGCATCTACGAGGCTCCCCGCCATATCGAAAACAGGCAGGCGTGGATGAAGCGGATCATCAGCGAGCTGGAAACAGATGATCCGCAAGAAGTAGCCGACCTGCTCCTGGAAAAAGTCATTCGTCAGCATTCCGGGAAAATCGTGGATGACATGACGGTACTCGTGGCGCGGATTGATCGGTTCGTTCCGCAATGGTCAGCGATCCAGGTACACGGGATGGAGAAGCTGGAACGGCCACGGATTGTAAGCTAGGGAGTATGTTTTCCCATCAGCGCGGCGATACTGTTGCTAAAACAGGCTGAATGGGGAGATTATTTGTGAAAGAAGCGACACTTCGTCAAATTCTCGTAGTAACAGACGGCTGCTCCAATTCGGGAATAAGCCCGGTTGCCGCAGCAGCACTGGCGCGTGAGCAAGGAATCACGGTCAACGTGATCGGAGTCATTGACAAAAGCGAGCTTGGCGAAAAAGGGGAGCGGGAAATCCGCGATATCGCCGAGGCGGGAGGAGGGCTTTGCGATATCGTCTATCCGCAGCAATTGGCGCAAACAGTCCAAATGTTGACGCGCAAGGCGATGACAAGAACCATCCATCAAGTGGTCAATAAAGAATTGAAAGAGATTTTGGGCGATTCCGGAATAGATGAACTGGCCCCGGACAAACGCGTTCAAGTAGCAGGCATGGTCGACGATCTGGGCGAAAAAAGCAGTCTGAATGTCGTGATGCTTGTCGATACATCCGGCAGTATGAAGCCAAAACTGTCTGCCGTTCAGCAAGCGATCCACGATTTTAGCATTAGCTTGCACTCCCGAAGTGGACAAAGCAGAATGGCTGTCGGCTCATTTCCTGGGAAACAAAAGCATTTGGATATACGCATTCCTTGGACAGAAAAAGTACAGCAGGCTCATCAGTTGACCAGTGATCTGGCAATGAGCGGCATTACGCCGACCGGGCCTGCGATCGTTGAAGCGATTGCTTTGTTTGAGCAGGATAAACTCCCAAGCACGCTGAAAGATCGCTATACAGACGAAGAAGAAAACGACGACATGAACGGAAGTCTGCGCGACCATGTCTTCTAAGGCAGCTACTCCAGATCTGCCCAAGTATTTTCAGGGCAAGTGGAATCGGAAGTCGTACCACGTTCTGCGGGAGTTGGGGCGTGGTGCGAACGGAACCGTTTACCTCGTCTCCCAGGACGGTGTGCGCCGTGCTGTCAAGGTAGGCGTGGAAGGTATGGACATTTTAATGGAAGTGAACGTGTTGAAAAGCGTACAACAGGGGCGGGATTCCAAAGTGGGACCGCTCCTCTGTGATGTGGACGACCTGGTCGTCAACGGAAAAGCGTGTACGTTTTATGCCATGGAGTACCTGGAGGGCGAACAGCTGGATCGCTATATCCAGCAGGCAGGGACGGAATGGGTGCCTGTCCTGATCGTGCAGCTGTTAGCCCGGCTCGATGTGCTGCACAAGCACGGCTACACGTTCGGTGATTTGAAACCGGAGAACATCATGGTGAGCCAGACGGACAAAACCGTCCGGCTGATTGATTTTGGCGGTGTTACCAAGCAAGGAAGTGCCGTTCGCCAATTCACGGAAGAGTACGATCGCGCCTTTTGGCATGCTGGCGATCGAAAGGCCGACACAGGCTACGACTTGTTCTGTGCAGCTGTGATCATGGTGCGTTTGACCGTTGGAAAAGAGTTGTGGAAAAGCAGCCTTAGTGAACCGCGTCATACGGGTTTGCTCTGTGATATAATACGGAAAAGTGACAGCCTGTACCCTTACCGAGTGCCTTTGTTAAAGGCTTTTCACGGGAAGTTTGCCTCGGCGGGCGAGATGAGAGCGGAGCTTTTGACAGTCCTGCGGGAGCGCACTGTCGCGCAGCCGCGAAAAAAGGCGCCGAAGCCAGGCAAAGTCGGGGGAGGCATAAGCGGCTTGTTTGTCGCCTCTTTGCTGCTATTGGCTGGAACTTTGTATTATGCATGGTTCATGTGAAGGATGTGACGGTTTGTGTCCTCGGATTTGGTGATGGATACTTGCTTGTTGGCAGGCTCAATCATATTGAAAAATGGTGGTGAAACATACAGGACGGAAGAGACGATGGCTTTGATTGCCGTGGCTGCGGGGATGGATGACGTCAACAGCTCGGCTACACCTACGAGCATCATTTTGTCTTTTCGGTGTAGCGGGCTGGATCATACCCGCATGGTCCGAACGCCAAAGCGAACCACCAATTTGAATAAAATCACACTTGTAAACGACGTATCCCGGCGCTTTGTCAGCGGGAAGATCACCTTGGAGCAAGCGTATCGAAGGCTGCGTGAAATCGACCAGGAAAAGCCGATTTATCCGAAGTGGATGCAGCATATGGCAGCAGCCATCGCCAGCGGCTCCTTTGCCATGCTTGCCGGAGGTACATGGTTTGATCTCGTCCCGTCGGCGCTGGCTGGACTGATCGTCAATCTGAGCCTCGAATATTTGGAACAGTTTGTTCGAATGAAGTTTTTTACCGAATTTACGGCTGCTTTGCTGGGCGGGCTGTTTGCCTTGCTGGCTGTAGCCCTTTTCCCACAGCTGCACATTAGCATCATCATTATCGGTGCCATGCTTCCATTGTTCCCAGGGATTGCGATCACCAACTCGCTGCGGGATTTGTTGGCAGGTGATCTGGTTGCGGGTGTTTCCCGGGGAGTCGAGGCCATGTTGACGGCCGTCTCCGTAGCGGTAGCCACAGCGATTATTCTCTGGTTGAGGTGAGTAAGTATGTTTGTTCAAGGTTTGGCGCTGAGCTTCTTCTCATCAATGGCGTGGTGCGTGCTGTTTAACGTCCCGGTTCGCACGATTTTGGCCGGTGGCTTGGCCGGGATGGTCGGATTTTGCGTGTTTTCGCTTTTGCCGATCTGGGGGGCGGAAGTGCTGCTGTCGACATTTGTTTCCGCAGCGATCGTCTCGTTGCTCAGCCAGTTTTTATCGATTTTGCTCCGTGTTCCCTCGACCAACTTTAGCGTCGCGGGCATTATTCCGCTCGTTCCCGGTTCGTTGGCCTACAAATCCATGCTGGCTTTCGTGAACAACAACTACGTGGAGGGGATCACGCTGGCTACCAAGACGTTGATGGTGGCTGGGGCGATTGCATCCGGACTTATTTTTGGTATTTCCGTCGTGACGATTTGGAAAGGAGCCCGTTATGCTGGAAAGCGTACGCAACGAGATTGAGGCTCTAAGGCTCCTTCTCCCCGGAGAAACGGTTGTCGTCGGAATTTCCGGCGGCAATGATTCTACAGCTCTTTTGCATATATTGGCTTCTCTAAATCAACACTATCAATACGGCTGGAAGCTGCATGCCGTTCATTTGAATCACGGCTTCCGCGGAGAGGAGGCCAGGCTGGATGCACAGTACGCAGAAGCGTTGTGCAGCGAGCTTGGCGTGTCTTTTCACCTGTTTGAGTACGATGTCCCTTCCTATATGAAAAAGACGGGGAAGGGAGGCCAGGAAGCAAGCCGCGAGCTTCGCTACCGCTTTTATCGCGAAGTAGGCATTGCTCATCAGGCAACCAAGCTGGCGTTGGCGCATCATGCGGATGACCAGGTGGAGACGATTTTGTTCCGTCTCGTGCGCGGCAGCAGGTTGCAAGGACTGGCTGGCATGCCGCAGTGTCGCGTGCTGGAAGATACTGGGATTGAACTGGTGCGTCCGCTGTTGCATAAAACGCGTCAGGAACTGGAAGCCTATTGCCAGGAAAATGGTCTTGCTCCACGAGAGGACAGCAGCAATCGTTCGCGCAAGTACAAGCGCAATTTGCTGCGTCTGGATGTGATGCCGCTCTTGGCTCAGGTAAACGAGAAGTACCGCGAGCATATTCTTGATTTGGCAGGCGCGGTTTCGCAGGATGAGGCGTTTTTGACCAGGCTGGCTCGCGAGCGTCTGGACGAGGCTGTGATCGAAAAGAAACAGGAAGCATTTGTCATTGACAAAGACAAGTTTCAAACTTGTGACGTTGCTTTACAAAGGAGAATGATTACTCTAATATTAAGTTATCTCTCAAAACATACCGAATGGTCTTCGCAGCATGTGGAGACCGTTTTGCACATGCTAGGGGGAAGTCGCCCTTCTGCGGAAGTTCATTTGCCCGACAAACTGGTCGTAAGCCGGATGTACGGACGAATCCTTTTTAGTCGTAGAAAGCGGCAAGACAGCATACATACCTATAGTTACGAACTCGCAGTTCCAGGGGTGACCCGGATCGACGAGAGCAATGCCACGGTACATATTTCATACCTTGAAAGTCCCATGGATTGGGGACGACTCCCTGAGAACGAGGCGGTTTTCGACGCCGATCAGCTCCCGGGAGCGCTTTATTTGCGCAACCGGAGATCAGGAGATCGTCTCACCCTGTTTGGCTCTGCAACTGGAAAGAAGCTGAAGGATCTACTAATTGATGCCAAATTTCCGCGAGCATGGCGGGACAAACTTCCGCTTTTGACGGCGGGCGATGAGGTGATTTTGGTACCAGGTGTGCGCCGTTCCGCCGTAGCGCCTGTAAATGGACAGACCAGGCGTTTTCTACACGTGCGGGTTGAGTTTGGAGAAGATTGGCGGGAGGTTTTTTCATGAATCAAGACATCGAGAAGATTTTGCTATCAGAAGAAGATATTGCAGGAAAGGTAAAGGAGCTGGGCGAAACACTGGCTGCCGAATATCAGGGCAAAAATCCGTTGGTGATTTGCGTACTGAAAGGCGCGGTTGTTTTCATGGCTGACCTGATCCGTCACATGAACATTCCATGCGAAATGGATTTCATGGCGGTTTCCAGCTATGGCAGCGGAACAGAGTCATCCGGCATGGTGAAAATCCTCAAGGACCTCGATACTTCCGTGCAAAACAGACACGTGCTGGTAGTAGAAGACATCATGGATAGCGGACTGACATTGAGCCGGCTGGTAGAGCTGCTTCGCCATCGCGAAGCTGCCTCTGTGAAAGTGGTCACACTTCTCAACAAGCCAGAGCGTCGCAAGGTGGATATTTCACCGGATTACAGCGGTTACGATATTCCTGACGAATTTGTTGTTGGATACGGCTTGGACTATGCCGAGCACTATCGTAATTTGCCGTATATCGGGGTGTTGAAACCTGAAGTCTACACGAAGTAGCTTTGTTGTGGAGACCCTGCAAAATATGATAAAATGTGAAAAGTGTCTGTTCGTGAGAGGAGGTAAGGAATGAATCGCTTTTTTCGTAATACCGGGTTCTACCTACTGATTTTTCTTGTCACGGTCGGGATCGTGAATTTCATCCTCTCCGGTACTGATAAGGTTGGGAAACTTACATATCAGGATTTCCGGGTACAGCTGAAGGCTGACAATGTTACAGAGCTATCCATGCGCCCTGAAAATGGCACATACAGGGTAGAGGGTACACTGGCTAAAGCTATTCCGGGACAGGAAAGCAACAAATTTTTTACCAACGTTCCTTTGTACGACTCCGATGTTGTAAAACTTGTGGAGACGAAAATTGATGATCAAAAACTGAAAAAGGTAGAGTTCAATCCAGCGGAGGGCAACAGCATTTGGCTCACGTTCCTGACCTCGATCATTCCTTTTGTCATCATTTTCATCCTGTTTTTCTTCCTTCTGAACAACGCTCAGGGTGGCGGAAGCCGAGTCATGAACTTCGGAAAAAGCCGCGCGAAGCTGTACAACGAAGAGAAGAAGCGCGTTACGTTTGACGATGTAGCGGGTGCAGATGAAGAAAAAGCGGAGCTGGAGGAAGTTGTTGAGTTCCTGAAAGACCCGCGCAAATTTAACGCTGTTGGCGCTCGTATTCCGAAAGGGGTTCTGCTTGTAGGCCCTCCAGGTACGGGTAAAACATTGCTCGCCCGCGCTGTCGCTGGTGAAGCAGGCGTTCCGTTCTTCAGCATTTCCGGTTCTGACTTCGTGGAAATGTTCGTCGGGGTCGGTGCATCCCGCGTGCGTGACCTGTTTGAAAACGCGAAGAAAAATGCTCCGTGCATTATCTTTATCGATGAGATTGACGCCGTAGGTCGCCAGCGTGGTGCTGGACTCGGCGGTGGTCATGACGAGCGCGAGCAAACTCTCAACCAGTTGCTCGTAGAGATGGACGGGTTCGGCGGCAACGAAGGTATCATCATGGTAGCTGCGACCAACCGACCTGACATTCTCGACCCGGCGCTTTTGCGTCCAGGACGTTTTGACCGTCAAATCACAGTGGATCGTCCTGACATCAAGGGCCGTGAAGCGGTGCTCAAGGTTCATGCCCGCAACAAGCCGCTTGGCGAAGACGTGAAGCTCGATGTGATTGCCCGTGGTACTTCGGGCTTCACTGGTGCAGATTTGGAGAACTTGCTGAACGAAGCAGCTCTTCTCACTGCCCGCAAAAACAAAAAGCAAATCAGCATGAAGGAAGTAGACGAAGCCATCGACCGCGTTATTGCTGGTCCGGCGAAAAAGTCTCGCGTAGTCAGCGAAGACGAAAGACGCCTGGTTGCGTTCCACGAAGCTGGTCACACGATTATCGGCTATCATTTGAGAAATGCAGAAATGGTACATAAGGTAACAATCATTCCGCGCGGCCAAGCTGGCGGATACACAGTGATGCTGCCAAAAGAAGACCGTTTCTTTGCAACCAAAAGCGATTTGCTCGACAAAATCGTCGGTCTGCTGGGTGGACGAGTGGCTGAGGAATTGGTGCTCGGGGATATCAGTACCGGGGCGCACAATGACTTCCAGCGTGCGACAGCAATTGCTCGCAGCATGATTACCGAATACGGAATGAGCAAGCTCGGTCCGATGCAATTCGGTAAAAGCCAAGGACAGGTGTTCCTGGGCCGCGATTATGGCAACGAGCGCAACTACTCGGACAAAATCGCGTACGAGATCGATCTTGAAATGCAAAACATCATCAACGAATGCTACGCCAAGTGTACAGAACTGCTGACCAAGCACCGCGATCAGCTGGATCTGATTGCTAACACATTGCTGCGCGTAGAGACACTTGATGCTGAGCAGATCAAGCAATTGATCGAAACGGGAAAAATGGACAACGATCCGGCTAATCAGGAAAACAATGATGTGGTCGTGAACATTCAACCAAAACAAGAAGAAACAAACGAAGAACCGAAACAATAAGAGGCGCCTCAGGTGCCTCTTTTCTTCATAAAGGGACAAGGGGCATTTGTCTAGCCCAACATATAGCATAGTCAACCGAATCAGTGGAGGAGGAGAAATGATGCTACTTACACCGGGGATGGCAGCATTTGATATGGATGGTACATTGTTGAATGAGGCATCACAAATGAGCGAGGGAAACAGGGAAGCACTGTTCAAGCTGCAGGAAAAAGGCTGCAAGCTGGTGCTGTCGACAGGAAGGATGTTTGGTTCCGCACAAATCCCGATTGATTCGTTTCCGTTCGATGGTTACGTGTGTAGCAACGGGGCGGCCCTTTACGAAAAAGACGGCACACTGGTCCGCCGCTACTCCTTGGCAAAAGAACTGGTGATCGGTGCGATTCATGGGCTGAGACAAGAGCCGGTTTACTACGAAATGCACGATACAAACAGCAATCGCTGGATGGTGCAGGAGGATCGGGATCGTCTGGAGGCGATCATTGAGCAGGATGCATCGCTCGAAGGAGTTTCCATGCGGCAGTTCGCCTTTTACAGGCTTGCGCGCGTGGCGCCGCTTGAGGAAATGTTGGCAAAAATCGAGACTGGCGAAGTGGAGATTGTGAAGTTTTTTGTTTGGGACAACAATCAGGAGCGCCTGCAGTGGAGTGCCGATCAGTTTGCCCCATGGCAAGAGCAGATTTCGATTACTTCATCCGGGCAGCACAACATTGAAATCAATTCGCACGGTGTTTCCAAATGGGCAGGGCTGCTGTATTTTTGCGAAGCATGGGGGATAGCACCGGAGAAAGTGATGGCTTTTGGCGATGCGGAAAATGATCGGGAGGCACTGACCGAGGCTGGCTATTCGGTGGCGATGGATAATGCCTCGTCCAAGATCAAGGAGATCGCCAAATACACCGCACCACATCACAATGAAGATGGTGTCGCCCAATTTATTTGGCAGCACGTCCTCGGTGAGACGCCTTCACGATAATGGACAAATCGAGCCAAAGGCTTTTACACGAAGAAACCGTTCGTTAGTGGACGGTTTTTTTGTTGTTATTGAGAATTGTTATCAATTATAATGAGCGTAGTGATCTGGCAGGGAGAGGTGATTCGCATGAGGCGAAACGAGTTAGTGAATCTATGGAATCATGCTTCCGTAAAAGTCATGGATGTGCGTCATCAAATTGTGCAGCCCACGGATATATTCAGCTATTCCTCTCTTCCTTCCAGTATGTTTGTCTATGCTGTTCGTGGCCAGGCGGAAGTGCTGCTGGATGAACTCGTGTATTCGGTTAACGGATGCCACGTGATTCACGGCGGAAAGGGACAGGC
Organism: Brevibacillus parabrevis; assembly: GCF_022701015.1. Lineage (NCBI taxonomy): Bacteria > Bacillati > Bacillota > Bacilli > Caryophanales > Paenibacillaceae > Brevibacillus > Brevibacillus parabrevis. Next base: position 745,960 of record NZ_CP064090.1, on the reverse strand, counting down.
CCTCGAAATCGTTCCCCAGAAAACGGAATTTGAGTTCTACATTCTTTTCTATAAAGCGGTGATTCCTCTGCCGTGCCGTCAGGAAATCAAGAGCCTTTTGGAGACGCGCAACTGGTTTTTGCTGTCGTATGACTTTGTGCCACAGCAGTCGATTGTGTTGCTCGACAAGCTCGAAAAACTCCAGGACATATGGCAACAAGTCACCGATACTGCTGTACAGCCGCTCTACGCCAAAGCTTTGTTCCAGTTGTTTGTAGCCGAATTGCTGGAGCAGATGCATGGGACGGAGGAGGGGGGAGAGAGTGGCGATCTGGTTTGGCAGGCCAAGCAATTCATTCACTCCCATTACAGCGAGCCGATTACGCTGGAAGCCATCGCGCAAAAGCTGCGCTACAGCGTCCCGTATTTGTCCAAGCAATTCAAGCAACAGACAGGCTACAGCCCGATTGATTACTTGATCCGCGTGCGCTTGGACAAGGCAAAAGCTTTGCTGATGCGCACCGAAGCTTCCTTGCAAGCTATTGCCGAAGGAGTCGGGTACAGCGATCTTTCGTACTTTATCAGGGCGTTCAAAAAGCACACGGGAGTAACACCCGGGCAATTCAAGGAGCAAGCGGAAACGGCACTCTGGGAAGCAGGCTCAGAATATCCTGTGAAAAGGCTAAGATCATCTCTTGTTCAAACCTCGCCCCGCTACTACAATCTGTTTAATAATGAAAATCATTATCGAAAAGGTGAGGGAGAGAGAGTGCAGCTATTCAGAAACGGAACAAAAGGCAAAATGCATAAACTTATGCTGGGGCTTGCCCTGCTTTTGAGCGCATGCTCCGGTACCGGCAATGGAGGGACAGTCAACAGCAGTCCTCCACAGTCGACCCAGCAGTCAACAGAAGTAGCTACCTCCGCGTCCACTACAGCTAGTCCGCAATCGGCCAAGCAGCAATGGCCGAGAACATATGTCGATGCGACAGGGAAAGAAGTGGTGATTGCCAAACAGCCGCAGCGCGTTGTCGTTACTCATTTTGGCATGATGGAATATTTCTTTGCCCTGGAGACTCCGCCGATCGCTTCTACTTTGGCTGAGCGCATGCTGGGTTCGTTTGAGACGTTGAAGCCTTATGCCAAAACGGCTTCTGTCAAAGACATCGGGGAAGTGACCACGCCGAATCTGGAATTGATGACGGAGCTTGAGCCAGATTTGATCGTCGCCTTTTCCGGTACGCATAACGACGTTTACGAAGATTTGAGCCATATTTCGACTGTTGCCATGATTAACAATACCGAGGAACGGACTTGGGCACAGACGCTTCGTGAATACGCCAAGCTGATTGGCAAAGAGCAATTGGCCGAGGAATACATTACAAAGCTGGAAGCGCTGATGGCTGAAGCGAGAGGCAAGATGGCTGCGAAAAAAGACAAGACCGTGACGTTCCTGCGCGCTTCGGGAGACGGCAACACTTTTTACGTGCTGGACGACAATGACGTGTCCTACGCTTTTGATGACAAATCAGGACTTGGACTCAAACCTCCCGGCCAGTACAAGCTGGAGGGCGATGTTGTGTCGCTGGAAGGCGTGACTGTGCTCGATCCCGATTACATTTTCCTCGTCGATTACTTGGACAACGTCGATACTACACTCGCCGAGTTGAACAAAAGCAAAGTCTGGAACTCGCTGAAAGCAGTCAAAGCCAAGCACGTATATCCGCTGGATGTCTCAATCAGTACAAAAGGTCCGTTGGCGGTTGAGTATACGACGAAGGAGCTGCTCCGGGTTCTTTCGGAATAGCACCGAGAAATCAATCGCACTGACGGAGAGGAGAGACTCAGATGAGTCAGCCTAGCGTGATCCACGATACGTTTAACGATAGACAGTTGCTGGTTTACTTGCCTGACGGCTATGCGGACAGCGATCAGCACTATCCCGTGATTTATTTGCAAGACAGCGGCGATTTGATTGAGCCAAAAGATAGCGACACGCTGCTGAGAGTGCGAGAGCTGACGGCGCAGGGCGAGCTGCCAGGCTTCATTTTCGTCGGAGTGGCTTCTTTTGATCGCAACGACGAATACACGCCGTTTGTTTCGCCAAACGTGTTTGAGCCAGGCAAAATGTTTGGAGGCAGCGCCTCTGTCTACGCTCAGTTTCTCGCGCACAAGCTGAAGCCGTATATCGACAGCCAATATCGCACTTTGCCGGAAAAAGAACATACGGGAATCATGGGCTTTTCTCTGGGAGGACTGATTTCGGTCTACACCGCCTTATCCTACCCCGATATTTTCGGGCGGATCGGGAGCTTTTCCGGATCGTTCTGGTTCCCGGGCATTATCGAGTGGCTGGAGCAACTGACGATTGAGGGTACTGGCCAGCGCCTGTACATGAACCTGGGCCACGCCGAAGGGGCCACCCGTACGAATGGACAGCAATGGATGGTGCCAAACAGCAAAAAGGTGTACGAACATTTGTTGCAAAACGGTTTTACAGAGAGCACCGTGCGACAGGTGATTTACGAGAGCGAGTTTCACTCGTTTGACCTGGGAGTGCAATATGTTCCAGACGCCCTGCAATGGTTGTTTCGGGCAAAATAAACAAGAGCGACAAGAACGAGGCTCATATCCTTTTCGGGTATGAGCCTTTTGTTTCCGTGTCTTTCGCGAAAAGGCAAGGATCGGCAAATCATGTAACAACGCTTACATTGACAAGACCAAGTAATCAGCTTACAATGACCGTAAATTATGACACCACCGTAGGGGGATTTTTTCCATGGACGCTTTAGCGTTAGAAAAAAAAGCCCAGCGCAACGCTGAGTTACGTGAACGACTGATGCAGTTGAAGAAAGAACGGAACGCCATCATTCTTGCCCACTTTTACCAACGCCCCGAGATTCAGGAAGTAGCGGACTTCATTGGCGACTCTTTTGGTCTGGCGCAAAAAGCGAAAGAAACCGATGCAGATGTGATTTTGTTCTGCGGAGTTCACTTCATGGGAGAAAGTGCAAAAATTCTCAATCCCCAAAAGACGGTAATCATCCCTGATGAACGTGCAGGCTGTCCGATGGCGGACATGGTGAACGTGGAAGGGCTGCGCAAGCTGAAAGCACAGCATCCGAACGCAAAAGTAGTGGCGTATATCAACACATCTGCCGACGTCAAGGCAGAGACTTACATCTGCTGTACGTCGTCCAACGCCAAGCGGGTGATCGAATCGGTGGACAGCGAGGAGATCATTTGGGTGCCGGACAAAAATCTGGGCCACTACGTATCCCAGTTCACAGACAAAAAAATGATCATCTGGGAAGGTTACTGCAACACGCATGACCAGTTGTCTGTAGAAGACATCATGACGTTGAAGCAGCAGCATCCGGAGGCAGTGGTTGTCGTCCATCCAGAATGCCGTCCAGAAGTAGTTTCTTTGGCTGACTACGTAGGTTCGACTACGGGAATCCTCAAATACTGCCGCGAATCGTCCCACAAGGAGTTCATCATCGGGACCGAGGACGGCACGCGCTACATGCTGGAAAAGGACAGCCCGGACAAAACGTTTATTTTCGCCTCCAAATACCTCGTTTGCCCGAATATGAAGGTAAACAACCTGAAAAAATGCGTCGAAGCGCTGGAAACGATGAAACCGGAAATTTATGTGCCAAAAGATGTTGCCGACGCAGCGCGCGCGTCTTTGGAGCGCATGCTGGAAGTAGCTCCGGCGTAATGAAGAACAATAAAAAGGGAACAGAGCTGGTCATGAGCTTTGTTCCCTTTGTTTTTTCCAAGTGTAATTAAGACGGTGCCAGGCTTAGGACTGTACGAGGGGCTGGATGTCTTTTCGACGGTAAACGTTCAGGGCCATCCCCAGCAAAACCATGTTCAAAATGAGGTGAGCATTCCCGTGACTGATCAGCGGCAAACTGATCGGTGCTGGTGGCAGCAGGCCCGTTGTCATAAACATGCTCCAGAAGTAGGGGAGGAAGATGAGTACGGCAATCCCGGTCAACAACAGAGAGCCGTATGTATCTTTTACCCGATTGATGGCACGTATCCAGCGGCTGACCAATAAAAGGCCGATGGCGAACAGCGCTGCACCTGTCATTAGACCAAAGCTGTAGATCATGTAGGCAAAAATAAAATCAGTTTCAGGAAGCGGCACAGTTTCAAGTTGCGAACCAAAGCCTTGTCCCCATAACCCGGCTGAACGAACGGCATCCATGAGCTGAATGGCGAGATAACCGCTTCCGTTCGGGTCGCTATAAGGGTTAAGATACGCACTCCACCGTTCCAGCATATAACGGCTGCCGAACAGGTAGAAGCAGCTGCCGATGCTTGCTCCTGCCAAGCCGATTACGGTCAAGAACGTAGCCCGTCTGACTGGTGAAACCAACAAAAGAAAGAGCAGAGAAACCACAAACAAGATGGCAGCAAAGGTCTGGTGCGAAGATGCCAGAAGCAAGCAGGGGGGAAGGAAATAAGCAAGTACCCGCAAAGTGACGAAGCGTTCCTTCCAGCTCCATTGGGCGAAGATGCCCGCCAGTGCGATCGTGAACAAAAAGACGCTCAGCTCGATGGAATTGACGATAGTTGATCCAATTTCGAGAAAAGGCGTGCCGTTTATCGGTTTGCCCGTACGCAGCGTGAACAGCAAGAGAATGAACGTAGCAAAATAAAGGTAGCGGCTGTACTTTTTCAGCTTGCTGTAATCGGAAAAAAGCACAAGCAAAAAGAGGGCGCTGCCAATCAGCATGCCGATCCATTTTTGCTCGACCAGTTTTTCGTTGCCCATGGCTGTTTGCAGCGAGAACATGGTGAGCAGCCCGACGCCGAGCAGAACGGCAACCATCGCCACAATGCTCCATTCTATACGCGGTTTGTGGGTTTCGTGTAGCTGGCGTCCGATTGAGACGGGATCACCCATCTCGGCGATGGCTTGGGCGGTGGCAGCTTCTTTGGTGTGTCCAGCGTCGCGGTAATCCGCTATCTTTTCGGCAAAATGACCCTCCAGCTCCAAACGGATTGCGGGATGAACCTCTTTGCTGGCTATTTGCTTGCAGACTTCATCTATGTAGCGGGCGGTTTTGTCTGGTTGACTCACGTCGGCTCACCGCCCAACACTCCGTCTACTGCGGTGCGAAAAGAGATCCACTCCTGTTTCTTGTCTTTGAGATGCCGCTTGCCTTCGGGCGTGATTTGATAATATTTGCGTTTCCGCTCGCCCTCACCTTCGCTCCAAAACGCCTCGACCTTCCCCTCCGACTCCAGGGTGTGCAGGATCGGATAAAGCGTGCCTTCCTTCAGCGTCAGCACCCCATTCGAGCTTTTTTCCATCGCCTTGATCATTTCGTAGCCATACATCGGCTTTTGTTCGAGCAAGGTGAGAACCAGGATGACCGTGCTGCCTTTCATCAGTTCCTTGTTGATCGCCATAGGAATCTCCTTTTGTATCGAATATAGATGCATCGAATATCTAGGTATAATTGTAATCACATTTCCTGTCTTTTACAACAAAAAAAGCTTCCAGTTTTAAGGAAGCTTTGTCAGGAATAGAAAAAGGCTGGATTTCAGGAGGGCATAGGGGTGGGCGTCGGTTTTCCGTAGCCTTCTTTGTAGTTGTTGTCGATGTATTCGCGGATTTCTTTTGTCGATTTGCCAGCCTGTTTCAGCTTGGACGAAATCACGGCAATCTCCATGCAGACACCGCAGCGCGTACCATGGTCATCCCAGACGATCGAGCCGTCCGACTTTTCCTCTTTGATAAAGCAGTTGCCGTTGTGCATGTGTCCAGCGCTTTCGCCGCAACCGCAATAACAAGGGATCGATTTGAGCAGTTCGCGGTTTGCCCCTGCGATTTTGTACGATTCGATGATGACGGGGTCCTGATTATCGAGAAACTTCGGCAGCTGATCAACAGAAGCTGTCAGTTCTTGCAGGTCGCCGTTAGGAGCGTGATTTGCGTGATTCGCGTGATCCTGACCAGCTTGATCAGTCGCGCCACAACCAGTGAGCAGGGCTGCGGCAAAAATGCTTATGGCCAACCATGATTGACGTTTCATTTTGGACATACCTCCCGCCTTATATCTTATCATAACGACATGGAGAAATTGTGTAGCTGCGATCGGCGATGCAAACATATGACAATTAAATCGTAATAAATCCTATTTACTTTTTGGGTCACTGTCCGTATAATGAAAAACGATCAAGCAACTAAATCGGAATCATTTTGAATTGGGTAGGAGGAACATAGAGATGAAAAAGAGCCTGTTGGCGATCCTGAGCCTCGTTACGGCTGTCAGTATTGCCGGATGCGGTGCAGCTGAGCAGACGACAAGCACCCCTCAATCCGGGGGCGATGCCAAGCCTAAAGTATATACAACCATATATCCATTGGAATACGTAGCCAAACGCATCGGGGGAGAGCATGTAGAAGTGACCAACATGATCCCCTTGGGCGTAGAACCACACGACTACGAGCCGACTGCCAAAGACATGGTAGCATTGGCGAACGCAGACGTTTTCGCCTACAACGGCAGCGGTTTGGAGCTGTGGGTGGATAAAGCCGTCAGCAACCTCGACAAAAACAAGACAGTGATCGTCAACGCCTCGGAGGGACTCGATTTGCTGAAAGCCTCCGAGGATGAACACGAGCATGAGGGAGAAGCTGCGACCGAAGAGCATGCAAAAGAGGAGCACGACCATGACCACGGGGAATTTGACCCGCACGTATGGCTGGACCCGATGAAGCTGAAGGCGCAGGCGGAAAAAGTGAAAAATACGCTGGCGCAAAAAGATCAGGCGCATGCTGCCGATTTTGAAAAGAACTTTGCGCAGCTGGCTGCTGATTTGGATAAGCTGGATCAAGATTTTAACACAATGGTTTCAGCGGCTCCCAAAAAGGAATTTATGACTTCGCATAGCGCCTTTTCCTATTTGGCGAAACGATATGGTCTGGAACAGGTGGCGATTTCCGGATTGAACCCGGCCGACGAACCATCTCCGGGCGAGCTGAAAAGCTTGGTCGAGCATGTGAAGGAGCACAACATTTCCTACGTCATGTTTGAAACGCTTGTCTCTCCAAAAGTGGCGGAAGTGATTGCGAAGGAAGCGGGCGTGAAGACAGCTACGCTCAATCCGCTTGAAGGTCTGACAGAGGACGATGTGAAGGCAGGCCGTGATTATTTGTCCATCATGCGTGACAATATGGAAACATTGAAAGTAGCATTGAACTAACGATCAAGAAAATGTCGCTGAATCTGGCGGCATTTTTCTTTGTATCGGGCCAACCCAAGATTTCTGCTCCATAGGAGGCTTGTAGTTCGGGCAAAATCGTAGTAGGATGAAAGGTAACAAATCAGAACAAATCCGATTTAAAGGATGATCATATCATGGAACCAACAACACAAGGAGTGCCTGTGGTAAAGCTGTCAGGTGTCTCCTTTCAATATGACGACAAAGTGGTTCTGGATGGAGTGGAGTTTTCGCTTGAGCGCGGCGAATTTGTCGGGATTGTCGGGCCGAATGGATCGGGGAAATCAACGCTGATGAAGCTGATCCTCGGTCTTTTGCCCCCGAGCAAAGGGAAGGTCGAGCTGTTCGGACAGCCTTTGTCCAAGTTCCGCGAATGGAACCGGATCGGCTACGTGGCGCAGCAAGTGGCTCACGGTGCGGGCGGGTTTCCCGCGACAGTCCAGGAAGTCGTTGCTTCTGGTCTCGTAGGAAAAGTTGGCCTTTTCCGCAGACTGAATGCCAAGCATCATGAAAGCGTACGGGCTGCTGTTGAGCGAGTAGGTTTGACGGATAAGCTGAACCAGCGGATCGGAAGTTTGTCTGGCGGCCAATTGCAGCGTGTGTTTATTGCGCGGGCGCTTGTCGCAGAGCCGGAGCTGTTGATTCTCGACGAGCCGACTGTCGGCGTCGATCAGGAATCGATCGAGCAGTTTTACAGCTTGTTGCGTTCTCTAAAGGAAGAGAATGGCCTGACGATGATGATCGTGAGCCACGACGTCGGAGTGATGTCGCAATGGGTAACGAAAGTAGCTTGCGTGCAAAAGAAAATCCATTTTCACGGAACCGCTCACGAGTTTGAGCACAATCAGGAAAAAATTATGCAAAGCATGTATGGTGATTCAGTCCGGCTCTTGTCCCATCACCATTAAGCCGTTGCAAACGAGATAATGACGAAGGAGTATGAACATGCTGGCTGATTGGTGGCAGTATGATTTTTTGCGGTATACCCTGTTTTCGGGGATTTTGATTGGCCTGATTTGTCCCTTGCTCGGGACGTTTCTCATCGTTCGCCGCTTGTCGATGATGGCCGATGGTCTGTCTCACGTCACACTGTCCGGTGTGGCTGCCGGGATGCTGGTGTCCAAAAAGATTGCGTTTTTCTCGGCTGTGAACCCGTTGTTTTTCGGGATGCTTTTCGCGGTGATCGGTTCTTTGTTCATTGAGCGCTTGCGCAAGGTGTACAAAGCGTATCAAGATTTGGCGATTCCGATCATTTTGTCGACAGGACTTGGGCTGTTTACCGTTTTGATCAGTGTCGCTGACGGATTTAACGCCGACCTGTACTCGTATTTGTTCGGGAAAATCGTCACGGTATCGATTGAAGATTTGTACGCGCTCGTTGGCGTGGCGGTAGTCGTGCTTGGCACGGTTTTTCTGATCTACAAGGAACTGTTCGCCGTGTCTTTCGATGAAGAATTTGCCCGGGTGTCCGGTGTCGCGCGCAGATCGATCAACCTGTGGTTCATGGTTCTCGTCGCGCTTACGATTGCCGCTTCCATGCGCATTGTCGGCGTGCTCCTGATTTCCGCGCTGATTACGCTGCCTGTTGCGGCGAGCTTGCAAATTGCCCGGAGCTTTCGCCAGACGATCTTTTTCTCGATTCTGTTCGCGGAAATATCCGTGCTGAGCGGATTGTATTTTGCCTATCTCTTTGACTGGGCATCTGGTGGTACAATTGTGTTGATGGCTGTTTTGATTATGCTCATTGTTTTGGGTGTGAAAAAGCTGCGTGCGATCATGCGATAAAGTCATCTGGTTAAGACAAAAGGAAGGAGTGTTTGTCGATGAAGGTGGAAGAAGCCCTGCAAATTTTAAAGGAGCACGGGTACAAATATACCGGCAAGCGGGAGGAGATGATCCGCATCTGCGCTGCCGAGAAGCGCTACTTGTCTGCCAAAGATATTATGGAGCGAATTAAGGAGCAGTATCCGACTCTCAGCTTCGATACTGTTTATCGCAATATCTCCACTTTTGTTGAACTGGGGATTTTGGAAGAGACGGAGCTGGAGGGAGAAGGGCGTTTTCGCCTGGCTTGCTCGGCAGACGGTCACCACCATCACCATGTAATCTGTACGGAGTGTGGGAAAACTTCTTCCTTGCCAGGCTGTCCGATGAACGTCATGGCTTCTGTGCCAGAGGATTTTCAGGTAACCGGACACAAGTTTGAGGTGTACGGAACCTGCAAGGAATGCGTCGCCCAATCGAACTAAACGAGTGACTTGCCAAGAGTGTTCGCAAAAAGCGGATGCTCTTTTTTATCGCAATTGGAACTTTTCCAATGTGGTTTTCTTCTGGTAGGTATTTGCTATAATGGGTGGGAAATCATCAGTTACGGAGAGAAGGGACACAGCCATGATTCCCCGTTATATCGCGGATTTTGATTTGCAGGCATTGCCTCGAATGAAAACAGATGTAGCTGTTGTTGGAGCAGGGATAGCCGGGTTGTACACGGCGTTGCAAACGAGTGAGTATGCGGATGTAGTTCTGATCAGCAAAAAAGGGCTGGATGACAGCAATACCCGCTGGGCGCAAGGAGGGATTGCCGCCGTTACGGCCAAATCGGATTCTCCTGCCTTGCATCGTCAAGACACGTTGATCGCCGGAGCGGGACTTTGCTCGTACGATGCGGTGGAAGTGCTTGTGCATGAAGGCCCTGATCGCTTGAAGGAACTGATTGCTTACGGAACGGAATTTGACCGCGATGCAGAAGGGCAGTATGAGCTGACGCAGGAAGGCGCGCATAGCAAGCGACGCATTTTGCATGCGAATGGCGATGCAACAGGGGCCGAGATTGTGCGTGCCTTGTCCAAACGGGTCATGGAGCAAGAGAACATTCATGTGTTGGAGCAGCATTTTGCGATTGATGCGCTTACGCAGGATGGCGAGTGCGTCGGGATGATCGTGCAAAAGCCGGACGGGGAGTTGTTTTTCCTCGAGGCAAAAGCGACCGTGCTGGCGACTGGCGGAGCGGGACAACTATATCGCTACACCACCAATCCGGAGATTGCCACTGCGGATGGGATCGGCATCGCGTATCGGGCTGGCGCGCGGATCAAAGACGTGGAGTTTATCCAGTTCCACCCGACCGCGTTGTACTATCCAGGAGCACCCCGTTTCCTCATATCGGAGGCGGTAAGGGGAGAAGGGGCCATTTTGCGCAACACCAATGGCGACCGCTTCATGGACAAGTACCACCCGCAAAAAGAACTCGCGCCGCGTGACATTGTAGCGCGGGCGATTGTGGCCGAGATGGAGCAGACCAAGTCTTCGTTTGTCTATCTCGATATCACCCACGAGTCTGAGGAACTGATCAAGCATCGCTTCCCGACCATCTACAACTTTTGCCTGCAATACGGCTTGAACATGGTAACGGACTGGATTCCGGTCGCCCCTGCGTGCCACTACATCATGGGCGGAGTCCAGACGGATTTGAACGGCGAGACGACCACCAGCCGCCTGTTTGCCTGCGGCGAAGCTTCTTGCACAGGCGTACATGGGGCGAACAGACTGGCGAGCAATTCCTTGTCGGAAGCGGTCGTCTTCGGACATCGGATCGCGCAGCGAATCAAGGAGTTGACTGAGCTGCCAGCGATTCAGCCGATTCGCGTCGTCTCCAAATATCGGCAAACGCGCACGTTCAATACACGTGAACAAAGACTGAAGCTGCAAAAGCTGATGCTGAGACACGTCAGCGTCAAGCGCGACGAGAAAGGTTTGAAAAAGGCGCTGGCCGAACTGGAACGGATGGAACAGTTTTACCAGTATATCGCGCAAGACCGGGAAGCCTTTGAATTTTTAAACTTGCTGAATGCAGCGGTATTGACGACAAGAGCTTCGCTGCTTAGGGAAGAGAGCCGTGGCGGGCACTATCGCACAGATTTTCCGAATAAAGATGACTTGCTGTGGCGCAAGCATCTCATCCAGACGTTCGAGAACGCCATTCAAGAGGAGTGTGGACAAAACGATGTGGAATAAACGGGAGCTTCAACGCAAAATCGAAGAATGGCTGCACGAAGATGTGGGCTTTGGCGACGTGACAACCATGAGCACGATTCCGGATTCCGAGCAAGGGATCGGGATTTTGTACGCGAAGGAAGCGGGAGTGGTAGCAGGCTTGCCGATTGCCGAGCAAGTTTTCGCGACGGTCGATCCTGAGCTTGTTTTCACGGCAAAAGTAGCGGAAGGGCAGCGGGTCGAAGTCGGTCAGGAGCTGGCAGAAGTCAGTGGTTCTGTGCGTTCGATTTTGAGCGGTGAACGGCTTGCGCTCAACTTGATGCAGCGTCTGTCCGGCATCGCGACCAAGACAAGCGAGTATGTAGCGGCAGTAGCGGGCACAAAAGCACGGGTAGTAGATACGCGCAAGACGACTCCGGGGCTGCGTTTCCTGGAAAAGTACGCCGTTCGTGTCGGGGGCGGCCATAACCATCGCTTTGCCCTGTACGATGCCGTGATGATCAAAGACAATCACATCAAAGGAGCGGGCGGAATTGCCCAGGCAGTTGCCTCGGCTCGCGCCGCTATTCCTCATACCATGACCGTAGAGGTGGAGGCCGAGTCGCTTGAGCAGGTGCGCGAGGCGCTCGACGCAGGCGCAGATATTATCATGCTGGACAATATGTCTCTGGAAGCAATGGCTGAAGCGGTAGCTCTGATTGATGGACGAGCGGTGGTAGAGGCTTCTGGCGGGGTAAACCTGGACACGATCGGAAATATTGCCAAAACGGGCGTGGATGTCATTTCTGTTGGAGCGTTGACCCACTCCGTTGCGGCGTTTGATATCAGCCTGGATTTGAATACGCGCAAACGGTAAGGAGCGACCTGTATGCTACTGGTGATCGACATAGGCAACTCCAATATCGTCCTTGGTCTGTATGAGGGCGAGGTGCTGCGCCATCATTGGCGGATCGCGACCGACCGCAACAAGACGGAAGACGAATACGGAATGCTTGTGAAAAGTTTGTTTGGCAGCGCAGGGCTTGTGCTTGAGCAGGTCAGCGGAGTGATTCTCTCCTCGGTTGTCCCGCCTTTGAATACGGCGATTGAACGCATGTGCGGCAAATACTTGCGTCAAAAAGCGCTCATCGTCGGCCCGGGAGTCAAAACCGGGCTGAATATCAAGTACGAGTATCCGCGAGAAGTAGGCTCGGACCGGATTGTCAATGCAGTGGCGGCGATTCATGAATACGGGGCGCCTTTGATCATTGTTGATTTTGGAACGGCTACGACTTTTTGTTACGTGGATGAGCGGGGCCAATATTGGGGCGGAGCGATTGCGCCGGGCATCGGAATTTCCACGGAGGCGTTGTTTAGTCGGGCTGCAAAATTGCCGCGCATAGAGATCGCCAAACCGGGGAGCGTAGTCGGCAGAAATACGATCGCAGCCATGCAAGCAGGCATTTATTACGGCTTTGTGGGGCAGGTCGAGGGAATCGTTCGTCGAATCAAAGCCGAGTACCAGACCGAGCCGACTGTCGTCGCAACAGGTGGGATGGCTTCTTTGGTAGCAGATGAGACATCGTGCATTCAGGTCGTCGATCCTTATTTGACGTTAAAAGGGTTGCGATTGGTTTACGAGCGGAATCAGTAAAAAAACAGCCGTGGCAGTTGATGCTGCGGCTGTTTTTGCTATATTTTTTTGCAGTAAAACACTTCCGGATCAGCAGGATCAAGGTGCTGGATAGTTCCGCTGTAGGCATAGCCAAGCTTTTGGCAAAGGCGCTGCATTTTCTTATTGGAAAGATTAGTGGAAGTGAACAGCTTATCGGTGGGACATAGCTTTTCCAGGTACAGCATTAGCTCTTTTCCGATTCCTTGATGCTGATGCCGAGGATGTACGATGACAAGGTGAATAAAGCTTTGCTGAAAAAAAGATTGATTCATGACGGCAAAGCCTGCGATGTCCATGTCGAGGGAAGCAACATGGCAATGACCGGCTGCAATAGCCGTTTGCAACTCATGTGCTCGGCTGGTTGAGCCTAGAACGAGGGCGTCTATTCTACATACAGCAGGAAGATCGTGCAGCGTGGCTTGTCGAAGCAATACCACAGGGGTTCACTCCTTTTCTCATTTGGTTATCGTTTGCCTGGCTTGTTCTTCGCGCCTTTTCGCGCTTTCAAAGTCAAGCGAGATCATCAGTGGCTTTCTATTTGTAGGTATGTAGCGCCGAGGTAATTCCTCGCCAATTTTGATTTAGG
>NZ_CP064090.1:685000-725000 GCF_022701015.1 Brevibacillus parabrevis | reverse complement strand
TATTAACACACGCATTGCATTACGGCAAGATCAGGTTGGGACTGGCTGGAATCATGGACGATCAGCAGTCAGGAATAGGAGATGCAGGATTTGCAGCTGAGCTCATGCGAACAAAAAAACGATGGGCGTTGGAAAAGGGGGAACGTGAGTGAAAAGACGATTGCTGATTGTAGACGATGATCGCGAAGCAACTCGCTCTTTAATCAGTCAGCTTGCGTGCAGTCATCTGATCGAAGTATGCGGCGAAGCGTCCAGCGCAGAGGAAGCATGGGCAAAACTTCACGCGACCCGGCCAGAGCTTGTTCTACTGGGCGGAATCAAAGATACGGAAAGAGGCATATTGAGCCAACAGTTTCGTCTCGCCTTCCCGCATTTGTCTTTTATCGCGGCGTGCACAGCAAGTGAGCTGATGTGGGAACCGTTTTTTCGCAATCTCGGTATTTGGGTGATTGCAAAACCGATACAACTGGGACAAGTAGAAGCTCTAGCGATGATGGCTCAGGGCCAGATCGCAGCAACTGCCGATTCCAGGCAGCCACAACTGCAACACAATATTTTATCAGAGCATCACGATAACGTACGCGATCTGCCTGACTCCGAGCGAAACTGGAAAGGATTGGCAGGATCCGAGCAAAATCCTCGCGTAAAGCCGAAGCATCTTATTACCGTGTACGGCCCAAAAGGTGGAGTGGGAAAAACGTTTATTTCCCGCGAATTGGCTATCTTCTTTTCCACACAAAAAAGGGAAGGTCAACCTTTGAAAGTGTTGGCAGTTGATTTCAATCTCGACCTAGGGACATTTGCGACCACACTAAACCTCCCACGAACACCGAACTTGTATACGTGGGTACAAGACCTTGACCGCCAGCTTCATGCTTACGCAGAGAGCAAAGGGCTCGACACATATTCAATCAAACCAGAAGAATGGCAAGAACTTGCCTCATCATTGCCGCTATTACCACAACAGATTGAACGGTATACCGTCGTTCATTCGGAGTCTGGCCTTGATGTGCTCACTTCCCCCAGAGATATACGCTACAGCTTTGAAATCCGCGACTATCATTTGTATCTCATTTTGGAGACACTCAAGCGCAGCAACTACGATGTCATCTTGATTGATACCGCTCCTGATACGACTGATGCTACCATTCAGGCGCTGTTTTTTGCCGAGCATGTCGTGATGGTGGGAAATCCGGTGGTAGACTCTATTGAAAATATTCAGCGCTTGTTAAAACTTCTCAGAGAAGCAGAGTATCCCGAAGAGCGCATTCAAGTGTGCATGAATCGTCTCCAGCGAAAAGAAATGTTTACGTTGGAGGAAATCAGAGCTTACTTTCAGCTTCACCCAAGCAAAAAAATCTTTTCGATCCCTGACGACAGCGAAGTCAAAAAGTCCATTAACACAGGAGTGCCAGTCATGCTGCAAACAGGGCGAAGTGCAGCCAGGAATGCGATTGAAACGTTGGGGAAAGCATTGTTTCCAGTTGATGAAGTAGCCAAAACACCTGCTGCAAAAGAGAAAAAGAATGAAAAAGCGTCACTTTTTCGCTGGCTGTGGGGATAGGAGGGCGAAATGTTCGATAAACGACAGTTGCTTGGCATATCCAATCACGTACAAAAAAGCCAAGAGTCGCGGCCGATGGGGCGTGATCATTCCAGTTCATCCGCTGCCTTTTTTGAAAAGCAATTAGAAAGTCCAGCTTCCCTAGAACGTTCACAAGAGCGTTGGATTGGCAGCGAGGCAGAGACATTTATTCGTACTCAAATCGTGGAGAAACACGGCAGGCGTCTATGGGAGGACAAACATTCGTCTACCTTCAAAGAAGAGCTGACAGCTGACATCAGAATGCTGTTAGAGTCGCAAATGCCGCTGTCGTCCATTCAGTTGGAGACGGAGGTCAAACGCTTGCTGCATTCCTTGACGGGGTGGGGAGCACTTGATGAACTATTAGAGGACCAAGATATTACGGAGATTATGTTCCATCGCCATAATTACCTGGTAGTTGAGCGGAAAAGTACGGGACGACTGGAAAAAAACGATGCAATCCTGTTTCGAAGCGAAGAAGAAATGCTGCACTTGCTGGAGCAAATGGCTGCGACAATGGGGCGCGAGTTCAATGAAACAAAAGCAGAGCTGCATACACAGCTTCCTGACGGCTCGCGGGTGGCTGCCACGCACCGATCGATTACGCCGGATGGACACACGCTGACCATTCGCAAACATCGCGAGTTGCTGAGCGAAAGCGACTATTTGCGGTACGGATCGATTTGTGAGCCGATGCTGTTGTTTTTGCAAAGAGCTGTCGGCCTGTCCAGAGCATCCGGGATTGTCAGCGGCGGAACCGGCTCAGGCAAAACGCATATGTTGAACCTTATTTCTCAGTACGTTCCTGCTCATTTAAGCATCATCACGATCGAGGATGTTTTGGAGATGAGACTCCAGCATCCGTTTGTGAGAAGGTTGCTGGCAAAGCCGGCTAACTATGAAGGAAAAGGAGGATTCTCTATCAAGGATTGCGTTCGTTTGTCATTGCGCAAACGGCCGGACGTCATTATGGTAGGCGAGACGCGTGGCGGAGAAATTGTCGACATGCTATGGGCGATGAACACCGATCACCCGGGAAGCTGGAGCACAGCTCATGCAAATTCACCACGTGCCTTGGTTGATTCTACATTGCCGATTTTGTTTGGCAAGGCTGATGAAGTGTACAGTGCCCAAGAACGCAATCTGATGATTGGCTCGGCACTGGACTTGATCGTTCAGGTAAAGCGGTTTGACGAAGATGGGAGTCGCAAAGTGGTTGCGATAACAGAAGTTGTCGGAACAGGCCAATCCCATGAAGAGTGGATCAAAAAGGCCTGCAACGTAAAACAGGTTTTGCCGGACAGAGTGTATTTGCAAGATATTTTTGTATTCGAGCCGATGGGTGTACATGACGGAAAAGTCAAAGGACACTTCAAATGGACAGGTTATCGGCCGGAACGGATGATCAAGCGGTGGCTGGAAAAGGGGATGTCACGCGAAGAGATCGAGCAGGTATTTTTTACAACGCCAATATCCGTCTAGGAGGGACTGACGTTGGGAGACATCAGCCTGCCTGTCGCTACGGGAATCGGTGTAGCGATATTGTTGCTCGTGATTCCGCCGAAGCTTTACACGCGGGGAAGATCGGGCAAGCATGCGATTGTGGGCGTACTTCAGCAAGACAGAAAAACGGTATGGAATCGCTTAGAGGAGCGCCTGGCGAAATCACACTCGGGTTTGGGAGTGAACCAGTATGTGACCCTGTGCTTTTTCTTCGGGGCCGTGTCTTTTGTTTTTAGCAGCCAAATCTTGCAATCATGGTGGCTGGCCGCGCCTGCGTTGTTTGCTGGTATTTTGTTTACAGAGCGAGTGGTTAGTGTTTGGGGAGCAAAGCGTCGAGACAAATTTGAGGCGGGGAATATAAAAGCCATTCGCTTGATGGCAAGCTCATTGCGGACGTCGCCGTCGTATTTGCACGCTTTCGAGCAGGTGGCCGCAAGTCCTTTTTTGGAAGGGAGCATCACAACAGAGTACAAGAGAATTGTGGAGCTGCTTCGCGCACAGGTGCCGCTTGAGCATGTCATGAATGACTTTTCCCAGCGAACAGGCTCGGCTGATGTCAACTATTTGGCTACTATCGTACAAATTCAGCGAGAAATGGGTGGAGACATGGCGAAGACACTTGATTTGGCGGCTTCGGCCATCTTGCGCCGCAGACAGTCATTTCGTCGGCAAAAAGCAGCCATGGCGCAAATTGTAGCGCAAGTGAACCTTTTGAGTGTAATGCCCTTTGTCTTTCTCGTGGCACTTTTCGCAAACAATCCGCATCATTTTGATTCGCTGACAGCGACACTTGGCGGCCGTTTGCTCATGTGGGTGTGCCTGGCGAGTATTTTGTTGGGGGGAGAAGCCATTCGCTACATCGCGCACAAAAGCATACACAGAGGGGGATGAAGAAGTGTGTTTCTGATTGGGCTATTGCTTGGATTGGCAGTGTTCCTCTACGGACTCCCTGCTTGCCTAAGCAAGGGAGACTCCTTTTTTTTCACCTTGTTCAGTCGAATTGAAATTGAGCAACAGGCGGAGCTTGATCAAGCTTTTGAACGGCGACAAGCTCGCTGGGCTTTGGTACGCATGCTAGAGCGAAACGTCCCGCTTTTGCATCGATTATGCAGCTGGGCAGGCATACAGCCTGTAAAAACGGAAGAAATCTTATTGAGGCTCCACATGCAAATGAGTTTGGCGGAGTTGGTAATCATGAGGCTGATCGGCGTATGCCTGGTCGCCTCTTCGCTTTTCAGCCTGCTATTGAAGCTGGCAGGAGGAGAGATGCTCGGAGTAAAAACGGGGTATCCATTGATCATCAGCCTGGGACTTTATTTGCTGCCTACATTGGCTCTTGATTGGGCGGATAAACGGGCCAAAGCCGAAATACGCGAGCAAGTGCCGATCTTTTTTGGCATTGTCCAATCGTTGGTTGAGGCAGGCATGCCATTGCAAAGCGCGGTAAAACAGACAGCACGTCGTTTCAATGCCAGGCTTGGCAAGGAGCTTTCCTGGCTTGAGGTCGCAGAAAAGCGGCACGGATCGTGGAGAAAGGCGTTGGAAGAGCTGGCGTTTCGCTGGGAGGTCGATTCCTTGAGTACGATCGCTTTGGAGATGAACGAAGCAATAAGCAAAGGAGTCAGCATCTCGCACATGTTGTCTGTGCAAATTGAAGAACAGGTAAGGCAGCAGGAAGATGAGGCTGCCGCTCGCATGAATCGCTTGAATGTTCGCCTTCTCCCGCTTGTGATTGTGTTCATGGGCGTTCCTTTGCTATTTCTGGTAATCGGCCCGGCGCTTATGGGCATCGGAGAGCGTTTGTAAATATTTTTGCACCCCTGCACTGTCTTTTGGCAAAGTGAAAATACGATCTGAAAAAGGAGGGAAAGAGATGTCATTTGTCTCTGACTATTTGCGGCGCTTTTGGCGCGAGGAAGACGGTGTAACGATTGTGGAAATGGTCATCATCGTGGCGGTAATTCTCATCTTGATCATCCCGACGCTGGCTTCATTGGGGGAAGCGGAGGACGCCAAACTGAAGGAACTGCAAGAAAAGATCAGCAAATGATCCATGTGATTTTAACAGGTTTGCTGGTTACGTCGGCTTGGTATGACTGGAAGTATCGAAGGATTCCTAATGCAGTCACGTTATCGGCAGTTGTGCTGGGGCTATGCTACCAGTGGCACATCGGCTCGCTATGGACAGCAACGATGGGCGTACTGGGAGCATTCGTGTTGACGGTTTTCCCTGTTGCTGCAAAAGGCATGGGGATGGGCGATCAAAAGCTGTTGATGGCTGTGGGTGCATGGACAAGCTGGATGGATGTGTACACGCTTTTTCTGCAATCGATGGGTATATGTCTGTTGAGTGTTTTATTTTTCCCGCGCAGTTGGTCCCGTCTTGCAAGGAACCTCCATGTGATGGCAGCGGGATGGAAGGCGCATCGGCAGCTCTGGCTTCCTGAAGTGGGGAGTTCAGGATTTTCGTTCCCGTATGCAGTGTTTTTGTTGTGCGCATTTTTGCTCCGCCAAGCCATGCGTATGCTGGGAGAAAGCTGATGAGAAACAAGTGCAAACAATGGTTGTGCGACGAACAAGGCAGTCAGTTGATTGAGTTTGTCTTGATCTTCCCTTTGGTTTGGTTATTGATCGTTTTTTCTTTCGATCAATTCACGATTTTGTACAATCGGCAAAAGGCTTTGGCAGCCGCGTACGAAGCAGGAAGAATCGCAGCCGTGCAACCGAATTTCGGCTTGGCCAAATACCACGCCAGAGAACGGGGAGCAGCCGAGCTTGATCAAGGGATGGAGGTTGCGGACAAAGAGGTTGTGCTTGAACTGGATGAAGGCGGCTGGAAAAAAGGGAACCATTTCAAATCAGAGGCGAAAATTACTTTTCGTCTGCTTGCTACCGGAGCTTTGTATGAGTTGTCCGAAAGCTATCACATGATGATAGAAAACGCGGAGGACAAAAAATGAACGGCTTGTGGCGGCGCATTGTGACAATCACAAGAGAAGAGAACGGAGCGACAATGATCACGATGCTCTTTTTTCTTTTTTGCTTGGGCGGTTTGTTGGCTCTGCTGTTGCTTTCGGAGCAGGCTGACTATCTGGAAATGAAAGTTCAACATACTGCTGATCTGATAACAAAAGGAGCACGAGCAGCAGGGATGTGGGAGTACGCCAATTCTGACGGCGCACCAGAAAAAAGATTATATGCAACCACAGAGGAAGCCGAACAGGAAAATGCCAGGGTAATAAGGGGCGCGCGTGAAGAGGCAGCTATTTTATGGAGAATGAACCAATCAGCATTGGCAAGCAGAGCAGAAGAGATTTCAGTCGTTCATCAAAAGGGAGAGCGCTCCCACATGTACCGCCAAGGCATTTACCACCTGAAAATGGAGGTAGGCAAGAGGATTCCTGCGTTTTGGGAGCAGCTCGATGTAAAAATAGAACGAGTGTCGCAGTCGGGAGTGTATGACTAAAGGCGCATTGCATGCGACGTACCTGTTATTTTTGTCCCAATCACCCGTGGTAATTTAGGAGTATATTCCAAAAATGGGGATTGGAGTGAGGGGACAGTGCCGTCAAAAATCGTCGATCGGTACAAACGCATTCTTAACGGAGAGCAGAAACGTTTTTCCCCGTATGAATTTGAAGATGCGCAGTACCGCAAGCAGAAGGTCCAGTTAATCGTCCGTTACGCCATAGAAAATGTGAAGAAATGGACGCCAGAACAAGCTAGACGTGAGTTGAGCCTGGAAGATATCAAACAATTGAAGCTGCATTTGATACGAGAGTATATTGAGCCGCCGATCGAAGCCAAAGCGGAGGATGTGTATTACTTCGTGGAATTTGCCTATCCTTACTTGCCGCGGCTAACCGAAAAGCAACGTGCGCTTTGGGTCTATCAGGAGGTGCTGTCAGGTATCCGGCGTCATTTTCCCCCGGCGTATTTTCAAAGCGTGAAAGGCGAGGAGCGGGCCAAGATATGCGTCGATTACATGTGCCAGCATCTGTTGCAGCTTTCAGATTTGCGTGAACTCCCCAGGTTGTTTAGCAAGACAGAGCGGGCTTATTCGCTCTTGAAGCAATACAAATTAAAAATTCTCGTCGATACCTTGTACTTTTCTCCGTTTGATATGGTGACAGAGATGTATCCCGAGCTAAGTCATCCCTCCTACTGGGAAGAAGAGTAAAAATATTTGCAAACGCCCTCTGTCTTTTTTTACCGTAGAGATAGTTTCATTGGCTTATAAGCACATGAAACGGCCGTACTCTACAGGTGAGAGAAGGAGGCGTTGCGCATGGCAACAGTAGAGGCTCACCACAAGTGCTCTGCATCCGTAGAGCAGCTTCTGGGGCGACAGGTACGCTATCAGAAGCACAAGCCCGGCAGGCATCTTTCACTGGAAAGACTCTCGCTGGGAAGTTTCCGAATCGAGACGGTACATCGATTTGGGGACAGAGTTGTACTCAATGACGGGCTGATTGTGATGGAGAATGCTCCGGCCGTCATGGAGCGAGGAGGTAGAATCGCACTTCTTTTCGCTACAGGTGAAGAGCTTTATCTGAACGCAGAATAGTGCGGGATATCGCCTTGCACGGTTGCGTGCAGGGCGATCCAAATATTCACAATACTGTTACAAAATGTGACAAAAAAGATTTGACGAGTGACGAGAGATATTACAAAATGTCTATTATTATAATAATTTGTAAAAAAATAGGGGGTAATTTAACGTGATGGCAAAGAGTGCAATCGAATTGGTCAACCGCTGCTATCAGGAGACAAACGGACTGAGTTTGGTGTCATTGGAAGAACTGAAAGAAGCTTTTATTAAGTATGTCTTTGGGGACTATCAGGAAGAGTTTACGGTTCACTACGATCTCGAAGAGTTTTATGAGCATTTGAATCAACTGCAATTGACCAACTGCCGCAGAGACTTTGATAAGGCGGTAGAGGAATGGTATATCGTCGAATACGGTAGCGGTTATAGCAACGCTAACTATCACGACATTTTGTTCACCTTGGTAAAAGAAGCGGTGGTTCAGTATCAATCACAAAATCGGACAGCACTCATTCGGGACGTAACCAAGCTTTTGACCATGCCAAGCGGATTTGTCGTCAGATGGAGGAGCGGGTTGCTGAAGGAGCGCTCATTGTCTCACTACTTTAAATACTTGATGAAGCTTGGGGTTCGAACTCAAGAAGACATCGAGACATTGGTAGATATGTGGCTGCTAGAATATCCGAATGCCTTTGACAAAAAACAGCAGGAGTTGTTTGCCAATCCTCCACGCAGAGGCAGGCCCAATAACGTAGAATTGGCACTGCTTATCGAGCTGGCTGCCAAAGTTAAGCCGGAAATGACTCAGCAAGAACGTGAGCGTTTGCGAAAAATTTACTACTACCATCGCAAGTCACTCACTGTCAGGGAAATGGTAGAGAAATTCGAGAAATACATCAGGGGAAAAAATAAATCAAACGATTCCCAGGTGGGATAGTCATGTTTCACCAAGTGAGCCGTTTCGTCTCCAAGTTCCGTGATTTGGAACAGCAGGATTTTACGAATACGACTGAGGAAGAACGGCAATGGAGGCTGCTCAAAGAAAAACTGACTTTACCCGATGTACCAGAACCATTAGAGACGGTCACTCGGAAATGTATTGCGGTAACAAGTTTATATCCGCAGGCAGGCGCCAGTTTTATCGCTGGCAACGTCGCTTACGCCTGGGCCGCAAAAGGAATACCCGTTACACTCTGCGAACTGCCCAACCATACTTCTTACTTTTACTTCGCTCTTGATTACGAACGCAGGGTTCGATCATTCAAGAATTTATCTCCGACATCATTGATCCTTATGCAAAATAATCAACTTCGCATCCAGATCGAAATTCCTTCTCATGTTCATCCAGAATCTTCTCAAATCGATATAGCCAGTTGGATACTCCGACTGAACAAAGAAAGCTCGATTGTTTTCATAGATGTATCTTCTAATTGGAATAAAAACGAGGCAAAACAGATTTTTGAGCTGGCCGATGAAATTTGGGTTGTTTTAGACGCGGATATTGCTCGTCTCACTCGGTTATTTCTGATCGAATCAGCTCCCGGCTGGTGGCTATCTGGAAAAAACAAAGTGAAAATCATCGCCAACAAATGGAACGCTCAACTCGCCCTTACCACTGTGTTGAAAAAAGTAGAGGGTACTCTGTCCCTCTGGGGTACAAGTTCTTCGCAAGTAGACTATCAAGTTCCGCTCATTGATCAGGAAAAGGCCGCTGCGGCACATGTAAAAGCCAATTTTTTACTAGAGCTTTTCCCGGAGGAGGAAAGTGAGTTTCAATCCCTGATGCATGTTCATAAAGGAAGGATGCTATGAAAAAGCAAACCATGATTGTGATATGCCTGATTTCATTACTCCTGGCAGGCTCGTCATTTTATGCAGCGACACAGTATATTGACGCGCTGGCGACAGAAAAACTGTTTGCGCCAGTTGTTAAAGTAGCTGCGGGAAAAGAAATTTCCCCTTTTGAGCCGATTACGGAGAATGATGTGGTGCTCGTACAAGAAGAAGTCGATGAAATTTTACCTGAATCTGCGCGTGCGTTGAGTGATGTGATTGGGAAAAAGAGCACGCAAACCATTTATCAAGGTGAACAATTGCTAACGAACAAATTGACTGATTCACAGCTTTTGCCCGGGAAAGGTGAAGCCCGTTATGAGTTTCCGTTGCTTTCTATCCAACCTCTTACAGAACTGCGTAAGGGGGACCGTGTGAAAATCTGGGTCAAATACAAGAATTTCGCCGAATTACAGGATTACCCTGAACCGGCCCAATTCAAAAAGACCAATGATACTGCAGACCTCCTTTTCGAAAGCCAATTAGCCAGCGTGAGGGATAGCAATGGTTCCGAAATCTATACTTTGAAGCCAAACTTGCTTCCCTCTCCGGATCAGATGGACGCCGTATTTCATGGAGCGGGGAAAAAGACTCAGCCTGCCAATGAAAAAAGATACTACGACTATCGCGTACAGCCTACATCACTGCCTGCCTTTCTAGGATTTAATTTGACGGATCAAGAGTACGTGATTCTGAATGAAGCAATGACATACGGCATGCTTCAGGTTGGACATATTATGGTTTCAAAGGAGCAAGCATCATGAAAATATTGGTTTGTTATCCAATGAAGTCGTTAGCCAAAACGTACATGCCAACATCAAGTGAGTTATTGGTGGCTGAATCAGCAGAGGAATTTCCTCGCCTCGCTCGTCTTTATCAGCCAGATGCAACAGTGGTTTTTTCCGAAATGTTTACGAGTCCATCCTGGGAATGGCTTCTATCCGTGAGAACCATGCTTCCTGCCGATTCCCCGCTAATCATCGTTCCGTTGTACCGGGATGAAGCAATCATTGCTAAAGTCTCGGAGGAGCTTGGACTTGAAAGGGTGTATCTCCTTTCTGCTCAGCTTTCACAGGAAGAGATTCGGGATAATATCAGCATGATTTTAGGTTTTATGAATGAAAGGCAGAAAAATGAGGATCAGGCAAGGTCAGGGCAAGTATTCGCTTTAATGAGTTTTGGGGCTTCTGGGATCACTACGTTTTGCATCAATTATCCGATTTTGCTAGCCAGACAAAACCCGACGAAAAGCATTGCTGTTCTGGACATGAATACCGAGAAGCCGGACTTAACCCGCTTTTTCAAGCTTCAACAGCATCAGCTGTCTTTGTTTCGACCAGACTTGATGGATCTGCAAACAGCGAAAAGGCGCAACTGGCGCACGGCTTGCAAGCAAAGCGTTCATTTGCCCAACTTGTACTACGCTCATGCCGCCAGCAGATGGAGGAGTGCTGAGGTAAGCAACATGATTGCGGCGTTTCGTGTGCAATTCGACTACGTTTATGTCGATTGGGGCTATTGCTTTCCAGAGTCGGAAGCCATGCAGCGGCTGCTTTATACGGCTGATCGGAATCTGTTATTTGTACGCGCAGACCCTTTCAGTATTGAGAACGCAAAAGAGTGGCTGAAACAATGGAGAGAAAAAGGAGTGCATTGCGAGGTGTTGTTGAGTCATCAAGAGCCTGGTCAGCCATTTCGAATCGGGGAGGATATCCCGGTCTACGGCGTAGTTCCTCACATATCTTCAAGCAGGCTGATGCAATCCCAGCGGAGCCGCAGCGTGCTCATTGAAGAGCTGTTTCCTCCGAAATCGTACGTAAGCAGCCTCAAAGAACTGGCAAAGGCTGACCACATTGAAAAAAGTGCGGTGTACAACTGATGAGCGCGATCGAATTAAACAGGGGGACGCAGAGTCTGCACAGCATAGAGGATATTAAGCAAGCAGCCCGGGATTACTTAAATCATTTTGGCAAAACTCGTGAAGAGAAGCTGGAAATGCAACATATTCTTTCTCTGGCCGAACAAGGAGATCGTGATAGCCATAACCATATTATTTTACGATTGCAGCATTATTTTGAAGAAGTAGTCAAACGGCCGATTGTTGAAGAAATTGTGCCGCATGTCAATGGATACGAAGGTCTTGTATTTGCAACTTACGGCTGGGGAATCTTGGATGCCGTTCTGCATCTGTCGCCGTGGGTAGAAGAGGTGCGAATATCTGCCAATCGAAAAGTCGCATATCTGGAGCAAGGGGTCAAAAAATTCCTTTCCTACACACCTACCTGGAAAGAAGTTGAGATGCTCCAACAAAAATTGACGAATGCCGCAGGGCTGTCATTTAACGAGAAAAAACCTCGTTTAAGCGGGTATCTCCAAGCTTTGCAAGCACGCCTGACCATGTTTACTTTTCCTTACTCCAGAGTGCCTACCATTCTTGTAAGACGCTTTACAACTCCTTCCTTCTCACTTGAGCAGCTACGCTTGCAGTCTCAACCCACCTTTGATGAACCTGTGCAATGGCTGCTCGAACAGCAAGTACGGGGGAGGGCAAACGTTCTCGTTATTGGTCCGATGGCTGCTGGAAAAACGACCTTGATGATGTGCATGTTGAAGCTGAAAGATCCGTCTACAGAGTACATCACTATTTTCGAAAGTGAGCATGAGATGCGGTTCGCTGATATATGGCCAGGAGAAGTAATTGAACTGCAAAACGTCGAGGAGATCGGCATTGATTTGGGTAGCTGCTTTAAAGACATGTATCGGTCCACAGCCAACACGATTTTAATTGGAGAAATACGAGAGCCGATAGAAGCCTACCACTTTGTTAATGCGGGAATTAGGGGCACAGATGCGACGATTGCAGCGATGCATGAACGTTTTCCTCATAAAGCTTTGCATGACTTGACTGACCTAGTGTATCAATACGGTGGTCGCAGTATCGAGTTGACGCAAGAGCGGATTAGCAGAGCCGTTAATTTTGTAAATTCACTTACCTACCGGAATAACGGTCATCGCTTCATTGATGCTATTCACGCCACTGATTGGAACGACACTTTCAATCGTGTAGAATCAATCCCTTTGGTCAGCCGCAATGTACATACGGGTGTCTACGAATGGACAGGAAGACAACTGAACCCTCATTTGGTCGAGTACATGTGCTGCGTAGGAAAAGCGGATTTGGGAGTATTGAAGGAACTACGTCTGACAGATATGGGCAGGATGCTATGACATATTTGCTGCTTGTGCCGATGGTCGTCTGCCTGTTTGTTGGATTTATGTTTATGGGCAACTATTTTTATCACACTTGGACTACTCCCCGGGTTTTATTCCCGCGTACGGTTGCAGTCTGGAGAGAAAAATTTATGCAACACGCAACCAGGCGGTTGTTGTATGAGCGGTATGACCGCTGGTGTCAAATCGGTGGGGGAACGCCAGAGGCTCATCTTGTACTTTCCTTGATTGGCAGTGTTGCAGGCTTTATGTCGGGTATTTTGTTGGGCAATCTGATTGTCTCTTTATCTTTGTTTCTCTTGTTTCTGTTGATGCCTACGCTGTTGCTGTACGCTCGCTATACAGTGCGAATCAATAAGAAAATAAAATCCTTTTGCCGATTTGTCGAGCTTTTTGCCCGCTATTACAACAGCCGTAAAAATATTGTTCTGACATTCCGGGAGATGATCGAAGAATGCCCCAAAGAACTGTTGCCGGAGTTACTCCTGCTGAATAACAATCTCGCAGATGGGGGCGATCCCATCTTGGCGATAGAACGTTTTGCACAAAGACTGAGTCATCCGTGGGCATTTGATTTTGCTATGTATATATCCAGTGGATTAGAAGGAGAGACAGAGGATATACAAATTCCGCTCAATCGATTGACGAATGAAATGTTCGTTCAACAGGACGAGAAGCACGAGCGGGACAGTGAAATTTACTCCATATGGATTAGTTTGATCATCGTTATTGCCATTTGTATCTGCCTGATTCCATACAACCAAAGCTTGCTGAAAGATTCGTACAGGCTCTATTTTTACACGCTTGATGGACAATCTATTTTAGCGCTTGCGGTAACAGTTTGGTCGTTCTCGATCCTGCTAGCATTCATATGGGGGAGGCGATACCGATAATGCAGCTGCTTGTCATGTACACATGGTTGGGGTCAGGCTCCATTTTTATGTTCCTTGCAGCGTTTTTCGTTGGAAAGTATTTGGTGCAAGGCACAAAACCAGCGCTATTCATCTCTGCAAAGTGGTGGCGAAGGTGGGAGAGTACGGTAGCGTCCAAGGAAGACGATGACTGGGAGCAACTGTTGAATCGCGCGGGCAGGCCATTTGGCTGGGGAAAAGCAGAGTGGTTGTTTGCACAATTAGTATGCGGGAGCGCTGTCTGCATGATGGTGCTTGTATGGGTCATTGTCTGCCGCGTAGAGTCATTCCCCTTTTTATCGATTTGTATTGCTTCAGGTTGTGGCTACTTGTTCCCATATCTGGCGTTGAAAATGTGGGCGGGGAATCGCGAGGATATGCTGAGTACCGATATTGCACGATTCATCAACCGTTATGTGACGTTGCTGGAGAATCAGGTGCCTATCTACAATGCCATGGTGAAAGCCGCAAGACCTACCCGGAAGTTGAAAGAGTATATACCGACATTGTCCGAGTGGAATAAAGACCCTGATGAAGCGCTGGAAAACTTCAAACGCCGATTAGGGGTCGACGATGGAATTATACTCGTCTCAAGCATGCGCACTATTGAGCAACTAAGCGCCGGACAAGTCAGTGTGACGATGCAGCGAATGGAGTGGGCTGTTGATCAGCGCAGAATGTTTCGCCATCGCAAAAAAATCAAATCGCTCGGTATCGGCTACAGTGTTATCGTCTATCCGGCTTTTTACATGGGGCTGTTAGTCGCGATGTTTCCCTGGTACAAGCTGCTTACGGAAATTTTAAGCAAGTATTTGCTCTAGAGGGAGGCTAAATGTTTGACCAAGCTGCTGTCCATTATCATGTGCATCGTATTCACTTTGGGAATCATTGTGTCGAGCCTCTCGCAGATTAATTCAGCGGTCGTTCAAGACGGCGGATTGCGCGATCGAGCTGTCCAGTGGATCGATAAAGCGATACCTTGATCATTTCATTTCTAGAAGAGAAAAGGAGAGTGCAATTATGTCAAAAATGTTTTTTATCTTTCTTGCATGCGTGATGGTTTTGGGGATTGGCGTCAGCTCTTACGGAAACGAATTGTCGCCCGCTGCCAATGATTCTGCCGAAAGCATCAACCGTTCCATTACCTCGCTTAATTACGACACGCGAAATGAAAACATCAACTTCAAGATGCAAAACGGCACGGCATATACGTCCAACTGATGCTGCATCATCATGTCTTTCTCGTCATTATTGTCATGGTAGGGAGTCTGTGCGCGTTCATCTGGAATCTGCATCCAGAAGAGCAGCTACATGAGACACAACAGGAAAGGGTGTATCGAGCTACGACGTTTATCTTTCATTAAAAGAAAACGGTCGCCTCGGAAGAGATGGTCAAAACTAAAGTATTTCTCGTATGTATGATAACGCTGCTTTTCGTGATTTCCGGCGTGGGAGCGTATCATTTGTACGCAATGGAGAGAGCCATTGCGCGCAGTATTTATGCAGATGTGCTTGACGATATGCAGGATATCGGCTACCTCAATCAAGCGTTGGCCGACTATTATACCAATAAAATGGCCGGACTTGGCTGGGACGTTTCTACCGATGTGTTTGCGGGCAGTTGGCCGCGAGGGGAAGGAGAGCGGGCACGCAAAGAGAGAAAAGAGTCTGTCACACTCGCTATGAAAGTTACTCCGTCAAACGTGGCAAAGTGGTTGAATGCATTTGTAGAAGGAGATACAGCTTTTTCGTTTACAGGAAGCCGTCTCTCCGAATATTTTGACCCGGGGTGGTAGTCGCATGAACAAAATGATCAGTATGTTGGTGTTGCTTGTTCTCGTCTTGCCTTTGACGGTTGGAGTGCTTTTTACAGGGCCAGGCAATATCATGTCTGCTTGCCAACAGTTTTTCGGTGACTTGCTTGTGCAAGTGACGAGGTTTGGTGCGACCTGATGGGACAGTTTGTTGCGGTTATTCTCAATATCATGCTGCTGTTGCTGGTGACGATTGGGTTGTTGCAGACTCATGTTGTCGTGCAGACGGAAAATGAATTGATGGAAGTCAGTGCTGCGGCGGTGAAGTACATTAGCAATCATGGAGGAAGCAATGAAGGAGCGCTTCAGGAAGAAGTGCGATCGATTATATCACGGGAGCTTGTGGAAAAGCGGTTCTCCTTGTCGGAACAGGAGATGTCTGTTCGTGTCACGCGCACTCATTCGGCCGATCCTGTCTTATGGAGCCATGCAGACGAGTTTTCTCTGGTCTTGACCATTCCATATCCTGGTTTTACGTCATGGATTCCCGGGCCTGCCGATACTTTACAGGTCACGCGTCAAGGGACGATTAACGTCATGGACTACGATTTGTAACGGGCTAGGGCACGTAGTCCAAGTGATAATCATCCACACAAAAAAAGCTAAAGAAGTTAATGAAAAAAGAAAATAACAACGTAGGAGGATAATTGTACGGGCATCAATCTTTTATCTATATCAGCAATCCTGCTTTTTTTGCTGATGGGTACGTATGTTGTCGATGCGGATTTGGCCATGCAGAAAAAAACAGAGATCAAAATGCTTTTGGAGTTGGCGAATCACCACGCAACGTTTGCCGTTGACCCGGTACTCAAGACAGAGGGTGTAATCGATCTCGTAGCAGAAGAGGCAATGCAGCGGTTTGATCGCAGGATGAGCGAAAATGGCGGTTATGCGCGGCAGCAAAAAACATATGTTCCAGGGGAGCAAAGCGTGACGAACGCTCCGATTCATTTTGTGCGTCATTACGTTGATTTTCGTAACTGGCGGCAGGACTTGCATCTGTTGCTGCAATACAACGGAGAAAGCCTCGTGCCAGTGAGTGCAACTCCCGGGGCTGTCCGGCAGGGTGGCGGGCAACTGCTGATCACGGTCGTGACCGAACGCGGAGATCGTTTGCAAATGGCTCCGAAAACGATGATTGGACCGTCGCATATCATGGTGGCTTATGTGGATGAAAAGCCATTCTTGCCAATGCTTCCAGGTCATGCTTTTCCCGTCGTTTCTGTGGAAGAAGTGAAGTTTTAGCAAAATTAAAGTTTTATTAAACCTGAAAAATAACCCCATCTTTTCAGTCTGCGTGCATTATACGAACATATCCACCAAACAAACGAAAGATTAGTCAGACTTATTTACAAATTGCGAATTTGTCTGGTACTATGTAAGAAAGTGCTTAGCCAGCTTGCGATTGTAAGGAGGTAGCACTCCAAACGTCCCGCATGGCCGGCCCGTTAAGCATAGTAAAAGCGGGGTTTTCCACTTGTTTGATAAGGATACCATTTATATCGTAGGTGACGCGCAATCTTCGTCCAACAATCCGATTACGCAGCAGTTCAGCGCCTTCTTTATTGGGCTTGTCGTTGACACTACCAACGACAAAATCGTAGATGCGGCTTGTTCGTCTACGGTGCAGCTGACGTCTGATTTTGCCCGATCCATTTTTATCGGTCATTCCATCTTTGCGTCGGAGGCGATTGGGGAAGAAATTCGCTATCGATATTTTGGATCTTCGCAAAAGACATTGATTGCTGCCTTCAAGGATGCACAGAAGAAGTACAAACAGGCTGTTTCCACGAGAAGTAAAGCAGAAGTCACCAAGTGAATTGAATACACACAAGCTGCTTTATTTATTCGTATGCACGGCATACACGTAAGTAAAACCCAGCAAATGCCATGATAATCGCGCATTTGCTGGGTTTTTTGCTTATACGGAAAGGAAAGACATTTTCCAACCGGGATGCGAACGACAGCTTTTTGCCCATCAACCTTTTTGCCGGATTTTGATTAAAGGAGGAGATTCCTTGCTATCTTTTGTCTTCCGCAGATTCATCTCCATGATCGTTACGTTGTGGCTCATTATTACCGTTACTTTTTTTCTGATGCATGCTGTGCCCGGATCTCCTTTTGAAAAAGAGGGAAAAGCGCTGAACGAGACCGTGGCGCAAAATCTCAACGCTTACTACAACCTGGATAAGCCGCTCTTTGTCCAATACGGTCTGTATTTGCAAAAGCTGGTGCAATTTGATTTGGGGCCATCTACTGCGAACAGTGCGGATACCGTCAACAAAATGATTGCTCGCGGTTTTCCGGTTTCGTTTCAACTCGGACTGATTGCTGTTCTCTTTGCGATTATTTCAGGAGTAGGGCTGGGCGTGATTGCCGCATTGCGCCACAACCGTTTGATCGATTACGCAGCGATGATCATTGCGGTTCTCGGGATATCCATACCGAGCTTCGTAGTTGCGCCTTTGCTGATCAAGTATTTGGCGGTGGAGTGGAAGCTTCTCCCGACAGCGACCTGGGGCAGCTGGCAGCACGTAGTTATGCCGGCACTGGCGCTGGCGTTTGGCCCGATTGCGATTATTGCCCGCCTGACGCGTACGAACATGCTGGAGGTATTGACGCAGGAGTATATCGAGACGGCCAAAGCAAAAGGATTAAAGCCTGCGACAATCGTGATCAAGCATGCATTGCGCAACGCCATTTTGCCTGTCGTCACCTTGCTGGGGGCGCTGATCGCCAATGTTTTGACGGGGAGCTTTGTCATTGAAAAAATCTTTGCCATTCCCGGCATGGGCAAGTATTTCGTGGCGGGCATCATCAACCGCGACTATTCCGTGATCATGGGAACTACTGTGTTCTACAGCGCCCTCTTGATTTTCTTGATGTTCGTCGTCGATGTTTTGTACGGCATTATTGATCCGCGAATCAAGCTGCATCGAAAGGAGAGCGAAGGATGATCGTTTCTGACGACTTGTTTATTCCAATGCGCAAAGACAACCTCAATTCGGAAGCGATTGTGCGACCTCAACTGACATTTTGGCAGGGAGCCTGGCAGAGACTGAAAGGGAACAAGCTTGCGTTGATGGGACTCGTCATCATTATTGTTCTCGGGGTTATGGCAACGATCGGTCCGATGATTTCAGGACATGAATACTCCAAGCAATCAATAATCATGAAAAATAAAGCGCCGTCTGGGACGTACTGGTTTGGTACGGACGATTTCGGGCGCGATGTGTTCACCCGCGTATGGTACGGGGCGCGCATTTCCTTGTTCGTTGGTTTCATGGCAGCACTGATCGACTTTTTTATCGGTGTCTTGTATGGCGGTATCGCTGGGTATATGGGAGGCCGGGTCGATAACATCATGATGCGCTTCGTCGATATCCTGTATGGATTGCCCTATTTGTTGGTCGTTATTTTGCTGATGGTCGTTATGGGACCTGGGCTTGGCACGATTATCATCGCTTTGAGCGCGACTGGCTGGATTGGGATGGCCCGTACCGTGCGCGGTCAGGTGCTTCAGATGAAAAACTCGGAGTACGTGCTGGCGGCAAAAACGATGGGAGCGAAGCCTTTTTACATCATTCGCAAACACCTTTTGCCGAATACAATAGGCATCATTATTGTCTATGTCACTTTGTCTGTTCCATCCGCGATCTTTGGGGAAGCGTTCCTCAGCTTTCTCGGCTTGGGCGTGCAGGCTCCGATGGCGAGTTGGGGCGTGATGGCCAATGACGGACTCTCGACGATTTTGTCAGGGCATTGGTGGAGGCTCTTTTTCCCGGCTTTCTTCATTTCATTGACGATGCTTGCGTTCAACGTGCTCGGTGATGGATTGCGCGATGCGTTCGATCCTAAGGCAAGGAGGTAGACGGCATGGACAAAACGGAAAAATTGCTGGAGGTAAGCGGTCTGCGTGTCACGTTCAAGACGCACGGCGGGGAAGTGAATGCGGTTCGTGATGTGAGCTTTTCCATGAACAAAGGGGAGACGCTTGCCATCGTCGGAGAGTCTGGCTGTGGCAAAAGCGTTACGGCCAAGAGCATCATGCGGCTGATTCCGGAGCATATCGGAAAAATTGCTGGTGGCAGCGTCATGTTCAAAGGCAAAGATTTGGCAAAGCTGCCGGAAAAAGAAATGCGCGAGATACGCGGAAAAGAAATCTCCATGATCTTTCAGGATGCGATGACCTCGCTCAACCCGACCATTTCCATCGGCGAGCAGATCATGGAAGGAATCATTCGCCATCAAAAAGTCGGCAAGAGCGAAGCGCGGCGGCAAGCTGTCGAGATTTTGACGCTGGTGGGGATCGCCAACCCGGAAAGCCGTCTGAAGCAGTACCTGCATCAATTCAGCGGCGGGATGCGCCAGCGGATCATGATTGCCATAGCGCTTGTCTGTAGACCTTCTATTCTCATTGCGGATGAGCCTACGACCGCGCTCGACGTGACCATCCAGGCGCAAATCATTGACCTGTTCAAAAGCATTCAGCAAAAAACAGGGGTATCTATCATAATCATTACGCATGATCTGGGCGTAGTCGCCAAAATCGCGGATCGGGTCAACGTCATGTACGCGGGAAAAGTGGTCGAGTCTGGACCTGTGCAAGATATTTTCTACAATCCACAGCATCCGTACACAAAAGGACTGCTTGCTTCCATGCCGCGGCTGGACGCGGATCGCTCCATACCGCTCAGCCCAATTCCAGGAACGCCGCCCGATTTGTTTGCGCCGCCGCTCGGTTGTGCGTTTGCTGCTCGTTGCGACTATGCGCTGGAAGTTTGCCGGAATTATCAGCCAGCCGAGTCGAATGTCCACGGCAAGCACTCGGTATCCTGTTGGCTGCAAGATCCGCGAGCGAAAAAAATGCTGGCCGCCATGCAGGCTCCTACAGGAACCTAGCGGGCAAGGCTACAGGCATGGGCGCATGGGCAAAAGAGTTGGTTATCTGGTGTAAAAGAGGGTGTCGTCTATCGGCGCTATCCTTTTACGACATATAAAAAAATCATAAGGGGGAAGAAACAGTGAAAAAACTATCGACTATTTTGCTTTCCGCTTCGCTTGCTGTTTCCATGTTCGTAACCGGGTGTAGTTCGGGTCAAGCGCCAGCGAACAATGAATCGGCACCACCGGCGACCAACAACCAGCAGACTCCTGCACCGGGAGATCAGGCAGCCAAGCTTTTGCTTTTGAACAACATCAAGGAGCCTACCTCGCTCGACCCGCCAGTCGGCTTTGACGAGCCATCCTACAACATTTTGAACAACTTGATGGAAGGTTTGACGCGACTGGATGAGAACCAGAAGCCTCAGCCTGCGGCAGCTTCCGAGTGGAAAGTTTCCGAGGATGGCAAGACATATACGTTCACCTTGCGCGATAACAAATGGAGCAACGGCGAGCCAGTAAAAGCGCAAGACTTTGAATACGCCTGGAAACGCATGCTCGACCCGGCGCTGGCATCTCCAGCTGCCTTCCTCGCTTTCATTATCGAAGGGGCCGAAGCGTACAACAGCGGAAAAGGTCCTGTAGACGGTGTGAAAGTAAAAGCGTTGGATGACAAGACACTGGAAGTTGTTTTGGCACAGCCAGCTTCCTGGACATTGCTTCTCGCTTCTAACCCGGCGTTCTTCCCGGTTCACAAGGCGACGGTGGAAAAAGATCCAAAATGGGCTGCCGAAGCGAGCACTTTTGTGGGCAACGGGCCGTTCAAGCTGACCGAGTGGAAGCATGACAGCGAATTGAAAATGATGAGAAGCGAGAACTACTGGGATGCGGCAAACGTAACGTTGCCGGGCGCTGTCTGGAAAATGATCGATGATGAAAATACCGAGTACCAAATGTTCACGAATGAAGAGCTGCACAGAACCACAACCGTTCCGGCGGATATGGCTGACCAGTTGTTCAAAGATGGCAAAGTATACGTAAAAGATGGCGCAGGCACAGAGTTCTACCGTTTCAACGTGACAAAAGAGCCGTTTGACAACGTCAACATTCGCAAAGCGTTCAGCCTGGCAATTGATCGTCAAACATTGGTAGACCTCGTGTTGATGCGCCAGCAAAAACCGGGAACCGGATTCGTTTCCTTCGGCTTGCCAGACGCCAACGGTTCGGGCGATTTCCGTCAAGTGGGCGGAGACTTGGTGAAGTTCGATGCCGCTGAAGCGAAAAAGCTGCTGGAGCAAGGAATGAAGGAAAAAGGCTATACTCAGTTGCCAGAAGTAACGCTCACTTACCGCAGCGGAACAGCCAACGAAAAAACAGCTCAAGCAGCGCAAGAAATGTGGAAGCAAAATCTGGGCGTAGATGTGAAGCTGCAAAAAGTAGAAGGAAAAGTTTTGACCGATATGCAAAAACAGCTGCAATATCAAATTGCCCGTTCCTCCTGGTTGCCTGACTTTGGAGATGCGATCAACTTCCTGGACATCTTCCAGTCGAAGAACGGCAGCAACCGCACTGGATGGGGCAATCCTGAATACGACAAGCTGATTGAAGGCGCGTACAAAGAGCCAGACGATGCCAAACGTTTGCAAATGCTGCACGACGCCGAGAAAATCTTGCTGAACGAAGCGCCAGTAGCGCCGCTGTACTTCTACAACACATCGCTGCTCACCAGCGACAAAGTCAGCGGAATCCAAAGCTCGTCGCTCAGCTATACCGATTTGCGAAAAGCAGTCGTGAAGTAAAACATGCTTGCCGGGAGAAGTCATTTCAGGCGGATGAAATGACTCTCCCCCTTTTTTGCCGAATGTTTTAATAGTGCTATAATTTAGTTTGATTCAACGAAAAAATAGATAAAGCAAGCATGCGTGCTAGAAAAGATGGAGGAAAACATGATTATTCAAGCCATCGAAGTGAAGAGAATCTCTGTACCTTTGAAAAAGCCTTTTAAAACAGCTTTGCGCACGGTGAACAGTCTGGAATCTGTCTTGGTGAAAATCACTTGCGACAACGGAATGGTAGGGTGGGGAGAGGCTTCTGCTACTGTCGTCATTACCGGCGACAGCATCGAAAGCATCGAATCTGCCATCATGAACACGATGAAGCCGCAATTGATCGGCCTGAATTTGCTTGCTTACGAACGAGTATTTCAAACTTTGCATCAATCGATGGTAGGGAATACAAGCGCGAAGGCAGCAGTTGATATTGCGCTGTACGATTTGATTTCCCAACGGGCGGGAATGCCGCTGTACCAGTTTCTCGGAGGCTATCGCGACCAGTTGGAAACGGACTATACCGTCAGCGTCAATTCGCCAAAAGAGATGGGCGAAGATGCGGCTGCTTATTTGAACCAAGGCTTTAACGTTTTGAAAATCAAGGTAGGCAAGGACAACATCGAGGATGATATTTTGCGTATCCAGGAGATTCGCAAATCCGTGGGCAATCAGGTGAAAATTCGTCTTGATGCCAACCAGGGATGGAATGTGAAAGAAGCGGTTCAATCCATTCGCAAAATGGAGGACATGGGGCTTGGCATCGAACTGATTGAACAGCCTGTAAAAGCTCACGATCTGGAAGGCTTGAAGCGGGTTACGGATTCGGTGGATACGCCGATCATGGCTGACGAAAGTGTATTTTCGCCGGCGCAGGCGTTGCAAGTTTTGCAAAACCGGGCAGCTGACATGATTAACATCAAGCTGATGAAGGCGGGCGGCATTTTCAAAGCGCAATTGATCAACCAATTGGCCGAAGAACACGGTATTCCATGCATGGTTGGCAGCATGATCGAATCGCGGTTGGCTGTTTCGGCGGCAGCGCATTTTGCAGCCAGCAAGAAAAATATTACCCGCTTTGACTTCGACGCACCGCTCATGCTTCTGCATGATGGCATCGATGGTGCTGTGACTTACGATGGCCGTGTGATGACGATGCCGGATGCGCCGGGGCTGGGCATTCGTTCGATCTGTTTGTGGGAAGGGGAAGAGTGAAAATGAAACCAGCAATCGTCTCCGTGTCCGTCGCAACTGTATGGACGAAGCCCGAATCTCCCCGTGACATCGACCAGGCGGCTCTCGTTGTTCCGGTTGATGCGCGCGGTTGGCTTGATTCGCTGACCGTTGAGGAAAAGCTCGGCTTTTATGACAACAACGCGATCCAGACGCAAGTTTTGTTCGGCACTCGCGTAGAAGTAGTGGAAGAGCAGGGCGATTGGGCGCACATTTTGATTCCTGACCAGACGACCAGCAAAAACGAAACGGGCTATCCCGGTTGGGTGCCGTCGCGCCAGCTCAGTCCGTGGTCTGCCGCCTTTGCTGTGCAGGATGGACAAAATTTGGCGATGGTTACAGCGGCGTTTACCCGTCTGCATTCCACAGAGCAGGAGCCGGGGATCGAGCTTGCTTTCTTGACGAAGCTGCCGCTCGTAGAAGACGGTTCCGAGTGGGTGAAAGTAGCAGTGCCGAACGGCGAAGCTCTTTTGCCAAAAGCGGATGTCGCCATTGTGCGGGCAAACGAACCGATCGAACTGACCGGAAATCGCGGCGAGGCCATTGTGGAATCGGGCAAGCGCTTCCTCGATCTGCATTATTTGTGGGGTGGCATGTCGTCATATGGATATGACTGCTCCGGCTTTGCCTACAATATGCACCGCTCTGTCGGCGTTCAAATTCCGCGCGATGCTTCTGATCAGGCCAGAGCCGGGGAATTGATTGAAAAAGCCGATTTGCTCCCGGGTGACCTGCTGTTTTTTGCCTATGAAGAAGGAAGAGGCAGAGTCCATCACGTCGGCATTTATATCGGCAACGGGGAAATGATCCATTCACCGGATTCGCGAAGCGCCATCGAGATCGTCAAGCTCGACAGCTACAAGCTGAAAAAGGAACATGCGATCTCCAGACGATACTGGTAAAAGGATAACGGGGAGGAGTAGCCAGATGGAAAGAAAAAAGCTGGTCCAGGTAAGAAACCTGACAAAAACCTTTGCGCTTGGCAAAGGGCTCTCACTGAAGGCGGCTGACGACGTCTCCTTTGACATTTACGAAGGGGAGACGTTTGGACTGGTAGGCGAATCTGGCTGCGGAAAATCAACGACTGGCCGTACGATTATCGGCTTGTATCAACCGACCTCCGGCGAGGTGCTGTTTGACGGGCTGAACGTACACAAAGCTTCTGCTGCCGATCGAGGCAAGATTACGAAAAACATTCAGATGATTTTTCAGGACCCGTACGCGTCGCTGAATCCGCGGATGAATATCGCCGAAATTATCGGAGAAGGTCTGCAATTGAACGGGCTTTACAAGGGGAAAGAGCGGATGAAGCGGGTCGTCGAGCTGCTGGAGATGGTGGGCCTGCAAAAGGAGCATGCGAACCGTTTTCCGCATGAGTTCAGCGGCGGGCAGCGCCAGCGGATCGGAATTGCCCGCGCACTTGCCGTCAATCCGAAGTTCGTTATCGCAGATGAGCCGATTTCGGCCCTCGATGTATCGGTTCAGGCACAGGTTGTGAATTTGATGAAAAATTTGCAGCGGGAGCAAAACTTGACGTATTTGTTTATCGCCCACGATCTTGCCATGGTTAAACATATCAGCGACAGGATCGGTGTGATGTACCTGGGCAACATGGTAGAAATGAGTACGAGCGAAAAGTTGTATGAGTCTCCCAAGCATCCGTATACGCAGGCGTTGCTGTCGGCTATTCCTGTTCCCGATCCAGACCTGGAGAAAAACCGCGAGCGGAAGATTATCGAAGGCGACGTGCCCAGTCCGATCAATCCGCCCAGCGGCTGTGTGTTCCGTACGCGTTGCCCTGTCGCGACAGAGGTTTGCGCCCAGAAAAAGCCTGTGTGGCAAGAAGTGGACACCAACCATTTTGCTGCCTGTCATCTTTATCAGTAAAGCACAGACTCCTTTTACACTATTCGACATGATTCTTCAGCCGTCCCGCATTCAGGGATGGCTTTTTTGTCGACCAGGCTCGCCTCTATATTAAGGAAGGTTTACAAACAACGCATAAAGGGGAGAACTGTTAATATTCTGTAAACTGGCAGGAATCAAACAAGTTTTGTCGAAATACGGTTACAGTAAACAACTTCGTAAACTCGCCTAACTTCATCGTGAACTCCCATTCCAGAGAAGTGAGGGTTGCATATGACTTTGAGTACCTCCTCATTCCATTCCACTCCCAGTCGTTGGCGGGAAGTAGAAACACAGCTGGGGATCGTGGTGCCCAGATCGCTTCG
Organism: Brevibacillus parabrevis; assembly: GCF_022701015.1. Taxonomy (NCBI): domain Bacteria; kingdom Bacillati; phylum Bacillota; class Bacilli; order Caryophanales; family Paenibacillaceae; genus Brevibacillus; species Brevibacillus parabrevis. The sequence goes on along the minus strand of NZ_CP064090.1, from coordinate 699,400 downwards.
GTCTGACACGTCCGCCTTGCTGTTTTTGGAAAGCGTCGCTGCAACACCCATGTTGGACAAAGAAGAAGAGTTGGCTTGCCTAGTTCGCTATCAGAAGCATGGCGACATGGAGGCACGTGAAACGATTGTTCGCGCCTATTTGCGCTACGTTGTCAGTACAGCCTTGCGCCATTTGAGAAGAGGCATGCCGTTCCTGGACCTGATTCAGGAAGGTACGATTGGTTTGTTTACCGCCATAGACAAGTTTGATGTGGGACGGGGCGTACGTCTCTATCATTACTCGCACTGGTGGATTTCCCAGGCGATCACCCGCGCAATCAATGACAAAGGTGCGTTGATTCGCATTCCTGTCCACATGCATGAGCAAATTCGCCAGTATCAAAAGCAAGTTTTGCATCTGATTCACGCGTTGAATCGGACGCCGGATCGACACGAAATTGCCGGGCTGCTCGACATTCCGCTGGAAAAGGTCGATGCAATCGAGCAGGCGTTGATGATGAAAATGGAGTCGATTGATGCCGAACTGGACAGCGAAAAATGGCTGGCAGAGTATGAGGACGAGTGTCTGAGCTACGCCGAAATCATGGATGACGGTCTGTCCTCTCTGGATGACTGGATTGAAAAGGTAGACTTGCGCTCCCAGATGCACGCGGCACTGGAGAGGCTTAGCCCGCGGGCGCAAGAGATTATCTCCATGCGCTACGGTCTGTATGATGACCATGTGTACACGCTGGAGGAAGTCGGCAAAATGTTTGGCCTGACCCGCGAACGAATCCGCCAGATTGAAGCGACGACAATAGACCGATTGCGAACGCAAAAAGCGTCGAAAGTTCTGAAAGACTATCTGACTTGATGTCATTACCACCCCCTTCTGCTACGAGAAGGGGGTTTTGCTTTTTGGATCGTCTGCAAGTGTTCGTTTAGTCAGCGGAAAGCGCGTACGTCTGGCTTCTTGTGGTAAACTGATAAAGACCATTTGAACATTGGATGCAAGAAGGAGGATCGCCAGATGAGCGATTATTTGATAAGAGCAACCGGATTTGACGGACACGTACGTGCATTTGCTGCACGGACGACAGATATTGTGGAAGAAGTGCGCCGTCGCCACGATATGTGGAATACGGCAACGGCAGCGACAGGACGTACTTTGACCGTCTCTCTCATGATGGGAGCCATGTTAAAAGGAAACGAGAGCCTCTCTGTCAAAATAAAAGGGGGAGGTCCGATTGGGCAGATCGTCGCTGAGGCCAATGCCGATGGCGAAGGGATTGCCTACGCTACCAACCCGCAAGTGCACTTCGAGCTGAATGAAAAAGGCAAGCTGGATGTAGCGCGTGCCGTTGGAACGGAAGGCTTTGTGTACGTGACAAAAGATTTGGGACTGAAAGAGCCTTATCAAGGCAGCTCGCCGATTGTCTCCGGTGAAATCGGGGAAGATCTCACTTACTATTTTGTCGTGTCCGAGCAAACGCCGTCAGCGGTAGGCGTAGGTGTGCTGGTAAACCCGGATGACCGCTCCGTCTTGGCGGCTGGCGGCTTTATTCTTCAGCTTTTGCCGAACACACCTGAAGAGGTTGTGGCAAAAATCGAAGAACGCCTGGGACAGCTTCCGCAAGTTTCCCGCATGATTGGCGAGGGCTTGTCGCCGGAGGAAATTTTGGCGCGCGTATTGGATGAGCCTAAGTATCTGAGCCGCACAGAAATTACATTCCACTGCAAGTGCAACGAGGACAAGGTGGTTCAGGCTCTGATCAGCATGGGGCGCGAAGAGATGGAGAGTCTTCTTGAAGAGCAGGGCGAAGCGGAAGTTCACTGTCATTTTTGCAACGAACGTTATCATTATGACAGAACCGCGTTAGAGAACATCATGAAGGACATGTAAGGACAATCGCGCGGCGTCAACTAAGGGAGAGGATGGCATGACCAATGTAAAAGGGTTGTGGGCATTCATTGGGGCGCTCGTGTTGCTGTTGCTTGCCGTGACCTGGGCCTGGTTCCAGTCGTCAGGCAAGCTGCAGCCTGCGGCTATCGTCGGAGATGTGAAAATCAGTGAAGCCGAGTATGTATCGGCGCTCAAGCAGAAGTTCGGGGAACAGGTTCTGAACGATCTCATCAATCGGGAGGTCGTTTTCCAGGAGGCGAAGCGCTTGGGTGTCAGCGCCGATCCGAAGCAGGTTGAGCAGGAACTGGAACAAATTCGCGACAGCTATGGCAGCCGTACGGACAGCGAGTTTCAGCAAGCGTTGCAAAAGCAGGCTGGAACGAGCCAGGATGCGGTGAAGCGGGAGATTACTTATCAAATTTTGCTGCAAACATTGGCTACCAAAGATATCTCGGTTAGTGACGACGAAGTGATGAAAGTATATGAAAGCCGGGCAGATCGGTATACGCGCCCGATGCAGTTGCGACTGTGGCAAATTGCCGTTGCATCGCAAAAAGAAGCAGAGCAGGTAGAGGCCGAATTAAAGCAGGGGGCCAATTTCCAGACTCTCGCCAAGGAACGCTCGATTGACCAAAAAACGGCGGCCACAGGCGGAGATTTGGGGTGGGTATCCCTTCGCGACCCGAAGCTGCCTGATGAAGCGTGGAACGAAATAGAAAGCTTGAAGGCAAAAGACAATAGCCAAGCCGTCAAAACCGGGGATCAATACATCATCTATCACCTGGAGCAGAAGCGGGATGCGACACAGAGAACTTTTGCCGAGGTAAAAGAGGAATTGCGCCGGGAAATTGCTTTTGCGCAAGTGGAATCTCTCGATGTGGTTTTGGAGCGGATGCGCCAGTCCGTAGGTGTTCAGATTTCTGGGCAAATGCCTCATTGACCAAATGGGCGACCGTTGATATAATTATGACAATAAATCCTAGCGTTTTACTCGGCTTATTAATATAAGGGGGCAGGACATATGCGCGTGGCTAATTCCATTACTGATTTGATTGGATTTACTCCGCTTGTGAAGCTGAATCGTGTTGTCACCGAAGATATCGCAGATGTTTACTTGAAGCTTGAGTTTTTCAACCCGGGAAGCAGCGTGAAAGATCGGATCGCGCTTGCGATGATTGAGGCAGCCGAAGCGGATGGCAGCCTGAAGCCAGGGGATACGATTATTGAACCGACGAGCGGAAATACAGGAATCGGCCTGGCGATGGTCGCTGCTGCAAAAGGCTATCGCGCCATTCTGGTCATGCCGGAGACGATGAGTATTGAGCGCCGCAACTTGCTGCGCGCGTATGGTGCGGAACTGGTGCTCACTCCAGGTGCCGAAGGAATGGGCGGAGCGATTCGCAAAGCGGAAGAGCTTGCAAAAGAAGACAGCACCTACTTTATTCCGCAACAATTCAAAAACAAAGCCAACCCTGCTGTGCACCGCGATACGACAGCGCGTGAGCTGTTGGAGCAGGCAAAGGAAATTGGCGGCGTTGATGCTTTTATTTCCGGGATCGGAACAGGCGGAACGATCACAGGTGTCGGTCAAGTCTTGCGCGAGCACTACCCAGACGTGCGGATCGTTGCCGTAGAGCCGGCAGCATCCCCAGTATTGTCCGGCGGCAAGCCAGGACCGCACAAAATTCAAGGAATCGGAGCAGGCTTTGTTCCGGAAATTCTTGATACGCAAATTTACGACGAAATCATCAAGGTAGAGAACGAGGAAGCTTTTGAAACAGCTCGCCAAGTAGCTCGCAAGGAAGGCATCCTCGGCGGCATTTCTTCGGGGGCAGCGATCCATGCGGCTTTGCAAGTAGCTGCCAAGCTGGGCAAAGGCAAAAAAGTCATCGCCATCATCCCATCCAACGGCGAACGCTACCTGTCTACTCCTCTGTACCAATTCGAGGATTGATTGGCAAAAAATACGGGAGGCCACGGTATGCCATTTTGGCTGCGTGGTCTTTTCTTTTTGCCTGGGACGACTATATAATGAACGGATAAATAGTGAAAAAACCGGAGCGTGAAGCGAAATTGATGTTCCCTACCTTTGCCCAGTGCCAGTCGTACGCATTGACATATCCTTTTGTTCCTCTTGCTCTTCGCGGTAAATGGTCTTCCGAAATCGATCCTTGGCAGGTGCTGACTGCCTTGCAGCCGTCCATGCAGGATGCTGTTCTTTTGGAAAGCGGCCGAGTGGGAAGGTACACGTTTTTGGCTTATCAGCCTGTAGCTACCTTGCGCAGTCAGCGAGGGGAAACGATCGCTGTCTACCCCGATGGTCAGGTAGAAAATGTGGAAGCGGACCAACCGCTTGATGCATTGCGAAAATTGCTTGCCCGCTATCGCACGCCAGTCGTTCCAGATATGCCTGATTTTTCCGGTGGGGCAGTGGGGTATCTCAGCTATGATATGAACCGCTTTTTTGAGCCTACGCTTCCCGAGATCGCAACGGACGACTTACAGTTGCCAGACCTGTATGTTATGATAATGCAAGACCTTGTTGTCTTTGATCATCAGACGCGAGAGATCGTCTGTCTGACTCATTTGTCTGCAAAAGAGTTGAGCGAAGAGACTTATCGCCAAGCGGAGGAACGCCTTGCAAAAAGGCTGAATTCACTGGAAAATCTTGTGGCGAAGACGGATACCGAAGACTGGGAGCAATTGCGCAAAAGACCGCTGGTTCATGAGACGCCAGCAGCGGTGTCTTTTGCCAAAGATCAGTTCGAGGATGCCGTCCGTCGGGTTCAGGAGTATATCGCCCAAGGCGACGTTTTCCAGGTGAACCTGTCTGTGCGGCAAAGCAAACCAATGCAGGTGACGGCGCCGGATGTGTATCAGGTGCTGCGCAAGCTGAATCCGTCTCCTTACATGGGCTACCTCAGCTTCCCGGAGTTTCAGCTGGTCAGCGCTTCCCCTGAGCTGTTGGTGAAGGTCAAGGGCGGGGAAGTTCATACACGCCCGATCGCAGGGACGCGTCCGCGCGGGCAAACCGATGAGCAGGATGAGGCATTGGCGCGTGAGCTGATCGACAACGAAAAGGAGCGCGCAGAGCACGTGATGCTGGTCGATTTGGAACGCAATGACCTGGGCCGCGTCTGTCGTTTTGGCAGCGTGGAGGTCAGCGAGTTCATGGTCGTGGAGAAATACTCGCACGTGATGCATATCGTCTCCCATGTAAAAGGAGAGCTGGCCCAGGGCAAAGATGCTTTCGATGCGGTAGCGGCCACTTTTCCGGGCGGAACGATTACCGGAGCGCCAAAAGTTCGGACGATGGAAATCATCGAGGAGCTGGAGCCGGTCATACGTGGCGTGTACACAGGATCAATCGGCTGGTTTGGCTTTAACGGCGATGTAGAGGTCAATATTGCCATCCGGACGATGGTCGTCAAGGATGGAATGGCTCATGTGCAGGCAGGAGCAGGCATTGTGATCGACTCTGTCCCCGAGGCGGAGTACGCCGAGTCTTTGAAAAAGGCAGAAGCGTTGTGGAAGGCCCTAGAGATTAGCGAGCAGAGAACGATGAGTTGAGAGGAGATGAGAGTAAGATGATTTTAATGATCGATAACTATGATTCCTTTACGTACAACCTGGTGCAGTATGTAGGTGAGCTTGGCGAAGAGCTGCAAGTGTACCGCAACGACAAAATCACGCTGGAAGAAATCGAGCGGCTGGCTCCCGATTACTTGATGATCTCGCCTGGCCCGTGCACGCCAAACGAAGCGGGGATCAGCATGGAGGCCATTCGCCACTTTGCGGGGAAAATCCCGATTTTGGGAGTGTGCCTGGGACACCAGTCGATTGGACAAGTGTTTGGAGCAAAAGTCATTCGCGCCGAACGGTTGATGCACGGCAAAACGTCTGAGGTCATTCACGACGGGAAGACGATTTTTCAGGGCATTCCTTCCCCTTTTATAGCGGCACGTTATCACTCCTTGATTGTGGAGGAAGCGTCCATCCCGAGTGAGCTGGAAATTACGGCGCGAACCGCTGAAGGCGAGATCATGGCATTGCGCCATCGGGAATATCCGATTGAGGGCGTGCAGTTCCACCCCGAATCGATTATTACCGAGCACGGCAAACAGTTGCTGCAAAACTTCCTTACCACCTACGCCCGCCATACGACAGGATCATGAATGCATACACGACAAAAATCGCCTGATTTCAGGCGGTTTTTTCATTTACAGACTCTTTATACAGCGTTTACTCTCTCTCGACATTCGGCTTGTACAATGAAGCGAAAGATGGCGAAAAAGGAGAGAGTGAAATGGATGTAAATCGTCGACAGTTTTTGACTTATCTAGGAGCAGGTACAGCAGCACTGGCATCGATGGCAACCGGAATCCCTGCCTTGGCAGCAGGCAGTACCTTGTCTGGAAAAACAGCCGATCATCTGTTTGGCCTCGAAACAAAAAACCACCATTTCAACCCGAAGTTCAAAGAAATCCATCCGACAACGAAAGACGACGTCGTCCTGCCAGAGGGATTCAAGTACGATGTGATCGCTTCCTATGGAGACAAGATCAACGCGGCTGGCGACACTTTTGGCTTCAATAATGACTTCACCTGTTTTCTGCCCATCGAGGGCAAATCAGACCATGGACTGCTTTGGGTAAATCACGAATATTTAGGTGAGTTGGAATATTACGTGAACGGATACGATTACTTGAAAGCGGACGCAGAAGACAACAAGCGCACTCCGGAGCAAATCAAAAAGTATTTGTACGCGCTGGGCGGCTCTGTCATCGAAATCAAAAAGGAACAAGGCAAGTGGAAGCTGGTTGCGGACTCCAAGTACGGCCGTCGTGTCAGCGGGCTGACCAAACACGTACTGACAGGGCCGGCAGCTTCGATCGCCAAAGAAGTAACCGGGACGTTTGCCAACTGCTCTGGCGGCGTGACGTTGTGGAATACAGTTCTTTCCTGTGAGGAAAACTACATGGACGTCGTAGGCGATTGCAAGCTGCCTGAGGCAAACCATTATGGCTGGGTTATTGAAGTAGATCCGTTTGATCCGAAGTCGACTCCGAAAAAGCATACAGCGCTCGGCCGCTTCTCCCACGAGAATACTGCCATGGTGCTGGCGCCATCAGGTCAACTGGTCGTATACATGGGCGATGATGCCAAAGACCAGTACGTGTACAAATACGTTTCCAAAGCGAAGTTTGATCCGAAGGCGGGGAAAGGCAATTCCCGGCTGCTGGAGGAAGGGACGCTTTATGTCGCCAACTTTGGCAAAGGCAAATGGGTCGCGCTGGATTTGGCCACCAATGACGCTTTGAAAAAAGCCGTGAATGCGGAAGGCAAGCCGCTGTTTGCTTCCCAGGCTGACGTTTTGGTCAATTGCCGCGAAGCTTCCAAAGCGGTTGGAGCTACTCCGATGGATCGCCCTGAAGATCTGGAAGTCCATCCGATTGACGGTTCCGTGTTCATCGCCCTGACGAACAACGACAAGCATGGCAACTTCTACGGGCAAATCGTGCGTTTGTTCGAAAAAGACAACAACCATGCAGGCGGCGAGTTCACGTTTGAGATTTTTGCCGCAGGCGGTCCGCAAAGCGGTTTTGCTGCGCCGGACAACATGGCGTTTGACAGCGCAGGCAACCTGTGGGTCGTTACGGACATCTCTTCTTCCTCCATGAACAGCGGGATTTACAAATCGTTTGGGAACAACGGGGTATTTTTCATTCCGACTACGGGCAACAACAAAGGACAGGCTGCACAGTTTGCCTCTGCTCCGGTAGGCGCGGAAATGACAGGGCCTTGGTTTACGCCTGATGAAACAACGCTGTTTTTGTCGGTACAGCATCCGGGCGAAAACCTCAAGGACTACAGCCAGCCAACCAGCCATTGGCCAAAAGGCGGAAATGCAGCAGCTTTGCCGAGCGTGATTGCCATTACTGGTTTCTAGGACAAGGAGTGTAGCGCACCATGCTATCGAGCATCGGGATTCCTGGACTGATCTTGATTTTGATCATCGCACTGATCGTTTTCGGGCCGAGCAAGCTGCCGGAGATCGGTCGCGCTTTTGGTCGTACGCTGACGGAGTTTAAAACGGCTGCCAGAGATTTGACCAAGGACGACGATGAAGGCAAAGACAAAGGCGCGGTCGGAGAAGAAGCGGTAAAACGAAGCAACTAATTCCGGCGTGGGAAAAGGCGGTGCGTTCATTTGGCGCACTGCCTTTTTGCAGCGCAGCGCGTAAGGAGGAGAGCTTGTGAATCAGGAGATGCCTGTTTTGGAGCATCTGAGTGATCTGCGCCGCAGACTGCTGATCGTGGCTGCGACACTGGTCATCGGCATGATCATCTGTTTTTTGTTTGTCGATCACATTTACCTGGCGTTGTCGAATCATTCCGGCGAAAAACTGGCTATCCTCGGCCCGGGTGATATTTTGTCAATCTATGTAAAGTTGTCTGCGGTTGGCGCGGTAGCTGTCACAATTCCTGTGGCTGCCTATCAGACGTGGCGATTCGTCGTTCCGGCATTGGAGGAGCGGGAGAGAAAAGTGGCGCTGATGTACATCCCGGCGCTGTTTCTGTTGTTCTTGTTCGGGCTGTTTTTTGCCTACTTTGTCTTGTTTCCGATGATGTACCAATTCGTGCTGGGGCTGTCAAACGGGAATTTTGAGCTGGTGATTACGGCAAATGACTACTTTAGCTTTATGTTGAATTTGTGCCTGCCGTTTGGACTTTTGTTTGAGCTGCCTGTCGTCGTGCTGTTTTTGAGCCATCTGGGCATTTTGAATCCGCATCGATTGGCCAAAATGCGCAAGCCTGCCTACCTGGTGCTGGCGATCATTTCGATTACGATTACTCCGCCCGACTTTTTGTCCGATATTATGGTGATTGTTCCATTGATCGTTTTGTACGAAATCTCGATCACAATCTCGCGCTTTGTTCATGGCAAGCGTGCTTCCGAATCTGCGCTCTCCCCGGAAAATATGGTATGATGCTCTCGACAATAGTATCGGGAGAGTGCGCAGATGCACATTTATGCAAACGGGACAATTTGTCCGGCTCATGAGGCGAGTGTATCGATTTTGGATCACGGTTTTTTGTATGGCATCGGTCTGTTTGAAACGTTGCGCGTATACGATGGCAAACTGTTTCTGTGGGACGACCATTTTGCCCGGCTGAGTTCCGGGCTTTTGGCGTTGCAAATCAAGCTTGTCTGGTCAAAAGAAGAGCTGGCGGATGCCATCAGGCAAACCGTCGAAGCGAACGGGCTGAGGGACGCGTATGTACGTCTCAGCGTCACGGCGGGGCCGGAAGGGGTAGGCTTGGTAGCTGGCGGCTACGAGCGCCCATCTTTGTTTGTATTTGCCAAGCCGGTTGCCGCGCTTGAGGTGCCGCCCAAGCCCAAGCGACTCCAGACGTTGGCATTGCCGCGCCAGACGGCGGAGGGGCACCAGCGGTTTAAATCGCACAACTACCTCAACAACGCATTGGCTCGCCAGGAGCTGGGGGCGCGCACGGATACGGAAGGGCTGTTTTTGACGCACGACGGTTTTCTCGCGGAAGGCATCGTCAGCAATCTTTTCTGGGTCAGGGACGGGCATCTGTTCACCCCTTCTCTGGATACGGGCATTCTCGATGGGGTGACTCGCCGCCATGTTTTGCGCTTGGCCGAGCAATTGGCGATCCCGACAGCAGAAGGACGGTATCGGCTGGAAGACCTGCTTGCGGCGGATGAAGTATTTACGACCAACTCTGTGCAGGAAATCGTGCCTGTGCTGGAGGTGGACGGGACTTTCGTTCCAGCGGTCTACGGGAAATACACGAACGAACTGCACCTCGCCTACCGTCAGTCTGTAGCGACCCTCATGTAAATTATGGTATGCTACTAATCAACATGCGAAGACGGAAAAAGGGAGTAGGTCCATGAAGTACAATCCATTTCGAATCCATGCGGCAACCGTCGACGAAATGATTGCGGAGCTTGCCGATCGGGGCGTTTTTGGCCATTTGGCTGAACAGTTGGCTGAGTGGCGAGCAGGTTTGATGATCCATGTGGAAAACATGAGCAGCGAGCTTGCCGAACAAGTGCGGCAGAACATGCTCGCGACCGGGGCCGAGGCGGTTGTGTCTGGGCAACCGGGTACGATTGAGCGAAAACGGATGCTTTTGCTCGCGGGCCACAAGCAGTTGGAGCAGGCCCTGCAACAGCTGGAAAAAAGCGCTGGCGAGTCTGGCGCGGTGGCGGCAGAGGTACGGGAGATTTTGGCGCTGCCGTCTCGCCTTCGAGCCAGACGAAAGCTGGACTGCGGACAGTACACACTTCCGCTTGGCGAGCGCACATTGGTGATGGGGATTTTGAATGTAACGCCCGACTCCTTTTCCGACGGCGGCCGTTTTGTGGATGTGGAGCAAGCTTTGTCGCAGGCGCGCGCCATGGTGGAGGCAGGGGCGGATGTCATTGACATCGGCGGCGAATCGACACGCCCGGGAGCGATGCCTGTAGAAGAGGCTGAGGAGCTGGATCGGGTGCTGCCTGTCATTCGGCTTTTGACAAAGGAGCTGTCGGTTCCTCTTTCGATTGATACATACAAGGCGGCGGTGGCGGAGCGCGCACTGGACGCTGGGGCGCATATCATCAACGACGTTTGGGGAGCAAAGCGCGATCCGCGCATGGCCGAAGTAGCTGCGAAGAGCGGCGTGCCAATCATTTTGATGCACAACCGCCCTGACACCGACTACCAGCACTTTTTCTCCGATTATGTCAGAGATTTGCGAGAATCCGTACAGATTGCCTTGCGCGCGGGTGTGCGTGAGGAACAGATTATTCTCGATCCGGGGATCGGCTTTGTCAAAACGGTCGAGCAAAACCTTGAAACCATGCGCAGACTCGATGATCTGGTTGCTCTCGGTTATCCGGTTCTGCTCGCGACCTCGCGCAAGCGGATGATCGGACATGTCCTCGACTTGCCAGTAGAGGAACGGGTAGAGGGCACGGCAGCGACTGTTGCCCTGGGCGTAGCCAAAGGCTGCCATATGGTTCGGGTGCACGATGTAAAAGAGATGAAACGGGTCACCAAGATGATGGATGCGATGATGAAGGGGGGCATTTAACGATGGACAAAATTTATTTTAATGGCATGTCGTTTTATGGCTATCATGGTGTCTTTGGCGCAGAAGCCGAGCTGGGTCAGCGTTTTTATGTCGATTTGGAGCTTCTTGTCGACTTGTCGCAGGCAGGGGCGAGCGATGATCTGCAGCATACCGTCAATTACGCCGATATTTTTACTTGTGTGCAAAAAATTGTCGAGGGCGAGCGGTTCAATCTGGTTGAAAAGCTGACTACTGTAATTGCCGAGCAACTTTTGACGACTTTTCCGTTGCAAGAAGCCAAAGTAAAGGTGACCAAGCCCAATCCTCCGATCAACGGCCACTATGAGTCGGTTGCCATTGAAATGATGCGCAGAAGAGAGGATTTTGCTTCATGAGTGTGGTAGCGTATCTGGGGCTTGGATCAAACCAGGGCCATCGTGCGGAAAATTTGCGTCAGGCGATCCAGAAGCTGAACGAACAGCCGGGAATCCGGGTTTTGCGCGCATCAGCCGTTTATGAGACAGAGCCGTTCGGCTACGTCGAGCAAGAGGCGTTTTTGAACATGGCTGTGGCGATAGAGACAGACCTTTCTCCCGAGCAGCTATTGGATGCGGCTTTGTCGGTAGAACGCGTTCTGGGGCGCGTTCGAACCATTCGTTGGGGGCCGCGTACGATTGATATTGACCTCCTTTTGTATGGCACCTCCAGTGTGTCGCTCGAGCATCTGGTTATCCCGCACCCTGGTTTGAGCGAGCGCGCTTTTGTGCTGGTTCCGTTGCGAGACATTTGGGAGGGCGATGCTTTGCCTGGTTACAGCCAGACCATTGACCATTATCTTTCCTTATTGGCAGAAGATCACAAGGGGGTACGAGAGTGGGGAGCAATCAACTGGGAAATCGGATCAGATCCTTTCGGAAGTTAAAAGGGTATACACAGCAGTCCCTTTCGGAAAAGCTGGGAGTGTCGCTGTCGTTCGTCGGATCGCTGGAGCGGGGGACTCGCACGCCGACAGAACCTGTACTGCGCAAGATCGCCAGCACTTTACAGGTCGACTATGAAGAATTATGTGCTATAAAATAAAGGATAGGCAGTTTGGATGAGTCTCACCTCTCCAAGACCCCGCATATCGGGAATAGGAGGTCGAAATAGATGAAAATCGGAAATATTGAACTGAAAAATAACGTGGTTCTCGCCCCGATGGCAGGTGTTTGCAACCCTGCTTTTCGTTTGATTGCGAAAGAATTTGGGACGGGGCTTGTCTGTGCGGAGATGGTCAGCGACAAAGGCATCGTGCACGGCAATAAAAAGACCATCGACATGCTGTATGTCGACGAACGCGAGAAACCGCTGAGCCTGCAGATTTTTGGCGGTGACAAGGAAACGCTCGTTCCAGCGGCGAAGTATGTAGATCAACATACGAACGCAGACATTATCGACATCAACATGGGGTGTCCTGTTCCGAAAATTACGAGCTGTGATGCAGGTGCTCGCCTGTTGCTCGACCCGGACAAAATTTACGAGGTAGTATCGGCTGTTGTCGATGCTGTCGAAAAGCCGGTTACGGTCAAAATGCGACTGGGCTGGGATGAAGAGCACTTGTATGTCCTGGAAAACGCCAAGGCGGTTGAGCGTGCAGGCGGCAAAGCCATCGCCGTCCACGGTCGGACTCGCGTGCAAATGTACAAGGGTCAGGCGGACTGGAGCTGGATCGGACGAGTGAAGGAAGCTGTTTCCATCCCGGTTATCGGCAACGGTGATGTGGCGACACCAGAGGACGCTCGCCGCATGCTCGATACGACGGGTTGCGACGGCGTCATGATCGGACGCGCTGCACTCGGCAATCCGTGGATGCTGTACCGAACCATCCAGTACCTGACGACAGGAGAACTGGTTGCGGAGCCGTCCGTGCGTGAAAAAATCGACATCTGTTTGTTGCACGCGGAGCGTTTGATTGCATTGAAGGGGCCGCGAGTAGGTGTGCTGGAAATGCGCAAACACGCAGCATGGTATTTGAAGGGGCTGCGCGGTTCGACCCATACGAAAAACCTGGTAAACTCTGTGGAGACGGAAGAAGAGCTTCGTCGGGTTTTGACTGACTATGTCGACTGGGTGGAGAACTATGATGGAGACCTTGAAGAGCCTTTGGAATCGACTCGTGACGAGGCGGTCAGTTACTAAACTGGTTGTTTATTCCAGACATTGACAAGGGTTCCTTCATATCCTATAATACTCCGTAATATTGGGAGCCAAGCTGCCAGTCAACTCTGGCAGCTTTACCTTTGAACCCTCAAAGTTGGTTGTGTTCTGCTGTATATTGTATAGAACAACTACATATAATCCTTTGTACTTTACCCAGTACAAATGGAATCATTTTTTAATAACGGGGGAATTGAACCATGTCTGAAAAAGAAGTTTTCCTGACACCAGAAGGTTTAACAAAGCTGGAGCAAGAGCTTGAAGATTTGAAAACGGTTAAACGAAAAGAAGTAGCAGCAAGGATTAAAGAAGCGATCAGCTTTGGAGATATCAGTGAGAACTCTGAATACGAAGAAGCAAAGAATGAGCAGGCGTTCATTGAAGGCCGCATTCTGACGCTGGAAAAAATGCTGCGCAAGGCTACGATCATCACGAATGATGACGTGGACACAGGCGTAGTAAGCGTAGGTTCCAGAGTAAAGCTGAAAGACCTGGAGTTTGGCGACATCGTCGACTACACGATTGTAGGTTCGGCTGAATCCGACCCGATGAACAACAAGATTTCCAACGAATCTCCTGTAGGTCAAGCGCTTTTGGGCAAATCCAAAGGTGCTGTGGTAGACGTGAACGTACCAGCAGGCGTGATCCAGTACGAGATTCTCGATATTAACCTGTAAGCAGTTTATCCATGGCGTACCTTATGTGAGGTACGCCGTATCACTATTTTAGTGCCCTGTACAATACTGTTAAATCAGGCATTTTTTAGAGGAGTGAACAAAAATGGCAAACGAGCAAGACCTACAGCAGGAAGATCAGCAACAGGAAGGGCTGCACGAGCTTCTTCAAGTGCGCCACGACAAAATGAATCAAATTCGCGAGTGGGGCTTCGATCCATTTGGGAAAAAGTTCGAGCAAACCCACCACGCTGCTGATATTGTGAAGGCATTTGGCGACAAGACCAAGGAAGAACTGGAAGCCGAAGAAAACGTCGTTACAATCGCCGGTCGCCTGATGGCAAAACGCGCGATGGGTAAGGCGAGCTTCGCCCAGCTTTTGGACCGTTCCGGCCAAATTCAAATCTACGTGCGCCAGGACACGATTGGCGATGAAGCGCACAAAGTGTTCGATATCAGCGATATTGGCGATTTGATCGGAATCCGTGGTGTTGTTTTCAAAACAAAAACAGGCGAGCTTAGTGTGAAAGCCAAAGATTTCACGTACCTGTCCAAGTCG
>NZ_CP064090.1:615000-677500 GCF_022701015.1 Brevibacillus parabrevis | reverse complement strand
TGAAAACGTTTGTGTTGACCGGAACCAACGAGAAGCTGTACAAAAAAGTGACGAACAGAAGCTATCGTCACGAGGTAGTCCCGCTTAAATTTATCAACAATTTTCACGAGTATCTGGAGGTTGCCGATTTAATCGTGACCAAATCTGGCGGACTGACCTCAGCCGAGGTCATGAGCAAACGGGTGCCGATGATTATTTACAACCCGTTGCCTGGACAGGAAGAACGGAACAGCCACTTCCTGTTGAACAACGGCTGTGCTGTACATGCCAATTTGTCGGAGCAGCTCATTTACTTTATCGATGAATTGTTGCACAGTCCATCAAAAGTTGACTATATGCGACGCATGGGACAAAAAATATCAAAGCCGGATGCCGCTCAGCGCATCGCCGAATTTATTTTGGACGACATGAGCATGGTGCAGGCTGAAACAGACTAATGTTCTCGGAAGCCCTGACAGGAGGTTACCTATGAGTATACCGTTTGCTATTTTCTTCGACATGGATGGCACATTGCTGCAAACGGAAAAGTTGTCGACGCCCGCCTTTGTGCGGACGTTTGAACGATTGAGAGAAACAGGCTTGTGGCAAGGCGAGACGCCGAGCGAGGAAGACCTGGTCAATGTACTGGGAATGACCATCGAGCAAGTTTGGCAAAAGCTGTTGCCAGGCGCAAGTGAAGAAGCAGTCCACGCCGCAGATACTTTTTTGCTGGAAAATGAAATTGCCTTGCTGAAGGAAAAAGTGACCGATTTATACCCAGGAGTGAGGTCAACTCTGGAACAGCTTCACGCCCAGGGGATTCCTCTGTTTGTCGCGAGCAACGGACAAGAGGAGTACATCGAGGCCATATGCCAGGAGTATGGGCTAAAGCCGCTGTTGACGGATTTGTACTCCGCAGGAAGGTTCCGTACGCGCTCGAAAAATGATCTGGTGGCAAAGCTCCTCTCTGACTATGACATCGCGCACGCGTACATGGTGGGGGATCGTCACTCGGATATCGAGGCCGGGACAGCAAACGGCTTGTTTACAATCGGTTGCGACTTTGGCTTTGCCAAACCGGGAGAGCTGGATGGCGCCGATATGATCATTACAGATTTCCCGCAATTGCTGGATCATTTGCCAGCGATCGACACCAAATCATAGAGCCTGACATAACCATTCCTTTAGGGGAGTGGTTTTTTTCATACTTAGCAACCCGACATTTTCGTAAAAAGAGCGCAACGCTTGTCGCTTATGCCCGACAAAAGGCTCGCCACCTGACTGTTTTGCATGGTTTCAAGCGACCGGATTTTGCCCACACTAGAAAGTGTATGGATCACTTGCAAGGGCGCCATAAACCCATTATAATTAAAGTCAAAGATAGTCAAAGTCAGTAGATGACACATATGGAATAGGAGGCGATGACTTGCGTAACATCTCGGACATCATTGAACAGCACTTGAAAGGCATTTTGACACAAAGTCCTAATGGCTCGGTCGAGATCCAGCGTAGTGAGCTTGCCGACTTATTTCAATGTGTACCGTCGCAAATCAATTACGTCATCAACACGCGATTTACTGTACAAAAAGGGTACATTGTAGAAAGCAAGCGTGGAGGCGGGGGTTACATCCGCATTCGCAAGGTACAGATTGTGAGCAAGGCGCGATTGCAGGAATTGCTGACCGAGGAACTGATTGGAGAAAGCATTTCGCAGAGTGTGGGGAACGCGATTGTGGAAAGGCTGTTCGAAGAAGGACTGGTCAATGTCAGGGAAGCGACCTTGATGAAAATCGCAACCTCACGAAATGTTTTGACTCTGGATGCTGAATTGCGAGATCGTTTGCGGGCAAATATTTTAAAGCAGATGATTGCGGCTATCTTGTTGAAGTAAACGAAGCATGTATGTGTTAGGGGGTAGGATGTAATGAACTGTGAGGAATGCGGAAAACGACCGGCGACACTGCACTTGACGAAAATCGTCAACGGCGAGAAAACCGAATACCATATTTGTGAGCAATGCGCTTCCGAAAAAGGGGACGTCTTTACCGGATTTCACAATTTCAGCATCAACAATCTCCTTTCAGGACTGTTAAAATTTGACCCCATGCAAAAAAACGGACGCGAGCCTGCCACCAGTAAGCCGCTCCGTTGCGAAACTTGCGGACTCACGTATGCCCAGTTCAGCAAAAGCGGCCGCTTCGGTTGCAGCGATTGCTACACCTTCCTGGGCGATCGACTCGATCCGTTGTTCCGCCGTATCCATGGCAATACGCAGCATAGCGGCAAGGTTCCGGAGCGCACAGGCGGACAGTTGAAAATCCGCAAAGAGCTGGAACAACTAAAGCGTGCGTTGCAAAACCATGTCGCCAGTGAAGAGTTTGAAAAAGCGGCAGAGATGCGTGACCGGATACGTGCGCTGGAACAAAAAATCGCTCAATCGTAACAAGGGGAGGTAAGCTGGTCATGTCACAACAGCAGTTTATGCAAAACCCGTGGAGCAATTGGATGAAAGGAGAAGGTCCTGATTCCGATATCGTCATCAGCACACGGCTGCGCATCGCCCGAAACCTGCGCCAGCACCCTTTTCCGTTACTGGCGACAGACTCGCAAGGGGAAGAAGTCGTCAGAAAGGTGACGGAAGTGAGCGAATCGGAGGCCATGCGCAAGCTCCAGCAGCTTCAAGTCCTCAACATGGACCAGATCAACCCGTTGGAAAAGCGGGTGCTGGTGGAGAAGCATCTGATTAGCCCTCATTTGGCGGAGGAATCGCGAAAAGGTGCTGTGCTGTTGAGTCCTGACGAGTCGGTCAGCATCATGGTAAACGAAGAGGATCATATTCGAATCCAGGTGCTGCTGCCGGGGTTTCGCCTGAACGAAGCATGGGAAATAGGAACAAAAATAGATGATGTTTTCGAGAAAAATTTAAACTTCGCGTTCGATGAGACGAGAGGCTACCTTACAAGCTGTCCGACCAACGTCGGCACAGGCATCCGGGCTTCCGTCATGCTGCATCTGCCAGCACTGGTGATGACGCAGCAAATCAGCAGAATTTTGCAGGCCATCAATCAGGTTGGCCTCGTCGTTAGAGGAATTTACGGGGAAGGCAGCGAAGCACTAGGAAACCTGTTTCAGCTGTCCAACCAAGTCACGCTCGGGATGTCGGAAAGCGATATTCTCTCCAACCTGTATGGCGTAGCCAGACAAATTATCGAGCAAGAACGCGTTGCCCGTACTTATTTGCTGGAGCATACACGCATATCTTTGGAAGACCGCATCTTCCGTTCCTACGGCATCTTGATGTATGCACGCACTGTGGAGTCCAAGGAAGCAGCTCAACGCCTCTCCGATGTGCGCCTGGGCATTGACCTGGGCATTATCTCGGGAGTATCGCCACTGGTGATGAACGAGCTGTTGGTAACAACCCAGCCTGGCTTCTTGCAGCAGCATGCAGGGCAAAAGTTGACGCCAGACCAGCGGGACGAGAGAAGGGCTCGGCTGATTCGGGAGAGGCTCAGTACGACGGGCTCAGCTTGATTGTTTCTCAGACATAAGGCATCACAGCAGTTAACCTATAGAGAAAAAACATGGTTACACGGAGGTGTACGATATGATGTTTGGACGTTTTACAGAACGAGCACAAAAGGTACTGGCGCTTGCCCTGGAAGAGGCGGTGCGTCTCGGCCACAAGGATATTGGGACTGAGCATGTACTGCTGGGACTGATTCGGGAAGGCGAGGGTATTGCTGCCAAGGCATTGCAATCGCTCGGGCTTGGTCTCGATAAAATCCAGAGCGAAGTGGAGTCGTTGATCGGACGGGGAACAGAGCAGTCCGGTAGTAATTACACCCCAAACTATACACCTCGTGCGAAAAAAGTAATTGAACTGTCCATGGATGAAGCGCGCAAGCTCGGCCATACTTACGTAGGAACAGAGCACATTTTGCTCGGTCTGATCCGCGAAGGCGAAGGCATCGCTGCGAGAATCATGAACAACTTGGGAGTCAGTCTGAACAAGGCGCGCCAGCAGGTGCTGCAATTGCTGGGAAGCTCCGAAATGATGGCGTCGCATCAGCCTTCCGGCGGCAATCCGGCAGCGAATACGCCTACTCTGGACGGTCTGGCACGGGACTTGACTGCGATTGCACGCGATGGCGGGCTTGATCCTGTCATTGGCCGCCAAAAAGAAATCGAGCGTGTGATTCAGGTACTTAGCAGACGCACCAAGAACAACCCTGTCTTGATCGGGGAGCCTGGTGTGGGGAAAACGGCGATTGCAGAAGGTCTGGCTCAAAAAATCGTGAACAACGAGATTCCCGAAACTCTCCGCGACAAGCGCGTCATGACGCTGGATATGGGAACAGTAGTGGCGGGAACCAAATATCGCGGTGAGTTTGAAGACCGCCTGAAAAAAATCATGGACGAAATTCGCCAGGCAGGAAACATCATCCTGTTTATCGATGAGCTGCACACGCTGATCGGGGCTGGCGGAGCGGAAGGCGCAATCGACGCTTCCAATATTCTCAAGCCGGCACTGGCTCGCGGTGAACTTCAGTGCGTAGGGGCAACCACCCTGGACGAATACCGCAAGTACATCGAAAAAGACGCCGCGCTGGAGCGTCGCTTCCAACCGATTCAGGTGGATGAGCCGACTGCCGAGGACGCGATTCGCATCTTGCACGGCTTGCGCGACCGTTACGAAGCCCACCACCGTGTGAAAATTACCGACGAAGCTATCGAGCAGGCAGTTAAGCTGTCTGACCGTTATATTACCGATCGTTTCCTCCCTGACAAAGCAATCGACCTCGTCGATGAGGCGGCTTCCAAAGTGCGCTTGCAATCGTTCACCGTCCCGCCTAACCTCAAGGAGCTGGAAGGGCGTCTGGAAGAAGTGCGCAAGGAAAAAGACGCTGCCGTGCAATCGCAGGAGTTTGAAGAGGCAGCTGCACTCCGTGATCAGGAGCAGAAGCTGCGCGAGGAACTCGACAAAACGAAAAAAGACTGGAAAGAGCGTCAAGGCCAGTTGAACATGGAAGTAACTCCTGAGGACATCGCCACTGTGGTAGCCAGCTGGACTGGTATTCCGGTGTTGAAGCTGAAGGAAGAAGAAACAGAGCGCCTGTTGAAAATGGAAGATATTTTGCACGACCGTGTTATCGGCCAGGACGAAGCGGTCAAATCGATTTCCCGAGCGATCCGCCGTGCCCGCGCTGGTTTGAAGGACCCGAAACGTCCAATCGGTTCGTTTATTTTCCTTGGCCCTACAGGTGTAGGGAAAACCGAACTCGCTCGCGCTGTAGCTGAGACACTGTTTGGAGATGAAGACGCCATGATCCGCGTCGACATGTCCGAGTACATGGAGAAACACTCTACAGCACGTCTCGTAGGGGCTCCTCCAGGGTATGTAGGCTTTGACGAAGGCGGTCAGCTGACGGAAAAAGTGCGCCGCAAGCCTTACTCGGTCATCCTGCTGGATGAGATCGAAAAAGCGCACCCGGATGTATTCAACATTTTGCTCCAGGTGCTGGATGACGGCCGATTGACTGATTCCAAAGGACGCACAGTAGACTTCCGCAACACCGTCGTGATCATGACCTCCAACGTAGGTGCAAGCATGATCAAGAAAAATACGACACTCGGTTTCACTACCAACGACACCGAGAAGAAATATCAGGATATGAAAGACAAAGTCATGGATGAGCTGAAAAAGAGCTTCCGCCCTGAATTTCTGAACCGTATTGATGAAGTGATCGTGTTCCACTCCCTGGAGCAGGAGCACATCGAGCAAATCGTGTCCTTGATGACCGACGAGCTGCGCAAGCGTTTGAAAGAGCAGAGCATCGACTTCCAACTGACCGAGGAAGCCAAAAAGCTGCTGGCAAAAGAGGGCTTCGACCCGGCATACGGTGCGCGTCCGTTGCGTCGTGCCATCCAGCGCCATATCGAAGACAATTTGTCGGAAGAACTGCTCAAAGGCAACATCAGCAAAGGCGATACGGTCAACATCGAAGCCGAAGATGGCAAGCTGGTTGTCAAGCGACTGGAAAAAACTAAATCGTAAGCACAAAATAGCAGAGAATGCCTCCTGTTCTGGGAGGTATTCTTTTTTTCAATGCGTAACTATGATAAAAGTAGAAAAGAAATTCCAAGTGAGGGTGCGATTATGTCAAAGTATAAAACGAAATACGCGTGTCAAGAATGTGGCTATGAATCGCCTAAGTGGATGGGAAAATGCCCTGGCTGCGGCAGCTGGAACACGTTGGTCGAGGAAGTGACAGTGAAAGCAGCCCCTCGTCATGAAGGAATCAGCGGCGGTACGCGTCAGGCGGCTATTCCTTTGACGCAGGTCGCCAGTGCAGAAGAACCGCGCATGGACACGACGATCGGAGAGTTGAACCGTGTTCTCGGCGGCGGGCTGGTACCAGGCTCCCTTATACTGGTCGGCGGCGATCCGGGTATCGGGAAATCTACATTGCTGTTGCAGACCTCTTTTGCCTTGGCTCATAAAGGGGCCAAAGTGCTGTACGTATCAGGCGAGGAGTCGGCAAAACAAATCAAGCTTCGCGCTGATCGCCTGCATATGCAAACACCCCCGATGTTTGTGTTGGCAGAAAATGATTTGGATTTGATCGAGCAGCATATTAATCAAGTAGACCCTCACGTATTGATCATTGACTCGATCCAGACAGTCTTCCATCCCACGGTTCAATCCGCAGCCGGAAGTGTCGCACAGGTGCGTGAGGCTACCGCTCAACTGATGCGCATCGCCAAAGGCAAAGGGATCGGGACCTTTATTGTCGGCCACGTGACCAAAGAAGGTTCGATTGCAGGTCCGCGCATGCTTGAGCATATGGTGGACGCGGTCCTTTATTTTGAAGGCGAGCGCCACAATACGTTCCGAATCCTGCGTGCTGTCAAAAATCGATTCGGTTCGACAAACGAGATCGGCATTTTCGAGATGAAAGATCGCGGTCTGGAAGAGGTGGCAAACCCTTCGGAAATTTTTCTGGCCGAACGTCCTTTTGGCGTGGCAGGCTCCACCGTCGTAGCGAGCATGGAGGGCACTCGTCCCGTCCTGGTCGAGCTTCAGGCACTCGTAGCCCCAACCAGCTTCGTTACGCCGCGCAGAATGGCTACAGGCGTCGACCATCAGCGTGTGGCGATGATCATGGCTGTTTTGGAAAAGCGCATGGGGATGATGCTGCAAAATCAGGACGCGTATGTCAATGTCGCAGGGGGCGTCCGCTTGGATGAGCCGGCTGTCGACTTGGCGATCGCGGTCAGCATTGCCAGCAGCTTCCGTGACCACGCCACGAATCCGCATGACGTGGTGATCGGGGAGATCGGTCTGACGGGAGAGGTGCGTGGCGTATCGCGCATCGAACAGCGCGTGCGGGAAGCGCATAAGCTCGGCTTCAAACGCGTAATCATCCCGGAGAAAAATATTCGCGGCCTGGATGCTCCTGACGATATTCAGGTGATCGGGGTCAGCAATATCGCAGATGCTTTGAACGAGGTGATAAGGAGGTAAGGGCGGGATATGCAGGAGAACACCAAAAGAACTCCGCTGTTCGGCGATGTGCTTCGTTTGGTCGCACCCGGAACGCAGCTTCGTGAAGGGCTGGAAAATGTTTTGCGCGCAAAAACCGGCGGCCTGATCGTCGTCGGTTACGGACCGGAAATGAAGCAAATCGTCGATGGCGGTTTTTCCATCAATTGCGATTTTTCTCCTGCCCATTTGTATGAATTGGCGAAGATGGATGGGGCGATTATAGTAAGTGAAGACGCCAAGCGAATTTTGTACGCCAATACGCAACTGTTCCCGCCGGCATCCATCCATACCAGCGAGACAGGGACGCGACATCGGACGGCGCAACGAACGGCCATCCACACCAACTACCTGGTCATCGCCATATCGCAACGACGCAATGTTATCACGTTGTATCAAGGGAATTTCCGCTATGTGCTGAATGAAATCAGCGTCATTTTAGCCAAGGCCAATCAGGCTGTGTCCACCCTGGAAAAATACAAGGCCGTGCTGGATCAGACGATGACCAACCTGGGCGCTCTGGAATTTGAGGAACTGGTCACCCTGCATGAAGTTGCTTCTGTGCTGCAGCGGATCGAGATGGTGCTTCGGATCAAGACGGAAGTTTCCAAGTACATATGTGAACTTGGTGTCGAAGGCAGACTTGTCAGCATGCAATTGGAGGAGCTTGTGTCGAATATTGGCGAAGAAGCGCACATGCTTATTCGCGATTACGCCAAAGATTCGTCTTACGCTCCTGAGCTTGTACTGGGCGAAATGAAAAAGCTAAGCTCGGAGGAAGTGCTGGAGTTGGGGTCTTTCCTGCGCGTTCTCGGATTTTCGGCAAGCGCCAGCATGCTGGAGGAGTCGGTGTCGCCCAGGGGCTACAGAATTTTGTACAAAATCCCCAGATTGCCAATTTCTATCATCACAAACCTCGTCGCACATTTCCATTATTTGCCCAGAATTATGATGGCAACGATTCAGGAATTAGACGAAGTAGAGGGGATTGGAGAGGTGCGGGCCAGGGCGATCAAAGAGGGTCTGAAACGGATTCAGGAACAAGTGTTCATTGACAGGCACATTTAAAGTAGAATAGGATAAAGGCATTATTTGTTATTCAACATTTGCCCAGGGGACTTGAAAGCGAAAGTCAGCTTGACAGGATACACTGTCTCCTCTGCAAAAGAAATCAGGAGGTAGTCTATGTTCGTGAAATCGTTGCCGAACATGCTAACCGTAAGCAACTTGTTTCTGGGAGTCTTGGCAATTATTCTTGCGTTTCGAGGAGATCATTACGTCGATTATGCGGCGATCACGGTGATCATCGGCATGCTGGCCGACGGGTTGGATGGACGCGTCGCTCGTATGTTGAATGCGCAAAGTGAGTTTGGAAAGGAACTCGATTCGCTTTCTGACGTCATTACGTTTGGGATAGCTCCGGCTTTCATCATGTATGTTGTTGTCCTTCAGCACTTCGATCTGCTGGGGATTCTCATTACGGCCATCTTCCCGATCTGTGGGGCGCTCCGTCTGGCGAGATTCAACGTCCAGGCCGGGGTTCCGGGATATTTCATCGGATTGCCAATCACAGCTGCCGGCGGTGTGCTGGCGACTCTTGCGCTTTATCACCAGGTTTTCAACCCGGTACTGCTTGCAGTGAGCATGCTGCTCCTCGCCTTCCTCATGGTATCGAAGGTCAAGTATCCCAACTTCAAAAAGGTCGGGATTCCAAAATCCGCTTACTGGATTACGCCCATTATTATCGCCATCGTCGTCGTTGTTGCGATCAAGTATCCGCAACAGTTTCCGAAGATCGTCTTCTTGCCGCTTGCCTTTTACGCCCTGTACGGAATAAAAAAAAACGTTGACTTTCTCGTCAAAAAATTACGCAAGCGGAAAAACAAAGAAGAAGAATCTGTGCCATTTGAATAAGCCAGGCAATGAAAAAACCCGCACTTCGATGTGCGGGTTTTTCGTTTTTGTATGCAACTTTTCGTAGGGTTCATTCGTAATACGAGTGTGGGGTTAAGAAAGATTGAACACGCCCAGGGTATTCAGCCGGTTTGCCTCTTTTTGCAGGACGTCTTCCAGTTTGATGTCTGTGATGTTGCACAAGGCGGTCAGGTAAAAAAGATTTTTGCCAAGCTCTGCTGTGACTACATCGCGACAATGCTCGCATAGTGGGCCGTTAAAGTGAGTGTCCAGGTGGGACTTGTTCTCCTCCAGGTTTTTGCTGGAATCGTAACTTTGCTTTTTGGCTACCACTTCAACACAACCGCATTCGGTGATGGCTTTGGTCAGGGAGCGATTGATGCGAGATGCCGTCTCCTGAACTTTGGACATGACGTCCAGTACGCTTCGATGTCGGATCAAAAGCTCTGATACTTGCGTTTGAAAGTCGTCTACATTTCGTTTGTCCATATCAATTCACCTCTGCTTTAGGCTGATCGTATCGTCACAATTTTCGCTCATTGTGTTACTGCCATTATAAGAAGGGAGTCTGGTCGCTGTCAATTTGCCCGAGAAGGAAACAGGTGTTTGAGGTTGACGGGAAAATGACAACTATGTTAAAATTTTTGGCTATTTGACATGGTAAAATCATTTTTGCTATAGTGAGGGAAAGCGACAATGAAGCAATTTCGCTATTTGGAAAGTTACAGGGTTTTACTCAAAGGCTTCTGTCTATATTAATAAAAGGAGGTGAAGGCATGGTACGCCGCATAGGAAAAATCTTTTTTGTCTTGGTTGGCGGTGGCTTGGGCTACCAATACGGTGCCGAACTGTTTTCGCTGCTTAACCCGCTTTTGAATTTTGGAGTAGTTGGTGGAGCGCAATATATTGGGGCGGTACTTGGTGCCATTCTGTTCTTCTTTTTAGCTAATTGGCTTTTGGACTACGTCTTGAAAGTAGTTCGCTGGGGAGAAGAGACTCTCGTCAAAATGCCGATTGTTGACGTGATGTTCGGAGCGATGGGGTTGATTAGTGGTCTTATTGTTGCCTTTTTATTATTCCTGCCCATCAGTAAAATTCCGTTTCCGGTAATAGGTGATCTGTTGCCGCTGGTTGTTTCCGGGTTGCTTGGCTATCTGGGCTTTCAGGTAGGATTTCGCAAGCGGGACGAGATTATGTCGGTTTTCTCGATTGGACGCAAGGATAAGAAAAAGGAACAGGCTGCAACAGCAACAAATGTCGAGCACAAAATTTTGGACACGAGCGTCATTATTGACGGACGCATTGCAGATATTTGCCGTACGGGCTTTTTGGAGGGCGTACTGGTCATTCCGGGCTTTGTCCTGGAGGAACTGCAACACATTGCCGATTCTTCTGATGTACTGAAACGAAATCGCGGCCGTCGAGGCTTGGATATTCTCAACAAGATTCAGAAGGAAATGAAGGTCAAGGTTCAAATCTGGGAAGGCGACTTTGAAGAAGTATCCGAAGTGGACAGCAAGCTGATCAAGCTGGCGAAGGTCATGAACGGGAAAGTCGTCACCAACGATTTCAACCTGAACAAAGTATGTGAATTGCAAGGCGTGGCTGTATTGAACATCAACGATTTGGCGAATGCCGTGAAGCCTGTCGTCTTGCCAGGGGAAGAAATGAACGTGCAGGTCATCAAGGATGGAAAAGAGCACGGTCAGGGCGTCGCGTATCTCGATGACGGCACGATGATCGTCGTGGAAGGCGGACGCGAATACATTGGCAACGACGTGGATGTACTGGTCACCAGTGTACTGCAAACATCTGCGGGACGAATGATTTTCGCGAAGCCGAAGCTCTTGGAAAGAGCACTGTAAGAAGAGACGAGAAGCAGACGACGGGAGAGAATGAAAAAGTGAGTACGGGTGTCGTGATCGTTGCTGCCGGTTCGGGGAAAAGAATGGGCGGCCAACGGAACAAACTATGGTTGCCGCTTGCCGGAGAACCGATTTTGGCTCACACAGTTCGCCTTTTCGCCTCGCATCAGGACATCGACCAGATCGTACTGGTAGTGAGCGAGCCGGACTACGCTGACGTGCTGGCCTTGCTCAAGGCCGAAAACTTGCCAGTAACGGTCGCCTTGGGCGGCAATGAGCGGCAGGACAGCGTCAGAAACGGTTTGGCTGCCTTGGCAACCTCCTGTACCTACGTGCTTGTTCACGATGCGGCACGGCCATTCGTTACCAAGCAGCAGATCAGTGACATGATCAGACAGGTGCAGCGCGATCAGGCTACGATCATGGCTGTACCTGTCAAAGATACGATAAAAGTGGTGGGGGCATCAGGCTTTGTGGAAGATACCCCGGCACGGGAAAGCTTGTGGGCGGTTCAAACCCCACAAGCTTTTCGTATGTCTTTGCTGCAAGAAGCGCATGAGGCGGCGAAAAAGGCGGGCAAGCTCGGTACGGATGATGCCATGCTGGTCGAATGGCTCGGCCATCCGGTTTCAGTCATGCAGGGAAGCTATGAGAATATCAAGATCACTACGCCGGATGACTTGTGGCTGGGTGAAGAGATTATGCGAAAGCGAAGGGGAGAGTAATTCATGCGTATTGGACAAGGATTTGACGTGCATCAACTGGTAGAAGGCCGTCCGTGCATTATCGGCGGCATCACCATTCCGTACGAAAAGGGGCTGCTCGGCCATTCTGACGCCGATGTGCTGCTTCACGCGATCAGTGACGCGATTCTCGGTGCGATTGGCGAAGGCGATATCGGCCGCCATTTCCCTGATACAGATCCTGCGTTCAAAGGAGCGGACAGTGTCGTGTTGCTTGAGCATGTGTGGAAGCTGGCAAAAGAGCGCGGCTATCGCCTGGGCAACGTCGATGCGACTATCATCGCGCAAGCTCCCAAAA
This sequence comes from Brevibacillus parabrevis, assembly GCF_022701015.1. Lineage (NCBI taxonomy): Bacteria > Bacillati > Bacillota > Bacilli > Caryophanales > Paenibacillaceae > Brevibacillus > Brevibacillus parabrevis. The sequence continues at coordinate 665,155 of NZ_CP064090.1, read as the reverse complement.
TGGCACCTTACATACCGCAAATGTGCGAAGTCATCGCTCGTGTACTGGAGGCAGAAGATGCTTCCCAGGTTAACGTGAAGGCGACAACATCGGAAAAGCTCGGTTTTACAGGCAGAGGAGAAGGAATCGCGGCCCAGGCTGTATGCTTGCTTGTCAAGTAAAGGGGCAAGGTGTAACATAAAGCCTTAGAAACGTATTCATGAAAGATCATAGCCTTTTACATTCACAAGGATGGTGCTATCAATGGCGAAAGAAATCCGCACGCGTTATGCGCCGAGTCCTACGGGGCATTTGCACATCGGCGGTGCGCGCACAGCGCTTTTTAACTATCTGTTTGCCAAACATCACGGCGGTTCGTTTATTGTCCGGATCGAGGATACAGACCAAACGCGCAATAAAGAAAATGCCGATGAAGAGCAAATGAAAAACTTGAAGTGGCTCGGAGTCGAATGGGAAGAAGGCACGGATGTGGGCGGCCCTTATGGCCCGTACCGCCAAACCGAGAGATTGGATATTTACCGCCAATATATCGATCAACTGCTTGCGGAAGGCAAGGCTTACTACTGTTACGCGACGAAGGAAGAGCTGGATGCAGAGCGCGAAGAGCAACTGGCGCGCGGGGAGACTCCGCGGATTTTGGAGAAGCATCGCCACGTGACGGAAGAACAGCGCGCGCAGTATGAAGCGGAAGGCCGCGTGCCGTCCATTCATTTCCTTGTGCCGGACAACCGCGAATACGTAGTAAACGACCTGATCCGCGGACAGGTGACATTCAACTCGAACGAAATGGGAGACTTCGTCATCTGTCGTCCTGACGGAATCCCTACCTATAACTTCGCTGTCGTAATCGACGACTACCTGATGAAAATCAGCCACGTCATTCGCGGCGAAGAGCATTTGTCCAACACGCCTCGACAACTGATGATCTACGAAGCTTTCGGTTGGGAAGCTCCTGACTTTGCTCACTTGGCGCTGATTCTCAATCAGGACGGCAAGAAGATGTCCAAGCGTGATGAGAGCATTTTGCAGTTCATCGAGCAATATCGCGATCTCGGCTTCTTGCCGGAGGCGATTGTGAACTTCCTCGTCCTGTTGGGCTGGTCGCCAGGCGGCGAAGAGGAAATTTTCCTCATCGATGATTTGGTCAAGCTGTTCTCCATGGAGCGCGTGAGCAAGTCGCCGGCTGTATTCGACGCAACCAAAATGAACTGGATGAACAACTACTACCTGAAGCGTCAACCGCTCGATCTGATTACAGATATGTGCGTGCCGCACCTGCAAAAAGCGGGCTTCATCGAAGAGACGCTGTCTGACGCCAAACGGGAATGGGTACGCAGCATTGTCGCCCTGTACCAGGAGCAAATGTCTTACTGTGCACAAATCGTTCCGCTGGCTGCCCTTTTCTTCCTGGACGAAGTGGTGTACGATGAAGAAGCGACAATGGTGCTGAAAGAACCGCAGCTTCCGGAAGTCCTCGCTTCTTTTGTGAAACACCTGTCAGCCCAAGATGCATATAATGTGGATGTCATCAAAGCGGCGTTGAAGGAAGTGCAAAAGGAAACAGGCCACAAAGGAAAGGCGCTGTTCATGCCTGTACGCGTTGGTACAACAGGCCAGGCGCATGGCCGCGATTTGGCTGAGACTTTGTTCCTGCTCGGACGTGACAAAGTATTGGCGCGCGCGCAGCGTGTGATTGAAAACGGAAAATAGCCTGTAACAAGGCACATGATATAAAACGAATGCGACGATCAGGAGAAGTACGTCAGGTTACACGTTTACAGAGAGGATGGTGGGGTGAGAACCATCCAGCGTGCCCTGTTCGGAAATGCGCCTGTGAGCAGTGAGCTGAACATGTCGGACTCTTCGGACGACACCAGTAGGTGACATCGGTTCCCGCCGTTATCGGGATGTAGAGCGAGATCGTTTGTCTGGCCGTTTTTAGCCAGAGGCCACAGCGATCTAAGCAGAGTGGAACCGCGGTATAACCCGTCTCTGTCCCTTCGTGTTGATGAAGGGGTAGGGGCGTTTTTTATTTTTCCGACCTTAGATCTAGCAGAAAATCCAGGCAGGAGGTGCCACCCAACTATGTTCGCACAGATGAAAGATGACATTCAGGCTGTATTTGAAAGAGACCCGGCAGCACGCAGTGCATTGGAAGTTGTCATGACCTATTCAGGTTTGCACGCCATTTGGGGGCACCGGATTGCTCACAAGCTCTGGAAGGCCGAGTGGTGTACACTCGCGCGGATTGTTTCGCAGGTCGCTCGCTTTTTCACAGGGATCGAAATTCACCCAGGCGCACGCATTGGCCGCGGACTGTTTATCGATCACGGTATGGGCGTGGTCATCGGGGAAACATGCGAAATCGGCGACAATGTTACGATCTACCAAGGTGTCACGCTCGGAGGAACCGGCAAGGAAAAAGGCAAGCGCCATCCCACAATCGGCAACGATGTGATTATCGCGACGGGTGCAAAAGTTTTGGGGTCTTTCAAAATTGGCGATAATTCAAAGATAGGGGCTGGCGCAGTCGTTTTGCAGGAAGTGCCGCCCAATTCGACCGTAGTAGGAATCAAGGCGCGCATCGTCATTCAGGATGGCAAACGCGTCAAACACGATCTGGACCACGTCAACATGCCTGACCCGGTTGCAGACACGATTCGTCTCATGCAAAAGGAAATTGATCACTTGCGCAAAGAATTGGATCTTTTGAGGGAGGATAAAAAGAACCATGGGCATTCAGCTGACTAACACAATGACACGCCGAAAGGAACCGTTCGTTCCTTTGGAGCCGGGCAAGGTGAAAATGTACGTGTGCGGCCCGACCGTGTACAATTACATTCACATCGGAAATGCTCGTCCGGCTATTGTTTTCGACACGCTTCGCCGTTATTTGAAGTATCGCGGTTATGAAGTGACTTTTGTACAAAATATCACGGATGTGGACGACAAGCTGATTCGGGTGGCGAACGAGGAAGGAACGACCGTCAAGGAAGTGGCTGACCGTTACACAGATGGATACAACCAAGACCTCGGCACATTGAATGTTCTGCCGCCTGACATTCAGCCGCGCGTGATGCAAACGATCCCGGAAATCATTTCGTTTGTCGAAGGGCTGATCGAAAAAGGCTATGCGTACGAGAGTGAGGGAGACGTGTACTTCCGCACCGGGCGTTTTCAGGAATACGGAAAACTTTCTCACCAGCCGCTGGACGATTTGCAGGCAGGCGCTCGCGTCGAGATCAACGAGAAAAAGGAACATCCGCTCGACTTCGTGCTCTGGAAAGCTGCCAAGCCAGGAGAAGTTACGTGGAGCAGCCCGTGGGGAGACGGCAGACCAGGCTGGCACATCGAATGCTCGGCTATGGCGCTGAAGTTCTTGGGCGAGGAAATTGACATCCACGCGGGTGGAACCGATCTTGTGTTCCCGCACCATGAAAATGAGATTGCCCAATCCGAATGCTTTACCGGAAAAGTGTTTGCCCGCTACTGGCTGCACAACGGGATGCTCAACATCGACAACGAAAAAATGTCCAAATCCCTCGGCAATTTTTTGCTTGCCCGCGATCTGGTAGGGAAGTTCGGAGGCCAGCTGATCCGCTTTTTCATGCTCCAGGGGCACTACCGCAACCCGATCAATTTCAGCTACGAATTGCTTGAACAAGCGGCGAACGGCCTTGATCGCATCAAAACAGCGTATACAAACCTCTCCCACCGTCTGGATACGGCAAGGGAAGAAGAGCCGAACGGACAATCCGGGGAGCAGGCGCGTATCATTTCGGAATTGCGGGATCGGTTCATCGCCGAAATGGACGACGACATCAATACAGCGAACGCGATCACTGTCATTTTCGACGTGGTGAAGGAAGCGAACCTGTACTTGCGCCATCAAAATGTAGGGGCGGCCGAGGTGCGCGCTTACATGGAGCTGATCGTGGAGTTGACAGAGGTTCTTGGGCTGATCGTTGCAGAAGAGCAAGAGCTGTTGGACAGCGAGATTGACGCATTGATCGCAGAGCGCACAGAGGCGCGCAAAGCGAAAAACTTTGCCCGTTCTGACGAAATTCGCGATTTGCTCGCGGCAAAAGGAATCGTGCTTGAGGACACGCCACAAGGTGTTCGCTGGCGCCGAAAATAAGGGGCCGAAGAAACAAGATGCAAAAAGAAGAATTGACCCGAGATCCCAACCTGACAAATCCACTCGTGCTCGCCTTTCTGGGCGATGCTACCTATGCGCATTGCGTGCGGTACCATCTGATCGCCAAGGGGCTGGTTAAACCTAACCAGCTCCACAAGGCGGCCAATCGTTACGTGTCAGCCAAGGCACAGGCCAATGTGCTGCTTACGCTGATGCCGACATTGCCGGAGGATGAGTTGAATGTGGTGAAGCGGGGACGGAATGCGAAGTCTGGTTCTACCGCCAAAAATGCCGACATTATCGACTACCGGCATGCCACGGCCTTTGAAGCGCTGATTGGCTACTTGTATTTGTGCGGAAAAGAAGAGCGGATCGCAGAAATTGTGCAACAGGCGTTTGCTATTGTGGAAGGAGAGTAAGGCATGAGTGAAGAGTGGATTTTGGGGAAAAACCCCGTCATTGAAGCGCTGCGGTCCGGGCGCACTATCAATAAAATCTGGGTTGCGGAAGGGACCAACAAAAATCTGATGGCACCCGTTTTTGCTTTGGCAAAAGAGAACGGGGTCATCGTGACGACAGCTAACCGCAAAAAGCTGGATCAGCTCGTATCGACGGACAACCACCAGGGAGTTGTGGCATCGGTAGCTGCTTATGATTATGTCGAAGTGGACGATATTTTGAAACGGGCAGAGGAAAAAGGCGAGCAGCCGTTTATTTTGCTGCTGGACGAGCTGGAGGACCCGCATAACCTCGGCTCGATCATGCGTACGGCGGATGCTGTGGGAGCGCATGGAGTCGTCATTCCGAAGCGCAGATCGGTCAGCCTGACCGCAACAGTGGCAAAAGCTTCTGCCGGAGCAATCAATTACGTGCCGGTTGCGCGCGTCACCAATCTCGTGCGCACGATGGAGGAATTGAAAGAACGGGGAGTCTGGATTGCAGGAACAGACGCGAGTGCCAAGCAGGACTTCCGCCAGGGCGATTACACGATGCCGCTCGCAATCGTCATCGGCAGCGAAGGAAAAGGGATGAGTCGCCTCGTACGGGAAAACTGTGATTTCCTTTACAGCCTTCCGATGGCGGGAAATGTGACCTCTCTGAACGCTTCTGTAGCTGCTGCTTTGTTGATGTATGAAGTATATCGCTCCAGGAGTCCACTTCCGACGCGGGTGAAGTAAAATGGCAAAAAGAAAAGCCAAGCAGCTGTTGATCGTAGACGGCTACAATATCATCGGTGCCTGGCCAGAGCTGCGCGTTTTGAAGGATCAGGAACGGATGGCTGAGGCGCGCGATCTGTTAATCTCCCAAATGGCAGAGTACCAAAGCTACACCGGGACAAAAGTGATTATCGTGTTCGACGCGTACAACGTCCCGGGTATCGGTCGGCAGATGGAAGACTTTCTGGTTGAAATTTATTTTACGAAGAAAAAGGAGACGGCTGACGAGAAAATTGAACAGCTTGTCTCCGAATTTAACCAAAAAAATCGACAAATTTATGTAGCGACTTCTGACTACACATCCCAACGTGTTATTTTTGGACAGGGAGCCTTGCGCAAATCCGCGAGGGAGTTATTGCTGGACATGGAAAACGCAGGCAAGGAAATCAAGCAACAGGTTCAAAAAACGCATGAAGAACGCTTCTCCAAACGGGTTGTGCTGAATGACGAAATAGCGAAAATATTCGAAAAATGGAGAAGGGAATAACTTGGATTCGGTTGACGCTTTTTTATGGCATCATGTATAATAGCGTCATCTATGGAGAAACCGGTTGGCGGAGGGATCATTTGTGAGCGTTGACCTCAAGGAGTTAAAACATGCCCAATATGAACTAATGACCGACGAAGAAGTAGTCGACCTGGTTCGCGATAATGATGCCGAAGCTCTGGAGTATTTGATCAACAAATACAAGAACTTTGTGCGTGCCAAAGCGAGATCCTATTTTCTTATTGGGGCTGACCGCGAAGACATTGTACAAGAAGGCATGATTGGTCTGTACAAGTCCATTCGCGACTTCAGAGGCGACAAGCTCACGTCGTTCAAGGCATTTGCCGAGCTTTGCATTACCCGTCAAATCATCACGGCGATCAAAACGGCGACCAGGCAGAAGCACATTCCGCTCAATTCGTACGTTTCGCTGGACAAGCCTATTTACGACGAGGATTCTGACCGTACGCTGCTTGATGTGATTTCTGGAACTAAAGTAACCGATCCCGAAGAGCTGTTCATCAATCGCGAAGAGTTTGATGACATCGAAGGGAAAATGAGTGAAATTTTAAGTGATTTGGAGCGGCAGGTGCTGATGCTCTATTTGGATGGACGATCCTATCAGCAAATTGCCGTTGAGCTAAAGCGCCATGTCAAATCTATCGATAATGCGTTGCAACGCGTCAAGCGCAAGCTGGAACGCTATCTGGAAGGCAGAGAGATTCATCTGTAAAACAGGGAATCTCTTTTTGTTTTTTCGCGTCATTGGGGCCAAAAAGCTTTGTACATAACGAGACTTCGGGTGAATATGGAAGCAAAAGCCCTTCTTTTTGTCAAGTCATTTTGTTTGACATGGGTATTTCGGTATGATAAATTTATTTAGGTAGCCATAGACTCTTATCTCTCTGTTCTATGGTTACTTTGATGAATGAAATGGTCAGGAAAAAGTAGCGGTTTTCCCGTACTATTTGTCATTGAGTACATTTAACGAATAGCAGGTTTGAAATGAGATGGAGGTGGCAATAAATGCGAGTAAACATCACGTTGGCGTGCACCGAGTGTGGCGAGCGTAACTATATCTCCACAAAAAACAAGCGAACCACTACTGAACGTGTTGAGCTGAAAAAGTATTGCTCCCGTGACAAGAAGCAAACCCTTCATCGCGAGACGAAGTAATGGTTGATGCGACGAAGTCAGGGGGTGGCAAAGTGGGTTTTTTAGCACGAATCGGAGCCAGTTTTCGCCGTACCGGTGATTTCTTTGGCGACGTAATGTCCGAACTAAAGAAAGTCCGTTGGCCGAACCGCAAGGAATTGACCACGTATACGCTGGTTGTTCTCATTACGGTTGTGCTTCTGGCAATATTCTTCTTCGTCGTTGATTTGGGAATCTCGCGCTTGATCGATTTGATTCTAGGAAAGTAATTTTGCAAGTCTTAGGAGGGACGGACGGTTAACGTCCTGGTGGATATGGAAAAAGCATGGTATGTCGTTCATACGTACTCAGGTTACGAAAACAAGGTTAAGACGAACCTGGAGAAGCGCGTCGAGTCGATGGGCATGGAAGACAAGATCTTTCGCGTTCTCGTTCCCACTGAGGAAGAAGTGGAGACTAAGGATGGCAAAAAGCGCACCGTCACGAAAAAGGTTTTTCCTGGATACGTCCTTGTTGAAATGGTGATGACGGACGACTCTTGGTATGTCGTGCGAAACACTCCTGGGGTTACCGGCTTTGTCGGATCCACGGGCGCTGGCTCTAAGCCGACAGCGCTGCGTCCTGAAGAGGCCGATACGATTCTCAAGCAAATGGGGATCGAAATTCCCAAGATCAGAGTCGATTTTGCTCTCCGCGATATGGTGCGCGTCACAGATGGTCCATTTTCTAATCGCACCGGGGAGATTATCGAGATTTACCCGGACAGACAGAAGGTTCGCGTATTGGTGGACATCTTCGGTCGCGAAACACCGGTGGAGCTAGACTTTACACAAGTTCAAAAATTGGATTAGGATTCAACTTGAAAAGTATCGCGCTATGTGGTACATTTCATTTTGTTTTAACAATCCCACAACAATATCTGGGGTTTCTTGCACTCTCACTATAGATCGAAAGTCTTTTACGAGACTTTCTTAATAAGGTGGGAGGGGGCATTCCCCCGTAATAACCACATGTGAAGTAAGGAGGTGTCTTACGTGGCTAAGAAGGTTATCCGCGTAATTAAATTACAAATCCCAGCAGGTAAAGCGAATCCTGCACCTCCAGTAGGTCCGGCACTCGGTCAAGCTGGTGTAAACATCATGGGGTTCTGTAAAGAATTCAATGCACGTACAGAAAGCGAAGTTGGCATGATCATTCCGGTGGAAATCACCGTGTTTGAAGACCGCTCTTTCACTTTTATTACAAAAACTCCTCCAGCTGCAGTTCTGTTGAAGAAAGCTGCTGGTATCGAGTCCGGATCCGGCGTACCGAACAAAACAAAAGTTGCTACGCTGAAACGTGATAAAGTTCGCGAAATCGCTGAACTGAAACGTCCTGACCTGAATGCTGCATCCGTGGAAGCGGCTATGCGCATGGTGGAAGGTACTGCACGTTCCATGGGTATCGTAATCGAAGACTAATTGTCTTGAGTGCAAGGGGGCACAGACGTTGTGCCCCCCTGTCTGTGGGAGGATTAACCGCTACGACCACATTGAAGGGAGATTTAAATCATGGCAAAAAAAGGTAAGAAATATCAAGAGGCTGTAAAGCTCGTTGATAAAAACAAAGTATACGAAGTAGTTGAAGGCATTGAGCTGGTTAAAAAAGCAGCTACTGCTAAATTCGACGAAACAGTTGAAGCAGCATTCCGTTTGGGTGTAGACCCTAAACGTGCTGACCAACAAATCCGTGGCGCTGTAGTACTGCCACACGGTACTGGTAAAGTACAACGCGTTCTCGTATTCGCTAAAGGCGAAAAAGCAAAAGAAGCAGAAGCTGCTGGCGCTGACTTCGTAGGCGATGCAGACATGATCGCGAAAATTCAAGGTGGCTGGTTCGACTTTGACGTCGTAGTAGCTACTCCTGACATGATGGGTGAAGTAGGTAAATTGGGTCGTGTACTCGGTCCAAAAGGCCTGATGCCAAACCCTAAAACCGGAACTGTTACTTTCGACGTAACAAAAGCGGTTAACGAAATCAAAGCAGGTAAAATTGAGTATCGCGTAGACAAAGCAGGTAACATCCACGCTCCTATCGGAAAAGCATCCTTCGATGCTGATAAGCTGGCTGAGAACCTGGCAGCTCTGACTGAAGCACTGAACCGTGCGAAACCAGCTGCGGCTAAAGGCGTTTACATGAAAAATGTAACCCTGAGCTCCACTATGGGCCCTGGCGTACGCGTAGCTGTAAAATAATGACACTTGACTTCCTTTTGGGAAGTTGTTAAGATAGTCCCTGTTGATGAAAAGAATATGCCGTAGACAGAAGGTGCGGTACTTGCGAGAGTAACGCTTAATATCCCTCCGAGGCGTGTAATGTACGAAAGAGGAAACATTGATTTCCTTTGACGATAGAGCATTATGCCCTCGTGATGTCTGCGAGGGCATTCTTCATTTTCTAGGATTAGAGCACGGGAGGTGTAAACAATGGCAGAAATTCGTCCAACCGTTATTCGTGAAGAGAAAGTACAAGCGATCAACGAAATCGCAGCCAAGCTCCGCGAGAGCCAAACCACAGTGGTGGCTGACTACCGCGGTCTGACTGTAGCCCAAGTTACTGAGCTCCGCAAACAACTGCGTGAAGCTGGTGTTGAGTTCCAGGTGTTGAAAAACTCCCTGACTCGTCTGGCTACTGAAAAAGAAAGCTTGACTGAACTGGATCAATATCTGACTGGCCCGAACGCTTTGGCGTTCTCCAAAGACGATATCATCGCTCCAGCGAAAGTTATTGCTGAATTCGCGAAGAAAAACGACAAGCTGGAAATCAAGGGTGGCGTGATCGAGGGCAAAGTAGTTGGTGCTGAACAAATTCATGCACTGGCAACTCTTCCTTCCCGCGAAGGTCTCTTGTCCATGCTTCTCTCCGTCCTGCAAGCTCCAATGCGCAACGTTGCACTGGCAGTCAAAGCAGTGGCCGAGCAAAAAGAAGGTCAAGGCGCTTAATCGTCTGATCGGCTGATGTTTCAATAAAACTATCCATTGAATGGAGGATTTCAAAATGTCTAAAGAGCAAATCTTGGAAGCCATCAAAGGCATGTCCGTTCTCGAATTGAACGACTTGGTAAAAGCAATTGAAGAAGAATTCGGTGTAACTGCTGCTGCTCCTGTAGCTGTAGTTGCTGGTGGCGCTGCTGAAGCTGCTGCTGAGCAAACTGAGTTCACTGTAAACCTGGTAAGCGGCGGAGCTTCCAAAATCAACGTTATTAAAGTTGTTCGCGAGCTGACTGGTCTGGGTCTGAAAGAAGCAAAAGACCTGGTAGACAACGCTCCAAAAACACTCAAAGAGGGCGTTTCCAAAGACGAAGCAGAAGCTCTCAAAGCAAAACTCGAAGAAGCTGGCGCACAAGTAGAAGTGAAGTAAGTTAGCTTTCTTTAGAAATTCCCCTTGCCTGCGGCAGGGGGTTTTTCTGTAAGAGGACGGCGAGTTTTTTTCAATCGATGAGGAAGGGTGAATCACACGTGGGAGATCACTATTACACCAGTCAACCGGGAACGGCGCATGACGAACAGCAATTTTCGTTTGTGCTTCGCGGGAGGGAGCTTCGCTTCACCACTGACGCCGGTGTTTTTTCCCGGGACCGGATTGATTTTGGCAGTGTATTGCTCATCGAAAACATGGAGATCGGCAGTCACGCTCGGGTTTTGGATGTGGGGTGCGGCTACGGGCCGATTGGCTTGACCGCTGCCACGCTGGCTGACCAAGGAAAAGTGACGATGATCGATGTGAACGAGCGTGCGGTTGACCTGGCTCGTCGGAATGCCGAAAGAAACGGAATCAAAAATATCGAAGTGCGGGTCAGTGATGTTTACAGTGCCGTGCAAGGTGAGCAGTACGACGTCATTTTGACCAATCCGCCGATTCGGGCGGGCAAAGAAATTGTACATCGCATTTTTACTGAAGGACATGAGTTGCTCGTTGAAGGTGGAGAGATGTGGGTAGTCATTCAGAAAAAGCAAGGCGCCCCGTCTGCATTGAAAAAGCTGCAAGAAACCTACCGTGAAGTGATAGAAGTGGATCGGGAAAAGGGCTACTCCATTTTTCGCGCAATCAAATAGTCAAGCGACAATCATTAGAAAACTTTTCTTGACGTGAATATTTGATTGTGGTAGCATTATAAAATGTCAATATGGGATAAATGTCTATTTTTCAGTAATTCCCTGTTTGTCAAGCGTTTCTACTTTTTTCCTGAAAGAGGAATGTTTGTGTAAAAACATGGGAATTCTTTTAAAATAGAGTTTCTCTGGGTTAAAAATGGTTGATGCTGCTTTAACCCATTTTTATTTTAAGGTGTTCGCCTGCAATTGCAAGATTGCCGAATGCCAAGTTTCTATGTGTGAAAACACAACCTGAGGGGTGAATAAGTTGGCAGGTAAAGTGATTCAAAGTGGCCGACACCGCCAGCGTCGTACGTATTCACGTATTAACGAAGTGCTGGGCCTTCCAAATCTCATCGAGATTCAGCAAAAGTCCTACCAATGGTTCCTTGATGAGGGGCTCCGTGAGATGTTCCAAGACATTTCGCCAATCCAGGACTTCACTGGCAATCTCGTGCTGGAGTTTATCGACTACAGCTTGGGAGAGCCAAAGTACGATGTTGACGAGTCGAAAGAACGTGACGTCACCTATGCGGCGCCTCTGCGTGTGAAGGTACGTTTGTTGAACAAAGAGACGGGAGAAGTGAAGGAACAAGAAGTCTTCATGGGGGATTTCCCGCTCATGACCGAAACGGGAACCTTCATTATTAATGGTGCTGAGCGCGTAATCGTCAGCCAGCTTGTTCGTTCCCCCAGTGTATATTACAACACCAAAGTGGACAAAAACGGCAAGCAGACGTTTACAGCTACGGTAATCCCGAACCGGGGTGCGTGGCTGGAGCTGGAGACCGATGCGAAAGACGTAATTTATGTCCGCATCGACCGTACGCGAAAAATCCCGGTAACGGTTCTTTTGCGTGCACTGGGCTTCGGTTCCGACATCGAGATTCTCAACTTGCTGGGTGAAGATGAGTACATCAAGAACACGCTGGAAAAAGACAACACCGACTCTACGGAAAAAGCGCTGATCGAGATTTACGAGCGCCTTCGTCCGGGTGAGCCGCCAACAGTCGAAAACGCGAAGAGCCTCTTGATCTCTCGTTTCTTCGATCCAAAACGTTACGACCTGGCTTCTGTAGGTCGCTACAAGATGAACAAAAAGCTTCATCTGAAAAACCGTCTGTACAACCAACGCTTGGCTGAAACATTGGTCGATACCAAAACCGGCGAAATTTTTGCCGAGGCGGGACAAATGATTGACCGCCGCGTACTGGATCGCATTGTGCCTGCGTTGGAAACCAACATTGGTTTCCTTGATGTTCGTACGCATGGCGGCGTTTTGGAAGAAGAGACGATTCATCTGCAATCCATTAATATTTTCTCTCCGATTGAAGATGGCAAGATCATCAAAGTCATCGGAAACGGAAATGTGGATAAATCCTTCAAGCATATTACGCCGGCGGATATCGTTTCGGCGATCAACTATTTCATGAACCTGCTTCATGGCGTTGGTTCCACTGACGATATTGACCACTTGGGCAACCGTCGTCTCCGTTCCGTGGGTGAGCTTTTGCAGAACCAGTTCCGTATCGGTTTGTCCCGTATGGAGCGCGTGGTTCGCGAGCGTATGTCCATTCAGGATCAGAACCAAATCACGCCGCAGGCTCTGATTAACATCCGTCCTGTTATTGCGTCGCTGAAAGAGTTCTTCGGAAGCTCCCAGCTGTCTCAGTTTATGGACCAAACAAACCCATTGGCTGAGCTGACGCACAAACGCCGTCTGTCCGCTCTCGGACCTGGTGGTTTGACGCGTGAGCGCGCGGGCTTTGAAGTGCGCGACGTTCACCACTCTCACTACGGTCGTATGTGTCCAATTGAGACGCCAGAGGGACCAAACATCGGTTTGATCAACTCGCTGTCGTCCTTTGCGCGCATTAACGACTACGGCTTCATTGAAACGCCACGCCGCAAGGTAGACCCGGAAACAGGCTTTGTGCTGAGGGACATCGTCTATCTGACTGCGGATGAAGAGGATGTTTTCAACGTGGCGCAGGCGAACCAGCCTCTCGATGATGATGGACGCTTCGTGAACGACATGGTTATCTGCCGTCGTAAAGGCGAGATCTTGAGCGTGCCTCGCGACAAGGTAGACTTCATGGACGTATCGCCTAAGCAAGTTGTATCCGTTGCGACGGCGCTCATTCCGTTCCTTGAGAACGATGACGCGAACCGCGCGCTGATGGGTTCAAACATGCAGCGGCAGGCCGTTCCGCTTTTGATTCCACAAGCACCGTTCGTCGGTACGGGTATGGAGCACAAAGCAGCGCAAGACTCCGGTGTGGCGATCGTTGCCAAGCATCCGGGTCAAGTTGAGCGTGTAACGGCTCGCGAAATCTGGATTCGCCGCTATAAAGAAATCGACGGCAAGAAAGTTGCTGGCGATATCGACAAATACAAAATGCACAAGTTCATCCGTTCCAACCAGGGAACCTGCATCAACCAGCGTCCGATCGTAAGCCGCGGAGACTGGATTGAAAAAGGCGACATCATTGGTGACGGTCCTTCCACCGAAAAAGGTGAATTGGCATTGGGTCGTAACGTAATCGTCGCGTTTATGACGTGGGAAGGTTACAACTACGAGGATGCGATTCTCCTGAGTGAGAAGCTTGTGAAGGATGACGTTTATACGTCGATCCATATTGAAGAATACGAGTCCGAAGCTCGCGACACCAAGCTGGGCCCAGAAGAGATCACCCGCGATATTCCAAACGTCGGGGAAGACGCTCTGAAAAACCTGGATGAGCGCGGTATTATCCGCGTCGGCGCTGAGATTCAAGACGGCGACATTCTCGTTGGTAAAGTAACGCCAAAAGGGGTTACCGAGCTGACTGCGGAAGAACGCCTCTTGCACGCCATTTTCGGGGAAAAAGCCCGTGAAGTTCGCGATACATCCCTGCGCGTACCGCATGGTGGTTCCGGTATTATCGTAGACGTGAAAGTATTTACGCGTGAGAACGGCGACGAGCTGCCTCCAGGCGTGAATCAACTGGTTCGTGTCTACATCGCCCAAAAACGGAAAATCTCCGTGGGTGACAAGATGGCCGGACGACATGGTAACAAAGGGGTTATTGCCCGGATCATGCCAGAAGAGGATATGCCATTCCTCCCAGACGGCTCTCCTGTTGAAATCGTACTGAACCCGTTGGGCGTACCTTCCCGTATGAACATCGGTCAGGTATTGGAGACTCACTTGGGTATGGCAGCGAAGCTTCTCGGCATCCATGTGGCGACACCTGTATTCGACGGTGCCCGTCAGGCAGAAGTATTCGAGACTTTGGAAGAGGCTGGCCTCGACCGTGATGGTAAAACCATCTTGTACGATGGACGTACAGGTGAACCGTTCGATCGTCGTGTAACGGTCGGATGCGTATACATGCTGAAACTGGCTCACTTGGTAGATGACAAGATTCACGCCCGTTCTACCGGTCCATACTCTCTCGTTACTCAACAGCCATTGGGTGGTAAAGCTCAATTCGGCGGACAGCGTTTCGGGGAGATGGAGGTTTGGGCATTGGAAGCTTACGGTGCAGCCTACACCTTGCAGGAAATTCTCACCGTCAAGTCGGATGACGTCGTGGGTCGCGTGAAGACGTACGAAGCGATTGTCAAAGGTGAAAACGTGCCAGAGCCAGGTGTTCCTGAATCGTTTAAGGTTCTGATCAAGGAACTGCAAAGCTTGGGTATGGACGTGAAAATCCTGTCCGGCGACGAGCAGGAGATTGAAATGCGTGAAATGGAAGATGAGGATGAAGGCAACGGTGAAAAACTGAACCTCGTTCTCGAAGGTGGAAGCTTGAACGACGAGTAAGATTCCGGTACAAAGGGAGGTAACGCCCTGTGATAGACGTGAACAACTTCGAATATATGAAGATCGGCTTGGCTTCCCCCGATAAGATCCGTTCGTGGTCTTTCGGGGAAGTGAAAAAGCCAGAGACGATCAACTACCGCACACTGAAACCGGAAAAAGACGGCTTGTTCTGCGAACGCATCTTTGGACCGACCAAAGACTGGGAGTGCCATTGCGGTAAGTACAAGCGTGTGCGTTATAAAGGTGTAGTGTGCGACCGTTGCGGCGTGGAAGTGACCCGCGCCAAAGTACGGCGTGAGCGCATGGGGCATATTGAACTGGCTGCCCCAGTTTCTCACATCTGGTATTTCAAAGGGATTCCAAGCCGCATGGGCTTGGTGCTCGACATGTCCCCGCGTTCCCTGGAAGAAGTTATCTACTTCGCTTCTTATGTAGTAACTGATCCAGGTGATACACCACTCGATAAAAAGCAGCTGCTCTCGGAAAAAGAGTACCGCAACTATCGTGAGAAGTACGGCCACTCTTTCCAAGCGATGATGGGAGCTGAGGCGATCAAACGCCTGCTCGCGGAAATCGATCTGGACAAAGATGTGGAAACGTTGAAAGAAGACCTGAAAACAGCACAAGGCCAACGTCGCAACCGTGCGATCAAACGTTTGGAAGTGCTGGAGGCATTCCGCAACTCCGGAAACCACCCGGATTGGATGGTTCTGGACGTACTGCCGGTAATCCCGCCAGAGCTTCGCCCAATGGTTCAACTCGATGGTGGACGTTTTGCCACTTCCGACTTGAATGACCTGTACCGTCGCGTAATCAACCGGAATAACCGTCTGAAGCGCCTGCTTGAACTGGGTGCTCCTGACATTATCGTACAAAACGAAAAACGGATGCTGCAGGAAGCAGTAGACGCACTTATCGACAACGGTCGTCGCGGCCGTCCGGTAACTGGACCAGGTAACCGTCCGCTGAAATCTCTCAGCCACATGCTGAAAGGTAAACAAGGACGTTTCCGCCAAAACTTGCTCGGTAAGCGCGTTGACTACTCCGGTCGTTCCGTTATCGTTGTAGGACCTAACCTGAAGATGTACCAGTGCGGTTTGCCAAAAGAAATGGCATTGGAACTCTTCAAACCGTTCGTGATGAAAGAGCTCGTTTCCAAAGGACTCGCTCATAACATCAAGAGCGCCAAGCGCAAGGTAGAGCGCGTTCAGCCTGAAGTATGGGACGTTCTCGAAGACGTGATTCGCGAGCATCCGGTGCTTCTGAACCGTGCCCCCACCTTGCACCGTCTGGGTATCCAGGCTTTCGAACCAGTATTGGTTGAAGGCCGTGCGATCCGTTTGCACCCGCTCGTTTGTACAGCGTACAACGCTGACTTCGACGGTGACCAAATGGCGGTTCACGTTCCGTTGTCCGCAGAGGCGCAGGCAGAAGCTCGTATCCTCATGCTGGCAGCGCAAAACATCTTGAACCCGAAAGACGGTAAACCAGTAGTAACGCCATCCCAGGACATGGTGCTTGGTTCTTACTATCTGACACTGGAACGTGAAGGCGACAAAGGCGAGGGTACGATCTATCGCGATCCTCATGATGCGATCGCTGCTTACCAGCAAGGCTTCATCAGCTTGCATACGCGCATCGTTTTGCCAGCGAGACGCCTGAACAAAACCAGCTTTACTGAACGCCAACAGAACGCGCTCATCGTAACGACAGTAGGGAAAGTGATCTTCAACGAGATCTTCCCTCCAGATTTGCCGTTCATCAACGTTCCGACCAAATCGAACCTGCAAAACATGGTTCCTGACGAATACTTTATTTTTGACAAAGGTACCAACGTAACCGAGTTTGTGCGCAACCTGCCAGATCCGGGTGCAGTGAAAAAAGGCTTCCTGGGAACGATCATTTCCGAGTGCTTCCGTCGCTTCGGCACGATGAAAACTTCCATGATTCTCGACAGAATCAAAGAGCTTGGCTTCACGTACTCCACTAAAGCGGGTATCACAATCGCGGTAGCGGACATTGCCGTACCTGGCAAGAAGAAAGACATCCTCGATGAAGCGGATCAAAAGGTTGCAACTGTCATGACGCAGTTCCGCCGTGGTCTGATTACTGAGGATGAGCGTTATGACCGCGTTATCTCCATCTGGTCCAAAGCCAAGGATGAGGTAACCGAGGTACTCATGAAGTCCATGGATAAGTTCAATGCGATCTTCATGATGGCGAACTCCGGTGCCCGCGGTAACGTATCCCAGATCACTCAGCTCGCTGGTATGCGCGGTCTGATGGCGAACCCATCCGGTCGAATCATCGAGTTGCCGATCAAATCCAACTTCCGTGAAGGTCTGACTGTATTGGAGTACTTTATCTCCACGCACGGTGCGCGGAAAGGTCTCGCCGATACGGCGCTGCGTACTGCGGACTCGGGTTACTTGACCCGTCGTCTCGTAGACGTTGCCCAAGACGTGATCGTCCGCGAAAAAGATTGCGGTACAGATAAAGGTATTCGTGTTACAGCGATCAAGGATGGCCGTGAAGAAATCGAGAAGCTGTCTGACCGTCTGGTTGGACGTACATGCTTCGAGACACTCCGCCACCCGGAAACAAAAGAAGTCATCATCGGCCGCAACGAGGAAATTTCCGAAGAGGTTGCCGAGTATATCGAAAAAGTGGGCATCACAAGTGTCTACATCCGTAACGTACTTGCTTGCCGCACCAGCCATGGTGTCTGCAAACTTTGCTACGGACGCAACCTGGCAACAGGAGCCGAAGTGGAAGTTGGGGAAGCGGTTGGTATTATTGCCGCTCAGTCCATTGGTGAGCCGGGTACCCAGCTGACCATGCGTACCTTCCATACCGGTGGGGTTGCGGGAGACGATATTACCCAAGGTTTGCCGCGTATTCAAGAGTTGTTCGAAGCGCGCAATCCGAAAGGTCAAGCCGTTATTTCTGAAATCGACGGGGAAGTTGTCGACATTCGTGAAGGTAAAGACCGTCGTGAAATCGAAGTTCGCGGTGAAGCGGAAAACAAAGTGTACGCTGCTCCATACGGCTCGCGCATCAAAGTATCTGTTGGTGTCAAGCTGAGCGCTGGTGACGAGCTCACGGAAGGTTCCGTCGACCCGAAAGAAATGCTCAAAGTTCGCGGCATGCGCGGCGTTTCCAACTACATTTTGCAAGAGGTACAAAAAGTTTACCGCATGCAGGGTGTAGAAATTAACGACAAGCACGTTGAGGTTATGATCCGTCAGATGCTCCGCAAGCTGCGCGTCATCGACAGCGGAGATACAGACCTCTTGCCAGGCTCCTATGTGGAAGTTCCTGAGTTTGAGCAAGCGAACGCAAAAGTTCTCATCGAAGGCAAAAATCCAGCAGTGGGTCGTCCGGTTCTTTTGGGGATTACAAAAGCATCCCTGGAAACCGACTCCTTCCTGTCGGCGGCTTCCTTCCAGGAGACAACGCGCGTTCTCACAGACGCAGCGATCAAAGGAAAAGTGGATCGCCTGCTCGGTCTGAAAGAAAACGTGATTATCGGGAAACTTGTTCCGGCAGGTACCGGTATGTCTCGCTATCGCAATGTAAAAGTAGCAAGTCAGGTTGATTACGAAGCAGAACTCGAAGCTCTCAAAGCTGAGCAAGAAGCGGTTTCTGTAGAGTAATTGTGGGGGTGGCGTCCGCCAGATTTTGGCGGGCGCCTTCCTGAATAAAAAATATGAGTTGGGCGTTGACAACAGCGAACCCACCTGATATTATATTCAAGTGTGCCTGATATCTGTACTTTGGAGGATATGAGAATCATGTCTTATGAAAAAGTAGAGCGGGCCAAGGAGTTGACGATCGGTGTTAAGCAAACGATGAAAGCTGTAGAAAACCAGCAGGTTGAAGCAGTGTACATCGCGGTTGATGCTGATAGACGTTTGACCCAAAAAGTCGAGCTCCTTTGCAAAGAGAAGGGTGTTCCAGTCATTCATGTAGATTCCATGCGCCGTCTAGGCAAAGCGTGCGGAATTGAAGTGGGAGCGGCTACCGCTGCGATTAAGAAAAGTGGTTAACGATGTTTTTGTCTGTTGCGCGATGCGTAAAAGATGGACAAGAACTTTCTATTTGGCCTAAAAATGACTCACCTGGATCTGTGGTCTTGAAGATTGGGTATTAAGAAGGGAGGTAACATCATGCCTACAATTAACCAATTGGTGCGTAAAGGTCGCGAGGACAAGGTTGTGAAGTCTAAGTCCCCAGCTTTGCAAAAAGGGTACAACAGCTTCAAGAAAAGCCAAACCAACCAAAGCTCTCCTCAAAAACGTGGTGTTTGCACTCGTGTAGGTACCATGACTCCGAAAAAACCGAACTCCGCGTTGCGTAAATACGCTCGTGTGCGTTTGACAAACGGAATCGAGGTAACAGCTTACATCGGTGGTATTGGCCACAACCTGCAAGAGCATAGCGTCGTGCTGGTGCGCGGCGGTCGTGTAAAAGACTTGCCAGGGGTACGCTACCATATCGTTCGTGGTGCACTTGACACTGCTGGCGTAAACAACCGTAAACAAGGTCGTTCCAAATACGGTACAAAACGTCCAAAACCAGGTCAAGCAGCTGCAGCAGCGAAAAAGAAATAAGAAAAGCGCCTTTGAAGTGGCGTGAATTTATACCGAAAAGAAGGAGGGAATACGATGCCTCGTAAAGGTCCTGTAACCCGTCGTGACGTGTTGCCAGATCCTATTTACAACAGCAAGCTGGTTACTCGCTTGATTAACCGTCTGATGTTGGATGGCAAACGCGGTGTAGCGCAAAATATTCTCTACAACGCATTCACCATCATTCAGGAGCGCACAAGCCGCAACCCGATGGAAGTGTTTGAAGAAGCACTGAAAAACGTAATGCCTGTACTGGAAGTTAAAGCTCGCCGTGTAGGTGGTGCTAACTACCAAGTACCGATCGAAGTAAAACCGGAGCGCCGTACCACTCTTGGTCTGCGTTGGTTGGTTAACTACTCCCGTAACCGTGGAGAGAAAACCATGGAACAACGCCTGGCTAACGAGATCATGGACGCTGCTAACAACACCGGTGCAGCAGTTAAAAAGCGTGAAGACACGCACAAGATGGCTGAAGCGAACAAAGCGTTTGCTCACTATCGCTGGTAGGAAATTGAATCGGGTGTCCGTCTTGGATACCCGTTTATTCAAAAACTCGAGTATGGAAGGAGCATACCTGAATGGCTCGCGAGTTCTCTTTGCCGAATACGCGTAATATCGGTATCATGGCTCACATCGATGCTGGTAAAACGACAACGACTGAGCGTATTCTGTTCTACACCGGTCGCGTTCACAAAATTGGTGAGGTGCACGAAGGTGCAGCAACCATGGACTGGATGGAACAAGAGCAAGAGCGCGGTATCACCATCACTTCGGCTGCTACTACTGCTCAATGGGATGGCCATCGTATCAACATTATCGACACGCCAGGCCACGTAGACTTCACTGTAGAAGTTGAGCGCTCCCTGCGCGTTCTTGACGGTGCTGTAACCGTTTTTGACGCAAAAGGTGGCGTTGAGCCGCAAACCGAAACCGTATGGCGCCAAGCTGACCGCTACGGCGTACCGCGTATGTGCTACATCAACAAAATGGATATCTTGGGTGCTAACTTCGATATGTGCTTGGGACAGATCAAATCTCGTCTGGGTGCAAATCCTGTAGCAGTTCAATATCCAATCGGTGCTGAAGACCAATTCAAAGGTATGGTTGACCTGATCGAAATGAAGGCAATCATCTATACCGATGACCTGGGCAAAACTTCTGACGCTACCGAAATCCCAGCTGACCTGAAAGACAAATGCGAAGAGCTGCGTCTTGCACTGGTTGAAGCAGCTGCGGAACAAGACGAAGAGCTCATGATGAAGTACTTGGAAGGCGAAGAGCTGACCAACGACGAAATCCGCGCAGCTCTGCGTAAAGGTACAATTGAGTGCAAACTGACTCCTGTAATGTGCGGATCTTCTTACCGTAACAAAGGTGTTCAGCCTATGCTGGACAACGTTGTTCGTTATCTGCCATCTCCAGTAGACATTCCTGCAATCAAAGGTACTTTGCCTGACACTGAAGATGAAGTTGAACGTCCAGCTGACGACAACGGTCCGTTCTCTGCTCTTGCTTTCAAGATCATGACTGACCCGTATGTTGGCCGTCTGACTTTCTTCCGCGTTTACTCCGGCGTACTGAACTCCGGTTCTTACGTTCTGAACTCCACAAAAGGTAAACGTGAGCGTGTAGGTCGTATCCTGCAAATGCACGCAAACCACCGCGAAGAGATTCAAATCGTTTACTCCGGTGACATTGCTGCAGCTGTAGGTTTGAAAGACACAACAACTGGTGATACTCTGTGTGATGAAAAGGCTCCAGTAATCCTTGAGTCTATGGAGTTCCCAGAGCCAGTTATCTCTGTTGCGATCGAACCAAAATCCAAAGCAGACCAAGACAAGATGGGTATCGGCCTGTCCAAACTGGCTGAAGAGGATCCAACGTTCAGAACCCGCACAGACGAAGAGACTGGTCAAACGATCATCTCCGGTATGGGTGAGCTTCACCTGGAGATCATTGTTGACCGTCTGAAACGCGAATTTAAAGTCGAGTCGAACGTAGGTGCACCACAAGTAGCTTACCGTGAAACATTCCGGAAAGAAGCGAAAGTGGAAGGTAAATTCGTTCGCCAGTCCGGTGGTCGTGGTCAATACGGTCACGTTTGGGTGGAGTTCGCTCCTCTCGAACCAGGTCAAGGCTTCCAATTCGAAAACAAAATCGTCGGTGGTGTGGTACCGCGCGAATACATCCCTGCTGTACAAGCGGGTATCGAAGAAGCGATGAAAAATGGTGTTATCGCCGGCTTCCCGCTGGTTGATATCAAAGCTACTATCGTAGACGGTAGCTACCATGATGTCGACTCCTCCGAGATGGCATTTAAAGTAGCAGGTTCTCTCGCTCTGAAAGAAGCTGCGAAAAAATGTGGCGCTGTATTGCTTGAGCCAATCATGAAAGTAGAAGTTACAATGCCTGAAGAGTACATGGGCGACGTAATGGGTGACCTGAACTCCCGCCGCGGTCGTATCGAAGGTATGGAAGCTCGTGCAAATGCACAAGTAATCCGTGCAATGGTACCACTGTCCGAGATGTTCGGATACTCCACAGTTCTTCGTTCCCGTACCCAAGGCCGTGGCGTTTACTCCATGGTGATCGACCACTACGAAGAAGTACCTAAATTTATCGCTGAAGAAATCGTTAAGAAATCTAAAGGCGAATAATTTACGGTTCCGCTTTATCTTGAATCAGGAAAGGTTTACAATATTTAAGGTACAACCCTTGGTAGGGTAAACCTTTCTTACCTATAAAACCCTTATCATTTAAGGAGGCTTTAGCTCTCATGGCAAAAGAAAAATTTGAGCGTAATAAACCACACGTTAACATCGGTACTATTGGTCACGTTGACCACGGTAAAACTACCCTGACTGCTGCCATCACTACTGTATTGGCAACACAAGGTAAAGCAAAAGCAATGAACTATGCTGCGATTGACGCTGCTCCAGAAGAAAAAGAGCGCGGTATCACAATCAACACAGCACACGTTGAGTACGAAACTGACAACCGTCACTATGCACACGTTGACTGCCCTGGTCACGCGGACTATGTGAAAAACATGATTACTGGTGCTGCTCAAATGGACGGAGCTATCCTGGTTGTATCCGCAGCTGATGGCCCAATGCCACAAACTCGCGAGCACATCCTGCTCTCCAAACAAGTAGGCGTACCTTACATCGTAGTATTCATGAACAAATGCGACATGGTAGACGATGAAGAGTTGCTCGAACTGGTTGAAATGGAAATCCGTGACCTGCTGTCTCAATACGAGTTCCCAGGTGACGACACTCCAGTAATCAAAGGTTCTGCTAAAGAAGCTTTGGACAACCCAACTGGTGACTGGGCTAAGAAAATCGTTGAACTGATGGACGCTGTTGACAGCTACATCCCAACTCCTGAGCGCGCAACTGACAAGCCTTTCCTGATGCCAGTTGAGGACGTGTTCACAATCACTGGCCGTGGTACAGTTGCTACTGGTCGTGTAGAGCGCGGTATCGTTAAAGTTGGTGACCCAGTTGAGATCATCGGTCTGGCTGAAGAAACAAAAACTTCCACTGTAACTGGTGTTGAGATGTTCCGCAAATTGCTGGATCAAGCTCAAGCTGGTGACAACATCGGTGCTCTCTTGCGCGGTGTAGACCGTAAAGACATCGAGCGTGGACAATGCTTGGCGAAACCAGGTTCCGTTAAGCCTTACACCAAGTTCAAAGCAGAAGTTTACGTTCTGTCCAAAGAAGAGGGCGGACGTCACACTCCTTTCTTTGCTAACTACCGTCCACAATTCTACTTCCGTACAACTGACGTTACAGGTATCATCCAACTGCCAGAAGGCGTTGAAATGATCATGCCTGGCGACAACACTGAGTTCACCGTTGAACTGATCGCTCCAGTAGCGATGGAACAAGGTACTCGCTTCGCGATCCGCGAAGGTGGCCGTACAGTAGGCGCTGGCGTTGTAGCTTCTATCGACGCGTAGGATTTACTGATACGTACAAAAACCCGACAGCATATGTTGTCGGGTTTTTCTTTTTGCCTGTTTACTCTCATCGATTTTCTGCATGGCTCCCATCAAAATGATTCAATAAGCCAATAGATGACCGTGTGCTACAATACGATCAGCGGATGGGGGATAGAGAAATGAAAAACAATGAAAAGCTGTTATTTTTCATGCTGGCTGGCGTAGTCATACTTTGGGGCTTGAACGTGGTAATGGTAAAGTATCTCACGTCGTTTCCGCCGCTGTATGTAGCAGCTATTCGCATGACGGTCGCAGGAATTTGCTTGGCGCCAATCATTTATAAATACAGAACGAGTTTGCGGCTGAAAAAAACAGATTGGCTGTTGATTGCCGGAGTAGGGGCCAGCTCTATTGCGTTGCACCAGATCACATTGGCAGCAGGTGTGCAGACGACTACAGCAGGCAATGCGTCGCTGATCCTCGGATTGAACCCACTGGCAACAGCTCTGCTGGCTATGCTTTTCCTCGGAGAACACATGTCGTGGCAAAAAGGACTCGGCATTGGCGTAGGGTTTGCGGGAGTGTTGATTGTCGTCATTTCGCAACATGGCGGAATCCATATGAACGGCTGGGGAGATGCGATCATGTTTTTCTCCATGCTGATGTACGTCACTGGCGGCTTATTGATTCGCAAGCTTGTCGTCCGGGGAGTTCCTGTGCTGCTGATCACAGCCTTGTCGCAAATGTTCGGAATCGCGTTTTTGTGGGCGACAGCTCTCACACTGCAACCGGCATCCTACTACTTGTCGCTTGAAGTGTCTGCGTTCCAATGGCTGGTGATCTTCATTTCCGGGGCGCTTTCTACAGCCTTGGGTTCGGTAGGCTGGAATTATGGTATTCGCCAACTGGGAGCAAGCCGAACTGCCTTGTTCTTGAACGGAATGCCAATGGCGAGCCTGTTCTTTGCAGCGCTGTTCCTGGGGGAACAATTAAAGCTGGTCCACATGCTCGCGCTGTTAATGATTGTGGCCGGGGTGTACCTCGGATCAAGAAACCTCGTCAAGACGAAGTCCAGCTCAGCAAAAACGATGGCTAAAATAACAAAAGCGTAGGGAGATCCCTACGCTTTTTCTTCTTGGTCCCACTTGTTCACCATATGATAAGCGGTCAAACGCAGACGCTCAAAAATTTGCTCGCGTATCTCGCCCTCAAGTCCGGTTTTGTCCATCGCCGTTTTCATACAAGCCAACCAGGCTTCTGCCTGTACAGGGCCAATGGGGAACCGAATGTGGCGTGCACGCAGCATCGGATGTCCGTGGCGGTTTGAATAGAGGGTAGGCCCACCGAGAAACTGGGTAAGAAACATATATTGGCGCTCTTTCACTTCCGTAAAGTCTTCGGGGAAGAGCGGAGCAAGGTCAGGGTGCCGGGCAACCAGGTCGTAAAATGTATCAACCAGACGGGACAAAGTATCAGCCCCGCCGATCATCTCATAGGGAGTGCGCATGGTCTCAGACATACAAATAACCTCCTTTGCAATGACGAATCCCTTTAAGTATAACGTGTTCTTTCTATTATAGATAGAACAGTGGCGAGTTGGCAGGGAATCCCGCTTGCCTTTCTGCTCAGAAATCAGTAAGATGTTCAAGGTGAGTCTTTCAGTAGGCTCGCGTGTACAAAAAAATGTGCGGGAAACTAAGAAATCACTTGCGTAGCCCAAATATTTTTAGTACAATATTGAATGTTGGTCATGGACTTGCGATGATGTGGGAGGTTGCTGACACACCCGGCCCCTTTGCCATGACCGGGGTGCAGGATATTTCCACGGAGAAATGTCTGTTTAATAAATGGGCGAAAAAGGAGGGACTAAAATGGCAAAGCAAAAGATTCGTATTCGTTTGAAGGCGTATGATCACAAAATCCTCGATCAATCCGCGGAGAAAATCGTGGACACAGCGAAGCGTTCCGGTGCAAACGTATCCGGTCCAATTCCGCTTCCTACCGAGAAAGCAGTTTATACGATCCTGCGTGCGGTGCATAAGTACAAAGATTCTCGTGAGCAATTCGAGATGCGTACTCACAAACGTTTGATCGACATCTTGAACCCTACACCACAAACAGTAGATGCTTTGATGCGTCTGGATCTGCCGTCTGGTGTAGATATCGAGATCAAACTGTAAGGTCCCAAAAAGCGATACACGCGCAGACGTTGTCTTGATAAGCGTGTTATACCAAGCAACAAACCCTTAAAATGGCACCCCTGCGCATCGATGGGGACTTGATACAACATAAAAAAACGTTTTACTGAAATAAGCACAGGAGGTGGCACAAATGACCAAAGGAATCTTAGGGAAAAAACTTGGAATGACTCAAGTTTTTGGTCCAAACGGAACAGCGATCGCTGTAACGGTTATCGAAGCAGGTTCTAACGTGGTTCTTCAAAAGAAAGACGTGGAGAACGACGGCTACGAAGCGATCCAAATCGGCTTCGAAGACAAAAAAGAACAGCGCGCTAACAAGCCGGAAAAAGGCCATGCAGCAAAAGCTAACACTGCTCCTAAGCGCTTCGTTCGCGAAATTCGCGGAATTAACCTCGCTGATTACGAGGTTGGTCAAGAGTTGAAAGTAGACATTTTTGCCGAGGGAGAAATCGTTGACGTATCCGGCGTAACCAAGGGTAAAGGTTTCCAAGGTGCGATCAAACGTCACAACCAATCCCGCGGTCCTATGGCTCACGGTTCGCGTTACCATCGCGGTCCTGGTTCCATGGGTGCTGTCGCTCCAAACCGCGTTTTCAAAGGTCAAACCCTGCCAGGTCAAATGGGTGGCGACAACGTAACCATTCAAAACCTGGAAGTAGTTAAAGTAGATGCTGCTCGCAACCTGATTCTCGTTAAAGGCTCCGTGCCTGGCCCGAAAAACAGCTGCGTGCTCGTATCGACGGCAGTCAAGAAACACTAAGGAAAGGAGGAACTGACATGCCGAAAGTAGCTCTTTATAACCAAACTGGTTCTCAAGTTGGCGAAATCGAATTGGCAGATAGCGTGTTCGGGATTGAGCCTAACAACGCTGTTCTGTACGATGCGATCGTGATGCAACAAGCATCCCAACGTCAAGGAACACACGATGTAAAGAACCGCTCTGAAGTACGTGGTGGTGGCCGCAAGCCATGGCGCCAAAAAGGTACAGGTCGCGCACGCCAAGGTTCCATTCGCTCTCCGCAATGGAAAGGTGGCGGTGTTGTATTCGGTCCAACTCCGCGCAAATACGGTTACAAACTGAACCGTAAAGTTCGCCGTTTGGCTCTGAAATCCGCACTGTCCGCGAAAGTACAAAACAACGAACTCCTGGTTCTGGAAGCTCTGAACTTCGCAGCTCCTAAAACCAAGGAAATGACAGCTGTTCTGAACAGCTTGAAAGCAGATCGCAAAGTTCTGATCGTGACTTCCGAGTACGATCAAAACGTAGCTCTCTCTTCCCGTAACATCCCAGGTGCCAAATTCGTAGATGCTGCAGGCATTAACGTTCTGGATCTGGTAGCGCATGACAAAGTAATCGTGACGAAAGAAGCGGTTGCGAAAGTAGAGGAGGTGCTCGCATAATGAAGAGCCTTCATGATGTCCTTAAACGCCCTGTCATTACCGAGCGCACCACTGACATGATGGCTGAGAAGAAGTACGTTTTCGAAGTACCTCTCAAAGCTAACAAAACAGAAATCAAGCAAGCTGTTGAAAAAGTATTTGGCGTAAAAGTAGAAGCAGTAAACACTGTTCGTGTTCCTGCGAAACCAAAACGCTACGGAAAATACTCCGGTTACACATCCGAGTGGAAGAAAGCAATCGTTAAGCTGACTGATGACAGCAAAGAATTGGCCTTCTACGAGGGAGTATAACCTCGACGACTACCGAAAAGGAGGGTAATAACATGGGTATCAAAAAGTTTAAACCGACTTCTCCTGGTCGTCGCCAAATGACGGTTTCTACTTTCGAGGAGATCACCACATCGACTCCCGAAAAATCCTTGTTGGCGCCTCTCAGCAAAAAAGCTGGTCGCAACAACCAAGGTAGAATTACCGTTCGTCATCAAGGTGGCGGTCATAAACGTAAATACCGTATTATCGACTTCAAGCGTAACAAAGATGGTATCGTAGGTCGCGTAGCTACTATCGAGTACGATCCAAACCGTTCCGCTAACATCGCGCTGATCAACTATGTTGACGGTGAAAAACGTTACATCCTCGCTCCACACAACCTGAAAGTGGGCGACGAGATCGTATCCGGAGCAGATGCCGACATCAAAATCGGTAACGCGCTGCCACTGGAGAAAATCCCGGTAGGTACTACCATCCACAACATCGAGTTGAAACCTGGTAAAGGTGGACAACTGGTGCGTGCAGCTGGTGCTTCTGCTCAACTGCTCGGTCGTGATGGTGAGTTCGTAATCGTTCGCCTGTCTTCCGGTGAAACTCGCCGCATCCATAACGTATGCCGCGCTACCATCGGTCAAGTAGGTAACCTGGATCACGAACTGCTGAACATCGGTAAAGCAGGACGTTCCCGCTGGTTGGGTATCCGTCCAACTGTACGCGGTAGCGTAATGAACCCTAACGATCACCCGCACGGTGGTGGTGAAGGTCGCGCTCCAATCGGTCGTAAAGCACCTGTTACTCCTTGGGGTAAACCAACCCTGGGTCTCAAGACTCGCAAGAAGAAGAACAAGTCCGACCAATACATCATCCGCCGCCGCAAGAAATAAGGTAGGCTGATATAATACCGAACGCCTTTGGCGAAGGGAGGTTCACTAATGGGACGTAGCTTAAAAAAGGGTCCTTTCGTGGATGACCACTTGATGAAAAAAGTTGACGAGCAAAATGAAAAGAACGAGAAACGCGTGATCAAAACTTGGTCTCGCCGTTCCACCATCTTCCCTGAGTTCGTAGGACACACGTTTGCAGTATACGATGGCCGCAAACATGTACCAGTATACGTATCGGAAGACATGGTTGGTCATAAATTGGGTGAATTCGCACCAACTCGTACCTTCAAGGGTCACGTCGACAACGACAAGAAATCCAAGAAGCGCTAAATTTCTCTTGACAGAGAGGAGGTACAAAGATGGAAGCTAAAGCAGTTGCTCGCAATATTCGCATCGCGTCTCGTAAAGTCCGCCTGGTTGTTGACTTGATCAGAGGCAAGCAAGTAGGTGAAGCGTTGGCGATCCTGAAACACACGCCAAAAGCAGCTTCTCCAGTTGTTGAAAAGCTCCTGAAGTCGGCTATTGCAAACGCTGAGCACAACTACGAAATGGATCCTAACAGCCTCGTAGTGAGCAAAATCTTCGTAGACCAAGGTCCTACGTTGAAGCGTTTCCGTCCGCGCGCTATGGGTCGCGCAAGCCGCATCCATAAACGCACAAGCCACATCACAGTGGTACTAAACGAGAAATAAGGAGGGATTACGTGTGGGTCAAAAGGTAAGCCCGGTAGGACTTCGGATCGGTGTCATTCGTGACTGGGAGTCCAAATGGTACGCTGACAAGGACTTCGCAACTCTGTTGCACGAAGACTTGAAAATCCGCAAGTTTGTAAAAGGGCGTCTGAAAGACGCTGCTGTATCCACTATCGAAATCGAACGCGCAGCTAATCGCGTGAACGTTACGATTCACACCGCTAAGCCTGGTATGGTAATTGGTAAAGGTGGAGCTGAGGTTGAAACTCTGCGCAAATCCTTGACTGATCTGACTGGCAAACGCGTTCATATCAATATCAACGAAGTAAAACGTCCGGATCTGGATGCTACTCTGGTAGCTGAAAACATCGCACGTCAACTGGAAAACCGCATTTCCTTCCGCCGTGCGCAAAAGCAATCGATCACTCGTACGCTGCGCGCTGGTGCAAAAGGTATCAAAACTTTGGTAAGCGGTCGTCTTGGCGGCGCGGACATCGCACGTTCTGAAGGTTACAGCGAAGGTACTGTTCCGCTCCATACGCTGCGTGCTGACATCGACTACGGTACTGCTGAAGCACATACCACTTATGGTCGTATCGGTGTAAAAGTATGGATCTATCGTGGAGAAGTCCTTCCAGCGAGAAAGAACGTCGCTACTGAGGAAGGAGGCAAGTAATCATGTTGACGCCAAAACGCGTGAAACACCGTAAACAACACCGCGGGAAAATGGCTGGTAACGCAAAAGGCGGTACTACTGTTGCGTTCGGTGAATACGGATTGCAAGCAATGGAGCCATCTTGGGTAACTAACCGTCAGATCGAGGCTGCTCGTATCGCGATGACTCGTTACATCAAACGTGGCGGTAAAGTATGGATTAAAATCTTCCCTGACAAGCCAATTACACAAAAACCGCTCGAAGTACGGATGGGTTCCGGTAAAGGTTCTCCTGAGAAATGGGTAGCGGTAGTGAAGCCAGGCAAGATCATGTTTGAACTTGCTGGCGTACCTGAAGAAGTCGCTCGCGAAGCTATGCGCCTTGCTATGCACAAGCTGCCTATCAAGTGCAAATTCGTGAAGCGTGAAGAAGTGGGTGGTGACGCACATGAAGGCTAATGAGTTCCGTAATTTGACCACTGCCGAGATCGAACAAAACGTCGCTTCTTTGAAAGAAGAGTTGTTCAACCTTCGTTTCCAGTTGGCTACGGGTCAACTCGAAACCACATCTCGCATTAAACAAGTGCGTAAGGATATTGCTCGTGCGAAAACCATCCTGCGCCAGAGAGAATTGGGAATCGGCTAATTAAAGGAAGGAGGTTTGAACGATGACCGCAGAACGCAATATGCGTCGATCCGTTGTAGGTCGCGTTGTTTCCGACAAAATGGATAAAACCATTGTTGTGCTTGTTGAAACTTACAAGACACACCCGTTGTACGGCAAACGCGTGAAATACTCCAAAAAGTTCAAGGCTCACGACGAGAACAACACGGCAAAAGTGGGCGACATCGTAGAATTGATGGAAACTCGTCCTTTGTCCAAAGATAAACGTTTCCGTTTGGTACGTATCGTCGAAGAGGCAGTAATCGTATAAGTCAGATTTTCGGATATCAAATCCGAAAGGAGGAACAGTAAATGATCCAAACTCAGACGAGATTGGCTGTTGCTGACAACTCCGGTGCAAAGGAACTCATGTGCATCAAGGTTCTGGGTGGTTCCGGTCGCAAAACGGCGAACATCGGTGATGTTATCGTGTGCTCCGTAAAATCCGCTACACCCGGCGGCGTTGTCAAGAAAGGTCAAGTAGTTAAAGCAGTTGTAGTTCGTACTGTAAGTGGCGTTCGTCGTCAAGATGGTTCTTACATTCGTTTTGATGAAAATGCAGCTGTAGTCATCAAAGAAGATAAGTCCCCACGTGGTACTCGTATCTTTGGACCAGTAGCTCGTGAGCTCCGCGACAAAGATTTCATGAAGATCATCTCTCTGGCTCCAGAGGTTATCTAATTGAACGGAAAAACTCAGGCAGTTTGTTCGATAGGAGGTGCACCAAGCGATGCACGTTAAAAAAGGCGACACTGTTATCGTAATTGCGGGCAAAGATAAAGGCAAAAAAGGTCGCGTTCTCGCTGCTTATCCGAAGAAAGAACGCGTACTGGTTGAAGGTATCAACCTCGTGAAGAAACACAGCCGTCCGTCCCAAGCTAACCCGCAAGGTGGCATTGTGACTCAAGAAGCAGCGATTCACGTTTCCAACGTATCTTTGATCGATCCGAAGTCCGGAAAAGCTACTCGCATCGGTTACAAAGTTTTGGATAACGGTAAGAAAGTACGGTATGCGAAAAAGTCTGGCGAAGTACTCGACAAGTAGTCAGGTTGGAAAGGAGGATATCCTAGATGGCAACAAGATTGAAAGAAAAGTACACTAACGAAATCGTGCCTGGTTTGATGAGCAAGTTCAACTACACTTCCATCATGCAAGTGCCGAAAGTAGAAAAGATCATCATCAATATGGGTGTTGGCGAAGCGGTAGGCAACGCTAAATCCTTGGATACTGCGGTTGAAGACCTGCAAATTATCGCTGGTCAAAAGCCTGTAGTAACTCGCGCTAAGAAGTCCATCGCTGGCTTCAAATTGCGTGAAGGTATGCCGATCGGTGCGAAGGTTACCCTGCGCGGCGAGCGTATGTACCACTTCCTCGACAAATTGATGAACGTATCTCTCCCGCGTGTTCGTGACTTCCGTGGAATTTCTTCCAAGGCATTTGACGGTCGCGGTAACTACACACTTGGTCTGAAGGAACAACTGATCTTCCCTGAGATCGAGTACGATAAAATCGACAAAGTTCGCGGTATGGACATCGTAATTGTTACTTCCGCGAAAACGGATGAGGAAGCTCGTGAGTTGCTGACTCAAATGGGTATGCCATTCCGTAAATAAACCCACTCGTAAGGAGGGAAGAATGTGGCAAAGAAATCTATGATCATCAAGCAACAGCGGCAGCCGAAGTTTGCAGTACGCGCGTACACTCGTTGCGAGCGTTGCGGACGTCCTCACTCCGTATTGCGCAAATTCAAACTCTGCCGTATTTGCTTCCGTGAACTTGCTTATAAAGGTCAAATTCCAGGCGTGAAAAAAGCAAGCTGGTAATTTGAAACGGGAAGGAGGTTTTCTCTCATGGTTATGACTGATCCAATCGCAGATATGTTGACACGTATTCGTAACGCCAACATGGTTCGCCACGAGAAAGTGGAAATCCCGGCGTCCACCATCAAGAAGGAAATCGCGCGCATTCTGAAAGAAGAAGGCTTCATCCGCGATGCGGAGTTTGTTGAAGACAACAAACAAGGAATCATCCGCGTATTCCTGAAATATGGTGCGAACAACGAGCGCGTCATCACAGGTCTGAAACGTATCTCCAAACCAGGACTTCGTGTTTATGCAAAAAACAATGAAGTACCTAAGGTTTTGGGTGGCCTCGGTTGCGCGATCATCTCTACATCCACTGGCGTTATGACTGACAAGCAAGCTCGTCAAGCTCATGTTGGTGGAGAAGTTCTTGCATACGTTTGGTAATCAACAGAATGTAAAAAGCACAGGAGGTGCACCACATGTCTCGTGTCGGTAGAAAACCGATCGTGGTACCTGCAGGCGTTACCCTCACTCTGAACGGAACTGAGCTGACGGTAAAGGGCCCTAAGGGTCAACTCGTTCGTAACTTCCATGAAGATATTAAAATCAACATCGCTGAAAACGAAGTAGTAGTAGAGCGTCCAAGCGATAACAAACTTCACCGTTCCCTGCACGGTACAACTCGTGCGCTTGTTGCCAACATGGTAAAAGGCGTATCCGAAGGCTTCACTCGTACCTTGGAACTGGTCGGTGTAGGTTACCGTGCTGCCAAAACTGGCAACGGCGTTACTCTTTCTCTTGGTTTCTCCCACCCAGTGGAAGTTACTCCAGAAGCGGGTATCGAAATCGATGTACCAAACCAAACCACTCTGGTGGTTAAAGGCATCAACAAAGAGCGCGTAGGTCAAGTTGCTGCTGAAATTCGTTCGCTGCGTAAACCCGAGCCTTACAAAGGTAAAGGTATTAAGTACAGTGATGAAGTGGTTCGTCGTAAAGAAGGTAAAAAAGGTAAATAAGCTTCTAGCTTCATGAGAAAGGAGGCCGCTTAATGTTTACGAAAGCTGATAAAAACAAAGCTCGGAAAAAACGTCACCTGCGTATCCGCAAACGTGTGATTGGTACTGCCATTCGCCCACGTCTGAACGTATTCCGTTCTTCTAAGCACATCTACGCTCAACTGATTGATGATGCAACTGGCGTAACACTGGCATCTGCATCTTCTTTGGATAAAGAGCTGGGCCTGAAAAATGGCGCTAACGTGGAAGCTGCTACAGCTGTTGGCACACTGATCGCTAAGCGTGCACAAGAAAAAGGTGCGACTGAAGTGATTTTTGACCGCGGTGGTTACATCTATCATGGACGTATTAAAGCACTGGCAGAAGCAGCTCGTGAAGCTGGTCTGCAATTCTAACAACAAGGAGGGTAAGGAATGCGTATCGACCCTAGCAAATTAGAGCTCGAAGAAAAAGTAGTCGCTGTTAACCGCGTAGCTAAAACGGTTAAAGGTGGACGTCGTATGAGCTTCAGCGCCCTGGTTGTTGTGGGAGACCGTAACGGCCACGTAGGTGCTGGTATGGGTAAAGCTCAAGAAGTTCCAGACGCCATTCGCAAAGCGATTGACGACGCTAAGAAAAAATTGATCCGTGTACCGATGAGAGGA
Organism: Brevibacillus parabrevis; assembly: GCF_022701015.1. Taxonomy (NCBI): domain Bacteria; kingdom Bacillati; phylum Bacillota; class Bacilli; order Caryophanales; family Paenibacillaceae; genus Brevibacillus; species Brevibacillus parabrevis. The sequence continues at coordinate 631,406 of NZ_CP064090.1, read as the reverse complement.
ACAACTGTTCCACACGAAGTTATGTGCCAATTCGGTGCTGGTAAAGTTCTCATCAAACCTGCTGCCCCTGGTACAGGTGTTATCGCCGGCGGACCTGTTCGTGCCGTACTCGAACTGGCTGGTGTAGGCGATATCTTGAGTAAGTCTCTTGGTTCCAACAATCCTATCAACATGGTCAACGCTACGCTGGAAGGCCTTGGTCGCCTGAAAACAGCGGAAGATGTCGCGAAATTGCGCGGTAAGACTGTTGACGAGTTGTTGGGTTAATAAGGAGGGAATGAACATGGCAAAATTGCAAATCACCCTCAAACGTAGCCTGATCGGTCGCACTGTAGACCAACAAGATACTGTAAAAGCTCTTGGTCTTCGCAAAATCAACTCCACTGTAGTGAAGGAAGACAACGCTGCAATTCGTGGAATGGTTTTCAAAGTGAAGCACTTGGTTGAAGTGAAAGAAGTAGAAGCATAATTGAACATCTCAATCAGTTAGGAGGTGCAACGTATGAAATTGCATGAACTGCAACCTGCAGAAGGATCCCGTCACACTCGTAAGCGCATCGGTCGCGGTATCGGTAGCGGTACTGGCAAAACTGCTGGTAAAGGTCACAAAGGTCAAAACGCTCGTTCCGGTGGCGGTGTACGCCCAGGTTTCGAGGGTGGTCAAAACCCATTGTACCGTCGTCTGCCTAAGCGTGGTTTCACTAACATCAGCCGCAAAGAATTTGCGATTGTTAGCCTGGACGCGCTGAACCGTTTCGAAGAGGGTACTGTAGTAACGCCTGAACTGTTGAAAGAAACAGGTGTTATCAGCGCGCTGCGCGACGGTGTTAAGGTTCTTGCTAACGGTGAACTGACTGTGAAGCTGACCGTTAAAGCTCACAAGTTCTCCGGAGCTGCTGCTGAGAAGATCGCTCAAGTCGGTGGAACAACCGAGGTGATCTAATGTTAGCGTCCTTAACTAACATTTTTAAGATTGGCGACTTACGTCGTAAGATCCTTTTTACTCTCATGATGTTGGTCGTCTTCCGGATCGGAAGCTTTGTACCCGTTCCTAACGTAAACGTCGAGCTGTTTCAGCAGAACACAAACCACTTGTTGGGCTTGTTGAACACCTTCTCTGGTGGAGCACTGCAAAACTTCTCGATTTTTGCCATGGGTATCATGCCATACATTACGGCCTCGATTATCATGCAGCTGATGTCGATGGATGTAGTGCCTAAGCTGACGCAATGGGCACGCGAAGGGGAAGTTGGCCGTCGCAAGATTGCTACTGTTACCCGTTACGCTACGATCATCCTCGGCTTGATTCAGTCTGTTGGTATGACGATCGGTTTTAATAATATGGCGCCTGGCTTGCTCAAGGACACTTCCGTTGGCAGCTATGCACTCATTGCGTTGACACTGACGGCTGGGACCGCATTCATGATGTGGATGGGGGAACAGATTACGGAAAAGGGTATCGGTAACGGGATTTCGATCCTGATCGTTGCTGGTATCGTCGCGAACATTCCACACGGAATCACGACGATTTACACTACGCAATTCGCTGACCCTTCTCAAAACGTATTCTTCAGCATCGTCAAAGTTGTGATCATTCTGCTGGTGATCCTCGCTATTATCGTCGGGGTTATCTTTATGCAGCAAGGGATTCGTAAAATTCCAGTGCAATACGCGAAGCGAGTGGTTGGACGTAAAATGTACGGTGGTCAATCCACACACATTCCACTGAAAATCAACTCTGCGGGTGTTATTCCTGTAATCTTTGCGGTCTCGCTCGTACTGTTCCCTTCGACAATCGCACAGTTCTGGGTGGATTCATCCGGTACAGGGTTCGCCAACTGGATCTATCGCAACTTCCAAGTCAATGAACCGTTGGGAATGACGTTGTACGCTATCTTGATTCTCGGGTTCACCTATTTCTACACATTTGTTCAGATCAATCCTGTGCAAATGGCAGAGAACATGAGAAAAAATGGCGGTTACATTCCTGGTATCCGACCCGGTAAAAACACTGAGGTTTACATTACTCGTACACTAAACCGCCTTACATTGGCTGGCGCTTTGTTCTTGATGGCAATTGCTATCTTGCCATTCTTCTTCAGTAAGCTGGCTAACTTGCCGCAGCAGATTTACATCGGCGGCACTTCACTCTTGATTGTGATCGGGGTAGCCCTTGATACAATGAAGCAGATCGAAAGCCAGATGATCAAACGCCACTACCAAGGGTTTATCAAGTAATGACTTAGATGTTTACAGAAAAGCCTCTGTAGCTTTTCTTTATGGGACGGAGGGAATGGACGTGAATATAATTCTGATGGGGCTGCCTGGTGCCGGTAAAGGAACACAGGCAGAACGTATCGTAAAAGAGTTTGATATCCCGCACATTTCGACTGGCGACATGTTCCGGGCTGCGGTTAAAAACGAAACGCCGCTCGGACTGCAAGCCAAATCCTTTATGGATAAAGGTTTGCTTGTTCCCGATGAAGTAGTCATCGGAATTGTGCGGGAGCGCCTCTCGATGGAAGACTGCGCAAAGGGTTTCCTGTTGGATGGATTTCCGCGCACAGTTCCACAGGCGGAAGCGTTGACAGCTACCGTAAAAGAGCTGGGACGCGAAATTGATCATGTGATTAATATCAACGTTCATCGCGAGCAATTGATTGAACGTCTGACCGGTCGCTGGATCTGCCCTGTATGTGGAGCTAGCTATCACACGATGTTCAATCCTCCAAAAGAGGCTGGCGTGTGTGACAAAGATGGTGGTAAGCTGTATCAGCGTGAAGATGACAAGATCGAAGTGGTAACACAACGTCTTGACGTCAACATCGCGCAGACTCAGCCACTCATCGACTACTACTCCGCACAGGAACTCCTGCGAGATATCAATGGGGAACAAGATATCCAGGTAGTGTTTGCGGAAATTAAGTCATTGCTAAGAGGGTAATTGCCGAATGATTATCCTGAAGTCGAAAGCAGAACTTGAGGTTATGCGCGAAGCTGGTCGTATCGTCGCACTCACCCATCAAGAACTGGCCAAGGCAATTAAGCCTGGTGTCACGACAAAGCAGCTAGACGAAATTGCCGAGACATTTATTCGCAGCATGGGAGCAGTTCCATCATTTAAAGGCTACGGTGGCTTTCCAGGTAGTATCTGTGCTTCAGTCAATGAAGAACTCGTACACGGGATCCCAGGGAAACGGGCGTTGCAAGAGGGAGACATCATCAGTATCGACATCGGTGCTCAGTTCCAAGGGTACCATGGAGACTCCGCTTGGACGTATCCGGTCGGCAAAATTTCAGCAGAGAATGAAAAGCTGTTGCGGGTAACGGAAGAATCGCTCTTCAAGGGGCTTGAAAAAGCTATTCCTGGTGGACGATTGTCTGATATCTCACATGCGATTCAAGTTCATGCAGAAGCTGCCGGCTTCACACTCGTCCGCGAGTATGTGGGGCATGGGATTGGGCAAAACTTGCACGAAGATCCGCAGGTTCCTAACTACGGTCCTCCTGATCGGGGGCCGAGGTTAAAACCAGGCATGGTGTTGGCAATTGAGCCAATGGTAAATGCCGGCGAACGTTATGTCCGCACATTGGAGGACAATTGGACGGTAGTAACATTGGATCGGAAAACATGTGCTCATTTTGAACACACCATCGCGATTACGGAAGATGGCTATGAGATTTTTACACGAACATAAAGCGGGAGTTCCGAGTGATTCGGGATTGTCGTCCAACGTGTCGACGATAAGTTCGTTGTGTGATCATTTCGCAAAACTCATGGTCCGACTGAAGAGCAGAAGAAAGGAGAGTTTACCATGGCAAAAGATGATGTAATTGAGGTAGAAGGCACAGTAATTGAGCCTTTGCCGAATGCTATGTTTCGAGTAGAATTGGAGAATGGACACAAAGTCCTTGCTCACGTGTCCGGAAAAATCCGCATGCACTTTATCCGTATCCTGCCGGGGGATAAAGTAACTGTTGAACTGTCGCCGTACGACTTGACCCGCGGACGTATTACGTACCGCTATAAATAGTAAGCAAAACCCCTAGAAAAGGGAGGCAAGAACCATGAAAGTGAGACCTTCGGTTAAACCGATCTGCGAGAAATGCAAGGTTATCCGTCGTAAAGGTAACGTAATGGTTATTTGTGAAAATCCTAAGCATAAGCAAAAACAAGGGTAAACAAGGAGGTGCTTCTGACACATGGCACGTATTGCAGGCGTAGACTTGCCGCGCGAAAAACGCGTTGAAGTTGCTCTTACCTACATTTTTGGTATTGGCCGCCCCACGTCTAAAAAAATTCTGTCTGCCACTGGCGTAGACGTGAACACTCGTGTTCGCGATCTGACAGAAGATGAAGTTAGCAAACTGCGTGAGTACATCGACAAAACCGTTAAGGTGGAAGGCGATCTCCGTCGTGAGATTTCCCTGAACATCAAACGTTTGATGGAAATCGGATGCTTCCGTGGAATCCGTCACCGTCGTGGACTGCCAGTTCGTGGTCAACGCTCTAAAACAAATGCTCGTACACGTAAAGGTCCACGTCGTACGGTAGCAAACAAGAAGAAGTAAAGGAGGGTAAACTGACATGGCGAAAAGAAAACAGGCTACAGCAACTCGTACCCGTCGTCGTGATCGTAAAAATGTTGAAGTCGGCGTAGCACATATCCGCTCTACTTTCAACAACACGATCGTAACCATTACAGATCCACACGGTAACGCGATCTCTTGGTCCAGCGCTGGTTCCCTCGGCTTCAAAGGCTCCCGTAAAAGCACTCCATTTGCTGCACAAATGGCTGCTGAAGCGGCTGCACGTGTTGCTATGGAACATGGCATGCGTTCCCTTGAAGTATCGGTAAAAGGCCCAGGTGCTGGTCGTGAAGCAGCGATCCGTTCCCTGCAAGCAACTGGTCTTGAAGTGAACATGATTAAAGACGTGACGCCAATTCCGCACAACGGTTGCCGTCCACCAAAACGTCGCCGCGTGTAACTGGTTTATATTGTTCAGAACATGTCCATACTAGAATGGTAAATTCTGATTTATAGCTTGTCATGCACGCAAACGGTAAACCGCCGGGGAAATTCCTGAGTGGGCACGTATGCGGCCCACCCAAGGATTTCGACGTTTTGAAGGAGGGTTTGTTTAATGATAGAAATAGAAAAACCAAAAATCGAGGTTGTGGAAGTAAGCGACGACAACTCGTATGGGAAATTTGTTGTAGAACCTCTGGAGCGCGGATACGGAACTACCCTTGGCAACTCGCTGAGACGAATTCTTCTTTCGTCCTTGCCAGGCGCGGCAGTTCGTACTGTTCAAATCGATGGGGTTCTTCACGAGTTCTCGACAGTGGAAGGCGTCGTTGAAGATGTAACCGAGATCATCCTGAACATCAAAGGCTTGGCGCTGAAGATCCATTCCGATGAAGAAAAAGTAATCGAGATCGATGCAGAAGGCGAAGGCGTTGTCAAAGCGGGAGATATCCGTGCTGACAGTGATGTGGAGGTCTTAAACCCTGATCTTCATATTGCAACGTTGGCCAATGGCGGTCGTCTGCATATCCGCATGACAGCTGGACGTGGTCGTGGTTATGTTCAATCAGATGGAAACAAATCCGAGGATCTGCCTATTGGTGTGATTCCGATTGATTCGATCTACACGCCGATCAAGCGCGTTAACTATCAAGTGGAAAATACCCGCGTAGGGCAAATGACCAACTATGATAAGTTGACACTTGAGGTTTGGACAAACGGCAGTATCAGTCCGGAAGAAGCCGTAAGTCTCGGCGCCAAAATCATGACGGAGCACTTGAACCTGTTTGTCGGTCTGACCGATGAGGCGAAAGATGCTGAAATCATGGTTGAAAAAGAGGAAGACAAAAAGGAAAAAGTTTTGGAGATGACTATCGAAGAGCTGGACCTTTCTGTTCGTTCCTACAACTGCTTGAAGCGTGCCGGTATCAACACCGTGCAAGAGCTGACGCAGAAGACCGAAGAGGACATGATGAAAGTGCGCAACTTGGGTCGCAAATCTCTGGAAGAAGTGCAGGAAAAGCTGGCTGAGCTGGGACTTTCCCTGCGTAGCGACGACTAGAGTAGCAATTCCAAAAGGCAAGCTTTTGTTCTCTCAAGTCAGTCCCTTTAGGGGGATTACAGATCTGGCTTCCCGACAGTAGAGGTTTCTACGTAGTGTTGCCAGCTTGAAAAGGGAGGTAAAGACAATGGCATACCGTAAATTGGGTCGTCGTAGTTCAGCTCGTAAAGCGTTGTTCCGCGACTTGGTAACTGACCTGATCATCAACGAGCGTATCGAAACTACAGAGATGAAGGCGAAAGAACTGCGCCCAATCGCTGAGAAAATGATCACGCTCGCGAAACGCGGCGATCTGCATGCTCGTCGTCAAGTGGCTGCTTACGTTCGTAAAGAAGTTGCGAACGCAGAAGGTCGCGATGCTGTACAAAAACTGTTCGATGAAATCGCGCCACGCTTCAAAGAGCGCAACGGTGGATACACTCGTATCCTGAAAGCCGGCCCTCGCCGCGGCGACGCTGCTCCAATGGCGTACATCGAATTCGTTTAATAGTGGATAGAAATTGGTCGTTTGACATTGGGAGCGAGACACAACCTCGGCACCGGTGGTAATTGACCGTGAAAAGGGTGGGGGCAGATCTGGTCATAGGCTGGACTCTGATTCAACCCTTTTTTTCTTTCTGTCTGGAGAAATCCTGCTGGTCTGTTGAAGGCTGGGGAGGAAACACCTCATGAATGAAGAGAGCCTGCTGGCACTGCAAGATGTTTCGTATTCCTACGATGGAGAGAATGGCAGTCACGTTCTTGTATTGAAGGATGTCGATCTGACCATTCAAAAAGGTTCCTTTGTGTCCGTACTGGGCCATAACGGGTCCGGCAAGTCTACGATGGCGAAGCTGATGAACGCCTTATTGCTTCCTGAAGGCGGGAGGGTACTTGTCGCTGGCATGGATACTGCCAAGGGAGAGATGGTCTGGGAGATACGCCGTCATGTAGGCATGGTCTTCCAAAACCCTGACAATCAGATTGTCGGGGCTACCGTGGAAGATGATGTCGCCTTCGGGCTTGAAAACATGGGGGTTGATCCCGAGCAGATGCGGCAGCGTATTGATGAGGCATTGGCTTCGGTAGGGATGGCAGCGTACTTGCTGGCACAGCCGCACCGCTTGTCAGGGGGACAAAAGCAGCGCGTGGCGATTGCCGGAATCATGGCAATGCGGCCATCGGTCATCATTTTGGATGAAGCGACAGCTATGCTGGACCCCCAGGGCAGACAGGAAGTGCTGCAACTGGTGAAGACCTTGAATCGTGACGAAGGGATTACCATCATCAATATTACGCATTTCCCGGATGAAGCGATCTACTCAGACCGGGTCGTCGTGATGAATGCCGGAGAAGTTCTGATGGAAGGAACGCCTGAAGAGGTGTTTAATCAGGTCGAGCGTTTGAAGAAAGTCGGACTGGATGTTCCATTCGCTGTCCGGGTTCGGCATGTGCTGGCTTCCAAAGGAATTGATCTCCCGTTTGTACTGCACCAAGAGGAGCTGGTGGAGCACGTATGCAGATTACTTTTGACCAGGTAAGCCATGTTTACGGAAAAGGAACACCGTTTGAGCGTATAGCCTTGCACGACATCTCGTTTACGATTCCATCGGGGGCTTTTGTAGGGATTATCGGGCAAACAGGCTCCGGCAAGTCGACATTGATCCAGCATTTGAACGGCTTGCTTTTGCCAAGCGCCGGGAAAATAACCTTGGGTGATACGGTAATCACCGCGAAGCAGCGATTGCCGCATGAGCAAAGGCGGGATATCGGTCTTGTTTTCCAGTACCCGGAACATCAATTGTTTGAGGAAACGGTAGCCAAGGATGTTGCCTTTGGGCCTTCAAACTTTGAATTGCCGGAAGCGATGGTGGATGCCAGGGTGCGGGAAGCTCTTGAGATCGTTGGTCTGGATTACGAAAAAGTCAAGGATCGCTCCCCGTTTCACATGAGCGGAGGGCAAATGCGGCGTGTAGCGCTGGCGGGTGTTCTGGCCATGCAGCCGAAAGTTCTCGTTTTGGACGAGCCGACAGCCGGTTTGGACCCAGAAGGGCGCAATTTGATCCTCGAAGCGATCTACCGCATTCATCAGGAGCAGAAGCTGACGACGCTCCTGGTCACTCACAGCATGGAAGAGGCGGCGAGGTATGCCGACTATATGCTCGTGCTCGCGCAGGGAAAAGTGGCTTTGCAGGGCAAGCCGGATGAAGTCTTCATGCAGGCAGAACGACTCCGCGAGCTGGCTATGGATGTGCCTGAGACGGTTGCGTTTGTGTCGAGGCTGAATCAGATGCTGCCGGACAAGGAAGGTCTGCCGAACTCCGTCTATCGGGAAGAAGAGTTGATTGCCCATCTGCTGGAACGTCTTTCCGTACCAAAGGAGGGCTAGGCATGCTGCAAAATATAGCCATTGGTCAATACGTACCTGGGCATTCCTTTTTACATCGCGCTGATCCGCGAAGCAAACTGCTCTTTATTATTCTTTTTGCCACGTTAGTCTTTTTGGCTAACAATGCGTTAACGTACGCGGTATTGATCGCTTTTACGCTGTATGCCGGACTGCTGTCCAGGCTTTCGCTTGGCTATATTCTGAAAAGCTTGAAGCCTGTCTGGATACTGATCGTGTTCACCATCGTCCTGCACATTTTCATGACCAAAGGCGGTACCGTCTACTTCCAGTGGGGCTGGTTTACTGTGGAGGAACGCGGGGTGCAGCAAGCAATCTTCATTTCCTTCCGTCTTGGGTTGCTGGTGATCATCAGTTCTTTGCTGACGCTGACTACCTCGCCCATCGATTTGACGGAGGGGCTTGAACGTCTGCTTGGCCCATTTGCCCGGATTGGCGTCCCTGTGCACGATATTGCCCTGATGATGTCGATTGCGATCCGTTTCATACCTACCTTGATGGAAGAGACGGACAAAATCATCAAGGCGCAGACTGCCAGAGGAGCCAACTTTACGAGTGGCAGCCTGATAAAACGCGCGCAGAATCTGATACCGATCGCGATTCCGCTGTTCGTCAGCGCGTTTCGCCGGGCAGAGGATCTTGCTCTCGCTATGGAAGCCAGAGGATATCGCGGAGGTGTCGGACGGACCCGACTGCACAAGCTTGCCTTTTCCTGGCGAGATGCAGGAATGGCCGTTGCAGGCGTTTTGCTGGCGATTACGATTGGATGGTGGCGAGCATGAGACGGCTGCGCTGTGTTTTAGGATACGACGGAACAGACTTCAGCGGCTTTCAGGTGCAGCCAGACCAGGTGACGGTGCAAGGGGAGATTGAAGCGGCGTTGACGAGAATTACGGGGGAATCGATCCAGATTCACGGCTCAGGACGAACGGACGCAGGCGTGCATGCACGCGGCCAGGTGATTCATTTTGATACGGGCAGCCATATTCCTTTGGATAAATGGCGATTCGTGCTGAATAACCAGTTGCCTGATGCCATCGTGATCCGCTCTGTGGAAGAGGTGGCAGAGTCCTTTCACGCCCGTTTTGACGTGCAGGTGAAGGAGTATCGGTATTGCATCGACAACAACCCTGCGCCGGATGTGTTTCGTCATCGCTATGCGGATCATATTCGTTTTCCGCTGGACGTTGCGGCCATGCAGCAAGCTGCCTGTCATTTGGTAGGAGAACATGACTTTACGTCATTTTGCTCAGCCAAAACGTTTGTCGAGGACAAGGTCCGCACGATTTACAGCCTGACAGTAGAGCGCAGCGGCGGCGAAGTATGGGTAACGTGCCGGGGCAATGGCTTTTTGTACAACATGGTGCGCATTATTGTGGGCACCTTGGTGGAAGTCGGGCAGGGCAAACGCCATCCCGATGAACTCAAAAAGATTCTTGCCGCACGCGATCGGGAAATGGCAGGGAAGACAGCGCCAGCCAAAGGTTTGACGATGTGGGAAGTCGTCTATTAACAGACAGATTTCCAACTATTAGACCAAGTGGAGGCACTTGACTACGAGACTGCGATGTAGTACGATATTCCTTGGTATTTTAACCCCGCCTAGCCCCACTCTAGCCCCGGGATTGAAAGACAAGATCGTGATTAATGGAACACCTGGAAGAGTTGCTCACCCGTAACAGCAATTATCTTCCATTGCAAGTTTCGGTTGTTTTGGTTATAAGTAGATGGACATGTAAAGGTAAGATATTTAGGAGGGACAAAAATGCGTACCACATATATGGCGAAACCGCTCGAAGTTGAGCGCAAATGGTACATCGTTGACGCAGAAGGCCAAACGCTGGGCCGTCTGGCAAGCGAAGTAGCTTCTATCCTGCGCGGCAAATTGAAACCTGAATTCACTCCTCACGTTGACGCTGGCGATTTCGTAATCGTAATCAACGCTGACAAAGTGAAACTGACAGGTAACAAGCTGCAAGACAAAATTTACTACACTCACTCCCTGTATCCAGGTGGTTTGAAAAAGACTACTGCTGGCGACATGCTGAACAAAAAACCAGCTCGTATGTTCGAACTGGCGGTAAAAGGTATGCTGCCTAAAAACAGCTTGGGACGTCAAATGTTCACTAAGCTGAAAGTTTACGCTGGTACTGAGCATCCACATGCAGCACAAAAACCAGAAGTTTGGCAAATTCGCGGTTAAGGTAAAGGGAGGAAATATACGTGGCACAAGTACAATACTACGGTACAGGTCGTCGTAAGCACTCCGTAGCACGTGTTCGCCTGGTTCCAGGTGAAGGTCGCATCGTGATCAACAAACGTGAAATGGATACTTACTTTGGTTTGGAAACACTGAAATTGATCGTAAAACAACCACTCGTTCTGACTGAGACTCTTGGTCGTTACGATGTACTGGTTAACGTAAACGGCGGCGGAACAACTGGCCAAGCTGGTGCAATCCGTCACGGCGTTGCTCGCGCTCTGCTGAAAGCAGATCCAGAACTGCGCGGCGCTCTGAAACGCGCTGGCTTCCTGACTCGCGACCCACGCATGAAAGAACGTAAAAAATACGGCTTGAAAGCTGCTCGTCGCGCACCTCAGTTCTCCAAACGTTAATTTTTGTTTGGCAAGGCTCTCGAACCTTTTTGGTTCGGGAGCTTTTTTGCATTTTGTCCCAGCGCATGATCAGCCTTTTGGTTCCAGGCTACTGACCTACGGAATATTTGTCCATGTTTGTCCATATGATGAAACGAGAGAATGGGACAAAGGGGACGATACGCCGTGACACGAAAAGGGGTAGGCTGGATACTGGCTTTCGCTTTACTGGTGGTGTTGTTCACCTACGAATCGCCGGACCGTTCGTCGTGGACGGCATGGTCATTGCCGTTGACCGGAACCGTTATTGCCATCGACCCGGGACACGGGGGCAAAGATGGCGGGGCTACGTCCAGTTCAGGCGATGTGGTGGAAAAAGAGGTGACGCTGGCAATCAGTATGTACTTGCGCGATTTTCTCCAGCAGTCAGGTGCATTTGTCATCATGACAAGGGAGGAAGACAAGGATCTCGCTTCACCGGAAGCTGATCGGGCCAAAAAAAGAAAGTCGGAAGATATCCGTAACCGGGTGAAACTGGTGAACGACAGCTCTCCCGATTTTCTGGTCAGCATCCATGTAAATTCGATTCCTTCGCCCAAGTGGTCGGGTGCGCAAACTTTTTACTCGCCGACTTTCAAAAAAAGCGGAGAGGTATCGTACCTGATTCAGGATGAGATCAAACGGGTGCTGGGCAATACCGATCGTGTTCCAAGCAAGACGAACAACGTGTTTTTGATTCGCGAGGTAAACTGCCCCGCGGTATTGGTCGAGGTTGGGTTTGTCAGCAATACGGAAGAGGCAAAACGGCTACAGAGCACGGAGTACCAAAAAGCTATGGCGAATGCGATTTACCAGGGGATTTTGCGGCAGTATTCCGGAGAAAAAGCGCCAATTGCACCTTGAGCGGGCGGCGACTGTGTGCCGCTCGTCTGAATGTGCTATAATGAACGCGCAAACTACCTTGTAAGAACGGTATGAAATCAATTGCCAAGACTATAGATGAGGTGAACAAGCATGTTGACCAGAGAACAAATTTTGGAAGCGCTGCGCGATGTAAAAGACCCTGAGATCAATCGCAGCCTGGTCGAGTTGAACATGATCAGAGACATACGTGTTGAAGGCGCTACAGTTAGCCTGACAGTCGTATTGACGATCTCCGGCTGTCCTCTCAAGGCCAAGATCGAAGACGACGTCATAGGGGCCGTTAAAGCGCTTGGAGCGGAGGAAGTACGTGTCCAGTTTGGCTCGATGACGGACGAGGAGCGTGCGGCTCTCAGCGCCCAGCTCCGCAATACTCAGGGAGGTCAAACCCACAACATGACGCCGGGACAAGCACCTCTGCTCAATCCGATTTTGGCCAAGGATTCGAACACGACCTTCATCGCGATTACTTCCGGTAAAGGCGGAGTTGGAAAATCGACAGTGACGGTCAACCTGGCAGTCGCGCTTGCCCGCCTGGGTAACAAGGTCGGGATTATCGATGCTGACATCTACGGCTTCAGCGTGCCTGACATGATGAACATCGACCAGCGTCCAACCGTTATCGGAGAAACAATCCTTCCGGTAGAAAAGCAAAACGTGAAGGTCATGTCCATGGGCTTCTTCGTAGAGGACAACTCGCCGATCATTTGGCGTGGACCGATGCTCGGCAAAATGCTGCGCAACTTCTTTACGGAAGTTCACTGGGGCGAAGAGCTGGACTACTTGCTGCTGGACTTGCCGCCAGGAACGGGTGACATGGCTTTGGATGTGCACACGATGATTCCGCAGAGCATGGAGATCGTTGTGACGACCCCACACGCTACGGCAGCCTTTGTAGCGGCGCGTGCCGGTGCGATGGCAAAGCGGACGGGACACGAGATTCTTGGCATCGTGGAGAACATGGCGTGGTACGAGGCGAAAGATGGTTCCAAAGAATACGTATTTGGACGCGGTGGCGGAGCGAAGCTGGCGGAGACACTGACTACCGAGCTTTTGGCGCAAATTCCGCTGGGACAACCTGAGAATCATCCGTCTGAACCAGATTACTCTCCATCTGTTTATCGCGAGGACAGCGCAATCGGGCAGCTGTATATGGATATGGCGAAACGCGTTATGGCAAAATGTGAACAGCAGTAAGCACAAAAGACAGGAAAAAGGTGGGCCCGCCCTTCGGGAGCTCACCTTTTTTTGTTAGGAAGAGGAGTCGCCAGAATCTCCACCGCTATCCCCGCCGCTTTTGCCTTTTTTCTTCGGTTTCAGTTCTTTCGGTTTGGTCATGTCTTCGGAGACTTTGGTCATTAGCTTCATCAACTCGGCTTGAAACAGCGGGCTTTGCAAAGACTCCTTCATGACCTGCATCGTTTGTTGGCGGTAAGCTGCGCTTTTCATCAAGTCCATGAGGTTTTTTTCGAACTCAGGGTCTTTCATTACGCTGATAAGCTGCTTTTGGTACTCGGGGTCTTTCATCAAGTCCTTCATCAAAGTTTTTTGCTCATCCTTCATTGATTTGGCCAAGGTGCTGGCGAATTTCGGATCTTTGAAGGCCTCCTTGATGTGGGGGCTGTTCGGATTGGTCATGCTTTGTATCAACGTGGTTCGAACAGTGGACTCGTCAATCATCAGGTTTTGCTTGAACTTCTCATCTTTCATCATTTTGCCAACAGATTGTTTGGCTTCGTCAGTCTGCAATATGTCCAGCACCATGTCTTTGACACTCTTATAATCAGGCTGAGACGAACTTTGCGCTTGTCCGCCGCTTGAGCAACTGGAAAGGACCAGACAGACAAATGCGGATAGCCAAAAAGACAATGCCTTCTTTCTCATGGGGTGGACACCTCCTTCTTTACTCTGCCTAAGAGTAACGTGCGCATTTTGTTTTGTTCTTACGCTAGTATTTTCTTGTATCCATTGGTACAATCATATTCGATGTGGAATGGAGGGAATGTTTGGTGAGTTTGCGAAAGTATGGCTGGCTCTTTGTCACCACGTTGCTCTTGGGTGGATTGGGCGGAGTCCTGGTCGCCTTTATTTTTGACTTGGACAAGCTGTTGGAAGGCAGCGCGGGCAACTTTTTTGTCGGCACGCTGATGTATCTTTTGTACGGGATGACCATTAGCATTGTGGCCCAAATGGGTTTTTTCGCCTATATGACGATTAATTATTTTGCCAAAACGATTTTCAAAACGCCGTCCATGTGGAAGAGCGTTCAAGTGTTTTTGATCCTCTTTGTCTTTTTTGATATGATTTACCTCCGTTACACGTCGCTTGGCGAAGGAAAAGGAATCGGGACATACTTTATCGAGCCGATCCTGCTCTTGATCGTTGCTTTGGCTACCGCTTACGGAAAAGTGAAGCTGACGAACAGAACGGCATGGATTCCCACGATGTTTTTCATGTTTGTGGTGACGTCACTGGAATGGATTCCAGCCTTGAAGGAAGACAACGTGCATGCGACCTTGTCCATGCTGGTTCCGTTGCTTTTTTGCAACGTATGGCAAGTGATGCATCTGCACCGCCTGGTAAAAAGAGAAAGCTGACCTCATCGAACATGAGTCAGCTTTTTGCTTTTTGTAGGGAGTAGTCTGGCGCTCAGTTGATTTCTTTACTCTGGATATTGGTGCCGGCGATCAGTTCGGACACCGTGACAAATTCGTATCCTTGCTTGCGCAGCTGGTCAATGATGATAGGGAGGGCAAGGTGTGTTTCCTTGGCCGAGTCACTGGCGTGCAGCAGGACGATATCGCCTGGGTGTGCTTTCGACAGGACGTTTTGAACAATGACATCCTTTTTCGGCTCGATCCAGTCTTTGGAGTCTGTATCCCATTGAACGACCGTGTAACCCAAACGGTTGGCGATTTCCAGAACCCGTTTATCAAAATCACCGTTTGGCATGCGCAAAAGCGTCGGCTTTTTCCCCGTCATCTCGGTCAGGATGGAATCGGCTTTGGTAATTTGCGTGCGAATTTCCTCGTCTGTATATTTGCTGTAGTTGTCGTGTTTATGACCGTGCGAGCCAATTTCCAGCCCGTCCTCCTTGATTCTCTTGACGATTTCCGGGTGGCGCTGACTCCAGGGGGAGGAGAGAAACAGAGTTGCTTTGTTCACATTTTTTTCTTTTAACACGTCGAGGATGGGGAGTGCGCGTGTTTCGCCCCAGCTGATGTCAAAGGTGAGGGCAATTTTTTTGTCTTTGGTATCCACCTTGTAGATGGCTTGGGGGCCTTGCTTATTGCCATTGCTGGAAAAAGCCGCAATCGTATCGCGCTCGGCATAGCCGATGCCCGCGGTTAGCAAAATGGCCGCAGCGATAATGAGAATTTGCTTCAAGCGCTGAGCGCTCACGACGTAAATAAATTTCATCGTTAGGCACCTCCTTTGTCCGATAACAGTTTATGCAGGGGAGACAAGGATATTCTTTGGCCTCGTGGCTATAGTTGAGGTACAATGCATATAGTGAAAGTAAGAGGCAGTAAAGGAGCGTGGCTCATGAAGAAAAAACTGCAGCGTCTGTGGTTTGATAACAAACGGTTTTTCTTGGCCGCTTGTCTTATTTTTCTCGGGGGCGGTTTAATTGGCTACTTCCAGGCTCCTGCGGTGGAAACCGTGGTGCAGAGCTTGATGGGACAATTGAAAGAAATAGCGGAGCGAATCAAAGAGAGCGGCGGGGGAGTGCTGGCTACGTTTTGGATGATTTTTTCCAACAATGTGCTCAGCTCCTTGATGATGATGGCTCTCGGGTTGTTTTTTGCATTCTTTCCCATAATTGGGATGCTGGCGAATGGCGTGCTGCTCGGATTCATCATCGCGAAGTACAGTGCTGCCGGAGTTGATCCATGGGTGATTTTTAGCGCGGGAATTTTGCCGCACGGGATATTTGAACTGCCAGCTGTGCTGTTTGCTGCTGGTATTGGGATCAGACTCGGTTTGCTCAGCTTGCGCTCTGTCGGTTTGCTGTTTGCGCCGCATAATGGGGAACGGGTGAAAAATGATTGGTATGACACCCTCAAGCAATTTCCAGTTGCCGTGTTGACTGTAATTGTCGCGCTCTTTATCGCAGCGGTCGTCGAGAGCTCGATTACGCCACTGATCCTCAAGGCAACACTCGGGGAGCAGCTGCAGCAATTAAACTTGCTGAAATAATTCTGATTTGCCAAGAAATTGAAGCCTTCCTAAACGGGAGGCTTTTTAATTTGAATAGGGTTGAATTGTGATGGAAAGGATAGAGGAGAGACTCGTAAGGCGGAGGCGATATCGTTGTTAGGGTTTTTGTTTAATGCCAAAGAAGTGCAAGAACTAGAGTATTTGCTGAAGCGGGAGCTGGAAGAAATGCTGCTCGACTTTAGCGACAAGCGA
>NZ_CP064090.1:512500-610000 GCF_022701015.1 Brevibacillus parabrevis | reverse complement strand
AAAAGCTACCCTGGGGATAACAGGCTTATCTCCCCCAAGAGTCCACATCGACGGGGAGGTTTGGCACCTCGATGTCGGCTCATCGCATCCTGGGGCTGAAGTAGGTCCCAAGGGTTGGGCTGTTCGCCCATTAAAGCGGTACGCGAGCTGGGTTCAGAACGTCGTGAGACAGTTCGGTCCCTATCTGTCGCGGGCGTAGGAAGTTTGAGGAGAGCTGTCCTTAGTACGAGAGGACCGGGATGGACGCACCGCTGGTGCACCAGTTGTCACGCCAGTGGCACAGCTGGGTAGCTATGTGCGGACGGGATAAGCGCTGAAAGCATCTAAGCGTGAAGCCCCCTCCAAGATGAGACTTCCCACAGCGCAAGCTGGTAAGACCCCTCATAGACGATGAGGTTGATAGGTTCGATGTGGAAGCGCGGTAACGCGTGGAGCTGACGAATACTAATCGGTCGAGGACTTATCCACACATGCTTAGCAATCATGCGTATTCAGTTTTGAAGGAATAAATCCTTCAACGTTCCTCGGTAGCTCAGTTGGTAGAGCAATCGGCTGTTAACCGATCGGTCGGCGGTTCGAGTCCGTCCCGAGGAGCCATATGATGCTCCTGTAGCTCAGTCGGTAGAGCGTTTCCATGGTAAGGAAGAGGTCGCAGGTTCGATTCCTGTCGGGAGCACCAGAAGTCATCCTAACAATCATGGCCCGTTGGTGAAGCGGTTTAACACAGCAGCCTTTCACGCTGTCATACAGGGGTTCGAATCCCCTACGGGTCACCTATACACCCAACTATTTGTTGGGGCTCTCGCAAAGTACTCGGTGTTGCTACAACGCAATCTCTTCACTTTGTGGGGTACTTTGGAGGCTTAGCTCAGCTGGGAGAGCATCTGCCTTACAAGCAGAGGGTCGGCGGTTCGATCCCGTCAGCCTCCACCACTTTTTATAGCTGAAAATGGGGAGATAGTGAAGTGGCTAAACACGGCAGACTGTAAATCTGCTCCCTCCGGGTTCGGCGGTTCGAATCCGTCTCTCCCCACCATTTTTTTCGCGTTTTTGGGGTATAGCCAAGCGGTAAGGCAACGGACTTTGACTCCGTCATTCCTAGGTTCAAATCCTAGTACCCCAGCCATTTGCGAGCCATTAGCTCAGTTGGTAGAGCATCTGACTTTTAATCAGAGGGTCGAAGGTTCGAGTCCTTCATGGCTCACCAGTTTTTACTGGTAAAAAAATATGTGCCCTTAGCTCAGCTGGATAGAGCGTTTGACTACGAATCAAAAGGTCGGGAGTTCGAATCTCTCAGGGCACGCCATTTTCACCTTATAATCGGGAAGTAGCTCAGCTTGGTAGAGTACTTGGCTTGGGACCAAGGGGTCGCAGGTTCGAATCCTGTCTTCCCGACCATTTTTACCCTTCATTTTTGCAGGGTTTTGCATGTTTTCCATAAAGTTGTGCGGGTGTAGTTCAATGGTAGAACTCCAGCCTTCCAAGCTGGTCGCGTGGGTTCGATTCCCATCACCCGCTCCATATGTTTTGTGTAAAGCGAGCGGCCGATTCGGTTGCTCGTTTTTTTGTGTTCCCAAAAAGGGACATTTTTGACAATAACATGACAAACGGGTTATTTATGCAAAATCCTGTCGAGTTGAGTCATTTCGCCATCGGAGGCTACAATATAGGGGTGAAGCAACAACGATCGAAGGAATTGGGGGCATTTATAATGAACAAGAACATGAGTATTGTTGGCGTACCGATGGATCTGGGGGCAGACCGCCGTGGAGTAGATATGGGGCCTAGCGCAATCCGCTATGCAGGTGTAGTAGCTCGTCTGGAGAAAATGGGCTTTCACATCGAGGATCGCGGAGATATTTTTGTCACCCGTCCACACCACTTTACGGAAACGGAAAATCATAAATATCTGGATGAAGTTGTAGAAGCAAATGAAAAGCTTGCTGATGTTGTAAGCGATATCATGACCGCTGGCCGTTTTCCGCTCGTGCTGGGCGGCGATCACAGCATCGCTCTGGGTACGATCGCTGGTGTGGCAAAACACGTGAAAAATCTCGGGGTCATCTGGTTTGATGCTCACGGAGACTTGAACACCGGGGAGACATCTCCATCCGGCAACATTCACGGAATGCCGCTGGCAGCAAGCCTTGGCTTCGGACATCAGCGCCTGACGAACATCGGTGGCTTTGCACCTAAGCTGAAGCCGGAAAATGTGGTGATCATCGGAGCGCGCGATCTGGATCAAGGGGAACGCGATTTGATCAAGCGCATCGGCATGAAAGTGTTCACGATGCACGAGATCGACAAGTTGGGCATGGCTCGCGTGATGGATGAAGCGATTGCCCATGTGTCCAAAAACACAGATGGCGTACACTTGAGTCTGGATTTGGATGGACTCGATCCGCACGATGCACCAGGGGTAGGAACGCCGGTGATTGGCGGCATTTCCTATCGCGAAGGCCATGTGTCCCTTGAGATGCTGGCTGATGCCGACATTCTGTGTTCCGCCGAGTTTGTGGAAGTAAATCCGATCCTTGATCGCGAAAACATGACGGCACGGGTTGCCGTTGCGTTGATGAGCTCTGTATTCGGAGATAAATTGCTGTAAAATGAAGGGGTAAAAAGCAAGAAGAGAGGCTGCAATCGCCTCTCTTTTTGCTTTTTACGCATCTTTACATTGGTGGAAGAAAGAAGTACATTCTAAGGATGGAGATGTAGTTCGTTTAATAGGTGATCAAGTTGCACGCTTAGGGCGACTAATTCAGGAGTGATGGATGCCTGCTTCTTGTACTGATCATTCAGTTCTTTGCGCAACTGCTCGATCTGGAGGAGAACGTCTTGTTTTGACATACGTCCCACTCTCCTTTCCATCTGAGGGATGAAAGAGTTATCATCACTAATATATAGAGGTAGGCAGTAGCCTTATTCCTCTAATTCCCAACAAATTACCTGCACAAACGCGTATTTGGAACGAAACCATTTGCAGTATCATCCGTATATAGGATTACGGTATTGTGGGGAGGATGGCATGGATTTTGTAGAGAAACGGTTGACTCAGCGGGCGAAGCGTGGAGACCGCGAAGCATTTGCGGAGTTGATCGAGATTTATAAAGACAAGATTTTTCAGCTTGCATATCGTATGGTAGGGAACCGTCAGGATGCGGAGGACATCGCGCAAGAAACCTTTTTGCGCGTGTATGCCAACCTGCATTCGTACGATGACAGCTACAAGTTCTCCACATGGATCTACCGGATCGCAACCAATCTATGTATCGACCGCGGCCGTAAAAAACGACCTGACTTTTCATTGGATGAAGAAACCGAACCAGGACAGGGAATGGACTGGTATTCGCGCCTGTCTTCTAGTGAAAAAACACCAGAAGACAAAGTCGTGACGCAGGAGTTGCAGGAGACAGTACAGGATGCCCTGTCTCATTTGCAGCCCAAATATCGCTCGATTATGATCTTGCGCTACATCGAGGACTTGTCGTTGCAAGAGATCAGCGATATCGTAAAACTTCCCATTACGACGATTAAAACGCGCATTCACCGAGGACGGGAAGCGTTGCGAAGCAAGTTGCGATTGATGTGAGAAAGGAGAAAATCACGATGGAATGCCGGGAAATGATAATTCTCATTCACGAATATTTGGATGGGGACACTGATGAATTAGCCAATCAGCATTTGCAAGCACATATAAGGTCATGTGCGAGCTGCCGCCAGCATATGCACGAGCTGCAGCGGGCCATCGCTTTTGTACAGAGCGCTTCACATATTCATGTTTCTCCTGATTTTACTGCACGCGTACTCGCGCAATTACCTGCGCCGACCAAAGCCAACCTTTTTTCCAGCTGGCTGCGCAATCACCCGTTTTTGACCGCGGCAGCAGTATTTCTGTTCCTCATGACGGGCAGCTTGTGCGCGAACTGGTTCGATCGGGACAACACGCTACAGGTATCCTCCGCGAACATGGATAAGTTGAAAATAGATCGGCAACGCAACGTCGTCGTGGTGCCGGCTGGAACGAGCATCGACGGTGATTTGGTCGTGCGCAACGGCAATGTAGACGTTCAAGGACACGTCAAAGGAAATGTCGTAGCCATCGAAGGCAAAGTGTTCGTGGCATCTACCGCTCAGGTGGTGGGAAACACTGAATCTATAGAAGCTATTTTCGATTGGATTTGGTATGAGGTGAAAAATATTGGAAATGACTTGCTTCCGATCTTGCCATAAGAGAAAATAGAGAGTACAGCTATCAACAGCACGGCAGTGGAGCCGTGCTTTTTCCGCAGGAGACAGGCTGACCTTATTTAGATGGAGCGAGATATGGGGGCTTCGTTATGATATCGATGGATTATGGGGATTTACTGCGGTATGGAACGGATATTTTACTCGTTACATACGTGATCTATAAAATCATTATGCTCATCCGCGGAACACGCGCGGTACAATTGCTGAAGGGGATCATGGTCATCGTCATCACCTGGCTCCTCAGCAAATACTTCCAGCTGACGACGCTTCACTGGTTGATGTCCCAGGCGTTTACTTTCGGGGTATTGGCTGTGGTCATTATCTTTCAGCCGGAACTGCGGCGTGCGCTGGAGCAGCTCGGGCGAGGCAAGCTCTTTTCGCGTTCGAGCAGCCTGCAAGATGACGACATGGTAAACCGCGTGGTGCAGGAAGTGTGCAAATCGGTTACCTACATGGCAAAACGGCGGATTGGGGCATTGATCGTCATTGAACGCGAGACAGGTCTGAACGACTATGTAGAGACGGGCATCGCCATCAACGGGCGGGTAAGCTCGGAGCTTTTGATCAATATTTTTATTCCGAATACGCCATTGCATGACGGAGCCGTGATCATGCGCAAGGACGTCATTTTGGCTGCTGCCTGTTACCTTCCGTTGTCCGAGAACAACTCCATCTCCAAGGAGTTGGGGACTCGTCACCGCGCCGCAATCGGCGTGAGCGAGGTTTCGGATGGCATGTCCATTATCGTTTCGGAAGAGACGGGACAAGTGTCTTTTGCCGCGCATGGCGCGATGAACCGAAATCTGACGGAGGCGCAACTGGCAGAGATGCTGACCGAACAGCTCCAGCCTCTGTCAAAGGGCAAGTCCATTGGCAGTCGTTGGCAATGGAGGCGAAAACATGGATAAATGGTTGAACAGTCATTGGTTTGCACGGGCCGTAGCGCTGCTTTTGGCTGTCATGATGTGGATGGTCGTCAATCTGGAAACAGAGCAGACCCCGACTCCGGAAGCGAGCCAGCCCGTCTTTATCGACGGCGTGACCTTGCATGTCAAGTACGATACGGATCGTTTCCAGGTCGTCAAGCAGCAGCGAACGGTAAAAGTCGCTTTGGAAAGCAACAACCCGTTTTACCGCCATAACTTTTTCCCGGCTGATTCGATGGAAGTATACGTCGATGCGACCAATTTGGGAAAAGGGACTCACAGGGTTCCTGTCCAGTACAAAGGGTTTCCGGATGAAGTGAAAGTGGGCATCATTCCGAACATCGTGGAAATTACGCTGGAAGAGAAGAAGACAGTGGAACGGGAAGTTACCGTGGAAAAACTGGGACAAGTAGCTCCCGGCTATACCGCGGGTGAACCGATCGTCAAGCCGTTCAGGGCGCTTGTCAGAGTTCCGGAAAGCCAGGTAGACAAAGTGGCGGCAGTCAAGGCGTCCGTCGATCTGGAAGGGGCCACTTCCGCGATTAAGACTACAGTCCCACTCAAAGTCGTGGACAAGTCAGGAAATGTGATTCAAGGGGCGGATGTCATTCCGTTGACGGTTGAGGTAAACATCCCGGTCACCAGTCCTTTTGTGAAAGTGCCGATCAAATTAAACTTGACGAATGAAATGCCGAATGGCTATAGTTTGGCTAGTATGGATATGAATGTGGATGAAGTGACCGTTTTTGGTCCGAAAGAGGTCATCGACGCCATGAAGGCGAACACCTACTCAGGACCGGAAATCGATCTTAGCAACATTACATCAGATCGTCTTTTGGAGCTAAAGATACCGTTAGCGGATAACATCGTGAAGGTAGAGCCGGAGTATCTCAAGGTATCGTTGAAAGTAGTTCCGTCCACAACCAAGCGTTTGGAGAAAATCCCGATTCGCATCAGCGGGTTGTCAGAGACTATGCAAGCCAGGGTGTTGTCCACCGATGGTCAGGAGCTGTCTACAATTGACTTTGATGTAATAGGTGCAGCCCAAGTGCTGGATCAATTGAGACACGAAGACTTGCAGGTCGTGGCAGACGTCAGCAATATGCCGGCTGGTGTGTACGAGGTGCCTCTGAATTATATTTTCAATCAGCCGGATTATATCAAGACTTCTGCGAGCGCACCGAAAAAGGTCACAATCGAAATCACGAACAAACAAAGGTAGACATAAGCTGTTGTGTGCACAAGGAAGGAAATGAGGGACAAACATGGGGAAGTATTTCGGAACAGACGGTGTGCGTGGTGTAGCCAATACACAATTGACACCCGAACTGGCATTTAAAATCGGTCGCGTTGGCGGCTACGTTCTCACCAGACACAAGCAGGAAGGCAAACCAAAAGTGGTGATTGGGCGCGACACGCGCATTTCCGGACAAATGCTGGAAAACGCGCTTTTGGCTGGCTTGCTTTCGGTTGGAGCAGAAGTGGTCAGATTGGGTGTCATCTCCACCTCGGGTGTTGCGTATCTCACGCGTGCATTGGGTGCGGATGCGGGTGTCATGATTTCCGCCTCCCACAATCCGTTTCCGGATAACGGAATCAAGTTCTTCGGCAGCAACGGTTTCAAACTGTCCGACGACGTAGAAGCCGAAGTGGAACAGTATCTGGACGCCGCAGAGGACACTTTGCCAAGACCAGTAGGAGAACAGATCGGCACGGTATTGGAATTTCTTGAAGGTGGACAAAAGTATCTCTCTCACCTGAAAAGTACCGTATCCGAGCGTTTCGACGGTTTGAAGGTCGTTTTGGACTGTGCCAATGGAGCGGTGTCGTCGCTGGCAGCCCGTTTGTTTGCAGACGTGGACGCAGAAGTGATCACCATCGGGGCCAACCCGAACGGAGTCAATATCAACGAACAATGCGGCTCTACCCATCCTGAGCGACTTCAGGAGGAAGTGCTGAAGCATAAAGCTGACCTGGGACTTTCTTTTGACGGCGATGCGGACCGCTGTATCGCGGTCGACGAGACAGGCGAAATCATCGATGGCGATTACATCATGGCGGTTTGCGCACGTGCGTTGAAAGCAAAAGGAAAGCTCAACAACAATACTGTTGTCACAACTGTTATGGCCAACATGGGCTTTTTCAAAGGGATGGAGGAGTGCTCCATTCATACAACCAAAACGGCTGTAGGCGACCGCTACGTGGTGGAAGAGATGCTGCGCGGCGGCTACAACCTCGGTGGAGAACAGTCCGGCCACATCGTCTTCCTGGATTACAATACGACAGGTGACGGCCTTTTGACAGGCTTGCAGCTGTTGAACATCATCAAGGAATCGGGCAAGCCTTTGTCCGAGCTGAAACAGGTGATGGTCAAGTATCCGCAGCTTTTGATCAATGTCCGTGTAGAGGACAAGTCGAAGTTGAACGGCAACGTAGCGATCGAGCAGGCGATCCGCGAGGTGGAAGAAGAGCTGGCAGGCAACGGCCGTGTGCTGGTTCGTCCGTCCGGTACAGAGCCGATTGTACGCGTGATGGCAGAAGGCCCGGATGCTGCTCAGCTGGAAGGGCTTGTACACCGGATCGTAGACGTGGTCAAACAGGAACTGGTATAAAAAATGTTCGGAGGGAGTGGTGCGATGCCACTCCCTTTTGCATACATGTAAATGACGAAGATATTGTCGCTTCGTTCGATCTGTGGTACAGTGTTCATGTGCGCCGGAGCACCAATTGCAAAAATTGGGAGGAGATTGAACAGACACATTTTTGAGGGAAAGCAAGAAACCAACAGTCGTAAAGCGCCAGCACTGTGGCTGCCCGACATGGAGCCCAGTGGACGAGGTGGAGGTTTATCGAAGATTTCGGCGGGTACCTCCCGGCAGCAGTATCACTGCCGCAGAACGCAAGGACAAAGCATCAGGGTGATCTGATGGACAAAACTTTGCGTGTGATACGTTTCAAGCCACGGATTAGTACAAAAATATAGATCATAAAACATGGAATGGCGGGGGCACTCCCCCGTACCATTGGTTTTGGGTTGTGTCCCCGTCAATTTTGGAAGGGGATCATACACTTATGTGCGGAATCGTTGGATATATTGGAGATAAACAAGCGCAAGAGATCGTTATCGGAGGTCTGCGCAAGCTGGAGTATCGCGGTTATGACTCTGCTGGCATCGCGGTAGTGAATGACAACGGCCTGGAGTTGGAAAAGGCGCAGGGACGCCTTGCAGTGCTGGAAGATCGTTTGGAGTCGAAGCCGCTTTCCGGCTGCATGGGAATCGGGCATACACGTTGGGCGACGCACGGAAAACCGTCTGACGAAAACTCCCATCCGCATACTGACGCAAAAACGTCTTTTGCTGTCGTTCACAACGGGATCATCGAGAACTTCCTGCCGTTGAAGGAAGAGCTGCTTGCAAAAGGCTACACGTTCACTTCCGAGACAGATACCGAGGTCATCGCTCACTTGCTGGCTGACATGTACGACGGAGATATCGTGTCTACAGCGCGTCGAGCTGTACAGCGTATGCGTGGTGCCTATGCGTTGGGAATCATGACCGAGCATGAGCCAGATAAGCTGGTAGCGATTCGTTTGGCTAGCCCGCTTGTGGTCGGCGTAGGTCAGGGCGAGAGCTTCATCGGCTCGGATATCCCGGCTATTTTGGAGCATACACGCGACGTATACATTTTGAACGAAGGCGAAATGGCTGTTTTGACTCGCGACGGCGTGGAACTGATGGACGCAGAGAGCGGAGAAAAAATCGAGCGGGATCTGTTCCATGTCGAGTGGGATTTGGTGCAAGCGGAAAAAGGCGGCTATGATTCTTTCATGCTGAAAGAAATTCATGAGCAGCCTCAAGCAGTCCGCGACACGATGGGCGCACGCATTGACCACGAGAACAAACGCGTCATTTTGCCTGAGCTGAAAATGAGCGATGCCGAGCTGGCAATGTACGACCGAATCTACATTGTCGCTTGCGGTACTTCCATGCACGCAGGTCTGGTCGGCAAAGACGTCATCGAAAAATGGACCCGTGTACCGGTAGAGGTAGCTGTAGCTTCCGAGTTCCGTTACCGCGACCCGATCTACACGGACAAAACGTTGATGATCGTCATCAGCCAATCCGGTGAGACAGCAGATACGCTGGCTGCGCTCCGCGAAGCGAAGAAGAGCAACGTGAAGGTCATGGCCATCACGAACGTAGTAGGCAGCTCTGTCGCGCGCGAGGCGGACGAAGTGATCTTCACCTGGGCTGGTCCTGAAGTAGCCGTAGCTTCTACCAAAGCGTACACTTCCCAAGTGGTAGCCCTGTACCTGTTCAGCCTGTATCTGGCGCAGGTAAAAGGCACGCTGGAAGCGGCCGAGGTAGCAAGCGTAGTGGAGCATCTGGAAACCATTCCTGGCAAAATCGCATCGATGCTCGAAGACGCCGAGCAAGTGCGCCATTTTGCAGAGAGCACAAAAGGGGTAAACAGCCTGTTCTTCATCGGCCGCAGCCTGGACTACGCGGTATCGCTGGAAGGCTCCCTGAAGCTCAAGGAAATCTCCTACATCCACTCCGAGGCGTACCCGGCTGGCGAACTGAAGCACGGTACTCTTGCGCTGATTGAAGATAACGTACCAGTCGTCGCATTGGCTACACAACCAGACATCTACGAAAAAATGGTGAGCAACATCGTGGAAGTCAAGGCGCGCGGCGCCCATGTCCTGGGCTTCGCAACCGAAGGCGACCAAGACCTGGCAAAGAGTGTGGACGAAGTCATCTACCTGCCAGCCACGCTGCCAATGCTCGCACCGATTCTGACCGTCATTCCATTGCAATTGCTCGCTTACTACGCTTCGATCTCTCGCGGCCTGGACGTGGATAAACCACGGAATTTGGCGAAGAGTGTTACGGTGGAGTAGGGGAGATAGGGCTAATATAGCAAGTGTTTGGTTATAAAAAAGTATGAAACTCCAAGAAAAGTCCCGATGATGCTTTGTTAGGTCATCGGGATTTTTATTTATAAAAAGGGCTGTTGTGCTTGTGCAGTGATAATCCAGTTTTAGACAGATGAATAAAGGAATAGACTGGATGATAAAGTTGTAACACTAAGCTCGCAATGCAAGCTTGCAGACTTTGGGACTGGCAGAATTTTTGGCAAAGGTGCGGAGCAGGTTGGATATATCTTTTGTACGTCCTGAATAACTGAACGTTCTGCGAAGTTGCAAGGAAGCATATTCGCAGGGTGAGTTGGTAAGAAACGATTAAAGGAAAACTTTATCTGAAAAATATAAATAGCACAAAAGGCGGTAATGTATGAACACGCTAACCAAAGAAACGGTAGATGAATTGTTGGCAGCAATGGACGCTTATAAAGAAATTGCGCAAGAACTCATGGATAAATTAATATTGGAAACAAACCAGCCTGAAAAATCAGAGATAATAAAAGGAAGTTACTACTTAATTTCAAATGCGGAATTACTAAACGGTGAAGAATATTTAAGCGGTAATTGGTACTTTGATGTTCATGGAGAGCATTGCATGTTTGAAAACTTAGATACCGGACAAAAATTGGAAGTTTCCCTCGGGAATAAAGACGATATTGGAAATGTTGATCCTTACTTTTTTTATGACTTCTTGAAAACAACTGAGGATTTTAAACACTTAATTCAATATTTTGCAAACCCGTTTGGTGATATGTTGAATTTTTTTGAGGCATTAGAAAAGCGAAAAATACTTGTACATATTCACGGTGTTGAATACAGAAAGATTCTTCAGAATGAAAAATAATTTTGGTCGTTGATGAGCGCTTCTACGGAGAAGCAAAAGAAATTCGGCGGGGGACGAAAAGGTTTTCACCGAACACGAAGGTATATTGTTTCCCGACGCTATGGGGGGATGGGTGCAACCGGAGAAGCCATGAGAATGCTGCAGCAGTCACTGATCTATTAACCATGATGTAAGATTGCTCTCTATTTGGACTATGTAGAAGGGCTAGTCATCTGGTGAGTTGAATACCAGGAAGAAATCCGGCGAAGACTGATTATTCATCACATGAAAAAGAAGGATAAAAATCACAACGATTTTCATCCTTCTTTTTGCTATTTTAATGATTTTTAACGACTTCCTGTCCCCGCACATTCCACGTCAGCGCAAAAACAAGCGCAGCCACTACGCACGAAGCTGTCAGCAACATAAACCCTGCATCCCAGCCGGAGGCGTCAACGATAACCCCCATCAATGCATTTGCGGAGACCGTACCGCCAAGGTAACCAAACAGACCCGTCAGCCCTGCCGCGGTTCCAGCGGCCTTTTTCGGAACAAAATCAAGGGCTTGCAAACCAATCAGCATGACTGGACCGTAAATCAGGAACCCGATCGCGATCAGGCAAATCATATCGACTAAGGAATTTCCAGCTGGGTTGAACCAGTAGACCAGAACAGCGATCAATACGCCGAGCATAAAGACAAACCCTGCGGGTCCACGGCGGCCCTTGAACAATTTATCGGACAGCCAGCCGCACAGGAGCGTTCCCGGAATGCCTGCCCATTCGTATAGGAAGTAAGCAACGCTCGACTTGTTCATATCAAAGCCTTTTTCCTCGCTCAAATAGGTTGGCGCCCAGTCCAGAACGCCGTAACGGACGAAATAGACGAAGATGTTGGCAACTGCGATGGCCCAAACCCATTTGTTGTTCAACACATATTTGAAAAGGATTTCTTTTGTAGAAAATTCTGTTTCAAACGTTTTCTTCGTCTTGGTTGGATAGTCATTGCGATATTCTTCGATAGGCGGCAGGCCGACTGACTGCGGAGTATCGCGAATTAAGAAATACGTAATGAATGCAAAGACAATGGCAACGAGGGCAGGCAGGATAAATACGCCTTCATATCCGGAACCGATATTACCCGAAAGCCCGGTGAACATCGCTGCACCTGCAACAGCAAGGGGGGCCATCAAGCCTCCGCCAACGTTATGGGCAACATTCCAAATCGCTGTTTTGCCTCCTCTTTCACTTACACTAAACCAGTGTACGAGGACACGTCCAGATGGAGGCCAGCCCATTCCCTGGAACCAACCGTTCAGGAATAGCATTACAAACATAATCGTGACGGATGAGGTGAAGTAAGGGACAACGCCCATCAGCAAACTGATAAGTGCAGAAAGAATCAAACCGGCGGGTAAGAACATTCGCGGGTTGCTTCGGTCTGAAAAAATGGCCATTACAAACTTGCTGATCCCGTAGGAAATCGAAATGGCAGATAAGGCAAAACCAAGCTCTGATTTTGTAAATCCTTCTTCAATCAAATAAGGCATGGCGAGCGAGAAGTTTTTGCGGATGAGATAGTACGCCGCATAACCAATGAAGATTCCTAAAAACACCTGAAGCCTGAGCTTTTTATACTCAGAATCAATTTGTTCGTCAGGCAATCTGTCAATAGGCGGTGCAGGCCTAAACAGTTTGAGCATCGTATTCCTCCCCTAAAGTAATTTCTAACAAAGATGACGATACACGCAAAAAAACCCATACTTTAATGGCGCTTTCAAAAATGAAAGTGCCAGAAAGTATGAGTCTCCGAGTCTCCATCAAAGTTAACTTGTCATTAAATATATTCTATTATTCAGTGAAAACGTTGTCAATGAAGTTATTTTGGCGGGATTAGCTGTGCCGATTCCTAACCCGAAGAAGAGAGCGGGTAATCCTTCGCGGCGAAATCCCGTCTCCCTTGAATCTGCCATCAGGCTGCGTTTTTCAAACCAGATGTCCGTTTGTGAAGGCAGCTTGCAAAGAGCTGACTCCCGTTAAACAAGAAGCAGCTCCCAACCATTGTGTAGCCTGCCATTTATACGAAAGCGGAGAGCGTTAGCCTCGTTAGCCTACACAGCTAACGCTTTTCCGACTTTCTACGCGAAAATAAACCGAACTGGCAGCAGAGGGGGTGGCTCTCTCGATAACAAAAAAGTTGCCACTCCCCCTCAAAATTGATATTTTATATATGCGTGCGCACGCAAATAAAATCAAACACGGATTCTATAAGGAGCCACCCCATGAACTACTTTCTCAATCAGCAAAAAATCAAACAAATATGCGGCGATATCTCGTTTAAAAAAGGGAAGAGGTACTTTGCAGAAAAGCGGGTAAAGCTCATCCATTACCATCCCGGCCAGTCGATTTTCCGGGCGACTGTAAATAGCGGAGCGCTGTTCGACGTCACGATTAAAAAGGACAATAACGGATACATCTACGCGGAGTGCACCTGCCCGAGACTCTCTTCTTACCACAAAAGCTGCCAGCACGTTGCGGCTGTTCTCCTCTGCTTGCACGATATACAGGTCAATGGCTTACCTCCCCAGCAAGTTTCTCCGCGCCAGACTCCTTCGCCATTATCAGCTGCAAAAAGGATCGAGCACCCGGAACCTAAGCCGGCACGCAGCCTGGCAGGGGATTTAGGCATCGACGACCTGGCAAAAGGAAAAGCAAATACTCGTTTCAAAGGCAAGCTGTTCCTGGACAGAATCAAAAACAGGCTGCTGGCGGGTTTGGAGTTTCACTATGATGCGATCGTCATGAATCCATTGGAAGCCATGCATGACGACATCCCAACCGAATCACGTCTCAGCCAACTGGGAGAGAAGGAGCAGGAAATTCTTCGGCTAATGAAAGAGAGTCTCGGTACGCGAACGGAGAGCGGCTATTATTGGAGCAACGATGAAGAGGAGTACCATTTTTTGGTCCACATGGTTCCGCAGCTGCAATCGCATGTAGAAATCCATGCCACAACAGCGGTGCGGGACCGCATATGTAAAGCAGATACGCGGCCAACGGTCAGGGTGGAGGTTGACGAGCGCACCGATTGGCTCATCTTTCAGTTTGATATGCAGGGAGTTCCGGAAGTGGAAATTCGCGAAGTATTGCTGAGCTTGAGTGAAAAAAGGAAGTTTTACCGACTGCGGGATGGCCGCTTGCTGTCTTTGGAGGCAAAGCAGTTTGCAGATGTGGGCATGTTGCTTGAACAGCTGAACAGGGGCAAAGCGCAGGTCGTGGAGGGCAAAATTCGTGTCCCGTTTGTTTTTGGTCTACAGCAAATGGCACAGACACCAGAGAGTATCCTGACGAAAGGAAGCTCTTTTCAACAGTGGGTGGAGGAACTGAAAAACCCGGGGAAGTCCGACTTTCCCCTTCCCCCGCAGCTTGCGCCCATTTTGAAAAGCTATCAACAAGAGGGATTCCAATGGCTGAAGCGTTTAGCCCAAAATAACTGCGGCGGGATTCTTGCGGATGATATGGGGCTGGGGAAAACGCTGCAAAGCTTGGCCTTCATCGCCGCAGAGCTATCGGAGATCAGGGCGCAGGGCAATCCAGTTCTGGTCGTAGCGCCTTCCTCGCTTATATACAATTGGCTGCACGAGTTTGCCAGGTTCACACCGGAAGTACGTGTTACGGTTGTGGATGGTCTTCATCAAGAAAGAAAAGCGGCGCTGGAGCGGGCCAGTGAGACAGACGTTTTCATCACGTCGTATCCGTTATTGCGAATGGACAGTCATTTCTATCAAAAAAGGGTGTTTCATACGCTGTTTCTCGATGAGGCACAAGCTTTTAAAAACGCCGATTCGCTGACGGCAAAGGCGCTCCAAAAACTCCAGGCCGCCAATCGCTTTGCGCTGACAGGCACGCCGATTGAAAATAACATCGAGGATGTCTGGGCGATTTTCCACGTTGTTTTTCCGGGGTTAATGCCGGATCGCCAAGTTTTTCATGAGCTTTCGCGCGAAAAAATAGCACAGCTGATCGCGCCGTTCATGCTTCGTCGGATGAAGGCAGAAGTGCTCAGAGAGCTGCCAAGCAAAATGGAAACCATACTGACCTCCGACTTGCTGCCTGAACAAAAAAAGCTGTACGCCGCTTACTTGGCCAGGCTCAAGCATGTTTCCCTGAAGCATGTCGGCAAGGATACTTTTCAGGAAAATCAGATGAAAATCCTAGCTGGCTTGACGAGGTTGCGTCAGCTTTGCTGTCATCCGGGCTTGTTTTTGGAAGGGTATGCAGGAGGCTCGGCGAAGCTTGCGCAGCTCGGCAAACTGGTGGTGGAGTATCGGCAGCAAGGCAAGAGAATGCTCATCTTTTCGCAATTCACGGAGATGCTTGCGATCATTAGCAAGGAATTGAGTCACAAGGAATGCAGCCACTTCTACCTGGACGGTAATACAGCCGCCAAGGAGCGGGTACAGCTTTGCGATCGGTTTAACAAGGGAGAGAGGGAAGTGTTTCTCATTTCGCTAAAAGCGGGAGGGACAGGCTTGAATCTCACAGGGGCAGACACGGTTATCCTGTACGACCTCTGGTGGAATCCGGCTGTGGAACAGCAGGCAGCCGATCGCGCGTATCGCTTGGGGCAAAAGAAAGACGTTCAAGTCATCAAGCTGATCGCGCAAGGAACGATTGAAGAGAGAATACATGAGTTGCAAACCAGTAAACAGAAGCTTTTTCAAGAAGTTATTCAACCGGGGGAAAATCAATCGTGGAAGCTTACGGAGGAGGGGATTCGAGACATTTTGGAGATAAGATAGAGGGAGCTGTCCTTTTGGAGAGCGGGGTAGACACGTCAAAAAACCTGTAACAGCGTTTTCTTGCTGTTGCAGGTTCTTGAGGTTTGACGGTCTATTTCAAGCACGAGTGTGGAGGCGGAGGTTATTGAAAATAAGCTGCGCGCAAATCTTCGGCGACCAGCGCTGGCTCCTCCCATTCCAGGAAGTGTCCTCCGCAATCAAGCTGGACCCAGCGCGCGATATTCGTGCTGCGGGCCGCCCATTCGCGTGGCATTAAAAACATGTCGGAGCCGGCCATCAGCATGCACGTAGGGACTTTTACATCCAGATGGAAGCTGTTGCTGCGCGTACACTCTGCATACAACCGGATCGAGGAAGCGATCGTCTGGGTCACCCAATACACTGTCAAATTCGTCAAAAGCCGATCCCGTCCATAGCGGTTGACGAAATCATCGGGGCGGTCTGTCCAGGCATGGAATTTTTCCAAAACCCAGGAAGCCAGACCTGCCGGAGAGTCGTTCAAGGACACGGCAACCGTTTGCGGCTTCGTCGCTTGCAGCAATGCGTACGCCCACTCTGATTTCATCCAGGCGGCGGAGTTGGCGATAAATTCTGCCTCGGCTGGCGTGATATCGTCAGGAACCTCCGCGACGAGGAGATTCGTACCCGAGAAGTGCAGGCCGATGAGCTGCTCTGGATATTTGTGAGCGAGGTGCATGAGCACACCTTGTCCCATGTCGCTGCCTCTCCCGATATAGCGCTCGTAGCCCAACACCTTCGTCATCAGAGTGGAGAAAATGTCAGCCATGTAGGCGATATCCATGCCGGATTGACTTGGCCGACCAGAGAAGCCGTAGCCAGGCAAGGAAGGGATGATGACATCAAAATCTTGATCTGCCTGTCCGCCATAAGCGGCCGGATCAGCCAGGAGCGGGGCAATCTCCGCCATTTGCACAAACGAGCTGGGCCAGCCGTGGAGCATCAGGAGCGGCTTGGCCGAAGGACTTTTTCCGCGGAGGTGGATGAAGTGGATCTCGATACCGTCAATCGTTGTCGTATAGTGCGGCAGCTCATTCAAGGCTTGCTCCTGTTTGCGCCAGTCAAAGCCATCGCTCCAATAGGCGACGAGATCGCGCAAGACGACATCGTCAGTGCCGTAGCTCCATCCTGTATGTTCGATTCGGTCGGGCCAGCGTGTCTGTTTGAGCCGATCGGACAAATCATCGAGGATTTGCTGATCGACCGAGATTTGGAAAGGACGGGGAGCGGTATAGGATAGAGGGCGACTGTTCATTGGTTTATTCTCCTTGTAGAAAAGCAAGATACAAGCTGCTTTTTTATTTGCGTGCGCACGCACATATAATATAGCAAGTTGCTTTTTGTTCGTCAACGCTCATGCAAAAGCAGCATGTTCATGAAATCGTGATCGAGATGTTTTTCTTGTTCATCCCATTACGGATAATAGCGGTGATGTCCGGCAAGATTCCTTGATAATCGGCTCTTCCCTGGTCGGAGAGGCGAACCAATGAGCTGCGGCGATCGGTTTCATTTAAACGGCGTTCCACAGTATGGCAAGTTTCCAGGCGACTGACAAGACGGGAAACCGCGCTGTGGCTCAGATTGACCATTTTGCTCAGTTGGTCGATGGTAAGTCCCGCGCCAGTGTCGTCGTTGAGCACAGTGATGACCATAAACTCACTGACGGTTAAATCGTAGTTGGATTTAAGGAATTTTTCCAATTGCTGATTGAGGGTTACGTACAACTGATCGAGAGCCATCCACGTTTGCAAAGCATCTTCCATGTTCCAAAACCACCTTTTGCAGCCTAAAGATATATTGATTTTACTGTATCTCTCCTGCACGTTCAAATTGTAAAAATATCTGCACTCGCTATGAACGAAAAAAGGATAGGTTTTTACATTTCTTTGACAAGAAAATACGAAGCTGCTGCCATAATGAATGAAGGAAAAAATGGGGGAGGAACGTATGGCTTATTCCATTTTGCTTGCAGAGGATGATCCGTCTATCGCCGAGCTGCTTCAGCTGGCGTTAACCGCTTCCGGCTATCACTGCAAAATCGCAGGGGATGGACACATCGCGAAGCAGTTGTTGGGAGATAGCGGCTACGATTTGGCATTGCTGGATATCATGCTGCCGGGACTGGATGGATACCAGTTGCTGGACATTTGCAAAGAGAAGCACGTACCCGTTATTTTTGTGACTGCCAAAGCGAGTGTGCTGGACAAGGTGCATGGATTGCGGCTGGGGGCTGAGGATTATATTGCAAAGCCGTTTGAACTGTTGGAAGTATTGGCAAGAGTGGAAGTTGCGCTGAGAAGGCGGGTTCAAGAGACAGAAGAGATGCTGCTGATTGGCGACGTGAAAGTAGATTGTATTGGGCGCAAAGTGTACAAAGCGAACGAGCTTATTACTTTGACGCCGAAAGAGTATGAACTGCTGGCGTTTTTGCTGCAAAACCCGAACATTGCCTTTTCCCGTGACAGCCTGCTCAGCCAGGTGTGGGGTTTTGACTTTTACGGAAGTACGCGAACGGTGGATACGCATATTTTGAACCTGCGGACAAAGCTCGGGCTGTCCAGCTACATTCAGACGGTGCACAAAGTTGGTTACCGATTGGAGCTGGCGTGATGTTGCGGACAGACGGA
The DNA here is from genome assembly GCF_022701015.1 of Brevibacillus parabrevis. NCBI lineage: Bacteria > Bacillati > Bacillota > Bacilli > Caryophanales > Paenibacillaceae > Brevibacillus > Brevibacillus parabrevis. Next base: position 591,625 of record NZ_CP064090.1, on the reverse strand, counting down.
CAAATGCCTCTTTGGATACGGATTTATTTGCTGGCATTCGGCTTGAGTGCGGTGATTATTTTGTTCTTTTGCTATCAAATCGCGGCTGTCTCAAGTGAGCATAGCATGCAGAGAGAATATAGCCGCTCGCTGGACAGGCATGTGATGTTTGCGAGTGCGATGAAAATGTATGCAGCTTCCATCGAGAAAATGGCGTTCAATCCGGGGTTGCGGCAAGAGCTGTTGACGAGAGCGGCACAAAATTACGGGCGGTACTATACAGATGGCAAAAGCTATATCGCGATGACGAGTCTGGATGGAGAAAAGCTGTACAGCAGTTTTTCCCCAGCGGATGAAAAGATCATGGAACTGGACCCGCCAAAAGACGGCAGGCGGAGCTTCGTGATTCGTCAATCGGGTGAGCACAGCGTCCTGTTTGTATCAGGCTGGATGAGCATAGCAGGCCAGCTCTATCGTCTCGACTATGAAAACGATGTGACCGACATGGTAGCTGGTCAGCAGACTCTCGCTACACAAATCGCCCTGTGGTTTTCCGCAGGGATGATTTTGCTTGCGATCTGTTTGTATGTCCTCATCCGTCATGCGTTAAGGCCGCTCGCCCAGCTGGGTACGCAAGCAAAAGCACTTGCCAGGGGAAACTACGATCCGCGCATTGCAGTGGCTCGCCGGGACGAAATCGGGCAATTGGCGCTAGAGTTCAATCATATGGCCGATGCTGTTCAATCCCATATGGAGCTTTTGCGCAGAGAGGTAAAAGAGCGGGAAACCTTGATTGCCAGCCTTGCCCATGAATTGAAAACGCCGCTCACGTCGATTATGGGCTACGCCAGTTTGCTGGAAAACTATGAACTGGAGCAAGCCGAGAAACAAAAAGCGCTTCGCCTGATTCACTCGGAAAGCAAGCGGCTGGATGACATGTCAAAAAAACTGCTGAATCTGTTCCGGCTGGGCAATGGGCGAGTGGTGCGAAAAGAGCAGGTCAGGGTCGCTCAGCTTTTGGAGCACCTCGACATGATCTCGAAGCTGTCGCTTGCGGGCAAAGGGCAGTCATTGGTGATGAAATCCGTCGTGGAGACTGCCTTGGTGGATGAGGAGCTGCTGTACGTTTTGCTGAATAATTTGGTGGAAAATGCCTCGAAAGCGTCGGGTTATCACGAGACGATTTTCCTCAGTGTTTATGCGGAAGGGGAGTTTGTTGTCTTCTGTGTAAGCGATAAGGGCTGCGGCATTCCGGCGGAACATGTGAGCGATGTGTTTCAGCCGTTTTTTGTGTTGGATACTGCCCGGAATCGAAAGTACAGCGGCCACGGATTAGGCTTGTCCCTTTGCAAGGCGATTGCGGAAGCGCACGGGGGGAGTATTTCCATCGTCAGCAGTTTGGGAAAAGGGACGAGTGTCTATATACGAGTGCCGAACGGACAAGTTTTGCAAAACGATGACAGAACGCAGATGGAAGGATGACATGCCGGTGATACGCTAACGGTGTCGAACATCCGGAGGTTCGGCCTCATTTCTTGCAGGGAGGGAATCGTATGGAAACCAGTAAAAAAACAACCAGGAAGTCTCGATTGCTGCTCGGCCTTGCCGCAATCGGCACGCTCGCTGTCGCATCCAGTTTTTCCGTGGCGACGTATGCGCAATCTGTGCTGGATGGCAAGATGAATGTGGTCATGACGGAGGCTGCACCACCGAAAGAGCTTGAGGGGAAAGAGACGGTTGCGGATGCTTCCAAACAGCAAAATGCACAAGCCGAGTCCCAAATGGTTTTTCCAACCGCCATGTCCAAAGAGCAAGCCGAGCCGTTTATCAAAGCGGCAACGGAAGCTTTCAAAGCGAGGAAGATCGAGCTGCCCCAGCATGGCTACTGGATTAGCAGCAAATATATCGACAACGAATCAAAAGACGTGCAAATTGACTGGTACCCAAACAGCTTTGACGGTATCGGGCCGATGAACGACATCGAGGGCAAGGTGTATTTCGTCTACTTTACAAAAGCCGATTTGCAAAAAGGGACGGGTGAAATCCAGACTGTGCGCGTGATTGAGCAAGGCGGGATGCCAACTGCCGCCAGTTCCGCAAATTAGCTTATGACAGTGAAGGAAAAGAGTCGCGTATGCGGCTCTTTTTCAGGTGACGCCTGCTCTGTGGAAAAAAGCGGCGTATGCTATACTGGCTGATACGAAAAAACTATTCGGGAGACAGGGTGAGCGCAATGGATGGAGCGATCAAGGAATTTTTGTCTAGCGGTGCAAAGCCGATTTTGTCCAGCGATGATCTGGGGTGGTCGAACATCATGCTTTCCCGGTGGGAGAACATACCGCCTGCCCACCTGTACGACGCTTCCCTCGCCAAAAGGCATGTCATGGCCATACATGGCACACAGGAGCCGCTGAACTTGCAGTTTTTTCAGCACGGCAATCGAACGGAAAAAAAGCTGGCGCCAGGCGATATTCAGTTGTTAGCAGCGGGCGAGAAGTGGTCCTGCCGCTGGACAAGAGCGATCTCTTTTGTGAAGCTTGCGATCGATCCGCTTTTTCTCGACCAGGTTGCCGAAGAGTCGGGGGTTGGGCATACAGACAAATGGCAGCTGGAACAAAAGCCCTTGGTCAAGGACGAAAAGCTGATCGTGCTCACCCGCTGGATGATGGAGGAAGTGCTCAACGGCGGGGCCAACGGAAAGTTGTACAGCCAATCGCTTGCGACGACGATGGCAGTCCATTTGCTTCGGAACTATACCGCAAACGCCAGAAGTAGTGTGGCATCGTCTACAGCGACAAACGAGCAGGTGACGGCCGCAATCGAGTACATGCGCATGAATGTGGAACAGGACATTTCCTTGAAGGAGCTTGCGGTGGTTGCCAATATCAGCCTGTCACAGTTGGTGAGGTTGTTCAAACAGCATACGGGAGTGACACCGCATCAATATTTGATCCGGTTGAGAATGGAACGGGCCAAGCAGCTCATTCGCTGCGGCCACATGAGTTTAAAGGAGGTTGCTGCCCAGAGCGGCTTTGCGGATCAGGCCCATTTTACCAGGCAGTTTAAAAAAGTGACGGGCTTGACCCCGTTGAAATACGCGTCGTCCCGCTGAAAGGAGCGCGATTTTTCACAAAAACTTGCGCATTCTGTTCAATATTTTGCGGCAAAGCTGGCGCTATACTTTGGGGGCAGGTTTGTCAAGAAATGAAAAGGAGTGGAGCAGGAATGAAAGCAGCGGAAATCGTGAGCGAGTTTTTTCAACGGGAGGCTAACCAGGATATACAGGGAATGGGGAGCTTGATGAGCAGCGACATCGTCTATGAGATGCCGTTCGGTCTGCAAGCGGGCCAGATTCAGGGCAAGGAAAAGCTGCTGCAATTGCTTGATCAGTTCATTGGAAAAGAGAACGGGATGTACGCGGCGTGGGAAATCAGCAACATCCGGGTGTACCCGGTTGGCGATGGGAAGACCGAGCTTGTTTTCGCAGAAATGGAGAGCAAAGGGACTGTGAAGCAAAGCGGGTTTGCGTATGCCCAATCGTACGTCAGTCTCGTGCAGGTAAGCGATGGGCAAATTTGTTTGTGGAGAGAATATTTTAATCCGATTCCGTTGCAGCATGCCCTTGCCTCGATTGACGATCACAAGTAGTCGTCTAAACCCGCTGGCAGGAGCTTGGATCGCGTTCCACTTTACCGTGATAGCAGCAGATGCTGGAACGGGAGTTGGGAGTTGACTTCTTCGCAAAACGATAGTAGTATTTAAAAACACCACTAAAAACAAACGGATAAGAAAGGAGGTAGAGCCATGATTGATGAGCTGCGAAAAATCGGATTATCCGATCTGGAAGCAAGATGCTATTTGGCGCTTCATGAGGACCCGAAGATTTCCGGTTATGAGGTTGCCAAAAAAGTATCCGTATCCCGCACGAATGTGTATGCGGCCCTGCGCTCTTTAACGGAAAAGGGCATATGCCGGGTGATCGAAAGCGAACCTGTGCTCTATGATGCCGTCCCGATTGCACAGCTTGTTCGTCTGCTGAAAACGGAATTTGAACAAACAACGCGTGTGCTACAGGAGCAATTGAATGCTGTTCCCACCACGCCGCCGTCTTTTTACAGTTGGCAAGGTGACAAAACGATCGAGACGGTCATTCATCGCCTGATTGCGAATGCGGACAAAAGCATTGTCGTAGATATTTGGTCCGAAGATGTGAGCTGGGTGGAAGAGCCGCTTCTGGAAGCGGAAAAGCGCGGGGTTGCTGTTACGCTGATCTCGATCGGGGAATGCAACACGAGCGTAAAAAATGTGATCATTCACCAAAGAAGCGAAGAGTGGAGCTCGGTTCGCACGCGAAAATTTTCGATTTTGTGTGATGTTCATTCCGCTTTGCTTGGCAGCTTTGGGAAAGGCATCAAGCCCACCGCTCTGGAAACAAATCATCCTTCGCTCATTGAGCTGTTGCAAAACACATTTTACCATGACCTCATCATGGAGCAAGTGGAGCGCGATTTTGGCAAAGAGCTGGAAGCGAAGTACGGGAAGCATTATGAGCGGATCATTGATGCGTACAAGGAATACTTGTAAAACAGTATTCCTCTATTTTTGATCTGTAAATAGTAGTATTTAAAAATACTCCTAAAATAACGGAAAAGGAAGTGCGACTCTGCATGAACACGGCTAATCCGGAGACCGCAAAGGCGATCGATCCAAAGCGCTGGTGGGCGCTGGCTGTTTTATTGCTTGGGACTTTTATGGTGTTGTTGGATTCGTTTATTGTAAACGTAGCGATTCCAACGATTGAAGAACAATTACACGCGAGTACCACACAAATTCAATTCATTGTGGCTGCCTATGTGCTTTCTTATGCTGTGTTGCTGATTACTGGCGCTCGTCTGGGGGATTGGCTGGGACGCAAAAAGCTGTTCATTGTCGGTATGATCATATTTACCGTGGCTTCTGCCTTATGTGGATTTTCGACAAGCGCAGGATTTTTGATTTTTTCACGTGTCATCCAAGGGGTTGGCGCCGCGCTTTTGATCCCCCAAGTGCTGGCTATTATTCAGGTGATCTTTCCGCCTGAGGAAAAAGGGAAGGCGATTGGTTTTTACGGTGCAGTCAGCGGGCTTGGCTTGATCGCGGGACAAATGATCGGTGGCGCACTGCTCCATTTTGATATCGGAGGGCTCGGTTGGAGTTCCGTGTTTTTTATTAACATTCCTTTTGGTATTTTGGCTGTTTTGCTCATCATTCCATTGATCAAGGAAACAAAATCGGCAGGAAAGCAAAAAATTGACGCGCTCGGCATCTTCATTTTGACGGGCAGCTTGCTGCTGTTGATCTATCCGCTGGTTGTCGGAAGAGAGGCAGGTTGGCCGCTGTGGGTATTCGCAAGCTTTGCGGGAGCGCTCGTTGCTTTCTTCCTGTTTCGGATACACGAAAAGAGAATGGTTGAACGCGGGGAGAAGCCGTTGATTCCTGCAGCGATTTTTCACGAGCGTTCTTTTACTCTGGGTGTCCTTACCATTTTGGCTTATCAAATCGGCAATAGCGGGTTTTTTCTCGTTGTATCCATAACGCTACAGGACGCTTTGTCCCTTTCTGCCATGGATTCGGCGCTGGCGTTCACTCCGATCGGGCTTGGCTTTTTTATCGCATCGTTGCTTGGGCCGAAGTGGGCAAAGAAAAATGCCCATGTGCTGAAAGTGGGGGCAACGGTCTTGATCGCGGGCTATGCGGCAGTCATAGCGGCGTGTTATGCCTTTGCCGCTGAGCTGTACTGGCAGCAGCTCATTTTGCCATTCTTCCTGATCGGCTTGGGACAAGGTTTGGTTGGCGCTCCGCTGATGGGAACGATTATGTCGGGTGTCGGAAGGGAATATGTAGGAGCGGCGTCAGGCATATTGAGCACTTTCATGCAGACAGCCAATGCGCTTGGAGTCGCCGTAATCGGGACCGTATTTTTTGCAGCTCTCTCAGGGCAAGCAGCAGCTGATATGCACCTGCAGCTAAACGCCTTCACCTTGGCGTTAGGATGCAGTATTTTCCTGGCCGTTGTAACGCTGATTCTGATTATTGGCTTGCAATGGAAAAAGTCCGTTCCGCAGCAAGGCGCTATGGCTAAAGCGGGAAAAGGGACGTAAATCTATACGCTGACAAAAACGCTGCATCCCTGTACTCATAGGGGTGCAGCGTCTTTTATTGTTCAGGCATGTGATGCATGCGTTTCCAGACCAAGCCTGGGATTACTTGCTGTTCATTTTTGCATCGCTCAATTTCTCTTGGATGAGTGCCATTGCCTTGCAAATCTCGTTCACGTCACGATCAGTCAGTCCATCCAACAATTGCTCGATTTGTTCGTCCGACTGGCTGTGAATGTTATCCAATACCTCTTTCCCTTTTTGTGTTAAAGAAAGGAACGTTTTTCTGCTATCGGTCAGTGAAGTTTTTTTCTCTATGAGTTCTTCTCTCTCAAATTTGCGTAAAATTCGACTCATGTAGCTTCTATCGATCCGAAGCTCTTGCACGAGGTTGTTGGCGATGCATTCCGTTCTCTCGCTGATCTCAAACAATACCCGCGCTTCCGTTAATGTATAATTGGTCTCTAAAATTTGGTCATTAAATAAGCCCAGTATCTTCGTATAAAACCGATTGAATTGCCGAATGTCAGAGATGCTTTGCTTATTCATATAGGCTCCTTTTTAGTTGACTTAGTCCACATTTAAGATTAGTATAATTGTACTTTTAAAATGTGGACTGAGTCAACTTTTGAAGGAGAGAAAGCATATGGTTATCCGCGAAATAAGCAAAGAAGACAATGCGCAAATCAAAAAGATCATTCAAGATTCATTAAAATCGCTTGGGCTAGACATCCCAGGGACAGCTTACTTTGATCCGCAGCTTGACGATCTTCACCAATATTACACTCGCTTGAAAAACAGCCAGTATTGGGTGGTTGAAATCAATGGCGAGGTTGCTGGCGGGATTGGCATAGCGCCGTTTGACGAGCGCGAGAAAATTTGCGAATTGCAAAAGCTATATTTAAGTCCCAAAACGCAAGGTCTGGGGTTTGGGAAACAGTTGATGGAAACAGCTTTGGCATTTGCCGCCGAGCATTATGAAAAATGCTACCTGGAAACACAGCACGAGCTGAAAGCTGCGTGCAGATTGTATGAGAAGTTTGGCTTTACCCTTTTACCTGAGCCGCTACCTGGCTCTGAGCATTCCGCAATGGATGCATGGTATATAAAAGATCTGAAACAAAGTTGAAGAAGCAAAGCTTTTGTCACCTAATGGGGGAAGCGAGCAAGGAACCGCCGCACGATGAAAAATCGATTGCGGTGGTTCTTTTTTTTCGCGCGTCTTCTGTGCCATCATTGTAGATGGGGGCGATGAAGGATGTTCCATGATTTCAAGCTCGTCGATGATCGGCCGGTCGTGATCCAAGTAAAAGAATACCTTAAACGTTTGATGATAAAAGGGGCGCTGCAAGCGGATCAGAAGCTGCCGTCCACGCGAGAGATGAGCGGTCTTTTGAAAGTGAGCCGCAATACAGTGATCGCCGCCTATGAAGGCTTGGCGGATGACGGCTTTGCGTATGCAATCCCCGGCAAGGGCAGCTACGTGGCTGCTATAGTGGACCAGTCAGCCAGAGATAGTGGAGGAACGGAAGGCCCCGCCAGCTGGCAAGTCGATTGGAAGGCGAAAATGAACGAGTATGCGGTATCGGCTGTAGAGCTGGACATGATGAAGCAGGGCATACGCGCCCAAAAAGGAACGATCTCGTTTACGAGCATTGCGCCGGATGAGCATTTGTTCGATCTGGGGGATGTAAAGCGGGCGTTTATGGATCGCATGGCGATCGAGGGGCAGGTGCTGCTCAACTACGGCTATGCCAAAGGCTACAAGCCGCTGATGGAATACTTGATGCGCTATATGGAAAACAAAGGCGTGGATATAAGCGGCAAGGACATGTTGATCACAAACGGGTTTACAGAAGGCTTTGACATGGTGCTGTCCGCTTTGCGGCCTTCCGGGCGTCGCGGTGCGGCCATTTGTGAAAATCCGACCCACCATACGGCGATCAAAAACTTGAAGCTGCACGGATTCGAGATAACTGGCATTCCGCTGGAACGTGACGGCATCGATGCGGAGCGGCTGGAGGCAGTGCTAAAAGCCAATCGCTTCGATTTGGCCTACCTGATTCCTTCCTATCACAATCCGACTGGCATCGTCATGTCGCCAGCCAAGCGCAGCGCCGTCATGAATGTCATGAGCCGCTATCAAGTTCCGGTGATCGAGGATGGGTTCAATGAGGAGCTGCGCTACTCGGGAGCGCATGTGTCGCCCTTGATTGCCACAGTGGGAAAAGGGAACGGGGTCATCTACATCGGCAGCTTTTCCAAGGTGCTGTTCCCTGGCCTGCGAGTAGGCTGGGTGCTTGGAGACAGAGCGCTGATCGACACGCTGGAAAGCATCAAGCGCGCACGCACGATTCATACATCCACCATCGATCAAGCGATCTTGTACCAATATTTGCTGAACGGAAATTTTGATAAGTACGTCAAAAAAGCGCGGACGGAATACAAGCGCAAATACGAGCTGACAAAAGCATGCTGTGAAGCGCACCTTCCGGAAGCGCAGCTGTCTGGAGACGGGGGCCTGCACTTGTTTCTTGCTTTCCCGCCAGGCGTTAATACCCGTCAACTGCTGGCAGCTTGCACGGAGCAAGGCGTTATTTTTACGCCGGGAGACAAGTTTTTCATTGCGGAAGGCGAAGGCGTGCATACATTGCGGTTAGGCTTTTCACGGGTAACGGATGAAAATATCGAACGGGGCATTCGCATAATCGGCGAGCAGACGCGCAAATTTTTGCAAGGATAACGATAAAGGAGAGGTGTCACGATGAAAATTGGTGTCATTATGGGCGGGGTTTCCTCGGAGCGTCAGGTTTCTCTGCAAACAGGCCAAGAGATGATCAAACAGTTGGATCGCAGTCGCTACGAGGTTGTTCCCATCGTGATCGATCAGCGGCCGGATTTAATCAGGCAAGTTCAGCAGGCAGGAATTGATGTCGCTCTGTTGGCGCTGCACGGCGAGTATGGGGAGGACGGCACGGTGCAGGGCGCGTTGGAGACGCTGGGCATTCCCTATACAGGCAGCGGGGTCTTGGCTAGCAGTCTGTGCATGAATAAACAACTGAGCAAAATGCTGCTCAAAGCAGCGGGCGTGCACACGCCTGCGGGTCTTTGCTGGCAAGGAATGAACGATTATGACCCGCAGATGGTGGCGCAGCTAGGTTACCCGGTTATTGTGAAGCCGAATACGGGCGGATCGAGCATCGGTGTCCAGCTTGTGCAAAACGAGCAGGAGCTGTTGGCGGCTGTCCAGGGAGCTTGCAGCTTGGGCGAGACGATTTTGATTGAGCCGTATATAAAAGGGACAGAGCTGACCGTTGCGATCTTGGATGGCGAGGTTTTGCCGATTATCGGGATTCGCTCCGCCCATTCGGAGTGGTTTGACTACCAGGCAAAATACGAGGTCGGCGGCGCGGAGGAAAAGGTGATTCAGCTTCCCGCTGTTGTGGAGCAGCGCGTACATCATGCGGCACTGACCAGCTATCAGTTGATGCAATGCAAAGTGTACGCCAGGATCGACATGATTTTGTATCAGGATACACCGTATGTGCTGGAAGTGAATACGCTGCCGGGCATGACCGCCAACAGTCTGTTTCCAAAAAGCGCAGCGGCAGCAGGCATGACCTATACGCAGCTGCTGGATCGAATGATTGCCAGCTCCGTGCATGAGCGGAAACAGGAGTGGGGAAGGTAAGGTGGCAGTCGTACCGGGACGTGTGTTCGGAGCAGGCGGAGAGGGCTTTATTCGCTGCTCCCATGCAAGCTCGCGTGACGATTTGCAGCGGACGCTGGAGCGAATGGGCAAGTTTAGGCAAGCGGCAGCCTGGCAGCCGCAGCAATCGCCCGGAACAGTCGGAGCATTGTGAAAAAAGGGCGTCTCGCAGTCGGAAAATCGACTTGGGAGACAGCCCTTTTTTGCGTCGAGTGTCCTTACAACCGCGATCCGCCACTGGCGTCAACCAGTTGTCCGGTTACCCACCGACTGTCAGGCGAGGCGAGGAAGGAAGCGATATCTGCCACGTCTTCCGGCTCGCCCCATCTGTTGAAAATGGACAGGCTTGCGGCGTATTTTTGTCCGTCTGGATTGTTTTGCAGGGTGCCAGCATTCATTTCGGTATTGATGATGCCCGGTTGAATGGCGTTTACCGTGATGTGGCGGCTGCCAAGCTGTTTCGCCAGCGCGAGCGTGAGGGTATCCATCGCTCCTTTGGACACGCTGTAGGCAAAAACCGTTGGCGAAGCTACGCGCGTCACAAACGACGACAGATTGATGATCCGCCCGCCATCTTTCAGGCGAGACAAGGCTTGCTGGATGACAAAAAACGGACCTTTTACATTGATGCTCATGACTTCATCGAACGATTCTTCTGTCGCTTCTTCCAGAGACAAAATCTGACCGATCCCCGCGTTGTTCACCAAAATATCAAACTGACGCTCTCCGGTGCGAGCGATCAAGGCATCATCCAAAGCGGCAAACAAGTCGTGAATACCCGCGAGCGTGCGCAAGTCGGCACCGACGGCAAAGGCCGCACCGCCGTTTTTCTCGATCTCCTGCACGACTTCCTCGGCTTCCTTTTGTCTGCGGCCATAATGTACGGCGACCAACGCGCCATCTTGTGCGAGACGCAGTGCGATGCCGCGGCCAATACCGCGACTTGCTCCCGTTACCAAAGCGATTTTTCCATTCAACTTGCTCATGTCCTCATCTCCCTGTTTGAAAAGTCATGTTAGTTATATCACAGGGGGACATTTGAAATATTGCTCTCTCATTCCTCCGTCTAGGGTACAGATTGATTTCCTGACCATTGTCTCGATATCGGTACTCCGGAGCATGGCGACAAAAAAATATATTTGGAACACGTTGACAATCACCAGAATTGTACCATATAGTTATCGGTATTAAAACGTAATGATTACGTTTTTCATTTAAACAACCCAAGATGCTTACGTTAATCATATGTGTAAAGGGTGGGGATCATGAGGCAAGAAGTCGATTTTATCAAGTTCAATCCCACGCAAAACATGACGCTTCTGGTGAAAACGAAGCATCTGACGGAGCAGTATTCGCGCATTGCGTCCAGGCTGATGTCCTACGACAGCGTACATGCAGAGCAAGTCGGCTTTATTGAACAGGCGCAGCAGGATGGAGCGCGTGCTCATTTGCAAATGGCGGGAGGTGAATTTTGCGGAAATGCGTGCATGGCTCTGGCTGCTTGGCTCGCCTGGGAGAACGGTCTTGGCCCCAATGAGCGGACAGAAGTCCGGTTAGGGGTATCTGGAGCGGAAGGGCTTGTGAATTGCCGGGTCAACCGCCTCGCGGATGAATACTACTGCCAGCTTGATATGCCAGTGCCGCAGCGTTTGGAGCAGCGCACGATTTCGTACGAGGGCAGCGAATGGAACCTGGCGATGGTCAGATACCCGGACTTTTTGCACGTCGTGATTGAAGCCGAAGTCATTTGCGAGGATTTGCGGAAAAGGGCAGAGTCGCTGGCGAAGCTTCTTGGCTCGGTGTCGGAGTGGAGCATGGTCGGGATTTTGTTGTATCAGCCTGTCAGAAACGAGCTTGCGCCGCTCATTTACGTTCCCGAGCTGGACAGCTTGGTTTGGGAGCGCGGCTGCGGATCGGGAACCGCTTCGGTCGGTGCCTATCTCGCCTGGAAGCAGCAAAAAGATACGTCTGTTGAGATCAGACAGCCGGGAGGGACCATCCATGTGGATGCCACCTGGCGAGGGCAGGAAGTCGTTCGTTTGCAAATTGGCGGGTCTGTCGGCATTGTCGCACAAGGCAAAGCGTATATCGAAATAGGGAGCAACAATTGAAGAGGGTGAAGGTGGGAGTGGAGTGATCAAACCAGAACTGTTTCAGGAGTGTGTCCGGGATTTTTGCCAAAGATTTTCCGAATTGGCGAAGGTGTATGACGGTACGATCCAGCACAGCTTCGAGCTTGCCGCTGTGATCGATGAATACTCTGCTTTTGTGACGGCAGAAAGCAACAAGGAAGCCTGGGAATGGCTGGTGCAAAACGAGCCGGAACCATTTCAAGGGCTGGTAGCGGATGTGAGGCAGGTGGCGTCGCGTTGCGTGGCGATCATGGAAAAATACCGGGCGTTGAAGCTGCTTGGCGGGCAAGCAGAAGGAGCGGACTACTTCAAAAATATCGAATCGTGCATCGAGGAGGAATTTGGGAGCTTTCAGGTAGGGGCAAATTCCAAAGTGCTGCTGGTCGGCTCCGGTTCCTATCCGATGACGCCTTTATTGATTGCGAAGCGCACTGGAGCGCCCGTCGTCGGGATCGATATAGACGAGGAGGCTATCCAGCTCGGGCAAAAGGTAGTCGATAGGCTTGGACCGGGGCTGCCGATTCAACTGGAGAGATCGTATGTCGAACAGCTTCCTGTGACGAAGGAGGCGACCCATATCATCTTCAGTTCGACTGTCTCGAATAAATACGAGATTCTCGATCAGCTGCACGCGCTGACAAAGGAAGACGTGGTCGTCGCCATGCGGTATGGCGATCATTTGAAGTCGCTGTTCAACTATCCGATGGAAGCGGTCGACGAGCAAAAGTGGAGGCTGGTCGAAACCGTCTTGCGTCCCGAGCATGTTTTTGACATCGCTTTGTATCGCAAAGCAGCAGTCATCCAATAGGGAGGTTGTGTATGAACGTCTTGCAACGAGTGTTGCTGCTGGGAACGGGTCCGGTAGCGGTTCAATTGGCTGTTTTGCTGAAAAACGAGTGGAACTGCCAGGTGGGAATGGTCGGGCGAAAATCGGTGCGCTCTGCGTCGTTCTTTTCGGCAGTCAAAGAAAGCGGCCAGCGCCTGATTGTCCATGTACAAAATGAGCAGCACCGCAGACTGGCTGGGGAATGCGTCCTCGATTACTTGTTTTGCGGGTATCAGACGGTTTATGGCGAGTGGGACACGATTGTTTTGTCTGTCACGGCCGATGCGTACATAGAAGTGTTGCAGCAACTGGATGAGTCGGTATGGCAGCAGGTGCGAAGAGTTGTCCTGATTTCGCCGACATTCGGCTCCGGCGGCTTGGTCCGGCAATATTTGCAGGAGCGGCAATCGGACGCGGAAGTGATCAGCTTTTCTACGTATCTCGGCGACACACGCTGGTTGAATGGCGATCCGTCGCATGAAGTCGTGACGACAGGAGTGAAGAAAAAAGTCTTCATCGGCTCTACCAATCTGCTCTCTGCTTCTGTCAAAAGGCTGCGCGAGCTGTACGAGCGCATGGGAATTGCACTGGAAGCCAAGGATTCCCCGCTTGAGGCCGAGACGCGAAATATATCGCTGTACGTGCACCCGCCTTTATTCATGAACGAGTTTTCGCTGCGCGTCATTTTCGGAGAGGAAAAGGTGCCGAAGTACGTGTACAAAATGTTTCCGGAAGGTCCGATCACGCAGCACGTCATTTTCGATATGCTCGGGCTGTGGCAGGAAATCACGAATGTGGTAGAAAAGCTCGGCATGAAAGGCGTCAACCTTTTGCAGTTTATGACCGACGACAATTACCCGGTGCGTCTGGAGAGCCTGTCGCGCCGTGACATTGAGAACTTCCCGTTTTTCGAACCGATCCGTCAAGCGTATTTGCTGTATATCCGCTATACGTCTTTGCTGGTCGATCCGTACTCCGAACCGGATCAAAACGGCAGGTATTTCGACTTTTCCGCCGTTCCGATCCGCACGATGTTCGTCAACAGCGAAGGCAGCTGGGATATGCCGCGCATGCCGAAAGAGGATTACTACCGGATCAAAATGATTCGCGGAATTGCCGCGTATGTGGGCGCTCTTTGCCCGACGATGGACAAGCTTATCGCTACGTATGAAAAGAAACTGGAGGAAGCCGCTGCCGCGCTTGCAGGCGAGTCACTATCAGAGGCGTTTCGCGTGCAAAGCTTCGAGAGCGACGTGCAGCTGGTTTGCCGCGAGCTGGGAAAGGTGCATCACTAGACAGACAAAATGAACAGGAAACGCAGGAGGATCGAGCATGAAAAAAGCACAAGCAGGATGGCTATGGGGAGCAATCGTTTCGCTGCTGGTATTGGCGGGATGCGGAAATGAAAACGCAGCGCCGAGCGAACCGGAGAAGCAAGCCCGGGAACTTGTCATGGCTGTATCCAAAGATATAAAAGATATGAACCCTCATCTGTACACAGGCTCCATGTTCGCGCAGGGCATGCTGTATGAGTCGCTGGTGGAAAATACCGAAGAGGGAATCAAACCGCTGTTGGCTGAATCTTGGGAGATTTCTGGAGACGGCAAGGTTTACACGTTTCATCTGCGAAAAAATGTGACGTTTCACGACGGAGCGCCCTTCAACGCAGACGCTGTAAAGAAAAATATCGAGGCGGTCCAGCACAATGCCGCCAAGCATTCCTGGATCAAGCTGTCGACCAAGATCGCAAGCTGCAACGTGGTGGACGAGCATACTGTCGAGTTGGTGTTGACCGAGCCTTATTATCCGACTCTAGTGGAGTTGTCGATGACGCGCCCGTATGTGTTTGTCTCCCCGAAAAATTTTATCGAGGGTGAAACGAAAGACGGGCTGAACGGTTACAGCGGTACCGGGCCATACAGGCTGGTCGAGCATAAAGCGGAACAGTCCGCCGTCTTCGAAGCGAATGAACAATACTGGGGCGGTGCGCCAGCTATCAAAAAAATTACGGCGAAGGTGCTTCCGGCGGGGGAAACAACGTATTTGGCGCTGCAAAAAGGCGAGGTCAATTTTGCCTTTACCGATGACCGGGGGGCGAACAATCTCGACGTAGAGGCGATGAACCAGTTGGAACAGTCGGGAAAATACCAGATTGTCCGCAGCCAGCCGATGAACACGAACTTTTTGGCAGCAAACAGCAGCAAGAAGGAGAGTCCCGTCCACGACCGCGCTGTCCGTGAAGCGCTCTGGTACGCGATGGACAGAGAGCTGATCAGCAAACAAATTTTTGCGGGAACGGAGCCGCCAGCCGACACTCTCTTTTCTTCCAACGTCAACTATGCCAATGTCGAGTTGAAGCAGCGCGAGTATGCTCCCGAAAAAGCCAAGCAACTGTTGGAGGAGGCAGGGTGGCTCGCGGAGCAGGCAGGCGGTGTGCGCAAGAAAAACGGAGCGGTGCTGGCGATGAAACTCTACTACGATGTGAACTCCTCTGCGCAAAAAATGGAAGCGGAATGGATGCAGGATCAGTTGAAGGGGATCGGGATTCAGCTCGACTTGATCGGAGAGGAGTCCTCTTCTATTGCCAGCCGCAGATCCAGTGGCGACTACGATTTGCTTTTCAACCAAACATGGGGACTGGCTTACGATCCGCAAAGCACGATCGCGGCTTTTACTTCCAAGTCGTCCTACTACTACACGACAAGCGGCATTGCGCAGGCGGAAGAGTTGTATAAAAAAATCAACGACGTCATGGTGTCGACAGAGGAGCAAGCACGCAAGTCTCTTTACCGCGACATTTTGAATATCGTGCATGAGGAAGCGGTGTTCATTCCACTGACGAACGGCAGCGTCACGATTGTCGCTCCCAAAGCTTTGCAAGGCATTTCCTTTAAACAGACCCAATACGAGTTGCCGTTTGAACGCATGTCGTTTGCAACGAAGTGAGGATAGAGATGGGGCGTTATTTGCTAAAAAGGCTGCTGATTTCGATTCCGCTGCTTGTCTTGGTTTCGTTTTGCACCTTTTGCCTGATGCAATTCTCGCCGCTCGACCCGGCAGAGGTGGTGCTGCAAGCGCAAGGCGTACCGCAGATCACTCCGGAGCTGGTGGCGCAGACCAAAGCGGAGCTTGGCATGGACAAGCCGTTTATCGTGCGCTATCTGGATTGGCTCTTGAGCTGCTTGCAGCTTGATTTCGGCCATTCGTACGTCACGGGCAAATCGGTCTGGTCGCTGCTCGGTCCGGCTTTTGTCAATACGCTCAAGCTGACTTTGGTTTCAGTTGCTGCCATTCTCGTGCTGTCTGTCGCCCTCGGGGTTATATGCGCCCTGCAAGCAGGCAAGCGGACAGATCAAGCGGTCAGAGCCGTATCCTTTTTGCTGGCTTCGCTTCCACCCTACTTGCTGGCGGCGATACTGGTCTGGTACTTCGCAGTCAAGCTCGACTGGCTGCCGACGAGCGGCATGGATTCGTACAAAAGCTACTTGCTGCCTGTCGCTGTGACCACGATTGGCTACGCAGGCATTTATTTTCGCATGGTCAGGAGCGCGGTGCTTGGCAACTTGCATGAAGAGTATGTACGTTACAGCCGGGCGTGCGGGCTGCCGGAGCGAAAAATCATGCTGCATGTCATAAGAAATTCGTTGCAGGTGACTACCGCCGTATTTTGCATGGCGATCCCTGTCATTTTAGGAGGCACCGTTGTGGTGGAAAACGTCTTTGCCTGGCCGGGGCTGGGAACGTTGAGCGTCAAAGCGATCATGAGCCGGGATTTTCCGCTCATTCAGGCGTACGTGCTTGTGCTGGCAGTCGCTTTTATTTTGTTCAACACGGTTTCAGATGTGCTTCAAGCGGCGTTGAATCCAAAGCTGAGGGAAGAGTTGTAGCATGAAATGGCTGAAAAATGCGCTTCACGACAAAGTCGCCATGGCATCGTTCACTTTTCTCGTGTTGATTGCGGCAGCCGGGATTTTTGCCCCGTTTCTGGCTCCCCATGATCCAAAAGCTGTGCATATGGATATGCGCTTTGCTCCGGCTTCGTGGGAGTATCCGCTTGGCAATGATCAGTTGGGGCGATGCGTCTTGTCCCGGCTGATCTACGGCATCCGTCCCAGCTTGCTGTGGGTGCTCGCAGCGCTCGTGTTGTCTGTGGGCATCGGGGGAATCGTCGGTTTTGTGGCCGGATATTTCCGCGGGCGGCTGGACGCCGTTTTGATGCGGTTGTGCGATGTCATGCTGTCTTTTCCCGGGTATGTGATGACTTTGGCCATCATCGGGATTATGGGAGTGGGCCTGGAAAATATTTTGATTGCGTTTGTCCTCTCCAAATGGCCCTGGTTTGCCAGGGTGATTCGCACCTCTGTGAGACAGTACGCAGAGGCGGATTATGTCCGGTTTGCCAAAGCGATCGGGATCAGCGACTGGCAAATCATGACGAGGCACATCGCTTTGGTGGCGACTCCCGACATCGCCGTGATTGCCAGCAGTTCCTTGGGGTCGATGATCTTGCAAATATCCGGGTTCTCGTTTCTGGGGCTGGGAATCCAGGCTCCGAACGCCGAGTGGGGCATGATGCTGAGCGAAGCGCGGGAAGTCATGTTTTCCCGCCCGGAGCTGATGCTTGCCCCTGGTTTGGCGATCGTCCTGACGGTTTGCGCGGTCAACTTTTTGGCGGATGCGCTTCAGACAGCCCTGGACCCGAAGCTTGGGCGGAGCAGGCAAAAGCCGCAAGCGCTCGTTTCCGCCCTGGATACCGGAATCAGTGGAAAGAGCGGGAGGTGATTGCACATGGCTATACTGGAAGTAGCGGATTTGCAAATTTGGGACAGCGGCACGAATCAATGCCTGGTCGCTGGCAGTTCTTTTCAGGTAAAAGCCGGGAGTTGTCTGGCGATTGTCGGGGAAAGCGGGAGCGGGAAGTCGCTGACCTGCAAGGCGATTATGCGCTTGAACGACAGCGGGCTTCGTCAGTCTGGAGAAATCCGGTTCAAAGGGGAGAACTTGCTGGCTCTCTCGGAAAAAGAGATGCGCCAAAAGCGCGGGAAACAGATTTGCCTGATTGTGCAAAATGGGATGCGTGCTTTTGACCCTTCATGCGTAGTCGGGGTGCATCTGCTTGAGACGATTGCTACTCACTTTGACTGGGGGCGTGACGAGATAACGACCAGGCTGACAGCGGCCATGGAGAGCGTCATGCTGAGAAATCCGCGGGAGATCATGAACAAGTATCCCCACCAGTTGTCCGGAGGGATGCTGCAACGGATCATGATTGCCCTGGCGCTTGTGCTTGCCCCTGATCTCATCATCGCCGATGAGCCGACGACCGCTCTCGACGCCGTCTCGGCCTTTGAAGTGGTAGAGCAGCTCATGGCTTTGCGTCAGAACACGGGCTGCGCGATGATTTTCGTCTCGCACGACTTGGGTGTCGTCAAAAAGATCGCGGATGAGGTGCTGGTCATGAAGGAAGGGGCGGTGGTCGAGAGCGGAGCGGCGCACCAGATCTTTTCCAAAGCGCGGCATGAGTATACGCGTTATCTCGTGTCCAGCAAGCTTGCGCTCAGCCAGCGATTCAGCCAGGTGATGGGAGGCGTGGACGTTGCTGAAGGTTGAAGGGGTAGCGAAAGCGTATAAAAAAGCAGGTCTTTTTTCCAGAGAAAGAGAGCAAGTGCTGGCGGATATCCATTTTGCCTGCGATTACGGAGAATGTCTGGGGATCATCGGGGAGAGCGGAAGCGGAAAGTCGACGCTGGGACGGCTCGTGTTGGGGATTGAGCAGCCGGATCGCGGAAGCATTTTGTTCGAGGGAGAGAGCGTGACGAAGCGCAGGGGCCGAGCCGGGAAAATCAGCGCTGTGTTCCAGGATTACACTTCTTCGATCAATCCGTTTTATACCGTCGAAGCGGCGATTATGGAGTCGTTGCGCCTGATCGGGATGGGAGGGCAGGAGGCAAGTGACAAGCTCGACTTTTTGCTGGATCAGGTCGGGCTTGATCGCTCCTATCGCCAAAAGCATCCGCATGAGCTGTCCGGGGGCGAAGTGCAGCGAGTGTGCATCGCAAGGGCTGTCGCGACAAATCCCACGTGCATCGTCTTGGACGAAGCGATCAGTTCGTTGGACGGTTCCGTGCAAATGCAGGTGCTGCAATTGTTGAAGCAGCTCGGGCAGACATACCGCATGAGTTACCTGTTTATTACGCACGATTTGCAGGCGGCGGCTTATTTATGCGACCGGGTGATGATCGTACATCGCGGACGAGTGGTAGAGACGGTCGCGGTCGAGCAACTGAAAGACGTACAGTCTGCCTATGCCAGAAAGCTGTTGGGCATGGTCATGCTGTAATGTAACGACGACAGACAAGGAGGGAGAGCTGTTGTGAAGGGAGCGTTGGCCTGGCCTTTTTTGCGGTTGTATGTTTTGACTCTTTTCTATTTTAGCGCCAACTCCATACTGAATGTGATCATTCCGCTGCAAGGCTCATCGCTGGGGGCTTCCAATACGACCATCGGGATAGTCATGGGGGCGTATTTGTTTACGACGATGCTGCTGCGCCCGTGGGCTGGTCACATTATTCAAAAGCGCGGGCCGATCAAGGTGCTCCGCACGATTTTGGTCCTGAACGGGGCGGCGTTGATCCTGTACACGTTTACCGGGCTGGAAGGGTATTTTGTCGCTCGCATGCTGCAAGGGGTGTGCACGGCCTTTTTCTCCATGGCTTTGCAGCTCGGCATTATTGATGCCCTGCCGGAAAAAGAACGCTCCCAAGGGATATCGATGTACTCGTTGTGCGCGTATTTGCCAGGGATCGTCGGGCCGCTTTTGGCTTTGGGCATCTGGCAGCCCGGGGAGATGGGCAGCTTTGCCGTCACAATGATCGCGATTGCGATTTTGACGGGTGTGGTCGGGTTCACCGCCAAAATCGACGATCCAAGCGATGGGCAAGCCGGGGCTGGCGGGCAAGGACAGGCGAATGCGAATGGAAAAGCGGAAACCTTTTCGGCGTTCGGCCCATTTTTCAAAAATCCGCACTTGCTCGCATGCAGTGTGCTGATGCTGACATCCTCGCTTGTATTCGGGGCGGTGACTGCTTTTATTCCGTTGTACGCACTGCAAATTGCCGGCGGTCATGCGGGAGTTTTCCTGATGCTACAGGCGGGAACGGTCGTTTTGGCGCGATTTGTTTTGCGAAAAAAAATTCCTTCCGATGGCAAATGGCGCGCTTCTTTTATTATGGGGGTGATGCTCATCCTCGCTGTAGCGGCACAGAGTGTGAGCTTGTCCGCTGCGGGCGGGTTTGTCTTCTTTTACGTCGGGGCTGTGTTGATGGGAATCGCGCAGGCGCTGCTCTATCCGACATTGACCACGTATTTGACCTTTGTTTTGCCGCAGGCAAGCCGCAATGTCCTGATCGGTTTGTTTATCGCCACAGCCGATCTCGGTGTTTCGCTCGGCGGGATTATCATGGGGCCAGTCGCGGATTTGTCTTCGTATTCGTTCATGTATATGCTGTGCGCTTTGCTGGGAGTGGCTATGACCTTGTTTGCCTATGAGCGGCGCAAAGCGCTGACAGAGGCGGAGGCGGCGTAGAAAAGAAAAAGGAGCGGAAGGCCGGAGTGTAGCCAGCCTGTCCGCTCTTTGTTTTGTGAGAGGGATTCATGATATTGGAATCGTTTTCGGTTACGCTTTTGGACTGACGAGGATTTTCACCTGATTTTTCTCTTTCAGGAGCGCTTCGAAGCCGTGATCGACGATTTCGTCCAGCTTGATGCGTTGGGTAACGAGCTTGTCCGCCGGGAAGAAGCCTTTTTCCATCAGGCTGATTACGGCCGGGAATACGTCGCGGTAGCCGATGATGCCAGTCATGGAGCGTTCTTTCATGACGATGTTGTTCGGCTTGATCGACGCTTCGCGTTCGAAGATGCTGACGATCATGATTTGTCCGGCGATTTTCGTAGACTCGATCGCTTGGGTGAGAACTGGTGGCACGCCTGTTACTTCGAAGGCAATGTCAGCCCCGCCGTTGGTGCGGTTGTGAATTTCCTGAACCACGTCGTATTCTTGTGGGTCGAGGACGATTGCGCCCAGCTCTGCTGCTTTGCTTTTGCGCTCAGGAGACAGCTCGACAGCGTAAATTTCTGCTGCGCCTGCCGCTTTCAACGCTTCGATCACGAGCAATCCGATTGGTCCGGCACCGAAGACGACTGCTTTGTCTCCTGCTTTCAGTTGGCTGGAACGCACAGCGTAAAGAGCTACAGCAGATGGCTCGACCAGTGCGCCTTGCTCATAGGAGAGGCTGTCCGGGATTTTGTGAACCATGTGTTCGTCGCAAGCAACGTATTCCGAGAAGCCGCCACCGCCGCCAGCGAGGCCGAGGAAGCCCATTTTGCTGCACAGGTTGTATTTGCCCTGGTTGCAAGCCGCGCAAGTGCCGCACGCGAAAACAGGTTCAACAACGACGCGGTCGCCAACCTTGATATTTTGTACGCCTTCACCGATCTCGACAACTTGTCCGGAAAATTCATGTCCCATGACAATTGGCGCTTTCTCGCCAGTGAGCGGGTGAGCGGTTCCTTCCGGGATGAAGATTGGTCCAGCTACGTATTCATGCAGGTCGCTTCCGCAAATGCCGCACCATTCCACTCTGATTTTTACCTGTCCTTTGCGAGGTTCAGGCTGTTCGATTGTTTCCAGACGGAGGTCCTTTAAACCATGCCAGCGTAACGCTTTCATAAATGGTCAGCTCCTTGTAGGTGGATAAAATATATGATGATCGGAATCAGTAATTAAAACAGGAAACGTTTCCGAAAAATAATATGTCATAACTTTGACATATTGTCAAACTGTAATATCGAGTGAAAATCGTGCGACTGATTGTTGAGTGGGAAATCTAGCGAATGTTTTTGGTTTGGCTGAAAATATCCGTTGTTGCATGCGTGAAGGCTCTGACCGGGCGTGGCGTTTGCATTACCGCCAGAGCCGCGTGTGATATAATAACGATAATAAAAGCGGCAGATTCGTAAGAAAGCAGAAAACGATTCCAAGCAGGAAAGGAAAGCATTGCATTGGATACCAATCATAAAGTGACGATTGAAGACGTGGCGAAAAAAGCAGGGGTAGGAATTGCTACTGTGTCGCGAGCGATCAATGACAGCGAAGGGATCAGCCCGAAGACGAAAGCGCTGGTTCTCCAGGTGATTGAGGAACTCGGATTTACCCCGAACACTTCTGCGCAGAGCCTGAAAGTACGCCAGACGTATCAGATCGCGCTGGCTGTGCCGGACATTCGCAACGCGATTATCCCGGACATTGCCTGGTCTGTGGAGCAAGCGGCGAAGCAGCACGGCTATCGCGTCGTGCAAATCAACACGTCAGGCAATGCGCGGACCGAGCTGGAGACTGTCCGCGAGGTGAAAAAGCTGCATGTGGACGGGCTGATCATCATGCCGCTCGCCTACCCGAAAACGCTTGTTCCGCTGATCAACAAGGCGAGCGTCCCGGTTTCGATTATCAACTACGGGAAAAGGCTTGAAGAAAACGTGAAGGCCGACGTCGTCAGCATGGCTCGCCAGGAGGGGCGGCTTGTCATGGAGCATCTGATCAAAATCGGGCGGACGCGGATTGCTTACGCCGGGGCGCCTAAAGACAAGATCGAGGAACGCTACTTTGCCTACGAAGGATCGCTCAGTCACGTCGATCCTTCGCTGGTGTATTTCGGCGAGGACTTCTCCTTTGAGACTGGCCGCCGGGCCGCTGACTATTTTTTCAGCCTGAAAAACATGCCGGACGCCATCTACGCGGTCAACGACATGGTGGCGATTGGGATCGTGAATCGCTTCAAAGAGCTGGGCGTTCGCGTTCCGGAAGATGTGGCGATCGTGGGGATCGACAACAACGTCTGGACGACGATCACGACTCCGCAGATCAGTTCTGTGTCCATCATGGGGGAGGAAGTGGCACGGCTGGCTACCGAGCTGCTTTTGAAACGGATTCGCGAAAACGGTTCCGGTGCATATGAGCGGGTACAGTTTGAACCGAGGCTCATTGTCAGGGAATCAAGCGTGGCGATGATTCGCAAGTCGCCGATGGATAACGAGCTGCCAAGATGAAGGAAGCCGAGAGCTGGACAGGAAGGAATTGCTCCTGCGATCTCTCGGCTTTTTTTATTGGGGAAAAGCCGATTTATTTCAGCGGCTCTCTCGTCAGCAACAGACCGTTCAATAAAGCGGTGAGGCTTTGCAGCGCTTTGGACAAATCCGCTTCCGGCGCGTCGGAGTTGGCGAGCCAAAAGGCCGTATCAGCCAGGCCGCCGTTCAACAGCCGGGCAAGCGCTTCGTGGTCTGTTTTGACAATCATGCCATCTTCCATCAACTGGCGGAGCGTTTCCGCCATCGTCGCCAGGCATTGGGACTGGGAGGATTGCCAGTAGGCATTGCCCAGGATGGAAGGTGCGTCCCGCAGGACAATGCGCTGAATCTCCGGCTCAAGCGCCATGGCGAGATAAGCGCGGCAACGGCAGACAAAGCCTTCCCATGCATTTTCCGCTTCTGTGGAGATGGTGGCGAGCTTTTCGTCCATTTCTGCGTCGATTTGCTTGACCACTTCTGCGAGCAGACCTTTTTTGTCTCCGAAATGATGGTAAAGCGCTCCGCGGGTAAGTCCGACAGAGGCTGTGAGATCGTCCATGGATGTGTCCGCATATCCGATTGTGCCAAAGGCTTGTCTGGCTGCACTTACCAGCTTGGCGCGGGTTTCTGTTAGCATTTCTTGGCGTGTCTTGCGGGTCATGGGACTCCTCCTGTTTGATTGGTATGGATTGACATACGTCGCGTATGTTTTTATGATATTGGCATACGGTACGTATGTCAACTTGAAAGGACGGTCGTGACAAGTCATCCTACATTTACGGAGGTGCACCATGTTTCGCTCATACCGTGAGATATTTCAAACTCCTGGAACGAAGGGGTTTTCTGCGGCTGGCTTTATTGCCAGAATGCCGATTTCCATGATGGGGATCGGAATCGTTACCATGCTGTCTCAACTGCGAGGCGAGTATTGGCTGGCAGGTGCTGTGGCAGCGACGTTTGCCTTGGCATCTGCGCTCTTGGCTCCCCATATCTCGCGGCTGGCTGACAGGCTGGGGCAATCCCGCGTGCTGCTGCCTGCTGCGGGGATCAGCGTAACCGCTGCTGCTATTTTGCTTTTATGCACAAGGCTCGGGGCGCCGGACTGGACGCTGTTTTTGGCAGCGCTGTTCGCCGGGGGAATGCCGAACATGGCAGCGATGGTGCGCGCTCGCTGGGCTGCGATTTTGGGCGGCTCCCCCAAGCTGCACACCGCGTTTTCTTTTGAATCGGTGGTGGATGAGATTTGCTTTATTGTCGGACCGATCGTTTCCGTAAGCTTGAGTGTGGCAGTCTTTCCCGAAGCGGGGCCGCTGTTGTCTTGCCTTTTCCTGCTGACAGGAGTGGTGCTGTTTACGCTGCAAAAGGGTACAGAGCCAAAAGTGCGCCCTATTGATCCTGAGGAAAAAGGGAGCGTCATCAAGCTCGGCTCCTTGCAGGCACTGGTGTTTACGCTCGCAGCCATGGGTGTCATTTTTGGTGCGGTGGATGTCGTCACGGTAGCTTTTGCCGAGGAACAGGGCAACAAAGTCGCTGCGAGCATCGTGCTATCGATATACGCAGTCGGCTCGTGCCTGGCTGGGCTTGTGTACGGTACGCTCAGCTTGAAAGCGCCTTTGCACCGACAATTTTTACAGGCAGTCGCGCTGTGCATGGTCATGATGCTGCCGCTGTTTTTGGTGAGCAACCTCTTCTCCCTCGCCATCGTCGTGTTCTTCGCTGGCCTGTCAGTGGCGCCAACGATGATTGTGACGATGGGGCTGGTGGAAAAAATTGTCCCGCGATCGATGGTGACAGAAGGCATGACATGGGCTATTACAGGCTTGGGGATTGGCGTGGCGTTCGGCTCTGCGGCAGCGGGCTGGGTGATCGACGGGTTCGGTTCCCACGCAGGCTTCATGGTGGCGATTGTGGCGGGAGTTTTGGCCATGCTGATCGCGGGATTGGGCTATCGTTCGTTGCGCTCGGCGCATATTCGCGCCATCTCGCGCGCGGAGGAAGCAGCTGTGAAGCATGGGTAAAGGTGTGTTTGGTAGGAATGTTGCCGTTGGATGCGACTATGAGAAAATTGGAGCTGGGATGAGAGTGTATAGAACGACACTTTTTCTTAGAGTTTTTATAATGCTCATTCGCAAAATAAAGATAAGAGCGGAAATGAAACCTGTTAAATCAATGATGCACTGAGAACTGGTCTGCCAACTGCTTACATGAATTAAGGAAACCAACGGATGGACAAAAGTAGTTTAGCTTAGCATGCACATTGAACTGTAATACGATATTGTATTTGCTCTGAAATACGGAAGACAGGTGATTTACGGCAAATGAAATCGAAAGCAGGAAAGTGATTGAAGAATACAAGCGAGACCATTTGGTGAGGGAATTTTGAAGGCTAACGTTCATGCGAGAGATAGAGGAAGTGAAGTAGATTAAGGTTTGCAACAGCAGTTGGGAGCAAAAAAGAGAAGGAGCCACGACTTTTAACTTCATGACAGGGTGTGGCTCATAGCCGAATAAGTATGTATGTGCTTAATATAGAACATGATCTTGGTTCAGCAAACTGCCAAGTAACGAAAAAGGGAGCAGCCACATTACGTAATTTTTTGAGGGGATTTTTTTGACACGTTAATCTGGAGGAGCATTGGAGAGGTTCAATAGTAAATTACGTATGTTGATCCCCTCACTCCTCCCTAAAATTATGAATTAATTTCCTAAGCAAGCTTGCGATTCCCACTCCAATAAATGCAGTAAGTAAATTAAAAAATAAAAATGAAGTTGACCAAGTCAATTCTAAATATTTTAGGAACAGAACTCCTGCTATCGCATTAGTTAATAAAAAGACGAGCAAATGAAGCTTTGGTAAAAAAAAACGTAAACACCCAATGAGAACTATAGATAGCATGTGAAATGCAATCAAATTTGAACCAATTACTATTAAAAATTCCATAAATACACTCCTTTGACTTAAATTTTTAAACTGTCTAATTATTAGTTATGTCAAAGTCAACTAATCTTAAATTATCTAGTTTCTCAATATAAAGGTTAGCTAATACAGAGCCATTGTCGATGCTATATTGGCGAATAAGTCCTTCATATTTATAGGAATTTCCGTAATATGCTTTATCAAATGTATATAAAACGTGTAATACTTTGCCTTTAATTTTGGATTGAATGCTAATTAAATGCTCATTTGACTCATTTTGCAATTTTAAGGCACTATTGACCTTATTTTGTTTTATCTGAATAAAAGTTCCGTTATAGAACAGCACATTTATTCCTTGATAAGCAGTAAATACTTTAAATACTTTACCAGTTCCGTTTGTAAGGGTATCTCTTGAAGATTATCTGCTGTATCTATAAATAGCAATTTTCCATCATTAGAATACATATATATCAAATCGTTACTTGTGGTAATGGATCTGAACTCAAATCGGGAGATCTGCCAAGTACAAATTTTTTACTATTTCACCATTGAAATTTACTTTTAATATTTGCTCTTCTTTAACTGTTGGGTCAAATGTTAATACATATATATGATTGTTAAAAAGGTTCCGCTTGTGAAAAATCCATTATTTAGAACAAATTCGACAGGTTCACTTTTATCATTAAGTAAATATATTCCACTCGTGTAAGAAATAATCCCCTTCTCTTTTTTTGCCCCAGTTGGTGATAAATGTAATTTTATCATTGTTATAGAATGTATTTGTAATTCCTTTTCCTGACTCAATTCTTTTCTTAATTAACCGCCCATTTTTAGAAAGAATATAGTAATCGCCTTTATATCTAGAAGAAATATAAAAATTATCCTTATGATTAATAAGACTATTCAATGCCCCTTGGTCAATATTCTCTTCATTTATTTTTTTGTCTTCGGAATATATCTCTAATTTACTTTTGTTCTCTACAAATGAAGTGCGGAGTATTATATACTTTTCTACATTTTTATTAATCTTATATGAAAGTTGTCCGGTGCTTAACATTATTATACCTAAAACACTTATAGCCCCAAAAACTAACAGAAAAAATTTTGGACGTAAATATTTACTTCTCATAAACTCTCCTTTTTAAATAGATAGAAAGGTAGGAAAATACGGGATTTTCCTACCCTTCTTGTGCTTTTAGATACCAGCACTGTAGAATGGGATAACTTTCGAAGAATTAGCAATATCTTCTGGCCATACAGCATCTCCGCCATCAGAATCTAGGTTAAAGCCTTGGCTATACCATGCACGCCAAACTATCTGTGAGCAGTAGAAAGAAGTAGTGTCCCATTTGTCGAAGTAATCAAAGTTGTAAGGTTTGTACAAATTATCCTCAGCATATAGTGCAGCGTCAGTGTAGTCGGATAAAGAAGCTTTTTTTACGTGATATCCTGCCACAGTATCGTATCGGTTTGCCCAGTCGTTTATGTGCCAATAAACGCCGTCAATTTTCGGAGCTTGCGGACTCCACCCTTTTGCAAATGACTCTATAGTCCAGGAGTTACTATCCTCAGATACAATAGCAGCATGACCTCCGTAAAACGAACCTGAACTTTCTGATCCAGAATCAAGTGTAATCAGTATATCGCCATAAGTGCCAATCTGCCCGGTTCCAGATGTCGTTTCCAACTGAAGTTCCCCAGATTCTTCATTGTAAGAGAAGTTCTGTTTCTCAAATTTAGGATCGATTGACGTAATAATACGGATCATCTCAACCTTTTCATTCTTTTTCCCTAGATTGGCTTTCTGTTTGTCTACTTCGTCCTTAAATTCTTCACGTTGTTTTTGGATGATTTTCGACCAGTTCTCCCTTGTCTGTTTGAGTCGTTCTTGTCTCTGGTTCAGCAATTTGATTACCTCTTGTTCGCTTTTCCCACTTGCTAAGGCAACTTTTTGAATTTCCTCATTGTTGTACTCTGATTCAGCATTCACGATACTTAATGGGCTGGATATTAATGCAAAGATAGCAAAAGCGCTCAGTAACTTTTTCATAAAGTCCTCCTAAATTAAAATTGTAATGATATAAACAGGATGGAAATTGCGAAAAGCTTACCTTTTTGTTCCGAAGTGTAAGTAGATAACTTTTTATGAAAAATTTTACATTTTTTATTTTGTATGTCAATGCTATTTGCTAAATTAATTCTATTAATTTGACTACGCTTATGCTCACTCATTTTTTCCTGTTTTTAGTGCTAAAATTTCATTAGCTTTTTGCTACTTACAATCCACATGATCATCTTTATTTTGCTGTATGACGATGATCGTGGTGACGCACGAGATGGGTTTTGCCCGCGAAGTGGCAGATCGGGTCGTCGTCATGCACGATGGCAGGATCATTGAAGAAGGCCCGCCAGCTCGGCTCTTTTCTGCGCCAAGTCATGAACGAACCAAACGATTTTTAAGCCAGCTGTCGTCAGAGCGTCTCACCGGCCAGTTATAAAGGGCCGGGAGACGTTTTTTTGTGCAACGGGAACGCGGGCCAGGCAAGCTTGAGCAGATTTATCCGGCGCGCCTAAGGCACTTTTTTGTGCCTATGCTACTAAAAAGTACGTACTTCCGCTAAAAGCTCGCATGCTCGATAATGGCAATCAGCAACACAACATATTCGCCAATCATGATGCGCAAGGGCCCTGCCGAATGACTGGAAAGTAAAATAACAGGAGGATGTTTTCATCATGAGCACAGCTATCAACCGAGAGCAGCATGAAAAAGGTGCGAAAAACTCCACGCTCGCTTTACTTGCTCTCGCAATCAGTGCATTTGGCATTGGAACGACGGAGTTTGTCATTGTCGGTCTGTTGTCTACTGTCGCGCAGGATTTGCATGTAACGATCACGCTCGTCGGACTTTTGATTTCCGGCTACGCGCTGGGCGTGGCTGTGGGAGCGCCGATCATTACCGCGCTGACCAGCCGAATCCCGCGCAAGACGCTGCTGCTTTTGCTAATGGTGGTCTTCATCGTCGGAAACAGCGTCGCTGCGCTGTCATCAAGCTTTGCTTTGCTGCTCATTGCCCGTTTCATCACGGCCTTTTCCCATGGTGTCTTCTTTTCCATTGGCTCGACCATTGCGGCAGACCTGGTGCCTGAAAATAAACGGGCAAGTGCGATCGCGACGATGTTTACCGGATTGACGGTCGCCACGGTTACAGGTGTGCCTTTGGGAACGTTTATTGGTCAAATGTTTGGCTGGAGAGCGACGTTTTGGGGCGTAGCCATCCTTGGCCTGATTGCTTTGGTGGCGACCGCGATACTCGTTCCCAGCCAGTTGAAAACAGGCAAGCCTGCCTCGCTGAAAGACCAAGTGAAAATTATCACAAATAGCCGATTGTTGCTGGCCTTCGCCATTACGGCACTCGGTTACGGCGGAACGTTTGTCACCTTTACGTTTTTGACGCCGCTTTTGGAAGAGATCACAGGCTATCATGCCAATGTCGTCAGTCTGATTTTGCTTGTGTACGGCATCGCTATTGCCATCGGTAACACAGTCGGAGGGAGGGCAGCCGACAAAAATCCGCTGCGAGCGTTGTTCTTCATGTTTGTGGTTCAGGCAGTCATTTTGCTCATTCTTACGTTTACCGCGCCGTTCAAGGTGGCAGGCACGATTACGATTATGTTGATGGGCTTGCTGGCGTTCATGAATGTGCCAGGGCTGCAAGTATACGTAGTGCAGCTCGCGGAAAAATACGTTCCCGGCGCGGTGGATGTGGCGTCTGCGATCAATATTGCTGCGTTCAATCTCGGAATCGCCATCGGAGCTTTTGTAGGGGGAATCGTTGTAGATTCGCTGGGCTTGATTCATACGCCGTGGATCGGCGGAGTGATGGTGTTGGGGGCGGCGATTCTTACTGAAATCAGCGGAAAACGGGAAAAGGCGCGCCGTTGATTGGCTGCGTTCTTGAAAAAACGAAGCAGGCTGTGATCTACTCGCGGATCACAGCCTGCTTTTTGTGTGGAGGAGGACGCGTATTTGTCTGCCAGTTCGTCCAACACCTCGATGAGCGGCAACGTCTTTTTCAGACCAGACTCGCGAAAGTTCGCCGACCATTTCCCGCATTTCACTGGCAACCGAGGAAAAGGAGTAGACCATGCCATTGCCGTTGCTGAACTGCCAGCAGCCAAGCCCCAGCGGCGACAGCAGCAGATCAGAGCTGCCCAGCTGGCGTAAAACAGGAGATGCGGTTGCTTCCAAGTGAACCTTTCCTTTTCTCAATTACATGAATGAGGGGTGCCGCGGTTGTTATTTATTGAGAATGCTGTCTTCCAATACAGCATATTTGTCCCCGTACTCCTTGATAATATGCTGTTCACCCCAGGCGCATAACGCGTCCAAAATGCTTTTCAGGCTCCAGCCGTACTCGCTCAGCTCGTACTCGACCTTTGGCGGAACTTGATTGTAAGTGATCCGGTTGATAATCCCGTCGTCTTCCAGCTCGCGCAGCTGTTGGGTGAGCATTTTTTGCGTGATGCCGGGCATGAGCCGCTTCAACTCGCTCGTGCGTTTTTTTCCGTGCGTCAGATGGCAAAGAATGACGCACTTCCATTTGCCGCCGATAACTTCGAGTGTGGCTTCGACTGAAATGTTGTACTTCTTTTTCAAGAACGGTTCCCTCCTGCATGCATAGGCACTTTTTAGTACCTATCGCACAAAAAAGTACGTACTTTCTCTTTTGGCTATTGTCTCTCATAATAGCACTTGTCAAACCGTACCCCGCATATTTGACTACTGTAGACTGTCTTTCATAAATAGACAATAGGGATGGAGGAAATTAATCATGGCAAAGCATTTGCAAGAGACTACCACACTGTACAACGGCGTGAAAATGCCTTGGCTGGGCCTTGGCGTATTTAAAGTCGCGGAAGGACCGGAGCTGGAAAACGCCGTAAAAGCTGCGATCCGGCACGGCTACCGGAGCATCGACACGGCGGCGATTTACGAGAACGAAGAAGGTGTCGGACGCGGCATTGTCGCTGGCCTGAAAGAAGCGGGCTTGGCGAGAGAAGACCTTTTTGTGACGTCAAAAGTGTGGAACGCCGACCTTGGCTACGAATCCGCATTGGCTGCCTACGAAACGAGCCTGAACAAGCTGGGGCTGGATTACCTCGATCTGTACTTGATTCACTGGCCGGTGGAAGGCAAATTCAAAGAAGCGTGGAGAGCGCTGGAAACTTTGTACAAAGCAGGGCGCGTCAAGGCGATCGGGGTGAGCAACTTCCACATTCATCATCTCGAAGAGCTGCTCAAGGACGCCGAAATCAAGCCGATGGTCAACCAGGTGGAGTTCCATCCGCGACTGTCCCAAACAGAGCTGCGCGCCTACTGCCGGGAGCAGGGCATCCAGTTTGAAGCGTGGTCGCCGCTGATGCAGGGCCAATTGCTGGACAATCCTGTCCTGAAAGGGATCGCTGAGAAGTACCAAAAATCGATTGCCCAAATCATCTTGCGCTGGGACTTGCAGCATGGCGTTGTGACGATTCCGAAATCGACAAAAGAACAGCGCATTGTCGAGAATGCCTCGGTGTTTGATTTTGAGCTGACAAAAGAAGATATGGAGCTGATCGACGGCTTGAATGAAAATCATCGCGTCGGTCCGGATCCGGACAACTTTGATTTTTAATCGATACAGAAAAAGGGTATAGAGCCGCCTCTATATCCTTTTCTTTTTGGGAAGCGGGAACTGAAACTTGTCAATCTTCCGACACATATTCATGCCCAAAATAGCCAGGTTGAGTCATGTAGCGAAACGGGCAATCGTCATATACTCAATTTCGTAAAATCATCAGTACGAGGGGGAACGCGGGTATATGGCGATGCCGCAAACGTATCAGCAAGAAGCAACAGAGGAGCCACAAAAGGAAAAACGCTTGTATGTGGCGATCTGGCGGTGGCATTTTTACGCAGGAATTATTTTTGCTCCTTTTCTGATTTTGTTAGCGATTACTGGCGGAATTTATTTGTACAAGCCGCAGATTGAAGCGTGGATGTACAAGGACCTTTACTATGTCGCGGCGGGACATACGGCTGTATCGCCGACCATGCAGGTTGAGGCAGTAAGACAGGCTTATCCGGAAGCCGTCATCACACGCTACCGTCCGTCTGATGAGCCGACACGAACAGCCGAGGTCGGCATTGTCGAACACAAGGTCAGCAAAACCGTCTTCGTCAGCCCGTTTGACGGCAAAATCGTCGGTGAGCTGGATGATCAGAACAAGCTCATGCAAGTCATGAAAAAGCTTCACGGCGAGCTGATGGCAGGGAAAACAGGCGACCGGATTATCGAGCTGTCAGCCTGTTGGGGAATGATTTTGCTCGTAACCGGAGTCTATCTGTGGTGGCCGCGCAACACAAAATCGCTGTACGGAACACTGATCCCGAGATTCACGCAAGGAAAACGCATTTTCTGGCGGGATTTGCATGCTGTGCCCGCTTTCTGGCTCTCTTTGTTTACCGCTGTACTGATCATGACAGGCTTGCCGTGGTCTGGCGTCTGGGGCGATTACGTCAACAAGGCAGCCACTTCCGCACAATCCGGCTACCCCGACCAACTGTGGGGTAGCGTACCGGAGTCGGTGATCCCGACAAAGGCTGTTGCCGAAGTATCGTGGGCTGCCGAAAACATGCCCGTGCCGGAATCCGCTCAAAAAGGCGGAGTACAAACATTGCCGTTGGAACAAGTAGTCAACATTGCTACTGAGCGCAAAGTCCCTGCCGGATATACGATCAATCTGCCGGAAGGAGAAAAAGGCGTCTATACCGTGTCGGTTTTCCCGAAATCTCCGGTAGATAACGCGACGCTGCACATCGATCAATACAGCGGCAAGGTGCTCGCTGACTTGCGTTTTGCCGATTACGGGACAATGGCAAAAGCAATCGAAATCGGCATCGCTTTGCATGAGGGGCGCTTTTTCGGCTGGCCGAACCAGCTTTTGGCGGCATTGACTTGCCTCGGCTTGGTAGGCATCTCGCTTACCGGGCTGATCATGTGGTGGAAACGCAAGCCGGCTGGCAAGCTGGGAGCGCCAGCTTTGCCGAAAAACTACAAGCTGATGAAAGGCGTCGCAGCCATCATCATTGCGTTTGGACTGTTTTTCCCGCTGGTGGGCATTTCCCTGGTTGCCGTGCTGCTTGTCGATTTGCTTGTCATCAGGCGCATTCCTGCGGCCAAGCGATTTTTGGGAGCGTAGGGAGCAGTCACAAAAGCGAGGAGGGAGAGCGTCATGGGAGATCATCCTGCTACAATTTTGATCGTGGACGACGAGGAGCGAATCAGGCGTATTTTGCGCATGTATCTGGAAAATGCGGGATATGTCGTGGATGAGGCAGAGGACGGATTCGCAGCGTTGAAACTGGTCAAACAGATCGATTATGACCTCATCATACTCGATCTCATGATGCCCGGTATGGACGGGATCGAGCTGTGCTTGCGTCTGCGCGAAACAGATCCGGTGCCGATTGTCATCGTATCGGCCAGAGGGGAGCAGGCTGACCGCTTGCGAGGTTTTGAGGCGGGAGCGGATGATTATGTCGTCAAGCCGTTCAGCCCGCACGAGCTTGTATACAGAATCAAGGCCATCCTGCATCGGACTGCCAGTCTGCAAGAAACAGGCAAAAAAAGCAGCGGCTCTCCTGTGGCGATCTCCTATCCCGACCTTTTGATCGAACCGCTGGCTCATCGGGTCACGGTCAGCGGAAAAACAGTGGGACTGGCTCCCAAAGAGTTTGAGCTGCTGTATTTTCTAGCGCTGCATCCCAATGAGACGTTTTCGCGGGAAGATTTGCTGCAAAACGTCTGGAATGACGAAACCGAGCGGGATTCCCGCACGGTTGACGCCCACGTGCGGAAAATCAGAAAAAAGCTGTCCCAGCGCTCCCCGGAAGCGGCGGGGATGATTACGACCGTCTGGGGCTGGGGCTATCAGTTGTGCGCCGAGAATCGCAAGTAACGCCCGGATCGTGTCTGCTGCTGACGAGCTGAGCGAGGATGGCATCGAGCGGGAAGACGCCAGAGGGCTGTTGGCTATGCCGACCTTGCTGGAAAAGCACGTCCACCTGGACAAGACACTGTTGGGCGAGGAATGGCGGGCAGTGATCCCGGCCGCAAACGTGATCGAGCGCTGCGAGATCGAAAAGCGGATTTTGCCGGGGCTTGCGACGTCCACCAAGGAACGAGCGGAAAACTTCCTTGCTGTCCTGCTGTCATACGGCTCCACCCATGTGCGTACTCATGTAGACATTTATCCGGAAGTAGGAATCTCCAACCTGGAGCAGGTTCAGGCCGCACTTGCGACGTATGCGGATCGGCTGACGCACGAAATCGTCGCGTTCCCGCAGCACGGGCTGTTGCGCACCAGGGCGAAAGGACTCGTCAGGGAAGCGCTGCGGCAAGGCGCGACACACGTCGGCGGCGTGGACCCGGCGACAGTCGATCAGGATATTGAAGAGTCGCTCTATCAGATGGTCGATTTGGCTGTCGAAGCGGGGGCGGGCATCGATTTGCATTTGCACGACCACGGTCATCTCGGCACGTTCACCATGAAGCGGCTGGAGCCATGACCACGGAGGCTGGTTTGCAGGGGCGAGTTGCGATCAGTCATGCTTTTGCCTTGGGCGACATCCCGGCGCAGGAAGCGGAAGAGATGGCAGCCGTGTTGCGGGAAGCGGGTATCTCCATCGTCACGAGCGTCCCGTATTTCCGAGTCATTCCGCCTGTTCCCCTTTTGCACAAAAATGGCGTGTCTGGCAGCATGAACGAGTAAAGCAGCGAAGAAAGCAAAAAGCCAAAAAGCTGGCTTCCGTCATCGGCACGGGCCAGCTTTTTGGCGTGTAGGATTTACTGTAGCTGTAGGAAATGCATGAATACACAGCGGTCGCATGTCGCTTCCAGCAGTTTATAGGGAGCGGTCCGCTTTCCACAGAGCGTATTTGTCAGGCAGGCAAACTGCACAGGGCCGATAGCCCGCAGCGACAGCGGTCTTTTCGTCAGCGAAAAATACGCGATGGGCTACATATCCTCCCCGTGCGATGGCACGCAGAGCGGAGGGGCAGTCCAGCCGTCCGTATATTTTTTTCCGCCGATAGCCACCGATTGTACCCGGAGTTTGGCTTCGATACAACCGACCGTCGCTTCCGAGAAGCAAGTACGTTTTTTCTTTTGCTGCATCGCTGTTCAGGCCGAATCTGCCAGAGAGATTCATGCGGCCTGGCTTACGAGTATTTCGGGATGGCAAACCAGGCGGTCAGGCGTTGATTCAGCTCTTCCTCGGAAAGCTCCGGGAACAAGCGTGCTTCGTGTGCCATGTCGTACAGTCGTTCCATCGGCTCGCGACC
Source organism: Brevibacillus parabrevis (assembly GCF_022701015.1). Lineage (NCBI taxonomy): Bacteria > Bacillati > Bacillota > Bacilli > Caryophanales > Paenibacillaceae > Brevibacillus > Brevibacillus parabrevis. The sequence goes on along the minus strand of NZ_CP064090.1, from coordinate 556,419 downwards.
GTCCGCTTTTTTGGCTTTCGCGTCGTTTTTCAACAGATCCCAGATGCCGACGACATATTCGCGTCTGGTCACATCTTGCTTGCGGAAGAAGTAGTCCAGCCGCTCCACGTGATCCATAAATTCGTCGCCGAAGCGCTGTTCGATCTCGCCGCGCAGCAGGGCGATCTCGGCTTTGTACATCGGGCGCTCCTTGCCTTTTTCTTTTCCGATCCACGGTGTTTCCAGAACGAGCGGCAGGTGGCGGATTTTGTCGTGATTGACGATGTAGTTCATCGCGTCAAAGCCGATCAGCCCGGCCCCGATTGGCGCATGGCGGTCTTTTCCGGCGCCGCGGAAGTTTTTGCTGTCGTTCAGGTGGACGACACTCAGGCGGTCCAGGCCGATGGTGCGGTCAAACTGCTCCAGCACACCGTCAAAATCGTTGACGATATCGTAGCCCGCATCGTGAATGTGGCACGTATCCATGCAGACGGCGAGCTTGCTGTTGTCTTCGACTTTTTCGATGATCGCGGCGAGTTCTTCGAAGCTGCGTCCGATCTCGGTTCCTTTTCCGGCCATGGTTTCCAGCGCGATCTTGACGTCAGTGTCTTTCACGCCGGCGAGAACTTCATTCAAGCCCTCGGCGATTCTGGCAATGCCGTACTCCGCGTCCTTGTCGGTATAGGCGCCGGGATGGAGCACGATGTTTTTGACGCCGATGTAGTCAGTCCGGCGAATTTCTTCTTGCAAAAAGCGGACAGCCAGTTCAAACGTGTCTTCTTTATAGGAGCCGAGATTGATAATGTAAGGGGCGTGCACGACAATTTCCTCGACGCCCTCTTTGGCCATGACAGCTTTGCCTTCTTCAATGTATTGGTCTTCGATCGGTTTGCGTCTTGTATTTTGCGGCGCTCCCGTATAAATCATGAACGTGCTAGAGCCGTAGGTGGCGGCTTCTTCTGCGGCATTGAGCAGACCTTTGCCGGAGAAGGAAACGTGCGAGCCTATTTTCAGCATGCGAGTGAAACCTCCTTTGGTTAGTAGAGAAAACGCCATAAGTAAAAGGTGGCGTAAGACTCCCAGCCTGTCCAACTGCTGGACAGCGCCAGAATTTCGGCTTTGGTCGGTTTTGTCTCCGTACCCTGAACATATTTGATGGCATTGTGCAGGCCGACATCGTCGATCGGAAAAGCAGACGGCATCCTCAGACAGCGCATGAGGACATAGTTGGCTGTCCACGGACCAATCCCGCGAATGCTGATCAGCTTTTTCTCTGCCTTTTTACAATCTCCTCCGTCCCATAATAGCTCTTTCGATAGTTTCCCTTCAACGATGAGTTGTGCAACACCGATCAAATACTCGCACTTTTTCGTGGTCATCCGCAGCGCTTCCAGGTCTTGCACGGTAAGTTCGGCGATCACTTGCGGCGCAGGATGCACCCAAAAAGTCCTCCCTGCGTGCTCGACCCGTTGCCCGAAGCTTTCCACGAGACGTCTTTTCAACGTATAGGCATACGTCAGGTTGATTTGCTGTCCGATAATCCCCCAGCTCATCGCTTCAAACAGGTCGGGGATGCCCATATTTTTCAGCCCGTAGTAAGAAGCGACAGCGTTTTTTAACAAGGCATCGTTTTGGGCCAGGTCGTAAAACTTTGTCAGATTGGTTCCCAGATCAAACCAGTCGTAAACGTACTGCGCTACTTGGGCGCGTACATTTGGCGGCGGAGCGTCTCCGAGAAAACGAACAGACAGCTGCCCGTCATCGTCGGCGCGAATTTCTACGACAGGGATGTCGCCGTCAACAGGAATCGCTTTGTACAGCCGATCTCCTTCAATCTGGTACAGGCACTCGTTGTTGCTGCGCGACAAGTAATGGAGGTTTTGGGAAAATGAAAAAGGTTGTTCGGTAGGCAGGATCAGTTCCTTCTTATTATCGACCCAAGCGTTGGCAGGTAGACATTGGCGTGGCAATTCCGTATATATTCGTTTGTTTGTATTCATCATCAAACAGCCTCCTTTTGGCACTCTCTTAGTTGTATCGCAAGAAAAGCTGGACTGTCATTTCGTTATCTTGCTATTTTATTTACAACAGAGCACGAAGCGGTTCGCTTGGGGGTATACTGATGGTGGAGGTGGGCAACATGGAGCTTGGGATTACTGAGGAGCGATGGCAAGCCATCATCAATAACGATGCGACCTATGATCAGCAGTTTTTTTACGCGGTGAAGACGACGGGCATTTTTTGTCGCCCATCGTGCAAGTCGAAGCCGCCGAGATGGGGAAATGTGCGGATATTTGAACAGGCGAGCGAGGCGATTCGCGAGGAGTTTCGCCCGTGCAAAAGGTGCAAGCCGACGGGTCAGCGCCTGCCGGATCGCGAGTGGGTCGCACAAATGACGCAATATATCGACTCTCACTACACCGAAAAGCTGAGCTTGGCCCATCTGGCAGACATGTGCCACGGCAGCCCCTACCATTTGCATCGCACGTTCAAGCGAATCAAGGAAATGACGCCTGTGGAATACATTCAGCAGAAACGGCTGGACAAGGCAAAAGAGCTTTTGGCTCAATCAAACAAGTCAATCGCCGCGATTTCCACGGAGGTCGGCATGCCAAACACGCCGTACTTCATTACGCTGTTCAAAAAGACGACAGGGAGCACCCCCAGCGAATACCGTCAATTGCACTTGAAGCAATAATTTTGAGAAGGCTGCGAAAAAGATATGGTATCTTGGATAAAGGGGCATGGCAAAGCCGCATGCAAACAATCGCAGCCTACTCAGCTGGAAAAAGGGGACCTGTCGACATGGAAGATCAGAAAACGTTGCTGCAAGCATTCAATCAGACGACCTATCAGTTAGCTGGGCACAGCAAGAGAGATATCCGCCAATTGCAGCTTGTTTTTCAGGAGCTGGATGGCGACCTCCAGGCGGATGTGTACGGAACGGGAGCGGTCATCGAGAATTTTCAGCATAAAATGGCAAAATATTTGGGAAAAGAATCCGCCGTCTTTTTCCCGAGCGGTACGATGGCACAGCAAATCGCCATGCGCATCTGGTCCGAGGAAAAAGGCATCAACCGGGTGGCGTACCATCCGCTTTGCCATCTGGAGATTCATGAAGAGGAAGGGCTGCGCAAGCTCCACGGCATCGACGCGGTGCTGCTTGCGGACAAACACCGGGTAATTGCGCTGGACGATGTCCTCGGCATGACGGAGGAGATTTCCTGCCTGCTATTGGAACTCCCGCAGCGTGAAATCGGCGGACAACTGCCGTCCTACGAGGAGTTGCAAGCAATCTCGCGCCACTGCAAGGAAAAAGGCATCCGCTTGCATCTGGATGGGGCAAGGCTTCTGGAAATTTTGCCATACTATCAGAAAACGGCCGAGGAAGTATGCGCGTTGTTCGATAGTGTCTATATCTCGATGTACAAAGGAGTCGGCGGCATCGCCGGAGCGATTTTGGCCGGAGACGAGACTTTCACGAAAGAGGCCGTGATCTGGAAAAGGCGCCATGGCGGCGATCTGATCAGCTTGTATCCGTACATTTTGACTGCCGAAGCCAACTTTGAAGCGAGAAAGGGCAAGTTCGGCGAGTATTACGAGCAGGCCAAAGACCTCGCCGGCAGATACAACCAATGCCACGGCGTCACCACCATCCCTGCCGTACCTGTATCAAACATGTTCCATGTGCATGTCCGTTTGCCCAAAGAGCGTTTCGAGCAAATTCTTCTTTCCATTTGCGAGGAGACAGGCGTAGGAATCTCCCATTATGCGCGGAAGGTAGACGAGCATTCCAGCTACTACGAAGTGAGCATAGGCGATCGCTATGCGAACGTTCCCGCAGAAAAGCTGGCAAGCGTCTTTCAGGTGCTCGATCAGAAGCTGAGAGAGGCGTGCCAGGAATAGAAGGGAGCTTCCATGACTGTAGCGAATGGATTTTGGATCAGACCGTATGAGCAAGACGATTTTCCTGCTATCGCCGCTTATTGCTTGCCGGAAGAGCAGGCTATTTATACTTCGCTGCCAGTTGACGTCGTTGCGGTCTCGCAAGCGAATGCCAAGCAGCGAGCTTTTGTCGTGTATGGCGAGGAATGGATTTTTCATCTTGCCTTGCCCAAAGACAGGTAGGTAGGAAAGCAGCCCATCGGGGGTACACTAGCGAAATAGGCTGAAAAGTAATCAGGAGGTTCCTTATGCGAATCAGTTTGGCGAGTGTTTTTGTAGACGATCAGGAAAAGGCGCAAAAGTTTTATACGGAGATACTCGGTTTCGTGACCAAAATGGACATTCCGATGGGAGGGGCCAAGTGGCTGACAGTGGTGTCTCCGGAAGAGCCGGACGGTGTACAGTTGCTTCTGGAGCCGAACGGAAATCCGGCTGCATCGACCTACCAAAAAGCGATTTTTGAGCAAAACATCCCTGCGACGGCGTTTGAAGTGAGTGACGTCAACAAAGAGTACGAGCGCTTGACTCAGCTCGGCGTAGTTTTCAAGACGCCTCCGACCGAGGCTGGAAACGTGATCCTCGCCGTTTTGAACGATACGTGCGGGAACCTGATCCAGATTTATCAGATGACATGATCGCAACAACAAAGCAGCCTGATTGCACCGGAATAGTGGTGCGACCAGGCTGCTTTTCATTTCCCTTCGCTTGCCTCCACGCCGAATCTCGAAAACAGCTGCCAGATCAACTCGCGTCTGCTGGATACGCCTGTTTTCACGAAAATCGACTTCAAATGATCCTGCACCGTGTAGGCAGAGATGTGCAGCCTGTGCGCAAGCTCTTTGGTAGAGAAGCCGCGCACGATCAGAGCGAGCAGCTGTTTTTCACGCTCGGACAATCCGTAAGCCTCGCACACAATCGGAAGAATATCGGCTGGCTTGGCCGGGCTGAACAAAACCGCCAGATGGACAGCGCCGTCCTGGCCGTGCAGCGGACTTGCTTGAATCGCGACATAAGGGCCATCAGGCATGCGGATGCACACTTTTGCCATGGACGCTTTCGGATCAGACTCGTTCAATTGCGCCAACGCCCGGGAGCAGACAGCGCGCACTGGTCGCGGCAAGGTGCGGCGATCGATCGACTCCCACTTGCGCAAAAGCGAAAGCCATCTGTCTGCGGTCGTGTTGGCCGATTGGATCGCCAATTGATCAGACATGAGCAAAATCCCCGTCTCTTCCTCCATCCAGGAAGTCTCCTCGGCAGGCAGGGACAGGCTCGTTTTTCGCAGCTGGTAGGCGATCAACGGTGCCAGCTCCGCCATCCACTCGCGCTCTTCCTCGCTAAAAAAAGGCCGCCCCTGAAAGCGAAACAACGTCAAAAATCCCCAGCAAGCTCCATCGTACTTGAGCGCCGCACGCAGTTCATCGGCAAATCCGGCAGGGAACAGGACATGGCGGTAACGCGCGCTGCGCACAAGCTCGCCTCCGGTTGCCTGATGAAGCGTGGCGACCGCTTCTGCTGATTGGCTCAACTGATCGTACCGATTGAAGTCTTCACGCAGGTACTCATATTCAAAAATCCCGTGATGAATCGCCTCAATCCCGTCCTCGGTTATGGCTCCTGTAGACAGAAGCGTCTGCGGGTCTACCGCCGTGCAGCACGCCCCGTCAAAAGGCACGAACTCCCGCAGCTCCTGCAAAAGCGCCGTCCGGTAGTCCTGCGAAGAGGAATGCCGCTTTGCCAGAGTCAGCAGTTTTCGTTTGCTTGCTTCCCATTTTGCATTCATCTGTGCTCTCCTGTGCGTGTAGATTCAGTGGATTCGCAGAAAAATCCCATATTTGTGGGATGGTGCTCCTATTGTGCATCTCTATAATTGAGAATAATTCTTAATGAAGAGATGCCAAAAGTCAACGAGGAGTTGGAGAGTTGCTATGAAATCCATTTACCGCCACGCTACCCGCATGTTTGCAAGCAGTCTGGCTGCGCTGATTCTTTTGACTGGTTGCGCCACAACGAACACGGCAACTAACACAGCCGAGCAGCCGGGTCCTGCTGCCAGCCCTGCCGCGATCACGCTGCTTACGCCCAAGGCACCGTCTCTGATTCCTGCCGTCTATATGGAAAAGACAGAGGCAGACGGTACGTTCCAAATAGCCAAATGGGATTCCATAGAGCAACTGCTGGCTGGCATACAGGGCAATGAAGCGCCATTGTACGCTGCTCCGATCAATGTCGGGGCCAATCTGTACGCAAAGGGAATGCCGATCCAGCTGCTTCACGTCAACACGTACGGCTCGATGTATTTGATTTCGCTTGACCCAAACGTGCGCGAGCTTTCGCAATTGAGCAACGAGACGGTCTATATCCCGGGGCAAAGCGGGCCGCCCGATATTTTGACGCAACATCTGCTTGCCAAAAAAGGACTGCAAGGCAAAGTGAACCTGGCCTACGGCGTAATTCCGGACATCATGCAGCAACTGGCGGCGGGCACAATCAAGCACGCTGTGTTGCCTGAGCCTGTACTGAGTGGCTTGCGGATGAAGACACAAGGAAAAGTGAGCGAAGTCGTCGATTTTCAAAAAGAGTGGCAGGCCGAGTTTGGACAAGACTTGCCGCAAACGGCCGTTTTCGTCAATCGCGACTGGGCCAAAACGCATGCAGCGGATATCGCCCGCTTCGAACAGTCGTATCAGGAGGCTGTCCGGCAGGTCAACCAGCAAGCGGGCGAGACGTTGAAAATCGCGGCAGAAGAGTTTGGCATGCCAGAGGCGGTGCTGACTTCTGCTCTGCCCAAAATTACGCTGCTTTATAAGGACGCGCAGACAGCCAAACCGGAAGTGGAGCGTTACCTGGGCGTTCTGTTGCAAATCGCTCCCGATTCGATTGGAGGATCAGTGCCAGATGCCGATTTTTACTACGGCTCGTAACAACTGGTCGAGCGGCCTTACGTACTTGCTGTTGCTTTTGGCTTGGGAGGGGCTGTCCCGCGTGTATCCTCCTGTCATTTTGCCGGGGCCGTGGGAGAGCTTGCAGACGTTGATTGGCTTATACGAAAAAGGCCGCCTGATGGAGCCGCTGCTCTACTCGTTTCTCAGGCTCGCAGCGGGCTTCGGTATCGCTTTTTTGCTTGGAACCGGGCTTGGCGTCTTCGCAGGCGCACAAGAGCTGGTGTTCAAGCTGGTTAGCCCGGCCGTTTCCGTGTTGCAGGCAGTTCCCCCCGTTTCCTGGATGCTGCTTGCCATTCTCTGGCTCGGAGTGAACGGCGGGGCGCAAATTTTCGTCGTGGCACTCGCCCTGTTTCCGCTCTTCTTTTTCAATTCCTTGCAGGGCGTGCGGCAATTGCCCAAGGAGCTGCTGGAGATGGCGCGCGTCTTTTCGGTCAATCGCCGCAAGCAGCTCGTGGATATTATTTTGCCAGCGCTCGCTCCGTTCTGGTCGGCTGCGCTTACCGTCAGCGTCGGCATGGGCTGGAAAACGATCGTCATGGCGGAGCTGATCAGCGGACAGACGGGGATCGGAGCTTCGATGAACACAGCGCGCATTTACTTGAAAACGGAAGAAGTGATGGCCTGGACATTGCTCGTTGCCTTGTTCGGGATGGCCTTGGAAGTGCTCGTGCGCAAAATCACCCGGCCGCGCGAAAGGAGGGGGAGCGCCGCATGCGATTTACAGGAATCTCGTTGAAATATGGAGCTGGCCGGCTGCTTTTCGATAACTTTTCGCTGGAGGCAGCCAAAGGTCAAGTGACGTGCCTGATGGGAACATCGGGGATTGGCAAAACGACTCTGCTGAAAATGGCTGCCGGGCTGATCCGGCCTGCGCAGGGAGTCATTTCGCGCGATGAAGGGGAACGGCTGGGCTACGTTTTTCAGGAACCGCGCCTTCTGCCTGAGAAGACGGTGCTGGAAAACGTCCTGTGGGTATTGGAGCAACGGCAAGAGCAAGAACAAGAGCGGGTGCTTGCCATGCTGGATGCTGCTGATTTGAGTGCGGTGCTGCACGCATACCCTGACCAGTTGAGCGGCGGGATGCGGCAGCGTGTGTCGGTCGTTCGCGCTTTTGCCGCGCGGCCTGGACTGTTGTTTATGGATGAGCCTTTTCAAAGTCTGGACGCTGCTACACGAGCTGGCATGCACCAGTTGTTCAGGAAGCTGTGGGATAGCGAGCAGCCGACCGTTTTGCTCGTGACACACGATCTGGACGAAGCGCTCGCTCTCGGAACGCGCATTGTTGTGCTGGGAGGCAGGCCAACGCACATTTTGGCTGATGTAACGGCAGCTTCGGTGGAGCAACATGGCGGCACGTACTTCTCGCAAGCAGATCAACGGAGGCTTTGGCAATTGACGACAGGAAAAGACGGGAGAGAGACAGATGACAGAAAAACAGCGGCCTTTAAGCTGGCACCATCCAGAAGTAGCGAAATATGAGCAGACAATCGCGCTGAAAATTCCCGGGTACGCCTACTTGTACGAAATGACGGAGCGCCTGCTGGGAGCGCAGCTGCCGCAAACCGGAGAGCAGAAGCACATCCTTGTTGTAGGCGCTGGCGGCGGTCAGGAAATCGTGACGCTGGGAGCAAAACATGAGCATTGGACGTTTACAGGTGTTGATCCATCGGCGCAAATGCTCGAACGCGCCCGGCACAGAACGGCTGGCGCGGACTTGGCTGCGCGTACGGTTTTGCACGAAGGAACGGTCGACGTGCTGCCGGAGCAGACAGCCTACGATGCGGCGACATGTCTGCTCGTGCTTCATTTTGTCAAAGGTCTTGCCGCAAAAAGAGAGCTGTTGCAGCAGATTGCGGCACGGCTGAAGCCAGGTGCCCCGTTTTGTCTCGCAGCCATTGCTGGCGATCCGCAGTCGCAGGCGTTTGCCATGCAAATGCAAGCCTGGCGCACGCATATGACCGACAACGGCATTTCTCTTGCCGAGTGGGAGCGTTTTGCCGCCTCCATGGGCCAAGAATCTGATCCGATCCCTGCCTGCCAAGTGCAAGAGCTGATGGAAGAGGTGGGCTTCGAGCACAGCTCGCGCTACTTCGGTTCTTATCTGATCAATGCCTGGTTCGCGGTCAAAAGTAGCAGGTGATGATGATGCAAACAGGCGTGCAGTTTCAGACGCTTATGAGTGCGAAACAGCGCTTTTTCATGATGACAGCGATCTGCCTTGGAGCTTTTTTGTCGCATTTCACGGCAGGAGTCGTCAACGTGTCGCTGCCTTCTTTTACGCAACTGTTTCAGACGGAGTTGGGAGTGGCCCAATGGATTACGACCGGATATTTGCTCGTCATCGCTTCGCTGCTTCCCGTCATGGGCAAGCTCGGTGACCGATACGGTCACCGGATGCTTCACAACTACGGCTTTTTGCTCTTTACCATCAGCTCTGTCCTCGTCGCATGTTCGACGACGATTGCCACATTGCTTGTCCTGCGGGTCGTGCAAGCCGTCGGTGCGGCGATGTTTCAGGCTACGAATATCGCTCTGATTACACTGCTGCTGCCAAAGGAAGTGCGTGGGAGAGCGCTTGGGATTATGAGCACGGCTGTAGCGCTCGGCGGGATGACTGGCCCGATTGCCGGCGGATTTATCGCTTCTGCATGGAGCTGGGAATGGCTGTTTCTCGCGCATGTTCCGGTAGCGGTTGTAGCGACTGTGCTTGCGTTTCGCTACATTCCTGTTCACTTGCCGAAAAAACAGGCGAAATCAATCGATGTTTTTGGCTCGGGCTTGTTCACGATTGCAGTCAGTTCCCTGATTTTTGCGATTTCTGGCGGAAATGAATGGGGCTGGCTATCGGCGCGGCAAATCATGCTTTACGGCCTTGCCATCGTCGTGCTCTGGCTGTTGATCTGGCGAGGACGCCATCAGGCAGAGCCGTTTTTGCCTGTCGCGGTTTTTCGGCTTCCTGCTGTCTCGACAGGGCTTTTGATCAGTTTTGCTTCGTTCGTGTTGGCCAACCTGGTTTTGGTCGTTATGCCGTTCTACCTGCTTGATTATGCGAAAATGTCTTCTCTGTCAGCTGGCTATCTGCTCACAGCGTACCCTCTGCTGCTGGCATTGACGGGGCCGCTTGGGGGCTGGGCCGCCGACCGTTATCAGGCTCAAGCCGTTGTACTGGCCGGACTGGGGAGCATGGGAGCAGGACTGGCCGCTCTGGGAGTATGGCTTGGGCACATGTCCGCGGTTGAACTGATCGCAGCGATTGCGCTGGTGGGCGCCGGGATGGGGTTGATCGCCTCGCCAAACAACAGTTACATCATGAAGCACGTTCCGCTGGAGCATGCCGGGGCAGTCGGGGGCATGATCGCGCTCACCCGAAACGCAGGACTGGTGACAGGCGCGGCACTTGGCCTGGGGATGATGAACGGACAAACAGCAGGGGCGCAACCAGATTTGGAAGCGTACAAAACCGTGTTTATCATGGGCGGCTGGCTCAGCTTATGCTGCCTGTGCATCTGGGGGTATGCGACCCGTAGCAACGACCGGAAAAAGCGAGCAAACGGATAGGGACCAGACGGATGCCAGGCTTCAATCGTTCCAGTCCACGCAGGGGGCAGGGCCGAGAAGCTTTTACAGAAGAGAGGACGAGGCGCATGAAAAAACAAAAAATCCTGGTGGTGGGCGGTTACGGACATGTAGGGGCAACGATCTGCAAGGAACTCGGGGAGCTGTATCCAGGCCAGGTGTATGCCGCCGGGCGCAGCATGGAAAAGGCCGAGGCTTTTTGCCGGGAAACAGCGGGGAAAGTGCGCCCCCTCGCGTTCGATCTTCGACAGCCGCCAGAGCAGGAGCTGCTTGCGGAAGTAAAGCTGGTGGTGATGTGTCTGGACCAGCATGATACGGCATTCGCCGAGCAGTGCCTTTTGAGCGGAACGCACTACATCGATGTGTCTGCATCCGGTGCCTTTTTGACCCGCCTGGAGCAATGGGGCAGGCGTTCCCAAGCGAAGGTTACAGGAACTGCCGTGCTCAGTATCGGACTTGCGCCGGGCTTGACGAATCTGCTCGCAGCCCATGCGCATCGTTTGCTGGACGAAGTGACGGAGCTGGATATTTTCATCATGCTCGGTTTGGGAGATCGGCACGGCAAGGCGGCGATGGAATGGACCGTAGACCATCTGTGCACGCGCTATGATGTGACGCAAGATCATCGCCGGGTGAGCGTAGAGAGCATGACAGACGGCAAACTGGTCGATTTCGGAGCAAAACTGGGGAAAAAGAAAGCGTACCGCTTCCCTTTTTCCGATCAGCAGACACTCGCCGGAACGCTCGGTGTAGCGTCAGTCTCCACACGGCTTTGTTTTGATCAGGAGTGGGTGACGAGAGCAGTGGCTGCGTTTCGCCGCAGCGGAATTTGCCGACTGCTCAAGCGGTCAGCGGTACGGAAAGCCGTCGTGGAATCGTTTTTGCGCTGGAAATGGGGAGACGATCTATTTGCCATCAAGATCGAGGCACGGGGAAAAGCGGGCAATCACGCGGCAATGGCGACGTGTCAGTTGCAAGGGCGCGACCAGTCCCATATGACGGCAAAAGTGGCCGCATTTGCAGCTAAAACACTCTACTCGGAAGATTTTCCGCAAGGCGTGTACCATATTGAACAGTTGTTTAAATGGGAACAAATGCGGGCATGGCTGCCAAAAGAAGCGGATTTGCAGGTTTCTGTAAGCGAATTGCCCCGATAGATGAAGCAGGGCCGGGAGAAAAACTTTCTTCTGGCCCGAAAGGTTGACAACGAGTCATGCTGGCTCTATAATTATCTTAAATTAAAGATATTTACTGCACGCGCTCATCAGCTTCTCGACCAACCAAGTTTGTTGCAGTCAGTATCCTCAAGGGCAATCGTTAAGTTGTTTTTTGTGTTAATATCTTAAATTAAAGATTTTTAAAAATGATGATAATGGCACACACCATTCGGTGATGTCGAGGAGGAAATCAAAATGAGCGAGTTTACTGCATTAGTGAAAAACCGGAGATCTGCCAATAAATTTATCCCTACTGAATCTATTACGACAGTTGAACTTGAGGAGATCATGTCGCTCGTCAAATTTGCCCCATCCGCTTTTAATCTCCAGCACGCGCACTATGTGATCGTGACCGAGCCAGAGACAAAGGAACGAGTATATGAAGCAGCACAGAGACAGTATAAGGTAAAAACTGCGTCCGCTGTCATCTTGGTGCTCGGCGATCTGGAGGCGTACAAAAATGTGGGGCCAATCCACGAGGGGCTGCTGCATTTGGGAGTCATGGATCAGCGCGAATACGATCAAACTGTATCGTCTGTCCATTCCTTCTACGAAGCTGGTGGAGATCAGTTCAAACGGGATGAAGCGATTCGCAATGCCAGCCTGTCGGCCATGCTCTTCATGCTTGCCGCCAAAGACAAGGGCTGGGACACGTGCCCGATGATCGGCTTTGATCCGGAAGCAGTCCGCGATATTTTGCGCATTCCGGATCGTTATGTGCCGACGATGATGATTACGATCGGAAAAGAAGATACAGCGAGCCAACGCGTGAGAGGGTACCGCAAGCCGGTAGGGGAGTTCGTCAGCTACAACACATTCCAGGCCGAATAATCGAGAAATAGAAGCAAAAATATACGAAGGAGGTCATCAGCTATGTCTCAACAAACAGCAGGTATTCATCATATTACAGCCTTTGTCAAAAATGCACAGGATAACGTTGATTTTTACGCAGGCATTCTCGGTCTGCGACTGGTCAAAAAAACGATCAACTTCGATGCCCCCGAAGTGTACCATCTGTACTTCGGCAACGAGGTGGGCAGTCCCGGAACGGCGATTACTTTCTTCCCGTGGGAAACGGCGCGACATGGCCGCATAGGCGGTGGACAAGTCGGCTACACTACTTTTCTCGTTCCTGTCGGCTCGCTCGATTTTTGGGAAAAGCGTCTCGACAAGTTCCAGGTGGAGTATCGCCGCGTAGAGCGCTTCCAGGAAATCTATCTGCAATTTGCCGACAAGGACGGTTTGCAACTGGAGATTGTCGAGCGCGAAGGCGGCCCCGCGAGCCAGTGGACGTTTGGAGGTATTCCCGCTGACAAGGCAATCAAAGGGTTCGGTGGAGCGATTCTGTACAGCGTTGCGCCGAAGCACACGATGGAAGTGTTGGAAAAGCTGATGGGCCTGACCCGAGTCGGCGAAGAAAACGGGCTTGTCCGCTTCCAGGCACCCGGCGACCTGGGCAATATCATTGATGTCAACGCCGAGCCAATGCCGAGAGGCGCAGGCGGAGCAGGAACTGTGCACCATATCGCTTGGCGTGCCAAGGATGACCAGGATCACCGCTTGTGGCAATCGCGAGTGGCGCAGTCTGGCTTCCATCCTACCGATATTATTGATCGGCAGTATTTCCACGCCATCTATTTCCGCGAGCCAGGCGAGATTTTGTTTGAGATTGCCACTGACCCGCCAGGCTTTGAACGAGACGAGCCGTTCGAGTCGCTCGGTGAAAAGCTGATGCTGCCCGAATGGTATGAACCACATCGCGCCGAGATCGAGCAGGGACTGCCGCCGATTGCTGTGCGCGTGCTTGCGGAGGACAAGGAATGAAACACATTTTTCGAAAAGGAAGCGATCTCGCAGCCCCCACTCTGTTGCTGTTGCATGGAACAGGAGGGGACGAAAACGATCTCGTGCCGCTGGCTGAGCTGATTCATCCCGGCGCTTCTATTCTCAGCGTCAGAGGCAACGTCCTGGAAAACGGCATGCCCCGGTTTTTCCGTCGCCTGGCAGAGGGTGTGTTCGATGAGGAAGATTTGGTGTTCCGCACGGAGGAGCTGCATGAATTTTTGAATCAGGCAGCGGTCAACTACCAGTTTGACAGGGAGAATATCGTCGCAGTCGGATATTCCAACGGCGCGAACATTGCCGGAAGCTTGCTGTTCCATTACGCCAATTCGTTGCGCGGGGCGGTGCTGTATCATCCGATGGTGCCAAGGCGCGGGATTCCCCTGCCTGACATGAGCGGCATCCCGGTGTTCATCGGGGCGGGAACGAACGACCCGATTTGCTCTCCCGAGGAGTCGGAGGAGCTGAAGCAGCTGTTGGCAGCGGCTGGGGCCGATGTGACTTTGCACTGGGAGTCATACGGTCACCAGCTGACCAAGATGGAAGTGGACGCTTCCGCCAACTGGTTTGCAGAGACGTTTAACCAATAAGAATCGAAGGCCATTGTTGCTTAGGCAGCGATGGCTTTTTGTTCATCTGCCGTTCATATTCCCCAACTATACTGACGAAAGCAACCTTGCGTCCCTTTTTCCGCAACGGAACTGAACCGGAAAAATTGCGTAAGGGACTGCATCGCGGGAGATGCTACCCGTTATAATCAGATCATCAGCCTTGAGATAGACACGGCAAGGGGAGAAGCCTGATGAAAATGACGATCTTGGTCGCAGATGACGATGCGCACATTCGTGAACTGCTGAGATTTTATTTAGAAAAAGAAGGATACCGCGTGCTGGCTGCCGCAGATGGGAGCCAGGCATCCGTTTTGCTTGAGCAGGAAAAAGTTCAGTTGGCGATCGTCGATGTGATGATGCCGGGGAAAAACGGCTGGGAGCTGTGCAAGGAGATTCGCGAATACTACGATATTCCCGTCATCATGCTGACGGCAAAAGGCGAAGTAAGGGACAAGGAAAAAGGATTTTTGGCCGGAACGGACGACTACCTCACCAAGCCGTTCGAGCCGACGGAATTGCTGTATCGGATCAGGGCCTTGCTGCGCCGCTACCAGATGGTCAGCAAGCAGGTCATTGTCATGCATGATACCGTCATCGACCGGATGAGCCACGTTGTAAAAATCAAAGACGAAGTCATGCATCTCCCTCTCAAGGAGTTTGAACTGCTCGCCCAGCTCGCCAGTTTTCCCGACCGGACTTTTACGCGGGATCAACTGCTGGATTTGGTGTGGGGAGGAGATAACGAGAGCGACAGCCGCACGATCGATGTCCACATCAAACGGCTGCGGGAAAAATTTACGGACAAGACCGATGACTTTGTCATTTCCACTGTTCGCGGCCTCGGCTACAAGCTGGAGGTGCGCGGCGGATGAGATCCCTCTACTTTCGGGTCGTGCTCATGTTCGTCGCGATTGTCATCGTCAGCGGGACGCTTGGCTTTCTCCTTGCCAACGAATATTACCAGCGCAACATGCGCACGTACAATGAACAAAAAATTACCCGGATCGGACAGCAGATCATCGATTTGTACGAGCATAATGCCGCCAGTATGGACTTGCCTGCCTTTATGACCCATGTAGCCAATCTCAATTTTCAGCTGTATCTCGTAGACGAGAACGGACAAGTCCAAACGTTCGGAGCGCCTTTCCGCGACCAGCAGATTGAGCCGCAGATCGTGCAAAAGGTGCTTGCCGGGGAAACGTACAGAGGAATCGCCGAAGAACAACACGGATTGTTCGTTACCGGATTTTTTGAAAATACGCTGAAAAACAGCATCGGTTTGCCGCTGGAAGCAGAAGGACGGAAATACGCCTTGTTTGTGCGGCCCAGCATCGAGCAGCAGTTTGGCGAAGTCCATGTGATGTTTGCCGTGCTGCTTGCCGCCATGTTTTTGCTCAGCTTGATGTTTATTCTGATATTCACCCGCTATTTGGTTCGGCCGATCCAAAAACTGAGCCAGGCGACGAAAAAGCTGGCGGAAGGCGAGTACGAAATCCAGCTCGACATCTCGCGCCGAGACGAAATCGGGGAGCTGGCGGCCAACTTTGCGCAGATGACAGAATCGTTGAAGCAACTCGATGACATGCGCCAAGAGTTTGTTTCCAACGTCTCGCACGAAATCCAGTCTCCGCTTGCTTCCATCCAGGGATTTTCCCAGGCGATCCGCAGCGGCGGCATGCCAGAGGCGCAAAAGGCGGAGTATTTGGCGATTATCGAAGAAGAGAGCAGGCGACTCTCCTTACTGAGCAAACAGCTTTTGACGCTCGCTTCGCTGGACAAGGAAACGGGCTTGTACGAGCCGAGCGAATATCGGCTGGACGAGCAGTTGCGACAAGTCGTACTGCTGCTCGAACGCCAATGGCAGCAGAAAAAGCTGGAGCTAGAGCTGGAACTGCCGGACACACTCGTCACCGCAGACAAGCAGCTGTTCAATCAAGTATGGATCAATTTGCTGTCCAACAGCATCAAGTTTACTCCGCCGCATGGCACCATCTTTGTCTCGATTCGGCAATCGCCCGACATCGCCGTCATCATCCGCGATACAGGGATCGGCATTTCGGAGGAGGAGCGCCAGCACATTTTCGAGCGCTTTTACAAAGGCGACAAGTCCCGCAATCGGGAAGCGACAGGCAGCGGACTCGGTTTAGCCATCGTCCAGAAAATTGTCCAGGTTGCAAAAGGCAGCATCGAAATCGACAGCCAAACAGGAGTCGGCACGACCATCAAGGTCACTTTGCCAGCCCAGGAACGCCCCCGCAAGTAAGACAAGCCGGGGGCGTTTTCATTTGCCGCGAAGTCATAAATACTAGCCGCAGCCATTACGTTAGGAAAAGGATGCGTCATTGCATGAGCGTGAAAATAATGGAAAAAGAGGGGCTGCGGGATGAATGCTGGACTGTACGACTACTGGCTCGTCTTTGTGACAGGCTTGCTCAGCGCTCCTCACTGCATCGGGATGTGCGGCGGGATCATGTCCACCATGACGCTTCAATCCAAAGCGTCGCTTGCGCAAACGATCCTGGCATACAATACGGGGCGAATTGTGACGTACATGGCCGTAGGCGCATTTATGGGCTTTGTCGGATCGTTTGTGAATGCGGCAGGAGTCGTAGTCGGATTGCAGGGAATTGCCAATATCGCCGGAGGGCTGTTGATCATTCTCTGGGTCGTCAAAAAAGTGGCGCTGCCTTTGGACAAATACAGTCCGCTCAAACTCCCCGCCGCGCAAAAGCTGTTGCAATTGCAAAAAGAGCGGCAGGGAACAGTGCCTGTGCTGGCAAGCGGACTGCTGCTGGGCTTTTTGCCCTGCGGACTGACGTATACGATGCACATGAAAGCCGCCGCTACTGGCAGCGTCCTGCAAGGGATGACGACCTTGGGCGTGTTTGGCTTGGGCACTTTGCCCGCGCTCGTGGCAATCGCGTTGTTTTCACTGGTTTTGTCGAAAGCATTTCGCTCCAAGGTGATGGTCATGGGCAACGCTCTTGCGCTCTGCATCGGGATATTGTCCGTCTTGCGGGGAATGGCCATCAACGGCTGGATTCCCACCGTTAATCCGTGGCTGTGGTAGTCATTACAATGCTTTTAGCTATTATGGCTCCACTTCAAAAGAATACGCTGTGCTCATGGCTGTGCCGTCCATCTCGAAAGTAATCGTAGCCAGCCATTCTCCCAGCATGGTCGGCACGATTTGCGCGACGTATTCGCCTGCTTTTTCCTGCGTCGCTTCAAAGACGATAGCGCCGTGGTCCATATTGGGCATGGTCAGGGACACGGAGACTTTTGCTTTGGCCAGCTTGGCTGCATGCTCGGCTGGCACGGTAATGCGCAGCGTGTTTTCTTTCACGTTTTTCGCCGGAGCCGGATCAAGCTCGACCTGCAACGGGATGGACAGCTCCGCAAGCATTGGCGTATCTGTTTTTTGTGCGAGAGCAGTGCTGGCGTGTTCAGCATGATCCGCAGAAGCGCAGCCAACGAGTGCAAGGAGAACGGACAACAGCAGGGACGACAGCCGAAAGAATCCGGATTTTCGCAGCATTCTCACCACTTTCCCATGAGTTACAAGCTTCCCTATCGTATTCATGACAGTTGCCATTCATACTTCATCTTCTACTGAATTGTCCTGCCGCATAGGTTGGACATGAGGGCATGTACGGAAGCTGAAGGGGAGTTTTTCATGACCATCAACCAAACGTATCAGGTCACAGGGATGACTTGTGCAGCGTGCGCCAACCGGATTGAAAAGCGGCTGCGAAAAGTTCAGGGCGTCCAGGAAGTCCACGTCAATCTGACGACCAACAAGGCTCGGGTAGCCTTTGATCCTGCGCAAACCAACGATCAGGAGATCATGACCAAGATTGAACAGCTCGGTTTTTCCGCGAGTTTGAAGCAAGCAGAGCTTCAGGAGGAAAAAAAGCTGCTGCTTCGGCGGTTTATTTTCTCGGCTATTTTGACGATCCCGCTTTTGTGGGCGATGGCGGCGCACTTTTCCGTCCTGTCATTCATCTGGGTGCCGAGCTTGTTTCTTCTGCCGCTGTTTCAGTTTGCACTGACGCTGCCGATCCAGCTGTTTATCGGGCAGTCGTTTTACATCGGGGCGTGGAACGCGTTGAAAAACCGTTCCGCCAATATGGACGTGCTGGTTGTGCTGAGCACCTCGACCGCCTTTTTGTACAGTCACTATTTGACGTTTACGACCATCGGGCAGGAGAGTCACGGTCTGACGGTTTACTACGAGTCTTGCGCCGTCATTTTTACGTTTCTGCTCCTGGGCAAATATTTGGAGGCGATGGCGAAAGACCGGACGAAAAATGCCATCGGACAGCTTCACCAGCTTCAACCGACGATGGCGCATGTCCTGCGCGGCGATGAGGTGCGGGCTGTTCCGGTAGCAGAGCTGGCAACGGGCGATATTTTCATCGTCAAGCCAGGCGAGCGGATTCCGACAGACGGAATCGTGCTGGAAGGGCACGCGAGCGTCGATCAGTCGATGTTTACCGGAGAGAGTCTGCCTGTGGAGAAGTGGGGCGGCCATTCCGTAATCGGCGCCACGTTGAACCAGAGCGGCTGGCTCAAGGTAAAAGCGACAAAAGTAGGCGAGGATACCGCGCTGACGCAAGTGATTCGCACCGTGGAGGAAGCGCAGCTGTCCAAAGCCCCGATCCAGAGAGTGGCGGATGAAATCACGGACGTGTTCGTGCCGATTATCATCGCGATTGCCGTTATCACTTTTGTTGCCTGGTACTACGTCTTTACCGCGCAAGATTTGGGCGGCGCGCTGGAAAAGGCGATCGCTGTCCTGATCATCGCTTGCCCGTGCGCACTCGGTCTGGCTACGCCCATGTCGATCCTGGTGGTGTCTGGACGGGCGGCACAGATGGGCATTTTGTTCAAGCAGGGAAAATTTTTGGAAGTGCTGCAAAAGGTCGATACGGTTGTGTTTGACAAAACGGGAACATTGACCCGAGGGGCTCATCAGGTCGTCGGGATTAATACACGCGGATGGAGCGAGGCGGCGTTTTTGCGTCTGGTGGCCGGGGCGGAGTTGACCTCTGAGCATCCGTTGGCGGCAACCATCGTGGCTCATGCCCAAAAACAAGGCTTGTCCATTCCGGCAGCTACGTCCTTCGCATCCCTTCCCGGCTATGGGATCGAGGCGACTGTGGAAGGCCATACGGTTGTAGTCGGATCTTCCAAGCTGCTGACCCGAAAAAACATGGACATCGCCCCTTTGCAAAGTCAGGTGGAGCTTCACGGGGCGGAAGGAAAAATGGTGCTGCTGGTCGGCATTGACGGGCGTTTGGCTGGATACGTGGTGCTGTCGGATCAATTGAAGCGAGACGCGAAAAAAGCAGTCGCCCAACTGAGAAAAATGGGCAAGGAAATCATCATTATTACCGGAGACAATCCGCATACGGCGGCAAGCGTGGCAAGACAGGCCGGCATCGGGCAAGTGTACGCCGGGGTGCTGCCTGCGCAAAAAGCGGAGTTGATCTGGGAGTTGCAAGCAAAAGGGAAAAAAGTCGCCATGGTCGGCGACGGGATCAACGATGCGCCAGCCCTGTCCGCAGCCAGTGTCGGCATTGCCTTGGGCACCGGAGCCGACATTTCCAAAGACTCGGCAGATGTCATCATCATGCACGGAGAGGTACGCGGCGTTGTCCACGCCATCAGGCTCAGCCAAATGGCGATGAAAAATATTCGGCAAAACTTGTTTTGGGCGTTTTTTTACAATGCCATTGCCATCCCGGCGACGATGCTTGGCTTTTTGGCTCCGTGGCTTGCGGGCATCGCCATGGCGTTCAGTTCGCTGTCGGTAGTGCTGAACTCTTTGCGCATGCGCAACAGGCGCATGGAAAAGTAAAAAACCGAGCCATCAGGTAGCTCGGACATTCGCTTTCTGTTCTTTTGCGTGCTCTACGCCCGCGAGGATCAAGTGGCGCACATGGTCATCGTCGAGCGAGTAAAAGACGAGCTTGCCTTCCTTGCGGTACTTGGCCAACCCCATATTGCGAAGAAGCCGCAAATGATGCGAGGTGTTGGCGATGGAACTGCCGATGATGGCTGCCACGTCGCAGACGCAAAGCTCGTCTTCCATGGACAGAATATGAATGATTTTCGCCCGGGTGTCGTCCGCCAGCGCTTTGAATATTTTCGCTACCCCTAATGATTCGCCAGCGTGCGGCTTCAAGCGACTGACCTTTTCTTCGTCGTAACATTGAATTTCACAGATGTCGTCCATCGTTATAATCACCTCTTGCCCACTACAATGTCCTACTATTATAGACATTCACATGAAAAGAGAAAAGATAGCGGCGCACTGATCAGGGGGCAGCCCCGTATTTTTGGATGAAAAAGTTTGGCAGCATCGTTTTTTGTTTGATCAAGCAACTTGGCTTGTCTCTTGCCATATGAATAGGCGAAGGGTTGTTTCTCATCCAATTACAAGGAGGGGTGAGCGTGACGGAAGCAACGCAAAGGACACGTTACAAGCTGGTGATTGTAGGTGGAGGCAGTGCAGGCATATCGGTTGCGGCGCGTCTGCTGCGTCAATCACGCGCGTTAATCGGCCAGATCGCCATCATTGATCCTGCAAGCAAGCACTATTATCAGCCGTTGTGGACACTGGCAGGTGCGGGTGTCGTCAGCCGGGAGTCGACGGAGCGCGACGAAGCCTCCGTGATTCCCAAAGGAGCGGTCTGGATACAGGATGCCGTCACCAAATTTTTCCCCCAAAACAATACCGTCATGACAACGTCGGGAACAGCTGTGCATTATGATTTTCTGGTTGTCGCCGCTGGCATCCAGATTGATTGGGGTAAGGTAAAGGGACTGAAGGAAAGCATCGGCAAGCATGGGGTGTGCAGCAATTACTCGTATGACTACGTCGAGAGCACGTGGGAGCAAATTCGCCATTTTCAGGGAGGCAACGCGCTGTTTACCAACCCGAACACTCCTGTGAAATGCGGCGGAGCACCGCAGAAAATCATGTACCTCGCTGACGATTCCTTTCGCAAAACAAAGGTGCGCTCCCGCTCGACCGTGCGTTTTGTCTCCGGCGCAGCGGCTATTTTCGGTGTGAAAAAATACGCGGAAGCCTTGCAAAAAGTCATTGAAAGAAAACAGATTGAGACGATCTTCAAGCATAATCTCGTAGAAATCGTCGCGGATAAAAAGCAAGCCATTTTCGAGAACCTGGACACAAAAGCGCAAGTAGCCATGCCGTACGAGATGATCCATGTCGTGCCGCCGATGAGTGCGCCGGATTTTATCAAGCACAGTCCGCTCGCTGCCGCTGACGGCTGGGTCGATGTCGATCCGTTCACCCTGCAGCATGCTCGCTTCCCCAACATCTTTGGCATAGGCGATTGCACCAACTTGCCTACCTCCAAAACAGGGGCGGCGATTCGCAAGCAAGCACCAGTCGTCGTGCAAAACGTCTTGTCGCTCCTTGAAGGAAAACCGATGACCGAGCGATACGACGGCTATACATCGTGCCCGCTCGTCACTGGTTACGGCAAATTGATCCTGGCTGAATTTGATTACGAGCTGAATCCGCGCGAGACATTCCCTTTTGACCAATCCAAGGAACGGTTAAGCATGTATTGGCTGAAAAAAGAGCTGCTCCCGCGGATGTACTGGCACGGCATGCTTCCGGGAAAGTTGTAGGACCACGCGAGCGGATGGCTGCTTGATAAAAGACAGGAGGCTGATTTTCATGCTGCTTAAATATTTTTACGATGAAAAACTCGCCCAGGCATCTTATTTGGTAGGCTGCCAGGCAACAGGGGAAGCGATCGTGATTGATCCGGCGCGCCATATTGAGCCATATGTACAGGCAGCGAAAGCAAATGGACTGAAGATTGTCGCTGCGACGGAAACCCACATTCATGCCGATTTCCTCTCGGGAGTAAGGGAAATCGGGGAAAGATTGGGAGCGACGCTGTATTTGTCAGACGAAGGCGGGCCGGACTGGAAGTATCAGTATGCAGCCCAGTACGAGCACCGCTTGCTGCGCGACGGGGAAACATTCCGTATCGGTCATCTGACGTTCGAAGTTCTGCATACACCGGGGCATACGCCAGAGCATATTGCCCTGCTTTTGACAGACAGAGGCTGGCCGGACACGGAACCGATGGGCATTTTTACGGGCGATTTTGTGTTTGTCGGTGACATTGGGCGTCCCGATTTGCTGGAAAAGGCGGCTAACGTAAGCGGCTCGGCTGACGAGATGGCGAGGAAGATGTTTTACTCGTTACAGCGGTTCAAGCAGCTTCCTGACTATTTGCAAGTGTGGCCGGGGCATGGGGCAGGCAGTGCGTGCGGCAAAGCGATCGGGGCTGTGCAGTCTTCGACGGTTGGCTATGAAAAACGTACGAACTGGGCGTTGCAGCATGAGCGTGAAGAGGAGTTTGTGCAGCAATTGCTCCAGGGCCAGCCTGAGCCTCCTACATACTTTGCGATGATGAAACATCTGAACAAAGTCGGGCCACAACCGCTGCAAGCGATAGCGGCACCTGTGCAGGCGGAAGCTTCCATTGGCGTGCTGGAAGAATGGAAGCAGCAGGGAGTAGTCATAGACGTCCGTCCGGCAGAAGCGTTCGCCCAAAAGCATGTGCCGGGCACCATCAATCTGCCCTGCGACAAGTCGTTCCCTACGTGGGCTGGGTGGCTGCTCGATTACGAGCGCCCGATTTTTGTGCTGGCCGAGAGGCAGCTTGTTCCCGCCGTTTTGCACGATTTGCAGTCGATCGGGCTGGATCAGGTAAAGGGCACGATGGAGCTTGGCAGGGGAGAACAGCTTGCAGAACAGTCTGTTGCTTTTGAGCAGTATCAGGAAGTCACGCCAGAAGCGGTGGAAGAGCAGGTTCGGGCGGGGGAGCTATACGTGATTGACGTTCGTTACGAAAAAGAGCTGGCAGAGGGGCAGATCCCGGGCGCGAAGCACATCATGCTCGGCTATTTGCCGCAGCGCATGCAGGACTTGCCGCGTGACAAGCCAATACTGGTGCAATGCAAGAGCGGCAGAAGGTCGGCGATCGGGGTGAGCTTGCTGAAAGCAAACGGTTTTTTACAAGTGCAAAATCTGAGTGGCGGCTTTGACGAATGGAGAAGGCGTGGGTTGCCTGTTACTCGGTGACAGAGGCTGAGTAGGGCGCTGCTACCGGGCAGATCGCTATGTCGCGGGAGTCTTAGTGGTGTCTCTCCCTTTTTTTGTGTATACTCTTTTTGCAAAGATGTTGTTATTGACATTGGCCGTAAAGGATTGGCAGAATAAGGGTAGTTCTCTATAGGGAACGTTTGTTGCCGTTGAATGCATGCCAAGATAGGCATGGTGATGATGCCTGTCAACTCACGGGCTTTTCGTAACGCAACACTCTTTACGAAAAGAGCATAAAACAGGGAGAGAGAACGATGAGTTTCCAACAAAAGTGTACCAAGTGTCATTCCAAAAAAGTCGACTATACGGAAGCGATCAACCGTCGGCTGTATGTTGTGATTTACGCAGCGGTGCTGATCGTCCTTGCCCTCATTGGCATATCGGTACAAGGCACGCCTGTTATTTTCTTGTTTCTCGGCTTGATGGGTGCGTTTATCCTGTTTGCGGTCAGGATGTATCTGGAAAGGAAAAAAGTAGTCAAATGCGTTTGTCTCGATTGCGGCGAACGTTGGCAAACAACTCCCGTCGCTGTCTCCCAAAAGCAGATGAAGTAGCGAAGAAAGGCTCTCCGCCATTGTGGGGAGCTTTTTTATTTAGTGTCTGGGGGCTAAGTACGGTTGTTGATCGCGGCTGTGGTGGAGGGAGGAAACAGGAGAAACCGCTGTAGGGACTTGGGCCTCTAGCGGGGAAGCGCGGACTGGCCGTCTCCGGCGAAAAAGGAAAACCGCGTCAAAAGCAGCGAGATCGAAGAAGCGGACGCACGTTGCCGCTTAAAAGCGTGTTTTCCTTTTTCACCTCCGCCTCGGTAGGAGTCCCAAAGCCCTTTCGCTTGTTTCTCCTGTTTCCTCGGCCGACGGTAAGCTTTAGTCGGAGATTGTTTTTTGGAGGTTGCTCAAGGGCGGAAAATCCAGAGCAGAAATTGAGTAAGTTTTTTCATGAACGGGTTGCATGAAGCGACCGTCTTGAAGAAGACTTTTAATCATGTTTCTGTGCTTTTTTGAAACCCTTGATCACCACCGCCTAAAGTATCGGTGACGCAGACTACAAAATGTCAGCCCTTTTGCATTGGCATTTTTCCTTGAAACCCGCGCCGACCACCACCAGCCGCTGACGAGGAAAGAGACGAAATCCGCGAAAGCTCTTTGGGATACCGACCGAGGTTCCGAGGAAAAAGCGAAACACGGTTTTAAGCGTCAACGTGCGTCCGCTTCTCTGAGTCCGCTGCTTTTGACGCGGTTTCGCTTTTTCCCCGGAGCCGTGCAGTCTAGACCCACAGCGGGTATCCCAAGAAGCTACAGCGATTCGTCTCTTTCCTCGCCACACCTAAGTACCGATGACGCAATCTACAAAGCATTACCCCAAGCAAGCTTTTTCGATCAAGCAGCTCCCCAAGCAAGCTTTCAATCCACCACTCAGCATTTCCCCGCCACACCGAAGCCCTTCATCATCTCCCGTTCCTGAATTTGTCAAATAAATAGGCGAAAAACTCTAAATTGAATCTTGAACCAGGAACTGGTATCCGATAATATAATAATTAAATGTTTGTTTGAATGTTTGTTGGATATATTCAGATGAGTTGGGGAAAATAGATGCTTGGGAAATAGGTGAGAGCATATGGCAAATGAACAAAAACATGACGGGTGCTGCAGCGGGCACCATTGCAGCTCAGAACATACCCATGGCAAAAAAACACTCACAGTGCTGGAGTCTGCGGCTGCCGTTGCCTCTGACGGTACGGCCGCTCTGTCCGGAAAGGCGATTGTCTACAGTGTGCACGGCATGGATTGCAGCTCGTGCGCCAAGTCGCTGGAAAGGCACATGCGGACGCTTCCAGCGGTGAAGGATGTCAGTGTTAATTTTTCAACCGGAAAAATGCAGCTTGTCTCTGACGGTTTGCAGGATGACGCGGTGATCAGGGAAGTCGCCAAGGCGGGGTACAGCGCCCAGCGGCTGGAGCGCAGAACATCTGGTGAGGCGGTCAAAAAAGATCAGGCGGGCACGCTGCTCACGACTCTTTCCGGAGTTTTTCTGGCGCTTGGCTTTGCAAGCTCCTTGACCAGCTTGGACGCATCGGTCAGCACGATTCTTTACGCACTCGCCATTATTAGCGGCGGCTATCGCCCGGCGCGCAGTGCTTTTTACGCGATCAAAAGCAAGTCGCTGGACATGAACGTACTGATGTCAGTTGCTGCGATTGGGGCTGCTCTGATCGGAGAGTGGCTGGAAGGGGCAACGGTTGTCTGGTTGTTCTCAATCGGCAATTTGCTGCAAACGAAGTCCATCGAAAAAACGCGCGACTCGATTCGCAATTTGATGGATCTCGCGCCGCCGGAAGCGTGGGTGAAAAAAGGCGAGACGCTGACCCGGATGTCCGTAGAAGAGATTGGCGTAGGCGATGTGATCGTGGTCAAGCCGGGAGAGAAAATTCCGCTCGACGGCGATATATTGGCGGGGCATTCCAGCGTGAACCAGGCTCCGATTACAGGGGAGTCCATTCCCGTCGACAAACAGGCTGGCGACGCCGTATTTGCAGGCAGCGTGAACGAAAGCGGCGCTTTGGAAATCAAAGTGACGAAGCTCGTCGCAGATACAGCGATTGCGCGGATCATCCATCTGGTGGAAGAGGCCCAGGAGAAAAAAGCTCCCACGCAGGCGTTTGTCGACAAGTTTGCCGCCATGTACACGCCGATTGTGCTGATTCTCGCCTTGTTCGTGATTGTGTTTCCTCCGCTGTTTGGCTTTGGCACATGGGGAGAATGGTTTTACAAGGCATTGGAGCTGCTTGTGGTTGCCTGCCCTTGCGCGTTGGTTATCTCGACGCCGGTTGCCATTGTTTCCGCGATCGGGAATGCCGCCAGAAATGGCGTGCTGATTAAAGGCGGGACTTTTTTGGAGAAGGCAGGAGCGATTGAAGCGATTGCTTTTGACAAGACAGGCACGCTGACAGAAGGCAAGCCGCGCGTGACTCAGGTAGTGGCAGTAGGAGAGGCGGAGGACGTCATCCTTGCCATTGCCCGGACGATGGAAGAGCGCTCCAACCACCCGATTGCCCAGGCGATTGTCGCTTACGCCAAGCAAAAGCAGATAGCCGCACGAGCGGGCGACGATTATCAGGCGCTGGTAGGAAAAGGCGTGCAGGCGACGGTAGATGGTGTGGTTTATTACGCAGGGAAGCCGGCGCTTTTCGAAGAGCTGGGGATTGACATGAGTCCTTGGAAGGAACAAATCGCTTCCTTGCAAGTCGAAGGCAACACACTGATTGTGGTTGGCACGAAGCACGAGCTGCTCGGCATGATTGCCGTAGCAGATGCGATTCGCGAGATTACGGTTGGCGCGATCAGTCAAATAAAAGCAGCCGGAATCAGCGAAATCATCATGCTGACAGGCGACAATGCCGGGACAGCGAAAAAGGTAGCGGCCCAGACGGGAGTCGATCGCTATTTTGCCGAGCTGCTTCCGCAGGACAAGGTCGAAGCAGTGAAAAAGCTGCAACAAGAGGGCAAAGTCGTCGCCATGGTCGGCGACGGAATCAACGACGCGCCTGCGCTGGCAACCGCCGACTTGGGTATCGCCATGGGCGGGGCAGGCACGGATACCGCGATGGAAACGGCAGATATCGTGCTGATGGCTGACAATCTGGAGAAGCTGCCGCATACGGTGAGAATCAGTCGCAAAGCGCTTGTGATCATCAAGCAAAACATCTGGTTCTCCATCGTGGTGAAGCTGGTTGCACTCGTGCTGATTTTCCCGGGCTGGTTGACCTTGTGGCTGGCTGTACTGAGCGATACAGGCGCTGCCTTGATCGTGATTTTAAACAGCATGCGCTTGCTCAGAATGAAACCGTAATGTGCTGAACGGCAAAAAGAAAAGGGAGAGAGCCATCGAGGCTCGTCTCCCTTTTTCGTTTGTTGGTGCAGGCTTGTTCTCGTTTAGACCAGGACGCCGCCGCCGTAACGCTCAAATTCTTTTTGCGTGCAAGCGACATAGTGGCCTGGCTCGATTTCCCGCAGCACTCTTTCTTCGGTCTGGTTCTGCAAGTATTCCTGATCGTCGAAAACAATCCGTTTGCGGTTGCGCTCGTAATCCGGGTCTGGCAGAGGGATGGCCGAAAGCAGAGACTTGGTATACGGGTGAATCGGGTTTTCGTACAAGCGGTTGCTCTCCGCCAGCTCAACGATTTTGCCGCGATACATCACGCCGATCCGGTCACTGATGTATTTCACCATCGACAGGTCATGGGCGATGAACAAATAGGTCAGGCCCTTTTCTTTTTGCAGACGTTTGAGCAGGTTGATAACCTGAGCCTGAATGGATACGTCCAGAGCAGAGATCGGCTCGTCCGCGATAATGAACTCGGGATCGACGGCCAAAGCGCGGGCAATTCCGATACGTTGGCGTTGTCCGCCGCTGAACTCATGCGGATAGCGGTTGGCGTGCTCGCGGTTCAGACCGACTGTTTCCAGCAGCTCGTGTACTTTCGCGATGCGCTGCTCTTTGGTAGCCAGTTTGTGAATATCCAGACCTTCTGCAATAATATCGGATACAGTCAGGCGAGGATTCAGAGACGAATACGGGTCCTGGAAAATCATCTGGATTTTGCGGTTCAGCCATTTCTTCTCTTCGCCTGTTTTTTTGCCGTGAACACTCTTGCCTTTGAACAGCACTTCGCCGTCTGTCGCATCGTACAGGCGGAGGATGGTGCGGCCAGTTGTGGACTTGCCACACCCGGATTCTCCTACCAGTCCGAAAATCTCGCCTTTGTAAATGTCAAAATTGATTCCGTCAACCGCTTTCAAAATATGGCCGCCGCCAAGATCGAAATGCTGTTTCAGGTCTTTGACCTCTACAAGCTTTTCGCGCTGGTCATACGATTTCGCTGCTTGCGGGCGTTGCACTTCGACTTTCTTTTCGTCGCTGTCTGTTTTGCGTCTCACTGCGGATGCAGGAGGATCGATTTGCGGAGCCATCTCATGCAACAACCAGGTTGCAGCATAGTGCGTATCCGAGATTTTGAACATCGGTGGCTCAAATTCCAGATCGACTTGCAGCGCATACGGGTTGCGTGCTGCGAACGCATCACCGACAGGAGGCTTGAACATGTCTGGCGGGGAGCCAGGAATGGACATCAGCTCTTCGTCGCTCGTATCGAGGTTAGGCATGGAGCCAAGCAGCCCCCATGTATACGGATGTTTCGGATCGTAGAAAATCTCATCGACATTTCCGATCTCGACAATTTTTCCAGCGTACATAACCGCTACACGGTCAGCCATATTCGCTACGACACCGAGGTCGTGGGTAATGAAGATGATGGAAGTACCCATTTTTTTCTGGATATCTTTCAGCAGCTCCAAAATTTGCGCCTGAATGGACACGTCCAGCGCGGTTGTTGGCTCGTCCGCAATGATCAGCTTCGGATTGCAGGCCAGCGCGATCGCAATGACGATCCGTTGACGCATACCGCCAGAGAATTGGTGCGGATATTGATCGACACGCTCTTTGGCAAACGGAATGCCAACCAGCTCCAGCAGCTCGACAGCGCGTGTGCGAGCTTCAGCGCGGCTCAGCTTCTGGTGTTTGATGAAGCTCTCCATGATTTGGTTTCCGATCGTCATCGTCGGATTGAGCGACGTCATCGGGTCTTGGAAAATCATCGAGATGTCGCGTCCGCGAACATCCTGCATTTCTTTTTCTGTCAAAGTAACCAAGTCTCTGCCTTCAAAC
The DNA here is from genome assembly GCF_022701015.1 of Brevibacillus parabrevis. Lineage (NCBI taxonomy): Bacteria > Bacillati > Bacillota > Bacilli > Caryophanales > Paenibacillaceae > Brevibacillus > Brevibacillus parabrevis. Next base: position 527,423 of record NZ_CP064090.1, on the reverse strand, counting down.
AGGACTTGTCCTTTGGGAATACGGCCCGGAGGAGAAGGAATAAGGCGCATAAGTGCTTGAGACGTAACGGATTTACCGGAGCCGGACTCACCTACGATAGCCAGCGTTTCCCCTTTGTGCAGGTCGAAAGAAACCCCCCGCACTGCTTTTACCTCACCTGCATACGTGTCAAATGAAACGTGTAAGTCCTTTACTTCCAAAACTTTTTCCATAGAATCCTCCCTTTCCAACGTGATGATGTGATCAAACAACCCGCCATTTATGTGTAACAATCTCTCTAGTATGAATTTTTACGAAAATGAAAATCATTATCACCATTATACTATATTTGCTGAGTATTGTTAAAAAATTTTTTTCTATTCAGCACATACCTATCGGCAAAACCCCAAATGTTGCTAGGCAGGCTTCATTAGGGGCTTTTTTATCGTTGCCTTTCGTAAGCCAAGTCATACAATACATCAATTGAGTATGAATGCGGTCTGGAAAGGGGCGTATTTCGTGTGCAACTCGAGCCTTTGCGCAAGCTGCTGCAAGACCGATATCCGGAGCTGCGAAACGAAACATTTCGCGTGGACGATACAGGCTGGAGCAATTTTGTCGTCATCGTAGGAGAAAAGATGATTTTCCGCTTCCCCAAGACAGAGGAGGCGAAAGCGATCATCAGCCGGGAGATGCAAATTTTACCGCTGCTAGGGCCTATGGTGCCAGTGGCGATTCCCCAGTTTGTCTATTCCTCCACGCAGACAGACGACATCAAGTACGTCGGATACCCGATGATTTACGGGAAGCCGCTTTTTCGTGAAGAGATGAGCGGACTGTCTGACAAGGAACAAGAGCAAGTAGCCAAAGCGATTGGGGGATTTTTGAGCGGGCTGCATTCCTATCCGCTGGAAAAGTCGTTCGACAAGGCGATTGACCCGGCGTTGACCAAAGCTTTTTACGAAAATCTTCTGAAGCGAATTGAACGGAAGGCTTTTTCTTATATGCCTCTTGAGCTGCAACAGTGGACCAGGCAGACCTTTCAGGCGTTTGTGGCGAATCCGGACTACTTCGCGTTCAAGCCGGCGCTGTTGCACAACGATTTGAAGCCTGAGCACCTGCTCTACGACTTCGAGAAAAGGCGGCTGAACGGGATTATCGACTTCGGCGCAATGGGAGTAGGAGACCCCGCCTACGATTTTGTCGGGATTTACAGGGCGTACGGCGCAGCCTTTGCCCACAAAGTATTGAGCTATTACACCAGGGAGACTGACCCGGTGTTTTTTGACCGCATAACATCATTTTACGTCAAGACGATCAGCTTTTGGACACTATTTTACGGAATTGACTGCCAAAATCAAAAACTCATTCAGTATGCGCTTGGAAAATTGCAGGCATTTGCCCGAGCCAAGGGAACCTGAGGGAACGGAAACAGGAAGGAAGGACGGCGAGGTGAGAAAATGCGAGTATTGTTCTTGGAAAGCCACCCCATGTGGATTCACGGGCTGCCAAACGGATTTCGCGATTCAGGACACGATGTGATGATTTCAGGGCCGTTGACGGAGCAAAACATTCCCGAGATGCTCGGGGAGTTTCAGCCAGATTTGGTGATCGCCATCGGCTGGGGGCCTGAGCAAACGGCTGTCAAACTGGACTGGATTAATCGGTATGTGCATGAGGCGAATGTTCCGCTCATTTACTGGGCGACAGAAGACCCTACGTTTACAGAGAGCTTTACGATGCCGCTGATTCAAAGGGTGCAACCTGACTTTGTCTTTACGATTTGCTCCGAGCGGGTAGATTATTACGCACAACGAGGGATCAAGGCGGCACACATGGATTTTGGATTCCATTCCAGCATTCATTGTCCCGTTCCGGCAGAGGATGCGTATCGTACATCGATCGCCGTTGTTGCCAATGCGTACCCGCACGTCTTCAAGCAGCATGCTGACCATTTTCGGCTGGTGTCCCTGTTTACGCTCATTCGTCCGCTGCTTCATGCCAACATGCGCATCGACTTTTACGGCCGCGACTGGGACAAAATGAAACCATATCTGGGGCTGGACATCCCGCAAGAGTGGATTCACGGTTATTTGTCTTACCCGGATGCCCACAAGGTGTACAGCTCGGCAGACATCGTCATTGGCCTGCAAAACTACGAGACGCAGCTGACACAGCGGACGTATGAGATTTTGGGATCGGGAGGCTTCCTTGTTACACAGGATACACTGGCAGTCCGCAGCATGTTCACGTCAGGAAAAGACCTGCTCGCGGCTTCCACATCTCACGAGACGCGGCAAATCATCGAGCACTATTTGCAGCATCCGGAGGAACGCAAACAAATTCAGGAGCAAGGAAGACGGGTTGTTCGCCATGCGTCCTATCAACACCGCGCAGATTACATGGTGCAGGTGCTGCAAGCGCAAGGAATTTTGTCCACCGATAGCGAGACTGCGACTGGACCAGGCGAGCTGATCTCCTACCCGGAGCGAATCCGGCAACGCTATGAAGTGCACGATGTCCGCCGGGGAGATACGCTCTGGAAAATTGCCCAAACCTACGGGGTGACGATCGAACACATCATGAAGGAGAACGGGCTTACTTCCTATGATATTTACATCGACCAATACTTGAAAATCAGGGAGCGCAGCCGCGAAGCAAACGAAAGCGGCGGAGGGAGCACATGAGAATTTTGTTTCTGGAAAAAAATCAGGCGCTCCTTCACGGATTGCCGCACGGTTTTTGCGATGCCGGACATCAAGTGATGATTTCCGGGCTGTTGACGGAGTCCAATCTGCCTGCGCTGCTCCAGCGCTTCCAACCGGATTTCATCATGATGACAGGCTGGGGGCCAGAGCTGACTCCCACGCAGCAAGCGTATGCGGGCGAGCAAGCCAAAAAGGCGCGAGTACCTCTGATTTACTGGGCAGAGCAAGATCCTGCTTTCTTGGATATGTGGTCACTGCCTGTAGCTTTGCGGATGCAGGCAGATTTTGTTTTTACCGTCTCGCCAGAAAGTGTTCCGAGCTACGAAGCGGCTGGAATCCGGGCGGCGCATATGGATGTTGGCTACGACCCCAAGTGGTATGGCCCAGGCGAAAGCCCAACCCCTGACGAATCGTGCACACCTGTGGCAGTTGTATTTTCTCCGTTTCCTTATATGTATCGGCATCAGTGGGGCCATGAGCTCGCTGACGCTTTGCATACGCTCATCTGGCCTCTGCTTGCGAAGCGCATCCCGGCTCGCTTTTATGGAAAAGAGTGGGGGCAGATGCAGCCGTTTTTTGGCTGGAGCATTCCGCAGAACGGGACGATGTCTAAGCCAAGTCCTCTGGAAGCAAGACGGGTCTATCAGGAAGCGGACATCGTGATCGAATTGCAATCGTCCGAACAGCATATTTCGCAACGCATGCTGGAAGCCGCAGCGTGCGGCAGTTTGTTGCTCGCGCGCGAAGCTTCCGGTTTAAGGCGGATTTTTACTCCCGGCCATGATATGCTGGCATCTTCGTCTCCGCTACAGACAGCAGAATTGCTTTCATATTATATGGAAAAAAGCGGCGAGCGAAGGGAACTTCAGGCACAGGCGATGCGGACGGTTCAAGCCCATACGTACGAACAGCGCGCCCAATCTATCATACGCACGCTTGTAGAGGAAGGGATTGTCGCTAACGACAGGACAGCATCTATGAAGCGAGAAGAAAAGTTCTTGCGGCTGGGCCAGCCGATTTGCAGCAGAGACATGGTGCATGCGGTCAAGCCAGGAGAGAGTTTGTGGGGAATTGCCCAGACTTACGGGATAAGTATCGAGAGGCTGCGCGAGGCGAACCGACTCGTCTCTGATCTGATCCAGATCGGCCAGTTTTTGCGCATTCCGCAGCGAATCGCAGAAGATGACGAGCAGTGCAGGCGAGTGAAAAAGTGGCTGGACAAAGCAGCGCGCCTGTTTCAGCTCGATCCGTGTCTGCTCTACGGAATCGCCTATGCAGAGTCCGATTTTGGCCAAAATGCGGGCATGAGTACAGCAGGCGCGTTCGGAATCATGCAGCTCAAGCAGAAGACAGCGCAGGGGCTGGGCGTGGATCGGAACGATCCGTGGCAAAACATCGTAGGCGGAGCCATGTACATCAAGGAGCTGTTGCATGAATTTGCAGGCGATCTGCCCATGGCTTTAGGGGCGTACAACTGGGGGAAAAACCACGTTCGGATGGCCGCTCAGCAAGCGGACAAACAGTGGCTGATGCTGGCTCCCGAAGAAACGCAGCATTACGTCGCCAAAATAGTAAAATACATGAGCGAAGCGGGCAGCGTATGACAAGGCCCGCAGGTGCATGATACAGCGTCAGAAAGCCCGGCTTGATGGAGGGGGCTTTTTTGGCGCTGTTGGCGCTGCTAATAATTGAAGATAGGAAGAGATGGATGAGTTTGATATACTTTTAGCACAGAAATGAGAATTGTTATCAAAAAACCAATCGATCCATTTGTTTGTACATAGAGAGCCGTGAAGAAATATTCTGCAAGACTGAAGGTGTGACCAAGATGAATGACAGACAAGCGATGTTCCAGGAGTTTACCGAGCATGTGATGGCCGATGTCATGTTCAAGCTCCGCGATATTGCCTGGATAAAAGGAGACGAGCATGAACGTCTGCGCCAACAGTTTACAAATTCACACATATTGCTGATCGTAACCGGCGGGAGAGGCCGTTTGCGATTGGAAAATGTCGAGCATCAGTTGCGTCAGGATGCGATTTATATATGCCCCCCGATGAGCACGTTCGGGATCGATCCAGACTCGGTTGACGAATTGCAGATGTACGTCATGCGCTTCGACGCGTTTAGCGAGTCCAAGCAGAGAAGGAGACGTCTTCGCGTATTGCGGGAAGAGCACGAGTTTCCATTAATGGGGGAAGTATCTGTCCGCTCCGCGGGGCAGCTTGTGCTGTACTGCGATTCGATTGCAGAGCTATGGCAGCAGGCAGGCGGGATCGACCGTTTTCGCAGCCAGACCATGTTTCAAGAAATGTGGTACCACATCGTGAAGAACGTCGATTTCACGGCACAAGATTCAGCTACGGCGCTGGAACGAGCACGTGCCTACATGGAAGAGCATTACTCGCAAAATATCACGATTGAGCAGCTCGCCCGGATTGCCGAAGTCAGCCCGAAATACTTCGTGGATTTGTACAAGAAAACATACGGTGTATCCGCGATGGATTACGTCACGGAGCTGCGCATTAGCCGGGCGAAGCAGCTCATGGCGCAATCCCACGTAAAGCTGCGTGAAATCGCTCACCAGGTAGGATACAACGACGAGTTTTACTTCAGCCGCAAATTCAAAAAAGAGGTGGGAGTTTCGCCTACCTTTTATATGAAAAGCCGCCAGCGCAAAATCGCCGCCTACCGCGCCCCGATCATTGGGCAGATGCTGGCATTGAAAATGATGCCGTTCGCAGCTCCACTGCACCCGAAATGGACGGCCTATTACTACCAAAACTACCGAAACGACATCCCCGTCCATCTGAGCGCGTTTCGCCAGAATGAAAACTGGAAGGCAAACATCGAAATGCTGCAAGAAGCCAAGCCCGATGTAATCATTTCGCTGGACAAGGCCAATGAACAGGAGACCGAGCAGCTTGCCCGCATTGCGCCAACTTTGTTCGTGCCATATGAAGCGCAAGGATGGAGAGAGCAGTTGCTGATGATCGGCGATTTTTTGGGAGAGTCGGTGGAGGCCAGACACTGGCTGGCTGCCTATGACGAGAAAATGGCCAGAGGACGGGAAGGGCTGCGAAAAACGCTTGAGGAAGAAACGTTTCTCATTTTGCGCGTGTTCAAAAATGAGCTGACTGTGCACTGCAATCGCAGCATGAACGAGGTTTTTTACAAAGGGCTGCAAGTGAAGCCGGCTTTTGTTACGACAGAGGATGTTTACGATCAGACCGTATCGCTTGCCGATGTGGCTGCGCTTAATCCTGACAGGGTGCTGATGCTCGTTTGCCAGGAAGCCGAGACTTTGGAAACCTTCAAACAGTTGAAGCTGTCTGCGCAGTGGCGGGATTTGAAAGCGGTGCGAAACAACCGGGCGTACCTGATTACTTCCGATCCGTGGCGAGAGTATTCAGCCCTTGCCCATAATCGGGTTCTTGACCAATGCTTGCGTCTATTTTCAGGAGATCGTCCATGACGATTCTGGATATCGTCCATGGTCGCGGATAAGCAGATGCATTATAATCACGAATGATAATCGTTATCAATAAAGATCATATACAAACATATGAGAGGGGCTTTTCAAGTAATGAAAAAGGTATATCTGGGTCTTAGCATCGCCATGCTGGCAATTGCACTGACTGCGTGCGGCGGCAACCAGGCTGCAAACTCCACAGCCACGAACAACAGCACCACACCTGCTGCGACTACGACAACAGCGGAAAAACCTGCTGAAGAGGGTGCCAAACAAGAGACACGCACGATCAAATACCTCGATAAAGAATACACTGTCCCAAGCAAAGTAGAACGGATCGCTATCACAGGCAGCATGGAGTCCATGGAAGATGCGCTCGTGCTCGGCGTAAAACCGGTTGGGGCCATTTCCATCGGTGGCAAGTTCCCTGAGATGTTTGCTCCGATCACCGGAGAAGCAAAATCCACTGGCGAGAAAATCCAGCTGAACCTGGAAAGCATCGTGTCCATGAAACCAGAAGTCATTCTGGGCAGCAGCAAGTTCCCGCCTGAAACTTTTGAGAAATTGACCAAAATCACTACAGCGTTCCCGGTTTCCCACATTTCCACCAACTGGGAAGCAAACCTGCTCTTGCTGGGTGAATTGACTGGCAAACAAGCTGAGGCTCAAAAAGTGATCGACGACTACAAAAAAGAAGTCGAGGCAGCAAAAACTCAATTGGGTGAGGGCGTGAAAGACAAGAAAGTGGTAGCAATCCGTTTGCGCCAAGGTAGTATCAACATTTATCCGGAAAAAGTGTTCTTCAACCCATCCCTCTACTCTGAATTGGGTTTCACAGCACCAGCAGAAGTAAAAGCAGCGAAGGCACAAGAAGTGGTTTCGCTGGAGAAATTCAGCGAAATGAACCCGGATTACATTTTCGTCCAATTCTCTGCGGATGAGAACAAAGACAATCCAAAAGCACTGGAAGATTTGGAAAACAACCCGATCTGGAAGAGCATCAACGCTGTGAAAAACGGCAAAGTATTCGTAAACGTGGTTGATCCGCTCGCACAAGGCGGAACAGCTTGGAGTAAAGTACACTTCCTGAAAGCTGCTGTTGAAAAATTGTCTGCCAAGTAATAGTAGGCGAGGTTAATCGCATGCAATCAAAAAAAGCAGTACCTATCCTCATACTTGCGATTTCGCCCGTAGCGATTGCGCTAGTGATCGTGTTGTCTATTCTGTACGGGGCTAAGCAGATTGACGCATACACCGTCTATCAAGCTCTCTTCCAGTTTGACGAAGGGAATGTGAATCATCAAATCATTATGCATTCCCGTTTGCCACGAGTGTTGGGCGCACTCATGATCGGAGCGTTTTTGGCAATATCAGGAGCATTGATGCAGGGGATGACGAGGAACTACCTCGCGTCCCCCTCTATTATGGGGGTATCCGATGGTTCGGCCTTTGCCATTACCTTGTGCATGGTGCTGATGCCTGCTTCGTCGAATACGACAATGATTTTCATGTCGTTGGCTGGTTCGGCGCTGGCAGTTGTGATGGTACTCGGATTGTCCAGGCTGTTGCCCAATGGATTTTCGCCTGTCGCTTTGGCGGTAATCGGGACGATTACGGGAACGTTTTTGAGCGGTGTCTCTGCGGCTATCGCTTCTTATTTTCAAGTCTCGCAAAATGTAAGCTTCTGGTATAACGCGCGGTTGCATCAGCTTGAACCGGGGCTGATTTGGCTGGCGGTTCCTTTTGCTGTCGTCGGCATTATCATGGCTCTGTTCTTGTCCAAGTCCATTACGATTTTGTCGTTGGGGGAGGAAATCTCGCTCAGTCTGGGACAAAAGACGGTCTTGGTCAAAGTGCTGGCAACGACGGCTGTCGTTATTCTTACAGGCATTTCGGTAGCATTAGCCGGAAAAATCGGATTTGTCGGGCTAATTATTCCCCATATGACCCGTTTCCTGGTCGGCCTGGACTATCGCTGGATTGTTCCGTGCGCAGGCGTGATGGGAGCCGTTTTCCTTGGCTTGTCTGACGTCTTCAGCCGCTTCATGAACAGCCCGTTTGAGACGCCAATTGGAGTTGTTACCGCATTTATCGGTGTGCCGTTCTTCCTCTATCTGATTTACAAGAGAGGGGGAGGCAAGCATGCGTGATAACAGAAGCAGATTTCGTCTGGTTCTGACAGTCAAGATAATCCTGATTGTACTGGCAACTTACATTAGCATCACAAACGGCGTGTTCGACATGTCCGTGATGGATGTGGTTCGCACTTTGTTGCGGCTCGGGTCGTCTCCTGAGCAGGACCTCGTTATTTTTGAATTTCGGTTGCCGCGGATTGTCATTGCAGCGTTGGTCGGCTATGGCTTGGGTGTTGCAGGTGCTGTCATTCAAGGCATTACCCGCAATGGTCTGGCTGATCCGGGGATTTTGGGGATCAACGCCGGGGCAGGTGCGTCTGTCGTAGCATTCATGTTTTTCTTCCAGGGACAGTTTACGGATGCCAGTTGGTTCTCCATCATGGCAATGCCGCTGTTTGGTCTGGCCGGGGGCTTGTTGGCCGCCGCGTTGATTTACATGTTTGCCTGGCGCAACGGAACACTTGACCCGCAAAGGCTGATCCTGGTCGGGATCGCGATCGGATCAGGGCTGGGAGCAGTAGCTTTGTACTTGTCGCTGAAAATGAACCCGAACGATTTTGAAATGGCTACTGTCTGGCTGACCGGAAGCATCTGGAACGCCAACTGGACGCATATTAGCGGAATGCTCCCCTGGTTGATCCTGCTTGTTCCTGTCTTGTTGCGCAAAGGGCATATTCTCGACTTGATGCAGCTAAACGAGGAATCGGTGAAAAGCCTTGGGGTGTCGGTGGAAAAAGAACGCAATCGGCTCTTGCTGTCCAGTATCGGGATCGTAAGCGCGTGCGTTTCCGTTTCCGGCAGCATTGGTTTTGTCGGTCTGATGGCTCCGCATATAGCCAAGCGCCTGACGGGTATTGCTCACAGACATGTTTTGCCGCTATCCGGCACAATCGGGATGTTGATGGTGATTGCGGCGGACTTTATCGCCAAGACCGTATTCACTCCGGTTGAACTGCCGGTTGGCATTGTCATCTCGATCATCGGGGTGCCGTATTTCTTCTATCTGCTTAGCAGAGCCAAAAAATAGAGAAAAGCAGTCCATTTGGATAGAGTCGGGAGGAGGGCGCCACTTTGAGCAAGGGGCGCTCCTCTGATTTTGGGAGAGAAAGCAAAAAGGGAGGAACGAAAATGGAACTGGCAAAATTGATCAGAGAACGCCGCTCGATTCACCGTTTTGAAAATCGCGAGGTAGACCCGGCGCTGGTGGCCGAGCTGTTGGATACAGCCGTTTGGGCGCCTAACTACCATATGACCCAGCCGTGGCGTTTTATTGTGACGCATGGCGAAGGCCGCAGAAGAATCGCTGAAGCGGTGCGGATCATGAAGGAAAAACGCGAAGTGGACCCTGCCAAAAAGAAAGAAGTAGGGGAAAAGTTCTACAACAAAATCATGGCGATTCCGATGCTGATGACAGTTATTATGAAGGAAAGCCCCAACCTGATCGAGCGTCAGGATGATTTCGCGTCCACCAGCATCGTCATCCACAATTTCAGCTTGCTGGCGTGGGAAAAAGGCATCGGTCTGACCTGGGAGACTTACCCTTGGATTCACGAGCCGGAATTTCGTGAGGCGATGGGCATTGCTCCGGGAGAAAAAGTGTTGGGTAACCTGCACATCGGCTATCCGGCAGCGATTCCAAGCCCGCAGCCGCGCGTTCCGGCAGCCGAGCGGATCACGTTTGTGGATAAAGCGTAGCGCAGGACAAGAGGGGAACATTTTTTCTTGTCAGGCAGTTACTTTTTGTGGTACTCTTGGGACACTCTACAAGAAAGGGTGACCATCAAGCCAATGATTTACTAACTCCTGTTTCCACAAAAACAATCGGATAAGACGATGCGTTTTTTGGATGGGAGTAGTATGTGTGCATATTGGCAAATGGATGGTAGAGCCTTTGATGTTTCTTTGCAGAGGGTTTCTATATCTTTTTGACGATGATATGCTGTGCCTCCTGTCCAGATCGCAAATGGATAAGGAGGCTTTTTTATGTCAAATATGCTTAAAAATCGGTACGTCAGGGCGATTTTGTTGTCGGGCTTGTTCTTGCAAATCGGGATATGGGTACGCAATTTTGCCATACTGCTGTATGTCATGGACCATACCGGAGGCGATCCGTTCGCTGTTTCCATGATTTCTGTCGCGGAATACGCGCCGATCTTTCTGTTTTCTTTTCTCGCGGGAACGTTTGCTGACCGTTGGCGGCCGAAACGAACGATGGTCTGGTGCGATGTGCTCAGTGCCTTGTCCGTGATTGCCGTACTGGTCACGTTTGTCTTCGGAACGTGGAAGGCGATCTTTTTCGCAACGCTGATCTCGGCCGTGCTCTCGCAGTTTTCCCAACCATCGGGCATGAAACTGTTCAAGCTGCATGTTCCGGCGGAGCAGATGCAAGCGGGGATGTCCGCCTATCAGACGCTTTTTGCCATCTTTATGGTTCTGGGGCCAATCTTGGGTACATTTGTGTTCCAGCAATGGGGGATGGAAGTATCTATGATCATTACGGCCGTTGCCTTTCTGGCTTCTGCCGGGGTGCTGTACATGTTGCCGCCTGATCGGGTGGAAGAGGGAGAAAAGCAGGAATCTGCCTTGCTGGAAGAGATGGCGAGCGGGATTCGCTATGTGCTCAGAAGTCGCGTGTTATCCTTGTTGGGCATCTGTTTCATGGCAGCGGGGCTAGGTATAGGAATGGTGCAGCCTCTGGCGATATTCCTGGTGACCGAACAGCTCCAGCTGCCTAAGGAGAGCCTGCAATGGCTGTTGATGGTTCAAGGTGTGGGCATGATTGTAGGAGGGGCGCTGACGATGGCGCTGGCGAAAAATGTGCCTCCGCAAAGGCTGCTCGTTCTCGGAATGCTGGGCAATGCCGTTGCCCTTGGCGTATGCGGGGTGTCTACTCACTTGTGGCTGACGCTGCTCGCCCAGCTTTTGGCCGGATTGCTGTTGCCGTGCATTCAGATCGGGATCAATACGATGCTGCTCAAATATACGGAAAGCTCCTTTATCGGACGGGTAAACGGCATTTTGACCCCGCTGTTTACAGGTTCCATGGTGATCATGATGAGCGTGGCAGGGGTGCTGAAGCTGCATCTTTCCCTCATGCTTGTGTATGAAATCGCGGCGATTCTGTTTTTGATTGGCCTGAGCTTTATACTGCCGCTGTATCGCGTAAAAGAAGGAAAGCCGATGCCAAGCGCAGAACAGATTGGATCATGAGGAAACAGCCGTAACGGCGGAAAAGCGGCAAGGAAAATTGGTGATAGAGGATGGGGGTTGCGATCAGATGACGCATGAGCGGATTACGTCCAAGGAAGGGCTGGAAATGGAAGCGGCGGTCAGGGAGCTTGCGATCCGCTGGCCTGAAGTGACGGAAAAGGTCGATGGCTTCGGGCATACGTCGTTTCGGGTAAGCGACAAGCCGTTTGTCATTATGGGAGAGGGGGGCGCAGAAGGCCCCGCCCTCTCCTTCAAAGTGCTCAAGACGACACAAGAGCTGTTGCTCGCCCAGGAGCACTTTTACAAGACGCCGTATATCGGTCACCACGGCTGGGTTTCCATTCGCGCCCAAAACGTTGCGGATTACAGCCTGCTTGCGGACTATTTGCTGGAGGGTTACTTGTGTGCAGCTCCCAAGCGTTTGGCAAAACAAATGCAGGCGCAGCTTCCGTCGCTCATGGAATCATGAGGAGCTGTCATTCAAGCGATCTACCAGACAAAGGGGGAGCCCCAGTTGGATTGGAATCTCCAACAAATCAGCAAGTTGCTTGAGGTCGTCTTCGAGAATGCCCATGAGCCGATGATCGTGACGGACAGGGACGGCAAAATCCTTTTGATGAACCGGAGCTATCGGGAATTTTTGAACGTGCAGGATGTCATCGGCAAACCCGTTACAGATGTGATCGAAAATACGCGGATGCACATTGTCGGCCAGGCAGGTGTAGCGGAGATTGCGGATATCCAGCAAATCAAGGGACAAAAGATGATCGCCCACCGCATTCCGATCATGGACGAGGGCAACGTGATCGCTGTACTCGGAACGGTGCTGTTTCAGGATGTGCAGGAGCTGACTGCCCTGGCTGCGATGGTCGATCAGCTGAAGGACGAGCTGACTTACTATAAGAAAGAACTGCGGCGCAGGATGGGGGCGACCTATCATTTTGACCAGATCGTCGGATACAGCCAAAAGCTGCAGGAACTGAAAAAATTTGCCCAAAAGGTGGCGACCAGCGATTCGACGGTATTGATTACCGGGGAGAGCGGGACAGGCAAGGAGCTGTTTGCCCACGCGATTCACGCGCAGAGCAAACGGAAGATGGGGCCGTTCATTCGCGTGAACTGTGCGGCGATCCCGGATACTTTGCTGGAATCGGAGCTGTTTGGCTATGAAGAAGGAGCGTTCACCGGAGCGGTTCGCCGCGGGAAAAAGGGCAAGTTCGAGCTGGCCAATCACGGGACGATTCTGCTCGATGAGATCGGGGATATGCCGCTGCCTTTGCAGGCCAAGCTTTTGCGCGTTTTGCAGGAAAAGGAAGTGGAGCGGGTTGGCGCTGTCCGGACGACGCCAATCGACGTGCGGGTGATTGCTTCCACGAACCTCGATCTGTTGCAGAGCATCAAGGAAGGGAAGTTCCGCGCCGACCTTTACTACCGTCTGAACGTAGTCACCTTGTCGATCCCTCCGCTGAGAGAGCGGCTGGAAGATTTGCCGGAGCTGGTATCCAACCTGCTCAAGCAACTGGGCGAGTCTACAGGCATCACGGTCAAAGTGATCGACGAAGAGGTCTGGAATGTGCTGCGGGGCTATGCTTGGCCGGGGAACGTACGCGAGCTGCGGAATGTGCTGGAGAGAGCATTGCATCTGATGGAGGACGATGTGCTGAAAAAAGAGCACATTTGGCTGCCGGCATCGGACGAGACGGCAGTTGTTCCTGTGGCGGATGCGCCGTTCAGAGAGCTTATGCCTTTAAAGCAGCTCATGGAACAGACGGAGCAGGAGGCGCTTGCGCTTGCGATGCAGCAAACGGGCGGAAACAAGCTGGAGGCAGCCAAGTTGCTGCAAATCAGCAAGTCCAGCTTTTATGAAAAGTGGGAGAAGTATTCCCAACGGAAATAATGGATGCGTACTGAAAGCCGGGACAGGGCGACAAGGCCGAGTTCCCGGCTATTATTTTTGCCAGATTCCGCGTTTCCGGAATAGAAAAAAGGAGAAAGGTGTCGACGGCAGAAGGTTTTGACATTTTGCCGGAGCTGTTTTTGGCTGGTTTTTTGCTAGATTCCAAAAAAGCGGACGCATAATTCCGGAAATCCGGAAAATTTTGCAAGCGCTATCATTCGGGTGTCGGTGCCCGGTGACTACAAAGTGGCGCGAATGCTGGATTTGTCGAAAAGGTGACAGAGTTGGCACGATCCATGCAATTCAGAAACGGTTGTAAGCGGTTTCTTTTGCGGTGATTATAAACACTGCGCCTCCAAGCTGGAGGGCAATCTGAAAGGAGAATCCTATGATCATTGAAGTGTTGTCTATCGTGATCGCGCTCGGCCTTTTGATGTTTTTTGCGTACCGGGGCTACCCTGTTATCGTCTTTGCCCCGATCTTTACGCTGCTCGCGGTCGTTTTGTCGGGAATCGCGCTTCTGCCAAGCTATACGGAAACGTTCATGACCAATGCAGCAAACTATGTGAAATCATTTTTCCCTATTTTTCTGCTGGGTGCCATTTTCGGAAAAGTCATGGAGTTGAGTGGAGCAGCTTCGTCGATCGCCCATACGATCGTGAAGGCGCTGGGCTCCAACCGTGCGATTTTGGCTGTCGTGCTGGCATGTTCGATTTTGACGTATGGCGGGGTTTCGCTGTTCGTCGTTGCCTTTGCTGTCTACCCGTTTGCCGCAGCGATTTTCCGTGAAGCGAACATCCCAAAACGTCTGATCCCGGGAACGATTGCACTCGGTGCATTCACGTACACAATGGATGCTTTGCCGGGTACACCGCAAATTCAGAACATCATTCCTACTACTTATTTTGGTACAGACGCTTATGCGGCTCCGGTCGTCGGCATTATCGGAGCGATTATCGTATTCGTCGGAGGGATGGCGTGGCTGGAGCGGAGACGCAAGCAAGCCGCAGCCGCCGGAGAAGGTTACGGCGAGGGGCATTCGAATGAACCAGAGCTGTTGAAAACCGAGTCCTACATGAACATCTGGGTAGCGATTTTGCCATTGGCGCTTGTCCTTGTCGGCAATTACTTGTTCAGCCGGGGCATCTGGACAGTGGAGGGCTGGTATGATGCCACCATGCTCAAAGACTCGTTCAAAATCGAAAAAGTGAAAAACGTCGTGTCGTCCTGGGCGTTGATCATTTCCCTTAGCCTGGGGATTCTCGCAGCGCTGCTCATCAACGTCAAGCAGGTGAAAAACAAGCTGGCGAGCGGACTGACTGCTGCTGCGATGGGAGCTTTGCTGGCGATTTTCAATACCGCGTCCGAAGTAGGTTTTGGTAACGTCGTCAAAACATTGCCTGGCTTCAAGCTGATCCAAGGCTGGATTTTGGGGGCAAGCGATCATCCGCTGGTGTCCGAAGCCGTAGCCGTAAACGTGTTGGCAGGCGTGACCGGTTCCGCTTCTGGCGGGATGTCGATT
>NZ_CP064090.1:332500-505000 GCF_022701015.1 Brevibacillus parabrevis | reverse complement strand
TTGCAGCGAATGGACGATGAATCTTTTCCGTACAACCGGATGGAGCGAAAAAAGTATATCGACCTGGAGCGCAGGTACACGTTGCTCGTCTGGGACAGTTTTGGTCAAGTGATGGGAACAGCCTTTGGAGATCGGCTGGAGCCGGAGGATTTCCCCGAGTTTCTGCACATCGACAAACCAGACGGGACTGAGACGGTATCCATCAGAGGCCAGATGTATCGGGTACAGACAGTAACTGTGCCCAAAAAAGTCGTCGTGGGCGATCGAGTGCAAATCGCCTATCAGTTTCAATTGATCTACAATCTCGCACCTGAGCAAAACATGCTGAGCAGCTTGTTGTACGTCGTCGTGATCGGTGGTGCTGTCAGCGTCGTCATTGCCATCGTGGCGGGCTGGTTTTTGGCAAGGCGCGCGCTTATTCCGATCCAGGTTTCGTGGGAAAAGCAGCAGCAGTTCATCGCCGATGCCTCGCATGAGCTGCGCACTCCGTTGACCGCGATCATGGTCAATCTGGAGCGCCTGTTTCGCCACCCCGACCATACGATAGAGCAGGAAAGCGAGAAAATCATGATTGGCATGCAGGAGGCGAAGCGGCTGAGCAAGCTGGTGGCTGATTTGCTGACCTTAGCTCGCAGCGATTCCAACGAGCTGCAAATCATGAGCAAACGCATCCGTCTGGACGAGGTCGTGCAAAAATGCACACAGGTGTTTACCCAGCTTGCGATCGTAAAAGAAATCAGCCTGGAGACGAACATCGAAGGGCCGCTGGAAATTGCCGGAGATGAAGAGCGTCTGCATCAGTTGCTGGTCATTTTGCTGGACAACGCTCTCAAGTACACAAACAAAGGCGGCAGCATTTACGTTTCTTGCAAAAAAGACGGGAACCGCGTCGCCATCCTGGTAAAAGACAGCGGTATCGGCATTTCCAAAGAAAACATCCCGTATTTGTTCGACCGTTTTTTCCGCGTGGACAAAATGCGCTCCCGCTCCACAGAAGGCACGGGATTGGGCCTGTCCATCGCCAAATGGATTGTGGACGCCCACCATGGCAAAATTCACGTGAGCAGCGAGGAAGGCATAGGAACCAGCTTTTTGGTTACACTGCCAGTAAAGTAAGCAGAGGAACAGAGGCAGAACCGATTTCCACTTCAAGGGAATCGGTTTTTCTTTTGCAGACATGGATAAGTGTTGATAGTATACTTTTTTGCTTTACATATTTAGAAAGTAAGGTAAACTACAAGGGAAGAGAGGAGTGGCGTTTGATGAAGATGACGGTAACGGAAGCAGCTGTAGCGTGGTTTAAAGAAGAGTGGGGCTGCCAAGAGGGCGACAGCATTCGCTTTTTTGTCCGATATGGAGGGGTAAGCACGGTTCAGGATTCCTTTTCCATGGGGATCGCCAAAGAACTGCCGAACGAAATCGGACTGTCTACCGTAATAGATGGCATTACTTTTTATATGGAACAAGACGAGTTGTGGTATATGAACGGAAAAGGACTGATCGTGGACTACCGTCCAGCGACTGACGAAGTCGATTTCCGTCTGGATGAACAATAATGATGAGAAGCAAATGACTCCGCGAGATGGAGTCATTTTTATTTTCATACTTAACAAACTAAAATATATGTTATATTATAAATGCAAGATCCAATTGGTAAAAGGAGGATGTTACATGCGGTTACTCGATTCGTATTTGGAGCTCGGCTTGGTGGGAATGGCGCGCGCGGCGCAAGAAGGATGGTTCGAGGGTCATTACGGTGCGGCATTGCTGGCAGGCTACTACATGAATCAGGAGCATGATTTGCCTCGCCATGTAATAGAGGGGATTGAGCGAACCTGTGAAGCTTTCCGGAAATTGAAGCCGGAATGGTTCGCCCCGTTGGACCAGGAAGAAGAAGCTGATCCCGCCTTGCTGGACAGCGTCATTTACAGACTCAAGCAAAATACGCAGCAGCTGCGCACCTCCGGACATGGTTTGGCATTGGGCGTGCTGGCATTGAAAGCGCTCAAGGAACGTCCCGATCTGATCCGTCCGAGCATTGTCAGCGGGCTGGTTGAATTGCTGAAAAGGACAAAAGAAGACAGACCAACCCGCTATTGGGGCATCGCCAACTATTTTGCGATCAGGACGGAGGACGTGGCATCGGAAGTGGCGCCATACGACACGACCGACGAGATGGCGGTCAGGACGTTTGACGAGCTACATACAGTCATCCCCGGGCGGGTGATTGATGGGCAGCGCTATCACTTTGCAGGCGAGGTCATCCACAGCGTGACGCATGCCCAGGCTTTGACTGAGTTGGAGCGTTTCGGCTACGGAGAGATGGTCAAGGCGGGAATCGCCAATCATCGGATTCAAACCTATCTCGACCGTCAGCGACCGGAGTTTGTGCTGGAGGATGAAGTAAAAGAGCCAGCTTTTGCCGAGATTTTCGCGCCGGCGTATTGGGAGAAGACGTATAGCGACCCTCACGCGCTAAAGCTGCCGTACGCTGCGCTGGACTTGCTGAAAAAATTGCCGGCAGAAGACAGGGCAGGCGCCGAGCGCAACCTGTGCAAGCTGTTGACGATTATGGACTAAAAGCGCTCGATAACGAAAAAACAGGGAAGCCGCTGTGGCGTCCCTGTTTTCATTTTCATCAATGAATTACCAGCCCGGAATGACGGTCGTCGTGGATTCTTGATTCGCGTAGTAGCTCTTATGCTCCACCAGCGACCGGAGAATGGCGGCTTCATTAATCGTGAAACCTATGCCTGCTCCGGTAGGGACGGAGAGAACGCCCGGCGAAACGAAATCGATCATCGGCGTAACGACATCCTCTGTAAAGTAGCGGTGAGATGGCGACGTGTCGCCCGGGATGGTGAAGTTGGACAGCGAAGCGATGGCGATGTTGTGGGCGCGGCCAATCCCGACTTCCTGCATGCCGCCGCACCAGACCGGAACGCTTTTTGCCGCACACAAGTCATGGAGCTTCTTCGCATCTGTCAGGCCGCCGACGCGTCCGATCTTGATGTTGATGATGCGGCAGCTGCCGAGTTCAATCGCTTTGCGGGCATCCTCGACGGTGTGGATCGACTCGTCGAGGCAAATAGGCGTTTTCAGCTCGCGTTGCAATGTCGCATGGTCGATGATGTCGTCGTGTCCCAAAGGCTGCTCAATCATGATCAGGCCAAACTCGTCGAGCTGTTTCAGCATGTCGATGTCTGCGAGCGTGTAAGCCGAGTTGGCATCAGCCATCAGCGGGACGTCAGGGCCAAAGGTGTGACGGATGGCGCGCATCGGCTCTACGTCAAAGCCCGGCTTGATTTTCACCTTGATTTTTTTGTACCCGTCGCGGATAAAGCCGTCGACTCGTTCCAGCAATTTTTCGATGGTTGGCTCGATTCCGATGCTGACGCCGACATCGATTGTCGTGCGTGTGCCGCCAAGCGCCTGGGAGAGGGACAGCCCGTTCATTTTGGCGTACAAGTCCCAGACAGCGCCTTCCAGAGCGGATTTGGCCATCTGGTTGCGGCGCATCCAGGAGAAGATTTCCGAAACTTGATCAGGATGCTCGATGTCGCGGGTAAACAGTTGGGGAATCAGGTACTTTTCAAGCATGTACCAGACGGTGTCGACATCTTCTTCGTTGTAAACCGGGACATCCATCGCGACGCTCTCGCCAAAGCCTACGTGATTGCCGCTGTAGGCGCGGACGAGAATACATTCCTTGTGAGTTTCCAGCCCCATGCTGGTGACAAACGGGGCAGTCAGGGGAATTTTGATTCTTTGCAGATCGACGCGTTCGATTTTCATGACCATCTCTCCTCAGACATGTATTCGGATGAGCGAAGGCGGATTGCAGGCGAGATCACTTGCCCGCGTGCCGCTCAAACGTGGTGAGTACCGTTCGGGCCAAAATTTCGATGCCATCCAGCAGCGATTCTTTTGCAAAAGTCATTTGCGGATGGTGCAATCCGGGTGCCAGGCCGCAGCCCAGCCCCAGCATGGTTGCGCGTAGATGAGGCCGTTCTTTGGTGTAGTAGTGGAAGTCTTCCGCGCCCGGCGTCTGGATCGGCGCTTCCAGCTTGTCTGCGCCAAGCGTCTGGACAATCGCATCAGCCATGATTTGCCGAGCTTCCTCATGGACTTCGGCCGCGTACACCCGCTCGGTGATGTCATAAGACAAGTCTACCTCATAAAGCCGGGCTACATGTTGCAAAATGTGTTCGACTCGGGAAAAGAGCGCGTCGATGACAGGGTTCGTCTGCGCGCGCAAATCCAGATGGAACTGGGCGGAGCCGGGAATGATATTGCTGCTCTTGCTGCCCGCAGAAAGCTGCGTCATTTTCACGGAATACGGGATGAGCGGATCGAGATGAATGCCTTTGAGCTGCTCGACGATGGCGGCTGCGACCTCGATGGCATTGACCCCGAGATGCGGACGCGCTCCGTGGGCATCGTCTCCCTTGATTTGTCCAAAAATGGTGCCTGCCGCGCCGTGCATAATCGCCGAGGCAGCCGTACCTTGCCCAATCTCCTGAATCGGCCGGAGGTGGACGCCGTACAAGTAGTCGATATCGTCGACAACTTGCTTTTTGACCATAGCCAGCGCGCCGTTTCCGCTTTCCTCAGCCGGCTGGAAAATCAGCTTGAGACGTCCGGGAAGCTGAATATTTTGCGCCTGCAAGACCATGAGCACTCCCAGCACCATCGTCATGTGGGCATCGTGCCCGCAAGAGTGGTTGGCCTGGAAGACGCCGTTTACTTCTTGCCAGAGAGCGTCCATGTCAGCCCGCACGCCGACCGTCAATCCGCCGGGGGTCAAGTCTCCCCACTCAGCTACTACGCCTGTCACATCGTCAAAAGTAGTGACCCGGCAATGGTGCTCTTGCAAAAAGCGGGCGATATAAGCGGTCGTCTCGACTTCCTGCCAGCTAACCTCAGGATGTTGGTGCAAGTGCTCATACAGAGAAAAAATGGCGGGCTGCAATTGTTCGATAGTTGTGCGCATGGTTCCTCCATAGGTTTACGACCGGGGCTGCGCCACGTCATGGCCCAGCCAGTCAATTGGCAAAAATCGTGTCTAGGAAACGCCGATGGTGACAGCAACGATCAGAGCGACGGCGGCGATGAGTGCCCAGCCCAACAGCAGCTTCCAGATGAATTTGACCCATTTCTCGTACGGGATGCCTGCGACAGCCAAGTAGCCCATCAGTGCCGAAGAAGTCGGGATGATCGAGTTGGTCACCGCATCACCGTACTGGAACGCAAGAACGGCGATCTGGCGCTGAATGCCAAGCAGGTCTGCAATCGGCACCATGATCGGCATCGTTGTCGCAGCCTGGCCGCTTCCGGACGAAATGAACAGGTTGAGCACCGCTTGAATCAGGAACATAGCCAGTACGTTGATCGCATCCGGCAAATGGCCGATGGCGGAAGTCAGGGCGTAAATCATCGTATCGATAATTTTTCCTTCTTCCAGCACGACGGTGATCGCCCGGGCAAAGCCGACGATCAGGGCGCCGAAGGTAACGGCTTTGGCGCCAGCGACAAAGGAGTCAAACAGCTTGTCTACATTCAGGCCGCCGACAAGCCCGGCAACCAGACCCATGATTAAAAACGAAGCCGTCAGTTCAGTCAGGAACCATTCGTACTCGAACACGCCGTAGACGTTGAAGGACAGCCCACAGACCATCACCAAAAAGACAAGCTTGTGGCGTCCGTTGAGGTCTGGAATCTCGACAGCGACCTGATCGGTGCTTTCCTGTTTTTCGATCGAGTAAATCACGCTTTGGGTCGGGTCAGCTTTGACACGGTAGGCATAGCGCATGACGTACCAGATGGCAAAGCCGAGGACGAAAACGTAAACTACGGCGCGGAAAGTCAAGCCGGAGAAGAGCGGCAGTTGCGCCAGAGATTGTGCTACCCCTACCGTGAACGGGTTGAGCATACCGCCCATGAACCCGGCAGCCGCGCCCATCGTGATCATGGCCGTACCCGTTACCGCATCGAAGCCCATTGCCCGGGCGAGCGCAATCCCGATCGGGACGAAAATGATGCTTTCTTCCGCCATCCCCATCGTGAAGCCCCCGATGGAGAAGAGGAACATGGAAGCGGGGATCAGGAGCTTTTCCCTGCCCTCCAGATAGCGGACGCCTTTGTTGATGCCCGCCTCAATCGCGCCCGTTTGACGGATGATTCCGAAAACGCCGCTGACGATGAAGATGTAGAAGATGATTTGCGAGCCTTTTTGCATGCCCTCCGGAATCGCTTTGAACATGTCAAAAAACCCGACAGGACTGCTTTCGACAGGGTGGTAGCTGCCGTTCACGACAATCGTTTTACCCGAGGCTGCGTCCTTGACGCGTTCGAACTCGCCAGTAGGGAGCACGTAAGAAGCAAGCGCTGCCAAAATAATGATGATAAAGAGAATGGCATAAGTGTGTGGGACCGAAAAACGTTTCTTGGCTGGCGTTGCTTGAGGAGAAGGATGTTGTGTAGCCATGAGGTCACCTCGCTTTTTTTGGCTTTTTATAAGCAAGTGGCATGCCAAGTGTCGAAAATTCACGAAAAAAGGCGTTTTCATCGGACGAAGAAGGTGCTCCTCCAATAGAAAACGCACTCTTTAGGAATGTTTATTAGGATTTATTCGACCTAATACATCCTAATATTCAAAAATCTTTCCCTAGATTTTCCCATGCTTCCTCAGCACCTCGATGCCGTCTCGCGTTATCAAGGTTCCTTGACGTGTTGTTCCAGAGCGCACCAAGCCTAGCTGCTCCAGCTGTTTCAAGCGGTTGCGCAGCGCGCTTTCCGTCCAGCCGTTCGCTTGCAGAGCGGGGGAATGCGCCAGTTGGTAGCGCCCTACTGGTTTGTTGGAGAGGTAATATTGATACAGGGCGATTAAAATATCGAGATTTCGTTCATCGTCAAGCGGCACGACGGCAGCCAGTGATTGCTTTTGAAAAATACGCTCGGTCAGCCGCTTGGGGAGATCGGATACGCCAATGACAGGATGCTCGCTTACCGTAATGGCGTAGTCCACCACGTTTTTCAGCTCCCGAATATTTCCCCTCCAGTCATGGGCAAGCAAAAGCTCCATCACTTCCGGCGACCAGCTTTTGCGAATGCCTTGCTGCTTGAGGTGATCGTCAATCAGCAGCGGGATGTCACTGATCCGTTCCCGCAACGCCGGAATCTCGATTGGCAAGACGGCGAGGCGGTAAAACAAGTCTTCGCGAAACGCCCCTTCTTTGACGGCATCCTCCAGATTGCGGTTGGTTGCCGCGATCACCCGGCAGTCTACGGACAAAATGCCTGTGCCGCCGACGCGAATCACTTGCTTTTCCTGAAGGACGCGAAGCAGCTTGACCTGGATCGCTGGGGAGATATCGCCAACCTCGTCGAGGAAAATCGTCCCGCCATCTGCCTGTTCGAACAGACCTGGCTTGCCGCCTTTTCGCGCCCCCGTAAAAGCTCCATCATCGTAGCCGAACAGCTCGCTTTCCAGCAAGTTTTCCGGCAGCGACGCGCAGTTGATGGCGACAAAAGGGCCGTTTTTTTGCAAGGAATGCTGGTGAATGGCGTGGGCAAACAACTCTTTTCCCGTGCCGTTTTCCCCCGTCAGCAAGATCGTCTGGTTGTTTTTCGCCATTTTTTTGCTTAGCTCGATGGCGTGTAGCAGCGGTTGGCTGTCTCCTTTTATATCCGCAAAAGAATAAGTAGCCGTGTGCCCGCGCAAAGTGAGCTGCGTGCGCAGGCGCTGAATCTCGGTCACGTCTTTTAACGTGCAGACGAAGCCAAGCTGCTCGTGGCCTCTGCGAATGCTGTGGCTGCGGACAATGAATTGTCTCTGCTCGATGGCAATGAGCGTGTCTTCCTGGCCCTCCTGCTTGAAAAAGGGGGCGAGCTGGCTTGACTCTTTCAGCGTGGTATACGGTTTGCCGATGATCGCTGTTTCGAGTGGACAGAACAGTTCGACGGCCGCATCGTTAATAAACGTGATCAAGCCAGCTTCATTGCAGGCGATGACCGGGTCTTTTACAGCTTGAAACGTAGATTGCAGCTGACTGTTCAGCTTCTGCACCTCCGCATAGGAAGTTCCGAGCATTTTGGCCAACTCGGACATTTCGGCGATAAAAGCGGAGAGATATTGCCGCTCCCATTCAATCGGAACCCCTACCTTGCGCCCAGTATCGATCAGATCGTGGATGCTGATTTTGCGGAAGCCGAGGTCGATGATTTCCACATGAGGCGGCAGCGGAACGTCGGGAATGCTCATGATGATCGCATACTGAAATTCCGCCTCTTCGAACGTACAGCCGGGGTGGAACGGAACGTAGTGCAAGTGATCGATGTTGGCTTCCCGCAAGTTTTGAATGACTTCTTGCGCGGTGACGGGCGAGTTGTTCATGACAGGTACGGTCGTTCCGGGCGGAATTTGCATGAGCGCCTTGATTTTGCGCAATTCAAAGAAACGGTTGAGGACGGTAATCGGCACCGTCTCGGGTACAGCCTGACGGGCGATCGTATACAACTCGGGTGCCCTTGTCGTGATGAAGACGTGTGATACCCCGGAGAGGTCCGGGATTGGCTCGTGGCTGGCATAACCGATGACCTTGCAATACGGTTCGAAGTACGCCCGCAGCTCTTTCAGCAAAAAAGCGAGCGTATCGGTTCCTTTTGCAATCAAGACAATGGTGTGATCCATGGTGCACCGCCTTTTCTGGGAAAACTGTTGCTACTAATGATAGCACAACGGCTGTCCGGCGATGGATGGATTCCCTTGTCTGCAAAGGAAAGACAAGGATTGATCTGCCAGGCGGGAAGTGTGGTTTAATAGAAGGAGAAGGAAAAAGCGAGAAGAGGAGCAGGGGGATTCAGCATGGAGAACACATTTGTTCCAGAGATGCTGCAAATGATCGGTCAAGCTGTGCCAGAAGAAGTGTCCATTGCCATATCGGATGGAACGCAATATTTGTATTATCAGCCTAGCTCAAACATAGACTTGAAAATTGCACCGGGCGATCAGGTTCCGGTTGGCTCAGCGACTCACAAGGCATTGATGGAAAGAGGCAAAGTAGGGCATCAGGTAGAAAGCCGGATTTTTGGAGTGCCGTACTACGGTTTGTCGCTTCCGTTGTTCAAAAGTGGAGAGGTCATGGGCTGTATCACCGCCATCTACCCTTTGCAAAGCGTTCCGCTTGCCAATCCGCAGCCGCGGCTGTCGTTTTTGATTGGAAAAGGGGAAGATGGCTGGCTGCCGATTCCGTTGCATGAGATTGTGTATATCAGCTCGAATGAAGGCAAGACGCTGTTGCATGCGGCCACTGGATCGTACGCGAACAAGTACAGCATGTCCGAGCTGGAATACATGCTTCCGCCGGAGCGGTTCGTGCGTTGCCATCGCTCGTATTTTGTGAACATGGAGGCGATTGGCTTCATCCATCCGCATTTTCACTCGACGTTTTTGCTGGAGATGAAGGACAAGCAGAAGACGAGAGTGCCCGTGAGTCAGACGTATGCCAGTGCGTTCCGGCAACTGCTCGGCTTTTAACAAGGAACAACGTCGTTTCGCTGAGAATGGTTCGCTGTCTTTTTTTCTAATTATCTGCTCAAATATTCTGCTTTGTTGAAAATTGAGTGCCCGCTCAGATTCCTTGTGCTAGTGTAGGAGCAAGAAAAGATGGCATAGGGGGTCACAATGATGTGGGAGCGCTTACGCGATAAACGAATGGCAGATAAAATCGTGACAGCTGAGGAAGCAGCGAGTTGGATCGAGGATGGCATGACGATCGGGTTAAGTGGCTTCACTCGTGCAGGGGATGCCAAAGTCGTGCCGCTCGCATTGGCCGAGCTGGTCAAAAGAGAAAACAAACCTTTTGGAGTGAACGTATATACAGGCGCATCGCTCGGTTCCGATGTGGATGCCGTGATGGCGGAAGCGGGAATCGTCAGCAAACGCTTGCCTTTTCAGGCCGATCCCGTGATGCGCAAAAAAATCAATGACGGCAGCATGATGTTTGTCGACCAGCATCTGTCCCACACGGCAGAGCTGATTCGTCAGGGAGCAATGGCCGCCATTGATTACGCGATTGTGGAAGCGGTTGCAATTACGGAGGATGGTATGATCATTCCGGCCACATCCGTCGGCAATTCGAACATCTTCGTCGATTATGCGAAGCATGTCATCGTTGAGCTGAATCTGGCTCAGTCTGCTGAACTGGAAGGCATTCACGACATCTACACACCAGGGAAACAGGGAGAGCGCGAGCCGATCCCGCTTACAGCAGTCGATCAGCGAATCGGCACAGCGGGAATTGTGGTCGATATGGATAAAATCAAAGGCATCGTGTTGACGAACCAGCTCGACTCGCCATCGACGATTGTGGAGCCGGATGAGGAGACAGCTCAGATCGCCGCCCATCTGATTGCGTTTTTGCGCGAGGAAGTGAAAGCTTCCCGTTTGCCGAAAAATCTCGCGCCGCTGCAATCGGGCATCGGGTCTGTAGCCAACGCGGTGTTCAACGGCTTTTTGGACTCGGAGTTCACCGACCTGACTGTTTATTCGGAAGTATTGCAGGATGCGGTATTTGACTTGATCGATGCGGGAAAAATCTCGTTTGCTTCCGGCTGTTCGATCACGCTGACTGCCGAAAAAATGGAGCACGTCACGCGTCATTTTGCCCAATACCGCGACAAGCTGTTGCTGCGTCCGCAGGAAATTACTAACCATCCGGAAATCATCCGCCGTCTCGGACTGATTGCGATCAACACGGCGATTGAGGTGGATATTTACGGCAACGTCAATTCCACGAATGTATCCGGCAGCAAAATGATGAACGGCATCGGCGGCTCCGGCGACTTCGCCCGCAACTCTCGTCTTGGCATTTTCGTCACCAAGTCGATTGCCAAAGGCGGGAAAATTTCCAGCATCGTTCCGTTTGCGTCTCATGTGGATCACACCGAGCACGATGTCGATATTATCGTCACGGAACAAGGACTGGCTGATTTGCGCGGCCTGGCTCCAAGAGAGCGCGCCTTGAAAATCATCGAGAACTGCGCCCATCCGCTCTATCGGGATCAATTGAGAGCGTATTATGAAGAAGCGCTCACACGCGGCGGGCATACTCCGCACGTATTGGAAAAAGCGTTCTCCTGGCATGTGCGGTACGCGCAGGAAGGCACGATGCTTGCGCATGAGCCGGCTCTCGTATAGTTTAAGAGTTGTAGGAGAATAACAGCGGTAAAAAACAAACCCGCCCGGGCGTCGATGCCTGGACGGGTTTGCTTGTGTCTGTGCTTGCTTTACCTTTTGGCGGAAGCGATTGTTACTGTTCCGCTTTCTTTTGGCTGAGAAAAGGATGCGACGGCAAAGCCCAGCCCTGCGAGCACGAGCAAGCCGCCAACCCAGCTCACATGCACAATCGCCGCATGGTTGACGATCAATCCGCCCAGCCCTGCGCCAAGTGCCAGCCCCAGTTGAAAAACCGAGGTGTTGATGCTGAGCGCGACTTGGGACGAGTGCGGAGACAAAGTAATCAGGTAATACTGCTGGGCAGGGACAGTCGTCTGAACCGCAGCCACCCAGAACATGACTGCCACAATCGCGCCTGCGAACAGCATGGTGGACAAGGGCAAAAACAACAGGACGAGCGCATGCACTACCAGGCTGATGTACAAGGTGCGACGGACGCCCCATTTGTCAGTGGCGACACCGCCGATTCGCGAACCCGCGACACTGGCGAGACCAGCCATGAACAGCGTAGCGCTTACCCAGGCGGTAGACATGGCGGTCGTGCTCTGCAAGAGCGGGGTGATGTACGTGTAAACCGTCGAGTACCCTGTGACGAAGAACAAAGAGAGGAGCAGGGCGTGAATCACGCGGCGGTTGCGTAACGCTGCCAGCTGCTGGCGCAAGGGGATGGCTGCCTCGCCTTGTTCTTTTGGCAAAAAGGCAAGAATGGCTGCGAACGGAATGATGGTCAGGACGCCGATCAGGGCGAATACAGACCGCCAGCCCCACAGTTCGCCGAGCATCGTGCCAGCCGGAACGCCGAGCACAAGCGAGAGGCTAAAGCCCATGAGAATGATGGCAATGGAGCTGCCCTTTTTCTCGGGGGAGGCCATATTGGCGGCTTGCGCGAGAGCAACCACCGTGTAAATGCCGCCGCAAAGCCCGAGCAAAATACGCGAGAACAACAGCAGGGAGAACCCAGGGCTGACGAAAGCGAGCAAATTCGTCAGGATGAACACAAAAAGCGCCCAGAGGATGAGCTTTTTGCGCTCCATTTTTGCCGTGAGCGCAATCAAAATCGGTGAACCGAAAGCAAAAGCCAGGGAAAAGGCTGTAACAAGCTGGCCAGCCAGGGAGACGGAGACGTGGGTATCATTTGCGATCATGCCGATGATGCCTGTTACGATCGATTCGGCGGTGCCCACCATAAATTCTCCCAGTGCCAGCAACAAAATCAGTGTACGTCTGGACAAAGCGGCTTCACTCCTTGGAAAAACAAGCTTTTCATGCCGCCTGACCGCGCGCTGGTCAGTGAGCATCTCGGTAGTGACATTTTACGAAACAATTTTTATAATTTACATGCATGAACCAAGGTGTTTCTCTTGTATTTCTATATAGAAGCAAGTTATTTGCAGGTTAGCGCTTATGAAATCGAAAGGGTGATAAAAGTGGATCAGGTCGATTACAAAATCATTAGCCTGTTGCATGAAAATTCGCGGATACCGTTGGCGGAGATGGGGCGAATCATCGGGATGACGCAGCCAGCGGTCAAGGAGAGGGTGCGCCGTCTGGAAGAACAAGGCGTGATCACCGGCTATCACGCGGCGATCTCGCAGGAGAAGCTGGGCAAGCACACGACTGCTTTTGTCATGTTCCGCACCAAGCAGTGCGCCGCTTTTATCGACTTTTGCAAGCAGGCGCCTGAAGTGACCGACATGTACCGGATCAGCGGGGAGTACAACTACATGCTGAAGGTCGTCACCCGTTCTACGGAGGAGTTGGTAGCTTTTTCGGAACGCACCGGAGATTTCGGTTACTCTTATACGCTGATTGTGTTGACGGCTCCTTTTGAACAAAAAATGATGCTGGGGGAAGAGAAGATTTTTTGAGCGTTTTCCCAGCAAAAAAGGCTCCGCTGTAGCCAGGCCAGGCGGGGCCGCTTTCGTTCATGTACAAAAAATAAAGACCGCCACGAGCAGGTGACGGTCTTTGTGAAGCTATGGCTATATTCATGCATAAGGGCGGTTTTTGTTTGCAGTTTGGATACAAGAAATTATTTGCGGTAAAGCGGATAGTCGACTTCGAGCGGCACCTGGATCAGCACCAAGCGCAGGGGAGCATCGTCTTTTGCCTGATAAGTGATGGTTTCCGCTGCTTCGGTTGAAACGACGACAAAGTCGCCTGTATTCGCAGTTGCTGACTGTTCACTGCCCAAAATGTTCCCGCTGCCTTCCACGACGACGACAGCGTGAGCGTAGCCAGCCGGAAGCTCCAGCGAAAAAGCTTTGCCTGCCGGAATGGCAATGTCTTTCATTGAAGAGTCGGTCACGAGCGAAATGGGAGCTTGAGAACCAATGATGCTTTTCACCGATACGCCATCCGTCGTTTCGCTTGGAAACTCTTCGTGATCATACTGGTTGTAAGTCGGCGGAGTCTTTGTGGTTTTTGCCAGGTGCGGCTCAAACCAGATTTGGAACATTTCCGTATCTTTGCCCAATTCTTCGGCGTGGTAAGCTCCTGATCCTGTTTGCATGATCTGAGCGCCGCCTGTTGTCACTTGCTGCAAATTGCCCAGCGTATCCCGATGACCCACTGTGCCTTTCAAGACATAGGACAAAATTTCAAAGCCGGAATGCGGGTGAAGAGGAATTTCAAACGTTTGCAGTGATTTTGCCCATGCCCAGTAAAATAGCGGGCCAACCCGTTTTACGACGGAACCTTCGTGGGGGAAGCCAATCGGTTTGTTTTCTACGATTTCACCGTCGCCAAAGTGTCCTTTTGCTTGTTCATTCTGTGTATAGACGCGGATTTCCATCTGCTGTGTCCTCCCTTGGTGGAATGCTGGCTTACGGGCTTAGCAAGTGTTGCTTAAAACAAAACGTATGCTCCTGGACCGATCAAAGCGACACCGATAGCGACAGCGATCAAAGTCAGGTTGTACTCGTAGCCGTTTTGCGTTACCCAATATCCATTTTGACCGTGAACCTTCACAATCGCAACCAACATTGTGAAGACAATGAGGAGAGCGCCGACCCATGTACCGACACCTGCTGCAAACAGCAAGCCGCCGACCAGTTCAGCCAATCCGGCAAGCAGGGCCATGGCAACGCCAGGTTTGACCCCGATGGACTCCAGCCAGCCGCCTGTGCCTTTCAAACCGTAGCCACCGAACCAGCCAAACAGCTTTTGCGCACCGTGACCTGCAAACGACAACCCAATCACCAAGCGAATAATCAACAATCCAAGATCCATCATTTTTCATCTCTCCTTAATTATTTTAAATTATAGTATTTCAAATTTGAGATATTAGGACAAGAAAGGCTGGCGGGCCTTAGAAGGATTCCGCCAGTTTTGCTGCTTTTTCGATGCCTGCTGCTACGATTGCTTCTGCTTTGTCCGGGAATTGGTTGTGACCTTCTACGATCACTTCTGTCACATTGCTGATGCCCCAGAAGCCAAGCACCGTGCGAACGTAGCGGTTAGCCAGTTCGATTTCAGCCATTGGGCCTTCGGAGTATACGCCGCCGCGTGCGCTCAGGAGAGCTACTTTTTTGTCGCCCATCAGTCCAACAGGGCCTTCCGCTGTATATTTGAACGTTTTGCCTGCTTGCGACAGGTAATCAACGTAGGTGTGCAGAACAGCAGGAACGGTGAAGTTCCACATAGGGAATGCGATAACTACTTTTTCTGCATCAGTGAATTGGTTCAAATATTTGCTCACCAGTTCAGCGCCTTTTTGTTCTTCAGCAGTCAGCTCCATGCCGCGTCCAGCTTTGAACATGGCAGTGAGCAGGTCGTTTCCGTAGTAAGGAAGGTTTTCTGCGAACAGGTCCAGCTCGGCGATCTCGTCGTTTGGATGCGTTTCTTTATAAGATTTTACGAAAGCCTCGTACAGCTTTACGCTTACTGCCTGCTCAACTGGGCGATCATTTGCTTTAATGAAAAGTACTTTGCTCATGAGAAAAATATTCCCCTTTCTTTTTGTAAGCAGATAACTTTTAATGTGTAAATCTTGATTTTAAGATTATTACGTGTTGAAGGTTTTGTCAACACCTTTTTTACCCTCGGTGGGTGCTGCCCAGTCTAATAATTCTCCTGAGCAGCACGTCCCAACTTTTTTAACAAAGCAATCGCTTGCTGTTGTTCTTCGGGGGTAAGTCCCGCGACCGCTTTTTCAATCGCCTCTTGATGAGAAGGAAAAATGTCTGCCAGAAACGCATGGCCTTTTTCCGTCAGCTCGGCGTAAATGACCCGGCGGTCGGCCGAACAGGGTTTGCGAATCAACAGTTGCTTCTTTTCTAGCTTGTCCACAACGTAGGTGATATTTCCACTGGAGATCAGGATCTTTTCGCCAATTTGCTGCAATGGCTGCGGACCCTTATGATAGAGAACTTCCAGGACGCCAAACTCGGTAGGATTCAGCCCGTGCAGGCGGATGTGCCGATTGGAGTGGGCAGTGACCCAGTTATATGATCTCGATAATACGACAAAAAGATCGAGGGAATCATTGCGATCCATGAAAAACCCTCCTTTCCAACGAATTTTCGATATCTTGAATTTAAGATAACTTTACATGAAGTCGCATCCGTTTGTCAAATAGAGGGGGATAAAATCATCCTTTGCAAAACAAATGTTTTTGTGATAGACTTTTGTTTGTAAACGAAGCTGTGAATGCTAATCAGAAGAAAGGAGGATGACCGTGGAGAAAGATATGTTGATCCTTCATCACATCCGGCAAAATCCGTTCATTTCCCAGCAAGAGCTGGCTGACTTGATCGGGATTTCGCGGTCGGCTGTAGCGGGGTATATCGCTCAGTTGACCAAGCGCGGCGAGATTAAAGGCAGAGCGTACGTATTGCGGGACGAAGGCATGATCGCTTGCATCGGTGGAGCGAACCTCGACCGAAAAGCGCGTGGAAAGCAAGCCGTGCGTCTGCATTCCTCCAATCCGGTTACGATCATGGAATCGTGTGGCGGGGTTGCCCGCAATATCGCGGAGAATCTTGGACGACTGGGATGCAATACATCCTTGTTCACCAGCATCGGTGAAGATAAGGAAGGCGAGTGGATCGTGCAGGAGACGAAAAAGCACGGAGTAGATATCAGCCAGGTGTGGCGCTTGCCTACGCAGCGCACAGGCACGTATACCGCATTGCTCGATATCGATGGGGAAATGGTCGTTTCTTTGGCGAACATGGATATTTACGACGCGCTCACACCGGAGATGTTTGCCGAGAAATGGTCGCACATTGCAGCAGCCCACGCGATTTTTATCGATACGAACATACCGGAGGATTGCTTGGCCTACATCATTAGCCGTTGCCGGGAGGAAAACATCCGACTCTTTGTTGACCCGGTCTCTTCTGCAAAAGCGAAAAAGCTCCCACAGCAATTGGACGGAGTCGAAGCGATCCTGCCCAATCGGGAGGAAGCGGAGCTGCTTTCCGGCATGACGATCAACTCTATCGAGGATTGCGCCGAAGCGTGCAAGAAAATCAGGGAGAGAGGCGTCAAGCACGTCATCGTCACCATGGGCGAAGCAGGAATTTTTTATCAGTCGGAGGACGTATCGGAGCAGATGGCGCCGTATCCGACTGAGGTAGTTGATGTAACAGGGGCAGGCGATGCGTTTGCGTCCGGCCTGTTGTACGGCATCGTGAACGGGGAGTCGTTCCAGGCTGCTTGCCGTCTCGGTTTGGCAGCATCTGCTCTGACTTTGCAGACAGAGCAGTCCGTTTCTCCCTTGCTCAAAGCGGAACAACTGCAATTGACCGTTGGACAATACGAAAAGGAGCGATAAAAGATGAAACAATACCTGACCTTTACTGAGGAAGTACGCCACGCGCTGGAGAACAACCTGCCAGTAGTTGCCCTGGAGACTACGATTATCTCCCACGGGATGCCATACCCGCAAAACATCGAAATGGCAAAAGAAGTAGAGCAAATCATCCGCGACAATGGCGCAGTGCCAGCGACAATCGGAATCATGGACGGCAAAATCAAAATCGGTTTGACCGAGAGCGAGCTGGAAGAGTTCGCGACCAACAAATCGGTGGAAAAAGTGAGCCGCCGCGACTTCCCTTACATCCTCGCAAGCGGCAAAATCGGTGCGACGACAGTAGCGGCAACCATGATCGCAGCCGATCTGGCTGGCATCCGCATGTTTGCGACTGGCGGTATCGGCGGGGTACACCGCGATGGCGAAATCACGTGGGACGTATCTGCTGACTTGACTGAGCTGGCGCAAACAAGCGTTGCGGTTGTATGCGCTGGCGCAAAATCGATCCTGGATATCGGACGCACGCTGGAATACTTGGAGACGCAAGGCGTGCCGGTGGTCGGCTACCGCACTGCCGAGTTCCCGTCCTTCTTCGCTCGCGAAAGCGGATTTGGCGTAGACTTCCGTCTGGATACGCCAGAAGAAGTCGGCACTTTGATGAACACCAAATGGAAGCTCGGTCTGACTGGCGGCTTGATCATCGCCAACCCGGTACCGGAAGCAGACGCGCTTGACCACAAGCAAATCGAAGGCGTAATTTTGCAGGCGCTCAAAGAAGCGAAGGAAAACAACATCGCAGGCAAAAAAGTAACACCTTTCCTGCTCGACAAAGTGAAACAACTGACAGCAGGCAAAAGCTTGCAAACGAATATCGCTCTCGTAAGACACAATGCGGAAGTAGCGGCAAAAGTAGCTGTTGCTTACCAAAATGCAGTGAACGAAGGTAAATAAGCAGTCATTCCAGGCTCCCGATGAAGAAAATCGGGGGCTTTTTTTGTGCGTCGAGAAAAGCCAAAGAAGCAGAGGAGAAAAAATTTTAAAAAATCACTTGATATACCCTGTGGGGGTATTGTATATTGAGAGTGTGATAAGAAATGAACGTAAGGGGAACTATACAATGAAATATACCCTCTAAGGGTATTTGGGGGAATTGGTATGAGTGCCAAAACGGCAGAAGCTACAGTTCCGATTTCAGGGATGACATGTGCAGCCTGCGCGCTGCGCATTGAAAAAGGCTTGAAGAAGCTGGATGGTGTAGAAACAGCCAATGTGAATTTGGCTTTGGAAAAATCGACAGTCGTCTTCGATCCGGCCAAAACGAGTCTCGACGATATACGCTCGAAGATCGAGGCGCTTGGCTACGGCGTCGTCGCCGACAAAGTCGAGCTGAATATTACAGGCATGACTTGTGCGGCGTGTTCAACCCGAATCGAAAAGGGTCTGAACAAAATGCCTGGCGTGTTGAAGGCAAACGTGAACCTGGCGATGGAAACAGCTACGGTCGAATACGATTCTGCTCAGGTGGGCGTGTCTGATCTTGTGCGGCAGGTAGAAAAGCTGGGATACCAGGCAACGCGCAAGGAAGAGGGCAAAGAAGAGGAGCAGGTTGACCGCCGCATGGCCGAGATCAAGCGGCAAACGCAAAAGTTCTGGATTTCCCTCGTGCTGTCGCTGCCGCTGCTCTGGTCGATGGTCAGCCACTTTTCCTTCACTTCGTTCATCTGGTTGCCGGACTTCCTGATGAACCCGTGGGTACAACTGGCCTTGGCGACTCCTGTGCAGTTCATCATCGGGGCGCAGTTTTACGCAGGGGCCTACAAAGCGCTTCGCAACAAGAGCGCGAACATGGATGTGCTGGTCGCGCTCGGCACCTCGGCTGCCTATTTTTACAGTCTGTACGTGGCGATCTCGTCCATCGGGTCACACGCCCACATGCTGGAGCTTTACTTTGAAACGAGCGCTGTGCTGATTACCTTGATTTTGCTGGGCAAACTGTTTGAAGCCAAGGCGAAGGGACGCTCTTCGGAAGCAATCCGCAAGCTGATGGGCTTGCAAGCGAAAACAGCCGTAGTCGTCCGCGACGGTGTGGAAATCACGATCCCTGTTGAAGAAGTGCGGCCTGGAGATATCGTGAACGTGAAGCCAGGCGACAAGGTGCCAGTGGATGGCATCGTGCTGGAGGGGCAGTCTGCGGTCGACGAATCCATGCTGACGGGGGAAAGCATCCCGGTAGATAAAGCGGCTGGAGATGCCGTCATCGGAGCCACCTTGAACAAAAACGGTTTTCTGAAGGTAAAAGCGACCAAAGTCGGGAAGGAAACGGCGCTGGCGCAAATCATCAAAGTCGTGGAGGAAGCGCAAGGGACAAAAGCACCGATTCAACGACTCGCAGACAGCATTTCCGGGATTTTCGTTCCGATTGTCGTCGGAATTGCGGTGGTGACTTTTCTCATCTGGTATTTCGCCGTCATTCCCGGCAACTTTGCCGAGGCGCTGGAAAAGGCTATCGCCGTGCTGGTAATCGCTTGCCCGTGCGCACTTGGTCTGGCGACTCCAACCTCGATTATGGCTGGCTCTGGCCGCGCAGCTGAACTGGGCATTTTGTTCAAAGGGGGAGAGCATCTGGAGACGGCGCACCATTTGGATACGATTGTCCTCGACAAGACAGGAACCGTAACCAAAGGAGAGCCAGAGCTGACAGACGTGATTTCGCTTGATTTTGCCGAGCCAGAACTGCTTGCGCTGGTAGGCGCGGCCGAGAAAAACTCCGAGCATCCACTTGCCCAGGCGATCGTTCGCGGGATCGCGGAAAAAGGCATAGCGCTTGGGCAAACCAGCGTGTTTGAAGCGATTCCCGGCTTCGGGATTCGGGCAACCGTCGACAGCAGAGAAGTGCTGGTCGGGACCCGCCGTCTGCTCGAACAGCACCACATATCGTATCAGGCTGTTTCAGACACGATGCTTTCGCTGGAACAAGCGGGTAAAACGGCGATGCTGGCGGTCATCGACGGCAAGCTTGCCGGGTTGATTGCCGTAGCGGATACGATCAAGCCGACTTCGAAGCAAGCAATCGAACGCCTGAAAGCGATGGGGCTGACGGTCATCATGATGACGGGCGACAACCGTCAAACCGCCGAAGCGATTGCTCGCGAGGCAGGAATTGAGCACGTCATCGCCGAAGTCCTGCCCGAAGGCAAGGCTGCCGAGGTGAAAAAGCTTCAGGCAGAGGGCAAGAAAGTGGCTATGGTCGGCGACGGAATCAACGATGCTCCGGCACTGGCTACCGCTGATATCGGCATGGCGATCGGCACGGGAACAGATGTGGCGATGGAAGCGGCCGACATTACCTTGATGCGCGGCGAGCTGACCAGTGTCGCTGACGCCATCGAAATGAGCAAGCGAACCATTCGCAACATCAAGCAAAACCTGTTCTGGGCTTTTGCCTACAACACGCTGGGCATTCCGTTTGCAGCCTTGGGCTTCCTCGCTCCATGGTTAGCCGGAGCCGCGATGGCTTTCAGCTCCGTCTCCGTCGTGCTCAACGCCCTGCGCTTGCAGCGAGTGAAGCTGTAAGCTGCCATCTGCCATCTGTCGTTTACAAACAGCAACAAGCGGCTTTGTCCGCATCATTTATACACATACACTCAAAGGAGAGATTGAGAATGAAAAACGTAACATTGAATGTAGAAGGCATGTCTTGCAACCATTGCGTGAATACCGTGGAAAAAACGTTGAAAGAGCTGGGAGCAGAAGGCAAAGTCAATCTGGCGGCCAAAACAGTAGAGGTTTCCTTCAACGAAAGCACGTTGACGCTGGATGCCATCAAGGAAGCAATCGAAGAACAAGGATACGATGTCGTTTAAATAGCGACTGTCTCTTTGAACACAAAGCCCCTGCCTGAACATTAGTTCGGGTGGGGGTTTTTCGTTTTCCTCTCCACCAGCGCCGTTTGCCCACGAACTTTTCGCTTTTGTAAAGACTTTGTAAATCGTTAACACCTCCTCAACAATCCGGCAGGGGATCGACCGAAAAGGCGCATGGACAGGCGTCTGGCCTTTATCAAACCTTGTCGCCTGCTTTATACGCCCTTCAAAAACGACAGCTACAATGAAATCAAACGAAATCAAACAAGTCGGAAAAGAACAGGAGGAGTGGTCAGATGATGGACTTGCATATGCACACCACCGCTTCTGACGGGAAGCTCACTCCCGCAGAGCTGCTTGCCGAGGCAAGCGAGCGGGGAGTGACTCACCTAGCCATTACAGACCATGATACCGTCGATGGATATCTGCTGGCTCGCGATGAGGCCGAACGTCTCGGTCTGAAGCTCATACCGGGAATCGAATGGAACACGGACGGCCCAGAAGACGAGTTGCATATTTTGGGTTACGGCCTCGATATATCGGATGCCCGGCTCCTGCACGTCATGGACAGGCGCCAACGGGAGCGGATCGAGTGGATCGCCGAAATCGTCGAACGCTGCAATCGTTTAGGTATGGCGATCACCATGGAAGAATGCACAGCCCGGGCAAAAGGCGACGTGCTGGTGCGCACAGATGTGGCAGAAGTTTTGGCAGCACGCGGCTTTTGCTCCACTCCGCAAGCGGCGTTCGAGACGTATTTGCGAAAAGGCTGCCCGGCCTATGTGCCCCGTCCTTCCTTCTCGGCACGCGAAGCGATTGAGCTTACTCATGAAGTAGGCGGCATTGCGATTTTGGCCCATCCGGGTATTTA
Organism: Brevibacillus parabrevis; assembly: GCF_022701015.1. Taxonomy (NCBI): domain Bacteria; kingdom Bacillati; phylum Bacillota; class Bacilli; order Caryophanales; family Paenibacillaceae; genus Brevibacillus; species Brevibacillus parabrevis. Next base: position 483,269 of record NZ_CP064090.1, on the reverse strand, counting down.
CTCGTTTGAAGTGAAGCTGGATGCGTTGCTTGCCTACGGCATCGATGGCATCGAGGTGTACTATTCGAAGCATTCCGCGCAACAGATGGCATTTTGGGAGCGGCAAGCTAAGGTGAATCACCTGATCCGCTCGGGAGGCAGCGACTTTCACGGGCACGGCTCGCGCAACCCTTACCCGGTTGGCAGTGTGCCGATCCCGGCAGAGGTAAAGGAGTGGTGGACATGCTGTATGTTTCATCGACATTGATGTGGTCCTACCCGGTAGAAGCGGCGATTTTGATTGCCAGGCAGTACGGATTTGCCGGGATGGAGGTCTGGGCCGAGCACGTCTGGTTCCACAAAAGCAACCCGCGGGAAATTCAGCAGGCCGCCAAACGCGTCGGCATGAAGCTGACTTTGCATGCGGCTAGCTGGGACTTGAACTTGTGCTCGCTGAATAGCGGCATTCGCAAACAATCGGTGGAGGAAATCAAGCGGTCGTTGGCTCTCGCGGGGGAGATCGGAGCGAAAAGCGTGACGATCCATCCGGGACGAGTGACTTTGACCCACAAAAACCGGGAATGGCACGAAGCGGTGCTCATCGAGAGCCTGAACGAGCTGGCGCAAGAGGCTGTGCGTCTGGGAAGGGTGCTGTCCATCGAGCATATCGAGCCGTTGCCAAAAGAACTGATCGTGACGCCGGGGGATTTGAACAGGCTGCGTGCAGCGCTGAACTATCCGACGGCAGCGACCTTGGATATCGCCCATGTGCCCCTGACCTGTTCTCTGCCGCAGTTTCTCGGAGAACTGGAGGGAGTCGACAAAATCCATGTGAGCGATGCGACAGCAACCAAGCTGCATGTGCCACTCGGAACAGGGGAAATTGACCTGCCGACGATTTGGCCGCTCTTGCTTGCGGAAGAGAAGCCGCTGGTTGTAGAAGGCTTCGACGATGCGCGGAATTTGTCCCAACTCAAGCAAAACCTGCTCTTTTTGCAACAAGGCCACAGTGTCTCATTTGGATAGGAGGTTTGTATTATTTTGAACATTCTCGTAGTGAATGATGATGGAATTTTCTCCAGCGGCGTGCTGTGTCTGGCGCAAGCCCTGCAGCCGTTCGGCAATGTATCCATTGTCTGCCCGGATCAGGAACGAAGTGCGATCAGCCATGCGATCACACTGAAATCACCTGTAAAAGCAAACAAAGTAAACTTTTTCGATACTTCATTGGAAGCGTGGGCTGTCAACGGCACTCCCGCCGACTGCGTCAAAATGGCGATTGAGGTGATTCTCAAAGAAAAGCCGGACGTGATTGTTTCCGGGATCAACCGCGGGCCGAATCTCGGGCGGGACGTGTTTTACTCGGGCACGATCTCGGCTGCGATCGAGGGGGCGATGTACCAGATTCCTTCTGTCGCGATCTCGCTCGCCACGCTGAAGCCGAACCCGAACTTTTCGATCGTGGAGCCGTTGGCCTACGAAGTGTTTGAAACGCTGTTCAGGCACAAGCTCAGCCCGGAAGCGGTACTGAATATCAACTTGCCGTACTTGTCCAAAGAAATGGTAAAAGGCGTAGCGGTGACGCCATTGGCAATGGATGTGCTGCGCTATCAGTACGTCGGACTGAGCGACCCGCAGGGCTACCTGTGCTACTGGCTGTCCGATCATTTGAGCGAACTGAACTTTGAGGATGAGGAGTCGGATTACTACAAGCTGCGCGACGGGTTCATCACGATTACGCCTCTGCAATTGAACATGACCAACACGGCCATGAAGACGAAGATCGGAAAATGGTTTCAAGGTGCGAAGCAAAGCTCTTAACTCATAAGCCTACTTAATGATCAGGAGGAATAAAAAATGAAACGTGTTCTGTTGCAAAAATGGACTCTTTCTTTGTTCGCGGCCGTATCGGTCTTCGGACTTGCTGCCTGCGGTTCCCAGCCTTCTTCGTCGACCCCATCCCAGCCAGCGCCGCAGTCGACTCCGGCTGCCACAACGGAGCCTGCTGCCCCGAAAGTAGCGGGAACCTTGAGCTTTTACACGTCCCAGCCGGATGCGGATGCAGCTGCTTTGATCGACGCTTTTTCCAAGAAGTATCCTGACGTGAAAGTAGATCTGTTCCGCTCGGGAACGGAGGAAGTCATCAGCCGCTTGCAGGCCGAAGCACAGGCAGGCCAAGTAAAAGCTGACGTGCTGTTGGTCGCGGATGCGCCGACTTTTGTCAGCCTGAAAAAACAAGATTTGCTCATGCCGTACACTTCGCCTGAAGCGGCGGACATTCCGGCGGAGTGGAAAGACGCGGACGGCGCGTACACCGGAACGAAAGTCATGGCGACTGTGCTCGCGGTCAACACCAGCAAGGTAAAAGCTCTCCCGGACAGCTGGAAAGTGCTGACGAGTCCGGAAGCGGCGAACAAAGCGATTATGCCAAGCCCGCTCTACTCAGGCGCAGCGGCTTACAATGTCGGGGTGTTTACGCGCCAGCCTGATTTGGGCTGGGATTACATCAGCGGGCTGAAAACGAATCAAATGACCGTCATTAAAGGAAATGGCGCCGTTCTCAAAAGTGTAGCGGGCGGCGAAAAAGATTACGGCATGGTCGTCGACTATCTGGTTGCCCGCGCCAAAAAAGACGGTTCGCCCGTCGAGATCGTGTATCCAAAAGAAGGCGTGCCTGTCATCACGGAGCCGATCGGCATCATGAAAGCGACCAAAAACCAGGAGGCTGCCAAAGCGTTTGTCGATTTCGTCCTCTCCGAAGAAGGGCAAAAGCTCGCCAGCGGCCTGGGCTATACACCGATCCGCAAAGGAGTAGCAGCACCGGAAGGACTGTACGCACAAGATCAAATCAAGGCGCTTTCCGCCAATATTGACGAACTGGAAGCTTCCAGGGAAGCGGACAAAAAGAAATTTGGAGAGATGATGGGTGGCAAGTAACTGGCAGACGGTAGTGAGCGAGAGACAGATGGGGGAGCGGCGCAAGTTCGCCGCCTCCCTGTCCATGGATAAGGCGGCTACCTGGTTCGTGCTGGTGCCGGTCGCCTTCTTTTTTGTCTATCCGTTGTGGAAGCTGATTGTGCTTAGTATCCAGACAGAAGCAGGGCTTGGCTTGCACTACTTTCAGGAGGTGCTGGTCAATGCCCGGACGTGGGATGCAGTCGGTCATACTGTGCTGGCAGCAGGTATTTCCACCGTCATCTCGGTAGTCGTCGGCGTGGCGCTTGCCTGGCTGTGCGCGTATACCGATATACGCTGGAAAGGTGCGATTCACGCGTTTGCCCTTTTGCCACTGCTCATCCCGTCCTATGTAATGACGCTGGCCTGGACGCAGCTGGCAGGGCCGCAGGGTGTGCTGAACAGGGCTGCGAGCTGGGTGATGGGCAGTCCGGTCGAGCTGTGGAACGTGTACGGGCTGGATGGGATCATCGTCGTGATGGGGCTGACTCATTATCCGCTGGTGTACATGTTGACGCTGTCTGTGCTGTACCGGATTCCGAAAGAGCTGGAGTGGGCGGCGCATTCCTCGGGAGCAAGCGCGCGGGCTGTGTTTGCCAAAGTGACGCTTCCGCTCGCCTTGCCAGGCATTGCGGGAGGCGGACTGCTGGCGTTTATCTCCGGGCTGGACAACTTCGGGATTCCGGCATTTTTGGGTATCCCGGAAAATATCTCTGTACTCAGTACACTGATCTACGAGGAAGTGATCGGATTTGGGCCGAGCGCTTTTGCCAGGGCGGCTGTCCTGTCTGTTTTGCTCGGCGTCATTGCGCTGGCAGGGACAGGGATGCAGTGGGTTTTGCTGCGGAAAAGCCGGGTAGACCAGACCAGTGCCGAGGACAAGTCCATCCGGCGGTCTTTGGGCAAGCACCGTTTGACGGCGGAGGTTTTGGTGGGCGGGTTTTTGCTTGTGACGAGCCTGCTTCCGCTTTTGTCGATGGCCGCAACCGCTTTTGTCAAAGCGTACGGCTTGCCGTTTGTCCCGGAAAATTTGACGTGGAAGCATTTTGCCTTCGTAATGTTCGACCACGCAGGTACGAAGGGAGCCATCGGCAACAGCTTGATGCTTGCCAGCATGACGGGTGTCTTGTGCGTCGTCGCGGGCACACTGTTCGCCTACTGGCGCATTCATAAGCCGTCTGCGCTTGGCAAAGCGATGGAAGGGGCTGTAGCGCTGCCGTATGCGCTTCCGGGCATGGTGCTCGGACTGGCGATGATTTTGACCTGGATTGAACCGATTCCCGGTTGGCAGCCAGGCATATACGGAACGGTTTGGCTGATTATGATCGCTTACGTGACGCGCTTTCTCATTTTGCAAGTCAAAAGCAGTACGGTTTCGATCATGCAAGTGGGCAAAGAAGTGGAGGAAGCGGCACGGATCAACGGCGGGCGCTTCTGGACGAGATGGCGGCGCATTTTGCTCCCGCTCTACGCGCCGGGCATGGCAACAGGTTTGTTTCTGGTCTTTCTCACCGCTTTTACAGAGCTGACGATTTCGTCGCTCTTGTGGTCATCCGGCTCGGAAACGATCGGTGTCGTCATTTTCAGCTTTGAGCAGGCGGGATCGACAACGTACAGCACGGCCCTCTCGACCTTGATCGTAGGAGCCATCCTGCTGGTGCTCGCGGCGGGCAGTCTGTGGAAACGATACTGGCAACGGAGGATCGAACAATGAACAGTGCGCGGGTAATAGGGGTATCGAAAAAATTCGGGAATGTCACGGCGCTCCACCATCTCGATTTGCAGATCGGCCAGGGCGAGTTTGTCGCTTTGCTCGGTCCGAGCGGCTGCGGCAAAACGACACTGCTGCGGCTCCTTGCCGGGTTCGAATCTCCGACAAGCGGAGAAATCTGGATCAACAACGAGTGTGTAGCCAGCGCGGCCAAGCGCAAGCCGCCGGAAGAACGACGGATTGGCATGGTGTTTCAGTCGTTCGCGCTTTGGCCGCATTTGACGGTCTACGAAAACGTGGCGTTTCCTTTGCAGCATCAACAGCAGGTGCCGGAAGCGTACAAGCAAAACCCGAAAGCGCGGGTAGCCCAGATGCTGGAGATGGTCGGTCTGGGCGGTATGGAGGAGCGGTTCCCCAGTCAGCTTTCCGGCGGGCAAAAGCAGCGTGTGGCGCTGGCACGCGCCATCGTGTTCAATCCGACCTTGTTGCTGATGGACGAACCGTTGAGCAGTCTGGACGCCGAGCTGCGCATGCAGATGCGAAAAGAAATCCAGTTCATTCACCGCGAACTGGGTACGTCGATTGTCTATGTGACGCACGATCAATCCGAGGCACTGGCCATGGCTGATCGCATTGTCGTGATGAAGGGCGGCAGAGTTGAGCAGGCAGGCACTCCGCACGACATTTACTACGCCCCGGAGTCGCCGTTTGTCGCCAAGTTTGTCGGCAGAGCCAACTTTTTAAAAGGGAACTGGGCTGCCGCGAACACCTTTTTGCTGGAAAAACAGGGAGCGTCAGCGTTGCCGATCACCGTTTCGCGTGATTTTTCCGCTTTTTTCGATCAGCAAGTATTGCCTGTTCGCCCGGACCAGTTGAAGCTGTCCGTCTGGCATCAAGGCTCGGACGGGATCATGGGCAAGGTCGCTCACGTCCAGTTTCAGGGCCGGGAGCTGATTTACTCGATTCGCGTCGGGGAAGAGGAATGGGAAGTGGTCACCGATATTAGCGAGCGGTTTGCTTACGATGATTCTGTACTGGTGAGCATTTGCGTGTAAGCTGGAAAGCAGGCGAAATAGCTTTCATTTGTGAGCAACCGATAGCTAATGTCAGGATATAAATAAAGAACGATCAAGCATGAGGCAAGCAGGCAGAAGCGAGCATTCACAATAATTGGCAGCAGGCGTATAATCAAATCACATTACCGAATCTGATTCAAACATTTCATACGGCCTAGTTCCGGGGCAACCCGGAAGCGGGGGAACCAATCTTTTGGGGTTAATCCTGAGCAATCAGGAGGGATGAGATAAGTCTTCTCTGCCATCCTACCCGTCAGCTAACCTCGTCGGCCAAAGCAGGGAAGGTTCATGAAGCGATGAAGTCTGGGCAATGATGCGAAAAAAGAGGAGCGGTCCTCTTCGGGCGCGTTTATAGGCCATTTCAGACTTTTTCTTTGGGACCTTTGTTCTTGAGAAAAAGGATGAAATAGGTCTATTTTTTATGGCGATTTTCATGTGTGGCTTTTGTCATACGCGTGCATGTCGATGTGCGAGGATGGCGGGCGGCAAATGAATTTCGGCATAAACCCGGTGCATGAAACCAAAAAACGAACAGCGAAATCAGGAAGACAGCGTACAGGGAGCCTTTTGCACAGGGGCGCCAGGTATTAGGTAAGCCTGCGTTAGTTCTGCAAAAATCGAGCGTACACAAGCGGCAGCGTCTGCAGGTGGTTCGTCCGGTTGGAAGCGGAACTTCGCAGGTTTTTTCATTTGGGAAAACAAAAAAGGGAGGAAAGGCTCATGCCCAAAATGACAGTCAGGCAATTGACGAAAGTGTTTGGCAAGCAGCCGCAGGCAGCGTTAAAGCTGTTGGAGCAAGGATGGACAAAGGAGCAAATTTTTAAAGAGACAGGGCAATCGATCGGTGTGAACCAGATCAGCTTCTCGGTAGCAGAGGGCGAAATTTTCGTCATTATGGGGCTGTCAGGCAGCGGCAAATCTACCTTGATCCGACTTTGCAACCGCCTGATTGAGCCAACCACTGGGAGCGTTCAGATCGATGGCGAAGAACTCATTGGTATGAAGCCGGCTCATTTGCGCGAGGTACGCAGGAGAAAGCTCGGCATGGTTTTTCAAAATTTCGCGCTCTTCCCACAGCGAACGGTACGGGAAAACATCGAATTCGGTTTGGAGATTCAGCAAGTACCGCATGGATTGAGGCAAGAAAAAGCACGCGAAGCGCTTGCGCTCGTCGGGCTTTCCGAGTGGGAAAATGCCTTCCCTGATCAATTGAGCGGCGGAATGAGGCAGAGGGTCGGCCTGGCCCGGGCGCTCGCCAACAATCCCGACATTTTGCTGATGGATGAAGCGTTCAGTGCCCTTGATCCGCTGATTCGAAAAGACATGCAGGATGAGCTGCTAGAGCTTCAGCTAACGATGAAAAAGACTATTTTGTTCATTACTCACGATCTGCATGAGGCATTGCGGCTCGGTGACCGGATCGCCCTGATGAAAGACGGTCGCTTCATCCAGGTCGGGCGTCCCGAAGAAATCATGACCGATCCTGCGGATGAATTCGTGAAAAAATTCGTTGAGGATGCAGACTTGTCCAAAGTGCTGGTGGCAAAACACGTGATGAAAAGGGCAGAAGCGATTACTCCTGACAAAGGTGCGAGGGTGGCCCTCCAGCTCATGATGGACAACGGGGTATCCAGTCTGTACATCGTAGACAAAAAGCGGACATTGCTTGGGCTTGTTACCGCCTATGACGTTTCGCTTGCGATCAATACGGGCGAGTCGCTTGAAACCATGATGAAAAAAGATATCCCCAGCGTGGGGCCAGATGCCCGTCTGAACAGCCTGTTTCCTCTGATGGCAGATTTGCACGTTCCGATTGCTGTCGTGGGTGAGGAGCGGCGTCTGTTGGGCGTCATTGTCAAGGGAGCGGTGCTCGGCGGGCTTGTCGGCAAGGTCAATCCGCAGCAGGGAGCAGAGGTGATGCCTCATGGATTCCGTGCCTAAGTTGCCGATCGGTGAATGGGTGGAACGAATCGTTGAGGCGCTCGGTCAGCACAAAGGCATTTTGTTCGATCCGATCGCGATCATCATTTCGGGAATGGTCACGTACTTTACCGAGGTTTTGGCTGCGATACCGTCTGTTATTCTCATTTTGCTGTTCGGGGCGCTGGCCTGGGTATTTGGCGGGCGATCTTCGATGTTTTTCACATTGCTTGGGCTGTTTCTCATTGCCAATCTGGGGTACTGGGATGAAACGGTCGAAACGCTCGGCTTGGTTATTGCTTCTGCCCTGTTGTCCATCACTGTAGGGATTCCTGCGGGTATTGCCTGCGCGCGAAGCGATACTTTCACGAAGCTGGTCATGCCGTTGCTAGATTTGATGCAGACGATGCCAGCATTCGTTTACTTGATCCCGGCCATTTTCTTTTTTGGACTGGGCGAAGTACCAGGGGTCATTGCTTCCGTTATCTTTGCGCTGCCGCCGATCGTCCGATTTACGAATCTCGGCATACGTCAGGTTCCGCCGGAGCTTGCAGAAGCAGCGGATGCTTTCGGCTCATCGAGATGGCAAAAGTTGATGAAGGTGCAACTGCCTTTGGCGAAGACGACCATCATGGCGGGAGTCAACCAGTGCATCATGCTTGCGCTTTCGATGGTGGTTATCGCCGCCATGATCGGAGCAAAAGGATTGGGAGCCGATGTTTATCGGGCTGTATCCCAGGTGGATATCGGCAAAGGTTTTGAAGCGGGGTTATCGATCGTGATTATTGCTATCGTTCTGGACCGCATTTCCCAGCATGCCAAACAAAAGGAGAGAAAAGCGTTATGAACAAGTTCACGCGAAAAAATGCACTGACATGGGTGGTGGCTGCGGCTATTATGCTGGCAGGCTGCTCTCAGCAAGGCTCTACACCGACAGGGGCGACGATTGGGCACAATCCGAATCCCGTCCAGGTGCCGAAGAACGCGATTGGGGAAGCAGTGGGATATAAAATCATTGGAATTGACGCTGGTGCCGGCTCGATGGTGAAGACTGAGGAAGTCATGAAGCTGTACGGCCTGGACAACTGGCAGCTTGTAGAAGGATCGGATGCGGCGATGACTGCCGCGCTGACGCGTGCCTACGAACAGAAGCAACCAATTATCATCACGGGTTGGACGCCGCATTGGATGTTCAAAAAACTGGATCTGAAATATTTGCAGGACCCGAAAAACGGCTTTGGCGGAGCTGAACAGATTCATACCATCGTTCGAAAAGGATTGAAGCAGGATCACCCTGCCGCCTATCGGTTTCTGGACGCGTTCCAATGGAAGCCTGCGGACATGGAAGCTGTGATGGTACATATTTTGGACGGGAAAAAACCAGAGGAAGCGGCTGCGGAGTGGGTGAAAAACAACGAAGACAAGGTCGGGAAGTGGGTAGAGGGGCTTGCTCCGGTTCAAAAAGAAAAGCTGACCATCGCTTACGTGGCATGGGACTCGGAAATTGCCAGTTCGCACATAGTGAAGGAAGTGCTGGAGACAAAGCTCGGATATGAGGTGGAATTGAGTCAGGTCCAGGCTGGACCGATGTGGGCAGGCGTAGCCATGGGCGATGTGGACGGGATGGTAGCAGCCTGGCTTCCCTCTACCGATGCGAGCTATCTCAAAAAGTTCGGGGATCAGTTGGAAGACCTTGGCCCCAATCTGGACGGAACCAAAATCGGGTTGGTGGTTCCAGGCTATATGAACATCCAGTCGATTGAGGAGCTCAAATAAACGGGAAGAGGAGGGGCTGGCATGAAAAATTGTCTGGTCATTGGGGTGGGAGAGGCATTCACGTCTTTTGTGCAGACGATCAGAGGAGGCAGTGACTCTCTGTTCTTCCGGAAAAGTCCTGTTGCCTATTCGCTGATCAGGGGAGAGCGTCACTCCTGCACAGAAAAGTTGTCGCCCATTTCTTTCGATGAAAGCTATCTTCATCAAGAGGAGTTGTTAGTCTATCAGTCTGTCTATCTGTTTGTGGACGAATGGCCAGAAGGGCGTGATTTCATTACTTTGTTTCGGCAGTTGGGCACTTGCCGCATTTTCGTTCTGACACAGGAGCAGCAAAATGCGAGTTTATACAAAGGGTTAGGTGCCCATTATGTCATCATCAGCAAGCCAGGGTACAAGGGATATCGATGGCTGGCAGAACAACTCAGCGGTTGATTGGAAAAAGGCTCCGTCAGTAAGCAGGCGGAGCCGCCTTTTCGATGCACAGGTATTCAGTTGAGGAATCAGCCCAGCATTTTTTCGAGGTCCTTGTCCAACACGTAAACCTCGATTCGCTCCCCCATCTTGGTGCTGATGTCGCTATGACTGGACAGCACTTTGCAGCCGGTCAGCTTTTCTACGATTTCTTCTGATTCCTCGCTATACATCTCACGAAGCACCTCGCGCATTTCTTTTACAATGCGACGGCCTTTATCGTGGCTGGAGAGATGTTTTTCTTCAACGGTGAGCACTCCCTTGAAGCGAACGAGGACCATGTCGCCGACGATGTAGGTTTTTGCTTCTTGAGGGCCACGTCCGATCAAGTCGCGTTGAAATTTGATGAAAGTTTCGCTGATTTCAGCTTCCAGCTTTTTTTTGTTAGAGATGGCCAAACGCCATACCTCCCATTATTTATCATTGTGCCTTATATTACTCAGCCGACTTTGGGCTGTCAACACGCCTGAGGAGGGATGATTTTGTGGTAATCGTAACGATTTTTGCCGTGGGGATTTTTTTGTATTTGGTTCACGCCTTATGTCATGTAGAACAATTGTGAATTTCATAGGATAGAAAGGTGAATGGCCGTGAAACAAGTAGAAGAGCATTCGACATTCCACAATAAAATAATCGGAACAGCTTTGTTGGAGAGCGTACGCAAGCTAAACCCGCTGGTTATGAAATCGAATCCTGTACTGTTTGTGGTTGAGATGGGAACTGTGCTAATCCTGCTCATGATCCTTTTCCCCCATTATTTCGGAACAGAGAATCAGATAGGCTGGAACACAGGCGTATTTTTGGTTTTGCTGTTTACCGTCCTGTTTGCCAATTTTGCCGAAGCACTGGCAGAAGGGCGGGGAAAAGCGCAGGCAGATACGTTGCGCCGGGCCAAAAGAGATACTGAGGCGAAACGGCTGAAGGCAGACGGGGGCATCCATGTGGTGTCTGCGGAGGAACTGCGAAGAGGGGATCTTGTTCTGGTAGAGACGGGTGACTTCATTCCTGGCGACGGTGAAATTGTCGAGGGGCTGGCTTCGATTGATGAATCAGCGATTACAGGCGAATCTGCACCTGTAATCAAACGGGCGGGAAGTGATCAGTCGTCCGTGACTGGCGGTACGCGGGTCACGAGTGATTCTATCGTGATCAAAATAACCACGAACCCGGGCGATTCTTTTTTGGACAGGATGATTGCCTTGATCGAAGGCGCCAAACGGCAAAAGGCCCCAAACGAAATCGCCCTGAATACGGTATTGATCGTATTTACGCTTATTTTTCTCATCGTCGTAGTCACACTGGTGCCAATCGCCGCCTATGCGGGCATTCATCTCAATATTTCTGTCCTGGTCGTACTGTTAGTTTGTTTGATTCCGACGACGATTGGCGGTCTTTTGTCTGCGATCGGAATCGCAGGCATGGATCGGGTTACCCGCTTCGGTGTCATTGCGATGTCAGGCAAGGCAGTAGAGGCGGCTGGTGACGTCAATACGATTATTTTGGACAAAACAGGCACGATCACGTACGGCAATCGGCTGGCGGCGCAGTTTGTTCCAGTCGCAGGAGCAGAGGAGAAGGAGTTGATAGAGGTAGCGGTACTTACCTCTCTGTTTGACGATACGCCAGAAGGCAGCTCGATCCTCATGCTCGCCAAGCAAAAGCATGTCGTTTGCGACGTGAAGGCATACGAAGGCCAGGTCGTACCGTTTACCGCAGAAGAACGGATGAGCGGGCTGAATTACAGAGGGGTTCAATATCGGAAGGGAGCGGTTCGCGCCATATGTGACTACGTGGGCGAGCGGCAAGGAACAATCCCGAAAGACCTGGAGGAACGAAGCGCCCAAATCTCCCGCTATGTACAGTGCAAAAGAGAAGGGACGAAATCGATACATTGTGTACTCCTTTACGATGAGCAATCATGCATCAGAATGTCTTGCGATGGAACAGGAACTTCACAAAGCTTTGGAGAGGGGGGAATTTCATCTGCAATACCAGCCGCAAATCGATTGCCAGACAGGAAAAATAGTCGGAGTCGAGGCGCTGCTGAGGTGGCAGCATCCCGTATGGGGGCTGGTTTCCCCGGCAGACTTCATTCCACTGGCAGAAGAGACGGGACTTATTGTACCGATTGGCGAGTGGGCGCTGCGAACAGCCTGTAACCAAGCCAAGCTCTGGGAGCAGGCAGGATATGACCCGTTGCGAGTTGCCGTCAACTTGTCTGCCCGTCAGTTTCAACAAGAGAATCTGGTACAGATGATTCAGCAAGTTCTTCAGGAGACGGACATGCAGCCCGAGCTTCTGGAGCTAGAGATTACAGAAAGCGCCGTCATGAAAAATCCGGATGCGGTGATCGGTGTTCTGCATGAGTTAAAGCGATTGGGGATGAAGCTGTCGATTGACGACTTTGGCACCGGATACTCTTCGCTTAGCTACTTGCGCGATTTTCCCATAGATCGTCTGAAAATTGATCGCTCCTTCGTAAGTGCTATTACGGAAAAGGACGATGCCGTGATTGCCCAGTCGATCATTGCCATGGCCCATAATCTGCACCTCAGCGTTTTGGCTGAAGGGGTGGAAAACGAGCTTCAGTTTGCTTTTTTGCGTGAACAGAAGTGTGATGAAATGCAAGGATACCTTTACAGCAAGCCTTTGTCGGCAGAAGAAATAAAGCAATGGCTGCAAAAAATCGGACAGGGCATTTCCGAACGCGGTCCATGCGTTGCGAGAAAACGCGAGATAATCGACGAAATATCTTGCGCGGCTGAGTCCTGACAGGATTAAATCGCTTACATCGATAAAGACTGCACAAATCGTGCTAAAAAGCGAGAAACAAGACATTAACAACCGATTATGCCAGACGTATAATGAGACTCGTAACCAACAATTGCAAATCTGGCCAAATCCCGAGGCACTCGGGAACGGAGGACCCAATTTTGTAGGGGTTAATTCCACGATTCGTGGAAGGGATGAGTAACTCTTTCGCCATCCTACCCGTCAGCTAACTTCGTCGGCTAAAGCGAGGGAGGTCTAAAGACCGCCTGTTTGAGGAGGCTTTTTTTGTTGTCCTTTTGGATGAGCAAAGAAGCTTGCTCGAAACGAAAGATGCAGGTCTTTTCGTTTTGCCCAAAAAATGAATACACGTTTTTCGGAAAAAGGAAACGGGAGACAAAACGCAAAGAAGGCACATTCAAGTCGGCTGGGCGTTCGGTAGACCAATGAGTACTTTTTCTCCGAAGAAGTGATCGTCTTTCATACCGCTAAAGTGCGGGCGGGGCTTGCCCTGTCTGTTGAGCTTTGCTGGTCCATTGTGGCGATCTTTTCGGGGAATGAGTAAGCATTGGTCTATTTTTTTGCTTCCATGGCAGGTTTTTTCAGGGGAGAAAGCTTGTACCAGGAAGTGAGCGAAAGAGGCGAACCGGCACGACTTTGTTCAAGGTAGATGGAGGTGGGCGCCTGAAGGAAGCTGGCGCGACAAAAACGGCAAACTGCAAGCGGAAAAAGGAGGGACTTTTCATGGACTTAGTTGCCATACTGCTCTTGGCAATCTCGTTTGTTACATTTTTTGCCCTGATCAAGTTTTGTGATGCGGTAGTAAAAGAACAGGGAGGAAAAGAAAAATGATCTTGCTGCTGTTGATTGTGGCCGGACTGGCGATCTACCTGGGCCACGCACTGATCTATCCGGAAAAGTATTAAGGATTGGTCGAGCGATTCATTTCATAGAGGAAGTAGGAGGAATTGTCCGTGGACTTTATACAAATATCGGTGGTTTTGGTGGTGCTGCTCTTGTTGGCGATTCCGACGGGACGCTATCTGGCGCGGGCCTTTTCCCTGGAAAATACGCGATTGGACCGCGCTTTTGGCGGGGTGGAAAAAGTCATTTACAAATGGTCCGGCATTCGCGTCGCAGACATGACCTGGAAGCAGTACGCGACGGCGGTTTTGGTCAGCAATATCACGATGGTTGCGATTGCTTATCTGCTCTTGCGCTTGCAAGGGATGCTGCCGGGGAATCCGAGCGGTGTGGCGGCGATGGACCCGTTGCTGTCGTTCAATACGGCGGTAAGCTTTTTGACGAATACCAATCTCCAGCATTACAGCGGAGAAAGCGGTTTGTCCTATCTGTCGCAGATGATGGTGATTATCTACCTGATGTTTACGACACCTGCTACGGGGATTGCGGTCGTCATGGCATTCATGCGCGGATTGACCGGACAGCGCAGCATCGGAAACTACTATGTCGACCTGGTGCGGGCGCATACGCGTGTGCTGCTTCCCTTGGCAGTAGTCGTGACGCTTCTTCTGGTGGCGCAAGGCGTGCCGCAGACGATGGAACCGACAGCGACGGCGACTACATTGAGCGGGGCTGAACAGCAAATCGCACGCGGTCCGGTAGCTTCGCTTGTATCGATCAAGCATTTGGGAACGAACGGCGGCGGGTTCTTTGGGGTCAACTCTGCGCATCCGTTTGAGAATCCGACTCCTTTGACGAACGTGCTGGAGATTTTGTCGATGTTCCTCATTCCGGCGTCTCTGCCTTTTGCCTTCGGTTTCATGACGAAGAGCCGCAAGCAAGGCTGGATCATTTTTGGCGCCATGGGTTTGATGTTTCTCGTGTTCCTCGGGATTGCCTACGGAAGCGAGATCAATGGCAACCCGGCGCTTGAACGTGCAGGTTTGTCACAGGCCGTGGGCAGCATGGAAGGAAAAGAAGTGCGTTTCGGCATTGCGCAGAGCGCCCTGTTTACAGCGGTGACGACTGCGGCGACGACCGGAACGGTCAACAACATGCACGACACGCTGACGCCGCTGGGCGGACTGGTGCCGCTCGGGGAAATGATGCTGAACTGCGTATTCGGCGGAGATGGCGTCGGTACGGTAAACATTTTGATGTATGCGATTTTGGCTGTATTTATCGCGGGCTTGATGGTCGGACGGACGCCCGAGTTTCTCGGACGAAAAATCGAAGGGAAAGAGATGAAGCTGATCGCGATTGCGATTCTCGCCCACCCGCTGATCATTTTGGCTCCGACCGCGATTGCGCTGGCCTCGGAAATGGGCACAGCCGGAATCTCCAATCCGGGCTTCCACGGCATTTCGCAAGTTTTGTACGAATTTACGTCCTCGGCAGCCAACAACGGCTCTGGCTTTGAAGGACTGGGCGACAATACGCCTTTCTGGAACATTTCGACTGGGCTGGTCATGCTGTTTGGCCGATACGTGTCGATCATCGCGATGCTGGCGGTAGCCGGTTCGTTGCTCGCGAAAACGCCTGTACCTGAAACGATGGGTACGCTTCGCACAGACAATGGTGTGTTTCTGGTCATTTTGATCGCGACGGTCGTGATCGTGGGTGCGCTGACGTTCTTGCCGGTACTGGCACTTGGCCCGGTAGCCGAGTGGTTGACCATCCGATAATTCAAAAGGCAAAGGAGATATTTCCAATGAGCAGAACGCGCACGGTTGCGTTTCCAAAAGATTTGTACCAGCGTGCCTTTGTCGAGGCGCTGAAAAAACTGGACCCGCGGGTCATGATCAAAAACCCGGTCATGTTTGTGGTCGAAGTCGGATTTGTCGTGACCCTGCTTTTGACGATCTTGCCCGATCTGTTCGGGGGAGCCTCTGATCGCGGATACAACGGGATCGTCAGCCTGATTCTGTTTGTGACCATTCTGTTCGCCAACTTCGCCGAGGCATTGGCAGAAGGGCGCGGAAAAGCACAGGCTGAGAGTCTGAAAAAAACGAAACAGGATACAAAAGCGAGAAAGCTCGCCAAAGATGGCTCGATCCAAATGGTCAGCTCGACGGAACTGCGCAAAGGCGATCTAGTCATCGTCGAAGCGGGCGAGCTGATTCCGAGTGACGGAGAGATTGTCGAAGGTGTCGCCTCCGTGGATGAGTCGGCGATTACGGGTGAATCCGCGCCTGTCATTAAAGAAGCGGGTGGCGATTTCAGCTCCGTTACAGGCGGTACGCGTGTAGTGAGCGACCGGATTCGCGTCCGTGTGACGACTGATCCTGGCGAGTCGTTCCTCGACCGGATGATTTCTTTGGTCGAAGGTGCCAAACGGCAAAAAACTCCGAACGAAATTGCGCTCAATACGTTGCTGGTCAGCTTGACGTTGATTTTCCTGATCGTCTGCACGACTTTGCAGCCGATCGCAAGCTACGTCAATGCCGCCATTCCGATTGCTACGCTCGTGGCTTTGCTCGTCTGCCTGATTCCGACGACGATTGGCGGTTTGCTTTCCGCCATCGGGATTGCCGGGATGGACCGGGTTACGCAGTTCAACGTCATTGCGATGTCGGGGAAAGCGGTGGAAGCTTCGGGCGACATCAACACGATTATTTTGGACAAAACGGGCACGATCACCCACGGAAACCGCATGGCAGCGGAATTTGTGCCAGTGGGCAACAGCAAGGCAGACGCTTTGAACAGGGCGGCAGCACAAAGCTCCATACTCGATGAAACACCGGAAGGCCGCTCGATTGTGGAACTGGCGAAAAAGCAAGGTCTTGCAGCAAGCGAGCTGGAACTGCCGGGCGCAGAGGGCGTGGAATTTAGAGCCGAGACGCGCATGAGCGGCACGAATTTGGCAAACGGCACGCAAATTCGCAAAGGTGCAGTAGACGCGATCAAAACGTACGTCAAGGAATTGGGAGGCCGTATCCCGGCAGACCTCGACGAAAAGGCAAACCGGATCGCAACCGCAGGCGGAACGCCGCTGGCAGTGGTGGAGGGAAATGTCATTCTCGGGCTGATTTATTTGAAGGATACCGTCAAACCGGGGATGAGAGAGCGCTTTGAAGAACTGCGACGCATGGGGATTCGCACGGTGATGTGCACGGGGGATAATCCGCTCACAGCAGCGACGATTGCCCGCGAGGCAGGGGTAGACGATTTTGTGGCGGAAGCGAAGCCGGAGGACAAGATTGCCTTGATCCGCAAAGAACAGGCAGCGGGCAAACTGGTCGCGATGACAGGCGATGGCACGAATGATGCGCCAGCGCTCGCCCAGGCGGATGTCGGTCTGGCGATGAACAGCGGGACGGTTGCGGCGAAGGAAGCGGCCAACATGGTCGACCTCGATTCCGACCCGACGAAAATTATTGAGGTAGTGGCGATCGGCAAGCAGCTTTTGATGACGCGCGGCGCACTGACGACTTTCAGTATCGCAAACGACGTGGCGAAGTATTTTGCGATCATTCCGGCGATGTTCATGCTGGCGATCCCGCAAATGAACGCCCTCAACATCATGGGCTTGGCTACGCCGCAGAGCGCCATTTTGTCCGCGCTGATCTTCAACGCGATCATCATTCCGATCTTGATTCCGCTGGCGATGAAAGGCGTAAAATACTCGCCGATGAGCGCGACCAAGCTGCTCAGCCGCAATCTGGTGATCTATGGTTTGGGCGGCATTCTGGTGCCTTTTGTCGGCATCAAGCTGATTGACCTGGTGCTGGTCGGATTGAATCTCGTATAGGCGAAACCGCCACAATCGAAACAGGAAAGCAAAGGTGAATATCCATGATTTTGAAAAACCTCCGATTGTCTGTCGTTTTACTGCTCATATGCGGACTGATTTACCCGCTTGCGATGACAGGGGTGGCGCAGGTCGTCATGCCGGCGCAGGCGAGCGGCAGTCTGATTGCCGATGCGAACGGCAAAGTAGTCGGCTCCGAGCTGATCGGGCAAACGTTCACCGATCCGCAGTACTTCTGGGGCCGCATCTCGTCTATCGACAACAATGCAGCAGGCTCTGGCTCGAACAACTACGCGCCATCCAACCCGGCACTGACCGAGCGCGTGCAAAAAGACATCGCTGCTTTCCTGGCTGCCAACCCGGGCGTCGCGCAAGCAGATATCCCGGCCGATTTGCTGACCAACTCCGGTTCGGGCCTTGATCCGCACATCTCGCCAAAAGCGGCAGCCATTCAGGTGCAGCGCGTTGCGAAGGCGCGCAATCTCGATCCGGCAAAAGTTCAGGCTTTGGTTGCGGAAAACACGGAAGGAAGAAGCATGGGAGTATTTGGAGAACCGCGAGTCAACGTACTGAAGCTGAATCTGGCTTTGGATCGGCTGAAATAAACAGGAGGGCTGCGAGATGGTCGAGCAGTTTCGCCGAAAGACCCCGGAAGAAATCTTGCAGTCCATCTCCAGAATGCACCGGGGCAGGCTGAAAATCATTCTGGGGGCAGTGAGCGGCTCAGGGAAAACGTATCATTTGCTGATGGAAGGGCAGAGTCTCCGAAAAAAAGGAATCGACGTGGTTATCGCCGCTTCCGGTGCGGCCGCATCGCCGAAGCTTGCTCCCAAGCGGGAAGGTCTGGAGGAAATCCCTTCCCTTCTCTGGCATGCGCAAGGCGAGGCGAAGCATGACCTGGATGTCGGCAAAATTTTGGAGCGAGATCCCGAAGTCGTGCTGGTGGACGGGCTGGCTCACCGGAACCGTCCGGATGCGCCACGCCCGACCCGGCTCGATGACGTTCGTTATTTGCTCGACCACAATATCAGCGTGATTGCGACCGTCAACATTTACGAATTGGCGGGAATGAAAGAGATGGCGGAACGACTGACCCGCGCACAGGTGCACATCGATCAGTGCGTGCCGGAAGAGACGCTGGCTCTTGCCGACGAGGTAAAGCTACTGGACGTGACGCCGGAAGCGATCCTGAAACGGTTGCAGGAAGAGGATGGTGCTGCTTCGATGCGCAGCAACCATCCCTTGCTGCGCAGAGACAATCTGCATGTGCTGCGCGAGCTGGCGCTGCGGTTCGTAGCCACAGGCGTGAACGAAGATTTGGAGGAGTACCGCGAGAAGCACGGCATGGTGGGAGCATCCGGGGCAACCGAGCGCATTTTGGTATCGGCCCAGTATCATTGGAACGGCTCCATCCTGGTGCGGCGCGGACAACAGGTTGCCAAGCGGCTCGGCGGAGAGCTGTTGGTCGTCTGCTTTCGTCCGGCCTCCAAAAAGCTGAGCAAAGAAGAAGCGACTTTTCGCAGAGCGATTGCAAAGCTGGTTGACAAGGTAGGCGGTACGTTTGAGGAAACGCCTTTGCAGCGGGAAAAGGACGTGGCAAGCGAGCTGGTCGCCTACGCGATGGCGCGCAATGTAACCCGGATCGTCATGGGGCAGTCGAAGCGAACCCGCTGGGAAGAAATTTGGCACGGTTCGATCGTCCATAAAATTCTCCGGAAAACGAAAAATATCGATATTTTAATTGTCGCCGACCGCTCAGAGCGCGACGGGGAGCGAGTGATGCCAGCCAAGCGCCACACTACGGAAACGATCAATCCGTATCGCCGCCTGTCGCAGGAAGAAATGGAGCAGGAGATCGGAAAAATCAGGCGCGGAGCGTTAAAGGTATACGTCGGGGCAGCGCCTGGCGTGGGCAAAACTTACACGATGCTGCGGGAAGGAAACGAGCTGGCCGAAAATGGCATCGATGTAGTGATCGGCCTGCTGGAAACGCACGGGCGTAAAGAAACGATCGAGCAGGTCGGCGGACTGCCCCTGATTCCGCGCAAGCGCATCCCGTACAAAAACGTGACCTTGACGGAGATGGACACGGACGAAATCATTCGGCGCAATCCCGAGGTCGTCCTGGTCGACGAGCTGGCGCATACGAATGTGCCCGGGAGCGAGCGCGAAAAAAGGTATCAAGATGTGGAGAAGCTGCTTGCGGCAGGTATTTCCGTGATTTCCACGATGAATATTCAGCATCTGGAAAGTCTGAATGACAGCGTCGAACAAATTACGGGAGTACGTGTGCGGGAAACAGTGCCCGACCATATTTTGCATCAGGCGGACGAGGTTGAGCTGATTGATATTTCCCCGAAAGCGCTGCGGCAACGAATGCGCGAGGGAAACATTTACGCGCTGGAAAAGGTGGAGCAGTCTCTGGCGAATTTTTTCCGGACGGGCAATTTGATAGCGCTGCGGGAATTGGCTTTGCGCGAAGTGGCAGACGACGTTGACGAGCGGCTGGAGGCGTGGGAGCGGCGGACGCTCAGGGGGCCGTGGCGACAACAGGAGGTCATTTTTGTTTGCGTCAATTTGCGTTCCGACAGTGAGCGGCTGATTCGCAGAGGCTTTCGTCTTGCCTATCGGCTCAAGGCCGTTTGGCATGTGGCGTACGTCAAAGATCACGAGCCGCTTACCGAAGAGGAAGAGGCGCAACTGGCAAAGCTGCGCGCGTTGACCAAGCGGCTGGGAGGTCGCTTTGAACAATACGAAGCAGCGGGAAGGCGCAAAGTTTTTACCCAGTTGATCAAGCAGATGAACGAAAAAGGCACGACACAGGTCATTATCGGACAATCGGCGCGGACGAGGTGGAAGGAAATACGCGAAGGCTCGGTCGTCCAGCGATTGCTGCGCGAGGCTCGGCACATGGACGTCCTCGTCGTAGCCGATCAGATGCCGGATATGAGGTAAAGGGAGGATCACAATGGGCACAGAAAAAGCAGGGCAATGGGCGAAAAGCCTGGCAGACGCCTACAGCCGTTTGGAGTGCCTGATCAATGAGTGCGCCGGACAGGACCAGAAGAGCCAGCCGGAGCCGAGTACAGAAGCATTGCTGTTTTTAGAACTGATACGAATTTACGTCGAGGAAGAAGAAATCCGGGTGAGGCAAAAGCTGAAGCGCAAATCGTCCCAGCGAATCTCCCGCGTCATGCACGAGCGGATGGGGGCGTTTCTGGCAGAGCGGATTGCAGGGATTTCTTTTCAAGTGATGGACGGCCTGCTGTTTTTGCAAGCGCGGGAACAGACGGTCGCGGCGATCAAATGCATTCCCGACTTGGGCAGCTACGATACTCCGTCGTGGAATGCGACGATTGCCCGGTTTGCCAAACAGTATGAAAAGCGTTACAAGCTGGCGCCTGGCAAGCTTTTGTTTGTGGTGTGCTCTCTCGCCAAAAGCCTGGATGCCCAACACGCCAAGGCTTTGACCGGAATCGACGTCTGGTGCGGTTCGGCCCTTACTGCGCCAGTGTATCGGGAAGCTTTGCAAACGTACGTCAGCAAATGTGTAGAAGCGATGGATGCCGTACCGAATCCGCGAGGGCAAGTGTATTTTTTGAGTCCGGGCGCCCATCCGAACACGTTTGCCTGCCAATTGTTGCGCGGCGAGCCTGCTGTCATGCCTGATGGCTGGCTGAAACCTTCTGTCAACGAACTAATGCAGTTCGTCCAATCGAGGTGCTATACTGATGGTGATTTCCAATAAATGAGGTACTGGAGGAGCTGTCTATTAACGTAAAAGTGGCTGGTATCCCGCATTTCACGGGAGCGTATGTGTCTGGAACGGAGCTGGCCCCGGACGCACTGAGAAAAGCGGGGCTCATCGAGCAATTGCAGCAAGTTGGCTTGACAGTGGCGGATAGCGGCGATTTGAGGCTACCTGATTATTTGCCTCGTCACAATATTCCGCCTGTTCGCAATTGGCCTGCGCCGCGCATGCTGTGGGACGTGCTTGGGAAAGAAGCGCAGGCGTGGTTTGCAAGCGACGACGAGATCGTCCTGATGCTTGGCGGCGACTGTAGCCTGATCGTCGGGACGGCTTTGGCCCACCAGGCGCGTCACCAAGAAAAGGCGTACTTGTTGGTCATCGACGGGCATTTGGACGCGGTAGTGCCTTCTGCTTCGCGCTGCATTGGAGCGGCAGGGATGGGACTGTGGTTTTTGCTGCAAGACCAGGGGCAATGGATTGAACGCAGCGGTTGGCGTGCAGAGCGAATCCGGTTGGCGGGCTGTCAGCAACCGCCTGCGGAAACGTACGGAGTGGAGATCACGTCGCTGGAGCAGCTCAAAAGGGCAGGCGTACACGAATCCATCACCCGGATCATGCAGGAGATTCCGCCAGATGCCCGCATACTCGTTCATTTTGACGTGGATGTGATGGACAAGGAAGCGATGGCTGCGGCCTATTCGCCAAGCGAGATCGGGCTTTCCCTGGAGGAAGCGGAGATGCTGCTTGCGACTGTAGTCAGCGATCGGCGCGTCACGGGACTGGAAGTGACGGAGTTTTCCGCTCTCAGGGATACGGAAGGGAAATACGCCGCCAACTTGGTGCAATTGCTCGCTCGCGCATTGGCTACTCGCGCTACGGGAACTTTTTCTGCTACACTATAAATATAAGTAATTGCTTATATTTGGAGGAGAAGCCGATGTTCAAAAAGCTGATGGCAAAATTCGGTGTAGGAGCAGCAACTGTTGATTTGCAACTAGACGCACCTGGATTCCGACTGGGGGAAAAGGTGACAGGCGTCGTGCGGATCGAGGGCGGCAACGTAGAGCAGCGCATTTCCGAGCTGAGCGCTGTCCTGCTCATGAGAGTGAATGTGCGTGGGCAAGAAGTAACCAGACAAGTGCAGGTTTATCCGATCAGCCGCCAGTTTACGGTACAGCCGAAGCCGTTTGTGCAAGAGATCCCTTTTTCCTTTGACATGCCGGATGGACTGGCTATGTCTACTCCAGCCGTTCAATTTGCATTGCAAACCAAGCTGGATGTAGAAATGGCGCTCGATCCGACTGATTTTGACCGTCTGGACATTTTGCCGCCAGAACGGGTGGAGCGCGTGTTGCGTGCTTTTGATCGCGCAAATCTGCGGCAAAAAGCCGATTCCGGCAAGCTGACGCCGTACGGGCAGGAGTTCGCCTTTTTCCCGGCTGGCGATCTCGGAATCCCGCTCAAAGAACTGGAAGTGATCTTCTTCTCGACTCCTGACGAACTGCGCATGCTTGTGGAGCTTGATCTGGCTAGTGGCTTTCTGCGCCGCGAAAAAGAGTACAAGGCAGAAATCGTGGTGCCAAACGAATTGCTTGCCGCTGGACAAGAGGAAGAGTTGTCCCGCTATTTGCTGGCGAAGATTCGCGATTACGCCAACAACCCGCAAGCCATCCCGTACGTGCAGCTGTCTGCCTACCAACAGGGCCATTACGGTCATCACGGCCATCGCGGCAGCGGCATGGGCGGCATGATCGGAGGCATGGCAGCCGGGCTTCTCGGGGGCATGCTGCTTGGCGAGCTGATGTCGCCAGACGAGGAAATGGCTTCCGACGATGCACAAGAGGAGCATGGCAGCGAAGAGGAAGAAGCAGATTTTGACTTTGGCGGTTTTGACGACGAACTGTAAAAACGTACCTATTCCCATACAGGAAACAGAGCCGTCGCTTGCTGGAAGACAGCGGGCGGCGGCTTTTGTTGTGCCAAACGTTCATGACCGTCTTGCCTGGAAAAAAGGAGCGACCGTGGCCGATTGACTCCTTTTTCGCCAGTCATGATTTCTAAGAATAAGGTCCAAGCTGCTGACGGGAAAAGGCGTAGGGAGACTTCTCGTCTTTCAGCCACATGTTGCCTTTGACGATCAAAATGTACACAGCGACGGCAAAGTACAGCGTTCCGAAGATCCAGTCCAGTACCGTAGCCATGTTGTTGGCGACGATGTGCTGGATGTACCAGCCGCCGATCGGAATATGGAAGACGATGACGGCGAACAAGCCCGGATTGTACAAGGTGCCCGCCTTCCGATTCGCAAAAATGCCGTGCCAGACAAACTGGAAAAATCCCATGAAAATCGGCCCGAGCGCCAGCCATACGACGGTGGGGAAAAAGACAGGAACGAGATAAAAAAGATAGGCGATGACGAGGTTGATCACCATGGCCGACTGTCGATTCAGCGGATAGCGCTCCGGATGCTTGCTTGGAAAAATCAGTCCGTTGAACAGTCCGGGAAAATAGCCAGGCCAACGATATTCTTCAAACTGGTGCACGAGGATCGCGATGAAGCTCAACCAAAGAATTTGCTCAATCTCCGGGATGTCCGCCCACCCCGCCAGCAAATAAACTCCCACGATTGCTGCGGCGAGTAGTCCGAGATCTTGCCAATACGAGCGCAGAAAGTTCATACTCTTTCACTCCTATTTTGCATTTTCATGAAAATAGCGTGCAAACAACAAGTCCATTTGCTGTTCGACGGAGCCGACCTCGATGCCAGCGCCTGTCGACAGCGTCGATTTCAGCAGAGCCGGAAGGAAAATCGCTCCAAACAATTGCATGATCATCATTTGCAAAAGCTCCTGATCGGCTTCCCCGGTCAGTTCCTGGAGCACAGAGCGCACCTTGACGAACCCGATGCTGCGCAAAAACTGTCCGTATTGGTATTGCGAGGTAAAAACGGCCCCGCCGATGGCGAAAATCCGCGCAACCAGCTCGGGGTATTGCGAAATGACAGAGACGTAGCTGGTCAAAAATTGTCTGAGCCGCGCTTTTGGGGCGACTGTCAAATCGTCGAGCACATCAAAGGTGTCTTGAAAGCTGCCGAGAAAACTGCTGAGAGCTTCGTTGATCAGGCGATCCTTGGACCCGAAATAATAGTTGACCAGTGCGACATTCGTTCCCGAATCTGCTGCGATTTTGCGCACCGTGACGCTCTCGAATCCTTCCGACTTGATCAACTCCAGGGTAGTCTGCAAAATTTTTGCTTTCGTGTCACTGTTTTTATCCATTTTTGGCCGGACAACCTCCTTCTGGTGGGGAAGTTCAGAACAACGTCTTAAACGATGTTTTAAACATTGTTTAATTGAAGGATAGCAGCTTTTCTTTTATTTGGCAACAAGTCTTTTGGCCGGGATAAAAAAGCCAAGAAGGGACTGACTGGTGCAAACATGCCCTGCCTGTTTGTTGGCACAACACTCCTCTTTCTCGCGTATACCTAATAGGCAATGGGAAAGAGGTGACCACATATGAGCGGATGGCTCGCACTCCTGCTCGTTTCCCTGGCCATCAGCATGGACAGTGTCAGCGTAGGATTGACGTATGGCTTGCGCAACATGAAAATGCCCTTTTTGTCGCTGGTCGTCATTTCAGGATGTTCCTTTGCCGTTGTGTATGGTGTCATGCTTGTAGGGTCTTCCCTGACCAATTGGCTGACGCCTGAGATTGGCAAACATATTGGTGCGGCAGTGCTAATCCTGATGGGGTTGTTTACTCTTTGGCGACTTTTCTTTTCCAGGCAAGAAGGGGAGAAGGGACCAGAGCAAGCCCAGCCATGTTTGCTGACAGCTCAGGCCGGGGGATCGACAGCTGCGGGTGAAGTGTCCGTTGTACCACAAGCGGCAAATCAGGTAGAACTGGATCGCACAGTCTTGACCCAATTTCGGATTTTCGGCGTGATGATTCAAATTTTGAAAGACCCCTCCAAAGCAGATGCGGACCGTTCGGGGCACATCATGGGCTGGGAGGCGGTCATGCTTGGGCTGGCGCTCTCGCTGGATGCATTTGGCGCGGGAATCAGTCTTACGTTTTTAGGATACTCTCCACTCGTCGTCGCGCTCTGTATCGCCATCATGAGCGGACTGCTGCTTGTCGTCGGGCTGGCGATGGGACGACGCGCAGGAAAAGCCAGATGGCTTACACGACTGACATGGCTTCCGCCGATTTTGCTCATTTGCATCGGGTTGGTCAAAAGCTTGAAATAATATCTCTCCACATGAAGACCCGTCCACGGAAAAGGACGGGTTGTTTTATTTTCTGGCTCGTCTGCATACACATGAGAAGGAGTGAGAAGTGGATGGAGGAGATGTAGGTGGATACACAGCCAATTCGAAAATGGTACACGCTGGCGGCGGCCGACGTGACCGAAGCCCTTCATAGCGATGCGGCGCAGGGATTGACTCAGCAGGAGGCAGAGCGGAGACTGGCCAAGCAAGGTGCCAACCAGTTGGCTGAAAACAAACGCAAGCCTCTCTACTCGGTCTTTCTCGACCAGTTCAAAGATTTTATGGTACTCATCCTGTTCATCGCCACGCTGATTTCTTACTTCCTCGGAGAGTATCTGGATGCGATTACGATTATCGCGATCATCATCATTAACGGAATACTCGGGTTCATTCAGGAGGCAAAGGCGGAGCGGTCCCTGCAAGCTCTCAAGGAGCTGGCATCCCCGATGGCGCGCGTCATCCGGGAGGGGCACATTTCCATGATTCCTGCTTCTCGCCTGGTGCCGGGCGATCTGGTTCAGCTTGAAGCGGGCGATCGGGTTCCAGCCGATTTGCGACTGCTTACTGCCAATCGGCTGGAGGTAGAAGAGTCGGCGCTGACGGGTGAATCTGTCCCTGTAGGAAAAAACGTGAAAACGCTCGATACGGCGCAAGCTTCCACCGTGCCGCTGGGAGATCAGAAAAATCTCGCTTTCATGGGCACGATGGTGACAGGAGGGACCGGGAGCGGAATCGTCGTGGCAACCGGGATGACCACTGAAATCGGGAAAATCGCCCACTTGATGAATACCGCCGAAGAAGCGGAGACGCCGCTGCAAGTGCGTTTGGAGCAAATGGGCAAAATTCTCGTGGTTGTCGCCCTGCTCTTGACGATAGTCGTCATCGTAGCTGGTGTGTGGCACGGACACGAACTGTTCACGATGTTTCTCGCAGGGGTGAGTCTTGCGGTAGCAGCCATCCCGGAAGGCTTGCCGGCGATTGTGACGGTGGCGCTGGCGCTCGGCGTACAGCGAATGATCAGACGCAACGCCATCGTGCGCAAGCTGCCATCGGTAGAGACGCTTGGCTGCGCTTCCGTCATCTGCTCAGACAAGACAGGCACGCTGACCCAGAACAAAATGACCGTTACCCATGTCTGGCACAGCGATGCTACGTACGAAGTGAGCGGAAGCGGCTATGTGCCGGAAGGAGCTTTTCATCATCAGGGCAAAATGGTGTCTCCTGCCCGCGATGGAGCGCTCACGCAAATCATCCGTATCGCCGAGCGGTGCAACAATGCCCAACTGATTTGTGAAGAGCAGAGCACACGCAGCTTGCTTGGGATGGGCAAAGCGACGCGGCATTGGCAAGTAGTGGGCGACCCGACAGAGGGAGCGCTGAAGGTGCTCGCTGCCAAAGCAAACGGAAATGCCGCAGAGCGCAGCACCCAGAAAAGCCAGTCGATGCGCGTCGAGGAGCTGCCGTTTGACTCCGATCGCAAAATGATGTCTGTGGTGGAAAAAGGCGCAGACGGAGCGCACTCGCTGCTGACCAAAGGCGCTGCCGAGGCTGTGCTGGCGAGATCCACGCACATTTTGTGGGGAGGCGAGCTACAGCCGCTTACAGCCTCGCTTCGCCACCGGGTATTGGAGCAGACAGAGGTGATGGCGGGCAAAGCACTGCGGGTTCTCGGCTTTGCCTACAAAACGTTGCAAGGCTACCGTCCCGGACAACCGATCGCGGCGATTGAAAACAATCTCGTTTTCGTCGGGCTTGTCGGGATGATCGATCCGCCGCGGGAAGAGGTTCGCTCTGCGATCAATCTGTGCCACCAGGCGGGCATCAAGACGGTCATGATTACGGGCGACCACAAGGTGACGGCCGAAGCGATCGCTCGCCAGATCGGGCTGATGCGCGGCTATGGCGAGGTGCTGGAAGGCCGGGAGCTGGATGCGATGTCTGATGCTGTCCTCGCGGATCACGCCGAACGGGTGACGGTGTACGCGCGGGTTTCTCCCGAACACAAGCTGCGCATCGTACGCGCCCTGCAAAGCAAAGGGCATGTGGTGGCGATGACGGGTGACGGCGTGAACGATGCTCCAGCGATCAAGACATCTGACATCGGGATCGCCATGGGCATTACCGGAACAGACGTGACAAAAGAAGCGGCAGACCTGGTGCTGCGCGACGACAACTTCGCGACGATTGTGGCCGCGGTCGAGGAAGGGCGCAACATCTACGACAACATCCGCAAGTTCATCCGCTATTTGCTCGCTTCCAACGTGGGCGAGATTCTCGTCATGTTTTTTGCCATGCTGCTCGGCTTGCCGTTGCCGCTGGTGCCGATTCAGATTTTGTGGGTCAATCTGGTCACGGACGGGTTGCCGGCTATGGCTCTCGGAGTCGATCAGGCAGAGGCAGACACGATGTACCAGCACCCGCGCAACAAGGCGGAAAACATTTTCGGCAGAGGCTTGGGCTGGAAAATCATCAGCCGCGGCTTTTTGATCGGCGCCATGACGCTGCTCGCTTTCTGGCTGACGCTGCGCGAGAATCCAAACGATCTGGTCCACGCCCAGACGGTCGCTTTCGTCACTTTGGTGATGGCGCAGCTGATCCACGTTTTCGACTGCCGCAGCCAGTACAGCGTGTTTCATCGCAATGTGTTTGAAAACAAATACCTCGTCTGGGCAGTCATCTCGTCGTTGGTACTGGTGCTCGGTGTCGTCTACATCGACACGCTTCAGCCCATCT
Organism: Brevibacillus parabrevis; assembly: GCF_022701015.1. Lineage (NCBI taxonomy): Bacteria > Bacillati > Bacillota > Bacilli > Caryophanales > Paenibacillaceae > Brevibacillus > Brevibacillus parabrevis. The sequence goes on along the minus strand of NZ_CP064090.1, from coordinate 455,143 downwards.
TCAAGACGACAGACTTGTCCATCCGCGATTGGGCGCTGATTCTCGTCACATCCGGCGTACCTACTTTTGTGGCAGGCATCGGCGGCGTGCTCGCAAGCGGCCGACCGCGTCGCGGCAAGCAAAAGCGTTCTTCCATGCGTACGGTACGTCCTGATTGAGCATTGATATAGTTTCGTACGGCGAAACGAGGGAGTGGAAGAAAGCGTGCGTTTTCGAAAAGGAGGCTGGAAAAGGCGCGGCAGAAAAATTTTCGCTACGTTTTTGGTGATCATCGTCGGATTGGCGATCTTGTTCGTGGTCGTGGAAAGAAGGGTGGAGCCAACCTTGATCCTGATTGCGCAAGCCAAAGCCGATCAGGTGGCAAAGCTGGCGATTACGGATGCAGTCACGAAGCGGTTGACACAGCAAGGAGTCGATTTTAACGAAATCGTGATGATGGAAAAGGACGAGGCAGGCAGTATCAAGGCGGTCAATTTCAATTTCCGCGAATACTCCCGAATCGTGGGGGAGACGACGGCCCGCATCCAGAATCGCTTGAAAGAGTTCGAGCAAGAGAACGTCCAGACGACGATTCCGCTCGGGCTGGCTACCAAGAACGTTTTTCTGGAGCACTTGGGTCCGGACATCCCCGTTTCGTTTGTCCCGATTGGCGCGGTAAAAACCCGGCTGGAAACAGGATTGAAGCAGGCAGGCATCAACATGGTGCTCGTCACGGTCTACATTTACGTAGAAGTGGATTTGCGTGTCGTCATTCCGTTTGCCACCAAACAGCAGACCGTGACGACGCAGATTCCGATCAGCGAAGCGCTCATTGTCGGCAAGGTGCCGAGTTATTTGTACAACAATCCTTCCGGGAAGCCGGATGTGCCGATGCCGAAAAATACGCAAATCATCAGTCAGCCATAACCGTTTATAGGAAGGGGGCAGCGACGAAGCTGCCTTCTTTTTTTCTATCCATAAAAATTTGTTGAAACGTTTGCGAAATGGCTCCGTCCAATGAATAGAAACACAACACAAGAGAAAAAACAAACATTGGAGGAATACAACATGAAAACAATTCGTACAGGAATGATGACTCTGGCGGCACTCGCCGTATTGGGCACGAATATCGTATCGGCTACCTCCGAACCAGTTAAAGAACTGTCGGTGAATGTAAACGGAAGCGCGATTACGCAAGCAGCGATTTTTGATAAAGGTCAACAAACGGTATTGGTTCCGCTTCGCCCGGTGGCTGAATCCCTCGGCTTCAAAGTAAGCTGGAACGACAATCTGAAAGCGGCAGAAGTGCAAAAAGGCGCCATCTCTAGCTACGCAAAAGCGGGCGAAGATCGCTACCCATACGCGAAAATGTACAAAACGCTCGGAGCGGAGCCGCGCGTGCTGAACGGCAGCACGTATGTGCCAGTCGCGTTTGTGGATGAAATCCTGCAAGCCGAAGTAAATGTGACAGACAGTGCGGTGACCGTTGTGGACGAAGAAGCAGAAAAAGCGCCAGTGCGTACAGGTACGATTTCTACCATCAACAAATCGGAAAAAGGAAATATCTCTATTGCGCTGGACGGATATGAGACAGGCATCATCCTGCACATCAGCGAAGAGACCAAAATCACCGACGCTGCGGGCAAAGTATTGAAGCCAGAAGACTTGAAGCTGGGCATGGAAGTGGAAGCGACTCACCACAAATACATGGCGATGAGCATGCCGCCACAAACAGGTGCGCTGACCATCGTGGTGAAGAAAAGCTTGGAATCTGCGGAAGTAATGGGAACAGCAGGCAAAGTAGCGAGCATTGCGCCTGACCAGCAAGGCACGTACAAAATGGTGGTAGAAGGACACGGCTTGACCACTACTTCTCCAGAAAAAGTGGCGCTGATCATCAACGACAAAACCGTAATCGTAAGCGCCAAGGACAACAAAGCGCTCAAGCCGGAAGAATTGAAGGCAGACATGAACGTAATCGCGTTCTACGGTCCTAAACTGACGCGCAGCTTGCCGCCAATCGGTGTAGCCGAAAAAATCGTAGTAGAGTAAGAGAGAATCCGGGATGGCAGCTGCTGTCCCGGTTTTTTGACGCATGTCGCTGACGACCTACGGCATGCAGGTGAATCGGTCAAGGGTCTCAAGGTCTATTCCAGTGTCATATTTTGTCAATGCCGACTTTGCGCGGAACGGGGCAGGTTAAGGGAATTCCCTGATACACAACTGGTCATGTAAACTCTACAATAGCATGTAGATGATTGTCTCAAAGGAGGAGCGCATGAGTACGTGGAAAGAAGATCTGGGAACATCCAATGAAGCTTTTTCCCTGATGCAGTCCATCTTTGCCAACGTCAGTGACGCCATCCTGGTGATCGACCATGAGGGACGGATTGTCAAGGCCAACGCAGCGCTGGCACAAATGTCAGGCTGGACAGAAGAAGAGCTGGTCCGGGAAAAGCACATTTGCGAGCTTTGCTTGGGCATGGCAACCTGTACGGAGGAGACGAGTTGCACCGATTGCTTTTTCAAGCGGGTGCAAATGCCGTCTTTTGAAATGCGGCTCCGTACAAAAGACGGACACGAACATCCTGTGGCAGCCAGCTCAGCCCGACTGCCCGACGACTCAAGTGGCAAGCTGGTGATGATCTTGCGTGACATGTCAGCTCAACAGCGTGTGGAAAAAGAGCGTTATCAGCACAAGCTGACTCATTTTGCGATTCAGGCGCAGGAAGAAGAGCGGAAGCGCATTGCTCGCGAGCTGCATGACGGCGTAGGGCAGGCGCTTTACAGCATTTTGGTCGGACTGAACGTGGTCAGGCAGGGAAATCCCGGAGAACAGGTCATGCAGCACGTTACAGAGCTGGTGAACATGACATCCAAGGCGATGGAGGAAGTCAAGCGCATGGCTTTGGAGCTGCGCCCGTCTGCTCTCGATGATCTCGGACTTTTGCCCGCGTTGCGCTCTTTGATGAAACGAGTGGAAAAGACTTTTCACATACAAGTCGAATTGCACGTACAAGGCGAGAAGCGGAGGTATTCGGCCGCGATGGAAACCGCGTTGTACCGGATCGTTCAAGAAGCCATGACCAACACCGCCAAGTACGCGCAGGCAAGCCAGCTGGCGATCATGTTCGAAAATCGGGAAAAAGAAGTCGTCGTGACCATCGTGGACGACGGCATCGGTTTTGAAGTGGAGAAGACGTTGAGTGTCGGCAAAGGACTTGGCGTGTTCGGGATGAAGGAACGGGCGCAACTGCTTGGCGGTACCGTCGATATTCGTTCGGCACCGCAAGAAGGAACGACAGTCATTGTCCGCGTTCCGTTGCCAAAGGAGGGGATTTTGGATGACCATTCGCGTGCTGATCGCTGACGATCACGCGATTGTACGGTCCGGGCTGGGAATGCTGATCAATGCCCAGGAGGACATGGATGTTGTCGGCTATGCAGCTGACGGCAAGGAAGCTTGCGAAAAAGCGCTGGAAATCCGCCCGAACGTGGTGTTGATGGATTTGAGCATGCCGCCAGGGGAGAACGGCTTGACGGCAACAGCGAGATTGAAGGAAGCAGCACCGGACATACAGGTACTCGTTTTGACGATGCACGACGACGAGGAGTATTTGTTTCGTGTCCTGCAGGCTGGAGCTGCCGGATATATTTTGAAAAGCGCCCCTGACCTCGATCTGATCGCTGCCATTCGTTCCGTCAACAGCGGCATGGCTTATTTGTATCCATCGGCCACGAAATCGCTGATTGAGGAATTTTTGCAGATGGTCAAAAACGGCGAGGAACAGGCGAAGTACGAGATTTTGACCGAGCGCGAAAAAGAAGTGCTCGTGCTGATCGCCAAAGGTTTCAGCAACAAAGAAATCGCGGAGCAGCTCACCGTTTCCGTGAAGACGGTCGAGTCGCACAAGGCGCATATCATGGAAAAGCTGCACTTGCGCACGCGGCCTGATCTGGTGCGGTATGCGATCAAAAAAGGCTGGCTCGACTTTGAGTAAACCAGACCGAATGCTTTCATCACGTCCTTGCATCTGTTTGAGGGCGTGTTTTTTATTCCGAAGATTTTGGACAGGAATGGAATATTATGTAACCATGTGCCCGTTCGTCTCGTCATTACTTATGTGTAAAAATAATCCAGTTACTTTGGAGGCGCGAGATGAAAAGAATCAATCAGTCGGTCATGACGATTGTGGCGGCATGCTTGCTGGCTGCAACGCCAATGTGGACGGAAACTTCGCGGGCAGAAGCAGCCAATATAGCAAAAGAACAACAGGCGAAAAAGAGTGAAATTTCAAAAGAAGTGCAAAGCTCGTTGGACAAGCTGTTCGAGCAGATGCCGGAATTAAAGACACTTCGCCTGGAAGAGAAGTTTTTGAAAGAAAACAACTTCCGCGACTACCCGAATCCGGTCTGGAACGTGATGCTGACAAACAGGCCAGAGACAGGGGCAGAAAAAAATCGCACCGAATATGCGACTGCCTCGATTGAACTGGATGCGCAGACAGGGCGACTGCTTTTCCTGGATATTCGCAATCCGGACTGGGCGTCAGCCAATTATCCGGACGAAAAGCTGGCACGCGAAAAAGCGGACGAATTTCTGCACAAATGGCTCGGAAAAGAAACCAGTTCTATGAAACAGTCGCAGGCAATGGGCAGAGGGAAGGCCGGAAGGGGGAGCGGAGAAACAGGCAAAATGATCGAGTGGGCGAGGTCGAGCGTCTATTACCAAACCCTGATCAATGAGATTCCGCTGAACGACTACTCTCTCGTTGTATCTGTTGACCATGCCGGACATATTGTTCGCTACGACGCTTACCGCCAAATTCAGCCTGACGAGGCCAAGTGGCCCGCCCCAGAAAAAGCGATCTTGCCGGAAAAAGCGAAGCAGCTGTATCAGGAGCAGTTGAAAATGCAGCTGGAGTACGTTGCTGAACAACCGACAGCGTATGCCGGGCCGGGAAGACCGTCCGAGAAAAAGCCGATGCTGATTTATCAGGCTAACGAGCCATTCGGAATTGACGCCGTGACAGGCAAGGTAGTGGGAGAGGACAAAATACCGGAGCAACAAAGCGTGCGAGTGAAAGGCGGAGGGAAGTCTGTCAAAATCGCATCCAAAGCAGAGGGCGAGCAATGGCTGAAGGAGCAGTTTGGCATTGATGTCGCAGGTGCTGACTTTGAATACGATGATCATAAGGAAAACTTGACGGATGGACTTCAGCAAATCGAATCGTATCATTGGTTGAACTTTTCCGGCAAGAGTGCCTCGTCCTTTGACAGCATTTCGATTACGACTGACGCTGTGAGTGACCGCCTGATCGGTTTCAATCTGCATTTGCCGGACGGGCGGAAACAGGGGGAGACAATCAGCATTGAGGAAGCAAAGAAAAAGGCGATTGCAGCATTGGAACCGTATGTTGATCCATCGCTTGCCGAGCTGACGCTTTTCGTGCGAACGGATGAAGCGGAAATCCCCGATTGGGTAGACAAGAGCAAGCTGCACAAACAGGACGAACCTCAGGAGTATTCGTTCCACTTCCAGGGCAAACGCGACGGGATTCCTGTGTCAGACGAATTTTATGGAGTGGAGATAAACAAGGAGACGGGGGCGATCGCAGGGCTGAACCTTCATCCGATCCAGCCGGGCATCGTTTTGCCAGACGCGGGCAAGATCGTGAGCGAGCAAGAAGCCAAAGAAGCGTATCAGCAGGAAGTAGAGCTGGAACTGAACTATTACTGGGACCAATACGAAGGACAGCGGGCGCCTGAACCGCAGTTGATCTACCAGACAAAAGAGAAGAACAGCTACCGCTTTATTGACGCCACTACGGGAAAAATCATTACAGTCAAATATCGCTAAACGTGCCCCAAAGCCGATTGCTCTTGCAGCATTCGGCTTTTTTGTCGAAAATGTGGCGGATATTATGTCGGAATTGTGTCGTGAATGAGTCAGAATGGGGATTTTCCCGGACCATTTTAGGGGATTTCCCCGAATTACTTCCAACTGGTCCCAAGGGTAGAATGAAGGCGTGATAGATGTGATGCGCCTGCGCGGCACACAGAAAGGAGAAAAGTGCGATGGAGACGCAAATCGACAAATTGGAGCAAAACAAAAAGTCAAAAGAAAAAAAGACACAACCAGAGAAAGAAGAGCTCAAAGGAACGTTTGCTGCTGTGCTAATTGTGGGAGGCATCATTCTCGTTGGCTGGCTAGGTGTATTCGGGCTTTTCCTGGAACGGGCGTAATAGAGGAAGAGAAGGAGGATACGTATGCATTTGCACCGTTATGAAAAAATATGGCTGATGCTTGGTGCAGGCGGATTGGCGCTGTTTATCGTGTTGTTGTGTGTCAACGCGTTTGCGATGGGGATGGCTCCGCCAAGCAATATGGAAATGATCGATCCGGAAAAAGTGATGGAGACTCCTCCCTTTGATAAACCAGGCTTGAAGCAAGTGGGAGACAAGGAGTACGACGCTTACATGACGGCGTTTGCCTTTGGTTTCTCACCGACAAAGATGGAGGTTCCGGCGGGTTCCACCATCAATTTTCATGTAACAAGTCCGGACGTTGTTCACGGATTCCAGATTCCGGAAACAAACATCAACTTCATGGTTTTGCCAGGGCACATCAGCTCGGCTACCCATACGTTTGACAAGCCAGGTGAATACCTGATCCTTTGCAACGAATACTGTGGCGCAGGCCATCAGGTGATGGCAACCACAATTATTGTGAAATAAAGGTAGGTGAACCTTAATGGTCATCGCAAGAAAATTGGATGAAGCAATTCCTCACACTCCGATACAGCGTTCTGCAGCCACACTGAGTCTGGCTTATGTCTGGGTGGCGTATGCGGCTTTTGGGCTGGCAGCATTGGCAGGTATGCTCCAAGGGATGGTTCGCGGCGGTATTATTGAGCTGCCAAGCTGGACGAACTACTATCAAATTTTAACGGCTCATGGCGTATTGATGGCACTCATTTTTACCACGTTCTTTATCGTCGGCTTTATTTTCTCAGGTGTTGCCCGAACGACAGGCGGCTCCTTGCACGGAGCAGCGCTGAAATTTGGTTGGGCAGGCTGGATTCTCATGGTGACGGGAACGCTGATGGCGGTCGTCACGATCGTGATGAACGAAGCTTCGGTCTTGTACACGTTTTACGCACCGTTAAAAGCTTCTCCATACTTTTACATCGGTTCGGCCCTGCTCGTCGTGGGCAGCTGGCTGGCTGGCTTCGGGGTTTTTGCCAGCTATCGCAAATGGAAAAAAGAAAATCCGGGTAAAATGTCTCCGCTGTTCGTGTTCATGGGAGTTACCACATACGTCATGTGGATTATCGCTACTCTCCCGGTAGCTGTCGAGGTACTGTTCCAACTCATTCCGTGGTCACTCGGACTCGTGCCGACGATCAATATCATGCTCAGCCGTACGCTGTTCTGGTTTTTCGGCCACCCGCTTGTGTACTTCTGGCTGATGCCTGCTTACATGGCTTGGTATGTATGCATCCCGCGAATTATCGGCGGACATGTGTTCAGTGATTCGTTAAGCCGTCTTGCGTTCATCTGTCTGTTGCTGTTCTCGATTCCGGTCGGCTTCCACCACCAGTTGATGGAGCCGGGAATTTCCGCAGGCTGGAAAATGATTCACGTTGTATTGACCTTGATTGTCGTTATTCCTTCGCTGATGACCGCCTTCTCGATGTTCGCTGTCTTCGAGACGACGGGACGCAAAAAAGGCGGAAGCGGCCTGTTCGGCTGGCTCAAAAAATTGCCTTGGACTGACGTTCGCTTCTTCGCTCCATTTGTCGGAATGCTGTTCTTCATTCCTGGGGGAGCGGGCGGAATCATTAACGCAAGTAACCAGATCAACGCGGTTATTCACAATACGATTTGGGTAACGGGACACTTTCACATCACGGTCGGGGCGGCAGTTGCCCTCACGTTCTTCGGAGTCAGCTTCTGGCTGATCCCTGCTTTGACCGGACGCAAACTGACCAAAATAGCCAACCGGATGGGTATGGTGCAGACGGTATTCTGGGCTGTCGGGATGTTTCTGATGTCGCTTGCGATGCATACGATGGGGCTGCAAGGAGCGCCGCGCCGCACAGACTATACGACGTACATGGATCATCCGACCGCTCTCGGCTGGATGGACTACCAACGCGTCATGGCTTTTGGTGGAGGACTGCTGTTTGTGTCGGCGGTTCTGCTGATCCTCATTTTGCTGTACTTGACGTTCTACGCGCCAAAAGGCAATACGGAATATCCGATTGCCGAAACCGAAACGAAGCAAGAAGTTCCCCGCATTTTGGAGCGTTGGCCTGTATGGGTCGGACTGGTTGCATTCCTGATCATTCTGGCCTACGGTTACCCGATTATGGAGCAAATCCAGCATCAGGCGCCAGGCTCGCCTCCGTTCCGAACCTGGTAGTGATACAAAGGCAAAGAGCCGCTTCCCGTGCAGGGGGGCGGCTCTTTTTTGCTTATTTACCAATATCCAAGGGCGGCGAACTCAGTGAAGGCGAGAATCAAATAACCGATCGCCAACAGCCAGAGGGCAAGCAGCCTGAGGTCTTCCTCTTCAAAAGACATCGAACTCCTCCTTTATCTCTTGTTACCCACAAAGTATTCAGGAGGAGGGGCATTGGTTTAGCTTTATGGCTCGTAAATCATTTTGCGCGTCATGCCTCCATCGATGACAAGCTCTGTGCCGGTAATGAAGTCGTTGTCCTTGCTCGTCAAGAAGAGGCAGGCACGGGCGATATCGTCGGGAGTGCCGACCCGTCCCGCCGGGTGCTGCGCATGATCCTGCGGGCGCAGGGCGGAGTAATCGCCATTTTCGATCCAGCCCGGTGATATGGCGTTCACGCGTATTCCGTCAGGTCCAAGCGACACGCCCAAAGCGTGGGTGAGTGCGAGAATGCCCCCTTTGGAAGCGGCGTATGCCTCGGAGTGCGGCTCGGACATATGCGCTCTTGTAGAAGCGAGGTTGACGATGGCGCCGCCGCCGTTGCGACGCATGATTTTGGCTGCTTCCCGCGAAGCGAGAAAGACGCTGCGCAGGTTGGTGTTCAAGATGCGATCCCATGCGTCGACGGCCAAGTCGTAAGGCGATTCCCAGACGGACAGGCCAGCGTTGTTGATCAGCACATCGAGACGCCCCCAGCGGGAGTCGACTGTTTGCATCAGTTGCTCGATCTGCTCGGGCGAGCTTACGTCTGTTTGGACAAATAAAGCCGTTCCGGGAGTATCTCGGGCAGCGTTTATTTTTTCGACAGCGGCTTCGCCTGCTGCGGGATTTTGCTCCGCGATGACGGCGTGAGCGCCGTGAGCTGCGTACATGGAGGCGACAGCCAAACCGATGCCTTGACCGCCGCCAGTGACGATGACAATGTTATCCGTGTATTTCAAACGAAGCGCCTCCAAACAATAGGGGATGAAAAGCGGTAAAGCGTAAGAAAAAATGATTGAATAATGTTTGTAACTATATTAAAGTAAGTTATATACTTCAACAAGGGTATTTCAATACTGAGAGGAGAATGAGTATGAACACAGAATTGAAAATGACCGCTGAACAGGTGATGGAAGCACGCCACAGCGTACGCAAATACGATCCGAATGCAACGATTCCCCAAGGAGAGCTGAATGAAATTTTGCGTCTCGCAGCCAGCGCTCCGTCTTCCTGGAATTTGCAACATTGGCGTTTTCTCGTCGTAACCGACCCGGCGATCAAGGAAAAGCTGCTGCCAATCGCTTACGGTCAGCAGCAGGTTGTGGATGCTTACGCGACCATCATCATCCTGGGCGATTTGGAAGCAAACAAGTCCGCCTATACGATTTATGACGCCGCGCTGGAAAAAGGCTACGTCACCCAGGAAGTACGCGACACCTTGATCGGACAAATCGAAGGGGCTTACAAAAACAACCCTGAGATCGCCCGTGACGAGGCCATCCGCAACTCTTCCTATGCCGCTATGCAGCTCATGCTGGCAGCAAAAGCAAAAGGCTATGACACATGCCCAATGGGCGGATACAACCGCGATGCGCTGATCAAAGAGCTGAACATCCCATCGCGTTATTTGCCGACCTTGATGCTCACCATCGGAACAGCGAGTGTGCAGGCGTACCCAACTGCCCGCTTCGGACTGGATGAACTCGTGATCACGAACAGCTTCTAAATGTTTACTTTAGCGTTCCCAGGCTGCCGGATTTTCCGGCAGTTTTTTTGTGCCTTCTTTTATTTTTCGATACAAGGTGCTGCGGGCGATACCGAGCATTTGCGCGGCCGCTTCCACGTTGGGCGATTTTTGCAGAGCTTCTTCGATCACTTTTTGCTCCAGCTTTTTCAAGGAAAAAGGAGAAGCGGACGGGAGGGGAACATCTTCGCGAATATGGCTGGGCAAGTGTTCCGGGCGAATCGGTTCGCCTGCTCTTTTGGCTAACAAAAAAGCCCGTTCCACGACATTGCGCAGCTCGCGTACATTTCCCGGCCACTGGTAGCCTAAGAGAGCATTCCAGGCTGCCTTTTCGATGAGATGTGGCCCGTTGCCGTAAAGGGCACACAAGTCGTGCAGGAATTGCTGGGCGAGCTGCCGGATATCTTCGCTGCGCTCGCGCAGCGGCGGAATGGTGATGGACAGCACGTTCAGACGGTAAAACAAATCGGCCCGGAACGTATCGCCATTCGCCACGGCTTGCAGCAGATTGCGGTTGGTGGCGGCGATGATGCGGACGTTTATGGCTCGTTCCTTTGTATCGCCAAGGCGGACGATCTTTCTCGATTCGATGACGCGAAGCAGGACAGCCTGCAAGTCAAGCGGCATGTCGCCAATTTCGTCGAGAAAAATCGTTCCGTTGTTGGCCGCCTCAAATTTGCCGATCGCCCCGCCCTTTTTTGCTCCTGTAAATGCCCCGTCGACAAACCCGAACAGCTCGCTGGCGATCAAATCCCGCGGCAGCGAGGCAGCGTTTATCGCAAGAAAAGGACCGTGGCGGCGCTCGCTTTCCCGGTGAATCGCTTCGGCCAAAACTTCCTTGCCTGTTCCCGTTTCGCCCAAAATAAGCACATTGGCTTGCGATTCCGCCGCCAGACGAGCGACATTCAGCTCCGCTTGGTAGCCGGGATGGGATGTTCGCACGCGGCCAAAGGAAGCGGCAGGACTGGCAAGCTGAACGGTGGGTGTTGCGCTTGCTTTCGCTTTCAACAAGTAAAAAAGATAAGGCGCTTGCTCGGAGCATGTCACCTCATAGCGGGAAGAGAGATCAGCCCAGTTGTTTTTTGCCACCGTTTGACCAGGGGAGAGCTGCGTCAAAGCAGATGCCTGCTCGCTCATGTAGACGATCAAGCCGTCCGTGGTGGCCACGATAAGCGCTTCGTCGCTGATTCGGCTCCAACCGTTCAAGACCGTTTCAGGCAAAGCGCCAGGAAGCTTCGTATCTGTCAGGAAGGGAGCAGGCGAGATGCTGCGCTTGGAATCCCACACGATCTCGAATTGTCCGTTGGGGAGCGATTTGCCGATTTTGACGGGTCTGGACAGATGGCGATCAGAGGTGTCCAGCGCCATCGGGCCGCATACGGTCGGGAATGTGCGGCCCTTGATCTGCTTCACAATGTCCCGGTGGCTAATGCTTTTTGTGTCCAGCAAGCTTTCCAGGATGAGCTTGGTTCCCAGGTACGTGTTGTACATGACAGAGGAAATCGGGCGCTTTTCCCCGAGAAACCGCTGGAAAGTAGCGATGAACGCTTTGTTGTCCTCGCCAGGCAGCGACTGAAAATAGCTGGCGGAGCTGTAATGACCCGCGCGGTATGGCGTGCCGATTGCAGCCAGTTCCGTCTCTTTTGTGATCGGACTGAAAATGGGAATCTTTTTTCGCGGAGCCGCCATGCGGTGAAAATCCCGGTAAAAGGGCGCGATGCTTTTCCCGACCAGCGTGGAAAAGACGGCATCCGGCTGTTCTTCGGCGATATCGGACAAGACATCGTGAAAATGCTGGTGTCCGAACGGCACGTAATGCTCTTTTACAACCGTGCCATTGCGTTGCGCCAAAAAGGAATGCACCTGCCGATGCGTTTCGCGCGGATAGTAGTAATCAGTGCCGATGCAGTAGACGCGCTTGCCGTAATGGCTGGTCATATAGTCCAGCAGCGTATGAATTTGCTGGTTCGGCAGCTCCCCGGTGTAGATGACGTTTGGGTGGCACTCCTTCCCCTCGTATAACGTCGGATAAACAAGCAGGCAATGGTATGCTTCCAGCACAGGGAGGATGGCTTGGCGGCAGGTCGACGTGTAGCAGCCTACGAAGATGCGGACTCCTTGCCGGGCCAGCTTTTCCGCTGCTTGTGCCCCTTTTCGCGGATCGGAGCCAATATCCGCTATGACAGCTTCGACTTGGCAGGAAGCGCGATTGTATTCCTCGATGGCGAACCTGGCAGCATCGCATTGCCCTTTTTCGGTGAGCGAGGTAGTTCCCGTCAAGGAAAAAAGCAAGCCGATTTGGATGCGCACAATATCCCCTCGTTTCTTGTCTTGATTTGCGAAAACCAGTCTCAAAATGAGAAAGAGCGTGTTTGCCGCGAGTTTTGTATAGAAAAATCAGAAAATTATGTGTGGAAGTCTGTTAATGAAACAGATTCTTCGCGGCAAATGCTTGTCCTGCCTCTGTTTTTGATTGGCATAAGAGTTGCGATAGGAAAAGCGCAAAAGGAAGGAGGGGAATGGCTTTGAAATTGTTCATTCTCGATAGTCTGGAAACAAAAGGCGTGAGGGTGCCCAAGGAGCATCTCGATGAACTGGAGATGAGATGGCAGGGGATCGTCAGTTTGAAGCAAGAGACAGAAGCGGCTTTGCTGGATGATCACGATATCGCATTGCGAAATATCCCGGGGGGTGACCATCTTGAGTAAAGAGTTGATCGGCAAGTCGGCAGAAGAGCTGGCTGGCCTGCTGGAAAAGCGGGATGTCTCCTCGCTGGAACTGACGAGGGCTGTTTTGGATCACGCCGAAGCGTTGAATCCGACGATCAATGCGTATTTGTCCATTACGAGAGAAGCGGCTGAGAAAGCAGCCGCAAAAGCAGATGCGGAGATTGCTTCCGGCGGGTATCGCGGGATGTATCACGGGATTCCAATGGGGATCAAGGACAACTTGTACTTTCAAAATGAAGTGACGACGATGGCATCGAAAATTCATCAGCATTTTGTTCCGGATTACGATGCGACGATTATTGCCAAGCTGCGGGAAGCCGGGGCTGTCTTTACCGGAAAGCTGAACATGCATGAATACGCGTGGGGGATTACGAACAACAATCCGCATTACGGCGCGTGCCGGAACCCGTGGAACCCGGATAAAATCCCAGGCGGTTCAAGCGGCGGCTCGGGGGCAGCAGTGGCAGCGGATATGTGCGTCGCTTCGCTTGGCACGGATACGGCTGGCTCCATTCGCATTCCGTCTTCTGCTTGCGGGATTGTCGGGTTGAAGCCGACGCACGGCAGGGTAAGCAAATACGGCTGCTTTCCGCTCTCCTGGTCGCTTGACCATATCGGCCCGATGACGAAAACAGTGAAGGATGCGGCAGGCTTGCTGGAAATCATTGCAGGCTACGATCCAAACGATCCGACATCTGTAAATGCGCCTGTTGCTACATACACGGCTGAGCTGACTGGCGATGTGAGCAAGCTGGTGATCGGGGTGAACGAGGACTATTTCTTCAAGCAGGTGGATACGGAAGTGGAGCGGCTGGTGAGGAAGGCGATCCAGGCACTCGCAGATCAAGGCGCCAGAGTGGAGGCGGTCGAGATTCCGGCACTTGCCTACGCGGAGTACGCAGAGATGATTACGATTTTGTCAGAGGCCGCTACCATCCATCATCGCAATTTGCTGAAGCGGCCGGACGACTTTGGCAGCGATATCCGCCTGTTGTTTGAGCTGGGAGAGCTTCCGTCTGCGGTCGAATACTTGCAGGCGCAGCAGCTTCGCCGCCAAATCAAGCGCGACTTCCGCAAGGCTTTTGAAAAGGTGAATGTGATCATCGCCCCGACTTTGCCGATTATTGCGCCTAATATCGGAGAGGCGTTCGCTGACTTGAATGGTGAGCAGGTCGACTTGATCAATCAGATCATTCGCTTTACCGGGCCGAGCAATCTCACCGGACTGCCCGCTTTGACGGTTCCGTGTGGGCTGAAGAGCGGAATGCCGGTAGGCTTGCAAATCATTGGGCCAGCTCTGCAAGAAGGGCTGGTGCTGAATGTGGGCTACGCGGTGGAGCAGACGAATCCGTTGCAAGGCAAAAAACCGGAGCTGGTGCGAGTGTAGCGTGTAACTGTAAACACCAAGGAAAAATGGCACAGGGAACGAGCGGAACAGGCAGCGCATGTGCATGTGCCAAGGCAAGCAAGGAAAAAGGCAGCGGCTGTCCCGGACAGGAAAAAGTCATGGGACAGCGCTGCCTTTTTGTATGGTATAAACACGTGTTTTATTAGCGATGCATGTGCCTGGCGATATCGGACAGCTTTTTGCTGCGCAACCTTCGCATTCAAGCAGGCTGCGCTGTTCGGACAGCTTTTGGGAAGCGAGAGTACAATTGCAGGTAGAATCAAAACCGATCGGCGAGGCAAAACCTCCGTGCCGGGTGTGTACGTCGAGGAAGTAAGCGATTGCCGTTTTCACTCCGTTCGTTCCACCGTCGACGCGCTTCCGGCAAGTCCGGCAAGGGGAGGGGCCAGAGGCAAATCAACCATGATGGAAGTGCCGCGCCCTTGCTCGCTGCTGACCAGGAATCGACCTGTGTGGAGTTGAATGATCTCCTTGCAGATCGCAAGCCCCAGGCCGCTTCCAGACAGCTTGGAGGTGCCTTTGAAAAACTTTTCCGTGACATGCGGCAAATCGTTCGGATGGATGCCCTCTCCGCTATCCGTTACGGTGACCGTCAGCCTGTCTTCCGAGGCCGTTGCCGCTACGCATATCGTGCCGCCTTTTGGCGTGAATTTGAAGGCGTTGTCCAGCAGATTGACAAACACTTGCTTCAACCTGTTTGGATCGCCCATGACGATCAGCGGAGAAGCGGGCAGGTCGAGTTGAAAATCGATTTGCTTCTCCTGAGAGCGGATGGCGAATTGCACATGCATATCGTCCAAAATCTCGCGCAAGTCCATCCGTTCGCGGGAAAGCTTCATCTCGCCGGACTGAAACTTGGAAAAGTCGAGCAGTTCTTCTACCAGGCCGATGAGCCGATCCGTTTCCTTGGAGATGACTTCAAGGCCGAGCATCGTTTCCTCCGGCTCCTCCAAGCCGCCAGAAATGAGCGTTTCCCCCCAGCCTTTTATCGAAGTGAGCGGCGTGCGCAGCTCGTGGGAGACGGAGGAGATAAAGTCGTTTTTCAGCTTCTCGTTTTTGCCGATCTCCGCTGCCATGTAGTTGAATGTATCGGCGAGCGTTCCTACCTCGTCATCGTAGCGTTTGGGGGCGCGGGCGGTGAAATTGCCCTCGGCCATTTGCTTCGCGGCGTTGGTCAGCTCTTCGATCGGGTCGACGATTCGTTTTGCCATGAGCAGGCTGAGAGCAAAAGCCAGCAAAACTACGCCCGCCCCAACACTCAGCCCGTAGAGGGCAATGCGATTAACCGCCTGATATAAAGGCTCGGCGGAGATCGTGTAGCGCAGCACGCCGACGTATTCAGAAGCAAAGGTAAGCGGATTGGAGATGGCAATTACCCGCTCGCGGGATTGCGGGCTTCTGCCGACAAACAGTCCTTTTTGCCCGCGAATGGCATCTGTGACGTCGGAAGTCTGGATCAGCTCTCCTGTCTGGAACCCGTAAGAGTTGAGGATGACTTTGCCATTCAGGTCGAGAACCTCGATTTTGGCATACTCTTGACTGGATATGTTCTCCAAAATATAACGAGCTTTATCCTTTAGGCGGTAGCCGGTAGCGTATTTGTTGATAAAATTGGTGAATGTCGTGCTGCGTGTTTCCAATGCTTCGGTCGCTGTCCCGAAGTAGTAAGTGTGGACAGCCCAATAAAACAGGCCTTCCAGCAACAACACAATCAAAAGCAGGATCATGCCGAAGTAGAGGACAAGCCTGCTTTTAATTCCTTTCATGAGGAGCATCCTTTCGCCACAGGTACCCGTATCCCCAAACCGTTTCCAGGAAAGTCGGGTGAGCAGGATCATCCTCAATTTTTTGCCGGATTCTCCGCATGTTCACGTCGACGATCTTCAAGTCGCCGACGAAAAACTGGCCCCAGACGTTGGTCAAAATCTCATCGCGGCTGATTGCTTTGTTCGCGTTCTCGGCCAACAGCTTGATAATCGCGAACTCTTTCGGGGTCAGGACAATTTCCTGGTCCTTTTTCGTCAGCTTCCGCTCATCGAGCAGCAAGGTGAACGGGGCAATATCAATGACGTTTTTGTCTTCAACAGCTGCGGGAACAGGAGCGAGCCTGCGGTGCAGCGCCTTGACGCGAGCCAACAGCTCTGCGGGACTGAACGGCTTGGACACATAGTCGTCGGCGCCGAACTCCAGCCCCATTACTTTGTCCAGCTCCTGACTTTTGGCGGTGAGCATGATGATGCCCAGGCGCGGATATTTTTTGCGCAGATGCCCGCATACTTCAAAGCCGTCGATGCCAGGCAGCATGACGTCGAGAATGGCAATCTCGATATCGGTATTGGCGTCTGCGATCTCCAGTGCTTCTTCTCCGGTGGCTGCCTCGATGACTTCCCAGCCTTCGCGTTTCAGATTGATGCGCACAAAATCGCGGATCGATTTTTCATCTTCCAGCAATAAAACCTTCATAAGGCAAATCCCCTTGATCTGATTTCGACTTTTTCAGCTATCCATAGACGATGGACGGGTAAACAGCGCTGGCCTTTATCACGGAATGGATAAAGGCTTGTAGAGCTGGCGTATTTCGTCGGCAGTGAGCTGCATGGCACGGTACTCCTGCATGGCAGACTTGCCGAGGTTAGGTGCTGCTTGCGGCAGAATCGCGATCAAAACTTGCTTGCCCTCTTCTTTCAGCAGGACGTAAGGAACTTGCTTCTGCTTGAGTCCGTTCTCGAATTTGCTCCACTCGGTTTGCGGAACGCTTTGGAGAGTCAAAAGCTCGGCTTTATTTTTCCCGTTTTCTCCGTAGTAGAAAAAGCGCATCGTGAACGAATTGGAGCTGGGGAGGGTCGCGAGTGAGTATTTGTCCCGCCATTTATCGGGAATTTTCAGATCGATGCCCTGGGCAAAGTTCTGGTAGTGATCCTCCACGTGTTTCAGCCCCGTTTTTCCATCCCATTGAAAGTAGGAGGAGATCCAAGGAATTTCGGCCATCGCCATATCTTCCGTCCCAAGCGGCTGAATCATCGTGCCGACCTCAATAATTCCATCCCCGTTAATATCCTCACTGTACAAAGAATAAGCCTTGAAGGTCAAATCCATTTCTCCCTCTACTTTAGCCAGCGGATTGCGCAGCTCGCCATTTTCCCAGAGCAGCAGGTCGGTGGCAGAGGAATGTGCGCCGACACCCGATTCGATAAACAGCGCATTGCGCGTAGGCGATGCTTTGCCGATAATCGCCTGTTCGTATCCGTTTACGTAGCCGTCGAGCGCGATCTCAGTCAGTTTGGTAATTTTCCCGTCTTTTGCGCCGAACAGCTCTGCTTTGGAGGTGAAGTTGGTGTGATCGTGCATGACCAGGGCAAGCTCGGGTTGTTGATCTCCGTTCAGGTCGCCAACCGCCATTACCGAATACGACTGCTTCATCAGTTCCCGGGTCTTGTCATCGGCGATCGAAAAGACGGACAGTTCTTTGTTCAAGCCGTCACCGCCGCCCAGTCCTATCAGCATCTCCGGGATATGGTCGCCAGTCAGGTCGTTGAACGAAACGTAGTCCAGCTCATTGCCGATCCCGGTAAAAGAAGTCAGCTTTTGCCAGTTTCCCTGCTTTTGGGTCAGCACCAGCACGCCGATCTCGTAGTCGGTTTTATCTGACTTGTAAAACGCGACAACCTCGGGAGCCCCGTCTCCGTTCAAGTCTTGCAGGGAGACAGCGCTTGCTTCCGCAGGGTGCAGCGGGACCGCCAGTTGAGAACCGGCAGGCAAAAATTGCATGACGGCCTGATTGATCGATTTCTGGTCGCCGTCAGCCGAAGGGGCGCGCATCAATTCATTTGGAGTATCTGTCAGGCCGCAACCGCTCAACAAGGCAGCGCAGAATGCCGCAGACAAGAGCCAAGCCTTTTTCATTGTGATTGTTCCTTTCTGTAGCTGCTTCACATTTGACTCTATTGTAGCTTGCCGCTTCTGTAAAGTTGTTGCAAATCGGTAAAAACGAGCAAGAAAACTTAGGAATTATTTACTAGCAACATTTACCCTGTCCCCCTCGTTAGAGATGTATAGAGGGAAGGAAATACACGGGTGTAATAATCTGGCAAGAAATAGCATGCCCATTTACAGAGGAGGAGAACAATTATGAAACGATGGCAAAAGGCAATGGCAGCGATCGCATGTAGCGGCGCGATTCTCATCGCATCAGGAGTGGGAGCCGATCCGGTTCATGCGAGCACTTTCCAGACGCAGGCATATGCTCCGGTAGTCCTGCTCCAGCCTGGGCAAGATATCCCGTTTTCCGTTCAGTTTACCGCTGGATTTCAGGCGAAGGTGACCAACTTGCGCACAAAAGCGGTCACGACAATTGATTTGTCCGCGAACAAGACGAAGTATATGGACAAAGGGATTTATCAAGCGGACGGAAAGCTGTTGAGGACGATGGACGGGTTTACGCAAAAGCTGGTTGAACTCGTGCCTTTCCGCGACGCCAAAGGCAACCTGCGCTGGATGGGCAAACAGATTATGTGGGGATTCAACAACGAGGATTATGTTGCAGTGGCGACCAGCGTGTGGAATGTCGTTGACAACAAGCCGCAACTGCTGTCACTGACGGTGGAAAAAGCGGACGAAGACAACTTGCCATCGCAGGAAGTCTCGATTAATAGCGGTTTTAGCATGCGGGGCGACAGTACATATGTACTGGATACCAAGTATGCCGATGTAACGGGCGATGGGGTAAAAGACCAGATTCTTTTGATCGGAGACAAAATGGGCTTCTCCATGAACCAGACAGCGAAAAATTTGCGGCTGGTCGTGCGGGAAGGAAAAGATCATCAACAGACGATCATCCCCGTGGGCAAACGCGATCAAGGATTGCTGCCAAAATTGGCGATCGCGGATGGCAATCAGGATCAGGTGAAGGACATTTTGGTTACCATGCCTACGGCTGCAGGCAATGTGTACAGTCAGATCACCTGGAAAGAGAACCGTCCTCGTCCGGTTGTGGAGCAGGATCAGTTGAACAATCGCACTGTATACCAGCCGGTAATGGGCGTGCATGGAGAAGCTGTTGCGATGAAAAGACTGCGCTAAAGCGACTGGCGCAAGGAGAAGAGCAAATCCTCTTCTCCTTGCTTGTTCATGAGCCTTGACAAAAAAAGGAACCAGGCATACAATAGAAATCGAGGGATTTGCTCGCACGTTGTGTACGACTAAATCCACATGAAATTAAGGCATTCTGTGCGTAGCTCAGTTTTTGATCTATGAACAGAGTGTCTTAATTTGTTTTGGGCATAAAAGCGCCGGATTGTGGATAGGGTAGGAACAGGTCGCACGTTGTGTACGACCGAAAAGAGGAGTTCGCACGTTGGGTGCGTTCTCCTCTTTTTATTTATACTCCCATGTGATGATCTTGGATTTCAGGTGCCTGGTGTAAAGAGCGAAGAGGGTCTCCTGGTGCCGTTTGCGCGGAGGAAAGCCGTAGATCGCCCGAAAATAAACGGAAGTGATGAAGTTGATCATGTCGGCAAGCTGGATCAGGTTTGCGTTTGTATCATGCGACAATTTGATTTGAAGGTCCGGGTACACCCGGCGATTTGCCGGGTTTCGCAAGGCGTCACGAAAATGGTTGAGTTCGCTAGGCTTGCCGTCGTCACAGATGATGAAGGCGTAAGAATCGGAATGACTCATCTCGTTTGAGAGGCACTTCACGAGTTCCGTATACGCATGAAGGTGCATCCGGTTATGATTCGTCTCTTTTGCCTTGGCCTGATAAAGCGGCTTGTTGACAAGGGCCGCCACCACTTTTACCTCGGCAGCTTTCACCAGAGACAGCAATTCATCAACGACCCGGAAGCGTTGTGCATCTGACAAATTATAGTAAAAATTTTCGCCATCAATAAACGCTTTTCCGTGTATCTCGAACTTTTTGAAGAAATCGATGTGCGGAAATTGCTCGGCGGGTATCCCGTGGATGGCTGCTTTTATATCTTTTTCCAGGTTGTCTTTTATTTTCTGCACTTCACGGTGCAAGTGGATTTGGTGATGGATCGGAACAAGTACGCCTGCATAGCAGAGTACCGGCTGGTTTTTCATATCGTTGAAGCCGTTGTTTCCTGACTCATCCGTGTAAAACCCGTATAAAGTCACATTTGCTCCTACTTTCGACTGCGACATAGTTCGATTATACCAAATAAAGGAACAGAAAGAGGACGTGTTTTGGACCGTGGTGAGTTCGTTAAATCGTAATTATTTCGTTTTGTGTTGACATGACGACTTCAGTTGGTTTAGTATGATTCATAAATCGTAAT
This sequence comes from Brevibacillus parabrevis, assembly GCF_022701015.1. Taxonomy (NCBI): domain Bacteria; kingdom Bacillati; phylum Bacillota; class Bacilli; order Caryophanales; family Paenibacillaceae; genus Brevibacillus; species Brevibacillus parabrevis. The sequence goes on along the minus strand of NZ_CP064090.1, from coordinate 434,538 downwards.
GATTACGTTTTGTTAAACAAACAGACAAAGGAGAGCAACTGATGAACGATACAAGAATCCCGGTAACAGTGTTGAGCGGCTACTTGGGAGCAGGGAAGACGACATTGCTCAATCACGTTTTGAACAACCGGGACGGATTGCGCGTCGCCATCATTGTCAACGACCTTAGCGAAGTGAATATGGATGGAGCTTTGGTAGCGCAAGGGGGAGGCATTTCCCGCGTAGATGAAAAGGTCGTGGAGATGTCGAACGGCTGCATTTGCTGCACTTTGCGGGAAGATTTGCTGACAGAAGTGGAGCGGTTGGCGCTCGAAGGACGGTATGACTACATACTGATCGAATCGACAGGGATCGGCGAGCCTGTTCCGGTCGCGCAAACGTTCACATATGTTGATGAGGAGAACGGGATTAATTTGTCGCTGTTGACCCGGTTGGACACGATGGTGACAGTGGTGGATGCCTACCGTTTCTGGCATGACTTTTCCTCGGGGGAAAGCTTGTTGGACAGGGATCAGGCTGTGGGCGAGGACGATACGCGAGAAGTGGTCGATTTGCTGGTGGATCAGATTGAGTTTTGCGACGTGCTGATCTTGAACAAGTGCGATCGCGTAGCTCCCGAGGATTTGGAGCAGTTGGAAGCTGTGCTGAGAAAATTGCAGCCAAAGGCGCGCTTGATTCGCTCCGTACGCGGTCAGGTCGATCCACACGAGATTTTGAATACAGGCTTGTTTGATTTCGAAGCTGCCAGCCAATCGGCGGGCTGGATTGCGGAGCTGCAAAAAGAGGAGCACACCCCGGAGACTGACGAGTACGGGATTTCTTCATTTGTCTACCGCGCGCGCCGACCTTTTCACCCGGAACGATTTGGCGAATGGCTTGCGCAATGGCCGGAAGAGGTCGTGCGAGCCAAAGGTTTTTTCTGGCTGGCAACGCGAAATGATCTGGCGATGACGCTCAGTCAGGCAGGGCCGTCCATTGAAGTGGGAACAGCCGGGTACTGGACGGCAGCGCTGCCGCCAGAGGAACAGCAGGCGGTGCTTGCAGAAGAGACGGATTGGCAGCACAATTGGGACCCGAATCACGGCGACAGGATGACAGAGGTGGTGTTCATCGGCATTGGGCTGGATCAGACAGCGGTGACAGAGCAACTCGATGCCTGTCTCTTGACGGACGAGGAATACGAGTCGGACTGGGGCATGCTCCCTGATCCGTTGCCTACAGCCAGCACCGTCGTAGAGATGTCGATGTAAAAGGATAAAGGAGGAGCGTCACATGCGCGTAAACATTACTTTGCAGTGTACGGAAACAGGAGATCGGAACTACATCACGACCAAAAACAAAAGAACGCATCCAGAGCGGCTGGAGCTGAAAAAATATTCGCCTCGCCTGAAACGCCATACGCTGCACCGGGAGACGAAGTAAACAAAGCGGTCATGACCGTTTGTTGACCGCAAGCGGCCACATCCCATTTCATGAAAAAAAGCCCTTTCTCATGCTGCGAAAATCAGGTCAGTTCCGGACCGATCCTTCGCAGGCGAGGGAGGGCTTTTTTGCTGAAGGATGGAAGGAAGTTGCAAACAGTGTGAACCAGCCACGGGCCGGACGGTTTCAGCCGTTTTTGCCCAAGGCGTAGACGCGCATGACTTGCTCAGCGGCTTGTTTCAACAGGGAAGCGCCATTCTGCATGGCTTCATCCAGCGTCATCGGCTTGTTGGTGATTCCGATGACAGCGGTAACGCCTTTTTCGTACAAAGCTTCTATGCCTTCCCCGACAGAGCCTGCCAGCACGATGACAGGAATGCCGCATTGCTGTGCGAGCTGTGCTACGCCGCATGGTGTCTTGCCTTGCGCTGTTTGAAAATCGACCTGGCCTTCTCCGCTGATGACGAGATCGGCTCCGTCCATGGCGAGAGCGAGCCGAGTCGTTTCCATGACGATCTGAATCCCGGATTGCAGCTTGCCGCCGAGAAAAGCCAAAAGCGCCCCTGCCACGCCGCCTGCCGCTCCTGTCCCGGGCAGGTCGTGAATGGCGGTGCCAGTCGTTTGTTTGATCACGTCGGCAAAATGCCGCAAATGCTCGTCCAGTGCGAGAACCATTTGCGGGGTGGCGCCTTTTTGCGGGCCAAATACGCGGGAAGCACCGTTATGGCCGACAAACGGATTGTCGACATCGCAGGCGATGACAAATTGGCACGCATCCAGCCGTTTGTCTTTGTCGCTGTCGTCGATATGCGATAGCCGCGAAAGCTCGCCGCCGCCAAAAGCAAGCGGCTGATTGTTTGCATCGAGCAGCCTGTAGCCCAAAGCTTGCAGCATTCCGGCACCGCCATCGTTGGTCGCGCTGCCGCCGAGTCCGAGAATAAAGCGTCGGCACCCGTGATCGAGTCCCGCCAAAATCAGCTGGCCGAAGCCGTATGTAGTAGTGAGCAGCGGATTGCGTTCGTCTTTGGCGATGAGATACAGACCAGATGCTGAGGCAAGCTCGATGACGCAGGTCACGCCGTCGCCAAGAATGCCGAACTGGGCTGCAATCGTGCGTCCGAGCGGGTCCATGGCCTGCGCAGTCAAAACTTTGCCATTGGTGGCATCAACGAGGCACTGCATGGTTCCTTCGCCGCCGTCTGCCATGGGCGAGACGACAACTTCGGCTTGGGGGCAGGCGCGTTGTACCCCTGCGCGAATCGCTTCACCTGCTTGCTTGGCCGTGAGACTTCCTTTGAAAGAATCGGGAGCGATGACGACTTTCATGCGGGACACCCTCCTTTTTTCTTCATGATAAGCCGAAACGACTCGTTAAAGAAACGTCTGCCGATGAAAAAAGCTGCCCCGGCGTCGCGTGACGCGGAGCAGCCTGTTTTTTTGTCGTTACGCATTCTTTTTCATCAACAGCTTTTCTTCCTGTGCGTCCTTGTCGGCAAAAAACCACTTCATCATCGGCGGGGTAACAATCGTCGTCAAAAGAACAACGACGATCAAGACGGCAAACATATCGTCTGTCAGCAGATTGTTTTCCAACCCGATGGCGGCGATAATCAGCGCCACTTCGCCCCGCGATACCATGGCCGCTCCGATTGCCATTGAATTTTTCCAGGGGAACCCGGTCATTTTGGCGCCAAGGGCACCGCCAACGAGCTTGGAGACAATGGCGATGACACTCAGGATGACGATCAGCCACAGATTTTCCACAATACCGGAAAACTGCGCAGTTACCCCGATCGAGGTGAAAAAGACCGGAACGAATACCGCGTAGCTGATCGTTTCCACCTTGTGCGTGACTTCTTCCTTGTACGTGGTCAGGCTGATTGCCACACCAGCGATATAGGAGCCGATGATCGCGGCCACACCTGTGTACTCGGCAAAGTAGGCAAACAGAAAACAAATAATCAGGGCGGCGGAAATGACGGATTCGGTTACTTGCAAAGGCGCGAATTTACGCAGAACCCATGGAACCACTTTCCACGACAGGAGAATGACGACGGCGAAAAACGCGACCTTTTTCAAAACGACCATTCCCAGGTTGACGTCGCCGCCCGCAAAGCTCATCAAAAAGGCGAGGGCCAAAATGACAAGAACGTCGTCAATCACAGCAGCACCCATGATGGTCGCGCCTTCCCTGGATTTTAGCTTGCCCAGTTCTTTCAGCGTTTGGACGGAAATACTCACGCTGGTTGCGGAGAGCAAGAGTCCCAAGAAGACTGATTCGATCGACGATAGTCCCATTGTGATTCCGGCTACATACCCGAGAGCCAGAGGGGCGATGATGCCTGCCACACCTACACTGGTCGAGGATTTGGCGGTGCGCTTGAACTCGTCTATATCGGTTTCCAGACCGGCGATGAACATGAGCAGGATGACCCCGATCTGGCTGATTTCTTTCAAAATTTCCGTGTCAGTGACAAGCCCGAGAACAGTGGGGCCGAGGACGATACCGATGAGCAACTTCCCCAAAACGGACGGCTGTCCCAGGCGCACACTGATGTCTCCGGCGATTTTGGAGGCGATCAAGATGACAGCCAGCTGAAAAATAAGCATGTGGTTTCCCCCTTTATCTTTTTGAAAAAAACAAAAAGAGCCCGTAATCAAGGGGTTTTTCTTTTTGTCCGCTGAAAAAAGACAAAAAGAACCCTATGATGACAGGCTCCTCCATAAACGAAACGAATATTCATTTGCAATACGATTACATTTTAACATAACGGGGAGAAAAAGTAAAGAAACAGTGGCGACCGTATTCATGCCGAGTAGCAAAAGTGCTGCTGCATGCGGGCACATCTGCGTTTGCGAAACACGCCGAGACTTTTCTACAAAAAAAGAAGACCTGACTGTCAGAGGACGGCCAGGTCTTCTTTTATTACTGCCCACTAGCGGACATGTTTATTTCCAGTTAACGAAATCGGACATTTGTGCGAATGCGTCTGCCAAAGCGTGCAAGCTTTCTCCGGTTTGGTAAGCGAAGATAGGCAAACCGACAACGAACAACAAAACTTCTCCGATATATTTGGCGATCATGAGATCTACCTCCTTTTGGATGTGGTTCAAGCCGTGCGATCCAAAAAAAGGGAGCTGTATGTATCCTTGTCGCCATTCGCGTGCTGAATCCGCCGAATGATGCGGAAGCGCAGCGGTTGCCTTGCTGCCATCGGATAAGTTTCAACCGAGCAAGGATTGATGGAGGGTTGATAGCTGTCACTCGTGCTCCAACGAAAAGCCTGCAATTGCGGGTGATCACAACGTCTCAGGCAAAAGCCGGAGGTGAAGCAACCCACAAAGAGGGCGAGCAAGGCGAAGAAATCATCCAGTGAAAACAGCAGCAGCATATCTTCCACGGCGATCCTCCTCCTTTCGTATCCATCATTCTACTCCTGTTCACATATTCCAGCAACCCTAAAAAGCAGGGGGATTGATTCCATTGCCAATGATCCGATTATTTGATTTTGCCGATAGACAGGTTGACGCGATAGTTGCCGAAGGGCAGGAGATCATCCAAAAAGCGGTTGAGGGCGGACTGGTCAGGGACGTTGATTTTCATCGTATAACAGCCTTCTCCGCTGATGCGATGCGCTTCGAGAACTTCGCTGCGGGAGGCGACGAAGCGAGTAAAGCTCGTATGATCGGTCGTTTTCATGAACATGGTGACCATGGCAGTGAGGGACGGAGCCAGCTTTGTTTCATCCACGAGTGTAGTGTAGCCGGTAATAATACCCTGTTCCTCCATGCGGCGAATGCGGTTGCCGACGGCTTGTCCGCTCAAATGCACCTGTTCGCCGATGTCTTTCCACAAAAGGCGGCTGTTTTGGCGCAGCAAGGCCAAAATGGCGAGGTCGGTTTGGTCTGGCATGGAAATCTCCTTTCACGGTGAAAGTGGGGCGCTGTATTTGTTTCGCGGGAAGAGGCGTTTGTTTTTTACAATAAAAGCAAGCTCATTTCTATTATACGATCGGGACTGGAGGACAGTGAAGAGATGCACATTCAACTTGTTAGACACGCCACATTGAAAGTGGCTTACGGCGGCCGCACGTTTTTGATCGACCCGATGTTCAGCGATGCCGGGGAGCTGCCTGCTGTACCGAATACGCCGAATCAGCGGGCAAATCCTTTGGTCGACCTGCCTTTTTCTCTGGAAGAAGTGCTGGCAGGAGTTGACGCGATTGTGATTACCCATACGCATCGCGATCATTTGGACGAAAAAGCGATGAGCCTGTTGCCACGGAATTTACCTGTGTTCTGCCAGCAGCCAGACGAGGAAATGCTGCTGCAACAAGGATTTTCACAGGTTACCGCCATCAAGGACGAACATGAATGGCAAGGGATTCGCCTGAATCGGACAGCCGGGCAGCACGGGACAGGCGAGATCGGAAAAGCGATGGGGCCAGTTTCCGGTTTTGTCCTGCAAGCCCCTGGCGAACCGACCTTGTACATGGCAGGAGATACGATCTGGTGCGACGAGGTAGGGCAGACGATTCAACGGTTCTCGCCAGATGCCATCGTCGTGTTCGCCGGAGCGGCAAGGTTTTTGGCGGGCGATCCGATCACGATGACAAAAGAGGACATAGCATCTGTGGCGGCAGCCGCACCGGATAGTCACGTGCTGGTAGCCCACATGGAGACGTGGAATCACTGCCTGTTGTCGCGCAGCGAGCTTCGCGAGTTTTTGAGCGAGCACAAACTGCAAAAACGCGTCCTTGTGCCGAATGACGGGGAGATCGTTGCACACCTGTGACCTGTGAGGTAAGGTGTGATCGAAAAAAGGAAGCAGCTTCGCTGACTGGCGGAGCTGCTTTTTCGTCTGCGAGCAAATTCGGGCTTGGCCAGCATTTGACAAACGAGTTGTCACGTAATAAACTATTTTTACGTAAATGATTAATGTCATGAGGTGTTGTTGTGGCGCACGAACAGCTGGAAACGTATATCGTCGAAACGCCCGAGCAGGCGATGGCGTTGTTGAATCCGCTCAGGGCCGAGATTTTGAGCCGATTGGCGGAGCCTGCTTCAGCGGCGGAAGTAGCGCGGGGAATCAACGAGATTCCACAGCGGGTGAATTATCACCTGAAAGCTTTGGAAAAGGTCGGGCTGGTCAGGCGCGTAGGCAGTCGGCAGGTCCGCAATCTGGTTGAAGTGCTGTATTTGGCGATAGCTCGCACGTACGTGCTCTCCGAAGGGCTGAACTGGGCTAACGACACCGTGCAGCAGATGAAGGATCAGGGAGCTTTGTCGCACTTGATCCAGACGGCTGAGCGGATCAAGCGGGATGCCCTCGCTTTGCTGGAACGCTCGGATCAGGAAAAAGAAATTCCGAGTGCCACGCTCGATACGAGCATTCGCCTCGCCAACGAGGAGCAGCGGGCAGCTTTTGTCGAGGAATACGTGCAGCTCGTCAATCAGCTCGTCAAAAAGTATCAGACGAAGACAAGTGCACAGGAGACGTATCAGGTCATTCTCGCGGTGTATCCCAAAGAAGGAGGCGAGCCGTCATGAAAGCAGAGGCTTCAGCGCCTGTAAAAGCAAGACCAGTCGTTGTGTGGGAAAGACGGGTCGAACCGAAGGCAGACAACGTCATCATGCTTCCGGCAAACGGCAACAACGTGGAACGGGAAGCAGCAGTGACAGAGTGGACGATCGGTTCGAGCGAACAGCCTGCTGTAATCACCCAGGTGTCATCCGGGTTTGGCAAAAGCAAGGCTGCGGCTGTACCGCCACAGTCCGTGCGCATGAGCATGGCAGCCTAAAAGCCTAAAGGATATAAAGGAGGGTTTGGCATGAATTTGATTCCGGTAGTCGTTGAGCAGACGAGTTATGGCGAGCGTTCGTACGATATTTACTCCCGTCTGCTGAAAGATCGCATTATTTTTCTCGGCAGCGCCATTGATGATCAGGTAGCAAATGCAATTGTGGCCCAGTTGCTGTTTCTTGCGGCAGAGGACCCGAAAAAAGACATTCATTTGTACATCAACTCCCCCGGCGGCTCGGTGACAGCGGGAATGGCGATCATCGACACCATGCAATTCGTGGCGCCCGACGTATCCACCATCTGCACAGGTATGGCTGCTTCGATGGGAGCGATGCTGCTGGTGGCAGGAGCGCCCGGCAAACGCTACGCCCTGCCGAATGCAGAGGTCATGATTCACCAGCCATGGGGCGGCACGCAGGGACAGGCGAGCGATATTAAAATCGCTGCCGAGCGGATCATGAAGCATCGGAATCTGCTTTACTCGATCATTGCCCAGCGTACAGGCAAGTCGGTTGAGCAGATCGAAAAGGATGCCGACCGCGACTACTTCATGTCCGCCGCCGAAGCGCTTGAGTACGGGATCATCGATAAAGTTATTGAAAAGCTGTAAAAGCTTGTAAAACATAGACGCAGAGGCATCTTCGGAACTTAGTTTTCGAGGATGCCTTTTTCGTTTGCCCCTAAACATGCGTATATTTTTTTAGCCTGGTTTAAAGAGGAAAAGGACAGGGAAAGAAAAAGGGTGGTATCCGAGTATTTTCGACATGATCACATTCATTTCGACAAGAGGAGGCACTCTTTTGAAAATCAGAACCAAATTCATTCTAGCTTTCAGCCTGATTTTGGCCGTTATGTTCAGCTCAGGCTCATATATGTACATTCATATGCAACAACTGAAATCTGCCTATGAGGAGATGCTCGACGACGGAGAGTTCCTGACCGATTTGCGCGAGATGCAGTTTACCCTCACAGGTCGAAACAATGACGAGCGCGGCTATGTGCTCACGGGCGATGAAGAGTATCGCAAGGAGTTGAAGGAGAAAGCAGGAAAAATCGAAGCGCTGTTTCAAAAGCTGGACGAGTACGAGGATATTACGGAACAGCAAAAAGCAACGCTGCAAGAAGCGAAGAAACTTTATCAAGGGTACTTGGCCGCAAGCGACAAGGCCGTGGCAGCTTTGGACGAAGGCAGGCGGGAAGAATCGATGGTCTATCATTTTGGATTGGAGCGGCAAGCGCGAAAGAAGCTTGATTCGACGGTAAGCACGCTCATGGAGGATGTTCGCCGGGAAAAAGAAGCCGACGATCAGTTGCTGCGTGAACGGGAAGTCGTGTCCGTCAACATCCAGATTGCTTTTAGTGTCGCAGGAGTTCTTGTTGCTGTCGTCATTGGCGGACTGTTGATTCGGGCGATCATTCGTCCGCTCAATCGCGTTAACGAGCAGTTGGCTGCCATAGCGGATGGGGAAGGCGATCTGACGAAGGAGCTGACGGTGTCCTCCAAAGACGAGATCGGCGAGTTGGCTGCGTCCTTTAACCGGATGCTGGCCAATCTGCGCACGCTCATTTCCCAGATTCGCGGGCACGCCCAGCAAGTAGCGGCTGCGGCAGAGCAGTTGACGGCCAGCTCGGAGCAGACTAGCAAGGCAACCGAGCAAATCGCGGAAACGATCCAGGAAATGGCTACAGGCGCAGATGTGCAGGCGCATCAAGTGGAAGAGGGCGACAAGGAAGTGCAGGAGATGACCACAGGCATCGGACAAATCGCTGCGCGTGCGCAAAATGTCTCGGCTGCGGCACTGAACGCCTCGGAGCTGGCAACGGGAGGAACCCGGACGATTCAGCTTGCGGTAGAACAGATGAACGGCGTCGGTGAAACGATGCAGCAACTGGCTCATGCGGTCAGCGGGCTGGGCAGCCGCTCGGAGCAGATTGGGCAAATTGTCGAGGTGATCACGCAAATCGCAGGTCAAACCAATTTGCTCGCGCTCAATGCGGCCATCGAAGCGGCCCGGGCGGGTGAGCAAGGCAGAGGCTTTGCGGTAGTCGCAGATGAGGTGAGAAAGCTGGCTGAGCAGGCGTCCGCGTCCGCACAGGAAATCACCCAGCTGGTTAGCGCCATACGCGCAGAGACACTTGATGCAGTAACGTCGATGCAAAAAGGCTCGGACGAGGTGGCAGCGGGGATGGAAGGTGTCGCGACGGCGGGCGAAGTCTTTTCGCACATCCGCGATGCCGTTGTCAGTGTGGCAAAAGACGTGGAGAGCGTTTCGGAAGCCTCGCGTACCTTGACAGAGAGCACGGGAAAAGTCGCAGCGTCGATGGAGCTGGTCGCTTCCGTCACGCACACCGCTGTCAGCCGGACTTTGGACGTATCTGCAGCGACAGAACAGCAGCTTGCCTCCATGCAGGAAATTCATTCCTCGGCTGCTTCTCTCGCCAATTTGGCGGAGGATTTGGAGAAGATGATCAGCCGCTTCAAAGCATAAAGGCTAGGATACCAAATGGAATGCTGTCGTGCAGCGAAACACCATGCGCGAAGATGCAAAGCCACTTGCAGGCACGAAAAAACTGCAAGTGGCTTTTTCTTTGCCACATAAAGCGAGAGTGCGGTGATTGCCGGATCAGGCCAGCCGCCACAAGGACAGCTTGCGGTAGACGAGAAAGATCAGCATGTTGCCGAGAGCTGCGACAAGAAAGACTGCCCACGGGCCGATCGACACCGTCATGAAGCCGGAGCCGAAGATAGAGAAGACGATTCCCAGCTTGAAAATCGAGCCGGTAATGCCGCTAATCCGCCCGATCAGATGGGCGGGCGTAGTCTCCTGGCGAAACGTCCAGATACAGACATTTTCAATCGTAGCGATCAGCCCGGTGAGAAACAGGGACAGGCAGAGCAGCCACGTACTGGTGGCGAAGACCATGAGCAGAGAGGAGAAGCCGAGTGACAGAATCGTTACGCCCATCATTTTCCCGAGCGGAAAGCGCCGCCGCAGCGGAGCGACGATGGAGCTGCCGATCAAGCCGCCAAGCCCGGCGACAGACAAGACCAGCCCCAGTGTGGAAGTATCGAGACGCAAATGATCTTTGGCAAAGAAAATGATCATGGCGTCGTACATGCCGGAAGTCGCGTTGAGAAAAATGACGAGCAGCGTGATATGCCAAAGCGGTTTATTGCTCAACAGCTCGGCCCAGCCAGCTTTTAGCTCCTGCCAGAACCCGGCTTTTTGCGCAGCGGGTGGATCGGCTTTTTCCAGGAACGAGATCGCGATGAAAGCGAGCATATAGGCTACGCCTGTGATCAGAAGCCCTGAGTACAGACTGGACAGCAACAAAATAAATCCGGTAATCGCCGGGCCCATAATTTCAATGAACGTGCTCATGAACGAAAAACGGGCATTTGCCGCGGTGAGCAGCGGCGTAGGCACGACTTGCTTGATCATGCTCACCCGCGCATTTTGGAAGCCGTAGTTGAACGCCATCAGAAAAAATCCGGCGATGTAGTAGTGAATGACCTGGGCGTGCCCAGCCGCGGACAAGGCGTACAGTGAAAACAGCAGCACCATTTGCCCGAAGACCATCCATTGCGACCAGCGCTTTTTCGAAAAGCGGTCGACCCATACGCCAATGAACATGGCGAGCAGCAGGTTGGGCAAAAACTCGATGCTTTTCATCGTGGTCATCGCTATGGCTGACTGCGTCATGTCGTACAAAATGAGCGGCAGGGCCAGTTCGTATACTTTGCTGCCGCAAGCAAGCAGTGTGGACGTGCAAAACAAGATGAGAAACGGTCGATTGCGCCAGATCGGCATGAAAATCAAAACCCCCTTTTCGTTCTCCATTGTAGTTGGAAAAAGGGGAAGAAAAAGGGTAGAGTAGTAGCAGAGGCAGTTCCCCTTTTTATAGAAAGAAGTGAGGCAACTTTGCAGATTGTGTATCATTACTTGCGCTTGCGCCAACATTTTGCCAACAGGCAGGTGGGCGAAGCGCAAGCGATTACGCTTCACGAGCTGGCGGAGATTTTGTGCTGTACGGAACGCAACGTCAAAAAAATCATCAAGCAGCTGGTCGAACAAGGCTGGATCGAATGGACGCCGGGCAGAGGGCGGGGAATCGGCTCGCAGCTTGTTTTTTTGCGCAGTGTCGAGCAGATTGTCATGCCGCTCGCCAAAGCCCAGATTGAGCAAGGCGATCTGGAGCGGGCGATGCAGTTGCTGCAAGAGTCCCGGCTTCCTGCCGGGGGCAGGGAACGCTTTTTTGACTGGCTCTCCGGGCAATTCGGCTTTCACAGTCAAATTGTCGAAGAGCGGACATTGGACACGCTGCGCATGTCTTTTTACAGAACGATTCCCCGTCTTGACCCGGCTTTTGTGAACAGACGCACGGAGTCGCACATGGTCAGGCAAATTTTCGATACGCTGATCAGCTACGATGCTAAGGAACATGCCTACAAGCCGCGTTTGGCTCATCAATGGGAGACGAATGCGGCAGGGACGGAGTGGACCTTTTATTTGCGAAAAGGAGTCTTGTTTCATCACGGGCGGGAGTTGACCGCGCAGGATGTAGTTCGGACATTGGAGCGGGTGGCTGATCCGCAGACGGGATCGCCGTATCGCTGGATGCTTGAAGATGTGGAGCGAATGGCGGCTCTTGGCGCCAACGTTTTGCACATCCGGCTAAGACGGCCCAATCGACTGCTGCCTGCCTGTCTCGCTTCGGATCGTCTGTCCATCGTTCCGGTGGACATGGTGCAGCAAAAAGGCGAGGAGTTCAGTCGCTTGCCAGTCGGAAGCGGGCCTTTTCGGCTGGTGACGAATGATGAGCAACAGTTTGTTCTGGAGGCATTTCCCGCTTATTTTCAGGGACGAGCACACTTGGATCGGGTGGAAATCTGGGTAGTGCCGCAATTTGACAAGCGCAGCGAGAAGTTTTTTGCTACGGAAAAAGAAGTCCATTTCCAGACAGCCTGGAGCTTGCCGAAGCCGCTGGGCAGCTGGCAGGAGTTGAAGCAAGTGGAGCGAGGGGCTACTTACCTTGCGTTTAACCTGAATCGGCAAGGCCCGCAGCAAAACCGCGCTTTTCGTCAGGCTGTGGATAGCATCCTCTCGCGCAAGCAGATGATTGCCGAACTGAAAGGAAACCGCTACGGGCGGGCCTACAGCTTTTTTCCGGAAGTTCCGGGGATCGAACCCGCTCTGGCAGCGGGAAGCCGCGAGGAAAAACAGGCTGCCGTAAAGGACAGCGGTTATAGGGGAGAGCGCTTGAAGCTGTATACATACGAAGGCGCGGGCAATGAAAACAACGTCGAGTGGGTGCAGCAACAGCTGATGGAGTATGGTGTCCACGTCGATGTGACGATTGTGCCGATTGAAACGTTGAAAAAGCCGGAGGTATTGCTTCAAGCCGATCTCGTTTTGGCGGGAGAGGTTTTTGATGAGCAGTGGATTTTGGGGATGGTCGAGTTTTTTCGCTCGGACATCAGCTTTGCCCGGAACTTGTGGAATCCGGCCTTGCGCGAGCGGATTGATCGTGAACTGGAGCTTTTGGCGGAGGAACAGGGCGAGGAAGGGCAGCAAAGGAGGCTGCGGCGTATCGAGATGCTACTGGCCGAGCGGTGCGCTCTGCTGTTTTTGTACCATACAAGGCAGCATTCGGTTTACCACTCGGCACTTGCCGGTGTCTCGTTAAATGCGCTGGGCCAAGCCAATTACAAGGACATCTGGTTCAAACAGGCGCATATCGCCACACCAAAATGAAGGAGAGCGCCGAAAACAGAGTCTGTCACGAATGTGGCGATTGCGATAAGATAGGAGTTCAGTGCGAAAAATGGGGGAGAGACGATGAGACGATTCCGATTTGACGAACAGGCTGGGAGAGAGATCGAGCGTTTTGATTCTGTCGGCGCGGTGTTTTCCCGCATTTTGCGTACGAAAGATGCTGTGTCTATCGGCTGTATTCATGTAAAAGCCGGCGGGGTAGTAGGCTATCATCCGGCTGTTTGCCCGCAGCTCTTTCTCGTGGTCAACGGAGAGGGCTGGGTGCGGGGAGAGGATGACGAGCGGATTCCGATTCAGGCGGGCCAGGCGGCTTTTTGGCAGGCGGGCGAGGGTCACGAATCGGGAACAGAGTCTGGGATGACAGCGATCGTGATCGAGGGAGAGGAGCTTGATCCCGACAGCTTCATGACGTTGTTGGAAGCATAATGGTTCACGCCAACTCCACATGCACGAGGAAGATCATCTTGAGAAAGTCGGTGTGAAAAAAGAAATGACGTGGAAGACACATATGCTCCTTGGCGCAATCGCGGGATACTGGGCGTACCCTTCCTGGAAGGGGAGCGTAATTGGTGCCACGATGGCGCTGGTGCCAGATATCGATCAGGCGAGAAGCAAGCTGGGGCATTTCCTGGGCCCTGTGTCCAAAATGCTGCAAAAAGGGCTTGGGCACCGGACGCTGACGCATTCGTGGGTCATTTTGTTGCTTCCGGCTGCTTTTTGGGGCGATTCCCCGGAGGGCTGGGCGGCCTTGTGGGGATTGCTCTCGCACCTGATCAGCGACATGCTGGTGGGGCGTATTCAGCTGTTTTGGCCGCTGCGAATGGGCTGGGTAGGTGTGCGCCTGTCGCGCGCGCTTTATGGAACCGTAGATCGTCTCGTCTTTTATGCGGCGATCGTCTACATCATCTACATGGGATATATGTAAGAAAAAGAACCTTGCCGCACTTCACAGTGGACAAGGTTCTTTTTATTCTCGCAGTTGCGATGCTTATGGCATCATGAATTGTTGGACCAGCTCGGCGTTTTCCGCCATGAATTTTTCTGCTGCGGCTCCTGCCTCTTGTTGGACTTCCATCATTTGCTCATCGGTCATGGTTGCCAGGTTGAGGGCATTGTCAGCTGTCATGGCTGGAATTTCCAGCGCTTTGCCAAATTCTTGCTTGGACTTCATTTTCAGGCTGATACCTTTTGGCATGTCTGGAGTCGCCTGGTCAAAGTTGATTTTCACGCTGGCGTCGGAATCGCGCCCGGCATCTGTAGATGTCTCGGATACAGTGACGTTCCCGCTCAGAGCGATCGGCTCGGAGTATTCGTCTGCCAGAACGACTGCGAAATCGTACTTGCCGTCTACTTTTTTGCCTTCTTTGACGGTTTCAAATGTTGTCGACAGATCAAGCGCTGGCTGCTCGTTCTCTTTTACCAGGAGATTCAGCTTGCCGTTTGTTTTGCCGCTTTGCTCAGTCGCTTTGTACGTGTAGGATACTTCGCCGTTTTTCGGATCTTCCGGGTTGTGGATGGCGAAGCGATAGTAGCTGTCCGCGCCTTTTTGGTAAGCGGTGCTTGAGAAGAACAGGTTTTCCTGTTTGTTGTCTTCCCCAGTAAACATCAGTTTGCGGGACAAGATTTGGTGATCGCCGTCTACGAGCACGACCATTTTCACTTGTTCCTTGCTCGCTGTAGAGCTGTCGCTAATGTCTTTCAGCAAGTCATCGAAGCCTTGATCGTAGTCTTTCTTGAACTCTTCTTTGGAAACTTCATCTACCACATAACCGCTGTCAGCCATCAAGGTAGCGACGTTGTGGTAGCGGGTGTAGATCAGATCAAACAGCTTCGTGTCCGCTTTCGCTTTTTCTGCCAGCTTGGTTGCGAGCGCTTTTGCCTCTTCTTCGGTAAAGGTCACAGTGATTTCACGAGCGCTTTCCTTGAAGCCTTCTTCCGAGAAGGAAGCATCCTTGTTGATTGCTACTTGCGTGTCCTTGATCGAATCTGCGTACAGCAAAGCATACGGAGTCAGCACGCTTTTCACTTCATCCTGGTTGAAGCGGACTGCTTCCATCAGTTCGCGATAGGTGAGGAAACG
The DNA here is from genome assembly GCF_022701015.1 of Brevibacillus parabrevis. Classification (NCBI taxonomy): domain Bacteria; kingdom Bacillati; phylum Bacillota; class Bacilli; order Caryophanales; family Paenibacillaceae; genus Brevibacillus; species Brevibacillus parabrevis. The sequence goes on along the minus strand of NZ_CP064090.1, from coordinate 419,456 downwards.
CTTAGGCATCTCTTGACCGTATTTTTGCTTGAGGGCATCGCGGTCTTTCAAGTCCATGTAGCCGTATTTCGAGTAAAAATCAGGCAGACGGAAGCCAAACTGCGAGTCGTTCATGAAGTACTCAATCGTAGCCAGCTTCTTGTCTTTCAGATGAACTTCGAGATTCCCTTGCTGCTGGTGCTTTTGCTCGTCGATGTTGCTTTGCATGACGACTTTCGCGCTCTTCAGCAGATCGAGAATTTTTTGTGCTTGCGGGTCTGGGATTGTAGCATCTATCGCAATATCAGACAGTTCGGTTGTGGAGTGCACAGGCTTTTCCAGATATGGCTTCATGTACTCTTCGTATTCCCCATAAGCCTTGGAAACGTTGGACGAGAACTTCATCATGCTCTCCGCTTCCGATTGCAGGTAGATCGTTTTTGCGCTTTTGAACAAGTCGAATTTGGCGTAGGCCGTTCCGAGCCCGCCCAAAATAACGACAGCAGCTGCTCCCGCAATCAGCAGCGGTTTTTTGGAGCTTTTGCGTGGCGGGTTCACGTTTGTAGTGGTTTCCATGAGTTCCTCCCCTTTGTAACACTCTCTCTTTTTTTTGCGTACGAACTGTAAATGGTTTTTCGCACTCGATTTTGTATTGTACCATAAGGGGGAAGGATGAAAGTGATTTCCAGTAAATTTTTTCAAAAATGAGGAAGAAAGACCCAAAAATATAAGTGTTTGTTCCAATTTTTCACCCTGGACAGCTTGTCTAATCGACAACAGGTAAGGCAGACGGCTTTTCGGGCTACAGAGACAAGGGGATGGATAGGAGGAGATTGTGTGGACTTTCGCGTGCTGCAGACGTTTTTGGTAGCGGCTACAACAGAAAATTTTCATCAGACAGCTGAGGCGCTGTTTATCGCCCAGCCAACGGTCAGCCAGCATATTCGACAACTGGAGAAGGAATTGGGGATCAAGCTGTTTGAACGGGTTGGGAAACGCGTCAGGCTGACGGCAGCGGGCAAGCGCTATCTGCCGCATGCAAAAGGTCTTTTGGAACAGTGGCACCACAGCATGGAAGATTTGCAGGCGTGGCGGCAAGGATACCGGGAGAAGCTTCATCTGGCTGTCTCGCCGATTATTGCCCGCGCCCGCTTCTCCCATCTGCTCCACCGTTTCACCAAGCAATATCCGGATGTAGACATTTCGATCAAAATTGCCGAATCGGTGGAGATCGGCCCGCTCGTGCAGAGTGGACAGGCTGATTTGGGACTGACCCGGATGGTGCCAGGCGAGTTTCAGCTGGATACGTACTTGCTGTATGAAGATCCGGTGGTGTTCGCTGTACCGCATAGCGGAGGCGACATGGACGCTCCTTTGCCTGATTGGGAGCAGGAAGTGCAGGCGAACCGTTTGCTGACCCACAATCACCCGGGCTACTGGGACGATTTGCTGCTGCTTTTGCGCCAGAGAGGACTTGCTTTGCGCACGATGGCGGTATCGCAGGTGGACATCACCAAACGCTTCATTGAAGACGGGCTTGGCGTGTCTTTTTTGCCCCGGTCGGCTGTCAGTCGGGATTTGTTTGAAAATCGCTTTATCGAGCTGCCGACGCCGGGGCTTGTGCTGCCAAAGGTGGCTTCTTACCTGCTCGTGCCGAAAGTGGGAATTAGCGAGCCAGCCAAGCATTTCATGGAGATTTTGCAGGCGCTCTATCCGCCGATGCCTTCGGTTGTGCAAGGGGGAAGGCAGTAGGGAGAGCAAAGGGCCAAATGATTATAAAATGTGATTGATAGCGGGTTTTTCTTTTATTTCCCTTCCATATTAATAATCGATATACTGAAGGGAAAAGAGAAGAAAAAGGAGTGGCGATCATGACAAAACAACATCCTTTGGCAATCGGTCTGGAAGGAATCGCCGTAGCGGAGACAGACCTGAGCCTGGTAGATGGAATCAACGGATTGCTCGTATACCGCGGCTATTGGGCGCGCGATCTGGCTATTCACCACACGTTTGAAGAAGTAGCGCACTTGCTCTGGTTCGGCCATTTGCCAAGCGAGCAGGAGCTGACGGAATTAAAGAATAAATTGAAAGCAAACCGCGAACTGCCGGAGCATGTCAAAGGAATCCTGAAGCTGATCCCGGCAGATGTCGATATGATGAGTGTGCTGCGCACAGGCGTTTCCGCGCTGGGCAGCTCCTCCCAAGGCTTCCCGCCAACGATTGACGAGGTGATTGCGCTGGCTGCGAAAATGCCTACAATCGTGGCGTATCGCTTCGCCTGTCTGGAAGGCCGCGAGCCGATCTCCCCTAACCCGGAGCTTGATCACACGGCGAACTATTTGTACATGCTAAAAGGCGAGAAGCCGAACTCGGCTCATGTTCGTGCGCTGGATGCGTACCTGATTTTGACGCAGGAGCATGGCATGAACGCTTCTACTTTTGCTGGCCGTGTCGTCGGTTCAACCGAGTCTGACCTGATTTCTTCGATTGTGGCAGCCATCGGGGCTTTAAAAGGTCCTCTGCACGGCGGCGCTCCGTCGGAAGTAACGGAGATGATCGAAGCGATTGGCACGAAGGAAAATGCGGAGCCGTGGCTGCGCAGCAAGCTGGAAAGCGGTGGCCGCCTGATGGGCTTCGGTCATCGCGTCTACAAAACGATCGACCCGCGTGCAACGGCTTTGCGTGTGGTGGCTTCCGAGCTGTCGGCGGACGATCCGTGGTTCGACCTGGCGACACATGTGGAAAAGGTCGGTTTGCAACTGCTGGACGAGTACAAACCGGGCCGCAAGCTGAACACAAACGTGGAGTTCTTCGCCGCTGCGGTCATGCGCGCGGTTGGGTTGGATGAGAACTTGTTCACTCCGACTTTTGCCGTGAGCCGCGTAGTTGGCTGGAGCGCTCATATTTTGGAGCAGGCTGCGAAAAACCGCATCATTCGCCCGCAATCGAATTACATCGGCTCGATGCCGGAATAATAGACGTTGCCTTTTACAAAAGCTATCCGTTGTTGCGGATGGCTTTTTTTGCTGAAAAATCTAGGTGGGTGTTGAGCGAAGCTGTAGTGGAGGGAGGAAACAGGAGAAACCGCAGCAGGGCACCTGGCCTCTTGCGGGGAGCTTAAACTGGCCGCCTGCGGTGAAAAAGGAAAACCGCGTCAAAAGGAGTTTGTTCGGAGAAGTGGATTCACGTTGCCGCTTAAAGGCCGTGTTCCTTTTTCGCCTCCGGCTGGGTAGGAGCCCGAAAGCCCTGCTGCTTGTTTCTCCTGTTTCCTCGGCCAACGTTAGGCTTTGGTCGGGGAGTGATTTTTGAAAGTTGATCAGGGGCGGAAAATCTAATGCAGGCAGCAACGAGCTTTTTGCATGAAAGAGTCGCATACAGCAATCTTCTTCAAGAAAAGCCTTAATCTGTTTTCATGTTTTTTTTTGAAACTGACGTCGAACTCACCAGCCTCTTTCCTCGCCACACCTAAAGTACCGATGAAGCAGACTACGAAGGTCAACCCAAGCAAGCTTTTCGTATTTGGCATTTTTCCTTGAAACTCCCGCTGACCACCACCAGCTCCCAAGCACTCCCCCAACCCAGCTTTTCCGCTTAATCTGCAACTCCACCACCCGAAAGTGCAGCAGGGGGATTGCAGAGGTCGCTAACTTTTGGCATGATAATGAAAAAAAGTAAGGAGTGGAATCAATGGCTCTGTTGTCTACCCCGTTTCAATTCAAAGGACTCACTTTGAAAAATCGCGTAGTGATGCCGCCTATGTGCCAATACTCCGTGGAAGCGCAAGACGGAACGCCGACCGACTGGCATTTTGTCCATTACGTGTCTCGCGCAGTAGGAGGTACAGGCTTGATCATCGTAGAGATGACAGATGTGGAACCGGATGGCCGCATTTCCAACTTCGACCTCGGCCTGTGGTCCGATGAGCAGATTCCGGCATACAAGCGCATTATCTCCGAGGTACACAAGTACGGCGCGAAAATCGGCATCCAGATTGCTCACGCTGGCCGCAAAGCGGAGGACGCCGAAGTACCTGTCTCGGCATCTGCGATTCCTTTCCCTGGCTCTCGCTACAAAACGCCACGGGCACTGACGACAGAAGAAGTCAAAGCGATGGTCGTCAAGTTCCAGGAGGCAGCGAGACGCGCAGTGGAAGCGGGAGTGGACACGATTGAAATCCACGGTGCGCACGGATACTTGATCCATCAGTTCCACTCGCCACTGACGAATTTGCGGGACGATGAATACGGACGGGATAAAGCGCTGTTCGGCGTAGAAATCATCAAGGCGATCAAAGAAGTGATCCCGGAAGACATGCCGCTGATTATGCGGATTTCCGCGGTAGAATACGTAGATGGCGGTTATGGCCTGGAGTACAGCACAGAGCTGTCCCGTAGATATAAAGAAGCGGGCGTGGACATTTTCCATTTGTCGAGTGGCGGCGAAGGTCCGATCGGTTCAGGCGGACGTCCGGGAATCCATCCAGGATATCAGGTGCCACTTGCCCGCGCGATCAAGCAGGCATTGGATGTTCCGGTGATTGCAGTCGGCAACCTCGACGATCCGAGGCTGGCAGAAGCGTCGATCGGCAATGGCGACACGGATTTGGTAGCTGTCGGACGCGGCATGCTGCGCGATCCGTACTGGGCGCTTCACGCCATCCGCGAGCTGTCCGCCGACGAGCTTGACGCGCCAAAGCAATACGCGCGTGCATTTTAATCACTCCTAAAAACAAAGCAACCTTTCTTGCTGCCGATTCGCGATTCGTGATTCGCAGACAGAGAGGTTGCTTTTTTGCATGCCAAAAGATCATCCTGCAACGGCGCAGCTTCACATACCTGACAGCCGCGGAAAAGACAGGCTCGCAAAAGGCAGATGCCCTCACACAAAACGATCCTGCATCGAGAAGAGTCAGCTTCTGTGATAGACTAATGCACAAAGTACGGCCGAAAGGAGAAGGTAGTTTTTGCGAGAACTTTCGACGATCCGGTTTACCGATAAAGAACCGCTTTTTACGCAAATGTATCACCATCTAAGAGACGAAATCGTGAACGGACAAGTCCGGCACGGGGAATTTCTCCCTTCCATTCGCAGTTGCGCGCAGTCGCTTGGCGTCAGCAAAAATACGGTAGAAGTCGCGTACCAGTTATTGATGTCCGAGGGCTATGTCAGCAGCATGCCGAAAAAGGGATATCAGGTCGTCTACAAGGCGGAAGCCCCTGCGACCAGGCACACTCCAAGCACGACAGAAGCAGCCCCTTTGAACATTCATACGGATTTTCGCTACGGCAATATCGAATTGGGAGCTTTCCCGTTTCAGCAGTGGAGCAAGCTGCGCAACCGGGTGATTGCCGACCACCAGCAGCGCTACATGGTAGAGGGTCAGGACCAGGGCGAGTTCGAGCTGCGAAAAGAACTGGCAAAGCTGTTGCACGAGACGCGCAAAGTCATGGCGACCCCGGAGCAGATTGTCGTCGGAGCTACTCCCCAGCAGCTCGTTTCCGTTTTGGTACAGCTTCTGGACAGGGAGAAACAGATCATTGGCGTGGAGAACCCTGGCTATGACGGCGCGCGAAACACGTTTGTCAACGGCGGCTATCAAGTCCGGGGCATCACGGTAGGCGCGGACGGCGTCTCCATACCAGAGCTTTTGAACAGCAAGGCAACTGTCATGTACGTCAGCCCGTCCCAGCAATTTATCAACAAGCTTGTGATGCCGCTTGAAAAAAGAACCGAGCTGATCGAATGGGCACAAACTAGCGCGTATATCGTGGAAGATGACTATGAGTGGGAGTTCAAGTACGAAGAGAGCTTCCTTCCTGCGATCCAAAGCTTGTCTCCGCAAAAAGTGGTCTACATCGGCAGGCTGTCCAAAGCGTTGCTGCCTGTCTGCAATCTGAGTTACATGGTGCTCCCTTATGATCTTTTGTCGCGCTTTTACCAGCGTGTGCCGGAATACGATCAGCCCGTCGCCAGACTGGATCAGCTGACATTGTCCGCGTATTTGTCCGACGGTTTTTGGCACAGGCACGTGCAGGCTATGCGCAAAAGCTACGCAGACAAGCGGCAAGCTTTTCTTCAAGCTGTCTCCCGCTGGATGGGGGATCGCGTGGACGTGCAAGGAAAGGACACAGGGCTGCACGCGTTTTTGACCGTTAAGGAAAAAGGCAGCGAAGCAGAGTGGATGGAGCGCGCTTTGCGAAACGGGGTAAAAGTGTACGGGACAGCGAGGTACTGGGTGCAGGACATCCGGGAATACCCGTCGTTTCTGCTCGGGTACGGGGCTTTGAACGAACAGGAGATCGAGACGGGCATCCGGCAGTTGGCTGCTGCCTGGTTCGGGTAAAAAGCTGCTTTTTGCGAATCTGACCCGGTCATTTTGTGAAATCTGTCCCTTCAAGAGAGGGCCTCTTGCACTCTATGATGATACATATGAAAGCGATAGAGTAAAGGGGGACAGGGAGCAGATGAGGTTTATTTTCGACTTGGATGGGACGATCTGCTTCAAGGGGCAGCCTATCTCCAAGAGCATTCTGGATTGTCTGCTTGAACTGGAGCAGGAAGGCCACACTGTAGGGTTTGCTTCCGCCAGGCCGTGCCGGGATATGCTGCCGGTTTTGGATGAGCGGTTTGCCAACCATCTTCTGATCGGGGCGAATGGAGCCATGACTTATCATCAGGGACGGTTGCAGAGCTACACGGCGATTCCCGGCCAGTTGGCAACAGAAATCATTCGTATCCTGGCTGATCATCAAGCGCAGTTTTTGATTGATGACAAGTGGGATTACGCTCATAACTGCACAGAAGCTCACCCGGTCATGCGCAATATCGACTGTGGGCGCAAAGCTAGCCGCATCGACTTCGATCAGCTGGATGCCGTTTTGAAAATCTTGATTTTATCGGCAGACCGGACGAAAGATCTGGCGGCAAGACTGAAGGAACTCGACGTCACCATGCACCACCATTCCGCAGAGGACATTCTCGATCTCACCTGCCGGGGTGTCAACAAGCTCGCTGCCCTGGAGCGGTTTGCCCCGCAGGATGAACCATTCATTTGCTTTGGCAATGACATGAACGATCTGCCGCTTTTCGAACAGGCGCAGCACAGTGTCCTGATTGGCGAGTACGAGCCGCTCGTGCCGCTGGCGACTGAAAAAATCGCGGTGGACAGCCAGGTCGAGAGTGTGATTGTTTCCAAAATTCGGGAACTGAGCGTGGCGTACAAGCCTGCTCGGACGTATTAAATTGAGGAGGGGAATGGAAGATGAATCAGGCATTGGTGCAAAGACACCGGGCTTTGCGTGAAGCAGAAACAAAAGCAGAGCAATTGTTTGCCCGGATCGAAGAAACAGGAATCATTCGCAGCGGGGCGTCGGAAAAACAGATCAATCAAGAGATTTACGAGCTTGCCTTTCAAATGTTCGGGATCAAAAAGTATTGGCACAAGCGAATTGTGCGCGCCGGAAAAAACACGCTCCATCCATACAGGGAGAATCCGCCGGACCTGATTGTCACTCCAGAGGATATTATTTTCCTCGATTTCGGACCGATTTTTGAGGACTGGGAAGCTGATCTGGGGCGGACGTACGTACTCGGCAATGACCCGATGAAAATCAAGCTGCGCGACGATATCGAAAAAGCGTGGGATTTGGGCAAGGCTTACTTTGAATCCAAGCCGGATATTACGAGCAGCGAGTTGTTTCACTACATGTGCCAGGTCGCTGAAGAGAACGGCTGGGAGTTTGGCGGGCCACACGCCGGACACCTCATCGGCGAATTTCCGCACGAGAAAATTCAGGGGGAAGACATCGTCAACTACATTCACCCGGACAACAACAAACCGATGAGAGACCCTGATCACAATGGTCATCCGCGCGACTGGATCCTGGAGGTACACTTCGTCGATCGCAAATTGGAAATCGGCGGCTTCGTAGAAAAGCTGCTGACGGTGGACTAATCCATCATTTTTACCCTCTCCCGTTGTCAATGGATGGGAGAGGGTGCTATTATGAAGCTAGAAAGTTATCGTTATATCGATAACTGCAACCGGGAACGATAAAAAAGAAACCGACACGGTGCTGGTAACACCATGTCGGTGGTACAAAGACGGCCCCTTTACGGGGATCGGCTCAAGTGACTTGTAAAACGGACGAAATGACCGCCTTAGCCACGTCAAAGCTTAAGGGCGGTCATTTCGTTTGGACAAGGCAACAACGATTGCTACGACTAGGCTCAGCAGTCCGACAACAAAGCCGCCAAACTGGAGCATAAGCGAAAGCGTTTCGTGAGTAATTGCCACGATCCCACCTCCCTTCCGTTTGTGACGTGGGGAGATGAGCCGACCACCCTCAAGATTGAGCCGTATCTGTGTACTTGTCCAAATTTTACTATTTTTCTGGTATGATTGTCTAATTCGTATTTGAATAAAGTGGCGCGGCGGTCGAAGCTTGTTGTACCGCTTGGTCATGCCATAGCGGAAAACCGCCTGCTCCCATTCGGATCAAGCGGTTTTTTTGTGCGCAAAACTCAGTACATCACCATGTTGCCCGTCTCTTTCATGTGCTTTTCCGCCTTTTTCAGCAACACGACCGTCACCAGCACGAGCAGCAGCAAGACGCTGGCCAACAGTGCCAATTCAGGCGCCAAAGCGGACAGAGGCGCGCCTTCCATCAACAAGCCGCGCACAAGCTGGAGAGCGTAGGTGAGCGGAAAGCAAAACGAAATCGCTTTGGCCCAGAGCGGAAAAGCCAGCGGCGGAAGGCGTACGCCGGAGAAGATCAGCATCGGTTCGTCCAGGACGGTATACAAGAAGCTCGCGTCGCGGGAAAACAGGAAGAGGACGCTTAAAAAACCGCCCCAGACGATGGCTGAGACAAGCAGGACGAAAAACGCGAGCGGGATCGCCCACCAGCCGCTTGGATGCATCCCGCCGACGAACAGCAGCGCCAGCAGGGTGAAGCAAAAGAACAGCCAGACGCCCTCGACAAGCGAGGAGAGGGAACGCCCGTACAGGAAAGCCAGCCGATTGACCGGGCTGATAAAAATCATTTCCATCGTCCCGGCCTGTCGCTCGAAGCTCATTTGCCAGGCGGATTGCACCAGGCACCAGAAAAAAATGTACCCGAGATACCCGGTCAATAAAAACAGCGGGAGCTGCTCGGCAGAGAGGAAGCGGGCAAGCGGCGAATCGGCTCCTGTGCGAAACGGCGCAAACGAATAATACGCGGTCACGAACATGATGGCGGGCCAGATCAGCAGGCTGAAGTACACCATTTTGCTGTGAAAAGAATGCCGATGCTCCTTCTGGATTTCCGCCCACAACAGCGCAGTAAGCTGCTTCATGCGCCCCTCCTGTCTGCCATGTGCAGGATGACATCCTCCAGGGACGGCTGCTGGGTATGTAGGCGCAGGACGGGCGACTGATGGGCGGCTAACAGCGAGAGCAGCGGCGTGGTCATATCGGTTTGCCCGCGCAAGGTCACTTCCCATGTGTGTTCATCTGTTTCGGCAATTTCCCGTGAGCCGCCGTAGCGCACGGCGAGCTTTTGCAAATCGAGATCAAGGGAAGCGGAAAGCGCCGGGATGACGACGTGCAAAGCTGTCTCCAGGTTGAGCGATTGGGTCAGTTGCGCAGGGGTGTCATGTGCGACCAGCTTGCCTTTGTCGATGATGTACACCTCGTCGCACAGCTCCTCGACTTCGTGAATGTAGTGACTGGTCAACAGGATCGCTTTTCCGTGCGCGACAGCCAGTTCTTTTACATGCTTGCGCAATTGCCTGGCGATCGGAGCGTCCAGCCCCAGTGTCGGCTCATCCAGAAACAAATAGCTCGGATCGTTAATCAGGCCGCGAGCGATTTGCAGCCGTTGCTTCATGCCTTTGGAATACCGCTCTACGGGGGTATCAGCGGCATCGAGCAGCCCGACTTGCAAGAGCAGCGAATCGATTCTGCTGCGCAACGCTCCGCCGTGCAGTCCGTACAGGCTGCCGAAATAGTGCAAGTTTTCCCGCCCGGTCAAGCGCCAGTACAGCATCCGCTCGCCGCCTGCGATCATGTTGACTTTGGCTTTTACGAACCGATCCTCCTTGACCGCGTCATACCCGTCTACCGTAATCGTTCCGCTGGTAGGAGTGAGCAAGGTCGAGCACATTTTGATCGTCGTGGTTTTCCCCGCTCCGTTGATTCCCAACAGCCCGATGATTTTTCCGGGCACCATCCGAAACGACACATCCGATACGGCCTCTACTTCCTTCCATTGTTGGCGAAGCCAGCTTCCTTTTTCCTTCACGCGATATACTTTTCGCACATTTTCCACAATCAGCACGGGAAAAGACCTCCTTTTATGCAAATATCGATTCGACGACGCGCTTCTCCATTCGCCGCATGCCCCACATGCCGATGACGAGGTACGCAAGCGACAAAACGGCCATATGGAGCAGTTGGGGAGCAACAGCGACCAGCGGCTTGCCCTGAATCACGCATTGGCGAAAAGCGTCCAGCGCAGGCGACAGCGGCATGATCGCCCCGAGCGGCTGCAGCCATTCCGGCAAGTACGGAGTGGGAAACGTGACGCCAGAGACGAACGCCATGATGACAAACAGCGTGTTTTGCGTGATGTATGTATCACGAAAACGCAGCATCAGCGAGCCGAGCACGAGAGCCTGGCAGAAAAACGCACCTGTAGACAAAATCCAGACGGCAATCGCGCTCCACAGGTGTGTATGAACGAGATTCAGCCCGAACAGCGCTCCGATCAGCAAGATGATGGAAAATTCAAACACCGTGCGCATGACTTGCTGGGCGACATTGCCCAAAAAGTACCCTCGGCGCAAAGACGGGGTGAGCAGCACCGCTTCCAGCGTGCCTTCCCGCAGCTCGGTAATGAGCGAACGGCTTACGTTCATCAAGGTGGAGACGGCAAAAGCGTAAAAAGCGCCGCCCAAAATCGCATAGGACAAATAATCGGCTGTGCCAGCCAAGTGCTGGAAGCGGCTGTCCAGCTGCCCGGCAAATACATAATGATAGGCAAAGTAGGCGAACAGCACCGTGTACACGCCAGCCAAAATATGACCGATGACAAACGACCACGGATAAGCCCGGAGCATGACAAGCGTGTTGCGGACAAAGGTTGCTTTGGCGACTCGAAACAAGTCAATTCCTCCTTTCGTTTTGCGGGGGAGAGATGGGTAGCGCAGGTGTCGGCATGTCGATGAACTCGTGCAGATCGACAGCCAACTGCTCCAGGCGGGAGGTAATCCCGCGGTAAAACACGTACCTACCGCGCCGCTCGCTCCAGACGAAGCCAGCGTCTACCAAAAGCTTCAGATGCTTGTTGATCGCTGGTTCACTGACGCCGTGCAGGTCGGCGAGCTGCTGCGTGCAATAAGGGTGAGCGAGCAGCGACTTGAGAATAGCCGTCCGCGTCGGATCGCTGAACACTTTCATTTTCAGCGTAAAATCTGCCGGAATCGCTGAGGTGGCAGTGCTCCCCGGCACATCGACGCAATAACCTACCGAGATGTGCTCCCCGTATATGCCAAGCAGCAAATGCGGCGAGACAAACGTGGAGACGCGCAAATGGATGCGGGCCAGCTCGGAATAGGCGAATGTATACGTTTGTGCCTTGTGAAATTGCAAAAATTTCTCATGTACTTTCAGCCGGGGATGCACCTGCGACAAAAACCCGACCGGATCTGTGGCAATCTGCTCCTGGCCTTCATGAACGGCGCGCACCAGCCACGGCTCAATGCGCCTTTCTTCTGCGCGAAAAAACGGCAGATAGGCGTAGCAAAATTCCAGAAAGCTGCGCTTGGCGGACAATGGATGCCGCAGCAAGTCCCGATGCTCCGGTTTAAGCTGTTCGAATGCGTCATCCGTGTAGCCTTGCAGCCACTTTTGCATTTGCCGGGGATGATAGACAGGCCCCATCATCAATTGGACAAACTGTGCCGCGTCCAGCGCCTGCACCCGCTCCAGACTGGCCTCTACGGAATGCTCATAGCCTTCTTCCCACGGTACAAGAAAGTCCATGGCGTCAAGAAACTGGTTGGACATGCTGCTGAACTGATGCAGTTGCTTGACGAGCGATGCCGGAAGCGCCTGGAGTGTTTCCTGTGCCCAGCCCAACCGGGACGTGTGGTGATCGGGTCTTGCCAGGACGTGCAAGCTGAGAAAAAACTCAAAGCCGGGCACGTAGGCAATCGACAGGTGTTTGCGCAGCCAGAGCGGCAAATCTTGCATGGTTCCCCCTCCTTTTCGTTTGATTAACTGTTTGGTGAATCCAATTTGGAAGCGGGCAAAAGTGAGGAAATTATGGAGGAGAGAGGGGAGGATGTCAAGAGAAAAAAAGAAGCAACCACGAACGCCGATGGCGGGTGGTTGCTCTTTGGTTTGGTCACTGGTTTTGCGCCTGACTCTGATTCGGGTTCTGGCTCTGGCTGTCATTTTCCGCGTGGGCAGCCAGCGCCTGGACAGCTTGCTGCATGTCCGCAAGCTCCTCAGGCGACAGCGAATGCTCCTGATAGCGATACTGTTCGTAGAAACTGGTGATTTTGGCGGCCAGCTCCAGCGCTGGTGCCGTCATAACCGGATGATACTGCAATCGCTTGAAAAATTCCTGCGTTGTCTCATATGGCTGGACGGTGGCCCCGCGCTTCGCCATTGCTTGCAAAAACTGATAGTAGGCGTAACGAGTGGGATCGTCTTCCGGGCCAATCGGCTTTTTAAACCATTGGGAGACATCCCATGCTGCCGCGTCACCGTCAACAGTCGGCGGAAGCGCAGACAAATTTGCCGCGTAATCCGTATTGTCTGCGGGTGCCGCTGTGTGTTCGGCGCGACGGCGGCGCTTCCACATGTACCAACCCAAAAGAATGAGCGATGCGAGAATGACGAGCGCAATCAAATACGGCTCCAACACGGAAAACAGTGGTTCACCTTGCTGAACCGGGTCCAGTGGGAGATTTTCGCTTTGACCTTGACCATCCAGGGCATTATGGACACGCTGGTCTTTGTTCAGCACTTGCGACAAGCCGCCGATCCAATCCGCAAGCTTGAGCAGGACTGGTTCGATGAGCATGTAAAGCCCTGCGCCAAGCGGCCCTTTTACCCACGACCAGACAAATCCCACAAGGCCGAGCACGACAGAGGCAGCCGCTATATAGCCAACGGTCAACACCAGCCGCGTCCCGACAACCTGCGCAGCCAGTTTAGCGCCCAAAGAGCCGGGCAGACGGACAGGCAGAGACTCTTCCCGCAGCAGGAAAACGGCGAGAGAAATCAACACGTAGCTGCCCGTAACCAGGGCCAGCATGCCGAAGTACGGAGCAGGCGTAAACGTTTCCGGATGAACCATCGTTCCGTACAAGGCGGCCACGACGAGTTGAATCAGGCAGACCATAAATGCCAGCACGAAACGGCGTTGCATACTGCTATGCCCAAGGCCATTGGCTACTGCCGTTTGCACGCGCCAATAAAAAATGCCTGTCAAAGCGAGCGCAATCAGCCAGGAGCCGTACAAGTAATAGCTGAGTACGCCAACCCCCAGTACGACTGGATAGAGCAGCAGATGGAGAAGAGAGTGCCGACCACCGTGATGGTACAGCCAGCTTCCGGCGAGCAACAGCAGGGAGGCGGCCAGGCAAAAGAAGAGCAGCTGACCAAAACTTGCCGTAATCCAGCCCAACAGCATCAGTGCCCCACCGATCAGCAGCGCCTCCAGCCAGAAAATGAGCGTCCAGCGGCTTAGAAGAGAAAAGGTCACCGCGCCATCACACTCCTTTTCCTGGCTTGTGCCAGCTCTTGCCGTGCGAATACAACCTGTTCCTGCGAGACATCCAGCACGGCGATTTTGTGACCGCGGCGAAGCAACTGTTCCATGGTGGCGACAGGCAGTTCATCGGGACGCGCGGTTACGAGAATCACCGCTTCTTTTGCCGGGCTTTCTTCCAGTCGGCGGAGCAGGGAGGGCAGAGGCGTCGTCACGTAATGGTTCAATTGCGCCAGTTGGGTCATGACGTGCAAATGATGGGATTTACCGCTGCCAGCAGGCAGGTGAAAATGCTCGCGTCCACGCTGCTTGACGGTCAGGAACAGCTCGAAGCCGATGGACTTTTTGCGGCAAAGCATGGACAAGGCGGCAAGGCAAGAAATGATGCGTTCATTGGCTTCATCGTTATGCCGTTGCGCAAGCGGTTCATAGGACGGCAAAATGTGGCCGATGATCCGCCAGTTCGGATGGGCAGTATGTTCGAAAAGCCTTGTTTCAAGCGTGCCTGTCTTCGCAGTCGCTTTCCAATGAATATGCTTGAACCGATCGCCTGGCATGTAAGGTCGTGTCCCGCGCAAAAAAGTGACATCCTCTTGCTGACGCTGGCGCGAAAGCTTGCTGCCGTCTGGCTGCGTCTCTTCCAGGACGAGCGGAGGAAGCGGCAGCGGCAACGGGTAAACCAGCATGGAGAAAGACAACGGCATCGGCAGGAAAGTTACTTCGTCTGCGAATAGCGGCATCGTCTCTGACTGAATTTCCGTCAGCCAGACCGTACCGCGCTTGTGCGGGGTCAGCGTCAACGTTCTGGCTGCGCTCTGGCGGATGGGCAAATCAAAGCGCAGTCGCACGATGGTGCGCTGATTGCTTGTTTTGACTTCGTTTCCACCGTCCACCGTGACATGCTCAGGCAAGGAAAAGCGCAGCCACGTAGCTGGCAGGGGAAGCCAGGAGCGGTTGTGCAGGCGAATGGTGATGTTCACGGGTGTGCCAGGCATGACGCGGGTCTGGTCGCTCGTCCACTCCAGCTTGACCCATTTGACTATCGATTTTGCCCACCACTCTTGGGCAGCAGGCATGAAAAAGAAAAATCCGCCAAGCAGCCAGAGAAACCAGCTGCCCGAAAAAAGTCCGAAAAGCAGGAGGAGAAAGCCGATCACATGAAAGGTTTGCTTCGTATCCATCAGGCTTACACGCTTTCCTCAACAGGTGCCGGCACGCTGGACATGATTTGCATAACCACTTCCTGCTCCGTCACATGCAGCTCGGCTTCCATGGACAGACGGATTCGATGGGCAGCGAGGCTCGGGAACACGGCTTTGACATCGTCCGGCAAAACGTAAGTGCGCCCGGATACAAAAGCGTAAGCCTGTGCCGAGCGCAGCAGGGCAAGCATGGCGCGCGGGCTGATGCCGACGTCGACAGAGCGATGGCTGCGGGTAGCTTCGGTCAAATCGATGACATAGTCTTCTACCGCCTGGCTGACGTGGACAGCGGCGACTTCTTTTTGCAGGGCAGCAATCTTTTCCACCGTTATTACGGGCTGAATCGTCTCCAGAGGAGAGCTGCTGCGAAATCTGCGCAAAATCTCCTTGGCGTCTTCGCGTGTGCCGTAGCCAAGCGACAACCGGAACAGGAAGCGGTCCAGTTGAGCCTCTGGCAATGGATAAGTGCCTTCTGATTCAATCGGGTTCTGGGTGGCGATTACCAGCATGGTCGAAGGCAGTGCCAATGTAACGCCTTCAATCGTTACCTGGCGTTCTTCCATGCATTCCAGCAAGCCGGATTGAGTCCGCGGAGTCGCGCGATTGATTTCATCAGCGAGCAGCACGTCAGCGAAAACAGGCCCTTTGCGCAGTTCAAACTCGCTCGTGCGCTGATTGAAAACATGCAAACCTACTACATCGGACGGGAGCAGATCGGCAGTAAACTGAAGGCGGTTGTACGTTCCGCCGATCGCTTGGGCCAAAGTTTTGGCGAGTACAGTTTTGCCCATGCCAGGCAAGTCCTCCAGCAACACATGTCCACGCGCCAAAAGAGCTGTTACCAGCAGGCGGACCTGATCTTCTTTTCCCACGATTACTCGGTTTACGGTGGCAAGCAGGCTATCCAGAGCAGGATGAGTCATGAGATTTCTCCTTTATGTAGATAGGGTATGGGGTGATGTCATTTCCACGCATTTCATTATACATGGAATATCCTATATTTTACAAATTTTTGCAAAGCAATCCCGCCGATGGAAACGGCCACGATCAGCGCACCGATCGCGAAATAGAGCGGGCGAATGCCGACGCTGTCGCTGAGCGTTCCTCCCAGCCAGATCCCTATAGGCATTGTAGTGCGAACGATCAGCAGACGCACTGAGAATACGCGTCCCATCATCCCGGCTGGGACGTGCAGTTGATAGAGTCGCGTGCTGTGCAGTTGAAAAAAGGGGGCAGTAACACCCGCCGACAGCTCGATGGCGATTGCCAGCTCGATGAACGGAGTGAAGCCTAAAGCGACAAAGCTCAACCCGCCTGCCACCAAGGAGACGAGCATGACTAAAGAGGGCTCCAGATGATTAAACAGCTTGGGCACCAGAAAAGTTCCGATGAGGTAGCCTAACGGATAGCCTGCCAAAAACAATCCCGCATGCAGAGCCGTTCCGTGCAGCTCGCCCGCCACAAACGGCAGATTGAGCACCAGAGTCACACCGACCGCGAACTGCACAAGTGCGGAGTACAGGCTCAAATAGAAGAGAAACGGTTTTTCCCGAAAGACGGACAGCCCTGCCTTGAACATGAAAAGCCATGATTCTGCTGTTTTGGCAGGAGGGACCGAAGTCTTTTCGCACAAAAGCAGAAAAACTCCGCTGACAGCATACCCGATGGCGACCAGGCCCAGCACATGTGTGCCGCCGATGCTCGCGACGAGAATCCCGCCCAGCGGCGGGCCTGCAATCATCGCGATGCGCATGGCACTGTCCAGATAAGAGTTGGCTTGCAGCAGCGATTCTTGTTTGACAAGAGTCGGGAGCAGCGATTGGCTCGCTGGCACGTACAGCGGTTGAACAAGACCGTTGATCAGCGATGTCAGATAGAGCGGCCAAAGAGCGTCAGGCGCATAGGAAATCGCCAAAAAAGCACAGCCGAAAGCCGCACAGCGCATCCACTGGGAAAAGAGCATGACGCGCTTTTTGTCAAAGCGGTCAAGATAAGGGCCAGCCACAAGCTGCACCAGCAGCGAAGGCAAAAAGTAGAGCAGCCACATTTGTCCGACAGCGGTCTGGGAGCCGGTGATTTGGTAGAGCAACCAGCTGTTTGCCAGCGTCGAAAGCGATGCGCCAAACTCGGAGATCAGCTGACCGAGCAAAATACAGGTGTAGGAACGGTTTTTCCAGAGCGGAATCATCAAAATCCCCTTTCCAGAAACTGATCGAGCAGGAGGGAAAGCTGGGATACGGACTGGCTGCGCAGGCGAAACCGGGAGCCGGACGCTTCTACCAGACGCGCGGAACGAAGCATGGACAAATGGTGATGAACCGTCGATTTGGCCATTTGCAGGACGTCGGTCAATTCCTGCAAGCTCAGCTCTTTTTCCGCCAGCATTTTGACCATGCGGAGCCGCTGCTCGTCTCCGAGCGCCTTGAAGCTTTGCACCAGAGCCTGCGGCGGCTGGTACGGGTCGATGTGCTCGCTCATGTTTTCATCGGCGACCGGGCAGTAAAAAATTTTCGTGCCCGCGTCATCGGCCTGCACCGTCCAGGGCCGATAAATCGCTTGCGGGATTAGTAGCACACGAGTGACCGCAGGCTCAGGGGGATAGCTTGCTCCGGTTGCCCACTCCACCAGTGCTTCCGGATCGAGCTTGTCCTGCATCGCGCGCTTTTGCGACGTATCCTTTTCCAGCATACGCCGGATGCTGTCTTCTTGCGGCTTGATGTGTGTCTGATACCAGCCTTCCATCAAGGTGAGCAGATGCTGGCGCAGTTCATTTGTGTCGACAGAGGTGATATGGGCAATATACGCTGCAAAAAAGAGGTGGTCCCGGCATGCTGCTTGCAAAAGCTCGGCGTCTGCTGCGCTGCCCTGCGCGGCATTTTCGCGTGCTTGCTGTCGTTCCTGGCCCAAAAAAGGCAGGGCGTGGTAGCGCAACTCTTCTGCCGACAGCTCGCTGACAACATGCAAAAACGATTCGAGATCGGCAAAAGGCTGGTGGTGGAGCAGTTGCAGCAACGTCTTCCAAGTGTTGTGCCTTTTGGCGTAATCAACCTCAAGCTGGACGGATTGCGGAAGCGCGCTCAGCATTCTGCTCCAGTGCTCAGGCGGATGCTCCAGCGTGTGGTGAATTTGATCGTAAGTGGCGACGGCGATTCCGAGTGCGGCTTCAAAAAGCGGTGAGCAAGCGAAGTCGAGCTGGTAGGTGGTGCGTGCACTGCCGATGTTCCATATTTTCAAAGCGGATCACCTTTTCCCCATTTTTTTCATAGATCAAATTCTAAAATATCCGAACTGTTAATTCAAGTTATTTCGAATGAATAGTTCAATGATTTTCGCATCTGTTCTTTTTTTTCTGCTGATTTAGTTGAGACTATCCAGTGAAAGACACAAAAAAACGAAAAAAACCACTTCCCTGACGAGAGTGGTTTTTTCGTTTTCGCTTGAATGAAAAGGTATGGTGTTGTAGGAAAACCTATACCTTGCTCACGGCAACAGCTGCTTCCAAAGCTTGCTTCAAATCGCCGATGATGTCTTCGATCGCCTCTGTTCCGACAGACAGACGGATCAATCCGGGAGTTACTCCTGCCGTTAATTGTTCCGCTTCGTTCATTTGCTGGTGCGTCGTGCTCGCCGGATGGATAACGAGCGACTTGGAGTCGCCTACGTTTGCCAAATGAGAGAAGAGCTTTACGGATTCGATCAATGTTTTGCCTGCTTGCACGCCGCCGCGGATGCCGAAGGTGAGGATGGCGCCAGCGCCTTTTGGCAAATATTTTTGCGCGAGTGCGTAGTTGGCGTCGCCTTCAAGACCTGGGTAGCTGACCCATTCCACTGCCGGATGCTCGGCGAGGAATTTCGCTACCGCGAGTGCGTTTTGGCTGTGGCGCTCCATGCGCAGGTGGAGTGTCTCCAGACCTTGCAGGAACAGGAAAGAGTTGATAGGAGCTACGGCAGCGCCGATGTCGCGTTGCAGTTGCACGCGCGCTTTGATGATGTAGGCGAGCGGGCCGACTGCTTCTGTATAAACGACTCCGTGATAGCTTGGGTCTGGCGTCGTCAGACCAGGGAATTTGCCGTTGTTCCAGTCGAATTTGCCGGAATCTACGATAATGCCGCCAATCGCCGTGCCGTGTCCGCCGATGAATTTGGTCGTGGAGTGAACGACGATGTCAGCTCCGTGCTCGAACGGACGGGTCAGGATTGGCGAAGCGAATGTATTGTCGACAATCAGCGGCACGCCGTTTTCGTGCGCGATGTCCGCAATTGCCTGCAAGTCGGCCACGTCGATGCGAGGGTTGCCGATCGTCTCGCAAAAGAGCGCCTTGGTATTATCGTTGATGAACGCGCGGAAGTTGTCCGGATTGGACTGATCCACAAAGTGTACTTTGATGCCCAGGCGTGGCAGCGTATGGGCAAAAAGGTTGTACGTCCCGCCATACAAACTGCTAGATGCGACAATCTCGTCGCCCGCTTGCGCAATATTCAAAATCGAGAAGGTGATGGCTGCCTGACCGGAAGAGGTTGCCAGCGCACCTACGCCGCCTTCGAGCAGAGCGACGCGCTTTTCAAATGCGTCTTGGGTCGGATTCATGATGCGCGTATAAATGTTGCCGAACTCTTTCAAAGCAAACAGGTTGGCAGCATGCTCCGTGTCACGGAAGACGTAGGAAGTCGTTTGGTAGATCGGAACCGCGCGCGAGCCTGTTACCGGGTCTACCTCCTGTCCGCCGTGTACGGCGAGCGTTTCCGGTTTCCATTGTTGTTGGTCAGACATGATCATCTCTCCTTTTTATATGGGGGTAAGGAAATAAAAAAACGGAGCGTTCTCCTGAGTAGAAGAAGGCTCCGGCTATGCACGGGTGTGCGTTCATCTCTCAGAATCTATGGATTCTGCAGGAATTAGCACCGCGCAAGACTCGCTTGCTGGTTGCCGGGTTTCATAGGGCCTGTCCCTCCACCGCTCTTGATGAAAATGTAGCTTTCAGTTGTTGTCATAATTGTATGAAAAACCATACTTCGCTGTCAACATCAAATGATTAAGTTATCGGGGTGGATTTTGTGGATTTTAAAGATTTACCCGTTCATGCTGTTGCCCATAAGATCCAGAGAGCCTGTCTGGTAAGCTCTGTTTACATGGTTTGTATGAGGGTTTCCTTCATCTGAAACCAAATGAGTTGCCTTACGAGATTGTTTTCCTTTTTTGGCATACAAGAGGACCGCAGCCAGAGTGCAAACAGCCAAAATTCCAAGGACATACATCATAGAAATAACTCCCCCTCACGCTAAGCTTCATCAATTATCAGCGTTCTTTTTCATGAACTGGCAGACATGGTTTTTTACTTGTAATTTTATAATTTTATGGTCATTTTTGTAAATTCTTTGAACTTGCAAGCAACCGAGCCTTGCTGTCACAAAATTGCCCCTATATCTCGGCGCTTTCGCAGCTCCCGCCGTTAGAAAACGCCTGGGGCCTATGATATGATGGAAATGGCAGAAAACGACTAAACGATTGTACATATAGGAGGAAAAAACGCGATGAGCCATGGCGTGAAGGAAATTACACCACAAGAGCTGCTGGAAAAGCTCGCGGCAAAAGAACAGCTTCAGGTGATTGATGTACGCGAGGTGGAGGAGTGGAACGAAGGCCATATCAAAGAGGCCAAGCTGATTCCGCTCGGCTTTTTGCCGCATCGCACCGACGAGCTGGACAAAGACATTCCGGTCATCATGGTGTGCCGAAGCGGCGCACGCAGCCACCGGGCAACTGAATATTTGTGTGAGCTTGGCTTTGACGCTGCCAATATGGTTGGCGGAATGCTGGCATGGCCTGGGGAAAAAGAAGTCTAGAAAGACAGAGAAAATGTGCGCTGCTCGCCGCTGCAAGCAAAGCGGGATGGCGCATGAGATGTGCAGGGGAGGCAGGAAATCGTGAGTGAAGGAGCACAGCAACAAGGGTCAGCGTTGCAGCGCCATTGGTTTACGGTGCTGGCAGGCTTGATTATCCTTGCGATTGTAGGTGTGTTCGGCTACAAATACTTGGCAAAAGATCCGATTCCGGTGATGAAGCCGATCGCGGACTTTTCGTTGGACAACAGTGACGGAACTTCCTATACGTTCTCGCAAGGCAAAGGCAAGGTGCGCCTTGTCGAGTTCATGTTTACCAATTGCCCTGATATTTGCCCGGCAACGACGTACAACATGTCCAAGCTTCAGGATCAGTTGAAGGAGAAAAAGCTGTTCGGCGACAAGGTTGAGTTTGTCTCGATCACCTTCGACCCCGACTTTGATACGGCTGAGGTTTTGCAGCAGTATGCAGCGAAGTTCAAGGCTGATCAAAGCGGCTGGAAGTTTTTGCGCGGAGATGCCCAGGCGGTGGAAAAAGTAACGAAAGACTTCGGGATCGCGGTACTGAAGCAGCCTGATGGTTCCTTTGCCCACACCGCACGCATGTTCCTCGTCGACGGTGACGGCAACATGCGCCGTGCTTACGGCATGGCGGCGGACATGGACATGGAGCAAATGATGAAAGAAATGGAACAGCTCG
Source organism: Brevibacillus parabrevis (assembly GCF_022701015.1). NCBI lineage: Bacteria > Bacillati > Bacillota > Bacilli > Caryophanales > Paenibacillaceae > Brevibacillus > Brevibacillus parabrevis. Next base: position 397,968 of record NZ_CP064090.1, on the reverse strand, counting down.
CTGACTAGACTCAGACGGTTTCTTCGTACGTGATGTTCACGACTCGTTCCGTTTGGTTTTCAAATTCAATATGCACAAGAAGCGCCCACCTGCGATTGCCCTGCTGGAGCAAGAGCTTGAACGTCTCCTCTGACGTGGTGGGCGTTTTTGCTATGCGCCCGACATGCAAATAGTCTACGATTTGCGCGTGCGGATATTTTTGCATCGTTTCCTGCATCGCCAATCTGCCCCATTTGGCATATGGCGGCTGGGCATTTGCTGGGGCATACTGGAAAAAGAACAGCAGCAAACTTGCGGCCAGTGTAGCGAGAAAGCTGCGCGTGAGGAACATGTTCATGGAAGAATGCATGGCGGAGGCTCTCCTTTTTCGTGTTGGAAAACGGGCTTGCCATGTAGTCTGAAGTCTTTTTAAAGCGGTCATTCGTAGAAAATCCTTACACGTGCAAAAGGGGGCTTGCGGCCGGAGCAGTCGCTTGATGCCCAGCTTTTGCTCGAGTTGGAGATACCGCGTATCAGTTTTCTAATATTGACCGAAGATGAATGTGTGGAATTAACAAGACAGGATGAAACGAACGCCTCGCGTTGTGTTACAATAAGAATGGCATGCTTGGTTCGGGTTCCCAAAATCATGCACGATGAAGTTAGGAGGAAAGAGTTTGAGCGACGTTAAGATTTTCGCAATGGGCGGCCTCGGCGAGATCGGAAAAAATATGTATTGCGTCGAGTATGAGGATGAAATTATCATCATTGACTGCGGGGTGAAGTTCCCCGAAAATGAAATGTTCGGTATCGACCTGGTCATCCCCGATATTTCCTATTTGGTGGACAACCAGCACAAGATTAAAGCACTTTTGTTAACGCACGGACATGAGGATCACATCGGAGCGATTCCTTATATTTTCAAACAAATTAACGTGCCGATCTACGGTGGTCGTCTGACCCTGGGCTTGGTCAAGGCGAAGCTGGAAGAGCATCGCATGCAAAATGACGTGAAGATGATTCCGATCTCGGAAGATACGGAAATTCCGTTCAATCGACTGAAAGCGACTTTCTTCCGTACGAATCACAGCATCCCGGATTCGCTCGGGGTTGTGCTCCACACGCCTGAAGGCATGGTTATCCATACAGGCGACTTCAAATTTGATATGACTCCAGTCGGACAGACCACAGAGTACGGCAAAATTGCCAAACTCGGCGCGAGTGGCGACGTTTTGGCTTTGCTTTCCGATAGTACAAACAGTGAGCGCTACGGCTTCACCATGTCAGAGCGCACAGTTGGCGAGGGGATTCTCGATGTGGTGCGCAAAGCGCGCGGTCGCATCATCCTGGCTACATTCGCGTCCAACGTGCATCGTCTGCAACAAGTGGTAGATGCCGCTGAACAGTGCAACCGCAAAGTCGCGGTCATCGGCCGCAGCATGGAAAAAGTGTTCCTGATTGGACAAGAACTGGGCTACATCCAGATGCCTGAGGGTATGCTGATTGATATCAAGCACATTGACAACTACGCAGACAATCAGGTGCTGATTATTTGCACGGGAAGTCAAGGCGAGCCGATGGCGGCGCTGACCCGGATTGCTTCCGGATCGCACCGCACTGTGTCGATCTATCCGGAAGACACGGTGATCATCTCTGCTTCGCCGATTCCGGGCAACACGATCAATGTCAGCCGGACGATAGACAAGCTGTACCGGGCAGGCGCAAACGTCGTGCTCAGTCACGTGTTTGACATTCACGCGTCTGGACACGGAAGCAGCGAAGAACTGAAACTCATGCTCAACTTCATTCGTCCGAAATACTTCATTCCGATTCACGGTGAATACCGGATGCTGAAGACGCACTCCAAGCTGGCGCAGCAAGTAGGAATTGACGAGAGCAACATTTTCCTCATGGACAACGGGGAAGTGCTGAACTGCAACCGTGAAAAGGCATGGCTCAGCAAGGTGCACGCCGGAATCGTGCTGATCGACGGCAGCGGCATCGGAGACGTAGGCAACATCGTTCTGCGCGACCGCAAGCATTTGGCGGAAGATGGCCTGATGGTCGTCGTCGTCAGCCTCGATATGAAAAACTTCAAGATTCTCACGGGACCAGACATCGTCAGCCGCGGTTTTGTCTATGTGCGCGGTTCTGAGTCGCTCATTCAGGAAGCGACGCTTCTGGTTCGCCAGCGCCTCCAGGAAGCGCTCGACAAGAAGATCAAGGAATGGTCTGAGCTGAAATCCCAGATCAATGAAGTAATCAAGCCGTTTATTTATGAAAAGACCGGACGCAATCCGATGATCCTCACCATTTTGATGGAAGTGTAGAACGAAAGCACTTCTGCGTTCTCGCGAGGGCTCGATCAGGTTATAATAATACGTAAATGGAAACGTGATACAAAGGAGAGGTTGCCCCATGATGTCTTATGAAGCGTATATGAGCCAAGTGATTCAACCGATGCGCGATGAATTGACCCGCAACGGATTTCAAGAGCTGCGCACGGCAGAGGAAGTTGAACAAACATTGCCGAATGCAAAAGGTTTGACTCTCGTAGTCGTTAACTCCGTATGCGGCTGCGCAGCAGGACTCGCTCGTCCGGCAGTGGTTCATTCCTTGGGCCATTCCACCAAGCCAGACAACATCTATACTGTATTCGCAGGTCAGGATAAAGAAGCTACGGCAAAAGCCCGCGAGTATTTTGAAGGCTATGCGCCGTCGTCTCCGTCTTTTGCGATCATGAAGGACGGCAAAATCATGACGATGATCGAGCGCCATCAGATCGAGAACAACGATCTGCAAACCATCTCCAACCTGCTGACCACAGCTTACGAGACATACAAATAAACAACAATGACCATGACAAGGCGCTCGGAATCGGGCGTCTTGTTTTACATCCGAAAGGAGCAACCACCAGCATGCAGACCCGATCATTTGGACGAGATCCCCATCAAGTTTCCTTGCTCGGATTCGGTGCGCAGCGGATCGTGGACGAGCACGATTGCAGCGAAGAGCAGGCAATCGCGATTATTCGCCGCGCAGTAGAAGCGGGCGTCAACTACTTCGATACAGCTCCGAGCTACAGCGACGGGCAGTCGGAGACCCGGGTGGGCTTGGGGTTAAAAGGCTTGCGCGACCGCGTGTGGATCGCGACCAAGACGGGAGGACGCACCCGCGATTTGGCTTTGAAAGATTTGGAGGGCAGCTTGAAGCGGCTCCAGACGGACTACGTCGACGAGTGGCGCATGCACAACATCATGCAGCCGCACGATCTGGAAGCGATTTTTGCCAAAGGCGGCGCTCTGGAAGCTCTGCTGGAAGCCAAAGAGCAGGGACTGATCCGCAAAATCAGCATTAGCGGACATACCGACCCGCGCTTGCTGGCAGAAGCGATTCGCCGTTTTCCTTTTGACAGTGCGCTCGTGGCTTTGTCTGCTCTGGATCATTTCATCTACAGCTTTGTCCATGATTTCGTGCCGCAAGCAGTCGAAAAAGGCGTGGCCGTCATCGGGATGAAGGTGATGGGGCTGGGCAAGCTGGCTCCGTGGACGGAGCAGGCGCTGCGCTATACATGGAGTTTGCCTGTCGCAACAGCGATCTTGGGCGTGAGCAAAATGGACGAGCTGGAGGCGGATTTGGCCGCAGCAGAAGCTTTTGTGCCGATGACCGATATCGAACGCGTGGAGCTTTTCCAACAAATCATGCCACTCGTGCGGCCGGATGTCCTGCGCTGGAAAGCCCGCGAATGGATGTCTGGCGAATGGTATCAGCTGCCCGAATTGCCATTTTGATTGAGCCGTAAAGAGAAGGAACCTCTTCTGGATTTGATTTGCTGGAAGGGGATTCCTTTTCGCCTTTTACTATACTATTATATATAATAAGTTTATAAAAGGCGGTGATTGTTGTGTCTGCAAGCAAGCTGGTGGTCATTACAGGGGCGACCCGGGGATTGGGCAGGGCGATGGTGGAGCGGTTTCATGAAGCGGGCTGGGTCGTCGCGGGATGCGGCCGCTCGATGGCAGAAGTGTGGAACTTGAATCGCGAGTTTGGAAAAAGGCATCATTTTTCGACGATCGACGTTTCCGACGGGAAGCGGGTGGAAAGCTGGGCAGAGGAAGTGTGCAGCAAGCTTGGCGTACCGGATCTTCTCCTCAACAACGCCTCCCTGATCAATCGCAATAGCCTGCTGATGGAGCTGTCGCCAGAAGAATTTACGACAGTCATGAATGTCAATGTAAACGGCGTGTTTTACGTCTGTCGCGCTTTTTTGCCGAAAATGGTACCCAATCCGGAGGGCAGAGTGATTGTAAACATCAGCTCGTACTGGGGGCGAGTCGGGGAAGCGTATGTAGCACCGTATTGCGCATCCAAATTCGCAGTCGAAGGGCTGACTCAATCGCTGGCGCAAGAATTGCCGAAGGGGATGGCGGCAGTCGCGCTTGACCCGGGAGGAAGCGTCGGTACGTCCATGCTGCAAGCGTGTTCGCCGCAAGACATGGCGGCAGCCCCATCCGCACAAGAGTGGAGCCGTGTAGCTGTGCCGTACATCATGAGCCTTTCTGCGAAGGACAACGGCAAATCGTTGACATGCCCGCCAGTGAGGTAGCCGGGTTTACAAGGAAAGCGACAATCGAGAACGGTCTGGATAGCAAACAAGCCGCCTTTTTCCAAGCTGGAAGCAGGCGGCTTGTTTATGCGTAAACGAATCAACTGGCTTTTGTCGCCGAGATTCGTTTTTCGCGCTGGACATACGCATGGAGCAAACAGAGGAAGACGGAAGCAAGCGAAACGAGAGAGGCCAAAAGCAACGTGGGCTGCACGCCACCGTGGTCGTACATATAGCCCATCGCCAGCGGGCCGAGCAAGCGCCCCACAGCGGTAATCGCCCCGACGACTCCCAGGTAAAAGGGAGCGTTTTCCCCCGTCTTTTCCGTAATGAAAGTCGGGATAGTCGGAGAGATCAGCATTTCGCCAAAAGTGGTAATGATCATGCCGGCGATAAAAGCAAAGTAGCTGCCGTGATACATGAGCATGAAGCCGAACCCGAGAGCGTATGCCACCGCGCTTGCCACCAGCTGCGCGGACAAGTTTTGCTGCAGGATGCGCTTGATCCAGGACGTGATGGGCTGACCCGCAAAAATGATGATGCCGTTGATCGTCCACAGCCAACTGAAGGCCGACAGCGGCATGCCCTGCGCCGTAATGTAAGGGGCGACACCCGTGTTCCAGACCATGTTGGAAAAGAAAATACAGGCAGCTCCCAGTGCCATGAACAAGTAAAGCTGGTAGCGCAGAAGCAGGGCAAACGTATTTTTCGCCTCGCCTTGCCGCCGGTTTTCTTTTGCCTGGTCGCCAACCAGTTCTTGGTGCGAGATATTTTTCATAAGGCTCTTTTCGCAAATTTTGTTGCTATTGCTGTTGTGGAAACGTGTGCTCTATAATGAAAATCAGGAAGTCTATAGGATTTCCATTTACCGTGAATGCACGCTTCGCTTGGTACTATAAATATCAAGCAACTCACGGCTTTTCTAAAAGCAACAATTTCTTAGAAAAGAGCGTTTCATAAAAAGGAAGAAGAACAGCGCAAACAACAGCGTGCTCGTACTGTTGAACAAAAAGGTCAACTGAAAGGAAAAGGTAGCGATGACCCCGGCAAGCGAAGTGCCGATCGCCATGCCGAGATTGTTGCCTACGTAGACGATGTTAAACAGCTCTCGGCGCTGTTCTTTCCAGCGAAAGCCGATAAATGCCTGGATCGCCGGAAAAGAAAGGTTGAAAGTAAAGCCCAAACAGGTCATGAGCACGAGATAGACGGGCCAGCTGCTGATGAACGGAATGGACAGCTGAATCAATCCTTGAAAAAGCAGCGCTCCCACGATGAGACGCTTGGCGCCCAAGCGGTGAAACAGGGAGCCGCCGACGAATTGCCCGGCAATGCCCGCCAAAGACTGGACCATCAAAACAAAGCCGGCTTCGGTCATGGAGCGTTGGAGAATCGTATGTACGTACAAAGTAGTCAACGGCCACATGAAAGCGCTGCCAGCAGAATTGATAAAGCTTGCAACGAGAAAAAACAGGGCTTCCTGCGGGTAACGCTGAAAAAATGCGGATGGAGAAAGCACGACAAGTCACCCCTTGGAAACGAGTATGAAGGTAGTATAAAGAATATTGCAAATTTTGTAAACGTTAAAGTATAAAAAGTTAAGCTACCCAAATAAAGGCTGCTCCACATTGTAAAGATTCGAGTATACTAAACAAGTGGTGAGATGAGTTCAAGTAGATACAGAGAATAAAAGGTGGAGTAGTTCTTTATGCGAATATGGAAACGAGTGTTGCTCCTGATGCTTGTCGTGATTGCCACGACAGCGGGTTATTACGGATACTCCTTTTATGAGTTTGCTCAAAATATCCAGGCTCCTAATGTTGTTACACCTGCCCCGCCGGATGGCGGAGCCGCAACGAAAGCGGCGGAGATACCCGAGTGGGATGGTCAAGAGCGTGTGAACATCTTGCTGATGGGTGTGGATCGCAGGGGAATGAAAAATAACGGGCTTCCCCGTTCCGACTCCATGATGCTGGTCAGTATCGACCCGGCATCCAAGCGTTACGATCTGTTCTCCATTTTGCGGGATACGTATGTGGACATTCCCGGAAATGGCAGCTCGCGCATCAACTCGGCGATTGTAGACGGCGGGCCTGAGCTGGCGATGAAGACGGTCAGCCAGTTTACCGGACTTCCTGTGGATCGCTACGTCATTACCGATTTCGAAGGCTTCAAGGCGCTGATCGACGCAGTGGGCGGCGTCGAGATCGACGTAGAGAAAAACATGTATTACCATGACCCGACAGATAAAGGCGTCTACGATATCAATCTGAAAAAAGGTGTGCAGCAGTTGGATGGCAACAAGGCGTTGCAGTACGTCCGTTTCCGCCATGACGCCACATCCGACTATACGCGCACCGAGCGTCAGCGCAAATTGCTCGCCGCTGTAGCGAGCCAGATGAAGAGCGGCACATCCCTGATCCAGTTGCCGTCCATCCTCAAACAAGTGGCGCCGTACATCCAGACGAACATCAGCTCCATGGACATGCTGAAGCTGTCCGCGCTCGGCTTGAAGCTCGATACGATGCAACCGGGCAACTATCAGCTGCCGCCGATGGGAATGTTCCGGGAATCGCACAAGGCAGGAGCTGTGCTCATTCCCGACGTAGACCAGATTCAGTCGTTCATTCAGGAAAAGCTTGAGCCGCCGACTGAAACGATGCAACAAGAGGACAACAAAACAGACGACAGTACAGACAGCAAAGACAGCACGCGAATGTAGCGTGCTGTTTTTTTGCATATTTGGGCACACTATCCATGATTTTCTACAGTACAGGCACATTGGGGTGAAGGAGATGGACCAGGAGTTCCTGCATAGATGGTTTTCGCATATCGGGGACCTGGTTGCCGAGCATATCGATGACCCGGATGGGTGTGCGAGGCTGTATTTCATATCGAGCATGGCGGATGCCAAAGTCGTGTACAGCGAGCTTATTCCGAAGCTGAGGGAAATCGATCAGGATAGACTGAATATCGACCATGTCGAAAGGCACTTGGGACTGGGGAAACGAGCAAGGGCATGCGGGACAAGGCGAATTTGCAATCAGACAAAAAACTTTCAGGCGGGCAAATACGGGTGGCATTTGTACAATGAGCACTTTGCGAAAAAAGGCATTGGCAGCATCTCCTCCCGTTACAGCAAAATGATGAAAACGATGGAGGACGCATTGGAAAAGGAAATCGAGAAAGAACTGCAAAAAGTCGTCAAAAAATTGCAGCAACTGGACGTCGATCCGGCGGGATTTGGCATCGTCTATCGCGCCCAGCAGAGGGGATTGAAAGAGACGACGAACCGCGACTGGAGAAAAATTTTCCGGCAGGCGTCTGTTCGTTTTCATGTTCAGGCAACCATTATCCGCAACGGAGTGATAGATTAAAAAAGTTTTTCCTGGGATTGCTATTGACGGGATATTTTCAAAAAGGATATAATCCGGTTTGTATCATGAAAATATGAAAAACGAACATAATATACGTGGAAATCTTTCTTATCAAGAGAGGCGGAGGGACAGGCCCGATGAAGCCCGGCAACCGGTTCATTTTTTCGAAAATGAGCGTCGCGGTGCCAATTCCTACAAGATTGGTTGGATCTTGATAGATGAGAAGGGTGGATGCGAACGTATACATGCGTTGCAGCCCCTTTTTCGTTTATGAAAAAAGGGGCTTTCTGTTTTTCACAAGGCATGTAGACAGATTTTGCTGGGAGGTGGATGCGTTGATTCAATTGCAACAACTGCATAAAAGCTATCAAGTACAAGGCAAGACGATTCCGGCATTGCTCGGGATTGACCTTTCCATAGATAAAGGGGAAATTTACGGGATCATCGGGCATTCCGGTGCGGGGAAAAGTACCCTGATTCGTTGCATCAACCTGTTGGAGCGCCCTACGTCAGGACAAGTCGTTGTCGACGGAGTGGATTTGACCAAGCTCGATGACAGCAAGCTTCAGGAAAAGCGCCGCCAGATCGGGATGATTTTCCAACACTTTAACCTGTTGTCTTCCGCGACCGTAGGCGAGAATGTCGCTTTCCCGCTCAAGCTCGCCAATCGCTCGAAGGCTGAAATCCAGAAAAAAGTGGACGAGCTGCTCAAACTGGTCGGGCTGGAAGCGCATCGGGACAAGTACCCGTCGCAATTGTCCGGCGGTCAGAAGCAGCGCGTAGGCATCGCCCGAGCGCTGGCCAATGATCCGAAAGTGTTGCTGTGTGACGAAGCGACTTCCGCCCTCGATCCGCAGACGACGAACTCGATTCTCGCGCTCTTGCTCGATATCAACCGCAAACTGGGATTGACCATCGTGCTGATCACGCACGAAATGCACGTGATCCGTTCCATCTGCGACCGCGTAGGCGTCATCGATGGCGGAAAAATTGTCGAGTCGGGTGAGGTTCTGGACGTGTTTCTCAAGCCGCAGCATCCGACGACACAGGAATTTGTCGAGCAGGTGGCCGATTCCAGCGAGCTGCGGGAAGCAGTCGCGCACGAAAAGGCGGCAGGAAACCGCACGATTGCCCGCGTCACATTCCTGGGGGAAAAGACGTACCAGCCGATCTTGTTTCAGACGATGCAAGAAACAGGCACGGTGTTCAGCATCTTGCAAGGAACGATTTCCCGCATGAAGGATACGCCGTACGGCCAACTGGTCGTCGAGCTGGAAGGCGATGTCCGTCAAAACGAAAAAACCATCGAGACGTTGCGTCAGCGTGGCTTGGAAGTAGAGGTGATATAGATGGACTGGACTTTGGAAAATGTGGATTGGTCGGAGATCGCCGAGGGAACAATAGATACGCTGACGATGCTTGGCTTCTCGACACTGTTTACCATCCTGATTGGTTTGCCGCTGGGGATTATTTTGTTCCTGACTTCTCGCGGACAGCTTTTGCAAAACCAGGTGTTTTATGCGATTGCCTCATTCGTTGTCAATATACTGCGTTCTGTACCGTTTATCATTTTGATGATCTTGCTGATTCCTGTGACAAAAGTAATTGTGGGTACTTCACTCGGGGTACTCGGAGCGATTCCGCCGCTCGTCATCGGTGCAGCCCCGTTTTTTGCGCGGCTGGTGGAAACCTCGCTGAGAGAGGTGGATCGAGGAGTCATCGAAGCCGCTCAGTCGATGGGAGCCTCCAACTGGCAAATCATCTGGAACGTGCTGCTTCCTGAATCGCGTCCAGGTCTGGTGGCCGGGATTACGATCACGACAGTTGCCCTTGTCTCTTACACCGCGATGTCCGGCGTAATCGGCGGCGGCGGGCTGGGAGATTTGGCAATCCGCTACGGCTACCAACGCTTCCAGACAGATGTCATGATTGTTACAGTGATTATTTTGCTCGTGTTGGTCCAGATCTTGCAGTCGCTGGGGGATCGCCTGGTTATGCGATTCAGCCGCAAGTAAGGTCTTTCCATATAAGCTTTGCAGAACACAGACCAAAAAATAGGGGGAAATCATTTATGAAAAAATTAGTCGTATCTGTACTTTCTACCGTATTGGCATTTTCCTTGGCAGCGTGCGGAAGCAAAACGGAAACAGCTCCAACTCCAACTGAAGGCGGCGCACAAGGCGGACAACAGCAAGAAGTAACGTTGAAAGTAGGCGCTTCTCCGGTTCCACACGCAGCCATTTTGAAGTTCATCGCTCCAAAGCTGAAAGAACAAGGTGTTAACCTGGAAGTGAAAGAGTTTACCGATTACGTACAACCAAACGTACAGCTGAATGAAAAGCAACTGGACGCAAACTTCTTCCAGCACAAGCCTTACCTGGAAGAGTTCAATAAAGGTCAAAACATGGACTTGCAGCCAGTAATCGCCGTGCACATCGAGCCTTTCGGTGCTTACAGCAAAAAAGTAAAATCCGTTGACGAGCTGGCAGAAGGCGCAACCATTGCTTTGCCAAACGACCCGACCAATAGCGGACGCGCGCTCGCTCTGTTGGAGAAAAACGGCGTGATCAAGCTCAAAGAAGGCGCTGGCATCAGCGGAACGGTAAAAGACGTTGTAGAAAACAAGAAAAACCTGAAGTTCAAAGAAGTAGAAGCTGCTATGCTGCCACGCGTCCTGGAAGAAGTTGACCTGGCGCTGATCAACACCAACTACGCACTCGAAGCAAAACTGGTGCCGACAAAAGACGCTCTCTTCCTTGAAGACAAAGAGTCTCCATATGCGAACTTCCTGGTAGCTCGTCCAGACAACAAAGATTCCGAAGCGATCCAAAAGCTGGCGAAAGAACTGAACAGCCCAGAAGTGAAAAAGTTCATTGAAGATGAATACAAAGGTTCCATCGTTCCTGCATTCTAAGGAACAGCTAATTGATGAATCAACAAATAAACCCAATTTGGCCCGTGTGGCTGGTTGGGTTTATTTTCATTTATAAAAGTATAAATATTCGTAAAATTTAATTAAATCTCACCGAACCCCATTCTCAAGACGATTTTTGTCGAGTATATTGTGGTGGCGATAGAAAAAAATTGATAAGGGGGAAAATTCAGATGAACAAAACATTCAAACTACTTTTCGGCGTGTCGCTTGTGGCTGGAAGTATTTTGGCAGGATGTTCCGGGAACCAGGCCGCCGCTCCGCCTTCTGCACCTGCCGAGCAAAAAGCAGGAGAAGCCAAGCAGACGGCGAGCGCTGGCAAGCCGCAAGTGTTCAGGGCCAACCTGACAAGCGAGCCTTCGACGGCGGACCCTGGGCTTGCCAAGGATGCTACGTCAGGCGCGGTCGTTCGTGCTACTTTTGACGGCTTGACCAGATTAGACAAAGACGCCAAGCCGATGAACTCGGTTGCGTCGGACGTGAAAATATCCGACGACAAACGCGTGTACACGTTTACGATTCGCGACTCGAAGTGGAGTAACGGCGATCCGGTGACAGCGCACGACTTCGAGTATGCCTGGAAGCGTGTGCTCAATCCGAAGCTGGGTGCCGAATATGCGTACCAGCTATACTACATCAAAAATGCGGAAAAGGTGCATACGGGCAAGGCGCAAGCAACCGAGCTGGGGGTAAAAGCTCTTGATGACAAAACGCTTGAAGTCACGCTAGAAAACCCGACACCATTTTTCCTGGAATTGACGGCCTTTTACACCTATTATCCTGTAGACAAAAAAGTGGCAGAAGCCAATCCGAACTGGGCGAATGAAGCAGCAACACACGTTAGCAACGGTCCGTTCAAAATGACGGGCTGGGAGCACAAGAGCAAGATTGTATTGGAAAAGAACGAAAACTACTGGGATAAAGATGCTGTCAAACTCGACCGAATCGAATTTGCCATGATCGAGGATGACAATACAGCGCTGTCCATGTTCGACAACAACGAGCTGGACTGGGCTGGTCAACCGCTTGGCGGTTTGCCGACTGATGCGATCCCGTCTTTGAAGGAAGCCGGCAAGCTGGTCGTTCATCCGAAAGCGACGATGTATTGGTACAAAATCAATACGACCAAAGGGCCGCTGAAAAATGCGAAAATCCGCAAAGCGTTGGCCTATGCGGTCGATCGCCAAAGCATCGTGGACAACATCACGCAGGTTGGACAAGTGCCGACGATGGGAATGCTGCCTCAATCGATGATTATCAAACCGGAAGGCTACTTCCGCGACAACGATGTCGAGACAGCGAAAAAGCTGTTGGCGGAAGGCATGCAAGAGCTGGGTGTGACCACCTTGCCCACGATTACGATGTCCTACAACCCGACAGACAGACACAAAAAAATCGCGGAAGCCATGCAGGATCAGTGGAAACGCAATCTCGGCATCGACGTGAAGCTGGCGATCAAAGAATTTAAGGTTCACTTGCAAGATTTGCATGAACTGAATTACGAGATTGGCCGCTTGGGCTGGAATGCCGATTTCAACGATCCGATCAACTATTTGGAAATGTTCCGCGACGCGAAGACCGGAAACAACGATACGGGCTGGGAAGACGAGCGCTACAAAGAGCTTTTGAAACAGTCCGCCTTGGAGAGTGACCCGGAGAAGCGCAAGCAGCTGTTTGCGGAAGCCGAGCAAATTTTCATGGATGCCATGCCAGTCATTCCGCTCTTTACGGATGTCGACGTGTGGGTGCAAAGCGACAAGGTAAAAGGCGTACAGGTAGACGGATTGGGCTTTATCGATCTGAAGTGGGCAGAGATGGTCGAGTAGCAGGCCAAAAACCCCGGTAGCGAGAGTGCCAAGGCATGCCGCTTCCGGGGTTTCCTTTTCAAATTGTCCGGCTTAGTAGCCGAAATCCAACGTTTTTCCTGTTTCTGCATACGTCTTGATGTTGGAGAGAATCATCGGCCAATCTTGACTCGCGTTGGCGTTGGAAGGATGATTTTCGGTCCATTGGTCGTTGATCAAGGTCAGTCGTGTACATCCGCCGACAGGCTCCAGCTTGAAGGTCACGCGGCTCTGCAGTTCAGCGTGGTTGGGCCGGTAAGACGGGCCAGGATGCTCCAGGAAGCTGAAGACTTGCTGCGGCTCGAATGCCAGAACCTTTCCGTACACATGGACTGTCTCAGGGCCATCATTTCCTGGCCCGACATAAGCCAGATCGTCACCGACTTGAAAAGTGGAGCGGATGACGGAGTTGAAAAACGTGCTTTTGACTCCCTCTTCCGAAGTGAGAACGTGCCATACGCGTTCCGGGGTAGCTCCGATGTAAAAATTGAAAATATGATCCATGTCGTGCCTCCTGTTATCAATAAATTTTGAAATTGTAATCCCCAGCTGCAACTACTACTCTTAGTATAGACAGACAAAACAGGGGTGTATTGTAAAAACGCGACAGGAGGCGGACTAAATGGAAAAAAATCCGGATATGCTGCGGTAAAATACATTGATGCTTACGATGAGTTGTATGGTAGAAATTTATAATCGGTGGCCACAACTATCAAAATGAAAATGGAAGCAAATCGAAGCTAACGTAAGATCGAGGAATTTCGAGGGAAAGGCTGTTTTGTCCATGAGTGGTGGACAAATGACGGGTGTCAGTTTTGTGCTAATCGCTGAAAATGGCGAAAAACGCCCGAATTTGGACTTTCGGACGCTTGTTTACATAAAACACATTATCGGGACCCAATTTAATACAAGCAACATTTTATTGATAAATGCGTCTTATACTAATAAGGACTAATAAGGAGGGATTTAAAATGCCAATGTGGGTCTTCCTGTTAATCATCTTTGGAGGCATATTGCTTTTTGGAGTTGTGTATGATCGTATAACGAAAAGAAAAATAACAGCAAAAGATATACAAACAGGTATCAAAAACTCAAGCGCTTCTAATATGGTGTACAAGGAAACTTTTTTAAATGAACAACGAAATGACATTCACGATAACCAACAGTATTAAATTTAAGAAGCCCCTATAAGGGGCTTCTTAAATTTAATTAATAGATTCAGCAAACTTCAATACCTCTTCTTTTGTTAATTTGTCAGTAGTTTTAGCTACCATCCAGTAACTAACTTTATTGGCTTTCCAGGACAAGGTAATGTACTCATCACTTTCCTGAATTTCACCTTTTCTACCGTTGATTTCGATTTCTTCGCTTTCTCCCAATATTCCATTACCACCTTTGGTAATCATCAAATTAATAAACGAGTCATCAACTGTACTTTTATATCTAATTTCCCATTGGTTAAGTTTATCTTTTAATTTTTCATCTTCGATGACTGATGGTGGCTCAATCATTATTACATCATCGCTAACGGTCATAAACTCTGGGACATATTGAGGTTCAGCATAGTTTATGCTTTTTTTGACTTCTTTCATATTCACTTTTTTTGCTTTTGTATGTTCTTCTATTACTTCATATGTCTGAGATTCGTCCGAGGAAGATTTTGATTTGGATAGAGTTGAGGGGGCTTTATAGATCCACGTATCATACACATAATTATTTTGCCCTCCAGCACATCCACTAGGGTCTGCACATACTAGAGCACGAGTCATAGCTGCTTTTGTAGGGGTAGAATAAAGAGTTACGCCTGTTGTCAAGGTAAAACCAGATGCTACTGACTTTCCAAGATATTGAGTCTTTGTGCCTGCTCCGTTTCCATAAACATCAACGACTTGGTAGTTATAAAATTCAGAACCAGATGGACTGGAGGAACCAGCATAAGCTTCTGCCCTTTCAAATTTAATCTTATTAGATCCGTATTCATAAATTTTATCACTATGCATGTAGCTGTAATCTGCAGCATAGCTGCTGTCACTCACCGTACTATGGTAAGTAGTAGAGGTTCCAGCAATACCAGAAAGGGTATGCTCAACTGAATCAGCAAACGCTGATGTACCTCCTGCTAACGAAAGAGTGAGCAAAGTAAAAATAGTCTTTTTAAAGTGTTTCAAGAATTACAACTCCCTTATTAAATATTTTTCCAATCTAGTAATATAATATCGCAATCCCTTATGGATGGAACTGTCCATAAGACCTAAAAATTACCAAAATTTTGGGCGAAAATGGTATAATAGTTTGAAGGGGACCCAACCAACATCCTATTCAGGACGCTCAGGAAGCTCTGTAATCCACTCTATGATCTTGTCTGTGAGTCCCTCCGCGTCACCGTAAACCAGCGGACGTTCCAGCGATTTGCGTAGCCTTTCCATCCAGCGCTTCAAGCTCTGCTGAGCTGTTCGCGCCTTCCTCGTCTGGAATGATTGTACTCCCACTCTAATTCTGGAATAGCGACGAGATCGGCTTTCCCTACTCGTTCGATGTAAACAACCAGACGCACATTGTTCGTGACTCCCAGGGTTATCTCTCTGGTTTTCATGTTCGTTCCCGCCTCCAAGCGATTTTATCAATTACTTTAAATGGACAGTCTGATCGGAAGCATAGTAAAATATTGGACAAGTACATGACACGGCTTCTCTCAGGGTGGTCTGCTCATCTTCCCATGTCGCAAACAGGGGGAGGTGAGAATATGGCAATTACGCACGAAACACTGACCTTTTTGATTCAGTTTGGTGGATTTATTGTCACTTCGCTGAGTCTCGTCGTCACAATCGTCATTGCCTTGACCCCAAAAAAGAAGTGACCGCCCTGTGAGTTGGTAGCTCTGGCGGTCACTTCTGCCAAAAGGCGTGCTGCATGCCGTGCTCGGCGGCAAAAAGTTTTCGCTACAACGGTATGAGCCAAGCAAGGAAATCGGATACTTTGTTCAGCACTATTGGGTAGTCAGATGGGATTTGCGCGGACAAGCTCCTTATTCGCAAACAGTGTTGGCCCACCCCAACGTCAATCTCGTTTTTGAACAGGGGGCATCGGGAATTTTCGGAGTCGCTCCGTCCACGTCCTCCCATATGCTTGCGGGTCAAGGTCATGTATTCGGTGTAAAATTCAAGCCAGGGGGATTCTTTCCGTTTTGGCAAAAACCTGTTTCGGAGCTATACGGTACATCTACTACTATAGAAGAAGTGTTCCAGGTGGACACGGCTGCACTGGAAGCAGAAATACTCCAGTTGCCGGACGATCAGGCAATGGTTGACCGATTCGAGCAGTTTCTGATTGAACGGCTGCCCCAGCAAGATCCGAATGTAGAAAAAATTTCTCAGTTGGTCGCAAGGATTCAGGCGGATCGGAATGTGCTGAAGGTAGAGGATGCTGTTCGACTGTCCGACATGACGTTGCGGACGATGCAGCGACTGTTTGACCGTTATGTTGGCGTCAGCCCGAAATCAGTGATTCAGCGGTATCGGCTGCACGAAGCGGCGCAACTGATTGATCAGGGAGTAGTGAGCGACTGGTTGGAGATGTCCATAGCGCTTGGCTATTACGACCACTCGCATTTCATCCGGGACTTCCGTTCCATTGTCGGAGTATCTCCACAACAATATCGACAAATCCAAAGTTTATAATTTTGAAGAAAGCCTTCCCGGCGTCGTTTGCCAAGACGGGAAGGCTTCTTTGTTTTTGCATGGGAAGAATGGCGAAAATTCCGCGGTTCGCATAGTTTTTCCGTCGCGAGGCATACTTCATTTAATGAAGAATGTGAATTTATTTCCGTTAATACAATTTGATCTTTGAATAAAACATAATTAAACTTGCTTAAAATGTCTTCAATATTACTAAAAATGCAGTATATTTGTTGAAGTAGCTTTTCCATGAGTGTTACACATACAAAAGGGGGTCAACACCAATGAAAAAAAGCGTATTCGCAGCGATGAGTTCCATCCTGGTTCTGAGTGCGGCGCTGGCTGGCTGTGGCGGCGGCGAGAAAGCAGCAGAGCAAGGAAATTCTGCTAATAGTGAAAAAACAAGCGGTCCAAAAGTTCTGCGCATGAACATGAAGAGTGAGCCACCAACGGCTGACCCTGGCCTGGCTGAGGATTCCACTTCCGGTGCTGTTTTGCGTGCGACCTTTGACGGTTTGACTCGTATTGGTGAAGATGGCAAACCACATGAATCCGTAGCGGAAAAAATTGACGTTTCTGAAGATGGACTTACTTATACATTCCACCTGCGTGACAGCAAATGGAGCAACGGCGATGCTGTTACAGCAAAAGACTTTGAATACGCTTGGAAGCGAGCGCTCGATCCGAAACTCGGTTCTACCTACGCTTACCAACTGTACTACCTGAAAAACGCGGAAGAGTACAACACAGGCAAAGCGAAAGCTGAAGACGTGGGCGTAAAAGCAAGTGACGACAAAACACTTGTTGTTACTTTGAAAAACCCGACTCCGTTCTTCCTGGAGCTGACAGCTTTCTACACGTACTTCCCAGTGAACCAAAAAGTGGTTGAAGGAACGCAAAACTGGGCAGGCGACGCGAAAACTCACGTAGGTAACGGTCCGTTCAAGATCGATACTTGGGAGCACAAAAGCAAGCTGATTCTCGCGAAAAACGAGAACTACTGGGATAAAGATGCTGTAAAACTGGACAAGATCGATTTCTCCATGGTTGAGGATGAAAACACGGAGCTGTCCATGTTTGACAACGGCGATCTGGATTGGGCAGGTGCTCCAACTTCCGCACTGCCAACAGACGCGATTCCGGCTCTGAAAGACTCCGGAAAAATGCAAACGCATGCGATTGCGGGCACGTACCTGTACAAATTCAATACAGAGAAACCGCCGTTCAACAATGCGAAAATCCGTAAAGCGTTCGCTTATGCGATCGACCGTCAAACAATCATCGACAACGTAACACAAGCAAACCAAGAACCGGCAATGGGTCTGGTGCCTCCAACGATGGCAGTAGCATCTAGCCCGTACTTCAAAGATAACGATGTAGAAACAGCGAAAAAATTGCTGGAAGAAGGTATGAAAGAGGAAGGCATCACCAAGCTGCCAACTCTGACTCTTTCCTATAATACATCCGAAGGTCACAAGAAAATTGCCGAAGCAATCCAGGACCAATGGAAAAAAGCTCTTGGCGTAGAAGTGAAGCTGGAGAACAAAGAGTGGAAAGTATTCCTGGATGACCTGCACCAAGGTAAATTCCAAATCGCTCGTTCCAGCTGGACTGGCGACTACAACGATCCGTACACATTCCTGGATCTGTTCAAGCTGAAAAAAGGCAGCAACAACGATACCAACTGGGAAAGTCCGAAGTATCAAGAGCTGCTGAACAAATCTGCGGTTGAAAAAGACCCTGAGAAGCGCAAACAAATCTTGGCAGAAGCAGAAGCATTGTTCATGGACGAAATGCCAGCTGCGCCAATCTACTACTACACTCATTCCTACGTGAAGAGCGACAAGGTAAAAGGTGTTGTTCTGGACGGTCTGGGCTTCGTAGACTGGAAATGGGCAGACATTCAATAATAGCAAAGAATGAAAGAGGAGCGATCAGCTCCTCTTTTTTTGTTGAATGCGGAGGGAAATCGCCGTCAAAGCTTGTCGAGTTTGTTCATCCATAAAGAAAACAGAATAGAGGGCAATGAGAAAAATAAAAATTTGTAAAATTCCAAATAAAAAATGAGTTTGATAGCGACACGCATCAATAAGCCATTTTGGGCAGGATCGCCAAGAGTGTTGTGAGAAGAAGTGCGACAAAACCGCGCCAAATCAACGTTTTCCAGATGAGAATAAAGACGTCGAGCACTTGCTATTATATTTTTCCAATAAATTATTTTTTATAAAAGATTAAACATCTTTATAAATAAATAAAAATTTATTAAATCATTCTAAAACATATTTAAAAATAATATAAAACCATGTATATTGATAAAAGATTTAGAAAAGGGGGATTACTTGTATGAAAAAGAATGTTTTCGTAGCAATGAGTTCTATCCTCGTTCTTGGTGCGGCACTTGCAGGATGCGGTGGCGGTAACCAAGCAGCGCCAGCAGATAATAATGCAGCAGCAGGTAACAAAACGGAAACTCCTGCTCCAGCAGCTGGACCAAAAGTACTGAAATTGAACCTGCACTCCGAGCCGCCAACAGCTGACCCTGGTATTGCGGAAGATACAACTTCCAGCACGATCATCACAGCTACTTTTGAAGGTTTGACTCGTGTAGGTAAAGATAACAAAGTACATGAAGCAGCAGCTGAAAAAATTGAGATTTCTCCAGACGGTAAAAAATATACATTCAAAATCCGCGATGCTAAATGGAGCAACGGCGATGCCGTATCCGCAAAAGACTTCGAATTTGCTTGGAAACGCGCGCTCGATCCGAAAACAGCTTCCAACTACGCTTACCAACTGTACTATGTGAAGGGTGCTGAAGCCTTCAACAAAGGTACTGGTAAAGTAGAAGATGTAGGCGTAAAAGCAATTGATGACAAAACACTGGAAGTTGAACTGACTAACCCAACTCCATTCTTCCTGGAACTGGTAGCGTTCAAAACATACTTCCCAGTTCACCAAAAAACAGTTGAAGGCAACGACAAATGGGCTACTGACGCGAAAACAATCGTTGGTAACGGTCCATTCAAAATGGAAACTTGGGAACACAAGAGCAAACTGGTTGTTGTGAAAAACGACAACTACTGGGATAAAGACAACGTAAAACTGGACAAAATCGAGTTCTCCATGGTAGAAGATGAGAACACTGAGCTGTCCATGTATGAAAATGGCGAACTGGATTGGGCAGGTGCTCCAACTTCCGCATTGCCAACAGACGCAATTCCGGCTCTGAAAGATTCCGGAAAAATGACAACTCAACCGATCGCAGGTACTTATTTCTACCGTTTCAACACAGAAAAAGCACCTTTCAACAACGTGAAAATCCGTAAAGCGTTTGCTTACGCGATCGATCGTCAAAGCCTGATCGACAACATCCTGCAAGCTGGTCAATTGCCAGCAACAGGCTACGTGCCACCGAGCATGGCTCTGAACAAAGACGGCTACTTCAAGGACAAAGACCTCGATGCAGCGAAAAAATTGCTGGAAGAAGGTATGAAGGAAGCAGGCATCAGCAAACTGCCAACCCTGACACTTTCCTACAACACTTCCGAAGGTCACAAAAAGATCGCAGAAGCGATTCAAGACCAATGGAAGAAAAACCTCGGCGTAGACGTGAAACTCGAAAACAAAGAGTGGAAAGTATACCTGGATGATGTACACCAAGGTAAATACCAAGTAGCTCGCGCTGGTTGGCTGGGTGACTTCAACGATCCAATCAACTTCCTGGAAATGTTCAAAGAAAAAGACGGCGGAAACAACGATACTCGTTGGGAAAATCCGAAGTACAAAGAGCTGCTGAACCAATCCGCTCTGGAACAAGATCCAGAAAAACGTAAAGCAATCTTGGCAGAAGCTGAGCAAATCCTGATGGATGAAATGCCAATCATGCCAATCTACTACTACACTCAATCTTGGGTTAAAAACGACAAGGTTGACGGCGTAATCATCGACGGTCTGGGTGCTGTTGACTACAAATACGCTGACATCAAGTAATCATTGAAGAGATGCAACTGATATAAGGAAGAGAGGCGTTTTTAACGCTTCTCTTCTTTTTTTTGCGGCAAGCGGTCGGCGAGCATGGCGCAATCCTTTTATTAGAAAAATCACCCAAAAAATCCCTCTCGCTTGTATACTGATGGTAGAAGTCCATATAAAAAAATAAGGAGTTTTGATCGTGAAAAAAAGCGTAGTAGCAGTTACAAGCGCAATGCTGATTGTTGGGGGAAGCTTGGCAGGGTATGCGGATGCCGGACAAGCGGCGGAGCCGAAGGTGCTCAGGATGAATATGAACTCGAACCCGCCGACTGTGGACCCGGGGATCGCGGAAGATTCAACGTCAGGAGCAGTAACTAGGGCAATTTTCGAGGGATTGACCCGTGTAGGCAAAGATGGAAAAATCCATGAAGCAGCAGCGGAGAGTTATACCATTTCTGCTGACGGCAAAACGTATACATTCAAAATCCGTCCATCTAAGTGGAGCAATGGCGATCCGGTAACTGCTCATGACTTCGAATATGCTTGGAAACGCGCGCTGAACCCTGAGACAGCATCGAATTATGCTTACCAGCTATACTATTTGAAAGGCGCGGAAGCTTACAATCAAGGTAACGGAAAAGCGGAGGAAGTAGGAGTCAAAGCCATAGATGCGACAACCTTGGCCGTGGAGCTAACCGCTCCAGCCCCGTTCTTCACGGAACTGACAACTTTCTACACCTATTACCCCGTAAATAAAAAAGTAGTGGAAGCAAACGCACGATGGGCGCTTGACCCCAAAACGATTGTAGGGAACGGCCCTTTTCAAATCGAGACTTGGAAGCCCCAGCACCAGATGATTCTGGCGAAAAACCAGAACTACTGGGATAAAGGGAACGTAAAATTGGACAAGATTCATTTTTCCATGATAGAAGACGAACTGGTAGAGCTGACGATGTTTCGCAACGGAGATCTAGATTGGGCAGGAGCTCCTTTGTCCCAAATCCCACTTGATCTCGAGTTGGATTTGGGATCACCTCCGATACTTAACACTCAAGCGATAGCAGGCACTTATTTTTATCGCTTCAACACCAAGCAAGCTCCTTTTAATAATGTCAAAATCCGTAAAGCTTTTGCTTATGCGCTGGATCGGCAGGGGTTGATAGAAGCAATGTGGATGAATGTCCTTCCCGCCACAGGTTATGTGCCGTCGAGCATGGGGCTTAAAGCTGAGGGTTACTTCAAAGACAATGACATAGAAACAGCGAAACAGCTTCTCCAAGAAGGAATGAAAGAAGCAGGAATCAGCAAACTCCCTCCCATCACCATTTCCTACAACACATCCCAAAGTCATAAAAAAATTGCAGAAGTGATCCAATATCAATGGAAAAACAATCTTGGCGTAGAGGTGAAGTTGGAAAACACCGAATGGAAAAAATTTCTGGAAGATGTCCACCAAAGCAAATATCAAATATCCCGCTTTGGCTGGCTCGCCGACTTCAACGATCCGATCAACTTTTTGGAGATGTTCAAGGACAAAGACGGTGGGAACAATGACACTGGTTGGGAAAATCCGCAGTATAAAGAACTGCTGAACCAGTCGGCAAAAGAGCAGGACCCGCAAAAACGCAAAGCGATTCTCGCCAAGGCCGAGCAAATCCTCATGGACGAAATGCCGATCATGCCGATCTATTATTATTCACAAAATTGGCTGCAAAGCAAAAAGGTCGATGGAGTGGTTATGGACGGCTTGGGAATGATCGACTTCAAATACGCAGATATCAAGCCTTAATCTGCGGATGCCCTTCTTTCTTTTTTTCCAACGCATGGACAAATGACCAATCCATTGTGCTCCTGGCTACATAGAGTAAAAAGGAACAAACTGCAACCAGGGGGGATCGCTGTGGATATTGGCAAATTGCTCAGCATTGTAAGGTCAATTCCCAAAGACAAGCTGAAAACGGACGCAGGCTTGAAAGAGGTCATTCGCGATTTGGGCAAAAAAGCGGGCAAAAACTTCTCAGACAAGGAACTGAACGGATATGTGGCGCAGTTTCGGCAAATGTCCAAGACCGAAAACGTCGGGAGCCTGCTGAATAAGCTGTCCAAAAAAGGCGTTAATTCCAAAGACATCGACAACCTGAAAAAGCGCTTTAAATAAAGGGGGGGCTTATCTAGGAGGGAGGTGGGATTATCGCTGCCAAGACCCGAAGGAAAAAGAAGCAGGCCGTCTCCCAGGGCCAACTGTTAGAGACGATGCACAGGCTGGCTGATGCGCATGATGTGAGCAATGCCCAGGTGATGCGCGAGATGAACCAGATGAAGCAAGAGTTGCAGGATATGAAGGACACGCTTGGAAGACTGAAGGCTACGCCCAGTCTGGGACCGCGGCGTAGCATCTTGTTCGGTGGACGCCAGCGTCCGGTTCCTGTACAGTCCGCCCCGGAGAAACCGAAGCCTGCGATCTCGATTGAAGATTTGCTGCCGTTATTGCCGCACTTGAGCGGGGCTATTCCCCAACTGAAGAACCCGAAAGTAGCGGATTCAATCAAAGTCCTGTCAAATCCGGCTGTCATGTCCATGATTCAGCAGTTTATTGCCAGCGGGGGCTTGAATATGCTGAAAGGGCAGGGACCCGTTCAGGAAGTAAGCAGAAGAGAAAGGCGCGGCTTGTCGCGCTTCCTTCGATAGAACAAGCAGGATCAGACACGATTCTCTTTCAAAAGACTGCCTCTTTGTCAAAAAAGAGCAGTCTTTTGTCTTTTTGGTACGAAAAGACTATAAACTTTACAGATTCACTAGCGTCTAATAGAATGGTGAACGTTGCACAATGGGCTAACGCCACATAACAAATCAGACATCACGGAGGAGGTCAGGATGAAAAGACGATTTTACCCTCTGCTTCTGGCGCTGCTGCTGGTCCTGCTGCTTATCCCCGGTTGGGCGGCTGCGGCAAGTAGTGCAACTGAGGAGACCGTCAGCTTAATGATTGGTGGACAAGCAGTTACCCCGGATGTACCGCCATTGATCAAAAGCGGGCGGACATTGGTTCCCGTCCGTGTCATCGCAGAAGGTCTGGGCGCAGATGTCGCCTGGAATGAAGCGACCCGGACAGCTGTTATTACGAAGGGATCTCAGCAGCTTTCCCTCACGCTGGACTCGCGTACAGCGCAACTGAACGGAAAACAGGTCAAGCTGGATACAGCCCCTGTCATTTCCCAGAAACGCATGCTGCTGCCTTTGCGATTTGTCGGGGAATCGCTTGGAATCACAGTAGGTTGGGACAGCAGTTCCCGTACCGTCATTGCCAATGAGACGCCGCAAGTGACATTGAACGGACGCGCTCCTGAAAAAGCGATCAAGCTGTACCAGGTGTCTGACACGATGTATGTGGCTGCCGATGCAGTGGCAGAACAAGTCGGGCAAAAAGGCTTTGCCTGGAGTCGCCCAGAGCGCGGCATGACGATCGACAGCCAGCTGGTTCTCCCGTTGAAGCAAGTGGAAGACGAACTGGGCGGGTCGATTGACTGGAACCAGAAAAAGAACTTGGTCGAGATTGAAAGACTTAATCATCTGACAGGTGTTGAGCAAGATGGGGATCGCGTACATATTAATATGAAGCTGCCTGTACAGGCGAACGCTTTTGTACTGACAGGCCCCCATCGCATTGTGCTGGATCTTCCCCAAACGGCTTTGACAGATGATTTGGTGGAAGAGTTGAAGCAAAAGGAACAAGCAGCGAGCACGGGAGCATCTGAGGATCGCCAGCAGGCTGCTTCCGCAGATGACGAGGACGAACAGAGTGCAGAAGACTCCGATTCTTATAACGATGAGCAGCAGGCAGCTGCGAGTGTGCCGGAGGAAGAGCCGCTCATCGCCAGCCTTCGCTACAGCCAGTACAGTGCTTCTCCCGAGACGGTTCGCGTCGTCATTGAGTTGAACCAGAAGAGCGCGTATAATCTGGCGTATACGAAAGACGGTATCGAAGTGAAGCTTACCCCAAAACCTAAAAAGACAGGCTACCTCATCGTAGTCGATGCTGGTCATGGGGGAAAAGACCCTGGAACGTTGGGCGTGGCAGGCAACCACGAAAAAGATTACAATCTGGCTGTCGCAAACAAGCTAATAGCCTTGTTGAAACAATATCCGGAGTTTCAGGTAGTTCCGGTGCGTACGACAGATGTATTCTATGAGCTGTCAGAGCGGGTGGCGATTGCCAACGAGATGGATGCGGATCTGTTCCTGTCCATCCACGCCAACGCATTCCCGAAACCGACGACAGGCGGAACGGAAACGTTCTATTACAATGCAAACAGCAAAACATTTGCGCAAGTCGTTCACAAGTATTTGCAAGGTGCTACGCAGTTCCCGGATCGGGGCGTCAAGGCAAGTGGCTTTTACGTCATCAAAAACACCAAAATGCCGGCTGTCCTGACAGAGACAGGCTTCCTGTCCAACCCGCAAGAGAATGCGTTGCTTACCTCATCGGAATTTCAGGACAAAATCGCGAAAGCCCTTGCTGCGGCTATTCGTGAATACTATCAGTCTTATCAGTAAGGGAGGCTTTCACGATGAAAAAAAGTCTGATGATCGGGGTGGCAGCTTTTGCTGTGTTGCTTCTGGCTGGTTGCGGACAAAATGCAACGCCTGCACCGCAGCCGACAACACCTGTTGAACAGCCATCCGGCAATAAAACAGACCCATCGACTACAGAGCCGACACTGAAAAAACAGCTCGTGACCGTCTACTACTCCGACAGCGATCTGATGGAACTGCAAAAAGAAGAACAGGAAATCTCGTTTGCAGAAGACATCGAGAAGTACAAGAAAACACTCGCGCTGCTGGGGAAGCCAGTGAAGGCAGATGCTCATTTTCCGCTCTGGAAAGACTTCCAGTACCATTCGTTGACGTTTGCTGACGGCACGTTGACGATTGATGCGGATAGCAAAAACCAGTACAACCTCGGTTCCAGCGGCGAAGGAATGGCAGTGGACTCGCTGAAAGAAACCTTTTTTCAATTCCCGGAAGTAAAACAAATCGTCATCCTGGAAGACGGCAAGAAAACGGAATCGTTGATGGGGCATGTCGATATATCGCAGCCTTTGACCCGCAACAAATAAATAGTTAACCGCAAGCGAAAGGCGGCACAACCTGATTGAACAGGATGTGCCGCCTTTTATACATTTGCCCGACCATCTTTAAAAAAGCTTAACAATGGCATCACAATCCTACAACATTCGACCTGTATAGTTTGTACTTGTAAGAGAGAAAAAAACAAACCGAACCTTTTAAGGAGGATTTTCATCCAATGAAAAAACTCAGCAAAATGTTAATGGCGCTGACATTTGTAGGAGCATTGCTCGCAGGTTGTGGAAGCAACAATGCGGCTCCAGCACCACAGCAACCAGCGCAACAACCGGCGCAGCAACCAGCTACTCCGGCTCCGGAACAAAACAACTCTGGTTCGACAACAACTACATCGGGTGAACCGATCACTGCAGTTGGTTCTACCGCTTTGCAGCCTCTGGTCGAGCAAACGGCCAAAGACTTTATGGCAAAAAATCAAGGTGTGCAAATCCAAGTTCAAGGCGGAGGAAGCGGTACAGGTCTGAGCCAAGTAGCAAGCGGCGCAGCAACAATCGGTAACTCCGACATCTTCGCAGAAGAGAAAAAAGGCATTCCGGCAAACGAACTGGTTGACCATAGAGTAGCAGTTGTTGGTATGGCAGCAGCGGTTAGCCCGAAAGTAAAAGTAGACAACCTGACCAAGCAACAACTGATCGACATCTTCACTGGCAAAATCACCAACTGGAAAGATGTTGGCGGCGACGATATGAAGATCACGCTGGTAAACCGTCCGAAGTCTTCCGGAACCCGTGCAACATTCAGCAAATTCGCACTGGACGGAAAAGAAGAAGCAGAAGGCATCACAGAGGATTCCTCGGGTACCGTTCGCAAAATCATCGCGGAAACTCCTGGCGCAATCGGCTACCTGGCTCTGTCCTACTTCAATGACTCCGTAAAAGCATTGAAACTCGACGATGTAGAAGCAAACGCAGAAAACATTGCATCGAACAAATACCCAGTGTGGGCATATGAGCACATGTATACAAAAGGCGAGCCAACTGGCAACGCAAAAGCTTTCCTGGAGTTCATCCTGTCTGAAGAAGTACAAAAGAAAACTATTACTGAACTGGGCTTCCTGCCAATCACAGACATGAAAGTAGAACGTGATGCAGAAGGCAAAGTAACGCAAAAATAAGACACTCACGGGTCAACAGCAAAATAGAGGGGTGGGGGGGCCTTACCCCTCATTTTGCTTGCTCGAAAGCCGTTTTCTTTCTAGGAGGGAGAACATGAACCATCGTATTGAAGGGGTAGGGACAAATCGCCAATCACTGATTGCGCGAAAAATGCTGACATACAATAAACGCCAATTTACAGAGAATATGACCGGGCGAACAATCGCCATGGTATGTGCGGCTTTGCTGGTCATCGTCGTCTTGTCGATTACGTACTTCATCGCTTCCAAAGGGTTGTCCACCTTTTTTGTTGACGGTGTCAGTATCAGTGAATTTTTGACTCAGGTGAAATGGGACCCAGAGGGCGAGCCTGCACTCTACGGTGTGTTTCCTTTCATCCTCGGATCGTTTTTGGTAACGGCTCTCGCTGCATTGATCGCGGCACCGCTCGGAATTGGCGCAGCGATTTTCATGACGGAAATCTTCCCGGGCTTCGGGAAAAAAGTGTTGAAACCAGTTATTGAGCTTTTGGTTGGGATTCCATCCGTTGTATACGGATATGTAGGTCTTACTTTATTGGTTCCGTTTATTCGCGAACAGTTCGATGTGTTGGGCTTCAGTCTGTTGGCTGGGGGACTCGTACTCGCTTTGATGATTTTGCCTACGATCACCAGTGTGGCGACAGATGCGATCGAGGCTGTGCCTCAAGATTTGCGGAACGCATCGCTTGCTCTGGGTGCGACGCGTTGGCAGACGATTTGGAATGTCGTGCTGCATTCTTCCCTGCCGGGTTGCTTGACGGCGGTCGTATTGGGGATGGCGCGCGCATTTGGCGAAGCGCTTGCGGTACAAATGGTGATCGGTAACACGACGAAGCTTCCAGGCAGCTTGCTTGATCCAATCAGCACGCTGACGAGCGGAATTACGCTTAACATGGGAAATACGATTCAGGGAACGCCTTACAACAATGCGCTCTGGTCCATGGCTCTTCTGCTGCTTCTGATGTCGTTCGTTTTCATTATGATCTTGCGCTTTTTGGGCAGAAAAAGGCTGGTGAAGTAAATGAGAGCGAGATTGATGGACCGTATTGCGACTGTTGTGCTGACTCTGATTGCCGCTCTGATTATCGGTACGCTTATCGGCTTGCTCGGCTTCATTTTGACGCAAGGCTGGCATAAGCTGAACCTGGACTTTTTGACTTCTCCGCCTGATATCGTCAACGCAGGAGGCGGGATCGGACCGCAACTGTTCAACTCGTTTTACTTGCTGGTTCTGACCATGCTGATTGCTTTGCCGCTTGGCATCGGAGCAGGAATTTATATGGCTGAATATGCGCCGGATAACAAGTTCACACAGTTTATCCGCATGAGTATAGAAGTGCTTTCTTCGTTGCCGTCTATCGTTGTTGGTCTGTTTGGCTTGCTCGTCTTCGTAAACATGACGGGCTGGGGGTATACCTTGTTCTCCGGTGCCCTGGCTTTGACCGTCTTCAACCTTCCGTTGCTCGTACGCGTAACAGAGGATGCGCTGCGCAACGTGCCGCGCAGTCAAAAAGAAGCAAGCCTGGCGCTTGGCATCACCAAATGGCGGACGATCGTTTCCGTCATTCTTCCGGCCGCGCTCCCGGGCATTCTCACCGGGGCGATCCTCGCTTCCGGCCGCGTCTTCGGGGAAGCGGCTGCGCTCTTGTTCACGGCAGGGATGTCTTCGCCGAACCTGAACTTTGCTGATTTCTCCTTGAACAGCCCGACCTCTCCGCTGAATCCGTTCCGCCCGGCTGAAACATTGGCCGTGCATATTTGGAAAGTAAACAGCGAGGGGCTGACGCCAGACGCTCGCGATGTGGCAGACGGTGCGGCAGCTGTTCTGATCATTGCTGTGTTGCTCTTTAACCTCTCGGCCCGTTGGTTTGGTACTTGGGTGTACAAAAAGATGACTTCAGGGTCCAACTAAGGAGAGATGACGGGGATGTCCATACTCACCATGCAGGATACGATTATTTCGACAAACAATGTCTCGGTTTATTACGGCGAGAAGCAAGCCGTCAAAAATATCTCGATGGAAGTCGAGCGCAACTCGGTGACGGCTTTTATCGGGCCGTCCGGCTGTGGAAAATCGACGCTTTTGCGCAGCCTGAACAGGATGAACGATCTCGTTCCTTCGTGCCGCGTGACAGGCTCGATTGTCGTGGATGGAATCAACATCAACAGTGAGGAAGTCAACATCGAGAGCTTGCGCCAGGTCGTCGGAATGGTGTTCCAGAGGGCCAACCCTTTTTTCAAATCGATCTATGAAAATATCGCGTTCGCCCCGCGTTTTCACGGATTGACGGATCGCCGCAAGCTGGACGAACTGGTCGAGACGAGCTTGCGCAAAGCGGCTTTGTGGGACGAAGTAAAAGACCGTCTGCGCGATTCCGCCCTGTCTCTGTCAGGCGGACAGCAGCAGCGTCTGTGCATCGCACGCGCCATTGCCATGCAGCCGACCATTTTGCTGCTGGATGAGCCGGCTTCTGCGCTCGACCCGATTTCTACGATGAAAATCGAAGAGTTGGTCATGCAACTGAAGGAAGAGTACACAATCGTGATCGTGACGCACAACTTGCACCAGGCGGCGCGTATCTCGGATAAGACGGCGTTCTTTTTGCTCGGCGAACTGGTCGAGATGGATGAAACGGGAAAAATTTTCACCTCGCCAGAAAACGACAAGACAGAGGCGTACATCAGCGGTCGCTTTGGCTGAATCGCGAAGGAAAAGGAAAAGGCTCTCCTGGCAGCATGCTTGCGCAGGAGGGCCTTTTCTTGTACAGTCTCGGGGCAAGGGCAAGGGCAAGGGCAAGGGCAAGGGCAAGGGCAAGGGCAAGGGCAAGGGCAAGGGCAAGGGCAACGCCGGAGCCAGAGCCACGGCCACGAAATGCAGCATGACTCCCCAAGCATTGATGATGACTGCTGCGCCGTGCGACGAGTCCGCTAGACAGCAAAACAAGCAACAAAAAAAGCCTTCTATGCAGAAGGCTTTTCTACTGCCCGGAAAAACCGGATTTCGTGCTCCAAATCTTCTACGATGCCAGCCAGTCGCTCTGAATCGTGCAGGAACTGCTCAGACAGCGAGAGACTTTCCTGATTGGCGGCGACGGCTTGCTGGGTGCCGGCAACCACTTCCTGAGCGGAATCCGCGAGGCTGTCGACGCGCCGGAAAATGACCTGGCTTTGACTGGAGATCGTTTCGGCCAACTGCCTGATCGCTTCAAACTGCGTCGTCAAAACTTCGCTGATCGAGATCGTCTGCTGGAAAATATCTGTCGCCTGATGCAATGTGTGAATCCCGTCGACGGTCGCGTGATCGGTAGTTGCCAGACAAGCTTCTACGCGCTCCATCCGGTTCTCGCCGGACGTGATGACGTGTTGGATGCGAGTAGTGGCCTCCTCGGTTTGCTCCGACAACAGGCGGATTTCGTCAGCCACGATGCCGAAGCCGAGTCCAGCCTGACCAGCTCGCGATGCTTCAATCCGGGCGTTGAAAGACAACAGTCTGGTGCGCTGCGAGATGGAGGAAATCCAGCCGAGAATGTCCCGAATGTCATCCATGCTTTCTCGCATCGAACCCATCGCCTGAAGGGATGCTTTCATATCCGTCGAGATTTTTTGCATGTTGTCTTTTAACAGGGCGATTGAGGTTGCGGCTTTGGCGCTTTGTTCCCGCGATTTCTGATTTTGCATGATCGCTGTTTCCATCGATTGGGTGACGCGGCCCAACTCTTGCGTGATGTCTGCCATAGTTTGGTGAATATCATCGATTTGGGCTTGCTGGTTGTCCATTTCCAGGGCGAGCCGCTCCGTGACGGAGACGACCTCTGTCTGCATGGCGTGGGAGTGTCGCGAGCCTGTTCCGACATGCTCGGCCACCTGTTTGACATCGGAAATGACGTACTGGATTTTGCCGATGATCGTTCTGATCTGTCCGCTCATCCGGTTGAAGCTGTCGGCGAGCTGTCTGATTTCATCATTGGTTTGGACGTGCATCGTCTGGAACAAGTCGCCTTCGCTGAAAGCCGTCATTTTTTGCTGGACTTCTTTGACGGGCTTGATAATTTTGCGAACGTACAAATAGAGCAGCAAAGCCAGTGAAATCAGACCGACGAGCGAGACGACCAGAATCGTCAGTTGCAAGCGGCGGACCTCCTGCTTGACCTCTGATACGGATTGAACGACGATCATTCCCCATTTGAGCGCCGGGTCGAACTTGTAGGCGGCGAACGCATCCATGCCGTTTATATGGAACGAATCAAAGCCTGACTTGCCTGCGATCACATTGGAGACGACGGGCAGCTCCGTGAGCAGGGGGCGCTGCAAGGCGTACGTTTTATCCGGGTGAGCGAGCAGCTTCCCTTGCTGATCGACAATCATCGCGTACCCGGTATTTCCCAGCTTGATTTGTCCAATCGACTCGCTGAGCTTTGGCACGGAGACGAACGCTACGACTACCCCGACAGGTTCTTCCTCGTCGTTGCGCAAAGCCATCGACACGGCGATTTTGGGAAACTCGGTTGCGGAAAATTGAAACACGTCCGAAACAAAAGCGGTTGGCTTGTCCCACGCTCCTTTGTACCAGTCTGCTGCTCGCGGATCATAAGAGCTGTCCAGCGGGGAGCCTGGGAAGGTCAAGTAACGCCCATCTGCTGTAACGACCTGAATTTCCGAAATCGTCGGATTGCTGTTAACCATGTCGGTAAAGATGCCGAAGCTCTGACTGTTTGTGATTTTGCTGTTTTTGTAAGTAGAAGCATAGGAGGAAAGAGCGGTGATGATCGACTGTACGCGGCTGTTCACTTCCTGCAAGGCAGACCCGGATGCATCGAAGAGCTGCTGTTTCGTTTTTTCATTGAGTGTGCTTTCCGATTGATAACTGATAAAGAATGCGGCAATGGCCATCATGCTGACTACCATAGTCAAAATCCCGAAAAACAATCTGGTAAAAATCGATCGGTAATGAAACGACGCGTTGCCCAATATACGTTTTTTTCTCGGCATTACATGCTCTCCCCTTATTCGACAAAACGTTCAGCTTTATTGTAGGGTGTACTATTGGGGGCGTATATGGTTTGCAAGAAACATTTACCATAACTTTACCTAGCTTTAAAACTTTATGGAAACTTAATATAGTCCTCATCAAAGCATAACATTGGCGAGCTATAGTGGTTGAGTAATCAGATGCTACAACCGCGAAGGAGCGAAGGAAAGCATGAGTGTTATTTCGGTAAGAGAGTTAAATCTCTTCTACGGTAACAAACAAGCCCTCTATCATATAAATCTTGATGTTGAGCCAAATTCCATTACAGCTTTGATCGGGCCGTCCGGCTGCGGGAAGTCTACGTTTTTGCGCACGTTGAACCGGATGAACGACTCTGTTCCGAACACCAAAATCACCGGGGTTGTAAAGGTGTTTGATGAAGACATTTACAGTTCCAGCGTGGAAGTCGAGCGGTTGCGTAAAAATATCGGAATGGTGTTCCAGCATCCGAATCCGTTTCCGAAAAGCATTTACGACAATGTCACCTACGGACCGAGACTTCACGGCATGATGGATCGCCACAAGCTCGACGAGATCGTGGAGAACAGTCTCAAGGCCGCTGCTTTGTGGGACGAAGTCAAGGACGTGTTGAAAAAGCCTGCTACCGGACTGTCTGGCGGACAACAGCAACGTCTCTGTATTGCACGCGCGCTGGCTGTCCAGCCGCAAGTCATTTTGATGGATGAGCCTACTTCTGCGCTGGACCCGATCTCCACGGCGAAAATCGAGGAGCTGCTGGAAGAGCTGAAAGATACGTATACGATCGTCATCGTGACGCATAACATGCAGCAAGCAGCGCGTATTTCTGACAAAACGGCGTTCTTCCTCAACGGGGAGCTTGTGGAATTTGACCAGACGCCAACGATTTTCCAAAACCCGCGCGACAAACGGACAGAGGACTACATTACTGGCCGTTTCGGATAAAGCAAGTTTGTAGTAAGGTAGAGGAGCGGACCGATTGCGGGTTCGCTCTTTTTGGCGTGGAGGGGAGACATACGCGGTGGTCTGGATTTCATTGTTGATTTTTATCGTTACGCTGACATTGGTTATTTGGCAGCCAAAAGGTTTGTCGATCGGCTATCCGGCGGTAGGGGGAGCTGTGTTGGCTCTTGTGACAGGGGTAGTGTCACTCGCTGATGTGGCGGAAGTGACGTCGATCGTCTGGAATGCCACGTTTGCCCTGGTTGGCATTATCATCATTTCGCTCATTTTGGATGAGATCGGCTTTTTTGAATGGGCCGCCCTGCATATGGCGCGATTGGCAAAAGGAAATGGACGCTTGATGTTCACCTACGTCATTTTGCTCGGGACGCTGGTGTCTGCTTTGTTTACGAATGACGGAACAGCGCTGATCCTGACGCCGATCGTACTTGCCCAGGTTCGCGCACTGAAGCTCGACGGCGGGATGGTTTTGGCATTTGTCATGGCGAGCGGTTTCATCGCTGATACGAGTTCCTTGCCTTTTGTGGTCAGCAACTTGGTCAACATCGTTTCCGCTGACTATTTCGACATCGGCTTTGCCGAATACGCGCTGAAAATGGTTTTGCCCACCTTGTTTTCTGTCGGCGGCAGCCTGCTGGTTTTGTTTCTGTACTATCGCAAAAGCATCCCGCGTCACGTAGATTTGTCCCAGCTTCGGCGGCCGGGAGAGGCTATTCGCGACCAGCGACTGTTTCGCCTGGCGTGGCCGATTCTCGGCGTGCTGTTGCTCGGCTTTTTTCTAAGCGAGTCGATCCATGTGCCTGTTTCGTTCATCATCGCGCTCGCCGCTCTCGTGTTTTGCCTCGTTTCGCGAAAAAGCAAGGCGATTGCCATGGGCAGGATCATGAAGGAAGCGCCGTGGGTGGTCGTCATTTTTTCCATCGGCATGTATGTGGTGGTCTGGGGGCTGCACAATGCGCAGCTTACGGATTTGGTGAAAGCGGCGCTCGTTGCGCTCATGGATTGCGGCTTGCTTGCAACCACGCTAGGCACAGGGCTGATTTCCGCCATTTTGTCTTCGATCATGAACAACTTGCCGACCGTCATGTTCAACGCTTTGGCGATTGGCAGCACGCAAGCAGAAGGCGTCTTCCGCGAAGCGATGATCTACGCCAACGTCATCGGGAGCGATCTCGGACCCAAAATAACGCCGATTGGCTCGCTCGCCACTTTGCTGTGGCTGCACGTACTGGGCCGCAAAGGCGTGAAAATTACGTGGGGTCAATATTTTCGCACAGGGGTTGTGCTGACGGTGCCAACTCTCATCATTACTTTGCTGGGGTTGTACCTGACACTGATCCTTTAAAAGAAACGGATAAAGCAAGTCTGCTGACGATTGGACCAGCAGGCTTGTTTTTTTATGGACGCGAAGAGGGCTGTTTTCCGAAAATAGCTTTTTTACTCGAATAGGACAGCAGAAGCAAAGGGAAAAATAGGCGCAACATACAGCAAAAGGAGGATGTTTCCATGTGGCAGGGCTGGCCGATCGAGCGTGTGCTTATTTTGTTTGCGGGACTGTCGTTCATTTTGATTGCCGTTCAAGTCACTCTGTTTCATTCCAGACAAAACTTTCGGCATTGGGCGATGTGGGTGCCTGTGATTGAACTGCCGATTTTTGCGGTTGCCGCTATTGTGTTGTCGTTCGTGAATGCAGGATGGCTCAGGTGGGTGTTTGCCTTGATGATGTTCGTCGGCATGGGGGGAGGCGTGTACGGGGCTTATCTGCACGCCGCAGGAGTCAAACAGCGCGTAGGCGGATTTTCGCAATCGCAAAATTTTTTGGTCGGCCCTCCGGTTATTCTTCCTCTGCTCATTACGGCGATTTCTGCTTTGGGGCTATTGGCCCTGTTCTGGGGGTGAGGGCAGATGGCAAAGTACAGACGTTACCCTGCCTATGATGTGTGGGAAGAGCACGCCAATTGGGATGGTCACACGCGACAAATTGTTGGAGCCAGGAAAATGCCGCAGGTCGCCCACAGCTACTTGCTGCCTGCCGAGGCCCTTTTGCTGCAAGCGATTGTGAGTGTGCTTGTAGACGACCACAGGCTGGAGGTGCTGACTTTTGTCGTGGCGCATATCGATGAGTCGCTCGCGAGTCCCGTCGGAGAATCGCAGCGCAAGGTCGGTGTTCCGGAGAAAAAACAGCTGTATCGTCTCGGCCT
Source organism: Brevibacillus parabrevis (assembly GCF_022701015.1). Classification (NCBI taxonomy): domain Bacteria; kingdom Bacillati; phylum Bacillota; class Bacilli; order Caryophanales; family Paenibacillaceae; genus Brevibacillus; species Brevibacillus parabrevis. The sequence continues at coordinate 363,135 of NZ_CP064090.1, read as the reverse complement.
GGCAGGTGTGGAAGCTGAGAGTCACGCAGAGTTCGGTTGCGAGTTTGGCGCGCTCTCCGCTGGCGATCAGGAGCAGGTGTTGAAGCGGATTTCTGGCGGCAGCGTGAAGGAGCAAGAGGCGTGGACGCATGCTGCGGCCGTCGATTTTTTCAAAAAGCTGCTGCACGATACCGTGCAAGCCTATTATTCGCACCCGCTCGTCTGGTCGGATATCGGTTACGGCGGGCCAGCTTATCCCCGCGGTTATGTGCGGGTGGAAAAAGGATTGACAGACCCATGGGAGGCGAAGGCAAATGGCGAATAACGACGAGAAGCGGCATCCCAACGAAGCGGATCGGGCACGTTCCTCCCAGGATGGCCTGGTACGAAAATACGCGGAAGAAGCAGATGTATGCATCGTCGGAGCAGGCGCGGCAGGAGGGGTGCTGGCGTACGAATTGGCGAAAGCAGGACTGCGCGTGGTCGTGCTGGAAGCAGGGCCGTTCTGGGACCCGCAGCGCGACTTTGCCAGCGACGAGTTGAGCATGCAGCGGCTTGCCTGGCAGGAGACGAGGCTGGTTGCGGGAAACGACCCTTTGCGGCTGGGTCATAACAACTCCGGGCGGGGAATCGGCGGAGGCACCGTTCATTTTACAGGGGTATTTTTACGATTTCACGAAAGCGATTTTATGACCCGGACAGCAGATGGGGTCGGGGAAGACTGGCCGATCACCTATCATGACCTGGCTCCGTATTACGACAAGATCGAGCGGGAAATTGCCGTGTCAGGCCCGCATCATTTTCCGTGGGGAGCTTTTCAGGGGCCGTATCCTTACCCGGTTCGCGAACCGATCAGCGCCAACGCCCAATTGTTCCGGGAAGGCTGCGACAAGCTGGGGATCGAAAGCGTAGTTGCCCCCCTCGCGATTTTATCGGCTCCGTTTGACGGACGTCCGCCCTGTATCAACCGCGGCTTTTGCAACCAGGGCTGTATGCCGAATGCCAAGTACAGTGGTCTGATTCATCATATTCCAAAGGCGATCGCAGAAGGAGCGGAAGTATTGTCTGACTGCACGGTCACGGAAATATTGATGGCGGGCGACCGAGTCAGCGGAGTGTTGTTTTCCCATCAGGGGCTGATGCATCGGCAGATGGCGCGGGTCGTTATTCTCGCCGGTTTTGTTGTGGAAACGCCACGCTTGCTGTTGAACTCGGCGACATCGCGGTTCCCCCAAGGATTGGCCAATTCCAGCGGCTGGGTAGGCAAAGCGATCATGCCTCATTCAAGTCATGACGTCTACGGGCGGCTCCCGGAAGAAGTGCGCCTGTACAAAGGAACGCCAGTGCTTGCCTTGACCCAGCACTTTTATGAGACGGAGCGGGAGCGCGGCTTCGCCAGAGGGTACACGCTGAGTGCGCATGGATCAAGACCAGTCGGCATGGCGGGAGCAATCGCGACGGAGCGGGAAGACAAAACCTTTTTGTGGGGCAAACAACTGCGGGAAACGATGCTTGATTACAACATGTATGCGCGAATTACGCTGGTAGGGGAAGTGCTCCCTCATCCTGACAATGCCGTTACGCTTAGCGGGGAAAAAGATGAAAACGGGATGCCGATACCGAAAGTCACTTTCAGCTATCAGGAAAACGACCGCAAGCTGTACCAGCATGCCATCGGGCAGATGAACCGGATCATGGAAGCGATGGGCGGAAAGCCGGAGCATGTCGTCTCGGATACCGCTCATTTGATGGGGGGCTGCCGAATGGGGAATAACCCCGAGCAGTCGGTTGTGAACGAGTTTGGGCAATCTCATGACATTCCCAATCTTTTCATAGCGGGTGCTTCCACATTCGTTACATCGAGTGGCAGCAACCCGACAAACACAGTAATGGCGCTGGCTGCGCGCACAGCGGACAAGCTGATCGAAGCGATGCAGCAGCGAGATGTTTAAGAAGTGTTCAAGGAACTTTTACGTTCATATCTTCCCCATCATATAAGCCATATAGTATACTGGGAAACAGATATGCAAGGCAAAGGTGGGTTCGTATGGAAACGGATTTGATGCAGGTATTGTTTTTATCCGAAGTTTACAAGCTGCTTGGTGACAAGACGCGCTTGACGATCATGGCTCTTTTGCAAGTCCAATCACTGTGTGTCCGTGATCTCGTGGAGATTCTGCAAACTTCCCAACCCTCTGTTTCCCAGCACTTAGCTAAGCTAAAGACACATGGTTTGGTCAAAGAGCGTCGCAAGGGACCATGGGTATTTTACTCTGTTAATACAGAATGCTCTCCTGCCGTTAAGCAAATTTTGTCTCACTTGCCAGATATGTCACCGATTGTCAAACAAAAATCAGCCGATGAACCTTCGTTCGGCTGATCAGTCTTAGGAAGCGTTGGATCAGATGAGATCCAGCGCTTTTTTTAATTCTTCCTTGTCGAAGCCGTGAATGACAAACTGTTCGCCGCCTTCCTTTTCGATGAAAGTAACGGGAGTCATGCTGGCTCCGAGGTTGATGGCTTCCTGGAAAAAGGCGTCGTTTTTGCGGATATCTCTATCTTCAAAAGCGATGTTTTGGGATGTCAGCCACATTTTTTCTTCCTGGCAAGGGCCGCATGTCGTCTGGGTGTAAACAATAACGGTTTGAGCCATGTAAAACGCTCCTCTCAAGTGGTAGTCGATCACTTAATTCGCGCTTGCTTACGGATTTCCTGCGCGGTATTGCACTTATAGGATACCCCGGTTCGCTGGTGAAAACAGGACAGAAGCAATCGGAGCGAGTTTGTACGGTCTGGAAAAATTAGGATGGATATGAGCGAGGGGGGCGGTACAAATTATATTCAGTGACGTCGAGGAGGTGAATGGAACGATGCCTAAACAAAACAAGCAAGCAGGAATGAACAAAGCTAACCAAGCGGCTCAGGCGCAAAACACTGCTACTGAATTTGCTAGCGAAACAAACGTAGCGGAAGTTCGTCGTCAAAACCAACAATCCGCTCAAAAATCCGGCCAACAAGCAGGTCAAGCTACTGAGTAGTAGCTGTAGACAACAACCCTCGCATCTTGCGGGGGTTTTTTCGTTTGGCTTGCAAAAAGGGCGGAGAGGATGGTACTGTGACAGCAGAATCTACAAGCTGGGAGGGCTTTTGCCCATGATTGTCGGTATTGGCGTGGATATAGTAGAGATTGAACGAGTTGCAACATTGATCGGGCGAAGGGAAAATGCGATCAACCGTTTTCTCACCGATGAAGAAAAGCTGCTGTTGACGGGAAAATCGGCGCACAGGCAGGCGGAGATGGTGGCTGGCAGGTTCGCGGCCAAAGAAGCCGGGGCAAAAGCACTCGGGACGGGGATCGGACAGGCACTCAGCTTTCTCGATATGGCAATCACTCCGAGCGAAACGGGCAAGCCGTTGATGCAGATCAATCCGGATGTACTGACCCGACTGGGGCTGGAACCGGCGCGCATTCGTGTACACGTAAGCATTTCGCACAGTCAGACGCACGCTATGGCACAGGTGGTTGTGGAAGAGCTGTAAACTTGTCTGCATATTGGGACGAGGATGGACATACATTTATATCGCGTAGATCAGGAGGGACTACCTGCTCTGACACAGGAAGGGTAAGTCTTCAGCCGATCAAGCGATATCGCGTCCTTTGTACCCCGTACAGCTTTTTGACACGATGAGCGCTGCAAGAGGCGAAAGACTGACAGATTTCCCAGGAAATAGACAGGGGTGCCCTTCTTTGTCGAAAAAGTTGACAAGGAGGAGTTCATTGAATGAAAAGGGCAGCTTTACCACTGGTGTTATTGTTGGTCTTTACGTTGATGCTCGGCGGTTGCTTCGGTCAGAAAACACCAGAAGATGTGGTGAGTGACCTGAACGGAGCACTGGGGAAAATGAGCGGATACAAGTCTCAGGCGGTTTTGACTATGCAGACGGGCTCTACACCTATGGAGTATGACGTCCAGGTCTGGTATGAGAAGCCCACGAATTATCGGGTGGCGCTCACCTCCAAGCAGCGTGGAATTACCCAGATCATTCTGCGCAATAACGAAGGAGTTTTTGTCCTGACTCCGCACCTGAACAAAAGCTTCCGCTTCCAGAGCGGTTGGCCGGAGAACAATGGCCCACTCTATTTGTATGAGACGCTGGCGAAGAGCATTATTGACGATGCGGAGCGTCAAATGAAGATGGAGGAAAAGCAGTACGTCTTTGAAGTGAAAGCAAACTACAGCGGCAATCGCTCGCTCACCAAGCAAAAGATTTGGCTGACAGAAGACTTCAAGCCAACTCATGCGGAGATTATGGATTCGAGCATGAAGCCACTGGTGCGAATCGACTTTACCGAATTTTCGTTCAACCCTACCTTTGACAAGGATGCGTTTGACAGAGATCGCAACATGAGCACAAGCTCTTTGCCAGCAATTCCAACGATGGCAGGCGCAAACGGACAGGTCGCCAAGCTTCCGAACAGCCAGTTCGGTGTGATCGTGCCGACTTACGTGCCTGAGGGAGTCAAGCAGGGCGATATCGAGCCAGTGACGCGTGATGGCGTGCGGACAGTCATCCTCAACTACAAAGGGGCGTATAACTACAAGCTGATCGAAGCCCGTCCGACAGAAGCTTCCGTATCTTATGAACAAGGCATGCCTGTCAATCTCGGCTTCACAGTCGGGGTGCTGGCACAAACGGGTGAAAAAACACGACTGCTCACTTGGGAGCTGGACGGTGTCGAATTTACAATCGCCGGAGATTTGCCAGAAGAAGAGATGGTCAATGTCGCTCAGTCGACTTACGGTCTCGGCGGGAAATAAAAATAGGGAGAGGGGACGGCTTATGACCGTCCTCTTTTTGTTGTGTCCAGACGAAGCTTTGTCTCTTACCAATCCTCCTTTACTTTCCCGCAACTTTTCCATTTTTCTCAAAAGGGAATCTAAAATAGCCTGTGTAGACTGAGCATGTACCCGGAAGAAGCGGTACATAACTACACCGAGTGAAAGGGTTGAGCAAATATGTTTAGCAAAGCAAAATTGGGAATGCTTTTGGGCACGATGGCAGCAGTTCTGAGTATTGGGAGCTTGGGCAGCGCCTTTGCAGCAGATACAACACAAACACAGGCGCAAGCGCAAAAATTGGAGAAACCGTCAGAGGTGAAATTCGCTTTCGGCGGCAAAATGAATCATCACGGCGGGGGCATCAAAGGCGTTTCCTTCAAAGAAAACACAGAGCTGCTCTCCTTGCTGAAGCTGGATGCAGACAAGCTGGCTGAAGAACTGAAAGCAGGCAAATCGCTGGCAGCAGTAGCAGAAGCGCAAGGCGTGTCGGTAGACGACCTCGTATCTTTGCTGGTTGAACAACAAGAAGCGAAGCTGAAAGAAGCCGTAACAGCAGGCAAGTTGACGCAAGAACAAGTCGACAAAATGAACGAAAACGCAGCGGAGCGCGTCAAAGAAATGGTGCAAAACACGCATCAGGACAGAGGCCCGGGCAAAGGCTTTGGTTTCGGCGGCGGATTCGACAAAAACGAAGAACTGCTCTCCTTGCTGAAACTGGATGCAGACAAGCTGGCTGAAGAACTGAAAGCAGGCAAGTCGCTGGCAGCAGTAGCAGAAGCGCAAGGCGTGTCGGTAGACGACCTCGTATCTTTGCTGGTTGAACAACAAGAAGCGAAGCTGAAAGAAGCGGTCACAGCAGGCAAGCTGACGCAAGAACAAGCTGACAAAATGAACGAAAACGCAGCGGAGCGCGTCAAAGAAATGGTGCAAAACACGCATCAGGACAGAGGACCGGGCAAAGGCTTTGGTTTCGGTTTCGGCGGCGGCTTCGACAAAAACGAAGAGCTGCTCTCCTTGCTGAAACTGGATGCAGACAAGCTGGGCGAAGAACTGAAAGCAGGCAAATCGCTGGCAGCAGTAGCAGAAGCGCAAGGCGTGTCGGTAGACGACCTCGTATCTTTGCTGGTTGAGCAACAAGAAGCGAAGCTGAAAGAAGCGGTCACAGCAGGCAAGCTGACGCAAGAGCAAGCTGACAAAATGAACGAAAACGCAGCAGATCGCGTGCAAAAAATGGTGGAAGGCAGCTTCACAAAAGGGGCATTCCGAGGACACGGCGAGAAAAAGGCAGAACAGGACAAAGCGGGCGAACAATAGTCCGCAAACGAACGCACAAAAGAGCAGGCGAATCTTCTCGCCTGCTTTTTTCCGTAGCCGAGCAGTCCGCCAACAACACTGGGATAGGCCGCAGTTAGCCGCATGGCGGCGGTAATTGCGTGCACGCATGAGGTAAAAGGACAAACCCTGAATTGACACGCACCGGGAAAACACGATACATTCAAGGTAACTTATACCGTAATGAGGTGGCATGCAGCAAGATGAAAAAATCGTCTACCGATGTATTGTACCAAGAAGAGTCGACCTACAAGGACATGCTGTTGCGCAAAAGCTGGAGCATGCGGATTGCCGAGACCATCACCTTCGTTTTGGGGATGATGATTCTCGCACAAATTTTTCCGAGGAATGACGCGACCTTCAAAGTGTTGGCTATTGCGATTGCCATAGCAGTCGTCGGTCTTGCTCCATTCCTGTACAAGTCGATTATGCGTCCTGTGTACAAGCTGACGAAGACTCACCTGATCGTCAGCATCTCCGGAAAAGAAACGAGCTATCCTTTGTCAGAAGTGGAGCAGGTTTACGAAGGCCGCCATTTCTATCGCTTGGGAGGCAAAAAAGAATCGTTGATGGTTTCCAGGCAGTTTCTCAATCAGTTGAATGAGCGCTTGAGTTACTATAATAAAGGGAACAAGAGGAGATAGGAATGAAACCGTTTTGTCGTGACACTTGGGTTGAGGTTGATTTGGACGCCATCCGGACCAATGTTGAGACGTTCCGCGGCCATTTGCCGAAAAACACGGGCATTATGGCTGTCGTCAAGGCAGACGGTTACGGACACGGCGCTGTGCACGTAGCCAGGGAGGCGCTTGCGAGCGGTGCCGACACTCTGGCGGTGGCGATGCTCGATGAAGCGATTATTCTGCGACAGGCAGGAATCGAAGCGCCGATTTTGGTGCTCGGGTATACGCCGACTGATTCGCTCGAAAGTGCCAGCAGACTGAATGTTGAACTGACGACATGCAGCACGGACTGGATTCGGGCAGCGAACCGACTGCTCGAACAAAAGGGCCTCGATCCCGTCCGCGTGCATGTAAAAACGGACACAGGCATGGGGCGTTTGGGCGTCCAGACAGCAGAGGCGTTGCTCGAGGTGGTAGGCGCTCTCGAAGACAGCCCCAAGCTGGAATGGACAGGCATTTTCACCCACTTTGCCTGCGCGGACGAACCGGACACGACCCATGTGCGACGACAACACGAGACGTTTCAATCCTTTTTGCAAGCACTGCGCGCAGCGGGAAAGCAGTTGCCCACAGTACACTGCTGCAATACAGCTGCCGCCATCGCTTTTCCCGATTGGGGGTATGATACGATCCGTTTAGGCATAGGTTTATACGGATTGTATCCTTCACCGTACATGAAAGAGCGTGCGGACGTGACTCTTGTCCCTGCCCTTTCCCTGAAAACCAAAATTGCCCATGCAAAAACAGCAGTGGAGCCGTTTACGGTCAGCTATGGCGCGACTTATACGGCAGAACCAGGTGAGCGAATCGCCACTGTGCCCATTGGATACGCCGATGGGTATTCCCGCCTCTTGTCCAATCGGGGAGAAGTGTTGTACAATGGTTCCCGCTATCCAATCGTAGGGCGAGTCTGCATGGATCAAACCATGATCAGACTGGAACCGGAGGCTGGGCAGGTCGGCGATGAAATCGTTCTATACGGCAAACAGGGGGATGAGGAAATCTCTCTGGATGAGGTTGCTCAGTTGCTTGGAACGATTAATTATGAAGTCCCCTGCATGCTGAATTACCGGATTCCGCGCGTCTATGTCCGCAACAAGGAAATCACTGAGGTGTTTCATCCGCTGGCGATGAAGCATGTGCCTGTAAAAAGTGTAAATAACTAGCAAGCAAAAATCAGCAGGAGTTTTCTAGTGGAGCGCGAATATTAGTTAAGCGCAAATGCGGGCTTTTTTGCCTGAAACGCTTACGGATAGGTATATTTTTGCAATGGTTTCGACATAATGGTATTGTTCATACTGGCTGTTCTTTCAAGAACTGGCATGGTAGATGGAAGTTACGGTCATGGTTGGAGGTGGATTTGTCTTGTCGAAGTCAAACACGAAACGCATCATGATCAGTTTGCCGCAACACTTGCTACAGGAAGTGGATGGCGTCATTCAAAAGGAGAAATCCAATCGCAGCGAGTTTATTCGTCAGGCGATGCATTTGTATTTGAAGGAGCGTAAAAAACGTACGATCCGGGAGACAATGCAAAAAGGGTATATGGAGATGGCGAAGATTAATCTGAAAATGGCATCGGAGGCTTTTGGCGCTGAGGAAGAGGCTGACCATACTCTTGTCCGCTTAGTTAGCGGGGTGTGACCTGTGATTGTCAAACGTGGCGATGTGTTTTTCGCGGACCTGTCACCGGTCGTTGGCTCTGAGCAAGGAGGCGTGCGGCCTGTTTTAGTCATTCAGAACGACATTGGAAATCGATTTAGTCCGACGGTCATCGTCGCAGCCATTACGGCGCAAATTCAGAAGGCAAAGCTGCCTACGCATGTGGAAATTGACGCAAAAACATATGGATTTGATCGTGACTCCGTCATTTTGTTGGAACAAATACGAACCATTGACAAACAAAGGCTGACCGATAAGATTACCCATCTCGATGACGAGATGATGGATCGGGTCAATGAGTCTTTACAAATCAGCTTGGGCCTCATTGATTTCTAAAAAATGAATCAAGCGCTGGGAGAGGAAAAGCCACTTGGGTGAAGCAAGTGGTTTTTTTGCTGTGGGGGCAGGGAATTGCCATGTCTGTAGCGAATGTGTTTGTTGTGAATAGTAGACAAAAAGTGACACGATTTGCTATTACTTCCGAGGTAGAGAAAAAACTTCGATCGCATTCATTTTCATTTATTTCTACCTATTAAGTGAGGGCGGAAGGGGTTTTTTGATTGTGGCAGAGCTGTAGTCCTGAGACAATCAAGATCAAACAAGAAACAGACATCGTAACAGCGAGACAAGTGGGGCGAAATATGTCGAGACAGCTCGGCTTCGGTACAATCATGCAGTCCCGAATCGCCACGTCCATCTCCGAATTGGCCCGTAACATTTATTTGTACGCAGGTAGCGGGACAATCACGATTGAGCCGATTGAAAAAAACGGTGTGATTGGCTTGCAAATGACCGCAATAGATGCGGGACCGGGAATCCCCGATATCCGCAAAGCTTTGGAAGACGGCTATTCGACTTCCGGCGCACTCGGGGCAGGGTTGCCAGGAGTCAGGCGCATGATGGATGAATTTGAAATCCACAGCTCCCGAGAAGAAGGAACTCGAGTGGTCGTCGTGAAGTGGAACAGCCCGCTGGAGGAGGGGAGAGACAAATGGTAATCCGAAGCTTGGAGGAAGAGTATGTAAAGCTTCTTCGGGATTACCTGAACGGCCCTGGCGAGGATCAGCTGTACGTAGCCCAGCAGATGGGCAAGTGGCTGCTCGCCCGCAATATTTCGCCGGAAGAATTGACAGATATGCATGGGCGGGCATTGGAAAAGCTGGGCGATGTCCCGGAATTTGTGCGTGCGTCCTTTTCCATCCTGACCGAAGTAATGATTGAATACGGCAACGAACATCGGTCCGTACATAGCTGGCGGAGCAGGCATCAACAGTTGGAAGCGGAGATGGCAGTGGCCCAGGCGATGCAGCAGACGCTTTTGCCTGGAGAAATACCCGCTTATCCCGGTTTGGAGATCGGCCTTGTCAGCATAGCAGCGAAGCAAATGTCCGGAGACTATTACGACTTTATTTGTCAGGACGAAGAGCGCTTTTGCCTGAGCGTTGCGGATATTACGGGAAAAGGAATTTCCGCAGCGATGTGCATGTCCATGCTCAAGTACGCGATTGACAGCTTGCGAGAGATGCCGCTTGGTCCTGACGAGATGCTGCACCATCTCAACCGGATCGTCGGTCGAAACATCGATCCGAGCATGTTTGTAACGATGCTCTACGGAGCGTACGATACGCGGCTCCATTCATTCCGCTATGCTGTGGCGGGGCATGAGCCTGGCTTTTTGTATCGGGCTTCAGAAAAAAAGTTTGCCGATTTGGAAGGACAAGGCTCAGCACTGGGGCTATGCCCGAGTAGCGAATACGAAGTGCGGGAAGTTCGCCTGGAACCGGGAGATGTTCTGATTCTTCTGACAGATGGTGTAACAGAATGCAAAAAAAACCGATACTATTTGCAAAGGGATGAGTTAATTCTCCACATGCAAGCCGAAGTGGGCGTCCATGCCCAAAAAATGGCGAACGCCCTGTACAACAGGCTGCTTACGCTCTCCCAATTTGAACTGCTGGATGACTACACCATGATTGTACTTCGAAGAACATGAAGCAATGCAAGGGAGGGAGATGGCGATGGATCTGTTCATGAACACCACTAGCCAGGAGGCAGAGCATCTGGTGGTCCTTGGGGGAGATATTGACGCCCATACAGGACCAAAAGTAAAGGAGACACTCATGTCTCTCGCAAATCAGCCTGGCGCCAGCCGCATTTTGGTCGATTTGGAAGCGGTCGAGTATATGGACAGCACAGGAATCGGAATTTTCATCGCGGCCATGAAAGCGTGCAAGCAAAACGGATGCGCGTTTGAGGTTCAAAAATTGTCTCCACGCGTGGAAAGGCTGTTTCGCATCACAGGCTTGTACGAACATATTGCCGTCCGCAAAGGAGAGAGCGAGTAATGGCTCAACAAAAACCTCTGGCTGACAGGATTCGGTTGACTTTGCCAAATCAAACGGATTACCTGGGCGTGGCGAGGCTTACTGTGTCGGGGATAGCGAATCGCATGGGCTTTTCCTATGAGGAGATTGAGGATATCAAGCTTGCAGTAGGGGAAGCGTGCACGAATGCAGTAAAACACGCGTACAAGGATAAAGAAGAAGCTGGTTTTATCCATATAGAATGTCAGGTTTGCTCCGATCGTCTGTGCATCGAGGTGAGCGATCAGGGCGTAGGATTTGCCGAAGAGCTGTTGCCAGAACAACTGACACCGATTTATGCAGGAAGAAACCTTGAGGATCTGGATGAAGGAGGTCTTGGCCTTTATCTCATCCACACACTGATGGACGAGGTAGTGATTCGCTCCGAATCAGGAGTGATGGTCTCCATGACCAAGTATGTTCGGCGGGATGGGGTGGCTGGCGATGACTGGACAATCTCGGAAACGGAAGTATAGTCCGGAGGAGCTCCGGCAGCTCATTCAACTGTATGGGCAGACAAGGGACGAAAGCCTGCAGGAGCAGTTGGTGACCGCCTATACTCCGCTAGTTGAAACGTTGGCCAAAAAGTTTGTGCGTGGACAAGTCATGTATGAAGACCTTGTCCAGGTGGGGATGATCGGGCTGCTTGCGTCCCTGCGCCGATTTGACCCTTCTTTTGACAGAACGTTTGAAAGCTTTGCGATCCCGACGATTGTCGGAGAAATCAAGCGATACATCCGGGACAAGACGTGGAGTGTGCACGTGCCGCGCCGTGTAAAAGAATTGAGCCCGAAGATCAAGCGCGTTGTGGATGAGCTGACAGCCAAGCTGCAACGTTCGCCGAAAATATCCGATATTGCGAACTGCCTGGGCGTAACGGAAGAAGCCGTATTGGAGACGCTCGAAATGGGGCGGAGCTACCATTCCCTTTCCATGGACAGCGAGCTGGAAGCAGACAACGACGGCAACACGATCACACTGCTGGATCTCGTCGGCCAGCAAGAAGTGGGCTACGGACAAGTCGAACAAAACTTGATGCTCGACCGGGCGCTGCACGTTCTGGACAAGCGGGAAAAAGAAATCATTCATTTAACCTTTTATCAAAATTTGAGCCAGAAGCAGGCCGGAGACATCATGGGCATGTCCCAGATGCATATTTCCCGCTTGCAGCGTCGTGCATTGGGCAAGTTGAGAGAGGCTTTGCGGGTAGAACAGCTGGAAACGGCGAGAACAGCAACCTAACAGGGAAGCTTGGGAGGAGGGGCATGTGCACCTCTTTTTTTTGCCCGTTTCCAGACGTTGCTAGCAAATATGGTACAATAAACGGCGAAGTACGAGCGCAGGAGGAATGTATGGAGCTTACATTGATGATCCAGACAATCGCCCAGGATACGGGCGTCAAACCTCATCAGGTGGAACGCACGGTTGCCCTTTTGGATGAAGGCAATACCGTTCCTTTCATTGCCCGCTACCGAAAGGAAATGACCGGGCAGTTGGATGAAACGCAAATTCGGGCGATCGAGGAACGCGTGCGTTATTTGCGCAACCTGTCAGTACGCAAGGAAGAAGTAGTCCGGCTCATCGAGGAGCAGGGCAAGCTGACGGATGAATTGAAGGCGGCAATTGAGCGGGCCACGAAGCTGCAAGAAGTGGAAGACCTTTACCGACCGTACAGGCAAAAGCGCCGCACGCGAGCGACGATGGCCAAAGAAAAGGGATTGGAGCCGCTCGCCACGTACTTGTTGAGCCTGCCGAAAAAAGGTGATCCGCAAGAGGAAGCACAAAAATACGTGGATGCCGAAAAAGGCGTGGAAACGATCGAGCAAGCTTTGCAAGGGGCGATGGATATCGTTGCCGAGCACATTTCCGACGATCCGGACATCCGCCAGTGGGTTCGCCAGCGCACCGTGCAAAAAGGGCTGCTGGTGACCGAGCAAAAGGCAGAAGAAGCAGACGAGAAAAACGTATACCAGATGTATTACGCATACAGCGAGCCTTTGAAAAAGGTTGTGCCCCATCGTGTGCTCGCCATCAACCGGGGAGAGAGCGAAGGCATCCTGAAGGTGACCGTAGAAGCGCCAGTCGCCGAGATTTTGGCCTGGGTGCAAAGGCGGATGGTTCCCGGCGAGACGGTCGTTCGCTCACTCATGGAGCAGACGGTCGAGGACGCGTACAAGCGCTTGATTGCGCCGTCGATCGAGCGGGAGGTGCGCGCCGAGCTGACAGAGGCGGCAGAAGAGCGGGCCATCCACATTTTCGCGGAGAACTTGCGCAATCTGCTGTTGCAGCCTCCGGTAAAAGGCAAAGTCGTTCTCGGGGTCGACCCGGCATTCCGGACTGGCTGTAAATTAGCTGTAGTCGATGAGACGGGCAAGCTATTGGAAGTAGCGGTCGTCTACCCTACTCCTCCGGTAAACAAAGTGGCAGAAGCAGCGGCAAAAGTTCGCCAGTTGATCGAGACGTACGATGTCAGTGTCATCGCGATCGGCAACGGTACGGCATCGCGTGAGACGGAGCAATTTATTGCCAATCTGCTCAAGGAACTCAAGCGCCAGGTCATGTACATTATCGTGAATGAAGCGGGGGCGTCGGTGTACTCGGCTTCACCTTTGGCGAAAGAAGAGTTTCCAGACCTCGATGTAGCGGAGCGCAGTGCTGCCTCGATCGCCCGGCGTTTGCAGGACCCGCTTGCCGAACTGGTCAAGATCGACCCGAAATCGGTTGGCGTGGGCCAATACCAGCATGACGTGTCCCAGTCGAGATTGGCGGACAGCTTGCAATTTGTCGTCGAATCGGCGGTAAACCACGTCGGGGTGGACGTCAACACAGCATCCTCGTCGCTGTTGCAGTACGTATCGGGAATCAGCAAGCAAGTGGCGGGCAACATCGTGAAAAAGCGGGAAGAGATCGGCATGTTCTCGTCTCGCAGCCAGTTGAAGGAAGTTCCTCGACTGGGAGCCAAGACGTACGAGCAGTGCATCGGCTTTTTGCGCATCACAGGAGGAAGCGATCCGCTGGACAAGACCCCGATTCACCCGGAATCGTACGCGGCTACGCACAAGCTTTTGGCGATGATCGAAATTGCGCCGAGCGAAATCGGCAGCGAGCGCTGCAAAGAGCGCCTGCAATCGCTCGATATCGAGAAGACAGCCGAGCGGCTTGGCATCGGGGTTCCGACGCTCACGGATATTGTCGAGAGTCTGTTGCGTCCGGGACGCGACCCCCGCGATGAGCTGCCGAAGCCGCTCTTGCGCAGTGACGTGCTGCAACTGTCCGATCTCGGAGTAGGGATGAAGCTGCAAGGAACGGTTCGCAATGTGGTAGACTTCGGGGCGTTTGTGGATATCGGTCTGAAAAACGATGGGCTTGTTCACATTTCCCGGTTGAAAAAAGGCTTCGTCAAGCATCCGCTCGACGTTGTGACCGTAGGAGACATCGTGGATGTGTGGGTTGTCGAAATCGATGAAAAGCGCCAGCGCGTGGGCTTGACCATGATCGCCCCGGGCGAAGCGTAAACATAAAAAGGCGGCCTCCTGCTACTCGGGACGGCCGCCATGTTTTTCCCAATATAAGAACCAGCAACTGTTCAGCAAACGAATTTGTCGAATGTCCTTCCCGTTGAAGGCACGCTGCAACTGCTTACGCATCCATTGGGGCATGTAGGTACCTCCTGGAATTATTCGCCTATTGGCAATGTATGCACAAAGACGATCAGGAGGTACTTATTTTCCAAAAAACTTACTCTTCGTCGCGCAAAAATTCAAGTTGGGCCTGTAAAGCGCGAATCTCGGTCAACAAGGAGATCAGTGGATACTGACTCTCGGGGAGTGCGGCAAAGCGTTCTTCCAGACTGCTGACGTAATCGAGTCCATCCACAACGGCGAGTCCGCTTCCCAAAAGCTCCAGGTCAGCGCATTCCGCAAGCACGGTCGGCAGCTGTGGCCGATCCTCGATGGTTAGCTTGTCGATTTCCTTGTACAGTCGCTTGAACAGGGCAACAAGCTGATACATATGCGTTTCAGGCAGCGCAACGAACGTCAACCCGTCTTTTTCCTGCAAGATCAAATAGCGCATAAGCTCCTCCAAACCAATCTACTTTTCTTCCACCCAGTGTAGCCTATCTGTCTGGCACTTTTCAACAGGAACTGCTATGGTGAAAAGGAGAGAGGAGCGTTAGAGAGGACATGACCGATACCGAATTGCAAGAGCTGGTGGAGCAAATCTCCACTCAATTTTTCGCCAAGCCATTTCGCCATCGGGCTCGCTTCAACAGCAGATTGCGCACGACAGGCGGACGGTATTTGCTGCGCTCCCACGACATTGAATTGAATCCCAAACATCTGGCGGAGCATGGAGAAGGCGAGCTGATTGCGATCATCAAGCATGAGCTGTGTCACTATCACTTGCATCTGGAGAAGAAAGGCTATCGCCACATAGACCAGGACTTTCGCAGACTGCTTGCCCAGGTCGGCGGCAGCCGGTATTGCCAGCAGGTAGGAAGCGGACGAGCGGTGATGCCTTATCGCTACGAGCTTGCCTGCCATTCGTGCGGGATGACGTATAAACGAAAAAGGCGAATGGACCCTTCCCGCTACCGCTGCGGACGATGCCGGGGAACGTTGCAGCTGAGAGAACTGAAGTAGCAAGCGAGACGCGGCTTTCTTGCGTGCATTTTGACACGAGAGGTATAATGGACTGACTATGCAAAAAAGGAGCGCTTGAGGTGGCACATGACGAATTTTCCCTGATCCGGCAATGGACGAGCCGTTCGGACGGACAGGAAGGAGACGGCTTGACTGTCGGGCTGGGGGATGATGCCGCCGTTTTTTCTCCTTCGCCAGAGATGGAAATTGTGGCCTGCTGTGACGCGATGGTCGAGACCGTTCACTTTTTAAAAGAAACGATGCGGCCGAGTGACATCGGCTACAAAGCCGTTACGAGCAATGTAAGCGACGTCGCGGCGATGGGCGGATACGCCCGCTATGCGTTGGTCAGCATCGCAGTGGCACCGCACTGGACGCCGGAAGAGTGCCAGGGCATATACGATGGAATTTACGCGGCATGTGACATGTACGGCGTGAAAGTCATCGGCGGGGATACGGTATCCGCACCGGATGCGTTGCACTTGTCTGTCACCGTGCTTGGCGAGGTGGAAAAAGGACGCGCCATTCGGCGTTCGCACGCCCGCGCGGGGCAAGCTGTTTTTGTAACAGGACATGTGGGCAGCTCTGCCGCCGGTTTGCATGTGTTGCTACAAGATCGGCAAGAACAGCAGTCTGTGACTGAATGGTCAGGGCGTTGGGCGAAACTGATAGCAGCTCACCAGCGCCCGGTCGCTCAGGTAAAAGCTGGGCGTCTGCTCCTGGAATCCGGTGTCTGCGGGGCGTTGAACGATGTCAGTGACGGCTTGGCTTCTGAGCTGTGGGAAATCGCGGAGGCAAGCTCGGTCAGCATTTGTGTAGACGCTGCCCTGATCCCGATCGAAGAAGAGGCGCGGGCCTGCGCCTTGCAGTTCGGAAAAGACCCGGTGGAGTGGGCATTTTACGGCGGAGAGGACTACCAGCTCGTCGGAACAATCGAAGCGAGCGAGGTTGATGCCGTCCGCGAACGTTTTGCGGCAGCGGGCATCCTGTTCTCTGTAATCGGTGCGGTGGAAGCCGAGCAGACTGCTGCACCCAAGCTGTCGCTGCGGACTGGCGAAAGCCGAACGGCTCTGCCGAAAGCAGGCTACAATCATTTCAAGCGGCGCGAGTAAGCGAGGAGTGGATAAAATGGGCTATATCTGGAAGCTTGCAGGCGCGCAGGAAACGCAGCGTTTTGCAGAGCAACTGGCACAGTGTCTGGCCCCGAGTGACTTTTTGGCGCTGGAAGGCGATCTGGGGGCCGGAAAGACGACGTTTACCCAAGGGCTTGCACGAGGGCTTGGCGTTCGCCAAGTAGTGAACAGTCCGACGTTTACGATCATAAAAGAATATCAGGGGCGCTTGCCGCTTTATCATATGGACGTCTACCGGGTAGGGGATGATCCTGATTCGCTTGGGCTGGACGATTACTTTTTTGGCGAGGGAGTCTGTGTCGTCGAGTGGGCCTCCTTGCTTGAGGATTACTTGCCGGCGGATCGGCTGACGGTTTTCCTGCGAACATCTGGCGAGGATGAGCGAAGCATCGAGCTGTGTCCCAAGGGAGAGCGTTACGTGAAATTGTGTGAGGAGTTTGATTTTGATGCGCGTACTGGCGATTGATACATCCAATCTGGTGTTAAGTGTAGCGGTGGTGGAGGAAGAACGCGTCCTTGCCGAAATGACG
Source organism: Brevibacillus parabrevis (assembly GCF_022701015.1). NCBI lineage: Bacteria > Bacillati > Bacillota > Bacilli > Caryophanales > Paenibacillaceae > Brevibacillus > Brevibacillus parabrevis. The sequence goes on along the minus strand of NZ_CP064090.1, from coordinate 345,969 downwards.
ACGAATCAGCAAAAAAACCATTCGATTCGGCTGATGGACTGCGTAAGCGAGTTGCTGGATGCGACCGGAACCTCTCCTGAGCAGCTTGGCGGCTTTGGAGTAGCGAATGGACCAGGCTCCTATACGGGAGTGCGCATTGGAGTGGCTACGGCCAAAAGCATGGCATGGTCGTTGAACGTGCCAGTCATCGGCGTGTCCAGCCTGGAAGTAGTGGCTATGAATGCCTTGGGCTTTCCCGGGTTGATCGTACCGTTGTTCGACGCTCGCCGGGGACAGGTGTACACAGGCTGCTACCGCGCGAACGGTCTGGACGCGGTTGACGTGCAGGGGGATGAAAAAATCATCTTGCTCCAGGACTGGTTGCCCCAGCTCAGGGATATGGCTCAAGGACAGCCGATTCTTTTTCTGGGCGAAGATGTGCGGATTCACCGGGAAGCGATTGCACAAGAACTGGGAGAGCAGGCCCGCTTTGCGTCTCCCGCATCCAATCACCCTCGTGCCGCTCATATCGGATACGTGGCATTGCGCCGACTGCAGCAAGCGGGCAGTGCGCACGAGCTAGTGCCCGAGTATTTGCAACTGGCGGAAGCCGAAGCGAAGTGGCTTGCCCAAAAGCAGGCGGGGGCCGTAAAGGAGTAGAAGGATGAGCCAACCAATCGATTTGGAATATCGTTTCATGACGATGCAGGATGTCGGGGCTGTGGCTGAATTGGAGCGACTGTCGTTTTCCACTCCTTGGCCGCACGACGCATTCGTCAATGAGCTGACGAAGAACCCGAACGCCCGTTATGTCGTCGTTGTCCACCAGAACCGGATCGTCGCTTACTGCGGCATGTGGATCGTGCTCGACGAGGCCCATATTACCAATGTGGCCGTCCATCCATTGTTCCGCGGGAAAAAAATCGGGCTGGGTCTCATGATCAAAATGATGGGAGTCGCGAGGATGTTTGGGGCGAAAAGCATGACGCTGGAAGTCCGTCCATCCAACCTTGTGGCGCGGAACATGTACACCAAGCTCGGTTTTCGCGAGCATGGCGTGCGCAAAAGATACTATTCAGATAACAATGAGGACGCAATCATTATGTGGGTGACTTTGTAATGAACAAGACGACTACATCGCGCTACGAGATGCGCGTACGAGAAGCATATGAGGCGCATAAAAAGTCTGGCGCGCCCGTGTATATTTTAGGAATCGAGACTAGCTGCGACGAGACATCGGCATCTGTCGTGCGCGATGGCCGCGAGGTGCTGTCCAATGTCATCGCTTCACAAGCAGACATCCACAAACGCTTTGGTGGCGTGGTGCCGGAGGTCGCATCCCGCAGACATGTGGAGAACATTACGCTGACCATTGAGCAAGCTTTGGCTGAGGCAGACAAGAAGCTGGAGGACATTTCCGCCATTGCGGTAACGTATGGGCCCGGTCTTGTAGGCGCCCTGCTGGTCGGGGTAGCGGCGGCAAAAGCTATTTCGCTGGCAAGGGGAATCCCGCTTATCGGTGTCCATCATATCGCAGGACATATTTACGCCAACCGGCTTGTCGAGGAGATGGACTTTCCGTTGATCGCTCTCGTTGTTTCCGGCGGTCATACGGAGCTTGTCTGGATGAAGGGGCACGGACAGTTCGAAATTTTGGGCGAGACGCGAGACGACGCTGCCGGAGAGGCGTATGACAAGGTAGCGCGGGCGCTGAACATGCCGTATCCGGGTGGACCGCACATTGACCGACTCGCGCATGAAGGGGAACCGAACGTCCCGTTGCCGCGTTCCTGGCTGGAACCGGACTCCTACGATTTCAGCTTTAGCGGTCTGAAATCAGCCGTGCTCAACACGTTGCACAACGCAGCGCAACGGGGAGAGACGATTGAACCCGCGAATTTGGCCGCGAGCTTCCAGGACTCGGTGACCGAAGTGCTGGTGGAAAAAACGATTCGCGCCGTCCGCGCTTGCCAGGCGAAGCAAGTGCTTTTGGCAGGCGGCGTAGCTGCGAACCGCGGCCTGCGGGAACGTTTGCAGGCACGTTGCGAATCTGAGGGAATCCCGCTTGTCATCCCGCCTCTCTCGCTTTGCACGGACAACGCTGCCATGATCGCGGCAGCAGGCTATATCAAGTATGAAAAAGGGCAGTTTGCCGCTCTCGATCTGAACGGCGTCCCTGGTTTGTCCCTGAATGAAAACGAACAGTAAACGATTTAAAACGAAAAGTCCATTCCCGGGAATGGGCTTTTTTTCGTCCCTCGTACTCCCAGAAATCGAGCTTTTTCGACATTATCCACAAGTTCAGGATAACTTTCCGGGTTGTTCTCACAGCCCCCTGTGAATACTGGTGATAACACGAGAAAATGACCGGGAAATTCACGTATAGCCTGTGGATTATTTTGTGGAATATGTGGATAAAAATTTCCGGTTATCAACAGGAGGAACCCGATGAAGTCCAAAATCGTGCTGCTCTTTTTGCTCATCCTGATATTGTTTGCGCATACAAATCCCGGAAAAACGCTGGCAGTTCAAGAAAAACCGCAAGTCATCCTGTTGTTTGTGGAAGGGATGTCTTTTGCCGATCTGGAAAAGCTCAAAAGCTTGCCGCTTGTGGATAAGTGGATCGGCCAAGCGGGGGCAGCAGCTCTTTCTTTGCGCACGCCAGGGCCGCGAACGGCTGCGAATGGCTACTTGCTGATGGGGAGCGGAGGACAGGCTCTGTACACAGAGCGAAGCGGTACAGCCTATCACTCTGCGGAAATTTTTTCGCCGCGCGAGACGGCAGGAGAGCGGATGCAGGAGTTGGGAGGCTATCGGGCGCACGACTTGGCGCGCTCAGCGATCCTTTTTCCCGGTATATTCCGTCTGCATGAGGACAACCGCGACAAGCCGTATACTTCCCGCCTTGGACTGTTGGGCACGACACTGGCAGCATACAAGATTCGGATCGCCTCCTACGGCAATGGAGACTTTGAGGAAACCAGGCAAAGGCAGGCTGTGCTTTTCGCCATGGATCAGGAAGGGAGAGTTCCTGCCGGAGACGTATCGGAAGCAAACTCGCTGTCTGTCAGAGGATACCCGTACGGAGTGAAAACGAATACGGCCTACTTGCTCGATCGGATTCGCGCAGACCGTTCATCCGGGTTGATTGCGGTACAGCTTTCTGATTTGTCCCGCCTGTATCAGCTGGGGCCGGACATGGAGCCGGGGCAGTTTGCGAGACAATATCAGCGCGTCCAGAACGATTTGGCGCAGTTTCTCGACCAGTTGCTTTCCTTGCGCAGAGCTAACCAGATGATCATGCTGGTATCGCCCGCCGTCAATTCCGTGGCGGCAAAAGACAAGGCGCTGCTCTCGCCGCTTTTGCTGTGGTCGGATCAGTCTTCCGGGCTGCTGACTTCTGCAACGACGCGCCAGAACGGTCTCGTGAGCGGGCTGGATGTGTTGCCGACAGTGCTGACCTGGCTGGACGTGCCTGTCCCTAAAGGGTTGACGGGTCATTCCATTTACCGGACAGAAGGCGACCTGTCGCAACTGCTCAGCCAAGTGGAACAGATTCATCATACGTACGCGACAAGGCCGTCTGTCCTGTACACTTACGTGATGCTGCAAATTGTGACGGTAGGCTGCGCAGCGCTGCTGTGGATGTGGGGGAGAAGAAGAGAAGGAGTGGGGCTGTCGCGCGTGCGCAGAGGAGTTCGCCTGGCGCTTCTGGCGTTGCTCTGGTTCCCTGCGTTGCTTTTGCTGGAAGCGGCGCTGGATTGGAAGGTGCACGGCTCGCTGATACTGGGAGTATTGATCATGGCTGCTCTGGCGATTGCCTTTTGGCAGGAGAATCAATCGCTCGCAAAAATAACGCTGGGTGTCAGTGCGGTCACGGTGGCAGTTGTATGTCTCGACGGGTGGACGGGAGCAACGTTGATGCGGCAGTCTTTTCTCGGCTATGATCCGGTGATCGGGGCGCGGTTTTACGGATTGGGCAATGAATACGAGGGAGTGATCATCGGAGGAACGGTCATGCTTGTCGCTTCCTTGTACCAGCTGTATCGGGAGCGGACGAGAGTGCTCCCTGTGGCTGGCTTGGCACTGCCCGGCGGTTCCTTGCTCGTCTGTGCGGTTGTGCTCTACTACATGGTCGCGCCGAACCTGGGGACAGATGCGGGCGGCTTTCTGGCAGGCTTGATCGGGCTTTTTGTCGCGTTTGCCCGGCTGCATGACCTGCGAATCGGAAAAAAAGGCCTCCTGCTGTTAACAGGCGGCCTCGTTCTCGGGGTAATCGGGTTGATGGCGACGAGTCTGTTGTCCGACCAGCCGCTCACCCATGTAGGGAGAGTCTCGCAGCAAATACTCGCAGGTGAATGGGGCGAGGTCGGACAGATGATTGAGCGAAAGCTGGCGATGAACGTGCGGCTGATTCGCGTCTCGATCTGGAGCAAAGTCTTCGCCGTCTCGCTCATTGCACTGGGCGTGCTCTCTTTGAAAAATGACCGCTTTCTCCGGCATCTGGCGCAAGACACGCCTTATTTGGTAAAAGGCTTCGCCGGAGTCATCGCCGGATCGCTCGCAGGTCTTGCGCTGAACGACTCCGGGATCGTGACGGCTGCGACCTGCATTTCGTTTCTGATCGTTCCAGCGCTTTACGCGGCTTTGGAGGAGCCTGAGCAAAAGCGCTGCTCCACGTAGACGGAGCGTTTGCCTCGCTTATTCCTCGGACAGCGAGCTCCACTCATCATACAGCTGCTCCAGCTCCTGTTTGGCGGCCTGGATCAGATCGTTGCGCTCTTTGGCCTGCATATGATCGCTGTAGATTTCCGGGAGGCACAGTTCTTCCTCCCACTTGACGATATCGGCTTCCCGCTTTTGGATCGTTGCCTCAATCTCTTCCAGACGGCGCTGGCGCTGGCGCTCGCGCCGTTTTGCTTCTTTGTCCAGCTCGTAGGACGATTTTTCCGCCTGGGCGGCTGTAGTCGTTCCCTGCTTTTTCGCTGGCTGCGCGGCTTGCTCGGCGGCCAGCTCCTCCAGTTCCTGCTTCTTTTCCACGTAGTAGTCGTAGTTGCCCAGATAGCTTGTCACGCCATTGCCTGTCAGCTCCAGCACGCGGCTGGCGATTTTGTTCAGGAAGTAGCGGTCATGGGAGACGAACAAAATAGTGCCCGGATAGTCGTAGAGCGCGTTTTCCAGCACTTCTTTGCTGAAAATGTCCAGATGGTTCGTCGGCTCGTCGAAAATGAGGAAGTTGGCTTGCTTCAGCATCAGTTTGGCCAGGGAGACACGCGCGCGCTCGCCGCCTGACAGATCGCTGATTTTCTTTTGGACATCGTCGCCGCTGAACAAGAAATTGCCGAGCAGCGTCCGCACGTCTTTTTCCAGCATGTTCGGATACTCGTCCCAGATTTCCCCCAGCACAGTGTTGCGCTCGTTCAGGTTGCGGTGTTCCTGGTCGTAGTAGCCGATTGTGACGTTGCTTCCGAAGTGTACGTCTCCGGCAAGAGCTTGCAACTGTCCGACAATCGTTTTCAGCAAAGTAGATTTGCCGATCCCGTTTGGCCCGACCAGTGCGACGCGTTCCTCGCGCTCGATTTCAAAAGTCAAGCCGCGGGAGAGAACGGCATCCGGGTAGCCGACAGACAGGTTGCTCGCTTTCATGACGATGGTTCCGCTCATTTTGGCTACTTCAAAGGAAAAATTCACCGACTTGTTGTTCATGATTGGCTTGTCCAGACGGTCCATTTTCTCCAATGTTTTGCGTCTGCTCTGCGCCCGTTTGGTTGTCGTGGCGCGAGCGATGTTGCGGGCGATGAAATCTTCCAGCTTGGCGATTTCCTCCTGCTGCTTCTCGAACCGCTTCAAATCCTGCTCCAGCCGGGCAGCCTTTTCATCGAGGAAGCGGCTGTAGTTGCCGACATAGCGCGTAGCGCGAGTCCGTTCGATTTCGTAGACGACAGTCACCAGCTTGTCGAGGAAGTAGCGGTCATGGGATACGACCAGGATCGCTCCCTGATAGTTTTGCAAATACGTTTCCAGCCAGGTGAGCGTCTCGATATCGAGGTAGTTGGTCGGCTCGTCCAATAGCAAAATCGTCGGAGATTGCAGCAGCAGCTTGGCAAGCGCCAGCCGCGTTTTCTGCCCGCCGCTCAATGTCTTGATCGGAGTCTGGTAGTCCATGTCCGCGAAGCGCAAGCCGTGCAGGACGCCGCGAATGGCCCCTTCGTAGCTGTAACCGCCTTTTTCCTTGAAAGCTTCCGAGCGCAGCGAGTAGTTCTCCAAAATTTGCTGGTATCGTTTTTCATCTGCCAGCACGGCCGGGTCGCCCATTTTGGCTTCCAGCTCGCGCAATTCTTTTTCCTCCGCCCGCAAGTGGTCGAACACGCTCAGCAGCTCATCCCAAATACATCGTTCCGATTCGAGGCCGCCATTTTGGGCCAGGTAACCGACCGTTACGTCTTTCGGGATGCGAACCAGCCCGCTGTCATAGCTCAACTCGCCCGCAAGTATTTTCATCAGGGTAGATTTGCCCGCGCCGTTTACGCCGACCAGTCCGACCCGTTCTCCTGTTTGTATTTGCAGAGAGATGTCCTGTAGAATGGTTTCGATGCCATACGTTTTTTCTATATGTTCAGCCTGTAGCAAAATCATCTGATTCACCTCTTTATATAGTAATGCAAGTGTAGCCTAGAGAGAGCGCACGGGACAAGCCTTCAGGACGCGGTCCTTGTGCGAAAGGAGAGGGGACAAGCCGCCATGGACCAAAAAACGAATAAAAAGCAGCTGCGAAGCCATATTTTGGAGAGGCGAAAAGCGCTTCCGGCAAGTGAGCGAGAGCAGTATTCTGCGCACATATGCCGTCACCTTCTGGAGAATGAGCGGATTGCCAGTGCCAGGGCGATTTTTGCCTTTCATCCGTTTGGCGACGAAGTAGACATCTTGCCTTTCATTCGGGAAGCGATGAACAGAGGCCAGGAAGTTTGGCTGCCGCTTGCTTTGATCGAGCAGCGCCGATTAATCCCTTACCGATTTACCGGAGAACACATGTTGAAGCAGGGCGTGTACGGAATTATGGAGCCGGACCCGGAAAAGGCAGAGGAAGCGGATGTGTCACTGTTGGAGGCCGTAGTTGTGCCAGGTGTCGCTTTTGACAGGCATGGCGGCAGAATGGGCTACGGCGGCGGGTTTTACGATCGCTTTTTGGCTGGACTGGACAGACTGCCGTTTTTAGTAGGGGTTGGCTTCTCCATGCAGGTCGTGGAGCATGTCCCGCTGGAGCCTCACGACATCCGGCTTGACGGGATTGTAACGGAAAAAGGCTATTTTCAATCGTGAAGGTTTTGTGTCAGGCGCTTCCTTTTTCGCGCTATTCTCTCTACACTATGGACAAAAAAGTGTACAATATGAACGAATGAGAAAACGGAGGAATGAACTGTGGGTAAATGGAAGGTAGGCGTTATCTCGGCGAGTGATTCGATTGCCAGAGGAGATCGGGCAGATGATCGGATTCCCATCATCCGCAATCTGACAAGGGATTGGCTGGACGTAGATGTTGCTGTCTACCGTGCCGTTACTGATGATATGGAAGACTTGCAGGAGCATATGATTGAGCTGGTGGATCGTGAAAAATGCGACCTGCTGATCGTCACTGGCGGGACAGGGCTCAGCCCGCGCGATGTTACGCCGGAAGTGACAGAATGGGTCATCGACCGGCCTGTACCGGGGCTGGCGGAAGAAATGCGCCGTGCCGGCTTGCAGCAATCCCGCCGTGCGATGCTGACGCGCGCTGTTGCGGGTACGCGCGGCAACTCGCTCATCATTAACCTCCCTGGAAACCCTAAAGGGGTCGAAATCTGTTTTAATGCGATCGGCGACATGCTCGCGGACGCTTTGCACATTTTGCAAGGAACAGGGGAAGCCAACGAAGATTGGGGAGGATTGGGTTGGTAGAAAAACCGAAAATGCGGGAAGTTCCAGTGCGGGAAGCCATCGGCATGATGCTGCCGCACGACATGACGCAAATTTTGCCTGGCGAGTTTAAAGGCCGCCTGTTTAAAAAAGGACATGTCGTGACCGAAGCGGATATTGAGCCGCTTTTGTCCATCGGCAAGGAGCACATTTACGTGCTGGAAATGCCTGAGGGCTTCATTCATGAAGAAGAGGCAGGCATTCGGATTGCCAAGGCCGTATCCGGGCAAGGCTTGACGCTGACGCCTCCGTACGAGGGCAAAGTATCGATGAAAGCATCGCGGACTGGCCTTGCCAAGATCAACGAAGAAGCGGTGCATGCCTTGAACACGCTGGAGGGAATTGCCTTTTCCACCATGTACGGTGATCAAATCGTGCATCCGGGGCATACTTTGGCTGCCACGAGAATTATTCCCCTGATCATCGAGGAGACGCGCATCATTGAACTGGAACAGTTGGTCAAGCAGTTTGACGGCCCGATTATTCAGGTGAAGTCGTTTGAGGAGAAGCGAGTCGGTCTCGTTACGACCGGAGGGGAAGTATTTTCCGGCAAAATTGCTGACAAGTTCGGCCCGGTGATTCGGAACAAAGTGGAAGCGCTCGGCTCTACTGTTGTGGACCAACGCTTTGCTCCTGACGACAAAGAAGCGATTGAACAGCAAATTCACTCGTTTCTCGACGAAGGCGTTGATTTGGTGCTCGTCACGGGCGGTATGTCCGTCGATCCGGATGACAGGACGCCGGGAGCGATCGCAGGTGTAGGAGCGGAAGTGGTTCGATACGGAACGCCGATGCTGCCTGGCTCCATGCTGATGGTTGCCTATAAAGGGGAAGTTCCGATTCTCGGTCTGCCTGGGGCTGTGATGCATGAGCCGTTCACTTCATTTGATGTGTTTTTGCCGCGGATTCTTGCAGGAGAACGAATTGTTGCTTCTGACATGACGAGACTCGGTTATGGCGGTTTACGGAAGTGTTAGCTGGTTAGACTGGCACATAACAGGAAAAAGGAGTGAAGAAAATGAGTTCGATTGGGATTCCTGGATTGATTCTGATTCTCGTGTTGGCGTTGGTGCTGTTCGGCCCGAAAAAACTCCCGGAGCTTGGACGCGCCGTGGGACACACGCTGAAAGAGTTTAAAAACGCTACGCGCAGTTTGACTAGCGATGACGATGAGGACGACGAAGCGAAGAAAAAGGAGCTGGCTGCCAAAGAAGCTCCGGCGAAAGCGGCAGTCGTGACCGAGAAGGACGCTTTTGATCGTGAAAAAATCGAGCGTGAAGTTCGCGAACGTCTGGAGCGCGAGCGCTTGGAAAAGGAAATTCGTGAAAAGCTGGAATTGGAACGCCTTCAGATGGAGAAAGAGCAGCAGAAGGCATAATCAGGTAAGGTGGTTGCCATGAGAGATCGTGAAATGACAGTGGTTGAACACCTGACGGAGTTGCGCAGGCGCATCATATGGGTGCTGGCGGTGTTTGTCGTCGCGCTGATAGCCGGTTTTTACTTTGCCGGTCCGTTGATTGAATACTTGAAGCAAGAGCCGATTGCCGATGGAGTGCCGATTATTTCCCTGCATCCATCCGATGCTCTTCGCGTGTACATGCAGTTTGCCTTTTTGATTGGTGCGGTGGCGGCGCTGCCTGTCGCCTTGTTCCATCTTTGGCGCTTCGTTTCGCCAGGTTTGGAGGAACGTGAGCGACGCGGTTCGCTTTACTTTATTCCGGCGGCCTGTTTGCTTTTTATCGTAGGTATTTTGTTTGGTTATTACGTCGTATTTCCGATGATCATGCAGTTCATGACCGGCATGACTGCGACGATCGGGGCTGACCCCAATTACGGAATCGCCGAGTATTTTGGCTTCCTGTTCAACATGGTCATCCCGTTCGGCATTTTGTTCCAACTGCCGATCATCGTGATGTTCCTCACCCGTCTGCGCATCCTCAACCCGATGAGGTTGGCAAAAGTAAGGCGGTTCGCCTATTTCGGACTGGCTGTAGTCGGGATTACGCTGACGCCACCTGAGATTGTCAGCGACATCATGGTGACGATTCCGCTTTTGCTGCTGTACGAGATGAGCATTTGGCTGTCGCGCATCGTGTACCGCAAGCAGCTGCGCGAAGAAGCCGAGTGGGAAAAAGAATACGGCAGCTTCGAAACGGACGAGCTGGTACGATAACTTATACGAAAGAAGACCCGTGCTATGGAATGGATAGCAGCGGGTCTTTTTTATTGCCAAGCGGTTGGCATGACTTTGCAAACAGGTGGGAGATACTAGAAAAGTTAATAAGGGAGGTGCTTGCAAACCATGTGGCTGATTTTATGTTTGACTCTGTTCTTTTCGTCCGGTTCCGCAGTTGGTGCAGAGCAGGTAGAGTTGTTCGATTCCGACAAGCAGCAGGTTGTCGCCACGTTTGCCAATTCAGACGTGTTTCAAAAAGAAGCGGAGCAGCTGCTTGCGACAGTGAGTGGGCGAGTGCAGGAACTGAACCCGTCTTTGGACCATGTGATGATTGTGAAAATACCGTTGGCTCCTCCCAAGCGGTTGAAGCTTGCCTCGGCTAGTTTGGATACCGACATTGCCGAGATGTTCGTCATCATGCCCAAAAAAGGCGGAAGACGTCCTTGGCTGATTTTGCACACGAAAGAGTACGAGACGGTCGTGGTCGAGTTTACAGGCGCGGTGGATCAGTTGCGGGCGAACGTTCAATTGCGCTGAGGAAGGATCACTTGTTGGGAGTAAGGAACGCTTGGGTGAAATAATCAGTGATGACCCCGACACCTAGCTGGGTGAAGTCCTTTTCCAGGATGTTTTTCCTGTGCCCGGGACTGTTCATCCAGCTTTCGTGCGCTTCAATGGCGTCGGGGTAACCTGCCGCAATATTTTCCCCCGCCATGCTGTAGGTGATATTCGCTTGCTTCAGACGGTCAAAAGGACTGCTTCCGGTCGTCGGGGAGATGTGGTCGAAGTAATCGTTTGTTTCCATATCAAGGCTGTGCCCTCTGGCAACCTGGGCGGCTTCCTCGTTCCATTGCAGGGGAGGCAGCTTGTAGCGGTAGCGGGTGACGTTGACGAGATCGATGGTCTGCCGTTCGTTGGCGAGGTTGACTTGTTCCCGTTGGCCTACATTCAGGACTGGAGGATCGAAGTCAGGCGCTTGCCCTTGGTAGGACCATTTCGTCTCGTAAAATCCGCCGCGCAAAAGCATTTGCGTGTCGATCATGCGCAACCCGGTCACTTTGTTGCCATTTTGCTTGTCCAAATAAAAAATGTGCGGGACTCCGTCTTTCATGACGAGCGGGCGCTGCTGCTTTTGATTGGTGATCTGGATGTTCGCTCCCATATAGGAAAAGGTGATTGTATTTTGCAGAGGGTACTGGCGCTCCAATGCTTGCAGGCTGCTGCCCACGCCGATGTTGCCAAGTGCTGCATCCGGGGCGAGAGAGTAGAGATCGACGACTTTGCCGCTTGCGATGCCCACCTGCACGAACTTGGCCGGATCGCGATTGTACACCCACCATTCATAGCCGAGACTGCTCGGGTCTTTGCGAGCCGGTTCGCCCAACAGCTTTTTGACCTCATCGGAGGACATGCCGATTGTCATGCCAAAAAGCGTAGCAGATGATTTCATTGAAGCATCTCCCGAATCGGCCGTTTTTGCCGGAGCGTTTTGAGCTGGCGCGGTAGCGGGTATGGCGTCCTCCGCTTTGGGAGACGATGGAGCAGGGGAGCCGCTGACTTCTGACGACAGCTCGGTCGGGACTGTCGGAGGCTGACCAACCCAGGCAAAATGCGAGGATTCGTCCCAGCCGACAGGTTTGTTGAGATGCCGCCCGATCATGGAAAGAGGGACGTAAAGCGTTCCGCGATATTCCAGGGAAGCGGGCAACTCCTGGCCTCTCTCTACATAATACCCTTGCGCATTGCCTGTGGCGATTTTGCGTCCGTCCCAGTAGATGTCGGCAGGGTAGATATTTACCCGTATAAAGGAAGTGGTGTCCGATGAGAACAAACGGCTGATCCCCAGCACACCGAGGGCAATCAAGCCGATCCAGAGCCATTTTTGCATGGAACATTTCCCTCCTTGGCAGGCTTGTCTGATCGTATGTTTGATTTATATGAGACAGACTGATTGCTAGAACCGTCTGCTAGAAAAAGTCATCTAGTAGAAGAACGGCAAATCGAGACGAGCGGTTGGGAAAAAATGAGGGAAACTACTTGCAAAGTACATAGCGATTCATTATTATAGGAATTGGGTGTTAGCACTCAACTGTTATGAGTGCTAACAACAGAAACTTTGTTTACCTACATTTTTTGAGGAGGGTGTTTTTAGTGCTTAAGCCATTGGGTGACCGTGTGGTAATCGAAGCTATCTCCAAAGACGAAACGACTGCAAGCGGTATCGTTTTGCCTGATTCTGCAAAGGAAAAACCGCAAGAAGGCCGAGTAATCGCAGTTGGTTCTGGCCGTGTTGCTGACAACGGCGAGCGCATCGCTCTGGAAGTAAAAGAAGGCGATAAAGTAATCTTCTCCAAATACGCTGGTACTGAAGTTAAGGTAGACAATAAAGAATACCTCGTGCTGCGCGAATCCGATATCCTCGCGATCATCGGTTAAGGCTCTTGACATAGGAAGTCGAACGACAAAACACATATCAGGAGGTAGAGATTAGATGGCAAAACAAGTCAAATTCTCTGAAGACGCTCGCCGCTCCATGCTCCGCGGTGTGGAAACTTTGGCAAATGCGGTTAAAGTAACCCTCGGTCCAAAAGGCCGTAACGTGGTTCTGGAGAAAAAATTCGGTTCTCCACTCATTACAAACGACGGCGTAACCATCGCGAAAGAAATCGAGCTGGAAGACGCTTACGAAAACATGGGTGCGCAACTGGTTAAAGAAGTTGCTACCAAAACAAACGACATCGCGGGTGACGGTACAACCACTGCAACTGTTCTGGCTGCAGCTATGATCCGTGAAGGTTTGAAAAACGTAACAGCGGGCGCTAACCCGATGGTAATCCGTCGCGGTATGGAAAAAGCTGTTCGCGCTGCTGTGGAAGAAATCAAATCCATCGCGAAACCAGTTGAAAACAAATCTTCTATCGCACAAGTAGCTGCGATTTCCGCTGACGATCAAGAAGTTGGTAACCTGATCGCTGAAGCTATGGAAAAAGTGGGTAAAGACGGCGTTATTACTGTTGAAGAATCCAAAGGTTTCGTAACGGAACTGGAAGTAGTAGAAGGTATGCAATTTGACCGCGGCTACGCTTCCCCTTACATGATCACTGACACTGACAAGATGGAAGCGGTTCTGAACAACCCTTACATCCTGATCACTGACAAAAAAATCTCCAACATCCAGGAAGTTCTGCCTGTACTGGAGCAAGTAGTACAAAGCGGCAAACCACTCCTGATCATCGCTGAAGATGTGGAAGGCGAAGCGCTGGCTACTCTCGTAGTGAACAAACTGCGTGGTACCTTCACAGCTGTAGCGGTAAAAGCTCCTGGCTTCGGCGATCGCCGCAAAGCTATGCTGCAAGACATC
>NZ_CP064090.1:0-320000 GCF_022701015.1 Brevibacillus parabrevis | reverse complement strand
CACAAAGTGAAGTTGTTGCGTTATAGCAACACCGAACATTTTGCGGGGGGACCCAACAACTGGTTGGGACCCGACAAAAGTCGGGGAGCATGGAGGCTTAGCTCAGCTGGGAGAGCATCTGCCTTACAAGCAGAGGGTCGGCGGTTCGATCCCGTCAGCCTCCACCATTTATAAATTAGCAGGACGGTCAGTTGAAAACGCCGCGTTTTGTGGTGATGCTGACGTGTGAGTCCTAATCGTCGCGGGATGGAGCAGCTCGGTAGCTCGTCGGGCTCATAACCCGAAGGTCGCAGGTTCAAATCCTGCTCCCGCAACCAAATTTTCCTTGATGGAATGGAAGTACCCTTGGGTGCAACCAAACATGGAGCTGTGGTGAAGTTGGAGTTCACGCCGGTCTGTCACACCGGAGGTCGCGGGTTCGAGTCCCGTCAGCTCCGCCATTTTTTGAATAAAAGAATGGCATAAGATAAAAATCATTATGGCTCGGTAGCTCAGTCGGTAGAGCAGAGGACTGAAAATCCTCGTGTCGGCGGTTCGATTCCGTCCCGAGCCACCATTAGTAACATATCTTGCCGGTATAGCTCAATTGGTAGAGCACCTGACTTGTAATCAGGGGGTTGTGGGTTCAAGTCCTATTGCCGGCACCACCATTGGGGTATAGCCAAGCGGTAAGGCAACGGACTTTGACTCCGTCATTCCTAGGTTCAAATCCTAGTACCCCAGCCATTTGCGAGCCATTAGCTCAGTTGGTAGAGCATCTGACTTTTAATCAGAGGGTCGAAGGTTCGAGTCCTTCATGGCTCACCAGTTTTTACAATCAAGAGTCGAGTAGCACGATAGAAATATCGATGCGCTTTTCTGTTTTATCTTGCGGGTGTGGCGGAATGGCAGACGCACCAGATTTAGGTTCTGGCGGGAGACCGTGGGGGTTCAAGTCCCTTCACCCGCACCTTATAAGAAAAAGGATTTGCAGCCAGAGCAAACCTTTGTTCATGTACATGCGGACGTAGCTCAATTGGTAGAGCGTCGCCTTGCCAAGGCGAAGGTCGCGGGTTCGAGACCCGTCGTCCGCTCCATAGATGTTCTCGGGTCTCTCACCCGTTCCGGGTTTACCCTTGAAGAGCATCAAAGAAGAGTGTCACGGGTACTTCAGATCTGGCTTGTCGGGTAGCAAATCGGCGAAGTGGTGCCAGTAGAAGCGAGACCCGTCGTCCGCTCCATCATTATTCAACCGTTTCAGGTTGACTCTTACAATTAAGTGCCCTTAGCTCAGCTGGATAGAGCGTTTGACTACGAATCAAAAGGTCGGGAGTTCGAATCTCTCAGGGCACGCCATTACTTCATATGAAACCGTAGAGTAGGAACAATTCCTACTCTTTTTTGCATAATCTCGGCTGCATTCTTACAAATTTTAAGTAAGTTTTCCTTGTATCTCCCAATTCCATCTATTACTTTAGAATTACACTGTATTTTCAACATCAACAATACAGGTGATACAAGGGAAAACAGGTGACAACGAGAGTTTGTTACATGCGTGATGGAAGAATAAGATGGAACAGGAGATGTATCAACGTGAACCCAATTAAATTGGACCAAATGCATCCTGCAATTGCTAAACTGATCGATAATATAGAAAAAGTTTTGATTGGAAAACGTTCGGTAATCGAGATGATGGTCGCAGCGATTTTGGCGAATGGGCATGTTCTTTTGGAGGACGTGCCGGGTGTCGGAAAGACGATGCTCGTACGCGCTCTGGCCAAATCGATCGGGGGCGAGTTCAAGCGTATCCAATTCACGCCCGATTTGCTGCCGACCGACGTGACTGGGGTAGCTATCTTCAACCAGCAAACGATGGAGTTTGAATTTCGGCAAGGACCGTTGTTTGCAAACGTGATTTTGGCGGATGAAATCAACCGGACATCGCCAAAGACACAGTCCGCTCTTTTGGAAGCGATGGAAGAGCGCTCAGTCACCGTAGACGGCACAACGTACCGGTTGGCCAACCCGTTTTTTGTGATGGCGACGCAAAACCCGCTGGAATACGAAGGAACGTTTCCACTGCCGGAAGCACAGTTGGACCGTTTTCTGATGCAATTACGCTTGGGATATCCGACTGTAGATGAAGAAATGCGGATGTTGTCGAGATTCTCAGATGTGAATCCGCTCACAGAGCTTGAGCCTGTCTTGTCGGCAGCAGACTTGACGCAGCTCCAGAAAGAAGTTGCTGCGATCAAGGTGTCGGAAGGGGTAAAAGAATACATTGTGCGGCTTTGCCACCGTACACGTGAACACCACCATATTTACCTTGGTGTAAGTCCACGCGGGTCACTTGCCTTGTATAAAGCGGTGCAGGCACTTGCATTTGTACGCGGCAGAGATTACGTTATCCCGGATGATGTCAAAGAACTGGTGCCGTTAGTATTCGCCCATCGGATGATCGTGAAGCCGGAAGCACGTCTGGAAGGAGCAACCGTTGATCGGGTACTGACCGTGATCTTGACCGAAACCCGAGTGCCGGTGAGCTGAGGCGGTGACTGCGAATGAGACAGCAAAGATGGGGTAAGCTCAAAGCGGTCCTGCTTGTGGTGATCACCTATGTTTTCGCCAAATTTCAGGGCGGTTTTTCCAGCTGGTTTCTTTTTTACAGCAGTCTGGTGTTTCTGGTATATGAGGCTCTGGCGTATTTTCTCATGCTCTCTACGCTGGAGGTAGAACGCCACATCGATCGCAACCGTTTGCAGGACGGCGAGGACGTCGTTGTGACGGTTCGTCTGCGTCGGAGAATCCGGTTTCCGTTCGGGTGGCATATGGTTGTGGAGCCGTTGCCGGAGCGTCTCGCAGGCGTGTATGAGCCGCACAGACAGCTGATTTTTCCTTGGTTTAAAAAAGAGATGGAGTTTCGCTACGTCATTCCCAGTCTGCCACGCGGTTTTTACACGCTGGATCAGTGTGTTGTCAGCGGAGGAGATTTTTTCGGATTTTGCGAAAGGCGGAAAGTGTTTTCATTCCCCCAGGAGTTTCTCGTCTATCCACGCTATAAGGAATTGACGCATTGGGCTTTGGGCGATGGCAGCTTCAGCGGGAATGTCCACGTGTCACACAAGCGCTCCGACGACGTCGCTGCGGTAAGGGGCGTACGCGATTATCAGCGCGGTGACCGGCTGAGCCAGATTCATTGGCGTGCATCTGCCAGAGGGACTGGCTTAAAAACAAAGGAATTTGAGCATCAGGCGATGAATCAGGCTGTCTTTTTCCTTGATGTAGAAAAGGAAAGCTACGAGGGCCAGCCAGCCCAGCTTTTCGAAACGGCGGTAAAGCTAAGTGCAAGCCTGATCGCGTATGCCAACCGGAACCAGTATCACTACGGGCTGGTGTACAGGCAAAAGGAACGCATCTCGATTGCTCCGGCGCTGTCCCATGCCCACTTCCTGCGTGTGTTTGATCAGTTGGCGCGAGTCATGCCGCAAGGAAGCGAGTCGTTCGCACGGGTTGTAGGGCGAGAAGCGCTGGAACAGCAACAAGGTGTAACGCTGATTATCGTCACACCGCGAGTAGACAAAGACCTGGTCAATCGACTGATTGCGTTGTCGCAAAAAGGAAGAAGAGTGCAATTGTTCTACGTACATGCCGAAGCCACCATTTCCCAGGAGCGCAGACGAATGCTGCAACTGCTCGGCGGAAGCAAAGTATCGTGTACGTCTATCCACGTCGATGAACAAGAGTGGAAGCGGATAGGAGGTGCTTAGACTCATGAGCGTGTGGAAACGTCCAACGGTATGGCAATGGGTCTCGGCCCTTTTTCTGTTCCTGATGCTAAGAGAGTGGCTATTGCCTTTGCAGGAGCTGACAGATACAGGCATCCTTTGGCCTTTTTATGCGATCGTGGCCGGAGTGCTGATTATCGACGTAGCCATACCGTATCGCTGGATTACAATACCGATCAAAATGCTGGGCCTGCTGTGGCTTTTGCATGCTTCTTTGTTCGACACACCGCTGTTTGCGACGGATTGGCTGGCGGAGTTGTACGGGCAGATAGTTCATGACCTCCCGTTGGCTTTTCAGCAGGATTGGGCAGCGATGTCCATCTTGTCGCGAAATGCCTTGTTTGACCTGATGCTGATCGTTTTGATTACGATGCTGACGTACTTGGTACTGGAGCAGCGGCAAGGCTTATGGTTTGTCTTTTTGACAGAGCTGTATTTGGCTGTCCTTGATACGTTCTTGCCGTATGACGCCAGCGAGGGGATTGTGCGGACGCTCATTTTCGGGTTCTTGCTCCTGGCTGTCAGTCATTTGATGAAGATGACCAACATGGCTACCGTGGCAGAAAAAAGGAGTCGGCTTCTCTTCGGTTCTCTGATGGCTTCTCTCCTGATCATTCTCGTGAGCGTAGGCATCGGCTATGCCGCTCCGAAGAAAGCAGCGAGCTGGCCTGATCCGATTGCTTTTCTGATGGGCAACGGGAACGAGACGCCGACAGCGGTCATGAAAAAAGTTGGTTACGACAACAACGACGAGCGGTTGGGCGGACCTTTTCTGCAAGACAATACGCTGGTGTTCATTGCGACAACGAACGAGCGCAGCTATTGGCGCGGCGACTCCAAAGACCTGTATACAGGTGTAGGCTGGGAGAAAGGGGAACGCGATTACACGGCGATTCTCGACCCGCAAAACTACGAGTGGAAAAATGAACTGTTCCACGGGTTCGAAATGAAAAAGGTAGAAGCAACGCTGGAATTTAAAGGACCGCAGCAGTTTGCCACTGTCTTTTATCCGGGGCAATTGAACAAGGTGAGCAATTACGCTCCGCCGAATGCTACTGTCGTGTATGATCAGTTGAACCAACAGCTAGAGGTGCGGGCAGGCAAAATTAACCTGATCCAGTCCAGATCGCAAAATGGCAAAACGGAATACGCTCCTAACACATTGCTGCTCAAGCTCAACCAGTACAAGGTGAATGCAGAGGTTCCGGTTGTCAGCGAAAAGGCAGTGACCGAAGCGGGAACCGACTATCCGGAAGAGATCAAAGAGCGGTACTTGCAGCTTCCGGCAACTTTGCCGCCGCGTGTAAAAGAGCTGGCGAAGTCGATTACGCAAAATGCCAAGACCCCGTACGAAAAAGTCCGGGCGATCGAGAATTACTTGCGTTCGAGTGGAAAATATAAGTATGAAACGAAAGATGTGCCTGTAGCTGCGGAGGGTCAAGATTTTGTCGACCATTTTCTCTTTGACAGCATGAGAGGGTACTGCGATCATTTCTCCACCTCCATGGCGGTGATGTTGCGCTCTCTGGACATCCCGACGCGCTGGGTAAAAGGCTTCGCTCCGGGGGAGAGAGTAGGCAGCGACGATCAAAACCGCGACATCATGGAAATTCGCAACAAAGATGCCCACTCGTGGGTAGAGGTGTACTTCCCGGGTCACGGGTGGATTCCTTTTGAAGCGACCAGTACCTTTATCTCGCCAGTGCGATTCAACTACGATTTGCAAACCTCCCAACCGCAATTGCCGATCCCTGTGCCGGATCTGGGCAACCAGACTTCGCCAGACAGAGGAGACGGGCGCTTCAATGAGCTGGAAGAGGGAGATGCCGTCCCTGGGAAAAGCTTTTCGATTCCGTGGCAAGTCAATGCGGGGCTGGTGGTTGTGGCAGCCGTTGCGGGCTTCATGGCTTGGAGGAGAAGAAAAGACATTCAACTATGGTGGCTCCGAAGACAGATTGATCAACATAAAGGAAACAAGTACCAGGATCGTTTCAACTGGTTGCTTCGCGTGATGGAAAGTGTCTACTCACGCCGGCAATCGGGTGAGACTCTCCGGGAGTATGTAGGCAGAATCACGATTCCAGCCGACAAGCGGCAAGACTTGCGTTACTTGACGGAAATGTACGAGCGAACCGTTTACGGCTACAAGGAATTGGAACAAAAGGCACGTTCCGTGGCAGAGCAGCTGATCGAGAGATTGATCCGTCAACTGAAGCCTTGAACAAAGCCGTCCCATCTGCTAGAATGACGATCAATGAGTCTCGTATAATGATCAGGAATACGGCCTGAAAGTTTCTACCGCTGAACCGTAAATTCGGCGACTACGAGGAGAGCACTTCGGATTTCTGTACATGCAACCACACATGTGTACACAAGCTGGGACGCTGCCTCCGTATGAAAGATCGGAGTCACCGTCCCGGTTTTTTTGCAAATATGCGACAATTCGGCTTGTAGACGAGTGGGCATGATGCAGAACCGGGGGAAGCGGAAACTGTTTGACCATGCATCAAGCGAGGAGGTCGGCAAAATTGCAGCCGACACTCACGTCCTGTGCGTAACAGGAGAAGGGGGATATGATGGACAAGTCATTGGAAATGGTCGTCGTACTCGATTTCGGAGGCCAGTACAATCAATTGATCGCGCGACGCGTTCGCGATCTCGGTGTCTACAGCGAGCTGATGCCGTTCAATACGCCTGTAGAAAAAATCAAGGCAATGCAACCAAAAGGGATTATTTTCTCCGGCGGACCTGCGAGCGTGTACGAAGAGGGAGCGCCTAAAGTAGATCCGGCGATTTTTGATCTGGGCTTGCCAATCCTGGGTATTTGCTACGGCATGCAGCTGATGAGCCACATGCTGGAAGGAAAAGTAGAGCGAGCTGGCAAACGCGAGTACGGAAAAGCGGAGCTGCGTTTGCAAAATGCCCACAGCCTGTACGAAAAATGGGATGCGAATGAAATCGTCTGGATGAGCCACACCGATAAAGTAGTAGAGCTTCCGACTGGTTTTAGCGTAGATGCTGTGAGCGACAGCTGCCCGGTAGCGGCGATCAGCAACCCTGAGCGCAAGCTGTACGGCGTGCAATTCCACCCAGAAGTTCGTCACACCGTAAAAGGAAGCGAGTTCATCGGCAACTTCCTGTTTAACGTGTGCGGTTGCGAGCCTACCTGGAGCATGACGACTTTCATCGAGGACGAGCTGGTTCGCATTCGTGAAACCGTAGGCAACAAGCAAGTTCTGTGTGCCTTGAGCGGCGGCGTTGACTCTTCCGTCGTAGCAGCGTTGATCCACAGAGCGATTGGCGATCAATTGACTTGCATGTTCGTAGACCACGGCCTTCTGCGCAAAGGGGAAGCCGAAAGCGTCATGGAGACATTCGGTGAGAAATTCTCCATGAAAGTGATCAAAATTGACGCTCGCGAGCGTTTCCTGAGCAAGCTGAAAGGCGTTTCTGACCCTGAGCAAAAGCGCAAAATCATCGGCAACGAGTTCATTTACGTATTCGATGAAGAAGCAGGCAAACTGACAGACATGGACTTCCTGGCGCAAGGTACACTGTACACGGACATCGTGGAAAGCGGAACGGCGACAGCGCAAACGATCAAGTCCCACCACAACGTGGGCGGCTTGCCGGAAGACATGAAGTTCGAACTGATCGAGCCTTTGAAAACATTGTTCAAGGACGAGGTTCGCAAATTGGGTACAGAGCTTGGCTTGCCGGATGAAATCGTTTGGCGTCAACCGTTCCCAGGTCCGGGACTCGGCATTCGCGTTTTGGGCGAAGTGACAGAGGAAAAACTGGAGATCGTTCGTGAATCCGACGCGATTCTTCGCGAAGAGATTGCCAAAGCAGGTTTGGATCGGGACATTTGGCAATACTTCACAGCTCTGCCGAACATGACGACAGTGGGCGTAATGGGCGATGTACGCACCTATTCCTACACAGTAGGCATTCGTGCCGTTACTTCCATCGACGGCATGACAGCTGACTGGGCACGCATTCCGTGGGATGTTCTGGAGAAAATCTCCACGCGGATCGTCAATGAAGTCGACAACGTAAACCGCATCGTGTACGATGTCACTTCCAAACCACCAGCAACGATTGAGTGGGAATAAAATAAATCCGGATGTTCACCTTATTTCAAAAATGAACGTTCGTATTTTCGTTGACATTCGATATGTCACCTGATACACTTCTCAATGTGAACAGGTAATATAGGAAGGTTCGTATATTCTTGAGAATATGGCTCAAGAGTTTCTACGGGGTCGCCATTAACGACCTGGCTACGAACAAAATGTCGACGGGATGCGAGTTTGTTATTATTTTTGAAATTGTTCCCGGAGTGTTTTGTGAAGAGGCCAGGCGCATACTAATAGCGTCCGGGCCTTTTTTCATTGCCACTACCATAAGCATGGGGGGACTTACGGTGCGGAAGTACTTTGAGTTTGACAAACTGGGCACCAATTACCGCCGCGAAACAATCGCGGGCATCACTACTTTTTTGGCCATGGCGTATATTCTGGCTGTCAATCCGTTCATTCTCAGCGGTGCAGACTTGCCGCCGGATCTGAAAGCAAACTACCCTGAGTTCGGCGCTGTATTCACGGCGACAGCTCTGGCAGCAGCGATCGGAACGCTGCTCATGGGGATTCTTGGACGTTTGCCGATCGGGCAAGCACCAGGGATGGGACTGAATGCGTTCTTTACTTACACCGTCGTGTTGACGATGCACATTCCTTGGCAACAAGCATTGGCTGGGGTATTTGTCTCTTGTACGATCTTTTTGATTCTGTCCTTGACTGGCGTTCGGGAAGCAATCATCAAAGCGATTCCAAAAGGGTTGAAATATGCGGTTTCTGCGGGGATTGGGCTGTTTATCGCATTTATCGGTTTGAAAAACGCAGGCATTGTGGTTGCAAATGATGCGACGTTTGTCGCTTTGGGTCATCTGACCTTTTACCATGAAGGAATGAAGCCAGAAGACGTATTGGCTGCGAAAAATGCCTTGCTGGCAATCTTCGGTCTGATTGTTACGGTCGTTCTGCTTTCGCGAAAAGTGAACTCCGGTATTTTCATCGGGATGGTGGTCACAGCTGTAGTCGGGATGATCTTCGGTCTGGTCAGCCTGCCAGAGCAGGTTGTATCTGCACCGCCGAGCCTGGCGCCGACATTCGGTGCGGCGTTCCAATACCTCGGTGATCCATCTGCTTTGTTTACAGTGAACATGCTGATCGTTGTTCTTACGTTCTTGTTCGTTGACTTCTTCGATGCAACAGGTACTTTGCTCGGCGTAGCCAGCCAAGCTGGATTGTTGAAAGAAGACGGAAACTTGCCGCGTCCTGGCAAAGCGCTCGCTTCTGATGCGATTGCCGGTATGGCGGGTGCGGTACTCGGTACTTCGACGACTACTGCTTATGTCGAGTCCACGGCAGGGGTAGCAGCAGGCGGCCGTTCCGGTTTTACTGCTATCGTTACAGGCGTGCTGTTCTTGCTGGCTCTGTTCTTCTCGCCGCTGCTCGCGATTGTGACCCCGGCTGTTACCGCCCCGGCGCTGATTATCGTCGGTGTGCTGATGGCTTCGCATATCGCCCATGTGGCTTGGAACGATCTGGACGAAGCGTTCCCGGCGTTCCTGACGATCTTGTTGATGCCGCTCACTTACAGTATCGCAACAGGGATTGCGACTGGCTTCATCGTTTATCCAGTGATGAAGTTGCTGAAAGGCAAAGGGCGTGAAGTGCATCCGGCGATGTATGTTCTGTTCTTCGTGTTCCTGGCCTACTTCATCTGGTTGCGCGAATAGGATATTTTGGAAAATGGCTTCTCGTCTACTGGACGGGGAGCTTTTTTTGCGCTATGATAGGAAAAATCTTTTGATGTGGAGGGACCTCTGTCATGTTTAGCCAAATATCGTTCCTTCAACAGCATCACCACGGCTAGAGCGTTTGTATCTTCGGAAATGTTTCCGCAGGTGCAAGCGCTTCTTGTGCTTTGTGCCTGCGGTGGTGATTTTTTTGTAGCCATGCGGGCATGAAGTTGCCTCGCATGGCTATTTTTGTTGGTTCGAAAACAGAAAG
The DNA here is from genome assembly GCF_022701015.1 of Brevibacillus parabrevis. Taxonomy (NCBI): domain Bacteria; kingdom Bacillati; phylum Bacillota; class Bacilli; order Caryophanales; family Paenibacillaceae; genus Brevibacillus; species Brevibacillus parabrevis. Next base: position 310,159 of record NZ_CP064090.1, on the reverse strand, counting down.
GATGAGGGACATGGAAAACAGCGTTTTGAAAAGCGTGAAAGGAACAAAAGACTTTTTGCCAAAAGAGCAGGCGCAGCGCAACTGGATACGGCGCACGCTGGAGGCGGTGTTCGAGGCGTACGGCTGCAAGCCGCTGGAGACTCCGACATTGCAATACTATGAGCTGCTCGCATCCAAATACGGCGGCGGGGACGAGATTTTGAAAGAAGTTTATCGGCTGAGTGACCAAGGGGAGCGGGAACTCGCCTTGCGCTACGATTTGACGGTTCCTTTGGCAAAAGTCGTCGGGATGAACCCGGAGATGAGATTGCCCTTCAAGCGCTATGAGATCGGCAAAGTGTTTCGCGACGGTCCGGTGAAGACTGGACGGCTGCGGGAGTTTATCCAGTGCGACGTCGATATCGTCGGTACGTCCTCGATGCTTGCCGAGGCAGAGTTGATCAGCATGGCGTTTGCGGCATTCGCCAAGCTTGGGTTGGACGTGTACATCGAGGTAAACAATCGCAAGCTGTTGTCGGGCGTGTTGCAGGAGCTGGGGGTACCGGCAGAAAGGGCGGGAGATGTGATGCTGTCGCTCGACAAGCTGGAGAAAATCGGCGTGGAAGGGGTACGCGACGATTTGCGGGAGCGCCAGGTGGAGGAGCCGCTTGTTGCAGCGATCACAGCTTTTTTGCAAAAGGGGGCGCTGACTTTGGACGCTTTGGCGAAGCAGTTTTCCTCTGATACTTTCCGGCAGGGCGTACAGGAGCTGCAAGAGCTGTTTGACTACTTGCAAGGAGCAGGCGTCTCTGGCGAGGTGCGCTTTTCGCCGTTTTTGGCCCGCGGCTTGGGGATTTACACGGGCACAGTTTACGAGATTTTTTTGCAGGATCGAAGCATTGCCTCAAGCATCGGCAGTGGCGGCAGGTTCGATGAGATTATTGGGCGGTTTTTAGGCGATGGGCGAACATATCCGGCAGTGGGCATCTCGTTTGGGCTTGATGTGATTCTGGCGGCGCTCTCCATGCGGGAGGCAAGCGAGCGGGCAGCCGCTGACGTTTTGGTCATCCCGCTCGGCACCGAGACGCTTGGCCTTGGGCTGGCGAATCGCCTGCGTGCGAGCGGTCTCCGGGTCGAGCTGGAGCTTGCGGGCAGGAAGCTGAAGAAAGCGCTGGACTACGCAAACAAGGAAGGGATAGCCTACGCGCTGATTTACGGCGAAAATGAAGTGAACAGCGGACAGGTGATCGTGCGGGACATGCGGCAGGGCAGTGAAGAGGCAGTAGCACTCGATTCTGTTTCAAGCTGGTTGTCCAGCAGACTGTAAAGGAGATAGCCTTTTTTTGCCACTTTCGTTACGATAAAGAAAAAAGGGGGCGAAGGCATGCGGAAATGGGCCTTTTGGCTAGGATGCAGTTGCTTGGTGATGAACTTGGGATGGCCAGCTAAGGCAAGCGAGGAGCCGCTTTTGCAAAAGCCGTTGTATCAGGCGAATGTCCACATTGATCCAGTGAAAAAAGAAGTGAGCGGAAGCATAGCCATCACCTTTTGGCCGAAAGACCCGAAACATGCCTACCTTCATCTTTATCCGGACGTATTTACGAAACGACAAGATGGAATGCTATGGGAGGAACTTTTAGGCAAGGAACCTGGACTTGGCACGTATGATAGTAACAAGCTCACAGTCGACGGAAAAGCGGTTGCGGGCAAAAAGACTGGGCATATTTTGGAGATACCGCTTGCAGCAGAAGGAAAACCGATAAGCGAGACAGGCCCGCACAAAATCGAGCTGAATTTTGCGATGAAGCTTCCTCACAACGACGGGAGGATGTCATACGATGAGCACGCGATCTGGCTGGGCAACTGGCTGCCGATTCTCGCCGTGTACGATCAGGGCGGGTGGCGTCTCGATGCGTACGAGCCTGTAGGCGATCCCTTTTACAGCGAGGTCGCAGATTACGAGGTCAACGTCACTTTTCCAGCGGGCTATCAGTGGGCGAGCACGGCACCCGATAAAGCAGCAGAGGTGATTGCGCCGTCAAAAGGAGAAAAAACGGCACGGCTGCGCGTAAAAGATGTGCGCGATTTTGCCCTTGTTGTCATGGATGCGAGCTACCAGAGCACAGAGAGCAAAGCAGGAGATACAGTAGTTCGCACTTGGTGGCGCCAAGGGGATGACGTGCAGCAAGCCAAGCAAAACCATCAGGCGGCTGTTTCGTCACTGGCGTATTTTCATCAAAACTTGGGGGCATATCCGTACACGGAGTACGATGTGATTCGGACAGGCGGGGCGATCAACGGGATGGAGTACCCGGCTTTGGTGTTTCTGGACGGGCGGCATTTTCTGGCGAATGCAGAGTACGCGATTGATACGGTGGTGCATGAGACGGCCCACCAATGGTTTTACGGATTGGTCGGCAACGATCAGCTTCGCGAGGCGTGGCTGGACGAAGGCTTTACTGAATATGCAACGATCGCCTTCCTGACGGAACAGTATCCGCTACACGGTGCTGAGCGCGTGCGCAGGCGGCTTGCCAACGGGACGTTTGTTCCGCTTTACGTAAAAGAACATCAGCGGCCGTGGCAGGCTCTCACCGAGTTTCCTGCCAATCAATACTATAGCGATCTCGTTTACTCCAGGACAACCTCCATGCTGTGGCTGTTGCGGGGAGCTTGGGGAGAAGAGCGGCTGTATGATGTTTTGAGACAGTATGTGGCGACTTACCGTTACCAGCTTGTCAGCGGCGAGCAATGGAAGGCGTTTTTGACAAAAGCGGCTGGCGAGGACGCGAGCGCATTTTTGGACTATTGGATGAATCTGGACATGTCCCAGCAGGAACAGGCAGCGGCCTGGCTGGAACGACAACGCGAAAAGCAGCAAAAGTAAGCGAAGGCAGGGGAGTGCCATGTGGCGCAAGCATTGGGTGGTCGGCATGGTAGTAGGGATTGCTCTGGCAGTGTGCTTGTGGAGCAGCCCGTGGGCGGGACAAGCCGGGGCAGATGTGACAGTGATCGCCAACCCGGAGCAGAAGCCGGCAGCTGTCACGTACAGCGCAGAGGTGTGGCTGGATATGAACGAGCGAGTCGTAAAAGGAACGTTGACGACTCGCTTTGTACCACAGGATGACAAAGCCTTTTTCCATCTGTATCCGAATGCTTTCGCTACAGAGGCGGATCTTCGCTCAGAAAACTGGGAGCAAGTGCTGGGCAAACAAAGAGAGCCGGGCGGCATTGCGATCTCGGCTGTCAAAGTAAACGGACGCCAAGCTGATGTTCGCTATGAAGGAAAAACGAACACGCTTTTGCGCGTGCCGCTCCCACAGCTTCCGCCGAACAAGGCAAAAGCCGAAACGGTTGTGGAGATGAGCTTCCGCCTGCAAGTGCCGTATAACAACGGGCGGCTGTCTTACCACGATCATGCCATGTGGCTCGGCAATTGGCTGCCGATTCTCGCCGTCAAGGACAGCGGCGGCTGGCGACTCGATCCGTACACAGCGATCGGCGACCCGTTTTACAGCGAGGTGGCGAACTATCATCTGCGCGTTCATTTGCCGGAAGGGTATCAGCTTGCTACGACGGGGCTGGAAAGTGTCGCTGTCGTCACGCAAACAAGGCCGCAGCGCCAAAGTATATACGAGCTGGATGCCTGGAACGTTCGTGATTTTGCCATGGTCGTGATGGATGACACGTATCAGGCGATGTCCGGCAAGGTGGGGGAAACTGTCGTTCGGACCTGGTCGCAGCAAGGCGATGATGCGGCAGTCGTGAACAGCTTGCACCAGACGGCGATGGAATCGCTCGACTACTATGGAAAACAGTTTGGCACGTACCCCTACAAGGAATACGATGTCGTCAAGACGGGCGGCTTTTTCGGGGGAATGGAGTATCCGAGTCTCGTCTTTATTGAAGAGGAATTTTTCAACACAGCGAATAGCATGGGAGCGGCTGTGGTTGCGCACGAAACCGCCCATCAATGGTTTTACGGCATCGTCGGCAACGATGAAGTGCGGGAGGCGTGGCTCGATGAAAGCTTGACCGACTACGCCACGATGGCGTTTTTGCAGGAAAAGGATGCCAAGCGCGCGCAGGCGTACATGCGGATGAGGCAAGGCCAGTCGCGAGCGGCGGAAGCGTATGCGAAGCAAGGAATTGACGCCGAGACGAGTGTGACGGCCTTCCCGGACTGGAAAAGCTACAATGAGCTGGTCTACGGACGCTCAGGCGTCATGTGGTGGACTTTGCGGGATGCTTGGGGAGCCGAACGGCTGAATCAGTTATTGCGCCAGTACGTGAGTGAGCACCAGTACGGGCTTGCGAATGGAGCAGCGATCAAGGAACTGGTATCGGCGGCAAGCGGAGCGGATGCCACACCGTTTTTTGATTACTGGCTTCATCTCAAGCTGGAGCTTGCGGAAGCAGCGAACGGCTGGTTGGAAAAGGTTAAACACGAATGATGGAATCAAACCTAATTTAAAATGTTCGGAAGCGTGGTTGACAGGCAAACTTTCTCCCTGCTACACTGTGTATGTTGATAGCAAACGAGTACGAATAGCCCAGGCGATGAGTACGGCGCAAAAAGCCGTTAGTCGGTTGGGTTTTCTTCTGATGATACAAAACGTAGGGGGCGAATGGTTCATGCTACAGCCGTTGGTAGGCGTCATTATGGGCAGTACGTCAGACTGGGAAACGATGAAGGAAGCATGCGCAATTCTCGATGAATTGCAGGTTCCGTACGAAAAGAAGGTCGTCTCTGCACACAGAACGCCTGACTTGATGTTTTCGTATGCCGAGAGTGCAAAAAGCCGCGGGCTGGAAGTTATCATCGCAGGAGCGGGTGGCGCAGCCCATTTGCCAGGCATGGTGGCTGCCAAGACTGAACTGCCAGTAATCGGAGTACCTGTGAAGTCTTCCAATCTGAACGGACTGGATTCGCTTTTGTCCATCGTGCAAATGCCAGGCGGCGTACCAGTCGCCACAGTCGCAATCGGCAAAGCGGGCGCGATCAATGCAGGGCTGCTCGCTGCGCAGATTTTGGGGATCAAATACCCTGAGGTGCAAGAGCGCTTTGTGGCAAGACGTGATGAAGTGCGCAATAAAGTGTTGGAGGCTGGCGAACTGGAATGACGACCAAACAGAGCAAGCAAATCAAACCAGGATCGACTCTCGGAATACTCGGCGGCGGACAGCTCGGCCGAATGATCGCTCTCGCTGGACGAGCTATGGGTTATCGCTTTGTGACGATGGACCCGACCGTCGACGCTCCGTGCGGACAAACGGCGGATCGGCAAATTGTCGCCAGCTACGATGACGTGGAAGCGGCGATGCAGCTTGCTTCTGTCAGCGACGTGATTTCCTACGAATTTGAAAATGTGGATGCACAGGTAGCAGAGGTGTTGGAAAGCCATGCGTACGTGCCGCAGGGCAGCCGCCTTTTGCGCATCACACAAAACCGGATTTCCGAAAAGACGGCGATTCGCGAAATCGGCATTCCGGTCGCACCTTTTCGCGTAGTCGGCAGTTTGCAAGATTTGCAGGGAGCCGTAGCCGAACTGGGGTTGCCTGCGGTCATGAAGACAGCGACCGGGGGCTATGACGGCAAAGGCCAGTGGGTCTTGCGTAGCGAGGACGAGCTTGCGGAGGCGTACGAGACGCTCTCCAAGGCAGGAACAGAGCTGATCGTGGAACAGTTCGTGCCTTTTCAGATGGAGCTGTCGGTCATTGCAGCGCGAAATCCAGACGGAGAGTTGGCTGTATTCCCGACGTCGGAAAATATTCACCAGGAAAACATCTTGCACCTGAGCATCGTGCCGGCGCGTGTCGTACCGGAAGTAAAAGCACGCGCAGAAGAAATCGCCCGCACGATTGTCGAGAAGCTTGATGTAGTCGGGCTGATCGCTGTGGAAATGTTTTTGACCACAGACGGGCAACTGTACGTCAATGAACTGGCGCCACGTCCGCACAATTCCGGCCATTACACGATGGATGCTTGTGTGACTTCGCAATTTGAACAACACGTCCGGGCTGTTTGCAACTTGCCGTTAGGCTCGACAGAGTTGCTCTCTCCCGTCGTGATGGTTAATATTTTGGGAGAGCATCTTCAGCCTGTCATCGATCAAATCGACAAGCTGCCGCGCACGGCCAAGCTGCATCTGTACGGAAAAGCCGAGAGCAAGGCGAAGCGGAAAATGGGGCATATCAACGTGCTCGCCCCCACTGTGGAAGAAGCGCTCACCCACATTGATGAGTTGAAAATCTGGACGAATCCATCGGAGGTATAATCATGATCGAACGTTATTCTCGCCCGGAAATGCGTGCCATTTGGACGGAAGAAAACAAGTTCAAGGCTTGGCTGGAAGTAGAAATTCTCGCATGTGAAGCTTGGTCCAAGCTGGGAATCATCCCGGAAGAGGACGTGAAAAAGCTGTGGGACAAGGCCAGCTTTGACATTAACCGCATCTATGAGATCGAGGAAGAGACACGCCATGACGTAGTGGCGTTTACCCGTGCGGTTTCGGAAACATTGGGCGAAGAGAAGAAGTGGGTACACTACGGCTTGACCTCTACTGACGTGGTGGATACTGCGTTGTCCTACTTGCTGCGTCAGGCGAACGAAATTTTGGAAAAAGATATCGAAGACTTCATTGCGATTTTGGCTGACAAAGCTCGCGAGCACAAAGACACGGTTTGCATGGGCAGAACGCATGGCGTGCACGCCGAGCCTACCACTTTCGGCTTGAAGCTGGCGCTGTGGCATGAAGAAATGAAGCGCAACCTGGCGCGTTTCCAGGCGGCGAGAAAAGAAGTGGCGTACGGCAAAATTTCCGGTGCAGTAGGCACGTATGCGAACATCGACCCGTTCGTGGAAGCATACGTATGCGAAAAGCTTGGTCTGTCTCCGGCTCCGATTTCTACCCAAACATTGCAGCGCGACCGTCATGCCGAATATATGGCGACATTGGCTCTGATCGCAACTTCGCTGGAGAAGTTCGCAACAGAGATCCGCGGTCTGCAAAAGAGCGAAATGCGCGAAGTGGAAGAAGCGTTTGCCAAAGGTCAAAAAGGCTCTTCCGCCATGCCGCACAAGCGCAACCCGATCGGCAGCGAAAACATTTGCGGTCTTGCGCGCGTCATCCGCGGTCACATGCTCACTTCTTACGAAAACGTGTCGCTCTGGCATGAGCGGGATATTTCCCACTCTTCCGCAGAGCGCGTGATTTTGCCAGACGCGACCCAAGCGCTGAACTACATGCTGCGCCGTTTCATGAACATCGTGAAAAACTTGACGGTATTCCCGGAGAACATGAAGCGCAACATGGATCGCACATTCGGATTGATCTACTCCCAGCAAGTCATGCTCAAGCTGATCGAAAAAGGCATGAGCCGCGAGCAAGCGTACGATACGGTGCAGCCGCGCGCGATGCAAGCCTGGGAAGAACAGCGCTCTTTCCGCGCCATCGTGGAAGAAGACGCAACGGTCAGCTCCACACTGACCAAAGAAGAGCTGGATGAATGCTTCGACTATCGCTACCATTTGAAGCATGTGGATACGATTTTCCAGCGTCTTGGCTTGCTGTAAGGTTTGAATATGCTTGTAAGGAACGCTCCCGAGTGATTCGGGGGCGTTTTTTTTGCGGAAGAACATCCCTTTTTACGTGGAAATCATGTATGAGGAGGATTTTTCAATATATTTTGATGTAAAACGCTGAGCGGAAAAAAGCGAGTGTGGGACAGAGTGGAGTTCGTCCGTTTCGCCAAAGCTTACTTCCCTGTTACCGAAAATTATTTTGCAAGTTGGCTCAGGCTGTAACCAAACGAGTGGGGCTCTCGTACCTATAAGTGCGAGAGCTTACAAGCAAGCTATAAGTACCTTACAAAAGTGTAAGCTTCTTGAAATATAACTCGATGGTTCCTGCCTCTGATCCGTTTTACAATGAGATCAACTCATACGGATCACGAAATGGGAGATCGATTATGACTACTGCACTCATTTATGCGAAACCAAACCAAAGACAAATTTACGAAGATTATTCCGCCAAAATATACCGCTATTTCCGCTACCGCGTAAAGAACATCTGGGACGTGGAAGACCTGACAACGACTGTGTTCATCAAAGTATACTCGAAGCTGGATCAATACGATGGCCGCCATCCTTTTGGGGCATGGATTTTCCGCATCGCGCATAATGCCCTGATTGACCACATGCGCAAAAAACGGGAATGCCCGGTTGATCAGGACACTTTCAGCACAATGGCCGCGACTGACAAGCTGCCGGAGGAGTGCCTGCTGACGCAAGAAACGACGGAGGGACTGTGGCAAAAGGTACACACCTTGACGACAGATCAACGCAACGTGATTTCTTTGCGCTATCTCGCTGATTTGCGCATGAACGAGATTGCCGAGATTTTGGGCAAGACAGAGGCTTCAGTCAAAATCCTGCATTTTCGCGGGATCAAAAAACTTCAGCAAATGATGGATGCAAAAGCTTGAAGGCGGATGACAATACCGCCTTTTTTTGTTGGGCGAAAACGGGCGTGGCGTGATTCGGACAGCTTGGCGCAGTTGGCGTTGCCGAGTTTTCTAGTGGTATAGTAGAGAGAGGAAGAATTAGGAGATTCGCGATGAGAGGAGTATAAGCTGATGTCGACAATCATGATTGTGGAAGACGACCCGAAGATCAACCAGCTTTTGCAAGAACAGCTGGAAAAATACGGATTTCAAACGGTCAACGTCGAGCATTTTGACCGCGTCATGGATGTGTTCATAGACAGGCGGCCCGATCTGGTACTGCTGGATGTGAACTTGCCCAAGTTTGACGGCTTTTACTGGTGCAGACAGATGCGGCAGGAGTCCAACTGCCCGATTTTGTTTATTTCCGCGCGGGAGAGCAAGATGGATCAGGTCATGGCGCTGGAAAATGGCGCAGACGACTACATTACCAAGCCGTTCGACTACGATGTGGTGCTGGCGAAAATTCGCAGCCAGCTGCGCCGCGCATACGGACAATACGCGCCGCAGGAAGGGGAACGCACGGTAGAGGTTGCGGGACTGAAGCTGTTTTTGGAGCGGATGGAGCTTTCGATGAACGATACGAAGATCGAGCTGAGCAAAAAAGAGGCGCTGCTGCTGGAAGCGTTGATGAATCAATACCCGCGCGTCGTGAGCAGGGAGCGCTTGTTGGAAAAGCTGTGGGACGAGCAATTCGTCGATGAAAACACGTTGAACGTGTACATCACGCGTGTGCGCGGAAAGCTGAAAGACATCGGGCTGGAAGGAGCCGTCGAGACTGTGCGCGGTTCGGGCTATCGTCTGCGAGCGACCTGGGAGGATGGGCAATGAAGCTGTTCCTCAGGGATCAATGGGCCTTTGCCGCCTTTTTTCTCGTTCAGCTGTTTTTGCTGATTTTGATTTTCGCCATGGACGGCTACTGGAACGAATCCTTGGTTATTTACGTGATGTTTTTGTCCGTGTTTTTTGCCGGAGCTTTTCTGGTCGTGCGTTATTTGACCCATCGGTTGATTTACCAGCGCTTGAGCAAGCCGGTAGAAACGTTGGAGGAGCTGACGCAGACGTACGGAAACGCAGCGCTTTGCCGCGCCTTGGACGAGAAAAGCCTGGAGCAGTATCGGCTGTACAAGGAGCAGCTGCACGCGTACGAGAACAAGCAGCGCGATTACACGACGTTTATCCAGCAATGGGTGCACCAGATGAAAACGCCGATCTCCGTCATCCATTTGCTGCTGCAAAATGAAGATGATCCGAAATCGGAGAGCGTGCGTGAAGAAATCGACCGGATCAAGCGCGGCTTGGAAACAGTGCTGTACATAGCGCGGCTGGACCGCTTTGAACAGGACTTTTTGATCGAGCCTGTGGCGATTCGCACATTGACGCAAAACGTGCTGGCGGAAAACAAGCGTTTGTTTATCCGCAATCAAGTGTATCCGGAGCTGAAAATAGAAGAGAACTGGCGAGTGGAATCCGACGACAAATGGCTTTCGTTTGTGTTGAACCAGCTTTTGACCAACGCGGTTCGCTATTCGGCGGGGAAAAGCAACAAGGTGACGATCCGGGCGTACGAACGCGGGCAGCATGTCATCCTGGAAGTGCAAGACTACGGAATTGGCATACCAGCCGAGGATATCAGACGGGTGTTCAAACCGTATTTTACCGGGGAAAATGGCCGCAAGTATCCTGAATCGACCGGGATGGGCCTGTACTTGGTCAAGGAAATTTGCGGACGGCTGCATCATGGCGTGGAAATGGACTCCGAAGTGGGCGAGGGCACGACAGTCCGCCTTGTCCTGTCTGCGGTGGTGCCAACCTTACAAGAACGTAAGGATGATGAAAGTTAAATCGATAGTTGAAAAACGTGCGCCCTCGTATAGTGAAAAGTGGGATGTCAGAGGAAAGGGGAAAGACGCATGGAAATGCTTGCGGTGAACAGTCTGAGTAAAATATACGGAGGCAAAGTGACATACCGCGCGTTGACCGATATCGATTTTTCGATTCGCAAAGGAGAATTTGTCGGTATCATGGGTCCATCCGGCAGCGGGAAAACGACGCTTTTAAATATGATCTCCACGATTGACTCTCCTACATCGGGGGCTGTTCTCTTGAATGGAACGAATCCGCACTTGTTGAAAAAAGACAAGCTGGCGCTCTTCCGTCGCCGCGAGTTGGGCTTTGTGTTCCAGGATTTCAATTTGCTCGATACCCTGACGATTGGTGAAAATATCGTTTTGCCGCTTACGCTGGAAAACGTCAAAGTTCAGACGATGGAAGAAAAGCTGCAAAATGTGGCTACGAAGCTGGGAATTTTGGACATTTTGGATAAGCGCACATACGAGGTATCCGGCGGGCAGCGTCAAAAGACCGCCATCGCTCGCGCTATCATCCATTCCCCTTCGCTGCTTTTGGCCGACGAGCCTACGGGAAACCTCGATTCCAAGTCTTCGCGAAATGTCATGGAGACTTTGGAAGCGATCAATAAAGCGGACAATACGACGATGATGATGGTGACGCACGATGCCCTGGCAGCCAGCTACTGTCATCGGGTCATTTTTATCAAAGACGGGCAGTTGCATAACGAAATGTACCGGGGAGAGAACCGTCAGGCGTTTTTCCAAAAGATTATTGACGCGCTATCGTTTTTGGGAGGGAACACCTATGACCTTTCGACAATTCGCGTGTAATAATGTTTTGCGCAATAAACGCACCTATGCTGCTTTTTTCATGAGCAGCGTGTTCTCTGTCATGATCTTTTTCGTCTACGCCATGTTCATTTTCCATCCGGGAATTGTCGGCGAGGAGATTCATGAATCAGTAGCGACCGGGATGATCGTAGCGGAATACGTCATCTTTCTGTTTTCGTTCTTTTTCCTCTTCTACTGCGTGGGAGCGTTTTTGAAAAAGCGGGAAAAGGAATTTGGGATTTTGTTCATGCACGGCATGACTCCGATGCAGCGCAATGTGCTCATCTGCATGGAAAACATGCTGATCGGGGTCGTCTCCATCGCGTTTGGGATCGGTCTTGGGATGGTGCTGGCCAAGCTGTTTTTCCAGTTTGCGGGCTTTCTGCTCGATGTGAAGGCATTGGGCTTTTATCTGCCCTGGAAAGCGATAGGGCTGACAGTGGTGGCGTTTCTTATTTTGTTCGCGGCGATCTCGCTGTTTACTGTGCTGTTGCTCAGAAGCCGCAGCCTGCTTGAACTGTTGCAGGGGAGCCGCCGTCCCAAGCGGGAGCCTAGCGCGTCGATCGTGCTGTCGCTCGTAGCGGTTGCCTTGCTCGGAATGAGCTATTGGCTTGCCCTGACAGCAGACGGCATCTACGTGGTGGCGCTTGTGTTGCCGGTGACCGCTTTGACAGTGGTAGGAACGTACTTGCTGTTTACACAGTTGAGTGTGATCCTGATTGAATATTTGAAGAAGCGTCGAGCGATTTACTGGCGGCGCACGAATCTCCTGACGCTATCTGATCTGGCGTACCGGATGAAAGACAACGCGAGAATGTTTTTCCTGGTCTGTATCGTTTCGACGGTCGCCTTTTGTGCGATTGGGACGTTGGCTGCCTTGGCAGGTTCGATCCAGGAGACAGTCGTGAAGACGAATCCGTTTGCGTTTGAATACCAGAGCAAAGCAGGCAATCCTGACAAGGACGCGCATTTGCAGTTGATTGAAAACAGCTTGCAGCAAGGCGGCTTTTCTTTTGAAAAATATCAGGTGTCCATGCGCGTGCTGCCAGAGGCTCCGAATATGGAGAGAATCGGGGTCGTAAAGCTGTCCGATTACAACCGCATCGCCGTGGCCGCCAATTCGCGCGAGCTGAAAATGGCCGAAAACGAAGTGTTTTTGCTGCTCTTGTGGTTTGATGACGCTGTGAAGCAAAAGACGTTGCGCGTGGGCAACCAGGAGCTGATCGTCAAAACGGATACGAAAATGAACCCGCTGATCAGCGGCATCGATTTTGAGCGTCTGGCCGTCGTGCCGAACAAGGTGTACGATCAACTGACCAATTTGCGGGAAGAACAGCGCTTTGCCTATGATGTGCCGCGGTGGAAGGACACGCAGGACATCAGTCTCAAGCTGATTGATGAAATCGAGCATCGGAACGATATACATTCCTTTGCCGCCCGTGCTCCCCTCTATCACCAGATGAAACAGATGGCAAACACCGGGCTGTTCATTGGGCTGTTTGTAGGGGTTCTGTTTTTCGTAGCAGCAGCGAGCTTTTTGTATTTCCGGCTGTACACGGACTTAGAAAATGACAAGCGGCATTATGGAGCGATTGCCAAGATCGGGCTGACGGATGCGGAGTTGACGAGAATTGTCACGACGCAGATCGCGCTGTTGTTTTTCGTACCGATACTGGTTGCGATCATCCATAGCATCGTGGCGTTTGTTTCGTTGCAGAGCCTGCTCAAAATCATGCTCATCGCCTCCGTCGTCAAGCCGACTGCCATCGTGTTGTGTAGCTTCGTCATCGTTCAGGCGATTTACTTTTGGGTCATCCGCAATCGGTACTTGTTCCATTTGAAGCGGTCGATGAACCGAATCTAGTGCTAGTGTGCAAAAGGTGTCCGGGAGCGGGCGCCTTTTTTGCGCACTGAATATGTCGGCAAAAAGGATGAGCGAGTTTGGCTAATGCAAGTACACAAACTGGCATAGGATATAGAAGGAGCGCAAAGCGAGGAGGGAAAGGCATGGAACAGGAAACATGGATGGAGCATGCCGTCAATCTGGCGTTGGACAATGTAACAGCCAGCCGTGGCGGGCCTTTTGGCGCGATAGTCGTGAAGGACGGGCAAATTGTCGGGCGAGGCCGCAATGAAGTGACGGCGACGAACGATCCTACCGCGCATGCGGAGGTTCAGGCGATTCGCGAGGCGTGTCAGAAACTGGGGACTTTCCAGTTGGACGACTGCGAGCTGTACACGAGCTGCGAGCCGTGTCCGATGTGCTTGGGGGCGATTTACTGGGCGCGTCCGCGGGCCGTGTACTACGCTTGCACAAAAGAAGACGCAGCGCGTGTCGGATTCGATGATCAGTTCATTTATGAGCAAATCATGTTGCCGCATGAGCGCAGAAGCATTCCTTTTCGCCAGATGGAGCTGGAGAATCGGCAAGGTCCGTTTCTGGCTTGGGAGCAATCGGAAAAGCGGATCGAATATTGAACGGGTGGTGCTTGGTCGTTCAGCCATTTCCTACGGGGAGTGGCTGTTTTTTTGTTTATGAATACGCGAAATATGATAAAGGAAAATAAAAAAATGAAAATGCTTTCAAAAAGAAATTTTCTGAATAAAGGGTTGCATCGTGCCGTAATTCGTATTATAGTAACAACAATCGTTACGTAATTCGACTGTAATTTTTAATTTACAACCGCTATAAGGTTAAAAAATGGATAAGTAAGACGAATAAAGGAGTGGTTATATGGAGGAGAAATTCCGGCGTTCCCTGTACCCGGAGCTTGACGATACAGATTATGGGATCATCCGCGCTCTGCAAGAAAATGCTCGCCTGCCTTTTACCCAAATCGCCAAAGATCTCGGGGTAACCGAAAAAACGATTCGCATGCGCGTGCAGCAGCTGCAAGACGAAGGAACGTTGAGTCTGGTTGGCATCGTCAATCCAGTCAAGGCAGGCCTGCATGTTCAGGCGATCATTCAAGTAGCGGTCGAAGCGGAAAAGCTCGACGAAGTCGTCGCCGCGCTGAACGAGATGGTGGAAATTCGCCTGATCGTATTGACCTCCGGTGACTATCAGTTGTTCACGCAGGTCTTGGTAAGAAGCTACGAAGAATTGTCGGAATTTTTGATGAAAAAGCTGTACAAAGTCCCGGGAATTTTGCGGACAAACGTCATCAATGAGCTGAAAATTTTGAAATCCAAGTACAACTTCGTCCGCTAAAACAAAGCGGGAACCTTGGAAGGGGGAATGCCATCGGACGAATGAGCCGCTGGGATTGTCTTGAAAAAGTCGTCATGTTTATCACAGAAAAAAAGAGAAAAGGGGTCATCTTATGTTTTCGACCAAAATGAGCAAAGCGATGCTCGGTGCCGTGCTGGGGACGGTTTTATTGGTAACAGGCTGTGGAGGAGGAAGCGGAGCAGGAACGGCTGATAGCGGAAAAACAGCAACAGCACCTGCTGCTGGCAAAAAAGTAATCAATATCGGGCTGAAGGCAGATCCGCCATCGATGGACCCGAGCATCTCCACATCGCTTTATGATCGCCAAGTATACGCGAGTCTTTACGACAAGCTGTTCGATATCGATGCGCAAGGCAAGATTGTGCCGATGCTGGCTGAATCGTACGAAGTCACGCCGGATGGCAAGACTTATACACTCAAGCTCAAGCTAGGCGTGAAGTTCCACGACGGTACGGATTTTGATGCGGATGCCGTCAAATTCAACTTCGATCGCAACATCAGCGGAGAAAAATCCCGCCGCAAAGGGGAGCTGAAATTCGTTGAATCCGTGTCGGTTGTCGATAAAAGCACGGTGAAAATTCAATTGAAAGAGCCGTTTGCTCCGTTCCTCTCCGTGTTGACTGACCGTTCCGGCATCATCGTCTCGCCGAAAGCAGTCAAGGAGCATGGCGAACAATATCTCAACCATCCAGTCGGAACCGGGCCGTTCACTTTTGTTGAACAGGTAAAAGGCGACCACGTGACGCTGAAGAAAAACGAGAACTACTGGAACGGCGCGGTAAAAGTCGACGAAGTGAACTACAAAGTGTTCACGAACGGCACAGCTAAGGTGCAAAACTTGCGCTCCGGCACGCTGGACATCATCGATGATACGCCTGTGAAAGAAATCCCTGTCGTGAAAGGCGATACGAATCTGCAACTGATCGCCGAGTCGGGAATGGGCTTCCAAGGAATTTACTTGAACAACTCCCGCCCGCCGTTTGACAACAAGTTTTTGCGTCAGGCTGTAGACCGCGCCATTGAGCGGGAAGCGGTCGTGAAGGTACTGTACAACGGCTATGCGGCGCCCGCGCGTACAGCGTTTACCAAAGGAAATCTGGCTTACAACGAACAGTTGAACACACCAACAGCGCCAAATGCGGATGAAATCAAGGACTTGCTGGCAAAAGGCGGCAAGCCAAGCGGATTTGACTTCAAACTGTATATCGCGACTTCTCCGGAAAACGAGCAGCTGGGAGCGGTGCTGCAAAGCATGCTCAAGCAGTACAACATCAACATGACACTGGAGAAGCTGGAGTACGGACAGCTGATTGAAACAGGCGACAAAGGCGAATTTGACGCTTTGCAACTGGGCTGGTCCGGTCGTCAGGACCCTGACCAAAACTTGCATGACTTCGTCGTAACCGGCACTTCCAACAACAACGGCCGCATTTCCATTCCGAAGCTGGACGAGCTGGTTGTAGCGGCACGCGGGGAAATGGACGAAGCGAAGCGCAAAGCCTTGTACGATGAAGCAGCGAAACTGTTGCAGGATGAAGCGGGGTACGTGTACTTGTACCACCAATACGTATTGATTGGCATGAACAAAAAAGTAACGGGCTTCAACTATGTACCGGATGGCTTGATCCGTACCGCGACTTTGGACAAGCAATAAGGCAAGCGAAACACTATAAAGGCAAGAGCAAGGAGGAATTGTCATGATGTTCGTGGTCAGGCGTCTGCTGCTGACAATCCCGATTCTCCTGCTGGTGTCCATTATGACTTTTTCTTTGATCCACATGATCCCGGGCGATCCTGCCCGGGTCATTTTAGGACAGGAAGCGACACCGGAAGCCTATCAGGCACTGCGAACAGAGCTGGGTTTGGACCAGCCGATCGTAGTGCAATATTTTTCCTGGCTGGGAAAAGTGTTGCAGGGCGATTTGGGAATCTCGATTACGGACCGGGTGCCGGTCTCTGAACTAATAATGCAAAGGCTACCCGCAACAGTGGAGCTGACGATCGGAACGTTTCTCGTCGCCATCCTGATTGCGTTTCCGGCCGGGATTCTGGCGGCTGTGCGCCGCGGGACGTGGGTTGACTACACGAGCACCTTTACCGCGCTGGGCGGAATGAGCATCCCGAGCTTTTGGCTGGCAATGATGATGATTATCTTTTTTGCGGTCAACAACCAGTGGCTGCCTGCCTCCGGCTATGTTCCGTTTCTGGAAAATCCGACGCAAAATTTGCTGGCGATGATTCTTCCCTGTTTGGCGACAGGGCTGAGGGAGTCTGCGGTCCTGATGCGGATGCTGCGCTCTTCCTTGCTCGATGTGGTCAGCATGGACTTCATTCGGACGGCAAAAGCAAAAGGCTTGAATGAAGCACGGACGATTTTGGGCCATGCGCTGCGCAACGCCATGGTGCCAGTGGTCACGACTTCCGGATTGATGATCGCGGGTCTTTTGGGCGGATTGGTCATTACCGAGTCGATCTTTTCCATTCCCGGCTTCGGCCGTCTGATCGTCGAATCCGTGTTCAAGCGGGACTATGTGACGGTACAGGGAGCGATTCTCGTCTCTGCGGTTCTGGTAGTCATGGTCAACCTGGCTGTCGATATGTTGTACGCGGTGATCGATCCGCGCATCAAAGCTGGGAAAGGAGCGGGTGAGTGATGAAAACCGCACGCAAATTCCTCCGAAATGGTCTTGGCGTCATCGGAGCAGTCATTATTCTTGTGCTCATTCTGGTAGCCATCTTCGCACCACAGATCGCTCCGTTTGACCCGAATGCACAAGATTACAACAAAGTGATGATGCAGCCGGACGGTGAGCATTTGTTTGGGACAGACGACCTCGGTCGGGATATTTTCTCCCGCGTCGTCTACGGTGCGCGAATTTCCATCCAGGCTGCGCTGATATCTGTTGGAATTGCCATGCTGATTGGCGTGCCGATCGGTTTGCTGTCAGGATATTACCGAGGCTTTTGGGATGAGTGGGTAGTCATGCGGAGCGTCGATGCGATGCAGGCTTTTCCGTTTTTGATTTTGGCGCTCGCGATCTCGGCGGTGCTTGGTTCCGGTTTTGGCAACGCCATGCTTGCGATCGGCATCGGCTTTGCGCCTGCCTTCATCCGGATTACCCGAGGTCAGGTTCTGTCTTTGCGCAACATGGAATATATTCAAGCGGCGCGTTCGGTCGGGGTAAAAGATGCGCGCATCATTTTCCGCCATATCCTGCCCAATGCGCTCAACCCGATTGTGATTCAGGCGACGCTCGCCATGGCATCAGGCATTATCGCCGAGGCTTCGCTTTCCTATCTGGGATTGGGTGTGCAGCCGCCGACGCCGTCGTGGGGCAGCATGCTGAACCAGGCGCAAACGTTGATGTCTGTCGCACCGTACGCGACGTTTTATCCGGGCATCGCGATCTTTTTAGTCGTGCTGGGCTTCAACTTGCTGGGAGATGGATTGCAGCAGGTGCTGGACCCGCGCTCACGTAAATAATCAAAAGCCCTACGCAGGGAAAAGGAGTGGAGCAGATGACGACCATCTTGGAAGTCGAACAACTGAGAACCCGGTTTCGCACGGACAGCGGTGTCGTCAGTGTAGTTGACGGCGTCGACTTCTCCATCCGTGCTGGTGAAACACTCGGTGTCGTAGGCGAATCAGGCTGTGGCAAGAGCGTAACCAGCCTGTCGATCATGCGGCTTTTGCCACCCAACGGAAATACGAGCGGAACGATTCGCTTTCACGGAAAAGACGTGCTGGGGCTGTCGGAAAAAGAAATGCAGGCTGTGCGCGGCAACGAGATTGCGATGATTTTTCAGGAGCCGATGACTTCGCTTAATCCGCTGCATACGGTAGGCAGACAAATTGAGGAAGCCGTCATGCTGCATCGACAAGTGACAAAAGCGCAGGCAAAAGAGCGGGCAATCGCCATGCTCAAGGCAGTCGGCATGCCTCGCGCAGAAGAGATATACGGAGAATTTCCGCATCAGCTCTCGGGCGGAATGCGGCAGCGGGTCATGATCGCGATGGCGATGTCCTGCGATCCGAAGCTGATCATTGCCGACGAACCGACGACGGCGCTAGATGTGACGATTCAGGCGCAAATTCTCGACTTGATGCGTGACCTGAAAGAAAAAACGGGAACCTCGATCATGCTGATCACGCACGATCTGGGCGTAGTAGCCGAGATGTGCGACCGTGTCATCGTCATGTACGCTGGGCAGGTCGTCGAGGAAACAGATGTGGATACTTTGTTTGAAAGTCCGAAGCATCCGTATACGATTGGCCTGATGAACTCCATACCGGAGCTGGACGAGGAACGCGAATATTTGGAAACCATCCCAGGGGCAGTTCCTTTGCCGCATCAGATGCCGACTGGCTGCCGTTTTGCGCCGCGCTGCTCCAGGGCAATGCCGATCTGCAACGAAAAGCCGCCGGAACTGTTGCAACTGAACGGGACAAAATGCCGTTGCTGGCTGTATGCAGAGGAGGGAGAGCAACAATGACGACACCTCTATTGGAAGTAAAAGGACTTCAGCAGCATTTTCCGATCAAGGGCGGCTTTTTGAAACGAACGGTCGGACACGTCAAGGCAGTGGATGGCATCGACTTGACTGTCTACCCCGGAGAGACGCTCGGGATTGTAGGCGAGTCGGGCTGCGGAAAATCGACGACGGGTCGAACGATCTTGCGCCTTTTGGAGCCGACGGCAGGGGAAGTCTGGTTTGACGGGAAAGATTTAGCGAAGCTGCCCAAAGAAGAAATGCGCCTGATGCGCAAAGATTTGCAAATGATCTTCCAGGACCCGTACGCTTCGCTGAACCCGCGCATGACGATCAAGCAGATTTTGCTGGAATCGCTCATGGTGCACAACATCGGGACGAAGCCGGAACGGGAAAAGATCATTGAAGACATCATTCAAATCGTCGGCTTGCGAAAAGAGCATCTGAACCGTCACCCGCACGACTTTTCCGGGGGACAACGGCAACGGATCGGGATTGCCCGCGCGCTCGTGGTCAAGCCAAAGCTGATTATCGCGGATGAGCCTGTTTCTGCCCTGGACGTATCGATTCAGTCGCAGGTGCTGAACTTGCTGAAGGATTTAAAAAAGGAATTTAATTTGACGTTGATGTTCATCTCGCATGACTTGTCGGTAGTCAAACATTTGTGCGACCGGATTGCGGTGATGTATTTGGGGCGTGTGGTGGAAATCGCCGACAAGCGGACGCTGTTCGAGAATCCGAGCCACCCGTACACACGGGCGCTGCTCTCGGCTGTTCCGGTGGCGAAGCCGCGGCAAAAGCGCGAACGGATTTTGTTGACGGGGGATTTGCCAAGCCCGGCGAATCCGCCAAGCGGCTGCACGTTTCACCCGCGCTGCCCGTATGCAACAGATATTTGCCGCTCGCAAACGCCAAGTCTGTCAGACATCGGCGGGGGCCAACTGGTATCCTGTCATCTGGTGCAATCGGGAGAGGTGCTCCGCTAAGGCAAGGGATGGAGGTACGAACATGGTTTACTGGCATTTGTTTCTCGCCTTTTTCCGCATCGGGATATTTGGTTTCGGGGGAGGACCGACGATGGTTCCCCTGTTTTATACCGAGTGCGTGAAAAAGTATAAATGGGTATCGGATGAAGATTTCTCGGACAATTTGGCGCTCGCCAACGCGCTGCCCGGGCCGATTGCCACCAAGCTGGCGGCTTTCATCGGCTATCGGGTAAAAGGCTGGATGGGCGCACTGGTGGCAAATATCGCCGTGGTCATGCCGATCGTGCTCGTCATGATTGGACTTTTGCAGGTGATCTATCAATGGAAGGACGCGCCTGGCGTCTACGGCATGATTCAGGCGATCGGCCCGGTGATTGCCGTCATGACAGGCGTGCTGACGTGGGAGTTTCTCGCAAAAGGCTGGAAGGGAGCAGCGAGCAAAACAGGCGTGAGCATCTCGCTCGGTCTGTCGCTCGTAGCGCTGCTTTTCCTTGACTGGCATCCGGGCATTGTCGTGGGCATTGCGCTGCTTGTCTCGTTCGCATACTCGACCTGGTCTGTCCGCAAGCGCAAGAAGCAGGACGGCAAGGAGGGAGCGGCATGATTTATCTGCAACTGTTTTGGGCTTTTTTTATCTCTAACATATTGGGGTACGGCGGAGGGCCGCCGAGCATCCCGCTCATTCAAAACGAGGTCGTCGATCATTACCACTGGATGTCGATAAAGGAGTTCGGGGAAGTGCTGGCGGTAGGCAATGCGCTGCCAAGTCCAATCGCGACCAAGCTGGCAGGCTACATCGGCTATCAGGTGGCAGGTGTGCCGGGAGCGACTGTCGCTCTGCTCGCTACGGTTGCGCCTACTGCCATCGCGATGATTTTGCTGCTTCAATTCATTAACTTGTTCCGCAACGCACCGCAGGTGAAAGCGATGACGCAATCGGTTCGCCCTGTCGTGACTGTTTTGCTGGGAACGATGACGTATCAGTTTTTGCTGGGGGCAGTCGAAGGGATCGGCTGGATACAGACGGGCATTTTGACCGTTGCGTCTTATCTGCTGCTGGAAACGTGGAAGGTGCATCCTGCTTTTGTCATGGTAGCAGCGATGGTGTATGGGTACATCTTTATCGGCTAACGAGCAAGCAACGATAACTACATCAAGGAGGCATAAACCATGGTTAACTACGATGCAATGGAATACCCGTACGCTTCAAAACGTGTGACCACCTTTGCGAGAAACGGTATGGTCGCAACCTCGCAACCGCTGGCGGCACAGGCAGGTCTTGATATTTTGAAAAAGGGCGGCAATGCGGTAGATGCAGCGATTGCGACGGCGGCATGCCTGACTGTCGTGGAGCCGACGTCCAACGGGATCGGCGGCGATGCGTTCGCGCTGGTCTGGATCAAGGATGAGCTGCACGGTCTGAATGCGAGCGGGCCAGCTCCGCAAGCGATATCGATCGAGGCGCTGAAGGCAAAAGGTCTGGAAGAAATGCCGACATACGGCTGGACGCCAGTGACTGTGCCAGGTGCTCCGGCAGCCTGGGCAGCCCTGTCCAAGCGCTTCGGCAAGCTGCCGTTGACGGAAGTGTTGCAGCCTGCCATCGATTACGCGGAGAATGGCTACCCGCTTTCGCCAACGCTCGCTCATTACTGGAACGCAGCGTACAAAAAGTTTTCGCAGCTGTGCAAAGGCGAAGAATTTGCGCACTGGTTCTCCACTTTTGTGCCAGAGGGCAAGGCGCCAAAAGCGGGCGACATCTGGAAATCGCCAGGGCATGCCGCTACTTTGCGCGAGATCGCGGAGACAAACGGGGAGAGCTTCTATCGCGGCGCGCTTGCCGACAAAATCGACGCCTTTTCCCGCGAGTGCGGCGGCTATTTGCGCAAAGAAGACCTGGCGGCATTCGAGCCGGAATGGGTACAGCCAGTAGGCGTCAACTACCGCGGTTACGACGTGTGGGAAATTCCGCCGAACGGTCAGGGAATGATCGGGCTGATGGCGCTGAACATTTTGAAAGGCTATGATTTTGCCGCAAAAGACACGACAGAGACGTATCACAAGCAGATCGAAGCGATGAAGCTGGCGTTTGCGGATGGGTTGAAATACATCACGGAAGAAAGCAAGATGAAGGTTGCGGTCAAAGACTTGCTGTCCGAGGAGTACGCAGAGGAGCGCCGCGCGCTGATCGGCGACGAGGCGTTGACGCCGGAGCCGGGGCAGCCGAAGTCGAGCGGAACGGTTTATTTGGCAACAGCCGATGGCGAAGGCAACATGGTGTCGTTCATCCAGAGCAACTACATGGGCTTCGGCTCGGGAGTCGTCGTGCCAGGAACCGGGATCGCCATGCAAAATCGCGGGCACAACTTTTCGCTCGATCCAGGCCACGACAATTGCCTGGAGCCGGGCAAGCGGACGTTCCACACGATTATTCCGGGCTTTTTGACCAAAGACGGAAAAGCAGTCGGTCCGTTCGGTGTAATGGGTGGCTTCATGCAGCCTCAAGGTCATGTGCAGGTAGTCATGAACACGATCGATTTCCACCTCAATCCGCAAGCGGCGCTGGATGCCCCGCGCTGGCAGTGGATGGAGGGCAAAACGGTGGAGCTGGAGCGGCATTTCCCGGAGCACCTGGCGCAAGCATTGGAGCGCAAAGGGCACACAATCAAGTGGGCGCAGCTCGGCAACTACTTTGGCCGCGGTCAAATTATTTGGCGGGATGAACACGGCGTGCTGAGCGGCGGGACGGACATGCGCGCAGACAGCAGCATTGCCGCGTGGTAGGGGAGTACAAAAAATTGCGAATGAATAATGCCGGAGCTTAGCTTCGGCATTTTGTTTTTTACTGGGGTGGATAGGTTCCGCAAGTTTTTTTCATGCTTCAAAGGTTTTAGCTTTCTCTGTGCTTATCAGTTTTACCGCTGTAACCACTCTGCTTTACTTTTTCATCTATTCGATAGTAGTATTTCGTTTCTCTTTCATCCGAAAAAATGACCTGGGCGCTGTAATCTCCGAATTTTCTGGAGTACGTGACATCAATGCTCGCAATGTCAGCAATGTTGTAGTTTTTCTCACTCAATAAATATTCTCGTACATTGCTTTGTATATCTGATTTCGTTTGTGGATAGCCGCCTATAATCCATTCAAAGTTGTAAGAAACAGCAACTGTCAAGAATATGAGCATGCAGATGACAAGCGTTTTTCTCACAGCGATCCCCCCTAAAATTTGCCATCTAAACAGCGTTCATATTATCATGAAATTACAAATTTTTGAAGCAATGCAGAGGGGGGGAGATGGATTGGAGATTGCCGACGTCTCGCGGAGCCAAGGTTGCCGTCCCTGCTGCCATGTTGCCGATTGCAGATCAGTTGAACAAGTAGAAAGATTGATTAAACAAATTCTGGGGCTTTTCTGATAGGAGGGAGGGAACCCATGGAGACGTTGCCTTCTTGGGTCTGGGGTTTCTATTATGTATTCATTTTGATAGCGCTAGTCAGCGGTATTGTGTATCTCATTCGGAAACAGCGCAAGCTTCTTTCCATACTGACCATATTGTCCTCCATAATTGGACCGATTGTATTCTTTTTACAGTCCTTGCTGCGTGCTTCCGGGACGGAAATAGATAACTTGTGGCATAGCCTTGGTCAAGGGGAGATATGGGCTTTGTTTGTCCTCCTGGCGTTTATGGAAATGCTAGTGTGGTATGTAACGCTTATTAAAGATTTTTTGGGGAGAAGGGGGAAAAGGAACAGTCTCAAAACGTAAGAGGAGCAGTATTTCCTTTTATAAAAAGTTTTTTCCTGCAAAATGAAAGAGGCAAAAAAGGCACTTGGCAGCATCGCAAATTCGGCTATCGTTAGTTTGTGACAACTTGCCGATAGCCGAATTTGAAAAGATGCTGAAAGTACCTTAGCAATCACTAGCTTCAAATCTCATTGCTTGCTGCTTACTCGGACTCGGAATGGTCAGCGTTTGCTGCGCCTCTAGGCTCGACCAACATGACATGGGCTTCCTTTTCGGCGAACGGCTTTTGCGCGGCTCCCCCCGGGACAATAAACATCTCGCCCTTGGAAATTTTCACCTGACCATCGCGAAAAGCAATGAACATCTCTCCTTCGAGCACGATAAATACTTTATCGACACCATCATGCTCATGCCATTCAAAATCTCCGTCAATTTTAATGAGCTTGAATTGAACGTCATGTATTTCCCCCACGACTTTCGGAGACCAAAGCTCGTTGATTGCAGATAGCTGCTCATTCAGATTAATAACCTCGTAATTCATAGGAATCCCTCCTTTTTTTGCCTGCACTGTACCTTACCCTTACCGTTCAAAGAGCGGGATAGCATCTATTGTCACTCGCATGTTGCACAAGAGTGACTTCGCTCGGATTTTTCGCGTTTTTTAGACCTTGCTATTTACGCAAGGCATCTGTGATATTTTGCAAAGCGTATTGGATAGCTAATGGGCCGCCAGTAATAGCGGAAGTATCCATTAGATGCACGTTGCCTTTCTTCACGGCATTCAGATTGTTCCATACCTTGCTTTGTTGCAAGTCATTCATCAATGCTTCCTTTTTGGTAATGTCGCCGATCAGGAAAATATGGTCGGCTTGAACAGTTGAAATTCCTTCAAACGCAGTAAACTCATTGTTCGTACCTGTAAATTTATGATCTGGTGTAAGCCCCAGTCCCTTTTCTTTATCGAACGCGAGTTTATAGACTGGATTTCCTTCACCTAGTACATTGAACGTTTTTCCATCCCAAGACAAAATGAGAGCCACTGACTCGCCTGCCATCGGCTTTAAGGCTTCGCGCCCGGTTGTAATGTCGTTCATCATCTTGTCGATGACTTTTTCCGCCTCGTCGTCTTTGCCGATAATCTTGGCTACTGTACGAATCCCGTATTGCCAATCATTGTAGATGTCCTTGGTGTTCAACGTAATGACTGGCGCCACTTTTTCCAGAGAATCATACATTTTTTCATGTTGTTCTGTTGCCAAAATAATATCAGGCCCAATGGAAAGAATTTTCTCGATACTAGGGGATACTTTATCTCCCAGCTCTTCGGCTGAATCCAGCTTTCCTTTTAAATAAGTTAAAGAAGCGAGAAACTCTTTTTCCGTAGAACCAGCAGGTGGCTCGCCTAATGCCACTAATATTTCCGGATAAAAGTACCATAGCGCGGCCAATTTCTCCGGTTTTTTCTCGATCACAATTTCTTTGCCTAACGAATCTTTAAATGTTCTTGGCCAAGCAGGTGTATCTGTCTTAGCTGTGGATGTAGATGTACTTTCCGGAGCGGAGCTTTTATTTTCGGCAGGTGCTTGATTGCAGCCTGCTAGTATGCCCGCTAGTAATAGAGTGGAAATTAGCAGGCTTTTTATTTTTGGCATGGGCGATTCCTCCGACATGATGTTTTCTTTGGCTTGCCATTAGTATAGTAAAGCCATTTTTCGGAGAGAATGGATGCCTGTTGAAATCAGCATGGATTATTGATGAACTGCTCGCGATATTCAGTGGGGGAAATGCCTAATTGTTTTTTGAACACTCGACTAAAATAAAAAGGATCGGCAATGCCAACCGTTTGTGCAATTTGCTGTACGGGCAATTCACTTGTTACTAGCATTTCTTGCGCCATGTTGATGCGGTACTTCAATAAATATTCTGCCGGTCCCATGCCTGCATATCTTCTGAATACGTAAGAAAGCCGATTGCGATTGACGTTATGTTGTTCTGCAAGTGATGCTATCGTAAGGCTTTGATAGTAGTGTTCATGAATATATTGAGCTACCCGTTCGAATAATGCGTGTGGTTCATAGCTGTTTTGCCGATTCGCAACACATAGCAACGCTTCATTCAGTACATCTCGAAACAGCATCTCGGTCTGAAACATGGAAATGCCGCCACGCTGATTGTACACATGCCAAAGACGCATGATTAATTCGATCAGACGGGGGGATTGTCCCGTTGCTAATTCAAAATGCTGATGCGAAAAGCTGGACGCTTCCAGTTCTGCGTCACATATCCGATATTGGACGAGAATATATTCCCAGTTGGTCTTGCCAAACATTTTTTGCGCCAGACTCATTTTTGCACCGCCATGCACCACTTTTCCTGGCGAAAGAATATAAGGCGTACCATTAAACTGGAATTGCACCTTCCCTGTAAGGGGAAACACGAATCCAGGATAAGAATCTGTATAGTCAGCGTGAGGCACACCGGGATCTCTGGCATATCGATATACTCCTTCCACTTGAAAAGGAATGTGCGCAAAATGCTTTGCTAACTGATCAACGTCGATTTTCACATTGCATGCCTCATTTCCATCGTAGTTTGCCGGCTCTCGTCTATTTCCACATTATTGATAATGAATATCAGTGTCAATCTATTTGCACAACAAAAGTGCCGCTCCCGGCTCATGTTCAAACAGCCGGGTGGCGGCATCGGGTCAGTTTTTCGTAAGATAGGGGGGCGAAAGAAGCGAGAAACTCTTCCTAGTCAGGCATGGAGGACAGAAGGGAGTGGACGATGGACGAGATTTGTGGATCTCTGTCAGAAAAAGAGTCAGTCCGTGTCCCGGGGGTCAAATAGAACAGCAACACATTTTTGGCTTCAAAGATTTGCGGCATGACAAGGTTCAATGCTTGGATTTGTTCATGAAAGTCTTCCAGACCTTTTTTGGCGTCTTCTTCGGATGCAAAGACGTATAGAAAGAGAGAGTTTCGATTCAGCGTGTACTTGTCCGGCGACACACCATTCAACACAAAATAGTCGCCATCTACCGTTTTGGTCAGCGGCATGTGCGCAGCTTCGAAGGTTTGGGTAACGGCTTCCGTGGTGAGCAAGCTATCTTTTTTTTCAGCACAAGCTGCAAGGATTAGTAAGACGATTAGTAATAGAAGTTTTTTTCTTAACATTAAAACACCTCCGATTTTTAGTCAGTCTTTAACCATGAAAAATAAGAAAATGTATCAAATATGTTAACAGAAAAATTTTTTAAAATAATTACATTTATTGTTATTTCTGTATTATAATTCAAGTTGATTAAAAAATCAAAAAGAGGTGTTAGATAATGAAAAGAAATCTTGCAAGTTTAGGCTTTCTAACATTGGTATTATTGGTGAGTCCGGTCCAGAATGCGCTAGCTGATTACTGGAAGGGAGGAAAAACATGGGATGGCGTGACCATTTATGAGTTCGACTCTTCAGTATATGATTACAATTATGATTATGAGGACGTATATAATAGTGCGATAAGTAATTGGGAAGGCATTTCATCGGCAGTTAGTTTCACTGAAGGAGAGCACAGATATGCTGATAAATATTATGTTGGAAATAGTAATGTTCAAGGTCTGTTAGGAAGAATGGATCCATATAGCGCTGTAGGACTGACGAGCCTTGATAAAAATTGGAACTATACTAAGGTTCACATATTTCATAATAATATGGACTCAGAAGGCATGACTAAGGCACAAAGAATCTCTAATACAACACACGAAATTGGACATAGTCTCAAGCTAGCTCATCCTACTCGAAATGAAACTTCTGTAATGAATCAAGGTATTCAAAAAATCGGTCCAACTTCCTATGACAAGTCCGAATTACGTAGCAAGTGGGGAAAGTAATTGTAAGTGTATAAAAAGGAGATGAATAAGATGAGTGTTAGGAATGATATTGCAAATTTTATTAAATACCCAAAAGAGACTATGTGGTTAGTTGTCCTAGTGATCATAGTGCTTACTGGTTTTGGTTCATTTTCAAAAGGAAAAGAAACAGTGGAAACCATTTCATTGGAGGCACACTACATTACATATAACAGTGCTGAAGAGCTAGATAAAGCCGATCTAATTCTCATAGGTACTCCAATTGCTGACTTTTCAGAACGTGAGCATCAAACTAGTTACTACTTTGACGGTAGCTTAGAGGATTTTTATACTAATACAGAGATACAAGTAGAAAAAATAATTAAGTCACCAAATGATTTTGAGTTGGATAATTCTGATACTTTCTCAGTAATTGAGCCTGTAGGTCTTGTAGAGATGGATGGAGCAAAGAAAGTTACTATTGATGGATATAGGGAAATGAAGAAGGGAGAAAAATATATCATGTTTTTGAATAAAAACGCATATGGAAAGTATAGTATAATAAATAATGATCTTGGGAAATTTAATTTGGATGAAAATTCAACTGAAATAAATAAATTCGCAAAAAAATCAACTGAATTAACATTAGAAGACGAAGTGAAAATTAAATATAGAGATTTTATTGAATGAAGAGAAGGTGAAAGATTTGAGGGAGACAGGGACAAGCTACCAAACAGTGGCTTGTCCCTATTTTTTCATCATAAACAGATTGTTTTGTCCTTCTTTCCATGTTCAGATTTTGTTCAGATCGCAGGAGTAGAATGGAAGATATTGAATAATAGGGGCTTCCCTATTTAGCTTGAGGGAAATAACCTATTTTTTTGAATGGCTGATACTACAGGCGCACCATAGGCCGAGACTGGAGAAGTCATGTCAATGAGCAGCATCAAGATAGTGGATGATACCGCTTTTACGAGAGCCATGCTTCGCAACATACTGGAGTCCCTGGGGCTGGAAGTGACGGTGGAGGCTGATTCAGGCGAAGATGCCGTCCATAAATACGGGCTGTACAGGCCAGAGCTTGTCTTTATGGACATTTCCATGCCCGGTATGAATGGGATTCGCGCCTCTCACAAAATCATGGATATGGACAAAGATGCGAAGATCATTATATGCTCAGCTGTCGTGCGGCGCGATACCGTCATCAAGGCGATTCAGGCTGGTGCGCGCGATTTTATCGCCAAGCCGCTTCAGCTTGACCGTGTGGAATGGGCTGTTCGCAATGCATTGGGCTAAAGATTTCATGTATGAAGACGAGCTTGACGACACCATTTTTCGTTTGGATGAGACGAATAATCATGGTGTTTTTGATTTGGAAAAGAGGGTGGGCTGAAATGAAAGGGACCAGGGCGACAGGAAGGCATGCGGGCAGCAAAGTATTTCGTCATGAGCTGAAGTATTATCTTCACTGGAGCGACTACGAGACGATCAGAACAAAGCTGCGGCTGATTGCGTATCTAGACCCGCACTCGATTGACGAAACAGGCTATCAGATTCGCAGCCTGTATTTTGACGATATTCAGGACATGGCTCTGGAAGATAAAAAGAACGCCGCATCCAGCGGCAGAAAGTATCGAATCCGCATCTACAACAACAGTGACGCTGCAATCAAAATGGAGCGAAAGAGCAAGATTGGCGGGTACATTTGCAAGGAAGCGGTTGCGATTGCGCGGGACGAATATGCGAGCATCATGACGGGACAAACCGATTTTCTCAAGGAGACGGAGAGCAGCTTGCTCCGCGATTTTTATGTGGAGAGTCGGCATCCCCTTTTTGCCCCAAGGATTGTTACCGACTACATCCGGGAAGCGTATGGGATGGAAACAGGCAATGTGCGAGTGACCTTCGACAAGCAGCTGATGACCACTGTTGATTTCGATGATCTGTTCAACGACCAGCTCGCGATGGTGAGCGTCATTCCACAGCCGATGCTGATTATGGAAGTCAAGTTCGATCATTTCCTTCCTTTTAACATCCAATATTTGCTGCAAAATTTGAGCAACCAGCGGACGCTGATCTCCAAATACGCTGTATGCAGAGAAAAAACTAAAAATTTAAACAATTCACAGTACGAGCGTGGAATGCAGTCTTTTTCGCAGATGTCAAAGCCCTTCCTGACAAATGGGCCGGGAAGGGCTTTCGAGTAGCGCTTTGTGCGTGGCCTTACGCATACGGCTTTGCTTTCCACGCTTGAAACCAGTTCGAAATATCCTCATTCACAGCGGAATCAAGCTCTTGCTCCCAGCGCGTAGCGAGCAATTCATACTGCTCTTCGACCGATGCGGGATCATTCATGGCGTCGTAGAGCTGCATCAGGGAGAAATAGCAGTCCTCGTCCAAAGGATGCAAAAGCTGAATGCGCTCGTTTACTTGAATCGCTTCAGCAAGCATGCCTTTTTCCTGATAGAAGTGGTTCATTTTTTTCGCGAGCTGGAGCCATAATCGGCGCAGACGCTCCCGCTCGTACTCGGCCCACAAATAGTCGTACTCGCCAAAGTAATCGCCGCTGTACATGGCAAGCGTCTGCTCGTAATCTGCGATGTTGTCGCGAGCAGGCGGAGCCAGCTGCGCCAGGCGCTTCTCCCATTCATCTACGTCAATCAACGAGGACTCCACTGTCAGCTTGTAGCCCGTTTCGAGGTTGCCTTTGTTGATCGTAACCGTTTTGATGCCGGATCGCTTCAACGTTTGGCGGATCAAATAGATCGCTGTGTAGAGCTGAGGCATTCCTTTGGATAAATCGTAATCGGGCCATAAAAGCTCCAAAAGCGTATCTTTGTCCACCGTTTTGTTGCGGTGATGAAACAAGTAGGCAAACAGTTCGCGTACTTTGTTTGTTCGCCATTTGATCTCCTGCGGCTCCTGGCCGGACATGTGGAACTGGAGATGGTTGAAGCATTGGATGGAGACAAGCGGCGTGGCTTGCTGTTCGGTTGTTTGCGCGATGTTGATTTTTTCCCGCAGACGCTCGACGGTTTTCTCCAGTCGTTTCAGTTGGACAGGCTTCATGATGTAGTCCAGCGCGCACAGTTCGAAAGCGTCTACTGCATATTTGTCGTAGCCAGTCACAAAGACGATTTCCGGGGAAGGATCGGCATTCTGGAGCTGCTCCCCGATTTCCAGACCGTTGATTTGCGGCATATTGATATCGAGAAAGACGACATCCGGGCGAAGCTTATGCGTCATTTCAATCGCCTGGATCGGGTTGGTAAACGTCCCGATCACCTGTATGCCACCTATTTTTTGCTCAAGCATGATCTGTAGATGTTGCAAAGGCAGTTGTTCGTCATCGACCAAGATTGCTTTCATCGACTTCTCCTTCCTTACGTTGTCTTGAATGCATAAAACTCCCTCTATTGTAGACATCACAAGCCTCTGAAAAGTTGCTTTAATCAGCCGAAAAGGAATTGTAAAGCTTATGGTGAGATTTCAGCCACGCATCACTCCGGTACATATCGGCTGCTGATTCAACTGGATGAACACGCGCGTTTTCCTTCGGGCCGGGCTTCATCGCGGCATGACGGTTTCCTTTCGCGTGCCCAAATCGCATAGGGAAAAGCAGGGCAAGAGTGGTTTGGCAGAAGCGGATCTGCTGAACCACTCTTTTTGTCATACAAGTATTTTGGTCCGTGCGCGATTCGGCAAAATACGCCGGGCAGCGAGGGAGCAGGATCAAGGTAAAAGGACCTGTTTCGAGCGGAAATGGCAAAATTTTTTTCTAAAATAACCCAAAAAATTTTCCCGAATGCGCAACAATATTCCCTAAATGACCGTCGGTGATGGTGAAATTTTCCTCCAAGAGAAAGGGGGAGGAGGGCGCGTGCCGACCTTGTATGTCATCGTTCCCATTCTTTTCGTAATGGCAGTGGCTGTGTATACAGACCTACGCTACCGACTGATTTACGATTGGTTGACGCTGCCTGGGATCGCCTATTTTCTCATCGCGCATGCGGTTCTTCGGCCGGAAGACTGGCTGGCGCACCTCCTGGGGGTCGTCGTGCTTGGCGGACTGTCGCTCGGGATGGCCGTCATCAGCAATGGGCAACTGGGAGGTGGCGACATCAAGCTGCTTGCCGTGGTTGGGGCAGCGTTGGGCTGGCAGGCGGGATTGTTCGCGATGGTGCTTGCCTATCTGCTTGCCGGAGTCATCATGCTTCCCGTATGGCTTGCCTCAAGACTGTCGCGAAAGGTGACTTTGGATCGGGAAATCCCGCTGGCTCCATTCATCGCGGGGGGAACCGGACTGTTGCTGGTAATGGTTATCTATTACTAGGCGGTGATCCTCGGGGAATAATCCGATAGTAACAGTGTGTGTTTTTACTTATTATGGAAAAATGGGCTGTACAGCATGATTTGACATTATTCTAGCTACAGAAAAAGAGAGGGAACCTTTTCATGTTGGAATCGAAACGACGGGCAATTATTTTTCTGACGTTATCCTTTTTGCTTGCGGCTCTGGCCGGGTTTCTGTTTTTGAAGAAAATCAAGGACATGAACGCGCAGCTCGGGGAGATGGTGGAGATTTACGAGGCGAATGTCGATATTCCCTCTCGTGCCTTGATCCAACCCGATCAATTGACGACAAGACAAATTCCGAAAAAGTACGCGGATGGTTCGTACGTTGTCGACAAGATGAGTCTGAAAAATCAGGTAACGGTCGTCCCTTTGTCGAAAGGCGACATCATTACGAAAAATATTTTGAAGCCGGCGAATATGGTCCGCGATCAAAACAATCGGCTGATTACCGTGTACGCGTCGGGAAACATCATGTTCGACCAGGAGCTGGAGGCGCTGGACCGTGTGGATATTATCATCTCGACTACGAAGGCGGGTCAGCCTGTAACCGAAGTGTTTATGAAGGACGTTCCTGTCGCCATGGTGGCGAAGTCGGACAACAAATTCAAGGGCGTGGCGCTGGAGCTGCCGTTTGAGGATGTGCCCAAATTCATCCATCAGCAGCACTACGCCGAGCTGATGCGCATTTTGAAAGCCAATGTCGGCAAAGGAGAGCTGGGGATTCCCGATCCGTTTACAACCACGGAGCCGAACAAGACGGAGACGGCGCCAAAGCCAAAGCCTGCGGAAACAAAGCCGC
The DNA here is from genome assembly GCF_022701015.1 of Brevibacillus parabrevis. Lineage (NCBI taxonomy): Bacteria > Bacillati > Bacillota > Bacilli > Caryophanales > Paenibacillaceae > Brevibacillus > Brevibacillus parabrevis. The sequence goes on along the minus strand of NZ_CP064090.1, from coordinate 277,544 downwards.
AAACGCCGCCAGCCACAACACCAGCGACTCCGCCAGTGACGGCACCAGCGGCTCAGCCAGCCGAGCAAACTCAGCCAGCACCGACCAATCAGCAGCAGCCAGCCAAACCGCCAACTTCGGTACAGCCGCCAACCAATCCAGCACCCAAAACCGGAGGGTAAGTCATGAGCAAAGAAGTGAAAATTCTTGTAGTCGCAGATTACGATTCGGTCAAGGAAATGCTCACGGAATTTTTGGCCGGGTATGAGCAAACACGCTATACGACCTCCAGCGAAGTGAAAAAAGAAATCGACCGGATCGGACCCGATGTCGTGTTGCTCGTCCAGCCCGAGGAGGGGGCCGGAGTCGAGCTGGTTCAATACATACAGAGCGAGCTGCCAGAGGGAATCGTCATTTTTTTGACGGAAAGGCAAGATTTTGCCCTGCTGCGGGACGTCGTCCGCGCCGGAGCAGTCGAGTACATCGTCATGCCAGACGAGTTGAACCTGTTGACCGATCGCCTCGAAAAAATATCCGAGCTGTCCCAAATCCAGCAGCGCAAAAAAGGCGCGGATGCTTCCGGCAAAGCGTTTGTGCGCGGGCGGGGCAAGGTGTATTCCTTTTACAGCGGCAAGGGAGGCAGCGGCTGTACACAGCTTGCCACAGGCTTTGCCCAGTCGCTGAAGCTGGAATCGACGGCCAGCGTGCTTTTGATTGATCTCAACTTGCAGTACGGGGGCGTGGAGACGTTCCTGTCGTTTGACAGCAACCGCACGCTTGGGGACCTGATTCCGGTCATGAACGAGATGAACGAATTTCACATCCGCAACGTGGCGCAGCGCGAGGCTCACTCCAAGCTGGAAGTGCTGGTCAGCCCGCGTGACGCCGAGATTGCGGAAAACATGTCCGAGGCGTTTGTCACGCGCCTGATCCGGGCGAGTCGCCGCAGCTATGATTTCGTCATCATCGACCTGCCGAGCCATATGAACGAGCTGGTCTATGCCGCTTTGTCGGAAGCCGACATGATTTACTACGTGATGAACCTGGATACGCCTTCTGTGCAAATTTATCGGCTCGTCGAAGACTTGTTCAGACGGCTGCGCATCGATACCGAGGGCAGGCTGGAAGTCGTCGTCAACCAGGTGGGCCGGGATAACGAGCTGGCTGTGTCCGACCTGAAAGGGCTGTTCAACGCCCCGATTACCGCGGAAATCAGGCGGGATCACGCGGGGGTGCAGGCGGCTGTCAATCAGGGAAGGCCGTTGCAAAAAGAAGCGAATGAGAAAAAACTGACTCCTGCGGCAAAAGACATCCGAAAATGGGTCCAAAGCAAACTGTCTTGAGGGGGGAGCTAGATGGCTTTATTCAAGCGCAAGCAAGAGCAGAAGACAGCAGAAGATGAGTCGTCACGGACGACACTGGCAGCGACACTTGCGGCTCCCGCCTTCAATCCGTACATTGACGAGCTGGCAGAGCATTACAAGACACGCCTTTTGCGGGAAACCAACCTGGAGCGGCTGACCAGCCTCGGCTCGCAGGAAATGCGGGTGGCGATTGAGCGTCTCGTGTCGCAGTACATGTCGGAAGAAAAAGTCGTGATCCCGCGCAGCGAAAAGGAATTGCTGCTGACTCGCCTGATCAACGAATCGGTGGGGCTGGGGCCGTTGGAGCCGCTGCTTGCGGACCCGGAGATTACGGAAATCTCGATCAACGGACACAACCTCGTCTACATCGAAAAACGCGGGCGGCTGGAGTTGACCGACTTGAAGTTTCGCGACGAGGAACATTTGCGGCACATCGTCGACCGGATCGTGGCTCCGCTCGGCAGGCGGATTGATGAAAGCTCGCCGATGGTCGACGCCCGCCTGAAAGACGGGAGCCGGGTGAATGCGGTCATCCCGCCGATCAGCTTGAACGGAACGCTGGTGTCGATCCGCAAATTCCGCAAAGAGCCGTATTTGATGGACGATTTGCAACAATTCGGCTCGTTTGACGAAGCGATGTCGTGCTACATCCAGGCAGTCGTGGAAGCGAAGATGAACGTGCTGATCTCCGGCGGTACCGGGAGCGGGAAAACGACGCTGCTCAACGCGGCCGCGCGAGCGATCCCCCACTATGAACGGATCATTACGATTGAGGACTCGGCGGAGCTGAAGCTGACCCATCCGAACTGCGTCGGACTGGAGGCGCGCCCGCCGAACATGGAGGGAAAAGGCGAAATTACGATCCGCCAGCTTGTGCGCAACTCGCTGCGGATGCGTCCCGACAGGATCATCGTCGGGGAAGTGCGCGGCGCAGAGGCATTCGACATGCTGCAAGCGATGAATACAGGTCACGAAGGCTCACTCACCACGGTGCACGCCAACTCGCCACTGGACGCCTTCAACCGTCTGGAAGGGATGGTCGTCATGGCGGGAATGGATTTGCCCTCTGCCATCGTCCGCGAGTACATCGTCAGTGCGCTCGACATCATCGTACAGGTCATGCGGCTGTCGGACGGGACGCGCAAGATCGTCTCGATCTCCGAGGTGGCGAAGTCGGAGGACAAACGGGTAGAGGTGCAGGAAATTTTCCGCTTTCACCGGACTGGAATCGGCAGCAAAGGCGAAGTGCTCGGATATTTTACCCCGACCGGAATCATCCCGCGCAGCCTGGAGCGGTTCAAAGTATTCGGGATTGAGCTGGACGAGTCGATGTTTACGGCGAAAGGAGGGGGCAGACGTGAGCCTAGCTATTCTGTTTAGCCTGGCGGTCCTGTTCGGAATTTGGGGCATGTACGAATATCTTGGATACCGCACGAAGAAAAACGAGTGGAAAAAGAAAGCGGAAGACTGGTACGAGGTAAAGACACAGCGCAAAAGCTTCATCGTCGTCTGGGGCGACCGCTTCGACCAGAAGCCGTACGCCCAGGAGATCGGCAAAAAGCTGAAAAAAGCCAACATTCCGCTGACCCCTTCCGAATTTTTCGCGGGCATGTTCGTCGGGACGATGGGGCTTGGGTTTTTCCTGCACAGCGTAGTGGCGATTCCGGCTCCCTACAACTTCATGGCAGGCGGAGGCGCGATGTATGTCATCCAGAAAGCCGTCTTTTTTGCCCGGCGCCACAAATATTTGGAGAGATTGAACGATCAGCTCTCGGAGGTGTGCCGCCTGCTTGCCAACTCGTTGCGCGCAGGGCTGACGCTGACCCAGGGGATCGCGATTGTGGCAAAAGAACTGAACGCTCCGGCGGGAGAAGAGTTCAAGCGGATGTCGCGGGAGCTGGCGCTTGGCGTCAGTTTTGACCGGGCGCTGATGGAGATGGAAAAGCGGATTCCGACGCGCGATTTCCGCATTTTCGCGGCGACCTTGCTCATCCAGCGCAGGGCAGGGGGCAACCTGAGCGAAGTGCTGCAGGAGATGGCCGAGACGATGGAGGAGCGCCGCCTCGTCTCGCAAGAAATCAAGACGATGACCGCCGAGCAGCGCTACGTCTCGTATCTCGTGCCGATCATGCCCGTCGCCCTGGTGCTGATGATGAACATGATTAACAAAGGCTTTATCGATCCGCTGTTTACGCCGATGGGGCTGGTGCTGCTCGGGCTGTTCCTGATCGGAACGTTGCTGTCCTACATCCTGGTGAAAAAAGTGACCAACATAAAGGTGTGAAACGATGGATGCACTAATCATCACCTGTCTGTTTCTGTTTTTATTGTTCTTTTCCATATTTTTAAAGGAATGGTATTTGTTTTCTGTGCAAAAGCGCACGCTGATCGAGCATATGTACGAGGTGACGGGGCAGCGGACGTACGATGTGCGCAAGCCGGAAACGGCCTCGGAACGACTGGTCAAGCGGCTGTTGCGCTACGGGGATGACTATGCGGTCCTCGGGCAGCGCTTCAACTTTTTCAGCGAGTCGCACGAGGTGGAGGACTGGCTGCTCAAGGCGGGCCGCCCGCTCGATTTGACTGTAGCCCGCTTTCAAGGCGTCAAAATCGTGCTCGCCCTGCTCGGCATCATCATCGGGGCGTTGTTGTTCGTCCTCGGCTTTCCGTTCGCCCAGTTCGGGCTGATCCTGTGGCCGCTGGCTGGCTATTTTTTGCCGATCCTCTGGTTGAAGAAAAAGGCGAGCGAGCGCCAGCAGCAAATCCGCTACGATCTGCCCGAATTTCTCGATACGGTCAGCGTGACGTTGCAGGCCGGAGTCAGTCTCGATCACGCCCTGCGCGAAGTCATCCGCTTTTTCAGCGGGCCGATTCAGGAAGAGTTCTCGCGCTTCAACCAGGAGATCGACCTTGGCGTGCCGCGGGAAAAAGCGTACGAGCAACTGCTGCGGCGCAACGACAACCCGGAATTTCAACTGTTGATCAAGGCATTGATCCAAGGAATGCGCCTGGGTGTGCCGATCTCGGTGACGTTCAAGGTGCAGGCGGATAACATGCGGCGAATGCGCAAAGAGCTGGTCAAGGAAAAAGCGGCGAAGGCCTCGCCGAAGGTCACGCTGATTACCACGCTCGTCGTCGCCCCGACCGCCATGCTGATGATCGGCGGCCTGATGGTACTGAACATTTTGGAAAATGCCAAGACGTTTACGGGCATTTTCCAATAAATGCTGGATCGGATGCCTGTAAGGGAGGTGATGCAGGCAGAGGCGTCCGGGAGTCATTTTTTACCTATTAAATACATTCCCGTTTGGAGGAAAAAACGATGGTGACAACATTGATGCAAAAACTGTTTGTAAAAGCAAGCTTTTCCCTGCGCAACGAAAAGGGAGCGCAATCGATTGAATGGATCGCACTGGCTGCAGTCGTCCTGGCGGTGCTTGGCGCTGTAGCGACCTTTTTCAGCAAAGATGAAAACGTGGGCAACGCCGTTTCCGGCACGCTGTCCGATGTCATTGAGCACATTGGCGACAAGATTACAGGTGACTAATGCCAAGCGTCAATTCCGGTGCCTACGGTTAGTGGTGGAAGCTGATTTTCACCACTAACTTTCCCTGTTTTTTGCCTGGGAACAACAAGCAGCTCTGAAATGACGGAGGTACATACAGATGAAAGCTATCAAGGTACTGATTGCAGCCCTCGGGCTGATGGTCATCTTGCATGCTTGCTCCAGCGACGAACCGTCGAGCACGCAGGAACCGACAACGCCACCGGAAGCGGTGTCCAACGAGCAGGTGGAACAGCCAGTCAATCAGGAGCAGAAGTCGTCGAAGGAGGAGCAAATCGCTTCCCTGAAAGCATTGCTTCCTGAGGGAGCCACAAAAATTCCGGAGACGGCCGCCGAGATTGCCAGTTTTCCTATCGGGCGCTATGCGGGAAGCAACTATTCCGAGCATGAACAAGAGCTGCAGACGTTTTTGCAGGAGCTGCCCGCCATCGAAAACCCCGATCAGGAGGTTGTCGGCATGTACTATATGGCGCTGCTCGGGCTATTCGCCGAAGACTACCCCGATCCGGAACGGCTGATCGAAGATATCAAAATGGCTTCGTTCGGAAGTCCTGAAATCGACGATCCCCGCTTTCAGTTCAAGGAGCAGTACAACGTCGAAATCATTCTCGACGCGAGCGGCAGCATGGCAGGCCGGATGGACGGCAAAACCAAAATGGACGCGGCCAAGGAAGCGATCAAAGCGTTTGCCGAGACGTTGCCCAAAGAGGCGAATGTGGCCCTCCGCGTGTACGGGAACGAAGGGAGCGGCAAAGACTCCGACAAGGCGCTTTCTTGCAGCAGCAGCGAGCTGGTGTACCAGTTGCAAAAATACGACGCCGGAAAGCTCGCCGCAAGCTTGAATCAATTCCAACCGACGGGCTGGACTCCGATCGCTCATTCCTTGCAGGAGGCAGAGAAAGATTTGAGTCAGCTTGCCGGGGACAAGAATACCAACCTGATTTTTCTCGTCAGCGACGGAATCGAGACATGCGGCGGAGATCCGGTGGCAGCAGCGAAGCAGTTGGCGGATTCTAACATCACGCCTGTCTTGAATGTCATCGGCTTTGACGTGGACGGAGAGGGACAAAAGCAGCTAAAGGCAGTCGCAGAAGCAGCGCGCGGCCGCTATGTATCGATCCGCGACAAAAAAGGGTTGCAGGACGAATTTTCCAAAGCAAAAGAAATTGCGGACGAGTGGTACAAATGGAGGCGCAAGGAATCCAGTGAAGCGTACTCCCGAAAAGTCAATCTGCTCGTAAACAATACGCACTACAAGCTGGAGTGGAAGTTTTTGGCCGACGATGAGAAGCGAAACGTCGACTGGATGATTCGGCAGATCAAACGGGATAAACGGTTCCCGCAGCAGCTCGCCGAAGGGTTGGCCCGATTGCAGGATGAACATAAGCGAAACGTGGATAAACGGGCGGACGAACTGGAAGACATGCTCGATTCTCTGGCCAAAAAATCATACAAGGAAACCATTGAAGCCATTTCTGAGCAGTACGGCATCAATGCAGGCGGAAACTAGCGCCGCCAATCAGTGGTTTGCCAGGGATTAAGGAAATCGGGGTGAATGCTGTGAAGCGTCTAGCAAGACGGACGAATTGGGCTGCCATCGTTGCCCTGTTCATACTGGTGATCAATCTTTTCCCCTTTGCAGCTTTTGTGCATGCAGAGTCTGTGGCGCCTGGCGATGTGCGTCCAGGCGCAGTCCAGCCGGGAGAGATCAGGCCGGGAAATATTTCGCCAAATGACATACAGCCTGGTAGTTTTCAATGGGAAACAGGAGAGATTTCGCCCGGTGAGATACAGCCGGGGAGTCTGGATGTAGGAAACACCCGTCCTGGCAATGTGACCCCAGGCGTGATCCAGCCAGGAAGCGTCAGTCCCGGCGATACCCAACCGGGGAACGTCAATCCGGGGGATACCCGTCCCGGTAGCCTGACCCCAGGCAGTACCCAGCCAGGGAGCGTCACACCGGGCAGCCTTTCCGGCAAGGGCGATTCCAAAGCCTACGACTATGTAAACTGGTCGATCAACAGTGCGTTCGGCGGCAGTCTCAGCATGGTGGCCGACATGGCGGAAGGGAATGTAGACCCGGCTACCTTTGCCAGCATGCGCAGCCTGTTTTTGGTCGAGCTGGGCGTCAAGGCGATCGACATTCATCTGAAAGACACTTCCTTCGACTGGGTGAGCGGCTTGCCTGTCGACGGCTTCGACGCTGCTTCCGCCTGGATGAATTTCAAGTTCATCAAAGACACGGCAAGCGGCCTGCAAGTGACAGGACTGGTCAAAGGCTTGAACGTCGCGACAGCAGGAATCAGTCTGGTGTTTGACAGCATCGATACCTTCACGAACTTTCAGGATGCCTTTGATTCAGGCAACAGCCAGTCTGAGCGCATCGACTATGCGATCGACGGAACAGGCAGCTTCGGCAGCACGCTCATGGATGCCGGGGTCATCGCCGCCATGATTCCCGGAGGGCAGACGGCCGCTGTCGTGCTTGTCTCAGTCGGCGGCGTTCTGTGGGTAGGCAGCAAGCTGGCGAAATGGGGACGCAAGCTGTTCAAACGGTTCGCCTAGCGTCTGATACTGGTCGTGACTGGCCGCCAAAACGTTAGATGGGAATGAGTCAGAGTGAAGCATCCGATCAAAGAAAGCTTCCTGTTTTATACACGCAACATCGAGTCCATGCTGCTCTTGTCAGCGGTCGTCGTTCTGCCTTTTTTGCTCATTCACAATTTTACCGTCAACTATATCCACTTTATCGCTGCCTTGACGGGCGGGCAGGTGGTTTCCGCCTTTTTCAACCTGTTTTTGCTGCTCGTGTTTTTGACAGTCGTGCAGCTTCCGTTTGCCCAGTATGTGCAAAGCGAGCTTGCGGGAGAGGAACGGCCGATTCGCCAGGCATTGCGCACGTTTTTGGATCAAGGCTTTGCCGTGTTTGTCTTCGGGATCGTCTACGTCCTGGCCGTGTCTTTTGGCATGATGCTGTTTTTTGTGCCGGGGATTGTCATCCTCGTGCTGTTTTACTTGACTCCTTATTTGACGGTCATGAAAAAGCAGCCGGTGCAGCAGAGCTGGAAAAAGGCGTTTGCGCTGGGGAAAAAGCATTTTTTCTCTATTCTCGGCGTGATTTTGCTGATTAGCGCCATCGAGTGGGGCATCAGTGTGATCGGGCTGTTTACCGTCACTTACATTACGACCAGCTTTGGCGCGGTTTTCTTTACGCAGATTTTGCTGAATGTCATTTTCTTTCCGCTGATGGCGGTGATGCTGACGATGTATACGCACAGATGGATGAGTGAGCCAGCGACTGCGGAGAGCGTGGATACCGGGAGGAGGGACACGGCTTGACGACAAAAGAAGCGAAAAGGCAGCGGTTTTGGAACGGGATCGCGATTGTTTTGTACGGCGTGCTCCTGCCGCTCTGCTGCCTGCTCATGGTAGTGGGGGAGACGATTCCGTATCCGCTGCTGCTTGTCTGGTTTGCGCTGCCCTATATCGAACAGTCTGGCATGGAGTACGCACGCCGCAAAGAAGTGAAGCGGTAGAGACGACGCCAAGCGAATAATCATGGAGGGGGAAACGACATGTCCAAGCAGGAGAAAAACTGGCAGCGTTTCTGGAAGTTCATGCTGCTTTATTTTTACGCCCTGATTGTGCCTGCGGCGATCATCGGCGCCATTTACCGGGGAGACTTTCCGATCCAGCTGGTCATTTTGGCGATCGGGTTGCCGTTTATGAAAAAAAATCATCTGGCTTTTCTCCGGAAGAAACATGCGTCTGTTTAACCGTACGCCCAGGCAGTGGGTGATGCCGGGCGCAAGACAGGGCCGCGCGAACGCGAGGAACGCAGGAAAGCTGTCGCGTCTGCTGTCCGGGGAAAAAGGCTCGGTCACGATTGAGTTTCTCGGGATTTTGCCGCTGCTTTTTCTCATCATGCTCGTTTGCTGGCAGTTTTTGATCGGCGTGTACGGGGTGATCGCCGCGCAATCGGCTGCCAATGAGGCGGCAAAAGTATTCGCCATCACCGGGAGCGAGGCCAGTGCACTGAACGCCGCTGAAAAAGTGTTAGCCGGAGCGGGTGGCGGCATCGGCTTCGACAGGGGAGAGTCGTACATCGAGACGACAAGTGACGGGTACTTCAAAGTCATGGTCGGCGCGAACCTGGAAATCGCCTTTTTGCCGGATATTTTGACACAGAACATGGATGAGGCGGACAAAAGGATTTCGTTCCAGCGCGAGATCACGAGCAGGGTGGTTCACTAGATGAGAGACTGGCTGGCGTGTTTGCGGAATGAACGAGGCAATGTCACAATCTTTACGCTTACGATCTTTATGCTCATCATGCTCATCTTGTTCATGGCGCTGTTTAACCTCTCGACAGTCTTCGTCGTCAAGGAGCAAGCGTCAGACAGTGCGCAGCAAGCGGCGCTGGCGGCGGTCAAGCCGATCTACGACGAGATGGAAAAGGCACTCGTTCGCTACGATCGATCTCCCATGCGCCTGAAGGACGAGACATACATCAAGCCGTTCGTGGATCAGGCGGAAGCCGCTATCCGCGCGAGCCATCCGGATTGGGCCAGGAGCGAGGTGCGGTACGAAGCGATTGACCAGGTGCTGGGAAGCTGGCTGCCAGCAAACGTGGAGCTGCTGCTGTATGTGCAGGCGGGTCTTGCAGAAGCAGCCCCGAAGCTGCGGGATGTCGTCGTCACGATACTCGACGCCAATCACGCCACAGTGCCCGGTTCGCAAATTGTCGTCACCGCGGATGAGCGCATCCAGGTACAGACTTCTGTCCGCTTCCGCTCCACTACGTTTGACTTTTCCTTCATGCCTGACCCGAAGCACGAGGAGGAAGTGTACCAGACGGGATCGAGCAGACAGATTGGCTTTCTCCATGCGGCAGGAGGTTTTTTTCTCAGTTCTATCACGCTGTAAAGGAAAGCACGGTTCATCTCGTCATATCCGATGATGCAGAACATACACACGACAAGGAGGCTATGACCGAATGCACAGTAAGTACAGGCGAATGCTCGGCCTGGTGAACAGCTTGATGACGGCACTGCTGCTGTGCGGCTGCACCCTTGGCGCATCTGGAGCAGGGCCGCGAGTGGGCGAGGTGAAATGGCCGCAAAATACGCAGGAGTTGATTGCGGAGCAGCCCGGACAGTTGGCGGGCACGCATTTTTACCTCGCCCAGCATCCGCATCGGCCGGCTATTGCTGCCATTCTCGACAAAATGCCTACTGTGGTGGATGGGATGAACGAAGCGTATTTGCAACTGTACTGGAATCAGCTGCTCGCTTTGTTCTCCGAAGACTACCTCAGTCCGCAGATGGTTGTGGATCGCTGGAAAATGGCTTCGTTTGGAGATCCCGGCATCGAGGATGCGCGGTTTCAGTTTCGGGAAAATTTTAATGTCGAAATCATTTTGGACGCGAGCGGCAGCATGGCCGGGAAAATGGGAGACAAAACCAAGATGCAACTGGCCAAGGAAGCGATCAAGGAATTTGCCGAATCACTCCCGGAGGAAGCAAACATTTCGCTGCGCGTCTATGGACATAAAGGGAGCAATGCCGATGGAGACAAACAGCTCTCCTGCTCCAGCAGCGATCTTGTCTATCCGCTGCAATCGTACGAGCCGAAGCGGCTGGACCAGGCGCTTGCACTGTTTGAGCCGACTGGCTGGACGTCGATCGCCCATTCTCTCAAGCTTGCCCAGCAAGATTTGGCCGCGTTTTCGGCGGATAAAAACACGAACGTCATCTACCTCGTCAGCGACGGCATCGAGACTTGCGGCGGCGATCCGGTGGCTGTAGCCAAAGAGCTGTCCCAGTCGCAAATCATGCCGCTCGTAAACGTGATCGGCTTTGACGTGAACGCCGAAGGGCAGAAGCAATTGAAGGCGATTGCCCAGGCATCGGAAGGCTTGTATGCCAACGTGACGAACCGCGAGCAATTCAAAAGAGAGCTGGAGCGGGCAAAAGAAATCGCTCAAAAGTGGGAGCAGTGGAAGCGGGACGCCCTGACGGAAGTAGGCGAGGTGCTGATCGACCGCCGCAAGTGGATCGACGCCTACAACCGGGACTGGTACGAGAAAAGCTGGCGGGAGAGCTTGAACATCGGAAGCGCGATCGAGTATTTGGCGGCAAGCGGCAAGATCGGCAGCCAGGCCAAAGCGTATTTTACGAAGCAGAGACAGGACAGGGAAGCGTTAGCCTCGCAGGCGAAAGAAGAGCTTACCGATTATTTGGTGAACCTTACCAACAAGACTTATCAGGAAATGAAAGAGGAAATCGAGGAAAAATACAGTGGAAGCTAGTGGAAAGTCCCGTTGCTTGCGACAATGTTGAACTGTTACCCGTCAGATGGACACTTTGGAAAAGGTTACCGTCTAACGGGTTTTTGTATTTTAGTCATCTTTAATTTGAGAAAGGAGCAGGGAGTCTATCATGCCCGCCCCTCCATGTAAAGCCGAGGACGGAACATCCACCTGTTCAAAACCCATTTACACAAAATAAATTACAGTCCCTCGCCTACGCCCACGAACTAAATAAAATGGGATTCGTCACGAAGTCCCATTTTATTTTGCAAAAGGTCCCAATACCGGCGTGTATCCCAATAGTCTTTAGTTCGTGTTATCAGTTGCCTTTTTTGGAATTGCATTTTCCTCTGTAGCTTTGACGTATACATCCTCGCTTTTTTCAAATGCAATATGAATACTCGGATCAACGTCCTTGATCGCAAATAGCTTGGTTCCTTTCTCTAGGTAATTAGATACAATAGTTGCTTGCGATGTTTGTTCGTCCCCTTCAAAATCGTATTTCTCTTCTACAGTTCCAATTTGTTCTCCGATGTTTTCTTTCTCTACAAGTTCGACTTTGTTTTCATCGTTTTCAATTACATAAAAATGGTTATCGACTTTCACATAAGGGTACGGCCAGCTTGCGATTTCATTTGTTGTTTTTTGTGTATCTGTTGATGGGGAGTTGTGAGCACATGATGAAAGCAGTAAAGCGGAAAGGATCAACTTGACTGTGAGCGGAACTCTTCTCATTCTGAGCCCTCCTTACCTGTAAATGAGTAGAGTGCGGGTGATTTTATGATATCATCCACACTTTTCCTGGTGAATATTTCTATTTAGGTTCCTTGGCTAAATCAGCAATCGTGTCTAATCCCATGTCGATGACTTTTTGATTGATTTCCCCATCCACAAACGAGAAAATGGAGAAGTCGCTTAATTCAGCGTCAGGAGTTTTCATCAGTTTGCTGTCACTTCTGGCTAACTCATATAATCCCTGCGGACCTCCAGTAACCTGATATTTCCCATTGCGTTCCGTGTTATCGTTGATTTTGCTTAAAAACAAGAGATACGTCTTTGAATTCTCTAGCAATGGCAGGTCATCAAATACCTCTACTTTGCCATCCATTCGGACTCCGCCGTATTGCGACAAAACTACTTCTTCAAGAGGAGGGCCCTTCAACACGCGCTGCAACTCAATAGTACCGTCGGTAAATGTATGTTCATAGCCGTCAAATGGTTGGTACGATTTAATCTCTTCTTTCAATGTTCCTACCACAACCAAGTCCGATTCGTCTAATAATGATTTCACGGATGGTTGCTCTTTCCCCCAACTCGCATGTACTGAGACGACATTGCTTTCTTTAGGCGTCGAAAGAGTGTACCCTAATACCCCGGATAGCACTACAGAAGTAAGTAAAACTACTTTTATTGTGTTCGTCATGTCAATCCTGCTCCTCTCAATCAGTATAATGGATTTCTAATATTTTCTTTTCTTTACTTGATATGATGTTTGTGTCTCTATCGTCATATGGATACATTAAATATTTTTTTGACCCCGACTGGTGCTTTAGTCCAACAGCGTGTCCAAACTCGTGTGCGATAACACCAAGCAGTTGAAAATCACTATAATCTTCAATCTTGGCTTCGTTTATTTGAATTTCGATGCCTTTGTAGTAACCTTTGGAGTCCCAATTGCCATCAGCTCCGTTAGCAATCGCGGTCCATGTAACAGAGCTAAAATTTACATTTTCCACCTCAATATGACGTCCAGTAGTGCTCCTAGATTTCTCAAACGTCAAGGTAGTCTGATTATTATTCCAGTTGTCCAATGCTGCATCGTTGACAAAACTTTTCAAAACGCTATTACCAGATACGTTGTTCACGTATGGTATACTATCAGGGTTTTTCCAGCGCCCCTCCCACACGTTTGCATGGGCTAGGCTCATTCCAATTGTAAATGACAACATCGCCGGGACAGCCAACGCGGCTCTTTTGGCTACACTTCGTACATTCATCGGATAGATCACTCCTTTTATTTCAAACTCCCTATATTTTACAATAAATACAAATTTATGCATATAATTACCTTTTTTTATTTTATCTCAAGCGAAGTGTCACTAAGGGTTACCAACGCGATCGACTGGGATAAGCTAGCGACAGATCTGGAAGTGCGATGCCGGTTATGGTGCACAAGCGCGCGTCCACGCTGGAACGGTGCCCGACTGCTCAGTTATTGCGCATGAGTTGAAACGTAGCAGTAAACGAAACTAAACAACCAGTCACCGATTTAATATCAGCAACTGGCTGCCTAATTAGTTAAGGTGTTTTGATCCCTGTCCTACAAACGGGGGTCAGTCCCGGGTCTTGACCATGTTACCAGTGGACATTAAAAAAGATGCCCCCTGATAAATTCAAGAGTCATCTCATAGCTGCTGACATTTTCCACAGGCTTATTTCAAATCCTGTCTATTTTTTGGGCAACAGTTCATGTGTCTGGCAACGGGACTTTTTTGAACGAAAAAGCTGTCTGAGGCGCTTCTCCCGGATCAATCGCGCCGTGCGTTGCTCCCGGGGCACGCTGTTTCGCTGCATGCAGGCGGTCGGTCGACCACATCAGTCATAGGTGAAGGTGACGACCTGCTTCAAGGCAGTATCGACCCCGATGGCGATTGCGTTGTGGCCGTCTGAATAGTAAAAGTAGCGCTTGAGATCGTTGTCTGTGGCCTCGGAAGTCCGAACGAGCTGAAAGTCAGCCGTGGCCAGCAAGTTTTGCGAGCGCACGAAGTCGGCTGCGGCTTTTTCCAGATCGGCTTCAGCGATCGTTTTCGTCGCTTTCTCGCCGTCCTTGCCGATCACGTCAATCGAGAGCGAGAGAAGCTGCTTTGTCTTTGGCTCGATGATCGCGTGGTAGCCGGATATATCTCCGCTTTTCGGCTCGCCGCGAAGCAGGGCGTGAACGGGCACTCCTTTGTAGATAGGTTCGCCAGTGGCGGCATCGATCAGTTTGGCAGGGTCTTCAAGTGTAATTTCCCGATCGGCGGTATCTACCGTCAGATGATAATATTGACGAACAGCGCCCGCAGCGATTTGCGCCGCTTCTTCTTTTCCCAGCCCCTGCACCTGTTCAGGTGTATTGGGCTTGGAACAGCCTATGATAAACAACGCCAGGATGGTCGTCGCGAGTAAAAAGGTTGCCAGTTTTTTCATGGGTCAAGCCTCCGTGCCTGTTGCGTAATCTTTTCTTATCCTAACAGGAAACGGGGCCAGGAGATATCGATTTTCCTTTCCACTACCTTACGATGTTGTAAGTTTGCAAAGAAATAGGGCGGACAGACAGGACATGAGGGTTGAAAAGACGAAAAATTCAGTGTACGGGTGTTTTGGTGAGCGAGAGCAATTTTGTTGAATCGAGGAGGAGAAGCGCTATGAGCACGAGTACCATTACTGCCCTGGAGTTGAATGAGGCCATTCAAACGTATGTGCGGACGGAAACGTTCCCTGTGGGCATTTCGATCATTCGCGAGGAAGCGGCATTGCCGACAAAGGCAAAGCGACCGCAGCAAGACTTGGGGTACCCGATCACGATTTGCCAGGCGGTCGGCTTTTCGCGACGTTATGGCTGGAGCATTGCCATGAACGGCGCAGATCTGTCCTGTCCGATCGCGCAGGTGGCGTTCGGCTACGAGGAACAACCTGCGTTTTACACCGAGGGCCATCTCGCTTGCGGGATGTACACAGACTCGCTGGAAACGGGAGCGAAAAGCGAGGCGGATGTCCCGAAATTTTCGGCGGAGGAAAGCGGCTACTACGTGTCATACCCACTGGAGCGGGCGCAGGTCGAGCCGGACGTGGTTGTCATTTACGGAAACGCGGCACAGGTGATGCGGCTGGTGGCGGGAATGCTCTACAAGCGCGGCGGCTCGATTCCGTCCACTTTTTCCAGCCGGGCGGACTGCGCCGATATTGCGATCAAGCCGATCCAGACCGGACAACCGCAAGTGATCGTCCCCTGTTACGGAGATCGGCTGTTTGCCCAGACGCAGGACCACGAGATGGCGTTCAGCTTTCATTTCCGCGATGCAGCCGAGCTGGTGGAAGGGCTGGCAGCCACGCAAAAAGGCGGGATACGCTACCCGATCCCGTCCTTCCTGCGCTATCAGGCAGAGTTTCCGCCGACCTACCAAAAGCTCGCTGGTCTGTTCGGAGAAAAAAGTTAGCCTTTTAGCCTGTTCAATTGGTGCAGATGGTGGCGATAGTGCATCTCTACAAGCGCAAACCACTCCTGTGCATTCAAAGGTCCGAAGCGAGGGTGTGCGACTTTGTGGTGTGTCGGAATATCCTGCAAGGTCGGCTCCAATTCTTGCATCAGGCGCAGGACAGTGCGCAAGCCGTCGTGCAGCTGCTCTTTGTTCTCTGGTTGCTTGGGTGTATATTGGGGCGAAGCAGGAACGTGGATGCGGATAGGCGGTAAGGAGCCATGGGCAAAGATCGCTTGCCCGTCCTCAGACATTTGGGCGTCCGGCTGGATGACTTCGGGAGCGCCTTTTCTACACGCTTCGATGTTGGCGAGTTGCATATAGAGGGCCGATTGGATCAGATGCTGGTACATCTGGCCGATGGACCATTCCTCTTCGCTTGGCTTTTGCAGCAGACGGTCCATGTCAAATGCTTCGAGTTCCTGGATGTACAGATCGGTTACTTGTTGCATGCTGTGCATGATTTCGGTTGGATTCATCTTGTGGTCAGCTCCTCTTTCATTCTTTGTCACAAGCATACAAAAACGCTACTGACAACTGTATGTCAGTAGCGTTTTAGCAATTTTTCCGCTTCCTCGCGAATTTTTTCGCGGAGGGATGGCGGTTCGAGGACGAGCGCATTTGTCCCCAGTCCCAGAACCCAGTCCGAGATTTCCTCCAGTTGCCGGACGCGCAGCGTGACCAGCACTCCGTCCGGATGATCGGCCATCTCTTCTATATAAAAGGACTTTGCTTCCAGCACCTGATCGGCTATCGCTGGCTGGACGAGCAGGCGGACTTCGAGTGTGCGGTTGTCGGGAGGTTTGTAATCGTCAAAGGAAAAATGCTCCGGGAGGTCAAAGCTGTCTTCGAGCATGGTCAGCCCGCTCATGCGGGACAGGCGGAACCTGCGGATGTCCTGGCGCAAATCGCAAAAGGCGAGCAAAGTCCACACGCCCCGCGCCAGCACAAGCCCGTAGGGAGCCGCATCGCGCACGCTCTCGCGGTTGCCGTCTGTCTCGGGGATCGTTTTGCGATAGCGGAAGCGGACTTTGCGGCGATGCAGGATGGCTTCGTGGAGCAGCTCGGCATATTGCTTTTCCCGCTCACGCTGGTTGGCTTCTCCAATATCGAGCAGGCGAAAGGTCGAGCGAATCCCCTCTACTTCCCGGATAAATTCCTGCGACAGAAGCGCTTCAACTTTACGTTGGACACCGCGGGCGCTGTGGCCGTAATTTTTGCCAAACGCCTGCTCGACCAGGTCTGCGCCGATCAGCAGCGCGACGGCTTCCTCCACCGTAAAGCGAACGGGCGGCAGAAAAAAGCCTTCCATCAGCGAGTAGCCTTGCCCGGGCGAGCCGACGACAGGGACCCCTGCTTCGCTCAACGCCTGCATATCCCGGTAGATGGTCCGCACGCTCGTCTCGAATGTCGCGGCCAAATCTTCCGCGCGCAAGGTGCGCTTGCGCTGAAGCTCCAGCACAATGGCCAGCAGGCGGTCTGATTTGTTCATGCATAGACCCCATTTCCCAAAACGTTTCTCATCCCCATTGTAGTTTTTGCGTCAAGCGAACAAAAGCCAGAGATGAACTTTCTGCCGGACGGTCGTCACGCCGCGCCATGTCGTGTCGCGCCGTCAACGCTATCGCTGCAAGTATTGCCATGCCATAAGACTAATCTATAACGTTGTTACTGGCACACATATTTCGCAATAAGGATTGGTCGTGATATCGCCCGTATATTTTTCCAAAATGGGCTTGCTGTCCAGCGTATAGCCTTTGCTGTGGAGAGCAGGAAAAATTTCAGCATACGCCCGCTGGATGTCCTCTGCTGTATGCTTGACTTCGAAAACGAGGTAATCCCCGCCCGCAAGCTCGCCTTCGCAAATGGAATCGGCATCGTCCAACTGATAATTTGCGGAGAGCACAATGCAAGCATCAAATCGGCAGCTTTCAGGAGCGGTTGTCTGTGGGTTATCTTGTGGAATGGCAAACAGGATAGCCGATTCCAGAAGCTGTTTCTCCTTCGCCCATTTTTTTAGCTCCTCCATTACTTCCACATTGGCAGGACCGTATGGACCGACTCGCCGCATATACGCAATGCGATAGGGGGGAATAGTTTCGACTTTGCATTTCATGGATGGTACTTCCTTTCTTCGTGGATTTGGTTGCGTATTGACTGTAGCATGTTCTAAAAAACATTTGCATTAATTTTTAGAATTTTTTGTAAATTTTAAAATGATGATTTTCAGGGAACATCAGCATGAAAAAATGGATAGGGTTCAGATGTTCTCTGAAGCCTATCCATTGTTAGTGCTAGACGTGCTATACGGTATGCCCTACACCAGATTTTCCGGGTTCAAGCCTTCCAGCTCTGGCAGCACGAAGCGGCCGTCTTTTCTGATCAGCACGTCGTCAAACCAGATTTCGCCTCCGCCGTATTCCGGACGCTGGATTTGCACCAGATCCCAGTGAACAGAGGAGCGGTTTCCGTTGTCCGCTACTGTGTAGGCGTTGCCAGGCGTGAAGTGGAAGCTTCCGGCGATTTTTTCGTCGAACAGGATGTCCAGCATCGGATGCAGGATGTGCGGGTTGAAGCCAATGGCAAATTCCCCGATATAGCGAGCGCCTTCGTCGGTGTCGAGAATGTCATTCAGCGCTTTTGTATTGGAGCTGGTCGCTTCGACGATTTTTCCTTCTTTAAAAGTGAATTGCACATCGGTGAAGGAAATGCCGTGGTAGTTGGAAGCGGCGTTGTAGAAAATGGTGCCTTCTACAGAATCGCGAACAGGCGCTGTGTACACTTCGCCGTCCGGGATGTTGCGCTTGCCGTCGCATTTGACAGCGTTGATGCCTTTGATGGAGAAGCGCAGGTCGGTTTTTGGCCCGACGATGCGGACGCGGTCGGTGCGCTCCATCAGTTCTTTCAGCGGTGTCATCGCTCTGGACATTTTCGCGTAGTCCAGGTTGCAGACGGAGAAGTAGAAGTCCTCGAAGCCTTCCAGACTCATATTGGACAGTTGCGCCATCGATTTGTTCGGGTAGCGCAAAACGACCCAGCGTTTGTTTGGCACGCGTTCGTTTGTGTGCACTGGCTGATACAGGACACGGGAGTAGATGCCCATCTTGTCTTCCGGAACATCGGCAAATTCGTTGATGTTGTCGTAAGCGCGGATCGCGATGTACGCGTCCATGTCTTTCATGCGCTCGTATTCGTATTTGGCCATCAATGCCATATGCTCTTCGCTCGTTCCTTGGTAGAGCGCGCGCAGCACTTCCTGGTCTTTCAACGTTACCAATGGCAGAGCGCCGACAGCGAACGATTCGCGAACGAGCGCACGTACAAGCTCAGGTTGCAGCCCTGTGTTTTCGATCAGGACTTTTTCCCCTTTTTGCAAATTGAGAGAGTAGCGGACGAGGCGGCTAGCCAGTTCATTGATGCGTGGATCTGCCATATGTACGACCTCCATATAGTAAAAAAATTTTTATTAATCTCATTATCGCACAGGAAAGCGCGTGCCTGCCAGTATGTTCGTGCAGTATTTACAGGCAAGCCTGGTAGATGGCGACGACATCTTCCGCATGCAGTTTTCTGGCGCTCGGCAGATGTCCGGCACCGCGTCCGCCAATCGTAATCGCTTCTTCGGCCATTTTTGGCAGCGCGTCCTGCGTTACGCCAAAGTCAGAAAGCCGCTCGGTGATGCCCATGCTTTCATACCAGCGGGCAACAGCCGCGATGGTTGCGCGCGCTGCGGCTTGCTCGTCTTCCTCGGTAACTCCGAAGCAGTGTCGGCCCATGCGCGCCAGTCTCTCTGGACGCTCCGGCAAAATGACCTGCTCGAAATAAGGAAGCGAAAGAATCGCCAGTCCACGCCCGTGTGCCATGTCGTAAATGCCGCTCAACGGGTGTTCGATTCCGTGCAGAGGCATTCCGGCGCCGCGCCCTGCATTGGCAAAAGGACTGATGCCAAGCGTGCTTGCCCAGAGCAAAGTGGAACGTGCCTCTTCGTGATCCGGTTGGCGAATGGCGGTAACGGAGTGCTCCGCAACGAGCCGAATGAGCGTTTCCGTGATCCCGTCCTGCACATTCGTTTTGTCTGCGCTGATCAAGTATGTTTCAAACAGATGCGAGAAAATATCTGCGCATGACTCTGCCGTGACGCGTGCGGGAACGGTAAATGTGATCGATGGATCGAGAATCGCGATTTTCGGATAGAGGGCCGGGCCGTTTATGGAAGATTTCTCGTGCGTGTCCCAGTGGGTCAGGACGCTGATATTGTTTGCTTCCGATCCGGTTGCAGCCACAGTGGGCACGGTGAGAAGCGGGAGCGCTTCTTGCACGGGCACCAGCCATTTGCCTGAGCCGCTCGGGTTGCCGCGCATGTAGTCGTAGATGGGCCGCCCGGAAACGGCTGCGGCGGCAATGGCTTTGGCTGCATCCATAACGGAGCCTCCGCCCAAGGCCAGCACGAAGTCGCATTGCTCTTCGCGGGCAAGCGCTGCTCCGGCATCGACGGTCGCTGTGCGCGGGTTCGGTTCAATTTTGTCAAAAAGAGTATAGGCTACTTGCGCTTCTTGCAGGAGCGTAATGGCGCGGCTAAGCAGACCTGTGCGCTTGGCTGCGCTGCCACCTGTGACGAGAAGCGCTTTGTTACCGAGAGTTTTCGCTGCCTGGCCCAAACGCGCAAGTTCGCCCATGCCGAAGTAGATATGGGTAGGAAAAGATACTTCAAAGGGAAACATCTGATATTCCTTCTTTCACGTGTAGGTTGTACCAAAGACAGTGTAACATAAAGACAAAAAAAGAGCCTTCTTGCAAAAGCGAAGAAGGCTCTTGGCATTTGGATCAAGCCACACGAAATCTCTCGCTGATTTCATGCAGCCGCGTGGACAAAGCGAGCAGCTCGGAGGCCAGATGGCGCGACTTGGCTACGGATGAAAGCTGTTCCTTGGAGGCGTCGAGCATCTCTTCTGTGCTGCTTTTCGTTTCCTGCGAGATAGCGAGGAAAGTAACCAGCGTGTGGTCGACATCCTGCATGCCTTGGGTAATGTCGGACAGCCCTTCTGTGGCTGCGCGCAGCTCCCCGGTCGTCCGGTCGACGGCCTGGCGCAGATGGAGGAAGGCGGCTTCCGCTTCTTCCAGCTTTTGCACGCTCTCCTGGAGCTGGGTGGAAGCTTGGGAAGTTTCGCGTGAGATGGAAAGCGTCTCAGTCTGAACCGAAGCCATCAGGCGGTTGATTTCAAGCGCTGCCTTTTCCGATTCGTGTGCGAGCTTGGCGACTTCGCTCGCTACTACGGCAAAGCCGCGTCCGTACTCGCCGGCCCGTGCCGCCTCAATGCTGGCATTCAGGGCGAGCAGCTTGGTTTGCTTCGCCAAGTTTTCGATCAACGAAACCGCGTGCCCGATCGACTCCGACTGCTCTTGCATGTTTGCCATACGGGTGTCCAGTTGCTTGTACGTTTGGAAAAAGCGCTGGAAGATGACCGTCAACTCGTCGATTCTGCTTTGGCCGCTGTGCGTGACCGATTCCATCTGGCCGCCTGCTTCGATCACACTCGCGATTCGTGCAAACAGCATGTCGATGGAAGCGCGCATCCGTTGAAAAGAAGCACTTGCCTGTTCGGTCGAAGCGGCTGTTTGCTCTACGCCTTTATTCACCGTGTCCAGGCGGATGGAAAGCATCGACGAGCGCTCCCCTGCCTCGTCAGCGGTCTGCCTGATCTCGATGCCGCCGCGATTCAACTCCTGAATCATCGACTGGAACTCGGAGATGATGAGGTGCATCTGCTCGACCATACAATCGAAGTGATGCGAGATCGCCCGGATTTCCGGCCCTTCCTTTTCCAGAGCGGAGCGCTGTGTCAGATCGCCGGCGCTGACCTTTTGGATGGCCTGGATCAATGTTTGGAACGGATTCGTAATACCTCGCACAATAAACAAGCATAGTAAAACAGAGAGGACGAGACTTCCTGCAATGGCAAAAAGGATCAGTCTGGTCGTTTCGTGCAGATGGACTAAATATTGCTCTTGCGGCACGTCGATGACGTAGACGAAATTTTCTTCAGGTGAATGGGTAAAGGCCAAAGTATGTATCGTTCCGTCAATCGGGATGTGGATGACGCCGTAGCGTTCGGCTTCCAACTGATGCGCGTACTCGGGCGGAACGGGGATCGCTCCCTGCTTCGTCACGTTGGGAATCGGCTGAAACGCGCCGCTGCGCACGACGTATTGCTGAACATCCAGGCCTTCCTGGGCCAAAGAATTTTTTTGCTGCAACAGCTCGAACTCCAGCCTTTTCAAATAAGTTTCCTCGTCGGTGACAAAGGCGAATTTCAACAAGGAAATTTTTTCTGTCGTCTTGTCCGTCTCCGAATCGAGTCTGGCTTCCATTTGGGCGATCATGATTTTTTTGGCCTGCGTGTAAAAAGTCCCGCCGATCGCTGCGAAAGAGAGGAGCAAAAGGCAGAACAGCGGCACGGTCAGCTTCGTATGGAGCCGTGCGCGTCTGTGCCAGTGCGTAAATGGGGCTAGTAGTTTGCCAAAGATAAGGTGCGTCTTCATCCGATGTCCCCCTGATTATATGGATAGTCGTGGAGTCCTGTGACTAAGGACTATTGTAAAGAGCGGATGTAAAGCCAGTATGGATAACGTGTAAACGAATGTTAACGAAAACTTAACAACGATTATGCAACAATTTCCGAACGTTTGTCGAATCGTATTCGCGCATTTTTCGTTGATAAATGCGTATGATTGTGTTTTAATGTAGTTGAATCGTTCGTGAATTAATCGTAACTCAACCTTTTTATCTGGGAAGGTGGCTCCTACAGTGGAAAAACAGGAACAACTCTACGAAGGTAAGGCGAAGCGTATTTATCGGACATCTGTGCCTGATCAATACTGGGTAGAGTACAAAGACGACGCTACAGCATTCAACGGAGAGAAGCGGGCGCAAATCACCGGAAAAGGTGAGCTGAACAACCGTATTACCGCTATCTTTTTCACCATGCTAAAGGAAAAAGGCATCGACAACCATTTTGTCCGACTGCTGTCTGCAACAGAGCAAGTAGTCCGCAAAGTGGAGATCATCCCTTTGGAGGTCGTTGTCCGCAATATCGCGGCAGGTTCACTTGCCAAACGTCTTGGCATGGAAGAGGGAACTGTTCTCCCGCAGCCAGTTGTTGAGTTTTACTACAAGGATGACGCACTGGGCGATCCGTTGGTAAACGCCTCCCATATCAAAGTGTTGGGAATTGCGAGCGAAAGTGACCAGGCGACGCTTGAGCGCATGGGACTTGCTGTCAATGAGGTTCTCGTACCTTATCTGGCCGAGCGCAATATTACGCTGGTCGATTTCAAACTCGAATTTGGAAAAACGCCGGACGGGGAGATTCTCCTCGCCGATGAAATATCCCCGGACACATGCCGTTTCTGGGACTCTGTCACAAAAGAGAAGCTGGACAAAGACCGCTTCCGTCGCGATTTGGGCAATGTAGAAGAAGCGTATCAAGAAATGCTGAAGAGACTGGGAGGAGACGTACATGTTTAAAGCTGTTGTTTATGTAACCCTGCGCGAGAGCGTTCTGGACCCGCAAGGCCATGCAGTAAAAGGGGCTTTGCACACTCTAGGTTTTGACGAAGTAAACAATGCGCGTATCGGAAAGTACATGGAGCTGGAACTGAACACGGCAGATCGTGCGCAGGCAGAAGAGCGTGTACGTGAAATGTGCGAAAAGCTCCTGGCTAACACGGTGGTTGAAGACTATCGCTTTGAGATCGTGGAGGGCTAAAGATATGCGAGTAGCCGTTATCGTCTTTCCAGGCTCGAATGCTGATGTAGATTTGTACAACGCAGTTGAAGATGTCATGGGAGTGCCTGTTGACTACGTATGGCATTCCGAAACAGATTTGTCCGGATACGACGCAATCCTTTTGCCGGGCGGATTCTCTTATGGAGACTATTTGCGCTGTGGCGCGGTCGCTCGCTTTTCGCCCGTGATGGAGCAAGTGGTGAAGGCAGCAGAAGCAGGCAAGCTGGTAATGGGAATCTGTAACGGCTTCCAAATCCTCACAGAGGTAGGGCTGTTGCCAGGCGCTCTCTTGCGCAACCGTTCCCTCAAATTCGCCTGCAAGCTGTCCGGGCTTCGCGTCGACAACAACGAAACACCATTTACCCTCGACTATGCGGCTGGGGAAGAAATCCAAATCCCGATCGCGCATGGCGAAGGAAACTACTACTGTGATGAAGAAACGCTCGCGAAGCTTAAAGCGAACAAACAGATCGTTTTCCGCTACAATGGCGAGAACCCGAATGGTTCTCTTGATGATATCGCAGGCATTTGCAACGAGCGCGGCAACGTACTCGGCATGATGCCTCACCCGGAGCGCGCTGTCCACAAGTGGATGACATCCGATGACGGCCGCCGCATGTTTACCTCGATCCTGAAGACGTGGAGGGAACAAAACAGTGTCACAACTCACGCATAAAGAACCGACCGCCCAGCAAATTGCCGATCAGAAGCTCTACCGTGAGATCGGGCTGACTGACGAAGAATACCAACGTGTAGTAACGATTATGGGACGCCAGCCAAACTGGACAGAAACCGGATTGTACAGCGTTATGTGGTCTGAGCACTGCTCCTACAAAAACTCCAAGCCTGTCCTGCGCAAGTTCCCGACAAAAGGCCCTCGCGTTCTGCAAGGACCAGGTGAAGGGGCCGGGATCGTGGACATCGGCGACAACCAGGCTGTTGTATTCAAAATCGAGAGCCACAACCACCCTTCTGCTATCGAGCCGTATCAGGGAGCAGCTACAGGCGTGGGCGGGATCATCCGCGATGTATTCTCCATGGGTGCACGCCCGATCGCATTGCTCAACTCGCTGCGCTTTGGCGAGCTGACCACGCCACGCGTCAAATATTTGTTTGAACATGTGGTTGCGGGAATTGCCGGCTACGGTAACTGCATCGGGATTCCTACCGTTGGCGGAGAAGTGAACTTCGATCCTACGTATGAAGGCAATCCGCTCGTTAATGCTATGTGCGTGGGTCTGATCGACCACGAGAAAATTCAAAAAGGCGTAGCCTCCGGTATCGGCAACCCGGTCATTTACGTCGGGGCGAGCACAGGACGCGACGGTATTCACGGCGCGACTTTTGCCTCCGAAGAGCTGACCGAGGAATCGGAGAAAAAGCGCCCGGCTGTACAAGTGGGCGACCCGTTCATGGAAAAATTGCTGCTGGAAGCGTGCCTGGAACTGATCGACACAGGAATCGTCGTAGGGATTCAGGACATGGGTGCGGCTGGTTTGACCAGCTCTAGCTCGGAGATGGCATCCAAAGCGGGCAACGGAATCGAGATGAACCTGGATCTCGTGCCGCAGCGCGAAGCAGGCATGTCTGCTTACGAAATGATGCTGTCCGAATCGCAAGAGCGCATGCTTGTCGTTGTGGAAAAAGGCAAGGAAGCGGAAGCGATCGCGATTTTTGACAAATGGGGCTTGGCTTCCGCTGTCGTGGGCAAAGTAACGGATGACAGCAAGCTGCGCCTGTTGCACAAAGGCGAGGTCGTAGCAGAAGTGCCAGCAAACAGCCTGGCAGATGACGCTCCGGTTTACCACCGTCCTTCCGCAGTGCCTGCTTACTATGAAGCAAACGGAAAAGTGGATGTGCTGGCTGCCATCGAGGAGCCAAAAGATCTGAACGAGACGCTGAAAAGTCTCTTGGCGCAGCCGACTGTTGCCAACAAGGCATGGGTGTACGAGCAATACGACCATATCGTACGCGCGAATACAGCAGTGAAGCCTGGTTCTGACGCAGCAGTCGTCATGGTGCGCGGCACGCGCAAGGCTCTTGCCATGACAACCGATTGCAACGGACGCTATGTGTATCTCGATCCAAAAGTGGGCGGAGCCATCGCGGTAGCGGAATCCGCGCGCAACGTCGTGTGCTCCGGTGCTGAGCCGCTTGCGATCACCGACTGCCTCAACTTCGGCAGCCCGGAAAAGCCGGAAGTATTCTGGCAGTTCGAGAAAGCGTGCGAAGGCATGAGCGAAGCGTGCGTGGCCCTCGACTCGCCTGTTATCGGCGGTAACGTATCTTTTTACAATGAACGCAGCGGCGATGCGATCTACCCGACTCCAACTGTCGGCATGGTCGGTCTGATCACCGATGTTGACCATATTACGACGCAAGACTTTAAAAACGAGGGCGACGTCATCATCCTGCTCGGCGACACGTTCGCGGAGCTGGGCGGCAGCGAGTATCAAAAGCTCGTGACAGGCGCAATCTCCGGTCGTCCGCCGCAACTGGACCTGACCAAGGAAGCCGCTGTGCAAAAGCTCGTGCTCACAGCGATTCGCCAAGGCTTGGTCAATTCCGCGCACGACTTGTCCGAAGGCGGTCTGGGTGTAGCGCTGGCGGAATCTTGCTTCGGCAAAAACATCGGCGCACAAGTCGAGCTTACATCCGACTTGCGCACAGACGTGCTGTTGTTCAGCGAATCCCAATCCCGCATCTTGCTCAGCGCAAGCAAAGAGCAGGCGGAAGCGATTGTGGCATTGGCAGGTGAGCACGGCGTACCAGCTGCAAAAATCGGTACGATTGGCGGCGAGCGTCTGGTAGTAACAGTGAACGGTACGGAAGCAATCAACGCTTCCACTCAAGAGGTGAAAGCAGCCTGGAAGGATGCGATTCCATGTTTGATCGGGTAATCTGGGACAAACTGAATGAAGAATGCGGCGTCTTTGGCATTTACAACCACAAGGAAGCATCCCAATTGACCTATCTGGGTCTGCATGCCCTTCAGCATCGCGGTCAGGAGAGCGCAGGTATCTGCGCCTCCGACGGCGAGAAGTGGTATAAGCACCGGGGAATGGGACTCGTCTCCGAAGCATTCGGCAAAGGCGACCTGGAAAAATTCCGTGGCCATATCGCCATCGGTCATACCCGTTATACGACCGCTGGCTCCAGCAAAATCGAAAATGCCCAGCCGCTGTTTTTCCGCTACGCGCAAGGCAGCATGGCTGTTGCTCATAACGGCAACCTCGTCAATGCCGCTGTCCTGAGAAAAGAGCTGGAAGCGAAAGGCTCCATTTTTCAAACGACAAGCGACACCGAGGTTATTGCCCACCTGATCGCACGCTCCGAGAGCCGCGATTTGCCAGGAGCAGTAAAAGATGCTCTCCAGCACATCAAGGGCGCGTATGCGCTGTTGGTCATGAACGAGAAGCAGTTGGTCATCGCTCTTGATCCGAATGGACTCCGTCCGCTGTCTCTCGGCCGACTGGGGGATGCGATCACTGTGGCTTCCGAGACCTGTGCGTTCGATATTATCGGGGCGCAGTACTGGCGCGATGTTCAGCCGGGAGAAATGATCGTCGTCGATCAGGATGGCATCATCGAAACCAAGCATACCGAGACAACGCAGCGCTCGATTTGCACGTTTGAATACATTTATTTCGCCCGTCCTGACAGCGACATCGACGGGATCAACGTCCACATGGCGAGAAAGCGCCTCGGCAAGCAGCTTGCCCTGGAATCGGCTATCGACGCTGATGTGGTTACAGGGGTGCCGGATTCGAGTATTTCGGCGGCGATCGGTTTTGCGGAAGCGACAGGTATTCCGTACGAGATCGGTCTGATCAAAAACCGCTACGTCGGCCGTACTTTTATCCAGCCGAGCCAGGAGCTGCGCGAGCGGGCTGTTTATCTCAAGCTGTCTGCCGTTCGCAAAGTCGTGGAAGGCAAACGGGTCGTCATGATCGACGATTCGATCGTGCGCGGTACGACAAGCAACCGGATTGTCCGCATGCTGCGCGAAGCTGGCGCCAAGGAAGTTCATGTCCGCATCAGCTCTCCGCCTGTCATGAACTCTTGTTTCTACGGAATCGATACCTCTACGCGCGACGAGCTGATTGCGTCGACCAAGTCGGTAGAGGAAATTCGTCAAATCATTGAAGCCGATTCCTTGTCCTTCTTGTCCGTCGAGGGCATGATCAATGCCATCGGCCGCCAGGATTCGGCTCCAAACAAAGGACACTGCCTCGCCTGCTTTACAGGGGAGTATCCGACCGAGATTGAATTTGAAGAGGCGCTACCAGCGACCAAGTGCTAATACAAGCAACCTCTTGCAAGGGGGAGAAACGATGAGTGAAGCATACAAACAAGCGGGCGTAGACATCGATGCGGGTAACGAAGCAGTCGAACGCATGAAAAAACACGTGAAGCGGACATTCCGTCCCGAAGTGCTGACCGATTTGGGCGGCTTCGGAGCACTGTTCCGTCTGGACACGAAAAAATACGAAAAGCCGATTCTCGTATCTGGTACCGACGGGGTGGGCACCAAGCTGAAGCTGGCTTTTGCCATGGACAAACACGATACGATCGGGATCGACGCCGTTGCCATGTGCGTCAATGACGTCGTGGTGCAAGGCGCGGAGCCGCTCTTTTTCCTCGACTATTTGGCGGTAGACAAAGTCGTTCCGGAAAAAATCGAGGCGATTGTCAGCGGGATCGCCGAGGGCTGCTCCCAGTCCGGCTGCTCGCTCATTGGCGGCGAGACGGCAGAAATGCCAGGCATGTACGCCGAGGGCGAATACGACATCGCTGGATTTACCGTAGGGGTTGTCGACGAAAGCAAAATGATCACGGGTGCGAATGTGGCAGCAGGTGACGTTTTGATCGGGCTTGCCTCCAGCGGCGTGCACAGCAACGGCTTCTCGCTCGTGCGCAAAGTGCTCTTGGCAGACAAGGGCATGTCCTTGCACGACCATGTAGACGCATTGGGCAAAAAGCTCGGCGAAGAGCTGCTGACCCCGACTCGCATTTACGTGAAGCAAGTGCTGGCTGTGCTCGAATCGTTTGAAGTAAAAGCTTTGGCCCACATCACAGGCGGCGGCTTCACGGAAAATATCCCGCGCGTGTTGCCGGAAAACACGCAAGCGGCCATTAACGTAGGCTCCTGGCCTGTTCTGCCGATTTTCACACTTGTACAGGAAGCAGGAAACATTTCGTATCCCGACATGTACAAAACGTTCAACATGGGCATCGGCATGATGCTGGTCGTGAAAGAAGCAGACGCAGCGAGCGTCATGGAAAAACTGCAAGAGCTTGGCGAGCAGCCGTACCTGATTGGCAACATTCAGGAGGGTGAGCGCAAAGTCGTATACAACGGGGTGGAATGGTGAGAAAGCTGGCCATTTTCGCCTCAGGAAGCGGCTCCAACTTCGAAGCGATCGTGCAGGCTGTCCAGGCAGGCCGACTTCCCGGTGTGGAAGTCGCTTTGCTCGTATGCGACAAGCCGCAGGCGAAGGTGCTGGAACGCGCGGAACGTCTGGGCATTGAAGCATTCGTGTTTCAGCCAAAAGATTACGCCAACAAGGCAGCTTTTGAAGCAGAAGTCGTGCAAGAGCTGCAAAAGCGGGAGATTTCGCTGGTCGTGCTGGCAGGCTATATGCGGCTGGTGGGCGAAACGCTTTTGGCTGCCTACGAAGGAAGCATCATCAATCTGCATCCGTCGCTGTTGCCAGCTTTTCCAGGCAAAGACGCGATCGGCCAGGCACTTGCTTACGGGGTAAAGATAACGGGGGTAACGGTACATCTGGTAGATGCCGGTCTCGATACGGGGCCGATCATCGCTCAGGTCCCGGTAGCAGTGCAGGAGCAGGATACGGCGGAAACGCTGGCAGCGCGCATCCACGCCGTGGAGCACGGACTGCTGGTGGAAGTCATCGGCATGCTGGCGGAAGGCCGGGTGCAGGTTGCAGGACGTCAAGTTCAGGTGAGATCATAACAGGCAACAAAAGACCGACACAGCTCAATCGTGTCGGTCTTTTTCGTGCTGGCAGCGTGAGCGCCAAAATCTTTCTCTCGCGCACGGTCCGAGATACGGTTTATTCAACTGAGCTTGTGCAACCAGTCCCGGGAAAAATCCGCTTATCCGAACGGGCAGCGCTTTTGGCCAGCAGCTTTTCACATTCATCCGCCGGAACGGGTTTGCTGAAAAAATAGCCCTGCACCGTCAGGCAGCCAAGCGATCGCAAAAACGATAGCTGTTCCTTCGTTTCGACGCCTTCTGCTACGAGAGACAGCTTCAGGCTGTGAGCCATGGCTGCGATTGCGGTGACGATCGGCAAGTGAGAAGAAGAGTCCGACATGTTGCGCATAAACGACTGATCGATTTTCAACGAATTGATCGGCAAAAGCTGCAAGCAGCTAAGCGAGCTGTACCCGGTGCCGAAGTCATCAATTGATATCTGGATGCCCATGGCTTGCAGCTTTTGCAGGCGGGGAATGACAGCGTCAAGCCTGTGCATGGCGATACTTTCGGTAATCTCCAGCTCCAGGTAGCTTGGGTGTAGCCCCGTTTGTTGCAAAATGTCTTGGACCATCGTCACCAGATGCTTGTCCTGCAGTTGACGCATCGACAAATTGACGGCAAGCCGTACAGGAGGCAAAGCTTGCTGCTGCCACTTGACGAACTGCTGGCAAGCTGTCTGCAACACCCAGCGACCGATGGGAATGATCAGTCCCGTCTCTTCGGCGAGCGGAATGAAATCAAGCGGAGAGACGATGCCATACACCGGATGCTGCCAGCGGATCAACGCCTCCAGGCCGACAATATGCTCGTGCTTGCTGTCGTACTGAGGCTGATAGTACAACTGAAATTCCTCGTTCTCCAGCGCAGTGCGCAGTCCGGCTTCCAACGTCATTTTTTTGACGAAGGCGTCGTTCATCTCCGGTTGGAAAAACTGGATGTTGTTGCGGCCGTGTTCCTTCGCCTGATACATGGCTGCGTCCGCATTTTTGACCAAAGCTTCCGCGTCCGTGCCGTCCTGTGGAAAAAGGCTGATTCCGATGCTGATTGTGACCACAAAGCTTTGGTCACCAACCGTGATCGGCATGCTCAGCCTTTGCAAAACGGCTTCTGCGAACCTTTTTGCTTCCGTATGGGACATCCGGGGCAGGATGATCGTAAATTCGTCGCCACCCAAGCGGCAGACCGTATCGTTAGGACGTGCAGTCTCTTGCAGTCGCCGGGCGATTTGCGCAAGCAGGCCGTCTCCCGTGGAATGTCCGAGTGTGTCATTGATGTATTTGAACCGATCCAGGTCGAGAAACAGGACAGCGAGCTGGCTTTGCTCGCAGGCGGCCTGTTCGAGAGCGGCATCGAGCCTGCTTTGGAAAAGGGAGCGGTTCGGCAAGCCCGTCAACGTGTCGTGATAGGCGAGATAGTGAATCATGGCTTCGGTTTGCTTTCGTTTCGTAATATCCGTGGCGATGGCGAAATAGCCTACGACCGTATTCGTCACCACGATCGGGACGACGGTGACATTCAGTTCGATTTGCGTCCCGTCTTTATGAAAAGTGGAAATATCGTAATTGTCCGAGCTTCCTTGCTGGGCGTTCCGGGACATCAAAAGCACGCGGCGAATCCCTTCCTGATTCAGCAGCGCCCGGTAAGACTGATTGCGCACATCGTCCAGGGTGTATCCGGTCACGCACTCAAAAGCGGGATTGACGTTCAGGAATCTTCCGGACAAGTCGAGCCAGCAGACGATATTCGGATTATGCTCAAACAAGGACTTGTAGCGCTGCTCGCTCACTTCCAGACGTTGCTGCGCCCATTTTCGCTCCGTAATATCGTGAGTGACGATCAAGACGCCGACAGGTTCTCCGGTGGGCGAGGACAGCAGCTTGCCGTTGGCGACCAGGATGGAAACAGCTTTTCCGAGAGGCTGTACCCAAATCTCCTGGTTGTAGACTTGTTCGTTGCGCAACACGCGGACAGACGGCAACTCCGCAAAAGCTACAGGAGTGCTGCCGTCAGGATGGTAAAAGGAATAAGAGCCGTACGTATGTTCATGCAAGTCTATAGGCTCGGACATGCCGAAGCGCTTGGCCGCTTCATTGAAAAAAAGGATGCGCCCATCCAGCCCGTACACAGTCACTCCGGCCTCCATGTGCTCCAGAATGGGCTGTAGCAAAGTTTCATGCAAGGCTGAGGAAGGCATGGCACCCAAAGAATCGTCAACTGGTGGAAAAAGCAGCTGATGGCGAGTTGACTTCATGTAAGCCTCCGGGCTGATGCATGTAATAGTACCATTTATGTTAATGAAACTGAGAATCATTGTCAACAAACGATTCGTACGTCTGAAAGCAAACCAAATCCGCCCTGCCGACATATTGTAAAAAGAAGCAGCTGAAGAGGAGGAGCCGATTTGAGCGGAGATTTTGTTGCCGATTTGCTGGGCAAGCTAAGCAAGCGAACAGGGCGGGAATGGACGCTGAACGATATTATGAAGCTCGCACAAAAATTTCCCAAAGGCGGGGGCAATATCGACGAGCTGATGGAAGAACTGTCCGACATGGGACTTGATGTTCCCGAGGAGACGAAGGAACGCGTCAAGGACAGGATGAAAAACGGCAAGTCCATTTCCATGGAAGAACTGGGCAGCATGGTCCCGAAAGCGAAAGAGGTCAAGGCCAAAAGCAGCAAGCCCAAAAAGCCGTCGAGAGCGGCTGGGAAGAGCAAGCATTTGTCCCTTGCCGAGCGGGTGAAAAAGCTGTCCGGTGGAAACAAAAAGAAGCGGTAAGCCTGCTGCCGGAAAAAAGCGGGAATGTGCAGTCGCGAGTGCCGAACAGGCATGGGCGGCTGCGTTTGTTTTCGCTGAGGAAACTCTTGATAAAAGCGTACAATTATGTTTTAATATGAAAGGAATGTTCGTGTTTTAGTATTGCAAAAAAGCTTTTAGCCATGTTTTCTTACTAATAGTCAGGAGGTTCTATCCGTGAGTGTGAAAAAAGCGTTGATCAGCGTTTCTGACAAGACAGGATTGATTCCGTTTGCCCGTCGTTTGGCAGCTGCCGGAGTAGAGATCATTTCCACCGGAGGTACGGCTTCTCTCTTGAAAGCAGAGGGTGTTCCCGTCATTGGCATTTCCGAAGTAACCGGATTTCCCGAGATTTTGGACGGGCGCGTCAAAACGCTGCATCCGAATATCCACAGCGGCCTCTTGGCTGTGCGTGACAACGAGGCACATCAAAAGCAACTGAAAGACCTGAACATCGAAACGATCGATCTGGTTGTGGTAAACTTATATCCATTCAAGGAAACGATTGCCAAACCAGACGTGACATACGAAGATGCGATTGAGAATATTGATATTGGTGGGCCGACGATGCTGCGTTCTGCGGCGAAAAACCATGCGTTCGTGAGCGTCGTGGTCGATTCCGCCGATTATGAAAAGGTAGCCGAGGAAATCGAGGCAAACGGCGATACTACGCTGGAAACGCGCCGTCGTCTGGCTGCGAAAGTATTCCGTCACACAGCTGCCTACGATGCGCTGATCTCCCGTTATTTGAGCGAGCAAGTAGGCGAGCTGCTGCCGGAGAGCTACACGGTGACGTACGAAAAAGCGCAAGACTTGCGCTACGGCGAAAATCCGCACCAGCGCGCTGCTTTTTACCGCGAACCGCTGTCCAGCCAGCTGAGCATCGGCTACGCAGAGCAACTGCAAGGCAAAGAGCTTTCCTACAACAACATCAACGATGCGGACGCGGCGCTGGCGATTGTGCGTGAATTTACCCAGCCGGCAGTTGTGGCGATCAAGCATTCCAACCCTTGTGGCGTGGGCATCGGCGCAGATATTCGCCAAGCGTACCAAAAGGCGTACGAGGCTGATCCTGTCTCCATTTTCGGCGGTATCGTAGCGGCGAACCAGGCGATTGACAAAGATACGGCCTTGGCGATGAAAGAAATTTTCCTGGAGATTATCATTGCTCCTGATTTTACGGAAGAAGCAAAAGCGGTTCTCGCCGAGAAAAAGAACTTGCGTCTCTTGCGCATCCCGGCATTGAATGAGTCTGCGAAAAAAGCGGACAATCTGTTCCGCGTGGCTCCGGTAGCGGGCGGCGCATTGATCCAGGACTTCGATTACAAACAGCTGGAAGAAAGTGAAATCCAGGTTGTAACCGACCGTCAACCGACAGTGGAAGAAATGGCCCAGCTGCAATTCGCATGGAAGGTTGTCAAGCACGTGAAGTCCAACGCTATTTTGCTGGCAAAAGACAACATGACGATCGGTGTCGGCGCAGGTCAAATGAACCGTGTCGGCGCTGCGAAAATCGCCATCGAGCAAGCGGGCGAGCTGGCAAAAGGCTCCGTTTTGGCTTCCGATGCGTTTTTCCCGATGGGAGACACTGTAGAAGCAGCTGCTGCCGCAGGCATTACGGCGATCATTCAGCCAGGCGGCTCGATTCGCGATCAGGAGTCCATCGACGCTTGCAACCGCGCAGGAATCGCCATGGTGTTCACTGGCACGCGCCACTTCAAGCACTAATCTGTACAGATCCCTTCAGTAACAGGAGGATATCCATATGAAAGTATTGGTAGTAGGCGGCGGCGGCCGCGAGCACGCCATTATCTGGAAGCTTTTGCAAAGCTCCAAAGTACAGAAAGTATACTGCGCTCCCGGCAACGGGGGAACGGCTGAGATTGCGCAAAACGTCCCGATTGGCGTCAATGACTTTGCCGCTCTGGCCCAGTTTGCCAAAGACGAGGGAATCGATCTGACTGTGGTAGGCCCGGAAGATCCGCTTTTGGGCGGAATCGTCGATTTCTTCGAGGAACGCAACCTGCCTATTTTCGGGCCGAACAGTAAGGCGGCGATGATCGAAGGCAGCAAATCGTTTGCCAAAAGCTTGATGAAGCGCTATAACATCCCGACTTCTGCTTACGAGTCGTTCCTCGATTACGAGTCAGCGAGCGCCTACGTGCGTCAGCAAGGCGCGCCAATCGTGGTAAAAGCAGACGGTCTGGCCGCAGGCAAAGGCGTCGTAGTGGCCGAGACTATCGAGGAAGCGGAAGAAGCGCTGCGGCAAATCATGCAGGAAAGCGTCTTTGGAGAAGCGGGAGCGCGTGTCGTCATCGAGGAGTGCATGTTCGGGGAAGAGCTGTCTCTGCTCTCTTTTGTCGACGGCGAAACCGTGAAGCCAATGATCACCTCGCAGGACCACAAACGCATTTTCAACGACGATCGCGGCCCGAATACAGGCGGCATGGGCACTTACGCTCCTGTGCCGCAAATGTCGCCAGAGCTGGTCGAGACGATTGTGAAGACTATCGTCGAGCCGATGGCAGCAGGCATGGCCAAAGACGGAATCCCGTTCAAAGGCATCCTCTACACCGGACTGATGATTACCGAGCAAGGACCAAAAGTGGTTGAGTTCAACGCCCGTTTTGGCGATCCCGAGACGCAAGTGATCTTGCCGCTCTTGGAAACGGATTTGCTCGATATTTTTGTGGCGACCGTGAACGGAGAGCTGGATGCGGTGGATGTCACCTGGAAAGAGGGCAGCGCCGTATGCGTGGTGATGGCGGCTCCTGGCTATCCTGGGGAATACCCGAAAGGAAAGCGGATCGACGGACTTGCGCAAACGAAAGAGACAGTAACCGTTTTTCATGCCGGAACGAAGCAAACCGAGGAAGGCATCGTGACAAGCGGCGGACGTGTGCTTGGCGTAGTAGGCACCGGAGCCAACCTCGAAAAAGCGCGCGAGGCAGCTTATGCAGCCGTGCAGTCGATTTCGTTTGAAGGGGCACAGTATCGCACCGACATTGCAGCGAAAGCGATGAAATATCAACAGAAGAACTAACAGGGGAAAGAAAAAGGCAGTCTCGTTCGTCGCTGAGGTACGAACGAAGGCTGCCTTTTTGGTGTAAAAAATGCTGAGACATTTTTTTAAAGAGTTGCACGACTGCTCTCATCACCGCTTGGTTACAGCCCGATCTGCTCCCCAGCCAGAGGTGCATTCTTCGCTTTTGCTTTGGCTGCCATAACTTGCGACACGACATAGACGAAGAGGAACAACAGCATGCAGACGGCAGACCAGCGGTACATGACGGAGTAGCTGGAATGGGTAGCGAGCACGCCGAGCAGCATGGAGCCTGCCGCGATGCCGAGGTCGATCGAGTTGAAAAACAGTCCGTTTGCCATGCCGCGTTGTTCCGGCGTGACGACTCTGACCATCCACGCTTGAATAGACGGTTGAATCATGCCGTACCCCAAGCCGTAGAAAAAGGCCGAAGTCAAAAGCAGCGCTTCGCTCGTCGTGACGGACAAGATCAGCAGGCTGATGCCTACAAAAATCGCGCCAGGCGGCAGAACGGCGACGTGACCTTTGCGATCGTACAGCTTGCCGGAAAAAGGACGAATGAGTACCATGGCGAATGCGTTGGCGAGGAAAAACCAGCCGACGTTTGCGAAGTGGGTTTCTTTTCCGTACAGTGCCAAAAAGCTCAAGATGCCTCCGTACGTAATCGACAAACAAAAATTCAGACTCACAGGCAAGAGCAGTTTTTTGTCGAAAAAGCGGCCAACCCCTTTGATCGGGGCACTGTTAACGGCTGATGCTGATGGAGATGTGGTTGTTGCAGCCGGGCGAAGGTTGTACGCGCGAATCATGTGCATTAAAGGGAAGATGGCAGCCACCAGCACGACAAGGGCGAAAAGCATATAGCCGAATCCGAATGATTGGAGAATGCCGAGTCCGATCACTGGACCGAGCGCCATTGCCAGGCTCGTGGACAGGCCGAAATAGCCCATTCCTTCCCCGAGCTTGCGGATGGGAATGACATTGGTCACGATGGTTGGAAACGTCGTGCTGCCCATGCCGAAGCCGATCCCGACGAAAACGCGCAACAGCAAAAACAGGGCGATGTTCCCAGCCCAGAAGTATCCCGCACTGAAGATGCCGACAGTGCACAGGGCCATAACGGCAATCACTTTGCTGTTTTTCGTTCGGAGCGCTTCGCCTGTGAACACGCGCGCGACGACGGCAGCCAAAGAAAACAGGCTGATGACGAGACTGACGACAAAATCGTTTGCCTGATACGTCTGTTTGACGTACGCAGGGAACGTAGGCGTCTGCATTTGGATCGTAAGAAATAACAACAAGTTGCACACAGTTAAAAGGACGAAATCCTTCGTCCACAGTTTCTCTCTACTCTCTCCCAACGGTTTCACTCCTATTCGGTTGTATGGCGGTCTATGTTCTCGTTGATTTCAAGCAGAATTTCCCGCAAAAAAGCCAGTTTCTCCGGTGGCAAGCCCGCAAAAATGTCCGCGACGGCTTTGGCCTCTGTCGGAATCGCCTTTTCAATCCACTCCCGGCCGTTTGCGGTGAGCGTTACGATATAGGCACGGCGATCCTGGTCGCTCAGCTTTTTTTCAATCCAGCCTTTTTTCACCAGGTTGTCGAGAATCCGCGTCATCGTGGGCTGGTCTTTTGCCGAGCGCAGGGCAAGCTCTTTCTGGTTGATCCCGTCCTCTTCCCGCAGGCGGTACAAGACGGCAAATTGCTCCGTCGTCAAATCAAATTCGCGCAAGAACAGCGAGACGTAGTGAATCATGCGGCGGTACGTGTTGCCGATCAAAAATCCAAGCGGTTCATTTTGCCAATGATCGATCATGACAAGGTCATTCCTTTGCACTAAAATGCTTGCTTTGACAATTATATGCCTAGCAATTAATTTTGTAAATGGAAAAACCGCCTTTCCCTCAAGGCGGTCGCATCTGTGGAAAATCACTTTTGATTATTGGCGATAGCGCCCTTTTCTTCGGGAGCTGTAAAAGGCGTAATAGCCGACAACGCCGATGACACCAAGAATCATGGCCATGACAAAGAAATTGTGTGACATCCATTCATAGAGTGGCGTTCCGACGATCATGGACAGCGTCTCCTCTTTTCTACGAGTAAGTAGGGTAACGTGTGCTGCTGTCGTCCTTTTCCTGGGAACGGTACGAGATGAACTCGCGGGCTGCTTGTTCCATCAATTGGTCTTCGGGAGTCAGCTCGCCTTTTGGCGCGTCGTCTTGTGCTTTGCTCTCCGCTTTTGCCGATTGCGTGCTGGCAGCTTGCGGTTTGTCCGTATGCGTCTGCGAGTTTGCCGAAGCGGACGCCTTTTCATGCTTCTGCTCTTGGGAAGAGTGGGAGGAAGCACCGCTGATTGCGCCTGTGACTTGATTCATGACGGTTTGTATCCCTTTTTGCTTCATTTGATCCATCATCCCGGACATGCCGTTCGCTTTGATCGTATTGATGCCAAGCGCTTTGTACATCGGGCAGAAACGGGTCGCGCCTTCCGCTACCTTCATCGCAGAAAAGGCCATCAGCAGCCAGGGGGCATTGTGCGGACGACGACTCATTTTTCCAATGCCATAGGCCAAGCCCAACAGACCGCCTGTCATGCGAATGATCGCATCTGTAGTACCAACGTTCTTTTGCATTTGCTTTCGCCTCCTGTTGCATCTTCTACGAGGTAGTCTGTGATAAATCCGTTCAGGCAACCCGTGGAAATTGTTAGGACGATGTGCTGGGCGAAGCAGGGGAAGCATTCGCAAGTGGCGAAGCAGTAAAGAATGAAATGAACGACTATTCAGTCGATTTGCATGATTGGACACCGAGAGGAGAGAAGTGGCATGCGAGTTCGCGCTTTATCGGAAGAAGCGTACCTGAATCTGATTCGTGTAAGCAAAAGGCAGGCTCCGGCAAGCTTGTGGATCAAGGGAGCCAGCGTACTGAACGTGTATACAAAGGAATGGCACGAGCATCACGTCGTTGTGGCGGGAGAGCGAATCGCTTATGTAGGAGAAAAGGAGCCGTTCGTTGATGAACATACCGAGATCATCGACGCGAGCGGAAAGTATTTGGTTCCCGGCTATATCGAGCCGCACGCGCATCCTTTTCAATGGTACAACCCGTTTACGCTGGCAGACTTCGCCCTGGAGCGGGGAACGACGACACTTGTGTCCGATACGCTGATGCTGATGAATTTGCCGTCGGAGCAAATTTCTGCGCTGATGGAATCGCTCGCCGCGCATCCGGTAAAGCAATATTTCTGGGGCAGGCTCGATCCGCAAACGGGCAAAGAACATCCGCAATTCACAAAAGACGGCCTGCGGCGCATGCTGGAGCATCCGCTGGTCGTGCAAGGGGGAGAACTGACGAACTGGGGCGGCGTGCTCCAAGAGGACGACACCCTGCTGTTTGGCTTGAAGCATACGCGCGATTTGGGCAAAAGAATGGAGGGGCATCATCCGGGAGCATCTTGGGAAACGCTGAACATCGCCAGCGCAGCAGGCATCACCGCTTGCCACGAAGGGATTACCGCCGAAGATTTGCTCGCGCGGCTGCGTTTGGGGATGTACGCGACACTCCGCCACTCCTCGATTCGGCCTGACTTGCCAGAGCTGGTAAAAGGCTGGCTTGCGCTCGGTCTGCCGTGGTCTTCGCGGATGATGCTTACATCAGATGGCTGTACGCCTCCGATGCACCGAAACGGCTTCATGGACTACACGCTTCGCGTAGCGATAGAAGCTGGCATGCCGCCCGAGGAGGCATATGTCATGGCGACGTTGAATCCGGCTGTCTACTACGGTCTGGACGCTGAACTGGGCGGAATTGCGCCTGGACGGATCGCGGACATGGTCCTTCTCGCCGCCAAAGACGATCCTGCGCCGCTCGCTGTCTTTTGCAACGGCGAACAGGCGGCAGAGAGCGGCAGGCTGCTTGTCCCGACAGTCGAGCCACGCTGGGCCGACTACTCGTTTGAAGCAGCCGATCCGTTGGCAGAGCGAGCACGAGCGGACTGGTTTTGCCTGCGGCCTGACGCGGAAGGAAAAGCTCCGGTACTGAACATGGTCAACGCAGTCATTACGCGGATGACGCTGGAAGCTTTGCCTGTAGACGAGCAAGGCTGCATTTCACTGGCGCATGACCCGCAGCTCGCTGTGATCGTCAGCATCGATCCGGCAGGCAAAAAGCGCACGGCTGCCGTGCTGCGCGGTTACGGTGAGCATTTGCACGGGCTGGCAAGCTCGTATACGGCTTCTGGCGACTGGCTTGTCATTGGCCGCGATCCGCAGGCGATGGCGGCTGCGCTTGAACGAGTCAGGGAAATCGGCGGGGGAGTCGTTTTGATCGAGGATGGGCAGATTGCCTGCGAATGCCCGCTGCCGCTTGGCGGGAAATTTTCTCCGGCCCCGATGAGCGAAGTGATTTCCATGGCCGAGAATTTGACGGCCAGACTGCGCGCCAAAGGGCATGTTCATCTTGATCCGATCTACTCGCTGCTGTTTTTTACGGCTACCCACCTGCCCTACGCAAGGCTCACCGCGGAAGGGATCGCAGATGTAAAAACAGGACAAATCGTCGTTCCGGCACTCCCTCTCTAAAGAGGGAGTTTTTGTTTTCCTTTCATCCGCAAATGTAATGGATAACATTAAAGCTTTATTGTGTGAAAGTAAAGATATAACTGTTTGATTTCAATTGATCGCAATGAAATGCTGAGTATGTAAGCATCTGGTATATGCTTGGAAAATATATTTTTCCTCTTGTAAATTTTCAGATTTATTTTACAATAAATAATAGCCAAGCCACATCTATCTTCTGTTCCATCAGAAAACAAGCTTACATAGTCGCAACCTGGTAGCTAGGGTAGATCGACTGGCGAGGACAAAAATAAAAAATAATTAAAGGGGGATTCAATTCCGCATGAAAAAACTCTCTCACATCAGTATTTTATCTGCGGTATTGGCGACGAGTGTGGCACTCACAGGTTGCGCAGGAACCAGCAACTCATCAGGGGGAAGCAACACGGGCGGAGGTGGTCAGCCAGCGCAAAATCAGCCAAGCACGTCTGGCAGCGGCGGTGGCGCAGCAACAGACGGTGGTGTCATCAAGATCGCAACACAAACCCCCCTCTCCGGGAACCAGTCCTCTCTCGGAGACGCGATCAAGACAGGTGCGGAATACGCACTGAATCAACGCAAGGAAGAATTTAAAAAGCTCGGCTTCGACATCCAGCTCTTCCCGCAGGATGACCAGGCGGACCCGAAAATCGGGGTATCCAATGCGGAAATGCTCATCTCCAATCCTGATGTGTACGGGGTAGTCGGACACCTGAACTCCGGTGTGGCGATTCCTTCATCCGTGAAGTACGAGGAAGGCAAACTGGTCATGGTCTCCCCTGCCAACACAGCCGTGAAGCTGACCGAGGAAGGGAAGAAAACCGTACACCGGATTTGTGCTCGCGATGACGCCCAGGGACCGAAAGCGGCCATGTATGCGAAAAATACGCTCGGCGTGAAAACAGCTTTTATTATTCATGATAAGACCGCATACGGCCAAGGCTTGAGCGACCAGGTGAAGTTGCAGTTCGAAAAGGACGGCGTGCAGCTTCTCGGGTATGAAGGCATCACGCAAGGCGAAAAAGATTACAGCGCCGTACTGAATCAGGTATCGGCAAAGAACCCTGACATCATCTTTTTCGGCGGGCTTTATCCGGAAGGCGGAATCCTGGTCAAACAAGCCCGGGAAAAAGGATACAAGGGATATTTTATGGGTGGCGACGGCTTGGACTCTTCTGATATGATTAAAATAGCCGGCGATGCTGTCGAAGGCGTTGTGTTCACGTCAGTAGCAGGTGACGTGACGCAAACCGAAGAGGGCAAGAAGTGGGCTGAAGAGTACAAGAAAACCACGAACAAACCTCTAGAAACCTACTCCGTCTACGGTTTCGATTCCATGAACGTCATCCTTAACGGCGTCATGGAAGCAATCAAAGCGAACGGTGGCAAAAAACCAACACGCGAGCAAGTCCTCGAAGCAGTTCACAAAACAAAAGATTTTCAGGGGCAATTCACAAAAGTTACCTTTGATGAAAAAGGTGACAACACAAACGCAGATGTATTCATTTACAAGTATGACAAGGACAAGTCAACTTTTGTAGGCAAGGCCGAGTAATCGCAGCCAACATCACCGTACACTCTTTCATGCCTCATACCGGTAAAGGGGCGGCACGTTGGTGTTCGCCCTTTTCTACGGAAACTCACGTCCAGCCATGTGAATGAATGCAGAAAATTTCTACAAGTTTATTGAGAAGTGAGGGATGGGAAGCATGATGCTCAACATTTTGCCTCAGGTGTTGGTTGACGGATTAACACTTGGATTCATGTATGCAGTCGTAGCCTTGGGCTACACAATGGTTTACGGGATTTTGGAATTTATCAACTTTGCTCATGGAGAAATCTTTATGGTGGGGGCGTTTGTCGGGACAGAGGTATTGCTGATCTCTGATTCCTTGGGGGCGCTGGAAGGCATGAATCCTTTTGTCGCACTATTCTTGACACTGATCATCGCCATGGTGTTAACGGGGGCGCTTGGAGTGGGGATCGAGAGAGTGGCTTATCGGCCGCTGCGTGGGGCACCGCGTCTCGTACCGCTGATTTCTGCTATCGGCGTATCGTTTTTGCTGCAAGACCTTGTTCGTTTTACCGAAGCGCTGGCTCGCAATGAATTTTATCTGAACAGTCCAACTCTTTTTACTGGTTCGATTTCTTTAGGCAGCATTGCCACGATTCCTACCAAAGGCTTGATTGTAATTGTGCTCGCGATCGTAATGATGATAAGTCTGACGCTGTTCATTAACAAGACAAAGTGGGGAATCGCCATGCGTGCCGTAGCGCAGGATCAGAGTACGGCTTCGCTGATGACCATAAATGTAGACAAAGTAATCATGCTGACGTTTTTGATCGGTTCCAGTCTCGGTGGAGCGACAGGCGTGCTGTTCGCCCAAAACTACGGGACGATCGACCCTTATATCGGATTCATTCTCGGATTGAAAGCATTTACGGCAGCCGTTCTCGGCGGAATCGGCAATTTGCGCGGCGCGATGGTTGGCGGAGTGCTGCTCGGACTGCTGGAGTCGCTGTCGGGAGCGTTCATGGGACCGTTGACCAACGGCGCATTCGGTGCCGAGTACAAAGACGTGTTTGCATTCAGTATTCTAATCCTCGTGCTTCTCTTCAAGCCTGAAGGGCTGTTTGGCGAAGCTGTGAAAGAGAAAGTGTAGGTGAAACCAATGGCAAATCTGACATGGAAAACGTTCAAAGGAATACCGCTCGCGCTCACGTTGGTTTGGATCGCAGGCTTCGCGGCTGCTTTGCATTTCATGGACAAATCAGTCATCGCGTTTCTCGGCATTCTCTCTTCGATTGTGCTCATCTATTACACGAACACGTCGAAAGCGATCAAAATGGTCATCGGGGCAGCTGTGCTGTTGATTGTCATTCCGCTGGTCGCAGGGGAAAACCGCTACTACATGGAAGTGGCCTCGCAGGTGGGCATTTACGTGGCGATGGCGCTCGGCTTGAACATCGTAGTAGGCTTCGCAGGATTGCTCGACTTGGGATACGTCGCCTTCTTTGCTGCCGGTGCGTACGCATACGCGATCTTCTCGACCTCGCAGGCAAACGAATTTATCGCAGGCAACCTGTTTCCGCTGTCGGGTGAATGGTTCTGGCCGTTCCTCATCGTCGGATTGATCGTCGCCGCCGTCTTCGGGGTATTGCTCGGGCTACCCGTACTCCGTGTAAAAGGCGACTATTTGGCCATCGTTACGCTCGGGTTTGGTGAGATTATTCGGATTATTTTTAATAACCTGGACAAACCGATCAACATTACGAACGGACCACAAGGGATTACCCCGATTCCGTCGCCGGAGCTGTTCGGCATCAAGATGGGGACACCGTTTTTCTTTTACTTTATCGTGTTGTTCGTGATCGCTTTCATTGTCCTGGCGAATATTCGTTTCGAGCATTCCCGTCTCGGCCGCGCCTGGATCGCTGTTCGCGAGGATGAACTGGCTGCGCAGTCCATGGGGATCTCGCTGTTGAATACGAAGCTGGCGGCTTTTGCGACAGGGGCTTCCTTCGCAGGGGTGGTAGGCGTCATTTTTGCAGCCAAGCAGACGTTCATCGATCCGACTTCGTTTACGCTGATGGAATCGATCGGGATTTTGGTGATGGTCATTCTCGGCGGCAGCGGAAGCATCCCTGGCGTCGTGCTCGGAGCTGCTTTCGTCACCATTTTGCAAGTGCAGCTCTTGAAAGAGTTCTCCAACTTCTTGCACAGCTTGCAGCAGTCGGGAATCATCAACCTGCCGAACCAGCTCGACCCGTCCAAGTTCCAACGCCTTATTTTCGGGATCATGCTGATTCTCGCAGCCTTGTATCGTCCGAATGGACTGATTCCGGCCAAGCGGAAAAAGAACGATCTCGATGCGATCAAAGCGAGCGATTACGGCAAAGAAAAGCTGGGGATTCTCGGCAAGCTGTCCCAATTGGCTTCTGGCAAGCAGTCATAGCGGACGAGGAGGGAAAAGGGCATGGCATTGTTGGAAGCGAAAAATTTGACCAAACGTTTTGGCGGACTGGTGGCGAACCAGGACGTCTCGATTTCCATAGAAAAAGGCAGCATTACAGCAGTAATTGGGCCGAATGGGGCCGGAAAGACGACTTTCTTCAACATGATCACTGGATTTTACGAGCCGGATGAAGGCGAAATCCTGTTGAACGGCAAAAGCATCAAAGGGTTGCGTCCCGACCAGATTGCGAGCCGCGGCATCACAAGGACTTTTCAAAACATCCGTCTGTTCAAGGAAATGACGGCGCTGGAAAACGTGATGGTAGGCGTTCACAGCCGCTTGTCTGCCGGATTGCTCGGCATTTTGTTCAACACGAAGCGCGTGCGCGTCGAAGAGGAAAAGGCGCGTGTGGAAGCGTACCAGCTCCTGGAATATGTCGGGATCGCGCATATCGCCAACGAAGCGGCGGGCAGCTTGCCGTACGGTTTGCAACGGCGCCTGGAAATTGCCAGAGCGATGGCGACCAACCCGGAAATCATTTTGCTCGATGAACCTGCTGCGGGCATGAACCCGCGCGAGACGGTGGAAATGACCGACTTTATTCGCAAGCTGAAACGGGAGCTTGACCTGACGATTATCCTGATCGAGCACGACATGAAGCTGGTCATGGGACTGAGCGAGTACATTCACGTGCTGGACTACGGCCGCAAAATCGCCGAAGGAACGCCGGAACAAATCCGCAACAACCCGAATGTAATTGAAGCCTATCTCGGAAAAAGCGCGTCGGAAGTGTCGTAGAAGGAGGAAACACAATGGCATTGTTAGAGCTGAATAACGTTCATACCTATTACGGCGGTATCCACGCATTGAAGGGATTGAGCATTACCGTCAACGAGGGCGAGGTAGTCACTTTGATCGGCTCCAACGGGGCGGGAAAATCAACTACCTTGAAGACGATCTGCGGACAGACCCGCGCCAAGGAAGGCAAAGTGATTTTCAATGGCAAAGATATCACCCAGATGCGCACTCACGATATCGCCAGCGCGGGCATCGCTCACGTACCGGAAGGACGTCGTATTTTTCCCAAGCTGACAGTCCGCGAAAATTTGGAGATGGGCGCTTTCGGAGTAGCGGACAAAAGCGTGATTGAGGAAGGCATCGAGCGAGCTTTCGCCTATTTTCCCCGCCTGAAAGAGC
This sequence comes from Brevibacillus parabrevis, assembly GCF_022701015.1. Classification (NCBI taxonomy): domain Bacteria; kingdom Bacillati; phylum Bacillota; class Bacilli; order Caryophanales; family Paenibacillaceae; genus Brevibacillus; species Brevibacillus parabrevis. The sequence goes on along the minus strand of NZ_CP064090.1, from coordinate 232,709 downwards.
GGATTGATCAAAAAGGCGGCACGATGTCCGGCGGCGAGCAGCAAATGCTGGCGATTGCACGCGGCTTGATGATGAAGCCGAAGATTTTGATGCTCGATGAGCCGTCAATGGGACTGGCGCCGATTCTCGTGGAGCAGATTTTTGACATCGTCACTGAGCTGAACAAAGAAGGCATGACGATTTTGTTGGTGGAGCAAAACGCGAACCAGGCCCTTTCGGTGGCACATCGCGGCTATGTGATTCAGACCGGAGAAATCATTTTGAAGGACGATGCGCAGACCTTGCTGGCAAATCCGCAGGTCAGGGAAGCTTATCTCGCATAGCCTCGCGTAGCAAGGAGCCGATGGAGAGACATCTCCGTCGGTTTTTCTTTTCTTTGCGAACAAAAAGTAATTTTGCAAAATTTCGTATATGATTAGCATAGACCGATTGAACCCGTCTGAACATGTACAGATAGAAAAAAGCGGAACGGGTCAGTTGGCGGGAGAGGAGAAAGAGGAACATGCTGGATATCAGTCCCCATTTGATTGAGGACGGAGAAGCTTTGTACTTGCAGCTTTATCGATATTTTCGCGAAGAAATTCAAAGAGGCGGACTGCCGTCCGGGACGAAGCTGCCGTCTGTACGCGCTTTGAGCGGATTTTTGCACGTCAGCAAAACGACGGTGGAAAGCGCGTACCATCAGCTTTTGGCAGAAGGATATATCGAGAGTCGGGAGCGCAGCGGGTTTTTTGTCGTGGATGTGGACTGGGATGGACCGATCTTGAAGATGCCCGGCAAGAAGCAATATCCAGATGTTGACGCCGTTCGCAAAGAAAAGGAGCGCGTACATGGGATAACCGAGGTGCTTCCCGCTCCCGTCCGCTATGATTTCCACCAGGCAAAAGTAGACGCCGAGCATTTTCCGTATGAACGCTGGCGCAAATACACGAATCAGTGCATGCAAAAAGAGAACAAGAGCGTGCTCTACTACGGGGACAGGCAAGGAGAGCCGCTTTTGCGGGAAGAGTTGGCCCGCTATCTGGGGCGAGCGCGCGGCGTGCAGGCTACGCCTGAGCAAATCGTAATCGGTGCGGGAACGCAGATTATGATCAGTTTGCTCGGCTTCATGTTCGGTGCGCAGGGACAGGCTGTCGCTATGGAGGAGCCGGGCTATAACGGCGTTCGATCCGTTTTTTCCCATCTCGGCTTTGAGGTTCGGCCGATTCGGCTGGAGGACGACGGGATCGATGTGGAGGCGCTCAGCAAAAGCGGGGCCAGGTACGTCTATATTACCCCGTCTCACCAGGACCCGTCCGGAATCGTCATGCCGTACGCCAAGCGCTTGAAGCTGCTGCACTGGGCCAATCAGGCAAACGGGTACATCATCGAGGATGACTACGACGGAGAGTTTCGTTATCACGGCCGACCGATTCCTTCCCTCCAGGGGCTGGATACCAACGGGCGGGTGATCTATGTCGGGACTTTTTCCAAGGCGCTTTTGCCATCGATTCGGATTAGCTACATGGTGCTGCCTCACGAGCTGCTCAAGATTTATCACAAGGAGTTGATTGATTTTGACCAGTCTGCTTCGCGCATCCATCAGGAGACGCTGGCCTTGTTCATGAAGCATGGCGACTGGGAGCGGCACATTCGCAAAATGCGGACGATTTATCGCAAAAAGCACGATGCGATGCTTCAACTTTTGCAGGAGCAGCTTGGGGCGCACATTTTGCTCAAAGGCCAGGACGCCGGGCTGTCCGTGACGATTGAGGTAGCGAGTGAACGTACAGCCATAGAGCTTGCGCAAATCGCGGCTGCGGAAGGGATTCGCGTCTACCCGACTTCCCACAAGTGGATGGAGCCAGCGCAAAAAGGACTGCCTGCTTTCCAGTTCGGCTTCGGCGGTTTGAGCCTGGAAGAGATGGGCGAGGGCATTCGCCTGTTGAAAAAGGCGTGGGCGCCGTATTTGCAGAGACATTGAAGCAACAATTGCATCAGACAGAGGGGAAGCGCAGAAGGGAGAGCACATCAAGGTGTCGCAGTCGTTGTTTGTAAAAGGAATGAAGCAAATCATTCCGGTGGCAGCCGCCGGAATTGTGGATGGAATGGTGTTTGGCATTTTGGCGAGGCAGGCAGGGCTGGGAGTGACGGAAGCGATGCTGTTTTCCTTGCTGGTCAATGCAGGCTCGTCGCAGTTTGCGGCTGTCGGTTTGATTTCCCAGGGGATTGTCGGTTGGCCGATCCTGGTTTCGACGCTGCTTTTGAACGCTCGTCATCTGTTGTACGGACTGGCTCTGGGGCCGAAGTTCCGCGAGACGGCGCCATGGAAGCTGTCGCTGATGGCCGGGACGCTCAACGACGAGACGTATGCGCTCAAGGCGACCTATTTGGCCGCCGGGGAAAAACCGAGCCTTGCTTATTTCGCCGGAGCGAGTACGGCTGATTACGTGATCTGGAATGCCAGCACGCTGGCGGGAGCCATTTTCGGAACGGTATTTACCCAGACGGAAAGCTGGGGGCTGGATTTTGCTTTTATCGCGACGTTTCTCGGGTTTCTGGCCGTTAATCTGGTTTCATCGTATCATCTCAAAGTGGCTGGTTGTGCCGCGGTTGTTGCCTGTCTTGGCTTTTGGCTCGGAGGAGCGACGGTTGCCGTGATCGCCGGGACAGTGACGGCCGTAGTGATGGGGGCGTTGAGCGGTGAACGATAAAATTTTGCTCTATATCGTTTTAATGGCGATCATTACGTATTTGACGCGATTTCCGATGCTGTTGATCAGTTCCAGGTGGCAGATTCCGGCCTGGCTCGGACGGGGTTTGGCGATGGTGCCAGTCGGCGTGTTCACATCCATGACGATTCCGCCCATCTTGTTTCACGCGCCAAAAGGGGCGTGGAGCCCGGAGTATTTGGTGGCGGGCACTGTGGCGCTGGCGGTAGGGCTTTGGAAAAAGCAGATCGTTTGGGCGTTGCTCGCTGGAGTGGTTATCGTGGCGCTGTGGCGGCAAGTGTTCGCGTTTTAGGACATTTCAGGCATGCCGGGCCGAGTGCTGGGCGCATGAGAAAAGACAAAGACCTTCTCCCCAACGGAAAGTGTGATCGTGCGGGGGAAAAGGTCTTTTTGTGTTTATTATGTGTTGGTCAGCCCAAGCGATAGCCCAAGTGGGCGGACATCTCGCGCACAGTCGCAAGCGTGTCTGCCAAAATCTCTTCCTGTCTCGGCAAGACGCGATCAGACGGGCCGATCACACTGACGGAGGCTGTCACATGTCCGGTTGAATCGAAAATCGGCGCAGCAATTCCCGTGACGCCCGCGTTGCGGCGATTGGAGCTGATCTCGTAGCCGCGTTCGCGGATCGTGCGCAGATTGTCCTTGATGTCCGCCACCGATGTGTAGGAATGAGTAGTGTACGTTTTCAACGGATGTTCCGCCAATATTTCGTCCTGGAAAGACTCCGGTTGAAAAGCGAGCAACACCCGGGCAGCCGATGTCGAGTACAGCGGAAAGCGGCGGAAGGACTCTACGGTAAAGCGGATCGGGTGAAGCGAGTCTTCTTTCGCTACGTATATGGCGTCTTTTGCATCCTGGACGCAGAGGACGGCAAGCTCGTTGACCCGGGAGACGAGTCCGGTCAAATACGGTTTGGAAAAATCGACGATATCGTGGTTGGTGAGCACCTTCGTGCCCAACTCCAGCAAAGTATAACCGAGCGTGTATTGCTTGGTTTTTTCATTTTGGCGAATGAAGCCTTCGGACTCCAGCGTGGATAGCAGCTTGTGTACGGCCCCTTTTGACAGTTGCAGTTTTTTGCTCAGTTCTGTCACGCCAAGCTCTTTGGGAGAATCAAGGAACATTTTCAAGAGTCGGCAGCCGTTTCGTACAGAAGACAATACTTGGTCCATGAAAAACGTCTCCTTTATGTGCATTAGCCCTATTTTACCACAGGTAGGGTTGCGAATTGCGATAATGGTTGTTTTTGTATGACTACCTTGAATAGTCAGTATCTTTATGATAGGATAACACTAACGTTCTCGAATAGCAAACACTGTTCTCTATTCGTGAACAATAAAGGTAAATCGGGGGTTGACGAACTTGAAGAAAAAGGCATTATCTGTTCTGTCCATTTTTGCTTTGACTGGTTCTTTGTTGGCTGGATGTGGCTCCTCCACGCCGCAAACAGCTACACCAGCTCCGACCACGGGCAATTCAGGAGGTACACAAGCACAAGTACAACTGGAAGATACGCTGGTGGTAGCGGGGAACGGAGCTACTGTAGAGAAGCTGATGAAAGACGAGATTTTCAAAAAGTTCAACGAGAAGTATCCGAATGTGAAGCTGACGTATGTATCCGGAGTTTCCACGGAGATTGTAGCGAAAGTCAAAGCACAGAAAAACGCTCCGCAAATTGACTTGACGATCATCGAAGGCGGGGAACAGGAAAAAGGACGCCAGGAAGGCTTGTGGGAAACGATCTCGGGCACTGAGATTCCGAATGTGAAAAACGTGCCGCAAGATTTGAAGGTGACAGATGACAGCGGCGTAGTCGTCAACTTCACGCCGATGGGGATTTCGTACAACAGCGAACTGGTCAAAGAGAAATCGCTGCCTGTGCCGAAATCGTGGAACGATCTGACCAAGCCGGAAGTGAAGGGCAACATCACGATGACAGATGTGGCGAGCAACTTCGGACGCTCCACGATGATCATGCTGGCCTACGCGAATGGCGGATCAGAGAAGAGCATCGAGCCGGGCTTCGAGAAATTGGCAACGCTTGCAGGATACATGCCTACTTTTGCCAAGAGCGCGGCGCAATTGCAGCAAAATCTGCAAAACAAGAGCGCAGCCTATACCACCTGGACGATGGCGCGCAGCCTGACGCAAAAAGAAGCGGGCGTGCCGCTGGAATTTGTTTTCCCTGAAGAGGGAGGAAATATCGTGCCAAACATCGCTACTTTGGTCAAAGGAGCGAAGCACCCGCAAGCAGCAAAAGCATTTGTCGACTTTTTGCTGACAGACGAAGTGCAAACGATGTACGCGACCAAGCTGTACTACAATCCTGCCACGAGCGTGAAGCTGCCGGACGATGTAGCGAAGACACTGGAATTTGACCGTTCAAAAGTCGTGAACTTTGACTATGACATCATCAGCAAGGAAACATCCGCTTGGCTGGATCGCTTTAACAAAGAAATCGCACCTAAAACAGGAAAGTAGGTATGGAAGTGACAAAGGTGATTGACGTCGAACTGCGCGGCATCATGAAAAAATTTCAAAACAATGTCGTGGTTCAGGATTTCAACCTTCAGGTGGAGCAAGGCGAATTTATCTCGTTTTTGGGTCCATCCGGTTGCGGCAAAACGACGACTTTGAACATGATCGCCGGATTTTTGGACCCGGACGGCGGAGACTTGCTGATCAAAGGTCAGCGGATGAACGGAGTGCCGCCGTACAAACGCGAGCTGGGGATGGTTTTCCAGACGTACTCGCTGTTCCCGCATATGACCGTAGCGGAAAACATCGCCTACGGCTTGAAGCTGCGCAAGATAGGCAAGCAAGAGATGCAAGATCGCGTGAAACGCGTGCTTGAGCTGGTCAAGCTGCCGAATGTGGCGGACCGCTATCCAAAGCAGCTGTCTGGCGGTCAGCGTCAGCGCATTGCGATTGCCCGCGCTCTGGTGATTGAGCCTTCGCTTTTGCTGCTGGACGAGCCGTTGAGCAACCTCGATGCGAAGCTGCGCGAGGAACTGCGCGACGAGTTGAAGCGTCTGCATCAGGAGATTGGCGTAACTACCATTTTCGTTACGCACGATCAGGAAGAGGCGCTGGCACTCTCCGACCGTATTGTTGTCCTGAATCACGGCTTTGTGGAGCAGATCGGGACTCCGCTCGAAATCTACAACCAGCCGGCTTCCGAGTTCGTGCATACGTTCATCGGCAAAACAAACCGGATGGAAGGCGAGGTCATCGCGATCGACGGCGACACGCTGACCTTGCGTACGACAGGCGGTTTGCTTGTGCAGGCGACAGGGCAGCAGCGTGCGTTTGCCCTCCAGCAAAAAGTGGTCATTTTCGTCCGGCCAGAGAAGATCAAGCTGTCCGACGCAGCGGATACGGCACAGCCGAATCGGGTAAAAGGCCATCTCCAGCTCGCTTCTTTCCTCGGCTCCTACACGGAGTGCGAGGTGGCGACCGGAGCGCATACACTGTCAGTCAAGGTTCAGATGAGCGACAAATCGGCTGAACAAGAAGCAGGCAAAACGGTTTACTGTCAGTGGAATGCGGAAGACGTGCTGGTCATGCCCGTGGAGAGGGGATGACGGATGAACAAGCGTCTTTCGATCACACTGCTGACGGCACCTGCGATGATTGTTTTGCTCGGGGTGTTTATTTTGCCGATGCTGCTCATGCTTATGCTCAGCTTCCAGGATGAAAACCAGGCTTTCACGCTGCAAAACTACACCTTGTTTGTTCAAGATTCGTTTTATGTGGAAATTCTTTGGCGGACGATTCGCGTCAGTCTGTGGACCGTGCTCGCCACCTTGTTGCTGGGCTTTCCGGTGGCGATGTACATGGCGCAGGCGACAGGAAAAATGCGCGGAATCGTGACGATGCTCATTTTGGCTCCGCATCTCATCAGCGTGGTCATCCGCAACTTCGGTTGGGTAGTCGTGCTGGGAGAGAAGGGCTGGATTAACGAAATGCTGATGAAGCTCGGCTTGATCGAGCAGCCGTTGCGGCTTTTGTACAACGAGCTTGGCGTCGTCATCGGTCTGACCGATTCGTTTATTGCCTACATGGTGCTGGCGATTGCGACCAGCCTGTACGCCATCGATCCGTCCTTGTCCAAGGCAGCTTCGATTTTGGGAGCTTCGCGCATTCGCACGTTCTTTACAGTGACTTTGCCGCTCTGCTTGCCGGGGATCATCGCGGGAACGACTCTGGTTTTCAGCTTGTCGATGAGCGCGTTTGTCACTCCGGCGCTGATGGGCGGAACTTCGGTAAAAGTCATGCCGGTCATTGCGTACGAGCAGATCATGGCGACCTTGAACTGGCCGCTTGGAGCTGCGCTTGCGTTCCTGCTTTTGGGCAGCACGATTTTGCTGGTGACACTGTATACGAAGTTGATCGAAACGAAGCGGTATAAAGAGGTGTTTGCGTCATGAAAAAGATAAATACGTTCGGACTCATCACGTTCTTCGTGCTGCTGCTGGTCAATCTGCCGTTTCTGGTCATCATTCCAAGCTCGTTTACGGCGGCTGGATACTTGGCGTTTCCGCCGGAAGGCTTCTCTTTTCAATGGTACACGATGATTCTGGAGCGGCCGGAGTTTGTCGAATCGCTCTGGACGAGTCTCAAACTGGCGACGGTTACCGCTGTTCTGGCGACCGTGCTCGGCACCTTGGCAGCATTCGCGCTGTCGAAGTACAAATTCCGCGGGAGCGGCGTCATCAACGCGCTGATGCTCTCCCCGCTTACCGTGCCTTCGCTGATCATCGGGATTTCCGCCTTGCTGTTTTTTACACGGATCGGTATTGCAGGAACGTTTACAGGGCTGCTCCTGGCGCACATCCTGATTTCCATCCCGTATGTTGTGCGTCTGGTGCTCACAGGACTTAGCACATTTGACTATACGCTGGAAAAGGCAGGGTACATGCTGGGTGCACACCCGCTGCGCGTTTTTTGGGACATCACGCTGCCTTTGCTGCGCCCAGCCATTGTGTCGGGAATGATTTTCTCGTTCCTGACGTCGTTTGACAATGTGACGGTTTCCTTGTTCTTGGTAGCGCCAGATACGACCACGCTTCCGCTTGCGATCTTCACCTACATGCAGGAAACGCTCGATCCGCTGGTGGCTTCAATCTCCGCGGTCGTCATCCTGCTGAGTCTGGTCTTTATCGTATTGCTGGAAAAAGTATACGGACTAGAGCGCCTGTTCGGACTCAATTCACAATCTCATTAAGGAAGAGGCACTATGTCAATCCAGACTTATTTGCAACACAATTTGAATCACTTTTTGCAACTGCTTGAGGAAGCGGTCAACATGGACTCGCCTTCCCGCGACAAGCAGCTGGGCGACCGGATGGCGGGCTGGTTCGCGCTGCAATTTCAAAGGCTGACAGGCGGCAGGGCGGAACTGATTCCGAATGCGACTTACGGGGATCAGGTGCGCTGCACGTTGGGCGACGGGGAAAAGCAAATTCTCATTATCGGTCACTACGATACCGTGTGGCTGGAAGGAGAAGCAGCGCGCAGGCCGTTTTCCATGCAAGATGGCAAAGCGTACGGGCCGGGTGTCTACGATATGAAAGCAGGCGTGTTGCAGGCGATGTTTGCGCTGCGTGCGCTCGTGAAGCTGGATCGCTTGCCAAAAGACAAAAAAATCGTGCTGCTGCTCAACAGCGACGAAGAAATCGGCAGTCCGACTTCCCGCTGGCTCGTGGAGGAGGAAGCTTCCCGCTCGGTTGCGAGCTTTGTGCTGGAGCCGCCGACAGAGCCTGGCGGAGCGCTGAAAACATGGCGCAAGGGAAGTGCGCACTACACGTTGGCTATCCACGGAAAATCGGCTCACGCTGGCGTCGACCACCAAAAAGGCGTATCGGCGATTGAAGAGCTGGCCCGTCAGGTGCAATTTCTGCACTCGCTGACCGACTATGAAAAAGGCACAACGGTCAATGTAGGGATCGTCAAAGGCGGAATCGGCGCAAATGTCGTCGCAGATTACGCCGAGGCAGAGGTAGATATCCGGGTGGTGTCCATGGACGAGGCGCAACGGATTGAAAAAGTCATGCAGGAACGAGAGCCAATGCTTGCGGGTACGAGCATCCACGTGTCAGGCGGCATTCGCCGTCCGCCGATGGAGCGTACCGAGGAAACGGGAGCGTTGTTTTCGCTGGCCCAATCCATCAGTATCAATGAACTAGGGATGCATCTAGAGGAATCAGGCACCGGCGGCGTCAGCGACGGCAATTTTGCGGCGGCTTGCGGAGTTCCCACGTTGGATGGACTTGGTACAAAAGGTGGATTGGCTCATTCGCCGAAGGAATGGATCGAACTGGGTGAAATATCGACTCGCGCTACACTGCTGGCGCGACTGATCGAAGAAGTATAGATAAAAAAGAAAAAGAGGCACCTGACAGCTGCATTCCTTTTGCAGCCGTACAGGTGCCTTTGTTATGCCTGATTGGTTGGTTAGTGGACGTTTGCCAAATGGCGGCGTCCTGCCGAGAGAGCGACAATGCTGATCAGTACGACGATGGCTCCGACGTAGAACGGCACCTGAGACGAGTACCACTCGGCGAGCTTTCCGGCAAGCCAAGGGGCGATGGCGCCGCCTACAAAGCGGACGAAGCTGTACGCGGACGAAGCAACCGCGCGTTCCACCGGAGCTACGTCCATGACAACCGTAGTCAAAACGGTATTGATGATCCCCAAAATCGCCCCAGCGACTGCGATCGCGACGACCAGCCCGGTCTGCGAGGAGACGGCGAAGCCCATGTAAGCCAAATCAAGGGCGAGCAACAACAGCATGGTGTACAAGGTCGGGACAGAGCCAAAACGATCGGTCAGCTTGGGAGCGACGATCACGGACGTAATGGCGAGCAAAACTCCCCAGAAAAAGAAGACCAATCCCAAGCTGTGCTCATCCATATGCAGCACAAACGGCGAATAGGCGAGCAGGGTAAAAAATCCGAAGTTGTAGAGCAAGGCAGTTACTGCCATGGTGAACAGTCCAGGGTAGCGCAGGGCGCGAAACGGATCGAGCAGCGAAGTGCGTTTTTTCGGCTTCGGTATTTCGTTCAGGAGGACGAAGACAGCGAGAAAAGCGATCGCCATCAACACCGAAACGCCAAAAAACGGACCGCGCCAGCTAATGCCTCCCAGCAAGCCGCCGAGAAGCGGGCCTACCGACATCCCGAGTCCGATGGCTGCCTCATACAAAACAATCGCAGAAGCTGTGCCCCCGCTGGCCACGCTGACGATGACGGCAAGCGCGGTCGAAATAAAGAATGCGTTTCCCAGTCCCCAGCCAGCGCGGAACCAGACGATCCCGTCGATTGAATTTGCCATGCCGCCCAAAAAAGCAAAGATGATAATAGCGAGCAAACCAAACAGCATGGTGCGTTTCGGACCGATGCGGCTGGACAGCCATCCGGTGACGAGCATGGTCACCCCGGTCATCAACATGTAACTCGTAAACAACAAAGACACCTGACTTGGCGTTGCTTGCAGCTTGGCAGCGATCGCAGGCAAAATCGGGTCTACCAGGCCGATCCCCATGAAGGCTACGACACAGGCGAATGCCACGGCGTAGGCCGATTTGGGCTGTTTCAAGATCGTGCGTAAAGAATGTGCGTCAGCAGACATAAATGTGTTACCTCCCTGTTGCTTTTGCTTCCAGCTCATTGCGTTTTGTGACGATCCGCGCAAGCTTCTCATCGTAAGATTCCAGCAGCTCTTGCATTCTGGTCAGTTTCCCGTGCAAAATGTCCCGTTGGTTGCCGAGCGTTTCTTCCAAAGTTCTCAGCGTCTCGATTCGCCTGTGCAGCTCCTCGCCTTCCAGCTCGCGGCCCATGTAGTGCTGGTGGTAAAACTCGCGCTGCTCCTCGTATTTGCGTCCCAGCTCCATCATTTCTTTAATCTCGGACAACGAGGCGCCGAGCAAGTCGCGGATGTCTTTTACGTGGACAATTTGTTCGACGTCCGCTTCCGTGTACATGCGATAGCCGCTCTCCGTCCTGCCGGAAGGAGACACCAGGCCAAGCTCCTCGTAATAGCGCAAGGCTCGCTTGGTCAAATTCGTTTTTTTCGCAACCTCTTCAATTCGGTACATCAGTCCATCCCTTTCCGAAACAAGATGATTTTCACGAGTCGTTTCGTCACAACTATAACATTAACGTAAACGTTATGGTTTTGCAATGTGCAAGTGTGCTCTTATTGTTTGGCGATAGAGGGAAAAACATGAAATCGAGCGGCAAATGCGCGATAATGAAAGAGTCTTGCACAAGCCATTTCAATTATGGAAAGCGAGGTCGACCACCATGAAATATTACCGTTTGGGAAAAAGCGGGCTGAACGTTTCAGCCCTGGGACTGGGAACCAATTCATTTGGAGGGCGTGCTGATGAACGAACATCCGTAGAAATCATTCATACCGCCATCGAGAACGGGATTACGTTCATCGATACGGCGAATATTTACACGCAAACCGAATCGGAGCGCATTATCGGACTGGCGCTGGAAGGGAAGCGGCACGAGGTTGTTTTGGCGACCAAGGCTGGTCTGGTAAAAGGCGAAGGGCCGAATCAGCGCGGCTCGTCGCGTTATCATCTGATGCGGGAGCTGGAAGACAGCTTGAAGCGGCTGCGCACCGATTACGTCGACTTGTACCAGATTCACACGTTTGATCCCGAGACGCCGTTGGAAGAGACGCTGCGGGCGCTCGACGACATGGTTCGCTCCGGAAAAGTGCGCTACATCGGGGCATCGAACTACGCGGCGTGGGAGCTGATGAAAGCGATCGGGATCAGCGAGAAAGCAGGCTTGAACCGCTACGTATCGACGCAAGTCAGCTACTCGCTCGCGGATCGTACGCCGGAGCGGGAGCTGGTGCCGATGTGTCTGGATCAAGGAGTCGGCATCATCCCGTACTTCCCGCTTGCCGGGGGCATTTTGACCGGAAAATATACAAGCGTGGACAAGGCGCCTGCCGGTTCACGCGCTGACAAAGAGCCGCGCTTCGTCCAAAAGCTCAGTGAACAAAACCTGGAGTTCGGGCAGCAGGTAGGCAAGGCTGCGGCTGAGCTGGGCGTATCATCCAGCGTCCTGTCGCTTGCCTGGCTGATGCACAAGCCTGCTGTCTCGACGGTCATTGTGGGCGCGACTCGCGTGGAACAGCTCACGGACAACTTGCAAAGCGCAACGCTTGCGCTGGACGAGGCAACGATGCAAAAGCTCGACCAGCTAAGCGAGCCGTACCGTCATGGGGAGCCGTTTGCGGTGTATCGGTTGGGGTGAAAAATAAGAAAACGACGCGAACTGATCTTCGCGTCGTTTTTCTGCTTTGACTGCAATGCTGTTACTCAGCCGCCATTGTGCTTTCTTTCAAAATGACGTCATGCGCTCCGCCTTCGACCAGGCTGGTAGCGGAAATGAGCGTGATGCGCGCTTTTTGTTGCAGCTCAGGGATGGAGAGGGAGCCGCAGTTGCACATGGTCGACTTGATTTTGCTCAGGGTGCGGTCCATGTTTTCACGCAGGCTTCCCGCGTAAGGAACGTACGAATCTACGCCTTCCTCGAACACGAGCGCGCTTTTGCCGCCCGTGTCATAACGCTGCCAGTTGCGTGCGCGGTTGGAGCCTTCTCCCCAATACTCTTTTACGAAGTTGTTGCCGATTTTCACTTTTTTGGTCGGGCTTTCGTCGAAGCGGGCGAAGTAACGGCCCAGCATGACAAAGTCTGCGCCCATTGCCAGAGCAAGTGTCATATGGTAGTCGTGCACGATGCCGCCGTCCGAGCAGATCGGTACGTAAATGCCTGTTTCCTTGAAGTATTCATCGCGGGCTGCCGCTACTTCGATTACAGCAGAAGCCTGGCCGCGCCCGATTCCTTTTTGCTCGCGCGTGATGCAGATGGAGCCGCCGCCAATCCCTACTTTGACGAAGTCTGCGCCTGCTTCGACGAGGTAGCGGAAGCCTTCCTTGTCGACAACGTTTCCGGCGCCGATTGGCACGTTGAAGTTTTCTTTTACAAATTGCACAGTATCGCGCTGCCATTCGCTGAAGCCGTCCGAAGAGTCGATGACGAGAATGTCAACGCCCGCTTCTACCAGCGCAGGAACGCGCTCCTGATAGTCTTTGGTGTTGATACCCGCGCCTACGATATAGCTTTTGTTGGCATCGAGCAGCGACAGCGGGTTGTTTTTGCGGGAATCGTAGTCTTTGCGGAATACGAGGAAGTCCAGGTTTTGGTTTTCATCCACGATTGGGAGGCAGTTGAGCTTGTGCTCCCAGATCAGGTCGTTTGCTTCCGACAGCGTGATTCCGGATTTGCCGTAGATCAGGGAGGAGAACGGCGTCATGATATCGCGCACAAGCTTGTCCTGCGAGTCGCGGCTGACACGGTAGTCGCGTCCGGTGACGATTCCGAGCAGCTTGCCTTTGGCGGAGCCATCTTCGGTAACCGCAACGGTGGAGTGGCCTGTCTGTTCTTTCAGCGCCAAAATATCTTTTAATGTATGTTCTGGCGTCAGATTAGAGCGGCTGACAACGAAGCCTGCCTTGTGGTTTTTCGCTTTGCGAACCATGGTCGCTTGGCTTTCGATCGATTGGGAGCCAAAAATAAAGGAAATACCGCCACATCTAGCCAATGCGACCGCCATATGATGGTCGGAAACTGCTTGCATGACTGCGGATGAGAACGGTATGTTGAGTGTAATAGCTGGCTTTTCACCTTTTTTAAACTTGGTAATCGGAGTGGATAAGTCCACATTGTTTGGTGTGCATTCTTTCGTGGTGAGATTCGGAAGCAGCAAAAACTCGTTAAACGTCCGAGATGGTTCTGTGTAATAAAAAGCCACAATTCTCTCCTCCTGTATGATCTTTATAAGAGAAATTTTTATCATGGTAACCGCCAGGCGTTAGAACGTCAATAGGGAATCGAAAGAAGGGGTGTTTTCGCAGTGATTTTGCCGCTGAAATATGAACAAATAAGTTCGCTTACGCCAATTACATTGGAACAATCGTATATTTTTTATGGAAATGTGCATCTTCGCCCGGAGCGCAGCGTGTTTGCAGCGGACGTGGAGGATGGTGAGGTGCGGGCAGTTGGCGCTTACTTGCAGGGGATGCCCTTCCATGCTTTTTCCTTGCAGCTTTTGGCCGCAGAGGGGGAGTACGATGCGACTGACATGCTGAACTATTTTCGCCAGCAGCCGTCTGTCGATATGCCGGAAGGACAGACGGGCGTGTTTGGCTTGCCGCAAGCGGCTTTTGAGCGGGTGAAAATTCCCGGCATCCGGGCGCAAAGGACGTTGCAGCTAATGAAGCTGGTCGCGCCTGACAGGCTGCTTGCGCCGGGAAGTTCCCGTTTGCTTGCTCCTTCAGAGGGGCAGCTTGCTGTCGCGCTGGCCGGGCAGGTTGGCATGATCAGCTTTCGTGCCGAGGAAGTGGAAGAAATGCCGCATATCGCGCTTTTTTCCGAACAGGACGAGCCAATGGCTTTGGCTGGCTTTCACGTCTACGACGATGCTTTTGTGGAGATCGGGAACATCGGCACCAGCGAAAAGCATCGGAAAAAAGGCTTGGGGACACAGATCGCCTCAGACATTAGCCGAATGGGGCTGGAAAAGTCGCCAAACGTCTACTTGATGGTGTTTGCGGATAATCCCGCTGCGATTCGCGTCTATGAAAAGCTGGGCTATGAGACGGTGTCCCGCTACGCCTTTATTGAATTTGAATTTGCCTGGTAAACGAAGTGAAAAGGAGCGGCTCGACCGCGATCGTGAGGATCGGGCAAGCCGCTCTTGTTGACGTGGAAGTAGTCAGCCTTTGAACGAAACGGGAACAGTCATGGTGAAGCAAGGACCGCCTGCATCATTGCGAGCGATAATCGTCCCTTTGTGCGCTTCAAAAACGGCGCGGGCGATAGCCAGTCCGAGGCCGTGCTTGCCGGATTTGCCTTTGCGGAAGCGCTGGAACAGATGAGGGAGCAGCGATTCTTCGATGGGTGGACCATCATTGGAAATGCTGATCACTACGTTTTGCCCTAGCTGGCGTCCGGTAATGGTCAGACGGTTTTTCGCGTAGCGGAGCTGGTTTTCCATGATGTTGACGAACGCCGTGCTCAATTGCTCGCCGTCGCCTTCCACAATCAAATCAGACGGTACATTGACTTCCCATTCGACTTGCGGATTCAGGACGGCAAGCCGTTGCCGCAGCAGGTGCATCATTTCCGACAGATCGACTTGTCCCACCTGCATCATTTGCGCCACAGATTCAATCTTGGTCAAATAGAGCAGTTGTCCGACGACCTTTTCCAGCCGCTTGCTCTCTTCCATGATGATCGCCAGCCCTTTTTCCGCTTGCGGCCCCTGAAAGACCCCTTCAATCAAGCCCTGGGTGTAGCCCTGGATCGCCATAATCGGCGTTTTCAGCTCATGG
Organism: Brevibacillus parabrevis; assembly: GCF_022701015.1. Taxonomy (NCBI): domain Bacteria; kingdom Bacillati; phylum Bacillota; class Bacilli; order Caryophanales; family Paenibacillaceae; genus Brevibacillus; species Brevibacillus parabrevis. The sequence continues at coordinate 217,574 of NZ_CP064090.1, read as the reverse complement.
GAGATGTTTTGCACAAAATGACGTTGCGATTCGTCGTATTCCTTCAATTGATTTTTCATCGTGTCAAAAGAGCGGGCCAACTGGCCGATCTCGTCTCCGCGGTCCATCACGAGCGGAATGTCAAACTGGCGGCGGGCAATCTTGTTGCACAGCTCGTCCAGGCTGCGCAGCGGTTTGCTCAAGTAGCCGCTGAACCAGACGGCGAGCAGCCAGCTAACGAGCAGAAGCAGGCTGAACACGAGCAAAAACTGGCGGGTGAGAATCGCATTGATCTGATTCAGCTCCTGTTCCTTGGAGAACAGCACCATGTAGTAAGGAAAGCCGTGGTAGTCCATGCGCTTGCTGACGAACAGGTAGTTTTCGTCGCCGCGACTCAACGTGCCGTGCTGCAACTGGTCGTTCGGATGCGCGGCTGCCTTGATAAACAATTCGCGCGCTTCCTCATACGGAATCCGCCCACTGCTGCTGCGGCTGCCCAGCTCCCGCCCGTTTTCTGCGTAGACGATCATGTCAAACGAGTATTCGTAGCGGGAGAGGAGCAGTTGCAAAAAGTAAGGGGCTGCAGCCGGAACAGGCAGCAGTTCGTTGTCTTCATTGAAGGAAATATGCTTGGACAGCGTGTTGAACTCGTCCTCCAGCAAGGCGTACGTATTGGAAACGAGGTATTGCTTGACCGCCAAAGGATAGCCGATCCCGAGACCGACGCCCAGCACGCTTGTCAGCAGCATGAACAAAATGAGAATCTGCCGGGAGAGCGGCAAGTTTTTCAGGCGAAATTTGCTCATATGCGCGTCATCCGGTAACCGAAGCCATAGACGGTTTCCAGCGGGAATTTCGCCATCTTTTTGCGTATGCGCTTCACGAGATCATCTACAGCGCGGTCGGAGCCGATGTAGTCCTCGCCCCAGATGGAGGTCAGGATTTGCTCGCGGTTCAGAGCCAGCCCCTGATTGTGCAAAAGGTAGATGATCAGCTCAAATTCTTTGGTCGTCAGATCGATCAATTCGTCTCCTTCTTTTACTTGCCGGCCTTTTTCTGAGATCATATAAGGGCCAACCGTTACCCAATCCTGGAAAGTTTGCGCGGAAGCTGCGGCAGCACCAGGCTTTTCATACGTACGCTGCAAAAGCTTTTTCGCGCGGATGACCAGCTCGCGGGGCAAAAACGGCTTGGCGAGATAATCGTCGCTGCCCAGCTCCAGTCCAATGATTTTATCGACATCTTGGTCGCGGGCGGAAATGAAAATGATCGGTACATTCGATTTTTCCCGAATGAGTCGCAGCAGCTCGTAGCCGTCGATATCTGGCATCATGATGTCCAAAATCCATAGATGCGGCTGTGTTTCTTCATCTAGCAACGGCAGCACTTCGGCACCGCTGGAAAACGCCTTGACCTGCAATCCGGCGCTTTGCAAGTACGATTGCAGCAAATCCAGGAGGTTGGTTTCATCGTCCACCAGATAGACAAGGTAGGGGGTATTCATGGTTTCGCCCTCGCTTTGCATCTGTTTTCCATTATTGTAGCATAGCCAAAAACGCGATGTGTGGCATGTCCGTATGAGAATCGTGGAAAACGTGTGGAAGCAGGAATCCCCTCCGCTCTCACGAAAAAGAAGTAGGGAAAAAAAGGCATCAACAGATGGAAAGGAGCGATTTTGTGAAACGACATACGAAGACGTCACTCATGCTACTATCCCTGCTGCTATTCGTTACGGCGTGCAGCCCGCAGCCGGTTGACACACAGCCGACACCGGCTCCAGAACAGCCGACCGCTCCTATCGTGCAAAATCCACCGGAGACGAATCAACCGATCCAGTACCCGTATAAAGCGCCGTTGACGGGACTTGGCAGCCAGGAACGACTGGACAGCAAGCGCCCGGTCATGGTCATGGTGAACAACGCGCCGCCAGCCCGGCCACAGACGGGACTGAACAAGGCGGACATTATTTACGAAGTGCTGGCAGAAGGCGAGATGACGCGTTTTCTGACGGTATACCAGAGTCAAAAGCCGGAGGTCGTCGGGCCAGTGCGCAGCATTCGCCCTTATTTCATTCAATTGGGCATCGGCTTCGACGCTGTGCTTGTCCATGCTGGCGGCAGTCAGGAGGCGCTGGAGACATTGGCGCGGTCCGACTACAGCCATCTGGATGAAATCCCGAACGGGCGCTATTTCTGGCGGGAGAGCTTCCGCAAAATGCCGCATAACCTTTACACCAAGCCAGAGCTGATCGAGCAGGCTATGGCAGACAAAAAAATGCGGACAACCGCAGAAGTGCCGCATTTCACTTTCTTGGCGGATGACGCCGAGATCAAGGAAGGCGAGCCTGCGACGCAAATTGATCTGACTTTTCACGCGCTGAACAAGGCTGCTTTTACATACGATGCCGAGCAGAAGAAGTACATGCGGTTCACAGCTGGCAAACCGCACGTCGATTTGAGCGACAACAAGCAGCTTTCCACGACCAATTTGCTGGTCATTTCGACCAAGCATCGTGTATTGGACAGCGAAGGTCGCCGACAGGTCGATGTGATCGGCCCTGGAGACGGTTATTTGTTCCAGCAGGGCAAGGCGCGCAAAATCAAGTGGAAGCGCAGCAACGGCGTGATTCGCGCCTACGAGGATGCGGCTTTGACGGAAGAAGCGCCGCTTTTGCCAGGAAATACATGGGTGGAAATTCTTCCGAATACCCCGGGTCTGTCGCAATCCTTGAAGTTCCACTAGGGATTGGGGCTTGCGGATGAAGGCGGTTTCTTCTAAGATTAATTGTAGGGCTTTAGTGCTTAAAAATTGTACAGTGAGAAACCGTTCGGAAGACGGATACCATAACGGGGTGACGAAAATGCAACTGGAAAAACTGAAGGGGAAAGGGATCGAGCAGCTGTTTGAAGCGGTTCTGTCTCTGGAAACCATGGAAGAATGCTATCAATTTTTTGACGATCTGTGCACCGTAAACGAAATGCAGTCGCTCGCGCAGCGCCTGGAAGTGGCGCGCATGCTCAGAAAAGGCTTTACCTACAATCAGATTGAAGCTGAGACAGGGGCCAGCACAGCAACTATTTCCCGTGTGAAGCGTTGCCTGAACTACGGCAACGACGGATACGAGATGGCGCTGGAGCGCATCGGAAAATAACTAGGAGGCAGGCAACGTTGATTGACTATCGCAGTTGGCGCCATACGTTTAAACTGGACCCGGATAAAACAATCGATGACGATTCGCTAGAGTTGATCTGCGAGTCAGGCACGGATGCGATTATCGTTGGAGGCACGTATGGGGTGACTTTTGACAATACGCTTGAGCTGATGTCCCGCATTCGCCGCTACGCAGTACCGGCCGTGCTGGAAATTTCGTCGCTCGACGCGGTTGTTCCCGGATTCGATTCCTATCTGATCCCGCTCGTGCTGAATGCAGGCGATCCAAACTGGATGTTCGCCCCGCACGTTTCGGGACTCAAAACGTACGGAGCCTACATTCATTGGGATGAGATTATTACGGAAGGCTACCTGATCGCCAATCCGCAAGCCGGCGTCGCCGAGCTGACTTCTGCCCTGCCGATCACAGACGCAGCAGAAGCCAAAGCGTATGCGCAAGTCGCGACCAAAATCTGCCGCTTGCCCATCGTCTATCTGGAGTACAGCGGTACATACGGCGATCCTTCCATCGTCAAAGCTTGCAAGGCAGGGGCCGACGAAGCGCACGTCTTCTACGGCGGCGGCATCCGCACCCCGCAGCAAGCCGCTGAAATGGCGGCAATCGCCGATACAGTCGTCGTTGGCAACGTAATCTACGATGACTTGCAGGCTGCTTTGGCTACGGTTGGGGCTGTAAAAGGGGAAAAATAGGAAATGAGAGAGCCGAAGCAGAAGGCTCTCTTTTTTGTTTGGTAAAATGAATCCCTCCGCTTATGCTGTTCGGCAGCGTCTTGGGGGATTCATTTTTTGTGTCTATTTCTATAAAATGGAAGTGGCAGGCTATTGAAATTTTGAAGTATAGTAATAAATTACCAAAATAGGATAAAATTTTAAAAAACTTATAGATTTTTCTAACTCTTCAAAATATAATCTAATTGTCAGTATTTTCTTACATAGAGAGGAGGAACTGAATTATGAAAATCCAAGCGAAAAAGGTAGAGAGCGTTCGCACAACTGCAGTAGCAGCTTAATCACAATGCATTGGGGGGATAGCACTCGGGCTATTCCCTTTTTTCATCTTACTTAATTAAGCGCCCTTATCCCGGAGGTGTTTTTATATGGTACGTCGACCTTTGTTCAAACCGGTGCATCCTGTCTATGAAGTGACAGAACAGACGATTCGCATGGGAGATGCTCCCGGGTATTCCGTCGAGCTGGATGACGAGAACAAAGCGATACGCAAGATGGTCAAGCTGATGGACGGAACGCGCACGATTGAAGATATACATAGCGCTTTGCTTGGCGAATATCCTGAGCTTACTCGCGAGGAGATAGCGGAAGCTGTAGAAGACCTCGGAGGCCTGGGCTTTATTATGGATCAGGAGGCGGAGGAAGCTTCTGGCCTGACGCTGGCGCAAAAAGAGCGATACAAGGCGAACATCCGCTTTTTCTCGCTGTTTACCAACCTGGAACAAAGTCCGAGTTACGTACAGGAGCAACTGAGCGGAAAAAAAGTGACCATCCTCGGCATGGGCGCTTTCGGCTCAACTGTGCTCGCCAATCTGGTCGGAGTGGGAATCGAGCAGATCAAACTTGTTGATTTTGACAGGGTAGAGCTGAACAACCTGAACCGCCAGATGTTGTTCAATGAAGCAGACGTCGGACGCCTAAAGGTGGAGGCAGCGCGGGATTTCATCGCCAGACTGCATTCAGGGGTGGCAATCGAAACCGAGACGATGCAAATCGGGTCCAGTGCAGATGTGGAGCAGGTCATCGCCGGGAGCGATCTCGTCGTACTGGCAGCCGATCAGCCATTTTTCGTCTTGCCAAGATGGGTGAACCGGGCTTGCGTCAATCTGGGCATCCCGTATATTGCCGGGGGCTTTAATTTGATCGAAGGGCAGTTTTTCTTGGTCGATCCAGGGAAAACGGGATGCCTGGACTGCATGCATTTGCACCGCTCCGAACAGGTGGAAGATTACGTGCGGCTGATTGAAAACTTGCTCAACACCGAGTTCAGGCCGCCTACTGCTACGATCGCGCCGAATACGATGATGATTACCGCCATGATGGCTTCGGATGCCGTCCGGTTTTTGACGGGAATCGCGCCTGTGCAATCGGCAGGAAAACTGCTGTTGTTTGATTTCAACACATTGGAAAAGAAAGTGTTCGTCGAATGGGAGCGCAACGAGCAAGCGTGCCCGACTTGCGGAAAAGGCAACGGCGAGGAGCCGATTTTTCAGGTCAGGGCAAACGAAGTGTACGTGAATGTGAGGCATTGATCCGGAAGAGAGGGAGGGGATTTTGGCGTGAAGATGACAGGCGACAGTGTCCTCAAAATGCATCCGCTTGCGCGCCGGGCGGAAAACGAAGAGGAGATGCTGATCGGGCGCACCGATATCAGCAATTTTATTGTACTCCCAGTTATTGGCGTGGAAATCATCGATTTGCTTGATGAAGGCAAAAACGTAAACGAAGTCGCTACGATCATGGAAGAACGGCTGGGCGAGCCTGTGGACGTGCTTGACTTTGCCAACGATCTCGCAGTTTCCTACCAGTTTGTCCATACGGTAGACGGCGAGGTGGTAAACGAGCCGGTTGCTGTTGTCGACCACTTTTCGTGGATCAAGGAAGCGACGGGACAGTTTTTCTTTAACCGTGTAGCTTTTTGCCTGTATGGCTGTGTATTTCTGGCCGGGGTGTTGCTGTGCGCCTTCACAGGCAAGTACATTCCGGTCTACTCCGACATTTTTGTCTCTACTTCTGTGACCGTTTCTGTGCTGGCTTCGTTTGTGACGATCTGGATGTTTTTGTTCTTTCATGAGCTGGCGCATTTGCTGGCAGCGCGGTCGCTTTCCATCGGCAGTCGCATCGGGCTGGGGCATCGGCTTGTCTTTGCCGTAGCGGAGACGAACATGTCCAATATCGTTCTGGTAGAGCCGGGGCGTCGTTACAAAGCGTTTGTGGCCGGAATGGCGTGGGACGCGACATTTTGGGGGATCGGCGTGATCCTGCTTTTCGCCCATGACGCTGGCTGGGTGAGTCTCTTGCCTTTTATCCAGGCATTTATCCGCATGGTTAACGTGATTTTGCTCATGGCGCTGGCGTTTCAGTTCATGGTGTTCATGCAAACGGATGTGTACTACATGCTCGCCACCCGTTTTCGCTGCGCCAATCTGCTGATGAATACGCGACTTTTTCTGAAAAGCAAAATCCGGTCGTTGACGCAGGAAGAGCAAGAGGAATGGGAGTATGTCTCCTTGCATGAAAAACAGGTCATCCGTTGGTACAGTTGGGTGTATTTGATCGGTTCCGTCTGGGCGATCTGGTTTTTTGTCCAGTATCAGCTGCGCATGGCGATTGATTTTATTGCGAAGATCGCCGATGAGATGCGTCACGCTTCCGTCGCTTCGTGGCAGTTTTGGGACGGCATCCTGTTGATTATCCTCGTGTTGGTTCCATTCTTCATCGTAGGCTGGTCGTGGCTTCGCGCCTATCGACAAAGAAAAAGCGAACGGGAGCGGGCCAAATCCTTGCAGGAGGCGTAAACAAACGTCTCTCCTTCGGCAAGGGGCCTGCTCCACACATTCGCTTTTGACAGGAGTGTAAAGAAACGCGATGTTTCTTTACGCTTTTTTGTTTTGGCAGGCAGCGGTCATCGAACATCAAGCTAAAGAGCGTTTCCCGTTGCTGTCTTTGCGAAGCGGCGTGACTTGCAAATAAGTGAACACGCGCCATATCCACTCAAGCGGGCCCATGCGGAAGGCGGACAGCCACAGCATGCTGAAAGCCATTTGCCCGACATAAATCCCGAGGCAAAAGAGCGTGGACTGCCAGTAGGTGAGCGTACCGTACCAGCCGAACAAGTAGCCGCCGACCAAGATCAGCACCGTTTGCCCCACGTAGTTGGTGAGGGCCATCCGTCCGTAGCTGGTGAGCGGAGCCAATGCTTTTTGGACACCGCTGTGCTGCAAAAGCCGGATTAGCGTCGTCACGTAAAAAGCTGACATGACAAAGCCGGTCGAAGTCAAGGCGATCGTGTAGTACGTGAGCGCAAGCAATTGTTCCTCGGACATATCGTCCACAACGATCATGTTGGCTGTCATAAACGGGTCAGTCGGAAGGAAATGATACTGGGCGTACAGACCGACCAGCATGAGGACAAAGGCGATGCCTTGAACCTTTTTGATCGCAGGCAGAAAGCGGGGAATGTCCTGGAATACCCCGAATTGCCCGACAGACAAACCGAGAATGAACAGCGGCAGCACCAGCATCGGCTTGAAGCCCGTGGAGCAAACGAACATGGCGAGGATCAGCCCGACAATCAGGTTTGTTCTCGCCTTCAAGCGGTAAAAAGGCATGAGCATAAAGCCGAAGATCGCGTAAATAAACAAGGCTTCGCCCGGATGGAACATTTTGTGGACAAAACCGAAGGCCAGAAGCGCAAGCAGACGGCGGACAAACAGAACCGTACTGTTGGCGCCTTTTGCTTTCGCCCGGCTGACAAACAGATGGAAGCCTACTCCGAACAGAAACGAAAAAATCACGAAAAAGCGCGATTCTACAGCAAAATTGAAAAACTGAAACAGCCAGGCGTCCAAGCTGCCAGGGGTTGGAGTCTTTACGTCAAGCAGCGGCAAAATGTTGACCAGGATGATTCCGAGCAAAGCGAAGCCGCGTACAGTATCCAGTGTGTCGATCCTCTGTGTCCCGGTAGGAGCGAGCGCTGTCAAAATGATCACTTCCTTTGTACCTTGATTTATGTCCAATCAGACGTCTCTTCATCCTAACGCACAGCGAGGAAGGGAGAAAGAGATTTGCATTACGCTCTGCTTACAAAAATGTAAGAGGCTCGCTCCCAGCGCAACTATCTGATTGCTCACCTCGTCTATTTGTATAAATCAGGAAGGAAAGGAGGCGCGAAAATGAAGCCGATTCTCCGGGGAAAGTGGCGGCTTGCCGCAGGAGTTGCCTATTATCGCGGCAGGCGGCATGCGCAGTGGCTGTTTGGGCGAACGAGATTGGCGCGGGAAAAAAGCAGCCAGCCGCTTCCTTATGTCCATTTTTCCCATCAGACTATTTTGTTGCGCCAATTGCAGCATGTAGAAATGTGGATGCAGCACAACAAGGTGAAAAATTTGCGCCTCGCGACCGCCTGTTTGCACGGAGTGATCATTCGGCCGGGCGAAACTTTTTCCTACTGGAAGCTGATTGGCAAGCCGACAAAAAGAAAAGGCTACGTAGAGGGGATGCTGCTCTCGCATGGCCGCGTGACAGCCGGGATTGGCGGCGGTTTGTGCCAGCTATCCAACTTGCTGTACTGGATGACACTGCACACGCCTTTGACCGTGACCGAACGCCATCGCCACAGCTACGATGTGTTTCCCGACGCGAACAGAACCCAGCCGTTCGGAAGCGGCGCCACTTGCTTTTACAACTACCTCGATTTGCAGATTGAAAACCGGACGAACCAAACTTTCCAGCTTTGTGTCTGGCTGACGGACACGCATCTGGTGGGAGAATGGAGAGCTGACATGCCGCCGACACGAAGGTATGAAATGATTGAGAAAGAGCATGCCATCACCCCTTCGATCTGGGGCGGTTACGAGCGGAGCAACCAACTGTGGCGCAATGTGTATGCCCAGGACGGGGAGTGGCTGGAACAGCAGTGGCTGACGGAAAATCGCGCCTATCTCATGTACGAGCCGCTTTTGCCAAAAGGATGATCTTTCCTCTCCCGTATACGAACTGGAACTCAGGTGCAATCTGTGCGAAAATAGGAACATATGCACTCGTATAGGAACGTGGAAAGGTGGATTTATACATATGTCTTCAGTAGAACGAATTACGTCAGGCTTGAACCCGGAACAGCGGGAAGCCGTACTTACCACGGAAGGTCCTGTCCTGATTCTGGCCGGAGCGGGCAGCGGCAAGACCAAGGTGCTGACACAGCGGATTGCTTATCTCATCAGCGTGAAGCAAGTTGCGCCATGGAGCATTCTCGCGATTACGTTCACCAACAAGGCTGCGCGCGAGATGCAGAACCGCGTAGCGGCGATCATTGGCGGTGCAGCGGCTCAGGATACATGGCTTTCGACGTTTCACTCCTTGTGCGTGCGAATTTTGCGCAGGGATATTGACCGGCTTGGCATCAACCGCAGCTTCAGCATTCTCGACGCTGGCGACCAGTTGTCTGTCGTCAAGCAGTGCCTGAAGGAACTGAACATCGATCCGAAGCAATATGAGCCGCGGTCCATCCTGGCTGCCATCAGCGGAGCGAAGAACGAACTGACAGACCCGGCGACTTTTGCCAGACTGGCGGGCGATCCGTTTTCCCAGGTGGCTGCCAAGGTGTACGAGGCGTACCAGAAAAAGCTGAAAAGCAACCAGTCGCTGGACTTCGACGACTTGATCATGACGACGGTTCGCCTGTTCAAGGAAGTGCCGGAAGTGCTGGAATTTTACCAGAAAAAATTCCGCTACATACACGTCGACGAGTATCAGGATACGAACCGCGCCCAGTATCTTTTGATTTCCATGCTGGCCGACAAGTTCCGCAACGTCTGCTGCGTGGGGGATGCCGACCAAAGTATTTACAAGTGGCGGGGAGCGGACATCTCCATCATCCTGAACTTTGAAAAAGACTACCCGGAAGCAAAGCTGATCAAGCTGGAGCAAAACTATCGCTCGACCAAGACGATCCTGCAAGCAGCGAACCAGGTCATCGCCAACAACAAGCTGCGCAAGGAAAAGAAACTGTGGACGGAAAATCCCGGCGGAGAAAAAATCATGTGCTTCCAGGGTGATTCCGAGCATGACGAGGCGTATTTTATCGTCGATACGATTCGCAAGCAGATGGCGAAGTACAAGCGCTACGACAAGTTTGCCGTTCTGTACCGGACCAATGCCCAGTCCCGTGTGGTCGAGGATGTGTTCATCAAATCGAACATTCCGTACACCATCGTCGGCGGCACGAAGTTCTACGATCGCAAAGAGATCAAGGACATTCTCGCCTACTTGCGCCTGATTTCCAATCCGGACGACGATATCAGCTTGCAGCGCATTATCAATGTGCCGAAGCGCAACATCGGTGACACAACCGTCGACAAGCTGCAAGCGTACGCCAATGCCAACGGCCAGTCGCTGTACCAGGCCATTCAGGAGACGGCTTACATGGGCCTGCCGTCCCGCACGACGAATGCGATTTTGTCGTTTAACGATCTGATTACCAATTTGATGCAGATGACGGACTATTTGAGCGTGACCGAGCTGGTAGAGGAAGTATTGAAGCGATCCGGCTATCGTGAATCGCTGAAAGAAGACAAGACGCTGGAAGCGCAGGCGCGTCTGGAGAACATCGAGGAGTTTCTGTCTGTTACGCAGGAGTTCGAGCGCAAAAATGAAGACAAGAGTCTGCTCGCCTTTTTGACCGATTTGGCGCTTGTCGCTGATATTGATTCGCTTGGCGAAGATGGGGAAGAAGAGGTAGTAGCCGCAGACGGGCAAGTTGTGCTGATGACGCTGCATAGCGCCAAAGGGCTGGAGTTTCCGGTAGTGTTTCTCGTCGGACTGGAGGAAGGCGTGTTCCCGCACAGCCGCTCCCTTTTTGACGACACCGAGATGGAAGAAGAGCGTCGTCTGGCGTACGTAGGCATTACCCGGGCAGAAGAGCGCCTGTACATGACGTGCGCGCGGATGCGGACGCTGTTTGGACGAACCAACGTCAGTGCGCCGTCGCGATTTTTGCAGGAAATTCCGCCCGAGCTGTTGGAAGGCAACCCTGCCGCAGCAGAGCGAAGCTTTGGCGGTGGTGGCCGCGGCGGAGCATTTGGTCAGCGCGAGATGGGGGCAAGATCGTTCGGCTCGACCTCCCCGCAAGCAGGCGGGGGCTTCGGTTCCGCCAAGCCAGGAATGGCGCAACGATCGACAGGAGGCTCGGCAACGTTCACTCGTCCAGGGTTGCAGGCTGGCGACAAGCTGCCTGGACACGGTCAGGGAGCAGGAGTGGATTGGAAAGTCGGAGACAGGGTGCAGCACGGCACGTGGGGCATGGGTACTGTCGTGAAAGTAAAAGGAGCGGGTGACGATATGGAGCTTGATATCGCATTCCCTAGCCCGACTGGCATCAAGAAGCTGCTCGCGAAATTCGCGCCGATACAGCGGGCGTAATGCTAATGCGCAGACTATCGCTAAAGTAAAGGATGAACGAGATGGATCGATTGACGGCGGAAACAAAAATCAAAGAATTGGTGAAACGAATTGAGCGGCACAACCGTCTTTACTATGAACAGGATCGACCTGAGATTTCCGATCAGGAATACGATCAATTGATGCGGGAGCTTACCGAACTGGAAAACCAGTTTCCAGAACTGGCTTCTCCGGATTCTCCCACCCAGCGCGTTGGGGGGGAGCCTTTGCCATTCTTTGAAAAAGTCGTACACAAGACGCCGATGCTCAGTCTTGGCAACGCTTTTGGGGAAGCAGACATCAGAGATTTTGACCGCCGTGTTCGCCAGGCCGTGGGGAGCCAGGCCGTTCGCTATGTGGCTGAGCTGAAAATCGATGGGCTTGCTGTGTCCTTGCACTACGAAAACGGTATGTTTGTGCGCGGAGCGACTCGTGGAGACGGGAGCACAGGCGAGGACATCACCCAGAACTTGAAGACGATCCGCTCGATTCCGCTCAAGCTGACCAAGCCGCTGACCTTGGAGGTGCGAGGCGAGGCGTACATGCCAAAAGCTGCTTTCGACAAGCTGAACCGGGAGCGGGAGGAGCGCGGGGAAGCGCTGTTTGCCAATCCGCGCAACTCGGCAGCCGGCTCGCTTCGGCAGCTCGATCCGAAAATCGCTGCATCCCGTCAGCTCGACACTTTTATTTACGGGATTGGCGACTTGCAGGGCGAGACAGTCGAGTCCCACAGCGAAGGGCTTGACCTGCTCGAATCTCTAGGCTTCAAGGTGAACAAAGAGCGCCGCGTATTCGAAGACGTCGAGGAGTTGCTCGCCTTCATTGAAAACTGGACAGAAAAACGCCCGACCTTGCCATATGAAATCGACGGCATGGTCATTAAAGTGGACAGCTATTCGCAGCAGGAAGAGCTGGGCTTTACGGCAAAAAGCCCGCGCTGGGCGGTCGCGTACAAGTTTCCGGCGGAAGAAGCGATCACGGTGCTTGAAGGCATCGAAGTGTCCGTAGGCAGAACGGGAAGCGTGACACCGACGGCCCTTTTGAAGCCAGTCAGTTTGGCGGGCACGACAGTAAAGCGTGCTTCTTTGCACAACGAAGACATCATCCGGGAAAAAGGCTTGCTGATCGGCGATCATGTCGTCGTCAAAAAGGCAGGCGATATCATCCCGGAAATTATAGCGGTGCTGCCGGAGCGCAGAACGGGCAGCGAAGTGCCTTTTGCCATGCCGACGCATTGTCCGGAGTGTGGCAGCGAGCTGGTGCGCTTGGAGGAAGAAGTGGCCTTGCGCTGTATCAACCCGATGTGTCCGGCATTGATCCGTGAAGGCATGATCCACTTTGTTTCCCGCACAGCGATGAACATTGACGGGCTGGGCGAAAAAGTGGTGGCTCAGCTGTACCGCGACGACATCATTCACAGCGTCGCTGACCTGTATTATTTGCACCAGCAGCGCGATGTGCTGCTGGGGATGGAGCGCATGGGCGAAAAGTCGGTAGACAATTTGCTGGCAGCGATCGAAGCTAGCAAGGAAAACTCGCTGGAACGCGTCCTGTTCGGGTTAGGCATCCGCCTGGTCGGAGCAAAGGCGGCGAAGGTGCTTGCCGAGCATTTTGGCCATATCGATGCCATCATGCAGGCGACAGAAGAAGAACTGACGCAAATTAACGAGATCGGCCCGAAAATGGCTGCGAGTCTCATCAACTATTTCGCTCAGCCGCAAGCACAAGCTGTCATCGAAAGATTGAAGGCAGCGGGAGTGAACATGGAGTACAAAGGCATTCGCGTCGAGAGTGGCGCCGACTTGCCGTTCTCCGGAAAAACGATTGTCCTGACCGGAACATTGACCCAAATGTCCCGCCAGGAAGCAGAGGAAGCGATTGCCCGATTGGGTGGCAAAGTAACGAGCAGCGTCAGCAAGAAAACCGATCTGGTAATTGCGGGAGAAAAAGCTGGCTCCAAGCTGGAGAAAGCAGAAAAATTGGGTGTGGCTGTTATGGATGAAGCCGGATTCCTGGAAGTTCTTCAAACAGCAACAACGTAAAGAAAACGGTGGCGACAGACAGATGAGCAAGGGAAGGGACGTGAAGAGCATGAATGGCTTTAGGCGATGGGGAATTGGAGCAATGACGATGCTGATCTTGAGCGGCTGTAGCGATGGCGGCGTCGTTCAGGAGAAGCCCGCCACCTCTTCGGTTATTGCATCTGCTCTGAAGGGTGACTTGACCTATCAGGATGTTTTGGAAAAGGGAGAAACCATTCATAATCTGGCGATGACGTCAGACGCTGCACAAGTATGGGTAGGCACACATGCCGGACTGTACAGCTCCGCAGGGGGTTCCTTGTGGGGATTGCTGTCGCCAGAGCTGGCGCAGATTGATGTCGTAGGCTGGTTTGTCGATCCGAGCGACGCCCACCACATGTACGTCGGTGGCAGTGAAGGAGTCCTGCGCACCGCAGATGGCGGGAAAAGCTGGACTTCTTCCAGCAAAGGCTTGCCTGAGCCTGCAAATATCCGCAGCTTTACTGGGGTTCGCCAAGGGGAAAAAGTTCGTCTGTTCGCGTTTGTAACAGGCGAGGGCATCTACCAATCCACAGACAAAGGCGATACATGGACGCTCTGGCAGCCGATGGATCAGGAAGTATATGCCATGGATTTTGACTCGAATGAGAACCGTCTCTATGTAGCGGCACAGTTCAGCTTGCTCTATAATGAAGAAGGGCAGTGGAAGACAGAGGCGATTCCGGATGCAGAACAGATTTACTCGCTATCCCTCAACAGAAATACTGGCGTTCTCGCTGTCGCAACCGAAAAAGGTGTCTATGAAAAAAACGATGGTGAGTGGCATCTGCTCGAAGCTCGCTCGCCGGAAAAATTGATCGTCATTGCCTCGGGTGGTGGCGATACAAAATGGGTAGGGATTGGCGAATCGGCGTTGATTTACAAGCTCAACGGCAATCGCTGGACCAAATGGAACTGATCCCATTTTTTTCAGGACAAAAGGAGTAGCGTATGAAAGCGAAGTTTTTGACAGGATGCAGGTACGCAGCCGCGTTTTTGCTTGCGATTGCCGTCTCTGGTTGTTCGTTGCTGCCAGGGGGCAAGGACAAGTCGCCTGAGCCTACCGCGCCGTCCTTGTCTGAAGTAGTGGAAGTATCTGAGGATTACTATGGCAGCATCACTCCATACAAGCCCAACCAGACGCGCGGCATGCTGAGCAGTGCGCGATACCGCATCGATTTCAGCCATCTGGAGCTTGGCTTGATGGAGTTTGCCCGCGATACGTTTCCGACCTCCCAGTATTATTTTCAGGAAGGTCAAGTCGTCAAAAAAGAACAGGTGACGCAGTGGATTGCCCAGGAAAAGGCGAGTGGAACGAAAGGCCAGCAGAAAAACGGCATTTTGGTTCACGTCCTGGAGCATGATTACTTGAACAAAAAAGACAAGCAGCTGGCAGGAATGGTGCTCGGCTTGTCTGTATCGCCGAACTACCAGGATGCAACTGGCAAGGAAATGGTGTACACACAGCAGGAGCTGCAAGCAAAAGGGCAGCAGCTTGCCGCCAGTATCGTCGCGACGCTGCGGGTGAGCACTCCGAATGTGCCGATGCTGATTTTGCTGTATCAGGTTCCCGAAGCGAACTCTTCGCTTGTGCCAGGGCATTTCATCATGTCGGGTACAGTGGGAGCGAGCGAATCGGCCGTATCGAAGTGGCAGCCGATTGAAGAGGAGTTTTTCCTGTTCCCGAGCGCGGATGTAGAGAAAAAATATCCGCAGCAGTCGTTGCAGTACGATAAGCTGATGAGGCAAGCACAGGCGTATTTCGGAGAGTATGTCGGCATGACAGGCGTTGGCCGATTCATGGACGGCAGACTGACGGAGCTGACGATTACGGCGACGGCGGAGTATGACTCGCGGACAGAAGTTTTGCAGTTCACGCAGTACGCAGCCGGAAGCATCAATCAGTTGTTCGACAAAAGCGTCCACGTCAACTTGTACGTCCAATCGATGAACAAGCCGCTGGCCATTTATATTCGACCGACATCTGGCGAACCGTACATGCATCTGTATCGCCAGTAGACAGTAGCCAATAGCAGGAAGCGACCCCGATGTGCACCTCTCCAGGTGTGGATCGGGGTTTTTGTGCAGAAGCCAGAGGGGATTGCACATAAGTGTATACGGTTGAACAAAGTGTGAACAAAAGTGTAAGGTCCCGTTTTCTGAAGTTGGCTGTTGTTTTTCGCGGAAAAATGCAAACACTATCGGGGTCGGGCTTCTCAGTAGTAGTTGGTATGATCCTTGCATATGTTTTATAAGTGATCTTAGGAAGAAAACGATAAGGAGGCGTCACCAAATGCAAGTTGAATTCAAAAACGAGGCGTTTACTAATTTTGGCCTGCCAGAAAATAAAAAGGCATTTGAAGAAGCACTCGCCAAAGTAGAAAGCGAGCTTGGCCGCGAGTACCCTCTCATCATTGGTGGAGAGCGCATCACAACCGAGAAAAAATCCAGCTCCTTCAACCCTTCCAATAAAGAACAAGTCGTGGGCGTTGTGTCCCAGGCAGACCAGGCGCTGGCTGAAAAAGCGATCCAAACAGCAGCCAGCACTTTCGAAACATGGAAAAAGGTTCCTGCCGGTGCGCGTTCCCGTTACCTCTATAAAGCAGCAGCAATCCTGCGTCGCCGCAAGCATGAGTTCTCCGCTTGGCTGGTAAAAGAAGCAGGTAAAAGCTGGGCAGAAGCTGACGCTGACACAGCAGAAGCAATCGACTTCATGGAATACTATGGCCGTCAAATGGATAAGCTGTCCCAACGCCATGACCTGCCACGCATCCCGGATGAAGACAACGAACTGTACTACATTCCACTCGGTGTTGGCGTAGTAATCCCGCCATGGAACTTCCCTCTGGCGATCATGGCTGGTATGACAACAGCAGCTCTCGTAGCTGGTAACACAGTTGTACTGAAACCTGCTTCCACTACACCAGTAATCGCAGCGAAATTCATGGAAATCCTCGAAGACGCTGGCGTACCAGCAGGCGTAGTGAACTTCGTGCCAGGTTCCGGCAGCGAAATCGGCGACTTCCTCGTAGAGCACACGCTGACTCGTTTCATCAGCTTCACTGGTTCCCGCGACGTAGGTCTGCGCATCAACGAACTGGCTGCGAAACATCGTCCAGGTCAAAAATGGATGAAGCGTCTGGTAGCGGAAATGGGCGGTAAAGACTCCATCGTAGTAGACAACGACTGCGATATCGAGTTGGCTGCACAATCTATCGTAGCTTCCGCATTCGGCTTCTCCGGTCAAAAATGTTCTGCTTGCTCCCGCGCAATCGTTCACCAAGACGTGTACGATCAAGTGCTGGGTCGCGTAGTTGAGCTGACTAACCAACTGACTGTAGGCGACGTAAGAACAAACGAGTTCTACACAGGTCCAGTTGTCGACGAGAAAGCTTACAACAAAATTCTCGAATACATCGAGATCGGAAAAACAGAAGGCAAACTGGTTGCGGGTGGCGAAAAAGGCCCGGAAACAGGCTACTTCATCAAGCCAACCGTATTTGCTGACGTAGATCCGCAAGCTCGCGTGATGCAAGAAGAAATCTTTGGTCCAGTAGTAGCATTCTGCAAAGCCAACGATTTCGACCATGCTCTGGAAATCGCGAACAACACCGAGTACGGCTTGACTGGCGCTGTAATCAGCCGCAACCGTGCACACCTGGAGCGCGCTCGCGAAGAGTTCCACGTGGGCAACCTGTACTTCAACCGTAAGTGCACAGGCGCTTTGGTTGGCGTGCATCCGTTCGGCGGATTCAACATGTCCGGTACTGACTCTAAAGCGGGCGGACCAGACTACCTGTTGCTCTTCACCCAAGCGAAAATGGTTTCCGAAAAAATGTAAGAAAACGCAATACCAAAGCTGCCCCCACACGGGGGCGGCTTTTTTTGTCGCAAAAAGATTGAGGAAACCAAGTTTTCTCACGCTCATTTTGTCCACACTAAGAGGTAAGAAATGATGTGCGGGCAGGTGAGGGTAGCTGTTTACTTACATTGTGTCAGGGCTCTCGACGTTTTTTCTCGTGTACTTGCTGATGCCGCTTGCGTATCGGCTGGCGTGGAAAACAAAGCTGCTGGACATGCCCAGGGGAAGAAAAGGGCACAGCAAGCCAATGCCGCTATCTGGCGGGCTGGCGATGTTTGTCGGACTGCTGCTGGTGACAAGTTTTTTTGCAGGGGCGCAAAAAACGGTGGCAGTTTTGGCAGTCGGCGGCGTTCTGCTGGTGGCGATTGGCTGGGTGGACGATATGTACAAAGCGCAGCAAAAAGATTTTCCTGCGCTGCCGAAGTTGCTCGTTCAAGTAGCGGTAGCCGTCCTCGCCTTTTTGCTCGATATCCGGTTTCGCGGGATCAGCCTGACCTGGCTTGGGGCTGAAGATGGTTCTTATGTCTCGTTCCCTGTGTTTTTGTCTTTGTTGGCAACGGTGCTGTGGATTGTTGGACTGATCAATATGGTAAATTTTTTGGACGGAGTGGACGGGCTTGCGGCGGGAGCGACAGCCTTTTCAGCCATCACCTTGTTTTTTTTGTCGATGTTCAAGGGGCAGGAAGTCACGGCATTGCTGGCCGTTGCGTTGGCAGGGGCAGCGCTCGCTTTTTTGCGCTTCAATTTTTATCCGGCCAAAATATTCATGGGAGACGCCGGATCGATGTTTCTGGGCTTCGCGCTGGCGGTAATATCGCTGGAAGGAACGATGAAAGGGGCCACGCTCATTTCGCTGGTCGTGACGGTTCTGGCACTCGGCTTGCCTGTGATGGATACGATGCAGGTGATGATCAGTCGGTTGTTGGCGGGGTCGCCTATGTATCAGGCTGATCGGAGACATGTTCACCATCGCTTGATGTCGTTTGGCCTGACAGCCAAGCAAACGGTTGTCGTCCTGTATTTGGTCAGCCTGCTGTTCTCGGGACTTGCGGTGTTCCTGTTTTTGTACGGATAGAGCAGTGCAGCATTGCTTTATTTGGATAAAGCAATTGAGCAAGAGAGTGCCCGCCAAAAAGGATGGCGCAGCCAAGACAAAAGGAATGGACATTCGATCTCTAGTCTTCGGCAGGATCGAAGAAAAAGAACTGGTTGCGGCCTGTTGCTTTTGCTTTATACAAAGCCTTGTCGGCGTTGCTCAGCAACTGGTCCGCTTCTTTCGCAGAGGCAGGGAAAAGAGCAATTCCGATACTGGAGGTAAAGTGAAACGTCTTGTCCTCGTAGCTCCACGGCTGCTGGAGCGAACGCAGGATGCGCGTCGCCACTTTTTCGGCCTGACGTTCGCTGTCGATGGCTGTGAGAATGACGACAAACTCGTCTCCCCCCAAGCGGGCGACGGTATCCTGATCGCGAACGCACGATTTGAGACGCTTGGCCAGCATTTGCAAAAAAACGTCGCCAATATCGTGACCCCATGTATCGTTGATCTGTTTAAAATGGTCACAGTCGATGTACAGCGCTGCTACCATCTCTCCAGACGCCTCGGCGCGTTCCAGCGCTTCCTGGAGGTTGTTGTAAAGAAGGCGTCTGTTAGGCAAGCCTGTGAGCATATCGTGGTAAGCCATGTGCTCAAGCTGCCACTCCAGTTTTTTGCGTTCGGTAATGTCGCGGGTAACAGAAAAGACGTGTGTGCATAGCCCTTCGTTGTTGAAGACAGGCGAGAGGATGGATTCACCGACCATGTGGCCGTTCGTTGTGAAATGAGTGGGACTGGCGCCTTCAACGGTTTGGCTGTACATGCTGTTGAGCAAGTCAGCCTTTTCCTGCGGGTAAACTTCTTCAATCAGCTTCCCGTAGCAATCCTCGGTAAGACCTGATCCTTTCATGGCGGCAGGATTCATCAAGACATACCGGAACTGGTAAGCCCCGCTGGCGTTTTTTTCCACAGCCATAAGGAAAAACATATCCGACATGTGATGAAACAAACTGGTCAAGATGTCGCTGTGCTGACTGATGAGTGTTGTAATATCAAGCTTCGCCATATCTGTGGTCTCCTGATTGTAGGCTTGTCCCTATATTATAGTATAGCAAGGCAGGCCAAGAAAATGATGAGACGTTGGTAATAGTGCGGGGTTTACTGGCTGCAAGTGGAAGTGGTAAAGTAAGGGTATTCTCTCACTAGCTGTCTAATCGAAAATGATTAAGGAGTTCCACTTATGCGCAAAAAGCTGCTGCCCGGTCTGATCCATCGCCTGCCGCAAAACGCGATGTCGAGGACCATGGGAAAAATTACTGCTTCTCGCTTCAGTCGATTAGCCATTCAGCGATACATCCGTCACTATAAAATCGATTTTTCCATCATAGAAAAGCCCGTATCGGAATACCGGACTCTCAAGGAATTTTTTACGCGCCGCCTGAAACCGGAAGCAAGACCGATCGCCCCTGGACACGATGTTGTCGTAAGCCCGGTGGATGGGACTGTTTCCCAGCTCGGCGACATCTGCGAAGGCACGCTGATTCAGGCAAAAGGAAAAGATTTCACAGTGACTGAACTGCTCGGCGGTTCGGAGCAAGAGGCGAAACGTTATTACGGCGGAAAGTTCATTACGATCTATTTAAGCCCGCGCGACTATCACCGCATACATATGCCAGTGGCGGGGAATCTGGTGAAGTACAGCTACTTGCCCGGACGTCTCTACCCGGTCAATCAGCTCGGAATTGAAAACGTGGAGCGACTGTTTGCCCGCAACGAGCGGCTCGTGACCTACATCGAAACAGATGGTTTGGGCAGCATGGCGCTGGTCAAGGTCGGAGCGCTGTTCGTCGGAAGCGTCAAAGTCTCGTACAATACAGCCACGACGAACATCAAGCACGGCCGACAAACGGACGAACCAATCACCGGCACCCCGCATTACGAAAAAGGCAGCGAGCTGGGCTGGTTCGAGTTTGGTTCAACGGTCATTTTGCTCGTGGAGTCCAGCCAACTGGAATGGGCAGACCGTGTGGAAAAAGGCCGGTCGCTCTTGATGGGGCAAGTGTTGGCGACGATAGAGACGGAGAAGGAATAGTTGTGACTATTCAACTGGGAGCATGGCCGTTTTGTTGAGCATAGCAGTCAGTCCTACTCTCATGGAAACATCAAGCTGGTTTTACAAAAGAGAAAAAGGAGTCCCTTTTTATAAGGGGCTCCTTTTTTAATCAAAGTCGCCATATTGAATTAGCACTGGTTCCGAGTACCACCCACGGTTTCTCCCGTATAGGCATTAATAATGTGTGTGCCACTTTCGCAGTTGGACTCACGGGTATAGCTAATATGGTATTGTCCATTGGAGTAGGTTACAGCAGTGATTTTAATTGGTCCGAGCGCCGGGTTTTTCGTCAACTGGGTTGTTAAAATTTGCTTGGCTTGTTCTGGTGTCAGCATTTGTTCATGCTGATTCGGGAACAAAAGATTGGGCAAAGGAATAGTTTGTGGCAGAGAAATCATGATAGCCAGTAGCAGTACAAGTGTTGTTTTCAAATGCGTCCTCCTTTTGATTCAAGTTATGAATAAAATTACTTTTCGAGTTCGGCCCCTTCTTGCTTGACTAAAATTTCAGGGGTGGGGTCGTCTTTATGTTTTTCAATGACTTCATAAATGGACTTTGTGTCCAATGTACTTTTAAAATTGGATACTTTCTTTTGTTCGACAGTGTACTTTCCTTGATATTGCCCCATAATAACGTAATGATTTTGTGATTTGTCTTTATTATAGATACTGTCATCTTCCATTAAGAAAAGAAGTACTTTTTCATTATTAGAGAAGTCAGCTTCTGTGTCAGAACTAAATGCAAATTCTCCGGGTATTTCGCCTTTGTATACTCGTACTGTAACAACGTCATTTGATTTAGGAGTTCCTTTTAAAATCGTATCTATTTTAATACTCACATCAGTGTATACAATATCGTTTAATTTTATATCTTTTGGCATTCTTCCACTCGGGGTATTCCACGTTGCAGGGTGAATTTCTAAAACGGTTCCTTCCAAAATTAGAGAGGCGCCAGAAGCTAATTCCTGATTGGTGAAAGTATCCAAATAAGAAGCGATGTGTATCCTTTCAGTAGGTGAGTTGTTCTGTAGGTTAAGCGCCATAGCAGAACCTGTAGTTAAACCCGTTAATATCATCTTTTCCTAGCTGGTACTTGACTGTTCCCGCAGGAGAAACATACATGACAGCATCTTTATTATCTGAATGATCTAAGCCGATGATATGTCCAAATTCATGTACCATAATAGACGGTACATGATATGCAGTTTTAGAAGGTTTGGAAGAATTACTTAGATTGCGTGAACTGTTTAAAATAATGTCTCCTTCAGTGATTATATCCCCTGAATATTTCCACCTTGCATTTGCAGGTGCTTGAGAAGTTCCCATATCAATTTTAAAAACTTCATTTTCTCCATTAATGTTTTCCGTCGGATTATTTTGTTTATTTCTATCGCCACTATATTCTAAGGAAAACTTCTTTTTCCGAATCGTATCCCACTGATCAGAAGCCAAAACGATTGAGTCAACACCTTCATCTGAAATTGAACTTGCAATCGAGTAGGTATAATCTACTCCTTTTTCCCAATGACCTCCATAAGGGTCAAGATTGTACGCGAACGATACTGATGAGTAACCAATTAGTAAGCTGCCTATAAACATTCCTAACAGTTTGGATTTTCTTACCATTGATTTATTAATCCTCCTGAGTTTATGGTTATATTTGTAAAATATATTAATATATAGGATTTTGTCAATTGAAGTTAAATTTGATGAACGCAAATTTATTGATTGATTCCGACCAAATAATAAGGTTTTAAAGGTCAGTCTTCTATATTTTAATTTTTCGACAAAAAATATTTCTCCAAAGCCCAATCCCCGCGAAAATTGACTGAACCCGCTGTTTTCAAGTAAGATCAAAGTTATGTGATACGATTCGGAGGTGGAAGAGATGAGTGCCATCACTCGCAAAGAAGTAGAGCATGTTGCCAATCTGGCCCGTTTGCAGCTGACGGAAGACGAGGCTCTGCAATACACAAAAGACCTGAACGCGATTTTGGAGTTTGCGGCGAAGCTCAACGAACTGGATACATCCAATGTCGAGCCGACCAGCCACGCTACAGACGTGAAAAACGTGATGCGCGAGGACGTCAACAGACCGTCCCTGCCGCGCGAAGAAGTGCTGAAAAACGCACCGGACCACGAAGACGGGCAGTTCAAGGTGCCTGCTGTATTCGAATAACGGGTCAGGAGAACGAGAAGGGAGGAACCCACTGTGTCGCTGTTTGACAAGCGATTGTCGGAAATACATAGCGCTCTGCGCGCAAAAGAGCTTTCGGTAACGGATCTGGTGCAGGCTTCCATCGCAAGCATCAAGGAGCACGATGACAAGATCAAATCCGTTCTGCATGTGGATGAGGAGGGAGCGCTTGCCCATGCTCGCCAGCTGGACGAGCGTCTGGTGAAGGAAAATGAGGAGTTGGGCCTGCTTTTCGGGATGCCGGCGGGTCTGAAAGACAACCTGATCACCAAAGACATCCGCACCACTTGCGCCAGCAAATTTTTGGCGAACTACGATCCTGTGCATGACGGAACGGCTTCCAAAAAAGTGAAGGAAGCAGATGCTGTGATCGTGGCGAAGCTGAACATGGACGAGTTCGCCATGGGCGGCTCCAATGAAAACTCCGGCTTCTTCCCGGCGAAAAACCCGTGGAACACCGATTACGTGCCAGGCGGTTCGTCCGGCGGTTCTGCTGCGGCGATGGCTGCCCGTCACTTCTACTTTACGCTCGGATCGGATACGGGCGGCTCGATTCGCCAGCCGGCTGCTTTTTGCGGCGTTGTCGGCCTGAAGCCTACTTACGGGCGCGTATCCCGCTTCGGTTTGGTCGCATTTGCGTCTTCGCTCGACCAGATCGGCCCGGTTACGAAAAGCGTGGAAGATGCGGCATACGTGCTGCAAGCGATTGCCGGACACGATGAGTTCGACTCCACTTCTGCCAATGTAGAAGTGCCGAACTATCTCTCCGCGCTCACTGGCGATGTAAAAGGTTTGCGCATCGGGGTGCCAAAAGAGCTGATCGGGGAAGGCATCGACACAGAGGTGCGCGAGGCTGTGCTTGCTGCCCTGAAACAGCTGGAAAGCTTGGGCGCAACATGGAGCGAAGTTTCCATGCCGCATACCGAATACGCGGTTCCAGCCTATTACTTGCTGTCCTCTTCGGAGGCATCGTCCAACCTGGCCCGTTTTGACGGCGTACGCTACGGTGTGCGCGCAGACAATGCGTCCAACTTGATTGAGCTGTACAAAGAATCCCGCAGCCAAGGATTCGGTCCGGAAGTAAAACGCCGCATCATGCTCGGTACTTATGCGCTTTCGTCCGGCTACTATGACGCGTACTACAAAAAAGCGCAGCAAGTTCGCACGCTGATCATCCAGGACTTTACCAACATTTTTGCCGATTTCGATGTGATTTTGCATCCGACGACGCCGTCCACGGCTTTCAAAATCGGCGAAAACGCCAACGATCCGGTCAAAATGTACCTGGAAGACATTTGCACCGTACCTGTCAACCTGGCTGGACTGCCAGCGATCAGCGTACCGTGCGGCTTTTCCCAAAACGGTCTGCCGATCGGCTTGCAGATCGTGGGTCGTGCGTTTGACGAATCCACTGTCTTGCGCGTAGCACATGCTTATGAGCAGGCAGCAGGCTACAGCCAGCGCAAGCCGGAATGGGTGAGGGGGTAAAAGGCATGAGCAAGTACGAAACCGTCATCGGCCTGGAAGTCCACGCCGAGCTGTCGACCAACAGTAAAATTTTTTGCGGCTGCCCGACTGAGTTCGGCGCGCCGCCGAATACACATACATGCCCGATTTGTTTGGGACATCCGGGCGTTCTTCCCGTAACGAACAAGCAAGCGGTGGAGTTCGCGATGAAAGCGGCGCTTGCGCTCAACTGCGAGATTTCCCGCGAGACGAAGTTCGACCGGAAAAACTACTTTTACCCGGATTCTCCAAAAGCGTACCAAATCTCCCAGTACGACCAGCCGATCGGCTACAATGGCTGGATCGACATCGAGGTCAACGGAGAAACGAAGCGCATCGGCATCACGCGCCTCCACCTGGAGGAAGACGCAGGCAAGCTGACGCACAGTGACTTCGGGGGAGAATCGCTGGTCGACTTCAACCGCGTAGGTGTTCCGCTCGTGGAGATCGTCTCCGAGCCGGACATTCGCACACCGGAAGAAGCTCGCGCCTACCTGGAGAAGCTGAAAGCGATCATCCAGTACACGGAAGTGTCCGATGTGCGCATGGAGCAAGGCTCGCTGCGTTGCGATGCCAACGTCTCGATTCGTCCGTACGGGCAAGAAGCGTTCGGAACGAAGACAGAGCTGAAAAACATGAACTCTTTCCGCAACGTGCAGATGGGTCTGGAGTACGAGGTGCTGCGTCAGACGGAGGTTGTTTCTTCCGGCGGCACGATCGTGCAGGAGACACGCCGTTGGGATGAGGCAAACAAAAAGACAATCACGATGCGTTCCAAAGAGGAAGCGCACGACTACCGTTACTTCCCGGACCCTGATTTGGTGCGCATGCAAATTTCCGAAGAGTGGATCGAGGCCGTGCGCGCGACCATTCCGGAATTGCCGGATGCCCGCAAGGCTCGCTATGTGAACGAATACGGCCTGTCGCAAGCGGACGCGGAAGTCATCACGATCTCCAAGGAGACAGCGGATTTCTTCGACGAAACTGTGAAAACAGGAGCGGACGCCAAAGCTGTAGCCAACTGGCTGATGGTTGATTTGCTGGCACATCTCAATGCGAACAACTTGGCGTTTGCCGACGTGAAAATGACAGCGCAAGGCTTGGGCGACATGATCAAGCTGATTGCAGACGGAACCATCTCTTCGAAAATCGCCAAAACCGTCTTCAAAGAGATGGTGGAGACAGGCAAAGAGCCCAAGAAGATCGTCGAAGAAAAAGGACTGGTGCAAATCAGCGACGAGGGCGCCCTGCGTCAAATCGTCGTCGATGCCGTCAACTCCAATCCGCAAGCCGTGGCCGACTACAAGGCCGGAAACGAAAAAGCGGCAGCGTTCTTCGTGGGTCAAGTGATGAAGCAAACCAAAGGCAAAGCGAACCCGCCGATGGTCAACAAGCTGATCCAGGAAGTATTGAGCAGCCTCTAAGGATAAAAGCAGCAGCACGAACCCGAAAAAGGGAGCGTGCTGCTTTTTCTATGTAAAAAGTCGCATTCCAAAATGTCCCATACAAGGTAATATAGATGGTAAGTAGATGATAGGATGGGGGAGCATCGATGAAACGGAAATGGCAAGGAGCAGCTGTTGCTTTGTCTGCAACGATGGTGTTTGCAGGAATGGGAGGAACGGCATTGGCGGCAAGTCCCGGGTCTAGCCCAGCAAGCGCGACTGCTGCGAAAGTCGAAGCAAAGCTGCCTGCGCAAGCGCAAAAAATAGTAACGGCTTTGGAGCAGCTGGAGCCGTGGGTGAAGGCCATGACCGAGCGCGAAATCGATGTGCTTGATGCCGATCAAGGCTATGTGTATTTGGACATGTACGATCCGAAAAATACGAACGTCAGTGCCAGCCTGACTTTTGACAGCAAGACAGGTGAATTGATCAGCTTTGAATCTTCGGTGACAGCGAAAACGGAAAAAGACAGCGCCGTGCCGTCTGACAAGGAAATTTTGCAAAAAGCGATGACGTCGCTAGTCACCCTGCTGGGAGAAGCAAAGCTGAAAGGGCTTGGCTCTCCGGTGTTGTCCGTGTTAGTGCCTGATAGTGAGGAAGCGGAAGCGGAAGCGGGAGGCACGCGGAACAGAGTCTTCTATCCGTTTCTGGTGAACGGGTTGCAAGTAAACGAAGGCAAATACGGAATCGAAGTCAATACGGATGAAGCGGGCCATCTTGTAGCACTGAATGTGTACCGTCTGGATTTGACAGGGATTAAAGTTCCCGATCCGAAATCCGCGCTGACGCCAGAGGCGGTCAAAAAGCAATATTTCATCCCTGACCGATTGGATCTCGGATACATGCAGGAAGGGAAAGACGGCAAGCCCGGCCTGCAATACACATTGCGAGTTTCGCCGATGATTGACGCGACAACGGGAACACAGATTGATCCGACGCGTGGAACTACAATCGACCAAGGCAAGCGCAGCAAGGCAACGATCAAAAACATCACACTTGCGCTTCCGGCCAAACCGCTCACGGCCAAAAGCAAGGCCGAAGCAGAAAAGGCAGTAATCAGCCTGTTCGGAATCGATACGAAAAAAGAGTACATCTACCCAGAGGAAGTCGCGGGGGATTACGATCATACGTATACGTGGTTTAATGAAGATCAAGATTACGCGTCCGTAACGTTTGAAAATGAGACGGGCAATTTGATTGCCAGCCAGTTTTTTGCATGGTCGGAGCAAAAGCCGGCTCCTTTGAAACAGGAAGAGGCGCTGACAAAAGCGGTTGGCTTCCTGGAGCAGGTAGCGCCGGAAAGCTCAGCTTCCTTGCAGGTTGAGATACTCGAACCATACAAAGAGGCGCCTTTGGCGGACTGGATGCTGGAACTGCTGGATGGAGAAGAACCGGAGCCGGAGCCAGGTCTGTATTACGCCTTCCTGTTCAGTGAAATGCACAAAGGCTTGCCGATCCTGGATCGCTACCATTGGATTTTGGTGAACAGCGAGGATGGCAAGGTTGCCCAATACTCCACTACGCTGCCGATGAAAAAGGTCGATTTTCCGGATGAAAAGCCAGCGGTGAGCGAACAGCAGGCGGCTGAAATCATCGCGAAACAACTGCCGCTAAAGCAATCTTATTTGTGGACCAACTTCTACGGCATCCCGGCTCCATCCCTGTCTCTCGTCTACACGGTTGACAACAGCAAAGGCTGGCCATATGTAGATGCGGCCAAAGGCTCGATCGAGTGGATCGAAGACGAGGAATAACAGCGATTTTGTTTAAAAGAAAGGCGCGGACATTTTACATGCCCGCGTTTTTTATTTTGCGCAATGCAACTCAACTATGGAGCAAGCAAACTGCACAGATACTCTCGCAGCTCTCTTAATTCGCAGTGAGCGCCGCGTGGATTTTTTCCAGCAAGCTGACGGCCAGACCCTCATTGCTTTCAATGACCGACAAAAGCTGAATCGCTTGCTGTGCCGTTGCTGGCTCATTTGGTTCACCGCCACTCGGGAAAGGGAACAGCTGGACAAGCTTGTTAAAGTCTTCGGCAATTGTCCGGTAGAGCGCTGCCGCTTCTTTAAGCTGCGGGCGCACCCCATCCAGCGATTCGTCTGTCCATGCATCGGCAACTTCCGCAAAGAAGCGGGAAGCGTTGTTTCGTGCATCGTGTACGACAGCCAAGGTGTAGGCGTTTCCGTTTGGTTCCACGCTTCCTTTTTCAAAAGCTTCCTTCCAAACCGGATAGGCAGCCAAGCCGTTCACGTAGCGATCGCTTGGCCCTTCCTGAGTGCGGTAATGCTTGAGCGCCGTTGCGCTGGCGTTTGCCAGCATGGTGCGCTGGTCGATCGGAAGCGTGCTCTCGATTGCGAGCACAAACAGCTCCTCAATCAGTCCGCGTCCCAGATGCTCATAAGGGATCTTGGCGTCATTGTTGCAGTTGTCGCCAGCATGCAGCAGTTTGCTTGCATCCTCGTAGCCGTAAATCAGCGCAAACTCCGGCATGAACAAGTCCCAGGCGAGCACGGGGCAGCCTTTGTCAAGCGAGCTGTGAATCAACTCGATTGCTTGCGGCAAAAGAGCGGGAAGTTGCCGCTTTTCTCGTGCCGCTGAGCTGAGCAATGTCGGATTCACGAAAGTGGCGTTCGGCCCCGGCGTACCGTCCAGTTGTCCCTGGCAGACGGAGCGTGGCACAAAGCCCATGTTGCGCAGCCCTTCTTCCAGTACGGATTGAAAATCAAACATGGTCGGTCCCGCAATATGAATGTTTTTTGGAACGACAGTCAGGCGAAAAGCGTGGCCGCTTAATCCGATAACGGCTGGCAAAGACAGCTTGCGCTCCGTAAACTCCACTAATCCGTACAACGCCGCTCCACATGTAATCCAGGTCGGCTGCTTCATTGCCTCCGGTTTTCTCAATACAGCTTGTTTCATGATTCCCGCATCCTTTCGCGTCTTCACGTATTGGTCAACCACGACACGAATCCTTTCCTGCATGAGCTTTTTGCGAGAACGGGACAGCACTTGGTAGACATTGGCCTGCGTCATTTCGAACAGATGCGCGATCTCGTGGGGCGCGAGATGGTCAAAAAAGTGCGATTCGACAATTCGGCGCTCCCGCGGATTGAGACAGTGCAGCAAGCTTTTGATCGTCTCAAACAGTTCACGGCGCACCAATAGCTCTTCGGGGTTGCCGTTGTTTTCGACCGAGGCTGACCAGTTGCGGCCAAGCCTGTGCAAAATACTGTCGAGATCTTCCCAATCAGTAGCTTCAAGCTCGCTCGGCTGTCTCGTCAGGCCGGAAAAGACCTGCTCTTTTGTCTGCGGCCCTTTTTTCAGGCGCGTGTACGCTTGATTGCGCACAATCCGGTGCAGCCAGGGCAGAAAACGGCGGCTGTCGACCAGCGTACCCAGATGAAGAAAGGCGCGAATCAGCGCGTCCTGGACGATGTCTTCGGCAAGAAAAGCTTCCTGGGTATACGAGCGGGCATAGCCGTATACTTTTGCCCGATGCCGTCGCACCAGCTCGCCAAACGCTTCCTGATCCCCGGCTTTTGCCCTTTCCACCAAAATCTCGTCCTGTTCCTGTTGCTCTTCCGCTTGACTGGCAGGCTTGATAACCAAATGATCCATCCCAAATTCTCCTCGTTGTTAGTTGACTTACCGTATAGACTCCCGAGCGCCGGGTTTTCTGACAAAGGTGGCGGATTTGTAAGAAATTCCTCTCTATCCTATAATGAACATACACGAATCAAAAGGGGGAAGAAAAGGACATGAAGCTGATTTCTGTCACGGGAGAAAGCGTGGCGCCCGGCAAAGGCGGTTCGCCATCCGATACATTTGACCGTTCGATTGCGACATGGGAAGCCAATAACCAGCAAAAAACCGTAACCGTTACATACTGTCGCTATTTCGGCAAAGTGCTGGCCGAGCGGGGGATTTACGACGAGGAGACGGAAGGCGTGCCAGTCATGCATCTGGTAGCGCCGCTTTTTGTGGAAAAGAACCCTGAGCAAAGAGAAACCCGCCACTACATCAACGATACCGAGAGCTTTGTTTCCTTGTTTGCAGGCTTTTCCTTGGCGGCTTGGAAAGATCGCTACGCGAGTGCTTTGAACTGAGTGTCGGCAGTCTCTGGCGGATTGAGGCCCAAACGCCTAAAAGTCGAAACATTCAGATCGGATAATCGGCACATATGCCAAACTTTTGAGAGGGCATGCTAAGGACAACCATTTATTGGAGCTGATTAGCATGTTTTCTTTTTGGATGACGCTTGTTCTTATGGTTTCTGCCCATTCGTCCGGTTTGTCCGGTTTCTCTGGTCTGCCCGATTTGCCAGCAGCGCAAATGCCGCAAGCAGGAGCATGGTCTGCAGCTACTGCCGTCCAGGAGTTCGACGCCTTTTTGCAGGACTGGCGCGGCGGTCAAGAGCTGGCTTCGTTGCGCCATCCGCTGTTTGATCTGACGCGAGTATCGGGAGGCGCGGGAGACGTCCAGACGATTGTATTTTCCGGAGAGGCGCACGGCGAGTCGGGGGAAATCACGCTCATGTTTTATTCGCTGGACGGTGACCGCATATACTTGCCGCCGGGCACAGTGTCTACAGCCCGCGTTGATGCGAAGCAACGCAAATTCCATATCGCCGCGAAAATACCGCGGGTGCTCCAAGGTCGTACGGGAGTCGTACAGGTGACATTTGCCGGGGAAAAAAGAGCTGCCTATTTGCTCAAGGTACAATTTTGACAACAAAGAAAAGCGAGGGAGAGGAGGACTGCCCTTGATAGAGGTAAAAGGCGCAAGCAAACAGTTTGGGACGGTCACAGCGGTCCGCGATCTGACGTTTCGCGTGGAAGAGGGCGAAGTGTACGGGCTGTTGGGCGAGAACGGAGCCGGCAAGACGACGACGATGCGCATGATGGCGACCATTCTCACGCCGACCGCCGGAGATATCGAGATCAGCGGCTTCTCGGTGCGGGAACAACCGCTGGAGGTGCGCCGCAGGATCGGCATTCTGTTTGGCGGAGAAGTCGGGCTGTACAGTCGCTTGACGGCGCGGGAAAATATCGCTTACTTCGGCAATTTATACGGACTGACATCCTCCCGGGTGCAAGAGAGGATCGACAATTTAAGCCGCATGCTGGACATGGAAGCGTTCATCGACAGGCGTGTCGGGGCCTTTTCCCGGGGAATGAAGCAAAAAGTGGCGATTGCCCGCACGCTTGTCCACGATCCGGACGTCATTTTGCTGGATGAACCGACAACCGGGCTTGACGTGACAGCCGCCACGATTTTTCGCCGGATGGTGACCAGGCTGCAAGAGGAAGGAAAAACGATCCTCTTTTCCAGCCACAACATGGGCGAGATCAGCAAGCTGTGCAAACGGATCGCGTTGATGCACAAAGGCAAGCTGCGCTTCTCCGGGGATTTGGCCGCATTGCGCAAGCAGTACGGAACGGACGATTTGGACGATATCTTCATGGCAGTCGTGGAAGGGGGCGAGCTGTGATGGGCTGGCAAATCATCTGGACTGTCTTGAAAAAAGAGCTGCTGGATTTGTTTCGGGACAGAAAAGCGTGGATCGGGACTTTTCTTGTGCCGCTGGTCATCATCCCGTTTGTGTTTTTTCTGCTGGGCAATTCCTACAGCAATGTAGAAAAAGAAGCGCGCGAGTACGTGCCGCTGGCGATTCACGGCTCATCACCGCTGATTGACATGCTGGCAAAAAATCCGGGCGTGCGCCTGATCGAGTCTGCTGATCCCGAGCAAGCGCTGCAAGCGGGACAGCTCCGCGCGATCATCACGATCCCGGAGCGGTTCGACGAGGAAATCAAGGCAGGGAACACCGCCAAGCTGCTCGTCGCTTTTGACTCGACCAATACGAAGTCGGTCTACGCACGCGATCTGATCAAGCAAACGGTGGAGGCATACAGCAAAGAAATCGTAGCGAAGCGTTTGCAGCAAGCAGGCATGTCCGAAGCAGCGATTCAGCCGATCGCCGCTGATTTCCAGAACGTCGCGACAGAAGAAAGAAAGTCGGGCGGGATGCTGGCAGGCTTTATCCCGTTAATGCTCGTGGTTTCTCTCGCTTCGGGAGGGATCGCTGCGGCTAACGACCTCGTTGCGGGCGAAAAAGAGCGCGGGACAATGGAATCGCTCCTGACTGCGCCAATCGCGGCCAACCATATTCTCACGGCAAAGCTTGTGGCTGTAATGATGATGAGCATGTTGAGCGCGATCGCTTCACTCATTTCCGTATCGCTCGTGTTCAGCATGGGGCCGCTCGGCGGAGGAGACAATGCTGCCTTTTCCTTCGCGTTTTTGTCGCCAGCCACTCTGTTGGTGCTGATCGTGGTGATTTTGCTTATGGCGGCGACTTTTGCCGGACTGGAGCTGATGCTCAGCACGATTGCCAAGTCGTTCAAAGAAGGGCAGACGTATATGAGCGCCGTGATCTTTCTGGCGATGGTGCCGTCGTACATGCTGATGCCGCAAAGTCCGGTGGACATCGCCGAGCATTATTACGTGTTGCCCGTCTTCAACGGCGTGGCGCTTTGCAAGGAAGTGTTTTACGGCAAGGTCGATCCGCTGCATGCGCTGCTTGGCATCGGTTCTTCGCTTGTGTACGTAGCGATTACGATTGCTTTCGCATCACGGCTGTTTCGCAGAGAGGGAGCGGGATTAAAAAACTGATCGGAGGATACTGACTGTCTGTTTTTTTCATGTGCCGCCGCCATTTGAAGAAAGCTGGTGAAATGGTTGTGAAGCCGCTGTATCTGGGAGTGCTGTATATTTTGGCCTCGGCTGCGGGGTTTGGCGTGATGTCCATTTTTGCCGTCTACGCCTACGGAGCCGGGGTTTCGGTTTCCACGCTTTTGTTTTTGCGCTTTTTGTTCGCCGCAGGGCTGTTTTTTGGCTTGCTTGCCTTGCGTAAAGAGTCGCTGCGGCTGAATCGGCGCCAGGTGCTTGCCCTGTTTTGTTTGGGCGGGGTGTTGTATACGCTGCAATCGCTCAGTTTTTTCTCGGCGGTTCAGCACATCCCGACCTCGATGGCAGCGCTGTTGCTTTATACGTTCCCCGTGTTTGTAGCTGTATTGAGTTATTTTGTGGATAAAGAGCCGCTGACGCGCAAGACCGTTTTTGCCATGCTGCTGTCTCTGGTGGGGCTTGGACTGGTGCTTGGGCTATCGTTTGGCGGGGTTAAAATGCTCGGCGTCTTGCTCGCGCTTGCGGCAGCGTTGTTCTACTCGGTGTACATCATCGTGGGCAATCGGATCGTCAAAGGATTGTCGCCATATGTGACCTCGGGGTACATCTCGTTGTTTGCAGCCGTGTCGACCTTTTTGATTGCGCAAAAGGATGGCGGCGTCGATCTGGCTTTTGCGCCAACTGGCTGGTGGGCTTTGGGCGGCATCGTCGTTTTTTCTACGGTGATGGCGATCAGCTTTTTCTTCCGCGGCCTTCAACTGATCAGTTCGACAAAAGCTTCCGTGCTCAGCACATTTGAGCCGGTCGTGACGTTTTTCTTTTCGGCTCTGTTGTTCGGCGAGGCGTTCAGCATGCTGCAACTGCTCGGCGGAGGTGCTGTACTGGCGGGAGCGGCCCTGATCGTGGCGGGGAATGATGCGAAGTCCAGTCAGGTTCAGCAGGTCCAGGAAGGCGTGAATACGTAAAGCCGCTTGCCTGCCTCCAAAAATAAAACAGCGCTCCTGCGCGGCACATACGCTGCGGACAGGAGCGCTGTTCTTTTTTAGGGAAAGGTAACAAACAAACTAGGCTTCCATCCGGGAGCGGATCAGCCAGCCAGCGCCGTACACGCCAGCGTCGTTGCCAAGAGTGGCAGGCAGAATTTGTGTGGATTCTACGACGTAAGTGAAGGGAACAAATCGGGTAAACGAATCGCGGATGCGCGAAAAGAGGAAGTCTCCTGCTGCCGCTACGCCGCCCCCAATCACAAACTTGACCGGGTTCAGCACGATAGCCAGGTGGGAGAGCGCAAGCCCCAGATAGAGCGCCACATGATCGGCGATGGCGAGTGAGGCTGCGTCGCCTGCTATAGCTGCGTCGAATACGTCTTTTGCCCCGATCTTGCCTGTCTCGGCAAGTACGCGGGCGAGGTGCGGGCTTGTTCCGTTCGTTGCGGCCAGATGCCCTTCGCGAATAATGGCCGTGGCAGAGGTGAACGTTTCCAGGCAGCCTGTTTTCCCGCAATTGCAAGGTGCTCCGCCAGTAGGGGCCATCGTAATGTGTCCAATCTCGCCGCCGACCCCGTTCATGCCGTGAATTACATTTCCGTTCAAAATCACACCGCCGCCGACGCCCGTTCCAATCGTAATCAGCACGAGGTCTTGTGCGCCTTGCCCGGCCCCTTGCCACATCTCGCCCAGTGCTGCCGCATTGGCATCGTTGTCAACTTCGACGGGACGCCCTGTAAGTGCTTCCAGCTTTTGTTTCAGCAAAACCGGCTTGGTCCAGTGCAAGTTGACCGCCTGCATCACGATGCCGTTTTTCGCGTCGATCGGTCCGGGGATGCCGACCCCGATTCCGCTCGCCTGTTCCAGACTATAGCCGTGCTCGTGCAAAAGGATGCGGGTCATCCCTGCGATTTTTTGCAAAACGCCGTCTTCGCCTTCTGCAACAGGTGTCGGTTCCTGGATTTTGGCTACCAGCTCGCCGTTCGGTGTAATCAACGCCATTTTGATGGCTGTTCCGCCCACATCAACACCAACGATGATTTGTTTCACAACCGTCCCCCCACTCTCCTTTTTCCCATCTTTTTCTATCTTATCACGCTACATTCCGCATAGCGATTCCCAAAAATGGCTATACAGGATATGATGGAAGGAAGTACACCCGCGAGCGAGGGAAGGAAGAAGGGATCTGCCTTGAAACGAGCCAGATTAATCTATAATCCAAGCTCCGGCCGGGAGATCGTGCGTCGGCGATTGCCGGATATTCTCGATTTGATGGAGTCGGCCGGATACGAGACATCCTGTCATGCAACCAGAGGGGAAGATGACGCGACCGAAGAGGCTGCCCGAGCGGTAGCCCGCGGCTTTGACGTCATCCTGGCTGCTGGTGGAGACGGAACCATATACGAAGTCGTGAACGGGATGGCAGAGCAAAAAGCTCGCCCAACCCTTGGAATTATCCCCTGCGGCACCAGCAACGATTTTGCCCGAGCGGTAGGCATCCCCAAGTCGATCACACGCGCTACGGAAATCATCGCCAAGGGCAAGAAAAAGCGCATCGACCTGGGGCGAATCAACAATCGCTACTTCATGAACATCGCAGGCGGTGGCTCGCTCACCAACCTGACGTACGAAGTCCCGAGCAAGCTGAAGACGCTCATGGGACAGATGGCGTACTACGTCAAAGGCTTGGAGAAGCTGCCGTCCCTGCACCCGATCCGCGTCCGCCTGGAGAGCCGCAAGGAAGTGCTTTTGGATGAAGAGATCATGGTGTTCCTCATTGCCAACAGCCACTCGGTAGGCGGCTTCGACAAGCTTGCCCCGGAAGCGGACTTGTCAGACGGCAAGCTGGATGTCATCGTCGTCAAAAAGATGAACATCGCCGAGTTTATTCGCCTCGCTACACAGGCGGTTCGCGGCGAGCATTTGCGGGACCCAAACATTTTGTATTTCCAGGCAGACTACATCAAAGCGACCTCGCCATCCGGCGAAGTGGTCCAGCTCAACCTGGATGGCGAGCTGGGCGGGCAGTTGCCTTGTGTCGTGGAAGCTTTGCCAGGTCATATCGAGTTGTTCGTCCCGTAGGAAGATAGTAAAATGAATAGCAACAAGCCGTAGGGATGCCGCTTCCGCTGTGCATCCCTGCCTGTTTGCTACGGAAAACAGGCGAGGCAGACAGAGCGCGAGACAAAAGGAGCAAAAGAAAAGTGGCGAAAACAACAAAAAGACGGCGCGGACCGCAGCAAACTGCCAAGGTAGAGCTGGACGTTCCGGTTCGTGTCGGACAAACTGTGGAAGTGGAGATAACCGGACTGAACCACGAAGGCGCTGGCGTCGGCCGGATTGAAGGATATACGCTGTTCGTCGACGGCGCACTCGCAGGAGAGCGCGTCCATGCGCGCGTCGACCATGTCAAAAAGAACTTCGGCTTCGCCAAACTGACCAAAGTGTCAATAGCGAGCACATTCCGCTCACAGCCGCCCTGTCCGCTGTACGACCGTTGCGGCGGCTGTTCGTTGCAGCACTTGGCATACGAGGAGCAACTGCGTCACAAGCAGCAAATCGTGCGGGACAACCTGCGGCGCATCGGCGGCTTCCAGGTGGAGGGAGACGGAGCAATCACCGTTCATCCGACACTCGGCATGAGCGAGCCGTGGCGTTACCGCAACAAGGCCCAAGTGCCAATCGGTGAGGAAAACGGCGCCTTGGTCGGCGGATTTTACGCCGAAAAGTCCCATTCCATCATCGACATGCACGAATGCCTCATCCAGCACCAAAAAAACGACGAGGCGGTCGCAACGGTGAAGAAGGCCGCAACTGCCCTTGGCATCAAGCCATACGACGAAGTGCGCGGCTCAGGCTTGCTCCGCCATGTGGTCGTCAAAGTCGGGGTCAAGACGGGAGAAGTCATGGTCGTGCTCGTGACGACCGAGGAGACGCTTCCGCAGCGTGACAAGCTCGTGGAAGCGATCCGCACCGAGGTGGCGGGCGTAACGAGCATCGTGCAAAACATCAACCCGGACAAGACCAACGTCATTTTCGGCAAAAAGACGGTAACGCTCTGGGGTAGCGATGTCATCTACGATTACATCGGAGCGATCAAATTCGCCATCTCGGCGCGCTCGTTCTACCAGGTCAACCCCGCCCAGACGGAAGTGCTGTACAATAAAACGCTGGAATACGCCGGAGCGACAGGAACCGAAACGGTCATCGACGCCTACTGCGGCATCGGAACGATCTCGCTCTTTTTGGCGCAAAAGTCCAAGCATGTCTACGGCGTGGAAATCGTCCCAGAAGCGATCGAGGACGCCAACCGCAACGCCAAGCTGAACGGAGTGGAAAACGCAACGTTCGAGGCAGGCCCCGCGGAGGTCGTGATTCCCGCGTGGAAAGAGCAAGGAATACGGGCCGATGTAATTGTCGTCGACCCGCCGCGCAAGGGCTGCGACGAGGCGCTTTTGACGACGATTTTGGAGATGCAACCAGAGCGCGTGGTGTACGTGTCGTGCAACCCGTCCACGCTGGCCCGGGATTTGAAGGTGTTGGCGGAGAAGTACGAGGTGCGGGAAGTGCAGCCGGTGGATATGTTTCCGCATACGGGGCATGTGGAGAGTGTGGCTTTGTTGGTATATAAGGGTTTTTGATATGCTGAAACCACGTTCGGGGCGATATTAAATCATCCATTCTTCTGATGAAATCAAATCAAACGAAGGATAGTTGCTCAATTGAACCTAAATACAGGGGATTCGATAACCTTGCGAAATGCAGATTTGGTATTAATACAGCTTGCATTATCGCTTTATATTGCAGTGAAGCTTGAAATCACAAAGGTTAATTAAATGATCGTTCCGTCAACAGCCCTCCGGAGATTTCCGGGGGGATTTTTTTACCAAGAATTTGAGCGCCTCGATCTGTTCGGGGCTATTTTTATTGCCTGATGAGGCAGGGGGGGAAGGTGTACATGGAGGGATTTTACAAGGTAACGTTTGCAGGTGGAAGTACAACAGGTACATTCTTATTTGGTGGTTTGCCTGTGTTGCTTAGCGTCCTAGGTGCGTTCGTTATTTTTGACTTTGTAGTTGCTTTAGGTGATCAAAACTTTATTCGCGATGCAACGATCTTCTGCTATCTGGCCGGCGAGCTATTGTCAATATTATTGGGAGGATATTGAACCAAAGTTCGATAAAATAGTTGCAGCATTTGAAGCTTCATTTAGTGCAATGGCTGACGAAATTGTAGAGGCTTTTGACTATTTGTATGCAAAAGGAATAATCGACTATCATAATATCCCTAAAAGGCTGTTAAATGATGCTGGGGACGGTGTTGATTTAGGCCAGTTTGATAAGAGAGTTGATGGAAATACGAGAGAGAATGAAAAAAACGGTTGGAGTATTCAATTCAAAAAGATAGGGGCAATAAACCGCATGGTGGAAGTGCATGGAAACATAGAGATAGTAAAGGGAAACGCAAGGCAACATTAGATGATACAGGTAAAATCCTTCGTGATTAAGAAAAAGGAGGGTGTTTGGTGGAAATTGCTAAGATAGTTGAGGGTTTATGGGGAAGCAAATGGTCTCCTTCTGTGGATCTGGAACCAGATAATATGTGTGAAACTTTTCTCCTGGAACATAGCCATCTTGTAGCTGATCGCTTCCCTGAAAATAGCTTTTATCTGGATAGATTCCCATTGCAAATAAAAGATCAATCGGCTTTTGAAAAGGTGAACATTTTTTTCGACAAGACTGTGGATGATCCAAACCTGCTTTCTTTATATTTAAGAGAAGAAGAGAAATTTAAGCAGGTACTCCGTAAGCTTTGGGTGTACAATTCTGTTTGGATCGAAACAGCATTGCCTAGCGTAAACGAGGAGATAGTAGTAGATACGCTAAACAGTGATACCCAAAAAATAAGGGCGAAAGAAATTCATTCACAGCTAAAAGCATCTGGAAGCAACAGTATGAAATTAGCGAACCTGCATGATTTTGAAATATTAGTCGAGCTGGGACTCAGAGAGAAAGTTTCAACCGTGTTTATTTTTGAAAATATGAAGATTTGTGTATGGTCAAATTTTGATTTTTCTCTACCCGTGTATTCCAAAGATGAAAAATACACGCAGCTACTCCACAGGATTTGTACCACAGAGGAAATATTTTTACGCCCTTTGAATGATTGATGATGGAAGATTTTCAAAGGTTTTGGGGATTGGCTCGGATTAACAAAGTGGGTCGACACTCCCGAATGTGGAGAGTGCGGCTGTGTTGGTGGGGAAAAACTATTAGCATGGATGAAAAAGAAGCGGGCAAAGTACCGCTTCTTTTTCGATTTAATACAAGGAGCGAAAATAGCTAGAAAATAATTTTAAATAAAAAGCAAGGGAATGAATTACGCTCACTCCCTTGCTTAAAAATGTATTACTTTTTATTTCTTACGTTAATCCAACTTGCTTCCCACACATTATACGAATTGTTAGCAACTTCTTCGTACGTGTACCAATCTTCAGTTCCCCCGTTTGGATCGACCATAATTACATAGTTTGTATTATCACCAGGTTTATTGAAATAGCCATTGATGATAAGAACGTGTCCATTTCCTTTTTGCTTCTTTTTAAATACTACAACTGGTCGGCCTTTGTCGATTGATGATTTAATTTCATTCCAAGTAGCGGCTGTTGCTTTGTAGTCTCCATAAATACCTTTTTCATTTAGCTTGTCAGTGAATTGGCTTTTAAAAATGGTAACGTTATCTGTGCTTCCATTTACAAACTTTGCGTATTCTGATTGGGACATTTTTTTTCCATAGAGCTCCAAAAGCATCACTGAGACGGCACTCCAGCACCACTGCGATTTTTCTTGAGAAACAGGTTTGATTTTAATTTGAGGATCTGGGTAATCTTTTTTTCCAGCAAATGCAGCAGTGTTTGGTAAAAGCAAAAGAACAGCGGCCAAAAATAGAGCTAAAAAATTTTTGAATCTCAATGAAACTGCCATGGAATCGCCTCCTAATTATCTTTTATGTAATAAATTTACTTTTAATATAATAATATCTTAAAATTACAAAAAATACAATTATATTCAACCGATTTTAATTATGGCTGAATTTTTTGTTATTTTATACTCTTCATGATTAAATACAGAAAAAATTAAAGTAGTGATTGGTAAACATGTCACAGGTTGAGTGGGTGTACGTAGTAATGATACGTGTCCGAAATAGGCCACTATAGTAAAATAAACTGAATCAGTGAGAACCTTCCACGGAGGCAAATATGGCAAACGAATCCTTTCTAGCTAACGTAAAGCTACTAATCCAAATGCACTCCCAAGGCCTCCTCGGCGGCGAAACAATGCCAGAAGATGCGCTCATCGGCGTTGTTCCTGAGATCGATCTACCCAACGTATTAACACTGGGCATGGCCTTAAACTACCAAAGAAACTCATACACCCTATGGCAATCAATCGCACAGGCGTACCAAGATGAAAGGATTAGATGGATATTCAATCCGCATGCAGTATCCAAAAGTAGCATAGAGGAACTGCGTCAAGCACTGCTCCAGGAGCGTGTAGCCTTGCAGCCTAATCGACACCCGGAAATTTGGAAGAGCGTCTCAACCGGAATTACTCAATCTTCCTTAAAAGGTGACGTTGCCGGAATGCTAGAATCCGTTCAATTTGACATCGCCAGCTTGAAAAACATGATGCAAGTAACGCGTAAGCGCGAATTTCCGTATTTGTCCGGTCCGAAAATTTTCAATTATTGGCTGTACGTAATGGAGACGTATACAGGGGTAAAGTGGAAATCCCGCGAGCTGATTACAATTGCCCCCGACACGCACATCATGAAAGCCACGGTAAAATTGGATCTGTGCTCGTCGGACGTCCTGGATGGAACGGCTGAGGACAGGAACCTTGTTGCGGAAGCATGGGAAAAGGCACTGCGTGGTAGCGGGCTGGCTCCGATTGATGTTCACACACCTTTATGGTTGTGGAGCAGGGCCGGATTTCCACCGCTGTCCGGTGACGTATCAAGGTCATGAGACACTAATTCCCAACCGTGGCATTGAAAAAGGATGTTAACAAGAAAGACACGGAATGGATCTTCCGTGTCTTTTAATAATCAGTTGTATTGCAACGGACCGGATAGCGAGTGGTTCTGAAATGTCCAGCTTTCCAGGTTGCAGGGGGATATTGTTTGTTTTTGCGATTGCAATCTTTAGTTCTCGATTAGATAGCTCTTTTAGTATTGGGCAGTACCAAGAAATGTATAGATCAAATGGGAGGAATGTTTTATTATAGGCATGAGAGTGAATGGCTATCCTTTAGCGGGGAAAAATAGACAGACAGAGATAGTTAAAGTCAGATTTTCGAGGATAGGCTGTGGTTTTTGACAGAAAATGAATCCTCGAAAAAAGAGTGGTTTCTTGTTGGCACTGAGTATGAAAAAAGCCTTGGTGTGACTGGGGTTGAGCATGTTAGTCAAAGTCGTTACATTGAAGACCCGAAAAGTTAGGGGACTGAAACTTCAATTTCTCCACCCGCAGGCGCTGCTCTTCGGTCGTTACATTGAAGACCCGAAAAGTTAGGGGACTGAAACATGCTTCTTGTTCTGAATTTGCTGTAATCTCTATACGTTACATCGAAGACCCGAAAAGTTAGGAGCCTGAAAAGCTCAGTCAACATGTGTAGTTTTTGAACGACCTTGTTCTTGAGGTAGTAGCAAGCTGCCTCAAAGCTGCCGACAACGAATAACATCCAGTAAACAACAAGAAGCATCCTCTGCTATTGGAGGATGCTTCATTTTTAGAGCTATTTGATCTCAAAATCGTGTAGCTGTTGTATTTGCCAAGTGCTATGTGCTTTCTCGGATTTTTTGGGTCCAAGTTGATTACTTTTTTCACAACACATCCAGCATGAACAGTGAATTTTACCTTTGGCTAATCGACCGTAATCATCATTTTTTACTTTCCACTCATAATGCTTGATGATACTCAACCTACGATTAATAACTCGCTTACGATGGTGTCGGTAATAAGCTCGATTTCGATTGGATTGGTACGGCTTTAACATATAAAATCACGCTCCCCCGGCAGATGAGCTTAGCCTGTAAAAGCCCCCAGGGAA
This sequence comes from Brevibacillus parabrevis, assembly GCF_022701015.1. Taxonomy (NCBI): domain Bacteria; kingdom Bacillati; phylum Bacillota; class Bacilli; order Caryophanales; family Paenibacillaceae; genus Brevibacillus; species Brevibacillus parabrevis. The sequence goes on along the minus strand of NZ_CP064090.1, from coordinate 176,253 downwards.
ATGTTTGGGCTGTTACAGGCTAAGCATGGAGGGAGCGGTGAGGCGATAATGGATCACATTCCTCACTCCTATGCATGTGATATAAAGTAAATTTACTGATTAAACATTAAAAACGCAATCCAAACAAAAGTAAAACTCCTTCAGAATGTGGAGTAAAGGTGGTTAATTTGTTCGATAACACTATTTACAAACGTAGAAAACAATATTGAACAAAAGACATGAGATTCGAATGCTCTCTCAATACATTAAATTACAAAAGTTTACATTATAGGAAATTAAAATATTTGGATTTAATAATTTGATAAAATGGAAATCAACAACTAAAGAACTAAGCCCTCGGCCATAAGAAATTTCGGCAGCAGAGAGTGAGTGCCACAGTTTTTCACCGAGGAAAATATTAACTCATAGCACGCAGCAATGGAGTTCTTTGCTGATGAAACATGTGTTAAAAAAGGAGGACAACCGATGAAAGCTGTACAAAATGGTCTGAAAATAAGCTACTGAGAATGCAGCTTGTAGTAACAATATCATATTAGTGAGTGATTCGAGACGTGCCAGTGTTAAGCTGGTACGTTTATTTTTTTGAAAAAATGAACGTATCTTGTTTGATGAGGGTGAAAGTGTATGAGCGAACTTACTGACATAGCGAACCAAAAGCTGATGAAGGCATTTTTAGTTCAGGCAGATAATCAACAACTATACCAATGTCTGTGTACTTATCCAGAAGATACACAATGCACGGAAGAATTAAAAAGGAGATTTGAAGAATTTCTTAAGGAGATTCGATTGATCAAGTATATTTCATCAATCATTCACTATACAGCCATCGAGCTTTCTTTGCACAAGAGGAAACAAGACGGGATATATCATCCAGTAGACGATTTTGAAAAGTTGGTCGACGGGTTAACTTACACTACAAATGAACTTATCGTAGAGGAAAAACAGTGCTGGAAAGAAGTATTAACGGATAAGAGGTTGCTTGATGCTATCCATAAGCTCACTGAAAAGGAACAAACGATACTTAACCTTCTTTTTCTTGAGAATATCAAAGAATCGGAAGTTGCGTGTCTTTTTGGAGTGTCTCAGCAAGCTATTTCCAAAACAAAGAAACGAGCACTATTGAAGCTAAGAAAACAACTGGAGAGGAGCTAAATACATGAGTCTGTTAACGCTGGTAAAACGAGTACAAAACAATGACAATATTGCAATGCAGGAGATCATAGATAGATTTGAGCCAAAGATTCGCAAATCATTACGCTTCACAAACGCATCTGTTCGCGAAGACATGCGACAAGAAATTGTTTTCCGTTTGATTAAAGCAGTCAAATCGTATAACAGAGCATAATTTTTTTTCGGAATCAGGTTGTATTTTTCATTTTAGATTCTCTTTTATTAGTAACAAGTTAATAACCGCGCGGGAAGTTACTTGGAATAAATTTTGGAGGAAGATAAAGATGGCACGTACACAACTAAAACAATATGCGGATACAATTATTGTTTCAACAGATGAGCTGGATGAGCTTGCGAAAGCTATGGAGGATATTCTTGAGTACGGCATTATTGAAATGGATGATAACAAATTGGAGGCAACCATTTCGATTACCGCTGCTTTGGCAGGGCTTGTGTTTAAGCTTTCTCGAATCGGGGGCATCGTGGTAGGGGTTATTGGCTTGGTTACATCCTTATCTACTGATTTGCGAAGTGATTTGGAGAGAAATATTCGTAAAGCGATCAAAGATATGCATGATACTCGTCGTTTCATGAAACGAAATGGATACAGCAAGGTCAAGATCGAGTATCCTTTTATGGACTATAAAAACATGCGACTGATAACAGGTAAGGGAGAAGCTCTTCGAGTGCTTGGCGATCGTTGGGAAGACCTGTAATGAATACGAAAGGAGATGTTCGGTTCGCTAGCCGAATATCTCCTTTTTTCTTTGCACGCGATCTGTTTTTGCAGAAACAACAGTTGTATGGTGACAAATTATTTATTTTTTGCTGAGTTGAACACTTCGTGGATTACTAAGTCAGGATTGTTTTCAATTTTATAAACAGGGATTTCGTCTGAAGATTTACTGTAAAACTTCATGTAACGAGTATCAGCGAGATATATTGTACCTACATCCTTGTTGTTTTCTTTCACATCAATGGTATACGTATGATTCGTTTCTTTTACACGGTTCGTATCAGCATCATTTGCATCAGATTCACTTTTCATTTTGCGTAGCTCCATTTTTGAAAAATCGCTGAGCACTTTTTGAATTTCCGCTGGGTCAGAAATTTCTACTTTTTCCTTATCTTCATTATTAGTAATGGTCAGCGAGGTTATCTTTTGCTTATCAAATAAGGTGAGGTCATCAAATGCCCAGACTTTGAAGCCAGGAAAATAAATGAGGTTACTGAGCGCAAAAATGGCTAGAAGAGAGAAAATAATGATATAAATTTTTTTCACGGCTTACATCTCCTTTATAGAGCATCTCCGTAGAAAATCCAGGGTTTTTTTAGGGGGAAATGAATGAAATTAATTGCAGTACCACTTAATGGTATCATTTTACAGTTGTTTTGCAAATACCACTTTCTTCCTAAAATCAACAAAAGGGCTTGCTCCAAATGTAAGAGGCAAAACTTGAACAATAAATCGAATTTATCTATGGAAAGGGTTGGATAATATTAGATGTTTGAGTAATTTTATGTTAGTGGATGAAAAAGTCTTGTTGGTCCAGACCGTACAAAGAAATGGGTAGATGAGATGGAGGATAATGTTTTATTATAGGCATGAGAGCGAATGCTTACTCTTTGGCGGGGAAAAATAAACAAGATGAGAATAAGCTGATTTTCGAGGATAGGCTGCGATTTTTGACAGAAAATGAATCCTCGAAAAAAGAGCATCTTCTTGTTGGCATTGAGTAGGAGGAAAGCCTTGTCGTGACTGGGGTTAAGCATGTTAGTCAAAGTCGGTTACATTGAAGACCCGAGAAGTTAGGGGACTGAAACTTCGGGGGTGGTGGGGGTGGCGGTCTGGGTGACTATGAGTTACATTGAAGACCCGAGAAGTTAGGGGACTGAAACCATCCGGTATCCAATCGCGCGATAAGCAAGCGCAGCTCGTTACATTGAAGACCCGAGAAGTTAGGGGACTGAAACAGATTTGGCTTACTACTTCCTCGGTCAAATGCGTCCAGTTACATTGAAGACCCGAGAAGTTAGGGGACTGAAACATCACGAACAAAAAGTAGTTCCGTTCCGATTGCTGCAAGTTACATTGAAGACCCGAGAAGTTAGGGGACTGAAACTTCGTTATATCAATGGCACATGCGCCCATTAGCTTGCGTTACATTGAAGACCCGAGAAGTTAGGGGACTGAAACAAAGGTATACTGGTGGTTCACGACTGTATAACAGCGTTACATTGAAGACCCGAGAAGTTAGGGGACTGAAACTAGAGCCACTGGTGTGGGCAAAGACGAAAGTGAAGGCTGTTACATTGAAGACCCGAGAAGTTAGGGGACTGAAACGCTGGGTCGACAGATGTATATTTCAGTGTAGTTTTGAAAGTTACATTGAAGACCCGAGAAGTTAGGGGACTGAAACTTGGGTACTTGGATTATCGTGGAAATGTCACGAATAGTTACATTGAAGACCCGAGAAGTTAGGGGACTGAAACATAGGATTCTTACCGAATGCGAGATACTCGTCCCGATGTTACATTGAAGACCCGAGAAGTTAGGGGACTGAAACTTTGGAAGGGTGCGCCCGTAATGCTCCTGGTTGATGGAGTTACATTGAAGACCCGAGAAGCTAGGGGACTGAAACAGCGCGATCATCAAACCCGCTACGATGACGGTTTCAAGTTAGATCCAAGCTCCGAAGAACAGGAGATAGATGGATTGCAAAGAAGGGAATATCAAATCAGTTCGAGGGGAAACAGGTATCCATTACAATGAGCTGACTTCATGGAACGAAAGATACTGAGCATCTCTAGAATTTTAAATTTTTTGATCTTTCATCAGATAAACAAAATAACGAATTGCTTCTAAACGGCGTGGAATTTCGGTTTTGGATACAAGCTTCACGTTGTACTTGTCCGAAGGTTTTGTGAGCTGATTTTTTATGTATAAATCATTTCGAAAATTGGAAAGAGGGTAATCCCGCACATCGTGGAGAAGCAATATTAGGGAAATGCGAATGTATCTTGTATCTAAAGGTAATATAGAGAAACTGTAACTGGCTTTGCTCCAGAGTTACTTTACAAACTAAACTATCGTTTACTACTGGACAGACGACAATTCGACTTAGCGAACCTCATAAACCTATAGCTGAAAGTAGAGCAATGTTTTATTATAGACAGGAGAGAGAATGGTTATCCTCTGGCGGGAGAAAATAGACGATATGGGGTACTCAAATATAGACTTTCGAGGATAGGCTGGATTTTTTAACAGGAAATCAATCCTCGAAAAAAGAACGATCTCTTGTTAGTGTTGAGATTAAGACAACCCTTGGTAGAAGTGGATTCGTTTGCGTTAACCGAGGTCGGTTACATTACAGACCCGAAAAGCAAGGGGACTGAAACTGCCGTGGCTGCTCACGTTACCGCATACGCTCGCATGTTACATTACAGACCCGAAAAGCAAGGGGACTGAAACTCCGTTTAATTAGATCTTGAACTCGTCGAGAATATCGTTACATTACAGACCCGAAAAGCAAGGGGACTGAAACTTGTGGATTTTCCAATGCTGTATTCCTGCATCTCTTTCGTTACATTACAGACCCGAAAAGCAAGGGGACTGAAACAAATAAGATAGACCCCAACTTCGTTTCATCATCAGCGTTACATTACAGACCCGAAAAGCAAGGGGACTGAAACGAAAGGATTGTTCATGCTCGACCTGACCGCGTTCCAAGGAGTTACATTACAGACCCGAAAAGCAAGGGGACTGAAACTTTCTCATGGTCACGAGGCCGCCACCGTCCCAACCTGTTACATTACAGACCCGAAAAGCAAGGGGACTGAAACTGGCGAGTGCCTCCGCCCAACCTTCTCGCGAGTCCGGGTTACATTACAGACCCGAAAAGCAAGGGGACTGAAACATGATGAGTAAAGTCTCAGACTGGATTGCTGGAATTGTTACATTACAGACCCGAAAAGCAAGGGGACTGAAACTGGGATGCGGATACGCGGTTTACAGCACGCGGAAGCGTTACATTACAGACCCGAAAAGCAAGGGGACTGAAACGTGAACAAATCGACGCCGCCCGTCTACTCGCGATCAAGTTACATTACAGACCCGAAAAGCAAGGGGACTGAAACAGTACGGATGCAGGCATTCGTCTCCCGCAGCACGGCGTTACATTACAGACCCGAAAAGCAAGGGGACTGAAACATGTAGTAGCATAGGCTTGTACGCTTCACCGGGACGGTTACATTACAGACCCGAAAAGCAAGGGGACTGAAACCGTGTTCCTCGATCCGCCGCAGCAGTGGGCAGTATCGTTACATTACAGACCCAAAAAACAAGAAAACTAAAACCGATAGACTGATAAGCGTAGAAGCAGCCGAGTGCCAAGTGCCGAGGAGACTGAAGCACTGCTCGATCATATGTCCAACCAGTTCTTTTTTCCGATTGCATGAAAAACCCGAAACCCTAGAGACCCCGACTCGAAGTCGAGCGTTTGCCTCAAGTACATTTAGTTTTTGCCCGACCTTTACGCTGATCAACGAGGGAATTGTATGAATTGCACGACAATAAACGGTGGAACCACTCCCTTATCTTTTGATCGCGCCTTTCCCAATACCTGAGCAATCTGTATAAACCGATATGCATGAATCGCTTCTCAAAAAATCAGCATCTCATAACTATCAGCACTCTCCCAACATTAACCTCTCTGCCTTTACTCATGCAGAGAGTTTTTTGTTTTTCTCAAATACCGTTTACTCCATCAATTTTCGGACGAGACTGAATCTATCCTACTAAATGCTAAATGGGAGTGGATGTTTGTGCAGGTAGTAATTGATGAGTACGGATACGCCTTGCGTAAGACCAGTGAACGGCTAGTGATTCGGGACAGGGAAAAGAAAGTTGTGCAGGAGATTCCCTTTTTTCAAGTGGATGATGTTGTGATTTCTTCCAAAGGCGTTTCGATTTCGTCGGATGTGGTTGAGAAGTGCATTGAAAACGGTATACATATACATTTTTTGTCCAACAGAGGGGAACCTTTTGCCAAAGTAGTCTCTCCTTTCTTGCAAGCGACGGTGGCTACAAGAAGGGCACAAATACAGGCGTACAATGATGAGCGTGGTGTGAAAGTCAGCAAGCATTTTGTTCGGGCAAAAATACGGGCTCAAGCCAGTCTCGTTAAATATTGGGCGAAAAATCGGAGAGACAAAAATGAGAATTTGCAAGCGATGTTTCAAACAGCCATCTCCAATTTGGAGCACAAGCTGGATGAATTGGAGGAAATAAAGGGAGCAAGTGTTGATGAGGTTCGCGGAACGCTAATGTCCGTAGAGGGACGTGCTGCATTTGCTTATTGGGAAGTTGTGAAGTGCTTAGTACATCCTGATCTTGGCTTTCAGGGGAGGGAACATCGGGGAGCGAGTGATCCCGTGAATCTTGCCTTGAACTATGGATATGGTTGTTTGAAAAACGAAATCTCGAAGGCTGTTCTCTTGGCAGGACTGGAGGAGTGTGCAGGTTTTCTTCATGTTGATCGGTCTGGCAGACCTTCCTTTGTTCTTGACTTTATGGAGGAATTTCGCCAACCCGTCGTTGATAGAACGGTGCTCTCCATGTTTACCAAAGGATTTGCGCCCAAAATGGAGGAAGAGGCTCTGCATGTGGAAAGCCGACGGGTAATTGCGCAAGAAATTCGGGAGCGTTTGGAGAGCAAGGACAGGTATGAAGGGAAGAAATATCAACTAAAGACGATCATTCAGAGGCAAGCTTACCATCTGGCTACTTATTTCAGAGGCGAGCGAGAGTACAGGCCGTTTGTCTGGAGTTGGTAGCGATGCATCTACTTGTGATCTACGACGTGCAAGATGATAAAGTCCGGAACAGAGTAGCCAATGCCTGCAAAGACTATGGCTTATACCGCGTGCAGTACAGTGCTTTCAAGGGGGAGCTTTCGCTCAACCGGATGCAAGAATTGTTTTTACTTTTGAAAAAGATTCTTGGCGTTGACGTGGGAAACATTCAGATGTATCCGATGTGCGAAAAAGATATAAAGCAGGTGAAAGAAATTGAAAACGTCCACTTTCTCTGAGAACCGCACTTTCCATGACGGGTTGGAGTTGAATGTCACTGATTTGAAGCAACACTTGTATTGCGCGCGCATTCCTTATTATTTTTATGTGATGCCAGTTCCCCGACCAGTGTCCTACAAAATGAATCACGGTGTAGCCGAGCACATTGAGTTGGATCGTCTCGAAAAGCGAAGAGGGTATCGCTCGTATGGGCTGACAGAAGGAGAGCGATTGTTTCACCTGCAATTGAAGAGTGAATCTCTCGGCTTGTATGGCAAGCTCGATTTGACGATTGCTTATCAGAAAAAAGGGACGACCCACTATATTCCTGTGGAATTTAAATACACGGAAAATCGTATTTTTACAAATGCCAAGTATCAGGCAACCGCGTATGCCATGTTGCTGGAGGAGCATTTTCAAGTCCCTGTTCAGGAAGCGATCATTTATCAAATTCCTACGAAAACGGTACATCCTGTGAAAATAAATGATGCTATGCGCAAACATGTCCAGGACAGCCTGACCGTCATTCGCCGCATGCTGGAGAGTGAGGCGTTCCCCGAACCAACCTCGCGGGCACGCTGTCATGATTGTGAGTACCGGAGATATTGCAATGACATTTACTGAGCAAAATAGCATTGCTGTACTGGAAAAAGCTGTGCGGGAACGGAAAAGCGTCGTTTTTATCGGAAGCCACTCTGTATTCATCCAGCAAAGAAAACAAGAACTGCTACAGGCGACAGGCGGATATATCGGAATCCAGTGGCTGACGCTGCATCAGCTGGTGGATCGTATTATGCAACAAAATGGGCATTCGTACGTTCGAATCGACCAGCCAATGCGGGAGGATTTGGTAGAAACAGTCATGCTTCGTCTTGAAGAAGAGGGGAAAATTCCTCTGCTAAAGAATAGCTTGCGTCATGCAGGAATGGTTAAGTCTGTTGCCTTGTGGATGGAGGATTTGGAAAAACGTCCCCAAGAGAACTGGCGCTCTATCTTGAGAAGCGTCGCCCTGCCTGTTCTGGCAGAACTCGGTCTTGTCTATGAAGCTTACGTTACACTCGTGGAAAATCGTTCCGTGTCTTACAAGGAAGCCGGACAACTGATGGACATGGCAAGTGAATACTTGAAAGAGCCATATACAGTAGCTGATTTGTCGACGGAGCTTGTCATTGTAGAAGGGGATTTTCCCGAGTTGCTTGAAATTGCAGGCATGTTGGAATCCATCTCCAGACTGCCCACGGAAGTCATTTTCACCTCACCACATATAGCAAGCAACACGAGCAAGTCTTTTAGGTGTTTAGTGGGAATGAATGTCTATGATGAAATGCAAAAAATAAGCGAAGATATTATTCAGCGGCTTAACGAAGGCTTTTTGGCAGAGGAAATCGCTGTTGTTTGCCCAAATGATGGTTACCTTACAGTGGCGAAGCGCGAACTGCGAGCGAAAGGTGTGCAGGTAAAAGAAGCGGGAAGCAGCTCTTTGTTGAATTTGTCAGTGACGAAGCGGCTTTTGGCAGTAATGGAGTTGAAGAGAACCGACTGGAAACGCACGCACCTGCTGATTTGTGCCAGTTTATGTTCCAAGATGGCTGGCATGTCGGATGCAGAAGTCGCCTGGGGACGGGCTGTCATCAAAGAATCGGGCGTTGCTGCGGAGTTTTCCCGATGGCTTGCTTTGTTCAAGGGGCAAGCAGCACGAAGTCGGCTCCGCAATCACTATTTGACAGAAGCCGGAGAGAGCCAGCTTGTTCAAGCGTCTGAAAGCTATGCTCAAAAGTGGGTCAAATTTCTTTTCTGGTTAAGACGGCGTCTTCGAGCTTTAGCAGATGATGAAACGTGGGAGAATCATCTCACTAGCATGTTAGAGTGGATCGATCAAGACGAAAAGTGGATGAGAAAAGGAAAACGAAGCGCCATCCAGAGTATGGAGTACGAAACAATTCGGAGTATTTTCCGAACACGTCGGGAAATTGCCCTGAGTGTTCCCGGTGAGGAACAGGGAAGATTGATCAGTCTGGAACGAGTGATGAAATGGCTGCGTCAACGAATGGCCTTTCATCAGCTGCTTTGTGATACGAAGGGGGAAGGAGTTCATGTCCTTCTGGCGGATCAAATCTCTGGGGCAAAATTTGCTTGTACATATATTGCAGGGTTGGCTGATGGCATTTGGCCACAGTCATATACTCCACACTGGATTTGGCAATTAGTTGAGCAGGACCGATCAATCACGAATGTGAAGCTACCCTCCGCTAGTGAGCAACGTCAAGAAAATGATCGGCTGTATGACCTAGCGGTGATGTCTGGTCAACGGGAGGTCATCCTGTCCATGCCTTTGCGAGGAGAGCGTGGGCGTCCGACAGTTCCAGCCGATTATTTGAAAGAACGTTTTGGAGAAGCAGATTGGCAGTACGTCGAGGGCAAAAGTGATAAGCCAAAATTCAACAAGATTACGAAGAAAAACAGTTTCAAAACAAAAAGCACGGTCGCCCCACGCTTTTTTGACGAGCGTGTACCGATCAGTGTGACAGGAATAGATGATTACGCCAAATGTCCATTTGCTTACTTTGCCAGTCGTGTGTTAGCAGTAAGAGAAGAAGTAGTACGTCATGAAAGATTGCTGCCAACAGATATCGGGAGCATCATCCATCATGTTCTTAGACTGCTGGTTGGGGAACAGCTTAATGCTGTCGATGAGCTTATCCAACAGGCGGCTGTTTATTTGGACGAGGAACTGCAAAGGTATGAACGAAAGTATTGTCTCCATGGTCCAAAATGGGAAGGGCAGTGCAGCAGCCTCAAAAAAGAATTGGAATCGTTCCTTTTGAAAGAAGGCGATCAACTGTTAAGCAGAGAGGGAATCGTTCAACTTGCCGAGTGGGGATTTGGACGAGTGCATTTGGAAAAAATGGATCCCCGTTCAACAGGAGAACCTTTGCTGATTCGCAAAAAACAAAAAGAATTGCGCCTTTCGGGGATTATTGACAGGATTGAACTTGCTTGCGATAGATTCAAAATTATTGATTACAAGCTATCGAAAAGTCCAACCAGCCGGGAGATGGAGTGCGGCTCTGATCTGCAAATGGCATTGTACTTGATTGCCTTTGAGAGCATTGATCCTGAAAAGGCTCAATCAGTGGAGGGAAGATTTTCTGTTTTAAAAGATCAGGGGAGCGGTGGGCACATGGTCTTTTCATCGAAAGCGGAATTTGAAGCTTATAAAACAAGTATCGTGGAGCAGCTTTTCCAGTTGAGGGAAGCGATGGCTTCGGGAGATGTCTTGCCGCGCCCGCGTTCTATTTTGCAGTGCAAGCAATGTTCATTTCAAAGCGTTTGTCGAAGGGATGAAGGGAAGACATGGAGAAGCTGACGGAGTCACAGCGACTGGCGGTTGAAGCAAAAGGTTCCCGGATTCTTGTTTCGGCGGGCGCGGGGGCTGGAAAGACGCGGGTATTGACTGCACGCGTACAACACCTGATTGACCACATTGGTATCGCGCCGGAACGGATACTGGCCCTGACGTTTTCAGATCAAGCGGCTAACGAGATGAAAGAGCGAATAGATCGCAAGCTGGGAAAGACAGACGTAACGGTCCTTACTTTTCATCGCTTTTGCGGCAGGATTGTCAGGGATAACCCGCTGCTGGCAGATGTAGACCCGGCGTTTGCCATGCTGGATGAGTCTACATCCCATTCATTTTTGCGTGAAACGATCGAACGGGAATTATACAGCGGCAATTCCGATGAGCTGATCCATTGGGTGGAACAATGTGGCCCCAAAACGGCACTGGATCTGTTTCTCGCTTTTTATGAACATTGGCGGGAGACTTCGTATAGCCTGGATGCGCTTCAGGCAAAAACAGAAGCGCGATTGGCCGATGAGGTAAGAAAGTGTCAGGAGGAAATACAAGCGATCATGAGTCAACTCCATACCATTTCCGAGGGAAGTGCAGTTAAAGCATCCGGAACGCTGGCACGAATGGAAAAAATCTTGGCGGCCTGGCAGGTCTATACCCGATTAGGCTGGCAGCGCCCTCATTCAAGAGCGTCAAAAGAGGAAACGGTGTACTTGCAGGCGGAAAAATGCCTGCACAGTTTGTTCGGTGAAGTGACAAGAAATGTTTCTAAGGAAGTCAAAGATTGTTTTGGGAAACTGTCTGTATGGAAAAAGGATCAGCTTTGGAGAGAGCTTTTGACGGATCAAACGGCACGCTTCCGTGAAAGCTTGTTTGCCTGGATGGAGAGGACAGATCAAGCTTATCGCATGCTGAAAGAAATTTATGGCTGGTGCGACTTTGCCGATTTGCAGAGAAAAGCGTATATGTTGCTTCACGATCATAAAGAACTGCGCGAAAAATATGGCATGATGTATACGCATGTCTTGGTTGATGAATACCAGGATACCAGCCCGATTCAACAGCAGATTCTGGAGCAGCTTGAAGCAGGAAGCGACAGTACAGCATCTTTGTTCATGGTCGGAGATGCAAGGCAATCCATTTACCGATTTCGCGGGGCAGATGTAAGCGGATTTGAACAGATGCGCAAACAGCTGGGAGACAGTGATGCGTACATTTCCATGCGGGAGAATTTTCGTTCTGCTCCTTCCTTGGTGGCGTTTTTTGCAGAAATGACCAGACAATTGTTCGGGGACGGGGAGATCGTCTCAGGGTTGTCTGAGTCCCGTTCATCCAATCAACCAGTTGTGGAAGTATTGATCTCTGCATTGGAGGAGGACTGTGATCCTCGGGAAGCAGAAGCACGGTTAGTGGCTCAGCGTATCAATGAATTAGGTCCTGCATTATGGGGAGATGTTGCCATCCTGTTACAGACGCGGACTCATCTAGCCAAATATCAGCAAGCTTTGGAGGAACTGGAGATCCCATATGTCGTGCATGCAGGAAATGGGTACTGGAAGCGACAGGCTGTCCACGATCTTTATCACCTGGTTCGCTTGGTGGAAAATGTGGAGGATGACATTGCATTGCTCGGTTTTCTGCGCGGGCCGCTTGTTGGCTTGTCTGAGCATGGCTTGTGGAGGGTGGCAGAGCAAGCTGGACTGAGGCAAGGCTTTTTGAACTTCATGGAAAATGAAGACATCAGTTGTTCAGCAGAAGACCGAAAGTGTTTGCGGGAGGCAAAAAGAATATTGCTGAGAGCAAGAAGCCTTCATAAAGTAGCAGGACTGGCTGATTGGCTCCATATGCTCTTGTATGAGGAAGGGCTGGCGGAGCAATTGGGCTTTCCGGATTTTGCCCCAGTAATCGCTTTGGCAGATGAGCTGGAGAAGCGAGGGGAGTTTCATCTCTCGGATTTGCTACTCTGGTGGCAGCGGCTTCGTGAAGGGGACGATAAGGAGGATACCCAACAAAAAGAGAATGCGCACGGCAAAGTCAAAATCATGACCATTCATGCAGCGAAAGGGTTAGAGTTTCCGATTGTGTTTGTCCCTGACCTTTCCCATCGGTACACAAAAGGAATCGGGAGGCTGCATTTCAGTCGCGATTGGGGCTTGGCCAATCAGCATTATCATCAGGACGTCAAAGAGTGGCTCCCTACACTCGGCTATATTCGTGCTTGCGAAGACGAGCGCAAAGCCGTGATTGACGAACAAAAGAGATTGCTGTACGTTGCCATGACACGTGCGCAGGAACAGCTGATTTTCTCTGGGGCTGCCGCCTCTTTTACGGATAAGCCTTCCATTGAAGAGTGCTCCAATTGGTTTGATTGGCTCCCGTTTCTTGTTCCCGAGTTGCGGAAAGGGGCAAGCGATCAGGTGATACGAAGACCAGACTGGAGTTTGCAAGTAAGGGTGGGGATGTCGCATGGGCCATTCTTGCGTGCGACGCAGAAAGTCACTGCGATGGAAAAGCTCGATTCTCCAACAAGTGAGAAGCATGTAACCGCACGGAAAAACCGCTTTTCGCAACGAATATGGAGCGTGTCAGAATGGGTCGAGCTGTTGGCAGATGAACAGAAAAAGCAGAAGAGGAACGAGTCTGTCTCCTATTGGCGTCACGAAAGCAACCGTTTGCAGGCATACGAATGGGGCCATGTCTTGCATCGGATATTGGAGCATTTGCAAGGGGACCATGACCTGGATTATGCTTGCGAGCATCTTTTGAAAATGGCACTGGCTTCGATAGGACTGACGAGTCGGGAGGCGCATGAAACCGCCTGGGAGCACGTGAAAAATGATGTAGCGACCTACATGAAGAGTGAACTGCATAAGGAGTGTCGTCGGGCGAAGACTCTTCACAGTGAAATGCCGTTTGCAATCCGATTGTTCGGAGACGATCAGGACAAAGGCCCCTTGTTGCTGAATGGAGTCATGGACAAGGTATGGGTAAGGCCAGACGGCAAGGCTACCATCGTGGATTTCAAAACGCACAAGTACAAAAATGCGGCACAGGCCAAACGAATTGTCGAAACATACACGCCTCAGCTTCAACTGTATGCGCATGCGGTAGAACAGTTGCTGGGGTGGCGAGTGGACCGTGCGGGTCTGTACATGACTGCTACTGGCAGTTACATGGAAGTCCCTTGCGATTTGCGAGCAAGAGGAGTGTTATTCGAAAAAATGCACGAAATCTGGACGAAAGCAGCCATTGTCCCTGAAAGCGAGAAGCGCCTTTTTTCCTTGTGAGGAGGCGTTTTTTGCCGTTGATGCATGGAGGAAAGTTAGAAGCAATCCCGAATTTATCCAGATAAGACCCGATCAAGGGGACTGGCAAGGAGGCTAACCGTTGTTTGAAGAACTGAGAATTGCGCAATATCGTTTTACTTTGGAGGCAGGGGAGCAGGGGCTGGAGCTGCCGGCCTGGAAGGCGTCGACTTTTCGCGGAGCTTTTGGTCACGTGTTCAAACGCTTGTCCTGTATGCATCCTGAGCAAGCTTGCAGCTCCTGTACAGCCTTATCTTACTGCGCCTATCCGTACATTTTCGAAACCAGACCGGACCAAGAGGACGGGTTTATGGGGAAATACGATCAAGTCCCTCGTCCATATTTGTTCGAGGTGCCGCAGGATAAGCAGACGCACTATGAAGCAGGCGACTTGCTCACGTTTGATTTGCGGCTGTTTGGCAAGGCGATTGATTACGCTCCTTTGTTCGTGACGGCTTTTAAAGAGCTGGGGCGGGAAGGGATCGGCAAAGGCAGAAAACCGTTTCGGCTCATTCATGTGGAAAACAGGGACGAGTACAACGGGAAGCATCGAAGCATGTACATGAATCTTGAGAGCGGGATTGTGCACCAACCAGTTGTCCTGACAGGTAAAGAGATTATAGAGCGGGAGCGTGCTCGGATAGACGGAGCTGGTGGCGTGGAGAAAGTGATGATTTTTTTTGAAACGCCTTTGCGGTTGAAGTGGAAAGGCCAATATACGACTGATGTGCAGTTCTCTGTGTTGTTTCGCACTTTTTTACGCCGTATGACAGGTTTGCTGCAATTTCATCATGATGTTCAGCCAGAGTGGCCGATTCGTGAACTGGTGGAGCGTGCGGAGAGAGTGAGACTTGTGGAAAAGCGGGTCAAGTGGCTTGATTATGATCGGTATTCTGTGAGACAGGATGTCAAGATGAGGATGGGCGGAGTAGTGGGATGGGCTGTGTATGAAGGGGAAATTGCGGAGTTTCTACCGTGGTTGAAGGCAGCCGAGCATACCCATGTTGGGAAGAATACTGCGTTTGATTTGGGGCGGGTGAGGGTGACTCACCTATAGATTAACTAATAGATGGACAGGGAAAGGAAATTAAAGAGTTTTCTTTAGTGGGGGTTGAGTTATATATGGGCCTGTGCAATCAGGCTTCTATATGACCACCTCCATTTTTTGATTATCATAAAATTTAAGAATAAGGGATGGTTGAATTTAGTGGTAAAACATGGTATTTTTGGTACATACCCGATTTTTACTAAGGGAACTGAAACTTATTGCTAAAATTTCTTAGCATAGAAAATGACCTGTTATGGGGACTAAAAGCTTGTAAACGAAAATGGGGGTGTCACATGCGGGACCTCTTTTCAAAGTTGTTCAACTCTGGATCAGCAAACACCACGATTGAGCCGTACCCTTACCAGATAAAAGTCGCTGAACTGCTGCTGCAAAGCCGCAATCTGGTATTGACCGCTCCAACTGGCGCAGGCAAAACGTGGGCAGCTCTTTTTCCTTTCTTGTATGCCCGTAAGCAAAAAAGGGATTTTGCAGACCGTGTCATCTATTGTTTACCTCTCCGTACATTAGCTTCTTCCCTCTATGAATCCACAAAAGAAACGCTAAAACAACAAGGCATTACACCAACACTCCAAATGGGCAACCAACCAAACGATCCGCTGTTCCAAGGCGATGTCATTTTCACGACCATTGATCAATTGCTGAGCGCCTACATCGGCTTGCCTTTCGGAACGTCAAAGGCAGCGGCCAACATTCCTGCCGGAGCTTTGATCGGTGCGTATGTGGTCATTGATGAATTTCATTTGCTGTCCTACACGGAAGCGCTGCCGACATTCCTGGATATGATGAAACGGCTGCACCCGTATACGCGCTTTTTGCTGATGACAGCTACTTCTCCAGAGCCGGTGGTGTCGGCGCTGGTGACACATCTCGATGGCATGAGCGTGGAATTGCAATCAGCAGAGTTGAACAAGCTGTCCACGAGAAAGCGCAGCCTGTACTGGCGCGACAAGCGAATGAGCGGCCAGGATATTGCAGACAGACACCAGGGCGGACGAACATTGGTCATTGTCAATGAAGTCAAACGGGCGCAGAGCTTGTACTTCGAGCTGGCGGACATCCTGGAAAATCAGGGGCGGTCAATCGAGGTCCGCGTATTGCATTCGCGCATGTTCCCCAAACACCGGGAAGAGGTGGAGTCTTGGGTGACGCAAGCTTTTTCCCGGGATTCGGAAAAGGAAGCGATCCTGATCGCGACCCAAGTCGTAGAAGCCGGGCTAGATATTTCTGCCAAACTTTTGCTGACAGATTTGTGTCCAGCCAATGCGCTTTTGCAGCGGGTGGGGAGATGTGCACGTTTTGCCAATCAGGAAGGGACTGTGGAGGTGTACTCGCTAAGGGAAGGAGGCGTAGAACATTTTCTGCCATATGTCTCCTCGCAGCGTAAAAAGGAAGAAAACGACGATTACCAAATCATGCTTGGAACGGAGCGGGCGCTGAAGGAGCTTGAAGCGGGAACAATCATCACGCATGAATTGGAAAAGCAGCTGATCGAAACGGTGCACGGCGCAATTGACCAGAAACGAATCGCGTTGGTCATGCATGATCTGTTTTTGCGGGAAGATCAAGTTACCAGGGCTTTGATACGCGGAGATGCAGAGATGGGCGAGCTGATCCGGGCCATCGATAATGTTTCGATCATTATTCATCACTCGCCTGAAGAGGTGGATTTGCATCGGAAGCCGGAAATGGTCTCCATCGGGCGCAGAGGGCTTTACTTTTTTCTGAGCGGCCTGGAGTGGACAGTGGAAAAATGGGAAAACAACCAACTGATTTTTGTTCCCCAGTTTCCAGACGATCAGGATATTTCAGCGCGTGTTGCATGGAAGCCGATTCGATCTCCCAAAGAAGTCCTCGCTCATATGACGGTGCTTTTATCGCCCAAGCTCGCGAAGTACGATCCGGTTGTGGGATTGCAGCTTCAAAAAGAGCCGTTGAACTGCGAAGAAGCAGGGGAGCGGGTGTCGGAATTTTTGGAGAATGAACAAAAGGTATCTTCCCAGCGTTTTAGCTACCAGCGAGAAACGTATTTGGAGCACGTACAAGACGTTCGCAAAATCAACAGAGAGGAGAGAGCGAAATATTTACAGGCAACGAACTTTCTTTCCAAAAGGTTTCGGATGAATCCAGTCCAAGTGGAGGAAATAGCTGATCTGGTGACAGCCTTGCACGATGTGGGGAAGCTGGGAGTGGAAGTCCAGCGAAAAATGCGTCGCTGGCAGACGGAGTACAAACAAAAAGCAGAGCTGGAATTGCTCGCTCACACCGATTTTGATGCCACGAATCCGGAAGAGCTGGCTGCTTATCGGATAGGGAAATACAGGCCGCCACATCATGCTGTGGAAGGGGCGGTTGCTTTGCAGGAATGGTGTGGAAAGACATTTGACAGGAAAGTTGCGGTTCCGCTCCTGCTTGCGATCATGCGCCATCACAACGCCTACAGCAAGGAGTCTGACACGATTGTCTTTTGCAAGGGAGCCAGAGAGCATGTGCTGAAAAGCCTGCAAGGTTTGCCTTATGAGCCGTTTTTAAAGCCGCAAACGATTCAGCATCGCATGGACGAGCTTGTGAGTTGGCTGCGCAACAACGACGTGCTGGCGATGTACTGGTATTTGTCACGCAGATTGCGGCTCGCGGATCGGGCATCGCAACAGCTAAAAAACCGGAAGAATGACGGGAAGGAGGAAACAGATGACTGGTTATCGTGAGTTTTTCGTGGGAAAGCGAACAGGGACCTATGCAGACACGCTTGCTGCTGTCGGTTTGACGAAAATGCTTCGGGCCTTGCAAGGAGGAGATGGCTCGCTGGTAACCGTTACGGAGCAGAGCAGCCGATTTTGTGTCGAGTTGGCAGAGCCGATCGAGCTGAATGCAGAAAGAGTCTCCATCCTGCAACGGGAGCCGCTCTACTCTTTTATCGTGACAAAGCCTGGGGAAAATGCTCCTGATGGTATCGTTCCCTATGATTATGTGGCGAACAAGGCGATCGCAGATGCTTACCGGGAGGAGCGCAAACGGAAAAAGGGAGGGGAAGAGCGGGAGGAGCTTCCGAATGTGTCGCCCCGTTTTTATGTCTACCAAAAAGTCAATGTGCTGCAAGGCATCAGTGCCCGGAACAAATTGCTGGAGGAGATTGTCTACGCGAAACCGGAAGAACTGGCACAGGCGGTAATTGCGAAATTGGAAGCTCTTGCAAACGGGCAACTCACCAGTGAGGCTGCAACTAAATTCAATCCTAAAGTCGCTGCTGTGCAAGTGTTTAATCCGAGCGTAGGGAAAGGAATCAATCGCCTAAAAGCAGATGGTGCAACACGTGGTCCGTTGCCGTCTTCGTTTGTCGACTGGTTCGAAGAATGGCTGCGTTTTATTGGCTCAGATATCGTCATGTCCGGAAACTCGATTGGTGACGACATCAAAATGAACGTGGTGGTTCCGGCAAAAGCGAGCTACCGTCACCTAAATGAGTTGGAAGAGCATAAGTTCAGCTATGTGCGCACATCGCGGAAGGCAGACATATTGGCTGTTTTTGACTTGGTTTTGTTCCTCGTGAGTAAAGTAGATGTTTCAACAGATGCATTTTGGAGTTTTCGGATGCAAGTCGGCGAGACGCCCAGGGATATCTTTTCCGCTGTTCAGACCGCTTATTTCAAATCATTAGGTTCAGCCAAACCCATTTCCAATATTGCGAGCATCGGCTTGCCGCATTGGTTTAAAGTGCGGGATGAAGCGGATATCGCACGGTGGGAAACGCTCATCAAGGAGCATCGCGACGTGTTGTTTTTACTGGATGAGGATAAGACGGAAGAAGCCGAGTTGCTCCATTTGTACCGCGATTTTCTTTCCGGCGATGATTGGCTGTCGTTTCTCCGATTTCTGGGCAGCTATGGTTGCTGGAGCATGAAGCGCAGGGAAGCTAAAAAACCGATGAGGTCTTTTGTGAAAAATCATTTAGAGGAGTTGTTTACATTGAGCCAACCTCGGCTGCCTGTAGTAGATATTATCAATAACTCCGGCTTTCAAAACATCGCCAAGGCGATCAGACAAGCGACGGTCAGCGAGCAGTATGCAAAAGCGAAGGGCAGACAAATTTTTGAAGTCAGATACGGGCTGTTTCAGGAAATCAAAAGAAAAGCCAAATTTCGCGAGGAGCTGCTGACGGTCATTAGCGATTTTATTTCCCAATTCAACTATGAAAACGCGAGACGTGAGGAGCAGTTAAGGGAAGCGCCAGGACGTCGGCGCAAACGGGTCTCTATGCAAGATTTACAAGAGTTTGCCGAGCTGATGGACCGTTTTCCGAGTCAAAAGGAAACGGAAGCGATAGCGATGCTGTTGATCGCCTTTGCCTCGTGCAAGGATGGCAAGGGAACAGATGCAGATACAGAAGATCAAGAAGTAGACTTGGCATATACAAGTGAGGAGGAAGAAATATGAGCGTACCGTTTCAGTCTCTGTCAATCTCGGGATTGCTGACTCTCGATATGCATGCTTTGAACAATGAGGGAGCCGAGGGCAATCAGCTTCAGACACGCATGGTTCATATCGTGGATGGAGAGGGAGAGCCAACCGTTGTCAATGCGATTTCCGGCGATATGTTGAAACACATGCAAGCCGAGCATTTGCACGGGATTGCGGTGGAAAAAGGCTTGCCGTTATGTGCAGGCTGCCAGAAGTTTAATGCAAACCGGATCAACGCAGATAGTGACTTTATTCAAACTCTTGGAGACAAAAATGCCATCGGAGAAACGGTAAAAAAAGTTCTCCAGCATTGCGCCGTGGATGATCTCGAAGGCGTATTGATTACCCAGGGCGGGCGTTCTACTCCACGGAAATCTACGGTGGAGTTTGGCTGGATGATCGGCCTCCCGGACAAAACAAGGACCGAATCTTATTTTCATGTAAAATTCGATCCGAATCGTGGGCAGGGATCGGGGGGAGAATCTGGCGCCAATCTCGGACAAAACATTTTCTACAGACCAGCCAGCTCCGGCGAGTATGCCGTTGTCATGAATGCGGAACTATCCCGGGTCGGGTTTAACGATGTGGAGCGCGAGCATCAAATTCCGGTCGAAGCGCGCAAGGAGAGAGTAAAGGCGTTGCTGGAAAGCGTTTTGCTCACTTTTATCAAGCCGCTTGGCGCACATAGAAATACGCAATTTCCGCACATTTTGAACTTTACAGGTGTTGTCTCTGTCTCTGCATCTACTGTGCCAGCCCCGACGGTCAGCCCTCTGAAGAAAAACTTTTCCGAGGAACTGTTGAGCATACAGGAACAGTTGAACCGACTGTACCCAGAGGCGATTACCACCTATGAGTATTCGTCTCAAGCTGAATTTACAAAAATCATGGTCGATTTGATCGAACAGGTAGGGTAAATGTATGTGGCTTGTGACTACGTACTCGCCCAACGCTCTGTTTTCCTTGAGGACGTCATCTTCGACAAGCTCGGGTGGAAAAACGAATCTCGTACCAACCATGTACAGTGTAAAAATGGCATTGCTTGATGCCGCTTTTCGCAAAGGAATCGAGGGGAGAGAAATCTTTTCCTGGATTCGCGATTTGGATATCCGGTTTGAGCCACCCAAACAGGCCATTGTGAATAACAGTTTCGTCAAAATTCAAACGGAGCCAAAAGACAAAAAGGCAGGACCTGCGTTCATCTCTTCCGTAGGGTTTCGCGAGTATGTTTTCTTTGAGGGAGAGCTTGCCATCGCGATCCAAACAAGGGAGCTTGCCGAACAGCAAGTGTCTTTGTTGAAGGAGTTGCTGCTCCATTTGCATTATTTGGGGAAACGAGGAAGCTTTCTGCAAGCGGTGGGTCAAGAAGTATGCGAGAAATTGGGGCAAACTTTCAGTGCCTTGCTTGGAGAACCAACCGCATTCAGTGAATGCGTGGTGATGCAATACCTCGATGACATGGGACCCAAGGCAACCTTTGAAAGCATCAGTTCTTTTGATGGTACGAGTGCAAAGATGGGACGAGACCGAGTTATGAAAACGGTGTTTATTCCGTATCACCAAAAGCGGGCAAGCAGGGATTTTACTTGGTATACGCGTGAAGAGAGTTAGGTGGTTTGGTTGGAGCAGGGGCAGAAGACAGAAGGCTGCCCCTCCCCTTTTAGGTGAAGAGATTGGTTGTGGTGTTGTTGTCAGGAAAAGATGGAAGGGTCTTATAAAAATGGGGAAAATGATTTATTATTGACATGAGAGTACATTGTTATGCAGAAGAAAGTGAATACTAAGGCTAGGTATTAGGGGTAGCGGAAAAGCAATACAGACGAAAAAAGGGATTTTCGAGGATCGAGCGTGTTTTTTGGCAGAAATGCAATCCTCGAAAAAAGTGAGGAATGCTTAGGGCTGTGAACGCGTGTAAAGCCTTGGTATTACTGAGTTTAGTTGTGCCGATCGAGGTCGGTTACATTGAGGACCCGAGGAACGAGGGGACTGAAACATGCGGCTGCGATACTTCTCGATCACGTCCATGAGCGTTACATTGAGGACCCGAGGAACGAGGGGACTGAAACTGTAGACTCGGCACCGCCAGCACAGAATATAAATTTGTTACATTGAGGACCCGAGGAACGAGGGGACTGAAACTGGCCACGGTCTCTGATCTTATACGCTCCTAGCCACGTTACATTGAGGACCCGAGGAACGAGGGGACTGAAACAATGCCAAAGACGGACGCGCAAAAGAAAAAGTTTTGGGTTACATTGAGGACCCGAGGAACGAGGGGACTGAAACCTCGCAGACAGCATGCGAAAGGCTAAAATATTCGTCAAGTTACATTGAGGACCCGAGGAACGAGGGGACTGAAACGAGATTAGAGTTAACGATAGTATAGTCTATAAGAGAGTTACATTGAGGACCCGAGGAACGAGGGGACTGAAACTCAAATCGCGTGCGAGAGGATGGGATTTCAACTTATTGTTACATTGAGGACCCGAGGAACGAGGGGACTGAAACCTCTCGTTAGCATTCTGCTATTCCAATTTAAAGGATGTTACATTGAGGACCCGAGGAACGAGGGGACTGAAACGTACGGCAGGGATAGCTGCAACTCACCGTTCTTTACCTGTTACATTGAGGACCCGAGAAGTAAGCAGACTGAAATGGCTGGCGCTTATCGTCGCGTCCGCCCTCTTGTGTGGTTGCATTAAAGACCGAATAGTGCTGTTCCGACATGTAGATCATGAAAGCCACCGTTAAGTTGAGCTATGCTCATTAGAAGTCCTGAATGGAACGGCGGAGGAAAGGAATGCAGGGGAAAAGCCACTGCTTGATAACGGGCTGGCACTGATTGATGTTCACATGTGCTAAAGCAGGGCAGGGCTTCCAGCGTTGATGGAAGGCAGTTCTAAGAGTAAGGCAAGTTGATTTCCAACAGTGGTGTTGAGAAGATAGACACTAAAAAAGGCACGGAATTGATCACCCGTGCTTTCCAAAAGATGCGATTTGATGAATAAAGTAACGCTCAATGCTAACTCCTATGCTTATTCTTTGGCACAGAGGTACTTCCTCTTCCGCCTAAACGAAATATTTGAAGTGAAGATCACTGTATAATAGGCAAAAGTAAATGCCGTCTGGGTGAAAATAAAAAACGAAAGCAGCATGAAATCGATTTGGGATTCATGTTATGTTCTGAAAGCTTAAACAGTAAGTTGGATTGCTCCCCATGAAGAAATTTGGAGCGTTCAAGTGGCGGTTGAAGTTATTTTATGTAGTGGATGAAAAAGGCTTTTTGGATGCTAGACCGTTTAAAGAAATGTATAGATGAGATGGAGGATAATGTTTTATTATAAACATGAGAGCGAATGGTTACTCTTTAGCGGGGAAAAATAAACAAGATGAGCACAACGTGATTTTCGAGGATCGGACGTGATTTTTGACAGAAAATGAATCCTCGAAAAAAGAGTGGTTTCTTGTTGGCATTGAGTATGAGGAAAGCCTTGTCACGACTGGGGTTCAGCATGCCAGTCGAAGTCGGTTACATCGAAGACCCGAAAAGTTAGGGGACTGAAACCGCGATAAAGCTGCGGAAGCGGAAGCCGACATTGATAGTTACATCGAAGACCCGAAAAGTTAGGGGACTGAAACCGGTAGAAATCGGACAGGACGGTAAGCCCGTCGGTGGTTACATCGAAGACCCGAAAAGTTAGGGGACTGAAACGCCTTTTTAATGTTGACGCTTGAAAATGTCTCAATAGTTACATCGAAGACCCGAAAAGTTAGGGGACTGAAACTCCACTTTGCCGTTGGTTTCGTTGTTGTTGTGGACAGGTTACATCGAAGACCCGAAAAGTTAGGGGACTGAAACTTAATGTAACGGTGTACCGTCGACACTCCTACACGGGTTACATCGAAGACCCGAAAAGTTAGGGGACTGAAACACGGAATCCGCGCCGATGGTAACCGTTGACCCGCCAGGTTACATCGAAGACCCGAAAAGTTAGGGGACTGAAACTCGGCGATCACCATGTCATAGTCGCGATACGGACTGCGTTACATCGAAGACCCGAAAAGTTAGGGGACTGAAACAGGCAACCATGTCCATCTGCACTTCGTCATCGAGATAGTTACATCGAAGACCCGAAAAGTTAGGGGACTGAAACTTGATGGCCTCTTCCATGCTCGTGTAAGCGCGGAAAGTTACATCGAAGACCCGAAAAGTTAGGGGACTGAAACACGGGAAGTCTGGAAAGATACTCACGGGCTCACCACCGTTACATCGAAGACCCGAAAAGTTAGGGGACTGAAACGAGACGATGAAAGCCGTTGCAATCGTTTTAAAGTGTCGTTACATCGAAGACCCGAAAAGCTAGGAGACTGAAGCTTCCAGCAAGCCAGTCATGATGCTTGTCCTTGACGGCGTTACATCGAAAACTCAAATACAAGTAAACTAACCCCAATCCCCCTATGAGGCCCTCCCGCAAGAAAATCTTGTAAAATGCTTCTGCACAATTGCAAATGGCACCCCAACTTGACACAGCCCCCTTCCCAGCTCTCGTTGTATTGCTGAAAATAATCGAATTTCAATCCCCTAACTTTCCAGCTCTGTCATACAAAAGTAATCAGGTAAGGTTATCCCTCGACTGCGAGATTAGTTTCAATCCCCTACCCACCCAACCTCCCTCCCCAAAAATCCCCCCTATATATTCCTTTTCCACCCCACTCATGCTATATTATTAGGAAATAAGTCCCATTTCCCCATCTTTCGACAAAATGCCTCGCAATGTTTCACAAAACACCCAATACCCAAACACCTTTTTACCCAAACCAAACCCAATCTAAAAACCCAAAGACACAAGGCTCTCTTTCAGTAAAAGTGGCAGCGGGACTTCTATTTTTTACGGATCGGCAAGCCGAGTGTCTTTTTCATGGAGGTGGAAAGCATGTCGAAACTCGTTGAAGTACAAGCGGAGGAGCTGCGCAAGGACGGGATTCCTCTCGCCTACGTTCAGGCGTTTTTGCAGGCAGCGAAGAAAAACGACTCGATTGTCATTACACGCGCGCCTGGTCTGGCAAGCGAAGGGTTGCTTGCAGAAGGGTACGATGCAAAAGGAAAACAGATTCAAGCCATGCCGAGCAAATCGGGACCGATGGCTGGTTTTGTGTGCCTCGATCCTTTGCTGAATCCGGATGGCTTGCCAGAATGGCTGGCGACACAAAAGCGCAACAAGCAGTCCATAAGCAAAAAAGAGGGAGAGCAGGCTTGCTCGGCAAGTCCGTTGGTCATATCGGACAAGCGTTTGGACTGGCTGATAAACGAGCAGAAATGGAAGGCGAACAAAGAGAGCGAGAAGCTTTACAGCGGAACCGTCACATTGCCTGCCAAGGAAGGGGGAGCCGGGGAGGCGACTGCTTTTTCGGTTGTTCTCGTCAAACAAAAAGAGGATCGCTGGGCGCTCTACTATGACGTGTTTGCGGCATATGGCTTGAAATACGAGGCGGACTTCGAGCAAGATGCGGTTTCGACCCTCGCAAATGCTTGCACGAAAATGCTGGGCGAAGCGATTAAGGAAGAAGGCAAGCAGGAAGTTGCCGCGTTTTTCAAAGAGATCAAGAAGTATCTCGAAGCGGACAAAGCTTTGGAAAACCCGTATGCCCATTACCGCCCTGTGTATGGCCTGACAAATCCTGCGGCGCCGTATGCTGAGGACGAGAAATATCGGAATTGTGTGACCAACGATATTGGTTTGTTTTCCATCTGGCCGAAAAAGGCAGAGCGAGTCAAAGAGCAAGTAACGGCCATTACCAAGGAGCTTACCACCGCCATTTTTCCCGCACCAAAAGAAGGGCAGGGCGCCAAAGTGCCGGCATCCCTGACCCGTTTCGCTCTGACTCCGGCAGTCGGGCGGCCTGTCATCGATTCGACAGACAGCCTAATTGCGTTTTCCCCCAACGGTCATGTATATCGCCTCACAGATACCAAACAGCTTGCGGAATGGATCAACGAGTGTCACGGATCGGGCTATACCATTTTGCTTGAAGAGAAGTGGAAAAATGATTGGCTGCCGCATGTAAAAGAGGTCCAGGACAAAGTAACCTGGTCGAGTTTTTCGGGCGAAGGAAAAGAAGCGCCAGCAAAGGACGGCAAAGCCGAAGAGAGCAAAGAGAAGGAAGCGCAAGAGAAAACAACAAGCAAAGACATCAAGACGCAAGCGTTGAAAGAAAAGGAAGAACAGCTCGCCATTCGCGCAAAAGAAATAGAGCTGTTGAAAAAAGAAAAAGCGTTGGACGACGAAGCGGCCAAGCTGCACGACAGCAATGATCTGCGGCAAAACTTGATCAATAAAGTAAAGGTAGCGATCCCTAAGCTGATGGGCAAGGAAGAGCTGGGGCCGACATTGAAAGACATCAAGTCGGATGACTTCGCGAAAAAAGAAGACACGAGTCTCATTCAACTGAGCGTCATCAAAGAGAAGAAAGACCCGCAATTGAGTGACTTTTTCATGCTTCATAAAAATTTGCGCGACGATTTGCTGGATCGCACCGGGTTTTTCCGCGGCATTGTGATCGACTACAGCTACCCGGAGATCATGCAGCAAAGTTTTCGCAACGTATTGGCGAGCACTACGGAGCAAGTCAAGCAGCAGGAGATTGTCCCAACGGAAGTGTACTACCGCAAACCGAGATATTCGGGGTATTTCGATAATCAGTACACGTTTTCGGAGTTGGTTCACCAGCTTCAGAAAAATGGCGTCTCCAACTTCGGCGCATCGCTCACGATCGCTGCGGCTGTTCCTTCTTTCGGTGCCGGCGTCGGGGTGGGCTACTCGCAATCCGATGAAAAGAGCACCAGTTCTTCCAAGCAAGCGAAAACGGTGTACATTACCAGCAGCTATTTGCTGCCAAAGGTAGAGCTGTCGTTTAACTACTTGGTGCCATGCGCCAGCGAAGAGTTTGTCAGCGAGATCAAAAAACTGCTGGCTTCCGCCAAGAAAGATTCGTCTAAGGCGAGAAGCTTCCAAAGCCCGCTTGACCGTTTGTTGCTTGTGTTGAAATCGTTTGGGCATTTTGTGCCGACTACCAGCACGCTCGGCGGCAAACTGATTGCCAGTGACGCCAAAGAGCTGCAACAAACGAGCGATGTCAAAGATGTCGTCAGCAAATATGCGGCAGAAGCAAAAATATCTTTGAAAAAGATGGGCGTGGGAGTGGAGGCGGAAACGAACTATTCTTCCGGAGAGCGCGAGCAGCAGCAGGACAAAGCCAAGAACGAGAGCCAGTCGATGACGTTTACCGCGATTGGCGGAGAAGGCACGTTTATTAGCAATGCCAATGAATGGGCCAACTCTGTAGCTCCTTATACCGAGTGGAGCCTGATCAGCTCTGACGGCTTGCTGCCGAGCATCGATTTGCTCCCGGCTTCTTTGTATGAAGCTTGCGTCAACTTGTTGAAATCGGAAGTAGAGACGTTGACAGCCCAGCAGCTCATGCAAAAAAACGCCCATTTCCTGTTCTACGGAAAGTATTACGATTTGATCGGCAAGTACGCGAAAAAAGAGTATTTCTACATCGCCAGCAAAAACAAGCAAGTGCTTTCCTTGGAGGATGCCAATCCTGTGGATGGTACAAAAGTCGAGCTGGCTGTGGGGAAAAACGGCGATCACCAGCTGTGGCATATGTCTCCGCTCGGACATATCGTCAGCAAAGCATCTACGGACGAGACGGAATATGTGCTGACAATGCCGGAAGTTGTTTCGGAAGAGGCATTTTTGCCTTTGATTGTCTCAGTAAAAGGGCGCTCGCAAAATCAGGTATGGGATGCGAAAGGCGGCCGCATTTTGCTGAACAATCCTGCCGTCAAAGGCGAGTACACGGTGTCCTTGCGCGATGACGACAAAGTAGGCGTCGCTGCCAAGAGCGCGAACGCGAACAACAGCACTTACGCCCAAACGTGGACGATGATCCAGGCGGCTGAACAGGAATTTGCCCAAGAGGCTGGACAAGAAGAGGTGTACTTTGTCATTTCGAGCCGATATAAAAAAGGCTATGTCATGACAGTGCGCGACGGAGAAGGCGGAACGGCGAAAGAGCAGGCTGAGATCGTGTTTGCTCCGCATGTGAGCAGCCGCAATCAACTGTGGTATACGAAGGAAAACAGCGATGAAATCTACAGTGCGCTTACCAGCTCGAATGGGAATCCGTTTGTGTTGGCAAATGTCAACAACAAGCTGGTGCTTAAAGAAAAATTTGCTCTGAAGACGAAGACGGATCACATGTGGGAGTTTACCAGCGATGGACTGAAGCACACCAGATCAGGGCAATACGCGATTGTCGAAAAGGACAAGGATACGCAAGGTTCTCCGATCGTTTTGGCAGAAAAAGGGGATTGGCGAACATTGAGCTGGGTGAAGCAGATCGTCGCCCAAAATCCGGCAGATGCTTATGCGAAAGTGTGCAAGACGACTTCCTCTCAGGATGGACTCGATCTTGGATTGAAACGGTTGCTCGTGTCCACAGCTCCGCTCGCCATCAACGGGAAAATAAGAGGGATCGGATTTGTTTGCCGGACAGGCGGAAGTACGCAATGGGACATGCTGGTTCCGCGAGTGTTTGTCGAGCGTGACGGTCGGAGGACGTGGGTGGAAGAAACGCGTTCGTATGACGAGTTGCGCAACAGCGGCCAGTATTTTGATTTCGAATATTCCCAGTATATCGATGAAAATCCGCTGTTGCTTCCGGCTAATCAGAACATAAAGGCGTTTTCGTTCTACCAAAAAGGCGGCAACCGGCTTGCGATCAGGGTACAGGCAGACAATGGCGAATGGCTCGAAAATACGAACACGAGCAACGATCATTATTTCCACGTTGGAGATACCAAGGTTACGTATCAGTCATTCGTCAATGACACCGCAGCAGAGACAATCGGCTTGGCTTTTGCCAGAGTCGACAACAGGCTTTACATCGAGACGATGACTCGGGAAGCAACGAGCGCCGAGGGATATTTCCGCTTGCAGAGTCAGGTAGGGGACAAGCTTTTCCTGACGTTGAACAGCGACCGGAGAACGGTTAACTTGCAAAAACTGGCTCCAGGCAATGAGCAACTATGGCGCATGACAGCGGATGGATATATCGAGTGCCGCACTGCGAATCGCTCCGGGGAGAGGCTCGTATTGGATCATCCGAACTCTCCCAATCCGGTGTACGCTTTTACAATCAACGACGGGAAGACGCCCAATCAGCTCTGGGAATGGAAGGACGGCAAGCTGATCTGCAAGAAGGAGCCTGAGAAAGTGTTGAGGGCGAACCACTCAAGCGGAAGAGAAGGCACCCAGGTAATACTTTTGGAAGACGACGGAAAAATGTCTTCTCTGTGGGTACAGAAGATGGATGGGGTGTCGGCAGGTTTGGATAGTTAAGCTGGTCTAGGAAAAAAATATCCCGTCCCACTTGGCAAGAGTAGGACGGGATTTTTGCGTATGCGTAAAAATTTTTGATAAGTGCTTAGCCTCTGGACGGAAATTCGCCGCTCAAGCAGATGATGAAGTTTTGGGCGATAAACGGTTGCATGTTGTTGTGAGGTTGCGAACCGCCTGTTACGTTCAAAGCCATAGGAGACATTGGGACATTGGGAGTTGGATCGTAGTAGAGCGGTGCTCCGGAGAATGGATCTGGCTCAGGAGTTGGAGCCCAATAGCCATTTGTCGGAACAGTGGAATTGCCGGGATCTACAGTTGCCTGCGGGATGTGAGTGTGGGCAGGGATTTCGCTTGTCAACAGTGTTTCGTTTGCATTGCCAACTTTTTGTCCTACTGTACGATTGGTTAAACCGTATCCCTGACCTTGATTCATTACAGCGCTCCCCATCAAGTTTGGGAGAGCAAAGGTGGTTTTTCCATCTCCACCGTACTGAACTCCAAGAATGGAAAAAAGGGCAGTGTTTTGTTGAACGCTCATAAGCTGGCCATTACACAGCGCCCAGCCTTTAGGGGCGAAGTTTCCTGCAAAGATACGAATTTCTCCAATATAAGCATCTGCCATATGTACCGCCTCCTCTTAGTTTCTGCTTGGAAATATTCCTTGAATGGCAATGGCGTAGTTCATTACCAAATAAGGCTGCATGTTGTTATGGGGTTGACTTCCACCGGCTGTGGACAGTGTATTGGCATTCATTTGCTGGAGGTTTGCTGCCGGACCGTATGCGTTGGTTGCTGCTGCCCACACGTTGTTAGCCGCAGTAGAGAGTGTTGGTTCGACAGATGAACCGGCTACTTGATGGGTGTGTTGAGGCATTTCATTGATCGTTAAGGTATGATTGGCTTCACCTTGCGCGGTACCGAGCGGAATAGTAGAACTTACATGAATCGGTGTGCGCCCGCGGTAATCCGGGAGGGCAAACGTAGTTACTCCATCTCCGCCATACACAGCTCCGAGCAAAGAATAGAGTGCCTGATTTTGATTGATATTCAAAATCTGACCTTCGCAAAACATCCACCCGCGCGGGGCGTAATTATTGGCAAACAAACGAACTTCACCCAAAAACGGCTCAGACATGGTAGAATACCTCCTTTTATTCTCTAACATTGCTGCTGGATACTATGGCTGCGGCGGGAAGACTCCGTATAAAGAAATAATGAAGCTGATTGCGGTCGTAGGCATCATGTTGTTATGAGGTTGTCCCCCTCCGACGGGAGAGACTGACTGGGGATTCATGTTGCTAAGTGCGCTGGAAGACTCTACAGAAAAGGATAAATAAGGATTTTTGCTCCAGACATTATTGGCAGGAGTATCATCGTCCTGGTATTCAGGAATTGCATTGACCGTATGCGTGTGAACTGGCAGTTGATTGCTGACCAATGTGACGGTCTCTGTGCCGCTCTTGCTGCCTCGGGCGTAAGTGGTGTTAGGGTGGACCGGAACTCTTCCTTGCAAATCGGGCAGGGCAAAGGTTGTCTGACCATCGCCGCCGTAAGTCGTGCCAAGCAGGGCAAAAAGTGCTTCGTTCTCCGCTATGCTCACTAATTGACCGTTGCACAATGCCCAGCCTTGTGGGGCAAAGTTACCTGCAAACATGCGGACTTCTCCAAGATAGGATTCACTCATACGGGTCACCTCTTGATT
This sequence comes from Brevibacillus parabrevis, assembly GCF_022701015.1. Classification (NCBI taxonomy): domain Bacteria; kingdom Bacillati; phylum Bacillota; class Bacilli; order Caryophanales; family Paenibacillaceae; genus Brevibacillus; species Brevibacillus parabrevis. The sequence goes on along the minus strand of NZ_CP064090.1, from coordinate 145,721 downwards.
GTTTAATTATATAGAAGGCCCTTCATCAGATGATGTCGGAGTCCATTCCATGCCGATATGAAATCCTGAGCTGTCAATCGTTTGAAAACCTAGACGCTCATACAGATGTATCGCTCGATTCGTAGGTAATACGCTCAGGTGCAAGGGCCGTGAAGTGTCAGCAGCTTCCTGCTGTAGTTCACGAATCAGCGTGCAGCCAATTCCTTTATTACGATGATGGGGAAGCAGAGAGATGTCGACGAGGGTAATCTTTGTTTCGGTTCGTGCAATCATGATTCTGCCAGCCGGGATGTTCTCGGAGAAAATCAGCAGATGCTCCGCGTCAGGGTACTGGGTCGAGTAGGAATTTTTCTGGGCAAGAAACTGTAGCTGCAAAAACTGTTCCTGCATCTGCTTGTCCCACCCCCATGCTGCAAGTTCATCTGCACGGGTGCTTATGTACAGCTGAAGCAAAAAAGCTTCATCCGTTTTCTCAACCGCTCGTTTTTGAATCATCGTTCGTTCCTTTCAAAAGATCGAAATGTTTAGAGTTCTCGTCTCGCTAAGGGAATACGCTTTTTGTGAGGCATTTGCACGAGGGGAAACTGTTAACTAATGAAGCAATGAAGTTGTAGGGAACATGAGATGAAGAAATAGTTTGTGAAGAAACTAAGTGTGAGTATTTAGGTCTAAAGTAACCATAATCTACCTTTCAAAAGTAGCATAACTTTGAAGGGATAGGGAAGAGAGAAATGAAAAAAATGATGAATTTTGTAATATTAGGGTTCTGCGTTTTTTGAACGGAGTATGAACTTTATACTGAATTTATCGGATTTTCTGTCGAAAAGTGGCTCGGACAAAGATATAATGGTTGTACATCTGTTCAAGGCACTTATGGAAGTGTGTTTGAAATGCCCAGGCAAAGCATCATGAATGAAGGCGAGGAAAAAAGTCCTGCCTTTCATCGGTCACGATGTTGCCTTTATTTTTTGATAGGGAGGTTTTTGGTGAAAAAAAGCAATGCTAGTGCATGGGTAGTAAAAATCTCGTAGAATGAAATGTTTCCATTGCAATCAGGTCTTTTTCTAGTGGAATTATAGGATTGAGCAAGTTTCAAGTTTAGTAGGGAAGGGGAGGGAGTATGAGAGACAACTATCGTAAAATACGGACTTTATCCAAAATGATACTGGCTATCCTGTTAATTTTTACCTCTATGCAATTCGGTTCCCTGGTTTCCACGGCGTCTGCCGGGTCATGGACAGAGGTTAGCACAACTAACACAGGGTTGGGGGGGAGTTCGAGTTTGAAGCTTGGTTACCACGATGGCACATGGTTGGCATTTGCTTTAACGAGGGACTACTCTTCATCCACAAACGGAACGACATGGTCGAAGGCAGCAGATCCATTTGGTTGCGCTGTCTATGCTACCTATCATTTTAAAACGAAATGGATAGCGGCATGTTCGGACGGAAAAATTTTCACCCTTAATGACGGGTTGGACCCGGGAGTAGCTGGAAATTGGGTGTCGAATAATACGGGAGTGGGAGCTGGAGTCGCTTTTTCTGAAATAGCCAGTGATGGAAGTAAAGTAGTGGTTACTTCAAGTACCTCCACAACGGTTCTTGTCTCAACGGACGGGCAGACATGGACGCAACGTACAGTATCTGGGATCACCGGATTCAACTCGGTTACATATGGAGAGGGTCAATACATTGCTGTAGGTAAAGGAACGGGTGGTACCTTTGTTGTTTATTCTTCTGGCGACGGAGAAACATGGCAAAAGGTGAACACTGCGGCCCCGACGAAGCAGCTCTATGGCGTAGCATATGGAAATGGAGTATTTGTAGCCGTTGGTTTAACGGGCTACCTGTATGTTTCTGATGATGGAGTCAACTGGACAGTACAGACACCGCCAACAGGCTTAGGAGCGATTTCCTATGCAACCGTGATTTTTGATGAAGGACATTTTTTTGCAGGCGGAACGAATCAGACCATAATCAGCTCGCCAGATGGCTCCACTTGGTCAGGAGAAAATACAGGCGGAAGCAAATCAGTATCGGCTGTAAGGATTGGAAATGGCAAGGTAGTGGCTTCAGGAACTTCAGGATTAGTTTTGGTAGGAAATGCTCCGATTAGCCAAGCGCAAAAGCCGACAGCGAATCCGGCAGGCGGAGCAGTAGCGGCAGGAACGACAGTTACGTTGAGTACGAATACAGCAGGAGCCACGATTCACTACACCACAGATGGAAATGCCCCGACAGGAAGCAGCCCCGTGTACAGCACACCGATTCCCATCAACAGTGCGATGACGATAAAGGCGATTGCCGTGAAGGCAGGCATAACAGACAGTGCAGTCATGAGTGAGAGCTATACCATCATGCCGCAGGTAGAAAAACCAACAGCGAACCCGACAAGCGGAGCAGTAGCAGCAGGAACGACGGTTGCGTTGAGTACGAATACAGCAGGAGCCACCATTCACTACACCACGGACGGAAATGCCCCAACAGGAAGTAGCCCCGTGTACAGCACACCGATTCCGGTCAACAGTGCGATGACAATTAAGGCGATTGCCATGAAGGCAGGAATGACAGACAGTACAGTAATGAGCGAGAGTTATACCATCATGCTGCAGGCAGAACAGCCAACGGCGAATCCGACAGGTGGAGCAGTAGCAGCAGGAACGACGGTTGCGTTGAGTACGAATACAGCAGGAGCCACCATTCACTACACTACAGATGGAAATGCCCCAACAGGAAGTAGCCCCGTGTACAGCACACCGATTCCGGTCAACAGCGCGATGACGATTAAGGCCATTGCGGTGAAAGCGGGCATGACCGACAGCTTAGTGATGAGCGAGAGTTATACCATCATGCCGCAGGCAGAACAGCCAACGGCGAATCCGACAGGCGGAGCTGTAGCAGCAGGAACGACGGTTGCGTTGAGTACGAATACAGCAGGAGCCACGATTCACTACACTACAGATGGAAATGCCCCAACAGGAAGTAGCCCCGTGTACAGCACACCGATTCCTATCAACAGTGCGATGACGATAAAGGCGATTGCCGTGAAGGCAGGCATGACGGACAGTACAGTAATGAGCGAGAGTTATACCATCATGCCGCAGGCAGAACAGCCAACGGCGAACCCGACAGGTGGAGCTGTAGCAGCAGGAACGACGGTTGCGTTGAGTACGAATACAGCAGGAGCCACGATTCACTACACTACAGATGGAAATGCCCCAACAGGAAGTAGCCCCGTGTACAGCACACCGATTCCTATCAACAGTGCGATGACGATAAAGGCGATTGCCGTGAAGGCAGGCATGACGGACAGTGCAGTCACGAGCGAGAGTTATACCATCATGCCGCAGGCAGAACAGCCAACGGCGAACCCGACAGGTGGAGCAGTAGCAGCAGGAACGACGGTTGCGTTGAATACGAATACAGCAGGAGCCACGATTCACTACACTACAGATGGAAATGCCCCAACAGGAAGTAGCCCCGTGTACAGCACACCGATTCCGGTCAACAGTGCGATGACGATAAAGGCGATTGTCGTCTTGGCAGGCATGACGGACAGCTTAGTGATGAGCGAGAGTTATACCATCATGCCGCAGGTAGAACAGCCAACGGCGAATCCGACAGGTGGAGCAGTAGCAGCAGGAACGACGGTTGCGTTGAGTACGAATACAGCAGGAGCCACGATTCACTACACCACAGATGGAAATGCCCCGACAGGAAGTAGCCCCGTGTACAGCACACCGATTCCTATCAACAGTGCGATGACGATAAAGGCGATTGCCGTGAAGGCAGGCATGACGGACAGTACAGTAATGAGCGAGAGTTATACCATCATGCCGCAGGCAGAACAGCCAACGGCGAACCCGACAAGCGGAGCTGTAGCAGCAGGAACGACGGTTGCGTTGAGTACGAATACAGCAGGAGCCACGATTCACTACACTACAGATGGAAATGCCCCAACAGGAAGTAGCCCCGTGTACAGCACACCGATTCCGGTCAACAGCGCGATGACGATTAAGGCCATTGCGGTGAAAGCGGGCATGACCGACAGCTTAGTGATGAGCGAGAGTTATACCATCATGCCGCAGGCAGAACAGCCAACGGCGAATCCGACAGGCGGAGCAGTAGCAGCAGGAACGACGGTTGCGTTGAGTACGAATACAGCAGGAGCCACGATTCACTACACTACAGATGGAAATGCCCCAACAGGAAGTAGCCCCGTGTACAGCACACCGATTCCGGTCAACAGTGCGATGACGATTAAGGCGATTGCCGTCTTGGCAGGCACGACCGACAGTACGGTTATGAGTGAGAGCTACACGATATTGCCACCGCCGCAAGTAGCGACTCCGACCGCAACACCAAGCAGTGGAGCCGTCCTAGTGGGAACCCCTGTCACATTGCAAACGACCACACCAGGAGCGACGATCTACTACACGACAGATGGCAACACGCCGACAACAAGCAGCAACGTATATAGCACACCTATTCCGATTAACAGTGCAGTCACGATCAAAGCAATAGCGGTTCTCGGAGGCATGACGGACAGTACAGTGATGAGTGAGAGCTACACGATATTGCCACTGCCGCAAGTAGCGACTCCGACCGCAACACCAAGCAGTGGAGCGGTCCTAGTGGGAACCCCTGTCACACTGCAAACGACCACACCAGGAGCGACGATCTACTACACAACAGATGGCAACACGCCGACAACAAGCAGCAACGTGTACAGCACACCTATTCCGATTAACAGTGCAGTAACGATTAAAGCCATTGCCGTGAAAGCAGGCATGACGGACAGCGCGGTGATGAGTGAAAGCTACACCATAACACCGTTGCCGCAACCGCAAGTAGCGACACCAACGGCAACACCAAGCAGTGGAGCTGTCCTAGTGGGAACTCCTGTCACGTTGCAAACAACCACACCAGGAGCGACAATCTACTACACAACAGACGGCAACACGCCGACAACAAGCAGCAACGTATATAGCACACCTATTCCGATTAACAGTGCAGTAACGATCAAAGCAATAGCGGTTCTCGGAGGCATGACGGACAGTACAGTGATGAGTGAGAGCTACACGATATTGCCACTGCCGCAAGTAGCGACTCCGACCGCAACACCAAGCAGTGGAGCTATCCTAGTGGGAACTCCTGTCACACTGCAGACGACCACACCAGGAGCGACGATCTACTACACGACAGACGGCAACACGCCAACAACAAGCAGCAACGTATACAGTACGCCTATCCCGATTACCGGAGCGGTTACAATCAAAGCCATTGCCGTCTTGGCAGGCATGACGGACAGCACGGTAATGAGCGAAAGCTACACCATAACCCCGTTGCCGCAACCGCAAGTAGCGACACCAACGGCAACACCAAGCAGTGGAGCGGTCCTAGTGGGAACTCCTGTCACGTTGCAAACAACCACACCAGGAGCGACGATCTACTACACGACAGACGGCAACACGCCAACAACAAGCAGCAACGTATACAGTACGCCTATCCCGATTACCGGAGCGGTTACAATCAAAGCAATTGCCGTGAAAGCAGGCATGACGGACAGCACAGTAATGAGCGAAAGCTATACCATAACCCCGTTGCCGCAACCGCAAGTAGCGACGCCAACGGCAGCACCAGGCAGTGGAATGGTCACACCGGGAACCCCTGTCACTCTGAAAACTACCACGCCGGGAGCGACCATCTACTACACAACAGACGGAAGCACACCGACAGCAAGCAGCGACGTTTACAGCACACCAATCCCTGTAAACAGCGCACTCACGATCAAAGCCATGGCAACAAAGCCAGGCATGACAGACAGCTCGGTCATGACAGAATCTTACTCCATCTACGTACCAAGCATCGTGGTGACCAATGTCAAACCGGCTCCGGCGATAACTGGCTTGCCAAACGGCACGGCGAAAACAGCCTCCGCGCTAGGCTTGCCTTCGCAGGTAGAAGTGACGTTGAATAGCGGTGCAACGATCGAAGTAGATGCGGACTGGCTGGTAGCGGATGCCTCATACGATCCTGACAGCAAAGAAAAGCAGACGTTTACCGTTCACGGCAACCTGGTTCATCTGCCAGGCGGCATTACCAACCCGCAAAACTTGACAGCCAGCATTCAGGTGACCGTTTTAGCAGACTCGGCAAAAGAAACTGACATTGTCCGCGTGGCTGAACTGGCGCCAATCACGGGCCTTTCCAATGGAACGCCGAAAACGGCAGAAGCGTTGGGACTGCCTGAGCGGGTCGAAGTGACGCTCGATGACGACAGCAAGCTTTCTGTCAGCGTCGATTGGGCTGTCTCTGAAGCTGATTACGATCCCGAAAGCAAGGAAAGTCAAAGCTTTACCGTAACAGGAGAATTGGTGAAGCTGCCAAAAGGGGTAACCAACAGCAAAGATCTCACAGCCAGCATTCAGGTGCGAGTCCGTGCTGAAAATGAGCAGGTCCGCAAAATCGTCAAAGTCCGAAACCCGGAAGCGATCGATGATGTAAAAAACGGCACAAGAAAAACAGCCTCTGCTTTGGGACTCCCCGAAGAGGTCAGGGTAACGTTGGATGACGATAGCACACTTGAAGTCGAAGTCCGCTGGGATGTCGACAGCGCCGACTATGATCCTGACAGCGAGGAAAAGCAGCGTTTCACCGTGGAAGGGATTTTGGTCAACCTGCCGGATGATGTAGAAAATCCGGAGCGTTTGGGGGCCAGCGTCAAAGTGACTGTCAGGGCAGCGACGCGGGACAGAGAGCGTGACGATGACAAAAAAGATAAAGAGGAGCGGCGCAAGCAACCGGAAACAACTCCACAGGACCAGACGCGAACTGTCAAAGTCGAGGCAGGTAACGAAGGAATTGTGTTCGAGCCGCTTGAAATCGTACGCACTACCACCTCCAAAAACAAAAAAGCAGACGAAGTCGTCCTGCATCAGGAAACAGCCAAAGCCATTTTGCAAAGAGCAGAGCAAAACAAAAAAGACATCATTCGAATTGCGATTGATGATCTCCCGGGCAGTCCGGCTGATGAAATCTTGGTAACAGTGCCGACAAATGCCCTTGAGCTGATCAAGCAGCAGCGGGTTGCGCTTGAGATTCGCACCAAAGATGTCGTCATTACCATTCCAAGAGAAACTTTGGCGATGTTGTCAGACAAGCTGTATTTCCGAATTGTACCGATTACCAATTCACAAGACAAAAAAGAGATAGCACAGCAAACGATCGACGACGAGATCGTGCAACGAGCAACGGGTGGACAGCAAGTACAAGTCGTGGGCAAGCCGATGACTATTGAAACCAACTACAGCAACCACCGAACGCGTGTCACTTTCCCGTTGGAGGATGTCGAGCTGCCGAAAAATCCGGATGATTTGCAGGCTTTCCTCTCTACACTTGCCGTTTTTGTAGAGCATGCGGACGATGAGAAGGAGCTGAAGACAGGAACCATTCGTTACGACGAAAACGGAAAGCCTGTCGGTATCGAGATTGAAATCAGCAAGTTCAGCACGTTCACGATTCTCTCCTTGAAAGGCAAACAGTTGTATGTAGAACATCCGGCGTATATGGTCGGCTACCCGAACGGGACATTCCAGCCAAACCGAATCTTGACTCGTGCGGAAATGGCTGCGATGTTAGCGTCTTTCCTGCAAGAGACAGGTCAATCTGTTCCACAAGAGAGCGGCGTATTTGCAGATGTAAAAGCTGGTCACTGGGCTGCAGCATCGATTCAAAAGGTGCGCGATGCCGGATTGATGAGTGGAGACGCCAATGGTTTGTTCCATCCGGAGGCAATTGTGACACGCGCGCAAATGGCAAGTATTATCGCCAAGTGGAAAAACTTGTATACGGCCAAAAAGAATCTGCCTTTTGCAGATGTACAAGGTCATTGGGCCGTATGGCAGGTTGCCGCTGTTGTCGAGCAAGGCATCATGAAAGGATATGTCGATGGATTATTCCATCCAGATCAGGGACTGACTCGTGCGGAAGCAACGGCTCTGTTCAATCGCGTAACGGGCAGGGGACCGCTTGAAGGCATGACGAAGATGATCTGGAAAGACGTTCCACAGACGCATTGGGCTTTTGCTGAGATTGCGGAGGCCACCATGCCACATGCCGCATACCAGACCGCAGACGGCACGGAGCAACTCGCAGATACAAGCGAGAAGTAAACGGGACGTTTGGACAATGTAACGAGAAACGAGAAATGGGGCTGCCCTTAGTGGGAAGCCCCGTTTTTTTGGAGAGGACGGATGATTCAGCAAAGCTGTTTCATGAACGTAGCCCTAACGCCCAGCACGATCACCTGCTTTTTACAGCGACAAAACGAAAAAATGTCAACAAACGGACAAATAAGTCACTTGACACAAAAATAAATTTATGATATAATTAAATGTTTAAAATATTTATTATATCCCCGTCCCTGCTATACTCCTCCTTGAAGCATACAAACCTGATTGGCAAAAGGGAGGATGTCTGATGAAAGAAAACCAGGTAAGCCTGACTGCAATCATCTCTGCCTACATTCGCGGTTACCACGCCATGAACGAGACTCCTAAAATTTTTGACGATTTTCTGGCTCTGGCTCTGATCCCGGAGGAACGCCGTACACTTATCGAGCAAGGCTTTGCGAGCGGTCCCACATCAGGAGCGGGCGCCGGGGAAATGACTACGCTGCCTGCCCTGCTGCAAGCGATGGGCTTGCCTCAGGTGGTCAGCCGGGCACGGTATACAGAGGAGATTTTGGAGCAGGCTGTAGAGCAAGGAGCAGAGCAGTACGTGATCCTGGGTGCAGGGCTGGACACGTTTGCTTTCCGGCGTCCAGAACTGCTGGAGAAGCTTCACTTGTTCGAAGTCGATCATCCGGCGACGCAAGCTTTCAAACAGGAACGGCTGGCTGAACTGGGGTGGGAGATGTCTCCTCAGCTGCATTTCGTTCCGGTGAATTTTGCCAAAGAAAGCCTGGCAGAAGCGCTTCGCCGTACAGCATATGATCCGCAAAAGAAGACGGTTGTTAGCTGGCTTGGGGTCACGATGTACCTGTCACGAGACGAAGTGCTTGCGACACTGGGCTCTATAGCCGAGACGACACCTGCGGGCAGCTCGGTCATTTTTGATTACTTCACTCCCACCAATACAGAGCTGATTATGCAGGCTGAATTGCGAAAAATCGGCGAGCCGTTCCAGACGAGCTTCGACCCGGAGGAGCTTGCACGCGATCTTTCCCGCCTCGGTTTTTCCCTCCACGAGCATGCCAGTCCAGCAGTGATCCAGCAGCGCTATTTCCAGGGACAGACCGATTATTACGCCAGTGAGCACGTGCATTTTGGCTGGTTCACGACGACGAGATAGCATATCAAGCATGACTGAATAGCCCCGTTCTTGCCTAGAGCAGATGCCTAGGACAGAGCGGGGCTTTTTTGTGCCTTAAGCTTCGAGATTATGGATGATGAGACAGGAAAAGCGCGGGGTCTTTTTCGCGTTCAGATGGTGCCCGGCCAAAAGCCCGATCGAGGCTGTACGCATACGTGTAGCTTCGGCACAGCAACAAACCGAAGGCGCTGGTGTAGAGCACGAGACTGGTCAGATTCATATTTCCTGACAAAATAAAGTTGATATGCATGAACAGACAAAAGAGAATATCTTGTTTGATAAACAAACCGACCATTAACAAGATGCCGATGGCAATCTGAACGACCGGAATGACGTAGTTGAGAAACATGACGTGATTCAGGGCAATTTCATTGATAAAAACTTTGTAAAAATCGGGCGTTTGCGGTTTTTGTGCGGCCTGAACCAGATAGTCGTGAAGAAATATGCCTGGCTTGGAGTACCAGGACTTTTCCGTAATTTTGGTCAACCCGGCCAAAAACCAGCCTACTCCGAATAAAATACGCATCAATAGAACGAGATACGGAAACGCGTACAGCTTGAACAGCGCTGCTGACTGCTTCAAAAAAATCACCCCGGCATGAATTTGAAAAAATTGCCGTAGTTGAAAAGTATTATCATTCACGCGGGACATCCAAATTTTTATACAAGGTCAATATATTTGTCAAGAAAGATTTTTCGAAAGCAAAAAATTTACATGTAAAATATTTCTTGACGGATGTTGAGGACAGGAGCATAATGATTCATGCCTGTAGTTGAGAAGGATTATCATTTTCAGTAAATGACAGGGATACGCGCTGCGAGCCCTGTTTTTTTGCGGCATTATTGATAATGATTATCGTTATATGTTCACTCTTGATCATTATTTATGAAAAAGGAGCAGTAGAAATGAAAAAGAAAACGATTTGTCACGTGGCGATCTCGACCGGCTTCCTCCTGTCGGCAGTTGCGCCACTGTCACCAGTAACTGCGTTTGGCATGTCGAAGAGTGCCCAGACGTATGCAAGTGCTGTAGAGTCTCACGTTGCGCCCAGTTCCAGTGAGAAGCCGTTCGCGATTGCTTCTGTGTCAGCGGTAAACGGTCTGATCAAGGTTGCATTCACGGGCAAACAGGAGAAAAAACCTGTGCAAGGCGATTTCAGTCTGGCACTGGACGTGAACGGCAAACGGCAAAAAACAGTGAAGGTAACCAAATTTGCCTGGGATGAGCAGACATCCACTGCGCTGATCTCCTTCAGTCCGCTTGCTTTTTCCACGAAGGAACAAAAAGTAGATATCGCTATTTCCTACAAAGGCAATGAACCCGTGACAACCAGCTATGAGCTGGCCCGCAGGCAAGAGCGCATGGAGAGTTTGTCCGTCGAGTACATCGGGGCAGACGCCGAACTGGCACTTGGAACCGAAGATGACCGCATGTCTTTGGTGGCTGTTGCCAGAGATAAAGCTGGCCGACAAGTGAAAGATCCGTCTGTTGTCTGGAAATCGGGCAACGAGAAGATCGCTGTCGTTGACAGAAAAGGAAATGTGCGCGCGGTAGGTGTGGGAACGGTAAATATTACAGCGACATCCGGCAAGAAAACCGCTTCGCTCAAGCTGGAGGTAACGCCGGGGGATGCATTGGTAACGAATCTGGAAGCGGCCAATGGATTTGTCTCCATGAAAGTGCATGATGCTGCTGACAGCATGCCATCTGCTGATGATTTTACGCTTGCGACCACCATTAACAAGAAACAGAAAAATGTGTCCGTCTCCCGTGTAGACTGGAACGAGGAAACACAGACCGCTACGCTAGTATTCGAGCCGATTGAACCTGCCAAAAGAGATCAGGAAGTAGGTATGGCTGTAACCTATAAAGATTACGAGGCCAGCGCCAAGCTATTTACGGTGGCAAGAACAGGCACGAAGCCGCAAAAAGTAGAAATCATGCACTTTGGCCACGACGCGATTTTGCATGACAGTGATGCCGAGGATCGCTCCCTTGCGTTGTGGGCTGTGGCAACCGATCGTTCGGGTCGGGTTGTGAGCGGAAACGACGTGAACTGGAAAATCGCGGACGACGCGGTAGCGACGATTAGCGAAAACGGTGTCGTTACAGCGAAGGCAGCCGGAACAACGGAAGTCACGGCGACGATCGCGGGAGTCTCTGCTGCGTTCGCGATTGAAGTGAGCGCAGGAAAAAGACCGCAGCTGGTGCTGGGCCAATCTCGCGTGACAGAGTCCGCGTCCAATGACGGGCAAATTGCTGAACAGTTGGAAGTAACATTGACAGCTGGAACGTTTGCACAAGATATTGCAAACGAAGATGTGACGGTAGCGAAGCTCCCTGCTGGCTTGAAAGCGAATGTTGTCCGCGTAGATGACCAGAAGCTGCGCATCAGCTTCACGGGAAAAGCAGAGCGACACACAGCTGGCGATAGCGTTTCCCAGCTCAAAGTAACCGTAGCGAAAGAAAAAGTGAGCGGCGCGTCCCGTGATTTGACTACCGATTCGTTTGCAGTTCAATTTTTGGATGCGGTCATTTCGCCAACGACTCCGACTACGCCAACCATCCCGGTTGATCCGAACAGCGAGCTTGCGCCAAACAAAGCCGCAGGCACATTCAACAAATCGTTCCAGCTTTCCAGCCTCGGTTCATATGGGCCTAACAGCGGTTTGACTACAGTGAACGGAAACATTGGCATCAGCACGAACGCAGCAGGCACCATTACTCTGCAAAATCTCGATATTCGCGGAACGGGCGGAAGCAACGGCAGTCTGGTTGTTGATGCGAAGAATGCTACGGTCATTTTGCAAAACGTCAAAGTAAACGGCGTGCAAGTGCAAAACGTTGCGGTGGGAACGCTCGATGTACGAGGAGCCGGAAGCGCGATCCAGCAAATCACGATTACGGACCCGGATGGCGGCAGCGTGAAAGTGGACCCGAACTCTTCCGTTCAGCGACTGGAAATCATGTCCGGTTCCACGCAGCAACCGATCAAGCTGCAAGGAACGATCGCAGGGGATGTTGTGGTCAACGGCAACTCGTTTGTCCAGCTCGATACTGGGGCGAAAGTCGGCAAGCTGGAAGTTGGAAGCACGGTAACAGATGCCAAGCTGGACATTCGCGGCGCATTGGGAGAGCTGAGTCTGGGTACAAGCAGCCTGACATTTGCAAACCAAGACGCAAATGAACTGCTGGCACTCATCGAGAAGCTGACGGCAACGCCGAATGTCGATCTGGGAAGCATCCAAATGGGAGCGCACTCCCTGAACGATCTGAAAACAGCTTTGGACAAGCTCGCTCTGGTGAAAACGGCAGTCGAAGCATACGAATCGCTCGCACTCGCTACCGCGGAAGACATTCAGAAGGCGGTTCAGGATGGCGGACAGGCAGCGCAAGCGGCACTGGATGCAGCGAAGCAAACAATGGCGCAAGCCACAACCATTGCCGAGTGGCAAGCTCGCATTGATGCGCAAACAGCAAAAATTGATGCAGCTTCCAAAGGACAGCCAGTACCGAACACGGATAAAACGATCGTTAGCGTACCAGAGGTTGCGGAAAAATCGTACGAAAACCACACCCCTGCCTATAACTTCGAGCTTCCGAGCTGGGTAGAAGTGACCTTGAGCGATGGAACAAAAGCAGAATTGTATGTGCGTTGGGACTTTAGCGCGTACGATCCTGATTTGTCCAGCAAACAGACCTTTACAGCCGTAGGTACTCTGCGAGGAAGTTCTTGGAGCGCAGAGCTGCCAACAGGTGTGAAAAACGCGCAAAACCTCAAAGCACAGGCGAAAATCACGGTTGAGGGTGCGATGCAAGTCATGAGCGTAGCTTCCGTGCCGATGAAGACGAACGTTGAAAACGGAACTAACTTCTATCAGCTTGGTCTTCCGAATGAAGTAACGGTTACGCTCAGTGATAACAGTACCCAAAACGTGGGTGTTACATGGCAGCAAGGCGATTATGATCCACAAAACCTGGCAGCCCATGTTGTCACGATCAAAGGCCGTCTGGGAGATCGCTACGGATTGCCGCGCGGGATCAAGAACGACCAAAATGTCGAGGCGGAAATCCAAATTTCTGTCAATGCCGCACGGGAAATCGAAAGCATTACGCCAGTCCAACTCACAGGTGTACTGAGCGGAACGGCGAAAACGGCAAAAGCATTGGGCTTGCCGGAAACCGTTGAAGTCGTGTTGTCCGGGGGCAAAAAAGTAGCAGTGCCTGTTCAGTGGGACGTAGCAAGCACAACCTATGATCCTGCCAAAGCAACAGCGCAGATGTTCGAGGTCGAAGGCAACCTGACGAACATTCCGGATGGAATTGTTCCAGGCAGCACACTGAAAGCGAAGGCTACCGTTGCGACTGGAGATGCCGTGCCGATTACCAATGTAGCGACTGTAACTGTTGCGAATGTACCGGGCGGAATCAGCAAAACGTATTTGGCCGCTTACTTGCCGAAACAGGTGGATGTAACTTTGCAGGACGGCAAAAACGCGAAAGTAGACGTAACATGGGATGTAGCGGGATCGACCTACAATGATTCAGATGAGCAAGAGCAATCGGTAGTCGTGACAGGTACGCTGGTAAACCTTCCGCCAGGAGTAGCGGAGAACAATCAGACTGCGACGGCAAATGTTACGGTTCAAGCAGTTCGTTATGTAGAGAGTGTCGATTCGGTTTCCATCAGCGGCATTGCCAACGGGACGAACGCAACAGAAAAAGGCTTCAATCTGCCGACACATGTAACGGTAAACCTGACGGACAACAGCACGATTCAGGCTGACGTGAAGTGGGATTTGCAATCGGTCAATTACCAAAAACAAGATAAAAATGCACAAAATGTAACCGTGACAGGCAGCCTTTTGAACTTGCCGACAGGGGTTAAGGCAAATCAGTCTGTGCATGTTGAAGCAACGGTTCATGTAGACGCAGAGGTTGCACTTGCGGACAGCACAGGGGTGGTTCTGTCAGATGTGGTGACCAGACAGGAAGGAGAGGCGACAACGGAAGTTCTCGGAGAATACTTCCTGCCGCTTTCCGGCACGGTTACAGGAGCAAACGGACAGCCGATCAACGGCCCGGGAACCGCACTGCTCGTACTGAACATGTCGATCAACGGAACGGATGTAAACACGATTGATTACTTGAATCGTAAACTACCTTTGAACATGAAGCTGTATGTCGGATGGGACACAGAGCAAATGCTTTCGGAAGTGGCATCCGTGTTGACAGCAGCGCTTAAACATCACCCGGAAGGAAACAACTACCAAGTAATCATGTCTTCTGATCCGGCGGGAATCATCATCAAGCAAATGCCAGGCGCTGGCGATGAAGCGACTGTGCTGATGAGCGTGGTGGAAAATGGCTCCGGCTCGGCTGTAGAAGGCTTGACGTGGGGTTCGTTCACCACAGTAAGAGAAGGGCACTACGGGCATAAGGGCGAAAATGCGATCTTCCGGGTTAGAGTGACCACAGGAGCTGCCGTTACAGGGAAGGTCATCCTGCACATTGCGGACGGCCAAGTTGATAAAAAACTTGCCGTTGCCGTACAGGCAAACGACAGCGCTGAGCAGGTTGCGGAAAAAATCAGACAGGCAGTCGCTGACGATTTCGAATTGAACAGCATCTATCACGTCGCGATTTCCGCAAATTCGCTGATGTTCGAAGCGAGAGAAGCGGGCGAGAAGCATCTGGCCGTAACGGTGGAAAACGCCGGAACGCCGACCGATCCAGGCACGCCGACTGACCCAGGCACGCCGACTGACCCAGGCACGCCAACCGATCCGGGAACCCCGACTGATCCAGGCACCCCGACTGATCCGGGAACGCCGACTGATCCGGGCACGCCGACTGATCCGGGAACGCCGACTGATCCAGGTACGCCGACTGATCCGGGAACGCCGACTGATCCGGGCACGCCGACTGATCCAGGCACGCCGACCGACCCAGGCACACCAACCCCTTTGCCAGAGCTTGGTGCCCATTTGGAAGCTTCGTCAGATGAGTACTTCTCCAAAGTTGTTCTGCCTTCCGCAATTGATTTTAACAACGTGCGCTACTTGAACACGATGTCGGACAGACAGCCAACTGATAAGTACAAAGCTGGCGATGCCGTTCCAGATGATGCGAAACAACTGCACGAGTCAGGGGAGTTCCGCGGAGTGCCCGGCATGTGGTTCATTTTGTTCGAGGTCGACGCGAACAATAAGATCGTGAAATACCAAGAAATTTTGATAAAAGACGAAGACGTGAACTTGCCGAATTGGGACTAATCACGCATAAAAACCCGCTTTCTGCCATGCAGGAGAAAGCGGGTTTTCTCTTTTTTGCCTGAAGATGAAAAAGCTGATTGGCAATACTTGTCCGCCCACAGGCTGCCCGCCTAGTTCCCACCACTATCAGAAAAAATCAAAATCACATATTGAACTTTCTATCAATTTCGAATAGACTGATACTCAAATGAATAGCGACTATATAACGACAAATGTCGCTGAAAAACAAACAGGGAGGGGCGGAACGTGTCGATCACCAGAATGCATGGCAAAAAAGTCGGGCTTGGCTCACTGCTTGCCGGCAAGCAAAACGGCAGTTATCTCATCTATCTTTGCAACCAGGTGCCTGCCTCATGACGCAATTTATTCTCAAACGATTGATGTCTGGCGTCGTCGTTCTTTTTGGACTTTCGGTGTTTACCTTCATGCTCATCCATTTCATCCCGGGCGATCCGGTGCGAATTATGCTTGGACAGCGGGCGACAGTGGAGCAAATCGAAGCCTTGCGCGAAGAGCTTGGGCTGAACAAGCCGCTCGTCTCCCAGTATGTCAGCTACGCATCCGGCTTGATTCAAGGAGACTT
This sequence comes from Brevibacillus parabrevis, assembly GCF_022701015.1. Lineage (NCBI taxonomy): Bacteria > Bacillati > Bacillota > Bacilli > Caryophanales > Paenibacillaceae > Brevibacillus > Brevibacillus parabrevis. Next base: position 129,488 of record NZ_CP064090.1, on the reverse strand, counting down.
GGGCACTTCGCTCAAAACGGGCAGGCCGGTCAGTACCGAGATCGCCGAACGCTTTCCGGCAACGGCGAAAATGGCAGTGGCAAGCCTGGGCGTTGCCGTGATCGTCGGAGTGGGGCTGGGTGTGATTGCCGCGAGATTCAAGGACACGTTTATCGACGGGATGATCATGATGTTTTCCACCTTGGGCATGGCGTTGCCCGGTTTTTGGCTGGGGTTGCTCGTCATCCTCGTCTTCTCGGTGCATTTAGGCTGGTTTCCGATTGCGGGCGGAACCGGATTGCTGGATATCGTGCTGCCTGCCCTCACGCTCGGCACCTTGATGGCGACAGCACTCAGCAGGCTTACTCGCGCGGGGATGGTAGAAATTTTGTCCAACGACTACATCCGAACCGCCCGGGCAAAAGGCATGGGGGAACGAATCATTTTGCTCCGCCACGCTTTTCGCAATGTGATGATCCCGATTGTCGCCGTCATTGGCCTGGAGTTTGCGGGCCTGTTGGGTGGAGCCGTCATCGTGGAGCAAGTTTTCAATTGGCCGGGAATCGGCACTCTGGCCATCCAGGCGATCAGCTCCCGGGACTTTCCGATGATCCAGGGAACGACATTGTTCATCGGAGCGATTTACGTCGTTGTCGTGATTGTAATTGACGTCTTGTACGCTCTGCTCGATCCCCGGATCAATTTTTCCGCCAAAAGGGAGGGTGCATGACATGAGCGAGATCAACAAGGCCGTAACCGTTCGCTCCATGTGGCGCAAAGAACGCCAGCTTCCCCGCTTCGAATTGCTCGGCAAAATCATGCAAAGAAAAAAGGCGAAATACAGCTTTTTGATGATGCTCGGCATTATCGTGATCGGGATTATCGGCCCGTGGATTGCCCCGCACGATCCGACCAAAACGTATTACGAAGCTTTCATGCAAGGCCCGTCGAAACAGTTTTGGCTTGGGACGGATGCGATCGGCAGAGACATTTTATCGCGGCTTTTGTACGGCACGCGGGTGACGCTGACGGCAGCAGTCATGGCGTCGGCGATGACCTTTGTGGTCGGGACGCTCCTCGGAGTGACCAGCGCCTACATCGGAGGATTTTTTGACAATCTGATCATGCGAATCATGGACGTGCTGCTGGCTTTGCCGGGGATTGTGCTCGCTCTGGCAATCGTCGCAGCCTTGGGGCCAAGCCAGGAAAATGCCATGATTGCGATCGGAATCGCCTCCATTCCCGGGTTTTCGATTTTGGTCCGCGGAGCAGCGCTGTCCATCAAAGAGTCCGGGTACGTGGAAGCGAGCAGATCCATCGGCAGCTCAAACTGGTGGATCATCATCAACCAATTGATTCCGAATATCGCCAACGTGCTGATTGTGTATACGACCATGTTCATCGGCGGAGCGATTCTGTCCACATCTGCGCTCGGGTTTATCGGACTTGGGGCACAGCCGCCTACCCCGGAGTGGGGAACGATGCTGAACGAAGGCAAAGATTACTTGCGGGAAGCCTGGTGGCTGGCGACTTTTCCGGGGATCGCGATTACCGTCGTTGTTTTTACCGTCTACATGCTCGGAGATGCTTTGCGCGACATTTTTGACCCGAAAGCATGAGTCGGAGCAATCAAGGCAGCGAGTGCTGTAGCTGGAAAGGAGTGCAGACAAAATGACCCATGTGCTGGAGGTATCCGGCCTGACAACTACTTTTGCGAAAAATGAAAAGGCTTTCAAAGTGGTAGACGATCTTTCGCTGTACGTCAGAAAAGGCGAGGCTTTGGGCATCGTCGGAGAATCGGGGTGCGGCAAAAGCGTAGCGTCCCTGTCCCTGATGCGCCTTTTGGACAAGAACGGCAAGACGGAAGGAAGCATTTTGCTGAACGGGCAAAAAATATTGTCGTGCAGCGAACACGAGATGCAAAACATTCGCGGCAAAGAAATGGCGATGATTTTTCAGGAGCCGATGACATCGCTGAACCCTGTCCTGACCATCGGCAGACAAATGAGCGAGGGGCTGGAAAAGCACGAGGGGATGAAGCGTGCCCAGTCCAAGGAAAAAGTGATCGAGCTGCTGACACAGGTAGGCATTGCGCGCGCCAATGAAATTTACCACGAATACCCGCATCGCTTGTCCGGCGGAATGCGGCAGCGCGTCATGATCGCGATGGCGATTGCCTGTAACCCCAAGCTGCTGATCGCGGATGAGCCGACGACAGCGTTGGATGTGACGATTCAGGCGCAAATTTTGCAGCTGATCCAAAACGTCCGTACGGAGCGGGGCACGTCCTTGATCATGATCACGCACGACTTGGGAGTGGTGGCAGAGACGTGTGACCGGGTGATGGTCATGTACGCGGGACAAGTCATCGAATCAGCTGACGTCCGTACGTTGCTGCGCAACCCGAAGCATCCGTACACGATCGGGCTGATCCAGTCGACCCCGCATCGGTCCAAAGGGCAAAAGCGCCTGTACAGCATCGCGGGCAGCGTGCCGACCCCGGAGGAGTACCCGCAAGGCTGCCGCTTCGCTCCCAGGTGCGACAAAGCCATGCCAGTTTGCCTGGAGCAAAATCCGCAACTTTTGGCTGTCGACCAAGCATCCGATTGTCGCTGCTGGCTGTATCAGGAGCACACCAAGGGAACGGCGGTGAATGCATGAAAACACCGCTGTTGGAAGTGAGAAATTTGCAAAAGCGGTTTCTCACCGGAAAAGGGTGGCTGCAACAGCCGACCTGCGTACACGCCGTAAACGGTGTGAACTTGACGGTGACGGAAGGGGAGACGCTGGGAATCGTCGGGGAATCGGGCTGCGGCAAATCGACGCTGGGCAGATGCATTTTGCGCTTGATTGAACCAACCGAAGGCGAAATCGTGTTTCAAGGCAGAGACATTCGCCCCTTCAAAAAAGCGGACATGCACCAGGTCAGACGCAATATGCAGATGGTGTTTCAAAATCCGTTTGATACGCTCAATCCCAAGCTGACGATCAAGAGCATCCTGACCGAGCCGCTGATCGCCCACGGCATTCCGAAAGAACTACGCCAAGCATTGATCGAAGACACGATGGAACTCGTCGGTTTGAGCAAAAAGCAGCTGGCGCGGTATGCGCATGAATTTTCCGGCGGACAGCGCCAGCGGATCGGAATTGCCCGCGCACTGATGCTCAGACCGAAGCTGATCATCGCCGACGAGCCGGTTTCCGCCCTCGATGTGTCGATTCAATCCCAGATTCTCAATTTGCTGCAAGACTTGCAGGAGCAGCTTTCGCTCACTTATTTGTTCATCTCGCACGATTTGAGCGTAGTCGAGCATATCGCGGACAGAGTGGCCGTCATGTATTTGGGCGAAGTGATCGAGTTGGCGAAAAAGGAAGACCTGTTTGCCAAACCGTTGCATCCGTATGCGCAATCGCTGCTGTCGGCCGTTCCGGTATCTGATCCCGATGAAAAAAGGGAACGGATTCTCCTAAAGGGAGATTTGCCTTCGCCGTCCAACCCGCCGAGCGGCTGCAAGTTTCATCCGCGTTGCTGGGCGTGCATGGATATATGCAAGACGACCGCCCCTGCTTTACAAGAGGTAGAGGGGCGACTGGTTGCTTGTCATCTTTATGAAAGGAACGGGTGATGAGGCAGGCAAAAGAAAAAAATTTTACAGATGACGGAGGTGTCAGGAAACGATGCTGGACTCACGACTGACCAGACTGGCGAATGTGCTGGTCAACTACTCTACCCGCGTACAGCCGGAAGACCGCGTACTGATTGAAGCGATTGAAGTGGATATGTCCATGGTCAAGGAACTGGTGAAAGCGGTACAGCAAGCGGGCGGGCATCCTTTTGTAAACTTGCGGGATCGCACGGTGCAACGCCAACTTTTGCTAGGCGGGACTGCCGAGCAGTTCAGGGACGAGGCGGAAATTGATCGGTATCAGATGGAAAAGATGGACGCGGTGATCATCATCGAAGGCGGTCACAACATCAACGAGCTGGCGGATGTGCCTGAGAAACAGATGAAGCTGGCGGCGACTTTTGCCAGCCAAGTACGGCAAGTGCGGCTCCATAAAAAATGGGTGTATCTCCGCTATCCGCATCCTGCCATGGCGCAGTTGGCGAATACGAGCACGGAAGCTTTTGAACAGTTTTACTTCGACGTTTGCACGATGGATTACGCCCGGATGGCGAAGGCGATGCAGCCGCTAAAGGAATTGATGGAACAAACAGACCGTGTCAAAATAATAGGACCAGGCACGGAGCTTGCCTTTTCTATCAAAGGCATACCTGCTGTCCTGTGTGCTGGCGACAAAAACGTTCCGGACGGGGAAGTGTTCACAGCCCCGGTTCGAGATTCGGTGAACGGCGTCATTACTTTCAATGCGCCTTCTCCTTATCAAGGCTTTACGTTTGAGCATGTTCGCCTGGAGTTTGCGCAAGGCAAGATCGTGCAAGCGACAGCCAATGAGACGAAGCGGCTGACAGACATTTTGAATACGGATGAAGGCGCGAGATACATCGGAGAATTTGCGCTAGGGGTCAATCCTTACATCCGGGAGCCGATGCGCGACATCTTGTTTGATGAAAAAATAGACGGAAGCTTTCACTTTACCCCGGGCCAATGCTACGGCGCTGCCTCCAACGGGAACAACTCGACGATTCATTGGGATATGGTTTCGATTCAGCGTCCCGAGTACGGTGGCGGCGAGATTTGGTTCGACGATCGGCTGATTCGCAAAGATGGACGGTTTGTCTTGGCTGAGCTGGAAGCGCTCAATCCTGAGGCATTGAAATAGTAGAGACACGAGAGAGCCTTTGGGAAAAGGAGAGAGACACGGCGTATGACACATGTGATCGATGCTCATTTTGATCTGCTGATGGATGTGGCGATTCAGCGTGAGCTAGGCAGAAAACAAGTCATTGCAGCGGATTATTGGCCGGATTTTATCGCAGGCGGGGTACAGACGGTTGTTTCCGCGATTTATATCGACAGCAAGTTTTTGCCTGAGCTGGGCTTGCGCAAAGCGCTTCAGCAAATCAGCGCCCTGCATGCAGAAGCGGACGAGTCTGCGGACAAAGTGATGGTATGCAAAAGCGTGGCGGATATCGAGACGGCAAAAAAAGCGGGGAAAGTCGGCTTCGTCCTCTCGCTGGAAGGGGCAGAGCCGCTGTACAATGATTTGAGTATGCTGCGCGTCTTTTACGAGCTGGGGGTCCGGTTTCTGGGACTCGTCTGGAGCAGGCGCAATTTCGTGGGCGACGGCAGTCATTTTACACCTGTGCGTGAAGGGCGAAAAGGCGGGATTACCGAGTTCGGCGTGCGGCTGATTGAAGCAGCGGAAGCGATGGGGATGATTATAGATGTGAGCCATCTGAACGACGAAGGCTTTTGGGATGTCGTGGAAATCGCGAAAAAGCCGATCATCGCTTCCCATTCCAACTGTCGGGCACTCGCCAGCTCCATGCGCAATCTGACCGACGAGCAAATCAAGGCGATTGCTGCCACGAACGGAGTCATCGGGATGAATGGGGTCAACATTTTTGTCGCGGATCGGGATGAACAGTCTGATCTCGAACATTTGCTGAACCACGTGGACCACATTACCAAGCTTGTCGGGGTCGAGCACGTCGGAATCGGCCTTGATATTATCGAGCCTTTTATGAAATACGAGTCGCCGGATGCACTCACTTCGCTGACGCGCAAAGATTTTGACGTCGTGAAAGGACATATCCAGGTGCCGGAAATCTTGCGCGGTCTTGCCAGCAGAGGGTATACGGACGAGGCAATCGAGCTGATCATGGCGAAAAACTTCCTCAGAGTCTATCGGGAAGTCTGGAAATAAGACAGAAAAGGGAATGGACTTATGCTCATTAAAATAGCGGCAATCTCTTCGGAAGAATTTCTGCCAAGAATCTTGAAAAACGTCAACGCAGACGCGAATATCCAGATGAAATCGTATACGTACCAGAATCCAAAAGAGAGTGCAGCTATACTCGATCTTGTTGACGATTGCGATGTGCTGCTGTTTGCCGGGCCGCTGCCGTATTTTTTCGCCAGAGACAAGATCGAGCAAAAAAAATGGCCAGCGGTGTACATTCCTTTTGATGAATACACGATCTCACTGTCGTTGTTTCATACCATGCTCAATGTCGAGGGGGGATTGGAGCATATTTCCATCGACATGCCAAAAGCTGCGTATATCGCAAAAGTGGCAGAAGAACTGGACTTGCAGCCGACTTCCTGGCATGTGACGGATTACAGCGAGATTGTGGAAGACGGAGGCACGAGGTTCGACGTCGAGGAAGTGATCCGGTTTCATCGGGAGCATTGGGAGAAACAAGAGAGCAAGTTCGCGTTGACTGGCGTTGACTATGTGCACGTTCGGCTGCGCGAGCTGGGCATACCGTGTGCGCCGCTGATCGTTCCGGACAAGAACATCCGGGACGCGATCAATCAGGCCGTCGCATTCGGTCAGCTGAAAATCAGCAAAAACTCGCAAATTGCCGTCGGGATCGCGACTTTTCATCAGCAGGAACGGGCAAGCTACGAGACGGAAAGCCAGATGCAGGACGCAGCGATCATTTTGCTGCAAGAGCTGCTCGAACTGGTCAAGGAGACAGATGCTTCGATCCAAAAGCTGGGGATGGATCAGTTCATCATATACGGCACGCGCGGCAGCATCGAGCAAATGATCGAGTACGGCAAGATCGTGCAAGTGTTGGAAAACGTCGAACAACTGAGCAAAGTAACAGTGACGATGGGCTTCGGGTTTGGCCTGACGGCGAAGGAAGCGGAGGCGAATGCGCGAATTGCGATTTACCACGCCCGGAAGCAGAATGAGAACAGCGCCTATTTGGTCACGGATGAAAAAGAAGTGATCGGCCCGGTCAACGCCCAGGCGAAGACGTTCCAGCTCAAAAGCGAGAACAAGACCATTTTGGAAATCGCCGAGAAAACAGGGTCGAGCGTGGCGACGATCAACAAGCTCGTCCAGTATGTCAGGCTGCGCCGCGACAATCGCTTTACAGCTACCGACCTGGCGGATTATTTGCAGATCAGCCGCCGCAGCTCGGAGCGCACCTTGAAAAAGCTGATCGACCACCAGGTAGTGGAAGTCATCGGCGAAGAACAGCCGTATCAACAAGGACGTCCTCGCGCTGTCTATCGGTTGAATTACCAGTAAGCGTACACCCGACAGGCTCCGGTTTTCCTATGCGAAATGTGCGAAAGCCGGAGCGATTGTCAGGCTGCTAGTTTCCTGTCCGCCAGCTCAACAGGGAAATCTCAGCGGCAATTAGCGACTATATAGCGACAATGAAAATTTGGCCAAGGCCATAAAAGGGGGCACCCATGCTACAGAAGCTTTTGGATCGCCGCATGTCGTATTTGTTGCTTGTCTGTTTACTCGCTTTGTCGGCAGTCGGATGCAGTTCTGCCACAGCTCCAGTTGAACAAGGCAGTGCGGAACAGCCAAAACCGACCGCCAGCCTAACTCCGAAAACGGGCGGCACCATCACGATCGGTTATCAGGTGGAGCCAGACACGCTCGACCCTCAAAAGACCGCGCTCTCCGCAGGCAATTTTGTCGGCGGTTTGCTCGGCGGAGCCTTGATGGTGCTCGATCCGTACACGTTTGAACTGAAGCCGCATTTGGCCGAGTCGTATGCGATCTCGGAGGACGGGAAAACGTGGACGTTCAAGCTGCGAAAAGGCGTGAAGTTTCACGACGGGACGCCGCTGACCGCTGCCATTTTCAAAGAAAGCATGGAACGGGCCATCGACCCGAAAACAGCGTCTCCGGTAACCGGACAGGAGCTGACCACGATTCGCTCGATTTCTGCTCCCGACGAGTCAACTTTGGTTCTGCAATTGGATCAGCCGACCGCGCCACTGCTTGGTTCCTTGTCGTACGCAGGCTATCAGCAGCCGATTTTGCCTGCGGCGCTGCAAAAATTCGGCAGCGACTTCGGACGAAATCCTGTAGGGGTTGGGCCGTGGAAGTTTGAGAGCTGGAAGACAGGAGAATCGATCACGCTTGTCCGCAACGATGACTACCAATGGGCAGCCCCGTTCGTCAAAAACCAGGGGCCAGTCCGTCCTGACAAGCTCGTCATCAAATTTATCAAGGACAACCAGACGCTGATCGCTGCACTGGACAGCGGCACGATTGATATTGCCGGCGTTCCTGCCAAAGACGTGAAGAAGTACAAGGACGACAAAGACTTCACCGTGCTGGAAGGAATGCAGCCAGTGGAGAGCTTCATCGGCATGAACATGGAGAATGAGATTTTACGGGAATTGGAGGTGCGCAAAGCACTCAATCTGGCGATCAACAAGGAAGCGCTCGTCATTGCCGATTTGCAGGGAGAAGGCGTGCCTGTTTACGGGCCGATTCCGCCCACGATGTTTGGCTACGATCAGGCAGTGGAGCAGTACGGCTACAAGTACAACAAGGAAGAGGCGATCCGGCTTTTGGAGGAAGCGGGCTGGAAGCCGAACGGACAAGGTATCCGCGAAAAGAATGGCAAAACACTCAGCCTCACGATGATCGTCGATGATCCCAAGCCTGGTCATCAGCTCATCCAGAGCATGTTCAAAGAGATCGGAATAGAACTGAATATTCAAAATTACGAATCCGCGACAGCGCATGCCCAAGCGGTGAAAGGCTCTTTTGACTTGATGGCAACTGATCACGGCAGCATCGATCCGAACATTTTGGACTTGTTCATGAACTCGAACCAGATCGGCGGATTGAACTTTTTCCGCATCAAAAACAAGGAGCTGGACTATTTCCTGGAAAAAGGCTCCACGGCAACGGACGCGGGTGAGCGAAAGAAAGCGTACGCCGCCATTCAAAAACTGGTCGTTGATCAGGCGTACTGGATTCCGCTGTATTCGGCAAAAACGTTCCAGGTCGTAAGCAACCGCATTCAAGGCGTGGAAGCCAATCCGCTGGGAACGTTGACGATCCAGGATATGTGGGTAAACGAATAGCCATTGTTCATGAGGGAGGGATCATTGTGGGGAAAAGAAAAGCAGTTGCCAGGTGCATCGGGTGCCTGTTCACCTTTTGCATGCTAATCAGCTTTGTCATCGGTTGCAGCCAGTCAGCGACTCCGTCGAAGCCGCCGGAAGCAACCGGACCAAAGGCGGAGGGCGCGCCGCAGGCAGGGGGAACGATTACGCTGGGGCTTTCGGCAGAGCCGGATACGCTCGACGTGCACAAAACAAACATGGACGTGAGCGGAGTCGTGTCGAGGTTAATTGGCGGTTCCCTGCTGTCGCTCGATCCGCAAACAAACGAAATCAAGCCGTATTTGGCGGAGTCGTACAACATCTCCGCCGATCAAAAAACTTGGACCTTCAAAATTCGTCCGGGGGTGAAATTCCACGATGGCACGGCGCTGACGGCTGCTTCTTTCAAAGAGACGTTCGAGCGGGCGATGGCGCCAGAGACCGCATCGCCAGGAGTGGGACCACTGCTCAGTGTGATTGCCTCCATCACTACCCCGGATGAGCTGACACTCGTCATCCAGCTCAAAGAACCGTCTGCTCCGCTGCTGTCCTACTTCGTGCAAGCGAACGTGACGCAGCCGCTGTCCATGGAGGCGGTGCAAAAATACGGCAACGAATATGGACGGCACCCGGTCGGGGTAGGGCCGTGGAAATTCGAGAGCTGGAAGACCGGAGAGTCGATCACGCTCGTGCGCAATGAAGCGTACCAGTGGGCAGAGCCTTTTGTCCAAACACAAGGGCCGCCGATGCCGGACAAAATCGTGTTCAAATTCATCAAAGACGCCCAGACGACGATTGCCGCGCTGGAAAGCGGCTCGATCGACATCGCTTCCATCTCGCCGCGGGAAGCAGCCGGGTACAAGCAAAGCGACAAATTCGCAGTGCTGGAAGCGACGAAGCTGGGGGTGAATTTTATTCAAATGAACCTGGAAAACCCGATTCTCGGCGACCTGCGTGTGCGTCAGGCGCTGAACATGGCCTTGAACAAAAAAGCGATCATCCAGGCTGACCTGCAAGGCGAGGGAGAGAGTGCTTTCGGGCCATTGCCGCGGAAAATGTTCGGCTACGATCCCGCTGTGGAAACATACGGCTACCCGTTCAATATCGAGGAAGCCAAAAAGCTGCTGGAAGAGGCCGGATGGAAGGAAAGCGGACAAGGCATCCGGGAAAAGGACGGGCAGCCTTTGAGCCTGCAATTGCTCACAGCAATGAGCTCGCAAAGCATTCCGCTGATGCAAAGCATGTTCAAGGAAATCGGCGTCGAGATCAAGGTGCAAAACGCGGAGCTGGGCAGCGTACTGGATTTGTCGGCAAAAGGGCAGTTTGACTTGAATGTGCTCGGCTACACCGACTTTGATCCCGACATTTTGTATTTGTTCATGCATTCCAGCCAGATCGGCGGATTGAATCACGCCCAGATCAAAAACGAGCAACTGGATACGCTGCTCGAACAGAGCCGCACTGTCGGCGATCAGGAGAAGCGGAAGCAAATTTTTGCCGAGATCCAAAAAATCGCGGTGGAACAAGCCTACTGGATTCCTTACTCGGAAGAAAAGACATTCCTTGCCGTAAACAAGCGGGTGCATGGCGTCAAGCTCGATTCGCTATACGGAATCATGCTGGGAGACAGTTGGGTGCAGCCGTAAACAGAAGGGAACGGGGTGGGGAAAATGGATTGGCAAGAGCAATTTGAACAGGCAGCGCAGCCGATTATCGACCAGTGCCAGGTACCGGGCGTGTGCGTGGGCTTGAACCAGGACGGGAAGAGCATGTATCGCCGCGGATTCGGTTATCGGGACAAAGAGCGCCACTGGGAGATTACGCCTGACACGGTAATGGGTGTCGCCTCGATTACCAAGTCGTTTACATGCGTGGCGATCATGCAGTTGCAAGAGGCTGGGAAACTGGAGGTGCACGATCCGGTTTTGGCCTACTTGCCGGAGCTTGTTACACCGGATCAGGCGTGCACCGAGCGGATGACGATTCATCATTTCATGACCCATACAGCCGGATTCCCGCTGCTGCCCACCGATTATTTGGCAATCAAGGGGCTGCCGGACGGCGACATTGCAGACGAGAATCATCCGATCCACAAGCAAATCAAAAAAGAACAGCAAAAATGGGTGAATACCCCCGAAGACTTCATGGAGGTCATGAGCCACATCGACTACCAGCTGTTGGGGCCGCCCGGAGCGCAATTCAGTTACTCCAACGACGCTTATACCCTTTTGGGCGCGATCATTGAGCGAGTCAGCGGGAAAACGTACGAGCAGTACATCATCGACCACATTTTGCTGCCTGCGGGCATGGCGAATAGCTCCTTTGCCTTGCAGGAGCTGTCCAAGTACAAAGAAGTGACGACGATTTACCGTTTGGCGGAAAAAGAGGGAGGGCCGGAAGTGTACCCTGATCCGCAGTGGGAGGAAGGGCCAGTCGTGCTCGCATCCGGCCATTTGAATACGACGGTCAACGACATGCTGCGCTACATGGACATATACCGGACTGGTGGATTGGTCGGCGAGGAGCGGATTCTGTCCAAAGCGAGCGTGGAGCAGATGACTTATCCGCATGTTCGCATGGGATACGGTCAGTATTACGGCTACGGCTTGTTCGTCACGCCGGACTACTACGGAACGACCAAGCTGGAGCACAGCGGCGGGTTGAAAGGAGTCGCATCGCAGATGGTCATCTTGCCAGAGCGCGGCATTACAGCGATTGCGATCGCCAATTTGGCGGAGACACCGATTGTCGAGCTGCTGAATTTTGCCATCAACACGCAGGAAGGTCGCCCTGCTGACGCACCGTCTGTTCCTTTTGGCGCGGAGCAACCAGTCGCTGCGGCTGATTTGCAGGCGTACACCGGGACGTATCGAGTCACAGTCGACCGCAAGCTGCCAGTGACGGTTGACAGCGATGTGCTGACGCTCGGTCTGGGTGGCAAGCAGCTTGCCTTGCGCCCAATCGGGGACGATTATTTCGTCATGAAACAAGATATCGAGGAGCAGGCGATCCGGTTCCACCGCGATCAGAGCGGCCAGGTAACGAGTCTGTCCGTAGGCGTCGTCCGCTTGCCGAAGGAGGTGTGAACCATGCATCAACCAGATTGGGTAAGCGCATACGAGACGCTCGCCGAACAGACGGTCCAAGAGAGCCAGGCTCCAGGGGTGATCATCGGCATCAATCAACATGGCGACAGTCTGTACCGAAAAGCATACGGCTATCGGGATGCGGAGCGCAAATGGGCGATAACGCCAGACACGGTCATGGGGCTGGCTTCGGTCACCAAATCGTTTACGTGCATGGCGATCATGCAGCTGCAAGAAGCGGGCAAGCTGTCCGTTCACGACCCGGTTGTCGCTTATTTGCCCGAGTTTCGGACACCGGATCAGGCGTGTACCGAACGGATGACGATTCATCATTTCATGACGCATTCAGCGGGAATCCCGCCGCTGCCTGTCGATATGCTTGCCGTCAAAAACTCTTTGTTTGATACGATCCCGGAGGAAGACAACCCGATTCACCGTTTTATCAAAAAGGAGCAGCAAAAGCCGATCCGCACGCATGCCGATTTGCTGGAGGTGTTAGCCCACGTGCAATATGAGCTTTTGGGCGAGCCGGGCCAGCATTTCAGCTACTCGAACGAGTGCTATGCCCTGCTCGGGGCGATTGTCGAGCGAGTGAGCGGACAACCGTATGACGTCTACGTCAAGGAGCACATCCTCGAACCTGCCGATATGCGAAGCAGTACCTTTTTGCTCGGCGATCTGCCGCGGTTCCCGGAGGTCACCACGATCTATCACAAAAGGGACAATCACGGGAAGCTGGAAGTGTACCCTGACTTTGATTGGGAAGAAGGGCCAGCGGTGATGGCTGCGGGACATTTGAACTCGACCGTCCGCGACATGTTGAATTACGCGGAAATTTTCCGCACGGGAGGATGCGTGGGCAAGGAACGGATTTTGTCGGCCGAAAGCGTAAGGCAAATGACGCTTCCGCATGTGATCTGCAACTATAAAAAGCATTACGGCTACGGCTTGATGGTGGAGTCGAATTATTACGGGGGCACGCTGTTGAAGCACGGCGGGGCGATCAAAGGAGTGGCGGCGCATCTGGCGATTGTCCCGGAAAGAGGGCTGACAGCAGTCGTCTTGGCTAATCTAATCGGCACGCCTGTCGAAAAGCTGACATTGACTGCGCTGAACCTGATCGAGGGAAGAGCAGCCGCAGAGCCTTTGACCAAGTACGAGGATTATCGCGTTTCCCCGGACCGTTTCCAGGCGTATGTCGGCGACTATGCTTCCGGCGAAGGGATGAACGTGAGTGTGACCGTCGAGGAAGGCGCGCTTGTGCTGACGAATCATACCGCTCTTTTCCCGAATGAAAAAGGCTTAAAGTACCCGCTGCTGCCGATTGCCGAGAATTATTTCCTGGCACAGATGGATGGCAGCGAGCTGACCGTTGGATTTGCGAACCAGGCAGATGGACAGGCAAAAGCCGTCTCCGTCGGTTACCGGCAAATCCCGAGAGTTTCCTTAACCAAGCCGGAGGTGTAAGAAGAACATGAAAATTACGTCTGTCCATATACATGCCATTACGTTGCCGCTGGTGCGCCCGTTTATTGTGGCGTACGCTTCTTACAACGAGATGCCTTCCATTATTGTAAAAGTAGAGACTGATCAAGGCTTGGTCGGCTATGGCGAATCGGTGCCGGATCAGCACGTGACGGGGGAGACATGGGAAAGCACGTACGCCATGCTCGTTCACAGCCTGGCTCCGGCGATCATCGGAGAAAATCCGTTTGCTCTGGAACGCATTCACCATTTGCTCGATCAATGCGTGTACAAAGCGCCAGCAGCGAAAGCAGCGATTGACCTGGCGTGCTATGACTTGATGGGAAAAGCGACAGGTCAGCCTGTTTATCAGTTGCTCGGGGGCAAGTACCACAGCGTGCTCACTCTTCCGTACGTGCTCAGCATTTTGCAGCCTGAAACGATGGCGGCAGAAGCGAAGCAGGCTGTGGCGGATGGCTTTGATTCGATCAAAATAAAAGTAGGCTCCGACTTGGCGACGGACATCGAGCGCATTCGTGCCGTTCGTGAAGCCGTCGGTCCTGATATAAGGCTGCGGGTAGACGCCAATCAGGGATGGGAAAATCGGACGAATACATTGACGGCTCTCAAGCAAGTAGAAGATTGCCGGATTGACTGGATGGAGCAGCCTGTCGTCGCCCATGACCTGGACGCATTGTCGGACATTCGCAGACAGACATCCATCCCGATCATGGTCGACGAAGGATTGCTGGGAGCGAGCGAAATGCGCGAGGTGATCGCGAAAAAAGCAGCCGATAAAGTGAACATCAAGCTGATGAAGTGCGGCGGGATTTACCCAGCGGCCAAGCTGGTTCATCAGGCGGAGATGGCCGGGATGGAATGCCAAATCGGGTCGATGCCGGAATCGTCTATCGGGAGCGCGGCGGGGGCGCACCTGTCGATTGCGAAGAAAAATATTGTTTCCAATGAGCTGGCCGGACCGTTCATTTTTGCCAAAGACGTCGCTAACTTGACGTGCCAGGGAAATCAAATTTTGCTGTCCGACAAGCCAGGATTCGGGGTGGAGCTTGACGAAGCGGTATTGACACAATTGACAGTCCGCCAAGAAACGGTTTCCTAAAATCGCCCCTCATGTCCAGGGAAAAGGAGAGATCGGCGCTATGCATACAACAAGAGCGACAACGCTTGCGATTGTAGAGACATTGACAGAGCAGCAGCTGACCATGCTGAAGGAGCTGGAGCAGGAAGCGTTTGGCGTGCACGGAGCGATCGACGAATGGGTGCTGGTCCCACTGGCGAGACACGGCTGCCTCGTCCTGTTTCAGGAAGAAGGAGATGCGAAGCCTGTCGGTGTCTGCGAGCTGATGCGTGATTTTCGCAACCCGGATCATGTTTACATGTACGGATATTTGATTCGCTCGGATAAAAAAGGCTTGGGGTACGGCTTTGCTTTCCTGGAGCAAATACTGGATCGGCTGCGCAAGGATGGATTTGCCAAAGTGTGCCTGACGGTCAGCCCCGACAACAAAGGCGCGGTTGCGCTGTATCAAAAGGCGGGTTTTCAAATTGTGGAGACACGGATCGCCGAATATGGCAGCGGAAACGATCGCTACTATATGGAAAAGAGCTTGTAAAAGGGGGAGCACTGTCCATGAACAGATTTCCTGTCTTTCGGATCAGCGGTACGCCGCGCGAGCGCGGGCGGCAATTCGGCCAACTGGCGAGTGAGCAAATCAGGAACAACGTTCGGGCTTACGAGCGTACTTTTCGCGAGGGAGCCGCGATCCAATGGAAAGACGCGACAGCGTATGCGGCGCAGTTCATCCCCTGGATCGAGCAGTACGATCAGGAAATCATGGAGGAGATCAGGGGCATCAGCGAAGGGGCCGAGCTTGATTTGCTCGACGTGCTGGCGTTGAACGTGCGCAGCGAGATCATAACGAATCTGGGAGACACCTCGACCTCACACAAGGCGGACGGTTGTACGTGCATCGCGGCTGTTGCGCCAGCTACGCAGAACCGGGAGACGCTGCTCGGGCAAAACTGGGATTGGATCAACCTCGTGGGCGCCGGGCTTGTCGTGGTAGAGATCGAGCAGCCGCCGCGCCCAACCATTTTGATGATCACCGAAGCGGGAATAGTCGGGAAAATCGGCATGAACGCAGACGGGATCGGCGTGTGCCTGAATTTTTTGCGAACGAATGAAAAAGCGCTCGGAGTGCCGATCCACATCGTTTTGCGGGGCATTTTAAACAGCCGCACGCTGCCGCAGGCCATTCGCCAAGTGACAAGGCTGCCGCGAGGGACAGCAGCCAACTATTTGATCGCCCATCGGGAGGGCGAGACGGTCGGAGTCGAGACTGCCCCGGTTCGTTACGAGGTGTTTTATCCGCCAGACGGCCATATCGTCCACACCAATCATTTTGTCGGAGCGCGCATGCAGGCAGCGGATTGTGTCCGCATGGGGGCGGCTGACACGTATTTGCGGTTGGGCCGCGCCTCCAAGCTGCTGGCAGCCAGACAAGGAAGCATAGATGCCGACTGCTTCAAACATATTTTTCAAGATCACGCCGGAACCCCCGAAGGAATATGCCGTCACGGGGAAGTAACAACAAGCGAGTCAGACGAGATGGTAGATTGCACGCTATTTTCGATTGTGATGAATTTGACGGCGGGCACGATGGAATTGACGCCGGGCAAGCCCTGTGAAAACGTGTACGAAACATATGGATTTAGCCAAAACGAATAGGATGAAGCCAGCTCCACAGTCGTCGCACAGAGCGTTTGTTGCGGCGGCTGTTTTTTTCTCAAAAAGGAGTGAAGAAAACGGGGATGGCGACGTCAGACCGAGATTGATCTGCAAGGATTTCAAGCTCTCGATCTGGAGCCGCTTGCCAAATTGCCGAAGCTGAAAAAGGCATCATTCAGTGTTGTGGAGATTGCCGATGTCAGTCCACTCCAGCGTATTGAGGATTTGAGCATGCACTACGCGGAGGTAAAAAATATCGATTCACTCAAACAATTGAAGCAACTGCAAAAGCTGTTCATATACAGATATAGCGGAGCGACCGATGTCAGCCAACTGCTGGAACGCCTGCAAAACAGCACACGAATGAAGGAAATCCACGTAATTGACAACGAAGTGACGAACCTGCAGCCGCTTGGTCAGATGAAAAATCTGGAGGTGCTGCAACTCGTCATAGACAATCCGCTACATGATCAAACAGTAAAGCCGCTGGCAGGGCTGCGCAATTTGAAGGCGCTCATGCTATCCGCTCGTGAAAAGTCGCTCACCAGTCTGGAATTTTTGCGGCAGCAGAAAAAACTGGAGTACCTCATCGTCCGTCAGCAAAACATCAGCGACCTGGAGCCATTAAAAGAATTAACCCAATTGCGCTATCTCGACGTGGGCGAGAATAACCTTGCGGAGACGGCACCGCTGCAATCCATGACGAAGCTGATCTGGCTGAATCTGAAACAGAACCAAGTCAAAAACTTGGACGGATTGTTGCTCAATGTACAGAAAGGCGGCTTTGCCCCCAAAGGTTATATGTGCTTGTCGATGAATCCACTGCTGGAAAAAGCCAGTGCCAAAACGAAGCAGGAGCTGGCCACTTTGGCCAAAAAAGGCATCCAGGTGGAGATAGACGAGAGCGATAGTCCACAATTCGACGAAGTTTTGCCAGAGGAATTGTATTTTTGGTAGTCAGCCGTAAAAAGAAACGAGCCGGAAACCGCCTCAAGTGGGGGTCCGGCTTTTTGCGTTCGATTGTCTGCTATGCTTTTTCTTCTACCGTTCCCAGCTTCAGCTCCCGGATTTTTTGCACCCGCCCGATCACGATAGCGAGTACAAAAACCATCACACCGGAAAGCATGAACAAAAAGCCGATCCCTCTGCCTGCTCCTGTTCCGATGAGCTGTCCAACCGTGTCAGCAAGTGCGCCATTTTGCGCGAGAAGGGGAGAGAAAAAATGGTCGGCGAGAAAGCCTGCCGAACCGAAAGCGAGCAGCAAGCCTACTTGGGATATGGCTGACACCATCGACCAGACGCGCCCTTGCTTCTCATTGTCGATATTCGTTCGGATCAACACTTCCAGACTGGTGTTGACGAAAGGCAGCGTGGCGAAAAAGAGGAAGCCGAACACGACGATCGGAACGACTGCCGGAAACGTACCCATCAGTGCATAAAACAGCCCGGCAAGCGCCAGTGAAAAGGAAAGAATCTTCGGCTTGTTGTTGCCAAGTCCTTTCACCCCGATGAACAGACTGCTGGCGAGCATCCCGGACGCCGCCAAGGAAAGCGAGATTCCCAGCACTTTGGAGTCGGTCAGCGTCAGCATCATCGGACTGAACAGCGATTGCAGAAGCCCGATGTAAAAGCAAACGACAGACATGAGCAGGACGAGCAAAAACACGCCTTTTTGCGAGAGCAGATATCGGAACGACTCGGACAGCTCGCCGAAAAAATCGCGGCTTTCATCCGCGGGCTGTGGTTTGCTGCCCTTGTTCATGACCAGCAGCACCGCCACAACCGCCAGCAAAAACGTAAGCATATCGATCAGCAGCACGATCTGGATGTCAAAGAAGCCAAGCAAAAAGCCTGCGAGGATCGGCGACAGGAGATACTGCGCAGAACCTGCCAGTTGAATCAGGCCGCTCGCCTGCGAGTATTGCTCTTCCGAAACCATGTCCGTCACCGCCGCTTTATAGGCGGGCGTCTGGAGCGCAGTCGAGATCGAACTGATGCCGACGCCTGTGTATATATGCCACAGCTCCATTTGTCCGGTCCAGATGACAAACCAGATGAACAAGATGCCGACAATCGAGCCGATGTCACCGATGATCATCATCCGGGTGCGATCGAAGCGGTCTGCCAGCACCCCGCCAAAGGGCAAAAGCAGAAAGCTCGGCAAAAAGGAAAAGAGGATGACCAGCGAGAAGCTCGTGCTGGAATGAGTCGTCTGAAAGACGTAGACACCCAGGGCAAAAGCGGTCAGCCCGCTTCCGACCGCCGACAAAAACTGCCCGGACCAGACGACGAGAAATTGCCGAAATGCTTTGGTTTGGGCGCTCAAGTGGCACCTCCCAAAAAAGCAAACGCGCCCGGCTCGGCACCCAATGCTCGCTCAATGATCGTCTGCATGGCCCGGCTGCGCGCGAGCTGTTCTTCCCGATCCCAGCCGAAAATATTCGATTCCAGGAGAAACTGCGAGCCTGCGAGCAAAAACTGGATCGTTTCCAGAGGGGCTGCTACATCAAACACGGACTCCTTGTTGCCCTGTTCAATGACCTGCGCGAAGACAGGGGCGATTTTTTGCACGATCGCCACATTCAGCCGCTCGTGCAGTTCTCTGTTTTCCGGACGATGCAAGCTGTCCATCCATTCCTGTTCGTGCTGCGCGATCCGGCTTTGCCCCCGCAGCATCTGCCGCAGCTTTTCCAGAGCAGTCTGCTTTGGATCGTCTGCCAGTGTCTGATATGCGGCAGCGAGACGATCGACCATTCCTTGGACGAAAGCTTCCAAAATCTCTTCTTTCGACTTGAAGTAGTAGTAGAACGTTCCTTTCGCTACGCCAGCTTTCAGGATGATTGCGTTCACAGTTGTATGGACATAGCCTTGCTGCCGAAAAAGCTCTCCGGCTGCTTCGAGTATCTCGGTGCGACGAGTAACGGGGTCTTTGACGATGCGTCTCATGATTTCCTCCTTTTGGAAAACGGACGGTAGTTGGTTGTAAATTACCATATGACTGACCGTCAGTCTATAAGTAATTGTTTTTTTCGTTCGAACCGTCGTACATTTCCAATGCATGGCATCTGCATTTACTTTTTTTGTTATAATAGTTTTGCTAAAAATGCGGCTTCATCCAATCATACAGACGCCGAAATCGGCAGCCAGTGCGGTGAGGGGCTTAAAGGACAGGGGGCAGCCCACGATGAAGATCAAGGTGTTGATCGCGGACGACAACTCTTTTATACGAGAAGGCATGAAAATCATTTTGGCGAGCTTTTCCGATTTTGAAGTGGTGGGAACGGGAGCTGGGAGTCATCGAGCAGATTGCCAAGGGATTGTCGAACAAGGCAAGCGCCAAAAAGCTGTTCATTTCGGAAGGGACAGTCGCGAATTACATTACTTCCATCCTGAATAAAACAGGCCTGGAGCACAGGACACAGATCGCCATTTACTATCTGACAGGCGAGACGAGAATGTCTGGAGAATAGGAGAAGATTCATCGATGGATCGTTGGACGATTGGAAATAAGGCAACGGTGCTTGGCTATATCATGATCGCTTCGTTTCTCGCCCATCTTGCTTCCGAAGTGAACCCGTGGCGCATCCTGATCTATTTGCTGTACGTTGCGCTCAACATTTCCTTGCTGATTTTCAAAAAGCCGCAGTTCAAGCGCTTGCTGTCCGCTTTGTCCCTGGTGCTCGTGGCGGCAGGTGCGGTTTTTTGGGAGCCTTTACTCTGGCTGCTTTTGCCGATGAACATATGTGAACTGCTTCCTTCGTCAACCGTTGGCAAGGGATTGGGCATTGTCCTGATCGGAGCAGGCGGATTTTTGCTCCCGCTGGAACTGGTTCCTGTATACCTTTTAAGCGGCTTGCTCAGCTATTTGTTGTTCACATGCAGCAGCATGCTGTCGGAAAAAATTCGTTCCCTGGAGGGCGAGCGGGAGCGGCTGCGGGCGGATTTGCAGCGGCTGTCGCGTTCATTGAGCGAAAACAACGAATACATCAGGCAATCCGAATATACGATCAAGCTGGAGGAGCGCAATCGTCTTTCCCAGCAAATTCACGACGATGTCGGACATGCGGTGGCTGGCGCTTTGATCCAGATGGGGGCGGCGCGCATGATGCTTGCTACCGACCAGGAAAAGGCCAATGAGCTGTTGGGCAATGCGATTGCGATTTCCAAAGAAGGGCTGGAGCGCATCAGGCTGACGCTCAAGGAAGTGAAGCCGAGGCCGGAGGAGCTTGGGATCAATCGGCTCAGACTGTTCGTGGACGAACTGTCGGCAAAAGGAACGGTGGCAGCTACGCTCACGTTTGAAGGAGATATTGACGCTGTCACTCCGATTCAGTGGAAAATCATCCAGCAAAACGCGACCGAGGCTGTAACCAACTCGCTCAAATACGCCAAAGCGACAGCCATCTCCATCGAGGTGCGGGTGCTGAACAAGTTCATCAAGGCTGTTGTCGAGGACAACGGAGTCGGCACGGCAAAGGTCGTCAAGGGACTGGGCATCTTGGGGATGGAGGAGCGGGCCGCTTCTGCGGGAGGCACGGTCATCGTTGACGGGACGAAAGGCTTTCGCGTCACGACCCTTTTGCCGCACAGAAACGAATGATGTTTCTCATGAAAACAAGTGAAAAATCTCACGGCGAGGGGATGAACTTATGCACTGACATAGGGGCATCCTCTTTGATTAAAATACAGGCATAACCACGAAGGGACTGAGTCGGATGAGCCATGTACTCGAAATCCGCAACTTGACCAAAAAATTCGGCGATTTTATCGCTGTGGACAATATGACATTGAACATCGGCGAAGGAGAGATTTTTGGCTTTTTGGGGGCGAATGGAGCGGGCAAAAGCACGACGATCAACATGATTGCGTCCTTGTTGCGGCCGACAAAAGGAGAAATCGTTCTGCTCGGCAAAAACATCGTGAAGGACAGCAAGTTCGCCAAAATGAATACGGGCATCGTACCCCAGGAGTTGGCGATTTACGAAGACATGACCGCGTATGAAAACGTCAGCTTTTTTGCCGGCTTGTACGGTCTGCGGGGAGCGATGCTGCGGGAGCGGACGGAAGAAGCGCTCGCGTTCGTCGGATTGGGCGACAAGCACCAGAGCTTCCCGAAAAACTTTTCCGGCGGGATGAAGCGGCGGCTCAACATCGCTTGTGCCATCGCTCACCTTCCCAAGCTGATCATTATGGATGAGCCGACAGTCGGGATCGATCCGCAGTCGCGCAACTACATTTTACAGTCGGTTCGCAAGCTCAACGAGATGGGCTGCACGATCATTTACACGAGTCACTACATGGAAGAAGTCGAAGAGATTTGTACCCGCATTGCCATCGTGGATCACGGCAAAATCATTGCGGAAGGCACAAAAGAGCAACTGACATCGATCATTACAGACACGAAAGAAATCTGGATTGGCTTTCGCGCGGATGGAGCGATCTCCATCGAATCGCTGCAAGGAATCGCTGGGGTCACTGCCGTGCGCCAGGAAGAAAACACGCTCAAGATCGTGTCGAAGTCGGAAGTCAACAATTTGAACCGGATTATCCAGCAGTTGATTAAAGACCAGGTAGAGATTCGCTCTGTCGAAGAGCAAGCCCCTAATCTGGAATCGGTGTTTCTGACATTGACAGGCAGAAACTTGCGGGACTAGAGAAAGGGAGATGCCAGATGGCTATTTGGAGAATTGCGTTAAAAGAGATTCTTTCCAGCGTGAGAAATCGGCAAACGTTTCTCTTCATGCTCGCCCTGCCGATCATCCTGATGCTGATTTTGGGTGCGGGCTTGTCCAATGCTTTTTCGTCAAAGCATTCGGTCGGGGAGGTTCGCCTGCTGTACAAAGCGACTTTTTCGGAAAACGACATGTCTGCGTACTGGGACAGCTTTACGAAAGCGATCGGAAAAGAAGGGGTGGAAGTCGTCCCGATCAGGCCGGGGATGGATTGGCGCCAGGAAGTCAGCTCCGGGCGCTATACGGCTTATGCGACGATTGACAAGGACGGCATTGCGTTTTTCGGCAGCAGCAAAAATACAGTGGAAAGCGGCATTTTGCAAGGGATGCTGGTCGCCTTTGCCGATCGTTATGCACTCGGCACGGCCGCCTTTCAGGCGAGTCCGGGTGTCGGCACAAACATCTTGAAACATGCAGCGGAAAGCAAAGATTTTATTCAGGAAACAACGCTTGTAGCAGACAGAAAACCAGGCTCCATCGATTACTACGCCGTGTCGATGACAACGATGATCGCCCTGTTCTCGATCATTTCCGCCAACTATTTGTTCGGTGCGGAACGGGCGCGGAAGACGGCAATCCGCCTGATGGCAGCGCCGATCAGCAAGGGAGAAATTCTGGTTGGCAAAATGATCGGCAATGTGTTCATCAATACACTCTGTGTGCTGGTCGTCGTGCTGTTTAGCAAATTTGTCTATCATGCTTACTGGGGCAATCATTTTTGGCTGGTTCTGCTTGCTTTGTTGACAGAGGTACTCTTGGCGGTGAGCCTGGGACTTGGCATCGGGTTTCTGCTGACCAAACAGGAAGGCTCGTACATGGTAGTGATGATTTTCTTGCAGTGCGCTTCGTTTTTTGGCGGCGCGTATTTTCCGATTGAGAACACGGAGGGCATCTTGACGCTTCTGACCAACTTGTCTCCTTTGCGTTGGATCAATACGGCTTTGTTGGAGCTGATCTACATGGACAATATCGTCGCCGTCTGGAAAGTGATCGGACTGAATCTTGGAATCGCAGCTGTGTTTCTGGTCTTGACGGTCATCTCCATTCGCAGACGGGAGGCATTTTAACATGGATGAAATGGTGTGGCTCATTCGCAAAACGCTGAAAGATACGTTCCGCAAGAAAAAGAACTGGTTCTTGTACTTTGGTCTGCCGATTGTCGGGATTTTGATCTCGCTGTTTTTTTACAGCAATGCAAGTACAGGAACGATCCGGGCCGGGGTAGTCAATCAAGATGGCAGTCAGGTGGTCACGAGCGGAGTCATCCGTTACTTGGAGGGGCTTGGTCAAGTTCAGGTAACTCCATTGGATGAGGAGACGCTGCGTGCACGCATCGCTTCGGGCGATCTGGACTGCGGCATCATTTTCGAGCAAGGCTTTGCGGATCGTGTGAAGGCAGGCGAGCCAGGGCACATCCGCATCGTTTCCGTCAAAGGCGAGTCGGTCACGGCATACATCAAAGCGATGCTGCAAAGCTATATTGGCAACGTGGCTGCGATCGGCAAGGAGACAAAAGGCGATGAAGCGGCTTTTGCCCGCATTTACGACAGCTACAGCCAACATCCTTTCAAGCTTAAAGCGACGGCGCAGCCTGACACCTCGAATGAGAAAATGATGTCGTACCAA
The DNA here is from genome assembly GCF_022701015.1 of Brevibacillus parabrevis. Lineage (NCBI taxonomy): Bacteria > Bacillati > Bacillota > Bacilli > Caryophanales > Paenibacillaceae > Brevibacillus > Brevibacillus parabrevis. The sequence goes on along the minus strand of NZ_CP064090.1, from coordinate 105,847 downwards.
ACGATTGGCTACTTGATCACGTTCATGATGTTTTCTGCGGCCAACTTGTCCGAGATCATCCTCAAGGAAAAAGAGAACCGGACGTTCTTGCGCTTGCTTTCCTCGCCGATGTCAGCGAGAGCGTACGTGCTGTCCAATGTCGTCGTCAGTTTGCTGCTGATCTTTTTGCAGATTGTTGTCACGCTGGTGGCGATGAAGCTGATTTTTCATATCGATGCGGGGATGCCGACCTTCCCGTTGATTGTTGTCCTGCTGCTGTTTGCTCTCACGGCAATCGGGCTTGCGCTGACGATTGTCGCATTTGCCAAAAGCACATCGGCAGCAGGAGCCATGCGCAATATGATCATTACCCCGAGCTGCCTGCTCGCAGGTTGTTATTTCCCGGTGAACATCATGCCTGAGACCGTGCGCAAAATATCGAGCTTTTTGCCGCAGCATTGGCTTTTGGACAGCATCGATCAGCTACAGCAAGGCCAGAGCTTGGGAAGCTTGTATGTGAATTTGCTCATTCTCGGAGGATTTGCCCTTGTGTTTGCCCTGATCGCGGTTTATCGGTTCGGGAAAAACAATGACAGCAGGCAGTTTGTATAAAGCTGAGCGGTATGAAATGAAGCGAGGTCTTATCCCTTTACAGGATAAGACCTCGTTGCTGTTAGCTAGGATTGTGCCGCAATGGCACCTGACACGTCGTAATGCTCTAACGGTATGTCCACTTCCAGACCGAGAGCGAGCTTCGCCATCTGATAGCCGATATAAGGACCCATCGTCAGGCCGGATGCGCCGAGGCCGTTGGCAACAAAAATGCCTTCCCAGCCGGGCAGCGGGCCGATGACAGGCAGAAACCCTGGCGTGAACGGACGGAATCCCACTCTCGCTTCGACGAATGTACTGTTGGCAAGCTCGGGAGCGATGTCCAGTGCTTTGGCAAAAACTTCGTGCAAGCCGCCTGGCGTAAGGCGTGTATCGAAGCTTGGCACATCGTTCTCGTGTGTGGCGCCGATCACCATTTTATGTTCATCGAATGCCAGCAAATATTGGTCGTTTGGAGGGATGACAACAGGCCAGTTGTCTGTCTGCCTGTCCGCGTATTCCAGATGAACAATTTGCCCTTTTTGGAAGGTGACCTGGAAGTTTACGCCCAGCGGCTGCAAAATGTGATTGGCCCACGCTCCGGCGCAGATCACGACAGAGTCGGCTGTGATGCTCTCCGTTCCAGCCTTTACCCCTGCGATCCGGTTCCCGTCGTAAACGAGTTCAGCGCTTTCGTATAAAAGGGACGCTCCGTGTTTTTGCGCGGCGCGCAGCAAAGCATCCCGCAAGGCGCGGCCATCCACGCGAGCGGCTCCTGTGACATGGACAGAAGCATAGCTTTCGTCCAGGGGCGGGAACAGCGCTTTTGTGTCGTCAGCTGAAAGCGTGGAGACATCCCCCAGCTCCGGTGCATCATCTTTGCGCGTGAGTGCCCGTTTTTCCAAAGTCAGCAGCTTGTCTTTGTCTGTATGGATGCTGAGCGCTCCCACCCGGGCATACCCGGTGTTCGTTTCTCCGCTTTGTTCCAGCTCGGCAATCAGCGAGGGATAGAAACGCGCCCCCTCCTTGGCCAACCTGTACCAGGCTTGATTGCGTCTTTGCGACAGCCACGGGCAAATGATCCCGGCTGCGGCATCGGTCGCCTGTCCTTTATCTTTTCGATCGACAATCATTACTTCTGCGCCTCTTTTTGCCAACTGATACGCCGTCGAAGCGCCAACAATTCCGGCACCTACAACAATGATTTTTCGCATGGTTCGCATCCTTTTTCATGAAGGGTGTACAGTGCATTTCCTTTCTTACTATAAACCACGGGAGAAAGAAAAGGTATCACCGCTATCAGCTTGCGCATGGAAGAGAGGGGAGCGAGCGGCTTTTTTGTCTCAACTTGCAAAGCTAAAATGAGGGAAATGATTCCGGATTCTGTGGAGTGAGGTGATGAGATGAGATGTTTGCAATCTTGCTTGCGCTTGGCTTGGGCTGGAGCGGTCTGCTGATTGGTTCTGCTTGCATAGCGCTCGGGATGCGGGCAGTTGGCATGCGTGACCAAAAAGATCGCGAGCGATTCAAGAGAGGGGCTTGGTTTATGAAAGCAGTGACAGGGCTGTGTTTTCCCCTTACGTACTGGAAATACGGCTGGACAGGGGAATTGCTGCTCGGCCTATCGCTTGTTTCTTTCCTCGTGCTCGTCACGGTGGCAGACTTGGCTGACCGCCGCATTCCCAATGGCGTGCTGCTTCCTTTTTGCCTGTCCGTTCTTTTGCTGCGCGGCTTGTTTCCTTATCAGGGCAGCGATTTTAGCGCTCAGCTGATCGGAGCGGCAGGCGTGTTTCTGCTGTTGTTGCTGATCGCAGTCGTGACGGATGGCGCAATCGGAGGAGGAGACGTCAAGCTGTACGGGGTGATCGGCCTGTTTCTTCCGCCGGATTTGCTTGTGTGGGCGATGATCTACTCGTCTGTTTCGGGGGGATTGTACGGTTTGGCGCTGCTCATAGCCGGGCGGGCGAGCTGTCAGTCAAAGCTGCCTTTTGCACCGTGGATCGCTTTTGGGACGCTTGTCGCCTATTTTTCGGGGGAGCGGTTTGCGTAGGCGGATAAAGGGATAAACATGTTGATGTCGAAAATATGCAACTATGATGAAACGACATAGCCGAACCATACCTCATTACGCAGCAGCGCCTCTCTGGAAGTATGCAATCATCCTGACTTTTTTTCTTGCGCTGCTTTTGGGACTGCGCTGGATGTGGTACTCGCTCAATGCAGACCCAAAGCATCCTGATGTAGAGCAAGGTGTCCTGGACATGCGTGGATGGGACTTTGAGCGTTCTCCTTCCATTTCGTTAAAAGGGCAGTGGGAGTTTTACCCGAATGCTTTTCTGAGCCAAAAAGATTTGAAGCAAGTGCCGGAAAGGGAGCGGCAATACGTTCAAGTACCCGGTGACTGGAGCAGCGCTTTTCCGAATGCTGCTGATTCGTACGGCTATGGAACGTATCGGCTGCGGATTTTGGTCGATCAGCAGTTGGAGCAACCGTATACGTTCTGGATTCAGGAAATCGAGGCAGCTTCCCGTATTGAGATTAACGGAGAGCATATCGGTGGACTTGGCGTGCCTGCAACAACAGCAGAGACGACCAAGCCGTGGAAGGCTTCCTACACAGCCACGTATACGGCAGGAGACGCCAAGGTCATTGAACTGCTGATCCAGAGCGCCAATTTTCAGCGGCCGCACAACGGAGGAATCATCAAAGACATTTACTTCGGCTCGCAGGCGGCGGTTGATACGGAACGGTGGTATTCGATTGGCCTGCAAATGGCGACCTTTTTGATTTTGCTGCTGCACGGGTTGTACGCGGGTATCCTGTTTGTCTTCAAGCCGCGCCAAAAGGAATTTTTATTCTTCTTACTATTGTTGTTTTGCGTCGCGATCAAGACAGTGATTGACTACGACAATCTGATGCTGCTCTGGTTCCCGATTCCGTACGCGTGGGCGCTCAAAATCGAACTGCTGTCTTACATCTGGCAGCCTTTGCTCATGATCTTGCTGGTGAGAAGACTGTCCAATGCGGGAGGAGAGACAACCTCCAGACTGTTCCGGGTTTACCTGTTCTTGCTCAGCCTGTACTCGCTGTTCCTTTTGCTGGCATCGTCCGAGTGGGTGTACCTTTCTTCCAAGCTGCTTTCCTTGTATTATTTAGGGCCGCTGCTGCTTTTTGCTTTTATCATTGTCCGCATGCTGATGCGCAGTCAGCAGGATGCGATGTTTTTGCTCATCGCCGCTGTCAGTGTGTATTCCAACGTGATTTGGGGCGTGTTGCAGCAGTATCAGCTGATCGACATGAAAAACGTCTATTATCCTGTTGACCTGATCGCCGCTCTCGTCAGCTTCTCGGCGTACTGGTTCAGAGGGTATTTCCGCCATGCCGAAGAGCGGGCGATGCTGACCGAGCAATTGAAGAAAGCCGACAAGCAAAAAGACCAGTTTCTCGCGCATACATCTCACGAGCTGCGAACGCCTTTGCACGGCATCATGAATATTGCGGAGACGGTCGTCATGAGCGAAAGACACGTCATGGGCAGCCGCAGCACACAAGACATGGAGCTGCTCATCACGATCAGCCGCAGAATGTCCCACCTGCTGGACGATTTGCTGGATGTTGTCCGCTTGCAGGACAAGCATATTGTGCTGGACAAAAAGCCGCTGCGCATTCAGGCGGTCACTTCCGGTGTGATCAGCATGCTTGCCTATATGGCCGAGGGCAGGCCGATCCAGTTGCAGATGGAAGTTCCCGATTCGACGCCGCCGATTCTTGCAGATGAAAAGCGTCTCGTGCAAATCTTGTTCAACCTGATTCACAACGCTTTGAAGTTTACGGAACAAGGAGCGATCACCGTTTTTGCCGAGGCAGTAGGCAATCAGGTGGAAATTCGCGTGTCTGACACGGGAATCGGAATGGATGAGGAGACGCAGGCGCGAATATTCAAGCCGTATGAGCAAGGCAGCCAAAGAGTGAACAACGGCGGAGGAATTGGCCTGGGGCTTGCCATCTGCGCACAGCTGGTAGAATTGCACGACAGCAAGCTGTATGTGCATTCCGAGCCGGGCAAAGGCTCGCATTTCAGCTTTCTACTTCCGGTGGTGGCAGAGCCGGAAAGCATGGCAAGCGTGGAGAACAACCGGGAGCGGGAGCGTTCGGGCGAAAAGGCGTACCAGGTGCCTGTATTAACCAAGTCCGTGCGCAACGAGTTTCACCCTTCCTGGTCTTCCCTGCACACGGCGGCCTGTTCATTTGCCGAACGAGGTGCCAACATTTTGGCTGTGGATGACGATCCGGTCAATCTCAAAGTGCTGGAGCGAATTTTGTCGCCGTATCAGATTACGACGTGCACGTCAGCGAGAGACGCGCTTGATCTGCTTTTCGCCAAGCAGTGGGACTTGATTATTATGGATGTCATGATGCCGCACATGTCAGGCTATGAGCTGACACAAAAAATCCGGGAGCACTTCACGCTGTCTGAATTGCCGATCTTGCTTTTGACCGCGCGAAGCCAGCCGGAAGACATATACACCGGGTATTTGGCCGGGGCCAACGATTATATTTGCAAACCTGTCGACGGCATGGAGCTGAAATACCGGGTCTGGTCGCTGACGACGCTGAAACAAACCGTCGATGAGCGCTTGCGCATGGAGGCAGCGTATTTGCAGGCGCAAATCCACCCTCATTTTTTGTTTAACACACTCAGCTCCATCTTGGCTTTGAGTGACATCGATACAGAAAAGATGCGCAATCTTGGAGACGCGTTTACTTCGTTTTTGCGGATCAGCTTCGACTTCCTGAACACAGGCGAACGGGTGCCGCTCTCCCACGAGCTGGAACTGGTCGAGTCGTACTTGTACATCGAAAAGGAGCGGTTCGGCGAGCGCTTGTCCATCGAGTGGGAGGTCGACTCTGGCTGCGAAACCGTGCTCATCCCGCCGCTCACCATCCAGCCGTTGGTCGAAAACGCCGTCAACCACGGCCTTTTGAGCCAGATCGAGGGCGGAACCTTGCGGATACGAATTGTGCGGCAGGAAGACGCTACCCGGTTTGAAGTGCAGGACGACGGTGTCGGAATGAACAAGGAAATCGTGGAGCGAATCCTGGACCTCGCCACGAAGGAAAAAGGCGGAATCGGCGTGTCCAATACGCACCGCAGACTGACGCAAATGTACGGCAAAGGCTTGTCCATCCAAAGCAAGCCGGGGGAAGGGACGACGGTGTCGTTTGTGATCCGCGATCAAGTCAAATAGGCATAAAAAGAAGGCATTCTGCATCGCTTTTCATCGCAAATTTCTTTCAATCAAAAGACCGTAAGTGCCCGCAGCCACTTTCATGAACAACGCCGGGACACTTCCATAGAAAAAGGCTGACAGTCCGCTGAACTGCCAGCCTTTTTCGTATGAATGTTTACTTACTTACCATTCAAAATCCGCACTTGCCACTCAGCATCGTCATGTTTGACCATGCGCTTCGTCGAAGTAATGATCAGCTCTTTCGGAAGTGGTTCGCTGTCCTTCACCAGCATCGTTCCAGCAAAATGCGCCAGGCCGTTTACGAGTTCGGATTTGTCGGTGTAGAAGTCTGTGTCATGCTCTTTTCCGGTTTCATCTGTGATTGTCCAATACGCAGGAGCTGTTAAGAGCGGCGCGGTATTTTTGCCTAGCGTGATGTCATAGGCGATATGGTGCCCTTCTATTTTCGTTGTAGTGCCATCCGGGTTTACCTTGTATGCGCCATCGTCGTATCCTTCCACATCAACGGCTCGATCAGGGTCCTTCACAAATTTTTTGAAGGTGAAGCGGTCTTCGTGATCCGCGGCGAGCACAGGCTGTTGTTCGAGTTGTCCCAGGTCGATTTTGACGCGAAAATCAGTCGGTTCCTCCGTGTAGACGGAGCCTAGCTTGAAAGACAGCTTCGTTTTGGGATCGATTGGCTGGAAGTAGTGGAAGTTTCGGTAACCCCCCTCAATCGACTGGAACGGGACGTCTGACATGGAACGAATGTCGTTTTGTGACTGGTTCACTCTCGCGGTAAACATCTGGGGATCGCGAGCGGCAATAACAGTGCCGCGATCATCCACAAGCTCGTAGCTGTAGCTGGCCGATTTGTCGGTGTTTGCGCTCCGGTCAATGACCAGCTCGATCCCTGTTGGGGCAAACGTCATCTCTTGCAACGTAAAAGTAATTCCTTGCGGCGTCGTGTAGCTTTTGTGAATCGCCTGTGAGCGCGTCGCCGCTTTTGCCTTTTGCATATTCACGGGAATGGACAGCTTCCAGTTTCCTTTTGTCACGTCCATTTGCTGGATGGAGAACTCGACAACAAGTTCGTCAGGAATCTTGCTTGCATCCGGGAAATACGTTTTCAGCTCGCGCTCCAGGAAAAGTTGTCCAGCCATGTTTCGCTGGCTTTTCCACTCGTCGTTCGGGTTTTCCCAGCGTCCTGCCTCAGCGAAATCGGCAGGCTGCAAAATGTTTCCTTGTTTGTCTTTCAACGTCACGACGGGTTTTTTTGCTCCTTGCTGATACATATCCTGCCAGAATACTTCCAGCGGTTTTCCCGCTTGATCGGTGATGGAGGCTGCCAGTTGAATGCGAAGCGGGTCTGCGATTACCTCTTGAACGGCAAACGTGATTCCTTGATCAGTCACTTGTGCCTGCGGGAATTGCGTGAATCCGTTTTGGACTGCCTGGCGTATTCCGTCGTCGCCAAATTGACCCAGGATGGTTTTGGAGACAGCAGGCGCAGGAGCTTGATTGTTTAGCGGCTTGCTTGCAAAGGCAGCATTGACATAGCTGGAAAAAGTAGGAGAAACGAGCATTCCTCCTGAAACGACAAGCGCTAATGCCGCAGCGGCAATGGATACATTTTTCATGACGGTCATACTCCTTTTTTTCTGGCGAGCGGGTGTAGCTGCACGGGCATCGGCAGTGCGGCTTAAAATGCTCACAGGATGCGGCGAGAGTGACTGGATGACTTTTTGCTCCAGGTCCGCACTGATTGTTTCAGCCCATGGTTCATTCGCTTGGGCGAGACAGTCGATGTACGCTTCAAGCTGTTGCTGGCAGCGGGGGCAATGATCGAGATGCTGCTCCCACTTTTGTCTGTCGGTTTGCGCTAAACGGTCGTCCAGATAAGCTTCCAGTTCTTGCGGCGAAAGGCAATTCACAGCGGGGCACCCCCTTTTTTCTCCTGCTTTTCAAGCTGTTCCCGCAGCTTTTTGCGGGCGTAGGACAAGCGCATTCGTACGGCATCTGGCGATAACGACAGCTTGCTGCCAATTTCCTTGTAGCTGAGGTGCTGGAGATAGTGCAAATCAAGGATCGTCCTGTATGACTGATCCAGTCTCTTCAGTTGCTGCCATAAAGTGTGGCGTTCTTCTTTTGCCAAATACTCTTCCAGCGGGACAGGGCATTCGTCCTGTAGCTCCATGTTCATTTCCGTTACGGCAGGCGTGCGCTTTCGTTTGCGCAACTCGTCAATTCCCCGGTTGATGGCAATCCGGTACAACCAGGCCGGGAACGAGTGGCCCGGGCGATAGTCGGGCAAGCTGTAGTACGCCTTGATAAATACTTCCTGGACAATATCTTCAACTTCAAGGGAAGGGCTCAAGTTTCGCCGGAGTATCGATGCGATTTTTCCTTTGTATTTGTTGACGATCAGAGCATAAGCTTCTTTATTGCCTGCAAGAACCTCCGCAATGACCTCCCGATCGTCCTGCATGATGCAATCCTCCTTGCAAAAAAGGTGCTGCGCAGCACTCGGCAAAACGTTCATGACCGTTTTGCTTGCTTACATTACTATAGACGATCAGCAGCAGTGCCCCCTCTCAAACTTTTTTTGAAAAAGAAAAAAGAGGATGCCTTTTCCGTGAAAAAGACATCCCCGATTTGCAGGCATGATGCGTTATTTACTTCCCTGGCCGCTCGACCGGAGTTTTGTTGATGATGTAATAGCTGACAATCAAAATCAGAATCACGCCGGAGTAAATCAGTGTGTTGAGCGGATTGTGGTGATCGACGATGATCAGGCGAACCATCGCCGTGATGCCGATGTACAAAAAGTAGCGCAGGGGAAAATGATAGTTTTCGCGAAAATACTTCACGATCATGGCGATAAATTCGAAGTAGAGAAAAAAGGCGATGATGGCTTCCAGAAATTCGTTCAAGGTCGAATCGGCAGAAAGCATCATTTTGCCAAAGTGGATCAATTCCTTGACGAGCAGGACGCAGAGGATGACGGCCAAAACAATCAGAGAGATGTTCAAAATCAACTGAAGCAAAGACGGAATCGAGAATTGCCTGAGCACCGATTTGACATAGTTCATGACAGCAGCCTCCTGTTGCAAAAGGTTCGTCCGAGCCAGGTTCTTTAAATGCGTTATACTAATATTAGCTAATTTCGGAATTTAATCAATCTATTTAACGAAAGTGACATACTATTTACAGAAAGTTTGAATACCCGGCTGTTCTCTTCATTTTGCTGGAGCATCCAGGTGTGGAGCGGTATGATGGATGATAAGCACTATGTGAGAAGGAGCGATCTGTCTTGAAGCACCATCATTCCATAGCCGTTATCTCTGACATACATAGCAACGTTTATGCGCTCGAAGCTGTACTCCAGGACATCGATTCACGGGGGATTCAAGTTATCGTCGATCTGGGGGACACGCTGTTCGGCCCGATTGCTCCGGTCGAAACGGCACAGCTTTTGATGAACCGCCCTTCAATCGTTTCCATCATGGGCAATTGCGATCGGTATTTGTTGCAGGATCATTTCGAATCTCCCACCTATGAGTATGTGAAGCCGCTGCTTGGTCAGGAGGTGCTGGATTGGCTGCGGACATTTCAAAAGTCATATGTGTACGAGGATGCTCTGTTTTGCCACGGAACGCCTTTTGCCGACGATGCCTACTTGATGGAAAGGGTGGCGCCGTACGGGACTGACGACAAAAGCGTGACTGAGTTGATGATTGAGCTTGCTGCTGTGCCGCAAAAGATCATCGTTTGCGGGCATACGCACGTGCAGCGGTCCATGTGGCTGCCGGATGGAAAGTGGATCGTCAATCCGGGAAGCGTGGGACTGCCAGCTTATTTTGAGGAGACGCCTTATCCCCACTCGATGGAATCGATGACGCCGCATGCCAAATACGCCGTTTTGCAGCAGCAGGATGAGGGGTGGAAGTTGGAGCAGGTGTTGCTTCCGTACGACTGTGAACAGGCGGCCCAAAAAGCGGAAGCGGCGGGCCGGATGGATTACGCTCATGCCATTCGGACCGGGCGAGCCGAGTTGTAAGGGAGCAAGCGGTGCGACGAGAGGTTGTTGCTTGTGGTTGAGGAGCGCGATGCAGCAAGCGGAGGGCTGGATGGATTACGCCCATGCCATTCGTACCGGGCGAGCCGAGTTGTAAGGGAGCAAGCGGTGCGACGAGAGGTTGCTGCTTGTGGTTGAGGAGCGCGATGCAGCAAACGGCGGGCCGATATGTTACCACTTGCTGTTGAGATGCGATGCAACGCAAAAAGACGCCAGCACGATACTGGCGTCTTTTTGGCGTCTCCGTTTCCGAAAAACGCGGCGAATGATCCATGTTTATGATCAATGATCAAGCTTTTCCAGGCTGAACGCCGTCCCACTCACTGCTGTTGTCAGCTGCGCGTTTTTCCGGTTGCTTCTGGCTTTGGCCGCGCAGCGGGATTTCTTTCAGGAACAGAGCGATCACGACAGCGAAGCCAGCCACGATTGCTCCTGTCAAAAAGGTCGTGGTAATGCCGTAGCTCATGGCATCGCGGATCATATCCAGCACGTGAACAAAGGCGGCTTGCGATTCCGGCGACAAGCTGTGCAGAGCTGCTTCGATCTTCGGCTGATCGAGCAGATTTTGCGGATTGCTAAACAGCGCCAGCTTCTCGGCCAAGGCCGGATCGTTCGGCATCGCGCCTGTTTGCCCCATTCCAGCGGAGAGCTGGGTCATTTTCGTGGTCATGCTGGCGCTCATGACGCTGCCCATGACTGCAATCCCGATCGTACCGCCGAGGTTGCGGAACAGTTGGGAAGTGGCGGTCGCGACCCCAAGCTCTTTCGGAGCGACGGCATTTTGCACCGTCAGGGAGAACACTGGCATGGCGATCCCCATGCCCAGTCCGAGAATGATCATGTACAGGACGAGCAAATAAATCGGGGTGCTTGGCACCATGAAGTACATCAGCACCATCCCGGCTGTCATGACGAGCAGTCCGCTGATCGCCATTTTTTTGTACTTGCCTGTCTTCGTCATCAATTGACCGGCGAGTGCCGAGGTCACGAGCATGGCAATCGACATCGGCATGGCGACGTAGCCGGCCATGGTTGGCGAGATGCCTTTTACCCCTTGGACGAAGAACGGTACGTAAATGATCGCACCCATCATCCCGGCGTTCAGGAAGAAGCCGACCAGGTTGGAGACGGTAAACACGCTGTTTTTAAACAAGCCAAGCGGCAGGACGGGCGTTTTTACTTTTGTCTCTGTCCACAGGAAGATGCCCAAAGAGACGACGGTGACAGCGAGCAGACTGATGATTTGCCAGGAGCCCCAGGCGTATTTGTTCGGGCCGTCTCCTGCCCAGGAAAAAGCAAGCAGCATCGGCACGATGGTCGTCGTCAAAAACAGGGAGCCGAAGTAGTCCACCGATTCACCCTGACGTTTTTCCACGCGCGGGAAGTGAAGCAGGATCAAAGTAAAAGCGATCACGCCAATCGGCAAGAAAATCCAGAACACCCAATGCCAGTCCAGATGATCGACGATATACCCGCCCAAGAGCGGGCCAGCCACACTGGAGACGCCGAACACAGCGCTCATGACCCCTGTCCATTTGGCTCTTTCCCGTGGTTCGTACAAATCGCCCATGGCGGTAAAAGCGGTCGACATAATAATCCCGGCACCAGCGCCTTGAATCGCCCGATAGGTGATCAATTGAAAAATCGTTCCCGAGAAGCCAGACAGCAAGGCCCCGATGCTAAACAGTCCAATCCCGGCCAATAAAAACGGCTTTCGTCCATAAATGTCCGACAGCTTTCCGACCAGTACGGAGGCGACTGTTGACGTCAGCAAGTAAATCGTGATCGCCCACGAGTAGTAATCCATCCCGCCCAGCTTGGCGATGATGCGCGGCATGGCGACACCGATAATCGTTTGGTTGATAGCTGAAAAAAACATGGCGGTAATGATCGCAATCATGATCGTAATTTTCTTCTTGTCCGTTAACTCACTCATGCTTGATTCTCCTCTCTTGCGCTTTCGATGTTATGCAAAACTTGGCGGTAGATACGGTTCAGATGCGCCAGATCTTCGTCTGACAATCCGGCAAACAAATCTGCCACTGTCCGCTTCAGCTCGATTTTGTACTGCTGCAAAACCTCGCTGCCTCGCTCGGTTATTTCCAGATAGACCACCCGACGGTCATGGCTGACACGACTTCGGCTGGCATAGCCACAGGCGATCAATTTATCGGAAAGACTGGTGACGGCTCCGGGAGTAATGCACAGCTGCTTTGCCAGAGTGGAAGCTTTTTGCGGGCCGTTTTTGTCGAGCATGCGCAAAATCATGGCTTGGGAAGCGGATACGAGCGGGTCCAGGCGCTTGTGCCAATTGGCGGATACACTTCGCTGCACCTGGATGTAGAGCTGTTCGAAATCGGTAAGGGAAGACTGACTGGACATGTTTATCGCTCCTGCTTTCCATGGTTAATAGTATCGTTAGTTAATAATTAATTATATGAAACATTAATTAGTGTAAATGTTCCTTCGTGCGATGTCAAAGCAACCTTTTTCCAATTGGCGAGCGATTTCGATGAAAGTCGAGCAATTTCGGCAAAAATCGGGGAAAAATACGAGTTTTCACAAGGGATTTCATGGAATTTTCTGAGTTGCGATGCTACAATCAGGTTTGTCGTGTTTTTTACCAAAGATAAAGAGATAGGTGGGGATTGTGTTGTTTGCAAAAAAATGGACCAGCGCATTGCTGGCAACGGCATTGATGCTGCCACTGCCTGCTTTTGCTGCCCAAGGGACAAGCCAGGGAGTCGGACAAGCGAGTGCTCCTGTGCAAAAAGCGGCGGTACAGCCAGCGGATGTCGTCCTGTCGGGCGGTGCCGTATATACGGTAGACAGAAACAGAAACTGGGCAGAGGCTGTCGCCATTCGTGGAAACGAGATCGTCTATGTCGGCACGAACGAAGGCGCCAAGGCGTACATCGGAAAAACGACGAAAGTGACCGATTTGAAAGGGCAAATGGTGCTGCCAGGCTTCATCGACAGCCATACCCATGCGAGCAAGACAACAGGACTGATCTATTCCATCGACCTGTTTGACGCAGGTACGATGGAGGAATACACCCAAGTGATTTCCGAGTTTGCCAAAGCGCATCCGAAAGAAGTCGCTTTCCAGGGCCGTGGCTGGAGCAATCCGGTAGCACCTGGCATCGGGCCGCGCAAAGAAGTGCTGGATGCGATCGTCCCTGCGATTCCGATTGCCTTGACTTCCGATGACGGACACTCGTTGTGGGTCAATACGGCTGCGCTGAAGCTTGCTGGCATTACAAAAGAAACGAAAAATCCGGAAGGCGGCATCATCGAGCGCGACCCGAAAACGGGCGAGCCATCCGGGACACTGCGCGAAAAAGCAATGGATTTGGTCCTGTCCAAAATCGGCGGCTACACCGTGCAGCAGTACAAAGCAGGGATCGAGGAATATCAGCACAAAGCGGTTGAACGCGGAGTTACAACGGTTCGCGACCCGGACATGCTGCGCTATCCAAACGTGCTGGAAGCATACGAGGAACTGTCCCGCGAAAACAAGCTGACCATCCGTTTCCGCAATGCGATCACGGCTAACCCGGACAAAGGGCCGGAGCAGATTGCCGAGTTTGTCAAAATCCGTGAACGCAATCAAAACTCGTTGTTCCAGGTGAACGCGGTCAAAATCTTTATGGACGGCGTTGTCGAAGGTGCTACGGCCTATCTGGAAAAGCCGTATGAGCATAAACATACAAACGGCGAACTGATCTGGAAGCCGGACGTCTACAACAAAACGGCAGCGGCTGTCGACAAGGCAGGCTTCCAATTGCATGTGCACTCGATTGGTGATGCTTCCACACGGGTCGCGCTCGATGGCATGGAATATGCCGAAAAACAAAACGGCAAGCACGATGCTCGCCACTCTCTCGTTCATTTACAGCTCGTCAACAGCGATGATATCGCCCGCTTTAAAAAGCTCGGTGCTGTCGGCATCGTTCAACCGTTCTGGTTCATGCAAGAGGAAGGCTACTACGATGAGATCGAAGTGCCATACCTCGGTCATGAGCGCGCAGAGCAAGAATACCCGATGAAAAGCTTCCTGAATCAAGGCGTGCATATCGCTTCTTCTTCCGACTATATCGTGACGCCGGAGTTCAACCCGCTTCACGGCATCCAGCAAGGCATCACCCGGATCGAAGACGGCGTGACAGACCCGGCGAAAATCGCCAATCCGAATGAACGCGCCACTTTGCCTGACATGATCGCCAGCTTTACGATTGACGGGGCTTACGCCAACCACGTAGACGACATCACAGGCTCGCTCGAAGTGGGCAAAAAAGCCGACCTCATCGTTCTGGACAAAAACTTGTTCGAAATTCCGGCCACTGAAATCAAGAATGCGAAGGTCATTTTGACGTTAGTAGAAGGAAAAGAAGTGTACAGCCAAAAGGCAGGGAAATAATAAGGAAAAGAAATGGCCGTCCATGAAGCGACGGTCATTTTTCTTTTAGTCAGTTGACGCCCGATGCAAGAGCATGTCGCACGTCGCATGCCCGTCCAAACTCTCGCGGCCAAAAGGATTCTTGCTGGCGGTCAGGGAACATAAAAGAGGAGATTTTTCCATTCGACTAGATGCGGGAGGTGTTTGATGTGGCTGCACGCGAAGGAATACAAACAATCAAACTGGAGATGGATGCAGGAGGAAGCCCATTCGTCGTCCACACGGCTGTGTTGTGGGATGAGCAAGAAGTGGTGCTCATAGATACAGGGCTTGCAGGTCAGCTGCCGCTCATTCGGGACACGCTCGCCAAGGCAGATATCCCTCTGGAAAAGCTGACGAAGATCATCATTACCCACCAGGATCGCGACCATATCGGCAGTCTGTTCGAGCTTGTCTCATACGGCGAGGGAAGAATCCAGGTGCTTGCCCATGAAGTGGCGATTCCTTATCTGGCAGGGGAAACTGCTCTGTTGAAAAGCGGTGCTTTTGCTACTCCGGTAAAAGTGGATCAAGCTCTTCATGATGGAGATATTCTTCCGTATGCAGGCGGGATTCAAGTGATTTACACACCTGGCCACTCCCCGGACCACATTTCTTTGTACCACATCCCGAGCAAAACGCTGATTTCAGGCGATGCTTTGACAGCAGAGGATGGCGTCCTCCTGTCATTCAATCCGGATTTTACCCCGGACCGGGCAGCCGCGGTGCAATCAATCGCGAAGCTTGCCAAGCTGGATATCGGGAGCGTAATTGCCTATCACGGCGGCGTCTGTACGAAAGATATAAAAGGAAGGCTTGCCGAGCTGGCCGAAACGACTCCGGCATGAATGGAACTGGCAGGCCCCGTCCCTGCTTGTGACGGCTGGTTTTTGAAGGAGTTGTTTGTCGGTTCTGATTCTATTGGAAAGCTTAACAAACAACGCATGGGGCGAACCTGTGCGTTGTTGTTTTGTGTTGGGCGTACGCAACGATTGACAGTCAAAGTTACACTTGCTATGATTTTTGATGATAATGAGAATCATTAACAAAATATTGAGCGTACTCTTACATAATGGAGGTTTCATCGTGAGAAAAAACAACATGGTCATTGCCGTCCTCTCCATGGTTTTCATGCTCTCGCTGCTGCTGACAGCATGCGGAGGAGCTGGCAGCTCGAACAACAGCGGGGCTGCCAATCAACCCGCAGGAGAGCAAGCTGCGGACAAAGCGGCAGAGAAAAAAACGCGCAGCTTCGGTACATCCAAAGGAGCTATCCAAATTCCTGAAAAGCCGCAACGAATCGTAACGGACTACTATGCAGGCGAACTGCTGGCAGTAGGCGGAAACGTCATCGGAGCGGAAACGATGGCGTTCAAGAACCCGTTCATCATCGAGCAGTTGAAAAGTGCCCAGGATGTAGGCGAGCGGGTCAACCCGGAAAAAGCTTTGGAACTGCAACCTGACCTGATCGTCGTCATGTATGACGACAACTACGAAGCCCTGTCCAAAATCGCGCCGACCGTTTTTCTCCCTTACGGCACGACGACGAACATTTACGACACAGTGAAGCTGTTTGGCGACCTCGTGGGTGAAAAGGAAAAGGCAGAGGCGTTCATTGCCGACTTTGACAAAAAGGCTGCCGAAGGCCGTGAGAAGATCAAGGGCATCGTGGATGAGAACGCCACTGTCGGTCTGTACGAGCTGACCAACAAAGGCGACTTGTGGGTATTTGGCGACAACGCCGGACGTGGCGGACAAGCGGTCTATAACGCATTGAAGCTGAAAATGCCGCACCCGGACACCACTAAAAACCAGACTCTCCAGTTGTCCATGGAGACACTGCCAGAGTACGCGGCTGATTACATGTTCCTGACTTTCTACGACCCGGAGAAAAATAGCGAGGCGCTGAAAAACTTGCAAAACTCGGCTGTCTGGAAAGCCGTTCCGGCAGCGAAAAACAACCGGATTTTCTACAACGATTTCGATACTTTCTATCGCTACGACCCAATCGCGATCAAGGCGCAAATCGACCTGTTCGTCGACATGATCGTGAAAAGGGAGCAGGAGAACAAAAGCAAGAAATAAGAGACAAGTGAATCAAGAAGCCAAAAAGTCATCTGTAGCTATAGGTGCTTTTGGCTTTTTGTTTTTCACTCTGCCGGAGAGTGTAAAAGATTTTACCTTCTTACAACCCAATAAAAGTACAAGTTGCCGGAAGTGTCCCAGTTATCAACCTCAGTCGGCTCCGCCCGACCAGAATGACCATCAATTGTTGCCTCGAAGTCATGACCTATTTTGTGTCCCTTTGCATTCTGGCTAATCGTGTACGATTGTGAAGAGACCCAAACGTCAGATTCTCGTAGAACATCATCAAAGTATTCATTATCTTCTACTTTAAATTCGTGCCAATCACCGGAAAGGCTTCCATTTGAATCGAAAATTTCTATGTCTCCAGATGTATCCCAGGATACACTCGCTCCAGGCGGCCATGTAAGATCAAAATCTACACTACCGGAAATACTGGAATCATCGGGCAGCCATCCTTTTGTAATGATATTACTTGATTTGTCTGCGTCAAGTCTGTCCACAAATTCTCTTGATTCAAAAACTTCAATCTCACTAAGCGGTTGGTCAGCACGAAAATAGACATAGCTTTTTGTATCCGGGTTATCAGGAGTTTCATCTTTATAAACTTCCCACACATGATATGACTTTGCTAGTCTCTGTTGGGTTGAATTAATATCAATAAAGTTATTCATTTCAGTTTCCCAAGTGTATATATTTGAAAATGAATCTGGCAGACTCACATCTATTCCAGCAGCCTTGGCTATATTTGGACTTAGAAAACCGAACTGAGATTTAGTGCTCTTGTTGATTTTGATATTGTATCTCTTCGTAATATCTACGAGATCTTCCAAATGATAATCTTGATTTCCTCTATTAAGCGAGATAACTGCTGACAGTTTGACTTGGTTATTTTCAAATTTATAGCCAAACATATCAAGTGAGTATGTTGAGTTTTTAGGGTACTCAGGGGTAAAACCAAAATCCGGTTCAAAATGATTGGTGATGTCCTCCGCATCTAGTTTTTCGCCAAAAACATAAAAAGGTTTGCTTTCTTTTTTAGCCTGTATATACAGGTTTTTTACCTTCGTGTCCGCTATATTCGATTCAGATATCCAAAGTGCATCGATATCATCTGGAATTTCTTGAATATCCTCTTCTAATATTTGTATGGATTCCTCTTCTGTAACAAGCCCCTTCTGTTCATTGATAGCTTCTTCGATTGTTCTGCCTACAGCACTTTTTTCTTTATAGCCGATTACACCAATTTTAAAAGGGCCTTGCCTTATCTTCGAGGTAGTAATATCTACTTCTTGAGCTTCGATACCAAAGCTCCCTGCAACTAAAGTCAGGAGTAGAACAATGCATGTCGAAAATTTTAGTATGTTCCTTCTTTTCATCGAGTCTCCCCTCCCCTTTTGTAAAAAAATAACATTCGATTGTTGTGTATGTCAATTATTGGAAAATGTTTTTCTAACATCTATATGGCATTCACTTTCATTGTTTCACAAAATGGTCATGACAGCTTTGCTGACCGCAAGCAGTCACATCCCATTTCATGAAAAACGGCGAGACGTCTTTCACAGAAAAAGGCATTCAGATTATACCGTGTGCCTTGGCGATTTCCCCCCACCTTACAAAAACGAAAGCAAACTGTAAGGTAGTTCAATAGCTCTCAAACTGGAAACTGGTTACAGTTAATAGGGAAGAGCAACACGGAAGACCGCTTGGCGCGGAAAAACGAATGGAGGAACAACGCGTGAGTACAGCTGTATTGGAAGTCAAAGACGTTGAAAAAGTATACGGATCAAAAGGCGAGAGTCAATCGCATGCGCTAAAAGGAGTATCGCTGACGATAGAAAAGGGAGAATTTGTAGGAATCATGGGGCCGTCTGGATCGGGAAAAACGACGCTCCTGAACGTGATCTCCACGCTTGATCGGCCATCGTCAGGTTTTATCCAGATCGCCGGAACCAACATTACACAAATGAAACAAAACCAGCTTGCCGATTTTCGCTCGCAGAAGCTCGGGTTCATTTTTCAGGATTTTAACCTGCTGGAAAATTTGAGTGTATACGAAAATATTGCGTTGCCGCTATCGCTGCAAGGAGTGGCATCCAAAGAAATCCGCGCAAAAGTAGACAAAGTGGCTCAAACGTTGGGTATCAGCGAAATTTTGCAAAAGTACCCGGTGCAAATTTCTGGAGGACAAAAACAGCGTGCTGCCGCTGCTCGCGCGCTCGTGCATGAGCCTGCGATTTTGCTTGCCGACGAGCCGACAGGTGCCCTTGACTCCAAAAACGCCAAAAGCCTGCTGGAGACGATGACCGATCTGAATGAAAAACACCAAGTCTCGATCATGATGGTCACACACGATGCTTTCAGTGCCAGCTACTGCAAACGCATCCTCTTCATCCAGGATGGCAGCTTGTACACCGAGATTCATCGCACAGGGGACCGTCAGCAATTTTTTAAACAAATTTTGGATGTACTGGCCGAGCTGGGTGCATCTCATGATGTGCGCTAGGAGGGAACATCCATGTTGTTGAAGTTATCGTTATCCAGTATGCGGAAAATGATGAAAGACTACCTGGTGCTCCTGGTAGGTCTGGTCGTTTCCATCTCGATTTTTTACATGTTTCAGACGCTAGCCATGAACTCCGATTATGTGAAAGCGAACTCGATGATCCGCTCTATCGGCATCGTTTTCAATGTAGGGGCCTTTCTGTTGGCGTTCATTACGATCTTCTACATCTTTTACGCGAACTCGTTTTTGCTTGCGCTAAGGCGTAAAGAACTCGGGATGTACATGGTGCTCGGGGCGAAAAAAGCCAAGATCAGCCAGATGTTGTTTGGGGAAACATTGCTGATGGGCATAGTCTCCCTGCTGATCGGTAGCCTCGTCGGCATCGCGCTGTCCAGCGGAATCGGGCAATTGCTGATGAGCTTGCTCGATATTTCCACAGAAGGGTACTTTCCATTTTACGTACCGTCTTTGCTGATGACATGGGGCTTTTTCCTCGTGCTGTTTCTGCTCACCTCGACGATCAACGCCATTCGGCTGGCGCGGGCGACCGAGCTGGACTTGATTCGCGCCGATCAGCAAAACGACCAGGTCAAGGCAAAAGGCATCGGGACGATTGTAGTTGCGATCCTCGGCATTTTGCTGGTCACTTTCGGCTACTATTTGCTGACGCATCTCAGAGATTATGTCGCTCCAGGCTTCATTGTCGGGGCGGTCGTGACGACGATTGGAACTTATCTCGTCTTCATCTCGTTGCTTCCGGTATTCGTGCAAATTTTGAAAAACAACAAAAAGCTGAACGATCGTCAGCTGAATGCTTTCACGTTTGCCCAACTGCGTTTTCGCGTGAACAATTTGACGAAAATTTTGGGTACGGTCGCCATGCTGATCGCACTCGGGGTCGGAGCGATGGCGGGCGGTATGGCTTTCCAGCAAAACGTAGAGCTGGTTGCCAGCATCGGACGCGGCTACGACGTTACACTGCAAGACCCGGGCCATGAAGATTTTCAGGCGCTTGCTACCATGCAAGTCCTGGAGCAAAACGAGTACCGCTACAAAAAAGACGGAAAAACCATCTATTACCTCAAGGATGATTTGCTGGCGCACCCTCCGCTGATTTCTGCCAACACGATGGAGAGCTACTCGCCGGAAAATAGCTTGAAACGGGCAAGTCAGCCTTTGACGGAAAAAGCATATATCATGTACCGCGATGAGGACGACAAGCAACAGCCTAAAGAGCTTCCAGAAGAGTGGAGTCAGGCAATCTCGCGAGAATTTATGAGCAGCTACAAAATGGAAAGGTCGCACGATGTGCAAGTTGTAGACCCTTCGATTTATAACCAAGTCAAGGGCAGCGAGCACAAGGTTGTCTTAGTGAAGCTGGACGAATTTGTCAAGTACAAAGAACAACTGAAGGCCATGGATGCCCGGCAAAAGGAACTGCTCAAGCCTGAGTATATGGACAAGGATGCAGACAAGGACGAGGAATTTTCGCTTGAGACCAAATACAGCGTCTATGAGCAAGCGTATGCATTCACAAGCGGAACGCTGTTCATGGGCTTCTTCCTCGGCGTAGCCTTCTTGTCGATGATGGCAAGCTGCCTGATGTTCAAGATTTTGTCCGGGGCGACTCGTGACAAAGACCGCTACAGCATGCTGCGGAAGATCGGCGTTCGCAAGGAAATGCTCGTCGGCTCCATTTACAAAGAGCTGTTCATCGTGTTCATCTTCCCGGCTGTCATCGGTTTGCTGCATGTGCTGATCGGGATGGAGATGTTTTCGATCATTTTGCTTGAGCCGTATAAAAACATCTGGATTCCGACATCTATCTTCGTTGTGATCTACGCGTTGTACTATTTGATTACGGTTCGCCTTTACCGGGGAATTGTGTTGCCGAAAGAAGCGTAAAATCCGGAAAAATCCTCCTCATTCGAGGGGGATTTTTTGCTTGGCCAAAAAGAGAGACATATTTGCATATTCTAATATTGACAAGGAAAATGATAATCATTATCATGCATAGTGGAAGACATGACCATCACCAGTAATCATCTTTAGAATGCTTGCAAAGAAAAAGGGGGAGTCATTACATGCGTTTCATGAAATTGCCGATCCTGCTCGTCTTTTTGTCGGCTATGCTTTTGCTGGCAGCGTGCGGGAACGGAGGAGCCGCTAACCAAAATACGCAATCCGGTTCCGGACAGGCACAGCCAAACGCGGCAACGCCGCAGCCGGAAGCAGACAAATCTGCCGAGCAAGTACGTACGGTAAAGCACTTGATGGGAGAAACAACAATCAAAGGTGTTCCTAAACGCGTTGTCGCACTGGAATGGAGCAGCGCTGAGCACGTGCTGGCTCTCGGCGTACAACCTGTAGGGATTGCAGACATTCCGAATATGAAAAAATGGGTGAAACTCCCTGTAGAAATTGCCCCAGAGGTAGTCGATGTCGGCAGCCGCGTCGCACCAAACCTGGAATCGATCATGCTGGCGAAGCCTGACCTGATCATCGGGATGAAACGAAATGTGGAAGCCAACTACGACGAATTGAGCAAAATCGCTCCGACGATCGCGTTTGATTCCAATCCGGCTGAAGGCCAGGGCGATCAGTATACCCGCATGATCGACACTTTCAAAGAA
Source organism: Brevibacillus parabrevis (assembly GCF_022701015.1). NCBI lineage: Bacteria > Bacillati > Bacillota > Bacilli > Caryophanales > Paenibacillaceae > Brevibacillus > Brevibacillus parabrevis. Next base: position 84,306 of record NZ_CP064090.1, on the reverse strand, counting down.
ATCGCGGATATTTTGGGCAAAAACGCCGAAGCAGAAAAAGTATTGCAAGACCTCGACAAGACGTATGCCGAAGCAAAAGAGCGCATCGTCAAAGCAGGCATGGACAAAACGCCAATCGTACTGGCGATGGGCTACAGCAACCAGAATGCCGTAGAATTTCGTCTGTCCACAGACAACTCCACAGCGATTCAAATCTTGAACCGCGTCGGTCTGACCAACGCTTACAAGGCTAAGAAATTCGAAATGAACGGAATGACCACGACGGATGTCGAGGCTCTGCCTGCGCTCCAGGATGCGAACTTCCTGCACATCATTCAAGATGATGATAACGTCATCGAGAACCAGCTGAAAAACAATCCCGTCTGGAACGGTCTCAAATTTGTAAAAGAAAACCGCATTTACGCATTGGGCGGAGACATGTGGCCATACGGCGGTCCGTTGTCCGCACAGATCATGGCGAAAAAAGCTGCTGATTTGCTGGCGAAATGAGTCTCGCCAAGCGTGAAAGCTATGCCCAAAGCGGCGTCCATCAAGCCCCTTCTTCTTCAAGAGGAGGCTTGAGGCCGTTATGGATGCTGCTTGGCGGCCTCGTTCTGTTGGTGCTGCTCACGTTTGTCAGCCTGACGCAAGGCTTGGCGGATATTTCGGTGCGCACCGTCATTGAGGCGATCACTGCTCCCAAGGATATTGCGGACCATCAGATGATTCAGGGCGTACGACTGCCCAGAACGGTGATGGGGCTTTTGTCAGGCGCAGCTTTGGCGGTCGCCGGAGCGATGATGCAAACCGTGACGCGAAACCCGCTTGCTTCGGAAACGACTTTGGGCGTCAATGCGGGTGCCTACATGTTTGTCGTCTGCGGACTGGTTTTCTGGCCCGCGATTTTGCACCAGTATCCGTTGCCTTTTGCCATGGCAGGGGGAATACTGGCTGCCGCCGCTGTGTACTACATGGCGGGCGGGCGAAAAGGAACACCGATACGCGTGGCGTTATCCGGGATGATCGTGACTCTCGTGTTTTCATCGTTGACCAGCGCCATCATTTTATTTAATGAAGAAACGACACAAGGCATCTTCATCTGGGGATCAGGCTCTTTGAAGCAAAACGACTGGTCAGGGGTACAGTTCAGTTGGCCGCTGATTATGCTTGGAATTATGTTAAGCTGTCTGATGGCAAGACAACTCGACGTCCTCAGCTTCAACGAAGAAACGGCTCAATCGCTTGGGCAAAAAGTAGGCAAAACGCGTCTTTTTGCCATGCTCATCGCGATCTTGATTACGTGTGTCAGCGTCAGCGTGGTCGGGCCGATCGGCTTTATCGGCCTGGTAGCTCCGCATTTGGTGCGGCTTAGCGGATTGACACGGCACATTTGGCTGTTGCCGATCAGCGCGATTTGGGGGGCAGCGCTTCTCGTTGCTTCCGATACGATCTCGCGTACTTTTATCAACGCCTATGGGGAATTGCCAGCTGGCGCTGTGACGGCAGCGATTGGCGGGCCGTGGCTGATTTGGCTGGCTATGCGAGTATCTCGCAAGCTGAGCGGCAGCACTGGCTCCGGGGCGCAGACATCGATGAGCGTAGGTGGCTGGCAGCGCTCTGTTCCATATCCGCTAATTGTAATTTTGCTCTGTGTGCTGCTTGCTATCGTCTGGATGTCCGGTTTGGCGATCGGCAATCTGTATTTGCCGTGGTCCGAGATTATCGCCGTGTTCATGGGGCAAGGCAACGAGATGTACAGCCAGCTGTTGTTTGAGTTGAGAATGCCGCGGTTATTGACAGCGATGCTTGCGGGAGTAGCCTTGGCGATCAGCGGCAGTCTCATGCAGAGCGCTGTGCGCAACCCGCTGGCAGACCCGCAAATCGTCGGGGTGACGAGCGGTGCGGGCGTAGGGGCGATTTTGCTGCTACTTGTGTTCCCGCAGTTTTCTTCCTGGATGCCGCTTGGAGCCATGCTCGGCGGGATCGCCGCCGCTGCGATTGTGTACGCAGTATCGTGGCGCAGAGGGTTAAACCCGGTTATTCTTACATTGGTAGGTATCGCGGTAGCCGCTGCTGGCGCGGCCTTCATTAATATTTTGATTGTCAAAGCGCAGCTTTTGGCGGCTCCGGCGCTCGCCTGGATGGCAGGCAGTACATACGGCCGCGGCTGGACAGAAATCAGTCGGCTGCTCCCTGCAATCGTCATCCTGACGCCGCTCGCGTGGTGGCTGGGACGATGTGTCGATTTGCTCGCTTTTAACGACGAGAGTTCAGTCGGCTTGGGGCTGAAAGTGCGCCAGACGAGGCTGGCCGTAGCAACGATTGCGGTATTGCTCGCTTCTGCGGCAGTCGCCAGCGTGGGGGCCGTCGGCTTTATCGGCCTGCTCGCCCCTCATGCGGCGCGGCTTTTGGTTGGTGCCCACCATCGCAAAGCCGTCGTCGTTTCCGCATTATTGGGTGCGGTATTGCTGGCTGCGTCCGATCTGTTGGGGAGAGTCGTGATGATCCCCAAAGACATCCCTTCCGGCATCGTCGTTGCGCTGCTGGGAGCGCCGTATTTGTTCATCTTGATGTTTCGTGCAGCAAAGATACGCTAATAGAAACCCAACATGATCCAACGGGAAAAAGTAGTACAGGCAAAAGATTTTCAATCATGCTTGTCTACTTTTTTCTTGTATAGGACCGATGTTGAGACGAAAGCAGGGATGTGAGTCTGATGAGGAATGGCCGGAATTGTCATGCATATGTATGGACAGCTTTTCGCAAGCATCGGTTGAAAAAAGGGTTTCGTCTGGAGCAGCTGCGAGTGAGTGATTACGTCCTGTGCTACGTGGCGGAGGGAAGCGGGGAAATTACCGTCAACGCGAAAAAGCATGTGCTGGAAGCAGGCAAGCTCATCATGCTGACTCCTGCGATGCACGTAGACGAGCTGGTTTTCCACACGGGGCCGGTTCACATGTACCGATTGCAGTACGCACGGACGGGAGCGCTGGGAGCTGCCACGAGCACTGGCAGGGATGAGGAAGCGGAGCTGCACACAGAGCCGCATCCAGCCGAACAGTGGTCAGGAGCGGAAGTATTTCCTGTCTCTTCGGCAGTGTCGTTCGCGGCGAAGCTGGAGGAGCTGTTCCGACTGGGGCAGGAAGCGGAAGAAGATTGCGTCTCGTATTTGCGTGCGCAGGCGCTGTTCTGCGATTTGCTTGCAACCGCCTGCGAGGAGCAAAAAGCTCGCCAGCAGGGAGGCGACACCTCTGTTGCCGCGACGATTGACTATATGAAAAAGCATTTTCGCGAAGCACTGGATCTTGGCGCTTTGCCAAAGCTGGCTGGTCTTACGCCAAGCTCGTACTGCCGCGCGTTCAAACGGGCGGTGGGAATGACGCCCGGAGAGTATTTGACGCAGCTGAGAATGGACGAGGCGAAAGCGATGCTCTGCGAATCTTCCTCCGCCAATCGGGTCAAGGATGTAGCGCGCAGCGTCGGCTTCTCGGATGAGCTGTATTTCAGCCGCCTGTTCAAAAAGCGCGAAGGCTTGTCGCCGCAAATCTACATGAAGCAGGCAGGACAGCGAGTTGCTGTGGCGAGCAAGCTGTTTTTGCAGGATCATTTTCTGGCGATTGGCATCCAGCCGATTGCGGCTCCTTCTTTTCCGAATTATTTTTCGACGAGAACCGGATTCCCGATTTATTTGCAGCAGCGTCTGCGCGGCACGAAGGCGCTCAATGCGGAGCAGAACATTACGCCGCAAGATATTTTGTCCTTGTCGCCGGATGTGATCGTGCAGATTGACACGGGCGCGGAGAAGGAGCAGCGGCAGTGGTCGAAGCTGGGCGAGGCAGTCATTTTCAACGGCTATTTGAAATGGTACGAGTACCAGCTTCAGCTTGCGACCGTCTTCAACAAGGAGAGCCAGGCCGAACGGGTGATCCACCATGTAGACAAAGTGGAAAAACAGGCAAAAGACGCGCTGCTTCCGGTTACGCGAAAAGGTCATTGGACGATCGTGAGAGTGCTGGAAGACGAGGTGCGGCTGTACGGAACGGAAGGCCATGCGTTGACTGACCTGTTTTACTACAAGCTCGGCTTCCAGCCCGATCCTCGCGTGACGCACGCTTCGTACAAACCCGATGCCCTGCTGACGCTGCTTGAGCTGGACCCGGAGAGAATCATCCTGTTCTGGAGCGAAAAAGAGCATGTGGAGCGTCTCTGGCACAATCCGTTGTGGAGAAGCTTGCGCGCCGTGCGCGAGAAACAGGTCTACTATCCGGAAACAAGAGATTGGGACCCGTGGGGACCGCTCGGCAGGGAGTACATGATCCACAATTGCATGTCGTATTTTTTGAAGGCAATCCCGTCCATATAAAACGGACAATGGCGTGCATGGAAAAGCGCGAGCAGTCTCTATATACTATCAATTGATAATTGTTATCAATCAAGTGAACGATAGAAGTGGGGGCATATCTCGTTATGAAAAGACAGACTAGCGCACGTTCCATGCGCCATATTATGACCAGCTTGTTCGCGTTTTGCATGTTGGTTGTTCTGGCAGGTTGCGGAGGCGGAGCCAACCAGGCGCAACAAACGCAAACCCAGCCAGCGGCGGCGACAGAAACAAGCACAGCGCCAGCTCAAACCGCTCCGGCAGCAGATGCCAACGCTGAGCGCGAAGTCAAGCACGCCATGGGTACTACCAAAATCAAAGGGACACCGCAACGCGTTGTCATCCTGACCAACGAAGGTACAGAAGCTTTGCTGGCACTGGGAGTGAAACCAGTTGCTGCTGTGCAATCGTGGGATGGCGAGCCTTGGTACGATCACATCAAGGATGAGATGGCAGGAGTAGAGGCTTTGGGCTTTGAAAATGAACCGAACCTCGAAGCCATCGTCGGACTGAACCCTGATCTGATCATCGGTAACAAAGTTCGTCACGAGAAAGTGTACGATCAACTGTCCAAAATTGCGCCAACCGTGTTCTCCGAAGAGCTGTCCGGCAGATGGAAAACCAACTTCAAGCTGTACGCAGAAGCGTTGAACAAGCAAGCAGAAGGCGAGAAAGTGCTCAAAGAGTTCGACGATCGCGTAGCAGCTGCGAAAGAGAAGCTCGGTTCCAAGATCGGAACGAAAGTATCTGTAGTGAAATACTCGAAAAAAGGCGTGCAAATTTATCAAAAAGATACGTTCAGCGGCGTTTTGCTCGACCAGTTGGGTGTAGCGCGTCCAGACTCGCAAAATGTAGACAACTTCGCGGAATTTGTTTCCGAAGAAGGCATGTCTGTAATGGACGGGGATGTCCTGTTCTACTGGGTATCGGAAGCGAAAGGCGACACAGCGATCACCGAAATGTCGAAAAAATGGATGGACAGCCCGGTATTCAAATCGTTGAACGTGGCGAAAAACAATCAAGTATTCCAAGTAAGCGAAACGATCTGGAACACAGCAGGCGGCGTCAAAGCAGCGAACTTGTTGCTCGACGACATCATGAAGCGCCTCGACGTAAAATAATAGCGGCTTAAAGCCAAAACAAAAACACAAGACCTCATCCGTCAGCTGGATGGGGTCTTGTTGTTATTTGGGGATGGCAGTTCCAGACGATAAATTTTGGAAAATGAGGCTTATAGTCTGATAGTCAGGAACAAATTATGCGCTAAAATATGGAAGGGAAAAAGAAATCGGAGGAAACCTTCTATGGATAAAAAAGCGAAGCAAATTTTGCTGAAGACATTCTGGAGCAGCCAAGGCTGGAAAGACCGTCCTTATGTATACGAGGGGGAAGATTTTGTTTATGCAAAAAGCAAAGGGATGATGTTCGATCCGCTCACGATTCATCACGATGAGGCGGTGCGGCAAATCGTGGGATTGCACGAACAAGTGACGAAGGAGAAGGTGGCGAAAGCCTTTTTGCACAGCTTGTCCACCCGAAAAATTCACTTGCGCAGCGCACTCGCAAGCTGGGTATTGACCCGTCAGTTTGTGCAGCATTCGTTTGAAAGCAATGCAGGCCGCTACACCGCTCCAGCAAACGGGGTTGCCTACGCCATGTACGGAGATTGCTATGTATGCGACAGCTATCATATCGCAGGTCTGGAATCGTACACGGATGAAGATATGAACGTGCTGAATTTTGAAAGACACAAGTGGGGCGGCGTTCGTTTGAATTACCTTCCGTATGTGTTGCAAGATTTGCAGCTCATGAGCAAGGAGCCGGAGCTGGAGCTGGAAGTCACAGTGGCAGACGTGGCGATCTGGCGCCAGGTGCTTGCTGCGATTGAAAGCTGCGAGCCTACAGATGCTGCACGTCAACTGGAGAAGCGGCTTGCCGGGCTTTTTCCGTCCAGCAAAAATGAGCGGGACGCATTCATGGAAATTCTCGCGTCGGCAGGCATTTTGGCGACGACCAAAGACAGGCCGGGCCGCGGCGGAAAAAACGACTTTTTCGCGGTAGTCAACTGGCGGGGCGAGGATGGCTATTCCAGGCAGGCAGTACAAGACCTTTTCGGTAAGTGGATGTAGATAGAGACAAAAATTGCCAAAGAGAGAAGTGGAGGAGAGAAACATGGAGAAAAATCAGCAGGAACAAAAAGTGATCATGTATCCGAAAGCGAGCGAGGTTTTTGTGGATGAGCGGCTCGCTTGCTATTTCCGGCCGTTGCTCACGTTTTCTCATCTGCACGAGGGAAGTGTCTACCAGCTTCATCTGCTCGGCACAGATGGCCTTTACTGCGAGAAAGAGTACAAACACGCCGAGAACAACTTTTTCGGCTTCCGTTACGTGGCGGGCAAGTACGAATTTCTCGGCGACCTGGACGTCTTCGGCGGAGGAAATGTGGAGGAAGTCCACGCCTATTTGCAGGCTGATTTTGCCCAAAACAAGCAGGAATATTTGAAGGATAAAGTAACGCTCAAGGCGTATAAGGAACGAATCATGGACGGGCTGGCCGAGCTGGCTGATTTTGACGTGGACTATTATGTCGAAGGCTTCTACAGCTATGAGTTTACGAAGTACCATTACGAGCTGACTGGCGAGTTTCGGCACATCACGGAGCTGACGGAGGACTGGGGGCACGACGATTCCGACGTCCTGATCGATCAGGAGACAGCCCGGGAGATGAGCGGAGAGTTTTTCATGAACTTGCAGTGGAATGTCACCCACGCTTACGGGATCGAGGAGAGCATGGTATGCGGCGCGACAGAGCGCTTCCGCTTCATGTCGGTCATCGGCGGCGGAACGGTGTTTGCTTTGCTCAAGCCGGAAGAGCAGACGGTTTATTTGTTGGAGTATTTTTCGTGAGTGTTCACATATCCTAAAATTTCCAGTTGATTTGTTCAACCATGACATTTGTCATACCCTCGACTTGACGTTTATGACTACAGCGAACCGAGCGCATTTTCTACAATAAAGATAGAAAATTGCGTCTGGTCATCCAGTCATACGCGCTTCATATCGAGGAGGAACCAATTGATGCATCAATCGAACATCGCCCAGTTGAAAAAGAATGTGGCTCCCTTTGAAAAAACGGATACGAAATCGAGTATTCGCCAAATGATCAACACGATTGTTCCCTTGCTTTTTCTTTGGTACGGTGCCTATCTCAGCCTGTCCGTCTCGTACTGGCTGACGTTGCCGCTGGTCATCATCACAGCTGGTTTTGTCATTCGCACCTTCATCATTTTTCACGATTGCTGCCATCAGTCTTTTTTCAAAAGCCGGCGGGCCAATGACATTCTCGGCACGATTACGGGCGTGATTACTTGCGTGCCGTACGAACAGTGGAAGCAAAGCCATTCGATTCACCACGCCACGAGCAGCAACCTCGACAAGCGCGGTGTCGGCGACATCTGGATTTTGACCGTGGACGAATACCTCGCGGCTCCGCTCTGGCGCAAAATCGCTTACCGCATCTACCGCAATCCGCTCGTCATGTTCGGGATCGGCCCGTTCTTTGTCTTCGCGCTGCAATATCGCTTCAATCGCAAAGGGGCACGCCGCAAAGAGCGGCTGAACACGTACTTGACCAACGTGCTCTTGGTCGGCTTGTATGCGCTTCTCGCTTGGGCGATCGGTTGGCAAGCGTTTTTGCTCATACAGGTTCCTGTCTTTTTTATCTCGGGGTTGCTCGGAATCTGGCTGTTCTATGTGCAGCACCAGTTCGAGGATTCGTATTTTGAAAACGAAGAAGAGTGGAGCTACGTCAAAGCTGCTGTGGAAGGCAGCTCGTACTACAAACTGCCGCGCGTCTTGCAGTGGATCACGGGGAACATCGGCTTTCACCATGTGCATCACTTGAGTCCAAAGGTGCCAAACTACAATTTGGAAAAGGCACATAACGGGACGCCGCCGCTGCAAATGGCGACGACGATTACATTGTCTTCCAGCCTGAAATCGTTGAGCTTCCGCCTGTGGGACGAAGAGAGAAAGCAGTTTGTGAGCTTCAAGGAAATCAAGCAGATTCAAGCTTCGACCGGGGCGATTATGGACGCGTTGCACAGCCAAAAAACGAGTCTGGAAGGAAAATAAGCCTGCCCGAAACTCCTTCATTCCGATACACTGATAAGTAGTGGCGAAGAAAAAGGTGGGCATACATGCAAAAGTGGTATCACATTCTGCAAAAAAACACGGGCCTTAGCCCTTATGTGTGGGTTGTCTTCTACATCCTGCCGTTTTACTTCATTTTCCGCTCGTCGTCTACGTACGAGGTCGCAAGCGGAATCGTGATGATTCTTTTGTTTTTCGTCTGCTACGTCCTGTCGTTTCTCTCCAAAGGGTGGCTGATCTACTTTTGGACCAGTTTGCAGATCGTGATCTCGATCGCGATGACCGTCATGTTCGGCTACGTCTACTTCGCGCTGTTCCTGGCCTTTTTCATCGGGAACATCCAGAACAAGATCGGGTTCATCACGCTGTATACGATCCATCTGATCAGCACCTTTGCGACGATCAACATGGGCTTCCTTTCGAAAAATGCGCAGCTTTTCAACCAGCTTCCGTTTGTGCTCGTCAGCCTGATCGCTGTCATTTTGCTGCCAGTGACCACGTACAACTGGAACAAGCGGGAGAAGCTGCAAGGCGAGCTGAATCACGCCAACAAGCGGATTTCCGAACTGGTCAAGCTGGAGGAACGCCAGCGGATTGCCCGCGACTTGCACGATACGCTGGGACAAAAGCTGTCTTTGATCGGGCTGAAAAGCGATCTCGCCAGCAAGCTGATCTACAAAAATCCGGCTCGGGCACAGACTGAGCTGGAGGAAATCAGGCAGACGGCGCGAATTGCGTTGAAAGAAGTGCGGGAAATGGTTACGCAAATGCGCGGGACGCGGCTGACCGAGGAAATGTTTCGGATCAGGCAAATTCTCAAGGCGGCTGAAATCGAGTTTGCGCTGGAAGGCGACCCGGATTTGAACAATACGTCCTTGATGACGGAAACGGTGCTCAGCATGTGTTTGAAGGAAGCTGTGACAAATGTTATCAAGCACAGCAACGCCAGCCGGTGTTCCATCACCATCGAGCCGTCTCGTACGGATCTGATTGTGCGCGTGGCGGACAACGGCAGCGGAATGGTGGAGCAAGCGGCTTGCCGCGGAAATGGACTGCGCGGGATGCGTGAGCGGCTGGAATTTGTGAACGGCAGCATGGACATTTTATCATCGGAGGCCGGGACACAAGTCGTACTGCGGGTGCCCAACAGCTTCAAACAACCGGAAAAGGAGGCGTGAGCATGATTCGCATCGTCATTGCAGAGGATCAGCGCATGCTGCTTGGTGCTCTGGCTTCTCTGCTCGATCTGGAAGAGGATATGCAGGTCGTCGGCAGGGCGAGCAACGGTGAGGATGCCGTCAAGCTCGTCCACCTGCATAAGCCGGATATTTGCATCATGGATATCGAAATGCCTGTGAAAAGCGGTTTGGACGCTGCTGAGGAGCTGAAGGGCAGCGGCTGCAAAGTGATGATTTTGACGACCTTTGCCCGTCCGGGATACTTCGAGCGCGCCTTGAAGGCCGGAGCGAACGGCTATTTGCTCAAGGACAGCCCCAGCGAAGAGCTGGCAAGCTCGATCCGCAGCGTCATGGCGGGCAGACGAATTTATGCCCCGGAATTGGTCGATGAAGCGTATGGGCAGGAAAACCCGCTGACAGAGCGGGAAAAGGAAGTGCTTTTGCTGATTGCGGACGGCAAAAACACGAAGGAAATCGCCAGCCAGCTGTTCATTACGACGGGAACGGTGCGCAACTACATTTCCGTGATTCTCGACAAGCTCGGCGTGAGCAACCGGATTGAAGCGATCATGCACTTCAAGGAAAAAGGCTGGTTCAAGTAAACAGCAACGAAGGAAGCCCTTTCTGCGGTCTGGCAGGAAGGGGTTTTTTTGCGCACAAAAAATATTTTAAAAAGTGCGAATCCTTTATTTTCTTTTTCGCTTGTGATACAACTAGAGGTGAGTAACTTTATAAAGCCAATGGAGAAAATAATAAAGTGCCAGCAATCATCTTGCAACAGACGCAGCAACAAAAAGGAGTGGACTCGCGTGGAACAGGACGAGTATGCGGTTGGGCTTGATTTGGGCGGGACGAAAATATTGGCGGGCTTGGTGCACAAGAGCGGGCAAATGATCAACAGCACAGTGCTGCCCACTTCCTCGCAAGACGGCGAGCGGGCCGTGATCGACAGAGTGTTGGCGGCGATTGAAGGCGTGCTTGGGACAGCGAATGCTGATCGGCAAAAGGTGCGCGGAGTCGGCATAGCTTCCGCCGGAGTCATCGACAGCAAGGCTGCGGAGGTCATTTTCGCCGGCAATCTCGGTTGGGAGCACGTTCCGATCGGCAAGCTGATCGAAGACAAATTCGCTCTTCCGGCGCAGCTCATCAATGACGCCAATGCCGCGGCAGTAGCGGAGTGGATGTGGGGAGCGGGCCGGGGCGCGCAAAACATGATTTACGTCACAGTCAGCACAGGCGTTGGTGCAGGAATCATCAGTGACGGCCAACTGGTGCAGGGGAAAGACGGCAGCGCCGGGGAGTTCGGACACATCTCGATCGATTGGAACGGTCCGTTGTGCAGTTGCGGCAATCGGGGCTGTCTCGAACTGTATGCCTCCGGTACGGCGCTCGAACATCTGGTCAAACACCAGCTGGAGCAGGAGCAGCGCGAGTGGACAGGCGGTTCGCTTGCGGCGGGCGCTTTTCCGACGGCAAAAGAAATCGGGGAAGCGGCGCTGGCGGGAGATCGCTACAGCGTGGAGATTATCGAGCGTGCCGGGTATTGTCTGGGGATCGGCACGACCAGTCTGATTCATTTGTTCAATCCGGAAGTGGTTGTTTTTGGCGGCGGCGTGATGAACGCTTCGGATATTTTGCTCCGGGAGGTCAAGCGCAGCGTCAGGGAGCGGGGCATCCAGTCCATGGCGCGGCAGGTGCGAATCGAGCGGCAGCAAGTCGGGATTCAGGCTGGAGCAATCGGGGCAGCAGGTCTGTTGTTTGCAGCGAAGCAGTCCGAGGGAAAACTTCCTGCTTACTAGCAGAATATGTATTGCCAAAATTAAGATTATTTCGTATCATTCAATTAATAACTCCACTGAAAAAATAAATTAGCAATTTGCTAACGCAAGGAGGCATACATCCGCATGGAAAAAGTAAAGGTTGCGGTGATCGGGGCAGGCTCCATTTCGGACATGCATTTGCAATCGTATCAGCAAAATGAACGCGTGCAGCTTCACGCGGTTGTCGACTTCAACGAAGCGCGCGCCAAGGAAAAAGCGGAAAAGTACCAGGCAGCGACTTACTACAGCAACATCGAGGCAGCGCTCGCCGATCCGCAAATCGACGCAGTAAGCATCTGCACCTGGAACAACACACACGCAGACCTCGCCATCTCTGCGCTGGACGCTGGCAAGCACGTACTGCTGGAAAAGCCGCTCAGCATCTCGGTTGAATCTGCTTTGCGAATTGAAGAAGCGGTCAAACGAAGCGGCAAGCTGCTCCAGGTGGGCTTCGTCAGAAGATACGATACGAACGCTCAACTGCTCAAACAGTTCATCGATGCAGGAGATTTGGGCGAGATTTATTACGCCAAAGCGTCTTGCCTTCGCCGATTGGGCAATCCCGGCGGCTGGTTCGCGGACAAGGAAAGATCGGGCGGCGGGCCGCTGATTGACCTCGGTGTCCACGTAATTGATCTGTGCTGGTACATGATGGGCTGTCCAAAAGTTGCGACGGTGAGCGGCAATACATACAACAAGCTCGGCAACCGGGCCAACGTCAAGCATTTGTCTTTTTACAAGGCGGCCGACTACGATCCCGGCAAAAACACGGTGGAAGACATGGCGAACGCCTTGATCCGCTTTGAAAACGGCGCGTCCCTGTTCGTCGATGTGAGCTACACGCTGCACGCCAAAAAAGAAGAGCTGTCCGTCAAGCTGTACGGCGACAAGGGCGGAGCAGAGGTAGAGCCGGAGCTGTCCATCATTGCGGAAAAACACAACACCATCCTCAATGTCACTCCGCAAATGGATAAGCTGTCTTTTGACTTCAAGCAAGGCTTTCAAAATGAAATCGATCATTTTATCGCATACATTTTGGGCGAAAAAGAGACGCTCAGCCCAGTTGCGCACGGCGTAGAGATGATGAAAATTCTCTGCGGCATTTACGAGTCGGCACAGACCGGCCGCGAAGTCGTTTTCACGCCGTAAATCGTGAAACCGCATCCATGCTGTACCCAATGACGGACATCCAGATTGCTACCATAAGGAGAACCTTGTAAGGGGGAAAAGGGAAATGAAAAAAGCAGCGTATTTGCGAGCAGCATCTGTCTTACTTTTTTCAGTGGCATTACTTTTTGGATGTTCCAGTTCAGGAGGGGGAGGGACTCCGGCAGCATCGTCGCCCGACTCAGGGGCGAGTACGGGAGCACCGCAGAAAGATCAGATGGTGATCGCCGTAAACGAAAACTTCATCACGATGGACCCGCAAAACACCGGAGACGCCTTGTCCAGCGGTGTGCAGTCGGCCATGTTTGAAGGACTCCTGATTTACGACAAAGACTTGAAGCTTATACCGGGTTTGTCGACTGAATATTCGGTGAACGAAGATTCCACCGAGTATACGTTCAAGCTTCGTCAAAACGTCAAGTTCCATGACGGGACGCCGTTCAATGCGCAAGCTGTCAAAATCAACTTTGACCGCATGAGCAACCAAGACAACAACCTGCGGGCTTACCGCAACTACAAATACATCAAGAGCACAGAAGTGGTGGACGACTACACGGTAAAAGTGACGCTGAACCAGCCATTTTCCGCGATGATCAACAAGTTCACGACAGGGATCATCAGCCCGGCAGCGTTGGAGAAGTACGGCAAGGAAATTTCCAAAAATCCGGTCGGGACCGGCCCTTACAAATTTGTGGAATGGGTGCAGGGCGACCATCTGACCGTCGAACTGAACCAGGATCACTGGAACAAAGGTGCAGCCAAAGTAGGAAAAATCGTCTACAAGCCCGTACCGGAAAACGGCTCGCGCGTAGCGATGCTGAAAACGGGCGAAGCAGACGTCATCTATCCGTTGCCTGAACAGCAAGCGGAGACGCTGGGCGGAGCAGAGGGCGTCAAGGTAGAGCGCACGCCTTCCACGATCACCCGTTACGTTTCGATCAACATGCTGAAAAAGCCGTTCGATGATTTGCGTGTACGTCAAGCCATCAACTACGCCGTCGACAAGGACGCGTTCATCAAAGTCGTCAAAGCCGGGTATGGCACGCAGCTCGAATCGATCATGTCGCCGACGATTGCACATTACGCCAAGCAGGGTGTTTATGAGTACAACATCGAAAAGGCGAAGCAACTGCTCAAGGAAGCAGGCTACGAAAATGGCTTCACCACGGAAATCTGGGGCAACACGAACTCCGATACGATGAAAGGCATGCAATTCATTCAGCAACAGCTGCAAAAAATCGGCGTAACCGTCGAGGTGAAGTCGATGGAGGAAGCGACGCTCTCGGATGAAATCTACGGCATCAAGTCTCCGGAAGAGGCGAAGATGAACATGTGGTACGTAAGCTGGTCTTCCGCTGATCCGGACAACGCGATGCGCTCTCTGTTCAGCAGCGAAAACTTCCCGCCAGCAGGAGCGAACACCGCTTTTTACAAGAGTGACATCGTAGACAAGAGCATCAAGGAAGCGACCCAATCGTCTGACCAGAACAAGCAAAAAGAGCTGTACGGAGCCGTTCAGGAAAATGTATTCAAAGATGCGCCATGGATCTTCCTGGCTGTCGACGAGATTTTGTACGGCAAACGCGCCAACGTAAACGGCGTCTACATCACGCCAAGCGGCGGCATCTATGTGAGGGAAGCGGCATTCCAATAAGGTTTTTCTGGCAGCGTTGGGTCGCTGCTCACAGCCCAACGCTGCTTTCCTATTACGTCTTGGTTGCAAGAAAAGTCTTGGGGAGAAGGAAAGCATGACGCTGCATGCCGTGTGGCTTTCCCATCCATTAGGAGGAACCGCTCAATGTTCCGTTACATCGTAAAAAGGCTCATCGAGATCATCCCGATCATTTTCGTCGTGTCTCTCTTGATTTTCTTCTTCATCCATCTCGTTCCGGGCGACCCTGTGCGTCTGGCGGCTGGAAAAGACGCTACGCTGGAGGAGATCACCCGCGTCCGTCAGGAGCTTGGGCTGGACAAGCCGCTCCTTTCCCAGTACGCCACCTATATGCAGAACTTGCTCACGGGCAATCTGGGCCACTCCTTGAAAACAGGTCTGCCGATCAGCGACATGTTCGCCAACCGTTTTTCCATCACGATGAATTTGACATTTATGAGCCTGGGCTGGGCGCTCGTTCTGGGGCTGCTCATCGGAACCGTCTCCGCAGTCTTTCGCAACAAATGGCCGGACTACGTCGGAATGCTGACCGCGATTTCCGGCATTTCCTTGCCCGGCTTCTGGCTGGGGCTCATTCTCATACAAATTTTTTCCGTCACGCTCGGCTGGTTTCCGACCGGGGGAGTGGATGGCTGGAAAAGCTACGTTCTCCCTTCGCTGACGCTGGGGGCGGGAATCATGTCGATGCTGGCCCGGTTTACCCGCTCGTCTCTCCTTGAAACATTGAAAGAAGATTTTATCCGTACAGGTCGGGCGAAAGGCTTGAAGGAGTCGGTCGTCGTTCGCAAGCATGCGCTGAAAAACTCGATGATTCCCGTCGTGACGATTGCTGGCTTGCAATTCGGATTTTTGTTGGGCGGTTCGGTCGTGGTCGAGACGGTGTTCAGCATTCCAGGCATGGGGCGGCTACTGGTCGATTCCATCGCTTTTCGCGACTATCCGGTCGTGCAGGCTGTCATCTTGCTGTTCTCGCTGGAGTTTATCCTCGTGAACTTGCTGGTAGACATCCTGTACAAGGCGCTCAATCCGAAAATCCGTTATGAAAGCTAAGCGAAGGGAGCGAAGGAAATGGAGGTAGTAAATGAAGTCGGCCAGACGACTGTTGTCACGCTGGACAAGCAAAGCTCCAGGGCGCGCGAGTTTTGGAAAAAGTGGAAAAAGCAAAAGACGGCGTTCTGGGCCGGATTTTTTATCCTGTTTTTAGTGCTGGTCGCGATTTTCGGACCAGCGATCGCTCCTTACGATCCGTACGAGCCAAACTACGATGCAACGCTCCAGACGCCTTCCCTGGCGCACTGGGCGGGAACGGATGAGTACGGGCGCGATATTTTGAGCCGGATTATTGTCGGGGCGGGCCTTTCGCTCGGCGTCAGCTTTACCTCTGTTTTTGTCGGGGCTGTCATCGGGACGATTTTGGGCTTGTGCAGCGGCTACTACGGCGGCTGGATCGATCGGCTGATCATGCGCGGCAGCGATGTCATGTTCGCTTTTCCTGACTTGCTCCTGGCTATTGCCATCGTCGCGATTCTCGGCCCCGGTTTGACAAACGTCGTGGTGGCCGTGGCTGTGTTCAGCATACCGTCTTTTGCCCGGCTGATCCGCGGCAATACGCTGGCAGCCAAAGAAGCCGTCTTTGTGGAAGCGGCGCGC
Source organism: Brevibacillus parabrevis (assembly GCF_022701015.1). NCBI lineage: Bacteria > Bacillati > Bacillota > Bacilli > Caryophanales > Paenibacillaceae > Brevibacillus > Brevibacillus parabrevis. The sequence goes on along the minus strand of NZ_CP064090.1, from coordinate 68,307 downwards.
TCCATGGGGGCCAAAAGCAGCCGGATCATTTTCCGCCACATTTTTCCGGAGACGGTATCCAGCATGATCGTCTTCTTTTCGCTCAGGATCGGCACGTCTATCCTGGCAGCTTCCAGTCTCAGTTTTCTCGGTCTGGGCGCAAAGCCGGAAAGTCCCGACTGGGGAGCGATGCTCAGCATGGGCCGCGATTACCTCGCGACTTCTCCCCACGTGGTGATGATTCCCGGTCTGGCGATTTTCCTGTCTGTGCTGGCGTTCAACCTGGTAGGGGATGGCCTGCGTGACATTCTGGACCCGAAAACGAAGAACTAAACGAGGGAGTTGGGGCAGATGAGTGAAAACATCATCGAGGTTAAGCATCTGCAAACACAGTTCACGAGGGATGACCGCAAGACGGTCGTACTCGACAACGTCAGCTTTCATATAAAAAAGGGCGAAGTGCTCGGTCTGGTCGGAGAATCGGGCTGCGGCAAAAGCGTGACTTCGCTTTCGATCATGCGTTTGTTCAAGGATACGACGGGCGAAATCACCCAAGGCGAGATTGTTTATAACGGCACCAACCTGTTGTCCATGTCAGAGAACGACATGCGGCAGATTCGCGGAAAAGAAATCTCGATGATTTTTCAGGAGCCGATGACTTCGCTCAATCCGGTGATGAAAATCGGCGAGCAGCTGGCAGAAGCGATCCGGCTGCACCTCGGCTATTCGGATAAGCTGGCGCGGGAGCACGCGGTCAGCATGTTGACCAAAGTAGGGATTCCCCGCCCCCAAGAAATTTTGGCAGAGTATCCGCACCAGTTGTCAGGGGGGATGCGGCAGCGCATCATGATCGCGATGGCGATGTCCTGCCGCCCCAACCTGCTGATTGCCGACGAGCCGACGACGGCGCTCGACGTGACGATCCAGGCGCAGATTTTGGACGTCATGAAGCAGCTCCAGGCCGATGAGCATATGTCGATGCTGTTGATTACCCACGATCTGGGCGTGGTGGCGGAGATGTGCAATCGTGTCGTCGTCATGTACGCCGGGCGGGTAGTGGAGGAAGCGTCCGTTTACGACCTGTTTGACGAGCCGAAGCATCCATACACAAAAGGTTTGATTGGCTCTGTGCCGAAAATCGGACAAAAACGCGACAGGCTGGATTCCGTTCCAGGCAATGTACCGACTCCGAACAACATGCCCAAAGGCTGCAAATTTGCCCCGCGCTGCAAGGAGGCGATGTCGATCTGCTGGGAGCAGGAGCCTGCGATTGCCGGCGTGGGCGAGAACCGCTTTTGCCGCTGCTGGCTCTACGGCGAGGAAGGGAGGGGGGCGAATGCGTAAGCCACTGGTTGTGGTAGACGGGATCAAAAAGACGTTTCCGATTGACAGCGGCCTGTTCTCCAGCAAGAAAAGCGTGAAGGCGGTCAACCGCGTTTCTTTTGAAATCAAGGAGGGCGAGACGTTCAGTCTCGTCGGCGAAAGCGGCTGCGGCAAGTCGACGACAGGGCGGCTGGTTACGCGGCTGTTGACCCCGGATGAGGGCAAAATTTGGATCAATGGCGAAGAGATTTCGCAAATGAACGAGACGAAGCTGCGCGAGGTGCGCAAGCAAGTGCAGATGGTGTTTCAAGACCCGTATGCGTCACTGAACCCACGGATGAAAATCCGCGATGTCGTGGCGGAGCCGCTGATCATCCATTCGAAGCTGTCTGTCAAGGAACGGGAGCGGACTGTCGCCGAGATGCTAGAAGTCGTCGGTTTGAACAGCTACCACGCGGAAAAGTTCGCCCATGAGTTCAGCGGGGGGCAGCGCCAGCGCATCGGGATTGCCCGCGCCCTCATCCTGAAACCGAAGCTGATCGTGGCGGATGAGCCTGTATCCGCGCTGGACGTGTCCATTCAGTCGCAAATCCTCAATCTGCTGAAAGACTTGCAGGAAGAGTTCCAACTGACGTATTTGTTCATTTCGCACGACCTGAGTGTCGTGGAGCATATTAGCGACAAAATCGGCGTGATGTATTTGGGCAGCCTCGTGGAGTCCGCGCCCAAAGAAACGCTTTTTGCCAACCCGCAGCACCCGTACACGAAAGCGTTGCTGTCTTCCGTTCCGATCCCCGATCCGCGTGCCAAGCGGGAGCGCATCATTTTGCAAGGGGATGTGCCAAGCCCGGTCAATCCGCCGTCCGGCTGTCTGTTTCATACGCGCTGTCCATACGCGATGGAGATTTGCCGGACAACTCCGCCAGATTTGCGAAAGGCGGCCGAAGACGATCATCTGGTCGCGTGCCATCTGTGAGCGGCATGCGCGGCAGGGGAGATAGCGATGAATAAAAGGGATGGAGTCAAGCGAAGGACGGGCGACTTGAAGCTGATCCAGGAGTTGAATCGATCGATTATTTTGGACACCATCCGTCAATACGGCCCCATTTCCCGAAGTGAAATCGCGAAGCGGAACAAGCTAAGCCCGACAACGGTCACTTCGGCTGTCAGCGAGCTGATCCGCGACGCTTTGGTGAGCGAGGTTGGAGTCGGTGAATCGAACGGGGGAAGAAAGCCGATTTTGGTTCAGTTTTCGCCGGACAGCCGCTTTTTGATCGGAATCTCGATTTCCGGCTCCAAGCTGACGATTGCCCAGATGAATTTGGAGGCGCGGATCAGGAAAAAGGAAGCTTATCCGATCAAGCTGAATCAAGGCGACAGCGTGCTGGCATTTTTAATGGACGTCATAGAGCGGTTTTTGTCCCGGGCAGGCAGCCTGGACAACTGCATGGGCATCTCGATTGTGACGCAAGGAATCGTGGACTCGGCAAAGGGCGTGATTCGCTACAATCCAAAGCTGCGATTGCGGGACGCTCCTGTGAAGGAAATGGTTGAGCAGCGGTTCGGGGTAGACACGTGGGTGGACAATGATACGAATGCTTATTTGCTCGCGGAAAAGACTCTCGGACATTTCCGGCACTATCAAAACATGCTGTACGTGACGATTGGCGACGGGCTGGGCGCGAGCTTGTTGATGGACGGAGCGATTTATCGCGGCTACAAAGGCGGCGCCGGAGAGTTTGGGCATACGACGATTGATCGGGCAGGCATGCGCTGCGATTGCGGCAACATCGGTTGCCTGGAAAATTACGTCAGCTGGCCCGCGATCTACTCGAAGCTGCTTTCCGCTCTCGCCAAAGGGAAAGCGAGCAGCATCATGGCGCTGGCCCACGATGATCTCAACGAAATCAACGCGAAAATGTTCCGGCAAGCATTGGCTGAAAAAGACGCGCTCGCTGTCAGCATCCTGGAGGAAACCGCATCTTATTTGGCTGCTGGCATGGTGAACCTGATTCATTTGTTCAATCCGGAGGTCATCATTTTGGGCGGCGAGATCGCTTTTGAAAACGGGCTGTTGATCGAAAAGGTGCGCGAATACGTGTGCGAGTACGCCCACGGCATATTGACAGAAGAGTTGGAAATCCGGCCAAATTCGCTTGGAGAGGATGTCGAGGTCGTAGGGGCAGCCGCCATTTTGTTGCAGGATGTGTTCCAATTTTCGCTTTAGCGGATCAGGGGAAAAGGAGGTCTGGCGTCATGGTGAAGGTAGCAGTGGCCGGGGCCGATGACTCTGCGAAAGAGCGGCAGGCAAGCTGGTCGCAAATTCACGGAGTAGAGGTGGCTGGCCATGCGCAAAGCTTGCAGGAGCTGCGTTGTTTATTGGCGGAGGAAAAAGTGGAGCTTGTGGAATTTGCCGGAACAGTGGAAGGAACATGGGTCACGCATGCCGCTCGGTCAGGCGTAAACATACTCCTGGACGAGCACGCCGGGATGTCCGATCAGCAGCTTGTGGCGGCAGCAGACTTGTGCGAGCAAAATGGCTGCGTGATGTACTTGACGGACTCTTTGCGTTTTTCGCCGGAGTACGCGCAGGCGCGTGAACAGGTTGTAAGCGGGGCAATTGGCAAGCCAGGCGTATTGCGGCTGCGGCGAGGAACCCATGCAAGCGTGGATGGCTGCATCTTTTCCCGTTTGGGCATGCGCGAGTTTGACTGGCTGCGCTGGACGTTCGGCGAGGTGGAGCGCGTGCAGGCAAACAAGGTGGCGCGCGAGGTGGCAACAGGGCAGCTGCTCCAGTATGCGCTAATCATCCTGAGGATGCGTGATGGTGCGATCGCACAGGTGGAGCTGTCTCAGGCTGACTCGTCCGAGCACACGTTTTTCGAGCTGACGGGTGACGCAGGGATGCTGCTGCACGACAGCCGCGACAGTTTGCCGATCCGCTGGAGCAGGGGTGGCGCGGACGGACAGGCGGTTGCAGGTCAGACGGAACAAGGAAGTCACGCCGGGATTGATCCTTTACAGAAGCAGCGGGAGCAGCTCGTCCGACACCTTTTAGGCGAAGCGGCTGCTGGCATGACCGTACGCGATTGGTTGCTGGCAAAAGAAATCGCCCAGGCAGCCAGCGAGTCAGCGAAGGCCGGAAAGCCTGTCAGTCTGGCAAAAGGAGAGGTTGCCCAATGAAGGTAGGAATACTGAGCTTTGCTCATATGCACGCGCAAAGCTATGCCGCACACCTGCGAAATCATCCAGATGCGGAGCTGCACGCGATTTGGGACGACGATCCCGTTCGCGGTGAAGCGATGGCAGCTGCTTATGGAGCAAAATATTACCGCGATCTGGCCGCGTTTTTGCAGTCTCCGATCGAAGCAGTCGTAGTCTGCTCGGAAAACGCGAGACACAAAGCGCACGTGCTCGCCTGCGCCAAAGCTAAAAAGCATGTGTTATGCGAGAAGCCGATCGCAACGACCGTCCCGGATGCCGAGGAAATGATTCGGGTGTGCGCAGCGGAAGCGGTGATTCTGCAAGTGGCGTATCCGGTTCGCTTTGCGCCCGCGATCGAGCGTGTAAAAGAGCTGGTGCAATCGGGAGCGCTCGGGGAAATTCTCGCTATCAACAGCACGAATCACGGGCAGATGCCGGGCGGCTGGTTTGTGGAAGAAGAGCAGTCAGGCGGCGGGGCGGCAACCGACCATATCGTCCACCTGACGGATCTCGTACGCTGGATGCTTGCGGATGAGGTGAAAAGCGTCTACGCCGAGCTGGATACGCGGTTCCATCAGTTGGCGGTAGAAGACTGCGGCATGGTTTCACTGGTATTGGAATCCGGCGTGATCGTCGGGATCGATCCAAGCTGGTCGCGTCCCAAAACATTCCCCACGTGGGGCGATGTGACGATGCGGATCGTGGGCACGCAAGGAACGGTCGAAGTAGACGTCTTCCGTCAGCACTTGCTCCACTACAACGACCAGGCAGGAAAGCTGAATCAGCTTCCGTGGGCTGTGGATATGGACGCGCGGCTGATTGCCGATTTTGTACAAGCGGTCAAGGAAAAACGGACGCCATCCATTTCAGGGCTGGATGGGCTGCGGACTTTGGAAGTGGTCAAAGCCGCTTACGAATCCAACCGATTGCAGCAAACCGTTTTCATCGACCGAGCATTGCTTGCCTAGCTTACTTTTCAAAAATGAGAGCACATACCAAAAATGATGAGGTGGAGAACAAATGAAAATCGGATTGAGCACGTACAGTTTGTTGACTGCGATTCGCGCTGGGGAAATGGATGTGCTGGATGTTGTGCAATGGATTGCCGACAACGGAGGCGAGCATATGGAGATCGTGCCGTACGGATTTACGCTGGTGGACAATTACGAGCTGGCGGATGCCGTACGAGACAAGGCGAAAGCACTGGGGATCGAGCTGTCCAACTATTCGATGCCAGCCAACTTCATTCACGACAGCCAGGAAGCGTTTGAAGCAGAGGTCGCGCGTTTGAAAACGCACGTAGATTTGCTGGATCGCATGGGGATTCGCCACATGCGCCACGATGTCTCCACGTTTACCGTACCTGTTGAGCAGACGACGATTGCCTATTTTGAAAGCCATCTGGACGCGATGGTTGAAGGCAGCCGGCAAATCGCTGATTATGCGGCGCAATTCGGAATTACGACGACGATTGAAAATCACGGGTGGCTCGTACAGGCAAGCGATCGCGTACAACGCGTCGTGCAGGCGGTCAACCGTCCGAATTTCAAGACGACACTTGATGTCGGCAACTTCATGTGCGTCGACGAAGCTTCATTGGTGGGCGTGAAGAAAAATCTTCCGTATGCGTCACTGGTGCATTTCAAAGACTTTTACTTCCGTCCGTACTACCAGGACCCGGGGGCAGGCAAGTGGTTCAAGACGGTCAACGGCAATTTCTTGCGCGGTGCCATCGTCGGTCAAGGGGATATCAATATTCGCGAGGTGGTCAAGCTGGTGAAGCAGTCTGGCTACGACGGTTACATCACAGTGGAGTTCGAGGGCATGGAGGATTGTCGCGAAGGCTCGCGGATTGGCATGGACAATCTGCGGCGGTTCTGGGAAGAAGCGTGATCAGCAGAGGAAAAAGAAGGGCCTCTCCCGCAAGTTGAGGAGAGGCTTTTTGCATTAAACCAATGCTCTTCCTTCTGCTTTCGGGTTTGGACCGTAATTGTTGTCGGATTCACTGTCTTGGCAGAAGAATACGAGCAAAATAATGGCTCCGATAAGCGGAATCAACCCGAGAAGGAGCCACCAGCCACTTTTGCCAACATCGTGCAGGCGACGAACGCTTACTCCCAAACTAGGGAGCAAAACAGCCAGTGAGTACAGCGAAGACAAAGATTGCGGCAAGCCGACGAGGTATTCGATGAGCATGAGTACCAAAGAAATGATTACACTGAACAAGGTAAACATCCAATACTCTGTGCGTCTTGCGCGCCCACTGAAGCCTACATAATTCTTTAAAACTTTAAGATACCAATCCATGGCCTTTTTCTCCATTTCTTTGAAAATTTTTACACACATCATTATTTTAGCATCATTTTCCAAGCGAAAGATAGGGAGTTAGTCAAAATTTTTCCAATTGGTTCGATGGTATCAGGTGAGGTTAGGCAGAAAGTAACGTTCCTTATTTATGAACAGCATATCGTGCTGCATCCGATGATTTTTATGGGAAGGAATGGGCAAGCTGAAAAAAGGAAATCATGGCGGAAATTCGCTCATCGCAGGGGAGGACACGACACTTGGAACAAACGAACGATCAGCATATTACGCTGCACGGCTTCAACAATTTGACGAAATCGCTCAGCTTCAACATGTACGACATCTGCTACACGAAAACGAAGGCGGAGCGGGAAGCGTATATCGAGTACATAGATGAACAGTACAATGCCGAGCGACTGACCAGCATCTTGAAAAATGTTTCGGAAATCATTGGCGCGCACGTCTTGAATGTAGCGCAGCAAGATTATGTGCCGCAAGGGGCGAGCGTGACGTTTTTGGTTTCCGAAGGCCCTGTGGTGGAGGTGCCGACGGAATCGTACGAGGAATCGCCAGGCCCGTTGCCTGAGAACGTTGTGTTGCAGCTGGATAAAAGCCATATCACCGTCCATACTTATCCGGAATACCATCCAGATGAAGAAATCAGCACATTTCGCGCAGACATCGACGTCTCCACCTGTGGCGAGATTTCACCATTGAAGGCGCTCAATTACTTGATTCGTTCTTTTGATACGGATTTGATGACGATCGATTATCGGGTGCGCGGCTTTACCCGGGATATTCACGGCTACAAGCTGTTCATCGATCACGACATCAGCTCGATTCAAAATTATATTCCCGAGGAAATCAAAGAACTGTTCCACATGATCGATGTCAACGTTTATCAGGACAATATTTTCCATACAAAATGCAAACGCAGGCAGTTCGATCTCAACAACTACTTGTTCGGCTATACGAAAGACAAGCTGACGCCAGCAGAACAGTTGGAAATAACCGAGCGGCTGCAATTGGAGATGGACGAGATTTATTACGGAAAAAATATCATTCGCCACTAAGGCTGTATTTTTTAGCAAGTCTTTTGCAGGAAGCCCTCGCTGAGCAGTGAGGGCTTTTTCTTGAATTGACGGTGATAATCATTATCAAACATAATAGGAGCATAAGAGCTAAAGGACGGTGGCAGCCAGCTATGCAGAGCAAGCGAAGCAACGGGAACAGCAGGGGCGAGTCATTTCAAGGCTTGTGGATGAAGCTGCGGCATTGTGAAGAGATCAGAATCAAACAGGATGTCCCTCACGCGGGTCATGAACTGGACAACAAGCATCGACTGATCGTCGTCCTGGACGGCAAAGGCTCGATGGAGACAGACGACGAATGTCAGCCCGTCAAGGAAGGAGACGTGTGGGTGCTTCTCCCGGGGCAGCGGTGTTCTTTCTATATAGAATCTTTCCGGCAGTTAAGCCTGCATGTGTTCGCTTTTGATGCGTATCGCGAGCAGGAGGGCGAAGACGATGAGACGATCACGCTGCGGCGTGCGATCTGGCCGTTGGCTGGTCGCATGGCATGCACAGCTCCGTCATCCATGTTCACCCGCTGTCGTGCGATGGAGGATGCGTGGCAGCAGGCGGACGAGCGGAGTCGCTTTCGGGCGCAGGCGTGGTTTCAGGAGCTTATGTACGAGCTGGCAGTCCATGCAGACAGCGCACCCGTAGAGGATTCGCTGGAGACATTGGAGCAGACGCGGCTGTATTTGGACAACCACTACCAGGAAAGCTGGACGATTGGGAAATTGGCCGCCATGGCTGGTTTAAGCCCTTACTATTACATGCATCTTTTTAAAAAGACTTACGGAAAAAGCGCGATGGATTACGTGAACCAGTTGCGGATCAACAAGGCAAAGCAGTTGATGGGCGAAGGCAGGGAGCGGGTACGGGAAATCGCCAAACAGGTCGGCTTCAGCGACGAGTATTATTTCAGCCGGAAATTCAAGCAGCAGCAAGGCGTGGCGCCTACTGTCTACATGAAAAGCAGGCGGCACAGAGTCGCGACGTACCATACGGCGATTACCGGACAGCTTTTGGCTTTGCAGACGATTCCCGGCGCCGCGCCGCTTGATCCCAAGTGGTCCGCGTACTATCGGCAAAAGTACGCCATCGATATCCCCGTTCATTTGCGCGATCCGTTTGTGGCAGAAAACTGGGCGGTCAATCGCGAGGCGATTCGCCATTTCAGCCCTGACCTGATCATTACGAGCGACTATCTCGATCAGACTGTGAAGCAAGAGCTGGGACATATGGCGAATGCCCTGTTTATTCCGTGGAAAGAAAAAGACTGGCGCGTGCACTTGCAAATGATCGGCGAGTATCTCGGCAGGGACAAGGAGGCCGAGCAGTGGCTTTTGGCTTACGACAAAAAATCGGCAGCCGCACGGGAGACGCTCCGGCGGGCGATTGGCGACGACTCCCTGCTTATGCTCTACGTGAACCAGTCTACGCTGTATGCATGCGGCAGCCAGCGCACCGGGTCGGTACTGTACAGCGATTTGCAGCTTCGGCCTGTTGCCCAAGTGGAGTCGCTTTTTGCCTACGAGCAAATCACCTTGGATGAATTATGTCACTATCATGCCGACCGCTTGATCGTGATCGTGAAAAAGGATCAGCCATCGCGGGATTTTTGGAGCGAGCTGCAAAAAACAGAGCAATGGTTTTCCTTGAAAGCCGTGCAAAACAGGCACGTATACGAGGTGACGCCTGATCCGTGGCTGGAATATTCCGCGATCGGCCATGAACGGATCATGGAGGAGAGCTTGCGGCTGTTCGCGCAGTATCATCCAAATTAGATGGCAGGATTGTCTATGGTCGGGCGTGGAGCAAACCGTTTATAATCCTCCTAGTGAAAATCATTATCAACGATGAATTGCAGGGAGGATACAAATGAAACGGGCACTTATGCATACATTTATGCTCATCTTGCTCGCCACGACAGTTGTCGGATGCGGCCAGGCAGCAGCGCCAAAAGAGGAGCCTGTGCAAGCGGAAGCGAGCCAGACCAGAAAAGTCCAGGATGCAAAAGGGGAAGTGGAGATTCCGGCTCATCCCAAACGGATTGCGGACATTTCCGGCGCTTCCGAGGAATTGCTGATTTTGGGGCATACGCCTGTCGCTACAGCCAACACGGATTCATACGACCATGAGAAGCCGTCGCTCTATGTGCGGGACAAGCTGAAAGATTCCAAGATCGTCGGTTTTTACATGATGGACACGATCAATATCGAGGCAGTGATGTCGGCTGAGCCTGATTTGATCATCATGAATGCCAGACAGGAAAAAATTTACGAGCAGTTGAAAAAAATCGCGCCTGTCGTCGTGCTGAAAAACAGCCTGGAGCAGTGGCGGGAGCGGTTTACAGAGGTCGGCACGATTCTCGGACAAGAACAGGACGTCCAAAAATGGCTGGCTGACTACGATGCCAAAGCGAAAAAAATCGGCGAGCAAATCAAGGCGAAATCAGGTAATGAGTCGTTCTCCATCTTCCTGGCGCACAAAAAAGGGCCGTATTTGTTGGGGAGCGAAGGGGCAGGCTCGGTGCTTTACGATGATCTGGGACTGCCGAAGCCAGCGACGTCGCCTGACACGAAGGAAAAGACGATGGTGCTCCTGACGCTGGAAGGCATCACGACGATCAACCCGGACCGCATCGTGCTCCTGCACCCGGAAGGCGGCGAGCAAGCTTACAAAGATTCCGCTGTATGGCAAGGGCTGAAAGCATACAAAAACGGGAAAATTTACTACCTGCCAGCAAATCCGTACTACAACCAGGCTTACATGCCGATCGGCAAGGAGCTTCTGCTCGATACGCTTGAGCAGACGTTGAACCAATGAGTGAGCTGGAGTGGAAAACAGCGGGCATTCCCTGGACGAAGCAGTTGACGATGACAGCGACTGGCAGCGGGCAGGCATATCGCATCTATTTGGCAGTGCCGCCCGGAGAGGCGCCAGAAGCAGGGTTTCCGGTCATGTATGTGCTGGATGCCAATTCGGTGATCGGAACGGTAGTGGAGGCGGTTCGTCTGCAAGGCAGAAGCCGGAATGGCCAAGGCAGTCCAGCCGTCGTCGTAGGGCTCGGTTACGACGAGGAGATTCCTTTTGCCACTGCACGGTTTACCGATTACTCCTTGCCTATGCCGATTGACGAGCTTCCGCCTTTTTCCCGAGGGGGAGAGTGGCCGCGGCAGGGCGGAGCGGACGACTTTTTGCGCTTCGTATTGGAAGAGGTTCGGCCCGTGGTGGAGAGCATGGTCGCAATCAATCGCGAGCGCCAGGCCATATTCGGTCATTCGCTGGGAGGATTGTTCGCCCTGCATACTTTGTACACGCGCCCGGAGGCATTTTTCGCTTACATAGCCGGAAGTCCATCGATTGATTGGTACAAGCGGCTGATTTTGGCGGAGGAGCAGGAGTTTGTCTCCCGCTTGCAGCGCGGCGGCCAGCCAAAACAATTGTTCATCGGAGTTGGCGAAGAGGAAGAGACTCACCCGACGCGAATCAACGAGCATGCGCGAGGTGTGGCCGAGCGACTGGGAGTGTTTGGCGATTGCGGGCTGAACGTGTCTTTTGAACAGTTTGCCCGGGAAAACCATATCTCTGTTTTGCCTGTACTGATCAGTCGTGCTGTGCGCTGGTTTTTGCAAAGCGTGTAACAAGCATGGGCAATAAGAAAAGATGAGCGTGACAACAGGTGCTGCACCGCCTGTATGTCTGCTCATCTTTTTTGTTTTGCTGCCCACTCCGTTTCAGGAGGTAGCCAACACTTGCTGGGCTTGCACGTATGCCGTGGAGCTTCGCACATGCTCCAGTTGGAAATGACCGAGATAATGCGCCCGGATCTCGTCCAGCGTCTTCTGGGCGGGCTGGATAAATTCCCGATCCCAGTCTTCGGGAGGGGATTCGAGCGATATGCCTTTTTCGTTGAGGATGTGGAACAAGTCTCTGTCTGCCTGGGTAGGAATCCACCACGTATAGACAGGATTGGTCTGGCCTTTGAGCAACGATTCCAGCATGAACTTCAAATACTCCGCTGTCGAAAGCTGGCCGTAGTTCACATCAAATTCTGGCCCGGGAGCCGGGTATTGCTCTGGATAGCGGAAGGGGCCGTAATGAATGGAGATGCCGAGAAAGCCGACAGGCGGGATGTTGTTCCCGTACCCGGTGAGCGAGAACGGCAAATCGGCTGCGAAATGCAGGCGCACGATGACGGAATTGATGAATTGCTGTTCAAAAAAGTCTTCTTTTTGCCAGATTCCCAGGTCGCGGGCAATCGTATCCCAGTAAATGATCGACGTGTTGTGCGCCAACCAGAACGACGACGACATTTCCTCGAACGTCTTGAAAAAATCCTGATCGTGCTCGCTGAACGGGTCGATCAAGTCGTACCATTTGAAATAGCCGTGCTTTTGTCGCCAGCTTTGGGCAAGCAGCAAGAAGTCGATCAGCCGCTGGATGCGCGGCTCCGAGCTTTGCTGGTTGTTGGAAAAAAGATGTGTCGCTTCCAGCAGGTCAGCCGTAAAGTTGCCATTGACGAAGTCCCAGTAATTCACGTCTCCGGCCTGGGAGCGGTGCTCGTTGACCCGCTTCGTCTCCGTTTCCCAGTGGGCAAAAGTCGTGACGTCAATCCCGAAGTACAGCTCGAAAGGCAGCAGATCGCCAAGCAAATGGAAACGGTAAGGGCTGGACTGCTGAAACCATGTTTTGATGAAAGCGAGCCGGGAGGACGGGGGAACGACGATGGCTCTTTCCAGGTAGCTGGTTTTGGCGATGTCTGCCTGAAACTGCTCGATCGAGGTGGAACGGGCGACAAACGGCGAAGAGGAGGCGAGAAAATCGACGCCGTCTTCATCGTTGTCGTACTGCACAAGAATATGTGTGAAGCTGCTCTTGGCTTGGGAAGACAAGACGAGCTGGCCCCAGTGATGAGCCGTGCCGTTGTCGATGGCTCCGATGATGACGACAGGCGTATCTTTTTGTCCGTTGAACGCGATGACACCGTAATCCTCGATGATAATTTTGTGCTGGCAGCGGACATTGATGGAGGCGCCAGCTTCGAAGCTGACGCAGACGCCTGCGGGAATCGTTACGTCTGTCGGACCAATCATGTACGGCCCGCCAGCGGCAGTAAACTCGCGATCATCTTCCATAGTTCCGCACAGGCGGACGTACTTGTCCACGTGAAGCTGGCAGGAATGCTGCGGGTCAGGGTCTGGCCCAATGGTCAGCTTAATGTAATAAAAGCCGTCTTCCGGAGGAAAAAAAGGCAGGATGAGGCTGCCTCCCGGCGTGTAGCGGACTTCGCACAGTTTCGTTCCGTGCATATCGTACACTTCAATACCGGAGGACGGGTGCGTCACATTGCTGATATGGATTTCGATGGCCTCTTTGGAAGTGAGGAAAAGCTTGTACATTTCGATGTGAGGATCGATGTCTGGTGACGCTTTGCGAATGGGCTTGTCTGTTTCCAGCATGGATACGTTTGCGAGAGTATTCATGTTACGCCGACTCCTATTCGAAAGATTCAATCATATGTAGGGAATGCAAGACCAGGGGCACTTGAATATTGGATATTATTAGTATAAGACGCGCGAGTGGGGAAAAAGTTTTGGGAGAAAGCAAGTCTTTTGGACTAGGGAAGCAGCAAGAAAAAAGGACGGGAGCGCCAGCGTGACTGACGTTCCTGTCCTTTTTGGCTGGATGAAGCGCAGAGGAGGTCGCTTACTTTCCGCCCGCTTTTGCGAGCATGTCGACCATCTCGCGGAAGCCGCGTTTTTTCGCGTGCGACAGAGGGGTGACCCCGTCGGAATCCGCCAGATTCACGTTCGCGCCGTGCTCGATCAAAAGCTGGACGATTTCCTGATGCTTTTTGCCGCCATCTCCGAGGATGACTGCTTCCAGCAAGGCTGTCCATCCGAGATTGTTGACGTGGTCGATGTTGACATCAGAGGTGGTTAAAAGCTCGCGGACGATTTCTACATGACCGCGATCAGCCGCAGGGATGAGGGCGGTGCCGCCAAAGCGGTTGGTGATCGTCGTATCGGCCCCTGCGGCAATGCTTGCCCGGACGAAGTCCAGCTTGCCTTCTGCCCCGGCGTACAGCAGCGGATTGTCGGAGCGGTCATCGCGAATGTTGATGTTGGCGCCATGTTCCACCAGCAGGTTGAATACTTCCAGTTGATCCGTGTGCACGGCGATCATGGCTGAAGTGCGGCCGCGCTCATCTGTTGCATTGATGTCAGCTCCGTCAGCAAGCAGCTTTTGGATCGTTTCCTTGTCTCCTTGCTTGACTGCTGCAAGCAGTGCCTGGTTTCGCTTGTCCATTTCTTCTTTCACCACCTGGGTCGCTTGCTGCTCGCCGCTCGCAAGCAGGGTGTCCATGTTGGCCGCACAGCCTGACAGGAACAGGGCGACAGTCAAAAAGCTTGCTTGCAGCATGGCGAACCCGCCCCTTTCTTTCGTTTTCATTGCCAGCATATCCAGCGGCTTATTCGACTGTCAGCTTGGCCTGGGATTTGCCAGCCCAATCGCCGACAGGTGTTACCGTATAGGTTGTGTCTGCTTTCAGTTTACCATCTTGCTGAAGGTCAAACACGCCTGTTGCCCCTTTGCGGCTGGAATATTTGTAGGTGGCGAGCAGCTTTTCGCCATCTGCCGAAGTCAGTTCTACACTGCGGCCGGAGAACAGCTCGTCTTTTGGATCGGCAGTCAAGGTAACGGAAATCGATGTGTCACTGAGCGCTTCTGCTTCGCTCAACGCAAGCGGAGCGACTTCCTGGGCGACAAAAGTCGGGTTGGCGATATTGGCCCAGTCAGATGTGACGGTGTACGTGACGCCCGGTTTCAATACTTGACCTTCCGGCAGACGGAATTTTGGCTCCTGGACTCCGTCAGTCGATTGTGTGAATGGCACGTATTTCGCGATAATCGGCTCGCCGCCAGCAGGGGTAATCGTCACTTGTCTTGCCTGCATGGACGAAATGACTTGATACGTTTTGCCGTCTGCGCTGTTGCTGTCGTCAAGCACAAAGGCGTTTGCGCCACGTCCTGCACTGTAAGCGGAGATGATGTATCCGTAGTCGACGACCCCGTTTGCTTTCAGTGCTTCGACTTCAAATGTGTCGTTTGTCACCTGTCTTGCCTGGGTCATGTCAAGCTTCGTTGCGTTGCCAGCAAAAGTTCCTGCCTTGTTCCCTTTGTAGGTCAACGTGTAAACTGTCCCAGGCTTTTGTACGGAAGTCGGCACGATATAGGTTGCGACAGAGCCAGTTTTCAGACGCGGCATGTTGGTCAAGGTCAGACCGTCGTTGAAAGCAAAGTCTTCCTTGGCTTTTGCGAATACTTCATCCTGCGCCGTCAGTGGCGCGTCAAAGGTGACGATCAGGGTGATGGCATTCAGCGCGCGTGCGCTGGTCACTTTCGCATTGGCGGAAGGGATCGCTTTGTGAGCGGTTTGCAAAAGGAAGGCAACTTCGCCGCGGGTGACGCTTCCGTTGGCGGAGGAGAGGCGTTCTGCCCAATGTTGAACGGATTTCGTATCGCGTCCGAGCGCCTTGGAGACGATCTGGACCAGTTCGGCGCTTGTCACCGTTCCTTGTGGGTCAAAACGTCCGTCTTTCGCCTGCATGATTTCTTTGCCAACCAGTTCGGCAGCGTAGTTGTAATACCATGCGCCCGGGTTCACATCGGAAAAGCTGACGGTTTGCTCTGCCTTGCCTTGCAAGCCGAATGTGAGTGCGATCATTTTCGCCAGCTCGGCGCGGGTGACTTGCTGGTGGATGCCCATCGAGCGGTCTTGATAGCCTTGCATGACGCGAAGCTGGGTCATTTTGCTGACGGCTTGCTGGATTTCCCCGGCGCTGAGCGGAGCGGCTGCTGTCTGTGCATGCAAAGCGGCGAAGGGAAGGGATGTCGCTCCGAGAGTAGTAGCGAGCAGCACAGCTGCCAGTTTATTGGATACCTTTTTCATGTATAGTCCTCCTCGGTCAAGATCAGGTTAGGTGTTTCTGTTTGGCTTACCTGTATGATAGACGAGGGGTCTAAACTCCCGAGAAACGCGAGATTAACAGTTTCTAAAAAGGTTCTTAAAAAAAGATAAAAAAACCGCCTGAAATGCTCAGACGGTAAAACGGTACCCGGCACCCCAGACGGTTTCGATATATTGCGGATTGGACGGATCGACCTCGATTTTTTCCCGCAGCTTGCGAATATGCACGGTGACGGTTGCGATATCTCCGCTGGAATCCATCCCCCATATGCGTTCAAACAGCTCGTTTTTGCTGAACACCCGGTTCGGATGCGTAGTCAAAAATTCAAGTAAATTAAACTCTCGTGTAGTAAAAATGACTTCCTCGTTGCGCACGAACACCCGGCGCGAAGCTTTGTCGATGAGCAGCCCGCGGATGTGAATCTCGGACTTGGCTGCAGGCTCCTTGTGGGATGTCAGCCGTTCGTAGCGCGTCAGGTGAGCTTTGGCGCGGGCCACCAGCTCGCTTGGACTGAATGGCTTGGTGATGTAATCGTCGGCTCCGAGGTTGAAAGCGCGGATTTTATCGATTTCTTCTTTTTTGGCAGAGACGATCAAAATCGGCACTTCTTTCGCCTGTCTGATTCGGCTGCACAGTTCGAAGCCGTCCATGCCGGGCAACTGCAAATCGACGATAATCAGGCTGTAGTCGTCGTGCAAGGCGAGCTGCAAGCCTTCGTTTCCGGTGTGGCACAAGTCGACCTGAAACCCGTTCAGTTCAAAATAATCGCGTTCCAACTGGGCGATTGTCGTCTCATCTTCAATGATGAGGATGCGCGTCGTCATATGTGTCGGCTCCTCCTTGCTGATTCATTCGCGGCAAGCTGAAAAACAGGCTCGTGCCGCTGCCTTGCTTGCTTTTCACCCAAATCTCGCCGCCGTGTCCTTCGATGATCTGGCGCGCGATGGAAAGACCGAGGCCGCTGCCGCCCGTCGAGGAATTGCGCGATTGCTCGGCTCGGTAAAACCGTTCGAAAAGGTGAGGAATGGCTTCTTCGGGAATGCCGATTCCGTTGTCTTTGATTTCAACGGTCGCCCACTTTGGGTCAGCCATTACCGAGACGAGAATGTGTTTATCCGGTTTGTCCATGAACTTCTGGGCGTTTTCGATGATGTTGAGCACGGTTCGCTTGATTTTTTCCAGATCGGCGATAACCGCGACGCTTTCCTGCGGGCGCTGTTCCCATTGCAGGCGGATGCCTTTCTCCTCCAGGTCGTAGTGCAGCTCGTCGATGCAGTCGTCCAGGAAGCTGGTAATATCAACAGGCTCAAACGTAAACGGCACCTGTTTCAGATCGAGCTTGGAGTAGAGGAACAGCTCGTCTACGAGCTTGTCGAGATCGACTGCTTTGGCGTAAATGATGTTGACGTACTTATCCATTTTTTCCGGCGTATCTGCGACGCCGTCCCGAATGCCCTCGATGTAGCCTTTGATGTTTGTAATCGGCGTTCGCAGGTCGTGCGAGATGTTGGAGATCAGCTCTTTGCGGCTCTCCTCATCCTGCAAGCGAAGCTGTACGGACTCTTGCAACCGTCTGCGCATGTTCTCGAACGCTTCGTTCAACTGACCGATTTCGTCCTTGCTGCTCTCCGGGAGGGCGAAGTCGAGATTGCCTTCCTTGATGTTCTCCGCAGAGTGGCGAAGTCTGTCCAGCGGCTTGACGACGCTGCGGGTAATCCAGCGGTACAGCAGCACGTTGGCGACGATGAGCACTCCGAGCAGCAGACAGACGAGAATCGGCAGCAGCCTGCGGGTTACTTCGCTGAACGGGCTGCGCTCGCGAATGACGAACACGCTGCCTTTTGCCCCGTCCGAGTAGAGAAAATCGAACTTGGCGTAGGCGTAAAAGCGCTCCCCGATGTTGAACGTGTTGCGAATCTGGCTGTTGTTCAGGTCGTAGGGAGGCAGGCTTTTTTCCAGCTCCGGCTGGTTGAACGTGAGCGATTCGAACACTTGGTTGCTCTCCCTGCGCACATACAGGCCAGCGCGTACCGTTTTGAGCTTGAAGTCGTAGTCTTGCAGCAACGACTTGTCGAGCAGCTTATCCGGCTCGTTTTTGGCGAAGTATTTCAGTTCGAGAAAAATCGACTCCTCTTGTTCGGTGAGCGGGTTGAGCTGATAGTGCACTTTATAAAAATCGCGAAAGCTGTGAATGTCGCCTGTCGCTGCAATCGTAAACAGGCTGGCTGCGAGAAAAAACATGAGCAAACTGATGACCAGCATCCCCGTGTAGGAGAGCAGCAGCTTGACGCGGATGGACATAAGACTCACCTCTCCTGGTGGCTGGGGTGTACAAAAGATGACAAGTCCATTATATACAAGGAAGACAGTCGGTAAAGCATTATTGCTTGGAACTGGGCGAATATCCGTTATACTAGCAGTAGAAGAACGGGATGAGACAGGGGGATACGATACCGATGAAAGTAGCCATAGCACAGCTTACCGCGACGATGGACAAAGCGGCCAATCTGCAAAAAGCACAAGAGTATATCGAGAAGGCCAAAAAAGCGGGGGCTGACTTTGTCATTTTGCCTGAGATGTACAGCGCTCCAGCGACGCCCAAGTCGGGTGTGACGCCAGCCGAGGTGGCGGAGAAGCTGGACGGACCGTTCGTTTCTGGACTTTCAGCAGCAGCGAGACAGCACGGGATTTACGTCGTGTGCGGTGTGTTCGAATCGATCGAGGGCGACGAAAATCGCGCTTACAACACGACAGTCTTCCTCAATCGCGAGGGCGAGCTGATTCACGCGTATCGCAAGACGCATCTGTACGACGCATTTTCCTATATCGAATCCGATTTTATCGCGCCGGGCGACAATCCGTATCAGGTGGTGGAGACGGAGTTTGGCAAAATCGGGCTGATGGTATGCTACGAGGTGCGCTTTCCGGAGATCGCCCGCCAGTTTGCCTTGCAGGGAGCCGATATTTTGTTTGTGCCGGCTGGCTGGGTAGCGGGTGCGATGAAGGAGGATCATTGGGAGACGCTGGTGCGTGCGCGGGCGATCGAAAACACGATGTTCATATGCGCAGCCGACCAGGTAGGCAACATCTTCGCGGGACGCAGCATGTTCGTCGATCCGATGGGAGTGGTCATCGCCAGCGCCGGAGAAGAAGAAACTTTGTTGATCACAGAATTGGATCTGGATCGGATTCAACGCGTGCGAGGGAAGCTGCCGAGTGTAGCAAACCGCCGCGCAGAGCTGTACACCAATTAAATACATGGGATTTCTGTAAAAGAACAGTCAGTCGCACCACAGGGCAACGTGGGGGCTGATTGTTTTTTTGTTTGGGAAAAGAAAAGTGGTCAGGCACATTTTCGTTTTTCCTTCATAGGATTATAGTAGATATTCTTCATTTTTAGAGCCCTTATGCAAGCGTTACCATCATGCGAAAGGAAGTGTGTGCGAATGTTCTGGTTCGTATGGGCTGTCGTCGGTGTCGTTGTCTGGTGGGCAATGAACAGTATCATGACAGGTAAAGCGGCAGGAACAAGCTGGTGGGCTTCGCTCATCGCTGCGCTTCTGGGCAGCTGGCTTGGGGATTTGGTGTTGGGAGATTGGCTGTGGCTGTGGGCTGGCTTCAACGTCATTGCCGGGGTCATCGGGGCGGTCGTCCTCACCTGGCTGTGGAACTTGCTCAGCAAACAGGCGAAGTAGCATAAAAGCAGGAAGGAATCGTCCCTGTGGCGGTTCCTTTTTTTCGTGGGTACAATCAAAATCAGCGGCACGAACGAAAGTGTACATTTGGGCTATTTTCGCAAAAATCTTACTTGACCAGTAGGAATTGTTGGTAATATAACTATATCTAGGCCGATACTTATGACAGAGAGAGTATTTGATGCAACAGGAGGGGAAAACATGTCAACGATACTTACGATTGTCAACATTGTCCTTATGCTTTTATTCATTGGCGGTTTGTACGCTTTGCAAAAGAAACATATTTCTTTTTCCAAAAGGGTATTTGTCGGTCTGGGACTCGGGATTGTCTTCGGTCTTGTGCTGCAATTTGTTTACGGAGTCAAATCGGACATTTTGAAAGACTCGATTGACTGGTTCAATATCGTAGGAAAAGGCTACGTGAAGCTGCTGCAAATGATCGTCATGCCGCTGGTGTTCATCTCGATCCTGGCTGCGTTTACGAAAATGAAATTGTCCAACAACATCGGCAAAATCAGCTCGCTGATCATCGGGCTGCTGGTGGGAACGACCGCGATTGCCGCAGCGATCGGGATTGCCTCCACTTTTGCCTTCAATCTGGACGGAGCGCAGTTCCAGCAAGGAGATGCAGAATCCGCCCGCATCGAGCAAGTAGAGCAACGCCTTGGCGACATCCAGAACATGACGTTGCCCGCGAAAATTTTGGAGCTGCTCCCGGCCAATCCGTTTCTGGACTTGACAGGTGACAGAGCGACTTCGACGATTGCCGTCGTTATTTTCGCCGCGATTATCGGCATCGCCTATTTGGGTGTGAAAAAGAAAAATCCGGAGCAGGCCGAACTGTTCTCCAAAATCGTCGATGCGATTCACGCGATCATCATGCGCGTCGTGACGCTGATTTTGCGCCTGACCCCATACGGTGTGCTGGCGATCATGACGCGGGTGACTGCGACGAGCGACTACAATGCCATCTGGCAGCTTGGAAAATTCGTCATCGCTTCGTACGCGGCGCTGATTCTCATGTTTATCGTGCACTTGCTGATGCTGGCGTTCGCCGGGCTGAATCCGGTCACTTACGTGAAAAAAGCGTTCCCTGTCCTGACCTTTGCCTTTACGTCCCGCACGAGTGCAGGGGCATTGCCGCTGAACGTGAAAACGCAAACGCAAGACCTGGGCGTACCTGAAGGAATCGCCAACTTTGCCGGCTCGTTCGGTCTGTCGATCGGGCAAAACGGCTGCGCAGGAACATACCCAGCCATGCTGGCGATCATGGTTGCGCCTATCGCGGGTATCGATCCGCTGACGCCTTCTTTCATCCTGACCTTGATCGTGGTCGTGGCTCTCAGCTCCTTCGGGGTTGCCGGAGTAGGGGGCGGAGCTACTTTTGCCGCACTGCTTGTTCTGTCTACGCTGAACCTGCCTGTAGCGATTGTGGGCTTGCTCATTTCTGTCGAGCCTTTGATCGACATGGGACGCACAGCGCTCAACGTGAGCGGAAGCATGACAGCAGGTCTTTTGACGAGCAGGGCGACCAAAGAGCTGGATACAAAAGTATACAACGGCACAGAGCAACAATCGTCTGTGACCGTCTAAAAGCCAAAGCAAACAGGCTGTGCCATGTCGAAGAGACAGGTACAGCCTGTTTGTTTACGCAAGAGCAATCGGCTAGCGGGTGACGGATGTGTACTTGAAGTACGCCCCGCCGAGCGGGAAGATGATGAAATCTTTCACCTTGTCGTTCTTCACATACGGGCTTCCCCGGAAGTTGATCGGAGCGAGCGGCATTTCGTCCATCAAAATCGTTTCGGCGTCCAGCAAAATTTGCTTGCGCTTGTCGAGGTCAGGCTCGTTGTAGCTCTTGTCGATCAGCTCCTTGAACTTGGCGTTTTCCCAGTCTGGATGGTTGTTGCCGCCTGTTTTGTCGCGGAACATCTCCAGGAAGTTGATCGGATCGTTGAAATCTGCGCCCCACTGGAAGCGGATCAGGTCGAAGTTGGCTTGCGAGCGCATGTCCCGGTACACTTTCAACTCTGCGTTGTACAGCTTGACGTTTACGCCGAGCACTTTTTTCCACTGGTCTTGCAAAGCTTCTGCCACTTTCTTGTTCGTGTCGGTAGTGTCGTACGTGTAAGTCACGGTCGGGAAGGCTGTCAGGCCAAGCTCTTTCATTCCTTCGGCCAGAAGCTGCTTCGCTTTTTCGTTGTCTTCTTTGAAGTAGCCGTCCGGTTTCAGGCCCATCGAGGTCGGCACCCATCCGTAGGCGGCAGGAACGCCGGTTTGCAGGATGTTGTCGATGATTTCCTGACGGTTGATGGCGTAAGCGAAGGCTTGTCTGATTTTTTTGTTGTTGAAAGGCGGCTTGGTCGTATTGAAGACGACAGACTGTGTGCCAGGGTTGTCAGCGACCATCAGCTTGCCCGCGTCCTTCAGGGAAGGGATCGCGTCTGTCGGCAGCGTGGAAGCAGGATAGCCGCCCCAGTCGATATCGCCATTTTCAAACATGGAGAAAGCTGTATTGTTGTCTTCGATCATGGAGATTTCCAGGCGGTCCAGCTTCACGTTTGATTTGTCCCAGTAGTTCGGGTTTTTGGTGAAGACGATTTTGCTTTTGTGTTCCCATGTATCCATGATGAATGGGCCGTTGCCCACGATCGTCTTCGCTTCTGCCGCCCAGTTCGGGCTGCTCTCGACTGTTTTTTGATGGAGCGGGAAGAGCGTCGGGAAGAAGGTCAACTCACGGAAAAACGGAGTAGGCGATTTCAGGTTGAACTCAACGGTGTAATCGTCGACCGCTTTTACACCTACGTCGTCGGCTTTTCCTTTACCCGTATTGTATTCCTCTCCTCCTTTAATGTAGTAAAGCTGATAGGCGTACTCGGATGCCGTCTTGGGATCGAGATTGCGTTTGATCGCGTACACGAAATCGTGGGCAGTGACCGGATCGCCGTTGCTCCATTTGGCGTCCTTGCGAATCTTGAAGGTGTAGTTCATATAGTCCGGTGTATTGGTAAAGCTCTCCGCCGTAGCATTGGTCAGCTGTCCGTTCAGGTCGTAGCTGGTCAAGCCTTCAAAAGCGGCGTAAATCATGTCGAAAGAGTCGGCGTCGACGGCGATGCCAGGGTCCATGGAAGGCGGCTCGCTGTTGATGCTCCACCGCAGCACCATCGGCTCTGTCTTTGTAGCCTCAGTCGGTGTGGCGGAGGGTTGCGAGGTTTGGCCCGCAGGCTGGGAAGGCGTCGAAGAGTTGGAACAGCCTGTGATTACCCCGAAAAGCAAGGTAAGACAGGTTGCAAGCGCAATGCCCTTTTTCATGTAAATCCCCCTTGAAAATGATAGAAACATATATTCAGAATATTTGTTGGCGTTTTTTTTAGCAAAGGTAATTTTTATATTTCCCGGTAAAAAATTTTTTCGTTTAGCTGATTAACAAAGTATTTGCTGCTAATAGTAGAAGACACTCATGTTCGTGCAAGCAATGAGGCAGTTAACTAATTTAGCGGGCAGAATGATGACAGCAGTAGACAAAGCACACGGCAAATGATAAGAATGAGGTAATTAATCATTTTAGCAGCTATCAAACCAGGTAGGAGTAAACGCCCTTATGTATAAAATCGGTGTGGTGGGTCCGCCCCCTTCAGTAGAGCGGATACTGGCTGTTGCCAATGAGTTTGAGCACGAAATCGAGTTTGTTCCTTTTACCTATGAAGATGCGAGAGAAGTGAGCCAGATTGTGCAGGAGCATAATCCGGAGTTTAACGGATGGTTTTTTTCTGGTCCGATTCCTTTTACGATCGCCAAAAATGTGCTGAGCCCGGATGCGAATATCGTCTACTGCCCGCCAACCGGCTCCAATCTGTACCGTTGCTTCATTCAGATGTCGATCGACCATGACGAGGTTGTGAAGCGTGTCTCCGTCGATATGATCGATTCGGAAGGGACGTATTTGCGCGAGGCCATGTCGGAGCTGGATATTCCCGCGGAAGAAATGCACGTCATGACCTACGACGAGCATTACGACCCGGAGGCCATTACGCAGTTCCACCTCTCGCTGTGGCGGGAAGGGAAGACGCAGGGAGCTTTCACGACCTTGTTTTCCGTCGAACGGGCATTGCGCGATGCAGGCATCCCGGTCTATCGCGTGTTGATGACGAAGATGGAAATTCGCCAGGCGATGAAGATCGTCATCGAAAAAGCGAAAAGTTCGTATTTCAAGCATACCCAAATCGGCGTGGAAATCATTGAGCTGGAGCAGTTTGACAAAATTGCCGAGCGGGCGAAGACGCGGTTCCATCTCCAGCATCTGGAGCTGAAAATCAGGGAAATCTTGCTGTTGCTTTGCGAACGGCTCGATGGCTCCCTGATGGCAAACGGCAACGGGCGCTATCAAATTTTCAGTTCGCGCGGCGCGATCCAGCGGGAAATTGAGATGCTTCGGCATACGGTAGAGCAGCTCTCGCTGGAAGCGGACGTGCCCGTGGCAGTCGGCGTAGGCTTCGGAGACACGGCCTTTTCAGCGGAGAACAATGCGCGAAAAGCGGTCCAGCATGCCAAAGAACGGCCGCAGTTTGGGATTGTGGTCGTGCAGGATAACGGCGTGATGATGGAATCGGTGGGCGAAGCGGAGGAACTGGAGTACGCCTACCGTTCGAACGACCGCGAGCTTTTGGAAAAACTGAACAAGGCCAACGTCAGCGTCAAAACGTATTACAAGCTGAGGGCGCTTGTCCAGCGCATGGGCTGGAAATCATTCACGACAACAGACATCGCGGCGTATTTGTCCATGACGGTGCGAAATGCCCAGCGAATCATGGGCAGTCTGTGCGAAGTGGATCTCGCGGAATACAAAGGCGAGGAGCAACAGGCTATGCGCGGCAGGCCGAAGAAAATATATACGCTGAAAAAGTAGACAACACCCGACATTTCGGGTGTTTTTTTTGTCGATGGGAAGCGACTTTAGTGTCATTTCGTGGCGAGAGTTCGGAGGGCAGCGTTTTTGGCTGCGAGGTTTCGTCAAATCATGTAGAAGCAAGTAAGAAGTTGTCGAGAAAAAAGAAAAGAGAAAAAAAGGGATTTTTTCCAGAAAAAGCAAATAAGATAAAATGTTTCATACATTCATAATATTTTGATTGGGGGAGTTTTTTAGAATGAAAAAGTCTTATGTTGCAACCAGCTTGACTCTTAGTATTGCCGTGGGCGTGTCTGGCTTCGCATCGGTTCCGGCGCTGGCCAAATCCAAAGACATCGACTACAGCAAGGAGTGGGAAACACCGCAGTACATCGGGGAGAAGTGGGAACCGGATGGAGAAAAAGGCGACGATATCGTCTGGTCCTACCTCGAAAATTACAAAGATCAATTCCAGATTCAAGGAGATGTCGCCGATCATTTTCAAATTGTGAATGAGGTTCGCAACAAGGAAACGGACACAAAGCACTACCGTTTGCAGGAGGTCTATAACGGGATTCCGATTTACGGTTTCCAGCAAACCGTTCACATAGACGCTGATGGCTCTGTCACGTCTTACCTGGGGCAGTTCATTCCCAATCTCGATAACAATGATGATCTGACAAAGAAACCGAAGCTTAACGCACAAAAAGCGTTGAAGAAAGCGATCAGTGATGTGGAAGACGAAGTGGGCGAAAAGCCGGACTTCGTAAATGATCCGGAGGCAGAGCTGTATATTTACGTACATGAAAACGAAGCTTACCTGGCGTATGCGGTTGAGCTGAGCTTCCTGGACCCGGAACCAGGTCGTTGGATGTATTTCATCGATGCGCATAGCGGAGACGTGATCAACAAGTACAATACGATCGACCACGCAACAGGAATCGGAACAGGCGTGCTCGGCGACAGCAAGCAGTTCGAGACTTCGCTGCAAAGCGGCAAATATGTGATGAAAGACACGACGCGCGGAAAAGGTATCGAGACGTATACTGCCAAAAACCGCTCCACGCTTCCTGGCACGCTTATGTCAGACAGCGACAACAATTGGACGGACGGAGCGGCAGTCGATGCGCACGCCTATGCGCAGCAAGTGTACGACTACTACAAAGACGTCCACAATCGCAACAGCTATGACAACAAAGGCGCCTTGATCCGCTCTACTGTCCACTACGGCAACAATTACAACAATGCATTCTGGAATGGCTCGCAAATGGTGTATGGAGATGGCGACGGCAGCACATTCATATCGTTGTCCGGAGGTCTGGATGTAGTCGCTCACGAATTGACCCACGCTGTAACCGAAAAGACAGCGGGGCTGGTGTACCAATACGAATCGGGAGCTTTGAACGAGTCCCTCTCCGATATTTTCGGTGCGATGATCGACGACGACGATTGGCTGATGGGAGAAGACATCTACACCCCAGGAACAAATGGAGATGCGCTGCGTTCCCTGGAAGACCCAACAGAGTATGGCGACCCGGATCACTACAGCAACCGCTATACCGGCTCCCAGGATAACGGCGGCGTTCATATCAACAGCGGAATCAACAACAAAGCTGCGTATTTGCTGGCAGAAGGGGGCACGCATCACGGGGTAACCGTGAACGGGATCGGTCGCCAAGACACAGCGAAAATCTACTACCACGCGCTGACTCATTACCTGACGCCGTACTCCAACTTCTCTGCGATGCGCCAAGCTGCTGTTCATTCGGCCACTGACTTGTTCGGTGCAAATTCTCCGCAAGTAGCTGCTGTGAATGCAGCGTATAGCGCGGTAGGCGTGAACTAAACAATAAGGCATGGCAAAGAGGCAACCACTCAACGGGTGGTTGCTTTTTTGTATGTAAAAAAGCAGACGAAATCATTTTCTTATGGCAAAAAACCAGTGGGAAGTGCCGTTGGAAGGGAAAATAACTTAGGTCTAAAGCACTGATGTAGTCAGGTCTGGAGTCCCGGATAAATCATGGAAGCTTTTCTATTTTTCAAGAAGTCAAACAACTCTATTGAAAAAAAGTTACTCAGGTTATATAATTCAATTAAACGAAATTGTCTTTTTGTATTCGCATATTGTGAATGGTGACTGAAACAAAGACCAGGAAAGGAGTATCGGCACGACGACAAGCTTTACTGCGTTTTTGAATGAATGGATTGCGTTGAGATTAAAATGAAAGGGCTTTCACTTTAATGCCAGCATCCAGACTGATCACTCATTCAGAACGTCGTTGTTTCGCCAACGAAATAAACGAGAATGATGGTTACCAACAGAAAGAAACGGCCTAGGGGGAATGCTCAATGAGTGCAAACAACGTACAAATCGATCGGAATGAGCAATATTCGCAAGGAATCGGCCTGGTGAAATGGGTAGAGCGAGTGGGAAACAAGCTGCCGAACCCGTTCATGCTGTTCCTTTATTTGATTGCTGCTTTGATGATCATCACTGCTGTTTTGTCTATTTTCCACGTCACAGCAATCGACCCGATCAAGAATGAGCAAGTCCAGGTAAAAAATCTGCTCAGCCAGGAAGGCTTGCAGTGGCTTTTGCCCAACATCATTAAAAACTTCTCCGGGTTCTTGCCGCTCGGTTCGATCTTGACGCTGATGCTTGGCGTAGGGCTGGCAGAGAAGGTCGGTCTGCTGGAAGCAGTCATTCGCAAAATGTCGCTGCGCGTCAGTGCGCGCTATGCCAGCTATCTCGTTGCTTTCATCGCGTTTTTCAGCCACGTGTCTTCTGACGCTGCGTTCGTGATTATGCCGCCGCTTGGCGCGTTGATCTTTTTGGCTGTCGGACGTCATCCGGTGGCAGGGTTGCTCGCCGCGATTGCAGGTGTTGGATCAGGCTTTTCCGCCAATATCCTGATCGTGACGACAGACGTATTGTTGTCCGGGATCAGCTCGGAAATTTCCAAGTCGGTCGATCCGAACATCACTGTGAGTGTGCTCGACAACTGGTTCTTCATGTCCGCGTCCGTCCTGCTGCTTTCCGCTGCGATTGGTTTTATCACGGACAAATTTGTGGAACCGCGCCTGGGTGTTTACAAAAGCGAAGGCAAAAACGAAAGAAAACTGGAAGATTTGTCCGATATCCAAAAGAAAGGCTTGCGTGCCGCTGGTATCGCAGCGCTGGCGTTCATTGCCGTCATGGCTGTGCTGGTCGTGCCGGAAAATGCGCTCTTGCGTGATCCGAAGCTGGGAACAGTCGTACCTTCTCCATTCATTTCAGGGATTGTTCCGATCATCTTGCTCTTTTTCTTCACCGTAGCGATTACGTACGGAATCAAAGTCGGAGTGATCAAAAAGCAAAATGACATCCCGGCTCTCTTGACTGACCCGATCAAAGGCATGGCAGGATTCATCATCATGATTTTCCCGCTGTCCCAATTCGTGGCGATGTTCAACTGGAGCAACATGGGCAGCTTCCTGGCGCTCTCGATTACCGATTTGCTGGAGCAAATGAACATGAGCGGAGCACCTGTGTTTATCGGCTTGATGTTTTTGTCCGCGTTTCTCTGCATGTTTATCGCCAGCGGTTCCGCCATCTGGTCGTTGCTTGCCCCGGTGTTTGTACCGATGTTCATGGCGCTTGGCTTCCATCCGGCATTCGCGCAGGTGGCGTTCCGGGTTGCCGACTCTTCGGTCATTCCGTTTGCGATCGTCTCACCGTTTATCCCGCTGTTCCTCGGCTTTTTGCAGGAATATAAAAAGGATGCGAAGCTGGGCACCTATTACGCCTTGATCATGCCGTATCCGATCGCGATCTTTATTTTGTGGACATTGCTCTTAGTTGTTTGGTATTTCTTGGGTCTGCCAATCGGCCCTGGAGTTTATCCGATCATGAAGTAGAGATGACTCCAGAATGAACAGGAGGAATTGATATGTTGGATCTGGTTTCCCTTCGAAGAGATTTTCATATGCATCCGGAAGTGGGCTTCACAGAGTTTCGCACCGCTTCCAAAGTGGTAGAGTTGTTGACTTCCATGGGTTATGACGTCATTTACGGACAAGACGCGATGGATGGCGATTCCCGCAGGGGATTGCCGTCCGAGGAAGTGCTGGAAGCCGCATACGAAAGAGCGTTGCGGGACGGCGCCAACCCGGAGATCGTTGCGAAAATGCGCGGCGGCTACACGGCGGTGATCGGCGTCAAAAAGGGCAGCAAGCCCGGGCCGACGGTGGCTTTTCGCTTCGACATGGATGCTTTGCCAGTTTTGGAGAGCACCGATGCAGACCATTTTCCGCAAGCGCACGATTTCCGCTCCCGCTATGAAGGCAACATGCACGCATGTGCCCATGACGGGCATACGACGATTGGGCTTGGCGTAGCATCCGCGCTGGCAGCAGGGGATTTCGCCGGGACGTTGAAGCTGATTTTCCAACCTGCGGAGGAAGGCGTCCGTGGCGCGTACTCCATCGTGCAAAAAGGGATGCTGGACGACGTGGACTACATTTTCTGCCACCATCTGGGGGTTAACGTCCCGCTTGGCGAAGTGCACGGCGGCTCTTACGGGTTTTTGGCTACGACCAAAATGCTCGCTCATTTTTACGGCGTTTCTTCCCATGCGGGCGCATCGCCGGAGCAGGGGAAAAATGCGCTGCTCGGCGCGGCTACAGCTTTGCTCAACATTCATGCGATTCCGCGTTTTAGCACAGGGGCGACTCGCGTGAATGTGGGCGTGCTGGAAGGGGGAACAGCGGCAAATATCATTCCGGCTTATGCGAAGATGATTGTCGAAACCCGTTCGGTGTCTGAGGAGGTCAACGCCGAGGTGGAACAGCGCGTTCGCACGATTATCGCGCACAGTGCAGCCATGCATGAGCTGGAGCACAAAATCGAAGTAGTGGGGGGAGCGATCCCGATCAACTACGACGAGGAAATGGCTGTGTTGGCTTTGGAGGAAGCCAAGCAAGTCGAGGGCTTTACTTCTTTTAAAATGGGCGAGTACAACTCGATGGGCAGCGAGGACGCGAGCTTCATGATCAAGCGCGTTCAGGATCGCGGCGGAAAAGGAACGTACATGGCGATCGGAACCGACATTCCGGCTCCACACCATCATCCGAAATTCGATATTCAGGAAGAAATTTTGCCGCGCAGCGTCGAGCTGCTGAATCGGATTGCAAGACGGCTTCTTACGTAAAAGAAACCCTCTATCGCTCTCATGCTTTGATCAACTACGACCTGGAGAGGATGTTTCTTGATGGATACCAAACGAATTGCAGAAATGATCGAAAGTAAACGGGATTCTTTTATCAAAGTGAGCGACCGCATCTGGGAGTTCGCGGAGACGCGCTTTCAGGAGTACCAATCGGCTGAGCTGTTGGCGCAGACGCTTGAGTCAGAAGGCTTCCAGGTGGAGCGCGGAGTGGGCGGGATTCAGACGGCCTTCATCGGCAGCTTCGGCAGCGGAACTCCGGTTGTGGCGATCCTGGGCGAGTTTGACGCGCTGTCGGGAATGAGCCAGAAAAAAGGCCAGGCCAAGGAAGAGCCGGAGGTGCCGGGGGCAAACGGACACGGCTGCGGACACAATCTGCTGGGAACCGCTTCGCTTGCGGCCGCAGTAGCCGTGAAGCAGTATATGGAAGAAAACAATTTGCCAGGTACGGTTCGTTACTACGGGTGCCCAGGGGAAGAGGGCGGCTCAGGGAAGTCGTTCATGGCGAGAGCCGGGCTGTTTGACGACGTGGACTTCGCCCTTTGCTGGCATCCGATGGGCTACAACAGCATCATGGCAGTCGAGTCGCTGGCGAACTACCAGGTGTATTTCAAGTTCAAAGGCAAAAGCGCTCACGCGGCAGCGAGTCCGCATCTGGGCCGCAGCGCGCTGGACGCAGTCGAGCTGATGAACGTCGGCGTAAACTACTTGCGCGAACACATCATCACGGATGCGCGTGTGCACTATGCGATCACCAATTCTGGCGGGTTGTCGCCAAACGTCGTGCAGCCATACGCAGAGGTGCTCTACCTCGTTCGTGCGCCAAAAGTCGATCAGGTGCAAGAAATTTACGAGCGCGTGTGCAAAATCGCCAAAGGCGCGGCGATGATGACCGAAACGGAAGTCGAGATCGTGTTTGACAAGGCTTGCTCCAATCTGGTGCAAAACCGGACGCTGGAAGAGGTCATGTACAAAAACTACCAGGAGCTGGGTGTTCCCGTGCATGACGAGGCGGAGTTGCAACTGGCCAAAGCGATGCGTGCCACGCTGTCTGAACAGGAAAAGGCAACAGCGGAGAGACAGTCGCCGGGTACGCCTGACCCGGACATGGTGACATGGCTGAACCCGTACAACGGCGGGACGATTCCGCTGAACGGCTCGACAGACGTTGGCGATGTAAGCTGGATCACTCCGACCGCCCAGTGTACGACTGCTTGCTTTATCAACGGTTCGACTTTGCACTCGTGGCAATGGGTGGCGCTGGGAGCTACTTCGATGGCGCACAAAGGCATGCTGCACGCCGGAAAGGTCATGGCTGCTACGGCGGTGGACATGCTGCAAAACCCTGAGCTGATCGCGAAGGCAAAAGCGGAGCTGAAGGAGCGACTGGGCAGCAAAGAGTATGTGTGCCCGATTCCTGACGGGGTTATGCCTTCGGTGAAAAAGTAAAGGATTGTTATCGCTCCTCATGTGTTGGCTTGTGGGAGGCAATAGGTAAGTTTCATAGGTGCAAGAAAGGTGCAGCTTCTCATTTTATCGTGAGGAGGCTGTGCCTTTTTTGTTGGGGTGGCTAATCAAGTTTGAGATGGAAGGCTCCATCGGATAGGGGTTACAAAACGTTGTTGCACCAACGTTTTGTATGATGCATGCGAAGTAAGGAAAAGGTAGTCAGTCGAGCAGTATAGTGGAATATGCTTTTCATTACTGATAAGTATTTCAGGCATGATCCGAATGAGTATTTTGGGTTGCCCTTTTCATCAATTTTGTCTACGTACGCTTGAATCCATTTCTTAATATCGGATCGCCTTATCTTCATGATTCGTTTGTTCTCAAATTCGGGCTTAATGTGCAAGCGAATGATTATTTCAATTTGCCTAAAAGTTGAGTCTTTGAGTTCATTACTTTATGGGCTTTCCAGCTATCTACCACCTCATCAAACAGCATATTGCGATATTCAATAAATCCTCTCCTCCACTTTTGCTGCCTCGATCTCCCCTTCCTTTTTTGTTTTGAATGTACCAATGCTAAATTCATCACCGTCGCGAGACACCCTTGCTTGCCACCTACCACTAGGTAGTTTTCTAAACGTCGCCATAATAATCCTTCTCATTGAGAACGTACGTTCTTTTTGAGCGTACAATAAACAGTCTTATGGCTGGAAAGCGCTACTCGAAAAATTCCAGAACTCATAAAGGCTCAAAGCAAATGGTGTATGGGGCAAGTGAAGCACCAACACCGTATTTTTCCTTGTATCAATTAATGGCCGAATCGAGAAAATCTTCAGTTACGCCAAGATATATAGCAAGTTCATGGCGATTACGTATGCCCTGTCTATGGGCTTCAATAATAGCAGATAGTGGAATGAGCTTGTAAAGCTATGGGACTTGGCCAGATTGTCAGATGGTATCATAAAATCATTATGTAATTATATCCTCATATTGCCAATTATACCTTTATTTAATATAATTACAAAAGCATGCATGCAAATGGTGTTCACCTATATCTTTCATTAGTTATATTAGGGGTGAAATTGTGAGTTTTTTTAAAAAGACAAATAGTTTAGTATTAGCTTTATCCTTAGCTATCGTAACAATTCTGTCGCCAACTGCAGCCGCTTATGCAGAGGAACGAGTCGAAGTTTCAAAGGTAGCAAAGAAGAGTCAACAAGGCGAGTTAACAGAAGAAGAAACTGTAACAGAGGAAGACGAAATACAAGAAGCAGAATTACGAGCTGCTCCTTTGATTCCAATTGTTTTAATCATAGTAAGAGCAGGTGTTATGTACATTAAGTATAAAAACAAATTGGAAGAAGCTTATGAAAAAGTAAGAGAATCCTATGTAAAAAAAGAAGTCGAGGAACTTTATTCCAATAAGATCGAAGATAGAGATAGAGAATGGGATGGCGACGTAAAAAGTGACACAACTCTAAAGGTATTCAAACTAAAAGGGTATCCAGATGGTATTCACCTCGAATTCGGCGATCCAGATGACTATGGAATGACACATATACTTGCAAGACACCATCCAGAATATTGGACGGGTGACTATAATGGTTATGATCGTGATCCTCTATCAATGTTTAATCCCAGTACTTCCATGAGGGATATTGAAAAGATTATTCAAAGTGTAATTGATTACAGAGAGAACTCTCAATGGATGAAGGAGCGACTTGATCAGGGCAACTATAAGCCAAAAGGATATGTTGGTTACCACGATGGTAACTTATATAAGTTAGTAGTAAGTGGAGGAAGTATCACCACTCTTTATCCATATGGTTGGAATGAAGTCGAAGAATAATATTTGAGTAATTAAAATAGCCCTAGTTTTCCTCCTAGGGCTATTTCATTCTATATATAATATTGGAGGAGAAATAATGTTTAGCGTTCATACATATTTATTAAAAGGAAACAGTGTAATAGCTTCAGAGTTAAATCTTGACCATGTACATAAAGGTGTTATCCTAGAAAATATTGAACACTCCTTTATAGATATTCGGAACGAACTCGCAGTGAAGCAATACTTTAAACCAAATAAGAAATTTTTCCGGGAAGCAATCCTGATAAAGTTCAATGACGAAGTTATTTTTGATTTTACCTATTATGACTTATCACTTTGGAGCTCTTTTGCTTCTTTAATTGAAGATTTTTTGGCGACAGACTCAAAAGCAACAGAAGAAACTGTGCACTACCAAGCAATTATTTCGTTAGAAAACACCGATCAAGATAAGGTATTATTTACTGTAGTTAAGATGAACAAAATTCAATTAGAAATTGAGTTACCAAAATACTCCTTCCTTCATGCTTTAGTGGATGAAGGATTACACTATTTCACTACTATGTGCAATTATGGATATAGCCATATATCTATTACAAATATGAGATCTTGTTATGAAGAACTTACAAGGCAGCTAGATAAATTGATTGAGTAATGCGTTTGTCTCACACCTAACTCTATTTCGGTTGCGGGCTACGGTTGAGGACTATTTGAAAATTAATATAGAAGAAATTGGAACGTATAAAGAGAAGTGGCGGAATGAAATCGTGAACAAGTTTTTCACCAAAGATGAAAGAAGGAAGTACATCGAGAAATTTGTTGGAAACCAAAAGTAACATAGTTATAAGCCTCGCACAGTAAAAGCGGGGTTTTTATCTGTCCATGTAATCGACATCTACGCTTTCAACAGCTCGACAACGAACGCCTGTGCGTTGCCAAGTGATCGATTGCGCTTTGCTCTTCCATGAAAATTGGATTTCGAAATTCTCGGTTGTCTGCCATAAGGGAGCAGGAAGACGTCTGACTGATGTGAAAAATTCCTCGTAAACACTGCGAGGGATTTCGGAAAATCTGCGTAAATTAACGTGCCGATTTCATGCCGATTCAAGTTAAGAAATTATGAAATGGCATGAAATAAGCATTTCCAATATAATATGAAACCGAATGAAAATAGCCAGTATTCAAGTTTGAATGGTAGGGGGATTGATTGGTGCTACAACGCAGGACGGAAACAGATGAAAATGTGGCTGGTACATGGACTTCTAGGAATGGCTGACTCAGTCTCAGTACGAGTCGCAATACCTCTCTGGCTTGTTTTCTCAGTTTCATTGGCCAAAAGTATGGCTTTGATCCTGTTACAATAAAAAATGACAATGTCAGCTGGATCGTTTGACTCGAAAATTTTCACATACTTTTCTTTCGAAGAAGTATTGATTGAAATGATTAAGATAACTACAAGCAATACAGGAACTAATGTTTTGGCTACTTATTTTTATTCGCATGATGGGACAGTAGGTTGCGTTAAAAAGCAAAACAAACCTGCACATGAACAGCCCTGCACATGCGCGAAAAAGCCGTCAGCTGACTGACGGCTTTTTGATGTCATTTTGTCGTTCTCTAGCTGGCTCGCTCACTCATTCCTTGCTGCACTTGCCCTTCTTTCCCGCGATTGACGAAGGACAGAAGCTTGTTTCCGGCATTGATCGCTGCCTGGATGATGTAGCCGGTGGTAAACGACAGCACGATCGTTCCGTAATAAATCGGTCCATCCAGCAAAAAGCTGAGCGTCAAAAACAGGCAGGCGAGCGAGATTTCTGTCCGTCTGAACGTCCACTTCATTCGCTGCGAGACGACGAGCACGAAAGCCTCTTGCGGCGCGGTGCATACTTGTGTGCACACATACAGTCCGATGCCGCTGCCGATGCACAGGTTGCCCAGGATCAAGGTCAGAAGCGGCGGGAGCGAGCGGATGCCGTCCATCAGCGCATCGATCGAGCCGATCATGTCTACGAAGACAGAAATCAAAACCATGACGACGACGGCCCCGATCGTAATATAACGCCGATCCATAAAAAAGACGATGCATACAAACGTAAAGTTGATCACAAACATCCAGAAGCCAATCGACACTCCGAAGTTTTGGAACAGGGCAATAAACAGGGAATCATAAGGGCTGAGACCGAACGAAGTAATGGTCGTCATCATATTGATGCCGAGGGCAAGAATCAGCAAACCTGCGACAAACAGCAGATACTCAAATTTGAAGCGAAACACGAGGGCATGGCTCCTTTCAAGATCGTTGGAAGTAGAATACGGTGTGGAACGCTTTTCAGAGCAAGCAAAAAATTTGCCCGGAAAAGTTGGCTGCACTTTCACAGCGATCCGGCAAGCTTTTCAACTGGTGCAAAGGAGGGGATTCTCGTTATGATGGAGAGAAGAACGGTTCGAATGAACAGAGGGGTAATTGGGAGTGGCTAACATTCGAGAAATAGCAAGGCTGGCGGGAGTATCGGTCTCCACGGTGTCGCGCGTCTTGAACAACCATCCGTACGTCAATGAACAAAAACGCGCGGAAATCATGCGGATTATCGCGGAATTGAATTATGTGCAAAACAGCAATGCCGTCCATTTGTCGACCGGAAAAACGAAAGTGATCGGCGTCACGCTGCCGCTCGTCAACAATCAATACTACAGCTCGATCATCGAAGGCATTGCCGCAGAGGCAGCCCGTCATCAGTACAATCTGATGGTTTGCCAAACAAACAATGTACCTGAACAGGAGCACAACATTTTACGCCTGTTGAAAAACAAGAAAATGGACGGGCTGATCATGTGCTCGCGGTCCACTTCTTGCGAGCTGCTTGACGAGTACGCCGAATACGGGCCGATCATCACGTGTGAAGCCAACCAGACAGCCAGCGTGTCCAGCGTCCACATCGACCACTATTTGACCTTCCAAATCGGCATGGAGTATTTGATCAGCAAAGGGCATCGGAAAATCGGCTACTGCATCGGCAGAAAAAACAGCTTCAACAGCGCTCATCGCAAGCGCGCTTACCACGACATGCTTCGCTCAGTAGATGTGAAGCCATCGGCTGACTGGGCTTTTGAAGATTGTCTGATCGTGCAGGACGGAAAAGACGTCGCTCGCCATATCCAGCAAATGAAAGAGCCGCCGTCTGCCCTGCTGGTGTCTTGCAACCATATTGCCGCAGGGATTGTGAAAGAGGCTGGCAGTCTTGGGATCAGCATCCCGTCTGACCTCGCCATCGTAGGCTGCGACGACCAGCCTGTCGGCGAGCTGTTGGAAATCACGACGGTTTCCAGTCCGAGTACCTTGATGGGAAACTACGCTTTTGAAATGCTGTACGAAAGAATTTTGCATCCGTCGAGCAAAAAAGAGTCAAGAGAGCTGGCACCGATTCTCGTGGAGAGAAGAACGACCTAATGCCCTCTCCTTTTAAAAAAACAGCACAGACGATCAACTTACACGAATTTACATTTCATTCACACGCTATCCATCCCTGCTTTATATCCGTTTGCTAGAGTGGAATAGACGAAGGCAACTGGACAGGGGGCGAAGAATGGATGGAAGTACGGATTGAATGCGCCAAAAAAGAAGATTTTGCCGAGATGATTACGCTGGCCGACCTGACATTGCCAGATCGCATGAATTTGCATGAGCTGAAAAAATATATGGAGCTGTTTCCCGAGCTGATCTTCAAAGCGACAAGCGGTGGCGAGCTGATCGGTTTCAGCTGTGCAGGCATCGACATGTACCAGACGACAGGCTGGCTGTTGTTCAGCAATGTTCGCAAAGATTTTCAAGGACAAGGCATCGGCAAACGTCTGATTGAAGCCAGATTGCAAGCATTGCGGCGTTTCCCGACGCTGCGGACGGTGCTGGTTACGGTGAGCGAGACGAACCATTCTTCCGTTCGCGCTTTGTCTGCCCACGGTTTTCGCCTGGCGCGCGCCGAACAAGATTACTATGGTCCGGGCAAGCATCGTCACGTATTGGAACTGCCTGTTTGGCCCATGGCGCATCCGGCAACGGAAAGCCCGCGCTGGGAAGATGACGTTCAAGCCATTTAAAAAAGTTCATAGACAGACGGCTTCGCCAGCATGTTTTGGCAAAGCTTTTTTTTATTTGGATACAATAGCCAACAGCCGCAGCATGGGCGGTTTCTTGCTATACTAAGTAAAGAAAGCACGCTGCACGGCGGACGAGCGCCAGGCGGGAGGAAAGGACAGAACATCAACAGTGAGACGGTTGTGCATCATCGCCTGTGGAGCGAAAAAAATCTGGGATGTGCTGCCCGAGGCGAAAGCGACAGAGGCGCAGCACGTCTACCAAAGCGCGTTTCACAAAGCAAGCCAGGCATACGCCCGGACGTTTTTTCAGGAATGGGCCATCCTGTCGGCCAAGCACGGTTTTTTATTGCCGAGCGATATCGTCCCGGAAAACTACGACGTGGCTTTCGGAACGAAGAGCGAGGAGATCGTGACGATTGACGAGCTGATCCGGCAAGCGCAGGACAAGCAGCTAGACGATGTGGACGAGGTCGTCATGCTCGGCGGGAAAAAGTTCACCGGGATTATGCATGCCGTGTTTGGCGAAGAGCGGAGCCATTTTCCGCTTGCGGATTGCAAAGGCATCGGCTTCATGCTGCAAAAGCTGAACAAGGCAGTGGCTGATAAAGAAGAAATAGGAAAGGGATGAGAGGATGGATTCACTGCAACAGTTTTTGTACAAGCTAAAGCTCGTGCCCCGGCTGCTGGAGCCTGCGAACTGGACGGACAGAGAGCATGAAATTGTCGGAGAGCATTTCCGCTATTTGCAACAGTTGCTCGCAGAAAATCGGCTGATCCTCGCCGGGCGCACGCAAAACATGGACGAGACGACATTTGGCATCGCGATTTTTCTGGCTGAATCGGAGGAAGCGGCTGCTTCTGTCATGGCAAACGATCCCGCTGTCAAACAGGAAGTGATGACAGCCGAGCTGTATCCGTATCGGGTTGCCCTGTACAACAGCCAGTGGGAAAAGTAGAAAAAGCCGAAGAGCCTGTGCGCCAAAAAACGCGCCAGGCTCTTGCTGGTTGAAACGAGATTTGTTTACTGCCCGATGATGATCCGTTCTTTTGGATGGTGATAGCGTGCGATGCGGTCATCGCGCTTTAAGAACAGCAGCAG
Source organism: Brevibacillus parabrevis (assembly GCF_022701015.1). Taxonomy (NCBI): domain Bacteria; kingdom Bacillati; phylum Bacillota; class Bacilli; order Caryophanales; family Paenibacillaceae; genus Brevibacillus; species Brevibacillus parabrevis. The sequence continues at coordinate 30,200 of NZ_CP064090.1, read as the reverse complement.
GTTGATAATGCCGACCCGCCCGATCATCATGATGATAATCAGAATCAGCTTGCCCGGCGCTCCCAGTTGGGTCGTGATTCCGGTAGACAGCCCGGTCGTACCAAACGCCGAGCAGACCTCGAACAAAATGTGCTGAAACGGCAAGTCTTCCAGCCAGACAAGCATGATGACGGCCATAAACACCAGGACGATGGCGATGAAAAAGACGACGAACGACCGCATGATGTCTTCATCGACCAGTTCCCGTCCGAATACTTTCACGTCCTTGTAGCCGCGCATGTTTGCGAAAACGGTTGCGATCAGCACGAAAAACGTCGTCGTCCGAATCCCGCCGCCCACGCTGCTCGGCGAGGCACCGATGAACATCATCGCAGACAGCATGATGAGCGTCGGCGTGGAAAACAGGCTGATTTCCGTAGTAGACAAGCCGCCGCTTCGCGAGGAAACCGAGTGGAACAAGGAGTAGAACAACGATTCATCCCACGATTTGTCGGCGAGAAAATGCTGCCGTTCAAAAACGTAGATGAGCACAGCGCCGATGACAATCAAGGAAAAGAAGGTCAGCGTAGTAATTTTCGTAAACAGGGAAAAGGTGAAGCGTGCTTTGGCACGGCGATAAGAAAAATACGTGCGCAGCTCGACGAGTACCGGGAAGCCGATCGCCCCGCAAATAATCAGCAGCATGACGATGGTCTGAACGATGTAGTCGTGCGTAAAGCCGAGCAGGGAATTGCCGTGCAGATCGAAGCCCGCGTTGGTAAAAGCGCTGACGGAGGCAAAGTAGCCGTGGTAAAACGCGTCGTACCAATCGGTGTAATAACCGGCGATCATAAAGTGGCTCCCCAAAAGGATCGTGCCGATCAACTCGATGATCAGTGCCATGACGAGAATGTTGCGCATCAGGTCGACAAGCCCGGACAACGTGGAGCGGTTGTGGTCCGTCGCGATCCAGATACGCTGCTCCAGACCGATTTGCTTGCCCAGCAGCATCCAGAAAAACGTGCCCAACGTCATGATCCCGATCCCGCCGACCTGAAACAGCAAGGTCAAAAACAAAATGCCCCACTGGTTGAACACCTCGTGAATCGTGATCACGGTCAACCCGGTCACGCTGATGGCGCTCGCAGCCGTAAACAGCGAATCGATGTACGAGAGCGAGATTCCGGGGTTATGGAAAAACGGCAAGCAGAGCAGCAACGACGAGACCAGAATCAGCGCGACATAGGAAAACACGATGATTTGTACGGAAGTCAAACGGCGTTTTTGATTGGAAGATAACAAAATAAATGGCCTCCTGAATAAACTTCATGAAGGTAATCATACCAAAAAAAGATTGCGAGCAAAAATGCCCGTTGTTGACATTTTCATGATTTTTGCGGAGGAGACGGTTTTATCCATCCAAAAATATTTGTTGACAATTCAGGCAAATCGGTGATAAAGTTCAGAATGTATTAATTGGAAATCGAAAAATGTTAAGAAAGGTGGGTCTGTCATGAAACGCAGTGTAATGAAGCAAATGAACAACTGCATACATGACGTAACCCCTCCTTTGATGCAAGCTATGTAGTTTTTCCCTAACTCCATCAAATGGCGCAGGTTACTGTCTTTGTAGCCTGCGCTTTTTTATTTGATTCTTTTTGGTCGGATAAAAAGGCATGTTGCCCCTTGTGGCGATATGCCTTTTTTCGCCTCCAAAAGGAGAAAACCCGGTTGAGACGAGAGGAGAGAGCGGCAGATGTTTTCGGTTTTAACAAAGCTGGACTGGTTTTTCAAGGAGCATTGGAAACGCTACACAGCAGCGATTCTGCTGCTGATTTTGGGTGGCATCCTGGAAATTATTCCGCCAAAAATTATCGGAGTGGCGATCGACGAAATGCAGCTGGGCACGTTGACGGGGGAGCGGTTGTGGAGCATCCTGCTGTTTTATATCGTTCTTGCTATCGTGACGTACCTCATCAACTTCGTGTGGATTTGCAAGCTGTTCGGCGGGGCTTTTCTGGCCGAGCGAACGCTTCGTTCCAAGCTGATGACCCATTTTTTGCGCATGACCCCGACTTTTTATCAGCGCAATCGCACAGGCGACCTGATGGCGCGGGCGACGAACGATCTGAAGGCCGTCTCGATGACGACGGGCTTCGGCATTCTCACCTTGGTTGATTCGGCCAGCTTCACGGGTGTGATTATTTTGACGATGGGCATTTTTATCAGTTGGAAGCTGACGCTGGCTGCCATTTTGCCCTTGCCGATCATGGCGTATGCGATCAATCAGTACGGCAAAAAAATTCACGAGCGCTTTTCCAAGGCGCAAGACTCTTTTGGCGAGCTGAATGACCGGGTGCTGGAATCCGTCGCGGGCGTCAGGGTCGTTCGGGCCTATGTGCAGGAGACGGCGGATCAGGAGCGCTTTTCGAACAAAACGCGGGAAGTGTTTCAAAAAAATATGGAGGTCGCCAAAGTCGACTCGCTGATTGAGCCGACTGTGAAAATACTGGTTGGCATCAGCTACATGATCGGGCTGATCTACGGCGGCTATCTCGTTTTCCGGCAGGAGCTGACACTGGGAGAGCTGGTTTCGTTCAACGTGTACCTGGGGATGTTGATTTGGCCGATGTTTGCGATTGGCGAGCTGATCAACGTCTTGCAGCGGGGGAGCGCCTCGCTGGATCGCGTGAACGAGACATTGGCGTACGAAGCCGATGTGACCGATCACGAACAGCCGGCAAGGCTTGCCAAACCGGAGGCGATTCGTTTTGAGCAAGTGAGCTTTCGCTATCCGGGAACGGTGCAAGATCAGTTGAAGAACATTTCGTTTACTCTGAATCGTTCCCAGACACTCGGCATTGTCGGGCGAACCGGAAGTGGCAAATCGACGCTGCTCCGGCAGCTGCTCCGGGAATTTCCGCTGGGGCAAGGCGCAATCACCATCAACCAAATTCCGCTGGCGCAGATTGAGCTGGACAATATCAAAAGCTGGATCGGCTACGTGCCGCAGGAGCAGATCTTGTTTTCCAGGTCCGTGCGGGAAAATGTGATGTTCGGCAAGCAGGACGCTACCGAAGAGCAACTGCAAGAAGCACTGAAGCTGGCAGCGTTCGCGAAAGACGTTCAGTTTTTGCCGGAGGGACTCGACACGCTGGTAGGCGAAAAAGGCGTGGCACTGTCCGGCGGTCAAAAGCAGCGGGTGTCCATCGCGCGGGCGTTGATGACCGACCCGGAGATTTTGATTCTCGATGATGCGATGTCAGCCGTAGACGGCAAGACAGAAGCCGAGATGATCGCCAACATTCGCCGCGAGAGGGCAGGCAAGACCACCTTGATTGCCACGCATCGCCTGTCCGCTGTTGCCCATGCCGACTGGATTCTCGTCATGGATGAGGGAAAAGTCGTCGAAGAAGGGACGCATGAGCAGCTTTTGGCCTGGGGCGGTTGGTATAAAGAGCAGTTTGAGAAGCAGCAAATCGAAGCGCAGTTGACAGAAGGCGGGTGAACGGATGAGTACGGGAAAAAGGTTGTTGCACTATGCATTGCTGTTTAAAAGGACGATTTTGCTTGCACTTTTGATGCTGTCAGTTGCCGTAGGCGCAGAGCTGACAGGGCCGTTTTTGGCGAAAAAAATGATCGACACGCATATTTTGGGGATCGAGTTTCCTTGGTATGAGACAGAGCAGCGCTCCGATTCCGTTTTGTACCGGGAGAAATGGTATACACGGCAAGATCACCTGGCAGAAGGAGAGCGCACAGGGCAGGAAGTGCGGGTGTTGCAAGTAGGGCGGGACTACTACTTTCTCGAACAGCCGCTTGCCTTTGACGGCCAGCGCACGATAGCGGATGGAAAGCTGACGATTCAGAGCGGTTCCCGGCAAGCGGTCTATCCGGTGCTGCCGCTCAGCAATCAGGAGCTGTTCGGATTCTTTCGACCGGAGACGAGCGGTCTGCTTGTTTTGGCTGCTGCTTATCTCGGTTTGCTGGTGGTCGCGGGTCTGTTCCATTACGGGCAAAAAATCTTGCTGCAAAAATCGGCCAATCTGGTCATCCGCAAGCTGCGAGTCGATGTATTTGCCCATATCCAGCGGCTGCCGATTACGTATTTTGACAATTTGCCTGCGGGGAAAATCGTGGCGCGTGTGACGAATGACACGGAAGCGATTCGCGAGCTGTTTGCCAACGTGCTCGCGTCCTTTTTCACCAGCGGCATTTACTTGATCGGAATATTCGTGGCGCTGTTTTTGCTCGATGTCAGGCTCGCCCTCGTCTGTTTGCTGATTTTGCCGATTATGGCCGTATGGATTGTGTATTATCGCAAACGAGCCTCTGCCTTCAACCATGTGATCCGGGCGAGGATCAGCGACATTAACGGCATGATCAACGAATCGATTCAAGGGATGCCGATCATCCAGGCGTTTCGCAGAGAAAAAAAGACGATGCAAGAATTTGGCGAATTGAACGAGGAGCTGTTTTCGTATCAAAACAAAATGTTGCGACTCAACGCTACGGCTTCCTTTAACCTGGTGCAACTGGTGCGCAATGCGGCGTTTGTGCTGTTTATCTGGTACTTCGGCGGAGCGTCTCTTGGCGTGGGCACGCTGTTTTCGCTCGGCGTCCTCTACGCATTCGTCGATTACCTCAATCGCCTGTTCCAGCCGATTACTCAAATCGTGAATCAACTGGCGAACTTCGAGCAATCGCTGGTTGCGGCACAGCGGGTATTCGAGCTGCTGGATGAGAAAGGGATCGAGGTCGATACAGGCACAATCCCGTGCTATGAGGGCAGCGTCCGGTTCGACGACGTCTCCTTTGCCTACCAGGATGACCAGTACGTGCTGAAAAACATCTCGTTCGAGGCATGGCCGGGCGAAACGGTGGCACTGGTCGGCCACACAGGCTCGGGGAAAAGCTCGATCATCAACTTGCTGTTCCGCTTCTATGACGCCAGCCGCGGAACGATCTCGATCGACGGGCGCAACGTCCGCGATTTGCCCAAGCAGCAAATTCGCCAGCATATGGCGATCGTGTTGCAGGACCCGTTTTTGTTTACCGGGACAATCCGCTCCAACGTAAGTCTCGATGATCCGGATATTACTGCGGAAAAAGTGGAGAAAGCGCTTCGGGACGTCGGAGCAGATCAACTGCTGCGCACATTGCCGCGCGGTTTTGATGAGCCAGTCATTGAAAAAGGGAGCACGCTCTCGCTGGGGCAGCGTCAGCTGATTTCTTTTGCCAGAGCGTTGGCGTTCGACCCGGCGATTCTCGTCCTGGATGAAGCGACGGCGAGCATTGACACGGAGACAGAAGGCATCATTCAAAACGCCCTGGAAGTGCTGAAAAAAGGACGCACGACCTTTATCATCGCGCACCGATTGTCCACGATCAAAAACGCCGATCAGATTCTTGTGCTGGATCGGGGCAGAATTGTCGAGCGGGGCAGGCACGATGAATTGATGGAGAAACGCGGCAAGTATTATCAGATGTATCAGTTGCAGCACGGTCAAAAGGAAACGCAGCCGCTGGTTGCCAACGCTGCGCGTTTGGACAGTTCGCCAGCTTGAGGAAAAGAAAAAGCTGCCTTGCCGGAAGCCCCCCTGTTGTGTCCAGCTTTCAGGGGGCGCTTCAACGGCCAAAGGCAGCTTTTTTATTTGGATGGCGACCTCTACATAATAAAGAAGTAGATGACAGCAGCCAGTGCGATGCGATACAGGGCAAACGGCACGAGTTTGATCCGGTTGATCAGCTTCAGGAAGAAGCGGATCGCAAGCAAGGCAAACAAGAAGGCGCTGATGAATCCGACGATGAAAAATGGCAAGGAGTCGGCAGTGATGTATTGCCAGTGCTTCAACAGCGACAAAAAGCTGGCGCCAGCCATGACGGGAACCGCCATGATGAAAGTAAAGTCGGATGCGGCTCTGTGGCTGAGACCGAGAAGCACGCCGCCGGAAATCGTCGATCCGGAGCGGGAGAAGCCGGGCCAGAGCGCGATGCATTGAAACAGTCCGATGAAGAACGCTTGCTTGTACGTCATTTGGTCAACAGTGGTTACTTTCGGACGTCCCGGTCTGAACCAGTCGGCTGCGATCATCAAGAGGGCACCTGCGACAAGCCCGATCAGCACGGTATTGATCGAAAAGAGGTATTCGTCGATATAGTCTTCAAAAATCAGTCCGAGTACAGCTGCCGGCAGCAGTCCCACAATGACTTGCGAGAGACGGAGCTTGTGCCCGGGGCCGTTGCCATCTGGCGACATTTTTTTCAATCCGAGCAAACTGAGAAAACGGTCTTTGAACACGATCACAGCCGCCAAAATCGAGCCGAGCTGGATGACGACTTTAAAGGTATTCGCTACTTCCGAAGAAAACAGTTCTTTGGAGTGAAGCAACGTATCGTCCACAATAATCATATGCCCGGTAGAAGACACGGGAGCAAATTCAGTCAAGCCTTCGACAAGCCCGAGCACGAAGGCTACGAAAATATTCCAAAAATCCATATGTACTGTACTCACCTTTCTGATTGGCGTGCTTTATGTTTATGCTCTTATAGACATGGTCAAGATGCCTATCTTATTGTGGCGATAATGTAACAGCGATGTCAATAGCAACATTCTTTGTGCAAAGAGCCTTGATTAACATTTTGGGACAAATCGTAAACGTTTCATTTCGTTTTTGAAAAGGTTTGTTGCCGCTTTGTAAAAACTCGGGACAGACTACTCATTTTCCTTGCCGAACGGTATGATAGAAGAAATCGCTTTTTGACCAACAGGAGGTTCAAGCATGCCACATCTCATCGTTCGCGGCATACAAGCCGAGCAAATGGCGACGATCAGCGAGCTGCTGACAGAGGAGCTTGCCGCTTTATGCCAATGCGGTACCGACAATTTTACAATCGAATGCTTGCAGACGACAGGCGTTTTTGGCGGGAAAGTAGTAGAGTCTTTTCCGTTTATCGAGATTGGCTGGTTTGAGCGCGGACAAGAAACGCGCGACCAGTTTGCTAGGATTGTGACCCGGCATGTTCTCTCGCTCGGCATTCCGGAAGTCGAGATGGCTTTTGTCCCTTATCAAAAAGAAAGCTACTATGCCAACGGCGAGCATTTTTAGGAAGCTGACAGCCGCTGTCGATTTCCCGGGAAAGAAATGACAGATTCGACAAGAGAAGAGCAAACACAGTTGCAAAAGGGCGCTTCATCCGAGAGTACGAGACGGATGAAGCGCCCTTTTTTTCTACTCTCAAAAAATTCATGTCACAAACAAGAGATCCCGATTGTTATTCATAGGGAAGGGAGGCAGGAGTGTGGAGAAAGCGCAAATCGAATATTTGCTCCAGGAGATCAAAGCGGGTGCGATGGAGCAATTCGAAGTTATTATCGATCATTATCAACAGCCGATCTTTGCCTACTGCTATCACATGCTAGGCCATCGGCAGGATGCGGAAGATGCTGTACAAGAAATTTTGTTTCGCGCCTATGAGCGGCTGGAGCAATACACTTACTCGCTGTCTTTTTCAGCGTGGATTTATAAAATCTCATTTAACCATTGCGCCAATGTCCTCAAGCGCAGAAAGCTGGCTCGCGTGCTGCCCTTTTTGTACAGCGGCGAGCAGCAGGGGCGAAATTTTGTCGAGGAAAAAATCGACCACGACTATTTGGGAGAGCCGTTGGAGCGTATTTGGTCGAAGCTGACGGCGGAAGAGCGGACACTTCTGTATTTGCGGGTGCTGGAGGAAAAAGATTACGAGGAAATAGCTGTCTTGCTGGACAAAAAGCCGGCAGCTTTGCGCAAGCAATTCGAACGTCTGCTGAAAAAATGCAAGCGCTATTTTCCGGCGATGGGAGGGGTGGCAAATGATGGGCGACAATCCGTATAAACAACTGCACGAGCTTTTAGCCGCCAAGCCAGTCCCGAAAGTCGATGTGAAACAGAAAGTGATGGCTGCCATCGCAGCGAAAAAAATCGAGGAGGACAAAAAGGTGAAGAAAAAAATCGGGGTGTTGCTGACGATTGGCTTGTTGGCGGGAGCCTCGTCTGTATGGGCGGGCATGGAAGTCATCCAGTTGAAGAACGAAAAAGGCGAAGTCGTGATGGAAATGGATACGGGGAAAGGAACAGAGATTACATCGAAGACAGAAGGACTTCCTGTGGAGATGCAAAATGAATTGGCACAAGCAGAAGCGGATGCCGAGCGCAGGAGCAACATCATCAACGAGATTCTTGACCAGCTCAAGCCGGGAACATCAGCCGCGATTTACTGGCTGCCGAAACAGGAGAAAAAGGACAAAAGCGTAGAAGAGATTTCCTTGCGCGATCCGAACGTAGATGTCTTTTACAAGGCGATCACCTACACATCGCTTGCGGAGCTGGAACAAAAACTCGCGGATAAACGGTTCGCACTCCCGACCGAGCTGAACGGCGCTTTCCGCTTCGAATCAGGGGAAATCGAGTACAAGCCGAGCGACAAGTACGATGTGGCGGCGATGAAGGCAGAAGCGATCAAGAACAAGAAAGAATACGTCGTCAAGGAAATTCCGACCTCTGACAAGTTTGACTATGTGCATGTCGCCTACAGAGGCGCAAAGGGCGGGATCACCGTCGAAGTCCGCCAGGCAGAGCTTGGAGCAAAGACTGGCTCCAATGCGACTGGGGTAGAAAAAGTGATGCTTGGCAAAAACGAAGCTGCTCTGATGACGTACAAAGAGGACAACCAGCCCGATTTTCACTGGATCGTATGGATAAAAAACGGGAGCGATCTGGAGTACAGCGTTCGCGCCAAGGCCACGACGGTTTCCAAGGAAGAGCTGATCAAGCTTGCCAAACAATTGAACGAGCATAAGTAAAAAAAAGCCCAACAAAGGCCGTGAAGCTACTTTGTTGGGCTTTCTGCGTGTTCCAGCGGCGCTTTTTTGCTGACAAGCTGCTTTAGCGCGTTCAAATTAATCATGACGATTCCGGCGATGATCGCCAAGCCTCCAGCCAGGGAAGACAGGTGAAGCGGCTCCTGGTAAAGAACGGCACCAAGCGTCAGTGCAATCAGCGGCGATATATACAGCCAAGTGGATGGGAAGAGCGGATTGGTTTTTGCCACGAGCCAGTAAAAGATCGAATGTCCCATCATCGAGCCGACGAAAATCAGGTAAAGCAGCGAGAACACAGCCTGGGACGAAAACAGAAACTCTGTGTGCACTTGCTCGGTAAAAGCAGAGATCACAAGCAGCAGGACACCTCCGTACATCATCTGGGCGGCATTTAACGTAATGGGCGAGACGTCCTTGAACTGTTGGGAGACGCGCCGGGAGTAGACCGCACCTGCGGAATAAAACAGCTGTCCAACCAGGACGGCGATGCAGCCCGCGATCCAGAGCACGCTGAAAGAAAAAGTCAGACCGGGCAACAGCAGCAGCGTGACCCCTGCCAAGCCTGCCAGACAGCCAGCCCAGGAGATGGCAGACAGCTTTTGACGCGAAAGCCGGGTTTGCAAAAGCATGACCAGCAATGGGGCGGTAGCGGACAAGACTGCCGCGATGCCAGAGCTTATATGCTGTTCTGCCCAGTATAAGGTGGCAAACGTGCCGAAGGTCAGGCACAATCCCGTGAGCAGCATTTCTTTTCGCAACAAAAGGGAGACGCGGGCCTGCTTTTTCCAGACCATGAAGGCAAACAAGATCAGTCCCGCGAGAAAAAAGCGGATGCCTGCCGAGAAAAAGGGTGGCGCTCCGGCATCTACCCCTACTTTGATGGCTAAAAATGTCGTCCCGAAGATCAAGCACATCACGATATAATTGACGAGTACCATATGGTGATTCCTCCTTTTCCCCATCATAAAGGGAGAGGAATAGAACAGATGAAATCGAATAGAACAGTTGAAGAAAAGTGACGTTACAATTGCAGGGGAGGGGGCTGGCCGGGATGAAAAGAGAAGGTTTGTCAAGCGTGCACGCCGACAAGCTGTTTGAACAAGTGTACGATTACGTGCTGGACGGAATCAGACGCAAAGACTGGAAGGAACACGAAAAGCTCCCTTCTGTGCGGGCACTGGCTCTGAAGCTGGATGTGCACCGCCTGACGGTTTTCAAGGCGTATCAGCTGCTCAAGCAAAAAGGCTATGTCTACGTCAAAGATAAATCCGGCTATTTCGTTCAGCCGGGCGGCATGCTGGCGACGGCCTCGCTGCATGACCCGATTGTGTCTGCTTATGTGCAGAGGAGCCACCTTTCGGAAATTCACCAGGTCCAGGCGACCTATCAGTTTTCCAAAGCGCTGATTGACCCGAATCTCCTGCCCAATCTGTACTTCTCGGAATACGTGAAAAAAGTGTTCGACCTGTATCCGAAAGTGCTCGGCACGTATTCCACTACCCAAGGAGACGAGGAACTGCGGGAGGCTTTGTGCCGCTATTACACAGAACGGTTTCGCTTTTACTTGACCCCGCAAGAGCTGATGGTCACGTCCGGGTCGCAGGAAGCGATTGATTTGATTGCGCGTGTGCTGGTCAAGCCAAGAGACGTAGTTTTGCTGGAGCGGCCCACGTACAGTCCGGCCATCGACGTCTTTTTGCGCCAGGGAGCGAACATTCTGGCGGTGGAGATCACTCAGCACGGCTACGATCTGGAGCAGGTCGAACAACTGATGCGGACGCACAAGCCGCGTCTGTTCTATCTCAATCCGACTTTCCACAATCCTACGGGGTTTACGGTTCCACTTGCACAGCGCAAGCGGCTGGTAGAGCTGGCGGAGATGTATCAGTGTCTCTTGATCGAGGATGATCCGTGCCGCGATCTTTACTTTGGGAAAGAGCCGCCTTTGCCGATGTTTGCCTACGACACGTCCGGGTATGTCATCTATTTGCGCAGCTTTAGCAAATATGTCGCTCCTGGACTCGGCATCGGGACGATCGCCTGCCGTCCTTCGCTGATGGCGTATTTGCTCAGCGCCAAAGCGTTGTCGGACAGCGGGACGCCGCTCTTGAACCAAAAAATATTTTTGCACTATTTCTTCTCGGAGCGGATGCAGCAGCATTTGCTGAAGCTGCGCACGGCATTGGCAGTGCGCAAAGACATTATGGAGGAGGAGCTGGCCGCAACAGACTGGGAATGGAGCAGTCCGACAGGCGGCTTCAACTTGTGGATCAGGCTGCCGGATTCCACGCCGATGGAAAAGCTGCTCGGCCAATGCATCGAGCAATCGATTACGTTTGTGCCCGGTATCATTTGCGATCCGCAAAGGGAGCTTGCCTCGTGGATTCGCCTCAGCTTTTCCTATCTGAATGAACAGCAGCTGCGCGAGGGGATCAGGCGGTTTGTCAGCGAGGTTCGTTCCCTGACGGCGCAGGCTGGAGAATAGAGCGTGAAAAAAACAGACCCCTGCAACGGAGTCTGTTTTTGGTTTTTTCGCCGTTCGGCAAACAGCAATCAGGAAAGATTTTTGTTCAGTTCCTTCAGCTCTTCGCTGGTCAAGTTGCGCCATTGCCCGATCTTCAAATTGCCCAGTCTGATGTTCATGATGCGGACGCGTTGCAGTTGCCGCACCTGATAGCCGAATGCCTGGCACATGCGCCTGATTTGTCGGTTCAAGCCTTGGGTGAGAACGATATTGAAGACGCGCTCGTTTACTTTGGTGACTTTGCAAGGCTTGGTGACCGTGCCGAGTATGCGCACGCCGTTTGCCATTCCATGCAAAAATGTGGCGGTCACAGGCTTGTCGACAGTGACGATGTATTCTTTTTCGTGGTTGTTTTCCGCACGCAAAATTTTGTTGACGATGTCGCCGTCATTGGTAAGCAGGATGAGTCCCTGCGAGTCTTTGTCCAGTCTGCCAATGGGAAAAATGCGCTCCGGGTGGTTGACGAAATCGACGATGTTTCCTTTGACGTGCAGCTCTGTAGTGCACGTGATGCCGACAGGCTTGTTCAGGGCGATGTAGACGTGCTTTTTCTTCGCGCCGAGCGGATTGCCATCGATGCGCACATCGTCGCCAGGCGAGACGGTGCTCCCCAGCTCGGCAACGAGGCCGTTGATTGTCACTCGTTTGGCATCGATCAGCTTGTCGGCCTCCCGCCGCGAACAGATGCCCGTTTCACTGATGAACTTGTTAATTCGCATGGACAGTTCCTTTCGCTAATTGCTGTTGTTTTTCTATGAGCTTCTTTTTCCACGGCAAAGACAGCTCCTCGATTTCTAGCATGGTAGAAATCGTTTCTTCCGAGAGCGACTGGTTGTGGAAGTACAAATGATGAATGGAGGCGACAGTCACTTGCTTGGGATGGGGAGTCAACAGAGTAATGGCTGAGTCCGGTTTGATCGTGCCTTCCTGCAAAACGCGGAAGAAGTAGCCCGTGTAGCCCGTCTCCACGACTGCCTTGAGCAAAAGATTGTTGTTGTTGCGCTTGTTGATGGTGGCACAAGGGTATCTGCCCTGCGACACTTGCAGGATGGTGTCTCCGATTTGATAAATATCTCCGATGCACACCTGTTCTTCTGTCATGTTGGACATAGTCAAATTCTCGCCGAAGGCCGATTGCGTCAAGCGTTGGCCGAATTTCTTTTCCCAATGGGCATAATGTTCAAAAGGATACGCGCACACGACGCGATCAGGCCCGCCGTGATAGGCGTGATTCGCTACGTCGTCTTCGTCGATTTTTGCAAAGCGGACAACCAGCTCGCTGGCTTCGTCTTTCCCGATTCCGGAGAGAAAGTCTTTGCCGTTGTAGCTCAAATTTTTCGGTAGCCCTTTACACAATGAAACGATTTTTTGGTCTGACATGCTCTTTTCCACTCCCGGTCGCACGTTTGGTTCTTTTCATTATTCCATACTATATCATATTTTTTCTAGGCTCCAAGGCAGATGGGCACCATGGGAAGGTTCTGGTATGATGTTGGAAAGGAATTGACAGGAGGCTTACGCGATATGCAATCATTTGGTGTGGCATTGCACACAGATAAATATCAGATCAACATGATGTACGCGCACTGGGTAAACGGAACGCACAATCAGAAGGTGGTCTTTGAAGCTTTTTTCCGCAAGCTGCCTTTTGGAAATGGCTACGCTGTTTCCGCTGGTCTGGAGCGAATCGTACACTATATAAAAAACTTGCGCTTTGAAGAAAGCGACCTGGACTATTTGCGTGAACAGGAAGAAAACTACAACCCGGCCTTTTTGGAGGAATTGCGCAACTTGCGTTTCCAAGGTTCGCTGTACTCCGTCAAGGAAGGGACGATGGTTTTCCCGAACGAGCCGCTGATCCGCGTGGAAGGACGCGTCATGGAGGCGCAGCTGGTTGAAACCGCCCTGTTGAACTACATGAACTACCAGACACTGATCGCGACGAAAGCTTCCCGGATCAAAAACGTGGCGGGCGACGACGTGCTGATGGAATTTGGTACGAGACGGGCACAGGAAGCAGACGCTGCCCTGTGGGGAACGAGAGCGGCGTATTTGGCCGGATTTGACGCTACCTCTAATATGCTCGCGGGAAAAATGTTCGGCATCCCGACAAAAGGAACACACGCTCACTCCTGGGTGCAAAGCTTCGAGGATGAAGAAGAAGCATTCCAGCGCTTTGCCGACGCTCTGCCGAACCAGGTGACGCTGTTGGTGGATACATACGATACGCTGAAAAGCGGCGTCCCGCACGCGATATCGGTCGGGAAAAAGCTGGCGCAGGAAGGCAAAAAGCTGACAGCCGTGCGTCTGGACAGCGGAGACCTCGCTTACCTGTCCACCAAGACGCGGGAAATGCTGGACAAAGCCGGGCTGACCGATGTAAAAATCGTCGCCTCCAACGATCTGGATGAACATACGATCATGAACCTGAAAGTGCAAGGAGCCAAAGTCGACAGCTGGGGCGTAGGTACACAGCTGATCACGGCGGCAGATCAGCCGACGCTCGGCGGTGTGTACAAGCTGGTGGCGCGCGAGGACGCCAATGGCGTGTTCCAGCCGACGATCAAGATTTCCGGCAATCCGGAGAAAGTGACGACCCCTGGCATCAAGGATATGTACAGACTGATCGACCCCGACACGGGCAAGGCGATTGCCGATTACGTGTGCTTCCCGGAGGAAACGACGATTGCGCAAGGCGCACCTGTCCAGTTGTTGAATCCAAGCCATCCGTATTTGAACAAGCAATTGACCCGTTACCGGGCAGAAGCTTTGCTCATCCCGGTGTTTGTCGCCGGAGAGCTGGTGTATCAACTGCCGACGCTTGCAGAAATCCGCGAGTACCATCGCGAACAGCTCAAGCTGTTCTGGCCGGAATATTTGCGGATGCTCAACCCGGAGCATTACCGTTTGCATATTAGCGAAGACATGTGGGAAACAAAAACGAGGTTGATGAAAGCGTATTTGAAAAAATAGGAGCAGCCGCCCGGTGCAGCAGAACATGCATCGGGCTTTTTTTATTTTTGACGAAAATAACACAATAATGTGAAAATACAAAAAATAAATTGTCTGAATTTGGTCCTTTCGTATATAATGACTCCATTCATCCTTTAGCTCTGTGCCAGGGTGATGCACGATAGGTGGGGAGGATCAAGCATGCAAAAGACAGTAGAAAAAGAGAGTCTGAATCCATACGAGATTGTTCAGAAGCAAATCGATGCAGCCGCGGCGTTGCTTCGTTTGCCGCGCGAAGCCGTCGAAATCTTGAAAAGACCCAAGCGAGTGCTTGCCGTCCATTTTCCCGTCAAAATGGACGATGGCAGCGTCCGCGTTTTTGAAGGGTACCGTTCCCAGCACAACGATGCGGTGGGGCCAACCAAAGGGGGCATCCGTTTTCATCCTGACGTCACGATGGATGAAGTAAAAGCGCTCTCCATGTGGATGTCGTTCAAATGTGGAGTGGTCGGTCTGCCCTATGGAGGCGGAAAAGGCGGCGTTATCTGCGATCCGCACGAACTGAGCCGAGGCGAGCTGGAGAGAGTGAGCCGCGGTTTCATGGAAGCAATCGCAGACATCGTCGGACCGGATACAGATATCCCTGCGCCGGATGTGTATACGACACCGCAAATCATGGGCTGGATGATGGATACATACAGCCGATTGAAGGGCGCCTATTCGCCGGGCGTCATTACGGGCAAGCCGCTTGCAGTGGGCGGGTCAAAAGGCAGAAACGAAGCGACGGCCCGCGGTTGCGTCTTCACGATTTTGGAGGCGTTGAAAGACTCTGGCCGCAAGCCGCAGGAGACGACCGTAGCCATTCAAGGGTACGGAAACGCAGGCAGGATCGCGGCAAGGCTGTTGACTGAGCTTGGCTTCCGGATCGTCGCCGTGAGCGATTCGCGCGGCGGCATCTACCGCGAAAAAGGACTGGACATCCCGAAAGTTGGACAATGCAAAGATGCGTCCACGATTTTGGGTTATCCGGGCGCTACCGTGATCAGCAATGAACAGCTGCTGGAGCTGGAAGTGGACATTTTGATTCCTGCCGCCCTGGAAAATGTGATTACAGCGGCAAATGCGAGTCAGATTCGGGCCAAGTGGATTGCAGAAGCAGCCAACGGCCCAACTACCCCTGATGCCGATGCGATTTTGCGCGAAAAAGGAGTCGTGGTCATTCCCGATATTTTGGCGAATGCAGGCGGTGTGACGGTTTCCTACTTCGAGTGGGTGCAAAACTTGATGAATTACTACTGGTCCGAGCAGGAAGTGAACGACAAGCTGCAAACGGCCATGGTCAACGCTTATCGCGCGGTGGCGGAGCTGGCGGACCAGTACAAAGTCGACCTGCGCACAGGAGCGTACATGATCTCGCTTTTGCGCATTACGGAAGCGATGGAGGCACGCGGCTGGATTTGACAAGTGGGCATACGGAACCGAAGCAGCCTCTCGCATGTTTTTTGGCGGGAGGTTTTTTCGTTCCATCCCGTTGCAGAAAAAGACCTGCTATTTTTCCTGGAATAAAGGTATAATGATTTGACGAAAAAGTTGCACAATATTAAAACATATATAAGCTCGTTACATGTGCCGCTTTCCTGTGTTTCCCACGCGCGATTTTTCCATGTCGCTTCTGGTTCAAGCAGGAAGCCAAGTATTTTTGGCGAATTAGTCGGATTATTGTTTTTCTACCTGTTTTGCAAAGAATGGAAAGGGGGATCTTTATGCCAATCAAACTGCCCGACGAGCTTCCAGCGGTGGAAGTGCTGGCCCGCGAAAATATTTTTGTGATGAAGGAGAGCCGTGCGTTTACACAAGACATTCGGCCGCTGCGAATCGTCATCCTGAACCTGATGCCCGTGAAGGAAACAACGGAAACACAGTTGCTTCGCCTCCTGGGGAATACTCCCCTACAGGTGGAAATCGTTCTGCTGCACATGTCCAGCCATACATCCAAAAACACATCGGAAGAGCATCTGTCGATGTTTTATAAAACGTTTGAGGAGATCAAGGACCAATACTTTGACGGCATGGTGATTACAGGCGCGCCTGTCGAGCAGCTCGACTTTACGGAAGTGACGTATTGGGAGGAAATGAAGACCATCCTCGACTGGAAGCTGACGAACGTGACTTCGACCTTGCATATTTGTTGGGGAGCGCAGGCTGGACTTTATCACCACTTTGGCGTACCGAAGCATCCTTTGCCGGAAAAAATGTTCGGGATTTTCCCTCATACATTGAACAAGAAAAATGTGAAGCTGTTCCGCGGCTTTGACAATTACTTTTACATTCCTCATTCGCGTCATACGGAAAACCGCCGGGAGGACATCGAGAAGGTGGCCGAGCTGGAGATTTTGTCCGAGTCCAGGGAAGCGGGAGTGTATGCTGTCGCGACGAAGGACGGCAAACAAATTTTCGTGACGGGTCATTCCGAGTACGATCCTACCACGTTGCAGGACGAGTACCAGCGGGATGTGAACAAGGGGCTGGACATCACTGTTCCGCGCAATTACTATCCCGGAGATGATCCGAGTCAGGAGCCGATCGTCACCTGGCGTGCCCATGCCAATCTGATGTTCTCCAACTGGCTGAACTATTACGTCTATCAGGAGACGCCGTACGACCTGAACAACAAGTGACACACGCACAACCATCCGAGAAATCGGGTGGTTTTTTATCAGTTGACGTAGTAGTGACTGACAGGTAGTGTGAGGGTAATAATCAAGGAAAAGCCAGCGGCATCTCATATACAAGCAAGGTGGGAGTTTCTGTGATGAAAAAAATCGTGAAACAGGACCAGGATGTTATCAAGCAGCACAACAAGCTGATGATTCTCGATATTATCAAAAAGCAGCGGCCGATCTCCCGGGCCGAGATCACGAAAATTACGAGAATGAGCGCGACCTCGATCGGCCGTTTTGTCAGCGAGCTGTGCGAGGAGGGCGTAATTCGGGAGACGGAGCTGACATCGTCCGGCGTCGGCAGGAAGGCGATCATGCTCGACATTGAGCCAGGCGCGATCTATACGATTGGGGTCGACATCGAGAAAAAGCGGATCAGCTTCGGCATGATGGACTTCAGCGAGACGATCATCGCCCATCACCGCGTAGAACACAAGGCGTTGGCAGGGACGCCCGAAGAGACGGCAGCCCTGATTTGCCAGGAAATTCGCGGGATGATTGAGCAGCAAGGCGTACCAGCGGAAAAAGTAATCGGAGTAGGCATCGGCGTGCCTGGCGTGATCAACTACGAGCGGGGAGTCGTCGAGCTTTCCTCTACGTTGGGCTGGAAGGACGTAGCTTTTGCTGGCTTGATCGAAAAAGAGCTGGGCATCAAGACGGTAATTGACAATGACTTGAAGGTCAAAATCCTCGCCGAATATTTGTACGGATCGGCAAAAGGCTCGAACAAGACAGCCCTGATCGGCATCGGGACAGGCATCGGCTCTTCTTTGATCATCAACGGCGAAGTGTTTCGCGGCGGCTCGAACAGTGCGGGCGAACTGGGACATACAACGCTCGATCCGAACGGCAACTTGTGCGAGTGCGGCAAGCGAGGCTGCCTGCAAACGTATATCGATGAAAACGCGCTGATTCTCGAAGCGCGGCGGGTCAAGGAAGTGGCAGACGTCCGTGAGGTATTTGCCGCTGCGAGAGACGGGGAGCGCTGGGCGAAGGAGATCGTTTCCCGCACAGCGCTGTACATCGGGATCACGATCAACAATATCGTCTGCATGTACAATCCCGATACGGTCATTCTCAGCGGCGACCTGGTGGAAAATTACCGCGAGATTGTCGAGCTGGTCGAGGAGCATAGCGACCAAGTCATCTGGGAGCCATTTCGCGGGAAATTCCGGGTGATTCCATCCGAACTGAGAGGAACGGCGATCGTCATGGGAGCAGGTGCTCTGGCGATGCAGCACTTTGCGCCACTCGCAGGAACGTGGGGCGAAGACTAGAGCAACATTGGCCAAAAAACATTTATCAACCCTCTCTAATATGCCGATATAGTAAATAGTGGAAAATAGATATAGAGAAGAAGGAGAGAAAACCGTGGCGAAGAAAAGCACGTACATGCGCGGCTGGCAAAAGGTTTTGCTGACGTTTGCCCTGACAGTCGGAACGATTCTTTCCGGCATCAGTCCTGTAACTGAGATGGCAAAAGCAGAGACAACAGCCAATCAGACCAAGAAACTGTCGAAGCTGACGATCAAGGACAAGACGGTCCGGTTGAAAAAAGACGGTATACAGCAGTTGAGCGTGATCGCGCAGTATGCGGACAAGACGACGGAAGATGTGACGCACAAAGCGGAGTGGTCCACGTCCAATAGCAGCATCGTGGCGGTAGAAGCGGGACTTTTGCGAGCGACAGGCAGCGGAACGGCAAAAGTAAAAGCCAGCTACGGCGGCAAATTCGTAACTGTGACGACAGAAGTAGAAGTGATCACGAAGCTCGTTGCCGACCAGAAAAAGCTTGTGTTAAAATCGGGAGCTGCCAAGCAAATCGCGGCAACCGCTACGTATTCGGACAAGTCGACAGCGAATATAACGACAGGGGCAGAATGGACGAGCGCCGATCCACAGATCGCGACAGTGGCCAACGGACTGGTGACGGCTATCTCCTCCGGCAAAACGAAAATCAAAGTAGTATACGGCGGCAAAAACGTGGTCATTCCGGTAGAGGTAGACATCGTTTCCACGCTGGAAGCCGATCAGAAAAAGCTGTATACACGCCCTGGCTTCTCGCAGGCGGTCAAACTCACGGCTGTAATGAGCAACAAAGAAAAGACAGACGTCACAAGCAAAGCGAAGTGGGCGTCTGACAACGTGAAGGTAGCAACGGTCGAAAACGGTGTAGTCACTGTTACCGGATCAGGCAAAGCCAAAATTACCGCTACTTACGGCGGGAAGACCATCGCGATTCCGGTCGAGGCTGCGGTTATCTCCCGACTGGAGCTTAGCGCAAAACAGCTTCAACTGAAAGTCAACGAATCCAAGGATGTGCAAGTGGCTGCCATCTACTCGGACAAGACGAAGGCCAATGTAACGGCTGAAGCGGAATGGATGAGCGCAGACAAGCGCGTGGTAACTGTGGCAGGAGGCAAGCTTACAGCTCTTGCAGCAGGCCGCACGACGATTGTCGCTACATACGGCGGCAAGATGCTGACGGTTCAGGTCACTGTAAAATAAAGCAGGCAAAGCAGCCAGGGCGCCAAGCGCGTCCTGGTTTTTTTCATGGATTCGCCACCTGTGGTAAGCTGTACATAAACAAGGATCGAACGAACGGATCGCGTGGAGGCAGCGGATGGATATTCGACAACTGCAATACTTTGTGGAAGTAGCCAAACAAAGAAATTTTACAAAAGCAGCCAATGCCCTTCACGTCTCTCAGCCATCTATCAGCAAGATGATGAAGGCGCTGGAGGAGGAGCTTGGCGTCGTTTTGCTGGATCGCTCGGAGCGGAAAATGGAGCTGACCGAGGCGGGAGAGCTGGTGTACGGCTATGCGACAAAAGTGCTTCAACTGATGGAAGGAATGTCCTCGTCCATAGCCGAGATTCGCAATGTCGAGCGTGGGCGGGTAAAAATGGGCATGATGCCGACGGTAGGCTCCTTTTTGCTGCCAAATGTCATCGCCCTGTTCAAAAAACAATATCCGGGCATCGATATCGAAATGAAGGAGTACAGTGCGAAGCTGCTGGAAGTTCAGGTGGAGCAGGGAAGTGTCGATCTTGGACTGACTGTTTTGCCGACAGATGCGGAGAAATTTGCCGCTGTCCCATTAGTGTCCGAAGACGTCGTCGCGATTGCTCATCAAAAGCATTGGCTGGCGGGGATGGATGAGGTGAATTTGGCGCAGTTGAAAGACGAGGACTTTATTTTGTTCACCGAGGAGTACGCCATTCATGATGTGGTTCGCCAGGCGTGCATGAAGAGCGGCTTTGAACCGAAAGTGGCGTATATGAGTTCCCTGTGGGATTTTGTCGGGGAAATGGTAGCGACACAGCTGGGGATTTCCTTGTTGCCCCGTTCGATTGTGAGGCGTCTGAACAATAGCCAGCTGCATACAGTGAACATCGCGTCGCCCGTGATTGATTGGCAATACGCCTTGATCTATCGGAAAGACAGCTATTTGTCCCATGCGACACGGGCTTTTATCGACTTCGTGAAGCAGCATTTATCACCATAACCAAATGGAATAGAAATCATGATATATATGTATTGTACGAATGGAATCGGGACGCTTTAGAATGAAGGTACCAACATGAAGGAACCGGAGTGGTCTCGATGAAAAAATGGTTCTTGCTCTTTGGGCAAGTTTTGCTGTTGTTTGGATTTACCTGGGTGGGAAAAGGAATCGCTTCGTTTTTGCCTATTCCTGTGCCCGGCAGCTTGATCGGGCTTTTGCTTTTGTTCATTTGTCTGCATAATGGCTGGGTGCGTCTGAAGTGGGTCGAGGCGGGAGCCACCCTTTTGTTTTCGCAAATGATCTTGTTTTTCGTTCCTTCGCTCGTCGGCATGATGCAGTATCCTTGGCTGCTCGGAGGAAAAGGATTGCTCGTGTTGATCGTCGTCGTCAGCGGATGCGCGCTGGTGATGGTTTCGACAGGCGTTGTTGCTGAGCGGTTGTTCAAACGTGGTGAGGTGAAGCAGCTTGATCCTGTTGAAAACGTGTAGCGTCCTGCTGACCATCCTGTTTTTTTACGCAGCGAAGCGGCTGAACAAAAAGCGGCCGAGCTTGCTGTTTTCACCAGCCGTGCTCGCTCCGGCGGCGATGATTGTGTTTCTGCTCGTGGCAGGCGTGCCTTACGCCGAGTACAGCCAGGCGACTTCCTGGATTAGCGAGATGATGGGCGTGGTGACAGTCGCTTTCGCAGTGCCGCTCTACCGGAACTGGGCGATTTTGATGGCTCACAGAAGAATGATCTTGCTGAGCTTGGCGACTGGCTCGCTGATCGCGATTCTCGCGGGCGTGTCTACCGCCATGCTGGTCGGATTGGGCCAATCGGCAGCGATCAGCGTCATTCCCCGCTCGATTACGTTGCCGATTGCGCTCAGTGTATCGGAAGCGATTGGCGGCATGCCGGCGATGACAGCCGTGTTCGGGATGCTGACGAGCTTTGCCGGAGTGTTTCTGGCACCGTGGGTCATTAAAAGAATGAAGCTGCGCCATCCCGTCTCGATTGGCTTGATGTACGGCATGGGAGCGCACATGCTGGGGATGGTCAAAGCGTTTGAACGCGGCGACACGGAAGGCAGCAGCGCTACTTTGGCCGTCATAGCCGGGGCGATGATTACCGTCGTGTGGGCATTTACATTGATGCCTTTGATCATGTCGTGGTTCGCGGTATAACGGCATGGAGAATGAGGAGCTTCTTGGCAAGCTCCTTTTTCACGCGTATAATCGTATAAATATTAATATAAATTTATAAAAATACAAAAAGGTGACGCGCTATGAAACTACAGCCATTTTCATTGGAGCAGTATGAAGAGGTCGTCGAGCTTTGGCAGCGGGCAGGGCTGGCGCTGTCCCGCTCGGATTCGCTGGAGGGATTGCGGCACAAGCTGGAGCGCGACCCGGAGCTGTTTCTGGTAGCCATCAACGAGGCAGGACAGCTCGCGGGGGCGGTAATGGGCAGCTACGACGGGCGGCGCGGCTGGGTCAATCACCTGGCAGTCGATCCGGCTTATCAGGGACAGGCACTGGGCAGCCGTCTCATGCAAGAGCTGGAACGGCGGCTGGCGAACGTAGGCTGTGAGAAAATCAACCTGTTGATTGAGCCGGAAAACAGCGGTGTGCAAGCTTTTTACAGACAGCTGGGCTTTACCGCTGACGAGCTGATTTTCATGGAAAAATGGATCGATGCCCCCAAATCTGACGAGAAAGGTGTATGATAGAGGGCGGGTTTAGACAGCTAGGCAGGAGGCAGCATGAATCATGAGACCTTTATACGTCGGATTGTTACTTTGTACCAGCTTCCTTTGGGGAGGCAATTTTGTCGTCGGTAAATTTTTGGTGGGACATGCGTCATCCTTGACCTTGACCAACTTGCGCTGGCTGATCGCCGTAGCCTGTTTGCTGCCAGTGGTCTGGATTCGCGAAAAGCGGATTCTGCCCTCGCGTCAGTCGCTTATCCCCTTGATTTTGATGGGCGTTACGGGTGTAGCTCTGTTCAACTTGTTCATGTTCTGGGCACTGGAGCGGACGGATGCGACCAACGTCGGGCTTTTGTCCACGCTCAATCCGGTTTCGATCGCCATTTTTTCTTTTTTGCTGGTGAAAGAAAAAATTCGTCCGTTGCAAATCGTCGCCATGCTGATTTCTTTCGCGGGTGTGCTCGTCGTCCTGTGCAAAGGCGACTTTGCCCATTTGTCGCAACTGCATTTCAACACAGGCGATTTGTGGATGCTCGCTGCCGTTGCGATGTGGGGGATTTACTCCGTCTGCGGACGCTGGGCGATGAAAACCGTTTCGCCGATGATGTCTACCCTGTATTCGGGGCTATTTGGCGTTATGCTGATGCTGCCCTTTAACGCAACGACATTCACTGTCGAGCGTACGGACTGGACCTTTTGGCTGTCGCTGTTTTACGTCGGGGTACTGGCGACAGTCGTCAGCATGGTCATGTGGAATGTCGGGGTGCAAAAAGTCGGGGCGACCTCGGCAGGCATGTTCCTCAACT
Source organism: Brevibacillus parabrevis (assembly GCF_022701015.1). NCBI lineage: Bacteria > Bacillati > Bacillota > Bacilli > Caryophanales > Paenibacillaceae > Brevibacillus > Brevibacillus parabrevis. The sequence continues at coordinate 7,163 of NZ_CP064090.1, read as the reverse complement.
TTAATCCGGTGTTCACCGCGATCCTCGCTTTTCTGTTGCTGGGCGAGACGATGAGCTTGCTCCAGCTTCTGGGCAGCGTCATTGTCATCGTCGGGTGCTACCTGTTTTCCAAGCTCAAGCATGTCCCGGCCAAAGCGGCAGGAGTGCTGGAGCAGGCAAGAGGCTGACACATGGACATGGGCGACTGCATACACATACGAAGGACAGTGTGTGTAGAGGAGGTTGCCCATGTTAATCATCAGCGGCAGACAGGCCAACCCTGCCGTTTTGGCAGACGAATGGGGATTGAACCGGGTACAGAGAGAAGTCGTGCAGCGGATGGCTGCGAGCGGGGAGGAATTTGTCTACCCGTCGCCGGAATTGCTTCAGTTCGAGCTGAAGATGAGAGATCATTTGGTGCGGTCAGCCATCGCGCTGTACGAGAGCGGAATTGCCTTTTCCACGTTTGAAAATTCACGGGCGAATCCCGTCTACTGGGATCGAACCGAGCTTGGCGGATTCCGTCTGCGGACGGGCGTCCCGCCATCGCAAGGGATTATCAACATTTTTCAGGAAGGGCGAAAATACGCGACAGAGTGCGCGACGGCGATGGTCATCATTTTGTATCACGCCGTGCTCCAGTCGATCCGGCGGGAAGACTTCGAGCGAATGTTTGCAGACATCCTGCTCTATGACTGGCGCTATGACCAGGATTTGGACTTGCGAACGACGAGGACGACCACCTTTTTGCCCGGCGATATTTTGTATTTTGCCAATCCCGACCACAATCCCGATAAGCCGCAGTGGCAGGGAGAAAATGCCGTTGATCTCGGCCGAGGGATGTACTATGGACACGGTGCGGGAATCCGCGACGCGGAATCGATGATCGAGTTTTTGAATGAACAGCGCAGGTATGGCGCTACCAGGTCGGCTTATTTGGTGCCGCAAGCGACGCGCCCGGGCTTTGCCTATTTGTTCCCGTATGACAACAAGCGCCCGCAGGTTCGCTTCGAACAGCAAGCCATGGAGATGAGCAGTCGGATTACAGCTCGCATCGGTTCGCTCTTTTGGGAATGGTGAACGAAAAAGCCTCCGGCCGCTAACATGGCGAGAGGCTTTTTGTTGATCGTCAGGAAGAAAAGCGGCTGAGCGAAAAGATGGACAGATCGAGCGTGGAAGTTCCGTCGAGGAGCAGCTGGCTCGTCGCCTCCCCTACAGCGCTGGCGAATTTGAATCCGTGACCGGAAAAGCCTGCGGCAAAGACGATGCCTGGATGCTCTGGATGACGATCGATGACAAAATGCTCGTCCGGCGTCATCGTGTAGATGCAGACCCTGCCTTGGCGCAGCGCCCCCGCCGCTTGCGGCATGTACGTCTCCAGAAACCCCCGGACATCCCCTTCATCAGACAAAAAGCTGCCGAATGTCCGCTCCAGTGTGTCAGGGTCGATAGCTTGTCCGCCGTCATGGCGGCCAATTTTGACGCCGCTGCCATCGATGCTGGGGAAGCCGTAGTAGATAGAATCACTGAGCTGAAAAACAAAGGCAGGAAAGCGATCGGAGCTGTACAAGCTCTCTTCCGCTCCGAACCAGGCCACGGTTTTGCGCGTGGGCACAAGCGGAACAGACAAGCCGAGCGAGTGCAGCAAGGGTGAGTTCCAGGCTCCGGCGGAAACGAGCAACTTTTTCCCGCGGTAGCTCTGCGAGTCTGTATGCACGATCACGTCTTCTTGATCCGTCTGCAAGCTGGTCACTTTGGTGTGGACAAGCAGTTCGGCGCCGGAAGCTACGGCGAGATCGCGGTAGGCGCGAATGCAATTTTCCGAGTACAAATATCCGGAAGCAGGTTCCAAACAGGCGTAAAAATCGTCAGGCAGGTTGATCCCGGCCCACCGTTCCCGGACTTCCCGGGCAGAGAGCACTTCGAGCGGCAAGGAGTAGCGCTCCGCACTTTCCCGCACTTCCTGTAAAAAAGCGCAGTCTTTCGCGCCAGCACTAAGCACACCTGTCTGGGAAAACAGCTTCATCCCGGAAGCTTCCTCAAGCTCTCTCCAAAGCTCCTGTGCCCGCAAGGCGAAAGGGACATACTGCTTGCCTTCTCCATAAGCGTGGCGAATGATGCGGGTATCTCCATGGTGGCTGCCCATCGTGTGCGGCGGGTCAAAAGCGTCAATCATCAGCGTGCTGACCCCGCGTTTGGCCAAATAGTACCCGGCCGCCATTCCCATTGAGCCAGCTCCGACGATAATCACCTCGTATGTTTGCATAAAGTTCTCCTCCTCTGTGAATCTGACCGACGAGCTTTTGCTTTTCATCCATTATAATATAGAGCTTGTGTTTTCATAGTGGCAATAAAAAGACGATTCAGACAATATTCTTTTCCAAATTTCGCGTTCCGTTTTTGTGTCAGAGCGGGTACAATTTGAACGGACATGTTTACCCCGAAATTCAAACGGGAATAGGGTCATAACGAGATCATACAACGTCAAGAAAAGTGGTGTTTTTATGAGATGGACGATCGGAAAAAAGCTCGGCAGCGCGTTTGCACTAATTCTCATTGTAATCGCATACATGGGAGCGATGAGTACATACAAGACGAGCCAAATGAACAGCAAAGTGGAAGAGATGAAAGCGGTCTGGCAGCCGGGCATGGAAGAGATTTTGAAAATCAATTCCACGCTGGAAACGATCTACGGCTTGGATCAGACGATTCTCAACGCGGAGACGATTGCAGAAAAAAACAAATACGCTGGGCAAATTGATGAACACTTCGTATACATCGACGGGCTTTTGACCAGTTACGAAAAAACGATTTACAACGAGGAAGACCGGAAAAATTTCGATGGTTTGAAAGAAACCATGAAGAAGTACGAGATTTTCAACAAGGAATACGTGGAGATCGGAAAGAAGATGGACGTCAAGCGCGGGGCGACGCCGGAGGAGCTGGCCGAGCTGGGCAATGTGCGCAAAAAGGCGAGCGAGCTGTTCGGCGAGCGCAAGAAGTACATCGATGCGATGATCGAGTTCAACAGAATGGGGACGGAGCGCGCGGGAAGAGAAAGCGCCGAACTGTACGAGGCGCTCAAACGGGATAATCTCATTACGCTTGCCATCTCGGTCGCAGGGTGTCTGCTTCTCGCCCTCTGGCTGACGCGAAGCATTCGTGGCCCGATTTTGCGTCTGGTTGCGGAAATGAAGGAAGTAGCAGGAGGAAATCTGCTGGTGAAGCCAATGGTTGTCAAAAGCCGCGACGAAATCCTCGATCTGGCCAATTCCTTCAACGAGATGACCGACAGCCTCAAAGGCGTAATCCGTCAGGTTAGCGTCACATCGGAGCAGGTAGCCGCATCGGCGGAGGAGCTGACGGCAAGCTCTGAGCAAACAAGCCGGGCGACAGAGCAGATTGCAGTGACGGTGCAGGAAGTCGCTGCCGGTACGGATCGCCAGGTGAAAAGCGTGGAGCAGGGAGCGCGGGCGATCGACGATATGTCCCGGGGCATTCGTCATATCGCGGGGAACGCCCAACAGGCATCCAACATGGTTATTCAGGTTGCGACAATGGCGGGAGAAGGAAATCAGTCCATTCAGGCCGCCGTCTTGCAAATGAACGCCATTCACGATTCGATTCGCGAATTGGCAGGTGTAGTCGATGGACTGGGCAGCCATTCGCAAGCCATCGGTCAAATTATCGAAGTGATTACAGGCATCGCGGAGCAAACCAACTTGCTTGCGCTCAATGCCGCTATCGAGGCTGCCAGGGCAGGAGAGCATGGGCGCGGCTTTGCGGTCGTTGCCGATGAAGTGCGGAAGCTGGCAGAGCAGTCGTCCCAATCGGCGCAGCAGATCGCGCAACTGATCAAAACGATCCAGACAGATACAAAGCTGGCAGTAGAATCGATGGAATCAGGAACGAAGGAAGTGCAGCAAGGGATTCTCGTCGTGCACCACGCAGGCGAGACTTTCGGGCAAATCCAGATGTCGATCACGTCTGTAGCGGATCAGATGCAGGATGTGTCCGCAGCAGCGCAGGAAGTATCCGCGCACTCCGAACAAGTCATCAAGGCAATCGAGCTGGTCAGCGAAGTGTCCGAGATTGCGGCAGACGGTACGCAAAACGTCTCGGCGGCTACAGAAGAGCAGCTCGCCGCGATGGAGGAAATTACGTCTTCCGCGACTGCGCTCTCGAACATGGCAGAAGAGTTGCAACATATGATCAGCCGATTCAAAGTATAAGAGACTGGCAAGCATACTTCGAGAACCATCGAAATGTTCTTCTACTAAAATGAATGCATAAAGCGTTTATTTTCGTATGAAGGAGGTTTCGTCGATGACGAGCCATGTTGCGATCCAGCCAAAAATTTTGTACTACGGTACACCTGTTGTTTTGTTAACTACCGAAAACGAGGACGGGACGACGAATATCAGTCCCATCTCCTCCTCGTGGGCGCTCGGCTATCATGTGATTCTCGGGCTTGGATACGGGTCGCAAGGACTGGAAAATTTGCGCCGCACGAAAGAGTGCGTGATCAATTTGCCGGAAGCGTCCATGTGGCGGCAAGTAGAAGCGTTAGCCCCGCTGACGGGCCGCAATCCGGTGCCAGCGTACAAACAGGAGCTGGGCTTTCGCCACGAAGCGGACAAGTTCCAGGCTGCCGACCTGTTCGCTCTGGAATCGGAGCTTGTGCGGCCAAAGCGGGTCGGCAATTGCCCGCTCCAGCTGGAGGCGGTCGTGAAAAACATCCGCATTCCCGACTACGCCGACTTTTTTGCCATCGTGGAAACAGAGGTCAAGCGTGTGCATGCGGACAGACGAATTGTGCTCGGTACGAATCATATCGATCCTGCGGCGTGGAATCCGTTGATCTACAATTTTCGTCATTACTTCGGGCTGGGAGACGAGCTGGGCAAAACGTACCGCTCGGAAACATAAGATTCTTTTTTGAGAAAAACGCCAGTGCTCCTGGCGTTTTTTTGAAGCGACAAAGTGAAATTTTTAACATGTTTCCCCTGATTTTATTATAAGCTAACAAAAGGGATACTCACGCCCCTTCGAAACGTGGACAAGAACAGATGACAAACAAACGACTCGTGGAGGAACCTTGCATGGAGCAGCTTTTAATGGGGAGCTTTCTGTCCGCGATGGCAACGGGAGTCGGGGCTTTGCCGATTCTCTTTTTCCGTACGGTCACACACCGTTGGCGGGATATTCTCCTGGCCTTTACCGCTGGCATCATGGTGGCGGCAGCGACGTTCAGCCTGATTCCCCAGGCGATGTCCAACGCCCCGTTCATTATCGTCTGTCTGGGCGTGCTTACCGGGACGCTTTTTCTTACTGTCCTGGAAAGCGTAATCCCGCATATTGATCTGGAGCATACGAGGGTCAACATTTCGATGGACTCCCAGGCTCTGCTGATTTTGATGGCGATTACTTTGCACAATATACCCGAGGGACTGTCCGTCGGGGTTAGTTATTCCAGCGAGCAGTCGGAGCTTGGCGGCTTGATCGCGTTTGCGATTGGCCTGCAAAATGCGCCCGAAGGCTTTTTGGTGGCGCTGTTTCTCATCAATCAAAAAGTGAGCCGGTTCAAAGCTTTTTTGCTTGCGACGATGACCGGAGCCGTCGAAATCGTTTCCGCGATTTGCGGCCATTATCTCACGGCGGTGGTCAAAGGGCTGGTGCCGTACGGGCTGGCTTTTGCCGCTGGCGCCATGCTGTTTATCGTGTACAAGGAGCTGATTCCGGAAAGCCACGGAGACGGCCATGCCCGTTCCGCGACTTTTTCGTTTATCGTAGGATTGCTGGTCATGATCGGCCTGGTGCAGCACTTCGGTTAAACGGGTCAAAGCCCACATCTACGATCATTTTGTCCTCTCTATTAGTTTCTTGCGAAAAGATGCGGATTTTATGTAACTACCCCTCACAAAAGTGGCGAAAAATACCGAAACCATAATATAGATAAATTTCGATTATGGTAATAGGGAGTGTCACGATGGAAAAGTCTACCTTGATAGGTATAGTCCTAGGTATTGTCGCAGTAGTGGTCGGGATGATCTTGAAGCACGCGAGTCCCTCGGCCCTGCTGAATCCAGCAGCGTTCATGATTATCATCGTAGGTACGATTGCCGCCCTTTTCAATGCATTTCCCATGTCGGAAATCAAAAGGATTCCTGCCCTTTTCAAGGTGATTTTTAGCGAGCAAAAACTCCCTGCCAAAAGGGAACTGATCGGTCAATTCATGAACTGGGCATCTATCGCCCGTCGTGAAGGCTTGCTTGCTCTGGAAAACACGTCTGATGAGATCGAAGACCCGTTCCTGCGCAATGGCATGAAGATGATCATCGACGGTGGCGAGCCGGATTTCGTCCGCGATGTTCTCAACGAGGAAATTCACGCGATTGAAGAACGCCACCAGGCTGGCGCCCTCGTCTTCAGCCAGGCGGGCAGCTACGCTCCGACCCTCGGGGTATTGGGAGCGGTAGTTGGTCTGATTGCGGCACTGGGTAACCTGAGCGATATCGACGCCCTCGGTATATCGATCGCGGCTGCGTTCGTAGCGACTCTGCTCGGTATTTTTACCGGTTACGTGCTGTGGCACCCATTCGCCACCAAGCTGAAAAGAAAATCCAAGCAAGAAATCGAAATCAAGAAAATCATGGTGGAAGGACTTCTGTCCATTCAGGCAGGTGTTTCTCCGGCTGCCATCGAGCAGAAGCTTCTGGTGTACATCCCGTACAACGAGCGCAGCGAGATGAAAGAAGAAATGAAGGAAGAGAAGAGGGAGGAAGGAGCTGCGGTAAATGGCTAAGCGACCAAAGAGACATGCTCAGCACGAAGAGCATATGGACGAGTCTTGGCTGATTCCGTACGCGGACTTGCTCACCCTCCTGCTCGCTTTGTTTATCGTATTGTTTGCCTCCAGCGAAATGGATGCCAAGAAGTTCGACCAGATGGTTCGCTCCTTTAACGTTGCGTTGAACGGCGGCGTGGGCGTTTTGGATCAGCCTAGCCCGATTCCACTCGATCCGAACATGATGCAGCAAACCGTACATAAAGGCGCACAGGAAGCGGAAAAGCAGAAGACGGAAGAAGAGAAAAAGCTGGAAGAAGCAGTCCGCAAAGAAACAGAGGACTTGAAAAAGCTGCAAACGCAGCTGGAAGGCTACATTCAGCAAAACAAACTCCAG